>OZ242287.1:0-5719667 GCA_965207495.1 Caldilineaceae bacterium
GGCGCCGACTTTGTGGGCGGCGAAGATCTGGCCAAGCAGATTCAGGAAGGCTGGCTTGATTTTGATGTTGTACTGGCCACACCGGATATGATGCGGGTGGTAGGCCGGCTGGGCCGCGTGCTGGGACCCAGGGGGATGATGCCCAGCCCCAAGGCGGGTACGATTGTGCAGGCGGATGAACTGCCGCGCGTCATTCAGGAGACCCGGCTGGGCCGCGTGGAGTTTCGCGTCGACAAGACGAGCAATATCCATGTTCCTATCGGCAAGGCGAGCTTCGACGGCGAGCAGATACTGGACAACTTCACTTCCGTGATGGAAGCGATCGTGGCGGCGAGGCCATCGGCTATCAAGAGTATTTATCTGAAGCGGGTGACGCTGACGAGCACGATGGGGCCGGGCGTTCGCGTTGATGTGAATGCGGCCTCGATGCTCAAGGCGGCCTAGGCCCGGTTTGCCGTTGCGAGGGGCTGTAAGGTAGAATTGGCAGGTTTCAACTGCATACGATAGTCAGATCCGTAGACAGTCGGTATTCGCGTTGCGAAAGTAAATGCGCTGAGATGCGCAGCCGGCCAAGGGCTGAACAGAGCGATTTGAACGCCGTTTTCGGCGGGAGTTGCTTTTTTGCGCCCTTGTCTGCACTGCAAGGGCGTTTTTGTTTTGGGGCGCCGGACGGAAAATAGCGGGGGCTCAGGTGGGTTTTGCCTGAGTCGCTGCAGGAAAATCCTGAAGAAAGGGGGAATGTCCATTGGCACTTAGTCGAGAGAAGAAGGAAGAGCTTGTCGCGCTGTACACTTCACACCTGGAGAATGCGTCTGCGGTCGTATTCACCGATTATCGCGGTTCGACGGTCACGCAGATCAACGGGCTGCGCACCAGTCTCAAAGAGTCGGATACGTCCTATATGGTCGTGAAGAACCGGCTATTGCGGCTGGCCCTAGAGAGCAGAGGGGTCACCGAGGAGTTGGACGAGTTGTTGGAAGGGCCGAATGCGATCGCGTTTGTGGGCGAAGACATCGGCAGAGGCGTGTCGGCGTTGAAGGACGGCCTTAAGGATCTGGAAGAGATCATTGAGATCAAAGGCGGAATCCTGGAGAAGAACGTTCTGGATGCCGCCAGCGCCGAGGCACTGTCCGAACTGCCCACGCGGGAAGAGATGCTGGCCACACTGCTGGCGACGATTATCGCGCCGGCCACGCAGCTTGCCCGCGTCGTCAACGAACCCGGGGTCAGCCTGGCACGGGTCGTGCAAGCGCACTCTGATGCGCAGGCCGAGGCCGCCTGAGCGTCAATCGAGGGGGTCGATCCTTTGCAGCAGGCAGCATTGTATCGTCGAGCCAGAGAACAGATGGAAGCAGTGAACCGATAGAAGCAGAGAACCGATAGAAGCAGTGAACAGCTAGAAGCAGTGAACAGCTAGAAACAGACAATTGGGAGAATTTCAGAAAATGGCAGATCTTAACGCAATCAAAGAGCAGTTGGACGAGTTAACGCTTCTGGAAGCCGCTGAACTGGTGAAGATGCTTGAGGAGTCGTGGGGCGTGAGCGCGGCGGCATCGGTGGCGGTAGCCGGTGTGGCCGGCGCCGCGGCTGAGGTCGAGGAAGAGGAGGAGGAGCAGACGGAGTTTGATGTGATCCTCGCCGATATGGGCGCCAAGAAGATCAACGTCATCAAGGCGGTGCGCGCGGTGACGAGCCTTGGTCTGCGAGAGGCCAAGGAGCTGGTCGAGAGCGCGCCGGCGCCAGTGGTGCAGGGCGTGGCAAAGGATGTGGCCGAAGACGCCAAGACGCAGCTGGAGGCCGAAGGGGCGACTGTCGAGATCAAGTAACCTTTCAGCCGGACCAATCCAAGGGGTGCATCCGTTTGTGGATGCGCCCCTTTTTTTTCAGGGCGCGGGTGGAGAGCGGCCGGGGGTTGAGGGAGCGGAAGTGCAGTTTTTAGTAGTCAGTTTTTAGTTTTTAGTGAACTGCGAACAGCAGTAGTTAGTATTCTGTGGGTGAGACAGCATGTGGGGGAAAGACACTGTTGGCTAAACACCTTGCTCTAGACACCTTGCTGGGGAAGAATGATCACGGTGGCTAGCAAGGGCGGGGCGTTGCGGGGGCGCAGCCCCTGCACAAGGGAGGGCCGAAGGCCCGACCGCCCAAAACAGCAGTTTAAGTAGGCAGTTTTTGGTTGTTAGTGAATGGGCGATTTTTTGGGGATGGATGTGAGGGCTGGGCACGGGCTGGGCACGGTCTGGTCGATACCAGAGGTATACGAGAGTTCACCCCCGTTTTGGGATGCACCCATATTTCAGGGGTGCTTGTCCGCCGATTGGCAGTGTGATAGAATTCCGGGATATCTCGCGACAGAATAAGAGAGGGAGATGCAAGTGGCTGAAGGGCCGGTCGTAGGCCATCAGTGGGCTGTGCAGTTGTTGCAGAACGGTATCCGACATGACAGGCTGCGCCATGCCTATCTGTTTGTGGGCGCTGCCCAGTTGGGCAAGTCGACCCTGACCCGCAGCTTTGCCCAGTCGCTTCTTTGCAAGGAGGCGGTTGACGGGCGGGCGTGCGCGAACTGCCGTGCGTGCCGTCTGATGCAGTCGGGCGGCCATCCCGATTTCATGCTGCTGCCGCCGACTGACCGCGAGGGACAGCCGGACAGGGAGAACGGTCTTCATCGCGCTGAACAGGCGGCGGACATCGTCCGTCAGGCGATGCTGCACCCGATGGAGGGGCGCTACAAGGTCTTTCTGATTCAGGATGCGCACAGGGCTCACGTCAGCTTCGCCAATAAGCTGCTGAAGACGCTGGAGGAGCCGCCGCCGCACGTGGTCCTGTGTCTGACGGCGCTGGACCGGTCGGCTCTTCTGCCCACGATTGTGAGCCGCTGCCAAGTTCTGGCGCTGCGGCCGCTTGGGGCGCAGGCGATGGAGGATGCGCTGCAGGCACGTTGGGGCGCGTCGGCGCAGGAGGCCGCGCTGCTGGCGCGTTTGGCAAACGGCTGCCTGGGCTGGGCGGTTGAACAGCTGGACCAGGCGGAGCCACTGGCGGAAAGGGGCGAGCGGCTGGCGGAGTTGCAGGATCTCAGCCGCAGCAGCCGGGTGGCACGCCTTGCTTTTGCACAGAAGTTGACGGCGGCTCGCAACCAGACGCGGTTGTTCACGCTGCTTGGGCTGTGGACGAGCTGGTGGCGCGATGTGATGCTGGCCCAGTCGGGCTGTTTGGAGCAGTGCGCCAACATCGATTTGCTGGACACACTTGCGGATGCGGCCGGGGTCTTCCGCCCCGTGGAAGTCCAGGCCTATCTGCATACGTTAAGCCGTATCGAGGGATACCTGCGGCATACAGTCAATACAGGGCTGGCACTGGACGTGCTCTTGCTGCAGATGCCGCGGCCGCGCGCCTGACAGGTGTGCAGAAGTGCCTGTGTGCAAGAGCACACAGGCAGAGGGCCGGGGTAGTGCCCGTTACGGCAGCGCTCATGGAGAATCTATTATGCCCACCGTAGTCGGAGCTCAATTCAAGCCCGTTACGAAGATATACTTTTTCGACCCGGTTGACCACACGGACCTGGCGCCGAAGGATTACGTAATTGTGGATACGGTCAAAGGCCGGGACCTGGTGCAGATCGTTCAAGGGCCACACGATATTCCCAGCAACGAAGTAGTCGGCGATATCAAGCGGGTCGTTCGCCGGGCGACGCCATGGGACCTTTTGCAGAAGGATTTGTGGAAAGATAAGCAGGCGGAGGCGGTGTCGGTCTGCCGCGAGAAGGCGAAGGCGCACCAGTTGGATATCAAGGTACACCGTTGTGAGTACAACTACGAGGGCGGCAGGCTGACCGTCTTCTTTGCTGCGGAGCAACGGGTTGATTTCCGTTCGCTTGTACGCGATTTGGCGCGCACTTTTCACACGCGCATTGAGATGCGCCAGATTGGCGTGCGGGACGAGGCCAAGTTGCTGGACGGCGTGGGCAAGTGCGGCCGCCAGCTCTGTTGCACCAGCTGGCTGCGCGAGTTTGCGTCGGTGAGCATTCGGCAGGCGAAGAACCAGCAGTTGCCTTTGAATCAGGACGAGATCAGCGGTGTCTGCGGCCGGCTGCTCTGTTGCCTCTCCTATGAGGATCCGCTCTATAAGGAGGCAAACAGGAAGATGCCGAAAGTCGGGTCAGAGGTGACGACGCACCAGGGCGTAGGCCGGATCCGTCACCTGCACCCGCTTAAGGAAAGCGTTACAGTTCTGCTTGAGAACAACGTTATGGCGGAGTTCGAGCTGTCAGAACTTATAACGGGGAAGAAGGAAAAAGACGGGGGCTGCGGCGACTGCGGCGGCTGCACCGTCAAGCGGCGCGCGGGCGAGGAGTAGTCGCCGCGGGCACGGCAGGCTTGGAAGAGGAGACAGAGTCGGCGCCCCGTCAGCGCGGGAGCGGGATGCTGTAGGGGGCCGCTTTGCCGAGACTACGCGGGCCGATACTGTGCCAGGAGACTGTGCCAGGAGACTGTGCCAGGAGACTGTGCCAGCGGTCGATCCGGTCGTTGTCAGACCGACCAGGCGATGTGAGCAGCCGCGACGGGTTGCGGGTCAGGTTGCGTGGGCGACGGCGCGTGTTTCGCGAATGACGGTAACGCGAATCTGACCTGGATATTCGAGGTTGTCCTCGATCTTGCTGGCTATGTTTTTCCCCAGTTCGATGACCTGTAGATCGTCGACTTCATCCGGCTGCACGATGACGCGGATTTCGCGGCCGGCCTGAATGGCGAAGGTCTGATTCACCCCCTCAAAGCTGTTGGCGATATCCTCCAGGGCAGTCACCCGTTTGATATAGGCTTCGAGGCTTTCGCGGCGGGCGCCGGGCCGTGCGCCGCTGATGGCGTCGGCGGCGGCGACGATGACGGCTTCGATGGATTCGGGTTCGACTTCGCCATGGTGGCTGGCGATGCAGTTGACGACCTTGGCATTGAGCCCGTAGCGCTTGGCGATTTCACCGCCGACGATGGCGTGCGGGCCGTCGATTTCATGGCTGACGGCTTTGCCGAGGTCATGCAGCAGGCCCCCAAGACGGCTCGTCTTTACATCTGCGTGCAGTTCTTCGGCGATCACTGCCGCCAGATGCGCTGTTTCAATTGCGTGGTAGTACTGATTCTGGCCGTAGCTGGTGCGGAACTTCAGACGGCCGAGCAGCCTCTGGATTTCTCGGTGCAGCCCTTGGGTGTTGGTCTCGATCAGGGCCTGCTCGCCGGCCTCCTGAATGACCTGATTCACCTCTTGTTGGGCTCTTTCCACTTCTTTCTCAATACGGGCGGGATGGATACGGCCGTCGGAGACCAGTTTACTGAGAGAGATGCGTGCGACCTCGCGTCGTACAGGGTCGAAGCTGCTGATCAGGATGGCTTCGGGCGTATCGTCGACAACGAGGTCGACGCCTGTCGCCTGTTCGATGGCGCGAATGTTTCGGCCCTGCCGCCCGATGATGCGGCCTTTCATCTCGTCGGATGGCAGGTTGACGGCGCTGACCGAGTATTCGGTCACATGCTCGCTGGCGATCCGTTCCACGGACAGGGTGATGATTTCCCTGGCGCGGCGTTCGGCGATCTCCTGGGTCTCGGCCTCGACCTCACGAATTGTGCGTGCAAGCTCCAGGCGCGCATTCTTTTCCGCTTCCTGGAGGAGTAGATCTTTGGCCTCTTCCTGGGTCATTTGGGCCACGCGCTGCAGCTCTTCATTGCGCTGTTGTTCGGCGGCTTCCAGTTCGGTGGCGCGATTGTCGAGGCCGCTTTCTCTCTGGTTCAGTTTGCGTTCGCGATTTTCAAGCTGATCGACCCGTTTATCAATCTGCTCCTGCCGATTGCGCAGCCGGCTTTCACTGCGATCCAGATCGCTACGCTGGCGAGATCGTGTGGCATCCAGCTCGTTGCGTATTCGTACTTCCTCCTCGCGCAGGGCCAGTTGCTGGCGTTGGACTTCTGCTTCGGCTTCTGTAAGAATCTGGGCCGCTTGTGATTCGGCGCTCTGCACGGCGAGTTCCTGCCGCTCCTTCTCTTGTTGTACGCCAGATGTCAACCCGCGTCGATAGGCATAATATATCCCATACCCGACGATGGCCGCGGCCATCAAGGCCGCGACGACTATGATAACTACGACTAGCAAGTCCATATCCGAACCCCTTGGTTTGGATGCGCGCAGCCTGAAATGTATGTGGCTGCGCCGGTTGGATGCAGGCGTATCCTGTTTTTCGCTACATTCATACGCCGGAACCCTTGTGGGTCAGTGGTATATTCAGTGGCCAGACCATCCAGATTATGCTTCCCACGGATCCTCCTGAACGTCGTGGGAGGGGACGCGCGCCTCTTCCAGCTCTTGCCAGATACGGGCGATCACGTCCCGGGCCACTTCCCAGTCAAATCCTCGGCGCTGGAGAAAGCTGCCCATTTTGGTGCGAAAGAGGCCAGGGTCGGTCTCCTCCTGCCATCTGTAGAGACGGCTGCGGGCAGCGGCTTCGCAGGCCGAGGTCGCGTCACTCAGTTCATCGATAATTGCTTGGGCAACGCTGTCGTCGACACCTTTTTGGCGCAACTCGTATCGCAGCGCCCGCGGAGCAGTGGGTCGGAAGCGATTGCGTTGCTCCACCCAGAAGCGGGCGAATTCGCGGTCGTCGAGATACTGTTTCTCTTGCAGGCGGGCGATGATCGATTCGATCTGTGGTTCGCTCAGGCGCCGCCCGTCGTTTGGTCGGTAGGCCTGCAGATTGCGCCGCGCTTCCAGCAGGCTGCGGGGGCGCACTGCCAGGAAACGCAGTGCCCGGTTGTAGCCGCGGCTGCGCAGATCGACGGCTTTCAACGCCTCGATCGCCTGCTCGGTGAGCTGCTGGCCAATGTTCAGTTGGGCGGCTTCCACGGCCGGCAAGGGGAAGGCATATTCGCCGTCGAGAAAGAGATTGACTCGTTCCTTATCTCTCTTCTGGAAACGCAGCGCTGTAATCGTTTTGCCTGTCATAGTCGGTCCGAAAAAAAAGTCGCCATGGCCATAGACCACAGCGACTTGAAAGTCTCAATCTGGCATCGCCTGAGCTCTCTTCTCAGATCAGACTATGCCAAAAAAGACGCATCAGTTCGGCATTGCGCCTCAATGAGGGCGATTTTATATGGACACCCGCTGTTGCATTACACAACCCACCGATTCGATATCGGCTTGCCCACATCGCGAATGGGGGAGATGCGGTGGGTGGTTGTCTTTGAGTTTATGTGTGCGTGTCAACAGCCGGCTTTACATCAACACTGGTTATGACGTTCGATCCGCCACTGGCGATCAACAGCTATGCGAACGTCTGCCAAATCATCTGTTCAGTTGCGTCAGCGATCCAGGGCAACCCCTTATGAGATGGGATAAATGAATTTTTGGTTGCTGTCCTGGTTTTTGGCGGTAGTGTGTCAGCACAAAATCGCGTCCAACTTGAGAGCGCAGTGGTCAGCGTTTTCAATTAAGGCAACACGTGCGACGTTTGAAACCTTTCGGTATTTTGAGAATTCCCGTGCATGTCTGCATATAAAGGAACAAGAAAGATAAATCCAGTGCATGCTGCCTGCAGCGGGCATGTCATCCCGTAGTGGAACTATGTCAGGCTTGGACCTCGTCTCCATTGGAGCGGGTTGGGAGTCCTGTTCTGTCCCTGATGATGCTGTCGATCTGTGAGGCTATCTCCGGATTCTCGCGCAGGTGCTTTTTGGCGTTTTCGCGGCCCTGTCCGATCAGGTCATCGCTATAGCGGTAGAAGGCGCCGCGTTTTTCGATGATGTCGAACTCGACGCCCAGGTCCAGCAGGTCTCCGTGCGTGCTGACCCCTTCGTTGTACATGATGTCGAACTCGGCTACCTTGAACGGCGCGGCCACCTTGTTCTTGCGCACCGTCACACGCGTCCGGTTGCCGATCACGTCACTCCCCTGCTTGATCGACTGGATCCGCCGCACGTCCAAGCGCACACTGGCGTAGAACTTCAGCGCCATGCCGCCTGACGTCGTCTCCGGATTGCCAAACATGATCCCGATCTTCTGACGCAGCTGATTGGTGAAGATCAGGCTCGTGTCGGTCGTCTTCACCGCGCCCACCAGCTTGCGCAGGGCCTGGCTCATCAGCCGCGCCTGCAGGCCGACATGGCTGTCCCCCATCTCGCCTTCGATCTCCGCACGCGGCACCAGCGCGGCCACACTGTCCACCACGACGATGTCCATCGCGCCCGAACGCACCAGCGCTTCGGCAATCTCCAGCGCCTGTTCCCCTGTATCCGGCTGCGATACGTACAGATCCTCGACATTCACTCCGATCTTGCGCGCATATCCCGAGTCCAGCGCGTGCTCCACATCGACAAAGCCGCAGACGCCGCCCAACCGCTGCGATTCGGCGACGGCATGCAGGCACAGGGTCGTCTTGCCCGAGCTTTCCGGGCCGTACACCTCGATGATACGCCCGCGGGGAATGCCGCCCACGCCCAGCGCGATGTCCAGGCTCAGGCTGCCCGTCGGGATCGAGGCCACGTCCAGCCGGGTTGACTCCCCCAGCCGCATGATGATCCCTTCGCCATAGCGTTTGTTCAGGGTGGCGAGAGTTGTATCCAGCGCTTTCTGACGACCGGTATCCGCCATCGCAAACTCCAGTGCTCTACCGGTTTGGGCCGAATAGAGGGTTCAGAAAAGATTGATACCACCGTGCCAGTGCTTCGTTAAGTCGGAGGCCGGATCATCCTACCGCCGCCATAGGGCAGCAGATAATGGCAACCAACTATACGGCTTGGTTACTCGGTGGCAGAGTGTTGACTCTACATTAAGTGTACTGTATGTACAAGGAGTATGCAAGCGCCCAAAAAAAGGGTGTGCATCATAGATTTGGGGTAGGAACAGTCTGGCGGGAATTGTTGACCGGCTCTTGGAGACTCAGGGCGGGCGCCAGGGCCCGGCTTGACCGGGGGGTCCGTCGAATAGGGGGGCACTGGGCAGACACGAGGCCTGCGCTTACTGGACCTTTGGGGGGATGGCGAGGGCGGTGTGGTTTGGCTGCCAGGGCAGGCACAGGGCCTGCCCCTACGGGACCTTTAGGGGGGAATACTGTTGGCTAGACACCTTGCTCTAGACACCTTGCTGGGAAAGATTGAGCACGGTGGCTAGCAAGGGCGGGGCGTTGCGGGGGCGCAGCCCCTGCACAAGGGAGGGCCGAAGGCCCGACCGCCCAACTGCAGTGGTCAGTAGGGTTCGTTGACATTTCGATCGAGCCAGATCAGTGTAGAAGCAGAATGCAAGAAAGCCATTAAACGTCGTGCGAGTTTTTCATAGCAAGTGAAAATGCGTCGATAGCTTATCGAGTACTGAAATAGGGGATGCGTTATCAATGTATCCATCCTGCGCTCGAAAGCTCCGATTACCGTTTTGCGCCCGTCCTGCGTCAGGGAAACCGCTCCTCCCCTGCGAAAAAAGTCCTTCTCCTTCAACTCCGCGTTGTTGAACAGCGTCAACGCGGCGGAATCCGCGATCACGGGCCGGAACTCTTCGGCGAGATCCAGCGCCAGCGCCTGCCTCCCTTACCTGGGCAGATAATGGAATCCCTTAAAGGGCTCAAAGCCAACTGCCATCGCCGACACCACGGCCTGCCTCATCAACATTGAGTGCAGAAAGGGAAATACCGCATTCACGGGATCCTTGGGCGGCCGGCGGTTGCGCGTACCGAAATCGAACGAATGTATCCCGGCTTCGATCATGCCGCCAGAATGGGCGAAATAGACGCGGACAGCTTCCCCTTCGATGCCAAGCAGTGTTCCACAGGGATGTGCCGGCTCCACCATGCCGGTCAGCCGCTTTATCTCCTCTAGCGCCATTGCCGGCGGCTGCGGGTGGTTGCGGCGCGGCATCACCCTGCGGTTGCGGAACTTGGCCGTCACCATCTCTTTGGCTATCTCCAGCGACGCCGGCTGTTCGCTTGCCACCCGGAATAGATACGTACGCAACGCAACGTTTTTTTGCGCCATGCCCCAGATCACGCCTTTCTGCCAACCTCGGTAAGTGAAGTGGCAGATCGGTATCCCCGCTCCAGCAGCACGCATGTTGCCTGTGCCGTCACTTGAACGTAGCCAATTATCGAAACGCTGGAAACGTCCAACAGTCTCGCCTTGGCCGCGGTCTTGCCATTGACCTTGATCGTCAGCGTATCGCCTGACTTCCCTACGACAGCGCCTTGGGCGGCGACATACATGGGTAGGGCATAATCCCGCGCCTGCATCAGGCACTGCACCGCGTAGCGGCTGCCCTAGCGGAGCAGTCCTGGTGTTGCGCGGCAACCTGCCGTCGTTCTGAGAAGCGATTGTCGAAGAACATGAGAGGTTCGCCTTTTGACAGTCATATGACTTTTGGGTGCCGCCGGACACTGACAGGTGTGACTATCCGCCGGATACATTAGTCGTCCACCGGATGAGCGCTCCGGCGCTGTTCGATGTTCAGCGACCGGCGCCTGACAGTTTGTCGAACGCAGTCAGATGGGGCGTGCGCATTCCGCCTCTTCATCCAAATCCAAGAGTGCGAGAAACGCGGAGCAACCCCTGGTTTCTCGTCGCATTGTCTGGAATCGAGGAAGATTACATGACGCAGACTCTAGTGTGCCGGCTGAAGAAAGTCCTGATCATCACGATGACACTGACTTTTCTGTTCGAGATGGCGGGGGTCCTGCCTGCGTCCATCTCTTCGGCCGAGACGCGCAGGGTACATGCCCAGGTAAACAGCACACCTGAGCCTGCGACAGCCACACCTGAGCCTGCGACAGCCACACCAGAGCCTGCGACAACCACGCCAGAACCTGCGACAGCCACGCCAGAACCTGCAACAGCCACACCTGAGCCTGCGACAGCCACGCCAGAGCCTGCGACAGCCACGCCAGAGCCTGCGACGGTCACACCTGAGCCTGCGACAGCCACGCCAGAGCCTGCGACAGCCACGCCAGAGCCTGCGACAGCCACGCCTGAGCCTGCGACAGCCACGCCTGAGCCTGCGACAGCCACGCCAGAACCTGCGACAGCCACGCCAGAACCTGCGACAGCCACACCTGAGCCTGCGACAGCCACGCCAGAGCCTGCGACAGCCACGCCAGAGCCTGCGACGGTCACACCTGAGCCTGCGACAGCCACGCCAGAGCCTGCGACAGCCACGCCAGAGCCTGCGACAGCCACGCCAGAACCTGCGACAGCCACACCTGAGCCTACGACAGCCACACCTGAGCCTGCGACAGCCACGCCAGAGCCTGCGACAGCCACACCTGAGCCTGCGACGGCCACGCCTGAGCTTGCGACGGCCACGCCAGAGCTTGCGACGGCCACGCCAGAGCTTGCGACAGCCACGCCGGAGCCTGCGACAGCGACGGCGACAGCAACAACGATGGCCGCTCCGGCGTCTCCGCAGAAGCTGCGGGCGGTTTCCACACATAACAAGGTGACGCTGACCTGGGACGATCCCGGGGACGGCAGCGTGCGCGGCTACCGGATTGAGCGTCGCGGGGCTGAGGAAACGGCGGACCAGTTCGTCACGCTTGTGGAGGACAGCGACAGCGCGGCCACGCAGTATGTAGACAGTTCGGTGGCGCTGGCGAGCGGATACGTGTACCGGGTGCGGGCGATCAACGCGGCCGGTGTGAGCGAGCCATCTTCTGAACTCCGCGTCGACACACTGGCCGCGCCGCCAGCCACGCCGACGAACACGCCCACAGTTTCGTCAGAGCAGGCGGTTTCGCCAGAGCCGACTGTCACGCCGACAGCCACACCGACGGTTTCGCCAAAGCAGGCGGTTTTGCCAAAGCAGGCGGTTTCGCCAGAGCCGACGGTCACGCCGACAGCCACACCGACAGCCACTTCAGAGCAGGCGGTTTCGCCAGAGCCGACAGCCACGCCCACAGCCACGCCAGGGCAGGCGGTTTCGCCAGAGCCGACAGCCACGCCCACAGCCACGCCAGGGCAGGCGGTTTCGCCAGAGCCGACAGCCACACCGACAGTCACTTCAGAGCAGGCGGTTTCGCCAGAGCCGACAGCCACGCCCACAGCCACGCCAGGGCAGGCGGTTTCGCCAGAGCCGACAGCCACACCGACAGCCACGTCAGAGCAGGCGGTTTCGCCAGAGCAGACAGCCACGCCGACAGCCGCCTCAGAGCAGGCGGTTTCGCCAGAGCAGACGGTCACACCGACAGCCACCTCAGAGCAGCCGGTTTCGCCAGAGCAGACGGTCACACCGACAGCCACCTCAGAGCAGGCGGTTTCGCCAGAGCAGACGGTCACACCGACAGCCACCTCAGAGCAGGCGGTTTCGCCAGAGCCGACAGCCACGCCCACAACCACGCCGACAGCCACTTCAGAGCAGGCGGTTTCGCCAGAGCCGACAGCCACGCCCACAAACACGCCAGAGCAGGCGGTTTCGCCAGAGCAGACGGCCACGCCCACAAACACGCCAGAGCAGGCGGTTTCGCCAGAGCCGACAGCCACGCCCACAGGCACGCCAGGGCAGGCGGTTTCGCCAGAGCCGACGGTCACACCGACAGCCACGTCAGAGCAGGGCGTTTCGCCAGAGCCGACGGTCACGCCGACAGCCACACCGACGGTCACGCCAGAGCAGGCGGTTTTGCCAAAGCAGGCGGTTTCGCCAGAGCCGACAGCCACGCCCACAAACACGCCGACAGCCACGACCACACCGGCCGTGACGGACAAGGATGTG
The DNA here is from genome assembly GCA_965207495.1 of Caldilineaceae bacterium. Classification (GTDB taxonomy): domain Bacteria; phylum Chloroflexota; class Anaerolineae; order Caldilineales; family Caldilineaceae; genus Bin5. The sequence goes on from OZ242287.1 coordinate 12,715, forward strand.
CTGGTTGCGTTCTACAACGCCACCGACGGGCCCAAATGGACAAGCAAGACGAACTGGAACAGCACAGAACCGCTCGGCGACTGGCATGGCGTCACGACGGATGACAACGGCCGGGTCACCGGTTTGGACCTCGTCAACAACAATTTGAACGGTTCGATCCCGGCCGCGCTGGGCAAGCTCAGCGCCCTGAAGAAGTTGAACCTCATGCGCAACGAATTGAACGGTTCGATCCCGGCCGCGCTGGGCAGGCTCAGCGCCCTGGAGGAGTTGAACCTCTCAGCCAACGATTTGAATGGTTCGATTCCGGCGAAACTGGGCAACCTCAGCGCCCTGAAGATGTTGAACCTCTCAGTCAACGATTTGAGCGGTTCGATTCCGGCCGACCTGAGTAAACTCAGCGCCCTGACCCATCTGTCCCTCTATGGCAACGATCTGAACGGTTCGATTCCGGCCGACCTGAGTAAACTCAGCGCCCTGACCCATCTGTACCTCAGCCACAACGATTTTGGCGGTTCGATCCCGGTGAGGCTGGGCAATCTCAGCAACCTGGTTCATCTGTACCTCCATCACAATAAATTGAAGGGGTCGATCCCGGCGAGGCTGGGCAATCTCAGCAACCTGACACAGTTGTACCTCAACGGCAACCGGTTGAGCGGTTCGATTCCGGCGAGGCTGGGCAATCTCAGCAATCTGTCGCACCTGGCCCTCAGTGCCAACCAGTTGAGTGGTTCGATACCGACGGAACTGGGAAATCTCAGCAATCTGACGACGTTGTATCTAAATGACAACCAGCTGAGCGGATGCGTGCCGGCATCCTTGTTCCAGGCGGGGACGCATGACCTGGACGACATGAGTCTGTCGGCCTGTGCAGCGGTCACGCCCGCACCGACGGGCAACGCCTCAGCGACGCCGACGGCCACGACCACACCGACGGGCAACGCCACAGTGACGCCGACGCCGACGCCGACAGCCACGACCACGCCGACGGGCAACGCCTCAGCGACGCCGACAGTGACGCCGACAGCCACGACCACGTCGACGGGCAACGCCACAGTGACACCGACGGCCACGACCACACCGACGGGCAGCGCCACAGCGACGCCGACGCCGACGGCCACGACCACACCGACGGGCAACGCCTCAGCGACGCCGACGCCGACGGCCACGACCACACCGACGGGCAACGCCTCAGCGACGCCGACGCCGACGGCCACGACCACACCGACGGCCACGACCACACCGGTCATTGCAGGCAGAGATGTGTTGGTTGCATTGTACAATGCGACGGACGGGGCCAACTGGACAAGCAATACGAACTGGAACAGCACAGAAGCGCTCGGCGACTGGCATGGCGTCACGACGGATGCCGACGGCCGCGTCACGAGGTTGGACCTCATCAGCAACAATTTGAACGGAACGCTCCCGGCCGCGCTGGGCAGCCTCAGCGCTCTGACACAGCTGCGCCTCTATGACAACCAGTTGAGCGGGTCGATACCGGCCGCGCTGGGCAGCCTCAGCGCCGTGACGACGCTGTCCCTCAATGAAAACCAGTTGAGCGGTTCGATTCCGGCGGAGTTGGGCAACCTCAGCGCCGTGACGAAACTGCGCCTCAATAGCAACCAATTGAGCGGTTCGATACCGGCGGAGTTGGCGGATCTCAGCAGCCTGACGCATCTGTACCTCAGCGGCAACCGGCTGAGCGGATGCGTGTCGGTCGCCTTGCACCAGGTGGCGGCGAATCACGATTTGGACAGCCTTGGGCTGCCGGCGTGTGGGGACAGAGGCGTGCTGGTTGCATTGTACAATGCGACGGACGGGGCCAACTGGACAGACAAGACGAACTGGCTCAGCACAGAGCCTATTGGCGACTGGCATGGCGTCAGCACCAACGACAGCGGCCGCGTCACCGGGTTGGACCTCATCAACAACAATTTGAGCGGAACGCTCCCGGCCGCGCTGGGCAGGCTCAGCGCTCTGACGCAGCTGCGCCTCTATGACAACCAGTTGAGCGGGTCGATACCGGCCGCGCTGGGCAACCTCGGCAGTCTGTCGGTGCTGTCCCTCAATAACAACCAACTGAGCGGTACGATCCCGACGGAGATGGGCAATCTCAGCAACCTGACGCGGCTGTTACTCAGTGGCAACCAGTTGAGCGGTTTGATCCCGTCAGAGTTGGGCAGCCTCAGCAATCTGTCGGTGCTGTCCCTCAATAGCAACCAGTTGAGCGGGTCGATACCGGCCGCGCTGGGCAACCTCAGCGCTCTGACGAAACTGCGCCTCAATAGCAACCAGTTGAGTGGTTCGATCCCAACGGAGCTGGCGGATCTCAGCAGCCTGACGCATCTGTACCTCAGCGGCAACCAGTTGAGCGGATGCGTGCCCGCTACCCTGTTCAATGTAGCGAATGACGACTTGGACAGCCTGGGGCTGCCGGCGTGTGGGGACAGAGGCGCCCTCGTTGCGCTCTACAATGCGACGGACGGGGCCAACTGGACAGACAAGACGAACTGGAACAGCGCAGAAGCGCTCGGCGACTGGCATGGCGTCACGACGGATGCCGACGGCCGCGTCACCGGATTGAACCTCATCAACAACAGTTTGAGCGGGACGCTCCCGGCCGCGCTGGGCAACCTCAGCAACTTGACGCAGCTGTATCTCAAGGACAACCAGTTGAGTGGGTCGATCCCGGCCGCGCTGGGCAACCTCAGCAACCTGACGCAGCTGTACCTCGATGACAATCAGTTGAGCGGTGCAATCCCGGCCGCGCTGGGCAACCTCAGCAACCTGACGCTGCTGAACCTCAATGACAACCAGTTGAGCGGTACAGTTCCGGCCGCGCTGGGCAACCTCAGCAGTCTGTCGGTGCTGAACCTCGATGACAACCAGTTGAGCGGTACAATTCCGGCGGAACTGGGCAACCTCAGCAACCTGACGTATCTGTCCATCGATAGAAACCAGTTGAGCGGTACAGTTCCGGCGGAGCTGGGCAATCTTAGCAAATTGGCGCAGCTGTACCTCACCAGCAACCAGTTGAGCGGTACAGTTCCGGCTGCGCTGGGCGATCTTAGCAGATTGGGGTGGCTCTACCTCAGCGGCAACGAGTTCAGCGGGTGCGTGCCCGCGGCCCTGTTCGATGTGACGCATCACGACCTGAACAAACTGGGGTTGCAGCCATGTGGGGACAGGGGTGTGCTGGTTGCGCTCTACAACGCAACCGACGGGGCCAACTGGACAGACAAGACGAACTGGAACAGCACAGAACCGCTCGGCGACTGGCATGGCGTCACGACGGACGACGACGGCCGCGTCACCGGGTTGGACCTCATCAACAACAACTTGAGCGGAACGCTCCCGGCCGCGCTGGGGAGACTCAGCACCCTGACGCAGCTGCGCCTCTATGACAACCAGTTGAGCGGTTCGATCCCGTCAGAGCTGGGCAAACTCAGTAATCTGTCGGTGCTGTCCCTCAATAACAACCAGTTGACCGGCACAGTTCCGACGGAGCTGGGCAATCTCAGCGCCCTGACGCGGCTGTTACTCAATGGCAACCAGCTGAGCGGTTCGATCCCGTCAGAGTTGGGCAGCCTCAGCACTCTGACGGTGCTGTCCCTCAATGGCAACCAGTTGAGCGGTACAGTTCCGGCGGAGCTGGGCAGCCTCAGCGCTCTGACGAAGTTGCGCCTCAATAGCAACCAGTTGAGTGGTTCGATACCGGCGGAGTTGGCGGATCTCAGCAGCCTGACGCATCTGTACCTCAGCGGCAACCAGTTGACTGGTTCGATCCCGTCGGAGTTGGCGGATCTCAGCAGCCTGACGCATCTGTACCTCAGCGGCAACCAGTTGAGCGAATGCGTGCCAGCCGCCCTGTTCGATGTGACGCATCACGACCTGAACGACCTGGGGCTGGCGGCGTGTGGGGACAGGGGTGTGCTGGTTGCCCTCTACAACGCCACCGGCGGCGCCAACTGGACAGACAAGACAAACTGGCTCAGCGACAAGCCGATTGGCGAGTGGCATGGGGTCACGACGGACGACGACGGCCGCGTTACCGAGTTGGACCTCACCAACAACAATCTGCGCGGTACGATCCCGACGGACCTGGGCAGGCTTGGCGCCCTGACAGAGCTGTATCTCGGCAACAACCAGTTGAGCGGTTCGATCCCGGCGGAGCTGGGCAAACTCAGCAACCTCACGCATCTCTACCTCTATAGCAATCAGTTGAGTGGTTCGATCCCGGCGAAACTGGGCAATCTCAGCAACCTGACGCGGCTGAACCTTGCTGTCAACTCTTTGAGCGGTTCGATCCCGGCGAGGCTGGGCAACCTCAGCAAACTGACGCTGCTGAGCCTCAACATCAACCAGTTGAGCGGTTCGATCCCGGAGAGGCTGGGCAACCTCAGCAACCTGACGCAGCTGTACCTCAATAACAACCAGTTGAGCGGTTGCGTGCCGGCCGCCCTGTTCGATGTGACGCATCACGACCTGAACGACCTGGGGCTGGCGGAGTGTGGGGAGAGAGGCGCCCTCGTTGCGCTCTACAACGCGACCGGCGGCGCCAACTGGACAATCAAGACGAACTGGCTCAGCGACAAGCCCATTGGCGAGTGGCATGGGGTCACGACGGATGACGACGGCCGCGTCACCGAGTTGGACCTGATCAACAACAATCTGCGCGGTACGATCCCGACCGACCTGGGCAGGCTTGGCGCCCTGACAGAGCTAAAGCTCGGCAACAACCAGTTGAGCGGTTCGATCCCGGCGGAGCTGGGCAACCTCAGCAACCTCACGCTTCTCTACCTCTTTAGCAACCAGTTGAGTGGTGGGATCCCGGCGAAACTGGGCAACCTCAGCAAACTGACGCAGCTGCACCTCGCTGTCAACGCGTTGAGCGGTACGATCCCAACGGAGTTGGGCAACCTCAGCAACCTGACGCTGCTGAGCCTCAGCATCAACCAGTTGAGCGGTACGATCCCAACGGAGTTGGGCGACCTCAGCAACCTGACGCTGCTGTACCTCCAGAGAAACCAGTTGAGCGGTTCGATCCCGGCGGAACTGGGCAATCTCAGTAGTCTGACCCATCTCTACCTTAAGACCAACCAGTTGAGCGGATGTGTGCCCGCGGCCCTGTTCGCGGTGGCGAATCACGACCTGAACGACCTGGGGCTGCAGAAATGTGGCGACAAGAAGGCCCTCGTTGCGCTCTACAACGCCACCGACGGCGCCAACTGGACAGACAAGACGAACTGGCTCAGCGAGAAGCCCATCGGCGATTGGCATGGGGTCACGACGGATTCCAACGGCCGCGTCACCAAGTTGATTCTCAATAGCAACAATTTGAACGGGACGCTCCCGGCGGCGTTGGGCAGCCTCAGCAACCTGAGGCATCTGCACCTCCATAGCAACCAGTTGAGCGGTTCGATTCCGAAGGCGTGGGGCTACCTCAGCAGCCTGAAAGAGCTGCACCTCCATAGCAACCAGTTGAGCGGGTCGATTCCGGCGGCGCTGGGCAGACTCAGCAACCTGACGAAGCTGTACCTCCATAGCAACCAGTTGAGCGGGTCGATTCCGACGGAGTTGAGCAACCTCAGCAGTCTGACCCATCTCTACCTCAAGACCAACCAGTTGAGCGGATGCGTGCCCGCGGACTTGTTCGCGCTGGCGAATCACGACCTGAAGAGACTAGGGCTGCAGCCATGCGGCGACATGGGTGTACTGGTTGCGCTGTACAACGCCACTGACGGCGCCAACTGGACAGACAAGACGAACTGGCTCAGCAAGAAGCCCATCGGCGAATGGCATGGGGTCACGACGGATTCCGACGGCCGCGTCACGAGGTTGATTCTCAGTGGCAACAATTTGAACGGCTCGATCCCAGCGGAGCTGGGCAGTCTCAGCAACCTGAGGGATCTGCACCTCCATAGCAACGAGTTAAGCGGTTCGATACCGGTGGAGCTGGGCAACCTCAGCAACCTGAAGGAGCTGTCCCTCGCTGTCAACCAGTTGAGCGGTTCGATCCCGGCGGAGCTGGGCAACCTCAGCAACCTAGCGCATCTGTACCTCAGCGGCAACCAGTTGAGTGGTACGATTCCGGCGGAGCTGGGCAGCCTCAGCAGCCTGACCCATCTGTACCTCCAGACAAACCAGTTAAGCGGAACGATCCCAGTGGAGTTGGGGGATCTCAGTAGTCTGACCCATCTCTACCTCAAGACCAACCAGTTGAGTGGATGTGTGCCCGCGGCCCTGTTCGCGGTGGAGACAAACGATCTGAACAGCCTGGGGCTGCAGCCATGCGGCGACATGGGTGTGCTGGTTGCGCTGTACAACGCCACCGACGGCGCCAACTGGACAGTCAACACGAACTGGCTCAGCAGAGAGCCTATCGGCGAGTGGCATGGGGTCACGACGGATTCCGACGGCCGCGTCACGAGGTTGATTCTCAATAGCAACATTCTGAGCGGGACGATCCCGTCGGAACTGGGCAGTCTCAGCAACCTGAGGCGTCTGCACCTCCATAGCAACCAGTTGAGCGGTACAGTTCCGGCGGAGCTGGGCAGTCTCAGCAACCTGAAGGAGCTGCACCTCCATAGCAACCAGTTGAGCGGTACAGTTCCGGCGGAGCTGGGCAAACTCAGCAACCTGACGAAGCTGTATCTCAAGGACAACAAGTTGAGCGGGTCGATTCCGGCGGAGCTGGGCAGCCTCAGCAATCTGAAGGAGCTGTCCCTTGCTGTCAACCAGTTGAGCGGTACGATCCCGGTGGAATTGGGCGACCTCAGCAGCCTGACCCATCTCTACCTCAAGACCAACCAGTTGAGCGGATGCGTGCCCGCGGCCCTGTTCACAATGGCGAATCACGACCTGAACAGCCTGGGGCTGCAGCCATGCGGCGACATGGGTGTACTGGTTGCCCTGTACAACGCCACTGACGGCGCCAACTGGACAGACAAGACGAACTGGCTCAGCAAGAAGCCCATCGGCGAATGGCATGGGGTCACGACGGATTCCGACGGCCGCGTCACCAAATTGATTCTCAATGGCAATAATTTGAACGGGACGCTCCCGTCGGAACTGGGCGACCTCAGCAACCTGACCCATCTCTACCTCCAGACAAACCAGTTGAGCGGTTCGATACCGGAGGAGTTGGGCGACCTCAGCGGCCTGACACATCTGTACCTCAGCGGCAACCAGTTGAGTGGATGTGTGCCTGCGGCCCTGTTCGCGGTGGCGAATCACGACCTGAACGACCTGGGGCTGCAGCCATGCGGCGATATGGGCGTGCTGGTTGCGCTGTACAACGCCACCGACGGCGCCAACTGGACAGACAAGACGAACTGGCTCAGCAGAGAGCCTATCGGCGAGTGGCATGGGGTCACGACGGATTCCGACGGCCGCGTCACGAGGTTGATTCTCAATAGCAACATTCTGAGCGGGACGATCCCGTCGGAACTGGGCAGTCTCAGCAACCTAAGGCATCTGCACCTCCATAGCAACCAGTTGAGCGGGTCGATTCCGGCGGAGCTGGGCAGTCTCAGCAACCTGAAGGAGCTGCACCTCCGTAGCAACCAGTTGAGCGGTACAATCCCGGCAGATCTGGGCAGTCTCAGCAACCTGACGAAGCTGTATCTCAAGGACAACAAGTTGAGCGGGTCGATCCCGACGGAGCTGGGCAGCCTCAGCAATCTGAAGGAGCTGTCCCTTGCTGCCAACCAGTTGAGCGGTACGATCCCGGTGGAATTGGGGGACCTCAGCAGCCTGACCCATCTCTACCTCAATACCAACCAGTTGAGCGGATGCGTGCCCACCGCGTTGCTAGCCGTGGCCAATCAGGACCTGGACAGACTGGGTCTGCCGACCTGCGTCGACAGGAACGCCCTGGTTGCGCTCTACAACGCAACCGACGGGGCCAACTGGATAATCAGGACGAACTGGCTCAGCGACAAGCCTCTCGGCGAATGGTATGGGGTCACTACGGACGCTGATGCCCGCGTCACGAGGTTAATTCTCAACGGCAACAGTCTGAACGGGACGCTCCCGGTGGAGCTGGGCGATCTCAGCAACCTGAGGCATCTGCACCTCGCTGTCAACGAGTTGAGCGGTTCGATCCCGTCAGCCTTGGGCAGGCTCAGCAACCTGACGCGGCTGTCCCTCAGCAACAATCAGTTGAGTGGTTCGATCCCGCCGGAGCTGGGCAACCTCAGCAGCCTGGAGTGGCTGTACCTCTATACCAACGAGTTGAGCGGGTCGATACCTGCGAAACTGGGCGACCTCAGCAACCTGACGCAGCTGTCCCTCGACAAAAACCAGTTGAGCGGGTCGATACCGAAGGCACTGAGCGATCTCAACAAACTGACGCAGCTGTATCTCAGCGGCAACCAGTTGAGCGGTTCGATCCCGGTCGAACTGGGCGACCTCCCCAGCTTGGAGTACCTGGGGCTCGACGCCAACGGGTTGAGCGGGACGGTGCCTGTGGAGCTGGGCAATCTCAGCAGTCTGAAGGAGTTGGGCCTCAACAACAACGCGTTGAGCGGTTCGATTCCAGTCGAACTGGGCAACCTCAGCAGCCTGGGGTTTCTGAATCTTGCCAATAACGGGTTGAGCGGTTCGATCCCGAGGGAGCTGGGGGATCTCAGCAGCCTGGTGGAGTTGTACCTCGAAGACAACCAGTTGAGCGGATGCGTGCCGGCTGCTTTGTTGGCGGTGGGGTATCACGACCTGGACAGCTTGGGTCTGTCGACCTGTAAGGAGCAGCAGACAGACTTGCCAACAGCTACGCCGACACCGACCGCGACGACCACGCCAACGCCGGGTCTGGAACTGCTGGTCACGCCAGCGCCGACCGCGACGGCCACGCCGACACCAGGCCTGGAACCGCTGGTCACGCCAGCGCCGACCGCGACGACCACGCCAACGCCGGGCCTGCAGCCGCTGGTCACGCCGACGCCGACCGCGACGACCACGCCAACGCCGGGCCTGCAGCCGCTGGTCACGCCGACGCCGACCGCGACGACCACGCCAACGCCGGGCCTGCAGCCGCTGGTCACGCCGACGCCGACCGCGACGACCACGCCAACGCCGGGCCTGCAGCCGCTGGTCACGCCGACGCCGACCGCGACGACCACGCCAACGCCGGGCCTGCAGCCGCCGGCTACGCCGACGCCGACCGCGACGACCACGCCAACGCCGGGCCTGCAGCCGCTGGCTACGCCGACACCAACCGCGACGACCACGCCAACGCCGGGCCTGCAGCCGCTGGCTACGCCGACACCGACCGCGACGGCCACGCCGACGGCGAGTTCGGAACCGACGGCTACGCCGACACCGACCGCGACGGCCACGCCGGCGGCAAGCTCGGAAGCGACGGCTACGCCGACACCGACCGCGACGGCCTCGCCGACGGCGAGTTCGGAAGCGACGGCTACGCCGACACCGACCGCGACGACCACGCCGACGACAAGCTCGGAAGCGACGGCTACGCCGACACCGACCGCGACGACCACGCCGGCGGCGAGTTCGGAAGCGACGGCTACGCCGACACCGACCGCGACGGCCTCGCCGACGGCAAGCTCGGAAGCGACGGCTACGCCGACACCGACCGCGACGACCACGCCGGCGGCGCGCTCGGAACCGACTGCTACCATCGAGTCGCCATGGCCGAAAGCGCCGACAGGGCCGACTGAGAAGACAGCCGCCCAAGCGCTGACGGCCACTCTAACGGCTACACCTGAGCCGACACCGACAGCCACTCAGGCGCTGACGGCCACTCTGACGGCTACACCTGAGCCGACACCGACAGCCACTCAGGCGCTGACGGCCACGCTAACGGCTACGCCTGAGCCGACACCGACGGCTGTGACGCCAGCCGTTCCGGCGCCTCCGCAGAACGTGCGGGCGATTGTTGTTGCACAAGATGCGGTGGCGCTGACTTGGGACGATCCCGAGGACAGCAGCGTAAGCGGCTACCGGGTTGAACGTCGCGGGGGTGAGGATGCGGCGGAGCAGTTCGTCATCCTTGTGGAGGACAGCGGCAGCGCGGCCACGCATTATATCGAGAGAACGGTGTTACCGGCGAGTAGCTACGTGTACCGGGTGCGGGCGATCAGCGCGGCCGGCCTGAGCGCGCCATCCGACGAGGTTCGCGTCAACACACAGCCCGTCCCGGCGGTCGTGATAGGCGACCCGGACAGGGATGTACTGGTTGCGCTGTACAGGGAGACAGACGGCCCCAACTGGGCGGCAAGCACGAACTGGCTGAGCGACAGGCCGCTTGACGAGTGGTATGGCGTGACGACGGACGCCGACGGACGCGTCATCGGGTTGTCTCTCGATGGCAACCGGCTGTACGGGACAGTTCCGGAGGCGTTGCGCGATCTCAGTGAACTGGCGTGGCTGGACCTCAGCAGGAACCGACTGTACGGGACAGTTCCGGAGGCGTTGGGCGATCTCAGTGAACTGACGCATCTGTACCTGGCCGGCAGCGCGTTGAGTGGATGCATACCCATCTCTTTGCGCAGAGTGCCGTCGAACGACTTTGCCAGTATGGGGCTGCCGTTTTGTCAACAGTCATTGACATCTTCGTGCCTGGATGCGCAGGTCGCGAGTGAAGAGCGCTGGCGAACTCCGCGCGGCAATCTCAATCCTATCGGCTCGAATGTGTTGTCCTGGGAGTCAGTCACGTGTCCTCAGAGTTCTGTACCAGCAGGATTGCGGCGTGGGGAGAGCAGTATCCCGCGGCTGTGGTTCCTGTCCTGGCGCCTTTCAGCAAAATGGCAGGCAGTGTTTGAAAGCGGGTCATAATCGCGTAACGGGGCCGGGTGCGTTCATTCCGGTGGGGTGTGCGGATTGTTGGCGTAGCCGGTGGCGCAGGAGACTGCAATCCGTGTCAAGGCTGCGGGTAGAACAACGACAAATAGTTGACGGACAGGGCGATTCCGGCGACAATCAGCGTGAACAGGCGGATCCGGAGACGTTTCAGGAGTTTGCTGAACAGTCCGGGCGGTTGGCCGCGGCACACGAGCGCAACCGTCTGGCTAGAGAGTTGCGCAGCGCTCTGGGACAGAGGAAGAGCCGGGGATGGACAGCGAAGGGAAGTGAGGAGAAAACTACAGCATGGGAGGGCGGCAGGCGCCCTGTTCATGCCGGCAGGAAATCATATTTACTTCAAGCCGGAGAAACTGTGAATGGCTGTAAAGGGGCTGTACCAACAATTATTGACTGGGAACTGGTCTTATGACCATCGAGATTTCATGTTGCGTCTCGCCGGGCAAGCATTTCTCATGGTCTCTGTGTTCTACTCATACATACAGATGGGTGCAGTGCCGGGGCCGATACCTCTGGCCGGGTTATTCCTTTTCAGCGTCCTTTTTTGGCGCAGGAAATGGGACTACAGCGCGTTGGCGCACACGCATGTTTATATGGCGGCACAGACCGTGATTTCCACTTTGATTGTTTTCCAGGATTTTACTTTATCCTGTATGTTTGTGGTTCTCGCCGGGCAGTCAGCGGTGGTATTCAGCAAGATGCGGACCAGTCTGATCTGGTCTGCGATATTGTATTTTATTGTACTAATTGCAAACTTTGGTCAGCCCGGGGACGATCTGTTCACGCCGACGAGCAGAGCGGTTGCAGTCATCGCCGTGATGGTTATTTCCGGCTTCATGAGCGCCAGCATAGGAAGGACAAGACGGGAGCATGCGAAGATTCAGGATCTGCTGACGGAGCTCAACGAGGCCAATTCGCGGTTGCGGAAGTACGCAAGGCAGGCCGAATTTTTGTCTGCGGCAGCCGAGCGGGAACGCATCGCCAGAGATTTACACGATACGCTTGGGCACAGGTTAACGGTATCGGTCGTGCAGTTGGAGGGCGCGGAGCGGCTGATGGAACGGGATCCCCACCGGGTCGCCGGGATGCTCGAGACGGTGCGCTCACAACTGATGACAGGGCTGGACGAATTGCGTCAGACTCTTCTGGTGCTGCGTGGGCACAATGTCACCAGCGCCAGTCTGATCGACTCTTTGCATAAGATCACAGAAGAGTTTGCGAACGTCACGGGCATAGATTGCCACAGGCGGCTGCCCGACATGTTACGGGCGCCCTTGTCCGATGAACAGTGCATGGCGATATACCGGATCGTTCAGGAGACGCTGACCAACACGCAGAAGCACGCCCAGGCGCAGAATGTGTGGGTGGAATTGGAATCGAGCGATGATGCGCTGATTTTGAAGGTACAGAATGACGGCCGGGACTTCGACCCGTCCAAAAGCAATGGGTTTGGTTTGCTGGGGATGCGGGAGCGGGCCGCGCAGCTTGGCGGCGATCTGCGTGTGATCACACCGGCGGCGGGCGGCACTCTGGTGCTCTTCTCTCTGCCTATCGGGATAAACGGCACACGCGAGTATATTGTGGCCGAATCGCAGGTGAACCACTTTGAAGTAATGGGAGGTGCCAGATGAATTGGGTTGGTAGGGGAGCCAGATACGATTTCGGTTTGGGTCCATCGGTTTCTCCTCTCTTGAGGAGACGTTATGGGTGTTTCTTTGTTGCGGAGGAAGATCGTTCGATGGGGCACTTTTTGAGTTGGCGTGCATTCGGCAGATGGATACGTGATGGATTTCGGCAAAGGACTCGGTCTTATCGTTGGGAGAATTTTCCGATTCATTGTGCCGCGCAGGCGGTTGTCATTTTCATGCTGGTCCACTATCACATACTGAACGGTTCAATGCCGGAGCCGTTTTTTGTGATTGGAGCGCTATTATTCAGTTTTCTATTTTGGCGTGTACCGACAGGCGATTACCGGCGCAATCAACTTTATCTGGTGGCGCAGACTCTGATCGCGTGCCTGGGATTTTTTCAGGATTTTCTTTTCATCTATCTGTTTCTGCTTCTGGTCGGGCAGGCGGTGTTTCTATTCAGGATTGGACCCGCGCTGGTCTGGATTGGCGTGTATGTAGCGATTGCGCTGTGGGGCACCTTTTTCCGACATGCTGAAGGGCCGCTACCGCCCGTGGACAGAGCCATCCTGGTCGTTGTGGGCTTCATCTTCAGCGGCATTTTGAGCAATCGAATCGCGTATGAAAGGCGCGTGAAGCGAGATGTCGGACGTCTGTTGACAGAGATATCGGAGGCCCATGCGCGTTTGCGAGAATACATTGGACAGCGCAGGTTTCTGGTTATGGTGGAGGAGCATAATCGCCTCGCGCGCGAGCTACACGAATCTCTCGGGCACAGGCTTACCGTCGCGATCGTGCAGGTGGAGGGCGCGAATCGAGTGATGGAAAAGGATTCACTGCAGGCGGACGCGATGCTTAAGACGGTGCATTCGCAACTCAAAGCGGGGCTGGATGAACTACGCGATACGATTCAGGCGTTGAGCACGCCTGAGATAAACGCCAGAAATCTGACGCCTGTGTTGCGACGGTACATCAGTGAGTTTTTCCGGGAGACGGACATTTCTCTCCACGTCGAACTGACGGACGTCCCCGATTTTCTGTCCGAGTCCGATTGTCTGACGGTGTACCGGGCGATACAGGAATGGTTGATGCACATGCAAAACCATGCCCATCCTATGAACATATGGATGGATTTGGATGTTACGGATGATTCATTGGTTCTGACCATGCGGCATGACGGCCAGGAGTTCGACCTGTCCGCCGGCTACGGTTACGGAGTGCCGGGGATGCAGGAGCGGGCGTTTCAACTTGGGGGGACGCTACGAGTGACCAAACCGGCGCAAGGCGGCGGCGTTATGGTGACATTCACCCTGCCTATCGGGGGGGAGACGGAGCGGGAGAGATCATGGTGGGATGGCGGGTAATCTGCCACAGATTTGAGAACGGGGCCGGGCAGAGAGGCTTCGCACCTATTGGCGTGGGGTGGTGAGCCTATGCGCGGACGATCCGCGAGCAGCCGGCGGATTGTGAGAGATAGCGAGGACAGGTTGATTCTGAATATGCCGAGAGACGGGCGGGATATCGCTGCGTCATCCGGCGGTGGGTCGGGGGCGCCGGGATGCGGGGAGGCGTCGCACAATCAGGCGGCGTTCTGAAGACACGCTGCCTGCGGCACAAGGAAAGGGAAGGGAAGGGAAGCATGTTTGATAAGATTTCACTTTTGTTGGTGGACGATCAGGAGCTATTGCGTGAGGGGATGCGCATCATCCTCAATCTGGAAGAGGACATGATGGTTATCGGCGAGGCTGGAGACGGTCAGGAGGCTGTCAGCCTGTATGACGAACTGCAGCCCGATGTGGTGTTGATGGATGTGCAGATGCCGGTTATGGACGGTCTCGATGCGGTCCGGTATATCTGCAGGCGCGATCCACAGGCGAAGATCATCATATTGACGACTTTCGATAGCGACGAGTATGTGTTTGAAGGGATCCGGGCGGGCGCGCTGAACTATGTGTTGAAGGCGACATCCAGCGATGATTTGGCTACCGCGGTGCGCACGGCATATCGGGGCGGTTCCTACCTTGATGTATCGGTCGCTCGCAAGATCGTCAATGAATTTGTTCGTCAGCCGCCGCCTGCCTACGAAGCTTCGAGGCTGGCCGAACCTCTCAACGAGCGGGAAGTGGAGATTCTGCGCCTGCTGAGAGACGGTTGCCGAAACCAGGAGATCGCGGCGCGACTTCATCTGGCCGAAGGGACGGTGAAGAACTATGTTTCGGTGCTGATGGGGAAGCTCAATGTCCGCGATCGGATGCAGGCGGTTTTGCGCGCAAAGGAGTTAGATTTGTTGTAACCCTGAGTTCATGGCCGCGCGGCCGGCGGTGTCCCGGCCGTGTGAGTGCGGGGCCCATCGGGTGGGTCGTTATCTTTTTTCTGCGTGGGCCCATCGTTCGGCCGGCGCGGGCTGGGTTGTTCGCCCAGGGCGATTTCAGGCGGGAAGACGTGCACCAAGTTATCGAAGTGTCCGGCGCAGAACGGCGGCAGGGGATCGGGGTCGGAGGCGATCAGTTGGAGTTGGCCGTCGTTGAGGTGGGCCGTGCGGCGTTGCGCTTTGCAGCCCAGGCAGATTTCGAGGCGAATGATTTCGCCGTTTTCTCCGAACCCATCGATGGGGTGTACCGCCTGCCAGCCATGCGTTCGTTTTGGCGACGCGTTCTGTAGCCGATTGTGGGTCTGGTTCGCGCTACGGATGCGTATCCACCTCAATAGCCTTGACCGTAAGCTTATATACGCCGCGTTCGAGATTGCCAACACTGTTTTCGTCAATTTCAAGAGCAAGCAGATAGTTCTTTCTGTCAAGGTTTTCTGACAGTTTGAAGGGATCTGTTTTGTGCCCGATCTTTCGGATGTTCTCGGCGATTCTGCATTGGCCTGCTGCGCTTTATCCGCGTATTTGTAGGTAAGTCATTCTTCTCTGTTGCTCGCGAGCGGGCAATCCGGGAGCGGATCGGGATCAGTAAAGACGACAACGTCCCTGATGACTTGCCCGCCCTTGGTTGTCAGCCAGCGTCGCCGCCTTACTCCACATTCGCAGTGCTCAATACGCTCTGTCATACCACCTTCATATCGATCTGCACGCTGTAAAATCCATTCATGAGTAGCCATCGTTTGCCGTGAAAACGTCATGGCATTGCTCCTTGTGAGCGATTCCACTGGCCGGCGGCGGCCGTTTTCCATTTCAATGTTTGCACTCGACGTTGAGAATCATGGTTGAAGGATTGGAGATGCGGGTTAACTTTTGTGTGTGTCGGTTTTCATCAACAAACCACCGACTTCAAATGATACAAGCATAAAATTTCTTTCTTATGTCATTTGTCTTTTCTTTGTGTCAGTATTGTGCCAAATTTGTCGCTAAGCAGCGGAGTGGGGGCATTTTGGTGCTACGCGTTTCAAATCAGGACCTGTGGACGGGCGGAGCGGCGGTTCAAGATGGCATTGTTTATCGTCGATTCCACCGCCAAGTTGCGCTGTCGGCGCGAGAGGCAGGCCGTCGCACTCCTAGCGCGTTGCGCCGGGTGCTGGAAGCAGTGCGGATGAGCAGGTTCCCGGGGTGCCTGCAAGGTGGACGCTGCTGCCACCGTCGTTGCTGTTTTCAAAAAAGCAGAGTCTCGAAGTGAGGAGGGTTGGAGGCTTGTAAAGCGGGCGGTATGGTTCCACACAGACCAGGGGTGTCGGTAGCGATGCGCACCCTGACAAGGTTTCCCGCCGGGCGAACCAGGTTAGCCGGTTCTGCGGGAACTGTTCCTGTCAGCTGGTTGATATGGAGGTTCAACCTTATGTCGCGGGCGCCGGTTCGCACACATCTTTCGAGCCTCTATTGGCAGCATGGTTGACTGCGGCATTCAGTAACAGGAACCGGTCAATTCGACCCGATCCGCCGCTGGCCTCTCCAATTCCTTCTTCAAACGCAGAAGCGGACAGAGCGCTGACGTCGCCGATTGCCAGTAGTTCTTCCATCTTACGTTCCCCTATTTGGCCGGGCACAAGCCCGGTTTCTTCGTCTTCAACCATACAGGCACAGAATACGGGCGAAAGCATCTGCCTTCCTGACGCGCGCCCTGTATCTCTCCGACACAGAGCTGAAAAGAGGGAGGGAACGAACGCGCCCTTTTTGCAGGTGAACCCCTCCATGGCGCGGGCAGCCCTGTACGGCGGACTCTGGCGGCGTGCGCGTACGGGCCGACGGAGAGGCCTGCCGGGGACGACGGGACCGGCGCTCGAAAGAGAAGCCTTCAACGCCGCCTGACGGCGCGATCCAGAAGCGGGAGAGATGATACAGAGGCGTTCTGAGCGGCTCTTTCAGCGTTCAGGCTGGATACCTGTTCAGACACTTACGCGCTGTGAGCCGGGCGGCATCTGCCGGAGCGGTATGGGTTTCTCGTTTTCCGTTTTTCACGGCACGCGGCGGTCGCTCTGCGAAACGATTGTCAGAGATCATGAGAGGTTCGCCTTTTGATGGTCATGTGACTATTAGGTGCCGACTGACACTGACCGGTGTGACTTTCCGCCGGATACACTTGGTCATCCACCGGATAAGCGTTCGGGCGCTGCCCGATATTCAGCGACAGGCGCCTGACAGCTTGGCAAACGCAATCGGATGGGGCGTACGCATTCCGTCTCTTCATCCATATGCAAGCGTGCGAGAAACGCGGAGCAACCATAACGGTTTCTCCTACGGTGGGGATGGAGTTGGTCTGTTCAAGGAGCCGCGGCGAGTCGGTGTATGCGAACGCGATGGTGGGAGCGCGGTTTAGTAATTCAAGGGGAAGGAGTTAATGAAGTTATCACCTGTTTGGAAAGGAGCGCGGCCTATCCTCGCGAGGAACGGTCTGGCGGTCGCCATCATTGCGCTCCTGCTGTTGTTCACAGATCTCCTTGAGCGGCCGGCCGCCGCCGTGGAGGAGGTGCCGGAGTCAACTGCTGATCCGCCGGTGGTGTTGATATGGACCAGCACCGCGACAGCGACCAGAAGACCGGCGCGGACGGCGACCAATACGGCGACACCGGTGGCGACTGATACGGCGGTGGCGACTGATACGGCGGTGGTGACCAATACACCGGTACCGGAGGCGACCAAGAGGCCGACGGCGACGGTTACCAGCACACCGATCGCGACGGCGGTCAACAGGTCAGTGGTGGCGAAGTCCGATACGGCGCCGGATCGTGTTGAGGCACAGTGTCTCGTCTCGCATGCGGCTACGCCCGCTCAGGTGTGCAGAGACGACGGCGGCGTGTATCGCTACTACTTTATCGGGCCGGACGGCAGGAGCTACTCAGGCCCGCGTCTGGAGGCCGTTACCACCCTTGCAGCTCTCTATCCGCAGGATTACGACACGGGCGAAGTTGAGATTTATCGCGGCAACAATCCCGGCTCCGGCAAGGAGGTCGTCATCCATTATTTGACGGCCAGCAGATTGTTGCGCGTCGCCACCTACTATGCCGACACAGCGTATGCCGTGGCCAAGCAGTACATCTTGACCTTTGACGAGGAGGGTCGTGTAAGTCACACGGCCTGGTAGATGATCCCGGTCAGCCCTCTGTGCGCTGCATGGCGTTGACCAAAGCAAGTGTCATTGCCGGTTCAAAAGGGCATAGCTGTGGAACGGCAGGGGCGGCGGAAGCGGACGGGCCGATACTTTGGCCGGTAGAGCGAGCGCGAGGAACGAGAGGATGAGCGCCAATCTGAGTCTGTTCATGGTTCCTCCAGTTGGTTAGCCGGTCCAGGCCGAGATGGGCGCTTGAATGAAGGGAAGGAAGGTGCCATCGAATCATTTGGCAACCTCGACAGTCACCAAGTAGACCGAAACAGGAAAGGAGAAAATCGGTTCAACATAGGTCCCCATGAAGTTGGCGCAGGCCATCATCTCTTGGGTAACTTCAGGCATCTTATTCCTCCCCTATAGCCCCGTTGTGAACACCCTTTGTCCTACGCAGACCGATTTGAAATCTTGTCTCGCTCTGACATATTTGTGACACATTTCACCTCTATCATGGGCAGTGTATGAGGGACAGGCCCTCAGATAAGCATAGTGAAACGAGGTGAAGAAATGAGAGGCAAGGGAACGAAGTTGAGAATGGCGCAGACGTTGGCGATACTGGTTCTGATTCTGACGATGATGGTGGCCGTCGGCTGTTCACGGAGGGGACAGAGCGGCGCCGACCAGAGTGCAGGCAACGTTACGGAGAGCCGCGGTGAACACGGAAGCGGCGGCGAAGGCAGTGAGGGAGGTGGCGAAGGCAGCGGCGAACACGGAAGCGGCGGCGAAGGTAGTGAGGGAGGTAGCGAAGGTAGTGAGGGAGGTAGCGAAGGCAGCGAAGGCGGGGCAGCCGGCAGTGAAGAAGGCGGCAGCGGTCTCGCCCTCGACGAGACCTTCGACATGGTCCGGGCCGGCGCTCGCCTCATCATGAGCTACGACGCCGCCAGCAACTCCTTTGTGGGAACCGTTGCAAACACGACCGACGCGACCCTGACAAGGGTACGCATCGAAGTCCATCTCTCAAACGGTATCGAGCTCGGCCCGACAACGCCGACCGACTTGGCGCCCGGCGAGATCCTGGATGTCGTTCTGCCAGCGTCAACGCAGTCCTTCGACAGCTGGACGCCCCATGCCGAGGTCGGCGCGAGTGAAGGCGGCGGTGAAGGTGGCGGTGAAGGTGGCGGCGAACACGGCAGTGGCGGTGAGGGCAGTGGTGAATCCGGTAGTGGCGAATCCGGTAGTGGCGAATCCGGAAGTGGTGAGGGCAGTGGCGAGAGCGGAGACCCCTCCAGCCCGATCCTGGCCCTCGACGAAAGCTGGGACGGCGTTGTCAACGGTGTGAGAACCGCTATGTCCTACGATCCCACAGCGCAGATATTCTCGGGGATCGTCGAGAATACGACCAACCAGACGCTCTGCTTCGTGCAGATCGAGCTGAACCTCAAGCAGGGAACGACGACCGTAGTCGAGCTTGGACCGCAGCCGGTAGGCGACCTGGCCCCCGGCGCCCAGACCACGGTCGAGCTGCGCGTGGCCGATGAGCCAACCGCTGTCGGCGTAGGCTTCGATGCTTGGGAGATTCACCCGGAGATGTTCGCCTGTGGCGGCCCCGGCCCTGTCAACACTGAAGGCAGCGGCGAGGGCGGCGGTGAGGGCGGCGGTGAAGCCGGCGGCGAGCAGCATGGCGCTGAAGGCGGCGGTGAGAGCGGTGGGGAGAGCGGTGGTGAAGGCAGTGAAGGTGGTGGTGAAGGCGGCGCAGGTGGCAGTGGCGAATCCGGCAGTGAAGAAGGCGGGAGCGGCCTGGCCCTCGACCAGACCTTCGACATGGTCCGTGCCGGCGCTCGTCTCATCATGAGCTACGATGCGCACAGCAACGCCTTTTTCGGCACCGTTGTGAACACCACCAGCGCGACGTTGACGAGAGTACGCATCGAGGTCCACCTGTCCAACGGTATCGAACTCGGCCCGACAACGCCGGTCGATCTGGCGGCAGGCGCGGCGATGAATGTGATTCTGCCCGCATCGGCGCAGCCCTTCGACGGCTGGACGCCCCATGCCGAGGTCGGCGCAAGTGAAGGCGGCGGTGAAGGTGGCGGTGAAAGCGGCGGCGAGCATGGCAGTGGCGGTGAAGGTGGCAGTGAAGGCGGTGGTGGCTAGAGAACACAGGCCGCTGTGACGCACTCAAGTTGGAAACGAGCGGTCGTTGCACTATCAGTCAACAAAGATCAGACGTGGCGCCCCAGATGGGGCGCCACGTTTGCATTGTTCCATTGTGAGGATTGATGACAAAGTCCCTTGGTCAATTTGCCAAGCTTGTTGACGTGGGTTTGATCAGTGATTTCTGCGGAAGTAAACTGCTTATCGGCGCAGGGTCGCGCAGCTCCCCAAGGAAAATCCGATACGCCTCTGTGGTCTCCTCGCCCCTCCCCTTACTCCGCGGATCAGAGAAAGTGTTCTTCGTGGCCCTTCGTGGACAAAGAAGGCCTCCGCTGTGGCCCCTGGTGGCCCCTGGTGGCCCCTGGCGGCCCTTGGCGTGACTTCGCGGACCGTTCGTTTTGGTCTATCACAAGATTCAGGTGAAAAACTCCCCGAAAAGGCGTGCAGACTTTCGGTTCCTGTTCGATTCTGAGCGGCCTCCCCGAAATGTCTACGGAACCTAGTGGTCTGTGGTCAGTGAATATGCGATCTATCGGAGATGGATGTGAAGACTGGACACGGGCTAGTCGATACCAAGGGTACAAGAGAGTTGACGCCCATTTTGGGATGCACCCAGAAGGGGGGCAGTCCGGATGGGGATACATTCTCGGACACTTAATGGGGAGACCAGATTGCGCGGTTTTTCAGTCTGGGTGGGCCCAGAGCTGGACTGCTGCCACAGGAGAAGGGCTGTTCTCCGGGTCCGGTGGGCGTTGGCGGCGAGCTTTTGTCAGGCAGGGCGGGTATCGGTCGGGAGGGGTTGACCTTGGCGGTTAGTGGGGATCGGGGCGCAGGTCTTCGTCGGCTGGCGTTGTCACCTGTACTCTATCACCTGTACTCTATCACCTGTACTTTGTCACCGGCTGATGCCCGGTCTTCATGAGCCGGGCGGCTCGTATATTTTCTCTCGCAAGGCCACAACTTCGCGGCGCACGCCTTCATCGCGTTCGATATCCTGGGTGATTTTCTCGACACCGTGGCGAACGGTGCTGTGATCGCGCCCGCCCAGCAGTTCGCCGATGTTGATCAGCGACAGGCCGTTTTCTTCGCGCAGGAGGTACATTGCCAGCTGACGGGCGTTGGCGATCTCCTTGGTGCGCGACCGCCCGAGCAGGGCTTCTTCTGTCAGGTTGAAGTGCCTGGCGACGATCTGGACGACGCTGGCGGCTTCGCGGGGCCGCCGCTGTGGTACGAGTGTGTCCAGGATGCTTTCGGCGACGGACCGGTCGAGCTGCCTGTCGTGGAAGGGGGCCTGGATGATGAGGCGATTGAGCGCGCCTTCCAACTCTCGGATGTTGCTCTCCACTCGTTCTGCGATCAGCATGAGCACATCGGTTGAGATGGACTGATGGATGGACTGGGCCTTCGATTGCAGAATGGCGACGCGTGTTTCGAGGTCCGGCTGGGAGATGTCGGCCTGCAGGCCGCCTTCGAAGCGGCTGCGCAGCCGGGCTTCGAGGGTGGCGATTTGCTTGGGCGGTCGATCGCTGCTGATCACAACCTGACGGCCGGCGGCGTGGAGATGGTTAAAGGTGTGGAAGAACTCCTCTTGCGTACTTTCTTTGCCACCGATAAACTGGATATCGTCGATCAGAAGGAGGTCTACCTGCCGGTATTTGTTGCGATACTCTTCGGTGTTCTGCTGGCGAATGGCGCTGATGAGGTCGTTGGTGAACTGTTCGGAGGAGCAGTAGAGGACCTGCAATCCCTGCCTGGACATGGCGTGGCCGATCGCGTGGAGAAGATGTGTTTTCCCCAAGCCGACGCCGCCATAGACAAAGAGCGGGTTGAAGCGATGGCCGGGCTGCTCCACGATGGACTGGGCGGCGGCGTGGGCCAGACGGTTGTGATTTCCGACGACAAATGTATCGAAGGTGTAGCGGGGGTTGAAAACGCCGCTTTGAAGGGCGGTGTCTGACCGGGCGACGTCTGACCGGGCTGCGACAGGCGCAGCGGGAGTCTGAACGGTGTCGCGGTGTGGGGAAGGGGCGGCCGGCGTACGGCTTGGCGGTGTGGGGGCAGGGCGCGCGGGGGCAGGGTTGACTTCGGCCGGCTGCGGCTTTGATTCGGGCGCTGCGGGCGGAATATTCGCATACAGGGGCGCCGACTCGGGCGAATCCGGCTGCTTCTGGGGTTGGGGGCGCACCTCGAAGAAGACCTGAACTGAGCGGCCGGTCAACTGGTTCAGAATGTCTTTGATCTTTTTGCGCAGACGGTTCTGCAGCCAGTCTCGAGCCCAGGCATGGGGCGCGCCGACGGTGAATTCGCCTTCTGCGTAGCCAATGATCGAGGTGTCGCGCACCCAGGTTTCGAAGGTGGTCGCGGGCATCTGCAGCGCGAGTTCGTGCAGCGTTTTCTGCCAGATATCCTTGGGATCCAGATCTTCGGAAGCTGCCTGGGGTTGTGTATCAGCGGAGGCGGCTTCCGTCTGTGTTTCGGACTGCTCTGCCGCCTCCTGATCTTCCGGCGGGTTCTCGGTCGACCGGGGCGAAGAAGGCTGGCCGCGCTCGTAGAGCGGGTTGCCACTGGGATTTGATGAAGGTATGGATTGCCAGTCTGTACTCAAAACAACTCCTTTTCACTCTCCTGTTCCGCTATCAAGACGAAGCGCAAGGGGGTTTTGTTCGCGCAGACACAGAAAAACAGGCGAAAGGGAGGGCAAGAGAAAGATGAAACCGCAAGCAGTTGGACCTGGTTGTAGGTGGGGGTGAACGCAAGACAGACGCCAACCTGTCCGACTGGCTCCCGGACCGCTGGAATCTGTGTCAATCGAACGCCTGCGATGCCTCTTTGCTACATATGTATGAATAAGTAGTGTATCAAATGCGACAGTGGCGGACAATCGCAGTGAAGATGAAAGGCCGGCCCAAACAGCCCGTGAAACAATCAGGGGGGCGCGGCGGTTACTATATATAGTGCTTGGTGAGGGGATAATTCAATATAGGGGAATTTCTACGACGCGGGCGGGTTCAATACGTTTTGAAATTGGGGTGTGAGTAGGGAAACCAGATCCGGTTCGTAGAGGAACAGTAGAGTTATCCGCATCATTGCAGAAGTTATCCCGAATTGCCGGAAGTTATCCCCATGGTTTTCCCCAATTCTCAGGCTTTGGCGGCATAGGAAATGGCACACTATTTCAATTTTCGGGTTGAGTCAGCGGAAGGCTATTGGGGCCGCGCCGGATTTCTACGCAAATGGTGGCGCATTTACGCCGACGACTCGCGCTGGGCGCCGCCGGCGTGGAACCGGTTGCGGCAGGCGGTGGTGTCGAAGCAGTTCGCCCACCTGGAACGGAGCAGGCCCCATTACATGGTGGTTGAAGCGCTGCCGCGGCGCGGGAAGGCGAATGCCGGCAACCAGGCGTTCCCGAACATCAATCAGGGCATAACGATGGAGGAACCGGTTGCGGCCGCGGTTGTGCTGATCGACCCGCGGCGTACAGACAGCACGGCGCATCTGGCCATGCTGCACGCGGCCAATAGCCGGGAGAGCCTGGAGCGCCTTTTGCACGCGGTGCAGGAGCAGGTCGGGCATGAGGGGATTCGGCGGGTCGTTCTGCCGGTTGGGCTGTCTCCTTACCTGGGCACCGGCGTGCTGCAGGATCATTTTCACCGCGAGCCGCCCTTGCACGCGCCGTATGCGCCCCCGTATGTGCCGGAGCTGTTTTCGATGGTCTGCCGGCCGTTGGGACGCAGCCTGCTATACACGATGGACGCGGGCGCAGACAGAGATGGGCGGTCGGCGGTTGCGGGCGCGGCGGTAATTCGTCCCCTGGACCCGAAGCGGCTGGCTGCTGATCTGCTGCCGCTTTTCATTCAGTCGGCGCCGGCGTGGGCGGAGTTCCCGCTGCCCGATGGGGCGGAGGCGCAGTTTTTGCTGTGGTGGATTCTGCGCCGTCCGGCGCTGGCATGGGTGGCGGAGGTCGATGGCAAAACGGTGGGCTTTCTTCTGGCGCAGCCGGACGGGAGCGGGCCGCTGCGACGCACGCGCGGGGGACGCTCTCTGCTGGGGCGGCTGCTGTTGCCGTGCCTGGAGCTGCGGCAGCCGCGTTCGGTTCGGGTGCTGTTTATGGGGGTGGATGCCGATTACCGGCGGCGGGGTATAGGCAGACAGTTGTGGCAGCAGATGCTGTCGGCGGGCCCTGCGAACGGCTGGGAGAGGGTGACGGCGGGGCCGCTGCCGTCAACGGCGCGGGCCGGTACGGGCTTTCTGAAAGCAGTGGGGCTCTCGAGTCGGGAGACGTATCTGCTGCACCGCTATGACTTTGACTGAGACTTTGATTGAGCCTCTGCCGCCCGTTGTGCCTGGCAGTCTACTTGCGAAGCGGTGCTGTGAGGCGGTGCGGCGCGACGTTTACTCGTAGGCGATCTCGTATGACAGCGGGACGATGCTGATCCACGACTTGCCCGGCTTGAGGGGAATCTCGACGCCGTCGGCGGCGAAGAAACGGGGCATCTCTCCACTGCTGTCGTTGCGCCAGGTCCCTTCATAGGCGAGACCGTCGCGGATGATGATTGCCCTGCCGGCGCCGAAGGGGTTGATGAGAAGGCTGAGGTTGCCGTAGGCGTCTTCGATGATGTTCACGGGGGCGTGGGGCATGTACTGAACGATAATGTTTTCGACCGCGATCTGCTGGCCGTTGTTGCTGTCGCGATGGATGGCGCCCCCCAGTGAGCGCAGATAGCGCCCGTTGCCGGCGTCGTAACGATAGGTGACCTGGCTGGCTGTGACTGAGGGATAGGGGATGCGGACCGTGTTGGCGGATGCGCCGCCGGGAGGAGGGCCGCCAAAGGTAAATCCCTGGATGGAGGGGGCGCGCTCGACGGCCCAATTTGAGAGCCAGAGGCGCAGCATCTCTTCGCTGGTGCGCAGGCGCGTGCGATAATCGTTGCCAACGGAGCGGGCGTAGCGGGTACTCTCCGGATCGTCCAGATCCAGGTCCAGGTAGGGGAAGAGCTGGTTGTTGTTCTTGAGCTGATAGCGGACGCCGTCACTGGCCCCGGAGCAGAACAGGCCGGCGTCATAGAGCGCGCCCAGATAGTAGTTGAACAGGCGGGCGCTGCGGACGGGCCCGATCTCTTCGCTGGCAGTGCCGTAGAAGACCCCGCTGAACCTGGTCAGGCTGAGCCCTTCCATCAGAAATTCATACATTACATCGGCCTGGCTGATGCCGAACTGCGGACGGGCGGCGATGTCGTTATTGATGCAGACGACGACGGGACGCAGTCCAAAGCGTGAGGCGTCCAAGGGCTGACCCGTGAAAGGATTGGCGCTGCCGGGCGAGCCAAATCCGCCGGGCGCGGGCAGGGTGAGGTCGACCTCGTCGAGATTGGGTGCGTCGATGGTGGCGGTCGGCGACGGCGTTGGCGGGGCCTGGGCGACAGGCAGGCTCAGAGGCGGCAGGTTGCTCTGGGCGTAGTCGGCGCTGATCCAGCTTTCACGATTGGCGCCGGCAGGGCAGCAGATCTTCAGCCAGTTGCCGGCTTCGTTGCGGCCTGTGATGCGGAACCGCTGCCCGGCCAGGACCTGGCCGACAATGCCGTAAACGGTGTCCGGGCCGGCGCGCAGATTGAGCGTCTCTGTGAGTACGAGGGCCTCGGGGTAGGCGGGTGTGGGCGTGCCGGTCGGGTCGGGCGAGGGGGCGGGGGTTGGCGTGTATTGGGGCGGAGGCGTAAAGGTGGCAACCACCTGCGATGTCTGGGCGGCGACGGGCTCGGTCGGGACAGCTTCGATCCCGCCAGTGGGGCCGCCGCCGGCATCCCGCCCGAGCAAGGAGGCGATGGACAGCGATTGGCCAAACAGGAGCATGCTGCCGATAAATGCGACAACTGCGATGATTACGAGTGCGGCCGCAGCGATGGCAAGCCGCAGCCGGTTCCCCGACAGTGGTGGACGAGGATCTTGCGCCATAACAGTTTTCCTCTACGGATATCCTCGGGCGCGTCGAGCGCCCTTCTGCGCATGAATCATATCGGCTGTATGGTGCTGCGTCAATTCGCGGGACTGCAGTTTTTAGTAGTCAGGTAACTACTAAGCCTACCTAGTCTCAGGAAGGCAGTGCCGAAAATTTGTTGTTTGTAGTAGAGTAAATGGCATGAGTGAATCCATGGTCGCGAGTCGTGATCAACTAGAGCAGCTATATCAGGAAAGCCTTGCGTTGAATCGTGCCTTGCGTCAGCAAGTGGCAGAGCAGCAGGCAATGCTCCGCGTGCTGCAGGAACAGACTGCGACACAACAGGCGTTGATCCAGAAGCTGCAGGATCAACTGGCGAAAGACAGTCACAACAGCGGCAAGCCGCCGAGCAGCGATGGTCCGAAGAAAGGCAGGCGCAAGAGTCTGCGCCGCTCTGGGCAGCGGCCGCGTGGGGGGCAACGCGGGCACAAAGGGCGCACCTTGATGCAGGTGGCGGAGCCGGACCATGTCATCGTCCATGAGCTGGCGGATTGCCCGCACTGCCAGACAGATCTGAGAGCGGAAGCAGTCACGCGGCAAGAGAAACGGCAGGTGTTCGACGTTCCGCCGGCCCGCATCGAAGTAACGGAACATCAGGCGGAAGTCAAGCAGTGTCCTGGTTGTGGTGCGTGCGTAAAGGGAGAGTTTCCCTCTCACGTTACGCAGCCGACCCAGTATGGTCTGCGTCTGAAGGCGTTTGCCTGCTACCTCTACAGCCAACAGTTCATCCCTTTCGCCCGCATCAGAGAGTTGCTGACTGCGCTCTACGGGGATGCACCTTCGGAGCCGGTGATACTCGCCGCTGTTCGCCAACTTGCCAAGCGTACACAGGGGAGTCTGGCCCAGATTCGCCAACGACTGATTGCTGCTCCTGTCGTCCATTTCGATGAGAGCGGCATGCGTGTCGTAGAGCGGTTGCAGTGGTTGCACGTGGCCAGCACAGAAAGGCTGACCCAGTACCACGTCCATGCCAAACGCGGGCATATCGGCATGCGAGCCGGAGGCGTCCTGCCCCATTTCAAAGGCGTTGCTCTGCATGATTATTGGCGCTCCTACTTCAAGTTTAGCGACTGTCAGCATAGCCTCTGCAACGTCCATCACCTGCGCGACCTCAACTTCATCATCGAACAGTACGACCAGGCATGGGCCAAGAAGATGAAGCGCTTGTTGTGCGACATCAAAGACGAAGTCGCATCAACCTCAACACGGCACACGACCTTGCCGCCAGACCGTCTGGCCTACTACGAGGCCGAGTACGATGCGCTCATTGCCGAGGGTTTTGCCGACAACCCTGCCCCGCCTAAGCCAAAACGCAAACCGATCGGCCGACCCAAACAGTCGCCGCCCAAAAACCTGCTTGACCGTTTGCACAAACACAAGGCTGGCGTCTTAGCCTTCATGTATGACTTCCGCATCCCTTTTGACAACAACCTGGTCGAACGAGATGTACGCATGATCAAGGTCCAACAGAAGATATCCGGCTGCTTTCGCACTGAAGACGGGGCACACATCTTCTGTGCACTGCGTTCCTATATCTCTACTGCTCGTAAACATGGCTTCAATGCAATTGATGCCATCCACAACGCCTTTCTTGGCCAACCCTTTATCCCTGACTACAACCAGGCTTAGTAGTTACGTAGTCAGTTTTTAGTTTTCAGTGAATTGCGAACGGCAGTGGTCAGTGGTCGGTGGGTTGAGACAGCAAGTGGGGGAGGAGACACTGTCGACTAGACACGTTGCTGGGGAAGAATCAGCACGGTGGCTAGTAAGGGCGGGGCGTTGCGGGGGCGCGGAACGGCAGGGGAACTGCGGGGGAACTGCTGGGGCCAGGGGCTGGGGGCCAGCGGGATGAGACAGCAAGTGGGGGAGTAGACACTGTTGGCTAGACACCTTACTTTAGCCACCTTGCTGGGGAAGAATCAGCACGGTGGCTAGTAAGGGCGGGGCGTTGCGGGGGCGCAGCCCCTGCACAAGAGAGGGCCGAAGGCCCGAACGCCCAACTGCAGTGGTTAGTGGTTAGTGGATGGTTGGAGGGGGCGGGGCCTGTTCCCCAGTTTTTGGGGCGTGGGTGTGGAGATGGGGCAGAAAGGAGGATGGTTCCAGACCAGTTGGCGCTTGCTGTGGTAGAAGATATAATGATACCGGGGACGCTGTCACGCTTTGGCGTGACCTGCCTACAGGAGCCTACCGATGGAAGGCCTACTCACGAACATTCCGATCTATATCATCGCAGCGCTGGTGCTGGTCTGGCTGCTGCGGGCTTCATTGCGCATTGTCAAGGAGTACGAGCGGGGGGTTATTTTCCGATTGGGGCGGGTGACGGGCGCAAAAGGGCCCGGCCTGTTCTGGTTAATCCCGTTTATCGATCAGATGCGGCCGGTCGACCTGCGGGTGGTCACGTTGGATGTGCCGACGCAGGAGGCCATTACGAAGGACAATGTGACGGTAAAAGTCAATGCCGTCTGCTATTTTCGGGTATTGTCGCCGCAGGATGCGGTCATTAACGTGGCCAACTATCTTCTGGCGACGCAGCAGATCGCCCAGACGACGCTGCGCTCGGTTCTGGGGCAGAGCGAACTGGATGAGCTGCTGTCGGAGCGGGACCAGATCAACCAGCAACTTCAGCAGATCATCGATGAGCAGACCGAGCCGTGGGGCGTTAAGGTCAGTGTCGTCGAGGTGAAGGATGTGGAACTGCCACAGTCGATGCAGCGGGCGATGGCGCGTCAGGCGGAGGCGGAGCGGGAGAAGCGCGCTAAGATCATCCACGCGGAGGGTGAGTTGCAGGCTTCGGAGAAGCTGGCCGAGGCGGCCGGGGTCATGGCCACGCAGGCGGGTTCGCTGCAGTTGCGTTATTTGCAGACCCTGTCGGAGATCAGCGCCGAACACAACAGCACGATTATCTTCCCGCTGCCCATAGAGCTGATGGAGGCCCTGATGAACAGGACCGGAAGCAGCTCATGAGCCTGGCGCAGGCACGGGATGAGTGCCAGCCGACCGATCTGACGGTTGACCGGTCGGCCGGCGAGTTTGTCATCAGTTGGGCGGATGGGCATCGGAGTGTATACGGCCTAGCGTGGATGCGAAGCGTGTGTCCGTGCGCGTCCTGCCGGGAGGACAGACGCCAGGCGGAGGCGGACCCGTTGCGGTTGGCCGTCGGCGCGCCGCCCGATCCGAAGGTCGACAGCGCAGAGCTGGTAGGCAACTACGCAATCCGTTTTACCTGGGCCGATGGCCATGGTAATGGCATCTACGGCTTTTCTTCTTTGCGGGCATCGTGTCCATGCTCGGCCTGTAACCAGGGCGAGCCGGGTGAGTTGCTGGGCAGTTGAGAGACGTTTTCGAACTGACAGCGCGCCGTCTTGCCGGTCGTACCGACACGGAGCGGCCCGCGGCAGGGAAAGTGTGGCTGGCGCCAAACGGCGCGGGAAAAAGCCGATGATGAGAGGCATACAGATGGGTAGTTCACTCAAGATCGCAAAGATCTGGGGCATTGAGATTCAGGCCCACTGGTCCTTTGTCCTGATTCTCTTTTACGGCGCGTTTCTTTTCAGCCGCAACACGAGAGATGTACTGACTGGCGCGTTATACGGTGTCGTGGTCATCCTGCTGCTTTTTGTGTGTGTGGTTTTGCATGAGTTCGGCCATGCGATAACGGCGAAGTATTTCGGTGTAAATGTGCCGTATATCACACTGCTGCCGATCGGCGGGGTGGCGCAGCTGGAGCGTATGCCGCGCAAGCCGATGCAGGAGTTTCTGATTGCGATTGCCGGCCCGGCGGTGAACTTTGTGCTGGCGGCAATGCTGCTGCCGGTGGCGCTGCTGGTCGTGTCGATGAATATGCGCACGGGCTCGATGGGGGCGTTGATGTGGTCGCTGATGCGGGCAGCGCAGTCGATGAGCCTGGGGGGTCTGTTGCTTACGCTGGCGGGCACGAATCTGGTGCTGGGCATTTTCAATCTGTTGCCGGCGTTTCCGATGGATGGGGGACGCATTCTGCGGGCTCTGTTGGCGTTGCGTCTGCAGTATATACCGGCGACGCGCATTGCCGTCCTGATTGGACGGGGCATGGCAGTACTGTTTGCGATCTGGGGCATTTTTGGCGGTGGGATCTTTCTGCTGCTGGTGGCGTTTTTTGTTTATGTGGGCGGGCGCGGCGAGTTGGAGGCGGTCCAGAGCCGCCACGTTCTGAAGGATTTCAGCGCGCGCCAGGCGGTGAACAAGGACGCGCATGTGCTGTATACGAGTGAACCGATCAGCCGGGCGGTCGACTATATAATGACGACCTACCAGGGAGATTTTCCGGTACACGACCTGGCCAATAATATGGTCGGCGTACTGACGCGCCCGCGCCTGGTGGCAACGCTGCGCGGGCAAGGGCAGGATGGGCGCGTCGTGGATGTGATGATTCCGCGGGACCGGGTGCCGGTCACGTCGGGTGATACGACTCTGGCTGACGTATGGGAGCAGATGTTGGAGGGGGGGAGCCGTGTCATCATCGTCCAGGACAAGGATGAGTTTTTGGGGCTGATTACGCTGGACGACATCAGTGAGCTGATCCAGGTGATGGGCGCGGCCAAGGAACGAGAGGATACAATTGCAGGGGGACCCGGCAGCCCGACGGCGGCCTCTGCGCCCGAAGCCCGGTCCACATTCGACATAAATTGAGGAGGTGCTAGCGATGGTGGCGCATGCGATCAAACTGGCCCCATCCATACTTACCGCTGATTTCGGTCGTCTGCAGGAGCAGATTCAGGCGGCAGAAGAGGGCGGCGCCGACCTGCTCCATCTGGATGTCATGGATGGGAGATTTGTGCCCAATATCACTTTCGGGCCGCTGGTTGTGGAGGCGGCCAACCGGATCACGCAGCTGCCGCTGGACGTACACCTGATGATCGAGGAGCCGGAGCGGCATTTGGATGTATTCGCCCAGGCCGGCGCGAGTATCATCACAATCCACGTGGAAGCGTGTGTTCATCTGCATCGAGCCGTCCAGCAGGTCGTGGATCTGGGATGCCAGGTTGGCGTGGCTGTGAATCCTTCTACACCGATCGAGAGTGTTCGCGAGATCGCGCCCTTTGTCGACCAGGTACTGGTCATGAGTGTCAATCCCGGTTTCGGCGGCCAGCGTTTCATCCAGACGATGACCAGCAAACTGCGGCGTATGCGCAAGCTGCTGGATGAGTACAACCCCACGTGTGATCTGGAAGTGGACGGCGGCGTTGGCGCCGGTAATGTCCGGGAGGTGCTGCGCAACGGCGCCAATGTAATCGTTGTGGGCAGCGCCGTCTTCAACGCTGACAAGAGTGTTGGTGAGAATTTGACCGCGCTGCGGGATGCCTGCAGCGCTTCCTCTGCCTGAGCCCGCGGGCGAAACAGATTCGGACCCCAGTTCGCTAACCGCGCTGACGTTCCTCTGTGTCCCCCTGGAGGCACGCGATGCGTCCGTCCCTACAGGTATATTGGCGTCTGCTCGTGCGCTATCTGCGCCCGCAGTTGGGGCAGACGCTGCTTCTTTTGCTGATCCTCTGCATCAATATCCTCCTGCAATTGATCAACCCCTTGATCATGCGTCGTTTTCTGGATTCGGCGCTGGCCGGGAGTTCGATGGAGCTCCTTACGCGCCTGGCGCTGCTGTTCATCGGCATTGCCGCGGTCCAACAGGTCACGGCGGTGAGCAGCACTGTCCTAGCGGAGAATGTAGGGTGGCGGGCGACCAATGCGCTGCGCCGCGACCTGGCCCGGCACTGTCTGCGCCTAGATCTCACGTTTCACCAACAGCGCACCCCCGGCGAAATGATCGAGCGCATTGACGGTGACATCAACGCGCTGACACGCTTTTTCGCGCAACTGGTGGTGCAGCTTTTCGGCAATGGCCTGCTGCTGATCGGCGTGCTGGTGGTTCTGCTGCGCGAAGATCTGCGGGTTGGGGCAGCGTTCGGGGTCTTTGTTGTTGTCACGCTGCTGGTGTTGGGGCGGCTGCGCAACGTGGCGGTGCCGCACTGGCAGCGGTCGCGCGAGGCGAGCGCCCGCTTCTTCGGTTTTGTTGAAGAGCGGCTGGCCGGCACCGAGGACATCCGCGCGAGCAATGCGCGCGTGTTCACGCTCTTCCGTTTCCACCAGCTCCTGCGCACGTTCTGGCAGACGACGATACGGGCGGAGCTGCTGGGCTTCTCGATGATCAACATCGCCTGGTTTCTGTTTTCTATCGGGGCCGCCATCTCCTTTGTGCTCGGCGCGTCTCTTTATTTCAGTGGCGCGCTCACCATCGGCACGGTCTATCTCATCTTTCACTATTCGAATTTGATTACAGGGCCGATTGAACGCATTGCGCAGGAGTTTGAGCAGTTCCAGCGCGCGGGGGCCGGCATCGCGCGCATACAGGAGCTGTTTGCGACGGAGAGCCGCCTGGTCGAGACGCCGGCAGCTGCTGTTGGGGAGGATTGGCGGCGAGGGAGCGACGGCGCCGGGCCGGCAGGCGCACTGGCTTTGGAGTTCGAGCAGGTGCGCTTTGCCTATCCGACGGAGGCGCCGCCGGAGGAAGCGACAGCGGGACTGGGACAGTTCGCGCTGGATGGTTTTCAGTTGCGGTTGGAGCCAAAGGAGGTGCTGGGCCTGTTGGGGCGTACGGGCAGCGGCAAGACGACGCTGGCGCGGCTGTTGCTGCGCCTGTATGACGTGGACAGCGGCCGTGTGCTGGTGGCAGGACGGGATGTGCGGCAGTGGCCTTTGCAGGAGTTGCGCGCGCAGGTGGCGATGGTCACGCAGAACGTACAGCTGTTTCAGGCTTCAGTTCGGGACAACCTGACCTTCTTTGACCGGAGCGTGCCCGATGCGCGCATTTGGGAGGCCATCGATACATTGGGGCTTGCCGAGTGGTACGCCTCTCTGGGCGATGGCCTGGACGCGCAGTTGCAGATCGGAAGCGGCGGGCTGTCTGCAGGGGAGTCGCAGCTGGTGGCCTTTACGCGCATATTTTTGCGGGATCCGGGGGTCATCGTTCTGGACGAGGCCTCTTCGCGGCTGGATCCGGCGACGGAGGCCTTCCTGGAGAGGGCGGTGACGCGGCTGCTGAGCGACCGGACGGGCATTCTGATCGCGCACCGGCTTGCCACGGTGCAGCGGGCGGACAGAATCGTGATCGTGGAAAACGGAGAGATCCGAGAGCAGGGCGATCGCGGCGCGCTGGCAGCGGACCCTGCCTCCCACTATCATCGCCTGTTGCGGTTGGGTATTGAGGATATGGGTATTAAGGACATGGATGTAGAGGGGTTGGACAGATGACGCAGGTCTCAGAGCGTCCGCCGATTTCGGTGGTCAGCGCCTGGTGGGGCCTGATCCGCTGTTTTCCCGGCCTGTATTCGCTAACGACGGCATTGCGGATATTCGTATTTGTCGGGATTTTCCAGGCGACGGGGCTGATCATTCGCTTCTACTTCGATTCGCTGTCGGGCTCGGCGCCGCTGGCGTGGGGGCCGAACGCCTGGACCGCGGTGATGCTGGCGGCGGCGCTGCTGCGCAACGGGCTGATATTTACCGATATGTACGTATTCTTTCGGTGGACTTTCAGCACCGCGGCCACGATGCGCAAGAATCTGCTGGAGCACATCCTGAGCATGCCGGGCGCGCGTTCGTTGCCCAGCTCTACCGGCGAGGCGATCAGCCGCTTCCGCGAGGATGCGGAAGAGGTGGGCAACTTCACTGTGTGGGCGCTCTTTCTGCTGGCAACGGGCAGCTTTGGTGTGATGGCACTTGTGACGATGGCGCGCATCCATCTGCGCGTCACGATCTTCGCCTTTCTGCCACTGCTGCTCGTGGTCGTGGTGGCCAATCTGGCCAGGGTCAGAGTCCAGCAGTACCGAGAGGCCAACCGGTCCGCGGCCGGCAATGTGGCCGGATTCATCGGTGAGATGTTTGAGCACGTGCAGGCTGTGCAGGTGGCCGGCGCGGAGGAGAGTATGCTGGCGCAGTTTGAGGCGTTGAACGAGAATCGCCGCAAGAACGCGCTGCGCGATCGTCTCTTTAACGAGGTTCTCAACTCGACCTTTCACAATGTAGTCAACGTCGGTATGGGGATGATCCTGCTGCTGGCGGGCTCGGCGCTGCGGGACGGCTCGTTCACGATCGGCGATTTCTCGCTGTTTGCCTACTACCTGACTTTCGTCACCAACATGATCTCCACAATCGGGACGTTTTTCGCGCGTTGGAAACAGGCAGGGGTCTCGATCGAGCGCATGGACCGGCTGCTGCAGGGGTCGCAGACCTCCGCCCTGGTGCGCAAAACGCCGATCCATTTGAGCGGCGCCTTTCCTTCGGCGGAGGATGATACGCCAGTCGGGGCCGAACCGCTGCAGACTCTTTCGGTTTCCGGCCTGACGTACTGCTTCCCCGGATCGGAGAAGGGGATCGTCGATATCGATCTGCAGTTGGAGCAGGGCAGCTTTACGGTGGTAACGGGCCGGATCGGCGCGGGCAAGACGACTCTGCTGCGGGCGCTGCTGGGTCTTCTGCCGGCCGAATCCGGGAAAATCCACTGGAACGGGCGCGTTGTCGGTGAACCGGCGTCTTTCTTTGTGCCGCCGGTGAGCGCGTACATTTCGCAGACGCCGAGCCTGTTCAGTGAATCGTTGCGGGAGAATATTCTGCTGGGGCTGGATGCGGACGAGGCGGAGGTGGCGCAGGCGGTGCGGGCGGCGGCGCTGGAATCGGATCTGGAGCAGTTTGAGAATGGGTTGGAGACGGTGGTGGGGCCGCGGGGCGTAAGGCTGTCGGGCGGCCAGAGGCAGCGGGCGGCGGCGGCGCGCATGTTCATCCGGCAGGCGGCGTTGCTGGTGTGTGACGATCTGTCCAGTGCGCTGGATGTGGAGACGGAGCAGTTGTTGTGGGAGCGGCTTTTCGCGCGGCAGGACGCCACCTATCTGGTCGTTTCGCACCGGCGGCCGCTGTTGCGGCGGGCGGACCAGATCGTTGTGCTCAAGTCGGGCCGCGTGGCGGATGCAGGCAGGTTGGAGCCGTTGCTGGAACGCTGTGCGGAGATGCGCAGCCTGTGGGAGGGTCGGGCGCTGGACGGGGACGGGTAGGCGCTAGCCTGCGCCGAGAAGCAGGGCCATCTGGTAGACGAACGGCAGCACGAACATGATGCTGTCGAGCCGGTCGAGGAATCCGCCGTGGCCGGGCAGGAAGACGCCGCTGTCCTTGACGCCGATCTGGCGTTTGAGCATGCTGATGGCCAGGTCGCCGAAGAGGGCGAGGATTCCGCCCACGAGCCCGATGAAGGCGCCAAGCCAGACCGCGAGTCCGAGCGGTGACCAGAAGGCGATTGCGGCGCCTGTAAGTGTGGCTGCAATCCAGCCGCCGACGGTTCCTTCCCAGGTTTTCTTGGGACTGAGCGCGGGCAGGATTCGCCTGCGGCCGATGGTGACGCCGACGAAGTAGGCGGCGCTGTCGTTGATCATGGTGATGCAGAGCCCGAGCAGCATCCAGTAGAGACCGTTGGGAAGGAGGCGCAGGGCGAGGGCCTGGCCCATCATGAGGCCGATGTAGCTGGCGCCGGCAACGGTGAGCGCCCAGTTGCGGAAGGGCTTATGGTCCTGCGCCTGGGCCACCGCCTCGGTTTCAGATTGATCGGGGCCGCTTGCTCCGGGGCTGTCGGGGCTGGGGTTGTCCTCTTGCGGGGGGGCGCCCTGTTGGGACAGCAGGATGCGGATGAAAATGATGATGAAGCCGAATGTGAGGACAAGCTGGGGCGCGACCGGGACGAGCGACCAAAAGGAGAACATGAGCGCCAGCGTCCAGGCGAAGCCGTACCAGCGGGCCGGCCTGTAGCCGCTCCTTTCGATCAGGACATAGTATTCATAAGCCCCCAGCGATGTGAAGAAGGTGAGCAGGAGGACCCACCAGATACCGCCGTACCAGAGTGCGAGCAGGACTGGAACCAGCGCAATCAGGCCAGCGATGACTCGTCGTTTCACTGTTTTCGATATCCGATTACAGGACTACAAGGTTCAGGGGGGAGAAGGGGATAGGGACGTTCTGCAAAGCGGGCGAGTTTATTCGGCATCGGGCACGCCGCCGAAACGGCGGCTGCGGCGATTGAACTCGAGCAGTGCTTTGTATAACTCGGCCTTGTCGAAAGTCGGCCAGTATGTCGGGGTTGAATAGTACTCGGCATAGACCGACTGCCAGATGAGGAAGTTGCTCATCCGCCAATCTCCGCCGGTGCGGATGATCAGATCCGGGTCGGGCAGGCCGTTTGTGTACAGGTAGCGGCTGAAGGTCTCTTCGCTCAGGGAATCGGGGTCGATGCCATCTCTGATGATGCGGCGGGTGGCGTCCAAGATTTCGCCGCGTCCGCCGTAGTTGAAGGCCACATTGAGGATGATTCTGTCGTTGTGCTTGGTGTAATCGAGTGCGTGCAGGATCTGTTTTTGCAGTTCTTCGTTGATGCCGGCCATGCGTCCGCTATGGCGGATCTGCACACCGTTTTCGTGGAGTTCCTGGAGCCGGTTGCGCAGCGCGTTTCCCAGCAGGCGCATAAGCCCCGACACCTCTTCGATGGGGCGGGACCAGTTTTCGGTAGAGAAGGCGTAGATGGTCAGGACTTTGATACCGAATTCGACGGAGGCTTCGAGGATCGGTTGGATATTATCGACACCGGCGCGATGTCCGATAAATCGAATCAGGCCTCTTTCCGTGGCCCAGCGGCCATTTCCGTCCATGATAATGCCAACATGGTAGGGAATCTTGGCGAGAGGGGGGAAAGCGTCTTCGATCAGGTTATCCGGGCTCTGCCGAACTGCATGGGGACTGCTCAATGGAACACTGACTCCTTGTTGGTCAGATGGTCATGATTTCGGATTCTTTGTCGCGTGCGATGTCGTCGACGTTGGCCACGAAGTCATTGGTGACCACTTGGGCCTGGTCCTGGCCGTCGTGCAGGTCATCTTCGGTGATGAGGCCCTCGCCCTCAAAGGAGCGCATGTCTTTGATTGCATCCCGCCTGATGTTGCGAATTGCGATGCGGGCCTCTTCGGCGCGGCGGGCAACCTGTTTAGTCAGGTCGCGGCGGCGCTCTTCGGTCAACGGCGGAATTGTGAGGTGGATCTGTTTGCCGTCGTTGCTGGGTGTCAGGCCAATGTCTGACACGGCGATGGCGCGCTCGATGGCCCCGATGTCGGTTGGCGTATAGGGGCGAATCTGGAGGGTTTGCGCCTCCGGGACGGAGATGGATGCGATCTGCACCAGTGGGGTGGGGACGCCGTGATAGTCAACGCTAAGGCGCTCCACGAGTGCGGGGCTGGCCCGGCCTGTGCGGACTGCCATGAGGTCTGTCTGTAAACTGCTGATCGCTTTGTTCATGCGATCGCGTGTTTCATCCAAGATGTCTTCAATCACAACGGCACTCCTTCCACGTCAGCGGCGCTAGGGGCTGGTTCGCAGTTCTGAGGCCATTTGGGCGCAATCAGTTGGCATTGGCGACATGGCCCATGTCGCCAGGGGGTAGGTGTTGGGCTGAAGCTGGACTGGCGTGTTATCGCCGGAAATTCGAGATACGAAGGGACGGCTCAATCGGAATTTCTGGATAGAGTTCTGTCACTTCCTCAGTTCTTTAGTTGTCTTAATATTTTAGCAGAGGTACAGAACAAACGAAAAACGATGTATGTTACCCCGTGGGCGCCGATGTTGTCAGGCTGAGACCTTGCCGGAGAAGACGGTGCCGACGGGCTCACCCTTGACGACCTTTACGAGGGCGTCTTCGGTCCATACGTTGACGACCGAGATGGGCAGGTTGTTGTCCATGCACATGGCGATCGCGGTACTGTCCATTACGCCGATGCGCATGTTGAGGGCGTCGATATAGGAGAGATGTTTGAAGCGGCGGGCGTCACTGTTTTCCTTGGGGTCTTTGTCGTAGACAGCGTCCACCTTGGTCGCTTTGATCAGGACTTCGGCATTGATTTCCATGGCGCGCAGGCTGGCAGCGGTATCGGTGGTGAAATAGGGATTGCCGGTGCCGGCGCCGAAGATGACGACGCGGCCTTTTTCCAGGTGGCGAATGGCCCGCCGCTGGATGTAGGGTTCGGCGACGGCTCGGATTTCGATGCCGGTCATGACACGGGTGGGCAAGCCGGCGCGCTCGAGGGCGTCCTGCAGCGCGAGCGCGTTCATCACCGTTCCAAGCATGCCGATGTGGTCGGCGGTCACCCGCTCCATGCCATGGTCGAGGCCGTCCTCTTTGCCCCGCCACATGTTGCCGCCGCCGATAACGAGGGCCACTTCTGTGCCCATGTTGACGATCGCCAGGATTTTCTGGGCCGCTTCTTCGGCCCGCCTGGGGTCGATGCCGAATCCGCCTTCGCCGGCCAGCGCCTCGCCTCCCATTTTGAGTAGAACGCGGCGGTATTTGAGAGCATCCATTACAACAACTCCTTGGACTGGGCGACGCAGTCTAACGGTGCGCCGGCGATGACACAAAAAAGCCCAGCCCAAGAAAGGCTGGGCTGGACTTAGCAGTCGGTTAGCCGATTTGCAGGCGGCTGAAACGGCTGACCTGGATATTTTCGCCAAGGCTGGCGATGTTTTCGACGAGAACGTCCTTGACGTTTTTGTCAGAGTCCTTGAAGTACTCCTGCTCCATCAGGCAGACATCGCTGAACCATTTTTCCAGTTTGCCTTCGGCGATGCGATCAAGGATTCTTTCGGGTTTGCCGCTGTCCTGCGCCTGGGCTTTGTAGATGGCTATTTCCTTGTCCAGGATGTCAGCGGGGACCTCTTCCCGGGCTACATATTCGGGGTTGGACGCCACGACGTGCATCGCGAGATCGCGGGCCAGTTCCTGGAACTGCTCGGTGCGGGCTACGAAATCGGTCTCGCAGTTGAGCTCGACCATAGCGGCGACCTTGCTGCCGTGGTGGACGTAGCTGCCGATGATACCTTCATCGGCGTCGCGGTCGGCCTTTTTGGCCGCTGCAGCCAGCCCCTTTTCGCGCAGATATTCCACGGCTTTGTCAAAATCGCCATTATTTTCGTTCAGCGCTGTTTTGCAGTCGAGAATGCCGGCCCCTGTGGCGCCGCGCAACTCTTTCACCATCTGTGCTGTGATTGCAGCCATGATCCTCCTCCTGATTGCCTTGCTGCATTAATACTTTGCTGCACAGTTATTCACGCTTCGACGCGTGCCTGCTTTATCCGCGTAATCGTCCGCACTGCGCAAATATTACGCCTTCGCAGCTGTGCGGACGATTCCGTCTGATTGTCCGATTTGGGCGCGCAGTATGTTCTGCGGCTCCTTATCGGCAAGACATTGCTGCTGATATAGTCTGCTGTGAGCGGCCGGTGTATGGAACGGGCCAGCGCACAGCAGGAGCGGTTAGCCTTCTTCGCCGACCGGTTCAGTTTCCGCCGGTTCAGTTTCAGCCGATGCGGGTTCCGCCTGCTCAGGGGGCGCTTCGCCGCCCGTCTGAGAAGGTTGGGCCTCAGCGACAGCCGCTGTGTTCTCCTCTTCGGGGGCGCTGGCGGCCTGCGCGGCGGGTTCGCTTCCTTCTTCTGGCTGCCCTTCTTCCTCGTCTTCCATGCCTTGCAGCTTGGCCAGTGTGCTCGGCCCGAGGTACTGCTCCAGTTCCGCCAGCTCGTCGTCAGAGACCTGTCCTGTCTCGACCATGTCCACTTCGCGGAAGCGGCGTCCCTCTTCGACTGCGTCGGCGACAATGCGTGTAATCAGCTTGACGGCTCGGATCGCATCATCATTGCCAGGAATGACATAGGTGATTTCATCCGGGTCGGAGTTGGTATCGGCGACAGCGATCAGAGGGATTCCGATCTTGTTGCTTTCCTTGACGGCGAGCTCTTCCCGTTGCGTATCGATCACGAAGATCAGATTGGGCATGGCGGTGAGCGTCTTGATCCCGCCGATACGACGGTTCAGCTTGGCAAGTTCGCGATCGATGACCAGTTGCTCGATCTTGGGAAGCGACTGGAATTCGCCATTGGACTTACGCCGTTCCTGGCGGTTCAGGTAGTCGATCCGTTGTTTGATCGTGGTCCAATTTGTCAGGGTACCACCCAGCCAGCGATTGTGGATGTAGGGCATACCGCAACGGGTGGCCTCCTGCTCGACGGTGCCCTGCGCCTGTCTCTTGGTGCCGACAAACAGGATTGTGCCGCCATCGGCGACGAGGCGACGTACCATTTCATAGTATTCATTGATGCGCGTCATCGTCTGGTGCAGATCGATGATATGGATTCCACTGCGCTCGGTAAAGATATACGGGCGCATTTTCGGGTTCCAGCGCCGGGTCCTGTGCCCGAAGTGTACGCCGGCCTCCAACAGCTCTTTCATCGTAACAGCTGATGCCACAAGAACCTCCTGGGTTTCGCTTCCGCCCTGTTCACGCTGGGAATGACCGCGTCTTGGCGGCACCCCATTCCTCAGTCCCAGGACGTGTTGAATGGATAGTAACTCGATCTGTTCTGGCGATAATGTCAGCCATCACAGACCGACTATGAATGTTAACATAGTCGGCGCTATGTTCAAAAAATGATCCTGACGGATCGTTTTACAGTTCTGATTGGGATCAGGACTGTGCTGCATCCTTGAAGTCGCGGAACCGATAGCCCAGGCCGCGTTCGGTAAAGATGTAGCGCGGCTTGGATGGATCCGTCTCGATTTTTTTGCGGAGGTAGGTAATATATAGACGCAGCAGGTGATTGTCGTTTACATATTCGTGCCCCCATACTTTGGTCAACAGCACTTCATGGGGGACGACCCAGCCGGCGTTCTGGATGAGCTGGTGGAGGAGGCGATACTCGGTAGGGCGCAAGCTCAGTCGTTCGCCGTCGACGATCACATCGCGGCGCTGCAGGTCCACCTGCAAGCGGTCGTCGATGGTGATAATCTGGTCTTCGGGCCGGGCATTGGTCACTTCAAAACGGCGCAGCACGGCGCGAATGCGGCTGGACAGCTCGCGCGGGCTGAACGGCTTTGTTACATAGTCATCTGCGCCGAGGTCCAGCCCTCTGATGCGGTCGCCTTCGTCTGAGCGCACGGTGAGCATAATGGCCGGGATGTCGCTGATTTCGCGCAGCCGTTTGAGTGTTTCGAAGCCGTCCAGGCCGGGCATTTCGACATCGAGAAGGACGAGATTGGGTTCATATTCGCGGACTTTGTCGAGGGCCTGGAAGCCGTCATTGGCTTCCAGCGTCTGATAGCCTTCCAGGTCCAGGTTCATTTTTACGAAGCGCACCATGCGCGGTTCGTCGTCGACGACCAGGATCTGTTTGGCGGGGCCTGTTTGCGACATTACGACATTCCTTCGGATTTCTGCGCGCCTGCGTGCGATAGGGGCGGCATTATTTATGATAACATGAACCCTTTGCGCGCGGATAGTCCTTGCGATTGGAATCGAAGTAGGAAAGAGTCTGCGTTTCGGCGGTAGGCGTTCCCCGGTCGACTGTGGCGGCCGTTCCTCTTTTTGCATGGTTGGCAGGCCAAAGAATTTGAACTGAAATTGGCGCAAACCGGATTTGACAATGGAAAAGGGATGGGATAGAGTAAGACTTCTTGTCTCTGAAACCGTGAGGTCGACGGCTTCATGGTTGTTGGCAGAGGGTCTGGCTGGATGACATGGGTGGTACACGATCAAAGTCATTGTGAAACAGCGGGATCGGAATTTGTCGGACGAGACATGGATGTAGTAAGATAGCAGGGTTGTGGCACATTAACAGCTGAAGAGTGACAAGATAAGCGAGTCCAGCAGACCTGTCAGTCGTTTTCGACTGTTCTGTGTTCCGGCGGTAGCTGGGATGCGGGGTGGTTTGGGAGCGAAATGACGGAGAGTTTTAATGAGCTTTGCGTAGAAGTGTTGTTGTTTCTTCGTGTACTGGGAGTAGGAGGTATGCGAGTGTGACGACAGCGAAAATACGGAGAGTTTGATCCTGGCTCAGGATGAACGCTGGCGGCGTGCTTAACACATGCAAGTCGAACGGGAAGCGGTGCTAATTGCTTCGGTGATATAGTGCCGTGGAGAGTGGCGAACGGGTGCGTAACACGTAGGTAACCTGCCCTGAAATGGGGGATAACCATGGGAAACTGTGGCTAATACCGCATAATCTCGCCGAGACGGTGGTTTCGGTGAGGAAAGCTGAGGCGATTTGGGAGGGGCCTGCGGTCGATTAGCTGGTTGGTGGGGTAAAAGCCTACCAAGGCGATGATCGATAGCTGTTCTGAGAGGAAGACCAGCCACAC
This sequence comes from Caldilineaceae bacterium, assembly GCA_965207495.1. Classification (GTDB taxonomy): domain Bacteria; phylum Chloroflexota; class Anaerolineae; order Caldilineales; family Caldilineaceae; genus Bin5. Next base: position 55,030 of record OZ242287.1, read on the forward strand.
GGGAACTGAGACACGGTTCCGACTCCTACGGGGGGCAGCAGTGAGGAATATTGCGCAATGGGGGAAACCCTGACGCAGCAACGCCGCGTGGAGGACGAAGGTTTTCGGATTGTAAACTCCTTATCTGGGGGAAGAGGAAGGACGGTACCCCAGGACGAAGACACGGCTAACTAGGTGCCAGCAGCCGCGGTAATACCTAGGTGTCAAGCGTTATCCGGAATTACTGGGCGTAAAGGGTGCGCAGGCGGCGATACAAGTCTGGCGTGAAAGCTTCTGGCTTAACTGGGAGAGGACGTTAGAAACTGTATGGCTAGAGTGAATGAGAGGGAGGCGGAAATCCCGGTGTAGTGGTGGAATGCGTAGATATCGGGAAGAACACCAGAGGCGAAGGCGGCCTCCTGGCATTTTACTGACGCTGAGGCACGAAAGCGTGGGTAGCGAACGGGATTAGATACCCCGGTAGTCCACGCTGTAAACGATGTGAACGAGGTGTGGGCGGTGTAGAAGCCGTCTGTGCCGGAGCAAACGCGATAAGTTCACCGCCTGGGGAGTACGGTCGCAAGGCTAAAACTCAAAGGAATTGACGGGGGCCCGCACAAGCAGCGGAGCGTGTGGTTTAATTCGATGCAACGCGAAGAACCTTACCTGGACTTGACATGTACGTAGTAGTGAAGGGAAACCGGAACGAGCCTTCGGGCAGCGTACACAGGTGCTGCATGGCTGTCGTCAGCTCGTGTCGTGAGATGTTGGGTTAAGTCCCGCAACGAGCGCAACCCGTGTTGCTAGTTACAAGTGTCTAGCGAGACTGCCGGTAACAAGCCGGAGGAAGGTGCGGATGATGTCAAGTCAGCATGGCCTATATGTCCAGGGCTACACACACGCTACAATGGCTGGTACAAAGGGAAGCGAAAGGGAGACCTGAAGCGAATCCCATCAAAGCCAGTCATAGTTCGGATTGCAGGCTGCAACTCGCCTGCATGAAGTCGGAGTTGCTAGTAACCGCAGGTCAGCAATACTGCGGTGAATACGTTCCCGGGCCTTGTACACACCGCCCGTCACGTCATGGGAGTTGGTAAGACCTGAAGACGGTGACCCAACCGCAAGGAGGGAGCTGTTTAGGGTGGGACTGATGACTGGGACGAAGTCGTAACAAGGTAGCCGTACCGGAAGGTGCGGCTGGATCACCTCCTTTCTAAGGAAGCGAAGGCGAAACCGTGGAGGCAGAGCAGTTGCTGCATAGCAGTTGCTGCGTTGTTGAGGAAGCGGAGACGTCTAGAGAAGTAAAGGTCTGTGAAAGGCCGGTTATCTTGTCACTTTTCAGGGGTTAACGTGCCTCTGAAGTGAAGGCAGGGCAAGTGGAGAGAGGGCCTGTAGCTCAGTCGGTTAGAGCACTGTGCTGATAACGCAGGGGTCCGTGGTTCGAGTCCACGCAGGCCCACAGTCGTGTGGTGGAAGCGGTAGGGAAGCTGAAGCCGGCGATGGCAGCAAGCCAGGGGCCTGTACAGTCCCGGTCTGTTGTGAAGCGAAGTAGCAGGCATGGCACATTAAGAACTGAATAGGATAGAGAAGAACTGCTGTAGGAATAAGAAGGGAGCGGCGACCTTCGGGTCGTTGCTCGATACACAGCAGGTTAAGCTACGAAGAGCATACGGAGGATGCCTTGGCGCCAAAGGCCGAGGAAGGACGTGTACCACTGCGAAAAGCTGCGGGGAGTTGTGGTAAGGCATAGATCCGCAGATATCCGAATGGGGAAACCCGCCCTGGGGAATGCCAGGGCAGCGCGCAGTGAAAAGATAGCTGCGTAGCGGGGAACTCGGGGAAGTGAAACATCTAAGTACCCGGAGGAAAAGAAAAGATTCCGTTAGTAGTGGCGAGCGAAAGCGGAGCAGTCCAAACCGTACCGGCGCAAGCTGGTGCGGGGTAGCAGGACCGACGGAAGGTTTGGACCGGATAGCGGAACCGCACTGGAAAGGCGGACCGGAGAGGGTGAGAGTCCCGTAGGCGAAATCTGGGAAGGACTGGTCGGTATCCTGAGTATCACGGGGCACGCAAACCCTGTGAGAAGCTGGGGAGACCACTCTCCAAGACTAAATACCTTTGGCGACCGATAGTGGACAAGTACCGTGAGGGAAAGGTGAAAAGGACCCCTGATAGGGGAGTGAAAGAGATCCTGAAACCGTATGCTTACAAGCAGTCAGAGCCTGATGCCGGGGTAACCCGGCCGGGTGATGGCGTGCCTATTGGAGAATGAGCCAACGAGTTACGGTCAGTAGCAAGGTTAAGGTGTGATAGCCGGAGCCGAAGCGAAAGCGAGTCTGAATAGGGCGAAAGAGTTGCTGGCAGTAGACCCGAAACCAGGTGAGCTATCCATGTCCAGACTGAAGCGGGAGTAAAATTTCGTGGAGGGTCGAACCGGTGTACGTTGCAAAGTGCTCGGATGAGGTGTGGATAGGGGTGAAATGCCAAACGAACCTGGAGATAGCTGGTTCTCGCCGAAATAGCTTTAGGGCTAGCGTCGTTTGTTGAGGATAGGAGGTAGAGCACTGGATGAGGTAGGGGGCGAAATGCTTACCGAACTCAACCAAACTCCGAATGCCTATGCTTTAGAACGGCAGTTGGACTACGGGAGATGAGTTTCGTGGTCAAGAGGGGAAAAGCCCAGACCGTCAGCTAAGGTCCTTAAGTGGAGACTAAGTGGGAAAGGAAGTGGTGTTACAGAGACAGCCAGGAGGTTGGCTTGGAAGCAGCCATCCTTGAAAGAGTGCGTAACAGCTCACTGGTCAAGTGATACTGCGCCGAAAATATAACGGGGCTTAAGTCACCCACCGAAGCTACGGTTTTGCAGATACTTTCGGGTATTTGTGAGAGGTAGGCGAGCGTTCCATGCGCGTTGAAGCGATACTGAAAAGAGTCGTGGAGGGTATGGAAGCGAGAATGTTGGCACGAGTAGCGAGAACTGTGTGAGAACCGCAGTCCCCGAATGTCTAAGGTTTCCGACGGGAGGTCAATCCGCGTCGGGTTAGTCGGACCTAAGGCGAGGCCGAAAGGCGTAGCCGATGGATAACAGGTGAATATTCCTGTACCGCATCAGGTTGTATGAGCGAAGGGGTGACGCAGAAGGGTAGGTCAGCCAGCGGCTGGAAGAGCTGGTGCCAAGCCTGTAGGCGCTGAGGACGGGGTTAAAAGACCGTCTGAGCTGAGGGGTGAAGGCGAGCCTTTATTAGGTGGAAGTGATTGAACCCAAGCTGACGAGAAAAGCCTCTAGTGAGACCTATGCGACCGTACCGCAAACCGACACAGGTAGACAGGTGGAGAACACCAAGGGGGACGGGAGAACCTTCGTCAAGGAACTAGGCAAAAATGGTCCGTAACTTCGGGAGAAGGACCGCCTCGGTAGAGTGAGGGTACAGACGTGCCTGAGCTTGAGGAGGCCGCAGAGAAAAGGCCCTGCCGACTGTTTACCAAAAACACAGGTCCGTGCGAAGTTGAGAGACGACGTATACGGGCTGACGCCTGCCCAGTGCCGGAAGGTTAAGGGGAGAGGTGAGAGCTTTGAACTGAAGCCCCGGTGAACGGCGGCCGTAACTATAACGGTCCTAAGGTAGCGAAATTCCTTGTCGGGTAAGTTCCGACCCGCACGAAAGGCGTAACGAGTGGGGCGCTGTCTCGACGGAGGGCCCGGTGAAACTGAAGTAGGAGTAAAGATGCTTCTTACCCGCAGCAGGACAAAAAGACCCCGTGGAGCTTTACTGCAGCTTGATATTGGATTAGGGCTTACTCTGTGTAGGATAGGTGGGAGACTGTGAAACTGGTTCGCCAGGATCGGTGGAGTCGCTGGTGAAATACCACCCTGATTGAGTTTTGATTCTAACCTGTACCGTGACCCGGTATGGGGACAGTGTCTGGTGGGCAGTTTGACTGGGGCGGTCGCCTCCCAAAAGGTAACGGAGGCGCGCAAAGGTTCCCTCAGGCTGAATGGAAACCAGTTGAAGAGTGCAAACGCATAAGGGAGCTTGACTGCGAAACGGACATGTTGAGCAGAGACGAAAGTCGGCGTTAGTGAACCCACGGTTCTGAGTGGAAAGGCTGTGGCTTAACGGATAAAAGCTACCCCGGGGATAACAGGCTAGTCTTCCCCAAGAGTTCACATCGACGGGAAGGTGCGGCACCTCGATGTCGGCTCGTCACATCCTGGGGCTGGAGCAAGTCCCAAGGGTTGGGCTGTCCGCCCATTAAAGTGGCACGCGAGCTGGGTTCAGACCGTCGTGAGACAGGTCGGTCTCTATCCGCTGTGGGCGCAAGGGAATTGAGAGGATCTGTCCCTAGTACGAGAGGACCGGGATGGACAGACCGCTGGTGTGCCAGTTGTCGTGCCAACGGCATAGCTGGGTAGCTAAGTCTGGGACGGATAACCACTGAAAGCATCTAAGTGGGAAGCCAGCCTCAAGATAAGTTCCCTCACAGAGAAAGTCTGGTAAGTGCGCTGGTAGACGACCAGTTTGATAGGCGGGACGTGTAAGGGCTGAGAGGTCTTAAGCGAACCCGTACTAATGCACGAGGGCTTAACCTGTATCATGTATATCTTGCGCCGACAGCAGTACTTCTTTATCCTGTTCAGTTCTTAGTGTGCCACGCGAGTGGCATCATCATACGCACACCGGCATCGCCGCAGCGCAGCTTCATAACAGCAGCGCAGCAGCACAACGGCAATGCCACATAACCAGCATGCAGTTCACAGCATGCGCAGCAAGACCACTCGCAACCTTAACCCTGCGTAAGTAAAGAGGAGTTGGTGGCAAGAGCGGTGGGGAGACACCCGGTCCCATCTCGAACCCGGTAGTAAAGTCCACCAGCGTCGATGGTAGTGCGGGGGCGACCCCGTGTGAGAGTAGACCGCTGCCAACCTCCTCTTTCTTATATATCAGTAGTTCGGAAACTCCCTTAGCGGGAGTTTTTTTGTTTTCTCAGGCGCGCGCCCGGGATAAACTGCGGGAGCGTGGATGTCGTGCTTAGGGGAGATGATTCGGTGACCGTTTTCCTGGGTGCATCTTAGATTTGGGGTGGGAACAGTCTGGCGGGAGTATTATGCCGACGGTGGATCATTTTTCTTCCGGCTATTGGAGAGACGTAGGGCAGGGGTTAGGCCTGGCTTTACCAGGAGGCCCGTTGATTAAGGAGACACAGGGCAGGCCCCGTGCCCGCACTGTGCCTGCCCCTACCGGAGCGGTTGGGGAGAATACTGTTGGCTAGACACGTTGCTGGGGAAGAATGAGCAAGGTGGCTAGCAAGGGCGGGGCGTTGCGGGGGCGCAGCCCCTGCACAAGGGAGGGCCGAAGGCCCGAACGCCCAAAGACCAGGAGAGAGTGAAGAGGTGGCAATGCCAGTTCAACGGTCTGCTGAGGAGGTGGGCCGCCTTGGCGACAAGATATACGAAAGAGACATCCGGACACAGGTGGAAGCGACCTGTCACGGAAAGATAGTCGCGATAGACATCGATAGCGGCGACTACGCCATTGGAGACACAGTCTCGATCGCATCGGAGCGACTGAGGGAGCAATGTCCGGGCGCCGATGTCTGGAGTGTCAGGGTCGGATTCCGGACGCTACGCAACTTCCGGGGCCGACCTCTACCCTAGCCCATCCTCAAACAGCCAGCATCTTGCCATTTGACCGTCGGCCGGTTCGAAGGCCGGCGGGTTTTCGTGTGCGCACGGTTCAAAAGCCAGAGGGCAGCGCGGGTGGAAACGGCAGCCGGCGGGCGGCTGGCGCAGGTCGGGCGGGGCGCCGGGGATGAACTGCGGGGTCGTGTCGGCGTGGAGCCGGGGGATGCTGGCCAGAAGCCGTTGTGTATAGGGGTGGCTGGGGTGCAGCAGCACCTGCTCGGCGCTGCCGATCTCGACGATCTCTCCGGCATAGACGACGGCCAAGTCGTCGCAGACATCGCTCGCGAGGGCGATGTCGTGGGTGATGAAGATGATGGCCAGGTTCAGCTCCTGTTTCAGCCGTTTGAGCAGGTTGGTGATCTGGGTCTGAACGCTGGCGTCGAGGGCCGAAGTCGGCTCGTCCATGATGACCAGGGGCGGCTCGAGGATGAGGGCGGCTGCGATCATGGCGCGCTGCTTCATACCGCCGCTCAACTCGTGGGGATAACGAAGATAGACGTCGGTGGGCAGCCCGACGTAGGCCAGCAGCTCCTGAGCGCGGGCGCGGGCCTCCCTTTTGCCGGCGGTCCCGCTCACCACGAGCGGTTCGATGATCTGCTCCCCCACGCGCAGGACAGGGTTAAAGCCGTTCTGCGCGCCCTGCGGCACGAGGGCCAGCTTGCGCCAGCGAATCTCCTGCCGGAAACGGTCGTCCGCCAAGCCGAGAAGCTCCTGACCATCCAGCCAGATTTGGCCGTCATAGCGGGCCACGTTTGAGGGCAGCATGCGCATGATGGCGAGGGCGAGCGAGGATTTGCCGCTGCCCGATTCGCCGACGAGGCCGAGAGCGGAGCCGCCGCTGGCGAGGGAAAAGGAGACGTTGTCGACGGCGCGCACAGCGCCGGCCCGGTCGGCATAGTGGAAGGTGAGATCGCGAACGTCGAGAAGCGATGTCATGACGCCGGTTGCCTCAGGCGCGGATTGACGATCGGCTCGATACCCAACGCCAGAAGCATGAAGGTGAGGGCAGTGAGGACGATGCAGAGACCGGGGGGCACGATCCACCACCAGTAGCCGACATAGATGCCCCCGGTGCGGAAGCCGGTCTCCAGTATCTGGCCCCAGGTTGGGATGGAGGGATCGCCGAGGCCGAGAAAGCTGAGGCCTGCCTCGGCCAAGATCGCGGAGGGGGCGGCGAATATGAGCTGGGCGAGGACGTAGGGTGTGATCTGGGGCAGGATATGACGGAACATCACCCGCCGCCGCGACGCGCCCAAGCTCTGGATGGCCTCGATCAGCTGGTTGGTGCGCATGTGGAGGACCATGCTGCGGACCTGAATGGTCAGTCCGGGCCAGCCGAAGGCGACGAGGATGAAGATGATTATCCAGAGGCTGGGGCCGATGATGAAGAGCATGAAGATGAGCAGGGGCAGGACGGGCACGTTGGCGACGATGTCGGAGAAGCGCTGGATGGTGATGTCGGCGCGGCCGCCGAGGTAACCGCTGGCGATGCCCAGGGTTGTGCCGATGGCGGTGGACATGAAGGCGGCGATGACGCCGATGAAGAGCGCGACGGGCAGGCCGAACAGAAGGCCGCGGGCCAGGTCTCTGCCCAGGCTATCGGTGCCCATCAGGCCAAAAACGGCGCCGCCTACGACGAAGCGCACTTTCCCCACGCTGTCGCCCTCCGCCCGCAGTGCGGCCTGGACGATGATCTCATAGTCGCCGGTCAGGGGGACGAAGGCTTCGTCGGAATCGCCGGCAGGCACGCCGAAGAGGATACGGTCTACGCGTCCGCCGATCTGGGCGCCGTTCAGGCGCAGGTCGAATTCGTCGGCAAGGAAGTTCTGCGCCGCAGTCACGGTTGCTTCGTCGGTGCTCAGCTGCACGCGCAGCGGTGTTTGGGCGTAGCGCTGGAACGGTCCGCTCTCGTCTTCGCGTGGTCCGCGCACGGCGTGGCGGTAGATGCGCAGCTGTTTGCCGTCCGGCCGTTTGAGCGAGATCAGAACCAGGGGGGGCCGCTCGGCATATTTGACGTCGGCGAGGGTGACGGCCAGGAAGGTCGGCGGGTGGGAAGAGGCGTAGGTCAGGGGGAAACGCCAGCTGTGGACCGGTCCGCTGCGGGCCATCTGCACGGTGTGCGGCTCGGTGCCCTCGAAGACACGGTGGAGAGGCCGGGCTTCGCGGCGCAGTGCGTTGGTCCAGGTGGGAGGCACGGCCTTGGGGTTGTCGACCCAGACGACGGGATTGCTCCACTGGCTTTCGCCGAAGTCGAGTGGGAATGAGAGCAGCACATAGAGTGCCACCAGGATCAGCAGGCACATCAGGCCGGCGCCGCCGAAGCCCGGCCCGCTGCGCAGCAGCTCGCGCAAGGCGCTGGCCATGCTCACGGCGTTTTCCTCTTCGCGCCGGTCTTCGTTGGGGAGCCAGAGGGCGCCCCGGCTGGAAAGCTGCCGTTCGGCATCAGTCTGTGTACCTCACACGAGGGTCGAGAAAGACGTACAGGGCTTCCAACACGATGCGGATCACGACGTACATCAACGTGAAGATGAAGGTGAGGGCAACGATGACGTTTTCATCGGGGGTGCCGGCGAGGGCATCGTAGTAGAGGCGGCCCATGCCCTGCCAGTTGAAGACGGTCTCCACCAGGATCGAGCCTGAGAGCGATCCGGCCAGGCCGAACATGAGGCCGGTGACGATCGGGGGTGCGGCTACGCGCAGAATGTGACGGAGGCGCACGCGGCTTTCGGGTAGGCCCTTGGCGCGGGCGATCTTGACGTGGTCCTCCTGGGCGATATTGAGTGTGATGGTGCGAATCGAGTAGATGGACGGCCCGAAGCTGACGAGGACGAGGGTAATCACGGGCAGCAGGGCATGGGATACGAGATCGAAAAAGCGGGCCAAGGGCTGTGTGGGCGGCGGCGTGCTGTACATGCCGCCGGAGGGAAGGATACGCAGCTGGATGGAGAGAATCAGGATGAGCAGGATGCCGATCCACCAGGTGGGAACGGCAAAGGAGACGGCCGCAAAGCCGGAGACAAAGCGATCGAGCCAGGAGCCCTGGCGGGTGGCAAGATAGGCGCCGCCGATGATACCAATGGCGGCGGTGATGATCAGCGATGTGGTGAGCAGGAGCATGGAGTTGGGCACACGCTCCGTCACGATATCGAAGACGCGGTTGCTGCCGTCGAAGCTGCGCAGCGTACGGGCTTCGCCGAGGTCGAGGGTCAACACGCGCAGCGCGGTGCGGGGGAGGCGGTAGTACCAGGGCGTACTCAGCCCATAGAAGATTTCCAACTCCTCGCGGCGCTTCTCCAGCACCTTTTCCATCTCGTCAGGGTCGCGGATGGTCTCAGCCAGCGCAGTGCGCTCGCCGCGCAGCTGCTCACCTATTGTGGCGGCAAGAATGCGGTCGGAGAAACCTGTCAGGCCCAGTGTCAGCACCAGCATGATCAGGACGACAAAGAAGACCCCGACCATGGTGAGGGAGCGGACGAGGAGAGGACGAAGGAGTGACATGACGGCAGTGGTCGGTGGTTAGTGGACAGTGGTCAGTGCGAGCCTGCAGTACACTTCCACCATCCACCGTCCACTTTCCACCTTCCACTTCTGTTAACGTCTGCGGCGTGCGAGCAGGATGCCGCCGAGAACGATGATGATGACCACAACGCCGACAACTGCGTTCACCGGCAGACCGCCGGCCGGTTCGGTAACAGCCTCGTCAGACTCAGATTCTGCAGACTCAGACGCGGCACTTTCTGTATCGGATTCGGTATCGGATTCCGTATTGGACTCTGCTGTGTCGGACTCTTCGGCTTCGGACTCCGTATCGGTTTCAGCCGCGGTTTCGGAATCGCTTTCTTCGTCGTCGGCTGCGGCCTCTTCCGAACCCTCATCCGAGTCGGAGGAGGCTTCTTCTGTTTGCGAAGAGTCCGATTCCTCGGCGGCCGGCTCCTCTTCGATGATGGCGATATCGGCTTCGAGCTCGATGCGCCGTTCGGCCATGCGGGCCAGCTCATCGCTGTATGCAACCAGCACCAGCTCGTAGATCCCCAGTTCCAGCTCGTTGGTGGTGTCGGCGGTCAACCTGATTGCAAACCAGTTGGGGTCGAGGGTGTCGGCATCGCCCTGCTGGATGATCTCGCCGCTGGCGGTGTCGTTCAGCAGGTAGCGCAAGGAGAGGTTGCCAGGCCCATCCAGCGTCAAGGTAACTTCATAGTCGGCGCCCAACTCGATCGGCGGCGCCTCGATCTCGGTATATTCGATCAGATCCGGCAGCCCGCGATAAAGATCGCTGGCTGTGAAGGGGTAGTTCTCGTCACGGAAGGCGACCAGTTCGGCGAATTGGGCCGGTGGATCATAGCGCTCCAACATAAAGGGACCGTTGCTGATCACCAAGTGGCCTTTCTCTTCGAACCAGTCGAGCACAGCCGTGTAGCGTTCCACGCCCTCTTCGCTGCTGGCGAGGACCGTTTCACCGTCGGCAGTGGGCAGGGTGAACACATTTGTGGGGATGGTCTCTGCGCGGCGCAGGTCCAGCATGGCCTTGCGAACGAGGCGGGCATCCCGATCGAGGACGAGGCTGATCCATGGCACGTTGTAGCGGGCGGCAGCGGTGTCGCTATAGGCAGCCCGCCGCTGGCTGAAGACCAGTTCATCCATCGCGTAGAGCATCTCCCAGGGGGTACTCAACCCGGCGGGGATGCCGTAGGAGGCGATGTAGTTCTGCTCAAAATGCCAGAAGTCCACATAGGCTTCGATGCGATTTTCGTCCAGCACGCGGTAGCCCTTGATCGTCTCCAGGAAGGGGCGCGCGGTCGTGGCGATGACCGTTTCGATCTTGGCTTTATCTGGATTGTAGGACAGGTCGAAGCCCTGGTAGATGGAATAGAGCACGTCGGCCATGCTGATCTGCTGGCCATGATGCCACGGCGCCTGGAAGTACTTGCTGTAGTCGTAGACCACCTTGCTGGTGGCGGTTACATTCTCGTCTACGTTCGTCCACCGGCCCGCCTGCGCGTCCCACATGATGGCGTCGGCCGGCACATCCAATGTATCGTCGGGCCCGGCCGTCTCGACTTCATAAGCGATACGGAAGGGGGCCGGGATGCCGGTGAAGGGGTCGTTCCAGACGGCAGGATCCTGCAGCTGCCGCCAGATGTCGTTGCTGTAGACATCGCCAAAGCCGCCGACCGGGTTCCAGGTTGTGCGTTCGGTCCACACCCACAGATGGCCCACGGTCAGTTCGTCGCTGTCCGGTTTGTAAGCTGATCGCAGGCTCCAGAGACCGCGCGGCCCGGCGGCCAGGTCCTGGGTGATGCCCTCGACGCCGGCCTGTACGGGGAAGGCGTTCATGACGGTGGCGATCCAGATGCGGACCGACTCGTCGAGGCCGATGCGGGTCATTTCGCGATACATGTCGTCGCGCTCGGCCTGGTCGGCGAAATCACCCTTGAAGAGGCGCTCGCCCAGGTCGTCCAGCTCTTCGTTCTGGTAGTGCCAGAAGCCGACCTCTTTCCAGCCGGGCATGTTGCCCAGCCAGGGGGCATAGAAGGAGTTGATGCCGCCGAAGTCGTAGCGGTTGGGCGAACCGCGGCCCCAGCCTTCGGTGTAGAGATGCCATTCAAATTGGGCCGGGTCGGTGGCGTAGACAGTCTGGATGGCGGGCGCAAAGGTCTGGCGATTGGACGCGACGGCGAACCCGGCGTCCTGCAGGGCCGATCGAATCAGATCGCCCACTTCGCGGCGTTCGTCCTCCACGCGCATGATGAACTTGAGACGGATGGGCTGGCCGTTGAAGTGCCAGACATCGTCGACCAGTTCTGCGCCGGCCTCGGTCATGGCATTGGCGATCAGCTGGCGGGCGTATTCGGGATCGTAGTCCAGATCGGCCTGCTGGATCACGTCGAAGACGGTGAGATAGTCATAGTCGGTGGAGGCCACGTTGGTGAACATGGGCGCGGCCTGGCCCTGGTAGATCTCCCGGGTCACGAAGTCGCGGTCGATGAGGCGCTGCATGGCCTGCCGCACCTCTTTGATCGAAAAGGGGTTCAATCTTCCTTCGGGCGCGGGCGCCGGGTTGAGGATCAGCGAAATGGTGCTGGCCGGGGCCTCATAGAGTTGGATGCCCTCGTTGTCGCGCAGCTCGCGGGCCGCGGCGATCTTCAGGTTGAAGTAGTAGAGGTCCATCTCGCCGGCTTCCAGATCGAGCGGCGCGCGGTCCACGTTGAACGCTTTGAAGTAGAGGCGCTCGACCGCCGGCCCGGGTTCCTCATGTGGGGGACTGTACTGGGCCAGGGCTGAGGAGGAGAGACCGATTATGATCACCAGGCTGATCGGGACTATCTTGAGCAGCCATGCTGGGATTCTGGTAGACCTAGTCTTTTTCATATTACAGATCCTTTCGCCAACACCCGCGGCGGGCGGCCACCCGGCTACCGCCCGCCACCGACCTTGTTGGGGCGTTTGGTAACCGGAGCGGCCGCGACCTATATGCCGCTGACGGCTTATCCAGTTCGCCTACGGAACGAAACCCAAAGCAGGCCGAGCGCGATGCCGATGCCGACGCCGCCGACCACCGGCCAGGTTGCGCTGCCCCCTGGTACGGCGGTTGTGACGAGTGCCGTCGTTGCGGGCGCACTTTCGACTGCCACCTGGTGTGAAGCAGGCGTCAGACCGGCTTGCGAAGCTGTTCCGTTCAACTGATCCAACTTCGCATCCAGGGCATCCAGCTTCGCTTCCATCTCCTGGACATTGTCGAAGCCGAATTCCATATAGAATGAAGTGGAGGCGAAGTTGCCCGATTCGTCGACCAACACGACGCGGTGGGCGCCTTCACCGGAGATGGGAACGAAGATCTGCTGTGTGTAGCGCCCGAGCTTATCGGTGCGGCCGGATGCGGCGTTGGCGCCACCGACTTGCAGGTAGATGTCCATATCGGGTTGGAAGCCGTGTCCCTGGACGGTGATGGTCTCGCCGGCAGCCCCGACGTCGGGGCTGATGAAGATTTCGGGGCGGGCGATGGCGCGCTGGCGGCTGAAACCGATCTTCTGGTTGGTGGGGCCAAACTCGCCGAGGCGGGTATCGGCCCAAACCAGATAGGCGTCGGTCTCGCTGGCGGCGATGGAGAAGTAGTCGCCGAGGAAGAGCCCTCTGGGAAAGCCTTTGTTGGGATTGGAGGGGAAGTCGGTCACGCGCGTGTCGCCTACTTTGAGGTCAAGCTCTTCGAGTTCAAAGCCCCAGTTCTCGCCCTGATCTTCGGAACGAGTGTAGTAGATATGGTAGCGGGTCTGGACGGGGTCGTCGCGCATATCACCCCACATGATATGGATGACGCCATCGGGCCCGACGTCCATGGCCGGGAAAAACTGAACGGCGTCGGTCTCGTCGGTGTTGATGCGTACGGGCCGCGACCAGCGGTCTCCGCCGTTGAGTGAGCGGATGAAGTAAACGTCGCCCTCATCGAGCGGATTTTCGGCCGGCAGCGCGACATAGGCTACATAGAGTTCATCTTCAGGCCCTACCGATACTTTGGGGAAGGCGGACGCCCAGTAGCGGAAGTAGGCGTTACGGGGTCGGAACCCCGGCTCGAGGAAACGGGCGATGCGCTTGGGGTCGCCGAAGGTTTCGCCACCATCATCCGACTTGGACATATAGAATTCGGCGAGGCCTTTCATGCTCTCGTCGTCGGTGCTGTCGATCCAGGTTACATAGAGAGTGCCCTTGGAATCGACGACGGGAACGGGCCCCTGCACGACACGCTTGGTGCCGATTGCGTTCGATTGGCCTTCGGTGTCGTCGATCTCGCCATAGGTGCGCTTCACGGTTGGGCCGACCGGGGCAGGATCGGACCATGTCACACCCTGGTCGAGCGAGTAGCTCAGCATCGGCGTGGTCTGCACTTCGGGCGCGCCGAGGGTGGGGAGTTCGCCGATGTAGAGGATGTCGTAGATGGTGTTAAATTCGACAAAAGTGACGTAGACCACGGTCTGGTCTTCGATCGTGGGATGGGGGCCTGTGGTCAGCCAGGGTTTGTCGAGGAAGCTGAGGCTCACCGTACCGCGTATACGGCCGGTGGGGTCGAGCACGGCGTCGGATTCGACGTCGCTGCGGGCGCTGTCGACGGGTTCTTCCCAGACGAAGCCGCCGTCTTTCGACGTTGAGACGGCGATGGAGGAGACGAGGGCAAAGCCGGTGGCATTGCCGACGGAGTACTCCTTGACGCCGATAGAGATGGAAGCCATGTAGACGTTGCCGTCTTGATCGAACTCCACCACGGGGTCGCCGCCGGAGACGCGATCTTTGCGCAGGTATTTGATCTGCTGCGGTCCTTCCCAGTTGACGCCGCCGTCGATGCTGACGTAGGCGGAGTTGTTGGGGAAGTTGTAGTCGATCAGGCCCAAAACCAGGTGATCGGGATCATGCGGGTTGACGGCGATATCGGGCTCGGTCTGCAGGGGTGTGTTGCTGAAATCCCGGGTCACGAGCAGGTCGCGGCTGAAGGCAGGCGCCGGATCGCGGTAGGGCACGAGGATACCCGGCCCCACCGACTGCAGCAGGGGCGTATCAGTTCCGCTGCCGGGCAGACTGGCCAGATTCTGACGGTCGAGCGTGTTCCAGCCGGGCCGGTCGATGAAGGCTCGGTTGTCCACACCCTGAGCCATGAGCCATGCAGGCCCGGATAGCACATCCTGGATTGGACTCATGGCATCCTGGATATCGGCCGGATTCTTGCTGATTTTGCCGCGAGTCGGCAGTTGCGGCACCGGCATTTGGGCCGCTGCGGGCAGCGGCATAGTCATCAGGACGACGATCGATAGAAGCAGAGGGATTCGAAGGCCCAGGCGGAGGCGGTTGCCGGGTCGTCTGAACTTGTGCAGTCTCTCCATGGGATACAGATCTCCTTATGTATTACGTTAAACGCCAGCGACTCAGCCGCCGGCGATCCTTTCTCCGGAGCACCTGTCCGCGGTTGCCGCCACCATCTTCGGACAGTTAGCGGCGGCGGTACAGGTGGTCGAAGGATTGACCGTTTTGGTAACGGTCAGCCTGAATTTGGATTTCAAGGGTACGGGCACCAAATGATATTATAATAGCCGATTCGTTCTCAATTTTGGTAGGCGTCACTCCCTTCATGCAAAAAACAGGCTACAAAGTGATTCGGCTCGACTTCAAGGAGTCGCGGCGTAGTCAGTTCACACCGGCCGGACATGAAGGAAGCGCAGCGGGGGTGAAAGGAACACCCGCTTGGCGCGTTGGCGGGACTGGGCGGTTCGCCCGGGAGGCTGGGCCGCTGGTGCAGCCGGTTGGCCGGGTCCGGCTCGGGCACGGCCGCGATGAGAGCCTGGGTATATGGGTGCATGGGATTGCGCACGACATCGGCCGCCTCTCCCATTTCGACGACGCAGCCCAGATACATGACGACGATCCGCTGGGCAAAATGGCGGGCCGTGGCGATGTCGTGGGTGATGTACAGGAAAGCGATGTTGAACCGCTCCTGCAGCTCGCGCAGCAGTGCCAGCAGTTCTGCGCGGCTGGACGCGTCGACCATGGAGACGGGCTCGTCGGCAACGATGAACTGCGGCTGCAGGACGAGCGCGCGTGCAATGCTGAGCCGCTGTCGTTGACCCCCGGACAGCAGATCGGGGTACTTGCCGGCGATCTCCTGGGGCGGGCGCAGACGCACATCGTGCAGGGCCTGAAACACTCGCTCTCGCCGCTCGCTGTCGCTGCCGACACCGTGGATCACCAGTGGTTCGGCCACGCTTTCGTAAGCCGTCATAAAGGGATCGATGCTTGCGAACGGATCCTGGAAGATGGCGGCAGCCCGGCGGCGGAACGCTTTTTGTTCCTTCTGTGATAAGGTGGTTATTGCTGTATTGTCAAAGCGGACATGGCCATCCGTAACCTTGATCAGGCCCAGCGCGGCCCGTCCCAAGGTGGTTTTGCCGCTACCGGACTCTCCGACGACAGCGACGACTTCGCCTGCCCCGATGTTCAGTGTGACGCCGTCTACAGCATGGACCGACTCGCTGCCAAAGAGACCTTTGCGAACGCTGAAATGAACTTTGACATCGTGGAGTTGGACCAACGGCTGGGACGAAGGTAATTGGGGACGGGTTTCCATTGCCATATTCAGCAGAAATATTCGCCATGATGCGACATGTCCTTGAGTATACTCATCCGCTGTCAAGTGCGCAAAGATACGGGCAGCATCCGGCCCGCAAGACGCCTTGCCGGTTCGAATGTCGATGAGTGAGTGACGAGGCGTAGGGAGCGAGAACAGGTTCTCATTGCTCACGTTTTCGCATCCCCTTCTCAGATGGGAGGATCGTCGATGAAAGACTATGATCGAATGCCGCGATACAGTGCGGTTCTCTTGCTGCTGGCCGTGCTAGCTCTGATTCTGGCAGCTTGTCAACCGCCGCCCAGTCAGCCCAGGGCGGCGACGCGAGCAGCGCCTGCGGCTTCGACGCCCACACATACGCCGACGCCCGTCGTCATTCCGACGCAGTCGCCGGGGCCGACGCCTACGGCCACGCCGGAGCCACTGGCCGAGCCTGATCGAAACCTGGCGGAGTCACTGAGCGCCAAGGGGGAGTCGCTGTTTGGCACCAGCGACCTGACCGGCGCGGAAGCGGCCTATATCGATGCGATTGCGGCCGACCCCAGTTATCTGCCGGCGCATCTGGGCCTGACCGACGTCTACCTCTACCAGTCGCAGTACTGGCAGCAGGCGCTGCAGTCGGCCGAGAGCGCGACGGCGTTGGCGCCGGAGGACAGCACCGCCATCGCATACCTGGCGTGGGCAAAGCAGGGGGCCCACCATTTTGACGAGGCGAGGGAGTTGGGACTGCAAGCGGTGGAGTTGGACGGCGAAAACCCGACCGCGCACACGGCTCTGGCCGACATCCTTGTCAGCATGTATGAGGTCGACAGGGCCTATGAACACGCCCAGACCGCGGTGCGTCTGGATCCGGATTCGGCGGCGGGATGGGCGACGCTGGGCTCGATCGCGTTTCAGATGCACGATTGGGACAGCGCGGGAGAGGCGTACGAGCGGGCACTGGAACTGGAGCCGGAATTTTTTGCGTGGCATATCATCAACGCCCGTCATGAGTTTAATGTGTATGGCGATATCTATGCGGCGCGGTCGATTGCGAAACGTGCGACTGAGCTAGTGGCGGACCATGCCTCGACTCTCTTCTTTGAGGCGGATATGGCGGCGGAAGAAGGCGACTGGGAGACGAGTGAAGCGAAGTGTATGCGGACGATCACGCTGGACCAGCCGCACACGCCGTTCCCGGATGCGTACAGCTGCATGGCGCTGATGTTGCTGCAGCAGGAACGGAATGCCGAGACGGCAGCGTATCAGGCGCTGGCGGAGGAGCGGGCTACGGTGCACCGGCGGGATGTGACGCTGATCCGGATGCGGCTGCTCAATGATCAGGATCTTTGTTCCGATTCGCGGGCGCTGGCCGAGGACTGGCTGGAAGCGCGGCCCTACAGCATTTCGGCGATGCGGATGGTGGGCGTGAGCTATCTTTGTGAGAGAGATTTCACAACGGCAGCCACTTATTTCCGAAAAACGCTGGACGCGCTGCCGCAGTCGGTGAGCGATGCGCGGCTGCTGGCAATCGCCTATGCCCGAGATGAGAAGGCGCTGGAGGCGCGGGCGGCATTGAATGAGGTCCGGGCCTTTTCGATCGAGGATCCACTCTATTACCAGGCGTTGTATGAGACACATCTGATGCTGGGCGAGGTGGAAGAGGCGGTGACTGCGGCCCAACGGTGGGACGTGCTGCGGCCGGAGAGCCTGGATGCGCGCGAGAGCCTGGCCTTTGTGCAGCTGTACGAGGGCAATGTAGAGGCGGCGCAGAGTATTGCGCAGGACGCGTTGGAACGGGGCGCACGCACGTCGACGGTGCTGGCGGTGCTGGGCGAGACGTATACACGCATGGGTGAGTTCGATAAGGCGCAGCCGCTGTTGGAAGAGGCTCTGGCGTTGAACAGCGACCACATCGTGGCGCGTCAGTCGCTGGCGCTTCTGTTCCTTGCGCAGGTGCGATGCGGGGAGGCGGAACCACACCTGAACTGGCTGATTGGTGAGGCCGATAGTGAAGAAGAGAAGGAAGATCTGGCGGGCGTGTTAGAGCGCTGCGAGGAGAGGGCGGCGCGGCCTACGCCGGACCCATCGATGCAGCTTGAGGACGATGAGGCCATTTCCACTGCGGTGGCGGTACTGCAGGAGGCGGACGTAGAGATCCGCTATCTGGACGTGGAGGAGAATGAAGAGGGGCAGCGGACGCTGGTCGTGGCCTATGCCGTCGATTTGGCGGTTGACGGGGAGGCGTACGGCGACCTGGAACGTCAACTGATCTTTGAACTGTCACGTATCCTGCCCCGCATGACCTCCGAACCGGACGGCCTTGTGGTCGTCGCCGGCACCTTCAACAGGACAACATCCGCGACCCTGGTGGCGACGAGGGCGGCGGAGGTATGGCTCCAGGGTCAATTGACCGACGAGGAATTTGAAGACACCTGGCGACGCCAGGTGGTAGAAGCCTCTGACGAGTAGTTGCAGTGGCTAGTTGAAATGGCTAGTTGCCCGCGGCCGCGGGCAACTAGCCATCATAAACTTCCCCACAGCAGTTACTGACCACGCCAACTATTAACCATTGCAGTTAACCATTGCAGTCGAGGCCGAGGGCAACTACCTTGTCGGTCAGTTTGGCGCGCTCTGCGGCGGTAAGGGGTTCGCCGGGCAGGCGCGGGTCGCCGCAGTCGATACCGAGACGTTGGCCTAGTACTGCCTTGATGGTGCCGTGGAATTTGGCGGTCACACTCAGGGCTTCGGCGGCGGTGGATGCCTTCTCCTGGGCTTTGCGGGCTGCGGGGATGTCGCCGGCCTCGTAGGCGCGCCAGATATTGACCCAGAGTTCGGGGGCCATGTTGGGGGGGCCGTCGACGCAGCCGGTGGCGCCAATCAGCAGCGCAGGCAGGAAGAGGCGACAGTTTCCGATCAGGCAGGAGAGACCCATTTCGGCGAAGGACTTGACGTAGGGGATGTAGGGCGCGGAATGTTTGAGCCCGGCCAGCTGGGGCACGCGCTCCTGAATCTTGGCCATGAGATCGGGCGTGATTTCGACCCCGGTGGCGCTGGGGAGGTTGTAGACAAAGAAGGGAAGATCGGCGGCGGCGGCGACGACGCGGTAGTGCTCGACGATGCCCCTGTCGCTCTGGCCATAGAAGAAGGGCGGGACGCAGCAGATGGCTTCGACGCCGGCCCTGGCCGCGTGTTCGGCGAGGCGGGCGGAGCGGGCGGTGGTGGGTGCGCCGACGTGCATGATGTTGGCAGTGCGCCCCTGATTCTGGTCGGAGGCGATCTCGGCGATGCGGCAGTTTTCGGCGTCGTCGAGGAGGACGCTTTCGCCCGTGCCGCCGGCCACCCAGAAGCCGTGTACACCAGCCTGGATGTTGAACTCCATTACCTGGCGAAAGGCGTCCTCGTTGAGGCGGCCATCAGCGGTCATCGGCGTGATGATGGCCGGGAAAATCCCATTGAAGCTTTTCATGTGACACTCTCTTGTGGCTGTGACGGAGTCTTGGAGCCGTCATTATCGCACGGATGGGTGCAGGTGTCGATAGCGCGGAAATGGGTTGGGGGTGATTGGCGGCGGGGCGGATGGCGGCGCTACTGCGGGGAGACTGTTGACCTGGCGGTGCTTAGGGCTACGCCTTCAGCCGCGCGTCGCGCAACCGGTCGGCGTCAATCTCTGCCTGGGCCAGAGCGCTTACGTCCAGGTAGCCGTCGCGGAGCACTGGCGGCCGGGTCAGCAGATCCTCCTGCAGCTTGAGGAAGAAGCTCAATTCGCACGGCAGGTCGATGCCGGGCTTGGCGGCAAAGAGCGCGGCGAGCACGGTCCCCCAGCCGGTGCTGGCCTGGGAACCGACCATGACCGCCTTGCCGCCAACCAGGGCCTGGTTGAGCATCTGCGCCGATTCGGTGAAGCCCGTGCGGGCGGTCTTGATGTTGAGGATGTGGAAGGTGTCCATGCTCAACTCCCGGCGCAGGTCGCGGGCGCTGAAGACGCTGTCATCGGCGATGAGCCGGGGGAGTGTGGAGCCGCCGGCGCGCGCACAGGCTTTGCGCATTGCGGCGCGGGCCAGGATCAGCTCCACCGGCAGCGGTTCCTCGCAGTAGAGCACGTTGAGCTCGGCCATCTTTTGCAGGCGCTGGCGCACGTTCTGCGGCTGGAAACATTCGTTGGCGTCGACGTAGAGATCGACCTGATCCCCGAACTGCTCGCGCAGGATTTGCAGACGTTGCAGGTCGGCGGCCCAGTCCTGCCCCACCTTCACCTTCAACACACGCACGCCCTGGGCGACAATCCGTTCGGCCTCTGCGAGGCTGTCATCGATTTCGCCGAGGCCCAGAATATAGCTCACGCGCACCTGGGCGCTACTGGCGCCGAGGTGGTTGTAGAGGGTACGGTTGCGGCTGGTAGCGAGGGCATGGTGGAGGGCCATATCGAGGGCGCCGCGGGCGGCCTGGTTGTTCTTGACCGTCTGCAGACGGGCATAGAGATTAGAGAGGGTGGAGTCGTCGAGCATCTCGCCGACGAGGCGGGGCGCTAGCTCCTGGCGGACGACGCTGCAGATGCTGGATACGGTCTCTCCGTAGATCGTGGGCCGGGGCGGCGCTTCGCCCCAGCCTACGGCGCCGTCGTTCAGCCGCACCTGGATGAGGACGTGGCGGGCCTCCTGCATTTCGCTGGCCGCGCCCCAGCGCAGGGGTTCGCGGAGGGGGAGGCGAAAAGGGATCGGTTCGATGGCTTCGATGGTGGTAGGCATGGAAAGTCCGGCGTTCAGCTAGCCGCGAGCCGCTCCAGCTCTGCGGCCACTGCGTCGGGGGTATGGGTGGTGGTATCGACGACGACGGTGCGGTCGGGGGCGGCGGCGCGCAGGATTTCGACGGCGGCGTGCGGATCGTAGTTGCGGCGCTCGGCGGCGACGATGGCGAGCTTGGCCGCGAGTTCGGCGCCGTCCACTTCGCCCCGGTTTACGAGCGCAGACAGGTGGTCCCGCTCCTGGCGTGTAAAGAGGTCGCGTCCTTCCGCCATCTCCTCCCAGCAGAAGCGGACGGCGGTGTTTCCGTCCACCTGATCGAAGGCATCCTGGCGCTGCAGCAGTCTTTCCACGCGCACAACGTCGGGCGCGTTGAGGACGGCGAAGCGGGCCAGGGGGAGGTTCTGCGCGGCAAAGGTGACTTCGTCGGCGCCGCGCAGTCCGTCGAAAATGTTCAGTGCGCCGGCGGCGGGCGTTGCGGCCTGCTCTTGCAGCACCAGACGGCTGAAGGCGTGGGCAAGCCCACCGGGATAGCGCTGCCGGTAGCGGCCCGTGTAGTCGAAGCGCTGCCGCCGGTCCGTCACCGCGGTGGGCGGGTCCCCGTCCCAACGCTGGACCGCCGGGATGACGAGGAGATCGGCCAGCTTGCGCCTGTTGGGCAGGAGCGCGACAGCGCCCATGCGGGTGCGCAGGGCATCGACGGTTGTGCTTTTGCCCACGCCGGTCACACCGACGAGGATCAGTACCGGCGTGTCGACGATGGCGACCCAGCCGGTGGGCGGGGGGCCAGCGCCGAGACCGTCTGCCAGCAGTTCAAATTCAGCGCTCATCCGGGTCTCGCGTTCTGGAAATACCTGTGGCCAGCCACCGCGATCGGCACAGCAGTGGCACATGAAGAAACATTATACGCCGCCTGTAAAGCCGGTGGCAACTGGGGAACTGCAGTGGTCAGTGGTCGGTGGTCAGTGGTCGGTGGTCAGTGGTCAGTGAGTTTAGACAGCAAGTGGGGGAGGAGACATTGTTGGCTAGACACTTTACTCTAGACACTATGATGGCGAATAGCCAGCACGGTGGCTAGCAAGGGCGGGGCGTTGCGGGGGCGCAGCCCCTGCACAAGGGAGGGCCGAAGGCCCGGACGCCCAAATGCAAGGAGAGAGTGAAGAGGAGAGAGGAGTGAGTAACACCTCTTGGTTTGACGGAGATTGGAACTGGAGATGATCGTGGCTTGGTTGCAACACGAGGTATACGAGAGTTCACTCCCATCTGGGGATGCACGCCTGCGGTGGGTAACGGCAACAACAGGAGGCGTAATCTGGGGGCCGGAGGGCCGGCTGTATGCTATAATGTACGTTCACGATACAGCGAAAGGTTCCTCCGGCGATTCGACTTGCCCCTACACAAGAAATGGTATGATTTCTCGATTGTCTGCGCGGTGGCCGCTGATCATCCGAATGGTGCTGGTGAGCGCGCTGTGGCTGGCTGCCCGTCCGGCGGCGGCGGCGCCCGCGCCCTCTGAATTGCCGGATGATTTGACACCGATTTACCTCATTCAGGGCGACGGGGCGAGTACGCCCTTGTCGCAGGACCGCGTTTCGACGTTCGGCCTGGTGAGCGGTGTGCAGTCGAACGGGTTTTACCTGCAGGACCCGACTGGAGACGGCAATCCTCAGACCAGCGACGGCATCTTCGTCTACACCTCCTCGGCGCCGAGGGTGAAAGCGGGCGAGTGCATCCTCGTGCGCGGCGCGGAAGCGACCGAATACTACGAAAAGACAGAGCTGACCACGCCGCGTGCGCTTTCGACGCTGCCTATCGAGTTGTGCGAGGGCGGCGCCTTGGCGGCGCCTCTGGCCCCCCTGCCGGCACCCAACGTCGACCCAGAGTCATTGCTGGAGCAGTTCGAAGGCATGCTCGTTGCTTTCGAAGCGCTGCAGGGCGTGGTGCAGGGGCCGACTAAGCGGTTCAGCAACGGCAACGTCGAGATCGCGCTCATCGCCGAACAGGCCCTGCCCTTCGTACAAGGCGGGCGGGTCTTCCAAACCAACGCGGCCGATGCCGCCGGGCTGATCTTCCTGGGCAACGGGCTGGGCGCGAGTCTGCCGCCGGCGGCCTGGGGGGACCGCGTGCAGGTACGCGCGGCCGAGCCGGGGACGCCGGTGCTGGCGGTTGTCGATTACAGCTTCGGCAAGTATCTGCTGCTGCCGCTGCCGGGACAGGAGGTGGAGGTGCTCTCCCGGCACGGGTCGACCGAGCAAACGGCCCAGCCGGACGCAGGCGCCTTTCGGGTCTGCTCGTTCAACGTGTTGGGGCTGGGTCGGGGCGTGGACCAGTTGCGCAACGCGGCGGATTACGAGGCTGGGCTGCGGCAGCGCGCGGAGGCCATCGCGGGCGGTTTGCAGAACTGTGAAATTGTTGGTCTGCAGGAGACCGGCAAGCCGGAGGACGCCGAAAACCTGGCGCGGGTTCTGACCGAGATCAGCGGGCTGGCGTACAGCGCAGTTGCATTTGCCGGCCCCGGAACCGCCAGCTCCGATTTCCCGCTTACGAACAGCCTGCTTGTACGCGACGACCGGGTGACGGTCGTCAGCGCCGAGAACGAGCAGGCATGCACCCGCTTCAGTTTCAGTGTACGGCTGGTGCCGGGGCAGTGCCCGGCGCGGCTGTTGCCGCTCTTCAGCCGGCCGCCGCTGGTCGCGGACCTGCTTGTACGCGGCCCGTGGGGGGAGGACTACCCGCTGACGGTGGTGGTCAATCACTGGCGCAGCAAGCGCGGGGATGAGTCGGTGAACGTCGTGCATCGGACGTTGCAGGCGGAGCACGCGGCCTCGATTGTGCAGGCCCGCCTGGATATTGATCCCGACGCGCATGTCATCGTGCTGGGCGACCTGAATGATTTCCAGGCGAGCAGACCGGTAGAGACCCTGCGACTTGGCCCGCAGCCCGCTGACGGCGCGGCTCGCGAGGCGGGTCACTTTCTCCTTTGGCATGCCTTTGACGCGCTGCCGCTGCAGGACCGCTACACCTACATCTTTAACGGGGCCAGCCAGACGCTGGACCATCTGTTGCTGAGCCCGGGGTTGATGCCCGATTTCGGCGGGATGGATATCGCGCATATCAACGCCGACTTTCCCATTGCCCAGCCAGGCGGCGTGGAGGGCGTTCCCGGCCTCGCGCCGGTATATGGCTCCAGCGACCACGATCCCCTGGTGTTGACATTGCGGCCGGGGGGCGGCGCGTGGATCGCCGGCAGTGTGCAGATTCCGAACAGGCCGGTTGAGCTCGTTGACAGCGCGGGCATGGTGATCGCGCGGACGGAGAGCGATGCGCTGGGCGAGTTCCGCTTCTTCGATCTGCGGCCCGGGGCGTACAGCCTGCATGTTGCGCTGCCCGAGGCGGTTACGCTGATGGCGCCGGGAGAAGATACTGATGGAAACTCGGAGGCGGTCTTTGGGGTAGAGGTCGAGCGGGGCGGGGCGACGGTCGTAGAACTAATCGCGCGCGATCGTCGCGTCGATGCCGGCGCCGCGAGCGCGTTTTTGGGTATATTATATGGATCTGAATCCGCAGGACAGGCGGATAATTCAAATCCTTGATGGAAAACTGTTGCGGGCACCCCTGCCTGCAAGCGTTGCGGAGGCTGCCGCCGCCTCCAGCATACCAGCCCGTTGGCGGCAACCTGATCACTTGGCAGCGGGCGAACGGTGGAGGAACAGATGGCAAGAGTTTACTTGAACTGGCACGACGTGGAGGAGTTGATCACCAAGGTCGTGATGCAGCTGAATACGCCCTATGATGCGCTCCTCCTGATCACCCGCGGGGGAATTGTGCCGGGCGGCATGATTGCGGAGGCGTTGAAGATGAAGGATGTGCTGACCGCGGCGGTCGGGTTTCAGAGCGGGCCCGGCGTGGGGGTGGAGATGAGCTGGCCCCGCTTCCAGCAGTTTCCCGCCGAGACGCTGCTGGAGGGCAAAAAGATTTTGATCGTGGATAATATCTGGGATCGGGGGCGCACTATCGTCACCGTGAAGAGCCGTGTGGAGGGAAGCGGTGCGACCGCGGAGACCGCGGTGCTCCATTGGAAGCAGCGGCAGAATCTTTTCGAGAAGGAGAAGCCGGACTACTACGCGGAACTGACCGAGGACTGGATCTATTACCCCTGGCAGCGAATTGACGATTCGGACGACCTGGTTTCGCTCCGCCGCCCTTCGCCGGAGCTTTCGTGATGTCGGAGTTGATCGACCGCCTGCGTGCCGCGCATCCGGATGCGCACTGCGCGTTAGATCACCAGAACCCGTTTCAACTGCTGGTGGCGACGATCCTTTCGGCCCAGTGTACTGACGAGCGGGTCAACCAGGTGACGCCGGCGCTGTTCGAACGTTTCCCGACGCCGGAGGCGATGGCCGCCGCCGACCGAGAAGAGGTGGAGGCGCTGATTCGCTCGACCGGTTTCTTTCGCAACAAGGCCAAAAGCCTGCAGGGCGCAAGCGCTCTGATCTGCCAGGCGTTCGGTGGGGAAGTGCCGCGGGAGATGGATGAGCTGACCAGGCTGCCCGGCGTGGCCCGCAAGACCGCCAACGTCGTGCGCGGCGTCTGTTTCGGCCTGGCCGACGGCGTCGTTGTGGACACGCATGTCAAGCGGCTGTCCCAGCGGCTGGGCCTGACCGAGCAGAAGACCCCGGAGAAGATCGAAAAGGACCTGATGGCGCTCATACCGGCCGAAGACTGGATCGACATCTCCCATCTGTTGATCTTCCACGGGCGGCGGGTGTGCGACGCGCGCAAGCCGGATTGCGCCAACTGTACGCTGGCCGATTTGTGTCCGTCGGCTGAGGTTTAGCGAGCGCGCCTCTTTTTCCGCGGCGTTTTCAAGTTCTTCGTGATGCGCTCAGGGAGTTGGTTGGGCCCTGTTGAGATGGGCCCGAGTTGGAATCGCCGCGGTTCAGTTCTCGCCACTTTCCTCGCGGGGGCTGACGACCAGGATGTAGCCCTCTCTCCCCTCCACTGTGACCTGATCGCCGACTTCGGCCGACTCCGCTTCATCGGAAGATGCGCGGCGCAGTTGCGCGTTCCATAGCTCGCCCGCGAGGAGGACTTTGCCGCGGCCGTTGTCTGCAAAGGGAACGCGTACGGTCGCCAAGGAGCCGATCACGCCTTCGCTACCGGTTGCCGTGCCCAGGCGTTGGGCGGCTACCACTTTGCCGCCGACGAAGAGGGCGAAGGCGCCCATGGCGACGCCGAGGGAGATGATCGTCACCCAGGGCACAGCCAGGCCCGGCGCGTCGAAGAGCAGGGCGCTTCCAAAGATGAAAGCGATGGTGCCGCCCAATGCGAGCGCGCCAAAGGCCGGCGTGAAGGCTTCGGCCACCAGCAGAATCAGCGCCAGCCCGATCAGGGCCAGACCGGCGAAGTTCGCCTCCAACTGGCCCAGCGAGTAGAGCCCCAACAGCAGACTAATCAGGCCGATCATGCCCGGAATGAAGGTGCCGGGGTTGTAGATTTCGGCGATGAGCCCGATGGAGCCGAGGGTCAGCAGAATCGTGGCGACGGTGGGGTTGCTGATGAAGTTCAGAAACTCCTGCAGCGGCGACAGGTTCTGCGGCATAATGCGGGCATTGGCGGTGTTCAGCGTGCGTTCCTGGCCCTGCACCGTGACGACGAAGCCGTCCATCTGATCCAGCAGATCGGCCACGTCGGTGGCGATGAAGTCGATGACGCCCAGTTCGAGCGCACGCGTGTCTGTGGCCGCGGCCGCCTCCTGGACGGCTGCGACAGCCCACTCCACCGCTTCCTCGCCGCGACGCGAGGCCAGATTCTCGATATCGGCGCTGAGGATGTTTACGACCTTCGCCTCCATGGTGTCGCCAATGTCTTCGCCCTGGCCGCCGACGGGGCTGGCCGCGCCGATGCTGCTGCCGGGCGCCATGGCGGCAACGTGCCCGGCCAGGGTGATAAAGGTGCCGGCGCTGCCGGCCTGCGCCGCGGACGGCGCGACGTATACCACGATCGGTACAGGCGAGGCCAGCATATCCTGCACGATCTGCTTGGTCACATCGACACTGCCGCCGGGGGTGTCCAGGCGCAGGATCACCGCCTCGGCCCCCTCCAGCTGCGCGTCTTCGATCGCTCCGCTGAGATACTGGCGCAGAACGGGCGTCACCGCCCCGCGGAACGTCAGGACCAGAACGAGGGTGGAGTTCGACTGTGCAACGATCTCCTTTTCCTGGGCAGCCAAGTCGGCGCGATGCGGCCCGGCAGGGATGGCCGCCTGCACACCGTCTATCATGGTCAGGAGCATCCCCAGCAGCAGACAGGAGAGATAGAAGGTGCGATAGAGCGTTGTCAGCAGTGTACCGTTTCGCTGATGCGTGTTTTTCCCGCGGCGTCTAGACATCTGTTGTATTCCTATCAACGGCCCGCGACCTAAGGCACCGGTCACGGGCTGCCGCTGTGCAATTGATCGACGGCAGCCAACATCTCCACAACGGACTGCCGTCCGGCGTCGCTAACGGCCCCCAACATCTGCGTAAGCTCTTCGATGCGCGCCGGCCCCTCGATTGGAAGCACGTCGGTGCCGGTGCGCAGCTGGCCGTCACTCTCGAAGGTCCGTTTGCGCACGGTCAGGTGGAGGTCGGCAAAGGCAGCCAGCTGGGGCAGGTGGGTGATACACAGCACCTGATGGCGCAGCGGGCCAGCATTCGGTTCGCCGGCGTCGGCGCGGTTGGGGGCGGTGCCGGGCGGCCGCTGGCCGGTCAGATCCCAGAGTTTCTCGCCGACGACACCACCGACACGGCCGCCGATGCCCTGGTCGATCTCATCGAAGATCAGAATTGGCGTCTGATCGGCCTGGGTAAGCGCGCCCTTCAGCGCCAGCATCAGGCGCGCGGTCTCGCCGCCGGAGGCCACCCTGGCCAGCGGTTTGACCGGCTCGCCGGGATTGGCGCTGATCAGAAATTCAATCCGATCGACGCCATGGCTGCCGAAGGCGACGCGGCGCCCGTCGGGAAGGTATGCGCCATCCTCTTGCTCCTCCATATCGACGGCGACGGCGAAATGGGCACGGTCCATACTCAATTGCGCCAGTTCCGCTTCCACTTGCCGGGCCATCTTCTCGCCGGCGGCGACCCGCGCCTGGCTCAACTCTGCGCCAAGTGCTCCGATGTCGCGCAGGAGTTTCTCTTCCTTCTCCTCGAGCGCGGCCGTCTGCGCCTCCCAGTTGCTGAGCTCGTCCAACTCGGTCTGCGCTGCGGCTGCGAAGGCCAGGATCTCTTCGGTCGTGTCGCCGTACTTGCGCTTGAGATTCTCGATCAGCGCCAGCCTCTCTTCGACTTCGGTCAGTCGTTGCGGATTGAACTCCAGCCCGTCGGCGTAGCCCTGCAGATCCCGCGCCAGATCGGACAGCTCCTCGAGCAGACCCTGCCCGGTTGAGGCTGCGTCGGCCATGCCATCGTCGATGCGGGCCAGCCGCTCGACACGGCCGACGGCTTCGCTGAGGCCGTCGGTTACGGCTGGCATCCCGCCTTCGCCTTCGTTCAACAGGTTTGCGGCGCCGTTCGCCAGTTGCATGAGCGTTTCGGCATTGCTGAGCCGCTTACGCTCCACTTCGAGGTCTCTCTCTTCGCCGGCTTCGAGGGCCGCTTCAGAAATCTCTTCTACCTGAAAGCTGAGCAGGTCGAGACGTTGCGCGATGGTGCGCGCATCGCTACGCATCCGCTCCAACTCTCTGCGGGCATGCTGAACCTGGTGCGCCTTTCGGGCCAGGTTGCGGCGCAGGGGAAGCAGTCCGCCGTACCGGTCCAGCAGGTCCACGTGTGTGCGGGGACGGAGCAGGTTCAGATGCTCCCCCTGTCCGTGGATATCGACCAGCAGGGCGGCCAGTTCACTCAGAAGCTTGCGGGAGACCGTGCGTCCGTTGACACGGCAGAAATTACGTCCACTGCGGCGCACCTCTCGACTGAGGATAAGCGTTTCGGGCGCGTCGGGGTCGTCCAGGCCTTCGGCTTCCAGCAGGCTGTGGATGTCGTCTGCTTCGGGCGAGCCGTCAGGAGCGCTGTGTGGTCTATCGGATTCGCTCGACGGCATCCCAGCTTCCAGTTGGAAGATCGCTTCGACCTCCGCCCGGTCTGTGCCTGCCCGCACCATGTCCGCGGTTGCGCGGTCGCCCAATAGGAGTCCGATGGCGTCGATAATGATCGACTTGCCGGCGCCGGTTTCTCCGGTAAGAATGTTTAATCCGGAGTGGAAGCGAAGGTGCAGCCGGTCGATGATCGCGAAGTCGCGGATCTGGAGTTCCGTCAGTGCGCCGGCCGGTTCGACCGGTTCGCCGTCTGTGGACAGGAGAGATGGTTGCATGCGCCCCTGTTCAAGAGAGGCGTCGCGCGTTGGCGCAGTCATGGGATTGAGGCGCGTCCTAATCGTAACTGTCCTGAAGCTTCAGGGCCTTCATTCTAGCACATTTGGACGGGCGGATGGAAGAGGTGCATCGGGGGGGGCAGGGGTCAGGGGTTGGGGGTCAGGGGTCGGAGGCCTGAGATAGCACGTGGGAAGGAAGACACTGTTGGCTAAACACCTTTCTCTAGACACGCTGCTGGGGAAGAATTAGCACGGTGGTCTCGTTAGGGCGGGGCGTTGCGGGGGCGCAGCCCCCGCACAAGGGAGGGCCGAAGGCCCGAACGCACAACTGCAGGGGTCAGGGGTCAGTGGTTAGTGGTCGGTGGATGGTTGCCGGAGATCGGAACGGGAACTGACCGTGGCTTGGTTGCAGAGAGAGGTATTCGAGGGGTCACCGCCATTTGGGGATGCCCCCGCCCAGGGTGATTCAGCGGGCATCTGGGGTGGGGAAGGGGGTCAGGCCGTGCGGGCGGTCAGTCTGGATGGACCCTGATCCGGACTGTATCTTTTTCGATATCCGTATTTGTCGGTTGAGGCAATCATGGTATAATGCAGCGATTGAAGAAGGACTGATAAGAATGCCAATGCGCTCCGCATACTGTGAGCTAAGGAGCTTAGCAAATGCCTTTCCTAGGAAATATAGCGCCGTTCTTTTTGTTGGGTCCGACCCTGGGTCCGACCGAGTTGATTCTGATTCTGGTGATCGTCATCATCTTCTTTGGCGTTGGGCGACTGCCGGAGGTGTTTGGTGGGCTGGGCAAAGGTATCCGCGAATTTCGCCGGGCTGCCAAGGATGGAAGTGATGAGGATGATTCAGAGCCAACGGACGCCCCACCCGCCGCGGAGAGCGCTGAGCCTGCGGTGAGTTCTGAGACGAATCCGCCTGAGAAGGTCTAACGTTCGCTTTGATTGCCGCTTACGCCAGGGCTTGGACAGGTAGCAAAGGATAGACTGGCGATCGACGAGAAGGCCGAGTCGGCCTTCTCGTTTCTGTCGGTACCTTGCATCTGAATCTTCCTGTGTAGTCGCCCAGCACGTGTTAGATTGTCGCTGACCACAGTTGTACAAAGAGACGATCAGACGGCACAGTGTTTGGGTATTTTTGTCTACGCGTGGAAAGCACAGCATGTCACACTTCCGAGGTGAATGATGGATGTTTTCTTTATGATCGCAACGGTTATCATTGCCCTGACATTGATCGGCATCGTCCTGTTGCAGGGTCAAGGTAGTGGTTTGGGCACCGCCTTTGGGGGCGATGCCGGTGTCCAGCGCACCCGTCGCGGCGTGGAGAAGACAATGTTCAATCTGACGCTCACATTGGCGTCGATATTTCTCCTACTCAGTCTCGTGACAGTCGCTCTTCGCTAGAACAGCAGTGGCCGCTGATCACAGGCCACTGTTATTTTTCCCATGTCAGAACAACAGCCATTCGGGAGGTCGGCGAATCCTGGGGCCCGCGGAGCGTCTCAGACGCCTCGATTGCCTACGACCCCTCCTTCCGGTTATCTGCGGGGACCGGTTGCGCCTCCGGTGACGCCGGCGCCGTTGGGCCGGTATATTCGCTGGCAGATGCTGCTGGCCGTCGTGGGAATCATACTTCTGACGCTTCTGATGGGCGTCACGGCGTACAACGTCTCCACAGTTCTGGTCCCGGAGCGGGGCGGCGTCTTTCGCGAAGGCGTTGCCGGAAACCCTCAGTACATCAATCCACTGTTGTGCCACACGCACGATATCGACCGCGATCTGTGCAGCCTTCTCTTTCGCGGCCTGACGCGCCTCGATCAACAGGGGCGGGTGGTGCCGGACCTGGCCGAGCGCTGGACGGCCCCGGATGGGCTAGCTTATACCTTTACCCTGCGTGAGAACCAGTACTGGCACGACGGCAAACCGGTGACCATCGATGATGTACTGTTTACGATCGAGATGATGCAGAACCCGGATTCACCGATCCTGCCCGACCTGGCGGAGTTGTGGCGTTCGGTCACGGTGGAGCCGGTTGACGAGTACACAGTGCGCCTTCTCCTGGACGAGCCGTTTGCCCCGTTCCTCGACTTCACGACTGTGGGACTGTTGCCAAAACATATCTGGCAGGACGTGCCCGCGTCTGAACTGCTGACGAGCCCCCTCAATGCACGCCCGGTTGGCAACGGGCCGATGCAGGCAACGTTGACATCGGCGCAGTTCATACGGCTGGAACGCAGTCCGTTTTCCAATGGGGCCATTCCCATGGTCTCGGCACTCGAGTTTCATTTCTATCCTGACTATCCTTCGATTTACGCGGCCTATACGGAAGGCGAATTGGATGGTGTGAGCCAGGTAATGCAGTCGGACATATCGTTGGCACAGGACCGTACCGATTTACAGCTTTTTTCCGCGCCGCTATCGACCTATGTCGGTGTTATTTTTAACCTGCAGAATCCGGATGTCGCCTTTTTGCAGGATGTTAACGTACGCCGTGCGTTCTATCACGCCCTGGACCGCGAGCGGCTTCTCGATGATGTAGTTGGTGGGCACGGTGTACTGGCCTCGTCTCCCATCCCGTCGAACAACTGGGGGCACGCGTCGGATACACCCTCATACGATTATGACCCGGGTGAAGCGCACCGTCTTCTGACCGAGAGCGGCTGGGTCGACTCGGACGGTGATGGCACGCGTGACAAAGACGGGCTGTCCTTACAGCTCACTTTGGTCACGAACGACGAGCCAACCCGGGTAGCGCTGATCGAACAGATTGCGGCGGACTGGCAGGCTGTGGGCGTCAATGTCGTGGTGGAGAGCGTCAGTTTCGCCGGCTTCGTAACCGAATTCCTGACGCCGCGGCGTTTTGAAGCCGCTCTCCTCAGCTGGGATATCAGCGGCGACCCCGATCCCTTTCCTCTTTATCACAGCAGCCAGATCGGTACGGGCCAGAACTTCGGTGGATGGTCCCATCAGGACGCGGATACGTTGATGATCGAGGCCAGAAGCACGGTGGACCCGGAGAAACGCAAGGCCCACTATGCAGTGTTCCAGCATATCTTTGCCGACGACGTGCCTGCGATCCCGCTCTACTACCCTGTTTATACCTACGGCGTCAGCGAGCGAGTCAAGGCGGTCCAGATTGGGCCGTTGAACACGCCGGCTGACCGGTTCGCTACCTTCCCCGATTGGTATATCCTTACGCGCCGCGTCCCTGCGAATCAACAGTTAAGCGGGAACTGAGGCTTTCTCCTGCCATCTGAACACGTACATTTGCCCAACTTTCTCTCGCCGGAGAGACGCCAAAACAGCAACGCAGACGGTATATTCTGTGGAAATGATTTGACAGGGAATATACCCCCGTGATATAAAATAGTTCACTGAGCCGCAGTGGCGGAATCGGAAGACGCGCTACGTTCAGGGCGTAGTGAGCTTTAGCTCGTGGGGGTTCAAATCCCTCCTGCGGCATCAAGGGGACCCAGATGATCCGTCCGGGTTCCTTTTGTTCTTATCCTGTCGTGTTCTGAGTTCCCTCGGGCTGCGTCCTTTCCGGCGGGGCGCTGTCAATCTTTACGCGACGCTGTCCGCCGAGAATAGTCGATGGGTCTTGTCCGAGTCCCGATAAATCCAGGTTCGCAAGATGTACGACGCCAGCGTCACCCGGCCTATCCGGCCCTGCTTTTGCTGGGGGTTGTTATTGGGCTGTATTTTCTGTTCCAGCATGTAGAGCAGTTGCGCGAGTTGGGCGCCGTGCAGGCGCAGGTGGCCGAGATGCGGCAGAACATTGCGCGCGGCGAGCAGAGCACGCTGGACCTGGAAGCCCAGTTGCGTTATGCGACGAGCGACGAGTATGTCGTGCAGATGGCGCGCGGCGAATTGGGCTACATTCAGGAGGGAGATGAGGTCTACATTCTGTTGGACCAGCCGGCCGCGCGGGCGGGTAGCCCGCCTGCGGCACCAACCCCGGTGGTAGAGGGGGATTCCTTCCGGCCCTTGGATTGGGCCTGGTGGCAGTCCTTGTTGCAGCAGATTCAGGAGTAGGTTGAGTGCACCCTGTTGGACGTGTTGGAAGAGGGAACTCTGGCAGGGGGTTGTTGAAAGCGCGAGACGCTAGAATTTGACGCCGCGCGTTTGGTGTGTTAGACTATTCTTTACTGTTGCGGGGTGGAGCAGTGGCAGCTCGTCGGGCTCATAACCCGAAGGTCGCAGGTTCGAATCCTGCCCCCGCTACCTCAGTTTAATAGAGCCGCCGAACCGCAATCGGTCGGCGGTTCATTTTTGAGTTTGGGTTTTACGAGTCACAGATTGTTTTGGCCCGGCGACGTAGCTCAGGCGGTTAGAGCGAGGGCTTCATAATCCCTAGGTCGGTGGTTCAAGTCCACCCGTCGCCACTTCCCGTACTACACTGCAATCCGACTGGCAAAGGGCATGGTCGCCATCGCGGCCGTGCTTTTGTGCATATTGCTCGTCAAATTCGCGCCAGACCGATACCGAATCCGCGTTCAGTCCGGAATCCGATATGAGCTGGCCTGGATGCAGGTAACGCCCTCGTCATCCTGACCATAGTAAGCGGTGCAGATCGAGCCGTCGGGCCGCTGTACCGAGGTAGGATAGCCCAGATCTCGGTTGGGAAAGTCGTCCCGGAGGATCAGTTCGTTGTCGATATCCCAGCTCGCGCCCTCGTCGTTGCTCAAGCAGGCGCGAATCCCGAAAGGCGCCCAACGACAGCCGTAGACGCACAGCAGGCGGCCATCCTGCAGGCGCAGCATGTGGGGCGGCAGGCCGCGCATCGGCGTCGGCTGCGCGCTGCTCCAGGTGCGCCCGCCGTCGTCCGAATGACACTGGTAGAGATGATAGTTGCCTTCTTCGTGTGTGCGCAGCAGCGCCAGCACACGTCCGCCCGGCAGCGCAAGCAGGGCAGGTTCGAAGAAGCCGATCGTATCATCGATCGCGATCAGACGTGCGCCGCGCCATGTGCGGCCCTGATCGTAAGAGGGCACGACAAATGAGGGACACGGGACCTGGCTTTCATCGTAACATGGGAGAAGCAGGCTCCCGTCTTCGAGCTCGGTGATGGGTCGCAGCGTGTACCCGGAGACGAAGGGGGAGACATCGACGCGTGCGCTCCCGTTCCAGGTGCGGCCGCCATCTTCGGAACGATGCACATAGGTACCCTCCGCCACCGGAAAAGAGCCGGCCCATGGAAACCCCTCGCTGCGTCTGTAGCGTGCGTAGGCCGCGTCGGCGTCGGCTGCGTCGAGCGAGACAAAGGTGTTGCGCGCTGTATTGACCAGCAGCACACCGCTGGAAAGCTGCATCATGCCAGGGTCATCCATGCCGGCGAAGTCGTAACCGGCGATCACCTGCGGCCCGTGCCAGCTCTGTCCGCGGTCCTCGGAGCGCAGCAGCATATTGAGCAGGCTCGGGTCGAGATGCGTGATAGCGGGGCGGCGCATCGCCTCGCAGAAGGCCAGTACCCACTCGCCGTCCTGCAGGATCTTGATGTCCGGCCAGGCGCAGTAGGCGTGGGGGTTCTTGTAGATGAGCTGGTGCGTCAGGTCCGGTGGGCGCATGGGCATTGCTTCCTTATATCTGACCTCTCTCGAGCATATCTCCGAACGGATTGTCCCGGATCTGCAGCGGGAAGTCGACGCGCGCCAATCCCTGCCGCTGCGATTCGTAGACGGCCATGATCATCTCCAGCGCGGCGCGGCCTTGCCGTCCGCTAGAGACGCTCTCGCGGTCCTGGTCGATGCAGTCAACCAGGTCGGTGACCGCGTTGACCCACGCGTGTTGCCGTTGCGTGGCCAACGGCTCCCATGCGACCGGCTCGGTCTGCATGCGCCAGCGGTGCAGATAGGGTTCCCAGCCGTAGCCGCCGGCCCGCTCGAGGCTGTTGCCGGCGCCGTGCTGGATCGCCAGCCGCCCTTCATCCCCTTCGATCAGGATTTCGAACGTGCCGTAGCGCCGCCGTCCGCCCGACTCAAAGAAGAAGAGGCAGTCGCTGTCCATGCGGAACAGCCCAGCGCCGAGGTCCTCGATTGTGAGCGTCTTGTTGCCCCGCTCCACCGTGGCGAAGACCCACTCCGGATCACCGGCGTAGAAGCGGATCAGATCGAAGAGATGCGTGACGTCGTGCATCATATTACCGCCGCCCGCGGTCTCGTAATGCGAATGCCAGCTGGCGGGGTCGCGCTGATCGGAGGTGAGCAGGTGGCCCCGGATCGTGCGCAGATTGCCGATGTCGCCGCGCTCGATCATCTTCTTTACATCAATGTAATTCGCCTCAAAGCGCATCGAGTGGTTGACGATCAGTTTGGCGCCGGCGCGGTCGCAGGCCGCGATCATCCTGTCGGCCTCTTCGAGGTGGAAGGCCATCGGCTTTTCGCAGAGGACGCCGCGTGCGCCGGCTTCGGCTGCGGCAATCGTCACCGGCCCCTTCAGATTGTCCATCGTGCAGACGCTGACGATATCGACATCGGCCTGCGCCAGCATCTCCTCATAGCTGCTATAGCGCTGCGGGATCGACCAGCGTTTGCAGAAGAGGTCCAGCTTGTCGGCGTCAATGTCGGCAGCGGCCACCAGCTGCGTACCGGGGACAAGCGTGTAGGCCTCCGCGTGCAACGCGGCCACTCTGCCACAGCCAACGATGCCTACCGTGTAAGGCTTGCCATCGCTCATTTGGATGCTCCTGCCAGTGAGGCGCCCACGTAGGAAGGCGTCATCGGAACAATGATGACCTCCGGTGGGGGCATGGGGATTCGCGCGCTATATCTGACCTTTATCCAGCATATCTCCGAACGGGTTGTCCCGGATCTGCAGCGGGAAGTCGACGCGCGCCAGTCCTTGCCGCTGCGATTCGTAGACGCCCATGATCATCTCCAGCGCGGCGCGGCCCTGGCGCCCGCTCGAGATGCTCTCGCGGTCATTCTCGATGCAGTCGACCAGGTCGGTGACCGCGTTGATGGTGGCGTTGTCCCGTTGGGTGGGGACAGGCTCCCACTCGACGGGCTCGGTGCGCCCGCGCCAGCGGTGCAGATAGGGTTCCCAGGCCCACCCGCCCCTACTCCCCATGCTGTTGCGCGCGCCGTGCTGGATCACGAGGCGGCCTTCGTCGCCTTCGATCAGGATTTCGAACGTGCCGTAGCGGCGCCGTCCGCCCGACTCGAAGAAGAAGAGGCAGTCGCTGTCCATGCGGAACAGGCCGGCGCCGAGGTCCTCGATTGTGATTGCCTTGTTGCCCCGCTCCACCGTGGCGAAGACCCACTCCGGATCGCCGGCGTAGAAGCGGATGATATCGGTCAGGTGGGTGCCATTGTGCATCAGCTCGCCGCCGCCCGCGGTCACGAACTGCGAATGCCAACTGCTGGGATCGCGCTGGTCGGTCGAGAGCATGTTGGCGCGGATGGTGCGCAGATTGCCGATGTCGCCGCGCTCGATCATCGCCCTCACTTCGATGAAGTTCTTCTCGAAGCGCATGGAGTGGTCGACAACAAGCTTGGCGCCGGCGCGGTCGCAGGCCGCGATCATCCGGTCGGCCTCTGCCAGGTCGAAGGCCATCGGCTTTTCGCAGAAGATGCCGCGCGCGCCGGCTTCGGCTGCGGCAATCGTGGCGGGGCCGTGCAGATTGTCCAACGTGACGACGCTGACGATATCGACGTCGGCCTGTGTCAGCATCTCCTCATAGCTGCGATAGCGCTGGGGGACCGACCAGCGTTCGCAGAAGAGATCGAGCTTATCGGGGTCGATGTCGGCGGCGGCCACCACCTGCGTATCGGGCACAAGCGTATACGCTTCCGCGTGCAGATTCGCCATCCTGCCGCAGCCGACGAGCCCCACCGTATATTGCTTACCGTCGCTCATTTGAATGCTCCTACCAGGGCGGCGCCCGCGAAGGTGCGCATCATCAGGATGATAATAATTGCGGTCGGTATCGACGCGATCACATAACCGGCCATGAGCGGCCCGAACATTACCTGGGTGTTGCCGGTGAACGTCGCCAGCCCCAACATAAGCGTAAACTTTTCTTTCGAGCGCAGCACCAGCAGCGGCCACACATAGTCCCCCCACGACGACAGAAAGGTGAGCAGGCCGACGATCGCCATGATCGGTCGCGATAGCGGCAGCGCGATCAGGCGGTACATCTGCAACTCGGTGCCGCCGTCCATCCTGGCCGCCTCGAACAGCTCCTCCGGCAGATCGGAGAAGAAACCGGTCAGCAGAAAGACGGCAAAGGCAATCCCTCCGGCGATATAGGGCAGGATCAGCCCCCACAGCGAGTTCATCAGTCCGAACTGGACGATCAGCAGGTAGCGGCCAATCAGGGTGAGGACGCTGGGGATCATCAGCAGCGACAGCACCAGGTAGTAGGCCCCGTCCCGCCAGGCGAAGTCGATGCGCGCAAACGCGTACGCGGCCAGCGACGCGCAGAGCAGCACGCCCGTAACCGCCCCGAGGCTGACGAGGCTGCTGTTAATGATGGAGCGATAGATCTCGTTCCACGCCATCACATAGTTCTGCAGCTGCAGCGGAAAGGCCGGCAGCCAGAAATTTACCAGCAGTTGCTGAAAGCTCTTGAGCGAGGTGAGGATTGCAATGAAGAAGGGGAAAAAGGTCAGAAAGAGGAGAAATACCAGCACCGCATGATGCAGCGAGCCTGTGAACCGGGCACCAAGATCCGCTTGCGCGGCGTCGGGCGATGATGTGAAGGGCCGGTCGACTGTGTGCTCGGTCATCAGGTCTCCCTGGTGCGTCGCGTGCGGGCGAAGGGCGATGTTGTGTAGCGGAAGCTCAGCAGCGTCAGAATGAAGATGGCGATGAACATCGTCACACCGATGGTTGCACCGTAGCCCATCTGGTCCCCGCGGAAGGCGGCCATAAAGAGCAGCAGACCGGGCACCAGCGACGCCTTGGCCGGCCCGCCCGCGGTCATGATCAGCACAAAGGCGAAATCCTGGATGATGCCGATCATCGTCTGGATCGCCACCAGCTGGATCGAAGTGACCACCAGCGGAATGTCGATCCGCACCATCCGCTGCCAGACATTGCAGCCGTCCATCACCGACGCATCCAGCACCTCATTGGGGATCTGCTGCAGCCCGGCGTAGAAGATCATGAACGGCCAGCCGGAGATCCAGGGGAAGCTGACGAGCAGCAGCGCCAGAATCACCAGGCTCGGCTCGGACAGCCACGCGGTCTGCCACTCCTCCAGGCCGAAACTTCCCAGCATGCGATTGAGCACGCCAATTTTGGGCAGCGGGTTGTAGATGAACTTCCAGATCATGATCGTGACGAGAAACGGCACCACCATCGGCAACACGAAGAGCGTGCGGTACCAGTATTTGGTGCGTTCCCGCTTCAGGTTGAAGACCAGCTCCGCCACGAGGAAGGGCGAGAGGCGCTGCAACATCCAGCCGAGGAAGAACCAGCCGAGATTGCGCGTGGCGACGTGCATGTTGGGGTCGTTGACCATCGTAATGTAGTTCTTGAACCCAACGAACCGCTCCACCGTAAAACCGTCCCAGCGAAAGAGGGTATGATAGATGACATTGACTGTCGGCTGGTACATGAAGATGGCCAGAAAGAGGAAGGTGGGCAGGAGAAAGAGGAGCGCGGTCAGATTGCGGCGCAGCGCCCGGCGGCGCCCGCCCCACAGTCTACGGTCGAGATCCGCGTCGGCAGTCTGTACTGACATGGGGTTTGCAAGGACCAGCGGCCAGTGATCAGCAGATCACTGGCCGCTGGCCACTATCCACTGTTGTCAAGCGTTGAACGGCATCACGAACGGTTCGTTGGGGACCGTGTAATCGCCCCACGGCGGCGGGGTGTAGTCGGCCTGCATCTTCTCCCACTCCGCGGCCTCTTCGTGCAGCTCTTTGTCGACGAGGAAATTCTCGATGAAGGTCGGCAGCACGTCGATCTGAATCTGGATCATCTCTTCCAGTGTCATATCGTCGGCGAAGTAGGCCTGAATGGCTGAGAACCACTCGTACCAGAAGTGCCAGTCGCCGATGCGGTCGGAGGAGAATCCGGGCTTGGCCGTCTTTGCTTCATAGTCGCTGACCAACCCCTTGACGTCGTCGTCGACCTCGATGTCTTCGAGGCCCTTGATCGTCGGCAGCACCAGGTTGGTGCCAAGCCGCTCCTGGATGAGCCGCTCCGTATTGGCCGGCGTCGTCATGAACTTGAGGAAATCGATGGCCAGGTCGACGTGTCCCCGTTCGCTGGCGGTCTTGGTCACCGTCTTGCTCTCGGTCCCGCGCGCGATCAGCCAGGTCGGGTCCTCTTCGCCCCACGGCGTCATCTTATTGGTGAGGCGGGGCAGATTGAAGACGCCGAACTTGTCGGTACCTCCCAGCTCCATCAGCTGCGGCCAGATGCGGGTCGCGTTCCATACCATCGCCGTCTGTTCGGTCATGAAGACCTCGCCATAGCCGATCGCCGAGGTGGTCTGCGCCATCTGCAGGTAGCCCGGCTGGTAGTAGTTGGTCACCTCTTTCCAAATGCGCGTCGGCTCGACCCAGTAGGGTGCGTCCAGCCGCACGATGCCGGCGATGGTGGCGCGGGTCTGCTCGACGTCGCTGCAGAAGCCGTCGCCGTTGATGTCGATCAGGTCGAACAGGCCCATGGCGCGGACCAGGTAGTCGACCATGCGGTCCCATTCCCAGCTGAGCAGCGTGCTCTCGACCGGGATCACGCCCGTATCGAGGATCTGCTGGCAGGCCTGGTAGTAGTCGTAATAGGTCTTTTCGGGAGGTCCGGAGAGGCCGGCGTCGGCGAATATTTCCTTGTTATAGGCGATCACCAGTCCCGGGCCGCCCCAACCGACGGGAATGTCGTAGTTGTTGCCGTCGGCCAGCACGATCGGATGCACATCCTCGAACCACTGGTCGAGCCAGCGACTGTTGCCCGGCTGGCCGGCGGGAATATACTGGTTCGGCTGATTCAGGTACTCGGTCGTCGGGACAATCGTGTCCTTGTCGTAGATGAAGGAGAGGCCGTAGGTGAAGGTGATGTCGGGCAGGGTTCCCGCGGCCGCGCCGGCCTTGAAGTAGGTCGGCTGGGTCATCGCCTCGGTTGCCTTGAACGGCTCCTCAAAGACGACCTCGACGCCGGGGTGCATAGCCTCGTACTCCGCCGCGATGTTCAGGATCTCGTGGAGCGCCACCGGCGTATCCGCGGTTACCTTGCCGGGAACGTACTGCATGTCGATCGTCAGTTCACCGGTCATTCCTGAGCCTTCGGCTCCATCGTCGTCCATAGGCGCCGCCGGCATCGCACATGCCGCGATAAGCCCGGCAGCGGCGAGCCCACCCGTCCCGATCAGAAATTGGCGACGAGACAGTACATGGTTCATTTTAGCCTCCTATTGATTAGGTTCTGGCCGATCGCGATTATGGAAATGAGGAAGAAAGGCAGGCGATTGAAGAAAGGTGTTGCGCCGGAATATAGCATATCCCATGTGGGCAGTCAAACCGCTTTTTCGGATCAGATAGTCGACGAGACATTCCTGAGAATATCGAAGCGCGTTCTGTTCTACAGTGTAGTCGGAGCTGGGAATAGTGGGTCTGGCCTTGGGTGTGCCCAGGTTTTCGGGCAGTGTGGGCCGAGGTGCTCGTCTGGCAACAGGCAGATCGAGCCGTCGGGCCGCGAACTGCAGGGGTCAGGGGTCAGGGGTCGGGGGTCAGGGGTCAGTAACTTCTGCGATTGGAGGTCGGTGGTCAGCAGGTTGAGACGGCAAGGGGGAGCATACGCTGCTGGCTAGACGTATTGGTGGGGAAGAATAAGCACGGTGGCTAGCAAGGGCGGGGCGCAGCGAACTGCAGGGGTCGGGGGTCAGGGGTCAGTAACTGCTGCGATTGGAGGTCGGTGGTCAACAGGTTGAGACGGCAGGGGGGAGCATACGCTGCTGGCTAGACGTATTGGTGGGGAAGAATAAGCACGGTGGCTAGCAAGGGCGGGGCGTTGCGGGGGCGCGGAACTGCAGGGGTCGGGGGTCAGGGGTCAGTAACTTCTGCGATTGGAGGTCGGTGTGGTCAGCAGGTTGAGACGGCAAGGGGGAGCATACGCTGCTGGCTAGACGTATTGGTGGGGAAGAATAAGCACGGTTGTCTAGTAAGGGCGGGGCGTTGCGGGGGCGCAGCCCCTGCACAAGGGAGGGCCGAAGGCCCGAACGCCCAAAGGCGAGGAGAGAGTGAAGAGGAGTGAGGAAAACCAGCGCTGCCTTTGCGCGCCGCCAGGGGCTTTCTATCCCTTCAGACCGGAGAGGCTGATGCCGCCGATGATGTATTCCTGCGCGATGATGAAGAGGATGACGATGGGGAAGGAGACGATAGTGGAGCCGGCGAATACGGCGGGCCAGTTGATCTGATTGACGTCGCGGAAGAGGGCTATCCCGACGGTGACCGGATACTTCTTCCAGTCGGAGAGGATGATGAGGGGCCAGACGAAGGAGCTCCACTCGTTGAGGAAGATGAAGACGCCCAGCGTCACCATCGCCGGTTTGGCGAGGGGCAGCATGATGCGCCAATAGGTGCCGAAGAAGCCGGAGCCGTCAATGCGGGCGGCGTCCTCCAACTCGCGCGGGATATTGAGGAAGAATTGGCGCAGCAGGAATATACCGAACGCGCCGGCGAAACCCGGCAGCACCACCCCCGTGAATGTATTTGTCAGCCCCAACCCATGCGCGATCAGAAAGGTCGGGATCAGTGTAACCGAGCCGGGCAGCATCAGCGTCGCCAGTACCGCCAGGAAGAGGGTCTCCCGGCCGGGAAATTCGACGCGCGCGAACGAATAGGCCGCCAGCGAGTCGATGAAAAGCTGGACAACCAGTACCGCCGCCGCATACAGGATGCTGTTACCCAGATATACCCCCATCCTTCCGATCGTCAGAGCATCATAATATGTGCTCAACGTAGGCGGCATCGGAATGACCGAATAGGGATTGGTGAAAAAGTCGGTCCGACTCTTGAAGGAGTTGGCCAGCATCCACAGGTAGGGGAAGATCATGCTGAGCGCGAGCGCAATCAGCAGCACGTAGACTATGATGGTAAAACTGCGCCTGGTTGCAGCCAGAAGCAGTTTTTTGTCCCGTTCTTTCACCCCGCCGCCGGGGCTGGATAGTGTACGCGCCATGACTCAGTACAGCTCCCGCGACATGAATAACTTCAGCTGTAGAGCGGAAAAGAAGAAGATTACACCGAACAGCAACCAGGATATGGCGGATGCATAGCCCATTTGGAACCGTTGGAATGCGTAGTGGTAGACGACCATCTGCACCGTCTGTGTCGAGTTCATCGGGCCGCCCTGCGTCATGATAAATGCCTGGGTAAAGACCTGAAAGGCGGCGATCGTCAAGGTGACGAAGGCGAAGATGAGCGAATTGCGCAACAGGGGAATGGTGATTTTCCAGAAGGTGTGCCAGCGGCCGGCGCCGTCCACCTTGGCCGCTTCATAGAAGACCTCCGGGATCTCGGCCAGGCCGGCCAGGAAGATGATCATGTAGTAGCCAACCGCACCCCAAATGGTCATGATCATAATCGCCGGCAACGCGGTCGATGGATCGAAGAGCCAGTTGGGACCCTCAACGTTTATCATTTGCAGCAGTCTATTGATCCCGCCGGTGGGTTCGTACAGCCACACCCACAGCATCGAAGTCACCACGATGGGTGTAATTGTGGGGATGAAAAAGACGGTGCGGAAGAGCGCCCGGCCGCGTCGAACCTGGTTGCCAAGGACCGCCAGCAGCAAGGAGATGACTGTAATCGACGGCACAATGACAGCTACATAGACAAACGTGTTGCGGAAACTGATTCGCACCAGCTTATCGTTCAACGCGCGGGCGTAGTTCTCCAGGCCCTCGAAAGGCCGCGCTTCTGAGATGATGTCATATTGGTGAAAGCTGATGTAGAGAGAGAAGATGATCGCGACGTAGGAAAAGACCGTGATCAGCAGGCCTGCCGGGCTGATGAACAGATAGCCCGGCCAGGTCTTCCTTAAGCGTCTCCACAGTTCTCTATTTCTGCTTGCACGCGACTGAAGCGGCTGGGAAGGTTGTGCCAGAGTCGTCATTTGTCACCGTGGTCTGCACTACACCGGCTCGCGGCCAGTTGCTGCTAACTGGCCGCGAGCCATAGGTCTATGAAGCGTAACCGGCCTCTACCATAATCGTGTTGCACTCTTCAATCATCTGTTCAACCGCTTCCTCCGGCTCCAGCTCCTGCAGAATTGCCGCCTCCAGGATTGGCTTGATCACGGCGTCCAAGGCGCTCTGCTGGATGTACACCAGCGGCGTGCCCGACGCTGACGCATGCGGGACCATGTTCAGAACTGGAAGCTCCTGCAGCGCGGCCTGGTATTCCGCTGTTTCGTAGAAGTCCTTGCGCGGCGCCAACCAGCTGCCGATCGCGAAGCGCTCCAACATCCAGCCCAGCCCGCACCAGAACTCCAGGAAGGCCCAACCGGCATCCTTATTGGGCGACTTGGTGGGCACAACCAGCATGTTGTTCCAGTGGGCCGTGCCCTGCTTTCCGCCGTCCACCGGCGCCGACGGCCACAGCATCGTGAACCAGTTCAATTCCGGCAGATCATTGGTCAGGGGCCCATATTTCCAGGGGCCGGAACTCGCCATCGCAGTCTTTCCCTGCTGGAACTGCGCCCAGTCCTGGCGTTCAGGCGCGATCGGCTGGGAGACCTGGTGTACGTGCAGCATGTCCAGGAACCATTTCAACCCGTTCACCGCCGCATCTTTCTCATTAAACCCAACGCCATTTTCAATGCCGGCATCGTTCTTGGAATAGAAGCCGACGTCGTGGGTACTGGCCCACACGCTCAGTGTTTGGGCGGTCGGTGTGCCGACGAGGAAACCCGACTGAACAACTTCATCGCCGTCACGCTTGGTCAACTCCTTGGCAGCGTCGGTGAAGTCCGCCCAGTCCCATGTAGCGATCTCGTCGGGGTCGGTTGTAACGCCGGCCTCGTCAAAGAGATCGGTGTTGAAGAAGATCTGGTTGCTGTCCGGGCCTTCGCCCAGTACGCCGTACTGCGCAGGCCCCTTTGTCGCCTGCAGCAAGGCGCCGTCCAGGAAATTTTCGGGCGCCAGGTCCGGCGTTATTTCGATCGAGGGTGTCAGATCCAGCAGCGCACCCCTGTCATAGAAGTCACGCCCCCAGTATACCGAGCTGTGCATGACATCGGGCGTGTCGTCGGCCGCATGGGCCGCGAGGAATTTTACAAAATACTCGCCGAAGGGAACGTTCTGATAGTTCAGCTCCAGTTCAGGATTCGACTCTCCCAAGGCAATTGGCAAGCGGTCGAACAGGGCTTTGCTGGTCTCATTGGCGGCCGGTCCCCACCAGTCCCAATAGGTAATCGTCTGTTGGGCCATGGAGGGTTCATCCCCTGCCATATCCCCGGATGCCGCTGGCGCAGGGCCACACGCCGCCAACGCGCTGGCGCCGATTCCCGATAGGGCTGTAACCGCTGACAGCCTCAGAAAATCGCGACGACTTACCCTACTTCTTAGCTCTTTCATGCTTTTCTCCTTTTGATTGGACAACCAGAAATCTCCCGTTGCAGGCGGGCAAACACCGAAATCCTCTACGTTGCTATGTAGACAGTGTTGCTATGTAAACAGTGGGAACGCTGAAACTGACAGAGTTGCTGCTTACGAACATCGGGCCAGCCCAGTCGTTCGGGTGAAACGGTTCGTCAATGCGGAGGCATCTGTACTGAAGTTGTCGGCAGTGTATCAGAGGTTTATTGGGCTGTCAAAGGAAGACACCTTAATTCCTTCTAAAAGCATGACTATTCAGCCACCGTCATTCGAATGTGCTCCCTCCTGCGTTTCGGGACGGTCGGGCCTGCGGCCCTCGCTTGTGCGTGGGGACCCCACCGCCGCACCCGTCCCCTGCCGCTAACTCCGTTCCCCCTGCGGTTTCCCATATCAAAAAACATTGACACCCATTCTGTTCTATATTACAGTCTCAAATATTCTTCACCGGCTTGTGACCAGTTGCCGACCAC
Organism: Caldilineaceae bacterium; assembly: GCA_965207495.1. GTDB lineage: Bacteria > Chloroflexota > Anaerolineae > Caldilineales > Caldilineaceae > Bin5. The sequence continues at coordinate 99,887 of OZ242287.1, forward strand.
CCCAAAATTTCAGACCAAAGGGCCTGTCAGCGAAAGAGAGGAACGATGAGCGCAGCGACTACAGCAAGCGATGTCGAAAGGCAGGCCACCGTCTCCGGACCCCGCAGCGTAGAGGAACTCGACCTGCTGCTCTCAGAACCCTCTCCCGCCGCTCTGGCCGCTCTCGACAAGCTGGACACGGACGTGGTCATCCTCGGCGTCAGCGGCAAGATGGGCCCCACGCTGGCGCGGATGGCGGTGCGCGCCCTTGAGCAGCTCAACTCGCCCCATCGCGTCTATGGCGTGGCCCGCTTCAGCCAGCCTGGGACGCGCGACCAGCTGGAGGAGTGGGGCGTGCAAACGATCACGTGCGACCTGTTGGACCGGACACAGATCGCCTCCCTGCCCGATAGCGGCAACGTCATCTTTATGACCGGCCAAAAATTCGGCACAACCGGCAATCAGCACATGACCTGGGGCATCAACACCTACCTGCCGGCGCTCGTCTGTGAGCGGTATCTGGACGCCCGCATGGTCGCCTTCTCCACCGGCAACGTCTATCCGCTGGTGCCGGTCGTCGAAGGCGGCCCCCTTGAGGACGACCCTTTGGACCCGGTCGGCGAATACGCCATGTCCTGCCTGGGGCGCGAGCGCATCTTCGACTACTTTTCGCGGCGGCACGGCCTGCGCTGCGCCATCGTCCGCCTCAACTATGCGGTCGAGATGCGCTACGGCGTTCTGGTGGACATTGCTCGCAGCGTGTATGCGGAGCAGCCCGTCGGCCTCGACATGGGGGCGGCCAATGTGATCTGGCAAGGGGACGCCAACGCCCAGGCGATCGCGCTGCTCGACCACTGCGCGGCGCCGCCCTTTGTGCTCAACGTCACCGGGCCGGAGACGGTCTCGGTGCGCCGCGTAGCCCAGATACTGGGCGGCATGTTCGGCAAGGAGCCGCGTTTCAGCGGCGAGGAGGCGCCGACGGCGCTGCTCAACAACGCGGCCAAGTCGGCGCAGCTTTTCGGCTACCCGCGCGTCTCGCTGCACCAGATGCTGCAGTGGATCGCCGATTGGGTGCAGAACGACGGCGCATCGCTGGATAAACCGACCCATTTCGAGACGCGCGACGGGAGCTTCTGATGGCCCAGACTCTGGCCGAACTGAGACAACATCTGGCCAACGGGCAGGTTATCCCGGCCCACCCGCTCGCCCTCACCGCCGACCTCAAGCTGGATGAGCGGCGCCAGCGCGCGCTGACCCGCTACTACTGCGCGGCCGGCGCGGGCGGGGTGGCCGTGGGCGTGCATACGACCCAGTTCGAGCTGCATCAGCCTGAATACGGCCTGTTGGAACCGGTTCTGGCGCTGGCTTCCGAAACGGTGGACGAGCACCTGCAGCAGAACCCCCGTCCCTTCGTCAAGGTAGCGGGTATCCTGGGCGACACACGGCAGGCGGTGCGCGAAGCCGAGACTGCCCTGGCGCACGGCTACGACGCGGGACTGCTGAGCCTGCGAGCGCTAGCAGAGGCATCGCCATCGGAGCTTATCGAACACTGCCGTTGCGTTGCGGAGGTGATCCCGGTATTCGGCTTCTACCTGCAGACCGCTGTGGGCGGTCAGGTGCTGCCCTACCGCTTCTGGCGCGAGTTCGTGGAGATTGAGAACGTCGTCGCCATCAAGATCGCGCCGTTTGACCGGTACAAGACGCTGGATGTGGTGCGCGCGGTGGCGGAGTCATGCCGGAGCGGAGAAATCGCGCTCTACACGGGCAATGACGACAACATCGTCGCGGACTTGCTCACCGAGTTCAGCTTTGGCGGGCAAGAGACGGATGCGCCGCCGTTGCGCATCGTCGGCGGGCTGCTCGGACAGTGGGCTGTGTGGACGCGGGAGGCGGTCGCCATGTTGCGGGCGATCCACGACCAGAGCGCAGCCGGCAGGCTCGACTACGGGCACTGGCTCACCTACAACGCGCAGATGACGGACGCCAATGCGGCGGTGTTCGACAGCGCTCACGACTTCCACGGGTGTATTTCGGGCGTGCATGAGGTGCTGCGGCGGCAGGGGCTGATGCAGGGACTCTGGTGCTTCAACCCGGTGGAGAGTCTCTCCCCCGGCCAGTGTGAGGAGCTGGACCGCGTCTGCCGCGCCTATCCTCACCTGACCGACGACGACTTCGTCGCGGAACACCTCGACGACTGGCTGCGTTGACCGCACCACCACTCAGCTTTCAGTCACTCCAACCCCAGTCTAAGATCGGGCCGCCACAGACAACTGGAAACTAACCCATGCTGAAAATCGGAATCGCCGATCTCGATACCTCGCACCCGGGCCGCTGGGTACCGATCCTGCAGGCGTGGGACAGTGTCGCGGTCGTCGCCTGCTGGGACGGTGGCAGCGTGCGGCCGCCGGGCTTTGCCCAGCAGTTTGCGGCCGAGCACAACATCCCGGAAGTCGTGCCGGCGCTGGCGGACTTGATTCCGTTGGTGGATGTGGTCTTTGTTCAGAGTTGCAACTGGGACCTGCACGCAGAACGCGTGAGGCCGTTTGTCGAGGCCGGCAAGGGCGTCTATATCGACAAGCCGCTGGCCGGGAACGCGGCTGATCTGCTGCAACTGAAGGCGTGGGCGGCGCAGGGCGCGGACATCATCGGCGGCTCATCGCTGCGCTGCTGTGAGGAGGTCAAGCGAATCCATGGGCAGACCCAGGGGGGCGACCTCCATACCGTCTTTGCCAGCGGGCCGAACGACTTTTTCAACTACGGCATCCACGTCATCGAGATGGTCCAGGGTGTAATCGGCCTGGACCGCAGAACGCCCGCGGTCGCGGTCACGCATCTCGGGAGCCGCGACTCAGTGCGGCTGCTCGTCGATTACCAGGACGGCCTGCAGGCGGTGCTCGAGCTGCAAGCCGCTGCCGGTTTTTCTCTGGCCGTCAGCGCCGCCAACGGGCACTGGTCGGCTACTGTCCAGAGCGACTTCTACCGCGCGCTCCTGCAGGACGTGGTGGCCCACTTCCGCGGCGAGAGGCCATTTCCTGCCGACATCGACATGCTATGCGAAGCGGTGATGGTCCTGCTGGCGGGTCGCGAGAGCATGCGCCGCGGGCGGCTCGCTCCTGTCCACATCGACGAGCTCGCGGCGGACGCGCCCGGTTTTGACGGCCACAGCTTTACTGTTGACTATCGCGCCAGCGTGGGCTAACCCAGCGTATCAACTGCGCATACCCCAGACACTGATCGCCTTCTCAACGAAGGCTGGAATTCCAATTTGTCTCCGTATCTCGTCGACATCCACGTCGGCGTAGACCGCGCCATCCCGCAACGCCAGCGCCGAGGCCACGCCGGCAGCCTCCCCCAGCGCCATCATCGTGCGCGACAGCCGGCATGAGGAGGCGGCAATGTGTGAGAAGGATGCGCCCCGCGACGCGGCGATCAGGTTGTCATATTCTGCGGGCAGCAGACAGCTGTAGGGGATGCCGTAGGGCTGCTCCAGGTGTTTGAGCTTGTCGCCTCTGAGATTGCGCTCACCATGTGTATCCAGTGCATGGTCGGCGAGAGCGATGATCTCCTCACGCCGCGGCTGGCACAGGAGGCCGGCGCGCACGTCCTGCTCGCGCAGCACGTAGTGGCCCACCAGGCGGTGCGATTCGCGGATGCCTACGAGGGGAAACATGCTCTTAAAGCGATAGCGATCGAAGCCGTAGTCAGTCTGCATGCGGCGCCAGTGGGCGTGCATGCGCGCCTGGGCGATGGCTTGGGCTTCAGGATAGGGCATACTGTGGAACTCCGCGCCCTCCATAGTCGGCAGGGCATTCACACACAGGTCTCCGTTGGGATATTCGGTAATGTGGGCGGCGGGCGTATGGGTAGCCAGCCAGTCCTGGATTTCGGGGGCGCGGGCCGAGGCCGACAGCTCATCCACTCCGGCTTCGGCAACCGGCGTTACGCGAAAGACCTGCGAGATACCGTTGACAATGGGGGAGGCGCTATCAGGGGCCGATGGCTCCTGATAAAGGTCGTGCGGCTCCTCGCCGAAGGCCATGCTGCACTCGGCGGCCCGGGCCAGGTGGCAGCCGCCGGAGCAGTCGATGAAGAGCTGGCTGCGAACGGTATAGGGAGGGCCACCGTCAAGCGGTTGGGCTGTGATGGAGACGATCCGGTTGCCCTGCACGCTGACGTCGGTAAAGCGGGTGCGGTAACGGATTTCGACGCCGGCTTCGCGCAGCATCGTGTGCATGGCCTCGGCCATGGCGTCCGGCTCGAAGTGGACGCGGCGGACTTCGAGTTTGGTCAGTCCGGCGGTGCGCAGCGTGCTCTCGTAGGCGCTATGGGGATCGATGCGCGAGAAGCCGTAGGGTTCTTCCTTGCTGTAACGGTGCACGATCTTGCCGACGCCGATGGCATCGGAGGCCAGCCGTGCATAGAGCTCATAGTGCACGCCGGGCCCGCTGATCCCTGCCTGCCAGACGTTGACGCCGCCAACGGTGGAGGTACCGCCGAGTTGGGCCATGCTGTCCAGCAGGAGAATGCGCGCGTTGGGGTCGGCGCGCGCGGCGCGAATTGCGGCGCCAAAGCCGCCGGAGCCGCCGCCGATGATCACAATATCAGCCTCGATCATACATTCGCTCCTAAGAAACAGAACGATGGCCGGGACGATTGTCTCCGGCCATCATGTCGGCAGTTCAGGTCAGCCCATTATCCAGACTGGCGATTGCCGCGGCCCTCGATTGACGGCATCGATATGGTTGAGAGGGTAGACGCGCCCGGCTTCTACCGCCCCAACTTCACCGCCGACTACCGCGCCCGCGCGGGTTGGGCCGGTTGCGTCAGTTCCGCATACCCCAGACGCTGATCGCTTTCTCAATAAAGGCAGGGATCCCAATCTGTCGCCGAATCTCGTCGACGTCCACGTCGGCGTAGACCGCCCCATCCCGCAAGGCCAGCGCCGAGGCCACGCCGGCAGCCTCCCCCAGCGCCATCATTGTGCGCGACAGCCGGCATGAGGAGGCGGCAATGTGTGAGAAGGAGGCACCCCGCGACGCGGCGATCAGGTTGTCATATTCTGCGGGCAGCAGACAGCTGTAGGGGATGCCGTAGGGCTGCTCCAACTCCTTGAGCTTGACGCCTCTGACATTGCGTTCGCCGTGGGTATCCAGGGGGTGGTCGGCCACGGCGATGATCTCCTCCTGACGCGACTGGCGCAGAAGACCGGCGCGCACGTCCTGTTCACGCAGCACGTAGCGGCCTACCAGCCGGTGCGATTCGCGGATGCCTACGAGGGGAAACATGCTCTTGAAGCGGTAGCGATCGAAGCCGTAGTCGGTCTGCATGCGCCGCCAGTGTGCGTGCATGCGCGCCTGGGCGATGGCTTGCGCCTGGGGGTAGGGCATGCTGTGAAATTCGGCGCCTTCCATGGTGGGCAGCACGTTGATGCACAGATCGCCGTTGGGGTACTCGGTCACATGGGCGGCGGGCGTGTGTGTCGCCAGCCAGTCCTGGATCGCGGACGCGCGAGAAGCGGGTGGGAGATCATCGACGCCCGCTTCGTCGGCCGGGGTCACACGAAAGACCTGCGAGATACCGTTGACAATTGGGGAGGCGCTATCAGGGGCCGATGGCTCCTGGTAGAGGTCGTGCGGCTCTTCGCCAAAGGCCATACTGCACTCGGCCGCATGCGCCAGGTGGCAGCCGCCGGAACAGTCGATGAAGAGTTTGCTGCGAACCGTATAGGGACGGGTTCCGTCAAGCGGCTGGGCGGTGATGGAGACGATCCGGTTGCCCTGCACGCTGACGTCGCTAAAGCGGGTGCGGTAGCGGATATCGACGCCGGCTTCGCGCAGCATCGCGTCCATCGCTTCGGCCATGACGTCCGGCTCGAAGTGGACGCGGCGCACCTGCGGCTTGGGCAGCCCGGCGCGGCGCAGCGAGCTTTCATAGGGGCTGTCCGGGTCGATGCGCGAGAAGCCGTATGGCTCCTCCTTGCTCGAAAGGTGGACCGTCCTGCCCACGCCGATCGCGTTCGGGCTCAGTCGCGCAGCCAGCTCGTAATGCACGCCCGGCCCGCCGATCCCCGGCTCCCAGTTGTTGACGCCGCCCACGGTGGAGGTGCCGCCCAGCTGCGCCATGCTGTCCAGAAGGAGAATGCGTGCGTTCGGGTCGGCGCGCGCGGCGCGTATCGCGGCGCCAAAGCCGCCGGAACCGCCGCCTACTATCAGAATATCAGTCTCGATCATATCAGTCCCCAGTTGCCAATGACCAGTGGCCTGTGAAATACCAGGCCACTGGTTACTATCTACTACCCACTATTCACTACCCACTGTCCTCTGCCGTCTATTCCAGCCCATCATCCGGGCTCATGATGGCCGCGGCCATCGCGTTGATCGTTTCGATATCGTTGAGGGCATTGACAGCTTCGGTCACCCCAGCCAGGTTGTTTGCCTCCAACGCGGCCAGAAAACTTTCAAACTCCTCATCGATATCCAGATCCGGGTTCAGGACGACCCTGGCCGCGAACTCATTGGCCAGACTATGCAGCGCCCCCAGGTCGTTCAGAATGGTGGGGTCATCGCGATTGACCAGATAGTTGATATGCCGTTTTTCCTCCAGGGCTTCCTTCAGAACGCCCTGCACATAGCCCATCATTTCGTCGGAGACATCGATCCACTTCACATTGTCGCGCTGGTAATCGAAGTAGGCCGGCGGCTCATTCTTGAACAGATAGTCGCGCGAGTACAGGTCGTATTGCGGATTGTCGTTCAGGATCGCATCGCGGCCGCGCGTCACGGGGACGCCGTCGACCAGGTCATAGGTGATGCCCTCGACACCCACCGTCATCAGCTCCCAGCCTTCGGTATATTGCCAGTTGACGACGCGGAAGAAGGCATCGGCCTCGGCGGCGGTGGCCGCGATCGTCAGAGCGGTTCCGGTGCTCTGTGCGTTGGGCACGACCATCGGTCCGCTCGAGATACCGGTTGGGCCGGTCAGGCTGCAGATGTAGCCGGTGTCGGCATTGGCATCAGGATGGGCGTTGCGGATGGCCTCCAGGCGGAAATGCTGGAAACGCGGCCAGTCGGAGGTGACAGCTGTATTACCGGCGTAGAATTTGAACAGCCCGCGGTCGGTGGCGACCATGAAGGTGGGGTCCATCAGGCCATCGGCAAAGAGTTCTCGCACCCACTGCAGTCCATCTTTCAGGGCCGGAAGCGTATTGGCGAAAACGAGCTGATCAGGATTATCCGGTGAAGGTACCCACGCCAGGTGATCGACGCCATGGGCGCCCAGGAAATGCTCCATCGACCAGGTAACATTGTCCAGACGGTTGGGCACGAAGGGGATCAACGGGTCGCCGATGTTGCCGGGGTCCTCGTCGCGAACCCGTTCGAGGAAGGTGCGGAACTCGGCCAGCGTTGTCGGCTCCTCCATCCCCAACTTTTCCAGCCAGTCGGTGCGATAGTGCAGGCAGCGCGGCAGATTGCCGGTGAGTCGGGGAATGTGGTAGATCATCCCGTCAGCCTGGCGGTTGTTCTCCCAGACTTCGGCCGGGAAGGCGTCGCGTACGGTCGGGTACCTGTCCAGATACTCATCGATCGGGATCAGCAGGCCGTCGTTGAGATACTGTTTGAACTGCCGCGTAGTCGGGTTGATGCGGATGACGTCGGGGTAGTCGCCGGCGGCCATCAGTACGTTGCGCTTCTCATCGTATTCGGGACTGGGCACGAACTGATAGTCCATGTCCACGCCGGACCCCTCTTCGATCAACCCCACCCACTCGTTATCCGACACCCAGCTGTCGCCGATGCCGAGATAGACGACGGTAACGTCCTCTGCCATCTCCTCCTCGGTGGTTGCGGCCGGCGCGGGCGCGCAAGCGCTCAGCAGGACCAAGGACACAATGATAAGCGGCAGACATAACTTAGCGCGTTTCACAGAACTTCCTCCTTGTCTGTACTTTGGTTCGGTCACGCGAAAATCCAGACGGCGTATTGCTTCTGGAGGGACAGTCAATAAGGAAATCAGATATCGTCGCGTTATCACCTCCTTCGTTCTCGTTGCAACTACCCTTTCTCGGCGCCCAACACGATACCCTGCACGAAGAAACGTTGCACAAAGGGGTAAAGGAGGGCCATGGGCACGATGGCAGCGGTCACCGTCGCTGCCCGGATCGTAAGCTGGCTGACCTGGGCGTTGCCGTACATGTCCTGGTTGCTGAAGCCGATCTCGTTGAGGTTGGCCTGGATCACAACCGAGCGCAGCAGCACCTGCAACGGCCATTTGGCCGGGTCGTAGATATAGAAGATGCCGCGAAAGAACTCATTCCAGTGGGAGACGGCGTAAAACAGCCCCATCGTCGCAATCGCCGGCAGTGACATCGGGATCACAATCTGAAAGAGGATGCGCATCTCGCTGGAGCCGTCCATGCGCGCCGACTCGATCACCGCGTCCGGCAGGTTCTCGAAGAAATTGCGCAACAGGATCAGAAAGAACACGTTGACCAGGGTCGGCCAGATCATCGCCCAGAGGCTGTTGATCAGGCCCAGGCTGCGCACCAGCATGAAGCCGGGTACGATGCCCGCGCTGAAGACGAAGGTAACCATGATGAAGAGCATGATGAACTGCCGCCCCGGCAGGTCCCGCCGCGAGAGCGGGTAGGCTGCGGCTGACGTCACCAGAAGGTTGAGCGCGGTGCCCACCACGGTAATGAAGACGGTGACGCCAAAGGAACGTATCAGCGCTTCACCTTTGAAGATGAAGACGTAGGAGTCCAGCGTAAAGCTGTGCGGCCACAGCAGCAGCACCGCCTGCGCGACTTTTTCGGGGCTGCTCAGCGAGGCGTTGAGCGTGTGCCAGATCGGCAGCATACTTATGATGCCGAGCAGGAGCAGCACGCCGTAGATAGTGGTTTCGGCCAGACGGTTGCTGTGCCATCGGGCCCGCAACGGCTGCTCTTCGTGGTCTGTGGTTTCGATGTGCGCGCTCATCGGTCTGTGTTACCAGAGTGTCGGCTGATCGGCGCGTTTGAGAATATGGTTGGTCATCACAATCATTATCGCCGCGATCACGGAGCGGAACAGGCCCACCGCGGTGGCGAGGCTGAAACGGCCGTCCACAAGCCCGATGCGATAGATATAGGTATCCAGAATGTCGCCCACGGCGTAGACAGCCGGGTTGTACATCACAAAGACCTGCTCAAAACCGGCCTCGAGAATGTTGCCCATGCTGAGGATAAAGACGATTCCCATGATCCCGCGCAGGCCGGGCAGCGTGATATATCTCGCCTGTTGAAGCCGGTTTGCCCCGTCGACCATGGCGGCTTCATAGATCGACGGATCGATGGAAGCAATCGCGGCCAGATAGACGATCGCGGCCCAGCCGAACTCCTTCATGATGTTGGTTATGACGAGGATGGTGCGGAAGTATTTGGGATTGACCAGCAGGGCCGGCATTTTCAGCCCGATCGCTTCCAGCCCCTCCGGCACGGCGCCGCCCGGCCCGATGAATAGCACCATGATGCCGCCGTACACGACCCAGGACAGGAAATGCGGGAAATAGGTGACGGTCTGAATCGCGCGTTTGAAGAGCAGATGGCGCACTTCGTTCAGGAGCAGCGCGAAGATTATGGGGACGGGGAAGCCGATGAAGAGTTTATAGAGGCTGATGATGACGGTGTTGCGGAAGACTTCGAGGAATTTGGGCAGGGCGAACAGGGTCTCGAAATGCTGGAAGCCGACCCAGGGGCTCCCTAGAAATCCGCGCACCGGTGAATAGTTCTGGAAACCCATCACGAGCCCGCCCATGGGGATATAGCGGAATATGACAAAGAAGAGGATCGCGGGGAGGAGCAGTAGGTAGAGTTCGCGGTACTTCCAGGCGCGTCCCAACTCGCGTCGGAGGTGCCGGCGCCGGCTATCGGGCCCCAGATGGCCCGCAGTGGAACTTTCGCTTACGCCCGGTTGTACATCCGTCCCGGCTGTTGCCATGTTCTCCACCCCGGCCTGGCCAACGGGAGTTGCGTATCACCCTGGGAGAGAGTCTGTTGTGGAATTCTTGACGAAGAGGCGGGAAATTGAAGACGAAAGACCAGCAGCATCTTTTGGGGAGTTAACCACAGGCGGTCGGCTGTGTCAAGGGGATCATTTCGCCTGGTGCATCCCAGATTTGGGGTGGGTACAGTCTGGCGGAGAGGATATGCCGGAGGTGGCTGGAACTGCGGGGGCTAGGGGGATGAGACAGCACGTGTGGGGGGGTAGCCACTGTTGGCTAGACACTTTGCTCTAGCCACCTTGCCGGGAAAGAATGAGCACGGTGGCTAGCAAGGGCGGGGCGTTGCGGGGGCGCGGAACGGCAGGGGTTAGGGGCTGGGGGTCAGGGGCTAGAGGGAGGGGACAGAAATGGGGGAGGAGACACTGTTGGCTAGACATTATGCTGGGAAAGAATGAGCACGGTGGCTAGTAAGGGCGGGGCGTTGCGGGGGCGCGGAACGGCAGGGGACAGGGGCTGGGGGCCAGGGGTTAGGGGGAGGAGACAGAAATGGGGGAGGAGACACTGTTGGCTAGGCATTATGCTGGGAAAGAATGAGCACGGTGGCTAGTAAGGGCGGGGCGTTGCGGGGGCGCGGAACGGCAGGGGACAGGGGCTGGGGGCCAGGGGCTAGAGGGAGGGGACAGAAATGGGGGAGGAGACACTGTTGGCTAGACATTATGCTGGGAAAGAATGAGCACGGTGGCTAGTAAGGGCGGGGCGTTGCGGGGGCGCGGAACGGCAGGGGACAGGGGCTGGGGGCCAGGGGCTGGGGGCCAGGGGTTAGGGGGAGGAGACAGAAATGGGGGAGGAGACACTGTTGGCTAGACATTATGCTGGGGAAGAATGAGCACGGTGGCTAGTAAGGGCGGGGCGTTGCGGGGGCGCAGCCCCTGCACAAGGGAGGGCCGAAGGCCCGGACGCCCAACTGCAGTGGTTAGTGAATAGTGGTTAGTGGTCAGTGAGCGGGCGACTTTGGGGGGATGGATGTGAGGTCTGGACACGGTCTGGTCGATACCAGAGGTACAAGAGAGGTCACCGCCATCTTGGGATGCACTCATTTCGCCGCTATCAACCTTACGCATCCCAACTCTGGTTGCGCCCGCAGCCTCCGCTGCACGCTTACCGCGGCAAATGTGATACGGTAGCGAATGTCAACGCCCAAGTCAAAATACAGGCGCCGCACCTCCGATATGGACAGTGCGGCGCGCTAAAAGGCGTATAGAGGTTGATGACTACTGTATTGCGAAATACTTCTGTATTGCGAAATATGTCCGGGAATTCGGGCAGGGAAACCCGCGTCCCGGCCCGAATGCTTACTCGGCGTTCCCCGATAACGACGAGAGTAGACAGCCGACTCGCTCGGAGCCCTCAGAATAGTCGTATGCCTCGAATTCAAGTCGGGCATCGGGCGTGATTCCGGGGATATCCCCGACAAGGGTAATCGTGTTGGCATCGGCAGACACCACTACGCTTGCCGCGCCGTGCGCCACATAGCCATCGCTGCCGTAAGCTTTCAATATACTGGCCTGTAATTTGCTCCCAATCGATGCGGCCTCATTGTTGCCCTCCGTATCTGACGTTACCGCATAACTGGCAGATAGAACGTATTCAAACCCTGCAGACCCAGTTTCCCGGTTGCGGTCCGAGTCTATCTGTACCTGCCAATGGTACTCAATGAAGTTCTCAGATACACCTTCTCTGTCAAACACCAGGCTCTCTGGCACGTCCCTGAGATGGAATATCACGGCGAGCGTTTCTCCGGCCAGGGCAGTACTGACTTCTGTGATATCCACATGCGCTGCCAGGGCGTCTGAGACGCCGTCAGTCACTGTCTGACCCGGCACAATCGCAACCGCCCCGTCAGAATCACACGCGCTGGAAAACATGCCCTGGCGCAACGAGGTTGGACACCCCACTACGTCGGAACCGGCAAAATAGTCGAAAGTCTCGAAAGCAAGCCGTGACGCTGACGTGATTCCAGGAATATCCCCGGAAAGCGTTATCGTCTTGTCTTGCGTTGATATCTCTATGCTGGCATCGGCGAGCAATGTCCCGCCTTTCAGATGCCGTTCCCAAGTGTTGACCTGCACGATTCCGCTCGTAGCTATCGATGCAACCCTGTCGCTGCCGCTGTCAGCGGGATGGACATAATGACGGGCGGCCATGGTGTACTCATACCGGCCAGAACCGTCAACATCGATTGCCACCTCCCAGTTGTACTCCAGCGCATTGTCGGGCACGCCTGTCCTGTCGAATGTCAGGCTCTCGGGAACATCTCGCAGATGAAATACGACCGTCAATGTCTCCCCGGACAGCGAGGTGTTGATTTCGGTCATGTCTGTGTGCGCGGCCGACACATCTGCAACATCATCGATTACGGTGTCACCCGGCGCAGCTGCTTCGACAGGACTGCAAGGGGCGGGGGCTTGGCTCTCACCAGCAGAAGACGGACATTCAACCATGTCGAAGTCATGGTCGTGACCAATATCATACGTCTGGAATGAAAGACGTGACTCCGAAGTGATGCCGGGAATATCACCGGTAAGAGTGATCGTGTTGTCCTCGGAGGAAACCTCAAGGCTGGCTTCATCCAGCGGCATGATGCTCCCAGGATCCATCGGCCAGATGCTTGCCTTAATCTGGTCTTCTATGGGCGCCTCCAGATTTTCCCCTTTTTCGCTCAGGCGCACGATGTGGTAGGCAGACAGGACGTAATCATACCCGCCTTCACCAGTATCCATATTGTTGTCTGCGTCGATTACCGCCTGCCAACCATACTCCAGCCAGCCTTCCGATATTCCCGTACGATTGAACGTCAACTTCTCCGGCACGTACCTGAGATGGAAAACGACTGTGAGTGTCTCCCCGGACAGAGAGGTACTGACCTCGGTAATATCGATATGCCCCTGCTTCGCGTCTCTGCTTTCGTCAGTTACAGTTTGCCCCGGTGTGATCCCGGCCCCGCCGGACCCGCACTGCAAGAATCCCGTGCTCGCACTGTATGGTGCATGGCACTCTACGTGATCGGAGCCGCGCAGCGCATCGGAAGTCTCGAATGTGAGGCGCGACCCAGATGTGATGCCGGGGATTTTACCCCTAAGCGTAATCGTATTTTCCTCGGCAGATATCTCAAGGCCAGCATCTTCATATGTAGAAAAACTCCTGGGATGTACTTCCCAGGTGCTGGCATCCACTATCTCTCCGGGTGGGACGGTCAGTTCGCCGCTGCTCTGTGACTGGTAAAAGATATGATAGGCCGACAGAAGATATTCGAACCCGCCGGCGCCGGTTCCCCGGTCGTTGTCGACGTCGACTGCCACCTCCCAGCTGTACTCCATCGCGCCTTCCCAGAGCTCTGTTCTGTCGAACGTCAGGCTCTCCGGAAGATCTCTCAGATGAAACACGACTGTCAGTGTCTCGCCGGACAGCGAGGTGTTGATTTCGGTAATGTCTATGTGCGCAGCGGACACATCTGATACCTCGTCGGTTACAGTGTCGCCCGGCGTAACCGCATCTACCGACCCGCACTGGCTGGACGCGACGTCCGGCGCGGTGGAATGCTGGTTCGGCTGGGGCTTTTCGGCAAAGACGGGGCTTGACACTGAGGCTATCAGCAGTGCAAAGATGAGGATTTGGGCGAAGACTCTAATCTTCATTGATCGTTCTCCTGGGTACTCGTACTGCATTTCTCTCGACGTCATCGATTTTCGACAGGCCGGACGCATCATGGGCCTACCAGGTTCCATCTCCGATGTGTATCCCGGATGGGGCCAAGGGCCTGCCTGTGTCGTGACCGCGGCCGAAGACGCCCCGCAGCCAGGTTGGTCTGTCTATAGCGATGTCTGGAAACAGGTGAATATGCTGCTGCCCAGAATCTTAACCATTTCACGCCGGGTTGTCCCGGTCTCAGCAACCGATTCCAGTGGTTCACGCTACCAGTTCAGGGACATTTACCTACACTTCTACCTTGGAGAAGATTTGCCGTTGGCTGAACCTGGCCCTCGAAGCTGGACCACGAGCTATGCTATACAGATGGGTAGCTCGCTGAACACGCGAATGGATAGGTTAACCGTCAGAACACCTTAACCCAATGCGTTATTGGCCCTGTGTTCGACGCGTCCCAAGTACGGAGTTCCCGAATCCTCACCCCAAAACGAAAAACCGCCCAGCCCCGTTGCATCCGGGACTGGGCGGGTATTGTCTGGCGCCGGTGACCTGGCTATTGAATGTGGGGAAGCACAGGTGTGTCTACATCACCGTGTTCGACGCACCGCAGATGTTGAGGCACGTAGTCGGCTAGCTGATCTTCCGATAGAAGGGCCACCGTCGTCCTACGGCGGCGGCTCCTTCATTCAGGGGTTATCGAACGGCGGCGAAATCGTATCAGTTGTCGTCGCTCCATTCGGAATGGCCCAGATACTCACAGTGTGACCACTTTTCGACAACTATTCGGCCCGATATGGCGTACTCAAGGTATACGTTGCTACTGCCTACCCCAAAAGAAATACTGATGAGGTCTGCATCAGAAGGGTCTATGGAGACGCCATATGAACTCCTGTAAGCGTCTGCTGTCTGTTGATGGATATTTGCCAGAATTACGTTGACCCATTCATGCGAGGCATGCAGAGGACTCTGGCAGACTCCATCGTCTTTGTAGATCACGTCTGGCGACCATGGGTCGGCATACTGGTCCTCGATATTGGTTAGACGATTCTCGTAGCCAGTAAAGCGGTCTTCGAGTTCGACAAGGCGATCGCGAAGGGATTCCAAGGTAAGTTCGTCTTGCGCAAGGGCAATTCCCCCAAAACAGAAGAAGAGCGCTATTACGAGTAGAGCGAGTTTAGAGGGTCTTGGGATGTACATTTTTTCTCCTAAGAAGTGAATTGAAGAGAGGTCTTAGTATGGAGACCTATCCATGTTGTGCAGGCCCCCTGCCGGAGGAGGGACAGATAAAGCGGGCTGCTTAACCATATTTGCCTCCAAAGAAGAACCACCCAGCCCCTGCACATCCGGGACTGGGCGGCTCCTGTCTGGCGCCGGTGTTCTGGCTACTGGCAGTCGGACAGGCCAAGACTGTCCATGTCGTTATTCGTCACGTCGTGCAGGGTTGGCGGCACACAGCCGGTCAGCTGATTACCTGACAGTCGCAGCCAGGTGAGATTGGTCAGATTGGCCAGCTGCGACGGGATGCTCCCGCTCAGCTCGTTTGAGTCAAGGAAAAGGTTCGTCAGGTCTGTGAGATTGCCCAGCTCCGACGGGATTGTTCCTGTCAAGTCATTTCTTGAAAGGAACAGGTGTTTCAGGTTGGAAAGGCTGCCCAGCTGTGACGGAATGCTACCGCTCAGATCATTTGCCTGAAGGAAAAGCCCTGTCAGTTTTGTGAGATTGCCCAGCTGCGACGGGATGCTCCCGGTCAGATCGTTGTTTGAAAGGTACAGGGATTCCAGGTTGGTAAGGCTCCCAAGCTGGGTCGGGATGGTACCGTCCAGCTCGTTTCCACTCAGGGAAAGATGCTTCAGTTTAGTCAGGCTGGTCAACTGCGATGGGATGCCACCGGTCAGGTCGTTTTGCAGAAGGGACAGGTATTCCAGGTTGGACAGGCTACCCAGCTGGGTCGGGAGGGTACCGCTCAGCTTGTTATGACTAAGGGAAAGCGTCTTCAGATTTGTCAGGCTGCCCAGCTGAGACGGGATGGCTCCTGTCAGGTCGTTGTGTGAGAAATCCAGATGTTGCAATGCAGAGAGATTCACCAGCTGTGTTGGGATCGTCCCGCTGAGGTCATTGCCGCCGAGATTGATGTTTTTGAGGCTGGAGAGATTCCCCAGCTGGGAGGGAATGGATCCACTCAGACTGTTAGCGCCCAGAGAGAGAGCCTCCAGGCTTGCGAGTTGACCCAGTTCGGTTGGAATTGTTCCAGTCAGATTATTGCCGTTAAGGATGAGCTTTGTGACACGGCCTTGATCGTTGGTGGTAACGCCATACCAGCTACTGAGGGGCTGTTCGCTCAGCCAGTTGTATTCTCGGGTCCAGCTGATCCCACCTGTGGCGTTGTAAAGCGCTACAAGCGCCGCTCTGTCGGCACTGACGGAACCTGGTACAGGCGTGGCTGTCACCGTAGGTGTGGGCGTCGCGGTCGCGTTGGGAACAAGCGTCGGGGTAATCGTTGGGGTCGCGGTGGAAGTCGGTGTCGCGGTTGTGGTTGGGGTCGCGGTAGGCGTATGCGTAGGATCGCCGCAGTATATGAGACCCGTTTCAGCCAGGTCATTTATGAGAATGTCTCTGAGACCGGCCGGAAGGCATCCAGTCAGCGCGTTGCCTGCGAGCTTCAGGCCAGACAGGTCGGTCAGGTCTTCCAGGGTTGACGGCACCTCTCCACTCAGCTGATTATTGTCAAGATGCAGCACGCCGAGTGAGGAGAGGTCACCGAGCGATGAGGGGATAGAGCCGGTGAGCTGGTTGTTGGAGAGAGCCAGCCAAGTGAGTGAAGAGAGGTCGCCCAGCGATGAAGGGATGGACCCAGTAAACCGATTGTCATCAAGGAACAGGTGCTTCAGGGTGGAGAGGCCGCTCAGATGCGAAGGAATCGTCCCGCTCAACCGGTTGTATGTGAGGACCAGATGCGTCAGACTGGGGAGGTCGGATATGGCTGAGGGGATTGACCCGCTAAGAATGTTGTAATAGAGGTACAGAGACTGCAGATTGGACAGGCTGCCCAGCTCTGATGGGATTGATCCGGTCAGCCGATTTATGCCGAGGTCCAGATTCTGTAGATTGGACAGGCTGCCCAGCGCCGATGGGATTGATCCGCTCAATCGGTTGGCCTCAAGATTCAGAAACTTCAGGTTGGAAAGGTTGCCCAGTTGTGACGGTATCGCCCCATGCAGCATGTTGCTGTTGAGATGCAATGCTTCAAGGCTGGCGAGGTTGCCCAACTCGGATGGGATCGATCCCGTCAACTCGTTGCGTGAGATGTACAGCCTTTTCAGTTTCGTGAGGTTGCCCAGGGTGGAAGGTATCGAACCGTTCAGCTTGTTGTTGTTCAGGAAAAATTGTTCGAGATTGGTGAGATCTCCCAGCGATGATGGTATTGATCCGGTCAGTTGGTTCCTGTCCAGGTAGAGGCTTTTCAGACTGGAAAGGTTGCCCAGCGTTGACGGTATCGATCCGCTGAGGTCATTCCTCAAGAGGTGCAGTTCCTCGAGTTTGGAGAGTTGACCAAGTTCTGAAGGAATTGAACCGTTCAGCCTGTTTCCTCTGAAGCTCAGATAGACGAGCCTGGAGAGTTGACCGATCTCGGGAGGAATTGAACCATGCAGATTGTTTCCTCTGTCCGGATCAGTGCCTCTGAGATTGATACGAACTACGAAGCCATCGTCGTCGGTGTCGACGCCATGCCAGTGGCCAACGGGATGGTCGCTCAGCCAGTTGCCATTCGCTATCCAGTTGTCGCCGTCGGTTGCGTTATAGAGGGCGACCAGCGCGGCCTTCTCCGCTATGGTTGCAGAGATAACGGTTGAAGCGTCCACCGTTGCAGTGGCTGTGGCGGTAGCCGTAAACGCTGGTGTAGCGGTTGGCGTCGGCGTAGCTGTTGCCGTGGGCGTAGCGGTCGCCGTGGGCGCCTGCTGCTGTTGTACCTGTTGCTGTTGCACCTGCTGTTGTTGCACCTGCTGTTGTTGCACCTGCTGTTGTTGTACACGCAGCGTTGCTGTTGCCGTCGCCGTGGGCGTTGGTGTGTGCGGCTGTGTCGGGACATCGGCTCTGGCGTAGTCTGACCACTCGCTCAGACCACCTGCGTTCCTTGCCTTGACTCGATAAACGTAGCGCGTTTCGGACGAAACCGTGTCGTCGACATACTGTGTAGCCGTGCTGCCGGTGTCGTCCGCAATGATGGTGAACTGGCCCTGCTCGTCCACAGCAGGATTGCGCCGCAGGATCTGGTAACCCGTAATGCTGCTGTCACTGGGGTCGTCCCAGGTCAGCGTCACCGAACTGTGCGTTGCCGCTGCCTGCAGGTTCTGTGGCGCGGCCGGCGCTGCAACTGTCGGTGTTGCCGTGGCCGTATGCTCAGGTGTAGACGTATGCGTAACGGTTGGCGTGGATGTTGCGGTAGAAGTTGCAGTAGAAGTAGGCGTTGGTGTATGCGGCTGTATCGGGACATCGACTCTGGCGAAATTTGACTGCTCGCTCAGTCCACCAGCGTTTCTCGCCTTGACGCGATAGAAGTAGCGCGTTTCGGACGAAACCGTTTCGTCGACATACTGTGTAGTCGTGCTGCCGGTGTCATCGGCTATGATCGTGAACTGGCCCTGCTCGTCCACAGCAGGATTGCGCCGCAGGATCTGGTAACCTGTAATGCTGCTGTCACTGGGGTCGTCCCAGGTTAACGTTACCGAACTGTGCGTTGCCGCTGTCTGCAGGTTCTGGGGTGGCGCCGGCGCGGCAACTGTCGGTGTTGCCGTGGCC
The DNA here is from genome assembly GCA_965207495.1 of Caldilineaceae bacterium. Classification (GTDB taxonomy): domain Bacteria; phylum Chloroflexota; class Anaerolineae; order Caldilineales; family Caldilineaceae; genus Bin5. Next base: position 118,346 of record OZ242287.1, read on the forward strand.
GTAAGCTCAGGTGTAGACGTATGCGTAACGGTTGGCGTCGAGGTCGACGGCGACGTTACAGTAGGCGTGGGCGTGGGCGGCGCTGTCGGAACATCGGCTCTGACGTAGTCGGACCACTCGCTCAGGCCCCCTGCATTCCTTGCCTTAACCCGATAAACGTAGCGCGTTTCGGACGAAACCGTTTCGTCGACATACTGTGTAGCCGTGCTGCCGGTGTCGTCGGCGATGATCGTGAACTCTCCCACCGCATCCACAGCACGGTCGCGCCGCAGGATCTGGTATCCCGTAATGCTGCTGTCGCTGGGGTCGTTCCAGGTCAGCGTTACCGAACTGTGCGTTGTCTCTGCCTGCAGGTTCTGGGGTTGCGCCGGCGCCGCAACTGTCGGCGTTGCCGTGGCCGTATTCTCAGGTGTAGACGTGTGCGTAACGGTTGGCGTCGAGGTAGCAGTCGTAGTGGGGGTCGCGGTGGACGTTGCAGTGGAGGTTGCAGTAGACGCAGACGCAACCACGGCCTCAACCTGTTCGCTCCACCCTCCGGGTCCGCCCTCGTCGTAGCGGGCGCGTAGCTTCACCTTGTAGCGCACACCTTCGTCCAGACCGGTGATCGTGTACGAAGGCTCCGTCGGGAAGGCATTGCCCGACTCGTCTGTCCAGGTCTTGAAGTTCTCACCCACGCGCGCCCAGCTGATCCTGTAATCGCGGGGCGTATTTGCCGGCGCATCCCACGACACATCCAGCTCCCCCGGGACGGTGCTTTCAATGCGCACCGTGCCGACCGCTTTCGTGTCATCCTGCGCAAATGCCGGCTGGCGCCCGGTCAGCACAATCACTGCATATGCCAGGACCAGCGCCAGAAACAGGACCAGGACTTTCCGTGCATTTCCAGGGAAGTAAGACGTACGCGTGTCCGACGGCTGCATCGAATCTGCTCCTTCGCGGTGCGTTTCTCGAAAAGACAGGCAGTAACAGTGCCTCTCTCTCTCATATGACCAGGATGCGGCTGGCCGACCGCTGGTACAGTTCTGTCGCTATGTCCATGGCTATGTCCATGGCTTAACCGACAGATTCTGGAGTGCAGAGTCTGTCGCAAAGAGGCCTGATTGCAGGAAAGGGAGCAACCAGGACGACCTCGCCTCATGGGCCTTTTCCAGGGAAACTGTGGCCGGATCGGGGCACCTTCTGGAAGGGGATTGATTCGAATCTATTGAATATCTTCGGTCCCCTGACTATATAAAATAGCCGAAATGTACAGAATTTGTCCTGCTATTTTGGACCGGATTTGGTAACTTGATGGTTCCGGTTTCGGTCCATTCGCGTGTGGGGAGCCGTTCCACCTTCTGTCCTGCGACTCCGGGCTGACCGGCGTCCGTCTGGGCGGTCGGTTCTGCGGCCCTCCCTTGTGCGCGGGGGAGTCCCCCCGCTGCGGCCCCTGTTAACCCGCGCGGCAGCTGGACAGACCCCTCTAGAGTAATGTCTGGAAACATATGAAGGTGTTACTGCTATACCGAATGTTTAGCCGATTGACGCTGGGGTGGTCACGCTCATATATTCTGATTCCAGTACTGCGCGCGACCAGTTCTGGGGTATATTCCTGCTCTACTACTGTAAAGAAAATTTGCCGCTGGCAGAACTTGAGCCCTGGAACTGGACCATGAGCTTGGGTATCCAATACAGTAATACTCTGAACATATGAATACTCTGAGCACGATAATACTCTGAACACATGAAGGGATAGGTCAGCCGCCTGTTCACCGGCCAGACTGCCCCTCTGTTCGTTGTGTTCCAGGCGCGCAGTTCCCGGACCCATTATTCCGCGCGATCCAGTCGCCCTGCCACCACGCGCCCCACCCCGGAACAGGAGAGCCACTCAGCCCCGGCACATCCGGGACTGGGCGGCTCCTGTCTGGCGCCGGTGTTCTGGCTACTCGCAGTCGGACATGCCAAGACTGTCGATGTCATTATTGGTTACGTCACGCAGGGTTGGCGGCACACAGCCGGTCAACTGGTTTCCTGACAGGCCTATGGTGATGAGGTCGGTCAGATCGCCCAGTTGGGACGGGATGCTGCCGGTCAGTTCGTTGTTATGAAGGAAAAGCCCCTTCAGCGTTGTGAGGTCGCCCAACTGCGGCGGAATGCTCCCACTCAAATTGTTCCTATCTATATACAGGAATTGCACGCTGGGAAGATTGCCCAGTTGGGACGGGATGCTGCCGGTCAGCTTGTTGCTACTAAGGTAAACCCCCCTCACCTTTGTGAGGCTGCCCAACTGGGACGGGATGCTCCCGGTCAGATCGTTGTGATTTAAGATCAGATATTCCAGGTTGGACAGGCTGCCCAGCTGCGAAGGGATGGTCCCGTCCAACTTGTTGCCTGGAAGGTCCAGTCTTTTCAGTTTGGAGAGGTTTCCCAGTTGGGACGGGATGCTGCCGGTCAACCCGTTGCGACCTAAGGCCAAGCTTTCCAGGTTGGAAAAACTGCCCAGTTGCGACGGGATGGTCCCGGTCAGTTGGTTGCTGGATAGGTCCAGTTTTTTCAGTTTGGAGAGGTTTCCCAGTTGGGACGGGATGCTGCCGGTCAACCCGTTGCGATATAAGGTCAATCTTTCCAGGTTGGAAAGACTACCCAACTGCGACGGGATGGTCCCGGTCAGTTGGTTTCTGGATAGGTCAAGATAAACCAGATTCGTGAGGTTTCCCAGCTGCGACGGGATACTCCCGGTCAGGTTGTTTCGTGCAAAGTCCAGATTTCCCAGGTTGGATAGGCTGCCCAGCTGCGTTGGGATCGTCCCGCTAAGTTCATTGAAGTAAAGACCCAGACCTGTGAGGTTGGAAAGATTTCCCAGCGAGGAAGGAATGGACCCACTCAGATTGTTAGCGGATAGATAGAGTTTCTCCAGGCTTGCGAGTTGACCCAGTTCGGTTGGAATTGTACCAGTCAGATTATTGCTGTTAAGGATGAGCTTTGTGACACGGCCTTGATCGTTGGTGGTAACGCCATACCATTCACTGAGGGGCTCGTTGCTCAGCCAGTTGGATTCTCGGGTCCAACTGATCCCACCCGTGGCGTTGTAGAGCGCTACAAGCGCCGCTCTGTCGGAACTGACGGAACCTGGTACAGGCGTGGCTGTCACCGTAGGAGTGGGCGTCGCGGTCGCGTTGGGAACAAGCGTCGGGGTAATCGTTGGGGTCGCGGTGGAAGTCGGAGTAGCGGTTGCCGTCGGGGTCGCGGTGGGCGTATGCGTAGGATCTCCGCAGTATATGAGACCCGTTTCAGCCAGGTCATTGATGCTAACGTCTCTAAGACCGGCCGGAAGGCATCCAGTCAGCGCGTTGCCTGCGAGCTTCAGGCCAGTCAGGTTGGTCAGGTCTTCCAGGGTTGACGGCACCTCTCCACTCAGCTGATTATTGGCAAGATGCAGCAATATGATTGAGGAGAGGTCACCGAGCTCTGAAGGGATGGACCCGTTGAGCTGGTTGTTGGAAAGAGCCAGCCAGGTGAGTGAGGAGAGGTTACCGAGTTCTGCAGGGATGGACCCGCTGAACCGATTTTCGTTAAGGAACAGGTTCTGCAGCGTGGAGAGGCCGCCCAGGTGCGAAGGAATCGTCCCGGTCAACCGGTTGTCTGTAAGGAGCAGATAACCCAGTTTGGGGAGGTCGGATATCTCTGATGGGATTGACCCGCTCAGATGATTATACGAGAGGCCCAGGGATGTCAGATTGGACAGGCTGCCCAACTCTGACGGGATTGACCCGGTCAACTGATTCATGCCGAGGTACAGAGTCTGCAGATTGGACAGGCTGCCCAACGCCGACGGGATTGTTCCGCTCAGTCGGTTGGACTCGAGGTCCAGAAATTTCAGATTTGAAAGGTTGCCCAGTTCTGACGGTATCGCCCCACTCAGGCTGTTGCTGGTGAGATACATTTCCTCAAGGCTGGCGAGGTTGCCCAGTTCGGATGGGATCGCTCCGCTCAGCTCGTTGTCTGAGAGCATCAGCCTTTTCAGATTGGTGAGGTTGCCCAGCGTGGAAGGTATGGAAAGGCCCAGACTGTTGTCCGACAGCGAAAGGTGTACGAGATTGGTGAGACTCCCCAACGATGATGGTATTGCTCCGGTCAGTTGGTTCCTTCCCAGGTAGAGGCTATCCAGACTGGAGAGGTTGCCCAGCGATGACGGTATCGACCCGCTGAGGTCATTCCTGGAGAGTTGCAGATGCTCGAGCTTGGAGAGTTGACCGAGTTCTGAAGGAACTGAACCGGTCAGCTTGTTTTCTCTGAGATTGAGGCGAACTACGAAGCCATCGTCGTCGGTGTCGACGCCATGCCAGGAATCGATGGGATTTTCGCTCAGCCAGTGTTGATTCTCTTTCCAGTTGTCGCCGTCGGTTGCGTTATAGAGAGCGACCAGCGCGGCCTTTTCCGCTATGGTTGCAGAGATAACCGTTGAAGCGTCCACCGTTGCAGTGGCTGTGGCGGTCGCCGTAAACGCCGGCGTAGCGGTATGCGTTGCAGTTGGCGTCGGTGTGGCTGTTGCAGTCGGCGTTGCAGTCTCAGCAGGCGCTTGCTGCTGTTGTACCTGTTGCTGCTGTTGTACCTGCTGCTGTTGCACACGCAGCGTTGCTGTTGCCGTCGCCGTGGGCGTCGGTGTGTGCGGCTGTGTCGGGACATCTGCTCTGGCGTAGTTTGACTGCTCGCTCAGGCCTCCTGCATTCCTCGCTTTAACCCGATAGACGTAGCGCGTTTCGGACGAAACCGTGTCGTCGACATACTGTGTAGCTGTGCTGCCGGTGTCGTCGGCTATGATCGTGAACTGGCCCACCGCATCTACAGCAGGATTGCGCCGCAGGATCTGGTAACCCGTAATGCTGCTGTCGCTGGGGTCGTTCCAGGTCAACGTTACCGTACTGTGCGTTGCCGCTGTCTGCAGGTTCTGGGGCGCGGCCGGCGCGGCAACTGTCGGTGTTGCCGTGGCCGTATGCTCAGGTGTAGACGTATGCGTAACGGTTGGCGTCGAGGTAGCAGTCGTAGTGGGGGTCGCGGTGGAGGTTGCAGTAGGCGTTTCAGTAGGCGTTTCAGTTGGCGTTTCGGTTGGCGTTGGTGTATGCGGCTGTGTCGGAACATTGGCTCTGACGTAGTCTGACAACTCGCTCAGGCCCCCTGCGTTCCTTGCCTTAACCCGATAAACGTAGCGCGTTTCGGACGAAACCGTGTCGTCGACATACTGTGTAGCCGTGCTGCCGGTGTCATCGGCTCTGATCGTGAACTCTCCCACCGCATCCACAGCACGGTCGCGCCGCAGGATCTGGTAACCCGTAATGCTGCTGTCACTGGGGTCGTTCCAGGTCAACGTTACCGAACTGTGCGTTGTCGCTGCCTGCAGGTTCTGGGGTTGCGCCGGCGCCGCAGCTGTCGGCGTTGCCGTGGCCGTATTCTCAGGTGTAGACGTGTGCGTAACGGTTGGCGTCGAGGTAGCAGTCGTAGTGGGGGTCGCGGTGGACGTTGCAGTCGATGTTGCCGTGGGCGCGGAGGCAACCACGGCCTCAAACTGTTCGCTCCACGCGCCGGGTCCGCCCTCATCGTAGCGGGCGCGTAGCTTCACCTTGTAGCGCACACCTTCGTCCAGACCGGTGATCGTGTACGAAGGCTCCGTCGGGAAGGCATTGCCCGACTCGTCTGTCCAGGTCTTGAAGTTCTCGCCCACGCGCGCCCAGCTGATCCTGTAATCGCGGGGCGTATTTGCCGGCGCATCCCACGACACATCCAGCTCCCCCGGGACGGTGCTTTCAATGCGCACCGTGCCGACCGCCTTGGTGTCATCCTGCGCAAATGCCGGCTGGCGCCCGGTCAGCACGATCACTGCATATGCCAGAATCAGCGCCAGAAACAGGACCAGGACTTTCCGTGCATTTCCAGGGAAGTAAGACGTACGCGTGTCCGACGGCTGCATCGAATCTGCTCCTTCGCGGTGCGTTTCTCGAAAAGACAGGCAGTAACAGTGCCTCCCTCTCCCATATGACCAGAATACGGCTGGCCGACCGCTCGTACAGTTCCATCGCTATGTCGATGGCTTAATCGCTATGTCCATGGCTTAGCCGACAGATTCTGGCGTTCAGAGTCTGTCGCAAAGAGGCCTGACTGCAGGAAAGGGAGCAGCCAGGACGACCTCGCCTCATGGGCCTTTTCCAGGAAACTGTGGACAGACTGGGGCACCTTCTGGAAGGGGGGCGCTTCGGAACTAGTGAATATCTTCGGGCCCCTGACTATATAAAATAGCCTGAGTGTACAATATTTGTCCTGCTATTCTGGACCAGATTTGGGTACTCAGAGTTCCGATTTCGGTCCATTTAGCATGTGGGGAGCGGTTTCATCAGCTGTATGCGGCGCGGTGCCGGTGCGCGGCTCGTCCAGGGGCGCGGCTCTCGGGGCCAGCCGACTGAACGTCAACCAGTACACCCGGTTAGACGGCAGATGCCGCTTGAAACTTGGATTTATGAACTCGCTGCCGGGGGCGCGGACGTTCCGGCCGCACCTGACGCGAACGCGAAATGCGCACACGTGACCCCACCCGTGTCCCGCCAATCCCCCCTCCGGGCCAGGTTACCCAGACACCGGAATTTGACGTATTTCCCTGAGAGATGGGGCTTTCTGACCCTGTTTGCGCGTTCGCGGGCGCAGTGCGATAATGCCCCTATTCAGCCTTCGGCCGCTGCTGTCCGACCGCTTCATCGGCTACCACGCCAACGACCAAGGGGCAGCGCATCGCATAACCCTTCTTCTCCCTGCACACGGGCCAACTCCATCACCATCCCCTGGGCAGGCGCCCGCCCGTGTCCTAACCAACCGCATCATCTTGGCCCAAGCAACCGTTCGCCCGACGCAGTCTCGCTAATGTAGAGTTCTCTTCGCCATATTCCGTTTCCCTTTCCATTCAACGAAGGAGACACACACCATGCACAAGCAACTCAGTCGACGCGAGTTTATGCGCAACGCCGGCCTGGCCGGCACGGGTTTGGCACTTGCCGCCTGCGCGCCCGTCGCCCAGGACGGCGCCATGGACGAAGGCGGCATGATGGCCGAGAAGGAGACCGCCTACATTTTCGACTACGACCCCACCGGCACCGATGCCTGGGTCGAAGCCGACCAGCAGTTCATCGACTATTTCACCGAGAAATACCCGGACTATGAGATTATTCGTGAACAGGCGCCCTGGGCCGGCTTCACCGAAAAGCTGCTCACCTCCATCGCAGGCGGTTCCGAGTATGACGTCATCTACGGCTACTGGCAGTGGCTGCCGCTCTTCATCGAGAACAATGTCATCGGCCCGCTGGACGATCTGATCGACGCCGATACCGAGATCTCCGCCGACGACTTCTTCGACTACGCCAAAGAGACCGTCGAAGGCGAAACTTTCGGCCTCGCCTGGTTCATCAGCGGCTGGCTGCACTGGTTCAACCTGTCTGCGGTCAACGAAGCCGGCTATACCACCCCCAAAGAGATGAACGAGAACGGCGAGTGGGACTACGACGCCTGGTTCCAGTTTGCCAAAGACTTCACCAGCGAACAGGACGGCGTTCCCATTTACGGTTACGACATGTCCTCCGCCCGCAGCGTCTCGGTCTACGTCATGCTCGCGTGGGCCTGGGGCACCCAACAGTGGGCCGACGACTTCTCCTCCAGCCTCATGGACTCCGAAGAGAACGTCGCCCTCTGGAAATGGATACAACAGTTTTACAACGAAGGGCTGACCCCGCAACCCGGTGCCAGCACGTCGGACCAACCGCTGAGCTATACCAACGGCCGCGCCGTGGCCACCATGGCCGGACAGTGGTACACCCGCAATATCGTCCAGGACGGCGCGCCCGATATCTTCGACATCGGCATGGTGCCCTTCCCCAAAGGCCCGAGCGGCCAGTATTCCGTCGCCGCGCTCAACTCCTTCTACTTCTCCAGCAGCCCTGGCAGCGTCGATCCCGCCTGGGCCTGGTACAAGGAGCGCTCCTTCTCCGAAGCCGCAGCCGGCATCTACGCCAGTATCGGCGGCGGACGCTTCCCCTCCATCAAAAGCGTCGCTCCCGCCACCGTCTACGAATGGGAGGACACCGAGGTCTACGAGGCCATCCGCCCCATCCTGCGCACCTACAGCACCAGCCCCCAAGAGTCCGAATGGATCAATACCTACTGGAACGTGGCTTGGGATGAGATGGTGCTTGCGACCCGACCCATCGAGGAAATTCTCGGCCAGCTCGCCGAAGAGTCCACCGCTCTCGTCAACTCGTAACGGCAAAACAAAGTGGCTAGCCGCTATTTCGGCGGCTGGCCACTGACCACTGCCCTCATGGCTCTCCAGACCAAGTACCGGCCAGGCCCTCTCGCCCGCAAAGAAGCGTGGGAAGGGCGACTCTATATATTGCCCTGGGTCGCCGGGTTCCTGATCTTTACCATCGGCCCGATGGTCGCCTCCGTCTACTTCTCGTTCACCAAGTATTCGGTGCTTTCCGGCGCCGACTGGCTGGGACTGGACAACTACGCCAAACTCTTCGGCAATGACCGCCTCTTCTGGCTCAGCCTCTACAACACCTTCTACTTCGTCATCCTCTCGGTCCCCCTCAACCTGTTCGCGGCCTTCCTGGTCGCCCTCCTGCTCAGTGTACAGGTGCGCGGCATCAATCTCTATCGCACGCTCTACTATCTGCCCGTAATCACGCCTGCGGTAGCCAGCGCTCTGACCTGGGGCATGCTCTTTTCGGGCGATTTCGGCCTCGTCAACGCTGTCCTCCGCTCTCTGGGTCTGCCCACCTTCAACTGGCTCTTCAACCCCCAGATCACAAAACTCGTTTTTGTCATCATGGGCTTCTGGGGCATCGGCGGCAGCGTCATCATCTTCCTCGCCGGCCTGCAGAACGTACCCACCGTGCTCTACGAGGCCGCCAGTATCGACGGCGCCAACCTCTGGCACCGCTTCCGCAGCATCACCGTGCCCATGATGACGCCGCTGATCTTTTTCAACCTGGTGCTCGGCATCATCGGCACCTTCCAGGTTTTCACCGGCGCCTACATCATTACCGCGGGCGGCCCGGCCAATGCGACCCTGTTCTACGTTCTCTTTCTCTATAACAACGCCTTCAAATACTTCAAGATGGGCTATGCATCCGCACTGGCCTGGGTACTCTTTGTCATTATTCTCATCTTTACCGTCATCCAGCTCCGCATGGCCCGAATTTGGGTCTTCTACGAGGCCGAACGTTGAGAACAGCAGTTTTCAGTAGTCAGTTTTTGGTTTTTGGTGAACTGCGGCGTGCGGGTGGGGTTACCAAAAAACTGAAAACTCAAAACTAGAAACTACCAATGACGCAAACGAGCGCAGAAGTTCCCCTCACACTGGCAAGCGGACACAAAAAAGGTTTCGCACGGCTGTTGACGTACTTGTCCATGCGCCTTGCGCTCTACCTCTTCATCAGCGCGATCTGTCTTGTGCTGCTCTTCCCCAGCATCTGGATGATCAGCACCTCGCTCAAGGACACGCAGCAGATCTTCGCCTACCCGCCCGAACTGATTCCGCGCCCCTTTGTCTGGCCGAACTATCTCGTGGCCATCCAGAAATTCCCCTTCTTTCTCTATCTGCGCAACACGCTCATTGTCACCGGCCTGGCGACCTTCGGCACCGTCCTCTCGGCCAGCCTGGTGGCCTTCGGCTTTGCCCGGCGCCGCTTTCCCGAACGGGACTTCCTCTTCGCCGTGCTGCTCTCTACGATGATGCTGCCCAGTATCGTTACCCTGATCCCCACCTTCGTTCTCTTTACCCGCCTGGGCTGGGTCAACACCTTTCTGCCCCTGACCGTGCCCTCCTATTTTGGCGGGGGCGCCTTCTACGTCTTTCTTTTGCGCCAGTTCTACCTCACCTTGCCGTACGACTACGACGAGGCCGCCTACATCGACGGCGCCTCCAGCCTGCGAGTCTGGTGGGAGATCATTCTGCCCTTCTCCAAGGCGCCGCTGGCGGCCATCACCGTCTTTACCGTGCTCTCCCACTGGAACGATTTCATGGGGCCGCTCATCTATATGAACAAGCCCCATATGCGCACGCTGGCCCTGGGCCTGCAGTTTTTCCGCGATCAGCGCTACACGCAGTGGAACTATCTCATGGCCGCTTCGACGCTGACGCTGATCCCGGTATTGCTCCTCTTCTTCGCCGCCCAGCGCTATTTCATGGAAGGGATCCTGCTGACGGGTCTGTCAGGACGTTGAGAACAGCAGTGGCTAGTGGCCAGTGATCGGTTGCCTGGTCACTTCTTGTTTGTAGGCTTGCCCGGCTACCAAGGACAGCAAATAGAGGACTGGAAACTTTTGCAATGACGACTGCACCCAGAGTACGCGCCGCCTACGGCGCGGCCAGCATCAACGGGGAACTGGCCGCGCTGCCCTCCCCCTTCCCCCGCACCATGGGACCGAACTGCGCCGGCTATCTGCAAGAGGTGGTGGACAGCGGCCTCACGGTCGACATGATCGGGCGCTTCGAGAAGAACTTTGCCGCGGAGCTGGGCGTCCGGCACTGTATCGCCACGCCGGGCTGTACTCCGGCGCTCGGCGTTCTGGCCGCGGCGTTTCCCTTTGAACCGGGCGACGAGATCATCGTCAGCCCCATCACCGACTTCGGCACCATCCAGGGGCTCTGCCTGGAAAACTACATCCCCGTCTTCGCCGACACCGAGCCGGGCAGCGTCAACGTGAGCGCTGACACGATCGAAGCCTGTATCAGCGAGCGCACGCGCGCCATCCTGGTTGTGCATAAGACGGGCATTGTCTGCGATATGGACCCGATCAACGAGCTGGCCGCCAGACACGGCCTCTTCGTCTATGAAGATGTGTGCCAGGCGGTGTTTGGCCGCTACAAGGGGCGCTTCGCCGGCACGCTGGCCCAGGCCGCGGGCTTTTCCTTCGATTCGGAAAAGACGCTCGGCTCCGACGTCGGCGGCTGTGTCGTCACCGATGACGATGAGCTGGCCGAAGCCCTGCGCTTTATCGGCCACAGCCGCGGCGGCGAGATGGCGCCGGCCGGCTTCGGCAGAGTCCACTCGGCGCTCGGGTATGCCTACCGCATGCCCCAGGCCACGGCCGCCATTACGCTCGGCCAACTCGAGATCATCCACCCTCAGGTAGCGCAGCGCGATCGCATGATCCGGCTGTTGAGCGAGTTGCTGGCAGATATTCCCGGCATTACACCCCTGGCCATTCCCGATTACATGGACGTTTACTCCTGCTGGATGGCCGGTTTCAGCGTCGACCCGGACGCCTTTGGCTGCACGCCGGCAGAGTTCGCCCAACAGGTGGCCGACGCCGGCATTCCCGGCGCGGGGCAGGGCCGCTACTACCTGATGCCGCAGGCGTGCACCTTTTTGCAGGAACGCGCCAGCAGTCGGACGCATCAGTATGCGATGCCGCCGGCCTCCCGCGCCTATACTTATAGCGCGGAGAGCTGCCCCAACGCGCACAGTTTCCTGCGCAACTTTGTGCGCTGGTCCTCTTTCTGCGAAAAATACCAGCCGCAGGACTGCGAGCTGGCGGCGTCGATCGTGCGCACCGTTGCCGAGGACAACTGCGTCTGATCATGCTGCCTCTGGCATAAAATGATCCCCCACTACTTGAAAAAAGGAAGGCATGTCTGAGCGAGGCGAAGTATTGGTAGCCATTGTGAATGATAGACGCGACTTTGCAATGATTCGGGACAGGAACTGGTACCGTATTCCAGTTTCAAGCGCCAGGAAGTGGTTGAATAAGCGTTGGCCGCCCCAGTGGATTGCGTTTTACCAGACTAAGGTTTTCGGAGATGAGGCCTACTCTGTGAACTATTTTGCGGAGGTGCTGGATATTCGAATCGTGCGCCGCGCACAGCTTTTTCCCAACCAGCCGCCGCACAAGAGAGACAATCACCGTTACTATCAGCTTGTCCTCGGCCCACTTCAGAAACGGCGCCTGCCCATTCTCAGCCGTCGTTGGCGCAGAATCGTCTTCATTCCAACGACCTGGCAAAAATTTGTTACGGCCGTCGAGATCAATGATTTGTACGACGATAGTCCTTTGGAGGACCGCCTGTGGGCTGAATTGAAAAGACACAAGATCCCCGCTGAGCGGCAAGAGTTTATTACCGTTGAAAACGAGAACTATTTCCTGGATTTTGCTATCTATTGCGCCAAAAGTAACATTGCCGTTGAAACGGACGGCGACACGTGGCACGCCAATCCCGAAAAAGCCAAGCAAGACAATCTACGCGACAACAGTCTCACAGCCGCCGGTTGGGAGGTATTGCGCTTTACAACCAGTCAGATACAAGAGGAGGTGGAATCGTATTGCGTCCCGAACATCACCAAAGCCATTAACAAGTCGGGTGGTGTGGATGACGGGAAATACGTCGCGCGCATGATCGACTTGAAATCCAGTGGAACTTATCAATTGGGACTATTTGATCATCCTGAAGGGGAACCATGAACATTCAAATCACCCCAACCACCTTTAAGCATGGCAAGGAGTGGGCCTACACGGTCACCTACGACGAGGCGCTCACCGAGCTGTTCGACCATGTCGTTCCCCTGCACGAGGAGCTGGGTTTGCCCGGCCATGTGGAGGTTGTGGTCGGACAGATGGGCGAAGTGCGCCGGGTCGGCAACTCCAGCTATAACGGCTACCATCACATGGGCGCGGACAAGCTGCGCGAGCTGATCGACATGGGTTGGGGCGTCGGCAACCACTCCTGGACACACGGCATCGTCGAGGAGAACATCGACCTGGAGGTGCGCCAGGCCAAGGAGGTGCTGGAGGATGCGATCGGCCATCGCGTGACCGTCTACACCGCGCCGGGCAGCAACGCCAACATCACGCCGAAGATCACCGCGGCCCTGCAGGAGCACGGCTACCTCTGCGCCCTGTCGGTCACCGACGACATCAACCGGCCCGACGCCGATCTCTGGTTTCTCGGCCGCGTGGCCAACCTGCACCAGGCCTGGACGCCGCTCTATGCGGCCTTCGACTCGCATCACCGGCTGACCCAGGCGCAGCGGGAGTCGGGTTGGGTGATCGACTACTGCCACTGTCCGGCGCCGACCATTCCCCACGAGAACAAGGACCTCTACATTGACGAGCACCGCGCCCGGCTGAACGCGGTGGTCGAAAGCGGCGACACGGTGTGGACCGCCACCGCCGAGGAGATCCTCGACTACATCGTCTGCCGGCGTCATCTGCAGATCGAGACTGTCTCGGCCGCGGCGGGGGAGGAGAGCTACCGCCTGCAGCTGCGCGATCTGCCGGCCCCGGTTGCCAGCCGGCAGGTCACCGTTGACATCAAGGTACCGCCCAACCTGCGCCGCAACCCGGTCGTCATCATCGACGGCCAGCCCCAGCCCGGGCTGCTCGTCAAGCTCGACACGCTGCGCGTCACCTTGGACTTGTCGCAGCCCATCACCCTATCCGTCGGAGGTTCCAGACAATGAGACCCGCCCGTTTGGCCACGGCCAGCATCCTGCACGACGACCCGCCCAGCTATCCCAGCCGCTGCATCGAGCGCTGCCTGGAGATGATCGACCGCGCCGGCGATGCCCGCGCCGACATTGTCCTGCTGCCAGAGGAGCCGGACGTAGTCGGCTGCGCCTCCGAACACCTACCGGATCTGCCCGAACCGATACCCGGCGGCGCCACGCTGGCCCAGTTCGCGCAGCGCGCCAGCGATAACAATCTCTATGTCGCCTACAGCCAGCGCGAGCGGGATGGCGAAAAGGTCTACAACACGGGCGTCTTCCTGGACCGCAAGGGCGACCTGATGGGCAAATACCGCAAGATGCACCTGGCCCCCGGCGAAGAGGACGAGGTGCTGCCCGGGGACCTCGGCTACCCGGTCTTCGAGTGCGATTTCGGCCGCGTGGGTATGGGCATCTGCATGGATATTCACTATCCCGAGATGTGGCGCATCCTGGCGCTGAAGGGCGCGCATCTGCTGCTCTTTCCCACCATGTGCATCGACTACACCGGCGACCACATCGAGTCGATCGTCAACGCCCGCGCGATCGACAACCAGGTCTACCTGGCCTCTTCCCATTTCGTGATGCAGCCCTTCCTGGCCGGCCGTTCCATGGGCCATTCGCGCATTGTCGACCCCTATGGCCGCACGCTGGCCAACACGTCACACCGGCCCGGCCTGACCTTCGCCGACGTCGACCTCGATGCTGGCTACGAGACCTGGTACAGCGGCGAGATCAAAGAGCGCTATCCCACGCTCAAGGATTGCTACCTGGGGATGCGGCGTCCGGAAACGTATCACGAGCTGCTCGATCCGCAGACGGCATACCCTGCCTGGCAGACTGCGTCGGAACTCTCCCATGCGGCGAGCGACGATTGAAAAAATTCGCGCCGACATCCCCGCGCTGTCGCAGTATGTCTGGTTTCAGAACGGCGGGGTGAGCGTAACCCCGCGCGTCATCGCCGCCGAACATGCCCGGTTGATGGAAGAGCTGGTGGTACGGGGGCCGATGCACATCGTCTACCCGGACGAGGAGTACCCGCGGCGCACGCGTTCCAAGGCCGCGCTGGCGCGCTTCTTCGGCGTTGCGCCGGACACGCTGGCCCTCATGCGGGGTGTGAGTGAAGCCTATCAGACCGTCCTGCGCGGCCTCGAGTGGCGACGGGGGGACCAACTTTTGATCACGGACGAGGAGGAGGCCGCACTCCACCTGCCCTCGCTGCATTTGCGGGACCGACACGGCGTCGAAGTGGTTAAAGTGCCGCTGCTGTCCGACCCGGAAGAGCAGTTGGACGCCTTCGCCGCGCGCATCAGCGAACGCACGCGGCTGGTCGCCGTCAGCCACGTCACCACCGAGACCGGTTTCCGGCTGCCTGTCGAGCAGTTGTGCGAGCTGGCCAGGGAACGCGGTGTCCTCACCTTCGTCGACCTGGCCCACTCGGCCGGCCTCTTCCCCATCAAACTGGCGGCAATGGGCTGCGACTTTGCCGGTATCCTCTCTTACAAGTGGATGTACGCTCCCTATGCCGCGGGCGCGCTCTACGTGCATCCTGATCGATTCGAAGCCCTGCAGGTCACCTATGCCGGCGGGCGCGCCGAAGCCTGGCTGCGCTACGATACTGATGACTATGCGTTGAAGGAGGGCGCGGAGCGGTTCGAGTACGGCCCCTGGTCGTGGCCGCTGGTACATACCTGGGCCTTTGCCGCCGGCTACGTGACGGAGATCGGGCTTGACAGCATCTGGGCGCGCACCGCACAGCTCACCGACCGCCTCAAACAGGCCCTGGCCGCAATCCCCGGCGTCACGCTCTACACGCCGCTTGAAGCCGAGCGTTCGGCAGCCCTGGCCGCCTTTTCCGTAGCCAACTGGGAAGGCGAAGCGTTGACCCGCGCCCTGCGCGAGCGCGGGCCGAAGCCGATCATCGTCCGTCCGCTGACCATCGCCCACAACGGCGTGCGCGCCAGCGTCCCATTCTTTTTGCTGGAGGAGGAGATCGACCTATTGGCGGATGCTGTGGGGAGCCTGGCCGCGAGTCGGCGTTAGCGGGGCCGCGTTGCGTTCTTCCCTGAAATATGGACTGGTTTGGGTCCTATGTGGGTTGTTGACCCTGTTTGGGGTACAATTTTTGTGTTAGGCCGTTCCTAAATGGGCACTTAAATGCGCCTTTCCAAGGCCAGGCGTGTATAGTATACTTCTGACAGCTGTTGAACACGGGTACACGCTGGCCCCCAAAGTGGGCGCCGCCAGAACCCTGGCACGGGACAGATTACACAATGCCCGGGCCGCAAAACCCCCGAATCCGAAAGATGTAGCTGAATTGAGACGGCAATGACAATGGCAACCGAGAGTGAACGGATCGCCCGCATCGAGGGCGCCTACGAGCATCTGGCGACAAAAGCCGATGTAGAAGCCGTTAAGACCGCTGTGCATGACGTCAAAACCGAAGTGCAGACGGTAAGAACAGAGGTGCAGACGGTCAAAACGGAACTGCAAAATGAGATACAGACGGGCAAGTCGGACCTGCGGGGGGAGATACAAACCTTCAAGTCCGAACTGCAGGGGGAGATGCAAACCCTTAAGTCGGACCTGCAGGGGGAGATGCAAACCCTTAAGTCGGACCTGCAGGGGGAGATGCAAACCCTTAAGTCGGACCTGCAGGGGGAGATGCAGACCCTCAAGTTGGACCTGCAGACGGATATACAATCCGTCAGATCCGACATGCACGGCGAGATAGCTGAAATCAAGAACGATCTCCGGTGGATGAAATGGGCCCTCGGCATTGTAGTGCTTGGCGTCCTACTGCCGTTCCTGCAATCGTTGCTTGAACGTTTGCCCTGACGCACAGTTATTGTGGGTGTGCGCGCCCCTTCGCATCGCTAGCTAGAACAGATTCATTCAAACATGAATATGCAGGTCGGATCAGAACTTGATCCGACCTGCTCTTTTTTCTATGGGTGAACTGCCTGAATTAGCTCCAAACAGGGAGGAGATAGCGCGTAGCCTGGAGAAAGCAATAGCGCCGTCAACGCGATCGGGAAGAAATGTTTACCCTGTTACGTAGCGCGAGAAGAAGCGCTGCCATTCCGCGTTTGAATCCCCGAATGGCCATGCTATCATAGCCCCAACTTAAACGCGCAACGCAGCCAGAGAGAGCAGAGGATACAGATGACACAGAACCAGGCGCAGTGGACAGCCCTGAAAGACGCGGTCGATGGCGAGTGGATCGCGCAGCTGGCGCAGGCGATGGTGGAGATCCCGAGCGTGACGATGCAGGAGGCGGAGGTCTGCCAGTTCTACGCGGCCCAGCTGCGCGAACTTGGCTTTGACGTCGATGAGCGCCGGGTGACGGACGGCCGCTACAACATCTATGCGCGGCTGCGGGGGACAGGCGACGGGCCCAGCCTGATGCTGAACGGGCATCTGGACACGATCCCCATCGGCGACTGCGTGCCCTGCCGCCGCGAGGGGGACCGGCTTTACGGGCGCGGGGCCACCGACATGAAGGGGGCGATGGCGGCCAAGCTCGGTGCGCTGCGGGCGCTCAAGTCAGTTGGCGGTACGCTGGCCGGCGACCTCTGGCTCTCCGCCATCGTCGGCCACGAACAGCCGGAGGCCGGAAAGGACGGCCCCCTGGCCCTGATCGAGGACTGGAAAAGCGGCCGGATCGGCGGCGACAGGATTCTGATCGGCGAGGGCTGGAACGAGCTGTGGGTGATGAGCATGGGCACCATGGTCTTCGAGATCGAGCTCACCTCTCCGCGCGGGGGGACCCACACCACCTACGTGCCATTCGGCGAGAACCCGATCCGATTCGTCGGCGACCTGATCCAGCGCATCACCGCCTACCAGGAGGAGCTGGACAGGGGCGGGCTGCATCCCCTGGCGGGGGCGGAGCGCATCGATGTGGGGACGGTGGAGGCAGGCGACTACTTCAACCGCACGCCGGTGCTTTGCCGGCTGACCGGCACGCTGCGCTGGGGGCCGCGCGCCAACGCGGAGGAGGCTCTGGCCGAGCTGCGCGAACTGGCGGCGCCTATCGCCGAGGCCGGCCAGCTGGCGCTGAACGTCAACATGATCCACGAACGGGAACCGTTCGAAACACCCGGCGACGATCCTGCGGTGCAGGCGGCCGCGCAGGCGCACCGCTTCGTGCATGGCGGGCAGGCGGAAATCACCGGCAAACGCATCGTCGGCGACGCCAATCTGTACGTCAACCTGAGCGGCGTGCCCTCTTTCTACTACGGCCCCTCCAATGAGACGGCCCATTCGGACGGGGAGTGGGTATCGCTCTCGCGCCTGACGCAGGCCGCGCAGGTCTACGCCCTCACTGCCGCTGCGTATTGCGGCCTGAACGGCAATGGTCGGTGATCCGTCGTAGACGAAGCTGGAACGGTTTCTGATTTCTAACCGGCAAACACTGCTTTTTATTCAGGATTGACGGCGACGCGGTGCTGGCCGTCGATCATCTCTTCCACGTAGCGGCGGGTGGCGTTTACGGCTGCGTCGACCAGCTTCTGGCCCTGTTCGGCGCTGGCGTCCAGGGGGCTTCTGTCCTCCTGATCGTGCATCACCTCCATGCGCACGTTATGCGGGCAGACGGCCAGCGCCATCGCGGTCTCGTACTCCTGTGCGTGGCCCGGCACCCCTCCCTTGCACAGCTTCTCGGCTTCCGGTCGGCTCAGATTCCAGTAGGAGTGGAACTGAACACTGGCCTCCGGCGCTTCGGCCGCGAAATAAAGATGCCACTGGCCGATGATGCCCCCCATGGGCGCCTCGTTGCCGCCGTGCCCGTTCAGGACCAGAACATTTTTGACACCGTGGCGTATCAGGCTCTCCACCGCGTCGAACACCACGCTCAGCCACGGACCCGGCTTGGCTGAGACGGTGCCCCGGTGCCTCATGTGATGCTCCGAGATGCCGGCGCGTATCGGCAGTGTGACGATGACCTGGGGATAGAGCTGGCGGGCCACCTGTTCAGCGACATGGGTGGCCATGCGGATGTCGTGCTCCATGGCCAGATGTTCGAGGTGCTGCTCGATGCTGCCGGTGGGAATGATCGCGGTCTGAAACTTGCCCTCTGCCAGCGCTTCGCGAAATTCGCGCCGGGTGAGGTCGCCCATAAAGACATGTTGATTTTGCATTGTTCTCTTTCTCCAGACGCTGATTGTTGATCCGAATTCCGTTTGACGCCACGCTTCCTTATGAACAGTGACGACACCCTCAACAATGACGTTACTGAAAACCCCAACTACCCCAGGCGCTCCTCGACCCGGCGCAGCGCGGCTTGCATCTTCTCCTGGCGCATCGCCGTCGTGAGGTCGCCCCGCGTGCGCTCCAGGACACCTCGCAGGACGTCGGTCTGGCGTCGCAGCCCGCCGGTGACCGCATCGGGGAAATCGACCGTCAGGAGCAGCGAGTAGATCTCGTCCATCATCTCCAGGTAGGGGTCGGCCTCATCGACGCGATCCCGCCGCATCAGATCGAGGGCGAAGCGGCGCATTTCGGTGGCGGCTTCGGTGAGCCCCTTCAGGTAGGCGGCCCCGGTAACGCCCAGTTCGGCCGGCGTCGCCAGCGGGCCGCCGGTGATAAAGGCGTAGAGCAGATGGGCCTCCACCAGCTCCTTCAACGCGTCCTGCGTGTAACCGGTGTGGTACAGCTCCGGGTGGCCGGCGAGAGGCTCCACCATCGCCTGGGCGTCGCGGCGCGCGGCGGCCAGCATCTCTTCGGCCGCGGCCATCTCATGGCGGTGCATGGCGCGGATGCTGTGGGCGCAGTCCCGGATCAGGCGGCGGCTGCGGCTGAGGGTACCATCCCGCAGCTGGCTGATCTCCTCCATCTGTCGTGTAATCTCGTCAACAATCCCGTCCAGGGCCTCTCCGGATCGATTAGGCATAAATGCTGTCCTCACGTTCGATGGTGTGTGCAGCCGCTGACCACTGGTCACTGGCTGCCGGTCTCGCTCTGGCCGCTGAGCGCGGCGCGGCTGCTGTAGGAATTCACGGGCACGTAGTTGGGGGGAGGCGATAAGGTCAACGGCGGCGGCGCCTCTATCCCCTCGGTCATCGACTTATAGGCAAAGAAGTTCCACGCGATGCGGCTGATCTCCTTCATGGTGCGGTTACTGGTGGGCCAGTCCATCCAGCCGGCGCGCCACAGGTAGACGGCGATGACATAGGGCCCGCTCGGCCCCCAGATCAGGGCCAGATCGCTGTGCGCCTCGTTGACAAAGCCGTGTTTGTGGATGATCCAGCTCTGCTCCGGGCGCGGCAGCCCGCCCCACACCATCTCGGTAAATTCATCATGGCTGACGTAGAAGAGTATCGCCGCGCACTCAGCCGGCGTGATCTCGCCGCCGAAGGTCTCGATCAGAAGCCCCTCGCCTGCCTGGCAGCGGTAGATCTCTGCCAGCAGACGGCCCAGCTCGGCGGGCGTGGACTGCAGGTGCGTATCCGGGTTCGTGTTCCAGTCGGTGCGGCTGTTGGCCTCGGTCGGGATCTTGCTGATGATCGATTTATCGTCGTAGCCGGTCTGAATATATGAGTTTGTGAAGCCGAGGGCGCGCATCATCTCGGTCACCCGGCGCCCGCCGGTATAGATATCGCCGCTCCCGACCCACTGCAGCAGCCGGTTGGCGGCGGCGTTGTTGCTTTCTCCCAGCGCAAAGTCGATCCACTGGCCGACGGCCTCGTTCTCAAAGTCGGCCATCTGCCGGTAGGCTTCGCTGGCGATCGCGATCTTCATCGTCGACATGCCGGAGAAGGCGACATCGACGTCGACGGTGGCCTCTTCGCCGGTCGTCAGATCCTGCACATAGATGGCGGCGAACCCGGGGAAATCGGATGTATAGGCGTCCAGCTCTCGGCCCAGCTCCGCCATCGTCAGCGGCGGCGGCGGCGTCTCCTGCAGCACGAGGTGGGCCGTGCGCGCATCTATGCTGCTGAGCGCGTCGAGGATCGGTTGTGCGCTCTCGTCGATCAGCAGCGTCTGACCCACTGTGCCGGAGGTCCACTGCCAGCTGCGCTGCGCCGAGCCCACAAAAGTAGCCGGCAGCGTCGCGTAAGGCTGAAGGCTGTCTGCCTCGGCGCTCTCCTCATCACCCGTTCCTCGCATGCCTCCTTCGGTGCGCCAGTTCCACTGCGGCGGCAGGACCCGACCGGGCTGGGGTGGATGATTCAGCTCTTCGCCCACCTGCCACAGCCAGGTCGCCAGCTTCTGCGCATCGTAGCTGTAGCGCGCCGGAATGTCCCTCCGCTGCTGGGGGATCCCGGCCAACTTGCGCAGGGCGATATCGACGAAATCCGGCCCGTCCAGGTACTGTTGCGCCTCCGCAAGCATCGCCGCGGTGTCGACCGCGAAGTCCACCTCCTGGGGGCGCAGCACCAGGCGCGTATCATCATAGTAGACCGCGATCGGCTGGCTCATGGCAGCTTCCATGACCGTCTTGATTTCGGCCAGGTCCTTCAGATGGCTGAGCTCCAGGCTGGCCAGATGCACGCCCGGCGGGATCGGCGCGGCCGCGGCCTTATAGCGCGTATAGAGAGGGAAGATGGAGAGCAGTGCGATGAGAGGAAGGGCGAAGCGCAGGAATCCGGCCATTTCAGATGCTCATATCACGCGATCGCCCCAGCAGGATACACGGGGCCCGGTTGACGCCGAGTATGAAGGGCCGGTCTGAGAGCGAGAGATATCTGTCCATCATTCAGCTTGTTCAAGTTCTTCAATCCTTCCTTCGAGGAAGATTATGCGTTCGCTGTTGCCATCCTCCCGCGCCAGTTCCAGCGCGGCTTCCAAGTCGGCGATGGCCTCCTGGTGTTGACCAAGTTCGGTCTTGGCGTAGCTTCGATAGGTGTAGAAGTGTCCTTGGCCGAGCTGCAGACGTATGGCCTGATCATAATCGGCGAGCGCCTCCTCGTATTGACCGAGGCTCGACTTGGCATGGGCCCGTCTTAAGTAGAAGGAGGCGAAATCAGGCTGTAGCCGGATGGCCTGATCATAGTCGGCGATCGCTTCCTCGTATTGACTAAGTCCGATCTTGGCAGTGGCCCGATTGTTATGGGAAAAGGCGTCATCGGGCTGCAGTCGGATGGTCTGATCAAAGTCGGCGATGGCCTCCTTGAATTGTCCAAGCTCGATCCTGGCAGCGCCACGGTGATGGTAGGCGTCGGCGTTGTCGGGCTGCAGTCGGATGGCCTGATCGAAGTCTGCGAAGGCCTCCTCATATTGACGAAGGCTGACCTTGGCAGCACCCCGACTGACGTAGTGGTAGGCGTCGTCGGGCTGCAGTCGGATGGCCTGATCATAATCGGCGAGCGCGTCCTCGTATTGACCAAGCCTGACCTTGGCATAGGCCCGATTGCTATAGGCGTAGGCGTCGTCGGGTCGCAATTGGATGGCCTGATCATAATCGGCGAGCACCTCCTCGTATTGACCGAGCCTGATCTTGGCATGGGCCCGACTTTTGTAGGCGTTGGCGTCGTCGGGTCGCAATTTGATGGCTTGATCATAGTCGGCGAGCGCCTCCTCGTATCGACCAAGGCTGATCCTGGCTTTGCCCCGCCCGATAAAGGCGGCGACATAGTGGGCATTCAAATGGACGGCTTGATCATAGTCGGCGATCGCCTCCTCGTAATGACCAAGCACAGCTTTGGCAAAGCCCCGGCTGTAGTAGGAGTAGGCGTCATCGGGCTGCAGTTGGATGGCCTGATCATAGTCGGCGATCGCCTCCTCGAATTGACCAAGTCCGATCTTGGCATCGGCCCGTTTGATGTAGGCGTCGCTGTATTTGGGCCGAATACTAATGGCCTGATCAAGGTCGGCAATGGCGCCCTTGTATTTGCCGTCTTTCAACCTGGCGACGCCCCGGTCGAAGTAGTCGTTTGAAGTTTGCGGGCCGAAGCAGGCGGCGACTGCGGCAAGTGCTATGGCAATCGCGACTATCCAGACCCATATCCTGGGAGGGCGCATCATAGACCTCACTCTCCATCCCGATGGACGGAAAGCGTCTGCTCGCCAATGGTCGGTCTGCCGACATCGGCAGACGGACGATTCAAGGCTATTCCCACTCGATAGAGAGAATGGCCGCTGGCTCAACGATCCGGCCAATACTGCGTTCGGTTTGAGAGCGCAGATGCTCGTCTACCTTTGCTCTTGCTCGAGTTCCTGAATCTTTTGTTCAATGTCTGCTATGAGGTCGCCGTCGTTCGTCTCGTTCGCCAGTTCCAGAGCGGCTTGCAGGTCGGCGAGGGCCTCCTGGTGCTGGCCAAGTTCGGCCCTGACATCGCTTCGAGCGATGTAGACGTATGCGCTTTGCGGTTGCAGACGGACGGCCTGATCATAGTCGGCGAGCGCCCTGCTATATTGACCTAGTTCGATCCTGGCCTGGGCCCGGTTGACATAGGCGCCAACAAAGTAGGGCTGCAGACGCAATGTCTGATCATAGTCG
Source organism: Caldilineaceae bacterium (assembly GCA_965207495.1). GTDB lineage: Bacteria > Chloroflexota > Anaerolineae > Caldilineales > Caldilineaceae > Bin5. The sequence continues at coordinate 141,290 of OZ242287.1, forward strand.
AAAATTGCTTCCTTAAACTGGCCAAGTTCGGACCTGGCACTGCCCTGTACAAAGTAGGTGAAAGCGTTGTCGGGCTCCAGTCGGAGAGCCTGATCATAGTCAGCGAAGGCCTCCTCAATTTGACCAAGGTCGAACTTGACCTCGCCCCGCCTGGTATAGATATCTGCGTAGCCGGGATCCAGTTGCAAGGCGTGATCGAAGTCGGCGAAGGCATCTTCGTATTCACCAAGCTTGGATTTGGCTCTACCCCGGGAAACATGAGCTCTGACGTTGTCGGGCTCCAGTCGCAGGGCTTGGTCATAGTCGGCGATCGCTTCCCGATATTGGCCAAGGTTGGAATTCATCAGACCCCGGTTGATGTAGATGTAAGCGGTGTCGGGCTCCAGTCGCAAGGCCTGATCATAGTCGGCGATCGCCTCCCGGAATTGGCCAAGGCTGGATTTGGTAGCGGCCCGGTTGCCGTAGATGTGCGCGTTGTCGGGTTCCAGTCGCAGCGCTTGATCATAGTCGGCAATCGCTTCCCGATATCGACCTAGAATGCTCTTGGCACCGGCCCGGATGCTGTAGATATGCGCGGCGTCGGGCTCCTGTCGCAGGGCCTGATCAAAGGCGGCGATCGCTTCCCGGTATCGAGCACGCTCAAAATTGGCCCAACCCCGGTTGTAGTGGCTGCCTGAGTCATCCATCCGCCCCCAAGCGGCGGCTGCGGCGATTGCCGCGATAATTGCCGCAGCAACCGCTACTTCCCAGATCCAGTTCTTGGGAGCGCGCGTCGTTGTCATCGCTATCCTCCCTGATGGACGAAAGGCGTCTGCGTGGCAACAATTGGCCTGCCGATATCGGTAGCCGGACGCCATTATGCGTTCATCCAAAAAAGTGGCCGCGCTGCTTTGCGGCCAGCGCCTTCACGAACCCCGAGCCACTAACCGCTGCTGGTCATTCCCACTCAATCGTGGCGGGAGGCTTGCTCGAAATATCATATACAACCCGGTTGACCCCGTCTACCTCGTTGACGATACGGCTGCTGACCTTCGCCAGCAGGTCGTAGGGCAGCTGCGCCCAGTCCGCGGTCATGAAGTCGTCGGTGGTGACCGCGCGCAGCGCGATCACGTTGGCGTAGGTGCGCCCGTCGCCCATCACGCCGACCGTCTGTACCGGCAGGAGCACGGCAAAGACCTGGCTGGTCTGGCGGTAGAAGCCGGCGGCCCGCAGTTCGTCCAGGAAGATGCGGTCGGCCTGGCGCAGCATCTCGAGGCGCTCCCACGTCACCTCGCCGAGGATGCGGATGCCCAGCCCCGGCCCCGGAAAGGGGTGCCGCCAGACGATCTCTTCGGGCAGGCCGAGCTCCTCGCCTATGCTGCGCACTTCGTCCTTGAACAGCATCCGCAGCGGTTCGATCAGCTCGAAGGTCATATCCTCCGGCAGGCCGCCCACATTGTGGTGCGTCTTGATCGTGCGCGCGTTCGCGGAGTCGTCATTGCTGGCCGACTCGATCACGTCGGGGTAGAGCGTGCCCTGCGCCAGAAATACTTTGTGCGAAGACTGAGAGGCGTTCCCTTTTTCCGCCACCAGCCGGTCCGTCTCCTCTTCGAAGACGCGCACGAAGCGGGCGCCGATCCGCTTGCGCTTCGCCTCCGGCTCGGTCACGCCGTCCAGGTCGTCCAGGAACGCCTCTTTGGCGTCCACCGCGACCAGTTGCATGCCCTGGTGCCGTTCGAAGGTGTCCACCACCTGTTCCGCTTCGCCGGCGCGCAAGAGGCCGTGATCGACAAAGATACAGATCAGCCGCTCCCCGACGGCGCGGTGGACAAGAGTGGCGGCCACTGCGCTGTCGACGCCGCCGCTCAGCCCGCAGATCACCCGATCATCCGGCCCGACCTGGGCCCGGATCCCGGCGACAGTTTCCTCGATAAAATGGCCCGATGTCCAGTCGCCCGTGCAGCCGCAGATGCGGCCGACAAAGTTCTGCAACAATGCAAAGCCATTCGGGGTATGCACCACCTCCGGGTGAAACTGGAGCCCGTAAAGTGAACGGTCCTCGTTTGCGATGGCCGCGCACGGGGAATTCCCGCTGCGCGCCACCGTCTCGAAGCCGGCCGGGAGCCGTTCCACGCGGTCGCCGTGGCTCATCCACACCTGCTGTTGCCGCGGCTGTCCGCCAAAAAACGGGCTCTCTCCCGTCACCTCGATCTCTGCCGCGCCGTACTCCCGCTTCGCGCTCGGTGTCACATGGCCGCCAAGTGCATGGGCCAGCAGCTGCAGCCCGTAGCAGATGCCCAACACCGGCACGCCGCTCTCCAGCACGATGTCCGGCAGCGCGGGCGCGCCCGCTTCATAGACACTGGCCGGCCCGCCCGAAAGAATGATGCCCTTCAGCTTGATCTGCGGCAGCCGCTCTGCCGCCCGATCCCAGGAGATCATCTCGGCGTAGACGTTCGCCTCGCGCACGCGGCGGCAGATCAGCTGGCTGTATTGGCTGCCGTAGTCGAGCACGGCGATGGTGTCATGTTGCATGAACGGCTCATTTCAATCCATATTCACAGTGCGATTATGCCTTCTTTGCGGCTGCGACCCCGCTCGCCGTCAACTAGCTTCGGCCGTCCTGGGACGGGTGATCTCAACCTCAGCCATGCCGAAAGTGGTCTCCAGATCAGGAACGGATTCCCCGGCGTCGGAAAGGCTCGTGACATGGTAGGCCATTGCATCACCAACCGACATTTGAGGGTCGGGAACCGGATCGCCGCTCGCTATCAGACCCTCAATGTGAAAGACGATAGCCTCGCGAACTGTTGTCTGGATCTCTTGCCAACCCTTTCCTGTAGCGACGCACCCGGGTAGTTCGGGCACATAGGCGCCGTAGTTGTTTGGCGTCCGCTCGTAAACAACGGCGTAGTTGAGTTTCATTATTTTCCCTCCCTGAGCCCCGCCTGCTTCAGTATACTCAGACACGTCCCTATCGGGATGTCTGTGCTGGGGTGCCCCGCAATGGTCACGGCTCCGGGCTTGCTGGGGTGACGATATTGCCGGTGACTGCCACGAGTCCTGACAAGTTGCCAGCCGTCCCGTTCTACCAGGCGAATGGCTTCCCTAACTTTCGGCATTCCAGACCTTGGCCGCATCGCCCAAATACACGATTCGCCAGCCACCATTCTCAAGATGATCTACGATCATATGGAAATGCCCGTATTGTACATCGCGTAATGGAGAAGAAAAGGCGCGACATCCACGCCTATCTTACCCACCTGTCACCACCTCGGCCAAATGCCCCCATCCTACAGACCCCATGAATCCCCAGCCGAATCTCTTTATCGAGCTTGCCGTCTGCGGGCTCTTGCGTCACCATGATATCCGAACAGGCAATACACATTACGCAGTAGAAGGGAGGGGCTATGAAACTTGCTAACAAAGTCGCGCTCGTCACCGGCGGGGCACGCGGCCTGGGCCGGGCTTATGTTCTCCATCTGGCCGGGTTGGGCGCGGACGTGGTGATCAACGACGTTGATCTGGACGCGGCCCAGGAGTATGACGAGGAACTCAGCGCCGAATCGGTGGCCGCGGAGGTGGAAGCGCTGGGCGGGCGCGGCCTGGGCATAGAGGCCGATGTGACGGACAAGGCCGCGGTGGAAGCGATGATGCAGGAGATCATAGAGACATTCGGGCAGATCGATATCCTTGTCAACAACGCCGGCGGCATGCTCTATCCGCCGCCCAACCATACTGCGGCCACCGCGCCGCCCGATCACTACCAGTACATCATGGACATCAACCTCACCGGCACGATCTTCTGCTGTCAGGCCGCCGCACCGCATATGCAGGCGGCCGGCAGCGGCAAGATCGTCAACGTGGCATCCCAGGCCGGTCTCTGGAGCGGTCGCAACGCGGGCGGTATGGCCTACAAGGTCGCCAAAGCCGGCGTGATCCAGTACACTCGCGTCCTCGCCGCGGAACTGGGTCCGCACAACATCCATGTGAACAGTATTGCGCCGGGGTATGTGCTTTCCTCCCGCGCGGTGGCGCAAGGCCGCAACAGCCCTGAAGTCCGCGACCACCTGCTGCAGGATATCCCTCTCGGCCGCCTGGGCATGCCCGAAGATTGCGCCAAAGTCGTCGAATTCCTGGTCACCGACCTCTCCGACTACGTCACCGGCCAGTGCATTCCCGTCTGCGGCGGCTACGTCGCTTTCTGAGCTGAGGCGGGGGCGCGGAACGGCAGTTTTTAGTAGTCAGTTTTTAGTTTTTAGTGAACTGCGAACGGCAGCGGTTAGTGGTCTGTGGATTGAGACTGCATGTGGGGGGGTAGACACTGTTGGCTAGACACGTTGCTGGGGAAGAATTAGCCTGGTGACTAGAAAGGGCGGGGCGTTGCGGGGGCGCGGAACGGCAGGGGAGCTGCGGGGGAACGGCGGGGATACCTCAGGGGAACTGCCGTCGGGACTGATGGTAGGGGGAGGAGACACTGTTGGCTAGACACCTTTCTCTAGACACCTTGCCGGGGAAGAATTAGCACGGTGGTCTAGTAAGGGCGGGGCGTTGCGGGGGCGCAGCCCCTGCACAAGAGAGGGCCGAAGGCCCGAACGCACAACTGCAGGGGTCAGTGGTTAGGGGTCAGGGGTCAGTGGTTAGTGAAGGGGCGATTTTTTGGGGATGGATGTGAGATCTGGATACGGGCTAGTCGATACCAGGGGTAAGAGAGGATTCATTCCCATTTTGGGATGCACCGACTTCGCGCGGCCACTTGACAATGTCCGGGAAAGGGGATTAGATGGGGCTGGCGGCGCATCCTGGCTGTCAATCGCCAGCGCTGGTTGCGGCCGCGAGTTGCTGGCCGCTGACCACCGCAGCTGCTATCCACCAGGGAAATAAAAACGAGAAAGGTGAGACTATGCGATTCGATCTTCTGATCAAGGGCGGCGAAGTGGTTGATCCCGGCGGCGGGAAGAGCGGCCGTCTGGACGTGGCGATCAAGCGCGACCGCATCGCCGCGGTCGATGCGGACATCCCGGACGAGACGGCCTTTCGGGTCGTGGACGCCGGCGGCCAGTATGTTACGCCCGGGCTGGTTGATCTGCATACGCACGTCAACTACGGCTGTGGCTTTTACGGCATCCGCCCCGACCCGATCGCGGCCCGCAGCGGCGTGACGACCTGGCTCGACGTAGGCTCGTCGGGGGGATATAACTTCCTCGCCTTCCGGGAGTTCATAATCGAAAGGTCGCGTGCCCGCATCTATGCCCTGCTCAACATCTCGTCGATCGGTCTGACGGCGAAGACGTGGGAGCTGGCCAACCCCGGCTACTGCGATGTCGATCTCTGCTGCCAAATCGTAGACCTGAACCGGGACGTGCTGCTGGGCGTCAAGGCGCGTATCGACCAGCTGACCACCAGCGGCCAGGGCCTTGACCCCTTGCGCAAAGCCCGCGAGGCGGCGGACCGCTGCGAGCTGCCGCTGATGACCCACATCGGCATGGGTCCGCCGGGGATCGACGGTGTGATGGAGTTGATGCGGCCCGGCGATATTCTGACCCACTGCTTCACCGGGGGCACAATGCGCATCGTCGAGGATTCAGGCAGCCTGCGCGAGACGGTCAAACGCGCCTGGGATGCCGGCCTGGTGTTGGATATCGGCCATGGCGCGGGCTCCTTCTCGTTCAAGACCGCGGAGGCGTTGATGGCGCAGGGCTACCGGCCGGACGTGATCTCCTCCGACATTCACCAGATGAGCGTCAGCGGCCCAATGTTCGACATGCCCACCTGCCTGAGCAAATTCATGTCGCTGGGTATGAGTTTCGCCGAGGTAGTTCACGCATCCACCGAGCGGCCGGCGGCCGTGTTGGGACTGGAGAAGGAGATCGGCACGTTGCGGCCCGGCGCGCTGGCGGATGTGGCGCTGTTCGAAATCGTCGAGGGGGACTTCATGTTCTACGATGTCTTCATGAACCCGCGCCCCGGAAAGCAGCTGGTCCGCAACACACTGACGATCATCAATGGCCGCGAGATGGCCCACCAGTCCGATGACCCGCTGATGCCGTGGATCGAGCTTTCCGAAGACCAGGAGACCCTGATCGCCGAGGGTCATACGCCGCCGGTGATGGCCGCCTGTTGCAAGCACTGATGACGCAGGAAGTTGAGAATTGGTGCAACCCCAAACCGCAAACAACTTGAGGAGCACAACAATGTCCGCACAGATTCCCGATACACACGTTGACCTGCTGAACGGCCCAATCTTCGCCGTCCTGACGACCCTCTCCCCGTCCGGCGGGCCGGAAAACACGATCGTCTGGTGCTCGTGGGACGGCACGCACGTCCTGGTCAATACGGCCGAAGGGCGCCGCAAACCGAAAAACGTGCGCGCCAATCCCAAAGTTGCGCTGATGGCATTGGACCCTGAAGATGCGTTCCGCTGGATCGACGTGCGCGGCGTCGTCGAGGAGATCGTGCCGGATCCTGACTTCGCCAACATCAATGCCCACGCCAAGCTCTATGTAGGCGCCGACGAATACTACGGTAGCTTAATGCCTGCCTCTATGAAAGGGAAGGAAGAGCGGGTAATCTTCAAGATCAAGCCGCAGCGGGTTGTGATATCTCCTCCCGCTTAACCTGCAGCTGCCAGCGGACGGCTACGCCAACTCACTGATCATTGGAGGCGCGATCTGGCAGGTCCAGCAGCATGATCGCCATCCTGATCCCTCTCTCCATCCGTACGCCGGTCCGTCGAAACCGGTGACGCAGATAGAAGCGTTCGGCGTGGGCTGTTTCCAGGATGATCTGCCGGCAGCCCTCCTGTCGGGCGATGGCGACGGCGCGATCCAGTAAGCGCACGCCCAATCCCTGATTCTGGCAATTGGGGGCGACCGCCAGCGTCGTGATATTCAGCACGTGGCCGTCGGGCTGGTGGCTCTCCTGCGGGTCCTCGTCCAGCGCGGGCTCGCGCGGTTCGGCCCATTTCTCCGTCGTCAGATAGCCGGCGATGAACGGAGGCTCGTCGCCGCGCGCCCCCTCCAGGACGGCGCAGCCCTGCGGGAATGTCGCCAGGCGGCTGCGGATGATCGCCGGCTCCTCCTGCGCGCCGTACGCGCCGAAGATCTCCTGGTCGAGCGCCACGATGTCCGGCCAGTCCTCCAGCGCGGCCGGCCGCATCCGGTAATGTTTGGTCATGTCTGGTCTGGGCCGCTGCCAACCTCTACCCGGCCGCTACTGGCCGGAACCATCGCTCTCCGGCGAAATGTGATCCTTGCGGGGATTGACGGCGACGGTGCGGAACTCGCGAACCAGCTCGATCAGTCCTTCGACGGCGGCCTCGAGAAACTGCTCGCCTTTTTCGCGGGTAGCGGCGGTGGCATCTCCCAGCACGCCGCTGTCGGTCAGCGAACTCCAGTAGGGCCACAGGTTGGCGACCGAGCCGTCCTCGCGTTTGCCCATGAGGAGATCGGTCTGGAAGCTCGGCGACAGGGGCGAACGCTCGTCCACCGCCTTGTCCATCTGCACCAGCTCCTCCGCCAGGGCCAGATAGAGGGCTGTCTCGTACTCGCCGGCGTGGGAGGTGCCGCCAAAGTCCGACGAGCGGATCTTATTCCCTTCCTCCCTGCCTTTACGCACGCCCCAGTGGTTGACCGACGCACAGAGGGTCTTGCCTTCGGTTTCGAGCACGGTCAGACGGGCGGCCATCTCGACCGGCGCGGTGTTGCTGCCGTGCCCGTTCACCATCAGTATGCGCTTGAAGCCGTGGTGGGCGAGGCTGACGCAGACGTCGCGCACATAGTTGATGAAGGTGTCCCAGCGAATCGTGATCGTGCCGGGGAAATCCATGTGGTGGGGGCTGTACCCGTGGCTGATCGGCGGGATCAGCACCGCCTCATCCGGAATACGCGCCACCGCCCGTTCGCAGACTCCGGTGCAGAGCCGCACATCGGTGTCGATCGGCAGGTGGTAGCCGTGATCTTCGTACGTGGCCACCGGCAGTACCGCCACCCGGCCGGAATAGGCCGCCTCGCGACAGGCAGACCAGGTCATCTCTGCATAGCGGTAGGTCGTCATTCTCGATCTCCTCTCAAAATTCCTGGTTTTTGAATTCCCGGCTGGCCCTCCTGGAACAGGATATTGGCTACGGCAGGCTTCAGTTTACCCACACGGCCGCGTAACAGCGGGCAAAATCGTGCGCCGCCAACCTTTGCCGGCCGCCGTTTAACGGGATCAGATGGATAAACCCTTCATCGACGCGTACCAGCCACGCGCCGTCCGCCGACAGATCATAGCCGGGAAAGGCCAACACAGTCTCTGACGAATAGGTCAGGATGTCTCCCGTCTGGATGTTATAGAGATGCAGATGCCAGCCGCTGCCGCGTTGTTGTACGCTGTGGACGAAAAGCCAGCGCCCGTCCGGGGAGAAGCGCAGCGACCGGTACGGTTCAAGGGGGTGGTTGACCTGCAGCAGCTCTGTGAACTGGTCTGTGGCGAGGTTGTAGACGAAAACGTGTGTTTCCTCCGCGCCCGGCCGGGGCCCGACGCGTGCCCCGACAAACAGCCGGTCCGGCATGGTGGGATGCGCGGCCAACGCGACACGGGTGAACCGCGTCGCATCGGTCGTGTCCTGCAAGGCGTCAGCCAGCCTCTCTATCTCAAAGAGTGTTTTCAACTCAAGATTCGGCAGCGTTACCATTTCCACCTGCATGTCATCGTCCGGTTGAACATAGGCGAAACGGCTGTTGTCCAGCCACACGACCGAACGGCCGTGCGCGACTGGCGTCTGCGGCTCTCCCGCCTCGTCGCCCAGCCAAAGCATACCGTCCCCGCGCGAGACAACAGTCCTCTCCTGGTCAGGCGACCAGGCGGGCCAACCTTCGAGGAACCGCACGGCACACGCGCCGCCGTCGCACTCGGCCTGATTCAGATAGGCGAAGCGGATGGGAGGCCGGCGGCGCGTGTTATAGGTGTAGAAGAGCGTCCCTTCTGCAGTGGTCTCCAATGCATAGAGGGTGGCATTGGCGGATTGGAAGGTGACATCCTGCGGTTGCCCCTGCCGCCAGATCTGTATCCGGGAGCCACCCGCGGCGGCGTCGCTTTCCCCCGATTTCTGAAGGAGAACGCCGTCGTCGTCCGGCATGGAGTACATCAGGCGAAAGGGGCCGTCACTGTTCTCCTCGACAAATTCGTCTGTCTGCAGATCGTAACGGAACAGATGCCCGCCGTTGGAGCGTTCCGCGGTGCAGAGCAGCTGCAGGTCTTGTTCGGGCAGAGCGCTGCCCGGGCCCGTAGCGGCGGCCATCTGATGATCAGCATATTGGATCCACTCTTTCTGAATCCATCGCAGGTAGCTGCCCTGCCCAATCCGGTCCCTGTCGAAAGGAAGGGCGTTCAGCAGCCACGGGCGATAGGTATCGAAGCGGAGCAGCATGCGTTGCAGCGATGCCGGCGAACGTCCCGGGTTGGAGGCAATGATAAAGTCCACGATGCTGTAGACGATTTTCTGGATCTGTGGAGTGACGTTGTTGTACGAGCGCTGGAGATAGACCCAGTGCAGGCTTGACACGTCGCGAATCGAGCCCTGCAAGATATCCTCATAGTCGGAGGCGGTCAGAGGCCACGGTTTGAGGCCCAAGCGGCTGAGTTGCTTATCGACCAATGCCTGGAAGAATACGACTTTTTCGCAGCAGCGCCAGCCAATGATATCGGCGATTCCTCCGCCCACGATCAGGGGGGCATAGCCGGCGCGCACAGCCTGATAGCCGGCGTCATCCACCGGGCTGCCGATGAGGCTCGGCGTCGGCAGCTCCAGATCGGACCGGCCAGCGCCCCTGTTAAACGGAGACGCATGGGACATCCCCTTCCAAAGAGGTCCGCGGGACGCGCCTTCAGCCATGCGTGCGAGCGGGGTGGACTGCGTGGAGAGCTCCACGTTCAGCTTCCACGTGCGCCGGCAGCGCAGACCGGCCAACTCCCCGCAGACTGCGGCCAGCATGTCATCCCACTCGCTCGCCAGCCGCTCGACCGTTGGCGCGTCCCGTTCCGGGTATTCGACCGTCAGATAGCGGCCGGTAAACGTCTGTGTCTCGCCCCAGAAGGAGGGATAGGCGGGGACGAGCGCCCAGCCGGTGGCTTCGTCGCGGTAGGTAACGATCTGGTGAAGCGTCACGAGGGAGCCGTCAGCATCAACGTAGGGGTAGGCCAGGGTGACGGTCGCCATCCGCCAGTCGGAGGTGAAAACGACATCCTCCACCGTGCCGGTGGGCGGCTGATCGTCAGAGCCTCTGTCAAGGGTTAAGTTGAAATACGGCCGGTCCCAGCGAGCGCCGCTGAGAAGCATCTCTTTCTGTGTTCTGCCCCAGTTTGGGTAGTCCGGCGAGATCATACTGCCGAAGAGCGCGCCGTCGACGTCACGTTCGGCCTGTTCCACGATGCCATGCATGGAGAGCACGTCGGCTTCGACGGTGGCGGCGAAAGCGTCCAACCGTTCCAGGAGAACGTAGCGCACGCCCCAGATGACCGTCGCCACCAGCAGCAGAGCAACCAGGACAGAGGACCATCGCTTCCTGCCGCGGCGTTGCGGCGCCTGCGCGACGACCTCCGGGGCCTCTTCCTGGGCCCGGCCCTCTTCATCTTCCAGCGTTTTCCATTCGAGTCCCATGGGGTTGTGGGTAGCCCGTGGTCAGGTGCTCACGGGCGGCGCAGGCTCCGATCCCTGCATTATACAGCCCCCGCAGTCTGCCTCGTCCGTCAGGCCAACTCGTAGAACGCGGCCGCGTTGTCATGCAGAAGCTTGCGCTGTTCGGTCTCGCTGCGATCGGCGATGATCTCTTTCAGCGCTTCCACCCAGCCACGGTAGGAGGAGTCTGCACCGAGCAGGCAGACCGGCCAGTCGCCGCCGAAGACGACGCGGTCGGGGCCGAAGCTGTTGAGGCAGTGGTTGACGGCCGGCGCCAGGTCTGCGGCGGTCCAGCCGGGGCGGGTGCGGGCGATGATTCCGGAGATCTTGCAGATGGTGTTAGGCAGTGCGGCGAGCGCGTCGATGCCGTCCATCCACAGCTGCCGGTCATGCCAGAAGGGGTCATTGGTGTCGGTATGGTCGGCGATGGTCAGGTTGGAGTCCGCCTGCCCTGCATCGCTGCCGGGCAGGACGCCGCTGATCAGGTACGGGTCGCCGTTGCCGCAGTGATCGACCACGAAGCGGGTATCAGGGCACTGCAGCGCCAGCGTTACGCCGTCGCCCAGCTCCGAGGGTCGCATACAGAGGTCGAAGCAGAGCCCCAACTCGCCGAGTAGCTGCACATTTTCGACGACCTGGGGTGCCAGGCAGGTGCCCTGCGGCGTGCCCGGCCCGTGCAGCACCTGGCGTACGCCCTTGATCGCGGGGCTGCCGGCATAGCGCCGGATGTAGTCGGCGAAGTCGGCGGTGGTTACGTTACCGCCGATCACCGCGGCGGCGGTCGGGTTGTCATCGGCAGCGCAGAGCTCGATCAGATGCTCTGCCTCGGTGACCTTCTGTGCCGCGCTCACGTCCACTTCCATGTAGACCGTCTTGACGACGTTCAGCCCCGCGGTCGCGGCCAGGTAATCGCTGGTTACGAAGCTGCGGTTCAGCGTCGGCGCGTCCTCCAGCCAGGGCATGTCGAACACGCTGAGATCCCAAAGATGTTGATGGGTATCGATGATAGGAAGCATGGGAACCGCCTTTGTCAGAGACTAGAACGTTAAGAGTGGGGAATGAGGCCGGAATGGACTCTCTCTTCCCGGCCTCTTTACTCTCTTCTCGTTGTTTTGGGATTACGCCGCCAGCAGCTGCTCCGCATTTTCGACCTGCCACTGCAGCTGCAGCTCGGTCGTCTCGTGCGGCTTGAACTGCCGAGCCACCGATGCGATAGAGACGCCGCCCAGCAGCTCGATCTCGTCCAGGTCGGCAGTGCCCATGCCCTGGTCGTGGCCGTAGCGCAGGAAGCCCAACTCCATCGGCTCGAAGCCCATCGTCTTGGCGATGACCGCGTCGGCGGCGAAGATATCGACGCTGGCCGCGGCGATGCCGAAGTCCAGCCCGTCGGTGCCGCCGGGGCCGTTGCCCTGCAGGCCGCGTGCGCCATCGAAGACGGCGACATCGGGGGTCATGAAACGGGCCAAGCGGATCAGGTTGATGCTCATGGCGCGCGACTCCTCGGGGACGCGGCGCTCGGCATGGGTGTTGAAGCCGTGCATCTTCACCCGGTCCTGCCGGTAGATGGTGCCCATGATCATGTTCTTCAGCGCCAGTGTGACCACGCAGGTGTCATGCGTCTTGGGGATCGCGAGCGAAATCGTGCAGGGGCAGTCCAGTACCGTACGGGGCATGCGCACGATGGTCTCGCTGCCGTCGGCCAGCACGATCGGCGTCGACTCCCATTCGGTCTCCCGGTGCAGGTCCATCAGGCGCAGCGGGATCGAATATTCCTCTTCCAGCGCGTGGTAGCCGAAGTTGCGGTAGGCGTCCCACGTGTCCTGGGCGCCGGCCTCGGCGATGAGGACTTCACGCGGCGGCTTGGGCGTGGTAAGCAGGAAGTCGAGGACGCCGCGCAGCGCGTCGGCGTGGCTGGAGGCGAGCTGGTTCTCGCTGCTGAGAAAGTTCGGTTTGAGCATCACCTGGTCGGCCAGGCGGGATTCCACATCGGCCCGCACCAGCTCCAGCGCGTTGAAGACGTTTGTGCGGCGATCCCCGCCGTTGACGAGACTGACTCGTGCTTTGGACATCGTGGCCTCCTTGAGAAAGGGCAGACGTAATTGGTGGTGTAAGGGGGCACCCGTGGAGGGAAGGCTTGTTGTTCACAAGACGCAGTGGGGTGCCCGAGGATGAGTGTACTCGTGGTTTACCGCTGTGTCAACCGTTGCCCCAAAGGAGTGTATGCCCTGTGTGATGGCATGTTTGTGACTGCGCCTGGCCACTCTAGTGGAAAACGTGAGCTAAGAGGCAGGACAGAAACTGTTCACCATGCACGCGAAGGACAGACCATTGTCAGGCCAGCGAAAGTGATGGCCCGCTGGCCTGCCGTATCCAGACCGATGCAGTGAGTCCTTCGTTAGCGGTAGTCTGAGCACGCGGGCAATCCTAAGGGAATAGGTTTGACAAGAGCCGCTTCTTTGCCTACTGTATCGACACGACTGATGCAGTAGGGAGTGTAAGGTATTGAGCAGACGCACAAGACTTCGCCAACGAATTCTCGAAGGCCGCTCTGAGGCGAATATCCGATTTGACGAGTTGCGCGCCCTGTTGTTGAGATTGGGATTCGTCGAACGCGTACGGGGAAGTCATCATATCTTCAGAAAAGAAGGGGTGACCGAAAGACTGAATCTGCAACGCGACGGCAGCAAAGCCAAGCCCTATCAAGTCAGACAGGTTCGTCAGGTCATACTGAAGTACCAGTTGGAGGAGGAGTGATGTACAAGTACGAGGTCATAATTTACTGGAGCAATGCTGACGACACATTCGTGGCGGAGGCGCCAGAGCTTCCCGGGTGCATGGCACACGGCGATACGCAGGAAATTGCGCTTCAGAACATCAACGAGGCGATGGCACTCTGGATCGACACCGCGCGTGAGTTTGGCGACCCTGTACCGGAACCCAAGGGGGAGCGCCTGATGCTGGCATGAGCCGGTGATTTCGGTCTATCCCATTGCCCGGGTTTGGCCCTCTGTTTTCTGTAATTGCAAACGCATACGAATATGCCCACGATACGGAACTCTGCCAGGAGACACAGAATGGACAATCTGGAAGCCAGGCTGGATCAGTTGGAAGAAGACGGCTTCATTACCGTCGAGAACGCGCTCACGCCGGAAGAGACCGAGAATGTCCGCCAGCGCATCAACCATGCGCGGGCGATGGGCTGGGAAGAGGGGCTGAACGACGTCGGTAATATGTGGTTCGATTCGCTCCTGGACCGTGAGCCGGATACCTACGCGCCCCTGGTCGGCCATCCCAGCATCCGCCCGATACTGGAAGGGATGATGGGGCGGCAGTGCCAGTTGCGCAGCTTCCGCGCGCACATCAACCCGGGCCCCTATCTGCAGGAGTGGCATCTCGATTTCTACGGTTACTGGCAGGAAAAGCACGATCTCGGCCACGGCCGCCTTGTCGTGCAGCCGGTGGGTGTCAACACGACCTTCTACTTTCAGGACAACGGCCCGGATCTGGCCCACCTGAAATTTGTCAAAGACGGACACAAGATCGAACCGCCCCACCTCGACCCGATGGACCGACCCAAGTTCGAGGCCTGGTGCGAGGCGCAGGAGCATGTCATCCTCTATCCCAAGGCGGGCGACTGCGTTATCTTCATCAACCATATCCCCCACCAGGGCGCCAAGCACCAGGAGCATATCGAGCGCAGCAATGTCGTCTGCCACTACCAGGTGACGCCGATGTATGAGGGGATCTGGCACGTGTCGCAGCCGCGCGGGTACGATGGGACGTTTCCGTTTGCGGAGGAGCGCAGGCCGTGGTCGAGGGGGTAGCCTGACAGGATACGGTTGAAAAAGCGGCGCCTTGCGTTGCAATTAGAGAACACTCCTCCCCATGAAAATAACCGACATCCGCGCCGTCTATCCCAACTACCGCCAACCGCTGGGCGGCTGGCGCCCTTACCTGTGGCAGATCGTCGTACGCGTCGAAACCGACGCCGGTGTCACAGGCTACGGCTATGGGGGCGGCGGTGTGGCCGCGGTCGAGGTCGTCAACCGTCATCTGCGCGAGCTGCTGCTGGACGAGAGTTGCGACAGCCCGGCCGATATCGAGCGCTTGTGGGACAAGCTGTACACGGCTTCGATTCCATACGGGCGCGGCGGTATTGCCATCATGGCGCTGAGCGGCATCGATATCGCGCTTTGGGACCTTCTCGGTAGGGCCGAGCGGCAGCCGGTCTACGCGCTGCTGGGGGGCGCGGACGCGCCACGCATTCGCGCCTATGCCTCCGGCGACGATGCCGAATGGTTCGCGGAGAGCGGGTTCACCGCCCACAAGGTGCCCTTTGGCCGACCGACAGACGGCGGCACTTTCGAACGGGCCGCGGCCGCGGCGGAAGAGTCGCGTCGCCATCTGGGCGCGGACGCACTGCTCATGTTCGACTGCTACATGGCCTGGGATGCCGCGGCGACGCTCGAGATGGCGCGTATACTGGCGCCTTATGACATCTACTGGTTCGAGGACGTGCTGACGCCGGATGACCTGGACGGGCTGGCGGCGCTACGGCCGCAGATCAAGCCGACCCTGCTGGCCGGGGGCGAGCACGACTTCACCCATCACCGCTTTGCCGACATTGCCCGCGCCGGCGCGCTCGATATCTGGCAGCCGGATGTGACCTGGTGCGGGGGCATCACCGCCACGCGGCGCATCATTGGGCAGGCGCAAGAGGCCGGCGCTACCGTGATCCTGCACCGCGGCGGGGAGCCGTGGAGCCTGCACGTTATTGCGGGAACGGAGTGTGAAGAGTTGGGAGAGCTGGTGCTGGGCAACCGGAACAGGTCGCATGAGGAGTTGTGGCTGGACGCGCCGCAGCCGGTGGACGGCTATCTGACCCCCAGTGACGCGCCCGGCTTTGGTCTGCGCCTGAACGAAGCGCTTTTGGACTGAGCACCGCGCCTACACCAGATAGGGGATCGTCATCGGCCCTTCCGGCAGCACTGCGACGGGCGCGTCGGCCCCCAGAGCCGCGACGGCTGTACTGATGTGATCATTCAGATCGGCGACCGGGGTGAGGCCGGCGCGGGACACGGCGTCCGGCTCCAACTCGCTGTATATCGCCACCTGCGCCCGCAGCGCCACCTCGGCGAACTTCTGCACCTGCCACTGATCCAGCATGTGAAAACCGGGACGGAAGATCGTCTCCAGCATCGCCTGCGGCGAACTGTGCTCGTAGAGCAGCTTGGTAAAGTTGCCGTGCGCGGGGAAGCCGTCGTTGCAGCGGGCGGCCACGATCATCTCGCCGTCGTCCTCGATGATCTCGGCGGCGGCGCACATCCCCTTCACCGACTGGTAGAGGTTCTGGTCGAGGGGGAAACCGCTGTTGGTGGTGATCACGAGCGGGAAGCTGCGGTCGACGGCAGCCATCGCCGTCTCCTTTGCGTAACGGCAGCCCTCTTCGTGCGCGGTGATGACGTCGCCGCAGAAAAAACGGGTAATCTGCCGCTTGTGATTGAGCGTGACATTCACCAGGAAATCGACCGGCAGGACCGACCCGTTGGCCCGGATCTGATCCTGGGTCGGATTGCCCTCGAGCACGCCCCACTTGCTCTGCGGATGGCCGATCATCTCGGCGCGGTGATAGTGCAAGATCGAGGCCAGGTCGGCCACGCCGGGGAAGACGGCCTTGTAGCCCCCTGAAAAACCGGCCATGAAGTGCGGCTCGATGAAGCCGACGAGGATGCGCCGGTCGGCGTCCGCGTAGTCCCGGTTCATCATCAGCGGGCCGCGCCCGTCCTGCCCAGGCCGCACGATGGCCATACTCTCTTCTTCGTAAGCGTTGTGGTTGACCACCCGCAGCCGCCGGTAGACATCCGCGCCCACGATCTGCTCAAGCTCCTCTGCCGTGTTGGGCCGGTGCGTTCCCGTGCCGACGACGATGGTGACATTCTCCTCCGGCACATGCGCCAGCGCCGCCAATATCCATGGCAGCAACCGGTCCGAAGGCAAGGGGCGGGTGCCGTCGGCGATGACGATCGCAACGCGCTCGTGCGCGGCTACCGCCTCCGCCAGGGGGCGGGCGCCGTTGGGCCGCCGCACCGCGTCCTGAAAGGCTGCCTGCTCGTCGGGAAGTCCTTCGACAAAGCGCGGACGGATGATCGTCGCGTTTTCGGTGGGCAGCTCGGCTGTCAGCCCGTCCTGGCCGTATTGGAGATGGATTTGCATTGTCAGCACCCGTTCAATTTACCAGTTATCGATGGCCACATTGGCGTGGTTGATGAGTCGCTTTCCTTCTATCCGCTAATCACGAACCACTGATGTTCATCTCCGCTATGAGTAGCGTAGAATTTGCTTCTCGTGTATTCTAGCCTTCTAACGACAGAGCGGCAAAGGATGACGGAACCGCTGATTCGCGGCGTGTACATTTCACGGTCTATTGTCCGCTGTAGTACTTGGGTTAGGGATATGCACACGTACAAGGCGATCCTTCGCGATAACCAGATCGAGTGGCTCGAATGTCCTCCCGAAACTTCGGGTGCCATGCAAGTTTATATTACATTCCCGGAGGAGAAGGATTCCGAATTTTCGTCTAAACGAGGGGAATTGATGGCCGAGGTGTTGGCGGAACTTGCACGGAGAGGCACATTTGCCGATATTCCCGACCCCGTTGCCTGGCAGAGGGAACTCCGTGCCGAGCGTGCCTTGCCTGACCGGGATGTATAGTGCTGTACACACTCCTCATTGAAATCAGATGAACTGCTTGTGGAAAGCCGCACAATGACACACTTGAAGCAATACCCTCACTCAGTTATCGAGCAGGATGGAACGACCTACGCGCTGGCACGGGACGGCAGGGACAAGAAGCTGTGCGTGCGGGGCGATACCGCCGGCTTCAGCGGCGAAACGGCGAACGGGACGCTGGTCTGCCGGCTGACCGCGGAGAACGCGGCCGCGCTGCGTAGTCGCCTGGCCTGGTTGAATCCTGTCCCGCTGGGCGTGGAGACATCCTTCGGTTTCGGTGACCGGTTGGGCGCGGCCACACCCGGCCACATCCGCTCGGTCGAGGGTACCGGCATCGCGCCGATCTTCGCGCAGCAGTCGGTGCGCGAGAACGACCGCATCGGGCGCACGCCGCAGGAGGTGGTGGATGACGCCATGTGGGGCGTGGTGCAGATGGGCTGGCGCGACCCCTGGGGGGCAGACGCCGACCATGTGAAACTGGTGAGCGATCTGCCCGCTTTCGTCGCTGCCGGCTACACGTTCTACACGATCGACCCCAGCGACCACGTCGACAATGAAGCCGAGACCGACTCGCTGGCGGCGCTGCGCGCCAAGGTCGAGGCGCTGCCCTGGGCGCGGCTCGATACCGACCTGGACGCGCTGCGCGCCGACTATCTGACCGCTCCCATCGAACTGGCGGGACTGACGCTGACCTTCAGCGAAGAGAGCCTGCTGCGAGCGCTGGCGAAGTACGGCCGCGCCATCGTTCATACGCTGGATATCGCGGCCGCGCTCGATCAACAGATGGGCGGCACGCGCTATGATCTGGAAATGTCAGTGGACGAGACCGAGACACCGACATCGATCTACGAGCACTACTTTATGGGGCGCGAACTGTTGCGGCGGGATCTGCCGGTCGTCAGCCTTGCGCCCCGCTTTGTGGGCAAGTTTCAGAAGGGCGTCGACTATATCGGCGACACCGCGCCGTTCGAAGCGGAGTTGGTCAAGCACGCGGCTATTCTGAAGCATTTCGACGCTTACAAGCTGAGCGTCCACACCGGCTCCGACAAGTTCAGCATCTACCCGCTGGTCGCCAAGTACGCCGAGGACCGGGTGCATGTAAAGACCGCGGGCACCAGCTATCTGGAGGCGCTGCGCGTCATTGCCGACCTTGACACATCCCTCTTCCGCGAGATTCTCGACCACTCGCGCGCCCGCTTCGAGACCGATCGCAAAACCTACTTTCTCGACTGCCAGCCGGACAAGGTGCCCACCAACGCCGACCTGTCGGACGCAGACCTGCCGGGACTGCTGGAACAGTTCGACGCCCGCCAGTTGCTGCACGTGACATTCGGTTCCAATCTGGACCGCTACGGCCGGCAGATTCACGGCCTGATCGCCGACAACGAGGAAGCCTACGCAAAGGTGCTGAACACCCACTTCACCCGCCATCTGACGCCCTTTGCCAACGGCACCGCGGCGTGAGACTGGTGAAAAGCATCGCCCAAGGAGAAATTAATGGCAGCCATACAGGAAAAGCCATCCCTGCTCGAGCAGGATAGACGACAGCTCCACCCCCTGCATCACCCTTCCCAATCCGAGAATCCGATTATTGTCGAGCGTGCCGAGGGTGTCTGGCTCCACACCACCGACGGCCGCAAGATCCTGGATGCCATGGCCGGCCTATGGAATGTCAATGTCGGCTATGGCCGCACTGAGCTGGCAGAGGCCGCCTACGCGCAGATGAAGGATCTGGCCTACACCTCCAACTTCGCCGGCATGACCAACTTGCCCGCCAGCGAGCTGGCCTACAAGCTTTCCGGCTACGCTTATCCCAGCCTCAAGACGACCTTCTTCACCTGCGGCGGCTCTGAGTCCAACGACACCGCCTTCAAGACCGCCCGCTATTTCTGGAAGCGGGAAGGGCAGCCGGACAAGGTCAAGATCATCTCCCGCCGCGAGTCCTACCACGGCATCACGCTCGCCACCACCAGCGCCACGAGCGTGCCGCGCTACCACAAGATGTTCGGTCCGCTGGTGCCCAACTTCCTCTACTGCCACGCGCCTCACCCCTATCGCTACGAAGGCGACATGCAGGAGGGAGAGACGGTCGGCGAGGCTGCGGCGCGCGATCTGGAGGAGACGATTCTGCGTGAAGGGCCGGAGACGGTGGCCGCGTTGATCGCCGAGCCAGTGCAGGGCGTCGGCGGCGTTTTCGTGCCGCCTGAGGACTACTTCCCCCTCGTGCGCGCCATCTGCGACAAGTACGACGTTTTGCTGATCGCCGACGAGGTTATCTGCGGCTTCGGGCGCACGGGCGAGATGTTCGCGCTCAACCGCTACGGCATCGAACCGGATATCCTCGCCTTCGCCAAAGGCATCACCAGCGGCTACCTGCCGTTGGGCGGCATCCAGATCAACGACCGCATTCTCGACGCCATGAACAGCGCGCCGCAGGATGAGGCCTGGCTGCACGGCTTCACCTACTCCGGCCACGCTGCCTCCTGCGCGGTCGGTCTGCGCAACCTCGCCATTATTGAGGATGAGAAGCTGGCCGAACGTTCGGCGGAGATGGGCGAGCGGCTGCGCAGCGGACTGGCCAGGTTGAGCGAATTCGGTAACGTGGGCGATGTGCGCGGTCTGGGCCTCCTGTGCGCCGTCGAATTCGTCAAGGACCAGGAGACCAAAGAGCCGGACAATGAACTGGCCACGAGCCTGCAGAATGCGACCGCGGCGCGCGGGGTGCGTACACGCGCCCTGAACGGGAGCCTGGCCTTCTCGCCGCCGCTGGTTATCAGTGAAGATGAGGTCGATCAGATCGTGGATGCCATCGGCGCCGCGCTCGACTCGATGTCTGAATAGTGCTCTGTTTGGTCAGGTAGGAGAACGCTTGAGACAGACTGAGGCTTGCTGCGGGAGACAGAGCTTTTGAAGAGCCTGGAGGAGATTCGCTCAATCTTGCATTCTCACCGGCGCGAATTGAAGGAACGATACCACGTGGAGGAGATCGCCCTCTTTGGCGCCTATGCCCGCGGCGAGCAGACGGAGGCTAGCGACCTGGACATTCTGGTCACGTTGAGCGCGCCATTGGGCTGGGAGTTCGTCGATCTCCACGATTATCTGACGGAGCTGCTGGAAACCAACGTTGAACTGCTTACGCGCGGCGCTATCGACAGAAAGCCTCTACTCCGCCACTTCATTGAAAAAGACCTGATTCGTGTCTGAACAGTACAGTCATCTTTCCCACTGCCCTGGAGATCTCACATGTCATCCGAAAACGCCCCGACCCTGATCGGCTCCTCCCCCTACTTCTTTATTCGCGACCTGGCTGCATCACTCGACTACTACTGCGATGTGCTCGGTTTCAGGCGGCCCCACCTGTGGGGCGAACCGCCGACATTCGCCATGCCCGACCGCGACGGCTTCATCTTCATGCTGAAGCAGGTCGAGGATGTCAGCACGATCACGCCCAACGAGACCCGGGGCGGCCTCTGGGACGCTTATGTCTGGGTTCGCAATTTGAGGGCGCTCTTTGCCGAGTTCGAGGCCAATGGCGCCGAGTTCGCTTACGAGCTCACGCACCAGCACGAATACGACAACCTAGAGTTCGCCATACGTGATCCCGACGGTTATGTGATCGCTTTCGGACAAGACGTTGAGGACGAGGAATGACCACTACAACGGCGGCGGACCGCAGCGTCAACGGGGATACCGGCTCGCGCCGCTTCTCCATCCTGGCCGGGCGCGACATCAACCGCGAGACCTACGTCGAGGAGTGGGCTGAAGCCGGGCTGACCGTTGCCGACAGCCCTTATGACCCGCAGCCGTCGCTGCGTATCGTCGACGGCGAGGTCGTGGAGATGGACGGCAAGGAGCGGGCTGATTTCGACGCGCTCGACCGCTTCATCGCCGATCACGCCATCGACCTGGCGGTGGCCAAAGAGGCGATGGCGACCCCCTCGCACCAGATCGCGCGCATGCTGGTCGATATCAATGTGGAGCAGTCCACGATTCGCCGCCTGGCCGACGGCTGCACGCCGGCCAAGCTGTGCGAGATCGTGCGTCACATGAACGTGCTGGAGATGATGATGGGCCTCGGCAAGATGCGGGTGCGCAAGACCCCGGCGAACCAGGCCCACGTCACCAACTGGCGCGAAAACCCGGCTTTGCTGGCCGCGGACGCGGCTGAAGCGGCGCTGCGGGGCTTTGCCGAGATCGAGACGACGGTGCGCGTCGCGCGCGCAGCGCCGCTCAATGCGCTTGCCATTCTCGTCGGTTCGCAGTCCAGCCGCGGCGGCGTGCTCACCCAGTGCGCGGTCGAGGAGGCGTTTGGGCTGCGTCTCGGCATCAAAGGGCTGACCTCCTATGCGGAGACGCTTTCGGTCTACGGCACGGAGCGCTCCTTTGTCGACGGCGACGACACGCCCTGGTCAAAGGCCTTTCTGGCCTCGGCCTACGCCAGCCGCGGCATCAAAATACGCTTCACGTCCGGCACCGGCTCCGAAGCGCTGATGGGCTACGCGGAGCAGTGTTCGATGCTGTATCTGGAGGCCCGCTGCCTGCTGGTGACGAAGGGCGCCGGCAGCCAGGGCGTGCAGAACGGCTCAATCTCCTGCATCGCTCTGCCAGAGGCGCTGCCCGGCGGTGTGCGCGGGGTGCTGGCCGAAAATCTGCTGGCGTCGATGTTGGGGCTGGAATGCGCGTCTGGCAATGACGCGCTCGCCTCCCACTCGGACCTGCGCAAGACGGCCAAACTGATGCTGCAGATGATCCCCGGCACCGATTTCATCTGCTCCGGCTACAGCGCCATTCCCAAGCAGGACAATATGTTCGGCGGCGGCAACTTCGACGCCGAGGATTTCGATGACTGGACCGTCATCCAGCGCGACATGCAGGTGAACGGCGGTATCCGCCCGGTGCGCGAGGCCGATGCGGTGGCAGCCCGCCGGCAGGCCGCGCAGGCGCTGCAGGCGATCTACGCCGAGCTGGAGTTCCCGCCGATCGGGGACGAGGAGGTGGAGGCGGCCGCGCTCGCCCACAGCAGCGAGGATATGCCGGAGCGGGACATGGTGGCCGACCTCGCTGCAGCCGATCGCTTCCTTGAGGGTACAGCCAATCTTTCCGATGTGGTGCGTGCGCTGCACCGCAGCGGCTTTGAGCAGGCGGCCGCAAACTTGCTCGAGATGGGCCGTCAGCGGGTGGCGGGGGACTATCTGCAGCCGTCGGCGATATTCGAAGACGGCTTCTCCGTGATCAGCGCGGTCAACGACCGCAATGACTACACCGGCCCCGGCACCGGCTACCGCCTCGAAGGCGAGACCTGGGACGCGCTGCAGCGCATTCCCCAGCAGAAGTCGCCGCGCGACTTTATCGACGCGCAGGTGGGGGATCCGTTACCCAATCTGGCCGAGATAAACACGGCCAAAGTGGGCGCCTCCGCCAATGAAATCGTGGTCGCGGTGGGGCCGGCCTATGGCCGCTCGTTGGTGAAGACGATTGGCGAGCTGGACCATGAGGAGGTGCTGGAAGCGCTGCTCACCGGTGTGGCGGAGGAGGCGTTCTACGGCCGCGTCGTGCGGGTCTATCACAGCGCCGACTGCGCCGCTATCGGCCATGCGGGGGCACGACTGAGCGGCTCCGGCATTGCCGTCGGCCTCCAGAGCCGCGGCACGACCGTCATCCAGAAACGGGGGCTGGCGCCGCTCAACAACCTGGAGCTGTTCCCGCAGTCGCCCAGCCTGACGCTGGAGATCTACCAGGCGATCGGACGCAACGCGGCGCGCTATGCCAAGGGACTGAGCCCTCTGCCCGTCGGCGTCAAGGTCGACAACGGCGCCCGTCTGCGCCTGATCGTCAAGACAGCCCTGCTGCATCGCCGCGAGATCGAAGACATACATGAAAAGGCGCCACAGGAGCTTTACTTCCGCTGGGAGCCAGATGTGTAACGGCGAGGAGAGAGGAAAGAGAAGTGAGGAGTGAGTACTGCTCATTCCTCGACCTTGAATGCAAGGATGCAGCATAATGACAGACGACGGTAAAGATAAGAGGGAAAACGCCTCTCACGCCGCGGACGGGGATTATCCCCTCTACGCCAACCGCAGCGACACGCTTGCCGCGGCCAGCGGGCGGCCTTTGCGCGACCTCTCGCTGCAGAAGATGCTGACCGAAGATATCTCCTCCGAGGATTACAGCATCAGCGCGGAGACGCTGCGCGCGCAGGCCGATATCGCCCGCGACGCCGGCTACCCACAACTGGCGCAGAACCTGGAACGGGCCTCCGAACTGACCGCCGTCCCGAACGAGACGCTCCTGGAGATGTACGAGATGCTGCGGCCCGGACGCTGCAGCTTCGAGGAGTACGAGGCGCTGGCGCAGCGCCTGCGCGATGAGTTCAACGCCGCCGCTACGGCCTCTTTTGTCGAGGAGGCCGCCGCCGTCTACCAGGAGCGCGGCCTGCTGCGCCGGGAGCTGGAGTGATTGAAGGGCGGTTCTTAGTTTTCAGGTAACTACTAAGCCATATACAGTGTCTATGTGGACCAGGTCTATGTGGACCAGGTCTATGTGGACCAGGTCTATGTGGACCAGCCCTTTATCCCTGCCGCCATTCGGGCTCTGTGACGGTGTATTCGGTTGGCAGCCGCCAGGTTGGTTGGGGCACACTGTCGGCATGCCACGATGATGGGGAAGAACCAGTACGGTGGCTAGCAAGGGCGGGGCGTTGCGGGGGCGCAGCCCCTGCACAAGGGAGGGCCGAAGGCCCGAACGCCCAAAAACCGAGGAGAGAGAACACCTCAGATCGCCTCGTTCCGGGTTGCTTGTCAGTTGTGGCTGAGTCGTTACGTTTTCAGCAGCTGCGCCTGGCTCCAAGACAGGCATTATTTGAGACCAACAGCCGGGTATTCATAACATGTCCACCAACGATCCGCCGCAGGGCTTTTTGACCGGACTCTGGTATATCCTGGGCGGCCAGCGCAAATTTGTGGTCCTGTCCGTCCTCAGCGGGCTGCTCTTCTCCGCGACGAGCCTGGTCCCGCCGCTGCTGGTGCGCCGCCTGATCCTGTGGATCACCGACGGCGGCGGCTCCACGTCCGGTCTGCTGGCGATGACCGCCGTGTTGGGGATTGTCTATGTGCTGCGCGGCGTAGGCCGCTACTTCTACGGCCAGTTCTCGCACGTGGCCGCTTACGGCGTCACCACCAGCCTGATGGCGCGTGTCTATCGCCATCTGCAGCAGCTCTCCCACAGTTTCTACAACCGGCAGCGCACCGGCGCCCTGATCGTGCGCTCCATCAACGACATCGAAACGCTGGAGGACTTCGTCGCTCACGGCGTGCCCGAGCTGGTGATGGCGACCGTCATTCCGATCGCGATGTGGTGTGTCCTGTTCTGGATTCATCCCCTGCTGGCCCTGCTTGTCGTCCTGCCGCTGCCGATCGGCGGCTATGTCATCTACCGCTTCACCAGGCAGATCCGCGGCATATGGCGCCAGGTGCGGGCCGGCATCTCCGAGCTGGTGGCCCAGGTGCAGGACAGCTTTTCCGGCATCACCGAGATTAAGTCTTTTGGCCAGGAGAAGTCGCAGGCCGATCAGGTCGCACAGTCGGCTGCCGACTACCGCGACAGGATATGCGCCGCCACCAGGATCTCGCTACTGCCCTCGTCGATCGTCGAGTTTTCCGGCGGCTTGGGCGTGATCGTTGCCGTGTGGGTGGGCGGTAGCCTTGCCCTGTCGGAATCGTTGAATGTCGCCGACCTCTTCGTCTTCATTGCTTACCTGGTCTATATCTACCAGCCATTCCTCAAGCTGGCGGACATCAGCGACACATTGCACCGGGCCGGCGCAAGCCAGGAGCGCATCTTCGAACTTCTGGCCGTGCAACCGGATATCAGCAGTCCGCCGGACGCGGTCAAGCCGCAGATTTCCCGCTGGGAGGTTGCCTTCCACGATGTCTCCTTTGGCTATCAGTCTGAAGAGGTGGTGCTGAACGATATCGATTTCGAGATCGGCGCCGGCGAGATGGTGGCGCTGGTGGGCGCGACCGGGGCCGGCAAGACGACCGTCAGCCGCCTCATCCCCCGCTTCTACGATCCCCAGGACGGGCAGATTAGCGTCGGCGGCCACGACCTGCGCAGCCTCGACCTGGAGTTCCTGCGCGCCAATGTGGCCTCGGTCATGCAGGATGTCTTCCTCTTCCACGGGACCGTGCGCCAGAATATCGCCTTTGGCCGCCCTGAGGCGACGGTCGATGAGATCGTGCAGGCGGCGCAGGCGGCCAACGCGCACGAGTTCATCGTCGACCTGCCTGATGGCTACAACACCGTTATCGGCGAGCGCGGCGTGCGGCTGTCCGGCGGGCAGAAGCAGCGCATCTCGATCGCACGCGCGCTGTTGAAAGACGCGCCGATCCTGATCCTGGACGAGGCCACCTCCTCGGTTGATACGGAAACCGAGTGGCAGATCCAGCAGGCGCTCAACCGCCTCACCCGCAACCGCACGACGTTGGTGATCGCCCACCGCCTCTCGACCATCCGCCACGCCGACAAGATCGTCGTGCTGGACAGTGGGCGCATTATCGAAACCGGCGCGCACGATGAATTGATGGCGCGCGGTGGACGCTACGCCAAGATGGTTGAGACGCAGAGCCTGGCCCGCTCCTGGGAACTGAGCCGGCAGCCGGAACTGCAGCCGGCCGGCGATTAGTGGGCGGCGCTTCATTCCTGGTAGGCGCTCGGATGCCTACATCATATTGAAAACCACCACCCGGAAAGTTGAAAAGGAGCCGTCGTCATGGGGTCTGCACTGGAAGACAAACTGGAAATGGCGCTGAACGGCCTGAACCGCGTTCGCCTGGGCGAGATGAATACGCCGCTGGAGCATCTGCCGCGTTTCAGCGCTGCCCTGGGGGGCCCGCAGGTCTATATCAAACGGGACGACCTGACCGGGCTTGCTTTCGGCGGCAACAAGACCCGCATGCTTGAGTACAGCCTGGCGGTCGGGGTGGAGCGCGGCGCGGATACGATCGTCTTCGGCGCGGCGGTGCAGTCCAACTACTGCCGCCAGCTGGCCGCGGCCTGCGCCAAGCTGGGCATCACGCTGCACCTTATCCTGCGATCGGAACGGGAGATCGACAAGACCGCCATCACCGGCAACAACCTGCTGCAGCGACTGTTTGGCGCGCATGTGACGGTGATGTCAGACAACGACCGCGACCGCCAGCAGGAGATGATCGCGGCCAAGGCCGAGGCGCTGCGCGCGGCAGGCCACAACGTCTACGTGCCGCGGCAGGCCGATACCATTGACCTGGATGTCATCGCCTACGCCCAGTCCGCGCTTGAAGTGGCGCGCCAGTGCCGCGAGCAGGAGATCGAGCCGGGACACATGTATGTCTGCGCGGCCGACACGACCCAGGCCGGGCTGGTTCTCGGGTTGAAAGCGGTGGGCAGCCCCATGCAGGTGAAGGGGATCACGCCGTCGGTCCAAGGAGATAACGAAGAGCACATGGCAAAGATCGCGAACCAGGCTGCAGAGCGGCTCGATCTGGATGTGACTCTGACCGCGGCCGACTTCGACAGCGACGACTCCTTCGTCGGGGATCGCTACGGCATTCCCACGCCGGAGGGGCTGGCCTCTCTGCGTCTGCTGGCCCAGACCGAGGGCGTCCTCACTGACCCGGTCTACACCAGCAAGGCGCTGGCCGGGCTGGTGGCCCACATCCGCAGCGGCGCGCTACCGGCGCAGGAGCCGGTCGTCTTCGTTCACACCGGGGGCACGCCGGCGCTTTTTGGTTACACGGACGAGATGGTGGCCGCGTTGGGGTGATGTGAAACCGCGAAATACAAAGCCCTCGTTGCAGGGGGTGGGACATCGGCGCGCGCGTTATCTCCGAACTCCTCGGTGGCAAGGTCGATATCGAGACGCATTTGGGCGAAACGGCTGGAGGCATCACAGACTTCAGGCATTGAGCAAGCGTTAAGCAGACGTTCCCAGAAGGGAGGCTAGGCGTATGAACGCCGCTAATCCAATTCTGGATCAACCGCAGGACAAGAACGGCCTGACTCTGCTCTTCATGTCCCTGGAAGACGCGCATGAACCGCGCGGCCAGCTGCTTACGGGCGGCTGCCGGCTCGTTCGCGATGACAGCCCTCCTGAAGGGCTGGAGGAGGACTTGAACGAGTTCGCCCAGGACCTGGCGTTCACCAGCCTCCAGGAACCCGACGGCGCCATCCACGTCTGGTATAGTCTGCGGCGCAGCCCCGAGCGGTTTCTCGTCGAAAGCCTGAGCGCTGAACAGGCCAGCGCACGCAGCCATTCTGAGAGCAACAGAACGTTCAGCGTAACCCGCCCGGGCTGGGATCCCTCCAGCCTGACGTGGCAGGTCTGCTATGCCCGCACCCGCGATGGCATCCACTTCGAACGGCCAGACCTGGGCATCGTCGCGGACGCCAAGTCGCCCAATGTGTTGATCGACAATGGCGGCATCTTTTCGGTGATGCGAAACGACGAGGCGACCGATCCCAATCGCCGCTACGCCATGATCCACACCGGCTGGGGCCCCGCGCACGCCGAAGGTACGTTGCCGGGACATCATCCCGTCCACAACGCTGGCGCAGCCTTTTCAGCGGATGGTCTGCACTGGCAGGAGTGGGAGCACAACCCGGCCTTCCGCGACGGCAACGACGCCTTTTCGGCCGTCTATGACCCACGCAGCAAGCAATACCTTTGCTATCAAGCCGTAAAGCGGCCATTCGCGGCGGCGCTTCCGGATAACATCGGGCCCGGCCAGCGCCGCGTGCTGGCGATCCGCAGCAGTGAAGACGGCGCCCACTGGTCGCGCCTGGAGAACTTCATCGAACCGGATGCGGATGATCCGCCGGATCTCGAGTTCTACATGTTTACCGTGTTCCCCTACCGTGATCGCTTTGTCGGCCTTATGCGCAACTATGCCCGCAGCCCGCTCATGTTTGGCGAACACGGGCCTCATATCTCCTATGAATGGTGGGTGAGTCACAATGGGCGGCGCTGGCAGCGCCCCGCGCGCGAGATGCACGCGGGGGTGTTTACCACCTGCACGCCCTTTGTTGTCGATGGCCGCCTGTGCTTCCTCGAATACAACACGATGCAGCGCTACAGCACGCCAGTCGACCGGATAACGTGGGTGGGGTCGCAGTCGAACGCCGAGTTTTCGTCGCGTTTGTTCAAGGTCCCGCAACGTCCCCTGACGGTCAACCTGGAGAGCGGCACAGGCACGCTGCTACCCGATCAGGCCTACGTGATGGTGGAGGTACGACAACCGGACGGCCACGCCATCGAGGGCTACGAGCGCGAAAGGTGTGTACTCAGCGAAGTGGATGGCACCGCCCTGCCGCTGCGGTGGGGCGAGAAGGACACGACGGGCCTGGCCGGGCGTGATGTCTGCTTGCGCTTCTCCCTGCGCGACACGCGCATCTACGCTGTGAATGAATCCTGATGCTGTGACAGGCGTTCGTTGCCTGTCAATGCCGCTGGCAGTTGTGCCATCGTAGCGCACCGGTTGCTCGAATCCGATCCCATGAAGGGCGGCCCGGCCGGCATACCGGCGGCCGGTTACCTCATTGAAACTTCATTCCGCCTGTTTCTCCGTCGCTCCGCCGGTAAAGAACGGGCCGGGCGTCTCGCCCCGCAACAGCTTCTCCAGATCGTCCAAGAACTCCAGGTAGGTGCCCT
This sequence comes from Caldilineaceae bacterium, assembly GCA_965207495.1. Lineage (GTDB taxonomy): Bacteria > Chloroflexota > Anaerolineae > Caldilineales > Caldilineaceae > Bin5. The sequence goes on from OZ242287.1 coordinate 170,341, forward strand.
GCCAGCCAAAGTGATCCCAGAACCAGCCGTCGTATGGCGACCCGACCGTCGCCTCTCCCTTCGGAACGTCGGCGTAGCGGGCGCGCATTGCCTCGATCTGCGCCGCTTCCAACCGCCCCAGTTTGTAGTCCAGGTACAGCCCGAAACAGTCCACAAAGATGCTCACGTCGTTTACGTTGGCTTCGAGCAACCCGGCGACGTGGGCAAAGGATGCCGGGTCAATCTTGCCTTCCAGCTGCCGCCACGCTGCCAGCACGCCTTCCATGTGGCCGGTGGCCGCGCGCTTCTCCGCCATCAGCTCGGCGGCATAGGCGTCGGTCAGCGGCATCCGGTTGAAGATGAGCTGGTAGCGCGGATCGTTGCGCAGCGTTTCGCGCTCCTCCTCGGGATAGGCGTCGAGAGGCAACTCCAGCCCGAGGACGTTCTCGCCGACCCGGTCCATCCCTGGATGCAAGAGATCCGTCCACACGCGCCACGGTCCATTGAGCCGCGTATCAAGGTAGTTGTAGCGCGCAACATAGCTGTGGCACTGGGTAAAGGCGCTGCGGCTGAACAGCGCGCCGATGGTGGCGGGATAGGTTGCGCGCAGGCCGTGAAGAAACGCCGCGGCATCCGCCCCGTACTCCATGGTTAGCCATTCGCACATGATGTCGTCCGGGTCGAGGTAGGGATTCCAGCACAGCTTGCCGTAGGTGTGCCAGTTGGAGAGGTTGAGCGGATGGTCTACGTACTGGGGATGTACGGCTATGTTGGCGTCGCATCCCTCGTATCCCTTGTCTGCCGCCGTGCGAAAGTCCTCCTGCCAGCGGTGCGCCATCGAGCATGGCAAAAAGTTCATGCCAGCCGAATCGCCCACCAGCGCGACCTGAAGCACATAGGGCGAGCGTTCTGCGGGCCGATTGCCGCAATGGTTCCAGATCGGGTGCGGCGGATAAGGTGGGCGGAAGTCCCAGAAGTTGTGGCAGTGACCGATCCGCACGTTTTCGGGAAAGTCATCGCCCCAGTCGCCATACATTTCCGCCTCGGCCCTGGCATGGGCGGCCTGGTCGGTGCCGGTGAGCCACAGCAGATCGCCGCCGAGGGTGGCTACGGCGTCGCCGACCACGCGTATGCCCGCCAGAACACGCTCTCGCAGGGGCGTGGCGGCGCAGCGGTCGCAATCGTCTTCGTGAGGGCCGGGCGCCTCTTCGCCCGCGCCTCTCAGCCTGAAATTGCGCACCGTCGGCATGGTGACGGCCATGCGCGCCACAAAGTCTTGCCACTGTTCACGGATATGATCCGAGTACGGACACAGCGTCTCATAATGGCCGCTTTCGTCGGGAGAGGTATAGTGGAGCGCCAAACGTATTGAGACGCCAAAGTGCTCCATAAACTGTGCGAACCGCTCGACCGGCTCGGCGTGTGAGAGCCAGCGTTCGAACAGCGACCCTCCTGACGCGTATTGGGAGAACAGGGTGAGGCTGTTGACGCGCATCGCCAGCAGCCGCCGGCCGAAGTCCAGGTACTCCGGGATCTCCTCGGGCCGCAGCATTTTATCGTAGCTCAGAATGCTGTCGAACGGCAGACACCAGACCATGTTGGATGGCGTCTCCCACATGTCTACGCTGCGCAGAGCAAAATGGGGGCCATCGGTCATCGTCATGATAGCTCGACCCAGACGGGCGCGGTCGATGCACTCCTGCACACCATACAACACGCCGCGTCCATCGCCGCCCGTAATGTGCAGCGTTGTGGGGCTCTCCACGTCGATACAGAAGTGCTCCGGCTCCAGGTCGGTCCCGTTTGTGCTCAGGAGCGCTGTCACGTCGCCCGCCTCTGCACCGATGGCCGGCTTCCTCGCCCCCAGTCTTTCGATCCAGCGTGCCAGTTCGACGGCTGCGGTCTGCACGCGCGGGCCGGCGTCGCGCGCAAGCCGGATCGTATCGATCGTCCCAATCTGCATCTGTGTCATGGCTCGGCTCCCGGTGTGCCCTCCTCGCGCGCGTGCAGCGACTTACTCCCAGATAAATACTGTTCCAGACAGTTCGTGCGGGGCGTCGCGCAGGGTGTCGTAGACGCGCCGGGCCTCCGTCACCGGCACAACGTCCTGGAGCAGCGGGGCGATATCGACCATGCCCCGGCGAATGAGCCGGCACAGATTTGCCAGATCATCGCGGTCATAGCCCGTATTCTGTCTGATGGTAATCTCGTGCGCTTGGCCCAGATTGAAGGTATAGTTGACGTGAAAGCGGCCGGCGATGAGCAGCAGCCTGCCCCGGCTCCTGAGCGCGTGAATCAACCGATCCTCCATTCCTTCGACGCCCGCTGCGTCGATGACTGCATCGAAGGCGCCATCGACGATCTGTTTCTCCCATCCTTCACCGGCAACATCGAACACGTCCTCAGCAGCGCCGATCCGTCGCGCCATTTCCAGCCGGCGCGGGTCGATTTCGCAGACCGCGACGCGCGCGCCCATCACGTTGGCGATCTGGGCCGCCATCTGGCCGATAAACCCCTGGCCGACGACGAGAACGCGTTCGCCCATGCGCAGATCAGCGTGCCGGCAGGAGCGCATCGCCACGCTGGACATGCCGAACAGCGCGGCCTGCCGGGGGTCAACGTCCTCTGTCAGTTTGATGAGCAACCCATCTTCCCGCGCCACCACATATTCCTTGTGGTCGGCGTTGATATACAACAGGTCGCCGACGGCAAGCTCCGCAACATCAGGGCCGGTCTCGATCACGCGTCCCACGTGCTGATAGCCCCACCCGGCCGGCAGCGCGTCGTCAGGGTGCGCATAGTTGCCGCCAACCAGGTCGTTGTGCTCGGTCCCGTTCGTGATGCCTGAATAGATAGTCCGGCTCTTGATCTGGTTGCCGGTCGGTCCTTCCGGCGCCGGCCAGTCGCTCACAAGCACCTTCTCGCGTTTCTTGTCGGGTCGGAGTCTCGTCACCAGCGCACGCATACAGCCGTCTCCGGGATAAAGGCCGCGCCTATAATCGTTGCGCTACCCACTGGATGCCCCGTAACACGGTCTCGCCAAAATCGGGGTTTGCCCACGTCAGATTGTCATGCCCCGATTGGAAGCAGAAGACACGCGTACGCCTGTGCATCCTCGCCCAGGCGATGGCGGCCATGCTCTTGGGATGGTTCGCCGTCAACAGAATCTCGCTGTCCTTCCCCGGTTCGTCCATCATGTATGTCTCGTCCGCCATTTCCCAGGCATTGCGGCCCCTGGTGATCGGATGTTCAGGATTGGCGATCTCGACGCGCAGCGTCTGCTCGGGATGATGGCCGAAGCTGCGATCCTGGATACCGGCTATCCCGCTCCACACCGGCCACTGCGGGTAGGCAAGAATGGCGTGGTGCAGGAGGATGATGCCTTGTTCCGTCTCGCCCAGGTGCTCCAATGCAGTCTTGGGTCTTCCCGCGTACCACGGGCCCCCGTCGTCGACAGGGCCATCCATCAACATCGTGTAAAAGAGAACCACATCGTAGCTGTCGCGCACGCTTGCGCGTGCAGAGGCGAAGTCGTCCATATGCTGGATATAGGCATCGACCCCCGCCAGACCACGGAAAAACCGGTGAAAGTTCAGGATGTCATAGCCGTGGCCGCCGGTGATCACTGCGCATCTGATCGGATCCTTTGTCGTCTTGTCAGTCCCCATATTTTGCTCCGGCGCTCGCCAGTGAAAAGAAACGCTGGGGACGACGAATCCCTCCGTCCCCAGCGTCCTGGTCGTTCAACAGCGTACAGTCCAGACCGCACGCCGGTCAGTTTGGGCGCGTTGCAGCTACTCTACCACGTTACTGCGCGCGCGACAGAGCGGAGTTGTACGCATCCACAATGTCCAGGGCGCCCATGCTTTCGATCGTGGAGGTAAGCTCGCCCCACGTGTCGTCATTGATTTCGATCTGCCCCTCGATCATCTGCTGGATCGTTTCAAGCAGATAGGTGTCAATCGGGGCGCCGAGACTGGCAGCTACCTCTGCCTCCTCTTCGTTCAATACGATTGAAGGCAGGGGATCACCGTAGGAGCCGCTGGGATTGATGAAATTATCGTCAATCCATCTCCACCCGTCCGGGAATTCCGGCGCGGGCCAGTCCGCCATCAGACCCCAGTGCGGTTCAGCCTCTGGCCACCATACGCGGGCGAGCGAGCCGATGTCATTGATGAACGCGGATTCGTTGGTCATGGCCGGCGGGGACTCGGGAACCGCGCCTGCGCAATAGTGCTTTTCCTTCAGGCTTGGATGGCGCTGAATGGTGTCCGTATAGCACTTGGTCCCGTCGGCGCGATAGGTCCAATCCACGCCCTCTTTTCCCTGGTAGATCAGGAAGCGGCCCTCGGTGCTGAACAGGTAGTCGATCAGCCACACGGCTGCTTCGATTTCTGCCTGGGAGGAGGAGGCCGAGATCACCAAGGGGTTCCCCTGCCAGACATTCGAAGGGGCGGGCCAGAGAATCTTTTCGTCGTTGACCGTCAGCGACATGACGGGGTAGAACTTGCCCTGGTCAATGCCCGCATTGCCGACGCACGAATAGAAGTGCCAGCCCGTGTTCTCGAGAATGGCTCCCGCTTCGCAGGTACCACGCGCCAGCGCCTCCCAGTCCGGGTCGCTCATGGTTGCATACTCCGGATGCAGGACGCCGTTTTCCCACATCCAATTCATGAACTCGACCGTGCTGCGGAAGCGGTCCATCAGCGGGCCATATTCATATTGCTCGGTGTAGGGGTTGTAGTAAACGGTCAGGTCGGTTCCCAGCCATTTGGCCCAGTTGCCCGTATGGCCCGTGAAGCCGCTGCGGCTGGAGATGACAGGCTTGCCGCCCAGTTGCTCCTTCAGGCACAACATGGCACCCTGGAGATCCTCCAGCGTCAGGATGGCGTCCCAGTTGCCGTTCCACCTGTCCTCGATGATCCCACACTGCTCGAGCAGATCGGCCCGCAATTGCAGCCACGGCCGGAGCTGGCGTAACCGCCTGACCTGGGGCACGGCGTAAATGTTGCCGTCGGGCGAGGTCATCAACTTCTGCATATCGGGCTGTCTTTCCATCTCGGCCACGAGATTGGGCATATCGCCAGCCTCGATGTACTGGGTGAGCGAGACGAACAGCCCTTGCGGACCGAACTCGTGCGCAATGTCCATCGGTGTCCCGGTCGAATCGGCCGGCAGGCCTAATTGCATGATGTCCGGCAGATCCCCGGAGGCCAGGGTGGTGGCGATCCGCTCGCCGAGGAACTCGCGCGGGATCTGGCGGAAGGCATAGTTGAAGCCGGTCCGGTCGGCCAACAGCTGCATCGAGTAGGTCTCAGGCGTGATATCTCCAAAAACACCTTCGGGCGCGATCATCAACTCCAGCTCAAGGGTCTCACTTTCGACGGTTCCGGATGGCTGTGGTACGCAGCTCACCAGGAGAATACTCAAAACAGTGAGCACGCAAACAATTGAAGGCAGGCTGAATTTCTTCATTTCCATCTCCTCTTCTGTGTATATGGCGAATGAATCTCAGACACTGGAGAGCATAGTTTGTAGCTAAAGATCTGCTCGAAATAACCACCTCCTTCCCTTGATTCGACTATATTGCGCCCAAGGTTACCCCTTTATTGCGCCGACCAGTGTGCCCTGCACAAAGTACTTTTGAACAAAGGGATATACCAGCAGAATCGGACCCAACGTTACGATGACGGTTGCCATCTTTACCTGCCTGAAAAATGACTTTGCTTGCAAAGTGTCGGCATAATTCCCCTGCACCACCTCCCCTGTGGCTCCCCGTATCAGCATCCGCCGCAGCATGATGGTCAAGGGGAACTTTTCCGAGTTGTTGAGATAGAGCAGCGGATTGAAGAAGTCATTCCAGATCGCGACGGCGACAAACAGGGCGATGGTCGCCAGGATCGGTTTGGACAGGGGCACGATGATCTGCAACAGGATGCGAAAGTCGCTGGCGCCGTCCACGCGGGCGGCGTCCTTAAGCTCGCGCGGTATCATCGAGATATTGGCCCGCACCAGGATGATAAACCAGAAGTTGAAGGCAACCGGCAGGGTGATGACCCAAAGCGTATTCAGAAGTCCATAGCTCTGGTAGGCCAGGTAGGTGGGAATCAGGCCGGCAGAAAAGAAAAGCGTCAACCCCAGGATCAGACTGATCGGACCGCGCAAGCGAAAGCGCGGCTCCGAGAGCGGGTATGCCGCCAGCAAGCAGACTATCAGTGTGAACGTCGTGCCAAGCACCGTGTAGACGATCGAGTTCCGGTATGCCCGCACGACCGCATTCGCCTTCGCAATCGCCTCGTACGCATCCAGGTTGAAGCCAATTGGAAATAACTTCACCGATTGTCTCCACACCGCTTCGCCGTCGCTCACCGAGATGGAAAAAACGTACAGCAGCGGGTATAGCATCAGGCAGCTGAACCCGATCAGGAACAGGTAGTTCAGGTAATCGAACAACTGCATCTTTCTCAGGGTATGCATGGTCTACACCTCGCTACCATAACCCTTCGCGGTCCTCATTGGTTCTTTTTACGATGTAGTTGGCCGCCACCACCAACGCAAAGGCGACGATGGAGTCGAAAAACCCAATCGCCGCGCCATAGCTGAAGTCAAACTTTATCAGCCCGCGCCGGTACACATAGGTCGCAATGACGTCCGAAACATTGTAGGTGGCCGGTTGCTGCAGCAAGAACGCTCTCTCGAATCCCACCGAAACGATCGACGACACAGAGAGAATCAGCGTGACACTGATCACCGGCAGTAGTCCGGGCAGCGTGACGTACTGAATACGCTGCCAGCGCGACGCGCCGTCCACGATCGCGGCTTCATACAGTTCCGGCGGAATGCCGGTCAGCGCAGCCAGGTAGATGATTGAGCCCCAGCCGATGCCTTGCCACAGGACAGACCCAACGTACAGCGGCCGAAACCACGCGGACGAGCCCAGGATGCGCCACTTTTCGCCGGTCAGGGCAACCGCTATCTGGTTGACAATGCCGTCGAAGCCAAAAAAATCATAGATCAGACCGACGATCACCACCACGGCGACGAAGTGCGGCAGGTAGCTGATCGACTGGGTCACTCGCTTGAACAGACCGTGTTGCTGTTTGACCTCGTTGAGCAACACCGCGAAAACGATCGGCAGCGGATAGGAGATCACCAGCGTCCAGAAGCCCAGCACGACTGTATTTTTTACCACGCGGAAGAAGAAGGGGTCCTCAAAGAACTTGAAAAAGTTCTCCAACCCCACCCATTCGCTGCCCCTGATCCCGGATACGATGTTGTAGTCTTTGAAGGCGATCTGCAGGCCATACAAGGGATAGAAGCGAAAGAAGAAAAAGCCGACCAGCACGGGCAGGATCATCACATAGAGCTGCCAGTTAAGGCGGATTTCCTTCTCCAGCCGCACACGCCAGTCCTGTAGGCGTGTGCGGAGCTCGGGTCGTCCCGGAACCAGAGCAGCGCCTACTGTCACATCCTCTCCCATGGTTACACCTTGAAACTGCTCGTGAGATTACGACTCTTGACATACGCCTGCAGGGGCTGTTTGGGGGGGGCTGGCCGCAAGCAGGGATTGACATCTGACTGGTCGCCGCGCTTACGCTCCTTTGAGTATGGACTGTGAGGAGGAATTGTTGCTGCAGAATCGGAGACAAGACGTCAGACACCACATACAGGTTGGCAGTCTACTTGATATCCCATCCACAGTCAAGCAAATAAAATTTAGTAGGATAACCCAGATTTGGGGTGGAAACAGTCGGGCGGGGTGATTGTGCCGGCTTCGGTTGGAATTGTTTACCGGCTCTTGGAGAGACGCAAGGCAGGCGCCTGGCCTGGCCTTACGGGGCCTTTGGGCGAATGGCGACGACGATGGGTGAGGCGCGCGCGGGCAGGCACAAGGCCTGCCCCTACAGGACCGTTTGGGGGAATACTGTTGGCTGGACACCTTACTCTCGCCACCTTGCTGGGGAAGATTGAGCACGGTGGTCTAGTAAGGGCGGGGCGTTGCGGGGGCGCAGCCCCTGCACAAGAGAGGGCCGAAGGCCCGAACGCCCAAATGCAGTGGTCGGTGGTTAGTGGTCAGTGGTCAGTGACTGGGCGATTTTTCGGGGATGGAAGTGAGGACTGGAGACGGTCTGGTCGATACCAGGGGTACAAGAGAGTTCGCCCCTATTTTGGGAAGCACCCAAATTTAGCAGTGTATCTCTATTATTGGGCAACTACGATCTGCCTTTCAACCGACGCAAAAAGATCCATTGAACAGGAATCGATCCATCGCCTGCAATCCTGTCCATCCACATATCTGGCCGCGCTGTGTGTATGCAAAGACAGACTCAGATGCTGTCAGGCAACCGGCTTCAATTCCCCTTCATAAAGAAGAGCGTCTCGTTTCGTGGCTCGGAACCGGGGCGTTTCGCCGCTCAATATGGCGATGGCATCCTTGCAGGCATCGGTGAGACAGCGGCGGTGGCAGAAATCAGTGCCGCCGGCGATATGGGGTGTCGCCAGCACGTTTGGATGGCGTCGAAACCAGGCGTCCTTGGGCGGGGGTTCTGGGGCGAACACGTCGACAGACGCTGCTATCTCGCCAGCCTCAATCCGTTCCCACAACGCCTCTTGCTCAACAACCGCCATCCGCGTCACCAGGACAAATAAGGCCCCCTTTGGCAAGGAATATATAACCTCGCGGTTGATCACTTCCAACGTTGTCGGCAGCGGCGGCAGACCGACGACAAATATCTCCGATGACTCGGCCAATTCGGCCAGAGAGTTTGCCCGCTTGACGCCGTATTGGGAAAACACTTCGTCAGGAACAAACGGGTCATAGACCCCAACATCACATCTGAAGGGCGCAATCAGTTCGGCGTAGCGCCGATTGATGCTGCCCAATCCCGCCAGGCCCACCCGCCGGCCGGTCAGATCGCCGTAAACAAAGCCCGGCTTTTGCCAGGAGTCGAAGGGATGTGTCTGCCAGCCCCCTTCGCGCAACAGATACATCGATTCCGGGATGTCGCGGACCAGGTTCAGCGTCATCGCCAGTGCGAACTCTGCGACCGACGGCGTCATGCTGCGTGAAGTGTCGATAAGCGTAATGCCGCACGCATCCAGCAGGTCAAAATCGACCCAGCCGGCAAAGCGGTTGTCAAAGGTTCCGGCGAACACCTTGAGGTTTTTCGCCTGGCGCCAGTGCTCGAGTTGCATCGCCGGGCGATGCCAACAGCCAATCACCGCGCCATCCGCTTCCTTGAGGAGGGCAAGAAACTCCTCAAAAGCGGCCGCTTCCTCACCGCTTCGTATCGCAACGATGTCAACTTGACCATGTTGCCGCAGCAGGTCGCAACCTTCACTGTGAAAATTGCTGCCGATATGGTGTTTTTCATGAAGTAACACAACGTAACGCATCGAGGATTCCCCCTTACAGAAACGCGGAAAGTGTAGACAAAAACAGCCTCCGACGGAGTGAAAGCGTCGAGGCAGTTATGTTCCATATGATGCAAGTTTGCAGCAGGCGCAGTGTACAGCTACGTGCCGCCCATGTCAATCAGATCTGGGCTTCCGGGATGCCTCCCAGAGGACTGTCCCATCGCTGTCTGCCCTTTCAACCGGCGCAAAAAGCCCCGTCAGCAGTCGACCCAGAGCCACCAGTGGTAGCCTGGCGATCCTCGTAGAACCGCTGAAACCAGTCCCGTGCCGAGACAGGCGCTTCCCGTCAGTTTTCAGGCTTGCAGTCAGAGCCAAAAGCCCACCGCTCAATAGTCAGTCCCCTTGCTCCCTACTCTTGCGAGGTTGCCACGGCCCCGCCGCAGGCCAGTGCAACGCAAACGCGTCGCCCACCAGGATGCTGGTGTACACAGGCCCTAGAAAGGACTGCAGCCGTCTGCCGATATCTTCGAAATCACTGGGTGGAACGTTTAACAGCCCACCCTGGCGGCCATAAGCTTGCCACATGTCGCGCCGGTCCGCGTTCGAGTAAAACGCCGACGCCAAGACATCCGGCGTTTCGTCGGAAAAGCGAGTACCTCGGCGCTCAAAGCAGCGGATGACCGCCCGTTGCAGCTCGACTCCATCAAAGACGAAGGATTCGGACAAAGCCCAGATATCATGAAAATCCTTCATCCGGCTGTTTACAATTCCTAACTGCAACATGGTCTCAAACTTCTCGGCGATGGCGGTCACTTGCGGATAGACATGAAGAATCGGAGCGGGAACACCGTCAATGAGAGTAGGCAACCGGGCCTCTGCCGGACCAGGGGTCACTACATCACCGAAGCCAAAATCCGCCTGCACGGAAATACGGGCCGCGCCAAGAAAGGCGTTCAATCTGGCCCGCTGGCCACCGTACCTCTGATTGTCCCGGATTGACGAAACTTGGAGCGTCTCGATCTTGAAGTCCAGCCCGTCTTCAGGACATGGCACGTTGCAGATCGTTAAAACCGCCTTTCGAACAGCCCCTTGATCGTTCTCTCCTAACGCCAGCAGGTCAATGTCGCGTGTCGCGCGGTAGGGTTCCTCCATCCAGAGGGCCAGAAGTGCTGCCCCTTTCAGGATGCACCGGTCCCGCTCCACGGACTTGCCCAAACGGTAGAGAAATCGCTCGCAGGCATAGCGGACGAGGAACAGTTCATACTCACTGCCAACACTCCTTGCTTTGTTAAGCAGACGCGCCCTGATTGAGGCGGCAACATTGGCTGTCATAGCACACCCGCCTCCAGTATGGTTTTGAGACGACGCGAGGGCAGCACTTCAAGCGTGCGAGCCAGCGCGGCAGTGGTCACCTTCCTGTCTTGTAGTGCCCCCCGCAGCGCCTCCAGTGCAGCCTCTCTGCCGACAAGACGCTCAAACCGGAAACAGTCAACCACGGTACGGTCAGGTGAAGTAATACGGGCTGGCACTCCTTCAAACTTCATCTCCTGAATACCATAGGTCCAGGCTGCGCCGCTGAACCGGAGCAGACGCACTCCCACATTGGTCAGCACAGGAGGCTTTGCTTTGTGCGGGATGGCGATCCAGACCTGGTGCGGAAGTTGCGTACCGATCCCATGCACCTGAAGCGCCGAAAGGAGGCAAACGATAGCGTTGGGAACGCGGGCGCAGACGGAGGCGATCGAATAGCGTTCTGTGGGCTCAGCGTCGGCAAGCCGGTAGAGACCCCAACCGACGCGCTCGACGGCCTCGTCCGCCTCAAGCTGTCGCAGCCTGTGGTAGGGGATTCCCAGCGGCTCCAGTTGACTTGGGCGAAAAAAGACGCCGATACCGGCTTGGTGAAGGATCTCCTCATTGAGTTCGGCTGTCATTGCTTGTCAGTCCTGCCTTCTTCGTGATGACGAATACTTGCATTCTACGCAACCGTCGGACAGCTGTCAATTTTAGTCGGCATATCTTAGTTCTATGCCGACCTTTTTAAGTTGAAGGAGGGAACTTACTCTTCAGACACTGCCATTCTCGCTGCACAGGACCGAACGACATAGCGGTACGGAAGGTATTCCGCCGCCTTACAGCGCTCGCCCAACCCCGTCTGGATACACCATTTCGTGGTCCAGCCACATCCTTTCCTGGCGACGACCGGTCACAAAAATCCTGATTCAGGCAACGGAGACCTTCCCCCAGAGAGTGTCCGGGGCCACCCTCGGGTCAATTTATTCTGTTTGACACTGCCCAACGGCCCGGCTAAACTGTCGCGCGACATAGTCATCCTTCAGCGTGATTTTTCGACCCTCTTGCATCAGTGGCGGCTGGCCGGCTGAGCCCGCGCCTCCTTCCGACAAGTAGTCCCCCAACGCGTGAGAACGTTTTCTGTCCACGGTTCACAATCTGTTTCGTCGCAAGAAGCCACGAATTGCGCGCCGGGTGTATACGGCAAGACCTTGCGTTCAGACTTTTCGTCCTCAGTGTTCTTTGTCATGCCAGACAGCGAAGCACGCAGTGCCGGTATCGAACAGTTCCCAATCTTCATTGAGCACACTACAAGAGAATGGAGGGCATCAAATGTACACAGGCTTGAAGAGATTAGTGCCGCTGCTGCTTATTCTGGGTCTGCTTGTGGCAGCCTGCGCGCCTGTAGGTGGACAGCAGTCCGGAGAAGGCGGCGCACCGGAAAAGGTGCAGATCACGTTCTGGCAAGGCACTTCCGTAACTGCCGACTGCATAATCGACGTTGCCGTCAACAGCTTTAACGAGGAGAGCGACACCATCGAGGTGATCGCCGAAAAGAAGGCCAATATGATGGACGCCGTGCGTCCTGCCCTCGCGGCCGGCGCCGGGCCGGACATCGTGCCAACCCACGGCCCCTCCTTTGTCGCGGAATTTGCGCTCGCCGACCAGCTCATGCCGCTGGATGATCTGGCCGACCAGTTCGGTTGGGAAGAGCTGTTCGTACCCTGGGCCTTGAACCTGGGCCGCGTACAGGGCACCCTTTACAGCCTCCCACAAGAATTGGAGACGATGGTCCTCTTCTACAATAAGACCGTCTTCGAAGAGCATGGCTGGGAGCCGCCCACCACAATGGACGAGCTGGAAGTCCTCTCCGCCCAGATCCAGGAGGCCGGTATCATTCCCTTTGCCGGGGGTGCCGCCGATGCCATCGACAACAATGAGTTTTTCTTCACCGAGTTTGTCAATAAAATCGCCGGTCCCGAAAAGGTCTACCAGGCGCTCAAGGGTGAACTTTCCTGGACAGACCCCGATTTCGTCACCGCCATCGAGACCCTGAACCGAATGTTCCAGGCCGGCCACTGGATGGGCAGCCCCGCAAACTTCCTGGTCACCGACTTTTCCATCGCCCGCGCAGCTTTTGCCACAGGAGAAGCTGCCATGACCATGGAGGGAACCTGGATCTATGACAGCCTGGTGGGCGAAATGTTCACCGAGGATAGCGAACACGGCAACGATTGGGACTGGGTGCCCATGCCCTCGCTGAACGGCGAAGCCATGTTCAACATCGGCACTGGCAGCACCCAATCGATCAATCGCAGTTCAGAACACCCCGAAGCCGCGGCCGAGTTTCTGACCCACTACAACTCGCCCGAAATTCAGTCGCGCCTGCTGGTCGAGTGCCAGTATGCAACCGCGCCGATTCGCCTTGATCCGTCCCAACTGGCAGGCGTTGAACCGCGTATGGCCCGTCTTTTGTCTGATTTCGCCACGGCGTCGGCAGAGGGTAACTACGGCTATACCACCTGGTCATTCTTCCCACCCAAGACGAATCAGGTGATCTACGAAGAGATCGAGAAAGTCTGGGTTGGCGATATGACGCCCGAGGAGTACATGGCCGCGGTTGACGCCGCCTTCCAGGAAGAGCTGGCGGCCGGTGAGACCCTGGTCATACCCGATCGATAGAGGTCGCCTACCGCGCATATAGCGAACGGCGGCGTATCTGACACCGCCCCATATTCACGTGCATTGGGACAGTTGCGGTCCTCGTCTTGGCGGGCGAGGACCGCATTTGCCAACATCGGGAAACCGTCCGAACGGATTTGAGCGCTGCGCACCCGGGCGCTCAAGTGACGGAGCGGTAGCGCATCTGACAACGTTTGCTCTGAACTGCGCTTGCTTGAGGTCTACTATCATTTTGCCGTGAAAAACCCAGATGAACTGCAAACTGCATCTTCAACGGCCAGTGACGGTACCACGGTAACAGTTTCGTCGCACAAGCAATCCTGGCTGCACAGCAGGCGCTTCCGCCGCCAGATCATGCCGTGGCTCTTTATCGCGCCGATCACCCTGCTGCACCTCGTCGTTGTCGTCGGGCCGTCCGTTGCCGGTATGTACTATTCGCTGACCGAGTGGTCCGGGATCGGCAAGGCCGACTTCATCGGGCTGGAAAACTTCCGCGAGCTCTTCTTCGACGATCGCAATTTCCTGCTGGCGCTTCGCCATAATTTGATGTGGCTGGCCTTCTTCCTCACCGTGCCATTTGTGATAGCGCTCGCCGTTGCCACCCTCCTGGCACAGGTAAGCCGCGGCGCAATGGCGATCCGCACCGCCTTTTTCATTCCCTACGTGCTCCCCAGCGTTGTGGTCGCCTCGATCTGGCGTATGCTGCTCGATCCAAGACTTGGCTTTGGCGCCGCGCTGGAAAACTGGGGAATCAAAGGGCTGGCCTACCCCTACCTGGGCGACAAAAATACCGCCCTGCCCGCAATTGCCTTCGTCGACAATTGGCATTGGTGGGGATTCCTGATGATCCTCTTCCTCACCGCAATGCAGAGCATACCCTCGGACCTGTATGACGCGGCCAAGATCGATGGCGCCAACCGCTGGCAGGAGTTTCTCCACGTCACTTTGCCCGGGATCCGCCCCACCGTATTCTTCATGTTGATGATGACGGCTATCTGGTCCTTCCTGGTCTTTGACTATGTCTGGATCCTGACCCACGGCGGACCTGCCGGCAGTTCGGAAATGCTGGCGACCTATCTCTACAAACAGGCCTTCCAGCGCTTTGAGGCCGGCTACGGCGCCGCAATCGGCATAACCATGAGCGCGATTGCCGGTGTCATGGCCACGATATTCGTGCTTCTTCGCCGCAGGGGATGGGATGTTTAGACGGTTGTCTACGCTCTCAACAGTGCATGGCACAGCGTAACCGGGAGGTTGCCTTAGATGTTTAAGAAAAAAGGCAAGTCACACCTGATACCCAACTATATCATCCTGCTTCTGCTGGTCTGCCTTGCGCTGGGTCCGATCCTGGTTCTGTTTTTCAACTCGCTGAAATCCTTCACAGATTTGGGTACCAATCCTATTGGACTTCCTCGGGTCGTTCTGATCGAGAACTACGTCAATGCCTGGGTTCAGGGTGAGTTCGCCACCACCTTGACCAACAGCCTGATCTACGTTGTCTTCACCGTGGCCGGCGTTCTCGTGCTGGGCGGCATGGCCGCCTACAGCCTGGCCCGGCTCGATCCCCCGGGCGACAACTTCTATCTGGTCTATATGTTGACTCTCTCCACCATTCCGTTCTGGCTCTATGTCATCCCGCTGTTCATCATGTGGCGCAATCTGGGGCTGCTGGACACACGCGCCGGGCTTGTCATTATGTACATTGCCTTCAATTCGCCGTTCGCCATTTTCCTGCTGCGCTCCTTTTTGATGAGTCTGTCGCGCGACTTTGAGGACGCGGCGCGCGTGGACGGCGCCAATGAATGGCAGGTGATGACGCGGGTGGTGATCCCGATCATGTGGCCGGCCTTTCTGACCGTAGGGCTGGTGGTCGGGTTGGGTGTGTGGAGCGAGTTCCAGGCCGCGCTCATCTTCCTGCAGCGGGATGAGCTGATGCCGGTGACGACAAGCTACTACAACTTCACACAGCGTTTCGGCCGCGACTGGTCGCTCACCAGCGCCGGCGCCGTGATGATGATCGCGCCGGTATTGGTGCTGTTCCTGGCGTTGCAGCGTCAGTTTGTGACGGGCCTGACACAGGGCGGCATCAAGCTGTAGGCCGCAGTCAGGTTGCTGATCGAAGTGCTGGGAGCATGAGAATGAAGGGATTGGCGCTGTCCAGGGCATATTTCTTCGAAGCCATACGGCCGATTCTGGCCAAACGAGTAACTGCGATCGGCCAGTCCTACGCTGCTGCGTTGCTGGGTTGGGGCTCGGATGTACTCGGAAACGATGACGAGCTATCCAGAGACCACGAGTGGGGTCCAAGGTGCTTGTTGTTCCTGCCCGAACCTCTCATTCGGTATAGGGGAAAAATCCTCACCGAACTGGACCGTCACCTGCCGGTTGACCACCCAAGTTGGCGCGAGAATCGCAGAAGGGGAACACAGACATGCAGATGACAACGATCGATGCGATCAGAATCCCGCGCGATGCCAGTCCACGCATTCAGACCGCGGCCGACGAGTTGGCACGCTGGATCGAAAAGATGGGTGGTATAAGGCCAACCATCGGGACTCATTCCGATCAAGGGAATGTCACGGCCTGGTTGGACACCGCCGGGACCGACTTGAAGCCGGAGCACTATCGCATCCAAGTGGAGGGGGGCACCACGTTGCGCATTACCGGCGGTGATGGTCGCGGCGTTCTGTACGGGGTGCAGGAATGCATCGACCGCGCGCGCCGTAACCAGGCCATTACACCGTTGACCGATGGGCCGCATTTTCCGATGCGTGCGCTGCGGATGTGGGAAACGCCTTCGAACAAGGTTTGGTGTCTGCCTTTCAAAAGTATCCTGGACTATGAAAAAATGTTGCGGCCGGAGGCGTGCCCGGAGTACCTGGCCCTCGCCCGGCTGCTGATGGCCATGCGTGTCAACAACCTCAGCCTGTTTCCTCAATACGCAGCCAGTGGCTCACAGTTCGAACGCTGGCTTTCACACGCCGAGCCGGTTGAACAGTTTGCCCGCTTTCTGGATCGCTTCGGCGTAACGGTTGGTCTGTCCCTCCACTATGCCGAGCCAGATGAGAATGGGGCGTATGAGAACGTCTGTCCCTTTTCGGATGTCGTGCAGGCGCAGTGGCACGATTTCGCGGCACGTCTGGCCACCGCCATGCCGTCGGTGCGCAATGCCATCGTGTGGGGTGCCGGCGAGAACGCGCCCGGTCCTCACGAGGATGACTGCGACCGATGTCGCGCGCTGCCGGTTCGCGAGCGCGTGCTGGCAGGCATGCGTTTGGTCAGCGAGGCGCTGGCGACCATCGACGGAGAGTTGCTCTGGCCTGCGGTCACAGACCAGGCGGCCTACGCGAAATCGGAGACAGAGTTGTTCGGGGACTGGGGGGATGAGCTGCCGCAGAATGTGCGGATTGCGCCGTGCCACCTTTACTGGGACTTTCGTCCACCCTATCCGCCGCACCCGATCTGGGGCCGCATCGGCAATCGCCCGGGCGAGCGTTCCCCTTACGTGTTCGAACTCGCGCTGGTGGGCGATACGGCCGGCCTGAATTTTCTGCCTTGCTCCATGGCCCACCGCTGGCAGGAAGACTTTCTCAAGGCAGCCGACAAAAATTGTGACGGGTTTGACGCCAATCTGGGGCTGCATCCCAACTACGTGGACCATCCGCTCAACCTCTCCAACTGGTATGCCTACGGCAAGCTGTGCTGGAACCCCTACCTGGACCCGGACGACATCCTGTCCGAGTGGCTGACGATGGAATATGGGGCGGATGCGGCGGCGTTTCTTCCCGGCCTGCGCGCAACCTATCCCGCCACCATCGGCGCGCTGTTCAGCCGCAGCGGCCTGACTCAGTGTCACAGCTATGTTGCGCGTTACAGCTACCTGGACACTCGCCTCAACGGACCGTGGCGAATCTGGACCGACTACCTGCATCCGGGGATGGATCGCGTGGGCGAGAACGTCCTCGGGCTGGAGTTGCCGCTCGACGCCTATCCCGAGGAGGAGCGCGAAACGCTGCGCGACGATCCGCGCTACCAGCTCATCTTCAACCGCGTGCCGCTGACCGACGCCTATGCCGCCGAGCTGATGGCGGAGAAGCGGCCATCCATCGCCCATATGGAAAGCGTGCTGGCGGCGTGGCGGCAACTGGATGGCAGGATTGACCCGGCATCCTTTGCTCACGTGGCCGGGTTGCTCGAAGCCAACGTAAACGACGTGCGCATCTTTGTGGACTGTTTCGGGCTGTACCTGGACTACAAACTGGGGCGGTTGGAAGCGGCGCAGATCGAGGCAGTGCGCGCGCGTTACGCCGACGTTCCGAAGGGCGAGGCCACGGTGGGGTCCCCGTATGACGGCTGGTTCTGGGATCACTTTGGCTGGCAGGGCACCTACTTGGAGTTCCTGGACGATCTGGACAAACTGTTGCGGGGTGAGACGCCCGGCCCGTTCCTCGCCGCCGGCGTGACTGAAGTCCAGATGGAATAAGGCTCCGAATTACGTACTGCCTCGGGACGCGCGAGGCGTCCGCGTGTGGGCAGGATGCACACGCTCCCAGTGAGGAGGTTTGCATGTCAAACAGTCGACACATCCCACAGTGGCAGGAGGCCGGCGTAGTGTCCACCGTCGCCAGCCCTTTTGCCCCTCTCAAACCTGTCCCGGTGCAGGCCGTTACCATGCGCGATGGCTTCTGGAAAACGCGCATGAATGCCAGCCGGACCAACGGCATCCCGTCTTTCCTGGCTTGGCTGGACGTAGACGATCAGACCGCGCCGTTCAGGGCCTACGCGGCGGGCGACAGGGCGGGAATCGCGGCCGGCCTGGAAACGCTCAAGACCAATCCCACCGGAATGAACCGTTCACGAAACGGCCATTCCTGGCGCGCGAACTTCCATAAATGGCTGGAAGCTTGCGCATATGTCCTGCAGTCCGGAGACGATCCTGACACGCGCGCCTTGCTCGATCTGTTTGTGACCGGCGTTGCCAATGCGCATCAAGACAGCGCATTCTGGGATATCTACTATGGCGACGATTTCGAAAAATCGTACGGACTGGGCAACCCAGGACATCTGATCCAAGCTGCCATTGCACACCACCGTGCAACCGGATCGACCGAGTTTCTGGCGTGCGCGCAGCGTGTTGCCGACGCAATCTGCCAGCAGTTTCGGGGGGAGAACTTTGCCGGGCACAGCGTCATCGAAATGGCATTGGTTGAACTGTACCGTACCACCGGCCTGGAGAGATATCTCGCCGGCGCCAGACATTTCCTCACCCCGCTCCTGAGACAGCCCCCGATCATCGGCTCCGATTTCCGCGGCTACATCAGCAGGCACGTTGTACGTCAAACATACCTCATGTGCGCCGGGGCCGACTATTATGCGGAAACAGGCGACCAGGAATTCATGGACAAGCTCACTGCCATCTGGCGTGACATGACAACCGGCAAGCTGCATCTCACGGGCCAATTGGCCGTGGACGCTGAGGACATCGAGCTGACATGCAAGGACGCCTTCGAACTGCATGCGGGTGTCTTCAGGTTCCTGCTGGCCACAGGTTTGGAGACGTGCGAAGCGATCGGAAACGCGACCTGGAACTGGCGCATGCTGGCCTTGACGGGCGATGCCGGCTACGCCGATCTGATGGAGAGGACGCTGTACAACGGCTTCCTGGCTCACGTATCTGTCGACGGCGACAAGTTCCACTATCTGTGTCCCCTCTCATCAGACGGTAACCACTGGCAGCGCACCCCCTGGTCATCAGCCTCCACCAGTTGCTGCTCGCCCAACGCGCTTCGAATGATCGCGTCATTGCCAGGATACATGTTCAGCGTTTCACCGGATGGCGTGTGGATTCACCTGTATGACAGTTGTACGGTGGATTGGCGCCTGGATGACGGGACAAGACTCTACCTTGATCAGGACGCGTCCTATCCATGGGACGGCAGAGTAAACATCACCCTCGATCCCGAACGGCCTTCCACTTTTGATCTGAACCTGAGAATTCCTGGATGGTGCCGCAACCCAACTGTGCAGGTGAATGGACAACCTGTCGAAGGCGACATCGCGTCTGGGACCTACTGTCGCATCACCAGAGAATGGCGCAAAGGTGACACTGTCACACTGCAGCTGCCGATGCCTGTTGTTGCCGTGACTGCCGATCCACGTGCCAGCTACTATGAGGGCAAGGTTGCGCTGTGTCGCGGACCGCTGGTGTATTGCGTCGAGAGTACCGATAATCCCGCCCTTGATATGTGGGGCGCGTGCGTTGCATTGCCGCCGGGGAATGAGGAGGGTGACGGCCGCGAGCTTGTCGGGCACTATCGGCAGTCAGCTTTGCTGAACGAATTCAGGGCAGATTTCAGGCAGGATCTTCTCGGCGGGGTTGTTTCTCTACAGGGAGAGGGCGGATCAAACGACCAACCGGACGGTGTCCTGACCTTCATTCCATACTATGCATGGGCAAATCGTGACAGCAGGTCGTCGATGCGTACATGGATAGATGGCATAACAGAATGGGAAAACGAGACGCGTTGACTCTCAGACAGTCCATAGAGCTGGCAGGGGAGAATCCACTCGCCCGGCCTGGATAGGCCTATCTGTCGGGGCGCCGCTGCAAGAACAGGATGTGCAGATAAACGTTCGGTACGCCTTGCCTGACACCACGGCGGAGGAAGCAAGCGATGGTGCGGCATATCGCTTGACATGGCGCGGCGACGAGATGGTGTGGATCCGGCCCAACACGGACTTTCTGTTGTTCTACCCTACGGGGCAGGCGCAGTGGAGGCGACCGGACAGCATTTCAAGAGGAAGAAAAACATGCGAGCCAGACGCCTGGTCTGCAAAGCCATTCGCCGGATTGAATGGGAATCTTTCGAAATCCCGGAGGCGCCCGCCCCACATGAGGTTGTCGTCAAGTCAGCCTGCTCCCTCATCAGCGCGGGCACAGAGCTGGCGATGTACAGTGGCTCACACAGCGGCTTCTCACGGCCGGACCCGCCGCAGTTCCCAATCGATATGGGCTACGCCCTGGCAGGCACGGTGCAGGCGGTCGGCCGCGAGGTGACAGAATGGGCAAAAGGCGACCGTGCGGTGGTCTACGCATCGCATGGCGACTGGGCCTTGTGTGATGTACGCACAACCAGAATGTGGCGTTTGCCGCCGGACGTTACGCTGGAACAGGGGGCACTGGCTGTGATGGGCGGGATCAGCGCGGTGGGCGTGCGTCAGGGCAAAGTAACGCTGGGCGAATCGGTGGTCGTCTTGGGTCTGGGGCTGATCGGCCAGTTTGCGACGCAGCTGTCTCGCTTGTCCGGCGCGCGGCCGGTGATTGGGGTCGATCTGCTCCCCAATCGCGTGCGGATCGCAGGCGCCAGTGGTATCTGCGCTCTCAATCCGGACCGGTCGGACGTCGAACAGACAGTGAACGATGTCACCGGTGGACGGATGGCGGAGGTGGTGATCGAAGCGACTGGCAATCCCCATGTAGTACCGCAGGCCCTGGAGCTGGCAGGCGACGGCGGGCGTGTGGTGCTGCTGGGCAGCCCCCGCGGTACAGCCGAAATCGATCTCTACAGGGCTGTTCACCACAAAGGGGTCTCGCTGATCGGCGCGCATGCTCGCGTATCCGGTCATCCTTACACGACCCGAGATCCGTGGACTCGTGAACGCAACCTTGATCTGGTTTTGCGCCTGTTTGCGGACGGCTCACTGCGGAGTGGGGAGCTGATCAGCCACCGTATTCAACCGGACGACGTTGGAGAGACATACGAGATGCTGGTTGAGCGCCCGAATGATTTCCTCGGCGTGTTGATCGAGTGGAAGGCCTGACACAGGGCGGCGTCCAGCGCGGTGGTGTACACCTGGCGTTTCCAGGTTTTTAGGTCTCGTTGACGTTTTGGGAAGGCTGTTCAGATTTCAACAAGAACGGAAAGCCTGCTGGTCTGTTAGCGTTATTTCTCGCTTGAATGTTGAAGTAGACATAACCAATTGATCCGCGAAGTCACGCGAAGGGTCGCGAAGAACACCTTTTTGTCCGCGGAGGACGCGGAGGGACGCGGAGAACACCAAGGGCGTACCTGGTTTTCTTTGCGTGCCTGCGCCGCCTTTCGACGATAAGCCGCAATGTGCACCCGGAAGTCATTGTTCAGACAAACGTCAACGGGCCCTAGGTATTATAGGCTTCCACGAAACCCCATTCCTCCAACCAACTAATCCAGCGCGCACGCCTGGGGTTATTTTCAGGATTTTCCAGCCACCAGGGATGATATTGCAACCCCACCGTTCCCAAGTTCTTCTTGATTTCAGGAATGTGTTCCACCACTTTGCGCATCGACTCTACCGCTTCGGGTGTCCTTGGGGTGCCATAAAAGTTAAAGGTGCAGGTGCGGCGGTCTCTATAGCCGCCAAAGGCAGCGTGCCAGGTCAACTGGTTGAAGATGATGATATCACCCGGATTCGAACTAAATACATAGCAGGGAATATCTTCACCGCCCAGACCAGACTCTTCTAAGAACCGGGCCTTTTTGGGGCCAAACGTACTGCGCAATCCAATGCTATGAAGTTCTTCATGTAATGGATTTTTGTGTGACCCTGGAATGACACGCAATGCGCCGCGGTCAGCGGTTGTCGGCTGCAGATACATGACGTTCTTGATTGCCAATAGATGAGGATCGCTCCAATCCGGATGCCAATCGGTATTATTCTCATAGCTGTTGGCGTTAGAATGGACGGGAACGGAATCTTCATCTATCAGTTGTTCCGCGGGCAGATAAATACGCGGGTCCTCAAGCAAGCTGGCAATAAAGGGTGTTTCCGGGGTCCGGTTACCCCAGTTGTTGAAGATACGTTTCTCTTCAGGATCGGTTTCCTCCAGAATGGATGCAAGGCGACGATCGAACTCTTCGTTTATCTTATTCATCTCCTCGGGACTGAACAGATTTCTCCGGACCAGGAACCCGAAGACTTCAAAAAGCTGAATCTGCTCTTCGGTAAGGCTATAGTCTTCCTGCGTCATAATATTTCCTCAGCTGACCTCAATCAGAAATCCGGTGTAAGTCGGCTCGGCAGGCTTTTTCTCTGCCGAGTTCTGCTGCAGTCTCTCAATCACAAAGAGGTATTAGGGAGGTATTATAGTCCGGAATGCTTGTGGCACAACTCCCTGGGTTTGACATTTCCGGGTATTGAACGTTTAGTGTCGTACTTTGTCAATGAATCGGGGCGTTTACGGCCCGGGCTGTGCGTGAGTGGCTTGGGCGGGTGGGAGCCAGGACGCTCTACATCGAGCCTGGGTCGCCGTGGGAGAATGGCTTGCGCGTTTCAGCGGGAAGTTGAGGGACGAACTGCTGGACAGGGAGGTCTTCTATACGTTGCTGGAGGTGCGTGTGCTGACGGAGCGGTACAGACGGATTAACAACCAGGTCAGACCGCCCAGCTCCCTGGGTTACCGGCCGCCGGCGCCTGAGGCCCTCTTGCCTGCCGACCGTGTCCCCGTGCTTGTCGGACTAACATAACGGGTGGTACAGACATCGGGGGCAGGTCACTCCACTAACCCTTCAACGCGCCGATGGTCAGGCCGCGAATAAAGTACTGTTGAAACAGGAAGAATATGATGACCGGCGGCACGGCCATCAACACGCCGGAGGCCATGGCGATGGGGTAATCGTTGCGCCCCGTGCGCTCCATGCCGCGCAGCAGGGTCACGCCGACCTGGATGGGCATCAGTTTCAGATCGTTAATCACGGCCAGAGGCCACACGAAGTCATTCCAGGTTGCGACGAAGGTGAAGGTCCCCAATGCCGCCAGCGCCGGTTTGGTCAGCGGCAGCGCGATCTGCCACCACAGGCGAATCTCGCCGGCGCCGTCGATGCGCGCCTGGTCGAACAGCTCGGACGGCAGCGTCAACATGAACTGACGGATGAGGAAGACCGCATAGGGTGACGCCAACCCAGGCAGGATCATGACCCAGTAGGTGTCATGCAGATTCAGCAGCAACGTCAGCATAAAGGCCGGGATCAGCCTGGAGAAACCCGGCAGCATCATCGTGCTCAGCACCATCCAGAAGATGATATCACGTCCTCGAAAGCGCTTGCGCGCGAAGGCATATCCGGCAGCCGCGCACAACAGCAGCCCCAGGACGGTAACCGTGACGGAGACGAAGAGGCTATTGGCCAACCAGCGCAGCACCGGAAAAGTCGAACTCAGCACCTGCTGATAGGACTCCAGGGTGGGCTCCTTCAACCACAGACCGGGGGGCAGAGCCTGCGCCTGTTGGCCCTTCTTAAAGCTGGTCAGCACCATCCAGTAGAGGGGAAACCATGAGATGAGAGCCCAGAAAAAGAGCAGAAGCAATGTGAAGTTACTGCCGATCCATTCTCGAACCCTGCGCCAGGAACGACCTTCAGGCTGGATTGGACGCGAGACAGGCTCTTCGGGGACAGTGGGTTGTTTCAGCACAGCGCTCCCGGGCTCCTTTAGTATTCCACCACGGACCGGAACCAGCGAAAAAGTACCACCGCCAGCGCCAGGGTGAGCAGGAGAAGCGCCAGTCCGACGGCCGATGCGTAGCCGACTTTGAGAAAGACAAACGCGTAACGGTAGGTAAGGAAGGCGAGTGTCAGCGTGGACCCCACCGGCCCGCCTTTAGTGAGGAAAAAGACGGAGACGAAGAGCTGCATTGCCACAATCGTCGTCGTCACCGCCACATAGAGGATACTCGGGGTCAACAGGGGGATGGTGATGTATATCGTCTCCAGCCACCCGGTGGCGCCGTCAATGTGGGCTGCATCGAACAGCTCGGAAGGCAGCCCGAGGACTGCGGCCACGAAAATGATAATCCCAACGCCCAGCCCGGTGACCAGGTCCATAAAGACGAGGGATGGCATGGCTGTCTGCGGATTCCCCAGCCAGTTGACAGGGTCGATTCCGACCACACTCAGCAGGTAGTTGATCAGCCCGAACTGGTTATTGAAAATGTAGCGCCAGACGACCGCTACAGCGACGAGCGAAACCACGCTGGGCAGATAGAACGCGCTTTGCAGGCCCTGGCGCATGCCCTGACTGCGGAACTTGGTGATCCTGATCGCCACCGCAAGCGCCAGTGCGACGGCAGTGAATGTGAACATCCCCACGTACGATAGCGTGTTGCGTACAGATTGCCAGAAACGCTGGTCATTCAGCACGTGGTCAATGTTGTCCAGACCAACCCAAACCGGCTTTCGATCGTACCATTCGAGCGCGGCCATCACGACGGACATGACCGTAGGCACCAGCACAAAGACAAGGAACAGAACCAGGAATGGTGTGACGAAGATATAGCCCCACATCTCCTCACGCTTGGCATAGTTCATGGCTGTCCCCGTTCTTGAGAGTCTGAAAGGGTCTCCCGCGAGCAGTTTCGTCGCGGGAGACCGGCTTTATCGACGGTGGGTTTCTACGCACAGCTCTCGAGAGACGAGTTGATGTCGTCGGTCATCTCCTGCATCACCTGTTCCGCGCTCTTGCCGGAGAAGGCGCCCTGGAAATGTTCCTCAAAGATCGAGCGCACCACGATGGTCTCCGTACTGCGCTTGGCATCGAACCATGCGTTAGGCATCAGACATTCGGATGTATAAACCACGAGGGGGTCGTCGGCGACTTCCGCCAGAATGGACTTGCGGAACGGCAACATTCCGGCCGACTTAACCAACCATTCTTCGCTTTCATCGTTGGTCATCCAGTGGAGGAACTTCAACAGTCCTGGCGTATCAGCAGGGTCCTCGGGCTTGAAGGGCACCAAACCGGAGTAGTTTGCGCCGCCCCAGGCAATGGCGGGGTGAGGGTCATCGTGTGGATACTGGATAAAACGCCAACTGCGTTCGTTCACGGTATCATTGACGACCAGGGTCTCGGCGTCCAGCTCCATTCCTTCCTGGCGGGCGCCTCCCGGAACCACGTTGCCAACCTGCATGAGGACGTTGCCCTGGTCGATGAGGGCATTGTTATCGTCGCCGGTGTACCCTGCCGGATCGGGAATCAGGTCGTTTTCGGCCATCTCTTGCATCCATGCAAGGCATTTGATCGCCTCGGGCGAAGCCATGTCAACGCACGATTCCGTCTCATCGGTCCAGAAGTGGGCGCCGAAGCAGCGGAAATACAGGAGAGTCACCCAATGAAAAGCCGGAGTGGAATGGGCGGATGGAATGCCGAGGCCGTAGCGCTCGCTGCCGTCCGGTCGTGTACCCCGCACAGCCTCAAGCCAGCCATTGAACTGGTCGATGTTCCACCCGTAGCATGGCGCTTGAGGGCCAGTATCCATCGCGCCCGCTTCCTCGACCCCATCAAGGTAGATAACCCCGGACTGGCACACCGGCCAGTACGGCACCATGTACACCCTGCCATCGATAGAGCACTGCTCAAGCATTCCCTCGACCATATCGTTGGTCAACTGCTCTTCCAACGAGTCGGTGAGATCCAGAGCCAGTCCCACCTCCAAGGCCGAAAGGGCGAGTTGGATCCAGCCGCCGCCGACAACATCCGGGGGCGAACCGGCGGCGAGTGCCGTTGTCACCTTGCTGCCCTGCTCCCACGTCAGGGGAAGCACCTGAACCTCAATACTTGGATTCTCGTCCATAAAGGCGTTCGCCCGCTCCCACTGCCAGGAACCGGGCTCTCCAAGAGACGACGAGTAGTACGGGAAATCCCAGAAATCAATCGTTGTGGTTACAGCCGGGGGCGCATCTGCTCCGCCCGCGGGCGCCGCCGGCAGCTGGCATGCAGCCAGAAGGGCTCCTGTGCCCGTGACGGCAGACAGCTTCAAGAAGTCACGTCGACTCAGCTTGTTCCGTTTCATGCTCGCTTCTCCTTTGATCTGAAAGTTTGATCTGATAGCAGTTGAAGTGCATGCAACAACACATACTCTCGTCAAATTCATCCGAGGGGCTGAGCGCCAACGGCCCTAAGTCGACGCAAGTCGCTGTCCGAAATCTGTCATACCTTACTCATGCGGTCGTCTATTGACCACGCCATTCCGTATCAATACCGACATAGTTTTCTACAAAATGCTGATGCCGTGCAGGCAGCGCCCTGATAAACGCCTGCGCCGATTCAGGGAGCGGCCACGGCGCGTCGATCCAGTAGCTGCGCGGCCGGAAGCCAAGGCCGCAGGACAACCGCACCTGGTCGAGCTGGTTGGAGAATGCGGCGTGGTAGGTGCGTGCTGCGAAGATGATCATATCGCCGGGCTCCGTGAACAGGGGCACCATGCCTGGCACATCGAATCCGACATAGCCTTTGGGTTCACTCCCCTGTCGGTGGAATGAGCGCCGGTCCGGGGTCAGCGCAAAGCCTTCCGGGCCCGCCCAGTCTTCCACGTGGGAATCTTCGATCACGGCCAGTCCGCCGTGTTCCGGATAGGAGCCTGTGAGGTAGAGCCAGCGGCCCGAGGGCCAGTGGCCCCGGTTCAGGACATCGCCGGCGTTTTGCGGGGGGCCTTGGTTGAATCCATGCCAGTCGGAGTGCCAAGAAAGGGGAGCCGAGCCGGGATTGCGTAAGATCGCGGCTGAACGGTGGATGGTCAGCTCGTCCGCTTGGCAGAAAAGTCGATGGACCCGCAGAAAGGGTTCGTAGTCGAGCAGTTGCCACAGCGCGGGTGCGTGCTCGACAAAGGAGGTGTGGGTGTAGCTCTCGCCGGGGCCCAATGCCCCGTCCGGATCTATAACCTGTTGAACCGCATCCTGAAGCTCCTCAACCAGCTCCTCGGACAGTACCTGCTTGACCACCGCGAACCCATGGGCGTCGACACAAGCCTGGGCAGCCTCCAACGCATCGAGGCCGAATTCATAGCAGTACGAAAGCGCGGGTTTCTGAATGTCGGCGTAGGCCATAGGGGAACTCCTTGGGGATTTTGGGAGGTCATGACCATGCTCCACCAGCGCACACACCGGCTCAGGCGCGACACTTTCACTTGCGCTAAGGAACACAGCTGCTGGCAGGATGCAGCTATCATTACATCGTCGCAGCATGTCTTATCCACATATTATTATATCTAAGCACCCCCTTTGTCAAACCGTTTTTCAAGGTCCGGACAGCCCTTTTACAACCTGCTCACCTGCTGTATAGTTCTCCCTGAAGCGCTTGCTCTATGTTCGTCCACTGTGTTCGTCCACTATCTTCCCTCAGAGGTCTATCGTGAAGATCACCGGCGTTCGAACCATCCACTTCGCTCCCTTCGCCAACATAACCTTTCTTGAACTGACGACGGACAGCGGGATCGTCGGCCTGGGAGAGACCTATTACACGCCCCGCTCTGTTACGGCTTATGTCGGTGAGGTATTGACGCCGATGCTGCTGGAGAGAGACCCGCGCCAGATCGAGGCCTTCTGGCGCCGGGCTTACGAAAACTCCCACATCTACGGCAATAGGGGGTTGGAGATGCGCTGCCTCTCGGCGGTGGATGTGGCGCTCTGGGACATCCTGGGCCAGGAGTTGGGCCGGCCGATCTGGCAGCTTCTCGGTGGGACGAGCAATCCGGAGGGCGTGCCGGTCTACAACACGTGCGCCTCCTCAGGGTACGGGCATAAAGCGCCGGATATCTCGCGTAAAGTGGACTCCGCTGCAACTGGCACTTATCGGGACTATGAAGCCTGGCAGCCGGGCGGCGATGCCGGTGAACTTGCCCGCTCGCTGCTCGATATGGGAATCCGCGCCATGAAGATCTGGCCCTTTGATCGGTTCGCCCTCGCCAATCACGGCCAGACGATCTCGTTTGCGGAGATCGAAGAAGGATTGGAGCCGTGGCGGCAGGTCCGAGACGCGGTGGGCCTGGAGATGGATATTATCCTGGAGGGACACGGCTATTGGGCTCTTCAGCCCGCCCGCCGCATCGCGGAGGCGCTTGAGCCCTACAAGCCGGTCCTGCTCGAGGATTTGATGAAGCCTGACAACCCGCGCACGCTGGCCAAGCTGCGCAGTTCGACGCGCACACCCATCTGTGCGTCGGAGCTACTGATGAATCGCTACGCTGTAGAGGAGATGATACGGGCGGATGCCTGTGATGTGGTGATGACAGATGTGACCTGGGCAGGCGGCATCACCGAATCTCGCAAGACGGCTGACATGGCGGAGACCAACAACATGGGCGTGATCTTCCACGACTGCACCGGGCCGGTAACGCTGGCGGCCTCTCTTCATCTGGCCGCCCACGCCACCAATACGTGGATGCAGGAGATGGTGCGGGCGTTTACGTTGGGATTCTATCTGGACCTGGTCGATCACCCATTTGTGGTGGAGAATGGGCGCATGCAACCGCCCCAGCGCCCGGGGCTCGGCGCGGCATTGAGACCGGAGGCGCTGGATAGGGACAGTTGCCGGATTACCACATTGGTTTAGCGCGTGTCCTACCCAGCCGTTTGGCCCAGGAAGAGGTCCCGGCCTGCCACCAGTGTCTGCATCTTGCGGTCGGCGACCGAGCGCGGCAGCATCCAGAAGCCGCAGTCGGGATGAATCCACTTGACCCTATCCTCGCCCAGCAGATCTACTGCGTACTGAATGCGCCCTGCGATCACGTCGGGGCTCTCCACTTCGTTGTCCTTGATGTCGACGACGCCGATCCCCAGAGCGATACCCTCGCGCAGGTCGGTGAAGACCTCCAGCTCATCATAGCCGCGGCGGGCGAACTCCAGCACCAGGTGGTCCACGTGCAGGTTGTTGAGGAAGCCGAGCAGGCTGGCCCAGAAGCCGCTCTGGATACTCTGGCCGCCGTAGTTGCCAAAACAGAGGTGTAACGCGCGTTCGCCGCGAGCGCCGTCGAGCACGTGGTTGATCGGCTCGTGCACCCAGGTGGCATCTTCAGGGTTGCCGGTCAGATTGGCCTCGTCGACCTGGAGTACGGGCGCGTCAATCGCCTCGACCTGGCGGCGCAGCACTTCGGCGATGGCCATGGTCAGGCTGGGCAGGTCGCTGTAGTGGCGGTCCAGCAGCGTTTTCGCCAGCATGTAGGGCGCGGTCACGGTGAACTTGAGCGGGGCGGCGGTCAACTCCTTCACCATCTGCCAGCTTGAGGGCAGGTCCAGTTCGCCTTCGCCGATCGGGCCTTCGACCACGGCGGCCGGCTGCGTGCGGAAGCCCATGCCCTGCTGGGCGCGAAAATCGTCCACGTCCTTGCGGCCCATCTCGTTCGAGATGCCGGACATCGGCTGTACGAAATATTCGATCATCCCGTTCGTTTCGGGATGGTTGACGTCGAAGCGGGTCAACTCGCCGTCGGAGATTACGTCCAGCCCGGCCAGTTCCTGCGTCTTGAGGACGACGAGAATGGCGTCGCGCAGATTGGGGGCGGACGGATAGGCGGCCAGCCAGGTTGGCAAGGGGTAGCTGCCGACGACGGTTGTCTTGATGGAGGGTTCGGTCATAGGGTGCTCCTGGTGCGGGATGTGTAGTGTCGGTGGGATTTACTGTAATGGTAAGTGGTTAAGGCTTGTTATCCATTGACTTCTGAGAGACGCAGCGCCAAGTGATCAAAGTCCTCGGTGCACTTCTGCCGGATGGCGTCAATGCGGCGGGCTGCTTGTTCGGCCAACGGCTTACGCCCGCCGTCTGGTCTGTCAGATAGACCGCGCTGGATGGCAAGCGGATCAAAATACACTTCCTTGACATGGACCTCAGCGCGGACATCCGACCAGCGCCATTCCCTGGGCAGATCGACGCCCGCCAGGACCCACGTCTCTATCTCTTCCCATGCGTTTACGGCCAGAAACTGGTCGGCGACTCCGAACTCCGCTTCGATCTCATTGAGTCTGTCACGCCGTCCTTCCCGTCCATCACGATCGACGCACAGAATAAAGACATCTGTCATCGGATAGAATCTCACAACTTCCGAAATCCTGTCCGACTTACATGCTTCTTCAACGCCGCCGAGCAGAGGCTCCTGGCAGACCTCAATTTTTGCGCTGCGCCTGCCGATGGCGCGGAAAAGCCGCTCGAAAATCGGTTTCAGAATGTATTGGTCCTTGCGAAAATCTTCTGGGATGATGAGGACGTTCACTGCCTTTCCTCAGCGGCGTCTCCTTCGGTAAAGGCGAGCACGGTTTCCAGCCAAGCGCCAGACAGGAGCCGTCCCAGCCCTTGCGACTTTCGCAACTCGCCTGCGCGTGGCAGTTCGGCGACAGGGCGAATGATGGCGTTATCCGCATCTTCGAGGCGGCAGACTACGGAGGTGTTCTGGAACGTATCATCGTTCATCACCGTCAACAGGTCCGGCGAATGGGTGGTGGTGATGACCTGGATCCCTCGCTTTGCGGTCTGCTTTTCGATCAGTTCCAGCAGTAGCCACTGTCGCGCGGGATGGATACCGTTGTCGATCTCCTCAAAGAAGTAAAGGCCGTTGGAGTCCGGTCCGAGCAGCACAGTCAGCATGGCCAGGAATCGCAGCGTTCCGTCCGACGCAGCGTAAGCGGAGACCCTTCTGTCGTTCGCTTCCAGGAAGACGAGATGAACCCTGCCGGATGGGTCGGTCGGAAATTCGAAGTCCCGCACATCCATTGGCGTCAACTCACGTATCCACTCGACCAGCGTCTCCTTGCGCTGCGAGTCTTCACAGATCGCCTGCAACACGGTCGGCAAATACTCGCCCCGATCGCCCAATACGGTCTGACCGGGGAAAGCAGGTTCCCGCATGCGCTGCGGATCCAAATCCAAGAAGCGCATACTGGAGAAGTTTCGTGTAACTTGCCGAACAAAGGAGCTGTGCTCGTCCGAAAGAGCCTTCTTCCCAAAAATCTGGTTCAGCCCTGGCCTGTCTGTCCTCACCTCAGCGTAGTCACGGTTATTCCATCCGGATGCGCCTACTACCGTGTAAAGAGGCTGTTTCCCTTCACCCACGCGAAGAGGAGGGTCTCCAGAATCTGTTCGGGTTGAATAGATCCTAGTTGCGGGAAGCTTTAGGCTTTCCGCTGTCACCTGAAAGGCTCCGTTCTTGTTTTCGTCCCTGCCGACATCGATCGTATAAGTGAAACCCTCCACTTTGACCTGAAGCGAAAACGCAGACTGGCCGATGCGGATAATCTCATTCATCGCGCCGCGCACGCCAGCCCATTCGACTTGGCCGCCGGCACCATATTTCTCGCCGAAGATTTCCGCCAGCGTGTAGCCGCGACCGATGCCGTGCAGAAAGCGGAACGCGTCGCGGATGTTGCTCTTGCCGCTGGCGTTGGCGCCAACGATGACGGTGAACGGGCCGACGCGCAGCGTCTCGTCGGCGAAGTTCTTGAAATTTACGAGTCGAATTGAGGTGATCATAACGCCTCTCCGGGTCTACACCGCCTGCTGGTGCGGAAAATCATATCACGGGCCGGCGAGCGAGTGGTAATTGAGGGAGTTCTCTCTCTCCTCTTGACTCTCTCTTCAGAAGTTTCAGTTTGTCATTTCACCGGAATTGGTAAACACTGCACCTGCGCAGCACATCACAACCGCCGTGCAATCCAAACACCACTCCCAACGCAGGTGACCATGACAAACGAATCCCAACCCTCACCAGTAGCAGCCTTCCGCGCCAAGATGGCGGCGGGCGATATCTGTATTGGCGCTTCGATCACGCTGACCGACCCGCACGCGACTGATGCGCTCGGCGATTCGGTCGACTTCTTCTGGATCGATATGGAGCACAGCATGATGAGCGCGGAGGCGCTGGGCGGGCATCTGCTGGCGGCGAAGGCGCGCAGGAAGCCGGCGCTGGTGCGCGTGCCCGGCAGCGGCACACCCTTCATCAAGCCGGTGCTGGACGCGGGCGCGGATGGGATCATCGTGCCGCAGGTGCGCTCAGCCGCCGAAGTGCAGGATGTGGTCAACAGCTGCCGCTACCCGCCCCTGGGCGAGCGCGGCTATGGACCGCGCGTGCCCGCCAACTATGGGCGCGATGGCGGCAACGCCTACACCGAGCGGGCCAACCGGGAAATTTTCGTTGCCGTCCAGATTGAGAACGCAGAGGGGTTCGCAGCCCTGGACGATATCCTGGCCATCACCGGACTGGATTCGATCGCGCTGGGGCCCTGGGATCTCTCGGCGTCGCTGGGGCTGCTGGGCGATGTGGAGCATCCGACCGTGATCGAGGCGGTGGACAGCATCATCGCCCGTACGCGGGCGGCGGGTCTGTTCGTGGGGGCCGGCATGGCGCCCGACGCGCGCTTTGCGCTCGGTATGGCGAAGCGCGGTGTGCAGTGGTTACAGGTGGGCGACGACTGCGGCTACATGATCCTGGCGATGGACCAGATCACGGCGGAGATGCGGAGTCAGCTGTAGCGGATTTGCGGCTGGAGAGAACGTAATACAAGCCCGCTGCCCCCTTTTGGGCGCGTGTTGATGCAAAAAAGCGCTCCAGCTGAACCGCTGGGGCGCTTACGTTTTAGCGATGAGTTGGACAGAGATTGCTGAGGTTAGGAATATACCCTCTATCGTTACAACGCTCTGATGGCTGGCACCTCGTTAATACACCTCACGTCTATGCCCTATACGAAGCACCACAATAATTCTGTCATCATCCTGAACGTCACAGATGATACGATAAGCTCCAACGCGGAAACGCCAAAGGCCGCCCATGCCACCCCTCAGCATCTTCGCGCGGCCCAACTGTCGTGGGTCCGAGGCCTTCGCGATACGGCCGGTCAGTTCCTCTTGAATGCGCTGCGCTGTTTGCCTGTCTAATCTCCGCAGTTGACGCCTAGATGCGGGAGCGTACCTTATCGTCCAAGCCAAGATCGGCTCTTATCTCTTCATCACTGTACGTTCGCTCTACGCCTTGACGAATCCGGTCCGCCGATGCACTCGCCAAGTAATAATCCTCGGTCTCTTCCAATCCGCGCTCGATGATTTCACGCAGATAGAATTCTCGTGATCGGCCGGCATCTTCTACCAGTTCATCCACGGCCCGCCGCAATTCCGGCAGTGTCCACAGCAAAAACCGATGCGCCAGAGACACCATCTTCGCTCGAACTGTGCCCATTTGCTGTCCTCCTGCACGCAAATTGTCCAAAAGCAGTCAAGGCCTTTCTCATTCTGATTTATCCAGCCTTTTGTCCTGCATTCGATGACACGTGCAGCGACAATTGTACATCCCTTCATCTTTGCCGTCCAGCTTTTGCAGACAGCGGGTGCATCTCAGATTTGGGGCGGGAACAGTCTGGGGGGAGATTATGCTGGCGGTGGCTGGTATTTCTTGCCGGCTCTTGGAGAGACGCAGGGAGGCGCCAGGCCTGGATATACCGGGGGCCCGTTGATTGAGGGGGAACAGGGCAGGCACAAGGCCTGGCTCTACGGTACCGTTTGGGGGGACCACTGTTGGCTAGACACATTGCTGGGGAAGAATAAACACGGTGGCTAGCAAGGGCGGGGCGTTGCGGGGGCGCAGCCCCTGCACAAGGGAGGGCCGAAGGCCCGACCGCCCAAAGGATAGGAGAGAGTGAAGAGGAGAGAGGGACCCCGATTGGTCTGCAGGAGATTGGGACTGATGGTGGGTCTGTGCCAGCAAGAGGTATACGAGAGTTCACCCCCATTTTGGGATGCACCCGCAGACAGCTTCCTTTCTGTAGAGATCTCGCGGCTTTATGGCAGCCGGTGCTGGCACAGTGTTCCTTTTCCCCTATCAACTCTCCCAATCAGGAATCTCCACC
Organism: Caldilineaceae bacterium; assembly: GCA_965207495.1. GTDB lineage: Bacteria > Chloroflexota > Anaerolineae > Caldilineales > Caldilineaceae > Bin5. The sequence goes on from OZ242287.1 coordinate 204,279, forward strand.
ATCTGTCCGCCTTGCAGCGCGCTTTCGTGCGCGCACATGCCGGGCAGCGCCATCCGCAGCGCGGCGTAGATGTCGAGCGGGGGCAGGGTGTCGTCGCGGATGCAAGCGACGAAGTCCTGGACCATCATGTACTCGGCGGTGCCGTGTCCGCCCTGTATCGCCTGCGGCGGCGCGTCGGTCACGTTCTCGGTGATTGGCATCTCGATCATGTTGTTCAAATGGGGCACCGAATCCAGCCATACGTTGGTCTGCAGGGGGCTGGTCGGCGGGCGCGAGGTCTCGAGGACGCCGTCGGTGCCGTAGATCGAGTAGTAGTGGAACATCGGCTCACGGGTGATGCCGAAAGCGACCAGGATCTTGATCACGCCGCCGCTGGCCGTCTGCAGAATGGCCACTTCGGTGCCGGATTTGACGCGGACGGGCAGGTCGCCGGTTCCGCTGGTGACGCTCATGCCGCTGGCGGCGACGCAGCGCTCGCCGGTCACTTTGAGCAGGGGGCCGAGGCTGTGGGTGCAGTAGTGAATGGGCGCCATGGAGGCGCGCCAGGTGGGTGAGCCGTCCGCCTGGCGCAGCAGATAGCGCGTATCGTGGATGTACTCGGCTTCGGCGTACATGAAGTCGCCCAACAGGCCCTGGCCCCACATCTTTTGCCAGCTCAGGATATGCGCCCAGTAGCAGCAGTTCTCGGCCAGCATGAACTTCTGGCGCGGGTGGGCCTGCACTGCAGCGAAGATCTGGCGGCATTCGTCGATGTTGGTGGCCAGTGTGACCTCCTGCAGGACGTGGCAGCCGGCCTCGAGCGCGGCCACGGTGTGCTGGCAGTGCAGAGGGACCGGGGAGGCGACGAAGACGATGTCCAACCCGTGCTCCAGCATCTCATCGTATGCGCTGCACAGGTGGGCCTGGGGGAAGAGCGCGCCGAACTGTTCGAGCGCGGACGCGTCGAGGTCGCAGCCGGCGACCACGTCGCAGTCTGGCATGAGGTCGAAGATGCGCGCCGGGCCAAGGCCGCGGCGCAGCCCGACAACGCCTACACGATAGCTACGCATGGCGAAATTCCCTTCAAAGGAGAGGAGAGAGTGATGAGGAGTGAGGAGTGAGAAATTCTTGCCCGCTTCTCACTTCTCTCTGCTCGTTTATTGGTTCACGCCGGCGGTGACCTGACGCAGGCGCGCGGTGCAGTCGATGCGGCGGCCGGTCGCCATGGATTCTTGCGCGGCGAAGGGGATGATCATGCCGGTCAGGATGGAGCGCGGGTCGTAGGGACCCGTTGGGTTGGACTGAAGCCAGGCGACGAAGTCACGGTGGATGCGAAAGTCGGCGCCGCCGTGTCCGCCGACGGCAGGCGGCAGCTCGATCGATTGCGGCTCCTCGCCGTTGCGCCAGAGGGTTACCGAGGCGGGCGGCTGCCCGGGCCGCACCGTATGCATCACCACCTCCACCTGACCTTCGGTGCCGTTGACGATGTAGCGACGCTCGTAATCCGGCCCGGAGGTGGTGAGATGGAAGGTGTAGAGGACGCCGTTGGAGAGCAGACCGGAGATGGCGCAGCAGTCGCCGGCGGTCATGGGCCGGTCGTCGCCTTCGGTCCAGATGTTGCGCGTGATGGTGGCGGTGCAGTCGACGACTTCTGCGCCCAGGCAGTGCTGGATGGTGTCGGTGTCGTGGGTGAGTTTGCCTTCGACCAGGGTCGACGAGGGCGGCGTTCTGAAATGCGACCACACGCCCTGCGACCAGCGGTTGCCGGTGTTGATGTGCCCCAGCACGCTCTGGATACGGCCGAGGCTGCCCTCGTCGATGATGCGCTTCATGGCCAGCGTGGCAGGGAAGCGGCGCAGGTTGAAGCCGATGAAGAGGGGATAGCGGTGACGGACCACCTCTTGGTACAGCTCCACGGTTTGCTCCCATGTAAAGGCCACGGCCTTTTCGAGGAAGACGGGGATGCCCCGTTGCAGCACGGCCAGCGCATGTTCGACGTGGTCGACGGCGTAGCTGGCGACGAGAACAAAGTCGAGGTCGGGCGTATTCGCCAGCAGCTGGTGATAATCATGGTAGAAGCAGTTGCCAAAGCGCTCCCCTTCTTCAGGGGTGGGATCGCGCGGGTCGGAGACGGCGACGCAGCGGACGTTCGCTTCCTCCATCGCCTCTAGGCTCTCCATGTGGTAGCGTCCGCGCCGGCCGAAGCCGATGACGGCGAAACGGAATGTCGGTGTTGTCATATCTGCGTCTTTCTCCCGAATCTGTCTGTTGCCTCTGTCATGTGCGAGTTTATCTGCATCCGGTCCTGTAGTACACTCGGACAGCCATATGAAATTCCATTACTATCCTGACACGGATTCCCTCTATATTGACCTCTCCGAAAAACCGAGTACGGATTCCACAGAGGTCGCCCCAGGCGTTATTCTGGATTTCGATGAGAATGGCCAGCTTGTCGGCATCGATATCGACCATGCCAGCAAAGTTGCCAATCTGTCGACGCTGGAAGCGAAGTCGCTACCGGTCCAGACGTTGACACTCGTTTAGTTCAGAATCCTGCCTTCGTACACATCCTACATACGAAGTTGCAAAACTTCACCCGTTACCGATTGCGCGCAGGTCGGCCACCACGCCCTGCGCTTCGGCTTCGTAGAGCTTCCAGATGACGCGCAGGCTTTGCAGGCTGCGGCGGCCGTCGGTGAGCGGGCGGCGGTCGTGCTCCAGGCAGTCGACGAAGTGGATCAGCTCGTTCTCGAGATGCTTGCCCACTGCTGCCTCGAACAGCAGTTGCTCGCTGCCTTTCTCCGCTTCTTGCGCGCCCTGATGCAGCAGCAATCTCCCCTGACTGATCTGTCCTTCCAGCATGCCATCGGTGCAGTGGGCGTGAAATGAGTACTTGAGGCGCGTGCCCTTGGCGCCCCATGTGCCGAAGTGGTAGCCGAGGGCGCCGTTGGCGAATTTGAGGGAGACGTTGGATGTGCCCTCGCCCTCCATCCAGGGCGTACCGAAGTTGGTGCCGATATGGGTGCCGGAGACGGGCTGGCCCATCCAGGCGAGCAGGATGTCGATATAGTGGCAGCCGTGGCTGAAGAGCTGGCCGCCGCCGAGCGTCTCTTTGCGGTGCATCCAGCTGCCCGGCTCGCCCTGCGTATGCTGCTCGGTCCAGATCGATAGCTGGAAGAGGTCGCCGTAGGTTCTGGCTTTGAGCAGGCGCTCCATCTCGACGACGACCGGGTGAAAGCGCATGCAGTAGGCGACCATGAGGGTGCGGTTGGCGCGCTCGGCGGTCTCGATCAGGTCCAGACATTCGGTTTCCGAGTTGGCCAGCGGCTTCTCCATCAGCAGATGTTTGCCGCGGCGCAGCAGGTCGATGCCAATGGGATGGTGGAGATGGTGCGGAACGGCGAGGATGGCGGCGTCGATATGGTCGAGGATTTGGCGATAGTCGGCCGCGACGGTGTTGCAGCCCATCAGGTCGGCGGTCGCTTGCGCGCGCGGCAGGTCCGGGTCGACCGCGGCGGTGAAGAGGGCGCGGCCCTGTAGTTTCTGGAAGGCGGCGCGGTGGGACTGGCCCATACCGCCGCAGCCTATCAGTCCGATGCGAATCATAACAGCAGTTTTTAGTGGTTAGTTTTCAGTTTCTAGTTTTTCGTAGCTGCCGTGTGCGAGCAACGATGCTAGCCTTTCAAGAATCCTTCCAGACCGACCAACTGGCAACCGATCTCTTTGCATTTCTTGGATGGAACAAGATCTTGAATTCTTCCTACACTCTTCAAAAGAGTCATTCATCTGAACTCCCGAAGGCCCGAAAAATCTCTTGAAGAATAGCCGAAAGACCAGACCAATCTGTGTCTTGCAACACCTGCGGATCTGCCTTACAGCGCTTGAGTTTCTTTTGAAACGCTGCATGTAATCTCTTCTTTTGCAGAACCTTTCCTTGATACTGATTGAGTGTCGAATTGTATCCTTTCCACTGAATAGGGGTCAATGTATCTTGTTCCAAACACAGTACATCCTCCCCAAAGTAAAGCTCTATGCTCGCCGCAAGCCCATTTATATCAAGAGGGACTAAGCCTCCGGGGCCGAGTGTAGGATAACTTCGAAGCAGCTCAAGGTCGGGGTAATGTAAAACAGCAATATTCGGTGGAAGGCTTATTTTGTCTAATACACCTTTAGCTTCGAGAGCGGCGGTATCATTATCTAGCAGGGCAATAACTCGATTTGTGATTCCTGCTGCCACAAATGATTTCACGAGCAAGACGAGGGGCCCTGTCCCCCCTTTGGCCCCCGAGGACTGGAAATCAAAGAACGAATAGTAAGCTGAAAGATGTGGGTACAAAAGCACGAGTGCTTCTTTCAAAATACTTGCATCTGTGGACCCTTCAGTAAGGATGATAATAGGCGAGTTTTCCGGGTACCCAGAAATAAGCGCACGCGTTTCCTTCTCACATACGGCCTCGCATTCTTTGTAATACCCACCAGAGTAGACAATATCCGTTATATCTTGAACCACATTGGTGTTCGGTGGAGCCACCTCGCAGGCTAGACGAATGACTAGGCGAACATCCTTGTCAAACCTAAAAATACCGTACGAAGGGTTTTTGATGCTCCACAAAATATATTCAGTTAGCGAATCACTTCCCCCCTCGATTTGAACATGGCCCAAGATTGGATATTGCTGATCAAATGGATTTAGTCGATCGGCGATGATCTTGGCGAATGCTGCGGCATAGACATCGAACGTAAGATTTTCGAAGAATTCCGAATCATGATGGCCCATCTCCTCCAATTCTGTCTGCCGCCCTATTTCGAATTCCTCACGAACCCTCTGCAACGTGAATCCCATTACATTTAAGCGATCGACAACCTTGCTGGTTTCGCACACGTACTCAATAGCCATTTCTGTTTCTTCGTCATCCATGCACTCAGGCTCGCCCCATACTAGCGGATTTCGTTCAGCCACTCGACGAGTGAATACGTGACGATCTGTCTCTCGGAAGATAGTCATTGCTTCTGGAACGACAACACTCTTGGAAGTGATGATTGGATAAGATGCAACGGTGAGATCTGTGTAAGAACCCAATGCGGAATTTCCCTTTATGGTCTAGGGGAGGCAGTTTCCTGCGCAGAATAAAGAGGACTGTTCGTCAGAGTAGTTTTGCTCTTTCGCTTCACAACTGACGATGGTCAACAGAAGCCGCGATTCAGACCGAAATCTCTACCCCTTGATTCCAGTACGCGCGATGCCTTGGATGAAGTGCTCCTGGCCGATGAAGAACATGACGATAATCGGCAGGATACTGATAACCGCGCCGGCCTGGATCAACTCCCAGCGCCCACCCGACTGGTTGGTCAACAGCGTCAGTCCCAGGGTGATAGTCATGGTCTCGACTTTGGTGAGGAAGATCAACGGGCCCATGAGGTTGTTCCAGGAGCCGAGAAAGGTGAAGATACCAAGCGTGGCCAGGGCTGGCTTGGAGAGGGGCAGAAAAATGCGGTAGTAGATCTGAATAAAGGTGCAGCCGTCAATGCGCGCCGCCTCCACCAACTCTTGCGGGATCGTCAGATAGAACTGGCGCATGAGGAAGATGCCGAAGGCGGTGCCAAAGAAGAAGGGCACGGTGAGCGGGAAGTGTGTACCGAGCCAGCCGATGTCGCGATAGAGCTTAAAGAGGGGAATGAGTGTGACGTGGAAGGGAATCATCATCGTGGCGAGGATGATGGCGAAGATGACATTGCTTCCCGGGAAGCGCATGCGCGCGAAGGCAAAGGCGGCCATCGAGCAGCTCAAGAGGGAGCCTACGGTAGCGAAAACGGCGATTCTTATACTGTTGAGGAGGAATAGGTCAAAGGGCAGCACTTCGAAGAGTTTAGGGTAGTTACCCCACTGCAGCGGAATCGAGATCCACTTGGGCGGCAGCAGCAATACTTCGCCCGGATGCTTGAGCGAGGTGGAGACCATCCACAGCAATGGCAGGAGCATGGTGATACCAACGACGGTGAGAGCGAAATAGAGCAGCACACGTCCCGCGATGTACATGATTCTGTAGGTCGTCAAACCATCGGAGGCGGCGGTGGTCACGCCCGGCATTGCCGTCGTGCGGGTCTCACCTACCGGCGTTGCATCTTGTGCGCTCATAGTGGTTGTGCCTCAGAGTTCGTAATGGACCCAGCGCTTCTGGAACCAGAATTGGAACAGTGTCAGACTGACGATAATAACGAAGAGCACATAGGCCAGCGCGGAGGCGTACCCCATGTGGAAATTCTCAAACCCCTGTATGAAGAGATAGTAGACGATCGTCTTCGTGGCGCTGACCGGCCCGCCTCTGGTCATCACGTAGGCCTGGGCGAAGACCTGGAATGAGGTGATAACCGACAGCGTCAGGACGAAGAAGGTGACGGGCGAAAGCAGCGGGATGGTGATTTTGATGAACTTGTGCCACGAGTTTGCGCCATCCACCGTAGCCGCTTCGTAATAGTCCTGGGGAATGCCCTGCAGGCCGGCGATGAAGATGACTATGTTGTAGCCCAGACCATGCCAGATGCTCATGATCATAATGGCCGGCATCGCCCAGGTGACACTGCTCAACCAGCGCACGCCGCGGAAACCAAAAAAGCGCAGCACCTCATTGACGAGGCCGAAGTCTGACTGGTAGAGCCAGAGCCAGAGCACCGAGATGGCGACCACCGAGGAGACGACGGGCAGGAAGTAGATGGTGCGGAAGACGGCCACGAACCGGATTTTCTGGTTGAGCGCGATCGCCAGCGCCAGGGCCAAGACCGTTCCGGTGGGGACGGTTCCCACAACGTAGTAGGCCGTGTTCTTGATCGTAATCCAGAAGAGTGGGTCTTCGGTGAGGAGTTCGATATAGTTGTCGAACGCCTGCCACTTGGGCGTGCTCAGGAGGTTCCAGCGTGTGAAGCTGTAATAGAGCGACGCCAGCACCGGGCTGGCGGTAAACACGATCAGCCCTATGATGGTGGGCAAGATGAGGATATAGGCCTCGATCGCTTCCCGGCCCCGGTTACTCCCCAGGAATTCGCGCAGACCACTGCGCGCAGGTGTCGTTACAGCGCTCATGCAACTCTCTCCAGACTGCGAGGAGAGAGAAAAGAGGAGTCAGCCCCTCTCTTTTCTCTCTCCTTTCTTCTCTGCACTCACTCCGCGCTGTTTGCTATCCGAGCAGTTCTTCGCGGGAGCGCTCGAGGACGGCGTTGACACGCGACTCCAGGTCGTCGGTGGCCTCCGCAACCGTCTTGACCTGCAACATGGCCGCATCCTGTTCCTCGACGGCGATGCTGGCGATCTCACCCTCGGCGGGACCGTTGAAGACCGGAGTAGCGTCTTTCAGAAGCTGGTTGAGGATCCACAACTGCGTCGGCGGATCGGTGCGATCCTGGACGTAGATCAGGCCTTCCGCGGTAGGAATATGGGCGGGGAAGGGGAAGATCGTCTCGGCGTACATGACGGCGCCGTCGCCCATCGTCAGCCATTTGATATACTCCCACGACTCATCTTGGTATTCGGCTGAACTGGTGATCGAGATACCGTTCTGGTAGGCGTCGATCGTGTTCTGCCCGGTAACGGGATGCGCGGGCGGCGTGAAGACGTCCCACTCGAACTCCTCGATTTCGGAGAAGGAGGGGATCATCCAGTCACCCATCACCGCGAAGGCGACGCGGCCGGTTTGGAAGGGATTGAACTGCAGGTTGGCCTCGGGCGCCATTGCGATCTTGTGTTCGTTGACAAGGTCAACCATCCACTGGAAGGCCTCCATCGGGCCGTCATCTTTGATAAGACAGCCGTTGTAGTCCTCGTCATAGAAGGCGCCGCCCGCCTGGAAGATCCAGAAATTCATGCGGCCATTGCCGTCGACCGGTTTGTCCATGCCGTAGGACTCGGCCGAGCCGTCGTCGTTGATGACGGTGAACTCTTTGCCCGCCTCGAGAATCGTATCCCAGGTCCAGCTCTCGTCCGGGTCGGAGATGCCCTTTTCGGCGAACCAGTTCTTGTTCCAGAACCACATCGTGCCGGAGTGCCAGACGGTGGGGAAAGCGTGCAGGTCGCCGGAGCCGCACCGGATCTGACCGGGCTGCCAGCGGCCTTGCGTGATCGCGCCCTCGTAGAAGTCGTCCAGGTCGACGCCATCGCGCTCGACAAAGGGGTCCAGCGGGATCGTCACCCCGTTGTGCGCGAACCGCACGTGATAGTAGGGCGAGTGGTGCATGATGTCGGGCGATTCGCCCGCAGCTGTGGAGGCCAACATCTTCTGCCAGTAGTTGGACCAGGAGGTAATGTCCTCCTGCAGCTTGATGTCGGGGTAGGTCTCCTGGAAGGCCGCCTGCAGGGCACCCTGCTTCTCCACCTGGAAGCCCCAGTACGCGAGCCGCAGTTCGACCGTCTCCATATCGGCGTCGCCGCCGGAGTCCATCGCGTCACCGGCGGCGGGCGCCGGCGCGGCGCAGGCCGCGGTCACCATGACGCCGGCAGTCGCCGCGGCAGCGTGCAGGAATGAGCGACGTGACAGCCGCTTGCTGACCAATGCGTTCTTCTCCATCGTCTTTTCTCCTTGGATCGATTGAACTGGACTGAATGTATGTTTCGGGGCAGGGGAAGCACTTGGGGGGAAATAGTAACATAATGTAGGAGGATGTCAAACGGGTTTCGCGCGGCTAGGTGTGTGGCCTAATCGGGGTGCAAACAGGAGTGACTGTGCGGACGCGCTTGCCTGCGCTATCATGACGCCATGCTGTTGGAGGACGGTTGCGGAGCGGACATCTGAGTTTGCGTTGTAAGGAGAGAGCATGATTTTCAAACCGCAGATCGCGGCCCGCTTGTGGGATACCTGGCTGTACTACCACGACGGCAGACACTACCTCTTTTATCTCCACCGCATGCGCGCCGGGGGTGGCTATGACGGCATGAGCGTCGCCACTTCGGATGACGGGGTCCACTTTGCCGACCGGGGGCCGATCATACACAAGGCGGCAGACGCCAACTGGCTGGGCACCGGCATGGTCTGGCGCGCCGGCGACCGGTTCATGCTCAACTTTTCGGAAGAGCGCAACGGGGTGCAGGAGATCTTCTTCGCCGAGTCGGACGACCTGTTGCAGTGGCGGCGGCTTCCCGACGAGGCGTATGTGTGCCGGTCGGACCCGCGCTGGTATGCAGAGGACCCGATGTTCACAAGCCAGCGCTGGGACTGCATCTGGGTGCTGCCGCGGGAGGACGGACCGGGCTATATTGGCTTTCTCACGGCGGTGGCCAAAGATGGGCCGCCCGGGCTGTGCGGCACGGCCGGCTGTGTTGTTTCCGATGACGGCCGCCACTTTCGCGCTGCGCCGCCGGTGATCGAGAGCGGCTTGTGGGGCGAACGGATCGAGGTCGGCGCGGTGGAGAAGATCGGCGACCGTTACTACATGCTGCTGGGGGTCGGCAAGTCACATGCGCTGGGGTCGCGACATCTGTCGGACCTGCTGGCAGGCGAGTGCGGGATGTACGTTCTCTCATCTGAGGCGCAGACGGGCCCGTACCGTCTCGACCCCGGCCAGCGGCTGCTGCTGGGCAACAGCCCCAAACGCCTGAACTACTTTGCCCGCTTCTATCGCTGCGGCAACCAACTGCTGCTCAATCACCACACAGTGCCGCGCCAGCCCGGCGGCGAATCCTATTTCTCGCCGCTGAAAACTGTCCACCGTGACGCCGCGGGCATTCTGAGCCTGCGCTGGTGGCCCGGCAATGAGGCGCTGAGGGGGCGTCCGCTGCCGGTTGTGCTGGAGGGGTGCGAGTTCTACGGCTTACGGTCCGGTGACTGTTCTGTTGAGGACGGAGGCCTGCAGCTCGCGGCTGCCGCCGGCGGGCTGGCGATCCTGCCGGTGAAGTACGACCTGGCGCGGGGGGTCATCCTGGAAGCGGAGTTGACCTTTCAAGAGTTAAGCGGTCCTCTCGGCGGAGTCGGATTGTTCATCGAAGGCGACCCGATCGGCGCGGGCACGTTGTTGGTGGCACAGAGCGATGATCGACTGACGACAGGCCCCTATACATCACCCACCGGAGACGGCTACGCCTTCCAGCCTGAGGACGCGAAGCCACTCCCCTTCGTGCCCGGACAGACCATGCGCTGGCGTCTGCTGTTGCGCAACGAGTTCGCGGAGCTATACGTCGACGACGAGCTGATCCAGGGCTACACACTGCCCCATGCCCCGAGCGGCCGGCTGGGCTTTGTCATCGAGGCCGGCACGGCGACCGCGGCGAACATACGCGGCTGGGGAATGTCCCTCTAGGCACACGCCTCCGCAACTGACCAGGAGTCTCTCAACCGCCGGCGCGGCCGGTGCAGCGCGCGCGGAACGTGTATGCGGCTGGTAGAGAAAGCGCTAGCCTTTAATGCCGGTCAGGGAGATGCCGCGTACAAAGTAGCGCTGCAACAGGAGGAAAACGAGGAGAACGGGCAGCGTGACGACGACGGAGCCGGCCATCAGGCGGGGCCAGCTGGTGTACCACTGCCTCTGTACGAGGGCTACGCCGAGCTGGACGGTAAAGAGATATTTGCGGTCGAGGAAGATGAACGGGCCGAAGAAGTTGTTCCAGGAGGCCATAAAGGAGAAGACGCCCAGGGTGGCCAGGGCGGGTTGTCTGAATCAGGATTTTCGGGATAGTGGGCCCCGGCACAGGAGCGCTCATATGAGCGCTGTATGAGCGTTAGACGAGTGTTCACGAGCGTTTACGAGTGTTTGTAATCGGGTCTTCCGACATTTGCACGCTCGAAAGCGGCGCTCAGAGCAGCTTGCAGCGGGTCGGCGAATTGGCACTTTGGGTCGGCTCGGGGACGGGGCGGCATGACGCGGCTTTTGCGGTCCGGTATGGTTAGAATTGCCTTAAAGTGACCAAATCCGGTTAGAATCGCGGACACTGGCGTTCAAAAGGGACACAATCACGCAGGAGCGGCCTGTTCTCGGCCCAGGGGCAGAGCATGAAACGCAAGATAGGTGTCGGCATCGCGGTGGTGTTGGCGGTCGTGGTCGTTCTCGGTGCGTCGCAGCTGCGGGCCCAGGGGGTGCTGACCCTCGAGGGGCTGGCGGAGAAGTTCAATCTGCTCATGGCCGACCAGGAGCAGCTGACGGCGCGCGTGGCCGCGTTGGAAGCCGCGGCTGCGTCGGCGAACTGGCTGGCGGGGATCCCCATCCGCGCGGAAAACCGCTGCACGCCGTACGAGTCGGACGATTACCGCTATCCGCAGAGTTTGGAAGCGCAGATCATGGCGGAGATGGACGGCAGCTTCTACAGCCCGTACACGGGCGAGACGTTCGACTGGGGGGAGGACGTCGATATCGAGCATATCGTGGCCCGCAGTGAAGCGCACGACAGCGGCCTGTGCGCGGCCGACATCTTCACGCGCCTGGCGTTCGCCAGCGACCCGCTCAACCTGACCTTTGCCTCGCCGGCAGTGAACCGGGACCAGAAGGTGGCCAAGGATGTGGCTGAATGGCTGCCGGCGCTGAACAAGTGCTGGTATGTCAACCGGGTCGTTGCCGTCAAGCGGCGCTACGGGCTGTCGATGGATGCCCGCGAGGCGGAGGCGGCGCTGGCGGTGCTTGAGGCCTGTCCTTCCGTGGCCATGGAGTTCGTCGCCGCGGCGGAAACGGAGTCTGCGGCCGCTGAAGAGGTCACGCCGACGCCCAGTTCAGAAGCCGGGCAGCAGTCAGGGCCGCAGGTGGAGGGCGATCCGCTGGAATTGTACGACGATAACGGCAACGGGCGTATCACGTGCGCGGAGGCGGAGCGGCATGGGATCGCGCCTGTGCGGAGCGATCATCCGGCTTATCAGTATATGCGGGATCCGGATGGGGATGGGGTGGTGTGTGAGTAGGTGGGCTTGTGACGCCCGATAGCTTGGGCAGACATTTCATCGTGATCTGGCAGCTGCTCAGGTTGCCATCAGCGAAACGAGTTGTGCGGATGCCGGTGCGTTAATCTCATTCCCCGCCGTATCTACGTCAGTCTGCGCCAGCATGACACGATTGGCCGCAAGATCGGGGACACCGCCGCACGCGACGGTGTCATCATCGCCCTGCCCGACGACATGGGCCAGGTCGACTACTTCCGCGAATACGTGCTCCCCGGCTACCTCATCGGGCCGGCCAAGGCGCGCAAAAGCAAACCAGAGCGCGCCGGTTGGAACGGCGCCGACGTCAACGAGCTGACCGAGTTCCCCACCGGCCGCCTCGACGACCTGGTTGACCCCTCAGCCAACGGCTACACCCTGATCACCGCTCCCCGCTTCCAACCGCTCTCCTTCGCGTAACGGCAGTGGGACCGTGATTAATGTGATTTCAATGATTGTTGTGATTACTGCGGCCAGCCAGCTAAGCGGTGTTAATCACAGTAATCACTCTCAATCACACGAATCACAGTCATTTAGTACACTGCAGCCGGCTTTGGAACATATGTGCAGTTCGGATACAATGCGGCCTGACGATCACTTCGATATCAGGAGACGATAGCGGCTGAGTCAAAGCCCTGCAACCGCCTCTTTCCATCCCCGGGAGGAATGAAATGCCCTTGACGCGAGAGACATTGGAGCAGCGGGAAAATCGGGATTTAGCCTCCTATGCGATGCGCAGCTGCGACAGCCGCGGCCGGGCCTATCCGGCCGCCGAACACCCGTATCGCACCATCTACCAGCGGGACCGCGACCGGATCGTCCACACGACCGCTTTTCGCCGTCTCCAGCACAAGACGCAGGTCTTCGTCTACAACGAAGGCGACAACTACCGCAACCGGCTCACCCACACGATCGAGGTGGCGCAGCTCGGGCGCACGTTGGCCCGCGCGCTGTCCTGCAACGAAGACCTGACCGAGGCGATCTGTCTGTGTCACGACCTGGGCCATTCTCCGTTCGGCCACCGGGGCGAATGGACCCTGGACGAGCTGATGCGGGATCACGGCGGCTACGACCACCAGAAGCAGACCTATCGCATCATCACCAAACTGGAAAGGCGCTATTCCGATTTTCCGGGGTTCAACCTGGCGTATGAGGTTCGTGAAGGCGTAGTCAAGCACGACACCGAACACGACGTCGCCGACGCCGGGGATTACAATTCGGATGAGAGGGGCACGCTTGAGTGCCAGCTGAGCAATCTGGCCGACGAGATCGCCTACAGCACGAGCGATTCCGATGACGGCCTGCGGGCCGGCATGCTGCCCCCTGACGAGTTTCTGAAGCTCGGAATCAGCCGTCGCGTGCTCGACGCGCTGGGCGAGACGGCCGCTTCGATCGATTTGACGGCGCCGCTGGAACATCACCGGTTCATTCGCAAGCTGGTTGACACCGAGATCAGCGACGTCATCCAGGCGACCGAGGCAAACATCGAGGCCGCGGGCGTGCAGGGCCTGGCCGGTCTGCGCTCGCAGGCGGACAATATGGCCGGCTATTCGGCAGAGGTTGAGGAGGAGAACCGCGAGCTGAGGCGTTTTCTGTACGATTACCTGTACAGGCACCATCGCGTGATGCGGATGCAGGCCAAGGCCGATCTGATCGTCCGTTCCCTCTTCTCGTCCTTTATCGACGAACCGGCGCTCCTGCCGGCGCAAACGCTGGCAATCATTGCGGAGACCGGCAGAGGGCTCCACCGCGTCGTCTGCGATCACATCGCGGGCATGACCGACCGTTACGCCATTTCCGAATACCGTCGCATGTTTGACCCGGAAATGGCGGTCTGACCTGCGTAGTTCACGTCTGCTTCCTTTCCGATCGCGAGAGGATATCGACAGCCAGGCCGGCGCTCGCTGAAGACGAAGAACCGCCGTTCACAAAGGGGAGCCAAGTGCAGAAAGGTTGCGCCTGCAGCGCGGCGCATCTGCGGCTGCCCCCTGGGCGCCGGGCCCCGCTTGGGCCTGCTTGGCTTTGCCTGGCCCGGCTTGGCCATTTGTGCATACGTACATTTGCACATCGGCGACGGACGCCGGGATGGGGTAGAGTGGCGGATCGGGCTGTTTCGAGGCGCTGAGAGGCTCTGTGTTGGGAAATGCGGTTGCCGGGTTAGTCAGCGTTTAAGAAATCTGAGCGGAACGCCGAAGAACGTAGTAAGTCCTTCCGATCTTGCGCCGACTTCATCCAGGGCGGCAATCACTTCTGCCTGGCTTGCTATACGATAAATGATTACATACCCTGTGGTTTTGATATCGTGCGCTCGTCTCGTGTCGCCTATTTTGGCCGTTGCAGCACATTGAACTGCGCCGGCGGAGTCGATTAGGCGCTCTTCCTGTAGTCTCTTGATGAGTTCTTCTTGTGCTTTGAGGACTTGGCTGACTTCTTCGTGAGACGGAAAGCCGTCGCAATTGCCGAGCCACCATTCGTCACTTGCCCAATGTACGGAGGTTGTACAAGCTGACACGAGAATGGTCATAGCGATCAGAACGAGAAATGCTTTCTTGAGCATGTATCTTTCCATGCACTTTAGACCCTGGCGAGACTGAATATAATTCCGAAGAATCGTTACGCTCCTTCTTTTCTGTTGGCAGCGGCTACCCATCCACGCCAGCTTTTGGGCATACGAAAAGTATAGCCGTCAGGGCGACTGGCCCGCAAAAGCGTTCAAATCGGCAGTGGAAGTAACCAGCCCTGATCGCTTTTCATTTGTGTCCGAACCGATTCCGATCGTTTTTTTCTCTCCCTTAGTGACCGAAACTGGCGGCGCAATGCCTTCACAGCCGCGCCCGGACGCGCCGCCGGGGAGACACCGACGCCCACGCCGGAAGCTGCGGAGGAGGGCACGACCCGCTGGCGCTCTACGATGACACCGGCAACGGCCGCATCACCTGCGCCGAAGCGCGCCGGCACGGGATTGCGCCCGTGCACAGCGATCATCCGGCGTATGCGTTTATGCGGGATGGGGATGGGGTGGTGTGCGAGTAGGGGGGAGGGGGGCGGGCGGCACGGCGGGAAATCTCGGAATTAAAGGCTATAAGGGTAGAGTGCGATTGATTAGACTAGCTCAATCGCTTCGTTGGGCGACGCGATATGCCTCGTCAAACCGGCCGTTGAACATGGTTCTCCGCAGAGTACGTCTTCCCTGATACGACGGCCCCCGTTCATCCCAGTAGGGGTCGTTCATATCGGTTGGAAGGTTACGATCTTCCATAATCCTTCGCCTTATCTCTGCTCTGTCCATGGACGGATGCTCGCGGCGAAGTTGTCTGATTTCGCCGACGAGAAGCCGATATGTCAGAGGCATACGCGGAGGGGCATTTTGGTCTGATATACGTTGAGCGTTTTCGATAGTCATTTGGTAATAGATCTCCTTTATTTCGTCGTTCTTTGATCTGTCGGGAGCGGGCAATGATACGAGTCCGCCTTGAGCCTTTGGCCGGTTACGCCGACCGTCGTTAGCCTTCTCTTCGTCTATCTCCCCGTACCGCTTCATCTGCTTATAGTGTCGCCAGCAAAACCCTTTCGCAACGTGCTTTCCGTGGCAATCGGGAACTGTACACACTTCAGGTGGATTCGGGTCCCGACCACGCACTGCATGATTAGGATCGCCGTATTTCCACCACCGCAGATAATGCAGGTTGCAATACCCCTTGCATGCGTGATCCCTTTCACACCCAGGGACCTTACAGCTTCGCTTCATTGCGCCATCCCCCCTACTGCGTACTATATTTGCACAAGAGTTCGACTTTTGTCAAATAAGAATAAATCTGAAATCCCTTACGATTGACGCCAGCAAGGGCGATTAGAAAGTGGTAGTACTTTATCGGTGAATCGGCCGCCGCGGGCATCGTTTGCGGACCGTCCTGGAGGAATGGTTTACGGCAGAGCGCGCCAAATTTTTCGCGGGCTGTAAAATCTGTGGCATACTTGGGTGCGCAAAAAAGCCGGTCGCGGGACGGACCGCACCGGCGTGATCCACGAGAGCGAACTCATGAATGCTTCGATTGTACCAGCACCCTTCCGGACAGCCTAACCCTGCTATTCTGAGCGGCGTTGCGCCGTGTCGGGCTGCTCTGCCCCGGCCGGCCCGCAGCCGTCACCGCCGCGCCCGCGCACACCATCGCCCAGAACAGCACCATGCAATTGTACCATTCATGCGTCCTAAAATGAGCGTGGCGATGCCCGCTCCCAACATTGCCGAGGAGGCGCCCTATGGAACCACGAGGAAGAGTACTCAATTCAAGCCGGAAAAAGATCTGGGAGTATCAGGAAGGGGAGTGGCTGAACAGATACAGCGCCCTCCACCCGGCCTTTGTCAGCAAGCATTTGCGAATTGCAGAGGGATTAACAGTAACGAAGAAAGAGTTGCGTGACATTTACAAGGTGTGGATGCTCGCCAACCCGACGCCCTTTGGGGATCCGGATATGAATGTGGACATGAGAGATATGCACAATCTCTATTTGTATCTTCTCGCGAGCCACGGAATTGAGGAGGACGGCGAGACATTCCATGGAGTAGGGATCAGGGCCGACGCTGGCTGACGTCGTAACTGCGATAGTGCTGTTTGTATGCGATACACTGCGCCAAATCCGCCGCCTGCTGGTAAGCAGGCGGCGATTCAAAACCCCTGCAAAGGAGATTTCTTGATAATCTTTGCGCTGAACGGCAGGGCGCTGCGCTGGCCGACCTACAGGCGATCGCTCAGGCGATACCAGGCGGAGATGCAAATGTGTTTGACGCGCATGTTGTGGCGAACACGATCATTCTCGTCAGGGATGATCCGGACCCGGATGGACTCTTCTGTATATACTGTCTTGACTCCATAAGTGTCATACACTCACACAACTGGTTTTTCAGACACGCGACAATAAATGATTATGTCAGCAGTGATCAATACCTGGGCATCTTAGAATCCCCGTGCTCGCGGGGGATAGCATGCCCGGCGCTGGCTGGCCAGGTACAAGAGCCCACGACATCGCTCCCCGTCTCGGGATGACCTAAAATTGGGGCCAATAGACTTTCGCAGCCAAGTGAGATCTCGAACGCAGTCTCACCGACTTGTACATCGAAAGGGTTAGGTAGCCAGTGTTTGGATTTCAGGAAGTCCTAGAATCAGAAATTCATCGCATCTTGTCAGAATGCGAAACTGAGGAGGAAAGGTGTGCCTTCCTGGAAAGGCACGGTGAGTTTATTTCTGAAGTTACTGATGAGATGGCAGAGGGCCTCTTAGAGGATATTAAGGAAAGTGCGTTCTCAGGTGATTTGGAGGCATTCAGGGAGGAAAGACGAGGATTCGAACGCCGGTTAGCGAATTTTTGGGGTATGCCGCTAGACCTCTTGGAATTGTTCATTGGGATAGCTTTAGAGGCCGGCATGACATTCAACAAGAGATACCGCGAGACTGCAGCCAAATCGGATGACTATGTGTTTGAAGCCCTTACCAGATTGCATGCGAAGGCATGTCAAACCTCTTACGCAATTCTCGCACTGCTAAAGTCAGGCTTTGCAGACGACGCGTATGCCCGCTGGCGCTCACTCCATGAAATTGCTGTGGTAGCCGGTTTTATCGGAACGCATGGCCAGGAAACAGCAGAGAAATACTTGCTGCACGAGGTGATACAACAGTACAAATTAGCGTGTGCTCAGATGGAAGTGCATGACCGAATCAACGCGGAAGAGATTTCTCAAAAGGAAATGGATGCCTTGAAGTCTCGTCACGACATTCTTGTTGAAAGATTCGGAAGTAACTTTGAGAAAGATTACGGTTGGGCGTATGGAGCTTTGGGGGGCAGACATCCTTCAATTTGGGCGATGGAAAAGCAAGTTCAACTGGACCATCTCAGACCTTATTACAAAATGGCCAGTGACAACGTGCATGCAAATTCGCACGGCACATATTTCAGGCTGGGCTTGAGCTTGGCTCTAGACAGGAAAAAGATACTTCTCGCCGGCGCCAGTACTGCAGGGTTGGCGGATCCCGGACACTCCACTGCGATCTCCTTGATGCAAGTTACGACTTCGTTTCTTGTCACTAAGCCAAACCTTGATGCCGGATTAGCATGTGCGATACTTGCAAAGTTAGTAAACGAAGTTGGGGAGGCATTTCTTGAAATGCACAAGAAGCATGAGTCGATCGTCCGTGCCAAGACGGAAAAAATGGAGGAATCGACTGGTCCGAGCGGGAATACAGAAACAATCTAAGTGGAACGAAGGTAACTAACGAAGGAGCGACCGTTTAAATGAATTTGCGACCTCCTGCGGTTGACATCTACTGAATTCGCTTCTCCGCCGCCAGCCGCCCGGCACGGCATCGCGCCTGTGCGGAGCGATCATCCGGCGTATCAGTATATGCGGGACCCGGATGGGGATGGGGTGGTGTGTGAGTAGTGGGGGCGTCGAATCTTCCAGGCCCCATTTTGGACGCTCCTATGCGCCTATGTACTTGCCTCTCTTTGACGTTTCAGGGCCTCGTCAGTTGCTGGATAAAACACTGCTACAATCTCTCCGCTGGGTGCAATGTTCCACGAGTGCAGTTCCATTCCTTCCTTCGCAGCGGATGATACCACTGATTGGAAGTCATCGGCGCTCACTTCTCCCCTTACTTCTGCCAATTCCTGTCTGATGAGATCAATTGTGCGTTGGGTCTCGCCGTGCAGCCATGCTCTTTGTTCTGGTCCGTTTGGCATCTCTGTTCTCCTTCTAATTGAATCAAACACCGGCTACCCTGCGTTATGCCCGGCCACCATGATGTGCTGAGCCTCCACGATCCGTCAAATATATGTCTGGGTCGGACACTCCATCCCGTGGTCAACTCAGGCACATCGCTGCCTCACGCATCTCCCCTCGCCGCACAGTTGCACGTTTTCTTCGCATCCTGATGACATGATTGATCGACAGCGGCGCGAAGTGGCTGGCCCAATCCGGCGACGCTGGTTCTGGGTTGCATTTGCATTATATTCCTAATATGGAATATAATGCACCCATGTCTTGGGAGGTCGAGTACACAGACGAGTTTGGACAATGGTGGCAGACGCTTTCGGAGAGGCAGCAGGACGACGTGGTGGCCAGGGTCGAACTGTTGATAGCGTATGGTCCCAAGTTGCCGTATCCCTACTCCTCGGACGTCAGAGGTTCACGTCACGGGGTGATGCGCGAGCTTCGAACGCAGAGCGGCGGCAGGCCCTTGCGAGTCTTTTACGCCTTCGACCCCAGGCGAACGTCCATACTGCTTATCGGCGGAGACAAGAGCGGTAACGATCGGTTCTACGAAGAGTACGTGCCGGTCGCCGATCACCTCTACGATGAACATCTGGAGGAATTGAGAAGGGAGGGCTTGATAGAATGAGCGGACGCCATTCGTTCAGCAAGTTGACCAAGGGGTTCTCGCCAGAACGCCGACGTCGCATTGACGAGACAAAGAGGGAGTTGCTGGCGGAGATGCCCTTGCACGAGCTGCGCCGGGCGCGGGCGCTGACCCAGCAGGAGCTGGCGCAGATGCTGAAGGTGAACCAGCCCGCGATCTCCAAGCTGGAGCAGCGGGCAGACGTGTACATCTCCAGCCTCCGTTCTTACATTGAGGCTGTTGGGGGCAAACTGAAAATCGTCGCCGACTTTCCCGAAGGCGAGGTAACGATTACGAATTTCGCCGACGTGGGAGAGGAGGAAGACACTCAGAAACAGTAGCCGCCGTGCGACCAGATATCGATTGAGCGGCGCCCGTTGCTGTCGATGAACCCCGGCTTACCCTTGACGAATGTGCCCGTTCGTCCTCGCGGTCGTTCATGTACTGGTAGGCGGGCTTCGGCCCACGGATTGAGACTAAACGCCCAGTCCCCACCCTCACCCGGCCAGCGTCACCAGCAACGTCGGCGCGTTGTCGAAATACCAGGCCGTCAGCGCCGTCCTCGCGTCGTCGAGACTGCCGGAGGTCTGAAAGGGGTGGAGTGGTATGGAGCGCTGGCTGTCTTCCAACCAGTAGTAGGCAGTAACGATGTGTACTCCGCCCGTCAGTTTCCCCCCGTGCACCTCCATGCACAGCGCGTCCTTGCCGTTCCGGGCCTTTACTTCACAGCGATGAATTTCGTCTCCGCCGGTGGTGGAAACGTTCTGCCAAATAAGTTCAACCGTTGCCATGTCGCAGTTCATCCTTCCTGAAAACGTCCTTGAAACTACTGCCTGTGTTTGCGTCGACGGTCGCCTCTTCCGCCCAGGGGCTAGGGCCCGGCATCGGGCGGTTTTTTCTGCGCGGTGCCCTTCTTTTTGCGGTAGAAGTGGGTGCGCTCTTGCGGACCCGAGGGCGGCTTCCACCGTCTGGCGGGGAGTATGTAGATGTATATGATCCACCAGATCACAAGCGCCAACGGGATTGCGAGGGTAAGAATGGCCTGGATGTCGCCCTCGAGGATGAGCTGAGCAAAACGGACTGAGTACCGCATGGGTCCCTCCTGTGACCTGTTCGTCTCGCGGCGTCCGGGGGACGGCGGCGGTGAAGGGTTGTCCCCGATTTTGGAATGCACATCATTCTGAAAACATCCCAGAGAACTGGCCGATGTTGTCTGAACGGTTTTCCGCCGGTTGCCAACTACCAGAACCGCTGAATCGCGCAAGGAGCCACCGGGCATAAGGGTGGCCCGCCGCGGGATGCACTCATCGTCATGCCAGACCCGGCAGGCGCTCATTCAGCGAGTCATCTCTGTCCTGACTTTACGATTGACAGTATAGCGTATATGGTATACAAGATACGCTGCATGTGCGAATTACGCAACGCGCAAGGAGTGATATGCAACGGAAGCGGGGGCAGCAGCTGGTACAATCGCTGGAGCGGGGGCTGGCGGCGCTGGAGATGGCGCTGGACGGCAGCGTGCGCCCGTCACACGTGGCGGAGGCGCTCGGAATCGACCGCAGCACGGCCTATCGTCTGCTGTATACGCTGATGGCGAAGGGCTATCTGCTGCAGGATGAACACACGCGCGAGTTCACCTCCAACCCGACCAAGTTCTTCCAACTCTACAGCAAGGTTGCGACGTTGCTAGACTGGCCGGACATCGCGGGGGATTTCCTGACGCAGCTGCGGGACGAGAGCGGCGAGACGGCCAATCTGGGCGTGCGGCAGGCCAATAACGTGATCTATATCGCGCACAAGCCGGGGCAGGCGGCGCTGAGCGTGAATTTCGCCCTGGGCACGAGCCGCCCGCTGCACTGTTCTGCGCTGGGCAAGGCGTTGCTGGCGGCGCAGCCGGATACCGTCACGGCGGACTGGGTCGCGAGCGCTCCGCTGACCACCTACACCACCAAGACGATCACCGAGCCTTCGCTCCTCAAGCGCCATTTGGGAGCGGTGCGCACCGACGGGTATGCGGTCGACGATGAGGAGACCTTTGCCGGCGTGCGCTGCATCGCGGCGCCGATCCATGATCATCGCCAGCAGGTGATCGCGGCCCTGGGCATCTCCGGGCCGACCACACGCATCACGCAGGAGCAGCTGCCCCATTTCGCCCAGACGGTCATGCAGGTTGCCGCGCAACTGTCGGCCGAACTGGGCGCTTCGGTTTCTGACCTCTGATTGACATTACCCAGATAAGCTGCAATCCAAATCGCTGAGGAGAGCCCGATGAGCGACCGACTCTTTCCCCCCCACCTGCTCCATGCCAACTGGCGCACCTTTGAGGCGGCCGGCTATACGGAGCCCGTCACCGGCATTGTCTACCGCGGGGAGCCGCGGCCCACGTGCGGTATGCCGCTGGGCGGGCTGGATACCGGCTGCATCGACGTGGAGCCGAACGGGATGTTCGGCTACAGCACGATCTTCAACCACCTAGTGGAGCCGCGGGCGCTTCTGAATTTGCCGATGCTGGGGCTGGCCTGTCAGGACGAAGACGGCGCGGAGGGCGCGTGGATATTGGTTTCGGACACGCTGGGCAAGCGGGACACGCCGCAGCCGAGCCAGAGCGCGGTGACCTTTCCGCCGACCGACTACGCGCCGCTGTTTGACGAAATCGGCCTTGCGGGCGCGGCAATCGCCGACTCGATCGACTATTGGGGGCACTATCCAATTGTGGACATGGAGTTCAACTGCGCGGCCCCGGTCAAGGTGGGTGTGCGGGCGTGGTCGCCGTTCGTCCCCGGCGACACGGAGGTTTCGATGGCGCCGGGCGCGGTGTTTGAGATCCACCTGCGCAACCCGGAGGACGCTGCACAGAGCGGTACGCTGGTGTTCAACTTTCCCGGCTTCGGGTCGCAGGAGGGTGTGCAGCGACAGTCGTTGACGGGCCCGCTGCCGGGTGTGCTGGTGGAGAGCGGCCGGCAGGGCGATGCCTGGGAGATGGCGTATGCGCTGGCTGTGGTGGACGGGGACGCGGCGGTGGCAGACGGCGGCGCGCTCAATGCCGATAAGGACGCGTGGAGCCGCATCGCTGACGGACTGCCGGCGCCTTGTGCGCAGGACAGCGGCGCGTCGCTGGCGATCCCGTTCGCGCTGGATGCGGGCGCGAGCCGGACGGTGCGCGTGGTTCTGGCCTGGCATGCGCCGCACTGGCGCGCGGGCGGCGCGCCCGACCACGAGGATACTGAACTCTTTACGCATATGTACGCGCGCCACTATGCGGACGCCGTGTCCACTGCCCGTTTTCTGGCCGGCAACCATGCGCGGCTTCTGGAGCGGGTGATCGCATGGCAGGAGGCGCTCTACGGCGCGGAGGAGGTACCGGGCTGGCTGGCAGACGCGTTGATCAATAATTTGCATCTGGTCCCGGAGTGCAGCATCTGGGGCCAGGCGCAGCCGCCGATCGGGGACTGGTGCGGGGAGGAGGACGGGCTGTTCGGGCTGAACGAGTGCCCGCGCGGCTGCCCGCAGATCGAGTGCCTGCCGTGCAGCTTTTACGGCAACATCCCGCTGGTCTACTTCTTCCCGGAGGCGGCGCTGTCGACGCTGCGGGGCTACAAGGCGTACCAGTTTGAAGACGGACGGCCGCCGTGGATCTTCGGGGGCATTACGGCAACGGAGGAGGCGAACCGGCCCGGCTATGGCTTGAGCGCGCCGGATGTGGGCTACCAGACGGTGCTGAACGGGGCCTGCTACGTCATCATGGTCGACCGCTACTGGCAGGTGTCGGGCGACAACGCGGTGCTGGCCGAGTTCTGGGACTCGCTCAAGCGCTGCAACGATTTCTCGATGAATCTGCGTCCTGCCTATGGCATGGCGCAGGTGATGGCGATGCCGACGCCGGGCACCGATACGCACGGGCTGGGCGATACAGAGTGGTTCGAGGCGCCGGAACCGGGCTGGAAGGGTTATGTGACCCATGCCGGCGGCGTGCGCATGGCGCAGGTGCAGATCATGCGGCGCATGGCCGAGGCGATTGGGGACGAGGATTACCGAACGCGCTGCGACGCCTGGTTGGGGGCGGGCGCGGCGGCGCTGGAGGAGCATCTGTGGGCGGGCGAGTACTATCTGAACTTCAACGAGCCGGAGACGGGGCAGAAGTCCGACCTGATCTTCGGCTACCAGCTGGACGGGCAGTGGGTGACGGACTGGCATGGGGTCGCGGGCGCGTTCCCGGCGGCGCGGGTGGAGCGGACGCTGCAGACGGTGGCGGAGAACAACTGCGCGCTGAGCCAGTCGGGCGCGGTCAACTATGCCACGGCGGAGGGTGAGCCGGCCAAGGTGGGCGGTTACGGCACCTTCAGCTATTTCCCGCCGGAGTTGTACATGCTGGCGATGACGTACATGTATAACGGTCAGCAGGCGTTCGGCCGCGATCTGTTGCGGCGCTGCCTGGACAACATCAGCTGCCGTTGGGGCTATACGTGGGACGCGCCCAACACGGTGCGCGGGGACGCGGACACGGGCCAGCGCGCGTTCGGGGCGGATTATTATCAGAATATGATGCTGTGGGCGGCGCCGGCGGCGCTTCAGAGCGAGGATTTGACGGGACCGATGCAGGCGGGCGGGTTGGTTGCGCGGGTGATTGAGGCGGGGCGGGGGGTTTAATTTCTTGTTTCTGGCTTAGAGTTATTCGTGACTGCGACGTGCGAACTGGTTATGCGATTATTCGCGCTGGCAGCATGTCTAAGATCGTAAACCGCCTCTTCAAAGCCGTCATCTTCGTCACCCGGCCACGTGCCAAACAGAACCTGCACATCAGTCAATGGTTGTACGTTCTGCGCGCGCGCCAGTTCTTCCAGGGCGGGAGATTCCCAGAAAATGTCTTTGACTGGACCCTTCTGGCGAACAGGTGACTCGGACGAAGGGGCTTGTATTCGGGTTGCTGGCGTTGTCTGTTCTCTTTCGCCAACCGGCGTCTGTGGCATTGCTGTTCGCTCTTTATTTTTGCGAGGCGGACAAGAGATTGCCAGGAACTAAGTGAGAGTTGCCCGCTTTTTGCCGAGAGATTTAGATCACTATTGTTGATTCGTTGCTATGGCGCTTGTCCTGTGAGCCTACCCTGTGGGCAAGGGCGACGTACCATGGGTCTGGTTTGCGCGGATATTTTAGCACATGTTCTTGGGGAGTGCAGGCGGGGTGAGAGTCTAGTTGGATTCAAAATGGGTTGGACCAAGGGATGACGATTTGCAGGATTGCTGTAGCACGGTTTCAGTGCCGTCCATCTGCAGTGCCTATTCGGAGCAAGCCTTGCCTGCCTTGTTTCTCTCTCGGAATTGGCTGCGATTGGGGATTTGGCGAACCGTGTTTGGGCACGGGTGAAGAGGAGCGAGGAGAGAGATACTTTGGCCCGCCTCGCTTTGGGGCGCGAATTGGCTGTGGCTGAGTAGATACCCAGAAACTGACAACCTACGAAGCGTAGCCGTCCCGGTTTTGCTTGCGCCAGTCCGGCAGATAGCCGCGCTCGCTGGCGAAGCCGTAGGAGGGGCCGAACTGGCTGGGGTGGGACCAAGGCCAGGCCTGGCCGCCGATGATGCGGTAGTCGTCGCCCTTGCCGCAGAGCCAGCAAAACATGTGGGCGACGTAGCGCGCTTGGTCGTGCATAAACTCGGGGGGTGTCGCCCAGGATCTGTGCTCCGGCGTTGCGGATCGCCGCTTCTTCGCGCTCTATCAGGTCGCGGAAGACGTAGCGCGTGTTTTCGTTCTCCCCGCTTGCAATCGAAATCGAGGCGGCGCACGCCACGCGGGCGCACCCGGGCTGATCTCCGTCAGCTCGCAGGCCGTTGCCACACCCTCCACCTGCGCCTGCGCGAGATAACTGGCGCGAGACAGAGCCGGCAGACGCGTTGGCGAAGAGGGAGAAAAATCCCCTTTGACATTCATAAAAAATTAAATATAATTACTTTTATGATCCCTACTCGGCGATGAGGTCCATGCTCTAACAACCTACTTTTTACCACTACCCTTTTTCCTCAGCAGAGACACTTCGTGCAGGGCGTAACGCTAACCGGCCTGGCAGGGCAAGGAGAGCGCATATGAGTAAACCGTTGCGGGCGGGTTTGATCGGTTGTGGCGGCGTTGCCGGGGCGCACATGCGGGCATACCGTCAGCTCGGGGGTGTGGAGGTCGCGGCCGCCGCGGAGATCATTCCGGATCGTCTCCAATCATTTGGCGATGAATGGGGTATCGAGGACCTCTACCTTGATTACGAGGTCATGTTGGAGCAGGAAACGCTGGACATCGTCAGTGTCTGCACACCGCCCTTCGCCCACTGTGCTCCGACTATCGCTGCGGCCGAGGCCGGTGTGCGGGGCATCTTCTGTGAGAAGCCGATGGCCATGGATCTGGCCGAGGCCGATCGGATGCTCGAAGCCTGTGAGCGGACTGGGACGCTGCTCCAGATCGACCACATCTACCGCTTCGAGCGCAATTTCCGCCAGGCGAAGGCAATGGTGGAGGCCGGCGCAATCGGTGATTTGCTCGTGATTTCGGGAAAGTGCGTGGGGCCTCCGCGCAGTCCCGAAGGCTATGCCGGACAGTACCGGCTGAATGGCGGCGGTTGGATGATGGCCCAGGGCACTCACCTCTTCGATCTGTTCCGCTACTATGCCGGAGATCCGGTCTGGTGCCTGGCCAATGTCGAGCGCTGGCGCCCTGACGTAGACATCGAAGATGCTGCCACCGGTCTTTTCGGACTGCAAAGCGGTGTCAAGGCATTCTTCGAAGTAAGCGGCAACCGCGCGGACCGTACCTTTGCATTCATGGCCGAATTCGAAGGCGTGAAGGGCCGGCTGCACCTCTCCGACGGGGTGGACAGGTTTCACTTCTATCAATGGACGGCAGGACACACGCCTGACGATTGGCGGCCTGTCGAGACGGTCATGGCAGATCCTATCGCAGATGTTCTCCAGGACTTCCTGAGCGCCGTTGTGGATGATCGTGAGCCAGAATCCAACGGACGTGAAGGACGGGCCGCCTTGGAGATGATCATGGCCGTCTTCGAGTCGCAGCGACAGGGCGTGGCTCGTATTGGCTTTCCGCTGGCAATCGGGGAAAACCCGCTGGCTCTGATGAATGAAGAAGGCACACTGTCTACGCTTAGTAAGGACCCTAATCGCTGATTGCGCCGCACGTCAGGAGGACACCTAACATGAAGCTCGCTCTGTTTGCTTTCGGCCAGGAAGATCATGTGGGCATCGTTGAGCAGGATGGCATCTTCGATCTCTCGCGCGCTATGCAGGCATACGATCTGTTCAACAAGAACATCCAGACAGCGCCGGTGACCAGCATTCATGAGATGTTGGACAGGAATATGGTCAGTTCGGCGGTCATCGAACCGGTGGTGGACTTTATTGACCGGCACAACCTGCGGCAGGCTCTGACAGTTCCCGCCGGGGCAGCTGATCATCCATTGCGGGCGCCCATCAAGCGGCCGGGAAAGATCATTGCCCTCGGCGGCAACTACTCCTTCGAAGGCTATCCGGACCCTGAAGAGCCACCCTTCTTCTTCAAGGTCGCGACCTCTGTTATCGGACCGGATGAGCCAATCATTTACAAGAAAATCATGAAACGGGTGGAGCCGGAAATCGAGCTGGCCGCGGTGATCGGCAGCCGTGCGAGCGATGTACCCGAACAGGAAGCGATGCAATATGTGGCCGGCTATACGGTGCTGAACGATGTTACGGCCCGCGATCTGCAGGATGCCGCATGGGATATCCAACGTCCCTGGGAATATACCAAGAGCATAGATACCTTCACGCCCGTCGGCCCGTACCTGGTCCTGCCCGAAGCGGTGAGCGATCCGCACGACCTGGCGATGATCATGCGAGTCAATGACGAGGTCGTAGCCGAAGCCAGCACCAACACGATGTTGTTCCGGATTCCGTTCCTGGTCGAGTACCTCAGTCAGTACATGACGTTGGAACCGGGCGACATCATTGCGACGGGAACGCCGGCCCACCCGGAGGCGCTGCACCCCGGCGACGTGGTTGAACTGGAAGTGGCTGAGGTTGGCGTGTTGCGGAATCCTATCGTGGCCGAAGGTTGATAAGGAGGCCCTCGTGAGCAGCGAAAGAAAGTCTCTATCGCCAGCCGTTATTCCCTGGGTCAACGCGGCCACGGCGGCGGCTACCGGGCCGGCGTCGCGTATATTGGGGCTGGAGTGTGGCTTTGTGTGGACCACCTGGGCGGTCCTCGAAGGCCGACAGCTTGTTGACGGCGGCGTATTTCTGAGCGACGACTACCTGGAGCCGGCCGACATCAACGCCATGACGCGCACCGAACTGGTGACCCGTCGATTGTACGGCATGCATCTCGGCCTCGTGCGTCTGCTGGACAGATACTCGCCGCTGTGCGTGGCCGATTGGAGCCCAAACCCTTACGTGGGTGACAACAAGAGGGCGGAGGACCATCTGGAATTTACCTATCGGCACGGGCAGAGCCAGGGGATGATCAAGAATCTCTGCTTTCAGCGGGGTCTGACCGTGTTGGGTGTGCAGGCTGCGAAAGCTACGCAGGCGGTGACCGGCGATCTTGAATCCTCCCGCGCCGCGGTGGAGGCTGTGCTGATGGAGAGGCTCGTGGTGTCGGAATTCACCGCGCGCGAGTTCAACATGGACGACGGCCGCACGATCAGCGACAACTGCGCCGGCGCTCTCGCCATAGCCTATGCCGCTCAGGTCCAGTTACGAGAATAGCTCTACCTACTGTCTGTTCAAGCTGCCGATACAGAGAGAGTTGAAACCGTGCCAAGGCATGCGATCGCAATTCAGACCGGTAGAGATACGTCTGCGAAAGCAGATCTTAGCCGGGGGCTGAACGCTCATTGGGAGCAGGGCCGCCAGCCCAGCGAACGTCTGGATTCCGGAGTGCTCACCCCGATCTCGCTCAGCCCTGATTGCCGGCCGGGATAGAAGGCATTCAGCCCGGCGCCTGGCAAGGGCACGAACTATCGCGGAAGTGGGAAGCATGGCAGCGCCGGCAATGCCGGCAAAGGAGGTAGCCAATGCGACAAGCTCAAGCACTGTTATTCCTCGGTATCAGCCGGATGATTTCCACGTAGTGGAAGGGAGAACAGAAATGGTTTCAGCGAAGAAGAAGATCACACGTCGTACGTTTTTGCGCACATCGGCTTTCGCCGGCACAGCCGGGGTGCTGGCCGCGTGTGTTGTTCCGGCCGCAGCGCCGGCCGGCGATGGCGGTGCCGCGCCGGCGATGGAAGACGTGACCCTGCGCATGGTAACGCATTACGGTTCGCCCGTACGCCGTGAGTTTACGACGCGGGTCAAGGACATTTTCGAGGCGACGCACCCGGGCGTCACGGTCGAGGTAGAGGTCGCGCCGGATATCGACGTGCGCTGGCAGACCGAGGTGGCGGCAAAGACGTTGCCAGTGATGCTCTGGGACGCCAACCTGTTCTGTGAGATGGCCGCCCAAGGCGTCTTTCTGCCGCTGGACGACCGCTTGCCGATGCAGCAGCCGCCAGTGGATATGGATGACTACAATGTTCCCACGGGCGCCGAGTGTATGGTATGGCACGAGGGCCAACAGATCGCGATGCCCTGGATCAACGGTGCACCGCTCCTCTACTACAACGTGGACATGTTCGAAGAGGCCGGCATTGAGCGGCCATCCGATGATTGGACCTGGGATGATTTTGTCGACGTGACCAAGGAGTTGACGCGGGACACCAACGGCGACGGCGAAATCGACCAGTGGGGCTACATGCAGAGCACCCGCTGGGACGAGCACTTCGCCCAATGGATCTTTGCCAACGGCGGCGAAATTGTGTCCGAAGACAGGCTCCATACGCCCCTTGATACACCCGAAGCAAGTGGGGCAATTGAGTTCCTGTACGACTTGCGTTTCACACACAATGTCTGGCCGCAAGCCGAGCAGATGGAGGCGCTGCAAGCCCTGGGCATCGGCAGCCTCTTTAACGGCGGCAAGGTCGCCATGACATATGGCGGTACCGGTGGTATCGGAGGCTTCAACCGCAGCGTAACCGACTTCACCTATGACATTCTGCACTTCCCGAGGTCGCCGTCGACCGGCAATCGCGCGCTCTGGACCTTCATGCAGAATTTCGCCGGCCCGATCTGGTCGGAGCATCCGGACCTGGACGCCGACCTGGCTATTGCGCTGGGCGGCCCCAGTTCGCAACGTTGGGCCGGCCGCACCAAGATTCAGGTACCGATCTACACGCCGGCCGTGGAAGAGGATTACGCCACCAAACCGCCCGAAAATATCCGCGTGGTGCCCGAGATGTTCGCCGAGCCGGGTGTTCAGCATCTTCCGATCTTCAACGGCAAGACGGAGTGGCTCCAGACCGTATTCGGCGGTGAGCTGACCAAGGCCTTTATTGGTGAGGCAAGCCTGGCTGACGCCCTCGTGTCGGCTGTGGCAGAAGGAGATCGCATACTGGCGCGCCAGTAGCATTGAGCAGGCGTACAGAGGCGCGGAGGGGAGCAGGTTGTTTGTGTGGTGAGCGATTACAGCCTGCACCCCCGCCCCTCTGTCATCGGTCATCTGTCATCTGTCATCTGTCATCTGTCATCTGTCATTGAGAGTCAATCATGACTTCACAACCACAGCCTACCGTGCGCAGCGCGGAGAAGGCGAGCGTCATTGGCTGGTGGCGCTGGCGAAGTGTCGAGGGCTACCTGTTCATCGCCCCATGGCTGGTCGGCTTCGTAGCCTTTGTGCTTGGACCCTTCCTGGCGTCGTTCTTTCTCAGCTTCGCCGACTGGAACCTGGTGAGGCCGCCCGAATGGGTAGGCCTGGAACACTATCGCACGATGTTCACGGACGATCCCAAGTGGGTAAAATCGTTCTTAAACACCGTGTATTTCACCGTGTTCCACGTTCCCCTCATTCTCGTGGTGGCCCTTTTTACCGCCCTGTTGCTCAACCGCCAACTGCCCGGGATAGGGGTATTCCGCACGCTCTTTTACCTGCCGTCGGTGACGGCGGGGGTCGCCACGGCCATCCTGTGGCGTTTTGTTTTCAATTATCGATACGGTCTGTTCAATCAAGCGCTGGGGATGCTGGGCATCGAGGGTCCCAACTGGCTCGGGAGTACCAAGTGGGCGATGCCGGCATTTATCATCATGAGCACATGGGGTTTCGGCAGCTTGATGGTGCTCTATCTGGCCGGCCTGCAGGGCGTGCCGCGCGAGCTTTACGAGGCAGCGGAGATGGATGGCGCTACCGCGTGGGACAAATTGCTCAAAGTGACGATTCCAATGATGTCGCCGGTGATTTTCTTCACCATGATCATGACCGTCATAGGTTCATTTCAGATATTCACAGCGGCGTTCATTATGACCGAAGGCGGGCCGGCGGACGCGACGCTCTTCTATATCTTGTATCTGTACCGCAGTGCTTTCCAATGGCTGCGCATTGGCTTTGCCTCGGCGATGGCTTGGATCCTGTTCCTGATTATCCTGGCGCTGACGCTGATTCAACTCAGCCTCTCGAAGCGCTGGGTGTTCTACGCCGGCGAGGAGCCGGCCTGAGATGGAAGAGCCTGCCAACCAGAACTGAGGGTTACTCGGAAAACTGTCGGAATGCAGGTCGAGAGGTGGATGCCCAAGGGAGTGCGCACGCAGACAGAGAGGGATGATGGAAGCCAGGCAGGGCGCAGTCCGAAGAACAGATACGTTTGAATCCTTGCCGAAGTGGCGGCGCCGCCAGGTGCGCGATCTGCTAGTCAATACGCTGCTGTATCTGATTATCGTGGCCGGCGGCATCGTTTTCCTGATCCCCTTCACCTGGATGGTTTCAACCTCCCTCAAAACGTTGCCAGAGTTGCAGCGGATTCCTCAACCCTTGTTGCCGGAGGTGATCCGCTGGGACAACTATTGGGTTGCCTGGACCTCACTACCGTTCACCCGCTGGTTTTTCAACACTGCTTTCATTACCATTGTCAGCATCATTGGCACTCTCCTGTCCTGTTCTCTGGCGGCCTACGGCTTTGCTTACACTCGGTTCCGCGGCCGCAATGTCCTGTTTCTGGTTCTTCTCAGCAGCATGATGCTGCCCTATCATGTGCGGCTCATTCCCACCTTTCTCATCTTCAACCATTTGGGCTGGATCAACACCTTTCTGCCGCTCACCGTACCCGCTTTCTTTGGCACAGCCTTTTACATTTTTCTACTACGCCAGTTTTTCCTGACCTTACCCAAAGAGTTGGACGATGCGGCGCGTATTGACGGCTGCAACTCGCTTAACATCTACTGGCGGATCATCTTGCCGTTGTCAAAGCCGGCCCTGGCAGCCGTAACAGCCTTCACCTTCATTGACAGTTGGAACGATTTCCTGGGGCCTCTCATTTACCTGCGCCAGGACAGTCGCCTCACGCTCTCGCTAGGGCTGCGCATGTTTCTGGATTTCCAGGAGGGCACCGGTGAATTGCACCTGATGATGGCTGCCTCAGTGGCCACGCTTATCCCGATCCTGCTCGTCTTCTTCTTTGCCCAGAAACATTTCGTCGAAGGGGTCACCTTCACCGGCTTGAAAGGATAAGATGGGACGATGAAGGAAGACGGCAAGTCGGACATTCGAGGAGGACTGCACGACGACGCGCCGGGCATGGCTGCATCTTTCGACAGGCACGGCGCCGACACCGGGTTTGCTGCCTCTTCTGAATTGGACTTGCCAGAAGCTCAGGCCACGGCCTCGGTTCGGAGGTTAGGCGGCGGCGTGCCCGGCTGGCGCACGCGTCTCGGTCTCCTGTCCCCGGACGATGGCATCAACGATGACGAGTTCTGGCACTATTTGCCGGACGGCGTGTCGCTGATTTTCACGCGCTACCGGACTGCTACCCGCTTCGACCCAATCAGCCCGGACATGGTGGACCGCTACGCCGACCTGGAGCCTATCCTGGACGCGGCTGAGACCCTGCGCATCACCCGACCCGGCGCCATCGTTTTCCTCTGCAATTCGTGCAGCTTTGTGCGCGGCGTGGGCGGTGACGTGAAGATCTCCGCAGCCATCCGGCGAGCTGTGGACATTCCCGCGACTACGATAAGCACCGCCCAGGTCCAGGCGCTGCGGACGCTGGGCGTGCAGCGGGTAGCAGTGGCCGGCCCCTACCCCCCGGACGTGACACAGCTCCTGGTAGATTTCCTCGAAGGGCACGGCTTCGAGGTCACCGGCAGCCAGAGCGCGGGCATGGAAACCGAATGGCAGATCGGTAACTCGACGCCCTCGGTATGGTATGACCTGGCGCGCGCGGTGAACTCCGCGCGTGCTGAGTGCGTATTGCTGGCCTGCAGCGGCATCCGCACAGCCGCCATCATGGAACCGCTGGAAACCGATCTGGGTAAACCGGTAGTCAGTGCGCCGGCGGTGAGCATCTGGGCGGCTTTGCGCCTGGCCGGCGTGAAGGCGCCCGTCTTCGGGCGCGGCGTCCTGCTGGCAGAGTACTGATAAGAACGCCAAGAGAAACTTTTCGGACCGACACGGGAGTTCGGATTGAATCCAGGGAGGCGTCCCAATGGCTGAAGAACCGCTGAGAGCGATCTTTGTCGGGGTAGGCGGGCGCGGCCGCCACTACCTTGAGCATCTGAAAGACTCCCCCCATGTGCGGCCGGTGGCGCTGGTGGATATCTCCCGGGAATTCCTGGAACGTGAACGCCTGGCCACTGGACTGCCGGAGACGGCCTGTTTCACCACGCTGACCGACGCGCTGCGACATGTACCGGCCGACGCGGTGGGCGTAACAACCCACGCCCGGCTTCACGCGCAGTTTGTCCGGGAGGCGATCCTCGCGGGCAAGCACGTGCTGGTTGAGAAGCCCTTCACCTGCGATCTGGCAGAAGCGGTGCGCCTGGTTGAATTGGCGGATGCCCATGGGGTGAAGATCGTGGTGACGCAGCAGATCCGCTACTTCCGGGCGGAACTTACCATGCGCCGGCTGATGCTGGAACAGGCCTATGGGCCCCCCGGCTTCGGCCACATGCACCACTATAAGCCGCGCTCGGGTAACTACCCCTTGAGCGAGCACATGCAGCTATGGCAGATGACAGTGCATGAGATCGATGTGCTGCTGTCAGTACTCGCCCAACACAAGGTAACGCGCGTCTTCGGATACTCATTCGAGCCTTCCTGGGGCAACTGGCCCACCCCCTCTTCGGCGGTGGCGACCATCGAATTCGATGGCTCCATTCCGTTTACGTTGGTGTCGACCTCCCAGGCACGGGGCAGCGCCTACGAATTCCGCATCGAGTGCGCCGAGGCGACGCTGGTACAGCGCGGCCCCCTCCAGGACATCCCAACCACGTTGCACGCTGAATACCAGGACGGCCGCGTTGATTCCTTGCCGCTGGACGCGGAGGGGATCGATGTTGAGCCAGGAGATGGTATCAACTGGGTCGCACGCCTCTTGCACAACTACGTTGTTGAGGGCGTGGAGCCGGAGGTCAGCGGGCGAGGCAATCTGGATGTGCTACGGGTAACCGACGCCATCATTCGTTCCACGGAAACTGGGCAGGCCATATCTTTGAACGCTGGGTCCTAGCCTCACGACGAAGGCAGGGGTTTCGCGCGCGGTTGAGAAGAGAACGACAGGCTCCGCCTTCTTCCAGTCGGCCTGCAGGTTGTGTTGCCAGCGAATGAACAGGCCTCCGCAACTTTGCTGTAAATGCTAAGCCGCATACAGTGTCTGTCTTGACCAACTCTTAGTCTTCGCCGCCAGTCGGGCTTTCTGATGGCGTATTCGGTTGGCAGCCGCCGGGTTGGTTGGGGCGCACTGTCGGCATGCCACTAAGTTGGGGAAGAACCAGTACGGTGGCTAGCAAGGGCGGGGCGTTGCGGGGGCGCAGCCCCTGCACAAGGGAGGGCCGAAGGCCCGACCGCCCAAAAAACCGAGGAGAGAGCGAAGAGAAGTGAGGAGAGAGAACACCTTAAATCGCCTCGTTCAGGGTTGCGAATCAGTTGCGGCTGCGTAGTTCCACTTTGCTTATCAACTATTGCTTTCTCATGGAGCCACACGATGGGTATACCGAAGGAGAACTGGTTCACGTTGGAGGAGTATCACAGCCGGCTGGCTGCAGCACGAGCGAAAATGGCGGCCCGGGAAATCGATGTGCTGCTCGTATTCGGCGCCGGCAACGTGTTCTATCTGACCGGCTACAACAGTGTCAACTCGTGGGATTTCCAGTGCTGTATCGTCCCCGACAGCGGCGATCCCATATTGCTAATTTTCAACTTTGAACTGGGGCGTTTCCTGGCCAGCGCGTGGCTGAGCGAACCGGTGCTTTACACGGCGCACGACGATCCGGTTGCGTCACTGGTCAACCTGCTTGATGACCAGAATCTGCGCAACAGACGCCTGGGTATCGAAGAGAACAGCGCCAATCTTGGCGTGAGCAACTACCGTCGCCTGCGGCAGATGCTTGCCGACAGCCAGTGGACGGACGCTTCAGGTCTTGTAGACGAGGTGCGGCTGGTCAAGTCAGAGGCGGAAATTGCCTACATGCGCGA
This sequence comes from Caldilineaceae bacterium, assembly GCA_965207495.1. Classification (GTDB taxonomy): domain Bacteria; phylum Chloroflexota; class Anaerolineae; order Caldilineales; family Caldilineaceae; genus Bin5. The sequence goes on from OZ242287.1 coordinate 239,056, forward strand.
GGCCGGCCGGCTCACCCGGTTGGGCGCGGAAGCTGCGCTGGCGGCGGTAGCTGAAGGCGTCCATGATCATGCTGTGGCAAGCGCCGCATACGAAATCATGCGGTGCAACGGCAGCGATTTCATGTGCATAGAGCCCATCGTGGCGGCCGGTTATCGTTCCGGCCTGGCCCACAGTACCGTGGGCCACATCCCAATTCAGCACGGTGACTCGGTCTTCATCGAGTTGGGGGCTTGCGTGCGGCGCTACACCGCGCCTATCATGCGTACCACCGTGGTGGGACCGACCCCGCCGGAACGTCAGGAGTTGACTGACGCGGCCCAGCTGGCCGTAGAGACAATCGTCGAGACCGCGCGTGCCGGCGTCCCGACCTCGGATGTTGCGGCGGCCGCGCTCCAAAAGGCGATCAAGCCCATTGAGGATCGCATCCAGTTCCACTATAATTTCGGCTATTCGGTCGGAATCGGTTTCCCTCCGGACTGGTTGGAACCGATCCATTTCTTCATCCAACTGCACAATCATGCCCCGTTGCAGGCCGGCATGACCTTTCACCTGCCTTTCACTTTGCGAGTCCTGGGCGAGTATGGCGCTGGCACAAGCGAGACCATTCTGATTACCGAGTCCGGGTGCGAGGTATTGACGCAGGGTCAGGCAGCGTCGTAGCTGGAGCAACCTGACGGTGGCGTTGCAGGGAGCCGGCGGTGCCAATCTCAGCGCAGTCTCGTTTCAACTGGTCTTCGAATGCGGACAGGGGATGTGCAAGCCTCTGAATACTGCAGCTGAAATCGCATACTCACATGTATAACCCGAGTGTTGCAGAGAGACGCCATCATGATCAATGACCCCGTTCTTATCAACGACTGGCATCCGGTCGAACTCTCACAGGAGTTGAAAGAGGGAGGGATCTCATCTGCGCGTGTGCTGGGGGAGGATATCGTGCTGTGGCGTCTCAAGGGCGAGGTCCTGGCCTGGAGGGACCTGTGCCTTCACCGGGGCACGCGTCTGTCGCTTGGTCGGGTTGAGAATGATAACCTCGTCTGCCCCTACCATGGCTGGGCCTACAACGGCGAGGGGCAATGCGTACACATTCCGGCCCACCCCGACCAGGCGCCTCCGAAAAAGGCGCGGGCCCAGTCGTACCGGGTTCAAGAGAGATATGGCATGGTCTGGATCTCCCTGGGCGATCCGGCACACGATGTTCCTTCGTATCCCGAATATGATGAGCCGAACTATCACAAGACCTTCTGCGGCCCCTACGATATCCAAGCCAGTGCGCCGCGTGTCCTGGAAAACTTTGTAGACGTTGCCCATTTCCCCTTTGTGCATGATGGTCTGTTGGGCGACCACCGCTACCCGCACATGGAGGATTACGAGGTCGAGGTAGGGTCAGGCGGCGTCATTGCGAAGGATGTTCGTATCTGGCAACCCAAGCCAGACGGGAGTGACCCCGAGCATGCGTCATCCTACACTTTCCATATTCAACGCCCCTTGACAGTCTATGTCGTCAAACCGACTGCTGAGACCAGGTTCGCCTTTTTCTTCACAGTCACACCGGTCGAAAAGTTGGTTAGCCGCGGCTGGTTGTGGCTTTCTACGAATACAGCGTACGACGTTCCTGAAGATGAAATCCGGGCGTTCCAGGACGAGCTGTTCGACCAGGACATACCCGTCGTGGAATCACAACGGCCCGAGATGCTACCGCTGGACTTGCAGGCTGAATTGCATCTGCGATCCGACCGCACTGCCATTGCCTATCGCAGATGGCTGAACGAGTTGGGGCTTACTTTCGGAACCGCGTAGTACGGCTGGAAATCTTTGCCACGAACCATGCAGGGAAGCCGTCTGGTCTTTCGCCCGGGTATGCGGGTGAATGTCGAAGAGTTCACTGTATTGGCGCCCGGAGCCAACGAAGTGCTGGTTCGGGTTTCACGCAGCCAGGTCAGTGCCGGTACAGAGTTGAACTCGCTCCGCGGCGTGGGGCGAAGCGGTCGCGACGTAGCCTACCCGGGTTACGCCGCGGTGGGCCGCGTTCTGGATGTGGGTGAGGGCATCACCGACTTCGCGCCGGGCTCCCGGGTCTTGATCATGGGTCGCCACGCCACGCACTGGACCGTTGACGTGACCGGCTCGCCTCTGCAGAACGGCTATATTCGGAAGCTGGACGACTCTCTGACCGACGAACAGGCGACGTTTGCGATCAACGGGGCTACGACATTGCACGCAGTCCGGCGTGCGCGTCTGCAGATCGACGAGTCGGTGGTCGTTTTCGGCGTTGGTGTCGTTGGGCAGCTTGTCACCGCGCTGGCGCGGCTTGCCGGCGCCTTTCCTGTCGTCGCGGTCGACCTGGTTGAGGAGCGTCTCCAGCTTGCCCGCCAAAGCGGGGCAACGCATGTTGTGAACGCGAGTGTGGAGGATCCGGTGGAGGCTGTTCGCGAAGTCACCTCCGGCGGCGCTCAGTGTCTCTTTCACGCCTCAGCCAATCCGAAAATTTTGCAAACAGTCTTCGAGGCCGCCGGCCAGCGGGCGAAGGTGGTAATGGTTGGCAGCGCACCCGGCACAGCCGAAATCGGGCTCCAGGTCGAGTTGCTGCGCCGCGAATTGCATATTTTAGGCGCTTACGAGCTCGAACTCGAAGTGCCGCACGTCTACTGGCCCTGGACGCCGCAACGCGATCGCGAAGTCGTACTGCGCCGAATTGCTGACCGAACACTGGCAGTCGACCACCTGATCAGTCACAGGATACCCTACACGCAAGCACCGGAGATCTACGCGCGGGCCGCCACTGGCGGCGAGGGCTGGCTGGGAATTATCCTGACATGGGATGCGTGAGTAGGCAGACTGGCGGGACCGGCTCGCTTGGGGTCGGGGATTGACTTTAGCTGCGTCGTTACCCAGAAACTGACAACTTAAGAAGCGTAGCCGTCCCGGTTTTGCTTGCGCCAGTCCGGCAGATAGCCGCGCTCGCTGGCGAAGCCGTAGGAGGGGCCGATCTGGCTGGGGTGGGACCAGGGCCAGGCCTGGCCGCCGATGATGCGGTATTCTTCTCCCCTGCCGCAGAGCCAGTAAAACATGTGGGCGACGTAGCGGGCCTGGTCGTGGCCACCATAGTAGGCGCGCTGGAAGTCGAACTCCGGCTCGGCGATCCAGTCTCTCTGGGGCGGGACGGTGCGCCAGTAGTTGTATTTGAGCATGTGGCGCGTGCCCTTGGCGGTGGAGAGGCCGCGGCGGTGGAGGATGCTGTGATGGTGGATGCCGATGGTGCCGGCGGGGCCGTCGGCAAAGACGCCGGCCTCGTCGTCGGCGCGCTTGGTGGGCATGATGTGGGAGCCGGGCACCAGCTCGGTCGGGCCAAGTTCGACGGGGGTGTCCTGGGGAAAGTAGAAGACCTCGACAAAGTTGAGTTCGGGGCCGAAGATGTGGTCGGCGTCGTTATGCCAATGCTGCGCGGGCATGGGGCACTCGACACGGTGGAGGCTGGCGAGGACGGGCAGACCGACGTTGCGGCCCAGCAGCGAGCGCATGATGCCGACCACCTGTGGATTGAGCAGGACGTGCTCAACGAACCAGTCCTCGAGGAAGATAGTGCTGGGCGCGTGGGAAAAGCGGATCTGTTCGAGGTCGGCCTCGGTCATGCCGTCGGGGATGTAGCTGGGGTTGGCCGGAATCTTGCCTTCGAGATAGTCGCAGGTGCGGCGGTTGATCTCGTCGGGGACGGCGCCCCGCAGCAGCAGATGGCCTTCGCGGCAGAATTCGAGCACCTGCGAGTCGGTCAGGGTCGGTTCGCCGTCGAAGGTGTGACTGGCTTTGTCGTGGATCATCTCGTTGCTCAGACCGCGTAGCCGTCCTGGTTATGTTTGCGCCAGTCGGGTTGGTAGCCGCGCTCGCTGCCGAAGCCGTAGGAGGGACCGATCTGGTTGGGGCTGGTCCACGGCCAGGCCTGGCCGCCGATGATGCGGTAGTCGTCTCCCTTGCCGCTGAGCCAGTAAAACATGTGGGCCACGTAACGGGCCTGGTTGTGGCCGCCATAGTAGGCGCCCTGGAGGTCGAACTCCGGCTCAATGATCCAGTCGCGCTGCGGGGGCGTGGTGCGCCAGTAGTTGTATTTGAGCATGTGGCGCGTGCCCTTGGCGGTGGAGAGGCCGCGGCGGTGCAGGATGCTCTGGTGGTGAATGCCGATGGTGCCGGCAGGGCCATCGGCGAAGAGGCCGCCCTCGTCGTTGGGGCGCTTGGTGGGCATGATGTGGGTGCCGGGCACGAGTTCGGTCGGGCCGAGTTCGACGGGGGTATCCTGGGGGAAGTAGAAGACCTCGACAAAGTTGAGCTCGGGGCCGAAGACGTGGTCGGCGTCGTGATGCCAACCCTGGGACGGCATGGGGCACTCGACATGGTGATGGCTGGTCAGGATGGGCAGGCCGAAGTTGCGGCCCAGCAGCGAACGCATGACGCCGACCACATGTGGATTGAGCATCACATGCTCAACGAACCAGTCTTCGAGGAGGATAGTACTCGGCTCGTGGGAGGCGCGGATGCGCTTGAGGTCGGCTTCGGTCAGGCCGTCGGGGATGTAGCTGGGGTTGGCGGGGATCCTGCCTTCGAGATAGTCGCAGGTGCGGCGGTTGATTTCGTCGGGCACGACGCCCTTCAGGAGCAGATGGCCATCGCGGCAAAATTCGAGCACCTGCGAGTCGGTGAGGGTGGGTTCGCCGTCGCCGGTGTGATTGGTTTTGTCGTGGATCATGGTGCTCTCCTGGGTGGGATAGGTATGTGGGTCAATTTAGCATAGGTCTGTGGTTTTGGAAACAGGATTTGACACGCGTCCCGGACTGAACAGCCCGATATTGCAGGTAGTGGTTGGCCGACGATGCCGGTTCGATGGCATACTGTCCGATCTTGTCCTCCATTCAATATCCGATTCCCTGCCCAAAGAAAAATGTCCGCATATAGCGAACATTTTGTCAGAGGCACTATCGTCCCACCGGCAGCGTCAGTCAGTCGGACATTGCCGTCCTTTCTGCGTGAAGACGTCGTTCCCTTCCCGGCATCCTCCTGCTTCTCACAGCCCCGGGGGAACGCCGAAGGGCGCGTCGGCGAAGCGGGCCGTGGCCGCGTTCAGCGGCCAGGTCTGTCCGCCCTCGGTCTGGAACTGCGCGTGTTTGCCGCACAGCCACAGGAACATCTCGGCGGCATGGCTGGCTGCCAGCCATATATCGCGATAGTAGCCGGAGTCCCCCACCGGCAGGTAGGGCGCGTTGCCGAAGTCGAAGTCGGGGTCGATGCACCAGTCGCGTTGCGGCGCGGCGGTGCGGAAATAGTTGTACTTCAGCGCATTCCTGACCCCCGGCGTCTTGGCCCGCATCGAAGTCGAGCGCCTGTGCCAGATCGAGTAGACGGTAATGAAGATCGAGCCGGCCGGCCCGGCCATGAACTCGCTGCCGCGCACACGGTCCAGATGCTTGAGGTGGTCGTTGGCCGAGTAGAGAAGATGCGTCCCGGGGATAATCTCGGTCGGCCCCATCTCCATCGTGCAGTCCTGCGGCAGATAGAAGACCTGCAGGTTGCGCAGCTCATGCGTGAACTTCGAATTGCCGTCGCGGTGCCAGCCCTGCGCCTCGGTCGGATACTCGACGCGGTGATTGCTCATCAGCAGCGGCAGCCCGAAATTGACGCCCAGCAGCGACCGCACCGCGCCGGCGGCCTGCGGATTCTTGATCACGCCCTCCAGAAACCAATCTTCATACAGGATCTCAGTCGGCTCATGCGAACTGTTCTTCTCCAGAAAGGCGCGGACGCGGGCGTTGACGTCGTCCGGCACGACCGCGTCCAGCCGGATATAGCCCCGTTTGCACAGCTCCAGGACCTCGTTATCATTCAGGGTCGGCTCACAGTCGTAGTAGATTTTCATCGCTCTATCTCCACTTCTCCAGAATGAACTCGCAGCCCAGCCCGGTGGGCCGGTTCTCATCGGGCACCAGCGCCAGATTGGGGAACTGCACGATCCGCCAGCCGTCGCGCATGGCGTCAAGCACGGTATCGTAGGGCCATGGATCGCCCGGATGCTGCTCGACGACCTCACCGCCCTCCACCAGCGAAAACCCTATCACCTGCGAAGCCACCGAAGTCTGGCCGGCCTGCAGATAGAGCAAATCCTGCTGCCCCGCACCGCCTCGGCGGAGGGCGTCAATAACCTGCCGCAGCTGCTCTTCCGTCAGCGCCCCCTTTTGCAGCGCCTCGATACAGCCCTCAAGCTGTTGAATCGCCGTCTGCGCCATATCGCTCTCCTGGACAGTGCGCCGGTCATGGGGATGCACGGGGCGCTCCCCATGACCGGCCTGTTGATAATCACTCCTGGCGGCGGCGCAGGTCGCCCTGCAGGCGCCCCGCTCCTACCACTTGCTCAGATCCCAGGTGCCGCCGCTTTCCGTGCTGTTCGTCTCAATCGCACGGTCGGCCCACTCCACCCAGACCTCTTGCATGCGCTCGGCAGCCTCATCCAGAGTTATCTGGTCCAGATAGTACTCCTGCAGAATGATGAACGCCTCTTCGCGTGCGCCCGCATCAACCATGTCAGCATACGACCAGCGCATCACACTTGTCGGAATATGCGCCTTGGCCGGTTCGGCCACCTCCGGCCGCACGTTCGGCTCCACATCCTTGATCACGGGGACCAGGCCGGGGCGGCCTTTGACCGCATGGCTCCAGTTGGCGGAAAGGAATTGCAGGAAGTCAACCGCAACATCGACAGTACCGCGCTTGACAGCGGCGGCATTCACCACCCACGCGCCGGCCGGCCCGCCCACAAACGGCCCCGGCTCCTCTTCAAGCGAAAACTCGGAATCTTCCACGCCGACCACCGGGCCGGAGGCCACGCCCACCTCAAAATCGACCTCAGGATTGCCCAGAATGCTCTCGGCCTCCCAAGAACCACTCATGCGTACCACCACCTTGCCGGTCAGGAAATCGCTCAACTGCACCGGCGCCCCGATTTTCCACTCCTCGGTCACATAGGGCACCCACAGCTTTCCAAGCCGCAGCGTCTCCTTGTATTCGGTATCGGTCGCCGCGAACAGGCCCTGCTTGATGGCGCGCACGAACTCCTCAGCCTCGATCACATTGTCGCTCAGGCTGACCTTGTAGCTCAGCCGCCATTCCACCAGCCCTTTTGGCTCGACGATCGAATGATCGAAAATCAGACTGTCCCAGTTGCCGGCGGGCGAACAACACATGAGGTGCATGGGCGTCTCATAGCCCGCTGCCTGCAACTCCTCCAACAACGCGACCAGTGCGGTGATGTTTGTACGCGGGCTGGGGAACTCCAGGCCCAGGTCATCAAGCACGGTCTTGTTGTAGTAGATGAGCGACGGCGCGGCGGTCTCGAGCGGAATCGAGTAGTAGCGTCCGGCCAGGCTCTTGCTCTGCGCCAGTATGCCATCGAACCCGTTCTCCCATTGGTCGACCCAGCGCTCGCTGCCTGCTCTGCCCTCCTCGACATACGGGTTGGGCTGGCGGAAGTAGGTATCCAGGGGGGTCAGCAGCCCTCTGTCGCCTTCAGCGCCATCGTAGCCGGTGCTGCCGTAGTAGCGCATAAGATCGGGTCCTTGACCGGCGGCTATCGCGGTTTTCATGTACCAGATCAGAGAGGTCTGCGCACCGGGCGGCGCCTCCGGCACGCCGAAGGGCACGACGTCGATACCCGGGTGCATATCTTCCCACTGGGCGATCAACTCCGCCATGTACTCGTTGCCGGTCTCACCCGCCGCTTTCTGGGCGTCTGTGAGCCCCTCGGGCGGCATGTAGCCCCCGTCGAACATGACGACCAGCTCACCCTCGTAGTCCAGCACGGGCGGGCCGGTTGCCGGGACTTCCACCACTTTCTCGACCACCCGCTCGACTTCGACCACCTGCGGCGCGCAGGCGCCCATCAGTGCGACAAGCGCGACAGCGATCACGGTGAAGATCAGGCGTCGCGGGCTCGTCTGTGTTTGCGCAAACGTACCCTTGGTTTTCATCGGTAGCTTCTCCTTATTTGGCTTAAGTTCCGTTTGAAACTGTCCGTTTGCTGTGCATCGATCGATAGGCTTCTCCTCTGTTCCCCTGCACTTTCTGCATTCACGGCCTGCCCTCTGTAGGAATGCCTAGAATTTGAGCGCCCCGCTCGACAACCCTTGTATGAACGCCTTGCGCGCCAGTATGAACACGAACACGAGCGGCAGCGAGGAGATGACAAAGGCAGCAAACATGAATCCCCATTGCGTCTGGCCAAGACTCGACCCATGAAAAACGGATTTTGCAATGCTGAATATACCGAGCGTCACCGTGTACACCTTGTCCGAGGTCAACGTCACCGACGGCCAGATGATGTCATTCCACTGCCCCAGCAGCAGGATAATCATCAGCGTCGCCATAATTGGCCGGCACAGAGGCAGCGCAATCTTATAGAAGACCTGCCAATCGCCCGCGCCGTCGATGCGCGCGGCCTCGAACAGCTCCTCAGGCAGCCCGGCCATGAAGGGACGAATGAGAAAGACGCCAAAGACAGCGCCCCCGGCCGCATACGGAAAAATCAGCGCCCAGCGCGTGTTCATCATACCCAGGCTTAAGACCAACAGATACTGCGGCACAAGATAGAGGACGAACGGAATCATCATCAACATGATGATCGCATAAAAAAGCGTCTCTTTGCCGGGAAAACTGAACCGGGCGAAGACGTAGGAGGTATAGCTCGCCAGCGCGAGGGCAAGTGGAATCGCGATTCCGCTGATAATGCTGCTGTTGAGGATGTAGCGGCCCATGCCGCCGGCCATAACCCAATAGTTCTTGAAGTGATAGGGCAACGTCAGCGTCCAGGGATGCGCTTCGAACTGGTCGGCCGTCTTGCCGGCATCGATCAGCAACAGCACGAGCGGCGCAAGAGACAACAACAGAGTCGGAATCAGGACAATGTGCAGCAGCCCTTGAAAACGCTGCAACCCCACCAGAATCGCGTCATGCTGCGATGGCCCTCTACGGCTCACGCCCGTTGTTACGCTGAAGAACATTCTCTTTCCTTCCTGCAAATCGACGGCAAAGAAACGAAATCGATCAGTTGCGGCTCCAGGGCGGCCGGCGCCCTGGCAATGCGCCTCTAGGCTTCGTACTCAATGCCTGACCGTAAATAGCGGCGCGTCATCACGGTCAGGCCAATAATGACCAGGAACAGGAGTGTGCCTATCGCCGAGCCGTACCCGAAACGTGAAGAAAAGAAAGCCTGGCTGTACATATGAAATGCCGGCACCATTGTCGCTGAACCGGGGCCTCCGCCCGTCATGGCAAATTGCAGATTGAATCCCTGCAAGGTGCCGATGACATTCAACACGAGCACCAAACGTATCGCGCCAACGATATAGGGCAGATCGACGTTTCTGATCCGCTGAAACGTCGAAGATGAATCCAGCCGGAAGGCATCGATTAACTCTCTGGGAATATCGATCAGCGCGGCCAGCAGGATCAACATCATGGTGGCGTTGATCCACGGAAAGCCGAAGAAAACCAGCGCCGCCAGCGCCGTATCGAAGCTGCCCAGCCAGTCATGCGTCAGAAAGTCCAGGCCAACCGCGGTGAGAACGTTGTTGATCAGGCCATAGCGGGCATGATAGATATAACGCCAGGTCAGAATGATTACGATGGCCGGCACGAGCGTCGGGATCAGAAACGCCGTGCGATAGAAATCCCCAAAGCGCTGGCTGCGCATGGAGAACAGCAACTCCGCGACCAGCAACGGCGGGATGACACCGGTGACCATATTGGCAAACAGGAGGATGACGGCGTTCTTGACGGAGGCGAGAAAGATGCGGTCGCCGGCGAGGTCGGTGAAGTTTTCCAGCCCGATAAATCTGCCGCTGAGGCCGTCATAGTTGGTGAAGGAGTAGTAGAGCGCCATCAGAGGCGGGTAGTAGGAGAAGACGCCCAGCAGCGCGAAAATAGGCACGAGGTACAGGTAGTAGCGCTTCGCCCGCCATACCCTCTGGGCCAACGAATCCTGGCTCGCGCGATGCATTGGAATGCTGCCCGAGTCAGCGTGTGGAGTATGCACGACGTCAGCCATGAGTTGTGCCTGTGGACTGGAAAGGGGCGAACTTGATGCTTCAACCTGTTACATTATATCATTATCTTTTTTTTCTCACCAAGCCCCCAAAATTAGACCGGGGGATGCATACCAGATTTGGGGTGGAAACAGTCTGGCGGGGAGATTGTGCCGGCTGGGGCTGGAATTGTTTGCCGGGGGGAGTCCCTTGATTTTGGGGGGCACAGGGTAGGCACAAGGCCTGCCCCTACCGGAGCGGTAGGGGGAATACTGTTGGCTAGATACCTTGCTCTAGACATGTTGCTGGGGAAGAATGAACACGGTGGCTAGTAAGGGCGGGGCGTTGCGGGGGCGCAGCCCCTGCACAAGAGAGGGCCGAAGGCCCGAACGCCCAACTGCAGTGGTCAGTGGTCAGTGGCTAGTGGCTAGTGGTCAGTGAATAGGCGACTTTTCGGGGATGGATGTGTGGACTGGACACGGTCTACTCAGAACCAGAGGTACAAGAGCATTTACCCCCATTTTGGGATGCACCTTGCTCGCGCCCCCTGCTTTAGCGATCGCGAAATGGATGCTATACTTGTGGATACTCAATTTTCCGGGGAAAGGAACCAGGTATGAGCGAGGTGTTTCGGGTTTGCCCGAACTGTGGGCAGGATGTGGCGGTGGCGGCGCGGCACTGCGGCGAATGCGGCTACAATACGCAAGGCGGCCACCCGCTGGAAGGCCGCACCAATCTGCCGGCGGTGATGGCGAAGGTCGGGTTGCCGGTGGCGGCGGGCCTGGCAGGGCTGGCGCTGCGGGCCGGGTTGCAACTGCTGCAGAAACAGCTGCCGACGCTGGCCGCCAACGCGCTCAGCCGCAACGCGCCGCGGCCGCCGGCACAGCCGCGCAGAGGGCGGGGCAGCCGGTTCATCCATATCCGTTCGAAATGGTCGGTCGGCGATCGCAGCGGTGTGTGGCGGTCCGGCGAGGAAGAGCACACCATCGAGATTGACGATGGCTGAACACCAGTGGTCAGTGGTCAGTAGCCCGTGATCGGTGATCAGGTCCCTGCACGGGCTACTGAGAACCTCTGTTTTCAATACTCGTCGATAGTTTGCCAGCGGGCCGAGGCATTGCGGCGCCGTTGGGAAAGGCGCCAGCCCCAACCGGTGATGCTGAAGCCGATCGCGATGAAGAGCCCCGCCACCATATAGGCCAACAACTCCGGCCAGAGCAGAATCGCCACGCCAAAGAGAATTAGTATCAGCCCCGGTGCGATGAACAGCCAGCGCCCGAAACCGCCTGCCTGCTGTGAGATTCGCTGTCCCGTGCGGAAAAAGCGCACAGAGGATTGCTGACCCGTAAACATATTTCACACTCCCTTAGAACGATGCGCGGCGTTTGCGCGAATACAGATGCCGCACATCGCTGAATGCTTTGCGCGCGCGGAAACGGACCGCTCAGTCACGGCTGCGGGCAAACAGGATGAAGGCGTAGTAGAGCAGCGTCGTGATCGCCTGGATGGCCGCCGCAACGTAGGTCAGGGCCGCGGCGTCGAGCACCGCGTTGACCCCCTTCATCTCGTGCTGGCCGACGAACCCCTGCGTCACCAGGATCTCCTTGGCCCGCTTGCTGGCGTTGAACTCCACCGGCAGCGTCACCAGCGTAAACACTGCGACCGCGGCGAAGAGGATCAGCCCGACCAGGGAGACCGTGAATCCCAGCCCGGAGCCCATGAACATACCGATGATAAAGATGATCGGGCCCAGCCAGCTGCCGATCTGCACGCCGGGGACGATGGCGCTGCGCAGGGCGAGCGGCGCGTAGTTGGTGCTGTGCTGGATGGCGTGTCCGGCCTCGTGCGCGGCCACGCCGACCGCGGCCACGCTTTCGCTTCGATAGACCTGCGGGCTCAGGCGCAGCGTCCTCGACCTCGGGTCATAGTGGTCGGACAGGAAGCCGCGCGACTCTTCGACGTTGACGTGGCCCAGCCCGTTGGAATCGAGGATACGCCGCGCCACCTGCGCGCCGGCCGCGCCGCGCCCCGCGGACACCGTCGAATACTTCTTGAACGTAGATTTGACTTTCATCTGCGCCCACAAGCCCAGCGCGAGGGCGGGCAGGCTGATGATGAAATAGAGCGGATCGAAGAAAAACATAACTCACCTCGTAGAGAGTTTTCAACTATCAGACGAATCTCCGGTTGCGGCCGATTCGTTTGTTATCCGGCTGAACGCAGGCTTGGAACCGTTTTCCAAGTCTACGTTCTAAGTTTACACAAACCTGGCGTTCGGTTCCTGACGTGCACCTGACAGGACGCTGTCACCTGGCTGAACGGGCTGAATTGTAGCTGTATTATAACATTACGCATCCAGTATAGCTGCGGTTGCTTACTCCTGTGTTAGCGTAGGGTTAGCTCTACGTTTGCGCGCGTCTGCGGGCCAGGGCGGCCAGCTGGCGAATCTCGGCGCTGCCCAGGAGATAGCTGGCAAGCGCATAGATGAGGACGCCAAGCCCTGCCCCGGCGACGGCCGCGACCCAGCCGGCTGGAATCCCGAAGAGGGCGCCGGCGGGCAGAAGTTCGAGCCCGAGGAGGAGTGCGCCGGCCATGACGGCGGACGCCAGCAGCGAGCGCCCACCGCTCGTCAGAAGTGGGCGTACAGGCAGACCCAGCCCGGTTTCTGGCTGTCCTGTCTCTTGGCTGTAAGCGCGCACTTTGCGCCCCAGCAGGATCAGCAGAACGAGCATCTCCAGCCCGGTGGCGATGCTGTTGGCCAGGGCGAGGCCGCCAAAACTCAGGCGGCCAATCAGGGCCAGGCTGAGGAGGATGTTGAGCGCCATGGTGGCGACGCCGACGACCACCGGCGTGGCGGTGTCATGGAGTGCGTAGAAGACCCGGACGACGATCTCGACGACAGCATGGGCGACCAGCCCGAGGGCATAGAAGCGCAGTGCGTAGGCGACCGCCTGGGTGCTGGCGGCGTCGAATTGCCCGCGCTGGAAGAGAAGCTCGATCAACGGTTCGTCCAGCACAAAGAGCAGGAACGCAGCTGGAATCGACAGGAAGAGGATCAGCCGCAGCAGGCCGGTGAGCGTTTCCAGCAGTTGGGCGCGGTTGCCGGAGGCGACCTGCGCCGAGAAGGTGGGGAAGGCAACGGTCGCCACGGCCTGGGCAAAGATGCCTTGCGGGAGTAGCATCAGCAGCCAGGCGTAGTTGAGGGCGCTGAGGCTGCCGTCCGGCAGGCCGCTGGCCAGGATGGTGTTGACGAGAAAGTTGAGCTGGACGAAGAGCAGGCCCAGCACGCGCGGCCCCATCAGCCGCGCCACTTCCTGCACCTGAGCGTCGCCAGCCCGGAAGCTGAAGCGATAGCGCACCTTCTGCCGCAGGAGAGCCGGCAGCTGCACGAGCAGATGCAGCACGGCGCCGGCGGCCACGCCGATCACGAGGCCGTGGATTCCGATTGCCGGCGCGAGCAGCCAGGCTCCGGCGATGATGGCGCAGTTGTAGAGCACGGGCGCGACGGCCGGCAACATGAAATGCTGCACTGCGTTGAGCGCGCCCATGATGAGGCCGCTTGCGCCGAAGACGACCGTACTCGCCAGCATCCAGCGCATCAGCGAGGCGGTCAGCTGTTGCTGCTCGACGGAAAAGCCCGGCGCGATCACCCTGGCGACGAGGGGTTCGGCAAACAGCATCGCCAGCCCGCACAGGAGGATGAGGAACAGGGTCAACAGGTTCAGGACGCGGCTGAACAGCAGCCACGCCTGCTGCTGGCTGTCCTCTGTCCAGGCGGCGGCGAAGGTGGGGATGAAGGCACTGCCCAGTGCGCCGCCGGCCACGAGTTGAAAGAGCAGGTCGGGGATGCGAAAAGCAGCGAGGTAAGCGTCCAGATCGGCTGCGGTGCCGAAGCGGGCGCCGATGATCATCTCGCGCAGCAGGCCCGTTCCGCGGCTGAGGATGAACAGCAGGATGACCAGCGTGGCGGCGCTGGCGATCCCTTTGCTATCCAGCGCACGCACGCCTCCGTTGCCGTTCGGGGGGTCTGCGCTGCGGGTGTCCGGTGTCGTCATTGCGGTGGGTGTTGTTGCTTGTGAACGGCTGCCACTTTTTGCTTGGCAGGTACGGTTCTGTACAATGTATTTTCTTCTGCGTGCAATTTTCAGCCGTCAAATTTCGGTTGACAAGCGAGTGCTCACGAAAGACTGTAAACTGAAAGTTTCCAAGGTAACAATTCCATGGCCTCCGCGTATCTATCAGTGAACGCCTGGCGCGAGATCTTCGCGCGTGTATTCGATGACCCCGACCTGCAGTCCAATGTCAGCCCGGACTGGTTGATCAACCCTGCTACCCGCCGCCGTCTCAAACTGGACTATCTGTGCCAGTCTGTCGGTGTCGCGGTGCGCTTTGCCGGCCTGACGGGCAAAGGGCGGCGCCGGCGCGGGGACTGGGAACTGTTGGAGGAGGAGCAGCGCGACCAGACACGCGATGAACTGTGCCGGTTGCATGGCTTTCAGCTGGCTGTGATCGACCCGTTTGACGATCCAATCAAGCAGATGGACCGCTTTTTGACGGTTTTGAGCCGGGCCAGGCGTCTGACAGCGCTGGATGGCCGCAGCGACCAGGAGAAAGGCGTCTCGATGGATGCGCTGGCCGCGGCCGTGCAAAGGGCCAATCAACTGCGTTTCACCCTTTCCAGGAATCCGGAACAGACGGTTGGCACGCTGGCGGAGGCCTGGCGGGACCGGGAAGCGAACATAGCCACGTCGTTGCAGGAGGCGGCGGCAGTGAAAGCGCCGCAGCCGACCCGGTCGCAACAGCGCAAGCTGGCGCAACTCGATTGCGGGCAGCGCATTGTCCACACACATTTCGGTGACGGCGTAATTACGGAAGTGAACGGGGAGGGCGTGGATAAGCGGATCAAAATCCTCTTCGATGGCGACGAGGAGCGCACCTTTCTCGCTTCCCTTCTGGCTGACAAGCTGGAAGCGGTACCCTGAAAGCCAGGCGTCACGCGCAGCACGCCTCACACTCGTTCCGCAAAGTTCGGACCCTTCGTCCCCCAGCGCCGCTTTGAACGGTACAAAAACACCCTTACCGAAGGTGCAAGGGTGTTGATCGACAGGAGCGCAGCCCATTGCGCTTCCACTCCGCTGTGCGCGCTATGCTTTCAGATGTGCGGCCGGTATCAAACCGGGCGCAAGCTAACTCTTTTCCTTTGTTGCGCTCTTTTCGCTCGTTGAACTGGTCTTCGATTCCGATTTGGCTTCGTTTTTGGACTCGCTCTTTGATTCACTCTCAGTGGCTTTATCCGGCCCAGAGCCATTGCTTTCTGTCTTTTGCGCCGGTGTCTTCTCCGCCGCGGCCTTCTTCTTTTCATCCTCTTTTTTGCTGTCGGTTATGTACCATCCACTGCCTTTGAAGTGAATGGCCGGCTGGCTGAGAAGCCGGGTGACTTCGACCGAGCTGCAGGCTGGGCAAGCGGGAAGAACGGTGCTGGAAAATGACACGATGCGTTCGTATTGATGACCGCACTCTTTGCAGGCAAGTTCATAAATAGGCATCGAACAGTCTCTTCCTTGTCGTGATTTTCTTTGTCAAATCCGCGGACACAACTATACTACTCGCAGTCCTCTCAGGTCCCAATCTGTTGCGTCCTGCACCGAAAAGGGCGCATTCGATAAGTATACCTTTTTACAGAGTTGTTGTCGAATCCGAACAGAGAATTTGACTTAGGTTTGCAGCGGACTCCATCCGCCTCGGCCGGTCCAGATCGTGGATTCTTCAGAACCAGGCGTCGCGCCTGGACACCGACCTTATCAAGGCTAAACCCACGCCCAGCCGATGTCTTTCGACTTTGTTCAAGGCGCAATCGAAAACGGTTGTTTCGAACCGGAGGGCGTCTACCTGACGGCGCCGTTTGAAGGCCGGCGGCGAGTCGTTCAGGAGTGGGGCGCCCGCCCGGAGTACTACCGGCGCTATGTCATAGGCGCACAAGCGCTCCTCGGACACAATGGGGTCGACTTTGAAATGGTCCCATACGAGAGAATCATCGCGGTGGACGGCGGCATCATCACGACAATCGGCAATGACCGCGAACGGTATGGCCGCTTTGTCCGCATCGCCCACCCGTGGGGCGAGACTCTCTACACGCGCTTTCAGACGTTTGTTGTCGACGCAGGCCAGCGTGTCGAACGGGGTGAGCTGCTCGGGTACTATAGTCAACTACCCAAGCCAGGACAGCATTTCCATTTTGGCATCCGCTTTGTTCCCTATGTGGTCGTAGATGGCTGGGGCGGTTATTCGAATCCATTGCCTCATTTTTCACCGGATTCCATTCAGCTTGATACTGGTTGACTCTTCCTTTTTTGAGAGAAATTGTTATTCCTTTCTTTTTTAGATTAATTAGTATGACTTCGTAGGGGCTGGGGACATGGGGATATGTGAAACCGAGAAACTATATGTGGAGGTCTGAGAGGACCGTGTCTGTATGTAGTGGTGGGGCGGCGCGAGGCGCGCGATTTCAGCGGGGATAATTCAGAGGGTGGCGCAGGATAGTTTTGGATGGGATGATCCGCCGAACAGATGCTCGACACTAGATGTAGTAATTCCCCGCAGGTTGTACCCAAGTGAGCATAACTCGCAGGAAATGGGGATAAGGAGGGAGTGGGGTTATAAGCAGAGTTTATCCCCTTTTTCGGAAGTTATCCCCAGTTTTATCCCCAATTATCCCATATGTGGGTGGTTTATCCGGGAACGGGGTTGATTTGAATGGGTTAGCCGCAGGCGGGAGCCTGCGGCTTTTTAGTTGTTGTCCTTGTATTTGGTCGTTACGTTGTAGGGGTTGACTATTCCGGGCAGCCCTTTATTGGAATTTTGCTGTTGGAATCCGAGGTAAACATGACTGTCAAAAGAGAGCGTCAACCCATCCTGAGCAAACCCGTCTGGCACAAGCGAATCAAGGGCAAGCGGTATATGTTCCTGGCTGCGGTCCTGCTCCTGCTGTTTCATCTTCTCGTCGGGTTTCCGCCGACCTCGGCCAAACAGCGTCCAGCCTATCTTAGCATCGACAAAGAGAACACCGCCACCAACGTTGTCACCTGGGTGGGTCGTGCGTCCGTCTACGAAGTGACCTCTATCAGGACGATCTACAGGCAGGGTGTTCAGAGTCCTTCCTCGCAGGACTTCTACGTTGTCTTTGAACCTCGCTTTGAAGAGACTGACATTCTCGAAGGTATGACGTACTCCTACCGGGTGCGAAGCATGGACAGGGGGCAAATTCCTATCAGTCCCTGGTCGCGTCTCGTCAGGCGCAGACTCGATATTATCGGCGAAAAGCCCAACGTTTTCGACGATCCGCCGACGCCTATCCGTCAGTATCGGTAGTTGGTTCCGCCGTCGGCGGCAGCATTGGGTAGTGGGTTGGCGTTGCCATTGGGTGCGAGGCCGGCAGAGCCGGCCACGTTGGGGTCGGGTCGTATTCCAGGGGCTCAAAGATGGGTAGCATCGCCGCGGCCATGTTCGCTATGAAGAAGAACGCGAACATCCACAGCACTACAGTTGACCATCGGCTGTGTTTTTTCAGGAACTTCTTGGGGGGATCTCGCTGGATCTTCTGGATTCCCAAGAGCCCGCGCATTAGCTTTCTTCTCATTCTTTGCTGTCCGCTTGTTGGGGGTGCTGCGCTACGCCAACAGCCTTTTCAGCATCGACGCCGCAGTTATCAGTAGAGTCAGTCCGCCGGTCCACAGCAGGAATCGTCCTATATCCGAAAGCAGTTTCTTGTCATGGTAGCCGGGGTCCATCGCCTGGCAGTCGGACACAGATTGCGATCTTCCAAGGGGTGGATGTATTCGTGCTGGAACTCCTTTTTGCAGTTGGGACAGCGCCGTTCAAAGGGCATTGGCCGCCCGTTTTTTGTAAACGTAGTAGACGTAGAATCCCAGCAGCAGAGCTGGGAGGACTGCCAGCATATCTTTCAGGATTTGAATGGTGATTATCATAAGGCCGTAGGTCGTATTGCCGACCGAAAACGTGTCCAGCCATTGTAGGGGCGGGAAGTTACTGTAGACCGCTATCAGGAAATCTCTTGTGACCAGCATCTGCGTTGAGAACTTCACGAGGTATGCCGTTGACATGCACAGAGCGGCCGCGGCCGCGGGCCATACCTTCCTCGCCTTGACGCTGTAGAAGACTGCCAGCGAAGTGCCTACGTTCATAATCATATCAGAGGCGTGCCAGTTCAAGACCCAGATGCCCACCTGGGGCCACCAACTGAATTGCGTCAGGATCTCTTCGACGGTTGCGGCGAGGGTCTCCCTGCCGGGATTGAATAGGATTTCCAGCAGTGGTTGTGAAGGGTTGTTCGATGTCACGACTTCGAGTGATATGTGGCCCCTGACCAGGGCTCTTAGCGTCTGCCAGCGCAGATTTTCGAGGGCAATTATTCCGGCGTAGGTCAAGCCGAAGAACACCGCGTCCTGCCATCTGTTGATCTTGGTGAAGGGCAGGCTCATCACCAGCCACTTGATTCCCTCGCGCGCTGCCCCGTAAGACAGCCCTAGTATTATCCTGCTCAACTCCGGGAAGCCCACTGCCGGAAAGAAATTGAATTCGAGGCTCGTGTACTTCTGTAGTAAAAGCGAGAAGTGGGGGTCTAACAGATTGTAGATTGAGAAGACGCCGAGCGCAGCGAAGGCGCAGGCCCAGGCCGGTTTCGTCTTTATCTTCCAGAAAACAAGGGCGGCAATGGAGGGTGAAAGCGCGACCAGCATCTTTAGGGCGAGCAGGGGGATGTCGAAGACCGGCATGGAGTTTAGCCTGGGTTGTCTGTTGACTACTCTGGCACAGTGCGGCTTACGGTATGGGACCACGTCCCCAAGACCTGTAGCTGGCCGCTTAGGGGTAGGATCCTGTACTCGTATATCACACCGGGTCTTACATCTGTCTGCTCGAAAGTGTTGTGGGGGTGCATCTGGCGCAGTGTCAGCCACTCCGTCGGTTTGTCGCTCTTGCTGCCCTTGAATCTGGCCTGGATTTCATAGAATTCCGCCCCCTCGAATTCCGCCCAGGTCAGCACGTTCTTGGTGGGGTGGCTGTCGTCTATGAGAAGTTGGGACGGGCGCACGACCGTGAACTTGACGGGCGTGCGCCATTTGCAGGAAGCGAGCAGCAACATGACTGCTGCGAGCAGCAGGAAGATTTGGTAGGTTTTCATCACGTTTTTCCGGCAGTCGATGTCGCGGGTTGCAGGTTCGAGTCCTGCCGGGGGTTCACAATTTTACCATACAGGCAATTCTGTCTTAATCAAGGTTTATTCTTACCGGAAAATTGCAAATATGAGATTTAGGAGAAAATGGGCAATGAAAGACCGAGCATTGTTGGCTGAGATTCGGAAAAGACTTGTTCTTCTTGAAAGACAGCAGGAGAACTTGAACCGTGATGTGGAGGCGGTCAAGGGCGTTCTTGCTATGTTGGAGAGGAATATAGCTAACGAGATGAACGGGCCAGGTTACAGGACGCACGCGGAGTTGGTGGGGGATTTCGTTGTTGAGCTTTTGTCTGTGCATGGGCGCCTGCATAGGAAGGAGCTTTTTGAAAAGGCCAAAGAGGGAGAGCTTTACTTTGGCGACGAGAAGGATGATGAGAGACGGTTGGCTAGTTTTAGTGCGATTCTGAGTAAGGATACGCGGCTTGTTCCTAGCGGGAAGAACGACGGGATTTGGGAGTTGGCATCGTCTTCTTGTGATGATCTGTATTGCTCATCGCATGCCGATTCTGATTTCGGTTGGGCAGCGGGCACCGTGGTTGTCGGATCTTTAAGTGAACCGAATGGTGAAAGTGATGGGGGAAGTGGGGTGGATTCCGGGTCTCACGGGAACGGCAAGGTCAGTTCTGAGGAGGGCGTATTATGGAGTTGAATTAGAAAGGGCATTTATGCCTTCTTTCTTTTGGGCTTTGGGGGCCGGCGCTCGCGCCGGCCCTTTTTTGATCCTTAATTCCACAAGTGGAATCCACAAGTGCAATTTAATTTCACAGGTGGCGTATACTCCGTATAACGCGCGTGCTGAGGTGTTGGTTTTGAAGTAAGATGTTGCACTATCCTTATAGTTCCCGTTAATCCACAGCAGATACTGGAGAAGGGGCCTCTCTTAGAGGCCTTTTAATGAGTAAAGGCTGTCGGCCAAATTGTGGTATGCGTAGTCCTTGTTAAAACAGAACGATACTTTACAGATTTGACTGACAGCCAGTGATCTAATGTCCAGCATCTGATTACCGGGGCCAAACCGGGCGGCCGACCCCGCAGCCTGGATATGCGTCTGGTGGTTGAAGCTATTCTCTTCGGGCGTCACAAGCATCCAACGGCCGGCGATATCGATAGTCAGACAGTCAAGACCGGCCATAAACCGGCAGGTGTGCGAGGCCGCGGTTTCGGCCTGGAACTACACGTCTCATCTGGGCTGACGGCACCTATCGCGGCTCTTTGCGGAGATGGGTTGCGAGACGGTGTTGAACTCAGCCACAAAGTTTTGGTCGTAAGTTGATTGCTTGGGCGTGATCCGAAGCGATTCCCCTTATCCAACAGGCGAGAGGAATCGATCGCGTCAGCAGGGACTACCCATGCGCAGGTTCGGACATCTCCAGGCGCGCCTTGGCGGACAGTGCAGGGAGATGTCCCTCGTTGTCGATTACCTGCTGCAGGTGGCGTATACGGGCGGGCGACGCGGTCCGGCGCATGACATCCGAGTGCATCTGATCGATCCAATATCGGTGATGATTGGCGATGTACTGCTTCAGCTCCTCAATCTCCCGATCAGTCCCGCAGTGGGCGCAACAGTTGAGGGTGAACATGCGACGCCGTGTGCTGCCACCGAAGGAGGCGTGCATCAGGTTGTGGTTGAAGGCGACCACGTCGCCCGGCTGCGTCTCCAGAGCCATCGCCGGCACATCATTCTGTTCGATCCCCCAGCGCTCCAGGGACTCCCTCGCTTGGCGGGCTTCCCAGTCCATGAAAATGTCCTGCCGGTGCGTGCCGGGGATGACGCGCAGGCAGCCGCTATCCTGGTCGACCTCATCCAGATAGAGCGCGACTTTGAGAAACTTGCCCACCTCATGGAAGCCGTCGCTGTGCCAGTGGGTGTCGCCGGTGTAGAAGTTGCCATCGCCGCCCAGGTAGTTGAACTCCTCGCCCAGCACGCCGGAAATCAGCCCCACCAGCTTGGGATGATCGAGGAGTGTGCTGAGCCGTTCGCGCTGGTCGATAAAGGGCACGATACAGGAGCGGTTGCTGCCGTCATGGACAACGTCTCGTCCTTGGAAGACCGCCTCGAACTCTTCGGTGATCCAGTCGATCTCATCGGCCAGCAGACCGGGCAGAGCAAGGTATCCGAAGGTTTCGAAAAACTGTTTCTGCTTGCGAGTCAGCTCCATCTTCCCTCCCTCCCTGACGTGTGGAGTCCCCCGGGCCGCGTGACCCGAATGATAAACTGGACGGATCTCTGGTCTGAATCGGGGATCGAAAAGACCGTTTGACACAATGACAATATATGATATAGTTGTATCCGTAAACAACTATATTGCTTGCCATCTGAAATGTCAATTCCCCGCCAAAGTCCTTGTTGCAGCGTGCGTGAGATAAGGTTGCGTGCATCGCCGGGCGGACCGGTACCGTCATCTTAACAGACGTCTCTATCCGATACGAACGATCCGATCCTACCGGTGTTTTTCCGCGGATGGGGCGAATCAGGATTCGACCACACAGGGAGAAAGAGAAATGGCAACGAATGGATTTGTTTCGCGTCGTGAATTCCTGCGTGTGGGCGCGTTAGGGGCCGCAGGCGGCCTGCTCGTCGCCTGCGCTCCCCAGACGGGCCAGCCTTCCTCTTCAGAGTCGGGCGGAGAAGCGTCGGCTCCAGCTGCCCCCGAAGATCAGGAGGGTGTTCAGTGGGGCTTGCAGTACGACCCGCATGTAGGAACCTACGAGCGCCTTGCCGAACTTGTGCAGCGCGAGACAGGTTACAACGTGCGCATTGAGCCACAGGCATGGCCGCTGCAGACGAAATTGATCGCTGCCATGTCTGCGGGTACCCATCCTGATGTCATCTGCATGATGGGCAAGGTCTCGATTCCTCTCTACATCCAGCAGGGATTGCTTCCGTTGAGCGATATTGTATTCGATGCGGTAGGCGTCGTGCCCAATGAGGCGTTCCAGGCGGAGTCGATCGAAGCCTACTCGTGGGGAGGCGAGATCTACGGCGTGCCCACAGAGGCCAACCTAGTCGGCTCGATGGCCTGCGTACCCACCCAGGATGTCGATGCGCTCGGACTGGCCGACCTCTATCCACCGACCAATGGGGACTGGATCTTCGACAGCTACCAGCAGATGTGGGAGTTGGCCGAGGCGTTGCATGTTGAAGAGGATGGCCGCGTAGTGAAATGGGGACTGAGCAGCAAGGGTTGGGACAATCAGAGCTACCTGGGCATTGTGCGCACACTGCTCGCCGGCGAGGGCACAGACTGGTGGGACCTTGAGAACAAACAGTTTAACATCGACACCGAGGCAGGCGTGGAAGCGATGCGCCTTTTCGCCGAGACGCCGGTGCAGATGGGCATCGAAACGGAACTGGACGAGAATCAGTTCAACACGGCCCTGGCGGGCAAAATTGGCATCGCCAGGGGGATTTCCAACCCGGCGCTGCAACAGGGGAGGGATGAGGGCGTCTATTACGAGCTTACTTCAGCCCCCAAGGTTCTGCCCGACGAACTGCCTGCGTTCGTGGGTGAGGCGGGCTGGGGGTTTGCGGCGCCCAGCAATACCGGCAATCGCGACTTTTCCACCGCCTACTTGCAGACGATGTGTACCCATGAAGGGCAGCGGGAATATGCCAAGATCTACGGTGGCATCGGCGCGCCGGCCTGGAAAGGACTGATTGGCAAGTACGACCACTATTCGGATCCGGATCCGGAAGGGCCGCAGGTACAGGCGGCCAAGGTCATGGAGAATCTCGGACCCATCACCCGCTACTACGGCGAAGGGTTCGGTTATCCGTCAGAGGTCGACGGGATCGGAGCCTCGGTCTGCTCTGAAGTTCGACTTGGCAAGCTGACCGCCGAGGAAGCGGTCAAGTCGTACCAGGAACGTTGTGAGGAGCAGTACAAGGTCTACCTTGATGACATCGCCGCACTCTCCTGACATTGTTCCAGGCGCTTCTGCTCGAATGAAGCGCGCATAGCGGCTGAATTGCCCTTGGATCAGCGCAGCGCTTTCCGTGCCCTGCGCTGATCCAGCCTCCCCTTCCCGGCAGAGAGAACCTCAGATGACAACCGCTTACACGGCCGGCAGCCAAGAGCAGTCCGGTTCTCGGCTTCGCGAGATCGTTGCCGCAGTGCGCTGGGCTTTTCGCAAGCCCCAGTTCTGGTTTGGAGCCAGCATCATCCTGCCAACTCTAATCTGGTATTGGATATTCTCGTTCCGGCCCATCCTCAACGCGCTGCGCCTGGCTGTGGTGCAGTATCGGGTCTTGAACCCGGCGGCCAGCAAGTTCGTCGGGCTGGATAACTTCTTCCAGCTCTTCGAGCACCCGCTCTTCTTTATCTCTGTGCGTAACACGTTGCTCTGGGCGGCGCTCGCCTTTGTCTTTATCTTGCCGCTGAGTATTTTCATCGCTACCTGCCTGGCGAATGTTCGACGCGGTCGCAACACCTACCAGGCGCTCATCTTCGTGCCGGTTGTGGTCTCGCTGGTCGCGGTCTCGCTGCTATTTCGCATGTTGATGGATCCCGAAGTGGGTATGTTCAACCAGATTCTGCGCGCGCTGCACCTGCCCGAGTCGCGCTGGTTGGCCGGTACCTCATCGGCGCTCCCTACTATCGTAGCAGTTGGCAGCTGGAAAGGGCTGGGCTTCTACATCGTGATCCTCACGGCGGGCATCCTTAATATTCCCGAAGAACTGTACGATGCAGCGCTGGTGGACGGCGCCAACGAGTGGCAGCGATTTTGGCGTATTACCCTGCCGTTGCTGGGGCATACATTGCTATTGGTTACGGTTCTGCTGGCCATCGGCACGCTGCAGGAGTTCACGTTTCCCTTTGTGATGACGCGAGGCGGACCGGGCGACGCCACCTATGTCTACAACATGCTGATCTATTCAGAGGCCTTCGAAGATCTGCGATTCGGCACGGCGACCGCGGCCGCGCTGCTTCAATTCGTTCTGATTCTGTTCATCAGCTTAGTGCAGATCAGGTTACTGCGTCCACGATGGTCATACTGAGGGAGATTCGCGACCCGGCAACCTGGCATTGCTGACAGCGAGCGCGACAATCCACTTTCCACTGAAGAGGCAATCTAAACGAATGGCAGCTTTGGAAGAGACCGGACTGGCCAACCCCTTGCAAGGTTCCCAATATCGCCCTTCGCCGCGGCGGCTGGTAGGGCAGGCTGTTTTGCACCTGATCCTTTTGGCGATGTCCTTTGTGTCGATCACGCCATTCGTGTGGATGGTTTTCGCGTCGTTCAAACATTTCCAGGAGCTTGTCCGCTCGACCGCGCTCTTGCCCAAGGTTTGGACGCTGGAGAACTACATCGAAATCATCGGGCGGGTCAATTTCCCTGCGGCCTTCTCCAACAGCACATTACAGGCGACCTCGGTAACCTTGTGCAGCGCACTGACCTCGGCCGCCCTCGGCTTCATCTTCGCCAAGTACCGTTTTTGGGGGAAGGAGAAGCTCTTCGCCCTGCTCCTCTCTACGATGATGATCCCCTTTGCAGTGGTTCTTGTGCCCCTTTACATCACTATCGCCGACTTGAAGATGGCCAACCATTTGAGCGGCGTCATCGTCACCGGGCTGTGGTCTACATTTGGGCTGTTCCTGATGCGCCAGTTCATGGAGTCGATTCCGTCCGAGTTGCTCGATGCAGCCCGCATAGACGGCGCGTCGGAATGGCGCATCTTTTTCACCATCGTCCTGCCCATGTCCACCTCGGCGCTGGCGGCCCTAATCGTCTTCATCTTCCTGTTCAACTGGGACAACTTCCTGTGGCCGCTGGTTGTTCTCAACAGCCCGGAAAAACAGACGCTGCCGCTGGTGCTGGCCGGTCTGCGCAGTCTCTATTGGACCCGCTACGAGATGTGGGCGGCCGGCTCCATGTTGACCGTTGTGCCGGTCATGCTCATCTATATCTTCGCATCCAAGTACTTCATTCGCGGCCTTGCCATGACCGGAATGAAGGCATAGCTGCATTGCAGGCCGCGATCCGCGGCGACAAGCGCGGCAGGGTTGCCCGCGCTGCATCAATCCTCCGCCAGGTCCTGAAACAGCGCCGCCACCACCGGATCATCAGGGGCACCCACATCCGCCTTGGTCCCTGTAGTCTTCCGTCAGGTCCTGTCGCACCTAGATCGGCGGGGTTATGTCGGAAGCCTTCTTATTTACCCGCGCATCGTTATGCCGAGCCTGGTGGGCCGGGCTGTTCTCAACCAGGCAGTGCCCGTAACCGGCCCCCAAGGACGACCGGTTCGTCGCCCCAGTATCGCTCCATATTGCCGCGCGCAATCGGCATCATTCTAGGGAGATTGACCAACTGGCGAAAGCTCGGCTCTTGCCAGAGCGGAATGAGGACGAAGCGGTTGAATGTATTGCGGAAATCCCTCCCCATACGCGCGATCTGTTCGTTCATTTTCGTATCAAAAGCGTTCCGAATCTCCTTCAGCATTTCTGGCGGGATCGCGCCGCGAACCATCGTGTAACCCAGATCCTTCAAATTCAGAATCTGGATTTCCAGTTGATGCGTTTCATCCAACTCTTCCATTGGCGACCCAGTTTGAGGTTCGGTTGTGGTCTGCGTGCTAGCTAGGCACCGTTCCTCAGTGACTGTTTGAAAAGTAAGGGCTGTCGGCCAAATTGTGGTATACGTAGTCTTTGTGAAAACAAAACGATACCCAACAGATGTGACTTACAGCCGGTGGTCAATTATTCAGCATCTGATTCCTTCGGCCAGACCGGGCGGACGACCCCGCAGCCTGGATATGCGCCTGGTGGTTGATGCCATTCTCTTCGGGCGTCACAAGCATCCAACGGCTGGCAGCATCAATAGTCAGGCAGTCAAGGCCGGCCATACACCGGCAGGTGTACGAGGCTGCGGTTTCAGCCAGAAGCTGCGTCTCATCTGGGTTGACGGCGCCTAATGTGGCTCTTTGCAGAGATGGGTTGCGCAGCGCATGCGCTTCCGCCTTCGACCTGTCCTTCGCCCACAGGGCAAAAAGGTTTCTCCCTATTGCTCCGTCGTTGGGTGGTGGAACGTACCTTCGCTTGGCTCGGCCTCAATCGTCGCCTTTGCAAAGACTAAGAACGACTGCCCGCAAGCGGTGTCACCGTTATCCATATCGCTATGATTCGTCTCATGGTACGCCGCCTGGCACCTATTTGACCCTTTTCAAACAGCTTCTTAGTGTCCTATCCCCCGGATTCAGCGAGCGGGCTCCGGCGAACTGCCTGGGTCCCGCCAGCAGGAGGTCAGTTCTGTCGTGGTGAGTTTTACGCAAGGAAGGAAGCCGGCGGAGGATCTGTTTGCGCTGGCACGCGCCGAACGGATCGATGCCAACGCGCCCCTGGCGGCGCGGATGCGGCCCCGCACCCTCGATGAGTTCATTGGCCAGGAGGCGATTGTGGGCCCGGGCCGGCTCCTGCGGCGGGCGATTCAGGCGGACCGGCTGAGCAGCCTTATTTTCTATGGTCCGCCCGGCACCGGCAAGACGACCCTGGCCCAGGTGATCGCCAACACGACGGCGGCCCATTTCACTGCGCTCAACGCTGTGCTGGCCGGCGTCAAAAACATCCGCGAGACGGTGGCGGAGGCCCAGGAGCGGTGGGCGCTTCACGATCAGGGGACGATTCTCTTCGTCGATGAGGTGCATCGCTTCAACAAGGCGCAGCAGGATGCCCTGCTGCCCTGGGTGGAGAACGGCACGGTAACTTTCATCGGCGCAACGACCGAAAACCCCTATTTTGAAGTTATCAAGGCCCTTGTCAGCCGCAGCCGGATCTTTCAGCTGAAGACGCTGACCGAAGATCATCTGCGCCAGATCATTCAGACCGCTCTCGACACACCCCAACGCGGCTACGGCGACCTGCGCGTTGAACTTGAGGACGAGGCAATCGACCATCTGGTCTCTATCGCCAATGGCGACGCCCGCGCGCTGTTGAATGCGCTGGAGCTGGCCGTCGAGACCACCGACGCCGGAGGGGACGGTGTCGTCCGCATCCCGCTCGCTATCGCAGAGGAGTCGATTCAGCGCCGCGCCGTGCTGTACGACAAGGAGGGCGACTATCATTTCGATACGATCAGCGCCTTCATCAAGAGCCTGCGCGGCAGCGACCCGGATGCGGCGTTGTACTGGCTGGCGAAGATGGTTTACGCCGGCGAGGAGCCGCGTTATATCTTTCGGCGCATGCTGATCCTGGCCAGTGAGGATGTGGGCCTGGCCGATCCGCATGCGGTTCAGGTGGTCAACGCCTGCGCCGAGGCTTTTGACCGCGTCGGCCTGCCGGAGGGCAACTTTCCCCTGGCGCAGGCTGCGCTCTATCTGGCGACTGCGGAAAAGTCCAATTCGGCGTTGGCATTTTTCGACGCGCTCGAGGCTGTGAGCAATGAACCTGATTCTGATGTTCCCAGTCATCTGCGCGACGGGAACCGCGACAGCGAGGGGTTCGGGCACGGGGCCGGCTATCTCTATCCACACGCTTACCGGGACCATTGGGTGGCGCAGCAGTATCTGCCCGGCGCGCTCCAGGGCAAGGTTTTTTACGAGCCGACGGGCCAGGGGTATGAGGCCAGGATCGGCGTCGCCGTCACCCAGCGGCGCGAGGCCCAGCTGGCCGCGATGCTGGAGGGTTTTGGCGCGCCGCCGGAAATTCTGACATTCGCGCCCGATGAGACCGCCCGCGATCGGTGGCTCCAGCGCACGATTGCGCAATCCGGCGAAGCGACAGCCGCGCTGCGGGACCGGATTCTGGCCGGCGGCCCCATTGAACGGCACAGTGTCGTGCTGGATGTGAACGCCGGCAGCGGGCTGCTGACGTGGGAGGCGCTGCGGCGCGCGCCCGAAGGCGGCGTCTACGCGCTGGCGTTCAACGAGGCGGACCGGCAGGCTCTTCAGGAGCAGGCGCAGAACCTGGCCGAAGTCGAGCGGCCGATTGTGCTGCAAGGGGCTTCCGGCGGGGCGGCGCAACTGCCCGATGCTGAAGAGGTCCGTTTTGATGCGATTGTCGGACGCAACGCCCTGCTTGGCGCCGCGGACAAAGAGGCTGCCCTGGCGCATCTGGCCGGGAAGCTGACCGCGGACGGGTGGCTTGCCCTGGCTGAGACGATACCGAGACATACGCAGAGAATCTACGAATTAGGGGACCGCTCTCTGCTGCAGCTGGAGCTGGCCGAGCGGCTGGTCGCGGCCGAAGAGGCGATCTACGCTGACGCCGCGGATGGGCTGGTCAATTGGGACGAGGACACGTTGCAGGCCGCCCTCTCCGTTGCCTTCCCCGCAGAAACGCGGGCCGGTCGGGTCTCGCTGGAGCGGATCGACACCGATACCGACCTGCGCATAACCGATGCGCACATCCGCCGCTGGTTTGGCCCGGCGCTTGGCGAGCGCAAATCCTACGCCGAGCGGCTGGCTGAAGGAATGCAGCCTGATGAGGTCGAGCAGGTCGAGAGCTGGATCAGGGGGCAGCTGCTGAACCAGACGGTGGTCTGGCGGCGACGTACTGTGTTGATACGGGTGGCGGGCCGGACGAGCCGCTAGCGCTCCTGTGGCCGACCCCAATAATCCTCGATTTACTACGCCGCTTGGGAGCAGCCAAAGACAAGAACCGCAGACGTGTGCATCCCAGATTTGGGGCGGGAGCGGTCTGGCGGGGAGATTATGCCGGCGGTGGCTGGCGTTGTTTACCGGCTCTTGGGGAGACGTGGAGCAGGCGCCAGGCCGGGCCTGGCCTTACCGGGCGTCCGTGGATTAAGGGGGACCAGGGCAGGCCAGTGTAGGTACGGTGTAGGCACGGGGCCTGCCCCTGCCGTAGTGTCTGGGGGGAACACTGTTGGCCAGACACGTTGCTGGGGAAGAATGAGCACGGTGGCTAGTAAGGGCGGGGCGTTGCGGGGGCGCAGAACTGCAGTGGTCAGTGGCCGGTGGTCAGTGGTCGGTGGTCAGTGGCTGGAGACAGCACGTGGGGGGTAGAAACTGTTGGCTAGACACGTTGCTGGGGAAGAATGAACAGGGTGGCTAGTAAGGGCGGGGCGTTGCGGGGGCGCAGCCCCTGCACAAGGGAGGGCCGAAGGCCCGACCGCCCAAATGAAAGGAGGGGGTGAAGAGGAGTGAGGAGTGAATGAAACCGAATGGTCTGCAGGAGATTGGAACTGACTGAGGCCTGGTTGCAGCAAGAGGTATGCGAGAGGTCACCCTCATTTTGGGATGCACCCACGCAGAGGCTGCATGCAACTTTTTCCACCTTCTCGGCGTCCAGTTATTGGGAAGTACTGTAAACAATAACTTTGCTCGGTTAGAGAGGGGGAGCTATGAAGGCCACTGCCGCGTTCCCATTTGTGCTCTGTGTAGTGTCTTTGCTAATGGTTGGCTTCAGCCATTCCACCAGGCACCAATCCGACAATGTAGCAACGCCAACACCACAAGCCTACCTGGCTGTGCAAGGGGAAAACATCGTAGCGCTGGGAAATCTGGCAGCTTCGGCAAATAAGGATGGATTGGCGCAGTTGAGTGATGGCGACTCGGGAACAATGTGGACTGCGCAAGACTTCGCCCCGCAGTGGTTTTCAATAGAGTTCGATGAATTCCATCTGGTGAACAAAATCGAGTTGG
The DNA here is from genome assembly GCA_965207495.1 of Caldilineaceae bacterium. GTDB lineage: Bacteria > Chloroflexota > Anaerolineae > Caldilineales > Caldilineaceae > Bin5. The sequence goes on from OZ242287.1 coordinate 268,962, forward strand.
TTATTACGCAAAGTGAAGCTGGCGCTACCACACATGAAATCTGGTTGGGCGACAGTTCTCACACGACGACCCTGTATAAACGATTCGACAATTTCCACACCGAGAATGGGCAGACATTGGAAATCTTTGTCGATCCCCCGCGACGTATTAATAGGGTGTATGTTCTGAGCAGACATAGTATGGGCTGGGTCGGATGGTTCGAAGCGAGGGTATTCAACGCAATTGAATTCAATGCGTGGCAACTCAACGAGATAGCCTCCGGGTTTGAATTGCCCGTGCAAACGACTCACGCCGGCGATGGCAGCGGCCGGCTCTTTGTCGTTGAACATAAAGGACGTATCCGCATCCTCAAGGACGGCCTTATCAATGATGCGCCCTTCCTGGACATCTCAGATCGTGTGAAATGCTGCGGTGAACAAGGGCTTCTTGGTATCGCCTTCCCGCCAACCTACATCGACCGTCAGCATTTCTACGTGAGTTATACAAACGCCGCTGGTGAGACCGTTATCAGCCGGTTCAAGACTTCCTCCCATCCTGACCAAGCCGATCCTGACAGTGAGGAGATCCTGCTAACCATTCCGCAACCGCATGTGAACCACAATGGCGGCTCTCTTGCATTCGGTCCCAGAGACGGCTACCTTTACATCGGCAGTGGGGATGGCGGCGGCATGGCGGACAAGCAGAATGGGCAAGATCCCAATACGTTGCTGGGCAAAGTATTACGGATCGATGTGGAGTCCGGCGTCAAGCCCTACGACATTCCTGCCAGCAACCCGTTTGTGGAAGATGACGGCTATCGCGATGAAATCTGGGCATTGGGCATACGCAATCCCTGGGGGTTCGCCTTTGACAGACAGACAGGCGCTCTCTACATTCCCGACGCGGGACAAGACAGAAGGGAGGAAGTTAATTTTCAGAGCGCGCAAAGCACAGGAGGGGAGAACTACGGATGGCCTGCATGGGAGGGGAATTACTGCAATCAGTTTGAAAGCAAATCTTGTAACGTAGTTGATGTAGTCCTGCCGGTGTCCGTTTATGAACACGTACAAGGGCGGTGCGCGATCGTAGGCGGTGCGGTCCTGTCAGGAATTTTCTTGTATGCTGATTTCTGCAAAGGGAGTATTTGGGGGTTGCAGCGTATAGGAGACAGATGGCAAAGTGTAGAGCTCATCAGCGGGTCTACTGCAATAAGCAGCATCGGCACTGACGAGGCGGGCAATGTATACGCCGTTGGCTATTCGAGCGGCATGATCTATCGATTCATGCCAACTGTGAAAGACAGATCAACACAACAAGAAGAAGTCAAGCGAATGTCCTATGAGGCGCCTCGTTTTGGCAAGACTGCCCTTCTGCAATAGCAGTCAGCGCCAGAATTGCCATCCCCTCTCGATCGCACAGTCTTATCGATTCGCGTCGATGAGGACACAGGCGTCGAGAAGGTAAAGCACTGACATCGACTATCGTGGACCGCCGGTGTCCAGCAACGGCTGTACCTGCCTGGGTTTGACCCCCAGGATCTGCGCTGCCTTGGACGTTGACGGAGCGTCTGCCGCCACCATGCGCTTTACCAGCGCGACGATCCGACTCCCGAGTCGATGGCGGCGCACTCTATAGTAGTTGGGCCCGCCGTCCTGCTCGCGTGCCTGCGCGCGACTTCGTTCCCGCTCTCCATGCCATGCTTTGCGATATATGGCACTCAACTGGTGGTACGTGTCCTGGGAGATCAGGTTGGATCGGTACGCTTTGTAGGCAACCATGGCGCTACTAACTTTGAATTCGCTCGCAAACGCCCTGATTCGTTCTGAGAAGTGGGGGATATCTTGACAACTGTCGAGGGCAAGCTGCCTCAATTCCCGCTCAGGCAGCAGGAATTCCCCCGCAACATCATTGCAAAATCGTTCTACCTCGTTCTCCGCACTGTCTCCACTGATCCCGGTATGGCCGAGCAGCAGATGCACCATTTCGTGCATTAGAGTGAATGACCGGGCAGATCTGGCGTCCCGGTCGTTGATTACAATGAAGGGGGCCACTTCGTCGGCGATAGAGAATCCTCGAAAGACCGTCGTATCAAGCGCGGTCGCGTAGTTGCCCAAATCCCCTTTGAGCAGAACAAAAATACCCGCCTTCTCGGCGTTTCTGCGCAACAGGTCAAAGGCAGCCGACGCGCTTGATTGGGCGCGATAGCTCGCCGCACTGAGGCCTAGCAGCGCCTGCAATGTTTTTAAGACTGCTGCGCGGCCATCCTCTACATGGTGAAAGTCGACGAAAGGCAGCGGCTCTGCTTCGTCTTCTTCCTCCATAATGACGCGAACCATGCTCTGGCGCGCCCTGATCTCCCGGATCAAAGCGTCCAGCAACGCCTCTTCAGAGTTGTCTTCGTTTTGAGGCAGGGTGCGGAAGTCCACCCCCCGGTCGCCCTTTTGCGGCGGTTTGGAGAGGTAAAAGGTGAGCAGCGGACGGCGGTACTGGCCCGCCATTTTGACCAGTTGGGGACGGGTCGGTTCTTGCTGGCCGCGCTCAATACGGGCCAGCTTCTCTACCGCAGAGGATTTGGAAGTGTCGCGGAAGGCCAGCTTTTTGGCCGCTTCCTCCAGGGTAAGACCGGCCGTCTCGCGGGCCCAGACCATGATTGCCGGGTTGACTTTGGGCATCGTCCAGCGCCCCTCTCTTCTACTCCTTCTAATATAGTCAGCTTCGGTTGACAGGCGCCGCCCGCCCAGGCCAGGACGCTACGCCACCTCACGCACGGGCGCGCCGCCCTGTTTCGCATCGGCTCTCATGTGGCAGACTTTATACTTCTTGCCGCTGCCGCACCAGCAGGGGTCGTTGCGCTTGGGCCGGTTGTTCGTGTTGCGAACCGTCTTCGGTTGCGATATATCCGACCGATTTGTCTGGATATTGCGCGCAATCGGTGTCGGCAGCGTCGGCGCTTTTTGCACCTGCAGCGTCATCACCGTCGTCACGATGTCGGAGCGGATGTCGTTCATCAACTCCTGATACATGGCGTAGGCTTCGCGCTTGTAGGCAACCAGTGGGTCTACCTGCGCAATCGCCTGCAGGCCGATGCCCTCGCGCAGTCTGTCCAGATCGGTCAGGTGGCGGACCCATCGGTGGTCGACCGCGCGCAGCATGATCTGGCGTTCGGCATCGCGCAGCATGTCGGCATCGATTTCCTGTTCCTTCTCGTCATAGGTCTGATGCGCGATCGCGGCCGCCTGCTCAGTGATGTCGTCGGCGTCGAGCTCCTGCCACGGGGTCGAGTCAAAGTTCTGTGGAAAGGGGAAGACGGTGCGCAGCGCCAGGAGCAGGTCTTCCGGGTTCCACTCCTCTTCAAAACGCGTGGCGGTGTGTTGCTGCACAGCCGCATCGATTTCGTCGGTGATCATCTCCTGAATCGCGGGCTTCAAGGACAACTCGTTCAGAAGCCGCCGCCGCTGCATGTAGATCGTCTCGCGCTGCTCGTTGACGACCTCATCGTATTTGAGCACGTGCTTGCGGATGTCGAAGTTGTGGCCTTCGACCCGGGTCTGCGCGTTTTCGATTGCTTTGCTAATCATATTGTGCTTGATCGGCTGGTCGTCCTCGAGGCCGAGGCGGTCCATGACGCCTGTCACCCGGTCGCCGCCGAAGCGCCTCACGAGGTCGTCATCCAGGCTGAGGAAGAAGCGGCTGGCACCCGGGTCGCCCAGACGTCCGGAGCGGCCGCGCAGCTGGTTATCGATGCGCCGCGCTTCGTGGCGTTCGGTGCCGACGACATAGAGGCCGCCAACAGACAGCACCTTCTCCTGGGCCTTCTTCGTCGCGTCCCAGTATTCCTTGAGCACCGCGGCCCAGTGCGTGCTATAGGTCTCCGTGGGGTCCTGGTCGTTCTTGAGCAGTTCCAGGCAGTGGTTCCACGCCAGCTGGGGGATGCCGGTCAACTCGACGCCGTCTTTGCGCAGCTGATCTCTGGCGAGGCCCTCATAGTTGCCTCCCAGCAGAATATCGACACCACGGCCGGCCATGTTGGTGGCGATCGTGACGGCGCCGGGCCGTCCCGCCTGCGCAATGATCGTCGCCTCGCGCTCGTGGTTCTTGGCGTTCAGCACCTCATGCGGAATGCCGCGGCGCCGTAGCATACGGCTGACAAGTTCGCTTGTCTCGATGGCAACCGTGCCTACCAGGACCGGTTGGCCCTCTTCGTGGGAGCGGCCGATCTCATCGATCACCGCCCCGAATTTGGCCGACTGGTCCTTGTAGATCACATCTTCCTCATCCAAGCGGATCGTGGGCAGATGGGTTGGGATCGCCACGACATCGAGATTGTAGATGCTCTGGAACTCTTCCTCTTCCGTCTTGGCGGTACCGGTCATGCCGGCCAGTTTGTTGTACATGCGGAAGAAGTTCTGGAAGGTGATGGTCGCCAGGGTCATCGACTCCTTCTTGACGCGCACGCCTTCCTTGGCCTCGATGGCCTGGTGCAGGCCCTCGCCGTAGCGCCGCCCCTCCATCAGGCGGCCCGTGAACTCGTCGACGATGATCACTTCGTTGTTGCGGATGATGTAGTCTTTGTCGCGGTGATAGAGGGCGTGGCCCCGCAGGGCGTTGTCGAGATAGGGGAGCATCTCGAAATGGGCCGGGTCGTAGAGATTCTCCAGGCCCAGCTTTTTCTCCACGGCGGCGATGCCCTCTTCGGTGAGCGTGGACACCTTTTCTTTTTCGTTGACTTCGTAGTCGGTGCCGGGCCGCATGCCGCGGACAAGCTGTGCGAACTGTCTGTAATAGTCGCTGCTCTCCTGGGATTCGCCCGAGATGATCAGCGGTGTGCGCGCCTCGTCGATGAGAATGTTGTCGACCTCGTCCACGATTGCGTAATGCAGCTCGCGTTGGGACTGGCGCTCTTTGTCCAGCACCATGTTGTCGCGCAGATAGTCGAACCCGAACTCGTTGTTGGTGCCGTAGGTGATGTCGGCCCGGTACGCTTCCTGCCGGGTGATCGGACGCAGGTTCTGGAAGCGGTCGTCCTCGGCGGGGAACTCCGGGTCGTACAGAAAGCTGCCCTTGTCGGGGTTGCCGGCGCTGTTCTGGATGACTGCGGCCGAAAGCCCCAGCAGCTGGTAGACCGGCCCCATCAGTTGCAAGCCGACCTTGGAGAGATAGTCGTTCGGTGTGACAAGATGGGCGCCGCGCCCGGCCAGTGCGTTCAGGTAGAGCGGGAGGGTGGCGACCAGTGTTTTGCCTTCGCCGGTCTTCATCTCCGCGATTGTGCTTGAGTGGAGAACGCCGCCGCCGATCAACTGGACGTCATAGTGGCGCAGGCCGATGGTGCGCCGGGCCGCTTCGCGCACCATGGCGAACGCCTCCGGCATCAACTCGTCGAGAATCTCCTGCTCCTCGTCCAGCAGCGCTTTGCGAATTCTTTCTACTTCGATGCGGGCAAAGCGCTGCTCATCGGTACCTGCGACCGCCGCGTACTCGCCTTCAGCGGCCGCCAGCGCATCCCGCAGCTCCGTCGTTTCGTTGACGATCCGCTGGCGGAATTCCTGGGTCATCTCGTTGAATTCGTCGTTGTCCATCCGTTCGAAGCGGTTTTCCAGCCCGTTGATCTCTTCGACCAGAGGTTGAAGCCGCTTGAGTTCTTTCTCGTTTGGATCACCGACAACTTTGGTCAGAAATTTTTTCAGCATATTGCATCCCTATGTCTGCCCGTTGCCGCCTCCGGTGGTCTGGGTATGCGGCGGCGGGCAAAATCGATGGGGGGGTCTTGTCTCCCCCTACACCAAGCGAATCACGGAGAAAAGTGGTTCGCCGATGTGAGTGCGTATCTGTCCGGTCAGCCCTGAACTACATGGATCGCAGTTTCGGCTGCACCGCCTATTCTACCATGCACAGGGAAACCGCCAATGTGGCGGATCCTGTACTGTTTCTTCTGTCTGTCAAAGCAGCAGCGGCCTATGGGAAGAATACTACAGCAGTACATGGTTTCTGCGATCTGTGCTACAATGTGTCCGTGGCCAGTGGCTAGTGGTGTCCACTGGTCATCTTTTCCCTGCGCCACAGGCCACCGCGGTTAAATGAATCGCCGTCTTCTCGTATTTTTTATCCTGGTCAATGCCTTAGTCAGTTTGACGATTGCGGTGACCGTCGTGTGGATAGCGGAGCAGCGGCGGCCCAGGCCGGAGGAGTTGATCGTGGCGGCGACACCGGCGCCAGCGGTCGTTCTGATTGCAACGCCAACATCCGGGGATGCGCAGACGGCCCCGGAGAGCGGCTCCTCTCCGTCCGCAACCCCTACCGAGGTCACGGCGCCGCTTGATCCGGGCGAGACGCAACTCTATACCGTCCAGCAAGGGGACAGTCTGTCGGCCATCGCGGCGCGTTACGGCGTCTCTCTGAACAGGCTGCTGGAGATAAACGATCTGGCTGATCCGAATCTGGTCTATGTTGGCACACGCCTGAAAATTCCCGTTACTCAGCAGCAGGGCAACGCGCCAGGGGGCGCCGCGGTTGGTCTGCCGCAACAGGGTCTGCAGCTGCGTATCGAGAATGCCGGCGAGCTGGCCGCGGAGTCGGTGCAGGTCGTGAACGATAGCAATGGCGCCGTCGACCTGCAAGGGTGGACTCTCAGCCGCGACGGGGGGCCGATCTATACTTTCGGCAACAACCCTTTGTTCCCTGGTAGCTGGATTTTCCTGCACACAGGTTCCGGAGAGGAAAACAGCATTAATCTCTATTGGGGCCGGGATGCAGCGGTCTGGGAAAGCGGCTCGACCGTTGTTCTGCGCGACACCGGGGGCGAACTGATTGCCCAGAGTACAGTGGCCGGCGGCGAATAACCATAGCCTTTGCGAAAGGAAATAGCTTTCCATGGCAGAGACCGAACCACCCGAAAAACAGGACAGAGGCAGATCCAGAAAGCGCCGCTATTTCCGCCGCCGCCGGCGGCGGAAGAGTTCCCAGGATGTGTCCCTCGCTGCCGAGCAGGGGGCGGAAGGCGATGATGTCCAGCCATCGCAGCGAACGCGTCCAAAGAGCCAGAAGCGCCGCCGCAGCGAGAATCGGCGGCGGTCTTCGCGGCGGCGCGGCAGCGCGGCGCGCGGCCAGGCGAGGCAGTCGCAGCGTGCCGAAGAGGAGAATCAGCCGCAAACCGAGGTGTATATCTATACCCACGTTATCCGGCCCACATATAAGGACGGGGTTGGCGGGGAATATCAGGCCGATCATTCGCTGAACCTTGCCGGCGCAACCGCCGTCGGCCCGCCGGTGGGTATGGAGTATCTCCTGGATAGCATTGGACGGCAGCTGGATGAGTGGTTTAACCCGAGTGCAGAATCGACTACTGAAGACTCGACAATTGAAGACAGCGGAGAAGATGAGGCGAACACGCCGAGCGGAGACTCGACCGATGACGGCGGCGTCCAGGAGGAAGGCCCTGATTTCGGGCAGGATATGGCGGATGAGAGCAGCGCAAATGCGGATGTATCCCTCGGTGGCGAGGGCCGCCAGAGCACCGCTACAGAGGACTGATCTGTGGGCAAGGTAATCACGATTCGGCAGATGTCCGCGCATGTGGGCGAGGCGGTAACGCTGGAGGGCTGGCTCTATACCAAGACCGGTAAAGGCCGGCTCCAGTTCCTACAGGTGCGCGATGGCGGGGGTATCTGCCAGGCGGTGGTGTTCAAGGGAAACGTCAGCGAAGAGACGTTCGAACTCGCGCGCGCCCTCACCCAGGAGAGCAGCCTGCGGGTTACCGGCACCGTCAAAGAGGACACGCGCGCGCCGGGTATCCCCGGCGGCTACGAGCTGGACGTGACCGACCTGGAAGTTGTCCAGATCGCCGCTGAGTACCCGATTCAGCCCAAAGAGCATGGTGTGGAGTTTCTCGTCAGGAACCGCCATCTGTGGATTCGCTCCAGCCGGCAGTGGGCGATAATGCGGATTCGGGCGACTGTCATTCGCGCCATCCGCGGCTGGTTGGACAACAACGGCTACCTCAACGTGGACACGCCGATCCTCACGCCCAACGCGGCCGAAGGCACAACGACCCTCTTCGAGATCGATTTCCACGGTGAGCCGGCCTACCTGGCCCAGACCGGTCAACTCTACAGTGAAGCCACTATCCTGGCCTTTGGCAAAGTCTACTGCTTCGGGCCGACTTTTCGCGCCGAAAAGAGCAAAACGCGCCGCCATCTGCAGGAGTTCTGGATGGTGGAGCCCGAGATCGCCTTCTGCGGCCTGGATGGGCTGATGGAGATCGAAGAGCAGTTCGTCAGCCATATCGTCCAGCGCTGTCTGGAGGAAAATGCTGAAGAGTTGAAGCTGCTGGAACGGGACACCTCGGCCCTGGAACAGGTGACGCCCAGCTTTCCGCGCATCCATTACGACGAGGCCGTGGACATCGTCAACCGCGCTGCCGCCGCCGGAGAACTGGTACCCGGGTACGAGGACAAAGTGCCCCATATCGAGTGGGGCGATGATTTCGGCAGCCCGCACGAGACCTACATTGCCGCCCAGTTCGACAAGCCGGTCTTTGTCCATCACTATCCGACACAGGTGAAAGCCTTTTACATGGAACCGGAACCGGACCGGCCGGAGGTCTGCCGCAGCGTCGATCTGCTGGCGCCGGAGGGGTACGGCGAGATAACAGGCGGCAGTGAGCGCATGGCCGATGTCGACAAGCTGGTTGCCGGCATCGAGGAGCACGAGCTGCCGATGGCCGCGTTTGACTGGTATGTCGACCTGCGCCGCTATGGCACCGTTGTGCATAGCGGTTTCGGTCTGGGCCTGGAGCGGACCGTCGCCTGGATCTGCGGCCTGACGCATCTGCGGGAGGCGATCGCCTTCCCGCGCACGCTTGGCTCGATGCGTCCGTAAGCCCGGGGAGCGCCCGCTTCCCGGCTTAATCCGGTCACGACCGTGGTCTACCTCTCGATTCTGCTTGCCGCCCTGATTCTTACCCTCATTCTTACGCCGGTTTCCGTACGGATCGGAATCCGGCTCGGCCTGGTGGACCGCCCTGGCGAGCGCCGCAAGCACGCGGGTGTTGTGCCGCGTACCGGCGGGCTGGCTATCTTCGCCGCCTTTACCCTGACCGTGTTTGCGCTTCTTCTGCTCATGGCCGGCGCGCTGCCCCAGCTTGACGTCTCCTGGTTGCCGCCCCAGAACGACCCCAAGGAGAGCCGCCGTTTTATTGCACTGCTGATTGGCGGCGCCTTCTGCGCGATTGCCGGATTTCTCGATGACCGCTATGAGTTCTCCTGGCGCCCCCAATTCGTAATTCAGCTTGCCGCCGGCCTGATCGCCATCGCCGGCTTGATTTTTATCAAGCACGTCAACAATCCGTTTGCAAGCGGCTTTCTCTTCGGTCCGGATGGGTTCCCCTGGTGGCTGCTCGGCCCGTTGACGTTATTCTGGTTCATGGGGATGATGAATACCGTCAACTTTCTTGACGGGTTGAACGGCCTGGTTGCCGGTGTCACCGTCATCTTCTGCGCCATTCTCAGCATTCACATGATCTTCTTCACCGAGCCGCCCCAGCTGAGCGTGGCGGTGCTGCCTGTGGCGCTGCTCGGCGTCGGGGTGGGATTTCTGGTCTTCAACTTTGCCCCGGCACGGGTCTTCATGGGCAGCAGCGGCAGCTATTTTCTCGGTTTTGCGCTGGCCGCGTTGGGGATTATCGGCGGGGCGCGGCTTGCCACCGTTCTGCTGATTCTCGGCCTGCCGATTCTGGACGTTGTGTGGCTGATCTACAGCCGCTTGCGGCGGGGCGTCTCGCCGGGCCAGGGCGGGCGCGATCACCTGCACCTGCGTCTGCGCGACAAAGGCCTGGCCGAGCACACTATCGTGGTTGGCTATTGGGGATTCTGTGCACTTTTCGGCGGCCTGACCCTGTTGCTGGATGATCGCCTCTACAAACTGGTGGCGCTGATCGGGTTGGCGATCGTTGGCCTGCTCGTCTTGATCTGGGCCGCGCGTCCGTCCACCTTGAGCGAAGACAGATGAGTGAAGCCAGATGAGCCAAGACAGATGAGCGAAGAAGAATGAGCGTGACGCACGCAGGCGGATCGCCCGAATACCGCATCCTCGCGATCGAAACGAGCTGCGATGAGACCGCGGCCGCGGTCGTGGCGGACGGCCGCCATATCCTCAGCAACCGGGTCGCCAGCCAGATCGAGCTCCACCGGCGTTTTGGCGGCGTCTATCCGGAGGTCGCCAGCCGTCAACACGTTCTCGCGATTCAGACCGTCGTCGAGGACGCTCTGGCGGATGCCTCGGTGGCGCATGTGCGCGAGCTGGACGCCATCGCCGTCACCCACGGACCGGGCCTGGCCGGCAGTCTTCTTGTCGGCGTCAATCTGGCGAAAGGACTGGCCTTCGCCAGCGGACTGCCGCTGGTTCCCGTGAATCATCTGGAAGGGCACGTCTACAGCAACTGGTTATATGCGGACAGGTCGCCCCTTTCCGGCTCCCCAGGCCTTGGAGAAAGCAACGGGCCGGCGGGCGGTCCCGCGTCTGACAGCGCGCGCAGACAGGGAAGCGGGAGCGCATCGGAACAGTTTCCGGCGTTGATCCTGATCGTTTCCGGCGGCCATACGGAGCTCGTGCTGATGGAGGGGCACTGCCGCTACCGGCTTTTAGGCGCGACGCTGGACGATGCCGCCGGGGAGGCGTTCGACAAGGTGGCGCGCCTCCTGGAGCTGGGTTATCCGGGCGGTCCGGCGATTCAGGCGGCCGCTGAGAGCGGGGATGCGAGCCGATTCCATCTTCCCCGCCCCCTCACGCGGCCGGGTCGGCGGACGGAGCGTCAACCGGACGCGCAGGCGTCTTCCCTTCCCACCATTTTGCCCGTCCGCGGCGAGCACCGCTTCAATTTCAGCTTCTCAGGTTTGAAGACCGCGGTTCTCAATCTGATGCGACAGCTCGAACGGGAGGGAACGGAGGCGCGCCAGACGCAGACAGCGGCCGATATTGCCGCCGCTTTTCAGATGGCTGTGGTGGATGTTCTGGTAGGCAAAACCGCGGAAGCCGCCGCCGAGTTTGGCGTAAAGCAGGTCTGTATCTGCGGCGGGGTCAGCGCGAACGGGCTGCTGCGCCGGGCGGCTGAACGGCATTTTGCCAGGATCGGTCTGCCGCTGCACTGTCCGCCTCTGTTTCTGTGTACGGACAATGCGGCCATGATCGGCGCCGCGGCCTATTTCCGGCGTTCATACACCCAGTCCCGGCAACAGGCCTCAATGGGCCAACGGCATAGGCGGGATGGGGAAGCGGCCGCACAATCGACGCCTCATGACCGGCCAATCGAGCCTTCCGGGCGCGACTTCCTCGACCTTGACGTATATGCAAGTCTGCCTTTGGTGGATTCGATGCAGCGATGAACGACGTGGGCGCGCAGGCGAGGCGCCTGTGCTGTGTTTAATCGCCAGCGGGTGAATTGGCGGTCTGGGAAGCGGGCGGCGCGTGCGCGTCCTCTTCCAATTCCACTTCGGGGCGTGCAGCCGGCTCTTCTGCATCCGAAACAACGACCCTGCGGTAGACGCTGGCACTCTGCGCCCCCGCAACCTGGCGGCGTTCGCTGAAGGGTTGGTAGTTGAGCAGTTTGGCGTGCGTATAGCTGCCGAGCAGCCGCAGGCTGGCGATGACCGGCGCGGCCAGAAACGCGCCCAGTATCCCCCCCACACTCGCGCCGACAACGACACCGCATACGATCACGACCGGATGTAGATGGACGCTGGTGCCGATTACACGCGGCACGAGAAGCTGATGCTCCAGCTGCTGAATGACGAAGTAGACACCGATGACCAGGAGAGCAAAGTTCAGGTTGCTCAGTTCGAGCGTGGAGCTTCCTTGCGCCAGGGCGATGATCACGGCTGGGATCATCGCCAGAATCGGGCCGATATTGGGCAGGATTTCCAGCGCGCCGGCCAGAATCGCCAGAATCAGCGCCCCGCGCATTCCCATCAGGCTCAGCGAAAGATAGGTCGCCGCACCGATCGTGAGAGAGAGGATGAGCTGCCCGCGGAAGAAGGCGTTCCAGATGTTGCGCAGCCGGCGCATCAACTCTACGCCTTCCGAATAATACTCAACCGGGAACAGGCCCTCCACGTACCGCTGGATGCGTGGCGCGTCTTTGGTCAAGTACAGGCTGATAAAGAAGAGAAGCAGCAGGAACACGACAACATTGACGATGCTGCCAACCACCGTCAAGCCGATGGTCGCGGTGCTGCTCACCACGTTGGTCGCCGTACTCAGAAGCTGATTGATGTAGTCCAGAATCTGCTGCGCGCCGGGTAGGAAGCGTTCCACCTCGATCTCATCGGCCAGCGTCTGCTGGATCTGGCCCACCACCCCTTCAAAGGTGACATCAAGGCCGAGGATGGTCCCACTGGTTGGCAGGTCTGCGACCGACTCTTGCAGAAAGCGCAGGAAGTTTCGCGCCGCTGTCGGCACATCAAAATAGAGCGCCGTAAGCTGGGACAGCAGAATCGGCACCAGCAGGATCGGGGCCAGCATCAGCAGAACCAGGAACAGCAGGTACAGGACGATCGTGCTCACGCTGCGGGGAATGCGCACCCGTTCACACAGGTCGACAATCGGGATCAGGAAGTAGGAGACAAGCCCTGCCACAATCAGAATCGGCAGAACCGGGCGGCTGATCCAGAAGATGAGCGCGCCGGCGATGAGCAGCACGATCAGGACCGTTCTCTTGGTCGTCGTATCCCACGCGGTGTTCGGCGCCAGAACGTTATTTGATTCCTGGGATTCAGTTTCTTCCGCTGTGGATGGCGGTGTCGTGGAATCCATTGTATGGGAGCGTGTTCCCCTGCCTATGTCCCTTCCGGTGCGAAGGCGGGGTGACAGTCTCGCATGCGGAAGGAAGCAGGATGAAATACGAATGCTGTTCTACAAGAGAAAACACGGCCGCCGCTCTAAAGTTGCGCTGCCGCCGTTCCGTATTCGCAACTGAATCCGGTCGTCCCACCGGCAGCGGCGTCCTCAACTGTCATGCGTTCAGTCCAGCCCGAGCGAAGCGAATTCCCATTCGGACACCGGCGTAAACTGTGATGGGTCCGGCGCTGTTTTTGGGCCAAAGGGCGCCGCCGTGACGCTGCCCACATCCACCGCGCCGTTCTGCACCGCCAGTGTCGGGAATCGTTGGCCGCTTGGGGTCGTGTGCGGGCGGTAGAGATCGCCGTGCGCGGCCAGGATCTGCGTCTGCAGGTCGTCCGGCAGCATCGACAGGCCGGCGAAGTAGTGATGGCCGTTGCGCTCGGCGTGTTCGATGCCCAGCGTCGCCAGTACGGCCAGGTCTTCCAGCAGCGCCACCGGCCCCAGGTTGCACAGGTCCTCAGCGCTGATGATATGCAGTGTGTCCGGCTGCTGACGCTGGCGATGGCGGATGAGGCAGGTGTTGGCGATGCCTTTGAAGATGCCTTTACAGTTCTTGTGGCTGGTGCCCACGTAGCCGCTTTCGAGGGCGGTGGGCGCGCTGGAAAGCTCCCCGTCGGATTCGTCGATGATGATCGGCGGCCGTTCGCGCCAGGCGCGCAGGGCCGCGCCCACCTCCTGGCTCAGGGCGATATCGCGGTGGAAGGGCTGTTCGACGAAAATCAGCCGCTGCAGAAAGCTGTCGAGGGCCGGGTCGGCGTTCAACCCCTCCCACAGGGCGCGAAAATCGTCGACGTTGTGATAGGTCTCGTTGCCGTCGAGCGTGTGGCGGTAATCGACATTGCGTTCGTCCAGCAGTGCGGCGATGCGTTGCAGCCGCGCGCTGTCTTCGTCGATGTCGCCGCCGATTTTGATCTTGAAGTGGGTCAATCCGTAGGCTTGGATCGACGCGTCCAGGGACTGGGGCAGCCCGTCGTCAACCAGATCGGCGGGCAGGAGTTCGTCATCGGTGAGGGGATCGATCATGCCGATCGTATGACGAACGATGATCCGCTCCAGGGGTCTGGCCGGCAGCAGATCCGCCGGCGTATGCCCGGCCAGCTCCGGATGCAGCTTGTGCAGTTGCATTCCCAGGCTGTTTGCGTGCACAGCCTGGGCGAAGGTCGTGCCCGTCGCCCGGCAGAAACCGTCGATGATCGCCCGCTCCACCAGCGAGACGCCGAACGCCCACAGCAGGGGAGGATAGTTCGTACCCGCGGCCCAGGCCTCCTGGGCCCGGTAGGCGGCTTGCCACAGGTCAAAGACCGTGTCGGCGGCGCCGGCTTCCTGGGCGTGGCGGCAGGCCGCCTGTATTACGTCGAGCATCTCGGCGATATCCTGGGCCGTGGACGAATCGGGGACTTTGGTAAACCATTTTGGCGCCAGGCCCTCGGCGGCGATCCCGTCCGCCTGCTTGCCGTCCACGTCGACCCGCACCTGCAAGAAGAGATGCGGCAGCGCGGTCATGGTGACGATGCCGTAGCGGAAGGGCATGCGATTGCGCATGTTGAGGATGTGGAGATCGGAGCTGAGCAGGCGTACGGGCATCTGATATTCCCCCGGGTGTCTGTGCAAGGGCTGGATGTAAGAATAGCGACTCACGAGCTGTGAGTGACTGTTGTGTGTAGCGACGGCACGACGGCAGTGCGGCCGTTCAGATCACGGACTCGTAGCCGCGCAGGGTCGCGATCTCGCGCGGCAGGTGAACGTCCGGCGGCTCCCAGTTGATCCATTCCCCGCTGAGAAAACCGTCGTAGCCGGCGCTGCGCAGCAGCGCCAGCACCTGTTTGTGATCGATATCCCCTGTGCCGAAGGCCGTATAGTCCGGTCGTTCGGGGTTGATGAACAGGTCGTGCACATGTGTATGGCGGATCCAGCGCCGCAGGGTGCTATAGGAGTCTGGCAGCGTCCAGCCCTCTGTACGTACCGGATGGGCGGCATCCCAGTTTACAGCGATCGCCGGGTGGTTGACCTGTGCCATCACCGCGGCGACATTGGCGGGGTTGCACCAGTCATCGTGTGTTTCCATGCAGACGACAACACCGCGGTCGCCGGCCCGCTCCGCCAGGCGGGTTAGTGCGTCGGCCACGCCGTTGATGGCCGCTTCGCGGCTGATGCCGTCCGGGATCCGCCCGCCGAAGATGCGCAGCGTGGGCGCGCCGATGTCTGCGGCCAGGTCGATGTACTGGAGGGTTTCTTCCACCTGCGCGTCCCGGTCTGCGGGATCGGCAAAGCGGTTGCCCGAAGCCAGGCAGCAGATGGCGATGCCGGCGTCAGCCGCCTGCGTGCGGAAGGCGGCGCGCTGTTCCGCCGACGCGTCCAACTCCACGCCGTGGCTGTGGTCGCCGGCGGCCCGGGGCTCGACGCCGTCGTAACCGTACTGCGCGGCCAGCGCTAGCATCTCGGCGAAGGTGGCCTGGGGGCAGGAGAAGCTCATAAATGCGTAGTTCACTGTGTTCCAGTTCCTTTCTGAAATTTGAGAGATTCGAGGAAACCATTTTGGATGTCAAAGCGTCGTATAAATCAGAACAAATTTTCAATAGCGGATGAGATACGTAGTATAATGGCTTTGAACCCACGGATATGCAAAGATCCTGAATTACTGAGGACAACAGAATGATTCTGTATGTTCAAGGAGATCTGTTCCAGTCACCGGCACAGGTGTTGGTCAATACAGTGAACACCGTCGGTGTTATGGGCAAAGGCGTTGCATTGCAGTTCAAGCGCCACTTCCCAGATATGTATGCGAAGTACCGTGAATTGTGTGAAAAGGGCGATTTTAATGTCGGGAGTTTATGGCTATACAAGTCACCAAATAAGTGGGTGTTGAATTTCCCAACCAAGGGTCACTGGCGACAACCTTCAAGAATAGAATATGTCGAAAGTGGACTTAGGAAATTCGTTGAGACATATTCAAGTATGGGAATCCACAGCATTGCATTCCCACCTCTGGGTTGTGGCAATGGGCAACTGGATTTCTGTTCGCAAGTTCAGCCGCTGATGGAGAAGTATCTTCAACCCTTGCCGATAGAGGTATTTGTCTACCCTGAGCGGGATAATGTCTTTGTAGAGCACTTGCAGCCTAGAAAGATGAGTGATTGGCTGCGTACAGAACCACAGAGTTTGCCATTTAGTGAAGTGTGGGAGGATATCGGGTCAATACTGGAAGACAAGAGTGAGTATAGAACGGTGGCTAAGAAGAATCCATTTTCCGCGTATATCTCTAATGAACCGCAGGGTATCCGGGTCGTAACGGCGAAACAGAAATACCTGCTGCCATACGAGACGCTGTCAATGTTATGGCAGCAGTTGCGGACATATGGGTTTTCGATGCGTCACATCGCTCCGGGAATCGATCGCCAGATTTCCTATGTTCTTTCTATTTTTGCTGAACTAGAATATGTGACGCCAGTCTATGTGGCAGACGACTATAACAAGTATGACTCGGCGTCAGCGATTGGATTGCAGATCTTGCCATCAGCTTTCATTCAGCGCACTGATAATGCAAATTCGGTTCAGCAACTGAGCCTTTTCTAGGACTACTTGCTGTGAGCAGAATACGTGAAGCATGATGCTGATCGGATTAGAGCCGTTCTTGATAATCTGTCCAAAATGGATTGGGTTAACCGATCTGAACGCCGCTGGTGGCCAAGACTGCTATTCCACTACACGGATATCCAAAACGCCGTAGGAATCCTCTCATCGGGATATCTTTACAGCCGACAGTATTTGGAAGATGAACGATTGTTGGCCGTAAGTAGTGGCAGCGATGAGGTGCTTGCTGGAACCCATTCCGACATCAAGAATTATGTACGTTTATATTTTCGGCCCAAGACACCCACACAGTATCATGCTGAAGGGATAAAATCTGCACGGAATCTCTCACGCTCCAGCTTTCCAGATGCGCACTGTCCTGTTCCTGTTTTCCTTTTGTTTGATTCGGCTGAGATACTTTGCCGTGAAGACAGTCTTTTCTCTGACAGAGGGCTTGCATCCTGGATTCATCAAATAATGTCTACAGCCCAAGAGTTGGAAAACTTGGACTGGCCGAAAATTTACCATACTGGGCCATTTGATTCATGAAAGCCCGAAGAAGCCAGTATTGTCTCTCTCCGCATGGCTGAAGTGATTGTTCCCCACCGCCTGAACTTGGAGGGCCTAAAATGGATCTACTGTCGTTCTGAAGCGGAAAAAGATACCTTGCTGTATCTGCTAACTGAGGACGATAGGCATCAGTATGAAAGCAAGATTGTAGCCACGACTCGGAGTGGCTTGTTTTACAGGAGGCACACTTTCCTGGAGTCAGTCCGAATGGACAGCCAAGCGGCACATCTGGCATTTTCGCCCGATACGCAGTCCCCGGGGCCATTTAACCTCCAGGCAACTATTCGATCTGGCCAGAGCATGCGCCAAAATGAGAACAGCGAATTCTTGTTACAGCAGGGCAAGTATCGATGGAAAATTGATGCTGGTTTCGATGATTACGAACTTGAGATTCGTTTAGACGGACATACGATCTATCGAAATCGTCACATTGAAGTCGACGACATTCCTTTCTGAGATAGATTTGACAGTTCTGCACGGGCGATTTTCGCCTCTAATTCACTTCCACCGCCTCTCCCGTCTCCGCCGACCTGTACAGCGCATCGGTGATCTGTTGTACCAGCAGCGCCTGCGTTAGTGTTGTCTTGGGGGGGCGGTCTGTGCGGACCGCGGTCGCGAAGTCTTCCAACAGGGCGCGGTGGATGTCCATGTAGGACTCGCTGCCCGTCCACAACGTCTGGGGGATCGTTCCGTTGGCGCGGCTGCCTTCGAAGAACAGGATCTCCTTCTTCTGCGCCGGCGTCATCTGCAGGCGCAGGGAGCCGGCCTCCCCGATCACCTCCCAGGATGTCTCCGCCTGCGCGGCGGTGTACTCGCCGCGCTCATAGGTGAGCGTGATACCGTCGGCGCAGCGCACCAGCCCGGCGATGTGCGTCTCCCCGTCGGATTCCGGCGCAACCGTATCGGCGAAGGTGGGTGGAACGCGCCAGCTTTGCGCGAGGACGGTCTGCGGGCGCAGCTGCCAGCCGCTGATGCCGAGCAGATAGTCCAGATCGTAGCAGCCCCAGTTGACAAGAATGCCGCCGCCATTCAGTTCGCGGCTGAGCCGCCAGGCCGGCGGGGATGTTTCCGGGGCCGGACCCGCCGGGAAGATGGCGCGGCAGCGGAGCAGGCGCAGCGCGCCCAGCTTGCCCTGGCCGATCCAGTCGGTGACAGCCCTGGTCGACTCCAGGAAGTGAAAGCGGGCGGAGCAGCAGGCCGCGACCCGGTTCCCCTGGACGGAGATGAGTTGGCGCACTTCCTCCGCGCTGCGGGCGACCGGCTTTTCCGTCAGCAGATGTTTGCCGGCGCGCAGGGCCTGCAACCCCAGTTCGATGCGGAACGAGGCCGGTAGCGCCAGGACCACGGCCTCTACACGCGCATCGGCCAGCAGCTCTGCGCCACTGTTATAGATCGTCTCCACTTTGTGGGTCGCAGCCATCTTCTCCGCCAACGGCCGCTGTACGTCGGCAACGGCAACCAGCTCGATCTTTTCGGAGGCCGCGGCCGCTTGTGCGTGGGCAGCGCCGATCGTTCCGCACCCGATGATGCCGAGCTGCAGGGGTGTCATTCGCTCAGTTCCTTCATGCTACAATGACAGCTGACGGGATACATACCCTCACGCAAAGGAAGGCGCATATGGACGCCCCCTCCCCATCCTGGCAACGACTTTATGCCGACGAAGAGTTCAGTTGGATCTGGCCGCCTGCCTATGAACCGAATTCGAATCCGCCCGAGCTGGACCAGATTCTTTCCCTTCTAAAGCCGCAAAAAGGAGCACGGGTTCTTGATCTGGCCTGCGGGCTGGGTTGGCTGACGATCCCGATGGCCCTGCGCGGCTTTCAGGTGACCGGTTACGACCTCAGCGACGCAATGCTGACACGCGCCCAGGAATCAGCCGAACAAGCAGATGCGCAACTCGGGTGGGTTCGCGGGGACATGCGCAGCCTGCCAGCCAACTGGACGGCGACCTTCGATTTCGTCACCCTTACGCTCAGCGAGTTCGGATGCTTTGATGACGAATCGGACAATCAACGGGTGCTCGCTGAAGCGGCGCGGGTCCTCAAGAGCGGCGGGCGCTTTCTCCTTGACATTGTTGTGAACCGTGACGAGCTGATCCTGAATGGCGATCGCAACAACAGCTTTGACGGCGGCGGGTTCTTCATCGTAGACAAGGGGAGCCTTGACATTATGAGCGGTATCTTCACCAGGGCTTTCCAGTGGTATCGTCAGGGCCAGCGTCACGAAACAACCTGGCAGATCCGGGCCTATACAGCGCCGGAGGTGAAACGGATGTTGGACCAGGCCGGCTTCCGCGAACTGTCAGCGTACAGGAACTATGCCGGAGACAGCCTGACGCGGGACAGCGCCGGAATGGTGTTTCTGGCACAGAAGTAACCCGTCCTGCGAATCCCTATGTCGTTTCAGATGCCGTTGTCAGCTCAGCCCCTGTAACGTCTTTGCGCATTCGCGTCCCATCGTAACCCAGCGCCGGGCCAAGCACCGCCGTCGTCATGCCGGCGTGGTTCTCGCGTCCATGACCGCGGGCGATGGCGCTGACCGAGCGCGCTGAGCAGCCGTGGTCGCGGCCGTCCGGGAAGGCGGCGCGCGCCAGGAGAAAGTAGGTGCTGGCCAAGTCCACGGCGCGTGTCTGCAGCGCGCTGTCCCCCTCGATCTCCGCGGCCACCGCCAGCGTAATCGGATTGTGGCGCCGCTCGCGGCCGTCTTCCAGCCAGCGCGGTGCGTCGGAGCGTTTGCCCACGCCGGATGCGCGGCGGGCGGGGCGTTTGTACTCGGTGTCCAGGGTGACTTCGGTGATGTCGAAGGGGTCGAGCTTGGCCACAGCCTCCAATACCGCCTTGTCGTAGCGTTCGTCACCGGTCCAGTGGCGATAGGTCCGAACCGCATCGGCAGCGGCGCCGGCGTCCGCGTCGTCCAGCTGTGAGGCCAGCGGCTGCAGAAGCCGTTCGGCCGCCTGTCGAAAGCGGAGTTGGCCGCTCTCCTGCCACAGGCGCAGGAATGAATTGACGGCGTCGGAGCCGAGGAGATTCTCCGCCCGGTCGACCTCCGCCTGCAGGTCGGGAGCTTCGCCCATGAAGGAGTAGTAGAGCGCTTTATCTTCATCGCTGAATTCGTACAGAATGTCTGCGGGGGTCAGGGCAATCGGCAGCGCATCCCCCGCCAGGATAGCGTCCGCCCACTCTCCTGCGTAGGTCGTGGCCAGCTCGAGATAGCGCTTCCCGGTTGTCTCCGTCTGCGGGTTCGACGCCGCCAGCAGGCAGATGTTGACGCAGCGCAGATGGTCGGGCGAATTGAGCGCCATACCCGGCTCTGTACGCAACCCGCTGGCGCCGAAGAAGAGCGAGTGGAAACGCCGCCGGTCCCAATCGAACCAGTCCGGCGCGCCGGTTGACCAGTTGCCCATGTGCTCGGCGGCATCGTCAAGCTGCCGGGCCGTCTCGCGGTCGTCCGGGCGGACCCGTTGCAGGGCGCCCAGGAAGAGCTCATAGTGCTCGGTACCGTGGTGCGCCTCCTGCATGCGCCAGTAGCCATGCCGCCACTGTTGCGTCTTGTTGAAGTGATCGCGGATGCGGTCGCGTTTCTGTTGCAGGAAGCACAGAATGCGTTCGTCCGGACCGGCGTGTAGCAGCGGCTCCCAGCCGGTGGTGTAGGTGCCTTGATCATGGATATCGGTGGCCGGCTCGTCGGCGTAGCGGTCGATGGCTTCGTATGCCCACCGGCGCAACACATCCAGGAAGCGCTGGCAGGCGTGGGGCAGGTCGTGGGAGGGCTCGATCCGGCGTCTGTACATGGCTACCCCTGCAGCTCGATCTTGAATGTATAGGCGTGATCGCACGGGCGCTGACTGGGCGTGCTGACGGTCAGCGCGTTCTCGTCCTGTTTCCAGGCGACAGGCTCGTCGCTGCCGAGCATCGAAACGCCGCCGACGCGCCCGCCGACCGAAGAGCCGCTGCCCAGCGAAGTGATGGCAGCCTCGCTGCCGGGCCAGCCCAGCAGGATGGCATAGAGCGCATTGTCCTTCTGCGTGAAGCGCACATCTTTGGGGGTGAAGGGCTGGTTCTTGCGCTCGGACATTTGCCCGTCCGCCACAGCCGTATCGCCCTCGCCGAACCGCTCCCAGTGGCGCGTGCCGTAGATGGCCTCCCCGTTCACATCCAGCCATGCGCCCAGATCGAGCAGCAGCTGGGTCGCTTGCGCGGGGATGACGCCGTCGGCGCGCGGGCCGACGTTCAGGAGCAGGTTGCCGTTCTTGCTTACGATGTCGATCAGGTCGTGGATGATGGTTGCGGGGCTCTTGAACTCGTCGTCCTCGATGTAGCTCCAGGCCTTGTAGCTGACCGCGGTGTCGGTCTGCCAGTAGTGCGGGCGGATGTCGTCGAGCTTGCCCCGTTCGACATCGTAGATGGCGACGCCGTCGGGGAACTTGTCCTTGTACTGGAGGATGGGTTCGCTGCCCCACTCCAGCGCGCGGTTGTAGTAGTAGGCGGCGACCTGCGGGCGGTAGGGCGCGAATTCGTCGAAATGCCAGCCGAAATCGAACCAGAGCACATCCGGGCGGAAGTAGTCGATCATCTCAAGGGTGCGCGCGTACCAGTTCTGCAGAAAGTCCCAGCTGGCGGGCGCGTCTTCCGGGTGGGGCGGGTTGTAGAGTTCCTCCAGGCCGGGATCGGTGGTGTCGAAGTCGTTGGCGTAGGTGTAGTAGCGCCAGTTGAAGGCCCGGTGGCTGGAGACGCCGAATTTGAGGCCGGCGGCGCGGGTCTCTTGTTCCAGCTCCTTGCAGACATCCCGCTTTGGTCCCATCAGGGCCGCGTTCCAGCGGGTATGGGTGCTGGCGTACATGGGGAAGCCGTCGTGGTGTTCGGCGACGGGCACGATGTAACGGGCGCCGGCCTTCTGGAACAGGTCGATCCACTGGGCCGGGTCCCAGTTTTCCGCTTTGAACAGGGGGATGAAATCCTTGTATCCGAACTTGGAGGGATGGCCCCAGGTCTTCGTGTGGTGCTGGTGGTAGTTCGGCCCCTTGCGTGAAATCTCGTCCCGGTACATGAAGCGGGGGTACCATTCGTTATCGAAGGCAGGGACGGCGTAGGGGCCCCAGTGGATGAAGATGCCCAGCTTATCGTTCATGAACCATTCGGGCACCTCATAGTTTTGCAGGGAGTCCCAGGTCGGTTCGTAGCGAAAATCCGTGGTCATTGGATGGCTCCGTGGAGGTTTATTGCGCGCGCAGACCGGTTGCCTGCCATTATCTTGATCGGAATACAGTCGAGGGTTGGTTCAATGCGCTACGGCTTCATCTTATGAGGGCTGATATTCCAGGGAAGTATAGAGGGGTACGCCCGTGGTGTCCAATCCATGCGGGCTGAATTCCTGACCGGAGTTGACGCCGGAGGTTGGACTTTGGGCGACGTGTGGACCGCCCTGCTTGCAAAGCGAACGGGCCGAATCGCGGGCCATTCTGCAACTGCACTGGTCACGGTTTATGAAACTGACCGGCCAGCAGGATGCCGAGCGCGGCGCAGAGGAGGCTGAGGCCGTTGTTGGCGAGGATATTGACGAGGCCGGCCCAGAGGCGGCCGTTCTGCCAGAAGGCGATGCTCTCGACGGCGAAGGTGGAGAAGGTGGTAAAGGAGCCGAGAAAGCCGACAAACAGGAGGAGCCGCAGCTGTGGTGACAGGGAAAGATAGTGGGAGCCGGCGGCCACCAGGAAGCCGAGCAGCAGGCTGCCGGCGGCGTTTACGGTCAGCGTGCCATAGGGGAAGGCCGACCCCAGTTTCGCTGCCAGCCACAGGCTGACAAAGTAGCGCGCGTTGGCGCCCAGCACAGCGCCCAGGCCGATCCAAAGTACGTTCGTCATTTTATAGCTCGCCTAGGCGCCCATCCCCGCCCACGCTGCAAGCGCGCGCAAACGGCGGAACGGAAGCGCTTGCAACGTCCACAGTTCAAATAGGAGGTCGGGCGTGCGGGTGTATGCGCGCGCTGCGGTGTCCGGCGGCCGGGCATGGGGCAGTGGGCAAGGGGCCCGGCTGCATGATGCTTACTCGGTCTCAGCCGCTGCGCCCTGGGGCGGCCGGCTCGCCAGCGGTCCGATCCATTCGGTGAACAGCACGTCGGCGACCTCTGGGTCGACCCCGCGCAACGCCGCCAACATATCCCCGGGCGTTACGATCTTGTACTGATAGTCGGTCAGGTAGTCCTGCAAGAACTGCTTGAATTCCCGCTCTCCCAGCGTACGGCGGATTGCGGAGAAAAAGAGCGCGCCCTTGCCGTAGACGATGCCCTCGTAAATCCTTCCATCGGCAAAGGCTGTCACCGGTTGCGCGAGCGCCGCGTCCTGTTCGCGGCTGATTAACCCGTCAACGACCGCCTGCCAGCGGCGGTATTCCAGAATGTCGGCCTCGTCCTGGCCGTGCACTGCCTCATAGTAGATGCGGCTGGAGTATTCGGCCAGCCCTTCATCGACCCAGGGCTCGTTGACGGGATCGTTGTGGACAAGCTGGTACCACCACTGATGCGCGACTTCGTGGACCGCCCGGATCTCCAGTTGGTCCCGGTAGCGGTCATATAACTGTACGCCCAGCAGAAAGACCTGTGGGTATTCCATCCCCCGGAAGCTGATCGGCGCGGAGGCCACCCGCAGCTCAGGGTATGGATAGGGTCCGAACCAGTCGCTGTACACCCGCAGCGCGGCCGCGGTGTGCTGCAGAACGGCCCGCCCCGCCTCTTCATGTTCCGGCAGCCAGTAGCTGGTGACGCGGGTGCCGTACGCGTCCAGGCTGTCGGATTGGAAGCGATCGCTCATGTGGACGATGAACTCGCGCGACAGCTCTGTCTCCCACCGGTGTTGGATATTCCCTTCACCGACCACTGTGGAGGTGATCAACTGGCCGCTGGCGACGGGGATCTGATCGATGGGGATGGTGCCGGTAACGACAAACCGGGAGGTCTGATTGAAGGCCGCGTCCCCGCGGCTGGTGCCCCGCTCCAGCCACCAGCGCCCGCTCGCCGCGGTCGGCCCCGGCATGTAGACGGCAAGTGAGGGGTAGAAGAGCGGCAGGCTCAGGAAATCCTGGCTGAGGCCGAAGAGGCGGTAGGCGCCCGTCGTATCCGCGCCCCAGTGGGGGATGCGCAGCTGCCAGCTCAGATAGACATTGGTTGACTGCCCGCGCAGCAGCGCCCTCGGCAGGTCCACCCGTATGGCCGTGTTCTGCTCCAGATAGGTAAAGGGAACAGTGCTGCCCTCGACCGTCACGTTCTGGATGCTGAACTCGCCGTTGTAGTGGGGCAACGCCGGGTAGAGGCGAAAGACCAGGTGCGTCCAGGGGTCGGCGCTGGTGTTCGGGACGCGCACATAGGCCGACCCTTGCAGAAAGATCAGATCTTCGCTGAGAGAGAACTCGATCTCATAGTGCGGCATGGCGCCGAGCGCTGCCAGCGGGTCTTCTTCTTGCGCGGTTGAGGAGCGTATCCCGCTACAGGCGGCCAACAGGATCAGCAGCAGAAAAAAGCTGACCCCCACTGCGCCGTACGCGGGGTGGGCGATTTTCAACCCTTTTCTCTTCACGCTCTCCTCTGCGCTGGGGGGCATGAGAGGCAATGGCTGCGGCTGATTCATGGTGACGGTAACGATTTAAAGTAGGCTATGCACCAAAATGTGAAATGTTCAGAATCCGGTCAAGAAGTGAAACATGATTGAACAGGCGGCGAACGACTGGCTCCGGCACGATGTGCTTGCTCTCCAAATGCGCTCAAATGACGAAGCAGTAGCGCATTGAGCAACTTAATCCTGCCAGCCCCGAAATGTCGTACGCAAATCCCTGACGAAACGCTGCAACGAATCGTCCGCTTGTGCGGCGCGGTCGATATCCATGTGATGCACAATATCTTCGGCGTACTCGATGCCTCCAAGAAAGGGTATGCCGCCTGCGGCGCGAATCTCTTCGATCAACTTTCGTTTGTACAGTTTACGGACGCACTTGCGATCCGGCGCCTGACAGCCACGGCCGAACACCGCTCTGAAAGCGGCGCCGTCGAGTAGCAGCCAGCGCTCGACGTGTGGATCGGGAATGGCCAGGAGAACAGGCGCCGGGGCATCCGGGGGACCGATCTCCCTGCTGCGTTCGTTCAGTCCTTTGCAGTTGGCGTCAGTGGCAACGACAATCAGGTCTGGCCAGGGCGTGCCCTGCCGCTCCAGATCGCGTATATAAACCTTAAGCTCGGCGATAACTTTGCCGTGTCCACCGACAACGTTCCGCCAATCGAACTTCACATTGAAATCGAATTCTGCAGCGATCTTCCCTACGATTGCGCCGATAATTTTTTCGTGAGCGTCGTCTTCGACAAAAAGAGCGATATTACGCATCAAAATCACCCCGTATCATGCGTGCCGACACGGGGAGGTTTTCTTGCGCGTCACAGAAAGCCCTATCGATATCGCTGCCTCGCCCCAATGGCCCCCAATCGGTGGCAAAGGGCTCGATGCGGGTGCGGCGCTCCAAGCGGCGTACCACATAAAGACATTCGTCGGCCAGCAGATCGGGAAGGATCGGCGAGTGTGTCGTGATAATGTGCTGTGTCTGATTGAGGATTTCCTGTGTTTTCAGGAGCTCCGCGATCAACCGGATGCGGCGCGGGTGGACGCCATTCTCCGGTTCTTCGAATCCGACCAGCGCGGGGGCATTTTCAACTCCAGTCAGGGCCAACAGCCCAAGTAGCCGCAACGTGCCTTCAGAGAGGACGCGAGCCGGCATTGCTACACCACCTTCGTTGAGGCGTAGTTCGACCTCGCCAAGATCGCTCACATCGACTTCAATTCCATCGAAATTGGGCAGAAGGGTATGCAGCGCCTTTTCGACCGCCTTGAACCGACTGGCGTCAAGCGACTTCATCGTGTTCAGAAAGGCGGCGAGCTCCTCCCCCATCAGTCCCAGATGACGCACTTCCTTGACCGGATTGGCCGCGCGCATGCGTTCGCGCGGCTCGAAGTAGAAAAATAACCAGTTTTCCAGTTCGCGCCGCGCCGCCACCAAGTGCGGATAGTGCGGAGGATAATGCGGCATCGAGAGGATGCTGTGGTCCAGGTAACGATCATAGTAAGTGGGGTGCGCCTGCCCTTCCAATCGCAGGTGTATCTTCTCCCCCTGCCCTTCAATGAAAGGCTTGCGTTTGCCGGTCGGCTCTCCATTCGCGTTCAAAGCGGCCAGATACTCGTCGGTTACACGCAGGACACCCGACTGGGGCAGCATCTCAACTTCGATACGGTAGCGCAACTCCCGTTCGCGTACGGGCGCGGGTCCCCTGCTTCCTTCATTCAACCCATTTTCGCCGCTCGGACGGCGCATCTCATGTATCTGCCGGTTGACCGCGTTGACCACGGCATCCGACAAGCTCAGGTCCGCCTCGATGGAGAAGCGCAGACTCTCCTGGTCAAGTAACCCTTTGATTCCTCCGTCCCCGATGGTAAAGGACTCAAGCGGCTTGCCCCGGTAGGGGGGATCGAAGGCCTCCTTGAGCGTGCGGCTCGTCCCCATTTTCGATAGCAGCTGCAACGCGTCCAGGAAATTGCTCTTGCCGGCCGCATTTGGCCCGAACAGGACTACAAGCTGGGACAGATTCACCTCTACGTCTTCAAGAGACTTGTAACCACGTATATGTATACGCTTCAGCATGGTGGCGTCTCCACGAACTGTTCATATTCTGTCCAACTCGGCCTGGTTCCATAAGACGGCCGTGACTCGTGTCCCCTTATAATAACATAGCCAGACTGCGCAAGGGAAAATATGCACGGATGTGCTATAATGGGAGTATCTTGAACGGGCCTATTCGTAACACGAGGCGGTCTGCACGCAATACGCAATGCAGCAGAGCCGTTGTCCATATCCTGTTGAGGTGAGACTGAATGTTTGTGCGAAGCGCGGCCGCGGCCGCGTTGGACCGGAAGAAGGCGCTGTTCTCTCTATACGATCACGACCGGCGGGAAGAGCAGAGGCGTATGAAGGGGTGGCTGGAGGAGCTGAAGACCGACTCCGCAGTTTCTCTGAACAGCCGGCTTGACGCCATTGATGACGACTGGCCCGGCGCACTGCCGACGGCGGAGTTCGACCGCGTCGCCGGCATGCGCATCCCTTTGGGCGTGAGTTGGCAGAACCGTGAGCAGGCCAGTCAGTGGGCGCTGGAGACGCTCGACGGCCGGCCGGCGCTGGCGGTGGACGGGAGCCAGATCGTGCCGACCACCGACTACGCTCCCCCGGTGGGCGCGGTGCAGATCGGCTGGTTCTTCAATGACCGCTGCCCGACGGCCGACGGTGACGCCGCCGGCCGCTACGAAAAGGATATCGCCTTTGAGGTGCTGGCACCGGACGAGCTGCTCGACTCGGGTGGCGACGACAGCGTCTTCCCCAACTGGCGTGTGAACCAGGAGCGTTTCATCCTCGAGTGCGCCAAGCTGTGTGAGTTCATGGAGCGCTGTGCGGGGCGGCCGTTTGCGCGCAGGCCGGTCTGTTTCCTGGACGGCTCGCTGATCATCTCCTTCGCCGGGCAGCTGCGCGCCGGCCGTGAACACGGCTATATCCAGGCTGTGCAGGCGCTGCTGGCCTGCTCCGAGCGGACGCGTACGCCGCTGGTCGGCTATGTGGACAACACCTACAGCCGCGACCTCGTCACCATGCTGGCGACGCTGCACGGTCTGCCGGCGCCGGCGCAGATCAACGACGCTTACCTGCTGCGTGAAACGCTGCCCAGTTGGGGCGATCGCAGCCCGTTCTGGGTATGCGCACGCCAGGACCGTCTCAGCGATGCAGGCCGCGCCGATTTCTATAAGCAGGTCTGTTTCTGCCTGGCGCGGCTGAGTATGGAGAACCCGCCGGCCCGGCTGGAGATCCCGCGCTGGCTGCTGGAGTCCGGCCGCGCCGACGAGATCGTCGCACTCGTCCTCGCTGAGGCAGTTGTCGGCAACGGCTATCCCTACGTGCTGGAGGCGGCAGACGTGACCGCGGTCATCCAGCAGCAGGACCGCCAGCGCTTTTACCGGTTGTACCAGGATTTTCTGCAGGAGCAGGGTCTGGCGATGACGGTCACGCGCAAGCAGCGCAGCAAGCAGCTGCGGCGGTAGGAACGGCAGTGGTAGAACGGCAGTGGTCAGTGGTCAGTGAGTGTGCAGGACATTGGCCCGACGCAAGCCTGCATTATCGTAATCTCTTAATTTCAAATCTTACGGAGTAAGCAATGTCTTTGTCGGTAGTGAACTACGACTCTCCTATAGGCCCTATCGAGATCCATTCCACGGACACGGCGGTGGGTAGAGTCGAATTTGCAGAGGAACAGGTGGGAGAGGTTGAAGAGGCGGGCGCGCATCCGCTGCTGGAGGAGGTGCGGCGCCAGTTGGACGCCTATTTCGGCGGCGAGTTACGCTGCTTCGATCTGCCCCTGGATCTTGAGGGCACGCCGTTTCAGCGTCAGGTCTGGCAGCAGCTTCTTAGTGTTGGCTACGGCCAGACCGCCAGTTATCAGGACATCGCCGTAGCCATTGACAACCCCAAGGCGGTGCGCGCGGTGGGCGCGGCCAACGGGCGCAATCCGGTCTCCATCATCGTGCCCTGTCATCGGATTATCGGTAGCGGCGGGCGTGCGAAGCTGACGGGGTATGGGGGTGGGTTGTGGCGTAAGGAGTGGCTGCTACGGCATGAGGGGGTGTTGTTGGACCTATAAAGATGGTGCAAGAAATGGGAGAATTTACTCTGGTTGAGGGGTGATTTTATTGGGGTATTTTTTGGGGCTGGGTGAGGTAATGAAGGGCGGCGAGGATTGCCGTCATGTACGCGCAGAGGAAGGGCCACGTTCTGACGTAGATGTGCTTTCCGCCTTGGCGACTTCGGTGCGTACCGCCTCTATGGCTGTGAGGGCAGTTTGGAACTCCTCTTTCGTCGCCATGTGGTTGATTCTTTCTTCTAGTTTCACCATGCGGTCGTCCAGATTCCCGATTTCTCGGAATGCTTTATTTCATGATCTCTGACGCGCTAAGGCCATCATATTCTGTCAAGTCCATCTGCACGTCTCCCTGATGGTGGTTTTGGAATAGGCTTCAGCGGGAAATCCAGTTAAGTTGGGGTTGTCTCGGATTATTGGCAGTTGAACTTGGAAGGGAAATCGTGCGTAAGACCAGAGAGCGCCAGCCTATTTTGAGCAAGCCTGTCTGGTATAAGCGTATCAAGGGGAAGCGTTACATCTTCCTTTCTGCGGCCTTGCTTCTGGTGTTTCACTTCGCGGTAGGATTTCCGCCGACTTCGGCGAAACATCGACCGGCCTACCTTCGCATCGACAAAGAGAACACAGATACTAACGTCCTTACATGGGTAGGCCGTGCGCCGGTATACGAAGTTACCTCGATCAGAAGCATCTACTTCCAGGGTTACAGTTGGATATCTTCGCAGGATTTCTACGTCGTTTTCGAGCCCAGTTTTGAAGAGACTGACATACTCGAAGGTATGACTTACTCCTACCGTGTGCGTAGCATGGACAGAGGGCAAATTCCTATCAGCCGTTGGTCCCGTCACGTCATGCGCAGACTGTCGGTGACCGGGACGCGCCTAAATGTCTTTGACCATCCGCCGACGCCTATCCGTTGACAGCATCTGGCGGCTCCGCCGTCGGCGGCATCATCGGGTAATGGGTTGGCGTGGCCTTCGGGTGTGAGGGGGGCAGTACCGGCCACGTAGGGGTCGGGTCGTACTCCAGGGGTTCAAACATGGGTTCGACTGCTGCGGCCATGCTGAGGGTGAACAGGATTGCGAGCGATCCGACGGCTATCGCCTGCCAAGGGCTGGGTTTGGTCAGGAATTTGCGCGGTGGCTTTGTGGGTCTGCTGCCTCGTTTTCTGAACATGGGTTCTAGCCGATCCAACGGCTGCGTACTGACCACGCGAAAATAAGCATTGTCGCGGAGCCTGCCCACAGAAGGAACTTCCCTATACGGGAGAGGAACTCTTTATAGGCGTAGCCTGGTTCGACCGCCTCGCAGTTATCACATACTTCTTGATCGAAAAGGGGGTAGATCATTTCGGGCTGATTTTCTTTTCCGCATTTCTGGCAGCGTTTGACGAATGTTATTTGCTGCAGTGTCGCCCGTGCATTGCATCTCTTCTATTTGGTGCCCTGGCTGTTCGCCGTCATGCTTATCTCCATGTAGAAAGGTGTGTTTCGTATCACGAGATTTAAGACTGCCGCGGTCTGCAGACGTTGCCAACGGCTGTCAGGCCAGGATGCGACCATCGCGGGGATCCGTACCGGTCGTGCGCTTTCATCAAGAACGCGTTCTTTGAAAGGTTTGCGACCGTTTCCCTTCCAGGCAGGGACGCCTACCTCTGGACCCACCAACCATACGCTGTTCTGGCCCCCCCCAGCAAACACATACCAACGACCACTTTCGGCCACCGCATATCGCAGCAACGCATCTCGCACCGCTTCTGCATCCCACTTCGTCTTGTACAGCAGTCGTTGTGTCCCATCCGGCCTCTTGTCGCCCACCGCTTCCGCCAACTGCCAGCCATTCTTCCGTTCCACCGGCGACACCAACCCTGGCACATACTTCAACGCCGGCTGTTGTACCTCTCTACGTCCAAACAACGAGGAAAACCGACTGTGAAACGCTTCAAATTCGTCCGCCCATGTGTCCAATTCGCTCAGTTCCATAGCTGCTCCAGCTCAGCTTGCTTGCTCTCATTATCGCCGCACGAACCCTATCTTATCAATGTGCGGTTGTAGTATGAGTGGTCAGTGAGTGCGCAGGTCTTTGGCCCGACGCAGGCCTGCATCATCGTAATCTCTTACTATCAAATCTTACGGAGTAAGTAATGTCTTTGTCGGTAATGAACTACGACTCCCCTATCGGTCCCATTGAGATCCATGCCACGGACACGGCGGTGGGTAAAGTCGAATTTGCAGGGGAACAGGCGGGAGAGGTTGAAGAGGCAAGCGCGCATCCGCTGCTAACGGAGGTGCGGCGCCAGTTGGACGCGTATTTCGCCGGCGAGTTACGCGGCTTCGATCTGCCTCTGGACCTGGAGGGTACGCCGTTTCAGCGCCAGGTCTGGCAGCAGCTTCTCAGCGTCGGCTATGGCCAGACGGCCAGCTACCAGGACATCGCCGTCGCGATTGACAACCCCAAGGCGGTGCGCGCGGTGGGCGCGGCTAACGGGCGCAATCCGGTCTCCATCATTGTGCCCTGCCATCGTATCATCGGCAGCGGCGGGCGTGCGAAGCTGACGGGGTATGGGGGTGGGTTGTGGCGTAAGGAGTGGCTGTTAAGGCATGAGGGGGTGTTGTTGGTGTGAAGGGGGAAAAGAGATGAGATGGAAACTCAAGTGTGTAGTCGAGAAGGAAGATGATTGGTATGTTTCCTATTGTGAGGAATTAGGAATCGCTAGCCAGGGTGAAACCGTCATTGAGGCAAAGAGGAATCTGGAAGAAGCAATAAAAATGTTCTTTGAGGATGCTTCGCAAAGCGAGATTATGAGTCTGCTTGCCCCCCTTGAACCAGAATCTCCCGTTGAAATCCGCCGCCCACCAGAGATTCAGGCTGAGCAGCAGCAATAAGGACAAGGCGCACAATGGGTGCTTACTGTTGCTTAGACTGAGAGGGCTGTCCGGCCGCGAAGTCTGCAGAGATATTAACGCTTGATTTTGGAGAAACAACCGCCACTGTTCCCTTCCTCATACATCGAGAGCTGAAAGCGGGGACACTTTCGAGAATCATACGGGAGTCCCAATTGGATCGGTTTGTCTTTGAAAGCTAAAGGCAGCGCGCGTTCTTTCTTCTGCTGAGTCAGTTCCCCAACGGTGGGTTGTCCTCCTGTGGTGTCGCGAATGACCTGAGCCAGCCGCGCCACAGTACGATTCCGCATGTTTCTATCCTTCAAACGAAACACGAGCCTATTCAGCCCAAATCTGGACCACCCCTCCTCCACATCAACAAACGCAGCGGCTTCGTCAATGATTTCAACCGTGCCGCCGGGCACAATACACTCTGCGCCATATCGGGACGGTGGTCAGTAGATGCCTGGAGATAGAGGAGAGTGGGCTAGGTGTGGGATGCAGAGGGTGATGAAGTGCTGGGCATGCTCTAGCCAAACAGATGACCTAGGCGCGTACCCCCTCTCCGCCATTTTGGCTCTCGTCCGCTATTCACCAAGGAAGGGAGTGATTTCATTGCAAAATGTGTAAATGTGCATTATTTTAGTTGCACCGAGCCAAATGCACATGCACACTCCAAAACGTTAACGGAAGCCAGCCGGCTTTGTCAGGTGCATATCTTTGCGTAGTTTCCCACTATGTCGCAATAGGGAATCAGTAGTAGTGTCAATTGGGCAAGTCAAAGGGCTTCATGGGCACCACGCAAGCTACAAAACATGCTCGCCATCGCATTTGGCCGAGCCTTCGCCAGGTTGAGGCGACTATCGTGAGCTTCATGAAGACTGCAAAGTAAGTTATCTGTCCTATGACTCAACCAAGCGCTGCTCGCCTTGAAGCTGTCCTTCGGGCCACCGAGCGGTGGCGGAAGGATCTTGTCGATACCTCTGGCCGCAATCGTCTTCGTCGATATAGAGATCTAAAAACCGGGACGCTTGATCTCACGCCGAGTCAGGCGATTGGAATCGACGCACAAACGCTCGATCGCCTGTTGGCGGACAAACCTGTCAGCCTTAGCGCTCTTTTTCCTAGGGACTCTTACAGCTCCGAGACCTTCGACGACGCCCGCCGCCGCCTCGCTGCCATCCACAAAAAAGCCCGTACAAACCTTGAAGAGAAGGGCATCGAAACACTATTTGCCGCCATCGGGCTCGCAACTTGGAGAGTTGCGTCTGGGACTCCACCAAACGCGCCTGTAATCCTTCTGCCGCTTGCTGTTGAAGCCAAAGGCGCCGCTGTGCGTGATTACAGGATCGAAGTCGTAGGTGATGCTCATCTCAACCCAGTCCTAGCCCACATCCTGCGATCTGAGTACGATCTCAAGACTGACAACGAAGAAGCCAACGTGGCAGAAGACCCGCCAACAAGCCTCGATGGATTCAGGGCCCTCCTCAAACAATTCGAGGTGTCTTGGGCGGCCCTTCCCAATTTGGACATTAAGTTGCGTGCTGTTGTCGCCATTTTTTCCTACGCTACGATGCCGTTGGTAGCCGATTTGGAGCAGAATGGTGAACTGTTCGCTGCAAACGACACCGTCGCAGCCGTCGCTGGTGATGGAGAGGCGCGTGAGGCTCTCGCCTCTCGCATCTGTGATCCAAAGCCCAATCAGCCCGACATCGATCCTCCCTCAAACGAATTTCTCGTACTTGACGCCGACTCCAGCCAGCACGAGGCTATCAATCGAGTGCTTGGAGGCGAGTCGCTCGTTATCCAGGGTCCGCCCGGTACTGGTAAGTCCCAAACTATCGCCAACCTCATCACGGCGCTCATCGCCCGGGGCAAACGCGTGCTTTTCGTCGCCGAGAAGAGAGCCGCAATCGAAGCCGTTACGAAACGGCTGGAGACAGTGGGTCTCAGCGATCTCGTCATGGACATGCATGGTGGCGTTACCTCCCGGCGTGACTTTGCACGCACGCTCAACGACTCCCTTGAACACGTTTCCTCGATTCCTGCGCACGACTTCTCGTCTTTGCACCGGCGGCTTCAGTCACGTCGAGATTTCCTCATTGCCAATGATGCTGCCTTGCATAAACCACGCGATCCTTGGAAGCTCTGTGTGTTTCACATGCGGGAGCGATTCCTTGCCATTCCCGAAAGTGCTCACACCAAACTGCGAATATCCACCAAGGCCGCTCACGACATCAATGTCGAAAGTTTCGAGCGACTTGCAGGCGAGATTGAAGAGTGGGTTGGGCTAGGCGGCCATAAATTGGCAGAGAACCATCCAGAGTGGTCGCGCAGTACCGTAACCACCGCAGAGGAAGCCCGCCGGGCCTTTGAGTTGGTCAGCGATCTCGCAGATAACCGACTGCCCGCCGCACGAGATGCACTTTTCACCGCCCTTGACAAGATTCAACTCCCCCGGCCGGTAACGGTTGCCGAGTGGGATAGGACAGCGCAGTTTCTCGAGGTGGCAAGCGGATCGTGGTGGGCGCGGACATGGTGCCAGCTAATCTCTAGAGAGCACCGAAAAACTAAGCGGACGTTGGGTGCCCCCAGTTCTCTATCGCTCACACCGGACATAGTGGGTAGCATGAAGGTGTGCGTTAGCGCCTTCGTTGTAGGACTTACTGACTTTTCAGCGGCGGCCGGAATCGACGATCTGGATGATATGCTGCACACGGATTTGGCCTCGACGTTGGAACGGATGGTATCCAGCCGCACTGCTGTCGTGAACCTGCCTCGTATCCGCAAGCTAGAAGCGCGGTTTCGTGAAGTAGGGATCGGTAACGTCATTGAGCGCGTCGGTAAGGAAATACCACCCGAATATGCTGCACGCGCCGTCGAATACGCCTGGCTGGGGCGCGTTCTTAACGACCTTGATTTTGAAGACCAACGAATCGCCACCTTTGACAGCAGCACACATTCTCGCCATCGAGACGAATTTGCCGAGTCCGATCGTCAACATCGTGACCTTACCCCCCAACGCGTGCGCCGCCTCACTGCTGAAGCCATCATTGCAACGATGAATAACCACCCACAGGAAACCATTTTGGTCCGTAGAGAGGCCGCAAAAAAGCGCCGCCATCTCAGCGTACGTCAACTCTTGGCTAAAGCTCCCCACGTTCTCTCCACGCTCCGTCCCTGCTGGACAATGTCGCCTATTCTTGCAGCCGAAATGATCCCGGCCAATTTGCAACTCTTCGATGTCGTCATATTCGATGAGGCATCCCAGATTCCCCCTGCGGAAGCGATCGGTAGCCTTGCTCGTGCTCCCCAGGCGGTGATCGCAGGCGACAGTCACCAGCTTCCGCCAACTTCGTTCTTTGGCCGTGGCTTGAGCGATGATGACGACGATGACGATGAAGGCGACCTGTCGCTGGTCAGGGACATCGAGTCACTGCTTGATGCCGCAGGCGCGCTTCTCCGCGACAAGATGTTGCAGTGGCACTATCGCAGCCGAGACGATCGTCTCATCGCATTCTCCAACAACCATATATATGGTGGGTCTTTGACAGCTTTTCCCGGCGCGATCGTCAGTACTCCGGTTACTCACAATCTTATCCCCTTTCGCCCCATCATCGGCGTACGCGGCACGCGCTCTAACCCTGACGAGGTAGAGAAGGTGGTCGAACTCGTCCTCAAACACGCCCGCGAGTCCCCGCATGAGACGCTCGGCGTCATCGCCTTCGGTCAGCATCATGCTGATAATATAGACAACGCGCTTGTACGTCGTCTCACTGAGATAAATGCCCCCTCACTCGACGATTTCTTCTCCGAGAAAAATGAAGAACGCTTCTTCGTCAAGAACATTGAACGTGTCCAGGGCGATGAGCGCGACGCCATAATCCTCAGCGTGGGCTACCACAAGGATGACAATGGGAAGCTACCGTATCGCTTTGGGCCGATTCTTCAGGAAGGTGGCGAACGCCGGCTGAACGTTGCTGTCACGCGCGCCCGCTTGCGTCTTACGCTTGTCTCTTCATTTAGCCATCGCGACATGGAACCGAGCCGCTCAACCGCGAAGGGCGTCAACCTGCTTAGGCAGTACCTCGAATATGCTGCTTCCGGAGGAGAGAACTTGGGTTCTGATGTGCAGGACGTGCCTCTTAACCCATTTGAGCTTGCCATAAAGACTGGACTGGACCGCCGTGGCATCCCAGTTACGCCCCAATACGGCGTTTCCGGCTATCGGATAGACTTCGCCTGTGCGCATCCGGACCAGCCTGGTCGGATGGTGCTTGCTATCGAAGCCGATGGCGCCAGCTATCATTCCGTCCCTACCGCTCGTGACCGCGACCGCCTTCGACAGCAAGTGCTTGAGAGCAAGGGCTGGCGCTTCCACCGTATCTGGTCGACTGCTTGGTTTCGCGACCGCGAGGCGGAGCTCGATAAGGCTGAGGAAGCGTGGAGACGGGCTGTCGAAGCGTCAGACAACAAAGAGCCGGTTCCACCCCCCGGGTCACTCCCTGACATTCCGCCGAATAACCCGTCACCGCAACGTGACCTGCGCCCTAGCATTCCCCGAAAGGGAACGCGTGGCTACGAGGGTATCACCGACTACCGTCACTGGCAGCTTGTAAGACTTGTTCGCTGGATTGAGTCCGACACTCTTCTGCGGACCGACGACGACTTGATCCGGGAGATGATGAGCGAGCTTGGATTCAAGCGTTCGGGGAACCGCATCAATAGTGCCCTCCGTAAGGCCATCAAGGATGCTCGTCGCTAACCCACGTTAGTATGTGTTACTTCACACACCCAGCAGGCAAGCCGTGCTGCGCCAATTTCACAAGCGCATTGCCCCATTTCGACCTGCCCTTGGTACTGGAAGGCAACTCGTTACATCGAGACCGCCAGCTACCAGGACATCGCCGTCGCGATTGACAACCCCAAGGCGGTGCGCGCGGTGGGCGCGGCCAACGGGCGCAATCCGGTCTCCATCATCGTGCCCTGCCATCGGATCATCGGCAGCGGCGGGCGTGCGAAGCTGACGGGGTATGGGGGTGGGTTGTGGCGAAAGGAGTGGTTGTTAAGGCATGAGGGGGTGTTGTTGGTGTGAAGAGGGAAAAGAGATGAGATGGAAACTCAAGTGTGTAGTCGAGAAGGAAGATGATTGGTATGTTTCCTATTGTGAGGAATTAGGAATCGCTAGCCAGGGTGAAACCGTCATTGAGGCAAAGAGGAATCTGGAAGAAGCATTTGAGATGTTCCTTGAGGACGCTTCACAAAGCGAAATTATAAGTATCCTTGCCCGCCTAAATCCGGAATCTTCTGTTGAAGTCGTGCATCGCTCTGAAATCTCAGCCATGGAACTCCAGGACAAGCAAGTCAGCCAATGAGAGCTTTTTATAGCCTAAATTTAGACGGCTAGCCTACCGAGAGAAGTGTGCAGAAGAACAAACAGTTGTTTCTGGTGTAACAGCCATCACTCTCCCCGCCCCCAATCCTCTAGAACCGAACATCGGGACACCTTCAAGAATCATAGGTGAATCCCAACAGGCTCTTTCCTTCTTCCAAAGCGAAATGTAGTTTCTCTTCTGCTGAGTCAATCTCCTAGAGGTCGGCTGTATGCCGACGATTTTGGACACGATACGGTCTAAGAGTGTTACTGAGTGTTTCCATGCTTTTCTTCTTTTAGAAGGAATACAAACTCGTTAAGCACAACCACGGGCCGCGAATTATTCACATTCGCCAAACTCAGCCGCGTCATTACTGACTCCCACTGTTTCCCAGCCAATACTTTTGGGCCCCTTCGGCAAAGTTACCACGGTCACCCTGAAAACCGTGGAGATTGTAGTGGCTTGCCGGAGTTGTGGCTCGAAAAGACCTATGCGGAATCCTTGGGTGTACCCATGTGTAACCCAAAAAGCAATGTAAGCGTGGTTTTGTGGTATAAACATCGTGGCTGACCACTTTTGGTCACTTCTCGACGCAGGACTTACGAAGCACTCACATGGGAAGGCGTATGACCTACGAAGTTCTCACACCGAGTTTAGACTGCTTGCGCAAGGAGTATGTTCTTGTTCAAGCCTGGAAAAAGACCTCTAATTACATTCGCTACCACAACTGGTATTCTGATACTTTAGCGCTTGATCGGGCAACGGCTAACCTTCCTGAATTCATTGAAGACACTATCAAGTTGCTTGAAGATCCCAAAGAGTGGGTGAGCGATCCTCTTCGCTTGGTGCTTGCGCCTAAAAGCCAGAAATGGCGCGTGTCTAAAGAGCAGAAATGGGAGCCAGTTGAAAGCGGCGACGACAAACTTCGAATGCGACCACTTGCCCATGTGAGCCTGCGCGATCAGGTTGTCGCGACCGCATTAATGTTATGTCTCGCAAATAAAGTCGAGACAAAGCAACAGGATCCACGGATAAATTTTGAAAAAGATGAACTCCGAAAAGAGGTAGTTTCCTATGGAAATCGACTGTTCTGTGATAGGGAAGAACACGAGTTGCATCATCGATGGGGCTCAAAGAAACTCTATCGGTCCTATTATCAAGACTATCGTTCGTTTATATCCCGCCCCACTTTCGTTGCGGAGTCGACGGTATCGAAGAATGGACAACGTGTCATCATTATTGAGTCAGACTTAAGCAAATTTTATGATCGGGTACGTCCAGAAGTGCTTGCGTCTGCTCTCGATAGACTGAAAGAAAATAACGAGGATCCCCAATTTTACAATTTCGCTAAGAGTGTGTTGGCTTGGCAGTGGAACACGAGCGATGATAAAGACATTGAGAGATATACCGAGCATTCGGCACTTGATGATTTCAAGCAAGTGGCGCTTCCCCAAGGCTTGGTTGCGTCGGGGTTTTTCGCCAACGTAGTTCTTCTATCCTTCGACCAGCAACTCAAGAACAGTATGGGTAAGGAGATCAAGAGGGGGATTCGTCTTGAAGACGTCTGTCGGTATGTCGACGACTTGCGCTTAGTCGTAACGACAACACTTGAAGTAGATAAATGCAAATCTGTCGTAGAGGAGTGGCTTCAAAGTTTGCTTAACGGAAAGGCCAATGGGCTCTTAATCTCCAAAGAAAAAACGGAGGCAGTGGAATTCGGGGCTTCTCAACGACCAATTGTCCGGCAAAGCGATAGGATGAAACGTGTACAGGAAGCGGTGTCAGGTCCATTCGGTATGGCAGAAGGATGGGTACTGCTGGATATGATCCAAGGTCTGGTTCGGTCACAGCAGGACTTGGACGGAACGCAATCCGATAGCGGCTGGGATTTCTCGCCTAAATCCGATGTGCGCGAAGAGAGGGTTGCTAGGTTTGCAGCCAATCGCTTTCGCACGACATATCGTTTCATTAGACCTCTTTTTGAAGACCGACTGCCCGCCAGCAAGTCTGGAAAAACTGATGATGAGCCTGGGGAAACTGATGGGGAGGCTGAACTCTTCTTGAATGTCATGGGACCCCATAGTCGGGAAGAACTTGATGAAGACGCAAAAGAATTTGCTCTCCGAATAATTGAGCGGTGGATTGAAGATCCTTCGAATGTTCGACTCCTATGGATCGGGCTAGACATTTGGCCTGACCCAGAGATTCTAAATGAAGTTCTCAGGCTACTAAGGCCCTACATTTACACCAGCGAAGGTCGACAGAGAAGGAGTAAGAGACAAGTCGCCTGGTACTGTCTCGCCGAACTGTTGCGCAGAGGTGCAACGGAAACCTGTATTGTAGACGACAAAGAGTGCCTCCCAAACGTCGCTGATCTTAATAGATACAGGGAGATTCTATGTGCAGAAGCGGTTAAACTCGTTTCCCCCAAGTTGACGACTATCCCGTGGTATCTCCGACAGCAGGCATTTCTTTTTCTTGCCTGCTTTGCCCCTGCCGCAGCACCAAATATTCGCGCAAGTCGAAAAGAAGAGATAATGGAGTACCATAGACTCATCCTCTTTCTTCGGGGGGAGAGTAGCAGCCTCAGCAGTTCAGAATTTGCGACTCTGTCGGTAGTCGCTCGCCGCGCGATTTTGGATGCCGACAAATCCGCTAAATTGGTTCGTTGGGGGTTGACGGCGGACCGCAAGAATGCAATTGCAAACATGGACCCGTCGTTTGCTCGTGAACTCAAAGATGTTGACTTAGACTTTGAAGAAGGCTTAACGGAAGGCGTCAAAGAAGGGCTATGCCTTGAATCCAATGCAGGAAGTAGTGATCTGAAGAGTCTTTCGGACATCGTAATGGGCAAAGGACCTGAGAGCCCACTAAGAAATGAGCTTTCGATCTTGCGCTTCGCGGTTGCGTTCTTAGAGAAACTTCGGCCATTGAAAGAAACCCAATATGAAATCATTCCTCCCGGTCGTGTCAAAATAGAGACAGAAAATGATGGCGCTGTCTTCAAAATATCGAAGTTAGAAATGTCAGAGCGCCTGAATTTTCCTGCGAGTAGTCTCTATGCCCCGCCAAATTGGTGCGAGTCAGATGACCGGTGGCGTTTTCAACTGGGTTTTCTTCTGCGATTCATCCTTACCAGACAGCCGGATTTTACCGCCTTCGTAGGACCTGAATATTGGAAAGTACATTACGCAACCTATCGGCCAGTTCAGAGTCATTGGTACCAACGGATCTATGGCTTGTACAACGGCCAATCTGCGTTCGGCGATGACTGGTTACCTATAACCGACTGGATGGAACGATTTCTGATAATGCTCCTTCGTTGGCCGGGCTGCCGGACCCCTCCTGATTTTGAGTGGGTCAATGAGGGAATCCACAAAACTCTGCAGAGAATCAAAGAACGTATCAAGTGCCTTGAAGAAAAAAGGGGTGCTGCGACCCAAACTCTTTTAATGCCTATGATTGCGGAGTGGCCTACCGAGAAATCTAAGACTCGGTCTCTACGTGGTTGCGTAGTGCAAACGGTTGTGCCGCAGGACAAGGACTTTGACAACAGTGACATTACCTTTTCCCAACCCGAGATTCGCCGAAAACACCGCAATCACTTATCAGCGGCACTTGAAGCCGTGAAGAAAATGCTTTACCTACGCAAGACACATTTGGAGGATGATGGCCGCCTTGATTGGCTTATCTTGCCGGAGTTGGCTGTCCATCCGCATGATGTGAAAACACATTTGATACCATTTGCGCAAAAATTCAAGTCGATTATTTTTGCGGGGCTCACATATCAGAAGCTGCATGATGATAAACTGCCTGTTAACTCTGCTATGTGGATTCTACCCAGGCAACCCGAAGAGCAGGGCTTACAAATCCTGACACGGCGGCAAGGCAAATTCCATATCGCTCCAACGGAAAAGAAATATGACGTGGATGGCTTTCGACCATGCCAATGGTTGATTGGCTATCAATGGAGCGAGACCGACAAGAGGCCACTATGGTTGTCGGGGGCTGTTTGCTACGACGCGACCGATCTCAATTTGGCTGCCGATTTGCGGTACGAATCAGATGTCTTCGCGATTCCCTCCTTCAACAAAGACGTCGGCACTTTTGATCAGATGGCGAATGCTCTCAATTATCACATGTTTCAACATGTCATAGTCGTCAACAATGGCTTGTATGGAGGCAGCAATGCTTATTGGCCTGTTCATGATAAGTTCAAGAGACAGATCTTTCATTTGCATGGGCAGCCACAGGCATCGATTGCATTTTTTGAAATTGAGGACATAGGCAAAGTCCTAGACCGTCGACAACTTGGAAAAGGGGACGGCCCATCGAAGAAAGAGACTGTATGGAAAAGCCCGCCAGCCGGGTTTTAGTGATTTCAAGGTGAAGACAAGAATTATCGAATGAACTTTGAGCCGGTACAGTGGCCCTATGCGCTCCGTTCAACACCGACTGCAGCCCCCTGGATGTAACATATTTCCCCCGTTTCGTGAGCCCGATATAGAAGTCCTTCATAGAACAGAGTAGTCGATAAACGGACGAGTAATGGATACCAACAGCATCCCGAGCTCTTTCGACAAGATGCAGAAAGAGCGGGTGGAAGTCCACCTAAGGTACGAAGGCCCGGACGTTGACGATGGCACAATGTCCGTGCAAGATATTATCCCTGCTTTGCAGGGTTTTTCTGGCGCTTACAGCAAGTTGGCTTCGGCTGATGACCCAGATTCTACACATCTCGTTAGAATTGCTTCGGTCCGGCAAGGGTCAGCAGATATCGTTCTGGGAATTTGGAACTCCCTCGGTGATAACGCCGATCAGATAATGGCTCTGAGCGTGCTGACTAGCAGCGCGTTTCTGATTTGCGACAAATTAGCCCGCGTTATTCAACTCAAGCGTCATGTCCAAGGGCGTCCGTATGAAGAAAGTATTTCAGCGAACAATAGTATTGTGATTACGAATTCGGAGAACGTCACCGTCGAGGCTCCTCCGTCAATCCATGAACTATTTAAGAGCGGCAAGCTCAACAAGGATTTGGACCGGATCACTAGACCATTGGTGGAAGGGCGAATCGACGCGGCGGAAATCGAAGCGCGGTCGAAGGACGGAAACGTCCTTCGTGAAAGGATTACTGTCGAGGAACGTCCATACTTTGAAAGCGTTGAGGTCACATCTACACGAGAGATGAAGCTAGTTGGGCGACTTAACTCGCTGACCAAGACTACAAACAGTGGATTTATGTACTTGAAAGACGGGAAACGGGTATCTTATCGTTATTTGGGTGAAGATCACCAGCAGTTGCATTTCATTTTCGGCGCGCATAGCGGTCCGGTGCAGGTTCGATGTAAGGCAAGAATGGACGAAAATCTGGACGTGATGTCTTTGGATATTTTCGAGATTGAGCGTATGCAAGGAGGCTTGTTCGAAGCCCTAGATGAGGATACCAAAGAGGAAGGCGGCGAAGACCGAGTTGAAGTTATGTAACTAAAGATCACATGGGTTCCTGCCTGGTCGCTACAATCAGGCTGGGGTTACCGCCTAGCTGCTAGAGGTACGACAACAAATCCAGAAACGAGAAATTATAGACCCCCTCCACGTCGCGACCGCGGTTTCGACCTGCGCGGCGTCCCAGTTGCCGTTGGCGATCACCAGGCGGTACTGCTGCGTAATCGTCTCCCCAGCCCCGAACTTATACACCTCATCGAACATGAAGGCGAAGCTGGCGCACGCGTACAGCGTCTGGCGCACGAACCATTTTCGGGATATGGTTGATTGTTTGGCATCTCGTCGATGAAGTCTGGTCTCTACTTCCTGGCAACACTCCCACCTGCCCCGACTGGCATCTTCTGCAGGACCGCATAATCTCTCGCAATCACTTCCCTGAAACTCTGGGAAATTTCCTGCCAGTCGAGCACGTCTACCTGAATCGGCAGGTCGGAGCCCTCGAAGGCTTCCTTCAGCCGTGCCAGCGTGTGCCAGTCCACTGCTGCATCGCCGACGACTGCGAGGTCGAGGTCGGAATATTTCTTTGCAGACTGTGTCACGCGGGAGCCGAAGGCGCGCACTTCGCAGGCGGGCACGTGTTCCGCCAGAATTTGCCTGACCGTTTTGAGTTGGTTTGGGCTGAGGTCAATCATTGCGGGTTTCCAGTTCCCGCCTCAGCCCCGCCACGCCGCGGCCGCGGCCTCCACCTGCTCCGCATTCCAGTCACCATTCGCGACCACCAGCCGGTACTGCTGCGTAATCGTCTCCCCCGCCTCGAACTCGTATACCTCGTCGAACATGAAGGCGAAGCTGGCGCAGGCGTAGGGCGTCTGGCGCACGAACCATTTGTTGGGGTAGCGCAGGTTGGCGGGATGGTCGAGGAAGGCGAGTGTTGACGCGTGGCCGTTGCCGTCGTGGTGGCCGGTGTAGGCCAGCCAGGGCGCGGCTTCGCCCATCGCATCGGCGCCTTCGTGCCCCGCGGCGGTGATGACCTCGCCGTTGTCGAAGGAGCGCGGGCCGCGCCAGAAGAGGCCGCCGTAACCGGCCAGCGGTCGGCCTTCCGTCGTCGGCGAGCAGATGTGCAGCGTCTCGCCGCGCACGTTGTGCAGGCTGGTCGTGAAGTCCAGCGCCCAGTAGCCGGCGTCGGGGTCGACGGTCTCCACGGCAATGCGCCGCGTCTCGTCGATCCAGTGCTCGCCGGCCTGCGTGATCCAGGAGAGCTTCTCCGTGGCGGCGAAGCGGGTGTCGTCCACCTCGATCGAATCCCAGCCGTCGTGGCGTTGGCTGCCGTTGTTGGGCAGGTCGACGTAGCCCTCGCCGTGGCGGTAGCTGCCCCCGCCCCAGAAGTTCTGGCCGTCCAGGTGAGCGATCGTCATCTGG
This sequence comes from Caldilineaceae bacterium, assembly GCA_965207495.1. Taxonomy (GTDB): domain Bacteria; phylum Chloroflexota; class Anaerolineae; order Caldilineales; family Caldilineaceae; genus Bin5. The sequence continues at coordinate 312,793 of OZ242287.1, forward strand.
ATGCCTTTGTGCCACACATGATCATGCGGGCGGTAGTTGGTGATCAGGTCGCCGGCCAGCGTGTTGACGGGGTGGAAGAAGGGCTTGGGCGACTCGGACTGGGGCATGTCCGGATCATAGATATAGCGGAAGAGGGTCACGGCATTCCACTTCAGCTCAAGCGAGGCGAAGCCGGGCGTGCGGTGACTGTGCGGCGCGGTCTTTTCGTTGCGTGTATGGGTAAGGGAAAGAGACATAGGACCTCAGTGGATAGTGGTCGGTGGCTGGCGGACAGTTGGAGGCGGCCGAAATTTGGATAGCGAACCCCCGGCAAGGCGTCACCGAAAAATTAAAGTCAGTGAGTAGATATGGGCATGAGCCCGCTTTTGAGAGCCTTACATGCGAAAGTGCGGTCTTCTGTCGCTTTCTTCGAATGCCTGGCAAAAGGCATCGTCTTTCCAGACGCCAAGTTTTCCGTCCGTGGCCATAACAATCCAGTCTCCAGGACGGGCTACCGTCTCTCCCTCTGCCAACCTCACTTTGAAACCACCCTGCAAATCAGAGACGGGTATGAAGGTTGAACGTTTTGGATTTTCCGGGTTTACCAGAAACTTCCTGAATGAGAGTTTGCTTGTTCTGTTCCACCACTCCAAATCAAGAACACGTGCCTTCGTATCCACCTTTACTGCCTCAATTGGAGATGGTTTTTGAGAGAAAACACGACATACTCTTTGCCAATAGTTTGTCTTGGGAATGAATTCCCTGACCTCAATGCTTTCTTTTAAGCCGGAGTCATAATTTAGCTCTTCTGGCTCCAGACTATTGTGTAGACTTTGTCTACTGATTTCATCCTTTAGCCACCTTGACTCTTCCTCAGACGGCGGGAACTCCATTGCCGAATTTTCAAGGATGGTAGTGTAGATGTGCCGAAACATACGCCCCTTTGACAGTCCTGGGATAAGTTCCTCCTCGATACGAGTGAACTCTTGTACAATTTTTTTGCCATCAAATTCAATTGTAACGATAGCCCTTGCATCTTTGCGGTGTAGCGTCCATGTTGTTTCTGTCTGAATGTTGAATATATTGGACGGGTTCTCTTCAGATGGAAAATGAAAACTAAAACCCTCTACTAGCGTGTGTCCAATTGTGTTACTGAATCCTTCGATTGCGTTAATTTGATGGCGGGAAAGCCCTAAAGTTCTATAAGGCAATACCTCACAAATAAGCCTTGCCCTTTCAAAAAATGAAGGGTGTTCGGCTACTATCTCTCCTGTTTTCGTGTCTACTATTCTACCCATGTCTGTCCTCTCATTTCTTCGGCCACTTTGCATCACCCATAATTGTAGAGCTTCTCTTGGCACAGTGTAGCGAACTTGCGGTAGCTCGAAGCAAAGGCTCGTGACTACCTAACGCCAACCCAAAAAATCGAAACTAAAAACTATCAAGCATCTCCTGCAGGCGTTGGCGCGCCGCTTGCGGGTCGGCCTTGCCCTTGGTGGCGCGCATCATCTGGCCCATGAAGAAGCCGAACAGCTTTTTTTCGCCGCCGCGGTAGCGGGCCAGCTCTTCCGGGTTGCTGTCGAAGGCTTCCTGCACGGCGGCGTCGATGACGTCCGTATTGCTGACCATCGCCAGCCCTTCGCGTTCGACGACGGCCTGCGGATCGTCTCCGCTACTGTACATCGACTCCAGCACCTTCTTGCCGGTGTTGGCGTTGATTTCGCGGGCATCCACCATCTGCACCAGCGCGGCCAGCTGCTGCGGCTGCACGCGCGTGTCGGCGATCTGCCTCAGATCCTGGCCCTCGCCGTCGGCGTAGAGCAGGCGGAACAGCTCGTCGGTGATCCAGTTGGCCATGCGCTGGGGTTTGCCGTCCTCCTGGCCGTAGGCGGTTACGGCGGCCTCGAAGTAGTCGGCCACCGCCTTCTCGGCGGTGATGGCGCCGGCATCGGCCGGGCGCAAGGACCACGTCTGCCGGTAGCGCTGCTCCTTGGCGTCCGGCAGCTCGGGCAGCGTGTGTGCGGTCTCCTCCACCCACTGGCGGTCGACCACCAGCGGCGGCAGGTCCGGTTCGGGGAAGTAGCGGTAGTCCTCGCTGCTCTCCTTCGAGCGCTGCAGGACGGTGCGCTGGCGGTCTTCGTCCCAGCCCATGTTGACCTGCTCGATCACGCCGCCGCTGTTCAGCACATCGGCCTGGCGCTCGGCCTCGTAGGCGATGGCGCTGCGCACGGCGCGCAGGCTGTTGAGATTCTTCACCTCGACCTTGGTGCCGAACTCGCCGCGGGCGGCCTGCTCCGTCGTGCGTACGCTGATATTGGGTTCGCAGCGCAGCGCGCCCTCCTCCATGTTGCCGCTGTTGACCCCCAGGTAACGCAGGATCGAGCGCAGCTTTGTCAGGAAGGCGTAGGCCTCGTCGGCGCTGCCGATGTCGGCCTCGGTGACGATCTCCATCAGCGGCATTCCGGCCCGGTTCAGGTCGACCAATGTATGCAGCCCCGCGTGCGTGTTCTTGCCCGTGTCCTCTTCCAGGTGGGCGCGGTGGATGCGGATGCGTTTGACGCTGCCGTCGGGCAGCTCGATCTCGACCCAGCCGTTGCGGCACAGGGGCAGCTCGTATTGGGAGATCTGATAGCCCTTGGGCAGGTCCGGGTAGTGGTAGTTCTTGCGTGCGAAGACCGCTGTTTCCGCGATCTCGCAGTTGAGCGCCAGCCCGGTGCGGATCGTGGCTTCGACCGCGGCGCGGTTGCTCACCGGCAGCGCGCCGGGCAGGCCCAGGCAGACCGGGCAGGTGTGCGTATTGGGCGGTGCGCCCTGGTAGTCTGCGCTGCAGCGGCAGAACATCTTCGTCTTCGTCAACAGCTGCGCGTGGACTTCCATGCCCACGACGACGTTGTATTCCTGTGTCAATTGCGGCGTCCTCTCGGTGAATCCGTGTGCTTCATTTTTCTCATCTTCACGTTTCGGCGGGGCGTTGCCAATCGTGTTCGTTCGGCCAGTCTTTCTGTTCTCCAGTCACTCTTCCTCTGGCATCTCTGCTGGCTCCTGTCCGTCGAGATGGTCTTCACCTGGAAATGGCCTGACCAGCATCGACATTACAAATCTTCAAGGGAGGCAAGCAGGACCAGGACCAGCACCGCCGTGTCTCCCAGCATCACCGGGTTGATGAATTCAATCGTATCGCCTCGGGTGTTGATGCGTGACTTGTCGTTGCCGTTGAAGCCAATAACCGGAATCCCGGCGGAGTGCCTGAAAGGAAAATGATCGCTACCGCTGTAACCCTCGGTGATGCTCGTATAGGACACTCCCTCTCTGCTGGCGACTACTGATACATGACTAGTCAACCATCTGTCGCCCGGTCCCCGCAAAAATGTGCCGGATCCCACTGAATCCAGGTTGATCATGATCTTGATGTCGTCTGACTCTTCTTCGGTCAACTGGCGCACGTAATGCCTACTGCCGTTCATACCGGTTTCCTCCGAGCCAAAGGCGATAATCCGCAGTGTGAACGGAAGAACCGATACCATCTGGCTCGACCAGGGCGGTTGCGCCAACCTCTCCGCCACCGCCAGCAGCACGCCTACCCCGGAAGCGTTATCGTTGGCGCCAACTGAGTGCCTTACCGTGTCGTAGTGTGCTCCCAGGATAACCACGCCTTCGCCCTGACCGGGAAGTTCAAGGATTATATTGCTGGAATTCCTCTGGAGAGACCCTATCCACACTTGAAAATCCTGCATCTCCGGGCTGTATCCGAACTCGGTAAAGCGGTCCATCAGGAGCTCTGCGGCCTTCGATTCCTCTGCCGTAGCGCTCTGCCGCCATCCCACTTCTCTCGTCAACTCGCACAGGTGGCCGAACGCGGCAATGGCAAGAGCCTTACGATCGGCGACGCTGAATCTCGCGGTCGCGGGCGGCGACCCGACATCGGACAGTGTCTCCTGCGCTGCTTCTTCGAGTTCCGTGCAGGACGGTCCCGTTGCGACGTATGGTCTTGTACTTGTAGGGCCGTGGGCGAGATAGTGAGCAATCTGATCATCGATGGGCCTACAGGCTACCAGCAGAATCGCTGCGAGAAGGAAAAGGCCTACCAGTGAAAATCTCTTGAACTTCCAACCAGTCATCGCACCCTGCCTTATTGGCGTTTTCCAGCGCTGGAGAGCCTTGCCGTAATGCCTTACTATATGTGAGATAGCCTGAATTCCGAATGAACGAACACCTTTTCCATCTGGGAAGACGGGCCTCTTGCCAAGAGATCAGCAGAGATAGGTGCTCGACGACGGGTGCTATTGGGGGCAAGCACAGATATTTTTCCAGGCGACCTGCTCTCTTTTGCCCGAAATCATAGCATAGGGCCAATACCGGAACAAAGATAGACGGCAGACCAGGCGGTATCCATGGGCGGGCGACAGCGAACTGCGGGGGTTAGGGGCTGGGGGCCAGGGGTTAGGGGGTTGAGACAGCAGGCGGGGGAGGAGACACTGTTGGCTAGACATTATGCTGGGGAAGAATACACACGGTGGCTAGCAAGGGCGGGGCGTTGCGGGGGCGCAGCCCCCGCACAAGAGAGGGCCGAAGGCCCGAACGCCCAAATGCAAGGAGAGAGCGAAGAGGAGAGAGGAGAGAGTGACACCGATTGGGCTGACGGAGAATGGAACGGGAGCTGGGGGTGGCTTGGTTGCGATGAGAGGTATTCGAGAGTTCATCCCCGTTTTGGGATGCACCCACTTCCTGCCTCATATTGACACAGGCCAACCCCCCTGCTACCATTATCGAATGACCGGCGGGCCCATTGACGTAAGCGTGCAAGCAGACACAGGACGCCTCTCGCGGACTGATCATACCCTGCGATGATCTTCCGCTGGCCCCCTCATCGCGCCGTTTCCTCCTCTCGAGCAGGGGCGCAATTCAACGCAATCATGGCAAGCGCTGCATCACAAAGAGCACAGGTAAGACTGACGCTCCCCTGCTTGATTCTGGCTTCGTTCGTGCTGCTGTTCGGCGGTTGCGGGAACAGAAGCGGGGCCGCCACTGCCACGACCATCTCTATCGCCACTGACGCCGCCAGCCTGTCCGCGGCGACCGGGACGCCCGCGCCTGCCGCCGATGACACAGTGTCAGCCACGCCCGCGGCCGAGGCGACCCCTGCCACGGCGCCGGATGCAAGGGTGCCGGATACAACGGTGCCGGACGCAACGGCGCAGGCCGCCGACCCTGCCCCGCGCCCGCGGGCGACAGTTGAGGTATTCGCGGCAGCATCGCCCATGCAGCAGGCGGCCTGGCTGCACGAGGACGGCGACTACAGCGGGGCGCAGCGGCTGCTCCAGACGCTACTGGCCGACCCCCAACTTACCCTCGCCCAGCGGCAGGAAGCACGCTTTCAGCTCGCGCTCTCCTTTCTCGCCGACGAACAGCCGGTGTCCGCCTTCTCCGTTTTGGAACAAATCTCGCCACAGGCCGGCTCCCCGCCGGCAGATGATCCCCTCCGCAGCCACACCGTCTTCCTGCGCGCCGAGACGCTGGCCCGTTTGGGCCGCAATGCCGAGGCCGCCGCGGCCTACGAAGCTTTCCTGCAACAGCATCCGCAGGTCGCCGTCGTCGTGGAAGAGCGTATCGCCGACGCCTGGCTCGCGGCCGGCGACTGGCAGCAGGCCGCCAATGCATTGGGCCGGGCTGCCAACCATGCCGCCCGGACTTGGGAACAGGTCCGTCTTCTCGACCGGCTGGCCGGTGTTCTCGAGGGCAATGGGCGCTGGGAACAGGCGGCGGCGGTCTACGATGAGATCCTGGTCGCGACCGAGCCTGGAGAGGCGGAGCGCAGCCGGGACGACGCCGGGTTCGATGCGATCCTCGGCTACAGAGTGTGGAACATCCACCGGGCCGGCTATATGTACCGCGCCGGAAATGCTTATGCCACCGCCGGCGACGAGGAAACGGCCATCGCCCGCTGGCGGCTGGCCCTGGAGGAGAATCCGGAGAGCAACTCCGCCTACCAGTCCCTCATCCAACTGGTGAACCGTGACGTTCCGGTGGACCTCTTCGTGCGCGGGCAGATCGACGTCTTTGCCGAAGCGTACTTCCCGGCCGTCAGCGCTTTTGAACGCTTTCTGCAGGAATCTCCGCAGGATGAACGGGCCGGGCAGGCTTGGCTTGGGCTTGGGCGCGCCCATATGGGGTTGGGGCAGTGGGACGAGGCCATCCGCGCCCTGGAGCAGGTGATGAACTGGTATCCCGCCTGCGACTGTTTCGGCGATGCCTGGTTGACCCGCGCGCGGCTGGCCAATGCGCAGGGCTCGCCAGAAGCGGCCCGGCGCGTCTACCGTACTTTCGCCAGAGACCACGCCGCCGACCCGCTTGCCCCCGAATCCCTCTGGCGGAGTGCGCTTTCCGCCATCGGAGCCGACCGCGGCCTGGATGTCGGACTTGCAGGCCGCGCCGAGGGCACAGCCGACTTCCTGGTTGAGGCTGTGGCCGACCTGCTGATGCTGGTGGACAGCTTCCCGGACAGCGCCCGCGCCCCGGATGCGCTGGCGGTGCTGGGAATCGGCGCCTTTACCTTCGGCCATCATGGACTGGCTGCCAGCAGCTTTGAACGTCTGCTGGCGGAGTATCCCGGTGCGCGGTCGGGCACAGCTACCTACTGGTTGGGCCGCGCCCGCTATGCTCTGGGCGAGGAAGACACGGCCCGCTCCCTGTGGCTGTCGCTCGCTGCAGAGGAGCCGGAGACGTTCTACGGTGTGTTGGCCGGTCTGGAACTGGCGCTGCAGGGCCAACCGGGGCAGGACCTCATCCCCCGTATGGACGCTGTGGTCGCGGCGGCGCTGCCCGACGATGACGGCAGCCGGCGCTTCGCGGAAAACTGGCTGAAGACGCGGCACGACGACTTCGACACGACTGATGCCGGCAGCAGCGGCAACCCGGGCCTGCCGCACGCCGTAGCCGGCGACCCGGCCCTGGTCGGCGGGGCACTGCTGTTACAACTGGACCTGCGCGCCGAGGGCTTGAAGCTGCTCGAACTGGGTTACTGGCGCTTCCGCGCCGATCCTGCGGCGCTGTTCGCGCTCATGCAGCACTTTGAGGAACTGGGCGCCAACCGGCTCTCCATCAGCGCGGCCTACCGTCTGATTCAGGTCAGCCAGGCCCGGAATACCGCGGACGTGCCCCTCTTTATCCAGCGCTTCGCCTACCCCAGACACTATTCCCGTCTTGTGGAAAAGGAGGCGACGGATTTCGATATCGATCCCCTGCTCCTCTACAGTCTCATCCTCCAGGAGAGCCTCTTCGAGCCACCGGCCCGCTCCTATGCCGGCGCCCACGGCTTGACCCAGATCATCCCCACCACCGGTGCGGAGATCGCGCAGCGCCTCGGCTATCCCAACTACTCCACCGGTCTGCTCAACCGCCCCTTCGTCAACGTTCGCTTCGGCGCGTACTACCTGCGCTGGGTGCGGGATTACGCCCGCGAAAATCCCGTCGCCGCGCTGGCCGGATACAACGCCGGCCCGGGCAACGCCAGAACCTGGTTCGACCGGTCGGCGCCGGACGAGGCCCTCTTCATCGAGCGCATTCCTTACAGCGAGACCCGCCTTTATCTGCAGCGCATCCTGACGCATTATGCGCATTATCTGCGGATATATGGGGGGTACTAGTTTTCAGTAGTCAGTTTTTAGTTCTTAGTGGTGAGTGGACCTTCTGCCGGGAGGCACTGAGGACTGCCGATGGACTGTGGCTCAGCAGTTGCGGTTCAGCGATTCGGGGGGGCGTTTCGTTCGAGCCAGAGCAATCTAAGGGAACGAGCGACGATTCAGCTTGGGAGATGTCATGGCGTTCTCCTCTGGTCAGGATGACCTGAGAGGGAAAGCCGAGGGCATCAACGAGGAGTTGGACAGGTCGGTTTCGTTCGACGGTACGGCAATGGGCAGGTCTGTCATCTCCCACAGGCATCACACGCTACAGCTTGGAAATATACCAGAAGCAAAGAGTCCTCCCCTGCTTCTGTCGGAATTCTGGGCGCGCCATCGACAGATGCGTCGTAGAGGCCGGCAATCAGACGCAGGGGGCTGTCCGGCAGGGTCGGTGGGATGGGCATCGCGACGCTATTCAGAACCTGCGAGCTATCCAAACGGAGCTCTGGCTCCCACTGGGCGACCAAATCGCCGGTTTCGTCGAGCAGGTGCAGGAATATCTTTTCGCCGCCGGTCAATACGGTTGGGTCTCCGCTCCATTCCATGTGGACGACCAGCCTGCCGCCGGCTGGGGGGATGTTGGGGCTGATTTGGGCGCGCTCCAGCGTCAAGCCGTTAGCGAACTGGACATCGAAAAGGCGCCACGCCTGGGGATTGGGCCGCGAGTAGAGTTCAACAATCCATGGGCCCACCGTTTCCTGGCCCGCCATCTGGTAGGAACTGGACAGTGCCTGCCGGGCATTACTGGTAATTTCCGCACGGGTCTGCCCCCTTTGGTCATTTTCCAAGCCCCATACATTTGCCCACTCTTGCAAATTCAGTTCGGCCTCCCCAAGATCCCTATCCGATCGAACCAGCAGAATGACTGATTGGACATCCCTACTGCGGAGATCTCTGACGGCTCCTTGGGCCGCATCCAAGTCCATCGGCCAGGGAGCCAGGGAAACGTTCTCAATCTCTCCCGTATAATAGTAGGACCAGAGCGCGGGGTCGATAGAAAGAATCTCGGCGAAACGAACGTCTGTCTTGTTGAGTCCGGCGCCCCAGCTGTCCAGCATACGGGCCAGTTCCCGCAATCCTCGTGACTTTGAGAATTCCGATTCAAAGTGGAAGTTGCGAAAGCTGAACAGATTGCCTGCGAAAATTACAAGGATAAGTATCGCGGCCGTCAGGTTTCCGATGCCGATCCTGTTCATGGCCTGTAGGATGCTAACATTCGTACATCCAGTCCAGGTATTCCATCTCCGGCCAAGGCAGCTCTCTACATAATCGCCTATATTCCCCAGCCCTATAGCCAGCAAAAGCACGAGGGGAGTCAGGGCCAAGGCAATATAGCTCCCGAAGAACCCAGGAAAGATATAACCAGGGCTCCATTCAGTGAGCACTGCGACAAGAAAACTTAGCAGTAGGAGAACTGTTGGGCCTGAACTCAGGTGTCGGGGCCCTGCCTTCTGCGCTTCCGAGAATTCACCCTCTTCTGGGCCAACCCAACCATTGACGGCTCTTTTTCCCCGGTCGAGCACCCCTCTTTCAGCCAGGAATATTCCAAGAATCGCAGCCACGATAAGGGGGAATGCGAAAAACCCTGACCCAAGTCTCCAGGCCGGCGTCGGTAAAGAGTATCCTGTCGCGAGCACGCCGATTCGCCCTAAGATGTGATACACCCATGGCTCTGAGAGCCCCCTTGTGGTGAAATCTGTGATCGAGGGCCATGCGTCTACCAGCCATGGAATGCACAAGACGCCCAATGCGATCTGCGAAACGGTCCATCGCACCGGCAGTGAACCCGCAGGTCCTTGGGCAGAAGCGCTCCCTCCGCCGCGCCTGTCTCGAGCCAGCAAGAAGAGCACGTACAGGTTTTGCGCCAGGAGAGGGAGAACGGCGAAAGCGTGGGTATAGAAGGTAGAGGCCGTACAGATCACGTACGCGACCAAGGTCTTTCTTCCCCCAACGCCGCCGATAATTCTCAGGGCCAACAGAATGCTGGCGGTGGTGAGAGCCAGACTGAGCGAACGGTAGAGAACTCCGTGGGTACGCCAGACGGCGTAGGTGTTCACGGCCGCCAACAGGACTGCAGCCAAAGTGGAAAATGTGCCAATTCGGATGTCTGCTGCGATACGGTAGGTGAGGGGAATTGCCAATACGCTGCAGAAGGCCGATATCGAACGAATGGCAAATTCGCTGGGCCCTGTGATTCTGAGCCAAACGTTTTGCAACCACAAGCTGACGGGAAGAAGAAGGAATTCTTCCGCATTGAAAGCTATTTGAACGAGTTGAGAGAAAGTAAAGTGACGAAGGTCATAGGCGACACCCTCGAGTTCGCCTAGCTCCTGAGAATCCAGTCGATAGAGTCTCAGTGCGAAGCCGATGAGGACGGCGATCAGGACGACTGCCCGTAAAGACTGTCTGTCGGCAGGAAACTGATGCTTATTGGGGCTGACGTCTTCCTGTTCATTCGAGCGGGTCACGAGACCCCTCTTTTCGGGGCTGGGCTGAGGAAACTGCAGTTCACCGCCCTGTCTGGCTGTGAGCAGTTTTCAGGGAACCGCGTCAAAGAAATGGCGACACTTCTCCTTTTGCCCTGTATAGGCTCGAGGGTGTCTCTGCAGCTATGCGTAAAGTTTCTGCCACTGATGGGCGGCAATCCTTCTGGTAGACATTCTGCTATTGTCGTTGATGTGACAGAGCAATACAAGTGTCAACGATACCTGCTAGTCAGTTCTTGGTGATCCCGCGCGTGGACAGCGGCCAGAGACGGCGCGGGGGGTTAGCACTGTTCGCTGGCCTTAATCGATCCAATTGTCCATAACGGTGGTCCAGCCAGGGCGGGGCGTTGCGGGGGCGCAGCCCCTGCACAAGGGAGGGCCGAAGGCCCGAACGCCCAAATGCAAGGAGAGAGGTGAGAGGAGTGAGGAGAGAGAAACACCTTCACTGGCCTCACTCTGGGCCGCGAACCGACAGTGGCTGGGCGTAAGCCGTAGACTAAAAACTAAAAACTGACTACTGAAAACTGTAGTTAACGGCCGGCGAGCCCGGTGAACTGCGCGCCCTGGACGAACTGGCGCTGGGCGAAGAAGAAGATGACGATGACCGGCAGGATGGTGATCATCGACGCGGCCATGACGAGGTGCCAGAAGTTGCCGAAGCGGCCTTTGAACCAGAGCAGCCCGAGAGGCAGTGTGTACATTTCGCTCTTGGAAATGTAGATGAGCGGCTCCATGAAGGCGTTGTAGTGCTGCAGGAAGGCGAAGATGGTGATGGTGGCGACGGCCGGGCCGCAGAGGGGCGTGATCACCTGCCAGAGGATACGGAAGTTGGAGGCGCCGTCGATCTTGGCGGCCTCGTCCAGCTCCAGGGGCAGGGTCAGCATGTACTGGCGCATGAGGAATATGTAGAAGGCGGCCCCAAACCAGGCCGGCACCCACAGCGGGTAGAATGTCCCGACCCAGTTGATCTCTTTGAAGATGATGAAGACCGGGATCATCGTCACGACGGCGGGCAGCATCATTGTCGCCAGCAGAACGGTGAAGACAAAGTCGCGCCCCGGCCAGCGCAGGCGTGAGAGGCCGTAGGCGACCGTGAGCGAACTCAGCACCATGCCGATCGTCCCCATGATGGAGACGAAAAAGGAGTTGCGGATGAAGAGATGGAAGGGGAGGCGTCTGAAAACCTCGAAGTAGTTATCCCATTTGGGCGCGGTTGGGATCCATTCGATCGGCGTGATGAAGACCTGGCCGGGCAGCTTGAGCGATGTGCTGACCACCCAGGCAAGCGGCATGAGGAAGGTGAGCCCCAGGGCGATCATCGCAATGTGCAGGATGAAATGACCGATCCTCGTCTGCCTTTTTCGGGATTGGAGCAGGGTTGTTCTTGCAGTCATAACGGAATTCGGCGGCCGGCGGCCGGTGTGAAGCGGCCAGCGCTGTGACCGGTTATTCGTCTCCTCTATAGCCTGCCTTCATAGTAGACCCAGCGATTGGCGAAAAAGAACTGAATCCCCGTGAAGATCATGATGATCAGGAACAGGATCCAGGCCAGCGAGGCGGCATAGCCCATCCGGAACAGCTCGAAGGCGTTGCGGTAAATGTAGAGCACCATGAAGAGGGTGGCGTTCTGCGGGCCGCCGTCGGTCATGATGAAGACAGTGGTGAAGACCTGGAAACTGCCGATGATGCCGATGATCATGTTGAAGAAGATGATCGGCGAAATGATGGGGATGGTTACGTTGGTGAAGCGGCGCCAGGCGTTGGCGCCATCGATCTCGGCCGCCTCCTCCAACTCTTTGGGCACGCCCTGCAGACCGGCGAGGAAGATGATCATCTGGAAGCCGGTCAGCCACAGGCTCATGATGATGAGGGCGGGTTTGGCCCAGCCCGGTTCAAAGAGCCAGTTGATGGGCCCCAGCCCAAACCAGTGCAATACCTCGTTGAGCACGCCGAATTCGGGGTTGAGGATCTGGACCCAGACGACGGCAAAGGCGACGGCAGGGGTGATGGAGGGCAGATAGTAGATGGTGCGATAGACGCTGAGCCCGCGGATCTGCTGGTTGAGCATCACAGCCAGCGCGAACGCGACCACCAGCTGCAGCGGGACGCCGATGAAGGTGTAGTAGGCGGTATTGACGAGCGACTTGCCCACGAGCGGGTCGTTCAACATGCGCTCGAAATGGCCCGCCCCGATGAATCTGGGCGGCGCCAGCATGTTCCACTTGTGCAGGATCAGAAAAACGGAGTAGAGCATCGGCCCGACCCAGAGCGCGAGCACACCGAAGATGAAAGGGCTGGTGAAGAGCAGGCCGTCGCGCAGGTCGCGGCGCTGGGCCGCGGACATACGGCGGCGGGTCTGCGGCTGGGTCTGGATTCCGGGCGCTGATGTTGTGGCAGTCAAAGAGGTGTACTCCCAGATTGACGAGGAACCGGCGGCCAGTAACCGGTTACTGGCCGCCGGGCACTGACTAAGCGCGGTCGGCCCAGTACTGATCCAGATGTGTTTGGATTTCCGGCTGCGCGATCGCGAGCGCTTCGGCTGCGGACTGGGTCTGGCCGAGCAGCTTGTCCCACAGGACGGTGATCGGGCCGCCGCCGTAGGCCTGGAGCTGCGAGCCTTCGCCGAAGATCACGGAGATGGAGCTCTCACGCATGGTGTTGGCGAAAGCATCGGTGTTCTCGAAGCCATAAACACCGGAGGCGATATCGCCCCAGATGCCGGAAATGTTGTCGGGTGTGCCGCACATGCGGCCGCCGTTGGCGATGATCGTCTGGCCCTCTTCGCCGAGGATGAACGAGATGAGGTCCCAGGACTCATCCTTGTACATAGAAGGCTCTGTAATGACATGGCCGTGGACGTGGCCGAAGGTGAAGTTGGTGTCGGCCGTGCCGGTCGGGGCCTCGATGACGTCGAAGTTGATGCCCTCTTCGGTGGTGGCCAGTTCGCCCCTAAGGCGGGGCATGGCCCAAGGGCCTTCGAGGTACATGGCGACGCGGCCGGTATCGACACCGACGCCGCCGCCCTCGACCACCTCCGGACCGGGGCTCCAGTCGTTGGCGATGGCATCGTAGACCAGATATTGGAGCGCGGAGGCGATGTCCTCGTTGTCCCAGTAGGCCTCGGTCGGCTCGGTAATGCGGTCCCACTCGATATGGCCGTTGCGGCGCATGAAGGTGGTGCTGCGGCCGTAGGCGCCGTTCCAGCCCTGCGCCTGTCCCCAACCATAGAACTTGGTGCCGTCCTCTTCATAGGAGAGGTCCAGAATTATCTGCTGGAACTCTTCCCACTTCCAGCCCGGTTGTGGGTGGGTGACGCCCTTCTTGTCGAAGAGGTCCTTGTTGTAATAGATGACCAGCGAGCCGGTATCGGTGGGGGTCATGTAGCGGCCGCCCTGCCACAGCGTCTGGTTGTCGTAGTTTTCGCCGCCGGGGAAGAAGTCATCGGCGCCGTCGCGAGCGATATAGTCGCTCATGTCATAGATGACCTGGTTTTCGGCGTAGGCCTGCCAGATCCAGCCCTGGAAGTAGAGGACATCGGCGGAGTCATCCGCGGCGAAGTTGGCCTGGATCTTCTCATAGTAGCCGCCGGGGTACTGCTCCACGGAGACGCTCACGCCTTCGTTCTGTTCCATGTAGGCGTTGACCATGTTCTCATAGACGACCGCGTCCTGGACATCGGCCCAGGCCGAGAGGCGCATCTCGATCATCTCCATGCTGGCGCTTGCTTCGCCGCCGCTGTCGCCGGCCGGGGCTGCTGCCGGTGCCGCGCAGGCCGCGAGCAGAGCTCCGCCTGCCGTCAGGGCGCTTGCTTTGAGGAAGGATCGCCGGCTGATGGCGTTGTGTTGCAACTTGGACATTGAATTGGCTCCTGTTGTTTGTGAAAGGATGGTTGATATAACTTACGGGTTCTGTGTGGGCGCTATGGCGCTGGGATTGCTAGATCTCTACAGATTTTTCTCACCAAGAACCTGTTAAGTTCCCGGTGTCTTGGCACAGTAGACACTCTCCGCGTTATGCGATTCACATAAATCGTATGGGCGCTGCCCTCCCTAAGAAATTCACACCCGTTGTCTTCAAGATGACGAATGAAATCCCGTCTCTTCATATCTGTACGAGAACAGATTCACGAATCACATCTTCTTGCATTTCGGCAATGGATTCCTCTGCTAGGACGCGATTCGCCTCCAGAGTCATCATGATGGCCTCTTGCAGATTCGCTTTGGCCTCTTCAAGGGTTTCCCCTTGCGTATTCGCGCCGGGCAGTTCTTCAACGAATCCGATGTAGCCCTCGGGCACTTTTTTGAACACTGCACTGAATTTCATGCCGGAAACCTCTTGTCGCGTTGCCTCAGTACGCGCATCACATGATCACGCGCGTTCAATCATCTTCCTCTCTCGTCGGCCACTGGCAGCCGCCTTCCCGGTCCGGGCGGATGTGTGAGAAGGACAGCTCCTCCGTGCCCTTCCAGGCATAGGGGTCGCGCCCGGCGATCATGACGATGTCGCGGAAGTCGAAACTGGCTACGCCCAGTTCGGCATTGCCCGGATAGCGCCAGGGCAGCAGCGATTCGGCGCTCATGTAGTGGTTGACGAGCGCGCGGCGGAATCCGCTGGCGGCGCGGTTGGGCATGGAGCGGTGCAACAGATAGCCGTTGAAGAAGACGATGCTGCCGGCGGTCACCTCGACCGGCACGGCGTCGTCGTCGGTGTAGGGGAAATCAAATGCCTCCACCACGCAGTCGAAACGCTCGTCGTCATGCTCCTTGGCGGGCCAGATCAGGCGATTCGCGTGCGAGCCGGGAATCACCCACAGGCAGCCGTTCTCGACCGTGGCGTCATCGAGCGCGATCCAGGCGGCGTTCAGGGAGCAGTCGCGCGTGGGGATGAAGGCTTCGTCCTGGTGCCAGGCCTGACCCGGCTTTCCGGCCGATTTGATAAAGAGCATCGACTGCATGCTCTTCACGTTGGGGCCGATCACCCGCGTCAGCACATCACTGATCGACGGATGCGCGAGTGTGTCGAACATCAGCTGTGAGAGTTTGTGCGGGAAATGGACGCAGAGTGTGCGCTGGATCACTTCGTCGTCGCTGTCGTCGGGGCCGACGGGCGGCAGGCCGTTGACCTCACCCATTTCACCGCGGCAGATGTGCACAGTCTCGTCGCGCAGGGCCTGCACTTCATCCGGCGTCAGCGCGTCCGGCAGCGCCAGGAAACCGTTTTCACGGAAGGAGGCGGCGTGTTCATCGGTGATAACGGGCCTTGTCACCGTCCCCGCGGGAGCTTCCATCGTTGCTGTCAGTGTCATGGGATTGTTCCTGTATCTGAGCGGCAGTGATTTGTGCGTTGTCAGCAGCGATGCCGCAGGGCGGGATATTGGGCGGTCGCTAAGGGATTTGAAGAAGGGAATGGGTAGGATTATACGGGGGGAGGGGGAATGGTGTCAAGATTCTAGAAGATGGTGTGAGTTCTGTCAGGCGTAGTTTAGCCACGCTCCTGAACATGCCAGACGCTCTGCGCAACGTCTCTCATAACGACAAGCAAACCGGGCCATTCTCTATCAGAAAATTGCCTTAGCGCTTGCATGATGCGTGCGTGGATCTTTCGTCGGTTTGGTTGTCGTCATTGTATCACGAGTACACCATGATGCGGCCTCATCCGGTAGTGTGTAAATCCCCTGTCAGTGGTAATCAACAGGCGCTCTTCTCGCTGTGCCATCTCCCACAGTGCGTCATCCCGCATCCCTTCATCTATCGTGCCTCGAATGTCGTGGACGTCATGTCCCAGGCTGCGAAGCGCTGCGACGGTCATGAGGGGAATGTTTTCGTCGACAAAGACTTTCATGTCCTGTCGACGAGTGCCTCAAGAGGCGTCATCTGCTCTTCGGCCAGAGAGGCTACATAGTCAAAACAGGCAAGGATATCTTCGTGCGTGACAGAAGGATATTCCTGGAGGAGATCTTCGATGCTATCGCCGCAGGCAAGCATCCGCAGGACTTGATATACAGGGATACGTGTTCCCTCGACGCAGGCCTGTCCGTGACACACCTGGGGGTCAATGGTAATCCGACGGTTCATTCCTTCATTCTCCGGGGCATTCGGCCATGTTTCAATTGGACTGGCGCTATGGCTTGAAAGACACCACGTAGCTGCTTCCTGCGGCGCTTTGAAAGGTTTGGGCATTATATACTTGACTTCGCAGTCGGACAATAGGCGGGCAGGGCAAGAAATGACTATGTCTTGGGCAACCGCTCCTCGATCGAATGGTTAATTGTACAGTACCGCGTCAAGACGGACCGGCAGTGGGACATCGTCAACGAGCCTTGCCACAACGGTGATCCACAGTACATCGTGGAACTGACTGGCAAGGGGATCAGGTGCAGCCTTGCCCAATGTTGGTAAGCAGCTTCCTGCGGCGCTATGTCCAGTGGCCGGGCTCTCGCAATGCCTGATTCAGAAAATCGTCTGACCAGCGATCACCGGATTCGGTTAGTGAGGGCGCCGGAACTGGGTCATTTGAGCGAGACAACGCCTGTTGGAAACCGCTATACTGGACACGAGAACATAATTTCTGCCTCAATGCAGGTCGCATCTTCAGTTGGTCCGTTTCGGTTCCCGCCAATCCTGGTAAGAGCAATGTTAACGGGATCTAGTCGACTGTTGGTGTCGTGGAAATGCCAGTGTTCTCCATGAGTCAGAGTCCTCCATGAGCCCGTGTCCTCGTGGAGCAACGCCCGGGGCGTTGTGAGTTGTAACCCTGTTTCGACACACTATCGAAAGGTGCCATTATGAAACGCGTTCCCCGCATTGTCACTGTCTTCGCGCTCTTCGCCATGCTGCCTGCTGCACTACTGGCACGGGACGAAGAGCGCGCCCTCGCCGGCCTGGCCGGGTAGCTCGCTGCCCTGGTCGACCGCGTCACCACAGTCGAAGCCAAACTCGAACCCGTCACCACCGACGGCGGCCCTTGCGTCCAGCACGCCAGAGGCCAGCTGCAGTGCGAAACTGTGACCGGGCACCTCGACACCTTCGAGGCGCATCGTAACTCGTCACGGATCGCGCCCGGGGCCGTCTGCTACGACACCGAAAACGGTGTCGCCATCTACCCGTTTTCTGTGGCCTTCGCCGCTACTGGCGCCATCGTCGCAACAGGTGCGTTGACGGCGAGGGCGTTCTTATAGCGGGCTAATGCGCCACCCGCCTCGTTCCCCAAAGGAGATCTAGAGTGAAACGAATTACCAGAATCACAATCGTCGTCGCGTTGCTTGCCCTGTTGCCAGTAGCACTGTTGGCGCAAGACGAACTCACACTCGAAGGCTTGGCCGAAACAGTGGCCGGGCTGACGGGGCGTATAGATTCGATAGAGGAAAGAGTAACTGGTCTGGAAAGCGGGCCTGATGTTGGGTTCTGTTCACCCAGAGTCAAGAATTACAATCCCATGACAATCGCCGGAATTGCCCAAGAGAATCCAGGTTATGAGGTCGAATTTCGCCCCGATATTTCATTCGTTCGCCTGAATACGGAGACGGGCGAAATCGTTGTTCAATGGCAATCGTGCTGCACGGAAACTGTCACTGAATACTATGACAGTCAATGCCAGTGGGCAGGGTATGAACTGAATTAAGGGATAGGCTCGCGCCCGCGATCCGCACAGGTCATTATCGGACTACCCATCGACTGAAAGGGAACGCCGTGAAAATAAAGGAAGCTGCAATTCTGCTTGCTTCAATCTTGGTCACGTTCGCTGCCATCCAATCCGGCTTCTATCTTCACATTGTGGCGTTTCTGATCGGCGCCGCGATTCTTCCTGCAGTCGTGCCGCTATATCTGCTGTATCTGATTCTGGAATAGGGGCACCTTATGTCGATCCACCCTGAGATGCGGGACCAGTATCCCCCGACTGGTCCAACATCAGCAAGCGTATTGGCTTCGAGCGGGCCGGCGGATCAAGAGGAGTGCACGATAGGTTTTCGCCGGGCTGTTGTTGGGCCGGTTCGGTCAACTCTGGGCGTCTGTCAGCTCTCCGCCGGGCAAGCTATGCCCGCACTGCGCGGAGAAGCCGAGGGCGGAGGCCACTACCTGTCGCTTTTGCAATGCAGCGCTGGCTGCGGACTGATGACTCGCTGCCGGTCGAGTACAAGATTGTATCCGTTGCGTGTCTGGAATCTGGAGTGAGGAGAAGTAAATATGGAAATTCTGGTGATACCCTTCACGTTAATCATGTTCGCCGTCTCGGCCGTAGTAGCGGCCTCGACCAGGGGGCTCGGACGTCAAGTGTTATGGTTTTTCGTGGGGCTGCTCTTTGGCCCCTTCGGCCTGCTCTGGGCGCTGCTCGCGCGGCCGCCGGGCAGGCCATGTCGGTACTGCCGGGAGTATGTGAAAGATTGGGCGCTCGTCTGCCCCCATTGCACCAGGGATCTGGCTGACGCCTGAGGACTGCGACTTTCTAGCTCTCATTCCCCCGAGGTAAGGACCTGACGCCTGTCAGGCGTCAGGTCCTTATCCACTTCATGGAACGAAAGCGCCGACCTATGCCCATCCATCCCGAAATGTGCGATCTCTACCTCCGACTGGCCCGCTATCAGCAGGCGCAACTGTTTCGAGCGCGCCAACAACATCGGTCCAGTACTGCTCAACCAGAATTCCCTGGCCATCCTGCTCATGCGGGAGGGGTTCTCGGCGTCCCACACCAGCGTATGCCAACTGGGTAGACACTTGTTGCGCGCGGCCATATTGCCGCTGGCGTTGTAATCGAAGCGGCCAGCGTTGTCGTTGCAGTTGGCTGCCTTCCCTGCCCCTTGGCTTGCCACATCAGCCCGCCAGCGTCGCGCGCTGCGGCGCTCTCCCTGAGTCGGGAGGGCGATGTCCCGAAATCGGTAGATCGCGGCGGGGCAAGGTGCGCCCGCGCAGGGTAGTCTATAGAGGAAGAACTATCTCAATGACGCTATTCC
This sequence comes from Caldilineaceae bacterium, assembly GCA_965207495.1. Classification (GTDB taxonomy): domain Bacteria; phylum Chloroflexota; class Anaerolineae; order Caldilineales; family Caldilineaceae; genus Bin5. The sequence continues at coordinate 331,884 of OZ242287.1, forward strand.
ACGCAGGAGAATCCAGCGATGATAAAAACTTTCACGCTCGGACTGCTATTTTTCCTCGGCGGAGCTGCTGTCTTGAATCTCTCCTCTTTCGCGATAAGGCCTTACCTCACCCCATCTTCCGAATCCTCCCCGCCAGTGATCGGCGAAGAACCGGCTCTGAAACAGCATATCAGCCAGGAAGAAATCGAAGCGGGCCGCTTCACTCTCGAAGAGCTGCTCAGGCACGGACGCGCCGTCTTCACCGCCAGTTTCAACACACTTGACGGCGCAGGCCGTCCTGCGCTGACCGGAACAGGCCAGCCACGCAGCAGGCGGATGATGCCGGACAACTTCAATCGCATCTCAGCGCCTGACGCAAATTCATGTTCGGGCTGCCACAATCTCCCCGCCATAGGCGGCGGTGGTGATAACGTGGCCAATGTGTTTGTACTGGCACAACAGAATCCCTTCGTCAACTTCGATGGCGACCCGGTAGAGAATGGGCCGAATCAGACACTCAAGACTGTGGGCAACGAACGCAGCACAGTCAGCGTTTTCGGCGCCGGCTTCATCGAGCTGCTGGCCCGTGAGATGACGACCGATCTGCATGTTCTGCGTGCTTCGGGGCTCAGCCGAGCCATAAGCACAGGCCGGGAGACCACCGTCGAACTGGCAGCCAAGGGGGTCCATTTCGGTACGATCACATGCTATCCTGACGGTACAGTAGACACTTCCCGGGTCGAAGGCGTGGATGCCGACCTGATCATCCGCCCCTTTCATCAGAAAGGCGCGGTTGTGTCCCTGCGCGAGTTTTCCAACAACGCCATGAATCATCACCACGGAATGCTGTCGACCGAGCGGTTCGGCGAGGACAATGACCTGGACGCCGACGGCCGCGCAAATGAGTTGACCGTGGGTGATATCACCGCCCTGACCCTGTTCCAGGCAACGCTGCCCGCACCAATACAGGCGGCGCCCGCTACCCAGGCCGAAAGAGAGGCTGCCGCGCGCGGGCGCATCATCTTCGACCAGATCGGCTGTTCCGAGTGCCACATTCCAGAGATGCCGCTCGCCAGCCTTGAATTCGTCGAGCCGGGCCCGTACAATCCGCCGAACAACCTGCGGCCCGAGGATGTCAATGCTACCTACCAGGTCAACCTGTCGCCCTACATAAAGAACGTGAAGCAGGACGAAGAAGGAAACTTCCTCATCCCTGTCTTTACGGACCTGAAAAGGCACGATATGGGCGAGTTTCTCGACACTGAAGCAGCTGAGCAGGCGGGGATCCCTACGCAGTTCTGGCTGACGAGAAAGCTGTGGGGCTTCGCTTCGGAGCCACCCTACCTGCACCATGGGCGGGCCACTCTGATCTCCGAAGCCATCCTGGCGCACGGCGGCGAAGCGCTGGCGCAGAGGAACGCATTTGCCGACCTGGAACGGGCGCAGCAGGCGGAGTTACTGGAATTCCTTTTGACTCTTCAGATAGACGGCGGCGAGCAGTAGACGGTCGTTGCCCTCCGAGAGGAAGAGAGAGGCAACAGGAGAACGACGCGGACAGACGCGTGGATAAGCCAACCGCTACCCACACAAATCCCCAATCAACCGCGTATAAACCTCCACCGCCTCGTGCAACTGCTCGACCGCGATCCACTCACCGACGGTGTGGGCCTGGTCGATGTTGCCGGGGCCGAGGACGAGCGCGTCCATATACTCCTGATAGCACGACGCTTCGGTGCCGTAGGGGACGGTGACCGCGTGCGGCGCTCCGGTGGCGCGGCAGGCCGCATGCGCCAGCGGGCCGTCGGCGTCGGCAAAAAAAGGCCCGCCGCCGCTGTGGACCGCGTCCAGACCGTGCGCTTCCGCCCGTTCCACGACCATTTGCATCGCTTCCTCGAAGCAGGCGTCGGGCATGGCCCGCAGTTTGAGCGTGGCGACGGTTCGGGCTGCGGTCACATTGGAGGCGGTGCCGCCGTCATTGATCACCAGGTTGAAGCCGTTTGTGGGCGGGTCGAAGAGAGGGTTCTGGAAGCGCTTATCCGTGCGGAAAGTCTGCGCCAGCTCCGCCATCTCTGCCAGGTACGGGGCGATCTTGAAGTTGGCTGACTCGCCTTTGTCGGTGCTGGTGTGCGCGGCCACCCCGTGCGCGGTGACGATGATGCTGCCGCCCCCTTTGTGCGCATAGACAGGCTGTAGCTGCGACGGCTCGCAGACGATGCAATACTGCGGCCAGCCGCCCGTCAGCGTCTGCGAGCGGATGACGATATCGTGCGCGCCGGTGTGCCCCCGCTCCTCGTCCGAGGTGACGGCGATGACCAACGGCCGCTCTAGGTCAGCGGCATCGAACCGGCAGGCCGCTGCAATCGACGCGGCCAGGGGGCCCTTCATGTCGGCAGAGCCGCGGCCAACCAGGCGCCCATCTTCCAGCACCGGCGTGAACGGCTCCCAGCCGGCGTCGCCCGGCACCGTGTCCGAATGGCTGAACAGGCCCAGCCCGCCGGCCCCCGTACCCTTTTTCGCGACCAGGCTGACCTTTTCGACGTCGAATTGGTCGATGTAGGACAGCTCCTCGACCGCGAAGCCGCCTTCCTCCAGCACCCTGCGCAGAAAGTCCGAGATCGCCCGGTTGCTCGTCGGCGTCTCCGAGGGCATTGCGATCAGTTCACTGGTAAGTTCGACAACGTCGATCTCCATGGCACTGCCCTTTCATATCAGGTCTTCTTTCGGGTAGGTCCGCACGGCCACCGTAGTCAGGGTGGCTGGGGTGTTGTCCGGTGCATTCAGAGTTCCCGGAGCGTACCCTTTTCTTTTGCCTCGAAGGCCTCGGCAATGAGATGGTCCAATTTTCGTTCTGTCGAGTCCTCTTCAATCTGCCGGTCCCACTTTTCCCAGTCCAATTTGCTGAACCACTGTCTGAAGCGAGCGTAATCGTCATCGGGAAGGGCCAGAACGGCCTCCTGGAGGGCAGTGAAATCCGCCATTTTTTCTCCTCCCTTTCGCGCCTATCGGGGATAAAGGGCGTATGGCAGCTACGTCCAGGCTGAGGGTAACGTCACCCTTCAGGCAACTTTGCCTTGGGGATTATAGATTGATTCGTGCAGCCGAACAATAGGCGGTTGGGATCACGGTGCAGAAGATAGCGTCATCTGTAGGCTGAGGCGGCGCTGGGATCGACGACGCACCTGTGAGTACAGTTACACCGGGGTCGCGATTCTGAAATATGGGCGTTGGAGTGGGTATTCGACCAGGCCGCGCCAGAACGGCAAACCGCAACGGGATCGTGAACGGTTCGAACCGTTCTGTCAGGCGCAAAGATCCTCGATCAGCCGCGAGTACACTTCCACCGCCCCCTGCAACTGCTCGACCGCGATCCACTCGCCGACCGTATGGGCCTGCGCGATGTTGCCGGGCCCGAGCACCAGCGCTTCGGCATACTTCTGATAACACTCGGCCTCGGTGCCATAGGGCACGGTGACCGCTTCCGTCGCGCCGGTCGCACGGCAGGCCGCCTGCGCCAGCGGGCCGTCCGCAGTGGCGAAGAATGGGCTGATGCTCCAATGCTCCACCTCCAGATCGTGCGCTTCCGCCCGCCCCACAACCATCTGCACCGCTTCCTCGAAGCAGGCGTCCGGCATCGCGCGGATGCCCAGGCGGACTACGGTCCGCGCCGCGCTCACGTTGAGGGCCGTGTCGCCGTCGCTGATCACCATGTTGAAGCCGTTTGTCGGCGGGTCGAAGAGAGGGTTTTGGAAGCGTTTCTCGCTGCGAAAAACCTGTACAAGGTCGGCCATTTCGGCGAGAAAGGGGGCGACCTTGAAGTTGGCCGACTCGCCCCTGTCGGTGCTGGTGTGCGCGGCCACCCCCCGCGCCGTGACCGTGATGCCGGCGCCGCCCTTGTGCGCATAGACCGGCTGCAACTCCGTCGGCTCACAAACGATACAATATTGGGGCCAGCCGCTCGTCAATGTCTGCGAGCGGATAACGACGTCGTGCGCGCCGATATGTCCGCCTTCCTCATCCGCGGTGACGACGATCACAAGCGGCTGCTTGAGGTCATCGTCGTTGAAGCGGCAGGCCGCGGCAATCGACGCCGCCAGAGGCCCTTTCATGTCGGCAGAGCCGCGGCCCACCAGGCGCCCATTTTCCAGCACCGGCGTGAACGGCTCCCAGCCGATGTCGCCAGGCACCGTGTCCGAATGGCTGAACAGGCCCAGCCCGCCGGCCCCGGCGCCCCTCTTGGCGACCAGGCTGACCTTCTCCTCACCGGACGGGTCGATATAGGTGACTTCCTCGACATCGAAGCCGCCCTCCTCCAGCACCCCGCGCAGGAAATCGGAGATCGGCCGGTTGCTCGTCGGCGTCTCCGAGGGCATCGCGATCAGTTCACTGGCAAGTTCGACAACGTCGATGTTCATGGCTTTGCCTTTTTGTGTATGCCCGTTGTCGGGCGTCCGAACCGCTGAAGCCAGCAATGGGCAAACTCAGAAGCCGGCAACTGTTCCGGTCACTATCGCAATTTCCCCCGTCCGCTGACCTGCCAGACCGTCTCGACGATGCCTTTGCGCACACCGTACATCGCATCGTGCAGGAAGACGGTGGCGTCGCCGTAGCCGACGATGAAATCCAGCACGTCGCCCACCTGTACGCTCTTGTTCGGCTCGGAAAGCGTGATCACGCCGTGCTCGGCCGAGGCGGCGATGTTGACCACGTTTTCCAGGCTGACTGCTTTCGGTTGTCGTTCCATGCCGGGCAGCGTCTTGAAGCCGGCATCGGTGATGATGCGGTCGGGCGCGGGTCGGCTGGTGACCACGGCTTGTCCAAACAGCGCCGGATCGGTCGGCACACCCCACATCTGGTAGGTGGCGTCGCCGAAGATGGCGCCCCCGGCCTGGATCTCGGTCACTTCCGGCTGGTGCATCGTGACATCCATTGTGCCGCTGCCGCCGCAACTGACGATCTCGATCGGCAGCCCCGCGTCGCGGCAGGCCTGCGCCGAGGCAGTCAGCTGTCCGATACACCCCTGGATCGCCTGCGCGCGCTCGTCCGCATCCTTTATGTCCAGCGTATGCCCTTCCCAGGCCATCAGCCCGGCCAGCCGCAGCCCATCCTGCTCCTGGACCGCGCCCGCCAGCGCGACAACCGCCGTGCCGGGTTCTACGCCGGCCCGGTTCATGCCGACATTGAGCTCGACGACAATCGGGATTTCGACGCCGATCGCCTCGGCGGCCGCGCCGAGCTCCGCCAGCGTCGCCGTGTTGTCCACTGTGACCTTCACGTTCGCATGGCGTTGCAGCGCGGCCACGCGAGCGTACTTCTGCGCGCCCACTACCTGATTGGCGATCAGAATGTCGCGCACCCCGGCCGCCGCCATCACCTCGGCTTCGCCCGGCTTCGCGCACGTAACCCCGAGCGCGCCGGCATCGATCATCTTATGCGCAATCGCCGGTATCTTTATGCCCTTCGTGTGCGGCCGCCAGTCCACGCCGGCATCCCTGAAGTCGTCCATCAGCAACTGAATGTTGCTCTCCAATACATCCAGATCCACCCACAGCGTCGGCGTATCCAGCAGCTCTTTCGCACGTCCGATTTCAGTCATTAGGTATCCTCATACTCTTAATTGTCTTTTTATTGCTGTTGTTCTTACGCGGCAAGCTGCCAATATCGGCAACTGACCACTAACCACTGATCACTGGCCACTGATCACTGACCACTGACCTTCTACCACGCGGTCCAGCCGCCGTCGACCAGGATATTCTGCCCGGTGATGTAACTGCTGCCGTCGCTCGCCAGCAGAACCACCAGCCCTTTCAGCTCTTCCGGCTCACCCATCCGTTTCATCGGCACCCGGTCGGCCAGCCTGGCAACAAACGCCGGCTCCCCCTCCCTCACGTTGGGCGACGGGAACGGGCCCGGGCTGATCGCGTTCACGCGCACGCCGTCCTGTGCCCAGTAGACCGCCAGATGGCGGGTCAGATGGACCAGGCCGCCCTTCAGGCCGTGATAGTTGGGCGGGCTGTTGACGCCGAAACCGGTATACGCCTCCGGGTAGCTGGCAACGACCCCGTACATGCTGGCGATGTTGATGATCGAGCCGGGCGCGTTGCGGCTGCGCAGATGGCGCACAACCTCGCGCGCCAGCAGGAAATAGGCGGTTACGCCGGTGTGATAGGCCTGGTTGAAGTCCTCGGCGCTGGCGGTGTCGATACTGGGCGCGCCGCCGCCGTAGGCGTTGTTGACCAGGACGTCCACCTTGCCCAGGCGCTGCACAACCGCCTCCACGAAACCGGGAATGGCGTCGCTGTCGTCCTGCGCCAAACCGAAGCCGGCATGGCCGCTGCCGGGCAAGGTCGCGGCAAACTCGGCCGCCCGCTCCCCCTCGCGGCTGGTCACCGCGAGGGTCGCGCCCGCTTCCGCCAGCCCGCGGCTCATCGCCGAGCCCAGCAGGCCGGCCGCGCCGGTGACGATCGCGACTTTACCGCTCAGATCCAGAAGTTCGGAGACCGTCTGTTCAGTCATGGATTTCCTTATGTTTGGACTGTGAAGTGTGTGGTTCAATGAAGGACTGCGGTGAGAGTACCGGCGGCGAGAAGATCGTAACTAGAATAGCCTACTTCGCCGATTTTTTCCACTGGAGGAAAGGCGTTATCATTGTTTAGTTACCGTATTCCGCAGCAGGCGCCGCGCGCTGCTGGCCATTAGCCACTACCCGGAGGAACCTTCGATGTTGTTGTATGCGCTACCGCTTCGCTATATGAGCGCAGGGATCGATACGCTCGGAACGCCGGCGATCACCTTTGCGCTGGTCATCGCTGTTTTGGGCCTGATCTACCTGGTTATTCAGACGCGCCGCGTCCTTGCGATGGACAACGGCAACCAGGTTATGCAGGAGATTGCCGCCGCTATTCAGGAGGGCGCGGCTGCATTTCTCAACCGGGAGTATACCTTCCTGGGCGGATTTGTCGTCGTCGTCGCCGTCATCATTGCTATTTTTCTGGCATGGCAGACCGCACTCAGTTTCATACTCGGCGCGATCGCGTCGGGCGCGGCCGGCTACCTGGGCATGTTCATCGCCGTGCGCGCCAACGTGCGCACCGCCGCGGCCGCCAGCAAGAGCTTGGACGACGGCCTGCGCGTTGCCTTCAGCAGCGGCTCGATCATGGGCATGGCCGTGGTCAGCTTCAGCCTGCTCGGCATGACGATCCTCTACTTCCTTTTCAATGGCAACATACTCTACATCACCGGCTTCGGTTTCGGCGCCAGCTCGATCGCGCTCTTCGCCCGTGTCGGCGGCGGCATCTATACCAAGGCGGCCGATGTTGGCGCAGACCTTGTGGGCAAGGTCGAGCAGGGCATCCCCGAAGACGACCCGCGCAATCCCGCCGTGATCGCCGACAACGTGGGTGACAACGTCGGCGACGTGGCCGGCATGGGCGCGGACCTTTTCGAGAGCTACAGCGGCTCCATCATCGCCGCGGCCACGCTGGGCGCGGTGGTGGCAGACGGCGCCGGCATCGTTCTGCCCTTCCTCGTCGCGGGCGTGGGCGTGATCGCCGCCCTGATCGGTACCTTTCTCGTGCGCGCCAATGAGGGTGCAACCCAGGAAGACCTGCTGGGCGTGCTGCGGCGGGCCATCTATAGCGCCTCCGCGCTCGTCCTGATTTTTGCCGCCGGCGTGATCGCCTATACCGGTGTCGGTTGGAACTTCTTCGCCGTCATCCTGGTCGGGCTGGTCGCCGGCAACGGCATCGGCTGGTTCACCGAATATTTCACAAGCTACACAGAGAAGCCCACTCAGGGCATCGCGGAGAAATCCGAGACCGGCGCGGCAACGCTGATTATCGAAGGGCTGGCCGTGGGCATGAACAGTACGATGCCGCCGGTCCTGATTGTTGCCGTCTCCATCATGCTGGCGCTCTGGCTGGGCGGCGACAACGGCCTCTTCGCCGTCGCCCTGGCCGGTGTCGGCATGCTCAGCACGCTGGGCATCACCCTGGCGACCGACGCATACGGCCCCGTCGCCGACAACGCCGGCGGCATCGCCGAAATGAGCGACCTGCCCGACGAGGTGCGCGAACGCACCGACGCGCTCGACAGCCTCGGCAACACGACCGCCGCCACCGGCAAAGGCTTTGCCATCGGCTCCGCCGTGCTGACAGCGCTGGCGCTCATGGCGGCCTATGTGCAGGCCGCTGATCTCGAAACGCTCGACCTGTTGGACTCGACCATGATTCCCGGCATGCTGGTCGGCGCCATGCTGCCCTATCTCTTCGCCGCTTTGACCATGACCGCTGTCGGCAAGGCCGCCTATGAGATCGTACTGGAGGTGCGCCGCCAGTTCGCCGAGATTCCCGGCATCATGGAGCGCACAACCAAGCCTGACTACAAGACCTGCGTCGCCATCAGCACCGAGAGCGCGCTGCGCTACATGATCATTCCGGGAGCGCTTGCAGTTGTGGTGCCTCTGCTGGTGGGTTTCGTGCTTGGCGCGCAGGCCCTGGCCGGCATGCTGATCGGCGCCATCGCCTCCGGCTTCATGCTGGCGGTCATGATGGCCAACTCCGGCGGCGCCTGGGACAATGCCAAAAAGTGGATCGAGACCGGCGTCATGGGCGGCAAAGGTTCCGACGCGCACAAGGCCGCGGTCGTCGGTGATACCGTCGGCGACCCGTTCAAGGACACCAGCGGCCCGTCCCTCAATATTTTGATTAAGCTGATGAGTATTGTCAGTCTTGTCTTCGCCAGCGCGTTCGGCGAGGGGTGGCTCAATCTGTTCTGAGCGTTTCAAGGAGGCGGGCAACCGCTATCAACTATTCCAAAAATGCCTGCGCGCCGCGATTTATCACTGGCAGCGCAGGCATTGTGTTTGCAGCCGGTATTTATAAGAACGACTGCGCCAGCAGCACGAATCCGAGCAGGATCAGACCGCCTGCCAGCAGTGCGAGCCCGGCTCTGCGCAGCCGTTGCGCCCGCGACGTGAGCCGTCCGTGCGCCGCGTGGGACTGATCGCCCCAATCCAGCTGTTGCGGCCGTTCGTGCGGCGCCTTTTGCACCTTGTCCAGCCACCAGGCGCGATTGCAGAAACTCCAGGCGCCGATATCGCTGGCGCGGACGTAAGAACGGTCTTTGGGCATGGAAAGCTTTCAGTTTCTGGTCTGAATTCCGTGTTTGATGAGCCGTGTAACCACTCCGATTGTCGCCGGAACCGCCTCAATGCGCCAACTGCGCATGCACGACCAACAAGTGTACACGACCAACAACTGTACACGACCAACAACTGTACACGACCAACAACTGTACACAACCAACAACTGTACACAACCAACTACTGTAAGAGAGAGCTACTGCCATGAAAGCGACCGATATCCGCGTGGAGACGGTGGAGGTCACCTTCGACGATGAGCGCTTGAGCGTCCCCTTGCACCTCAGCAAGGGCGTGATCGAGGCGATCACCTATGCAGCGGTCACTGTGCATGCGCGCACACGCGGGGGCGGCGCTGTGCAGGGCAGCGGCGCGATCCTGCTCTCGGACGTGTGGGCCTTCCCCGCGCCGGATCTGGATCACGAGGATAAGGACCGGCTCATGCGGCGGCTGTGCAGAGCCATCGCCGCCTGGCTGCAGGGTGACCCGTACGAAGATCCCATCGAAAAGGGGATCAGGTTGGAACAGGCCGCGGTCGAGCTGGCGGTGCAGCTGGCCGACGAAGAGCCTCTCCTACAGAGCACGCCGATGCCCCGACTGGCCGTGCTCAACTGCATGGCGCCCTTCGATGCCGCGCTCCACGACGCCTGGGGCGCGGCCCTGCCGGTGCCGCTCTACGCCGCATACACGGTGGATAACCTGAACCAGGATCTGAGCGCAAGCCTGGGCGCAGACTTCGCCGGCCGCTACCCGGCGGACTACCTGGGCCCAAGGCGGCGCGCGCTGTCCGTGCAGCATGTTGTCGGTTTCAACGACGCCCTCACCCCGACAAATGAGGAGAGAGCGGAGAGGAGTGAGGATATAGAGGACCCCTCTATACTTCCCTCCGACGTCACGACCTGGATTGCGCGCGACCGCCTACGCTATTTCAAGCTCAAGCTGCGCGGCCAGTCGCCGGCCGAGGACGCCGAGCGCCTGATTGAAGTACACGACGTGGCATCCCAGGCCATGGAGGCCGCCGGTGTGGCGGACGGGCCGCGCCTGTCGGTGGACCCCAATGAGGCCTACCAAGAGGCTGCCATGATGCTCGAAGTGCTGGACAGGGTGACCGCGCAGAAGCCGCAAGCGCTAGCGGCGCTGGACTACATCGAGCAGCCCACCCCCCGCGACCTGGAAGCCTATACCGACACGCTTCACGAGGTGGCCGCGCGCGTGCCGGTGGTTGTCGACGAAAGCCTGGACGACCTCGACAATCTCGACTGGATCCATCGTCTGGGCTGGTCCGGCCTGGCGGTGAAGACCTGCAAGGGCCATACACACTCGCTGCTGGCCTACTGTTGGGGCCGGCACCACGGCCTCTATCTCACGCTGCAAGACCTCACCAACCCCGGCCTCGCGCTTGTTCACAGCGTCAACTTCTGCGCCCACCTGCGTCTCGACGTCGACTGTTTCGAGGGCAACTACCGCCAATTCATGCCCCTGTCGCGACCCCAAGAACAGGCCGCCCACCCCGCCTATTTCCAGGTCACGGACGGCCAATTGCTCCTGCCGCCCGAAATGGGCCCCGGCCTCTACTGAGGCAGCGATAAGTGAAGCCGTTGACCACTGACCACTAGCCACTGCCGTTTCACCTGTAGACAATATCGAGAATGTTGTCGCTGCGGAAGCGCACCCGCTGCGCGTCTACCCGCTCGGCGCCCGCTTTGTTCATCTCGGCGTCGGCCGTGTCGGTATGGAAGAAGCGTTTCTCCAGTTCATAGGGGCTGGGCCAGACCAGGGGTGCGATCGGGTCCTGGCGATGTTTGGCTACGGCTGCGGCGATGCCCTCGCGGATGCGCTGCCGCGCCGCCTGCGCGGAAAGTGAGATGGCCGAGCCGCGTCCCAGTCCCTCCTTCACCGCCGTCGTGGTGATCTCCGGCACCAGCTCCTCCGCCTCCTGGCAGGCGTCCTGTTCGCCGCTCAGAAAGAGCAGCGGCAGCCCCAACCCGCCCATGAACAGAGCAAGCTGTCCGATCTCGCCGATCGGTTTGCCGTTGAGCCGGTATGCGTCCACGGTGCGGCTGTTCTGCGTGTGGTTCTGGTTGCTGGTTAAGACGCCGGCCATGGCGTGCTGGCCGACGATGACAAAGGCGTCGTAGCGCCCGATCACCTCCTGCAACCGGCTCCAGGGCGGTGAAGGCCGGCCATGCAGCAGCAGCGCGGCCGCATGCAGCGTATCAAAGTCTATGCCGCCGGCGCCGTGTCCGTCCCAGACGAGGACCTCCTCCACGCCGGCATCCAACAGACCGTCGACCGCGGCGTTGACTTCACCGGTCACCAGTTTCTTTCCGGCATCGTAGTAGCGGCCGTCGGGAAAGGACTGGTCCGCGAAGGAGACGACTCCGGCCACACCTTCCATGTCGGTTACCATGAAGATTTTCATGGGTGAGGCTCCGTAGGGCAGTTTTTAGTGGTCAGTTTTTGGTTTTCAGTAACACCTTACGCCCGCGTCGGGTGGAGCTTGCAGGGACGTTCGTTTACGGGAGTGTGGGCGAGATGTGCAGGAGCCCAGGGCGCAGTTGTTAAGGAGAAGATTCGTACAGTGAGCTGACCTGCACCCGGCGCCCTTCATCGGCCGCCGAGCGGTAGGCCGCGTCGAGAAGCTCGACCGTGTGCCAGCCGACTTCCGGCGGCGATTGGTTGGGCGCGCCGCGCACGATGACGTCGACCAGGTTGTTCGCCGGCGCCGACGACAGGTAGCTCTGTTCCTCCGTCATGGGCGGCAACTCCTCCACAGTCCCGTCTGCATAGTAAACGGTACAGCGCTTGTGGATGATGTCGGCGTTGATCCATCCCCGGTCACAGTAGATCTGCACGACCATCTCCTGTTCCGGGCCGCCGGCATGCAGCGTGCCCGCACTGCCGACATTGGCCAGCGCGCCGTTGTCCATCTGCGCGATCATGGCGTCGACGACGTCCACCCGTGTATCGAGGTTGTCCATCAGCGCCAGCACGCTGACCGGCTTGAGTCCGGTCATATGCAGCATCAGCCCCACCGAATGGGTTGCCTGCAGATGGCCCTGGCCGCCGCCTGAGCGCTCCGGATCGCTGTAGACATCGCCGGGTCCGGTAACCGGGTAGGCGTACAGGTTGTCGTGGACGCTGTCATCGCCCCGGTACAGCGAAATGACGCTGGAGGCGAACATGTTGTTGATATAGCGTATCCCGCCCAGCCGGCCCGAGGCGATCACCTCCTTGACCCGCAGCACATGGGGGTTGTAGTTCCAGGGGTAGCCGATGATCAACTGGCATCCGCGATCGCGGCTGAGTTCGGTCAGATGGCGGGCGTGTGCCGCGAACAGCGTCATCGGCTTTTCCAGGACCACGTGCAGACCCTGTTCAAGGCAAGCGCGCGCGGCCTCGTAGTGGGCGGCGTGCCAGACCGCGATCACGACACCGTCCAGTTGCTCCTGCGCCAGCATCTCGCTAATGTCGGTATAGGTCCGTTCCACGCCGAAATGCCGGGCCGCTTTGTCCAGCACATCGGCGCGGACGTCGGCCAGGGCGACGAGGTCGGCGTTGGGGTTGGCCTGCAGCGCGGGGATATGGGCGGTCGTGGACCACCATCCGGTTCCGATAACGGCGATTCGGGCTGTGTCGGGCATGGTTCTCCTTTGACCTTCCTCTTCAGACTTCGAGTTCCCCGTTTCAAAGAGCGAACGGGCCAGGAACAGATTTCGTCCCAGCCGGGCCCGTCGTCAATACATGTACCTACCTGAAAATGAAATGCGCCGTCCCTTGTTGATTCGCTTCTCACAACCGATTCTACGGCAAAGTAATCGTGTCCAACAAGACATGATCAGTCGCGGGCGAAGTCCCTTGCGAAACAGTAGATAACCGTTTCCAGCCATCCTCCTGATGCCGGTACCACCCAATGTAGATCTGATATTCCCCGTCAGGAATTGGGGACACGATCCGTTCGTCTGGGAACAGTTCCCCCGGGGCCCACGTCGACGTCGGATAGCGGCCTTCGAAAGGCTCTCCATCGTTCTGGGCAACAATCTGATCATCTGCGTTGACGATGTGAACAAATGCGGTATAGTCCGAATCAGGGCTCTCTATCGCGCGCCAGAAAAAGATTATCCTGAGGCCTTCGCTGGTCGGGTCCAACGTATAGCCTTCGAGCCTGAAGAAGTTTCCAAAGTTTATGTCTGTAAGAATCTGTGGCCCCGAAACCTCGAATTCCTTCACAATAGCCGCCTTCTGACCTGTGACCAGGGGAACCGGTTGGCGAGAGAGTTGGTCAATGAGGCCTACTTGCAGCTGGTACTGGCCAGCAGGGAGGCCAGGGCCGACTGCGAACGAATAGCTAAGAGGCATTACCTGATCAGGGTGCCAAGCGCGGACACGAAAGACTCCCTTCAGAGGCCATTCCTCCTTGGAAATGACAGTCACATCCCGAGTGCGATTGTAGAGTTCCAGGACAAGCTCGACATCTCTCCCAATCTTCATCGACGGTCGCCAATAAAGGGCTACCTTGAAGTCCGAGTCACGTTCAAGTTCATTACTCTGAAAGCCGACCAGTTCCACATGGTTGGAAAATAACAGCCCCTCCAGAGGCATGTAAGCCGGAATCCTGCCCTGCCAGCGCGCCTCCAGGGCTGTGGCTACCGGGACACCATTTTTCGTCAGGATTGTCGTTCCCTTCTCGTTCAGAGGCGCGACGCTTGCGGGTATGGGCGGAAGGAAAAAGACCGTTCCCTCTTTAAGCAAGACCCATTCCTCAGGGAATCCTTTATCCATTGACCATTCGGAGTCTAGAAGAATGACCGAGACACGCTCCCCCTGACGCAAAGTTTCTTCCACCCCACTCTGTCGGTGCGGGAACTGCTCGATCAGCAGAAAAGCGAGACGGTTATCGCTGTATAGGCTGGTGGGCAGGAGAACGGATCTGTCAAGATGATTGCCGATGAATTCTGCAATCGGGCGGAACTTCAAATCTTCTGCGCGATTCTCCAAGCGATACGGTGTGACTCGCTGGGCAAAGTCCCACTGGCGACTCAGGCCGAGAATCAGCGCCAGCGCCAGGACAAGATAACCCGTCCAACGGGGGAATCGAGGCCCCCTTTCTGTCCAGGCCCAGGCAGACGCGGTTCCCAGACCAGCCATCATAAAAATGAAAGGGATTCCCGGAATCAGTCGGCGGAAATTTATCGCTGTATGATGATATTTTTCGTAAGTAAGGAGTTCGGGCAGTAGCATCAACGCCATCATGAGGAGTCCAAAGACATGTGCGTCTCGCCTCCGGCGGAAGACGACCGCAATCCCGATTACCAGACCAATGACGAAAACGGCTGTTAGAATTGCTTTGGGCCCGTACGGGTGATCTACTTGCCAGAAAAAGGACAACGCAGTGATCTGTTTTATCAGTTTTGCAACAACAACGGCAACAGGATCCGGCAATTCGAAAACGAACTGTCCCCCCGCAGGACCGGCAGGATTCGAGACGCGAGCGACAAATGTATAGGGGTAGACGATAAACATAATCCACTGAGGCAGGGCAACCAGGGCGGCAGCGGCAGCGGCCCATAGCAGGTCGCGCCAGTGTGCCAATAGACGCCGGTTCGCCAGAACGGCGCCTATGCTGGCTACCGCCAACGCGATTGGAAAGAAACGCGCAACAATATAGACATACTGGCTCAGTCCAACCAGAAGACCGGCCAGAATGAAGTTCGGCCTGCCTCCGCGGCGAAAACCTCGCCACAGGAAACCAATGGCTGTCAATTCCACGACAGGCAGCAGAATGGGTTCAATGCCGGGGAAAGAGTGTGAAGCAAAGAATGTCGAAAGAGCCAGTCCCAAGGCTGCAATCAGCCCTGCTCTGCGGGCGAAAACTGTGCCAAATTGGTCAAAAGTCCAGCGAGAGGCCCAGTAAGTCGCCGGCGCGGCCAAGGCGCCGCCCACAATAGTCAGACCCTGCAGACCGGCAACGCTGTATCCAAATACAGAGAATATGAGGGCCTGTATATAAACGAGCAGGGGTTGGATTCCAAACTGATGATAGATGTAGAAAGGAAAGATATTTTCTTGTAAGAAATCACGTGCGTGCAGTGCCGCTGCGGTCGCATCGTGATTCAGGATTGGGGTCAACCTGAACCAGTGAAAATAGTAGCTTGAGAGACTGATACAGAGTAGTGCGATAGAAAGCCAGGCATCAACGCGGCCGGTTACAGAGGACGACTTAAGAAACAGTTGGAAATATGCGGACAGAGTTCGCTTTACTACAGCGACTGGGTTTTTCATGGAAATGTCTTAGTTACTCCCGCTGCAGTGCGTCTGCAGTGCAATTTCCAAATATAATGGGGACTTCATGTGAATGAAACGAACAGGGGTGGCGCCAGCGGTTTCAAGGCGCAACTTTCAGTTCGTGAAGAAAGGTGCTGCTTCGAACGGAGAGCATTATCTGAATCCCGTCCAGAGGGCAGTGTTAATCTTGGGCGATAGAGTATTCCGCCAGTAGGCGTCTCATCTCATCCCGCATCCTGATCGTCTCGGTCATCACATCTACCTGGTCACAGTCCATCCACGGATCGTGTTCATACTCCAGTGTCAGGTAGCCGCTGTAGCCCGCGGCCTCAAGCAGCTCGACCACGGCGGGGAAGTCGATCACCCCGTCATCCCAGCGCGCCTGCAGCTTGTCGCGGCAAGCTTGCCGCAGATGGACATGGCCGGCGTAGGGGACGAGGGGATCCACGTCTGCCGGCTCATAACCCTGCGCCACAAAGTGGGAATAATCCAGCACGATTTTGAGCGCGGGATTCCTCTGCAGAAATGTCAACGTATCGAATGGACTTTCCAGCACCGACTCAACGTGCGGCTCAAACAGAAATGTCACATTCTCGGCCGCGGCCAGGGCCGCCAGTTCATTCATCGCCGCTGCCGACAGCGCCACCGCCTCTTCGTGGGATATGCCCACCTGGTCAACGCCCGGCAGCACCAGCACCGACGGGATGCGCGCAGCGGTACAAAAATGGAGTACCTGCTTGAACGTCTCCAGGTTGGCGGCCCGTACGCTCTCATCCACCGAATTGATCGGCCTGTCGTCAAATCCATCCCCGAAAACGCAGAGCAGATTGCTGAGCGGGAGACCGGCCTCTGTCACGCGGCGGGCTTGCCCCTCTGGATCGCGTTCGATCTCGCGCGAATCGAGCAACGCGCCAGGCGCGGCGATTAGGTCCATCGCCTGCACCCCCAGCGCCTGCAATATTGCGGCCGATTCCGATAAACTGGCACCCACGTAGGCCCAGGCCGCGCCGGCGAGTTTAAGGGTGGTCATGATTGGCTCCAGATCATCTTGTAGTTAGGAAGCGAATTGTGCTGAGGATTGTGCAAGATATTTTTCAAAATGTGAAGTGCAAAATATCAGTCTGCTCCCTGTTTTTATTATAGAGGTGCTTGGATCTGATGAGATTCGACTGATTTGTGCGAAGAAGTACGCATTTTAGCCGACATTCAGGCGATAGGCCCGCATAAGCAGGCAAGGCGACTACTTTGTCGTCGCTGGCTCCCAGGCGTCTGGATACTTAGCGAACACCAAATGAATTCGTTACGCACACAACTTTGCTGAATCCTTTACTGAAACCTTTACTATATTCACGAGCTGTGGCACTGTCCCTTCGATGTCTCCTTCCCTACTAATACGCCGCAGTGGGAACGGGCGCCGATAGACCCTGAGCGCTTTCGCATCGGGGACAATCTCTGGGAAAGACGCCAATCGATCTGGAGCGTACGCGATATGGTCAACTCGATCAGGGAGAATCGCCAGCCACAGCTTGGCGGCGCGGCCGCGCTGACTTCGCTGGAATGCGTCGCGGCGGTCTACGAGTCCCATTTCACGGGCACGAGGGCGACATTGCCCTTGAGAGATCGCCGTCACCCGCTTATCAAGCGTCTCTAATCGCGACGAAGGGTCTCTCCGCACGGCATATGGGTAAACGCGATCCACCCGGGCACGACCGAGACAGGGATGACCAACTACTTCTTATCCCACGGCGGAGATGCGCGCTGAGCGGGAGAAGACGACTCTCCTCAATCGCTTTGTGCAGCCGGAGGAGGTGGCGGCCGCGGCTGTGTTTCTGGCATCCGATGACGCGGCCGCGATTGCGGGCCGCTCGCTTGTCATTGACGGCGGATTCCAGAACGGCCTGTTGCAGCCGGTGGAACGTATGCTGTCGTAAACAGGCGTGGAATCGAGGGAATGGCGGCGAGAGCGGTCAGGCGGTTTGAATTTGCTCGATGGCGGCAAGGAGATTGTCCCGGCTTTGTCGTGAACCGACCTTCAACGTCTCCAACGTGCTGTCAACTTTACGCTCGTACTCGACCGCCCAGACGCCGTCGAACGAATCGAGCAGCGTGCGGATGATCGGCGGCCAGTCGATGTCGCCCTCTCCAAATGCGCGATACTCCACACCGGAGGCCAGACGGGCAACATCTTTCCAGTGCGTATAGACCACCCTGTCCTGGATTGCGAGCAGGGCTTCGTAGGGATCTTCACCACCATAGGCATAGTTGGCCGGATCGTAAGTAACGCCCACCGATTTGTAAGGAACCATATCCAGCAGCCGTTTGAGCCGCGCGCCCGTGGCCGATGTGCCTCCGTGATTCTCAATCGCCAATGACACATTTTTCGCCTGAGCGTAGCTGCCGAGCCGGTTGAAGGCCGCGCTGAGCGTCTCGTACAGGGCGTCCGTCACCCGCTCTGCCGGCAGCACATAGTGTTTGGAGTGTGTAAAGTCATGCTCGGTGAAGACCCGCACCACACGCGCGTCGAGCGCGTCAGCATGGTCGATCACCTTAGTCAGTTCGTCGCAGCGATCTTCGGCCACATCCCCGTACAGCCCGACCACCGCCCCGCCGCCGAGAGCGGCGATTTTGACCCCGGCATTCGCCGCCATGCGCCGCACAGCGTCCAACTCCTGGGGGGTGGCATCGACTGCGATCTTGTTGCGGGACTCCTCTTCAAGCCAGCCGCAGTCGATTTCGACCAACGTCAGTCCGATTTCACGCGAGGCCGCGAAGAACTCGGGTACGGTGTACTCGCGAAAGCCATACGATGCGTTGCCCAACGCGATCCTGGTAGACATCAGAACGCCCTCCTGGCATGGTTCGACGACAACGAACGGTCGGATGAGATACGGGGCTGCTCTCCCCTTTCGGCGGCCTTCAGGTGCGAAGATGCTGTTGTTCGCCGGCTTGGCTCACCTGTAGATTACGCCAGCGGCCAGTGACGCCCTGGCCAAAAATCGTTTGCCTGTACTCCGGGTCCAGACCAGGCGAGATGCCGCCGCGACCATCCGGAAGATCGTCCAGCAGTGTGAAGATCGCCATATTCACCGAAAAGCGAATCGGCTTGATCACCGGCGCTGCCGGCGGGTCGACCGTCGCTACCCACTCTATCTGATGGACTAGCTCCCCGTCCACGTACCACTCGGCGCGATCAGGGCCGGG
Organism: Caldilineaceae bacterium; assembly: GCA_965207495.1. GTDB lineage: Bacteria > Chloroflexota > Anaerolineae > Caldilineales > Caldilineaceae > Bin5. The sequence continues at coordinate 350,485 of OZ242287.1, forward strand.
CGTCAGCACGCTGTCCTCGCCGGGATCGTAGCGGATCTCGTAGCGATGCCAGGATCCCGGCTCGATTTCCAAGTCGGTCAGCGCCGGATCCGCCATCGGCAGGACGGAGCCGACGCCGCCTGGCGCCGTAACGACGAACAGCTCGCGCAGCGCCATGACGCGACGATTGGATATTTCGAAGTTGATGACCATACCGGTCGAATCGTCGATCAGGGCGATGGCGGCGCACCCCAAACGGGGGTCGTCCGGGTCGGCCGCGAAGGGATTGCCCTCCGTTCCATGCACATCGACGGCCATGTCCACCGCCACAGAAAGACCGTTGCCAGTGGCAAAACGTCGGTCGGCGGTGACAATCGCCTTGACATGGTCAAGAGGATTGTCGAATGCGATCGTAAAACGCGGGATATCAATTTTGAATTCGGGCCGCTCACGGGTCGGAGTGGTGAGCGTTGCCGCCGGATCCAGGGCCGTGAAATCGCCCGCCTGCAAGACATGCCAGCCTGCGCCGATTATGGGCGAGCCCGCTGTCCAGTCATCGAAATCACGCCCGTCCCCGGCCAGGAGATTGGGGGGGGCGGGCAGACCGCGCCATACATCCACCGTGCGCGGCTCGTTCGGCCAGTCCAGCGGCACGTATCTCTCCTCGTCCCAGATTTGGTCCAGTTCCGTCGTCAGTTCGATGACATTGCCGGCGGGATCGGGCACATAGATGAAGATATTATGGCCGGGACCGTGCCGGCTTGGCCCGTAGATGATGGGCACGTCGTTGCGCCAGAGATGATCGCACATGCGCTTTACATCGTTCCAGTCGGCCAGGTCGTAGGCATAGTGGTTCACCTTGGCGTGCCCGGCATTGAGGAGCGCGATCCCGTGATGATCCTGGTTGCAGCGCAGCCATATCACGGCATCTTCGGCAGTATCCGACACGCGAAAGCCAAGCGCGTCGGTATAGAAAGCCGCCGCGCGCTTGAGTTCGATGCTTTGCAGCGTGATATGGCCGAACCTGAGCGGGCGGATTTCACGCGGCTGGAGGGGCTGATCGAGGCTCCTCATGCCTTCATAAAGCTCGATCCGGTTCCCGTCGACGTCCAAATAGCAAAGGGCTTCGCCGTGGCCCGGCTCAGCGTACGCCCTCTCGTGCGGATGGAAGCCGCGTTGCGCCAGGGCGTTCCGGGCGGCTTCCAGCGCATCGCCGTCCGTGACTTCCAAGCCCAGATGGTGCAGCTTTCTCTCCTCGCCCGGATAGATGGCCAGGCAGTGATGTTCAGCATTGCAGCGCAGGAAGACCGCGCCGCCGCCGCGCTCGGAGACTTCCAGGCCAACAATTTGTTCGTAGAAGTCGACAGTCTCCCCGACATTGGGGACGGTGATGGCGACATGGCCTATTCGCTTGATATTGATCATGAGTTGGGGGGAAGAGCGGCGCGCCACTTCTCCGTGTTCCTCCTATTGGATGCTGAGGCCGCCATCGAGCACGAGGGCATGGCCGTTCAGATAGGCTGCCTTGTCCGAACTGAGCCACAGTACAGAGTTGGCGACCTCTTGCGGTTTGATCAGCCGCTTCATCGGCAGGCTGGAGATCAGCGTCGATGCCACCTGAGCGTCACCGCGCGTGAAACGTTCGAACATGGAGGTGGCCACGACGGCGGGGCATACGGCGTTCACGCGAATGCCGGCGTCGACAAATTCGAGCGCGACCGCCCTGGTCAGCCCGATCACGCCGTGTTTGCTCGCCACATAGGAAGCCATATTGCTTTGACCCAGATGTCCGACGGTCGAAGAAGTATTGACGATCGAGCCTCCGCCTTGCTCAAGCATTGCCGGGATCTCGTGCTTCATACTCAGCCACACGCCCTTGAGATTGATGTCGATGACCCGGTCCCAATCCTCCTCGCTGCTGTCCAAAATGGATGCATTGGCCGGTTCGACGCCGGCGTTGTTGTGGGCGACATCCAACCGACCGTATTCGGCGACGGTCAGGCGAACCATCTTTTCGACCTCGCTCGACTTGGACACATCGGCCTGTACAAAGAGCGCTTCGCCGCCGGCTTCACGGATGAGGCGTACCGTCTCAAGGCCGCCCTTGCTGTCCACGTCACACGCGACAACTTTGGCCCGCGCCTGCGCGAAGGCCAGCGCCGAAGCCCGGCCAATCCCGGAACCCGCTCCCGTAACCAGTGTTACCTTATCCGCCAACGTTGCCTCTCTAAACACAAATGAAGCCTCCTCCATAAGCCGATGCTCGGCGCCTAGGCCAGAATGCCGCCATCAACGGCCATCGGGTGCCCAGTAACAAACGACGCGGCGTCGGAACAGAGCCACACGACGGCCTCGGCAATCTCCTCCGGCCTTCCCATGCGCCCGATTGGCTCCAACTCGGTAAAATTGGCAACAGCGTCCGGGTAGTCGACCGCCTGTTGTGCAACCATCGGCGTGGAAATCAGGCCGGGACAAACAGCGTTTATGCGGATGTTGGAGCGGGCATACTCCAGCGCGGCGGAGCGCGTCAACTGCACGACGCCGCCCTTGGTCGCGCTATATGCGGCGAGCTCGGGCGTGCCGGTCATGCCTGCATTGGAGGCCGCGTTGACGATGACGCCCCCGCCCTGCCGCAGCATCTGCGGGATTTCGTACTTCATTGAAAGCCAGACACCCTTCAGATTGACCCGCATAATGCGGTCGAAATTCTCTTCCGTGCAGTCGGCGGTTAGGGACATATCGCCGAGGATGCCGGCATTGTTGAAGGCGCAGTCCAAACGTCCAAACACCTCCACACAGCGATCGATAGCCGCCTCCACCGAGGCCGCCTCACCTACATCGCAGGAGACGAAGACCGCCTCTCCGCCTGAGAGTTCGATCAGCCGCAGCGTCTCCTGGCCGCCGTCAATATCCACATCAGCGACGACCAGCTTGGCCCCGCGGCCAGCGAAGGCAAGGGCCGTAGCTCGGCCAATGCCGGAACCGCCGCCGGTCACAAAGGCAATCTTTCCGTCCAGACTGTTCACAGCGCTCCTTCCTTTTGTGCGAGGATTCGCATTCCCATGGCATGTCCCGCCATCGTCAATCGGCGGCAGCGACAGGCGAGTCCAGCAAGCCAAGTTCCTCCAGGCGTTCAATCCATTGTTGCCGGAGAGGGCTGCCGCCGTGGTTTTCCAGCCAGTGGGCAGGATATAGTGAATCGCCCCCGGGCGATCATAATTCCCTTCCGCTATCTGCTCAATGACATCTGGTTTGCCTCAGCGGAAAACATGTGTCACATCAAACGCAAGCTCGACCAAGAGTTCACGAAGAAAACCCTTGCCGTTCTTGATCGTCCGCTTGAGAAGGATGCGTGATAGCGAACTGCTCTCGTGCTTTTGTGACAGCCTCTGGGTCAAGATCATCCACCGTCGCGCCCTCGCATATCTCCGCTGACCGGTCACTTCCTCGCGACCATATCGCGCGCTCTTTTTCGGGATGCCGCTTCAAGTTTGTTTTGCTGGAATCAACCCTAATGTAGAACTTGCCGTAGAAGCTGACCGGCCTCCCGCGGGCAGGTTCGATCTCAAAGACAACAACCCGCCCACGTGGGTGTTCGACTATAGAGACCTCGAAACCTGGGTTCGGGATTAGTCCAGCCGTTATCCAGGGAAGCAGATCCTGGTTGCCCTTGCCCTTTTCAGTGTATGGATCGAAGGATGTTCCGACAACCTCGTGCGTTTCGTCCTGGATGCCGTAAAGAAGGTATGCCTTCGGCTTATACTTCAGGCATGCTGCGTTCGCCAGAGCAGAGATGTACTCACCTATCATCTGGGCAGAGTGGTAATTCCTTTTGAACTCAACCCACTCCGTCTCTCCTGACAACTGGCATAGTTCATCCACAAGATGAACGAGACGACTATCATGATCTTGACTGGCTGTCATGTCTTGACCTCCTTGGAGACAGTATCGCGCCCCTCCCCACCATCAGCCAATCTGCCAGTGGAACACCTCCGGCCACCCCTCAGGATAGGCGTCGTGCGGATCGTAGTCATCTCCGCTCTCGTCCTCCATGATTGGCGCCATGTACTCCTCCCAGCGCACCGACTCGGGGCTTTCAGCCAGGATACGGACTGCCTCGGCGTAATTCTCCGCCTCCATGTACAGGAACAGCTGCCGCTCGGCCATGAAGATGCTCATGCTGCGCACGCCTGCCTGCTCCAAGTCGGCCAGTACAGCAGGCCAGACCTCCCGGTGGCGCCGCCGGTACTCTTCCTCCTCCCCCTCCTTGACGTGCATGACAAATGCAACCCGTTCCATCGCAGACCTCAGTTTTCAGTGGTCAGTGGTCAGAAACATCAACAGCCAATGCGACTTCACACCTCCATGCCGGGCACCGGAATCGTGCTCAGCATACCGCCGTCGACGTCTAGCGCCGACCCGGTCAGGAAAGCGGCTTCGTCGGAGATGAAGAAGAGCACCGCATTCACGATATCCTGCACGGTCGGGTTGCGCTGCAAGGGAATGTCGGCGGCTGTGGCTGCCAGGATCTCCTGCGGCTGCATGCCCGTGGCTTCTGTCTTCAAGTCGAGAATCGCCTGTCCCATTCCGGTTCCCGATACGCCGACCGGGCAGACGCAGTTGACCGTGACCTGGCGCGGCGCCAGTTCGCCCGCCAGCACCTTGGTCAGGCCAACAACCCCGAACTTGGCCGCACAGTAGTGGGCCAAGAGCGGGAACCCCACCTTGGCCGCGTCGGAACCGATGTTGACGATGCGGCCGCGGCCGCTGGCGCACAACAACGCCGCGGCTGCCTGGCAGCAGAGAAAGGTGCCCTTAAGGTCTACATCCAGCACCCAGTCCCACTCAGCCTCGCTGATCTCCTCCAGCGGGTTGAAGGCGATGACACCGGCCGAGTTGACCAGCGTGTCCAGGCCGCCGAAACGTTCCTCGCAGGCCGCCACCGCGGCCGCGGTCGACTTCGGCGACGTCACATCCAGCTCGATGGCCAGCAGATCGTCGCTGCCCAGGCCGCGTTCAGCATCTTGCAGTCGTTCGGGATCGATGTCCCCAATCGCGACCCGCGCGCCGCGTGCCAGCATGGCCTCCGCGATTCCCAGCCCGAACCCGCTCGCCCCACCGGTGATCAGGGCCCGGCGCGGGTTAGTCTGACTATTTGACACGGTCTCCCCTCCTCAAAACGATCGGCAGCCTCCGAGCAGCGTACGCAAATTGCCGGTTGCTCACCACTATCTCCTACCCACTGCCGTTCTCACTCAAACGAGTGCTTGCGTACGATCTCTTCGCGCACGTGGACACCCAGCCCAGGCGCGTCGCGCACGGCCAGATAACCCCCTTCCTGCACCCAGGGATCGCTGACCAGCTCATGCTGCATCGGCGATTCATGCGGCTTGAGGTCCATGCTGACGCCGTGGTCGGAAATGGCCAGCAGATGGACGCTAGCCGCGGTGTTGAGCGCGCTGCTCCACGTGTGCAGGCTGAACTGCAGGTTCTCCACCTCCAGCAGCCGGATCACCTCGCGAGAGCCGGTGATGCCGTGGCTGCGGCCCGGGTCGATCTGGACCACATCGACGCCGCCGCTGCGGATCAGGCGTCCGTAGCTCTCGACATCCCACTCATCTTCACCGGTGCCTATCGGCGTCGCCACCGCGGCCCGCAGCCGGGCATGCCCCTCCAGGTCGCGCGGCAGGAGCGGCTGCTCGATCCAGCGTAGGCGGTACGGCTCAAGCTGGCGGAAGCGCTGGATCGCGGTCGGCACGTCCCACAGATTGCGCGCGCCGGGCGTATCCACGATCAGCTCGCGCTCATCGCCGATCACCTCGCGGATGCGGCGCACGTACTCGATATCGCGTGCGGCGTCCTGCCCGAAGACCGCGTCCGGATGCATGCCCCAACCCGCCTTGACGTAATGGTAGCCCTGCTCCACCATCCAGCGGAACTCGTTCAACGTCCAGTCCAGGTCTTCCATGTCGAAGATGAACGAGGCCATCGCCACAACCTTGTCATGCAGCCTGCCCCCCAAAAGCTGGCAGACCGGCAGCCCCAACGCCTTGCCCTTCAGATCCCACAACGCCATATCGATCGCGCTCACGCCAAAGGCCGCAATCCCTTCCGGGCCATACCACCAGACATGGGCCAGCATCTTGTGCCAGGCGCGCTCCACATCGCGGGCGTCCTCGCCGATCAGCAGCGGCGCCAGCCCCTGCTCTATGATCAGCTTCGTCGCCAGCGCAGCCTCGCGAAACTGGGAGATACACTCGCCCCAACCGACCGTGCCGTCATCGGCCTCAACCCGCGCCAGGGTGATGTAGCGTTCAATGCCCTTATAGTGGGGTTCCGGATAGGCGAGCGCGAATGCTTGAACTGTGCGGATCTTCATGGCTCTTTCCTTGTGAAATTTTCGAGTTCCAGGCTGTAGTCCTTAACAACAAGACGGACACGTGAGAACGCGGTGTCACCAAAAACTAAAAACTGACTACTGAAAACCGCAGTTAAAAACTGCCGTCAACCACTGGCCGGGCCGTCAGCGTTGCCCGCGTCGGGAAACTGACCGTAACCGGGCCAAGCAGCCCCGAAATCGTCTGCCCCGCAAAGACAAACTCGGACTCATAAGGTCCCGTGCTGAAATAGTTGGCCAGCGTATTGTAGACGATCACTTCCAACTCGTTGTCACCCTCGCGCACCTGGTCTGTGATATCGAAGCGGTAGGGACGCGCCAACTTGACGCCCACACTCTGCCCGTTGACAGTCACCTCCGCCGTCGTGTTCACCGCGCCCAGGTCGAGGATTACCTCCCCCTGCAACTGTTCGCTCTTGAGCGAGAATCTCTTCTTGTAAACAGCGCCGCCGGAGTAACTCTCCAACGCGTACTGGCTCCAATCGCCCAACGGCAGCGACGCCTCAGCGCATTCGAAGCGAACTGGCTGGCGGATAGCCGCGCCGGCGTAGACCCCGGCCCTCTGTTCAATGCGCAGAGCCACTTGGGAGACATCCGCCACCGGCGCATCCAGCCGGACCTGCCCATCCTGAATCGCCGCCTCGGCCCCGTTGACCCAGACCTGAACGCCCTCGGCATCCACATCCAGATGCAGCGTATGCGTCCCCGCCGGCGCCTCGCATCTGTACCAGCCGACCCGTCTCTCCTTGTGCGGCGCGCTCTCATAGACCAGTTCGGACGGCTCGGCGAACCAGGTCAGCCGCGCCGCCGCGCGGTCTCGCACCGGCGTCGTCGACGGCGCCAGCAGCGCAGCATACGCCCGCAACGGCTGGGCGGGCGGCTGTACGCAAGCGAGCAGGAGCAGGTTCAACCCCTCCTGTAAGTCGACCTCTATCGGCTCCGGAACCAGCTCTTCGGATTCGACCGGCAGCAGAGCCTCCCCATTCAGCCAGGCCTGCTCGACCTGCCCGCTGTCGGCCCCCAAATGCAGGGCCCAGCGCCCTTCTCGCTGCGCCCGTACATGCGTGCAGAGGTAACGCACGCGCTCCTCATCCTCGTCGGCAACGTCGAGACACAGAAACGAATCCCCAACCCCATGACTGCCGCCCCATACGTCGGTGCCCGGCTGCCCGAATTCCTGCGAATAACAGACAGTCTCCCAATCCATCCCGCCGGCGTCCAGCGCATCTGCGTCCCCGGCGATCAGAGCCGCCAGCTGCGGCGGGACCTGCCCGCGTTTGAATGGGCCGCTGGCCTGCCAGTAGGGGCCGAAAGTATAGGTGAAAACGGGCCAGATGCCGTCGTCGTAGTTGCGGCCGTGCCAGCCCTGCGCAACGCCCGGCGTCTGCTCCTCCCGGTAGCGGAACTGTCGCGCCTCCGCGGCGATGTGTTCATTGCTTGCCGGCTCGCGGAAATCGCCCCAGCGGTTGTCCATCGTCGGCGTCAACCGGAACGACCAGTCACCCGTCAGGTGCAGTGGGGGCGGCGCCGAGGCGAAGCGGGCGCTGGCGCGGTACTCGCACCCGGCATGGCGCACGCGCACCGACTTGAGACCCCCGTCTTCGACAGTACCCTGCACCGCAACGCTGTCGCCGGACGCTTCTACACGCGTGATCGCTCCCAGATTGTCCGCCGTCACAGCCGGTCTGCCCCCGGGCGGGCGCATCACCAGGACGATGCCCTGGTTGGCCTCCATCGTCAGTCGCACCGTCGTCCTGTCATCGGTGCAAAAGAAGCGATGATGGGGCAACACCTCGCCGCTACTGCAGTCCCAGATCTCCGGTTCGCCGCGCACGCGCAGGGTGAAGGTCAGCTCTCTTCGCTCCGATTCGACGTTGTAGAGGAAGTAGACATCCAGCTCACCGATCCGCTGATGCGTGTGGAAGATGTTCTTTTCTGAAGCGATTACATCGCGGTCGATCGCTTCTGAGATTACGGTTGCGACATCAACCCCCCGCTGCGCGGCATGGGGCGTGCGCGCCGTCTCCTGGCCGGGCAGGAAGATGCCTTGGCCGCCGTGTTCGTTGCTCTGCCTGTATATACTGCCCAGCGCCTGGCTGTGCGCCTCCGAACGGTGGGCGGCCTCCTCGCTGGACGCGATGCCGAAGATGTGCCGCAACAGCCCCCGGACTTCAGGATCGTCCCGGCCGTGCTCCTGCGATGCGTTCGGCAGCCGGCGGAAGGCTACAACGGTACCGCCGCCGTCATAGAACTCCCGGAGCTTTGCCAGCGTCTGGCGGCGGATCGTCGTCATCGGCGGCAGGAGCACAGCCCGGAACTGGATTCCGGCTATCTCCAACGTCCCGTCGCGCACTATGGCCTGGCTCAGCAGGTTGTCGTCGACAAAATCGAAATCGATCCCGTTCTCGTAGATCTGGCGGGCGAGCGAAAAGGTGGTCATCGCGCAATCGTCGGCCGCGCTCGTGAACGAGTCCCCCCGCAGCCAGTTGGCGTGAACGGTCGTCAGCGGGTAGAGCAGCGCCACGTCTGCCACGTGCGTACCCTGGCTCATCACCGCGCTCAGGCGCGAAACGTAGTCCACAAAGGTCTGCCAGTGTTCCCAGTAGGGCTGGCGCCAGTGAATCGACGGCGGCACCCATTCGTACCAGCCGCCCAGCGTGTTGTAGAGTCCGCCGTGCTGATTGTACAGATTCAGGCCATAGGCATAGTTCTCATTCGTCCAGGCAAGGTTCTGCTCCTGGGTCATGCCCCAGCCCGACCCCCAATAGACGCACATCGACGCCCGCTCGCGCGCGTAAATATGCAGGATCGAGCTGGACAGCTTGGCGTCGATGAAACAGCGCTCGCCGGGCAGGCTGGCGCCGGGATCCTCGTTGCCGGTGACGTGGAACCAGCGCATCAGGCGGAAAAAATCGCCGTAATGCCACGTCTGCCCCAGCATATCCTGCCGCCCCCAGGTCGCGATCGTACCGTAGCGCATGCCTCGCTCTTCGTGCCATTCGCACAGCGGTCGGTAGAGGTTCTCCTCCAGCAGCGCTGACATCACCTCGTAGTAGTCGCAGCGGATCTTGTCGGTGAAGGCGCCGATGTCGTGGAAGAGGCCGACCAGCCAGGGCGCGGGATCATAGCCCTTCTCCGCCTTGAACCGCTCTACCAGCTCCGGCGCGTAGAGGATATTGCCGTTGAGCACATAGAGTTCATCCTGCCCGTAGAGGGAGAGGGTGCCGGGTACAAATTCGCGCAGCCGCTCTTCGTGTTCCTGCCAGTAGATTTCGAGATAGCGCGCGGCGACATGGGGGGTGAGGTAGTCGAGATCGTGGGGCTGGCTGGCGACCACGGCCAGCAGCCAGCCGGCGTCCGGCGCGGTCCAGCTTATCCGCTGCCCCTGCACAGCTGCACTGAGATCCTGGTGCGATGCCGGATCCAGCCGCTCCCCGACCAAGCGGTATGCCGCCGCCGTCAGAACCGTCTCCTCTGGCGGCACGTCGAGCTGCATCGCGCCGCTTGCGTTCGAGCGCGCCTCGTGGATGGCCAGGCGGCGGCCCTCCAGCTCCGGTCGCGTCGCGCGCTCGGCGCGCAGAAGGTCCTGCCAGTACTCACGCCCTTCCCAGCCGGAAAACCATGCTTCCAGCCCAAGGCGCTCGTGTTCAGCCACGGAATGCCGGAAGAACTCCCACCATTCTTCGCTGAAATAGGCCGGCTGCGTCCCGTACCGCTCGCCGTCGAGATAGCGCGGATAGTACCAGGTTCCACCAACGCCTTTCTTCTTCAACTCCTCCAGCTGCCAGGTCAGGCGCTCTTTGTCCAGCTCTCCCGTCTCCCAGAACCAGGTGACGAAGTCACTGTAGTCGAGGGGCGGCTGGTGGAAGAGTTGCAGCAGGGAGGCGTAGGATGGAGTGGTCATTTTGGGAGTTCTTAGCTATGAATTCTTGATTCTTTTGGAGTGGGACAGACTCCTGGGCGCAACTTCTGGCGAAGGCGGAATGGCGCGGCCTCGGGTGGAATCTACATTGCAGATCAAGGACCAGAAGCTATGTGAGAGGCATCGATAACTGTCTGTGAACAGAGAGACGGCCTTCATTGTAATCGCAGGCTATGAGGCTTTCAAACCTGTTGCCGGGCGATGGACCGCCAGCGGCGGGGGAAGTACGGAGCGCCTGCATATGCAAGCGCTCCGAGGGGAAAGTCTACTGATCGCAGTAGACTTCGTCCAGGAAATAGACGACTGCCCTGAGCCAAACCCAACCGTCAGGGGCGCCTGGCACAAGTATCTTATGCCAGAAGCGATTACCCGTCTTTGTGCATACATAGACGTACTCACCGGGAGGTACAGCGTATTTCCCTGGTCCGGGAATGAGTGTCCCCCGCCAGTCAGTTTCAGACGGAGCAGCCCAATAGGACTGGCGGGTCTCGTCAATGATGATTCTTTGTGTGTCACGCGCGGGGGTTGGGGCGGGTTGGTTGCTGGGTGGCGGTACTGGCGTCCTAACGATTGGGACTGCCAGACTGCGGTTATTCGTCAGACCGGTCCATATCCAAGCCGCCTGTCCTCTGTAGTCGATACGATACCAGTCTCCGGCGGCGTTCTTGCCCGTTACCCGGTACACAGTTCCTACTTCCGACTGGCCGACAACGTTGTAATTCGTACCCGGCCCGCTGCGGACATTCGACGTTCTGTTGACTGTGATTGTGTTCGCCTGAGGCGTAGAGGTCGGTCTTCGCGTGGATGTAGGTCTACGTGTGGATGTAGGGCTTCGCGTCGACGATGGTTCTGGCGTTTCCTCCAAGGCCGACAACCTACTCTCTATTCTGTCCACCCGCCCTGTGAGAGCGGCCAAGCCCTCAGCCAGTCCCTCCAGGGTAAGATTCCCTTGGGCCACTGCTACTGTCGTTCCGATGCCAAGCAGATAGAATGCAATGGCAACGACTACAAGCCTGATTTTGCGGGTCATTTCCTCCTCCGATGTTGGTTGGAATTACATTCCGTAGTCTCTCTGGTAGCCTGTACATTCCTCAGACGCGAAAGCGCCGGACCAGGTCGAACTCCCCCGATCCGACGTTTGTGTTCTATCTTTTTTAGCCTGTTGCCCGCCTGGCGGTCGATGCCGCGGCGGTCAGGTTTGGCGCAGGGTGGACGATGACCGATTCGGGGGAGAAACGGTTGTCGAGTGTATTACACCTTGATCGCGCCCGAAGTCAGTCCGGCCACAAACCAGCGGCTGGTGAAGACGAAGAGGATTACCAAGGGGATCGAGCCGAGCAACAGCCCCGCCATTGTCAGCCCGTAGCGTGTAAAGTACTCCGTCTGATAGGCCCACAAACCCGGTGTCAAAGGCAGAAGCGCCTGCTTCTGGACAGTCAGGTAGGGCCAGATCAGATTGTTCCACGTACCCAGAATGTTCAGAATCGCGGCCACGCCCAGCATCGACTTGCTCAGAGGCAGCGCAATCCGCCAGTAGCCCTGCCACTCGCTCGCGCCGTCAATGCGCGCCGCGTCGAACAGCTCCTTCGGCAGGCTTTCAAAAAAGGTGCGCAGGATAAACATGGCAAAGACCTGCCCGCTCGCGATCCACGGCAGGATCATCGCCCAATACGTATTCATCAGGCCGAGATCCTTCACCAGCACAAACGACGGGATCAGCGTCATCGCCGAAGGCACCATCATCAGCGATAGCACCAGGTAGAACAGCACCTGCCGGCCCGGAAACTCCAGAATGCCGAACGCATATGCCGACAGCGACGCCAGCAACAGGACGCCCACAACCGTCACGCCGCTAATGATCATACTGTTCTTGAGGAACTCCAGCACGATCTCAAAGGCAAACCCGTAATTCTCCCAGTGCAGCGGGAAAGTCAGCGCAAACGGCTGCCGGGCAAACTGCGGGATCGTCTTCAGCGAAATCAGGAAGGCCATCACCAGCGGCGCAATCCCTCCCACCAGGAACAGACCCAATAACACAATCCGCCACCAGTCCCCGCGCAGAAACACGCCCACCTGCTCGCTTCTAGTCCGCCTGTACTGTAATCTCATCTCTGTCGCCGCACTCATGCCCTAACCCCCAATTACCACTGACAACTAGCTACTGACCACTGACCACTGACCACTGACCACTGACCACTGCCTTTAATACTCCTCAGTCGTAATGTACTTCATATTGACCAGCGTCAGCACAAGGGTGAGGAGGAACAAGACGACGCCGATGGCGGATGCGTAGCCCATCTTGTTGATGCGGAAGGCATTGAAGAACATCCACATCCCAGGCACCATCGTGCTGTTGATCGGCCCGCCCTGCGTCATCGCAAAGACCGCGGTAAACTCCTGCACACCCCACATGATCGTCAGCACCGAAATCAGCTTGATCTGCCCGGCGATCAGCGGCAGCTCGATCGACCAGAAGCGCCGCATCTCTGTGGCCCCGTCGATCATCGCGCTTTCCACGATCTCGTAGGGGATCGCCTGCAGGCCCGCCAACAGAATCAGGATGGCCACCCCGTCCACCCACGGGAAATTGCGCAGCATCACCGCATACAGCGCCACATTCGGGTCCGACAGCCACGCCCGCGTCCAATCCTCCAGACCTGCCCATATCAAGATCGCATTCAGCGGGCCGACCTTGACATCGTAGATGAACTTCCACAGCATCAGCGGCACGATCGCAGGAATGACCACCGGCAGAATCATCCCCAACCGAAACGTATATTGCGCCCTCCCGCCCCGCAGCCGGTGAATCAGAACCGCGATAAAAAGAGACACGCCAACCGTGGAGACAACATACCAGGCCGCCAGTTGCAGCATGTGGTCCATCGAGTTCAGAAATACCCGGTCTTTGGTGAAGAGTTGGATAAAGTTGCCCAACCCCACAAAATCCGCGGACAGGCCCGGCGCCCACTTGTACACCGATCTGTACAGCCCTAAGAGGGCGGGATAATACATGAAGACGAGGAGAAAAACGAAGGTGGGCGCGAGCATCGTATAGGCGACGCGCCCTTCGTAGATACGTCTTCCGAGCGGCTTTCTGCGTTCCTGTATGTCCACGGCCTGGGACGCAGTATTGGGCAGGGCGGGCATCTCTTTTACAGCCATCAGCGCATCCTTAAGCTTCAGTAGCTAGGGGATTGAGGCTAGTGAACTTCACCAACCGCTAGCCATTTGAATAGATCAAAGGCAGATGTTCTTCGTCAGCAATTGCGTCACCCACGCGCAGCCGTTCGGCCACCTCCGCCGGCAGCGCAGCCGGCCGGCCGTTGTACACCGCGCCTTCCGGCATGAACAGCATCGAAAGCGCCCGCCGCGGATGAACCGTCATGTTCGGACCTGCAGCATGGGCGATCATCCCATTGATGAAGACGCCGTCCCCCGCCTTCACCTCCACCGCGGCCGGCTCGATCTCCCTCCACTCGGGATACGCCTCCAGCAGGCCGTCGATCTTCGCCTCGTTCAGGTTGCCGGTCACATCATAGCGGCTGCTTTTGTGCGTGCCCGGCAGGAAGTACATGCACCCGTTCTGCAGCGTGGCGTCGTCGAGCGCAATCCACAACATAATCGACTGCCGCGAATGGAAGGGGTCCATCGCGTTGTCCACGTGCCAGTTGGTTGGGTGCGCCCAAGGCTCCTTCACCAGCGCGTGATCGTGGTACAGGTGGATGCCGTCCACGCCAGCCAACTCTGCGGCCAGCCGCCCCAGCCGGGGGTCCGTCACCAGCGCCTCGATTTCCTCACTCGTCTTCCACAGATTTACGCACTGTACGAAGACACCTTCATAGTAATCGTCGCGTCCCTGGTTGTGGCGCCCGTTGATCCTGAAGTGGCGCGCCATGCCGTCGGCCAGCGCGACGCGCCATCTCCCCAACTCCTCCTCGTCCAACAGGTCACCAACGGCGAGGTAACCGTTTTCCTGGTAGAATTCGACCTGCCGTGCGGAAAGTGCGGTGTTCATCAAAGCGTCCCAAAGAGGAATAAAGGAGTGAGAGGCATGTAATCACCTCTCACTCCTCTTCACTCACTCCTCGCTTCTAACACTCCAACCCTTCTACCTCGATGAAGCGGTCCGCGTAGGCGTCGAATGACTCCTGGATGATGTTCAGGGCGGTGTCCAGGTCCATCTGATCCAGCATATAGGAGCGCCAGGCCTGGCCGGTCTGCTCCGCCGATTCCCCGTCCATCGTCACAACTTCGTAGACGAACATCTGCGACTCACCAATCTGCTCCGTCAGCAGTGCAAACGCATCCCCGAAGCGGGGGTCGACCGGCACGTTTTTGACGTTGGGCATGGTGGTGCCGATCTCGGACTGGATCGTGTGCAGATTGTCCGGCACCGAAATCCAGCGCATCAGGTCGATTGCGGTATCGATCACGCCGTCCTTCTCGGAACGGGTGGCGACTGCCACCTGGTCGCCCACGGGACCGCCAATCGGCCAGGCAGGGGTCGGCGGGTCGGTGGCATAGGCGCTGCTCTCTCTGGTCACAACCGGTGCGAAGAAGGTGCTCCACTCGAAGTCGACCAGTGGATCGTACTGCAGGCGGGGGAAGGACCAGGTGCCGTTTTCCATGATCGGCTCGATCTTGTTGAGGAAGCGCGAATGGGAGTCGGTGGCGCGGGTGGTCCAGTCCGCGGGTCGGTATTGCACGTTCTCTTTCCACAGCTCCATCCAATCCCGGTACTGGGGCAGGTGGGCGTGGAAGACGCCGTTTTCGACGGCGCAGGCAACCTCTTCGCGGGTGGCCGTGCCGCGGTCGGGATTGACCTGCGGCTCGATCTCGCCGGCCATGAGCATCCCACCCATCTGCAGGCGGTACCAGTGGTCGGTATCGTCAACCGGGCCGGTCCAGCCGCCATAGGCGTCAATACCTTCATCGCGGAAGGCTTTGCAGACAGAGAGGAATTCGGCGTAGTTCTGGGGCGCTTCGAGGCCCAGATCGTTGAACCAGTCGACGTTGTAGTAGAAGAAGGTGGTGATGAGGCCGAAGACGATGTTGTAGTAACCGTCGCGCATCAGCGTTTCACCGGTTGGGATCGGGTAAAACTGGTCGACCCACTTCTCGCTGCCGGGGTCGCCCGCAGGGATGTAGGGGTTCGGCTGGTTGAAGTAGGGGGTCAACTCTGTCCACCAGTTCTTATCCAGATCGTCCTTGATGTGCCAGTGTGGGTGCGTGGTGATGTGCGGAATCGTCCCCGCCGTCTGCTGCGCGATCGTCCATTCACGGCCGCTGATGCCCTGGGGAACGCGGATCCACTCGATGCTCACGTCGGGGTGTTGCTCTTGGTACCCGTCCAGCACCTCAAGGACCTTGTTGTGCGGCAGCGGGTTGTCTTCGGAACGTTCCATGCTCTGGGTGGGCGTCCAGCCGCCCCAAAACGTAACCAACTCCTTGGGCTCACCCATCGCGGCTTCACCATCGCCGGCCGGCGCCATCGGCGCCTGGCAGGCAGCAAGACCTACGCCGGCGGTTGCGATACCAACAGTCTTTAGAAATGCGCGTCGAGAAACTGCACGGTCTGTCATCGTTCCTTTCCTTTCTTTAAAGTTGTGAAGTAGGAATTCCGGTTTGATCCGGCATGAATTCAGTTAACTATGCGGGCCGTCAACGGTGAGGCCCGCAGCCAATCCTGATTTGACCGTGGTGAATCGGGGGAACTGTCGGTTATTCGCTGGAATTGATCCTCCTTTATGAGCAATTGAATGGGTATGGGCCCAAGATGGTGCCCTATACTCAGCACAGGCACACGCCGTTCGGCCGATGCAGTTTCAGCCCGCAAGGAGATTCTGCCTCAGCCCGTGCAGCGCAAATCCATCAAGCGTGCCCATAGGAGAATTCAGGCAAGTATAGCAAGAATGGCCTGCAATGTCTATTTGTGGGCCTGTTCGTTTCAGAGGTTGACTTGCCAATACTGTATGCTATGATTGGCGGCACGCCCACCCAATCTCGAGCGCTTTTGCGTCCCCGAATTCCGGGCGTCTGCAAAGGTCTGAGCATAGAAATCGTTTCGCCAGTCCCTGTCCAACCACAGTGGCATCGTGGACAGTGCAAACCAGACCGTACTCGCCGCGAGCCGCGTACCAATCCAGTCAGGAGTTGCACGATGAGCAAGTTAGCCCTACTCGGCGGCGAGAAGGCCGTCACCACCGAGCCCCATTCCGCCGGCCACCACCGTTCACCCATGTGGGAAAGTGGCAAGGCCGCCGACTGGGAGGAGTTCTCCGAGGCCTTCGCCAAAAAGATGGAGGTCGAATACGCCCTGCCCGTCTCGTCCGGACAGGTGGCGCTGAATTCGGCCCTCGTGGCCGCGCAGGCCGGACCGGGTGACGAGGTGATCGTTCCCTCCTTTACCTGGATCGCCAGCGTAAGCTGCATCATGCACAATAACGCGGTGCCGATCTTCGCTGACGTCGATCCCAAGACCTTCACGCTCGACCCGGACGACGTGCGCCGCAAGATCACCCACCGCACCAAGGCGATCATCGCCGTGGACCTATACGGTCATCCGGTCGATCTGAAAGAGCTGCTCGCCATCGCCCGCGAACACGATATCGTCCTTATCGAAGACTCCGCCCAGGCCACCGGCGCGCAGGTGGACGGTCAGATCATCGGCGGCCTTGCCGATATCACCTGTTTCAGCTTCGCCGGCAAGCCGATCGCCGCCACCAGCGGCGGCGTCATGACGACCAACAGCCGCGAATACTACGAGCGCGGCGCCTTGGGCGGGCAACACCCTTCGACGCTTTCCACGATCCTCACCAACTCCGAACTGCTCAAGTACGCGTCAACCGGCGGCTACGGCGACAACCACCGCATCGACCGCTACGCGATGACGGTGGCATACGAGGCGCTTGAGACCTTCGAGGAGGCCAACGATGCCCGCATCGCCAACTGCGATCTTCTCACCCAGGAGCTGAGCAAGGTGAAGGGGATCACGCCGCCCCACGTCGAGCCCGGGAACAAGCACGTCTACCACATGTATTCCAGCCTCTACAACGAGGAGGAGCTGGGCGTGCCCAGGGAGGCGTTCGTCAAAGCGCTCAACGCTGAAGGCGTCACCGCCCTCACCTACGTCAACAGCGCCAACTTCCTCTTCCACCCCGGCGGCAAGCCAATGCCGTCCGGGCCGATCCACCACCGCGCCATTTTCCAGGAGAAGAACGTGTACGGGCACGGCTGCCCCTTCCAATGCCCCCATTACGACGGTGAAGCGGACTACTCGATCGGCTCGCTGCCCGTTACCGAAAAACTGGTCGACCAGGAGTTCAACTTCCTGCAGCCGCATCTCTCCGCCCCCAACGGCCCCGACCAGATGGAGCAGGTCCTGGACGCCGTGACCAAGGTGGTCGACAACATCGGCGACTTGGAAGGCTACCAGGTCGACTAACAACTGGCCATAGCGGTCATGCGCTGCCTCCGCGACGAATGCGCGCGAGAGGACTGGAGAGATTTCAATGCAGGAACAATTGAGCCACGCCCAGTGGCAGGAATATGAACGTGAAGGCTATCTGCGCCTGGGGCGCTGTCTGACCGACGATGAACTGGCGGCGCTGCAGCAGCGCATGGACGGGATCATGCTCGGCACCGCGCCGGTCGACTATAGCCGCATGATGATGCAGCTGGACCGCATCCCCGGCAAGACCGATGCACCCGGCAGTGGAGGGAAAGGGCACAAAGGGGCCACGCTGCACTATCGCAAAATCCAGGATCTGGAGTTCGACCCGCTCTTCCTGCGCTATATGCAGAAGCCCCTCTTCCGCCACATCTGCAGCATGGTATACGGTGCAGACACGCCGGTCACCTGTATGCGCGCCATGTTCATGAACAAGCCCGCGGCCGACCCGGTGGATGGCGGCGGCGGACAGGCGGGGCAGACCACCGGCGGCACCCACCTCGTCTGGCACCAGGACCGCTGGACCTATTTCGACCGCGACCCGCAGATCACGATCTGGACCGCGCTCGATCCGGCCACCGTCGCCAACGGTTGCGTCCACATTGCGCCCCGCCGCCATCACGCCCTGATCAACCCCAGCCACGTCTCCGGCTTCATGACAGATGATCAGGCCCAGTCCCTGGTGGCGGAAGCCGAAACGATCCCGCTCGAAATGGAGGCCGGCGAAGCGGTGCTGCTCCACAACTATCTGCCGCACAGCTCCGGCGTCAACAGCACCTCCATTGCCCGCCGCGCCTTCAGCGTCTGTTACATGGATGCCGGCACCGTTGATTCCCAAAACCATGAGTACTCGCTGATCTTCGGCGACGGCGCGCTCGACCCGGCGCGGCTATAACGGCATTAACAAGGAGTGGGGAAAAGAAAACTCCTCCCGCTCCTCGATTGCGGCCTTACCGGCATATACATTTGTCACCAACTACTTGTCACCAGCCACCACAGTTTCAGGCAGGAGAGTGAAATGCAACCCGAAATCGCCCTGGCAAAACGGGAACAGATGCTGCAGGACGGCTTCTGCTTCGTTGACGACATCCTCACCGAAGAATTTCTGCAGGAACTGCGCGACGAATCGGAGCGCCTCATCGCCGCCCACGTGCCCCCGCCCGACGTGAGGTACCAGGGCCAGCACGTCAATGTAACCGGTCAGGAGAACGACGTCATCAGGAGGCTCCTGGAATGGCAGCCGGCGCGGCAGGCGCTCGACGATATGGGGTTCGGCGACTTCGAGAGCACCGGCGGCATCATCATCCTCACCAAAGACCCCGGCGAACCGGCCCTCTATTGGCACCAGGACTGGGCCAGCTGGGACGACCCGATCAGCGTCACGCCCTGGCCGCAGCAGATATTCGTCTCCTACTATCTGAGCGACACCAGCGTCGAAAACGGCTGCCTCAAGGTCATCCCCGGCACGCACCACAAGCGTATTACGTTGCACGATGAGCTGGTGCCGGCGCACGAGCAGGGCGCTCGCTACATTGAAGAGGACCATCCGGTCATGTTCGGCGACCATCCCGACCAGGTCGATGTCTGCGTGCGCGCCCGCTCTTTTGTGTTGGCGGACGCCCGTCTGCTGCACTCGGCGCGCCAGAACCTGACCGATGAGCGCCGGACCCTCATCCTGGCCTGGCACCGGCGGCGAGACGAGGTTTGGGACAAGCCCCCCGCCTACTGGCAGGGCGAAATTCCCGAAGTCCTGGCAAACCGCGACGCCGACCGGGAGTACGCGCGCTCGCGCATTCCCGGCGAACATCTCGAATTCAGCGACCACTAGGTGCTATACTATGGGATAACGCCACTATGGGATGACGCCAACGGGGCCAGGAGTCTGTGAATCTCGTGAAAACAGGTGAGACGCCTGTCTTTCAGTTTCGCAATCGTTGCAAAGGGTCGTGATTTCAAGCGCGCGTAATGCTGCGCTCAAGTAGCGACGCGGTAGCGCATGCACCATTTGGTCCGCTTCCGTGGTCAGGCTGATTTTCGGGAGTACACAAATGAAGGCACAGATTGAGATTCCCCAAGACGTTGTTGCCGACTTTTGTCAGCGACACCAAATTCGTCGCTTGGCTCTTCTACAAAAGAGTCTCACGTCGGAGGAAGACTTGGATCTCATAGTGGAGTTTGACTCGGATGCGAAGGTAGGGTTATTGGACCTGGCTCGTATGGAAAGGGAGTTGAGCGAAGCGCTTGACCGGTCAACCCATCTGCTGACCTATAAGGGCGTCGAAAGAAGCTTTAACCCCTTCTTCAAGGAAGCAATTGTCGATTCAGCTGTAATTCAGTATGAGCACGAATGATGACAATGTACGTCTTGTTGCCATGGGAGTCTATGCCACCAAGGCGATAGAGATACTGGGCACGGCAGGCCAGGATGAGTTGGAACAGAACGAGATAATGCAGTTCGCTCTGATAAAGCTGGTGGAAATTGTCGGCGAGGCGGCTAACTGTGTTTCCGAACAGACGCGAAGGAGATACAGTGAGATCCCATGGACTGACGTCATAGGAATGCGCCACCGGATAGTTCACGATTACGAGGCCATTGATCTCAGTATGGCGCGCGCAACAATTGTGGACGACTTGCCGGCGCTAATCGAAAATCTTAGAGTGATTGTTGGTGAAGGAGTTGCTGATCTGGCGTTCCCAAGGACTGGCCCTTAGCAGCTTCGTTACCTGGGGAAGAGGAATCAGTCATGATTTTTCTGGAGAAGTGCAGACTGGATCATCCCGACCCCCCGGACGCCATGAAGGTTGAGTTTCAGAGAGTAAATTTCATTACCCATCCCCGATTATAAAACTTTCCATCGCTGTTCAGTTTGGCCCATCAGCCATGCGCTTTGCCCTCTTTGGCGCCGGCCGCGCCGGTACAATCCACGCCCACACCATCGCCGCCCGGGAGTACGCGCGCTCGCGCATCCCCGGTGAATATCTCCCGGCTTAGCCTCAGATAGAGGTGATTTTCTGACTGTCTTCTGGCGTCCGTACTAAATTCCAGCGCATTGCAGACCACAAAAATATATGCTACTATTCTGACTCCCTCTCCGAACCTTGTCGTCCGGTTTGGTCAACACGATGCCTGGACGGTGGGATGTTCCTGACTACCAGAACATACAGGCATTCATCTGAGCCGCATCTCTGTAGAAGACGTGTTCTTGCCAACGTTTAGCGGTTCCGAAAGCCGCTAAACGACCTCGAGCGGAAGGCATGGTGCAAAAGAAAAGCGCGCCGTATGGGAGCTGGCATTCCCCAATCAGCGCCGAAATGGCGGCTGCCAGTTCGCAGCATTGGATCAACCAACTCTATGCAGCCGGCGAAGATATATACATACTCTTGCGTCTCCCCGAGCAGGGCGGCCGCAGTACCGTCGCCCGCTTGCATGGGGATGGACATATTGAGCAGTTGACCCCTGCGACTTTCGATGCACGTACGCGGGTCTACGAATACGGCGGCAGCTGCTTCGCCGTCAATGACGGCGTAATCTACTTCTCGAACTTCCCCGACGATCGCCTGTATCGCCACCTTCCTGGCGAGTCTCCACAGCCCATCACCGCCGCAGGTGATATGCGCTACGCCGACCTGGTCATCGACCACAGGCGCAACCGGCTGATCTGCATCCGTGAAGATCACACGCCCAAAGGCGAACCCAGACACGCCCTCGCTGCGGTCAATCTCGACGGTGACGAGTTTGGCGCCGTCCTGTTCGATCAGACAGACTTCGTCGCCTTCCCCGTTCTGAGCCAGGATGGCCGCAAACTGGCCTGGGTCGCCTGGAATCATCCCAACATGCCCTTCTTTTCCAGCAGCCTCTGGGCCGCGGATGTGGACGAGGATGGCAGCCTGACCAACATTCAGCAGATCGTGCCGGAACAGGAGGAAAGCGTCACTGATCCCCGCTGGTCTCCCAGCGGAGAGCTGTACTTCTGCTCCGATCGCTCCAACTGGTGGAACCTCTATCGTTGGCAAGATGGCGAGATCGCAGCCGTGTCTCCAATGGCGGCAGAGTTGGGCAATCCCTATTGGAATATCGGTAAGACGATGTACCGCTTTCTCACGCCGTCAAGCGTTCTGGCCGCCTACAACCAGAATGGCACGTGGCATCTCGGCCAGATCGATACGGAGACAGGTGCACGAAAGGAGTTCAACACCGAATTCACCTATATTGTCCATCTGGAGGTGGTCGGTGATCACGCTTTCGTCGTGGCTGGAACGCCAAGCACACCGCGTGCACTGTTTAAGATGGACCTGAGAAGTGGGGCATACACCTGTTTGGCAAGTTCGGTGCAAAATGCGGTCTCGGAGGCGTATCTTTCTCCCGGCGCGCACATCTCCTACCCAACCGAAAATGGCCTCCAGGCCCACGGCTTTTATCATCCGCCGCACAACCCGGAATATGAAGCGCCCGCAGGTGAACTGCCGCCCCTGATCGTCATCGCGCACGGCGGGCCGACCGGCTCGATTAAACATGCGCTGGACGTCGGCGTGCAGTTCTACACCAGCCGCGGGTTTGCCGTGTTGGAAATCAACTACGGCGGCAGCGCCGGCTACGGACGCGAATATCGGAACCGGCTGCGGGGAGAGTGGGGTGTCGTTGACGTCGACGATGCCGTCAATGGCGCACGCTATCTGGTGCAACAAGGGCTTGCGGATGGAGAGCGAACCATCGTTCGCGGCGGCAGCGCGGGGGGCTTCACCACCTTTGCCGCACTTGCCTTCCGCGACGTCTTCAAGGCGGGTTCAAGTCTCTACGGTATCAGCGACCTGGAATTCTGGGACCAGGAAACGCACAAATTCGAAGCCCACTATTGCAGTACCCTGATCGGGCCTTACCCCGAACAGACCGCTCTCTATCGTGAGCGCTCACCGATTCACCGCGCCGGCGAAATCAACGTGCCGCTGCTCATCTTTCAGGGGCTGGACGACAAGGTAGTGCCGCCAAATCAGTCCCGCTTTGTTGCCGACGCCCTGCGCGCTCGCGGTGTGCCGGTGGCGCATATCGAATTCGAAGGCGAGGCGCACGGGTTCCGTTCCTTTGCGACGAACGTCCGCGTCCATCAGACGGAGCTGGCCTTCTTCGGTCAGGTTTTCGGATTCGACCCCGCCGACGAACTGCCGCCGGTGCACATCGACAACCTGGACGGCCCTTCCCGCAATGGGCACGAATGACCGGACCGCGGTAGCCGGCTGTGAAGGCCCATTCGTCTCTATCGTCCATATCTGAGAAGGAAACAAGGCGTCAGACAGGGCGTATCGTTGGCTTTGGCGCTTGAACCGTCTGTCAAACACCATGCGCTATCAAATCGGAACCTGAACGTCGCCCACATGGAGGCCTGTTGTGAGTTCCAATGCAGACCAGGATGCCGGCAACACCATCATCGAAACGTTCATGCAGCGCACCCAAACATCCGGCGAGTGGGACGCGCGCGCCAAAAGGTCGTTGCCCGGCGGAGACACCAGGGCATCCTCATACTACACACCCTATCCTGCATACATGGTGCGCGGCGAAGGGTGCTATCTCTATGATCTCGATGAAAACAGATACTTAGACCTCCTCAACAACTATACCTCCCTGATCCATGGGCATGCCCACCCCGCCACGGTCAGCGCAATCCAGGAGCAGGCGGCAAGGGGCACCGTCCTCGGTTCCGCCGCCGAAGTGACCGTTGAACACGCGGAAATGCTGTGTGGCCGCGTGCCCAGTCTGGAGAGCGTTCGCTATTGCAATTCCGGCACCGAAGCAACGCATCTGGCGATGCGCGCCGCGCGCGCCTTTACAGGCAAAGATGTCATCGTCAAGATAGATGGCGGCTACCATGGCTCGCATGACTATGTGCAGGTAAACGTCAAGCCCGACACCGCAGAGGTTGGTCTGCCGCAACGACGGCTACCCACCAGGGGCGTGCCCGCAGCGGTGATGGAAGGGATGCAAGTTGTGTCATTCAATGATCTCGACGCGCTGGAGGATATCCTGCGCGCGCACAGCGACGAGATCGCCGCCATCATCCTCGAACCTGTCCTCGGATCCGGCGGAGGCGTCGAACCTGAACCAGGATACCTGCAAGGCGTCAGGCAGCTGGCGGATACCTATGACGTTCTGCTGATTTTCGATGAGATTCTGACATTGCGACTCGATGTAGGCGGTGTTCAGTCCGCTGTCGGCGTGACACCGGATCTGACGTCCGTAGCCAAGTTCATAGGGGGTGGGCTGCCCCTGGGCGCGTTTGGGGGACGGCAGGATATCATGGCGCCCTTTGATCCGACACACCCCCAAACAGTCCCGCACAATGGCACGTTTAACGCCAACAACGTCACCATGGCCGCGGGCTTGGCGACGATGAAGGCGTATGGGGCCGAAGAGGTGGCCGCCATCAACGAACTGGGCCAGCGACTGAAAGACGGGTTCAACCGGGCATTTAAGGCGGCAGGCGTAAGGGCGCGCGCCGCGGGGCAGGGATCGATCATCCCCATCCACTGGAGTGAAGGCGAGATAAGAACGGCGCGGGACGCGGTGGCCGCGCAGGAGGCCGCCCGGAACCTGCCAAAACTTCTGCACATGGAGATGATGAACCGGGGCATATTCAGCGCTCCCAGAGGCCAATTTACAATCTCCACGCCGATGACCGCGCGCGAGGTCGATACGGCTGTCGCTGTAATGGCGCAGAGTCTGGAAGCGGTCAAGCCCTATATGGCGGAACATACGCCCCACCTCTTGCATGATTGACTGCATGGCTTTCGTGTCTTTGCAGTCCCGGCGCGCCGGCTGAATCGCGTACCGCGTATTGCGTTAGAACAGGCGAGGCCCCCGCTTTACGCAGACCGGCTTCAAAACCAGGCGAGTATGGGTAACGCCCTTTCCTGTACTTTCCGCAATCTGTGGGGAGAGTGAGCCGATGAAAATTCGCTGGCAGGCATGGTACGGAGACCGGGAAATTGAACTGGATTTTCCGGCAACGTGGCTTGTGGAAAAAGTGCAGATGGCCGACGCTCCTCCGGCAGATCCGGATTCGCTGGCTGAAAGTCTGCGGCAACCGATCGGGACGCCAACCCTGCAGGAGCTGGCCGGTGCCAGCGCGCAGGCGGCAATCGCTGTCGAGGATATCACGCGCCCTTCTCCTCTGGGCGAAATCGCGCCCCTGGTTGTCGAGGAACTGCAGGCCGGCGGCCTCAAGCCCGAGAACATCCACTTCATCATTGGCCTGGGCGCGCACACGCCGATGCGCCGCCAGGAGTTAGTCATGAAGTTGGGTCGCACGATCGTGGAAGATTTCCCCATTTATCAGAATCAGCCCCACGAAAACCGCAAATATCTGGGCGAAACCGAGCGCGGGACGCCGATCTATACCAACGCTTTCTTCTGGGAGGCTGACCTGCGGCTCAGCATGGGCACAATCGTGCCCCATGGCCATGCAGGGTTCGCCGGCGGCGTCAAGACAGTGGCGGTAGGCATGGCCGGTATCGAAACGCTGCATGTCAACCACACCATCGCCTACAAGCTGCCGCACTCCATGGCGGGCCGTATCAAGGGCAATGAGCTGCGCGCAGATCTGGAAGAGATCGGTCGCAAAGTAGGACATCGCTTTGCCGTCAATACAGTGGTCAATTCCCGCCGCGAATTGGTCGCCCTTTACGCCGGTGACCCGGTGACAGCCCACCGCGCCGGCGTCAGGTTCGCGCGCAAAGTCTATAGCACCAGGTTCCCGCCGCCGGCCGACATCGCAGTCTTCAACGCCTATCCCAAGGACACCGACCTGGTGCAAGTGCTCAACTCGATGAATGCCGTGGTGCGGGATCTCAGACGCGCGATCAAACCCAGTGGCTCAGCCGTGCTGGCCACCGCCTGCACGCATGGCGCCGGTATTCACTACCTTCTCAGCAGCGGCATGCGCGCGCATGGTCCGCTCAAACGGGAAAGAATCCACCTGGGAAAGAACGGGCTGATCATCTTTTCGCCCAATCTTTCCTACGCTGACATTGAGGAATTCCCGCCGGACACCTGCCTCTTCAACAGTTGGCCGGAGGTCATCGCAGAACTGGGCAGACGCCACGGGGACCAGGCCACTGTCTCGGTCTTCCCCAACGCCGCCCTGCAGATCCCGGAAGACATCGCCCTGTTGGAAGATTAGCCGGCAAGGCGTCCGTCTTTAATGTTCAGTCATATGCCACGGAACCGAACACTATGACCGGCGAAACCCAGCGTACCTTGCAGCCCGAAGACCTGTTTCGATTCCAATTCCTGCAGGATGCCAGGCTCTCCCCCAGCGGAAAGCAGGTCGCCTACTGCATTTCGCATGTCGACGCGGCCAAAGACGCGGAGTTCTGCGCCATCTGGCTCCTGTCGCCGCAGACCGGTGAAGCGCGGCAACTCACGGACGGGCAAGCCGTCGACAGCAACCCGGTCTGGTCGCCCGACGAGAGCCAGATTGCCTTCTTCTCCACCCGCAGCGGTGTGAAGCAACTCCATACGATTCCCGCTGACGGCGGCGACATCCGTATGCTGACGAATCTGCCGCAAGGTGTTGGCCGCGGCCCGGCCTGGTCACCGGATGGAAGGCATATCGCTTTCTCGGCGCGGGCAAACGCTGAGCCGGTCTTTCCCACCAAGCCCTACCGCGTGACCCGCAAAATCTATCGGCTCGACGGCCTCGGCTATCTTCACAACGCCGTGCATGACATCTTTGTCGTGCCGGCCGCCGGTGGAGAAGCGCGCAATCTGACCCGGGACGAAAACCACAACTGCCGCTACACCGCGCCGGAATGGTCTCCCGACAGCCAGGAGATCCTGTTCACGACCACATTCTTCCCGGATGAATATCGCTTCTTCGCCGCGCTGCGAGTGGCCAATTTGAATGGTGAGGTGCGCGATCTGGTCAGGGATTGGGGCTATGCCTCCTACTCCGCGGTCTGGTCGCCTGACGGCGCGCGCGTGGTCTTCGTCGGCAACCCGACCGATGCGCCCTTCAGCGCCCAGAACCACCTGTGGGTGGTCGATAGCAAGGGGGGCACGCCCGAATGCCGCACAACCGGGCTGGTCGGCAATGTCGAAGGCGCCCTGCAGGCAGACATGCCGGTTGGCTACCGCGACTATCCGAAATTCCAGGTGGCCGAAGATGGGCGGAACGCCTATGTGCGCATACAAGATGGCGGCAAAATGCAGGTGTACCGGGTCGCCCTGGACGGCAGTATCGATTGTGAAATGGTGGTGGGCGGCGACCGTGCCTGTTATCCCATTGGCCTGCATGACGGCCGCCTGCTGATTTCGGCCTCCAACCTCAATACGCCGCCCAATCTCTACCGGGTCGATGTGGACGGCGTCCATGAGCGGCAACTCACCGACTTCAATGCCGACCTGCTATCGAGTGTGGCGCAGCCGGAGACGGTCCGCTTGTCCTGCACCAGCAGCGATGGCGTTCCGGTGGAAGGATGGCTGATGAAACCCCCCGGCGCCGCACCGCCATATCCCACCATTCTCTACATTCACGGTGGACCGCACCATGGCTGGGGACACATCTTCTCCTTCGACTTCCAGATGCTGACCGGCGCGGGCTATGCTGTCCTGCTGGTCAACTATCGCGGCTCTACCGGATACGGAGACGAATTCAGCAACGCCACCAACGGCCCCCATCATATGGAACTGGAGTATGCCGATCTGATGGCTGCGGTCGACCATGCGACTGCCGAGGGTCTGGCCGACCCCGATCGACTGGGCGTCTGCGGCCTCTCCTATGGGGGATGCCTGTCCTGCTGGATCATTGGGCATAACGATCGCTTCAAGGCCGCCGTACCGGAAAACCCGCTCACCAACCGCGCCTCCTGGTATGGCGTCAGCGACATGGGCCCCACCCACCCTGAATCCATTGGCGGCCACCTGTTTGAAGTCCCGGAAGCCTACCGGCGTGTTTCATCCATCACCTACGCCCATCGCTGCACCACGCCCACCTTGCTGATCCAGGGAGAGAAGGACCTGCGCGTGCCAGCGGAGCAGTCAGAACAGTTTTACACTGTGCTGCAGGCCAACGGCTGTACGGTAGAGATGCTGCGCCTGCCGGAAAGCCCCCACGGCGGCTCAACCGGCGGCCCGCTCGAAGTCCGCCGTGCCCAAAACGAAGCCCTGCTCGACTGGATGAACCGATATGTACTGGGCGCCGAATAAACATTCAGACAACAGTTCGTCTCCAGTTGCGTCAGAGCGCGGTCGGATGACGCCCCTTGCCTTGAAAAACGCGGCGCTCTCATGCCCGCACGGCCGCGCTGGGAGCCCTATATGAGCGCATCCTGGGCGGACCAGGCACGGTCAAACCTGGACCAGGCGCTGGCGCGGCTGTTTGCCGGCGAGGGCATCAGCGCAGGGCCGGGCGTCAAGAACGCAGTGCTGCGTGTGGAGATGCCGGACGTGGACTTTGTCCATGAGGCAGCGGTGGGCAAGGCGAACGCCGATTCGGATGCGTCGATGACACCTAGCCACCAGTTCCATCTGGCCAGCGTGGCCAAGACGATGACCGCGACGCTCCTGCTGCAACTGTGGGAGGAAGGCGCGCTGGGGCCGTGCGGATTGGATACCACCTTGGCCGAGCTCGCTCTTTTCGATGACGAGATCGTGGCGCGGCTGCACATGATCGACGGCGTCAGCTACGGCAAGAAGATAACCGTTCGCCACCTGCTGACACATACCGCCGGCATAAAGGATGCTGTCGTGGACGATGCCACCGGTACCGCGCACGACTACGGCGAGCCGGCCCCCGGTTCCTATGGCGCGCGGCTCAGAAAGGCTATCCCCGCGCATCTGGCCTGCCTGGCAGATCCGGCTTGCGACATTTCCACCCTGGTCACCAGCAAAGCGTGGACCATGTGGGATCCAGCTTGTCCTGAGGACAAGGAGGCCGGTGTCATTAACTGGTTTCTGGCCAGCGGTACCGCGGCAGCCTCTCTCTCCCCGCCCGGCGAGGCGTTCCACTACAGCGATACCGGCTATGTAATCCTTGGCCTGCTGTCGGAGAAGCTCTCCGGCAAGAGCCTGCACCGGCAGTGGCGGGAGCGTATCTTCGACCCGCTGGGCATGGCCAAAAGCTATCTGGCCTATGCCCGAGATCCTGAGCCGGCCCCGTGGATCTGTGAAGTATCCGATTTCTACCTGGAAGATGTCCCCTATGTCACCAGCCGGATCAACGTCTCGTTTGACCGCGGCGGCGGGGGCGTGGTGTCCACCGCGGCCGATGTTATTCGATTTCTGCGGGCGTTGATGGGTGGACAACTGTTCCAGAACCCGGCAACACTGGCAGCGCTGTTGCAGTGGCGCGCATACCCTGGGATCACTCCGCCCCGAGCCGGTGTGGGGCTGGGGGTATTTGCCGAGGGTAGCGGGCAAGGAAAAGTGGCTTTGGGCCATTCCGGCGCGTATGGCGCCAAGATGTACGTCGAGCCGGATAGCGGTATCTACTTCTGCGGCACTGTGAACCAGCGAACCGGCGTGCCCTATTACTGGTGGAAGGAGATGTTTGACGCAATTCATAAGGCCCGCTCCTGATCCGCAGGCGAGTCAACCTTCCCGGTCTGTGTTTCACTCTTTACCCTATCGGACGCCTGAAAAAGCAAGGCAATACGCGATCTCGCACACCATGACTGAGCGCACCGTCCAACCCGATGATCTGTTTCGATTCCAGTTCTTGCAAGACGCCAAACTCTCGCCCGACGGGCGCCACGTCGCCTACTGCGTCACACACATTGATGCCGAAAGCGATGAGGAACGGGCCGCCATCTGGCTGCTTGCCCTCGCGACCGGCGAAGCGCGTAAACTGACAGCCGGGCTGGCGCAGGACAGCCACCCCGCATGGTCTCCAGACGGCGCGCGACTGGCCTTCTTTTCAACGCGTACCGGCGCTCGTCAACTTTACGCCGTAACAATTTCCGGCGGCGAGCCGCGCCAGCTCACTGATCTGCCCCAGGGCTTGAGCCGAGGTCCCGCCTGGTCGCCCGACGGTCAATATATCGCCTTTTCCGCCAGGGCCGCCGCCTCCCCGGCCTTTCCTCGTAAGCCGTACCGCGTCACCAGCAAAGTCTATCGCCTCGATGGTACAGGCTATCTGCATGCCGCCGCCCCCGACCTCTTTGTTGTGCCGGCAGACGGCGGCGATGCGCGCAATCTGACCCGGGATGACGCCTACAACTGCTATCGCACCGGCCCCGTCTGGTCTCCCGATAGCCGCGAGATCCTCTTTACCACCGCCTGCTATCCCGATTCGTACCGCTGGTTTGCCGCGCTGCGCGCCGTGAACCTGAACGGGGAAGCGCGCGATGTCGTCAAGGACTGGGGCCATGCCACCAACCCCCCCTCGGCGGCCTGGACGCCGGACGGTGAAAGGATCGTCTTCGTCGGCAACCCGATGGACGCTCCCAAGCAGAGCCACAAGCATCTATGGGTCGTCCCCAAGCAGGGCGGAACCCCGGAATGCCGCACCACCGGTATCCAGCATAACGTGGCGGGGAAATTCCAGTTTGATATGCCGATCATCGCCTGTGACGCGCCCAACCTGCACATTGACGCCGACGGGAAAAATGCCTATGTCCCGGTTCAGATTGGCGGAACGAAATCGATCTATCGCATCGCTCTCACCGGCGAAACGGACTATGCCCCTGTGGTCGGCGGCGAGCGGGTGTGCGATGTTGTCGGGCTGAACCGGAACAGGATACTGATGACCGTCAACAGCTTTAGCGAACCCGGTAATCTCCACCTGGTTGATGCGGACGGCAGAAACGAAAGGAAGCTCACCGCCTTCAATCGTTCCCTGCTGGCAGAGTTCGCCCTCCCCGCAGTGGAGCATCTCACATTCGCCGGCAGCGATGGCACGCCCATTGAAGGCTGGCTCATGACGCCGCCGTCCGCAGAGCCGCCCTATCCCACCATACTCTTCAACCATGGCGGCCCCGACATGGCCTGGGGCAACGTATTCTCCCTCGATTTCCAGATGCTGGCCGGAGCCGGTTACGCTGTCCTGCTCGTCAACTATCGCGGCTCGCTTGGTTATGGCGACGCCTTCATGGCCGCTATCAACGGCAGAATGGGCGAGCTGGAGTTTGCTGATCTGATCGCCGGAGTCGACCATTGTATCGAGCTGGGGTTGGTCGATCCGCAGCGCCTGGGCGTGTGCGGCTCATCGTACGGCGGTTATCTCACATCCTGGGCCGTCAGCCATTCTGATCGGTTCAAGGCTGCCGTGGCCGAAAACCCGATCACAAACTGGGAAACCTGGTATGGCGTGGCCGATATTTTCTCCTCCATAGCACTTCCCTGGGAAGCGATGGGCGGTCCCCCCCACCAGGCCCTCGACGCCTACCGCAACGCCTCGCCGATTCACTCGGCCCACCGTTGCACGACGCCAACCCTGCTGATTCAGGCTGAACGAGACCTGCGCTGCCCCACCGAGCAGTCTGAACAGTTCTATACCGTATTGCAGGCGAACAACTGCATCGTGGAGATGCTGCGCCTGCCCAATAGCTCACACGGCGGCTCGACTTCCGGCGCGCTCGAGGTCAGGCGCGCCCAGAACGAAGCCCTGCTCGACTGGATGAACCGGTATGTCATCGCCTAGCCGACTTGGGGCACTGCCGCAGGGACGAGGGCCCCGCAATTCCGCCAGTCCAGTCATAACAGATTTTCAGGCTCGCCAATGCTAGTTTACACACTCAGACGACTGCTGTTGATACTCCCGACACTCCTGGGGGTCTCTCTGGTTATCTTTGCAATCCTCGCTCTGTCGCCCGGAGACCCGCTCGCAGCCGTCGTCAGCGAAGAATACGGAAACACCGCCGAGGACATTGAGCGAATCCGCGAGCAACTTCACCTGAACGACCCCCTCCACGTGCAATACCTCAACTTCCTGTGGGACGCGCTGCGCGGCGACCTGGGAACGTCGTTTCGTGGCGGGAGCTCAGTTCTGAATGATATCCTGGCCAGACTTCCCAGTACGGTCCAGCTGGCAATCGCCGGTCTTATCGCCACCATGCTGTTGGGTGTCTCGGCCGGCGTTCTGGCTGCGCTCTATCGCGGCGGCCTGCCCGACAAACTCACCATGCTCTTCGCCTTCGTTGGCGTTTCCATACCCAGCGTCTATGCCGCCCTCCTCCTGCTTCTGATCTTCGCCGTAGAGTTAAGATGGTTCAAAGTGGTGGGTGATGAGGGTCTCAAGAGCCTCATCCTGCCGGCTGCGGCGATGGCTCTGATCCCGGCCGGGGTCCTCGCCCGCCTCACACGCGCCAGTATGTTGGAAGTGATGGAAGAGGACTACGTGCGCACCGCCCGCGCCAAGGGTATTCGCGAGGCTCTCGTGACAATCATGCACATCTTTCGCAATGCCCTGATCCCAATTGTTACCTATCTGGGGCTGCTGGCCGGCAGCCTGCTCTCCGGTCAGGTGTTTGTCGAAAATGTATTCGGCCGTCCTGGCTTGGGAAGATTCCTGGTTGACTCGATCAGCGCCAGGGACTATCCCCAGATCCGAGGTGGCATTCTCTTTGTCGCCGTTGGCTACGTCTTCGTCAACCTGATCGTCGATCTCCTGTACGGCGTCATCGATCCACGCATCACTTATGAATGAGGAAAGCATGAGGCCGACCGATTCCCAGGCGGCTAAAGGAAGTACGACTGCCTCCGGTGGCCCGGACATCGGCCGCCCGGCCGACGACTGGCTGGTAGTCGGCAGATCCCCCGTGCGCAGGGCCGCGGCCCGTTTCTTCCGCGACCCCTTGGCGGTAACCGGGTTGACGATCATGGCGCTGATTATTCTGATCACCCTTTTCGCGCCCCAGATCTACAGCTGGGACGAAATTATCAATGTCTCAAACGCGACCAAGCTGCTGTCGCCCAGCGCCGCGCACCCGTTCGGCACCGATAACCTCGGACGCGATCAACTGGGCCGCGTCCTCTGGGGCGGCCGCGAATCGCTGCGGGCCGGCTACCTGGTCGTTCTGATCGGACTGGGCGGCGGTACCATCCTGGGGCTGATTTCCGGCTTCGCCGGCGGATGGGTCGACAACCTCATCCAGCGATTCGTGGACGTGCTGCTCGCGATTCCCGGCATTCTGCTGGCTCTGAGCGTGGTCGGCGCACTGGGACCGGGCCTCGTGCAGGTGATGCTCGCCGTCGGCCTGGCCAACATCCCCGACTATACCCGTCTCATCCGCGGTTCCGTGTTGGAAGCCAAGGAGAACGAATATGTGCGCGCCGCCCGTGTGCTTGGCGCCAGCAACCGGCGTATCATGTTCCGCCACATCCTGCCCAACGTGATCGGCCCGATCCTGGTCTATGCCACGCTGGGCCTGGGCATCGCCATCATGATTACCGCAGGGCTCAGCTATCTCGGTCTGGGCGCTCAGCCTCCTTCACCCGAATGGGGCGCCATGCTGAACCAGGGCCGGCAATTCATGCGCCATGCCTGGTGGATGCCTGTTTTCCCGGGCCTGGCTATCGTCATCGCCGTTCTGTCCATCAACTTGATTGGTGACGGGTTGCAGGATGCTATCAACCCCAAACTGAGAAAGTAGCCGTGTTATCACGGAGGTTTAGTGATTTGCGCTGTTCCAATTCCTGGATCCGACTGGACGAAAGGAGACGCCAATGGAGTGTTTACCGCTGCAGATACGTCCCAGTATTGGGAAGTTCTCGTGTAACACAATCAGTTGGAGGAACAAGATGATGAAGAGATTTCTGCTAGCCTTCACGGCATTGCTTATGCTCATCCTGGCTGCGGCCTGCGCTCCAGTCGCTCCGGCCGAAATGGCGGAGGCAACCGGCGCAGATTCCATGATGGGCGGAACCCTGCGTATCGCTCTTCCCGCCGACGTAACCTCGCTGGATCTGCACAAGACATCCAGAGGAGACGATGCTCTTGTGGTCGGGCAGTGGTTCAACGCAACCCTCATTACCCAGAATTCCGACGGTGAATATATCCCCTATCTTGCCGAGAGCTGGGAGTTCTCCGAAGACGGGCTGACGTGGACCTTCCACCTGCGGGACGATGTCATGTTCCATAACGGCGATCCGGTTACCGCGCATGACTTTGTCTGGACCTATGAGCGCGCGCTGGACCCCGATCTCGCTTCACCCGGAGCGGGTCGGCGCCTGAACGGGATGACCTTTGAAGCGCCGGACGACTATACCCTGATTTTCAACTTCCCGGCTCCGGCCATCTCTCTACTCCAGTTCCTCAATTGGGGCTATATGGCGCCAATGTCACAGCGAGCCGTAGAGGAGTTGGGCGCTGAGTATGAACTGAATCCGGTCGGGACAGGTCCCTACAAGGTTGTCGAAGTGCGGCCGGGCGAAGGCGTTGCCATGGAGCGCTGGGACGACTATAACTGGGGCCCCGAATTCTTCGACGGCGCCAACACCGGACCATACAATTTCGATCGCATCGAGTTCAGTATCCTCCCCGAAGAGGCAACCCGTATCGCGGCGCTGGAATCGGGCGATATCGACTACGTTAACGGCATCTCCAATCCTCTGGACGTTGCCATCCTCGAAGCGGCCGGCGTAACCGTTCAGCAGGCGCCGTTCGGCCAGGTGCGCATGATCTATCTTCAGAACCATGTTCCACCCTTCGATGACGCGCGCGTGCGCCAGGCGCTGAACTATTCCGTGAATCGCGAGGAGATCACCCAGATCGTCACCGACGGCGCCGACCAGATCAGCCGCGGCCCCATCAGCCCGGGTATGCTTGGCTATGATCCCGAAATCGAAGAACAGTGCGGCTATCACTTCGACCTCGATCGGGCCAAAGAGCTCATGCAGGAGGCAGGGTATACCTATGGCGACGATGGCATGCTCATCACGCCTGATGGCGAGCCTTTCAGCCTGACCATGATCGGCGAACCCGTCGACAGCGGTACCGCCTATATGGAGGTTCTCCAATCCATGTGGCGGGAACTCGGCATCGACATCACGCTCGAAACCACCGAGCCCTCAATCCTCTATCCGAGGCTCACCGAACGTGACTACCAGATGGGCTACGGCCGCCGCGGCGGGTGGACGAGCTACGACTACCTGTATGCCATCTACCACTCCAGCACCGGTCGTGATCTGCCCGGCTCCATGCGCTCCGCCGTCAATGATCCCGTCACCGATGCGTTTCTGGAGCAGAACCGCGCCTTGGCCTCGGACAATCCGGAGCTGCAGGGCTCGATCAATGATCTCTACTGCCATATCGCTGAACAGTCCTACTCCGTCTGGATCTCCGACGGTGTGTTCAGACCATCGGTCGGACCGAGAGTAATGGGCTTTGTCGCAGGGCCGGCCTTTGCAGGGCGCCCCGTGTTCTGGTCCAACGCTTACATTGCGTCCGAAGATCGCTAGTCTTTAATAAGGAGGTGCAGGGGCCAACCCTGCGCCTCCTCCGTTCTGCGCATCGCCAATCTCCAGCCCAGCTCTTTAATCAGGGTTCATCCATGCCCCATCTGCTTGAAGTGCGCGACCTCGTCACCCGCTTCTATACCGAAGACGGCACGGTACACGCTGTCAATGGCATCTCCTACACCCTCGATGAAGGCGAGTCTCTGGGCATCGTCGGTGAAAGCGGCTCAGGTAAAACTGTCGGCGTCCTCTCTTTGATGGGCCTGATACCCGACCCGCCGGGACGTGTCGAGCGCGGCGAGGTCTTCTTCGCAGACAATGACCTGCTCCAGCTGTCGGCTGACCAGCTGCGTGCCATTCGCGGGCGCGAAATCGCCATGATCTTCCAGGATCCGATGACCTCTCTCAACCCGGTCCTGACTGTCGGCTACCAGATTGCCGAGATAATGCGCCCGCACCTGAACCTGCCCCGCGAGCAGATAGCAGAACGAGTGATAGAATTGATGGAGCTGGTGGGCATCCCCAACGCCGCCAGCCGGCGCAAGGATTTTCCGCACCAGTTTTCCGGGGGCCAGCGCCAACGCATCATGATTGCCATGAGTCTGGCCTGCAATCCGTCCGTCCTCATCGCCGATGAACCCACCACTGCGCTCGATGTCACCATCCAGGCCCAGATTATCGACCTGGTCAAACGACTGAGCCAACAGTTTGGCATGGCGACCATCTGGATAACCCACGATCTCGGCGTTGTCGCCGGGCTGGTCAACAGAGTGATCGTGATGTACGCCGGTTTCATCGTCGAAACCGCGTCCGTGCTTGACCTCTACAAAGAGACCAGCCACCCCTACACGCTCGGCCTGCTGCAGTCGATACCTTCCCGCCATGCCACCATCGCCACCGACCGGCTGATTCCCATTGAAGGGGCGCCGCCGGATCTGCTCCGGAAGCCGGTCCACTGCCCGTTCGCCCCCCGCTGTCAATATGCCGTTGAGCACTGCTGGCAGGAAAATCCACCCCTGCAACGTGTGGCGTCAAATCACTATTCGGCTTGCTGGCGCTGGCAGGATGTACGCGCTGCCGGGGAGCACCTGTAATGAGCGAAGTGACGAAGGAAGTTCTGCTTGAAGTTCGGGACCTGAAGAAGTATTTTCCCATCCGCCGCGGCCTGTTTCGGCGGCAGGTCGGCGCAATCAAAGCAGTGGACGGGGTCTCCTTCGATATCTATCAGGGCGAAACCCTGGGCCTGGTCGGCGAATCAGGAGGCGGCAAGTCCACAACCGGCTGGACTGTCATCCGCGACCTTGAACCCACCGCCGGCAGCGTGCGCTTTCAAGGCCAGGACCTTTCCATCCTGGCGCATGACGAGATGCGCCGGATGCGCCGCCACATTCAGATGATCTTCCAGGACCCCTATGCCTCGCTCAATCCGCGTATGACGGTCGGCACTATCGTCTCGGAGCCGCTGGAAGTGCATAAGATCGGTACGCCCAACCAGCGTCGGGCGCGCGTCCAGGAGTTGCTGGAGATCGTCGGCCTCAACCCCGGTTTCATCAATCGCTATCCCCATGAATTTTCGGGCGGCCAGCGCCAGCGGATTGGCATTGCACGCGCCCTGGCCACCAATCCGACCTTCGTCGTCGCCGACGAACCGATTTCGGCCCTGGACGTATCGATCCAGGCCCAGGTCGTCAACCTGTTGTGGGACCTCAAAAACGAGTTCGGTCTGACCTACCTCTTCATCGCCCATGATCTGTCCATGGTGCGCTACATCAGCGACCGCGTTGCCGTGATGTATCTGGGGCGGGTCGTCGAAATGGGGCCGACTGAGGATGTCTACAGCCGCTCGTTGCATCCCTATACCCAGGCCCTGGTGTCGGCTATCCCGGTCGCCGATCCGGAGGCGGAGATGACCCGGCAGCCGATCATTCTCGAGGGCGATGTGCCCAATCCCGCCAATCCACCGCCCGGCTGCCACTTTCATCCGCGTTGCATCTATGCCACCGAAATCTGCAGGCAGGAGGATCCCGAATTCCGCAATCTGGGCCAGACCACAGAGCATTGGGTCGCCTGCCATCATGCGGAGCAGAACCAGGGCTATACATTTGGCAACTGATCGCCGCCCCGGAACGGCCGATCCCCCGCAACGCCCCTCTCTGCCATGTAGGAAGGACTTCGACAGAAACTCCCCAACAGGAAGCGGGTCATCCCTGGTGAGTCACTACTGCAGCAATCGCAACACTGTTTGACATGCGCAACCTCCGCTATGTATACTCACCTGCGCGTCGCCGCCAACTCGCCGCAGGACGCATAACCCCTGGGTTGCTTGGCGCGCGTTTGGCTGGATCCGCTTCACAGTTCCCTATGTCTCGAATTCAGTGGCCCAGGGTCGGTCAACGTTTACCGGCCCCTGGCGACCGGATACTGAACTGATGCGCTTTGCCCTCTTTGGCGCCGGCCGCGCCGGCACAATCCACGCCCGCAACATCGCCGCCCATCCCCGCGCCGAGCTCGCTTACATCTTCGACGTCGATCAGGCCGCCGCGCAGCGGCTCACGGACGCCCGCGGAGGGCAGGTTCCCCACAGCGCGCAGGAGACCTGGGAGGCGGACGACGTCGACGCCGTCCTGATCGCCTCATCGACCGATACGCACGTCGACCTGCTGCGGCAGGCGATGCAGGCCGGCAAACCGACCTACTGCGAAAAGCCGATCGATCTCGACATCGAGAAAGTGAGAATGTTCGTGGACGAAGCGTCCGCGAGCGACCCGCCGGTATTCATCGGATTCCGCCGCCGCTTCCAGCCTGAATTCAGTGCCATGCAGCGGCAGGTCCGGGACGGCGCAATCGGACAGGTCGAGTCCATCCGTATTATTGCCCGCGACTTTGCGCTGGCTCCTCTCGCCTTTCTGCAGCGCTCCGGCGGCCTGCTGCGCGACAAGATGATCCACTACTTCGACCTGGGCCCATGGCTCGCCGCGGAGAGGCCAACCGAACTGTACGCAACCGGCTCCTGCCTCATCGATCCCGTTGTCGGGGAGATGGGCGACGTCGACACGGCGGTGGCGGTCCTGCGTTTCCCCAGCGGCGCGCTCTGTACGATAGAGAACGGCCGGCGCGCGGTCTACGGCTTTGACGACCGGGTCGAGATTTTTGGCGCCAAAGGCATGCTGCAAGGCGGCTCGGCCCCCGCCGAGAATC
This sequence comes from Caldilineaceae bacterium, assembly GCA_965207495.1. GTDB lineage: Bacteria > Chloroflexota > Anaerolineae > Caldilineales > Caldilineaceae > Bin5. The sequence goes on from OZ242287.1 coordinate 388,817, forward strand.
TGGTCCGATTCACCGCGACGGGCATCACGCAGAATCGCTTTCCTGACTACTACGGCGAGGAGAGCTTCGCCTATGCGCTCGATGGCTTCATCACCGCGCTCGAAAGCGGCGCGGCCGTCTCGCCCTCGCTGCAGGACGGCTACCAGGCCCAGCTGATCGCCGAGGCCGCGATAGAGTCTATGCGCACCAACCAGCCGGTAAAACTCCAATGGACATAGAAAATGTGGACGCTGTTGATGACACTGTAAATGCGCCACCGCTTCGCTCTATGCGCCCGAAGGAGATCCAATCAGCCCGTGCCCGCCTATGAACGCAAATCCTGACCCTTCAGCGAACGCCCATCAATTTCGCGGCGGAGAGAGCGTCCTCCTCTTCGACGAAGCCCTGATCCAGGAGGAAGAGGGCATCACCCGCGCCGTCCAGGCCTGCACCAAGACCCCATTCGTCATGGAGCCCGATCCCGACAAGCCCTGGGAAGCCTGCGGCCCCGGCATGAGCAAACGCATCCACCTCTACGGCACGGCTCTCTACGACGATCTGGCTGGCAAATACCGGATGTGGTACTTCGGCCGCATGGGCCCCCACTGGCGCGTGCCGGACGGCAACTACCAGATCCCCGGCCTCTATGTACCCCGCACCGACGAACGGCCCTTCCACTGCAACGGCGTCACCGCCGACCGCTACGGACGCGCCTTCGTCGACAACGACCGCGGCGACCTCACCCTGTACGCCGAGAGCGACAACGGCATCAACTGGACCAAGCCGGAGCTGGGCATCTTCACATTCAACGGCAGCTCGGCCAACAACATCATCTGGGACCTCCACGGCGCCTCCGTCTTTATCGACCGCGACGAAGAGGAGCCGGACCAACGCTACAAAGCGATCGGCTTCTGCCGCCGCTACCGCAGCATCTTCCTGCTCACCTCCCCCGACGGCATCCACTGGGATGACAACGTTACCGTGACCCTGCCCGAGCAGGGGCGCGTCCATAACTGTCTCGAGCCGGTGGTAAAACGCAGCAACGAGGGCACGTTCAACGTCGCCTGGGACGCGACCGCCTCCCTCTACCGCGCCTACTCGCTCCAGCGTTTTGACGATAGCGACAAGCGGCGGGTCATCTGCTACTCGGAGAGCCCCTCTCTGGCCGGCCCCTGGAAGGACTCCTACCCGATCCTGGAGCCGAGCAACTGGGACGACGAGATCGCCCGGCGCAGGTACGGCGCGCTGCGCGCCGAGTTCCACAACATGTCCGCCTTTCGTTATGGGGGCCTCCATATCGGTCTGCTGGGCGTCCTCTACGTGACCGCCGAGCAGATCCCCGGCGAAAAGAACCAGATCCCCTGCGACGGCCCCATCGACGGCCAGTTCGTCTACAGCCGCGACGGGATCAGCTGGCAGCATGCCGACCGCGCCCGCACCGCCGCGCTCCCGCGCGGCGCCGGCGATGCCTTCGACAGAGGCATGATCATCGGCACGGCCAAAGAGCCGATCATCGAAGGCGACGAAGTTCATTGGTACTACACCGGCTGCGAACACACCCACGGCGAAGTCAACATGGAGAAGCGCGTCAAGCGGCTGGGGCGCGCCACCTGGCAACGGGACCGCTTCGTCGCGCTCGCCGCGCCCGGCGAAGGTATGCTCGTGACCAAGCCCCTGCACCTGCCCGCGGGCGCCGGCGCGCTTGAGGTGAACGCCGATGCCGCCGGCGGTCAGCTGCGCGTCGAACTGTGCCGTCCCGACGGACGCGTTCTGGACGGCTACTCGCGCGCCGACTGTCTTCCTTTGCAGACCGACGAACTGCACTGGCAGGTCAGGTGGAAAAACGAGCAGCCATCGATCGAGGGCGGGATCCAGATCCGTTTTTTCCTGGACCGCAGCAAGATCTACAGCTTCACATTTCAAACTTGACGGCCACTGGCCGCGAGCTACGAATGTAATTCCCGTTTGACACCAGGACTTTTGGCGCGGCTTTCGCATCTGTATCGCGCCTTCCATGTCTGCCTTTACGCAATACGCAATACACAATACGCAAGAAGCGGGTTCTCGACTTGAACGCACATAAGATGGAGGAGTCCAATGAGCCTGACAATCCAAGAAAAAGAATCCTTTGAAGCCAACGGTTATCTGCTCAAAAAAGGTCTCGTCTCTCAGCAGGATATCGGGCAGATTCGCCAGGAATTGCCAGACATCCACCGGCGCATGGTGGCTGATCCGCCGCCCGAAGTCCACGTCGCCTGGGAGGATGAAGACGCGCCCGATGAGAGCAAGTTCATCCGCCAGCTGATGCACAGCGAACTGGTCAGCCCCACCCTCAACCGCATCCTGCGCAGCGACACACTCGTCGAAATCGTAGCCGAGCTGATGCACCCGCAGGTCGCCCTCTATCACAGCAAACTTCTGCCCAAAGAGGCCGGCATCGGCGCGGCAACGCCCTGGCATCAGGACTACGCCTACTGGAAGACCGACGAGAACCAGCCGATGATGCTCAACTGCCAGCTCGCCATCGATCCGATGACCCTCGAAAACGGCTGTCTGGAGTTCATCCCCGGCAGCCACCGCTGGGGTCTGCAGGACCATGAGCGGCACCAGGAGACCTTCGGCAGGTTCCTGCCCGGCCACTACTACAAGCGGGACGAGGGCGTGACCATCCCGATGGAGCCGGGGGACGGCATCTTCTTCACCTCCCTCGTCATCCACGGCTCTGCGCCCAACCTTTCGCCGCACCCGCGCTGGGCCAACACCTTCGCCTACAACGTGCCCGGCAACGGCGAGCACCAGGTCCGCGAAATTCTGCGCTGACGCGTGGTCAATGAAGTCGTTGACCACTGGAAACCGGCCGATGCGGTTCCGCCGCGTCCCCTCCTGCCCAAATTGGTTACATCGGTGGTTGTGTGTATAATTGCCAAGCACCGATTCTGGACATTGGGTGAGCCATCGAACCCTTTCCCCAAATATCGAGGCTTTCCCCACCGCGGCCTTCCAAGACCTGCCCTTTTGTCCAGTTCTGCAATCGCAGAAATCCGCTTAGTTTTCAATTCTTGTTTTGCTGTTTTCGGTTCTCAGCAACTTCATGCCGTTCAGGCCTGGCGCATGGTACTGAGAACGAAAAATTGACCACTGAACACGTGTAATTTGGTATCCAATCAACCCATTGGAGGAGATTTCATGACCCAGAGGCACATTTCACGACGAAGATTCCTGCAGGTATCCGCCTTTGCCACCGCTGGCGCGGTGCTGGCTGCCTGCGGCGGCGGCGATGCGCCCGCTGCGGAAGCGCCCGCTGCCGAAGCGCCGGCCGCATCCGACAGCGGCGACGCGATGCCCGCATCCCAGTACAACGAAGCGCCGATGCTGGCCGATATGGTCGCCAACGGCGAAATTCCCCCCGTAGACGAGCGGCTGCCCGCCAACCCGATGGTGATCCAACCCTTGGATGACGTCGGTCAGTACGGCGGCACCTGGCGCCGCATCGGCGTCGGCCCTGGCGATGCCGGCATTTTCAGATATCGCCTCATGTACCCGCAGCTGGTGCGCTACAACACCGACGGCTCCGATATCGGTCCCAATTTGGCCGAATCCTGGGAAGTCTCCGATGACGGCACGACCTACACCTTCCACCTGCGTGAAGGCGTCAAGTGGTCGGACGGCACGCCCCATTCCTCCGGGGACTTCATGTTCTGGTATGATGACGTGCTCGGCGATGAAGACCTCGCCCCCAGCTTCCCCGTCTGGCTGACCGTCGGCGGCGATCCCGTCGTTATGGACGCGCCCGACGATCTCACCATCCGCTTCACCTTCCCCGGCGCGCATGGCATCTTCATGACCCTGATGGCCGGGGCCAACGGCGCTTCGATGACCTGGTATCCCAAGCACTACATGTCCCAGTTCCATCGCAACTACACCGACGAAGAAGAGTTGAACGCACTGGCGCAAGAAAATGAGTTTGAGTTCTGGCACCAGTACTTCAACAACCGGCTCACCCCCCGCCTCAATACCGACGTGCCGTGTCTCTTCGCCTGGCGCTTCACCAAGATTACGCCCGAAGTCCCCGTCGTGCTGGAACGCAACCCCTACTACTGGAAGGTGGACACCGCCGGTAACCAGTTGCCCTACATTGACAAGGTTTCCACCGACATCGTCGAAGACTCCGAAGTCCTGAATCTGCGCGCCGTAGCAGGTGACATCGACATGCAGCACCGTCATATCCTGATGGAGAACTTCTCGCTCTTCAAGGAGAACGAGGAAGTCGGCAACTACGAGATCCTTCTCTGGAAGTACGGCGAGACGAGCGATGCCGTCATTTCCTTCAATCTCTGCCATCCGGATCCGGTCCTGTTCGAAATCTTCAACGACAAGCGCTTCCGCTTTGCCATGTCGCACGCGATGAATCGCGATGAGGTCATCGAGGCCGTCTACCTCGGCCTGGGTGAACCGGGTCAGCCGTCGCCGCTCGCCTCCTCTCCCCTATACGATGAGGCGCAGGCCAAGAACGCCCTTGAGTACAACCCGGATCTGGCCAACTCCATGCTGGACGAGATGGGCCTGACCGAGACGAACTCCGATGGCATGCGCCTGCGCCCGGACGGCGATCCGCTCAGCATCGTCTTCAACTACGCCCCCGTCTTCGGCTCCTGGCAAAGCATCGGTGAACTGATGCAGAAGTATATGGCCGACGTCGGCGTGCAGTTGTCGCTGAAAGAGGAAGCCCGCCCGTTGTGGAGCCAGCGCGTCCAGGCCTCCGAGCACGATATGACCGTCTGGACCGGCTCCGCCGAGTTCAACCCGCTGATCGACCCGCGGCACTTCCTGCCCTTCTCTCAAGGCAGCTCCCATCACGTCGCCTGCCATGCCCTCTGGTACAATTCCGGCGGCGCCAACGGCGTAGAGCCGACCGGCGACCTGCGCACCACCATCGACCTCTACGAAGCGATCAAGGCCACGCCGGATGTAGACGAGCATAAGCGCCTCTTCCAGCAGATCCTCGATCTCAATAGGGAAAATCTGTGGACGTTCAGCATGGCGGTCGGCCTGCCTGCGCCTGTCGTCGTCAGCAAGAACATGGGTAACGTCCCGCGCGAGGGGGTCTCCTCCTGGCACCTGCAGACACCCGGCAGCACCGTGCCCGAGCAGTACTACTTCAAGAGCTGATAACTTCAGTGACCAGTTGTCAGTGGTCGGTCGCCAGTAAATTCACTGGTGACCGACCACAGGCCGCTGGCGTTTCACTAACCACTAATCACTAACCACTAATCACTAACCACTAATCACTAACCACTGGTGTTAAATGTCCTCATTCATCCTCCGCCGCCTCATCCTGATGGTGCCGACGCTGTTCATGATCTCCTTGATCTCCTTCGTCATCATCGAACTGCCGCCCGGCGACTATATGACCTCCTATATCGCCAACCGCATGGCGATGGGTGACGACGTACGCCAGGACGAGATCGATGCCCTCATCAAGCAGTACGGGCTGGACCAGCCGGCGCCGGTCCGCTACACCAAGTGGCTGGGCAACGTCGTGCAGGGAAATTTCGGCTTCTCCTTCGAGTGGCAGCTTCCTGTCAGCGACCTGATCTGGGACCGTCTCGGCCTAACGGTGGTGGTCGCCTTCGCCGCGCTCATGTTTTCCTGGGTCATCGGGCTTGTCGTCGGCGTACTCTCCGCCGTCTACCAGTATTCGATCGGGGACTACTTCTTCACCGCTCTCAGTTTCATCGGCTTGGGCACGCCCAACTTCATGCTCGCCCTCATTATGATGTGGATCGCTCTTGCCTATTTCGGCGTCAACATCTCCGGCCTCTTCTCACAAGAGTTCATCGACGCCCCCTGGAGCTTCGCCAAGTTTGGCGATATGCTCAAACATCTCTGGGCGCCCGCCATCATCGTCGGCACAGCCGGCTCCGCCGGCCTCGTGCGCACCATGCGCGCCAATCTGCTCGACGAGCTCAGCAAACCCTACGTCGAAACCGGACGCGCCAAGGGCCTCAACGAACTCAAGCTCGTGCTCAAATATCCCACGCGCGTGGCCCTCAACCCTTTTGTCAGCACCATGGGCTGGGCCTTGCCGCAACTCGTCTCCGGTTCCATTATCGTCTCCGTCGTGCTCAGCCTGCCCACCACCGGTCCGCTGCTGTTGCGTGCGCTCCTGACCCAGGATATGTACCTGGCCTCCAGCTTTCTGCTCATGCTCAGCACATTGACGATTGTCGGCACCCTGATCTCCGATATAATGCTGGCTTTGCTCGATCCCCGCATCCGGATGGGAGGCTGACATGACCGCAGAACAGCCGACCACCGGCACGGTACAGACCGGCGACCTCCAGCAGGGGCCTCACGACACCGACACCTATCTCCTCATCGAGGAAGAGGAAGAGCGCGTCTACGTCGCTACGCCGCTGCAGATGATGTGGTGGCGCTTTCTCAAACACAAAATGGCCATCATTGGCGCCATAGTCGTTATTCTCCTCTACGTGGTCGCCATCTTCGCCGAGGTGCTCGCCCCCTACAACCCCGAAACCTACGAGGTCGCCCTCACCTACGCGCCGCCGCAACCAATTCACTTCTTCCATAACGGCGAGTTCCAGGGCACACCCTTCGTCTACGGCCTCACCCAGGCCCGCAATCCCGATACTCTGCGCATGGAGTTCCAGATCGACGAATCCGTGCGCTACCCTGTCCGGTTCTGGGTCGAAGGCGATCCCTACAAGCTCTGGGGCTTCTGGCCAAACAGCCGCCATCTCTTCGGTATCGGCGACCCAATTTTCGACGCATCCGCCGCGGTAAGTACGGATACCCCGTCCTTCTCCGTCATATTTCTGCTCGGCGCCGATAAACTCGGCCGCGACATGTTCACCCGCATCGTCTACGGCTCCCGCGTCTCTCTCTCCATCGGCCTGATCGGCGTCGCGCTCAGCTTTATCTTCGGCGTCGTCCTCGGCGGTATCTCCGGCTTCTACGGCGGCGTAATCGATGTCCTCATCCAACGGGCCATCGAGTTCATCCGCTCCGTGCCCTCCATCCCCCTTTGGATGGCCCTCAGCGCCTCCCTGCCGCAGGACTGGTCCAGCATCAGGGTCTACTTCGGCATCACCATCATCCTTTCGTTGATCGGCTGGACATTCCTGGCACGCGCCGTGCGCGGCCGCTTCCTCTCCATGCGCGAGGAGGAGTTCATCCTCGCCGCCCGCTTCGCCGGCGCCGGCGAAATGCGCATTATCCTGCGCCACATGGTGCCCTCCTTCTTCAGTCACCTGATCGCCTCCGCCACCCTCGCCGTCCCCTCCATGATCCTCAGTGAAACCTCGCTCAGTTTCCTGGGCCTGGGGCTGCGCCCGCCCGCCATCAGCTGGGGCGTCCTCCTGCAGGAATCCCAGAATCTGCGCTCGGTCGCGCTCGCGCCATGGCTGCTTCTGCCCGGCGTCTTCGTCATCATCACCGTCCTCGCGCTCAACTTCTTCGGCGACGGCCTTCGCGACGCGGCTGACCCGTACCATTAGTGGTCCCCGGCCTGCAGTTTCCAGTTTTTTAAAACCTCTGAAACTACTAAGCCACAACTATTTTGCAATCCTGAATAAGGCGTGTGGAACTGTTTACTCTCTCCTCACTCCTCTATACTCTCTCTTTGCATTTGGGCGGTCGGGCCTTCGGCCCTCCCTTGTGCAGGGGCTGCGCCCCCGCAACGCCCCGCCCTTGCTAGCCACCGTGCTGGTTCTTCCCCACCATCATGGCATGCCGCCAGTGTGCCCAACCAACCTGGCGGCTGCCAACCGAATACGCCATCCGAAGGCCTGACTGGCGGCGAAGATAAAGAGTTGGTCAAGACAGACACTGTATGCGGCTTAGTAGTTACAAACCTCTCTTGCTTCATCCGGGATGCAATGGGGATTCAGGTGCTGCTTGCGCTGGCCTGCAGACTGGTGCACCCTGCATTTATGTCAAAGGAGAAGGTCGGCTTCTGGGCTGATCGGTGCTAGTGTCATGCAACCGGCACAGCGCCCTCTATCATCGGTCGGAGTCACCACCTTTCTCCATGAGTTCGTCCAGAACGGCCTCTCTCACCTGCTCTTGGGGTTCCTGGGCCAGCTCCTCTGCCGCCCCGATCGCGGCCTCCGTCGCATACTTGACGATTTCCTGCTCGGAAAGTCCCAGCTCAGCGGCGGACTCCCGTACCGCGTCAAGCGATTGAGCAACCACCTCCCCCACCTCCAGATTGGCGTCGCTCGCCCCGTGAATCGCTCCGGATACGGCGCCCCTCACCGCGTCTGCTGGCTGGCCCCCCGCTCTGCTAACGGCCGTCAGCGTGCCTCGCACCGAGCTCCTGACCAACCGTCCCGTTCCAAGCCCGCTACTGGCGATAGCACGCATCGACCCTTGCGTCGCGCCGAACGCGATCGCAGCGCCCTGCCGCGAAATGTCCCGCGACTCCCGGCTCGTGTGAGCTACGGCCTGGTGGATGCGCGCCTGGGCCTGCCTTGCTGTAACCGCGCCCAGCGCGAGCCCCTCAACCGTGTACCGGATTGAAGAGGCTATCTGATAGGCAGTTACATTGGCTGCCACATTCAGCCCGGGAATCGGCGGAAGATAGCGCAGGCCCGCCAGCGGCAACCGGGTAACGAAGCTCAAACCCGGCACAAAATTGAGCGCACGCAGGTTCTCCCTTGTCTGCGACATCAGCTCCTCGAGTACGACCTCGCTCTCCGCCTCCCCCTCCTCCTTGATTCTGCCAAGAGTTCCCAACGTCAACAGGCCGAGGACGAATGCAACGGTGAATAGAAAATCGTATCCTGTCAAAAACATGGCGGGAAAACTAATTACCCGTTCCGGATCGACCCACTCCACCGCCAACTTCAGGTGCCGCACACTGAAGAAATCAACGAAGGCCCCGCCCAAAAGCGGGCTGATCGCTGCGCCCAGATTGGCTGCCAAAGATGACACGGTCAGGAACGCCGTCGCCTGCGCCGGTGGGGCCATCTTCATTCGAATCGTCGTCGATGCCACGTTAATTCCCGCGCTCGCAATGCCGATCAGGAAGTGCAGGAACAGCAAGAGCGGCATCGTCAACGTGTGCTTGTCCGGCATCGTGGTAAACGTCCACCCCAGGATTACCAGAAAATAGAGAGAAGAACAGATCGACAGGATCACCTTGCAGCCATAACGGTCAACCAGCGGACCCCAGACGCGCAGAAACAGCACGTTGGCCACCTGGCTCAGCACGCCCAGCCCGACAACGATCGACAGCGAGTAATCCAGTTTCGTCAGCATATAGACTGTGAAAAAAGGCGTTGCCAAATGCGCCACGAAGTTCCATAAACCCAGAAAGCTGACCAGCTGTCTGTAGTTGACGTCCCGCAAGGGCGCCGTCAGTGTTCGTCCTATCGATGGCCGAACTCCCTCAGGCGCAGCCATGCGCGGCTCAGGAACACGCGCCATCATGACAACCGCGCTCAAGCCAAGCGCTATGCTGCCAAACAGTATGGCGTACGAGTAACCAAAGATGACGTTCTCTTCCGTCGCGATACCCTTCCACCAGTCAATATAATACGCCGCCACCAGACTGCTCGCCGCCGCCGCGATCGTCGCAACACGCAACCGCTGGGCGAAGAAATCCCCCATCGGGCGGGCCCCGGCCATCTCCCGCAGCCAGCTGGTCCAACTCGTATTCACCAACGCGTTGCCCACCCCGCGAATCCCCGTGAAGAGCAGGAGCAACATGACAGCCCGCGTGTCAGGGATGTCAACAACAAAGGGAATCAGGGCTATCGGCACCCAGGAAAGATAGACCGTGAAATAGGACGGCACCGCGATCAGCTTCCGCATGCGTAAACGTTCGACAACGATGACGGCCGCAATCTGGATCGTCTGCATGAGGAACGGCAGCGCCGTCAGAATGCCGATGTGAAAGTTGGACGCGCCAAGCAGCAGGGCGAAAGCGGCCAGGAAGCCGCCCGACATCAGTCCGTCGGCTCCCGAAGCCGCGATTGCCTGGTACGTCAACGTCTTCAAGCCGCGCTGGCGCACTTCGTCGGTCAGGTCTGTTTTGGGTTGGAGAAAACCGGGAATCGGCATCTGTGCTCAATCTGTTGTGGTAGAATTCATGCTACCATAAGAAAAAATCGTGGTAAATCTGCTTCACGGTGCTCGATTCTGTGTCAGCGTTCCCACAGAGTAACGGTCCGGTTTAAGAGCCCAGCCACAGCTCAGGCAAGCCCTGCTGTTCGATTATACTGTTGTTATCGAACGATTCTTGCGCGGCGCGCCTTCTGCGGCGGCCCTCCTCTTGTCCAATACAGGTATTTCGGGCCCGCCCGTTCTGTCTGCTCCCGAACATCTGCAGACAATGAAATGGCCGCCGGTTGGATATCCGCATATCATATGAAAAGGAGATGTTGGCGCCAGGCCGGACTAAGACCGCGGCAGAGGCGCCGCTCAATCGCCATAGGAAAGGACTGAACGCTTGACGGTCGCAGAACGGAACTTCTATCGAACTCTGATCATGGTCCTGGTGATCTTTCTGGCGCTGCTTGCCTTCGGCAGCTTCGGTTATATGTGGCTCGAAGGCTGGTCCTGGCACGATAGCCTCTATATGACCGTAATCACGCTCAGCACCGTCGGTTTCGGCGAAGTACGGCAACTTTCACCGCCCGGACGCACCTTTACCGGAGTCCTGATCGTTTTGGGCGTCAGCGCCACCGCCTATACCTTCAGCACGGTTGCGGAGTTTTTCGTGACCGGTGAATTTCGCAGGCATATACGGAGAAGACGCATGCAAAACCGCATCAGGAAGTTAAACGCGCACTTCATTATCTGCGGGTACGGCCGCGTCGGTGAGCAGGTGGTCAAGGAGTTGCTCGATGCCGACGCGGAATTGGTCGCGATCGATATGCTGGCGAATCTGCGGTCGGACTTGGAAAATATGGGCGCGACCTTTGTCGAAGGTGACGCGACCGATGATGCTGTCCTGATACAGGCCGGAATTGAGAAGGCGGTGGGAATCTGCTGCTGCCTGCCCCACGACTCCGACAACGTTTACGTCGCGCTTGCGGCCCACGGGTTAAACCCGAATCTGACGATCAGCGCACGCGCCAACAGCCGCGGCAGCGAGCGGAAACTCAAGAGTGCGGGCGTGGACCACGTCATCAACCCTTATGTGGCCAGCGGTCATCGCATGGCGCGCCAGATGCTCTCCCCCAATGTCGTCGAATTCATGGACGTGGTGATGCCGCAGGAAACCGTCAGCAGCGAAGAGCCGGGCATTCTCATCGGCGACATCCTCATCAGCGATCGTTCAACACTCGATGGGCAGACTCTGGCCGCAGCCGAAATCCGCAAAACGACAGGCGCCAGCATCCTCGCGGTCCGCCGCCAAACAGGCAAAATCACGGTAAATCCGCATCTGGACCTCGTTCTGGAAGCCGGTGACAAGCTGATCGCGCTCGGCACCTATGACCAATTGGACGGCCTGGCCGCGGCCGCCGAAGACCAGCGCCGCATTTACACGCGCGCGCACCCCAACCTCGCCAGGCATTGAGCGTTGCGGACGGACTATGGCGTGTCAGTACTCTAAGAACCAAAAAGCCAAAAACTGAAAACGCACAAAGGCCTACCCCCAATGCGCACGCAACACCCAAACATCCTCGTCTTCATCTGCCACGACCTGGGCCGCTACCTGGGCTGCTACGGCGTCCCCGGCGTCCGCACACCACATATCGACGCCTTCGCCGCATCCGCACTCCACTTCGAGAACAGTTTCTGCGTCGCGCCCCAGTGCAGCCCCTCCCGCGCCGCCCTCTGGACCGGCCGCTATCCGCACGCCAACGGCGTGGTCGGGCTGGCCCACTCCGGATTCGCCAATGACCTGCATCCGGACGAGCAACATCTGGCCCAAATCCTCTCCGCCAACGGATACGAGACCCGTCTCTTCGGTACGCAACATGAGGCCAACAGCCCTGAACGTTGCGGCTACCAGCATGCCTCTCCGCGGGGGGTCTGCGCCGAGCTGGCAACAGCGTGCTGCAGTTTTCTGGCGCAGCGCGAACAGGATGCGGCCCCGTTCTTCGCGCAGATCGGCTTTACCGAGCCGCATCGTCCGTTCCCGCATGATGTGCCGAAGATTGACGCAAATACGGTCGCCATGCCGCCCTACCTGCCGGACATCCCCGAAGTGCGCGCGGACATGGTCGATATGGAGGCCTCGGTTGCCTCGATCGACAAGGCGTTCGGCAGGGTGCTCGAGGCGCTTGAAACCGCGGGGGTGGCGGACGATACCGTCGTCGTCTTCACCGCCGATCACGGCATCCCGTTTCCGCTGGCGAAAATGAGCCTCTACGACGCCGGCATCGAGGTGCCGCTGCTCATGCGTATTCCGGAATCGGCAGGGGGTCGGAGATTTTCAGAATTCGTGACGCACGTGGACTTTGTGCCCACCGTGCTTGACATGTTGGGGATTGAAAAGCCAGAGAATCTGCAGGGGGACAGCTACTGGAATCTGCTATGCGGGGATACTTACAATCCGAGCGAATACGTTTTCGCTGAAAAGACCTATCACACCTATTACGATCCCATGCGCGCCATCCGCACAGATCGCTGGAAACTGATCGCCAACTTCGAGTTCGCGCCGACGATCGAGACGCCGCCCGACTACGTCAGCAACGCCAAGGGATACCCTGAGACCAGCATAGCCCTCGACATACCCTACACAGAGATGTACCATCCGCTTTTCGAGCTGTTCAATCTGGAGCAGGATCCATTGGAACAGAACAACCTGGCCGAAGACCCGGACTACGCCGGCATACGAGACGATCTGGTGCGGCGTCTGCGCGACTGGATGGAGGAGACGGATGATCCTCTGCTCGAAGGCCCCATGCCGCAGGGCGCCTATACCAATAGAATGCGGGCCTTCAAGAGTATCTGAGCGCATTTCATATAGCGTGCGTTGTAGTACAGCAGCCCCGTCGCTCCCCCCGTACATCCACCTCCCAACACGCCCTACCCCGCCCCCAGCCACGTCCCGAACCATTCGTGGCTCAAGCGGTGATTGTACCCATGCGGACCGGGATGCACGCCCAGCGAGCAGCGCTCTGCTACCCCCAGCAACTCGTACGCACGCGCCGCCGCGGCGAACTGCTCGCGCACAGCAGCTATCGGGAAAATATCATCCTGTTCCCCCGCGATCGCCCGCAGCGGACGCGGCGCGATCAGAGCCGCCAAGTCTCCCATCTCCGCCCACTCCAGGATGCCGGGCACGTAGTTGCATTCGCAGTGATACAGGTCGTAGATCGACGCCCGGAACGAGCAGAGATAACAGCCGGGCACGGCGACGGTGATCCGCTCGTCGACCGCCGACAGCCACAGCGCGATCGTGCCCCCGCCCGAATTGCCCGTGCAGCCCAGAACGTCCGGTACAACATCCGGCCGGCTCTGCAGAAAAGCGATCGCGCACATGCCGTCCCAGCAGCGTTCGCCTACCAGGTTGCGCCCCGCCATCTGGTAGGCGAACGCCAGGTGGCGGCAGGAGTTCTCGTGCACGCTGCCGCGCCCGTCCTCGGTCTGCCGCTCGCCGAAGCCGCGCTGCTCCACCGCGCAGACCAGATAGCCGGCCTGCGCCAGTGCCTGCGCGTAATTGTTGTCCACCTTGAGCCTGCTTTCCCGCTCCGCCGCACTCGGATAGTTGCCCAGGATCCACTGCACCGACGGGTTGTGCCCGTGAAAGACCAGCACCGGGCGGTAGGGCGGCTCCGTCTTGGGGACCAGCAGATAGGCGGGGATGCTCACGCCCTCGCCCGCGTCCAGAAGATACTTCTCCTCCACATAGCCGTCCCGCTCCACCGCCTGCAGCTTCTCCGCCGCCACCGCTGCTGGCGGCGTACGACCGGCGAGGCCGAGCAGCTCCAGCGTCTTCTGGCGCAGGGCTGCCTGCCACGCGCCAATTTCATCGGGCGTCTGGGCATTGAACGCCAGCCTGCGCGGCGCAGCCTCGTACACCGCGTCAACATGCGCCTGCAAAAGAAATCGGGAACTGTTCATCGGGAATTCTCCTGTTCCAAACGTAAGCCGAACACTAAGCCGAACACTAAGCCGACCGCATCTGCTGGCCACTTGGCGAAGCATGAGTCACATGCGTCACCGCAAAGGCCTGAGCCCGGCCGTCCAAGTCGGGAGGCCCGTTTCGGATCATACCCGTCCCCGGTTCGGACTGCAATCACGCGGTTCAGGCGCCACTGTCCAGTAAATTTTTATTGGTTGACAGCCCATTATGCCTACAGTACAATGCGGCCCATCCGAGAGCATTCGCCTCAGATGCATCATTTCGATCGTTCCCCGCAGTGCCAGACGTATTGTCGTGCCTCAAACAGCGCGCAATTAATCTTTTCATCATGCAGAGGGATAAACCGTTCCCCGCATCAAGTCAAAGGAGAAAGGTCATGGCAAGACGCACGATCACCCGGCGTAAATTTATGCAACTCTCAGCGGCCGCAACAGCTGGTTCACTGCTGGCTGCCTGTGGCGCCGGCGGCGATGAAGAGCCGGCCGCCGACCAACCGGCAGCTGAGGCGCCCGCCGAATCCGAGGCGCCGGCTGCAGAGTCCACGTCTCAGTACAACGAAGCGCCGATGCTCAAAGCGATGGTCGACGCCGGCGAGTTGCCTCCGATAGACGATCGCCTGCCGGTCACCCCGCGCATCGTCACTCCCATCCATGAGGTCGGGACCTACAGCGATTCGATCCGCGGCTTCACGCTCAACGAGACCGACCGCGCCGCCCCTGCTTACATCGTCAATCGCGGCTTTATCGACATCCCCACCGACCTGGAGGGATTCGGCGCCGGGTTGCCGACCGGCGGCTGGGAACCATACCTGGCGGAAAGTTTCGAGTGGAACGATGACGCCACCCAGCTCACGATCAATATGCGCCCGGGCATGAAATGGTCGGACGGCGAACCGTTCACTTCCGAGGACGTTCTCTTCCTGTGGGAGGATCTGTGGTTCAATGAAGAGTACACGCCCATAGCGCCTACCCGCTGCTTTGTGGATGGCCAGCCGGTGGTCCTGGAGACGCCCGACGATTACACATTGGTCTTCAAGTTCCCGGCCCCCTATCCCACCTTCCCCTTCCTGTTCCGCGGCCGCCTGCTGGCCACCACGCCCAAGCACCACCTCAAGCAGTGGCATCCCGATTACACCGATGGGGCTGAATACGTCGATCTGAGAGAGAATAACGACTATCTCGATCCCGATTTCCCCGGCGTAACTCCCTGGATCTCGAAGGGCTATGACGAATCAGGGCTGCGGCTGGAACGCAATCCCTACTACTGCGCGGTAGATACCGCCGGCAACCAGCTCCCATACTGCGACAACTACCTCTTCCCCTACGCCGGCACCCAGGAGAACGCCGTCCTGATGGCAATTGCCGGCCAGATCGACGTCGGTATTCGCAACATGCAGCTGTTCGAGAGCCTGCCGACCCTGCGCGAAAACGAGGAGCGCGGCGACTACCGGCTGCTGTTCTGGCCGGGCACCTCCTTCACCACCGGCAATCACATCACCATCAACTACCGTCTCCAGAACGAAAAAGACCAGGAGATCGCCGAGTTCTTCCGCAATAAGTCTTTCCGCAATGCCCTGTCAATGGCCATCAACCGCGACGAGATCAACGAAACGCTCTACTTCGGCGCCGGCCGGCCAGCAAGTTATGCCCTTGCCTCCTCATCCCCCTACTGGGATGATGACATGGATTCCATCACCATGACCAACGGTCAGTTCGACATGGCCCAGGTTGACAGTATCTTCGATGAACTGGGCCTGGAGAAGGGCGATGATGGTATGCGGACATTCCCCAGCGGCGAGCCGGTGACGATCATCCTCGATGCCGCGACCGAGATCACGGTGCATCAGCAGGTCGCGGAGATGGTGGTGGCCGATTGGCGCGACGCCGGCCTCGACGCCCGCCTCAACGCAATCCAGCGCTCGGTCCTCTTCTCCCGCTGGCGTGCCGGCGAGTCCCATACCTACATGTGGGGCACCGATGCCAATGAGATTCCCCTGATGCGGCCCAACCAGCCGATCTTTACCCCCAAGGGGCACGCGCTTGATATGTTGCCGGTGCACTACGATGACGACCCCGAGTGGCTGCAAGAACTCGGACCGCCCGAAGGCGGCGACGCGATGTTCGCCCTGCAAAATGAGATTAAGAAAGAGATCGACCCTGTGGAGAGCAAACGCCTGCACAAGGAGCTCTTCAAGTACCACGTCGACTGGCAGTTCGACATCCATATTGTCGCCGACGTGCCGCTCATGGTCCTGGTCGCCAACCGCGTTGGCAACTGCCCCGAAGTCGCCAATGGTCTGCAGGACTTCACCTACGCCTATCCGGAGCAGTTCTACATCAAGTCGTAATAAAAGTAAGTAAAAGTAAGGAGTGAGAAACTACGAGGAGTGAGTTTGGCCGCCGCTGAATCCAGGTTTTTGGACATTCGGCGGCGGCCAAATGGAGAGGCATTTTCTCTCCTTTCTCACTCCTCTTCACTCTCTCCTCTCACGGCCACAGGCCGCGAACCACCGCAGTCCCGGGGTCCAGATGCTGGATTACGTCATACGCAGAGTGTTGATAGCAATTCCCACACTCCTGCTTATCTCTTTCATCTGCTTTATCGTCATCAATCTCCCCGCCGGAGATGTGATCACCACCTATGAGCAAAACCTCATAGGCAACCTCGGCTGGGGTGAAGAGGAAGCCAGAATAGAGGGCGACAATATCCGCCGCGAGTACGGGTTGGATCGCCCGATACCGATTCAGTATTTCTATTGGCTGTTTGCCTTTTTGCAGGGCGACTTCGGCGTCTCCCTCGTCACCTACGACCGCGTCGCCGCCGAAGTCATCTGGACCAACCTGGGCTATACGATGCTGATCGCTTCGCTCTCTCTCGGCCTTTCGTGGGCCGTGGGCCTGCCGATCGGCATCTATTCCGCCACCCGTCAATACTCCGTGTCGGACGGCGTTTTTACCGTCATGAGTTTCATCGGCCTTTCCATGCCCGGCTTCCTGCTGGCGCTGGCCATCCTGGTTTTCATGACCTTCGTCCTCGACGCGCCCCTGCTCACCGGCCTCTATTCCCCCGAGTATGTCGACGCGCCCTGGAGTCCGGGCAAGGTCCGGGATCTCGCAGCCCATATCTGGCTGCCGGTTCTCGTAGGCGGCATTCCCGGCATCGCCTCCCTCATGCGCATCATGCGCGGCAATCTGCTCGACGAATTGGGCCGCCAATACGTCGAAACCGCCCGCGCCAAGGGGATGGCCGAAAAGGTCGTCGTCATCAAACACGCCGTGCGCGTCGCCATCAACCCGCTGATCAGTCTGCTCGGCATGCAGTTTCCGGAAATCATCTCCGGCAACGTTATCACCGCAATCGTCCTGGGCCTGCGCACCATCGGCCCTACGCTCAACTCCGCCCTCCAGGCCCAGGACGTCTATGTGTCGTCCGCCATCCTGATGATCCTGAGCGTCATGCTCGTCCTGGGTAACCTGATCGCCGACCTGCTGCTGGCCTGGATCGATCCGCGCGTCCGCTTCGACTAGCGCAACTTGCAACCGCTGCTACTGGCCGCGAGCCAATAGCCACGAGCCAATAGCCACGAGCCACTGGTGTCTTATGAGCGCCTCCACCGATCAGATACATGGCGCGCCGCGTCCGCCCGCCGCTGATATAGATGTGGCCTCCACCGAAGATGTGGCCTCGCGCGGCCGCATCCTCAGGGCGCGCATCATGGCCAACCGCCTCGGCATCATCGGCATCATCTGGCTGGTGTTGATGGTCATTGTGGCGCTCTTCGCCGACTTCATTGCGCCCTACAGCGTCGACCATGTACACCAGGAAGCGCTGCGCGCGCCCCCCCAACGCGTGCATATCTTCCGCGACGGAAGGCTCACCAGGCCCTTCGTCTACGGCTTCAAGAGCGAAAGAGACACGCGCACCTTTCTCACCACCTTTACCGAAGACCCGGAACTGGTCTACCCAATCCACTTTTTCGTCGAGGCGGAGCCTTACAAGCTCTGGGGCCTGGTTTCGAGCAACCGGCGCCTGTTCGGCGTTGAGGAAGGCGGCATGGTCGCGCTCTTCGGCACCGGCAGGCTGGGTCGCGACGTCTTCTCGCGCGTCCTGACCGCCACCCGCATCTCACTCTCCGTGCCTATCATCGGTATGCTTATCAGCGTCATCCTCGGCTCCGCCATCGGTGTCGCATCCGGCTACTGGGGCGGCGTGGCCGATATTCTCATCCAACGCCTCACCGAGGTGCTGATGTCCTTCCCGCGCATCCCCCTATGGATGGCCCTCGCCGCTACCTTGCCGCCCGAGCTCTCCTCCCTCCATCGCTACCTGGGCGTCACTATTGTACTCGCACTCATCGGCTGGGCCGGGCTTTGCCGCCAGATCCGCGGCAAAACACTGGCGCTCAAAGAGTCGGACTTTATTATGGCCGGGCGCGCCGCCGGCTCCAGCACGCCAACCATCCTTTTCCGCCACCTTATCCCGAACTGCTTCAGCCATATCGTCGTCGTCGCCACCCTCTCCGTGCCCGGTCTGATCCTGGCCGAAAGCTCGCTCAGCTTCCTCGGCATCGGCATCACCCCCCCGCTCGTCAGTTGGGGCACACTGCTCAAAGACGCCCAGTCCGTGCAGGTCCTCACAAAGCACCCGTGGCTGCTGGCCCCAGGTGTCTTCATGGTCCTGACCGTCCTGGCCGTCAACTTCCTGGGCGACGCACTGCGCGATGCACTCGACCCGTACTCCGAGATCAGATAATGGCAACATTCCGCTTCTTCTCCCGTCGACTCTGGCCGCTGGCAACCGGTAACTGACAATGCCCGATTCGCAACCAATTCTCGAAGTCCTCGATCTGCACGTACACTTCAAAATGTTGGCCGGCGTCGTGCGCGCAGTGGACGGCGTCAACTTTACCGTCGAACGCGGCCGCTGTCTGGGCATCGTCGGCGAGAGCGGCTGCGGCAAAAGCGTCACCGCACGCTCGATTTTGCGCCTGCTCCATTCCAGCCAGACAAGCGGCCAGATCCTCTATCACCCCAATGGCGACGACGAGCCCATCGATCTGGTAAACCTGGATCCCAGAGGGGACGCCATCCGCGCCATTCGTGGCAAAGATATCGCCATGATCTTCCAGGAGCCGATGACATCTTTGACACCGGTCTATACCATCGGCGAACAGATCATGGAAAGCATCCGCCAACACCAGAACCTGTCTGAAGAGGAAGCCCAGGAACTGGCCATTTCCATGCTCAACAAGGTGGGCATTCCCGATGCCGAACGCCGCTTTGCCGACTATCCCCACCAGATGAGCGGCGGCATGCGCCAGCGCGTCATGATCGCCATCGCCCTCTGCTGTGAGCCGCGCGTGCTGATCGCCGACGAACCGACCACCGCCCTCGACGTGACCATCCAGGCCCAGATCCTGCGCCTGATCCGCAGCCTGCAGCAGGACCTGGACATGAGCGTGATCATGATCACCCATGACCTGTCCGTCATCGCCCAACTGGCTGACTTCGTCGTTGTCATGTATCTGGGCCAGATGGCGGAAAAGGCACCCGTCGTCGAGCTCTTTCAAAATCCCAAACATCCCTACACCCAGGCGTTGCTCCGCTCCATCGTGCGCCCGGATACCCCGCCGCGCGAGCAACTCCACACGATCAGCGGCTCCGTGCCCGATCCGCGCAACGCGCCCAGCGGCTGCCGCTTCCGCAATCGCTGCCCGTCCGTCCATGATCGCTGCCTCGAGGACCCGCCCGTCGTTGAATTCGGGCCGCAGCACACGGCCACCTGCTGGCTCTATGTCGACGAATAACGCCCAAGTCAGTCCGTGACTACTAACCACTAACCACTAACCACTAACCACTAACCACTAACCACTAACCACTAACCACTAACCACTAACCACTAACCACTAACCACTAACCACTAACCACTAACCACTAACCACTAACCACTAACCACTAACCACTAACCACTAACCACTAACCACTAACCACTAACCACTAACCACTGGTGTTCAATGCCTGACACACCTATCCTGCAGGTCGAAAATCTGAGTAAATTCTTCCCCGTCCAGCGCGGCCTCTTCCGCCGCACTGTGGGCCACGTCAAGGCCGTCAACGATGTAACCTTCACCGTCAACAAAGGTGAATGCGTGGGCCTTGTCGGCGAGAGCGGCTGCGGCAAAACAACCGTCGCCCGCTGCCTCCTCCGTCTGGTCGAGCCGGACCAGGGCCGCATCCTGCTGCACGGCGAACAACAGACCTTCGATATCGCCTCGGCCTCGCGCAAAGAGATGTTGGATGTGCGGCGTCAGATGCAGATTATCTTTCAGGACCCCTTCTCCTCCCTCGACCCGCGCTGGCGCGTCACAGATGTGATCGCCGAACCGCTGATCGCCCAGAAAATCGGCCGCGCCGAAGCCTCCAGACGGGTGCTCGAAATCCTGCCGACCGTGGGGCTCGGCGCACACTTTGCCGACCGCTTCCCCCATGAACTGAGCGGCGGTGAACGCCAGCGCGTAAGCATTGCCCGCGCCCTGGTCGTCTCCCCCCCGCTCGTCGTCGCCGACGAACCCGTCTCGGCCCTGGACGTGTCCGTTCGCTCCCAGATCATCAACCTCCTGCTCGACCTGCAAAGTCAGATGAATCTGACCTACGTCTTCATCGCCCACGACCTCAGCATCGTCAAACACATCAGCCATCGTATTGCCGTCATGTACCTGGGGCGGCTTGTCGAGTTCGGCACAACGCAGCAGGTCTTCGAGGAGTGCAAGCACCCGTATACCAAGGCCCTGCTCGCCTCCGTCCTGATCCCCGACCCAACCCACCGCGAGCAGAGCTACGTCCTCGAAGGCGAGGTGCCCAGCCCGCTCAATCCGCCCAGCGGCTGCCACTTTTCCACCCGCTGCCCCTTCGCGCAGGAACAATGCTCAGCCGAAGAGCCGGATCTGCGTGACATGGGAAACGGGCACTTGGTTCGCTGCCACTTTGCCGAAGATCTGGATCTCAGCGAAGGTGTCTTTGCCCTACCGCTTGCGACACCGTCTGCCAGTGCCTGATCGCCGCCAAATGCACCGGCCGCTTGCAACCGAGCAGCACCGCCACAACTAAGGATCGATGTCGTGACCCTGCGCTCCCTCTTCTTCTTTGACGACTGGTGTCTGGCCCGCCGCGACAACGTCGCCCGCCGTCTGGGGCAGCCCGAATGGGTGCGGGATGCCACTTACGCCGACCCCACCGAAAATCCGTTCAGCTACCCAACCGTGCTCTACGACGACCAGCGCAAGCTGTGGCGCATGTTCTACCTCGGCCGCGAGACGATGCCAGGGACGGTCTATCGCAAGGACGAGTGGTTTCTGACCGCGGAAAGCGAGGACGGTATCCACTGGGAACGCCCGGACCTGACCGCAACCGTTCCGCTGCCGTCGCGTATGCGGCCCCACGAGATCTTCGACCGGCAGCAGATGTCCACCGGCGGCTCGATCTTCCTGGATGAGAGCTCGCCCGAACGCCGCTTTAAGTGGCCCATTCTCGCCATCGAAGAGGACGGCCGGCGCGCCTCGCGCCTGGCCTGGTCCGACGACGGCTACAACTGGCAGATCGATCACGCCTCGCGCTGGCATCCCGGTACGCCCGACCCCGGCTTCTTCACCTATCGCCACGCCGAGCGCAACAGCCACATCACCCTCGCCCGCCCCAGCCACGGCGACCGCCGCATCGCCCTGATGGAGACGCACGACTGGCGTACCTGGAGCGAACCGGAAGTCATCTTCCATCCCGATCCCCTCGATCCCCCCATGAGTGAGTTTTACGGGATCGTCGTACTCCCCTATAAGGGAGTCTACGTGGGCATCCTCTGGATGTTCGAGACCGACCCGCATGACCTGCGGTGGCAGAAGCTGGAGGGGAAGATCTACGGCGAGCTCGTCTACAGCTACGACGGACTGCGCTTCCAGCGCTCCCTGCGCCAACCATTTATCGGCCTCAACGAGCCGGGCGAATATGGCGGCGGCGGCATCTATCCCTGTTCGATGGTGGTCGACCATGAAGGGCAGATCCGCATCTATTCCGGCGGCACCAAAGGGGAGCATTTCCAGGCGCGCACGCTCAGCCGCGACGAGCCCGACTACGCCGCCATCCTCATGCACCGTCTGCGGCAGGACGGCTTCGTCTATCTCGAATCAATGGCCGGCGCCGGCTATCTGACGACGCGCTGGGTGCGTATCCACGACGAGCGCCTGCTGCTCAACGTGCAGGCCCCCTACGGCGAGGTGCGCGTCCAGCTTTCGGACCTGGAGGGCACACCGTTGCCCGGCTACACCTTCGATGAGTGCCAGCCGTTCCGCGGCGACTCGACCGCCTGGCAGCCCCAATGGCAAGATCAGGCCGACCTGGCCGAACACGTCGGCACGCCGCTCCGCATCGACGTGCGCCTCTATCATGCCTGCTTATACGCCATCCACGGCGACATCGAACTCGTCTACGCCAGCAGCCTCAGATGATCTGATACAGCGTTCGCGTGTTGTCCTGCGAACTTTCACCCCTATCGTGCCCACAGGACAAGGGCGCGGGGTGCGCTGGGATCTTCTGTAGAATCAGTATAGTGGCTTATAGTGGCTTATTCTGGCCAATTCCGGCTTATTCTGGCCAATTCCTGGCCAATTCCGGCTCATTCATGGCTCATTCTGCTCATTCCGGTCTATTAGGGGTCTATTGGGGTCTATTAGGGGTCTATTGGGGTCTATTAGGGGTCTATTAGGGGTCTATTGGGGTCTATTAGGGGTCTATTAGGGGTCTATTAGGGGTCTATTGGGGTCTATTAGGGGTCTATCAGGGGTCTATCAGGGGTCTATTAGGGTCTATTGGGGTCTATTCCGAATCATTAATGGCCAATTCACGCCACCTGAGACGCCAACCAGGTTCAGTCACCAGCGAACACCAATCATCAACAAAGTCGCAGCCCAGACCTTCTCGGAGATCAGGACATGGCAAACGAAACACTCTACAACGGCATCACCCTCCCGCAGACCTGGCCGCCGCGCAATGTGATCGAAGGCTCGCGCGAGCCGATCCCCGTGCCCTATCTCTCCCATCCCCCACAGGTCATCCCCATCGACCTGGGCCGCCAGCTCTTTGTGGACGACTTTCTGATCGCCGAGACCTCCCTGACACGGGCTTATGGCAAACCGGAAATCCACCCGCAAAGCCCGGTGCTCAGCCCCGAAACTGAGGAGGAGATGGATTCCGGCTTCTGCCCGATGGCCGCGCCTTTCAACGACGGCGCCTGGTACGACCCGCAGGACAACCTGTTCAAACTCTGGTATATGCCCGGCTGGTTCCACAGCACCGCCCTGGCCACCAGCACCGACGGCATCCACTGGGACCGCCCGCAACTCGACGTCACGCCCGGGACCAACCTGGTGTGGCCGAACAACGATGGATCTGACCGCGACGGCTGTCTCGTCTGGCTCGACAGCGACACACCCGACCCCGCGCAGCGCTACAAGATGTTCCAGTTCTACCGCCACTACAAGCCCAAGCCGGGCCAGCCCCCCATCCCACCCGGCAGCTGGCCGACTCAAATGGCCAGAGGGGAAATGGTCTCCGAAGGCTGGGCGCAGGTCTCGCCCGACGGTATCCACTGGAGCGATCCGGTCATCACCACGCAGGTCGGCGACAACACATCCTTTTTCTACAACCCCTTCCGCCGCAAATGGTGCATTAGCATCCGCCGCGCCGCCCACATCGACGAGACCACCAGGCTGCGCGCCCGTTTCTACAGAGAATCGGACGATTTCCTGCAAGGCGCGCAGTGGGACATGGATACCGAAGAGGTCTTCTGGCAACGCATCGACCACCACGACCAGCCCGACCCCGCCCGCCCCAACCATCGCGTCGCCCTCTACGACGTGAACGTGACCCCCTACGAGAGCCTCATGCTGGGGATGTTCGCCATCTTCCGCGGCCCGGAAAACGACATCTGCGCTGACGAAGGCGTCCCCAAAACCATGGACCTGGAGCTGGCCTACAGCCGCGACGGCTTCCACTTCAGCCGCCCGGACCGCACGCCTTTCCTGGCCTCCAGCCGCAAAATAGGCGACTGGAACCGGGCCTACCTCCATGCCTGCGGCGGCCTGTGCATGGTCGTCCACGACCGCATCTTCATCTATTTCACCGGGTTTTCCGGCCTGTCGCCCAAACTGGGTTCCAACGACATCGGGGATTCCGGCCTGTCGCGGCGCGTCATGTACGCCGGCGCCAGCACCGGGCTGGCCACCCTCCGCCGTGACGGCTTCGCAAGCATGGAAGCCGGCGCCGGGGGCGGCACACTGACCACGCGCTCCGTTACCTTCAACGGCGGCCGTCTTTTCGTCAATGTCAATGCGCCGCAGGGCGAACTGAGGGTGTCCGTGTTGGACAGTAACGGGGAAACTGTGGAGGGGTTGGGCGCCGACGCCTGCGCTGCGCTCAGCCTGGACAGCACCTGCGCCGAGGTGAAATGGTCGTCCGGCGCCGATCTCGCCGCGCTGGCCGGTCAACACTGCAGACTGCAATTCCATCTGCAGTCGGGGCAACTCTTCTCCTTCTGGGTCACGGATGACCCCAACGGCGCCAGCTACGGCCACATGGCCGCCGGCGGCCCCGGCTTCACCAACGGCCGCGACCTGCCTTCATCCCAATAGCCCGCAAGCCCGGCACACAGCAGAGATTCACCGCCGTTACTGACCACTAACCACCGACCACTGAACTTTCAATCCCGCAGCCGTTCAGCGGTCACGTAGTACGCCCCGGCCAGCGGATCTCCCTGCTCATCTCGCCACCAGCTCTTCACCGTGGTCGGCCCGCGTTCCACCGCCATCTCAAAGGTCTGCCCCGTCGCGTCCGGCGGCACGGGCAGCGTCTGCTCGCTGCGGCCCACCTGCAGCCAGGCGGCGGAGACCGGCAGCGCCTGGCCCGCGGGCCAGCTGCCGTCCACCCCCTGCATAACCGGCGCCGGGTCGGAGATGCCCAGGCCGGACTCCTCCGGCCAGCGGCGCAGCGTAAAACTGTAGAGACCGGCGCGCGCCGCGTCAACGTGCCAGGTGCCGCTGTCCATGACGGGGCCGCGAATGCCGCGCTGGTTATCCGCATACACCCAGGCCCAGTCGCAGCTGCACAGCCGCGCCGGGTTCTCCGCATCGGAGCCGATCGTCAAGGCCTGATAGCTCGTGAGCGTACTGCCTACGTCGTCCCACCAGGCCCCGTACTGCCCCCGCAGCCGCTTGACCAGCTCGGTATTGGCCGCGGCGACGTCCTGCTGCTGGCCCGGATCCTCCCCGATGTTATACAGCTCCCGCCCATCGACCAGCCGCCACTGCCCCCACATCACCGCGGCCCGGTCCCTGCCCGTAAAGCCGAATCCGGCGCCTTCATTGGCGTGCCCATACTGTACAACCGACGTCCGGTCCGCCACTGCCTGGTCCGGACGCCGCAGGTGCGCAGCCAGCGACAGACCGTCGCACGTCCAGCCGTCCGGCGCCTGCAGATCACACAGATCGATCAGCGTCGGCAGGATATCGACCCCGCGTGTCACCCCACCGACATCGCGGCCGCCCTCGAGCCCCACCTCCGGCCAGCGAATGAAGCAGGGCACCCGGTGCCCGCCCTCGTAGAGCGAAGTCTTCCTGCCCCGCATCCCCGCATTGTAGATTCCCTCACCCATCGCCGTGCCATTGTCGGTCATGAATATCAGGATCGTGTTATCACGGATCTCGTTGTCCTGCAGGAACTTCTCCAACTGCGCCATATTCTCGTCAATATTGGCGATCATGCCGAAAAAGCTGGCCTCATCCCGCTTGATGCCGTCCAGATACGGCTGTCGGTATTCGTCGGGAACCCAGTACGGGCCGTGCGGCGCATTGGTCGCAATATAGGCAAAAAACGGCTCATTCCGATCATGGCAGCCCTGCATCCAACGCATCACCTCCTCGAACCAGACGTCGGTGCAGTAGCCCATGTACTGCTTGATCTCATCCTTATGGCGGTAGTGGTCGTCAAAATAGTCGTTCCCATAGTAGTCGGCCGCAGAGGTAATGCCGAAGGCGGGATGATGGATCGTCTCATGGAAACCGCGATCCTGCGGCCGGTAGGGATAGTTGTCGCCCAGATGCCATTTGCCGAAATGGCCGGTGTGGTAACCGTTGTCCGCCAGGATATCGGCCATCGTCGGCAGGTCGGCGCGCAGCAACGAACGCCCCATACAGACGAACGTCGCCCCGTTGCGCAGTGCGTCCTGGCCTGTCATTAGCTCGCCGCGCGTCGGCGTACACATCGGCGCCACATGAAAGTCGGTCAGACGCACACTGTCGGCGTGAATGCGGTCCAGGGTAGGCGTTTTCAGAAGCGGATTGCCCAGGCAGGACAGGTCCCCGTAGCCCTGGTCGTCGGTCAGCACGAATATGATGTTGGGGCGCGACTGTCTGTTCGACATGGGGAGGCCTTTCAGTGGAACGTTGAGTTGTGAGAGAATTCCTCGCCGCATCTTACATTGAACCCGCGCGATGCTGCAATCGCTGCCCGCCGACTCCAGCTGTCTGACTGGATATCTTTGTGGATCGATTCGGCTCGGACAACGCTCTTTCGCAGCGGTTGACAGGGTTGAATGTACCGGCGAAAATGGTCGCATCAAGAGCGCGAACAACTCTCCGCGACCCCAGCCGACAGGAGGCATCCCATGAGCCGCTTTGCCAACATCAGCCTGGTCAACTTCCCCACCCTACCCGGAAACGAGCCGGGCCGACTACAGAAAACCCTCGACCGCATGTGCGGCTACATCGCCGATGCCGCCCAGGAGCAGAGCGACATTGTCGCCTTCCCCGAAATCTGCAACTGCCTCGATACCGCCGCCCCTTGGAACGCGGCCGAGACTCTCGAGGGGCCGACCATCGCCGCGCTCTCCGAAGCAGCCCGTCAGCATGAGCTCTACGTCGTCGCCCCGCTCCTGCTCGACGATGCCGGCCGCCGTTACAATTGCGCCGTGCTCATCGACCGCCAAGGCGAAATCGTCGGCGTCTACCGCAAAAACTTCCCCACCCACGGCGAGCTCAACAACGGCATCACGCCCGGTGTGGAAACGCCCGTCTTCGAGACCGACTTCGGCCGTGTGGGGCTCTGCATCTGCTTCGATCTCAACTACTGGGAGGTCGGCTCCGGTCTCTGCCGCAACCGCGCCGAACTGGTGATCTGGCCCTCGATGTGGGCCGGCGGGCGCATGTTGAGCAAATGGGCGATGGAGTTCGGCTTTAATATGGCCGCGGTTTGGAAAGAGCAGTCCACCTTCGTCGACGTGGCCGGCCGCGAGATCCTTGCCGTCAGACGCGAGGCCAGAGACCGCACCGGCCGCTCGCCCGTGGTCACCGCCCGGATCGACCTTGACCGCCGCCTGCTACACCCCGACTATAACCTGGAAAGCCTGAAGGCCCTCTTCGAACGCCATGGGCCGACCGCAGCCTTTACTCAGTGGCTGAAGCAGGACTGCCATCTGGTCTTCGGCTCGCAAGTCCCGGGCCTCTCCAGCGAGCAGCTGATCGAAGAGTTCGGCCTCGAGACGATGCGCGACTACCTGGCACGCGTGCGCCGCGACCGCAAAGCCGCGCTGGCCTCGGCTGCCGAACCGGTCTATGCCAACGGACAAACAGTTGCACAGGACGGAGAGAGAATCTGATGCTACTGACAGGGAAAACCGTCATTGTGACCGGCGCCGGCGGGGGGTTGGGCGCCGGTATCGCCGCGGTCTGCAGCCGCGAGGGCGCCAACGTTGTGGTGGCCGATATCCGTGGGCAGGCCGCGCGTGATGTCGCCGACAGCCTGCCCGGCGAAGCCCTGGCCGTCCACTGCGATGTCGGCGACGATGGGGCCCAGGCCGAATTGGTGCAGAAAGCTATCGCCGCATTCGGCCGCGTCGATGGCCTTGTCAACAACGCTGGCATCAACTTCGCCAAACCGTTCCTGGATACGACCGCCGAAGACTGGGAGCACATCATCCGCGTCGATTTGCGCGCCGTCTTCTTTCTGACCCAAAAGGTCTGCCGGCAGATTCTCACACAATCTCCCGGCGGCGGCAGCGTCGTCAACATCGCCAGCGTCCACGCCCACGCGGCCATGCCCGGCGCCGGCCCCTACGACGCAGCCAAAGCTGGCGTCGTCATGATGGGCAAAAGCTTCGCCCTCGAAATGGCCCCGCACAACATCCGCGTCAACGCGATCTCCCCCGGTTTGCTCGACACCCAGATCTGGCAGGACCTGCAGGATGCCGCGCCCAGCCCCGAAGAATGCCTGGACTTCTGGCGCACCAACATTCCCATCGGCCGGGTGATCGCCCCGGAGGAGATCGGCGAGCTGGCCGCCTTCCTGCTCAGCGACCGCAGCGCCTCCATCACCGGCGCCAACATCTACGCCGACGGCGGCATGACCGCCCAGCTCATCAGCCAAGAGCCCTACACCTCCAAGCCGATTGAAGGCTGAGCGCAACCTGGGCGCCGCCTCTGCGCTCTCCCATGCACAATGCGCAAAACCGTAGACAGATCGTACCCATATTGCCCACGACACTACGCAAAGCAGACGCACGCGTATCTACGGGGCAGACTGCCCCCAAACACCACTCTATCTGCCCGCAGACTCGCCTGAAAAGCACGCCATTTCGGCACAATGCCTGCGCGCATTTCAGGTTTTTCTTCAACCCGTTCCTGGTGTAAGATACTGGTCTTGTCTTAACGGCTAAACCGATTAAGTTTTTCAGTCGAAACAGTGCTCCCATGACGAAACTCCTGTCACTGTGGACAGACCGCCCCCGCTTCCATCATGATGTCAATATGCTCCTGATTGTCGTCGGCCTCGTGGCGGTCAGCTTTTTCGGCATCCAGACCTTCCTCAAGACCTTTTACATTCTGCGCCTGGGCTACGGCATGGTCTTTTTCGGCGTGTTTAACTCGGCCAGCGCATTGAGCTACATGGTGATGAGCCTGCCCGCCGGCGTCCTGGGGAGCCGGCTCGGTTTGACACGCACCATGCGCATCGGCATCGTCGTGACCGTCCTGGGCATGGCGATGCTGCCGCTGACCGAATCGGTGCCAGACTCCCTCAGCTACTACTGGCCCGTTTTCTCGATGATGGTTGTCTCCGGCGGCTACGCCCTTTTCAGCATCAACATGGTGCCGGCGCTCATGGGGCTGACCTCTGACGAAAACCGTAACAGCGCCTACGCTACGACCGGCGTCCTGCGCGGCCTTGGCGCTTTTGTCGGTACCCCCTTTGCCGGCCTGCTGCCGGGCCTTATCGCATCCATGATCGGCGTCGGACTCGACAACCCCGCCCCGTATCGTCTGGCACTCTGGCTGAGTCCTGCGGTTCTGGCGCTGGCCCTTATCCCCTTGATGCGCATCGGCGATGCAGAGCGGAGCGGCAAACACAGAGAGAAACCAACTCTGGGGGGTTCTTTTCCCGTCGTCCCCGTCAGCATGTTGATCCTGTTCGTCTGGTTCAGCCAGGCGGCCGGCGCAACCTGCTACTCCTTCTGTAACGCTTTTATGGACACGGAGCTGCAACTGACCACCTTTACGATCGGGATCATCTCCAGCGCGGGGCAGTTCGCCTCCATCTTCGCTCCCATGCTGCTGCCGATGCTCGCCCGCCGTCGCGGCAACGGCTGGACGCTCATGGCAACGACCATCGGCGGCGCCGCGACCATGATCCCCCTCATTCTCATCCCCCAGTGGTTTGCCGCCGCCCTTGGCCAATTCGCCTCCATGGTCCTTTCGGCCGTGCGCATGCCCGCTCTTCAGGTCTATCAGATGGAGATGATCGAGAAGCACTGGCGTTCGCTGGCCTACGGCGCGGTAAACACGGCGATGGGCCTCAGCTTTGGGCTGGTGAGCTTCGGCGGCGGCCAGATCATTGAGAAATGGGGTTACACCAACCTCTTCGCGCTGGGCGTGACGCTCTCCTTTGTCGGCGCCACCATCATGTGGATGATGTTGAAGCGGCCCACGCAGATGGTTGCAGCCCGGGGCGCTGTGCAATAACCAGGTAGAGAAGAAGAAGAGAGAGGTAAGAGGAGAGCGAAGTGTGTGCCGCTCTCCCGCTTTGCTATGGGGCACGGCGGCGCTTACCGGTTTTTTCGCCCTCTAAAGCGCCAACTCCGCCATCATTCGCACCGTTTCGATGCTGTCGGTCATCACGGTCAGAGTCGTGATCGGCGCCGCCTGCCAGAGTTGTAATCGATCGGCAATGCGGGCGCGACTGCCGCACAGGGAGACCGCGTCCACCAGCGCATCCGGCACAGCCTGCACCGCACCGGCCCGGTCGCCGGCCAGATAGCTCGTCTGGATCCTGTCTGCCGCCTCTTCAAAACCGTAGCGGCAGGCCAGGTTGTAGTAGAAATTCCTGCCTCTGCTCCCCATCCCGCCTATATACAGGGCCAGCATCGGCTTGAGCTGCATCCAGCAACTCGCCAGATCGTCCCCCACCACGACCGCCGCCGACGGCGCGATGTCGAACCCGTCCGGCCTGCCCTGTTGGCCGGCCCGCGCCCGCCCGGCAGTCACCGCCTCGGCGAACGTCGCAGCGTAATGCTCCGGCGCGAAGAAGATCGGCAGCCAGCCGTCGGCCAGTTCTGCCGCCAGCTGCACATTCTGCGGGCCAATCGCCGCCAAGTAGATCGGCAGATCCGCCCGCCCGTGCAGGATGCTTTTCAGCGGTTTGCCCAGCCCCAACGAGCCGGGCCCGCTGTAGGGCAACTGGTAAAACTCGCCTTCAAATGCCAGCGGCTCCTCACGCGCGAAAATGCGGCGTACGATTTCGATATACTCGCGCGTGCGGGCAAGGGGCCTGGCATAGCCGACGCCGTGCCAGCCCTCCACCACCTGCGGACCGGAGACGCCCAGCCCCAAAAGCATACGCCCGCCCGATAGCTGGTCCAGCGTCATGGCGGTCATGGCTGTCATCGCCGGCGTGCGGGCCGCCATCTGCAGGATCGCCGTGCCCAGGTGAATCCGTTCGGTCTGCGCGCCGATCCACGCCAGGGGAGATACCGCGTCAGAGCCGTAGGCCTCAGCCGTCCACACCGCATAGTAGCCCAGCCGGTCCGCCTCGCGGATCAGTTCCATCGGCAGCACAATCTTCCCGCCGGAATAGCCTGTGTTGAGTCCCAGTCGCATCATCGCCTCCGAAGGCCGGGTTGGGAGACCCAGCCAGCGTCTGTCTGAACAGCGGACTTGACGACTCACTCGATCGCCGTGCCCGCTGCTGGCCGCAGACGCTATCCGATCAGTTTTCTCAGGGTCTCCACCAACAGCCGGTGCTCCACCGCGTGGATACGTTCGGCCAAGGTTTCGTGCGTGTCGCCAGGACAGATCGGTACGGCCTGCTCCGCCAGCACCGGCCCCTCGTCCACGCGCGCATCCGGCACCAGATGGACCATCACGCCGGTATGGTCGATTTCACCGCGAGCAAAGGCCGCCAGCGCGTCGTCAATCGCGTGCGCGCCGGGGAACTGTCCGGGCAGCGCCGGGTGCAGATTCACGACCCGGTTGGGAAAGCGGCCCAGAAACTGCTCGCTGAGTATGTGCATCCAACCGGCCAGTACCACCCAGTCCGGCGCGTACTCGCTCACCAACGCGGCCAGGTCGGCGTCGTATTCGGCGCGGCTGCGCTGCGCGTCGCGGTATGGTTTCAGCGGGAAGTAGCGGTTGGGGATCTGCGCCCGCCGCGCCCTTTCCAGCCCGTAGGCGTCCTTGCGGTTGGAGACAACGACCGCAATCTGCGCGTCCAGGCTGCCCGCCGCCACCGCGTCGATGATGGCCTGCAGATTCGATCCGCTGCCCGAAATGAGAACCGCCAGCTTGGATTTCATAGCGTCCTGAAAACAGGTGACATGGCTTTGTGGTACCGTCTACAGTATAATCGATTCCCATACGCGGCGAACTATTTTTGCCGCCAGAGAACAGATTCCCTATCGGTGTCGCAAGACACTTTCCCCGCGGTCCGGTTTACAGCGCCGGGCAGAGCTTCCCCATCATATGAACCGCAGTCGAATTCTGATTCTGATGAGCGATACCGGGGGCGGCCACCGCGCCAGCGCCCAGGCCCTGCAGGCCGCCTTTGCCGCCCGTTATCCCGACCGGTTTGAGGTGGAGGTCGTTGATCTTTGGACCGATTACACCCCCTGGCCCATCAACCGGATGCCCCGCATGTACAGCCCGATCGTTGCCCGCGCTCTCTGGTTCTGGAAGTTGCTCTGGGCCGTTTTCGACAACGAGCGAGCATTCTCTGCCGCCCTGAGCCTGGTCTATCTGATCAGCCGCAACGAACTACGCAAAGTCCTGCAGGCCCACCGCCCGCAGCTGGTCATTTCAGTACACCCGTTCATGCAGCATATCTTTTTGCGTTTGCTTGAGCAGGAGGGCGCCGCGATTCCCTTTGTAACGGTCGTCACGGATCTGGCATCGTTTCATCACGGCTGGTTTCATGTGCGGGTCGAGCGCTGTTTTGTTGCCAACGAGCATGCGGCCGCGTCAGCCCGCCGGCATGGCCTTCGCGCCAGCCAGATTCGTCTGCTCGGTCTGCCGGTGCGCCCCGATTTTGCCGGCTCATTGCCGGACAGAGAGGCGGCACGCGCCCGGTTGGGGTTGGCGGACGCTGAGTTTACAGTACTGCTTCTCAGCGGCGGCGAGGGCATGGGCCCGGTCGCGGCGATTGCACGCGCGGTGGCCGCCCGCCTGGCGGAAACGGGAAAGGACGTTCAACTGGTCGTCATCTGTGGCCGCAATAAGCGTCTGCGCCAAGTGTTACAGCGGTCAGAGTGGCCGATTTCGGTGCAGGCACTCGGTTTCGTCGACAACATGCAGGATTGGATGGTCGCCAGCGACTGCGTGATTACCAAGGCCGGGCCGGGCACAATCGCCGAGGCGCTGATCTGCGGGCTCCCCATCCTCTTGAGCGGATTCATCCCCGGGCAGGAGGCGGGCAACGTGTCGTATGTGGTGGAGAACGGCGTCGGCGCCTACTGTGATGCGCCGGACGGCATCGCCGCCATCGTCACCGAATGGGCCGGCGGCAATCAGCTGGCACAGATGTCGGCCCGCGCCCGCGCGCTGGGCCGGCCCAGCGCTGCGTATGATATTGTCGATGAGATGGTGGAGCTTGTGGACGGGGAGATCGCCGAGGCAGATGACAGTTGACAGAGGGCCATGAAAGGTACATATGCCGCAATCAACCAGGAAAGTCACCTTCTCCCTGCCTCGTGAGATGGCGGACTGGGTGGAAGAGATGGCAAAGCAGGAAGGCATTTCCCGCAGCGCGCTTTTGCTCGAAGCTCTGTCCCGTTACAGGGAGGAGAAAGAGTGGCAACAGCTCCTCCTCTATGGCGAACAGCGGACACGCGAGCAGCAGATTAGCCCCGAAGATGACAGCCGCCTGGTGGCAGAGTACCGGGCCGACATCGGTTCATTGCGGGCATGAGGGTTGTTCTGATCGACGGACGCCAATTTGCCGAACACATGCTCGACTACAATGTTGGCGTTACCACCGAGGCCGTCTACGACCTGAATCGCATCGACACGGCTTATTTTGAAGGCGAATAGAGAACAACCAACTGCGTCTGGAACGGTGGAAATAGTAAGCGGCTACACTGAACCGGGCAACGCGAATCGTTCAACTTTGATCTCTTTAGTTCGGTTGCGGACATGCCACAGGTCATAGGCCGTCTGCATGCCCAGCCAAGTCTCCGGTGTAGAGCCGAACGCCTGAGACAGGCGCAGCGCCATCTCGACCGACAAGTCAGCCTTCCCATTTACCAGTCTCGACAATGCCTGTCGGCTCACACCCAGCCCTTGCGCCGCCCGCGTCACTGTCAGCCCCAACGGTTCAAGGCAGTCCCACCTCACGATCTCGCCCGGATGGACAGGGTTGTGCATGGGCATCATTTCTCCTCTTCGATCCTCCACTAACTGAATCTTAAGACTACATCTGAAGTTCTTGTTGTACTCTGTCGTCCGTCAACCCACGCGCCCACAATAATCCAACTGATGCGCGACATACACCAACTCCCCGCGGGCGACCTGCCGCCGGCGAATTCTAAGCCAGTCCTCAAACTCACTCGCATCTAATTTCGGATGCCCGCGCAGCGTCGAGCCGACGAAGTGCAAGATGCAACCGAGAAAGTAGGCCTCATCAGCGGGATAGGCCCCGCCCACCGAATGCACCACCCAGTCGGAACTTCCGGCCGCCAGAACCTCCGCCCCGCACGCTCGCAACGCGTGGAACAGCCTGCGCCCGGTGCGGCTGTCGCCGGAGGGCTGCCCGTCCGTGATGCGTGTGTCCATTGAGCGGTGATAGAGCGCTTCGATGCGGCCATCCAGTTCGGGGTCGACTTCGGGCAGAAAGAGCGTTGCGCCGTCGAAGTTGATGCTGAAGTAGAACAGACCGGCGGGGCGCACCATCTGCAACAGGCCGGGCAGCGCCGTCGGCAGGTGGAGCAGGTCCAGCAGCGCGTGGGCGATGATCAGATCGAACTCATGCCGGTTTTCCTGCCGGGCCGCGAACTCATACAGATTGGCTGTCTCCAACTGAACCCGCAGCCCCGCCTCCCCGCCGGACGTCAGGTGGGCCAGCCGCCGCCGGGCCACCTCGATATTACTCTCTTCGCTGTCGATCGCTGTGTAATCAACGTCAAAGCCTGAGCGAGGAAACAGCCCCCACTCGACAACACGTTCGACCATCGTGCCGATGCCCGCGCCCACTTCCAGTACGCGCAAGGGGCGGTCCCGCGGCAGTTCGCCATCTACTGCATCCGCCAGCTTCTGCCAGACGTGCCGGTTGAGCGCGCGGTCGTCTACGGTGCGTTTGGAGGCCAGGTAGCGGGTGAAATCGAAGGCGTCTGTCATATCAAGTCCCGACGGTCACTGAACACAAGTTGTCAGAAATTGCCGGATGGCCGCCGCGGAGTCCGCCCAGCGCGGGTGGGAAGCGAAGCGCTGCCGGGCGTTGCGGCCGAGGGCGGCCAGTTGCGCTCTGTCCCCTGCTAAGGCGGACAGATGCGCGGCAATGGCGTCAATGTCCGTTGGCTCTACCAGAAAGCCGTTGACGCCGTGGCGGACGATTTCACCGGCGCCGCCGTGAACACCGGCCAGCACCGGCAGCCCGAAAGCCATCGCCTCCAGGTTTACAATCCCGAACCCCTCGTACGACGGCACCGCCAGCAGGTGCGCGGCGCTGTACTGCTGCGCCAACGCCTCGCCCGACACGCGCCCGTGCAGGCGGATGTTATCCTCCAGTCCGGCCGCGCTGATCTGCCTGCGCAGCGCCGCCGCGTATGCGCCGTCGACCGCTTCATCACCGACGACGTCCAGCAGCCAGTCGGCTTGCGGCAGACGGGCAAGCGCGGCGATCAGATGGTGCAGCCCCTTGCGCGCGATCAGATTGCCGACGAAAAGGATGCGCAGCGGACCAGCATCGCTCTCTCTGGCGCCGATCAGCTGCTCCGCCGCGTGTTCGTCCGGAACCGGCAGATGATCCGCGGCCGGGTACGCGATCACGCCTCCCAGCGGAGCCAGGTTTTCACTCTCTCCTCTCTCCTCTTCGCTCTCTCCTCGCAGTCCAGCCACCGCCTGTTGGGTCGTCCGGCTGTTGAAGATGAAGCCGTCAACCGAGCGCAGATAAGATCGCTCGACCGCACTGTACAGGGGCAGCAGCCGGCGCGGGTGCTGTTCGCTGCTGCGCAGGTGGTGGACGATGCTGATCATTGGATAGCGGGGTTGAAGCCGTCGCAGCCGCCGGTTGACTAGCGCGAGAGAAGGATGGTTCAGCTCGTCCTGCAGGAGAATGTCCACGGGAAGGTCGCGCAGGCGCCGGTACAGGCGCAACGAGAGGTTGTCGGCCAGATGCGCCGGGTAGCTGCGCCAGGGGAGCGACACGATCTCGACGGAATCGCCGGCCTGGCGCAGATGCTCGACCAGCTTGCGGTCGTAGAGATAACCGCCCGAGAGCGTATCCAGAGAACCGTAGATGAGCAGGGCGATGCGCATGAGCCGCCGTGGCTAGGGGTCAGTTACCAGGATTGCGCTCCACCCGGTAGGAGGCCCAGGCGATTTCGTTTTCCCAGATGCGGGCGGTGACCGCGCTGATATTGGCGGCGTTCAGCCCGTCGGAAAAGCTGTTGCCAACGATGCGACAGAAATGCTCGATACTCGGATTGAGGCCCTCGAATTCCGGCAGATCATTGAGCGTCTTATCGCGATAGCGGCCCGCCAGCCCTTCCAGCAGCTCTTCTACATGCACGATATCCACCAGGTAGCCGTGCTCATTGAGCTCCCCGCCCTCCAGCTGGAACTCCAGCCGGTAGTGATGCGAATGCCACTCGTTTTCCGGCCCCCAATCGCCGCCAATCAGGAAATGCTGGGCGACAAAATCCCGCTGTACTGCCAATTTGTACATCGAACTGATCCTTTCGTCCGAGAGTTAATTCTTTATGCTTTCAATCTTCAGTAACGTGGTCGCGATTTTCACTAAAAGCTAAGAACTGACTACTAAAAACTATAGTTAAGAATAACCTGCAAAGTCTGTTCCGGGCAGCTGTCGATGAGGCTGTATGCCTCGGCTGCCTGCTCCAGCGGGAACCTGTGCGAGATCAGCTCCTCCGCCGGCAGCTTCGCCAGCAACTGCCAGGCGCTCTCCATGCGGCGGGCCTTTGTCCAGCGGCCGCGCAGCTGGGGAGCGATTGTACTCACCTGGCTGCTGATCAGGCGGACGCGGTTGCGGTGAAAGGAGCCGCCCAGTTGGAGCGCGGCCGCCTTGGTCCCGTACCAGGAACCGACCACGATGCGGCTGTCGAATGCGGCCGCCGAGACCGCCGCATCCAGAGCCGACGGCTGGCCGGAGAGTTCGTAGATCAGATCGGCGCCCTGCCCTTCTCCCGCGTCGGTCAGCGCCTTTTGCAGTGTTGCAGGGCCGTCTGCGGCGCCGGGATCGATCGCCTGGCTCGCGCCCAGCCGCAGGGCCAGGCGCCGCCGCTGCGGCAGCGGGTCCACGGCGATCAGCGCGGCCAGGGGGAACTGCGCCAGCAGAGCGGTTGTCAGCAGCCCGACGATGCCCAGCCCCATCACCACTGCCCGCTCGCCCACAAGCGGCGCGCCGTCCATCACCAGGTTGACGGCCGTCTCGGCATTGGGCAACAGCGCGGCCTGCCGCGGCGGTATACCCTCGGGCACCGGCAGGAGCGCCTGCGGGCTGGCGCAGAAATGGCTTTCGTGGGGATGGAAGGCGAAGTAGTAGCGGTTGTTCTCTTTGCCTGCTGCGTCTGTCGGCCCATCCGCTTCCGTTGTTTCCGCTTGTCGAACCAGCGGGTCGGGAGATTCACAAATGCGCCCGACGCAGGCATAGCCGTATTTCAGCGGGTAGCGCACCTCGTCGGTCATACCGGCGATCGAGCTATCGGCGGCCATGCCGGCGGGAACCTGTCCGCGGTAAAAGAGCATCTCCGTGCCAGCGCTGATGGCGGAGACGACCGTTTCGATCAGCAGCTCGTCGCCCTGCGGCGGCGCCATTTCCTCCGAGCATACCTCGACAGCGCCCGGCGCCGTGAACAGCACTGCGCGCCGCTTCACACGATTGGAAGCAAGACTCACGTCGCAGACCTGCCGTTGCGGGCAGCTCTTTCTTCAAACTCCCCCCACAGCACCGTATCGGTCGCCAACTGCACCTGCTGGACATTCTGCAGACGCGGCATCACGGCGCGCATCTCGTCCCCCGCACGCGCCGGTTGGATTACCTGATAGCCGCCCAGAAAGACCGGCGCGATCGTGATCACGGCATAGTCGGCCAGGCCGCTTTCAAGGAAGCTGGTCAGAACGCGGGCGCCGCCCTCGACCATCAGTGAGCGGATGCTTTCGGCGCCGAGGCAGGTGAGGAGAGCGGCCAGATCTACGCGGCCATCTTCATCCGCGGGCAAAGTCAAAATGCGTGCGCCAGCCTTTTCCAGGCGCTGCCGGCGTGACGACTGCGCGCCTTGGGGCGTTGTCGCGATCCAGGGGCCGTTGCAGCCGTGCAGAAGGCGTGCGTCCGGCGGCGTGCGCAGCTGGGAGTCGAGGATCACCGGCTGGGGATTGTCACCGGAAACCAGCCGCACCGTCAAGGCGGGGTCGTCGGCCAGCACCGTTTCGACGCCGACCAGAATCGCGCGGTGGGCGGCCCGCAGCGCGTGGGTCATCGTCAGCGAGGCAGGAGCGCTGATGGGGAAAGGCGTTCCCTGGCAGGCGGTCAGGCAACCGTCGAGACTCTGGGCATAGCTGAGCGTGACGAACGGTCGAGGCGTGAGAAGAAACGCGTTCTTGCTTCTGTTTTCTTTTACCTCGCAGCCATTGTGGCTCTGTAAACGGGCGCGCAACCCATCGAGTTGTGACCGGTACACTTCCGCCTGGCCATGCGTGAGGTGTTCTCTCTCTCCTCTCTTCTCTTCACTCTCTTCTGTTTTCTCCGGCCCGCTCTGCCCGTTAAGCCGGATGATGTGGCGCATCCTCGCGACCTTGGCCTCCAGGTAGGCGTGGCTTTCCGGATTCGACGGCATCTGCAGGGGGATCCGTTCCCGCACTTCGATGCCCAGCGCGGCCAGCCCTTCGATCTTGGCCGGGTTGTTCGTCAGCATCCGCACCGACCGCACGCCCAACTCCTGCAGGATCAGGGCGGCGGCGGTGTAGTCCCGTTCGTCGGCCTGGTGGCCCAACAGCAGGTTGGCGTCTACCGTGTCGTAGCCCTCATCCTGTAGATTGTAGGCGCGCAGCTTCTCCTCCAGGCCGATGCCCCGCCCCTCCTGCCGCAGATAGATGAGCGCGCCCCGCCCTTGCGCGGCAATGGCCTGCATCGCCCGCGTCAGCTGTTCGCCGCAGTCACAGCGCTGCGAGCCGAGCACATCGCCGGTGAAACATTCCGAATGGATGCGGACGAGCAGATCTTCGCCTTCTGCGTCGCCGAGTACCAGGGCCAGGTGGTTTTTGCCGTCCCATGCGCTGCGGAAATGGTGCAGGCAGAAAACGCCGTCCGCAGTGGGAATGCGGGCGGTGACCGTGCGCGTCACTGCCAACTGCGAGCGGTCCGGCGAGCCATTTTTTGATTCAGAGGAGCTTGATGTGCCCCCCGCGATGGTTGTGTCCGACATCTGTATGTGATTGCGGGAAGCTAGCTGAACCGTTCCTCCAGCCAGGGATCCCCTTTCATGTGGTAGCCGTAGCGTTCCCAGAAGCCGGGCCGGTCGCCGCGCATGAACTCCAATCCACGCAGCCATTTGGCGCTCTTCCAGAAGTATTTCTTCGGCACCAGCAGGCGCAGAGGATAGCCGTGGTCCGGTTCGATCGCTTTACCCTGATAGAGGTAGGCGAGCATTGTGTCGTCGTCGTCGAGCACATCCAGGGAGATATTGGTCGTATAGTCGCCGTCGCAGTGGGCCATTACGTGCGTGGCAGCCGGATCGACTTCAATGTGGCGCAGGAATTCACGCCAGGGCACACCCGTCCAGGTCGTGTCCAGTTTGCTCCAGCGGGTGACGCAGTGGATGTCGACGGTCTGCGTTTTGGTCGGCAGCGCCGTCAACTCTTCCCAGGAGAAGCTTTTTTCCTGGGCAAGCCCGAAGACACTCAGGTCCCAGCCATCCAGAGAAGCGTACTGATACGTCGGGCCGTAGGTCAGCACCGGAAAACGTTCGGTCACAAACTGGCCCGGCGGCACCCGCTCTTCGCTGGGACCGGTAGGCAGATTTTTGACTCGCTTCAGTCGTTCGACCTTGCGAAAAGGATTTTCGATACGCATTATTCCATCTCCATATAGCGGACAGTGAAAGTAGACCCAGTCCCACTCGCACGCAGTTTCAGCTGCTAACCACTAGCCCCTAACTGCTGTCCACGGCCGTAAAGCGCTTGAGAACCAGAGAGGCGTTCTGGCCGCCGAGACCGAATCCGTTGCAAAGGCCGGCATCGACCTGGCAGACGCGGCTGTTGTTGGGTACATAGTCGAGGTCGCAGTCCGGGTCGCGTTCATTATAGTTGATCGTCGGCACGATGCGCTGGGTCTGAATCGCCTGCACGAGTACGGCCGCGCTCTGCGCGCCGGCTGCGCCCATGGCGTGGCCGATGCTGCTCTTGATGCTGGTGACCGGAA
Organism: Caldilineaceae bacterium; assembly: GCA_965207495.1. Taxonomy (GTDB): domain Bacteria; phylum Chloroflexota; class Anaerolineae; order Caldilineales; family Caldilineaceae; genus Bin5. The sequence continues at coordinate 429,035 of OZ242287.1, forward strand.
TGTTGTAGGCTTCCTCGCCGAAGATCCGTTTGATGGCCGCGGTTTCCGATTTATCGTTCAAAATTGTGCCGGTGCCGTGGGCGACGATCCAGTCGATATCGTCGGTGCCGAGACCGCTCTCGCGCAGCGCAATGCGCATACATTCGGTTGCGCCATGTCCGCCCGGGTCCGGCGCCACCATGTCAAAGGCGTCTTCGCTCAGCCCGTAGCCGCCGAACTCGGCCAGAATCTGCGCGCCGCGCGCCTGCGCATGTTCCAGCGTTTCCAGCACAAATGCAGCCGCACCCTCGCCGACGACCATGCCGTCCCTGTCGCCGCTGAAGGGGCGGCAGGCGGTTTCCGGCTCGTCGTTGCGCGTGCTGGCCGCGCCCAGGCGGCTGAACGTGGAGATGGCCATCTTGGTCAGATAGCCCTCGGCTCCGCCGGCCAGCATGACATCCGCATCACCGCGCTGGATGCGCCGCGCGGCTTCGCCGATGCTGGTTATGCCGGTGGCGCACGCGGTCACCTGGCTGTTGGTGGGGCCGGTGATGCCGCACTTGATGGCGATGAACGTTGGCGCGCCGCTGATCAAGGCGGAGGTGGCGCTGGCTGGGTTGAAACGCCTGGGGCCGCCTTCCTCGAGCTTGCGGCCCTCCTCCTCAACAATATCCCAGCCGCCGAAGGCCAGCCCCATTTCAACGCCGACGCGGGAACGGTCCTCCTGCGAGAGGTCCAGCCCGGAGCGGGCCAGCGCCTCCTGCGTTGCCTTCCACGCCAGCTGCGTGCCGCGGCTGGTGCGGCGCACGTCCTTGCGGTCCATGTAGTCACGCGGCTCCCAGTCGTTGACCCTGGCGGCGATCTGCGTTGGAAATCCGGTCGGGTCCCAGTGCGTGATCGGTCCGGTGCCGGACTTTCCGGCGATCAGCCCGGCCCAGGAGCTTTCCAAATCGTGCCCCAGCGGTGTCACCATCCCAATACCGGTGACGACGATGCGCCGGGAGGAGCCTCTCTCAGTTCCATTCATCTCAAAGTTTCTCGTTCTCTACCCGCACCTGCCAATAATTGGACGTCCGCGTTGTTGCTGACCACTGATCACTCACCACTGGCCACTGACCACTGCAGTTAGCAGTTATCGCATCGTCAGTGCCATGACCGCTTTCTGGGCGTGCATGCGGTTCTCCGCCTCATCGTAGACGATCGATTGGGGGCCATCGATGACTTCATCGGTGACTTCAATGTTGCGGTCGGCCGGCAGACAGTGCATGTACAGGGCGTTGTCGTTGGCCAGGGACATGCGGCGGGCGTCGGTGATCCAGTCGGTGTACTGGCTGCCAATCTCGGCGCTCTTCTCGTCGTCATCGGTCGTCAGCAGCGCGCCCCAGCTCTTGGGATAGAGGATGTCGGCGCCCTCGAACCCGGCATCGAAATCGTCGAGAATTTCGAAGCTGCCGCCGTGCTGCCCGACGTTGTCTTTGGCCTGTTGCACGATATCCGGCATCAGTTTGTATTCAGGCGGATGGGTCAGCCGCACGTTCATGCCGAAGCGGGTCATCTGCAGGATCAGGCTCTGCGGCACCGAGATAGGCTTCTGGTAACTGCTCGCATAGGCCCAGCTGACGTTGATCGTCTTGCCGCGGGGATCGCCTACTTTTTCGACGATAGTCATCAGATCGGCCAGGATCTGGAACGGGTGGTAGATGTCGCACTGCATGTTCAGCACCGGAGCCCGGCTGGCCTCCGCGACGCTGTTGATGTAGCCGTTGCCGATGTCCCAGTCGCACTGGCGGATGGCGATGCCGTCATAGTAGCGTCCAAAGATTTCACCGATCTCCTTGCCGGTGTCGCCGTGGCTGATCTGTGTTGTCTCGTGGTCGATGAACGCTGCGTGCCCCCCCAGCTGCGCCATGCCGGCCTCAAAGCTGGAGCGCGTGCGCGTGCTGGTGAAGAAGAAGAGCATGGCCAGCGCTTTGTCGCGCAGGAGCGGATGGCCGATACCCAGCGCACGCTCCCGTTTGAGCGTAAGGGCTACGTCCAGGACCGTCTCGATCTCTTCCTTCGAGTAGTCCATATCACTGATGAAACTGCGGCCGCGTAAATCGGTTTGCATTCGAGCCTACTCCTGATTCTATGTTAGGGATTTCATGCCCGGACTTCAGTAACTGTAACTCCACTCGTAAACACAGCGTTCGCTCCGCTGCCCACGCGCTGCGCTACTGAAAATAAAAACTGACTACTAAAAATTGGTTCTTATAAACTGATCCGCGTTCCCGTCTCCCCTGCCAGCGCGCGTCCCAGGTTCTGCGGATTGGTGATCAGGCAGTGGGCGTGGGGATTGCTGCTGTTTTCCAGAAATTCGATACAGGCATCGATCTTGGGCTGCATGCTGCCGGCGGCAAAATGCCCTTCCTCCCGGTACCGTTTGGCCTCGGCAACGGTGAGACGATCCAGATCGATCTGATCGGGTTTGCCAAAGTTCAGGGCGACCTTTTCCACGCCGGTGCTGATCAGAAACAGTTCGGCTCCCAGATCGACCGCCAGCAGGCTGCTCGCCATATCCTTGTCGATCACCGCGGAGACGCCCCGCAGTGTGTCGTCGGCGTCGCGCACAACCGGGATGCCGCCGCCGCCGCAGGCCACGACCACCCAGCCCATTTCGATCGCCTGGCGCACCGCCTCGATTTCGACGATCTCCACCGGCCTCGGGCTGGAAACAACCCGCCGCCAGCCGCGCCCGGCATCCTCGACAACGTGCCAGCCCCTGCTCTCAAAGCTGCGGGCCGTCTCTTCATCCAGAAAGCTGCCAATCGGCTTGGAAGGGTTGTCGAAGGCGGGGTCGTCTTCGTCCACACGCGTCTGCGTGATGATGGTGGTGGTCTCGCGCGGGATCTGCCGCGCGCGGAAGTCGTTATTGAGGGCCTGCTGCAGCATGAAGCCGATGCTGCCCTGCGTGTCCGCGACGACCAGGGTGAGGGGAATGGTGTGGACTTCGCCGAGGGCCAGCTCGTTGCGCCGCAGGATGAACCCCACCTGAGGTCCGTTGCCGTGGGTGACCACGACGCCCTGCCAGCCATTCTCGATCATGCCGGCAATCTGCCCGGTGGTCTCATGCACGGCATCCCACTGGTGGACGATCTCCGGCCGGTTGTTGTCGGCGATGAGGGAGTTGCCACCTATGGCGACGACAGCCAGATTGGTTGCGGGGTGGTGCGTCCTGTCATCGTCGGCCATATGGGCGCTGTGATCTGTCATTGCCGGCTGCTGTCTGCAAATGCAAATCCGCTTTCGATCAGCGGATGCGGTCCCCTGATTATAAGAATCGGCAACAGAAAAGTCAATGCAGCTTCGCGCGCGGGTGCAGTATAAAGTTGAGGGCGAGCGAGGGCAGCCAGCAGGGGCGCCTCTGCTGGCATATGACCAGCTTGCGGAATCGGTCAGTCAGGGTGAGTTCAGATCCGGATCGCACCCGGGACGGCGGGTTCCCGGCAGACGCGGGTGGAGAAATTGTACAGAGGATCTTCAATTTTCCTGCATTGGACTCGCCCGCACCGGGGAGAAATTACACAGAGGATGTGTAATTCTACTGCTTTGGAAATACTCGCATCGGGGAGAAATTGCACAGAGGATGTTCAATTTTCCTGCTTTGGACTCGCCCTCGCATCGGGGAGAGAAATTGCACAGAGGATGTGCAATTTTACTGCTCTGGGTTCGCGCGCACCGGGGAGAAATTGTACAGTGGATGTTCAATTTTACTGCTTTGGAAATGCTCGCAGCGGGGAGAAATTACACAGTTGATGTGTAATCTACTACTGTGTAATTTTCGCGATTTCGGGTGCCCTCACGCTGAGGGCATAGACCTTTTGGGATCCAGGTCTTTGCAATGTTCTGTTGGTTTCTTGGTGCACGCGGGGATTGACCGCCTCTACCGGTTTCGGGCAGTTTTAAGAGATCTTGTCTCTAAGTGCGTTGAATATGAAAACCCGACTTTTGCGTAATGCGTATTGCGTAAAGGCAGACATGACAGGCGCGATGTCGTTGCGTGATGCGGGGGGAAAGTCCTGGTGTCAAACAGGATTTACATTAGGTCGATGCAGTGGCTCGATGCAAGTGGGTCGATGCGATTGGGTCGATGCGATTGGGTCGATGCAGATGGCCTGTGGCCCCTCGCACGGCGCGTTTCGCATAGACGTATGCCAGCGGCGGGATTAGAGCGTTTGCGATGGATTTGAGGACAGTGCTGTGGATTGGTCGGGAAGGCGGGTTAGGGGAATGGCTCCATCATATACTTTGGCTCGTGGTCGGGCTTTCGGGGCCTGCTTCACTTTGTGCAGGCGCAGGATTCCGGGGATGCTCGGCCTGCGCCAGCGGCAGCCGAATGGTAAATGTGCTGCCCTGCCCCGCGCCGGCGCTGGTCACCTCGATCTTTCCGTCGTGGGCCTTGACGAGCGCCTGCGCGATAGCCAGCCCCAGCCCAACGCCGCCTGTGTCCCGGGTCCGATTCTGGTCGACGCGGTAGAAGCGATCAAAGACACGTGCGATGTCTTCTGGTGCGATACCGTCACCGTTATCGGCCACAGTGATCGCGGCGGTCTCTTCTTCTGCCCGCAGTGAAAGCGTGATCACCCCGCCGGCCGGCGTGTGTTGCAGGGCGTTTGTCAGCAGATTCTGCAATGTCTGGGTGAACCGCATGCGGTCGACGGCAGCAAGAACGGATGCCGGCGGCAAACTGGTTTCGAGGGAGATGTTCTTTTCTCCCGCCAGCGGCGAAAAGAGCTCTGCCACCTCTTCCAGCAGGCCCGTCAGATCACTGGGCGTGCGCTGCAGCGGCAACTGGCGGGCCTCCGCCTGGGCCAATAGCCGCAGATCGTCTACCAGCCGGTGTAGATGGCGGGTCTGGTCATACAGACGGGCGATTTCCGCCTTTTCGAGCGGGTAGACATCGTCGAGGATCGCCCGCAGATTGCCTTCCAGAACGGTGAGGGGGGTGCGCAGCTCGTGGGCAATGTCGTTCAACATGCTGCGGCGCAGCGTTTCCGCGTCCTCTAACGCGGCAGCCATCCTGTTGAAGGAGTTCGACACAGCTCGCATTTCGGCACTCCCCTGTTCGGTCACCCGAAAGCTGAGATTGCGGCGGGCGATGGCCTGCGTCCCGTTGACAAGATGAATGAGGGGGGCAGAGAGCCAGCGACTTACCAGCATGCCGAAGACGGTCGCCAGTACGGCGCCAATCAGAAGAACCTGCAACAGGAATTCTCTGGCCCGTTCCCCAAGACCCGACGAGATGTCATCTGGTGGTGGTTCAAAACTGAATTGACGTCCAGGCGGCTGTTCCCGGTGGATCAGATCGAGGAAGCCGACGATGCGCCCATCGACGCTGATGGGTAGAGCCTCCTGCAATTGGGACGCCTCTTGGCGGCTTGGCCTGTCCGCGCCCGCGGTTGTGTAGAGGACCTGGCCCTCCGGGTCGGTCAGTATGAGGATTCTCCTGTTGGCGGCGTTGAAAAAGAGCGCGGAATCGGCGCCTTCGAGCAGTGTCGAGACGCCCTGCCAACTTCCGCGGTCGCCATAATACGCCTCCAATCGATCGATCAGGCCGGCCTCCCTGGAAAAATAGGTAAGAGCCAGCGAGCGCAGATTGTTGTCGGCGAAGTACAGGCGCGCGGTGAACGAGATGGCGCCAAAGCTGATGATAACGATCGCCGCGAAAGCCAGGCTCAGCCGCACCCATAGCCGGTTCATTCCCGCGCTCCCGTCAGCCGGTAACCGACCCCGTAGACCGTCTGGATGAGCTTGGGCTTGCGAGGATCGCTCTCGATTTTGAGGCGCAGGTTTCTGATGTGGCTGTCCAGCATCCGATCGACGCCGTCGTAGTCGTACCCCAATGCCTTATCCATCAGCTCCGAGCGCGTGAAGACATAGCCGGGGCTTTCCATGAGCGTCTGCAGCAGACTGAACTCCGTAGGTGTCAGTTCCGCGGCCGCGCCCCGTACCTGCACGTTGCGGCGCTCCACATCCATCTGCAGATCGCCAACAACCAGCGCCGCCGCCCGCGCCGTCGCCCGCTGCGTACGCCGCAGCAGCGCGCGCACCCGCGCCACCACTTCGCGGGGATTGAACGGCTTGGTGACATAGTCGTCCGCGCCCAGTTCCAGGCCGACGATTTTGTCCGTATCCTCGACCCGTGCCGTCAGCATGATGATGAGCGTGCCGGCCAGCTTCTCGTCGCCGCGGACCGTGCGCGTGATCTCCCAGCCATCCTTGTCCGGCAGCATCAGATCCAACAGCATCAACTGCGGCGACTCTCGCCGCAGCGCATGCAGCGCGCTCTCGCCGTCATATGCGACAGACACTGCGTACCGCTCCCGTTGCAAGTAGCTGCGCAACAGGCGCACGATCTCGCGGTCGTCATCAACGATGAGAATGTGTTCTTCTGGCACAGGCCCGTTATAACTGCTTTCTACCGCTGAGGCAAGTTGCTTGACCAGCATCAGGTCCGGGTTCCTTTGGGTATGAACGGCTCAAAACGATTCGCGATCCTGACTGAGGCGAGTAAAGGAATCTCTCATTCCTCTCTCTCCGCTTATGGGCGGTCGTGCCTTCGGCCCTCCCTTGTGCGGGGGGACACCCCCCGCAACGCCCCCTCCAAAACCAGTCCCGCCCGCGTCGCACTAGACTGCGATCGCTAGCCCCTATTTCTTGCAGTCCTACTACCCCTCCGTGGAATCCTCCATCAGCACTCCACCGGTCGCCATCCATCCTGAAAATTCTCTAGTCCTGCAAATCCTGATTCAGACAGCGCTATACGTCCCCTTCCCCAAACCCGTCCCGCCACCGCCGCACCAGTCTCCGGCCCTTAACACCTAGCCACTGGTGTTTACTGAAAACTAAGAACTGACTACATAAAACTGCCCTTCAGCCTCCTAGGGACGCCCATCACCGGCGCGAGAAGCACCGGGAGGCGGCCCGTCGCCGGAGAAGGGCGTCCAGTCGTCGTCCTGACTGACGAAGGTTGTGGCGCCCAGTACCTCATCGCCGCTCTGCAACTGCGCAGAACGGACAACGGTCCATTCGCCCTGAACGCCCTCCACCACCACGGCGACCGGCAGCGTCTGTTCGTCTCCCGTCTTGACCACAACCGTCTCGCCGTTGTACTCCTGCACCGCAGTCGTGGGCACCAGCCAGCGGGCGTCCGCCATTTCGCTGCGCAGGGTGGCAACAGCCGTCATGCCCGGCCGCACGTGCGTCAGTGCTTCATCGATCAGCCGCACCGTCACCGGGTAGTCGATCACACCCTCCTGGGCGCTGCTCGAAGGCTCGATGCCGCTGATCATGCCGGCAAACACCGTATCGGGGAAGGCATCGATGGTGACGTCCGCCAGCTGACCGACGCTGATCTTGGGAATATCGACTTCGGCGACGTCGATCGTCAGTTGCAGCTGGCTCAGGTCCGCCAGCGTGATCGCGACGGTTCCCTCCGAAATCCGGTCGCTTTCATCCACATTGACCCGCAAAACAGTACCCGCAGCCGGAGCGACCAGCTCCGCTTTGATCAGGTCGAGCCTTGCCTCCAGCAGGGTCAGCTGCGCCTGCTCGATCGACAGCTGCGCCAGTTCGATATCTGTTCCATCGGCGCCGCGCACCAGCGTGTCCAACTTGGACTGGGCCGCAGCGACCTGGGCCTCTGCCGCGGCGATGTTCACGGCCGTCGGTCCGGCCAACAGATCATCCAACTGCTGCTGCGCGGTCTGGCCCTGGCTCAGCGCCGACTGCATATCCGCATTGGATGCCGGCGCAACCGCCTCCTCATAGGCCGCCAGCGCCGACTCATAGGAGATTGTCGACTGCTGCAACTGGGCCGCCTGCCGCGTCATACCCACATCTTCGCGCCAAGCCACCTTGTCATACTCGGTCTGGGCTTCCTGTACGGCTACGTGTGCGTTTTCCACCGCTGCCGCCAGCTGGATGCGTTCATTCTCGCTGGCGCCATTTCGAAGGTCATCGTATCGCGCCCATGCGGAGGCGGCGTTGCTGCGCGCAGCGGCCAGCTCTCCTTCGCTGACGCCGTTCTGCACCTCGGCCAGATTTTGCTCGGCCGATTTCAGGTCCGCTTCTGCCGCGGCCACTTCGGCTGCGCTGGCGTCCGTCAGCAGATTTTCAAGTTGTAGTTCAGCCGTCGTCAGATTGATACGGGCCTGGTCCACCACCCTGCGCAGGGCGTCCCGGTCCAGGGCCACGAGCAGATCACCGCTGCCGACCACGTCGCCAACTTCCACCAGCACCTCTTCGACGTAGCCGTTGACCTGCGCAACCACCTGCTGTGTGTCTACAAGCTCGATATTGCCGGCCGCGGTGACGCTGTCTACGGCCGTGTCCGCGGGGCGGATGAGCGTGGTCTCAAGACCGGTTACCGGCTCCGTACTGGCTGGTGCCTCTCTACCGGCTACCGACTCCGCGCCGGCTGCCGACACCGTACTGGATAACGCCTGTCCTGGCGCAACCGGGCCCAGAAGAGTTGCATAGCCGACACCGAATGCGATGCCAATCACCATCGCGCTCAGAATAATTAAGAAAGATTTCCTGTTCATATCAATGCCCCTTCCAATCGATAAAGTAGTCTGCCGTTCGTTTCGGAATCCGCTGCTCTCGATGTCTGATCGCAGGCGAATTCGCGATTCATCCATACCGCTCTCTGCCGTCCGTTCGCCTTTTTCCTCAACTTGAACCTCACTCGTATCGCAGCGCCACGATCGGGTCCAGCCGGGTCGCCCGCATCGCCGGATACAGGCCGAAAACCAATCCACAACCGGCGCTGACGCCCAATGCCAGGATCAGCGCGTCGATCCCGATCAGAACGTCGATAGGGAAGCCGGGGATTCTTGACACCAGCACAGCAGCCCCGTAGCTGATCCCGATTCCGATCAGGCCTCCCAGTAACGTCAGCACCAGCGACTCTACCAGAAACTGCAGCAACACGTCGCTGGTGTGCGCGCCCAGTGCCTTGCGCAGGCCGATCTCCTTGGTGCGTTCTGTCACCGATACAAGCATGATGTTCATGATGCCGATGCCGCCCACCAGCAGGCTGATGGCGGCGATGCTGCTGAGGAGCAGCGTCAGTGTGCTGGTGACGCTGCCGATCGTGTCGAGCAGGCTGGCCTGCGTGCTGATGCTGAAGTCACTGTCGTCGTCCGCGCCAAGACCGTGGCGCAGACGCAGGGTCTGTTCGATCTGTTGTTCTGCCGCATCCACCCGCTCTTCGCTCACCGCATCGGCCGATATCGAGGTGACGACATATTCGCCCCGATAGCGGGGGACGCTGAAGACGCGCCCGTGGGCGACGCCAATCGGGATGAACCCACTGTCGTCATTGCTGCCGAAACCGGCGTTGCCGCTCTCTGCCAGCACGCCGACGACCGTGAACGGTTCGCCATCGATGCGCACGCTCTCGCCGACAACCTGCGTGCGGCCGAAAAGATCGGTCGCCACAGTCGTCCCGATGACGATCACATTGCTCATCTGCGTGATCTCGTCCTCCGTCAGAAAGCGGCCCTCGGCTATTTCCAGTTTGTGGACATCAGCATAGGCCGCAGTCGTTCCTGTCACCCGGGCGCGTGTGTTTTCGTTGCCGGCGACCAGCTGGATGTTGCCGCCATATTGGGGCACGACCTGCCTGACATCGGGGTGGAAGGCAGGGTCGGACAGCGTCCTCACATCGCCCATGGTCAGCGTTTCGACAGCGCTGCTAGCGCCCTCTCCTTCGTTCTCCGTACTGGGACTGATCGTCAGCCGGGTTGTGCCCTGGCTGGCGACTTCGCCCAGAATGTCTTCTGACGCACCGCGTCCGACCCCCAGTATTATGAGGACGGCGGCCACGCCGATGATAATGCCCAGCATCGTCAGGCTGGCCCGCATCTTATTGGCTCTGATGCTGTCGACAGCAACCGGAAAATATCTAACCAGCTTCATAGACCCTCTCCTGAATCTGCTCTATCGCGACAGGTCGCGGCAGCGGCGCAAGCGCGGGCTCGCTTAGCCCATTGGATCCTCCGTGCGCAGCAACTGCCGCTGCGTCGCGCGAATCGGAGATGATCGCGCCGTCGCGCATTGTAATGACGCGGCGGGCCCGTTCGGCGACCTCCTGATCGTGCGTTATGACGACAAGCGTCAGTCCTTCGGCGTGCAGCTTTTCAAAGAGCGCCATCACCTCTTCGCCGGTACGGGTGTCGAGCGCGCCGGTCGGTTCATCCGCCAGCAGCAGGCTGGGCCGGTTGACAAGCGCGCGGGCGATGGCCACCCGCTGTTGCTGGCCGCCCGAAAGCTCCTCCGGCTTGTGGTCTGCGCGGTCAGCCAGACCCACCTGCGCCAGTGTCTCGAGCGCCCGCCCGCGAGCCGCACTGCGAGCAACGTTGGCGTAGAAGAGCGGCAACTCCACTTGCCGCCAGGCAGGGGCGCGCGCCAGCAGGTTAAACTGTTGGAATACGAATCCGATCTCCCTGTTGCGCAGGTCTGCCAGCTGCCTTCCGCTCAGGCCGTCTGCCCTCTGGCCGCGAATCTGAAAGACACCCTCGGTGGGGCTGTCCAACAGACCGATGATGTTCATCAGCGTACTCTTGCCAGAACCGCTGGTACCGACGATGGCGACGTACTCTCCCTCTTCTATTGAGAGTGAAACGCCGTTCAGAGCAAGGACCTTCGTCTCGCCCATCTGATAGACTTTCGTTATGTTCTGCATGTCGATCAGCGTTGAAGAATCGGCCATTTCTCTGTCTCCTAAGCGGGTAACACAGTACGCTGTAGTTCGAGTGATACGATTGGCTGAAACGCAGCCATCGTCCTGACTCTCTACAGTGTACTGTTGAAATCTGGAGAAATTCTGGAGATGAAGCAGAGGAAATGGGGAGGATGTTACTGCGGCGAAGCCGAAGTAGCACTACGCCGCAAAAATGGGCTGATTTCAGAGGAAAGAGAAGGGAAGTTGCCGGTACGGAGGCACCGCGTTAAGTCGATCCGGGAATTGGGCCCAGGCAGCTGCCCGCGGCGTGGATTTCCCTCTGGGCTCAGAGGGCGGCTGGCAGTCAGCGGCGGCCGCGGCAGCAGCAAGAATCAGCAGCCGCGGGCCCCGCACTGTTTCCAGGTTTTATGGGGCGTTTTGGGGCGCTGCGCGCCGCTCGCAGCGTAACCAGCATTACGTAGACGGATCGTACATGAATTGCCCAGAACATATTCCACACCGATTTCTGGGGAATTCCCGTCCCGAAAATAGCCGCGCTCCAGTGTAACTAATCGGCGATTCCCCAACGAAACATACCCATTCCGGGTCAGATTCTGCACAGGATACTCATTGACCAACCGGAATTCTCTGGGATAAGATCTTCCTGTCAGGGTATGTGACGCGTTGTACCGCGCCGCTGCCGATCAGTCGCTCTGAACGCTCGCGATCGTTTCCCGCAGCATGGAGACCGACTGCGCCAGGGCCGCTTGCGGCTCGCCGGCGACGCGGCACTCGTATGTCAGAAAGCCTGTGAAACCGACGTCGGCCAGAGCCTGAATGCCGGCCTGCCAGTCGATGTCGCCGATGCCCGGCTGGACACGTGTATTGTCAGCCACGTGGACATGGCCGATATACCCGCCGATCCTGCGGATCGTCGCTGGTGTGTCGACTTCCTCGATATGCATGTGGAAGAAATCGGTCAGCAGAGCCACGCCAGCAGGGTCCCCCGCCTTCTGGATGATTTCCACCCCGTCCTCCTGCCGCCGCAGCAGATGCTGCTCGTAGCGGTTGAGAGGCTCTAACAACAGCAGCGTGCCATGACTGTGCGCGAACGCGGCCAGATCGCGCGTGATTTCGACCAGCAGCTCCTTTTCCAGCGCCACCGCATCTTTGAGCGGCGAAAGGTCCGGCAGCCGCGGTGGGCCGAAGATGGGCGGCACAATCTGGCCGGCGGCGCCGAAATGGCCGCAGGCTTCCAGGTTGCGTCTGGATTCGTCGATGCTGGCCTGGCGTTTGGCCGGGTCGGGGTCGAGCCAGTCGAAGGTGGACTGGCCGCAAATGGACGAGATGCGCACCGTGCGATTGCGGAAGGCGGCCTCGTATTCGCTGATGCGGTCATAGAGGCGCGACCGGCCCTGGATCTCGACACCGTCGATCTGCAGCGCCTCGGCGCAGTCGAGCTTTTGGTTCAGCGTTTCGCCGGGTAACAGGTTTTCCTGTACTGAGATGAGCATGGGGTCTCCTTTAAGACGAGCGGCCTCGTCGTCACAGTGAAGTTGTTCGACACTGTAATGTTGTTCGACACAGTAATGTTGTTCGATACAGTGATGTCGTTCGATCTAACTTGCCAGCCCGACATGAACCGTAGCGGCAGGTTGCGAAGCGGGCGTTTCTGCTTTCAGTGCTGGGATAGCGAAGGGGTTGCGCTTGTGATACACTCAAATACCGGGCGACATTGCCCTTTGGAACCGTTGGAGTCGGCAGTGGCCGACGACAGTGGCCGACGACAGTGTTCGTCGATAATGGCCGTCGACACGCGACCCAGTTTATCCGATCTCCGTTGCAAAAGTGATTAACGAAAACTCGCCGCGCTCCTCCCAAGAAGGAGGGCATTCGACAAACCCCGCTGACGATGGCGGTTGGGTTCCCGGAGCGTCCTCCTCCGCCGGGCCGAATTCTCCTGACACGGGCAGTACACACACAGGCGCTGACAGCGAGGCCGAAGTGCATCGACCCAACGCGCTCGTGCGCCACCGGCGCCAGATGCCGGTATTGAGGCCGGAAGTCATCATTGAAATTCCCGCGCCGGTCAACAGGACCCGGCGATTTGTCTGGCTGGGCGCGCTGGCCGTTCCTCTGATCATCACTCTGATTGCACTCTCCGCGCTGGCGATTCGCTCCCAAAACGCGCCTGCGACCGCGCAGGAGGGAACCGTGGAGGCGCGGGTCTCTATGCGCCTGACAGAAGAGTGGTCCAAGAATCAACCCCAATATGCCGCCACCGCCGCGCTCGAGGCAACGGTGGAAGCGCGGGTGGCGCTGCGCCTGGAGGAAGAACGGGCTATCCGGGCCCAGCAGCAGTCGGCGACCGCGTCTGCTGCCGGTTCACCGGCGGTGAGCATTACCGCCGAAACCGCGGCGGCGACCCCTGCTGCCGAAGATGCCGCCCCCGTCTATGCCCGTTCCTCTGCAGTGTTGAATCTCCGCCAGGGGCCCGGTCAGGCCTACGACTCGCTGGGGCTCATCCCGCCCGGTGAACGACTGCGCCTGCTCGGCCGCACGGGAGACAGCGGCTGGTTCTACGTAGCGAAGGCCGACGCTTTCTCGACCGAGGAAGTACTGGGATGGGTGGCAGGCTGGCTGGTGGATGTGCCCGGAGACCCGATGCTTCTCGAAGTCGTGTCGCCGAATCCTCTGGCAACACAGCGCGAGTAGCCGTCGTGAAAGCCGTGAACTGGTGAAAGGCCCCCGCTCTCACATAGCGCAGGGGTAGCGCTTGTCAAAACTGTTCTCCAGTCCTGCTCCGCCGCCTCGTATCCACTACAGCCCCAGCGCGTCGTCGATTTCCTCCTGGTAGGTCCGCACTGCGCCCGACAACAACTCTTCAAGCTCGACAGCACGCCCGACAGCCGCGGATTCGTAGGCGCCCAGAATGGCAGCCACCGCGATCATGCCGTCGCGGCCGTCGACCTCCGGCGCGCGGCCTTGCAGAACTGCCTCAGCGAAGTCGTGATATTCGATCGCCAGCAGCCTGGCGTCCAGCGCCATCTCGGCGTGGGCTACGTCGGGCAAATCATAGACAACGCCGTCTTCGCCGAACAGCCGGGCGGTGATGTCGTTCAGAGAGAAGTCGGGCAGCAGGCCCAGGATCTCCTTGCCCTCCAACGTCCGCCCCTCCAGCTGCATCCGCACCGCGCCGCCCGTCCGGTCGCGGGGAATGTCCAGCGCGCCGCGGCGGCCGTGAACACTGCGTTCAAAACGGCTGCTGCCCCTGGCGCCGTCCAGGTGTGAGAACTGCACCGTCGCGCCTGACTGCATGACATACTGAGCGAGGATCGAGTCCTCGCCCGTGGCTTCGACCGTCTCCGGGTAGGTGGGCGTCTGCTCGCGGTACGAGATCAGCGGGTGGTTTTCGGCGACGGGGCGGCGGCGGACCGGCTCCACGATCAGCCCCCGCCCGAAGATGCGCGCGTATTCGCCGAGATAGTAGCGGATGATATCGGCGTAATGAACGCCCATGTCCAGGCCGATGGCACCCTTCTCTTTCAGGTGCCGCCAAGGCGTGGCGGCCATCACATCGTTGCCGCCGAGCGAAGTCTGGATCATGAGCAGAGGGTCATCCAGGATCCCGGCGTCGATCACGGCGCGCACCATGCGGTTGACCGGATCGCGGCGGTAGTTTTCGGCGGTGGCGAGTACAGTGCCGCTCTGTTCGGCCGCGTCGATGATGCGGCGGCAGGCGCGGATGGTGATGCCCAGCGGTTTTTCCACCAGGGCGTGTTTGCCGGCCGCCAGCGCGGCCGTTGCGATTTCGTGATGGCTGGAGCCGTCGGTAACCACATCGACGGCGGCGACATCGGGGTGGGCCAGCATGCTGTCCAGGTCGGTGAAGATCAGCGGCTTGCGATCAAACAGGCGCTCCACCTCGCCCGCGATGCGCTCGGCATTGTCGCGGTTGATGTCGCAGACCGCCATCAACTCCACATTCGACATGCCGGTCTCTTCCAGCGTGTGGTAGGCGATTGTGTGGCGATGGCCCATACCGCCGCAGCCGACTACACAGATGGGAACTCGTTCACTGTTCTGGCTCATCGGTCTGTCCTCAAATGCACTGGCAGGTGACCGATAACCCCATAAACACCGGCCACCTGCCAATTTCCCTTATTTGCTATCTACGATTCACTAACCACTGATTACCGCCCACTGAAGTTACATATGAAGTTACATATTTTGCGGGATCTCCGTCTCCTTGGCGGTGATGAACTCCAGCAGCGCGGGCACGCCTTCCTTCGTCTTCTGGATGCCGCGCTCAATCGCGGGGATGATCTGGTCCGGCGTCTCGATTCTTTCGCCGTAGCCGCCGAAGGCCTCGGCCATCTTGGCGTAGTTGCCGGAGATATCGGTCGAGCCGTACTTCTGTTGCGAGACCGGCATGATTGGAATTTCGATCGCCATCGAGAAGTTGTTGAACAGGACCGACAGAATGGGGATGCGCTCCCGCACCGCGGTCTCGAAGTCCATGCCGGTGAAGCCGATCGCGGCGTCGCCCCACACGTTGATGCAGAGTTTATCGGGGCAGAACAGTTTGGCGCCCATCGCCAGACCGAGGCCGTAGCCCAACTGGGTCGTCTTGCCCCAGCCGATATAGGAGAGCGGCGTTTCTGATTTCCAGAAGGGCGAAAGCTGATCGCGCGGGCTGCCGGCGTCGTGGGTGATGATCGTGTTGGGGACGTCGACGGTGTCGTAGAGATCGCGAATTACCCGGTACGGGGAAAGAGGCGTGCCGTCGCTGTTGAGCTTGGCCGCCCACTCGGACTCCCACTTGCCATTGGTCTCTGCAATCCTGGCGGCGACGCCGGCCTGTCTGCCGCGCGTCTGCCCGCCCAGCCGTTCCGACACGGCCGCGATCAAAGCTCGCAGCGTCAGATCGGCGTCGCCGATGAGGGCGTGTTGGCTGGCGACATCCTTGTTGATATCCGCCGGATCGAGGGTGGCGTGAATGATCGTTTTGCCGGCCGGCATGCGCACACCGAAGTTGGTGAAGCTGAAGCTGCAGCCGATGCCGAGAATCACGTCGGCGTTATTCAGGAACTCCCCGACGGCCCGCGTGTGGGAGCGGTTGGCCGAGCCGAGACTCAAAGGATGTGTCTCGGGGAAGGCGCTCTTGCCGTTTAGCGTGGTGGTGACCGGCGCCTCCAGCAGCTCTGCCAGCTCTTTCAGGGCATCCCACGCCTTGGCGTAGTGGACACCCTGACCGGCATAGAGAACGGGACTTTCCGCCGCCACCAGCATGTCCGCCGCCCGTTCGACATCGGCCGGGTCCGGCCCGTAGCGCAGCCGTTGCACGGGCTGGTAACTGAATTCCGCGACCTCGGCAGAGGAAATGTCGGCAGGGATTTCCACCAGCGCCGGCCGCGGCCGGCCGTTGCGCACCGCCGCGAACGCCCGCCGCATCGCGTCGGCCGTCATCTCCGGCGTCGTCAGCTGTTCGCTCGATTTGGTGACCGAAGCATAGCTCTGCGCGGAGTTGAAGTTGGGCTGCACCTGGTTGATCGGCCTCGGATAGCCGCCGGGCAGGACCACGATCGGGGCCGAATCGCCGAATGCCTGGGCCACGCCGCCGAAAGCGTTCTCGGAGCCGGGGCCGGACTGCATGCAGAAGACGCCGATCTTGTCGCCCGAACTCAAGCGGCTGATTGCGTCCGCCATGTGCAGGCCGATGCGCTCCTGGCGCACGATGATGGTGCGGATGTCCAGTTTGGCGGCTGACTCGATGAGATAGTTCACCGGATAGGCGAAAAGGATCTCGGTGCCCTCCTCCTTAAGGCAGTGGGCAATTACGTCAACGACTTGCATGCTATGGTCTCCTTGAGTGTGGGTTCAATCTGGTGCCAGGACTTTTCGCAAAGGCTGCATTATCGCAAAGGCTGCATTATCGCAAAGACTGCATTATGGCAGTGCAGGCATCTCGCCCGCACTGCTCAGCGTCTCCAGCTCTTGGTCTTTATGGGGAAATTCGTATTGAGGCTATTCACTTAGTAGCCGCGTTCGATACCTACCGTATTCTGTAGCGGTTCGTCATTCAGATAGCGTTTCAAGTTGTCGCTCATAATGCGCCTGACATTGGACGTGGTCTGGACCGATGAGGGCGAACTGTGCGGTGTGATGAACAGATTCGGCGCGTCCCACAGCGGATCGTCCGCGGGCAGCGGTTCAGTGGCCGCCACATCCAGCGCGGCGCCGGCCAGCTGGCCCTCCTCCAACATCCGGATCAGAGTCGGTTCATGAATGATGCCCCCGCGCGAGATGACGATGAAAAAGGCTTCCGGCTGCAGGAGGGCCAGCTCCTCCGGCCCGATCATGCCCCGCGTTTCGGCAGTGATCGGGACCGTCACCACCACCACGTCCGAACCCCGCAACAGCGCCGGCATGCCGTCCATCAGCTGCAGGTCCGACACATCGTCGGGTTTCTCCATCGGATTGACGTCAACTGCGCTGACCTCCATCTCGAAAGCCGCCGCCCGTTTTGCGATCTGCCGGCCGATGTTCCCCAGGCCGACGATGCCCATCTTCAAACCGGCCAGACCGACCAGCCGCGTGCCCTCGGGGAGGCCCCATTCGTGCCGTTGTTGCGCTTTGTGAAGCGGACCGAACCCGCGCGTGAGGAACACCAGCATCCCCATCGTATGCTCTGCAATCGTCTTGGCATGCGCGCCCCGCGTATTGCAGACTGTTATCCCCCGCTCCGCCAACTCCGGCACACTGGGCATCCATTCCACGCCGGCGCTGGACGCCTGGATCCAGCGGATATTGGGCGCAGCCTGCAACTGGACGCTGTTTATCGGGCCGAAGGCGGCCTCGGCGTCGGCTGCCTGCGCCGCGATCTTCTCAGCGGTATCCGCGAATACAAACTCCACCTGCGGAAACTCCTGCCGGAAGCCATCCACAAATCTGTCGACCCATCCCGCTGTTATCAGAACTTTCATTGTGCTCTCCATCGTGAGGCTGAACGCTGCCGTGAAAAGTGAATCGTGGTTAGTGGGGCTGCCATTCATGCGCAGTTTTCCACCAACCACAGAGGTCTTGTAATTATACATCAGAATGGAATCGGCGCAGCATAGGCGCGGAACGGCAGTGGAGAGTGGAGAGTGGAGAGTGGGCTGAGACAGCACGTGGGGGGTAGCCACTGTTGGCTAGACATGTTGCTGGGGAAGAATGAGCACGGTGGTCTAGTAAGGGCGGGGCGTTGCAGGGGCGCGGAACTGCAGGGGTCAGGGGTTAGGGGTTAGGGGGCTGAGACAGCACGTGGGGGGGGTAGCCACTGTTGGCTAGACACGTTGCTGGGGAAGAATGAGCACGGTGGTCTAGTAAGGGCGGGGCGTTGCGGGGGCGCGGAACTGCAGGGGTCAGGGGTTAGGGGTCAGGGGTTAGGGGTTAGGGGGCTGAGACAGCACGTGGGGGGGGGGTAGCCACTGTTGGCTAGACACGTTGCTGGGGAAGAATGAGCACGGTGGTCTAGTAAGGGCGGGGCGTTGCGGGGGCGCAGCCCCTGCACAAGGGAGGGCCGAAGGCCCGGACGCCCAAATGCAGTGGTCAGTGGTTAGTTGTTAGTGGTCAGTTGTCAGTGGTCAGAGGGTGCGCTGGCGTCTTCAGGCTGGGCGTGGCGGCAAGACTGAATCGCCGTGGGGGATTTTGTGGCTGAAACTGCGTTGTGCTATAGTTTAATTCTACTGTGCGGGGGATTAGCTCAGATGGCTAGAGCGCTACGTTGACATCGTAGAGGTCACTGGTTCAAGTCCAGTATCTCCCACCTAGGCTGTTGCCGAACAACGTGGTTCGGCATGTTGCCGCCGGCTCCATCATTTGGGAGAGATGGCGGCAGCGTGATACTTTGGCCGCGGCCAGTCAAACATGGGCAGGTTTTCCGTCAGGTACGATACTGGCAGTGTTCTGAAGCAATCGTGCCTCTGCATGAAGCGGTGCCTTAGACAACTTCTCTGCGCTGGATTTCAGGCTGGGGAGTATAAATCTTCATCCTTCTGCCGAACACACCTCACTTGATGGCTTGGTGTAGGTACGTTCGGTATATTTCTGTGAAATCTGCATGTTGACCGTCCGGCCAAGTAGCACCGGTTCTCGATGAGGAGCGTTTTAGGAGGAAGACCGATGCGCAAGCGTATTTTTCACATCAGAATGGCCGTCGTCCTGGTGGCCGCCGCCGTATTCCTGTCCGGTTGCTATCACATGATGTCACCGCGTACCTGGAAGTCGTCCCTTGGGCGCATGGACCGAATGGTACATCCGGATCGAATGGATAGAACGGACTTTCAGGATAAAATGGACCGAATGGGTCGTTGGGACCGTTCCGACGCCAGGCAAGGCGGGAAGGTTTCCAAGGCCGATCGTCCTGGCTACACCGTGGCCCTGGTAGAGAAAGCTCTGCGGATTTACGACGCCAAGGGGCGGGAGGCGACGGTCGAATACTACAGCTCCCAGGAAAGCGTGGACGGCGAGTGGTATGTATTTATTGCCGACGAAAACAATATCTTAATCGCCCACCCCAATCCCATCTACGTGGGCGTAAGCCTGTTGGACGAGACCGGCATCGATATCACCGGCTATAAGCACGGCGCTGAGATCGCCACTGCCACCGAGGAGGGGAAGTGGATCGACTATATCTTCCTCAACCCTGCCACCGGCCAGCAGGAGTACAAGCATGCCTGGGCGGTGAGGCGCGATGGACTGATCTTCGTTTCCGGCTGGTACCAGGTACTCCCGACTCTGTCGCTGGGCGTAACCAAGACGCATCCTGCTGAGTACACGATTGCCTTTGTCGACCGTGCGCTTCGCCACTACCAAGCGCATGGCCGAGAGGATACGGTCGCCCATTACAACACGCCGGAAAGCGTCGATGGATCCTGGTATGTTTACATCTTCGACGAGGATGATCTGTTGATCGCGCACGCCAATGCGGATTTGCTGGGTATGGACTTGAAGGAAGAGCTGGGCCTGGACTCCACCGGCTATCATTTCGGCACCGACTTGCTGGAAGCGACGGCGGAGGGGCTGTGGGTACACTATGTGTTCGTCAACCCTGCCACCGGCGAGGAGGAGACCAAGCATGCCTGGGCCGTGCGCCACGACGGACTGCTCATTGGCTCCGGCTGGTATGAATAGACCTTTGGCGGGTGCCCTCTGGGCGCGGTGATTAGCCTGACATACAGGGGCGCTCGACCGGGCGCCCCTGTTCTTCTATCCGGTTGCGGACGGGCAGAGACGCGCATTGCAGTTATTAGCATTGCAGTTATTAGCAGTGCAGTTATTACAGGTGTTTCATGTTGATTGATGGGCTTCCCCACGGGAGCGCAGTGCAGGCCGCCGGCGCGGCCTTTGCCGGCAGGCATGAACAGCTAATTGACCTCTGTATGGCAGTCCAGCAGATCCCCGCTCCGACCGGCGCCGAAGGCGAGCGGGCCGCGTGGATCGAGAAGCGCATGCAGGCCATCGGCCTGGCCGATGTCGAGCGGGACAGGTTGGGCAATGTCTACGGCCGGGTCTGCGGCGCACGTCCACAGGACGGGCCCGCCCTGCTCGTGTCGGCCCACACCGATACCGTTTTCCCGTCTGAAACCGACCTGCGTCTGCGCCGATTGGACAATGGACTGATCCGCGGGCCGGGCATCGGCGACAATTCGACCGGCGTTGCCGGCCTGCTCACGCTGGCCGAGACGTTGACGCAACTTGCCCCGCCGCCGGTGGACATCTGGCTGGTTGCCAACTCGATGGAGGAAGGGGTGGGCGACCTGCGCGGCATGCGCCGGGTCGTGGACCGGTTGGCTGCGGAAGCGAACGGGGCAAACCGCAGCGCGGGTTCTTCCCGCAACGGACGCGGCGCCCTGGGCGCTGTGATCGTGCTCGAAGGGATGGGCCTAGGCCGCATCGTCCATCAGGGGCTGGGCGCGCGGCGCTATCGTATATCCGCCACCGCGCCCGGGGGCCACAGTTGGGGTGATTTCGGCGCAGCCAGCGCGGTTCACGGGCTGGTACTGCTGGCGGAGGAGATCGTTACATTGCAGGTCCCCCAGACGCCGCGTACCACCTTCAATATCGGTCGCATCGGCGGCGGCACATCGGTCAATTCGATTGCCCAGGAGGCGTGGATGGAGCTGGACCTGCGCAGCGAATCACCCAAGACCCTGGCCTGGTTGGACGAGCAGATCGGACAGATTGTGGAGCGGCACGTGCAGGCGCACAGGGTGAACGACGACGGCCTGACGCTACGCCATGAACAGATCGGCAACCGGCCCGCGGGCGGGCTGCCTTTTCGGCATCCGCTTGTACAGGCCGCTTCCACAGTTCTGCAGGAGCTCGGCGTCAAGGAACGCAGTGATGGGCGCATCAGCAGCACCGATGCCAATGTGCCTTTGAGCCGAAACATTCCCGCCGTCTGTGTGGGCCTTACCGAAGGCGGCGACGCCCACCGTCTGAGTGAATGGATCGACCCATCGCCGCTGGTAAAGGGGATGCAGCAGCTGCTCTACCTTACATGGTGGAGCGCTGCGTGGTTGACTAATAGTGGCTAGTGGCGAACCCCAGCGGCCCATGGTCTTACCACCCACGGGTCAAAAACCAGTTCGTTTTCAGACAGCGAACCGGTAGCGCACGGTACCACATCCACTGCAGCTCACAGGAGTAACGGAGATGGCTAGTAAAATCGATGGCCTGTATAAAATTCGCCATAGCGCAGCCCACGTCATGGCGCAGGCGGTGCTGGAGCTCTATCCCGAGGCCAAGTATGCGATCGGGCCGCCGATCGAGAACGGCTTCTACTACGACTTTGATCTCGGAAAAGACCAGGACGGCTCCCCGCGCACCTTCCGGCCGGATGATCTGAAAACGATCCAGAAGCGCATGCGCCAGATTATCGGCGGCAAGCACCAGTTTGACTATCGCGAGGTCAGCGCCGACGAGGCCCGCCAGCTCTTCACCGACCAGCCCTACAAACTAGAGCTGATCGACGGCCTGGACCAGGGCGAAATCGACGAATACGGCAACGAAGCAGACGAAAAGCCTGTCATCAGCACCTTCAAGCATGATACATTCGAAGACCTGTGCCGGGGGCCCCATGTGGAGCATACGGGCCAAATCGTCGCCGACGGCTTTCAGCTTCTCAGCGTCGCCGGCGCCTACTGGCGGGGCGACGAGAAAAACGCCATGCTGCAGCGCATCTACGGCACCGCCTGGCGCAACCGCAAAGAGCTGAGGAAGCATCTCGACCAGCTCGAAGAGGCCAAGAAACGGGATCACCGCAAGGTGGGCCGCGAACTGGAGATCTTTATCTTCGAAGAGGAGGTCGGGCCGGGTCTGCCCCTCTGGCTGCCGCGGGGCGCCATCATCATCGAAGAGCTCGAACGGCTGGCCAAAGAGACCGAGGAGGCGGCCGGCTACGATCGCGTACGCACGCCCCATCTCACCAAGGAGGACCTCTTCCTGCGCAGCGGGCACCTCGACTTCTACAAAGACAGCATGTACCCGCCGATGGAGATGGAAGGCGTCACCTACTATGTAAAACCGATGAACTGCCCGATGCACCACAAAATCTTCGGCTCCAAGCTGCGCAGCTACCGCGAACTGCCCGTGCGCCTGGCCGAATACGGCACCTGCTACCGCTACGAGCAGAGCGGCGAGCTTTTCGGCCTGATGCGCGTCCGCTCCATGCAGATGAACGACGCCCACATCTACTGCTCCCGGGAACAGTTCGCCCAGGAGTTCATGGGGGTCGTCGATCTCTACAAGCTTTACTTCGATCTGTTCGAAATCGACCGCTTTGTCATGCGCCTCAGCACGCATCACCCCAGAAAGCTGGGCGAAAAGTACGTCGACAATCGAACGCTCTGGGAGCAGACCGAGGAGATGGTGCGCCAGGCGATGACTGAGGGCAACGTGCCGTTTGAAGAGGAGCCGGACGAGGCCGCCTTCTACGGGCCCAAGATCGACGTGCAGATCTGGAGCGCGATCGGACGCGAGTTCACCCTCGCCACCAATCAGGTCGACTTCGCGCAGCCGGAACGGCTGGACCTCTCCTATATCAACGCTGCCGGCGAGGAGGAGATCCCGCTCTGCATTCACCGGGCGCCACTCAGCACGCACGAACGCATGATCGGCTTCCTCATCGAGCATTACGGCGGCAATTTCCCGGTCTGGCTTTCGCCCGAACAGGTGCGGGTCATTCCCGTTACGTCGGCCCACAACGAGTACGCGGTGCAGATCGAGAAGCGGCTTACCGACGCCGGCGCGCGGGCCTCCGCCGATCTGAGCAGCGACCGCATGAACAACAAGATCCGGCAGGCCCAGGGCATGAAGGTTCCCTACATGCTGATCGTCGGCGATCGCGAGATTGAAGAGGAGACCGTTTCGCTGCGCCGTCGCGACGGCGGCCGCCAGAACGGCATGCCGGCAGCAGAGTTCGTCTCGCTTGTCACCGAACGCATCGGCAGCCGCGCCAAGACACTGTAGACAGAGCATTGTAAGCAGAGCATTGTGAACAGAGCTTTGTAAACAGAGCAGCTTTGGCCGCCGCCGACTCCGATAGTTTTTAGATTCGGCGGCGGCCTGATAACTTGGCTGCGGCTCGTCAGACGTGCGCAGGTTTCGCGAAGGAGCGAAACCGGTCGTGTCTTGAACCATCCGCGCCTCTTTCCAGCAGAGGCGCACGTGATAATTTCTGGCGTCTGAGCTCAAGCTGGAGAGCATACGTTTTTTCCTTTTGCCGAACACACCTCACTGGATGGCTCTGTGCAGGCATGTTCGGCATCTTTCTGTGAAATCTGCATGTTTAACCGTTCGGCCCGGAACCACTGGCTCTCAGTGAAGAGCGCTACAGGAGGCAAAGAGTGCACAATCGTTTATTGCTAAGTAGATTGGCAGCCGTACTGGTGGCTGCCGTTGTATTTCTGTCCGGCTGTGATCAATATATGCTACCCAGTTCGCAAATGGATGGCGCCGTCACCACGGAAAGCAGGGAGGTTACCAAGGCCGATCGCTCGGGGTACACGGTGGCCATGGTGGAGAAAGCTCTGCAACGCTACGACGCCCAGGGGCGGGAAGCCACCGTTGACTACTACAACTCTCCCGAAAGCGTGGACGGCGAATGGTACGTCTTTATCATCGACGAGAACGACGAGATAATCGCCCACGCCAACCCGGATCTGCTGGGTGAGAGCCTGCATGGCCCTGTAGGGGTGGATATAACCGGCTATCGACAAGGCGAAGCGATAGCCAGCGCCACCGAGGAGGGGAAATGGGTCGATTACATCTTTCTCAACCTTGCCACCGGCAACCAGGAGTTCAAACATACGTGGGCGGTGCGCCGCGACGGGCTGATCTTCGCTTCCGGCTGGTATCAGATTCTGCCCGATCTCTCCCGCATCGCCCCCACCAAGGCCGATCGTTCAGGCTACACCGTCCATCTTGTTGAACAGGCCATCCAGCGCTACAAGACCGAGGGACGCGAAGCCACCCTTGAATACATTAACTCGCCCGCAAACGTCGACGGCGAATGGTATGTCTTCCTCATTGACGAAGACGACATCCTCATCGGCCACCCCAACGAGGGGCTGCGCGGACAGTATTCCATAGGCGATGAAATTGGCGAGCTCGGCGTCGATATCACCGGATACCGTTACGGTGAACTTCTGCACAGTGTCGACGAGGAAGGCCTCTGGGTCGACTATTTCTTCCTCAATATCGCCACCGGCAACCATGAGTACAAACATACCTGGATCGCCCGTCATGACGGCCTTGTCTTCGGCTCTGGCTGGTACCAGGTTCTGCCCGGTCTGGAGTTGGGCGCCGCCAAAGCGCATCCTGTGGCCTACACGGTGAACATGGTAGACCAGGCCCTGCGACGTTATGAAGCCCAGGGTCGAGACGCGACGGTTGGGTACTACAACACACCGGAGAGCGCGGACGGCGAATATTATGTCTTCATCTTCGACGAGAACGATCAGTTGATCGCCCACGCCAACCCGGATCTGATTGGCATGGACCTGAAGGAAGATTTGGGCGTCGATGTCACCGGCTATCGTTTCGGCGACCTGATGCTCAGCGCGACCGAAGAGGGACTGTGGGTGGACTATCTCTTCCAGAACCTAGCCACCGGCAACCAGGAGTACAAGCATTCCTGGGTGGTCCGGCGGGATGGGCTGCTGTTCGGCTCCGGCTGGTATCAGGTTCTGCCCAGTACGGAATTTAGCGCCACCAAAGCGCATCCTGTGGCCTACACGGTGGACATGGTAGAGCAGGCCCTGCAACGTTATGAGGCCGAAGGGCGCGAGGCGACGGTCGAGTACTACAACACACCGGAGAGCGCGGACGGCGAATATTATGTTTTCATCTTCGATGAGAGCGACCAGTTGATCGCCCACGCCAACCCGGACCTGCTTGGCATGGACCTGAAGGAAGATTTGGGCGTCGATGTCACCGGCTATCGTTTCGGCGACCTGATGCTCAGCGCGACCGAAGAGGGACTGTGGGTGGACTATCTCTTCCAGAACCTAGCCACCGGCAACCAGGAGTACAAGCATTCCTGGGTGGTCCGGCGGGACGGGCTGCTGTTCGGCTCCGGCTGGTATCAGGTTCTGCCCAGTACGGAAGTGGGCGCCACCAAAGCGCATCCTGTGGCCTACACGGTGGACATGGTAGAGCAGGCCCTGCAACGCTATGAGGCCGAAGGGCGAGAGGCGACGGTCGAGTACTACAACACAGCGGAGAGCGCGGACGGCGAATATTATGTCTTCATCTTCGACGAGAGTGATCAGTTGATCGCCCACGCCAACCCGGATCTGATTGGCATGGACCTGAAGGGAGACCTGGGCGTCGATGTCACCGGCTATCGTTTCGGCGATCTGATGCTCAGCGCGACCGAAGAGGGACTGTGGGTGGACTATCTCTTCCAGAACCTTGCCACCGGCAACCAGGAGTACAAGCATTCGTGGGTGGTCCGGCGAGATGGGTTGCTGTTCGGCTCCGGCTGGTATCAGGTTCTGCCCACTCTGCCCACGGCCGTTACCAAGGCGCGACCGGCCGAATATACCGTCGCCATGGTCGACCGCGCGCTCCGGTACTACAAGGCCTATGGCCGGGAAGAGACTGTCGCCTACTACAATACGCCGGAGAGCGTGGACGGGGAATATTATGTCTACATCTTCGATGAGAGTGATCAGTTGATCGCCCACGCCGACCCGGATCTGCTGGGTATGGACTTGAAGGAAGAGTTGGGCCTGGACTCCACCGGCTATCATTTCGGCACCGACATGCTGGAAGCGACGGCGGAGGGGCTGTGGGTACACTATGTCTTCGTAAACCCCGCCACTGGCGAGGAGGAGACCAAGCACGCCTGGGCCGTGCGCCACGATGGACTGCTCATTGGCTCCGGCTGGTATGAATAGACTTTCGATGGGCGCCCTCTGGGCGCGGTGATTAGCCTGAAATACAGGGGCGCTCGACCGGGCGCCCCTGTATTTCCCTTGCGCGGCTCAGGCGCAGTGACGCGCGTAACAGTTGCCACTGGCGTCTCATGCTGACCGATGGGCTTCCTCACGGGCGCGCAGTGCAGGCCGCGTGGTTGAAGGGGAGACCGTTTCTCTGCGCCGGCGCGACGGCGGCCGCCAGAATGGGATGGCGGTAGCAGAGTTCGTCGCGCTCGTCGCCGAACGCAATGCCGGCCGCGCCAAGACATTGGAGACAGACCGGGCGGACACGAAAACGGTGCGCCGGACAACGACCAATTGTCCCCAATCCTGAACATCTGTCGGTCCTGAACAACCTGATTCAGACAGCGGTAGTCCACCTATTGGGGCCATGTTGAGGTGCTTTTTTCATGTTTGACGGAACACTCCTGTAATGTTATACTTTTGCGGATTTTACAGTCGATCATTTTCCACAGATGTATTCTGATAGTATCCCCATTTTGAAATAGGTTTTCTATGCGTTACCACCGTACCATTCGGGCGCAAGGATTTAACTACGCAAAAGGGGGAGAAGTTGACTACATCTCTGGAGTTGTGGGCAAGATGCCCAAAGGAGATCAGTAATTAGTAGAAACACAACACGAATCAATCATCGGATTCGTACGCGCGAAGTGCGAGTCATCGATGAAATCGGGACTCAACTCGGCATTATGGACGTGCAGGCCGCTCTGCAGGCCGCCGAGGAGAAAGATCTGGACCTGGTAGAAGTTGCTCCCAATGCAAATCCGCCGGTCTGCCGGTTTATGGATTATGGCAAATACCTCTACGAGAAACAGAAGCGGGAGCGGGAGGCGCGCAAGGCCCAGAAGCAGATCGAGATCAAGGAAGTGCGCTTGCGGCCCAAAACAGGCGAACATGATATTCAGGTCGTTCTCACCAAAACGAGAAAGTTCCTGAAAGATGGCGCCAAAGTGCGGGTGCGTATTCGCTTCCGCGGCCGTGAGATCGTTCACCGGGACATTGCCCTTGATCTGATGAAACGGGTGACGGAAGAGCTGGAGGACGAAGCTGTCGTCGAATCCCGCCCGGGCTTTGAGGGCCGCAGCATGGTGATGCTTCTCGCACCAGCCGCGTAGTCGAGTTTTACAGCCGCCTGTAGCTGCCGACCGCCGAATTTTGAGCTTGGCGGGCGGCTGTGCTATCATTTAGGCTTGCATGACGCCGTCAGTTGCGCATGCGCTGACGGGTGTGACAGTGTCCAATGCGCCCCCGTTTTAAGGGGGCGCGATTTTCGTTCAGCCACTGCATCTTAGCGTGCAGTTTCAGCGGGTCTCTGCATGTAAGGGGCGCGGGAACAACCGAGAAGACCTATGCCAAAGATGAAGACCCATAAGGGCGCGCAGAAGCGCTTCCGTGTGACGAAGAACGGTAAGTTGCTGCGCCGCAAACAGGGCGGCAACCACCTGCGCCGCAAGAAGCGCAAGGTCAGCGACTATCGCAAGAATATTACAAGCCCGAACAAAGGCCAGGCCGTAGCGACCAAAAAGTTGGTCGCCTAGGGCTGTCTCGACGGGGCCGGGAACCTGGCAGAACGCAAAGCGTTTTTCCGTACCCGACCCGATTACAGATATCATCGCCTACCCAACCATGCAGGCGGCGCAGGCCCAAGGGGATCAGTTTCCAGGCATCGCAATCGCCAGATACAAGGATTCAACACATGGCACGTTCCAGACCGAAGGTTTATGCGCACAGGCGCCACAAAAAGGTACTCAAGTTCACGAAGGGGCAGTTCGGCAGCCGGTCCAAGCTCTTCAAGCGCGCCAACGAGGCGATGATCAAATCACTGGCCTATGCCTATCGCGACCGTCGCAGGCGCAAACGTGATTTCCGCCGGCTGTGGATTACGCGTATCAATGCCGCGGCCCGGATCAATGGCCTTAAATACAGCAACCTGATTTACGGGCTCAAGCAGGCCGATGTACAGGTGGACCGCAAAGTACTGGCCGATATCGCCGCAAACGACGCCGACGGTTTCAGCGCCCTGGCCGACCTGGCCAAGAGCCAGTTGAACTGATCTGTTGCGCTACCGCTGCGCAGAGTGAACCTGTTTTCGCAGCGGCCTGCGGGCCGTCTGGCAATTAAGCGTAAGCTCCGACAAGTAAGCGTACAATCTGACAAGTAAGCGTACAATCTGACAAGTAAGCGTACAATCTGACAATTCAGAGTACAAATTGCAGAGACATTCGTCTCTGCTTTTTTGTCCGATTTGCCAGGGGTCAGCATCCGATAGGCCCCGATCCCCCGCTGTCGACGCCGTAACTCTCTTCGGAGAGCCTGCGCTCCAGAACGCTGAATGAAAGAGATCACCAGCGCCAGCAATCCACAGATCAAACTGGCTGCCAGGCTGCGCCGCCGCCGCCAGCGACAAGCCCATGGCCTCTGTACGCTGGAAGGAACGCGTCTGGTGCAGGACGCCCTGTCAATTGGGGCAGCTTTCCAAACCTGTTTCATCACCGCGGCCGCCGCAGACGCGCAGCCGGACCTGGCGGCGCAGCTCCAGCGGGCCTGTTCCCTCTACCTGGTTCCCCCCGAAATTCTCGACAAGATCAGCGAGACCGTATCGACGCAGACCGTTGTGGCCGTGGTCCCCATGCCGGAGCTGCCCCTGCCTGCCGCGGCCGCGCTCTCCCTCGTATTGGACGGCGTGCAGGATCCGGGCAATGCCGGCACGCTCCTGCGCACGGCCGCCGCGGCCGGGGTCGACCAGGTCCTGTTTGGGCCCGGCTGCGTCGATCCGTTCAATGGCAAAGTCCTACGGGCGGCGATGGGCGCGCACTTTCGGGTCCCGATTCGTATCCTGAGGAGTTGGGAGGCGGTCTGGGCCGCGCTGCCCAACGGCCAGCCGCTCTACCTGGCAAGCGCAGCGGGCAACATCCTGTACGATGAAGTCGACTGGGGCAAGCCGTCAGCGCTGGTGCTCGGTAGCGAGGCGCACGGGGCGAGTTCTCAGATGCAGGAACGGGCCGCGACGGTGGCGGTCCCGATGGCCGCCGCGACCGAATCGCTCAATGTTGCCGCTGCCGGCGCCGCTATCCTTTTCGAGGCGGCGCGGCAGCGCAGGAACGCCATCAGAAGGGCGCTTTGACAACCGTTTTGCCGCGGGATACACTAATTTTGAGCTGTGTTTCTCTGTTTCGGGGCGCACGGGGGAATGTATGGATTTGGCAACGCTACTTGGGTATATTCTGATCGGCCTGCTGTTCGGCTGGGTGAGTTCGACCCTGGTTGAATGGGTCTGGCATCGGGGACGGCGCCGGCGTCTCGATCTGTCCGCGCTGTCGTCGGCCGCGAGAGGTACGCAGCCGCTGCCCGAAGGGCCGGCTGCGCAAACCTATGGCGCGCCGCCAGGGCCGGCAGCCGCTGCGACTGCGAAGACAGGACGCCGCCGCGGCCGCAAAGATACGCGGCCAGAGCCATCGGCGGCACAGGACCTTTCGAACCGGCCGGACAACCTTACCGCCGTCTACGGTATCGGCGGCCTCTATGAACGGCGCCTCTATCAGGTCGGCATCTTCACCTGGGATCAGCTTTCGCGCGTCGACGCCGAAGCGCTGCAACAGATTACCAGGGCGCTGCCGGGCAGCGACACGCGCGCCTGGACGGCGCAGGCGCGGGAGCTGGCCCAAGCGAACAACCGCGTCGGCGCGGTCTACGATGGGCCGCTGCCCGAAGATCTGACCCGCATCGCCGGTATCGATCAGGTGTACGAGGATGAGCTCTACGCTGCCGGTATCTTCACATTCCGGCAGCTGGCCGAGCGCACGCCGGACGAGCTGGCCCGCATCATCCCGGCTCACCTGGCAGGCGAGGAGCTCGACTTCGTCAGTTGGATTGTTCAGGCCGATTCACTGCGCGACGAATACTATACTGACGAGCCGCCGATCCTGTAGCCTGGATCGTGGCTGTTTAATCTGCAGACGCTTTGTTTACCTGGGGTCAAAGTTTGCCCTCATCTACTCCGTAGACTAAAATTGAGGGCTGTTGTCGCGGGTCCCTAGCTCAATTGGTAGAGCAACGGCCTTTTAAGCCGTGGGTTCTGGGTTCGAGTCCCAGGGGGCTCATTGAGGAGAGTGTGGATCGCGCCTCTGTCTGTAAGAGGCGCACGAAAAGCAGAGCGCATGCGCTCTGCTTTTTTCTTTCCCTGGATCGTTTATCGGCGCGGTCCCGATTCGCTATCGGCGCGGTTTTTCCGCCCTGGCAAGGCCGGACTGCCACTCTCTGCCTTTGCGGCCCGCGTAAAGCATGTAGTAGGCATCCCCGGCCTCAAAGACCTGGGGCGTGAGGATGCCGTCGCAGTCCCATTCGTCGCGGTCCAAAGAAGGCGTGAAGATCGGGTTGTGCGGGTTCGCCTCGAAGCTGCGGAAATCCTGCGTGCGTACATGTCCGATTTTCCATACCTCGTCTTGTGCCCGTCCGCCGTACAGGATATGGAAATAGCGCGGCCCTTTGAAGATCTCCGCCTCGCGCACGCCGTGGCTGTCCCACGGCAGACCGCTGCCGCTGAAAATGGGGTTGCCCGCGTCCTTGGTGACGGTCGCCGGGTCACTCGTCGGCGCGGTCGCGTGGCAGATAACAGGATTCCCTTCCGACTCGCCGGTGTAGATGACGTGGATCGTGTCGCCGTCGACCGCTACGGAGGGATGCGATGAGCCTGCGCTTTCGTAAGGCGTGTCCGCGGGAATTACGGGCGTCTGGCGCACGCGCGTCCATGCGCCGAAATCGCCGTCGCCTACCAGTAAGCCCGTCTGCTTGGGAGGCCTGAGCCGCCGGCCGAGATAGTAGGCATAGAACCTGTTGTCGGCAGGATTGTGGAAGGGGTAGGGGTACTCGATGGTAAAGTCGTCAAAGCCGGCCTGCGAGGGCATCAGGACAGGGTTCCTCGGGTCGTGGGTAACGGCCGCGGGGTCGCTTGCCGGCGCGGTGCTGTGCATCAGCATCCAGTAGTTGTCCTTTCTGCGTCTGCCCCACAGGTAGTGGACCGTGTCGCCTACGACGATGGCATGGGCGGCCGCAGCCCACTCGGGCGGTTCACAGAAAAAAGTCGGGTTGCCGTCCTCAATACGTTCGAAACTGGCGAACAGTTCGAACGGAATTTCATCATGCGCTGATCTGTCCATACTATCTCCTGAAGCTGCTAAAAATCGGAAACTGCCTGCTACGCCAAAGCCCAGCGCACCAGGTTGCTCAACAGCCGCTCCGCCACCGGATCCTTGCCGAGATTCTCGACGAGCCGGTGCGTACACAGGATGTAACTGCCTTCGCCGTGCGCGATCTGCGTCAGGTCGGCGCCGTGGAACGCGGCGGTCACGCCGGTGTAGTTCTGCTTGTGCTTCAGGCCGGCATACCAGTCAAAGGTGATATTGCCGCTTATCCAGTCCGTCTCCGGCGTCACGATCGACCAGCGTGAGACCGCATCGCGGTACTCCTGCCCCATCAGGCAGGACGATGGCAGACCGTCGTATACCGGGTGCTCGCGAACAACGTGGCTGCACGGCGTCCACAGGCCCTTGCCGCTGAAAAAAGTTATCGCGAACGGCAGCAGAACATCCTTTGCCAGGAGTTTCTGCATGCGATACCTGGTCGTCAATGCGTCTTCCGGCGGCGCGCCCAGGAAGACGGCCGTCCCGCCTGCATCGACCCAGCGCTCCAGGTCGGCGAAGACGGGCTGCTCTTCGCCTCCCCAACCATTCAGGTTCACCAGTACACGGGCGCTGTGCGGCGTTTCCGCCGAAAAGGGCGTAGAACGCAGGTCCGAACCGGCCAGGTAGGCGCCCAGGGCGCCGTCGAGATCGATCAGGGCGACGTCCTGCCCGGGAAGGGCCGATCCATCCTGATCCAGGACATAGAAGCTGGTGCTGTTCTGCGTCACCACCGCTGCGCCCACGCGGAATGCGGCCTCGACCAGGCAGCGCCCGGTCAGGCCGTCGGTGGCGACGGCGTATTCTGCCAGATCGGCGATGCCCGCCGGCAGCGTGGTCTCTTCGGTGTGGTCGAGCAGGCGCTGCCCGTCGCGGGCCGTGACCTGCAGCGAGAGCGTGCCCGCCACAGCCTCCTCGTCGTTGACCGACGTCAGCAGAATCTGCACATCCTGCCCGGCGTAGACATTCTGCGCGCCGGGGCGGATGGCGAGATAACGGTCGGCAAAGGTCTCCTGGATCGCGTAATAGGCGCGCTTGGGATTGCGGAAGTTGTCGATCAGGCCGGCGCCCACAATCCAGTCGCCGTCGTTGAGCGAGTGGATGCCGATGCCGGCGATGTCGGCATTGATGCGGCAGGCCTCGGCCATCAGCTTGTTGCCGGTGTAGTGGACCTCCTGGCAGGCGAGCATGAAGTCGTGGAAGGTCGGGAAGACTTCATCCAGCCCGGTCCGTTCATAGACCGCCAGGTAGGAGTCGTGCAGACGTTCGTGGATGCGGTAGTCCGGGGTGATGGGGTTGCCCTCGCGGCGGTACCGGGCCATGTTGGCTTCGAGGTCGGGGATGCTGCCGTAGCCCAGCTCGGAGATGTTGGTCAGCAGGCCGGGCTCGATGTGGCTGCGCGTATGCTGTCCCAGCGAAGTGCGCCCCATCGCAGCCAGCTCCTCTTCCGTCTTGCCCAGCAGCATCAGATTGTCGTAGTTCTGCTGCGCGAAGGGCGTGCCCGGATAGTCGTGGACATCGTTGATCAGCGTCGGCTCGAATGAACCGGGCAGATAGACGCTGCACAGGCCGGCAAAGCCGCCGGCTTCGTCGATGATCAGCCGTGTGGCATCCAGCTCGCGCGCCTTCAGCGAAGTCGTGTGGCGCAGCCGTTTCAGCCCGTCGCGCAGGATCTCGTTGAACATCTCCCAGATGACGATCGAGGGATGATTGCGGTCGCGCAGCACCATCTCCGTCACTTCGTTTTCGATCCGTTGCCGGGTATAGGGGGTGATCTGCGGCCAGTTGTCCATGCACTCGACCGGCAGCGCGCCCACGTACAGAACGCCCATCTCGTCGGCCATATCGTAGACGACCGGCGGCTGCGGCTTGCGCCAGGGCCGCACCATGTTGATGTTGCCCTCTTTGATCAGCTCGAACTCCCTCCTGAGCAGCTCCAGGTCGCGCGGATAGGCCAGCGAATGGGGATAGAAGGCCTCGTTGAAGGTCGTCTTCAGGACGATCTTCTTGCCGTTGAGATAGAAGCTTTTTCCCTTGGCGGTGAACTCGCGGAAGCCGAAACGGGTCTCCACCCGGTCCGAAAGTCCATCCGCCAGTTGTACGCTGGTTGTCGCCAGGTAAAGGAAGGGATCATCGAGCTGCCAGAGCCTGTGGCCGGCCACGTTCAGCTCCAGCGCCACCTCGCTGTTGCCGGGCCGCAGGGTGTGTTCTGTACTGATCGAAGCCGAGGGGCTGCCGTCTGCCCAGCCCGCGAACTGGCATTGAATTTCGGCCTTATGGCTTTTGAGGCTGGTATTGCGCAGCGTCAGCTCCACCCGCACATCGCCGGAACCGATGTCGCCTGTCACGAAAACGCTCTCAATATGGACGGCATCCGTGGCGATGAGTGAAACGGGCTGCCAGATCCCGCCGGCGATGGCGCCGCGCCAGTGCGGCATGTCGTCCCGCCCCAGGCCGTCGATGACGACATCGCGCGTGATCAGCGGGGTGATAACGCGTACGGCGATGAAGTTCTCCGCGTCCGCATCCAGGAGATCACCGACTTCCAACTCGAAGTCGGTATAGCCGCCTTCATGCGCGCCGGCGGCCTCACCGTTGACCCACACCTCCGCCCGGTAGTTGACCGCCTCGAACCGCACGCGGACTGTCTTGCCTTCCCACTCTGCCGGCAGATGGAAACTCTTGCCATACCAGGCCGCGCCCTCGTAGTCCTGTCTGAACTCCTCGAGGCAGGCGGGGACCGTAACCTCCTCGATGGCATGGTAACTGTGGAACTGCTCTCGATGCTGCCAGTTTAGCGTGCGGCCCTTGTTGTCATGGTCGAAGATGACCTGCCAGCTGCCGTCAAGAGATAGCGTGCGATTCATAGGTGGTCTGTTCCCTATTGATTTTGACTTTCGGATCGGTGTCTTCAGCAACTGGTGTCCGCCCGACAGCAGGGGGCCACCAAAACTAAAAACTAACCACTAAAAACTGGAAACTGCCCTTACGGTCCCGCTTCGCCTGTCGCCATGATCGTGCCCGCGCGCGGCAACTGTTCGGCTCGGCTGGGGAGATCGTCGCCGATTTCGGCCAGCCAGGCGAGCAGCTGTTCACGGAGTTCAGACTGGGTGGCTGCCAGGCCCGGCTCTTCTGTCAGGTTTGCCATCTCGTGCGGGTCGGTCTGCAGGTCGTAGAGCTCGTCGATGTCCTGCGGATTCCAGACGTACTTGTACCGCTCGTTGCGGATGGCGCGCACCGCGAAGTTCATGCCGTTGTACAGGTTGTAGACGCCGTACGCCGTCTGCGACCAACTGTCAGGGCGCGTGTCCGTCCCCACCAGCGGCAGCAGGTCCCGCCCGGCGCGCGGCCGCTCCGCCGTCGCCGCGGCGTCGATGAGGCCGAAGAGCGTCTCGCCCACGTCGATCAGCGAAACGTAGGCATCCTGCGTTGCCGGTACCCTGTCGGGCCTGCCTATGATCAGCGGAATGCGCCAGACCTCCTCATAGAAATAGGCCCCCTTGTCGAAGCGGTTGTGCCCGCCCTCCATATCGCCGTGATCGGCGACGAAGACCACCGTCGTCGACTCCTGTAACCCCAGCCGCTCCAGCGTATCCAGCACCCGCCCGATCGCTTCGTCGACCATCATGATATGGGCGTGCGAGTAGGCGACGACCGTGCGCCACTCATCCTCGTCCAGTGGCGACGTGTCCATGCAGGGCCACCAGGCCACCGGGTGAAACCAGGGCCTGCCGGCGCAGTTGTCGCTCAGGTTGGCCGGCAGTTCGACTTTCTCTCTGAGCTCCTGCGCGATGCTGGCGTACGGCTCGGGCAGATGGTGGGGGAAGTGCGGCTCCGCGGAGGAGACGGTCAGAAAGAACGGTTGGCTGCGCTCGCCTTCAGCCCACTCTTCGAGGAAGCGGACACCGTTATCCATCACCGGGAAAGGCGAGCACTCGTCTTTGGGCTGGGCCGTATCGCCCCAGAACGGCGCGCGGCCTCTGATCAACTCCTGTTCCTGCCGGTCGTAGTTGTTCTTGGCGAACTGGTAGGAGAAATTGCTCGTTTCCGGATCATAGGGTTGGCGCCTCAGCTCCGTGTCGGGGTCAAAACGGTGGGCGCCGCGCGCCTCCGGGTTGATCGGCCCCAGGTGCCACTTGCCAAAGTAGCCGACGTGGTAGCCGAGCCGGGCGGCCTCATCGATCCAGGTGCTTTCCGTCAGCGGCGGCGAAAACTGCTGCGAGTAGCCCACCGCGTAGTTGTCGGTGATGCCTGTGTCGTGCGGCCAGCGCCCCGTCAACAGCGTGCCCCGCGCCGGCGTACACAGCGGGCAGGTCGTAAAGGCGTTGCTGAAGACCGTCCCCTCAGCCGCCAGCCGGTCGATATTCGGCGTCGGGATATCCGCCCCGCAGAAGCTGAATGCCGAAGCCGGCCACTGGTCCGTCAGAATGAAAAGGACATTTTCCGCGCGCATCGAATAACTCTCCAAAAATTGCCAAGTGCAACCAGTTGGAAGTGAGCGAAGTTACTCACGCCTCACTCCTCTTTACTCTCTCCTTGCCTTTACCCCTTCGCCCCGGTCGTGGCGATCCCCTGAATGAAATAGCTCTGGAAAACGAAAAATATAATGATGACCGGCAGCGAGGCCACAAACGAGGCCGCCATCAGATGGTTCCAGTCTGTGCCGTACTGGTCGCGGAAACCGTTCAGCCCCAGCGGAATCGTCCACTTGTCAACATCGTTCAGGACGATCAACGGCCACAGAAACTCGTTCCAGTTCCACAGAAAACTGAAGATGGCAACCGTCGTCAGGCCCGGTACCGCCAGCGGCAGCAGAATCTGCCACAGAATGCGGAACGGCCCGCAGCCGTCCAGCTTGGCCGCCTCATCCAGTTCCAGCGGCAGCGTCAGGAAGAACTGGCGCAGCAGAAAGATGAAGAAGGGGCTGCCGCCCAGGAAGTTGGGGACGATGAGCGGATAGTAGGTGTTGATCCAGTCCAGATTGCGATAGAGGATGAAGAGCGGGATCATCGTCACCTGCCAGGGCAGCATCATCGTCGCCAGCAGTATGATAAAGAGGATATTCCGTCCGGGAAAGCGCAGACGGGCAAAGCCATAGGCGACGACCGCCGAAGAAAGAATCTGCCCGACCACGCTCAACACCGTAACATAGATCGAATTGCGGAAGTAGAGGCCAAACGGCATGACCGTCAGCGCCTCGATGTAGTTGTTCCACAGGATCGGGTCCGGCATCCACTGCGGCGGGTACTGGAAGATCTTCTCCATCGGCTTCAGCGAAGTGGAGATCATCCACAAAAAGGGTACCAGGAAGGCAGCCGCGCCCGCCAGCGCCAGCAGGTGGATCAGAAGATTGGTGGACAGGTTCAACAGCTGATATCGATTCGACGGCAAACCGATCGTGTTTCTCATCGTTCGCTGCGGGTGTCCGGTGGCCACTATCAAGCGCCCCCAGTTCTACCTTCGTAATGCACCCAGTGTTCCGACGACCGCAACATGGCCAGCGAGATGACCAGAACCACCAGGAAGAGGACCCAAGCCAGCGCCGAAGCATAGCCCATGTGGAACCATTCGAAGGCGTTGCGGTAGATGTAGAGGACAAGAAAAAGGGTCGCGTTCCCCGGGCCGCCCTGCGTCATGATGTAGGCCTGCGTAAAGATCTGGAAGCTGCCGATCACGTTCATCACCAGGGCAAAGAGAACGACGGGCGAAAGCATCGGCAGCGTGACTTTCAGAAATCGCTGCCATGTGTTGGCGCCATCGATCGTCGCCGCCTCGTAAAGATGGGCGGGGATGCCCTGCAGGCCGGCCAGAAAGATGACCATGCCGGTGCCGACCTGCCACAGACTCATGATAATCAGCGCGGGCAGCGCCCAGCGCGATGAATGAATCCATTGGGGTCCTTCGATGCCGAACAGCCGGATGAAAGAGTTGAGCACCCCGTACTCCGGGTTGAAGATCCAGATCCACATCATGCTGACCGCCACCAGAGGGATGACGGCGGGAAGATAGTAGATGGTGCGGAAGAGGCGGCGGCCGGCGAGCTGCTGATTCATCAGCAATGCCAGCGCGAGCGAAAGTACGGCCGAGACAGGCACGCGGAAGATGACGTAGATGACCGTCACTTTGATGCTCTGCCAGAAAAGGTCATCCCCAAACAGCAGCTTGTCGAAGTTCTGCATGCCGATAAACTCGGGCGCCGCCAGGATGCGCCATTCGGTCGAACTGATATAGAAGGCCGCCAGGATCGGCGCCAGTTGAAATATTATGAACCCCAGCAGCCAGGGTGAAATCGCGATGTAGCCGGCGATCGCTTCCTTGCGCGCGATGCCGCTCATACGCGGTCGTTTTCCGGCCGCGGGACTTCCCATGGCCTGTCCAACCTGCGCCTGACTGCTGCCCATCACCTCTCCCTTTCCTAAAATCAGTGGTCAGCGCATAGCGGCCCGGCGCGCGCGCCGCCGGCCATTAATCCATGGTCCAAACCAAAAGAGGAGAGGACTGCTTCCTCTCCTCTTTTGATGCATATATTAACGGGGAAAGCTCAACGTATCAATACTAGTTTCCCCAGAATCCGGCGAGGATCTCGTCGACCTGGGGACCGGCCGCCGCGACTGCGTCCTCAACCGACTTCTCCCCCAGAAATGCCAGGTTCAGCTCAGGCGTAATCGCCCTCGACATGATCTCCGTAATCGGTGCGATCGTGGGCCAGACCTGCATGTGGGGGGCGCTGTCGATAAACACCTGCCGCGTCGGCGGCTTGGGCAGCCCCGCGAAGTATTCGCTCTCGGCAATATGGCTCATCGCCGGTACGTCGCCGATCGTCTGCGCCACCGTGATGTTGCTTTCCTCGTCGCTGATGATCTTGAGGTACTCCCACGACCAATCCGCGCTCTGCGTGCCCTTGGGAATGCCGTGTCCATAGTATTGGGTATAGCCAACCGGAGGCTGGCCCGGCGCGCGCGGCAGCGGCCCGACATCCCAGTCCAGCCCCTCAACGCGCGTCAGCGCGCCGATCCCCCACGCGCCGGCTGTGAACATCGCAACCCGCCCGGCCGTGAAGAGGTCCTGTGCGCTGCCAAGCCCCTCGATTTCCGCAGGAGTGGGGGAGACATTGTGCGTCAGCCGCAATTCTGCCAGCCACTGCAGCGCAGCCAGCGCCTCCGGGCTGTCGAGGCCGGAGGACTTCTGGTCGTCTGACAGCACGTCGCCGCCGCCGAGCCGCAGGAATGGATACCAGTAGGGGAAGAACATGCCGTACACGTCCGTCCTGCCGTCCCCGTCGGAATCGGCCGTAAGGGCCCGGGCCGTCTCCAGGAACGAGTCCCAGTTCCAGGTATCGTTCTCCCAGGAAGTCGGCAGGTCATCCAGGCCGGCCTCAGCGAAGAGCGCCCGGTTGTAGTAGATAACAAACGGGTTCCATCCGCGCGGGACGGTAACCAACTCGCCTTCGTTCGTGCCCAGTTCGATGATGCGCGGGTAGAACACATCGAAGGTGAACTCGTCGTCCGCGTCGGCGAAAGGTATCACATTCAGCAGCGCTTCCTGGCCCCGGAAGAACGGCTCCCACCTGTGGTTCAGTTGCATCGTGTCGGGCGGTGTCCCGGCCGCGATCGCCGTCAGCACCTTTTCACCGTACTGTCCGCCGGGCACCGAATTCTGGCTGGCGGTCACGTTCGCGAACTTCTCAGTCATCCGCTGGGCCATTATTTCACGGTCTTCGATGAACTCCGGACGCGTGCCCCAGTACTGGGCGACCAGCTCGACCGGCTCTTCCGACATCGATTCGCCTTCGTCTGCCGCCGTCGCGCCCGAGTCGTCTGCCACGGGTGCGCACGCTGCCATCAAAGCGCCGCCCGCAACCAGCGCCGAACTCTTCAGGAAATGCCGTCTGCTCAACTTTTCCGCTGTCATAGCCAATCTCCTTTGAATTGATGCTCAATCACGCTGCGTTTTTGGTCCTCGTTTCAGTAGCCCGATAAGCGCCTACCAAAAACGAACTGCTACCCGCTGGTGTTCACTAGAAACTAAAAACCCGAAACGTAACTACTAAGTCATTTACAGTACCTGTCTTGACCAGCCCTTTATGCCTACCGCCATTCGGGCTTTGCAGTGGCGTGTTCGGTTGGCAGCCGGTTGGTTGGGGCGCACTGTCGACATGCCACGATAGTGGGGAAGAACCAGTACGGTGGCTAGCAAGGGCGGGGCGTTGCGGGGGCGCAGCCCCTGCACAAGGGAGGGCCGAAGGCCCGACCGCCCAAAAAACAGAGCATGAGGAGAGAGTAAACACTTTTACTCGCCTCATTCAGGTTCGCAAATCAGTTGTGGCTGAATAGTTACCTCGAAACTGAAAACTGCCCTACTGCTTCATACCGCTCAAAGCGATGCTGGAGATAAACTGCTTCTGCAGCATCAGAAAGACCACGATGACCGGTACACAGGCGATTACCGAGCCGGCCATCTGGATATGGATCAGCGTTATGAACTGCCCCTGCGCCATCGCCAGGGCCAGTGGGAGCGTGAACAGCTCCTTGGAGTTGATCACCAGGACCGGCCAGAAAAGCGTGTTCCAGATGCCGAGAAAGCTGAAGATACCCAGCGCGCCCAGACCGGCGCGGGAGAGCGGCATAATCACAAACAGGTAGATGTGCCAGTGGTTGCCGCCGTCGATCAACGTCGCCTCATCCAGGCTGATCGGGATCTGGTTGAAGAACTGGCGCAGCAAAAAAGTGCCGAACGGGCTGAAAAGGCCGGGGAAGATAAGCGCGGGGTAGGTATCGATCAGCCCGGCAGCCCAGACCATCGTGTACAGCGGGATGATGGTCACGTAGTGCGGGATCATCATCGTTGCCAGAAAGAGTAGAAAGATGGTGTCGCGGCCGGGGAAGCGCAGGCGAGAGAAGGCGTAGGCGCCCAGCGAACAGACGATCAACTGGCCAACGACCGACACGGTTGTGATGACGGCGCTGTTGATTAGCGCGCGGCCGATGTTGTAGTTGACCACCGCGTCGACGTAGTTGGCCCACTGCGGCACTTCCGGTATCCAGATCGGCGGGAACGATTCAACCTCTTGCAAGGTCTGCAGCGACGCCGAAATCATCCACAGGAAAGGGAATAGTAGCGCTGCGGCGCCCAAGAGAGTGACCAACTGCAGACTGATAGCCTCCCCGCGCCTAAGCTTCATCAAAGTCCTCCATGCTGTGAACGCTTCCGCCCTGTGGTTTAGACCTCACGCATACTCCCTTCAGCAGATTGGCGTCGTCTACTGGTAGAAGACCCATCGCTTTTGCAATATCCATTGAACAAGCGTAAAGAGCAGAATAATAGCAAACAGGACCCAGGAGAGCGCCGCCGCGTACCCCATGCGCAGGTTTTGGAAGCCGCGCGTGTAGATGTAGTAGCTCAGGGTCCGGGTCGAATCGGCCGGGCCGCCGTCGGTCATGATGAATATCGGGTCGAAGATCTGGAGCGTGTTGATGATGCCGATGATCAGGGCGAAAAACAGCGCCGGAGAGAGCAGCGGCAGCGTGATCTTCCAGAACTGTTGCAACCTCGATGCGCCGTCGATGCTTGATGCCTCGTAAAACTCATTCGGTATCGATTGCAGACCGGCCAGCAGAATAATCGTCTTCCAGGAGAGAGTCTTCCAGGTGATGGTGATGATGACGGCCGGCATGGCCCATTCGGGACGCGACAGCCACGGGATCGGGTCGATTCCCAACGGCCCCAGCATGGCGTTGATCGGGCCCTCCAGGCTGTACATGTAGCGCCAGGCGATCGCGACCGCGGCCCAGGTGGTGATCAGGGGCAGGAAGTAGATCGTACGGTAGAGGTCGATGCCGCGCATCGCGTTCTTCAGCAGCAGCGCTGCACACAACCCCAGGAGCGTGTTGAGCACCTCCAAACCTACTGTGATATAGAGCGTGTTCTCGAGCGTGTGGTAGAAGGTCGCGTCGGTGGCAACTTCGACGAAATTTTTCAGGCCGACGAACTTGATCGGGTCGATAATGTTCCACTCGGAAACACCCAGCACCAGGGCGGTGCCAATCGGGAGCACCTGCAGAAGGAACAGACCAAGCAGGCTGGGCGCCAGAAACAGAAGCGCGACATAGAGATCTCTGTGCCGTCTCTCCTTGGGCCGCAATATGGACCAAGGAGCGGAAACCGTTTGCGCCTTTTGGCCGGTCGCCATCGCTGTTCTCCCAATCTGAGTAGTGAAGAAAGAGAAGCAAGGAGGGGGAACGCTTCTCCTTCCCTGCTTCTCTCTTCAAAATCCTGATTACTTTCTTCTCGCGGCTATGCCTCCAGCAGCGGTTCAGTCTCGGTCTTGATCTGGACGGCGGCTTCTTCGGCTGATTTCTCGCCGATGGCCACCAGGTCCATCTCGCGGTCCCAGATTTCCAGGAACTCCTGGTTGCGCCGGATGAAGGGCTGCGGGTGCACCGTGTCCATCATGAACAGGTACGATTCGGGATGCGCGGGCGGTTCGAAGAGGAAGGAGTCCGACTCCATCGCTGCTTTCACCGAGCTGCCGGCATGACCGTTGCGCAGCAGGAACTGCGCGCCTTCCAGCGATGCCGTGTACTGGATCATATCCCAGGCCGCGTCGGGATTGGGTGCGCCGACGGGGATCGTATAGGAGAAGCCGCCGGTCCAGGTAGCGTACTGCACCGACTTGGGCTGCGGCACGACGCCCCAGTTGATGTCCGAGCCTTCCATGCCCTTGCGGGTCCACGTGCCCACGTCGCGCAGGGCCAGGCGGCCCTGATCGAACAGGCCCCCGGCGCCGGCATCCGCCGAACGCAGGTTGGCCGGACCCAGTTCATGCTTCAGGTAGAGGTCGAACTTCCACTGGATCGCCTCAACGGCGGCCTCCTGGTCCACGAGTACCTCGGTCTTGTCCTCGTTGAATATATTGCCGCCGTTCTGCCAGATGCGGTTGGAGATGTTCCAGATGCGCACCGGGCCATTGGTCCAGCCCCAGATCTTCTCGTCGCCTTCGCCGCGCATCATCTCTTTGGCCGTCTCGACGAAGGTGTCCCATGTCCAGGTGTCGTTCTGGAAGTGTTCATAGGGTGTGGTCACGCCGAACTCTTCAAACATGTCGATGTTATAGCCGATTCCCATCGGGTTCACTTCGGCGGGGATCGCGTACGGCTTGCCCTCCGACTTGAAGAAGTCGGTAATCACGTCATAGAAGTGATTGTAGCCGGGCGCGTTGATGTCCCAGGTGGGATGCGCTTCGACATAGTGGGTCAGGTCGGTGAGGAAGCCACGGTTCTGGAAGCGGGCGAAGTCGAAATCGACGATCATGCCGACGTCGGGCAGGTCGCCCGAAGCGAAGCGGGTCAACAGCCGGTCATGGTACTGACCGAAGGGCGCCGAGGTGATCGTGACGGTGGTATTGGACGTTGTCTTATACTCGTCCATCAGCAGGCCGTAAGTGGCGTCCCAGGAGCCCCAGACGGTGAACTCGATCTCGGTCGCCTCGGCCATCGCGTCATCGCCTGACGCGGCCGATTCGGAAGCCCCCGGGTCCGCTACACCGACGCAGGCCGCCAGTAGTGTGCCGGAGGAAAGTAGGGCTGAATTCTGCAAAAAACGTCGTCTGCTCAGTTTGTTCGACTGCATGTGGGTCTCCTCCATTGGATGATATGAAGTTATGTTCGGGCCAGAATGGGCAGGCCAGGTTGTATTCGATACGCCCCTGCTCGAAAAGGGCGCGTGGGGGGGCTTGCGAAGCTATGTCTGTCTTACACAGACTGCGTCTATCTTATGCAAACAGCATATTCTGTCAAATCGGTGCCTTCGCATTTGCTGCCGGCGGTTCGGAGAAAGGTATCGCTCAGGCCGCAAAGGCAAAAAGAGCCCGCCGCACTATGCGCCGGGCCGTGGACTTTCGCTGCTTTTTCTATCGGTTCTCGCAGATGGATCAGCCCTTCAGCCCGCTGAGGGCGACCCCCCGCACAATATGGCGCTGCAGCGCGAGGAAGAGGATGATGACCGGAATGATAGCCAGTGTCGAGCCGGCCATCTGTAGTTCATACTGGTTGCTCTCCTGCACACGCAGGTTGGCGATCGCGATCGGGAGCTTCTCCTCTGATACAGATGGGCAAAAAGGTTGATGCGACGGTCACATTTGAAAAATCAGGCCCATGGCTCCAGCCCCAATAGCTGTCTGCCCAGTCCGGTCAACTGCCCCGGCTTGCCAAACTTCTGCTCAAGTTCGCGCGGGTCGCCCGGATAGGCGTCGCCGCGCGGCGGCAGCCGTTCCTGCCAGGCTCTGATGCGATACCGTCGTTCTTCCTCGTCCCTGGGCGGGAACATGGTGATGTATTGGGCCAGCCGCGGTCTCGTGCCGCGGTTGCGGCTGTTGCCGTGGGGGAGCATGCTGTCCCAGATCAGAAAATCACCCGCTCGTCCGGGAATCGTTCTTATATCCAGCCCGTCCGGATCGGGACGGCGGGGGTTGCGGTCCGCCGGCTGCGTCCTGACCCATTCATGGAACCGCCTGTGGAAACCCGGCGCGCACTGGAAGCCGCCCTGGTCGGCGGTTGTGTCGGTCAGATAGAGGACGCCCTGGACCATACG
This sequence comes from Caldilineaceae bacterium, assembly GCA_965207495.1. GTDB lineage: Bacteria > Chloroflexota > Anaerolineae > Caldilineales > Caldilineaceae > Bin5. The sequence goes on from OZ242287.1 coordinate 472,978, forward strand.
CGGCAGGGGTCGCATCGTCGTGTCGATATCCCAGTGGAACATGCCGTTATAGTCCCAGTCGGGCGAGCGCGCCGGCGGGTTCATGTTGGCGCGGTCGATGCTGACCCACAGCTCTTCCTGCTGCCACACATCTGCGAATGCCTGGTAGATCCTGGGGTGCTGGCGATTGTCCCAAAGGGACTGGTGGTGAAACATCTCCAGCATACCGGCGCGGCTTACAGGCGCCTGGTACCAGGTTTCCGGGTCATCGCGGTCAACCTGGAGGAATTCCCAAATCGCGTCGATCACCGCGTCCAGGTTTTCCTGCGGCACCGCGTTGGGGATGACGACATAGCCGTTCTCTTCCCAGAAAGCGCGCTGCGCCGGAGTGAGGAGACGGTCCTTTACCGGATGTTCGAGGGGTACGGCGACAGTCATGGAGTACTCCCGGTGACAGGAAATAATAGGTTTTTCGGTGGCTCCTGCAGACTTTACCAGAGAGGGGACAGGCGAAGCAAGTTTGGCGTTGTTATGAGCAGGGTAGGGAGCGCTGGGCGGGCGCTGTGCGGGCTGTCAGGCGTCCGAAGCCTCTAATTGACCCGCGATTCTCTTCAGGCTGGCGACCACGGATTCCAGCACCTCATCATGTTCGGCGGTGGCAGGAATATCAATCGGAATGGAGTGTTTCCAGTTGACTTCATGGATTTCGTTGGTTAGGTTGGCCAACTTCGGTCGCTCATCATATTCAAACGTGAGCCACAAGGGTGTATCGCGGTGCCGTGCCCAACCACCAAAGTGAATGCCGAACCAAGTCTTAACGCCACCAAGTCGGATGGTCCAGCCGTAGCCTTCCTGCCTTGGACTAAATCTTCTTCCTTTCAAAAATCCAGCATTCATACCGCAACTGGTTGCCTCGTCAATAATCCCATGTAAGCTTGTCACCCGCTTCGCGAATTCTGGCTCCAACTCCTCTGGAAGCCATGGCATGAAGGCGTGCGGGTCTATCCGGTCGGCGCGTCCGCGCAGCTGTCTGGCATCGGAATCGTCGGCCGCGTCCGCCATGGAATCTGGATTAAGCTGTTCTGCGATACTCTTCATGCGATTGACAACAGAAGTCAGTATTTCGTCATACTCGACTCCTGCCGGCAACTCAATCGGAATACGAAAGTCCCAGCCCGGGCCGGGGTCAAACATTTGGTTGGTCAGTCCGGCCTGTTCCAATTGACCTTGACTACTACGACCGAATCTCAGCCATAAGGGCGTATTGCGGTACTGCGCCCAAGCGAATACTTCAATGCCTAACCACGACGCTGCACCACCAAGTTGGATGCGCCGTCCGTAGCCTCCCCCTCCTCCTGCCGCGACACTCTTTGGCTTCAAGAATCCGGCGCTTCTACCATAACTGACCGAATCGTCAACCAGCCTTCGCAAGCCTTCCATCCGCCGGGCGAACTCCGAACCTAATTCCCCTGGATGCCACTGGAGGGAATGGTCAGGGTCCGCGTAATCTGTAAGACCGCGCAACTGCCTGATGTCGCCCACGGCGATCATGTCCCCGGCCTCCCGGGCTAGCACTTCCATGCCGCCGAGCAAAGCGGCCCAGCTAGTCAACAGTAGGCGAAGTTTTCCGCCGCCAATGGAAGCGGTACGTAAGTCACCCGAATCCGAATCGATGGATAACTCAAACTTGGGTTCCTTTTTCTTCACTCGTTCGCACAGTTCTGGCCACAAAGAATCTAATCGCGATTTGGGCGCGACAAACAGAAGCACAGCAGGCCTATCTTGTCTATCCTGTTGCAACTGGCTGAGGTACTGGTTCGGCTGGTTGCAGGTCAACCCAGCCCAGAATTTCGCTTCAATCAATACGTGCTTGGTGCCGTCCTCGTCAAAACAGACGAGGTCCGGAATCGCTCCTTTTTCGTCCCTTTCCCAAGTTTCTACCCTTGATATGGAGTTGATTTGGGTACATCCCTCCCGTAAGACACTCTGCAGCAGATTCCCTGCGGCCGACGAACTGGACAGGATATATCCCAGCGCTTCAACGGCCGTATCTTCAGTCTGGCTATTCAATTTTTTGTTCGCAATGTGAGCGAAAAGTGTCGTGTTAGTTGACATGAATGATGGTCTCTTTTGTGTTGCGGGGAGCTATGCCGTTTTCGTCCCCACCGAGTTCAAATGAAAGTGAATCACGCTTTCTGACGACTATAAAGCCGCCGTCATCCTTGCAGTCGGCAACTGCCAAGACCGACTTCTGAATATACAACGCGAGAAGGTTATCGTTTATTCCTCTCGCTCCTCGTCCTCCAGCGTGTCGGGACCAGTGGACTTCAACCGTTCTGCGATGCTCTTCAGGCTGGCGACGACGGAGTCCAACACCGAGTCGTATTCCTCTCCGATCGGCAACTCGATTGGGATGCAGAAACGTCCCTCAAGTGCAACCATCTTGTCGTCCAGGCCGGCCTGTTTCAGTCGCTCAGGAAGACCAGCATGAAATGAGAGCCACAAAGGTGTATCGCTATACCTTGCCCAAGCAGGAAAGTGAATGCCAATCCACGTCCCCACACCCCCGAGGTCGATATACCGACCGTAGCCTCTCCTCAACGGCGTGATTTTAAGTCCTTTCGTGCTCACCAGTCCGACCTGTTTGAGACGATTGGTAGCATCGTCAACAAGCTGGGGCAAGCCCTGCATTCGCCGCGCAAACTCCGGACCCAAATCCTCAGAACGCCAAGGCAGGAAAGCATCTGCATCCATGCGATCGGTAAGACCGCGCAGTTGCCGGATGTCGGTTTGGGTGGCTACTTCTGATTCGTTGGTAGCCCGCGTTGCCATCCGGTCAAGCAGCGTTGCCCAACTGGTCAGCAGCAGGTGTCGTTTTCCTCCCGCGACAATTGTGGAGCGTAAGTCTCCGGCCTCCGTAGAGCCTCCCAATTTAAACTTGCACTCCGCCCGTCGGCAGAGTTCTGGCCATAGCGTTTCGAGCCGCGCGGCAGGTGCTACGAAGAGAAGCGCCGCGGGCCTGTTTAGGGGCAACCGTTCGAGATAATCGTTGGGTTGGCTTGCAGTCAGACCGGCCCAGAACTTGGCTTCGATCATCACGTGCTCTCTGTTGTCCTGGCCAAAGCCAACAAGGTCCGGGCGCTCCCCTTTCTCGCCAACAGCTTGTGTCTGCACTCTCTCGATGGAATCAACCAGAATGCCCCCTGTCTTCAGCGTATCTGCTAGTGCCCTGCGCGCCGCCCCCGATTGGGACAGGATATAGCCCAGAGCGTCAACGGCTACGTCCTCTACACGGTTGGTGAGCCTGGGTGCAATATGAGCGAACAGCGTCGATCCAGATGACATGAAAAATGACCTTTCGTGTGTTGCCGCTTCTCACCCGTCGTTTCAACCTGCAACGTCAGACTGTCAGGGCTGACAGGCCTCCGCGTCCATCCGGCCGATCAGCCCGCGCAGCTGCCCGACATCAGCCTCCGACTCCCCATCTCCACCGACCACCCTCTTCATAAACTCAAGCAACGCATCCCAACTCGTCAACATCAACCGCCGTTCTCCACCGGACACAGTCGCGGCGCGCAGATCTCCCGGCGTCGTCGCTCCGATGATCGTAAACTGTTCATCCGCCCGCCGGCACAGCTCCGGCCACAGCGCTGCCAGCCGCGCCGCCGGCGCAACGAACAGTAGCGCCGCGGGCCGGTCCAAGGGCAACTGCTTGAAATACGCGTTCGGCTGGTTTGGGGTCAGGTCGGTCCAGCACATGGTGCTAATCAACACCCGCACAACGCCGTCGTTGTCATAGCCGGCCGGGCCCGGGCGCTCTCCTTCCATGCCAATATCCAGGCTGCGCACGCCGGCAAGATTGCCGACCGCCGTGCCGCCCTCCCGAAGCGTACTCGTCAGCGCACTGCGCGCCGCTTCCGAGCGGGAGAGAATTCGCCCCAAGGCATCAACAACCGCGTCTTCCGATTGGTCGGTGCGTCCGCGTGCGTTGTGGCCGGACCGGGTCGCATCAGTGGACATGGTGAAGGACCTTTCCTATCTTTCGGGCGTCAAGCTGTTTCGTCGGAAATGAGGTTCCCGGAAACAGGCGGCAAGGCCGGCACGCAAACGAACAGGCAACGAGGGCCCTCTGGGATGCATTCTTCTTTGAACGGGTTGTGTGCGAGAGGAGGTTGTTGCTATGTGTGCTCAGGAGGACTGCCGGCGCAGGCGGGCCAACTCTGCCTTCATCTCTCGGAGCCGCTCTTCAGCTTCTCTGCGGGCGGCTGCTTCCTTTTCCCTTCGTTGTACTGCCGCTGCGAGCCGATGTTCTGCCGCTTGGCGCGCCGCAATTTCCGCATCGGCGCGCTGTGCTTCCGCACTGGCTCGTTGCTTCTTAGCGGCAGCCTTGGCGAGGGCGGCCCGCAAACCGGGTAGCACATACCCGGAATACACATCGTCCAGCGCCAGTTCCATAATATCCGTCTGCCGTTCCAGATCTTCCATCCGAAACTGCAACCCCGGCAACACCTCCGAACCGAGAGGGTTCTTTGAGGGTACAATCACTTGCAAACGGGCTGTGCCTGAGCAGAGTGCCCTGCTCTAAAGATTCAGGAGGACTGCCGGCGCAGCCGGTCCAACTCCTCTGCCATCGCCCGTCTCTGCTCGTCGGCTTCTCGGCGGGCGGCTGATTCCGCCTCCGCTCGTTGCGCCGCCTCCGCAGTTTGCTGTTCCGCTGCTTGGCGCGCTGCAGCCTCAGTATCGGCGCGCCGTGCCTCCGTATCGGCTCGTTGCGCTTCCTCTTCCGTTCGTTGCTCCGCTGCTCGACGGTCAGCAGCCTCTTTCTCCGCTCGTTGCTCCGCCGCTCGACGGTCAGCAGCCTCCTTCTCCGCTCGTTGCTCCGCTGCTCGACGGTCAGCAGCCTCCTTCTCCGCCTGTTGCTCCGCCGCTTGGCGCGCCGCAACTTCAGCTGCAGCCCTCTTGACAGCGGCCTGATAGCCGGGCATCACATACCCGGAATAGACATCATTCAGAGCCAGCTTTTCCAAATCCGGCTGGCGCTGCATATCCTCCATCCGAAACTGCAACCCCGGCAACACATCCGAACCGATGACGCCCTCGGCATCGGGCTGTATTTCCTCGTAGCGTCCCCCCGGGATGAGGCGGTAGAAGCGCATGTGCTCGCCGCTGGGGTCGAGAATGTAGTACTCCTTCACCCCGGCCAGCGCATAGTCCCGCCTCTTCTCTTCGGTATCTCTGAGCACTTCCGCCGGCTTGGAATCGGAGACCGCCTCCACAACCATGTCGCAGACCCCTTCGAAATGACGCTGGTCGATACCTCCCCACGGCACCGGGTTGCTGTTCAGAATCACGCCGATGTCCGGCTTGCGCACCGCCTCGCGCTGCCCGGAAGGCTCGGCAGGGTCCTCAATCGTCAAGACAAAGCCGGTCTCCAGATTGATCAGTTTTGCAATGTTGCGTGTACTGAGATAACGGAGTAACAGTTGGAGAAACCAATTGTACAGGTCGAGTTGCGGCTCATTCGGCAAGGGCTTGGCCTCCAATCTGCCGTTATTCCATTCGTAGCTTACGTCAATGTCCGGGTAAGGGTTCTCATACCACTTGGCCCAGTACTCTTCTTTGGTGACGTAGCGGCCATCGTCGGGGGCAAAGGGATTGACAGACTGGCCGGGCGGCGCAAGACGCTCCGCTTGCACGTACGAAGCAGCGGACTCAGACATCCCTGTCTTGCCCGCCTGGGATGGACTGTTCTGCGTTTGGGATTGGTTGTGCAGGGCTTCTTTGGAATCCATGCTGCCTCCTCCGACATCGCGGCTGCGCGCAGCACAGCTGACGTGGCGCCATTCTATCATGATTTTTGTGCCCGCGGCTAGCGGCCCGTCCTATCTCCCGTTCATCCCGAACTATTGAGTCACCGCATTACACCCCTCCAGCGGACGCAAAGAGGGTCTGCTCAACGGGCATCAACCGGGCGCCGGCAATCCCGAAAATCCTGCTCCAGTTATCAGGATAAAATTTCCGACGGTTGACAGACCCCCCCGACCTGTGCAAAATTGACTCTGCAATCCGGTATATGAAATTTTCTGCACGGTTTCAGGCTACGGGCTGTCAAAGGCGTCCACACGCCTATGTGCAGTCCATACTGGACCGCGCGAACCTCCTGCCGCGAAAGAACTGCACACCATGTTGGGAACGGGTCTCCGCACGGGGCGCTGGGCCAGGTTCTGGAACAGGTACGGCTTTATCATCGCCGTCCTCGTCCCCATCCTGCTCTGGTTCTGCATCTTCTCCTTCGGCCCCATCCTCTACGCGCTCTATGCCAGCCTGACCAACATCCACAGTCTCGACCCCAGCAGGGCCAAGTTTGTCGGCCTCGATAACTACATCTCCCTGTTGGATGATAGGCGTTTCCTGGCGTCGATGAGCAACGTCTTCAAGTTCGTCCTCGTCAAGGGGATCCTGAACATCGTGCTCTCGCTCGGGCTGGCCCTCCTACTGGAGCGGCTGCGGCGCGGGCGCAATTTCTATCTCTTCTTTATCTTTATGCCCGTCGTCATCTCCCAGGTCGCCGTCGCCATGCTCTTCCTGTGGCTCTACGACCCCCGTCTCGGCCTTATCAACTACCTGCTCAGTCTCGTCGAAATTCCGCCCCAGAGCTTCATCCGCAGCACCGCCCAGGCCATCTACAGCGTGGCCATCGCCGACGTATGGAAGACATACGGCTATGCCGCCGTCATCTTTCTGGCCGGCCTGCTCGATATCCCCCAGGACTACTACGAGGCGGCCAAAGTGGACGGCGCGACGCGTTTGCAGACCCTCTGGCGCGTCACCCTCCCCCTGCTGAAGAATCCACTCGTGTTGGTCATGGTCCTGATCGTCATCGACGGTGTCCAGCACTTCACCATGGTGCAGGTGATGACCGGCGGCGGTCCCGCCGACAGTACGCTCATGCCCAGCATTCTCGTCTACAACTATGGACTGGGCGCCAACAACTACCGCATGGGGTATGCCAGCGCCATATCTGTCATCATGTTTGCCGTGATCATGGCGATTACGGTATTCCAACTTCGTCTGTTCCGTTCTCTCTACGATTGAGCGGGCAGTCCCACACAGCGCGAGGAGAGCAGTGACAGTTCGAGCGGAGAGGCAGTTGCCATGACCGGGGTCAGCCTCGAGCGCGGCGCGGGGGCCGATGCCCGCATACGCCTGCGGGAGCAGGTAATTGCGCTCGCCACCCATCTGCTCCTCGTGATATTCGCGTTCATCGCTTTTGGCGCCATGATGTGGATGGTCCTCGCCTCCTTCAAGTCGGCGTCCGAGATCATCGCCAAGCCGCCCACCTTCCTGCCCGAGGCCCCCACCTTGGAGAGCTATGCTCTCATCCTGCGCGAACAGGCCTTCGGGCGCTTCTTCATCAACAGCATCGTCGTCGCCCTGCCGTCCGTGTTGCTCATCCTTTTCAGCAGTTCGATCGCCGGCTTTGTGTTCGCCAAGTTCGACTTTCCCGCCAAAGAGGTCATCTTCACCATCATATTGAGCACACTGATGGTGCCTCCCGCGGTTACCCTGCTGCCGCTCTTCCGCCTGGTCAGCAGACTGGGCTGGGCCGACACCTATCAGGCTCTCATCATACCGGTCTGCGTCAGCGCCTTCGGCATCTTTCTGTTGCGGCAGTTTATGGAGGGCCTTCCGTCGGAGCTGCTCGACGCCGGACGTATAGACGGCGCATCCAACTGGTGGATCTATCGCCACATCGTGCTGCCGCTGTCGGTCTCCGCGCTCAGCGCGCTGGCGATCTTCAGCTTTCTGGCAAACTGGGACTCCTATCTATGGCCGCTGGTGATCATCTATGAGGAGCAGATGCGGACGCTGCCCCTGGGCCTGGCCTATCTGCTGGGATGGTCCAGTCGGCCGCGCTACGACCTCTTCCTGACCGGGGCGGTCATCACCGTCGTTCCGGTGGTCGTCTTCTATTCATTCTTTCAGAGTCGCTTCGTGCGCGGGGTGACACTTACGGGGTTGAAATACTGACGGTCGGGGAGCCGGCTGTTCGGTTATCGGCCTTTCGCTCATTCCTTGATAGTTCGTGAAGCTGTCTGCAGAAGCTACATATATCAGGAAACGGCCTTTTTCAACATCACAGTAGCAGAGGAGAGAACGATGAAACAGAACCAACTTACGCGCCGCCAGATGCTCCAACTGTCCGCCGGTCTTGGCACCGCCTCGGTCCTGGCCGCCTGCGTGGCCGCGCCGGCCGCGCCTGCCGAAGACGGCGGCGGAGAGGCGGCCCCAGATATGGCCATGACCGAACTGAGCCTGTGGTCAATGAGCTACCCGCCGCATGACAATGCCTGGAATATGCTGGCCGACCAGTACAACGAGGCCAACGACGAGCGCAATGTCACCGTCGAACCCAAGACCGACCCGTGGACCACCTACGCGTCCGGCCTCAGCGCAGGCACCGCCGGCGACCTCCTCTCCATCCACGGCGCCGCGGCCGCCTCCTTCATGGCGACCAACACGTTGCTTCCCCTCACTGAGACGCTCGGCGGAATGGGCACCATCAAAGATCGCTTCTTCTCCGCCGTGATGGACTACTACACCTACCAGGGCGATGTCTACGGCATCCCCCTCCACAACAACACGCCGGGCATCGGCTTCATCACCAACCTCGACCTGTGGCAGGAGGCCGGCATGGATCCGCCCCTGACCTACAACCACTGGGATGATGTCTGGCAGGACGCGGCCACGTTGACGCAGACTGACGATGACGGCAACATTACCGTCGCCGGCCTATCCATGCGCAACTATCACAACATCCAGTATCTGTGCGGCGCCATCTACGAGCAGGGCGCCACCTACCTGAATGAAGAGACCGGCGAGTGGAGTGTCAATACACCCGAAGGCATCCGCGCACTCAACGAGCTGTTCTACGACCCAATCTTCACCCACGAGGTCGATTCGCCCGATCTGCCCGCCGTTTTCAACGGGCTGGCTGAAGGGCGTATGGCCATGGGCGGTATCTGGATCGACTATATCCCCTTCGCCGCAACTGCATTCCCCGAAGGCAACTTCGGCTTCACCATGCGGCCCGGCATCGACGGCGCCGACCCCGTCGTCGTAGGCGAAGGCGGCTGGGGCCTCAACGTAAACGCCGCATCCGAGAATCCCGAGGACTCACTCGACTTCATCGAATACCTCAACGACGATGCCGTCATGATCCAGTGGCTGCAGTCGCAGCATTCGCTGCCCTGTGTCTTCTCGCTGCTCGATCACGAGTGGTACTCCAGCGACGAAGCCAAATTCCTGCAGCCGGCCCTGGCGACCGTCCAGGACTGGGTCTGGATCGGGCCGGTCGGCACCAAATACGCCATGGATGACGTCTTCTGGCCGTCGCTTGAAGAGCTTTCCCTCGGCGCCATCAGTGTCGAAGAGCTGGCCGCACGCCTCGACGAAGACCTGACCGACAGGGTGCAGAGATTCCGCGAAGACACCGGTTACGAGTGGTAATTCATATTCAGGGAGGGGTGAGTAAAGGTTTCTCACTCCTCCCTCCTCCCTCCTCTTCACCTTCTCCCCGATCCAGCCCCAAAAAGGAGTTGAACATGAGCAACTGGTTTCAGATACTGCGCGAGCATCTGCAACTCCCCAATATCACCGCAGACGGGACGGCCGTCCCCTTTGGCATCGGCGGAATTGCGTCCGAGGCCTGGCATGTGGCCGGGATACAGAGCGCGGGAAATTCAGAGCAGGTGCTGACCGCCCATACCGACGACGGCGCTGAAGTCCAGTGGCATATGCGCTCCTTCGCCGACACACGCGCTGTCGAATGCTGGGGCGTGCTGACCAACCGGGGCAGCCGGCCGTTGCAAAACCTGAGCCAATGTCTCACCTGGGACCTGGATCTTCTGCTACAACCGGCCTTCGGTGAACCGTGGATTCGCCACGTGAACGGCGTGCAGTTTCTGCCCACCTTCTTTCCCCCTCACGACTTTGCCATCGTCGATCGCCAGTTTCTGAAGACACCGCAAGTCTTTGCCCCTTTCGACATCATGGCCGGCGACGGCGGGCGCCCTTCCGACGGCCATTTGCCCTGTGCCATTATCTGCGACAGCCAACGCAGCCACGGTTTTGCGCTCTTTCTTGAATGGTCCGGTCTCTGGCGCATCAGCCTGATGCAGGAAGCGCGCGAGGTAAACGACCCTGATACCGACTGGCCGGTACGTCTGCAGGCCGGTCTGTGGGGGCTGGCGCTGCACCTCCAGCCGGGCCAGTCACTGCCGCTGCCGCGTGTCCTCCTGACAGCCTTCGACGGCAACCTCGAAGACGGCGGCAACGCCCTGCGCCGCCATATCCGCCACCATGTCATGCCTCCCTTGGGCGGCGAAGAGATCCTGCCGCCGGCCACCTTCAATCATTGGTTCGCCTTCCAAAACGATTACACCGACCAGAGTCTCAGACCCGCGGTCGATGCTTCGGCTGCCGCCGGCCTCGAGTATTTCTGTGTGGACGGCGGCTGGTTCGCCGGCGATTTTCGCGACGGCATCGGCAACTGGGGCGAGGGCGATCCCAAAAAATTCCCCAACGGCATCGCGCCTTTCGCCGATTACGTGCGCGCCAAGGGGATGAAGTACGGCACCTGGTTCGAGCCGGAGTGGGCCAACAAGGACAGCGAAATCTACCGCGACCATCCCGACTGGTTCTGGGAGACACCCGAGCGGCCCTCTGTGCCGCGGCCCGGCTTCCACTTTCAGCACCCCGAGTTCGCCCTGATCAACCTGGGCCTGCCCGAGGTGCGCCAGTGGTGGCTGGATCGGTTTGTGCGCGCGTACGAGGAATGGGGCATGCGCTGGGTTCGCTGGGACTATAACCAGGACCCGCGCGCCAACTGGGAGCAAGGCGTGCCGGTCGGCGAGATCGGCTGGCGCCAGATTCAGCATGTACAGGGCTTATACCAGGTGCTGGACGATATTCTGGAGGCCTGCCCGGAGCTGTTTATCGAACAGTGCGCCAGCGGCGGCCACCGTATCGAGTTGGGCACCGTGCGCCGCGGCCACAGCTTCTGGATGAACGACCACACCACCCACTCCGCGCTCGTGCGCGCGTTTCAGCACGGCCTGAACACCGTTCTGCCCGGCAACTATGCCAACACCAACATCTGTCAGCTGCGCCATGATTTCACCACCTACGACTACCTCTCCCATGCCGCCGGCGGCTTCGGCTACAGCGGAAAACTGTGGGAAGCGCCCACAGCAGACTTTGAGCGTTACCAGGCCGCGGTCGCAGATTTCAAATCCTACCGGGACCTGTTGTTGGGTGACTACCGGCGGCCCACCGGCCAGCCGTCCAGCGCCGACGAATACGCGCAGGTGATCTTCAGCGATGGTGGTCGCTCTGTTACAATGGAGTTCAACGCCGATTCTCCGGGCAGCGCCAGCCTCAATGTGGCCTAAGTGAGGACTGAGAAACCCCGGCAGGAGCGGTCGGGAACTGGCTTCTCCCCCATTTCCCCTTCAGACACGCCACCATTCACCCACCATCTGAACAGGCAACCGACTATGACATCGACCGCGGCGAACGTTAAAGACAAGGTCATCCTCATCACCGGCGGCGCGCAAGGGATCGGCGGCGCAGCCGCAGAGCTGTGCGCGCAGCGCGGGGCCGAGGTGGTCATCACCGATATCAAGGACGAGACCGGCGAAGCGCTGGCCGCGTCTCTGCAGGCCGAGGGCCACAAAGCCCGCTATGAAAGGCTCGACGTGCGCTGCCACGAGGACGCGCAGCGGGTCTTCGGCGAGGTGAAGGCGCGCCACGGCCGCCTTGATGTCCTCATCTGCTCCGCCGGTGTTCTGCGGGGCCCCAATCTGATGCCGGACGCTTTCCCCGTCGACGTCTTCGACGACGTGATTGCGGTCAACGTGCGCGGCGTCTTCCTCTGTGTAAAGGAGGCCTACCCCCTACTTGAGGCCAGCGAGAACGGTGCGATCCTGCTGGTTGGCTCGGGGGCGGGCGTCACCGGCGGCAGCTCTTCGATCGCCTACGGCACCAGCAAGGGCGCGGTGAATGGGATGGGAATGACGCTGGAAAACCATCTGAGGGGCAAGGGTATCCGCGTTAACGTCGTCTGCCCCGGCGGCATCGAGACGGAGTTGAAATTGCGGCAGATGCGCGAGTCGGCAGAGGCCCAGGGCCAGGCGTTCGACCTGGAAGACGCTCGCTCCCACCTGGGAGACCCCGATGGCGTCGGCGAAGCGCTGGCATTCCTCGCCTCCGATGACGGCCGCTACGTGCGGCGCAACCTCTTTACACGCTGACACCGTACGCAAGCGAGGAGCGGGGGGGTCCATCTTTTGGGGCATATATACCAGAATAACATTGGAGAAAACTATGTCTGAGAAAGAACATGCATTTTCCGGCCCTTCATCGGCAGCGATTCCTGTGAAAGGTTTCGATGTGGCGGGAATCCATTGCGGGGTCAAACCGACTGGAGCATTGGATTTGGCGTTAATAGCCAGCTCCATTGCTTGCCGGGCTGCGGCGGTATTTACGAAGAACGCGTTCCCGGCGGCATCCGTGCTTTATAACCGCAATCTATTGCATATGAACCCAGAAGGGACGCATTCCGTTGTCATCAACAGCGGGAACGCAAATGCCTGCACGGGCGCTGAGGGCAATGCCAACGCCCGTCGCATGGCCGAGGGGGCTGAGAAGAGTCTGGGAATCCCCGACAACACCTCTTTTGTGATGAGCACTGGTGTAATTGGTGTGCAACTTCCGATTTCGGAGATTGAGGAAGGAATCCCCAAAGTGGCAGCCAGATTTCGGCCTGATGGTTGGCAAGAGGCGTCTGAGGCAATCATGACCACCGATGTATTTCCCAAGTGGGCTTCAAAACAGGTTGTAGTCGGCGGGCAGACAGTGACGATTACTGGGATCAGCAAGGGCGCGGGCATGATCCATCCCAATATGGCGACCATGCTGGCAACCCTTGTCACGGACGCTGTGATCGCGCAACCCTTGTTGCAGAAGGCATTGACAGTTGCAGTCAACCGCAGCTTCAATCGCATTAGCGTAGACGGCGATTCGAGTACCAATGACACTGTTTTGATGCTGGCGAATGGAGCTGCCGGGAACCAGGAGATAACTGAGAAAGGCGCCGACTACGATGCCTTTGTGGAGGCACTTACAGCGGCTTCGATGGAGCTGGCAAAGCTGATCGTTCGTAACGGCGAGGGCGTGACCAAGTTCGTGACAATCCAGGTTGAAGGCGCAGGCGACGACGGGGAGGCGCATCAGATAGCCAATTCTGTTGTGAAGAGTTCTCTGGTTAAGACGGCATTCTACGGGCACGACGCCAACTGGGGGCGCATCCTGGTCGCAGTTGGGTATTCGGGCGCTACTGTAGACCCGACAAATGCGCAACTGTTCATTGCGGCTGGCCAGCCAGAGGCAGGCAGCAAGGAACTGCAACTGGTGGATGCCGGTACGCCGACCGGTTACCAAGAAGAGGATGCGTCGGCCATCTTCGCTGAGAGCGAGATCAGCGTTCGCCTATCTCTGGGACTAGGCGAGGGCGCGGCCACAGTGTGGACGTGCGATCTGGGCCATAATTACGTGTCGATAAATGCGGAGTATAGAACTTGACTGCGGACGTAGTGGGATCGTGTCGTGCTGCCAGAAACATATATTGAATGTTACTTTGGTATATAATCCCAAAAAAATAGGGTGGAAGTGGGTCAACAATTAGCCAATGTTACTTAGGTATATAATCCCCCATCTTTTCTTGCTTCTCGTCACTGGCTGCGCCAGTCGCCTGGCGACAGCTCGCTACACAATTTCCCTCGCCCGCCGGCCGGGAGCATTTCAGATTTGGGGCGGGAACAGTCTGGTGGGGGATTGTGCTGGCGGGGGCTGGTATTTTTTGCCGGCTCCTGGAGAGACGCAGGGCTGGCGCCAGCCCTGCGGGGGATGGCAACGACGACAGGTGGGGCGCGCGAGGGCAGGCGCGGTGCAGGCACGGGGCCTGCCCCTACCGGACCGTTTGGGACATACTGTTGGCTAGACACATTGCTCTTGACACGTTGCTGGGAAAGAATGAACACGGTGGCTAGCAAGGGCGGGGCGTTGCGGGGGCGCAGCCCCTGCACAAGGGAGGGCCGAAGGCCCGAACGCACAACTGCAGGGGTCAGTGGTTAGGGGTCAGGGGTTAGTGAAGGGGCGATTTTTCGGGGATGGATGCGAGGTCTGGACACGGTCTGGTCGATACCAGAGGTATATGAGAGTTCACCCCCATTTTGGGATGCACCCCGCCGGCCTTTCCTCTGTGAGTGATCTCTTCAGTTGTCGTATAATAGAGCGAACAGTCTAAAGAATTCGGACCCTTCTATACCCGCGTGCTAACAGGTGGGGCAGCAGGCACTGGGCGGCGCGCTTGACCACACGGAGAACCCTTCCATGCCGATAAAAATCGCAATGATCGGGGCCGGCTCGATCGGCTTCACCCGCAAGCTGATGCACGACATTCTGGCCGTGCCCGAGCTGGCCGACACGCATTTCGCTTTCATGGATATCAACGCCAGCAATCTGGACATGGTGGTGCAGCTGGCGCAGCGGGACATCGACGCCAACGGTCTGCCCGCCACGATTACGCCCACAACCGACCGCCGCGACGCCATCACCGACGCCGACTATGTGATTTCGGTCGTGCGCCAGGGCGGGCTCGACGCCTTCCAGCTGGATATCGACATTCCCCTCAAGTACGGTATCGACCAGTGTGTCGGCGATACCCTCTGCGCCGGCGGGATCATGTACGGCCAGCGCACCATCTCGGCCCTGCTCGACGTCTGCGCCGACATCCGGGCGGTGGCCAAGCCCGATGCCCTCTTCCTCAACTATTCGAATCCGATGGCCATGAACGTCTGGGCCTGCAACCAGTATGGCGGCGTGCGCACGGTCGGCCTCTGCCACGGCGTGCAGGGCGGCCACTGGCAGATCACCCGTTGTATCGAGGAGTGGGCCAAGCGGGAGGGCCTGATCGCGGCGGACGAGACGCTGCATCGCGATGAGGTCGATATCATCTGCGCCGGCATCAACCACCAGACCTGGTACACGCAGGTGCAGTGGCGGGGCATCGATATGGTGCCGCGCATGCTGGAGCTGTTCGAAGGCCACCCGGAGTATCCCACCACCGAGAAGCTGCGCATCGACATGATCCGCCGCTTCGGCTACTACACCACCGAATCCAACGGCCACGTCAGCGAATACGTGCCCTGGTACCGCAAGCGCCCCGATGAGATCAACGACTGGATCGACCTCTCCCGTTGGATCAACGGCGAGACCGGCGGCTATCTGCGCGTCTGCACCGAAGGCCGCAACTGGTTTGAGACCGACTTCCCCAACTGGATGAAGCAGGAGCCGCCCAGCATCACGCCCGACAAGCGCAGCGAGGAGCACGGCTCCTACATCATCGAAGGGTTGGAGACGGGCCGCCCCTACCGCGGCCATTTCAACGTCATCAACCAGGGCCACATCACCAATCTGCCCGACGGCTGCTGCATCGAGATTCCCGGCTACGTTGACAAGAACGGTATGAACATGCCCGTCGTCGGCGACCTGCCCCTCGCCTGCGCGGCCACCTGTGCCGCCAGCGTGCAGGTCCAGCGCATGGCGGTCGAGGCGGCAGTCCATGGCGACGTTACGCTGCTCAAGCAGGCCATGCTGCACGACCCTCTGACCGCGGCCGTGTGCAACCCGGAGGAGATCTGGCAGATGACCGACGAGATGCTGGTGGCGCAGGCGCGCTGGCTGCCGCAGTACCAGGCGTATGTCCCCGCGGCGCAGGCCCGGCTGGCAGAGGCCGAGCGGAACAATACCCGCGCCCAGCTGCGGGAAGGCTGGAAAGGCGCGGCGCGTCTGCATACCAAGAGCGTTGCCGAGATGGCGCAGGACAAAGCCGCGGCCACCATGAACGCCGCGGCCGCCGATAAAGGCGAGATGACGAAGGAACCGGCCTGATTCAGAACCAAGGAGTCAACATGTCAATCAAACTGACACAGGAACAGCTCGACAACTACCGGCGCGACGGATTTCTCGTGGTGGAAGGGCTGGTGGAGCCAGATGAGGTAGAGGGGCTGCGCACACGTCTGCGCGAGTATACCCACGGCGGCCGCTCACAGGAGCGCCTCCAGGTGCAGATCGAGCCGCGCGTCCAGCGCGGCGAACTCCACGTCGATGAGCCGGGCGACGGCATCCGCAAAATCGACGGCCTGGTCGAGTCCGATGATCGCTTCAATGCCTTGGGAAGCAACGGCAACATCGTCAGCATTCTCGAACAGATCATCGGCCCGGACATCAAAATGTTCCGCAACGCCGCCCTGATGAAACCACCCGAAGTCGGTTCGGCCAAAGGCATGCACCAGGATTCGCCCTACTGGCCGATTGAGCCGATGGACCTCTGTTCCTGCTGGTTCGCCTTCGACGACGCCACCGAGGAGAACGGCTGCATGGCCGCCATTCCCGGCAGTCACAAAAGGGGGTCGCAGCCCCACATCAACGTGACCGACGACTACGTGGTCGATCCCGAATACTACGACCAGGCCGATATGCAGCTGGCGCCGGTGAAGGCAGGCGGTGGGCTCTTCTTCCACTCGCTCCTTCTGCACTACACTGCGCCCAACCGTTCTGACCGGTGGCGGCGCGCGATCGCGCTCTCCTACATGTCGGCGCGTTCCACGTACACGCGGGACGGCGAAGGGCCGGTCTATCACCATATCCAGGGCCAGACATTCGACGGTTGCGTCCGCTAATAACGGCAGTGGCCACCGTCTGGTCACAGTGCAGTACCTAAGCCAGTGCACGAAGGAGTGAAGTCAATGCAGTATCGTATCGAAGGCACAACCCTGCCGGTCGTCACGGTTACGCTTAACCCCGGCCAGCGCATCTACTCGTCCTCAGGCGGCATGAGTTGGATGACGGAGGCTGTGGAGATGGAGACCAATACCGGCGGCGGTCTGGGCCGGATGGTCAAACGCGCGCTCTCCGGCGAGTCCCTCTTTATCGTCGACTATTACGTTGAGCGGGGCGAGGGCGAGGTCGCCTTTTCAGCCGAGTTTCCCGGCAAGATTCTCGATCTTGACCTTGCTGGCGGACAGTCGGTGATCGTGCAGAAAGACGCCTTCATGTGCGCCGAAAAAACTGTCGATCTGGACATGCACTTCCGCAAGCGGCTCGGCGCCGGCCTGTTCGGTGGCGAAGGCTTCATAATGCAACGGCTGACCGGCCCCGGCCGAGCCTTTGTTAACTTCGACGGCGAGATCCTGGTCAAGGAACTCCAGCCGGGCGAACTGCTGCGCGTCGACACCGGCCACGTGGCCATGATCGACCCGACCGTTGATTTCGATGTCGAGATCGTGCGCGGCTTCAAAAACATTCTGCTCGGCGGCGAGGGCCTCTTCCTCGCGACGCTGCGGGGGCCGGGCAAGGCCTACTTGCAGACGATGCCTATGGACAAACTGGCGCAGAAGATCGCCCAGTACATGCCTCAGGTCGGCGGCAAGGGCGCGAGCGGCGGCGGCAACGTCGATTTGGGTCAGCTGTTCGGAGGGCGTTAGCTGGTTCCCGCTCGAATCGTCACTCTAGTATTAACCACGTGAGCGAGAGAGTAGCAATCGTGAGTGGAATTCCAGTTGGGCGCTAGGGTGCCCAGCGCTATCGTCACGATTGCAAAAGTGAGGATTGGTTTTTCATCTCCTGTAAAGGCCAGAATCCCCGGAACTGATCGGGGCGGGCAAATGGTGGCGTCCAAGGATCCTCCCACATCGACAATAACCCTCCATAGGCAGTGAGCCGAAGACGAACTAACTGATACGCAATGCCAAAGACAGTGTTTTTCATCGTTAGATATCATTCACTCTTAGGCATGCGGTAGCCCACGCGCGGCTCATTGAAGATGTAGGTGGGGTTGCTGGCATCGTCCCCCAGCTTATGGCGCAGTCTCCCGATGATGTTGCGCACCGGCCCGGAGCCGCCGGTTTTGTCCAGGCCCCACACCCGCTGAAGTAACTGGAAGTTGGTCAGCACGCGAGTTGCGTTCACCGAAAGCTCGACCAACATCCGGTACTCGATGTTCGTGAGTTCAACCGGACGCCCGGCGATGGTCGTCCGTCGTTGAGCGTAGTCGATAGTCAGCTCGCCCAGAAAATAGGGTTCGGAAGGATTGACCAATTCAGGCGAAGCCCGCCTGCGTAGGGCCGCCCTGATCCTGGCGACCAGTTCTGTGGTAGAGAAGGGCTTGACAATGTAGTCTTCGGCTCCCATGTCGAAAGCCCTGGCTACCACCTCGTCCTGGCCGTATACCGACAGGAAGATGACCGGCACGTCCGCCATCATCCGGATTTCTTTCATCAACTCGATGCCGTCGTTGCCCGGAAGTACCATGTCGAGCAGGATCAGATGAGGCTCAGTTTCCTCTATCAGCCGAAAGACATCCTCTGGGTCGGCGGTTATGACGGGCGTGTAGCCCGCTTGGAAGAGCGCCTCCCGTACATACCTGAGCGTCTGGGGGTCGTCGTCCACACAAAGAATGCGTGGACGCCTCCGCCCCGACCGCTGGGGGCGGTCGAAGGTCCGGGCAGGTCCTGTCACATCCTCCCCAACCGCCGGGATGGTGAAGGTAAACCGGCTGCCCCGGCCCGGCCCGTCGCTCTCGGCCCAGATGCGGCCTCCGTGGGCTTCAACTATTCCCTTGCAGATAGCGAGGCCCAAGCCGGAATCTCTGATCTCCCGGCCCCGTACCTCACTTTCGAGTCGGGAGAACTTGCGGAACAGGTGCAGGATCTGCTCGGCCGTCAGTCCCACACCGTCGTCGGAGACGGAGACCGCCACGTGGACGCCCTTCCGCGCCGCCGCAATCCTGATAGCCGACGACTGGCGGGAATGCTTGGCCGCGTTGGACACCAGATTGTTCAGGACCTGGACGATGCGCCGCCGATCAGCCATGATCAGCGGCAGGTCCGGCGGGATGTCAATGTGCAGGGTATTGCGGCCTCCTCCGTTTAGAAACCTGCTCTTTGCCGCGTCCACCAGGGCCACAACCTCAGACGATTCGGGATTCACCGACAACGTGCCTGTCTCGATGTGCGCCAAGTCCAGCAGATCGCCGATCAGGTGGCGCATGTTGTCGGTCTGGTCTCGGATGATGCGGTGGAACTGCACTATCTCTGCCGGGTCCAGCTCGGAGGCGGCTTCCAGAAGGGTGTCTACCGATCCCTTAATGGTGCTCAACGGCGTCCGCAACTCGTGGCTCACCATGCCCAGGAACTCCGCGCGCAGCCGGTCCAGTTCCTCCAGGGGCGTCATGTCCTGCAGGGTCACGATCACCGACTCGATCTCGCCCTCCTCCGAACGGATGGGCGTGGCGTTGACCAAGGTGGTTATCGATCGGCCATCGGCGGTCTGCAAGACGATCTCCTCTGCCCGAACGGGCTCGCTACTCTGCAGTGCCTGTGCCAGTGGGAATTCTGCCAGGGAGATCTCCCGTCCGTCGGCCCACCGTGCGGTCAGGTCGTCCAGAAGCGCCTCACTCTTACGACCCGGCTCATGCAACGCCTCTGTGATCCGCCTGGCTTCCTGGTTGACCCACATTGGAACACCCGTCTTCGTGTCGATGACAATGACGCCCACGGGAGCGGTATTTGCAAGGCCCACAAGGTTTTCCTTGGCACGCTGTTCGTCCCGGTACCTGCGCGCGTTGGCGATGACCAGCGCAGCCTGGGAGGCGAACATGACCATGGTCTCCTCGTCTTCCCGGGTGAACTCCCTTCCGTCTTCTTTGTCGGCGAGATAGATGTTGGCGACGGTCTCGTCCCGGTGTAGAACCGGCGTCGCCATGAAGGGGACCACCGGCGACACCGATATGGGCAAAGAGAAATGCGGCAAACCCAGCGAGCGGACGTAACTGTAGAGATCCCGTAGCCGCACTGGTGGTCCCGAGTATGTCCTAATGCCTTCGATCGCGTCCATTTCCCACAGCTGCCGGCTCTCGTCAGCAGTCATCCCTGAGCTCAGGTAGTCCTTAATCTGTCCCGAACTGTCAAAGACGACGATAACGCCGTATCGGGAGCCAGTTAGTGACCTGGTGCTGTCCAAAACCCCCTGCAACACCGTCTCGAAATCGAGGCTCTCGTTGATGCGAAGGCTGGCCTCGCTCAGCTTGGAGAGGCGGTTCCGCAGGTCTGTTATCTCCTGGTCAAGCTCTTTTCTGCTCTTCATGCTCCTAACCTCAGTTCAGTATGGACGTCCCGCGAGACCCTTCGTCCCGCACCGACTGCACGTGGGATGGGTTTGAGGGTGCCCGGCCTACGATAGCACGCGAATGGCAAAATTAAACATTAATTTAGCATTAAGTGGTTCGTTTTACACGCTCATTTAAACACTTATGGTGTATCCTTGAAGAGACAAGAGTCCCAACCGCCAGCGGAACGATTCGCGGAAAGGCCAGTCGGTCGGTGCTACAACCGCACTAATAAGCTTGCCAATGTCACTGTAATCGCAACACGGATCTTCCCGTCCTTGCATCCTATCCGCAACTTCCACAGTGAAGCGGTTATGGCGTTAAGTTGCGTCAGATGGTAGCCGAACCCAGCGCTATACTGGGCCCGGTCTGATCACGAAGGGTGAAGCTTCCGTGACCAACTGTGGTTCCAAATCCCACTCTATAGTTCGTCAATCGAAAGGGTCACATGGTGAGGACGCGAGGCCCCGGCCTGCGGTCCTGTTTCTGGCGCTGACCACTGTCAGCCTATTCGCGGTG
The DNA here is from genome assembly GCA_965207495.1 of Caldilineaceae bacterium. GTDB lineage: Bacteria > Chloroflexota > Anaerolineae > Caldilineales > Caldilineaceae > Bin5. Next base: position 493,766 of record OZ242287.1, read on the forward strand.
GGCGCTACTCTTTCCGGCCGGGACGTTCCTGTTCACCACCACAGTGTATAGTGCTACCGGAAGTCGTCTACCTCTGATTTCAATCCAGGTCAGATTGGCTGGGTAGTTGCCTGGGATGGAAGTCCCAGGCATTAGAGGAGACTAATCTGAACCAAAGTAAGTTCAATCTGAAACCAGGACTTTTCACGCGGCTTGCATTGTGGAACTGTGGGCCTTTCGCCCGCAGTCCCGTCATGTGCAAGCTCCTGGTCTCATTTGGGATTTGCATCTGGCGCCTCGGTTTACCTTCTGTTCTCTATCACTATCACTACGGTTGTCGAAGTCGTTGTCATTCCGATGGCTGTTCAGGCCTTCTGCATTGCAAGTACGTTATCCAGGCTTCCCGAGTGGGGAACTGCTCGAAGACTCTGATCAACTCCACTCTCTACCTACTATCGCCGCTGCCGGTGCCAATCCCGATCCCGATCCTGCAAATTGGAGTTAACGCCTATGTCGATTTTTGCAGCCATGAGCAACCGCATCGGAGTCTCAACTATCGCTCGCCGGCGGCAGACCGCCCGTCGACCAGCAGAGCCGGCCGCATTTGTCTGAATGCACCTTACTTTTCTCGTTTCGTGGTCAAGCGATTAGGGCCAACCATAGTGTCCAACAGGCGTTCAAGCATAGAAGTTACTTAGGTATGTGAGCCCCTGTCAGATCATCAAGGAGGAACTGAAGATGACAGAAAAAAATGTGACATCCGGTATGTGGTGGATGCTGACTGTACGCGGCATCGTGCTTCTTGTTTTGGGCATAATGATGTTCATGCTTGGACGCGGGGTTACGATGCTGGCGTTGATTCAGGTTATGGGTGCTTACTGGATTGTTGGCGGGTGCTTTGATCTGTTTGAGGGAGTCGTGGGTCGGCCGGAGCGATCGCGGATCTGGGCAATCATTGGCGCACTGTTCAGCATGGTTGCCGGGGTTTTCGTCATCGGGCACCCGATCATCAGCGGATTGATAGCGAGTATCTATCTGATCTATTTTATGGGGATTGCCGCGGTTGTTGCTGGTGTGGCGCAGATAATCGTGGGGCAAGGCAAGAAGCGGTCACTGGGCGGTCTTGTGATGGGGATATTCTCCGTCATTTTCGGCATGATCGTAATTTTCAATCCGCTGATGACGCAGGCTGTGATTCTTCTTGTACTGCCTTTTTGGGCAGTTATCACAGGTGTTGCAGCTCTTTTGTCGGCCTTCAGGATGCGCCAAGTGGAGCAGGCGAATCGAGATTGAGCGGGGACCAGGGGACTGTCGGAACGTTTCCAGGATCCTCTCTCCCTCGTCCTCCTGTGGAGAACGCAAGCGGCTCGACGCAGGTCTGTTCGGCGGCGAGGGCCTCTTCCTCGCCACGCTGCGGGGGCCGGGCAAGGCCTACCTGCAGACGATGCCTATGGACAAACTGGCGCAGAAGATCGCCTAGTACATGCCTCAGGTCGGCGGCAAGGGCGCGAGCGGCGGCGGCAACGTCGATTTGGGTCAGCTGTTCGGAGGGCGTTAGTTGGTTTTTGGCGGACTGTTGAAGACTTGTCGGGCTCTATTGACCTGAAAGCATCTTCCTGCGGCTATAACTCTTTCTCCCGCAAGTAACTTTCCAGATCAGAAGACTTTATCAGTCCCTCCAGACCCGTCTCCGCAAAGACCCGTCGCACGCGCTGCGCCGGGTTTTTCCTCTGCTCCAGCCGCTGCGATAAAGGAGCGAGCATCTCCTCTTCACCGTAGCCGCGGCGGGCAAGGGCGGCTGCGGCCAGTCCGAGGACTTCGGCCAGGAATCCGGGCGCCGGCTCGGGCGCGGCCAGGCCGGCTCGGACTGCCTGGTGGTGGTACTGTTGCATGCGCGGCCAACAGCCCGCCAGGGTTCGCTCTTCCACCGGCGCCAGCGCATTCTGTATATATTCGACGATCTCCTCATGCCCCTCGACCAATCCCAGATAGAGGGCGGTCGCGGCCATCAGTTCGTGCGGCGGCTGCTGGCAGGCCGGGCGCAGCTCGACCGTGCCGTAGGCGGTGCGCACGCGGGCACTGTGCCAGATATAGTGATCGTGCAGCAGAAAAGCGTCAAACGAGCCAGCAGACAGAGCCCATCCCTCACTACCCTCTCCTCTTTCCTTATTTCTCGCTTTCCCATAGTCGGCGCGCAGCACATCGCTGAAGGGGCGTCCGTCGGGCAGCAGGCGCTCTCCTTCGCGGCGCAGCAGGGCGGGCATCCGGCTGAGGCGGGCGACGAAGTCGGTCGCGTCTGTATAGGGGCGGGCGATCATGCCGTGGCGCTCGCCGTAGCGGGCGTTGATCATGCGGCCTTCGCGGCCGGAGCAGTCGCCGGTCAGCGCGCCAGCCGCCAGCGGCGAATTGGCGCACAGTGCGACCACGACCGGCGCAATCAGACTGCCGAAATTGAGCATATTGACCGCTTCGTCGCGGCTGATGTCGACGTGGGTCTGATCACTGGCAGTTACGGTGTACCAGATCCATTCCGCGCCCATGATGTCGGCGAGGGCGTGGTAGCGCTGTTTGGGCGAGAGCAGGTCGCGTGTAGGCGGGGAGAGCGGCTGTACGCCGTACCCCAGCACGCGCCAGCCCAGCTTGGCTGCGGCCTGCACCAGCCGCTCCACCGCGCTGCGGAAGGCGCTTTCCAGCTCAAAAAGGGTGGCGTAGGGGCCGACGTTGAGCTCGATGGTGCCCTTGCCCACTTCGAGCGCGTAGCTGTAGGCGGCGCCGTCGAGGCCGACGATAAGGTCGGTGTTGACGGCATCCCGCTTGACCTTCAATGGGGTGAGGGAAGCGTTTTCGCCCGTCTCTCCCGTCAACAGGAGGGGCCACAGCCGGTCGATATCGGCGGCGCGGCCGGCCTGATCGACGACAGGGAATTCGGCTTCGCGGCCGACGGTGCGGGGGCCATCCAGCCGCTGGGGAAAGTGCGCGGCGAAGCGGTCGGCCAGGGCTTCGTATGCCCTTTGCAGTGAAGGCTCCACTATGGCTAACCGAATTGGAGGGGCCTGATAGTGGCCGAGAGGCGCCGCACGATCGTGGGCAGCGCGGCGTATGTGTGGCAGACGGCATGGGCCTGCGTGGCGTCGCTGCCGCGGTCTTTGACGCCGGTGAAGAGGATGGCGTTCATGCCGACCGACAGGGGGCCGACGATGTCGTTGCTCTCGCGGTCGCCGATATGGACAATCTGGTAGGGCGCGGCGCCCAGGCCGAGGGCGGCCTGCCGGAAGACCTCGGGCTCCGGTTTGGATGCGCCGATCTCGTCCGAAAAGAGCATGTAGTTGAAGTAGCGCAGCAGGCCCTGGCGTTGCAGAAGGTAGCGCAGCCCGCGGCCGGTTGTGTGGATGGTGTCAGAGATGATGCCCAGCTTGTAGTGCAGTGAAAGCTCGTCAAGGGCGGCATGCACGCCCGGCGTAAAGTCCGGTTGGATGCGCACCTCCATCGTTTCGATCTCGCGTACCAGATCATCGACCTCGCGCATGAGTCGGGAGAACCGTCCCGGGCCCGGCCGCAGACCGAGGAATTCGTAGGCGTCGTACATGCGGGCTGCTATGCCCGGCGTATGCAGTTCCTCGTGCCAGGCGTGCTGGAAACTCTCGTTGGCGTGTTGGTAGGCCTGCACCGCCTGCTCGTAGGCGATCTCCGGATGCTTCTGGGTCACGTGGCTGGCGAACAGCTCGATGCGCGCATCGGATTTGCTGGGCAGGCCCATAGCCTGCCGCTTCGGCTCATCCGAATCGTCGATGGCGATTGTGTCCCAGAAGTCGAATGTGATGGCTTCAATCATGACTTCACTGGCCAGTGGCCAAAGATCAGCGGTTGTGAGCTGCTGTTGAATTCTGCTTTCGGGTCGGCAGATGATCGATCTGGGCCATGGCTTCGAGAAAGCGGGCGTTTTCCTCCGGCGGCCTGGCCGCGATGCGAATATGCTCGGGCAGGCCGAACGAGGTGCAATCGCGTACGAACATCCGCTCAGCGACCAGCCGGTCGCGCACCGCCTTGGCGTCCCCCACCGGCAGCAGGAAGTAGCTGACGGTCGTCGGCAGGGGCGCGTAGCCGCAAGCGCGCAGACCATCCTGCAGATCCCGGAGATCCTTGCGCAGGCGCGTGGTCGTCTCTTCGCGCCAGTCCATCTCATCCAGCGCCACCAGTCCGGCCAGTTGGGCGACGCCGTTGACGCTCCACGGCGGCTGCACCTGCTGCAAGCGTTCGACGATCGACGGGGCTGCCAGCAGGTAACCGAGACGCAGCCCGCCCAGCGCGAAATCCTTCGTCATCGAGCGCAGGACGACGCAGCCCGGCCCGCGCGCTCGACCTGAGTTGCCATTCGTGCCTGCCATAACCCACTGCGCCGCGCTCCAGGGGTCTTCGGTGAACTCGGCGTAGGCCTCATCGATGACCCAGAGGGCATTGGGCGCGCCTTCCCACAGATAGCGCAACTCGCCCGGTGACAGGTACTCGCCCGTGGGGTTATTCGGATTGCAGATGAAGACAAGCCAGGGCGAGGCCGTCTCCAACGCCTGTCGCGTTTGCGCCAGCGTCGTGCCGCCCGGTGCGTAGCTGCGGCGTCTGATACGATGCCAGCCGGGCAGGGCAAGATGGATGGGATGCCCCCCCGCCATGATGACGCCGTCGGCGTACTCGCTAAAAGTGGGCGACAGAATGGCGGCCTGTCGCTGGAATCCGTAGGCGTGCGCCAGCAGCCAGATCAGGTCGGCGGTGCCATTCCCCACCATGACAGCGTCCGCCGGCAGGCCGTGGTAAGCGCCGATCTTTTCGCGCAGGCGCTGGCTGCGGCTGTCCGGGTAGCGGGCCAGGAAAGAGCGGCTGATCTCGCTCTCAACGGCTTCCACTACCGACGCCGGCGGGCCATACGGGTTGATGTTCGACGAAAAGTAGATGACTTCGGAGGGGTCCAGCCCCAGTGCATCCAGCTCAGCGTAGTCGGGTGTACCGTGTATCGACGTGGTTGGCATAGCGTCGGGTCGTTTTCAGTCGTCAGTTTTCAGCTTTTAGTAACACTTTTCTCGCGCCAGAGTTCACCAAAAATCGACAGCAAAAAACCAGACTGTGGGGGCGCGATTCCCAATTCAGACCGTCGCAAAGTATGCTAACACAACGGGAAGCTGCGCGCCACTTGCGGCGCGATTCAGCCCTGATCCGTTTGCGTATCCCCTGGTGTACTGGTACATTTCAAACATCGTGTAGACGCACCCAAAGATGACGGAAATCCCTATGCGCACACCGGACGATCTGCAGCAGTTTATTGAAGAAAACGGGATCGAAGCCCAGCTATTGCGTGAAATTGGCGATACGCCCACCGTGCCGGCTGCCGCCGCAGCCCTCGGCGTGGAACCCGACCGCATTCTCAAAACGCTGCTGTTTCTGGCCCAAAAACCGGGCGACCGGGAGGCGCCGCCGGCCCCGTTCGTCGTCATCAGCCACGGCGAACACCGCGTCGAGAAACGCCCGCTGGCCGACCTGCGCGGGGTGGGCATCAAACGCATTAAGCTGGCCTCGCCGGATGTCGTGCTGCAGCTGCTCGGATATCCGGCCGGCGGCGTGCCGCCGTTCGGCCATTGCACGGCTGTTGAGGTCCTGCTGGACAGCTCGATCGCGGATCTTGAGCCCGGGTTCGTCTACGCCGGCGGCGGCGACGACAGGACGATGCTGCAGCTGACGGTCGAAGAGCTGACGCGGGTGGTCCAGCCGCAGATAATCTCTCTGAGCGTCTGAGACACCCCGGGACTTTCTTATGACACGGACAGGACAGGCAGTCGTAACGGCAGGGAAAGCGTTCAGCATCGGCGAATATGGCGTGCCCGACCCCGCGCCCGGTACGGTGTTGCTGCGGCAGGAACTGGCCGGCATTTGCGGCACAGACATTCACAACTGGCAGAAGGGGATCGAGCCGGCAACGATGATGGGGCATGAGAACGTCGGCATCATCGAAGCCCTGGGAAAAGGCGTGTCCAGCGACTATAACGGCACCCCGGTCAGAGAGGGAGACCGTGTCGTCTTCCACCCCCGCAATAACATCCAGTCCTACGGTTTTGGCGGCGAGGACAGGCCCTTCAGCGGCGGGTTCGCAGACTACATCTATCTGTTCGACCCGGAGACGTGCATGATCAAGTCGGACAAGCCGCCGCAGGTGGGCGTGCTGGCCGAACCCTTTACCGTCGGCGTGCATGCTGCGCTGCGCGGCGGCGTGAAAATCGGCGATACTGTCATTGTGCAGGGCGCGGGCCCGATCGGCATGATGTGTCTGATCGCGGCCCGGATCAGCGGCGCGGGCCGCCTGATCGTCATCGGCGGTCCGGCCGGCCGCCTGGCGCTGGCGCGCAAGCTCGGCGCGCATGAAACGGTCGACATTGACGCGGTTCCCGACGCGGATGAGCGCAGGGAGATTGCGCTGGGGATGACGCCGGGCCGCGCCGGCGCCGACGTCGTGATCGAGGCCGCGGGCTTTCTGCCGGCCTTCCCCGAAGGGCTGGAGCTGGTGAAGGAGGATGGCGTCTACGTCGAGGTCGGCCACTTTGTCGACGTCGGCACGATCGAGGTAAACCCGCACCGGCACTTTCTGCGCCCCAATCTGCGCCTAGAGGGCGTGCGCGGCAGCCGCTTCCATCATTTCGTGCGCGCGGTGGCCGTCATGGAAAGCGCTGAGATCGACTTCGCCGCCGTGATCAGCCACGTCCTGCCCTTGGAGCGGGTGAAGGAAGGGTTCGGCGCGCTCGACAGCGGCTATATGCTGGACGGGAAGACGGCTTTCAAGATTGCGGTGCGGGGGGCGTTTGGAGCCTCCTGAGGACTATTTCACGCCAAATTTTTCGAATTCGACCGCGATGTCGTCCAGCAGTTCCTACTGTTCTATCCCACTGCGTTCGGTGGTGGCGGATTCGGCGCAGGTAGCTTGGACGCGGGTCCTCGCGCTGAGTGCAGAGTAAACTTTCAAGGAGATAAAGATGACAAGGGTAGGACTGGCGGTTACTACAGAAGGGAAAGAGTTCAGCATCGGCGAATACACCGTACCGGACCCCGCGCCGGGCACAGTTCTGCTGCGGCAGGAGCTGTGCGGTATCTGCGGCACCGATATTCACAACTGGCAGAAGGGGATCGAGCCGGCAACGATGCTGGGCCACGAGAACGTCGGCATCATCGAAGCCCTCGGCAAAGGTCTGACCACCGACTTCAACGGTACCCCGGTCAAAGAGGGCGACCGGGTGGTCTTTCATCCCCGCAACGGCGGCATGATCTACGGCTACCGCAGCGCGGATGAGCCTTTCAGCGGCGGCTTCGCCGACTACATCTACCTGTCCGACCCGGATTCGTGCATGATCAAGTTCGAGGCGCCGCCGCAGGTGGGTGTCCTGGCCGAACCGTTCACGGTCGGCGTGCATTGCGCGCTGCGCGGCGACATAAAGATCGGCGATACGGTCATCGTGCAGGGGTCCGGCCCGATCGGCATGATGTGTCTCATCGCGGCCAAAATCAGCGGCGCGGGTCGCCTCATCGTCATCGGCGGACCGGCAGGCCGCTTGGAGCTCGCCCGCAAACTGGGCGCGCACGAGACGATCGATATCATGTCTGTGCCCGACGCGGACGAGCGCCGGGAGATGGCGTTGGGGATGACGCCGGGCCGCGCCGGCGCCGACGTCGTGATCGAGGCCGCGGGTTTTCTGCCCGCCTTCCCCGAAGGGCTGGAGCTGGTGAAAGAGGACGGCGTCTTCGTCGAGGTCGGCCATTTTGTCGACGTCGGCACGATCGAGGTTAACCCACACCGGCACTTCCTGCGCCCCAATCTACGGCTGGAAGGCGTATGGGGCAGCCGTTACCATCATTTCACACGTGCGGTGGCAGTGCTACAGAACAGTGACGTCGACTTCGGCGCCATGATCAGCCATGTCCTGCCTCTGGAGCGGGTGCCCGAAGGCTTCGATGCGCTCGACGGCGGCTATGAGCTGGACGGGAAGACGGCGTATAAGATCGCGGTCAGGGGTTCGTTTGGGGTGGACGTTGGTTGAGGGGGTTCTTGTCTGTGGCCGGGGATGTAGGCGCAGATGCGGGGCTTCTGCGTGAAGTCCTTGGCTGCAATGCGACTTGGGGATAGGTGCGAATCGATTTTTCAAGTGATCGCACCTTGTCCTGGAAAACTGAGATAGCTCGCCCAGGCGGCCCGGCAGTTTCATGGCCGCCTTTTTCTATCCCCCGCCACCTTGCGCGCGACGAGCGCATATACCCCCTTAACAATCCGCTTCCCCGTCGCAAACTCCAACGGATCGGCCATCTCAGCGTCGGGCAGAAAGCGGGGGTCAGCCGCCAACTGGTCTAGCGATGTTGCCTCGAGCTGTTGGAGCGTATCCGTATCGTAAAAACGCAACGCCGGCGCGTCGACCTGCCATTGCCCGTGCGCGGTCAGGACGGCGGTCATGTCCTCGTGATCGTAAGGCCACTCCCAGGTGGTCCGTCCCTGTACGCTGCGCAGCGGTGACGTGCGCGTGAACTGATCCGGCACGCCTGAGACGATCAGCAGCGGCGCATCCTCTTTCAGCGCCCTGTGCAGCCGCTCCAGCCCGAGCCGCAGCTCGATCGGGTCCATGCACAGCAGCGAAAAGAAGCAGCAGGCCCCGTCGAAGGCGTTCGTTTCCTCCAGTTCCACCAGTGCCATCTGGCGAAAGTCCTGCCCCGGCACAGCCTGCCGGGCCTCGGCGATCATCTGCGCCGACGGGTCGATACCGGTTACGCGCTGTCCCGCGGCTGCCAGCGCGACCGCGATCGGTTCGCCGTGCCCGCAGCCGACCTCCAGTACGCGGCCACCGGCGGGCACCATCCCCAGCCAGCCCTCGAACGCCTCCCTGAAGAACGGTTCGGCCAGGTAGTCGTGGCTGTAGTCGCTGCCGAGCGCGTCATAGGCAGCCGCGTTGACGCGGCTGCTGAAACTGTTCACTTCCGAGCCAGCCGCGGCCTCCGCTGTACTGACCGGGCCGGTTTCAGGCCAATGGTGCTCCAGCGCATGGCGCAACTCCTCGTCAAACGCCTCGCCGAAGCGCTGCAGCTCCTCGCCGCTGATCCGGTCCAGGGCGAAGGTGATGGCGGAGCCGTCGCGGGGGCCGCCGTCGGTCAGCCCGCTGACGGTCAGCTGCAATGTCACCTGATAGGTCGGGTTGCCCTGCGCGTCGGCAGCGCCGGCGCGCGCCATCAGCAGCGCCGGCGGGCAGCCGCTGCGCCAGGTCGCGTAGGGTGTCGCACCGTTGAGCAGCTGTTTGATCGGTTCGGCGCAGCGCCAACCGTCGACCTGCAGGATGTGACGCAGATATGTCAGCGGCGCGCCCGCCAGCCCATAGCTGATCCCCACCCAGACTGCGTCGCTGGCCGCACATTCGGCATCCCCCAGCACCAGGCGCACGTGTTGACTGACCGCGGCCGGCGCCCAGGGGCGGACCATGAGCTCGAGCACGGCGCGCGGGCCGTCCGGGTCGGTGGGGGCCTGCTGGCGGAGGTGGGCCATGAGCCTGAATTGTGGTCAGTTGTTCGTGTCGGAATAGTTGTCGAGCCAGCGCAGCAGCGTCGCGGCGTCGCGCAGGAAGGCCTCCGGCGCGTCCTCCTCTACGAACTCCAGCAGCGCGTAGCGCGTGCGCTCGGGATCCGCCGCGTGGGCCAGATAGTCTCGCCAGAGGTCCTCGCCTTCTGCCAGGGGGCGGCGTTCACCGGTCTGCAGATGCCAGTGGAAAACGTGCAGATTCTCCAGCCAGGGCCGCACCATCTCCAATCCGGCGAGGTTGTCGGCGTGTGCAGAGAAGCGGGGCGGCTGCCACAGCGAGCGCACGTTGGCGTGATCTACGCTCTGCAGCAGACGCAGGGCGGCCGCGTTCGTGTCGGTGAGCGTGTTGCCATGGAACTCGTAGACGATGCCGATCTGCTCGGCCTCGGCCAGGTCGGCGATGCGGCGGCTGTCCATTACGACTTGCTGAAAGTAGGCCTCGTCCGCATCGTCGCTGCCTTGGTTTCCAGGCCATACGCGAATCTGCGGCGCGCCCAGCGCAACCGCCGAGGCCAGCACCGCTTCGAAGGGTCCCGTTTCAGGGTGGCCGACGCGGTAGTAGGAGCCGTAGGCCGCCACGTGCAGACCGGCGTCGGCGCCCATGCGGGCGACAGCTTGCGCCTGCGCTTCATCCCCGTGTGGGACGTGGACATCCCCACCCCACTCGACCGCGGCCAGGCCGGCCTGCGTCACCAGGACGATGATCTTTTCTACGGAGAGCTGGCGAAAGGTGATCGAGACGAGTCCGGGCAAAAACATAGGTATTCCTGTCGGGGAAGGAGACCGCCCGCCTATCCCGCCCGCGCGACCAGTAGACGGTCCGCGTCAGGCCAGCAGTGGCAGTGTCTCCTGCGTAATCTCATACTCCATGCGTTCACCCGCCAGGTAGCGGGCCAGCTCGTCCACCATCACGCGGCCCATGCGCAGGCACTCGGTGTTGTGCGCGCCGGCGATGTGTGGGGTGAGGAGCACGTTGGGCAGGTTGTAGAGGGGCGACCCGGCCTCTGGCGGCTCCGGGTAGGTGACGTCCAGCAGGGCGAACAGGTCCGGGCGCTGCTGCAGCACGGCGATCATCTCCGGCTCGTTCACGACCGCGCCGCGCGCGGTGTTGATGAAAGTGGCGTTTTCTTTCATCGAGGCCAGGTGCGCGCCGGTTATCATGCCGACCGTTTCCGGCAGCCACGGCGTATGCAGCGAGACCACATCGCAGCGGCGGAACAGCTCCTCCAGCCCGACCGACTCCACATTCAGCTCTGCGGCCGTCACCGGCGTCAGGAACGGGTCGTACGCCAGAACGCGTACGGAGAGCGTCTCCTGCAGCAGGCGCGCGACCCGGCGTCCGATCTGGCCCAGCGAGATCAGGCCGACGACGCCGGTGTAGAGGCCGGGCAGCGGCTCTTTCTCAAACGAGTTGTAGGTTCCCTCGTGGCGGAGTTTGTTGGCGAAATGCCAGACGCGTTTCAGGCTGAGGATGATCTGTGCCAAGGTGTACGGCGCCACAAACTCGGCATTGGCGCCATAGCCGCTGGTCAGGCGCACGCCTCGCGCCCACATGGCGTCGGTCACAAAGTAGCGGACCGTGCCCGCGGCATAGAAGATCGCCTCCAGATTGGGCGCGGCGTCTAGTAACGCTTCGTCCACTGGCGCCATGCCCCAGCCGGAGAAGATCAGCGAGACATCGGCCAGCGCCGCCGGGTCTGCCGCGATCGACTCAGGCGTCTGCAACGGCGCGACCATCTCCACCTGCGCTTCGATGTCGCGGCGCGTGTCTTCCCCGTATATGCGGGCAAAGGCGCTCTCACCCAGCAGGTACAGCCCCTTCGGCTTATCTGCTCGCATCGCAACTCCACTCACCGCGTCGATTCCAGCCCCTGGTTTCGAGCCTCTCGTAACTGTACCCAATTCAGAGTGATGCCGTTACCAAAAAACTAGAAACTGAAAACTGAAAACTGACAGCTTACTCAGCCATCCACTGGCGCAGGACCTGCGCATGCTGGGGCAGGGCGACTTCCGGCTCCTCGATGTCGGGGTGCCACGCTTTCTCCCACTCGGCGCAGATATAGCCGTCGTAGCCCTTGGCCGCGAGCAGGTGTAGGATCTCCCGGCACGGTACTTCGCCCTCGCCCATCAGCTTCAACTCCCAGCTGTCGTCCTCCCTGCGCAGAGCGTCCTTCATGTGGACATGGGCCAGCCGGTCGCCGATGTAGTTCCAGGTATCCTCGGTCGATTCGCCCATGCGGTAGGGATGATGCACGTCCCAGACCGCCTTGACGTTGGGTGAATCAACCTGGCTCAGGACACCAGCTACCTCCTGTCCGCGACAGAAAGCGTCGTGGGTTTCCAGGCAGATGGTGACGCCTTGCCGTTCGGCGTCCGGCGCGGCCTCGGCCAGGCTGGCGGCGACCAGATCGATCACATCTTCCATCGTCTGGCCCTCGGAAGGGCCGCCGCCGAAAGTGCGCACGATCGGCACCTCCAGGTCGCTGGCCAGCGCCAGGTAGGCGCGCAGGTCGGCCAGATGTTGGGCGCGGTCGTCCGCGTCCGGTGAAGAAAAGCGGGTGGACGCGCCGATGCCGGCGATAACCAGCCCGTGCTGCTTCATCAGGCTGCGAATGGCGGTGCGGCGCTCGGCTGGCAGGTCCGTCGGGATAATCTGACCGTCCAGGATGCGGACTTCCAGCCCGGCGTAACCGTCGGCGACGGCCTGTTCGGCGGCGCGTTCAATCGACCAGCCCGGCGAGCCCAGTGTGCTGAATACGAGTGGGTAGGGATAAGGCAAGGGTGTGATCCTTTCAGGTTGAAAAACTATTTTGGTCTACTGAGACGCGTTTTCCTGCCGTAAGACGGATAACTGATCCGCCATTTTCTGTTCGTTCTCTTGCATTAAACGACCCAGCATTGGATGAGCGGCAGTCATCTTGAGCGCGATCTCGTGCAACGAAGAGACGTTATAACGGGTGCCGCGGTTAGGGGCGTTCAAAAAGCGTTCAAGAATTTGAAAAAGCTGCTTTCCTCTGAGTTGAAGCTGATACTCTCTTCTGATCTTCTGATGATTCTTCTCTTCTGGAGGGCGAAAGCCACGGCTTATACGAAAGTCCTCGTCCATTTGCGTCTGCCCAAGCGGGACAACCTGATTGCAGTGAGTCTTGACCTCATAGGGTCGTCCCGCTAAATGCTCTTCAACTTCAAACGCAAACCATTCGACAATGGCTTCCAGCATCTGCTGATGTTCCTGCGCCTCCTCGGGGTCCAGAAGGTTTTCCAACTCGGCGTCTGTATACAGGTCATTCTCAATGCTATATCCTTCTGTCCAAATGACCTCATCATACTTTGATGGAATCCCGGAGAACAGCCACATGTCTTTATCGGCGACAAAGGCAACCGGCAAATTGGAGAATTCCTGCCTTCGATCATAGACAGATAACAGTTTGTCTCTACCACCCGTAGGAAATACATTCGCAGCTCGAAGGCCAAGGCGCGCTTCTATCCAGCGATAGATGCGCATATCCTCTTGGCCTTCAACAAGAACCGTTGGCAGTGCGGATCGTCGAAGCGCAGCGACCAATTCCTCTACCGTGGGGGACGGCGTCGGCACTAACTTGCTCCTCAATCCTCTTCCAACGGAATCTCTTTATCGGGATACTTGGCATAAATGAAGGGCGAATGTGTAGCGATGAAGAACTGATTTCCTGTTCCCTGTTCCAGCAACGTCGGCAGCAAGAGCCTCTGCCAGTCCACGTGCAGGCTCAACTCCGGCTCATCGATGAATATTGCAGTATTCTCGCTGAATGCGTTGTAGCACAGAAAACTTAGCATCTGTTTCTCGCCAGAGGAGAGTTTATCAGACGCGATAGCCTCCTCTACTGTACCAAGAGCTGTCTCGCCGGTTTCTTCTCCCAGAGTAATCCCGTCCGCGCTATCATCGCGGGCACTCCGTCCACTGACTCGAATTGCCTGATACTGTAAGATATTTTGAGTAAGTTCAGACAACGCCACAAACGGCCTGCGCAACCGGTCTCGTTCGTCAGCAAGCTGTTGGATCTCATTCAGTACAGTAGGAGTGGCCTGAGATGTCGCAGACCCTATTTCACCACCAGCGGAGACTTGGATTTTTTGTGAAATATCGTCTAATACCTTCGACTGAAGATTACTAATTCTTATATGGATATCGCCGTACTTCTGCTCCAAGAGTTGGCCGATATCATTGGTTGAGATTGAAGCAATGAATCTGTGTCCGTTTCTTGAGATTCCAGATGAAAAATCTTCCATGGAGTCTTGAAGTTTCTCCAGACCTGAAGTCATCTTCCATTCAGGATTGTCGATATTGCCGCGACTCACATAACCGCCTTCTATTCTTCTGAATGAGGGAAAAAACAGGCTACTCTTCATCAATTCAGCGATACGGCCACTAGCCTCTTCCAAATCTGCAAAGCGATTGATTGGAATTTCCATATCGGGGTAACGATCGTGAGTCCTTAGCCATTGCTCGCGATGTTCATAGTCAGCGAAAGTATAAGTATTCTTTCCCTTGTATGGTTTATCCCGCTCAAGCGACAAAGAAAACCAGCTGGTTTTAATGGAAACACGCTGAAAAGGAATCTCGAGGATAATCCGCGCAAGATTTCCGCTGATCAGATACCAAATTAGCTTCAGGAGCGTCGTCTTACCCGACCCATTTTTGCCGGTAATGATGTTCAGGTCCTCATTGAACTCCAAGTCGGCATCGATTCGGTTGTTCAGACCTTTTACGTTAAGACTCTTTATCATCAGCTTGAGCCTCCTCACCTAACCTGCGAGAAGTGATCGACGCTCTCACGCCTTCTTTCTCACTCCTCGCCGTTCCCTCTCATCTTGCGGAAGAAATCCACCTCGCGCACAAAAGTGTCGAACCAGTCCTCCTCGTCGTCAATGTCATACTCGCAGTGAATTGACAGGAAACCGTCATACTCGATCCGGCGCAGTTCACCGAAGACGGCCGTCCAATCAACGATCCCCTCGCCGGCGGCCACCCAGAGCGCTTTGGCGGCGCCGTGGCCGTTTTTCTCGACGCGCTGGACGAGGACATCTTTTACGGAGAGGATGCTCAGATGCTCGCGGGCCATCGCCAGGCCGAAGTCGAAGGGTTCGCCATCGACCGCGAAGTGGCCGGGGTCGAGATAGGCGCCCAAATAGGCGGGGTCGAAGTCGCGCAGCAGGTGCATCAGCGCGGCCGCATTGAGGCCCATGCAGTAGTGCGAGTGCGTGTGGTAGCAGATCTTGACGTTGTAGATACTGGCCAGCCGTTCCCAGGCAGAGAAGGCCCGGCGCACATTGTCCACCTGCTCCCAGTAGTCCATCGTCTGCGGCTCGAACCTGAAATAGCCCAGCTTGAGCAGCCGCACGTCGGCGCTGTCCATCGCCGCCAGCAGCGGCTCGGCCAGGGGGTGGTCGGCCGTGAGCAGATCGAAGTTGCCGGTGACCATGCCAATCTGCAGCCCGGCCTGCTCCATCTCCGTCTGGGCCTGCGGCAGAGCCGCGGCCGCGTTGTCCGGGTTGACCGGATGGCCGGGACGCACCGCCAGGTCATAGCCGTCGTAGCCGTGCTTCTGCGCCAGCTCGACCAGTTCGGCGATACTCTTTTCCTGGAGCATCTTGCTGAAAACGATCAGTTTCATGCGTTACAGTCTCCCCTGTCTGCTGGCCATTGTCGCTTCACATCTCACAACCGGTGCATATGAAAACCGCCGTCAACATCCAGCACCGCGCCGGTCGAGAAGGGGAACAGCCCCTCCGCCAGGGCGGCGACCGCTTTGCCCACGTCCTCCGGCTGCCCCCAACGGCGTATCGGGGTCAGGCCGTCGCCGATCAGATTGTCGTATTTTTCCTTCACCGTGCTCGTCATGTCGGTCTCGACGATGCCGGGCCGCACCTCACAGACGTTGATACCGCTCTCCGCCAGCCGGTCGGCGAACAGGAGCGTCATCATGCCGACGCCGGCCTTGGAGATGCAGTATTCGCCGCGCGCCGGGCTGCTGGTGTAGGCGCTGATCGAACCGATATTGATGATCTGCGGCCCGTCCTCTTCGGCCTCGGGCGAACCGGCTTCCAGCTGCTCCAGCATCGTCCGCGCCACCAGCTGGCTGAGGAAGAACGGCCCTTTCAGGTTGACGTTCATCACCTCGTCGTAGGACTCTTCCGTCGTTTCGAGGATGTCCATACGCGTGCGGGGGCCCATGCCGGCGTTGTTGACCAGCAGATCGACGCGGCCAAACTGTTCGAGCGCCGCCTGCACCAGGCGCGCCCGGTCCGCAGCGGAGCCGATATCGGCCTGCACCACCAGCGCGTCGCCTCCGGCCTCGCCGACCATGCCGGCGGTCTCACTGGCCGTCGCCGCATTGCCGCGATAGTTGATAACCAGCGACCACCCTCTCTCTGCCAGCGCCAGCGCGATGCCGCGGCCAATCCCGCGTCCCGCCCCGGTGACTATTGCTGCCTTGGCCATAGCACCACCCTTCCACTCCACAGTTTCTAACCCCCATCGAAAAGACGTCCGCCAATGGGGTTACTAAAAACTCAAAACTGACTACCAAAAACTAGAAACTACCCCTACTCCACCCCCAAAACCTTACAAACCGCCTCCAGGAAGAAGTAGTCGCCCCACATCACGCTCTCGTTCACGCCCAGCCCCAGCCGTTCGTGGTACATGCCCTGCTTGAGAACGCCTTCCCAGCCCTCGTCGCCGTTGCCGACAAACTCCGGCTCGGTGAGCGTATCGACGATCTGGAGCGCGTAGTCGTGATACTGCTTGCCCAGCGTCGGGTCGCCGACCAGCTGCGAAAGCTGGATCAGACCGCTGGCGCTGATGGCCGCGGCCGAGCTCTCGTGCGGGTTCTGCGGCCCCCGCTCCGTCCAGTCGTTGGGCGGCACACCGTGGGCCGGCGTGTTCTCCATGTAGAACCAGGCGTTGTCCTGGCTGGTCTTGAGGAAGCGGGCATCCCCGGTCAGGCCGTAAACGGTGCCGAAACCGTAGAGCGACCAGCCGAGCCCGCGCGCCCAGGAGGAGTCGTCGCGCCAGCCCTGGTGCGTGGTCTGGCGCAGGAATTCGCCCGTCTCCAGGTCGAAGATGCCCTCGTGCGAGGTGCTGCCGTCGCCCCGCACCAGGTAGCGCCGGGTGGTCAGGCAGTGTCGGTAGGCCGTCTCCCACAGCTCTTCGTCATCGGTCTCCTGCGCCGCGTAGAAAATGATCGGCACGTTCATCATGATGTCGATGAAGAGGCTCTCGTCGGAGACAAAGGAGCGCAGGTATTCGCCCCTTTCCTTGAACCGCTTGGCGAGGGTCTGACCGGCCTCGATGACGACCGCGTTCTTGTCCTCCTCGCCGGTCAGGTCGTACCAGCGTTTCCAGGTGGAGAGGAACAGGAAGCCGAGATCGTGGACGTTGAGGTCGGTCTTGCGGTGTTCCAGCAGGCGGGAGTAGTGCTCGGCCTTTTCGCGGAAATATTCATCGCCGGTGGCCTGGTAGACCAGCCAGAGCTGTCCACCGAGGAAGCCTTCGCACCAGTTCGTCCACGCCTCGCCGCCGTGCATCCACTTCCCGTTCTGCGTGTACATCGGGAAATAGTCCGGGTGCGCTTCCACCAGGTTGCGCAGCTGCTCGGCCGCGAAGTCAACGGTTTTTTCACATTTGGTGAGCAGATTATCAAGGTCTATCATCGGCTTTTGGTCTCCCAAGCTCGTTTACATTGATTTCATTCGCTCTGATTTCATTCACACGGATTTCATTCACACCGATTTCAATTTCGCGGACAGGTCTCTTATATCACTGTCCATACAAGATCAGCTCTCTGCAGCCCCGGCGGCGCGCATCACCTTCCGCAGCGATTCCACTGCGTAGGCCATGCCGTCCGGGCCGCTGAACCCGCTGCTGTGCGCGGCGACCGCCAGGTGCGGCTCCAGAGCCAGCATTCCCTGATAGCCGCTGCTGATGAGCCGGTCCAGCAGTTCGGGGATCTGCCCGTCGCCTTCACCGGCGGCTTTGACGCCTCCCTCCAGCTTGCAGTCCTTGATATGCACATAGCCCACGCGGCTGCCGATCAGAGGCCAGCCCCGCTCGGTGATCCGCTCCTCGCCCACCTGCACGAAGTTGGCCGGATCCCAGAGGAAGACCAGATGGGGGCTGTCGATGGCTTCGACCAGCTTGATGCAGCGGTCGAGCGTGTCGCCGACGATGCCCTTCTCGTTTTCCAGCAGCAGCGTGACGCCCTCTTCCGCGGCGACGTCCGTCAGGCGGCGCAGCCGGTCGATGGCGGTTTCCACATAGCTGTCGTAGTCGTCGCTGTCTTCGGGCGGGTGGAAGGAGAAGATGCGAATGTTGTCGGTGCCAAGCTGGCGGGTGATCTCGCTCAGGCGGCGCAGGTTCTGCACTTCCGTTTCAATCGGCTCCTCGATCGGGCTTTTGCCGACCGGGCTGCCGATCGCGCTGATTGTCACGCCGCTGGCATCGCACATCGCCCGCACTTTCGCGACCCGCTCATCCGACATGTGGAGGACGTTCTCACCCCACGCCGCCCGCAGCTCCAGGCAGGGGATCTTCAAATCGTTGAGCGTCTGCAGCTGCGACTCCAGGTCGGCCGCAATCTCGTCGCCAAAAGCGCTGATAGTAAAGGATGCAGTTGTCATATCTCTATGTCTCTCCGAATTAGGCCATCCATCTTGTCAATATGTGACTCCGAGTGAGGCAAGTAATGGTGCTCCTCTCACCTCGTCATTTTTTTGGGCGGTCGGCCGCAAGCGGCCTCCCTTGTGCAGGGGCTGCGCCCCCGCAACGCCCCGCCCTTGCTAGACCACCGTCGTGGACAATTGGATCGTTTGAGGCCAGCGAAGGGTGCAAGACAACCCGCGCGCTTCCTATCAACCTACGGCGGTCCCTTGGTGTTCACTAGAAACTAAGAACTGCCCACTAAAAACTGTCCTCATACACCGCCAAAATCGCAGCCAGGCTACGCCTGCCCTCAGCGCCGTCGATGACCGGGTCTTCCCCGCGGCGGATGCCGGCGATGAAGTCCTTGAGGATGGCGATATGGCCGCTGGTCGAGATGCCGCGCGGGTCGCCGGCCATGCCCGGGTCCACCTGCTCGGTCGCGACCGGCCACGGCTCGACCGACTGTTTGGACTCGTCGGCCAGCCCCCAGCGCAGGACAGACTCGCCCTCGATCTGGATGCCGCCGTTGGTGCCGTAGACCTCGAGCCGGTGGGGAAATCCGGGTTCAGTGGCCACTGTAGCGGTGATCGTCGCCACAGAGCCGTTGGCAAAACGCAGCACAGCGCCGGCCGTGTCTTCGATTTCGACCGAGCGATGCCGTGAATCGGCGAAAGCATGCACCTCGACCGGGTCGCCCAGGAACCAGAGCAGCAGATCGACGATGTGAATGCCCTGGTTCATCAGCACGCCGCCGCCGTCCATGGCCCACGTGCCCCGCCATTCGGCCTGGGCGTAGTAGGGCTCATCGCGGAAATAGGGCATCGTCACCACGCCAAGCGTGATTTCGCCCAGGTCGCCGCCGTGGATGGCGTCGTGGACGCGGCGGAAGAGCGGCTCAGCCCGGCGCTGCAGACAGACGCCCAGCTGCACGCCGTTCTCGCGGCAGGCCGCGATCATGGCGTCGGCGTCGGCCAGCGAGAGCGCCATCGGCTTTTCCACCAGCACGTGTTTGCCGCTCGACGCGGCCGCGATCGCCTGCTGCGCGTGATAGCCGCTGGGCGTGCAGATGCAGACAGCGTCGACCGCCGGGTTCGCCAGCAGGTCGTCATAGGAGCTGGCCGGCGCGCCGAAACGCTCGGATATATCATCGTAGCGGGCCGGGTTGTAGTGACCGACGCCCACCAGGCGCGCGCCCAGGTCGGCGCATTCCTGGATCGCGTTCAGATGGTACTCCGCCACCATCCCCGCGCCGAGGATGGCAAAGCCAAGTTCAGACTTATCGTTTTGTGTCATTTTGTCTCGTCCCACATGCGGCGCAGATACTCTCCGGCGGGTCCTGCCTGGGCGGCGAGGTCATCCCAGCGGCACTCGATCGAGATGCGTCCGCTGTAGCCGCCCTTGTGCAGGCGGCGGAAAAACTCTTCATATGGGTAACTGCCTTCGCCGGGCGCAACGCGATGCGTGTCCGCGACATGCACGTGCTCGATCCATGCGGCGCAGGTGGTGATGTTTTCCAGCGGTTCGTCGTCCTCCATCATATGGTAGAGATCGGCCAGCAGGCGCACGCGCAGATGAGCGGTCTCCCGCGCCAGCTCCATGCCTTCGGCGACGCTGGTGATGATGTTCGAATCGCGCGAATTCAGCGGCTCGATGACGATGGTCACGCCGTTGCGAACGGCCACGTTCCCGGCCAGCCGCAGGAAGCGCACCAGCTGCATGAAGGCCTCTTCCTTGTCGAATCCGTCCGGCACATTGCGGGCGCCGCCGCTGCCGAAGACGATCTTCTCGCCGCCGACCGCGGCCACGCGGCCGATGGCGGCCTCCAGATAGCTCTCCATCCGCTCCCAATCTACATTCGGCCCGGTGACAGGTACCTCAGAGGGTACGAAGACGTTGAAGACTGGTGTGGGCAGCGGCGCGTTGTCGAATGGCGCGCGGATGGCGTCGAAATCCGGGTCGAGCGGGGACAGGGATCGGACCGTCGGCTCTACGAAATCGAAGCCGGCCGCGTGCGCGATGCCCGCGTCAGCAATCGGTAGACAGATTCCAAATTGCATGGGTGGTGTACTCCAGTGAGCGGCAAATAATTGGATTTTTTTGCTGCATGACACAGTATGAATCTTATTCTATAATAGGATTCTTCCAGGTGCTATATTTTCCGGGGTTCATCGGCTTTGGTATCTCGTTTTTGAGGTGGGCGTTTGTCAGGGCGTTTGTCAGAGCGTTTGTCACAATGGCGAAGCACGTGAAAGGAGGGAGCTGAGGGAACGAAATTCATATCTGTACCATCGATGCACAACCTAAGGAGAGAAGACCGATGACGAGCAAGACAAGCAGACGTGATTTTCTCAAAGTGTCTGGCGGCTTGGTAGCGGGTGCAGCCGTGGCGGGATGTGTAGCCCCCGTCGCGCCAACGGCAGATGATATGGCAGATTCCGGCCCTTCCTCAGAACGCGTCGCCCTGCGCTTTCTCAACAAGTGGGGCTCCGGCGTGCGCCGTGAGCTGATGAACGGCTTTCTCGACAATTGGGCGGAACAGAACCCCGATATCGGCATCATTTTTGAACCGGTCGCCGACTTCGACCGTCGCATGCCCATCCTCGTCGCCGCCGGTGAATGGGGCGACATTATGTTGTTCTTCGATCTGCAGTTGGGTGCGTTCCATGAGATTGCCGCGGATCTCACCCCCTACTTCGAGGCCAGCGGCACGCCCTTCCCCGGCCAGGAGGGCAGCGAGCTGATCCGGATCCCCGATCATGTCGGTTTCGAGCCGGGCAAGGTCAAGGCCGTGCCCTTCCAGCTCAATATCGTCATGACGGGCATCAATAAGGACCTCTTCAAAGAGGCCGGCGTGCCCATGCCGTGGGAACACGACCACAACGGCGACAAATGGTGGGACTGGCACGACTACCGCGAGGCCGCCTGCGCCATCAACGACCTCGGCGAAGACATCATCGGCTCCAATTTCAGTTCCGGCAATATCGAGCAGGATGGCATGGTCAACTGGAGCGTCGCCAATGGCGGTCAACTGATCGATGTCGAAAACAAGAAAGGCTCCTGGGACACGCCCGAGTTCATCGAAGGCCAGCAGTTCGCGGTCGACATGATCTGCCAGGATGGCTGCATGCTGAACGTGGACGACTATCAGGGCCTGGGCCAGGCTCTGGGCATCTACCCCTGGGCTGCCGGCGTGCAGGGCATCGCCTCGCGCGGCTCCGGCTACTGGGTAAGTCGCAGCGAGGCCGACCTCACCCAGGTCGCCTGGGTCCGCTCGCCCAACACCGGCGAGAGCGCCGGCCTTGGCTCGATGCACTTCCACATCGTCACCACGCAGAGCCAGCACCCGGCCGAAGCCTTCGAGTTCATAACGTACCTCGCCAACTTCGAGAACCAGAAGAACATCGCGCTCACCGGTACGGCCGAACCGGTCAACGCCGGCGTCTGGCAAGACACAGACTACCAGGCCACGTGGGGCAGCCCCGAAGCAGTCGAGGCCTATCTCGATGCCCTCGACAGCTTCATCTTCACGCCGCAGCTCCCCGGTGTCCTCGAATGGTTCGGCGAGATCAAGATCCTCTGGGGCGACGTGCTGCGCTGCGAGGTAAGCGTCGAAGAGCAGGTCGCCATCGTCGACCAGAAGACCAACGAAATCCTGGCCGCACACGCCTGATACCTTTCGCACAACAGTGGATAGCGGCGCGTGAAAACGCGTGCCGCTATCCACTGCTCACTTTCCACTGCCCATCATCCACCTGGATCGCAGATGCAGAGCCCCAGGACAGTTGCGTCGAATATCAGCTGGGCCAAGCTGAGGCCGCACATCGTCGGCTGGGCCTTCATCTCCCCCTGGCTGGTCAGCTTCAGCTTCCTGATGGTCTACCCCTTCATCGCCTCCTTCGTCCTCAGCTTCACCCGCTACCAGCTGATCGGCGAGGCGGAGTTCGTCGGCTTTGAAAATATTCAGCGCATGCTCTTCGACGACGAAAGGGTCATGGACTCCCTGCGCGTTACCTTTACCTATGTCCTGCTCACCGTCCCCGCGGGCACGGCCATCAGTGTTTTCGTTGCCATCCTGCTCAACCAGAAAGTGCGCGGCATCCCCTTCTTCCGCACCTCCTTCTACATACCCAGCGTCATCGGCGGTGTCGGCCTCGCCCTCCTCTGGACCACCATCCTCTCCGCCAACGGCCCCGTCAACGCCGCCCTCGGCTGGGTTGGCATCGAGGGCCCCAACTGGCTCTTCGATACCTCCTGGGCGCTGCCCTCTTTGGCGCTCAAAGCCCTCGCAACCGCCGGCGCCGCCATGCTCATCATCCTCGCCGCCCTGCAAGGTGTGCCGCAGCATCTCTACGAGGCTGTCGACCTCGACGGCGGCGGCGAATGGGCCAAATTCTGGCACGTAACCCTGCCCCAGATCTCGCCCGCTATCTTTTACAACGTCATCGTTACCACGATCGGCGTGATGCAATCATTTGTCGAGGCATTCATCATGACCAATGGCGGCCCCGGCACCGCCACCCTCTTCTACGGCCTCTATCTCTATCGCCAGGCCTTTGAATTCTACCGCATGGGCTACGCCTCGGCCCTCGCCTGGATGATCTTCCTCATCATCCTCGCCCTGACCTTCGTCAACTTCCGCATAGCCCGCTTCTGGGTCTACTACGAGGGTGAGGAGTAGCCCGCCTTGTCCACTCTGACCGCTTCCTGGAGCAAGAGCAAGACCACCCAGCGCCGCCTGCGCGACGTGCTCGCCTACATCTTATTGGCCGTCGGTTTTGTCTGGTTCATCTTCCCGCTCTTCTGGGTCATTATGGGTTCGCTCAAAACCTTTGAAGACTTCAATCAGATCCCGCTGCGGATCTTTCCCTCCGCACTCTACTTTGGAAACTACCCCAGCGCCTGGACCAGCGTCCCCTTTGGCCGCTACTTTATCAACACCACCATCATCGTCTCTCTCTCCGTCGTCGGCGAGTTGATCAGCGCCTCCATCGTCGGCTTCGGCTTCTCCCGCCTCAAGTTCTGGGGCCGCAATTTTCTCTTTATGGTCCTGCTCAGCACCATGATGCTGCCCTTCTGGGTGGTGATCATCCCCCGCTTCCTGCTCTATAGGGATATCGGCTGGGTCGGCACCTGGCTGCCGCTCATCGTGCCCAGCTACTTCGCAAACCCCGTCTACGTCTTTCTCATGCGCCAGTTTTTCATGACCCTGCCGGCTGAATTGGACGACGCTGCCAAAATCGACGGCTGCAATGAGCTGGGCATCTTCTGGCGCATCCTGCTGCCGTTGACCAAGCCGGTGCTGGCCACCATCGCAATCTTTTCCTTCATCAACGTATGGACCGACTTCGTTAAGCAGGTCATCTATCTGAGCCAGGACAGCACCTACACCGTCGCCATTGGGTTGGCGTTTTTGAGATGGCAGATCGCGCAGGGGGATCCGGTGCCAGGGCTGCTGATGGCCGCCACCGTGTTCACCTCATTGCCGATGATTGCGATCTTTTTTATCGGGCAGAAATACATGGTGCGCGGCATCGCGCTCACAGGACGCACCGGAACATGATCGATAACAGATATTTGCTTCTGGATACTTCCCTCTGGGCGCAAGCCGAGCATCTCACCGTTACGCCGGGGCGGGCGCGCAAGGAGAGCGAAAACCCTCTCTTCGGCGAAGATCTGCCCTGGGAAGTCCGCCACGACAACCTCTACCCCAATGTGATCTTCGACAACACCGACAACCTCTACAAGTGCTGGTACAACCCCTTCATCATCGACGCGGCCACATCCGATACGCCGCCCGCACAACGGGAACGCGGCGCCTATCGCGCTGCGCTTGCCCGCGCAAGAGCCGACGAACACGTCAGGAAGCACCGCGAGATGGGCGTCTGTTACGCCGTCTCCACCGATGGCATCCGCTGGGAGAGGCCCGAACTGGGCCTGATCGAGTTCAATGGCTCTACCCGAAACAACCTTGTCATGCGCGATGTACACGGCGTCGGCGTCACCCTCGATCCCCGCGATCCGGACCCGGCCGGCAGGTTCAAGGCCTTCATGGAGGGCGGCGTCGCCCGGTCGCCCGACGGCCTGCACTGGTCCCCCATCCAGCCCTGCCCCGAGATCGACGCCCGCTGGGATACCCACAACAATCTGTTCTGGGATGAACGCCACGACAAATATGTCGGCATAACCCGCCTGTGGGACGGGAGCCAGCGCACCGTCGGTCGCACCGAAAGCGAGGATTTCAAAACCTGGACGCGGGCGGTCGAAGTGCTGCACGCCCTCCCGGACGAGCCGGCCCGCCAAACCTACGCACTGATCGTATTCCCCTACGCCCAGCTCTATCTCGGCCTGCTGATGATGTTCGATACCGCGACCGACCTGGTCGACTGTGAGCTGGCCTGGAGTTCCGACACCGTGCAATGGGCGCGCGTCTCTCCGGGGACGCCCCTGATCGAGCGCGGCGAGGAGGGCAGCTTCGACTGGGGCTGCGTCTACGCGGGGGCCTATCCCTTCCTCAAGGACGGGCGCCTGCAGCTCTATTACGGCGGCAGCGACGGCCCCCACACCGACTGGCGCTCCGCCTACCTTGGGCTGGCGACGCTGCGTCCGGACGGGTTTGCCGGGTTGACGCCGGCCAGCAATTCACAGACCGCTACGCTCGTCACGCAGCCTGTGCTGTGCAGCGGACGCCAACTCCGCCTCAGCGCCGACGCGGACCGCGGCCAAGTCAGAGCAGCGCTCGCGGATGTCGATGGCAAGACCCTGGCCGATTCGATTCCGGTCCAGGCCGACGTCACCGATCTCCCCCTGCAATGGCGCGACGGTCAGGATCTGTCCGCACTGATGGGCCGGGAAATTCAGCTTACCTTCGAACTGCGGGACGCGACGCTCTATTCCTTCTCTTTCAGCGATTAACCCCTTGTCTGTATAGCGGGCCGTCCGCCGCCCGCGTCATCCCGCAAGATGCACGCCGCGTTCAGCGCGTGAATCTTGCAGCATCGCCACTGAACACCACTGAACATTAAGGAGAAACTCATGGGAACGAGAATGGAAGGCAAAGTCGCCATCATCACCGGCGCAACGCTGGGGCTGGGCAAAGCCGGTGCGCTGGCGATGGCCCGTGAAGGCGCCTCCGTCGTCATCTGCGACCGCGGCCGAACGCCGGAGAACTCGCAAAAGGTACTGGCGGCGGCGGAAGGTCTCAGCGGTGAGATCGCCTACAAGCGCTGCGATGTCATGATCAAAGAGGACATAGCCGCCCTGGTCGAATTCACCGTGGCGCGCTATGGGCGCGTCGATGTCATGGTCAACAATGCCATCATCGACAACCCGGGGGGCATGTTGGAGGATGTCACACTCCAGGACTGGGATGACGGGTTCGCCTGCCACGTGACCGCGCCGCTTCTCTTCTGCAAAGAGGTGGTCCCGCTGATGATCAAGCAGGGGAGCGGCAACATCATCAACGTCTCATCGAGCACCGCCCTTGGCGGCGGCGCCAGCATCTCATCCTATGGCCCGGCCAAGGCCGCCATGATCAATTTCACCCAGCATCTGGCCATCACCTACGGCCCCGACGGCATCCGCGCCAACACCCTCACCCCCGCGCGAATGCTCACCGAAAAGAAATACGAGATGCTCGCCAACAGCCCGGCCTCGGTCCGCACACAGAAATTCGCCTACCCGATGGGCAGCCCCGCCCTGCCCGAACAGGTGGCCGAGGTCATGTTGTTTTTGGCTTCAGATGAGTCCGTCGCCATCACCGGCCATAATCTGGTCGCCGACGCCGGCAACGCAGCA
Source organism: Caldilineaceae bacterium (assembly GCA_965207495.1). Lineage (GTDB taxonomy): Bacteria > Chloroflexota > Anaerolineae > Caldilineales > Caldilineaceae > Bin5. The sequence continues at coordinate 519,805 of OZ242287.1, forward strand.
TACAGCCCGGGCGGCATGATCGGGCGGCTGGAGAAGGATCTGCGCGCCAGGTTGGAAGCGCAGGGCTCGCAGTGGCTGAAGGATGAACTGTAAGACTCAGTTCCAACTGCCGACGAACTCTGCCAGCGTGAAATCGGCTGGCATCCGGTTGAAGAAGTAACGCATGGGGCGCGCCTGGAAACCGGGCGCGAAATGCTCGTCCTCCGCCTGCAGTTTTTCGTCCAGGAGGGCAAAGCGTCTGTGGAGAGCGGCGGCCTCGTCGACTGTGAAGCGTTCCGCGAACTGCGGCCCCCAGTTGATCGAGATCGAATGTGCAGAGCGCGCCCGCTGGCGATAGTCCTCGGTTATCCCCTTCAGCGGGTCGGAGTCTGCGTCAGCGCTCGCGTTTTCATGCTTCACAACCTGAAGATGGAGTGCCGCCTTGCACAGGTAGATCGTCAGGACCGTCTTGCCGTCTTCACCCACGCCGGGCTGCAGCGCCTCCAGCGCGGCGAAGTAGGCGCCGGTATCGCCCTTCAGCACCGCCCGCAGCGCGGCCTCAGTCGAGTCCTGCAGCGCCGCGCTCTGCCCGTCCCAACGCGCGAATGTCGTCCGCGCCGCGGGCGACAGGAACTCGGTGAATGAGATGTCGGGGTAGTAGGGGAAGATCGTATGGCCGCCATGGATGGTGCGGCGGGTCGTGGGGCTGTAGTTGCTGCCCCAGTGCAGCATGTAGTTGATATAGACGACCGCGTCGCCGGCGTTCAACGCCACGGGAATGCCGCCCGGCACGGTGCGTCGCGGGTCGGCCGACAGCGACCGGTTTTCCGCCTCGGTGTTGAGCCGCAGATGGCTGCCCGGTACCACCCAGAGCACGTCGTCGTCGTAGAGCGGGATGTTCCACTGCACATATTTGGGGCCGTTCTCCTTCAAATCCTTCTGCAGGCCGGCCAAAGGCGCCATGTCGATCGGGTGGATGTCGCGATGCCACGCGGCCGGGCCATGATCGCGCACCGGGCTGCACATCAGCATCATGCCGGCCACCGACGCCGCCTGGGGGACGCTCAACAGCTGGCGGCTTACCCCTAGCGTACTCTCCTGCAGCCAGACCTCGACCGTGCTGGCCGTTGCTTCGTCGATCAACTTGTCATAAGAAACAAGCCGCGGCTGCGGCTGCGTTTCCCAAACGCCGCCGGGCGGGTCGTCCGGACCCCGCTCTCGCGCCCAGATTTTTCGCTGCCTTCCGACCAGGGTCTCAAAGTCGGCGCGCAGCTGCTCCAACCGGTCCGGCGGGATCACCTCCCGCAGCACCAGATACCCCTGCTCCATGAACTGTTCGCGGCTGACCTGCATTGTTCGTCTCCCCTGTGTTTTTCTCTGACAATGTGGTGACTGAACAACAAGCCCCGGCAGTCTATTCTACCGGGGCTTTTATACATCTGCGGCGCATCCGTTCAGCGATCATTCCTGTGCTTTGCGCGTCTTTCTGTTCAGGGCGTTCGCGCCCTGCCTGCAGAGGTCGGAAATTACCCAAATAGCTTCAAGGCAATACGACACAACCAACAAGGCAATCCCCAGTACCGGGCTCGCCAGCCACTCCAACAACGCGACACCGACAAATTCGCCAACCGCGCCCCACAATCCGAGCGACTTCCGCACATCGGAATCGACGCGTATTCGTATCGGCGGCACGTCGTCCGTCATCGTCCCACGCTGCGCCGTTCTGTAAATCATCTCAGGCTCTTGATACATCACTGCGCCTCCAGGGCGGGCCATACAGCGCCTCTGCCACTGCTGGCAATATATCATACGTAAGGTACGCTGTTAAGTTGCCCAGAACGCACTCTAGACATCCTCCGCCTGCAATCTCTCCAGCAGGTCGCTGTACGCCTCCCGGTCCAGCGGCAGGTCCACAGCCTCACCGGTGGCGCCGCTGTAGATCATCGCGTTGGCCAGCTCCAGCGATTTCAGCCCCTCTTCGCCGTTGCAGCGGGGTTCGCCACCCTCGCGAATCGCGCGGTGGAAGTCCTTGTAAACCCTCGCATGTCCGTGTTCCTCCGGCTCGTCCTCGACACCGGCGTCGGCATCAGCCGGTTCCGTGCGCACAAAGGGATCGGCGCTGTCGGTGATCAACTGGCGCAGGTCGGTGTCGTAGCGTTCGTACTCGATGCGGTCCTGGTGCAGCACGATCTTTCCCCCTGTGCCGGACACCTCAACGGAGCGGGGGCCGCTCTCGGTCGTGCTGAAATAGATGGTGCCCTGCGCGTCCTCCGGCCACTCCAACAGCGCGGTGGCGGTGTCCTCGGTCTGGATCGCGTGCAGGCGGGTGGCGGTGGCGGCGTAGACGCGCTGCGGTGAACCGACGAGATGGCAGATCAGGTCCAGGTCATGCGGGGCCTGGTTCATCAGCACGCCGCCGCCTTCGCCTCGCCAGGTGCCCCGCCAGCCGCCGCGCAGGTAGTAGGCCGCGGTGCGCATCCACGGGAACACGCCGGTCACGCGCTGGATGCGGCCCAGCTGCCCGCTTTCGATCAACCGCTTCATCGCCCGCACGTGCGGCAGTTGGCGGTACTGGTAGTTCACAGCCAGCACGCGGTTGTTGGCCCGCGCCGCCGCGATCATCGCGTCCGCCTCCTTGACCTGGATGGCGATCGGCTTTTCCACCAGCACATGGCTGCCGGCGTTGAGCGCGTCGATCGCGATCGACGCGTGGAAGGGATGGGGCGTGATGATCACCGTCACTTCCGGCTTGGTCTCGGCCAGCATCTGCCGGTGGTCGGGATAGAAGGGGCAGCCCCACTCCTCGGCCCGTTCCTGGCCTGGTTCCGGCGCCACATCCGAGCCGCCGACCACCTCTACGTCATCGAGGGAAAGCCCCATCGAATGGGAACGGAAAATCCCGGCGCCCATGCCGACGACCGCGTGGCGCAGCTTCGATCCTTGTGGAGAGGGTGAGTTTGACACGTTTTCTTCCTTTGCTTGTTCGTTTGTACGCTGTGTGAAAGGGGGAAATACCTGTGCGTCGTGGATGGCGGCCATCCGTATGGCACGGTCGGGCCGGGGCAGTGACCGAAACCGGCCACCGCGGTTCAAAAATGCAACATCGCCTTGACAACCTGGTTCTCCGGCCGCAACCAGCCGGGGAATTCGCCGGTCAAGGTTTCCGGCGGCGCGCTGTGCGTAAGCCAGGGGGCCAGATCGATCGCGCCGGATTCCAGGGTCTGGACGACGCGGGCGAAGTCGGCGCTGGTGGCGTTGCGGCTGCTGATCAGCGTCGTCTCGCGGCGGTGAAACTCCGGGTCGGGGAAGGTGATGTCGTCCTGCACCAGGCTGATGAAGACGACGCTTCCGCCCTGTTCGATCAGGCCCAATGCGTTCATCATCGAGCGTGCGTTGCCGGTGGCGTCGAAAACGGTCAGTGGCAGGTCGCCGCCGAACACCGCACGCAGCTGGGCCTCCGCGTCCCCGCGTCCGTCGATGAGATGCTCCACCCCCAGGTTTTCCTGCACGAAGCGCATCCGATTCTCGTCAATTTCCATCACCGCGACGTCGGCGCCGGCCAGGCGCGCAAAGGCCACCGCGGTCAACCCGATCGGGCCGGCGCCAATCACCAGTGTCGACTGATCCGGCTCCAGGTCGGCCCGGTCCACCGCGTGTGCGCCGATGCAGAGCGTCTCGACCAGGGCCAGATGTTCCAGCGGCAAGGTCTCGGAGCGGTGCAGCTTGTCGATCGGGACGGTGATCAGCTCGCGCATGCCGCCATCCAGGTGCACGCCCAGTACCTGCAGATGGGCGCAGCAGTTGATGCGCCCGCGGCGGCATGCGCTGCACGCGCCGCAGTTCAGGTAGGGCTCGACCGCGCAGTGGTCGCCTGCGCGCAGGTTGCTCTCGGCATGCGGGTCGAGAGATACACCGCGCTCCTCTTGAGCAGGAGCGCATTCAACGACTTCCACGCCCAGCTCATGGCCGAGGATGCGGGGATAGCTGAAATAGGGCTGGCGCCCGCGGAAGGCGTGCAGGTCGGTGCCGCATATGCCGACCCGGTGCACGCGCACAAGCGCCTCGCCCGGTCCCGGTTCAACCGGCGGCGCGGTCTCCGTCAGATTCAGGCTGCCGGGTTTCTCCAGTATGACCGTTTTCATCGGGCCTTCTCAAAGTGGGATGGCTGACAACGGGGAAGGGAAGGGAGTCGGCGCGCCGACATTAGCCGCCGGCCACCGGGTCGGGGCTGACGACCGCCGGTGCGGATTTGGCTGCGGGTTCGGGATCGTGTCCCTGGCTATCTACGTCGATCAAGCCGTCTTTCAGAAACAGAACATAGTCCACATAGTCGTCCACGAGATTATCGTGGGTCACGACCAGGAAGGTCACGTTCTGTTCGCGTACGATACTCTGGAAGAGGCCGAGGATTTCGCGCGCTGTCGTGCTGTCCAACTCGCCGGTCGGCTCATCCGCCAGGATTAGTTTCGGGTCGTTGGCGAGCGCGCGCGCGATGGCCACGCGTTGCTGTTGCCCGCCCGACAGCTCAAAAGGACGGTGATGCATCCAGCGGGTCAGGCCGACCTGGTCCAGGCACTTGATCGTCTTTTCATGGCGTTCGCGGCCCTTGACGCCGGACATGCGCAGGATCAGCTCTACATTTTCAAAGGCGGACAGGCTGGGCAGCAGGCCGAAAGACTGGAATATGAAGCCAACCTGTTCACGGCGCCAGCGGGTGAGCTGGCGTTCTTTCCACGAGTGAATCTCCTCGCCGAAGATGCGGATCTTGCCTTCTGTCGGTGAATCCAGGCCACCGATGCAGTTGAGGAGCGTGGTCTTGCCGCTGCCGGAGCGTCCCTTCAGCGCGGCGAAGGTCCCCTGCGCAACCTGCAGGTTGACGCCCTTGAGCGCGGCCACCTCCAGGCTGCCCGTCTTATAGACGCGCCAGACATTTTCAGTTTCGATGGCCGTGTTGGGGTAAGGGTTGTTTTCCATCTGCGTTCCACTATCCGATTTTCAGGAATTGTTTTCGAGTAATCAGCGCTGTGAACTGGCCGTTATTCGCTTTTTTTGCGGCGGAAGCGGCTGAAAAAACCGCCGATCGCGGCGGCCTGCTGGATGCGGCTGGCCTCCGCTTGCTCCTGGGCGACCAGCTCCGGCGCCTCCGCGTCCTGGCTATCTGCCGGCCGGATCAGGATGCCCTCGTCGGTGACGTCGAGAAGTGCCCGGCCGTGGATCGAGAACTGCTGCAGGACATCCTTCGGGATCTGCAGACGCCCAGCGCTGTCCAGCACGACCAGCTCCTCAAAATGCTCTTCGTGTTCCTCGACGATGCCGTCGCCCCCGCTGTTGAGCGCATCTTCGTCGAAACGTTCGACCGTGCGCACCTGGCGCCGCGTTTCGCTGGCCAGCATCCCATCGCGGATGGCGACCACCCGGTCCACGTGGCGGGCGATGGTCGGATCGTGGCTGACGATGATGGTCGTCAGGCCCAACTCTTCGTTGAGCGTGCGCAGCGTCGCGTAGATCGTCAGCGCCGTAGCCGTGTCCACCTCACCGGTCGGCTCGTCCGCCAGCAGGAGTGCTGGCCTGTTGGCCAGCGAGACGGCGATGGCGACGCGCTGCTGTTCGCCGCCCGACAGTTCGCGCATGTGGTGCTTCATGCGTTCGCCCAGGCCGACCCTTTCCAACAGGTCCTCGGCCCGGTTGCGTTTCTCTTTGCCCGCGAACCCCGCCAGCGTCATCGGCAACTCGACGTTTTCAACCGCGTTCAGATAGGGCACCAGGTTACGTGCGCTCTGCTGCCACACAAAACCAACCTGTTCGCGCCGGTAGCGGTTGATCGCCCGTTCCGACATCTTCAGCAGATTGAAATCTCCGACCCGCACCTGCCCCGCCGTCGGTCTGTCCAAACCGCCCAGGATGTTCATCAACGTGGACTTGCCGCTGCCGCTGACGCCAACGATCGCCATCAGTTCGCCGGAACGCACCGACAGGTTCAAGCCCTGTAGTGCGACCACTTCCAGGTCGGCAATCTGATAGATTTTGACAAGACCGTCGCAGAGAATAAAGGGTTCAGCCGTTGTCATCTCTTAGTTTCCAACACTCAGAATCACCATTCTTTCGCGTCGAACGCAGCTACCAAAAACTAAAAACTGGCTACCAAAAACTGCAGTTCAAACCGTTTCGCCCAGTTTGATCGCCTGGAATATCTTCATGCGCATCAGCAGTGTGATCAGTACGCCCAGCGCGGCGACAAACAGTACGCCGAACAGCGCATACACTCGCGTAATCGCCGGCCATGCGATCCCCACCAGGTACGGCGGCGTCAGGTCCGCGGCCGTGTTCCCCACCTGCAGGTAGGGAATGAACTGGTTGCTCACCGAAGTGCCCAACAGTGTTCCCGCGCCAATGCCAACCAGTATCAGAAAGGCCAGCTCCCATGCCAGGAACATCGTCATCTGCCCCGAGGACAGGCCGATTGAGCGCAGTGTCCCCAGTTCAATGAAGCGACGGCGGAATGAGAACAGCGTGTACAGCAAGAAGCCCAGTACGGTCAACAGCGCCGCCGCCAGGAAGCCGACCGAGAGGACGCCGAACAGCCCCTGCCGCTGCGGCTGTTTCTGCTCGTCGGCAATTCGCAGCCGGGCCGAATAGTAGTTGATGACGTTGATGTCGTACTGCCGCAGCTCCCGGGTAAGACCTTCGTAGTCGGTGGCCGGGTCGGTGCGTACCAGCACATCGTAGGGGAACTGTCCCCCCATTCGTTCGAACAGATAGTCGAGGTTGCCCACCACCAGTGGGCCGTCGGCCTCCGGGTACCAGGTGGGGAAGTAGCGGAAATCACCCACGATCTGCATCTGCATCTCCGCCCGCAGCCCGTAGCGCGCCGCGCCGACCAGAATCGTATCACCGACAAGCAGATTGTGATCGCGCATGAAGTCCCGGTGCAGCAGAACGCCCTCGGGGGCCAGGGCCAGCGAGTTCATCAGCGAACCGAGTGACGCCGCCGCAAAATCCCGCCGCCAGTAGGCCGCCTTGGGGAAGTCGAGGCGGTCGATGCCGAAGACATGGGCATCCCGCCAGCGTCCGTCCATATGTACTCGCGCCTCGAAACGGGCGAAACGGGTGGCCGCCTTTACGTTGGGCACGCGCAGATGTTCCGAAACCGGCACAAAGGTCCACGACGCCGTCTCCGTTCCACCTTCTGATGAGGACGACCCGCCGCCGCTGCCGGGAAAGGCGCCTGAATCGTTCGAAATCGGCGTGTCGCCCAGCTCCGCCAGCCGTCCATCGGCTCCCACCCTGTAGTAGGCGCGGTCGAACAGGTGACCGTCCAGCGTCTGCGCCAGCGATGTGGTGAAGGCAGACAGGCTGAGTGTCAGCACCAAAAGGATCATCGGCGCCGTGTACAAGCTCCTGTTCCGCGCCAGCTGGCGGCTGGCCAGCAGCACGCCTACGCCGCCGCCCTTGGAGGCAACCCAGGCGATTATCTGCATGAAATACGGCAAGATCCGCAGCGTAACCAGTGTCAGCGCGAAAATCCCCAGCGCCGGTATCAGAAACAGCAGCGGATTCTGAAAGATCGTGTCATCCGTGACTGCGCCCGGCATGCTGATGCTGCCCTGTTCCTGTAGCAGATAGATGCCGTATCCGGCCGGAATCAGCAAGAGAATATCGAGATAGGAGCGCTGCCACCACGGCGGCCGCAAGGTGCGCGCCATCTCCATCTTGTAGGTTACAATCGTATGACGCGCGGCGCCGAAGGAGGGCAGTGTCTGTGCCAGGAAGGCGATCAGGACCGCGCCGATGCCGAACTGGAGCGTGGACTGCGTCAGGACCAGCCGCAGGTCCGATTCGATCGTGAAGTCGAGGAAGCTGCGGGTCGAGCCGATCAGCCTGGCTACCGAGAAGCTGAGCGGCAGACTCACCAATAGCGCAAGCACACCGAGACAGAGCGCCTCCAGGCCGGAGATGCCCGCCACCTGCCCTACCGTCGCGCCGCGACTGCGCAAAATCGCCACCTCGTTGCGCTGTCGGGCTACCGCCAGGCCGACCACCAAGCCGATAAATGCCAGCAACAGGCCGATGATCGGCACGCTGAATGCGTAGAGCAGCGTTGTCAGCAGACCGCTAGCGCGCTGATAGCGGCGCAGCGCGTCCAGAGGCGAGATGCTCAACTGGCTGTTGGCCATCAGCGACGACACCTTCTGCTCCGCCCTGCGGCCGCGTACCAGCAGACGGCCTACATCGCTCGAAGTCACGTCAGAGCCGTCCATCACCAGGTACCACAGGCCCAGGTTCACGTCCTGCGGGTAGACGGGCGCGACTCGATTGTGATAGCTCTGCTCAGGGATGACAAAGAGCGTTTCCAGCGTCGACGGGTTGTAGAACCAGACGTCGCTTTCGAGATCGGCAGGCTCCCACACGCCCGAAATCCGCACCGGTGTCTGGTAGCGCTGACTGTCGCCATTCTCGGCCCGGATGCGGCGGAACAGCATGTATTCTTCGCCCACCTGTAGCCCGATCTCGTCCGCCAGCTCCCGGTTCACCAGTACCTCGATCGCCTCCTCCGAGTCGGACGGCGAAACCGCGGGGAAAGTGCCTTCGATGATATTGATCGCTTCTTCAAAGCCGGAGATGAAACCGAGATTCACCCATTCCAACGGGTCGGTTGTATCGGCATACGCGACCTGTTCCGTTGGGAAAAGGCGGAAGTTGTCGGTCTTGAAGTAGCGGACTGTCCTTTTGTGCGGGATGCCCAGTTCGCCCGCCGCCTGTTCGCTGAGGTAGGTGTCCAGCGGCGCGATATCTTCCCACTCCTGCGGGCCGTACGTGGAGCCCAGGTAGCGGAACATATACGCGAACGGAGGGCGCGAGTAGGTCTCGTTGATGCCGGTATCGGTCAACTCCTCCTGCAGCAGCCGGTAGTAGACCGCATCTGCGTAGAGAGGAATGCTCATGACGAGCACGGTCGAGGAGACCAGCCCCAGGACCAGGGCAAAAGCAAGCCACTGCTGGGCGAAGATACGTTTTATGGCGACAACGATAATCGCCGCGATGCGCAGAAGAAATTTCATAGCCGCGGTGGCGGGTGGTCAATGGCGTTCTGCCAGCCACACGCCACGCTTTGCTCCCCGGTTCTGCTTTGCACTTCGGTTCTGCTCAGGTCTTCGGTTCTACACAGGTCTTCGGTTCTACTGCCCGATCACAATCTGGCCCTCTTCCAGCCCCTCTTCGATTTCCACCCGATCAGGGGTCTGGATGCCCACTTTCACATCGACGCGCCGCTGGATGTCGCCGTCCTCAACGACGACAAACCGCCTGCCGTCAAAAACGCGGATCGCCTGGGGCGGCAACCAGAGGACAGAATCCTTGTGTTCGAGTTGGACCCGAACCTGGACCAGGTCGCCCAGTTCAAAGCCCGCATCTTCCTCGTCCTGATCGATAGTGATGCGCGTGGACTTGTCCGGGTCAATCACTTCGCCGCTGCCGCCGCTCCCGAACGGGTAGGGCAGCCGCCGCACGAATCCGGTCAGAATTTCCCCGGGGCGGCCGACAAGCGAAATCTCCACCGGCATTTCTTCGGCCAGCTCATTCATCTGATCGCTGATCAGATCGGCTTTGATCTCCAGGTCATGAATGTCCGCGATGGAGACAACCGAATCGAAGGCGTTCACCGGGCGGCCCCCAGTCAGCGAGACGGAAAGCAGCTTGCCGTCGAAGGGGGCGGTAATCGTGGCGTCAGCGATCGCGCTCTGCAGCTTCTCGACCTGAAGTTGCGCCCTGGCGACATCATTTATCAGGAGAGGATCTACACCTTCGGTCAGCTGCTCCAGCGCGAGTTCGGCCAGCTCAACCTGCTTACCCTGGACCGATATCGCGAAGGTTTCATCCGGACGTTCGGTGCGCAGATTGATCAGCTGCAGCCCAGCGATGTCCAGGTTGATCTGTGCCCTGCGGATCTGAAACTCGAGGTTCCTCTCGGCTGTGTACAGCCGAGACTGCGCCCGCTCCAGGCTCAACTGCGTGGAGGTCAGTTCGCGCTCCAGGTCATCGATCTCCAGGTCCGCGATGATCTGGCCTTCGGTGACGAGGTCGTTGCGCTTGGCGTAGACGCTGCGGATGCGGCCGCCTGAGCGGAAGAACAACGCCTCCTCCACCACCGGCGCTACGCGACCGCTGAAGGTCCGCTCGCGCATAATCTCGCCTACCTTAACCGAATAGGTCGGCTTGACCGGCACCACCGAGGTCGGGATCGGTGTCGGTGTCGGTTCATTGGCCGCGATCTCTGCGCTGCGGCCAGCCGGCAAGAGGGCGCAACCGGTCAACACGAAGCTGAACGCGATGGGGAGGATTGCGCGCCCGATGCCCGCACAGGGGGCCAGTGCAGCCCCAATCCTGCGGTTCAGACGCCTGGCAAAAGGTAAGCGGGCAGCGTATCTGCCTGCCCGCACGCGCCCATGCAGGGATTCCATTTGAAGGGAAGGCAGACAGTTCATTGGATCATTTTTTCTTCTCTGGTACACGGGATTTGTTCCAAACGCAGAGATGGGGATGCACAAGGCTCTGAGAAATTCCAGTGCCTGGCGCACGATCTGTCCCCCGTCTCGCAACAGATTGCGATTCGACGGCGGCGAGAACGAAAGGCGGGTTAACGTGCAGAGTAATGGCACATGACATTATTACGTCAGTTGACAGTGAAGTATAAACGTCCATTCCCAAACCACCAAACTTATCACACTAACCGGACTACTCCATTCCTCCGGCAGCCTGCCCTTCCACTGACAACTGGCCGCGGATCCAGCTGCAGCAAACGATAGCGTTACCCGGTGTGATGGGATAGAATGCCTGACCATATGGCTTCAGGCAGCTCGATCCACCAGCAGAACTATCGGCTTTCCGCGTTCCCGTCAGCCGAGGCCTATCGAACACCGCTAGATTCAGACTTTGGAGGAAGCAAACCATGCCCCGTCCATCATCGCGCGCCAACGCAGAGGACGCAGCGCAAGCAACATCCAAACGGCCCAATGTGATCGTCTTTTTCACCGATCAGCAGCGCTGGGATTCAACCGGCGTGCATGGCAACCCGCTCGATCTGACACCCAACTTCGACCGCATGGCCCGGCAGGGCACCCACCTGCACACGACCGTCACCTGCCAGCCCGTCTGCGGGCCGGCACGCTCCTGTCTGCAGACCGGCATGTACGCCACCTCCACCGGCTGCTTTCGCAACGCCATCCCCCTGCCGCAGGACGCGCGCACACTGGCCCATTTCTTCGGGGAAGCGGGCTACGATACCGGCTACATCGGCAAGTGGCATCTGGCCGACAGAGGGATCGCCGGACCTGTGCCGGAAGCGAGCCGGGGCGGCTATCAGAGCTGGCTGGCATCCAATGCGCTGGAGTTTACCTCGGACGCCTACGATACTGTCATGTATGACAACGACTGTGAGGCCGTCAGGCTGCCCGGCTATCGCGTCGACGCGCTGACCGACGCGGCCATCCGCTACATCGACGGCCACCAGCAGGACCCGTTCTTTCTCTTCCTGTCCTATATCGAGCCGCATCATCAGAACCATATTGACGACTATCCCCCGCCCGACGGCTACCGCGAACGCTACGCCGGCCGCTGGACGCCGCCCGACCTGCTCGCCCTCGGCGGCTCCTCGCAGCAGCATCTGGGCGGCTATTGGGGCATGATCAAACGGCTGGACGAGGCCTTGGGCCGCCTGTTCGACGCCCTGAAAAGCCTGGGACTGGACGAGAACACGGTCGTCCTCTACACGACCGATCACGGCTGCCATTTCAAGACGCGCAACGACGAATACAAGCGCTCCTGCCATGAAGCGTCGGTGCGTCTGCCCACCGCCGTGACCGGCCCCGGCTTCTTCGGCGGCGGCGAAGTGCGCGAGATCGTCAGCCTGGTGGACCTGCCGCCCACACTGCTGGACGCAGCCGGTCTGGACGTGCCGGAGCAGATGCAGGGCCGTTCAGTGGTTCCGCTTGTCAGCCGCCAGTCGTCGGACTGGCCGCAGGATGCCTTGATTCAGATCAGTGAATCCCAGGTGGGGCGGGCCGTGCGTACGCAACGCTGGAAATATTGCGTTACCGCGCCGGACAAGGATGGCAGGAAGCATGCCAGCTCGGACCGCTACGTGGAGCAGTATCTGTACGATTTGCAGGCGGACCCATACGAGCTGACCAATCTCATCGGCCTGGAGTCCCACCGTCAGGCTGCCGACGTGATGCGAGACCGGTTGCTCCGCCTTATGGACGAAGCAGGGGAAGCGCCGGCCGCGATAGAACCGGCCCAGCCGGTGCCAAGCAGGCAAAGGATCGTGACGGAAGAGGAGGCCTATTCCTAGAGGGAGTCAGCAGCCGCGAACCGCTGGCCGCAGCTGGAGGGTCCTGTTATAGTCGGCGATGGCATCCTGGTATCAGCCGAGTTGGGCTTTGGCATGGGCCTGATATAAGTAGACGCCGGGTACCTACTAAGCCACATACAGCGCCTGTGTGGACAAGACCTTCAGTCCCGCCGCCACCTTGGACGGGACGCACCGCTGGACATACAGCGTAAGGTGGATGAGGCATGTTTTTGGAGCGGGGCGTTGCGGGGGCGCGGAACTGCAGGGGTTAGGGGGCTGAGATAGCGCGTGGGAAGGAAGACACTGTCTGCTAGACATATTGCTGGGGAAGAACAAGCACGGTGGCTAGCAAGGGCGGGGCGTTGCGGGGGCGCAGCCCCTGCACAAGGGAGGGCCGAAGGCCCGACCGCCCAAAAATGCGAGGGAAGAGGGAAGAGGAGAGAGGAGAGAGTAAACACCTTTACTCGCCTCATACAGGATCGCAAATCAGTTGTGGCTAAGTAGCTACGACGCCGGTATGAATCTATTCAGCTGACCCCTTTCCGTTCCCGGCCGTGATCAATATCGGACCGCATGCGCAGGAACAACGCGACCGCGAAGGCCAAGGCCACCGCGACCCACAGCAAAGTGAACACGTCGCTCAGCGCTTCCGTCAGAGCAAGGTTTAGTGCGTTCAGCAGGCTATCTGCCACAGATACATCGCCTCCGCCGGTCTCGGCAACCGTTTCCTTCAACGCCTGCGCCGTGGCCGGGTCCAGCACCGCACGCGGGTCCTCCTTCACCGCATCAAGCAGCCCTTCCGGGAGGCCGGCTCTGACGTTATCCGGCACCACTGCTCCGATTCCCGCGCGAAAGCTCTGCACCATCACAACGCCCGTCACAGCCAGCCCCATCATGCCACCCAGTGAACGGCAGAACTGCAGCGCCGCTGTCGCAACCCCGAGGTTCTGGTATGGGACTGCGTTCTGTACCGCCACTGATAGCGTGGCCACGACGCTGCCGAAGCCAAGTGCCGTGATGACGAGATATATCTGGCTAAAGAGAATTGGGCTGCTCTGGGCGAAGCCCCCGTCGTCGCTCAAGGTGGAAAAGAGGTACATACCCCCCGCCATGAGCGCGGTGCTGGTCACCACCAGCAACCGGTAACGGCCCCCGGTGCGCGAGAGCAGCTGACCTCCCACAATTGCGCCCAGCACAAGCCCCAGCAGCATCGGAATCAGCAGCGTACCGGCCTGGGTCGCGGAAACGCCCTGCGCCACCTGGAAGTACAGCGGCAGGAACAGGATGAACCCGTGCAGACTTACGCTGGTCAACAGTGTCACGATCACGGCGACCGCCACCGCGCGCAGCCGGTATATCCCCAAGGGCATTATCGGCGACCTCGACCTGGACTCGATCACCACGAAGAGTGCCGCCATTCCCAGCCCGAATGCCAGCAGGCCGATGCTCTGCGCAGAATTCCAGGCATACAGAACGCCGATCGACGACAGCGCCAGCGCCACCGGTGCCACGGCCAGCACCAACGCCGCCATGCCGGGATAATCCAGTTCCCGCTGCCCAGGAAGAGAGGTCGGTCTCGGATAAAACCGCGCCGTCAACGCCAGCACCGGCACACCGGCCAGCGCGATGAACAGGAACGCCCAGTGCCAGGAGAGCCACTCGGCGACCAAAATGCCCATGACCGGCCCAGCCACCGTCGCCACCGCGTATACAGCGCCCAGGATGCCCTGGTACTTGCCCCTGTCTTCGGGCCGAAACAGGTCGCCGATCGACACGTAACAGCACGTCATCACGATGCCCCCGCCGATGCCCTGCACCACGCGGAAGCCGATGACCTGGTTCATTGACGCGCTGACGCCCACCAACGCTGAACCGGCGATGAACGTCGCGATGCCCGCGACGAGGAACACCCGGCGGCCGTAGATGTCGCTTAGTCTGCCTACGATTGGGTACGATACTGTGGCTGCCACCAGATAGGAGGTCGACGGCCAGGTGTAGCGGTCGAAGCCGCCCAGGTCGGCGACGATAAGGGGCATTATGCTCGCGACCACGGTCTGGTTGAGCGCGGCCAGAAACATCGCCAGCCCCACGCACATCAGCGACAGCGTGACCTGCCGGCGCGGCGGCGGCGCAAACTCTCCCGCCGACCCTGTGTCGACATCCCCTCCTTGCTGCGCGCCGGTAGCAGGGCCTTCGGCCTTTGCGTCTGAGCGGTCCCGCGAACCGCCGGCGCGCCCACCGCCGTCGTTCATCCGCCGCGCTTCCGGCCCAAACCCAGGGCCAGCCGGTACGCCCGGTATCCGCACCGCGACAGCGTCGTAAAACCCCACCCGTTAGCCAGAAACGGCTCGTGCGGGGGCAGGAACTCCCATGAGTCCAACTCCTCGACAGCGGTCAGCGTCCGGCTCAGCACTTCCCGTGCTTGGCTCACGAACTCCGGCTCGCTTATGTCGAGCGCGCCGCAGCCGATGACCATCGCCATGAGCGCGCCGAACATATTCTGCCGGTAGCTGCGCCAACAGTCTTCGCGCGTGTAGTTCTGCGTTCCCGGGCCGCCAACGATGTCGTAGTACTCGTCCACGGCGTCGCGCTCGATGCGGCGTCGTACGTCGCTCGTGACGCTGGTTCCGAGAAAAAAGGCAACGTCATAAATACCGCAGCCGATTCCGAAACCCTGCCAGTCAATCACGGCCAGGTCGTCGCCGGCCTCTCTGCCAAACAGCATATTGTCTGCCCGGTAGTCCCCGTGCACGACCGTCATAGGACCGTCAGAGACGGCGGCGAAGTGGGCGGCGATTCGCGTGCCAAACGCTTCCGTCAGCCGCCGCGTGTCGGCGCTGAACAGATCACCGAAACGGTCAAGCGCCGCCGGCACGGCCAGCAGATAGACCGTCTGCAAGATGCGGCTTTCCCTGGTGTTGAGGAATTCGCGGCAGGCGGACAGGGCCGGGTCATCGGCGGCCTCCCAAAAGCGTCCTTGCAGCCCGGCGATCTGCCTGACGGCGAGACGCGCCCGCGCGGCGTCCATGCCAACGATATGCGGTATCGCCTCCATGCCGCCCAGGTCTTCAAGCACCAGAACGAAACGGTGGCTGCGCGGGTCGAAATCCCCGTAGTACAGGGTCGGTACCCGCACGTAGCCGTGCGCTGCGATGTCCCGATAGAACACGTACTCGCGGCGGTGCAGCGAGAGCCACTTGCTGAACCGGACCACCAGGGAATTGGCGCTGGGCAGCTTGACAATGACCGATGCCGGACTGGCTGCGCCGCCGTTCTGGGCAACCATGCGGCAGCGATAGAGATTGCCCAGCGCATAGGTGACCTCCGACAGCTGCTCGACCTCCACCGCAGCGATTTCCGAGGCAGCGGAATGCCCGCCGGCGGCCAGCGCCTGCCGCATCCATTCGGCGGTGATTTCGCCAGCCTCCCTGATTAGTGGAATCTGTTGTCTTTCCATCGGTTTCCCGCCCATGGGCTCGTCCGGAACCGGCTGTCGGCACGCTCTAGCGCAGCGAATCAATCTCCCCGGCGATGCACCAGACGCATGCGCACCGAGTCATCCGGGTGGGGCGCAGGTGACAGCTTGATTTTCAGCGGGCGTTCCGGCCGTTCCAGCTCCAGGTCCGCCTTGCGGAGGATGGTCGCCAGGGTGAGCGCGATTTGCAACTCCGACAAGCCGCTGCCAATGCAGCGGTGCTGGCCCACGCCGAAGGGGGCGAACGCGCCCGGCTGTTTGTGCTCCGCCCGGTCGCGCGTGTAGCGATCAATGTCGAAGCGATCGGGCTCAGGGAAATACTCCGGCAGATGATGGCTCACCGTGGTGCCCAACATGATCTCTGTGCCGGCGGGTACCCGGTAGCCCCCAAATTCGAACGAGTTGGATGCGGTGCGCGTGAGGGCCGGCACGACCGGATACATCCGCAGCGTTTCCATGGCAACCCGGTGGGTAACGTCCAGCTTGCGCATTCCTTGCGGAGTCGGAGACCCGTGCTCCTCGTACATCTCGTCCACCTCCTCTTTCACACCCGTCAGTAAGTCCGGATGTTTCAGGAGGGAGAAGAGCATGAAGGCGCAAACGCTGGCAGCAGTATCCATGCCCACCAGATACGGAGCAAGAACGTTCACGAGCAGGTCCGTTTCCGGCAGCAGCTGGGGATCAGTCTGGTTCGCTTCCAGCAGCACATCGACAAAGTCCTGTGGCTGCCCCTCCCGCTTTTCCGGCCGGTGCGATTCCATTATCTGTTCGTAAAACTCTTGCATGCGCCGCCTGGCGCGCTTGTACTTCGGCAGGCGCTCCATCACTTTTGGCAATCGTTTCGTGACGTTCAGCTGGATCATCATTTTCAGAAAATAGAGCAGATCGTCGAAATACTCTTCCGATGACAGGCCGGTGCAGAACATGCCGATCTGCTCGGTGATAATCTGTTGCATCGCGCGCTGCATCTCTATCGGCCTGCCCTGCGGCCACCCTTCGATCGCCGATAGGGTAACGTCGTGGGCCAGGTCCAGATTGGACTCCAACAACTTGGGCGAATAGCCCTTGATCAGCAGCCGGCGCATGCGGATATGCTCCGGGCCGTCTATTGAAAGCAGAACGCGATGCGCGTCCAATGCAGCGCCGAAGTCTTGATACTGCTCCCAGGTACGGAAATGTGTGGCTGAATGCCGGTCCGCGAAGACGTTCGCTTCAGGGCCCACCAGGGCGACCCAACTGTATTGCGAAGCCCGCACTCTGAATATCGGCCCGTGCTGCTGGTATTCCCGCAGCAGAAAGCTGCTCACGTCGCCCGCCATGCCAAAGACGTTGCCCAGCAGAGGCAACCCGGCCGCCTCGGGAATTTCGGTGGCGGGACGAACGGACGGCGTCGGCGGCGGCGGTAGGGCCGTAATCTGCCGGATGGTCGCCGCGATCTCCCGGCCAATCCGGTCCAGCCCGGAGATGGCGTCGATTCTTTCCCGCACCTGGGCCAGCTCGTCCGCAGACAACATGCTCTCGAACACCCCGCAGGCCGATGCGAGGCTGATGATGACGATGTCGCGCGGGTCGGGGATGGCGTCATTGAACAGCACCCGCATGATGCGCAGCTGTACTTCCTCGGTGGTCTTGTCGTCCCCGGTGTCGTAGTGGCGGGCGCGCGAAACGTCGGCGGACAGATAGACCTCGCCGCCGGTGTCGGCTTCCAGGATACCCCGCTCAGTGAGCCTGGCCAGTGCCTTCTCGCGGATTTCGTCGCTACGCTTGGCCAGGTCCGTAACCCAGAAGGCGGTCTCGTGGGTAGTCTCTCCACCCCCCGCGATGTCTGCCAGGATGGGGTCCAGCAAGTCGCTTCCCAACGGCGTCGGGTCGGAGACGACGAGAAACTCTGGCCGCCAGAGGTCGGTACTGATGCGGCGTTCCAGCGCAAGATCCATCAGCGCCGCGCCGGCAAAGGCTAAGGCTCGCGAGGGTATCGGGAATGAATGTCGGATATCGCCGTGATCGGCATCGAGGACCAGCAGCAGGAATTCCTCAACAACTCGCAATTCTTCGTTGACTTGCGGCATTGGCATGCTCCTGGCAATGCATAGATTAGGGGGTGATGAGAAATCTAATGTCGGGTCAACTGCAGGTATGGATAAGACGTGAGGGGGGACCGCTTCAGACCTTGCCTCGGCCTATGGGAATCGACAGCCTGATTTCTTCGGCCAATTTCATGATGCGGTGGGCGATTCGGGGACCTGCCTTCAACGCTTCCTTGTCGTATTCGCAGTTCAGGATGCAGACCAGCTCGCGTTCGCATCGCTAACCAGTGCTATGTGGGCTTCCAATGTGTTTGAGAAGCTTGTGTTTGAGAAGCCGCCTGTAGACCTCGTCATCGCAATAGATAAGCCACTCGCCGGTGGTGAAATTCCTGGAAATCGTCCCGGTACGCATCTTCAATCTGACCCTTCATGACCCTTGCTACCAGGAGACCCACGACGGATCCGCGGACGGTCTGCCAAAACTGTCCAACCCACGGGGCTTGCATCGACCATCTCGAATCTCTCCCCCGGCACGGCCAGCCTCAATGCCCTTATAGTAGCGAAGAACAGGTCGCCCGCCAACAGGACGGTAATCGTGCTGGCCGCTGGAAGGATGGCGTGAGCGCGCCGGACAGGGTTGGGAGGCGGGATGGCAGGCGGGATGGCAGGCGGGATGCCAGCCCGGACCGCTATATGGAGCAGCATCTGTACGAACCTGCGGGCGGACCCCTACGAGGCGACCAATCCGGTCGGCCAGGCGTCCCATCGCCGCGCCGCCGACGTGCTGCGCGAGCGTCTGCTGCGCCTTATGGCGAAGGGGGGAGGCGCAGGCCGTATTCGACGCGGCTGCGCCGCGGCCAGGCGGTCAATGGATCGTCACAGAGGAGGAGGCGCTGTCCTGGAGGGATTCAGCGGCCGCGAGCCGCAGGCCGCTGAAGTTTCAATCGATTTCAACCCGGCCGCGCTGGCTGCCGGGTTCTTCTTTCTGTCGCGCCGCATCCGCCTCGCAGCGCGCCAGCGCGGCGTCGATCAGCGCACGGCAGGCCAGCAGCCCCTCCCGCCGCGCGGCGTAGGCGTGCGTCCAGAAGTCCGGCGGGAGACCGAGATCGTTGTGGCGCAGCTCTTCACACAGGCCGGCCATCCCTTCCAGCAGCCAGGAGGAGAAGGTAAAGGCCTCCTCGCGCTCCGAACGCGGCTGGCGCGGCGGAGGCTCCGACCGCGGCTCCGCGTCAGGCCCGGAACCCGCCCCGTTCTGTTCACTGCCGTCACTGACTGGGATCGATCCGTTTTCGGCCATGCTTCCTTCCCTGCCCCGGCGCGTCCCGTCAAGCCGCCGCCGCGCCTACCTTCGCGGCCGCCGGCGCTCGTTCAGCTCCCTATACCGGTTCATTCATGATCAACGTACGCATGACCCGGTAGTCGTGGCCGCCGAAGCGGTACTTGTACTCCTCATCGCCCTGCAGAAAGTCGAATACCTCGATGCCGCGCGCGATCGCGTGCTGAATGACATAGCCCAGCAGCACCCAGCCGGGGCTGTACCCGGCCCATTTGTCGGTATCATAGCCGGAGTTGTAGAGAAGCAACTCCTTCTTGTATTCGAACGCCAGCAGCGCGGCCGCGTTCTCACCGTTCAGGGAGAGAAAACTGAGATGGAGATGGCCCGTTTCGAGCATGCGGCCGGCCATGACGCGGAAAAACCGTTCCATGTGCGGCGTCATGAATGACTCTTTGTCCGGGCGGCTCATGCGCTGTAAACGCAGGAACTCATCCATCCCCCCCTGCAGCGCGTCCATCGACTGGACCAGCGTAAAGTCGACATCCAGCTCCCGTTCCACCCGGCGCTGTTTGCGGCGAATCTCGTGGCGCTGCTTCTTGTCGATCTGCATGAGGTAGTTTTCATAGCGGGCGGGGAGATGCACATGCGGCGCCACATCCTCCTGGTCGACCTCCACCCGCAGACCCGCTTTCCGAAAAATCGAGGGCAGCGCCTTGTAGCTCAGACTGTCCTCAGGTAGATTGCACAGTTCCAGATAGTCCCAGTTCGGCGCCTCCTCGCTCTGCAGCCAGTCCAGCAGACAGTAGTAGACCTGCTTCTCCCAGCCGGCGGCGATAATGACGTCCAGGAAGTCGCTCACCTCCACACAGCCGACCAGCTTCAGGCTGCTCTTCCCCGCCCATTTGCCCTCCTTGTGTTCACTCAAATAGAAGGGCGCAATCCCAACCAGCTCGGACGGGCCGGGAGAGGTGCTTGCAGGGTCAGCGGGATCTTCATTCTCTCCTCCTACCGCTTCATCCTCTCCTCGATAGAAGGCCAGAATCCACAGATCGCCCGCCCCCAGCTGCTGCCACCAGACCGACTGCCATTCATGCGTCAGGAAGAAGGTATCGTAGCGGCTGCGGGCCAGCAGATCGTTCCATTCGGACGCCAGCGCGCTGAAACCATTGGGATAGGTGGTTGGACCATAGATGGTCAGGTTAAGTGAACAGGGGGGTACTGCATCGCGGTCTGCATCCTGCGCAGACGTCTCGTTCCCCAGGGCAACGCCGTCTCGGTGATGGCCGTCGCGCCGCAACCGGCGCGCCACTGCTGGCACGTCGGGCGCCGGGGATTTCGTGATAAGCATAAGCTCCTCAATCTGCTTGCTTGAACCTTGATTTCTGGTACTGAGGCACAGCATGAGATGCGTGCATTCCACTACGAATATCGTAGTGAGCACAGCCATTCTAGTCCAATTGGCGGGGATCTTACAAACTTAAGTGACCGGCGCAGGGACTGGAAAGAGGATGCCGGCCCCTATGGCGGAGGGCGTCCGCTGCCGCGAAAACGCAGATAACCGATTGCGACGAGAACGATCAGCAGAAGGAAAACAAAGGTCTGCCCCTGGGCAGTCTGCGAGATGCGCAGGAACCGCTGCATCACGGTGATGTCCGTGACCTGGGCCGGCGCGGCAGATGGGCTGGACCGCTGGATGATCGATGAAGGCGTTGAAACGCCAACTGCGATCATCGTGCCGCGGGCCACCACTGCTGGCGTCGCGCTCGCGCCCCCTTGCGGGGTGGCGTCCGCAGCCGGCGCTTCTTGGCCGGAACCGGGCCGCGCGGCCGTGCTCTCGTCGGTCGGCGCAGAGGTTGCAGCGGGGGACGGCGTGGCCGGCGGTTGCGAATTGGATGCGCCGCTTCCCGCGGCCGCGCTCCCGTAGCAGACCAGCAACTGCACATCGTCCAGGAACATCCAGGTGCGACTGCCGTTGCCGTCGTTAAAGACGTTGAAGTAGAGATTGTACGACGCCCCGTCCAGGTAGGGGGTCAGATCGACCGTCATCGTTTCCCAGGTCGCGTTCTCCGCACGCCCGCGATAGAGGATTCCCTCGGTCGCCAGGGACGATGACAGCAGGATCAGCTCCTGGCGGTCGGCGGCCAACGACGGGCTGAGCGTCGCCGGTTCCTGGCTGCGCGAAAGATGGCGCCAGCTCAAAGAGGCGCTCGTCGCGCCGGCCGGCAGCTGGATCAACTGGCGCACCGAGGAGTAGGACTGGATATTCTGCGTGCCGCTTCCGGGCGGGTTGCCCAGCCGCAGTGACAAGGCGCCCCCGGACGGCTGGTTGGCGAGAAGGGGAGGGACCGCCGATTCACCCACGGTCCAATTGGATCGGCCGTCCAGTACGCTTTCGAAATCGCCGTTGGTCAGCGAATCGCTGGCGACACAACCGTCCGGCACAGGCGTCGTCCCCGGTTGCGAGGTTGCCGCAGGCGGCGGTGTGCCGCTGGGCTGGGGCGCGACCGCGGTCACCGACGGCGTCACGAACGGCGTTGCGCCCGGTTCACAGGCCAGCAGGCTGACTTCGTCCAGGTAGAGCGCGGTGCGGCCGCCGCCGCCGTCGTTATTCACGCCGAACTCGATGCGCAGCGTGCGCCCGCGGAAGTGGGTCAGATCGATCTGTTCGAACTGCCAGGACTGCTCGTTGGAGAGCCGCGCCCACGGCTGCGCCAGGCGTATGCCGGTTGTCGCTTCGAAGATGTTCAGCAGCTGCATATCGCTGCCGGGCGTGTCTTCGTGGCTCGCCCAGTAGTGAAAGCTGAGCGTGAAATGCTGCGCCGAGTCGGGCAGCGCAATGTCCTGGTAGAGCGTGTCGCTGGCCTCCAGGTTGGCGCTGTCCACGATCCCCAGCCGCAGGGAGCGCTGACCCGCCTGCGCCCTCGCCGTGGAGTAGCTCGGCGGCACGGCAGTGCCCGCCAGGCCCCATTGCAGGTCGGTCGCTTCGAACCCGCCGTTGATGATCAGTTCGCTGCAACCGTCAGGCGAGAGATGGGCCGCGCTCGCTTCATCATCACCGGGAGCGGGGGGCGGCCCCTGCGCCCTCGTCGTCGCCGTTCCCTGCCACAGGACCACCACAACCGCCAGCAGCGTGCAGAGAGAAACAAGTCCCCGCGCGCCCCGCACTTTGTTCATCACGCCTTGCATTCTGTCCACCTGAATATCACACTGCCGCGGCACGAAGGTGCTTCCTGTTTAAGACAGGAACCCCAATTGTAGCACGGGCCTTAGATCATAGACAACGGCAATGCGATTGAGGGGTGCATGCCAAAATGGAGGTGAACTCTCGCATAACCCTTGTTGCAACCAAGCTACGGTCAGTTCCAATCTCCTGCAGACCAAACGGTGTCTCTCTCTCCTCTCTCCTCTTCACTCTCTCCTTGCATTTGGGCGTTCGGGCCTTCGGCCCTCTCTTGTGCAGGGGCTGCGCCCCCGCAACGCCCCGCCCTCGCTAGCCACCGTGTGTGTTCTTCCCCAGCAATGTGTCTGCCCAACAGTGTCTACCCCCCCACATGCTATCTCGCGCCCCCCGCCTTCCCCCTCAAAGGTAATGTAGGGGCAGCACAGCTCTCTGGGCTGCCGGCCGCCGGCGCCTGAGGGCCTCTTGCCTGCCGACCCTGTCCCCGTTCTTGTCGGAAGTTACATGACGGGTGGTACAAACATCAGGGGCGGGTCATGCGTATAGGAGATATTGGAATTGCGATAATGCCACTGACGAAGGTGAATCAGAGTCGGCATTACTTCACTCAAGCTCAAACGAGACGCCGGCCCTAGCTTGCTCCCACGTAACCAACCACTGACAAAAATCATCAACACAGAACAGTTTGAGAATACTCAACACTGAGCGCCTTTCTGTGCTGGTGAATCTTGGTAGAAGAGCTTCTATTCTACCAGTTTGATAAGACGCTCACTTATTCCGAATTCAGGTTATTTATGCATATATCAAAATCTCAATGCAGACAACCTGGGGGCGACGACCGGACTCGGACACGGCTACGCGCACCGAGGAATCGGCAGAGCTAAGCTCGTTTTATGCCCGGCAATGAGGGCGCTTACTATCGCAGCTAAACCCGCACACCGATACGCCTCTTTCTTTGGTCATTCCTCGCAATTCGGGAGGTTTATCTCGTCCAAATCATTATGCTGTACATCTCTTAGAATTGGCGGGATGCAGCCACTAAATTCGTTGCCCGACAAATTGAGAACGTACAGGTTTGTGAGGTTGCCTAGCTCTGGCGGAATCGAACCGACTAAATTGTTCCCAGAGAGAGACAAAGAACGCAGGTTGGTAAGGTTGCCCAGCTCCGGCGGTATGGAGCCAGTCAATTGATTCCTCTGTAAAGACAGAATGGACAGGTTTGTGAGGTTGCCTAGCTCCGGTGGTATCGAGCCAGTCAGAATGTTGTGGTTGAGAAACATAACCTCCAAGTTGGTGAGGTTGCCTAACTCCGGAGGAATCGAGCCAGTCAGTCGATTGAAATTTAGGCCTAGAGAGCGCAGGTTGGAAAGTTTTCCCAATTCAGGCGGAATCGATCCGCCCAATCGGGTGTGTCTTCGAGGCTGCTGCAGGTACAGCCAACGCAGGCTGGCGAGCTCTCCCAACTCCGGAGGTAAGGAGCCGCTCAGATCGTTGTCTTCAAGCAGCAATCCCACGACTACACTGCTGTTCCTGCTCGCCGGTGACACTCCCGCCCATCTATGTAGCGGGAGATAGCTCAGCCAGTTGGTGTCATTCCTCCAGTTCGCCCCGTTCGTACTATTGTAGAAGGCCACGAGCACATCTCTGTCCTCTTCGACTACTATCCTTGTCGGCGTTGCCGACGCGGTAGGCGTTGCTGTGGGCGTTGCCGACGCGGTAGGCGTGGCTGTGGGTGTCGATGTGGACGCCCCGGACTCGGGTACGGTCGCCGTCGGATAGTTCGACCAGGGCGCCAGCGGTTGACCGTTGCTGCTGATAGCGCGCACCGCATACTGGTAAGTCACGCCCGGCGTAAGCTCGCTGTCCGCGTACGACGTGTCTCGCAGGCTGTCGCCGCCAATCTGTTGCCAGCCGGGACCGTCGACTTCCTGCCTGTAAAGCACGTACCTGTCGGCGCCGGGAACCGACGTCCAGCTGAGACTGATCGCGTTCGCCCCTGCATGCCTCGCACTCAACCGCGGCGCCGTCAAAGCCGGCCCTAGCGTAGGCGTTGCTGTGGGCGTTGCCGTGGGCGGCCCGGACCCGGGTACGGTCGCCGTCGGAAAGTTCGACCACGGCGCCAGCGGTTGACCGTTGCTACTGATAGCGCGCACCGCATACCGGTAGGTCACGCCCGGCGTAAGCTCGCTGTCCGTGTACGACGTGTCTCGCAGGCTGTCGCCGCCAATCTGTTGCCAGCCGGGACCGTCGACTTCCTGCCTGTAAAGCACGTACCTGTCGGCGCCGGTAACCGGTGTCCAGTTGAGGTCAATCGCGTTCGCCCCTGCATGCCTCGCACTCAGCCGCGGCGCCGTCAGGGTGGATGCAGTCGCTGTCGGCGTCAGAGTCGGCGTTGCCGTAGCTGTGGGTGTCGACGTGGGCGCCCCGGACTCGGGTACGGTCGCCGTCGGATAGTTCGACCACGGCGCCAGCGGTTGACCGTTGCTGCTGAAAGCGCGCACCGCATACTGGTAGGTCACGCCCGGCGTAAGCTCGCTGTCTGTGTACGACGTGTCTCGCAGGCTGTCGCCGCCAATCTGTTGCCAGCCGGGACCGTCGACTTCCAGCCTGAAAAGCACGTACCTGTCGGCGCCGGGAACCGACGTCCAGCTGAGGTCAATCGCGTTCGCCCCTGCATGCCTCGCACTCAACCGCGGCGCCGACAGAGTCGGCCCAAGCGTAGGCGTTGCTGTGGGCGTTGCCGTGGGCGGCCCGGACCCGGGTACGGTCGCCTTCGGATAGTTCGACCACGGCGCCAGCGGTTGACCGTTGCTACTGAAAGCGCGCACCGCATACTGGTAGGTCACGCCCGGTGTAAGCTCGCTGTCTGTGTACGAAGTGTCTCGCAGGCTGTCGCCGCCAATCTGTTGCCAGCCGGGACCGTCGACTTCCAGCCTGAAAAGTACGTACCTGTCGGCGCCGGGAACCTCAGTCCAATTCAGTTCGATCGCGGCGCCGTCGGCCCGCGCGGTCAGTGTGGGCGCGGGCAGTGTGCCAGATGGTGCCTGAGCCTGCGCTACGGCCCGCGGTAGGTAGGATATAAAGAGAGCGGAAAGGAGCAACATCGCGGCAATCGCCAACGCCTGCTTCATAGGGGGAAATACGTTCATTCTTCCTTTTCCTTTGACGGATGGATAACGAGTAAACAGACCGGCGTGCTTGGCTCGCGCGCTGACGGAAACGCCGGCAGACGCGCTCCCAACTCATCGTTGCAAATGGCTTGTGATACTTTGCAAGATAGCCATGAGCCCAATCCAATGTTTTGCTGCCGCCGATTCGCCACCATTGAGCGGCTTTTTCATTTGCCGCAACAATGCAATCCCCCGCCGGTTCGACATAGAGGGATAAATAAGACAGAACCGCCGTCACGATCCCGACCGCGAAAACGCACACAAAGCCGCTCAGAGCCGCGAACAGGCCCAATCAGGTGTAAACTCACCCCCCTGGCCCCCAATTCCAAGAGCACGAACGCATAAGCGGCGCGCAGAGGCCTTCAACACACACAAGGTCGAGCCGGTAGAGCCGGCAAAATGTCTCCAGCCTACTGCCCGAGCCATGGCCTGACGCCCGTGCGCTGTCGACCTCTGGCGGAGTACCGTCAGTCAGAAATAGTCAACACGCAGGTTAATCTGTATTCGGATTGAGTAAGGGTCTTTTCAAGGGCAAGAACAGTGCTGCCGTCAGTTCTCTTGCCAGTCTGACTGCCTGCAACTGGCAATCCAGGAAGCGTTCCCTCCAGCTCTCTGGCAAAGATATGATTCTCTTGCCGGCCGTGATCGAACGCTAAACCCAGCAATCAAGGTTCAGTATATACGGATTGATGTGACTTATTTGTGGAATTTGCGTGAAACGGGTACCAGTCCTGGGACAGTCTTGAGATAGCCAGGAAATACACGGATTGATGTGACTTATTTGTGGAATTTGCGTGAAACTGGTACCAGTCCTGGGACAATCTTGAGATAGCCAGGAACTTGCAATTTGCGGCTCAGACGGAGCCCTTCGCTACGGAGCCCTTCGCTATGGAGACCATCGCCGACCAACGTGAAAGTAAGGCACAGATTGAATCTACCCCGTCATCGCAGCGCGATAAATTTTATCGTCAAACTCATCGCCGGTTTGCTTGCCTTCACCAGGCAAACGAAGATACTTTCTCTCCATCTTTCTAACAAGGAACAGGCATCCTTGCCGACTCTGATTTAACTCCGAACTCGGGCTATTACATGCGACGCTTTTCATCCAAACGGGCTTGTGCTACGGGTGCGTCCCAAAATGGGGGCGAGTTTCAGGCTACCTCTGGGAAGTTACACTGGCTTCTGCAGCGCGCTTCTGCTGTCAACCCCAAATCTGGGTGCACCAACTGCTCGGGGGAGAAGTCTTACGTGGGGGAGAGTGCAAGGCATCCCCATGGGGTGCCCTTACCGGCATTGGCGGAGGGACAGAAACCGGACTGCGCAATCTGTCAGTCGGGGCGACCCCAATTCTGGTCTGCATGTGCCGTCAGAGGCTTCGAAGCGCAGGCTGCTTTATCCACGTAGGGGCGCTAAGAACTCCTTGCTCTAACCACGAAGGACCGCTAAGGGGTACAGTTCAAAGGGGACGTTTGTACGAGGGCACACATTTGGGATGCCCCTACGCTCATGCCCTCAAGAGGTGCTAGTTGAGAAAGAAGAGGTTGCCCTGTGCCTGGATGACGGCGATGCGTGAATTACGCTTGGGTGGCGGGCGGCAGGTTTTCGGCTGGAGGGGAATTCGGTCGATTCGTGAAGGGGAGGCTAGTGGACGAGCAGGGGTATTTTCCTGAATTTTTTCATAGAAGCTGCCTTGGGGCGCCTCCAATACAACCCGGAACTTGCAGGCCGGCGTATGCCGCTACCGTTTACTGACCATCGTGATGAACAACCACGGGCCGGGAATATTCGTCCAAGATACTCCTTAGCTCGTGGTCCAGCTTTTGGGGCAAGGCTCATACGCCGGAGCAGGTGATCAACAAGCTCAGAGAGGCTGAGGTGGCGATAGCCGGGGGCAGCACAGCGCTCTGGGCTGCCCCCGGCCGCCGGCGCCTGGGGCCCTCTTGCCTGCCGACCCCGTCTCCGTGCTTATCGGAACTAACATGACGGGTGGTACAAACATAAGGGGCAGGTCAGTTTTCGAACCATGTTCCTTTTGTCGCGTTCTCTTTCCCATAAGCGACTTACTGGCGTTTGCGCGTCCATGCCGTTTGGGCGGTCTTCTGCCTCACGGCAGCGGGGGGCGTATCCGCGACGATACAGGCTTCCAACTGCGTGCGCAGCGCCTCACCATCCAGCCCACCATGCGAGGCAATCATCACAATCTGCGTGCGCGGCGGCGCATCGCCCCATTCATCGGCCAGCGTCAGGCTGGCGCGTTTGCCCACCATTTGCAGAATCATCCTGTTGTCCGGCATATCATGGAGCTGAATCACACCTTTGGCGCGGTAGATTGTATTGGGCAGCTCCTCGAACATCCCACGTAACGCTTTCAGCGACAGCGGTTTATCCGTCGTCCAACTCCAGGTGCTGAATACCAGCGTATGGTCGGTATGTTCATGGTGGTGATTTTCGGCCTCATCGTGATCGTGTTCCTCATCCACGCCGTGCACATGCACATCGCGCTCGGCACGCCCATGCAGGCGTTCCGGTGCATACGTGCCCACACCCAGCACCAGTTCCAGCGGCACCTGTCCGTGAGTCGCTTCCAGAATGCGCGCCTCCGGCACAGTGCGTCCAATCAGGTCTGTCTTGATGTCCACTACGTTGAGAAAGACCTTTCTCATCTTCATTCTCGGCACAACGCGTCGCATCAGGTCGGTCTTGATGTCTTCCAGTTCCTCTGCCGTGACCAGATCGACTTTGTTCAGTACCACGATGTCGGCGACGGCGATCTGATCCAGCGCCAGCCCCATGTTTTCTTCGTCCAGTGTCAGGATATGATCGGCATCCACGACGACCAGAATGCTGTCAAGCTGCACCAACGGTTTGATTTCAGGCACCAGGAATGCATTGGCGACAGCGATAGGATCGGAAACGCCGCTGGTCTCGATGATGACGTATTCCGGGGGATCCGCCCGCCGCAGCAGTTTAATGGTTTCCTTCAGCAAGTCGCCGCGAATCGTGCAGCAGATGCAGCCGTTCGACAGATTGACCGTGTCGCCTTCGACACCGGCGACCAACTGGGCGTCAATATTAATCGCGCCAAAGTCGTTCACCAGCACCCCGATCTTCAGACCGTGATCGCCGTGCAGGATGTGGTTAAGCAGGGTGGTTTTGCCTGCGCCGAGAAAGCCGCTGAGAACAGTTACTGGCACCGGGAAATGATGGTTCTCCATATCAGGAGTTCCTTTTTGTTGCTATCTATGATGTGCCGGGCAGCCGCTGGCGCAGCCATTCAATGACGGTGCGCGTGATATATTCCCGTTCTGATTTCGGGGCATTGACTGCCACAGAGGTTTCCATGCGCCGGATGTAATCCCGCACAGACTGAAGCTGTATTTCATTCAGCAGATCGACTTTATTCATGATGACGATATCCGCCATGCCGACCTGAAAGATGGACAGCGCCGGTCCAAGCTCAGGATCTGTTCGGCATCCATCACGGTCAGGATGCTGTCAATCTGTACGCGCTGGATCGCCCGAAACGTAAGCGCGACTTCGAAACTTGAAGTCCGCCGAGTGCTGCCGTCGTTTCCTGACCATCATTTTGACCCTCCACAGGCTTGGTGTTTTGCTCCATTATACACCTTAGCTTGTGGTCAGTTTTGGCGACCAGGCTCAGCGAATCCCGACGCACGGCAAAGTTGACTGTGGAGGTTGTCCAACCGTCCTCGATACTCGGCCTGTCGTCCGAGCACGGCCTCCTTTGTGGGAGCCAACACGCAGTCCAGCCGCCGCAGCACGGTCAAAGGCAGGACAACGTCTTGGTACGTGCCTCAACTGAAGGTGTCGCGTATGAGGTTGGCTACATCCCAGATGAAACTGACGATTTCGCTGCGGTTCACGGTTCCAGCACCTGGATTCTATGATTTCAGGTCATGCTCCAATGCCGCCACTGGCGCGTATTGGCGCCCAGGTACGCAGGGATAGTCTGCTGCAAGCGTAAAGCAGGCCGGGAAAAACTACAATGCGGAATGACACCAATAGTGGGGCAATTGCATCTGAATTCGGAGGCTAAGACAGCCGGGCAGACAGACCACGGAGGGCGCCTATGAGGGACGCCCCAACCATCTGTTGAATGTCTTGACGCAACGAGATGCGATTGCCCTGAGGTGGGGGCGGATGAAGCGAATGGAGGTTGATCGGCTGGTGTATAATCCGTACATACTGAACGGGTAGGAAGTGAGGTTCATCGAGAATTATGGCAGATGAGTTGTTACTGCAACCGACAGGAAATGCGTCTTCAACGCCAGTGAGTCTGACTCCGGAACAGGAGGAGCTCTGCAGGCGCATGGACGAACTTTTTGCTATGGATGGATTAAAGGCGCGCCCCTCTGATATGTTTAGGGGGGCGCTGAGGGTTGTCGGAGATGGGAGCAACCCTGACAGGATTGCTCAAGCCGCCCACTCAGCTCGAGAGATTCTTTACCCTCTCATAAGCGTAGAGATCAGTGAGGATAATTTAATAAAGTTATTTAGGGAGTATGCAACCAGACACGGCGGAAGTAGCAGAAATAGCAACCAGGAATTCAGAGATACGTTTGTTGAACTAGACACCGTCTATGGCAAGCTTTCGGATCTAGCACACCACGGGACAGCACCCAAGACGCTGACTGCAGAGGAATTTGCGAATTTCTCGGACAGGGAATTCGAAGAATTAATTGAAGAGTACATAAATTTACTGGGACGTGCGCTGAGACTGCAACAGGTTTATGTACACGCGGTCATTGACGAAATAGTCAAAAACAGAAGGAAGAAGGACCTAGAATATGTTCTTGCTGTGAATCTGGATGCTCGCCAATACTTCTATTCTAGAGCTGATGAGTGGTGGCTGGATTGTCTGTGGCACGAAGGTTTTCTAGATGTCATAAAGAAAGGAGCGAATGGGCCGAATGTCTACGAAAACGTAACTTCGGAGCTTAGCTACCTTGGGAGAATGGCGGAGCAAAGTCCGGCGAAAGTCGTGAATATGATTATGCTAAATGTGCCTGTAACCGCAGACACGTTTAATCCGGAGGTCGTGTACAGGTTCCTGCGGATTTGCGGTGCCTTGCCCGCAGACCAGTTGGCGCGTGTGGTTGACAAGATCCGGGCTGAGCGGTGGGTACCATTGCTTAATGGAATATACAACCATTCGGGTTTCGCATATGCGGAGATGCTCAGTACCCTCGCTGACGCCAACGATTCAAAAAGCTTCCTCCTCCTTGCCGATGCGGTGCTGGCTGTGCGTCCGGGAGAAGAGGCTGGCAATGTGTCCCTCTATCGCGAAAGCCCATTCTATTTGGGGCATCTCTCCCGCACGAAGCTATTCGAACAGTTGGACGCCGTGGACCCCGAGTACGCAGAACGCGCGCTGACTCTGATGACAAGCAAGCTGGCTGAGATCATGGCCGCGTCCGACCAGTTTTTACTTTTAGAGGTGGATTTCTTCACTTTGGAGCCGGGCCAGATTGATGGTCGGCAGGAAGATGTGCGGGAACTTGCGGTAGCACTCAAAACTTTGGCGGTTCGTCTGATCGGGGAACGGTGCGCCGAATCAAAAGAGGTCAGAAGAATTTACAGAGAACATCTGGCGTCTTTGTCGGACAGCCGCGTTATATGGCGTTTTCGGTTTTATGTTCTGAGCCTGTGCCCGCAAGCATTCAAGGACGATCTCAGAAGCGCCCTTTTCCGGTTGTTTGAAGTTAAGCAATATCGCGAGATTGCTTGTGGCGCTGAATATGAGAGAGCTTTGCAAAGGGGATTTCCTGTGTTGTCTGAAAATGACAAGCAGGATTACGTGCATAGGGTCATTCGGAAGTTCAGCCATCTACACGAATACAGCAAATACAAGGGATCATCCATACTTTCTATGATTCTGCCCTACCTCAATGAGAACCCTGCGCTGAAAAAGAGGGTGGAGAAAGCGGGCTTCCATCTTGATCCGCACTATGAGCCGCGCCCAGACGTGATTTTGGGGGATACCGGGAGAGCCGAAATCATATCGCCGCGAGGCCCAATTTCACAAGAAGAATTCGGGTGTCTGACGGTCGTCGAGATAGCCGGGAAACTCCGCCAGGAGTGGACGCCAGGGGAATTGAACGCGCAAAACAGTGAAGCTGACTTTCACAATCCTTTGAATGCCCAAGGCATGGACGATCTCCTGAAAGACGACATCCCTGTACGGCTGTCCGAGTACGTCGAGAGCGCCGGCCTATTCTTCGAGCGCGGTGTACTTGATCAACATTACACCTACTCATATCTGATGGGGATACAGGAAGCGATAAAGAATGATAGAGCGGACGCGTCAGAGGTCGAATGGGATGGCGTGATCGAACTGTTCACTACCATGAAGGACTTAGGCGAGAGAGTCCGACTTGAGAGAGGGCCACGGGAGCTTACCGGCTTGTACGCTTCTTCTTGGCTTGCCAACTGGGATGCGGTTCACTCGGCAATGGCCGATGTACTGCGCGAGCTGCTCGCTGAACAGGATGGTTTGACGCCGGTCGATTTTGGCAGACATCGCGACAGCATACTGGAGATTGCAGGCTATCTGCTGTCATACCCCGACCCGTCTCCGGAAGACGAACAGGCCGAAACCGCGCCGTCCCTAGTTGGATCGTCCAGTGATACGAATTACAGCGTCATCGATCCATTCACTATGGCCATCAACTCCGTGCGCGGCAGAGCTTTCCAGGCATTTGTGCAGTTAGTCTTTCAGGATGGCAGGAAATTCAATGAAGACGTTGAAGAACAGATTTCCGATGATGTCAAAGCCATGTACGAGAGCGTGTTGCGGAAAGAAAACACACGCGCGCTGATGTTTCTGTACGGACACTACCTGCCGAGTTTCTACTTCCGAGACAGGGACTGGATTCGAAAGCTTTTGCCGCGGATATTTGATCAAGAGCCAGCCCAGAGGCATCTTTACACGTCGGCGTGGGAAGGCTATCTTGCAAGGAATCTTTACGAAGGAATATTTCTCGATCCCGTGTTTCAGAATTTATATGAACGGGCCCTCGACCTAAGAGAGAACGATTTCCCTCGTCAGCAGAGACATTTCAAGAATCCGGATGAAGGAATTGCACAGCATCTTGCGCTTGCCTTCATGCACTACGAAGAGTTCGGGTTCGATCATCAACTATTTAAGGCGTTCTGGAAGAATGACAGTCCGAAGCAACATGCCCACTTTGTCAGTTTTATTGGGCGCTCATTCATTTCCCGAGATGAAGCCGAGGAGTCCTTTGAATTCAGCCGGGAGGTCAAAGGTCGGTTGAGGGGGCTCTGGGACCGGCTGCTACAGAGTGATGAAAAGCGGGAAGTGTACAAGGTATTTGGTCACTGGATCAACCTGGACAAGGGGATTTTCGAGCCCATCTGGCTTGCGCGGCGAGTGAGGGAAACCCTTGAAATGGCGGACGGCTTCGTAGAGTGGGGTAATGAACTCGTCAAGGCGAGCCCGCGGTTGGCGCAGGCGGCGCCAGAGGATACCTTTGAGATTGCGCGGCTGTATCTGCATGAAGGGGGCGTTCGCGGCAAGAACCAGAGAGCATTGTGGCTTTGGGATTCGGACAATCAGTGGATCGAGGCGTTCGAGATACTTTACCGCAATCCCACTACGAGGGTCGAAACGGAGGGTCTGATCAACAGGCTAGTTGGCGAAGGTGGAAGGGCATTCTGGCCGTTGAAGAGGATATTGGATGAAGAACCGTAACCCTTCCTGTCTTCGGTTTATTTCCATCGGGAACTTCCGAACGGGGACAGGCCAGTTGGCATAACGCGGGTTTCCGTGTGACCGTCCGCCGAAACCAGTTCCGCGCCGGTCTCCTTGGCGTGGGCCCCTATCCAGACGTCGGTGGTCGGAGTCGGCCGGCCCTCCGCACCAACGCCGCAACCTCCCCGTGTCCCCGCCTGAACAGAGCGTACGCGTCGGCGTCCAGCAGAGCCCTCATCTCCAGGCCGTCTTGTCAACGGTCTCGAACTCCTCGAGCGCGGCCTCCATCTCGTCCGCATCCGCCTGGGTCCAACTCCCTATCAGCCGGTCAAATGAATCACCCACGGTATCCCCCTGGCCAAGACCTTCCGCCAGGGCGGCTCCTCTCCGCAGCAGCCTGAGCGCGGCCTGGTTCAGAGAGAGTCCCTCTCGCTTTGCCAGGCGGCGCAGGCAGGCGCTCAGCTCGTCGTCAAGTCCTCGGATCGTGATCTGGTTCAAGTGCGTTACCTCCTCTGATGCAAAACCGGGTCTGTATGCACCATTCTATGCTGCACCCCCAAACGGTCAAGCCTGACACATCCTTGCTCCATAGGATGACGCGCCTGGACGCATGGTCGCCATTGGCTATCGGGCCTTGCCAAAATGAGAATCGGCGCCCCCAATCCATTTCCTGCATTTACACAGCGCCGGATCACGGTTACAATGACAGCGCAACTGACCCACACAAGCAGAAACCCATCCCTTGGGGGAGAGAAACAGGTTTGATCGAGGAAAAAAGTGTACCAGCAGAGGAGCCGGACGCGGCGGATGACGAGGCGGAAGGCCAGGCTGACGACGAAGGCGAAAAGGAAAAACACCCGCGCCCTACCTATCTCTTCCTGATTCGCCACGGTGAAAACGAATGGACTGAACGGGGCGCGCTGGCCGGACGCACACCCTCCGTATCTCTGAACGAGAAGGGAAAGGAACAGGCCGAACAGGTTGCCGAGCGTCTCAAGGTTCAGCCCTTTTCCACCGTCTATTCCAGCCCGCTGCTGCGTTGTCTGGAGACGGCACAACCGCTGGCCGCGGCGCTGAACCTGCCCGTCACGGTCGAGCCGGGCATCCTGGAGGTCGATTACGGCGAATGGCGCGGGGGCGAGCTGAAGGAGCTGGGCAAGCGGCCGGAGTGGCGGCTGGTGCAGATCTATCCGGGCGGCTTCCGCTTCCCTGGGGGCGAAACGCTGCGAGAGGTGCAGAACCGTGTCATCACAACTCTGGAGCGCATCCGCACAGAGCACGCCGGTGAGGTCATTGCCGTCTATGCCCACGGCGACGTGCTGCGCACGAGCCTGGCCTACTACCTGGGCACGCCGCTCGATCTTTTCCAGCGCATCCAGATCAGCACCGCATCGATCAGCGTC
Source organism: Caldilineaceae bacterium (assembly GCA_965207495.1). Taxonomy (GTDB): domain Bacteria; phylum Chloroflexota; class Anaerolineae; order Caldilineales; family Caldilineaceae; genus Bin5. Next base: position 554,391 of record OZ242287.1, read on the forward strand.
GTCGCCTTCCATCGTTTTGGGCCAAGCATCCTGGCCATGAATGACAGCGGCGGTTTTCCTGTGATAAAGTTAGAATGAAGAACCGAAAAGCGAGTTGACGTCAACAGGTCCCGCCGGCTGCACCTTGGGACTGCAGACATTCTGCTGGCAGACAACTTGCACGCCGGCAACCTGCACGCCGGCAACCGCACCTGCTACCGTTCACCTGTCAGAGGCATATGGAATCACAGTTTACCTTCGACTTCAATCCAGTTAGCGCAATCGTCGCCGACGCCGTCGGACGTCCCGGTCAGCGTACCTTCTTTCTCCAGGCCCGCCATGGCGCCGATATGGCCACACTGATCATGGAGAAAGAGCAGGTGGCCGCTCTCGCAACCTCGATTCTGCAGCTGTTGGAGGAGCTGGAAAAGGAACGCGCCGACCTGCCAAGCGTCGAGGAAGAGACCGCCGCGCCCAGCTTGCGCGAACCGCTGGACCCGGCATTTCGCGTTGGACAACTCGGGCTGGGGTACGATGAACGGCAGGACCTGATGGTCCTGATCGCACAGGCCATACCGGATGCCGACCAGATAGAGGAGGACTTGGATGCCGGTCCACCCGACCCGCCCGGTCCACCCGACCTACCCGACCCACCTGGTCGTGAAACGGTCGAAGATGAGGTCGACGATCAGAAGGCCCGTTTCTATGCTACCCGGGCGCAGATGCGTTCCTTGAGCGAACATGCCCTGCAGGTCGTGGCCGCCGGCAGGCCGGACTGCCCCCTGTGTGGGCGCGTCATCGAGCCGGACGGCCACTTCTGCCCGCGCACGAACGGCCACGCATTTCCACTGTCTGTTTAGAAACACCAGTGGTTAGTGGACAGTGGTCAGTGGATAGGGCACGGCAGCGGCAGATACTGAACACCATCCACCATCCACTTCCTGATGATGGACAACGACAAGACTATCGAACAGCGGGTGCACAGTGAAGACAACAGCCGCGACATGGATCAAGACGGGCGCGGCGGTCCGGCCGCGACAGCCGACAGGGAGATATTGAGCGCGCTGGCAGAAGGGAAAATCGAAGAGAAAGGGCTGCTGCCCTACAGCTCCAACTACGCCTTTCTGGCAACCGTCCACCACCATCAGCACGAGATTCCGGCCGTCTACAAACCGCGCCGCGGCGAAAATCCACTTTGGGATTTCCCGGTGGGCACCCTCTGCCAGCGCGAGACAGCCGCCTTTATCGTCAGCGAAGCACTCGGCTGGCATCTGGTGCCGCCCACTGTTCTGCGCGACGGGCCGCGCGGGCCGGGCAGCATCCAGTTTTTCATCGAGTGTGATCCGGACATACACTACTTCAATATGCGCGAGGACGCCCGCTATGCCCCCGCTTTGCGCCGCCTCACACTGTACGACTACCTCATCAACAACGCCGATCGCAAGGCCGGCCACTGCCTTTACGGACATCACCGGCGATTTTCCGTCGAAGGCGGCTGGGGGAAACCGGCGCGGGCGCATATGTGGGCCATCGACCACGGCATCTGCTTCCATCATCAATATAAGCTGCGTACCGTTATCTGGGAGTTTGCCGGAGAAACCATCGAGGAGGAGCTGCTCGCCGACCTGACGTTGCTTCAGCATCTTATCGACACCGATCCGGTGCACAGCACGCTGGGCCTGCTTCTCAGCGCCCCTGAACTGGATGCCCTGCGCCACCGCATCCATGAACTTCTCTTCTCCCGCCAGTATCCATCGCCACCCATTCACCAGCGAAACTATCCCTGGCCGCCCATATAGCGGCAGCGGCCAGTTACCCTTTACCAGTGGCCAGCGAAGCCCACTAGCCACTGACCACTGACCAACGGTCACTGGATACAGATTATGAAAGCCGTAGTCATGGCCGGCGGAGAAGGCTCCCGCCTGCGTCCCCTGACGATTGGGCGTCCCAAGCCGATGGTCCCCCTTGTTGACAAGCCGGTCCTCGGTCATATTCTGGAGTTGCTCAAATATCACGGCATTTCCGAGGTCGTCATCACGCTCCAGTATCTGCCCTCCGTGATCCAGGACTTCTACGGTGACGGCAGCGCCCTCGGTCTCAATATCACCTATGTCGTCGAGGAGATGCCTCTGGGCACCGCCGGCGGTGTCAAGAACGCCGCCGCCCATCTCAACGAAACCTTTCTCGTTGTCAGCGGCGACGCCCTGACCGACTTCAACCTCCAGGCCGCCGTCCAGCACCATCTCACTGCCGGCGCCCTCGCCACGCTCGCAGTCTATCCCGTTCCCAACCCTCTCGAATACGGCGCAGTCGTCAGCGACGAAGACGGCCGCATCACCCAGTTTCTCGAAAAACCGGATTGGAGCACCGTCCGCTCAGACCGGGTGAACACCGGCATCTATGTGCTCGAACCGGCCGTACTGGACTATATCCCCGACGGCGCCGCCTATGATTTTTCCACCGAGCTTTTCCCCGACCTCCTGCAACGGGGGCAGCAGCTGCAGGCCTACGTGGCCGAGGGCTACTGGTGTGATGTCGGCACGATCAACGAGTACATGCGCGCCAGCGCCGACCTGATCGGCGGCAAAGTCTGGCTGCCCCAGCCCCTCGGCGCAACCGCGCCGGCCGAAGCTGGTGAACCATCCAATCCGGAGGCGGACGGCGGGCGAAATGGGTCCCTGCCCGCAGGCGCGCGCCCGCGCGGCGACCTGATCCTGGGCGCCGACGTGGAGATTGCCCCCGATGCACAGATTATCGGGCCGGTCTATCTCGGCAACGCCGTCAAAATCAAGGAGGGCGTGACGATCCAGGGGCCGTGCGTGGTCCGCGACTACACCATCGTCGACCGCTATAGCCGCCTGGAGAACTGCGTCGTATGGCGCAACACCTACATTGGGGAGACCTGCGAGCTACTGGGGGCGATCGTGTGCCGCCAGTGCAGTCTCAAAAGCGGCACGATCGCCTATGAGGACGTCGTCATCGGCGACAACTGTGTGCTGGACGAGAACTGTGTTGTGCATCCCGACGTGAAACTGTGGCCGAACAAGCGCATCGAGCCGGGCGCGGTGGTGCGGGAGAGCATCATCTGGGGCAGCCGCGGCCGCCGCTCCCTTTTCGGCAGGGCCGGCGTCAGCGGCGTTGTCAATGTTGATATTACGCCCGAATTCGCCGCCAAGCTCGGCAGCAGTCTTGGCGCCAACCTCCCGCGCGGCAGTTACGTCGTCATCAACCGGGACTCACACCGCAGCTCCAGCATGCTGATACGCGCCCTGATGAGCGGCCTCTCCAGCGCCGGCGTCGACGTCTGGGATCTCGGCGAGGTGCCCGTACCGGTCGCGCGTCATTTCATCCGTACGCAACCCGCTGCCGCGGCCGGCGTGCACGTTCGCCTCAGCCCTCTCGACCAGCGTGTCGTCGACATCCGTTTCATGAACAACCAGGGCCTCGATCAGAGCCGGGCATCCGAACGCTCCGTCGAACGCAGCTTCTCGCGCGAAGACTTCCGCCGCGCCTTCCTCGACGAAGTCGGGCAGATCGACTATCCTGCCGACCCCACCGAAGGCTATGTCGAGAGTTTTCTCGCCAGCGTTGACCAGGAAAGCGTCCGCGCTGCCGGCCCCCAGGTCCATCCGCAGATCGTTGTCGACACCTCCCACGGCCTCTGCGGCGATACGCTGTCGACCATTCTCAACCTCCTCGAAGTCGACTATCTGCCCTTGAATGGACCGATGCTGGGCGCGTTGCGCGATCAGTTCCGCCATCAACTTCAGCATATGGCCAAAATCATGGGCGTCCTCAGTGCCGGTGTCGGCGTTAAACTGGACGTAGACGGCGAAAGGGTCTTTCTTATCGATGAGAAAGGGGTCGTGCTGGACGATCTGACGGCGGCGTTACTCCTGTTGGAGCTGGCCATGTACGCCAATCCCGGCGCCAAGGTCGCCCTGCCCGCGGTGTTGCCGCGCGCCTTCGAGACGGTCGTGAACCGGTACGGCGGTCAGATCGTTTCCACGCAGAACGATTTGCGGGACCTGATGCGGGCGGCGGACGAGGATGTGCTGTTCGCCACCGATGGGGCGGGCCACTTCATTTTTCCCGATCTGCAGCCGGTTTCTGACGGGCTGCTGGCGACCGTACGGCTGCTCGAATACCTTGGCCTGCGCCAGGCAGCGGTCAGTGAAATCGTGGCCGACCTGCCGCATTTCTTCATGGCGCACCACCGGGTCGACTGCCCTTGGGAAGCAAAAGGAACGGTCATGCGCCTCCTTAATCAGAGCTATCAGGGGGATGGCGTCGTCACGATCGATGGCCTGAAGATCCAGTTCGGGGCCGAAGAGTGGGTCCACATCGGCCCCAACCCCGAACAGCCTCTCTTCGAAATACGCGCCGAAGCCGCCGACTCAGAGCGGGCCACCGCCCTGGTCAAGGAGCACGGTGATCAGCTCCTGCAATGGATCGTGGCCAGCGACATCTAGCGACATCCGAGACGCCGACGCCGGCGCCGATTGCAGAAGAAGCGGGAGGCCCGCGCCCTATTCGTCCTGCTTCAGGCCCGGGATGAACACATGATACAAATAGCTGACGACTGTTGTCCCGTCGTTGCGTCCCCCATCGTCGCGAGCACTGCTGCCGGGTGTGCTACTGCTGGGTGTGCTGCCGCTGAGCGTACTGTCGCTGGTTGAATCGTCACTGTTTGAATCGTCGCTGGTTGAATTGCCGCTGCGTACCCAGACGCGCAGCCGCTGGCTGCTCGAATAGTTGCCGGCAGTGTCCTTTGCCCAGTAGCGGACATTGTGAATGCCGTCCTCCGAGATTGTGAACGGCTCGCTGTACACTTCGACCGGCCCGTCGTTGAGGACATAGGCGATACCCCAGACGCCGCTGGTGGCGTCTGCGGCGGTCAGGGTGACCTGGACCGTCCCGCTGAACAGCCCGCGCGCGCTGACAGAGGGCGTAGCCGAAGAATCCTGCTGTCCGGTAGAGCTGCCGCCGCCCCCTTCGTTCGTGGTGTCGGATGTCACCTGCACGGCCTGGGCCTCAACAGTTGGCGCCGTCCGGTCGATGCGCAGCTGGCCGGAACTGCTTTCCCCCTGCAACCCCGATCGATCTTTGGCCCGAAAGCGCACAGTGTACGTGCCGTCAGCGAGGTCGGTCAGGGACGCTGACAGCTTCTGCGCGGCCAGGGGGTCGTTGGGCTGGCTGAAAACGGCGCTCTTCTCCTCGTCGTCCAACAGCAACTGTCCGCTGGTTGAATCCAACCCGCTGTTAAAGTCCTGCACAGGGACAGAAATCAGGACAGGCAGTCGCGTCCACCAGCTCTGCACGTGCTCCAAATCGCCGAACACAGGCGGCTGTTCGCTGCCGAACTCGATCTGCTTGGTGACGATCGGGCTGGCATTTTTGGCGCTATCGAACGCGATCGCGGAAACCGTTGATACACCGCTATTGGGAAGCGGCCAATCGATCGTCGTTCTTGATGATATGTTCTGCCACTGCCACAGCTGTACCCGATCCAGGGCCAGGTCCACGTCCCCGAACCATTTCACGCGGAACTCAATCCCTTCGACCGGGTTAAACAGATGAAAATCAACGGGAATCTCGACGTATTCGTTCGCGTCGGTGAAATCACTCGCCCAGATGTCGCGCAAACCCAGGCGCAAAGTCCCCCCCTTGTCCGTCACGTCCAGATGGGCGATGGGCTGGTCCGGCAGTACATTGTCGTCATCGTCGTCGTCAGGTTCACCGCGGCGCAGCCGGAAAAGCACGCTGTAAGTGGCATTGTGGGGGATGTCGGTTGCGTATGGGCCGTACCACCAGCCCAGCTCATGGTCATCGGCGCGCGCTTCCATGGCGCGATTGCCATCGGCCGCGGCATCGTCCACAGCCTCCCCGGTGGTGCTGTAGAGGTCTTCCCCCTGCCAGACCCAGTTGTTGCTCAGGGCGATCAGCGCGTCCGTTTCCGGGACGGCGAGCGTGAGCGTGGCCCGCTGCACCTCCACCGCTGACGGCGCCTCGAATGTCGGTGCGGAGGGCGGGTCCCAGTCTACCTGCATCGCTTTCTGCTCCTGCAACGCGTTGCTGAGCGTCAGGGAAGCCGTGATCGTGCTGCCGCTTGTGATATCGGCGCTGCGCAGCCAGACACCGCGGATCGGCAGAGAGTCCGGCCCCGGGTCGAGGTCGACTGTGCCCGACAAAGGCTCCGCGGGCACGAGCGCGTCCCAGCGCAGACCGCCGGCTGGGAAATAGCCCTTCAGGGACAGGCCGATCAGGCCGCCTATCGCCTGCGTCGGCTGGCTGGCATTCTGTAAGGTGACGTCCGTGTAGTAGTGGCCGAGAATCTGGCGATAGGTCTGGCCGGCCTTGGCCCGCCGGACGCCGCCCCACTGGCTGAGGCCGTAGCCGTGGCCCCAGCGAACTTCACCCAGGCCGGTCTCGTCCGGCACCGCCTGCAGATAGGGGACCGCCGGGTTGGTGAGCGTCGGGTGGCTGTTCTTGGCGCTGTACATGGCAATGATCGGCGCGCTCGTGCTGTCGCCCGAGTAAGCCAGGTACTGGCCGGCCGTACTGCTAACCGCCGTGTCCGAGGCAGCGAAACGGTTGTTGCACATCATCTGAAAATTGGCCCAGTCGGTCACGTCATAGTAGCGCCGGTTGCGCCGGATCTGGTACCAGGCATAGGTGCGGGTGGCAATGGCCTGCGCGGCCAGGGCTTCCTGTGGCCAGGAGATCGGTACCTCCGCGGGGACGGAGCGGGCCACATACTCTTCGAATGGGATCACGTCCACTTGCCAGTCGGGAACGTTGCGGCAGCCGTTCTCCGGATGATGGGCCACCCGGATCGTCGTCGGGTAAGTCAGCGTCGCAGCTTCCAAGGATTGAGCATCCACGCCCACTGGATTGTCGTCCGGCTGCAGGTTGTCTTCGCGTATGATCGATCTGTCGCTGGTGTCGTACAGAGCGGATCGAATCCCGTTGGCTTCCAGTTGATCGAAGCGCAGCCGGTTGCTGCGTCCCGTCTGCCAGCGCGGGTTATGACCGGGGATGCGTTCGCGCACGCGTCCGGTGGCGCGCTCGATCACATAGATCTCCGCCAGCCCGATCGTCTCCGTTCCCGTGGGCACTACCGTTATCGCCATCAGGGTGCCGTCAGGGCTGATGCGGGGTCTGCCGAAATGGGAGCCGGCGCGTTCCAACACAACCTCTCCCTCGATGGATAAGGTCTGTAAGATGGGGGAGCCGGAGAGTTCTATATCACCCGGCAGACTGCCCCCGTCAACGTTCTGCGGGGCAAGCGTTAACCACGGCGCCAAACGCGGGCCGATGACGTCGACAAATACGCCGAGAGACGCGATGAGGATGCCGACCACGAGGAGGCGGCGTAAAGGTGATCTTGACAGCATGGCTGCAGTGACTGGTGACCGGTCGCTTGTGTCCGAATTTGTGTGCTTTCCACGAACTGCTACCCTTTATTGTAACAGGATCACAATAATTCCTGCATTTGCCTTTGCGGCAAAGTGGGGGGTACAATCGCAAAGGTGAGGGTATCAGTTCCTATGGGCCCCCCGATTTCGGGCCGCCGGACATCTCAGTCCCGTGACAGGCGGCGGACTTGTCAGGGATCAATTGGGTGAACGATCACTTCCGCTTCCCGATCTTATCCTCCTCTCCACTGGAAACTCAAGATCTCGGCGAACTGCTGGGGCGGACGATCCGTTTACCGCAACCGCCAGCCGTCGGCGAGCGGCCGCGAACCGCCGGCGCTGTGATCGGTCTGGTGGGCGATCTGGGCGCAGGCAAGACGACCTTTGCGCAGGGTCTGGCCAGAGGACTGGGCGTGCAGGCGCGCATCACCAGCCCTACATTCACCCTGATCAACGAATATACCGCCCCGACAGAAGACGTGCGTCTGTTCCACGTGGATAGTTACCGGCTGTCCGCCGACGGCGAGTCCCTGGCCGGCGAGATGTACGGGTTGGGCCTGGATGAGATTCTCGACATCGTCGAGGAGGAGTCTTTCGACGACCGCACGCGCCCGCCGCACACCGCCCCCATGCGCCATGTCGTTGTTATAGAATGGGCTGACCGCCTCGGCGTGCTGCTGCCGGCCGACCGGCTTACGGTCTGTTTCGACAACGGCGTAGACGGACAGACTTCAGTGGACTCCGATCAGACGCGGCCGGCGTATGAAGCAACCAACGATCGACCGCGCACAATGGACGGTAACGGTTCCGAGCGGAGGCTGTCCTTCTGTGCGACCGGCCCCCACAGCGGGGCTTTGCTGTCGGAAATGCGGACCGCGATCGACCGTATACAGCGGCGAGAAGTCATTTGATGAAAGCGATTCAATAGTATGGAGGCGCCGATGGGGTCCAATAGCAGCCAGGTGAAGCACTGGATGACGCCGAATCCGCATACCTGCCACAATGAGGATTCCCTGGCGGATGCCCGCGACCTCATGGCGGAATACCACTGCCGCCGTCTGCCGGTCGTGGATGACGACGGCCATCTCATCGGCATCGTCAGCTTCGGTGATCTGCGCCAGGCGGCCCCGTCCAGTGTCACCACGCTGAGCCTGTTCGAGATCAACTATTTCTGGGCGAAGCTGCCTGTCAGCGACGCCATGACCACCGATCCGATGACCGTTGCGCCGGACAGTTCGATTGACGTCGCCTGCCGTCTGATGCTGGACTGCAGAATCGGCGGGCTGCCCGTGGTTGTAGAACGCAAAGTCGTCGGCATCTTCACCACGACCGACGTATTGCGCTATGTCGTTGAGCATTCTTCCTAGATTGGCCTCTGTCTCGTGGCCGATTCTGCCCTCACCCTGGGGCGGACGACTGGTCACCGTATCATGGAGTCATCAATGCACCTCAGATTGGTAAGCGAAATCATGAGCGCGCCGGTAATCACGATTGATCCCGATGCGCTGGCCGTGGATGCCGCGGGAATGATGGAGGAAAACAATGTGCGCCGCATCATTGTCATCGACCGCGACGGCTATATGTGCGGGATCGTGACAGACGCCGATGTTCTGGAGGCGGAAACGGCCGAAAGCGTAGCCAGCCGCTACGATCCGGGCCTTGACGAGGTGTGGCTGACGGTGCGGGATGTGATGACGCCCGAGGTGATTGCAGTCGGGCCGGAAGCATCAATCGGCCAGTTGGTGGAGAAGTTGATGGAGACCAAGATCGGCGGCGTCCCCGTGGTCCAGACGGCCGACGGCAGCGGCGGAAAATTCCTGCCCATCGGCATCGTCACCGAGACCGATATCTTTCGCCTGATCAGCGAAGCCTGGCGCGCCGACGAAGCGTCGAACGCCAGCGACTCGTAAAGCGCTACTTTTACCCCCTCAAATGAGCCGTTCTCCACGCCCCTACGTGGATCAATGCATTCAAGGTGTCAACGTGATTCTGCGCGCCCTTTCGCGAATTAAGAAACGCAGGCAGCAACCTAGCCACAGCCCTCAATCCCCCTAAGCAAAAAGCCCACTCACCACTCACCACTCACCACTCACCACTCACCACTCACCACTAACGCATCACCATACTGATGGGCTATTAATGTTTGCACGATTAAGCGGGGATGGATATAGTATGAAAACGATGAATATTTCAATGAATTGAATTGGTTTCTCAAGTGAATTAGTTGGAAATAGGAAAAGTAATTCAGAGGATGGCCTACAAGGTGACGGAAGGGCCTGTAGCGCATACGGTTAGAGCACTGCGCTGATAACGCAGGGGACCGTGGTTCGAGTCCCCGTAGGTCCACCAACGTGTCCCCCGTACCAATAACTCCGCCCTTCAGGGCAACCTCGGCAATCGGAAGGTTCAGTTGACAAAGGAGTCTAGCCTTGCCAAGTGTCACAAATAGCCAAGTGGAGATTATAACGGCCGTCCGTCCCCGTACGCGCAAAATGGCGGAATATGCCAAGAGGGCGGAGGAAGCGGGCTGGCATGGCATCGGGATTCTTGATAATCAGAACCTATGTGGAGACATTTACGTTGCTCTGGCGTTGGCTGCTTGTGCTACGGAGCGGATCCAGCTGAGCACGGATGTGACGAACCCAGTGACCCGCCACCCGGCGGTGGCTGCGGGGGCGATCGCGAGCATTCAAGAGGCGTCGGAGGGGCGAGCGGTGCTGGGAATCGGGCGGGGGGACTCGGCGCTGGCGTTCGTCGGACACGCGCCCGCCTACGTGAGTGTACTGGACAGTTACCTGAAAGCCCTGCAGGCCTACCTGAAGGGAGGTAGTGTGGCCTTCGATGACCTGCCATACTGGCGCGACATGGCCCCTCGCGCTGATACGCTGAAGCTGGCGGACGCCCCCGCCGACAGCAGGCTCAGGTGGCTCGACCCCCGCGACAAGAAGGTGCCCGTGGCCGTTGCAGCGAGCGGGCCGAGGGTAATCGGAACGGCGGCGAGACACGCCGACATTGTCATGTTGGCGTTGGGGGCAGACCTTGGGCGGCTGGGATGGGGATTGGAGCAGGCCCGAACCGCGCGTCGTGAGGCAAGGCTGGAGCCGGACGGAATCCGGTGCGGCGCGTATCTGAACATCGTGTGCCATCCGCAGGTGGAGGCCGCCCGGGAGATGGTCCAATTCCTGGACACATTCGTGCGGTTTTCGGTGATGCACGGGAAGACGCATGGGCCGGTAACGCAGGCGGAGAAGGAAGCTCTGACGAACCTGCATAAGGAGTACAACATGCGGGACCGCACCGTATCGGTTGTTCCCCCCGCGGAGTTCGTGGACCAATTTGCGATTGTCGGTCCACCGGAAACGTGCATCAGACGGATCCAGGAGGTCATCGACCTGGGGATAGACAGGATAGTGTTGCTGGGCCCGACCGTGGATGCAACCGATGATGAGGAGAAGCGGTGTGCGGAACTGTTGGTGCAGGAAGTGCTGCCGGCATTTTCAGGGTGAGGTCCAGGCCCGCTAGGCGCGTAGTCGGGCGGTCGGAGTGGGAAATCTGGCTGTTCGGCTGCTTGACGCCTGAAATAGCGTAGTGCTGGCTCATCAAGAACTGATGCGAAAAGCTGCGGGGCGTTGTGGTAAGGCTGCGATCCGCATATATCCGAATGGGGAAACCCGCACACCAGATATGGCTTTAGCGGAAACTACTCAGCCATAACTAACTCGCGATCCTGAATGAGGCGAGTAAAGGTACTCTCTCAACTCTCTGCTCTCTTATGGGCGGTCGGCCGCAAGCGGCCTCCCTTGTGCAGGGGCTGCGCCCCCGCAACGCCCCGCCCTTGCTAGCCACCTTGTTTACTCTTCCCCAGCAACGTGTCTAGCCAACAGTGTCTCCTCCCCCACTTGCCGCCTCAACCCACCGACCATCGACCGCTACTCTCCGGTGTTCCCCTGGCGACTGGTGTTCCACTGAAAACTAAGAACTGAAAACCAAAAACTGCAGTTCTGGGCGGTCGGCCGCAAGCGGCCTCCCTTGTGCAGGGGCTGCGCCCCCGCAACGCCCCCCTCCAAAACCATCGCTTACCGACCGTGTCTGCGTATTTCATCCCCTCCCGCACATGGCCTTGGCCGTCTCGACCACATAGTCGGTGTTCGGGATCGTCCGGTCCTCCATCGCCGGCGAGAACGGTACCGGCACGCTCATGGCGCCGATGCGCTTTACCGGGGCGTCGAGATAGTAGAATGCACCATCGGCGATGACCGAGGCAATTTCCCCGGTGACGCCATACTGCCGGTAGCCCTCGTCGACCACAAGCGCCCGGCTGGTCTTTCGGGCGGACTGAATCAGTGTCTCAGCGTCCAGAGGAGAAGTCGTGCGGGGATCGATCAGCTCTGCGCTGATGCCGGCCGCGGCCAGCTGATCGGCCGCTTCCAAGGCAACGTACACCATTGAACTGGTCGCGACGATTGTGATGTCGTCGCCTGTTCGCTTGACGTCCGCCTGGCCCAGCGGGAGGGTATACTCCTCCTCCGGCACCGGCCCCTCCTGTTGAAAGAGCGCCCTGTCTTCAAAAATCACGACCGGATTATCGTCGCGGATGGCGCTTTTCATAAGCCCCTTGGCGTCGTATGGCGTGGCCGGTATCGCTACCTTCAGGCCGGGAATGTGGCTGAAGAGCGCATGCAGAGACTGGCTGTGCTGGGCGGCAGTGCGGCTACCGGCCCCCATGGTCGTCCGCAAGACCATGGGCACCTTCAACTTGCCGCCGGACATGTAGTGGGTCTTGGCCGCCTGGTTGACCAACTGGTCCATCACCAGGGTAGCAAAGTCGCAAAACATGATGTCCACAATGGGCCGCATACCGGTGATGGCCGCGCCCACACCGATGCCGGCGATACCCGCCTCCGAAATCGGCGAATCGATCACCCGCTCCGGGCCGAACTTTTCATACAGGCCGACAAACACTTTGAATACCGAGCCAGCCACGGCAATATCTTCTCCGATGGCGAAGACGCGCTCGTCGCGGGCCATCTCCTCGTCAACAGCTTCGTGAATGGCCTGACCGAAGGTAATCTGACGTTCCCCCGGCGCGTCGATGGCCGGGCTGTAACGGATACCGTTCTCAAGCGTAGACATGCCGTTCCACCTCACTTTCACTGGGGAATGCCGCCCCGTAGGGCGAAGGCTACCGCGTCGTCAACTGCTGCCCTCACATCCTGCTGAATGCGTTCGAAGACCTGCGCTTCCTGGCTCTTTACCAGCCAGTCCTCGAGAAACTTCACCGGGTCCCGCCTGGCCCACTCCGCTTCCTCTTCACGCGTACGGTAAGGGCGGTCGATATCGCCAACATGATGTCCGTGGAAGCGGTAGGTATCGCTGACAAGGAAGGCGGGACCGCCGCCTCTGCGCGCCCGGTCGATCCACAGGCCGGGTCTCGCGGTGAATGTTGTCTTTCCGTCAGTTGTCATCATACCTTAGGTCTCGTTGACGTCTGATTAGGGTACGTTGACATTGCGTTCATGCTATTTCAGTGCAGCTTCACAATGCAAGATAGCCATGAAGCGTCTATCTAGCCTTTCATCGTAAATGAAAATACGACGATGTTGCGCTCTCTGTAGCGGACTCAGTCTGTATCCCGTTGTCGCTTGCGATAGCGTCTCGCAGTGGGGACGACTTCGACCTGTCATGCTGCAAGCAGTTCTCGCAAAGGGTGGGCGAACTGTTTGAACATGTTGGCCCAAACACCGTACTCGTCCCCGCTTGCGGCGCGCTTGAAGACCCTGTTCCACACAACCAATACGCGCTCGCTGTTCACACCACTGGGCACCGGTACGTAGAATCCAGTGAACTGCCTCAAAAAATCTTCGCCTTCCCGTTTGCCCTACACAGTCGTTTCCGCGGCATCGCGTTTTCGCACGCAAGTTCCTCTGCTTGCTTCATCTGTCCGCCTCTCATCAAGTTCGCTAGACCAGCTCTTCCCGCACCACCGCTTTGAGTCTGGACTCGTCGCCAAGTCCTGACTCCTACTGAATCCTATTGCCAATTCTTGCCAAAACTTACAAGAATTTATACAATACTTAGACAGATTCTCATATATATCTTACATCAGTCAGGTATAGTAGAAAAACAAAATTTTTTTGGGGCGCGGAATATCAAGCCGGCTGTTGTTCTCCTCTATAAGTATAAGAGCAGCGCCACACGCAATACCTTTCTAGAGGAAAATGGCCGCTGGATCATCAATTCAGGAGCCGCAATTCAGTTGGGCTTTCTTCCGTTGAACGCCCACACCCGGCGGATCAACCATCAGAAAGTCGTATACGGCTGGCTCTAGCGGCTAGACCACGAAGTGGGAGGAGGTGAGGTGCATCCAGATGGATTCTCACACGAACCATTTCCATAAGGAGACTTTCTCTCGAAAAAAACCGTTATGTTGCTTCTGGCGACGGCAGTTCTCGCGATTGCAGTGGTTACGCCAGTGATTGCGACCGACGCTCGAATGGACGTAGGAATCGGCGGGAATCTGTGCGAATCTCCCACCGCCATGCAGTCTGTCGATACCACTTGATTTTGTTGATGAAACGTTCGACTATGTTGCGTTCTCTGTAGCGGACTCGGTCACAGTCCCCTGGTTGCTTGCGATAGCGGCGGGAAGGGATGACCACCTCGACCTGTTGGGCTGCGAGCGGCTCTCGCAAGGGGTCAGAATCGTAGCCATTATCGGCAATAACGGCGTCAAAATGGAGAGGGGCGAGCAACAGCTCAGCTTGGGACATATCATGGCGTTCACCACCAGTCAAGATGAACGTTAGGGGAAAGCCAAGGGCATCAACGAGGAGATGGATCTTGCTGCTGAATCCGCCCCGGCTCCGACCTGGGCACTGTTCGTGCTGAGGGCCCCTTTTTTGACCGCCGGCTGCGCACATATGGGCGCGTACAGCTGTGCTGTCGGGCATGACCGCTGCCCTGTTCGGGTCCTGAGCGAACTGTTTGAACATGTCGGCCCAGATACCGTTCTCTTCCCAGCGTGCGTAGCATTTGAATGCACTGTTCCACTTGCCATAACTGTCTGGCAGTTCACGCCACTGGGCGCCAGTGCGCAGAATCCAGTGAACTGCCTCAACGAAACGGCGACACTTTTCCTCTTGCCCTGCGTAGGCACGAGGGTGTCCTTGCAGAAATGCGTAAAGTTTCTGCCACTGATGGTCGGCAATTCTCTTTGTAGACATCCTCCTGTTGTCGCCAATGTGTCAAAATAATTAAACGTCAACAAGACCTAACATAACGGGTGGTACAAACATCGGGGCCAGGCCATCTGTGCAGAGTGCGGATCCCGAAAGTCAGCGACACATAGCAGAAGATCTTCTGGTCTTGGATGGTCACGTCCCGTGCAATGTTCCCCATCTCGCGCGTGGATAACCCATATGCCCGCCATCTCCATCAGCGTCAGACCGAAACCAACAAACCATAACCGCAAGCGATACCGGCGCGCATTCAGTCGGACGCTCCCATCAATCTGAAACTTTACGGAGACATTGATGATGAACATCGAAATGTACTTGCGGAAGTCGAAGATGGCCGTGGTATTCTTGCTGGCCGTATCTCTTAGTTGTACGGCGACAATCCTGCCTTTTGGGCCCGTAAACACGGCTGCCGCGCAAGAAGGGGACGCCAAGGCCGAGACGACATCCGAGTCTGTTCCTGGCCTGCAGGCCTGCCAGAAGGGAATGGCGCTGAGCCAAGGGGAGGCATGCGAGGTTAGCGGAAGTGCCACTCGTGTCGTTGTTGGAAGCACATCAGCATGCCTCGCATTTTTTGAACCCGCGCTCCTGTTGGTTTGTCACGCCACGCAGATCGATTCGTCCGCAGTCCTGTCTGCCAGCAAGGTCGGCGACAGCAGTTGGATCATCGACGAACTTGCCGCTGAGCCGGCCAGTTGCGGAGAGCTACTGGAATTGCACGACGCAGTGCGGCTGGGCAGAGCGGATTGGGTCTCCTGTCTCGCTTCGACCGATGTGGAACTGAACGCATGTGACGCCGAATATACGACACCTCTGAATATTGCGGTGGAGAAAGGGGCCAACGAGTTAGTTCAAATTCTTGTTGCCGCTGGCGCCGATGTGAACGTGATGGATGGCTTCGGTGAATCACCTCTCGACATTGCACTGAGAAACGAAGCTGCGGATGTTATGCGGATACTCGTTGACGCCGGTGCCAAAGGCGAGGGTTCTCCTTGTCTGCAAGCAGAAGGGGCCATGGAGGCGGATGAAGAGACCGTCGCATTGCTTGGCCTTCTGCTAATGTACGTAATGCTCGAAGAATCCGGAGAACTTGACGCCGCGATCACCGAAATGTCCCAGGAATTCGTCTCGTCCCTGGCAGAGGTTCTCAGCGAGGGAGGTTCGGAAATCGAGGCGCAGGCTTTGGGCGACACATCCCTGAACATCGTTATTGAAATGCTTGTGCAGACCATCGTTAGGGACATCGGGCCGGTTCTGGCCGCCGAAGGTGTCGATACCGGTTCTGAAGATGAGGTCACCGAGTTCCTTCTGGCCGAGATGTCCGACGACGCTGACATAGAGGCTGGCATCGCGGAGCTTTCGGGCATCTTACGTCTCGACGACAAAACAGCAGACGCGATCTCAGCATCTGTCCACAACTTTCAGACGGGACTGGTGCAAATCCTCGTCGCCGCCAGCACAGGCGTTGCAGTTGAAGACCCTATCAAATCCTTCTCGCAGCGACTCGTGGCGGATTTTGCGGGCATTCTTGTTTCCGCCGGCTCGGAAGTTGACCCAGCTGTCCTCGGGGAGACGCCCCTGCAAGCCGCGGTAGAGTACCTGACCTCTGAGACCTTACGGGTGTTCCTTACCAAACAACTCGTTCAGACTCTCATCGCCTCCAGCGGGTCCGAAGATGACTATGCCCTTTTCCAATTTGAGACTCTGCTCCAAGATGGCGAATCGAACATGGACTTTCGCATTTGGGGGGATGTCGCTCTTTACGAGGCGATATATTGGAGTGACCCCGAGATAGTTCGGCTTCTGATTGAAACGGGTGCGGATGTCAATGCAGCCGAAGGCTTCGGCGGCAATACGCCCCTTCACGAAGCCGTGGAGCAGGGCAATGGAGAGATCGTGAAAATCCTGGTCGCTGCCGGCGCGGACGTCAACGCGGAAGGCTCTATGAGTCGTACGCCCCTGAGTCTTGCAGCTGAAAAGGGCGCAACAGAGATTATGCGGATTCTGCTGAGGCCGGGCCTGGACGCCGGCACGTCAGCGGACGGCGAGGACAAGGAAGCTGCATCGACGCCATCCATTGGAAGCGGGGCGCTCTTTACCGCAATAGAAAATGACGATGTGGAGATGGTGCGTCTTCTGGTTGAAGCGGGAGCGGATGTCAACGCAGCCGAAGGCTTCGGCGGCAATTCGCCCCTCCACGAAGCCGTGGAGAAAGGCGACGCAGAGATGGTGAAGATCCTGGTCGCTGCCGGCGCGGATGTCGAAGCAGAGGGCTTTATGAGTCGTACGCCCCTGAGTCTTGCGGCTGAAGAGGGCGCAGCAGAGATTATGCTCATTCTGCTGGGGCCGGGCCCGGAGGCTGGCACGTCAGCGGACGGCGAGGACAAGGAAGCTGCATCGGCGCCATCCATTGGAAGCGGGGCGCTCTTTACCGCAATAGAGAATGGCAATGTGGCGCTGGTGCGGCTTCTGGTTGAAGCGGGAGCGGATGTCAACGCAGCCGAAGGCTTCGGCGGCAACACCCCCCTTCACGAAGCCGTGGAGCAGGGCGACGCGGAGATTGTGAAGATCCTGGTCGCTGCCGGCGCGGATGTCGAAGCAGAGGGCTTTATGAGTCGTACGCCCCTGAGTCTTGCGGCTGAAGAGGGCGCAACAGAAATTATGCTCATTCTGCTGGGGCCGGGCCCGGAGGCAGGCATGTCAGCGGACGGCGAGGACAAGGAAGCTGCATCGGTGACACCCATTGGAAGTGAGGCGCTCTTTACCGCAATAGAGAATGACGATGTGGAGATGGTGCGTCTTCTGGTTGAAGCGGGAGCGGATGTCAACGCAGCCGAAGGCTTCGGCGGCAATACGCCCCTTCACGAAGCCGTGGAGAAAGGCGACGCAGAGATTGTGAAGATCCTGGTCGCTGCCGGCGCGGATGTCGAAGCAGAGGGCTTTATGAGTCGTACGCCCCTGAGTCTTGCGGCTGAAGAGGGCGCAACAGAAATTATGCTCATTCTGCTGGGGCCGGGCCCGGAGGCAGGCATGTCAGCGGACGGCGAGGACAAGGAAGCTGCATCGGTGACACCCATTGGAAGTGAGGCGCTCTTTACCGCAATAGAGAATGACGATGTGGAGATGGTGCGTCTTCTGGTTGAAGCGGGAGCGGATGTCAACGCAGCCGAAGGCTTCGGCGGCAATACGCCCCTTCACGAAGCCGTGGAGAAAGGCGACGCAGAGATTGTGAAGATCCTGGTCGCTGCCGGCGCGGATGTCGAAGCAGAGGGCTTTATGAGTCGTACGCCCCTGAGTCTTGCGGCTGAAGAGGGCGCAACAGAAATTATGCTCATTCTGCTGGGCCTTGATGAAAGCACAGATACGTCTGAAAATTGACATTGGCGGGGATGGATGATCTGCGAAGTACACGAAGGAGGCGCCCTGCGCCGTTGAACAGCGCTATTTCAGTCTCCTTTCGCATAAAAGGGCAGACGCTTGGCCGATTGTCGAACCGGCCGCGCTTGACCAGATGGCGGCTCACTGGTACCCACTGCAGTCGTACAGGTGAAGTGTTGTGCATTGGTTGTTCTCGATCTTTGGCATGCGCAACGTGCGAAACGAAAGGCGTCCCGGACAGACACTGTAAACTCTGGTCAGAGCACAAAGCGTTCTTCAGCTGGTTTACAATTGTTTAGACTATGCTCCGATCCTCCATAGTTGTAGAAGGCTGAAAGATCGCTCTCACCTGCCTGCAACTGATGGACCGAGTCCTGCTGCCTGAGGAAGATACTCTCACCTTTAATGCTTCGCCTCCGCCGTTCGCAAAGGACAGCACCGCTTCCTACGCGACGCGAAACTTGAAGGATGACGTGTCTCGTCGCCGTCTCTTGGCCATTGAGCTGGCTCTCCGCGTACCTGGCGAACTGCATTATTGCACACCTTAACTTATGCTTGATAGTCAGGCCCAGACCGGCTCTTCGGGAGGTTGGAGATGAGCTGTTACAACTGTAGGCGCGAAATTACGCCAGGCCAAAAGTTCTGCGCTCACTGCGGTGCCGACTTAGGAAACGCTGGCGGTCGGCCTGATTCCGAATCGGCTGAAGCCGACGATTTGCAGACCGTCGTTGCTGGGCTGCAAGCACAGGTCGGCCGGTTGCGAGCGCAGGTCTTCCAGCAGGCACAGCGCATCGACGCACTCGAAACTGCCAGCCCAGACCCAGCCCAGGCAACGCCGCCATTGGCAACGCCGCCATTGGCAACGCCGCCATTGGCAACGCCGTCACTGGCAACGCCGTCACTGGCAACGCCGGGCCATGCTGCTGCTCCGGACAGGGCACCTGTGGAAACCGCACAGGCGCCCGCTGCCCAGCGGGAACCTCCGACCGCGGCACCCCCCGCTGACGAGGCGAGTGCCCCATCCTCCCGCGACTGGGAATGGCTGGTAGGGGGCAACTGGCTGGCCCGCGTCGGCACCCTGGCGCTGATCATCGGGATTGGCTTTTTTCTCAAGCTCGCCTTCGACAATGACTGGATAGGGGAGACCGGGCGGGTCGTTATGGGACTCGCAGTTGGCGCGGCCCTGCTCGCCGGCGGCGAACTCTGGGCTCGCAGGTATCCGGCGTGGGCCCAGGCGGTCACAGGAGGCGGCATATCCATATTGTACCTGTCTATATACGCCGCCCACGTTCTCTATTACCTGGTCCCGGCAACGACCGCCCTGTTGCTTTCCAGCCTTGTGACCCTGGCCGCCGCCGCTCTGGCGCTGCGCCATGATGCGCGGGCCGTTGCCGTCCTTGGGATTCTGGGCGGGTTCGCCACGCCACTGTTCCTGGCCGACAGGCTGCCGGGTCAGTGGGAGGTCCTCGCCTACGTGCTGATGCTGGATCTGGGTGTACTGGCCCTCGCCGTCGCCCGCAACTGGCGCTGGTTCACCCTTCTGGCCCTGCTTGGTTCCCTGGCGCTCTTCGGGTTCTGGCTTGAAGAGTTGAACCCCGACCTGGTGCTGGCCCAAGTGGGCATAACTCTCATTTTCCTCATTTTCGTGGGCGCGACGACACTGTTTCACCTGCTCCGGCGCCGCACTCCGGATTTCCTCGACCAGTGCCTGATCGTGTTGAACGGGATGGCCTACTTCGGAATCAGCTACGCCATACTATCCGACGAGTACCGAGCCTGGATGGGCGGTTTCACCTTGCTGCTGGCCCTGTTTTACGGCATATCAGGTTACGGGATTCTGGCCCGGTACCCGGAACAGCTGCGGCTCAGCCTCTTTAACCTGGGAATGGCCCTGGTCTTTCTGACCATAGCCGTTCCCGTGCAGCTTGACGGCCCCTCGGTCACGATAGCCTGGGCGGCGCAGATGGTGGTCCTGGTCTGGCTGTCTTTCCTGCTGGGCGTGCCACAACTGCGCTGGGGGGCTCTCGTCATCCTCGGGCTGGTTGCCTTCCAACTGATCGTAAACTACTTCGCGCCGATTCTCTTCCATCAACTCATAAGCTACTTCACCACGCCCGACTGGCAGGCAGCCTATTTCGACGGCGACCGCAACAACTGGCCGTTGGTGAACCGGCGCTTCATGGCGCCTGCCGCCGCGATCGCCGCAATCTCTCTGTCGGCCTTCTTCATACGGCGTTGGGGAGGCCACCCCGCTCGTCCCGGGGACGGCCTTCTCGCTTCGATTCTGCTAATTGCGGCCAACGGCCTGACGCTGTTCGCGCTCAGCACCGAATTGATAGACGCGGTGAACCGGGGCTTCTTCGGCATTGATCCGGAGATCGCCGGCAATGTAATCAGCCTGTCTCTGAGCGCGCTGTGGGCCCTGTACGCTGCGGTGCTGATTGTCCTGGGTATAGTGCGCCGCAGTCGCTGGCCGCGACTGGCCGGATTGGGGTTGCTGGCAGTGCCAGTCGCCAAGCTTTTCCTCTACGACGCCTTCAGCCTGGGACAGGTATACCGGGTGACCGCGTTTATCGGTCTGGGCGTGCTGCTTGTCATCGGCGGGTTTCTGTACCAGCGCCACGGCAGAGTAATTCGAGGATTTCTGTTGGAGTGAGACCCAATCGAGTCATGCCGCCCGGCCTACGCTCGACAGAATTCGCTACTAACAAAACACACAGACCATTCAACACCACCGGGCTGGGAAAGTTCGTCAGAGGTCGGACAGCAGCCGCCGGGCCCGGGTTGACACCTCGCCCCGCCTCCGATCCCACAGATCATCAGCCGGCACCAGATAGGCCGAAACAAACTGACGTTTCGTTGGCGCTGCGCGCTCGCCTTCGCTCGATATCTTGCTGTCCGTCAGGGCTGCCTGCACGCTCCGAAACGTCCCAACTTGGGACATTTCAGGATTCTCTTGCCGTAACTGGATGAACCGATGCGCCACCGATCGGGCGTGCTCGTGGTCGCGCAGAGGAAGGCGTGCCAGCGCATCGAAGCCGGCGGCTTCGCATCGGTTACACTCTGACCAGGTGCTGACGATCCGCAGATATCCGAATGGGGAAACCCGCACACCGGATATGGCTTTAGCGTTACAAAAGCAGTTAAGCTGTTCTGCGCGGAGTGCCATACCTGGATCCACCCAGTACCACTTCAGACAGACCGCAGAGCGCGTTAACCTCCATCCACCGCCGTCCGCCAATCCTCCGGCGTGTCCACATCAGCCAGCCACTCGCCCGGCGTCTCGATCGCGCTGACATCCTCCGCGTGCCGGCGCAGCAGCATCCCCCCGCCCCGATCACCCTGAACCTGCCTCAACTGGCCGAAAAAACGCCTGTCAAAGACCGCCGGCGCGCCGCGTACCGCCCCGTTCACAGCCACAGCCGCCAGATCGCTGCCGCCGCGCCATGTCTGCCACAGCCGCCGCAGCAGCGCCGCCGGCAGACGGGGCTGGTCCACCGGCAGAAACAGTGCCGCCTCACATTCGGCCGGCAGCGCCTCCATCGCGGCGCGCACCGAACCCGCCTGCCCGTCCTGCCAATTCGGGTTGAAAACGACACGCAGACGTCCGCGCCCCGCCTCGAGCAAGGGGGCCAGCGCGGCCTCCACCTGATCAGAGACCGCGCCGGTAACCACAACCGTTTCCGAGGCGCCGCTGTCAAGCGCGATGCGGGCGGCGCGCGTCACCAGCGGCTCGCCCTGCCAGCGCAGCAGCTGTTTCGGCTGCCCCATCCTGCTGCTTTCCCCTGCCGCCAGCACGATTGCCGTCGTCGCGCCCCAGCGCTCACGAATGGCGGTCCGGCTCTCCGTCCCCACCGCGCCGATGAGCGCCGGCTGGTTCTCCTGCGCCAACCGCTGCGCGATCAGCCGGGCAGCCGCCAGCCTGGGCGCGCTGTCCGCCTTGTTCAGAAGCGGGATCAGTCTCGCGCCAACAGGCGGTCTCTGCGATACATGGGGGGCGTCCTCTTCTTCCCACCGGTACGGCTCGACCAGAAGGCGGCCGAGCATGCCCGGAGTCAGGCGCGTCGACGCGTCCTCTTCTTGCAGAAGCGCACGCACCTGTTCGGGCCGGTGTACGTAAGGTTCGTCCAGCGGCAGCCCCAGCCCATCAAGACCTGCGACCGGGACCAGATGGGTCGTGCAGTCGGGGATGACCGGTTCGTGGGAGGCGGGCGCCTTCACCGGGCGGCGGCGGCTGCCATCGCCTTCGATCGCGATCAGGCTGATGCCGAGATCTCCGGCCCGCGCGGCCAGCGCATCCACAACTTGCGGAGGAAGGCCCTGGCGTTTGGATCTTGTCGGAGAGGCGGTTGTTGGGTCGCCGCCGGCGCCGGCAGACCGGCCACTGGACGGCGACCAGATCAGGCAGTGCCCGTGCTGCGCCAGCTGTGCCTCCAGCGCGGCCCAGTCAACTGCGTCAACCCTGTCCGGCGTTACTTCGAGACGGGCCTGCGCCTGCTCCGCCTGGGAGGCGAAAATATGGGTGGTCGTGGTGGTGACGACGCGGCGGCCGCCGGCAACGGCCTCATCCGCCAGCCGGAAGAGCGCGCTCGTCTTGCCCCCGGCGCCGACCAGCGTAACGACCGAAAGCCCCTCCCGCGGCAGTCGCAGAGCATGATGGAGTTGCATGGGGAGCGTTCAGTTTCTACTCTGAATCCCGTCTGACAGCGAAGATTCTGCGTGTGAAGCACGCAGTTGAAATATGCTCGTCTCGCCTGCCCTTACGCAATAGCCAATACGGAATACGTAATACGCAATGCGCAATGCGGAGTGCAGACAAAAACGTGTTCTCAAAAGGGAAGCACTCTAGTTCTCAGTCGCATGTCGCAGCAGCCGCCGTTACTGAAAACGTAACTACTAAGCCATATACAGTGCCTGTGTGGACCAGACCTTCAGTCACGCCGCCATTCGGGCTATCTCATCGTGTACTCGTTGGCCGCCGTCACCTTTCACGGGACGCACAGCTGGATATACGGCGTAAGGTGGATGAGGCGGGTTTTTTGGGCGGGGCGTTGCGGGGGCGCAGCCCCCGCACAAGGGAGGGCCGAAGGCCCGACCGCCCAAAAACAGAGAATGAGGAGAGAGTAAACACCTTCACTCGCCTCATTCAGTTCGCAAATCAGTAGTGGCTGAGTAGTTACCTGAAAACTAAGAACTGAAAACTAAAAACTGACTACTGAAAACTGCCCGCCGTCTGCCCCCAGTGAGCCTCGATTTCTCTCTCGCCGTCGCGCATCGCCAGCAGCAGTGCGTCCTGATCGACCGGCAGGGCCAGGCAGCGAACGCCCACCGCGTTGTAGATGGCGTTGGTGATCGCCGGGCTGATCGGGATCGAGCTGATCTCGCCCACGCCCTTGGCGCCGTACGGCCCGTCCGCGGTCGGATGTTCGACGATGTGGCTGTCCATCTTCGGCGTCATCTTGATGCCCGGCATCTTGTACTGGCCCAGGCGCTCGGTCCAGGGGACGCCGTCTTCGACGATATAGTTCTCGGTCAGGGCGTTGCCGATGCCCATCACGATCCCGCCTTCGATCTGCCCGAGCAGGCTCAGGGGGTTGATGGCCCGGCCCACGTCGTGGGCAGAGATCACCCGCTCCACCGCCACCTCGCCGGTGTCGGTATCCACGCTCACCAGCGCGGCGTGCACCGCGTACGAGAAGGCGAAGTGCATATCGCCGCCCGTTCCCAGCGGCTGCGTCTGCGGCGCCCAGTACTCATAGCGGATCTTCGGCAACCGGTTTTCTGCCAGCAGCGCGTTGACCGCATCGGCGAAAGAGATGCTGCGCGTGGAACCCGGCAGAATCCCACCCGCGCTGCCATTCGTGCCGTTGGCGCCTTCAACCGGCAGCTCTGCCCCGTGCATCTGCGCCAGGCGCCTCTCATCCACGTAGGCCAAACCCTCATGGAAGGCGATGACATCAGGGTATGTATCGAACCTTTCAGCCAGAACGTTCTGCATCTGCTGTCGCATGGCTCGCGCCGCCAGGCGGGCGGCGTTGCCGCTGACATAGGTCTGGCGGCTGGCGGTTGAAGGGCCGCCGTCGGGCGTCAGATCCGTGTCCATAACCGTTACATGCACCTTCTCGAAGGGCAGGCCCAGCTCCTGCGCGGTGCAGGCCGCCAGCACGCCGACCAGATTCTGCCCCATCTCCGCGCTGCTGGTGCGGATCGCCGCGGTGCCGTCGGGGAAAACCTCCACTTCGGCCTCCGCCTTGTCCGGCGCGCCGCCCCCCAGCCCGGTGTTCTTGTAACCGGCCGCGATGCCCCAGGCGTAGCGCTTGCTGCCGACCTGAACCGGTGCCCAGGGGTCGGAAGACAGCGAGCTTGAATCAACGGCCTTCGAGTTCCTGATATCTTCCTCCACGACGTCAAGACATTCGAGCAGCCCCACGCTCTCGCTCAGTGCCTGGCCGGTGGCGGTCTCGGCGCCGACGCGCATCACGTTCTTGCGCCTTAACTCTGTCGGGTCCATGCCCAGTTCTTCCGCCAGGATGTCGAGATTGCTCTCTACCGCAAAGGCCGACTGTGTGACGCCAAAGCCGCGGAAGGCGCCGCTGGGCGCATTGTTCGTGTACATGGCGTAGCAGTCGATCTTGGCATGCGGCATCACATAGGGGCCGGTGGCATGGGTGGTGGCGCGCGTCATCACCTTCTCGCCCAGGCTGGCGTAGGCCCCGCTGTCGCCGTAGAGTTCCGCCTCCACAGCCGTCAGCGTGCCGTCGCGCATGGCGCCGGTCTTGATGCGGATGATGGTGCTGTGACGTTTGGGGTGGAATATCAGGCTCTCCTGCCGGCTGTAGAGAATCTTGACCGGCCTGCCCGTCACCTGCGCGCCAAGCGCCGCGTGGATCTGTCCGGCGATGTCCTCCTTGCCGCCGAACCCGCCCCCCATCAGTGTGCCGATAACGCGCACCTCTTCGTCGTCCAGGCCCAGGCTCTTGGCCACCTGCCGCCTGTCGCTGTATGGGATCTGGCTGCCCACATAGACGGTCATTTTGTCGCTGTCGTGGTCGGAGGCGCCCGGCTCCCTGCTGGTGGATGGGCGGGGCCCGTTATAACCTGCGGGCACGGCCAGCGCGCACTCCGGCTCCAGGAAGGCGTGCTCGGTCATCGGCGTGCGGTAAGTGCGCTCGACGACGACATCTGATGCCGCGAACCCCTCCTCCACGTCGCCACTCCGCACCTTGATATGCTTGAGCAGGTTCCCGGTGGGGCGGTCCGGGTGCAGCTGCGGCGCGTCCGGTCGCAACGCATCGCGCGGATCGGTGACCGCCGGCAGCACTTCGTAGTCGACGTGGACCAGCGCCAGCGCCTGATGGGCGATCTCCGCCGTCTCGGCCACTGCCAGCGCGATCGGGTCCCCAACGTAGCGGGCCGGATAGCGGCCGCCGGCAAAAACCGGCCAGTCGTTTTCGACCAGCCCGTGCCGCGGGTCGCCCGGCACGTCGGCGTGGGTCAGCACCGCGTGGACGCCCTCCAGGGCGCGCGCCGCGTCGGCGTCGATGCTGCGAATGTGGGCGTGGGGGTGTTCGCTGCGCAGCGTTGCGCCGAACAGCATCCCGTCAAAGGTATAATCGTCGGTGTAGAGCGCCGCCCCCGTCACCTTGTCGACCGCGTCCGGCCGTTGTAGCGGTTGACCGATTTGCGACAGCGGCGCTATCACAGGCGGCAGCTCCGCTTCCGGCATCGAACCGGTGCGGATAAATACGCTGGCGGCCTTCACCGAGTTGATGATCGCGGTGTAGCCGGTGCAGCGGCAGTAGGTGTCCTTCAGACACTCCTTGATCTCCACTTCGGTCGGGTCCGGGTTCTCGTCCAGCAGCGTCTTGGCCTGCATGATGAACCCGGGCGTGCAGAAGCCGCACTGTGTCGCGCCGTGGCGGATGAAGGCATCCTGAAGCGGATGCAGTTCATGCGCGCAGCAGGAGCTGTCCTGGGAGTCGGACGGCTTTTGGGCCAGGCCTTCGATCGTCAACACCTGTGCGTCCTGCGCCTTGAACGCCGGGTAGATGCAGGAATCAACCGACTGGCCGTCAACGATGACGGTGCAGCAGCCGCATTCGGCCTCATCACAGCCGATCTTGGTGCCTGTCAGCCCCAGGTCGTAACGCAGGACCTCGGCCAGGTAGCGGCTGGGCGGGACATCGAGCGCGTGCTCCGTACCATTGACGGTCAGAGTAAGTTGTGTCACGTATGTGCTCCTGTTGGCGTGAACAAAAGTGGTCTGTGTCGGGCCGCTTTCGGGGTCGCAGTCCGTCGGCCACTGCAAACTGCTGTTACAGGTGGTTCAGATACAGCTGTGGATCGTTCAGAAATCCGCGCGTCACGCTCACATGCTCCAGTGATTCCCAGGGCACGGACTGGGGGGGTGACTGGTCAAAGTTCAGTATCGTGGCCCCGGGGAAGGCCATCAGGATCGGCGAGTGGGTGGCGATGACAAACTGGGCGTCGCGGGCGACCATCTCTTTCAACAGGGCGAGCAGCCCCACCTGGCGCAGGGGCGAGAGCGGCGCTTCCGGTTCATCCAGCAGGTAGAGGCCGTTGGGCACGAAGCGGGCCTGAAACAGGGCCAGGAACGCCTCTCCGTGAGAGCGTGCATCGAGTCCGTCCCCGTAGCTCTCCTCTATGGCGGCCAGCTGGCCGGAGTAAGCCATCTTCGCCAAGCCCTTGGCGAAGTCGGAGCGGCCCTCGTACTCCGCGTCCACATTGGCCATCTCCGTCTGCAGTTCCGCCTGCATCTGGGCGATGCGTTTGGCAAAGCCGAAAAAGTCCTCGGCCCGCAGGTAGAATCCCCGCCCGGTGCGTTTGGTCCAGCTCAGGCGCAGGTGTCTGGACAGCTGCCGCACTGTGGCCAGTGATGGGTCGTTGTCGGCCTCCTCTGCGCCAACGGTCGGCAGGCGTACAGCCGTGGCCAGCGCTTCGAGAAAGGTGGACTTGCCGCTGCCGTTTTCGCCTACGAGAAAGGTCACCGAACTCTCGAAGCGCACCTTCTCCAACCGGGCGATGACCGGCACGTTGTATGGGAATGTCCCTTCCTGGGGGAAAGAGGGCCGTTTTTCGATCGAAGTGAGGTGGATCATAGCCCGGACGCGCCTGCCTTCCTGCAGGAACAGTGGCTATTGTGCCATCGCTGCATTGGCTACGCGCTTTTTGGCTCTGCTGGCGCGTCATTCATGCGCGCCCGCTCCACAGCCGAGTGCAGCACTCTCCTCAGCAGCACATCTATCATCTCGCGGCGATACGCCTGTGACGCGCGGTACTTGCTGTTGCGCAGACTGGCCTGCATCTGGGCTGCGGCGATGGCTTTTTCTACGGCGTCGTCGTCAAATGCCTTTGCTGTCGTCAATGCTTCTTCGGCGCGGGTGGCGCGAAAGGGGGTCGGGCCGGCGGGCCCGATAGCGATGACGGCATCCTCCACCCGGCGTAAAGTGGCATCCAGTCGCACTCTGGCGGCCATGCCCAGGACTGGTAGCGCGACGCCCTGGGGCCGCATGATGCGGTCGAAAGCGTTGCCGGCGCGCGCCGCGGTCGGTCGAAAGCGGAACGCGTGCAGCATCTGATCGGGGGCCAGGCGGTTGCGGCCGGGGCCGGCAAAGATGGAGAGCAGCGGCTGCCATGAATGCAGCGCCCCCCGTGCGCTGTGCCCGGCGACCTCGACCTCCGCCTCCAGCGCCAGCAGGCCGATCGTTCCGTCCGCGGCCGGCAGCGCGTGGGCCACATTTCCGCCCAGCGTGGCCACATTGCGCACCTGCGGCCCGCCGATGACGCCGCAGCTCTCGGTCAGGCATCTGGCATGGGCGAGCAGCAGCGGGCTGCTCTCAATCTGCGTATGGGTGATTCCGGCGCCCAGAACGATCCAGCCGTCCTCCTGCGCGACGCGGTCGATGCCGCCGATTTTGGTCACATCCACCAGCACTTCGGGCGCAGCCGCGTGTTCGGCCTCCATATCGAGGATCAGGTCGGTGCCGCCGGCGATGATGCGGGCTTTGTCTTTGTGCTGATGCAGCAGTGAGAGCGCTTCAGCAACGGTTGTAGGCGTATGGTAGGCTCGCCACCGGGCCATTGTAAAAATCCTGTTCAGGAAAAGAAAAAAATTTGCCGAAGTATAGCATAATGCGTTCCCTTTTGGAAACACCCGCGCCTCTGCGGTGTATTCCAGTTCTTTTGGGCGAAGGCTGTGAGACTCAGGGCTTTCAGGAGAGAAGTGGTGTCAGGATGGCAGAGGAGGGGCCGACTCCTGGTCCGTCCGTCTCTTTTCGCTGGTTGAAAGGGCAGATCGCACCGGCTACCTTTCCGCGCAGCGCATCCTCTTCATACAAAAACTCGGGTCAGACCCAACGATACGGGCCGAACCGGAGCATGGGGACCGTCGCCAGTTGCTTCCCGCAACCGGGATATTGGGGCGGGGCAATTATATCGCCTGCCGTTCATAAACAAGAGGCGCTCACAAACAGGAGGCACTGCAGCAGGCGCGAATCCTGGATCAGACAGCGTCTGCTCCCCAAAAGAGCCGTGACCATTCCAGTAAATTAGGGTGCATCCCAGATTGTTTGTTAAGTCAGGTGAGGCCAAGGGTCGCAAGCGGGTTAAAATTGTGCTGGCTAAGTAGAGTTGAGCGCAGAGCGAGCATAGCTTGAGAGCCCAAACGGGACCAGCGCATACCGGATTGCTTGAGGCGCCGCTGGACGACATGTTTGCAGGCGGATTCGACGGTGCCACTGCCGATAGGATAGCCTGCCTCTCGGAATAGATGATAGCGCATACGCCAACGATTACTTCATGATCGCGTTGGTGCGCCGGCTGACAGTCCGTTTCAGCGAGGGGGTTGAAGCCAACGTTCGGGCCGCAGAGTCTATTGTCAATGATGAGCGCGTACCCGAGGCCTGGGCAGCCCCCTATCGCCAGAGAATCGAGACCCTGCGGCTTAACTTTGGAACCGAAGCCGAGATTGAACGGGCTGGCCGGCGCGGGCATAAAGATTGCTTGCACCGGCTGGATCAACTCGCGCAGTATTTTGAGAAAAGCGACCTGGTTGACAGCGCAGAATCACGCCACGTCCTGCTGAAAGGACTGCAACGGCAGCGCGCACGGTGGGTCGCCGGAGGATGGCAGTACGTGATTGAAAGGGATGACAATCGCTGAACGCTGAACCAGGCGACGCCGACGTGTCCGATGTTGTCGGGCTGGGGTGCACTGTCCCATACGAAAGCACAGCTCACATAGCGGTTTTTTCCGCATAGGCGAACGGTCCATGCCTGTTGCATAAGAGCTATTTCAACCACCCATGGGGTGGATTTTTTTTGTTTGGCCTTTTTCCACCCGTCGACTACAATAGTGCACAACCCCTCTACATTGAAATTATATATAATAGACACAATAAGGAGAACCGGAAAATGTAGAAGTCCACGGACGTCCCCGCGCCTTCTTAGCCGTGAACGGATGCCGAATCCCGCGGAGACTTGCCGATGATCGGCTTCGTTTGCCATTACGAACTGTTAAGGTCATCTCTTGTTCAGACAGATCAATACCGACTGGCAGCCTGCACGCTTCATGAGGAATCTCCACTGATTCATGCTGAAGATATCGCGTCGGCGTTTGTCGTTCCCATTGAAAATGTCAAAGCGTGATCGCTTTTTCGAAGGCGATCACTACCCTGCGTCCTATTTCAGCCGGGGCGCATCTGACACGGATCGATCTTCTACGGTCTAAGGAGGGCCACCATGAATGCAAAACGTTTGAATCGACGAGACTTTTTGATGACGACGGGGACGGTGACAGGCGCGACTCTGCTGGCGGCATGCGCTGCGCCCCCGGCGCCGCAGGCCGCTGACGAGAGCGGCAGTGACTCGGAAGCAATGGCCGAGGTGATTACCCTGGAGTTTCTCTACTTCGGGAGTGCCGCCATGGGCGAAAACTTCGACCCCATTGTTGCGCAGTGGAATGAAGATCACCCCACGATCCAAGTCAAGAAGACGGTTGTCGGCGGGATGACCTGGGGTGAATATGCCCAGAAGGTGGCCGTGATGATTGCCAGCGGCCAGGATCTGGATATCATCCGCATGGCGATCGAAGGTTTGCGGATGTTCGCGTCAAAGGAGATCATTCATCCCATCGATGATTGGATCCAACGCGATGGCGACCAGCTCGACTTCGGTGAATTCCTTGATGACGTCAGTCCTTTCTTCTTTGAGGCCGGTTCCTATCAGGGCAAGCAGTACGGGATTCCGCTGGCTTTCAACATGATGAGCGTCTGGTACAACACCACGATCTTCGAAGAGAATGGCATTGACAGACCCGCCGATGACTGGACGTACGACGATTTTCTGGCGATTGCCACCCAGCTGACCCAGCCGCCGGACCAGTGGGGATGGGTACCGTGGATCGGCTGGTTTGTGGGCGTGATTCCGCACGCCTTCGCCTACGACACCAGCCCCCTCACCCCGGATTGGAACGCGGGCAATACCAATGACCCCAAATTCATCGAAATGATGCAGTTCCGCCAGGATCTGATCCACGAGTACAAGGTCGCGCCGGAGGTGGGCGCCGGCGAGAACCCGCGGCAGAAGTTCTTCACCGGCAAGGTTGGCATGGTGCCCGACATGCGCAACATGGTCCTGGAAGGAACAAAGGCCGGTTTCACCGAATGGGACCACGTTCCCTGGCCGCAGAAGTATGCCCAGAAATACGAAGTCGGCACCGGCTTCTACTGCATTCCGCTGGAGAGCAAGCATCCGGAAGAGGCGTGGCAGTTCATGAGTACAGTCGTAACCGGCAGAGCGATCGCCGAGCGTAAAGCCAGCATCGGCTATGCCAACCAATCGCGACGTTCGGTATCTACCGACCCCGACCTCTACGCAATCGGGCCCACCCACTTTGCGTGGGTCTACGAGGCGGTTGACGCCGGCATGGCCCAACATGCCCCCTCACCACCGGACTACCCCGAAATCGAGGCGATCGTAAATCGCTATCAGGCTTCGATTCTGTCAAATGAAGTGTCGGCCGAGGAAGGATGTCTGGCCGCTCATGAAGAAATCGAAGAAGTGATTGCGCGACGCGAGCCAGGCGTAACAGGCATGTAGCGGCGAGGTCCAGGACAGTTGACGACCGTTTCAATGCGGGCGAGACGTTCGCGCTCCCAGTGATCGGTCGTCAACGGCAATTCTCTCGTGGCTGCGTTGAGAATTCAGACGGACACGGTCATGGCATCAATCAAGGCGGCGTTTGCGTGATCATTCGACTCCCTCAAATCAGAATGGGGATTGCCAGACAGGAAGCGCTGGCGGGATATCTTTTTATCGCGCCGGCCTTCCTGGTGTTCGTTGTATTTGTCGCCGGCCCCATGATCGCGGCGTTTGGCTTCTCGCTGTTCAAGTGGGATGTGTTTCGCGCGGCGACCTTTCTGGGGCTTGACAACTATATCAGGCTGTTCAACGACAAACGCTTCTTTATAACTTTCTGGAACACTGTCGTCTATACCCTGCTGGAAGTGCCGCTGAATCTGCTCGTGGCGCTGGCCATCGCCATGCTCATCAACCGCAGACTACACCCGGCGCTGCGGTATTTCCTGCGTACCACCTATTTTTTCCCGGTCATCATCTCTTTTGTGGCGGTTTCGATTCTTTGGCGCTATCTGTTGATCAGCGACCCGACTTTCGGTCTCATCAACTTCTATCTCGCCAAAGTTGGGATTTCCAAGGTGCCATGGACGACCAGTTCACAATGGGTGTTGCGCTCCATTGTGCTGGTCAACATCTGGAAGACTTTCGGGTTCAATCTGGTCATCTTCCTCGCCGGGCTTCAGAACATTCCTCGCCATTTTTACGAGGCAGCCGAGATCGACGGCGCCAACTTCGGGCAGAAGTTCTGGAACATTACCATCCCCCTGCTGACACCAACCATCTTCTTCGCGCTCGTGATTGAGATGCTCCATGCGGTGCAGTTGTTCGACACCGCCTATGTGCTGACACAGGGCGGCCCGGGAGACGCATCGCGCCCTATCGTCATGTATATGTATGAGACCGGTTTCCAGGCTCTCAAAATGGGATACGCCTCTTCTGTAGCCGTGATGCTCTTCGTGGTGGTCATGCTCCTGACCTTGTTGCAGATGAGAATGAGCCAGGTTTGGGTCTACTACATGGGAGAGTAGGGGAAACATGAATGTGTGGCAGGACGTCCGTCAGAACCGCCGTGTTGGCATCGCTGCCACGGGCCTGCTTGATTCCCTGTTGGTTCTGGGGGGGTTGCTGACGATCTCGCCTTTCATCTGGATGATTGTCATTTCGTTGGGCCCCTCCAAAGAACTGCTGCAGATGCCGCCCAATTGGTTTCCGTGGCCACCTTATCTGGTTTCGTATCAAGAAGCGTTCCACTATGTAAACTTTCTGGCCACCGGCTGGAACAGTCTCAAGGTCACCTGCGCAATCTGTGCCGGGCAGTTGGCCACCTGTAGTTTGGCCGCCTTTGCGTTTGCCAGACTGCGCTTCCCCGGGCGTGAGGTCTTGTTCATCATGCTGCTGTCGGCCCTGATGATTCCGCCGCAGATGACGATTATTCCCGTTTATGTCATGCTGGCCAAGGTGGATATGATCGATACTCATACTTCCTTGATCCTGCCCGCTTTTTTCAGCGCCACCGGAACATTTCTTTTGCGCCAGTTCTTTCTGACGATGCCCCAGGAGATGGTGGATGCCGCCAAAATAGACGGGGCCAGCTACTGGACAATATACTGGCGAATTTTTCTGCCGCTGGGCGCGGCCGGCATCTCTGCGCTGGCCATCTTCTGTTTCAACTTCCACTGGAACGAGCTTTTCCGCCCTTTGATCTTATTGAACTCAGTGGAAAAATTCACGCTGCCACTGGCACTGAGCTACATCAACGAGCTGTACGTCAATCTGATCGGCGTGACCTACGCCGCGGTGGCAATGGCCGTGATTCCAGTGTTGATCGTCTTCCTCATGGCCCAGCGGTATCTGATCGAAGGCATCACCCTGACAGGCCTGAAAGAGGGTTGAGACCGATCCAAGGCAGATCCCTCCAGTTGACCACAGCAGTCGGGCCGGCATAGTCATCTACCTCACAACGACCACTCCACAAAAGAAGCGAAGAACTCATGGCACGTCTAACATATAGCGGCGAACATCTGCGAGAGATAGCCTTTCCACTTGGCGGCATTGGAACCGGCACGGTGAGCCTCGGAGGGCGCGGGCAACTCTGTGATTTTGAGATTGCCAACCGGCCAGCCAAAGGCCAGGCGCCGTTCCGCAACTTTTTTGCACTCGGTGTCGACGATGGATCGGGTATACCCAAGGCGCGTGTGCTGGAGCGCCAGTTTTTCCCGCCTTTCACCGGCTCGCGCGGGGTACCTGTTCACCAGGTTCCCGGTCTGCCCCGTTTTGCCGAAGTCAGGTTTACAGGGGAATATCCACTGGCCCATCTGGACTTCGAGGACGGCGCGACCGAGCACCCGTTCCCGGTTCGGGTCTCATTGGACGCGTTTAATCCGATGATTCCCGGCAACACCGATGACTCCGGGCTGCCTGCCGCGATTCTGTCATGGAATTTCGAGAATCGCACAGAGCGCCAAATCAATGCGCTGTTGGTGGCTGTCGTGCCGAACCTGGTCGGCTATCAATTTTCGCCCTGGCCGGGAGATCCGGCCTGGCCGGGCGGGCAACAGGTGAACAGGACCCTGAGAGAGCCGGGGTTCCAGGGTGTTCTCATGGAGTCCGAACACGATGGCGGCCGTCATCCCATGGCCGGCAGCATGGCCGCGGTCACGCCCTGGCCGGATACGACCCTGCAGACGCGCCTCGGCGAGCAGGACTGGCCCTACTCTCTCCGCCCCTTCTGGTACCAGCTATTGGGCAGCGTGCCTTTCGAGCAGGAAGAGGCAGCCACGGTCGCGGCGCCAAGCGGCAACTTGACCGTGGCGCGACGGCTCGAGGCAGCGCTCGGTATGAGCATTACGCTGGAGCCCGGCCAGGGCGTGACGGTACCGGTAATCCTCACCTGGTGCTTCCCCAATCGCTACGTACAGCTTCCGGACATGGATGAGCCGCGCTGGGTGGGCAACCACTATACACAGCGATTTCGCGGCGCCGATGCGGCCGCACGCTACGTGGTGGCTGAACGGGATCGCCTGGAAGCCGAGACACGCGACTTCCACCGGCATCTCTATGCCGCAACCGTACCGGACTCTGTGATCGACGCGGTCTCGGGCAACATGGCCACCATTCGCACGCAGACCTGTTTTCGCGACGCCTCCGGCCAGTTTTACGCCTATGAAGGCTGCAACCCGGACTCCGGCTGTTGCCCAATGAACTGCACCCACGTCTGGATGTACGAGCAGGCCCTGGCGTCTCTCTATCCGAGCCTGGAACGGGACATGCGCGCCAATGCCTTTCTGGTCGAAACCGGACCCGATGGCCGCATGTTTTTCCGCACGCGCACACCCAGTGAAGCCGAGCCGTTTCTGGCCGAGGCGACGACAGCCGCCGACGGTCAGATGGCAGAGGTGATCCAACTGCTGCGCGATTTTCAGCTTTCGGGCGATCGCGACTTCCTGGCACGGCTGTGGCCAAAGGCCAGGCTGGCGCTGGAATATGCCTGGCAACCAGGAGGTTGGGATGCGGATCGCGATGGCGTCATGGAGGGTGAACAGCACAATACGACCGACATCGCCTACTATGGGCCAAACCCGCTTATGACCTATCTCTATCTGGCTGCGCTGAGGTCCGGCGCCGCCATCGCCAGAGAGTTGGACGACCCGCAGACCGCAGCCGTTTACGAAGAGATCGCGGCGCAAGGCGCCGTACGCGCCGACGAACTGCTATGGAACGGTGAGTTTTACCAGCAGCGCCTGGACCTGGCCGCAGCCGCGGCGGACTTTGGGGCCAGCTACGGCATGGGCGGCATGGGCGATACGGTACCGGGCGTCGGGGACAGTGAAGTGTTCCGGGAGCAGGATCAAGCCCCCTACAACCAGGTCCACAATGGCTGCCTGTCGGACCAGCTTTTCGGCCAGTGGCTGGCGAACCTGGTCGGCCTGGGTCGGCTTGTGCCCGCTGAACATCTCCGCACAGCGCTCCGGTCCATCTATCGTCATAACTTCAAGCGCATGAATGAAGTGCCGACCAACTTCCTGCGCGCTTTCGCAGTCAACGAGGAGCAGGGCGTGGTCTACGCAACCTTCCCCGAGGAGCCGGGAGAGATTATTCCACTCACCGCGGTCTTGCGTGCCCATGAAGTCTGGTCGGGGTGCGAATATGAAGTGGCTTGCCTGATGATCCAGGAAGGACTGTTGGCGGAAGGTGAGTCGATCGTAGAAGCCATCCGCGCACGCCACGACGGGACCGCCCGCAATCCCTGGAATGAGCCCGAATGTGGCGACCATTATGCCCGCGCCATGGCGAGCTATGGCCTGCTGCAGGCCTACGCCCGTCTGCAGATCGATCTGAGCCGGGGCCGGATCGCGCTCTCGCCACAGGTGAACCGCGAGAACTTTGCCACCTTCTTTTCCGTGGAGGGCGCCTGGGGCAGTATAGGGATGGAAGGGAAGCGGCTCAGAATCGAGCTCGGCAGTGGCAAATTAGCGGTCAACGAGCTTGTCGTCAATGGGAGAACGGTTCCTCTCGCGCCCGGGGTTACGGTGACCGTGAACCGGCCTTTGAATATAGAAATGTGAAACGCCGATCACCATACGCCCCTGCCAAAAGAGAGGCGCATGAAAACCGGCGTAACAAAGTTCATCTCTGGACACTCTACGCCAAAGGGGACGCATCCCACTCCGCGTCCCCCCTCAGACAATCCGCTTACCACAAGCCAACTATTCCGGCATCGTCCGCAATATCAGCGGCTCAAGGAATTTCACACTCTTGATGATGCCTTCGGACGCGCTCATTACCGGGTCTTCGTGTTCAATGCTCAGCGCGCCGTCGTAGCCCGCCAGCCGCAGCGCGCTGACGAAATCGCGCCACCATGCCTCCCCATGGCCGTAGCCCAGCGTGCGGTAGGCCCACGAGCGCTCGGCAACCAGGTCCATCGGCCGCATGTCGAGGCCGCCGTTGAGAGCCATTTCAGAAGGGTCGATGCGGGTGTCCTTGGCGTGGACGTGGAAAATGAACCCCTCTCCCAGCGCAGGGATCACGATGAGCGGGTCCATGCCCTGGTAAAAAAAGTGGCTGGGATCGAGGTTGACGCCCACGCTCGGCCCGGCGATCGCGCGCAGGCGCAA
Organism: Caldilineaceae bacterium; assembly: GCA_965207495.1. Taxonomy (GTDB): domain Bacteria; phylum Chloroflexota; class Anaerolineae; order Caldilineales; family Caldilineaceae; genus Bin5. The sequence continues at coordinate 590,672 of OZ242287.1, forward strand.
CATGGTGCGAGTGTTATACGCAGACTGACCAGGGTGTAGTTCGATCGCGACCCGGACGCCGTGATCGGCAGTGAACCGGCCGGCCTTTTCCCAGAAAGGGGTGATTACTTCATCCCACTGCCAGCGCTCCAGGTCAGAGTATTCCGGCTGTTGCGGGTGGGTGGGCCAGTTCGGGTAGGGTGTCCCACTCGGGTCGCCAGGGCAGCCGCTCATCGTCACGATCGTATCCAGGCCGAGTTTATTGGCCAGTTCTACCGTCTTAAAGAAGACATCCTGCGATGCCTGGCCGCGCGCCGGGTGCGGGTCGAGCAGGTTGCCATTGCAGTTGAGAGCGCTCAGCACCAGGCCGCGACTTTCTATCGCGGACGCAAATGCTGTGCGGGCCTCCTGGCTTTGCAGCAATTCATCCAGGTTGCAATGCAAAGCCGGCGAGAAATTGCCCGTTCCGATCTCCACTGCTTCGATCCCCTGCTCGACAACCCAGTCAAGCGCCTCGGTGAAGGAAGTGGGCAGGCTATCCGTAAACAGTCCGATCTTCATGACATCCTCCTGTCTGGTGGACCCAGGGATCGTTTCTTACTCCGCGTCCCGCCCGGCCGCACTACTCCTCCTCGTACCAGCCCGACCCGAAGTACAGCCCTTCATGGCGCACCACCCATACGTGCTTGAGCGTCTCCTCGTCCGTGTTCGGGTTGTAGAAGACGAAGCTGAGCCATTTTCCCTTTTCAGTGGCGCTCAGTAAGTCATCGCCATAGAAGTAGCCTGTGACGTCAACGCGCAGCGCCGGGTCTCGCCCTATCAATTCGGGGCGGAAGTGCGCAATGGTGCGCCCATCTTCGCCGACAATGAAGGCGTACCATGGCCCGTCCACGTTGTCGGGCGAACTGTAATGGTCGAGGGCAGCCTGGCGGCCTTCACTGTTGTAGAGCCGGATTGCATCCTGCACGATCGCTTGGGTGTAGGCCGCCGGTTCGTTTTTGGTTGGGATGGCAACGCAACCGGCGAAGAGGAGCGCGAGCACGAGAACGGGAAATAGGGGGGCAAATCGATTCATGATTTTCTCCATTGCGTTGAAGGTAACTATGGCACATCTGCCACAGCGTACCTTCACGCATCCCTCCGCGCAAGAATTCCCTGCCCCGGTTCAGGACAAGCGCATCTCACTGGGTCAACGCCTTGGGAGGCTGCCTGCTCTGTGTGGGCTGCCAGATCCGCAAGGGCACCCACACGGGGTGCCCTTCGTAGACTTTCTGGCAAATTTCAACTATTCAGACATACGAAATCAGATGCGATTGCCCCCTGTCACGGTCGCTTAACTTTTCAATCTCTGTCCGTCTGTTGCAACGCGTCCATCGGGTGACTTATTACCGTCTTCCCCGATGCCGCTGTTCTGCGCGTCCCCAGCATGAAAGAAGGCGCGCAGCGGGGAAACGCGTAGCGTAAAATTGACAACGCCGCTCGGACAACGCTTCCTACTCCGCGGCCCTTCCGGCCGCATCACTCCTTCTCGTACCAGCCCGACCCGAAGAGCAGTCCGTCATAGCGTACCATCCAAGTGTGTTTAAGCGTCTCCTCCCCCGTGTCCGGGTTTGTGAAAACGTAGCTGACCCACTTTCCTGCCTCCGTCGCGCTCATCATCTCGTCCCCATAAAAGTAGCCGGTCGAATCCACGCGCAGCGCGGGGTCCCTCCCTAAAATGTCAGGGTTGTGGTGGGCGATTGAGTAACCATCTTCGCCGATTATAAAGATGTACCATTGCCCGTCCACGTTGTCGGGCGAATTGTAGTGATCGATGGCTGCTTGGCGGCCTTCACTGTTGTAGAGGCGAATTGCATCCTGCACGACCGCTTGGGTGTAGGCCGCCGGTTCGTTTTTGGTTGGGATGGCAACGCAACCGGCGAAGAGGAGCGCGAGCACGAGAAACAGGGGGGCAAATCGATTCATGATATTCTCCATTGCGCGGAAGGTAACTATGGCACTTCTGCCACAGCGTACCTTCACGCATCCCTCCGCGCAAGAATTCCCTGCTCCGGTTCAGGGCAAGTGCATCTCACTGGGTCAATGCCTTGGGAGGCTGCCTGCCCTGTGTGGGCTGCCAGATCCGTAAGGGCACCCCGTGTGGGTGCCCTTCGTGGACTTTCTGGCAAATTTCAGCTATTCAGGCATACGAAATCAGATGCGATTGCCCCCTGTCACGGTCGCTTAACTTTTCAATCTCTGTCCGTCTGTTGCAACGCGTCCATCGGGTGACTTAGTACCGTCTTCCCCTATGCCGCTGTTCAGCACGCCCTCAGCATGAGAGATGGCGCGCAGCGGGGAAACGCGTAACGTAAAGCAGACAAAGCCGCAAGGAGAGCGCTTCTCAATCCGCGTCCCTTCCGGCCGCACTACTCCTTCTCGTACCAGCCCGACCCGAAGTAGAGCCCGTCATGGCGAACGACCCACGTGTGCTTGCGCGTCACCTCCCCTGAATCCGGTTTGTCGTGGACGTAGCTGACCCATATTCCTGCTTCGGTAGCGCCCAAAATGTCGTCGCCATAAAAGTAGCCGCTGGCATCTACCCTCTGCGCGGGATCCCGCCCTACACTTTCAGGTCTATAGTGAGCGATAGTGTACCCATCTTCGCCGATAATGAAGACGTACCATTGCCCGTCCACGTTTTCGGGCGAGCTGTAGTGGTCGATGGCCGCCTGGCGGCCTTCCTGATCGTAGATGCGGATGGCGTCCTGCACGAGCGACTGCGTGTAGGCCGCCGGTTCGTTCCTGGTTGGGATGGCAACACAACCAGCGACGAGAAGCGCAAGCGTCAGGACGAGAAACAGGGCAGCAGAACGAAACACGTTTGTCTCCATTTCGACTGGGTTAGACTTGGTTTATCTTCTATCGTGTACTTTCAATTCCCCGGCAAGACTACTCCTCCTCGTACCAGCCCGACCCGAAGATCAGTCCGTCATAACGCACCATCCATGCGTGCTTACGCGCCTCGTTTCCCGTGTCCGGGTTTGTGGCGACGTAGCTGATCCACTTGCCTTCTTCAGGTGCGCTCAGCATGTCGTCGCCAAAGAAGTAGCCCGTGGAGTCTACCCGCAGCGCGGGGTCCCGCCCCTTTATTTCAGGGCTGAAGTGCGCGATGGTGTACCCATCTTCGCCGATAATAAAGACGTACCATGGCCCGTCCACGTTTTCGGGCGAACTGTAGTGGTCGATGGCCGCCTGGCGGCCTTCCTGACTGTAGAGGCGGATGGCATCCTGCACAATCGCCTGGGTGTAAGCTGCCGGTTCGTTCTTGGTGGGAATGGCGACGCAACCGGCGGCGAGGAGTGCGAGCGTAAGGACGAGAAACAGGGCGGCAGAACGAAACACGTTTGTCTCCATTTCGACTGGGTTAGATCTGGATTACCTTTTGTCGCGAACTATCAATGCCTCGGTATGATTACTCCTACTCATACCAGCCCGAGCCGAAAAACAGCCCGTCGTGCCGCACCATCCATGTGTGTTTAAGCGTCTCCTCCCCCGTATCCGGGTTCTTGAAGACGTAGCTGACCCACTTCCCTGCCTCGGTCGCGCTCAGAATCTCGTCCCCATAAAAATAGCCGGTCGCATCCACGCGCAGCGCAGGGTCCCGCCCTACTAATTCGGGCCTAAAGTGCGCGATGGTGTACCCATCTCCGTCGATGATAAAGACGTACCATTGCCCGTCCACGTTGTCGGGCGAGCTGTAGTGGTCGATGGCTGCCTGGCGGCCATCATTGTTGTAGAGGCGGATGGCATCCTGCACGACTGCTTGGGTATAGGCTGCCGGTTCGCTCTTGGCTGGGATGGCAACACAACCGGCGATGAACAGCGCGAGCGCGAGGATGAGAGTTACAGAGGCAGAACGAAACATGGTTTACTCCATTTCGATGATGTCGGTCTGAACCAGTCACAATAGTCTACTTTCACGCCCCCATATGAACCAACATTGTCCTTCCCCAATTACGTGGGTATAATTTCTCTGTCCATCTGTTGGAACGCGCCCATCGGTAACATCTGATACTTTCCCTATCGCATTTGTTCGATGCGCCCCCTGCGCAAATGGGGCCCGAAGAGGCAATCCAATGACAGCAATGCGCATCGGCATCGGCTCGATCTTCCAGGAAAGCAACCAGTTCGCGGCCACCCAGACCGACCTGGCCCTGTTTGCCAACTCCTATGTCCATGAAGGCGATGCCCTGCTGCAACTGGCAGGCACCGACTGCGAAGTCGCCGGCATCCTCGCCACCTGCGCAGAGGAGGGCGCGCACGTGCTCCCTCTGCTGGCGGCCCGGAGCGTCTCGGGCGGCGCCCTTTCGGACGCCTGCTACACCGAGCTGAAGGAAACGCTGCTGGCGCGACTGCGCGCCGCGATGCCGTTTGACGGCCTCATCCTCGCCATGCACGGCTCCATGGTCACCGCTTCACAAGAGGACCCCGAGGGCGACATCCTCGATGCCGTGCGCCGCATCGTGGGTCCGGACCTGCCGATCGTCATGACGCTCGACCTGCACGCGCACGTTACCCCGCGCATGGTCAGGGAGGCCAACGCCCTCGTGTCGTTCACCCACTATCCCCACGACGACACCTACTCCACCGGTGAACGCGGGGCCAGCCTGCTGTTGAGCACAGTTCGTGGCGACGTCAGTCCGGTGACGGCCCTGGCCAAGGTCCCCATCATCTGCGGCGCCTGCAACGGCCAGACCTCCGGCGACGGGCCGATGGCCCACCTGACGCGGAAGGCGCGACGCCTTGAAACCCAGCCGGGCATCCTCTCCGTATCCTGCTTCCAGGTCCATCCCTACAACGACCTGCCCGGCATGGGCTGCGGCGGCGTCGTGGTGACCGACAACGACCCCGCTCTGGCAGCAAATGAGGCTCGTGCGCTGGCCGCCGAGTTCTGGGAGCGTCGCAGCGCGTTCGAGGTAGAGCATTTTACCGTCGCCGAAGCCGTTGCCCGCGGCCGCCAGGTCGAGGGGGGCCCCGTGCTGCTGGTGGACACCGCCGACTGCGCCGGCGGCGGCGCGCCCGGCGACAGCGTCGCCCTGCTGCGCGACCTACTGGCGCTGGGCGTAGACGAGCCTGCCTTTCTGATGGTGGTCGATGCAGCCGCGGCCCAGGCCTGCGCGCACGCCGGCATCGGCCAGACCGTCAGCCTGCAGGTCGGCTACAGCCTCGACCCGACCTGGGGCCAACCCGTACCCGTCAGCGGCACCGTGCGCCGTCTCAGCGACGGCAGCTTCCTCTACAACGGCGGCCTCTTTGGCGGCACTTGGGCCTCAATGGGTCTCTCGGCCGTGCTGCAAATTGGCAGCATTCAGCTTCTGGTCATGTCGCAGCCGACCTACGACTGGGGCGATGAGCAGTTTCGCAGCGTGGGCATGGATGTACGCCAGGCCAGGTTCATCGGCGTCAAGAATCCAATGAACTACCGCCACGCCTATCGCGACCTGATGAAGGCGGCTTTCATCGTCGACACGCCCGGACCCACTCCGGCCCACGTGCGCAACCTGAACTTTGAGCGCATGCAGCGGCCCTTCTTCCCCCTGGACGAGGAGATCCCCGACCTTGAGATTCCGGTTGTTGTCAGCTGAGGACGAGCAACAAAGGGGCGTCTTACAATGAATACCGCCGCGCAACAGTTGGAAGCGTGTATCGAGCAGCTGAAACGGGGAGTACTGACCGAGGAGCGGCTGCGAGAGCTGGGCAAGGCGCTGCAGGAGAACAGCGCCAGACGACAGAGTCTGCTCTACCTGCAGACCGCAACCACCGCCGTCACCTCTGAAGTGATCGGGATGCTGCAAGTCGCCGACGGCGCAGTTTCCGACGGCCCCTTCGACCCCGCCGACTGGCCCTATAAGACGCCACTGGACGCCATCAACGCCGGCTGGCGTGTAATCCGCTTTCCGGCCCAACTGCTGACAGGACACGACCGCGACGTCCATGTGACCTGCGAGTTCATTCTGGAGAAATGGGAATAAGTGGACGCCTCGCTCTGGAACATCGGCATGAAAGTCGATGACATGAATAGCGAAATCGCGTTCTGGCAGGAGATCGGGGCCAAGCTGGTTCTGCGTGAGACGTTCACCGCGCCCGACGGCGAGGAGGTCGACTACGCCTTCGTCGAATTCGGCGGCACCCGAATCTTCCTCACGCCCAAAACGGTCTTTGAGGACAAGCTCGGCCACGAGTTGAAGCCCGGCCTGACGCACGCCGTCTTCGAAGTCGAGGACCTGGACCAGGAATACGAACGGCTCACCGCCATGGGCCTGGAGGTGCTGGTTGAACGGGTGGAGATCAGCGCCGCCTTCGGCTCGCGCCGTCTGGCATTCTTCCGCTCACCCAACGGCATGGTTTTCGAAATTCTGCAGATTCTTGAAGCCAAAATCTGACTGCGAACCTGATGGCTCTCGTGCACGACATGCAGGAGGTAACCAATGGCGTATGAGGCACTTCGCGCGACCGATGACATCCAGCCAACCTTGACAGATGAGGAGGTCCTGGAATTCTGCAAAACGGGCCTTCTCACCCTCGAAGGCGTGATACCGGACTCCACCAACAACTGGGTTTTCGACTATCTTGACGAGGCGGGATCAGACCCCCATCAGCTGGTACGGGATGAGCGCTTCATCGACGAAGTGCTGCTGCATCCGGCCGTCGCCGGCGTCATCCGCTCCCTGCTGGGCGCCAACTTCCAGCTCCCCGAGTGGATGGCCAACCATCGCCTGGTGGGTCCGGAAGCAGCCAGATACTGGCACATCGACGCCGGTTCCGACTTCGAGCGCGCCTGCAATCTGCTGCAGGTCTTCTATATTCCCCAGGCGAACAGCCTGGAGATGGGCCCGACCCTGTTCCTGCCCGGCTCGCACCTTGTGCCCATAACCAGGGAGGACATAGAGCGCTTTGGCAACCTGAACGGCCAGGTGCCGACCACCGCGCCCGCCGGATCGGTGTTCGTCACAGCCTATTCGATCTGGCACCGGCAGCCCGACAAGGTCGATCAATCGACCCGCAACCTGCTGAAGTGGGTCTATTGGCGCACAACCCCACCCGCGCGCGACTGGAACGCGCGCCCCGATTTTGATTTCGCCGGCGCCGACTATTCCTATACAAGCAACTATTTCACCGGCGGCCACCGCAAGTGGCAGTCTGTCCCGCGCGTGGCTGAGATGTTCTACTGGCTGTGCGGCAAAGCGGAAGAGTTCCACCTGGTCGGCGGTTCAGGCTGGCCCTATTCCTCCTCCGACCCGGGAATGTGGGCAAAAGAGCGTTGATATCACCAGGGAACGCCGACGTCTGTCAGAACAGCGATTTGCAGAAGCAAAGTGCGGCTGATCCCTAAATGGCCGCCCAGTCAAGCAAAGAAAATCCAATCCGCCGTTGGTGTTCTTCGCGCCCCTTCGCGGATCAAAGAAAGGTGTTCTCCGCGCCCCTTCGTGGACAAAAAGGTGTTGCAGTTGCAGTTCTCCGTGGACAAAAGATGTTGCAGTTGCAGTTCTTCGCGGCCCTTCGTGGACAAAAGGTTTTCACCGCGCCCCTCCGCGTGCCATCGCGGATCGAATCTTGGAGATCAAAACATGAAACTCAGCAGCGCGCAGATTGCACAATATGATGAACAGGGCTACCTGTTCTTCCCCGATCTGCTCGACAGCGATGAAGTGGCCGTCTTGCAGGAAGCGGTACCCGAGATCCTCAATCGCCCAGGGCCGGAGATAATCACCGAAAAGGATGATCCATCCTCGGTCAGGCTCGCCTTCGGCGCGCATACCTATTCCGAGCCGTTCCGCTGCCTGACCCTGCTGCCCCGTCTCTTGAACCCGGTGCGCCAGCTGCTGCGCGACGACGTCTATCTCCATCAGAGCCGTATCAACCCCAAACAGGGCTTCGGCGGCGGCGCCTCGTGGGACTGGCACCAGGATTACCCGCCCTGGAATTCGATCGACGGCATGCCGGAACCGAACTGCATCATGGTATCGGTCTTCATTGACGACTGCACCGCGGTCACCTCTCCCCTTCTGATCGTGCCCGGCTCGCAGCGCCATGGCCTTCTCGACGCCAAGCTGCACAAGGACGCCGCCGGGCGAGGCTACGCGCTGCATCACATCGACAATGCGACCTTTGAACGGCTCGCGGCCGAGAACGGGATCGAAGCGCTGGTCGGGCCGGCCGGCTCGGTCGCATTCATCCATTGCAACGTGCTGCACGGTTCGGCCAACAATGTCTCCCCCTGGCGCCGGGCGATCATGTACCTGATTTATAACGCCGTCAGCAACGCCTGCACAGGCACCGAGCGCCCGTGGTATCAGAACAACCGCGACTTTACTCCCCTCAGCCCGCTCGACGACAGCAGTGTGAAAGCACTGGCCTGATTAGCCGCCACCGCATTCCGCAGCAACCCACCTGGAGCAAAAAACATGAAATATCTGACCGCCGCCCAGCTGCAAGACATCGGCACCCGGATCCTGGACGCGGCCGGCTCGCCTCACGCCGAATCGGAAACCGTCTGCGAGGTGCTGGTGCGCGCCAACCTGTTTGGACACGACTCGCATGGCGTAATGCGCATACCGCAATACGTTGGCCAGATTCGCAGCGGCGCGATCCGGCCGGGCACGCCCATCGAGATCGAGCGCGAGACACCGGCCTCAGCCGTCATCCAGGCGCATCAGGGCTGGGGCATGGTCATCGCACGCCAGGCGATGAAGCTCGCGATCGAGAAGGCGCGCCAGGTCGCCATCGGCACCGTCGTCGTGCGCGGCAGCCAGCACGTGGGGCGCGTGGGCGAATACCCCACCATGGCCGCCGAGGCGCGTATGATCGGCATGGCCGTCGTCAACTCCTATGGCACCAGCGGCTCAGTGGCCCCGTTTGGCGGCGCCGAACGGCGGCTCTCCCCCAACCCCATCGCCTTCGCCATGCCGAGCGGCGGGCCGTGGCCCGTCATGGTTGACATAACGACGTCTGTATTCCCCGAAGGCAAAGTCCGCGTTACCCAATACGCGGGCAAGCAGCTGCCCGAAGGCGTAATCGTCGACGCCGAAGGCAATCCCACCACCGATCCCGCCGCCTTCTACGGGCCCCCCGCGGGCGCGCTCCTGCCCCTGGGCGGTATCGTGGGCCACAAGGGCTTTGCGCTCGGCATCGTGGCCGAGCTGCTGGCCGGCGCGCTCTCCGGCGCCGGCTGTACCGGCAAAGAGAGGGACCAGACCGGCAACGGCGTCTACTTCCAGGCCATCAACATCGAGGCCCTGCTTCCCTACGACGACTTCATCGAGACCGTCCAGGAGCAGATCGCCTGGGTGAAGTCGGCGCGCCCCCAACCCGGTGTCAGCGAAGTCCTCTTCCCCGGTGAACCGGAATACCGCACCGCCCAACAACGCGGCGAGCACGGCATCCCGGTCGAAGACAGCATCTGGCAGGAAATCAACGAGACCGCAGACACCCTCGGCGTCACAATTGAGGCCTGACTTGCCCCGCCCCGGTTTGAACCCCCACCACTTACATGGCATCATGGGGAGAAATGCGCGGGCTGTTCACTGACCACTATCCACTAACCACTGACCACTGATTTTACGAGGTTCTGACAATGCAAATTCTCTTTCTTCCCTTCAATCCCGTCATGCAGTACTGGTACGATGGCTTTGTCGAGGCGGTCGACGGACGCTACCCGATTACGATGTACGATCATGACAAGCCGGTGGCTCCGCAGTTTGAAGGCATCGACGTGGTGGTGGCGTGCGCAGGCTGCACGCACGAGATGGTCGATGCGGCAGTCGATGCCGGCGTCAAGTTATGGCAGGTGCTCTCGGTCGGCGTCGATCACTGGGATATGCCATACTTCTTCAGAAAAGAGATGCCGTTCGCCAATACACCCGGCCCTTTCAGTGCCGTCGCCCTCGCCGAGCACGCGCTTACCCTGATGCTCCTGATCGCCAAAAACCATCGTACCGCGCAGGCGAACATGCGCGCCGAGCTCTTCAGCCTGCCCCTGAACGATGAGCTGGCCGGCAAGAAACTCGGGCTGGTCGGGCTGGGCGCGAGCGGGCGTGAACTGGCCAAGCGCGGCCACGCAATGGGCATGGAAGTCATGGCGGTCGACATCGCCGACATCCCGCAGTCGGTGCGCGACGAGTGTAATGTCTCCTTCTTCGGGGATCCCAGCGACATGGACCATCTGATCGCCGAGGCCGACTATCTGTCGCTCCACACCCCAAGCACGGCCCAGACAAAGCACATGATCGGGGCGCGGCAGTTCGAACTGATGAAGTCGACGGCCGTGTTGATCAACGTGGCGCGCGGGCTTCTGGTGGATGAGGACGCGCTGGTCGAAGCGTTACAGAGCGGGCAGATCCGCGCCGCCGGAATGGACGCCTTCGCGACCGAGCCGCTCCCCAGCTCTCACCCGCTGCTACAAATGGACAACATGTACTGCACCCCGCACATCGCCGGCGTAACCAAAGAGACTACGCAGCGCCGCGGCCAGGCCGCCGCCACCAACGTCGAGCGGGTCTCCCAGGGGCTGGAGCCGCTGCATCTGGTCACGCCTGATAGTTGAAGTCAGTGCGCTATCGGGCCGGCAGACTGTACTGAACATTGTACTGAATACTGTACTGAACACTGTACGGGTACACTGCCTGCCTATTGGGGTGTGCGTTCGCGATTCCAAGCCGGGCCGAGGCGATTCCCGGCGTCTTGAGCGGTGTCTCAATCCTGTGTAGCTGTACGGGTTTCCGGCGGCCTGTGTCCAACGCAATCTAGCTGACTTTCAGCCCGACCGACGCAGCTGCCTCCGTAAAGGACTGCCAGACGTCGTCGGCGATAGGAATGCCCTCGCTCCGTCTCTGCTCCCGCGTGCGCGCTTCCATATCCCCCGGGGCCATCACGCCGTCGAAGCCCGGCGCCGGCGGTACCGCCCGCACGCGGCGCTCCATCTCGTCCGCCCGTTCGGCATAATCGACAAAAGGCTGAAACAGGTCCGCCTTGATCGCCATCATGGTGACCCCCTGGTGGGGAAAAACGGAGCCGCCCCGTCCCGCTTCCACGTAGCTGTCCGCGCCGGTGAAGATCCGCCCAAGGAACTCCGCGGTCATCATCAGGGTGTAACCCTTGTGCGCGCCAAAGGGCATGTGCCCGCCGCCGGCGAAATAGTCGTCCGGGTTGGTCGTTGGAACGCCATCTTTATCAACGATGCTGTTCGGCGGTAGCTGTTCACGACGGCGGTAGGCATTCTCAACCTTGACGCCGGAGAGAGCGGTCGTGGCCCAGTCGAACATCATCGTCGACTCTTCGCCGGCAGGCAGACCGATCGAGATCGGATTGGTGTGCAGCACGCGGGTCTTGCCCCCGTACGGCACGGACACAGGCTCCACCTGGCCGTAGCCCCCGCCCCAGACCATGCCGATCATTCTGTCTGCGGCCGCCATCTCCACGTAGGTGCCCAACCGCCCGATGTGGTACATCTGCACAATACCGACCACGGCCGCGTTCTGCGTTCTGGCCTTGCTGATCGCCAGCTCCATCGCATATTTGGCGGTTACGTGGCCAAAAGTCCAGTTGCCCGTCACCAGTGCGCTGTTGGCCGTTTCCTGCAGGATCGCCGGTTTGGACGCGGGCAGAAGCTCGTTGGCCTGGATCGCGGCCAAGTAGATGGGGATGTGCCATATGCCGTGCGTGTCCACACCGCTGAGGTTGGACAGCACCAGGTGCTGGGCCGTCTCCTCGGCGTTGCCCTCATCCGCGCCGGCGGCCAGCAGGACCCGTTTGACCAGAGAATGAAGCTCATCCGCGGTTTTCGTTATCATCTTGTTTCCTATGTGGTAGGCGGCCCGTGAGTGACGGGCGACCGGCGGCGGGCAAACATGGTGCACAAGGTACGCTTCTGGCCCACAGTTTCACGTGGAACAGACCCTTCGCTGTCGTAGTATAATCTCTATGTTTGTAGGCAGCCACAGCAGTTCGGCGGAATCTCTTGCCGCGTCAGGCGCACTTAAATCTGGCAAGCGCGCTGCTGCCGGGGGATACATTTTTTCGTACAGCCGGATCAAAGATACGGCCTGGTCTGTTATAGGTAGACTGCCATGCCCTTGAACGCAGCTATCAAGAATAATGGGGCCAAAGGGCTGATATCCTGGTAAACAAAGCGGGAGTACTGATGAAAAAGCGCATTGTCGTGATTGGCGGCGGGCCCGCCGGCGTAGAAGCGGCCAGTACGGCAGCCCTTTACACAGACGCCGTCACCATCGTGTCGGATCGTCCCGTTGGCGCCTGGTATCAGCTCCTGCCCAGCCGGGTATGGCTGGCTGCTGTCGACAATCTATATGCCTCACTTGGCCCATTTGCGTCCGCGACAGAAGAGTTTTCCGACCTGAGCCGGTTCGCTCTTGCCGAGGTACATGCTCATGCAGACAGAATTGCCAACCAGTGGCGCGCTCAGCAGGCGGGCCGTTTGCAGGATCTTGGCGTACGGATCATCAAGGGAACGGCATCGTTTCAGTCGCCAAGCCGGTTGATGATAGCGAACAGTTCCGATGGCGAAATGACGGTAGAGGCCGATGCGTTCATTGTGGCCGCGGGATCGACTCCCTACGTGCCGCCGCCTTTGGCCCCGGACGCCAATCGGGTCTTTTCGCCTGCTACAGCCCATCAAATGCCCCATCTGCCTGCAAGTATGATCGTGATCGGTGATGGGCCGACCGGATTTGAGTTTGTCCACATATTCAGCGCACTCAACATTGACGTGACCTGGCTTGTCCTGCCCGGGGGGCCAAGCTGCGCCATCGCTCCGGAGGCCGACGCATTCCTGGTCGATATGCTCTGGCGGAGAGGCGTTCAGATCCGACCGGGAGAGCCGGTTGCAGAGCTGAATCGATATCAGGATTACGTCGCAGCTGTGAAGTCGGACGGCTCACGCCATGAGGCGGAGATGGCCTTTGTAACCATCGGCAATCGACCCAACGTTGCGCCGCTCAATTTGGCGGCCGCGGGTGTGCAGGTTGACGCGCGGGGCTCTGTGCGCGCTGATGGCTATGGACAGACGAACATTGAGGGAATCTATGTGGCGGGTGACGCTCGACAGCTCAGAGCGGGAAGCGTATCAATGGCCCATGCCCGCGTTGCCGCACTTCATGCTGCCGGGCAGGAGACGGAACCATATGACGAAACCTGTATGGTGATTCCGTTTCTTTCCAATCCGCAGGTGGCGCAAGTAGGGATACTGTCGGCAGCCGACGACTCGGTCCAGTGCGTGGAAGTGGCAATGGCGACTGGCCTTAAGACGCATATCTCAGGACATACGGAAGGCTTTATAAGGCTGGCGTGGAATCGGAACAGGCAGGTGGTCGGAGGATTGGCGGTGGGACATCAGGCCGCTGATGCGTTGGCTCCCGTGGCTGTGGCTATCAAGACAGAAGCGACAATTGAAACGCTCGCTTCCCTCTACGGCCCGCATCCTGCCATAAGTGAACTTCCATTCATGGCCGCGCGCGCGGCCATGAATGGAAGCGCTTTGACTACTGTATCCTGAGACCCTGTGATGGCGCCATTGACTGTCGCCGCTTCAGTTGGCGTAGGCCATCCTCCTTAGCACCTTTCGCGGCCTCTCCCAGACGTTTCCTCCGTCACCCGCAAGTGTATCCAGAATAACCGAGTATTTGTGTGCCACGGCTTGGCCCTCCTCCGTTGCTATCCAGACTCAGGTTAGGGCGTCGCCGTTGGTGTTGCAGTGGCCGGGTCGCCGGGTGCCTCAACATTTGGCGTGGGCGTCGGCGTGGGCGTAGCCGTCGGCGCGAGTTGCCACCAGAAAGCAACACGCGCGATTCCGCCATTCTCGTAATACTCGACCTGTATGGCGCGTTCACCGGCCGGCAAGGTCACATCGACATCAATTGTACGGACGCCGCCATCCTCCCAATCGTGGACGAGGACGCCCTGGTCGAGGCGTTACAGAGCGGGCAGATCCGGGCCGCCGGTATGGACGCGTTCGCGACCGAGCCGCTGCGAAGCTCCCACCCGCTGCTGCAGATGGACAACATGTACTGCACCCCGCACATCGCCGGCGTAACCAAAGAGACTACGCAGCGCCGCGGCCAGGCCGCCGCCACCAACGTCGAGCGGGTCTCCCAGGGACTGGAGCCGCTGCATCTTGTCACGCCTGATAGTTGAAGTCAGTTCAGATAGAAAGTTAGGATTCCGAGGAGAGAGCGGAAATAAGTGACGGGCGGATAGTGGAGTGTCCTATCCACTATCCGTTTGTGGTCTCACTTCATCCTCGCTGACGGTCACTTTAGGGCCCTGCCCAAGCTCAATGCCGCCGGTGAGGGGTATTTCTGCGCCGGTGATAAAGCTGGCCGCGTCGCTTGCCAGAAAGAGGCAGAGATTGCCCGCCTCTTCTACTGTCCCGCTGCGCCCGGTCCACTGCCATGTCTCCACAAAGTCGTGAAACGCCTGGCCGTATTCCATGGTCGCTTCAAGATCGAGGCGGCTCTGCGTAAGGATATTGCCGGGCATAATGGCATTCACTCGCACACCGTGCCTGGCTTCGTCAATCGCCAGCGCCTTCGTAAAGCCGTGAACCCCGCCCTTTGAAGCACAGTAGGTAGTAGCCTGCCACTGCCCCATCGCGCCCACGATGCTGCCCAGGTTGATGATGCTGCCGCGTGTCTTGCGCAGATGGGGAAGCGCGTATTTGCAGGCCGCGAAAATGCTGACCAGGTTGAGCTGCAGCAACTCCTTGAACGCCTCGACAGAGAATTCATCGATCGGCTGGTGCGGAGGGTGTTGACCGGCGTTGTTGATGAGACAGTCCAGCCGTCCAAAGCGCGCCGCTGTCCGCTCAATGACCCGTTCGACCTCGGCGGGCTGACGCACATCACACGGTTCAAAGTGGCACTCGCCCGGCCCGTTCGCGGTCAACTCAGCGGCCAGCGTGCGCCCCGTCTCCTCGTCGATGTCGCAGATCACTACGCCTGCCCCCGCCCGTGTAAAGACCCGGGCACAGCCTGAGCCGATGCCCTTACTGCCCCCCGTGATCAGGGTGGCCTTGTCAAATCCTGCGGCAAAAGGGGTTGTTTTCTCAGCCATCGATTCCGCCCGCTCCGCGGCAACTGTTTGGAGCCGCTAATGTGAATCCCGTTTGTTGCCAGGGCTTTTCGTATGGTCTGCACGTTGGGACGCCGACATCTCGCTTGCCCCTACGCTATACGCAATACGGAATACGCAATACGAAAGCGCGGCAGAAAGCGTACTTTCAGCGTGAAAGTAAATCAGCCGCCGCCCTCAGGCCGCCCGCGCACGATCAGATTCTCTACATCCTCCAGCGTTGAATCCTCAACGTCGAGCACGCCCTGCCTTTCTCCGCCCTTCAGCACCATCACCCGGTCGCCGATGGACAGGACATCGGTAATGCGGTGCGTGATCAGGATGATCGAAATGCCCTGATCGCGCAGTTCCGCCATCAGGTCCAGCAGCGTGTTGGTTTCCTTCACCCCCAACGCGGCTGTCGGCTCATCCATGATCAGAATCCTGGCATCGAAGCCGATCGCCCGCGCCACCGCCACCATCTGGCGCTGCCCCCCGGACATCCTCTCAACCAGCAGTTTGGGCGAGCTGATGTTGATGCGCAGTCGCTCGAGCAGCGCATGCGACTCGTCGTACATTCTCTTCTTGTCGAGAAAAGTGATGCCCAGAACGCGCCTGGTATACTCCCGCCCGGTGAAGACATTGGCCGCAACGTCCAGGTTGTTGAATACCGCCAGATCCTGGTAGATCATCGCCAGCCCCAGCGCCTGGGCGTCGCGCGGATTGCGCAACCCGGCCTTTTGCCCTTCAACGAAAATTTCGCCCGCGTCCGGAATCACCGACCCGAAGAGCGTCTTCATCAGCGTAGATTTTCCGGCCGCGTTGTCGCCGACCAGGCCCAACAGCTCCCCGCGCCGCAACTCCAGATCGACGCCGTTGAGCGCCTGGACGTTGCCAAATCTCTTCGAGATTCCTCGCATCTCCACCGCGTGCTCAATGCTCATGGCTATACTCACAATTGCTTTGAGGGGCGAGAAGAGCATTCTCTTCCCACCCCTCGATATTCCTCACTTCTCTTACTGCAAGACCTCCGTCTCGACCAGCTCCTTGATCTCCAGGAAATTCTGCTTCATCGTATCCTGGTAGCTGTCGATGTTGGACTGGTCGACAAGCGTGATGCGGGTGTCAAGGTACTGGGCGGTAGCCTGCACGCCCTGGTGCTTAATCATCCACGGAATGTAGACCGCCAGGTAACCTTGACCGTAAGGCTGCTGAACGTAGGTGAAGGAGACGGTTCCATTGCGGATGCCCTCGACGATCTCCGGCGCGTCATCCACGCCCGTAACGATAACGTCGTCACGGCCGGCATCCGGGAAAGCCACCGTCGCGCCGACCGAATTCAGGTTGCCGAGCGAGTAGTAGGCATCCATTTCAGGATAGGTGACCAGAGCCTCTTCCGCGCAGCGGACCGTGCCCTCCGGGTTGTCGCAGTCGATCAGCACGCCGATCACCTTGATGTCCGGCGCATGTTCGGCGAAGTAGTCCTCCAGCCCGGCCTGGCGGTCCTTGTCCACCACATTGCCCGGCTCGCCAAACGCAACCACCACATTGCCTTCGCCGCCCATCAGATCAACCAGCCGTTCGGCTACGGTCGCGCCGGCCGTGTAGAAGTCGGTCGCCATGCAGACGTCGGCATTGACCGCCTCGGAGCAGGAGGCATTCTGGGTGGTGCCAAGCCCTCTCTCTTTGGCCTGCGACAGGATGCCTTCCATGATGTCCGGCACGCCCGTCATCACGCTGAGGCCGGTGATGCAGGGCAGCGAGAGAGCAGACTCGGTCATCTCCAGCTGCTTCTCAGGGCTGTATTCGGCCGGCGCCAGGAATACGATCTCAACGCCAAGCTCCTCCGCGGCCGCCTCCGCGCCGCCCTGCCAGGCTGTAATGTAAGGATGCACCAGCGGCGCGCTGACGATGTAGCGCTCGGTTTCGCCGCAATCCGGCTCCCGCTCAACGACCACCGTTTCCGGCACGGTGCAGGCAGCCAGCCCCACAACCAGCAGGACCATCAACGTTGTGCCCAAAATAAGACGCTTCATTGCTATTTCCTCCGTGGTCTGAAAGACATGGTATCCAATCGGGTGATGCGACCGGTGATGCAACCGGTAACGCACGACATTTCTTCCATCGCCACCTCCTTACATCTGTGGCCCGTGGTCAGCAGCCACAAAGACCGTTCGCCGCCGAACGCCGGATCCGGCGCCGGCCGGGCTAACGATCGCGACCGAATATGATGCGCCAGGTCAACTCGCCCCGCCGGAACTGGTCGATCAGCAGGGCTAACACCACCAGCCCCCCCTGCATGACATCATTCAGATAGATGTCCAGCTTCAGGACGACCAGCGCGTTGCGGGCAATCCCCATGATGGCCGCGCCCATCAGTGTGCCAGCCATCGAGCCAACCCCTCCGGTCAGCAGCGTGCCGCCCACAATTGCGGCCGTGACCACCGGAAACAGCAGCCCCTGGCCGATCTGGGGCAGCGCATTGCCCACCCGGCCCAGCAGAACGATCCCGCCCAGCGCCGCCAGAAAGCCACTCAGCGTGAAGATGCCGATGCGGATGCGCTCGACGTTCATGCCCACATCCTGGCTGGCCTTCAGGTTGCCGCCGATCATCCGCACCCGCAGCCCGAACAGCGTCCGCGTCAGCAGAATGTGCATGAGGAAGGCGACGATAAACATCAGAATGATCAGCACCGGCACCTGACCGATGCGCCCTTTGCCGAGCCAGGTCAGGCCGTCGGGCAGACCAATGATCGACTCCCCGCGCGTGATATAGAAATTGACGCCGAGAAAGACCGCGCCCGTGGCAAGCGTCATCACAATCGGATGAAGGCGAAAGCGAGCCGCCAGAACGCCGTTGAGGAAGCCGCACAGCACGCCCACCCCCAACCCGCCCATGATGGCGATGGGCGGCGCCAGGCCGAAGTTCTTCCACAGCTTGGCCGTTACCATCGCCGCCAGGCCGGCTATCGACCCCTGCGACAGATCGAAAGATCCCGATACGATCACGAGCGTCTGGCCCATCGCCACGATCGACGTGATCGAAATCTGCCTGAGAATGGTGGTCAGGTTGAAGGGCGACCGAAAGATCGGCGAAACCGAGTACATGACCACAAAGAAGATCACCAGGGCCAGAAATACGCCGGACTCGCGGTGCGCCATCAACTCTTGAACGCGTTCGCGCGCCGTCTGCCTGCGGGTTGTGGACGTTTGGGCAGCCGTCATCTGGATCCTCCTCCGGAGCCTGCTCTGATGTGATCGACACAGATGTGACCGACACAGACGTGATCGACACAGACGGGAGAGCCGCTATTCTTCACGCCCCATGCGCTTCTTCAACCCCTCGTAGCTGTACTGGTCGCTGGCAAGGAAATCAAAGTAGGATCGCTCAATATCCAGCACGCGTTGCGCCTGGTCGGCGACCTCTTCGGCGATAGAGAGAGGGATTGCGACGACACCGTTGGCGTCTCCGTGCAACAGGTCGCCTGGCTGAATCGTCAGCCCGTAGATCGAAATTGTTGTTCCCACATTGGTATAGGCGCCATATCCGTGCGAGACGACAGCGCCGGGGCAGAAGAGCTGGAAACCCGGCGCGCGCTCCTTAATGCCTTGAAAGTCACGGCTCCCCAGATCGGTCACTATCCCGACCCCGCCCAGCTTCTGCAGTGCCGAGCAGAACATGTCGCCGGCCAGACAGCTGCGCATGCGGTCCCCGCCCGTGTACTGGACGGCCAGGACCACCGGCTTGGGCGCGGCCGCGACCATGTCCAGGACGTCGTGCAGGCGATTGGGCCTGTCGTCGCCGGCGCTGGTGGTGTCTTGCGTGGCGGTCACCGCGTAGCCGACCATCGGCTCATTCTCGGGGAACTGACAACGCAGCTCCAGCGAGGAATACCCTGTGACCGGATCGCGGACTTCGAAGTGTTCAATGGCATTGGCGACTGTGGCGCTGTCGATGCGGCGCAGCGCGTCGAGCGTTTCGGCAGAGAGTTGCGAATTTGTCATTGTAGTTTCCTTGAACTGAACAACGGTGGCGAGTAGGTTGTGTCCGTTGCAGGTTATGCGATTTCCACGCCGACCGAGGCAGCCGCCTTGACCAGCGAATCCCAGATATCATCCTCGATTGGGATGCCTTCACGCCGGCGTTGTTCGCGCGTGCGCGCCTCCAGATCGCCCGGCGCCAGCACCTCATCGAAGCCGGGCGCCGGCGACACCGCGCGCACGCGACGCTCCATCTCGTCCGCCCGTTCGGCATATTCGGCGAAGGGCTGGAACAGGTCCGTCTTGATCGCGATCATGGTGACGCCCTGGTGGAGCATGATCGCGCCGGCTCGCCCCTCCTCCACGTAGCTGTCCGCGCCGGTGAAGATCCGCCCGAGGTACTCGGCGGCCATCATCAGCGTATAGCCCTTGTGCCCGCCAAACGGCAGGTGCCCGCCGCCGTCGAAAAAGTCGGCCGGGTTGGTGGTTGGGACGCCATCCTTGTCAACGATAGCGTTCGGCGGCAGCTGTTCGCCGCGGTTGAAGGCATTGTCGACTTTGACGCCGGAGAGAGCGGTCGTGGCCCAGTCGAACATCATCGTCGACTCTTCGCCGGCCGGCAGCCCGATCGAGATCGGATTGGTGTGCAGTACGCTCTCGCTGCCGCCGTAGGGAACGGTGGCAGGCGCCACTTCGCCGTAACCCCCGGCCCACACCATGCCAATCATACTGTCGGCGGCCGCCATCTCGACGTAGTGGCCCAGCCGGCCGATGTGGTGCGCCTGCACCAAGCTGACCACGGCTACGTTCTGCGTTTTCGCCTTGCTGATCGCCAGCGCCATCGCATATTTTGCGACGACGTGGCCGAAGGTCCAGTTGCCGGTCACCAGTGCGCTGGTGGCGGTCTCCTGCAGGATCGCCGGTTTGGCCGCGGGAAAGATCTCGTCGGCCTGTATGCCGGCCACGTAGATGGGGACGGGCCAGATGCCGTGCGTGTCCACACCGCTGAGGTTCGACAGCACCAGGTGGTGGGCCACCTCCTCGGCGTTCTGCTCATCCGCCCCGGCGGCCAGCAAGATCTGTTTGACCTGGGAATGAAGTTCATCCGCGGATTTCGTTATCATGTCATCTCCTTAGCGGCCAGCGGCCGGTGATGAGTGTCTGGCTGCCGGTTAGCGGCCAGTGAGGCTCAGTCGCGCGGCGGTTTTACTTCATAAAGTTCGCCTTGCAATCCCACCGGCGTTGAAAAAAATATGTAGCGCACAATCTCGCCTGTATCCACCACGTCTACATCGATCTGCTGGATCTCCTCCGTGTCAAAAGTGACCCCCGTTGCCTTCAGATCGGCGACCGCGGCGTCGATATCGTCAACCTGCCACGCGACATGCTTCACAATGCCGGGCGTCGCGTCATCGGTCGCCTGCCACAGCTCCAGGCCGGGATACCAGGCGATAATAAGCCCTGGCCGGTTGACCTCTCTGAGCTTGCTCAGACCGCAATGTTCTTCCAGGTAGCTTCTCGTTGCCTCCAGATCAGCGACATCCACCGAAACATGGTTGTCTATGATTTCAAACATCGTTTCATCCTCCTCAAGGACACTCGTTTGTTGACAGACCGGCGCGCCAAGCTGCGGCAAGACCGGCTATTCGAAGTTTTTCAACGCGCTACAACTGCGTACGCTCCCGAGTCTCAGACCGCATGCACAAGCTCCATCTGGGCCCACCATTCGCCCGCCTGGGCCTCCGGCGCCCGTTCCTGGAAGCCGCGCATCAGGTCGTCCCACTCCCGCAGCCGCGCAGCCCCGCCTCCAGGCGCAGAAAAGGTCCGACCAAAGTCGAACCCGTCTTCCGTCTCGATGTACATGAACAGGCGCCGGCCGATGAGGAATATCCTGGTCTTGAGGATGCCCAGGTTGCGGGCGTGTTCCAGCACCTCCGGCCAAACATCCCGGTGGTACGCCTTGTACTGTGCAATGACTTCGGGATCATCCTTCAAAATGATGGTCAGACCATAGCATTTCATCGGCCTTTCTCCTCCGCGCGCCTCCGAGATAATCGGAAAAGCTACTGCAAAATGACCGGCAAGCTCTTCAGATTGTGAAAGGTGTTGTTCTGCTGCCATTCGACACCTTCCTCGTCCAGTTTAAGATGTGGAAACCGGTGCAGCAGCGTGGTGAAGGCGATCTCGGCCTCGCGGCGGGCAAGCGGCGCGCCCGCGCAGAAGTGGATGCCCCAGCCGAAAGATGTGTGCAGATTCGGATCGCGCGTGATATCCAGCCGGTCGGGGTCTTCAAACTGGGCCGGATCCCTGTTGGCCGCCCCCAGCATCAGCGAAAGCGTCTGCCCCTTGGGAATCTGCTTACCCCCGATCTCGACATCTTCTGCGGTGAGGCGCCAGGCGCGCAGGAACGAGGTGTCGAATCGCAGAAACTCCTCCACCGCCGTTCCGATCAGGGCCGGGTTTTCCCGCAACTTGCGCAGCTGATCCGGATGGCGCAGCAGTGCCAGCAGCCCGTTCCCGACCAGTCCGGTGGTCGTCTCGTGACCGGCCGTCAGCAGCGTGATGCAGGTGGCGACCAGTTCGGTCTCGCTGAGCATGTCGCCCCGTTCCTCCGCAGCCACCAGCGCGCTGATCAGGTCATCCTCGGGCTGTTTTCGCCGCGCCTCGATCAGCCGCAGGAGCCAGGCCTTGGTTTCCAGCAGCGCGGCAGTGCTCTTCATGATCGTCTCGCTATGAGGGCGCCCTGTGCCGTGAAAGGCGACGATGTCATCCGACCACGCCTTGAACTGATCACGATCCTCCGCCGGTACGCCTAGCGTCTCAGCAATCACGATCGCCGGCAGCGGGTAGGCGAAACTGCCGATCACCTCCATACTGCCGCCGCCCTCCGCCTGATCGAGCAGATCGTCCACGATCTGCTGCACACGCGGACGCATACCCTCCACCACGCGCGCCGAAAAGGCTGTGTTCACCAGCCCGCGCACCCGGGTATGCTCCGGCGGGTCCGTGTTCGGCATCCCGACCGTAAAGTTGTCGTAGAGCGGCTGAATCTGCGCACGCACGTCTGCCGGCAACTGGTCCAGGAAGGATGCTATCCGCCCCACGTTGGTAAAACGGCGATAATCGCGCAGTACGGCAATAACGTCGGCGTAGCGCGTCAGCACCCAGCACCCCCAGACCTCGCTCCAGTGAACCGGATCCTGTTCACGCAGCTGATGGTAGATGGGATACGGATCGCTGAAGATTTCGGGGGAAACCAGAAGTTGGTCAACTGAGGAACTGCTGCTGATAGCCATCACTCTTTCCTCCTGTCCAGGCAGCTGGCCGCTGGCCGCTGCAAGGCTCAACGTCCTGGAATCGAGTCGATGAGCAGACGGGTATAAGAATGTTGCGGCCGCTCCAGGACGGCCTGGGTCTTCCCCGCCTCCACGATGTCGCCCGTCTGCATCACGTAGACCCGTGACGTCAGATAGCGCACCAAACCCAGGTCGTGCGAAATGAAAATGATCGCCAGCCCGCGTTCCGCCTGCAGCCGCCGCAGCAGATTCAACAGCTGCGCCTGCGCCGACTGGTCAATCGACGAAGTTGGCTCGTCTGCGATCAGCACCTTGGGGTTGGGCGCCAGCGCCCGCGCCACGCTCACCCGCTGCCGCTGCCCGCCCGACAGTGACTTGGGGAACTGCCGGGCCTGGTCATCGCTGATGCCCATCGAGTTCAGCAGCCGCAACGCTTCCACTCTGGCCTCCGCGCCCGGCAGCTCTTGCCAGACCTGCACCGCTTCCGCCACCGCCTGCCAGACCCGCATGCGCGGGTTGAGCGAAGAGTAGGGATCCTGGAAGATCATCTGGGTCTTCCAGCGTTCGCTTCTTGGCATGTCCTGCTCGGCCGCCGCGCTGAAGACCTTCTGCCCCTCCAGCCATACTTCGCCTGCGCTCGGCCTCTGCAGACCGACCAGCGTCCGCGCCAGCGTCGTCTTGCCGCTCCCGCTCTCGCCCACAATGCCGACTGCCTCGCCGCCATCGACGGTTACATTGGCCGCCCGCACCGCGTCGAACGCCTCCGACCCGCGCCCGAACGTAACCGTGATATCCTTCCCCTCCAATAGCGGACCGGTTATAGCGTCCGGTTGCAGTTTCTTTTCTGCTTCAGAAGTAAGGGCGGCCATATCCGATCTCTTACAGTTCCAATTCCGGTATCCGTTCGGGATGAATACAGGCGGAAAGCTGCTGCGCAGTCGGCATCAGTGCCGGCTGCGGATCGCGCCGGCAGTCGTCGTCGGCCAGCGCGCAGCGCGGCCAGAAGCGGCATCCCGCCGGCCACGAGCCAACCGACGCGGCATCGCCGGGGATCGCCTCCAGGTCCTGCCCCGGTACGGCCCGGTCCACGCGCGAGACGCGCAAGGCCCGTGTATAGGGGTGGCGGGGCGCCTTCGAAAGCGCTGCCACCGGGCCGGCCTCCACCGATGCGCCCGCATACATGACCATCACGTTGTCGCAAACCTCTTCGATCACCGCCAGATCATGGGAGACCAGGATCAGCGCCATGTTCAACTCCTGCCGCAGCTGGGTGATCAGGCTCAATATCTCGCGCTGAATGGTTACGTCGAGAGCGGTGGTGGGCTCGTCCGCGATCAGGAGTTTGGGCCCCTGCGCGATGGCCGCGGCGATCATGACCCGCTGGCGCATACCGCCGGAAAGCTGGTGCGATCGCGCTTTGAGCACCTGCTGCGCTCTGGGGATCTGCACCCGTTCGAGCAGCGCAACCGCCTCCTGCCTTGCCTCCTGACGGCTCAACGACCCCACCGCCGTGATCGACTCGACCAACTGGGTCTCCACCGTCAGCACAGGATTGAGGCCGGCCAGCGAACTCTGCGGTATGTAGCCGATCTCGCGGCCGCGAATGCCGCGCCAGACTCGCTCAGAGGCGCCGGCCAGTTCCTGCCCGTCAAAGTGAACTGTGCCTGAAACGATCTCGGCGCCGTGACGCGGCAGCGTGCCGATCAGCGCCCGGCACAACATCGTCTTGCCGGATCCGGACTCGCCGACAATGCCGACCGCCTGCCTCTGGTCAAGGCTGAGGTTGGCAGCGTCGATCACCGGCAGCTTTCGGCCGCCGCCTTTGTGAAAACTGATGCAGAGATCCGTCACTTCCAGCAGAGGCTCTATTTCATGCTCCTTCTATCGGAAAAAAAACAGTGGAAACGCGCGCCTGCCCCCGACGACCCCCGCCCGGGGAACTGCAGGCAAGGCAGCGCAGCGCACGGGCGGCGGTGATACTGTTGAAGGCGCCGCCATTTTGTTTCCCGAGCGTGCTGTTCTGGCAAGAATGATCACTCGTCCTCCCCCTTGCTGATCCGCTCCAACCCTTGCGCCAGCAAGGCCACGCCAATGGCCGTCAACGAAAGGAAGAAACCGGGAAACAGGATCAGCCACGGCTCGGTCCGCAGGTAGAGCCGTCCCTCGGCCAGCATCGCGCCCCACTCCGGCGTGGGTGGCGTTACACCCAGTCCCAGAAAGGAGAGGCCGCCGATGATGACGATGATGAAGATGAAGTCGCTGAGAGCATAGGCGAGCGCCTCGGAAAAGACGTTCGGCATGATGTGGCGGATGAGGATACGCAGCTGCGAATAGCCCAGCACCTGCGCGGCCTGCACGAACTCCGCGTCCCGCAGCGCCAGTGATTTGGCGCGCGCGATACGGGCATACTGCGCCCAGCGCGATATCCAGATCGCAATCAGCAGGCCGCGCACGTCCGCCCCCACCATCGCCACGATACCCAGCACCAAAATGATCTCCGGGAATGCCGTCAGCGCGTTGACAAGCCCGTCCCAGACCGTCTCGGCGATGCGGTTGCGCGTCGTGCCCGCAAGCGTGCCGATGAAGGTGCCGATCACGATCGGAACGCTGACACCCAGGATAGCCAGCGCAATGTCCAGCCGCGCCGCCGCAAACACGCGTACAAGCAGGTCCCGCCCCAGATGGTCGGTGCCAAAAAGGAACGTCGCGCTGGGTGGCTGCAGAGGCTGATCGACGAAACCGTAGGGGTCATTGGGACTCAGAAGAGGGACAGAGACGCTGAGCAGGAGGATCAGCGCCAGAATCACCACGCCCCAACGGCTTTCAGCGTTCAGCTGACGCCATCGCCGGCGCAATTCAAACCGTCGCAGTTGACCAACAGCCGAGATGCCTGCGCTCGCAGTAGTCATCGTATCTTCGCCCGCGGATCAAGCCAGCCGTTGACCAGGTCGGCCATAAAGGTCAGCCCCACCACCAGCAAACCGCTAAGAAATACGATCCCCTGCACAAGTGGGTAATCGCGATTGCGCACAGCGTCGACAAGTGTCATCCCGATCCCTGGCAGATTGAATATGATTTCAATGATAACGGCATAGCTGACGACGGTCGCGGCAAAGTAGCCCAGCGCGGCAATGGTGGGCGCAAGCGAAGGTCGCAGCAGATAACGCCAGTAGAAGCGCCATCCCTGCGTGCCGCGGATGACCGCCGCCTCCACAAACTCCTCAGCCGCGGTCTCGACGATTGAAGACTGGAGAATGCGAGCGAGGACCGGCACCAGAACAAAGTTGATCGTGAGCGCCGGCAGCCACAGGTAATAGAGGTTGGCCGGAAAACCGGCCTGATAGCCGGCGATCGGCGCGAAATTGATCTGGACAGCGAACAGGAGAATCAGTAGCAGCCCGGAAAAAAACACCGGCGTCGCCACCAGGACCGACGCGCCGATCTGAAACGCGTGCCCGAACCATGTGCGGCGGTAGAGCGCGGCCGCAACGCCAAGCGGCAGCGCCAACAGGACTGTCATGAAGATCGTCGTAACCGTCAGCCACAGCGAGATCGGCAGCCGCTTCTGCACGATCGACAGGACCGGTTCGCGCGAACGAATCGAGACACCGAAGTCGCCGCGCACCAGATTGGCGACGTAGCGCCCGAACTGACTCGGAATCGAACCGTCAATCCCCAGCAGCTTACGGTAGGCGATCACATCCTCCTCCGTGGCCTGATCCCCCAGCAGGATCATGGCCGGATCGCCCGGGATCAGACGGATCAGCAGGAAGGCGAAGACCATCAGCAGAAAGGCGACAAAGAACGCCTGCGCCAGCCGCCGCATAACGGGATGCCTGAGCAAACGCAACGTCCTTGCCGCCAAACCGCCAGGTGATGCCGTCATGTCAGGAGTGATGAAGGAGGAGAAAGGGGAGCGAGGACGGCTGCTCGGCGACGACGCAGAGCGGGTCTGATATGTCTGGCCATCTCGCTCACCCCTCACGTTTGGCTGCTTGGGCCGGGACACCCTCTGGGTCCCTCGCTTCTTGCTCCTCGCATGTTGCCGCGCGGCTCGCGGCCCATACCGACCGCGAGCCGCCGACTACAGATTACTCTTCCACGTCTGCCAGGGGCACGACGATGAAGTGCGAAGCGCCGGTTACGGTCCTGACCGCATTCTGACCGACGCGGCTGCCACCCATCACCGAGCGTTCACAGCAGGGGATGATCGACTGCACTTCATAGCCCCGGTACTGGACCTGGCGGATGAGTTCATCGCGGGCATCCTGGTCAACCGTCTGCCCCAGTTCATCAAACAGGCGCGCCATCTCCGCATCGTCGATGCGTGACCGCTGCGCCCAGAAGCCGTCCAGGAACTGGTTGCGCAGGTAGCTCTCGGGCGGCCCGCCGTTGTTGCCTGTTACGGCCCAGCCGGCGTGATAGTCAGGCGAGTTGGCCATGATGTCCAGCGCCACGCCAACCTCCTGGCCGTCCGGTGTCACCTCCATATTGAGCGCCTTGAGCTGCTCGGCGAACACCAGAATTCCCTCTACGTATCCCGGCCGCGGCCCGTAGGTCGTCACATTGAAGGAGCAGCCGCCGTCCGCCCACGGCGTGTTCGCCATCAGCGCCTTGGCCGCCTCCAGATCCTGCGCGCCACCGTTCGGCAGAATGCCAACATCCAGCGGCTGGCCGGTGTAGAAGTACCCGATGACCGGCGGCGAGATGCCCAACAACGCCCGTTCGTTGATCTCAGAGCGGTCGATGGCCAGCGAAATGGCCTCGCGCACGTCGCGGTTGGACAGACAGTGATCTTCCGAGATCTGCTGGTTGATGCTCAGGTGAAAAACACCGCCCAGCGCCACGACGAAGGTCTCAACCTCCGGCGGGAACGTGTCACGCGCCTGCGGCGGCAGCTCGTAAACGTAATCCAGCTGGCCGGTGGCCAGCAGCAGTGAGCGCGAGGTTGGGTCGGGCACCCAGTGCAGCTCAAGCTCCTGCACCGACATCGGGCCTAGCTGGTAGTGGGGGTTTTCCTTCAGCGTCACCACTGGATCGCCGGGCTCGCCCGCGGCAACATAGTAGGGGCCGGCGCTCACCGGGCTGCGGAAGTAGCCGTCCGGGTCGGCCTCTACCTGGGCCTGGGGATGAACCGAGTAGCCGGTGCGTCCAAACCAGAACGGGAGCGAAGGTTCGGCTATGCTTAACGTCCACACCACCGTCCTGTCATCCGTTGCCTCCACGCTGACCACATTGGCAATCGGGCCTTTGTCGGTCGGCGGCGCGTCCTTAATCCGCTCCCACGTGAAAACAAGATCCTCGACCGTAACCGGCGTACCATCCGAGTACATCAGGTTCTCGCGCAGTGTGAAGGTATAGACCAGGCCATCGTCCGAAACGTCCATCGATTCGGCCAGGTCCGGCTGCGGCACACCGTACTGATCAAGACGGAGCAGCTGCCCGCTTATCAGCTTGATGGTCGAGCCTTCCGACGTCTCGCCGGGCAGCGCCGGGTCGAAATGTGTCAGCGCGCCCGGCAGCCCGAAGCGCACCTTCGCCAGCGGCAGCATGCTGTCCGCCTCCTCCATCATCGGCTCTGTGGTAACCGGCTGACACGCGGCCAATAGGATTGCGAAAATGACTACTGCAAAGACGACCAGTTTGGGTTTATTCGCGTACATTTTTCCGACTCCTCCTTGAATGTGCTTCCGATAGGTGGTAAGTCAATACGCTAACGCTCCGCCACCTGAACGGGGCGGTTCGTCTTCAAAGATTCCACTGCGGCCTCGACCAGCAACTGTGAACGGTAACCGTCTTCCACACTGACCATCGGCCGCCTGCCCTCCTCCAGCGACTCGACGAAGTGGTTCATCTCGGCCGGATAGGCCTCGGCATACTTGTGGAGATAGAACTGCGAACCGCCGGGGGGCCCGGAGTGCAGCCTGCCGTGCAGCACGCCGGCGGCCGTGTAGCGCACCAGGCTGGTTTCCGGCCGGTTCTCCGCACGCAGCATCCCCTTGGCGCCATGCACTTCCAGCCGCTGGTCATAGCCGTAGGTCGTGCGCCAGATGTTGTTGATGTGGCAGAGAGCGCCGCGGCCGGTCTTGAGCGTCGTCATCGCCGCGTCGATCTCGCCCATTCTGCCAAGTTCCGGTTCGACCAGGCTCGAGCCCGCCACGTAGACCTCCACCGGCTCATCCTCCAGCAGGGCGCGCGCCAGATCGAAGTCATGCACGGTTGATTCACGCAGCAAGGTGTAGGGCGCTGTGTGATGTGTCTCTTGGCTGAGCTCGAGCAGCGTCACCTTCGGATCGCGGTTCGTCAGCAGCACCAGTTCGACGTCGCCGATTTCACCGGCCTGCACAGCCTGTATCAACGCCAGATGGCTTGGCTCGAAGCGTTTCATGAAGCCCATGAAGCTCGGCACGCCGGCTTGGCTGACCTCCTCGACCGCAGCGCGCGCGGTGGGGATGTCTTCCGCCAGCGGTTTCTCGCAGAAGATCGCCTTGCCAGCGCGCGCGGCCGCAACCACCAGCTCTGCATGCGAGCTTGCCGGTGTGGTGATGACCACCGCATCCACCGCCGGGTCGGCCAGAGCGGTCTCCCGGTCGGATAAGGCTATGGCGCCGTGGCGTCCGGCCAGGTCGGCCGCGGCGTCCGCCAGCAGATCGCAGACGCTGTGTACCGCCGCCTTGGGATGTTCCGCCAGTGTGCGTGCATGGCGGTTTCCCATCTGGCCGGCGCCGAAGATGCAGAATCGGACCATCTCCCAACCCCAGTAGCTGTTCGCCGGTGACCGCTCGCCACCGGACAGTGCAGGACCTGCCCGCTATCGACCGTCCTTTACCAATGTTTGTCCGCCGGTATCTCAGGCCACGTGCTGAGTTCGTCCCGGATCTCCGGCAGCTTGCTCCATCCTTCGCCAATCGCCCAGAAGAGGCTGAGCACCTCATCCCCGTCGTTGGAGACAGAGTGTTCGTGACCTTTCGGTACGAAGACGACATCACCCGCCTCCATCCGATGTTCTACCCCTTCCAGGTGCAGGATACCGCGCCCTGAAATGATGTAGTAGACCTCATCCTGCCCCGGATGCACATCGGAGTGGCCGTGCGTGCCCGGTCGCACCCAGAACAGGCCGGCCGTGTACTGATCCGAGCCGCATGTGTCTTCGGTGATCATGACGCTGTCCTGCATCGTGCCGTCAGGCGACTGGATCAGGGGAACATCGCTTACTTTGAAAATGTACCTCATTCCGTCTGCCATGGTGGGTTCTCTCCTTTCATGGATCTTGTGTAGGGTCGTCCTCGGCTTGATGAATATCCGGCCGTACTTCCGCTCCAGAACATCCGCTGGCCACTACGCTGTTAACAGCATACCTGGTTGAGTTCAGGCGCACCGCACCACCAGCTGCAGGAGTCAGATTTTCCTGTTTTTGCAACGACTCAGTCGCCACTGATTCGCGGCCCTCTCCCCTCTCCCCTGGCCACTGACCACTGCAGTTTCGGGCGTCCGGGCCTTCGGCCCTCCCTTGTGCAGGGGCTGCGCCCCCGCAACGCCCCGCCCTTGTTAGCCACCGTGCTGGTTCTTCCCCACCATCGTGGCATGCCGACAGTGCGTCTCAACCAACGTGACGGCTGCCAACCGAATACGCAATGACGTGGCCCGACTGGCGGCGGGATGAAGGGCTGGTCAAGACAGACACTGTATCTGGCTCAGTATCTGGCTCAGTATCTGGCTTAGTAGCTGCCTGGTTTTCCTTTCCGAGCCCAGACTGGGAGTGGAATTGACGTAAGAGAAGCTCTGGTCTGCAGCTGCTAATTTCCATGCGTTGTCAGCAGGCGTCGCACCTCGGGCATGCGCTCGATCGTTTCGTGGTCAAATGGCGCCCGCAAGCTGAAAAGCAGGTGCGTGAATCCGGCGTCAACGTGCGCCTGCAATGCCTGGGCCACAGCGGCCGGCGTTCCCGCCGCCAGGATCGATGGCTCGTATCCCTCCACGCCATGCAAGCGCAGCGACGCCTCCAGTTCATGCCGGGCTTCGTCAGGGTCGTCTCGGATAGTGACCCATCTGTTCGCCAGCCGCTCAATCGCGGCTGGATCGCGTCCCACAGCCTCACAGTGGGCGCGCAACACCGCGTCACTGGCGCGAATCTTATCGAGCGAGCCGTGCTGCGTGTGCCACATGTCAGCGTACATGGCGACCGTACGCAGCGTTTTGCGCCGTCCCTGTCCCCCGATCAGAATAGGCAGGCGGTTCTGCAGTGGCCGCGGCGCCTGCTCTGCGTCCACCAGATTGTAGAAGCGGCCGCTGTGGGTCACCGTCTCGCCGTCGAGCAGGCGGCGAATGAGGGGAACGGCCTCATGCAGCCGGTCCAGGCGCTCACCGGCGCCGGCGCTGAAATCGATGCCGTGGGCATGGTGCTCACGCTCGAGCCAGGCCCCGCCCAGGCCCAGCACCGCCCGCCCTCCCGTTATATGGTCAAGGGTCGCCGCCAGCTTAGCCACCAGGCCGGGGTTGCGAAACGTAATCGCGCCCACCAGCGTGCCGATCGTCGCCCGTTCAGTTAGCGCGCCCAGGGCGGCAAGCGTAGCCCAGGCTTCGTAAACGGGATTGCGCCACGAGCCGACCGGGCAGAGGAGATGGTCGGAGATCCAGAGAGAATCAAACCCGGCCCGGTCAGCCGCGATCGCGGCATCGCGCAGCGCCGGCCAGTCGGTCTGCTGCGCCCAGAGCAAGGCGCCGATCTTCATCTGCATCCCCACCTCTTGATGGTGAAAAATGGATAGCCGCACCACTGTCCGCTGGCGTTTGCGTCAGGCCATTCCCGCTGCAGGCAAAATCTGCAGCTCGGCGAAGTGGCAGGCGCTCGGATGGCCATGATCAAATCGATCAATAAGCTGTGGACGATCCTGGCTGCAGATCGATTCGGCCTTCCAGCAACGGGTTCGAAACGTGCAACCCGAAGGAGGATTCACAGGACTTGGCAACTCCCCCTCCAGCACAATCCGCTTCCTTTCTTTACGGCCCACCGGATTCGGCGCCGGCACCGCCGAGAGCAGGGCCTGCGTGTAAGGATGAGTTGGCCGTGCGTAGATTTCATCCTCGCCGCCGACCTCTACAATCCGGCCCAGATGCATGACTGCGACGCGATTAGAGATCTGTCGCACAACTGCCAGATCGTGGGCAATGAAGATGTAGGACAGCCCCAACTCGGCTTGAAGTTCCGCCAACAGATTGATAACCTGCGCCTGCACCGAAACGTCAAGCGCGGAGACAGGCTCATCGCAGATTATCAGATCCGGCTGTAAGGCCAGGGCCCGGGCGATCCCGATACGCTGGCGCTGCCCACCCGAAAACTCATGTGGATAGCGGTTGGCATCCGTTGCCAGCAACCCGACACGCTCAAGCAGGGCGCTGACTCGCCCTCTCTGCTCTTCCTTCGGCACGATGCCAGGGTGTACGACCCACGGCTCGGCGACGATCTGGCCCACTTCCATGCGCGGGTTCAGCGACGCGAAGGGGTCCTGAAAAACCATCTGGATCTCGCGTCGCAGGGCCTGTACCGACGCTTTCGACAAGGTAAAGAGATCACGTCCCTTGAAATACGCTGCGCCGCTGGTCGGTTCCTCCAGACGCATTAACGTTCTGGCAATTGTGGATTTCCCACAACCCGTTTCACCAACCAGCCCGAGCGTCTCGCCTCGGTGCAAGTCGAAACTCACACCGTCAACCGCCTTAATCGCCCCACGCTGAGCGCCCAAAAATCCCTTCCGCTCCGTCGGATAATACTTTACGAGATCTTTGACCCTGAGCAATGGCTCCGCCGCCTCCCCAAGAGGCCCGGAGTTCGTCCCTGTTTCGCCCCTCTCTTTTGATAAATCGTTCCCGGCGCTTTCGCGTACCGAACGATTCACTGATCCTCCCCGTTCATTCTCGGTTCTGCGGTTGTCGGCTCGGCCGCGAATGCTGTCACTCGACATACATGACATCCTCAAAACGATGGCATGAAGCGCTTCGTTCAGGCCGGACCTCGTAAAGCGGCGGCGGTTCGACCGAGCAGCGGTCAACCACATACGCGCAGCGCGGATGGAAAGGGCAGCCCGACGGAATGGAGCGAAGGTTGGGCGGCGCTCCGCTGATCTGTTGCAGCGCATCCATCTTCCGGTCCACACGCGGCGCCGATTCCAAAAGCCCTTTGGTGTACGGATGCGCCGGCCTGCTGTAGATGTCCTCGATCGGACCGGTTTCCACAATTTTGCCAGCATACATCACAGCCACGTGATCGGCAACGTCCGCCACAACACCCAAATCATGCGTGATGAGGATCAAGCCCATGCCCGTCTCCAACTGAAGCTCGGCCAGCAACTCCATGATCTGCGCCTGCACCGTGACATCAAGCGCGGTCGTAGGCTCATCGGCGATGAGCAGATCGGGATCTAATGCAATGGCCGAGGCGATCATCACCCGTTGCCGCATACCGCCCGAAAACTGGTGCGGATAGTCATGCACTCGTTCGCGGGCAGATGGAATACGCACCCGGTCCATCAGTTCAATTGCTTTGGCAGTGGCTTCACGTTTCGATGTCCCGCGATGCTCCTGGAACATCCCGGCAATCTGGGAGCCGACGGTGTAGCCTGGGTTCAATGCGCTCAAAGGATCTTGGAAAATCATTGCGATCCTCTCACCGCAGAGCCGTCGCCGCCGCGACGAGTTGACTTGCAGCAGGTTAATGCCATCGAAGAAAACTGATCCACCGGTCACGAATGCGGGCGGGCTATCGAGAATACCCATAACAGCTTCCGCGCTCACCGTCTTGCCTGAGCCTGACTCGCCCAGAATGGCCAGTGTCTGGCCCCGGTTCAGCGTGTAACTGATCCCGTTCACGGCATTGAGAAGGCCATCGGGCGTGC
Source organism: Caldilineaceae bacterium (assembly GCA_965207495.1). Taxonomy (GTDB): domain Bacteria; phylum Chloroflexota; class Anaerolineae; order Caldilineales; family Caldilineaceae; genus Bin5. Next base: position 623,925 of record OZ242287.1, read on the forward strand.
GGAAGTTGACCCGCAGGTCGATAACTTCGAGCAAATGATGTCCGTTGGCCGCCGGCCCATGCGCCGGTTCGGAGATCTCCATGTCTGTGCGGCTGCTCTGCGGCCCGCTATCCGCTGAGGCGATCTCACTTTCCCCTTCTTGGCGCGACTCAGGTCGTCCCACAAACCACCGCCAGCGCTGCACAGGGTCGCTGATCATGCGCAACCACGCCGACGTGAGATTAAGAGACAACGCCGTTAGCAGGATCGCGAGGCCGGGAAAGGTGATCAGCCACCATGCACTTGTGATGTAATCGCGGCCGTCCGCGACCATGCGCCCCCACGTGGGCGCAGGCGGCTGGATCCCCATACCCAGAAAACTTAAACCGGCCTCGGCGAGGATGACGATAGCGATCTCAAGCGTCGCCAACACCAGAATTGGCGACGCCAGATTGGGCAGGATATGTCGAAAGATGATGCGGCTGTCACTACAGCCGATCGTCTGCGCGCCTTCCACGAACGGCTGCTCGCGAAATGAGAGTGTCAGTCCACGCGTCACGCGCGCATAGATCATCCAGCGCGTCAGTGCGAATACGATAACCAGGTTCCAAAAGCCGGTGCCGACCAGGAAGAGGATGAAGAGCGCCAGCAGCAGTCCCGGTATGCCCATCAGTACGTCCACACCGCGCATGACGAGGTCGTCCAGCCAGCCGCGATGGTAGCCCGACATCAATCCCAACAGGATGCCAAGCGTACCGGAAGCCAATACGCTCGCCAGACCGACGGCGAGCGAGACGCGCGCGCCATAAATCAGGCGGCTGAACAGGTCGCGTCCCAGTGGGTCTGCGCCGAGCAGATAGGGGAAGCTCGAAGTCTCGGACGCAAACGAGGCCATAGGCGGAGCATTGCGCGAGCGCAAGTTCTGGTCGAACGGGTCGTGCGGGGCGAGGAGATCGGCTCCCACTGCTGCCACGATCAGCGCAACAAGAAATAACAGCGGGAAGAGCATCAGCTTGTCCCGCCAAAGCGCGCGCAGCAACTTTTGGACGGTTATGTTGCGCGCAAGCTCGCCTGAATCTCGCTCCGCTGGCTGGTCGCCGGCGGTCATCTGATGTGGAGCGGACACACGTCTCCTTTTCTAGCCATAGCGTATTTTCTAGCCACAGCGTTTTTTCTAGCCATAGCGTACCTTTGGATCCAGATACGAATAGGTAAGGTCAACCAGGAGATTTGTGACGATAATCATAATCGCCACCACAAAGACCAATGCCTCGATGAGCGGCAAATCCCGGTTTGTCACAGCCGAAACGATCAGAAGCCCTAAGCCGGGCCAGGCGAAGACGGTCTCAACGACCACCGCGCCGTTGAGTGTGGAGATTGCCTCGTCGCCTGACAGGGTGATAATCGGGATGAAGGCATTCTTGAGCGCCTGGCCTAATACGATTTTCCTTTCCCGGTATCCCTTTGCGCGTGCGGTCTTGATGTAAGGTTTGCTCAGCTGATCCAGCATGGCGCTGCGCGTTACCTGCGCGACCCGGCCCAGCGGCCTCAGCGACAACGTCAGGGCCGGCAAGATTATGAATTTCAGCGAACCGGAGCCTGACGTTGGCAGCAATCTCAACTGAACGGCGAAAAAGAGAATCAGCATCAACCCGATCCAGAAGTCGACCGCCGACGCGCCGGTCAGCGAGATCACGTTGACCCCTTTGTCTATCGGAGAACCGGGTTTCCAGGCCGCCAGCGAACCCAGGATCATTGCCAGCGGCAACGCAAACAACATGGTAACCGCGGCGAGTTTCAGGGTGGCGGGAAGCCGTTCCAGCGCCATCGGCAGCGCCGGTCTTCTTTGCCACCATGAGTTGCCGAAATCTCCGGAAACAACGCCGCGTGCATAGCGCCCGAACTGCACAAGCGCCGGCTTGTCGTAGCCGAAGCGTTCCTCAAGTGTTTTCACATCCTCCGCACGCGCCTCAGGCCCCAGGATAAGGGCTGCCGGATTGCCGATGACGCGACCTGCGAAGAAGACAAGGGTCAGGACAACCACGAGGACGAGGAGCGACTGGATAAGTCGTCGAGCCACGTAGCGGGCCATGTGGACACTCCTTTTGCGGGCAGGGAAGAGTTACTCGCGCCGACAAGCTCCTTATACGTCTCCTGAGCGTTGTCCTGACCCGATTCGATTGCCGCCAAGGGCCGGGGGATGGCGTCGGCGGTAATCGAAGTGAACAGTGGAAGTGGCCGAATCAGCCACTATCCACCGGCGCTCTCGACGATCTGCAATGGGGAGCGAGGGGCAGATTGCCGAAGCGGCGCTTAATCACACGTGTTGTCCATATCCTTGGCCAGCGCCCGATGCCCCAGCGGAACATCCCAGCTGAGGCAGTCACTGACGGCATAGGAGAGGTCCAGATGCGCGACCGCGCCAGCATAGACCTCATCATGGACGAGCTGGGCAATGTCCTGCAGAGCCTGATCGCGCTCAGCGCCCGTCAGCGGCCCAGCAGCTGCAGCCAACTCATCGAGTTCAGGGAAACAGCCGGCGGCAAAGGGACTTCCACAGGAGAGATGGCCTCCAAGTGAAAGGGCAAAGTCGTAAAGCTCATTCCCGTGCGGCCCGACGTAAAAATATCTGCCGCGTCCGGGCGGGGGTCGAACGCCGACCTTCTCGAGGAAGGGATCAAGCTCCGACACCTCCAGTAGGACGTTGAGGCCGAGTTCCTGCAGGTAGCCGTTCACGGCCTGGTGCAGTTCCTCGCTGCGCGCGAACCAGCCGCTGAGACTGGCGTTCACGAACTCGGTTTCATAGACGGGCACGCCATCGGCTGCTGCTTCGTCCAGAAGCTGCTTGGCTCTCTCCGGGTCATAGCCGTATGGCTCCAGACTCTCGTTGTAACCGGTCGCCGAAGGGCCAACCATCTGGCGGGCGATTGTGGCCTGGCCGCCCAGAATGGTGTCGAGGATGGTGTCGTAGTCGACCGCCAATTGGAATGCCAGCCTGACCCGCTGATCGCCAAAGGCCGTGCCTTCACGCGGGGGTTCCAGATCCATTCGCATCCAAAGGGTCTCGACACTGACCTGGCTGCGGCAGCCGATTCCGTCAGAGGCTTCGGCCTCCCGGCAGCTCTCCGCCGAAACCCACTGGGCGATGTGAGCTTCTCCGGTCTTCACCTGCGCCAGCCGAACGGCATCCTCGGCGCGATAGAGAAAGACCAGTTCATCAAAGTTGATCGCGCCGCGCGCGCCCTGGGCGGGATCGAGGCCCCACCAGTCATGGTTGGCTTCGAGGATGAGCGCGTCACCCGCTCTGAACTCTTTGAACTTGTACGGACCGGTGCCGATCGGCACGAGAGGATATTGGTCCGGCTCCTCAAGAAGCTGTCGCATTGATGAGACGCCCTGGATGTGCATGCGGTTGGGCAGTATTGGGTCCGGCGAGGCCGTCATCACGTGGACGGTATACTCGTCCACGGCCTCGGCCGTTATCTGTGGCCCCATGAAGCCGCGAACCGGAAAGGCGTTCTCTTCGCTCCACTGATGGTTGATGGCGTAGGCAGCGGCCTCAGCGTTCAGAGGCGAGCCGTCGTGGAAGGTCACCCCTTCGCGAATCGTGAACCGCCACGTCAACTCATCGATCGGCTCGAAGGAGGTGGCAATCTCGGGGATCAGCTCGTTCGTAACAGGATCGCGATCCAACATCACCTCGATCACATTGCGCAGGCCGGCCGCCTGCACTTCGTCATAGGCCTGAAACGCTTCCAGGCTGCGCCACTCTCTGATGGCGGCGTAGACGAGGGTCTTCTTCTCGGCAGGCATTTCGGCGTCCGAGGCGGGCGTAGCCACAGGCTGGCAGGCGCCCAGCAGAACCGCGAATGCCACGATCATGCATACAAGATACCGTCCTTTGGTCTGAGTCATTGCTCTGATCCTCCTAGATCTTGTGTGTGCTGCACGATTACTTTTACCAATGAAAAGCCAGTGGATATCGCCAATCGGCCTAACAAACTCATAGAATCTCGTGCTATTGATCTCGACAGAGCGCAACATTGTACAGAACCAATATCGTTACGATAATGAGCGACCCAGAGGGTGCCCACCACCCTACGAACAAGCGGACAGTCTGATCTTGTGAACCCCCTTTCTTCAACGCGCTCAACTAGGGAAGCGGTAGCGCATCGAACAACTCACAAGCATGTATAGCCGCCATCGATGACCATAATGTTTCCGGTCATATAGCTGGAGGCATCGGAAGCCAGGTAGATGATCGCGCCCTGCAGTTCAGGCGGTTCGCCGGCGCGGCCCATCGGCACCCTGGACATCCAGTGCTCCCACCTCTCGGGATCCTCCGCCCGCATCTCGATTACCGGGGGCGTGATCATATAGCCCGGCGCAAGCGCATTGACGCGGATACCGGCGCTCGCCCACTCTGCCGCCAGCGACTTTGTGATCATGATGACCGCGGCCTTGGCCGAGTTGTAGTGCATGTGCTTCTGCGGGTCCAGCGCACTGATGCCGGCCATGCTGGCCATGTTGATGATGTTGCCGCGTCCTTGCCGCGCCATCGGGCCGAAGGCGGCCTTGGAGAAGATAAACACGCCCGTCACGTCGATATCGTAGACGCGCTTGAAGTCGTCCAGGCTGAGTGTCTCGGCCGCTTCTACGGTCGCGATACCGGCGTTGTTGAGCAGAATGTCGAGGCTGCCCAGGGTCTCGCAAACCTCTCCTACCGTCCGCTGCGCGTCCTCCTCGCTGCGGACATCACCGCGCAAGGCAATCGACTGCACGCCCAGCGCCCTGATCTCTTCGGCTGTACTCTGTGCCGTTTCCAGGTCGATGTCGACGATGGCGATGTTGGCGCCATACTGCGCCAGTCCGATCGCCATCGACTTGCCCAGCCCGCGCCCGCCGCCGGTGACGAGCGCATTCCGCCCTGTGAGGTCGAACAGATCTCGGTTTGCCATAGGAATTTCAGCGCTCCTTCTGCGTAGAGAAGTGGTGCTCCCCATCGAAAGTTGAAGAACTGGAGGAGAAGGATCGCCTGCTGGTAACAAGCTGAAGGATTGTTTCGTGCACCGCTGTAATGCTATATAAATGCGCGGCCGTGCATATCATACCGCGCTGTCAGGGGAATCTGCAACTGCGATTTTCGCGCCCTGGCAGCGCAAGCGTCACACCTGCAGGGTTGGGAGTCTTGACAGTTCATTTCAATCAGATCCGTAGGGGCGCCCCTTGTGGGTGCCCTCCCCCTGTGTGCGCGCCCCTCGTGGGCTTGACTCTGTTGATGAAATGTCGACTCTGTCAGTACGCAATAAACGTCATCGAGCCCTAGTAATAGGGAAACGCCCCGCCTGTGACATCAAAGACCGAGCCAACCGAATAGTCCGCGTCGGTCGAGCACAGAAAGGCCACCATATTGGCTACCTTTTGCGGCGACTGGAAATAACCCAACGGGACCGAGGCCAGCGAACGCGCCCGTAGCTCCTCCTCCGGCACGCCCTCCAGCTTGGCAATCTCGCCATGGACGACCTGCAGCATCTCCGTGTCCACGATGCCGGGAAATACACAGTTCACCAGGATATTGTAGCGGGCCAGCTCCAGCGCCATCTGTTTGGTCAGTCCGACCGCGGCGTGTTTACTGGCAACGTACCCGGCGATCGGAACGTCTTTGCCGGACGGGATCTTGCCGGCGGTTGAGGCGATCGTGATAATGCGGCCACCCTCCCCCTGCGCGATCATCTGGCGGGCCGCCGCCTGCGAGCAGTACAACACGCCCTTGGCATTGACGTTCATCTGCCAGTCCCAGGCCCTGTCGTCCAGCTCCAACACGGGCGTAACGGCCAGTACCCCGGCGTTGTTGACCATGATGTCGAGGCGTCCGAGCTTGGCGGCGCAATCGGCCACCATGCCCTCGGTATCCGCCCGGCTCGTGACATCGACTTGCAGCGCCATTGCCGCGCCGCCCTGCGCTTCGATCTCCGCCGCCACCCGCATGGCGGACGCCATGTCGATATCAGCCACGGCCACCGCCGCCCCTTCACGCGCCAGGCGCAGGGCAATAGCGCGCCCCATCCCCTGACCGGCACCGCTGACGATGGCAACCTGGTTCGCAAGCTCATATGCAGGCATCATTCATCTCCTACCGCCACCATAAAGGTGACGAGTGGTCTGTGTGTGACGACCGTTTAGCAGCGGGCAAACAGATAACGCAAGGCACACATCAGGCCCCAAGTTTCACGTGAAACAGACCCACCGCCGCCGTAGTATAATCCGTAAACTCGTATGCAGCCACAGACGTCTGGAGGAATCCCGCCCCGGATCAGGCGCAGCCCGTTTCTGTAGACGCGCTGATTGCCGCAGATACATGAAATCGCTCAGCCGGGCCAGGGACGCGGACTGACAGAGTCTGGGCGTAATGCCGTGACTGCGAGGGCAGTTATCCCAGTTATGCGGTTCAAAAGGTTGACACCGGCGTAGAACAGGCTGGAGAGTTTTCAACAAGCGAACCGTCAACGTGGTCGGCCTGCAGGCAGAGATATTATGGGAACGGGAAGGATACCTGGCTGAAGGAGAGCCAGGCAGCGAGGGCTGAAGGCTGTTATGTCTTGTGTCGTCTGTACGAACTGCTATCCACCGGCCATGCGCTCGGCGCTGGCGATGCGATCCTGCAAGGCGGCCGTCTGCTCCATCTGTTTCATGAAATGGATCGAAGTCTTCACCAGGGTTTTCCAGTCCGGTCTGGCCGGCACCGCATCGAGCGACAGATAGCCGCTATACCCCATTGAATTCAGCGTCCTCACCACTTGCAGAAAATCAATATGCCCGGTTCCGGGCGCCTGGCGGTTGTTGTCGGCCAAATGAATACACATGAGACTGTCACCGGCCAACCGCAACGTGTCCGCCAGGGCTGCATCCTCGATATTGACGTGAAAGAAGTCGGCAAGCACGCCCACGTTGTCCGCCCCTACCTCGTCTGCGACGCTCTTCGCCTCGATAATGCTGTTTAGGAAACCGGCATAACCCTCAAAGCGGTTGATCGGTTCAATCGCCACTCTGACACCGCGCGGCGCGGCATAAGCGCCAATTTCACGTGTCGATTTCACAAAATTGCGCCGCAGGGTGGGGCGCGGCACACTCGTGACAGGATATTCACTCTGGGGCGGGACAGCCGCAATCTCGATGAGAGGCGGCTCGTCGAGACTGGCGGCCAGGTCAACGCACTTCTTCGTGTAACCTACAGCATAGCTGCGCACCGCTTCATCACTGGACGCCAGATCGCGGACTTCCCCGGCATGCCAGCCGCCCCACGCGCAGATGAGCGCCGGCACCTTAAGGCCCAGAGATGCCGCCATTGACGCCACCTCCTTAAACTGCTTCGCGTCTATCCGGTCCGGCTCTGCATCCAGATCGACACCGTCGTAGCCGGCGTTGGCCACCGTTTCCAGCACCTCGCGCGGCCTCTCCCAGACGTTACCGCCGTCACTGGCCAGCGTGACCAGGATAACCGAGTATTTTTGTGCCACGGCTTGACTCGCCTCCGTTGCTATTCGGACTAATTGTCTGGTGGCTGCACAGTTGGTGTGGAAGTCGGTTCTTCCCCCTCATCGGGCGGCGGGGGAGAGTCCTCCTCCGGTGTATTGGTTGGTGTCGGCGTCTCAGTGGGAACCGGCTCCGGCGTCTCGGTCGGTGTCTCGGTAGGAACCGGTTCTGGCGTCTCGGTTGGTGTCTCGGTAGGAACCGGTTCTGGCGTCTCGGTTGGTGTCGGCGTCTCAGTGGGAGGCAGTTCTGTCGTCTCGGTCGGCGTCGGCGTCTCGACCGGAGCTGATTCCGGCGTCTCGGTCGGTGTCTCCGTGGCCGTCGGCTCCGCCTCTACAGTCGACGTCGCTGTAGGCGTAGCCGTCGGCGCAAGCTGCCACCAGAAGCCGACGCGTGCCACGCCCGAACTCTCATAGAATTCGACCTGGAGGGCGCGCTCACCCGAAGGCAGGGTAACGTCGACATTGACTGTACGGTCGGCGCCATCCCTCCATTCGTCGAGAATCAACTGACTGTCCAGGTAGACGCGGGCGCCGTCATCCATCCGCAGGAAGAAGCGATAGGTGCCGGGTTCAAAGGAGATGCGGCGCTGCCAGCGGGCGGAAAAATGGTCTTCGGGCAGGTTGGGCGCAACTCTGCCCTCGCCCCAGTTGAAATCGATCTGCGGTTCGTCCCGCACCAACACCGGATTTCCCTGTAGGTCCCGGTTGCCGAAATACTCACCCTTCCAGCCGCTGAACGAGTCGTTGCGCTCCCACCAGAACCGCATCAGCGCCACGCCCGTGCGCTCAAAGTAGTCCACCTGGATGGTGTGCAACCCTGTACTGAGGGGCACATCAACCGTGTAGGTGCGAGCGGGGCCTTCTTCCCACTCATCCAAAATAAGTGCGTTGTCGATGTAGAGGCGGAAGCCGTCATCGACTTCGATGTTGAAGCGATAGATACCGGCATCGAAGTTAAGTGTCCGAGTCCACCGAGCGCTGAAATGATCCACGCCCAGGCTGCTATCCGCCGCTCCTTCGCCCCAATTGAAGAATATCACCAGATCGTTGCGCGTGAGTTGGGCCGGTCCTGACTGGGTTGGATTGTTCCAGTAGTCGCCGCGCCAGTCGGTGATGATAAGCGGCGTCGGCGTGGGGACAGGCGTGAGAGTCGGTGTCGCCGACTGTGTGGGCGTTAGTGTGGGCGTTGGTGTTACCGTTGGCGTAGGCGTTACGGTATCCGCCTGCTGCGCTGCCGTTGTATCCGTCGTAGCCGTAGCGGTCACCTCGACGTCTTCGCCGGTCTGGAAAAGCGCGGTCGCCTCGTTCCGACCATCGGACGTGTATGCAAGCACGGTATGCGTGCCCGCTGCCAGCCAGCGCGGGCTGATCGGGTAAAGAAAGCCGGTGCTGATCGTGCCGGCCGTGTCCGCGGTGCTGGCGGCAAGAATGCCGCTGCGGCCGCGCTCATCGCGCAGCGCGATCAAAACCAGGCTGCCCGCTGACCAGTTTTCGCCGGTAACCTGTACATAGACACCGGCGGAGCCTGATGTTGGCGAAATGGAAATGGCCGGTTCACCGCTATCTATTTCGACAGCGGCACGAGTGGGTACGCCCACCGGTGGGCTGTACACTGGCGAGGTACACGCGCTGAATGCCAGCGCTATCAGAGCCAGAAGGCTGAACCGAACTGGGGAAAAGCGTGGGACGACAAGCCGGCGTGCGGTCTTTGAGGGGAGATATTCGGTCTTCATCCGGGATTTACTCCTGGGTGAGCTGTTAGATGCGCTACCGAATTGCTTTTTCAGCGCCGAGGCGGGCAACAGTCTAATCTGAGAAGAACATGCTATGCAGAAGAAACGAGCGTAGACAGGTCTGTGTTCCCGCCAACGCCGTTCATTGCGCAATTATCTCGTTAGATGAGCTCGTGGTAACCGTCTGCTAGAATTATACCACTAAACTACAGGCGGAATACAGTTGCGGAAAAGCCGAGTCGCAGAACTGTCGGCGGCAATGATGACTGACGGTGAACTTGTGCGCCGCGCCCAACAGGGCGAGCGGCGGGCATTTGATCAACTGATACTGCAGCACCAGCCCATCGCGCTCTCACTGGCGATTCGCATTGTCGGTGACCGCGAGCGGGCGCTGGAGTTGACCCAGGAAGCCGTCCTGCATGCCTATCTCTCGCTGGATAGTTTGCGCAAGCCGGACAGCTTTCGGGCCTGGCTCTGTGGAATCGTCGTCAATCTGTGCAAAAACTGTCTGCGTAGACCGCGGGTGGAAACACTGTCGCTCGAGCTGCTCAGCGGCGGACGCAGTCTCGACTCGCTACCGTTTCCCGACAGCGCCCCCCAACCGCACGAAGCCATCGAGGCCAGAGAGACGCACCGCCTGATCCTGGCGGCCATCGACCAGCTGTCTCCGCCCAACCGGGACGCCGTCCTTCTTTACTATTTCGAGCAGCTGCGCGTGCGCGAGATCGCCGCACTCCTGCAGATAAGCGTGCCCGCCGTCAAAGGGCGTCTGCACAAGTCCCGCCGCAAGCTGCGTGCTCACCTGCGATCCGCCTTCGTCGAACTGCAACCGACACCAACCGCTGCCAAACTGCCCAGGAGAAAACAGATGATCCCTGTCACCATCCTCGACATCGTAGTGCCAGAACCGGAAAAAGATCACAGAATACTGGTCCTTGCCGACGAAAGCAGGCGGCGCCTGCTGGCGATCTGGATCGGCCCCTACGAGGCGGACGATATCGCGCTCAGTCTGCGAGGGACAAAGCTTCACCGGCCGATGACGTTCAGCTTCATGGCAAGCTTGCTGGACAAGGCAGGCGTGCGCATCGAATCGGTGTTGGTATCCGCGCTGGAGAAGGAAACCTTTTACGCGACCGTGTACGCACAGCGCGGCGACGATAGTTTCACCATCGATGCGCGGCCCAGTGACGCGATCGCCCTGGCCCTGCGCACGCAAAGCACGATTTTCGCCGCCGCCGAAGTGATGGACGCGGTCGGCGTAGATATTCCAGCCGATATGGAGATCGCTGCACAAGCAATGGGACTGGATGACGTCCTGAGAATCGATCCGGAGGAACAAGAGAGGCGGCTTAAGAAGCGAGAAGAATGGAAAAGCAAATCACCGCAGAAACGGCGTGAGGAAAATCGCACGAAACTGCTGGCCTATCTGACCGAAGCGGGCAGCCTGAGCCAGAGTGCCGCGCAGGGCGACGCGCAGGGCGACGAGTAGAGGCCGCCTCTCTCCAGTTCTCAGCTGCCGGCCGAGAGGTCACCAACAGCCGGCTGCTGAACATCTGGTTTCCGTCTGCCCGTGTGGAACTGGTGCACCATCTGCGCAAAGCGGGCGAACAGCAGATCGGCGTCATGAGGGCCGGGGCTGGCTTCCGGGTGATACTGCACGCAGAAGACGGGCCGGTCGGTGAGCCGCATCCCCTCCAGCGTGCCGTCATTCAGATTGAGATGCGTGATCTCCACATTGGCGGGCAGCGTCTCGTGGTCGACAGCGTAGTTGTGGTTCTGCGCCGTGATCTGGATGTTCGAGCTGTCCACGTCGCTGACCGGCTGGTTGCCGCCATGGTGGCCGAACTTCAGCTTGAAGGTCTCCGCCCCCAGCGCCAGGCCGATGATCTGATGGCCCAGGCAGATGCCGAACATCGGCCGCCCGCTCTCCAATAACCTCGCAACCGCACTCGCCGCGTAGGGCACCCCGACCGGGTCGCCCGGCCCGTTGCTGAGAAAAATCCCGTCAGGATCGAGCGCCAGAACCTCCTGGGCGGGCGTGTCTGCCGGCACAACCGCCACCCGCAGATTGTGGCTGGCCAGGCGGCGCAATATGTTGTGCTTCATGCCAAAATCATAGGCGACCACCAGCGGAGAGGCGTGCCCTACGCCGCCCTGCCAAGGCCCGGGCGCGGTTTCGCCGGATGCCACCGGCGTCCATTCACCCATCGTTTCGTCGCTCCAGTAGAACGGCTCCTCACACGTGACCTCCTGCACCAGATCGCGGCCGTCCAGCCCCTCCCAGTTGCGCGCGAGCTCGATCAGCTCGGCCTCTGTGCGGCTGCCGTCGGTGCAGAGCGCGCCGTGCAGCACCCCCTCCTCACGCAGCAGCCGGGTCAACGCGCGCGTATCCACCTGGCTGATGCCGGGAATATCGTGCCGCTTGAGATAGCTCCCCAGGTTCTCATTCGCGCGCCAGTTGGACACAACCGGGCTGACCTCGCGCACGATGAACGCGGTCACCTGCGGCCGGTCGCTCTCCACATCTTCGCGGTTCACGCCGGTATTGCCCACATGCGGCACGGTCATACACACCATCTGGCCGCGGTAGGAGGGATCGGTCAATACCTCCTGGTACCCGGTCAGACTGGTATTGAAGACGACCTCCCCCACTACTGTCGTCCGCGCGCCGAAACCTTCGCCCTCGAAGATGCGGCCATTGGCCAGGACAAGCGTGGCCCTCACTGCTCCACCTCCCCGGACGTCGATTTCCCGTGCAACTGGATCGGTTTGCGGTTCACAGTTCCTTGCGTTCCCGTTTCTCTGTCTGAGTGCCTGTATGCCAGTTTCAGAGGCTGCCACGCCTGCCATTTGAGCAGAGGCGCGGCAGCGGTCTGGGCGGCTTGGGTTTGATTGACCGGGCTGCCGGTCAGACTGCGCGCCACAGCTATCTCATCGCAGTGGTGGAATTTGGGGCAGTAGATACAGTCCTGCCACAGCTTGGGGCTGATGCTCCAACGGTCCACCACCTCAAAGCCGAGTTTTTCAAAAAACCCTTCCTCCAGGGTGAGCGCACAGATCTGGGCATACCCGCGTGCCGTCGCCATCCGTACCAGCTCCTCCACGATCCGACGGCCGATTCCCTTGCCCTGCCCCTGCTGCGCCACCGCCAGCGAGCGTATCTCCACCAGCTGCTCGGTCAGGGCCACCAAAGAGCCGCATCCAAAAAGCTGAGAGCCGTCCGCCGCCACCAGCCAGTCCGGCAACGACTGCAGAATACTCTCCTCGGTGCGCGGCAGCATCACATTTTCCGCCGCGAAGCCGTTGACCAGGGCGGCAATAGCGGCGATGTCTTCCTCAGCGGCCGGTTGAATCCGGATCTCGTCCATAACCTCAGTTTCCAGCGGCCAGGAACCACTCAGTTCCTGCAGTTCACTGGCCGCTGAACACAGGCTGTCGGCGTCACACCTCTTGCAAGATTGCGCCCAGCTTTGACACGGCCTGAGCCAGCTCCTCTTTACTTATCGTCAGCGGCGGCACGAAGCGCAAAATCTTGTCGCCCGCGCTCAGCAGCAGGAGGCCGGCTTCATACCCCTTTTCCATCAGCGGCCCTGCCTCGATATCCATCTCTATGCCTACGATCAGGCCTTTGCCCCGTATCTCGAGAATGTGGGGGCTGTTCAACTCGGCCAGCAACTCCATCAGGTACTCGCCCTTTTCCTTCACTTCTTCCAGGAACTCCGGATTCGACACCCGGTCCACCACTGTGGAGGCCACGTGCGTGGTGAAGGGGTTGCCGGCAAAGGTGCTGGCATGATCGCCGGCATGGATCGTATCCGCTACCTTCTGCTTCATCATGATCGCGCCGATGGGCAGGCCGCCCGCCAGCGGTTTGGCCGCGCTCATCAGGTCCGGCTCCACGCCATAGCCCTGATAGGCCCACAGGTCGCCGCTGCGCCCCAGGCCGCACTGCACCTCGTCAAAGATCAGGAGCGCGCCGTACTCGTCCGCCAGGTCCCGCAACCCCTGCAGAAATTCGGGCGTGGCCGGGTTGATGCCGCCTTCACCCTGGATCGGCTCGACGATGATCGCGCACACCTTGTCGCTCATCTGCGCACGAGCGTCATCCAGATCGTTGAATGCGGCGAAACGCACGCCCGGCATCAGCGGCTCGAACGGCTGCTGGTACTTCTCACGCGGCGTCGCCGCCAGGGCCCCGAACAGCCGGCCGTGGAAGGCGTCGCTGAAGGCCAGAATCTCATATTTGTCCTCGTGGCCGTGCTCGCGGGCGTAACGGCGGGCGAACTTGAACGCGCCTTCGTTTGCGCTGGCCCCGCACAGGCTGAAATGCACCTTGTCGGCGAAGCTGGTCTCGCACAGTTTCTTCGCCAGCCGCGTGTGCGGCTCGGTGTGATACAGATTGCTCGTGTGATACATGCCGGTGGACGCGGCCTCCTTGATCGCCTTATCCACCTCGTCGTCGCTGTAGCCGAGAACGTTCACCGCGATGCCGGCCACCAGGTCCAGATAAGCCTTGCCCGAGCTGTCATACACCGTGCAGCCCTTGCCCTCCGTCAGCACAAACGGGGGCCGCCCGAAAACGCCGAGCACGTAATCCTTTTCGGCCTGAATAATTTCCTCTGCGTTCACTTTCTCCTCCTGAAAGGTCCTTTATTTTTATCGCTAACCACGCAACCAATGTCTATCCGCCATCCAAATGGAGGCGAGCCACGAGTTTTTGCACTTTCCCATATTCCAATAAACGCCTGCGAGCGGGGTCACTGACCACTAACCACCGGCCACTGCCGTTCACCCTACCGTCCCAATGATGCCGGTTCCCCCGTCCTCCTGGACACCGGCTAAATTCGTAATCACCGCCTGCGTAACGCCGCGCCTGACCGCGTCAACCGCGCTCCTCACCTTCGGCACCATGCCGCCGCTGATGCTTCCCTCGGCGATCCACTCCTCGCACTGGTCCGCGGTGATGCCGCGTACAACCCGCCCGGCGATCAGAACACCGGGCACATTGCTGACAAAGATCAGCTTGATCGCGCCAATCGCCGCCGCGATCGCCGCCGCCACATGGTCGGCGTTGACGTTATAGCTGAGGCCGTCGTAGGCGCCAATGCTGATCGGGCTGATAACCGGTACGATATCCGCCGCCAAAAGGATGGTCAGCAGCCCGGTGTCAACGTCCTGCACCTCGCCCACACGGCCCAGGTCTCCCTGCGGATGCCACATCTTTTCCACAAAGACCGTGCCGTCATCCACCCCGCTGATGCCGACGGCCCGCACATCCTCGTTTACAAACTGGCGCACAATGCGTTTGTTCATCAGGCCGCTGAGCACCATCTCCGCCACATCCAGGCTCTCCACATCGGTAACCCGCAGCCCCTCAATGAAACGGGGCTCCAGCCCCAGCCGCTTCTGGAAGTCGGCGATAGTTTTGCCGCCCCCATGCACGACGATCGGACTCTTGCCGTCTTTCTGCAAGCTCTTTACCGACTGAACCAGGCCAAACAGAAAGGCTTCGTCGTCCAACTCATTTCCGCCAATCTTGAGGACGACGACATGGCGCCCCTGCTCCTGCGCCGGGTCGACGGAAAGCGTGTCGGATTCACTCAGTTTCATACAGTTGCCTCGTGCCGTAGTTGGAACACTGATGCTCGCTACCAAAGCGGACGGGCGCAGGCTTCACACTGCGCGCTCCGCATGTTTTCTCTGTCGCATTACCTCGTATGCCAGCGCCGCCGCGGCCGCAGTCGTGCCCAAAGACGGTTCGTAGTCATGCCGGTCATACGGGACCTGCAAATGTAAGTCGGCCTGCTTCACAAACGACCGGGTCACCCCCCGTTTTTCCCCGCCTACCAGCAGAAAGAGCGGGGCGGTCAGATCGGCCTCATCCATCGGAAGCGCGTTCTCCTTCTGCGCGCAGGCCACCGTCAACCCCCGCTCGCGGTAGAAATCCGCCGCCTCGGCAACCGTCTCGGCCACGGCCATTGGCATCAGTTCGGACGCGCCGGCCGACGCCCGCGCCACCGTGGCCGCCGCGCTCATCCAGTTGCGCGGACGCAGCGCCACACCGTGCGCGCCCATCGCGTAGAGCGCCCGCAACGCCTGACCGAAGTTGAACGGGTCTTCGATGCCGTCCAGCATGACGACAAACGCCGGTCCATTCCCGCGCGGCAACAGCGCTTCCAGGCGGACAAACTCCCTCTGCCCAGCCTCGGCCGCGATGCCGCCGTGGGAGTTGCCCTGGGTGGCGGCGTCGATTTCCGCCGCGTCGACCTGGACCACCGGCACATTGGCCTCGCGCGCCCGGTGCTGCAGCCAGCGCACTGTCCGGTCCTGCCGGTCTGCCCGCAGCAACACGCGCTGAACCGCGCGATACGGGGAACGCAGGGCCGCGGCCACCGAGATCTTGCCTTCCAGGAATGTGACAGCCTCTTGTTCGCTCAATGCCTGGCCCGATTCCGCTCGTTGCCGGCTTCCACAGGGACCTGCAAGCCAGCCAATGGCAGCTTGCCGTCTCCTGTCAACGCCATGTTAATCGGTTGCGTGTAGATGCCGGAAACTGAAACCTGTCGATCACCCGGTTTAGCTGCTACTGCAATCCCGCTGTCTCGTCCAGCCCCACCGCGATGTTGTAGTTCTGAACCGCCTGCCCGCTGCCGCCTTTGATCAGATTGTCGATCGAGGCGGTGATGACATACTCACTTCCATCCGGCAGCGTCGGGTCCGCCGGCGTGATGCCGATCGCGCACCGATTTGTGTTTACCGTGTGGGCCAGGCTGGCCTGCTCGCCGGGGACCAATAGATGGATAAACGGCTCACCCGCGTAGTTCTCCGCGTAAAGCTCGCGGATACTTTCCTCGGTCACACCGGCGGGCACGTCAATGTACATTGTGCTCAGAATTCCCCGGTTGACCGGCACAAGATGAGGCGTGAAAAGAAACCTGTGGCTGCGCTCCCCTCCGTTGGCCGCGCCCAGAACCTGTTCCATCTCCGCAATGTGCCGGTGACGGTGGCCGACGTTGTAGGGCGTGATGTTTTCGTTGGCCTCAACGAACTGGTAGGTCAGGTTCGTCTTGCGGCCCGCCCCCGATATACCGCTCATGCTGTCGATGATCACCCGTTCCCCCAGCCAGCCTGCCTTGGCCAGCGGGTACAGCCCCAGATTGACGCTGGTGGGGTAGCAGCCAGGGGTGGCTATCAACTGTGCGCCGTCCAGCTGGCTGCGATACAGTTCGCACAGGCCGTAGCGGGCCTCGGCGCACAGTTCCGGCGCGCTGTGTTCGACGCCGTACCAGCGCTTATAGACGTCTACGTCCTTCAGGCGAAAGTCAGCGCTCAGGTCGATCACGCGCACGCCGGCGGCGTAGAAGCGTTTCACCGCCTCCATCGACTCCGCATGCGGCAGGCACAGAAATACGACATCCACCTCATCTGCGCGCAGATAGGCACTCTCCAGGTTGATCAACGGGTAGTCCCAGGGCGTGCTGAAGATCTGGTCGAAGCGCTTTCCTGCACTGCGCTCGCTCGTCAGCCAGCCCACCTCAAGTTGCGGATGCCGGTGAATCAGGGTGATCAGCTCATACCCGATATAGCCTGTTGCGCCGGCGATTCCTGCCTTATGCATCTCCTCTCTCCCTCTCGCTCACTGTGTAGTAGGCGCATTCCGATCTGATTCTTGCGCGGACGGGGCCCAATCGGAACTCGCCCCGCCCGGTCCGTATAGTGCGCTGCCGCTGCGCTTTACGCGCGCATTAGAAACAAAAAGCCCCCCGTCCGGGGAGCTTTGCAATCGGCTGATTCCCTCTGAGGAAACCGGGCCCACGCGCAAATGCCCAGACGGCTGTCTGGTTATTGGCGGGGACGCCTCCTCAACTGGGTACTGCAGGTGTTGGTTGGGTTCATGCTTACTTCTTCAGTGGCAAAGTCGATCTGAATGACAGTCTAGCACGCGGCTATCACGCTGTCAAACGTCATCATATCCGAAATGCCTTCGATCTGCGTTCAGAAGCAGACCGCGAACCTTTGGTCTCCCCGGTCTCAGTCGAGATCGACCATGCGCAGCTCGGTGGAGATGTCGATACTGCCCTCGAGACTGCGGGCCACAGGACAGAACTGGGCATGGAACCCGTGCACCCGTTCCGCCGTCTCCCGCTGATCGGGCGCCACCTTCAATGTGTAAGTGGTGTGAATCCGCTTGATGACCAGGACATTGCCGTCTTTTTCGATCTCAGCTTCCACGTCGGCTGACAGGTAGCCGTCGCCCGCAGGTATCTTACGCGCCTCCAGCGCGCCCCCGAAGGTGCCGGTCAGTCAGCCGCCTGCAGCTGCATTGACATAGTCGAGCGTGGTGGCATGCGGCTCGTGGACGTCGGTGTCCACACCGTAATGTTCGGCCACCTCGGAATGGACGCCGAACTTCGTGTGTTCCTCCTCAGCCGGTAGAAACGCTCTGCGTAGCGGCCCTTTCACCCGCTCAATGCGGACTTTCGAGCGATATGCGACATCTCCCATCTTCTTTCTCCTCGTATTGACGTTTTCGGATTTCCTTATAGAGGCGGATCGCTTGCACGCGGCCCGCGCATCAGCGTCTGCATGCGCCAGCCTGACTATCAATGATCAGTACAGTGTTAACGCACGATTGTAATGGTTAACGCATGTAACTGTTAACGCACGATAGCAATTACAAGATAAACATACAGGATGTAGTGACTCGATGCAGGCATATTGTAGGCGGGGCGCTTCCAGACAGCAAATCGACTCTCCCGAGCCGCGGACGTCCTGCCCAAACGCACGCGCAGCGTCCCAAAGGTGGCTCCCATGCGGCCGGTCTGAAAACATTTTGGTCAGGGAAATATCAAAAAGGTATTGAAATTAGTCAATCCGCGTGCTATACTGTACGAATGCGCGCGGGGCGCAAACTTTCTTACAGTTTTTCAACCCCATATCCTGTGAATGTTTCACATGAAACATTTGCAATGTCGAATCCGTCTCTATAGAGGATGCGTCAGGGGGAAGGCGGACCCGTCGCATCCGTTGACGTATTGGATTCCTGATCGCCGTGGAGCGGCCCGCATGTCGGCAAACAACCTGGCTGCAGCGAATTGCACAGCAATCGAAAAGCCGAATAGCAAGCCAGACTCCACCGCGCCCGCCGGTGTCCCTGTAATCGACTATGAGGGCAGCGGCTACCGCCAGGACTTCTGGGAAGGTCAGGGACGCGAATACGAGGATGCCGTCGAACGGATCGCGCTTCAGCGCCTTCTGCCTCCGCAAGGTGGACGCATCGCCGAAATCGGGGCCGGCTTTGGCCGCCTGGCCGATCTCTACCTCGGCTACGATCAGATCGTGCTCTTTGACTACAGCCGCACGATGCTGGCCGACGCCGTACGCAAATGGGGACACGACCCCCGCTTCGTCTTCGTCGCCGGCAATCTCTACGAGATGCCCCTCGCCGCCGGCACGCTTGACACGCTCGTCATGGTGCGGGTCATGCACCATCTGGCCGATGTGCCGGCCGCGCTGGCTCAGTTGCAGCCCCTCCTGCATCGAAGCAGCACGGCCGTGCTCGAATATGCCAACAAGCGCAACCTCAAGGCAGTTCTGCGCTGGCTCACACGCCGGCAACGCTGGTCGCCCTTTGACCCGGCGCCGCTGGAGTTCGTCGCCATGAATTTCGACTTTCATCCCGGCTGGATGGCGGCAAAAATGAAGAACGCCGGCCTGCGCGTGGATGAACGCTTTGGCGCATCCCATTTCCGCCTGCCGGCGCTCAAGGAAAACCTGCCGGCCGGTCTGCTCGCTCGTCTGGACAGCCGTCTATTTCATATTGGCGGCAAGTTCCCCCTTGCGCCAAGCATCTTCGTGCGCACGGCTGCATCCGACGCGGCAGAGCGGCCGCAACGTGAAGCCAGTCCGGGCGAAGCCAGCCCGGCCCACCTGTTCCGTTGCCCGTCCTGCGCAGCCCATCCCTTGGCTGCCACCGGCCCGACACTGCTTCAGTGTCCGTCCTGCGCCCGGCAATATGGGCAAACAGATCGCATCTGGGATTTCAAACTCCCGGCGTAACCCTTTCGCAGTCAGCTTGCCAGGGGCCGCGTGAGAGGTACCCCCACACGATCTACCCCGATCGTACCTGGGCCATTTGAGATGTTCTCTACGGAAGAGCTACATCTCTCTGTGGTAAGTTGACCATAATCTGAACATTGCTACGCGCCAACGACGACGCCTGGCCGCCGCGTGTCCGGCCGGCCGCGCACAGCGCTTAATACATTTACGAAAAGAGGTGACGATGGCTGAAGAAATGCTTCTCACAAAGGAACTGACGCAAGAACGCAATGGGGATTCGAAAGAATCCCTGCCCGAAAATGGCGCGGTGAAGACCGACCTGCAGTTTTCCAGTCCGCAGGAGACGCTCGCCCATCTGCTCAAAATCGGCCGCGAAAAAGGCTTTGTCAGCTACGATGAAGTGCTGCAAGTCATGCCCGAAGCCGAAAACGATGTTGAGCAGTTGGATGACATCTTCGCATCTCTGCTGGACCAGGGCATTTCTGTCGGGCAGGCCAAAGAGGAAGTTCCTACCGGAGAGAAGAAGGATGCAGCCGATAGCGCAGAAGAGGACGAATTCGATCTGAGCCAGATCGAGATCGACGACTCCATCAGCCTATATCTCAAGGAGATCGGCCGCGTTCCCTTGCTGACCGCCGCCGAAGAGGTCGACCTTGCAAAACGCATGGAGGCCGGCCGCGATTCCCGCCAGCACCTCAATCAAGAACAGGTCGAATGGGAAGAGCGCGAACATCTGCTCTGGCTGGTACGCGACGGACGCTCCGCACAGGAGCACCTGATCAAGGCGAACAGCCGCCTCGTCGTCAGCGTCGCCAAAAAATATGTCGGCCGCGGCGTTCCCTTTCTGGATCTGATCCAGGAGGGCAACATCGGCCTCATTCGCGCTGTCAAGAAGTTCGACTATCGCCGGGGCTATAAGTTCAGCACCTATGCTACCTGGTGGATCCGGCAAGCTGTCACGCGCGCCATCGCCGACCAGGGCCGCACGATTCGGGTGCCGGTGCATATGTACGAACAGATCAACCGCCTGACCCGCACCAGCCGCCAGCTCGTGCAGGAACTGGGCCGCGACCCGACCACCGAAGAGATCGCCGAGGAGTTGGGCGTCACCCCGCGCAAGGTCGAGCACATTATGCGCGTCAGCCAGCGGCCTCTCAGTCTGGAGATGCCGGTCGGAGAAGAAGAAGATAGCTACCTGGGCGATTTTATCGAGGACGAGGACGCAGACAGCCCGCAAGACTCCGCCGGCCGTCAGATCCTGCGGGAGGTGATCGACGAGATCTTCCAGAGCCTGACCCCCCGCGAAGTGCGCATCCTGCAGCTCCGCTTCGGGCTGGTCGACGGCTACAACTATACGCTCGAAGAGGTCGGCAGAAAGTTCGGCGTCACACGCGAACGCATCCGCCAGATCGAGGCCCAGGCCCTCAGCCGCCTGCGCCATCCCAGCCGCAGCCGCCGGCTGCGGGACTACCTCTAACGGCGAGGAGAGAGTGAAGAGGAGTGAGAAGTGAGAGACTGAGGCAACGCAGTAAATTTCTCTCACTCCTCTCTCCTGATGTTCCTCACGCCTCGTCCTCAGCGTTTATCGCCTTCCCCGCCGATAACGCCCCGCTCCAACCGGTCGAACAGCTTCTCGATGTTCTGCGCGGCAACCTCTTCCAACGACAGGTCCAGCTCCGTACAGATCTGAGTCAGGTACCAGAGAACATCGCCCAACTCGCCTTTCAACGCGACGCGGTCGTCCTCAGAGATGACACCCTCTTTGTCGCGGAAAATCTTCTTGATCTTGCCCGCCACTTCACCCGCTTCATTCACAAGCCCCAACGTCGGATACACGATCGCATGATCGGTGTGGATCAGGCTCCATGTCTTGCGGGATTCCGTCTGATACGTCCTGAAACTGATAGTCGCCATGCCTCTCTCTTTCACTAACGGGAAGTGACTACTCTGCCATCCCCAACCCGCTCCCCAAAGGAACTCGGGCGAAGGGGTTTCCTACTATCCCCTGTCCACTGGTGTTAACTAAAAACTGAAAACTAGAAACCAAAAACTAAAAAAGGCCCGACTGAACAGTCGGGCCTTGCGTTTTCCGCCGTCGATTCTATACGTCCAGATTGCGCACCTCGTGGGCGTGCGTCTGGATGAACCGGCGCCGGGGGGGCACACTGCTGCCCATCAGCATATCGAACGTGCGGTTCGCCTCCGTCGCATCCTCCACCTGCACCTGCAGCAGCGTCCGAAATTCCGGGTTCATCGTCGTGTCCCACAACTGCTCCGGGTTCATCTCCCCCAGCCCTTTGTAGCGCTGCTCCAGCTTGATATTCTCCGTACCCATCTCCTTCCGGATCTGGGAAAGAGCAATGTCGTTGTAAACATACTGCTCCGACCGCTTTGCCTTTCCGTTCTGCCGGTCGGTGATCTGCACCTTGTACAGAGGCGGCTGCGCAATGTAGAGATGGCCGTTCTCCACCAGCGGCCCCATATACCGGAAAAACAGCGTCAGCAGCAGCGTACGGATGTGAGCGCCGTCCACGTCCGCATCCGTCATCACGATGATCCGGTTATAGCGCAGGTTGTCAACGGTAAAATCATCGCCCACGCCGGTACCCATCGCAGTGATCAGCGATTGGATCTCCTTGTTGCCCAGGATCTTGTCCAGACTGGTGCGCTCCACGTTCAGGATCTTGCCTCGCAGCGGCAGCACAGCCTGGAAGCGCCGGTCGCGGCCCTGTTTGGCGCTGCCGCCTGCGCTGTCACCCTCAACAATATAGAGTTCGCTCTCGCTCGGATCGCGGCTGGAGCAGTCCGCCAGCTTGCCGGGCAGAGTCATGCTCTCCAGCGCACTCTTGCGAATCACCAGATCTCGGGCCTTGCGGGCCGCCTCTCGGGCGCGAAACGCCACCTGGCACTTGTCGGTGATCCGCCTGGCGTCCCGCGGGTTCTCCTCCATCCAGCTGTTGATGCCCTCGGCCACAGCTGTCTCGACATGGTAGCGCACCTCGTTGTTGAGCAGCTTCAGCTTGTTCTGACCCTCAAACTGCGGCTCCACAACCTTGACGCTGAGGATCGCGGTCATGCCTTGGCGCGTATCATCCCCGCTGAAGTTGGCGTCATTATCCTTCAGAATTCCCTGCTTGCGCGCATAGTCGTTGATCTGCCGCGTGACCGCCGCGCGCAGACCGGTCAGATGGGTGCCGCCGTCAGGCGTGTTAATCGTGTTGGCAAAGGCGAAGATCGATTCATTGTAGCCGTCCGTGTACTGGATGGCCACCTCCACATGCGTCGATTCGACCTGCATGTCAATGTAGACCGGCTGGTGCAGAACGGTCCGATTCTTGTTGAGATAGCGCACGAAAGTCTGCACGCCGCCTTCGAAATAGAAGCTGATCTCGCGCGGCGTCTCCCCGCGGTCATCGATAAAATGAATATCGATACCGCGCGTCAGGAAGGCCATCTCCCGAAAGCGGGTCACCAGCGTATTCCAGTCATATTCGAGAACGTCGAAGATCGTATCGTCGCGCAGAAAACGCTGAATGGTACCCGTCTCGCCGCGCTTGCACTTGCCCACTTCCTCTACATCGGTCACAGGCACACCGCGATTGAAACGCTGCCGCCAGACTTTGCCGTCCCGCTTGACCTCCGTCTCCATCCACGTGCTCAACGCATTGACCGCGCTCACGCCGACGCCATGCAGACCGCCGGACACCTTGTAGCCGACGTCGCCGAACTTGCCGCCGGCGTGCAGCTTCGTCATCACCACCGTCAACGCCGGCAAGCCGGTCTGCCTCTGTATGCCCACAGGGATGCCGGCGCCGTTGTCCTCCACCGTGACACTCTCATCCTTGTGGATCGTCACCACGATTTTGTCGCAGCGGCCCTGCATCGCCTCGTCGATGGCGTTGTCCACCACTTCGTATATCATGTGATGCAGGGCTTTTGTATCGGTCCCGCCAATGTACATGCCGGGCCGCTTCCGCACCGCCTCCAGGCCTTCCAACACCTGGATCTGGTCGGCACCGTAAACGAAATCCTGCTTGTTCATCTTTTCTGCCACGTATACCTCCACTCGTTTCAGAAGGGGCCGTTGCCCGCAACCGGGCCCTCAACCCCAATACATCAATACATCGTCGTTGGCTGCGGATACCCGTTCTCAGCTTGCCGTCAAGCCGGTATCAGCCGGTCGGTGAACGGAGCGCGTCCGCGACCCTACGCTCGCGTCGTCACTATGTTAGGCAAAACAATGTTAGGCAAAACAAACCGTTGTCAGGCAAAACTATCCGTTTCCTGCTGTTGCATCGCCAAAATGCGCGTTCGGTAAAACACCAGCAGCGACATCGCCAACCCTGTGCCAATGAATGTGTTCCCCAGGGTGGCCAGGGCCACGCCCAGCGTATGCCACTGGGTAACCTGGCGGAAAAGCAACCCCATACCCGTCGATATCAGCGTTGTCAGCAGAACAAACCCGACGGTGTGCCAGAAGTTTTTGCGCACGAGGTGGATGCTGCGGCGCACCGCGCTCCCAATCGCCAGATCGTCCAGCACCAGCGCCGTCGTCACAAAATAGAGATAGAGCAAAATCACCATAATCAGGCCGCCGAACAAAAACAACGCCCCGGAGCCCAACACCGGGCTGATCAGCGCCAGCACCGTGACCCCTATCACACCCGGTATGTAAATCATCATCAGGCCGATGCCGAAGAAGACCAGGAAACCGATCGTGCGCAGCCAGTGCCGGACAATGCGGCCCGCCAATATGTTGACCGAAAGCGCCTTCTGCCCCTCGCCGATCGGTAAATTCTGGGCCAGCAGATTCATATAGGTCGCGCCGATCAGCAGTCCGGCCAGGCCAAAGAGCAGTGACAGCAGGCCGGCCGCGCCGATCGAGTCCACCTCGACGCTGGGATGCGTTCCCTTAATGCCGGGCAGCGTCGCCAGCAGGCTCGGCACGTGATACAGCAAACCGTTGACCAGAAATTGGGCCAGATTGCTCGTCTCGCCGAACAACATGAGAAACTCGCTCATCTGGTCCAGCGCAAACGGACTCTCCTCCGCCAGTTGTGGGTCCGCAGCCAGATCGGTGTAGAAATCGGCCAGCCTTCCCAGTAAAGGGCTGATGCTCCAACGAGGCAGGACCCAAAGCAGCGCGTCCAGCAGCAGCGGCAACAGCAGCAGGCCGGGGCGCTGGCTGACAAAGCGGTAACCGGTTGAAATACTGTCTATGATACCCACAAACGCTTCCCGGTTCGGCCGGACAAACCCCTCTCAAGTCCGTCCTCAAATTGGCGTTTTCGCGGTACAGTTTAGCCTTCCTATTTTATCACATTGGCCGGAAATAGGCGAACGACTGCGGCCCACTTCTAGGATCACAAAGCATCCAAAACCGCTCTGCAAACGAATTAGACGGGAAGGGTAGACCGTTCTACAATTGATTGACCTGTGATCTATTTTGCCGGAAGAGGTATCGTGAAGATGGCGTCCAACAGGCAGCGTTGTTCTCCCGTGTGCCAGCGAAAATCTTGAAGACGTATCCTGGTACCGCGGAAATCAACTGACACAAAGTCCACATTGTGTAAAGTCCACATTGTGTAAAGTCCACACTGTGTAAAATCCACATTGTGCAACGACCAAAGGAGAAAGCATGGCCTCATTTGCTATCCAGGGCGGCCACCCCATCGACGGGACTGTCAATGTCAGCGGCAACAAGAACGCCTCCTTCCCCCTTATCGCCGCATCTCTGCTGACCGACGAGACGGTCACCCTGGAGAACGTCCCGCAAATCGACGACATTGCCACCATGCTGACCATTCTGGAGGGGTTGGGCGTCTTCGTGCGCAAAGAAGGCAACCGGCTGACGCTGCGCGCCGACAAGCTGCACGGGCACGCGCCTGACGCCCGTCTATTCGGACGCATTCGCGGCGGGCTGAACCTGATGGGGCCTCTCCTCGCCCGCCGCGGCGCTTTCCAGGTCCAGGGCGCAGCCGGCGGCGACGATATCGGCCGCCGCCGCATCGACACCCACCTGTTGGTCTTCGAACAGCTGGGCGCCTCTTTCGCCCGCCCCAACAGCGGCCGTTTCGAACTGACGTCGACCGGCAGACTGCGCGGCGCCGATATCCTGCTGGACGAGGCATCGGTGACCGCCACCCAGAACGCCGTTATGGCCGCTTCCCTGGCCGAGGGCACGACCATTCTGCGCAATACCGCCAGCGAACCGCACGTGCAGGAGTTGTGCCGCCTGCTGGTGGATATGGGCTGCCCCATCGAAGGAATCGGCAGCAACACCCTGCACGTCCACGGCCAGGACCGGCTCCACGGCGCCAGCGCCACCGTCGGCCCGGACTATATGGAGGTCGGCAGCTTCATCGGTCTCGGCGCCATCACCCGCGGCGAGCTGCGGATCGCCAACGTGGCCCCCGACCATCTGCGCATGCTGGAGATGGTCTTCTGCCAGCGGCTGGGCGTGCAAATGCACCTGCAGGAGGACCCCCAGGCCGCGCTCACCGGCTATTCGCTCCTGCTGCCGGACGAGCAGGAACTGCGCGTCCGGCCCGACTTCGGCGGCGCAATCCCCAAGATCGACGACGCTCCCTGGCCCGCCTTTCCTCCCGACGTGCTGAGTATCGCCGTTGTCGTCGCCAGCCAGGCCGAGGGCACCGTCCTGGTTCACGAGAAGATGTTCGAAAGCCGCCTCTATTTCGTCGACAAGCTGGTGGCCATGGGCGCGCAGATCATCGTCTGCGACCCCCACCGCGTTGTCATCGTCGGCCCGTCACAGCTCGTCGGCCAGGAGGTCAGCAGCCCCGACATACGCGCCGGCATGGCGCTCGTCCTCGCCGCGCTCAGCGCCGAGGGCCGCACCCTCATAGGCAATATCGAACAGATCGATCGGGGATACCAACGTGTGGATGAAAAGCTGCGCGCACTCGGCGCCAGCATAGAACGCGTAGACGCCTGAACGCAGTGCCTGGATCCTTCCAGCAACTGCCGTTCGCCGTTCACTGCAAACTAAAAACCGACTACTAAAAACTGCAGTTCCCTAGCCCCCAGCCCCTGCAGCTGCCTCCTCTGCCCGTCGCACGGCCAGCTTGCGCCGCAGTTCGTCATGCGCGGCCCGGTCCAGCGGATAGCGCGCCGCCGCGAACATCGACAGCACCAGCAGAACGGCCGGCACCGCCCCCATAAAGATTCGCAGGGCCAGCACAGCCGCCGCCGGCTGCGTCTCCGCCGCGCCCTCGATGAATCCGGTCGCGGACAGGACCTGCGGCACGATGAAGCCGACTGCAAACGCGGTGGCGATCTTGCGGAAGGTGACCAGGTAGGCCGAGTAGACCCCCTCGCGGCGTTGCCCGCTGTGCCACTCGTCCTCTTCGATGATATCAGCCACGATCGCCCAGGGCGTGGCGTTGGCCGCCCCGTACCCAATTCCGGCAACGGCCGCCGCGATCAGCACCAGCGGCGCATTGCCCGGCGGCAGCAGGCTGATGACCGCCATTACCGCCGCCCAGAAGATCATCATGCGTATATACGTTTTGCTCTTTCCGTACCGCTGCATCAGCCGCACCGTCAGCGGCATCGAGAGGAAAGCAACGCCCAGCACAGCCGCCAGGACCAAACTGTCGAACGGCGGATTCAACTGCATGTAATACACCAGGAACCAGACGAACACGGAGGTGATGATGTCGACGGCGCTGAACGCCAGCACGTAGATCGCGGCCCCGATGCGGAACGGCCGGTTGGCGAACACCTCTTTGGTGATCTGAATGAAGTTAAGCCTGCCCTCCTCCTTCGGCAGCTCACGTTCCGGCTCCCGTATGAAGGCCACAACCAGCAGGGGCGACGCCACGACGACCAGCCCCCACAGCGCGCCGGCCACTGCATAGCCGTTGCGCAACGCGTCCGGCCCGCTGAACCAGCCCGCGAAAAGGCCCTCCGCCAGCAACTTGAACAGCCCGGCCGTCAGCAGGGCAACGAAGATCGAGTTGCCCATGCGCCAACCGGCCAGGCTGGCCCGTTCGTCATAGTCTTCGGTCAGTTCCGCGGTGAGAGCCGCGTAGGGCGCGTTGACGATCGTGAAGGCTGTGTCATAGAGGATGAAGATGAACGCGTAGTAGAGGGCCGCCGCCACATTCCCCTCGAACGGGGGCGGGCTGAACATGAGGAAGAAGCTGAGCCCGAAGGGCAGCGCGCCCAGCAGCATGAACGGACGCCGCCGCCCCCAACGGCTGCGGAAGCGGTCGCTGAGGATACCGATCAGTGGGTCGTTGACGCCGTCCCAGAAGCGGCCGATGATAAAGGCGACACCGGCCAGGCCCACATCCACCCCCACGACGCTGACGGTGAAGTAGAGCCAGAAGAGCGTGCGCGCCGTCGAGGCCGAGGCCGAGCCCCAATCACCCAGCCCATAAATGACCTTGGTCAGCGTGGGCAGCCGCTGTCGCGCAACCTCTGTCGTAATCGCCCCGCCTCCCTATCTTCTATTTTGGTCGAAAACCAGCCAGACTAAGCCCTGGTTCCCGTGCAGGGTAAAGGTTTGGTTTTGGCTGTCCCGCTCACCGCTGCCGTCTTTAACCCAGATCGTGTAGGTGCCGGCCACGTTCCCACCCGGCAACTGGCTGGCGGGAACACCCTTGCTGTAGTGGTACACGTTGCCAACAGGGCCCCCAAATTTCGACGTCCCGCCGCGCGTGCTGTTATCAAACCCATGTACCTGGACCCCGTCCTTTTGCAATTCAACATAGTAACCACCGTGTATCTGAACCTGGTCACCTTCCCCCCCATGCACGAAGCCGATATTAAGCTTCAATTCCCCTCCGCCATTGTCAGCAGGATCGACATTCCGCAGCCAGAATTTGCAGCCGTCGCCGCCGATGCCCGCGCAGTGGTCTACCTGGGCTGGCACGGGAGTCGCCGTAGGCGGTACCGGCGTCGCGGTTGGCGGCACCGGCGTGGGCGGGATGTTCTGGGCCACCGCTATCAGATGCGCATTCTCCACATTGACAAGGGTGGAGAAAATCCAACCCGTCTGGCCGGCGACGCAGCAAAACTGAAACCAGGTGTACTCCTGGTTTCGGCCGCTGATATCGAACTGCGCGCCCCTGGCCACGGTACCGATAATGCCGAACGCGGTGCTCGGCCCAGTGCGCACGTTGACGTTAACCGCGGTCAGGTCCGGTTTGACTGTGAAGCGGGCCACGGTCGGAACCGGCGTATCAGTCGGCGCCGGTGTGTCGGTAGCCGCCGGAGCCTGTTGCTGCGGCGCTGCCGGCGCGGCCTGCTGAGACGTAGCGCCGCCGCCTGACTCTGACGCGGCCACGGCGCCTTCAGGCGTGGATGTGAACGTGGGGACAGCTGCCGCCATCGGGCGCGTCGGCGTCGGCGTTGCGTCCGGACCCGACATGAGTCCACAGCCGGCCAGAAACAGCGCGCCCGCACACAGAGCCAGCGCACGTACGATCGAGCTCTTCAAACTGATATGGCGAACAGGTTGCAACAATTTCATACGCATCGGCACAGAACTCTCCTTACATAGCGAACGCGCCGCCACCCCCCAAGGATAGCGGACAGATATGGCAATATGTATCTATCATATCAGTTGCGGCAAATCGGCGAAAGTCGCGTTTGGGGGAGTGTAGAGCGGAATAGGGGATCGCTCAGGGAAAAGACTCTCGCTCTATCTCTTTGTACTTGTCCACGACGATTCGTCCAAACCGAAGAATGGAAACCCGTCGGGCAAATCGTCTCAGACCCGGGGGCGCACCGTCCCCGCGTCGTGCAACCGCATCTCCCCACCACGACCTGTAGGGGCACCCCTTGTGGGTGCCCTGGTGGTTGCCCCGCCCTCGTGGGCACTTCGTGAAACCATATGTCCATCGTGGATTGACCACATTATGGACCTGCAAATTCCAGGCCAGACAAATGTCAACGGCTCCAGGACAGAGTCTGGTATGATATCCACAAGAAAGCCAGTTGCGTAGTGCTGGTGATGCAGCCTTCAGGGGTCAGAAACTGGTAGCAACATAGTGGCCCCTGAAAACCAGCAAATAAATTCAAAATCAGGCGTTAGTCCTATGAATATACCCATTACACCCGGAGAGATTCTCTTGGAGGAGTACCTCAAACCAATGGGGATCTCTCAAAACGCAATGGCTCGCGCCATCGGAGTCTCTCCGCGTGCCATCAACGAAATTGTCCATGGCAGGCGTTCGATTACACCCGCCATGTCGATTCGTTTCGGCGCCTTCTTCGGACAGTCGGATGAATTCTGGCACGGGCTCCAAACTGAATGCGATTCTCGAAAAATGGCCAGAGAAAACTCCAGTGAGCAGGCGTCGTCCCTGGTTACAAAGCCTAGGTGAATTCCCCTTTATCACACTTGCATCGTGCGTCTCAACAGTGGTCGACGGACAGTCAACCCCAGAGTCCTACCCCGTCTCGACCGCCAACCACGCAAACAACACAAAAGATGAGCGCACTCTCCTATCGCCCGGGAGCCCGAAAGCCATTGGCCTCAGCCTCCGCCCGCGTGCAGAACCAGAGATCGCCCTCCGCCGCCTTCATATTCACCCGCCCGTAAGAGGACGACACCCCCTCCATATGATAGATCTTCGTGTCCCTGGTCGTGTTGACGTTGCCCTTGATCCGGCATGACGGATCGGGCTGGCTGACACAACCCTGCGGGCAACCGGCGCCAACCGGTTGCGTGGCAGCAGGCGTGGGACTGTCCCCGATTTCACATGCGGACCACAGTCCGACCCCGGCCAGCAGGGCCTTCTCGGCTGCTGCGCGCGAAATGTCCGCGTACCGGCCCGGGTTGCCATAGTCATTGTAGACCGCCAGTCCCTCCTCCAACAGCCGCACATTCCACAACACGCTGTCCTCGTCATCCCCGCTCCACACATAGGACAGCAGACGCCCATACCTGTCCCGTCCCTTCTCCTCCACCCTGACGCGTTGCCCCATCAGTCTCTTCGTATAGTCAGAAGCCTGCGCGCCGAAACACTCCTCAGGCTTGCTCGGATGCACCGTCTCCGGCGTATCTATGTCCAGCAGCCGCAGCGTCTCCTCCTCCCCGTTGTCGAACCGCACGGTCAATGTATCGCCGTCCGCCACCCGCACCACCATGCCCCAAGCCCCCTCGCTCCCAGCGCCCGAACTCTCCGTACCCGTGAGCGCAGCCGTGGGGGTACTCGTCTCTTCTGAGCCTGATATCGCCGTCGCCATAGGCGCAGCCGACCGCGTACTCGTCGCCTCCGGCCCCGTACTCGAAGCGGCTGTGGAGGTAGGCGGCGCCGTCCGCACCGCTTCGCCGCGCTCCTCATCCTGCCTGCCGAGCGCGAGCCCAATCACCATACCGAGCAGTATGAGCGCCAGGACCACTACGATATTTCTGATGAGTTTCAACTATGGTCTCCCCGTATCAGTCCCAGACTGTCGGCGTGTGCTTAACGCCCCTACCCCGGCGCCTCCACCCCGCGCGCCATCAACGCCGACAGCACATCAAACCGTTCCTGCAGCGGCTGCCAAACGCGCTGCCTGTGCAGCGCCGTCAGCGACAGGATGCGGGCGTCCTCCTTATCCGGGTAGTAGCGGCGGCGATAGCCGACCGACTCAAACCCGGCTCTGCTGTAAAGACGCAGTGCGATCTCGTTGCTGACACGCACCTCCAGCGTGGCCGTATGCGCGCCCTCCTCCCGCCCCAGCGCCAGCAACGCCAGCAGCAGCCACTCGCCGATCGAACGACCGCGCCACGCCGGCAGCACCGCGATCGTGACAATGTGCATCTCCGCCCCGAAAAGCATGAAGCCTCCCTGCGCGATCAGCGTCGGCAGAGCAGCCCCCGTCGCCCGCACCTCCGGGAGCGGCGCCGGCCCCACTTTCAGATAGCGGCTGCGGCTGTTGCGCGTCAGTTCGCTATGGTAGGTGGCGAGCGACCAGGGGCTGGGGAAACTGACCGCCTCCAGCTCCATCACGCTTTCCAGATCGGTCAGCGTCAGCGGCCCGACCGCCAGCCGGCAGGTCTGCGGGGCATCTTGGTTTCGAAGAGGGGATTGCCCCTTCTGACGGTTAAAAAAGTTAGTCATCGGACACTGGCATACACCATCAGCTCCCGGCGCAGCCTGCCGCCCGGTCGCTGTCCATTGGATTCTGCGTATTGGATTCTACCTATCGGATTCAACCTACTGCGGTGGGCGCAGATAGAGTGGCTGCAACGGCGCGGTCAGTGCCGGAGAACCGGCGCGCAAGTGGCGCAGCGCCAGGCGGGCCAAACCCTCGCCCCGGGTCTGCAAAAAGCCAGTCTGTTCGCGGCCGGCCGGGTCGTGGCCCGCGCCGTTTGGGAGCCGGAACCCACTCCTGTCTGGCCCTGACAGATCGAAATCCTCGGCCGGATCGATGCAGTGGACGTGGGCCAGCCCCTGCACAGCCTGTCGCAGGTCGTCACTCAACTCGCCCACCAGCCACACCGGACGTTCCTCGGCCCGCAGCGCCGCAGCCAGCGCCTCGGCCTGCCCGGCGCAGTGTTCGGTCACGGAGGGCAGCCACAGCGGATCATCTGCCGGCGCCGCTGCCCAGTTGAAGCGTCCCCGTCCGGCCTGCAGCACAGGCCACACATCCGCGCTCGCGCCCGCCAGCGGCACGAACCGCGCTGCAGTCACGCTCAACACCGGCAGCCCAATGATCTGAGGCGGCTGCGGCAGTCCCAGAGCAATGCCCTTGACAACGCTGATGCCGATGCGCACGCCGGTGAAGCTGCCCGGCCCCGTCGTAACGGCCAGAATGCGGACGTCATCCATCGCCGCGCCGGCCTGCGCAAGTACCTCTGCCGCCGCTGGCAGCGTCTCCTCCGTCTGACGCCGCCGCGACCGCCACACCTGCTCAGCCAGCACCCTATCACCAGCCGGATCAAACAGAGCAACTGTACAAATTGAGGAGGCAACGTCAAGAGCGAGCAGCATAGGCTAGTGGCATGTGGCAGTCAAAAGCAGTGGCTCACGACGTCTGCCGGCCACTGGTAACTGACCACTGACCACTGACCACCGACCACTGCAGTCCTCAGTCGGCAAGTCCTTGATCGTCCCCTGCGCCGCGCCCCAGGACCGGCATCGGCCTGTGGTGGGCAACGGGCGTAACGATCCCGTCTACCAGTTCACGCGTGCCGACGACATTCAGTTTTTCGTAGAAGTAGGCGTAGTGATCTTCGACACCGGCGAAGATCGCCTCCGTCCGCTCGCGCGGCAGCCCCCACAGCTCCGGTTTGAACGGACCCAGCGCCTTTTTGCGCGTCTTCAGATGAAAGACGAAATCGGAATCGTCGGCGCCGCGCTCGTCCGCGTGGTGCGCGTCCAGATGCGCGTACATCTCTTTGCGCAACGACTCGGGCAGACTGGGATGGTCCAGGAATGTATTGGTGAAACCAGTGGCCAGGTGGATCTCAATCGTCTGCGTCTCCGGAAACTTGCCGAACATCTCATCCGGCAGCGTGCTCGCGCCATGCTGGACCGCGCCGCCGGTACCATGAAAGCGAGCGCGCTCCCCCAGGTCTTCGAGCGTATCGAAATCCACCGCCACATCGGCCTGCGTGCCGTCCGGCAGCAGAATGCCGCCGTGGGCCGTGCCTGTGGCCACACTGATCTTGCTCAACCCGGCATAATCGCCTAGCTCGCCCAGCGCAGCCTTGTAGCCGTGGACATACGCGTCCAACTCCGGCACCGTCGAGTTCTTTTCACCGACTTCGCCGATCTCGCCGCCCAGGCTGATGGTGACGCCCTCCGGCTCCAGGCCGCGGATGAACTTGGTGAGCATGGCCGAGCGCAGGTAGTTGTCCCGCTGCTGCTCGTCCAGCGACGGCGGCTCCAGCGTCACCAGCGTGCTCGTATCGATATCGATGTTCCAGTAACCGGCCGCCACCGCCTTCTTGGCCAGCGCCTTCACCTCGTTCACCGCGCCGTCCGGGTCGTTCTTATACTTCTTCCCGTCAACCTGAAAATGGTCTCCCTGAATGAAGATCGGCCCCCGGTACCCCTCTTTGATCGCCGCGGCGATAAGCACACCCGAGAACTCGGCCGGTTCCTGGAATGTGTAACCCATCTCGCTGCGCGCGATCTCAAAAATGAATGCGCCTGTTTGCGTACGCTGCGCCGCGCGGTAGGCGGCACGCCCCGCTTCGTAGGTGTAAAAACGCATGTTCATCGCCGGTACCGTGCGATTCGACCATGCATTCGTCGCCCTGGCAATGTAAAATTCGTGAATGCTCGCCGGACACGCGCCCAGCAACTGGCCCAATTCCCAAATAAGCCAGCGGCTGAGCGTCTTCACGGGCAGAGTGCCGAAAACAGCATCCCGCACCAGAGTATCAATCACATCGCTGCGTAGCTTCTCCGCGTCCAGCAACTCGACGCGCCCGTTCTCGTCAACGCCCGCCGCGCCTTTCAGATCCTGACGCAATTCATAGACGGATTCATGTATCACAATCTTTCCTCTCTTGTATCTACCCAGCCAAAGTCAACTCGCGACCATCCAGATCAGCCGCACTTTAGAACCCAAACCGTCTCCGACCACTATCCCCAGCAACGAGTCTAGCCAACAGTGTCTGACCCCCATTCGCTGTCTCGAGCCACTGACCACTGATCACTAACCACTGCATTTGTGCGGTCGGGCCTTCGGCCCTCCCTTGTGCGGGGGCTGCGCCCCCGCAACGCCCCGCCCTTGCTAGCCACCGTGCTTACTCTTCGCCAGCAAAGTGGCTAGAGCAAGGTGTCTAGCCAACAGTGTTTCCTCCCACCTTCCGTCCCAACGCATTGACCACTACCCACCGGCCACCGACCACCGGCCACCGACCACCGGCCACGGACTTTGTCTGCACATGAACGCATCCGGTAGAATAGCAGATACCAGAAGAGAGTGAAAAACTGGGTTTCAGGTTTCGTAAACGTGCCGTGCCTATTCGGCGCGGCTGAAAACCAGAAACCGGCTACCAAGTACCCCCATCCCGGAGGCATTCCATGTCAGGACTCAAACTCGGCGCGCATATGTCGATCGCAGGCGGCGTCAGCAACGCACTCGATGCAGCTGCCGACGTAAACAGCAACGCCGTCCAGGTCTTTATGAAGAGCAACCGCCAGTGGGCAGGTCCGCAGGTGAAAGAAGAGGATGTCTCCCGTTGGAACGAGCAGATGCCCGAAAGCGGCGTCGCCTACGCCGTCAGCCACGCCTCCTATCTCATCAACCTGGCCTCCCCCAAAGATCCTCTGTGGGAGAAAAGCATCGCTGCTTTCGCCGATGAGTTGGAGCGCGCCCACGCCTACGGCATCCGGCACGTGGTACTCCATCCCGGCGCCCACACCGGCAGCGGCGAAGAGGCCGGACTGCAGCGCATCGCTGACGCCCTCAACCGCATCCACGCCCAACTGCCCGATTGCACCGGCGTTACTACGCTGCTGGAGTTGATGGCCGGGCAGGGCACCACCCTGGGCTACAACTTCGCCCAACTCGCCCAAATAATCGAACTGGTGGAGGAAAAAGATCGCGTCGGCGTCTGTCTCGACACCTGCCACGCACTCGCCGCCGGTTACGATTTCCGCACCGCCGAGGGCTACGAGGCCATGATGGCCGAGCTCGAAGAGACGGTCGGCATCGACAGCGTCGGCTGCTGGCACTTCAATGACAGCTCAAATGACCACGGAAGCCGCAAAGACCGGCACGAGCACATCGGGGAAGGCTTTGTCGGCGTCGAAGGCTTCCGCCACATCCTCAACGACCTGCGCTGGGACGGCGTGCCCATGCTCCTCGAGACGCCCAAGAAAGAAGACGGCGACGGCAAAGACGAGCAGAACCTCCGCGCCCTGGCCGGCCTCGTAACCGACGTCAACCGCCTCCCCGAAGGCCTCCGCCCCAGCGCCTGACGCCAGCGGGCTACAGCTACCGCCCCTAATCCCCGGCCGTCATCCCCGCCGGCCGGGGTCACTGACCACCGATCACTGACCACCGCCCACTGCAGTTCCGGGCCTTGTGTCTGCCCACCTCTGGGGCACTGTACCGGGATCCGCAGCCAGCTTCTCAGGACAACCCCAAAATCCGGGGCGCACTCATCTTGCGTATACCTTGACAAGGCAATGTTCCCTCGCTATATTGCAGCAAACAAGCCCGAAATTTAAGTAGGTGAACAAGAGCTCGCCCCGCTGCCGACTCGCATGGCGGGTCAATGTGCAGGAGCCTATCACGCCGAGGGGGAGACCATGATCAAATCGCACGACAAGAAAGCGCCAAAGGCAAATCCTCCCAACGCCCCCGCGCCAGATCCCGGTCCAGACGAGCAAGAGCTGGTGCGCGGCAAGGACGCCCCTGATTCCGAGGTCAGACGACATGCTCGCGAAAGCATGGAGCGCAACCACAGGCTGGGCAAACTGCTGGCCCAGTGAGCCGCGTCTACCTGACGGTCGAGCAAGTTGTCGAGATTCATGACGCAGCCATCGACCGCTTTGGAGGAACGTCGGGTATCCTGGATAAACACGCCCTGGAGTCCGCTCTGGGGCGTTTGCGATCGGGATACTATAGCAATCTCTTCGAAGAAGCGGCCGCACTCCTAGAAAGCCTCGCCACTAACCATCCATTCCTTGACGGAAGCAAGCGCACAGCCTTCTTTGCCGCCGATGCCTTCTTGGGGGTCAACGGGTACTTTATCGACTGCGATGCCGATGAAGCCAACCGGTTTATCAGAAACATACTTGAAGATAGGCAAGACCGATTCGACAGAGTCCGCAACTGGCTGAAAGCCCACGTCGAACCCACCCCCTCCTGAGCAGGAAGTTTAGTACCCGTTGACGTTTGTCTGAATAGCGACTTCCGGGAGTAAAGTGCGGCTGATCCGCGCAGGCCGCGCACCCCTTCGCGGATCTACTCTCCGGCGAAGGGGTGCGCGGCCTCACGTGATTCCAGTTTTTCCGGTTCGCCTACGGGCAGCAGGTCATAGCTCCAGCCAAGTATATCGTGTAACTTCTCCGCCAGCTCTGTCATTCTGGGCGACCTTGCCAACGATGTCCTGGACTTGACTTCAATGACCCGGGTTTCCTCACCTTGACGCACGACCAGGTCAGCACGGTAGCCGGGCGGGAAATCAAGCTGGCAGTTTTCCTCCACTTCATGGCCTCTGCTGCAGTCCTCTGCCGCCTTCTGCCGCCTTCTTGTCGATAAACTTCCTTTCAAGAATCGCGATGTCTTCAGTCAAGGCGTCACCCCCTGGTCCGGCGCATCGCCGACGCCCTCAACCGCATCCACGCCCAACTGCCCAAATGCAGCGGCGCAATTACCCTGTTGGAGCTGTTGGCCGGACAAGGGACCACCTTGGACTACACTTTCGCCCAACTGGCCCTGATCATCGAACTGGAGGAAGACAGAGAGAGCGTCGGCGTCGAAGGCTTCCGCCACATCCTCAACGACCTGCGCTGGGACTGCGTACCCATGCTCCTCGAGACGCCCAAGAAAGAAGACGGCGACGGCAAAGACGAGCAGAACCTGCGGGCCCTGGCCGGCCTCGTAACCGACGTCAACCGCCTCCCCGAAGGCCTCCGTCCCAGCCCCTGACCCCAGCGGGTTCACTAACCCCTAGCCCCTAACTCCTAGCCCCTGCAGTTGGGCGTTCGGGCCTTCGGCCCTCCCTTGTGCAGGGGCTGCGCCCCCGCAACGCCCCGCCCTGGCTAGCCACCGTGTTTATTCGTCCCCAGCAACGTGTCTAGCCAACAGTGTCTGCCCCCATTCGCTGTCTCAAGCCAATGACCACCGACCACCGGGCCCTCATGCTGGTTAGGGAAGGCCAGTTTTCTGATCTGCAGATAGTCCTGTACGCCCAACAGGCGGTTGCATTAAATGCATAGGGTATGAGCGGTCAACTTAGTGTTGAGCCTGCCACACAAGCCCCAGAAAGTGTGCGCGTGGTTGGTATCGATCGAGAACTGTGCACTCAGTTGACTGGTGACCGATTCGAAGATCTGGCGGACCGAACTGTAGAGGCGGCGGACAGATGCCGAGAACAGTTTTCTCTGGCTGTTGCGCGGCTTGGAGAGGAGGCGTATTCGATTGTGTTGCCGGAGTTCCTCAGCGACTGGTGCACTGGCGTAAGCCTTGTCGCCAAGAACGATGTGGTTGTCGTGTTCGAGCAGGCGTTCGCGAACGATAGCCAATTCGCCGCCCCGGCCGCGACGAGGTCTGCAGGCCGTTGCTCGTATCTCCACCAACAGTTCCATAGTGAGCGCTTCTGCTTGCCGCTGCAGTTTTCCGGTCTTGCGGGTTGCGTTCTTTAGTGCATTCTTGACATCAAGGACGGGTATAACTTCATTCCCCCACGCTTTGACGGTGACTGTTGAGGAGACTGGCGGGCAGAGCGGCGGCGGCGCGACCGCCATTTAGACTGCCTTCGTGTTGATAAAGATTCGGTGTGCCCGTGCCTATGCGCTGGTTGGACGTGGAGCGCCATCCGGTGTATTTCTGGGCACAAATGTCGATCTTTGTTCAATCTTACAAAAAATCACTATTTTGAACGGCTCTGTTCTGATATCTATCTTACATCAGTCTGATAGACTATAGTAAGACGTACCATTTTTTTGGCAGTTCGCCTTGGGTGTCTGCTAGGCGAACTGCCAAAAAGAGAGCCGTCTCCACCGATCCTGTGGCAGATTTGATCTGCAATGCAGTGTATGTGCCATTCACTCTCGGAGACGGAGACTGATATCGTCACAACGAAACATTTTGACAGTCATGCGCGGCCCCGGTGGCTGGCCGGCGGTTGCTCCCTTGGCTGGCGCCGCTTTCCTGTCTTACACGAACCTGGCTTCGGCGCAACAGACTTCGACGGAAACCACTCTCTCTGTACCAGCGCTGACCTCCTGGGCCGGCGACGGCTGGCAGCAGATCGGCGGAGACAATTTTACCGGTACCTCCAATTGCCACACCGGACTCACGGCAGGCTTGACCTACTATTTCGCAGTGCGCGCCGTTAAGGCGAACAACGAGACCAGCCCCTGGTCCGAATATGGGGCCGCGACTTTGACGGAGCCGTCTGCTTCCACAGCTACTGCGACCTCACCACTTGCTATCGAAAATACGCCTACAGCGACACACACGGCCTCAGCCACACCGACATCCACGGCCACACCTGAGTCTCGTGGGCAGCGGCCACTGATCCTGCAGCTCACAGTCATCTCTGCATAGGTATTCGAGTACGTTCAAAGAATGTGCCTATCCTGACAGTGAATCCTTTTTCGGCAATGTTTGCACCGATGATATTGGCATTTTCGTTGGCGGGAAGTTCGTTCACTGCCACAGTGCGGGCAACGAAAAACGTCAGGCCATCGACGGCTTTTGAACTGATCTATGGCAGTCCGCTCGTTGGGGAACCTCTCGAAGAACGCAAGGGAACCGATCGTGCCGTCGGTTTTCTTCACAGTCATGTGGCCACACTATCGGGTTCGATGTCGTGTTTTTGTATGCCATCATCGACTTGAGCCGTTGGCAGCTAAACATCGATTTCGCCCCAGAACCATTCATGACTAAGTTTACACCTGACCGCAACGCGCCTTCAGTCATATCCTGAGCTTCTTACAGGTGTCCTGGGCCGTCAAGGTTATAGCGTCCCAAAATTTTTCTAATGGCCTATTGCAATGTGTCTTTCTGAGGGCCTCAACTAGTTAGTTGAGCACCGTTACATTATTGTCGCCCTGTCATCGATTCCAGACCAGGCAATAGGAGGAGATTCCAAACAAAGAGGCCAACACTGTGACAACCGTACGGGCTGTGAAACACGAAAATCAGGCCCGTGGCTGGTCCCCATCCACCGCACTTATCAAATCAAAGGACACCGGCGATGCTTTGGCATGACTTTCCCAATTTTTGTAGCAGCCGCAGGCTGAGCGCCGCCGCTATCCTCCTCATTTGCGCGGCGCTCAGCCTTCTGGGTGGGCGCGGGCCAGCCATCGCCGCAGCCCCGCAGCAGGCTGATTCGTCGTCGTGCGCCAGCACCGCGGCCATTCCGGACCCGGAACCCGCCGTCCTCGTGGCTGATTGCGAAACGCTTCTGGGCCTCAAGGACGAGCTAGCCGGCAGCGCTGCCCTGAATTGGAGTACCTCTCTCACCATATCCGACTGGGAAGGCGTCACTGTCGAAAATGATCGTGTGACCGTATTGGACCTCTCCAGCAAAGGACTGACAGGGACCATTCCTGACGCGTTGGCCAATCTGACGAACATCGAGCAAATCTCCCTCTCCTTTAACCAGCTGACGGGCTCCCTGCCGGCCTGGCTGGGAAATCTGACGAACTTGAAGGGATTGGATTTCTTTGTCAACCAGCTGACGGGTACCATCCCCTCCGAGCTTGGCAACCTGACGAACTTGGAGGCGCTGAGCCTTGGCGCCAACAGACTGACCGGTACCATCCCCGCCGAGTTAGGCAAGCTGGCTAACCTGACGCATCTGGATCTCCATCAATACCAACTTACGGGGCCTATCCCGGCCGAGTTGGGCAACCTCACGAGCTTGTCATACTTGGATCTTAGCAGCATTGACCTGACAGGTACTATCCCAACTTGGCTGGGCAACCTGACGAAGTTGGAATCGTTGTTCCTCAGCAGTAACCGACTGACAGGCCATATCCCTGTTGAGTTGACGACCCTAACGAATCTGCAGCAGTTGTACCTCAATAACAACCAGCTGACCGATACCATCCCAGCCGAATTGAGCAAACTGACGAACCTGCGGCAGCTGCACCTATCCTCCAACCGGCTGACGGGCGCCATCCCCGTCGAGTTGGCAGCCCTGACAGGCTTGACCTACTTGCACCTCTCCTCCAACCAGCTGACGGGTCCTATCCCCGTCGAGTTGGGCAGACTCACGAATCTTTACGAGCTGTCGCTCTCCTCCAACCAGATGACCGGGACCATCCCTCTCGAGTTGGGGAAGCTCACCAACCTGATCTACTTGGGCCTTGACAGCAATGACCTGACGGGCGCCATCCCCGCTGAGTTGGGCAAATTGACGAATTTAGCGAATTTGAACCTCGCCGACAACGAGCTGACCGGGACGATTCCCACAGAATTGGATAACTTGGTTCCCCCGACGGGCAAGCTGTCCAGCGTGCGCATCGCCACCGGCAATCCCGGCCTGTGTGGCCCCATACCCCCGGCCCTGCACGCGTTAAGCCCGACTCATTCTAACGATGTCAACGACCTCGGCAGTGGCACCTACCCCACAGGCAATCTACGATCCTGCTCATCCGCACCGCTGGCAGCGCCGGAACTGACCGCCAACGCAGTCGTCGGCGCGGTCGAGTTAAGCTGGCAAGCCGTGCAGGACGCCGCCCGCTACGAACTCCTGACCTGGTGGGACGCAGAAACCGGCTGGCAACCGCTGGGCGGAGATAACCTCACCGGCACATCCTACACCCACACAACCGTTACCGCCGGCATAACCTACCACTACTCCATCCGCACCGTCACTGCCGCCGGCCAGACCAGCGACTGGCTAACACCGTTTCCCTCTGCCACCGTACCCGCAGCCGAAACGCCGGACACCGGAACCCCGCCGACCGCGCCCGAACTGACCGTGCAGGCATCAGAAGGCGCGGTCGAGTTAAGCTGGGAAGCCGTGCAGGACGCCGCCCGCTACGAACTCCTGAACTGGTGGGACGCAGAAACCGGCTGGCAACCGCTGGGCGGGGACAACCTCACCGGCACATCCTACACCCACATAACCGTCACCGCCGGCACAACCTACTACTACTCCATCCGCACCGTGGACGCCGCCGGCCAGACCAGCGACTGGCTGAAACCGTTTCCCTCTGCCACCGTACCAGCAGTCGAAACGCCAGACACCGGAACGCCGGACACCGGAACCCCGCCGACCGCACCCGAACTGACCGCCACCGCAGTCGCTGGCGCGGTCGAGTTAAGCTGGGAAGCGGTGCAGGACGCCGCCCGCTACGAACTCCTGACCTGGTGGGACGCAGAAACCGGTTGGCAGCCGCTGGGCGGAGACAACCTCACCGGCACATCCTACACCCACACAACCGTCACGGCCGGGATAACCTACTTCTATTCCATCCGCACCGTCGACGCCGCCGGCGAAGCGAGCGACTGGCTCCAGCCCTATCCCACTGCCACCGTATCCGACACCTCGGCAGGTCCGGACGCGACCGGGGAACGGGCCGCGCTCGCGGCCCTCTTCAACGCGACCAACGGCTCCAACTGGACCCAAAATGACAACTGGCTGAGCGAAGAACCGCTCGCTGCCTGGTACGGTGTAGCCACCGACGAGAACGGAAGCGTGACCGAACTGCGCCTTCCCGATAAAGGCTTGAGCGGACCGCTCCCCGATCTCAGCGCCCTCACGAACCTGGCAAGCCTTGACCTCGAATCCAACCAGCTGCGCGGGCCTGTCCCCGGCCTGAGTGCTCTCTCCAGCCTCACAAGCCTGGACCTCGGTCACAACCAGCTGAGCGGGGCCATCCCCAGTCTGAGCGCTCTCTCCAACCTGACAAGTCTGGACCTCGAGTCCAACGGCTTGAGCGGGCCAATCCCCGACCTGGGCGCTCTCTCCAACCTGGCGAGCCTGAACCTCGCCTCCAACCGGTTGAGCGGGCCAATCCCCGACCTGAGCACCCTCACCAGCTTGACGGATCTGAACCTCGCCGTTAACCAGTTGAGCGGATCGATACCCGCTTTGAGCGCCCTCTCCAACCTGACGAGCCTGAACCTCGGTGGCAACCAGCTGACCGGGTCGATCCCCGACCTCAGCGCCCTCTCCAACCTGATGAACCTGACCCTCGGCGGCAACCGGTTGACAGGGTCGATCCCCGATCTCAGCGCCCTCACCAACCTGAGATATCTGAACCTCGCCTCCAACCAGTTGAGCGGGACGGTGCCCGCCCTGGACGCTCTCTCCAATCTGACAACGCTGGTCCTCTATGACAACGGCTTGAGCGGGCCAGTACCCGACTTCAGCACCCTCTCCAAACTGTGGTCGCTGGACCTCTCCTCCAACCGGTTTACCGGGTCGATCCCTGCTCTGGGCGCTCTCTCCGACCTGAATTATATGGACCTCAGCTTCAATCAGTTGACCGGGTCAATCCCCGACATGAGCGCTCTCTCTAGCCTGACAACGCTGCACCTCACTGACAACGGCTTGACCGGGCCGATCCCCGCTCTGAACGCCCTCACCAACCTGCAAAGAATGGAGCTCGTCCGCAACCAGCTGAGCGGATCGATCCCCGATCTGAGCGCGCTCTCCAAAATGACAACGCTGGACCTCGGTGGCAACCAGTTGACCGGGGCGATCCCCGATCTGAGCGCACTCGCCAACTTGACTTATCTGGACCTCGGTGGCAACCAGCTGAGCGGGCCGGTTCCCGATCTGAGCGCCCTCTCCAACCTGACAAGCCTGTACCTCTGGAGCAATGAACTGAGCGGGCCGGTTCCCGAACTGAGTGCACTCTCCAACCTGACATCGCTGGACTTCGGTGGCAACCAGTTGAGCGGACCAATCCCCGATCTGAGCGCCCTCCCCAACCTGTACTGGCTGGGCCTCAGCCACAACCAGTTGAGCGGGTCGATCCCCGAACTGAGCACACTCTCCAACTTGTACTGGCTGCAACTCAGTCACAACCAGTTGAGCGGGCCGATCCCCGAACTGAGCACACTCTCTAACCTGAACTGGCTAGACTTCAGTCACAACCAGTTGAGCGGGTCGATCCCCGAACTGAGCACACTCTCCAACCTGCAGGAGCTTAACCTTTCCGACAACCGGTTGACCGGTCCGGTCCCCGATCTGACCGCCCTTACCAGCCTGGCCATTCTTTCCCTTACAGGAAATCAGCTGTGCCTGCCTGAAAACACAGATCTGTCCGGTCTCAGTGAAGCTGTGGCCACCCACCTGCAGAGCCTGAATCTGCCCTCCTGTTCAGGCGGTCCGCCTCCGGGAACACCCCAAACGCCGGAAACACCCCAAACGCCGCAGAATCCGACCACCCCCGAAGAGAGAGCGGCTCTGGTCGCCCTCTACCAGGCAACCGCTGGCGTCAGCTGGCGGCACAGCGACAACTGGCTGAGCGATGAACCGGTCGCTGACTGGTTCGGCGTTGTCACCGATGACAATGGCCGCGTTACCGAACTGCACCTCTCGGTGAACGGACTGTTCGGGTCATTCCCCGATCTGAGCGCTCTCACCAGCCTCACGAGCCTGGACCTCCGTGGCAACGGCTTGACAGGGGTGATACCCGATCTGAGCGTCCTCACCAATCTGACTTTTCTGGACCTCAGTCACAACCTGTTGAACGGGCCGGTACCGGACTTGAGCCCCTTCACCAAACTGACACGCCTGCACCTCAATTCCAACCGGCTGAACGGCTCGATACCGGATCTGAGCGCTCTCACCAATCTGACCGAGATGAATCTCCATTACAACCAGCTGAGCGGACCAATCCCCGACCTGAGCGCTCTTACCAATCTGACGAGCCTGGACCTCAGTCACAACCAGTTGAGCGGACCAGTCCCGGATCTGAGCGCTCTCACCAATCTGACCAGCCTACGCCTCAATGACAACCTGTTGGAATCGATCACGCACCTGGGCCCTCTCAACAAACTGACGAA
The DNA here is from genome assembly GCA_965207495.1 of Caldilineaceae bacterium. GTDB lineage: Bacteria > Chloroflexota > Anaerolineae > Caldilineales > Caldilineaceae > Bin5. The sequence continues at coordinate 667,855 of OZ242287.1, forward strand.
CCTGGTTCTCAGTCACAATCAGCTCAGCGAGCCAATCCCCGATCTGAGCGGTCTCACCAACCTGTCCCAGATGGACCTCAGTAACAACCAGTTGGACGGCACAATCCCGAACCTGAGCGTTTTGACCAGCCTGACGAACCTGGCCCTCAACTACAACCAGTTCAGCGGCACAATCCCCGATCTGAGCGCGCTCTCCAACCTGTCAATTCTGTACCTCGATCACAACCAGCTCAGCGGCCCAGTCCCGAATCTGAGCGCCCTGACCGGCCTGAATGGGCTGGACCTCAGCGCCAACCAGCTGACCGGCACGATCCCCGATCTGAGCGCGCTCACCAACCTGTACTGGCTGGACCTTAGAACCAACCAGCTGACCGGCACGATCCCCGATCTGAGCGCGCTCACCAACCTGTCAAGTCTGGACCTCAGCGCCAACCAGCTGACCGGACCAATCCCCGACCTGAGCGCGCTCACCAACCTGTCAAGCCTATTCCTCGCTCATAACCAGCTGACCGGACCAATCCCCGACCTGAGCGCGCTCACCAACCTGTACTGGCTTTACCTCAATCACAACCAGTTGACCGGACCAGTCCCCGACCTGAGCGTTCTCTCCAACCTGTTCCAGCTGGATCTCACAGGCAATCTGCTGTGCCTGCCCGCAGGCACAACCTTTTCCGATCCTAATGAACCGGTGACCGCCCACCTGCTGAGCCTCAACCTGCCGCCCTGCCCCGACGCCTGACCCGCGGTCGCGCCAGGCGTAACGCAACCTTGACGCCGGCCTGGCCCCAATGCTAGGGCACCCACAAGGGGTGCCCTACGCCCCTCGTAAACGCCCCCGCAATGTCCCCAAAAACCGCCCCGCGCCGACCGTACGGTCAATGCAACCATGGCTTCCCGCGGCCCATCGCGCCGCCCTCCCTTTCACTTCACCGGTCCGGTAGGGGCAGGCATTGTGCCTTCCCTGTGCACCCCCCGATCAACGGACCCCACGTTTAGGCCAGGCATGGCGCCGGCCTTGCGTTTCTCCACAAGCCGGAAAGCAATTTCAGCCACCGCTGGCATGAATTCCCCGGCAGACAGTTCCCACCCCAAAATGTTTGTTAAGCTAGGTAAGGCCAAGGGTCGCAAGCGGGTTAATATGGGGCTGGCTATGTAGAGTCGAGCGCAGAGCGAGCTTAGCTTGAGCGCCTGAAAGTGACCAGGATCAGGACCAGGACTCATTGTTTTCTGCCCCGATTCTGTAATACAATGTGGGACTCGCCACGGCGAGTCGTCTTCAACAATTTGTATCCGCTGATTTACTGATGAGTGCGCGCATTGCGTCCACTCGATGGATTTCAAGCTCAGCGGTTCGCTGTGATGCCTGCCATGAACCTGTTCTCGGCAAGGGGCACCGCAATGAACCTTAATCAAAAGGTTGCCGCACGGGCACAACCGCTGTTCTTCTTTTCCCGTCCGGTGATTGAAAGCCTCAAGCCCAAACTACAATCACACTCGAAGGCCTCCGCCCCAGCCCCTGACCCCAGCGGGCTACAGCTACCGCCCCTGATCCCCTGCCGTCATCCCCGCCGGCCGGGGTCACTGACCACTGACCACCGACCACTGCTGTTCCGGGCCTTGTGCCTGCCCACCTATTGGGGCATTGTACAGGAATCCGCAGCCAGCGTCTCAGGACAACCCCAAAATCCGGGACGCACGCCCCTGGCGTATACCTTGACAAGCCGATGTTCCCTCGCTATAGAGCAGTACACGAGCCCGAAAATTCAGAAGGTGAACAAGAGCTCGCCCCGCTGCCGACTCGCATGGCGGGGCAATGTGCAGGACCCTGTCACGCCGAGGGGGAGACCATGATCAAATCGCACGACAAGAAGACGCCAAGGGCGAATCCTGACAACACCCCCGCGCCAAAGCCCGGCCCAAACGAGCAAGAGCTGGTGCGCGGCAAGGACGCCCCTGATTCCGAGGTCAGACGACATGCTCGTGAAAGCATGGAGCGCAACCACAGGCTGGGCAAACTGCTGGCCCAGTGAGCCGCGTCTGCCTGACGGTCGAGTAAGTTGTCGAGATTCATGCCGCAGCCATCGACCGCTTTGGAGAAACGTCGGGTATTCTGGATAAACACGCTCTGGAGTCCGCTCTGGGGCGTTTTCGATCGGGATACTATAGCGATCTCTTCGAAGAAGCGGCCGCACTCCTAGAAAGCCTCGCCACTAACCATCCATTCCTTGACGGAAACAAGCGCACAGCCTTCTTTGCCGCTGATGCCTTCTTGGGGGTCAACGGGTACTTTATCGACTGCGATGCCGATGAAGCCAACCGGTTTATCAGAAATATACTTGAAAATAGGCAAGACCGATTCGACAGAGTCCGCAACTGGCTGAAAGCCCACGTCGAACCCACCCCCTCCTGAGCAGGAAGTAGCGTAAAAAGCCGCCGTCATGGACGGTGGCTCTTGAGTTTCCCAGACCTGACATTTGCAACTTGGGTGCAACTCGCCCAATATGCCTGCCCGCCTCCCCCGAAGCTGGTAAACAATTTCAGCCACCGCCGGCATGAATTTCCAGCCAGACTATTCCCACCCCAAATGTGGACTGCGTCCCTCCGTCCTGGCAGTATTGATGCACTGATGAAGACATGTTATGCTAATGCATCATGAGAACCACTATCTCCCTTGACGACCAGCTTGCAAAGCAGGTGCGTCGCGCAGCCGAGGCCCGTGGCATCAGCGTTAGTGCCTTTATCGCCAAAACGTTGAATGACGCTCTGACGCGTCGCGAACCGGCGGAGTCGCCTCCCTTCCGGCTGGTGACCGTGCGGGGCGCACGCCCCCGCCCGGGAATCGATCTCGACCGACCGAGGGCGCTCGACGCACAGGATGACGAAGCCCGGTTCGGGCAAGGCAGTCGGTGACTCGGGATGCTGCTTCCCGACGTAAATGTTCTGATATATGCTCACATCGAGGACTCCGTTCCCGAACACCCCGAGTATGCAACGTGGGTCACTCGTCTGGCGACAGGACCGGAACCCTTCGCCCTCTCCGTCCTCGTTCTGGCCGGCTTCGTCCGCGTCGTAACTAATCCGCGAATCTTCGACCCCCCATCCACTCTCGACCAGTCCTTCGCATTCATCTCCTCGCTCGTGGAACGCCCGACCGCACGCATCGTCGGCCCAGGTCCCGATCATTTGGACATATTAGAACGGTTGTGCCGTGAGTCCGGAGCTACCGGGAAGCTGGTCGCTGACGCCCAGCACGCGGCGATTGCAGTCGAAAACGGCTGCACCATGGTTTCGACCGACTCCGATTTCGGCCGATTCCCAGGGCTTCGATGGCAGCATCCACTGCGTCCAGCCGGGCTGTAGTGTCGCTCCATCTCAACAGTCCTTTCGTTTTCCTTGCAGGAACAACCCCTCGATTCAGGCAGATTCAGACCGGACGCGTCTCAATTTGAATATTGGTCAGCATGGACGGCCACGGTCTTTTCGTGGACTAAGCTTGCCCCTATGAAGACTGGGCCGCGAGGTCAGTGAATCGCCCTTTCCGTGGCGGAGCAGCTACAGAACAGATGTCTCTGTGCGCCCGTTTGGCGCCATCTGTCGCTTTGTAGAGTGAAACCCCGCATGCAGAAGCCAAAATCGGACAAGCAGATCGCGCCCATCGAGCATGACAGGACCTGCGAACGTGCTATAGCTGGGTTGCCGACAGACTACATTGGGTCGTACCAGCCGTGAAACAACATACCGGCGCAAGCCCCGCTCGCCTCACTTGCTTTTCCACTTCCTTGAACAAGTCATCAACGACCACATACACCCATAGACAGAAGTCGTCAGAGTGTGCTACCATTCGGTCGATCCTCGTGGGGAAATACCTTGGCTGGTGCAGACTTCCAAAGTTATCTCACCGGGGGACTTTTTTCAAACGCTAGCTAGCATAAGGCCCCACTAATCACCGACCACTGCAGTTCCGGGCCTTGTGCCTGCCCACCTCTGGGGCACTGTACCGGGATCCGCAGCCAGCTTCTCAGGACAGCCCCAAAATGCGGGAGGCATGCACCTGGCGTATACCTTGACAAGTCGATGTTCCCTCGCTACATTGCAGTACACAAACTCCGCGAGATCAGAAGCTAACGAAGGGCTTTCCCCACTGCCGACTCGCATAACGGGTTAAAGTGCAGGAGCCTATCACGCCGAGGGAGAGACCACGATCAAATCGCACAACAAGAAAGCGCCAAAGGCAAATCCTCACAGCATCCCCGCGCCAAAGCCCGGCCCAGACGAGCAAGAACCGGCAAGGGGCAAAAAAGCTTCCGACGAAGAGGTCCGACGGCACTATAACGACAGCATAAAGAAAAATCGCCGGCTGATGGAACTGCTGGCGCAGTGACCTATACGTACCCTACTGTTGAGCAGGTCTTGGAGATTCACCGTGATCAAATCAAACAGACTGGTGGATCGCCCGGCATAATAGCAATGGGCGCGTTGAGTCTGCCTTGGCGCGCCCACGTTCAGGGTATTACGACGGTCTCATTGAGGAAGCAACGGCACTGTTGGAGAGTTTAGCCGCAAACCACCCGTTCCTTGACGGAAACAAGAGGGTTGCTTTTGTCGCCACCGACCTGTTTCTGCGGCTTAATGGGTATAGCATCGACTGCGATGCCGATGAAGCCAACCGGTTTATCAGAAACATACTTGAAGATAGGCAAGACCGATTCGAAAGAATCCGCAACTGGCTGAAAGCCCACGTCGAACCCATCCCCTCCTGAGCAGGAAGTTTAGTGCCCGTTGACGTTTGTCTGAATAGCGACTTCCGGGAGTAAAGTGCGGCTGATCCGCGCCGGCCGCGCAGTCACGCTAAGAAATTTCGCCACTGCCCTTAGAGAACCTCCTGTTCCGTCCCAATTGCACCACTTCCCACTGTGCATGCAAGTCGTCAAGTCAATCAACGCCACACCGCTTGCAGGCACCGGCTGCTTTGGCGGCAATGCTTCCGGAATGAACACCCTGTATCCATTTGGCTGTCTGACGTATCTTCCTGAACGGGCAGAGGACGTTTGGTCGTTCATCATAGGAATCCATCACTTCTGCGCGACAATGTAGCAAGCTTATATTAAAGGCTGCCGTTAATATGGATGCAATTTCCGGCCATGTTAAAAGCTACCGTTAATATAGCTGCTCCCGCGCTGCCCTTCCTTCCCGCGCGCGAAGTTAGCCGTCGCCGGATTCGCCGCGTGGCATGAAGATCAACCGCTATGAAACCTACTCAAAAAGTGGGGTGTCCTACTTAAGTTAAAGCCGCAAAACCTTAACAGCGCGAGAATTACGCCGCTCCGAAATGGCTGTCGCCCGCCTTCACGCCAGCTCAGGCTCTGAATCCAGCAGCCGCACAACAACCTCGATCAACTCAGACACCTTTTCGTCGCTGAATCCGTTGACATCAAAACCGTGAGCAATTGCGTTTCTATACTTCATCATGTCGGTCAGATGGTCGTGGTCCTCGCGCGAAATGATGCCGTGCATGACCGCCATATCGAGGATGTATGACGCCGTGGTAACGCGCGTGACGGAGATCTCGGCGGTCTCGGTCAGATTCCGGATCGCTGCCTCGCAAGCCGACCAGGCCAACAAGTAGGCGGCCTCGCCCGAACCCTTCGCAAGAACTTCCTCCGATTCGGCAAGACGCTGACGGATCTCCTCTTCGGCAAATGGCTGCGCGCCCTTGGGCGACTCCAGTTTCTCCGGTTCGCCTACGAGCAGCAGGTCATAGCTCCAGCCAGGTAAATCGTGTAGCTTCTCCGCCAATTCTTTCATTCTGGGCGACCTCGCCAATGAAGTCCTGGACTTGACTTCAATGACTCGGGTTTCCTCACCTTTACGCACGACCAGGTCAGCACGGTAGCCGGGCAAAAAATCCAGCTGGCAGTTTTCCTCTACTTCATAACCCCTGCTGCGGTACTCTGCCGCCTTCTTGTCTATGAACTTCCTTTCAAGAATCGCGATATCTTCAGTCAAGGTGTCACCCCCTGGTCTGGCGCATGGTCCACGATAATATGGACAAAAGGCGTGGGCCTAGCGAGCGCTTCACTTAAGACCGACGAAGAATTGCGTGCCTCCAAGTCTGCGCTCAGATCCCGCTTGTGACTATGCAGATCAGTGATCTGCCTGTCATCCTGGTAAATCAATTCATTCATTGCATCCAAAATCGGCTTCAGGATATTGTCTAGATCAAATCGCCGGTTGTTATGAAAACAGGTGATCGTCACCATAACCGCCTGGGCAACCGGTGACTGTCGATGCCATCTCTGCGCAGCAGAATGCTCGACGTGTTCCTGCCACTTGCCCTTACCCCTGGCACTCTGGGATAAGGCAACACCTTCAACTGTAAACTCAAAAGGAAAGGACACTTCAATTTCCTGGCTTCAGCCCAGGTTGACAATCAATCATCCCGGACTCTTTTCTCAAGGGCTGTGGCAAAGGCAACACAGTATACCCCAGCGTCAGACTGGGACGAAATTCAATCTGCCCCACCCCGAATCTCCCCCAACAACCCCTCCGCCTCCTCCCCCAGCGCACCCCGCCACGACAGACACGCCAGCCTGCCATTGACGACGCGGGCGACGAAGCTGACTCGCTAGGCGCGCATGAGTTCAGCCTGAGCACCAGCGCTTACGTTGATCAAGAGGATTATGCAGAAAGCAGTCCGATTCGGACCGCAGGCGTTCTGTCTTTCCTCAATATGAACAGGATTCAGAACCGCAAATTGCCACCAAAAACCAAAAACTGCCTACTAAAAACTGGTGTTCACCAATCCACCTCCAACAACCGCAACAACTCCCCCGCACCCGTCGTCCCCCGCACCCGCACGCGCCGCAGCTGAAAAAGATCATCAGTCGAGTGCGTGGCCCCCGCGACGATCGTCACGCCTCCCCAGAACCCCGCGCTCTCAAAAATCCGGATCGTGTTGCTGTCGTAGTGCCCGAAAGGATACGTAATGAAACGCGGGCGCACCCCCAGTTCATGCTCGATCGTCTCCGCGCTGCCCAGAGCCTGCCAGACCAGGAAGTCATCGTTCCGATTCCGCAAACTGGCATGATTACGCCCGTGGGACTCGATGAACATGCCGCCGGCCTCCATCTCGCGCGCCATGTCCCACGACATATAGAGTGGGTTTCCCTCGTCCATAAAGTCGGATACCACGAAGAACATCCCCGTCATGCCGAACTCCGTCAACAACGGAAACGCGTTCTCGTAGTTGTCGCGGTAGCCGTCGTCAAAGGTGAGAATGACCGGCTTTTCCGGCAGCGGCTTGCCCTGGTTCAAATGGTCCACCAGATCATACATGCTGATCGGCGTATACCCGCCGTCGGCCAGCGCCTGCAGGTGACTCCTGAACAGCGCGGGCGATACCGACAGGTCGTGCCGGTAAACATCGGACCCGGCTGGCGGCACGCTTACATAGTGATACATCAGAATCGGCGCCTGCACCTGCCGTATCGCTCCGTCGGCAACAGGCGGCGGGTTCGGCGACACAATCGACTTCGGCTGCTCCTCCGGCCCATAGTGGACTGCGGGCAGCATCAGAACCGTCGCGCCGCTGTACACGGCCGGCAGCATGACCTCATACTCCTCACGCTCCTTGGCCGTCTCCTCCCGGATGATCTGCGCCAAAATCCAGTCGTGATACTGGCTCACCCGCGTATAGACGCCGTAAAACGCCGGCCGCGCGCAGCCAATGCCAAAGCTCACAAGCCCGGCCAGCTGCCAGCCGCCTTCCCCGTCCGGCACCACCAGCGGGCCGCCGCTGTCGCCGTGGCAGGCGTCTTTGCCCCCCTGCTTGAATCCGGCGCACAGCATGTTCTCCGTGATCATCCTGCCCATCGAGCTGGTGCACTCTTCCTCCGACACGATCGGGAGCTCCACCTGCTGCAGGTCATAGGAGAGCAACCCCCCACTGCCGTCCTCGGCAAGCGCGCCCCAGCCGATCACTGTTCCCAACGTGCCCGGCCCGGCCAGCGTCAGCCTGTCAGCGCCCAGAATCGTGACCAACTCCGTATCTGCCGGCTCTGTCAGATGCAGCAGCGCGAGGTCGTGAGCGAAATCGTGGGCAAAGTCGAATCCGTAGCGAGGATGCACAACAATCCGGTCAACCGACCTTTTCTGCCCCTGGCCGCTGTCCAGCCTGTGAGGGCCAATCGTCGCCACAATATCCTCCGGCGCGGCGTTTACAACGCAGTGGGCCGCCGTCAGCGCCCAGCTGGGCGCGACAAGGGAGGCCCCGCAGAAGGTGTGGTAGCCGGGCTCGGTAAAGGCCTGGATCGCGACCATCCACGGCCAGGCCCCGGGCGCCGCCTTCTCACCGCCGACTATCTGCCCCTGCAGGCCCGCGGGCGGCGGCGTGGCCGTCGCGATTGGCGTCGCACTCGACTGCCCGTCCCCTGCGGCGTCGGCTTCGACCGCAGGCCCGGACAGTGCAACGCGATCGGGGCCGGCGGTGTTGGCGCGCACCGACAGTCCCAAGCTGTCCGGGGCCGGGGAGGCATCCTCACCAGCTGCCGCTGCTTCCAGGACCGCCGCCTCTTCAGGGGCCGCCGGCCCCGGCATGGCGATATGGTTGCACGACATCAGGATTACAAGCGGCGCCAGAACAGACAGGACGCTGAGACCGCCATAGGACCGGATCGAGCGCCGCGCGGAGGCAATTCTGCCCGTCCTGTTTGGAACTCGTCTGCCTTGGATGCCAGCACGAAATGCGCCCCTGTTTGCGAGGGGCGCATTGGGAACGGAGTTTCGAATAGACAGCCGGGGAAAGCGCAAATTCATGCCCGCATTCTAACAAATCGAGTATGAGAGCGCCAAAAAAGGTTGATAATTTCGCCCCGACACGTATAATAAAGTTGGGCCATAGGCTGAAAGCGATGAACCGGGGCCGCCGAGCGTCCCCAACCCGCGGTGTCTCAGGAGAAACACAACATGACGATCATGAAGATGTCCGCCGCGCTGCAACCCGCGGAAAAGATGAAATTTCTCTCTGAACTGATGGTCTTTCAGGACCTGACATCCAGAGAAATGGAAGAGCTGAATCGAATTACGACGATGAGCACCGTGCGCAAAGGACGGGTCTTCTACCGCCCTGAAGAGCCGGGCGAAGTCCTTTTCATCCTCAAGGAAGGCCGCGTGCAGCTCTATCGCATCAGCCCTGAAGGCAAAAAACTGGTCATCACCACCCTTGGCCCCCACACACTCTTCGGCGAAATGGCCCTGCTGGGCACGAAGATGCACAATACCTTTGCCGAAGCCATCGACGACTGCCTGATCTGTGTCATGAGCCGCAACGACCTGGAACGGCTCATCCTCAGCAAGCCCCAGGTCGCCCTGCGCATTCTCGAGATCACCGGCAAGCGCCTGCAAGAGGCCGAAGAAAGCCTCGAAAATATGGCCTTCAAAGGCATCCCTGCCCGCCTGGCCAATCTCCTCCTGCGCCTCTCCGACGAACAGCAGTCCGACGAAGTGACCGGCCTCACGCACCAGGACCTGGCCGAAAGCATCGGCACCTACCGCGAAACGGCCACCCAGGTCCTCAACGACCTCAAAGCGCGCGGCCTGATCGAAATCGGACGCAAACGCATCAAACTGCTGGACCGGGAGACAATTTCCATCATCGGCAGCAAACGCATCAAGCTGCTCGATGAAAATATCTGAGCCGCAGTGGCCAGTATCCACTGGTCAGCGGTCAAAAATACCGGTGGACCCGGGGGTCTGCTGGCCAACTGTAGCCGGGCTCTGTTTCATGGGCAAGTGACGGCTGTGTCCCAATCCTACCTACAGTATTCGCGTCTACCCAAAAGCCTTGCGCTGCTCTTGGAACTGCCCTCTGGCCTGCCCGCTCCATCCCCAGGTGTACCTCTCTTCCCGCCTGCTCGGCCAACCTCTAGCCAGTCTGAAAAGAAACGCGAAACTCTCCACTATTCCCTTCGTATAGGTCATCAAAGGCAAGCGGTCAATACCCCCGCAACCGCCGCAACCTTCTGACGCTACCAAGCTTGGCCTTCGCCTGCGCCGTATCGCCAAAATAATACAGAGTCTCGGTCTATGACTGGCCTATCGCCCCTGATCGAAATTCGTGACCTGACCAGGACCTACCACATCGGCCGGACCGCGCTGCATGCTCTCAAGAATGTCTCTCTTACCATCGAACAGGGAGAGTACGTAGCCGTCGTTGGCACCAGCGGCTCCGGCAAGAGCACGCTGCTGAATATCCTCGGCCTGCTCGACCGGCCCACCGAGGGTACCTATCGCATCAGCAGTCAGGACGCCGGCGAACTGACCGACAGACAGCGCACCACCCTGAGGAACAAAGAGATCGGGTTCGTCTTCCAGGAGTTCAATCTCCTGGCGCGTGCAACCGCCCGCCGCCAGGCGGAGCTGCCCCTCTTCTATGCCGGTGTCTCCCGTAAAGAGTCGCGCCGCCGCGCCCTCGACGCCCTGGCACAAGTTGGCTTGGCCGATCGGGCCGAGCACAGACCGGAAGAGCTGTCAGGCGGACAGCGCCAGAGGGTGGCCATCGCCCGCGCCCTCGTCAACAGCCCCTCTCTTCTTCTCGCCGACGAGCCAACCGGCGCAATCGATACGCAGACCGGTGAAGAAGTGATGACTCTCTTCGAGCAGCGGCACCAAGAAGGGCTGACGCTGCTGATCGTCACCCACGACCGCGAGATCGCAGCCAGGGCCCGGCGTGTAATCACCCTTCGTGACGGTGAAGTCATATCCGACGAGCGGCGGCCAGCGCCCGCTGCCGCGCGATAAAACAATCATCTCGAATGGCTGCCAGCAACCGCGCCGGAGGAGACCCGAAGTGAGGCTGCTGAAATACTTTCCGCTTGCCGTCGAAAACATCGCCGTCCGCAAATTGCGGTCCTTTCTGACAATGTTGGGCGTCATCATCGGCGTGGCCTCCGTTCTGACGACCCTGGGCATCGGCCGCGGCGCGTCGGCCGACATCATGCGGGATATCGGCAGCGAGGGCCTCACTCTTCTCAATGTCGAATCCGGCACCTATTCCGGCGATTCCTGGACATCCGCTCGGCCGCTCACGATGGCCGACGTGGCGGCCCTTTCCGACCGCTCCCTTCATCCCGATATAGTCCAGGCCGTCCCTCTCTACAGACATTATATCTTTCTGTCGAATGGTGAAAACAACAGTTACATAGAGGTAGTGGGAACGACCGCCGCCTATGCCGCGATTCACAATCTGGAACTGGCCCACGGACGCTTTCTCACCGAAAACGAAATTGCGCAACGGACAAAATCCGTTGTCATCGGCGCCGATGTGGTCCAAAGGCTGTTTGCGGGCGCCGACGCAATGGGACAGAGCCTGAGCATCGAGCGCGAGCCATATACCGTTGTTGGCGTGCTCGTGAGACAAGGTTGGGGCAGAATCGGCAACTTGGACGGCAGTGCAATCATCCCTCTGGCAGTGGCTCAGGATCGCCTGCGACCCCCTTTCACCCCCCACCGCCATCGCGGTGAATACACCGTCTCAGCTATCCACGTCAACGCCGTAAGCATCGAACGCCTCGATGCCGCCGCAAGACAGGTCGAACAGACCCTGCGGCTGCGCCGCATCCTCACTGAAGACGAGCCCAACGACTTCACCATCGACAATCAGGCCCGGCTGCTCGAAAGGGCCAACTCCGTTGCCGCCACCCTGACCGCCTTCCTCGCCGGCATCGGCGCTATAAGCCTCCTGGTCGGCGGCATCGGCATTATGAACATCATGCTCGTCTCCGTAACCGAACGCACACGCGAAATCGGCCTGTGCAAAGCCGTCGGCGCACACAATCGCGATATCCTTGTTCAGTTCCTGGTCGAAGCGCTCGTGTTAACACTCGTTGGCGGCCTCATCGGGATCGCCATCAGCTACGGCCTGGCGGAAATCGCCAAGAACTTCTCAAGCCCGGACTTCCCACTGGTTGTGCTCATCGAGCCCGGCTCCCTGGCCGCCGCTGTCAGCGTCAGCGCCGCCTGCGGACTTCTCTTCGGTCTCTACCCGGCCATACGCGCGACCCGGCTGGACCCGATCGAGGCCTTGCGCCATGAGTGACAGCAAGGCAGCAAAATCCGTGATCGGCCCGCCTTGCCCGAAAATCGCAGGGCCCGCCGCCCTGCGACACAGAGTCACTTGCCCATGATCCGGCCCATAGAGGGCAAGCCGCCAAGCGCCCTCCGTCGATAGGAGCATCCCAATGAACCGCAGGCATCTCTTGCTCATTGCTATCGCTCTCATAGCTGCGGCCGCTGCCGTCGCCGGCTATCTACGCTTCTTCCAAACCTCGGACGAGGCCCGGGCCGGAAATCTGTCCGAACTGGAAGGCAGCGCAGAAACCACCCGCATCCGGCCGGCGGACGCCTCAATCGGCCAGTTGAAGGCTGCCGGCAACATCAACCTCATCGAAGAAGCCCAGGTAGTCGCACACATCGATGGCTTCGTCAAGGAACTGCTGGTCGAAGTCGGCGACACCGTCAACGCCGGCGACCTCCTTCTGTCCCTGGACCAGGAAGACCTGATGCGCGCAGTCGAGCAGGCCCGCATCGACCTGGCCTCCGCCCAACTCAGACTCAGGCGGCTCCTCACCAGCGCCGACGAAATCGAGTTGGAACTGGGCAAACTGAGCGTCGCACAGGCGGAGCTCGACCTGCAGAAAGCATTGCAGGACCTGGCCGCCGCCCAGATGGCCGCCCCCATCACCGGCTCCGTTCTGACCCTCGACGCCGCCCCGGGAACGAAAGTATCGTCGGGAACCGTTGTCGCCACGCTTGCCGACCCCGGCCGCCTCGAGCTGACCGTACAAGTGGCTGAAGTCGACATTCCCAGGATCGAGAGTGGCCTTCCGGTAGAAGTCGATATCGACGCCTTTCCCGACGAAACCTTTGCCGGAGAGATCAGCCGCATCGATCCGTTCAACAAGACCCAAAACGGTGTTATTAACTATCCGGTCACCATTCGACTTCTCGATAACGATCTGGCCCCGGTATTGCCGGGAATGTCAGCTGTAGCGACCCTGAGAAATGAACTGGTTGATGACCGCTGGCTCGTCCCCACCTCCGCCATTAAGGAGGTGAACGGCGAAACCGTTGTCACTGTCCTGCGCGGCCAGGAGCGCCTGCCGATTGCCGTCACCCCGGAGGGCCTCCATGGAGAATGGACCATTGTCCACTCCGTGGACCTGAAGAACGATGACGAGGTATTGGGCGCGACCGCTACCTTCATGGGAGAATAAGCCGTCACCCGGATATACCTCCCGGATTAGGGGAGACACTCTACCTCTGTCGCAAATATGACAGAACGCAACAAATGACAACGAATCCCGATCAACGGTGGTCCACCGCCATGTACGACCGCTCGACCCAAGTCGACCGCAGCGATAACAGCATCAACTTTGGCATCGGCCAGCCCGACTTCGAACTCCTGCCCCACGCCCTGATGAGCGAGGTCGCCGCCGAACGCTTCGCCGAAGGCGACACCGAGCTGCTTAATTACGGCTTTCCACAGGGGGACGGCCGCTTCCGCTGGGCGCTTGCCGAATTCCTCAGCCGCGGCTACGACGCCGCCGTCCAGCCGCAGCAGTTGATGATCACCGCCGGCGCGTCGCAGGCCCTCAACCTGGTCTGCACCCTCTTTACCCGCCCCGGCGACACCGTCTTCGTCGAAGAGCCAAGCTACTTTCTCGCCCTGCGCATCCTGCAGGAGGATCACCGCCTCAACGCCGTGCCGATCCCGACAGATGAGCACGGGTTGTCGGTGCCCGCCGTCGAAGAAGCGCTCACCCGCTACCGCCCCGCCCTTCTCTACACGATCCCCACCTACCAGAACCCAACCGGCCGCACGCTCCCCGAAAACCGCCGCCAGCAGCTGCTCGCCCTGGCGGAAGAACACGACTTCCTGGTCGTCGCCGACGAGGTCTACCACCTCCTCGACTTCGGCACGCCGCCGCCGGCTCCCTTCGCCGCCGCCGCAGACAGCGGCCGTGTGCTCTCCCTCGGCTCATTCTCAAAGATCCTGGCGCCGGGCCTGCGCCTCGGCTGGGTGCAGACATCCGCACAGCAGGCGCGTCAGTTCGCCGCCAGCGGCCTGGTCGACAGCGGCGGCGGTCTCAATCAGTTCACTTCCAATCTGGTGCGGGTTGCGCTCGAGGGGGGCGGCCAGAGAGACTATCTCGACGGCCTGCGCCGCGCCTACCGGCAGCGGGTCGAGGCAATGGACGCGGCGCTGCACAAACACATCGGCGACCGCGCCACCTGGACCGTGCCCGACGGCGGCTTTTTCTTCTGGCTCACATGCGCCGCTGATCTCGACACCACCGAGCTGCTGGATGCCGCTGCCGGCGCCAAAGTCGGCTTCCTACCCGGCCGCCGCTGCTCCAGCGTCGGCGACCTCGGCAACTGCCTGCGCCTCTGCTTCGCCCACTACGGCATCCCGGAGATCGAAGAGGGCATCCGCCGCCTGGGCCAGGTATTCGACACCTTCCAACGCTCGCCCTGAGCACCTCTAGCCCCTAACCCCTAGCCCCTAACCCCTAGCCCCTAACCCCTAGCCCCTAACCCCTAGCCCCTAACCCCTAGCCCCTAACCCCTAGCCCCTAACCCCTAGCCCCTAGCCCCTAACCCCTGCTGTTCGCCATCGTCACCGCGACGCGCACCGCCGCCAGCATGCTCTCCTCGCTGGCCTTTCCCGTCCCCGCGATATCAAATGCGGTGCCGTGATCCACCGAGGTCCGGATAATCGGCAGGCCGATACTCACGTTTACGCCGCTGTCAAAGGCCAGCAGCTTCATCGGAATATGCCCCTGGTCATGGTACATGGCCACGACGATGTCGTACTCGCCCCGTGTCGCCCGCAAAAAGACCGTATCCGGCGGCTGCGGATCAGAGACCGTCCAGCCGCGCGCCCGCGCCATTTCGATAGCCGGCTCGACCTGCTCCGCCTCCTGCACCCCAAACAGCCCGTTCTCGCTCGCGTGAGGATTCAACCCTGCCACCGCGATCCGCGGCGCCTCAACTCCCAGCATCCGGCATGAGTTGTAAGCCAGCTCGATCACCTCCAACACCCGCGCCGGCGTAACCCGGCGGATCGCCTCCTCCAGCGCAACGTGCGTACTCACATGCACCACCCGCAGGCTTGGCCCCACCAGCAGCATCGACACCCGCTCAGCCCCGGTGCGCTCCGCCAGCAGCTCAGTATGACCGGGGTACAGAAAACCGGCCCGGTGCATCGCCTCCTTGTTCAGCGGCGCCGTCACCACCGCATCCACCTGCCCCGCCATGGCAAGGTCACACGCGCGCATCACATACTCCACCGCGGCCCGTCCCGCGCCCGCGCTCACCTGCCCTACCGGCGCCGCCGCCAGCTCGACGTTCGCCAGGTCCAGCAGCGGCACCGTCCCCTCTTCAAAACTCCCGCTACTGATCTCAACGACGTGTTCAAAGCGGGGTTGGAGATACAGCCACGCCGCCGCCCTGTCGAGCACACCCCGATCGCCCACCACCAGCGGCCGGCAGGTGTCGAAAACCTCACGATGCAGCAACGCCTTCAGAATCACCTCCGGCCCGATGCCTGCCGGGTCGCCCAGCGTAATTGCCAGTATTGGACGGCTGTCAGCCACGGTTTACACCTTCCTGTTATTTGAACGCTGATCTATCTGATCAGAAGACTGCCCGACTCGCTACTCTGCCCGCGCGCAGTAAGACCGATGCTATCACCCCCAGCCGCGCCCGCAAAACATGCCCACTCTGCCGTCTCCGGCAGCGTCGCTATCGCGCCCCTGAACGCGCGCAACTCCCCCGCCCGATAGCGCGTTGCCCACCGATCCGCTACACTATGGAGGCGCGCCTTGAGGGCGCCCCGATCAGGTTGCCGCCAACTGCCCGAACGCCCGCAGTCAGCGGCGGCCACACACTTCTGGAGAATTCTTTCATGGCAAACATAGCACTCGTCGGCTGCGCCCACATCCACACACCCGGCTTCATCAAACGCCTGCAGGCCCGCTCCGACGTCAGCACCGCCGCCGTCTGGGACCGCGACCCGGCTCGCGCCAAGACCTGCAGCGACCAGCTCGGCGCGCCCGCCCTCGATAACGTTGACGCCATCTGGAGCGACGACGCCATCGACGGCGTCATCATCTGCTCGCAGACCGACCAGCACGAGCCGCTCGTCACCGCCGCCGCTGCCGCAGGCAAGCACATGTTCGTCGAAAAGCCGCTCGGCATCGCCGCGCAGGACGCCAACCGCATGGCCGCGGCCATCGAACAGGCCGGCGTCCTCTTTCAGACCGGCTACTTCAGCCGCGGCATCCCAGTCCACCAGGCCCTCAAGGATATGGTCGCCAACGGTGTCTTCGGCCAGATCACACGCGCCCGCTTCATCAACTGCCATTCCGGCGCCATGCGCGATATCTTCACGCCCGACTACCTGTGGATGACCGACCTGCAACAGGCCGGTGTCGGCGCATTCGGCGACCTCGGCACGCACGCACTCGATCTGATGTTGTGGATTCTGGGCGATGTGGACAGAGTGACAGCCACCCTGAATGTGGTGCTGGAAAAGTACGGCCCCGACTGTGACGAGACCGGCGAGGCGCTCTTCTGTTTCAGCAGCGGCGCAATCGGTTCGCTGGCCGCCGCCTGGGTCGACGTGGCCGAACCCATCACCGCCGAAATCAGCGGCACCGAAGGCCACGCCTACATCCACAACCGCAGCGACCTCTACATCACCAGCGCCAACCTCGAGGGCGCCGACGGCAAACAGCCCTGGACCGACCTGCCCCCCGCCTGGCCCCACGCATTCGACCTCTTCCTCGACGCCCTAAACGCGCAGGACCCGTCCGCAAGGGCCTCCGTCCCGCTCGTAGGCGCCCGCGAAGCCGCCTACCGTAGCGCCGTCATGGGGGCGATGTACAAAGCGGCAGGCGGGGGGTCGTGGGTGTCGTTAACTTAAACATCGCGGCGCATCAAGCTCAAGCTCTGCGCCACCCGTCCGCTGACGCCAACTGGCCGGGCCGCTCTCGGCTACGCCCGATGAGTGAGAGCCCGGCTGCAACGCGTGTAGGGCAATTGCCGCGGCTCAATCCTGAGTAGGCCTCCGACGCCTCCGTCTCTTCACAACCCAAAACACAGCCACACCTGAGGCCAACACAAAGGCCACAACCAACGCAGCCAGTCCCCACAATAACGGCGGCAAACCGTCGCTTCCGATTCCGTTAACCTCTACCTGCGAGGACTCCCCCCTATCATAGGCCTGGCGCAGCAGGGCCACCGGGTTCTCCTCGCCAATATCTTGCGGCGGAACCGTCAGCCACCGGCTCAACGTGTCTCCCTGGTCGCCGCTACCCGCCACCGCCAGGAAAGCGGACTGGGCCGTCTGTTCCCGCGGACAACGGTTGTCGCCCCCTGCCATGGAGCCGGCCTCAAGCGCGGCGATCAGCCCATCAGACAGGACAGCGCCCGGCTGTTGCATAGCCTCTTGAAACGCTTCCAGCGCAGCGCTGACCACCGCCGGCCCCACCAGAATATTCCCCTGCGCCGAAACGGATGGCCCGCTGACCCCGCCGGCCCAGTCTGAGTTCTCGTCCCCAGTGAAATTCGCCTCTCCCTGCGCCAGCGTAGCCACGCCGTACTGCCTCGTCTGCACTGAGGAGTCACCCGACATGGCTGCGGCAACTGCATCCTGAGCAGAGGCCCCGGCCAGCAAGCGACTCGCAGCCCTATCGATCCGATCGCTGTTCAGCGGGTCCACCTGCGCCTGAGCCACAATTACCCCATGCCCGGGCAGCAAGCGGGCCAGTTCGACACTCCCGAGCAGGGAGATGTCGATATACACTTGATAGATCGTTCGTCCCCCGTCATCCCCCGACCCGCCAACAGTTGCTTGGGATAGCCTGAAGTCGTCGGCAACGCACGTGGCCAGAGCAACGCCCACCTCGCCGCCATCAGCGTCCACAGCAACCACGGACCATGTGCCAGACGAGCTGCTTTCCGAAACGTCTGTAGTCCTGGCGGCGCAAGCAGTTGCCAGCAGGAGCGCGATAACAACACCTATGGCCCTTACGGGCTTCATGCTTCTCCCACTCATCTTTGACCGCCGCGTCAGACATCGCAGCCGATCGCCCCTGATGTGCTTCAAGGGCTTCTGAAATATCATTTCAGTCCTTCCAGTCACAGGCGACCCGCTGCCCGCTCGCGTACGCCCCGCCGATCAGCACAGTGCGAACATGACCGTACAAAAATACGGCCCCGACCGTGACAAAACCGCGAGGCGCTCCTCCTTTTCAACAGTTTCGCCGTCATGCAAGCCCTGCACAAAGCGGCAGGCGAGGGGGCGTGGGTGTCCCTACCCTAATTATCGCGGCGCATCAAACTGAAACTCTGCGCCGTCTGACCGCCGTCCGGCGCGCTCGCGAGGAACAACGCCAGCGGCGCGACCTCCTCCGGCTCCTTGAACCACTCGCCATCGAACGTGCCGGGCGCGCGCGCGTCCGCGCCTGGCATCATCGCCGTGTTCACCGGCCCCGGAATCAGTTCGTTGACGCTGATATTGTCGCCCCGCAACTCCTGGCCCAGCACACGCGTCAGCATCCACAGCCCGGCCTTCGAAGCGCTGTAGGCGGATGAGCCGGGCGCGCCCCGGTGCCCCATCCCCGAGCCGATCGTAATGATCTTGCCCCCGCCGCGTGCCTTGAGATGCGGTATAGCCGCCCTCGCGCAATGGTAAGCGCCGGTCAGATTGATCGCGATCGTCTGGCTCCAAGCCGCCGGGTCGCTCTCGACCACCTCGCTCCGCCCCGGCGAGACGCCCGCGTTGATGACCAGGATATCCAGGCCGCCAAAACGCGCCGCCGTCTCGTCAACCGCAATCTGCACCGATGCCAGGTCGGCCACATCAGTCGTCACCGCCAGCGCCTGCCCGCCAGCCGCCTCGATCTCGCCGGTCACGGCCTCAATCTCCGACCGAGTGCGCGCCGCGCAACAGACTGCCGCCCCTGCGCCCGCAAACGCAATGGCAATAGCCCGCCCAATGCCCCGTCCGCCGCCGGTGATCAGAGCTACCTTCCCGTTTAAAGCCTGACTTGAATCTGTCATCTCATTTACCTCCTGGAAAGTTGAAGAAGCTGGTAAAAAGAGTCTATTGGGAGCCAGACGGCGTACCATCAGACGAAATATCGCGAAATAAATGAAGGCGACAGTGGTTGCAGGCAGACGCACATCATTCTTACCTGGTCGCAATTTGAATCCAAACCAAGCGAAGGTACATTCCAGAACCTAATGGTAGGGCAGTTTGGAGAAACAACTCTGCTCTTGCAGCTGAAAACAGGCGGTAGGCGGAATCGAAAGTGTTGCGCAATCTACGTCTGCAGAGAGCAGAGATGGGCTTCGTCAATACAGAAAAGACGCAATTCATGGCCGAATCTGCAGCCCTGCCTGAGTAGTAGACGTGCCCCGTCACAATCAGAAGGTCGGCGGCGACCGGGATGGCATATTGGTGTCCAACTGTATCGAACAGAAGATGTCGTTGCCGTCCTATGATGATTCCGTCACCATCATAGGCTCGAACTCCTGTAACTGGAATTCTGGTTCAGGCGGCCTGACAAACAATTCTACAAACAATTGTACACAAGTGCCGCCCCATTCGTTTACATACTTGCACTCTACGCATGTCATACAACCGCTGCCAAGTGCCATCGTTCCGCCGCTTCCTGAAGTAAGTGCAATTGCTCTGCCACACCGGAAAGTCGCAAGGTGGTTATCGACGTCCCACCTTGCGCGACAATTGGAGACAAAAGAGTGTCTTTGGCCTCGCCCCAAAACGTCCCCCTGATCGTAAGAAGGCCTGTCTCAAGAGGCATTCCATTGGCAAGCCAAGCCAAAGTCGGCTATACTTGCCCCGCCATCCAACCTACCCCGATAAAGATACATGACCCATTTTCGCTTCATACATACCGCCGATCTGCATCTCGACAGCCCTTTCGTTGGCGTTAGGGCATTCGCTCCCGAGAATGTGACAAGCGCGTTGCACGACGCGACGTTCAGGGCTTACGAAGAAATCGTCAAACTTTGCATCGAGGAGCAAGTGGACGCTCTTCTTGTTGCGGGCGATGTGTACGACTCGGCTGATCGGAGCCTCCGCGCGCAACTAAAGTTCGTATCAGGGCTAAAGCAACTGAACGATGCTGGCATACGTTCTTTTGTCTGCCATGGCAACCACGACCCGCTCGACGGATGGGAGGCGCGACTGGAATACCCTCCAAGCTGTACGCGTTTTGGCGCGGGGTTCCAAGCTGTGCCAGTGTTCAAGGATGACCCCAAACGCGCGGTCGTGTATGGAATCAGTTACCCGACTCGCAATGTTTACGACAATTTGGCGCGAGGATTCGGCCCGGTCGATACTGACTCGTTTTCGATTGGCCTGATGCACGCAAACGTCAACGGCAACGCGGACCATGACCCTTACGCCGCGTGTTCGCTGGATGATTTGCAACAGTCCCAAATAAATTACTGGGCGCTAGGGCACGTACATTCGAGGCAGATTCTAAGTAAAGGATCCTCGACTGTTGTCTATCCTGGCAACCCCCAAGGCAGACATCAAAACGAATCTGGTGCGCGCGGCGTGTATCTGGTCGAAGTGGATGACGACAGAATCGTCAATTTGGACTTCAGAGCGATGGACAGTGTGCGATGGGAGCGGTCCGTCCTTGATATCTCCTCACTTGAAAGGGAGCAGGACCTGATCGAGGCGTTCGATCAATTCATATCGACTGCCTGGGATGACGCGGATGGTCGTGCGGTCGTACTACGGATAACGTTGACCGGGCGGAGCAGTTTACATAGTGCATTGCGGCAGCCGGGATTCACTGAAGATCTTTTGAGCAACCTAAACGACGAATGGGCAAAGCGTTCACCGTTCGCGTGGTGCGAGTGCGTTGATGTCGAAACAGCCGCGCCGTTTGACCGGCAGGAACGCATAAAAGGATCAGATTTTCTGGCGGAAGTCCTCAAGATTGCGGAACGAGCGAAAGCTGATCCTGAATTGCAAAGTCGTCTGTGCGAAGGCCTTTCGGAATTATACCAACACCGTCAATATCGCGGCTACTTGTCTAGCCTAGGACCAAACGATGCTGCTCTCACCAGGCTGATCGATGAAGCAGAGTCGATTGCCGTGGACCTGCTTGCTGGAGATGAAATTTGAGGATTCGCGATATACGTATCGACGGCTTTGGGCAATTCGCTGACAGGAAGTTCGGGCCGTTCGATCAACCAGTGACCGTCTTTTATGGACCAAACGAGGCGGGCAAGAGTACATTATTGGAGTTTATTCGTACAGTTCTGTTCGGTTTTCGATCGAGGGCAGGTCGATCTTCTCGCGGTGGAGGATCTAGTAACTACCCGCCGCTGGCGGGAGGTCGTCACGGGGGATCATTGACCCTTATCGATAGCAACGGACGTCTGAGCGTCGTCGAAAGGGTCCAAGGGGGCCGAGCCGGAAAGGTAACTATCAGAGCTGAGACGGGAGCGGAACAAGATGATTCCATGTTGGTTCAGTTTTTGGGAAACCACTCTAGGGACGTATTCGAGCAGGTATTCGCGTTCACCCTCGAAGAACTTCACAGCAGTGACTTGCTGTCTGACTCGAACGTCACTGACCAAATCTACAGTGTAGGCATGGGCGTAACTTCCCTTCCAAACGCCATGAATTCCATTGAGTCCGAACGAAAAAAGCTCTTTCTTCGCCAGGGGAGTACGCAGAAAATCTATCACGCCCACAAAAAATTTCAAGATGTAGACGATAGTCTAAGGGAAGTCAAAGAGAACGCGACACGGTACGGGGAACGGACCGCACGTCTACAGCAGGTTGTAAGTGAACTTGAGGGCTTGGCCGCCCACCGACGGCAGATTCAATCTCGCCAAGACCATCAGATTAGACTTCAGCAGGGTTGGGAGTCCTGGAACGACCTGGTTTCTGCCAAGCGAGAGTTAGACTCGTTGCCGGAGGTTCCCAATTTTCCAGCAGGCGGCATAAACCGTCTGGAAACGTTAGAAGAGCGTGTCATGACCGCGCAGGGGGAGCATAGATCCGCACAAGTTCGAGTAGAAGAGGCTAAACGAAGGGCGGATATACGAGTAGAGCACGGAGCTATTCTCAGACAGTTTTCGGACATCCGGCACTTGCAAAACGGGCGAACTGCTTTTGATCAGTCGATCAAAGATCTGCCGGAACGGAAAGCCGAGCTTGATGGGCATAGGAGAATCCTCACCGAAACACTGAAAGATTTGGGACACGACTGGGATGAGGCCCGACTGGAAGAATTCGAATTTTCCCTAGCCGTACGTCAAGAAGTCGCTGAGCATCGCGATAGGCTGCGCGACGCCTCTGCCGAATATTCGCGCTGCAAATTATTCCTTGACCAGAGCAAAGTTGAATTGGAGGAGGCAATCAACGATGAAAGCAAGGCAAGAAGTGAGTTTCAGTCCTCCGCCATACCAACGTTCGATGCCGATCAGATACGACAGCACCGCAACATAATTAGAGTGACACGATCGCAGCTCGGCGGACTCGACCGTCATCGACAAAACGTGTCCAATCTACAAAGTCAACTGGACGGTCTGGAAAGTACAGCACTTCCCTCTGAAAGGAAAAATCGCAGCAAAGACGCCGCTATCATTCTGGTACTAGGCGTCGTATTTCTTGTCGGAGAGGTGGTTCTTGGTGGAACGGCCCTTTTCATCGGCGCAGCAGCAGGTATTGTACTTTTCGGTGTGGCCATATACTTGTTTATGTCCGGCAAACCTGGTGTTCCCGTTCCCGGGGAATCACCTATCGCCGGTGCCATTCGCGAATCTCTTCGACGCGCAGATGCGGACATGCAGAGCCTAGAGTCACAGATGACGCGGGATGCAGCACCCCTCGGACTCGACATGATCGACGAATCGATCCTTCTTGCTGCTGAGGAGTCCTTGGACGAAGAGGAACGTGGGCTCCGGGAAAGGGATCGTCTTCTCAAAATACTTCATGATGCTGAGCAACTGACGACGAGGAGACAAATCCGGGTTGAGGAGTCCAATGTTGCCGTTGACCATGCAAGTCAAGAACTCGATTCCGCCAAAAGTGAATGGGGACAGTGGCTCAAGCCCCGCGGCCTGCTGGACACGTTTACGCCTGAGACAGCCGAAGTGCTTCAGAGTCAGGTCGAGCTTGGGCGCAGCCAGCTTGAGACGGTACGAAGCTGGCAACTTCGCATTAAGGCTATCGAGAAGGACATCAACGAATACGTTGGGGCCGTCGAACCTCTTGCGTTGGCCTTCGACGTCACCTTCGATCGGAACGATCGGCGTATTGTTGCCATGGCTGTCGATCACCTTGCCGCGTTGCAGGAGGAAGTCAAGGAGCTTGTCAAGAACCGGGTCGACGCGGAGGCGGAACTTGAAGACGCCAAAAACCAGCTGGAAGAGCGCACAAGCGCACTGCAACAAGGAGAAGAGGAGCTTGCGCAGTTGGTTCAATCCGGCGGAGCTGAAAGTGTTGAAGATTTCCGCGTGCGCGCTGGTCACGCAGAAAGAAGGAGTGAACTCGACGAAAAAGTGCAAACGGCGCTCGACAGGCTTCAACGTCTCAGCGGGCCAGGCAAACCGCTCGAATCCCTAAAGGCCGAACTCAGCGGCACAGATCTTCAGTCTATCACCGACGCGATCGCCACGCTGAAGGAAGAGCAGGCCACTGCTGACAATAAGTATGGAGAGTTGTCGACTGAGCGTGGTTCCATTCAGACAGAACTCGATAGTCTCGTCGGTGAGGAGGAGTCGTCTCGCCTACGCATGGAGAGAAATGTCCTGGTGGAGCAGATTACGGGCCACGCGCGCGAATGGACTCGGCTCACCCTCGCAGCAAACCTGCTCAAAGAGGCGCGTCGAAAGTACGAGCGGGAGCGGCAGCCGGGAGTCGTTCGTCATGCACAGGAGTTCTTCGCTGAAATCACTGAAGGACGGTACCGGCAGGTGTATGCTCCTCTCGGCGAACAGACTATCACAGTCACGGACGACGGCGGGCGGACTAAGGAGCCATCCGAACTGAGCCGAGGCACGCGGGAGCAGTTATTTCTTTCACTCCGATTTGGGTTGATTCGCGAGCTTGGTCAGCGAACGGAGCCGCTCCCCGTCATTGTGGATGAGGTTCTCGTAAACTTCGATCCTGATAGGGCACTTCGAGCAGCAGTCGCTTTCACGGAGCTATCCTATACTAACCAAATATTGGTCTTCACCTGTCACCCAACAGTCGTTGAAATGTTTGTAGGTGCTTCGTCCGAGGTAGGTATAGCAGAGCCCACAGTAGTTTCAATTAAGTAAGCTAGAGATGCGAAGGTGGACGGATTCTCATTGCTACACAATTGTGTGTCGCACAGGCCTTGAAGTCTGTGACAAAGGGTAAGAGCCTTGGAAGGTGTTTGGAAAAACCTGTCTGGTCGAATAATTAATCAGAATTAGAACTTGGATGAACGTTCAGTCAGGTTCCTAAAAGGGCAGTCGCGCATTCGGGGATTGAGGGGAAATTGGAACAACATGGGGATAGAGTTAGCGAAAATTCGCGTCGTTCCTCCAGTTTCATTTTATCTCGAAGGCGGTAAAGTCCTATGACTGCGTGTCAAATTTCGAAGTTTAGATTCAGTCTGATCCTTAACGTGACCCCCTCGAATTAGTTTCCAGTTGTAAGTAACCAGTTGCGCAGAACATCTGCGCAACTGGCTGATGGTATCTACACTTCACCTTGTCCCTAAGTTGGTTCATCCCAACCGATAACGCAGAATCAAGCACAATCAACCACCCAAATCCCAGCAACCAACTCTGGTACGCTGCCGACCCAACTAAAAACTAAAAACTGACAACTAAAAACATGACCTGCGTCGCACTCGAATCCACCGTAATCAGCCACGGGCTCCCCTACCCCGACAACCTCAAACTCGCCCACGAAATGGAGCGCATCATCCGCGACCATGGGGCCGACCCGGCCACCGTCGGCGTCATAGAAGGGGAGCTCATCGCCGGCCTCAGCCCGCAGCAGATCGAGCGGCTGGCCGCAGCGCCAGATCGCCCTGTGAGCAAAGTGAGCCGCCGCGACCTGCCCATCGTCGTCGCCCGCAAGCTGGACGGCGCCACAACCGTCGCCGCCACCATGTGGATCGCCCACCGCGCCGGCATCGAACTCTTCGCCACCGGCGGCATCGGCGGCGTCCACCGCAGCCGCGAACCCGGCCCCAGCACCGACGTCAGCGCCGACCTGCAGGAGCTGGCGCAGACCCCGCTCATCGTCGTCTGCGCCGGCGCCAAGGCAATACTGGACCTGCCGGCCACGCTCGAATACCTGGAAACGCACGGCGTAACCGTCATCGGCTACGGCACCGAAGAGTTCCCCGCCTTCTACAGTCGCAGCAGCGGCCTTCCGGTCGATATCTGTTGTAACACACCCCAGGAAGTCGCCGATATCTGGCGGGCAAAGCGGGCTTTGGACTTGGCGGGGGGGCTGCTCGTGGCCGTGCCTGTTCCCGAAGAGGATGAGATTCCCGCCGCGCAGATTGAACCGCAGATCGAGCAGGCGCTGGCAGAGTGCGAAGCCGCCGGACTGCGCTCAGCCGAGGTTACGCCCTACCTGCTGCGCCGCATCGCCGAACTCACCGGCGACCGCAGCCTGCGCGCCAATCTGGCCCTGCTGCGCAATAACGCCCGCGTAGCCGCCGCCATCGCAGTGGCGCTGGAAAGAAAATAGCGGCTAGCCAGGGAACCCCCGACTAGCCGCTATGTACAGGCTATCAGCTGCTGAAAGTCAGCTAGAAAAAATCAACTAGTGAAAATCAGCTTCTCGAACTCGTTCCGCTCCATGACTTCCTGTTCCAAAAGCGTTTCGGCCAGGAGCTTCAGCTTGTCCTGGTTGCTCGTCAGAACTTCCTTCGCCCGCGTGTATGCGGTCTCCACGATCCGACGCACCTCGCGGTCGATTGAACGCGCCACATCCTCACTGTAGGAGCGCCGTTCGCCCAGGTCCATGCCCAGGAACGGGTTGGAATCGGCCTGGACCAGTTGCATCGGCCCCAATTCGCTGCTCATGCCAAAGCGCGTGACCATCGCCTTGGCCAGCTTTGTCACCCGCTCCAAATCGTTGGCCGCGCCCGTGGTGATCTCCTCGAAGGTCAACTCCTCGGCGACCCGTCCACCCAGCAGTCCGGCCAGCTCATCCTCATACTCGGCCTTGCTCTTGAGCAGGCGGTCCTCGTCCGGCAGCGGCATCACGTAACCCAGCGCCTGCCCGCGGCTGACCAGACTGATCTTCCCCACCGCGTCGGTATGTTCGAGCAACGCCATCACCACCGCATGGCCCGCTTCGTGGTATGCGACCACGCGCCGCTCTTCGTCGCTCAGTATCCGGCTCTTGCGCGCCGGACCGGCCATCACCCGTTCAATCGACTCCACCAGCTCATCCATGCCGATGGCGCGCTTGTCGCGGCGCGCGGTCAGAATGGCCGCCTCATTGAGCAGGTTTTCCAGGTCGGCCCCCACCATGCCCGGCGTCTGCTTTGAAATTACGTTCAGATCGACATCCGGGCCAAGCGGCTTGCCGCGCGCATGCACCTCCAGGATCGCCTCGCGCCCGCGACGGTCCGGCCGGTCTACCACGACCCTGCGGTCGAACCTGCCTGGCCGCAGCAGAGCCGGGTCCAGGATATCCGGTCGGTTGGTGGCGGCAATGACGATAACGGTCGTATCGCTGTCGAAGCCGTCCATCTCAACCAGGATCTGATTGAGCGTCTGCTCCCGTTCATCGTTGCCGCCGCCCATGCCTGCGCCGCGATGGCGGCCGACCGCGTCGATCTCATCGATGAAGATGATACAGGGGGCGTTCTTCTTAGCCTGTTCGAACAGATCGCGCACGCGGCTCGCGCCCACACCCACGAACATCTCCACAAATTCAGAGCCGCTGATGCTGAAGAAGGGCGCGCCGGCTTCGCCTGCCACCGCCTTCGCCAGCAGCGTCTTGCCCGTGCCCGGCGAGCCCACCATCAACACACCCTTGGGAATACGCGCGCCCAGGGCCGCGAACTTTTCCGGCTCTTTCAGGAATTCGACAACCTCCTGCAGCTCCTGCTTCGCCTCATCCGACCCGGCCACATCCTCGAAGGTGACGGTGGGGCGGTCGGCCTCCTCCATCTTCTTGGCGCGGCTGCGGCCAAACTGCATCGCCCGGTTCTGCCCGCCCGCGCCCGCCTGGCGCATGATGAAGATGAAGAAGCCGAAGATCAGGATCATCGGCAACAGCATGATCAGCCAGTTGAAGAAGGCGCCGCTGTTGGGCGCCCGCTCCACGTCGATCGGAATGGCGGACAGCTGATCTGCCGTCACACCGAACGTCTTGAGCGAATCGAGCAGACTTTCGCCGGACTCTTTGCGGCTGCGGCGGCGTTCACTCTCGGAGATCTCGACGATAATATCGTCGCCCTGCACAACGATCCGCTGTACTGAGCCGTTGCGCACGTATTCGGCCACCTGGTTCAAGCCGAGCAGATTGCTGGCAGAACTCGGTGGATTGACAAACATGCGGTAGGCAAAAAAGAGCAGGACGGCCAGCAGGATCCAGATCCAGCTGCGCTTGAACAGCTGCCGGTAGCGCTCGTTCGGGTCTTCTTCCGGAGGACGTTCGCCATCCGGTCTTTTTTCTCTGTTCATCATACGGCAATACCCCCGAGCCAGACGCCCGGTACGGTTTCAGGTCTACACGGGTACACGTCACTCGCTACACGCTTATGCGTCTAGTATAACAGAAGAAGTGGCCTGAGTAAGTAAGGTAGAAACCAGTGTGCGGAATTTACCGGCTGCGCGTCATTGTGCGCTACAGATTGCGCAGTTGCTCTGCGATGCTGACGCCGGTGGCGTGGGTTTTTGCTTTGTGAATCGGCAATTTGCCCCGGTGCCGGGTATGGTGAGGGATAGAAGATTCGTCCGGCTTGTCGCTGAAGCTGAAGATCAGACAGCCGCGCGCCTTCAACCACAGAACCGCCTCACGTACCTCCTGCGTGATGCAGATCTCCTGGGAGAGGCGCTCCTCGGCCGGCACGTCATCAGCCAGATTGTTCATATGCTCCAGCGTGGCCACAAACTCCTCACGCCGGAACTGCTTGAACGGGGTCGGATCGCCGAGCGCAACCGCCATGTTGACCGATTCGTGGGCCTGGCGCATCGCCTCGCCCACCCGTCCGCCCCCTGCGATGCAGACTTCAGCATAGCGCACAAACTGCTCAAATGTCTGGACCGAACCGTCTTCGATGCGTTCAAGCAGATCGGTGCAGTCGAGGCCTTCGTTGTTGAGAACCAGGCAAATATAGGCCAAATAGTCCTGGTTGTCACCGGTCAGATGATGAAAGTGGGCGCGATTGAGTTGCTCATAGTGCTGCGCGAACAGGGCAGCATTGAACTTGTCGCCCAGCAGGCTGCCCACGGTGCGGTACAACCCCTTCAGTCGCGCCACATCGATGGCGCGGTTATTGCGCCCGCGCGCGCCGATGGCTGTCTTGTCCAGATCGAGAACAACCGCCGTACTTTCATCCAACCGCATACCGTTCCCCTGCGCCCACCTGATCCAGTCTACCAGCTGGCTCCAGCGGTTGGCTTCGAACATGCCGGTCTCGTCGTTGGCATCGAACTGCTCAGGTTCGCTCGCCTTTTCATTGCCGATAAAGCATGCACTCGGCAACACGGCGCCGTTCGCGTGCCCGATCAGCTCCCCGTTGTCAAGCGACGCCTCCTCCGCAGAACGCAAGGAACGCATCACCTGGAACGTATTTCCATCGCCCGAGAGTGTATCGCCGATGAAGAGCAATTCGCCCACATTGGCGTCCCGCCGCTCCTGCGCCTGTTCCAGGATCCACAGCGCGACCTGGGCGTACGACGTCTCCTGTTTGCGGGGCACGGCAGGCGCCGGCAACCCGAGTTGGGAACGGGCCGATTTCAGGCCGGGGATTCGGCGAGTGATCGGCTCCAGGCTACGGTAAACGATCAGATCGCCGACAAGCTCATCCAGGGACGTCAGTCCAAAGTTGTCAACGGCTATCGGATAGGCTTCTCTGGTTTGCGTATTGGCCAATTCCGCACCTTCCATTTCTATTCCCGCACTCGTCTCTGTCTTTGAGCAACGCCAACATTCTCAAAGAGTTGACGATTCCAGGAACCAAGAACGAACTGCTCAATCTGCCGTTGCACTTCACACGATTCTAACCTATGGCATACCGATCCGAAAAATTTTGTGCCTGTTGCGCACGACCACAGCGACTAGCGCACAACATCCAACACCGCGTCCGTGACAGGCATCCGAGTCCCGGCAACCTGTTCCTGGCTGTTCAGGTACCCCTGCGACACCAGCAGTTCGGCGTTGAGCAGACTGCCGCCGGCCGCGCCCCGAATCGTGTTGTGGCCAAGCGCCAGGAACTTCACGTGCAGAAGCGGGTCCTCCCGCAGCCGGCCCACCACCGTCGCCATGCCGGGAACGCTCCCGGCCAGCCGGTCCATGCGCGGCTGCGGCCGGTCCGCCTCCTCCCGGTAGAGGATCGCCTGTTGCGGCGCACTGGGAAGGCCCATGCGCTGCGGCAGCGGATCGTACTCCGCCCACGCCTGTCGCACATCCTCCAGGCTGGGACGGTCGTCAAACGCCACGCTGACAGCCGCCAGATGACCGTTGCGCACCGGCACGCGGTTGCAGTGCGCGCTGACGACGAAATCGGCCGTCTCCACACCCTCCCCGTCAAACCGGCCCAGCAGCTTCTGCGGTTCGCGGTGCTCCATCTTCTCCTCTTCCGAACCGATGTACGGGACAACGTTGTCGATAATGTCCATCGACGTCACGCCCGTATAACCCGCCCCGCTCACCGCCTGCATCGTCACCACAAAAACCTTCCTGACGCCGAACGCCTCGTGCAGCGGGTGCAGCGCGCTCACCAGGTGGGTCGTCGAACAGTTGGGATTGGTGGTTATGAACCCCGGCCACCCCCGCCGTCGCCGCTGCAGGTCGATCAGCCCCATATGCTCCGGGTTGACCTCCGGAATCAGCAGCGGCACGTCCGGCTCATAGCGGTAGGCGCTGGCATTGCTGCACACAACGTACCCGGCCGCCGCCATCTCAGCCTCAATCGTGCGCGCCGGTCCGCTCGGCATCGCGCTGAAAACGATCTGGCAGTCGATCCCCGGCGCCATCTCCTGCAAAATGACATCCTGCAGATGCGCCGGCATATCGCCCCGCAGCAGCCAGTTGCAGGCGTCGCCGTAACGCTTGCCCGCATTGCGCTGCGACGCGCACAGCACGCTCAACTCAAACCAGGGATGCCCCTGCAGCATCTGCACAAACCGCTGTCCCACCGCGCCGGTGGCACCAAGCACCCCCACGCGAATCTTTCCTTGACTGTTCATCGAAATCCTCTGTCCCAACTGTAACCTTCCTGTCTCGTAACAACTCCGCCATTGTAAATTCGCGATCTTGAGTGAGCCGAGCGCAGGTTTTCCTCACTCCTCACTTCTCTTCGCTCTCTCCTCGCATTTGGGCGTTCGGGCCTTCGGCCCTCTCTTGTGCAGGGGCTGCGCCCCCGCAACGCCCCGCCCTTGTTAGCCACCGTGTGTGTTCTTCCCCAGCAATGCGTCTAGCCAACAGTGTCTCCTACCCAAATTGCCGTCTTAACCCACTGACCGCCGACCAATGCCGTTCGCAGTTCACTAAAAACTAAAAACTGACTACTAAAAACTGCTATCACTGACCACTGACCACCGACCACTGATCACTGAAGTTCAACAATATCACTCAATACGCCTGCCGCAGTCGCTTCCACACCCGCCCCGCGGCCCTGTATGACCAGCGGATTAGGGTTGTACCAGCGGCTGTAGAACTCGACCAGATTGTCGGTTCCTGTCAGGCGTCCCAGTGGGCTGTCCTTGGCGACCGCTGTCGGGCCGACACTGCACGCGCCCTCTGAAAGCGTGGCGGCATAGCGCAAAACCTTGCCCTCGGCAGCCGCGCCCAAAACCAGTTCGCGGTACTGCTCGTCCAGAGATGGCAACTCCGCCAGAAAACTGTCCACACTCAGGTCGGCCATCCGCTCCGGATAGAGGCCTCTGACCTCCACCTGCTCCATCTCCATGCGCCAGCCGATTCCCCGCGCCAGAATAAGCGCCTTGCGAGCCACGTCGACGCCACCCAGATCATCGCGCGGGTCCGGCTCCGTATAGCCCAGCCGGTACGCCTCGGCCACAGTCTCGCTGAACGAGCGGCCCTCTTCCAGGCCCGTCATCAGATAGCCGAGCGTGCCGCTGAATGAACCGGCGATGCGCTCGATCTCGTCGCCGCTCGACACCAGCCGGTTGAGCGTAGCGATCACCGGCAGACCGGCGCCCACCGTCGTCTCCCAGCGGGCATGGCCCAAACTGCCGCTGATGCCGTCATACACATCTTGGACGACGGTCAACGGCTTCTTGTTCGCCAGGACGACCTGATGGCCCCGTTTCAGTGCCAGCAACAGGGCGTCCACCGTACTGTCCGACGCCGTGCAATCGACCACGACCGTGCCC
The DNA here is from genome assembly GCA_965207495.1 of Caldilineaceae bacterium. GTDB lineage: Bacteria > Chloroflexota > Anaerolineae > Caldilineales > Caldilineaceae > Bin5. The sequence continues at coordinate 699,481 of OZ242287.1, forward strand.
GGCCCGCCGATCTCCTCCACAATCGTCTCCGGGCTCCGGTAGGACCGGCCCAGCGGATGGGAAGCAAGCGTGCCGCCCGCCTCCTTGTGCTGCAAAATCCCGGCCAGCTGCTCCTCCGAGAATCCCCCCTGCGGTTCCACGACCGCGCCGCTGCTGTCGCATAGGGCCGTAAAGTGGACGCGCAGACCGTACTTCTCGCGATGGAGAGACCGCTGTTCCAGGATCTGACTCAGCAGGGCGCGGCCAACGCCGCCCAGCCCGAAAAGGATGAGCGGCGTCTCCCGCTCAGCAGACATGCCGTCGACCTTCTCCATCAGGCAACTCCGTTTCCAAGTTCGAATGTGTCGTGGATGGCGCGGATCGCCTCATCCGCCTCGGTCTGCAAAACGACCAGGCTGATATTGGCCTCGCTCGACCCCTGGGCAATCGCGATCACGTTGATGTCCCGTGCCCCCAGCGCGTTAAAGACCCGCGCCGCGATGCCGGGCGTGCCCTTCATGCCCGCGCCGATCACCGCCACGATCACGATATTCGGCTGAATGCTGATCTCTTCGATCATGTGCTGGGCCAGCTCGCGAGCGAACTCGACCTTGAGCGCGTCGATCACAGCATCGCCCTCCGCCTCGGGCACCACAAAGCAGATGCTCTGCTCGCTGCTGCCCTGGCTGATCATCAGCACATTGGCGCGCTGACGGGCCACCGCGTCAAATGTGCGCGCCGCGATGCCTGGCACGCCTATCATCCCCCGCCCCGCCACCGTAATCAGCCGCAGGTCCCGCACCGCCGTGATCGCCTTCACGCCATTGCGCAACTGGCGCGTCTTCTCGACGATGCGCGTGCCCGGGTGGGATGGATTGAATGTGTTGAGAACCCGCAGCGGTATCTGGCTCTCCACCGCCGGGGTGACCGTCTTGGGGTGCAACACCTTGGCGCCGTAGTAAGCCAATTCTGCCACCTCCTCGTACGAAAGCTCCTCCATCGAGCGCGCGCCTTCAACGATGCGCGGGTCGGCGGTCATGACCCCGTCCACGTCCGTCCAGATCTGGATCTCGTCAGCATCAAGCGCCGCGCCCAGAATAGCGGCCGAGTAGTCGGAGCCGCCGCGACCCAATGTTGTGGGCACGCCCTTTTCGGTCGCGCCCACAAAACCGGTCACAACCGGCACAACGCCGCTCTGCATCATCGGCAGCAGCCGGTCCCGGCACCTGTCTGGCGTGGCCTCCATCAGCGGATTGGCGCTGCCGAACTGGTTGTCGGTGATGATCAGCTCGCCCGCGTCCACAAACTGCGCCTTGACGCCGTTCGCCCGCAGCACAGCCGCCAGCAGCGGCGCGCTCAGCCGTTCGCCCACCCCGCTGACGACATCCAGGCCCCGCTGCGTCAGCTCACCCAGTACGGTGATGCTGCGGCACAGGCGCTCGAACTCGCGCAGGCGGTTGTCGAACAGCCTGCCCAACCCGGCGCGTTCGACCCCGTCCTCGATCAGCTGCCCGGCCACCACCTGGTGCCGCACCAGCAACTGGCTGCGCGCGTCGCGGTAGGGGGTCTCGTCGCCGGCCGCGGCCGCCTGCGCCGCGTCGATCAGCGTGTTGGTCACCCCGCCCATCGCGCTCACGACCACCAGTACACCGGGGTTCTCAAGGTTCTGACCAGAGTGTTCCTCTACGCCGTCGCTCACCGTCTGCTCTTCAACAGCCGCCGCCACGATCTTTGCTGCGCCGTCGATCGATTCCGTCGTGCCGACCGATGTCCCGCCAAATTTCATTACGATCATACGTGTTCAACTCGCTCTACAAAGAGAATAAAAGTAAAAAAATACCTCGCGTCGTGCAGACGAGAGGTAGCCGACTATTCCACTGCCTCTCATCTTCCAGAATCTACCTGCCGGAATTGGCACCTACGTCACAGAAGACGCTTCATCTTCCGCTACCGGGTTGCCGAGGCTTCACAGGGCCGGTCCCTCCGCCTCTCTGGATAAGAGCTCAGCTATTCAGTTGTAATGCGGGCAAATGTAGCAGAGGCCGCAGGCTATGTCAAATTTCGCGGGTAGTTGTTTTGGCCGTGCTGCGGGGAGACTGGCCTGGCTCAAAGTCTAGGCATAGGTCAGAACAACCTCACCCATCATTTTCTGAGATTCCTGAAGGGTGGACGTCACCTGGACTTTGGGCTGTCCCTGAAGTTCAGGGGGTGAAACAGGATTCAAACAAGAAACGTACTCCATAACCTCGGTATATGAGGCTACTTCAAAGAACAACCCAATCGCCTCCTCCAAGTTCTCTCGCGCCTCTTCAACCGTTTCCCCTTGACTTGCTATCTCCAACTCTTCGCAATGAGATACGTACCAGTTACCGTCGCGCCAGATCGAGCACTTGAGCACCCATTCCATTCTGACAATTCTCCCTCTGTAAACTCTACCAATGCTCCGATTGGGCCCACCCGCTGTGTCTGCGTCCTCGGCCTGCCTTTCGACCGCGGCGGCCACAATTTTCGTCGTGCTGTCGATTCCGTTGTACCGACCGACGTCCCGCCAAATTTTATCACGATCATACGCGTTCAACTCGCTCTTCAGGAAATATACAAAGCAATAAAATCCTTAGCGTCGTGCAGACGACAGGTAGCCGACTGTTTCACTGCCTCCCGTCTTCCACAATCTATCTGCCGGCATTGGCACCTACGTCACAGAAGACCTACCATCTTCCGCTACCGGGTTGCCGAGGCTTCACAGGGCCGGTCCCTCCGCCTCTCTGGATAAGAGTTCACCTATGCAATTGCAATGCAGGCAAATGTAGCCGAGGCCGAGCAATGTCAAATTTCGCGGGTAGGTAGCAATGAAAATCGGGGAACGCCAAAGAAAAAGCACCAGAGTTCGGGGTTTGGGTCCGTCTGCACTCCTCACCAAAAATTCAGAACTTAGAACGAGTGAATTCTGGCGTACGAGTGACTTAACTACCCATTGCAGTTCACGGCTTGCAGTACGAAGGCACGTAGGCGCCCTCGCCGAACACCTCCTCAATCAGCTCGACGATTTCCGGATCGTAATCTTCCAAATCTGAACCGCGCAATCCCACAGGTTCCCGCATGTATTCCTGGAACCAGAATGTGACCGTTTCAGCCCAGTACTCCTCGAAATTCGTTGACGCGTACGTACCCTGCCATAGACCCTTGGCCAATGCAGTGCTGTACAGGTCCCGGAGTCGTGTGTTGAACTCGTGAACAACGGGTTGATCATTGAGTGCGAAGTGTATCGCATGAGCGAATTCGTGGATAAGAACATAACATCGCTCGTCCTCGTCATCGTCCTGTGCGGCTGCCGCCCATCCTGTGGCTGTCTCAAAGGCTGTTCCTCGATGATCTAGCGAATGATGATAGCCGTCCTTGAGTTCTGGCAACTGATTGATATGCTCACCCGCTTGGTTCCTTTTGAATATCACGACCCGAAAATGTTTGGGAAGCAGGTCTTCTAACAGTTCAGGGTTGTCGGAGAACATCGCGGCAACGATCTCGCCCGTTTCCACCATCTTCTCATCAGAGACCTCTGTGGGCGCGACTACGATCACGCCGCCAGCCTTAAGATACTTCTGATAGAAAAGATGAAACCCGAGCGAAGGCGGCGGCGGTGGAAATCGTAGCGGGAATATGCTTGTCCACGCCCGTGCCGACCAGGGGCCGCGTACGCCGTTGGCATCGCGTGCGCGCACCTGGTAGTAGTGGTTGCGGTCATCGAAGGGAACATAGTGGGTGTAGGTCGTTTCGGTGAGGAAGCCGCCGACCGGACCCCAGACGCGGTCGAGGCTGTTCCAAGCCCACAGTTCGTAGCCGGCCGCGTTCGCCGCGGCATCCCAGGTAAGCGTGACTCGGCTGTTGGCAGCCGTCGCGGTCAGGTTTTGCGGCGCGGCCGGAAACACCGAAAGCTCCGCCTCGGTGCAGTTCGCCAGATTGAGGCTCTTCAAGTGGCCGTCCACAGAACTGTGGGTATGAGACAAGCTTGTTCCTGGAGCCAGGCAGAACCGGTTGCCTATGAGGTACAGACCCACCAGTTCGGTGAGGTCGCTTAAATTGGGGAGCGGCCCTGTAAAACTGTTGTTGTCAAGACGCAAATACTGCAGGCCAGCGAAGAGTTGAAGGTCGAAGATTGGTCCGCTCAAACGGTTGTGGTTCAGGCCGAGGCTCTTCAGATAGGAAAGGGTGCTCAGGTCCGGAACCGGGCCGGCCAGCTGGTTGTGGGCGAGGTACAGGAATGCCAGGTTGGACAGGGCATCCAGGTCCGGAATCGGCCCGGTCAAATCGTTGCCTTCCAGGTCCAGCCACTCCAGCCTGTCGAGCGCGGCCAGGTCCGGGATCGGGCCGTTCAGACCGTTGCCGCTGAGCTCAAGCCGTACGACGCCGCCGTTTAAGTCAGTGGAGATCCCGTACCAGGAAGAGATCGGCTCGTAGGTCAGCCAGTTGTCTTTGCGCGTCCAGTTGTCGCCGTCGGTTGCTTCGTAAAGCGCGATTAGCGCGCCTCGCTCCGTTGTCGCAGGGGTTGGCGTAATCGTTGGAGTTGGCGTGAACGTGGTCGTCACCGTCACCGTCGGCGTCGCGGCATCCGTCGACGCGACCGCGGTGGCAGACGCATACGCCAGCAGCCAGCCGCTTGACTGGCCGGCGGCATTCACCACGCTGATTGTATAGAAGTATTTCGTCCCAGCAGTAACATCCGTGTGCGTGTAGGAAGTGCCGGTCAGGTTGTCGCCGCCTATCAGCTGCCAGCCGGTCTCTCTGTCCCACCACGTCATGAGTGCGTAACGCGCCGCGTCCGGCGCAGCTTCCCAACGCAGCTCCACACCGGACGCCGTCACCCTTGCCGTCAGCGCTGGCGCAGTGAGCACGGACACAGTTGGGCTCGGGGTGGCCGTGGGCGTAAACGTGGCCGTGGGCGTAAACGTGGCCGTGGGCGTAGACGTGGCCGTTGGTGTAGATGTGGCTGTTGCCGTAGAAATAGACGTGACCGTCGGCGTAGATGTTGGCGTGGCCGTTGGTGTAGACGCCGCGGTTGCCCTGGGTGTAGAGGTTGACGTTCCTGCTTCCGTCGGCGCGAGTGCGGTGGCAGACGCGTACACCAGCAGCCAGCTGCTCGTCTTCCCGTCTGCGTTTAACACGCTGATTGTATAAAAATATGTCGTCCCGACAGTAACGTCCGTGTGCGTATAGGATGTGCCGGTCAGGTTGACGCCGCCTATCTGCTCCCAGCCGACCTCTGCGTCCCACCACGTCATGAGTATGTAGCGCACTGCGCCTGGTGCGTCCTCCCAGCTCAGCTCCACGCCTTGCGCCGTCGCCACCGCCGTCAGTGCCGGCGCGACCAGCGCGGACGCAGCTGGTGTCGGCGTAACCGTTGGCGTCGACGTCCCGGGCCCCGTTGTCGCAGTTGCGGTTGGCGTGAACGTAGGCGTTGACGTCTCGGTTACCGCCGGTGCAAGCGCGGTGGCCGACGCATAATCCAACTGCCAAACACTCGTCTCACCCGCCGCGTTCACCGCGCGGATGGAATAGTAGTACTTTGTCCCGGCCGCGACGTCCGTGTGCGTGTAAGACGTGCCGGTCAGGTTGTCGCCGCCTATCGGTTGCCAACCGGTCCCAATGTCCCACCAAGCCAGGAGTTCGTAACGCACCGCCTCCGAGACGGCTTCCCACCTCAGGACCACGCCGTGCCCTGTCGCCTCCGCCGTCAGTTTCGGTACGGAGAGCGCGGTCGGTGTCTGCGCCTGAGCGTTCGTTTCGCTGTATGCCAGAAGGGAGAGCGCGGCGGCCGTCAGGAGGGCGGTGAGGAGAAGGATGCCCCGTGCCTGTGCGGTCGGTATGCGAGTACTGTTTTGCATCGGGGGGCTTCCTTGAATGTACAGACACTGGCTTCTTCATTCAGGTCGGCAGTGACCATTCTACCCCCAACAGATAATCTACAAAAGAGGTAATTATTCAGCCACAAATGATCTGTGAACTGAATGAGGCGATTAAGGGTGTTAACTCTCTCCTCGCTTTTTTGGGCGGTCGGGCCTTCGGCCCTCCCTTGTGCAGGGGCTGCGCCCCCGCAACGCCCCGCCCTTGCTAGCCACCGTGCTTATTCTTCCCCGGCAACGTGTCTAGTCAACAGTGTCTTCCCTCCCACGCGCTATCTCAGCCCCCTAACCCCCGCAGTTCCGCGCCCCCCTCCAAAAACACGCCCCGTCCACCGTACGCCGTATTTCCAGCGGTGCGTCCCGTACAAGGTGGCGGCGGCCAACGAGTACACGATGAGATAGCCCGAATGGCGGCGTGACTGAAGGTCTGGTCCACTCAGGCTCTGTAGATGGCTGAGTAGCTACCAAAAAACCGCTTGTATACAGCAGGAGAGTGTTTCCGAGGAAGCCCCATTTCACAGGAGTGTATCCTGGATCTGGGGCAGATACTCTTAGAGTTGGAAAGGATAAAATCAGAGGATGCGCCGTGGTTCGGGAATTGGCGCAACTGTCGCGCAATCCGAGAAGAGCCGCCCGCCTTCGCTGGCTCCCGCGAAATCCGGAAGGAGCGGGCTTCCAAAGTCGGTGGGCACTAGCTCGCAGCCCACCGCGCCAGCGCCTTCTCCGCCGACCCAATCTCCTCCACCGACCTGTAATAGTGCCCCTCCCACTCCGCCTGCGGCATCCCCGTGAACAACATCAGATTGAGCGGATACTCATCAGTATCGGCGACGCTCCGGAAGTCGTCCCGAAACAAAAACGTCGGCTTGCCCAGCGCGATCGCCATCCCCAACTCAACCATGACGCCCTCGTCCGGCGGCACTCCGTTGACGACGGCGAAGATGGCGTCCGACTCACGTACATCCCGGTAGCAGTGTTGACCGATGCGATAAGCCCAGCCCGGTACAGTTCTGTCTACCTTCTCATCGGGGCTCGTGAACGGTTCCCACACATCCAGCCCCAGCGCCGCCACGGCTTCGACAAGCGGCGGCAGCAACAGCGCCTGCTGCTGCGCCGAAAAGCCGTATGGGTTCGCCAGATAGACTCTCTTACGTGTTTTGTCCGTTGGGGCCATGATATTCTCCGCCTTGGATAGTGTGATGAGGGGTTGGACTGCGTCGCGGACCCGCCGCGGTCTCCCGACTGCCGCCGCGCCGCCTGTTAACCGCTATTTTCTCGAACCGAAGCAACCGGCGGCAAACTCCCGAAAGCCGCAGGATCATCCGTGGCCTCGTTCGTAGTGCGCCTGCAGGCTGCGCACGCTCAACTCAGCCGCCATCATCGCCCGGATGCCGTTCACCGCGGCCTGGGCTGCCGAGAGGGTCGTGATCAACGGAATCTCCATGCGCGTGGCCAGCGTGCGGATCCTCTGTCCATCGGCGCGGCTGTGGGGGCCGAGCGGCGTGTTGATGATCAGACCGATCTTTCCATCTCGCATCGCGTCCAAGGTCGTATAGGCCCCGTTGCCCGGACTGCGATGCGATGCCTCTGCCGTCGCAGCCTTGCTCAGGACATCCACCGGCAGCCCCACCCGCTGGATCAGCGCGGCCGTGCCCTGCGTCGCATAGAGGCTGAAGCCCATGCGGCTGAAATCGCGCGCCAGCTTGAGCGCCGCGCCCTTATCGTAGTCGTTCACCGTGATTAGCACCCCGCCGTCGACCGGCAGCCGGTAATCCGCCCCCAGCTGGCTCTTGGCAAAGGCGTGGCCGAAGTTGTGCGCATGCCCCATCACTTCGCCTGTCGAGCGCATCTCCGGCCCCAGCAGCGTATCCGCGCCGCTGAACTTCTTCCACGGCAGCACAGCCTCCTTGACAAAGAAACCCTGTACCTCCGGCTCCTCCAGCAAGCCCACCTCGGCCAGCGACTTGCCCGCCATCACTCGCGCCGCCAGCTTGGCCAGCGGGACCCCCGTCGCTTTGCTGACAAAGGGCACAGTGCGGCTGGCGCGCGGATTCACCTCGATCACGTATACCACGTCATCCTTGATCGCATACTGCACGTTCATCAGCCCGCGCACACCCAACGCCAGCCCCAGCTTTTCCGTATACTCGCGAATAATGCTCAGATGGTAGCCGCTGATCTTGTACGGCGGCAGTACACACGCGCTGTCCCCGCTGTGTATGCCCGCCTCCTCGATGTGCTGCAGAATGCCCCCGATCACCACCCGCTCACCGTCCGCGATCGCATCGACGTCGACCTCGTAGGCATCCTCCAGGAACTGGTCCACCAGGATCGCAACCTCCTGGCCGCTGGTCGTCATCTCCAGGTCCACGTCGACCGCATACGACATGTAGTGGCGCAAACTCGCCTCGTCGTCCACGATCGCCATCGCCCGCCCGCCCAGCACGTACGACGGCCGCACCACCAGCGGATAGCCGATACGCGCCGCAATCGCCACCGCCTGCCCCGTGCTGTGCGCGATGCCGCTGTCCGGCGCCGGAATATCCAGCTCGGCCAGCAGCGCACTGAACCGTTCGCGGTCCTCCGCCAGCTCAATCGCCTCCGGCTGCGTGCCAACGATGGGAACGCCCGCGGCCTGCAGCCCAGCCGCCAAATTCAGCGGCGTCTGCCCGCCGTACTGGACCAGCACCTTCACCTGCGATCCGCCCTCCGCCTCCCGGTGATAGATATGCAGCACGTCCTCCAGGGTCAGCGGCTCAAAATAGAGCCTGTCGCTCGTGTCATAGTCGGTGCTGACCGTCTCCGGGTTGCAGTTGATCATCACCGTCTCGAACCCCATCTCCTGCAGCGCGAAACTGGCATGGCAGCAGCAGTAATCAAACTCGATCCCCTGGCCGATGCGGTTGGGTCCGCCGCCCAAGATGATCACCTTGTCTCGCCCGGTCGGAGGCGCCTCGCCCTCGCTCTCATAACTGCTGTACAGATAAGGTGTAAACGCGGCAAACTCCGCCGCGCACGTATCCACCTGATGATACGTCGGCAGAACGCTCAGCCGCTGGCGCAGCGCACGCACGTCGGCTTCGGTCAGCTGAGAAGATCGAGCGTCCTCCTCTCTCTTCTCGCCCTTCCCCTCTTCATTGAGAATGCGGGCAAGCTGCGCGTCGCTGAATCCCATCCGCTTCGCCTGCCGTAGAGTCCACGCATCCAGCTGGCCCGAGTTTTCAATGGAAATCTGGGAGCGGGCGATCTCCTGCATCTGCGCCACAAACCAGGGGTCGTAGATTTCAGAACATTCCCGCAGCGCCGCGTTGTCCGCCAGCCAGTCCTCCGCCGGCTCGTCACCTGGCGCCTCCCGTTCGGCCTCCAGCAAGCGCTCGTAGACGGCAAACAGCCTGTCCCGGTTGGGGACGCGCATCAGCTCCTCGGCAGTGGCGTCGGGCGCATAGCCCTTCAGCTGTCCATCACTGTCGCGGGTCAGGGGCCCCAGCCCATCGCGGCCGATCTCAAGGCTGCGCACACCCTTCTGCAGCGCCTCCTTGAACGTGCGGCCAATCGCCATCACCTCACCCACCGACTTCATCTGCGGCCCCAGCTCCCGGTCGACGCCGGGGAACTTCTCAAACGCCCAGCGCGGGATCTTGACCACCACATAGTCGATCGACGGTTCAAACGCCGCCACCGTCTCCTGCGTAATGTCGTTCTTGAGCTCATCCAGCGTATAACCGACCGCCAGCTTGGCCGCCAGCTTGGCGATCGGGAAACCGGTTGCCTTCGAGGCCAGCGCGCTCGAACGCGACACGCGCGGGTTCATCTCGATAATCACCACCCGCCCCGAATCCGGGTCCACCGCGAACTGAACGTTGCTGCCGCCCGTCTCCACGCCCACCGCCCGCATCACCAGCCGCGCCTGGTCCCGCAGCCGCTGGTACTCCTTGTCGGTCAAGGTCTGCGACGGCGCGACCGTGATGCTGTCGCCGGTATGCACGCCCATCGGGTCCAGATTCTCGATCGAGCACACCACGACGAAATTGTCGGCGCGGTCCCGCATCACCTCCAGCTCATACTCCTTCCAGCCGATCAGCGACTCTTCCACCAGGACCGTATTCACAGGGCTTTCACTCAGCCCCCAGGACACCTTCTCGTCGAACTCCTCCTGCGTAAAAACGGTGCCCGCGCCGCTGCCGCCCAGCGTAAAGCTGGGCCGAATGAAAATGGGGAAGCGCCCGATCACCGTCTCGAAAATCTCCCGCGCCTCCTCCAGCGAATGCGCGATGCGGCTGCGCGGCGACTCCAGCCCCACCTCGGTCATCGCCTGCTTGAACAGGTCCCGGTCCTCCGCCACCTGCATCGTCCGCAGATTCGCGCCGATCAGCTCAACACCGTGCCGCTCGAGAACGCCCTGCTCCGCCAGCGCCACCGCTAGGTTGAGGCCCGTCTGCCCGCCCACTGTCGGCAGCAGCGCGTCCGGCCTCTCCTCGACGATGATCTTCTCCAACAGTTCAACCGTAAGCGGCTCCACGTAGGTGGCGTCGGCCATCTCCGGGTCGGTCATAATCGTGGCCGGGTTGGAGTTGACCAGCACCACCCTGTACCCTTCCGCCTTCAACGCCTTGCACGCCTGCGCGCCCGAATAGTCGAACTCACACGCCTGGCCGATGACGATCGGACCGGAACCGATGATCAAAACTGATGAGATATCTGTGCGCTTGGGCATAGGTTGAACTCTTGCATTCCCCTGTTATTTGCGCCATCCTGTTGATGGCGCGGTCGCGTGCTACAATAGGTGCTTGCCTCTCCCCTGTGTTCTTCCTTACAAGAAGCAGAGGCAGCATTGCCGGCGGTCGAAGTTCCCGCCCTATCAAAACATAGGGAGATTGTAACGTGTCAGATCGCGACTCAGCAAAACAAACCCGCCCCCATCAGGCGGCGGCTGTGTTGTCGAGAGTGGCGGTGGTCGTCGTGGCGGCCTACATCGCCGCGCAGATGATGGCCGACATCGCCAGCCTCAAGATCGGCGTCGTGGCCGGTCTGGCCGTCGACATGGGCACCTTCGTCTATCCCGTAACCTTCACCCTGCGGGACCTCGTCCACAAGACGCTCGGCAAGCGCAACGCCCAGCTGCTGATCGTCGCCGCCGCGGTCATCAACCTGGGCATGGTGCTCTATCTGATGTGGTCGGCCGCCGTGCCCAGCGATCCGGACTCCATCGGCGGCGCCGAGTTCAGCGCCATCTTCGCCCCCCTGTGGCGCATCGTCTGCGCCTCCATCATCGCCGAGCTGGTCAGCGAGCTGGTCGACACCGAGATCTATCACCTCTTCGTCAGCCGCGTCACCACCCGTTTCCAGTGGCTGCGCGTCCTGGTCAGCAACTCCGTCAGCGTCCCCATCGACAATCTGCTCTTCGTCCTAATCGCCTTCTCCCCCATCGCCTTCCTCGGCGCGCAGCTAATCGACTCCTGGGCCGTCGCCTGGGAGATATTCCTCGTCAATCTACTGGTGAAATACGGGGTAACCCTGGTCAGTATGCCGCTGATCTACCTGACACCGGACCGGGATTGGGAGGCGGATGGCTAGGACACCACCCCTCTGGGAATGACGTCAACTTATCAATGTATGCAGACGAGAGTGAGGCGACTGGGTGACGGACCGCTTTAGAGGAAGACGCTATCGATCGCTTGTCCTGCTGGCCTGCGTCTGACTGCGCATCACTATGTCTCTTACTTGTCCGGCACCGAATTGATATCCTACTTTAGTACCGTAATTCGCTTTCCAGAGTTCGTTGCTGATCTGTTGGAAACTTAGGCCTTCTTCTCGTAACTGGTTGGCCATCGCCATGATCTCCGTGCGATGTGTGGCAGTGCTTCTTACTGTGCCATCACCCTTAAAGCCTCTCTCTACAAATGCCCTGCTAGTCGTACGTCCTCGACCGCTAGTACGACCTAGCGTTCCCTTGTTCGGCTCGGCAGTCCAACGTCTGAGCATTTGAGCCATCTGCCCCGCCCCAATCATTCGCCCTTCTCTGGTGCCAAAATCCTTGGTGAACAATTCTTCAGCAACTTGCCGTGCATTGTTCCCAGCGTGATAAAGGCTCAAGGCGAGTTCTTTCATTTGCTCAAGGTGCGTCGCCGTGCTCTTGCTGGCACCGTAAGGCCGACTGTAAGCTTGCGAACTTATCTTGCTTGCTCGTTGGCCTCGTGGGCTTTTTCGAGAAGTCTTGAGATTCGCTTTGTCAATTGCGTGAGGTAAGAGGTTGATGTCTTTCGCTGCTTGCTGCAAAAGTTTCAATACTCTATCACGTGCCCTATCGGAAATCAGACGCTTGTTGATAGGTTGGTTTTCTAGCTGAGCAAGATCCCCCTTCCAGGATTGCAATTCATCCTGGAGGCCAACTTCCCATTCGGTGAACATACGATGTTCTTGAGGTTTGTTTTTTGGGGCCTGGTTAGCGGGGAGGTTAGAAATGTATGCTCCAAACAGAATGTCTAGTTGGGCATCGTCAGCCAAATGCGCCTCGCGTTCTTCGATGGACTTTCGCAGATCATGCTGGCGCTTATGGTTAGCACTTACTATCTTCTTCTGTTCCTCCTCCAGCACCTGCCGGAGAAGCCAATACAGTCTCCACTGGCCATAGAGTTCTACTAGACCTGGGCCATATATAGTCTCAAGGTGAAGCAGATCATACTCGCGTAAACCCTCTTCGACTTCGACGCCATCAATAGTGGATTCAACGTGATCTGTCCAACCAGGGCTGAGCTCTTGATCCAAAAAATCGGGAAAATCTCGGTATTGCTCAAACGACTGGTTGTTCAGGGTATCTTCTTGTTCAACCTGGTTTAGAGACGACATTTCTGTTTCCTCATCTTCCAATTCGGTCAGCGCTGCTTCCAGTTGATCATCGAAAGGCAATTGAGCTTCGATGTGAGCATCTCTGTGGCACAGATCACAAACCAACTCGTGCGCCTCACCGCACTGCTTTTCCAGGCTCCAACGCTTCCACGCGCGCCATGTCCCGCAACGGCTACAGTCCTTTCCGAACGGTGCGCCACAGTTCTGACAAGCATGGCTGGCAGCGGGGGAAACGGTCTTGCAGTTGTTGCACCAGACTGTGACGGCGTCTCCTGCATCCTCTTGCGCCGCGCGCGGTTCCAGGGACCATTCGCGGTCGTCTTCGGGAAGCCCGTGGAGTTCTGCGTTGGCCGCCAAATCAAGAATCAGGCAATTCCCGCTGTCTTCTTTCGGGCGCAGGCCTCTTCCGACCATTTGCAAGTATAAAGTCAGACTATTGGTGGGCCGGGTGATGACCACACAGGAGGCGTCAGGCAGATCAAAACCCTCAGTGGCAACAGCGACATTGACGAGAACTTTAAGATACCCATTCTTGAATGCGGCGATCAGTGCGGCCCGCTCCTTGTCTTTGGTACTGCCGAGCATAGCGGCGGCAGGCACGCCGGCGTCCCTGAAAAAGGCGGAAAGATTACGAGCATGATCCACAGAAACCGCGTAGACGATAGTCTGACGGTCCTGGGCGTGCTCTTGCCAGAACTTGAGCCCGCCTGCCGTCATTATATTGGCTTGGTTGGCCGCTTCTATACCGGCGTCGGTGAAATCTCCGTCCATACCGACCTCGCCGCCACGTATAACCCACTGCGAGGAAGGTCTGAGCACCTGGGCGCCGCACAGATAATTGCCGGACTGCAAGTCCACAATGGAGGGGCCGCAGAGCAAAGCGCTGAATAGGTGGTCAAATCCTTCCTTCTGGGACAGTCGCCAAGGAGTGGCGGTCATACCCAGTATGCGTCCCGGCCATTGCTGCATGGCACGCGTCCAGCCGGCCGCAGCGGCATGGTGCGCCTCGTCAATGATCATCAGATCGTCATGGCTGTATTTGGTCCATACAATCTTCCCAGCAGTGCGGCGGCTAACGGTCTGGGCCATCAATATGGCGACTCGGTTTCGTCTTGCCGGGGCATCGTCGCCGGGCTTCCAACGCGCATCGACACTAGTCGCGACTTTGGCGTTGGCCAGTAGGTCGCGCGTCTGCGTGACCAATTCTTTGCGATGCGTCAGCCAGACGGCTTTTCGTCCGCCCTTGAGCCACGCATTCAGCAACGCCCCGGCGATGACAGTCTTGCCTCCACCAGTGGGAAGTTGCATCATCACTCGGGCCTGTTCGGGAGCAAGTGTTGTCTGGACACTTTCGAGCAAATTTTGTTGGTAATCGCGGAGTTGTATCATTGAGCGTGCGGAATATTCAGAATAGTTGACGGAAGATTGTACGTCGAAATTCAGACGGGGTCAATATTGAATCAGTGCTTGGACAGGCGATCAATTCACTTTTTCGATACAGTGATTGCTTTAGATTCCATGTCATAAAGACGACATATCCCGCCTACATGGTATACTGGTTTGGGCCACCGGACTGTCTACCCTCCCCCCAGCCGTCGTGCCCCAACAATTGACCCAAAGCGAAAGACCCCGCGCGCAATACAATCGCAGAGTCTCTAAACATGCTATCCATAAAACCCGACCACTGGATCCGCCAAAAAGCCAAAGAGTGCAGCCTGATCGAGCCCTTCGAGGAAAGACAGGTACGCGAGGGCGTGGTCTCCTACGGCCTCAGCAGCTTCGGCTACGACATCCGCGTCGCCAAGGACTTCCGCATCTTTACGCCTGCCACCGGCGAGTTGACCGTTATCGATCCCAAGGCAGTCGACGAACGCGCCCTGCAAAGCTACCACGGCGACGACTGCATCATCCCGCCCAACAGCTTTGCCCTCGCCCGCACCATCGAGTACTTCCGCATCCCGCGCAACGTGCTCGCGATCTGCGTCGGCAAATCAACCTACGCCCGCTGCGGCATCATCGTCAACGTCACGCCCTTCGAGCCCGAATGGGAAGGCTTCGTCACCATCGAAATCAGCAACACCACGCCCCTGCCGGCCCGCATCTACGCCGGCGAAGGCATCGCCCAAGTCCTCTTCTTCGAAGGCGAAGCCCCCGAAGTCTCCTACGCCGACCGCAACGGCAAGTACCAGAAACAGACCGGCATTACCCTGCCCCGTTTGTAAAGAAAAAGCAACGACTCAGCCATAAACAAGCCGCGACCCCGAGCGAGGCATATGAAGATATTTCTCACGCCTCGCTTTTCTGGGCGGTCGGCTGCAAGCGGCCTCCCTAGTGCGGGGGGATGGGTCCCCCAACGTCCCCTTGGTTACCCGCCGCGCTTCAGTCGTCCCGAAAATGTTGAATGACAGCCAAGTGCTCCGTCATCCCTTTTCGTTCCGCAAGAGCCCAAGTCACGGCTTCAACCGGATTGACATGCGATGCCGTCTTGTCCAGCCAAAGTGTCATAGGCCCAAAACAGGAGGGTTGATTCGCGAGTAATTCCGGGAATCTGGCCGGAGAGCGTGAGGGTGTTGTCTTCGTATGAGACGAGAAGACGGGAGTTCCCGTTCAGATGCTTGTGGGTAAGGTAGTTGTTTTCCTTGTCATGCACGAACTCCAGCAGCAGCGGATTCATTACGTCATCGAAGGGGCCGGTTGTAGGCAAGGGATCCGAGGGAGATTTTTCTGCGCTGTTTTCGGCTCGAAGGGTGTAATCGAAGAGTGAGTAGTCAGCAGATATGTCTCTGACTGCGCCATGTATGTCGATGTCAACATTCCAGCCATAGTCTTGGTGCATGTGATGAACACCTTCTCGATTCACTGTCAATTCTTGTGGAATATCTCTCAAGTGGAAAACAGCTGTCAGCTTCTCGCCCTCCAGCCTGGATTCTACTCTGAGAATATCGATGTACCCTGGCAACTCGTCCGTCGCTTGATCGCCGCTGCCCTGTCCGACTTGCAAGGTCATGTGGTCAGGGGCACAACTGTCCGATCGTTCGGACATCTGAGAGGACGCGTCCGGCGACTCAGGCGAAATAGGCACGCAGGCGGCAGTGAGAAGTGCCAGTGTGACAACTAGCAATTTCTTGAACATGGTTTTCCCCTCCTGAATGAATGAAGTGAGAGACTGGTGTCTACAGAGCCAGCCACCCTCGGTTCCTCAAATCATACATGAACGGGCTTTCGGCAGAAACCCCTTGATTCCTTGGATGGTTCGCAAAGTAATTTTTTTGGAACGCTTCGGTCCGGTCGCAGCGCCAGACTTGCACGGGCGTGGCCAGCCTGAACACGATTCATTTCACATGGATCGCGAGTACGCCCTCGAATGAGGTCTCACACTGGAAATGGCTAGTCAATTGGCAATTACTCAGCCGCAACTGACTCGCAACCCTGAACGAGGCGATCTAAGGTGTTCTCTCTCCTCACTTCTCTTCGCTCTCTCCTCGGTTTTTTGGGCGGTCGGGCCTTCGGCCCTCCCTTGTGCAGGGGCTGCGCCCCCGCAACGCCCCGCCCTGGCTAGCCACCGTACTGGTTCTTCCCCACCATCGTGGCATGCCGACAGTGCGCCCCAACTAACCTGGCGGCTGCCAACCGAATACGCCATCACAAAGCCCGATTGGCGGCGAAGATGAAGAGTTGGTCAAGACAGACACTGTATGCGGCTTAGTAGTTACGTCAATTGCAAGAGAAGAGTGACAGAGTAAAGAGGCGTGATAGGACAGCCTCTTCCCCTCACCCCAGCTGCGCAGCCCTACATATCGTAGATCGCGCGCAGATTTTCACCCAGAACCAGCGCCTCATCCTGCGGCGAGAAACCCGCCATCCGGATGCCGTTGACCCCGTGCGAAGCGATCCCTGCCGGCGCATTCGAACCGAAAACGATCCGGTCCGCGCCCAGCTCGCCGCTCGCCACAATCGCCGAAATCGTGAACGGCTCCGCCGCCGCGATCAGCGTCGTGCCCAGGTAGATGTTGGCGTTCTCCTGCGCCGCCTGCACCGCCGACCGCACCCACTCCCGGTACCCCATGTGGTCCATGATGATCGTGACCTCGGGATGGTTCCTGGCGATGTGGGCGATATACTCCGGCGCGCACCCACTCAGATGGGAGCCGGAGTGGATCGTCGCCGTGATGCCAAGCGAGCGCGCCAGGTCCATCACCGGATCAACCGCCGAGCTGTCCAGGCGGTAACGGTGGCCGGCCGCCATCAACTTCACCGTGCGCGCGCCGCGCCGCACGCAGTTTTCCAGGTCCTCCAGGGCATCAGGACCCATCGTCGGGTTGACAAGGCAGCCGGGCAAAATACGCGACTGGCCCTCGGCCCCATCCAGCACCTCAGCGTTGCCGGGCCTGGGATCCGCCGGCACACCGCCCTGAAAGACGACGCTCACGTCAATGCCGGCCTCGTCCGCATTGGCGAGCAAACCGACCGGCCCGTAGGGCTTGCCGTCAAATTCATCCGGCATATAGGATTCGAAATCGGCGACGAACTGACTCATTTTCGGCCTCCAGCTTGAATGGTTGGGTGATGACTGCGTTACCGCTCCTGGATTCGTGTGCGTGTACGAGTCACTTAGCCTAACGACGATCACCGTAGGCGTCAAGCACTCTGATTCCAGTTGCACCCCCTCAGCATTGCGCAAAGACGCGCAACCGTGCTATACAGTGCCTGAATCGCGTCCACCAGCGGCCCCCAAAATGCACCCGCAACGGAGCAGCCCTATGCCGACACAACCCTTTCCCGCGCCCGAAGACCTGACCATCTGCTTTGCCCACGTCGCCTATCAACTGGAGCCGATCTTCGCCCGCCGCCAGGCCGATCCATCCGGCCGCGTCTCTGCCGGGCAGGAGCGCATCCAATACTTCCAGGCCTGGACACCCGAGGACCTGGCCGCCCGCCTGCCCGAAGCGGATGTCCTGCTCGTCTCCGGGTTCTGGCACAACGACCTCCTGGACGTCGCGCCCCGCCTGCGTTTCATCCAGTCGATCGGCGCCGGCGTCGACCAGTTCGACCTCGACGCGCTGCGGCAGCGGGGCATCCGCCTGGCAACCGCCAGCGGCGTCAACAGCAACGCGGTCAGCGAACACGCCATGGCCCTCATCCTCGCCTTTACGCGCCACATCCACACCGGCCGCGACCGCCAGCAGCGCCATGCCTGGCGCGGCATGATCGGCGACCTGGCCCTGCGCGAAGATGAACTGGGCGGCAAGACCCTGCTCATCATCGGCCTGGGCAAGATCGGCTCCCGCCTGGCGAAGCTGGCCAAGGCCTTCGACATGCACGTCCTCGCCACAAAGCGCAACCCGGCCACCGCCGCCGCAGCCGCCGACGCCGTCCACACGCCGGAGGAGCTGCCCGCCCTCCTGCCGCAAGCCGATTTCGTGGCCCTCACCTGTCCGCTGACGCCGGCCACCGAGAACGTGATCGACGCCGCAGCCTTCGCGCAGATGAAAGAAAGCGCCTACCTGATTAACGTCGCCCGCGGCGGCTGCGTCGACGAACCGGCCATGCTGGCAGCGCTCCAGTCCGACGCCATCGCCGGCGCCGGCATCGACCACTTCTGGGAGGAGCCGCTGCCGCAGGATTCCCCCTTCTGGGACCTCGAAAACGTCCTCATCACCCCCCACACCGGCGGCGAAACCCGCATGTACGAAGAAAACCTGATCGACATTCTTCTCGAAAACCTGGACCGGCTCTGGCGCGGCGAGACCGAACTCCAAAACCAGGTGGTGTAGCGGACGGGACCCGTCTGGCGCTGCCGCAACAAGCACCCGGATTGAATTGTCAGCCAAAGCGTTGGTAGAATGTCAGGCATGTCAGGCGCCGCTGTGCGACACTGAAGGCATACACTTGCATCCCTGCCCAGTGAAAGCTGTCCGCAGCCCCACGGCTGCGCCGCGAAAGGTCAATGATGCCGCGCCTAAAGATTCCGCTCCAACACAGTTGGAGGCGTCCCCACGTCTCCCGAAGACGCTCCGGCCTGTCTCCACGCCTGCTGACAAGCGCCGCAGTCCTTCTCGGCGTCCTCTTCATCCTGCATGCCCATCCGGCCGTCGCGCAGGAGAAATCGCTGCTCTGGGAGCGCTTCGACGTCGATATCATCATCCGCAAGGATAGCTCCTTCGAAGTGACCGAGCATCAGACCATCCGCTTTACGCGCGGCGCCTTCACCTACGGTTATCGCGACATCCCCAAAAAGAATTTCAGTTCCCTTGACGACTGGACCCTGACAGACGCCAGCGGCAACAGCTATCGCTATGCAAGCTTCGGCAAAGAGCCCTATACATTTACCGTCACCAAAAAAGCCTCCCGTTACGTCATCTACTGGTATTTCCCTCCCATCACCAACCGCAGCGAGACCTTTGCCCTTGGCTATACTGTGCGCGGCGGCCTGCGCTACTATGAAGGCGGCGACCAGCTCTGGTGGAAGGCGATCTACGGCGACCGCAGCTTCCCCGTGCAGGCAGGGCGGGTGAACGTCGTCGCGCCGGCCGCGATCCATGAGTGGGCCGCGTACACGAACAGGGGAGAATCCTGGCAAGACGCCCGCGAGATCGCCTCGGCTACACGTCTGGAAAGCGGGCGCGAGATTGCGTATGTGATCGACAGCACTCTGGCCCCCGGTCAAGCCTTCGAAGTACGGGTCGAGTTCACGCCCGGCGTGGTGGCCGGGGAACCCCATCCATGGCAGACAAAGGCCGATGCCGAAGCAGCCGCGCGTGAGGCGGAAATGCTCTTCCGCGCCCGCTGGGGCCCGATTCTTACGCTCCTGTTAGGTGCCCTCGGCCTGCTTTTCCTCCTGGGCGGACCGGCCGCGCTCTACCTGCTCTGGTACCGCCTCGGCCGCGACAAACCGGTCGACATGGTCGCCGATTACCTGCCCGAGCCGCCCGACGACCTGGCCCCAGGCATCGCCGGTACACTCCTGGACGAGCAGGCCAATATGCGGGATATCATCGCCACGCTTGTCGACCTGGCGCAGCGTAAGATCATCAGCATCACCGAAGAGAAGACAGGCAAATCCCGGGCAGAGCGCGACTTCATCTACCGCTACGAAAATCGGAAGCTACCCGTCTCCTACTTTGAGAAACACCTGCTGGCCAGCCTCTTTAGTCGCAGGAGTGATGTTCGACTTTCGGACTTGAAGCACAGGTTTCACAGGGAAGTGCCGGCCCTCAAGCGGGCGCTCTACACCGAAGTGACCGCGCAGGGCCTTTTCGCCCGCAGCCCGCAAAAAGTGCGCAATCAGTACGCTGTCCTGGGTATAATTCTGCTCGTGCTGGCAGGGTTGGCTGGCAGGGGACTCTATATGCTGTTCGGCGGTCTGACCGGCGCCGCGGCGCTGCCCGGCATCGGGCTTGCCGCAACCGCCTTTGGTTTCCTGCTTCTCTCCCATTTCATGCCCCGCAAAACCGGCCTTGGCTCCCAGCTGGCCGCACGCTGTCAGGCGTTCAAAAACTATCTGCGCGATATCGAACGCTACAGCGACCTCGAAGTACAGAAAGAGCTATGGGACCGCTGGCTGCCCTATGCCATCGCCTTTGGCGTGGATAAACAGTATATTCGCAAATTTGAAAAGGTTAACGCACCCGCGCCCGGTTGGTACATTCCCGACCCGAAACTGTACGGATCATACCGGCGCGCCTACTATAGGACCGGCATCTCCGGCCGGTCGGTTCAATTAGGTGTCGGTGGCGGGAGCGTTGGCAGCGTAACGTCTGGTTTGCCCTCCGGGTCCCCGGTGCGCGGTGGGCTCGGCGGGGGCATGGGCGCAAGCCTGAGCGATGTCAGTCGCGGGCTGGGCAACAGTCTGTCAGGAATGAGCCTCGGCCTGGGCGCGCTGCTCACCGGCACCAGCGCCACCATGACCAGCCGGCCCAGTAGCACCTACACAGGCGGTGGCGGCTGGAGCGGCGGCGGCGGTTTCTCCGGCGGTGGTTTCTCCGGCGGCGGCGGCTTCGGTGGTGGCGGCGGCGGAGGAGGCGGCGGCGGAGGCGGCGGCGGAGGCGGTGGTGGCTTCGGATAGAATCGGAAGGCGCTTTCTCTCTGCAGGAGGAGCGTCAAGGATGCCGCAAAGTGTTATGCTCTTATACCGGTTGAGTTAGCGAGTCCTCGGAAGCAATAAGGAGCGAACCATGCGCGGAGGCGGCCGCATCGTCGGCCTGGCGAACATGGCAATACCAACCCGCCTGCCTGCACGGCTGCTGGCCGGCGCCGCAGTTGTTCTCGGCGTCCTCTTCATCCTGCATGCCCACCCCGCCTTCGCCCAGGAAAAGTCCCTGCTCTGGGAGCGCTTCGACGTCGATATCATCATCCGCAGCGACGGCACGTTCGAGGTGACCGAGCACCAGGCCATTCGCTTTACGCGCGGTACCTTCACCTTCGGCTATCGCGACATCCCCAAAAAGAATTTCAGTTCTATCGACAACTGGTCCCTGACCGACGCCAGCGGCAACCGCTATCGCCAGGCCGGCTACGGCAAAGAGCCCTATACGTTCACCGTCGCCGATAAGGGCTCCCATTACGTCATCTACTGGTATTTCCCGGTTATGGCAAACCAGAGCGAGACCTTCGCCCTTGCCTATACCGTGCGCGACGGCCTGCGCTACTACGAGGGCGGCGACCAGCTCTGGTGGCAGGCGATCTACGGCGACCGCAGCTTTCCCGTGCAGGCGGGACGGGTGAATGTCGTGGCCCCCGCCTCGATTCACGAGTGGGCTGCATACATGAGCAGGGGAGAGGCCTGGCAAGACGCCCGCGAGATCGCCTCGGCTTCACTCCTGGAGAGCGGGCGCGAGATCGCGTATCTGATCGACACCAGGCTCGACCCGGGCCAAGCGTTCGAAGTGCGGGTCGAGTTCACACCCGGCGTAGTAGCCGGGCAGCCGCAGCCGTGGCAGACAAGGGCCGATGCCGAAGCAGCCGCGCTTGAGGCGGAACTGGCCTTCCGCGCGCGCTGGGGTCCGATTTTTACGCTCCTGTTCGGCGCTCTCGGCCTTCTGTTCCTCCTTGGCGGACCGGCCGCGCTCTATCTGCTCTGGTATCGCCTCGGCCGCGACAAACCGGTCGAGATGGTCGCCGATTACCTGCCGGAGCCGCCCGACGACCTGGCCCCGGGCGTCGTCGGCACACTCCTGGACGAACAGGCCGATATGCAGGATATCATCGCCACGCTAGTCGACCTGGCGCAGCGCAAGGTCATCAGCATCACCGAAGAAAAAACGGGCCAGTTCCAGGTCGCGCGCGACTTCATCTACCGCTACGAGAACCGGGAGCTGCCCGTCTCCACCTTCGAGCAGCTCCTGCTTGACGGCCTCTTCGAACTCAAAAGTGAGGTCAGACTTTCCGATCTGAAGAACAGATTTCACAAGGAGTTGCCGGCTCTCAAGCGGGCGCTCTACGAGGAAGTGACCGAACAGGGCTTTTTCGCCCGCAGCCCTGAAAAGGTACGCAATCAGTATGGCTGTCTCGGTGTATGTCTGCTGGCGCTTGCGGGGTTGGCCGGCATAGGACTGATGACGCTGTTCGGCGGGCTGACCGGCGCCGCGGTTCTGCCCGGAATCGGGCTTGCGGTCACCGCCTTCGGCTTCCTGCTGCTCTCCCGTTTCATGCCCCGCAAAACCGACGTCGGCGCCGAGCTGGCCGCGCGCTGGCAGGCGTTCAAAAGCTATCTGCGCGATATCGACCGCTACAGCGACCTCGAAGAACAGAAGGCGCTATGGGACCGCTGGCTGCCCTATGCCATCGCCTTTGGCGTGGATAAACAGTACATTCGCAAATTTGAAGCCGTCGACGCGCCCGCGCCCGGCTGGTACATCCCCCACCCGACAATGTATGGTCCATACCGGCGTTGGTACTACGGACCCGGTCCCGTTGGACGGCCGCTTCGACCGGACGGCGCTGGGGGCCGCGTCGGCGGCGAAACGCCGGGGACGCCCTCTGGACCGCCGGCAGGCGGCGGGCTCGGCGGAGGCCTGGGCGACGTCAGCCGCGGGCTTGGCAGCAGCCTGACAGGCATGAGCGCCGGACTGGGCGCGTTGCTCACCACCACCAGCGCCACCATGACCAGCCGGCCCAGCAGCTCCTCCACAGCCGGCGGCGGCTGGAGCGGAGGAGGGGGCGGTTTCTCCGGTGGCGGCGGCTTCGGCGGTGGTGGGGGCGGCGGCGGAGGCGGTGGCTTCGGCTAAGATTGGAATGCGCCTGCACGCCGCCAAACGACAGGCGCAAAAGGTCAATGATGCCATCGAACGGTGACCGGGCAGCTGAAGCCGGTAATGGATAGGAAAGAGATTGTGGTTTTCCCGTGCAAAGGGGATAAGATAGACCGCTCTCGTTCATCGTGGGCGTCGATATTGGGCCAACATGGACCGCCTGGTCCCGTGACCGCCGCCGGCCCCAGAATTTCTGAGCGTTCAAGATCATGTCTGACTGGCTAGTTCGTTGTTGCGAGCCGCTTGTTGACCTTTGTGGCGTGTGGATGATCCTCATTATTCTGGGATCGGTGGTCTGGATTTATCTCAGGGATCGAAAGCGGGAATGACTTCTCACGAAGAGACTGCGGCGCGGCACGCGATTACTGTGCCCCGACTACCACTGACTGGTTTGGCTGCGAAAAGAGTTAAGCCCCTCCCGTACCGGTTGAGATAGCGCAACCTCGGCAGCGATAAGGAGCGAAACATGCGCGGTGGCGGACGCATCGTCGGCCTGGCAATAATGGCAATATCAGCCGTCCTCTTCCTCGGCTGGACCGCAACGGTGGCAACCTCCGACACGACCGCCGGCGGGGTTGTGATAGGACTGTTCCTGGCGCTGGTCGTGTGCGCGCCCCTGCTGGGCATCGGCTTCTACCTCTGGCGCAAGGGGCAGCAGGAGGAGACCGAATTCGCGCAGGTCGCGCAGGAGAAGAAGATCCTCAACATGGTCCTCACCCAGGGCCAGGTGAGCGTGCAGGAGATCATCGTCGAGCTGCAGCAGCCGCGCGAATCAGTGGAGGATATGATCCGCAACCTGGTGGGCAAGCAGCTCTTCAGCGGCGCCATCAACTGGGAGGAGGGTCTTCTCTACAGCGTCGACAGCCAGAAGCTGACCGACGGCCGCAACTGCCCCAACTGCGGCGGCGAAGTCGAGCTGGCCGGCAAGGGACTTATTCAATGCGCCTGGTGCGGCAGCGAGGTCTTCCTGACCCAACGCGCCGCAACGCAATTGGACAGCGCTGCGTAATGTATAGTGAACAGTCCAACCCCACTGCATAGCGGGACCGGCTTTCGCCCCGCCCGATTGGCGCGTCGAAGGCCGGCCGAACAAGAGGACAAAAATGACCGATTCCTTCGTGGAAAAAGCTGACGAGAATATGGGAGCCATCGAGCGGCTGCTCAAGGGGCTGCCGCTGGTGCGCGAATACAACGACAGGGAGCTGCGCCGGGAGGCCGACTATCGCTTACGCCAACTTCTGGTGCTCGAACTGGAGCAGGAAAAGCAGCGCCTCTACGACGTGCAGAAGAAACTGCTGCGCAGCGGCGGGCTGGCCTGGATCGACGACGCCGACGGCGCCATCCAGCGCCTGCAGACGCTCATCGACCGCATCAAGACGGCCAGCTACGGCTACGCCGGGCTGTTCGCAGCCGTCAAGATCCAGGAAGCGCAGCTCGACGCCCTCCACCGCTTCGACACGGCCCTGGCGGAGCGCGCCCAGGAGATAAACAACAGGGTATACCAACTGGAGACCCACGCGGCAGATCGGGACGCAATCGGCCCCGCCATCGAGGCCGTCAACGAAACCGTGACCGAACTCCAGCGACTCTTTGACAAGCGCAGCCAGGCGATCACAACGCCAGCCGACAGCGAATAGCCGCCCGCGCACTATCCAGCCACAGACCACTGCCCACCGGCGCCGACAGACAGGAGAAAACTGATGGCCAGAATCATAGACGTAATCGAAGCCCCGGATCAGGGCGCGCAGGAGCTCGTCGTTCGCCTACCGGAGGTCGGCTCAGGCGACTTCCGCTTCGGCAGCCAGGTAATCGTGCGTGAAAGCCAGCGCGCCGTCTTCTACCGCGACGGCAAATCGCTGGACCTGTTCGAGCCGGGCCGGCACACCATCACCACCGCCAACCTGCCGATCCTCTCAGGGCTCCTGCGCATGGGCACAGGCGGCCAGGACATCTTCACCGCCGAGGTGTTCTTCGCCAACATGCGCGAGTTCACCGACATGAAATGGGGCACGCCCGAGCCGGTCACCCTGCGCGATACCGACCTGGGCCTGGTGCGCCTGCGCGGCTTCGGCCAGTACACGATGCAGATCGCCGACCCCAAACGCTTCGTCGACCAGTTCGTCGGCACTCAGGGCATGTACCGTACCGGCCAGATCAACGACTTCCTGCGCAGCGCCATCATCAGCCGCATGACCGACATGTGGGGCGAGAACATGACCAGCATTCTCGACCTGCCCCGGCTCTTCGACGAGCTGAGCGCGGCCATGCGCGCCACCCTGCAGGACGATTTCAACGCCATGGGGCTGGCGCTCAAGCAGTTCCGCATCGTCTCCATCAGCCCCACCGAAGAGACCGCCAAGGCGATTGACGAACGCGCCAGCATGGGCGCGATCGGCGACATGGCCGCCTACATGCAGTTCAAAACCGCGCGCGCACTGGGCGACGCGGCCCAGCAGCCCGGCGGCGCCGGCGGCACCGGCGAAGGCCTCGGTCTCGGCGCGGGAATCGGCCTCGGCGCCGGCATGGCCGGCATGATCACCAACGCCATGAACCCCCCGCAGAGCCCTGCCCAGCCCGCCAGCGCCGCGCCAAACCCGCCGGCAACGCCCCAACCGCCCGCGGCACCCCAGCCCCCCACGCCGCCGCAGCCACCCGCAGCCCCGGCCGTCATGACGCTCGAGCAGGCCGCCGGCTACCTCCAGGTCACGCCCGCCGACATCCAGGCCCTGATCGACGACGGCTCCCTCCAGGCCAAACGAATCGGCAGCCAGTACCGCATCGCCCGCAAGGCGATTGATGACTTTTTGGCGGGATAGGGCGACTCGGGCCCGGCCGCGACAGCCCGTGCACCAGTTCGCACACGCCGCGGCCGCGGGCAATTTCGCCGTGCGCCGTGCACTACACTGTGCCCAGCTTCATGTGTGTGTCTTCTTGGCCTTGGGCTGTCCAGGCTCGCGTGGTTCAGGCTCCCAATGCACCAGCCTAAGTACAACCAGAAACGTGCCCGTGCTTTCGGACGACTCCCTCTTATGCATTTGTAGTTGTAGTAACGTGTGATAGAGTGCAGACAATGGGGAAGTGGGAACTTGAATTCACAAACGAATTTGGAGAGTGGTGGAAGGAGATCTCCTTACCTGACCAACGGTCCATTAGCGCCGGAGTTGAACTCCTTGAGGAAAGAGGACCGGAGTTAGGAGCCCCTCATACATCAGGTATCCGTAGCTCACGCCATAGTCATATGCGGGAACTCCGAATTCAAAGCGGAGGCAGGCCGTTTCGAGTTTTCTACGCATTTGATCCGAGACGAACGGCAATACTATTGATAGGGGGCGACAAGACGGGAGACGACCGGTTCTATGACAAGTACGTGCCAATCGCTGATGGCCTATACGATGAGCACATTGAAGAGTTGCGAAAGGAGGGCTTACTCTGATGAGTGGACGTCGGAAGTTCAGCGAACTAACTGAGCACTTTACGCCCGATGACCGCAAAATCGTCGAAGAAAAAAAGGCGAAAATGCGTGCCTCGTTACAACGACCAGACAAACCCAGTGAAATGCCTAAAGCGGCCCCACAATCGCAAGCTCGAAGATCGCATGCGTCAAGACGTAGATAGGGCCTTCATTGCACGAGAGCTGGACATATTACGCAACGCCGCGAGAGGCAATCACCCGAGCTTGGTGATTCTGTAGAGGTTCTCTTCAGTAAGGAATCCATTAAATCAGAATTCCTTTCGTTCCCTTGCCTGGGGCAGCGTCCTAACTAACAACGCACAGCCCCAACCCCAGCACGCGCAAAATCCTCAAGACACGACCATGGCTTGGCCCGCCGTTTGCGGTGTCAGGCCAAGTCGAGTATTCTACGCACCGGATCCCAGACAGACGGCTATACAGTTGATAGAGGGCAAAAGAGGAGACGACCGGTCTAACGACAAGCACGTGCGCATCGCGGACGACCTGCACGATGAACACGTCAAATAGTTGAGAAAGGAAGGATGACTCTGATGAAAGGGCGTCGTAAATCCAACGAACGAACTGACCAATTCACTCCCAGGGACCCCAAAATCGCCGAGGAAAAAAAGGCGAAGATACGTGCCGCCTTGCAGCGGCCAGACAAACCCAGCGAATTTCGAAAATCAGTCCCCCATACGCAAGGTCGAAAATCGCACGCAACAAGACGCAGATAGGGCCTTCATTGCACGAGAGGTACTCACCTGAACTTGGTGATTCTATTGAAGCTCCTTTCAAAAAGGAGTCCTTTACATCACAATACCTTCCACTCCCTTACCTGGGCTAGCGCCCTAACTGGCGACGCGCAGCCGCATCCCCAGCGCGCCGACAATCTTCAAGACGGAACCAAAGCTTGGATCGCCGTCCTCGGATAGCGTTTCCGACAGCCCTTCGCGGGTCATCCCTATCTCCTGCGCCAATTCCCTCACATCGCGGCCGCGCACAATGTCCCTGAGCGCGGCGCGAATCAGACAACCGTCGCCCGAGTCTTCTTCGAAGGCCGCTTCAAGATAGAGGCGGGCATCTTCCTCAGTGCGCAGATGATCGTTTACACTCCAGCGAGTGAATGTTTCGATCACGGCTTAACCCCCGCCTCTTCTCTTGCCACTCAAACCCACCCTCA
Source organism: Caldilineaceae bacterium (assembly GCA_965207495.1). Taxonomy (GTDB): domain Bacteria; phylum Chloroflexota; class Anaerolineae; order Caldilineales; family Caldilineaceae; genus Bin5. The sequence continues at coordinate 727,084 of OZ242287.1, forward strand.
ATACAACTCCGGCCGCCTGTCCGCGAAAATCGGAATCTTCGCCCGCGTCGCCTCCACAGTATCCAGATCGATACGCACCGTCAGCAGCGCCTCGGTCTCGCCGCCTTCGATCAACGTCTCGCCCCATGGATCGATCACCGCCGACGAACCGAAAAAGCTCACATCCTCGCTCGTCCCCACGCGGTTGCACGCGGCCACAAACCACTGGTTCTCGATCGCCCGGCTGCGCAGCAGCGTGCGCCAGTGCTTACGCCGCGGGTGCGGCCACGCCGCCGGCAGGATCACCAGGCGCGCGCCCTCCAGCGCGTAGCGCCGAAACAGCTCGGGGAAACGCAGATCATAGCAGATCGCCAGCCCCGCGCAGCCCCACGGCAGCTCGTGCATCGTGCCCGCTTCGCCCGGCGCCAGGTACTTATCCTCATCCAACAGCCGGAACAGGTGCATCTTCCTGTAGGTGGCGGCCAGCTTGCCCTCTGGGCTATAAAGCACCATCGTGTTGTAGAACTGGTCCCCCTGGCTCTCCAGCATCGAACCGGTCAGCCAGACGTGGTTGTCCCTTGCCAGCGTAGCGAAGCGCCCGAACCAGCCGTCACTGCCGGCCTCGGCGGCCACGGGCGACGCGTAGACTTCCGCGTTTTCCAGGTCGATAGAGCTATGCCACAGTTCCGGCAGCACCACCAGATCGCTGCCGCGACCGGCTGCATCCGCGATGAACGCCTCCGCGCGCTCGAAATTGCGCCCCGGATCGCCCGACAAACAGTCCATCTGAACCAAAGTAAGAACGAATTCAGACATAAGAACTATACCTTTCTGAGATTGCGATTGTCAGCAGCCAGCAGTTCGCGCAGTCACTGATCCCTGATCCCTGACCCCTGACCCCTGCAGTTATCCTACGTGCTGATCGACGAGGATTGGATTGCCGTCCGGATCCATGATCACAAAACTCGCCGGGCCCGACGTGGTCTCGTCTGCCTCGCTGGCGAACTCGACCCCGTCCGCTCTGAGTTTCCCCTGGATCTCTCTTACATCGGTGAAGCTGTCAAGAGGTTGCGCCGATTCGTCCCAGCCGGGGTTGAACGTCAGAATATTCTTCTCGAACATGCCCTGAAAGAGGCCAATCACGCAGCTGGGACTCTTCATAATCAGCCAGCCCTGGCTTGCGTCGCCGCCGAACACCTCAAATCCGAGCTTTTCGTAAAAGGCTTGCGAGACCGCAATGTCCTTGACCGCCAAGCTGACCGAAAAAGTGCCTAAATCCATTTTATGACTCCACTGTCTCCCGCAGATCAGAATGCAATGATAAGGGCTATCGGCTCCTCTTGTCCACTATCCAAGCCCAGGGTTTATTGCGTTTCCTCCGGGTCCGGCAATACCTCCACCGCGGCGCCGGGAGCAGGACCGCCGTATTCGCCCAACCTGCGCGGACGGCTGCTGCTTTCGGAAGACTGACCGCGCGAACGGGACTGTTTGGGCGCAGCATCGACATTCAGCTTGCGGCCGGAAAGCGGACGCGTCGCCCGCCAGATCAGCCACGCGCCCAGCAAGGGCAACAGCACCGGCCACAAACGCAGAGAAAGATTCTGCTGACCGAGGCCAACCGAAAAGAGGAACAGGCCCAACAGCACCAGGACGGAGCCGGGAACCAGCGCCCACCACAGCTGCCACCGCTGTCCCAACAGGTAGAGCAGAAAGAATACCGCCCCCAGGCCAATGAAGAGGAAAGTGCCCAATACCGCCGGGTCCTCGGTCAGACTGCTCAGGGCGATCGTGCCGCCCAGCATCAGCATGAATCCACCCGGAATGATCGCCCACCAGCGCTCTGCCCGATCCAGCAGATAGATGTGGGCGAACGCGATGGCCTGGCCCACGAACAGGACCCCGGCCGTTAAGCGCTGGTCCAGCGCCGGTAGCGTGGTGAGATAGACCATCGCCGCCAGTGCGATCAGCGTCCAGCCGGGGATCAGCCGCCACCAGTTCTCGCGGGCCGAAAGATAGCCGCCAACAAAGAGGAGCGCCAGCAGGCCCAGCAGCGCCGCCCCTCCGTACTGAACATAGGGCTCAAAGCGGACAAAGACATCCAGGTTGAACAGCAGCAGCCCAATTCCCGCCAGCGACAGCAGCACCCCCCAGATGAGGTTGTTGACGCGGTTATCGCTGTTTTTGGCGGCCATCACCTGCGCTCCTGATCAGCGGTCGTCGGCCGCCATGCCGCGCCAGACCGTCTCCGGCGTAAAGGGCATGGCGTCGTACCAGACGCCCAGCGCATCGTGCAGCGCCGCGGCAATGGCTGGCGCCGTCGGCAGAATGGGCATCTCCGCCATCCCGCGCGCGCCCAGCGGCCCCTGCGGGTCCGGCAGCTCCAGGATCACGGGCACAATCTCTTCGGCCACATCGGCCACGCCGGGGATCAGATAGTTGCTCAATTGGGGGGTGATCGTAATTCCCCCTTCTTGCAGATAGTTCTCCAGCAGCGTCCAGCCTATCGATTGAGCCACCGCCCCCTCGATCTGCCCCTCCACATGCTGCGGATGAATCGCCCTGCCCACGTCGTTGACGCTGACAAACCGCTTGACCGTCACGTGCCCGGTCTCCCGGTCCACCTCCACGTCGGCCACCTGCGCGCAATATCCATAGGTGATGTTCGGATCGCAAGCGCCGGTCTCGCGGTCAAATGGGGTCGTGGCCCGCGGATGATAGACGAACTCGGCCCGCGCCGGCCGTTCCTCATCGCGCCACAGCGCCATCGCCCGCTCGGCCGCGCCCTGTATCGCGTTGCCGGCCATAAAGGTCATGCGGCTGGCCGAGCTGCTGCCGCTCGAGCCGGTCACGTCCGTGTCCGCCGCCTCCAGCTCCACCTGCTCCGGCGACAGCCCCAGTACCTCCGCGGTCATGAGGATGAAAGCGGTGTGCGCGCCCTGCCCCACCTCCGCGCCCACGCAGCCGACGCGCGCCCTCTCGATGGTCTCCCCGCCGTGCAGCTCCACCCAGGCCGTGCAGTGCTCCGGGAAGCCGAAACTGTAGCCCACGTTCTTGTAAGAGGCAGCGATCCCCCGGCCGCGCGCGATCCGGCCGCGGGAGGAGTCAAGGCTCGTGGTCAGCAACCCGTTGCCATTGTCCGGCGGCGTGCTGTCGGCGTCTGCAGCTGAAAGTGACCACTGGCCATTGCGCTTCTGCCAGCCGCCCTGCCGCGCCGCCTCGGCCAGCACCTCTTCAGTGGTGCAGCCGGCGGGGATCGGGCTGCCTGTAACCAGGATCGAGCCGTCGCGCAGGACATTGCGCATACGCAACTCGACCGGGTCCATCTGCAGCGCATGCGCCAGCTTGGTCATCTGCATCTCAGCCGCGAAATGCGCCTGTGGCCCGCCGAAACCGCGAAAAGCGCCGCCCGGACAGTTGTTGGTATAGACCGTGCGCGCATCCACATACGCGTTCGGAATCTCATAGGGGCCCAGGCACATCAGGGTGGCGTTGGCCAGGACCTTGGTACTGGTGTAAGAGTAGGCGCCCGAGTCGCTGGTCAAATCCATCTGCGCCGCAACGATCTTGCCCTCTTTGGTTGCCCCCCACTTGGCGCGAATAACGAAGGCATGCCGCTTATGGTGCCCTACTATCGACTCCTCCCGGCTCCAGACGGTCTTCACCGGCCGGCCCGTCTTCCACGCGGCCAGCGCCAGCGGGATCTGTATCGACATGTCCTCCCGACCGCCAAATGCGCCGCCAATAGCCGGGTAGCGCACTACGATCTGGCTCGGAGGCAGGTCGAGCGCATGGGAGATCTGTTCCTGGTCCTCGTGCATCCACTGGCCGGCGACGATGATCTCAATGCGGCCGTCGTCGCGCACATGGCCGAGTCCGGCCTCCGGCTGCAGATAGGCGTGTTCCTGCGGGTGCGTGCTGTAGACGCCTTCCACGCACACGTCGGCCTGGTCAAAGCCGGCCTCGATATCCCCGTAGCGCAGGCGATGCGTTACGAGCAGATTCGACTGTCTGTCCCGCCCTTCCGGGTAAGGAAAGTTGCTGAAAGGGTGCGGATGCAGCGGCAGCGCGTCCGGCGCCAGCGCCTGGTCCGTGTCGGTGATGACCGGCAGCGCTTCATACTCGATGTCGAGCAACCGCGCCGCCGCCTCGGCCTGCGTCGCGGTCTCGGCCACGATCAGCGCCACCTTGTCCCCTTCCCAGCGCACGACCTCCGCCTGCGGCGTGCTCCCCAGCCCGCACAGCACAGGCTGGTCCGGCATCACCAGTCCGTACTCGTTCACCGGCACGTCCGCCGCCGTCAGAATGGCGATGACACCCTCCACCGCCTCAGCCCGCGACGTATCCATGCGCACAATACGCGCATGAGGCACACCGGCAAAAACGATCTTCAACCAAGCCTGACCGGGCAGGTCGATATCCGCCGGATAGGCAGCCTGCCCCGTCACCTTATCCGCCGCATCAAATCGCGGTATGCTGCTACCAACTGCACGCATCAAAACACCTCAAAGTCATTACTATCCACTATCCAATGCAGTAGCGAACCACTCCGGATTCCGAGCCGGGATCCCGCTGTAATACGCCTGTATCTCTTCCATCTGCGCTTCCAGATCCCCGCTCGGCCAGATAGTCGGACCGATACCCGCGACCTTCCGTTCAAAGTCGGCATAGCCCAGCGTGATGGGCGTTCCCGCACCCAGAGCGATACGGTGGAAGCCGGTCTTCCAACGTTCCGCCTTCTTGCGCGTCCCCTCCGGCGTCAGAACCAGCACGAACTTCTCGCTGCGGTTCATTTCGTCGACAACCTGCTGCGCAAGACCGCCGGGTTCCTGGCGATTCACCGGTAAAGCGCCCATCCAGCGCATGAGACCGCCCAGTGCGTGATCGCAGGCCTCTCTCTTGACCATCCAGCGGCAATCCAGCCCAGTGGCCAGGAAGAATCCGACCGCCAAAATGGCATCCCAATGGGAGGTGTGAGGAGCGCCGATGATCACCAACTTGGGCTCGTCGGGTAACTGGCCCTCGATGCGCCAGCCGAGCAGTCTGTACATCGACCGCCCGATAGCCCGCGTCAGCCAGTTCCCCCGCCGCGGCAACGAGGGCGACATGACCTTATCCGCGTTGTGTGTGTCGAACAATGGCTCCGGCCCTAGCCATCCCCACTCGCCCACACTTGGCGATGGCGAAACAAGCTTTTTCTTTTCGCGGCGGAGGAAAACGAGAAGAAAGAAAATGCCGAGAAGAAAGAAAACGTCACTCCGCATTCCTTTTCTGATCATAGATGCGAAACCCCCTCTTCTGATAGTTGGGCAACGCCGCCGGGTGGTCCAACGTACACGTGTGAACCCAAACCCGCTGCGGCCCAAGCGCCCACGCACGGCGCAGCGCCTCCGTCAGCAATGCACCTCCCACGCCCCGGCCAACAAAGGGCGGCAGCAGACCGAAATAGGCCAGCTCGACCTGCTTTTCACCATCTGCGCGCTGTTCGTCCAACTCGAAATAGCCGGCCGGCGTCCCCTTCACATATCCGATCCACGTCTGCAGTTCGGGCCGCTCCACCCAGGCCTGCCACCGTGTTTCAGTCCAGGGCAGACGCGTCGTCCACGTATACGCCCGCCCCACCTCTGTATAGAAAAAGCGATTCAGCGCAGCGAACGCCAACTCCGCCCGCCGGACGGCAAAAGGTTCCGCGGGCGCCCGCGCCGGCTGCAACTGCTCCGCGCCGGTCATCTCCAGATAGTACGTAATGACTTCGTTTCCGTCGGTCCCCATCTACTCGGCCCACCTGTTAGAGAAGTCTGAAGGGCCAATTCTCCCCTCGCCCCTCGCTCCTAACCTCTCTCTTCCCGCCCCGCAGCCACCACCGCGTCCAAAATCTTGCGGTAACCGGTGCAGCGGCACAGGTTGCCCGCCAGCGCCTCCTGCGCCTCCAGGCGATCCGGGCCGGGGCGCTCGGCCAGCAACGCCGCCGCCGACATCACAATCCCGGGCGTACAGTAACCGCACTGCACGCCGCCGCTCTCGATCAGCGCCTGCTGCACACTGTGCAACAGCGCCGAGGACTCCGCCGTCGAATCGGCCAATCCCTCAACTGTCACGACCTCGCTGCCCGCCGCCCGCTCCGCCGGTACCAGACAGGACATGACCGCCATGCCGTCCAGATAGACGGTGCAGGCCCCACATTCACCCTCCGCGCAGCCCTCCTTCACCCCCACAAAACCGGCCGCCCGCAGGCTGTCCAGCAGCGTCATGCCGCCGTCGAGTTCGACAACAGCGCCGTTGACCGTTGCCGCCGGTTCCGGCCGCGTCGAGACCGGCCAGCGGCCCTGCGTATCGCCCCACAGCGTCACCGGCGTCTCCAGCCATCCCGCCCGCTCGCGCCCATCCCGCAGTTGGCGCAGCAAACGGGCGACCAGCGTCTCCACCATGGCCACCCGGTAATCCGCGCTGCCGCGCAGATCGTCGATCGGCCGCGCCTGCCTTGCCGCCAGCCGCGCCGCCTCCAATATCGTCTCTTCCGTCAGCGTCTTGCCGAGTAAAAAGGCCTCCGCCTCCGTCGCCCGCTCCACCGTCGGCGCAACCGCGCCCAGCGCAATGGCCGCATGCGTCACCGTTGCCGAGCCCCAGTCCTCCCCGCTGTCGCAGGCAACTGATCCGGCTACGCTCAGAATGCTGATCGCCTGCGCGCGCCGCAGTCCCAACTTGATAAAGTTGCCCCGCCGCGCCGAATCGGCCAGCGGAATCGAGATGAGCGTGAGCATCTCGTCGTCGGCCAGGTCCACCTGACGCACCCCGCGGAAAAAGCGCGCCAGCGGCAGCGTGCGGCTGCCCCGTGCCGAACTCTCGACGCGCACGCTGGCATCCAACGCCAGTAGCGGCACAATCGTGTCGTTGGCCGGGCTGGCCGTGACAAGGTTGCCGGCAACCGTCGCCCGGTTCCGTATCTGCGGCGCGCCCACCTCCCAGCACGCTCGCGCCAGCGGGAACGCACTCTCCACAATTGCCCGGCTGCGTACGCACTGGTTATGCGTCACCAGCGGACCCAGATGCAGCGCGCCATCCTCTTCCGAGATGTCGGCCAGGCCCGGAATGCGCGTCAGATCGATCAGCCCCATCTGTGCGCCGTCCTCCGAACCGTCGCTCGCCAAATCGATGAGGAGGTCGGTGCCGCCGGCAATGAAACGCGCGCCCGCGCCGTGTTCCGCCTTCAACTTCAGGGCATCAGTTAATGTGTTGGGGGCTTCGCAGAAGCGGTACATATCAGTCCACTGTAAACGACTAGAAACCACCCGCAAACGTATCGATCATCAGCTTCACGTCGCCCAACGGGTAAAGGATTGGGCAGGAGGCGCCGTTGTCCATATACTCGCGCACCTTCTTCTTCACATCGTCCGGCGTGCCGCTGGCTGTGATGCGTGTGACAAGCTCGTCCGGCACCAACGGCATCGCCTTACGCACCTGCTCAATCGTCGCCGGCCAGCCCAGAATCGATTGAATCTCGTCAACAACCTCCGGCTTGACCCCGCTGGCCTGGGCGATATGCGGCTGCTGGCCCAGATATTGCGTGAGCAGCTCGCGCGCGCCGTCCAGCGCCGTCTGCTGGTCATCGTGTACCGAGCAGACGATCAACTGCGGGCGGTCGATCTCATCCAGACTGCGTCCGGCCCGCTTCGCGCCGATTTCCAGCCGCTCCAGCGCCATGTGGTTGTAGTCCGGCGGCACACAGTAGTTCAACACCGCGCCGTCGGAAATCTCCCCCGTCAGCTCCATCATCTTCGGCCCGGTCGCGCCGATCATGATTGGCACATTGCGCGGTGTCTGGCGTCCATGCACAACATCCAGCTCGATGCCGCTCACCTGGTGAAACTCGCCCTCGAAAGTGACATTTTCCATTGCCAGCAGACGCCGCAACACCTCCACCGTCTCCCGCATCGCCTTCAGCGGCCTGCGCCGGCTGATGCCCACATTCTTGGCCAGCGGATCCCACCACGCGCCGACGCCGCAGATCACGCGGTCCGGCGCCAGGTCGTCCAGCGTCAGAAAAGTCGCCGCCAGCAGCCCGATATTGCGCGTCCAGTTGTTGATAACGCCCGACCCGATCTGAATGCGCTCCGTGACAGCGGCAAAGGCGGCCATCGGCACAATCGCATCCCGCACCAGCCGGCTCTCCGCCTGCCAGACCGCTTCAAAGCCCTTCTCCTCCGCGTAGCGTGCGTGCTCCATCCCTTCACGAATGGAGTGTTTATCCTGCAGATAAAGAGCAACGCGGGAGTACTTTGGCGCGGTCATGGAATCTCCTGAATCTTGCGATTTACGTGCCGCGCGGCAGGCATCCTGGCAACCTATACGCGGCAATTACCGACACTGGGAAAATCTTCCCATACCGTTTGCATTGTACACGTCCCAGAACAGAGCGTCAAAGAAGCCCGAATTCCCCCCATACTGTGCCGTCTGCCGCCCCCCGCCCCGCCCCGTACGCAACCCCGAGCCAGACGAGCGCAGGTTTTCCTCACTCCTCACTCCTCGTAACTCTCTCCTTGCATTTGGGCGGTCGTGCCTTCGGCCCTCCCTTGTGCGGGGGCTGCGCCCCCGCAACGCCCCGCCCTAACTAGACCACCGTGCGTATTCTTCCTCGGCAACGTGTCTAGAGAAAGGTGTTTAGCCAACAGAGTCTACCTCCTCACGCGCTATCTCAGCCCCTGACCCCTAACCCCCGCAGTTCCCCCGCCTTTCCCCAGCAGTTCCCCTGCCGTTCCGCGCCCCCGCAACGCCCCGCCCTAACTAGACCACCGTGCGTATTCTTCCTCGGCAACGTGTCTAGAGAAAGGTGTTTAGCCAACAGAGTCTACCTCCTCACGCGCTATCTCAGCCCCTGACCCCTAACCCCCGCAGTTCCCCCTGCCGGTCCCCCGCAGTTCCCCTGCCGTTCCGCGCTCCCGCAACGCCCCGCCCTAACTAGACCACCGTGCGTATTCTTCCTCGGCAACGTGTCTAGAGAAAGGTGTTTAGCCAACAGAGTCTACCTCCTCACGCGCTATCTCAGCCCCTGACCCCTAACCCCCGCAGTTCCCCCTGCCGGTCCCCCGCAGTTCCCCTGCCGTTCCGCGCTCCCGCAACGCCCCTCCCTAACTAGACCACCGTGCGTATTCTTCCCCGGCAACGTGTCTAGAGAAAGGTGTTTAGCCAACAGAGTCTGCCTCCTCACGCGCTATCTCAGCCCCTGACCCCTAACCCCCGCAGTTCCCCCGCCTTTCCCCAGCAGTTCCCCTGCCGTTCCCATCCCCCAACACATTCCAACTCCCCCCACTCCGTGCTATAATGCCGTCCCATGCAAAAACAGCGCATCGCGTCCGCAGATCCCAGAGACGACAACAGCGACTGGCGCCAATCAGACTGGGCCTCCGATTTCGATGACGGCTGGTTCTGGCAGCTTATCCGCGGGCGAAGATCTGTCCGCCGCTACCTGCCCGACCCGGTAGAGAAGCCGCTGCTCGAAATGCTGCTGACCGCCGCAATCTGGGCGCCTTCAGCCCACAACCGCCAGCCCTGGCGCTTCTGCGTTGTCACGTCCGACCCGGTCAAGCAGGAGTTGAGCGACCGCATGGGCGCACGCTGGCGCGCCGACCTGGGCGCCGACGGCGTCGACACGGCCATCATCGAACGCCGCGTCCGTATCAGCCACGCCCGCATCACCGGCGCGCCGGCTCTCGTCGCGGCCTCCCTCTCTCTGGAGGGCATGGATGACTACCCGGACCCGCGCCGCCAGGAGGCCGAATGGCTGATGGCCGTGCAAAGCACTGCCCTGGCCTGCCAGAACCTGCTCCTGGCAGCCCAACACTTCGGCCTGGCCGCCTGCTGGATGTGCGCGCCCCTCTTCGTTCCCGACCTGGTGCGCGATGTCCTCGACCTGCCGCAAAGCTGGCATCCCCAGGCGCTGATCACTCTCGGCTACGCCGCCGAAGAAAAAGAGCGAGAGCGCCTTCCCCTGGCAGAACGGGTAACCTGGCGCTGATCCGCGCACTGCGTACTACGCAATACGCAACACGCAATAAGAAGAACGCGTCCAATGGCCCCAAATCTGGATAATCCTTCCCCGGTCGTCGCCCTGGCCGGCGGTGTCGGCGGCGCCAAATTCGCCGTCGGTCTGCAGGAAACCCTGCCCCCCGGCGCGCTCACAGTCATCGTCAACACCGGCGACGACTTCGAGCACTGGGGCCTCACCATCTGCCCCGACATCGACACCGTCCTCTACGGGCTGGCCAACGTCAACAACCCAGAGACGGGCTGGGGCCGCGCCAACGAAACCTGGGGAGTGCTGACCGAAACCGAGCGCCTCGGCGGCGAAGCATGGTTCCGGCTGGGCGACAAGGATCTCGCGCTGCACCTGCTCCGCAAGCAGTGGCTGCAAGCCGGCGCCACCCTGACAGAAGTCACCGACCGCCTGCGCCAGGCTCTGGACGTCCCCTCCCGCATCCTGCCGATGTGCAACGAACCGGTCCGTACCCTCGTGCACACCGACGAAGGCGACCTCCCCTTCCAGGACTACTTCGTGCGTCGCCGCTGCGAACCCACCTTCCGAGGCCTGACCTTCGTCGGCGCCGACAAGGCGACACTCGCCCCCGAGGTGGCCGAGTCCTTGCGGGCCGCCGCGCAAATAATCATCTGCCCCAGCAACCCCTATCTGAGCGTGGATCCGATTCTGTCAGTGCCCGGCCTCAGCGATCTCGTGCGGGAGAGCGACGCCCCGGTGGTGGCGGTCAGCCCGATTGTGGGCGGGCGCGCGGTTAAAGGCCCCGTAGCCAAGATGATGCGCGAAATGGGCCATCTCGAACACCTTCCCCTGACCGTCGTTGAACACTATGCCGGCCTGCTCGACGGATTCATCATCGACCAGCAGGACCGGGCCGAACAATCCCGCCTTCCCCTGCCCGCCCTGACAACCGACACTATCATGACCGACCTCCCCTCCAAGCGCCGCCTTGCAACAGAGGTCCTGCAGTTCGGCCAGAGCCTGCGAGACGGCAACCCTACGGCAAATCGGCCCCGGCACGAAAATGAAGAATAACGCGCAGAACAGACCGGGCCTGTGGGTAGTCGTCCCCGTCAAGCCCTTTAACGAAGGCAAGAGCCGCCTGGCCGCCTGTATCTCTCCTCAGCAGCGCCACACCCTCAACCGTGAACTCCTCACCCGCACCCTTACAGCCATCAACCACGCCCATCTTGACGCCGAGCTCCTTGTCGTCAGCCGTGACACCCAAGCGCTGGCCGCCGCCAAACGCGCCGGCAGCCGCGCCCTGGCCGAAGAAAGTCAGCCCTGCAGCCCCAATGACACCGATTCGGAACCCCAGCTCAACGCCGCCCTCACCCAGGCCGCCCGCTACGCCGCCACCCACGGCGCAACCAAAGTCCTGGTCCTCCCCACCGACATGCCCAACCTCACAGCCGAAGACGTGCGCACCATGGCCTCCCCCAGCAACCGCGACCCGCAGATCATCATCGCCCCCAGCCGCGACGGCGGCACCAATGCCCTGCTGCTGCAGCCGGGCCAGGCAATCCCCTTCGCCTTCGGCCGCGACAGTTTCCAACGCCACAAGCACTTGGCCGCAAAAGCGGGCATCCCCGTGCAGGTCGTAGAGTCAGACTCTCTCCTCTTCGACATAGACCTGCCCGAAGACTACCGGCTCGTCTTCAACAGTCGTAGTACATAGAGAGAGGGGCCCTATGCTGGATAGCCCACTCTAACGGTTACTGCCTATGGGTGTATGTACCTGTTGACGACATGTGCAAGGAGATGAAAGGGCGTCTGAGACGATAGGGGTCAGACGGGACGCAGGGCGGCCACTACCTGCTTGAGGGTAGTAAGGTAAGGTGCCCTCAAACGGTTTCAGGCGTTCTGTGGGCGTTCTGCGACGATTCTGATATTGCGGCCGGGGTGGAAGCGGACAGAGGCGCCGGATGCGGGTCTTTCGACCTCATCCGGCGTTTGTCGTTCGCGGGGGCGTTTACGAGGGGCGGGGGAACCCACAAAGGGTGCCCCTACCCTTCGGGCCGGGCCGGCGTCAAGGTTGCGTCACGCTTGGCGCGGCTGCTGCTCAGGGGTCGGGGCAGGACGGCAGATTGAGGCCCTGCAGGTGGGCGTTCACCCGTTCATTGAGATCGGAAAACGTTGTGCCTGCGGGCAGGCACAGCAGATTGCCACTGAGGTCCAGCTGGAACAAACTGGTGAGTGTGCTCGGATCGGGGATTGGGCCGGTCAACAGGTTGTGATTGAGGTGGAGCAAGTCCAGGTTGGAGAGCGCGCTCAGGTCGGGGATTGTACCGGTCAGCTGGTTGGCGCTGAGGTTCAGCCAATACAGGCTGGTCAGGGCGCTCAGGTCGGGGATTGTACCGGTCAGCTGGTTGGCGCCGAGGTCCAGATGTGACAGATTGGAGAGCGCGCTCAGGTCGGGGATTGGGCCGGTCAGCTGGTTGGCGCTGAGGTACAGACCTGACAGATTGGAGAGTGCACTCAGGTCGGGGATTGGTCCGCTCAACTGGTTGACGCGGAGGTCCAGACTCGTCAGGTTGGTCAGGGCGTCCAGGTTCGGGATAGGTCCGCTCAACTGGTTGTAACTGAGGTTCATCCGGGACAGGCTGGTGAGACCGTTCAGATCCGGGACTGGACCGGTCAACTGGTTGTGCCTGAGGTCCAGACTTTTCAGGTTGGAGAGGACGCTCAGATCCGGGATTGGCCCGCTCAAGTCGTTGGACTCGAGGCCCAGCCGCGTAAGGCTGGAGAGAGCGCTCAGGTCGGGAATCGGTCCGCTCAGCCGGTTGACGCTGAGGAACAGCTCTGACAGATTGGAGAGTGCACTCAGGTCGGGGATTGTGCCGGTCAATCGGTTGTAACTGAGGTTCAGACTTGTGAGGGCGGTCAGGGCGTCCAGGTTCGGGATAGGTCCGGTCAACCGGTTGGAATTGAGGTTCAGGCTGGTGAGGCTGGTGAGAGCGCTCAGGTCGGGAACCGGCCCGAGTAACCCATTCACCGGGAGGTGCAGTTCGGTTACGCGGCCATTGTCGTCGGTGACAACGCCAAACCAGGCAGCGACCGGTTCATCGCTCAGCCAGTTGTCGCTGTGTCGCCAGCCGGCGCCAGCGGTTGCCTGGTAGAGGGCGACAAGAGCCGCTCTTTCCCCGGAGGTGGTCGGATTCTGCGGCGTTTGGGGCGTTTCCGGTGTCTGGGGTGTTTCCAGAGACGGACCGCCTGAACAGGAGGGCAGATTCAGGCTCTGCAGGTGGGCGGCCGCGACGTCGCTGAGACGGGACAGGTCTGTGTTTTCAGGCAGGCACAGCTGATTTCCCGCAAGGGAGAGATAGGTCAGTCTGGTCAGGGCGCTCAGGTCGGGGACCGGCCCGCTCAACTGGTTGTCGGAAAGGCGCAGCGTTTCCAGGCTGGTGAGAGCGCTCAGGTCGGGGACCGGCCCGCTCAACTGGTTGTCGGAAAGGTACAGATGTGTCAGGTTGGCGAGTGCACTCAAATCGGGAATCGGTCCGCTCAACTGGTTGCGAAGGAGGTCTAGCGAGTACAGGTTGGAGAGCGCGCCCAGGTCGGGAATCGGCCCGCTCAACCGGTTGTGACCGAGGCCTAGCGAGTGCAGGTTGGAGAGAGCGCCCAGGTCGGGGATCGGCCCGCTCAACTGGTTAGCGCCGAGGTCCAGCTCTGTCAGGTTGGAGAGAGCGCTCAGGTCGGGGATTGACCCGGTTAACTGGTTGCCACCGAGGCCCAGATATATCAGGTTGGAGAGAGAGCCCAGGTCGGGAATTGGCCCGCTCAACTGGTTACCGCCAAGGTCCAGTCGTATCAGGTTAGTGAGAGCGGTCAGGTCGGGAATCGGCCCGCTCAACTGGTTAGCGCCGAGGTCCAGATATATCAGGTTGGAGAGGGCGCTCAGGTTCGGAATCGGCCCGCTCAACTGGTTGTTATAGAGTTCCAGTCGTGTCAGGTTGGAGAGAGCGCTCAGGTCGGGAATCGACCCGCTCAACTGGTTGGCGGTGAGGCCCAGGCTTGTCAGGTTGGAGAGAGCGCTCAGGTCGGGGATTGACCCGGTTAACTGGTTGCCACCGAGGCCCAGATATATCAGGTTGGTGAGGGCGCTCAGGTCGGGGATCGGCCCGGTCAACTGGTTGGAGCCAAGGCCCAGGCTTGTCAGGCCGGAGAGGGCGCTCAGGTCGGGGATCGGCCCGCTCAACTGGTTAGCGCCGAGGTACAGCTCTTTCAGGTTAGTAAGGGCGCTCAGGTCGGGGAACGACCCGCTCAACCGGTTGAGGGCGAGGCCTAGGTTTGTCAGGCTGGTGAGGGCGCTCAGGTCTGGGACTGGCCCGGTCAACTGGTTAACGCCGAGGTACAGCTCTGTCAGGTTGGAGAGAGCGCTCAGGTCGGGAATAGACCCACTCAACTGGTTGCCGGCGAGGTTCAGATATATCAGGTTGGAGAGAGCACCCAGGTCGGGGACCGGCCCGCTCAAGCCGTTGGACTCGAGGTCCAGCCGCGTAAGGCTGGAGAGGGCGCTCAGGTCAGGGAGTGACCCGCTCAACTGGTTGTGACCGAGGTCCAGGCTCTTCAAGCTGATGAGGGCGCTCAGATCCGGGACAGGCCCGCGCAGCTGGTTGGATTCGAGGTTCAGATAGGTCAGGTTCGTGAGGGCGCTCAGATCGGGGAGCGGTCCGCTCAAGCCTATATTGGGAAGGCGCAATTCGGTCACGCTTCCGTTCTCGTCGGTGGCTACGCCGTACCAGGCAGCGAGCGGCGCATCGCTCAGCCAGTTGTCGTTCCGGGTCCAATTGGAGCCGTTGGCGGCGTTGTAGAGGGCCGCGAGCGCGGCCCGTTCCCCGGCCGCTTCGGGACCTGCCGCGGTGTTGGGTACGGTGGCAGTGGGATAGGGCTGCAGCCAGTCGCTAGCTTCGCCGGCTGTGTTTACGACGCGGATGGTGTAGAAGTAGATTGTGCCGGCGCTGACGGTTGTGTGGGTGTAGGATGTGCCGGTGAGGTTGTCTCCGCCCAGCGGCTGCCAGCCGGTCTCTGCGTCCCACCAGGTCAGGAGTTCGTAGCGGGCGGCGTCCTGCACCGCTGCCCAGCTTAACTCGACCGCGCCTTCTGATGCCTGCACGGTCAGTTCGGGTGCAGTCGGCGGCGTTCCGGTGTCCGGCGTTTCGGCTGCGGGTACGGTGGCAGAGGGATACGGTTTCAGCCAGTCGCTTGCGTGGCCGGCGGCGGTGACGGTACGGATGGAGTAGTAGTAGGTTGTGCCGGCGGTGACGGTTGTGTGGGTGTAGGATGTGTCGGTGAGGTCGTCCCCGCCCAGCGGTTGCCAGCCGGTTTCTGCGTCCCACCAGGTCAGGAGTTCGTAGCGGGCGGCGTCCTGCACGGCTTCCCAGCTTAACTCGACCGCGCCTGCTGATGCCTGCACGGTCAGTTCGGGCGCGGTCGGCGGGGTTCCGGAGTCCGGCGTTTCGGCTGCGGGTACGGTGGCAGAGGGATACGGTTTCAGCCAGTCGCTGGTCTGGCCGGCGGCGTTGACGGTGCGGATGGAGTAGTGGAAGGTTATGCCGGCAGTAACGGTTGTGTGGGTGTAGGATGTGCCGGTGAGATTGTCCCCGCCCAGCGGTTGCCAACCGGTTTCTGCGTCCCACCAGGTCAGGAGTTCGTAGCGGACCGCGTCCTGCACGGCTTCCCAGCTTAACTCGACCGCGCCTGCTGATGCCTGCACGGTCAGTTCCGGCGCTGCCAGCGGTGCGGATGAGCAGGATCGTAGATTGCCTGTGGGGTAGGTGTCACTGCCGAGGTCGTTGACATCGTTAGGATGAGTCGGGCTTAACGCGTGCAGGGCCGGGGGAATGAGGCCACACAGGCCGGGATTGCCGGTGGCGATGCGCACGCTGGACAGCTTGCCCGTCGGGGGAACCAGGTTATCCAACTCTGCAGGAATCGTTCCGGTCAGGTCGTTGTCGGCGAGGTTCAAAGTGTCTAAATTCGTCAATTTACCCAACTCGGCGGGGATGTCATCCGTCAGGTCATTGCTGTTAAGGGCCAGGTAGTACAGGTTCGCCAGCTTGCCCAACTCGGCGGGGATAGTACCGGTCAGCTGGTTGGAGGAGAGATTCAGCTCCCCCAGGTTCGTTAGTTTATCTAACCAGGAGGGGACTGTACCGGTCAATTGGTTGTTGTAGAGATACAACCGCTGCAGGTTCGCCAGCTTGCCCAACTCGGCGGGAATAGTACCGGTCAGCTGGTTGGAGGAGAGATTCAGCTCCCTCAGGTTCGTGAGTTTGCTCAATTCAGCGGGGATGGCACCGGTCAGCCGGGTGTTATTGAGGTACAGCTGCTGCAGGTTCGTCAGGGTCGTCAATTCAACAGGGATATGGCCCGTCAGTTGGGTTAAGCCGAGGAACAATGCTTCCAAGTTCGTCAATTTACCCAACTCGGCGGGAATCGTGCCGGTCAGTCCGGTGGCACTAAGGCGCAGCTCCTCCAAGTTCGTCAGGTTGCCCAGCTCGGCCGGAATCGTGCCGGTCAGTCCGTTGCCACCAAGGTTCAGCGTCTCCAAGTTCGTCAGGTTGCCCAGCTCGGCCGGAATAGGCCCCGTCAGTTGGTTGGAGGAGAGCGTCAACTCGTCAAGATTCGTGAGCTTGCCCAGCTCGGCCGGGATTGTACCCGTTATCTCGTTGATAAAGAGGTTCAATCCCTTCAGGTTCGTCAGGTTGCCCAGCCAGGCCGGCAGGGACCCCGTCAGCTGGTTAAAACTGAAGGAAATGTACTCAATGTTCGTCAGATTCGCCAGCTCATCGGGAATGCTTCCTGACAGTTGGTTGGCGCCAAGGTGGAGAGTCTCCAAGTTCGTCAGGTTGCCCAGCTCGGCCGGGATGGTACCCGATAACTGGTTCCTGAAGAGCTTCAATTCCTTCAAGTTTGTCAGCCCGCCCAACGCGGCCGGTATGCCCCCTGTCAGTCCTTTCTGGTAGAGGTCCAACTTGGTCACACGATCATTTTCGACAGTGACGCCTTCCCAATCGGAGATGGGGAGAGAGGCACTCCAATTCAGGGCAGCACTGCCGGCCAGCTCGTCCTTGAGACCCAGAAGGGTTTCACAATCCGCCACAAGGCCGGCGGGTTCCGGGTCCGGAATGGCCGCGGTGCTGGCACACGACAACGACCCAGCCTGTTGCGGGGCTGCGGCGATGGCTGGCCCGCGCCCACCCAAAAAGCTGAGCGCCGCGCAAAGGAGGAGGATAGCGGCGGCGCTCAGCTTGCGGCTGCTATAGGAATTGGGAAAGTCATGCCAGAGCATCGCCGGTGTCCTTTGATCTGATAAGTGCGGTGGATGGGGACCAGACACGGGCCTGATTCTCTTGTCTCACAGTCTGTGCGATTGTCACAGTGTCGGTGCCCTTAGTTTGGACTCTACTCATTTGACCCGGTCTGGAATCAATAACAGGGCGACAATAATATAACGGTACTCAATTAGCTGGTTAAGGCCCTCAAAAAAAACACATTGTAATATGCCATCAATATGATTCTACATGACTATTGAAATATACTTTTTGTGTTGAATACAATACCACGATACTGGAAAATGCAAAGTGGGGCCTTATGCCAGATAGCGTCCGAAAAAGTCCCCTGATTAGATAACTTTGGCAACACAATCGCATACGCCTCCCCTCCAAACCGCGCAACAACCAGGGAAAATAGTTCTCGGCATCTGTCCGCCGCCTCTACACTAAGTCCACTGCTCATACCTCTTGCCTTTATATCGACCGCCCGCTGAGCGGTCAGGGCTATCTGCAGATCAAGAAACTGGCCTTCCCTGACTAGCATAAGGCCCTGGTGGCGAGAATCCACTAACCACTGCAGTCTGTCACTTTCCCCTCACAGTTGCTCGCGCCGCCCAAAAAGCGGCGTCTCAACGCCCACGCGCAACTGCCCGTGCACCGCCAACCAGGCCTTCCCCAACCCCCAAAACGTCCTTGACAGATAATGCTATTAACCTTATGATCTGCTGAGACAGGCAGCGGACTTTTTGCGGAATGTCCAGTCCAGAGGCTGCCCGCGGGCTAACCCAGCACACCGCATCGGATTCCTCAGATAAACCCAAGACTCATCACACGATTGCAACCTTTGCCGCCTGTGGACAGTGGAATGTGGCTAGAAACTGCTAACCACCCGCCACCCAAGTTAGGGCCATATGCTCTGCCCATGCCGGAGCCCGGCGACGGCAGAGGAGCTGAAGCGTTCACCTGCCAGGCAATCGCAGCAGATCGATCATGCTCTTCTCCTCCTTTACACTAGCTTCCATACCAGGCAGATTGCGCGGCCGCGGCCGGCTCAATGCTCTCGGCAGCTTCCTGTTGCGAGAGCCGCAGGTCGTCCTCACAGTCGCCCTGATCGTGCTGATGGGTTTTCTGAACCCCCGCTTCCTCACAACCCGCAACCTCATAAACGTACTCCGCCAGTCCTCAATCAACGGCATCGTCACCGTCGGCGTCTGCTGGATGATGATCAGCGGCAGTTTCGACCTCTCCGTCGGCGCAATCGTGTCCCTGATCAGTGTGACCATGGTCGCCATGCTCGAAGGTGGCGTCGGCATCCTGACCACCTGCATCTTCGGCCTCGCAATCGGACTGGCAACCGGCGTATTCAACGGCTTTCTGGTCGGCAGGCTCAAGGCCAATCCCATGCTTACCACCCTCGGCACGATGACGATCTTCCAGGGGATCGCCCTGCTGAGCGCCGGCGGCTACTACTATCGAGTGCCTCGCAACAGCCCATTCCTTCTGATTGCCGATGGCTTCATAGGCCCGTTTGCCGTTCCCACAATCATCTTCCTCGCCCTCGCCCTCGTCATGCACCTGGTACTGTCGGAAACGTCCCTCGGCGCCAGGGTGTATGCGATCGGCGGCGATGAAGAAGCGGCCAAGCTGGCCGGCGTACGCGTCCCCCTGTACCGCACGCTGATGTACATCGCCACCGGTCTCTGTTCCGCAGTCGCCGCCATGGTCGTCAGCGCCCGCGCCGGCTCCGGCCACTATTTCATCGGGCTCAACTACGAATTTCATGCCATCACGGCCTCCGTCCTGGGCGGAAACTACATCTTCGGCGGCAGAGGCAGCGTTGCCAGAGGCGTTTGGGGCGCCATCCTCGTCGCTCTGCTGAACAATTCGCTTACCATCCTCGGATTTGAGCCGGCAACACAGTTGGTGGTCCAGGGAATCGTAACCGCCGGTCTGGTCGCTATCCAGGTAATGGGCCGCGAACAGCAGACCGAAACCGCGCCCCAGTGACCGGGGCCAACCGTATTGTGGCGAGTAACCGTTTGCCGCAGTTCAAGAACGTCTGCCCTTTTTGACGAATCGGCTTCGAACGCACGAGGTCTTACATGGCCGAAAATCCAACGCCGAAAGATCAATCGACAGTCGAATCCGGGCCGGTCGAAGAGCCTCCCCGGAGGCCCGCAAGATGGCAGCCCGAAAGATGGGGCCAGCTCCTTCAGTGGCTCATCGAATATCGCGCCTTTGTCCTCCTCGGGTGTGCACTCACCTACGCGGTTCTGTTCGTCCCCTTCTTCGCCACCGAACGCAACATCACCCAGATGACAACGCAGTTCTCGATCGACGGAATTATCTCAATCGGCCTTACCGTCCTCATGATCGCCTGGGGAATCGACCTCGGCGTCGGCGCCACCCTGGCGCTGGCGGGCGTGGTCTTTGCCCTGTCCCAGGACTTGGGCGTTCCCACGGCAGCCCTGCTCGGCATTCTGGCCGGGGCCGGTGTCGGGATGGTCAACGGCTTTGTTGTGACCAGGATGAAGGTCAACTTCTTCATCGCCACGCTTTCCACCATGGTCGCGGTCAAGGGCCTGACATTCATCATCTCCGACGAAACGACGATCTACGGTCATGCCGAGGGGTTTGGCTGGATGGGGTCGGCAAAGTTGGGGATCTTCGAGTTTCCTGCCCTGGCCTTCTTCGGCATCGGCATCATCACCCATCTGATCATGACGCAGACCAGCCTGGGCACCTACTGGTACGCCATCGGCGGCAACTCCGACGCATCGCACCGGGCCGGCCTCAGCGTGAACCTTATTTTCGCCCTTTCTTTCGTGGTGGCAGGCCTCTGCAGCGGGATCGCCGGCGTGCTGCTGGCATCCCGCGCCGTCAGCGCCAATCCCGGCGTCGGCAGAGACACCGCCCTCTTCGCAATTTCCGCCACCGTTATCGGCGGAACATCCCTGTTCGGAGGCGTGGGCAACGTCCTCGGCGCCGTTGCCGGCGTAATGTTCTTAGGTGTCGTCCGCAACTCGCTCAATCTTCTCGGCGTCAGCGCCTACTGGCAATGGGTCATCCAGGGCGTCATCCTGGTTTCCGTTGTCGTTTCAGATGTCTACATGAATCGCAGACGCCGAACGGCCTGACCGCTGAGGTCCGGGATCTTGCATCGCCCTGAAACGGGGCCGCGAAAGCTGCAGTCAGCCTCCCGGCGAAAGGAGAGCCTACTGGGAACATGGAGAGCCGGTCTGGAAGGAGGAGTCCCTCCCGCGCACCAACTGTGTAGTCGAACCGCGGGACAGTCTCATCAACACAAAGGAGAAGAGAGATGAGCAAGCATTTCGGAGTCTGGATCGTCGTTCTGATACTCGCATTCGCGTTGACGGCCTGCGTAATGCCTGATGGGCAGGTGGTGACGACAGACGGAGCCGCGCCGGTGCAGACCGAAGCCGAAGACTGGCCTCTGGCGCAAGACCTGCGCATCTGCCACATCATTGAGCTCGGCCATCCCTACTCGACCGCCAAGGTCACGCTGGCCGAGAAGGAAGCCAACGTATTCGGCTTCACATATGATGTCTACGACACCCAGGGCGACATACCCAACGAGATCCGCCTGATCGAGGACTGCATCACCAAGCAGTACGACGTGATCGCCCTGGTTCCCTATGACACCTCCGCGCTCAACGACGCCCTCCGCGAAGCACAGGAAGCCGGCATCCCCGTGATCGCCGAAGGCGCCGACCTTGACGAAGAGGGTTTGGGCTACGTCAACACGATGATCGGCTCGTCCGGCTGGGCAGAGGGCGAGACGGCCGGCATGGCCGTATGCCAGGCCCTGGAAGACGGTCAGGGTTGGGTCATCATCGAAGGGGCCACCGGTCACGGCCTTGTGCCGCAGCGCTCCTCCGCCCGTGAATACGTCGCCGAGAACTGCCCCGGCAGAGAACTCGTCGCCGTCGACACCGGCATGTGGAACCGCGAAGAAGCGCGCACCGTTATGGAAAACTACCTGACCGCCTACCCCGACCAGATCCACATGGTCTACTGCCACAACGATGATATGTGCCTTGGCGCAGTCCGGGCCATCGCAGAGGCCGGTCTGGAAGACACCATCAAGGTGCTTGGCGTTGATGGCGGCGCCGCGGAAGTGTACGATGCCATTCGCGACGGCACCATGTGGGGCACCGTCCTCAACGACGCCTCGTTCATCGCCGTCAAGATCATCCAGTCCGCCAGAGACCTCGCCGAGAATCGCCCGGTCATCTTCTGGCAGACTTCGCCCGCCGTCCTGATCACCAAGGACAACGTCGACAACTTCCCCGATCTGTGGTAATTGGCTGAACAAGGAGTGGGGGATGCCCTCGCTTCTCCCGCTCCTTTACCCACCTCTGTCAGGAGGAGGATCTTGGAAAGTAACTATATTGTCGAAATGAAGGGAATATCCAAGCGCTTTGGCAGCGTCCAGGCCTTGAACCAGGTCGATCTCGAGTTGCGCGAAGGCGAGATTCTCGGACTCGTGGGCGACAACGCCGCCGGCAAATCGACCTTGATGAAGATCCTCAGCGGCGCGCACGTCGCCGACAGCGGCCAGATCCTCATAAATGGCGAAGAAGTATCGATTCGCGATCCCCGCGACGCCCGCAGCTGCGGCATCGAAATGATCTACCAGGACCTGGCCCTCTGCAACAACCTCGACGTCGCTCGCAACATCTTCCTCGGCCGTGAATACACACGCGGCCTCCCCTTTCTCAGCATCCTCGACAAAAAGAAGATGTATGCCGAATCCGCCGCGTTGCTCGAAAGGTTGAAAATCAATATCAGCTCCCCCAAACTCAAAGTCGAGAGGATGTCCGGCGGCCAGCGCCAGATGGTTGCCGCCGCCAAAGCGATCGCCTTCGACGCCAAAATCCTCCTGATGGACGAGCCCACCGCCGCCCTCGGCGTCCGCGAAGCCAACACCCTGCTGCGCCTGATCAAAGACCTGCGCGACGGCGGTCACTCCATCGTCCTCATCACCCAGCGCGTGCCCGACATCCTCGCCATCGGCGACCGCGTCATGGTCCTCAAAGGAGGCCGCAGGCAGGGCATCCTCAACGTCTCCGAAGTCGGCCTGGACGACGTAGTAGAGCTGATCGTCAGAGGCCGCGCCGGCGCCGAATCCGAAGAAGACGCAATGGAATACCTCTCATTCGGCTAGAGAAACGAGCCACCAACCTTCCCCGCCCAATTCCCGACCCTGAATCAAGTGAGCGAAGATGCCTCTCCCCCCTTCACACCAACCCTCAACCAATCGCCGCAGTCCCTGACCACTGACCACCGATCACTGACCACTGCAGTTCTGGCCCTCCGGCCCTCCCTTGTGCAGGGGCTGCGCCCCCGCAACGCCCCGCCTTGTCTCGCCACCTTGCTCATTCTTCCCCAGCAAAATGTCTAGCCAACAGTGGCTTCGCCCCCATACTGTCTCAACCCGCTAACCCCTGGCCCCCAGCCCCTAACCCCTGCAGTTCGCAACGCCCGCCCTGCCACAGACCTGCGTTCATTGCAGCATTGTATGCGTCAATAAGCCGCGAAATGTACTCGTAGCTGTAGAACTGCCCCTCAATTGCGAAGTGGACCAGGTGGGCGAACTCATGCATGAATAATCCACAAAAGTAATCTTCTTCCGGTACAGCTGCCACCCAACCCGTGGGACTCTGTGAGGCCATTCCTGTCGGATCTTCCAAGAGATGCCTGAATTCTGGCAATTGGTTGACGCCCCCGACCACCTCTTTATACTCAAATATGGCGACCCGAGTACGGATGGCGACCAGTGTTTCGAGCAGGCCCGGCAAATGGGAGACCAATCCGGTAATGATCTCCCGGGCTTGGATCATTTTCTTGTCAGACACCTCACTCGGGGCGACCACAGCCACGCCGACACCGTCAAAGTATTTCTGATAGAAGGTGTCAAAGCCGAGGGACTACGGCCGCGTACACACGCTCGGACCACGCGCTGCGCACGCTATCGGCGTCCCGCGACCGGACCTGATAGTAATAGTTCCTGCCGTCTGTCCGTACAGAGTGTGTGAACGACGTGCCGGTCAGGACGCCGCCAATTGGGCCCTACTGGCGCTCGATGCTGTCCCACGTCCGCGGTTCGTAGGTAGCGGCATTCGCTTCCTTACCCCAAGTGAGCGTAACCTGGCCGACACCGACCGTCGGCGTCAAGTTCAGAGGAAAGGCCCGCGTCACCGAAATTTCGGCCTTCGTGCAAGTCGGCAGATTGAGTTTCTTCAGGTGAAAGGTCCCTTCAGGATTCGCACCGGAGATGGCGAAGCCTCGAGGCAGGCAAAACTGATTGTCTGTGAGGCGCATGGCTGTCAGGCTGGTGAAGTCGCTCAAATCCGGGACTGGCCCTGTCAGTTCGTTGTGGTTGAGGTCCAGCCTTGTCAGGTTAATGAGAAAACTCAGATCCGGAATTAACCCTGTCAGTTCGTTGTGACAGAGGTCCAGCACTGTCAGTTTGGTGAGAAGGCTCATGTCCGGGATTGGCCCGGTCAACTGATTTTGGCTGAGGGTCAGCCACTCCAGGCTGGTGAGGGCGCCCATCTTCGAGATTCGTCCCGTCAACTGGCTTGAAGCGAGGGATAGCTTTGTCAAGGAAGTAAGGGCACTCAAATCAGGAAATGACCCACGCAACCCATTTCGTGAGAGGCGCAGTTCAATTACGCTCCCACTAGCGTCCGTAAAGACGCCGTACCAGGAGGAGATCGGCGACTCGGTCATCCAGTTGTCGCTGCGCGATCAGTTGGCGCCGTCCGTCGTCTCGTAGAGCAAGTCCAACGCTGCCCTCTCCTCGGCGTAGGTCTTCTCCAGAGTATTGCCTGCGGCCGCGGTCAACGGTTCGGATATAGGCGCGGAAACCTGCTGCTCAAGATGCGGCCATTCATTTAGCCCGCCCTTGGTGTCCCCTGCGCGGATCGCGTCATAGCGGGTCGTGCCGGCTAGGTTGTCTCCCCCTATCGGTTGCCAGCCGGCCCCTATGGCCCTCCAAGTCATGAGTTCGTAGCGCGCCGCGTCCGGTACGGTTGCCCAATTCCGGACCACGCTGCGCGCTGTCGCCTCGGCCTTCAGCGCCGGCGCAGATTCTGCCTGCGCCTCCGCCACCCTCTCGAACTGGTCCTTCAGGTCGACGTAGGCTTGCCCAGGATGAACGCAGCGTATTTCGTCGACAAATTCAACTCCGTCGAATACGCCCTCCCCGGTGGGCACAACCTGCCAAGTGTTTGCCCCTCTGGCCTCTTCGTAGAAACCGAGTTCCTCTTTCAACCCTGCCGACGGAGGATTTGCGAGGTACACGGTCACAAGACGGAACCCCGCGTAGCGTGTCCACAACCACGCCGTGGGAAGCGCTGTCGCTCCTAGGGCCCCCAATCCTCGACAAGATTTCTGATATGGTTTGTATCAGCTGATCGCCTCCTCTGGACGCAATATGGCCCCGAATAACGTCATGCCGGCCAAATCTGTAATCAGTCCGCAAGGCATTGAGCAACGCTTCCAATTCCCTGACGCTGACAATCGCGACCATGCCATCCAAATATATGTCCTCAGCGTTCGCCCCTTGCCGTGATAACCGGCAACGCGTACACCTCACGAATTGCGCCAAGTGGACGCACAACGACATCTGACCGGGAACTGCCCTGCTACGGGCTGGACAATTTAATCCATCAGCCACCTTAGCTCGTGGTCCATTTTTTGGGGCCAACCTCACGCCTCATTCCCAACTCCAACTCTACCTCCTTCTTTCTTCGCAAAAAATATTCGATGCACCCAGCAAGATACAGACTCTGGATGCAAACGCAATTTCATTGCCGGAAATTCACTTCCAGCCTGGACTTATGTGTTTTCCTTGCCTTCCAGCGGCTTTACACCTTAATTTCAAACGTCGTCGCGTCAGAATGCGCGCGCCAGCCGGATACGAACCCGGACTCGAGGCGCGGCCAGCCACTATTCAGCCCGGGTTGGAGACACTATTGGCACAATATTGGCATAAAAGAGAGTGCAAATGACACCCTGGTGACATACGGCCACTGTAAAATATAAAGTTGACGGTGACCACACAGCCGCAACTGATTCGCAACCCTGAACGAGGCGATCTAAGGTGTTCTCTCTCCTCACTTCTCTTCGCTCGCTCCTCGGTTTTTTGGGCGGTCGGGCCTTCGGCCCTCCCTTGTGCAGGGGCTGCGCCCCCGCAACGCCCCGCCCTTGCTAGCCACCGTACTGGTTCTTCCCCACCATCGTGGCATGCCGACAGTGCGCCCCAACCAACCTGGCGGCTGCCAACCGAATACGCGATCACAGAGCCTGACAGGCCGCGAAGATGAAGAGCTGGTCAGAACACACACTGTATGCGGCTCAATAGTTATAGTTGACGAATTAACCACAGCACACCCCGGTGTCGGTGCAATACCTCTTCTGAGCTCATGGCAGCCGACAACCTCAACTAACGTGCACGCAAGGGAATGCTCTCATGAAGAACAGAGCGCATGTTCGGACCGCGAGGCCGCTGGCTTTCCTTCCTCTGGTCGCCATATTTGTGGCGCTTACTTCCCTCTCCTTATATCCAGATAGTGCAACGTACGCACAGACGGAAGCCTCGGAGAAATTGGCAGCGCCCGTGTTGACCGCGAGGCCCACTGGGACGAACACGGTGGAACTCAGTTGGACGGCGGTGACCGGCGCGGTCAGGTACGAGCTCTTGGTCTGGCACGACGGCGCCACCGGCTGGCAACGCCTGGATGACGGTGGCTTGACAAGCACCGCCTACACGCATGGTGAACTTACGACCGGCACGACCTACTTCTACGCGGTACGCGCCGTGGGTGCCAGCGGCGCAACCAGCGCTTGGTCGAAACCTACCAAAGCAACCGATCCGGATGGCGCAACGCCCGCACCCACGGAAACCCCGGAGACTTTGGCGGCACCGGTGTTGACCGCGAGGCCCACTGGGACGAACACGTTGGAACTCAGTTGGACGGCGGTGACCGGTGCGGTCAGGTACGAGCTCTGGGTCGGGAAAGACAGCGCCACCAGCTGGCAACGCCTGGATGACGGCAGCTTGACAAGCACCGCCTACACGCATGATGGGCTTACGGCCGGCACGACCTACTGGTACACTGTACGCGCCATGGGTGCCAACTGCGCAACGAGCGCCAACTGCGCAACGAGCGCCTGGTCGGAGCATGTCAACGCGACTGCCTTCGGAACGCAGTCGCCGTCGCAGTCGCCCACACCCCTGCCGCCGGATTCTACGCAGATAGCGCCGACGTTGACGCCAACCTCTGTCTCTACATTAATGCCAGCCCCCACGCCGGCAACCACTGAAAGGGGCGCGCTCATCGCGCTCTACGAGGCAACCGACGGCGCCAACTGGACGCACAACGCCAATTGGCTGACCGACAAACCGCTCTCCACCTGGTTCGGCGTCACCGCGGACAGCAGCGAACGCGTGAAAACTCTGAACCTCCAAAGCAATAATCTGACCGGGCCGATCCCCGATTTGAGCGCTCTCTCCAACCTTGCACATCTGTCCCTCACAAACAACAATCTGATCGGGCCGATCCCGGATCTGAGCGCGCTCTCCAACCTGACATATCTGACCCTCAATGGCAAAGGGTTGACCGGGCAAACCTCGGATCTGAACCTCCCTGCCAACCTGCAAAGCTTGGGAATCCGGGGCACCCAGTTGACCGGGCAGATCTCAGATCTGAGCCTCCCCGCCAACGTGGAAACCATATATCTCGATGGCAACCGGTTGACTGGACCGATCCCGGATCTGAACGCGCTCTCCAACCTGACAGCTCTGAACCTCTTGAACAACCAGTTGACCGGAACGATTCCGGCCACGCTCGGCAACCTCCCTTACCTGGGAGAGCTGGACCTCTCTCACAACCAGTTGACCGGAACGATTCCGACCACACTGGGCAACCTTCCCCTGGACTTGCTCTCCCTGTCGAATAATAAGTTGAGCGGTTGCATTCCCACATCATTGCGCAGCGTAAGGAGAAATGACCTGGAAAAGCTGGCCCTTCCGTATTGCGCCGTCGCGCCCACGGGCACACCGACGCCCACGGCCGCACTGACGTCTGCACTCACGGAAACCTCGGAGACTATGGCGACACCGGCGTTGACCGCGAGGCCCACAGGGACGAACACGGTGGAACTCAGTTGGACGGCGGTGACCGGTGCGGTCATGTACGACCTCTGGGTCTGGCAGGACAGCGCCACCGGCTGGAAACGCCTGGATGACGGTAGCCTGTCAAGCACCTCCTACACGCATGGCGGACTTACGGCCGCGACCTACTTGTACGCGGTACGCGCCGTGGGCGCCGGCGGCGCAACGAGCGACTGGTCGGAGTATGCCAACGCGACTGTCTCCGCAACGCAGTCGCCGGCATCTACCTCTACAGTAATGCCAGTGCCCACCGCCACACCCACGCCTGCACCCACGGAAACTTCGGAGACTTTGGCGACACCGGCGTTGACCGCGAGGCCCACAGGGACGAACACAGTGGAACTCAGTTGGACGGCGGTGACCGGTGCGGTCACGTACGACCTCTGGGTCTGGCAGGACAGCGCCACCGGCTGGAAACGCCTGGATGACGGTAGCTTGTCAAGCACCTCCTACACGCATGGCGGACTTACGGCCGCGACCTACTTGTACGCGGTACGCGCCGTGGGCGCCGGCGGCGCAACGAGCGATTGGTCGGAGTATGCCAAAGCAACTGTCTCCGCAACGCAGTCGTCGGCTTCTACCTCTTCATTAATGCCAGCGCCCACGCCCGCAACCATGGAAAAGGGCGCGCTCATCGCGCTCTACGAGACAACCGACGGCCCCAACTGGACGCACAACGACACTGGCTGACCGACAAGCCGTTCTCTACCTGGTACGGCGCCGCCGCGGACAGCAGCCGACGCGTGACTCAACTGCGCCTCAACCATAACGGGTTGCATGGCACGATCCCGGAACTGAGTGCCCTCACCAACCTGGGAAATCTGGACCTCGCAGGCAACCAGTTATGTCTGCCTGCGGGATACGATCTGTCCTGTTCCAGAGCCGTAGTGACCGAGCACCTGAACCACCTCTGAGTTAAAGGTCAGGGCCACACATCTGTCCGTCTCAAAATTGGATCAGGTTGTCACGGAAGCGACATCGGCCACAGGGTACGACCGCCCTCCCACTTTCTTGCAGAATCAAGAGTTCCCCGAAGAGCAGAGGCAAGCGACAGCTAACCTGGCCCAGGCGTCAGGCCGCGAGCGCACTGCCCTAATCTGGCGCTAGTCCCACTTTCAGCCCGATCCCCGAAATTCCGACCGCTCTGGCGCCCTTTTAAGGTCTATTATGGTCCCTGAGGTCTTTTGGCCTTGCAATACGAAATGCGCGCACAGCGTTGCTGGCGGCGGTCAGACCAAAGGCTCGTCACGCCTGCAGCCAAGAATATAACTGTTTCGCATCAGAACAGGGGTTTTCCATATGTTCTGTCTGGCCGGGGCCGGTCGGCCTTCCCGTCTGCGCTTGCTGATGTGGCAGACTCTACAGCTCCTCTGAAGTCCCGCCAGATCATACTGCACAGAATCGGCAGCAAGCGGGTCGATCAGGTGGCGATTCCGCCGGGAGTTCAGGGCACTGTGAGTCCAATTTAGGCGTGTATCCTGGCCTATCCAGATACTAGGTCTCGTTGACGTTTGATTCGTTCTGTCACATTGGCGACAACAGGAGGATGTCTACAAAGAGAATTGCCGACCATCAGTGGCAGAAACTTTACGCATTTTTGCAAGGACACCCTCGTGCCTACGCAGGGCAAGAGGAGAAGTGTCGCCGTTTCGTTGAGGCAGTTCATTGGATACTGCGCACTGGCGCCCAGTGGCGTGAACTGCCAGACAGTTATGGCAAGTGGAACAGTGCATTCAAATGCTACGCACGCTGGGAAGAGAAGGGTATCTGGGCCGACATGTTCAAACAGTTCGCTCAGGACCCGAACATGGCAGCGGTCATGCCCGACAGCACAGCTGTACGCGCCCATATGGGCGCAGCCGGCGGTCAAAAAAGGGGGCCCTCAGCACGAACAGTGCCCAGGTCGGAGCCGGGGCGGATTCAGCAGCAAGATCCATCTCCTCGTTGATGCCCTTGGCTTTCCCCTAATCTTCATCTTGACTGGTGGTGAACGCCATGATATGTCCCAAGCTGAGCTGTTGCTCGCCCCTCTCTATTTTGACGCCGTTATTGCCGATAAAGGCTACGATTCTGACCCCTTGCGAGAGCCGCTCGCAGCCCAACAGGTCGAGGTGGTCATCCCTTCCCGCCGCTATCGCAAGCAACCATGGGACTATGACCGAGTCCGCTACCGAGAACGCAACATCGTCGAACGTTTCATCAACAAAATCAAGTGGTATCGACGCATTTTCGCTCGCTATGAAAAACTAGCTCGTCGCTATATGGCTTTCTTGCATCTTGCCGCTACACTCATCTGGCTCGAATGAATTGTCAACGAGCCCTAGTTTTCAGTAGTCAGTTCTTAGTTTTTAGTGGTGAGTGGACCTTTTGCCGGGAGGCACTGAGGACTGCCGATGGACTGTGGCTCAGCAGTTGCCGTTCAGCGATTCGGGGGGGCGTTTCGTTCGAGCCAGGGCAATCTAAGGGAACGAGCGACGATTCAGCTTGGGAGATGTCATGGGGTTCTCCTCTGGTCAGGATGACCTGTGAGGGAAAGCCGAGGGAATCAACGAGGAGTTGGGCAGGTCGGATTCGTTCGACGGTACCACAATGGGCAGGTCTGTCATCTCCCACAGGCATCACACGCTACAGCTTGGAAGTACACCAGAAGCAAAGAGTTCTCGCCTGCTTCTGTCGGAATTCTGGGCGCGCCATCGACAGATGCGTCGTAGAGGCCGGCAATCAGGCGCAGGGGGCTGTCCGGCAGGGTCGGTGGGATGGGCATCGCGACGCTATTCAGAACCTGCGAGCTATCTAAAGGGAGCTCTGGTTCCCACTGGGCGACCAAACTGCCGGTTTCGTCGAGCAGGTGCAGGAATATCGTTTCGCCGCCGGTCAATACGGTTGGGTCTCCGCTCCATTCCATGTGGACGACCAGCCTGCCGCCGGCTGGGGGGATGTTGGGGCTGATCTGGGCGCGCTCCAGCGTCAAGCCGTTAGTGAACTGGACATCGAAAAGGCGCCACGCCTGAGGATTGGGCCGCGAGTAGAGTTCGACAATCCATGGCCCCACCGTTTCCTGGCCCGCCATCTGGTAGGCACTGGACAGTGCCTGCCTGGCATTACTGGTAATTTCCGCAGGGGTCTGCCCCCTTTGGTCATTTTCCAAGCCCCATACATTTGCCCACTCTTGCAAATTCAGTTCGGCCTCCCCAAGATCCCTATCCGATCGAACCAGCAGAATGACTGTTTGGACATCCCTACTGCGGAGATCTCTGACGGCTCCTTGGGCCGCATCCAAGTCCATCGGCCAGGGAGCCAGGGAAACGTTCTCAATCTCTCCCGTATAATAGTAGGACCAGAGCGCGGGGTCGATAGAAAAAATCTGGGCGAAACGAACGTCTGCCTTGTTGCGTCCGGCGCCCCAGCTATCCAGCATGTGGGCCAGTTCCCGCAATCCTCGTGACTTTGAGAATTCCGATTCAAAGTGGAAGTTGCGAAAGCTGAACAGATTGCCTGCGAAAACTGCAAGGATGAGTATCGCTGCCGTCAGGTTTCCGATGCCAATCCTGTTTATGGCCTTCAGGACGCTGGCATTCTTACATCCAGTCCAGTTTTTCCATCTCCGGCCAAGGCGGCTCTCTACATAACTGCCTATATTCCCCAGCCCTATAGCCAGCAAAAGCACGAGGGGAGTCAGGGCCAAGGCAAAAAAGCTCCAGAAGAACCCAGGAAAGGTACTACCAGCAGGTCTCCATACAGTGAACAATGCGACAAGAAAACTTAGCAGTAAGAGGACTGTTGGGCCTGAACTCAGGTGTCGGGGCCCTGCCTTCTGCGCTTCTGAGAATTCACCCTCTTCTGGGCCAACCCAACCATTGACGGCTCTTTTTCCCCGGTCGAGCACCCCTCTTTCAGCCAGGAATATTCCAAGAATCGCAGCCACGATAAGGGGGAATGCGAAAAACCCTGACCCAAGTCTCCAGGCCGGCGTCGGTAAAGAGTATCCTGTCGCGAGCAAGCCGATTTGCCCTAAGATTTGATACACCCATGGCTCTGAGGGCCCCCTTGTGGTGAAATCTGTGATCGAGGCCCATGCGTCTACCAGCCATGGAATGCACAAGACGCCCAATGCGATCTGCGAAACGGTCCATCGCACCGGCAGTGAACCCGCAGGTCCTTGGGCAGAAGCGCTCCCTCCGCCGCGCCTGTCTCGAGCCAGCAAGAAGAGCACGTACAGGTTTTGCGCCAGGAGAGGGAGAACGGCGAAAGCGTGGGTATAGAAGGTAGAGGCCGTACAGATCACGTACGCGACCAAGGTCTTTCTTCCCCCAACGCCGCCGATAATTCTCAGGGCCAACAGAATGCTGGCGGTGGTGAGAGCCAGACTGAGCGAACGGTAGAGAACTCCGTGGGTACGCCAGACGGCGTAGGTGTTCACGGCCGCCAACAGGACTGCAGCCAAAGTGGAAAATGTGCCAATTCGGATGTCTGCTGCGATACGGTAGGTGAGGGGAATTGCCAATACGCTGCAGAAGGCCGATATCGAACGAATGGCAAATTCGCTGGGGCCTGTGATTCTGTGCCAAACGTTTTGCAACCATAAGCTTGCGGGAAGAAGAAGGACTTGCTCCCAATCGAGAGACATTTGGACGAGTTGAGAGAAAGAATAATCACGGAGGCCATAGACTACACCCTCGAGCTCGCCCAGCTCCTGAGAATCCAGTCGATAGATTCTCAGTGCGAAGCCGATGAGGACGGCGATCAGGACGACTGCCCGTAAAGACTGGCTGTCGGCAGGAAACTGATGCTTATTGGGGCTGACGTCTTCCTGTTCATTCGAGCGGGTCACGAGACCCCTTTTTTTGGGGGCTGGGCTGAGGAAACTGCAGTTCACTGCCCTGTCCGGCTGTGAGTAGTTTTCAGGGAACCGCGTCAACGAAATGGCGACACTTCTCCTTATGGCCCTTTATGGGCTTGAGTGTGTCCTGGCAAATATGCGAAAAGTTTCTGTCACCGATGGTCGGCAATCCTTCTGGTAGACATTCTACTATTGTCGCCAATGTGACAGAGCAATACAAGTGTCAACGATACCTAGTTCGACGATCCCGCCGGACACAGGCGCCGGCATACACAGGATTCAGAGATGATGCCCCGGACCGAACTTCCCTGCGCGGCTGGGCCGCAGCCAGGCGGCGCCGCGTGCAAGCGCTGCTTCTGTATCTGTTCGTGTGCGTGGGGCTGTGCGTGAACGGTGAAACTTGCTCTGTCGCTACTCATACCGCAATGCTTCTGACGGAAAGATGCGCGACGCCTGCCGCGTCGGCAGAATGGTCGTCAGCAGCGAGAACAGCCAGGTCGCCAACTGCACAGGTTGACGTACTGGTCGGAGTCTTCGTTCAACTCGGCGCCGCAGGCGTCCGGCGAGTTCAGTTTACTTCGCAAAAGAACTCTGACAGGCAGGCGTTTGCTGAAGTTCTGGGCGTATCCGGGGTGAATATCCGCATGGCGGAGCCGCGTACGAAAGCAAGGGAACCCACAAGGGGTGCCCCCGCTGCTACGATACTGCGGCATCGAGTCGATGAACCGCCTGCGGCAGGCGTCAACGCGGCTGCACAGCGGTTGCCGACGCGTACTGCAGCAGCCAGCCGCTTGTCTCGCCCGCGGCGTTCACCGCACGGATGGTGTAGTAGTACTTCGTCCCGGCCGTAACGCCGGTGTGCGTGTAGGAGGTGCCGGTCAGGTTGGCTCCTCCGATAGACTGCCAGCCCGTCCCTGCGTCCCACCAGGCCATGAGATGGTAGCGCACCGCACCCTGCACAGTTCCCCAACGCAGCGCCACGCCGCCCTCTGTTGCCGTCGCCGTCAGCGCCGGTGTCGAAAGCCTGGCTGCCGTTGCGGTCGGCGTCGGTGTAGCCGTTGACGTCCCGCCAGCCGGTACCTCTTGAGATGCGGTCACAGACGGAAACGCTTTCGTCCCCGCACCCAGCCAGCCGCTTGTCTCGCCGGCCGCGTTGACCGCACGGATGGTGTAGTAGTACTTCGTCCCGGCCGTAACGCCGGTGTGCGTGTAGGAGGTGCCGGTAAGGTTGGCTCCCCCGAGCGACTGCCAGCCCGTGCCGGCGTCCCACCACACCATCAGTTCGTAGCGCACCGCGCCCGACACGGCGTTCCAACGCAACTCGACCGCGTTCGCGCCCGCCTGCGCGGTCAGCCTTGCCGCAGGCGCCGCCGATCGCGATTCGCTCGCGCCCGCCTGCCCGGATTCCGAGGTAGCTGTCGGCGTCGGCGTAGAGGAGCATTCTCCCAGCGTGCCTGAGGGATAGTAGACGCTGCTCACGTCGTTATTAGAAGAAGGATTGGGCGGGATGAATGCATGCAACTGCGGCGGTATCGGTCCGCATAAGGCGTTGTCGGTAGCGAGCCACACCGCCGACAAGCTACCGCTTGGGGGAACCAGACTATCCAGCGAGGAGGGAATACTACCGGACAGTTGATTGTCATGGAGGAGCAGTTTCTGCAGCGCCGTCAGACTGCCCAACGAGGAGGGAATACTACCCGTCAGTTGATTTTTCTCGAGGATAAGGTTCTGCAGCGCTGTCAGATTGCCTAGCGAGGAGGGAATACTCCCCGTCAACCCGTTGGAGGACAGGTCCAACACCGCCAGCGCCGCCAGGCTGCCCAGCGAAGACGGTACGCCTCCCGTCAGCCCACTGTTGGCGAGGGACAATGCGGCTACACGCTCACTCTCGACTGAGATGCCTTCCCAGTTCTCTATGAGACGATCCACACTCCAGTTCAGCGCAGCAGAGCCGGCCAACTCCTCCTTGAGACCCAAAAGCGTCTCACAATCCGCCACCAGCCCGGCTGCTTCCGGGTCCGAAATCGCGGCACTGTTGGCGCATGAGAACGTCGGCGTCGAAGTTGCTGTTGGTGTCGCTGTTGGAAAGCCTGGCAGGGTATTCGTGGGCGTCGGTGTTGGTGTCGTTGTTGGCGCAGGCAGCGAGGAGCAGTCTCCCAGCGTGCCTGAGGGATAGACGGCACGTTTAACGTCGCTATGTTCAAAGGCATGCAGTTTCGGCGGTATCGGACCACACAAGTCGTTGCCGGCGGCGAGGTGCACAACGACCAACGGGCCACCCGGGCGAACCAAATTGTCCAAAGAGGACGGAATTGTACCCGTCAGTCGGTTGTGGTTGAGCAACAACTTTTCCAAGTTGGTCAGCCTGCCCAACGAGGAGGGAATACTACCGGTCAGTTGATTGTCATGGAGGGACAACACTTCCAGTTTGGTCAGCCTGCCCAACGAGGACGGAATCGTACCCGTCAATTGGTTGCGGCCGAGGGACAACACCTTCAACCCCGCCAAGTTGCCCAACGAGGACGGAAGTGTACCCGTCATACCGGAACTCAGGGTCAAGTGCGTCACACGACCATTGCTGACGCCAACACCTGACCAGAAAAAGATACCAGTATTCACACTCCAATTCCGTGTGGTGTCGCCGAGCAATTGGTCCTTAAGAGCGAGGAGCGTCTCGCAATCGGCGACCAGACCGTCCGAAGCCGGTGCCGGGACCGCCGTGCTGTTGGCGCAGGAGGGCGCGGACGCCGGTGTCGCTGTTGGACGGCCGGGCGGGGTACTCGTAGGCGTTGCTGTAGGTGTCGGTGTTGCTGTAGGTGTCGGTGTTGGAAAGCCGGGCGGGTAATTCGTGGGCGTAGCTGTCAGCGTTGCCGTAGGTGTCGGTGTACCGGTCGGTGTAGCCGTCGACGGAACAGGCGTGCTGGTTGCGGTGGGGATTGCGCTCGCCGGCACGACGACAGTCAAGGTGCTCCAGCCCCCAGTCACATCGCCGCGGAATGCCCGTATTCTGTACTTGTAATTGCCAGCGACGACGACGTCGCTATCGGTATAACTCGTAGAGCTGCCGGAAACGAGATAGAGGCGGTTGGGGCCATACGTGCTGTGGTACGGCCACGTGCGATGAATATCATAGCCGGTCGCCCCGCCCGCGGGCGCAGACCAACTCAAGGCGATGCCGCCGGCCGTCACCCTGCCGGAGAAATTACCCGGGACTGCCGGCGGCGCCGGCGTCGCTGTGGGCGTCGCTGTTGGAAAGGCGAGCGGGGTACTCGTTGCCGTGGGCGTCGCTGTCAGCGCTTGCTGTGCCTGGACATGTCCGCCCGGCAGGAGCGGCGCGATGAGGGTGGCGAAGAGCACCAAGAACAGGAAAGGCACTATACGGCTAATGGACTGCGGCTTCATGATCGGTCCTCGCAAGTGATGGGGTCAGGGAAAACATCTCACGGATCTGCACACCGCGCAGACCGCCCGGATTCACCGCAACGCCAAACCATCCGCCCTGGAAGACGTCAACGCGGCTGCACAGCGGTTGCCGACGCGTACTGCAGCTGCCAGCCGCTTGTCTCGCCGTCCGCGTTCACCGCACGGATGGTGTAGTAGTACTTCGTCCCGGCCGTAACGCCGGTATGCCTGTAGGAGGTGCCGGTCAGGTTGGCTCCCCCGATCGACTGCCAGCCCGTCCCTGCGTCCCACCAGGCCATGAGATGGTAGCGCACCGCGCCCTGCACAGTTCCCCAACGCAGCGCCACGCCGCCCTCTGTTGCCGTCGCTGTCAGCGCCGGTGTCGAAAGCCTGGCTGCAGCTGCGGTCGGCGTCGGTGTAGCCGTTGACGTCCCGCCAGCCGGTACCTCTTGAGATGCGGTCACAGACGGATACGCGTTCGTCTCCGCACCCAGCCAGCCGCTTGTCTCGCCGGCCGCGTTCACCGCACGGATGGTGTAGTAGTACTTCGTCCCGGCCGTAACGCCGGTGTGCCTGTAGGAGGTGTCGGTCAGGTTGGCTCCACCGAGCGACTGCCAGCCTGTGCCGGCGTCCCACCACACCATCAGCTCGTAGCGCACCGCGCCCGACACGGCGTTCCAACGCAACTCGACCGCGTTCGCGCCCGCCTGCGCGGTCAGCCCTGCCGCAGATGTCGCCGATCGCGATTCGTCCGCGCCCGCCTGCCCGGATTCCGCAGTAGCTGTCGGCGTCGGCGTAGCGGTTGCGGTGGGGAGTCCGCTCTCCGGCACGACGACAGTCAAGAGGTCCGACCAGGCGCTAATCAGCCCGCCGCGGAATGCCCGTATGCTGTATCTGTAATGGCCACCAGGGACGGCGACGTCGCTATCGGTATAACTTGTAGAGCTGCCGGAAACGCTATAGCTGACGATGGTGCCATCCTTGCTGCTGCGTGGCCACGAGCGATAAATAGTATAGTTGTCCGCCCCGCCCTCGGGCGCAGTCCAACTCAAATCGATGCCGTTGGCCGTCACCTTGCCGGCGAATTTACCCGGGATTTCCGGCGGCGCCGGCGTTGCCGTAAGCGTCGCTGTTGGACGGCCGATCGGGGTACTCGTGGGCGTCGCTGTCAGCGTCGGCGTTGCCGTAGGTGTCGGTGTTGGAAAGCCGGGTGGGACACTCGTGGGCGTAGCTGTCAGCGTTGCCGTAGGTGTCGGTGTACTGGTCGGTGTAGCCGTCGACGGAACAGGCGTGCCGGTTGCGGTGGGGACTACGCTGTCCGGCACGACTACAGTCAAGGCGCCCCAGCCGCTAGTCAGCGAGCCGCGGGCTGCCTGTATTTTGTATCTGTAACTGCCAGCGACGGCGACGTCGCTATCGGTATAACTTGTAGAGCTGCCGAGAACATAGACGACGGAGGTGCCATACTTGCTGTGGCGCGGCCACGTGCGATGAATAGTATAGCCGGTCGCCCCGCCCGCGGGCGCAGACCAACTCAAGGCGACGCCGTTGGCCTTCACCCTGCCGGAGAAGTTACCCGGCACTGCCGGCGGCGCCGGCGTTGCCGTAGGCGTCGCCGTCAGCGCTTGCTGTGCCTGGGCATGTCCGCCCGGCAGGAGCGATGCGATGAGGGCGGCGAAGAGCGCCAAGAGCGGGAAAGGCGTCACACGGCTAATGGACTGTGGCTGCATGATCGGTCCTCTCGATTGATGGGGTCAGGGAAAGCATTTTCCGGCTCTGCACGCCGCGCAGACCGCCCGGATTCACCGAGACGCCAAATCATCCGCTCTGACAGGCTGAAATGCACTGACAGGGTACATTGACCATGCGTCTACGAAATGTCTTTCCAATATACGCTATTGTCATATCACTCATATGTCATTTCCACTTTTTTTGTACCAGTATCGTGTCAATTTAGGTTCGGTCGGCGTCAAGGATGCCCGGCAGAGCCGTTCCCCTTGCATCAGCTCCCCTATCCAGCCGGTCACAAAGAGAGTCGATTTCGCCGGAAGGGGAAGTCGAGGCGGTATCCGTCAGGGGATGTCTTGCTGGAGGCTATCCAAAGAGGGGAGCGCCGCGCCGGCGCCGGTCAGCGGCGAAACGCTGCCGTTGTGGGGGGGCAGCCCCCTGCGATGGGGAGAGTTTGATTGGGGGACCCTTCTCGGGTCGCCGGCGCCGGCCGCAAGCGTGTCAGTCTTTCACAGCAGTGTGATAGTCGAGCACGTACCGGCTCGGTATGATTGCCGGCTTCCACTGGATGCCTGGACCGGTACCAGACGCCGCCGCGTGCAAACGCTGCGCTTCTTCAGTGTCTGTTCGTGTGGATGGACCTGTGTGTGAACGATGAAACCTACTCTGACTTTACTCATACCGCACTGCTTCTGCCGGATAAATGCGCGACGCCTGCCACGCCGGCAGAATGATCGTCAGCAGCGAGAACAGCAGACCGCCAGCAACACTCCGGCGCAGGATTCGGAGTCTTCGTTCAACTCGGTGCCGCAGGTGTCCGGGTTCGGTTTACTTCGCAAGAGAGCTCTGACAGCCAGGCGTTTGCTGAATTTCTGGGCGTATCCGGGGCGAATATCCGCACGGCGGAGCCGCGTACGAAAGCAGGGGAACCCACAAGGGGTGCCCCCGCTGCTGCGCTGCTGCGGCATCGAGTCGATGAACCGCATGCGGCAGGCGTCAACGCGGCTGCACAGCGGTTGCCGACGCGTACTGCAGCTGCCAGCCGCTTGATTCGCCGTCCGCGTTCACTGCACGGATGGTGTAGTAGTACTTCGTCCCGGCCGTAACGCCGGTGTGCGTGTAGGAGGTGCCGGTCAGGTTGGCTCCCCCGAGCGGCTGCCAGCCCGTCCCTGCGTCCCACCAGGCCATGAGATCGTAGCGCACCGCGCCCTGCACAGTTCCCCAACGCAGCGCCACGCCGCCCTCTGTCGCCTGCGCGGTCAGCGCCGGTATCGGAAGCCTGGCTGCAGCTGCGGTCGGCGTCGCTGTAGCCGTTGACGTCCCGCCAGCCGGTACCTCTTGAGACGCGGTTACAGACGGATACGCGTTCGTCTCCGCACCCAGCCAGCCGCTAGTCTCGCCGGCCGCGTTCACTGCACGGATGGTGTAGTAGTACGTCGTCCCGGCCGTAACGCCGGTATGCGTGTAGGAGGTGCCGGTCAGGTTGGCTCCCCCGAGCGGCTGCCAGCCTGTGCCGGCGTCCCACCACACCATCAGCTCGTAGCGCACCGCACCCACCACAGTTCCCCAACTCAACGCCACGCCGCCCTCTGTCGCCTGCGCGGTCAGCGCCGGTGTCGAAAACCCGGCTGCGGTTGCGGTCACAGACGGAAACGCGTTCGTCCCCGCACCCAGCCAGCCGCTTGTCTCGCCGTCCGCGTTGACCGCACGGATGGTGTAGTAGTATTTTCTTCCGGGGGTCAGGCCGGTGTGCCTGTACGACGTGCCGGTCAGGTTGGCTCCCCCGAGCGGCTGCCAGCCTGTGCCGGCGTCCCACCACACCATCAGTTCGTAGCGCACCGCACCCGCCACAGTTCCCCAACTCAACGCCGCGCCGCCTTCGGTCGCCTGCGCGGTCAGCGTTGGAACAGACAGCCCGGAGGCCGCAGTGGCAGTCGGCGTCTCAGTAGCAGGCGGCGGCGGTGTCTCAGTAGCAGTCGGCGTGGCAGTTGGAATAAACTGCTGGCGTGCTGCCTCACACGCAGCCAGCGTGTTGAACGGACCACGGGCATTGCCTTCACCACTTACCTCGAAACGCCACACCCCACTGTCCAGGTAACAGGACCCGATAGGCCCGTCAGGCGGTCTCGGCGTGGAATCCAGACCAGGTGTCGCAGTGGCAGGCGGAGGGGAAGTCGGGGTCGGCGGGATAGTCGGCGTGGCAGTCGCTGTGGCAGTCGGCGTCTCAGTAGCAGTCGGCGTGGCAGTTGGAATAAGCTGCTGGCGTGCTGCCTCACACGCAGCCAGTGTGTTGAACGGACCACGGGCATTGTCTTCACCACTTACGTTGAAAAGCCACATCCCACTGTTGTCCTGGTAACAGGACCCGACAGGCCCGTCAGGCGGTCTCGGCGTGGAATCCAGACCAGGCGTCGCAGTGGCAGTCGGCGTGATAGTCGGAGTCGGCGTCGCAGTCAGAGTCGGAGTGGCAGTCGGAGTCGGTGTGATAGTCGGAGTCGGCGTCGCAGTCAGAGTCGGCGTCGGCGGGATAGTTGAAATAAGCTGGTTGCGTGCTGCCTCACACGCAGCCAGCGTTTTGAACGGACCACGGGCAGTATGTTCACCACTTACGTTGAAATACCAATTCCCTGATGCTTCTACGTAACAGGACCCGACAGGCCCGACAGGCGGTCTCGGCCCGATAGTCGCTGTGGCAGTCACCGTCGGCGTGGCAGTCGGCGTCGGCGTCGCAGTCAGAGTCGGAGTGGCAGTCAGCGTGATAGTCGGCGTGGCAGTTGGAATACGCTGGTTGCGTGCTGCCTCACACGCAGCCAGCGTTTTGAACGGACCACGGGCAGTAAATTCACCACTTACGTTGAAATACCAATTCCCTGATGCTTCTACGTAACAGGACCCGACAGGCCCGACAGGCGGTCTCGGCCCGATAGTCGCTGTGGCAGTCGGCGTCGGCGTCGCAGTCAGAGTCGGAGTGGCGTTTGGAATAAGCTGCAGGCGTGCTGCCTCACACGCAGCCTGCGTGTTGAACGGACCACGGTCACCGCCACCACTTACGGGGAAATACCACTTCCCACCGTCCAGGTAACAGGACCCGATAGTCACCGTCGGCGTGGGAGTCACCGTCGGCGTGGCAGTCACCGTCGGCGTGGCAGTTGGAATACGCTGGTTGCGTGCTGCCTCACACGCAGCCAGCGTTTTGAACGGACCACGGGCATTAATTTCACCACTTACGTTGAAATACCAATTCGCTCCTGAGCGGTGACAGGACCCGACAGGCCCGACAGGCGGTCTCGGAGGGGCAGTCGCTGTGGCAGTCGGCGTGATAGTCGGCGTCGGCGTGATAGTCGGAATCGGCGTGGCAGTGCCGTTTGTATCAATCAGCTGGCGTGCTGCATCACACGCAGCCAGCGTGCTGTACGGACCATAGTCGAACTGTCTACCATCTACGCCGAAAAAATACCCATGAGGAGTGAGATATAGACATGCCGAGACAGTTTTCTGTTGAGCCGCAGCGGGCGCGCTGGTGAGTGTGGCGGCAATCACGCAGCAAGCCAGAATGACCATAAAAATTGCAACTGTCTTTATCCGTTTCATACGCGGTTACCTCCATGGTGCAAGCGTACACGGACTTCATCCTGCTTCTGCCTCTCTTCGGGTGCGGCCGGGGACGAAGAAACGGCATTGGGCAGAGTCCTCCACAGTTATCAATTATACAGCATTGTTGTAAAGTTTAAGTGAGAAAACTGGCTAATTCGGACCAATTATTGTGAATATTATGTAAAGATGGCAAAATCGTCCCCAAAACGGTCCAATTCAGACCTGTTGGCCGAGGACGCTGAAGCGACAACGCCGCGGGAGTATCCGCATGGCGGAGCCGCGTACGAAAGCGGGGGCACCCACACGGGGTGCCCCCGCTGCTGCGCTGCTGCGGCACCGAGTCGATGAACCGCATGCGGCAGGCGTCAACGCGGCTGCACAGCGGTTGCCGACGCGTACTGCAGCTGCCAGCCGCTTGTCTCGCCGGCCGCGTTGACCGCACGGATGGTGTAGTAGTATTTCGTCCCGGCCGTAACGCCGGTGTGCGTGTAGGAGGTGCCGGTCAGGTTGGCTCCCCCGAGCGACTGCCAGCCTGTGCCGGCGTCCCAC
The DNA here is from genome assembly GCA_965207495.1 of Caldilineaceae bacterium. Classification (GTDB taxonomy): domain Bacteria; phylum Chloroflexota; class Anaerolineae; order Caldilineales; family Caldilineaceae; genus Bin5. Next base: position 768,684 of record OZ242287.1, read on the forward strand.
CAGGCCATGAGATCGTAGCGCACCGCACCCTGCACAGTTCCCCAACGCAGCGCCACGCCGCCCTCTGTCGCCTGCGCGGTCAGCGCCGGTATCGGAAGCCTGGCTGCAGCTGCGGTCGGCGTCGGTGTAGCCGTTGACGTCCCGCCAGCCGGTACCTCTTGAGACGCGGTCACAGACGGATACGCGTTCGTCTCCGCACCCAGCCAGCCGCTTGTCTCGCCGGCCGCGTTCACTGCACGGATGGTGTAGTAGTACGTCGTCCCGGCCGTAACGCCGGTATGCGTGTAGGAGGTGCCGGTCAGGTTGGCTCCCCCGAGCGGCTGCCAGCCTGTGCCGACGTCCCACCACACCATCAGCTCGTAGCGCACCGCACCCACCACAGTTCCCCAACTCAACGCCACGCCGCCCTCTGTCGCCTGCGCGGTCAGCGCCGGTGTCGAAAACCCGGCTGCGGTTGCGGTCACAGACGGAAACGCGTTCGTCCCCGCACCCAGCCAGCCGCTTGTCTCGCCGTCCGCGTTGACCGCACGGATGGTGTAGTAGTATTTTCTTCCGGGGGTCAGGCCGGTGTGCCTGTACGACGTGCCGGTCAGGTTGGCTCCCCCGAGCGGCTGCCAGCCTGTGCCGGCGTCCCACCACACCATCAGTTCGTAGCGCACCGCACCCGCCACAGTTCCCCAACTCAACGCCGCGCCGCCTTCGGTCGCCTGCGCGGTCAACGTTGGAACAGACAGCCCGGAGGCCGCAGTGGCAGCCGGCGTCTCAGTAGCAGTCGGCGTGGCAGTTGGAATAGACTGCTGGCGTGCTGCCTCACACGCAGCCAGCGTGTTGAACGGACCACGGGCATTATTTTCACCACTTACGTTGAAAAACCAACTCCCACTGTCCAGGTAACAGGACCCGACAGGCCCGTCAGGCGGTCTCGGCGTGGAATCCAGACCAGGTGTCGCAGTGGCAGGCGGTGTCGCAGTGGCAGGCGGCGTGATAGTCGGCGTGGCAGTCGGCGTGGCAGTCGCTGTGGCAGTCGGCGTCTCAGTAGCAGTCGGCGTGGCAGTTGGAATAAGCTGCTGGCGTGCTGCCTCACACGCAGCCAGCGTGGTGAACGGACCACGGGAAGTGCCTTCACCAGTTACGTTGAAAAGCCACACCCCACTGTTCTGGTAACAGGACCCGACAGGCCCGTCAGGCGGTCTCGGCGTGGAATCCAGACCAGGCGTCGCAGTCGGGGTCTCAGTAGCAGTCGGCGTCGCAGTCGGCGTCGCAGTCAGAGTCGGCGTGGCAGTCGGCGTGATAGTCGGAGTCGGCGTGGCAGTTGGAAGACCAAGAAGCTGGTTGCGTGCTGCCTCACACGCACCCTTCGTGTTGAACGGACCACGGGCATTCAATTCACTACTTACGTTGAAATACCACGTCCCATTTGGGTCTAGGTAACAGGACCCGGCATTCGGAGTCGGCGTAGCAGTCGGCGTGACAGTCGGAGTCGGAGTCGGCGTGAAAGTTGAAATAAGCGGCTGGCGTGCTGCCTCACACGCAGCCAGCGTGTTGAACGGACCACGTTCATTTAATTCACCACTTACGTAGAAATACCAATTCGCTCCTGAGAGGTGACAGGACCCGACAGGCCCGACAGGCGGTCTCGGAGGGGCAGTCGCTGTGGCAGTCGGCGTCGGCGTGATAGTCAGAGTCGGAGTGGCGTTTGGAATAAGCTGCAGGCGTGCTGCCTCACACCCAGCCTGCGTGTTGAACGGACCACGGTCACCGCCACCACTTACGGGGAAATACCACTTCCCACCGTCCAGGTAACAGGACCCGATAGTCACCGTCGGCGTGGCAGTCGCTGTGGCAGTCGGCGTGGCAGTTGGAATAAACTGCTGGCGTGCTGCCTCACACGCAGCCAGCGTGTTGAACGGACCACGGGCATTCAATTCACTACTTACGTTGAAATACCACTTCTTTACTACTGGGTCCTGGTAACAGGACCCGACAGTCAGTCTCGGAGTGGCAGTCGCTGTGGCAGTCGGCGTCGGCGTGGCAGTCGGCGTGGCAGTGCCGTTTGTAAGAATCTGCTGGCGTGCTGCCTCACACGCAGCAAACGTGCTGAACGGACCATAGGTGTGGGTTTCACCATCTACGCCGAAAAAATACCTATTAGGAGGGTTAAATACACATGCCGAGACAGTTTTTTGTTGAGCCGCAGCGGGCGCGCTGGTGAGTGTGGCGGCAAGCACGCAGAAAGCCAGAATGACCATGTAAATTGCAACTGTCTTTATCCGTTTCATACGCGGTTACCTCCATGGTGCAAGCGTATACGGACTTCATCCTGCTTCTGCCTCTCTTCGGGTGCGGCCGGGGACGAAGAAACGGCATGGGGCAGAGTCCTCCACAGTTATCAATTATAAAACATTGATGTAAAGCTGAGGTGAGAAAACTGGCCAATTTGGACCAATTGTTGTGAATATTATGTAAAGATGATAAAATCGTCCCCAAAGCGGTCCAATTCAGACCTGTTGGCCGAGGACGTTGAAGCGACAACGCCGCCGCTCCTGCGGCCAGATGAGGAGGGAAGATGGAGCGAGAGAACGAGAAGGGAGAGAGCGAGAGGCTGCGAGAGCGCCTGTCCATCCTGTCGGAGGCCTGTCTCCGCATCAACGAGACCCTGGACCTGGAGACGGTGCTACAGGATGTCGTGGATAGCGCCCGCATCATCACCGGGTCTCGCTACGCAGGCATCAGCACCTTCGACAGCTGGGGGCAGGGCCTGGAGTTCCTGACCTCCGGCATGAGTCTGGAGGCGAAGACATGGCTGGCGGACATGCCGGAGGGCCCGGCCTTCTTCGAGTATCTCCTGTCACTGACCGAGCCGTTACGGATAGGAGACTTCCAGAGTCATATCAGAGAGCTGGGTATGCCCTATTTCAACCCGCCTGTGCCGGTGACCTCCGTCCTGGCGACGTCGCTGCGCGCGCGGGGCGAGACGGTCGGCGTCATCTACCTTTCCAAGGGTGAAGGCGGCCAGGAGTTCACCCCCGAGGACGAAGAAACACTGGTCATGTTCGCCTCCCAGGCCGCGCTGGTCATCGCCAACGCCCGCAGGCACCGGGAGGAACAGCGGGTCAGGGCCGACCTGGAGACGCTGGTAAACACCGTTCCTGTGGGCGTGGCGGTGTTCGACGCGACGACCGGGGGCGTGGTGTCCATTAACCGGGAAATGAGAAGGATCGCCAGCGGCCTGCACGGGCCGGAGGGCTCCATGGAGGATCTCCTCAATGGAGTGACCTTCCGGCGGGGCGACGGCAGGGAGATTTCACTGAAGGAGTCCCCGCTCCCGGAGTTGCTGCGCATCGGGGAGACGGTGCGGGCCGAGGAGATCATCCTGCGGGCCCCCGACGGACGGTCCATCACCACTCTTATGAACTCCACCCCCATAAGGTCGGAAGAGGGAGAAGTGGAGTCGGTGGTCGTCACCCTGCAGGACATGACGCCGCTGGAAGATCTGGAGCGGCTGCGAGCCGAGTTCCTGGCCATGGTGAGCCACGAGCTCCGTACCCCGCTGACCGCTATCAGGGGCTCCGCCACCGCCCTGATGGACGACTCTTCCGGGCTGCATCCCGTCGAGATGCGCCAGTTCTTCCGGATCATCCTGGACCAGACCGACCGGATGCGAGGACTGATCGCCGACCTTCTGGATGTGGCCCGCATCGAGACGGGCACGCTGTCGGTATCCCCCGAGCCTACCGACTTGACGGCCCTGATGGATGACGTCAGGACCACGTTCCTGAGCGGCGGACACAAGCACAGTCTGCAGGTCGACCTCGTGTCGGGTCTTCCCTGGGTCATGGCGGACCGTTTTCGCATTGTCCAGGTTCTGGGAAATCTGCTCACCAATGCGGCCAAGCGCTCGCCGGAATCCTCGTCCATCAGGGTGACCGCGGCGTTGGGGGAATTTCAGGTCGCGGTTTCCGTATCCGATGACGGCCAGGGAATCCCGGCGGAAAGTCTGCCGAACCTGTTCCGGAAATTCTTCCGCATCGCCACCGAGGAACAGGGTGGCGACACCGGCCTGGGCCTTGCCGTCTGCAAGGGCATCGTCGAGGCGCACGGGGGGCGCATCTGGGCCGAGAGCGACGGTCCAGGGCTTGGCGCACGCTTCACCTTCACGCTTCCGCTTGTCGAGGACTCCGGTTTCGTGTCTCCCTTCGTGTCTCCACGGCCGCGGGCCGCCACCGGCATCACCCACCAGAATACGGGGGAACAGGTGCGGATCCTGGCGGTGGACGATGAACCCCAGGCGCTCAGATACATCAAAGACGTCCTTGTCAAGGCGGGCTACGTCGCCATTGCCACAAGCGACCCCAAGGAGGTCCCCTGGCTCCTGGAGGAACACAAGCCACATCTCGTCCTGTTGGACTTGATGCTGCCGGGGGTCAACGGCATCGATCTGATGAGTGACATCGTGGAGAAGAGAGACGTGCCGGTGATCTTCGTTTCGGCCTACGGCCAGGACCAGTTGATCGCACGGGCCTTCGACATGGGGGCGGCGGACTACGTCGTCAAACCCTTCTCAATAACCGAGCTCGTGGCCAGGATCAAGGCAGCCCTCCGCAGGCGGGAGACCGCTGAGCCGACAGTGCCCTATGCCGTCGGCGACCTCGTCATCCATTATGCAGAACGCCTCGTGACCCTGGCAGGTAAGCCGGTGGCGGTGACCGCCATCCAGTACAATTTGCTGCTGGCGCTTTCGACGAACGCGGGGCGTGTGCAAACCTACGCGCAACTGCTGCAGCAGGTCTGGGACGATGACGCAGACGGGGACGTGAGGCCGATGCGTACCGCAATAAGCGCCCTCCGGCGCATGCTGGGGGACGACGCCACTAACCCTACCTACATCTTCACCGAGCCCCGTGTCGGCTACAAGATGCCCGGACCTGAAGGGTTGGACCCGGGTTTGACCGGGAGCCGCTGAGCCTTCACAGGGTGTGGCGGTTCTTGTTGTTTTGCGGTTGTTCGGAGGTGTCAGGTTGCACCGGTCTGTTTATGAGCGCGTTGTGGGCCCTGTACGCTGCGGTGCTGATTGTCCTGGGTATAGTGCGCCGCAGTCGCTGGCCGCGACTGGCCGGATTGGGGTTGCTGGCAGTGCCAGTCGCCAAGCTTTTCCTCTACGACGCCTTCAGCCTGGGACAGGTATACCGGGTGACCGCGTTTATCGGTCTGGGCGTGCTGCTTGTCATCGGCGGGTTTCTGTACCAGCGCCACGGCAGAGTAATTCGAGGATTTCTGTTGGAGTGAGACCCAATCGAGTCATGCCGCCCGGCCTACGCTCGACAGAATTCGCCAGTCACAAAAACACCCAGACCATTCAGCACCAGCGTGCCGGGACAGGTCGACAGAGGAAAGTCGTCACGGACTCGCTCCAGGTCCATGTCCAGCTGACCTCCATAGGGCCGGGAGCAAGCCAGTGGCGCAGCCATGCCGGCCGCGTCCTGTACCCCAAGGCGTCCCTGAAAGTTCACAGGGTACGCTGCGACCGGCTTCGCGGGCTTGTGGCAGCATCGTCTCTTATCGCTCATTTTGATAGACCTCTTTTTGTCCTTCTTGCCCCCAGTTCCGGAGGATGCCGTGCAAGCAGCTCTCGATGATGCCGCGGGCGGCGTGCTGGTGGCGTTGCAGCACGCGCCGGCCGGTGTGCTCGTTCCCGGCGATGCGGAGTACGCGGAGGGGCGAGGAGACCACAAAGGCGTATCGGATTTTCCTTGGGGAGCTGCGCGACCCTGCGCCGATAAGCAGTTTACTTCCGCAGAAATCACTGATCAAACCCACGTCAACAAGCTTGGCAAATTGACCAAGGGACTTTGTCATCCATCCTCACAATGGAACAATGCAAACGTGGCGCCCCAGATGGGGCGCCACGTCTGATCTTTGTTGACTGATAGTGCAACGACCGCTCGTTTCCAACTTGAGTGCGTCACAGGGGCTTGCGGTCTTTAGCCGCCACCGCCTTCACTGCCACCTTCACCGCCACTGCCATGCTCGCCGCCGCTTTCACCGCCACCTTCACCGCCGCCTTCACTTGCGCCGACCTCGGCATGGGGCGTCCAGCCGTCGAAGGGCTGCGCCGATGCGGGCAGAATCACATTCATCGCCGCGCCGGCCGCCAGATCGACCGGCGTTGTCGGGCCGAGTTCGATACCGTTGGACAGGTGGACCTCGATGCGTACTCCTGTCAAGGTCGACCCGGTGGTGTTCACGACGGTGCCGAAAAAGGCGTTGCTGTGCGCATCGTAGCTCATGATGAGACGAGCGCCGGCACGGACCATGTCGAAGGTCTGGTCGAGGGCCAGGCCGCTGCCGCCTTCTTCACTGCCAGTCGCTCCGCCTTCGCTGCCTTCACCACCGCTCTCACTGCCGCCTTCAGCGCCGTGTTGCTCGCCGCCGGCTTCACTGCTGCCTTCGCCGCTACCTTCGGTGTTGACAGGGCCAGGGCCGCCACAGGTGAACATCTCCGGGTGAATCTCCCAAGCGTCGTAGGCTACGCCGACAGCGCTTGGCTCATCATCGACACGCAGCTCGACCGTGGTCTGGGCGCCGGGGGCCAGGTCGCCTACCGGCTGCGGTCCAAGCTCGACTACGGTCGTCGTTCCCTGCTTGAGGTTCAGCTCGATCTGCACGAAGCAGAGCGTCTGGTTGGTCGTATTCTCCACGATCCCCGAGAATGCCTTCGCTGCGGGGTCGTAGGACATAGCGGTTCTCACACCGTTGACAACGCCGTCCCAGCTTTCGTCGAGGGCCAGGATCGGGCTGGAGGGGTCTCCGCTCTCGCCACTGCCCTCACCACTGCCGGATTCACCACTGCCGGATTCGCCACTGCCGGATTCACCACTACCGGATTCACCACTGCCCTCACCGCCGCTGCCGTGTTCGCCGCCACCTTCGCCGCCGCCTTCACTTGCGCCGACCTCGGCATGGGGCGTCCAGCTGTCGAAGGACTGCGTTGACGCCGGCAGAACGACATCCAGGATCTCGCCGGGCGCCAGATCGACCGGCGTTGTCGGGCCGAGCTCGATGCCGTTTGAGAGATGGACTTCGATGCGTACCCTTGTCAGGGTCGCGTCGGTCGTGTTTGCAACGGTTCCCACAAAGGAGTTGCTGGCGGCGTCGTAGCTCATGATGAGACGAGCGCCGGCCCGGACCATGTCGAAGGTCTCGTCGAGGGCGAGACCGCTGCCGCCTTCTTCGCTGCCGGCTGCCCCGCCTTCGCTGCCTTCGCTACCTTCACTGCCTCCCTCACTGCCTTCGCCGCCGCTTCCGTGTTCACCGCCGCCTTCGCCGCCTCCCTCACTGCCTTCGCCGCCGCTCTCGCTGCCTTCGCCGCGGCTCTCCGTAACGTTGCCTGCACTCTGGTCGGCGCCGCTCTGTCCCCTCCGTGAACAGCCGACGGCCACCATCATCGTGAAGACCAGAACCAGTATCGCCAACGTCTGCGCCATTCTCAACTTCGTTCCCTTGCCTCTCATTTCTTCACCTCGTTTCACTATGCTGATTTGAGGGCCTGTCCCTCATACACTGCCCATGATAGAGGTGAAATGTGTCACAAATATGTCAGAGCGGGACAAGATTTCAAATTGTCAGAGAGGTTGCGCCGTCTGGTCATGGACTTGCTTGCCTTCCTTGTAGATGTGCGATGTCGCTGCCGGTGATGCCATCTCCGGGGTGAAGACGATGCCGACGCACAGGAACCCAGCAGAAGTGCTGGTGGAAGAATGTCCGGAGAACAGAGAATCGAGTCGTCCTCCTGTGTGTGCAACTGTGAATCCCCTTCTAAGAATCGGTCTTTCCCGCTGAAGGAATGGGTCGGATCATGGCCATTCTCCCGATATCGATTCATGTGTCGGCGAAAATTAATAATTTTTTGAAGGGCTTTTGTCCCGGATGCGGAGTTCTCGGCGATGCCCTGACGACCATTGCCCTACATGTAACCCATCATGACGCCCCACATGTGTCCCCTCATGTGAGAGGACTCATTGCAGCCTTGCAGGGAGAGATGAGCCGGGCCGAACTCATGGCTGCTCTGGGGTTAGCGGACCGGAGTCATTTCCTCAGGGCTTACTTACACCCCAGCCTTGATGCGGGCCTGATAGAGATGACACTTCCGCAAAGTCCAAGGAGCAGGAATCAACGATATCGGTTGACCGCCCTGGGCGGGGAGGCTCGGAATTCCCAACAGGAATCTGAGGAGGAAGGTATCACCGAGCGGACGCGGAGGCCGACCCATGGTGCGCGCTCGAAAACCGATACCACCCCGCGCACGTTCTATCTGACACCCGTTTCGATGGCGCACCTCGATGGCGCACCTCGATGCGATCCGGCCGGAGGATGCGGACAGCTCGACTCCGGTCTGTAGGTTGCGTCGATTTCGCGCCGCGTCAAGGCGGCGGCCAGAGCGGAGACGAACTATTTCTCGCGGGCTTCGAAACAACTCAAATCACCTACTACCATAGCCCTTATCCCGGCCGGACTGTAACCAAGGTACCGTCACAGTGTGCTAAGCCGGTCCGGAAGGTGGACAATTCTGTGTAGGAGCTTTTCCACTCGGTGGGAATACAGCCAGTGAGGCTGTTGCTAAAGAGGCGCGCGTAGCTCAGTTTCGACAACTTACCCAATTCCGATGGAATCGAACCGCTCAAAGCATTCTGACTAAGGTCCAGGGTCTTCAAGGCGGTAAGCTTGCCCAAAGAAGAAGAGATGGATCCGGTCAAGTCATTCTCGTGGGTTTCCAAGAGCGTAAGGCTAGAGAGGTTGCCCAGCGTCGACGGAATCGACCCGCTGAAACTATTGCTGGCGAGGCCTAGGTACTCCAGTTTGGAAAGACTGACCTATCCAAAATGCTGTGACGGCTCCTCTTTCACCCAGGCGCGGCAGAGGTTGGACATTGTTGCCTCTTGCGCTGCGGCCACTTGGTCGAATTTGGGTGGGTGCCGTCTGGCAGCAGCACGACGAGGCGGTGCAGCTTCTCTTCTCTCTGCGCGGGCGGGGCGGCGGTCTCGTGGTCGATGTAGGAACCGACGTCCGCGGCCGACTCAGGATCCGGCCGGCACAGGGTGAATCGGGCCTCAGACGTTGCGCATCTCCTTACTGCAGTGGGACAGGGATTTATGTGATTTCCATGATTATTGTGATGACTGCGCCCGCCAGCGCTGACGGTTCAATCGGGATGACGACCAGGTCGGCGGCGATCGGACAGGAGCGGGTGACGGCGGTCGGCACACTCCAAATCCTTCCCCGATGTAACTAGGTTCCGTTGACATTTTGGGAAGGTTGTTCAGATTTCAACCAGAACGGAAAGCCTGCAGGCCTGTTTAGGATGTTTCTCGCCTGAATGTTGAAGGAGACAAAACCAAATGATCCGCGAAGTCACGCGAAGGGCCGCGAAGAACACCAAAGGCGTATCGGATTTTCTTTGCGCAGCTGCGCCGCCCTTCGACGATCAGGCGTAATTTGCACCCGGACGTCGTTGTTCAGACAAACGTCAACGAGCCCTAGTTAAATGCGCTTATTGGGCGTACTCATTTCCCAGCTTGGCAGAGGCCGATCCCAACCCCAAACCACCCCAATCGCCGCTTTCAGCCTAGATGCGAATCTCCAGACCGCACAGGAAGCCAGTAGAGGCCCGTAATCGCCCTTTTGGGGCATGGCACCTTGCAATCCTGCCCAACACGCCCCCCGCCGGGCCCGCCCTCCCCTGCCCGGCCCCCAGCCACCCCCACCGCAACGCCCGCCAGGAGCAACTGCACTCCGACCTCATCGCGCTCCCCTACCCGGGCGCCTCAACCCTCCCGGCTCAACCAGGCTGCCAGCCAAAGACCTGCCAAAATGAACGGCGCGATGTACAGGGCATCCAGCCACTCTTTTACAGTCCCGTCAGGCAGCCCGAGGACATCCACGACCAAATCAGACGTAAGATGGTCGATAACAAACGCTGCCACCAGGACCATTATGCTGAACAAGCGATGCTTCATCTCATTTCGCGTTCGAAACGGCCATTTTGACTTGCTCATATCCCTGTCACCTAAAGGAACGATGCGGCATACCTCTTCTTGCTATTGAACCATTCCTGGTCAACTCAAGTTTGGGATGCCGAGAAAATTTGCAGAGAGGGTCATTCGTCTGAAATCAATAGATCGCAGACCGAAACAGCAGCGAGACAGAGGAGGAAGAGAATGGCAACAAGAGGGAGTCGCGCCATTCTCTCTCACCTCGCCTGCAGTACCTCACCAGCTGATATAGGTCACCGTGTGGCCCGGATCAAGCGTAAAGACATAGGGCTTGTTGGTGTCATACTCGTTATCCGGATAGTAGGTGCTCACGCGCAGCAGCGTCTTGTCCCCTTCTTCAACATAGTCGATCACAACCGACTTGCCGGTCAAGGGGTTGGTGCCCTCATAGCGTGTGATCCTGGGCGAATCGGGCAAGTAGGGGCCGGGCTGCGCGCTGCCGTCAGCGCCAATGAACCAGTACTGCAGACCGCCTACGACAGAACAAATCTGGGCGGGCCTGGCCGCGTGCGTTATGTGGCAGTCGATCCCCGTGTACACCGGCCCCGTACCGGAGGCGCCGCCGCCGCCGCCTGAACCACCCGGAGGGTTGCCGCTCGGAGGAGGAGGAGGATTGCCGCCAGAGCCGGGTGGCGTAGGACTGCCGCCGGACCCGGCGGGAGGCGGAACACCTGGCAACGGAGGAATGTGGGTATCGTGGCCGCCATTGGCGTGGTCCGCGGCGCTGCAATGGCCGGGCGTGAGCCTGCCGTCCGGGAACCTGCAATGGCCTTCACCCTCGCTGGATGGGTGGGCCAACGCCGCCGCCGGCAGCGCCAGCGCCGCAATCAGAACTGCGAAAATGGCCAAAAATCGATACTTCGTCATCGTAATGTCTCCTTTTCTTTCCCGCCTGCACAGATGAATCGGTTTGCGGGTTCAAATAGGTGACGCTGCCCGCGCCGGCCATGTTTCCTATTGCCATAATACTGACATGGGAAACAGTCATATTGACACACTAATGACATTTAAGCGCCAAATTATGCGGTTTTCGTCATTGCCGAATGGGAATACGACTGCGGCGGCCGCCTTGCCGGCCTGGTCCGTCTCTCCTGAAACGAACAGGCTCGGCGCGACCCCCCTTTCTTGGGAAAGCAGAGAAGGCAACAACCGGACCGGCTGGCGGAGGATAGAGGCGCCCGCGCGGGGTGCCTCCCCGAATATGCCCTGCTGTATGCGTGAAGTCAGGCGGATGACGACTTTTTCATACGGTAGCCGACGTGAGGTTCGGTGAAGATGTATCTGGGATCTTGTGCATCGTCACTCAGCTTGCGGCGCAGTCTCTGTACCACGGTGCGGGCCAGCCCTGCGTCGCCGGAATTCCCCGCCCCCCAGACCCGGTGGAGCAGCTGCTGGTGGGTCACAACCAGACCGGCACTGGTCGACAGCTCGTAGAGCAGAGCATACTCGGTCGCGGTCAGCACGACCGGCCGTCCGGCCACCGCCACGCGGCGTTCCGCATAGTTGATCACCAGATCTTCCAGGACATAGTTTTCGGGCTGTCCCAGATAGCCGATACCGGCGCGTTGGCGCAAGACCGACCTGATGCGCGCGGCCAGCTCTGTGGGCGAGAAGGGTTTCACCACATAGTCGGCGGCCCCTGTGTCGAAGGCCTTGGCAATGACGTTCTCCTGGCCGTAGGCGGACAGGAAGATGACGGGCAGAGCAGTTTTTTCCAGGATTTCCCTCATCAGATCGATCCCGTCAACGCCCGGCAGCATCATGTCCAACAGGACGAGATGGGGCTCCCTCTCCGCTATCAGACGATCGACATCCTCCGGTTCTCCGGTCACGATCGGGTCATACCCTGATTTGGAGAGGGCGTCGCGGATGTATCTGAGAGCGTGGGGCTCGTCGTCCACGACGAGGATGCGCGTCCGCTCCTGCGTCTCATTGCCGGGTTCGGCAGCGAAGGGCGCCGGTTCGGCAGCGCCTGCGGCTGGCTCTCTCTCGGCGACTGGAACCGAAAAGATGAAGCGCGCGCCCTGGCCGGGTCCGTCGCTTTCGGCCCAGATGCGGCCCCCGTGCGCTTCGACAATGCCTTTGCAGATCGCGAGGCCCAGCCCCGACCCTGCAAGGTCCCCCTGCCGGTCCTCCCCGTCGACGCGGGAGAATTTTCTGAACAGCAGCGGCAGCCGCTCGGCAGGTATACCTCTGCCCTCGTCGGCGACTGAGACAACCACCTGAAACTGTTTCAGCTCTGCGCGCACCGTGATCGTGGACAACTCGTTGGAATACTTGGCCGCATTGGAGAGCAGGTTGCTGAGGACCTGGACGATACGGCGTCTGTCGGTCATGACCTGCGGCAGATCCGGGGCAACGTCGATTTGAATTCTGTTCCTGCGGCCTGAACTCATGAACATGATGCGGGCCTCGTCCAAGAGCGTGGCGGGATCGGACGGCTCCGGGGCGACGGAAAGCGTGCCCGTCTCGATGCGAGCCACATCGAGCAGGTCGCGTATCAGGCTGCGCATGCGGTCGGCCTGATCTGAAATGATGCGGTGGAACTGGCGTATTTCGGCGGGGTCGAGCGAGGATGCTTCGTCGAGGAGGGTATTTGCAGAGCCTCTGATTGAGGTCAGCGGAGTCTGCAGCTCGTGGCTCACCATCCCCATGAATTCGGCGCGCAGCCGCTCCATCTCCTCGAGCGGCGACATATCCTGCATCGTCACGACAACCGACTCGACCACGCCCTCCTGTGAGTAGATCGGCGTGGCGTTAATCAGTGTCTTGATGCTGCGGCCGTCGGGGACCTTCATCACGATCTCTTCAAGGCGCACGGTCTCGCCGGTGCTGAGTAACTGGGCCAGGGGGAACTCGCCGAGGGCGATCTCGCGTCCGTCAGCGCGCCGGCAGGTCACTTGTTCGAGGAGATCCTCCAGAGAGCTGCCGGGCATGTGCAGGTTGCTGACGATTCTTCTGGCCTCTCGATTGAGAGAGACCGGTACCCCTGCTTCTGCGTCGAATACGACGACACCGACAGGCGAGGTGTTGATCAGGGTTTCCAGGTCGTTCCTGGCCCGCTGCTCGTCGCGGTACCGGCGGGCGTTGGCGATGACGAGCGCGGCCTGGGACGCAAACATGACCAGGGTCTCTTCATCTTCGGCGGAAAACTCTTCTGTCCCGGCGAGAAAGATGTTGCCGACGCGTTCTTCGCGGTGGTGGATAGGCGCAGTCAGAAAGGAGACCGGGATTCTGAAGCCTCTGGGCAAGGGGGGTTCGGGAAGGTTGAAGTCCCTGATGTGGCTGATTAAATCAGGAAGGCGAATCGGTTCCGGGATATTGCTGAGGTGTTCGAAGAGTTTCAATGCATCAGGCATATCCCACAGACCTTGGGCATCTTCGGAATCTATGCCGGAGGAGAGAAAGTCGTCGGCCTGGCCCGTTTCGTCGAGGAGGGTGAGCACGCCAAATCCGGCGCTGGTCAGAGCGCAGGCGGAATCCAGGACGCGTTGCAGAACGGAGTCGAAGTCGAGGCTCTGGTTTATGCACTGGCTGGCCTTGCTCAACCGGGAAAGGCGGTCCCTCAATGCTTCATTTTCCTGTATGAGTTCTTCGGGGGGCTTCATCTTTGTCTCCCTGTCTGGTAAGAAGGCGCACTGAAAAAGTCAGACGCCGGCCCAAGGGCTGGTTGCCGGCCCTGAAATGTGCAGCATATGGCGCAGACTGTCCCTATTCTACCATTCACGGAAAAATGACACAACACTGATACAAAAAAAAGAGATATTTACATACAAATGACATTTCGCCGCGATATAATACATTGCTCGCGTTCAACGAATGGAAACGGATGCGCAGGTGGATCATATTCTCGACAGTGTCAACGGCAACGGAAACACCCTGAATCAGTACGGACATTTTCGACCGGTTCTGCCTTGATTAAAGAACCCCCTCAGTCCGTCTTCCGGCGCCCCGCACCGGAAGACGGCTGTCTTCTATGTATGAAAAGTTTATGTATGAAACGTTCTATGAGTCAGGTGCCATGTTTCACCGCCCGCACAGCCGCACTCCCGCCAAGACCCACCACGCAAATCCTGCTTGACCCGGTATGCAATGACCTCTTTCCGAATCTCACACAAGGCCCCTCATGCGTCTCCCGGCAAGACATCTCACCCATGCATCATGCACATACTTTCTGTCGATGTGACCGCATCTGAGAGATTACGAGCCACCACGCGCAACCTGACCCATCAAGGAGACGCCGCCCGTGAAGCGCATCAACCTCTATGCCATTATCGTGGTCGCAATTCTGTTTTTCCTCTTCTGTCTCGCCGCCATCAACGCCAACGCCCAGGAAGCCGACAACGACGAGAGTCTCGTCACTCGTCTGGGCGAACGCGTCGAGGCGCTGTCTGCCCGTGTCGACATGCTTGACGAACGCATAACCGGCACTGAAGACGCAGACCTGCTGGACGAACTGCAAGATGCAACAGATAACCTTGCACTCCGTGTCGAAGAGCTTGAGCGCGAACTGCTCTCTTTCGAGGATTTATCAGATCGCCTGGCCGATCTCGAAGCCATCTGGGAAGGGCCTGGACCTGCCTACCTCGACCACGGCCACTGCGTCCTCGCCACATCCGGCGCTGGCGGCCCCATCCTCACCCTGCAGCACGAAACCATTGTCCGCTACATGGCCCAGTTCGACGCCTTGCCCCCCGAATACAGCGTGTATTCCGTCCAGGGCGACCCCAAAAGCAGCGAAATTCTGATTTTCTACGTGACCCGCGGTCAAAGGCCGCTCTACGTGATCGAACGCTGGTACGGCTGCGAATTCCGCGGCAGCAGCGACTGGATGGAGGCCGAGGGGTAGGGCGTCCGCCAAAGCGGGAGGTCAGACCCGCGGCAGCCACCACCAAGGCGGGGCCGATACGCCGCAAGGCCGTCGTTCCGCTCATCTTTTAACTATTGGGAACAGAGTACCCATGTATTGACCCGGGGGTACGAAGAGAGAGGAAGCCCTGCCATGAAACGCACGCTGATCATTATCGCGTTACTGACTACGCTCGCGCCCGCCCTGCTGTTCGCTCAGGGCGACATTACGCTTGAGGGACTGAATAACACGCTGCAAGCCCTGTCCACCGACCTGGTTATTCTCGCCAAAGAGCTCAGAAGACTGGATGAGCGGGTGGCCGCTTTGGAAGCAACGCCCGCAACTGCGCCCACCCCGACCATGGCGACGTGCGATCTGACGCTCAGGCTGCCCGGCGATCCTGTACAACTTAACGAAGAGACCAAGGCCGCCCATCGCACGCAGTTCGGCAGAGAGCCGCCCATGTTCATGGCGATTATCAAGGTCGTCTGGCACCTGGATGGACGAGTACAGATCTATTACGCGTCCGGGCGTAGCGGGAACTACCGTAGCGTGTCCGAACTGTGGGACGGCTGCGACTATGCAGGCCATACACCTTGGAAGGAATTCGATGACATCAACGACTTCCGCTAGAGGAGACACCCCCGTGAAACGCGAAAACCCGTACGCCCTCGTTCTTGGCGCGACCGCCTTTTCCCTCGTCCGCCTCGCCGCGGTCAGCGCCAACGCACGCGTAAGCGCAGATGAAAAGTGAAACGCAAAGTGCCGCTTGATTCCGCTTAAATGCCGCGCCCGGCCAGCCGGCGGTGCGCGCAAGCGTGTAACCCGGGGATATGTCCAATCGAATGCGCATTCAACCCGAGGAACCGCCGGCGGCTGAGGTGGCGGAATCAAAAGCAGGAGAGCGGAGCTGACAGGAAGCACAAGAGGCACGAGGCGAAGGCATCCTCGAAAAGGGCGTCAGAGGAAGAGTTAAGGAGTGAATGGCGCGAAACAATCCGTGTTCAGGAGCAGAATGATGGAAGAGCCAAGGATTCCCAGTTCATACCACACATTTATGCGGCTAATCAGGAGATTTCAGGAGGAAGACCCGGGCGCGCGTCGGAAGGTGCTGAAGCTGCGCATCATGAATCTGCTGGATCTGCCGCCAGAGATGGATGACCCGTATTGGGACGAGCCGGAGCTGTCCTATCTGCGGTCGAGTCGGACACGCCGGCAACTGTTCGAAGACCGCTTCAACCTGGCGATGCACAAGGTACGGAAGGAAGAAAGCAAGTCGTGATTAGCCCAAATTTGGGGAACTATCAAGCTGACCGGCCAAAACAGAACGAACATGCTGCAACGGCAGTGTATTCGGGTGGCAGAGGCTGTGGCTGGTTTTCAAGCGGATGGGAGGTTTTCCTGGTAAGATGTAATCGGGTCTGTTCTGGAGTGGGTTTTGGCACTCTTGATCGAATACGGCCTCACCATTCCGCTGACGACGGTTATCGTGTTCGCAGTCGGTCTTTTCAGTGACTAACTGCAAATGGACAAGTACGAAGCCATGGCATTCGTGAGCGGTGAAATATGCAGGCTGACCGGCGTATACCGCGCCCGCTGTCATCCGGCAGTCCAGATCGAACTCGATGAGGGCGGGATCTTTCCGCCTTGCGCGGCCGGCGGGAGTCAGCATACCGCTACGTGGGATTACGTGGGTTCATTTTAGATTGGCTAGTCAAGCTGAAAGTTCCCAATTTCTGGGTCTGACTGGTAGGGTAAAGAAGCTTGGGAACGGCCAAGCCGTCCCCAGGCACAGCTTAGCTTGCCACGAGGCCGGGTCCGATGCGCGCATTGCTCAGGGCTCTGTCGCCAACCCTGTCTCGGCAAAGACTGGACCCGGACCTATCCGAAGACCCAGACACCCGCCCTCGCAGTCGTCACGGAAACAAGCGGGTGGGGCACAACGTCGCAGTCGGGACAATCCATTGATCAGCAAGCCTATCCCGTCTAGTTTCAGGCGCAGAGGACGATCTCATCTGCCGGTCTCCTTCTCGATTCTGCTCCTGATCGTGCTGTTTCTGTCCGGATGTCGCGACAGACGCGCTGCCCCCACGCCCCTCCTCCCCGCAACCGCCACCCCTTCCCTGGACCGGTCGGCAGCGCCTCCGAGCAGCCCTGCGGCCAATCCGCGCGCGACCGCAGAATCTGTGACGACGGCATCCCTGCTCGATGAGGCCGCCTATCTTCACCAGATCGGCGACTACAGCCAGGAGCAAAGGTTGCTGCAAACGCTGCTGGCAGATCTCCCGACGGCGCCTGCCCAAGGACGGCAGACACCCGCCTCCCGTACGCAGGCGCGCGCCGAAATCCTCTACCGGCTCGCCTTAGCCTATCTGGCTGCTGACGATCCGCAACCGGCGCTGGACGCGCTTGAGCAGCTCCGGCGCATGGGCGACGCCCTGGCCGCGGGTGAGATCACTCTGCCGTCCACAAACGGAGAAACGGTGGCGCAGATCCTGATCAACAGCCTCTTCCTGCGCGGGGAAGCTCTGGCCGGCGTCGACCGCTCCACCGAAGCCGCGGCCGCCTACCGCGCATTCGTGGCGCAGCAACCCCAGCTCTCCGGTGTCGTAGAGGAGCGCATCGCCGATGCACTGCTCGCGGCAGACGAACGGCCGCAGGCCGCTGACGCGCTGCGCCGGGCCGCCGCCGAAGCCATAACCGCAGACGAGGAAGTTCGCCTTCTCGAGCGGCTGGCAGCCGTACTCGAAGGTATCGGCCGCTGGGACGAAGCCGCCTCCACCTACGATGAGATCCTCTTCGGTCCGCTTTTCGAGCGCGCAGAAACGGGCCCGGATCAGGCCGCGCCGGCGTCTGACAATATCTTCGCCTACAGAGAAGCCTCCATCTACCGCGCCGGTTATCTCCATCGCGCCGGCATGGCCTATGCCGCGGCCGGCAATGAAGAAGCCGCTATCCTCCGCTGGAGCATGGCGCTGAACGTAAACCCGGCCAGCGATGCCGCCTACCTGTCTCTCATTCAACTGGTGAACAGGGACGCGCCCGTCGACCCGTTCCTGCGCGGGGAGATCAACCTGTTCGCCAAAGCGTACCCGCCGGCCATCTCCGCCTTTGAGCATTTCCTGGAGAAGGCGCCGCATGCCGCCCGCGCCGGCGAAGCATGGCTGGGAATCGCCCGCTCCCTGATGGGGTTGGAACGGTGGGCAGAGGCCCGCCTTGCCGTCGACCGCGTGCTGACCGACTTTCCCAACTGTGTCTGCTTTGGCGAGGCCTGGTTGGCGCGGGCGCGCATCGCGTCTGAAGAGAGCGCGCCCGCCGAGGGACGGCGCGTCTACCGCACATTCGCCGCAGCGCATCCCGAAGACCCGCTCGCGCCGGAAGCCCTGTGGCTGAGCGCGCTGTCTGCTCTCGACGCCGACACCCAACTGCGCAGCCCCGCCGCACAGGACGTCCGCGTCGCGGTCGATCCTTTTGACGAAGCCGCAGCCGATCTGCTCAGGCTGGCGGACGTCTTCCCCGGCAGCCCGCGCGCCGCCGACGGGCTGGCCGTCGCCGGAATCGGCGCGTTCGAACGCGGCCGTTACGAGTACGCCGCCAACCTCTTCGAACGGCTGCTCTCCGAGTACCCCCATTCGCAGCCGGACTTTGCAACCTACTGGCTCGGCCGCGCCCGCCATGCCCAGGGCGAAGTCAGGGCGGCGCGCGCCCTCTGGCATGCGCTCGTCACCCGCGCGCCCGAAACATTTTACGGCCTTCTGGCCCGCCTGGACCTTGACGCCGCGCATCCCGGGCAAAATCTTGTCCCCCGCCTGGCCCGTATGGACATGACCGTGACCCCGTTGCCCGGCGACGATGGCAGCCGCGCCTTCGCCGAAGACTGGCTGCGCGGAGCGGAGGGTTTCGCGCGCGCCCAAAACAGCGCAGCGGCGACTGCCGGAGACGCCGTCGAGCCATGGGATCTGCCCCAACACGTGATAGACGACCCGGACCTCGTCAAAGGCGAGATGCTGCTGGCGCTGGGCCGCCGCGCTGAGGGACTGCAGCTGCTGCAACGGACCTACCGGCGTTTTGAAAACGATCCGGCGGCGCTCTATCCCCTCATGCTGCGTTTCGCCGAGTTGGGCGCCAACAAGCTCTCCATTACGACTGCCCTCCGTCTCATCGAGCTCAGCCCGGCTGCGCGTATCGCCGCAGCGCCGCTTTTTATCCAGCGTTTCGCCTATCCCAGACATTACGCCCGCCTGGTCGAGAAGCAGGCCGGAGAGTTTGAAATCGCCCCTCAGCTTCTGTACGGCCTCATCTTTCAGGAGAGCCATTTCGAGCCTGCCGCGCGTTCCTATGCCGGCGCCCGCGGTCTCATGCAGGTTCTTCCGGGCACAGGATGGGAGATCGCCCGAAGTCTCAACTACCCCAACTACTCTACCGAACTGCTCGACTTTCCCATCGTCAGCATCCGTTTCGGCGCATACTACCTACGCTGGGCGCGCGACCTCATCGGCGGCAACGACATTGCCGCCCTCGCCGGCTATAACGCCGGCCCCCGCAAGGCCCGATACTGGCTCAGCGGCACCGAGCCGGACGATGCCCTTTTCATCTACAGGGTCCCCTACTACAACACGCGCCGCTACCTTCAGGGCATTCTCGTCTGCTTCGCCCACTACCTGCGCATTTATGGAGGCGTCTAGGTCCTGTTGGCATCTTAGTCCTGTTGACGCCTGTCATGTTCCGTCAAAGCCATTGAAACGAAATGTCAACGAGCCCAACCCCTATTCCCCGGGTTCTCCCTGCGTCCATACCGGTAAATTCTGATACCAGCCGGATCCGAAAATCAGACCGTCGTGCCGTACCACCCAGGAATGTTTCCACTCCTGGGTGCCGGTGACGGGATTGAGGAAGAAATAATCGACCCACATCCCTTCCTCGGTTGCGCCCGCTATCGCTTCGCCATGCCGGTAACCGGTGAAATCCACCCCTGTATCGCCCCGCAAATCCGCTCCCAGCGTATCCGGGTTTACCGCAAGGGCGATCAGCTTCTCGTTCTCATCAAAGACGAACACATACCACTCGCCGTCCACGCTCTCCGGCGAATTGTAGTATTCCACCATCGCCTCCCGCCCCTGGGCGTCGTACCGTCGCATTGCTCTCTCCACCATCGCCACCGTGTAGCCCGCACGGTCCGCCCTGGAAACCTGCCGGCACGGCATGACGACCGAACCATCCATCTTTGGTTGAAACGGCAAATGGTGATAGCAGCCGGACACAAAAAAGGCGGCGGCCGCCAATACGGCTGTCAATCTACACAGAATCGGATGCTTACACATTTTCCTCCTCCAGGAGCCTGCTTCAGTGAAGGTCGGCGCAACCCGGCCGACCGGCCTGACGTGCAGATTTCACAGCAATATTCCGAGCGTACCTGTCAGGCCCTGGTCAGGCCAACCTCCGTTCCGGGGGAGAAAGCCAATGCGCATGCGCCAGGGTCCAGGGTCGAACGCATACGCGCACAAGGGGCTGGCCGGACGGTCAGCCTTGCTCGCGACCTCGCCTTAAGTCCCGCACCAGTTTGTCAAATTCCGCTTGTGAATAGTCGCGATCGATCCGCCTCATGATCAGGTGCTCAATCTCCTTTGCCGGCGTCCACCCGTTGCGTGCAGCCGAACCCAGCAGACGGCGGTATACATCGTCCGGCAGATCGATCGTCACAGTCCTCTTCACGTTCATAAGTCACCATTCCATTGGAATCGCCCGTCTTGGCTGGTTCCTCTAATTGTGCCGTCAGCTCGTCTGTCTGCCCTGACAGTTCCGCTAGCCAAAGCCTGCCGGCCCCACAAGCAGCGTCGCAACGTCAATCACGAAGTTGACCAGACCCATGAGTGAAGCAACGAAATAGTAGATGAACGCCACTGTCGGCTCAACGTACAGCTCCATGAAATTCGCAAAGTCCATCATCTCCTGTGTTACTTCAGGCATTTTACACTCCTGGTTGCATCAGAGCCGGCCGCATATCTTTTCACAGGTATATTTGTAGGCTTGGCCCGCGCGACACGACCCGGGTATACGCTCGAGGCGCGCACAGCAGGCTGGCCGGAATGCGATTATCGGAGACTCATCCAGAACGCAACGCCATAATGTGATGCACTATAAAAAAGGGGCCTATATACTCGAATGACCAAACGAAATCCGCCCTCGCCTCGAGGCGAGGGCGTGAGTCTGCTTTCAGGTTTACGGGTTACGGTTGTGCAGCTTGGCCCATACTATAGAGCAGCTGGGTTCAGTCATGCTTGGCTATTCTTTCGGTCTGCGTGGGCGATGCTTGTCACCCGGAAGAAGAGCGCAGGTTACAACATTACCCTAGCAGGAAACAAAGTCATGCCCTGTCTCCTCGCCAAGATCAAGAACATCGACGGTATAGATTTGGAGTCTTGAGTCGGTTGTTATACCCGGAACATTGCCACTTAAGGTGAGGGAGTTGGATTCGTATGCGAGTTCGAACTTCGCGTTTCCTGTCTCGTGCAAACTTGCATCAACGACCTCCTCTTTATCATGAACGAATCTGAACAGGCTGATGTTCAATAGCTCTTCAAAGCGCTTATACTCGGGCGGAGATTCCGTTCTGAACTGCTTCAAGGATATTGAGCCGCTGAGCATGTATTCAAACTGCTGAATATCGCCTGCATCTTTAGTCGTACCTTCCACGTCTATCATGACAATCCAGAAGTAGTCGTCCGAGGATTCGTGACTGGCCTCCTTTGCCGGGGGGCTTTCCGTGAAACCTTCTGGGATACCCTCCAGATAGAACACGACCTTAAGGTTTTCACCATCCAGAACAGTTTCTATCCTGTGAAAATCAAGGAAGTCTGGCACACCTGCGGTCGGTCCGTCATCTGCGCTTTCACCAGGACTGATGTGCAAAAGTTCATTGTAGAAGCAATCAGCAGATTGCTCCATCGTTTCCGGCTCTAGGACCGACTGTGTTTCCAGCGGCGGTATCGGTACGCAAGCTGCGATAAGCAATACGAGTCCTGAAGTCAGAACGAATCTAAACATATAAAAACTCCAAATCAGTTTTCCCTTCACCGGATTTCGAAGAGATGATGGATTCGGTTGAACGTTGTAAGGTAGGCAACACGCCGGAACCGCCGGCCAGCAAAGCCCAAAATGGTAACAGTAGAACAATCACTGCCCGAGGAATGAGCCGGTTGAAGATGACGGCCGCGCCGAAGTTGATGTAGAACACGCCCAAAATGATCCCCGGCAAAGAGTGTTTGTTGCCGCTGCGTGAGAAAATATGCGCCGCCCCTGCAACAACTGAAATTCCTACAAATAAGGTCAGAAAGGTGCTTGCCAAAATGCCGCTAATGACGATGGAGTAGCCTGGGGCCAGAATCCCAACCACAATATTGACAAACGCACTGACAGCCATACGTACGCGACTGTCCTCCGAATGGCCGATCACGCCCTTGAACAAATCAAGCACGCCTTCTGCCAGGCGGAGCCCAATCCGCGCCGATCTTCTGATGCGGGTCTCGACGCGGCGCCACGGCTATCCAATGAAAAACGGGGGGATTCTTTGCGAAAACACCAAGCGCATGTCTCCCCCCTTTGGGTGAATCCCCCCCTCCAACAATCATATACCACCTGTATGTTAGAACCGTGTCAATTCAGCCCTATCCTGTCTCTTCTTCGTGTCAATATCGCCCCAATTTCGCCGCAAAGGGTTATAGTCGGGCCGTACGACCCGATTTCATCGCCAGGGAGGGACGCAAGCATTGCAGTCAGTTCCCGGGCCCTGCGCCTTCAGCCGCCGCTCGTTACGAGGAACCAATTGGCTGACATCAACGTTTTCACAACCGTGCCTGGACTCCTGTCAGAAATCTCAGATTTTCGACAACATTTTGGCCCATCTCACACACAGAGGGATAAACCATGCTCAGACTCCTGCCCGTCCTGCTTGCGATCGTCGTTATGTCTGCCTGTGTTCCCATTCCACAGGAACGGCCGCCAACGCCCGCGATAGAAACTATGTTAGAGACTGTGATAGATCTGAGAAGTCTATCCAGTGCGATAGCGAAAATACATTCCGTCAAGAACTCAGATGAACTCTATTATCGCCTGGCCGAACTGGAAAACTGCCTCTATCAGCCCCCGATCGCTTTCAAACAATCCTTTACCGACAAAGAGACAGAAAGGATACTCATATACATGATAGGCTCCGTCCACGCATCTGCGCTTGCTGAGCGTATGCAAGACGTTAAAGACGGGAAGCTGGATAGACTTCACAACGCGGACGACGACAGCAGAGAGGACAAGCTTCTTCAAGAAATTGGCTGGGCCATAGAAATGTGTCGTGACTTTTAGATCTGCGGTAACTACTAAGGCTACCTATTCTCAGGAAGGCAGTGCCGATAACCTGTTGGTTGTAGTAGAGCAAATGGCATGAGTGAATTCAAGGGAGCAAGTCGTGAGCAGGTGGAAAAGCTATATCAAGAGAGCCTTGCGTTGAACCGGGCCTTGCGTCAGCAAGTGGCAGAGCAACGTTCAATGATCCAGCTGCTGCAGGAATAGATAGCGACACACCAGGCGTTGATCCAGAAGCTGCAGAATCAACTGGCGAAAGACAGTCACAACAGCGGCAAGCCCCCCAGCAGCGATGGTCTGAAGAAAGGCAGGCACAAGAGTCTGCCCCGCTCCGGCCAGCGGCCGCGTGGGGGCAACGCGCGCTCAAAGGACGCCCCCTGACGCAGATGGCAGAACCCGACCATGTCATCGTTCATCGGCTGACGGAATGCCCGCGCTGCCAGGCAAAGCTGGAGGCCGAGAGTGCCAATATGCAGGAGGAGATACATCAGGCATCCGGGCATCATTTTTTCAGCGATTCAAGCATGCTGTCCCAATGAAACATAACAAACGTGGCGCCCCGGATAGGGCGCCACGTCCGATCTTAGCTGCCTGATCTTAGCTACCAAATAGCGCAACGTCCGTGCGTTTGCAGTGCGAGGACGTCACAGGGGCTTGCGGTCTTTAGCCGCCACCGCCTTCACTGCCACCTTCACCGCCACTGCCATGCTCGCCGCCGCTTTCACCGCCACCTTCACCGCCGCCTTCACTTGCGCCGACCTCGGCATGGGGCGTCCAGCCGTCGAAGGGCTGCGCCGATGCGGGCAGAATCACATTCATCGCCGCGCCGGCCGCCAGATCGACCGGCGTTGTCGGGCCGAGTTCGATACCGTTGGACAGGTGGACCTCGATGCGTACTCCTGTCAAGGTCGACCCGGTGGTGTTCACGACGGTGCCGAAAAAGGCGTTGCTGTGCGCATCGTAGCTCATGATGAGACGAGCGCCGGCACGGACCATGTCGAAGGTCTGGTCGAGGGCCAGGCCGCTGCCGCCTTCTTCACTGCCAGTTGCTCCGCCTTCGCTGCCTTCACCACCGCTCTCACTGCCGCCTTCAGCGCCGTGTTGCTCGCCGCCGGCTTCACTGCCGCCTTCACTGCCGCCTTCGCCGCTACCTTCGGTGTTGACAGGGCCGGGGCCGCCACAGGTGAACATCTCCGGGTGAATCTCCCAAGCGTCGTAGGCTACGCCGACAGCGGTTGGCTCATCGGCCACGCGCAGCTCGACCGTGGTTTGGGCGCCGGGGGCCAGGTCGCCTACCGGCTGCGGTCCCAACTCGACAACGGTCGTCGTTCCCTGCTTGAGGTTCAGCTCGATCTGCACGAAGCAGAGCGTCTGGTTGGTCGTATTCTCGACGATCCCCGAGAATGCCTTCGCTGCGGGGTCGTAGGACATGGCCGTTCTCACACCGTTGACAACGCCGTCCCAGCTTTCGTCGAGGGCGAGGATCGGGCTGGAGGGGTCTCCGCTCTCGCCACTGCCCTCACCACTTCCGGATTCACCACTGCCGGATTCGCCACTACCGGATTCACCACTGCCGGATTCACCACTGCCCTCACCGCCACTGCCGTGTTCGCCGCTGCCTTCACCGCCAGCCCCTTCGCCGCCGCCTTCACTCGCGCCGACCTCGGCATGGGGCGTCCAGCTGTCGAAGGACTGCGTTGACGCCGGCAGAACGACATCCAGGATCTCGCCGGGCGCCAAGTCGGTCGGCGTTGTCGGGCCGAGCTCGATACCGTTTGAGAGATGGACTTCGATGCGTACCCTTGTCAGGGTCGCGTCGGTCGTGTTTGCAACGGTTCCCACAAAGGAGTTGCTGGCGGCATCGTAGCTCATGATGAGACGAGCGCCGGCCCGGACCATGTCGAAGGTCTCGTCGAGGGCGAGACCGCTGCCGCCTTCTTCGCTGCCGGCTGCCCCGCCTTCGCTGCCTTCGCTGCCTTCGCTACCTCCCTCACTACCTTCGCCGCCGCTTCCGTGTTCGCCGCTGCCTTCGCCGCTGCCTTCGCCGCTGCCTTCGCCGCGGCTCTCCGTAACGTTGCCTGCACTCTGGTCGGCGCCGCTCTGTCCCCTCCGTGAACAGCCAGCGGCCACCATAATCGTCAGAATCAGAACCAGTATCGCCAACGTCTGCGCCACTCTCAACTTCGTTCCCTTGCCTCTCATTTCTTCACCTCGTTTCACTATGGCTAGTTGAGGGCCTGTCCCTCATACGCTGCCCATGATAGAGGTGAAATGTGTCACAAATATGTCAGAGCCGGACAAAAATTCAAATCGACAGAGAAGCTGCCCGGTCTGGTCCCGGCGATATCCATATATATATGCCGCAACGACTCACCCGCTACTGAATCGCAAACCCGCACGAGGCGACCGAAGTCTTCTCACTCCTCACTCCTCTTCTCTCTCCCCTTGCATTTGGGCGTCCGGGCCTTCGGCCCTCCCTTGTGCAGGGGCTGCGCCCCCGCAACGCCCCGCCCTTGCTAGCCACCGTGTGTATTCTTCCCCAGCATAATGTCTAGCCAACAGTGTCTCCTCCCCCACCTGCTGTCTCACCCCTCCCGCAGTTTCCCTGCATATCCCCCGAATTTCCCCCGTAGTTCCCCTGCAGTTCCGCGCCCCCGCAACGCCCCGCCCTTGCTAGCCAACGTATTCATTCTTCCCCAGCATAATGTCTAGCCAACAGTGTCTCCTCCCCCACCTGCTGTCTCACCCCCCCCGCAGTTTCCCTGCATTTCCCCCGAATTTCCCCCGTAGTTCCCCTGCAGTTCCGCGCCCCCGCAACGCCCCGCCCTTGCTAGCCAACGTATTCATTCTTCCCCAGCATAATGTCTAGCCAACAGTGTCTTCCACCCCACACGCTGTCTCAGCTCCTTAACCCCCGCAGTTCCCCGTGGACAACAGGTGTATCCGTTGCAGTTGCAGTTCTCCGTGACCCTCTGTGGCCCTCCGTGGTTAACGGTGTTGACGTTGCAGTTCTCTAAAAACGTAACTACTAAGCCTGGTTGTAGTCAGGGATAAAGGGTTGGCCAAGAAAGGCGTTGTGGATGGCATCAATTGCGTTGAAGCCATGTTTACGAGCAGTAGAGATATAGGAACGCAGTGCACAGAAGATGTGTGCCCCGTCTTCAGTGCGAAAGCAGCCGGATATCTTCTGTTGGACCTTGATCATGCGTACATCTCGTTCGACCAGGTTGTTGTCAAAAGGGATGCGGAAGTCATACATGAAGGCTAAGACGCCAGCCTTGTGTTTGTGCAAACGGTCAAGCAGGTTTTTGGGCGGCGACTGTTTGGGTCGGCCGATCGGTTTGCGTTTTGGCTTAGGCGGGGCAGGGTTGTCGGCAAAACCCTCGGCAATGAGCGCATCGTACTCGGCCTCGTAGTAGGCCAGACGGTCTGGCGGCAAGGTCGTGTGCCGTGTTGAGGTTGATGCGACTTCGTCTTTGATGTCGCACAACAAGCGCTTCATCTTCTTGGCCCATGCCTGGTCGTACTGTTCGATGATGAAGTTGAGGTCGCGCAGGTGATGGACGTTGCAGAGGCTATGCTGACAGTCGCTAAACTTGAAGTAGGAGCGCCAATAATCATGCAGAGCAACGCCTTTGAAATGGGGCAGGACGCCTCCGGCTCGCATGCCGATATGCCCGCGTTTGGCATGGACGTGGTACTGGGTCAGCCTTTCTGTGCTGGCCACGTGCAACCACTGCAACCGCTCTACGACACGCATGCCGCTCTCATCGAAATGGACGACAGGAGCAGCAATCAGTCGTTGGCGAATCTGGGCCAGACTCCCCTGTGTACGCTTGGCAAGTTGGCGAACAGCGGCGAGTATCACCGGCTCCGAAGGTGCATCCCCGTAGAGCGCAGTCAGCAACTCTCTGATGCGGGCGAAAGGGATGAACTGTTGGCTGTAGAGGTAGCAGGCAAACGCCTTCAGACGCAGACCATACTGGGTCGGCTGCGTAACGTGAGAGGGAAACTCTCCCTTTACGCACGCACCACAACCAGGACACTGCTTGACTTCCGCCTGATGTTCCGTTACTTCGATGCGGGCCGGCGGAACGTCGAACACCTGCCGTTTCTCTTGCCGCGTGACTGCTTCCGCTCTCAGATCTGTCTGGCAGTGCGGGCAATCCGCCAGCTCATGGACGATGACATGGTCCGGCTCCGCCACCTGCATCAAGGTGCGCCCTTTGTGCCCGCGTTGCCCCCCACGCGGCCGCTGCCCAGAGCGGCGCAGACTCTTGCGCCTGCCTTTCTTCGGACCATCGCTGCTCGGCGGCTTGCCGCTGTTGTGACTGTCTTTCGCCAGTTGATCCTGCAGCTTCTGGATCAACGCCTGTTGTGTCGCAGTCTGTTCCTGCAGCACGCGGAGCATGGCCTGCTGCTCTGCCACTTGCTGACGCAAGGCACGATTCAACGCAAGGCTTTCCTGATATAGCTGCTCTAGTTGATCACGACTCGCGACCATGGATTCACTCATGCCATTTACTCTACTACAAACAACAAATTTTCGGCACTGCCTTCCTGAGACTAGGTAGGCTTAGTAGTTACCTAAAAACTAAAAACTGACTACTAAAAGCTGCAGTTCCGTCCAGCGCAACGTTTCGCTGGCGGTTGACATAATTCTGCGACAATTCATCGTTACCGTGTGCAGTATCGGAATCAGTTCACGCAAGGAGCGAAGAGATGAGTCGGAAAGAGATGATGGCGAAGATGTTCGTGACTGTGCCGGTCAAGCGAGCGATACTGAGCGCGGCGATGGTCAACGGTTACCTGGGTCGCGCCGGACCTGGCAACGGCGGGGATTCTGACCCCGCCGCGGTGAACCGGGAGACTTCGCGAAAGAGCAGCGGTGAGCACCGAACCGGCGGCGAAGGCGACCGAACCGGCGGCGAGGTTGGGAGCGGCGCTGAAACCTTGGCGCTCGACGAGAGTTCTGCTAGAGTTCGCGGCGAGACCGGCGCTGAGCACGATTTCGCCTGCCAGAGGCAGCCGGACAGGACCAGGAGGTTGCGAGAGTTGGATTGCGTAGAGCCTATCCGGCAACTGGGTGCGGTGTCGCAACGCGGCGCCGCACCCAGGGCCGT
The DNA here is from genome assembly GCA_965207495.1 of Caldilineaceae bacterium. Lineage (GTDB taxonomy): Bacteria > Chloroflexota > Anaerolineae > Caldilineales > Caldilineaceae > Bin5. Next base: position 797,060 of record OZ242287.1, read on the forward strand.
TTTCTTGGGGGGCAGCGATGCGCGGCATGGTGTTGATCGTTGAAGACGATACGAGGATAGCGAACTGGGTCAAGGTGTATTTCGAGCGGGCCGGGTTCACTGCCGAAGTTACCCATGACGGTGAGTCCGGCCTCGAACTGGCGCGCAGTCTGCTACCGGACCTGATCATTCTCGATCTGATGCTTCCGCGCCTCGATGGCGTCGAGCTCTGCCGGATTCTGCGGCGAGAGTCGGACGTTCCGCTCATCATGCTGACGGCCCGCGAGGCGCAGGACGATCGGATCATTGGCCTGGAGAGCGGCGCCGACGATTACATCGTCAAGCCGTTTGCTCCCGAGGAGGTCATCGCGCGCGCCGATGCAGTGCTGCGCCGCGTCAAAGGCAGAGTCCAGCACGTCCTGACGCATAACAACATCACGCTCAACGAGACCACGCGCAGAGCAACCGTGGATGGAGAGCCGGTAATCCTGAGCCAGGCGCAGATCGATCTGCTCTCGGCATTCATGCGTCATCCGAACCAGGTTCTGACCCGCGATCAGCTGATCGAGCTGGCCTTTAACAACGATTTCGAAGGGTTCGACCGCGCGATTGACAACCAGATCGCGCGTCTGCGCAAGCAGATCGGCCAGGACCGCAACCGCCCGATCGAGACCGTTTACGGCGCCGGCTATAGGTTCGTGGTGGAGGAGTCGTGATGTCGCTGCGCTGGCGAATCCTGGGTTCGAACGTTGCCGTCATCGTCCTTACCGTCCTGGTAAGCATTGGCGTAGTCTATTACGGGACGGAGTCCAGACTGGGCGTGTTTGTCGACCGCATCGGCGGCGAAGAGGCCACCCAGCTGGCGCGGGCCCTCAGCCGGGCCTATACCGACGCCGGCGGCTGGGATACGGTGGACAGGGCGCTGTCCGAGGCGGGATACAGCTACGGTGAAACCCCGCACGAGGAAGGGTCCGGAGAAGGCGGGGGCCAGAGCAACGAGGCTTTTCACAGAGACCCGGTGCGTGTCGTTGTCGTCAGCGTCGACGGCCGTGTAGTGAAGGATAACCTGTCCGAGTTGACAACGGGAACAGCTGTGCCGGAGCTGGGCGGAAACCGGGAGACGGTGTTCGATCTGGATACCAACCGTCCCGTCGGCCATGTCTATGTAGATGTAAACGACAATTTTCTTTCAACAGAGTCGCACGGGTTCCTGAGTACGTTGCTGTATATCATCGCAGTTGGCGGCGCGCTGACGATCGGGGTTGCGGTCCTGCTGGCGGTCTGGCTGTCGAAACGGATTACCGCGCCGGTGACGGCGTTGACCGAGGCGACGCAGGCGATTGCGCAGGGGGACAGGACGCAGCTGACGGTCACCTCCGCCGATGAGCTGGGGCGGATGAGCGCAGCCTTCAACCGCATGAGCTCGACGCTCGAGACGCAGCGCGCGCTGCGCCGCCGGCTCATCAACGACGTTTCGCATGAACTGAACACGCCCTTGAGCGTGATTCAGCTGGAAGCAACAGGGCTGCGCGACGGGCTTCAGACGCCTGAGGGCGCCTCCGATCACATCATTCAGGAGGTGGAGAGGCTACGTGGTCTGGTCACCGACCTGAACTGGCTGGCCGAGACCGAACATGGTGAGTTGCAGCTTGCCTTTGAAGCATGTTCGCTCTACGATCTGCTCGCCGCAGAGGTGGAGCGCTGGCAACCGCAAGCGCACGCGCAACAGGTCGCGTTGTCGCTTGAGTCGGATGCCGACCTGCCGGAGATGGCACTGGACCGGATGCGCATGAGTCAGGCGCTGGGAAACGTTCTCAACAACGCCATCCGATGTACCGAGGCGAACGGGCGCGTCATAGTCAGGGCGGAGTTGGAAGCCGACGGGGCGGCGGTTATTACTGTTGTCGACGACGGAATCGGCATCGATGAGAAAGACCTTCCTCACGTCTTCGACCGTTTCTACCGTACCGACCAATCTCAACGTCACGGCATAGGCGGCACAGGGCTGGGACTGGCGATTGCGCGCACGGTGGTGGAAGCGCATGGGGGTACAGTTGCAGTCACGAGCGACGGGGCCGGGAAGGGCGCCGCCGTGACATTCTGTCTTCCTCTGGACAGCTGAGGGGCTGAACGGCAGCGATAAGGGATCAGGAGGTAGAGACCAGGCGAAGGCAGGGGCCGCGCCCCCGCAAGCCCCCCCTCTGTCTCACCACCGTTCTTATTCTTCCCCAGTAATACGACTAGCCGGAAATATGTCCAGCCAGCATTATCTGCTTCCCCCTTGCCGTCTCAACCCGCTAACCACCGACCGCCAACCGCAGAAGTTATTGACCACTGACCACTAACTTCTGCCCACTGCAGTTCCGGGCGGTCGGGCCTTCGGCCCTCCCTTGTGCAGGGGCTGCGCCCCCGCAACGCCCCGCCCTTGCTAACCACCGTGTTCATTCTTCCCCAGCATCGTGTCTAGCCAACAGTGTTTACCCCCCCCCACCCGCTGTCTCAACCCACTAACCCCTGCAGTTTCCCTGTAGTTTCCCCGCAGTTCCCCTGCAGTTCACAACGCCCCGCCCTTGCTAGCCACCGTGTTCATTCTTCCCCAGAATCGTGTCTAGCCGACAGTGTCTACCCCCCCACCCGCTATCTCAACCCACTAACCCCTGCAGTTTCCCTGTAGTTTCCCCGCAGTTCCCCTGCAGTTCACAACGCCCCGCATGTATCCGAAACCGGTCCCGAATCCTCTGGACAGTACTGGCGGCCGCGTTGGATACTCAGTAGACGGTCTGCCGCATTCGCGCCCGCAGCCGAAGTACCTTTGTCAATACACACATCTGCCCATTCACACATCATTACCATCTGACAGGAGCCCCCCATGTCAAGACAGAACCGCGAACGTCTGCACAGCATCGAAGAACGGCTCGACCGCCTGGAGGCGCACGTAGCCCCGCAACCTGCCCCCGCCGACGGCGCGCTCGACCGCATCGAGCGCCAGCTTGCCCGCATTGAGCGCTACATCGCCGGCACGGACACGCCCCTCGACCGCGCCGAAGCGTCGATCGACGGCATGCAGCGGCAGGGCGAACGCGACGACACCATGGCCGACATAAAGCGCGAGCGCCGCGACACCCTGGCCAGGCTTACCGCCGCCGCAAATAAGATCACCGACCTGGCGTACGGCGACCCGGACGACGGCCGCAGCCAGGCGCTGCTGACCTGCACCGACGACCTTCTCTCCGACCTCAAAAGCGAGTTGGGTCTGTTTCGCGCCTACGTCGCCGGGCACCTGGGCAACGCCGACGACGCTCGCAACAAAGCGTTGCTGGCCCATACCGACGACCTCGTCTCCGACATCAAAGAAGAGCTGAAAGCGTTTCGCGCCGCCGTCGCCCGGCACCTCAGCGCCGCCGCCGGCGATCCCCCGCCGGCATAAAGCAGCCCTGACCGCACGCCTGCCCTGCCCGGCCGGCTTGACGCCGCATCTCCATCCGATCGCCAATGCCAGCCCGGCCCAGCACGCCGCCGCGCCGCTAGCCGCCCCAAAAAACTGACGACGGACAACCCCGGCCGCTACCTGCGGTCCGGGTACAGCGTCGCCAGCCATTCGGTCGAATCCTCAAGGAAGACGACCGGGTTCTGCGGCACGCCGGCAAAGCATTCGGTCCACGACTGCACATGGCCCTCGCGGTCATTGGCGTCGACAAACCAGTCGGGTGGAATCGTGCGGTAGCCGCGTTCGATGATAGAGGCGCCGGACAGGTGCAGGTCCAGCAGTTTCTCCGCAACTGTGTTCATGTGTAACCCCAGTGATCAGTGGCCAGTGGTCAGTTAAGGTCGCCAGCCAGCCGGCTCGCGCTGTTCTGCCGTTGCTGTTCTCCGCGTCCCGCCGCGTGATGCCGCCGATCGGTTCAAGCTGTCGCCACTCGCAGCCGGACAGTCCCTTCAACGTGCTCGAAATGACCGTCCGCCGAAACCAGATCCGCGCCGCCCTCCACGTCCACCCAGGACAATAGGCGGATTCTGCAGAGAGCCCATTCCTGTATCCTATGTGCGACTGAGGGAGGCTAAGTCTGTTGGAACCAGCCTCCCATTTCATTCGTTTCAGGAAAAACCGGACCCTCAGGTTGCCGAGGCTCAGGAGTCCAAAGGGCAGGGCGCGCTTGGCTATCGTCATTAGAGTACATGAGCCCATATCCACAACCACACGCCGGGATTGAACTTTGACAGACGCCCTTTTCAGAAACACTGATTTGAGAGATGTCCCGGCCGGGCAAGAGCAAAAAATGGCCGATGAAATCGGCTCGCTGAGCGAGGAACGCGTTCTTAACACGCCTCCGGAGGAACTCTGTGATTACTTCGTGGAGAAGTACAGGGTCGAACCACGCGTTATGGACGGGTCGGGAATCCAGGCCGACTTCGGCGGCACTCAGATCGACGTTAGCCAGAGTATCGAATAGGCTGTAATTGACCAAAGTAGGCCCACCCGCGTGACCGGCGCTTAAGGGAGTACAAGGCTATGCCATTTTTCAACAGTCGGCGCAAGAGGATATGGTTTGCGTCTCAACATATGCCGTTGGGCGCGTTTTTCACACTTTGGAAACACGCTCTGAGACGTATTGGACTCCTATACGTCATCATCCTGCCGCTCTTGCTCGCCCCACAGGCGAGCGCGGCGTCCCGTCCCAACGAATTCTAAAGGACAGGGACGGCTTCTATCCCGCTTCAACCGGCCACAGACGACCAATATGTGCCGTTGCTAAATGCCGTCCAGGTCGCGGTCGGCGACTGGCATACTTGTGCATTGATAGACAACAGCGAGGCTGCCGCGTCCCTATCCGAAGCCACCAGTGACCCGGAGACGGCCGGCTACGCCGTCAAGTGCTGGGGAGCGAACTGGTCAGGCCAGCTGGGAGACGGCACGCAGATGGACAGGAGCATCCCTGTGGATGTGGTGGGACTGTCCAGCGGGGTACAAGCGATCGCGGCTGGCGATTACCACACCTGCGCGCTGACCAACGCTGGCGGCGTCATGTGCTGGGGGAGCAACACCCACGGGCAGTTGGGGAATGGCACAACGACAGTTGGGAGCACAGCCAATCCTATCCCGGTCGATGCAGTGGGTCTGAATAGCAGCGTATACGCAATCGCGGCTGGCGCCTCCCACACCTGCGCCATAACCAGCAGCGCGGAAGGGTCTGCTCGTCAGATTTCCGTCGGTGCGGAGCCTTTCGCGGGTGCCGTCAAGTGCTGGGGGCCCAACCGTTCCAACCAACTCGGGGACAGAATGGGCGGTACCTCCCGTGTCGCGCCCGTAGACGTAATCGTTCCGCTGCCAATACCCTGACACGGCCCCATAGATTCGATCATAACGCCCAGCTGCCTGGAGATGGTGGTCCGCCCCGAGGTATACGTCATCCCAGTTTGCGCCTGGCATTATGCCAGAACACGGCGACCAGGGTACCAGCTGGGATGACCCAGACCAGAGCTATGACAGAATACAGGCTCATCCGTCTCTGAGTTTTTTGAGTGACTGAGGATCCATTTAAAACAAACTGTTCCACTCCTCTCGGCATTATCTGAGAGAGCGATGGCTGAACATTCCAAAAAATCGGTTTGGATTCCTCCGTCAAAACCCGGGCCGAGTCATCCTATTGGCGTGTTTCACTCTGCGCTGGAAAGATGCGAATTTGACCCATCTAAATCGACTGGGAACAGCTATACAGATTCGGTCCTCAGGATGTCGAGACAGTGTGGAATCATCTGGAAAACCGGGAAGGATTACAGCGTTCACTGACTCCGTCTTGACGATCACAACCTCCTTCGTGACCATCTGGATTCTTCTGATGGCAGCAACTCCTATGTGCTGGAAATGTGGAACCCATACCAAAGATTGATTCCTCGAAAAAGGATAAGCCCTATGACCCTGATCTGGCAGAACATTGAGGCGAACCAAGTTAAGTTTTATGTGTTGCTTGTAGTGTCTGTCATCGTCTTCACCATCATTGGCGGTATTGCAAGCTATGCCCTGAACTCCATCTATTTCACCAAGACCGAGCCATACATCTACCCTTGTTCAAGCGCAAGGAGTAGAGAAACTTGCAGGTTAGATGCAGGAGAATTGGATCATGGTCACTCAGTCTTGTTCTATACTTGGCCAGTCGTGAACACTACGCCTCTGCACTACGAGCCAACTAGGGCGTGTGTGCCTTCATTCCTTTATCACTCGGATGAGAAATAATTATGAAACTGAGAATCTTGTTGGCAACAACTGTTCTGAGCTTACTGCTCGGATGGATGTCTGGACGAAGGTACTTCACCTATGTCCTTTTTGTTAGCGCAGAGCCATTGCTGCACCCTTGTCCCTACTCGTCAGAGCATTTAGCTTGCGCCTACGATCCAGAAGGGCCTGATCCCAATGTTTACGTTCCCTGGCATGGATGGCCTACGAGCATAACCGTGCAAGCTAGTGGAAATTGTCTTGCAGACATTCTATTCTTTACCCGTTTGCCACCTGACCCTTACGCATTCAGCCGATAAAAGTAAGACTTAACCGCAACTCGAATCTGAATATAGAATGTCCAAAAGAAACGATATAAGGACAATTTCCACACTCAAATGGAAACCCGCAAAAAGAATCGGGACTGACCTGCCCCCGATGTTTGTACCACCCGCTATGAAGGCCTACGCAAGAGACGGCTGGCAAAGTGGGCGAAGCCGCAACCATGCTTCTTGCCACCGTGTGGGAAATCGATCCAGCCATATACGAGGATTTGGAAGAGGATGGGGAAGGCGTGCCATATACGCAACTGGAAAACAAGGTCGATGTGATGATCTCCGATCAGGACAACACACTGACTCTTGTGGGCCAAATCCCCGGCATCACCGACCAGTCCACACTCATATTCTCGAACATCCAGTCCGAGTTTCCAACGACGATGCATGGTAATCGCGATTATGTGCCGTGCCAATCGGGTTGAATGGGAAGCTAAAGCGAAGAACTGCAGCGCTGGACCGCTGGTGCGGTTGCTGCTATCGAGTGGTATCACCTTCTTGTCTTTCCACTGAATCGTCTGCTCGAGTAGTAAGTCCTTGCCCGCACGATAAGGCATTCGGAGACTCCAATATCAATGAAACCTCAGGAGACAGAACCATGTTAAAGAATCTGCTTATTGCCAGCCTCGCACTAGTGCTCACCGCCTGTGTGCCCATCCCAACCCAAGAGCCGCCAACGCCTGTCTCCACGCCACAACGCCACAAATGCAGGCTAGCCTGGACGATTTTGCGTCCCTCTTCGCCGAGATAGATTTCTCGATTGCGGACGATGCCGAAATCTCAGAGGAACAATACAAGAACGCAATTCTTGAACTGCGGGACTGTTTATTGGCCGAGGCGACTCCCGAAGATCTGCAGCGCTGGACCGCTGGTGAGGTTGCTGCTATCGAGTGGTACCTCATATTTTTCGTGCTCGTCCCGGAAGAAAGGGAAGAGACGCACCTGATTATCGATCTTCTGGAGAAGGGCGTAACCGATTGCCAGGAAGGCGTATTGGACTGACGACGTGTCCAGATCCTGAGCGGACCTCGATCTGATCGCCTCTGCGGAGTCGACGCCGGCTACTGGCATTGAGGCTATCGAAAACGGCACGCTGGATACGCTCTATGACCCCGAAACCGAAAGCCAGGAAGAGCAGGTAATTCAGCAGTTTGATTGGGCCATAGACTTGTGCTACGGGGATGCATAAACTGTCTGCTTGGGCAGAAAGTCCTTGCTCTGCCCAAGCCCGCTCGACGAAGCACTGGAATCTTCCAATGCTGATGCAACCATAGGAGAAAACACCATGTTGAGACGACTTCTGATTGCCGGGCTCGCGCTGCTGCTCACCGCCTGTGTGCCCATACCGCAGGAGGCGCCGAAAACAGACGCATTGCCACAAGCGTCACCATATGACAATGTATGTTTCCGAGATCAATTGCTCATGCTGCCAGGGCAAAGCGTAGAGGCGCCGATGTCAGACGAATTGCCCGATTACGTGGATATTGTCGGCGTGAGCTCCGATCTGGATGGCGAAACCTTGTTCGCGACTTTTCACCTCCGTGACATTCCCGAAGAGCTGGATCTCAGCACAGAGGACGCGAAAGTCAACCGAGCGGAATACACCTTGGTCGTGTTTATCAGCCTTGAATATTCTCCCGATGATGAATTCCCCAGGCCTGATTATGCTCTTTTCGCCGTTTTCAGCTGGGACAGGCCTACGCAAGAGGCGACCGAAGCCTCAACCATGCTTTTTCTTGCCGCCGTATCGGAATTCGACCCAGCTATCTACGAAAATCTGGATGAGGATGAGGGAGAAGATGGGGGAGGCGAGCCATATATGGAACTGGAAAACAAGGTCGATGTGCTGATCTCCGATCAGGACAACACGCTGACTCTTGTGGGCCAAATCCCCGGCATCACCGACCAGTCCACCCTCATGTTCTCGAACTTCCATGACGACTTGCCAAGCACGATGCGGCCTAATGGGGACTATGTCCCGTGCCAATCGGGTTGAATGGGAAGCTAAAGCGAAGAACTGCAGCGCTGGGGAGATAGCTGCTAAAGACGGGGTATCCCATGTTTGCCGTGGTCGCCTCGGTCGGTTGAGGAGAGGTGCATCTAACTGTCGATCTTCTGATGGCCGCCAACTCAATCGTCCAGTTCGGCCGCAGCCGCCAGGAGCACGGCGTCGGCCAGGTCGTATTGACCGGGACCAACGGCATGGATGAGCATGTTCTGCGCCGTGCCGGCATCAGGGTTGCTCGTGGTTGCCATACCAGAGGAAAATGAGGTCGAAGACTGAGCACGAGCTAAGATCGAGAGAGTTGGCGTTGACTTGACACGTACAGTTCCTGGAAAAGGGAGCGGACCGTGAAAGAGAAATATAAGATCTACATCTTTTCTGTGCTGAGTCACGGTGTTACCGTAGGCGTTGCGTTTCTGACCATCTACCTGATGCAACTCGCTTGGCCTGAATTTGGCTCTCGTGAAAGTCGTTCCTTCCGGCTCGTACACTCTTTCCTCATCTATTGGAGTACCGGATTTATTATGTTTCCGTTCTTTAACCCCTACGAGCCATCTTACCGATATTTCTTTAAGGGCGGCAGGGACAAAAAGCATTAGGTCCCGTTGACGTTTGTTGGGTTCTGTCAGGCCGCCGCACTTCCGGCATGAAGCATTTTGACCAACGCGAAGCGTTCAATCTTACCGGCCGGGCCAAACGGTTGCGGCACGTCTTCCTTCCTTGACGCGCTACACGCATGGCGTGAGTCAAGATCAAATCGTAGGCTGAATTGAGAAGTTGATTACCACGCTAAAGGGTATTCGCAAAGCGCTTCGGCTCAATCTTGGCAGAATCAGGTGGACGTACAATTTTATGACTATGTTATCGAGAGTCAAGTTTTGCGTAGGCGCAGAATAATACGAGGCTCGCGACTGGCGGCAGCCACCGTCAGCTACAGTCCGACCCAAGACTATGAAGAAAACAAGAGCACGTAGATCGTAGGGAAAAAAACATAATAGAGGATAAATCCAAAAAAGAGAATCCCGATAATGCAGGTGACGACATAGCCGATGGTGATTCCATGCTTTTCTGACTTTCCATTTTCCTCTTGCATCCCTATTCACTCCTTTTCCATTGGGGATTATATACTTTAGTAGCCAAGACTAGGGATGGACAACGGTAGCAGGAATAGGGTCATGATCTCAAGCGGAGTGCAGTTAGGTGCCCGATAGGGGTTTGAAGAGGTGTAAAATCGAAGATCAGACTAAATACCGGACACGGGAAAAGGTTCGGCGGACTCTTTGGAAGGATAAAGACGCGTTCAACGACTTCATTCGTCTTGCCTAACGCAATTTCCAGATCGCAAATTGACTCTTTGAAAGACTGAGAACATCAATTATCCATTGTGAGTCTGATCCGACTGGTGCTGTTGTTCAGATTTCTGTGGTGGTTGTGACTCTGTAGGCTCTTCTGGCTTGGATGCTTCAGACTGCGTTGAGAGAGATGTAGGGTAATCAGGCCCTCTATCTGGCGTCAAACTTGCGGGCTGGCGGACGAACTACATCTTCCATGCGACGTGGGAATGTGTAGATCATCCCAGAGAACACCATACCGTTCAGTGTAACCCTGTGGAGTATAGTCACAACCCGGGAGCTGATTGATCACGGCTCCGGGTAGCGGTTAACAAGAGCAAGAGCCTAGGCGTGAATGTCGGCCCAGGCTTTTGTCAAAACCTGTAGGGCTGAACAAAGAGGGGGCGTACGATGGAGCCAGAACTTACGCAGGGCATGAAGGATTTCGCCATTTTTATGGAACTGTACGTAGAGCCGACCTTTGCGTTCTTCTACTACTTCGGCGTTGCAGTTATGGGCCTGCTCAACTTTCTGAGTTATGTCGTGACGTTTCTTGCGGGTATGTGAGGAGCCTGAAATGAGACCTGTTCGGGAATTTTGAGGAATTTTGTATCAAGTTACAAAAAGCCCAGTTTTGGCTACTAAAGTATATAAGCCCCACTTTAGTCACATTGGAGAATGAAAAAGAAAGAAATGGGACTTATGACAGATTTTGCCCCAGCCCATCTTTTCACATGATTAGCGTGGATGATGCTTGCCGTCGTTCGTTACGTTGTGCTGCGGATTCCGTCCATTGTTCTGCCGGAACGACTTCAACTTTTCTTTTTCTACTCTCTCAGCTTTAGACCGGAACGTGGGGCGTGTTTCCACAACAAGACGGTCTCCAGACCCCAGTTTGCCCGATTTCTTGTGTTGACCCGCCCTGCGGGACGGGTTATTGGTGGTGCCGATGTACTTGGTTTGCCCATCGGCCCCCTTAATAGAATACTGAACGGACTTGCCGTTCTTGACTTTGCCTTTTTTCCGACTCGAACTGGTGCTTCCAGTGGACGACCGGCCTCTCCTAGAGCCTCTGCCCTTACTGAATCCTCTTGTCATGCTTTTCTTCCTTGTGCGGTTGGGGTAGAGTCCGATGTAAGTCCTTATCCAAAGGTCTATCCCCGCGTGTGCGGGCGAGAGTGCGAGCAGTCATTAGCTGTCGATGTTTATTTTTTCAAGAAACTCTATGATTAGCCTTAAGGTGTCAGTCATCCGGCTTGTTGATTTTCAGTTGGCCGAGAGCGAGAGCGACAAAAAATGTCATGCACCACCATGTTATAAGCCGCCGTAAGAATTCTGCGGTATCCTTTGACAATGCCTGGGGCATGAAGGGTTCCAGTAAGAAAATGACCACGAGTCCAATCGTACCTCCTAGTCCGACGTACAAGGCCGTGGGCTTCTTGGAAAGTTGCTTTCTCATCATTCTTTCTCCTATCTGCTGAGTCAAAACAAAGAACGAGGAGCGCGCCGCGTGACCTGCCCCCGATGTTTGCACCACCTGTTATGTTAGTCCGACAAGCACGGGGACAGGGTCGGCAGACAAGAGGGCCTCAGGCGCCGGCGGCCGGTCAGTGGTCTAGTCTTTGGGGCCAACCATAAGTGGAAAGATGGGGGGTGCGATGGCTGGTTCTGTTTTGTCAATCCTGGTGTTCATCTTCACCGCTTCTGTGTTGGGAGTGTTTTTTGTTATGGTTTTTGAAGAAATCCACTCCGCGAACAAAGAGAGGGTGCGTTTCAACGTCATGGTGGGGTTTGTGCCGCTGTCGCTGTTTGGCTTGCAGTTCATGAGTGTGCTGAGGCACTACTTGGTCGATTCTCCGGGCTTAATGGTGGTCATGATGGTCATGTTGTTGGCAATGATGGGGTTTGCCACTGGCATCGGATGCATGATGAGTTTGCGCACATGGGTGGAGCGTTCGGTGCCGGACAATACACAGTGGGGTTTGTGGATGTCGTTTTATGTGTGTGCTGGAGTAGGGATTCCCCTGTTGTGCATGGTGAGCATCACGATCATCCTTTTTGGTGTAGCGCATTAAGAGGGGTCTGGATTCCGTCAGGGTGGTGGCGGGCTCTATTGTGGTTGTGGGGCGAATGAGGGCAAAGGCGAGACCGTAAATGGTCTCGCCTTCGTTGATGGCGGTTTAGGCTTGCCGTCTTCTAAGAAGCCCCGGCCTGGCATCCTTTCCTGCTCCCGACAATGGGAAGGCGGCCGGGTTTATCAATTGAACCCCTAACTACCAATTGCCTTTCCTTTCTTGGAATTCGTTCATTTTTTCTATTTCCCTCCCTAATGTGACTAAAGTGGGGCTTATATACTTTAGTAGCCAAGCCCTTGCCTGTCGTTTTCTCATTCGTCAAATGGGCCGGGAGCTATCCAGTGGTCTATGAGCCACCCGTTGCTTATTTTCACGAGCCAAGAGTATAGGCGTCGCCAAAGCACTTTGAAACCTTTTTTAATTTTGCCAACATAATCTACCTCGTTTCGTATTCGAGTGATTTGGCGAGGCATTGGCGTGGTGGCTACAGTCTTCTATTGGTGGCTTATGTGGATGTGGAAGCGGGCTGATAAGGAGTAGTGCCGCATAATATGTTCCCGTGTCGTTTCAGTATTCAGTCAAGAACGAGAGGTGGATATGGATAACGAACGAATCCTCATAAAGACATCTTTGATTGCCGGGACGGTCTTGATTATTCTTGCGATTGGCATGGTCCTTTTCCCTCGCGTTCTAGGTTGGCTCGTTATACTCGACATACTTATTATATTGCTAGTTTTTGGCGTGGTGGATCTAGTCGTAAACCGGCGGCCTAAGTGGATATGGAAGCGACTCGACAAGAACAAGGACCGTCGCGCTGACTCTGGAATTTCATAGAAGGAAGACGACAAAGTTACGTGAATTTCCGGCGACAGGTGTTGGGAATTGATAGGAGCTAATATCCAAGGCAATACGCAGTTTGGGGCATAGGGTTTAAGGTGGTGAGTTTTGGCATCGTGTGCCGGCGCGGGTTCTGGTGTCGGTGTCGTTGATTCCTGGGTTGTCGATACAGGAGTTCTCGCGATGTTTGAGATATCGTCGCGGGGAGTTTTTTCCATAGAGCCACACGATTCCTTCGGCACAGTAGACACAACAGTAATTGTAGCTAGGTTCAGCGTCGCAGGCGTAGGCGAGTTCTGGGTGGTGTCTGAGAGCGTCAGGATGGTTTTGTTGATAGGCTCGTTCAATTCTGTCAGCGATTTCGTTTCGTTGCGACTGGGGTAATGGACGCGTGAGAGCGTAGAGCACCTTGAACTCCTTTCGTTGGTGGACGAACTTGCAGGTTTCAGCCTAAAACCAAATCCGGGCCGCCATGTTCTCTGGCGACTTGGATTCGATAAGTCAGCACTTCATTCCACATCCAAATCTGGCAAGAGCCTCACTGCCATTTTTGCTGAATTTCCCACAGCTTGTTCCACTGGTCTAACAACTTGACCTTTTAACATACGCTACAACTTCTCCTTCTAACCAAGAGCTTGGAAACCCCTTAAAGCATCCGGCCCCACTTTTGGCTACTTAGGTATATAAGCCCCACTAAAGTATATAATCCCCTTCCCATTAGCAAGGGCGAAGGGCGTGAGGGCGATTATGATCGCTTCGATGTCGCCGTCAAGGATGCGCTCAACAAGGTGGATTCCGAGCATGAGTCCCTCTTGGAATGCCGCCGGGCCATGCTGCCCTTATCTGCGACTACGGAACCGCGCGAGTATCCACATAATGAGAGTTATCGTCACCCATCCCGTCGGAAAGCCCCCACTGAATGGAACGTGAAACGGTTCCGGCAACAAGTGGAGGACAACTGCGGCGAATACGCCCGCAAGCCCCCACATCAACGCGAAACGCCAATCTTTAAATGACTGCAGCATTATCTCGATTCGTATAGATCATTTTATGCTGTGCGCGGTTTTTACTGCCATACGGCTACGGGAACAAGACCAGAGACCTCTTTGCTATTGCCGAAAATCCCCTCTCTCAAGCGCTTGCTGGCGCGCTTCTGCCAAGACGGACTGGATTTCGGAAACGCCAATCTCGGTTTCCGGACTGTTCAATTGCTTAAACATCCCGTCAAAGGCCGTATCGCCACTCCCTCGGGCACAGACCATGCCGGTCAGCCTGGCGCCACATATCTGATCTTCACGGGCTCGCCACCCTCACTCTCAGACTAACACCAGTGGTCAGTGATCAGTTAAGGTCGCTAGCTCGCAAGCTAGCCAGCTGCAGTTTACTGACCACAAACCACTAGCCTCTACAGTTAAAGGAGCCCCCGCAACGCCCCGTCCAAAACCAGTCATGCCGCGGCGCCAGCATGTGTGTGATACCGCCGCTCACCCCCCGCCGGCCCATCACGCGCCGCGATCCCAGCAACACGCCGACAACCCAGATCCCGCCTCCGCGCCGCCAACACCAATTGTCAGTTACCAGTGGCGAGTGGCCAGTGAACTGCATCCAGCCAGTGAGCGAGCTGGAGACCGTAACTGATCACCAAATATTGATCACTGACCACTGGTATGGGTACCTGCGGTCCGGGTACAGCTTCGCCCCAATTCGGTCGAATCCTCGAGGAAGATGACCGGGTTCTGCGGCACGCCGGGAAAACATTCCGTCCACGACTGCACATGGCCCTCGCGGTCATTGGCGTCGACGAACCAGTCAGGTGGAATCGTGCGGTAACCGCGTTCGATGATCGTCGCGCCGGACAGGTGCAGGTCGAGAAGTTTCTCCGCAACTGTGTTCATGTGTAACCCCAGTGGTCAGTTAAGGTCGCCAGCCAGCCGGCTCGCGCTGTTCTGCCGTTGCCGTTCCTGAAGTTGCCGTTGAACGGCGTGACCAGGATCCGGTCACTGCTGCCCAGGCCTGGCAGGCCTGCCCCGCCGAGCCTGGCCGCGCGGCTGCATTGTCCGAACTTTGACAATACTTCTACAATGGTACAATATCAACCAACATGAAAATGTCCGGACGAAATGGCTCCCATAGGGCGGGATTCAGCGATGCTGATCAAAGAGCGCTGGCGGGCACTGCAGACCGAACCGCAGCCTTTCGTCTACGCAGTACTGAAGACAGACGCACACAGGAGACAGATGACATGGGCGACGACGTAACGCACAAGTGCGGACTATGCGGCTATGTGGGCGGCATTGAGGAAGTGAAACCGAGGCCGCCGGTATACAATTCGGCAGGCAAGGAGGTTGCCTACGTTAAGGCGAACTGTGTTGACCGGGTTGATTGCTACGACAGACAGAGTGAGCGAAATCGGGAGAGACGAATGGACCCGGAGGATCTACCCTTGAGGATCAAGGCCTTTAAGGACCGCATTAACTATATCCCGCCTGGACGGACACGTGCAGTTAAGCCTTGGCGGTAGATAGGCCGGGAGAAAAGAAGAGGTCCGCTTTGATTGCGGGCCGTTCCCTTTCTACCCTTGGATTGCCGGGTCTAGCTGGGCCGAGACCAGCCTTTCGGTAATCGGTACATTGACGATGCGAGGGCCAAATGAGCAGATATCCAGTAATGGTCGAGGATGACGAGGCGAAGGCGGAAAAGTTGCGGGCCCGTAAAGAGTATCTTGGATCTCGGGTTGAAGTAGAAATGAACAAGGAGTCTGAGCAGCGCGACACAGCCCTCGTGGTGCGCCTTTTAGGAGAGATGTCGGAGATCGATAAGGAACTGGAAGAGATTCGTCAGCGCAGAATCGCGAGAATAAAAGCGTCCCAATTCGAATCGAAACAACGGGCATATGCAGACGAAGAAAGACAGCGGTGGTATTCAGAGGGATATCATCATGGATTCCATGCAGGTAAAGCGGCAGCAATATCGGAAGCGGGCGAGCAAGAGGAACTCGAAGCGAAAAGCGGTATGGGCTGCTGGGGCTGGGTTATTGCGATAGGGGTCGTGTTTATCATTGTCGCCATCGCGGCTGGAGGAGGGTAGGGGGATGCATGCGCCTTTAGGCGAGCGTACAGGGCACCGCACCTGGCAGGCCCGCTCCGGCCCCGCCCGCCAGCGCGCGCAGACCAGCTCACCGGCTACCCTCTCGCTCTCGGCCGCGGCCATCTTCAAGGGCAATCAATTTCACTAAGGCAGCCAGAGACACAGCATCAATGGCCCTCTGGCCACCGCGTCGAAGACACCGGCAGATACGTCGACACCAAAAGCGCACAAAGGCTGACCCTCCAACGAGGACGGACCTTCCCCAGAGACACCAAAAACAGGCCCACGTCATGGTCCCTCCTGCCACCGAACAGAAACGACTTCTCCTACGAACTGCGAAGCTGCATCGGCCCCGTCCTGATCATACTTTTCTGCATCACCCTGCTTGCCGCCTCCGTCTACTACGCAACCGTCCTAAACCCCGGACGTCGCCCCGACATTTGGTGATCAGATATGCAATCCCCGCCCGCCAGCGCCGTTCGTTCGCCTTTTCCGAACTTTCCCAATACTCTTACACTGGCACAATAGCAACCAACAATGGGGAAAGATGGAAATGCACGAAGGTTTTGAGATATCCGGCGACCTTGAGGAGGCGATTAAGAAAGCCGTTGCGGCTAGAGACGAGGCAGCTCGTGTAAACAACGAAGCTGTGAGAGCACTCGGCCCCGAATTAGGTAAAAAATACAATGCGCTTAGAAGGGAGGTACATCACGTTCATATGAATTGGGCTATGAGTAGTGAACTTGATGTGCTATCAGAAGATGGAGAACACCGAGAGTTGCTGTTGGATACGGGAGGATACTTCTTTGTTGAGTTACGTACGGTTTTCTGGGATGATGCGATTCTCAGACTTTCAAAACTCACTGACAAAGCAGAGCAGGGTCCATCCAGTAACCCTCGACACAATTTATCACTTCGGGCTTTGCTGGACGACATCAGCGACCCAACTCTTAGGTTAAAAGTTGAAAAACTTATCAAAGAAGCAGAGGCTAAAATAGAAGTGATGAGGATATACCGCAATAAGAGCATCGCACATTTGGATCGCGATGTAACTCTCAATAATCAAACTAGCCTTCCGCTAATCTACCCTCAGCATGTAGATGAAGCTCTCTTGGCTGTTGGCAAGGTTTTGGACCGGCTGATGGAGGGGTACACAGGCAGACCATACATGCACGAGTGGGGTACGGAAGAAGCAATTTCAGATATCCAAGAGCTGTTATATTACCTGGAAGCGGGGCTGAATCGGGGCGGCGCGAAGCCCTGAGAGCGATTCTAAGCGTGAAACACATAGGGCCAGCCTGCAGCCCGGGCCGCCGTCCGGCCCCGTCTTCAAGCTGTCGCCGCCGCAGATCACGCGCCGCATCGCCCAGGCCTGCCGGTCTCGGCTTCGGCTACAGCGGCCACAGCCCGTGCGTCGGCGCGGCCCAGGCCCTGGCCGCGGCCAACATCTCGCTCGCAGCCATCATGGAGCACGGGCGCTGGCAGTCGTCGATGATGCCGGCGCGTTATACCCGCCACGCGGCCGCGGCGCAGAGCGCGATGGCGAAACTGTTCGCCCAGGGAGGTTGAACCAAGGAGATTAAAGATGAAACGACATTCCCTCATCGCTATCATACTGGCCGTCGCGCTCCTGCTGAACGCCTGCAACACGCCGACAAAGCACTACGAACGGGGCAACGAGCATTTAGACCTGGGAAACTACCCAGCAGCGATCGCCGACTACACCGCCGCGATCCAGGAAAACCCCCGCTATACGGAGGCCTACTTCCAGCGGGGCATTGCCTACTATGAAGAGGAACAGTACGAGAGGGCTATCGCAGACTACAGTGTCGTCATAAAGCTCGAGCCCGACGGTGCGTCTGCCCACTTCAACCGGGCCCTTGCCTATTACTATGAGGGACAGTACACGGAGGCCATCGCTGACTGCAATATCGCCATCAAGCTCAAGCCCCGAAATGCACCCGCCTACAACATTCGGGGCCGCAGCTATCACGCCCTCGGCGACTGCGACCAGGCCATCTCCGACTACACGCACACAATCAGGCTAGATCCCAAAGACGCGTACCCCTACGCCAATCGGGCCATCTGCTATGTTAAGCATGGCGAACTCGAGAAAGCCAGAGAGGATTACCAGGTCGCGCTGCCGTTGGCAGACAGCGAACTCGCCGACAGAATTGAGGTACAACTGGAATGGCTCGACGAACAGTTAAGGGACTAAGTATGCCCATACACCCATCGATGAAGGACCTCTACCCCAAGGACTGGCCCGCCATCAGCAAGCGCATCCGTTTCGAGCGCGCCGGCGGCAGATGTGAAGATTGCGGCGCTGTGAACGGCGAACCGCACCCTGAGACGGGCAGCGTCGTCGTGCTCAGCGTCGGCCACCTGAATCACAATCCAAGCGACAACCGCGAAGAAAACCTGCGCGCCTAGTGCCAGCGCGTGCGCCGATCTACGTTGAAGTATGTAGCCTAACAATTAGGCACGAGAGCAGGAAATCGCGTGGGCCAACCACCCTACTCGAATCCGAAAGGAGGACAGGAAAATAGCATGGTGGAAGAAAGGCGTTTGACAATGACAGCCATAGGAAGGTCAGAACGTCGAGGCCCGGCACGTATGGTGAAAGCTAGACTGCCTGAACCCCAGATTCCAGTGAGTATAAACAGAGGACTTTCGGGAAATCTATGGATGAAACCCGAATCCCCAGAATTCGGCTGCAGCGTTGAGCCGATAAAAAGCCATCGGGCGCAAGCCTGGCCCAATGGAAACCTGCCGAGGGGGACACATTCTCCAAGGAGGAAAACCAAGGAGTCGAACGGGGCACCTAAACGAGCCTATCACACACATCAACGGAAGTTCGGGATCGCCTAAGTACCGAGAGGTATATGGCGACGGAGCCCCCATAGTAGTCCGAGAGCGGGAAAGCCGCTTACATGGCGAAGGGGGGCAGGTGATTCAGACTAAAGAGACAGGGAGGAACGCATGACGCGAAAAACCGAAACTGTTCTCCAAGTCATCGAGACAAGGGGTAGAGAAGGAAAACCTCTTAGAAGAATCTACCGGGAACTCTATAAGCCGGAACTGTACGAACTAGCGTACAGCAGAATCTACGCCAACGCTGGAGCCACCACCAAAGGAACAGGCGAAGAAACACTGGACGGAATGTCTAAGAAACGCATAGACAAAATAATCCAGAGAATCATGACCGAGACCTACAGGTGGAAACCAGCAAAAAGAACGTACATACCGAAAGGAAATGGCAAGTCAAGGCCGCTAGGAATCCCATCAGGAGACGACAAGCTGCTACAGACTGCTATGACCATCCTACTCGAAGCATACTACGAGCCACAATTCAGCGAAACAAGCCACGGCTTCAGACCAGGAAAAGGCTGTCATACAGCCCTAAGGGAAATCTCGCAGAAACACGCAGATACCAACTGGTTTATAGAAGGCGACATAAAAGGCTGCTTCGACAACATCGACCATGAGACTCTCATAAGAATCCTGGGAAAAGACGTACAGGACGGTCGATTCCTGAACTTGGTAAGGAGATTGCTGAAAGCTGGATACATGGAGAACTGGCAAAGGTATAACACCTACAGCGGGACACCCCAGGGAGGGATAATAAGCCCCCTCCTAGCAAACATCTACTTGGACAAACTGGACAAGTGGATAGAGAGTGAACTGCTGCCGGAATACAACCGAAGCCGGTACAAAATCGGTGGAAGAGGAAAATGCTCCCACTATCAAAGCCTAGTGGACAAACGAGTAGAGGCAAAAAAAGAGGGAGACAGAGAAGCATACCGACTCTACGGGAAGATGATGAAGCCACTATCATCTGTCGTACCAAATGACCCTAAGTACAGAAAACTAAGGTACATAAGGTACGCAGACGACTTCCTTCTCAGCTTCGCAGGACCAAAAAGTGAAGCAAACGAGATAAAGCGGAAAATAAGGGAATTTCTCCTGGGAGAACTAAAACTGGAAATGTCCGAGGAAAAGACCCTAATAACACACGCCAGAACTGGAAAAGCCAGATTCCTGGGCTACGACCTGCGGATAATGCAGAGTGAAGAGAGGAAAGCAGTCAATGGCAAGGTATGGTTCGGCGTACCCGCAGAAGTGGTGAAGAACTCCACCAAAAGATACACAAAAGGTGGAAAACCAATCCACAGGAAAGAACTGACACGTGACACCGTCTACAGCATCATAATGCAGTACCAGCTTGAATACAGCGGACTCGTGCAGTACTACCAGATGGCTTACAACATCGAGAAATTCGCCAAATTACGCTGGATAACGGAAACATCCCTACTCAAAACACTGGCCCACAAACTCAAAATGTCCGTAGTCCGGACCTCAAAGAGATACAGAGGGAGGAAAATGGTCAATGGGAAGAGCTACAAAGTGGTCCAGGAGGTAGTAAGAAGAGAAGGGAAGAGACCGCTCATAGCAACATTCGGCGCAATACCCTTGAAGAGAAACCCATACCCGGAGAAACTCAACGAAACGGACAACAGAAAGCTGTACGGCAATCGTACGGAGTTGCTAAAACGTATGGACGCCCAAGTCTGTGAGATGTGCGGAGAATCCGGGGAAATAGAAGTACACCATGTGAACAAGCTGAAGAATCTACACAAACCGGGTAGAAGGCAAAAATCAGCCTGGCAGAAGAGGATGATAGCCATCAGAAGAAAGACACTGATGACCTGCAAGGGCTGCCACCAGGCTATCCATACAGGCGTTCACAGAAAAGAATGGGACCTCGCAGAAAAATCACTGGAGAGCCGGGTGCAATGAAAGTTGCACGCCCGGTTCGGAGGGGGGCATTGGGAAAAGCTCCACATGGAGAACTCGCCTGGTGCCTACCCTACTGCCACAACACCTACGACGCGCCCAAGCGCCGCGCCAACCGCAATCACCGCCAGCTGCGCCAGGCCGGCCAGCTGCACTTCGACCAGCTGCCGCCGCCACTACCGTGACGGCAGGGGTCAGTGGCGAGTGGTCAGTGGTCAGCAAGGTCGCTACACCGCTAGCCCTGTTCTGCCGTTGCCGTTGACGTTCTCCGTGTTTCTCCGCGGCCCTTCGCGGACAAAAAAAGTTGCAGTTGCCGTTCTGCAGTTGCAGTTGCAGTTGCCGTTCTCCGTGGCCCTCCGTGTCCTCCGTGGACAAAGGTGTTGCCGTTGCAGTTCACTAAGAATCTAAAACCCCCTAAGCAAGAGCCTCCCCCCCACAAGCAGACCGATACCCGCAGCTAACACACCGCCGCGCCTCATCGTGGCTCCTGCCAACGTCCTCCGCCCGCCGCGCCTGCCGGATCGCCGCCGCCGTATCCAGCACCCGACCGCGCAGTTCATCTGTAAAAGGGATTTGCAGCGTAGCGTCTGCGTAACGCAGCAGACCGTACGGGGGCGCAGCGTCAAAATTATCCTCAACCAGCAGACAATACGCCGCCAGCTGCAGAACATGGCTGGCGTATGGCTGGGCCGGGCGTCTGCGGCTCTTCACCTCCACCGGCACGACGAAGCTCTTGCCCCCGTCGCGCGTCCGCACCAGATAATCCGGCCGCCCCACCAGCCCATAGCGCCGGCTGCGCAGCGGATGCTCCGGCGCCTCCATCTCTTCCGTGTCCTGGTACAACACTGAGCCCGCCGGCAAGCCGCTGCTCTGCCGCTGGCGGCGTCCCAGCCACAACAGCAGACCGCCCAACAGCGCCAGCAGCACGGCCAGCGCCAACGCCAAAGGCAAAGAAAGAATCATGCGCAGCAGCCAGCGCCCTTACGCCTCAGCGTCCGCCCCGGCGGGCCGGTTCTTACACAGAATCTCCCAGCTACCCCGCTGGCAGACCTCGTCCCTCTGGTTCAGCACCTCCATCCTGAAGGTGACCACACCGCCGCCCATCCGCCGCATCGGCTTCTTCTCGCGCACCGTCGCCCGCAGGCGCACCGTATCCCCGATCAGCACAGGCCGCCGAAACTGCCACTCCAGCTTCATGAAAGCCTCGACCGTGCCCTCCATGAAGCCCATCCGCACAGCCAGTCCGCTGGCGATACTCAGCACCAGCAGCCCGTGCGCCACCCGCTCGCCGAACATCTGCTCCTGGCTGTAATGCACGTCCGTATGAATCCGGTTCCAGTCGCCCGACAGCGCCGCAAAATTGACAATGTCGGCCTCCGTTACCGTACGGCCCACACTCTCGCAGCCGTCACCCTCCGCAAACTCCTCAAAATAAAGCCCCATCGGGGGCTGCATCGCTCGCGTACCCATAGGCCCTCCCAATCCCGCAGAAGCTTCCAATCCTCAGTAAACGCCAGTGCTACCTGCAGTTACTGACCACTGACCACTAACCACTGACCACTGCAGTTACACTTTTACCAGCATCTTGCCCAGATTCTCGCCATGAAACAGCCCGATGAACGCCTCGGGCGTATTCTCGATCCCTTCGTGGATCGTCTCCTCCCACTTGAGCTTGCCCTCCTGCATCCAGCCGGATACATCGCGCAGAAAGTCGTCGCGGCGTTCAGGATGGTCCGACACGATAAAACCCTGCATCTTCAGCCGGCGCCCGATAATCAGCCCCAGATTTGCCGGCCCCGGCTCCGCCGACGTGGCGTTGTACATGCTGATCATCCCGCATACAACGATGCGCCCAAAGTCATTCATATACTGCAGCGCCGCCTCCAGATGCTCGCCCCCCACATTCTCGAAATAGACGTCGATTCCGTCCGGACAGGCATTCTTGAGCGCCCGCCGCAGATTGTTCGTCTCCTTGTAATTGATCGCCACATCCACGCCCGCGACCTCCTCCAGCCAGCGCGTCTTGGCCTCCGACCCGGCCGACCCCACCACACGGCACCCCTTGATCTTCGCGATCTGGCACACCTGGGCGCCGACCGCGCCCGCCGCGCCCGAAACGAACACCGTCTCGCCCTCCTTCGGCGTCCCAATGTCCAGCAGCCCGACATAGGACGTCATCCCCGGCATACCCAGCGCGCCCAGGTAGCTCTGCAGCGGTCCCAGCGACGGGTCCACTTTGGCCAGATGCCGCGCCTCCGCCAGCGCGTACTCCCGCCAGCCCAGCATATGCAGGACGAAGTCCCCCTCCGCAAACTGATCGCTCGTCGAGCTGACCACCTCGCCCACCGCGCCCCCCGTCAGCGGCTCATCCAGCCCGAAGGGCGGCGTATAGCTGCGCGTATCCCGCATCCGCCCCCGCATATAGGGGTCCACCGAGATAAAACGGTTGCGCACCAGCACCTGGTCCGGCTGGCTGGGCGCCGGCACCTCGACGCTGACGAGCGCAAAATTGTCCGCCGTCGGCAACCCGTGCGGACGGCTGCGCAGTTGGATTTCACGGCTGGTAACAGAAGTCATTGTTCGCCCCAAATAGTGGCGGGCCGGCGCCCTGTCAATGCCGCCGGTCCCGGTAACGGTAGAAAGTAGCGCCTAATTTTCCTGCATTGGCCAAAATGCGCAAAATCCCGACCCCGACCGCAGTCCATGCCTACCCCCAAACGTCATCAGCAACCCAGACGTGCATCCCCAAACAGGGTTAACCCCTCGAATACCTCTCGCTGCAACCAAGTCACGATCATCTCCAGTCCCATTCTCCGTCAGCCCAATCGGTGTTCTCTCTCTCCTCTCTTCTCTCTCCTTGCCTTTGGGCGTCCGGGCCTTCGGCCCTCCCTTGTGCGGGGGCTGCGCCCCCGCAACGCCCCGCCCTAACTAGACCACCGTGCGTATTCTTCTCCAGCAACGTGTCTAGAGAAAGGTGTTTAGCCAACAGAGTCTACCTCCTCGCCCGCTATCTCAGCCCCTGACCCCTAACCCCTGGAGTTCCCCTGCAGTTCCCCCGCAGTTCCCCTGCCGTTCCAGGAATCGCTAAAACACAATGAAATATAATATAATCGTGTTTCCATGCCCGAAAATGGCAGGCACGCCAACTTGCGGTCAATCCCCGCGCACACGATGAAACCAACCAAACATGACTAGGAAACTGAATCCGCCAAAGCTCTGTCCCACCCCGCGCCAAGGCGCCCGAAACTGCCAAAATTGAACATCGACTGTCTAATTTTCTTCCCCCTAATCGCGGGAACTCACAGCAGAGAAATTACACAACCACTGTGTAATTTTTCTCACCATGCGAGGGAGCCCACAGCGGCGGAATTGAACATCCACTGTCTAATTTTCTCCCCCAAAACCAGGCAACCCACAGCAGTGGAGCTGAACATCGACTGTCCAATTGCCCCTCCAAAGCGAAGGAACCCAAAGCCCTGGAAATACACATCGCCTGTGTAATTTTTCCTCCCAGTGCGAGGCTACCCACAGCAGCGGAATTGCACATCCTCTGTGCAATTTCCTTCCCCGCCTCTGTTCAATTAGCGTAGGGGCACCCCTCGTGGGTGCCCTTTCTCGCCCCCATTTGGACTGCGCTACCGAGGACGCAGGCGAAACCAAAGACGCATAAGCGTAGTATAATAAAGTAAAGGCCTGAGCGATCCAGCACGATGGCTCACTGAAATGACAGGTACCCCAAACCGAATAACCGCCCACAGCACCCGCACCGCTCTCGTCCTCTCGCCAACGGCGAGCGCAAAAAATGCTCGAACAGGAGCGCACCGATGTCAAACGACACACCAATTACCAGCGCAGAACTGTATGCGCGCGCCAAAGCCATCCAGTCCAAAATCAGCGCCTGGCGCCGCACGATTCACAAGTACCCCGAGCTGACCTTCACCGAGCATCGCACCGCCGGCTTCGTCAACAAGACAATGCTGGACCTGGGAATCGATACCCAGACCGAGGTAGCCAAAACCGGCGTCGTCGGTCATATCCAAGGCGGCGGCGGACCCCTCGTGGGGCTGCGCGCCGATATGGACGCCCTGCCAATCCAGGAAGAAAACAACAGCAGCTTCGACAGCGAGCGCCCCGGCCTCATGCACGCCTGCGGCCACGACGCCCACACCGCCATGCTGATGGGCGCCGCCACCCTGCTCAAGGAGATGGCCGACGAGGGCCGCCTGCCCGGCGCCGTGCGCCTGCTCTTCCAGCCCAGCGAAGAAGCCTCCGACGACGAAGGCAAATCCGGCGGCATCCGCATGGTTGAGGAAGGCGCGCTCGAAGGCGTCGACGCCGTCTTCGGCATCCACGTGGATCCCACCAAGGATCTCGGCATCGTCGCAAGCCGCTCCGGCCCGCTGATGGCGTCGGCCGACGAGTTCGAAATCACCGTACGCGGCGCCGGCGGACACGCTGCCCGCCCCCAGGTGGCCAACGACCCGATCGTGCTGGCCGCACACGCCGTTCACGCCATCCACCACATTGTCAGCCGCCGCCTCGACCCCCTCGAACCCGGCGTCATCACCATCGGTCAGATTCACGGCGGCACCGTGAACAACGTCATTCCCGACAGCGTCTATCTCAACGGAACGATTCGCAGCTTCTCTCCGGAGGCGCGCCAGCTGCTGCAAGACGAGTTGCGCCGGGCCTGCGGCGTCGTCGAAGCCATGGGCGGCAGCTTTGAACTGACGATCAAGAAGGGCTATCCGCCCACCGTTCTCGACCCGGAGGCGACGCAAATTGCCCTGGACGCGGCCGCCGAGTTCCTCGGCGAAGAGAACGCGCCGCAAGCGGGAATGGTGATGGCCGCCGAAGATTTCTCCTACATGGCGCAGGCCGCACCGGGCAGCTTCCTGCGCCTGGGAACACATAACCCCGACTGGCCCCAGCGCTACTTCGTCCACACCTCCACCTTCCGCTTGGACGAGGACGCTCTGCCGATCGGCGCCGCCGCGCTGGCCGCAGCCGCGGTCAAGTGGATGCAGGAGAAGCGGGCCGGCAGCGGGGAGTGAAACTTCGAGAAGTGAGGGGTGAGGAGCAAAAAGTGAAAAGGGAACGCCGCCCGTCTATCTCCACCCCCTGCGCACTCGCGAAGGTGTTCACTCTCTTCTCTCTCCTATTCACTCTATCCTGCGGTTCAGCCCAACCACAGCCGCTCATCTTTGGCGAGCCGGTCTGGGCAGACGGCGAAAATAGCGCCTATCGGGTGACCAACCGCGAAGGCCGCATCGTCGGTACCGCCACCTTCCAGGTAGACCAGCTGGCGCAGGACGGCGGCTGGACGTTGATCCGCGAGATCATCGACGCCGGCGTGAGTGAGCAGGCAACGATCGAGATGCAGCCGGTCGGCTATCGCCCGGTCTACAGCCATCTCGTCCGTACATTCGGCGGCGGCAAACAGGTGGTGGAGACGCAGTTCGAAGGCGCCCAGGTCGACATCGCGCTGACAAATCGCCAGGGCGCCAAAGTCTATCAGCGCGTGCAGGTCCCCTCCGATATACGCGACGAGCGCACACTGCTGCTGATCATGCGCGCGCTGCCGCTGGCTCAGGGCTACGCGACCCGTATCAACAGTTTCCTGCCGATCGCCGGCCAGATGGAGCGGGTGGCCCTGCAGGTGCGGCGCAGCGAGAGCGTCACCGTGCCGGCCGGCCCCTTCGATACCTGGGTCGTCGAGCTGAAGGCCAACGACCGCACCACCAAAGCTTGGGTGGCACAGACCGCCCCCTTCCCCGTCGTGAAGTTCATCGACGGACGTTCCCAAGCCACCTTTGAGCTGACCGGTTTCGAGTAGTCGGATGAGTGACAAGGAAGCGTACCAATGGGCATGAAAATCGATCGCTTTACATTAGGCATCATTCTCGGAGTGCTGCTCCTGGTCGTTGGCGCTGTCATCACGATAGCCTTCTCCGGCGGCCGCGGCTCGCAGAGCGCCGACTATCTCAACGAGGACACGCCCGAGGCAGTGGTCCACGACGCCTTCCTGGCCACTGTGCGCAATGAGCCGGACGTCGCGATGAGCCACTACTCCCGGGATGTTGTCGAAGATGAAGACAACATACGTTTCCGCGAGCGTTTCAACTATTACGACTCCGGCCGCACCGCGCGGCGGCTGCGCATTTTGGATGTGGACATTAGCGAAGAGGGCGACAAAGCATATGTCACCGTCGCGATCGACAACTTCCGCCAGGGCGGCCTGTTCGACAGCGGCACCTCGACCTACCGGCGCACAATTCCCCTGGTGCGCGAGGATGATGCGTGGAAGATCGACACTGACGACATCATTCATTGAGGCCAGATTCCGAGGCGTGAGCGAAAAAAGGGCAGGACTGAGTGAACCCTTCACTCTCTTCTCTCCTGCAGTTCCTCTCTCCTCGCTTGTGAGAGCGTGAACAATGACTGAGCAGACAGGTACAGAAACAACAAGGTTGGCGATGATCCGCCGCCTCTATCTCTATCTCATCGCCTTCATCAGTCTGGTCGCCGGGCTCGCTGCCGCCTACGACTTGATCGACGTTCTGGTCCAGCAGTGGATCACCGACGAAAGGATTCTGGGCGTCTCCGCCGCCGACTCAGTGCAAAGAGCCATCGCCCGTCCCGGCGGGTTCCTGATCGTCAGCGCGCCCATCTTTCTCATCCACTGGCGCTATATCCGCCGCCTGGTTGCGCAACCGGGCGAATCGCGCGCCGGCTTACGCAAGCTGTTTCTCTACGCAGTGCTCGCGACCACGGCATTTGTCAGCGCCCGCTCCCTCTATCACATCATCGAAGGCAGCCTCGAACTCATCCTCGGCGCCGCGCCCGCGCAGGAAGAACTGAGACCGGGCCGGTGGGTGGCATACTTTTTCCACGCCGGCGTCCACATAACCCTGTCCATGTTTTTCGCCCGCCTGCTCCAGGCCGACGGCGATCTGGGCGCCGAGTCAGGCTGGGCCGGCACCTGGCGGCGTCTCTTCCAACTGATCGCCGGCCTCGTAGGGCTTGGCCTCCTGCTCACCGGCGCCGCCGACGCCCTCAACCTCGTCTGGCGCATCATTCTCGAGCCGTTTGGCGAAGCCAGCCTGGAGACTGTGGGCACAGGCTGGCGGCAGCGCGGCTTCGCCGGTTCGCTGGCCGCCGTTCTTGTCGGCGGACTGGCCTGGCGGCTGAACACTCTCTACTGGAATGGTCTGATGACCGCCCGGCCCGAGGAAGGCCGCCTGGCTCTGCGGCGCCTCTATCTCTATGGCGCCACGGTTCTGGCGGCCGCGATTACCCTGGTGCCTTTGGCGATGTTGTTGCGCCTAGGGGTCCTGTATCTGTTCGGCGGGGTCGATACCGGGGACATCGACATCGACGATCTGACCACGCCCCTCGGCCTGCTGCCGGTCGGCGTGCTCGCCTGGCGCTGGCACTGGCTGCAGGTTTCCGCCGAGGCGCAACGCTACGGCGAATCGCGCGAGAGCGAGTTCGTGCGGCGTCTCTACTACTACGCCGTCGCCGCCACCGGCCTGCTTCTGCTGTGGATCGGCCTGGTCGATCTGCTGCGGGGATTGCTGGACCTGGCCATCATCGGCTCGGCTTCGGCTGAGCAAGGCTTTCGCGCCCACCAACTCGCCTCGGGGGTGAGCCTCATCGCCGTCGGCGCCCCCGTCTGGTCACTGCACTGGCGCACCGCCCAGCGCGTCGCCGAGCAGGACAACGAGGCCGGCCGCGAGGAGCGAGCATCCTGGCCCCGCCGCGTCTACCTGTACGGCATCGCCCTGGTGGGCGCGCTCCTGATCCTGTTCGAGCTGGCGCAGGTCGTCTACCGCCTGCTCCTCTGGGCCCTGGGCGACCCCAACGCTGACTTCTTCGCCGCCGAAACGCTGGACGGGCTCGTGCGCGCCGTCACCGCCGCCGCCTTCTGGGCGGTCCACCTCCTCGCCATCCGCAATGACACCAGCATGGTCGATGAGGAGGCAGAAGCAGTTGCGCGAGAAAGTGAACACAAGGAGCGCCGCCGCGAGGAACTGGCGGCCCGTATCGAAGAGCTGGAGACGGAGCTGGCCGCCCTGCGCGTCGACTTTGCAGAATTTGAGGGTGAGGAAGAGCCAGAAAGAGAGGATGCTACCGGGGATCAAGTCGACGCTGAGAATTGATCATAGCTTGTCTAATCCGCGTCGAGAATCTCGGAGACAGGCAGGGCAAGTTCAGGCAATAGGGCAGATGTAACGACATCGCCGCGACCGAAGAAACCGCGTTCGGAGTAGACGTCGCCGGTTAGGGACAAAACAGTGACAGTTTCCTTTGCAGGATCCACAATCCAGTACTCTTGGATTCCCGCCTGCGCATACTCGATTCGCTTCGCCACCAGGTCCCGCTCGCGGTCTTCAAGACTTGCGCTGACGATTTCGATAGCCAAATCGGCTCCGTCCCAGTAGGTTTCGTGTCGCAGGCTGCTGCCGCGGTCGCGCAGAAATACAATATCCGGTTCCCGGTACTTCTGATCCCACAGCCGCAATCGTAAACCGGCCGCTCGCTCCACACCGCCAATCTGCTTTGCAAGCGTTCTGAGGACAAAGATGAAATACGAAATAATCGCTTGGTGCTGATCAGTCGGCAAGTCGTGCACCTCCACAAAGCCGTTGTCGAATTCGACGTGCCGGTTGGTATCCAGCGCCAGGTATTCCTGCTCGCTCCAGGCGCCTTGATTTGGGAAGAGGGTTGCGATGCGCCAAACCGGTGACGAAGGCCCTTGCGATTCTATCCCAAGGGTACTGTCACTAGTCTGCGTTCTGACTTCTGGACTGCGCATGTTGGCTGGCTCCAGGCATGCCAAAGGCTTCTGCAACCCCAACAGCCGGGCATTCACAAAAGCCTGAGCAGCGGCAACTGTTCTGGCCCGATTATAGCACAAAAAATCAGCACGGCTACGCCAGCAGTTTTTTCACTATAGCTGCCGCGGCACTTTAGGGCCCTTCTGCTGGCGTAACATCCGATTCAATTGCCTTCGTGGAATTCATTCACAAAGTGACGTTCGCAAATCGGTACGTAAGGCCCTGCATGCCGACCTGATGTTCCGTTCTGTCGGCCACCGTTCGGCACAGGGCGAATCAAATTCGCAAAAGCTTCCCACCAGAACGACATCAGTTCGCTGGAACAGCTTGGACTCCGAATCGGCTCCCTACCCAACATCTGCGGCAAGCTCGAGAAGCTTTTGCACCGTCCGCCAGTTTCGTGAAGTACTGGTCGTCGAAAGCCTGGTATCAAAGTAGCTGTTCGTAAGTTTGGAGCGCGCAACCCCATTCGGGCAGTGCAAATAGATTTCACGACCCATCACCGCGAACTCGTCGCCCGGCGAGCGCTCCGGGTCAAGCGCTTCAACACTGGCGCTGTCGGGCTGCTCCGCCAAAAACATGACGTGCAGTTTGTCTTTCTCCGCCCCGGCCGCCACGAAGGGATTGCCCTGCGCGATCTCCTGCAGCGCCCGCGCTGTGCGGACAATCACGGGAATCCGGTAATCGAAGCGATCTAAGATCGACGAGCTGATGACAGAAGAGATCTCCTCTCCCGCGGATTCACCCAGTCGAAATACCACATTCCCACTCTGAATATAGGTCCGAACGTCTTCGCACCCCGCATCCACAAATAGCGCCGCGAGTTCCTTCATCGGCAGCTTGTTTTTGCCGCCGACATTTATCCCGCGCAGCAGCGCAATGTTGACATCTGTTCCGCTGCCCCTGCTGTCAATTGCCATAATGGCTGTCTCCCGGCTTGAGTCCAACGGTTTACACTTCGAAATCTCAAGTCGCCTTACACCAACGATATCATTCTGTTCTTTCCGGTGACAAACTTCAGCGGCATCTTCCCTGCTATTATCAGAGGTATCCAAGTCAAGACGGCTGCCATCCTGACAATCCTTTCTTTCCCGAAAATCCTGATTCAGACAACGGCTGTCCAGGAATCTGGGATGTGCCCGTGCCCCTCTCTCCCTATGTGCTAATGCTTAGTCGCGCTCGAATGCTCTGCACAGGAGATCGCGAATGCAGATCCCTACTTCCATGTCGGAGAAAAAGGTCATGAAAACCGTTACGCTGACTCTATCATTGCCGCGTGCCTTGGCTGAGGAAGCCGATCAAGCCGACCTGCTCACCTCGGAATCACTGGCCGCTCTTCTGAAACGTGAGTTGCGACAGCGGCGTATCAACAATCTGTTTGCCGCCATCGATCGGCTTGACGAGCATTGCTCAGGCATCCTCGACGTTGACGAGATCTGCGCCGAAATCGAAGCTGCTCGGGCGGAAGGGCGCTGACCTGCCAACCGCCTGCTGCATGTTCGCGGCCCGTCTCCCTCTCCACTCGATAATTATGTGCGGCCACCGCGGATCCTGGCGTATACTCAGGTAGATCGCAGATCGACCGCGTGCCCTACGCCCCCCAATGGAGACACGAAACATGCAGCAATCCCCCACGTATGTTGAACACATCGAACACGCGCAGGCGCGTCTGGAAAGCCTGTTGAGCGAATATCAGGGCGAAGACCCCTTCGCACCCCTCACCGTCGTCGTGCCCACAACCTATGCCGGACTCCATCTGCGCCGCGCTATCGGCAGGCGCGGCCTTGTCAACGTACGGTTTGAGCAGCTCCCTCGTCTCGCCGAGCTGCTTGGAGCGCCCAGTCTGGCCGCCGCCGGTCGGACCCCGCTCAAGCCCGCCATCGAATTCGCTGCCGTCCGCAGCGCGGCCGGCGAGGCCGTAGGCGAACTCAAACCCTTTCGCGCCCATCCCTCCTTCCACGCCAGCCTGCGCTCCACATTCCAAGTCCTTCGTAACGCCCCACCCGAAGTCCTCGACGCGCTCGAACGCCGCGGGGGGATGTCCCGCGAAGTCATTGGGCTCTACACACGCTTTCGCGAGCGCACCGAGGCATACTACGACCGCGAAGTGCTTGCTGAAACCGCTGCCGCCGCCGTGAGTTCCGGTCGCGCCGACACAGCCCTTACCGCGCTTGGCCCCATTATCGCCTACCTGCCCCACCCCCCAACGCTCGCAGAGCAACGCCTGTTCGACGCCCTGAGCGACAAATGGAACTGCACGACGATCCTGGCCGCCACCGGCGATGCCGAGGCCGACGCAATCCTGCCCGACTCCGCTGCCCTGCCTGCCTCCTCGCCGCCGCCCCCGCGTCCTGACCGCCTGCTCGTCGCCCCCGACACCGGCGAAGAGGTGCGCAGCCTCGTCAGGTCGATCGCCGCCGCGGCGCACGCCGGCACGCCGTTCCACCGCATGGCGATCTTCTACTGGCAGCGCGAACCCTATGCCGCGCTCATCGCAGAGCAACTGTCCGAGGCCCACATCCCCATCGCCGGCCCGTCAACGGGAGCGCTTGCCGCGACCCCGGGCGGGCGCACCCTCAAAGGCCTCGTCGATCTCGCCGGCAGCAACTTGCCCAGGGAGGACGTCATGCGCTGGCTCACCTCCTGTCCGGTCAAGACCCCATCCGCCGGCTTCAGCCCCGCGCGCTGGGACGCTATTTCACGCGAAGCCGGCGTCGTCGCCGGGATAGAGCAGTGGCGCGACCGCCTGAGGCACTATGCCGCCAGCCAGCAGCGCGCGGCCGCAAGCCAGAGCGAGGAGCTGTCCGAGGGCGAGCAAACGAACTTGGAGCAGTCCGCGGCAGAAGCGTGGGCTTTGCGGCGTTTTATGCTCAGGCTGCACGAATCCCTCACGCGTCTTGATAACGGCAAACGATGGGGCGATCTTGCCCAAAGGACCGAGGAGCTCCTTGACCAATATCTCGACGAAGGTTCCCTCCCACCTGAAGAGAAGGATAACCGCGACACCCTTGTGGCCGCTCTGCAGGAGCTGGCGATTCTCGACGAAATAGAGGACGAAGCCGATCTGGGCGCTTTTCGGGCTGCGCTCGACCAGGCCCTCAGTCGGCCCGCCGCAAGAGCGGGCGCGCTGGGCGAAGGCCTTTTCGTCGGCCCCGTCCGGCTCGCCGCCGGACTGCGCTTCGACAAGGTATACCTCGTGGGCATGGTCGAGGGCCGCGTGCCCGCCCGCCGCCCCGACGACCCCCTGCTGCCGCAGCGCGAACGCGATCGAGCGGGACTGCCGCCTCCTTCCACCGCTGCCGAACGATACGACTACATCGCCGCCGTAGCCGCCGGACGCACCCGCGTGCTCACCTTCGCCCGCGGCAACAACATCGCCCAGCGCGAGCAACACCCGTCCCGCTGGTTTCTCGAACAGGCTTCCCACCTGTACGGCGCGCCCGTCCATCCCACGATGCTCTCCAGTTCGCGTGACCTCGCCTCCCTGCGAGAACAGCCCTGGTTTGATGAGGTAGTTTCGGCCCAGCACGGCATCGACTCCATCTCATCATCGCAGCCCGCCGACCTTCACGACTACGACCTCCACCGGCTGTCCCGGTGGCGGCAGCTCGGCAACCCGATCGGTTCCCATCATCTCGCCCAGCCGGAAGCCGTCCTGGCCTCCGCCCTGCAAATGCAGCGGGCCAGAAACGCAGCGCCGTTGACCCACTGGGACGGAGACCTCACGTCGGCCATCTCGCCAACCGGCCGCATCGGGCATTCCAACCGTGATTTCTTCTCGCCGACGCGGCTGCAGACCTGGGCAACCTGCCCCTTCCGCTACTTCCTCTCCAACGTTCTCGGCATCGCCGCGCCCGAGCAACCGGAGGATCTGGCCACCATATCGGCCCTGGAGCGGGGTTCGCTGCTGCACGCGATCCTGGAACACTTCATCAAAGACGCGCAGGAGCAGAGCACCGTCCCGCTGCCCGACCAACCCTGGACCGACGACCACCGCCGCAAACTCCTCAAGATAGCCGAAGAGGAGTTCCAGAAGGCCGAGCAGCGCGGCGTCACCGGCAAACCACTCCTCTGGGAGCTGGCCAAAGACGAGATGCTCAGCGACCTGGAAAGATTTCTCATGGAGGACGCCAAACTTCGCAAAAAGCATGGTGTATCACCCCACGCCATTGAGAACGCTTTCGGATTCTCCAGGAACGATAATCAGACGCCGCTCGACTCCGTCAAGTGGTCGAGCGCCAAGACCGGTACGCTCCGCTTTCGGGGCTTTATCGACCGCATCGACCTCTCACCGTCCGGTGACACCGCCCTCGTTCTCGACTACAAGTCCGGAGGGACGAGCAGTTACGCAAACATGAACAAAGACCCCGTCCAGCGCGGCAAACTCCTCCAGCTCCCCGTCTACGGTCTTGCCGCCCGTCAGCTGCTCGGCGACGGGGTCGACATAGAGGTCGCCTACTGGTTCGTGACCGAGAAGGGCAACTTCAAGACCCGTCCCCCCAAACCGCCACCTCTCGACGAGATGCTTGACGCTTTTGCCCCTGTCGTCGGCACAATCACCGACGGCATCGGCGCCGGCCTCTTCCCCGCCAATCCGGGCAAGGACGGCGGCAACTGCCGCTATTGCGAATTCAGGAACCTCTGCCCCACCCGCCGCGAGCGGCACTGGCAGCGCAAAAGCAACGATCCACGCCTGTCCGCCTACGTAGCGATGGCCGACGAGGAGGCAAGCTGATGACCACACTTTCCGACCAGCCGGCACGCGACGCGATCCTTGAACGCCTCGACGAAAACATGGTCGTCGTAGCAGGCGCCGGCACCGGCAAAACACGCAGTCTCGTCGACCGCGTCATCGCCCTCATCAAGACCGGCCGGGCCAAGCTGGGAGGCATCGCCGCGATTACATTCACCGAGTCGGCCGCTGCCGAACTGCGCACCCGCATCGCCGAGAGCCTCGAAGTAGCCGCTGAGAACCAAGACCTGCCCCAGTCCCAGCGGGAACGCTGCAAGCAGGCGCTGCAAGAGCTGGATCAGGCCTCCATTCAGACGCTGCACAGCTTCGCCGGCAGCCTCTTGGGCGAGCGTCCGCTGGCAGCCGGTCTGCCGCCGGGATTCACCATCCGCGACGAGATCGAGGCCGAGATCGCATTCGAAGACCGCTGGGCAGCGTGGCTTGATACCATCCTCGACGACCCCGAGGCACAGCATGCGCTAGGCCCTGCCCTGAAAGCAGGCTTGACCCTGGCCCACCTGCGTACGATAGCGGTCAGTTTTCACAGAAACCACGACCAGCTCGCCGGCGCCTCCTTTGATGCGCCCCGCTCCCAGGACGCTGATAACGAGCAGGCGTCCGAGCTTTTACCCGTGCTCCACCTGCTGCGGCGCTTTGCGCTCGACTACGCCGCCGCCCGCAAAAACGCCGGCGTAGTCGAGTTCCTCGACATGCTCGTCCTTGCCCGCGATCTGCTCCGGGAGGATCTTTCCGCACGCGATCACTTTCGAGAACGCTACACCCACCTGCTAATCGATGAAGTGCAGGACACCGACCCGCTGCAGGCCGAGATCGCCATGTTCCTGGCCGAAGAGACGTCCGATCGCAGGGACCCCAACGCCCCCAACAACCGTCCCCGGCACTGGCGCGAAGTGCGGCCAGCCGCCGGCAAGCTCTTCATCGTCGGCGACCCCAAACAGTCGATCTACCGCTTCCGCCGCGCCGACATTCAACAGGTCGAACAGATGCGAGAGGCGGTCGGCGGAGCCAGCGTCCTGCTCCAACAGAACTTCCGCTCCCAACCGCCGGTCATCGAGTGGGTTAACCATGTTTTCAACCAGTGGATGCAGGGCGAAGCCCAGGCCGACTATGCCCCCCTCGTTGCCGTCGCCCAGGAAGGCGAGTCTCCCCCTGTCCGCTATATGGGCGGAGAAATCGAAGGCAACATGGGAGTCGTGCGCCGCCGCGAAGCCGACGCCATCGCAAGTGCCGTCCGCACAGCGATCGAGGAGGGCTGGCAAGTTCGTTCGGAGGAGGACGGCGGCGCGCTCCGACCGGCCGCCTATGAAGACATCTGCGTTCTGATGCCGCGCCGCACAGGCTTCGATGCACTTGAGATCGCGTTCGAAGACGCTGGTATCCCCTACCGGCTCGAAAGCGCCTCCCTCATCTACAACACGCAGGAGGCGCGCGACCTGCTCAACTGTCTCGCCGCCATCGACGACCCGACCGACCCTGTCTCAGTCGTGGCCGCGCTGCGCTCGCCCGCCTTCGCCTGCTCCGACGCCGACCTGCTGAAATTCGTCGACAAGGGCGGTCAGTTCGACTACCTTGCGGCAGATAGCCCCCCGCGCGGCTGCGTCGCCGACGCGCTGGCGGTCCTGGCAGAATTCCATGAACGCCGCAAGTGGATCGCCCCGGCCGCGCTTATCGAGCAGTTCGTGCGAGCGCGGCAGCTCCGGGAATTGGCGCTGGATGAATGGCAGTGGCGCGGGCGCTGGACACGTTACGGCTTTCTCATCGACCGCGCCCGCGCCTTCGCCGCCACAGGCGAGGCCTCTCTGCGCGCATTTCTCGCCTGGGCGAACCGCCAGCGCGAAGAACAGGCAAGAGCGCGCGAAACGGTCGTCCGCGAATCCGATGCCGGTGCGGTCAGCGTAATGACCGTCCACGCCGCCAAGGGGCTGGAGTTCCCCATCGCTCTCCTGGCCGGGCTGAACGCGGCAAGAAGCCCCAATCTCGATCCCGTGCTGTTCGATCGCAAGAACGGGCGCATCGAAGTGAAAGCCTCCCTGCAAACGGACGGATACGAAGAGTTGGCCGACTTCGAAAAGGCACG
Source organism: Caldilineaceae bacterium (assembly GCA_965207495.1). Taxonomy (GTDB): domain Bacteria; phylum Chloroflexota; class Anaerolineae; order Caldilineales; family Caldilineaceae; genus Bin5. Next base: position 833,387 of record OZ242287.1, read on the forward strand.
TGGGGAAGAGGAACGCGTGCGGCTGATCTACGTTGCCGCCACCCGCGCCCGTGATCACCTCATCGTCAGCCTCTACCGCAACAAGAGCGGCAGTAAATCAGCCGCCGCCCGCATCGAAGAGTATATGCAGGGGGCCGACCATCTCTGGCAGCGATTCGATCCCCCCGCGGTCGCATCATCGCCCGCCCCGGTTTCCGCCGGCGAAGAGGCGGCCGCCGCCGATGACACCCCCGAAACGCGCCAGCACTGGCAACAACAGAGGAACGAGCTCTTCGCGGTCCGCAGTCGCCCCATCTCCGCCGCCGCAACCCGTCTCGCCAAGGAAGCGAAAGAGGAACAGGATGTCCCCGACGAGCCCTGGCGGCGCGGTCGCGCCGGCACCAACATCGGCCGCGCCGTTCACGCCGTGCTGCAGGTGGTCGATCTGCGCACGGGCAGCGACCTCGACGAAAACGTTCAGGCCCAAGCCGCGGCCGAAGGGGTGCAGGATCAATCCGGCGAGATCGCGCGTCTCGTGCGCCACGCCCTCAATAACGACCTGGTGCAGCGCGCGCTGGCATCGCAGCGCTGGTGGCGCGAGGCGCCGGTGGCCGGCCCCGTCGGCGACGGCATCGTTGAGGGGTTTATCGACCTGCTATTCGAGGAAGAAGACGGCTTCGTGATCGTCGATTACAAGACCGACGCCGTCCGCTCCCAAGATGAGATCGAGCGGGCGAAAGCGCGATACCGTCTGCAAGGCGGGTCCTACGCGCTTGCTCTGAGCAAGGCGGCCGGCGTCAAAGTAAAGGAGGTCTCGTTTCTTTTCCTCCAACCGAGTCGCGTCATCACGATTGAAGACCTCCCGCGCGCGCAGGAGGAAGCTGAAAGGGCGGCACTGGCCTGGCTCACAAGTGCCCCGCCGGAGGCGGCCGGCCACGCTGTCTCTGGCAACTGAACTTGACCCGACTTGCTTCACCCTCCCCGTCGGCACAACGCCTACAGGGCTTTCTGCCTGCGCCAGCGTTTGAGCTGCTGTCGATCATCCACTGATAACCGAAATTGGTGTCCCCGTTCAGCGTACTGTCAACCTGAAAATCTTGACAGTTGGAATTACAATGTCTAGAGATCTGTGCTATGACGTGCATCTTCAAAAGTGTCTTAAAGTACGCCAACCGTCCTATCGATACAAGTGCCACTTGTCAATTTTCATTCCGTAAAGTTATAGTCTGTTAGCATTATGAAACGATAGGCCCGCCATGTCGCACAAAATGACCCGTTTCAGAAACTTTAGGTCCAGTGTTATGCTCGTTTTTGGGGCGAGAATCGCGCAGAGAGCGCTCAGCCAAAGCCCCTAATTTTGACGCCAGCCGCAAGCGGGGCTGAATTGCAACAAGATTCGAATGTGCAGGAGTGAGTGGTCTGCATCCACTCTTGGGCAAAGTGTTGTTTCAGGGGGAAGAATAAATACGTCGGGCAGTTCGCAAGGTATCGGCATGACTCGACAGCCGCGTACGAGAAATCAAAATCCAGGCGCTGCTTTCCTGGGGTTCCTGACGGCAGCAGTCGATGCTTTGATAGGCCGCAGCTGGGAGTTCAGGGAAGTCGGTCCGGACGAACTGCGTAACCCGGCAACGATATCCCTTTGGTTACGGTGGTTCATTAGCGCCCTCTGCGTCTTCCAGCTGGTCTACCGACCTGTATTCGAACCGTCCAGGTATACGGGTTATATCCTGTGCTTAATTGCTTTGGTGGCGTTCAATTTCTACATTCACTACTGCCTTCGTTCGGGCCGTAATTTGACATTGCACTTGATACTGGCGATCGGTGCGGCGGATATGGTCCTGATAACGCTGGCGATGGTGTTCGGCGGCGGCTTCAGCCATTTTTTCTTCTACCTGCTCTACTACCCCGCCCTGGCCTGGTTCGCGGTGTTCTTCAGTTCGTTCAGGATGAGTTTCTCGTGGGTGACTCTGGTCGCCATCCTCTACACTATCGTGAGCCTGACCGCCGGGGAAGGGCTCGACCTTGACGCCAGAGACGATAAGGCGTTGATTGCCAGGATCGCCGTCATGTATGCCGTGGTGGGATCGGTCAGTCTGGTAGCAAGGTCGGAGCGGATCAGGAGGCTGGAAGCGGTTGCGCGCGAGCGGGAGTTACAGCGGCAGCGGCTCGAAATGTCGCAGACTATTCATGACACGACCGCGCAATCGGCCTACACACTGGGTCTGGGTCTTGAGGACGCCATCGAGAAGGCGGAGAACTCCAACCCCGAGCTGGTCAACAAGCTTGAGGCGATGTGGTCACTGACCAGGTCCACCATGTGGGCGCTCAGGCACCCGATGGACGGCGGGCAGATATTCAGGGGAAGCACGCTGAGCGAAGTCCTGGAGGCGCACATCGACACCTTCACCGTCATCACCTCGATTCCGGCGGAGTTGGAGCAGTACGGAGTCGAACCGCAACTGTCCACCATAACGCGCAGCCTGCTGTTCTCCATCGCCCACAACGCGCTCACCAATGCCTTTCGCCATTCGGATGCCGAAAGTGTGACGATTGCCCTGGAGTTCGGAGAGCAGAATCTGCGGATGTCTGTGTCGGACGATGGGGTAGGGCTCCCTGATGATTACGCCGTGCGCGGCCGCGGCTTCAGAAATATGCGGGCTGACGCAGAGCGCATGGGCGGCAGTATGAGTGTCGAATCCAACGGTAACGGCACGACCGTTAGTTGCATAGTTCCCAATGTGAAGGGTTAGAGGAGGCCGGCGCGTGTCATCGAAAAACAAAATCAAAGTGATGATAGTTGACGACCACGCCATCGTCCGCGAAGGGATTGCGGAAGTACTGGAGCAGTCCGGCAACTTCGAGGTCGTAGGTCAAGCCGACGATGGCGAACAGGCGGTAGACAAGGCGCAAGAGCTGAAACCTGATGTGATCATCATGGACATTGTGATGCCGGTCAAGGACGGCATCCAGGCTTGTCGGGACATAACCGCGGCATTGCCAAACACGCGGGTCCTCATGCTGACCGCATCCAACAGGGACAGTGCGATCGTGCAGGCAGTAAATGCCGGAGCCACGGGATATCTTCAAAAGTTTTCCGGCAAGGAGATGCTGCTGTCGACTGTACGGGAGGTCGCCGAGGGCGAATTTCGCTTGCAGGGCGAAGCGGCCAGGAAACTGGTCACAGGAATGAGCGGCGGTCCCGGCCCCATTCCTCCCAACGAACTGCAGCGGTTGACGGTCCGGGAGCGCGAGCTGCTCAGAATGTTCGCCCAGGGTATGTCGTACGCGGAGATAGCTGTGGCGCGGGGCAACAAAAATCCCATGACCGTACGCAACGCGGTCTATGCCATACGGCGCAAACTGGGCGTGGGAAGCAGGCAGGAGATGGGGGTCTGGGCTGCACGCAGCGGCCTGCTGGACGACGACGAACTGATCTGAAGCGGAGAGGAACTTGGGGTTGTCTCCGCTGCTGCGGTCAGCGGCATGAACTGGGTCTGTGTGCTGTTGAGTAGGGGTAGGTTGAGGAAGCGCAGATTGAAGAGGCTGGCAACGGCAACTGCGTCTACACTCGGCCCTCTTACGCGTGGGCCTAATCCGTGTCCAGGATACCTGTGACGGGCAAAGCAAGCTCTGGCAAAAGAGAAGACGTAACCACATCGCCGCGGCCGAAGAGACCTTCTTCGAAGTAGGTGTCGCCGCCCAAGGACAGAACAATAACCGCCTCCTGTTCGGGATCGACGATCCAGTACTCTTGAATACCCGCTCGTGCATACTCGATCCGTTTCGTCACCAGATCCCGTTCGCGGTCTTCAAGGCACTGGCTGACGATCTCAATTGCCAAGTCAGCACCATCCCAGAAGTTCTCTTGGCGCAGGATGTTGTTGCGATCGCGTAGAAAGACCACATCCGGTTCGCGGTACTTCTGATCCCACAAGCGCAACCGAAGCCCGGCCGTTCGCACGACGCCGCCGATCTGTAGGGCGAATCTATTGAGAGCGATGCTTAAGTATAGGATAATCGCCTGGTGTTGGTCGGTCGGTGCATCATGCACCTCCACAAAGCCGTTATCGAATTCAACGCGGCGGTTGGTCTCCAACGCCAGGTATTCCTGCTCACTCCAGGCGCCCTGGTATGGAAAGAGCGTTGCGATACGCCAAACCGGTGTTTCGACTTCGTGAATGCGCATGGTGCGTGTTTCCAGCAAAAGGCCGAGCAGCGGCAACTGTTCAACCCAACTAAAGCGCAAAAGATCGGCCGTTCTACGCCGACAGTTTCTTCACCATATCTACCGCGGCGCTGTAGGGATCAGTCTCCCGGCGCTGCATCCGCTCCACCAGATCCCGCCGCAAGGCTGGGGACATCGTCCGTTCCATTCGCGCCAAGAATTCGGCCTGGACCAGCGTCTGCAGCATATGGTCAAGTCGCCTGCCTTCGCGTGCCGTCCGGGCGCCGCTCTCTCCGAGCCACGCCCGGTGGCGCTCGAGCGCATCCCGCAGCTGAGCAACACCGCCCCCGCTGACCGCGATCGTCTCCAGAACGGGAATCGACCATCCGCCCAACGCCTCCGTTTCGGAAGCAGCCGCGCCCGACTCCATATGCTGTCCATGATGGAGAATGGTCTGAGCCGCTGCACCGCCCGTCTCCAGCATCATCTCCAACGCCGCCACCGTGCGCGCCGCGCCCTTACGGTCCGCCTTGTTGACAGCGAAAACGTCGGCGATTTCCAGCAGACCCGCCTTGATCGCCTGCACCTCGTCGCCCAGGCCCGGCGCTTCCACCACCACAACCGTATCGGCAACGCTGGCGATTTCGATCTCCGCCTGGCCCGCGCCAACAGTCTCAACAAGAATGCGGTCAAACCCGGCCGCGTCCAGCAGCAGCATCGCGTCCGCGCTCGCTTTGGCGAGGCCGCCCGTCCCGCGACGAGTCGCCATCGAGCGGATGAAGACGCCGGCGTCGCCGCTGTGCCCAGTCATGCGCACGCGGTCCCCCAGCAGCGCACCCCCGCTGAAAGGACTGGTCGGGTCCACCGCCAGCACACCCACGGTCACGCCGCTTGCCCGGTAGCTCTCGACCAGCGCCGATACCAGCGTCGATTTGCCCGTACCCGGCGCGCCGGTGACGCCGATCAAGTGCGCCTTGCCCGTGTGCGCAAAGACGGCCCGCACGATCCGGGCTGCCTCCTCCGCGTCGTCCTCCACGCGGCTGATGGCGCGCGCAAGCGCGAGCCGGTCGCCCTGGAGAAGACTATCGATCAGTTTTTGGGTGGGAACTGGTTTGGGCATTGGCAACACCTGTTGCCAGTTTCAAGTGGTTTGCGGCAGGTGGATCGTTCATGCGCCAGCCACGGGCAAAAGCATAGGCGGCCCCGGTTGGCGGGCGTTCGCAGGCGCCCGGGCCGCTATCCGCCGGCCATGGCGGTTCGGATGTAAGCGATGATCTCGGCAGAGGTCGTGCCCGGCCCAAACACAGCGTGCACGCCGGCGGCTTTGAGCTGGACGGCATCCTCGTCCGGGATGATTCCCCCCAGCAGCACCAGCACATCCTCCTGGCCCTGGGCATGCAGCAGTTCGATCACCTTGGGGCAGAGCGTCATATGCGCGCCGCTGAGGATCGATAGCCCCACGACATCCACGTCCTCCTGCAACGCGGCCTCGGCGATCATTTGGGGCGTCTGGCGAATGCCCGTATAGATCACCTCGAATCCTGCATCCCGCAACGCCCTGGCTATGACTTTTGCGCCGCGGTCGTGGCCGTCCAGCCCCGGTTTGGCGACCAGAACCCGTATCTGACTATCCTTCATCGAATCCCCATGCCGATGGCTCCTGTGCTTCCTGCTTGAAGAGAGTTGCAGTAGCCCGAGCGAATCTCGTTAATCCTGTCAGAACTATGTTAAAATACGCCCTGCGCATCGCCAAAAGCGGTATCACGTACTCCAGTGGACAGTGAACTGTGCCCAGCGGTCGGAAACCGCACGCGCCACGGCAGTTTCGGAGGCCATATGCTCTACCCGAGAACCGAACGTCAGCAGCATTTTATCGACGTTGCCAGCGGCTTAATCCCCGCGCTGCGGGAAAGGGCTGCCCAGCATGACCGCGACGGATCATTCCCGCACGAGAACTTCGCTGACATCCGGCGGGTCGGTCTGCCGGCCCTGGTGGTCCCGCAGGAGTTCGGTGGCTGGGGCGCCAATCTGCTCGAATCGACCCTGACGATGGAAACGCTGGCGCAAGGGGATGGCAGCACCGGGCTCAGCTTTGTAATGCACGTGCAAGTGATAGGCGGGGCCGTTGCAACCGTTGCCGGCGCCACAGTCGATGAAGACCGCAGCAGCTGGCCCCAACCTCTATTTGCCCAGGTCTGCCGCGACGCAGTTGAACGCGGCGCGCTCATCAACTCCGTCGCCACCGAACCCAACCTGGGCAGTCCCAGTCGCGGCGGCCTGCCCGAAACAACCGCCGAACCGGAACGCGAAAATGGCAAGGACGCGTGGCTCGTCAACGGGCTCAAGACCTTCGCCAGCCTCAGTCCCGAGATGGACTATTTCATCATTCCCGCGGCGCTGCAGGATGGCAGCGGCCACGTCGCCCGCTTCGTCATCCCCGCCGGCCCCCACTTCGAAATTATCGAGACCTGGGACGCTTTCGGGATGCGCGCCACCGGCAGCCATGATCTGAAGATCGTCAACGCCCGCGTGACGGACGAGCAGATGATCGGGCGCGGCCCCGCCAGCCCCCGCACTACGGGCAAGGCGCCTGCCAACGCCTGGTTCATCTGCACCGTCGGCGCCGTGTACCTCGGCGTAGCCCAGGCCGCCCTGGACTTTGCAGCCGACTACGCCGCGAAACGCGTGCCCACCGCCCTCGGCAAACCGATCGCCGAACTGGAGAGCATCCAGCGCCGCCTCGGCCAGGCCGAACTGCTGCTGCTCCAGGCCAGGGCGCTCCTCTACAACACCGCCCAAGACTGGGATCAACTCGACGCGCGGCGCGATGAGCTCACCCCTGCCATAATCGCGACCAAGTTTACCGTCACCAACAATGCCATCGAGGCTGTAGACCATGCAGTACGCGTGGTGGGTGGCGCGTCCATGTCCCGCAGCCTGCCGTTGGAGCGCTATCTGCGCGACGTCCGTCCCGGCCTCTTCCACCCCTTGAACGACGACCAGGCGCTGACCATCTTCGGACGGAACGCGCTGAAGCGAATTTCGGCTATGGCCGCCAACCAGTAATCGGATAGCTGCAACACGACGACAGTCACAAAGGAAACAGTACCGTCCTCTCTTGCCGCGGCGACAGAGGATACTTGCGCCAAGGAAGGTCCAAATAAGGGAGACCTTAATATGAGCACTGAGTTGGATCCCCGACCAACTCCAAGTCCGGTTACCGAAAATGCTCCACGCGCGGCAAGAGACACAACTGCAACAACGGCTTTGCGATATATGGGCCTCGGATTCCTACTCGGTTTCCTGTTGAGCGCGACTATCTCGGGCGCTCTGATGTGGCTTCTGCGCCGACCGACCCCGCCCGCGATCGTGCTCCACCCACCGCCCACCCCGGCGCCAACAACGACTCCTCAGCCTACGGCTACACCTGGCCCACTGTACGTTTTCGTAAGCGGCGGTGTGCGCAACCCCGGTCTGGTTGAACTACCGGCGGGCGCCCGCGTGGGAGATGCGTTAGCCAGAGCGGGAGGTCTGCTGCCCGCTGCCGACCCGGCGCTGGTGAACCAGGCGAAGATCGTCTTCGACGGCGCCCAGATTCATGTCCCTCTGCCGCAACCGCAGACCGGCACAAACGTGTCGTCGGCCTTACCGTCAGCAAGTCAGCCTCAGCCCGGTGTGTCGGGGGAGGTCCCGCCAGCTGCCGCTGCCCCATCAGGTCAAAACAACGCCCCGGCCGGGGGGCAGATCAACGTCAACACCGCCTCGGCCCAGGAGCTCGCCACCTTGCCCGGCATCGGCCCCACCAAAGCTGCCGCCATCATCGCCAACCGCCCCTACAGTTCGGTCGAAGATCTGGATCGGGTCCCCGGCATCGGCCCCAGGACAATGGAGAGTCTGACACCCCTGGTCACAACGAAGTAGTTTCCGGGTCCTGCCCGTCGGTGGCCTTCGCGCCCGGCTGCAAGAAGCCGTTCTTTACCATATCCCTCAGGATCGGCAGCGCGATGCGGGGACGAAAAAGGGAGGCCGGCGGACTGACCAGATGGGCGACGTTGAAGAAGGTAAGGCAGACTTCCGGTCGGTGAATGCGGTCCAGCACATGCTCGATATAGCGGTGTATGAAGCGATCTGCGATGCTGGCGTCACCGGCTTTGCGGCCCGCCCAGCGAAAATCATCGCTGGTGGCCAGCCGCCATGGGGTCTGCAGCATCTTCGCCAGCTTTTTCTGGAAGGCCAGGCCCGTTAGTGCGAGTGGGCCGTCCTGCGGGTCTTCTTTTCTGCTGTTCCCGCTTCTTCTAAGATAGTTTCTGAGATAGTCGTCGAGAAGTTCCGCCGAGAGCGCGCTCACCGTCATGCCCTGGGCGTAGACCGGGTTGAACGCGCAGACTGAATCTCCCAGCGCGATCACGCCCTGCGGCCAACGTTTCAGTCTTTCGTAGTGGCGCCAGTGGTTCTCGGTGCGCCGGTAGCCCCCGATGCCTGTGATGGGTTCGGCCGCGCTGATCGCCTCCCACACCTGCGGCCCGATCAGTCTGCGGGCGAAATCTTCGAAGCCGGCCTCGTCCGTCGGCGGGTGATCCCCGACGTAACCGACAAGCGTCACTACCCATCGATTTCCTTCGACCGGCTGAACGACCGCGCCACCCCTGATATCCGGGAAACGGGTGGCGAGCAGCACCATTTTCCAATCCGCCTGCCAGTTCTTCGGGATCTTGTACCAGCGGGTGGCGTATCCTACGTCGGCATTGACAGTCGACTCCCGCGGCGCGGCGTAACCCAGCTCTTCCAGCCAGTTGGGCAGTCGTGAAGAACGGCCGCTGGCATCGACAACAAGATCGGCATACAAGGTGACCGTTTCATCTTTCACGGTGCAGACCGCGCCGGTCACGCGGACTTCGTTCGCACCGGTTCTGCTTTCCCGGCTTCCGTTAATGGTGGCCCGCGCGCGGTTGGAACTAAGCCCCACCACACGGTGGCCGGTGCGAAACTGGATGTTGCCGCGGCCGCGCAGGCGCTCGCGCACCTGGTCTTCCAGCAGGGCACGGCTGACACTGAAACCGAGGAGATTCGAATCGAAGCGGGGTAACCAGCTGCCGCCTGCCAGGGCGGCCGTTTCTTTCAGCCAGTTGAGCGGCGGAGCGCCGCGGGCCAGCAACGCCTCCTCCAGGCCGGGGAAGCGTTTCCGCAGGACCTGTACGCCCCGCAAAAGAAGGACATGCACATGACGGGATTGGGGCACGCCGGACCGGCCGGCGGCTTGCGGCAAGTTATCCGTGTCTGATGTGTGATCGGTGGGCCGCGACCGGGGACGCCACGCCTCGTCCCGTTCCAGGACAGTGACCTGCTCACAGTGGTCGGCGAGCACGTTGGCGGCAAAAAGTCCGGCCATGCCGCCGCCAATTACAATCGCAGTTCTCAACAATCCCACCGATCGCCCGCCGAACAGCAGATGCCGGCGGTCAATAATCTCCACCGGGCACGATCCCGGCCTGTGCCAGCGCTTCCAGGATCTGCTGCGCCAGTTCGTCCTCGCTGTGCCGGTCCGTCTCCAGCACCATCTCCGGCTGGAGCGGCTCCTCATAGGGGGCCGAGACGCCGGTGAAATTCGGAATCTCGCCGCGCTCGGCGCGCGCATACAACCCCTTGGGATCCCTCTCCTTACAGATTTCTACGTCGCATTTAACGAAGAGCTCCCAGAAACCGCCCTCGGGGGCCAGCGTTCGCGCCGCCTCCCGGTCCGCCGCATACGGCGAAATAAAGGTGCACAGCACGATATTGCCGTGCTCAAACGCCAGCCTGGCCACCTCCGCAACCCGGCGGATATTCTCCGCGCGCGCCGCCGCGCCAAAGCCCAGATCGCTGTTCAGACCGTGACGCACATTGTCTCCGTCCAACGAAAAGGTGCGCACGCCCAACGCAAACAACCTCTGTTCCAGCGCCTTAGCCACTGTCGATTTGCCCGATCCGGACAGCCCCGTGAACCAGAGTACCGCTGCCCCATGGCCGTTCTGCTCCTCCCGCATCGGCCGCGTGACCGCGACCGGCTCCCACACCACATTGGAGGAACGAGCCGTGCGCAGAGAAGAGGCTTCTTTCTCTTCCGGCTGCGGCACCAGCTCGCTCACACGCCGCGCCCGGTCCCGGATCATACCGGCCGCAACCGTGTTATTGGTTTGGGGGTCGATCAGAATAAAGCTGCCTGTGGCGCGGTTGATCTGGTACGAGTCGAAGAAAAGAGGCTCGGTCGTCACAATCTGCCCGCGGCCGATCTCGTTGAGATGCAGTGTCTGCGCATCTTCGCGGTGCATCGTGTCCACATCGATGCGGTAGTTCAGCTCCTGGACCGAAGCGCGCACCCGCCGCGTCGACTGCTGCAGCCAGTACCACTGGCCGCTGAAACTGTTGGCAACCGGCCCCTGAACTGTCATCGGCTCTTCGCTCATCCAGCACAACGTCGCGTCGATCTGGTTGGATGAGTGGGGCAGGTTGCGCACGCGCACCAGCATGTCCCCCCGGCTGATGTCGATCTCATCCTCAAGCGTGATCACGACGGCATCGCCGGCAACGGCCCGCTCGCAGCTCTCGTCGCCGCGGTGGATCCCGGCCACGCGGCTGCGAATCCCGGCCGGCAGCGCCACCACCTCCTCACCCACCGCAATGCGGCCGGATACGATCTGACCGGCGAAACCGCGGAAGTCCAGATCAGCCGCGCCGTTCGCCCTGATCACAAATTGGATCGGCAGTCGAAAGTCCACGTTGTTGCGGCCGGCGCCAATGTTGACCGTCTCCAGGTGGTGCAACAGCGTCGCGCCGTGGTACCAGGGCATGTTCTGGCTCTGGCTCACGATATTGTCCCCGTGCAGCGCAGAGATGGGGATATACACGACATCGCGCACGTTGAGCTTGGCCGCAAACGCCCGGTATTCGGCGACGATCTCCTGGTAGCGCGCCTCGCTGTATCCGACCAGGTCCATCTTGTTGACAGCGACAACGATATGGGGGATCTGCAAAAGGGAGGCGATGAAGCTGTGCCGCTTCGACTGCGTGAGGACGCCTTTGCGGGCGTCAACCAATATGATCGCCAGCTCCGCGGTGGAGGCGCCGGTCACCATGTTGCGCGTGTACTGGATGTGCCCGGGCGTATCGGCGATGATGAACTTGCGTCGGGGCGTCGCCGTGTAGCGGTAGGCGACGTCGATCGTGATGCCCTGCTCCCGCTCAGCCCGCAACCCGTCGGTGAGCAGCGCCAGGTCGACCGAAGGGTCACCGCGCGCCGCGCTCGCCTGCTCGACCGCTTCCAACTGGTCTTCGAATATCGCTTTGGAGTCGTACAACAACCGCCCGATCAAAGTCGACTTGCCGTCATCGACACTGCCGGCGGTGGAGAAGCGTAGTAGGTCCATCACAGATCCCAGTGTATCGTGATCAGCGGTCAGTGGACAGTAACTTTGCCGCCAATTGTTTACGGTCGGCTGAAGCTAAAAGTAGCCCAACCGCTTTCTGTCTTCCATCGCGGCCTCGCTGCGGCGGTCGTCAGCCCGGTCACCCCGTTCTGTGACGCGCGCGGTGGCGACCTCCTCAATAATCGCCGCCAGGTCGCTCGCAGAGGAGCGAAACGCGCCCGTACAGGTCATGTCGCCGATGGTGCGGAACCGCACCCGTTCACGACTGACCGTTTCCCCCGGCCTCGGCTCGACGTAGTCCCCGATCGCCAGCAGGATCCCATCCCGCTCCACAACTTTTCGTTCGTGGGCGAAGTAAAGGCTGGGCAGTTCGAGTTCCTGCTCGGCGATGTACTGCCAGATATCCAGTTCGGTCCAATTGCTGATAGGGAAGACGCGGAAGTGTTCGTTGTTAAGTCTGCGGCCGTTGAAAAGGTTCCACAGTTCCGGCCGCTGATTCTTGGGATCCCACTGGCCAAAGCCGTCGCGGTGGGAAAAAAAGCGCTCCTTCGCACGCGCCTTCTCTTCATCGCGGCGCGCGCCGCCGATGGCCGCGTCGATTCGCAGCTCCGCCACCGCGTCCAGCAGTGTAACCGTCTGCAACCGGTTGCGGCTGGGATCGGCGTCCGGCTCCTCCTGCACGCGCCCGGCATCAATCGAATCCTGTACCGAACGCACCAGCAGGCGAACGCCCAACTTCCTCACAAGCTGGTCGCGAAAGGCGAGCGTTTCAGGAAAGTTGTGGCCGGTGTCGATGTGCAGCAGCGGAAAGGGAATCCGCCCCGGTGTAAAGGCCTTGCGCGCCAGGTGCGCGCACACGATCGAATCCTTCCCGCCGGAGAAGAGCAGACAGGGCCGCTCGAACTGCGCCGCCACCTCGCGCAGCACGTAGATCGCCTCCGCCTCGAGTTGTCGCAGATGCCCGGTCAGGGGAGCGGCATGGCGCGCCTGCGTGCTGGCGCCCTCAACGGTCGGCGCGCTGCCCGTCTCTTGCCCACCATCCTCTATGCGGTTGCGATCTTCTGCGGTCTGCGGCGCCTCTGCTGCTTCAACACCTGCTGACAAGGTCGTGTCGTCCATGCCCTTCTCTCACCTTCGGCCCTTCATGATCGACGGAAGTTGATGGCGCCGTCTACTGGTCAGGCAAAACTGGTTAGGCAATACTGGTCAGACAACGCTGTTCGCGCACCACTTTTTGCGCACCACTTTTTGCGCACCACTGACCGCAGGGGTTGGCTACCCTCTTTCAAAGTCTCCATACTACGATGCAACCGCGTTTTCAGCCAAACTTGGCAATGCAAGGTGAGGAGAAAGCCACCCTCCTGAACCGCCTCTCCCGATTAGTACTCTCACGCCCCCGCCTTTACAATAAGGGGGCCTCATACCTTCGAGACGAATGCACTCGACTGCGATGATTTTCTGCTGACATCACGACAGTCGTACAAGCGCTCACTCAGTCAGGTGGCAGCGCATTTATCCAACTGCGGCGGGGCGCATCGCTGGCCCACAGCTCAGATTACAACTTGAGTTTCCTCTAGGAGGATCCATGAATTTGCAAGCCCCACGATTGCGCCGTACCAGACGGGTAAATGACGCAGGTAAAGGGAATAACGGGCCGCGCCTGACCCTCCTCGCCTTCCTCGTCGTCCTCATTCTACTTGTGGCAGGATGCACCACCGATGCCGAAGGCAACCTCGTCGCGCCGGCCGTCGCCCCTGCCCCCGCCGGCGCCGCACAGCCTGCCATGCACCGAGGCGTCCCTGTCGGCTTTACCGCTGAGGGATTTCCCTTCCGCGGCGATCCGAATGCGCCCATCACAATCTATGAATACAGCGACTACGAATGCCCCTTCTGCGCCCGCCATGTGATCCAGACCGAGCCAGCGCTCCTGGCCGGTTTCGCAGAAAACGGCGTAGTAAAATTCGTCTTCCGCGATATGCCCCTCTCCTCGATACATCCCAACGCCCTGGCCGCGGCCATCGCCGCCAACTGTGTGGGGGAGCAGGATATCATCCTCTTCTGGCAGATGCACGACAGGATCTTCCGCACGCAGAATGAGTGGGCGCCTCGCGAAGAAGCACTGTCCTTCTTTTCCGAAATGGCGCAGGAGCTGGGCGCCGATCCCACCCAGTACGGGTCCTGCGTTGCCAACAGTGAAACGCAGCTGGCAAGGGTGAATGAGAGCCTGTCCGAGGCCCAGTCCCTCGGCTTCACCGGCACCCCCAGCTTCCGCATCGTCCGTGAAGAAACCGGCGACACCTTCTCTCTTACCGGCGCGCAGCCGTACGATACTTTCAGCGAATGGATCGAGACGATCGCGGCCGGCGGCACGCCCCAGGGCGCGGCCCAGGCGCAGCAGCAACAACAACAGCAGCAGCAAGGAGCTGGCGGGTTGCCCTACTGGGCGACCGCGGAGGGCCTGGCGCCCGACCCGGACCGCCCCGGTTTTACGGTGGCCGGCGACATATACAAGGGCAGTAGCGACGCCCCGATCGTTATCGTCGAATTCAGCGACTTCCAGTGCCCCTACTGCAGCCAACATGCCTTGACAACGCAACCGATTCTGGATGAAGTGTTTGTCAACAACGGTGAAGTGATGTGGGTCTTCAAGCACTTCCCCATCGAGAATATCCATCCCTTTGCCATATCCGCCTCGGTTGCGGCCGAGTGCGCGGCTGGGCAAGAGGCCTTCTGGGATTTCCATCACCGCCTCTTCGTCGATATGTCTCAATGGTCCCGCCCCGACAACACAAACTACTTTATGGAATTGGCGGCTGAGTACGAATTGGATACCGACGCGTTCGCCGCCTGCCTGGCGGGGGATGCGCCCGTGCTGGCAGTGCAGAGCGACATGCAGGACGGCGCGCCCTTCGTTCGCGGCACACCCACATTCGTCGTCCTTGCCGGCGGCGAGGGCCGGCTGATCCCCGGCGCCTTGCCCACCGACCAGTTCGTCGCCGCCCTCTCGCAGATGCTCGCCGAACTTGAAGCCACGGACAACGACGGCTAACGGTTTATTTATACTGAAACAGGAGTTTTCAAGGGGGCCGCGCCCAGGAATTTCAGGCGCGCGGCCCCCTTCACGATCCTAACGGGCTCATGTCCCTGCCTGCGTTCCGCACCGGAATCCCGGAACAAATGAACGATTACCGACGAGTATCGTCACCACCCCCTGGTCCCTGTCCCCTAGTCCCTAACCCCTGCAGTTGTGGCCCTCCCAACGCCCACACTTCCACCGCCCACTCTTTCATCACCCCTTGCAATCACTGCATCGCGGCCGCAACACACCCCGCCTTTCCCGCCAATGTTTCCTTACTTCAACCTACAGAATCCGTCAGAGTCCTGCTACAGAAAGTGATCCTCAGTCGCACCGCCGGCAACTCGTGAATGGCGGATCGCAACACGACCTGAATCTTGGATCTGCGTTTCATTGGCGGATCGTAGGTAAATCGCCCAATAGCCGCGCCGAACTTTTCGGACCCCAATTCGCACATTTCATCAGCGGCTCCCAGGCACGCGCCGCTGTCGAAAACCGGCAATCTGGAACCGGAAAACACATGCAGGCACGGCTTCTCCAACCACATCTCCAGTGTAACCCTCTTGAACTCTTTCAGAAACACAGAGCCGGTTTCGGGGCATCCTGCCCGTTGCCAACTGCCCGCAATTCGGAGCAGGAAACAGGCGCCCGGACTTGGCCGTTACTCTTGTAGCGCCAATCTGCGCTGTGATACAATTTCGATAGATAGAATAGGAGTCGATGCGCGCGCATTTCGCTCACTGCAAGTCTATGCCGCCGAACACCGCGGGATCGGGGTGTTCGGCGGGTTTGACCTGTGGGGGACTGTATCCCTGCCGGAAAAGCAGGGGAACGCGGAGCCGATGCGCGCGTTTGCTTCTACATTGGAACTGGTAGAGCCAGAAATGCGTTGATCGGTTGCTAGCCTCAGTGCAGTAGCTTGAGTGCAGTAGCTTGAGTGCAGTAGCCACAGGTGTCAGGAGCGCCATCTGCCCGGAAACGTTTACCAGCGGCCCCCGCTCGTCCGCCGTTTCTCTCAAGACTGGGACCGGCGGCCTTGGACCGTGTCTGCTTGTCTGCTATGCGGGATTCTCCTCCTGTTGTTAACGGGGGGTACCGCCGCGCCGGCACATGCCGAGGCCCAACCCGCTCTGCCGCGTCAGTCAACGACCGCGACCGCTCCCATCGACGTAATCGTCATTCTCGATGACTCCGGCAGCATGGCCACCTGCTGGCCCTGGCCGCAAGGCAAACCGCCTGCCGGTCCCCCTTGTGAAGACGCCACCCTAAACGCCCCCAGCGACCCCAACGAACTGCGCTATAGCGCGGCCCGTCTCCTGGTCCATCTGGCCGACAGCGAAGACCGCATCGCCGTTCTGCGTTTCGACAGTACCGCCGAGGGCGTAGGCGCCATGAGCCTGCTGCAAGAGGTCGGCAGCCCCGAAAACCGTAGCCGTCTGGCTGCTTCGCTTCAGTCCCCCGAGGAGTATGCGCTGCGCGGCTTCACACGCATGGATCTGGGGTTGCAGGAGGCGCTGCGGCTGCTTGAGGTACACGGCGACCCTGATCGCAGCCAGTACGTTCTGCTGTTGACCGACGGGGAGCCGACCGCCCCGTTGCAGGTCACCGGCCAGAGGGCGACGATCACCAATCTCGTGGCCCAGATCGAGGACGTAGGCGCACTGCTCTACCCGGTAATCCTCTGCAATCCCGATGCGGGCTGCGCCGGTGATTTTCTCAAAACCAGTTCTCCGCTGGCGCGGGAGGCCAAGAGTTCACAGGACCTTCTGCTTATTTTCAGCGAACTTTTCGCCGAGATGAAGTCGGACCGCTCGGTCGTCACCCACCGCAATGTGCAGGGCAACCTGACAATCTCGATTCGCAATGCCCATGGCGCCGGCAGTATCGCCTTTGTAAGCCCGCAGTCGGCGATCACCGCTGTCGAAAGGGACGGCGCGCCCATGCCGACGCAGAGCCTGCTCGCCGACGGCAACATCGATCTCAACGTCGCTGTCGCGCCGCTGGCAGCAGGCGAATGGGTGGCCAAAACAACCGACCTGAGCAGCTTTGCCGTCGTCCAGGCCAACAGCTATCCCGAGCTGCTCTTCCCGCCTCCCAGCGTACAGGGCAATGCTGCTTCAGCGCGCTACTCTCCTGCCGGCAAATCGCCTCTCGTCGTCGTTACCGGCGCCGGGCCCGCCGCCGACGAGCCGCTGATGCTCAATGGCAACCTGCCGATTCCACTCCTGGGTCAGGACCCGCTCAGCGGCAGAACGGTCGCCGTCCAGCAGCTTTCCGGCGGCGTCGAAGAGGTCATGATTCAGTTGGGAGAAGATAGAGAACCGTTGCAGCTGCGGCGCACCTTCCGGCTTCACACCGCGGAGGATCTGCCCAAGGCGCAGGTCTTCTCTCCCTCCGCCAGCAATCCCGGAATTCTCCAAGACGGCAGCCTGCAACTTCAGGTCGGTTTTGGCCCCGGCATCCGGCTGGAGGATATCCAGGCCGCTGTCTACGTCACCGACCTTGACGGCGGCGATATTGTCTACCGCAAGCGGATCAACTGTGGTGAACATGTATGCACCGACGACGGCTTTATGCCGCAGGACGGGCGTGACTACGAGGCGCTCTTCCTGTTGACGGCGACCGTCAATGGGGTCCGTTTCGGGGATTATGCGCGCACGCTATTGGAAGTGGAGCCGGCGATATATGTGAAGGGACTGCCTGCCGATATCGATTTGGCGAAGATGCCGCCGGAAGGGTGGCCGCTGACGGTCCAGGCGAGTACGGTTGAAGAGATCGGGACGCTGGAAGCGTCGCTGGTCCTGCGCCGGTCCGATACAAGCGAAATCATCCGCGAGGCCTCTGTAAACCTTTCCGTAGATGTGCCCGAAAACGGTATCCAGACAGCCCTCCTGCATGTGGACGGCCTCGACCTGCTGCGCCCCGGCCAATACGAAGGCCAACTGAATCTGTCGGCTTTCAGTCCGGCCGGCCTGCCCATGGAGGTCCAGGTGCGCCCCGCCCCCTCGCTGCCTGTTCTCCTGGATATTCCCCGCTCCCAGGCTCGCATCCAGGTGCAGGAGGCCGACTTCGGCGCGCTGCTCTACGATACGTCACCGAACTTCCGGCTGGACGAGCAGATCCTGCTGCCGGTCGCCTACACCGGGGATACCCCCTTTCGCCTGACGGTTGAACTGGCCGAAAGCAGCTGCAGCGGCCTCACCGCCACTGCCGGTGATCTGCAGCCCTTTGATGCGGCGGTCGACAGCGCTGCCGGTTCCGAAGGTTCGGAAGGACTGCAGCCGGCCAACTGGGCGCTGCCGGTTCGCCTGCAGAGCGAAGGACCGATGTCTGCAGGCAGCTGTAACGGTCTCCTCAGTCTGGCCGGTCCGAGCCAGGACTTCGACGTCCTTTCCGCGCACCCCCCATCCGGCGCGGGTCCGTCCTCAGAGACGACTGTGCCGTTCCGTCTCCAGATTCGTGACGTGGAGTGGGGTGTCGCCGGCGCGATCGATTTTGGCGATCTGGGGCGGGCCGGCGAAAAGACGACCGACACGCTCTTCCTGCGTTTTAACGGCAAAACGCCTTTTGTGGTTGAAATCGTCGGCATGGCCGTATCGGGCGAGACCGGCGACGGCGTCATGTCGCTGGATGAAAGTTACCTCGAAGTCCCTCCGGTGGAAGTCAACGGATTGCCCGATGACGAAGGCTTCTTCGAGGTCCCCGTCACCCTTTTCGCCCGCAAGGCTCTGCCCAAGGATGCTCTGAGCGGCTCCATTTACAGCGGGGAGTTGCTGTTGAGCATCGTCGGCCTGGCCGGCGAAATACGGTCGGTCGATATCAGCTTCCGCAGCCCGACCCTCTATCAGCGCTATGTAGAGTGGTGGCTGCGGCCCTTTTACACCTTCCCGCTGGTTTTCTGCAGCGGACCGATGGCGCTGCTGGCGCTGCTCATTGTGGTGGCGCGTGCCCGCACTCGCGGGTACAATATGGAAGACGACGAAGATCCGGGATTGACCCTGCCTGGGCAGGATTCCCCCCTTACGCCTGGATACGCTGCCGCCCCCGGCAGTCCGGACAGCTGGCATAACGCCAACGGGCCGGACGCCGCGTTCGTCATGTCGAACACGGCCGGGGGATCAGCGCACGCGTCCTACCCGCCGCCCGTCCCAGGGCCAGCGGCAGGTTCGCCAGGCTATTCCCCTGCCTCTGAGAATATTGCTGATACCGCGGCTGGGCGCTTTGCCGGTTCCGGCAATTCGGACAGTTGGCAAGGCGCCGGCGCGGGATCGCAGGAGTCCGCCTGGGACTCAGCCTGGGACCAAAGAGGCTGGGGGGGCGACCCTTACTCGTCCGCGGGGTCCGGTGATTTCGGCCGGACAGAGACGGCCGGCGACGAGCAGAACGGTTCACCCGCCGACCCTTGGGGCAGCCCGCGAGACAGTTTCTAGCTCTCGGTCTTCCATGCGCTGCTGCTGCAGCATGTTGCCGGCGCCAGGCGTTCAGACAGCTGGCGGCAACCGGATAACCTGGCAACCTGCACGAATGAACGCGGTGACCAGAGACTGAGCACGAACGACAGATTCTTTGCGAAGGAAACCATAAATGGATCAGAACGGGGCACCGTTTATCAGTGAAAAGCCGACAATCTATCCGACCCTCGTGGTCGGCGTAGGCGGTATGGGCACCAATGCTGTGCGTGCTGTCAAACGGCGCCTGCGTAAAGCATGGGGCGGCGAAACGCTTCCGGCGATGATTCAACTACTGGCGCTGGACACCGAACCGCTGATCAACAGGCTCGATCAGGAGCCTCTCTACGCCGATGAATCGGCCTACATGGGCAAATTCGACGCAACCCGCCTCGTCGACAACCTCGAAAACCATCCCGAAATCGCCCGCTGGTGGGACTACCCTTCGATCCCTCTTGGCTATATCCACAACGGCGCCAAACAGCTGCGGCCCATCGGGCGGCTCTCCTTCTTCCGCAACTACGTCACCTTCAAGAGGCTGCTGGAGACGAAGTACGCGGCCCTGGACAAGA
Organism: Caldilineaceae bacterium; assembly: GCA_965207495.1. Lineage (GTDB taxonomy): Bacteria > Chloroflexota > Anaerolineae > Caldilineales > Caldilineaceae > Bin5. Next base: position 853,033 of record OZ242287.1, read on the forward strand.
TCCGTGATCTGGAGATGGCGCAGAATCGCCGCTTTCCCGTGATGAGCAACTATCAGCTCGTCTATATCGTCAGCAGCCTTTGCGGCGGCACCGGCGCCGGCATGTTTATGGACGTGGCCCACCGCGTGCGCGCGCTCGTGCGCAGCAACGCCCGCGTCGTCGGCATCTTTTTCATGCCGGACGTGCTCGAAGAGGAGATCAACAGCGACCTGCAGCGTCGGCGCATCAAAGCCAACGCCTACGCCGCGCTCAAAGAGCTGAACTACTTCCAGGAAACACAGCAGTTCCAGGAACTCTACCCCAGCGAACAGCGGGCCCTGCCCGACACACCCTATGCTCCGTTCGACTTTATCTTTCTGGTCGGGCGTACCAACCGCGAAGGCCGTAGTCTGTCTCGCAAAACCGATGCCGAGAACCTGGCCGCACATCTGATCCAGCTCACAGCCATCAGCCATCTGAGCAGCGAAATCCTCGGGCTGGAAGTGAACGTGGTGCGCGAACGCATGGCCGGCAGCGTGCCTGCCGCCGAGGTGGTGAACGATCGCCGCAAAGGACAGCCTCCGGCGAAGGGAAACTATCTGGTTTACAGCGGCTTTGCCACATCCGCGATCGTCGCGCCGGACGAGTCACTGGTCAACTTCTGGCAACAGGCATTCCTGGCAGACTGCATGAGGCGCCTGGCCGCCGGGCCGGAACTCAACGACCCGCGCCAGCCCATCTCCCCACAGACTCGCCAAAAAGTTGTCACCGCCTGGCAGGGCCTCCTGGCCAGGATGCGTTCCCGCTATCTCTCGCTCGACAACGACAGGCTGGAGGAGATGGCCGAGGAGGTCGAAGAACAACGCGGCGCATGGCTCGGTTTCAAGTCCGCGGTCGACGAAACCTTCCGCCAGGTAATCCTGGATACCGGACTGCGCGGCGCGCTGACGCTGGCCGACCTGCTGGCGCCGCTGAATCCCTCCGCCGCGCCCGTCGAATCTCTGGTCAAACAGAGACTCTTTCTGTTAAGCAATCATCCCGTCATGGAGGAGGACCGCGTCCGCTGGCGCTCCCTCCTGGCCCAGCAGGGCGGCGCGGCCGAACAGATCGGCCAGATTGCCGGCGGCCTGGGCGACCTGATGCTGGCAGCCTTCAATCCCCGCCAGGCCCGCGACCGCGCCCGTGACATGCGCCAGCGCAAAGACCGCGCCCGTCTTAACCAGCGCCGCGACATCCTGGAGCGAATCCTCGTCGAGCGACTCTTCGCCTACGGCACACAGCTGCGGGAACTGTTCCGCTCACAGATCGACTATGCCGGCAGCGCGTTGGGCCGGGCCAATCATGCTGCCAGGCGGGCCGCCGAACGCATCGATCCCCGCATCCCCGACGGCACCGCCAGCACCAATACGTACTATGAACTGGAGACCGGCGCCGTCGGCCGCGACTATCTGCAACACTTCTATCGCAACGCAGCCCAGGTCGTCTACCCCAGCGACTGGGAGGTCCTGCTCGGGCCCGTAATCGACCGCACCCTGAACTTCGGCCAGGCGGTCAGCGGTGAGGAACTTCTCGCGAACCTCACCAATGCGATCGCCACCGAAAGGGGGCTGTTGGGCCGGGTTCTGCAGTGCGTCGATATCCGCCATATTATCGGCGTGCAACATGGCGAAGAGACACAGCAGGCACGACCACTGCCCAACAACCGCCTTCAGCAGTGGCTGGACCGTCTGAACCCCTACATTCGCTGGGATTCGGACCGCTTCAGCTTCCACGACGGCAATCTGGAGCATATCCGCCTCGCGGCCACACCGTCAACGCGCGAAGACGACACGCAGTTGGCGCTGGCGATGGTCGGTCAAGAGGACATGAAATGGATACCCACCGGCGACACCGGTCGCATGGACGCCGTCTGGATCGTCCATGGCCTGCCGGTGACGCTGATCGATCGCCTGGACGAGTTCCGCGCCCAATATGAAAACAAGCTCGATTTCCCCGCTCGCGAGGAGTTTCATCTCCATCCCGCCTGGGTCGACCTGCCCGAGATTACCGAAAATGATCTCTAGCGCTGGACTGCCATCTATTCCCGACGAGATCAGCAGCCCTGTACCGACTGGGGCCATCTGTTATAGAATAAGTTTCTTGGCGCCTAACGCTATCAGACAACAAAAAACTAGAAACTAGCTACTAAAAACATCCAATGATTCCCGGCGCAACCCGCAGCCGAGCCGCAATACTATGTCTTGGTGGATGGGGCCTGCAAACGATGCTCCACTTGGCGCCGCGCCTGCAGTCTGCCCAGGAACAGCGAACTGCTACCGGCGTCGAGGGCCCCGATCTGACGCGCATCACCCGCTTTGCCGCTCTCCTGCCCTCCGATCAACTCAATCATCAGGACGAGATTGCGCTCAGTCTGTTCACCCTGCGTGATAACCGTCTGCCGCCCTTCTATCTTGAGCGGCTGCTAACCGGGCTGATGCGTTCCCCGCCCCCAGCCGTCCCTGAGCTGCCGCAGACGACAAGCCACTGGCGCCGGGCAACAAGCCAGCGGCGGGCCAGCCTGCTGCTGGCGGCGGCCGGAGACGCGCTCCACCCCCTGCAATGGCAGTCGACAAGGTTCTCCCCGAATCAACCTGGGGCAGAAGGCGCCGCGGCCGCAACCGCCAGGCCTTCTCGCAGGGGTCTGCCTTGGCCATTCCGGAGATCTAACAAGGACGATGGCGCCGGCAGCGCAGATATCCCCCCTTCATCGCCCGCGGCTTCGTCTGAACCGCCAACACGCCGGCATGCATTTCGCGCTGCGCTCAAGGACGGCGGCAGCATCGCACATCTCGTCGCATCCAATATCATCGATCCCATCCGCGCCGACACCCTTGTTCCCGGCGATCCCTTTGTACAGACGACCCTGTACGTGATTGCACCCCTCTATGAGCCGTTGACGTCGGCGCTGATCTGGCCGGCGATCGCGCACCAGCTCAACTATCTGGGCCAGCGCCACATCGCCCAGGTCGTCGGCATCTTCGCCGCCGGCAGCTACGCCACCGACAGCACCCGCACTGTCGAAGACGCCTCCTGCTACGCGGCACTGGCCGAACTGGAGGCGTTCTCCGGTCTGCGCAGCGCCAACCTCAAACAGGTTGTCTCTTCCATCTTGAAAGGTTCCAAGGTTCGGTCCAGCCTGCCGGAGGAGTGGCTGGGAAAATCGCTTTTTGACCGCGTCTACCTGGTTGATCGGGAAAAGAGCAATCAGGGCCTGGCCCGCAACAGCTACGAGCTCTCCGTTCTCGTTGGCAACACCCTACAGGCGCTCATCGCCGCCGATGGGGCCGCCTATATTGATGAACAGGTCGGTATCGACCTGCGCAACGCCAGCGAACGCCCCTATAGCCTGCTCGGCGCCGCGGCCGATCATGTGCCGCTGGACTATATCTTTCGCGCCGCGCAGCAGCATGAAGGCAAACGGCTCGTGCGTGAGCAGGTCCTCCTCCAGCCGGGGAGTGCAGACGGTACGCCCACCGCCGGCTCACCCGGCGCCGGTGCTGCCGACCGCCTCGAACCACTGGCCTCCCTGCAGCATGTGGGCGCAACCTCGCACCAGGTATTGCACCGGCTCATCGAGCAGACGCCCGACCTGTTCAGGGACCTGAATCCCGAGTCGATCCAGGCGCTTGCAGTCCATCCGGGATACGTGCTGCCGTCAGCGACGGCGCGCAAAATGCGCGGCCTCAATCCGGTCCGCTGGCAGGCCGCCTTCGACAGTCAGTTCCAAGGTGTACTGGCCCAGTCTGAAGGCGCTTTCGGCGCAGAGGCTCTCGACGCGGCCTGGGGACTTGACGCCCTGGACGCGGAGGGTTTGCCCGTCAACTCCGCCGACAACCGTTTCCTGCCGGCCGTCGCGCAGCAGATGCGCTCTCACCTGCTCACCCTGATCGGCTCCGAACCGTCAGGTCTACTGCACGCACGGCGCCAACTTCACCAATGGCTGTTTGAACTGGAGCAGGAACGGCTATATCCGTCTCTGGCAGCGGGTGACGCCGCCGCCTTTGCGCCTGCCGATGCAAACCGCGTTGAACGACAAATGGCGCTGCGCGACTGGAGTAACCGCTACCGGCGTACGCTCGCCGATAAACCATCTCTGTTCGGTTCACTGACGCGGGTGTTGGGTCTGCTGGGCGGTATCGTCCTGCTGACCTTGCTCTACCTGTTCGGCTCCGGGCTGGTGAACAATGCGGACGATATCGTCACTGTGCAGAACGATCCCTCCGTACTTACGCAGCTGATGACCGGCGCGTCCATGGACGCAGTCGTCGACTTCGTCGGCAACGAGGCCAACGCCGCCACCTTTATCGGGTTGATGATCGGCGCGTTTCTGGGCGCGACCACCTCATACCGGCGGCGGGCGCAGCGCGTGCAGAAGCTGCGGCGCGAACGGGTCAATCTGGCCTGTTTCGAACTGACCGCCCGTCTGCAAGACAGCGTGTGGCGGGGGCTGGGCCGCGTCCATGACCGTCTTGAACAGATGCTAAAGCAGATGGATCACACGCTCGAACAGACCTGCCTGTCTCTACAGGACTGGTCCGTCAGCGAAAATATGCCGCCCCTCCCGCCGGAGGACGCGATCACCTCCCATCTCTACCGGGCCCATCTCAGCCAGAACATGTGGGAACGCTGTCTGGCCTTCATGCGCAGCCTCCAGGTCGTTGACGGCGGCAGCCAGGCGGCCGGACATCCCCATTCCGCCGCGGGTGACTACAGGGGAGCGGAAGGACGCCTGCGCGCCATCTGGACAGCACCCCATCGACTCGAACGGCTGGCGGCCCTGTTCACCGGCCAGGAAGCGTCATCCTACCCTCTCGCAGACGTTCTGGCCTCCTATGTGCGCGAGAGCGCGCAGACTGCGGCCGGCGAAAGCCCCCCCGCCCTCACCGATCAGGACCCGGACGGCAGCCGCACCGCGCACGATAGTGAAACCGAAATGGCGCGGCAGGCTTTTGTACGCACGCTCGCGCAGGAGCACAATCTGGAGCATCTTCTCTGGCGCGACGCCACCTCGGCAGAGGGTTTTGCCTCACTCTATCCGGACGGGGAGTTCACGCCGGTCTCGACCGCCACCATCCGCTATCTGGAAAGCATGTGGAATCATGCCAAGCCCTCCGCCAACTACGATGTATCGGACCGGCTTGCCGCACAAGGGCTGCCGGTGGAGTTCGCAGCGGTCTCCGGAGACCCAGACAGCGACCTGACCGAGGATGTCATGCAGAGCCTGCGCATTCCCCGTCTGTTGACCGGTAACCCATTTCAGATTGCCTTTGTCCGCACTCTGCACGGACTTCAGTTGAACGATCTGGGAGGCATGACGCGCTATTTGGCCGAGTTGGGTCGCATGGATAACGTTTCGCGCCAGCAGATTCTGCTCACCGACGTCATCAATTCAGAGATGTATAACCAGCAGGACCCGCGCGATTCCCGCTCCGCCTGGTCATAGCCGCAACACCGCCGCCACACCGCTGCGCGCAGCGCACGAAAGCTCTTTTGCGTTAAGAAATGAATAAACAGCGATTAACCGGGGTTACTGTAGTTGGCTAATCCGCAGTTGGTTAATCCGCGACCGCCTCGCCGTAGACGTGAGGTGTGCTTGCCGCGTCCTCGTCAGTCTGCCCAGGCTGCGCGGGCGCGACGCCCTCGATGCCGTCGGCAGCCAGTACCGGTATCAGGGCGGCAATCGCACATTCGACCATCGAATCATCGGGCGGGCGGGTGGTGATGCGCTGGAGTAGAAGGCCCGGCGCAATCAGTAGCCGCATCAGCGGGTTTTCGGCATGGTTGGCACTGAAGCGGATTATTTCGTAGGAGATCGCGGCAACCAGCGGGACGAGCATCAGGCGGGTGACAAAACGCAGAAGCAACGCCAGCCAGGGGTACTCGATCCCGGCAAAGGTGAGAGGGGCGAAAAGGAGGATACTGATCACGAGAACGTACAGAAGAAAGCTGGTCCCGCAGCGTACGTGCTGAACACTGTACTTCTGTACATTGTCAACCGTAAGTCGCGCGCCGTCCTCGTAGGCGTTGATCGCTTTGTGCTCGGCGCCGTGATACGCGAACACGCGGCGAATGTCGGGCAGAAGGCTGATCGCCCACAGATAGACCACGAACAGAATCAGGCGGATGGCGCCTTCAGCCACGGCGTCGAGATAGGGATTGTGTTCAAAAAAGCCGGCAAACCAGCGGCTGGCCAAAGTGGGAACCAGGAAAAAAATCGCCATCGCAAAGGCGAGACTCGCCGCTATCGTCGTCCACGCCACCGGGCCCGAAAACTCGACCTGCTCCTCGGCGTCATCCTCCTGCATCGCCACGTCCGCGCTCCACATCAACGCCCGCATGCCCAGGCCGAGCGCATCCCACAACAGGGCCAGCCCCCGGACAAACGGCCACTGCCCCCACTTGCGCGTATAGATCTTGGCCGTGAGCGGCTCCTCGTGGATGACGATCGTGCCCTGAGCGTTGCGCACGGCAATCGACATCGCCTTGCGGCCCCGCATCATCACGCCTTCAATAACAGCCTGGCCGCCGTAGAATTGTTTGCTCACAAGTCTCGCTCATTTGGCGAAGCGGCAGTGCAAAACCATCCCTCTTCAGAACCGGTTCGAAGGTGGTGGTTGCCCACTGCTGCCAAGGAAAATAACCAATAATGCCGCGTTCATCGACAGTTCGCGCCTGCATACAGCGAATGTGATTGTAGCACCGCAGTTTTGGAGGGAGCAAACCCTGAGTGATCCGGGGTGCATCCCAATGTGGGGGTGAACGCACGTATGTCTCCAGCTGCAACCTGGCCACCGTCAGTCCCAGTTCCAGTCTCGGGCAGATCAATCGGTTTAACTCTCTCCTCTCTCCTCTTCACTCTCTCCTCTTCACTCTCTCCTATTTTTTGGGCGTTCGGGCCTTCGGCCCTCCCTTGTGCAGGGGCTGCGCCCCCGCAACGCCCCGCCCTTGCTAGCCACCGTGTTCATTCTTCCCCAGCAAGGTGTCTAGAGCAAGGTGTCTAGCCAACAGTATTCCCCCCAAACGGTCCGGGAGGGGCAGCCTTGTGCCTGCCCTGGCGCCTCACCCATCGTCGTCGCCATCCCCCAAAGGCCCGGCCTGGCGCCTGCCCTACGTCACTCCAAGATCCGTTCGGACACGCGGCATCTGCACGGCGACCGCAATCCGGAGGCCTCCCCGGGTGTCTCGCCCCCTTCTGTCGGCCCTGGCAAGTTCCTGGGTCCCGTTGAGAATCTACATCGAAGAGATTCTGTCTGCCCTATGTGTCCTTGGTGAATGGATCAGCTTTCGCCGTGAAGAGCACGAAGTTACACGAACCAGCTATCCCAAAAACAGTCCCGTAATCGGGAAGAACGAGTCCCAAGACCGGCCCATCTGAACAAGACAGCCCCAGTAAGAAACCCCTAAACTGGACTGAGCGATCTTCCTGCGACCCCGATATGGCTAGTACCGCCAACTGGGCCGTTTCGTTTCTTAACATTCTTGGCAAAGGCAATGTCAACGGGACTTGAGGACTCCCGGCTTAACTGCAGTGTACGCTAGTCTCCGTGAGACTGCGGGCAACGGCAGTTTATTGACAGCAGGAAATTCCTTACAGTATCATCACTTACACAACACATGCTTCCGTGTAGACCCAGCACGCGGATTTAAGGAGGATGAAAAAATGGGACATGTCCGGATACGAATCTCCTTACTGTTGGTAGCCTCTCTTCTTCTGGCGGCCTGCAGCCTGGCGCCGCCCGCGCCGGTGGACGAGCCCGCCCCGGCCGCTGCAGGTGCAGACGCAGAGAAAATCATCTACCTCGGCGCTGCCGTTAGCGAAACCGGTAAGTTTTCACGCGAAGGCAAGGACACCCGCCAGGGATACGGCCTTTGGCTGGACTGGGTGAACAACGAATACGGCGGCATCAAGGTCGGCGACGAGCGCTACAAGGTCGAGCTGATCATGTACGACGACGAGGGTGACCCCGATACGGCTGCCCGCCTGGTGGAAAAGCTGATCAACGAGGACCGCGTCGACTTCCTTCTGGGACCGTATAGCTCATTCCTGACCCAAAGCGCGAGCGCAATTGCCGAAAAGTACAACAAAATCATGATCGAGGGCAATGGCGCAGCTGAACCACTCTTTCAACGCGGCTTCAAGAACCTGTTCGCAGTGTTGACGCCGGCGGTAAACTATACCCGGTCTGCCTTGCAATTGCTGGCCGAGAAAGGCGCCAAATCGGTCGTCATCGCCTATGAGGACACCGCCTTCCCCACCAGTGTAGCCGACGGCGCCCAGCACTGGGCTGCCGAATATGGGCTCGAAGTATTGGGCGTCGAGACCTACCCGGTGAACGTGGCCGATGTCAGCGGCATCATGTCAAAATTCAAGGAGTTGGAACCCGACATTTTTGTGGGAGGCGGCCACTTTAATGACGCCGTCCTCTTCATTCGGGCTGCCAAAGAGCTGGACTTCAACCCCAAGGCGATGGTGATCACCGTCGGCCCCAGCAATCCGAAACTGATCGACGAGGTCGGCGCAGATTCCGAATATGTCCTCGGCCCGACGCAGTGGGAGGCGTCGATGAGCTACGCCGACGACTACTTCGGCACCGCCGCCGAGTACGCGGCCCGCTATGAGAAACTGTGGGGCGAGCCGCCCACCTACCAGGCCGCGGAATCGACCGCCACCGCGCTGGCCCTGCACATCGCCATTGAGCAGGCTGCCTCGCTGGACACCGATGACGTACGCACCGCCCTTCGTAACCTTGACGTGGTCACCTTCTACGGACCCATCAATTTCGACGCAGAGGGCCGCAATGCCGGCAAACCGATGGGAGCAATTCAGATCCAGAACGGAGAGATTCTGGTTGTGGCGCCGACCAACGCCGCGGTTACCGAGTTGAACTACCCGGCGCCGGCCTGGAAAGATCGCTGATCGAGAGGTGTGAGCCCAAAGGAGTGAATTTGGCCGCTGCTGAATCCAGCGGTTTGGACACGTAGAAATGGCCAAATAAAGAGAGGGATAATTTCTCCCTCCTCACTCCTGGCGCTCCTCAGCTCCCGCAGCTTACGCCTATGGACCAACTATTGCAGGCTCTTGTCAGTGGGCTGTTGCTCGGCGGATTCTACGCGGTCATGGTACTGGGGTTTTCCGTGATCTGGGGCGTCATGGGCGTGATCAACCTGGCGCACGGTGAATTCCTGATGATCGGCGCCTACCTGGCCTGGGGTCTGTCCCGTCTGTTCGGATTGGACCCGTTCGCCTCGCTGGTGCTGATTCTGCCCCTGATGTTTCTGGTCGGCTATCTCTTGCAGATCGTTCTTATCAACCGCATCGTCGAGCGCCCCCACCTGATGACGCTGCTCGTCACCTTCGGCGTCTCGATCGCGCTCGCCAATCTTTTCAAAATCCTCTTCACATCGGACCCGCGCAATGTAGCCGTAGCCTACAACGGCTCCGTGCAACTGGCAGGGGTCACCTTCCCGATCGTCAAATCCATCATCTTCGGCGCAGCCCTGTTGATCATGGTCTGCCTGCACCTCTTCCTGCAGCGCAGCCGTCTGGGCAAATCGATCCGCGCCGCGGCCCAGAACAAGACTGCTGCCCGCATCGTCGGCGTCGACATCAACCGCGTCTACGCCATCACCGCCGGTATCTGCATCGCCCTCACCGCCGCCGCCGGCGCCATGCTCAGCCCCACGCAGGCGATCTTCCCGTTCATGGGCCCTCCCTTCACCCTGAAAGCGGTCACGATCACCGCTCTCGGCGGCCTGGGGCGGATCCCCGGCGCGCTGATGGGCGGCATGGTTCTCGGCATCACCGAGATTTTCGTCTCCACCTATGTGGAAGGCATCGGCACCAATCTGGGTGTCGCGACCAGCTTCGTCCTCCTGGTACTGATCCTGATAGTGCGACCCCAGGGAATAATGGGCGGTCTGCGTCCGCTCGAGCCGGAGGCCGAGTGATGGCAACAGAACGAACCCAAGAGGAGAGCGAGGAGAAAGTAAAGCGAAAATCGCTCATCGCGATCCCCGCGCCTGTTCACTCGCTCCTCGCCGGCTGGGCTGGGCTGGTGCTCTGGCTGCTGTTGCTGCTCCTGTTGGCCCTGTACCCATACACCGGCGTCTCCAGCGTAGCCCTCTTCGTCGGCAGCCAGATCTTCGTGCTGGTGACCCTCGCCTCCAACTGGAATCTGATCGGCGGCATGACCGGTTACGTCGATTTCGGACACGCCGTCTTCTTTGGCATCGGCGCCTATATAATGGGCATCCTCGTGACCGGCAGCCCCCTCCTGATCTCGCCGGAATGGGGCTTCTGGCAAGCCCTGCCGGCCAGCGGGGTCGCCGCGGCCCTATTCGCCCTCCTGATCGGCCTGCCCACCCTACGTCTGAAAGGACCCTACTTCTCCATCGCCATGCTCGGCACGCTGGTGGCGATGCGCGAGATCGCGCGCGTGCTGCGCCCGTTTACCGGCGGCGGCGTTGGCCTGAACCTGCCGCCGCTCCTCAACCGTTTGGGCGACTACTACCTGATGTTAGCCGTTATGGGCCTGGTCGTGTCGATCATCTGGTGGATTCAGCGCAGTGAGTTCGGGCAGAGCCTGATCGCCATCCGCGAGGACGAGATCGGCGCAGAAATGCGCGGCATCAACACAACCCTCCACAAGATCGTCGCCTTTATGATCGCCGCCTTCTTCACCGGAATCGTCGGCGGCTTCTGGGCCTGGCAGAATACCTACATCGATCCGGATGTGGTCTTCGTCGAAGCACGCACCGTCGAAATGGTGATGATGTCGATGCTGGGCGGCCTGGGCACGGTTTGGGGGCCGCCTCTCGGCGCCGTCGTCATCTACTTTCTGCAGGACCTCCTCTGGGGCAGCCTGTTCGGCGTCCATCTGATGGCGCTTGGCGTGCTGCTGGTCGTGATTGTGCTGTTCATGCCCGAGGGCATCCTCGGCACGTTGGGAGACCGCAGCAGCACATCGCTTGGACGGCTCCTCAGCCGCGTTGGCAGGAGCAAGTAGTGGATTCAGTAAGGCATTTTCTACCAGCCGCAAACCGCGACCATGGCCTCTGACCAACAGCCCCTGCTGGAGGGGCATACCGTTTCCAAAAACTTCGGCGGGCTGGCCGCTGTCAACAACGTCGACTTCGCCATTTATCCGGGCGAAATCGTCGGCCTGATCGGTCCCAACGGCAGCGGCAAGACAACCCTCTTCGACTGCCTGAGCCGTTTGCAGAACATCGACAGCGGCAAGGTGTTTTTCAAGGGCCGGGACGTGACGCGGGCGCGCCCCTATCAGGTCGCCAGAATGGGGCTGACGCGCACCTTCCAGTCGGTGCGCGTCTATCGCAAAATGACCGTTCACCGCAACATGTTGATCAGTCACCAGTGGCGGGATACTTCGATCCTGCGCATGCTCCAACCCAGCCGTGTCAGCACCGCACAACGCGCCCATCAGCTGCTCGACTTTCTCCAGATCGGGCATTTGGCCGACGAGGAGGCGGGCCACCTGTCCGGCGGACAGCGCCGCCTGCTGGAGATCGGAATGGCCCTGATGCCCGACCCGGACATCCTGCTTCTGGACGAAGCAACCTCAGGTGTGAATCCAACCCTGATAGAAACGATAAAGGATCGCATCCGCACCCTTAACGAGCAGGGCAAGACCTTCCTCCTGATCGAGCATAACATCAACTTCATTGCCGATCTCTGCAGCCGCGTCTACGTACTCAACTACGGCGAAAAGCTGGCCGAAGGCACGCCCCAGGAAATCCTGCAAAACGAAGCCGTTATAGACGCCTACTTCGGAGCCTGATACCAGCAACTGATGCCCTGTCACCTGTAGCCATTCCCTTGTCACCGAAGTCACTGACCTCTGACCACTAGCAACTGACCACTACCAATGTCTGCCCCGCTTCTCACCGTTGACGACGTCTACGCCGGCTATCAGGATTTCGATATCCTGAAAGGCGTTTCGCTCGTCGTGCATCCCGGCGAGATCGTCTGTGTCATCGGCCCCAACGGCGCCGGCAAATCGACCGTCTTCAAGGCGATATACGGCTTTGTCGGGGTGCGTCTGGGCGCCGTCCACTTCGACGGGCAGGAGATCACCAATGCCCGCCCCCAGGATGTCCTCAGCGCCGGCATCTCCATCGTCCCCCAACTGCGCAGCGTCTTTCCGCAGATGACGGTCATGGAAAACCTGGAAATGGGCATGTATCTCGAAGACGACAAGTCGCGCATCCACCAGCGCATCCAATACATCTTTGAGCTGTTCCCGCGCCTGGCCGAGCGGCGCAGCCAGATGGCCGGCACCATGTCCGGCGGTGAACAGCGCATGCTCGAAATCGGCCGCGCCCTGATGCTGGAACCCAAAATCGTCATGATGGACGAACCCAGCGCCGGCCTCTCCCCGCTGATCACCCGCATGATCTTCGAAAACATCCGGCGCCTCAACCAGGAGATCGGTCTCACGGTCCTCATGATCGAACAGAACGCCCGCCAGGGCCTCGAAGCCAGCCACCGCGGCTACGTGCTCGAGCTGGGCCGCAACGCCTACGAGGGCGAGGCCCAGGCCCTGCTCGACAACCGCGATGTGCGAAGGGCGTTCTTGGGCGGATCCTGATTCACGTTTCTGTAACAAGCTGAACGGAAGCAAGCCGGTGTAGCGTTGGGGACATCAGCGCTGTCGGGCACCAGACGCGTAGCCTCATTGACGGACACCTGGAAGAATGAAATGGAGGCGAACCGGCTGGTGTATAATATGCATGCGCAACATGGTATCAGCGCAGATGGAATACGTATTTGGGCGAGGGGGTCTCCGAAATGAGAGGACAATCCAAGAAGGCTCTAAGCAGAGTTGAAGAAGCAATTGCCAATTATGACGCTGCAATACGCATCGATCCAGAAGATGCTGAAGTTTACTTTAAGCGAGGGTTGGCCAGAAAAGCTCTTGGGCAACTCGCACTGGCCAAGAACGATTTTAGGTGTGCGCAATCGCTGGCGCAAAAGCAGGGGCTTGCAGAACTTTCCTTTTCCATAAATCGGGAATTGGACCAGTTTAACAAAGAACCATTTAAGGTAGAGCCGTATTCGAGCAAGTACGCCCCCGGTGTTGATTCTGACAAACTGAAGGATTTACTCCACGACCTTGATGACGAACTGTTCATCAGGAAAAACGCGACATGACGGTGCCAGATGCCCACATTGCTGCACTTGCCATTGAACACCAAGCCGTTGTACCTTTCCACGATGCTGACTTCGCACGATTCCCAAATCTCCAGTGTCAAAACCCTCTTTGACGTTTTCCCTGACTCCAGCAGTTTGGTCGCTTGACGGCAGCCTGATAATTTGACAACCGACAACCAACAGCTCAGACAATCAGACGGTCCGTGTGTAATCTCTATATCATGAGCCTACGATAACCAACCGTCCATCTCTACGCGCCCCCTCATCATCACATCCGGTTCACCCCGAAAGACGGTTCGTCTCCGACGAAATTCAAGCCTGTTACTCTGGAGATAAGTGCTTTGGAGCTGCTCCGAATCGGGTACGCGCCCGCCCTTCTGTGGTGTCTGGCGCCCCGGTTACGGAGTTTGACACACCAAGTTGCCGTACTAGAATTCTCCCTAGAAAGGAGTTTCATTTAAGAAACTATAGTACCCATGAACATCGAACTCGTAGCCTACTCCCAAGCCAATCCCGCCCTCGACCCTGCCGACCTGCTCGAAATGAGCGACCTGGCAACGATCTGGAACGGCGCCAGCACCTATCCCGATAATGTGATCGAGTATGCAGGCCGCGTCTGCTATCGCAGCACACACCGCATGGGCACCGCGCCGCGCTTTATCGTCAGTCGCGTCAGAGAAGGCCACGAGGATATCATCGAGCACATCGTGGCCACCGTGCGCGTGCGCAACAGTGAAGAGCCGCTCCGCTGGCGTATGCTCAACCGCCACTGCGAGGTCACCCAGGAAGCCGACGGCAGCTGGCTCGTCAGCGCCAACACCCGCGTCTGGCTGGACTTCTTCCGCAATGGCATCGGACTGCAGGCGCTGCCGTTTCTGAATTCGATTGCGCCCAAAGTCTACGCCGAATTCGCCGCCGACATCCCAAGTGGTAACGGTAAGCAGGCCCCAGAATCTCCTGCCATCCCGCCTTCCATGCCCGCGCTCGATATAGACACAACGTGCCTGCGCCCGCGTGAAGAAGGACCTCTGCGGGTGACGCTTCTCGCCTTCACTCAGCCCGGGATCGACGATGCTGAAGCCCAGCTCCATCATGGGTCGGCTACCTTTTTCTTCGAAGGGATCAGCCGCGCCTGTACCCATCAACTGGTGCGTCACCGCCTGGCCAGCTTCAGCCAGGAGAGTCAGAGGTACGTCGATTTGAGCAAAGGCGAGTGGAGCGCGGTTGTTCCCCCTGCCATTCAGGGAAATGAAGAAGCCGAGGCCAAACTGAGTGAAGCCTGGGACTATCTCCAGCAGACTTATCAGGAGTTACGGCAGATGGGCATCCGCAAAGAGGACGCCCGTTTTCTCCTGCCTAACGCAGCCGAGACCCGCATCGTCACCAGCATGAACTTCGCCGCCTGGAGCCACTTCCTCTGGCTGCGCGCCGTCGACAAAGCCGCCCAGTGGGAGATTCGCCGCCTCGGCCAACTCGTGCTGGAAATGCTCTACGCCGTCGCTCCCGACGTCTTCCAGGAACACTGGAACGTATACCGGGAGAAGTTCCCCGCGTCCACGTAGCCGCTCTGGGCACCCTTCAATGATCCCCTGCCCGTAATGAGCGCACTAACCGTATCTGATCGCTTTCACAACCGCACCGCGCGCGTCGCCGTCGTCGGGCTCGGCTACGTGGGTCTGCCCCTGGCTGCCGCTCTGGCCGATTCCGGCTATGAAGTCGTTGGCATCGACCTGGACCAGACCAAAGTCGAGGCCGTCAATCAAGGGCGCTCCTACATTGCCGACGTTGCCGACGCCGACTTACTCGCCCAGGCGTCCCGCCTGCGCGCCACCAGCGACTACGCCGTCCTCGGCCAGTGCGACGCGGTCTCAATCTGTCTGCCCACACCGCTCGACCCTGAAGGGCAGCCGGACGTCTCCGCCATTCTCGCCAGCGGCCAGGAGATCGCCCGCTTTCTGCATCCGGGCCTGGTCGTCGTCCTCGAGTCCACCTCCTATCCCGGCACAACCACCGAACTGCTGCTACCACTTCTCGAAGCAGCCGCCCAACCGCAGGGATGGCGAGTCGGTGAGGCGTTCCATGTCGCCTTTTCACCCGAGCGCGTCGACCCCGGACGCACCGACTGGACAATTCAGACCACCCCCAAAATCGTTGCCGGCGTGACCGAAAACTGCCTCGCCGCTGTCCAGGCCTACTATGGACCCGTTTTCGAAACACTGGTGCCCGTCTCCTCACCTTCCGCCGCGGAGATGGCCAAACTGTTCGAAAACACCTTTCGCTTTGTCAACATCTCTCTGGTCAATGAACTGCTGCTGATGTGCGACAGATTGGGGTTGGACTGCCGGGAGGTGCTGGATGCCGCCGCAACCAAACCCTTCGGCTTCACCAGGTTCACGCCAGGGCCGGGAGTTGGGGGTCCTTGCATTCCCGTCGACCCCTATTTTCTCGCCTGGAAAATGAAGTCGATCGATGCCGAGGCCCGTTTTATCGAGCTGGCCGGCCAGATTAATGCCGAGATGCCCCGCTATTGGGTGCAGAAGGTGCAGGATGCCCTCAACGACGCCGGTAAAGCGGTGAATGGCAGCCGTGTCCTGGTGCTGGGCGCGGCCTACAAGCCCGACGTCGCAGATGCGCGCGAGTCTCCGGTCGTCGATATCCTGCAACACCTCCTGCAAAAAGGCGCGCAGGCCAGGTATCACGACCCGTACATCCTATCTTTGGCGGAAATGGGGGTTTCTCTTACCTCGGTCGCCGATCTTGAAGAGGAGGTTCAGAAAGCCGACTGTGTGGTGATCGCCACCGCCCACAGTGTCTATGACTGGGCATCGATCGCGCAGGGCGCGACCCTATTGGTCGATACCCGCTTCGTGGCGAAGCGCGGCTCGTAAAACACCGCCGTCCACAGGCGCTTCACGAGCCGCTGATCGCGGCACCGAGGACTACTGATCAGAGTTTCCTGAATTGCGCTGGGTTTCCTCGCGCGTCCCCTGGTTCTGGCTACCCATGAGACGGGGCTGAATGCCATGTGCTCGCAATATCTGACGGATAGTTTCCACGGAAATTTGGTCTACGACTTCATCGTCGATAAGGTATTTGCGCAACCGCTGCAGCGACCACTGATTGAAGGGCAAATCCAGTGAGGCGGGATCGGCAGAGGCAATGTCAACGATCGCTTTCCTCTGCGCCTCCGTAAATACGGGAGGGCGGCCGGGCGATTTTCCGCTGCGCAAACCATCGAGGCCATGCTGATTATAGCGATGGATCCACTTCCGCACATTGATCGGATGCAGATCGACTTCGCGGCTGATTTCCTGGACCTTATGGCCCTGAGCAGACAGGAGGATGATCATCAGGCGCTGAATTGAAACGTCATTTTCCATATTCTGAATTGTACGTTCCAATTCGTCCCACTCTTCCTCCTCCAATTTCCGAACGTAAAGTGCCATGAATATTCTCCATTATTGTCCGCCGGCAACTGCCCGATTGGATGGGGACGGCGGACAAACCCCTTTCCTACAGCTGAAAAGTGCGGCTATTGTCCTCTACAACTCTCTGACTGTAGTTTGTTACGTGCCTCAAGAGTCTTCGCTGCAAATTTTGCCAAGTGTCGCTCTTCAATATTGCCTGTAGCCGTTCCAGATCGGAAACTTCGCCAATCGTTAGCATTTGCGGGCCGTTTCCATAGATGGTATACCAAACTTCTGCGGGGTTGATTCCCAACCGCATTAGTCCCGGTGCATATTCGCGCATGACAAACTCAAAATAGGGTTGTTCATGTCCCATTTTGATGTCCCACTGCATCAACAAACGTACCATATGCACTCTGGCTGTGCCCAACAGAAGTGCGAAAACTCTACATGCAATCACCCCACTCTACAAGGGGGTGAATCCTTTTATGCGCATTACATCTTATCAAGAGTGTCCTAAGATCGCAACTTTTCTTTGTCGGTTTTTTCTTTGTATCTTTTGTTGTGGAATCTTCCTTTCCGGCGGCCGTGATCTCCTGTTGGCCGCGCCTTCGGCTGAGAACCGCATCCCTGAACGCATTCTCCAATCCGAATCTGCCGTCGCGTCACATCTTCTCCTGCAACCTGCCCTTGAAACATCCCTGGTTCTGCTCACCCACACGCTGGATGTTCGTGTCGCAACCGTTGACGGCCGCTCGCTGACCCTGCAAATCGAAGCCTCCTACCGCCTGCACAATGAAGAAGAAGAAGAGATCACAGCGACCCTGCTCGTCGCGCAGCCCACAGACGCCGCTGCCGCCGGCCGCGGCCTGCCCCGCAACATTGCCGTCACCCTCGATGGCCAGCCGCTCGCCCTCCAGTCCGCAGGCCAGACGGTTGGGCAGAGCGTTCAGGCAGAGTTCGACGCTGATGCCCGGCGGCGTCTCACCCTGCGCTACGAACTACCCCTCGCCGCCGCGCAGACTTTCGACTTCCATTACCCAATATCTGAACTGCTGACGTGGCCCAGCGATATCAGCGGCTGGCGCGTAACGATCGACTTTGCCGATATGAACCAGTGGCTGGCCCCCTCAGACAGCTGGCTGCAGATATCCCCGCGCGGCTGGAAAATGCGCGCCAGCCAGTTGGAATGGCTGCGCGAGGAGCGGCCGCCAACGACAGACGTCCACTTCCAGGCCCTCCATCCCCAGTGGATACAGGCGATTCGCGCTGCCCAAAACGCGATACGCGCCCAAAACGATCTGGAGTCAATGCAGCGGCTGGGCGATCTGTACGCGCAACTGCACCAGGCCCCCGCCCTCCGCACCGCGTCTCGCGACCGCTTCTACGAACAGGCACTGGCCGCGTACACGCAAGCCCTGCAGTTGGGCGAAGAACGCGCCCAGCCGCATACCGTTCTCGCCGCGGTGCGTTACCGTCTGGCAGCGCTCTATCGCAGGCGCGCCATAGCCGTAGATGGCTCCGTCGATAGCGTCTACGTCACGCTCATGGTCGCCGAGGCGGAGAAGGCTCTCCCCGCGACGCCGCAGGGGCCGACCCGTGTGGAGCTGCAAAGCTGGGTGGCCCAAGGCCTGCAGCATCAGTTGCGGACGGCCCGCTTGCAGGAAAACTGGCCCCAGGCCCTTCTGCTAACCGAAAGGCTGGCTCGTCTGCCCGCCGATGTCGTCGATCCGGCCACCCTGGAAGCCGAACGACGGGCGCTGATACTGCACGAAGTTCTGCAACAGTTGCAGGAAGGCAATGAAGAGGCTGCAGTGTCTCTGGTTGGAGAAGAGATACTGACCGGAGAGGCCCTGCCCCAACCGGAGTATCAAACACTTTTTGCCAATTGGCAGATAACCGTTACAGTATCCCAGAATGACATGTCCGTCAGTGCCTTGGCGCGTCCCATCTTTCAGAGGCGGGTCGACGGCGAGAACGCCTTGAACAACCTGTTGAATTCCTGGTCGGTTTCCGGGGCCGCCAGTGCAGCACTGACAGAGGAGGAGGGCGGCTTTCTCATCCAGCTGGACAGTCTCGACGCCGGAAAACGTCGGCTTCTGGCCCAAAACACGCCCCATCAGGCTGACTGGGCACTGTTGCGCGGCGTCCTTCTGACGACGGAGCAGGAGACCCAGCAAGAGACCCAGCTTCTCTGGCAGCGCACCACACAAGCGATCGATGTGGACTACCGACCGGTCGCCGACCAGTGGCACAGTATGGCGGCTTCCCTGGAAAGAGAAGCTGCCGCAGCCGAGGACGCAACCGCGTCGGCAACCCCATCCAATCGCGCCGAAGCCGCCGCGCTGGAGATCCGTCGGTCCCTGAGAGCAGCACAGCACCGGCTGGAAGCCGCCCGCTGGCGGCGGCTTGTCTCCGACAGCACCGTGCAGGTCGAGATTGGCGAATCGCCCGACGAGGCCTCACCGCAACGGGTCTGGCTGTTGGGCCTGACAGATCCGCCGCAGCGGCTCACGAACCACTTTGAAAGCCTTAGCGCAGTGCGGCTGTGGCTTGCCATCGCCCTTGCCGTCGTCCTCAGTTCTCTCTTTGCAGGCCTGTTGTGGCTGCTGCTTTAACGTCTGAACTGTGATTGATCCTCTTGCCGGTTTGACAGGTTTCGATAGGCTGCCGCTCAGTTGCAAGCGTACGGTTGCCCTTCGTCTGCCTGGCAATCTGAAAATCTGACTATGCGAGACCAAAGTAGGGCTCCACTTCGCTCAACCGCACCAGATATCGCGGGTTCGTCCGCCGACACCGGTCTATCAGAGTTCGCCCCCGACACGTCGGAGGATGCAGCCGCTATGCTGGTGGACGCGCACGTAGAATCTGACGAGCAGGCCAAAACGCCCTTAGCCTATTTCCGTGAGGGACGCCTGGTCACACTGCTGCTGCTCGGATTCATCTATGTCATCCTCGCGCTCTCGCTCAGTAACGCCGGCTGGACCGGCGCTATGAGCATGAGCATGCTGATCGCTGTCGTCCTGGGCGCGCTGGCCATGGGCGCCCTGATCTCGTTCAGCCGCTTTGACAGCTTCTTCATGCTTTCCCATAGCTTTGCGACCGGATTGGCTTGGGTGTTCTTTCTGATGACCTTCCTCGTGGAGGATGAGCAGCGTGTGCAGGCCTTTATGGAGAGGGGCATCCCCGTTCTGCAGGCCCGCGCCTATTTCCTCCTGGAGCGCTGGCTGGAATGGATCGAAGCCGCCATAAACCGACAGGCGAGCAACGACAACGTCGTCTTCATCTTCGAAATCGGCTTTCTCGTCTGGTGGCTCACCTACCTGGGTGTCTGGTCGGTCTTTCGGCACGGCCACGTCTGGCGGGGCGTCCTCATGGCCGGCATCGCACTCCTCGTCAATACCCACTACGCACCCGTGTCCGTGATGGGGTTCCTCGTGGCGTACTGCATCGTCGCACTGCTACTCCTGGCTTGGACCACGCTTGTCGACCACCGTCAGCGCTGGCGCTCCCAGAGCATCTACTTCAGCGAGGACATCAACTTCGATTTCATGCGCTCCGGCTTTATGTACACCATGGCCGTGATCGCCATCGCCTTCATCGCGCCCAACATGGGGCGCAGTCTCCCCTTCTATGATCTGCTCCAGCCCGTCAACATGCGCTGGGAGGCGGCCATGCAGGAGTGGAACCGCCTCTATCAGGGACTGAATCGACAGACCCGGCCGGTCCAGACAGGTTTTGGCCGCACCCTGACCCTGGGCGGTGAACGCACCGTCAGCGACCGCCTGATCATGGATGTGGAGGCGCCAACCGGGCGCTATTGGCGCGCCGTCGCTTTCGACCGCTTCACCGGCAGGCAATGGATCAACACCGCCGAGGGCGAGAATACATACCAACGGAATCAGCCGATCCCGGTCAGAGAGTGGACCGCCCGCTCGCCGGTCACACAGACCGTCACGATTCGAACCCCGACCGGGAACATCCTCCTGGCCATGCCGGACGTAGTGCAGGCAAGCATTCCGCTGGCCGCGCTTCAGCAACCGCTTGACTACGTTAACCCGGCCGGTTCGGCTTCGAACGGCCGAATGGACACCGAACTTACGTGGGCGCGATCCAGAATCACGCTGGAGGCAGGCGAAAGCTACCAAGTGGTCAGCAGCCAGACCACAGTCACCATACGCGAACTGCGTGAAGCGGGGATTATCGATTATCCGGCAGAAAATCTTACCCGCTACCTTCAACTTCCCATCACTTTCTCACCGCAGGTCGCAGACCTGGCCGAGCAGGTAATGGCCGACGAGCCCACAACCTACGACAAAGTCAAAGCCCTGGAGCAATTCCTGCGCACCTTCCCCTACGACGAAGGGATCCGGGCCCCAGCCCCAGATCAGGACCCGCTGGAGTATTTCCTCTTCGATATCCAGAGCGGCTACTGCGATTACTACGCCTCGGCCATGGCGGCCATGCTGCGCAGCCAGGGGATTCCCGCGCGCGCGGCCAGCGGCTACGCCGAAGGAACTTACGACCCGGAGATCGGCACCTATCTGGTTACGGAACGGGACGCGCATACCTGGGTCGAAGTCTACTTCCCGCTATACGGCTGGATTGAATTCGAGCCGACCGCCGGCGAGAGTATTCTCGATCGCCCTTCAGGGGTAGAGCTCCAGGACAGTGGTCTGATCCCGGGTATGGATGAGATCTTGCCCGAAGACCAGGACTTTCTGTTTGATGACGCCCTGGACTTTGAAGAGGAGTTCCCTCAGGACATTGCCGGGCCCGTCACGGGCATCGGCGGACTCCCAACTCGAACTCCCGTCGTCACAACCAGCTTCATTCTGGTCGTTCTGACACTGATCGCAGGTGTATGGCTTATGCGGCGGCGCATGTATCAGGGCCCCAGGACATTTATGCAGGAACCGCAGATCTTCTATGAACGGCTGCTGAACTGGGCCGGGCGCTTGAAGACGCCCCGGCGTTCACGGCAGACGCAAGGGCCAACGTTCTCGTCAGACGCTCCATTCCAACGGCCGGGCGCAAGCGAAATATCGCGGCGAGTGCCCCTCGAGCAGGCGATGACGCCCTATGAACGCGAGGCGCAGCTGGCAGAAGGTCTTCCCCAGGGCATCCCGTTCATCCGGCGCATCATCGAAATCTACGTTCAGTTCCGCTACGCGCCGCGCCCGGAGCATCTCGCCGACGAAGTCCTGACCGAGCTGAACCACAACTGGCGCCGCCTTCGTCCCGTGCTTCTGAAGGCCTGGCTGCGGCAAAGGTTGAACTGGCGCACCTCTGCCGGGGGCAATTAGAGGAGCTGTCGATAGCGTCTTGTACAGTTGCCGGCACCCGGTAACCGCAATTAACCGGGACGGGCCGCTCCCGTTGGGCGCAGGAGGACCACCTGTGTCTCTTCCGGCAGGCTGCTCTTTGTCAGTTTGAGGGTATCCGTAACTTCCGGGTCGCTGATGCCCAACTCCTTCAGAAAACGATCCACGGGCTCCAGGGATTCGGACTGCTCGCTGCGTAGACCTTCGTGGCGGTATTGCATCGGTATGACGATGCGCGGGTCCAACTGGCTGATCACTTCGGCAATGCGCGAAATGTCGGGTATGTGCGGTCCGCTCACCGGCGCCAGCAGTACGTCGATATCGCCCAGCTCCTCCCCTCCGGCGCTGGCCGGAACCTTTCCCAGCTCTCCCAGATGGCCGATCGTGAGACCGGCGAAATCCAGAAAAAAAGCGACGTTGCGCGTGCCGTTTCGGGAGGTCGACATGCCGGTCACCAGCACCTGTTTGACTTCGAAGTCACCGGGCCCTCGCAGTACTTTTGGCTTGCCGCCGACATTGCCTCTCTCCTCGAAACTGGCAGACGAGTCATTGCTGATGGTCACAATATCGGCCTGCATCTTGGGCAGCTGAATGCCCGTCGCCTTCCTGTTTAACGGGTCACAGATCGCGGTGACGCGACGCTCTCGCAGTCGAAAGCAGGAGAAACCGTACCAGTTGATGTCCAAAGTCCTGTCCTTTCAAGAATGCCAACAGATTCCTGTGCGCCCAAGAGTCCGCAGGCTTTGCAATGCGGCCCTCCGGCGCCCGTAGGCGGCGATCCACAGTCTTGAATCGCGCCCGCTACCCATAGCGATATTACATCACGAGTCTTGGCCCTCGCCAAAGCGAGCGGCATCTTCACCGACTGCATTCAGACCCGCAGGCGGCCCTCCGGCTCCCCCAATGTCTGTCTCTGCCCGGTAGGGCTTCGCTTTGCGCAATGCCTGCCCAGGCACTATCATACTGCTCTCACGCAGCCGGCTTTCAATGGTCGCCCTCGTGGCCGCCGCAGGAGCCGCAGACCCATACAATTGCCGATGGGTTGGACAAGCCGGAGAAACGATCTATGAACGAACAGACGGTGCGCCAGGTGGTCACGGCCCGTTTCTATGAGTCGCTGGCCCAGAGCGGCGTCGAAGTTACCGCCATCCCTCAACCCCAGCTGCAGGCCATCGTAAACGCGCTGGCCGACGGCGTCTTTGCGGCCCTCGACGCGATGGAAACCGAAGCCGATCATGCCATCGCCGAAACCAGTTCGCGCGCCGATGACCCAGGGGCGGGCAAAATAGCAGACCCTGCACCGGAATCATCTGCTGCCATCGCCGACCACCCCGAAAAAGAGGAGCTGCTCTGGTCCGGCCGGCCCTACCTCTCTATCGGCACCCGCTATGAACTGACCACGCAACGGGTGCGGCTCATCCGCGGCCTGCTTGGCCGCAATTACCACGAGATCGAGCTGGTGCGCGTGCGCGATACGTCGGTGAATCAGCATCTGGGCGAAAGGGCACTGAATGTGGGTGATATCACAATTACAAGCAACGATCCCAGCCATCCTGAATTCACGCTCCAGAACGTCAAAGATCCGATGGAGGTGCGCGAGATGATCCGTCAGGCCACCATGAAGGAAAAGCAGCGGCGCGGCCTCCACTTCCGCGAGGAGATGTAGACGTGACTCCCGCGACAGCTACGGACCAAACGCAACCTCAGGGAGAGGAGATGCCGGTCGCGAAATCGCCTCTCTTCGAACTGGCCCGCCAGGCCGGCGAACTGGCCTTGTCGATGCAACAGGATGGCCTGCGCTCCATCCACACCAAGTCAACGCCCAATGACCTCGTCACCGAGGCCGACCTGGCCTGCGAGACACTGATTCGCGACCGCCTGGCCTCCCTCACGCCCGATTACGGCTTCTGGGGCGAAGAGAGCGATGAACGGCCGCATGACGAATATTTCTGGCTGGTGGATCCCATCGACGGTACCATCAACTTCGCCTCCGGTGTACCCTGGTTCGGCATCAACATCGCCCTCATCCACAGTGAGAAGACCTTATTTGGCCTCTCGCTGATCCTGCCGCAGTTCGATCTCTTCTGGGCGCAGGCCGGTCAGGGCGCCTATCTGCGTCGCCGCAACGGCGAGCAGCGGCGCCTGCAGGTCAGCCAGGCAACCACACTGGCCGACGCGCTGCTGACAACCGGCTTCCCCTACCACCGCGGCGAGAACGATGACAACAACGCGGCGGAATTCGCCCGCATCATGCCGATCTGCCGCGGCGTGCGTCGGATGGGCGCCTCCTCGGCCGACCTGGCCTATGTGGCCGCCGGCGCCTTCTCAGCCTACTGGGAGGGATGGATCCAACCTTGGGATGTCGCCGCCGGCGTCCTCCTTGTGCACGAGGCCGGCGGTCTCGTCACCAACTATGACGGCGCGCCTTACGGCCTGGCCGACCATTGCATCATCGCCAGCAACGGCCAGGCGGGCGTTCACCATTCACTGTTGCAGGCAATTCAAGAGGCTCGTTCAGCGAAGTTCGACCAAGACTGATGGAAAGGCCAGGACAGATGAACAAGAATTCAGTGCAAGAGCAGTTCGGCGCCCATGCCCGGACCTATATCACCAGCCGGCCCCATGCAAAGGGCGCCAGCCTGCAACGGCTGGTCGAACTGGTTGAGCCGCAGCCGGACTGGCAAGCGCTGGATATCGCCACCGCCGCCGGCCACACCGCCTTCGCCTTTGCCCCCCACGTCGCCCACGTCCTGGCGACCGACATCACCCCGGAGATGTTGACCGTCGCCCGCGAACAGGTTGCAGCGCGCGGCGTCGACAACGTGACCGTCGAGCACGCCGACGCCGAAAACCTGCCCTATGCGGACGGCCGCTTCGACCTGCTCACCTGCCGCATCGCGCCCCATCACTTTCCCGACATCAGCGCTTTCCTGCGCGAGTCGGTACGCGTGCTGTGCCCCTGCGGCATTCTCGCAGTTGTGGACAACATCGTGCCGGAAGGGGTAGCGGGCGCCTACGTCAACGCCTTCGAAAAACTGCGCGATCCCAGCCACGGCCGCTGCCTCAGCATGGAGGAGTGGCAGGAGGGTTACGCGCAGGCCGGCCTTGACCTGACCCAGCACGAGATTCTTGAAAAACAGATGGTTTTCGAAGATTGGGCTGCGCGCCACAACCCGGTGATGCAGTCCTACCTGCGCGCCCTCCTCAGCCACGGCCCACAGGAAACGCAGGCGTTCCTCCATCCCCAGAGCGAGGACGGCCGGACCCTCTTTCACCTGCAGGAAGGGCTGTTCATCGGGCGAAAACAGAGCTAGTCCGCTAGTGCCCTTTTGCCCCCTTTGCTTTGCTCATTCCCCTGTTATGCAGTAGGCTTACCTGCAGAAAATTGATAATCAAGGATGTTCGTGTCGGCAGGCCACAGGCGCCTCCGCTCCGCGAACATATTCAGAGTTGAAAGTAACTCCCGATTCGAAGGAATCCCAATGACGATAATACGCTTTGGCACCGATGGCTGGCGCGGACGCATGGCCGAAGACTACACCTTTGCCAATGTGCGCCGCTGTGCCCAAGGCTTTGCTAACTGGCTCTCGGACGAGGGCTATGCCTCCCAAACGGTCGTTGTCGGACACGACCAGCGCTTTCAGGGTGAACACTTCGCCGCCGCAGTGGCGGAGGTGCTGGCCGCCAACGGCCTGCAGGTTCTGTTGATCGACGGCGCCTCGCCCACGCCTGTGATCAGCTTCGCTGCCGTCAACAACAACGCCGTCGGCGCCGTGAACATCACCGCCAGCCACAATCCGCCCGAGGACAATGGCTTCAAAGTGCGCGACGCCAGCGGCGGCGCGGTGCCGCCCGATGGACTGGCCGCCATCGAAGCCCGTATTCCCGATTCGGACGGCGTACGGAGCACACCTCTCGACACGGCCCTCGCCGCCGGCACAGTGCGCCGTCATCAGCCGCAGGCCGCCTATCTCGCCCACCTGTCCAGCCTGATCGATGTGACCGGCATCCGTGACGCCGGTCTCAAAATCGTTGTCGACAGCATGTGGGGCAACGGAGCCGGCTGGTTGACCGAAATCCTCGGCGGCGGCAAAACTGAAGTCATCGAAATCCACGCGCAGCGCAATCCGACCTTTCCCGAAATGGACCGCCCCGAGCCGATTCCCCCCAATGTGGACGCCGGCCTGGCCGTCGCCCGCTCCGTGGAGGCCGACTGCATCTGCATTCTCGACGGTGACGCCGACCGCTGCGGCTTCGGCGATGAGAACGGGCAGTTCGTCGATCAGCTGCGCGTCTACGGGCTGCTCGCCTACTACCTGCTTGAATTGCGCGGCGAACGCGGTCCGATTGTCAAGACCCTCAGTACGACCTCGATGCTGGATAAGCTGTGCGCGGCCTACGACGTGCCCGTTGTCGAGACCGGCGTCGGCTTCAAATTCGTGGCGCCGGCGATGCTGGAGCACGATGCGATTATCGGTGGTGAGGAGAGCGGCGGCTACGCCTTTCGCGGCCACGTGCCGGAGAGAGACGGCATCCTCTCCAATCTCTGCCTGCTGGACCTGATGGTACGCACCGGCAAGAAGCCGACCGAGCTGCTTCAGCTCCTATTCGAAAAGGTCGGCGAGCACTATTACGACCGGGTCGACATCCGCCTGACCGGCGAGGATATGAAGGCCGCAGCCCAGCAAAGACTCGACAACGTCGATATCACCGGGCTGAAGCTGGGCGGCATCGCCGTCACCGACCGCATTACCGTCGACGGCTACAAGTTCCCGATGGAAGATGGCGGCTGGTTGCTGGTGCGCTTCTCCGGCACGGAACCGCTGATCCGGATCTACACGGAGACAACCAGCAAGGAAAAGGTGGCAGCGATCCTGGCCGATGGCCAAAAGCTGGCAGGGCTGTAATTGAAAGCCTTCGTAGAGGAAAGAGAACCCCCCCCAATTTCCCCGATCTGACAGTTCGCCGCTTTGACCTCTGACTAGCTTTTATGCAGTGCTGATATGTGATAAAATTAACAAATAGCGTATGCCAGAAAAAGCCATTTGCGCCCCCTTTGAAAGGAACAGCAAAACCGGATGCGCGTCCACATCGCCAGTTGAGCGCAAATGACTGTTCCGACGCTGGTCGACAGCCACTGCCATCTGGACATGGAGCAGTTCGATGCCGACCGGGACCCCGTGCTGGCCCGGGCGCAAGCGAACGGTGTGAACAGGATCGTCAATCCTGGCGTCGACCTGGTCCACTGCCGGCAGGCAATCGCACTGGCCGACCGGCATCCGCAGGTGTACGCCGCGGTGGGAATCCACCCCAACAGCAGCGCCGATTTCAGCGAACAGACGTTGAACCAGTTGCGCAAGTTGTCCGATCATCCCAAAGTTGTCGCTATCGGAGAAATCGGGCTCGACTATCATTGGGATACCGTCTCCCGCCGGCAGCAGGAACGGGCATTTCGAGCACAGCTGGAGCTGGCCGCCGAACTGGGCCTCCCGGTCATTATCCATAACCGCGAGGCGTCGACTGACCTGGCGCGGATCCTGCAGGAGTGGGCGGCCAGCGCACACACGCGCAATTCCCCTTTGGCAGAGAAGCCGTTTTGGGGCGTGCTCCACGCATTCTCCGGTGACGCTGCACTGGCGCAAGCGGCCCGCGGTTGGAACTTCGCCCTCGGCTTAGGCGGTCCGATTACATTCAGGAACGCACGGGCACTGCACGAACTGGCCCCGCAACTGGATCTCGACCGCCTGATGCTCGAAACCGACGCGCCCTGGCTGACGCCGCATCCAATGCGGGGCAAGCGCAACGAACCCGCGTATGTGGCTCTGGTGGCCGAGAGGCTGGCCGAACTCCTGGCAATGCCAGTGGAGGAGATAGCGGCCCGCACGACCGCAGTCGCCTGCTCGATCTTTGCGCCGCTGGCTGGTGACGACAGTCCGGAACCAGTTGCGGCCGCTGCCGGCGGGCCATCGTAATCTGCAGCATGAACGCTCTGTGACGATTTTTTCATGGTTGACCAGGTTCAAGTCGAACAGCTTACCGATACGGAAACGAGACCCTCGGCGCAGGATAGGCCGCAGTTGATGCCGCGCTCGGGCCCTCTCGATGCGCGTGAAGAGGTCGCGCACGAGTATTTCCGCCGCGCGCTGTTGACGCCGCAGGACGCGTCGGCGCTGCTGGCGCCGGTGCGCGCGGGGCTTGAACAGGTCGAAGACAAGATGAAGAGCGTTGACGCCGACGTGTTCGCGCCCCTGGCCAACGCCTTCCTTGAACTGATCGGCCAGGGCGGGAAACGGTTGCGGCCTGCGCTGGCCCTGCTGGCCGCAGGGCTGCATGACGGTAACCTCGAGTTTAACAACGTCCGCCCCAATGCTGACGGCATGCCGACGGGCCCGGATGAGGACCGCCACCAGCATACGCTCGTCGCCCTGGCTGCGGCTGTCGAGATGCTGCACACCGCCACGCTCGTCCACGACGATGTCATCGACGGCGCGCTGCTGCGCCGTGACGCGCCCACGCTCAACGCCTCCTGGAGCGCGGGGGCCACAGTTCTTGCCGGCGACTACATGTTCGCCCGCTCCGCCCAGTTCGCCGCCGAAACCGGCAACGTGCGCGTCATCACCATCTTCAGCGATACCCTGCGCGTGATCGTTGACGGCGAAATGCGCCAGCTCTCTGATCGAGACGATTTTCGCCAGGACCGCCAGGCATACTACCAGCGCATCTATGCCAAGACGGCCAGTCTCTACAGCGCCGCTACCGAAGCCGCCGCGGTTCTGGTCGGCCTGCCGCCGGACCGGGTCCAGGCGCTGAAATCCTTCGGCTACCAGTTCGGGATGGCCTTCCAGATCGTGGATGACATCCTCGACTTTGCCGGCACCGACGCCACTCTGGGCAAGCCCGTTGGCAGCGACCTGCGCCAGGGTACCCTGACACTGCCGTTCCTCTACTACCTGCGCGAACTACCCCAGCCGCAAAAGGTCGTGTCCCGTCTGCTCCAGGCCAGGGAGCGCGCCGACGCCGGCGACCCCAGCATCCTGTCCACAACCGTGCAGGAGATCGTTCAGGCTGTGTGCGCCAGCGGCGCCATCGAAGCCTCCCATCAGGAAGCCCTCGGCTTTCTCGATCACGCGGTTCACGACTTGGCTCCTTTCAATGACAACCTCTGCCAGCGATCGCTTCTGGGCCTCTGCGCCTTTGTTGTGCAGCGCAGCAGCTGAATCGACACCGCCAGCGGTTAGAGATCAGCGGCCATCCCTGCGCAACGCCCGCCAACCGGCCTCCAGCCAATAGCAAACGTGATGCTTCAACGACTTCGCGGCCGAGCGCACTCTCAAGGAGGCGAGGCCTCCTCGCAGACGGACAGGAGACCGCCGCCGACGGACCTGGTGATCGTGATCATCTCCTGGAACGTCTGGGATCATCTGCGCGCCTGCCTCACCTCGATCGAACAGCAGAGCACGCCGTTAGACGAAGGGCGCGACGAAAGCGCTAAGCGCAAGACAGCATCCCACGTCTCGACTCCCGTGCGCCGCTTCGGGCCGAACAGCGAGGCCACCCTCCAGGTCGTTGTGCTCGACAACGCCAGCGAAGACGCCACGACATCTCTTCTGCCAAGCCGCTTCCCCTGGGTGCAGACGATCTTCAGCGACGAAAACCTGGGTTTCACCGGCGGCAACAACCGGGCGCTGGAAGCGATGGGGTTTGACCCCCTGCCGCCGCAGAATGGAGAGGGAGAAACGCCCAATCAGACCGGCGCGGCAGGCCAGTCCGCTGCAGTTCGGACATCTGACAGCAACTTGTCAGCGGACCAGTCTCCGCGCCCCGCCGCCAAGGCGCGACTCATCTACTTCCTCAACCCGGACACCGAACTCCTGCCCGGCAGCCTGTGGGCGCTCTACAACGGCATCAACGAAGACGAGACGATCGGCGCGATCGGGCCGCAGCTGCGCTACACCGACGGCGTACTGCAGAGCAGCCGGCGGCGTTTTCCCGGCCTCCTTACCGGCTTTTTTGAGAGTACCTGGCTGGAGCAGATATGGCCCTGCAACCCGTGGACCCGCAGCTACCACCTCGCCGACTGGCCGGCCGACGCCCGCCAGGACGTGGACTGGCTTGTCGGCGCAGCCCTCCTGGTGCGAGGAGAAGTGTTGACCGCTCTCGGCGGATTCGATCCGCAGTTCTTCATGTACAGTGAAGAGACCGACCTCTGCCGCCGCATCAAGCGCGCCGGCTGGCGCGTCGTCTACGATCCGGGCGCGATCGTCATCCACGCCGAAGGTCGCAGCAGCGGCCAGGTCAGCGCCCAGCGCCACATCCTCTTCAACCGCAGCAAGGTCCGTTATGCGCGCAAGTGGCACGGCCCCATGTGGGCAGAGCTGCTGCGGCGCTATCTGCTCCTCGAATTCCGCCTGCAGATAATGAGCGAATCAGTCAAAGCCCTTCTGGGCCACAAACGCGCGTTGCGCCGCGACCGCGTCGCCGCCTACCGCGACGTGCTGAAAAGTGGACTGGAATAGGGCGCTCCCCTCCTCCACATTCTTTCTATCTCCCCGTCTCATCGTGTAAGATGCTGCTAAACGCGCTGCCTCTTCATTTCGTAAGCGCAACTTACCAGGAGAAACTTCAGTGGCCCGATTCCAAACCAAGCCGATCAGCGGCGCGCGCGACTTCCTTCCCCTGGACGTGCTGCGCCGCCAATATGTCATTGACGTGATCGAACGCGTCTATCAAAGCTATGGCTTTGAACCGCTCGACACGCCGGTGATGGAACGCCTGGACACACTGCTCGGCAAGTACGGCGAAGAAGGCGATCAGCTGATCTTTCGCGTCGCCAAGCGGGGTGCCAAGCTGCAACGCGCCCTCGCCGACTCCCCAACCGAAGACGAAATCGCCGACGCCGGCCTGCGCTACGACCTGACCGTCCCGCTCGCCCGCATTGTCGCCGAGTACAGCAACCAACTCCCCCGCTACTTCAAGCGCTACCATATCGCGCCCGTCTACCGCGCCGACCGCCCCGCCAAGGGGCGCTTTCGCGAATTCTATCAGTGCGACCTGGATGTGGTCGGCTCCTCCAGCCAGCTCGTCGAAGCCGAGGTCCTCAACGCCGGCGCCCAGGTTCTGCAGGAGTTGGGCTTCCGCGGACGCGACGCCTCCGGATTCCGGCTGCGCCTGAACCACCGCGGCGTACTGCGCGGCCTCATGGAGGTGACCGGTGTGCCCGCGGAACTGGAGTCGGACGCACTGGTCGCCGTCGACAAACTGGACAAGATCGGCCTCGACGGCGTCGAAAAGGAGTTGCGCGGCCGGGGCCTCGATCAGAAGGCCACGACGGCCCTGCTGAAACTGATGGCCGCCGCACCGGAGGATACGGACGCGGCGCTCTGCTGGCTCGAGGAAAAGCTGGCAGGCTCCGCCAGCGGCGCGCAGGCAGTGGCCGAACTGAAAAATGTGGTGACGCTGACGCAGACGGGCCCCGCCGGCGGCCACATCCATATCGACCCCTACCTGGCACGCGGTCTGAGCTACTACACCGGCCCAATCTACGAGATCGAATTCCCCACCTTGAGCGGCTCCGGCGGCGCCGGCGGACGCTACGACGATCTGATCGGCATGTTCAGCAACCGCTCGATCCCCGCCTGCGGCTTCAGTCTGGGCCTGGAACGGATCCTCCTGATCATGGAGGAGCGCGGCCTCTTCCCGCAAAAATTGGCCGGACAACCCCAGGTTCTGATCACCAATTTCGACCGCGAGACGCTGGCCGCAAACGTAGAGTTGGCACATGCGTTGCGGGAGGCCGGCCTGCGCGTCGATCTCTACCCTGACAACGACAACCTGGGTCGGCAGTTCCGATATGCCGAGGAACGCAACATCCCGGTTGCCCTCCTGTTAGGCGGAGACGAGATGGCGGCCGGCACCGTCACCGTCAAAAACCTGATCAACGGCGAGCAGGAGACTGTGGCGCAAGCAAAGGTGGCCGATCACTTGCGTCAGTGACGCCGTCCGGGCCTGTGAGACATCTTCGGCAACAAGGCCAATATCGACTCCTGAAGTTTCTCCCATCTCTCAAAAAACGTGGTATAATCGCTCAGCGGTTCCCTTTCGCACCAACGCCACAATAAAGCACATGTGCCCCCTTTTCTGGACTCGCGGTTGAAAGTACCCATAAACTTCACTGAGGAGAGAACTATGAAGCAATCAGTATTGAGTCGACGTAAGTTCTTGCAGTTGACAGCCGGCTTGACCGTTACTTCGGCTTTGGCGGCCTGTGTAGCCCCGGCCGCGCCCGCAGCCGATAGCGGTGACGCAGCGATGGCTACTACGACCATCGACATTTGGGCCTATCCCCGCACCGAAAATGACGGGGACATCGTCTATGCCCCTCTGAATGAGGGCTTCCATGCAGCCCATCCCGAAATCATGGCGCAGGTCGAGGTACAGCCCTGGGGTGGCCGTCGCGAGAAACTCTACGCCGCGGCCGCAGCCGGCGAGGCGCCCGATATCTGGGATGCAACCACCGATACGGTGCCGGCCTATATCACCAAAGGCGTGATCCTTGGTCTTGACGATCTTCTGTCCGCCGAGGATCTGGCCGACTTTGGCGACGCTGAAATCGATGCGGCCAGCATGGACGGTGTCCTCTACATGCCGCTGTTCGAGGCCGAAGTCAACGGCATCGCCTACAATGGTGGCCTGCTCTCAGAACTGGGCTATGACCCGGCCACCGCGTCATTCGGGACCTGGGACGAGCTCCATGACCTGGCTGCTAAAGCCGCAGAAAATAACTGGTATCTGGAAAACCTCAGTACCTTTAACTGGGGTGAATTCCTGGTCACCGTCCATGAAGCAGGCGGCCAAGTCTATGCGGACGACCGCACCACCTCCAATTTCCTCGAACAGCCCGTCATCGATGCCCTCACCCGCTGGGTCACCGAGTATGAGAATGGCTGGGTCCCGCTGGAATACGCCATCGGCAGCGTCGATGAACAGGGCGGCCTCCCCGATTACTGGTTGTCCCTGGAGCAGGTGACTGGACGCAGAGAAGATGCAGCCTGCGTTCAGGACGTGGAAGCAAACCCGGATCTGGAGTACGTGATCGGCCACCCGCGCAGCATCGACAACTCAGTTACCCCCGTCTCCGGTATCGTTTCGGGCCAGGGATGGGCCGTCACCAGTCAAAGTGACGCCGTTGATGCCGCCGTAACCTGGGTTAAGTATATGCTCAAACCGGAACAGGTCGGGACACGCGCCAATCTGGCAGGCACCACCCCCGTCGGCAACGAAGCCAAGGGATTCTGGAACCCTGCCCCCTGCACAGCCGAGTACGTAGACCGTTTCGGACCGCTGCTGTTCGCCGGTGTCGACACCAATACCCTCTGGCAGGAGAGCAAGGTTGTCGCCGGCCCGCAATTCCAGGCCGCCATTCTTGGGCAGGCCACAGTTGAAGAAGCATTGGAGACCATCAAGACGGAGATCGATGCGCTCCTGTTGGAACAATATGGCTAGCGGAGCCATCTCCGCCAAAATAAGCCCAACATAGATCGCAGAGATGCTGAGAAGCGGGACAGCCTCCCATCTCAGCATCTCTGCGGTTTTTCGTTCGGAATGGAGAAATTGATCATGGCCGCTGCGAGCCCATCCCAGCGCGCAACTTCCCAATTCCTCAGAAGATTACGGCGTTCCCTGCCTTGGTACCCCTTTATCATCGTCAACACCGTAATCTTTCTCGTATTCAATTTAGTCCCCTGGATCTCGATGTTCCGTTACAGCGTCCTGAAGACCGACCTGCTTTCGACGCGTGAATTTGTGGGGCTCGATCACTTCGTGACCATGCTGACCGATGCCAAGCTCCACAAGGCCATGCTCAACACAGTCTGGTTTACGGTCATGTATATCCCGCTGTTAGTGGCGGTTTCACTCGGGGTTGCGGTGCTGGTAAACCGGCCATTGCGGGGTATGAAGGCGTTTCGCGCCCTCTACTTTCTTCCCAATATTACGTCAGTGGCTGTCCTTTCCTTGATCTTTCGTCGCTTCCTTTCTCCGCGTCCCGATGGCCCCATCAACTTTCTCATCGGCCTGGTCGGCATTCCGCCCCAGAAATGGCTAATCGATGTGAATCAGGCCATGCCCAGCATTGTCGGCATCAGCCTGTGGGAGGCGTTTGGTTACTTTATGGTCATCTGGCTGGCCGGGTTGCAGGCCATCCCCAGTGAACTCTATGATGCCGCCAAAGTGGATGGCGCCAACGGATGGCGCCTGCACCGCTACGTTACCATTCCACTGCTGCGCCCGACCGCAGCCTTTATCATCGTGATCGCCACCATTGGCGCTTTGCAGGTCTTCGGTTCAATTTTCATCTTGACTGGCGGCGGGCCAGTCAACGCGACGACGACAGTGGTCTACCAGATCTACAGCGAAGCCTTCAACTTTGGCCGCTTCGGTTACGCGTCCGCGTTGTCGATCCTCTTCTTTGTTATCATTCTGATCGTCGCCCTGATTCAATCCCGATATCTGCGTTTTGGTGAAGACATATATTAGCTGGACTGTAGGGAGATTTGCCGGTCAAAGGGGGCAGGCCCCGCCAGCAGAAACCGGCGCCTGACTTCCTATCTCTGAACGACCATTTTGGAGTTCCACAGATGTCTATTTCTGAACCCAGCGAGTCAGTCGAAAAACGCAACCCGATTCGAGAGACGCTCATCTATATAGCGATGACGGTGGTGGCGCTCACAACCGTTGGGCCGTTTCTGATCATGATTTCGGTATCCTTAACTGAGAATATCCGCTTTATCACCTTCCCCGTCGAACTGATCCCTACGCCGATTACTTTGGAGAATTTCCAGCTACTCTTTGCCAGGACAGATGCGTTGCGCTGGCTCTTCAATAGTGTCTATGTCGCGTTCGTTTCAACTTTGGGCGGTGTGATCACGTCGAGCATGGCCGGATTTGCCTTTGCCAGGGGCGACTTCTGGGGCAAGACCGTTATCTTTACGCTTTTTCTAGGCATTCTAATCATGCCCGATACAGCTCTGATCGTGCCGCAATTTGTCGTTCTCTCGCAATTGGGGCTGGTGAACTCCTACACGGCCCTGATCGGACCCTGGTTCGCATCCATCTTCGGTACCTTCTTGCTGCGCCAGGCATACCTGAGCATTCCCCGTGATTATGACGATGCGGCTACTATCGATGGCGCCAATCTCTGGCAGACCTGGTGGCAGGTGCTGATGCCACAGGTCGTGCCCGCTATGGCGACGCTGGCCGTCCTGCGCTTTATGGGAAACTGGAACTCATTTTTCTATCCCATGATTGTCACATCCAAATCGGATATGCGCACCCTTACCGTCGGTCTTGGTACTGTCGCGCGCTCCGGCGGCGATGCCGGATTGGATATGTCGGGCGCGGTGCTCGGCTTCCTGCCGACCCTGCTCGTCTTCATACTCATGCAGCGCTATATTATCCGTGGCATCTCACTCAGTGGCGTGAAAGGCTGACACTCTCGCATGACCCAAGAACGAAAAATCCTCTATCTGCCTCCAACTGGCCTTTCCGAAGATATCCTCTCCCCGGAGGCCGTCTCCATACTGGAGAGCCTGGGCACCGTGATCTGGAACAAGCTGGATCGCAACTACACAGACGATGAACTGCTCGAGATGATCCCGGGCGCCGCCGTCGTCGTCACCTCCTGGGGATCCCCCCAGATCACCGAAGAACATGTCGCCGCAGCCGGCGACCTGCAAATCGTCGGCCATGCCGCCGGTTCGGTTAAGACCCGCCTGGCAGAATCCGGCCACGAACGCGGTATCGTCCTCCTCAGCGCCGCCGACGTAATTGCCGAGTCCGTCGCCGAGTACACCCTCTGGGCCATGCTCAGCGGACAGCGCAACCTCTTCCCCTACGAAAAAGTCATGAAGGAGGAACGCGGCTGGAAACCCGCCCACAACTGGCCCGGTCACTCCCTGTACTCCAAAAAAGTGGGGATCGTCAGCGCCAGCATGGTCGGCCGCCGCGTCATCGGGCTGCTCAAGCCCTTTAGCTGCGATGTGACCGTCTACGACCCCTATCTGAGCGAAGAAGACGCCCACCTGCTCGATGTTCGCAGCGTCTCCCTGGAAGACCTCTTTGCCGACTCCGATATCATCTCAGTGCACGCCCCGATCACCCCCGAAACCAAAAAGATGATCACCGGCGCCCACTTCCAGTCGATTCGCAACGGCGCACTTTTTGTCCACACCGCGCGTTCCTGGGTGCTGGATCAGGATGCTCTGCTCGCCGAGCTGCAGAAGAACCGCTTCAACGCCTACATCGATGTCTTCGAACCAGAGCCTCTGTCACCCGACCACCCCATCCGCGACCTCGACAATGTCTTCCTCTCACCCCACGTCTCCGGCCACACCGTCGAGAACCGCATGCGCCTCGTCGAGGAGATCGTGCGCGACATCCAACGCTTCTTCAACAACGAATCCTTGCGGCTGGTCGTCCCGTATGAGAAACTGAAGATCATGGCCTGACGTTCGAACGCAGTGACCGGCCACCGCAAGCCGGTCACCGGGAAATGGGAATTTCGATGTTGCCTAAGCATGCCCGGGCAGTGATCATCGGCGCCGGAATCGCCGGCTGCAGCGTAGCATACCACCTGACAAAACTTGGATGGCACGAGATCGTTGTCGTCGATCAAGGCCCTCTCTTCGAGACCGGCGGTTCCACTTCGCACGCGCCCGGCCTCGTCTTCCAGATCAACGCCTCAAAAACGATGACCGAGTTCGCACGCTACACTGTCGATCTCTGGTCCCAAATGGAGCTCGATGGCGAGCCCTGCGCCCGCTCGGTCGGCAGTCTTGAAGTCGCCTGGACGCCCGAGCGCCTCACAGACCTGAAACGCAAGCACGGCTACGGCCTCGCCTGGGGCGTCGACTGCCACCTGCTCAGCCCCGACGAGGCGCGCGCCCGTTTTCCACTCCTCTCCGACCGCATTCTGGGCGCTCTCTACGTCCCCTCCGATATTCAGACCCAGCCGACCCTGCCGGCAGAGGCGATGGCGCGCGCGGCCGAACAAACCGGCGCGCAGTTCTTCGGCGGCGTCAAAGTCTCCGGATTCAGTACCGCCGGCGGGCGCATCTCCGCCGTGCAAACCACCTGCGGCGAAATCGAGACCGACCTCGTCGTCGCCGCCACCGGCATCTGGGCACCCAAGGTCGGTGGCATGGCCGCCGTGCCCATCCCGCTCTCACCGATGCAGCACCTCTACGCCGTAACAGCGCCACTGCCTGAACTGGCCGGCGCCACCGAGGAGATAACTCTCCCCCTCCTGCGCAACCAGGACAAGGCCATGTACTTCCGCCAGGTCGGCGAAAGCATCGGCATCGGCTCCTACCAGCACGAACCGCTCCTCGTGGACGCCGCCGACCTCCCAGATCGTGCGGTCAACGGCATGCCCCCTGCCGAGATGCCATTTTCTCCGACCCACTTTGAGGCCGCCATCGAATCCGCAGGCGAACTGATGCCCAGCCTCAGAGGCGTGGAACTGACGCGCAATCTCAACGGCATCTTCTCATTCACCAATGATGGCTTCCCCGTGCTCGGCGAATCGCCCCAACTGCCCGGCTTCTGGTCCGCCCAGGCCGTCTGGATCACACACGCCGGCGGCGTGGGCAAGGCGGTCGCCGAATGGATCGTGGAAGGTGAGTGCACGACCGACCTGCACGAGTGCGACATCAGGCGCTTCCACCCGCACGCCCTCAGCCGCCCCTACGTCCGCGCCCGCGCCGCGCAGC
This sequence comes from Caldilineaceae bacterium, assembly GCA_965207495.1. Classification (GTDB taxonomy): domain Bacteria; phylum Chloroflexota; class Anaerolineae; order Caldilineales; family Caldilineaceae; genus Bin5. Next base: position 890,720 of record OZ242287.1, read on the forward strand.
AGTACCGCGAGGTTTACGACATCATCCACCCGCGCCAGCAGATGACCCACCCCCGCAACCTGCGGCTGACGCCCTTCTTTGCCCGCCAGCAAGAACTGGGTGCCGTCTTCTTCGAAAACGCAGGCTGGGAACGCCCCCAGTGGTACGACGCCAATCTGGAACTGCTCGGTTCGCTCGAAGTATCCGGCGCAGACCGTAGCGGCTGGGCCGCGCAGGAATGGTCGCCGGCCGTCGCGGCCGAACACGCCGCCACACGCGAACGTGTGGCCCTGTTCGACCTGACGCCCTTTGCTGTTTTCGAGATGACCGGCCCCGGCGCGCTTGCCGCGCTTCAGTGCCTGGCAGCCAACGACATGGACAGACCGGTCGGCGCCATCACCTACACCGCCATGCTGACCCCCCGCGGCGCCATCAAGTGCGATCTGACCGTCACCCGCCTGGGCGAGGAGCGCTTCATGATCGTGACCGGCGGCGGCATGGGCCTCCACGACCTGGACTGGATGGAGAGCCATCTGCCAGGCGACGGCTCGGCCATCGTGACCGACATTTCCGCGGGACAGTGCTGCATCGGCCTCTGGGGGCCGCACGCCCGTGACCTGCTCAGCCGCGTCAGCGAAGACGACCTGAGCGACGCGGCCTTTCCCTACCTCACCGCCCAGCGGATAACTGTCGCAGAGGTCCCCGTGCTGGCCCTGCGCATCTCCTACGTCGGCGAACTCGGCTGGGAGCTTTACGCCCCGTTCGAACAGGGCCTGCGCCTGTGGGATATCCTCTGGGAGGCGGGCGAACCGTTCGGCGTGCTCGCGGCCGGCGGCGGCGCCTTCGACTCGCTGCGGCTCGAAAAAGGCTACCGGCTCTGGGGCCAGGACATCCACACCGAATACAATCCCTACGAGGCCGGCATCGGCTTCGCCGTGCGCATGGCAAAAGGCGACTTTATCGGCCGCGATGCGCTGACCAGAATCCGCGCCGAAGGGACCAACCACCGGCTCTGCTGCATGACGCTGGACGACCCGGACGCCGTCGTCGTGGGCAAAGAGCCAATCATGGACGCAGACCACGTCCTGGGCTATGTCACGAGCGCCAACTACGGCCACACCATCGGCCGCGGCATCGTCTACGGCTACCTGCCCAACGACTATACAGCCGTGGGAACCAGCGTGGATATTCTCTACTTTGGCGAACGTTTTTCTGCAGTGGTCGTCCGCGAACCTCTATATGATCCACGAGGCATGAAAGTGAAGGCGTAAACCGCCGGCGGCCTATGAGGAGATGACTTTTTTTCTCAAATTTAGAGCATGCTCTCTCCGAATTGTTTAAGATTATGTGAGAGAAGATGAGGTTGAGAGTTTCGCGCCGACCCTGCCCTCGCTTTGTCATTGGTATGGGGGTCATTCCGTTACCTTGGATAGACAGTGACGTTGCTTGAGCCTCCGGCGCATCCTTGACGACACATGGGCAGGTAAGCTGCCCTCGACAAGACAGAAGTCGCATTTCGATAGGTTCATCGGCAAGTGTGTCGCAACTCTCCCCTTTCTTGCCCCGTATGTAATGTGAGGGGAACGCATCCTTTAGCATTTGGACAGTTTGGGTTTCCTTCGTAAAATAAGATTCGAGACACCAAGGTAGTTTCTGACGAAAGCAGGGACTGCAAAAATTGGTGTCAGGAAACATCTCATTAGGGTAAAGCTGCACCAAAAGGGCGGCTGAACACCAGGAGGAGAATCATGTCGAAAGTGTCTCTTATCCCCGCGCGTGTTGTTGAATCTCTCCAGGCTAGAATTGATTCGACAGTCCCAGGAAGTCTTGAACACGACTCCGCTGAGTATGCCATCAGGTATGCTTTGAGCCGGCGCCGCAATCCCTCTAACGAAATTTTCTTTCTTCACGACGTACTCCGCGACGCCCGCAAAAGCGTCTTGCGGCATCGTGAACGAGAAACCAAACTGTTTGAAAAAATCAGCAGCGCGTTGTCTCCGAGCGTCAGATTCAACGACATCGGAATTCTTGCCTCTTGTCAAAATGTTGCCGGATATGGAGTAGTCGACAACTGGACTCCTGAAGACATGTTCTTAGCAAAAGAACTCGAAGAGAGGATTCGTGAGCAGGTATCACAGCTAGGCTCTTTAGCATTACGATGCTTTGAAGATATGCTCGCAGGCGAAAGTCTTGGACAAACAGCGGGAACGCTAAATGTTTCAGAGAGGACGGTGAACCGAAAACGCCAGCAAGTCAGAAAGATAACGCGTAAAATTCTTGTCCAAGATGAAGTTGCCCAATAGGCTGCGCCCCTATTGGCAAGAACGGGAATTCCACTGACATAACTTTAGGAGAGTAGAAATGGAAGCTACAGCCCAACAGATTATCCCCATAGTTTTGAGTGGGCGGGCACTGAAGTCATTGCGTGATTCTGGACACAATCTTCCTACGGCCATAGGTGAGGTGGTTGACAATAGTATAGAAGCCAACGCGAACTTCATCCACGTCCGACTGGATCAAAGGGAAAGCCGGCGTGGCAAGAAACGGATCTACCGCATCGCAATCGCAGACGACGGCGAAGGGATGGCCGCTGATACTCTTCAGCATTACCCTCAGATAGGCTTTTCTACCCGATACATGTCCACAAGCAATATCGGCAAGTATGGGGTTGGTGCCAAGCTCGCAGCACTGAATTTTGGGCAGAGAATGGACATTTGGAGTCGAACAACCGACTCGGAGCCATGGTTGCATGTTTACTTCGATCTTGAAGAAACCCTAAGTGAGGAGAGTTGGGGCGAGGCTGTCGGCATCAAACCTCTCAATGATGAGCCCGTTCCTGACGATTTGAAAGGACTTCTACCCGTCGATTCGGGTACCTTAGTGGTGTGGTCAAAGGTTGACAAGTTAGAAGAAGGGCGACAAGCGCCAGACTTCAATAGCCAGCGCCAGGAAGTGGAAAGAGAATTGTCTAGGATGTTCCGCTACTTCCTTGGTGGTGGAATCGTACTCACAGTCAATGGCAACAAGCTCTATCCCCATGATCCACTGTTTCTTATGGAAGATACGTGGGCCGATTCACAACTGCACACGTATTACACCATGAACTCGAAAGGCATAAGTTTGGCTAAAGAGATTGGTCTCAATAGGGTGACGGATCCGACGCATTTTCCAGCCGAACTCCTAGCAGATGAGCCAATCACAATTCCGGCTATGGGGTCGAAAGTTTCTTCAATTGCCCGCCTTAAGGTCACTCTATACCCCAAAGAATTGCTTCGCAAACGCGGAATGGGTGGAGACCCTTTGGCGAACAGATTGAGAATTCCTGGGAATGAAGGCCGAATCAGTTTTGTGCGGTTGAACAGGGAGATCAACTACACAAACGTGCCACGTATTTTTCCTCGTAGAGTTGAGGAGGCTGACAGATTTATTGGCATCGAAGTTTCCTTTGATCCTGCGCTTGACGACTTTTTCGGTGTCCGCAATGTAAAGAGAGGTGTAGAACCTCACGAAGAATTAAGAACTGAAATAAGAAAACTTCTGCATAGGTACATTCCTCTAGCCAGGAAAAAGCTGAACGACTTTTGGGGAGAGGCTGCCAGAGCAAGTCAAGAACATGAAGGCGAGTACTTCGCAATCTTGACTAAAGTTGATCGGGTCAATCGGACGCTTCCAAAGAGCCGGGTGAGGGGTCCGGACAGGGAAGATGAAGAGAGGCAGATCCTCGAAGACTTGGCGAATGATGTAGGCAAGACTGATGAACAAGAAAGACAAGAGTACCTTGCGCAGATTCGCGAAATGCCATATGTATTTGAGCCAGTTAACTTTCCAGGGACGAACTTCATTGATATCGAACACCTAAGCCGTCAGACCATAATTCGGCTTAACACAAGACATCGCTTCTACAGAGAAGTGTGGTCGCCAATTCGAGAAATTGCTGATGCCCTTCCTGGGACTGTGAGTGAAATGCAGGCTAGTCAATTAGCGCGTCGAACAATTGACGCCTTGACCCTTTGCATTACTGCATACGCTAAAGCGGAATCAATGCATGAGTACCCCTCTACGGAATACAAAGATTTAAGAACCTATTGGGGACAATTCCTTGACACTCTTCTAAATCGAATCAGAGACACAGTTTAGCTTGGATCTGCTTTGATAATGCCTCCGGTTGCATACCAAAAGTCTTGGTTTCAGACGGAATCCGTCTTTGGAATCCAGTGGCCATAAAGAGAACAGAGGTAGCCTAATGTCACAAACCCTACTTATTGACGGTCTCAAGCACCGCCGCCTGCCCATAAACCTGCGCCAGAGCGGAAACAGCGATGCCCGCATGCTCATCTCCACCCGCATCCGAAAGTCGCCCTGGTGGCACCTGTCCAAGGCCGCCGGCTGCTGGGCCTACACCACCTACAACCACCAGTACCACCCCCGCGCCTACATCAAGCCCGAAGATGGCGGCATGCTCGCCGAGTACAAATTCCTCACCGAGCATGTCAGCATGTGGGATGTCGCCGTCGAACGCCAGATTCAGGTCAAGGGTCCCGACGCCGCCGACTTCGTCGACTATGTCATCACCCGTGATGTGCACAGACTGTTGCCCACCATGCAGGCCCGCTACGTGATCCTCTGCAACCAGTACGGCGGCATCATCAACGACCCGGTGCTCCTGCGCGTAGCCGATGACGAGTTCTGGTTCAGCATCTCCGACTCCGACGTGCTGCTCTGGGCGCAGGGCGTCAATTCCACCGGCAGATTCAACGTTGACATTCATGAGCTCGACGTCTCTCCGGTCCAGATTCAAGGCCCCAAGTCGGCCGCGCTCCTGGAGAAGATGGTCGGCCCCCACGTCCGTGAGATGCCCTACTACAGCCTGATCCACGACACGGTCAACGGCCACCCGGTTACAATCTCGCGCACCGGTTTCTCCGCCGAGCTTGGCTTCGAGATCTACCTGCACAACGCCATGCTCCACGCCGACGACGTCTGGCCTTACATCCTTGAGCAGGGCGAAGAGTTCAACCTCGGCGTCATCGCGCCCAGCCATATCCGCCGCATCGAGGCAGGCATCCTTTCCTACGGTCAGGACATGGACATTGAGAACAACCCCTACGAAGTGCGGCTAGGCTGGCAGGTGGACCTGGACAAAGGTGACTTCATCGGCAAAGAGGCGCTTACCCGCATCAAGCAGGAGGGCGTGAATCAGCGGCTGGTCGGTCTACGCGTCGGCGGCGAGCCGATCGTCTGGTACAACGAGGATTTCTATCTGGTCAAGGACAGCGACTCCGGCGACGACGTCGGCTACGTCACCAGCGCCTTCTGGTCACCGGCCCAGGACTCAAACATCGCGCTGGCCGTCATGCCCCGCTCCCACTGGAGACGCGGCACCCAGGTCAAAGTCCAGCTCCCCGCCGACGGCATCGTCGACGCCGAAGTCGTGCGCGTCCCCTTCGTCGACCCCACCAAGGATCTGCCCAAGACGGAGCTGCAGGAAGCGGGGTAGCCAGTCGTCGCACCGCCTAAGCGCTGCGGCCCTCTACCGGGCTGGCAGGGACTCATCCGTCCTCCAAATTCGACTATAGCTCGGTTCAGGGTCGCCGATGTGGTACGGGCGACGGGCGCTTGCGCCTCAACTGCCCAATCGAGTTCCGACGTCCAGTCAGGGGTCCCCTGCGTCTTTGAAGATCCATACTCACACATTCACGGGGTGCCAATACGCCTCGATATGGAATCAGTAAAGTTTGCCAAATTGACCAGGCAGTGCGCAACTGTGCCGGGGCGGACGCTGTGCGTGTGGATGGTTGTGTAGATGAGCGGTAGGATGCCCAACGTGCGGACCGGAATCATCCAGGGCGTGTCAAAATGGTATATGGCGAAAAGTAAGCTGTGTGCGGCGGGCTTCAGACGCCCGAACTGACTTGGCATTCTTGGGAGCAGATACCCGCGGAAATAGAGCTCTTCGGTTATGGGAACGAGGATGCCGGTGAGCACGATGTTCGCAAATAGAACGATCCCTGCGACCTCCGAAACCCCTGTCATTTGGTATTTCGCGAAGACGCTGAAACCAACGAAAGTTTCAAGCCAAAGGGTGATCGGCTCAAACGCGGCAAAGATAATGGCGGTTGGCACCAGGATCGCCGGAACCCATATGAAATAGCGAGACCAGGAGACTGGTTGGTCGTATACAACGATACCTTCAAGCGACCACCCTGGGTTATGCCGCTTCTTAGCCAAGTAGTAGAGGTATCCTAGCTGCACGGGAATCAGCACAAATACGTTTGTGAAAACGCCGAAGATCAGTTCCGGCGGTAATGACGGGTTCCAAAAGGTAGCCAATCCCAGCAAGATCGCTGCTATGTTTGCGATGCCGGGGGCTAAATGGAGGAAAAGACACTTGCCCAAAGAATGAGGCTCAACCTGCGAGCCGGTCAGAACGCTAGCCGGGCGTCTTGATGCAGGAGCTTCCATACTCGACCTCCTCCTGTCCTCGATGCCCTCGCCCTCTGCTTTCGGGACTACGACAACCCCCCCAACCCAAACACTTCCTCCAAATCAACAGTCGCGCCGCTCGCAATCGCCCGCTTGATCCCCGCCTCGAACTGCAGCTCCTGCAACCCGGCCACGCCGGGTATCGGCGGCGGCGCGCCATCCTGCACACTGTCCAGATAGGCGTTGATCGCCTTACCGAACGACGCCTGGTATTGGACCCAGCGCGAGATATCGAACGTCAGGTTGTGTCGCTCATGGCGGCCCGTACGGTAGTTGATTACCTCCATCTCGCCGTCCAGATCCCGCATACTCAGCCGCCCGTGCTCAAATGCAAAGGTCAACTCGTAGAGCGGAAGCTTGGTATCGATGGCGGAGGTGCCGATAAGCGTGCCGGTGGCGTCGTTTGCCAAGCGCGCAGCCACCGTTACGTTGCGCGCTTCATCGGCGCCCGCGCCTGGCGAGGACGCTTGCGCGCTGATGCTCGCCGCCGGCCCCATGAAATACAGCAGCAGGTCGATGCAGTGGCTCCAGCAGTTGTAGTGCACCAGGCCAGTGAAATGCACCGGTTGCCCGAACGCCTCCTGCTCCACGATCTCCCGCGCCAGCCGCGTCTGGTCGAAGAAGCGATAGTTGAACACCATCGCCGTCTCTACGCCCGCGCCGTGCGCCGCCTGCAGCATATCCCGCGCGTCGAAGAAGTCCTCCTCCACGACATCGGCCTGCCCGTACCGCGCCGCCAGCGGCTTCTCAAAGAAGAGCCGCTTCGGCTTGAAAGGCAGCAGCGCATTGGCCGCGTCGAGACGGTCCGTCTCCTTGGTAAAGATCAAACAGGTGTCCGGTTCGTCCGCCAACAGGTCGGCCGCATCCGCCGCCACGCGCCCACCGAATTTCTCCGCCACCGCTTCCGCCTTGCTGCGCGTACGGTTCAGATAACTGAGCTGGATATCCTCGCGCTCCACGATGCAGGGCAGATAGTTCTTCTCCGCAACGCCGCCGGTTCCCACAACTGCAATCTTCATTGTCATCCTTGTTCCCCTCAGGCTTGATTCTGCGTTTACAGGCTATTCTTCGACCAGGCGAAAACTGTAGGCACCGGAGCCTACCTGGAAGGTGATGGCGTCCCCGTTATCCTCACCCGCGTCGATCCCCAAAACGCCCGGTCTGTTCATTCCCTCTTCCCAAACCGTCTTGCCGCCCACGCTGACAGCCACCGCGCCCAGCCCCAGCTTGGGTATGCTGACCTGCGCCGCCGTGTTGACAGGGATAGTCACCTGCAAGGCAAACGCCCCCGCCTCGTGCTGCCACGCTGCAGCCACCGGGCCCGACTGCGTCTCGATCTCAGCCTCCACATCGGTCAACCCGCCGACTACGTTCGGGCGGATCGCGATCGTCCGGTAGCCGGGACTGGTCGGGCTGATCCCAGCCAGCGTGCGATAAAAGAAGACCTCCGTGCTGCAGAACATCTTCATATTCAGGCTCAACGCTTCCTCCGGGTCGCCGTCCCACGACTCCCACACCGTCGTCGCGCCCTTCGCGATCTGCTGGCCCCAGCTCGGAAAGGTCGTCTGCGACATGAGCTCGGCCATAACCTCCGCCTGCCCATACCGCGGCAGCGCATTCTCCAGCGCGGCCGTGCCGATGATGCCCGTCGTCAAATGCCCGTTCTGGCGCACGCGGATATCCTCGACCAGGTTGGCCGCGACCGCCTCCACCCTCTCTGCCGGCACCAAGTCCAGGTGCAGCGCAACTGCATTCGCGGTCTGGCTGCCGCCCCCGTACTGGTTGGTCTCCTTGTCCAGAAACTCGCGGTTGAACGCCTCCCGGATTTCCTCGGCCAGCGCATCGTACGACTGAGCGTCTTCGTCCTCGCCCAGAACCCGCGCCGCCTGCGCCAGGATCCACACACAGTGCTGGTAATAGGCCGTCGAAGTGAGCGGCATCGGCGTATGCAGCGGCTTGAAGCTGGATGTTCCGTCCGCCTGCGGCTCCATGTGGTCACCCAGGCCATGGCGCATGATATGCCCTTCCGCCAGCCCGCCGTAAAACACCATCATTCGCTTGAGCGCCCCGTAATGTCTTGCCAAAACGCGCCTGTCGCCGTAATGCCGGTAGACCTGCCACACGAAGATCGGATAAGTGCTCGCCCAGTCCATCCAGCGCAGATACGCGTCCATCGTCGTGCGCCAGTGCAACGGAGCCACCACCGGGACATCGCCGTCCTCCTTCTGCGCATCAGCGATGTCCTCCAGCCACTTGGCCCAAAATGTGGCGCTGTCAAAGTTGTAAAGATAGTCCTCGGCGATAAAACCCGGATCGCCCAGCCACGCCACCCGTTCGGATCGATCAGCCGCATCCTGCGAGATGCTCTGAAAACTGCCCCGCAGCGTCCAGTGTACATTGCCGTGAATCCGGTTGAAGAGCTCGTTCGAACAGCGAAAATGGCTCCCGGTCCCAACCGCCGTGTGCACAACGCGCCCATCCACGCTCCCGAGCGTCGGCGCGCCCGGATAGCCGGTCACCTCCACATAACGGAAACTGTGCAGCGTAAAGCGCGGCTCCCATACCTCGACACCATCTCCTCTGAGCGTATAACTGTCCGTCTGCCTCGCGCCATGATGGACTTCCCCATCGCGGCTGCTCCCCTGCTTGTCCTCCTCCGAATCGGGCTCATTGTACATATTGCTGCGCGCGTCCAGCGTCCCGTCCGCATACAGACAGGTCCCGTGCCGCAGCGTAACCGTCGCCCCCGCCGGCCCTCGCACCCGCAGCTGGCTCCAGCCCGTAATCGTCTGTCCCAAATCGAAGATATACACGCCCTCGCTCGGGCTGGTCATCCCGACCGCCGGACGCGTCTCGACAACGCGCGCCGCCGGCATACGCTGCGCCGTCAGCGCGCCTCCGGGCGCCTCCACGGCCGCAGCCGGGTGCCAGCCCGCGTCGTCGTAACCAGGGCTGTCCCACCCCACTTTTTCCAAACGCGCGTCGTAAAGTTCTCCGTTGCAGAAGTCGTTATACGTAATCGGGCCCGGCGCCGTCTTCCACCTGCCGTCGGTGGCGATGCTGAACTGCCCGCCGTCTTCGTACTCAACAATTCCTTGCAGCAGCAGCCTGGGCCTGTCCCCATAGGGCGTGCGATGACTGGGCGACGGCGGGATGTCATCCTCCGCGCTGTACCACCCATGCCCCAGCATGACGCCAAAAACGTTGGCGCCCGGCCGCAGCAGCTCCGTGACATCGTGGCTCACGTAGAGCACGCGTGCGCCCAGCGCGAAAGACTGGTCATTGTTGTAGTACGTGTTGCCAGGGTCCAGCACGCTCCGCCCGACCTTGGCTCCGTTCACATACAGTTCCCCGTAACCCAGACCGGACATGTGGACCGTCGCCCGCCGCACCGGCCTGTCCAACCTAAATTCCCGTCGCAGCAACGGCGCAGAGATCGTCCTGTCGGCTGCACCGATCCAGCCGCCCTGCCAGTCACCGGCCTCCAGCAACCCCATGCTGAACACCGCCGGAGCGCTGAAGCCGTTGGAGTTTCCTTCCCCGTCCCACACCCGCACCGCCCACCAACAGCGCTCATTACTGGCGAGTGCCTCTCCTTCGTATTCGACCTGCGCCATCTCTGACGAAACAATCCGGCCGCTGTCCCATCTGTCACCGTACCCGGCCGCCAGATTCGCTTCACTGCTGGCAACCAGGATCCGGTAGGCCGACTGGCTCTGGCCGCGTTCATCAGCGCGCAGCAGCCAACTGAAGCGTGGTTGGCGCGTGTCGATGCCCACCGGATCGACGGCGTATTCGCACTGTAAGTCAAAGGGGGTGATCATCTAGCTACCGTGTCCGTATGAACAGTGGTATGAAACTCCGAGCCGTATTGTAACAGAATTTCACGCATCAACGGGAGTGGGAGCGCATTCCGTGACGCTCAAAACCTGTGGATGGGTATGCCTGTAAAATGCAGTCCATGCATGGAGCGTCTCTCGTTTCTGAAGAGAGTAGATATTAAGCGGCCCAAATAACAGCGTTTGCAGCGCCACTCGAGTTTCTGCTATGATCCCGTGGCCGGCCCACAGCATGTTGAACGCGACGCTGTACTCCACACACAGTCCGACTCATGCCGTGAACTGCCGACCTTCACCCAACCATTTGATTCACAGTTCAAATCGTATCGACAACCGATACTTCCTTACATCCTTTCCAAACCAGGAGGAATCCAATGTCCCGAAAAGCTCTTGCTTCGCTGACGCGCCCCGTCTCCCGTCGTGCCTTCCTCAAAACCGCCGGAGTGGGTGCCAGCCTCGCCGCGCTCAGCGCCTGCGCCGCGCCCGTAGCCGCGCCCGCCGAAGGGACAGGCGGCGAAGAAACCATGGCCGAACCGCAGGAACTGAACATCGTCTACTGGGCCGACAGCAATGACTTCTTCCAAGGTGTGATCGACCAGTATCAGGAAGAGACAGGCAACACTGTCAACTATGAAGTCGCGCCCGCTGTTTACATCGAATGGCAGCAGATGATGACGACACGGCTGGCATCGGGCGATACCGGTACCGACGCCTTCCACTCCGACGACTTCCAGGCTGCCATCTACGGCGCCGCCGGCTGGCTCTCGCCGCTCGAGCCCGTCGTCGAACTCTATGACATCGACCTCGATGACTGGCCCCAGACGTTGATCTACGATGTTTCCTCCTGGGACGGCGCCCTCTACCGCATCCCTTGGGGTAACGACACCGAGATCTTCTTCTATCGCACCGACTACTTCGAAGAAGCCGGCGTCTCTCCGCCCACCGACTGGAACGATCTCGTCGAAGTAGGCACCGCCCTCACCGACGAGGACGCAGGCATCTACGGCATCGCCCTCTCCGCCACCATCGGCGGCCAGCTCGGCAACGAAATCCAGCACTGGACAAACCAGGGCGGCGGCGCCATTAACAACCTCGACAATGACGGCGCCCGTGAAGCCCTCGCCTTCTATAAGGCGCTCTACGCCGAACACAATATCGCCCCCGACTCCGCCCCGCAGGAGGACTACAGCTCCGTCTTCCAGGGCTGGCTCTCTGACAAGTACGCTATGTGGTGGTGCTGGGACGGCTTCTTCGGCGCAATGCGCACCAACGAGGAGTTCTGGGCCGATCAGGTCTCCGCATTCCTGCCGCCAATGGGACCGGACAACGCGGAGACGATCACAGGCTGCTGGGGCTGGTCCGTCGTCGCCAGCTCGCCCAACCAGGAACTGGCCAACGAGTGGATCGGCTTCACCGCACGCGCCGATGTCATGAAGCAGCAGATCTATCGCGGCCGCGTTCCCGCCCGCGTCTCCCTCTGGGCCGACCCCGAAGTCCAGGATCTCGCGCCCTCTTCGCCCTTCCTCTTGGATCTGGCCGAGGCCGGCGGCCTTGTCAAGGCCCGCCCGGTTACACCCAGCATCCAGGAAATCTACGACGCCGCCGAACAGAACGTTCACGCCTACCTGACCGATCAGGTCAGTCTCGATGAAGCGGTCACGGCCGCCATGGACAAGATCAACCCAATCCTCGAACGCGACCTGGGCTCATAACCGCAATGAACTGCCGGTGGCCAGCATCTTTACTGGCCACCGGCAACTGACCACTGATCACTGACCACTCACCACTGGTGTTCTACCTTTGTTCGGTCAACAGAACCTCAGCACACGTCGCATACTTCTGGCCTGGCTGCTGGTCACCCCTGTGGTGCTGTGGCGGCTCCTCACATCCGTCTATCCCTTCCTGCGCACCTTCTATATCAGCTTCTTCGATAACAGCCCCGTGCGCCGCACCTTCGACTTTGTCGGCCTCGACAACTATATCGCGCTGACACGCGACTCCAACGTGGACGCCACCCTCACCTTCACGCTCTTCTTTACCGTCACGTCCGTTGTCCTGCAAGTCGTGTTCGGGCTGGCCATTGCTGAACTGCTCAACCAGCGCTTCCGCATGCGCAACCTGACGCGCGCCGTCAACCTGCTGCCTTGGGCCATGGCCCCAATCGTGATCGCCACCGCGGCCCGCTGGATTTTCCACCAGGATTATGGCCTCATTAACGATATTATCTGGCGGCTCAGCGGTGAACGACCGCTCTGGCTGGTCAACTTCACCACCGCCCGCTTCGCCGTAACCATCACCGACGTCTGGAAAAACACTGCTTTCCTGTCCGTCATCTTCCTCAGTGGACTCCAGGGGATCCCCCTGGAACTCTACGAGGCCGCCAAAATCGACGGCGCCGACGGCGTGCGCTCTTACTGGTACGTCACCCTGCCGCTGCTGATGCCTCTCATTATCTCGATGATAATTTTCACCGCCATTTTCCGCGTGCTCTCCTTTGAAATCGTTTACGCTCTGACCAATGGGGGGCCGGGCACTGCTACATCGCTGCTCTCCTATCTTGTCTATCTCGAAGGCTTCCGCGTCCTCAACTTCGGCTACGCGTCCGCCATCGCTATGTTGCTCTTTTCCATCGTCCTGCTCGTGGGTGTCCTCGGCTACGGCTTCCTGCGTCGCGCCTGGGAACGACTGTAACAACTCTGACCAGGGACCACCGACTTCCTATGAATACACAACTCAACTTCAAGCGCGGGATCCGCACAACGCTCTTCATCCTCGTGGTTATTCTCTTCCTGACCGTGGTCCTGCTGCCGATCTACTACATCTTTCTGACCGCGTTCGCCCCGAGTGGAAAACTGTTCACCGTTCCTTTGACCTACGTTCCGCGCAGCTTGGCCGTCGCACGCTTTCAGGACATCTTCGGCGCGCTGCCCATCGCACGCTACATGCTCAACTCCACCATGCTGGCCACCCTTTCCACCGTCCTGGCGCTCACCGTCAGCCTGCTCGCCGCTTACGCCATCGCCCGCCTTGACTTCCCTGGCGCCAACCTGGTCATGATCGGGCTGCTCGCCTCCAGCATGTTGCCTGGCACCGCCACCGTCATCCCCCTCTTCCAGATGTTCCAGACGCTTAATCTCATGGACACGCTGCATGGCCTTCTCATCCTCTACGGCAGCGCCCTGCTGCCAATTACCACTTGGGTGCTGGTCTCATTTCTGCGCCAGGTGCCCATCGAGATCGAAGACGCCGCCAAGGTCGACGGCGCCAGCTTTTTCCCGCTCCTCTGGCGTATCGTTCTGCCCGTGATCCGCCCCGGCATCGCCACCATGTTCCTCATCAACTTCATCATCGGCTGGAACGAGTTCTTCACCCCGCTCATCTTCGCCCGCGGCGCCGGCGTCAAGGTCATCACCATGGCCCTCTCCGAAGCCCAGGTGATCGGCGCAAGGAGCGAATTCGACGTCTCCTGGGGCAACATGTCCGCCGTGGCCATCCTCACGACCATCCCGGTCTTCATCATCACCCTCATCTTCCAGCGCCAGATCGTCGAGGGCATCACCAGCGGCGTCTTCAAATAACACCTCACAGGAGCGACAAGCTGATATGTCCACGCTGAAAGTCGGAATCATCGGATTGGGCGGCATCGCCCGCTCCCACTGTGATGCCATCGCCACCCTCGACAACGTCGAAGTCGTCGCCGTCGCCGATCTCTTCGAAGAGAAGCGCAGTCAGTACATGCAAGAGTACGGCATTCCCAGAGGCTACCCCACCCACACCGAGCTCCTCAAGGACGACGAGATCGACGCCGTCGCCGTCGTCCTGGGCCACCAACTCCACCACCGCCTCACCGTCGACGCCTGCAACGCCGGCAAGCACGTCCTCGTCGAAAAGCCGATGGCGCTCAGCCTCGAACAGTGCGACGCCATGATCGATGCCGCCGCCAGCAACAACGTCAAGCTCATGGTCGGGCATACCCCGCACTTCTCCGGCATCCTCCTCAAAATGAAGGAGGTCCTCGATTCCGGCCGGCTGGGCCCGCTGATGACCATCGTCTGCTACTCGTGCAAAAACTGGACCTATGCCAACCGCGCGCCCCAGTACCGCAGTCGTTTCCATGGCGGCGGCATGTGGCTTACCAACGGTGTCCACGTCGTCGACCGCCTCACCTGGCTGATGGCCTCCCAGGCCGTCTCCGTATCCGCCAGCATCGGCACACGCGCCCACTATCAGGCCGCCGACGACACCGCCACCGCGCTGATTCGATACAAGAATGGCCTCGCCGGTGCCGCTATCTCCATCGCCTACGCCGACGGGCCGCCCATCATGGATACACAGGTCATCTGCGTCAACGGCACCGTGCGCATCGGCGGCGGCAGACAACCCTTCCTCCAGGTCGGGCAGGGGGATACGTGGACCGACATCCCCTATGACGACCCGCCGGCCGTCATGCACCATGAGTGGAAATCCTTTGTCGAGTCGATCGAACAGGACATCGAGCCGCCCGCCTCCGGCGAGTGGAGCCGCCACATCATGGAGATCCTCTTCGCCGCCGAGAGCTCGGCCATCAGCGGGCAGGACGTCGTCCTGGAAAGCGGCCTATCCTGGACGCATCAGCGTGCTGGTGTGCCTGTCACCCGCGACCACGGCTGGATCTGAGGTGTACAGCCACGTGGGTCGCTTTACTCCACCGACACGGCATGGCAAACTAAACCTGCAATCCCGGCATTGAACCGAACACGCCTTTCCGATACATAGATAGAACGTACTAACTGCTACAACCCACAGGAGCGAAAAAGACAGACATGGGGAAATTGAAAGTAGGAATCATCGGGCTGGGCGGCATCGCACGCGCCCACTTTAGTGCCATTGACACCCTCGACAACGTCGAGGTCGTCGCCGTCGCCGACCTCTTCGAAGAGAAGCGCCGTGAATACATGGAGAAGCATGATATTCCCAAGGGCTATTCCACGCACACCGAGCTTCTCAAGGACGAAGAGGTCGAGGCCGTCGCCGTCGTGCTCGGCCATCAACTCCACCACCGGCTCACCGTCGACGCCTGCAACGCCGGCAAGCACGTCCTCGTCGAGAAGCCCATGGCGCTCAGCCTCGAGCAGTGCGACGACATGATCGAAGCTGCCGCCGCCAACAACGTCAAGCTCATGGTCGGCCAGACCCAGCACTACTACGGTACCAGCCTCAAGGCCAAGGAGATCCTCGATTCCGGCCAGCTCGGGCCGCTGATGACGATCGTCTGCTACATGTCCAAGAACTGGAACTACGCCAGCCGGCCGCCCCAGTATCGCAGCCGTTTCCACGGCGGCGGCATGTGGCTGGCCAACGGCGTTCACGTCGTCGACCGCCTCACCTGGCTGATGGCCTCCCAGGCCGTTTCCGTCTCCGCCAGCATGGGCACACGCGCCCACTACCAGGCCAGCGACGACACCGCCACCGCGCTCGTCCGCTACAAGAACGGCCTCGCCGGCGTTGCCGTCTCGGTCGGTTTCGCTGACGGCGCGCCCAACTTCGAAAGCCAGGTCATCTGCACCAACGGCACCCTGCGCTTCAGCCAGCATGGCGAAAAGTTCGTCAAGGTTGGGCAGGGGGACGAGTGGAAGGACATACCCTTTGACGACCCGCCCGTTGAGATGCACCATGAATGGAAGTCGTTCGTCGAGTGCATAGAACAGGACATCGAGCCGCCCTCCTCCGGCGAGTGGAGCCGCCACATTATGGAGATCCTCTTCGCCGCCGAGAGTTCGGCCATCACCGGGCGCGAAGTCGTGCTCGAAAGCGGCCACTCCTGGACCCATCAGCGCCACGGCGTGCCCGTCACCCGTCTTCACGGCTGGGTTTGAGGTAAACAAACCATGCGAACTGCGCTACTTTCCTACAGTCACCACGGCCGCGGCATGGCCACCACGACGCGCGACCTCGGCCACGAGATCGTCGCCGTCATGGACGCCGAGCAAGGCCCGCGCCAGCAGCTGGCCGATGAATTCCAGTGCCCCGCCTTCAGTTCCGCCGGCGAATGTCTGGACGCCAGCCGCCCCGACGCCGTCCTGATCGCCGGCAAGCATACCGAGATGCCGGACCACGTCCGCGCCTGCGCCGAGCGCGATCTGCCCTTCCTGCTCGACAAACCCTTCGCCGATTGCGCCGACCGCTTGCGTCCTGTCGCCGAACTCTGCACAGAGCGCGGCGTCTTCAGCGCCCTCACCCTGCCCAACCGCGGCACCGAGCTTGTAGACATCGTCCAGCAGATGATAGATGATGGCAGTCTAGGCGACCTCGTCCTCTATAACAGCCGCCTCAACAACGGGCCTCCCTCGCGCTACGACCCTACGCCCTCCGCCTGGCATAACGATGCCAGTATCTCCGGCGGCGGCTGCTGGGCGACCGAGTCCGCCCACGGTATCGACACCTTCCTGCAGTTCGTCGGCGACCGGCCCGTCACCGCCGTCGGCGGTGTCATCTCCAACTCGATGTACGCACGCGAAGTAGAGGATGTTGCCGTAGGCATACTGCGCACCGACGACGGCGTAACCGGTATCGTTGAATCCGGTTACAGCTACCCATCAGGCGCCCGCGCAGGAGACCACAGCTTTCGCTTCATCGGCACCAAAGCGACGGTCCTGCAACGCTATGATCAGCAGGGAAACAGGGTGACTGAGGTCCACACAACCGAGGGCGTGACCTTCCATGAGGAATCGCCAGACACCCAAGGCATGAAGGAGATCATGCGCAGGGCGCTGGTGGCCATCGAAGAAGGGCGAGCCAGCTTCTCGCCCGATGTCGAAGATGCCGTGCGCATCCTCGAACTGCAGGACGCCGTCTACGCCTTCGCCCGCGCCAATCCGATCACCAACGGCCCGCATCCACTCGGCGCGCCGGGGGCGGTGTAGCGCCGGCAGGCTGCAGTTGAAAAGGAAACCGGCACGCGAATAGCGTGCCGGTTGGTGGATCTGTTAGTAGTTTTCCAGGCCAAAAAACTACACGCGCCCCGCAAACGACCGCCCCCGCACCTGCTTGAACGGCGGCATCTTCGGCGCGTCCGTAACCGACATATCCCGCTGCGACGCCGCCCGCATGTAGTGCACCGCATAGCCGCGCCGCCGCTGGCCGGACAGGTTGGCGTTGCTCTGGTGCAGCACCAGGCTATGATGAAAACTGATGCTGCCCGGACTCAACGGCGCCGGCACGACCGGCCACTGCTCGCTCCCTAAATCCTCCACGAACCAGGACAGCTGCTCTCCCCGCACCATGCCCCAGCGGTGCGTGCCTGGTGCGAAGTTCAGGCAGCCGTTTTCAACCGTAGCCTGATCGATCGCCGTCCATGCCGTCACCAGGTCCATCGGGAAAATGTCCCGCCACGACGCCGAATCCTGGTGCCAGGGCTGCGCCGTGCCCGTCACCGCCGCCTTCATAAAGAGCTGGTCCCCGTACATCTTGATGTCGTCGCTGCCCAGCAGATCGGCGATGATGTCGACGATGCGACGATGGGTGGCATGACCCCACATGAACTCGTCATAGACGGCCAGATTGTACAATTTACGCACCGCCAGCACCTGGTCGGCAACTTCACGTTCGCCTTCCCGGAACACCTTCTCCAGTTGAATGCTCGTCTCCGGGATGTGCTCAACCTTGCCCGCCGCGATCAGATCGGTGTGCGCAGCCAGGGCCGCCACCTCATCCGCGCAGAGAACGTCCTCTACCGTCAGAAAGCCGTTGAGCTTGAACTGCTTCACCTGATCCTCAGACAGAAAACGCAGGCGCGGGATTGCCATGCAAAATCATCCTTTCCCAACGACACCGAAACCGGCAACGATTTCAGGTCCCTTTTGACGTCGTCACACCGACCGCCATGCGATCATTTCTCCACCCAGGCCGCCGGCGCCGTATCCACACCATGCTTGGCGAACACCGCCTCTATCTCGTCCAGCGTTTCCTGATCAAGTGTCAAGTCGAGACCGGCTACGTTCTCCTCGACCTCCTCGGGCCGGCGGAACCCGATCAGCGCCACACTGACCACCGGATTCCTCAGCGCCCAGCGCAGCGCAAGTTGCGCCATCGTCTTGCCGTGCCCGGCAGCGATCGGCTTGAGGTCATTAACCGCAGCCACGTTCCTGGCAAAGACCTCCTCCGTAAACAGCGGGATATTGAAGGCAATCCCATTGGAGCGCCAGTCACTTTCGTCGAAAGTCGTGTCAGCAGTGAATGTCCCCGTCAGCAGACCATGCGCCAGCGAACCGTAGGTCATCAGACCGATGCCATGCTCCGCAATCGTTGGGAAGACCTCGCGCTCCAGCCGGCGATCGAACATATGGTATCCATACTGGGTGATGTCCACCCGCCGCGTCTCCATACAGGTCTCGATCTGGTCCGGGCGGAAGTTGGAAACGCCGACAAAGCGGGCCTTCCCCGCCTGCACGATCTCCTCCAGCGCCCCCATCGACTCCTCCAATGGCACATCCTTATCCGGCCAGTGGATCAGATACACGTCGACGTAATCGGTCCCCAGCGCCTTGAGGCTGCGGTCAATGGCCGCCAGCGCCGACTCGCGGCTGCTGTCGCGGTACCAATTGCCGTCATCATCCTTTAATATGCCGAACTTGGTGACAACGATAGCCTCATCGCGCCGCGTCCCCAGCGCCTTGCCCAGGATCTCTTCGGATTGGCCAAACCCGTAGCCCTCGGCCGTGTCAAAGAGATTAATCCCCAGATCGAGCGCCCGTTGCACCGCCTTGAAAACGTCGCTTTCGTCAAAGTGGCCGTACCCGCCGCCGATTTCCCAGCAGCCGAACCCGATTGCGGATACGTCCATTCCAGTACGTCCAAATGCGCGATATTCCATCAGTTGGCCTCCCTGCAATCGCTCGTTATCAATGGCTAGAAGTTCTGCAAATCTTTAGGATGCCGACAGTGTACAACGCGTCCAAGGGCGGGTCAACGGGCGGGAAAGAAGCTGCGCAACCCAAAATGGGGGTGAGATCTCGAATTTTTTTGGTAGCAACCATACCCTGGTAGATTCTCGTTCCAATCCCCTGCAACCGTCCACTGACCACTAACCACTGCCCACTGCAGTTTGGCGTTCGGGCCTTCGGCCCTCCCTTGTGCAGGGGCTGCGCCCCCGCAACGCCCCGCCCTTGCTAGCCACCGTGCTCATTCTTCCCCAGCAACGTGTCTAGCCAACAGTGTTTCCCCCCAACCGGTCCTGTGCCTCTCCCAAAGCCGGTAAACGATTTCAGCCAATCGGGCATGAATTCCCAGAGAGACTATTCCTGCCCCACGATCTGGACCGCATCTATTTCATTCTTCGCCAAAAATCAGGGATGCACCCGAAAGAAAGGGATCCGGGGAATGACCGCCTAGGCGCTGTACATCTCCATATGCCGCGCCGCGATCACTTCCCAACTGAACTGGCGGGCCGCTTCGCGTGCATTGGCGCGCAGCTTTTCCGCTAAGCGCGGGTCCTCAGCAATACGCCGCACCGCCGCCGCGGTCGCAGCGGGGTCTCTGGTCGGAACAAGAACCAGGTCAGCGTCCGCTCTCAGTTCCGGCGTCGGGTCTTGCGGATGTGTAGTAACGATCGCGCAGCCGTTGGCCAGCGCAGCCGTTAACGTGCTGCGCCGAAAGCTCATGCCATCCTCATAAGGCATCACCAACACATCTATCGCGTCAAAGTCGGCCGCGACCTCGTCGTCCGATTGGTGGCCCGTCCACTGCACGCGGCCGTCCAGCCCATGTTCAGCGACGGCTGCCTCGACCCGCTGCAGATACCTGAAGTTCGTCTCGTCGCTGGCCCCCACCCGTTCGCCTATCATCAGCAGATGCGCATCCAATCCGTCACCGACGAGTGCCGCCAGGGTCTCGATCAGCGTCAGTCCGCCTTTGCTGGCGTTGAGAAAGCCGAAGTAGCCGAGTATCAACTGTTCGCTTCCGTAGCCGCGCGCGGCCCGCCGCCGCGTCCGTTCCGCCGCCGAAAACTGCCGGCTCTCGATGTCGCTGCCGATCGGTATGCGTTGAAGCTGGCCGCGCTGCACCTGCCCTTGCACCGATTCCCAGTCACTCTGATTCGTAACCACAACCGCATCCGCGGCGCGCAGCGGCAAGCGCGTAACCCAGTTGCGCAGGCGCGCCCCGGCCTTGGGGAAGAGATAGGGAACACGCAGATCGTGATAGGTCCAGGCCGCACGCAGACCATGCCGCCGCAGGAAGTTGGGCAGGGCGTTGATGGCGGGGTGCATTCCGTAAGCGGCGGTCTGGTACTGAACGTGAACCCATTCGGCGCCGACCGCGCGGGCGCTGGCAGGGATATCGGTCAGAATCCCCCAGCCCCACCTGTTGCGTTGGGGCAGCACCCGAACCGCATCCGACTGTGCGGACGCCGTGACCTGCTCGTCGGTCAGCACGGCAATCTGCGCGCCCTGCGCCTGCAATGCCCGCGCCAACTCGGCCGTGAATCTGCCGACACCGCCCACCATCGGCGGATATTCGCCGGTCACGAACAACACATTCGGCTGCTCTGCCGCCACTCTGTTCAAGCCCCCAAAACTATATCGCCGTCGGGTCAGTCAGGTATCCGCTCCTGCAGTGCGGCCAGCAGTTTCTCCTGGCGCGCCACCGCGGGCAGAAACAGCGTACGTGGGACGTCCGTTTCTACGATACCGTCAGCGGTGATGGGCCAGTAGACAAGGCTCAGCCCGCGCGTGAAGCGGCCGGCCTCGGCACAGTTTATCATCTGGCGGAATTGGATGTGCAGAGGCGCCTGCAACGGCGTGCGCACGGTCACGCCGTCGGCGGTCAACGCCAGCCGCATCAGCGCCCAGCGCACATGGAGGAAGGTGAACCCGATCGCCGCCAGCAGAAAAAAGAGGGCAGACAGGCTGAATCCGGTCAGGATCTCCCACAGGAAAAGCAACGCCAACGCCGCGCCGACCAAAGCGAACAAGCGGTATCTCCATCGGGAGAGGAATACTGGGGCGTCAGTCATCGGACTGAGAGCGGGTGGTGTGTGCACTCTGCCATGTATTAAATCCCCTTGACGTTAAATAAAGTCTGCTAGAATGAGAGAATAACCTGATGCCTGCGGGCAGAATCGGGGTAAGTCTTCAGTTCGTAGTAGCTGGTTCATAGTTATCTACTGCGTACAAGTGGGGTTACTAACAACCAAAAACTCGAAACTGAAAACTTTCCTATTCATTGCGGTCCGGTTGCCCCGTCCGGCTGCTGATGAGCAGCATCGCGAACGCGACCACCGAGAGAACGCCGGAGCCGTAGACGATCACGCGGATGACCTGGCTCTGCCACAGGGCCGGCGCAAAACCGGCAAACCCGCCCAGGATTCCGGCCAGAGGCACGGTCGCAATCAGGACGAAGTGGAGCATCATGTAGGCGGGGGAGGGGCGCGGCAAATCTTCTCGCCCGAGGAAATTCATCATCATGTAGATCGCGCCCAGCGGATAGAGTACGCCCACCAGCAGAAGAACGCCCGAACCAACTTTGTACAGAATATCCATACTCATCGCGTATACCGATCAAGCCGTTTGTTCGCCAGCCATCATCAGCCCGATCTCCTCACGGGTGGCCGCGCCGATGTCGACAACGCCCATCACGCGCCCACCGTTGAGCACGGCGATGCGGTCGGCCAGGCTGAACAGTTCGTCCAGGTCTTCGCTGATCAGCAGCACCGCCACCCCGGAGGCCTGCTGTTCGAGCAGCCGCTGGCGCACCGCCTCGGTCGCGCCCACGTCCAACCCCTGTGTCGGATGGGCCGCGATGATCAGCTTCGGGTCCGTCGTCAGCTCGCGGGCCAGAATCAGCTTCTGCAGATTCCCGCCGGAGAGCGCGCCCGCATTGGTCGTGATGCCGGGCGTGTCCACGTTGAACTCGTCCACCAGCTCCGTACTCATCTTGTCCAGGCGCTCTCGATCCAGGAACGGCCCCGGCCTTGCCCGGTAATGTTTGAGCGCGATGTTGTCGGCCACATTCATCGAGCCGACCGATCCCACGTGGATGCGGCTTTCCGGGACGTGGGCGATGCCGGCGTCGATGATGGCGCGCGGGGTCCGGTTTGTGAGTTCTTGCCCCAGCAGGCGAAAGCGTCCGCTGGTGGCCCGCCGCAGACCGGTCAACGTTTCAGCAAGCTCCTTCTGCCCGTTGCCTGCAACACCGGCAATGCCCAGGATCTCGCCCCTGCGGATCTGCAGCGAAACATCCTGCAGGGCCGGCAGCCGCTTATCGTTCAGGCAGCAGATCTCGTCGACCTCCAGACAGACATCGCCGAACTCCTGCTCCTCCTTGTCAATGCGGAAGATGACCGTCCGCCCCACCATCAGTTCGGCCAGATGCGCCGCGCTCGTTTCGCCAGTCACGTCCTCGGTGGCCACCACCCGTCCCTGGCGCAGGACCGTTACCCGGTCGGCAAAACGGGTCACTTCATCCAGCTTATGGCTGATGAAGATGATCGTCTTGCCCTCCTGCACCATGCGCGCCATCGTCTGGCCCAGCGCGTCGGCCTCCTGCGGGGTCAATACAGCTGTTGGTTCATCAAGGATCAGGATATCCGCCCCGCGATACAGCGCCTTCAAAATCTCGATCCGCTGCTGCTCGCCGACGCTCAGCTGCCAGACGAAGGCCTCCGGGTCCACGTGCAGATCATACTGCTCGCTCACCTCGGCAATGCGCCGCTGCACCCGCTGCATATCCAGCCGCAGCGGCTTGAAGCGACCCTGCTCGCCAGGCGCGCAGTAGGGATCATCCAGCCCCAGAATGATGTTCTCCGCAACCGTCTGGTTCATCACCAGTTTGAAATGCTGATGGACCATGGCGATGCCCAGGTCAAACCCCGTTTTGGGTGAGTCGATATGCACAGGCTGGCCGTGTACCAGGACTTGACCCTGTTCCGGCAGATACAACCCGGCCAGGACATTCATCAGCGTCGACTTGCCGGCGCCGTTTTCACCCAGCAGGGCATGAATCTCGCCCTTGTTGATCGTCAGATCGACACTGTCGTTTGCCAGGACGCCGGGAAACCGCTTGGTGATTTCCCGCATTTCCACGGCGAGAGGCGTTGAGTTCGTCATAGGAGATGGAGTGTGAATGTGTGCGCCGACGTCTATGCAGAAATGAAACCGGAGAGTGGGGCCAATGACCTCAACCCCACTCTCTTACACACAGGTCTCGATCTGCTTTCTACCCCTTCCCTACTGCGGGATCTCGCCGGTGACGCCTGCCACCAGCCAGTCATAGCTGAGCAGGGCGGGGTCGTCCATACATTCTCCGGCAGCCACCCGCTCCGCGCCGGTATTATCGTTGATCGGGCCGCAGAAGAACTGAAAACTGCCGTCAAGAATGCCTTCTTTCGTCTCCTCGACCGCTATCTGTACCACCGCCGGCACAAATTCGGCCACGGGCGCCAGATCCAACACGCCGTCTTCCATGCCCCACCAGACCGGTTCATTGGTCCACGTCCCGGCAGCCACGTCGCGTACCTTCTTCTCGTAGATGACCTGCCAGTTCCAGATCGGTGCCGTCAGCAAAGCCTGCGGCGCGATCTCCGGGTTGACCACGTTATAGCCGATGGCATAGACGCCCTGCTCCTCGGCCAGCTTGTCCGGCTCGACGCTGTCGCTTTCTCGTGCCACAACATCCGCGCCGGCATCGATAAGGGCCTGAGCCGCTTCACGCTCTTTGGGAGGATCAAACCAGGCAAAGATCCATACCGGCCTCACTTCTACAAGGGGATTTATCGACTGCGCGCCCAGGGCGAATGCGTTCAGATTTCGCACCACCTCCGGAATGGGATAAGGCGCAATGTAGCCAAGGACATTGGACTGTGTCATCGCGCCGGCAACCATTCCGGCTAAGTACCATCCCTGGTAGCCGCGGCCGTCATATATGCCGACATTCTCAGCCGTCTTGTATCCGGTGGCATGCTCAAACTTCACCTCCGGAAACTCCGCCGCGACTTCGATGACGCTGTCCATATAACCGAAACTGGTGGCAAAGATCAGGTCATAGCCTTGCGACGCGTAGCTCTGCAGCACCCGCGCCGCGTCCGGTCCTTCTGCCACAAGTTCACTGTAAGCTGTTTCCACGCCCAGCTCTTCCAGCGCCAACCGGCCCTGATCGTGCGCATAGCTCCAACCGAGATCTCCCACCGGGCCCACATAGACGAAAGCGACCTTCATCGACTCGACCGTTCTTGCGGCACCTGCCTGCCCTGCAGCTGCAGGGCCATCGCCGATCGGCTGACAGGCGCTGATCAGCGACGCCAGGACCAGCAGTACGCCAACAACTATCCTCACATGTCGAATCCTCATGTAACTCACTCCTTTTCACTACAATTACAGACGGACTCGCCCATCGTTACTTCAGGTCATCCGGTAAACAGATTGCTCCTCTCTTTCGGTATCTGACACCAGGAGAGGAGCAATCTTTAGCGATCATGATCGAATTGATTCAGGAAACAGCCTTATGCTGAAAGTCGGTCACACTCGAAAAGTAGAACGCCTTACTGCTCGAATGCGGGCCGAAACCCGGGCTAGTTTCCAAGCGGTGCGGCCTCACCCGGCGCCTCACCGACAACACCCTCCACAAAGAAGTCCATGCCCAGCATCTGGCCGTCGTCCATGCACTGGCCGTCTTCCAGGAATTGGACACCGTTCTGGCCGTTCATCGCGCCGCAGAACACATCCGCATCACCGGAAACGATCATGGCCTGCTTATCGGCGACCATCGCGGCTACGTCTTCAGGAACGGACGGGCTCATGTCTGCCAGGCCAACAATCCCGTCGTCCATACCGCCCCAGTACTGCTCAGTAACCCAGTTGTGGTCGCGCGCCTGCTCCGCGAACTTCACGAAAGCCGGGCCCCAATTCCAGACCGGTCCTGTGAGGACAGAGTCACCAACGAATACCCGCATGTCGCTGTTGTAACCGATGCTGGTCCCGCCCCGCTCGGCCGCGGCCTTCTGCGGCTCGGTCGTGTCCTGGTGCTGGGCGATGATATCCGCGCCCTGGTCCAGCAGTGCTTCAGCAGCTTCCTTCTCTTCCGGAGGACCAAACCAGGTGTTCGTCCACACGACCCGCACCTCGGCGTCCGGATTTGCCTCGCGCACGCCCAGCGTGAACGCGTTGATTCCTCGGATTACCTCAGGAATCGGGAACGCCGCCACGTAGCCGATGACATTGGTTTCGGTCATGCTGCCAGCCACCAAGCCGCTCAGATAGCGGGGCTGGTACATACGGCCGAACAGCGTGCTCATGTTGTCGGCCGTCTTGAAGCCGGAAACATGCACAAAATACTGGTCCGGGAACTCCTGGGCAACAGTCAGGGTCGGGTCCATGTAGCCGAAGCTGGTGGTGATGACCAGGTTATAGCCCTTCTGCGCAAAGTCGCGAATCACGCGCTCTGCGTCCGGGCCTTCGGGCACATTCTCAATGAAAGCCGTCTCCGCGCCGCCCTCCAGATTCGCCTCCAGATACAGCCGCCCCTCATCGTGCGCATACGTCCAGCCGAGGTCGCCGATGGGCGCGACATAGACAAAGGCTACCTTCAACGGCGCCGCCATATCGTCGCCTGCCATCTCCTCAGCGGCCGGTGCTTCGGTGACCGGCTGGCAAGCGCCAACCAGCAATGCCAGGATGAGCATGACACCCACCACTGTCCACGTTCGTCGGATTCTCATGAAACTGTCTCCTTTGATTCAAATGGGTACGCTAGATGATGTCTGAACTGTTGACCGGAAGTTGTCCGGCGGTCGAAAAGCTGGCGTCAGTAGCAGGGGAACTGCTCGTCTGGGGGGATTGACAGGTTTCCGGATCATGGCCTGGACAAAAATCTTAACGCCAAGTCTTGGCAATGGTATCGCAAAGATTGCCAAATTTCAACTACGGAAACAGGGCGATTCTGCACACAGGCTACCGTTAGGCATTCCTGCGCGCCCATCTGTATAATTTCAATCAAGACTGTGGCATCCGGCCGGTGACCAACAATCGACCACCGGCTTCTGACCACCGAATAGCTATTAGAGGTCCAATCTTCATGACAGAATTTCAAATTACGTACTGGCGGGACTTCCCGTCCATGGTGGTGGCCCGCGAAGGCCGCCGCAACCGGCACAAAGTGCAGTTGCCGGCCCGCTTTCAGGTCGCGATCGACGAAGCCGCCATGCGCGCCGGCGCAACCGGCACCGATGAATACCTGGATGGCTGGCTGCGTACGGACTGGCAGGATCAGGCGGGGGATCCTGAGGAAGTGGCCCAGGCCGTCGCCGCGCAGCTGGAAGCCGACTATCCCCCGCAGCGAATACGGAAGCTGCTGTCTTCCATAACACCCGACTCCTCTTCCGGCGGATGGCTGACCCCGCGCCCCCACCCGGTGGTCGAGTTGCTGAACCAGCACGGCGGCCCCCTGCTTGGCGACGGGGCCATGGCGACGATGCTCCAGGAAGTCGGCCTCACCGGCGGCGCCGCGCCCGAACAGTGGAATGTGGAAAACCCCGCAGCCGTGCAGGCGGTCTACCGCGGCTACGTCGAAGCAGGATCCCACATCATTACCACCAACACCTTCGGCGGCACGACCGCCCGGCTAAAAATGCACGACCTCCAGGATAGGCTGGCCGAATTAAACGCAGCCGGCGTGCAGCTGGCGCGCGCGGTCGCCGACGAATCCGGCGACGTGCTGGTGGGGGCCTCCGTCGGCCCGACCGGCGAGCTGCTCGATCCCCTCGGCGTGATGACGATGGACGAAGCAACCGAGCTTTTCGCCGAGCAGGTGGCTGTCATGGCCGAAGCCGGTGCCGACTTCATCCTCACCGAAACGATGAGCGACCTCCAAGAGGTGGAGGCCGCCGTGCGCGCCGTGGATCAGGCCACAGAGCTGCCCGTCGTCAGCATGCTCACATTCGACACCAACCTGCACACGATGATGGGCGTCAGTCCCAAACAGGCGGTGGAAACGCTGGCCTCCTGGGGCGTACAGGTAATCGGCGCCAACTGCGGCAACGGCCCCGACGAGATCCTGACGGTGATGTCGGAAATGGCCGCCCACCGTCCGCCCGGGGTCGTCCTTTATGCTCAGAGCAACGCGGGCCTGCCGGTCCTGCAGGGAGACGATGTGATCTACGACGGCACGCCCGAGGTCATGGCCGATTACGCCCGCCAAATGAAGGACCTCGGCGTCGACGTAATCGCCGGCTGCTGCGGCACAACGCCAACCCACCTGCGGGCCATGCGCGAGGCGCTGGCGTAGGAGAGGAAGGAGCCGACCGCGCACTCAGTGGCTTAATTGACCGGCATGAAAACTTCATGACTATAGGGTATACTACCGGCTACCGGCCGACAGCGGATGAAGTTGCAGATATGGCGGACAGCGGCCGCGACATATCCGAGTTTTTCACCAATCAGGGGACAATGAAGCAGCCGTTGACGCGCGTAAACGGCGATCTCACGCCGGACATGCTTCAAGAACTCGATGAGTTGGCCGCTGAGTTGCGCGTCAGCCGTCAGCTGTCATCGAAACGTGCTTGCGGTGCTTGACAGCCAGAACTTGCTTGACAGTTGTTTGACGGTTGTTTGACTGGAAAGACCAAAACAGCCGAAACTGACCGGTCTTAGCGCCAATTCAGAGGGATTTGAAGCAGAGAATTTCTTTGACAGTTGTTTGACGGTTGTTTGATTGCAAAACCGAATTAGCCACAAATCACGGTTTTGCCTTTCTTTACGATTCCATTTGCAGCGCAAAGCGAACCATCGTGAAAATCGGAATCATAGCCTGCGGCGCAATCGTGCGCGAACTTATCGCCATCGCCAACCGCCGCGGCTGGGACTACGAGCTGACCGCCGTCCCCGCCCAGCTCCATAACCGCCCCGAACGCATCGCCCCGGCCGTCGCGAAAAAACTGGACGCCTGGGCAGACCGCTTCGACCGCATCCTCATCGGCTATGCCGACTGCGGCACCATTGGCGCGCTCGATGCGCTATTGGACCGCTATCCCCATGCCGTGCGCATCCCCGGCCCCCACTGCTACGAGTTCTACGGCGGCGCGCACTTCGATCAACAGGCCGAGCGCCAGCCGGGCACATTTTACCTGACCGATTTTCTCGCACACCACTACGAAGGACTGGTGATCGAATCGCTGGGCCTCGACCGCCACCCCGAGCTGCGCGACGTCTTTTTCGGCAACTACGAGGAGCTGCTCTACCTCCGCCAGCAGCCCGACCAGGACGAGAGCGAACGCGCCCGCGCGGCCGCAGCGAGACTGGGGCTGACGTATAAGGAGGTCGATTCCGGCCTGAACGTTCTGGAGGAACGGTTGGTGGCGCTGATCGAAAGCCAGGACCGGTGACCGCCCACCACCATGCGCCGAGTCCTCTTTCTTTTCCTTGACGGCGTCGGCCTGGGCCGCGATGACCCGGCAGTCAACCCGCTGGCCGCGGCCACACTGCCGACCTTGGCGGCGCTTTTCGACGGTCGTCCGCTCACTGCGTCCAGCGGGCGTTGCAGCCATGGCGACGCACATCTCATCCCGACCGACGCCCACCTGGGTGTGCCCGGCCGCCCCCAGAGCGCCACCGGCCAGACCGCAATCCTGACCGGCGTCAACGCGTCCGCTCGCCTTGGGGAGCACTACGGCCCGCGCCCGGACCAGCGCGTAAGGGACATACTCGACGAGGCCGGCATCTTCGCCCGGCTCCACGCCGCCGGCCATGCAACCGCCTTCGTCAACGCCTACCCCCAGGGCTATTTTGACGCCGTCAAACGGGGCAAACGCCTGTTGAGCGCAGTCCCCTACGCGGCCCGAAGCGGCGGACTCCAGTTACGGACATGGAGAGAGATGATGGCGCAGCAGGCCCTGTCCGCCAACTTCACCGGCCACGGCTGGCGCACGCAGTTGGGCTATCCCGATGTGCCGCTCTACTCGCCGCCAGAAGCCGGCGCACAGTTCTGGCGCCTTGCCCAGCCCGTGCGTTTCACCTTCTTCGAGCACTGGCAGACCGACTTTCTGGGCCACTACCGCGACCTGCGCGGGGCCATTGAGAACTTCGAGCGCATCGACGGCTTCTTGGCCGGTCTTCTGGATGTGATGGACTGGCAGGAAACACTCTTGATTGTCGCCAGCGATCACGGCAATGTCGAGGACTGCACAATCCGCAAGCACACCGAGAACCAGGCCCTGACTATCCTCGTCGGCGCCCATGCCGCGGCCTATGCCCAACGCGTTCACCGGCTGGACAACTTCGCCGATATCATTGCTGATTTCCTGGACGAAAAAGACCTTGCCGGTGCCCAGTAACCACTCACCAGATTCAAACCAGCGGACAAACGGATCACTCTAAATCCAACCGTTTGTCCCTTCAACAGTCCTCTGCAAACCGTCACATCAACCGATTGGAGAAACTATGGAACTGCTGCCATTCGCCAACCCCGGCCGCTTCTGGAAAGGAAATCTTCACACACACTCGACCCGCTCCGACGGGGGCAAGCCACCACAGGAGGTCTGCAGACTGTATGAACAGGGCGGTTATGATTTCATCGCCCTGACCGATCACTTTATGGAGCAGTATGGCTTCCCGGTCACCGACACGCGGCCCTTCCGTTCAGCCGGGTTCACGACCATCATCGGCGCCGAACTGCACAGCGGAGCCATCGAGAACGGCTCCGCCTGGCACATCGTGGCCGCCGGCCTGCCCCTCGATTTCACGCCCACCGACCCGGAGGAAAGCGGCGCCCAACTCGCCGCCAGGGCCAAGGAGGCCGGCGCCTTTGTCGGCATCGCCCATCCCCACTGGTACACGCTGACCGAAAACGACGTCGCAGCCTTGGGCCCGGCCCACGCAGTCGAGGTCTACAACGGGATAGCCGACGACGCCAACGATCGGGCCGACAGCTGGCATCTGATGGACATACTCCTGGACAAACGCCAGCGCTACTTCGCCTACGCAGCCGACGATGCCCATCTCAAAGAGCACCACGACTTTCGCCGCGGCTGGGTGCAGGTGAAAGCCGAGGAGCTCTCCCCCGAGGCTCTGCTGACCGCACTGAAGGACGGCGCATTCTACTCCAGCACCGGACCCGAGATCTACGACATCGCCTGCATCCCCGGCGAACGGCTAACTGTCCAGTGCTCGCCCGCTGAACGCATCTTCATGACCGGCGTTGGCAGCGCCAGCCAGCGCGCCTGGGGCAACGGTCTCACGAGCGCCGAGTTCGACCTGTCCGACTGGAGCAGCCACTACTGCCGCGTGACGGTGCGCGACCGCCGCGGCGGCAGGGCGTGGTCGAACCCGATCTGGTTCGAATAATGAACGACGTGTCTGATTCAGGGGGTCTGGCGGTCGATGTGCTCTGTCTGGGCATCGCCTGCTACGACCTGATCTTCTCGGTGGACCGGCACATCGGCGCCGATGAAAAGATCAAGGCGACCGGCTTGACCTCCTGCGGCGGAGGTATCGCCGCAAACGCATCGATGACCGTCGCTCGCCTCGGTTACTCCGTGGCCTTCGCCGGCTATCTGGGCCGCGATATGTACGGCGACAGACATCTCGATGAACTCAACGCCGCCGGCGTCAACACCGACCTTGTCGTACGCGGCGAGTGGCCGACGTCCCTCTCCGCTATTCTCGTCAAGCCGGACGGCTCACGATCGCTCGTCAACTACGGCCTTGGCAGAGAAATGCCGGATGGGGAGGAGCTCCTTATCGAAGACTGCCGGCCGCGTGCAGTTCTGGTGGATGGACATTACCTCAAGGCAGCCGCACCCCTGGTCGCCAGCGCCAGCGCCGCCGGCCTCCCCACCGTGCTGGATGGCGACACGCTCCACCAAGGCTCGGAAACGCTGATGGAAATGGTGGATTTTCTGGTGGTATCAGAGCACTTTGCCCGCCAATTCAGCCGCCAGGACGATGTGGAAGAAGCCCTGACGCAGCTGAGTCGCTGCGCACCCTCGACAATCATCACCCTCGGCGAGCGGGGACTGCGCTGGCGCAACCGTGCAGACAGCCGCTTTGGCCCCAGCGCCGGCAGCTTCCCGGCCTTTGACATCACAGCAGAGGACACCACCGGCGCCGGCGATGCCTTCCACGGCGCCTTCGCCGCCGGCCTTTCACGCGGGATGGCGTGGGAAGAAATACTGCGTTTCTCTTCAGCGGTCGGCGCGCTCTGTTGCACCAGGAAGGGCGCCCGCCTCGGCATTCCAACCGGATCAGAGGTGGCCGCATTTCTGGCTCGAAATTGACCCGCGCCAGTGGTGAACAGCAGGTGACAACTGACCAAAATCGGTCGCTGCCCATCTGCTCTGCCCGACATTTCGCATTGCCCGTTTCCCGCCAATTTTTGTGCTTGTGAACGATTTAATTTTCTTGTATTGTATGGTATGTTAGTAGTAGAGTATGGTAGTATTTGAATGAGGTATCGTCGACCAATGGCGGCGGCGGTGAAAGGGGACGGTTCGACAGCCGTCCATTTTATTCGTACTGTTCTTCGTCAAGGACCCGACAGCGGGAAGGCGGGGCAAGTCAAGTTCGACGCTCAGCCGTCGAACAGCGAAATAGTACGTTGAACTATCCCATCCATCGTGGATTTTGGGAGGACGGACAATGACAGTAACGGCACCGGAGCGGCAGTTCGACGACGGCCTTACAGACGAATTCCCGCCGGATCTATATAAAGCGACAGGCGTTGTAACAGGGGTCGATGGCTTTGACGCTGTGACCGGCGCACACGTGGCCCAATTTCACCAGCAGGGCTATCTGATTGTAGAAAACGCCTTCACGCCCCAGGAAGTGCAGACAGCGCTGGACGGGATGTACCATCTCCTGTCGGGCGCAGTTGAGGACTTCAATGGCGTTCAGTACGAGCGGGCTTCGGCCGGTGTGGCCGTTGAGGAACTGTCACCCGAAGAAAAGCAGGACTATGTGCGCAAATTCATGAGCTTCGTCGACTACGACGAGCGCCTCAACGAGCTCGCGCACCACCCGCTGCTGCTGGCCCTGGTCGAACGCCTTATCGGCGATGCGCCGGTTCTCTTCCAAAGCATGGCGCTGCTCAAGCCACCCCGCTTGGGCCGTGACAAACCCTGGCACCAGGATCACGCCTATTTCCACTTCGAACTTGACGCCAAAGTCGTGGGCTGCTGGATCGCCTTGGACCATGCCACTATCGAGAACGGCTGCATGGTCATCGCCCCGGGCAGCCATCTGCAAGGCCCCGTCGTACATTTTCGAAGGCGGGATTGGCAGATCTGCGACACCGACGTGGACAACAGTGGCGCGGTGGCCGTACCGCTGAAACCCGGCGGCCTCTTGATCTTTCAGAGCTTGCTGCACCACGGGACGCCGCCCAACAGTACCGGGTTGCGCCGAAGGGCGCTCCAGTTCCACTACCGGCCGCAGAGCGCACCCCTCACCAACCAAGAGGAAAGACTGGCAATTTTCGGCGGTGAGGGATTAGGGGCAGAGTGCTGAGTTACGTAAGAGCGGGAAGGCGTGGGAGTCGAACCCACCGCAGCCGGCTCTGCGCCACCTGCCACTGATTTTGAAGACCAGGGCGTCCACCGGGACACATCCCCTCCCGTTGGTTATTGTATAGGTTGAACTGCGCGCGGTCAAGTAAAGCGGCCGCGTTCCATATCAGAGTTCCACACGCTGGGCACGCAAGTCTGTTTTCCCCGAATCAGCTTGCCATTAGGATAGCATTCGATCCAGAACGGGTTCTGGTCTCTGGTCACTCTACCCGACTCGAAAATGCGTCGTGACCGCAGGCCGACTTTTGGCGACCTACTGATCGCCAGGATTTATCTATAATCTTATATCTGACATCCAACACCCAACGCTGAATGCGGTCTGGATAGAATAGAATGCACCTGGCTTGCCCCGAATGCGGCGCACCGGTAGAGGTTTCTCCGTCGTTCGCGAATTGCCCTGCCTGTAACGCGAATGTCGCTTCACACTATACGCCCGCTGAAATGACGCGGACCATATACCATCGCGCCCTCGAACATTACTCGATGGGCAATGATGTGGCCGCGTTGGAGGGTATCGATCAGGGCATCTCTCTCTTGGAGGCGCCCGAGTTGCACCTCCTGGCGGCTCTCATCTATCGCAAACGCGGCGAATTCAAAGAAATGCGGGAGCACGTGGCTGCCATCCCCGCCGATGACATCCTGCGCAGCGAAGGCGAGTGGCTGCTGCGCTCCCACCAGGAGCAGCTCCAGCTGGGACGGCGCGAAGAAGCCCGAAAACGCGGCCGCGCCAAAGGCACCCAACTTGCGGTGGGCAAAGCCAGCCGCCAGTTCAGCACCGAGTACTACCCGGCCCCACTCGACAAGAAACAGGTCGCGACCAAGGCCGTCGACAAAATACGCCGCAACCGTCTTCCTTGGGCAATTCCCATCGCTCTCGTGTTACTGGTCGTTATTTTCTTCTCGCGCGGCACGGGCGATACCCTCCAGGCGGCACTGCGGCAGCTGCGCACGATACCGGACGGACTCACCTCCATCTACGCCTCCCTTACCAGCGACGAGCCGGCTGCCGTGTCCGCCACAGACGAAGAGCCCGCAACCGCCTCCCAGGTCAGCACCAACGGCCAGATCAACACCGCCGCCATCGAGGAGGCGCCGACGCCCGTGCAGGCGTCTGCCGCGCCCGCAACGCCTGAAACGCTGCCAACGTCGGCGCCGACCCAATCTGTGCCTACCCCTGCGCCCACCCCCGCGCCGACAGAAAGCGCGTCCCCTGACGTGGCCGCAACAATTATCGCTGCCGCACGCGTGCAATCCTTCGATCTGACCACCTTCCTCAATGAACAAGACCGCGCCGACCTGGCCGCCCTCGGGATTCAGGCTACGTGGGCCGCGGAAGCGCCCCCCGGCGAGCTGATTCTCCAGGGTACCGTAACGATGACCTCTGTTCAGACCGAGCTGTTGGAGTTGGCGGCTGCAATCGAAGGGGTCACGTCGATCGACAGTAGCGGGCTGAATGTGGAACTGCCCGCGTCGTATACAGTCCGGGCAGGCGAAAATCTGCGTCACATCGCTCTTCGGTTGTACGGAGACCAGGACCGCTGGACAGAAATCTACGAAGCCAACCGGGACCTGGTAGGAGACGACCCCAATAACCTCTGGGTCGGCCTTTCGCTGACGATTCCTCAGGAGGAGAATGCCCAGGAGGAACAGGTCCAGCAATGAGTCGCGTTCCCTCGCGACCCTGGCGCCCCGCATCGGGTCCAAACTGCTCTGTTCCCACAATCTTCCTCCCATAATCCACCTCTGTTCAAACACTGGACGCGCTGCTGTCGACGCATCCACCCGCGGCGAGAGAACGCATGAAATCCAGCACAATCGACAGACGGCTGCTGACAATTCTACTGGTCGTCTTTGTTCAGATGCTGGGCGCGTCTCTGATATTCCCCGTCCTGCCGCTGTATGCCCAGCGCGAGTTTCATCTGTCGGCGGAGCTGATCACGATCCTCGCCTCCTCTTTCTTCGCCGCCCAATTCCTCTCCGGCCCATTCGTCGGCCGCCTGTCCGACAATTACGGAAGAATTCCGGTTCTGATCGTCAGCCAGATCGGTACCGTCATCAGCTTTGTGATGCTGGCCTTTGCGCCGAGTGTTGGCTGGCTCTTCTTTGCCCGCATCCTCGATGGGATCACAGGCGGCAATATCATCGTAGCCCAGGCATACATTACCGACATCACGCCGCGCGAAAAGCGCACCGAGAGCCTCGGCTACATCTTCGCCGCTTTCGGCCTCGGTTTCATCTTCGGCCCCGCCCTGGGCGGGTTCCTCGCCGCGGCCTACGGCCCCACAGTGCCATTCCTGGTAGCGGCGGTTGCCGCAGCAGCCGTCGTCCTGCTCACCTGGTACGCGCTGGACGAAACTCTCTCGGCAGAAGAAAGGCGCATGGCCCGCACTCGCCGCGCCGGCAGCCTCACCGTCGGCAGCCTGCTGGGCGGCGCCCCCTGGGCCCTGCCACTGACTCTGATTCTCCTGATCGGCTTTCTGGGTCAGTTTGCGCTGGGACTACTTCAGTCCACATTTGCGCTCTTCGGAGAAGCGGTACTCTTCCAGGGCGAAAGCCGCGAGGTCACCGATGTCGGCATCGGCCTGTTGCTCTCCGTAGTGGGGTTCTCCCAGCTCTTTACGCAGACCTACCTGCTGCGAAGGCTGGCGCGGCGCTTCGACGAAGGCCAGCTTGTCGTGTTGGGCAGCGCCCTGCGCACGATCGGCATGCTCATTTACGCGAGCGTTACATCGCCGTGGCTTGGTGCATTCGGCTCACTCTTCTTTGCCGTCGGCTTCGGGATTGCCAGCCCACCCCTGCAGTCGATGTCCACCGCGCTTGTGGCTGACCAGGACCGCGGCAGCGTACTCGGCTGGTTCCAATCGAGCACCAATCTGTCCACCATCATCAGCACGGCCATCGCCGGCGTCATCTTTGCCCGCGGGCCGACGGTGCCGTACTGGATCGGCGCGGCCACCTCCGCTTTGGTGGTGCTGGCAATGATCGGTATGATGCGGTGGATGCCGACTAAATCCGTCCCCGTGTCGGAGGCGTAAAGCGTCCCGCATGCAACGCAGGTCGCGAATCGGAGGACCCTGATGGTACACAAAGACAGGCCTCACCCCGTAACCCAGACCGGCCTTGACAATCCAGTTCCACTTGACGCTGTCGCCCGCCTGCCGCTGGACGGCGACAACGTCGCCATCGCAACCCGCCGCCTGGAAGCAGGGCTGACCATCGAGCATGACGGCGCCCAGTTCACGCTCGACACAACCATTCTCGTTGGCCACCGTTTCGCCATCGCACCGATCGCAGACGGCGAGCCTCTGCTCTCCTGGGGTCTTCCTTTCGGCATGGCCACGCGCCCCATCGCGCCGGGCGAGTACGTATGCAACGCCGGCATGATCGAAGCGCTCGGCCAGCGCGCCCTCGATTTCACCATCCCGCAGCAACCCAATTTCCAGGACCGGATCGTCCCCTACGAAGTCGACGAAACCGCATTTCGTTCCGGCCGGCAGGTGGAACAGTATGAAGAGAAGCGCACCTTTCTGGGTTTCCGACGCGACGGCGGACGCGGTGTCGGCACACGCAACACGATCGTCATCCTGGGGACCACCTCCAGCACCGCCGCCTTTGCCAGAAGCGCGGCGCAGTCGTTGCAGCCCGCCGCCGCAGCCTTCCCCAGCTTCGACGGCATCGTCGCTATCGCCCACACCGAGGGCAGCGGCTATGAACGGCTCAACAACCGCGAGTTTGTCCTGCGCACCCTTGCCGGACTGATCGTGCATCCCAATGTCGGCGCAGTTCTGGCCGTGGACGCACTCGAAACACACCCGGCCGCCGACCATGCAATCAGCAACGCCGAGCTGGAGGCCTACCTGCGCGCCCACGACTATCCCCTGGCGCAGGTGAAGCATCGCTTCTTCACGCTGTCCGGGGACTGGGAAGCCGACCAGGCGGAAGCGTCGGCAACCGTAGAGCGCTGGCTGCCCCAGATCGCGACCCTGGCCCGAACACCGGAGTCGCTGGCCCACCTCAACATCGCCCTCCAGTGCGGTGGCTCGGACGCCTTCTCCGGCCTCTCCGGCAATCCCCTGGCCTCCGCCGTTGCCAAAGAGGTAATCCGCTACGGCGGACGCGCCAACCTGGCCGAGACCGACGAGCTGATCGGCGCCGAAGCCTATCTCCTGCAGAACACGCGCGATCTGCCCACAGCTAAGGCCTTCCTCGACTATATTGCCCAGTTCAAGGAACGGCTGGCCTGGCACGGCCAGACCGCAGAGGGCAATCCCACCGGCGGCAACAAGCTGCGCGGGCTCTACAACATCGCCCTCAAATCGATCGGCGCCGCAATCAAGCGCCATCCCGACGTGCGACTGGACTGGGTTGTCGACTACGGGGAAAGGATGGTGAAGTCCGCGCACGGCTCGGCCCAGCACGCAACCGCGCCCCACCCTGCCCCTGGCTTCTACTTCATGAACACGCCGGGCAACGACCTGGAAAGCATCGCCGGTCAGGTGGCCGGCGGCTCGAATCTCATCATCTTCGTCACCGGCAACGGCTCGATCACCAACTTCCCATTCGTGCCCACGATCAAAGTGATGACAACCACGCAGCGCTTTGAGCTTCTGTCTAAGGAGATGGACGTGAACGCCGGCGCCTACCTGGACGGCACGACGATGGACCAGCTGTGCGAGGAAAGCCTCGATCTGCTGGTGGGGATCGCCTCCGGCCAGCGCAGCAAGGGGGAGCTGGCCGGTCACTCACAGATCTCAATCTGGCGCAACTGGCAGCAGCAGGACCACAGCCAGCTGCAAACGATCCTGGCGCGCCCGCAACCGGACGGGAACCCGCTCCCGATCAGAACGCAACCCGGCGAGATCGAGGAAACTGTCCTGCCCCAGCCGGCCGCGGCCCGCGTCGGCCTCATTCTGCCCACCAGTCTCTGCTCCAGTCAGATCGCCGGCATGGCAGCGCAGCGCCTCAACCGGACGGCCTCAGAGCCGGACGCCGGCGGTCCGAGTGAAGCCGGGCGGCCGCCCCTGTTTACCGCCTTGCCCCACACCGAGGGCTGCGGTGTCGCTTTCGCCTCGACGCAGGCCATCTACGCCCAGACCATGATCGGTTACGCCACCCACCCCCTGGTCGGCGCCTGCCTCTTCCTGGAGCACGGCTGCGAAAAGGCCCACAACGACTACATCCATTCACTGCTGCGCGACGGCGGACTTGCCGAGGAAGATTTCGGCTGGGCCAGTGTACAGTTGGACGGCGGCATCGCCAGCGTCCTCGACAAAATCGACGGCTACTTCGCCGAGCAGGCGCCCGCGCTGCGCCGGCAGAACGGACACGACCGCAAGCTGTCCCTGGCGCTGCTCAGCGATGGGGCTGCCCCCGCACCTGTTGCCGGCACACTCGCACGCGTCGCCCGTCTGGTCGTAGCCGGCGGCGGCACCGTCGTCACACCGCTATCCGGCGGTCTGTTCGAGACGCCCGCCTTCCGCGCCGCCCTGGGGATTGACGCTGGCGATCTGCAGCCTACCCTCGCCTACGGCCAGGCCGCGCAGGCAGCCGGTTTCCACCTCATGGAAATGCCCACCCCCCACTGGAGCGAGACGTTGACCGGTCTCGGCGCCAGCGGCGCGCAGCTGATCATCGCCAACTCCGACAGGTTGAAAGCCGGGCATCCGCTCGTGCCAATCTTGCAGCTTGCCGGCGAGCACGCGCCTGCCGCGCCGGACCTGCGCCTGTGCGGCGATCCGGGCGCGTGGCCGCAGCAGACCCTGGATCTGGCAGCGAAAACGCTGGCGGGCAGCTACCAACCGCAAAGCACAGTCCACAATCTCGTCGACTTTCAGCTCACACGCGGCCTGCTGGGGATTTCAACATAGCGAGCACCGGAATCCAATCGCTCGCTTTCAGTGGCTGTAAACCAGCACCGGTAATCGGGACGTCCGCCCGCCTCTGGCATCGCGCAATACTAGCGCGCCATCGCCGGGAAGTCCCCCGGCTCAACCAGCAAACGCACCGCGCCGGTCTCCAAATCGATCAGCCACAGAGAAGGCACCACCTCCGGCCCCCGCAGCGGAAACCGCCGCGTGATCAGATAGCGCCCGTCGGGACTCCAGACCGGCCGCCCGTGGTCGTAAGCGGCATCTGCTGTCAGCGCCGTCGCCTCCGTGCCGTCGGGACGCATCCGCCAGATCTGGCTGCCCCGCGTCGCGCCCGGGCCTTCCAACTCTTTGCGCTGAAACGCGATCCAGGTGCCGTCCGCCGACGGCACGGCCGAACTGTCGTGGACCAGCGCAGCGCCCTCGTTCCCCACCCCGCTCAACTCGACCCACTCGCCGCTCTCTACGTCGATCGCGAGCAGATGGGTCATCCATTCATCGCCGCTCTGCCGGA
Source organism: Caldilineaceae bacterium (assembly GCA_965207495.1). Classification (GTDB taxonomy): domain Bacteria; phylum Chloroflexota; class Anaerolineae; order Caldilineales; family Caldilineaceae; genus Bin5. The sequence continues at coordinate 929,927 of OZ242287.1, forward strand.
AATCGGTTGTGTACAGCCTGGCACGGGACCGGTCCCAGGAGCACGTCTCACCGGTGGCAGTCGGATAAAAGTCGGTCTGCCCGGCCTCGTCTGCCGGCCCTCCGGTCAGACTGATGACCGCCAGCTGCTGCTCCTCCGGCGAAACAAAGCAGAGCCACGCCCCATCGGCGGACCACCGGGCATCGAGTCCAAGACGCTGGCTGTCGCTGAAGATTGGCGCAGTTTCGCCCGATTCCACATCCACAATCCAGATCCGCGGCGGGCTGAGCACACCCGACGCAAACGCGTTGACCGAACGACGCGTATAAGCCAGGAACTTGCCGTCAGCCGACCAGCTCGGTCCGCTGCACGAAGCGTCTTCGCAGGCCAACAGCGGCCTGTCCTGCCCGCTGGCTAGATCGATCAGCCGCAGATCGCTGAACCCCAGTCCACCCAGCGCCCCGTAGGCGACAAACCTGCCGTCGGGCGACGGCGCGAAATCCCACACACTGACTTCAGTTGGGGTCAGGGGGCTGGGCGAAAGGTCCGCGCTGGTGATCTCCTCCGCCAAAGGCAGTGAGTGCAGCTGCGCGCGTCCGACCTCATCGACCGTCTTATAGAGCAGGAAGACGGCGCCGTCGTCCCCAGCAACCCAGCGGCTTTGTCCCCACAGGCCGAGGAGCAACAGCGTGCACAGGCTGAGGATTGACAGTACGGTCAGATCAAAACGGCTCATGAATTCAAGGGCTGGGGTCCAGTACGGGCCGCAGATACGCCTGGCCGCTGAACGAGGGCATCATCTAACAGGTGTCAGGGATAGAGATAGGGTTGGTTGGGTTCCGGCACAGCCTCCAGCTCATCCGCCATCAGCACAGGGATGTCATTGCCTCCCCGCGTGGCGAACTGTCCTACGACCCGCACCCACTGGCCCTCCTCCAGCTCCCCTTCCGAAGGCAGACCGGCCGCCAGGCTGACCGGCAGGCCAACCGCCATGGCATCCGCCGCGCAGCAACCGACGACGAAGCGCGTGAGAGTAAACTGAACCTCGTCAGTCGCGTCGTCAAGGTAGACAAAGCCAACCACATCGGCAGTGTCGGTTTCGGCCGGCTGTTCGCCCTGGTGAAAGGCGAGTACCCAATCCAGAATCGTGCGCTCGCTGCTCTCCTGCACCAGCGATGACCCTACCGCAGCCGGCAAAACCGAGTCCAATCCCCCCGCGCTGATTTCACGATTCTGCAGCGCAGCCACGCCCAGAGGACGTGGAGGCACGAGCAACCCGAGCACGATGGGCAGGGAGATAAGGACAAATCCCGTCCAACCCAAAGCGTGACTGTGATCATGGCCATGATCGTGACCATGACTGTGATCATGACCGTGATCGTGCCCATGATCGTGACCGTGATCCTGGCTGTCCCCCGCGGCCGTGGATCCGGCCTCGCCAAACGGCTCGGGAGCTAGTTCATGCGGTGTATCTTCTGTCTCCTGGAGCAGATAGCGGTAGCTCAACCCCACGACAAGGAGACCGATCACCGCGGCCACCGTCAGCCAGTCAAACCGCTGGCTGATGTAATAGTTGAGCGTCCCCGACGTGATGCGGGTGAACAGAAAGATGCCCATCCCCAGCAGAAGCAGCCCTTTGAGAGCGGCTTGCACCTTGGGCAATCGCAACACCCTGCCTGTCATCGTAACCGAATCCTGTGTCACTTTCCCGCCTGTACTCTCTTGCGCCAACCTATCCGTCAAACGCCCACCTGCACGTTCCAGAAAACACCGATCACCGCCACCAGCGCCAGCGGCAGCAGGATCAGATAAAGGACGGTTCGCCGTCGGAAAACCCCCATAAACAGCAGCGAACTCTTGATATCCACCATCGGCCCGAACACGAGAAAGCCGAAAAGCGAGCCTGTCGTAAACGCGTTGCTGAAAGCCAGCGCAATAAAGGCATCCACCGTCGAGCAGACCGAGAGAATGTACGCCAGCGCCATCATCACAAAGACCGAGATGATCGGCCCCTGACCGATCGTGAGCAAAGTGGACTGGGGTACGACCGTCTGCATTATCGCCGCCAGCATCGCGCCCACGATCAGATAGCGGCCCATGTCCAGAAAATCATCGCCCGCCATGACAAGCGCCTGCCAGATGCCCGGACGCGAGCCGCTGTGTTCGTGATCGTGTTCGTGATCGTGGCCGTGATCGTGACCATGCTCGTGGTTATCACAGTCTTCGTGATCGTCGCGGGGCCTGGAAGAGGCCAGCGTCTCAGGCAGCAAAATCTCACGCGGGCGGGCCAGATGAAAGATCAGCCCAACTGAAAACGCGACCAGCATGCTGAACGCGACCCGCCCCCAAAGCACCGGACCCCAACCAAATGCTGCATAGGTACTGAAAATCACCACCGGATTGATCACCGGCGCCGCCAGCAAAAAGGCGATCCCCACCGGCAGCGGCAGCCCCTTGCCGTACAGCCGCCGCGTCACCGGCACTACCCCGCACTCGCACACAGGGAAAACAAAGCCCAACCCCGCGCCGGCCAGCGCCGCCAGCAGCGGATGACTGGGTATGAAGCGCTCCACCATCCCCTGATTCACATAAACGGCGATAATGCCCGACACGATTGAACCGGCAATCAGAAAAGGAGCGGCCTCGATGAACAGACTGAGGAAAATCGTGACAAACGTCTGGAATCGCTCCGCTGCAAAGAAGCGGGCCTGCGGCGTGTTGAGGCTGCTGGCCAGCACCACGACCAGCGCAAACACCAGGAACGCCGCAACCCCCCAGCGCGGGCGGCCAATCCAGCGTCTCTCTACTCTCTCTGCGGCTGCCTGAGGCAGCGGTGTTGTCTGACTCATCAAGTTTATCGTGGGTGGCGGCGCCCATTTTCGCTCACCGCCGACCCCTTCCATTAAAACCCATCACTTCTCAGCCACAGCCAATTCGCGACCCCGCTCTGGCCGGCCCATGGCCTCTCTCTCCTCTCTTCTCTTCACTCTCTCCTTGCATTTGGGCGTCCGGGCCTTCGGCCCTCCCTTGTGCAGGGGCTGCGCCCCCGCAACGCCCCGCCCTTGCTAGCCACCCTGTTCATTCTTCCCCAGCAGAATGTCTAGCCAACAGTGTCTCCCCCTACACATGCTATCTCAGGCCACTGACCACTGACCACTGCCTTCATAACGCTCCCAGCAATACTCAATCTTACTTGACGCGCTACGTTCTGCCAACCCATTGCCCTCATCTGTCAACCGCTGCAATCCTCCTTAGACAGAAACTGTCATTGTCGTTTATCATTCGCAATACCCTCCCGGTGCTATCTTCTGGCCTTTTCTGAGCCTGAAAACATCCCGCCGGGGGTCTTCTTTCAAACTCCATCCAGCACAAGGCCCAGGTAATGTCACGCATGACGGTGGAACAGCTTCGGCAGGACCTTCCCGCGACGGGAGAAGTCGGTTATTTTCAGACCGGGACCTACGGTCCCGCCAGCGACTCCGTGCTGCAAGCGGTGCTCGAGACCATGGAAAGCGAGGCCCGTCACGGGCCCGCCACCCCCGCCGGCAGGGGATCACATGCCGAACGCGAAGCCGCCGCCCGCAGCGGTCTGGCACGCATGCTCAACGTCAATGAAGAGGAGCTCGGCATCGAGACCAACACCTCGCGGGCCATGCAACAGATCGTGCGCGGTCTCGATTGGAAAGCCGGCGATGAGTTCGTCATGACCTCGCTGGAGCATGTCAGCACCTACGGGCTCTCCTATGCGCTGGAACAGGAATTCGGCGTCAAGACTATCGTCCTGGGTGCCGAAGAAATCGACGACGAACATCTCCTCGGCGATCTCGCCCACGTACTGACCGACCGCACCCGCCTGATCTGCCTCAGCCACATCGCCTCCCCCAATGGCCGTCTGCTCCCGTGCAAGGAGGCAGCCGCCATAGCCCACGACGCCGGCGTGCCCGTCATGCTCGACCTGGCCCAGTCCGTCGGGCAGATGCCCGTAGACCTCCAGGAGCTCGACTGCGACTTTGCCGTCGGTTCCGGCCACAAATGGCTGCTCGGACCCATGGGCACCGGCTATATGTTCATCTCAGAAAAACAGATCCCCGGCTTTCGTCCCAACTTCATTCCCGACCGCAGCCCGTGGGCCCTGCCCGACGACCCCACACCCACGCCGACCGCCCGCTCCCGCACCGAGATCGGCACCTACAACCACGCGCTCGTGGTCGGCCTCGGCCGCGCCGTCGAGATCATGCAAAGCATCGGGCTCGACACAATGCAGGACAGGATAACCCAGCTGTCCGGCCGGCTGCGTCAGGGTGTCGGCCACATCGATCGCGCCCGCATCATCACACCCCTGGAAGCCGGGAAATCCGCCGGAATCACCTCGCTGATGTTCGATGGCTTCACCAAGACAGACATGGACGGCCTTGTAGACAAGATGCACGGCCGCCATCAAACCGTGGTCAAATCCCAATGGTTGACCGCCCCGCCCGACCCGGTCAAAGTCGGCATGCGCATCTCTGTGGCCGCCTTCAACGACGAAAGCGAAGTAGACCGGCTGCTCGAGGGGCTTGACGAAGAACTGTAACCACAGCGGCCGGCGGTCACCGGTCTGGCTCGGTAACGCCGCCGGCAACGAGCAACCTTCCATCAAATTAAGAGGAAAAAGAAGATGCCTGAACGCCTCGTACTCTGGGGACCGCCCGTTGTGGAAAGAGTTCCCTCCGATCCCGATTACGCCGACTACCTGCCCGCCTGGGTCCAAAAGTGCGCCGACGTCGGAATCACCAAAATCGTCGGCGGAGACCAGACCCGCGCCCTGACCGAAGCCGCCCACGCCGTCGGCATCCAAGTCGATCCCTACATCAACTACAACTCCTTCCCCCGCCACGGCTGGGCACGCGTCACCTACGGTTGGTCCCTCGACTTTCTGCGTCCCCCCGTAACCGCAGCCGAGGCCCGCGCCGTCTTGGACAGCCACCGGCCCATCTACGACGCCCCAAAAATAGCCACCACCATGACTGATTTCGCCGCCAAAAACCCGCAGTTCCGCAGCCTGACGCGCAGCCGCGCCTACACGTTGCAGCCCGGTGACGATCTCTACCTCAGTGCCGCCTTCCCCGAAGTGCGCGCCGAGCAGACCCAGCAGTTCATTGATACGCTCGCGCACACCCAGGGCGACGGCATCCAGGTCGAATTCGTGCTCGGAAACGAGGACGAAAACGGGGCCGTCCCCTACGGCTACGAAGATCGCACCGTCAACGAATTCCAGGCCAAACACGGCAAGAACCCCTTCGACCTGCCCAACGACCACCCCGAGTGGCTGCAATTCCGCGCCGACTACGTCACCCTCGCCCTCACCGAAATGCGCGACGCGGTCAAGCAGGCCAAGCCCGACGCCGTCTTCTCCACCACCCTGATCGCCGGCGAAAAAGAGGACTACCTCAAGCTCCTGCACGACTGGCCAACTTGGCTCGAACAGGGCATCGTCGACGAGTTCTACATCTGGTTCCGCACCAACGCCGACCTCGACGCGCTCGAACGCCAGCTCAGCTACGCCGTCGAACTGTCCGGCGGACGCACACCCGTCATCGCCGAGCTCTCCTGTTACCATCCCGGCAGCTTCCAGCAGCCCGACCAGATGCTGCGCGCCGCCGAAGTGGCCATGGGATGCGGCGCCGACGGCGTCGGCATCTACCGCACCCACGCCGTGGAGCAGCTGGAGTTCTGGCCGGTCCTGGAGAAGATGAGTAAGCTGTAGAGGGGCGTTAAGTCTGGGATTCCGTTTCAGCGATCGTGAAGGTCTGCACGCGTCCAACTGATCGAGCCGTTGGTGCCCAGATTCGGATCCTGGGCTAGCTGAGCCGGATGCTTGCGTTTTGCACTAGCGTACTGTTCTTCTCGTTCTACCAGTTCGGAAACGAGTTCGGCCACAAGTTCCGACAGGGAACGATTCTGGTTCTTAGCTATCTTCTCTGCCTTGCGTACGACCGAGCGCGGCAGCGAGAGGGTTACATTGCGCTTATCCATGTACATCAGTCCCTGTGTCTCGAAATATACAGAAATCTACAGCACAGAAATGCTCGACGATTCTAAGCTGCCCAACATCAGAATGCAAAGATTACGCGCGCCGCTGCGTTGTCTTCGAGAGCGAACCGTGTAGACTTGTCGAGACCTGTTCGCAAAGCAATGATTGAGAAGCAAGGGATCCCTCTATCCCCTCCTCAGTCGAAAGAGAGGCAAACAATGTCCTATTACGTCGCCGCCTACGACACCGAAGGCGTATTCCCCTGGTGGGATAAAGACAGGCGCCAACGAGGTTTCAGCTACACGCCCGAACACATCGCCGAATTCCTGGACGGCGTGCGCGCCGTCGCCGACGCGCACCTGCAACGCAACGCCCCAGCCTCCTTCTTCCTCGTCGCCAAAATGCTGGAGCTATGCGGCCACGAACTGCGCGCCATTCTCGACAATCCCCTCTTCGACATCCAGTGCCACACCTTCACCCATCCCAACCTGAAAAAGCTGGGCGAGGACAGAGCCGCGCTCAAATATGAGCTGGGCGACGCCAAAAAACTGATCGAAGACACCTTCGGGCGCGAGGTGAACGGCCTCACCGCGCCCGGCGGGTACACAAACGGCTTCCGCGGCCACCCCACCGTCCTGGAAGTGATGTGGGATGCCGGCTACCGCTACGTGCGCAGCGTTGGCTTGGGCCCAAAGGGGACCATGCCCGCCCTCCTGGAACAGCCTTTCTGGTACGCGGAAGATGGCTTCCCGGATCTGCTGGAAACGCCCTCCCACGCCTGGCACGACAACGTTCTCACCGGGCAGCCGGCAACTGTCCACTGGCCGCGGCTCCTACCCTGGCCCTATCCCACCGAAATGCCCCGCGACGCGCAGGGCGTTTACGAGGCCTACGCGCCCGGCATCGACTACTGCACGCAGCAGGGACTGCTCTACTACATGCCCATCTTTCACCCCTGGTCCATCTATCGCATCGACAACCAGGCTGCCCAGATCGGCCTGCTGCTCGATCACGCCAGTCAGAAAATGGAGATGACATCCTGCAACCACATCCATAACCACATCCTCCAGAATCCCGATTTAGTCTGAACACCGTTCCACGCCTTACGAGCGGTGTCACTAAAAACTCAAAACTGAAAACTAGAAATGACTGACCAAACACCCATCAACGTAGGCATCGCCGGCCTCGGCCGCACCGGCTGGAACAATCACGCCAACGCCTTTGCCCACCTCTCCGAACAGTTCCGCGTCGTCGCCGTCTGCGACCCCGACCCCGGGCGTCAGGCCGAAGCGATCGAACGCTTCGACTGTCTCGCCTACGCGACATACGAGGATCTGGTCTCCGACAAGGCCGTCGAACTGATGGTGGTCGCCACCCCCAGCAACCTCCATGCTGAGCAGTCGATCGCCGCCATGCGCGCCGGCCAGCACGTCATCGTCGAAAAGCCGATGGCCAGCGACCTCGCCGGCGCCGACGCCATGCTCGAAGTCGCCCAAGAGACCGGGCGCATTCTCACCGTCCATCAGAACCTGCGCTACGCCGCCGACTTCGTCAAAGTGCGCGAGGTGATCGATTCCGGCGTCCTCGGACGCATCATCGAGGTCCGCATCCACAACGGCGGTTTCGGCCGCCGTTGGGACTGGCAGACCATGAAAAGCTATGGCGGCGGCGCGCTCAACAATAGCGGCCCCCATTTTGTCGACATGGGCATGCTCCTCATCGACGACCCGGCGCCCGCCGTCTTCTGCCACATGGAGGCCACGCCCCTCTACGCCGGCGACGCCGACAGCCATGTCAAAGTCATCCTCAAACCCAAGGCCGGGCCGCTGGTCGAGATCAACATCACCACCGCATTAGCCTTCCCGCAGCCGAACTTCCTGGTGCTGGGGACGCAAGGATCGATGGCCTGTTACCGAGACGAAGCGCACTGGAAATACTTCGAGCCGGCCGAAGCCCCGCCCCTGGTGCTGGACGAGGCGCCCATCGCCCGCGACCGAACCTATAACCGCGAGGAGCTTCCCTGGCAGGAGGAGCGCGCCACCCTCGACTACGACGGCGCCGGCGGCGTTCAGGCCCTCTATCGCTCGCTCTACGCCGCCATGCGCCAGGGCCAGGAGCTCGACATTACGCCCGAGAGCGTACGCGCCCAGATCGCGGTCCTCGAAAAGTGCCGCGAACTCAATCCCGGTGTAATCTGAGAAAGACGGGCGGCGGTTCATTCCCGCTTCCTGTTTCCCTATTTCTTTCCGCTGCAAAGGAGTGTTGTATGGAACTGAGTTGCACGTCCGTCATGCTTCCCCGCTGGGAGCTGGACGAGACCTTTGACAAGCTGCAGGCGTACGGCTACGACGCCGTCGAGCTGCGCTGCCGCTACAACCCCGATGATCCAAATGCAGAGCCCTTCTTCTGGGGCCGGCATCTCTCTGACGTGAGCCCGGACAATATCCTCGACAAGGCCGAGCAGATTCGCGCCGCCGTCAAACGTACCGGAATCCGCATCGCAGCCCTGGCCCCCAACGCCAGCTACGACGATACCGAGCACGTCCTCAAGCTCTTCAAAGGCGCCCTGGCCATCGATCCCGACCGCCCGCCTCTGATCCGTATCGACGCCCCCAAGCACGACCGTACCAAACCCTACTGGCCGCAGTTCCTGGCAGCCCGCGCCGGCTACGCCAAACTGGCCGAGCTGGCAGGCGAGTATGGCGTCAAGGCGACCTACGAAATCCACACCGGCACCCTCGCCGTCACCGCCTCGCGTGCGCTCGAGCTGCTGCGCGACCTGGACCCCGACCACATCGGCGCCATCTACGACGTCCAGAACATGATCGAAGTCGGCATTGAAGATACGCGTATGGGTCTTGAACTGCTCGGACCCTACGTGGCCCACTGCCATATCGGCAACCGCCTGCCCGAGCCCGGCGACCAGACCCCCCGCGGCAACACGTCCTGGAGCTGGCGCGGCGCCCGCCTCGCAGAAGGCGTCGCCGACATCCCCCAACTGATCGACGACCTCAAGACGTTCGGCTATCAGGGCGCCCTCTCCCTCGAGTTGTTCATTCCCGACAACTTTACGCCCGGAAACGACGACGAGATCGTGCAGACCGAAGGCGCTTTCCTGCGCAAGCTGATAGACCAGTCCTAGAACACAGAACAGGCGGCTACCTCGGCTTTGACTCTCTGACCCATGAGAAAGCCGGGGTACCCGCAAAGTAGACAATACGCAAAACGCAATACGCAATACGAAACAGAGCCTCAGGACCCCGCCAACATGCCCTACGCCATCTGCAACGAACTCTTCGAAGACTGGTCCCTCGAAAAAACCGCCGCCTTCGTCGCCGACCTCGGCTACCAGGGCCTCGAGCTGGCCCCCTTCACCCTCTGCGACCTGGTTACCGAGCTCTCCGCCGCCGACCGCCTCCGCATCCGGCAGACGGTCGAGGGCGCCGGCCTCTCCGTCGTCGGCCTCCACTGGCTGCTGGCGCAGACCGAAGGTTTCCAGCTCAACGATCCCGACCCCGACGTGCGCGCCCGCACCGCCCAGTACCTGCTCGACCTGATCGACTGCTGCGCCGAACTGGGCGGCGAAGTGCTCATCTTCGGCTCGCCCCAACAGCGCGATCTGCCGCCCGACCGTCCGCGCGCCGAGGCCTGGAAAACAACGGCCGAGATCATGCACGCGTGCGGCATGCGCGCCCAGGAGCAGGGCGTCCTCTTCTGCGTCGAACCGCTCAGCCGCAACGAGACCAACTTCATCGTCAACGTCGACGAAGCCGCTGAACTGGTGCGCCAGGTCGACCACCCCGGCCTCCAGATGATGGTCGATACCAAGGCCATGAGCAACGACCCCCGCCCCATCTCCGAACAGATTCGGGCCGTCCATCCACTCTTCCACCACGTCCACCTCAACGACCCCAATCTGCGCGGTCCCGGCATGGGCGACCTCGACTTCCGCCCCATCCTGCAGACGCTCGACGACCTCAACTACAACCGCTGGCTCTCCGTCGAAGTCTTCGACTTCACCCCCGGCCCCGAACGGACCGCCCGCGAAAGCCTCACCTACCTGAAAGCCATCCCAAACGGCTAGCGGCCGCCGACAGTCCATTTCAGCCAACGACGGGCTACCCTTGTGCGCGCCCTCGTGGTCGCCCCGACGAACCGGCCCGGACGCCGTAAAAGAGAAAGTCCCAAGATATTCTCCCATCGAGATCTGCCTTTTCCGCCGGCGAACTGAGATCAGCAAAATACGAGTCGGTCCTTCGTCGACAATCCTGTATTTCCAGATTCCGGCAGTACTCGTTCTCGGCTGTTCACTAAGCACTGCAGTCAAAACTGCCGTTCACAATTCATTCGACGTAAATGGTTTCCTAAAGTAGTATGGTTATTGACAACGTTTATGTTTTCGCACGTCAACTAACCACTCTCCTCTGACCATTGCCATTCACCATGCCGAATGGAGCGCGCGAACCAACCGCGAAAGGCCGGAGCAACCACCTATTCACCGCCCTTCTCGCGGTCGTCTTTGCTCTCTCCCTCCTGTCAAACACCGAAACGAATGCACAGACGTCGACCGAGTCCGCGCTCGCGATACCGGCGCTCGCGGCGGAGGCGACCGCACACGGCGTTGTCCTGACGTGGGATGCCGTACCGGACGCCGCCCGCTACGAGCTGCTGGCCTGGTGGGATCCGGGTATCAACTGGCAGCCGCTCGGCGGGGCCAACCTGACCGGCACAACCTACACGCACACTGACGTTACGGCAGGGACCAAGTACTTCTATTCCATCCGCGCGGTGAACGCGGCCGGCGAGACAAGCGCATGGCTGCTGGACTACGCGTCCGCCACCGCTCTCGCGGCGACGGGGGCCGGGACATCTACGCCCACGCCATCTCCGACCGCTACCGCGGCGCCCGGGACGTCAACGCCCACGCCTACCGCATCCGCGCTCGCGATACCGGCTCTGTCCGCGCAGGCGACCTCAGGCGGCGTAGTCCTGACCTGGCAGGCCGTGCCGCACGCGGTGCGCTACGAACTATTGACCTGGGGGGACAAGGGGACAGGCTGGCAGGGGATCGGCGGCAACAACCTGACCGACACAACCTACACGCACACGGATGTCACCGCCGGGACGACATACTTCTATTCCATCCGCGCGGTGAACGCGGCAGGTGAGATGAGCGCATGGCTGCTGGACTATGCGTCCGCCACCGCACTCGCGGCGACAGGGCCCGGGACTTCTACGCCCACGCCATCACCGACCGCTACCGCGGCGCCTGGAACGTTAACCCCCACGCCAACCGCCACACCGGACGCATCCTTGTCTGTGCCCGCGATACCCGCGCTTTCGGTGGCGGCGACAGCGCGAGGGGTGATCCTGACGTGGCCGTCCGTAGCGGGTGCGGTCCGCTACGAGCTGCTGACCTGGTGGGACGCCGGCATCGGCTGGCAGCAGATCGCCGGCAACAACCTGACCGGCACAACCTACACGCACACGGAGGTTACGGGCGGGACGACATACTTCTATTCCATCCGCGCGTTGAACGCGTTCGGCGCGGCCAGCGGTTGGCTGCTGGAATATGCGACCGTGACCGCGCTTGCAGTCACCGAGGACGGGATGGCGACGTTCACGCCTACCCCTGCAACCACGGAGAGGGGCGCGCTCATTGCTTTCTACGAGGCAACCAACGGTGAACACTGGAGGCACAAGGACAACTGGCTGACCGACGCACCTCTTGACAGCTGGTACGGCGTCACAGCGGACAGAATCGGACGCGTAAGTAGACTGGAACTCCGAGGTAACAGACTGAACGGATATATCCCGGACCTAAGCGCACTCACCAGCCTGTGGAAACTTGATCTCGCTTATAATTCATTCCCCGGACCATTTCCGGAATTGAGCACTCTCACAAACCTGGCACAACTGGATCTACAGGGCAACGAGTTGACCGGGCCGATCCCGGATCTGAGCGCTTACTCCAATTTGAGAGACTTGAGCCTTGGTAACAACTTTTTGACCGGGCCGATCCCGGACAAAGATGCCCTTCCCAATCTGAAATCACTGAGACTCAATCACAACCGCCTGACCGGATCGATTCCCCCCGGACTGGAAGACCTTCCAAACCTGGACTCTTTGTTCCTGGCGGGAAACTCGCTGAGCGGTTGTATTCCAGCCTCCCTGCAGAATGTGAGGAGCGGCGATTTGGGTAGTTTGGGCCTGCCCTTTTGCGCTGCCCACACTCCCACGCCCGGGCCCACGCCAACGCCTGCAACGACGGAAAGGGGAGCGCTCGTCGCGCTCTACGAAGCAATGGACGGCGCGAACTGGCCGTATCAAAACAACTGGCTGTCCAACAGACCAGTCGGTCTCTGGTACGGAGTAACCACCGACGGCCGCGGCCGCGTGACAGAACTGGATCTGCGTTACAACAGCTTGAGCGGGAATGTCCCGAACTTGAGCGCCCTCACAAACTTGCAGAGACTGTGGCTCGCCGGTAATGGTCTGACGGGCCCAATCCCCAACATTCACTCCCTCACCAACCTTAGAGAGTTGGACCTCAGCCACAACAGGTTTAGCGGGACAATCCCGACTTTTGCGACCCTTTCCAACCTGAAGACGCTGGATCTCTATGCAAACCGGTTGACAGGGGGGATCCCGGATCTGAGTAATCTCTACAGCCTCGAGAGTCTGATACTCGGGTCCAACCGGTTGACAGGGCAGATTCCGGACCTGAGCAACCTCACCAGCTTGACGAATCTGCATCTCGCCAATAACCAGTTTTCGGGGCAAATTCCTGACTTGAGCGCACTCACCAATCTGCGCATACTAGCTATCGGCAGCAGCCAACTGACAGGGCCGTTTCCGGACCTGAGTGCTCTCACCAACTTGACTGACCTGTCTTTAAGTGGCAACCGGTTGTCTGGACCGATTCCCTCCCTGAGCGCTCTTAGAAATCTGGAGCATCTGTCCCTAACGAGTAATCAACTGACCGGGCAAATTCCAGACCTGAGCGCACTCACCAAGCTGAGGAACCTTTGGCTCGAAGACAACCAGTTTAACGGACAAATTCCGGATCTGAGCGCACTCACCAACCTGAAGTCACTGAACCTCACAAACAACCAGTTAATCGGACAAATCCCGGATCTGAGTGCACTCACCCACATGACGCATCTGGAACTTGCAGAAAACCAGTTGAGGGGACCGATTCCGGATCTGAGCACTCTCACTAATCTGGTCTTTTTGGACCTCGCAGACAACCAGTTGACCGGACCCATCCTCAATCTGCATCTGCTCTCCAACCTGGCATATGTCTACCTGGAAAACAACCTGCTGACAGGGCCGATTCCGGATCTGAGCCAACTTTCCAATCTGAGAGGCCTGAATCTCAGGGGCAATACATTGTGCCTGCCCACCGGCGCAAGCTTGTCACATTCCAACACGAGAGTGGCTGCCCATCTGAATGGCCTCAATCCGCCTACCTGCACGGCAGCTGACCTTTCGACGCCGCTGGGCGCGCCGCAGAACCTGGTGGCGAACGTAAGCGACGGCCAGGTGATGCTCACGTGGGATGCAGTGGGCAACGCCGTCAGTTACGAACTGCGGACTTGGGACAACTTCGACCGCCAGTGGTATTCGATCGGCGGTGAACTGACGTCTGCGGAGTACACGCACACAGTGCAGACGGATGGCAGGAGCTACTACTATCAAGTACGCGCCCGCAGCGCTCAAAATTCACTCAGCGCGTGGTCGGAACCTATAATTGTAGTCGTCCTCCCGACGAAGTTTCCTCCGCCCCCCATTTCCCTTGGTATTGACCTGGACTATCAGAAGTATTTCGAGGTTGACGGGCTGGTCGCTATCGCCCCAATTGACGTGACGGACGAAAGAATGGTCGAAGTACGTGCGATAATCTCCGGTATGCTCTCCAACCGGGCTGACCTGCTGGAAGCAATGGCCTACTACAACACCAGAATATACATAGATGACGATAACGATCCGCTTGCCTTCAGGTTCGAGACGAGTACTGCCGAATGGTGGGGTGCGAATTTGCCGGAAAATGAACCTGACTGTTATGTGACAATTCACGAGTTTGCACACGTGATTCACTTCGCGCTTGAAGATCAAGCCGACGGCGAAGAATTCAATTCGAAGCTCCAAGACCTGTTGGACGCTGCGTTGACTTCGGGTCTGTGGAATGACGAGTACGCCTCGACGAATATCGCAGAGTATTGGGCCGAAACCGTCACATTCTGGCTAAAAGGGTCAGTAGAGTTGAGAGAAACGGGTGGCACGACAAGGCTGGAGAACTACGATCCGGAAGCGTTCAAACTAATCCAGGAGACGCTCGGGGATGCGACCGTTCCCTCGTCCTGTAAGCGCTGAATGTCGAGAGCAGAGAGAAACGGCGAAATGAGGACACTGAACTGCAGTTCCCATCCACTCTCCTGCTATTCTGAACAGTGGCATGCTCCGTCTCGGCCGCGGCCGCGCCCACCATCGCCCAATACGGACCATTGCACAGTACGGAATGTCGATAACCCCTGGCCGGTTGTAAACAACCACCCCCCAAATCACCACAGTCAACCGGCCCAAACATCCCCAAAAAAATAGGGAATTATATACCAAAGTAGACAAACCCCTTGACGGGCGGTTCAAGTCTGCCGATTGTATGGGCTAGTGGGAGGCGCATCCTTGAGATACTTCCAGTCGCCTTCCCTCTTGGGACTGGTGTTCATCAGGATGCGGGCGACGTTCTGCGGGGTGTCTGGGATGGGGTCGGGCATGGGGTGAGTTCGGGGTCGGCCGCGAGGTCTTTTGGGTTTCTCTTTCTTGCTGTTAGGCATGGGTTTTTCTCCTCCTTTATAGGAGGAATTATACCATGATTTGGGCATGATGCTAAGGGTAGAGAGAGGAAAGGAGTGTGTCCTATATGAGGCGTTCGCCTAAACTGGATGGATCTGAAAGGTCGAGTGGAGTAGGATACTGGAAGCTGAATCTTTGAAAAGACTTGGCAAACACAAGGGCTTTCACCTGCTCTTTTTCCGCCGTTTATTTGAGCGTCGAGTCTTCAATACATCCATCACTGTAAAGAATCTTCCTAACGCGTAGTGGCCAAACCAGCTAGTAGGAGTAGCTTGGTAGGTCTCGCTATAGTAGTTCTCAAATGCTCTTTCTCTTGCGGCCACCATGTCCCAGATTTTGAAGTCTTGACAATCCAGCAGACCTTCTTCAATTTTGTCCCTTAGAAAAGTTTCAAGGCTTTCTTCAGATTCCAGCGATTCTTCTGTTAGCATGAAATTTTTGAATCTTCGCCCCCGGTAATCTTCAGAGTAAATCGGAATTGTTTCAACCTCGCCGCTATAGTGCTTGAATTCAACGACAAACTTGGCGTTTGAGCCATAGCCTTTCCCCTTAAGTTTCACTCTCATTGGAAGCATTATTGCGGTACTGTAATTCCTAAAATAGTCACTAACTGGATCCCACTTCTTAATCCTTTCCTTTACCACATACTTCCCTTCCGATGTTGACAGCACAACCTGCTGCCTCTTGTCTTTCCACAATTCGTTGATGTCAAAGGGTCTCATATTGTCCGAATAGAAATCAACTGGATCATACTGAGTTGAATAGGTTCCAAATGGTTCAAGTACAAGAGGTGATTCCTGGAAATCCTCTAGTTCTATGTAGCAATTGTGACCGAGTCGAAAAAAGATCGTGTAAATTGCAACTGAACGATCTTTCATGTTTTCTAGGGTTAATTCATAGACATGCTTCTGAGTGCTGGCGATGGTAGACTGAACGGCAAACGTTGCTCTGATTCTCGCGCCCTCTTTTCGCGAAAACGATCTGACGGTATACGTAAGAGCAATTAGGGCAATAATCAATGCGACCAACGAAGTCACTGCTGAGAAGAAATTACCCCAATCTTGTACAAATTGCAGCAAGTAGTCTACTGATATCATCAATACGGGTCTAAACTTTACTGATAATGGAATCAGGGCATCGCGGACGCGCCTAATGGGTTGAGCCGAGGGAGACCATGGTTACTTCTACACGCGTAGGAGCGATCAGGGTGAACCGTCCTCTTCGTCTAGCAATGCGTTACGAATTGATGTGTTTAGTTTTTCAAGCTCATTCATTGCCCTATGCGGCAAATGTCCCCGTATGAATTGGGTGGCGAAGCCCAAAGAAAAAATCAGATGCCCACCTGCAAGCACTTGCAATTGATTCACCGTCTTGGCATCCAGCCCTGGCCGCTCAATAATTTCGCCGTTATCATTGAGAATTTTGGTCACTCCATAATGCTGTACCGCCCATGAATTCCCGTGGGCAACCGCGGAGTATATTCGATACCCCTTTGAATACGTCAGCGGAACCAATGATCCTTTTCCATCTTCCACCCAATTGAGTTTTTCCAATACGTCGGACTTCTCTCCTGCCAATTCCTCGAATATCTCTAAGACTCTGACGGCTCGGATTTTACCCTCGCCACCAGTCAATTCGTGGTACCATTCTGTAGCGACCTTGAATCGATCTTCTGCCAACATTCTTTCGGTCGGTGATACAAGGTCTTCTGGAAGTTTTCTGAACTCCTGAATGTCAGCGTATAGACATCGAAGCGTTCTTGGGATTCTCTCACTTGTTTTTGGATCGGTTAGGTAAGCCAGTTTGCTCGAATACTCAAGCATTGTTCGTGCCAAGATATATGGACTTATTTCCACTACTGCTGGCGAAGGGACGCTCAACATTGAATTCAATGAATGCACTTGGTCAATGATGCCTTGCAGCAGCAGAAAGGTCTTGTCGCACAAGTAAGTTTGAATCAGTTCCCGCCGCTTCGTTTTCGGGATCTTCCGAAGCTCTTCCGCGAAGAACGAGTCTTCACTTAATTCCAACTTTTCTTCGTCCAATTGACGCAGAACGACATTGATCATTTGATTCAATATTACACTTGTGTCACTAGCATTCATCGGCGATCAACCTTTCTTGTCCAATTGCCTTGTCCTCGACCGCGGCCATTGTCGACTCCTATGCGCAGATTATATCACTGAACCTCTGTTTGGTGAGCAGATGGCCCTTCATCAACTGCTTACAGATAGTCGAAGCACCTGCACCAGTACGTGGACTATTTCCAGGGTCGGTACAGTAGCTGATCGATGGACACGCTGAGTCCTGAAAGCAACTCTGGAGGCTAAGAACCTGACGGGCCGCCGCCGGAATGAAGGTGGCTCGTTCTTATTGCAGACTTACGCCGCTTCTCCTCTCTTAGATTCCCTGCACAAGGTGTTTGCAAGCCAGGAAACAATCGCCGCATTCTGAAGACCTTTCAACTGCCGTCATCCTCCCAGGTCTCAAATCCTTAAATGTATTGCGCGTCCAGCACATATTGCCTACAAAATTCTGACTGAATCGGCTAAAATATGATATCTGGAACAAAGAAAATGGAGGCAATTCATGGCAGAAAAAAGAGGGTTTGATTTCGATCTGTGCCGACTTATTCCCCACTTTCTATTAACTCTAGGGAAAAACTTACTAATGGCAAACAACGACGAGTCAACTATATTGGAATTCAATCGGGATCCACGCAAAATAGATTTCGATGAAGAAGCGAAATGGTTTTTCGAATCGTCCCCTTATGGGTCGCACAAAGATAATGTGCTCCAATACATAAACGTTCTCATATCCGCCAAACCCTCCGCTCAGCGTTATGATCCTGTCATTGTGCGGAGTTCTGAAGAAATTGGCACAATCCTATAGTGACAATCGCTCTGAATTCTTTCCGGCTCAGATATTCCGGTGTCGTATCCGAACCGCCTCTTGTGGGTATCTGATTGGCAACAGGAATGGACTAGGTGGGGAAAAGAGATTTGCTTAGGAACTGGTCGGTGGGTTTCGGAAAGACGGGCTGGGTGTTCTTTGAGGCCGCCAAAGACGAAAAGAGATGGGCCAAAGCGGTCAAGACCGCTACCGCGCAAGGCGGAGCCGAAACGCTCGAACCGTTGAAAGCCGCTCTGTTTACGGGAGAACAGTAGTGCGAGACGAGACGGCAGTCCACCAGCAAGGGGATGGGCAAGCAGATGAGGAACTCAACTGCCCAAAATGCCAGTCGCTGCTATCCAAACTAGAAGAGTGCAAGACTCAGATTCGGTTCTATGTTGATCGAGAAGAGAGTCGAAAACTAGAACTAGAGTATGGCGAGAGACTCGCCCTGGCGGGTGAAAAGTTTCTTGACGAAATCCGTCCAGAAGGGTCACCTACTCCCCCTTATCCAGGTTGGCTTTCCTCATAGCCTTGATTTCGTTAATGAGGTATCTTATCCTTTTTTCACAATCTTTGCGTGTTCTTGGGATGTTGTATTTGTAATCATTAGCAATCCCCAATTCATTCTCCAGCTCGTCATCGATGTTGTGTTCGATACCATCAATACGGGTGTTCAGTCGGGCTAATATCTCCCTCATGCAATCCGATGCGTAGAATCTCAGCACCATTTCTCGAATAAGCCACCTATCCGCGACAGACCTGCCAATGCTGCCAAGAGGTGGCTCAGTCGGATTCCTTGGATTCTCGAAAGAATCGTTTTCTGAGGTCATAGTGATCTCCAGGGTGAACGGGCATAGGCTAGGCACCATACCATGTTGGTGAGGGGTAGGGCAATCGCGAAAAATCCGTCACGGAATGTGACGGATTTTGTTGAAGCAATGCAGACCTATGGGGATACGAAATGTATCACTAGTCATCGGCACTGAGGGCTTCCCTGGCTCCAATAAGAGCGTCGTCCAAACCTAGTTGCCTACCATCAGTGTTTCCATTCCACAACTTTTTGCAGGTAATCTCCTGTACAACTCTCCTTTCTAGACTGAGGTGCACGGCCGCATCCATCACCACCCATCCTTGATCCAAAGCGACAAGCACCTCTGGCATGGCATGTGCCTTGATTTTCGCGGCTTTCTTCATGTCTGCAAAATGCGCTGCGAGTTTTGAGTCGTCTATGAAGAACGGGGTTATTGGTTCCCACTCTTGGGATGACCACGTTTTCTTGACCTCGCAGGCAGTGGACCGGAGTGAGATTCTCTCGTCGTGAATTCGTGCGATTTCGCACACGGCTCTTTGGATCGCTGGTGGTTCGCCACTTATGCTGGCCACGTTTTCAAGGTCTATTTTCTCGCCATATACGAGCACGATTAGTTCGTCTATACCAGACTCCAGCACGTCTTTGGCGAACTGGATTTCTTGGTAGTATCTCGCCACCGAGGAAATGATTCTTTCTGGTGGTATATTGGCTTGACTATTCATGATAGAGGCTCCTTCAAGGGAACTTGCCCGTCACGGAATGTGACGGACTCTGTTTATGCGGAATGTGGTTAGGGTGAAACTAGAGCATCGTCGGTTTTGTCACCAGATCCAAACTCAGACCTCGGCACCAACAGATAGTGTTTTTCGTCAATTATGTTCAATTTTAGAACCTGGTCTTCATCTCTCACAGCAAGTTCTAATATGGCAACACTGTTTTCGCCAACGAACTGAAGTGCAATCGGACGACATTCCGCATTAGGATACCTGGCAGAACACAGGGAAATATCCTGAATCACCTGAACTATTCCGAATCTATCACTCCTTGATTTCGCCTGACACGGAAGCACGAAATGATTGCCCTTCCTATTCAGCCCAACATAAATCTCGTCCACCTCTACTTGTCCGATCCCCTTCACGGTAGTCCGCAGATGATTTTGGATTGAGTAGCAAGTCAACCCGGTAAAGGTATCAACGAGCCTGTTATACCTCACCCTGGTTAGCAAGGCTTGCTCGTCTGTACCTGGCGCATACTGCCGAATGATTTCAGGAGTTGCCTCAGGAATCCTAATGGGGTAGTGGTGCAAAGATGGTTCTATCTTGCTCGGCATTGATAATCGAAATTGGTATTCTGCAATACCCGTTCCCATAATCACCCATTCGGCTTGATCCGGTGCTGTGTCCCTAATGCTGGCAGGCAATTCTCGGCGGAATCGGAACGAATACGGGATATCTCCAATGTTCTTTGTTTGAGACAACCCCAGGTCCTCATGCGCACTCACTAATTCATCCCTAGTAAACCTTACTCGAAGTTCACCAGGAGCGTAGTTTTTCTGGAACACCCAACAGATCACCTTCTCATACTTGCTCACAGCATATCATCCTTCAGCATTTACCCGGGCCATCGCAAGACTACAACCTCTTCTCTTAGATCGTGTCGAGTGACAGTCGCGAACCTTGTTCGAAAAAGATCGATTCTTTCCACCTCGTACCCCAACTTTCTTCCTATGTTGCCTAGCAATTGTCCAGTGCGAATCAGGACTTGCAGGTAGGATGCTTGGTCCCCAACTACCATAGCCACTCTTGCGTTTGGCTTGAGGACATGACTTAACTGGGACAAGTGCCGAGCCATACCTCCAAAATACAGCAACGTGGCCCGAGGATACATCCTTTCAAAGCCAGATGTTTTTCCCATCTTGATTCTTCTGGCTTCGATCTCCTTTGCCAGAGCTTCGACCTCGGTGTTTCCAAACACCCATTGATCATCGTCGTCCATCTTGTAAATGCCACGAGTGTTAGAGCGCACAAGGGTCTTTTTGAACTGTCTCAAATGAGACATATCTTTGTAGAAACCTAAAACAGCTGACTCAAGTCGTGTTGTACGAGTATAGTCTTTTTCGTTTGGGTAAGGCGGAGAAGTTATTACGGCATCAATTGAGTTGGGATCCAAGACATGAATGAGGTTTCTGGCATCCGCAAGGTGAATTTGAGACTCAGGACGGCTTTTCCCCTTTACGCGTTTTAGGTCTGTGACCATCCTTTCCACCCGATCTATCCAAGCCGAGATGACTGAAACATCACCTTTTTTCTTCCCTACACCAACCTCTGGCCCGAATCTTAGATTCCCGATTTCACCTACTAGGGCATCACCAAGTGCAAGAATCATATACTTGTGTGCAGGACTACACTTAAGCTTGTTGATTTGCTCCAGCAAGACAAGCGTCTTGTGAAGAGGGAGAGGACAAATAGAATCCTTTATCAATATCCGTTCAGCATCTTCGGGTAGCACCCTCAGACACGCGGTGCCCATCGACGATTTTGATTGATCGGATATTCCTTGACTGGACAACACCTCCTTCGTCGCCTGTGTCACATCACTAGCCATTTGCAGCAAAGAAGACGGATCAACATCCCAGTCAGTCTTCACCATTGAGGCAAAGTGTGGGAAGGGGTTAGCCTCAATTCCTATGCCTTGCAGCCCAAGCAGTTTCGCCTCTACCATTGTCGTTCCAGTCCCACAAAACGGATCAAGCAACACTTCCCCAGAACTCAAGCCAAATTCGCGGATGTACTTGCGAACTAGGTGCGGAGGGTAAGATAGAACAAAACGATACCAGTCGTGTATGGGCCGATCTTCTGGAAGAATTGAATTCTGTTGCTTTTGAGCAAGCTCGGCACCGACGTCTATTTTGTCAAACATGTTTGTTTGACCCATTGAATGTTGAACATCGTGTTTTGCTCTAAACTTGAGAAACAATCGTATTCAATTGCGAGTAGTATGGCCTACCTGCAATCAAATCGCAGTAGCGGAGTCACTTTCCGGTCCATACCTCACACCATGTGCATCATCTGGTCAATGGTGTCAGAAGGGCGGCAATTATGTCGGTCAGGGGAATCCCAGGGTAGCGGTGTAGGTGCTTAGGGCTGACATGATGAGAATTGCCCGTGTCTCCCCGCTCCGACATGGACCAATAGCAACAGGAGAATTCCTGCACAAAGTACTCACATTCTACAATACCTCGCGAATACAAGCCATTGCAACAGAATTCGTCTCCTTGTTTCCATTTGGTGAGATTCTCCCCTCATGTAGTAACATGCCAGTAACCACAGCAAATCGAATCAGTGTTTACGTCTTGTGATGTTTGATGGCTGGGCGCATTGCGCCCCCTTGTTGGACGTTAGGCTGATCGGTTTGCTGTGGTGGCTACCAGTCATCTATCTTCACCAAGGGGGCACCGCAATGAACCTCAGGCACAGAATCATCGGCGTGTGCACGATAGTTGTTCTCCTCTTCGTGCTCACTATATTTCAACTCCAAGCCCAGACCCCAACTGCCACTCCAGCCACTGAGAGAGGCACCGTAACACCTACTTCCCAATTGGCAACAGAAACTCCACCGCCAACGACCCCCCTCCCGACTCGCCAGGCGGTCGTCAAGACCCCGCTTGACGGTGATTCAGTGGAGGTCGTATTTACGGACAATGGGCAAATTGCAACGGTTCACTTGGCGAATGTCAAAGCGCCGGGATCTGTAGGGGACATTGAGTGCTTTGGCCGTGAAGCTGCCGAGTACGCCGTGCAGTCATACCAGAGAAACCCGCTGATAACAATAGAGCCAACAGGAGAAATCGAGAATGACGAGGTGTCGGCCTATGTCACATTGGCCGATGGTACTCTTTTGAATGAAATTCTTGTCTTGTTTGGATATGCTCGGTATGACGGACAGGTGCAGAGCACATACACAGGACGGATTCAAGCTGCGGAGGAGCAGAGCAAGAAGGGGAGGACCGGTCTTTGGCGTGTCTGTGGAGAGACGGCGCAAGCACCTAAACCGTGCTTCATTTTTGCAAATGGCGAACTTGATTCATCAACAAAACGTTCAGTCATAGAGCTGAATCCAGACAAAGAGGTGTCCGTTAGTTTCCGCTCCGTTTACTACGATCCTGTCCAACAGGAAATCATCGTGACTTGGGTATTGTATCTCAACAGTAGAAGTTCAGGAAACCGAGTAAGAGAATACTTCCGTATATCCGATTGCCTTCGAGATAGATCGGAGGTCTTCACGACCGACTGATTAACAGATCAGACCAATCATTAGCGACGTTTCATGCGAAAAGGAGCCATGATGGAAGTCATTATTGTTTGGATTCTGTTTGGTATCGTGACCGCCGTTGCCGCGGCCCACAAAGGCCGTAATCCAGCAGTATGGTTTGTCACAGGACTATTGCTAGGGCCTTTCGGCCTTATTCTGGTTCTGGTGATGAGGCGCGCCAATTCATCAGGTCCGCAATCAACTGTTCTGATGAAGCACTGTCCTAGCTGCTCAGACCTTGTTCGAGCGGATGCCATCAAATGCACGTTCTGTGGACACGTGATGCCAGTGCCAAAGCCGAGAAGGGAAACCATCACTTATCCATCAAAATGGTGATGGCATACTAAGTAGCCTTAAGTTCAAATATCGGGAACTATATACTTAGTGGATCACGACGAAGAGATTCAAAAAAATAGGCCGCCGGTCTGGACTGGGGGCCTATTCATTATTTGATTCTGAGATTCCGCAGTTCGATTTTGCGTCGGATGATGTCGGAGTAGTCTGGCGGCATAGGACATATCCGGGGGAAGATTATAGTGTCAGTTTGGGGGTTTGAGTGTGCGCCTGGTTCTTTGGGTCGCATGGTGATGTATTTTTCATTTTCACTGATGACTTTGTAGCCATTTTCAACAAGTTCCTTTTTTATTTCCTCATAATGCTCCCTGCATTGCTTCGGCATATTGGTTAGTTTCCCATATTGCTGAGGTCAATCGGCGACAGGTGGCTTTCGGCGCGGCGAGCTGTTCTTGAACTTTCACCTTCGGTTTTTGTGAAGTCAGGAGAGCGCGCACGAGAGATGAGATTTCTGCTTCTGGGGTATGTTCAAGGAACAGATCGAGTACTTCCTTGAAATTTTCGATAGCCTCATCCTCTGTGTTTCCGTGAGATAGCAAACCGAGGTCGTCGCAACGGCAGTACCACCACTGATCTTTGTAGTAGACTAGTAGATCTATGCTTAGTTGCACGGTGTTGCTCCTTTGGTGAGCGAATACGGGATTACTAGGCCATTAATATGGCGACAGTTAGGCGTGTGAAGTGATTGTACTCGATAGGAAGAGCTTTTCCAATAATGGGGAATTATAGTGTTGGTGCAACAAACAGGACTAGGCTTAATCTGAAGGTCGGCGTGTCAAAAATTTTAATTGTTGAGTAGTGCATTGAGGAGGGCACTGAGGAGTGTAATGATTATCCCAGTAAGAATAGGCAAGAGCAGACCTGCGATGATGCTCCAAGTCTTCAGCATGGTTCGTAAAGTAGTTCTCTCGGACTCTGACACAGCACGTTGGAAGGCTGTATCTAGCTTTTGCTCATTGAGTGCAATTAGTCCTCTAATATTCTCGATGTCTTCCCTCGTAGCCATGTTTTTATTGCGCTCTTCGACTCTGGCCAATCGATCTACGATGTCCTGAGGGGCTCTTTGAAACTGGGTATCAACTGACATCGTCTTTCTCCCCTCCAGTGTTTTCTGTCAAGATGTCAATCAGATACTCCAGCTTGAATCCACAGTTCTGGCAGCAAAGAACTAACCAGGGGCCCGTAGTGGGCCCCATAAAAAAAAATTTGTTATGCCCACATGACGGACAAAATTTATTTGCCTTAGCCTTCAACGCGTCGGTTAGCATCTCCTCAAAGTTAGTAAGTTCATCGGGTATGTTCTCAGCCATCGACAAACTCCTTTAGAGTTGTTGTTGAGGTTTGCTACGTTGTGGGTGGTGTTGGTCTATTCTTTTTTCTGTGGGGTTTTTCCAGGTTGTTTATTAGGTTGTGCAGTCTTCCTATCATTGCGTTTTCTGCTTCTGCTATTTGTTCTTCTTCTGACTTGTTTTTGCAGTCTATTAAGATGGGAATGTCGTGTGGAACGTCTGATGCCAGGAGTCCTATAAGTGTGACTGATATGATACGGTTCCCCTGGTCGTCGGGTGCAGCTAAATGGGAGACGCTGGCGGTTTGTTTTATGTCCTCTTCTTTGGGTGGAGTGTAGTTGCTACGATATGGATCGTGTTTGGACGGATGTGGGTTTAGTTGTGCGGCTGACTCTGCCAATTGATAGAGTCTGTTTTGCAGCTCGAAAATTGCCATTCTGGTGGCGCCGTCTTGTGTTTCTTCAATACTGTCTGTGGTTATGGTTAGACGTGTTACTTCGTGAGTTGAGGTAAGTCCTGTTAGTTCTATTGCGAATGTGAAGTCGCCGTCCTCTGGTCCCTCTTTTACCGATGTTATGTTTGTTTTTGCCATTATAGTCATTTCTGCCTCTGTTGTTTATGTTGTGGGCTGCCGGTTGGTAGTGCTGCTATGAACGCTTGGGGCAGGTAAATCTTGTTTAGGGTCTCGTTATCGGCGTTGTCGGGCATGAACTGGCGTAGCCAATCTTGGCCGAGGATGTCTCGCGTCCTGAGGGTCTGCATGTTTTCCTGTGTCCATTGGTACTTTATTTCTAACGAGGGGCCGTGATAGGAGGTTGTGCAGTGGGGGCATTGGGCACTAATGATCTGGCCGCTTCGCTCTTGCAATTGGATTGAGGCGTTGTGTATTTCGCAGTAAATCTCTAGTTGGCGCGACATGCTTTCCTCTTATGCTGTTGGGCATTTAGAGGTTCGCGTCGGCCTTTTCTCTTTTTGGCACGGGGGGCATTGCTTGATATTGTAAAAGCAACACTCATATAGAGTGTGTCAAAAAGAGTGTCCGGACGCTGTCAGGCTTTCGCGGACGCTCTTTTTTTATGTCGTTTCTTGATGATAAATCTTCGGTGTCATCATGGCATTGGGATCTTGAAATGTCAAGTTCAGGCATGATGGGATTGGGCCGCCGGACGACGACCGGCGGCTTTTCGATCCCCGGTCATATCGCCTTCGACTCAACGCAATGAAAGCGTGTGGTGATTAGTTATGACAGAAAGTTTATGATGTCTGATATTACTTGGTAAAGAAGCTCTATGAGCATTACTATTCCAGAGATTACTAGACCTGCCGCGGAGACAGCTAATCCCCACTGTGTATACTGAATACTTTTTTTGAATTGTCTGTTTTCATGAAGGCGACGCTGCAACTCGTCTGCTGCATCTGCGCTCATTCCATCCTTGTGTTCAACAAAAAAGCAACTGTCTTTTCTGTTTTGTGACAAGTTGTATTGAAATACTTCCGGGTCTCGACTCGGCCTATCTTGAATCCAGACGCCTTTATGACAGCACACAGCTGTTTTTTCGCTCATCCAGAGATAGTCGGCTCTGCGGTCGGACGGGACTGGACTGTATATAGGATTAACGGGAAGGTCCTGGAAGAACCACAGGAAATAACAATTTTCGCAGCAATGTTTCACTTGAACAGGAGTGACACCCATTTTTGAATTGCATCCCACTTGCTTTGTTCTACCCCAAGAATTCCAAAAAATACGCTTACAGTTATTCCAAGCACAGTCAACACCAGAGCACAGAGGGAAAACCAATATTTTTTTCTGACTGATTTGTTTTCATTCCTCCGTTCCCACAATCTGTATGCTGCATCATTGCTCATCGACCTATCTCGTTTGATGAAACAACACGAGTCTTTTCTGTTCTGCTCTACAATACGCTTTAATCGTTCATCATCACTGCCGAGAGCAATGTCTATACCGCCATCCCATACTCCTTGCGAACAAACTGGGACTCTAGCAAGACCGTTTACTTCATCAAGTTTCCTGTTTTCAATCTCATTGTCTTCCCAATGCGAAGAAAATTCTCGCCCATTTCCAAACCTATCACGCCGTTGAAGAAAATGACAATTCACGCATGACTTTTTGGCTGCCCTACTTTTCTTCATTTTGTAGTGTGGTTGATGAAAAACAGGCTTGAATACTTATGATTCGGGCAACTCAGGTCTCCCATAAACTTCATCCAAAATCGCACAAATGGCATACTGAAATTCTTTATACGCGGGATCAGGAGGCTCGTCTTCGAGGTATCGCCATCCAACGAAATCGTCTTTGTGGTCCCTAAAGAATTGCCACAGGGTAGAGTTGTTGTTTTTGGTTTCATCGTCCTGTGACATATACCATTTGAACCGTTTGTCCACGCGGCCCTGAGCCTCCGAAGGTACATCCTGAAACAACTTTACCAAATCATGTGTCCGAATGAAATTGCCACAGGTCGTTTCCTTCTGCTTTAATCCTTTGAGGGCAAGTTCGGCCGCAAGAGATAGCAAAATGTTTTTCGAAATATGGACACCAAGGTACAAGGCTAAATCAGTGGATGTTTCCCCATGCAACAAATGGGCAGAGTGTTGAATTGCCATCGCTATTTTGTCCATAGAGACAATTTTTTCATGCTGTGATTTTGACATGCAGGCAGTCCTTTGTTGAGTCATCATGATGGCAATAATCAGTTTGGGGCTTAGCGGTTACGTTTCGACTGGGGGCCAGTAAAGGTTCCATCACTCTCCCTGACAATACGATTTGGTTTCGGAAAACAGCCATGGACTCGCGACTCCAAGCCTAGCCATATACGGTATGCCACTGCTGTAGTAGGATGGCCCACCGCCCGATTTCTCCTCTCTGCGTTTGGCCTCAAGGTCGATGAGATTAACCATTTCGTAAACCGAAATCTCGCACCGCTCCGCCAGAATCACAACTGTGTCCATGATGTCATCAACATAGTCCTCGATGGACATAAATTCTTCGTTATCCTCAAACACCGCTATATCCTGCTGGTACAAAAACTGAATCAGTTCACGATGTAAACTCTGTTCCTCTTGGTCCCGGACCTTTTGGTAGGGCGTAATGGTAGGTGTGGCGGTGGGACCGATTATCCTCTCCAACACCTCTATGCGGGTTTCCATGGCTTGTACCTCTTGCCTACTGACCGCGTTGTTGGTCAAGTCTTGTACACCGGATTGAATATCGAGCACAATTGCCAGAATCTGCGCAATCTGTTCACGCCACGTCACCACCTGATCTTGCGCCTGCAACTGCGAAACGCCAAGAACGCAAAAAAGAACAACTGCTATTCCAATAGTGATGGCTTTGCGTTGGAGACGCATAGTGGTGCTCCCTCCGTGGATACGGACGATTGAAGTCACAACAGCAGCCGATCATCTCTGATGTCCAGAGAGGAGTGCAATGCGCTCAACCATCCAGAACCGAAAGACACCAGAGCATATGTGGCTGTTGTCGTACCGATGGTTTAACTCAGCCCGTTCAAATGAACCAAACTACAGATTAAAGGGAAGCAACAAGGGTGGAGCGGCCGCGCCGTATTTTGGACAGAGGGCGACGACCATTTGAGTATCTGCTCGCAGCGACTCTACATCCGCGATGAAGCGAACATAGATATGTAATTCCCATTAGAAATTCTATGCCTCTCCCTCAACTATGGTCCAGACTCGATGGTAGGCTTCGCCTTGATTTCCTAATGCCTTTCTCCACGGTTCGGCACCTACACTTTTGATATGGTTCCTTACAAAATGCAGTGGGTCGTCTGGGGATATTCCAAGTTGTTTTGAGAGGGGTGAAGCGGCATTGCGGGGCACTCCCAGCATACGAAGGAGTATGGCTTCATCCGAGTTAACTCCGTAATAGATACGGGCTGGCAGGTTACGGATTGTTCTATGTTCTTCTTCTGACGGAATATTGTAAGGATCATTGAGAGGTGTCAGCAATTGGAGTGCGGATAATCCCCACGATGCTGATTGAATCAGCTTTCCAAACAAGGTTGAGCAGCAATCAGTAATGTCTTTTACTGGGTCTTGCTTTTGCGAAAAATGTTCAAGAGCTATTTCGGGCAGGGGCGCACCTTGAACCCAGTCGCAGATAATGTGGGCAAGGGAATCGCCTTTTTTGTCACGTGTTAAGTTTTTGCCTGCGACCTCATTCAGGTTTTTTCTGACTTCAGGGACTTCGAGGAGGACGCCCATCATTTGGGCGAGGTGGTGGCGATTAGGTCCGAAGAGTTCAGGCGACCATACATCATCTGGCAGTTCAATATAGTTTAGCATGGCTCGTGTTCTGTTTATAGATTCTAGGGAGAATCCAGTAGTATCTACCAGTCCTAATTGTTTGCCTTTTATACGTTGAGCATAGTTGGACACACTATTGACTAAAGTATCTGCCCATCCTCTATGCTGTCTGCGAAGGGTTTGAAAACCGAGTGTCCCACGGAGGACTTGCTCAATTTCGGTTGCAAATTGTTCGTGGTTGTCAATTTGTCTGTAAGAATGGGTCAAATACTGCAAGAAAGCAGACCATGCGGGGTCCCAGTAAAGTGATTCAAGGCGGAGTTCATTACCTTGGATTGACAATTCATTGATCATGTCAATAAGCGTGGAATTGAGTTCGCTGACAGCCCTTCCGATGAAATTCTTGATAGAAGTTTGTTTTTTCTCGTTTTCGGCGGCGAGGGCAACGATACCGAGATCGCCTTGATCAACCCGTCCGACGCGTCCCGCAACATTCCAAAAGTCTTCGGGGGGCATATCTTGTCCGTAGGGATATTGATGGCTTCCAAAGACAACTGCTGATACCGGGAAGTTGACTCCTTGTGCGATTGTAGTTGTAGCAACTAGGAAGTTCAGTTTTGAGTTTTCTGTCAACCATTCGACTATAGAGCGGGTGTCATCTGACAGACCTGAATGATGGATGCCGATTCCGAACTCGATCAGCCTTATCAGAGGAAATTCGCTTCCCATTTCGTCAGCGAGAAACTGTTGGATAAGGTTTAGGTCATGACTTATATTCTGAATTCGGTTATCTTCGACTCTAAGTCTATCCGCCACGCCCCAGCTGTGGTTTCGGTTGTTGACAAGAACGACTACCGTGCCTTTTCGCTTTAGCGTTTGGGCAGTCGCCGCTGCCAGTTTCCCTGGTGAGCGAGCAACGGATGATAAGGTAAGTCCTAAAGGCCTATTGGTTTCAAATCCTACCGCTTCGGGAATCTCGATTGTGTTTCGGCTTGTGTGATGCGTTTCTAGCTTAAGCGTAAAGTCGCCTTTTTTCTTTCCTTTTTGAGGTGTGGAGATGACGATTGCCCGGTCGTTGGGTACCCAATGTACGCCGATGTCTATGCTGCTATTGTTGTCAGGTGCCAACCATTGAGCGATTTCCTCAGTGTTATGTATGAACGGAGTTAGCAAGAGAAATTGAGCATGACGGCACTCTCGATTGATAGTGGCAAGCAGGAGTTCTAGCTTTATACCTCTTTCGGAGTCGGAGAGACCATGTGCTTCATCAACGACGACAAGCGTCAAAGGTCTTCCAATCTTTTGTTCCCATCCTCCCCGGATCAAGAGATCAAACTTTTCTGGTGTTGTGACAAGAATACGGAACTGGTTATTTTCGTCTGTTTCGCTTAACATCGAATCTTCGTAACCGTCAATCTCTAATGCGGGGCCGATTTTCTCGACAATGTTTTCGAACTGAGTGAAATCTTTTCGTAATCGGGTTGTCAGTTGGTTAACAAGAGCGCGAGTTGGTGCTAGGAAGGCTACCCATCCGCGGTCATGCTCAAACTGATTCAACGCCTGAAGAATTCGAAACTCCGCAATGAACGTCTTGCCACTTGAGGTCGGGAGGTTTACAACAATGGATCTCTTACTTGACCCAAGGAGTCCTTCGTCACGTAGTACAAGACGCTGCGGGGGCAACAATTCAAAGATAGGACTTTCGCGGCTACGGGAAGTCACTGTCTCGACAAATTTGGAGACATGGCTGTTGACACCTCTTGTAACTGTCCAGATGCTATTTTCTACAATGCGTTTGGCAGTACGCGCAAGCAATCGTGACAGAAAATCTCGTTCAACGAGGTATCCGCGTTCGGCTGCACCTATGGCGCGGTCGAACTGTGAATCGAGTTGCTCTCGAACGTCGAAGTGACCTTCTACAGAACCCTGAGTCACGTACATCCCCATGATTTCGGCGGCTTTGGCTAAGTGATATGCGTTAATAAGTTCCCATGCAGGCTTAACGATTCGTTGCGCTTCAGCCTCATTCAAGTAGCCTGGCTCATGCTTTCTCTGGAGCGAGCGAATGCGCGAAACTTGATTCTGAACCTCATCTAGGTCTGCCCAACCGTCTTTCCGCAAGATGCGCAGCCAAACGTCCAGAATTGTCGCCCAAACGCGTTCGCCCCAATCATCCGATTCTACAGGCAAGGATGGGATTCCTTCTTCGCTCAAGAGTCTCTGAACATCGGGGCTTCGGTCCCCTAGAACCCCAAGACAACCTAGCCTGACGAGCGCGGCACTTGCTTCGATGGGAGAATCTGGACGGGGCAAGACACGAGCAATCTGGAAGACATCAGCGGCGGCAGAAGTTAGTTCCTCTGAATTCTCCTTTTCCAAATGATCAAGAACAAGAAAATCCAGACCATCGGCGACAAACTGCAACTCCTCATCACTGATCAGTGTTTTCTCATTCTTGTCTAATGCGGCCAAGAGCCGTCTACGCCCGGCTTCCGTCCTGGCGTTTTCAACCCTTTCCTTTCCAATTGCTGCTACGATCCGGGATTCTTCCATTTTGAACTCGGCCTCTAAAGCTGGGCGTTCCACTCCTGTACTGAAACGGGAAAGTACCACGCACTTAGTTCAATCCGTACGGGGAGACTCACCAAAGTAGACAGGCTTATTCCTGCCGCTTTCAGGTCGCGCTCATCAGGCGTAGTGTCACGTATCAGAATTCCGACAAGAAGAACCTCATTACCTCCAGAACCAAAGTAACAACACACCGCGTCGTCATAGAGGTCGCGAAAGGGTTGACACCTGCATCGCGCATGAAGCCACTTAAGCAGAGA
Source organism: Caldilineaceae bacterium (assembly GCA_965207495.1). Classification (GTDB taxonomy): domain Bacteria; phylum Chloroflexota; class Anaerolineae; order Caldilineales; family Caldilineaceae; genus Bin5. The sequence continues at coordinate 961,544 of OZ242287.1, forward strand.
TCTCTGCACATTAGAACAAAGAGCTATCTCTCTGATCTGATTTTCTAAGCCCTTGCTACCTCTCATTACCCTGGGCGGTGTTCTGGTTTCCGAAGACGTTTTCACCTGGCCGAAGAGAAACATTGACCTGCCGCTTTCACAACAGAACCCTACTAGGTCGGCTCCTGGAAGGCTTGCCCTTGGAGTCTTTCGGTCTCGAAGGTTGTTCCATGGCCAGATCACCTCTCGACTTGGGTCATCTTGAAGCAAGCATTCTGCTAATGCTTCGCCAATTTCCGAGGGCAAATAGCTAGGCGCACAATTTAGTAACTTCCTGAGGGACGCAGTATCTATCCCAATCATATTCAAGCCGCTGAGTTCTGTCTCAAAAGATGAATCGTTATCTTCGAGACGAGGCTGCACGACTTCACGCAAGTATTTCTGAAACTTTCTCTCATTGCCAAGTACGAGCCCTTCCCAACTGACGGCGTTCTCGTTTCCAGAATAGACAATTTTTGAGTCTAGGGCAGCGACTTGCACCATATGGTTTTCCAAAGTGGTTTCCCGTGTTCTTGACCTTCCAAGGATTCGAGTTTGGGAGATGGGCACCGACTAGAAGCATGACTGCTAAAGAACCCTTCTTGGTTCGAGGACTTCAAGGAATAGACTGTTTCCTCTGTGGAACCAATTGTTTCTGCCTGACAAAGGTGCGGGTGAAACGCCCGTGTATCCAGCGTGTCCCTTTTCCGGGAAGTCGGTAATTCAAAGGAATCTACTTGGAGTGGGGCAGGGGAAAGGGAGGAAAAACGCCTCACAGCTAAAATTCGAATTCAGTTAAGAAAAAAGCCCATGGAAAACTGTACCAACATCGCGGCGGTCCCATTGTGAGTCGCCCCGAAGTATATCAGGTAAGACTCGCTTTGTTAAGCAAGAATTGCAAGACAATTCAGTTGAAAAAAACTGGTGTTATTTGCAATGCTTGACACGAAGCCGCGGAGTGTCAAGCGTGCAAATCCTTTGGAACTTCACTCGACCTCCTCTCGCTACCGCCCTAATGACCGGCGACCTTTGGTGTCGCGCCCTGGCTTGGGTTGTTCAGTTTCGTTGTCGTGCTGGCTCAAAGTGGACTTCTGGCGTTGTTTCCTGTGTCAACGAGGCCCTTCCCTTTCCAAGTGAGGTTTGCAGGCACATACGTGTCAGTTCTGTTTGGTTTGGGAAGCGGTGGCAAATACGAGTGGCAGATATCCTGTGTTGGGCGGCGAAGGTCTAACTCAAGAGGTTTGATTGCCGGAGCACATTACATTATAATTACCTCTAAAATGCTGAAAATGACAATTTTCTATTTCGGCTGGGAAGGAGGGCAACCGTGAGTCATGACGCAAGAGCGGTGGCAAATTTCATGCTTAGAGAAGCATACGAAGATGGGAAGTGGTTTACCCCGCTTCAAGTCTTGAAGTTGATCTATTTTGCACAGGGTTGGGTTTTGGCCCGAACTGGAGAGTCGTTAATCACCCAGCCCATTGAGGCATGGAAGCATGGGCCGGTCGTTCGTGACGTATACAATGAGGTCAGAGTTTATGGGGATGGTCCGATATTGGAGTTCATAAACTCTCGGCCGGAAGAGTTCAGCGACGACGAAACATACTTAATGTACGAGGCTTATCGTGTATACGGCGGGCTTGGCGGATATCAAATGAGTCATGTTACCCATAAAGATGGTTCTCCATGGAGCGACACATGGAAGAGTAGAACAACAGATCATGATATCATTGATAATGATTTGATAGAGGAGTTTTTCAAGAAAAAAGATGAACGAGCAAATAGGGAAAAAGAGGGTTCGGGATGATGATGTTGGTGGCGATGTGGGTAAGGATGAATCGTTGTTTTTGTTCAGGAAGTCTCCAGATATTCAAGAAGAGCGTAAAGAGGCTCGCGAGTTATGGCAGAACACGGTGAGGGCAAGGAGTGCGGATTTGGCTCGCACAGAACGCGTCAGGTCGGTCCTTGAAGATCAGTTTCATGCCGTATCTCAGGTGACGAAGTATTTGATTCCTGTGACGATTTTTGTGCTCATGTGGCACCATTTGCTTCCTCGCTGGTTGGGTTGGCTTACCACTGAACAGCAGGATGGGATAAGGTGGATTTTGGTAGGGGGTATTGGGTTGGGTTCTATTTCAGGATTTGCCTATAAGTACATATCGGGTCGAAGGTCAGATTCGGGCGCAATTGACCGTCTTGGTTTGTAATGCTTGCGAATGTGATTCCGGCCAAAATGATGAGGGTCCAGATCCATGCGGGAATACGGGGTAAATGTTGGTTTACTTTGGATTCTTGCTCTTGGTTCGACATGGTTCTTTTATTTGCCGGTGATGTCTTGGCTGGTTAGAGTTTGCCGAGGTCGTAGTGATCTGTCTGGTGTGTTCACTTAGGTTTCAACCTGATTCATAACTGGAGTCATAGGTACTATTCAGCATCCTCCCATTCCGAATGGTCGAGGAACTTACAGTGCGCCCACTTCTCCATCACAGTGCGATTGTTTGTCGTGTACTGGATATAGACGTTACTGCTGTCAACATCGAAAGAAATACTCGATAAGTACACGTTCCCGCTGGGGTCGATGGATGTGCCGTATTGAGTTCTGTACGCGTCAGCCGTCTCCTGCCGAATCTCCATTTGTATAAAGTCTCCCCGCTCCCTCTTTGAATGAAGAGGGTTCTGGCACACGCCATCATCCATGTAGATTACGTCTGGAGACCAGGGATCAGCAAACATCGCTTCGAGTGCTCCCAATCTCTCTTCCATCGCCTTCAATTGATCGGCCAGTCCATCAAGCGTCATATCCTCTTGTGCCAGAAGTGCGCCAGGAATGAGCAATGCTAGTAATCCGATGATGATAAATGTCCGTTTCATGGTTTGTACTCCTAGTGTTTGGCCTCAGACCATGTCTTGATGATTTCGACCAGTGAGTCAAGTTTGGGGATTACTTAATAGGGTTAGGGTTTCGTCGGGGGCAGCGTATGTTTGGCAATAGCCCAGACTTCGTTGCGAGTCACTTATCCGATATCATCTAAGTCCTGAGCATAGCCATCTATCATAAGGGAAGGAAAAGGAATTGGGGCTTATATGCCGACGTTCTTAGGCGTGCAGGCAGGTAGTCTTGATGACCACGACACAGGGTAGCGCGAAGTGGTGGACGTGTCAAGTAAAAGGGATGATCTGGGCCCTAAAATAAAGGGAACTACATGCTTGAGTGCCCAGAAATGTGCAAGGCAGGGCAATAAGTATATATTACTGAGAAAATTGGGAATGAGTGAAATATGAAAGATCAAAACGCCCGACGTAGACACGATTGGGAGATTACGCATACGACAAAGAAGCACGTACTTGTTGAGGTCTATATCGAGACTGAACATTGCACCAATTGCAACGCGAAACGTGTCATGCAGTACCTGCCAGGTATGATTCTAGACTCAGACCCGAAGCCCGTACCTAAGTTTTGCCCTGTTTTGTTGGGTAAGAATGGGAGTGCTATACTCAACTGAGGTAGAGTTCACACTTGTGCCTCAGTTCGCCACCAAAAAGGACTTGGGGATGACAAATAAACAGTCGTTGATGCAAGAAGAAAACCCACAGGAATTTTCACGCCAATTGAAAGAACAAGCAGAGAGCGCAAGGGACAAAATGAATGAAATACTAAGCTCTGCGTCAGAGTCAATACCAGAGGCTACTTGGCCCGATGAAAAATCACCAGTAGTAGGCGACCCTGGGTTCTCGTCTGCATTCTTGAACAATTGGCAAGGCTCGCTTGTAAAGTTAGTAGAGGCCCGTGACCTAATGGAGAAAGCATTAAAACACTATTGATTAATAATAACCGCCAACAACCTAAGACTTGATACCCAAAGCCACCACCGTGTACGAGAGACACCCCGAATTCCGCTCCCCTTCAATTGATGCAACCCTATGGCGATATATAGATTTCATCAAGTTCGTATCTCTTTTGGACAAAGAAGCTCTTTTCTTCTCCAGACTAGACCGACTTGGAGACCCCTATGAAGGCTCTGTATCAAGAGGTACTCTAGCCATGCGCAAATTGTCGCTCGAAGACATAGGCATATCCCCCGAACGAATACACGGGATTCTTGAGTACCTTACAGAGAGAAAAGAGTCGACGGCCCGCAAGCTTCTAGTGAATTGTTGGCATGAAAATGATGATGAATCCGAGGCTATGTGGAAACTGTATGGTGGTGATTCAGGCATTGCAATTAAGACTACTTTTGAAAGGCTATCAAAAAGTCTTAGGTGTGAAACAGATATACATATTGGCAATATTAACTATGTTGATTACAAAACGACCATCATTAGCGAAGCAAATTTATTTACATCTGCTTTGAATAAGCGCAAGAGTTTCGAACATGAGAGAGAAGTTAGAGTCGTGGCCCACGAACTAGACCATGATTACGAGGTGGGCAATTATTTCGAAGTCGATCTGAATCGCCTAATCCATCAGGTTGTTGTCGCACCTCAGTCACCGGAGTGGTTCGTGAATCTTGTGAAATCAGTCACCGCCCGGTATGGCTTAGATGTCTTAGTATCAAAGTCGAGTATGGATGCTGCCCCAGTTTGGTGATGACCGCTAACACCCCATTATTACTTTGAAGTTAAGCGTCTAAGTCCCCGAATTTGACAAATTTCGCAGACTGTGTTGCGCTGCCAAAATCAGCAGCCCCCGCCACGCTTCCCAGCCACACAACCCAACACCCTCAACTTCGGGATCCCGTATCCCGAAGTTAAGTACTGTCTGCATAGGTTTCCCACTTCTAGGCACTCAAGCTTGTAGTTCCCTTTGGTTTCTATTCGCTATCGTGACATCAGTCGCAGCTTTCAATAGAAATCGCAGTCCGGGGACATGGTTTGCTATAGGATTCTTGCTAGGGCCTTTTGGCCTTATCCTGGTCTTGGTGATGCGGCCCGGTGTTGCATCAGTTGTACAGACGAGGCCGCGAGTGTCAGGCCCGACGAAGCAATGCCCTATTTGTTCACAAATCCTTCGCATGGATGCTGTCAGGTGTTCATTTTGCGAACGTCTGATACCCTCGGCAACAACAAACTCGGCAGGGCCATCCCGGAAAACCATAACGCATCCGGCAAAACGGTAATGGCACGTTTACTCGATTCAGGGTCTGGCTGTCAGCCAGGGCCTGTTTTTGTGCATTCTTGGTATAGGTATTGAGTACATGTAGCCCGCTTCACTTAGTCTGACTTTATCCTGTCAAAAATAATACTTCTAGACTTGAGCACCGAACATGATCGTGGGCAGCTCAGCCAGCGTTTTCCCTGCGGGTCGGTTCCGGGATTACCTTGAGTTCTTGTCTGTTTGACAATTCAGCCGGAAATCATATAGTGTAGGAGGATTCAGAAGAGGGCGCAACAAGCCTTTACACAAAGACTCTCCAACACATGCTTGGAGCACAGATTAGGTATGTCTCACAAAATGAAGTTCGCATTCAACAACATAGGCCCTATCACTAGAGCTGAGATGGAACTTGGAGACTTCACAGTTATTTCCGGGAGAAACAACACTGGCAAGACCCGTATAGTTTACGCACTCTACGGTTTCATGAAAGCGTTCACAAGTATTGTCACCAAAAGGGCAGAATCGTTCTGCGAAAGTCATTTTCAAGAAGTTGCTTCTCTTTCCACAAATGACATAATCGCAAAGCTGCGAACTGAAAGGCGTGTTGAATGGCAGGTTAATGAAAATCTTCTCATGGAAGAGCAAGACCGCCTGATTCAAGAAGTGACACGAGAATTCTCAGATTTCAGGATTTCTCAAGTGTTTAATACTTCTCAATCGGAATTCGAAAACGCATCATTGGAGGCAGAGTTTAAGAGAGAACTCCCGGTGGGCGGTCGCCTCTCCCTCAACATTAAGAAGGATTTGAATTTGTCCATAGAGTATGACGGAAGCACATTCTCGGTGCGCCTATTAGGTACTGCGCCTTTGAGCGACGATATTATTGAGACCTTCTTTATGGAGGACTCTCTTGAAAGACTGTATACATTCTTTCTCTTACAGGACCCTTTTGAGGGCCAATATAAACCCTTTATACTTTCATCAGCACGCCATTCCATCCCGTTGTTCTTAAACGAACTAGACTATGTGAGAAGTCAAGTGATGCGGGCAGTTCAACAGGAAGAGGACGGACCAAATGGAGAATTAGATCAAAGTGCCGACCCATTAAGAAACCTAAGTCGATATGCATTAGCAATACACGACAACATAGATTTTGCTAGAAATATTTCCAGCAACGCAGAGAAGCACAACAACATTCCACAAGACATCCTTTCCGGTAGCATTGAGAAAATGATGGGCGGACGATTCACTAGTGTAAATGGCACTCTTCGCTTTACTGCATATGGCAACCACAAACTCAGCTTTGACATTCCCTTACATCTCGCTTCCTCGTCGGCCTGGGAAATGTCTAGCTTGTATTTTCTCCTGGGCTATTATTTGAATGGCGTGGGCCTCCTTATAATCGATGAGCCGGAGAGCCACCTTGACTCTGAGAACCAGGTTCAGCTCGCTCGTATACTCGCGCGATTAGTCAACTCTGGGACGAAGATCCTTATAACAACGCACAGTGATTTCATTCTGAGGGAAATCAACAACCTCATTATGTTGAGTAGTGCTTGCGATGAAAATGGGAAGGTTATGGAAGAACTTGGTTATGAAGAATTAGACAAATTGAACCTCAATCAAGTTCGAGCTTATTTTGCAAAAGACGGGGTTTTAGAACCGTGTGTCAGGAATGGGTTTGGTATTGAGATGCCAGTGATTGACGAAACAACCGAGTCGCTGAACCGAATTGGATCAAAGCTGGCTTCTCAAATCATAAGAAAATCCAAGATGGATTCAAATGCAATTTAAGGGCTGGATTGAAGAGCATCTGAGATGTGACATGATTCTTCCCGAAGGCAGTAGAGATGGAAGAACAATTACCCTAAAAGACACACAAAGCGGTCTTGCTATAAGAGTCGACAACGTGCCGAGATCTTCCGTCGTGATTAATCTCGAAATAGGTGGCCGGCGGCAGGTTTTTGAGACAGACAATGGGTGTGAATTCTACGACCGTTGCGACTACCTGATTCTTGAAGAAACAGAAACTGAATACATAGCAGTATTCATTGAGATTAAGACCACCTTCGAGAACTACAAAGCCTGGTACGAAAGTGACGAGAAGGGCAAGAGGCAATTGCGGTGGTCCCTGCCATGCCTTCAGTACCTTCTTTCTGTCTTTGAAACAGACACCGAGACAAGGATTCGAACCAAAGCAGTCAGGGCATGGTACTTCTTGGCTGCCAAGAACGTGGATATGAGATTCAGAAGGAGGCGCACCGTCGACAAATTTGACTCAGATAACTACAGAGGCCTTCCCATACATTATGTTAAAGAGGATAAGGTAGAATTGGAAGATCTTAAGGCTAGAGAACCTCTTCTGTATCCAGTGTCGACCTGAATACCCCGTTTTGTATAGCACGGGCATGGCATTTGTGACCGCGCCTTTGGTGACGGAAAGGCATCATCCCCATTTCCTTTAACGCCGTATCTCCTTCCATCACAGCCAAGACACAGGTATTCTCGACGGCTCCCGAAACGTATTTCAGAACAACCTAGTGGATCCTAATATCGGATTCCTCACTTCAAACTTCGACCATGAATATGGAAATTAGAGAGAAGCCAACACGTTTCACTGCATGCCCCCACTAGCGGAAAATCGATCAACAGAAGTGTACAATAGAGTAGATCACAAAACCTGCCAGCAAAACCACTGGCGGGTTCGTTGTTAAGTGGAGTCTCGGAAGCTTACTATAGCGGGTAAGCAGGCCCTCCCGCTATCAGATCCTTGTATCGCAACTGCTTTCCTGTCATCCCCTGTGCCATGTTCTCCATCTGAGAAATCGTGTCTGAGGGCCGATCGTTATGGCGGCCAGAGAACTCGGTAACATATCGCTCCAGATGCTTAGGACTCATGTGGTGATAGGTGCCGTGATACCCTCTCTTGAGACCAGCCCAAAACGATTCCAGGCCATTCACGTGCGCCTGATCACGAACGTACTCACTTACTCTGTGGCTAACCGACTCATGCTCGAATGGGATACCCTGGTAAGACTGGAGGTCATCAGTGTACACAGTGGCGTCAGGAGCAGCTCGCTCTCCAACGAAGCCATGCAAGGTATCTTTCCTTACGTCTGCCAAAACCTGCGCACTCACCTGTCCTGTCTCCCGGTCCTTAGCCCCTGCTACCACGGTCTTACCAACAGTTCCTCTGCCAGCGTTAAGCTTCTTATCGGCGTGTTTATTTCCCTCTTTGCCACCAATATAGGTTTCATCAATCTCCAACGGCCCGGAAAAAGACGGGGTTTCCGCCGCCCACGTCTCTCGTATCCGATGCGCCATGTGCCAAGCAGTTTTCTGGGTGACGCCGATATCCCGATGCAGCTTCATGCTGGACGCGCCCTTGATCTGCGTAGTCAAAATGTAGATGGCCAACGCCCACTTCTGGTATCCGACCTTGGACGACTGCATAACAGTCCCGTGCTTAACGGAAAAGTATTTTCGGCAATCCTTGCACCAGTATTTCATCGTGGGGTGCTTGGCTTTGCTTACATTCTCGCCTTCGCAATGGGGGCACCGCACGCCGTCCTGCCACCTGCTTTCTTCAAACCACTTTTCAGCCGTCTCATCGTCAGGAAACATTTCAAACAGGTCAATCAGTGTCATACCCTTGCGATAACTCTTTCCCGGTCCCTTCTGCGCCATCTGTAATCTCCTTACTGATACTGAGAATCCGTAATTATTGATTACAGTATACACGATCCGGGACCGCCCGTCAAGGGGTTTTGTCTACTTTGGTATATAATTCCCAAAAAATACGTTTGACACAATGACATAAAACCGTAAAATGGAGTCGTTCCCACTGCGCTGCTCTTCCCAAAAGGGGCCCAGGGGAACTGAACGTGTTTGGCTGGGTTCTCGCTGTCCCCCCAACCGGGAACGCATGCAATCCCGCCAATTCCTCATCCTCGGTTCATACATCATCACACGTAGGAAAGGAGATTCACAGCATGGCACTCCGTAAGGTAGTGATTCGTACAGCTGTACCCCTGGCAGCGCTGATGCTACTGCTGCTCGCGGCCGGGTGTGTGGCGCCGGCTGCCGCACCGGCAGACTCAGGCGATGGGGACATGATGGAGGCCGCGGAGACCGAGCTCATCGTCGCCGTCGCCCAGGAAATGACATCCCTGGAGGGAACGTTGGCCGCCGCTGAAACCAACTGCAACGGCTGCTTGAACGTTGTCGAAACGCTGGTCACGCGTAACTTCTCCACCGGCGAGATCATCCCTCTGCTGGCCATTGAGTGGGAACGGCTCGATGACAATACGATCCAGTTCCAGTTGCGCGAAGGTGTAACCTTCCATGACGGTTCCCCGCTGAACGCCGAAGCCGTGGCGACAAGCATCAACTATATGTGGGAGGCCGACCTCGTCAACACCCTCACCGGCTTTGTCGGCGGTGTCCTCAGTGCCGAAGCGGTAGACGAATACAGCGTCAACGTATCCGCCGCCGATCCCGACCCGATTCTGCTGGAGAAGATGTACTTCGTCGCCATTACCTCTGCCAAGCAGATTCAGGAGGAGCCGGACACCTACTCCACCAACCTGGTTGGCACCGGCCCCTACATGCTTGACGAGTGGAAGCGCGGCGAATCGATCACCTATGTCGTCAACCCCGACTGGTGGGGCCACGACAACCCCGACGAGGCTGGCGGCAAGGTATCCTATGACAAGCTGACCTGGCGCTTCCTGCCCGAAGACACGGTCCGGGCCGCGGCTGCCCAGGCCGGCGAAGTCGACATTGCACAGTTTGTGACGCCCGACCAGTGCAATGCCGCTATGAGCGATGACGGCCTGCGCTGCGCTTCAGTGGCCAGCGTCGAGACAATGTTCGCCCGCATGGGCAACAAGGGCCTGTTTGAAGACCTCCGCGTGCGCATGGCGCTCAACCTGGCCATCGACAAGGAGTTGATCGTTAATTCGCTGCTGGGCGGAGCCGCTACCATCACCGGCCAGATCGTCAACGAGACCGCCACCGGGCACAATCCGGACCTGCAGCCCTATCCCTATGATCCGGATCAAGCGCGTGCCCTCCTAGAGGACGCAGCGGCCGACGGGGTAGATGTGGGCCAGGAATTCACCCTCGCCTCCCGCCAGGGTCTGCATGCCGGCCACGTCGAGGTCATCCAGGCCATCGGCGGCATGCTCAGCGAAGTCGGCTTCAACCCCAACGTCAGTGTCATGCCCCCGGACACCTTCAATCCCCAGTTCAGCCATAACTGGGCCGACGTAGAAGGCCAGCCCAACTGGGTCGCCGTCCATCTGCACGGCAACGAGATCCTCGATCTCTGGTTCTCTTACGTCAACTACTTCACCTGTGAAGGGGTTGTGTCACTCTACTGCAACGAGGAAGTCAACGCGCTGTGGGAAGAGGCGCGCACACTCTCGGGTGATGCCCGTGACATGAAGCTGCAGGAGGCCGCACAGGTCGCCTATGACGATGCCGCCTACGGCCTCATCGCCCACCTCGACCTCGCCTACCTGATCAGCGAAGACCTGAACTGGAACGTGAAGCTGGACCATCGCCTGCAGGCCAAGGAGATGTCACCAAAGTAAAGGGTAAGTAAAGGGCTCAGTTTGAACAGCCCGTAGAAGCTCGAAAGTCCAACGCGTATCACGTATTGCGCCATGCCCCGCAAAGACGGTGACGACGCAATACGTGATACGCAGCATTCGGAAATGAGATGATGACTGTTCCGACGAGGACAGGAAAGAAGAGAGAACATCTCCCGCTCCCTCTTTCCCCGCTTCTCGCTCCTCCGCAGTAAAGGCCGATCCTATTCTTCCCTATCTGTTCAGACGCTTCATCCACTCAATTGGCGTCGCCTTCGCTGTTCTCACATTCGTCTTCATCGCGGGCCGTGTAATAGGCGACCCCGTCCGTATCATGGTGGGCGTCGAAGCCTCCGAAGAACGCGTCCAGCAGGTGCGCGACCAGCTCGGCCTCAACGATCCGATTCCAGTGCAGTATGCCAGATTCGCCGTGCGCGCGATTCTCTTGGATTTCGGCGACTCTTTCTGGCAGAAGACATCAGCCCTGCGCCTGGTGTTGGACCGTCTGCCCGCCACATTCCGACTGGCCGCGGCAGCCTTTTTGCTGGCCGCGCCCATCGGCATCCTCCTGGGCGCCGCAGCCGCGCTCCGCCCGCAGACCTACCTGGACAGGCTCATCAACGTCCTCTCGCTGGGGGGCGTTTCCATGGTCGACTTCTGGATGGCACTGATGTTGATCATCGTCTTCGCTGTCCAGCTCGGCTGGTTCAAGACATCCGGCTATGGCGGCTTTGCCTTCATGGCTCTACCGACCTTGACGCTCTGCCTCTCACCCCTGGGCCGCATCTCCCAGATCACACGCAGCGCCATGCTGGATGAGATGAACCAGCCCCATATCACCGTCGCCCGCGCCAAGGGCCTTTCCGAAAAACGCGTCGTCTTCGTCCATGCCCTCAAAAACGCCGCCATCCCCGTCGTTACCATCAGCGGCGATATGTTGTCCTCTATGCTCAACGGCGCAATCCTGGTAGAGACGGTCTTCGCCTGGCCGGGCATCGGCTATCTGACCTTGCAGGCGCTTCAACGGCGAGACCTGCCGCTGGTGGAAGCGACCGTTTTCGTGGTCGCCTGCATGGTGATCGTGGTCAATCTGCTCGTCGATCTTAGCTACGTATACCTGAACCCAAGGATCCGCTTCCAGTGAACCACGCACACTGCCTGCTGCGCACTGCCTGCTACACATTGCCTAACGCCCTGGCGGAATTCGGGCAGCCTTCTGCTCCCTCCGCTCTTCCCAGGAAGTCAAGGCGGCCATGTCCGACGAGCTAAAGCTGTTTCCCGAAGAACGAACGGCACGTTCCCAGAGCGAAACCCGCTGGCTCATCGTGCGCGGCCTGCTGCGAGATCCCGTCACCTTCGTAGCCATAATGATTCTCACCCTGATTCTGATTTCGGCAGTCGGCGCCGAACTGGTCGCGCCCCACGACCCGCTTGGACAGGACCTGAAACTGCGCAACATGCCCCCCATGGCCCGAGCCCTCGACGAAAACGACGCGCCCACCGGCTTCCCCTTCATCCTGGGCACCGATCCACTCGGACGCGACATCCTCAGCCGCATCATCTTTGGCGCCCGCGTCTCCTTGACCGTCGGGTTCAGCAGCGCGCTCGTCTCCGGTTTTATCGGCACCCTCCTGGGCATCATCGCCGGTTACTACCGCGGCACCGCCGATGACATCATCATGCGCCTTGTCGATATTCAAATGAGCATCCCCGTCCTTCTGTTGGCACTGCTGGTGCTCTTCGCGATCGGCTCCGGTTTCCTCAACCTGGTCGTCGTGCTCGCTATCGTCAGGTGGATGGCCTACACGCGTCTTGCGCGCGGCCAGACCCTCGCCTTGCGCAACTCACCGTTCATCGACGCCGCCATCGCCATAGGCAATACCAATACCCGCATCCTCTTCCGCCATATCGTCCCCAACGTCGCCTCCCCCCTCATCATTCTGGGCACGCTGGAAGTGGCAACCCTCATTCTGAGCGAAGCGGGGTTGAGCTTTCTCGGCTTTGGCATCCAGCTGCCCCAGCCTTCCTGGGGTCTCATGATTGCCGGCGGCCGCCAATATATCACTTCGGCCTGGTGGATTGTCGCCTTCCCCGGCCTGATCATTTTTCTCACCACGCTCAGCCTCAACCTGCTGGCCGCATCCCTGCGCGCCATCTCCGACCCCGTCCAACGCGAACGCTGGTTCAGGAAAAGCTCCTCGGCCGCCAAATCCAATGGCTAGGCACTGTTGACCTCTAACCGAACCGGAAACTACCCCTCCACAACTAAACTGCGATCCTGAATGAGGCGAGCGGAGCTGTTTACACTCTCCTCACTCCTCTATACTCTCTCCTTGCATTTGGGCGGTCGGCCGCTTGCGGCCTCCCTTGAGCAGGGGCTGCGCCCCTGCAACGCCCCTCCAAAAACATGCCTCAGCGACCTTACGCCATCAGTCCAGCTGTGCGGCTCCAGCATCTTAGCGGCTGCCAACCAAAGACGCACTGAGATGGCCTGAATGGCGGTGGGAGGAAGGGCCGGTCAAGACAGGCGCCTCTTATGGATTCGTATTTACAAAACTGCTATTTCGGGAGCATCTGAGGATGCGCGCGGGGCAGAACCGGAGTAATCGCTACGAGGTCGTTGAAGAATATAGACTGACCGCCAAACTATGGTTCACATCTCTTAGTCAAAATACAGGGTCTGCGCCGGCGTTGTCCGTTCGACAGCCCCGCCCGCCGCAATATGAACCTCCCCTTCCGCGCGGTCATATCGAACGTCTGCGTTTTCCATCTCGCTTCCAAAGGCAGCATACCCGCTCACGTACCATTCGCTTTCGACTCCGTCCCCCAAGGGCCTCTTGAGGCTGACATGCCACGCCGGTATCCTGGACGACTGAATTTGCCTCCCGCCGTAGATCTCCATAGTCGTGTATACCGCCGACCCAATTGCTGCCCTGCCATTCTCGTAAGGAAACTTCAGCGATCCAATCCAGGTTGTTTCGTCAGTCGCCTTGTCCGTAATCCAAACACCAAACCATTCACCGTCGGCGTCGGCGCCGTCCGGCGCGAACGAGACCCGGTATTCACCCACGCCCCAGTCGTACGTACGCCTGACACCAATAAAGTCTCCCTCATGTCCCGACGATTGAGTCCACCCTTCCTCCGAATCGACCCCCCTTGCATTGGCCAAATCTCTTGTATCCCATCTTGAAAATACCAAGCCCTTCGCGCCAAGGTTTTTCGGGTAACCATCCACATTGGTCTGCAGCCCGAAGTAAAACCCAATATCGCTGATAAAGCCATAGCAAAGCATCAGGTACAGCCCGAACTCGTCCGAAAAATCGCCTGGGTCGTTATGAACTGTGATGTCAAACGTCAACTCTCTGATTCCCTCTTGTCCGTCACCCGAAGAATCTCTGTCCTCCTCCCAGTGCCACCAAAGGTACGCCATATGTTCCGGTGTATCGACCAATCTGGTCAGCGCAGGGGCAGGCGTTGCTGTCGGTGTCGGTGTCGGCGTAGGGACGCCCACCGTCACAGGGACGCTTTCGACATGGGATATCGCCAGGTCCTGGCCTGAGACCCACCCAGATTGACCCTGATATTCGATCTGCCACCAGTTGCCGTCGAAACTCCTTCCGCTGATAGGAAGCTGTTGACCGGCCTCAGCCGTGCCCATGACGGCATAGATATTTGCCGGGCCGCGGCGTATTTTCAGGTCGCCTTCAACCGTTAACAGGGAAACGGGAGGAGGCTCGGTCCAGCGTACGCTGCGCACCATCTCCTCCAGCACCGGCTCCAATGCAGACAAGTCCTGTCCACGAATGCTGGACGCCAGCAAGAGCAAAGTCTCGCCATCGGGGGAGAGCAACCAGAACTGAATGTCCCCGTACAGGCTATCGTCCTCGCCAGTGCGAATGGCTACGACCTCTTCGCCCTCCCGTAGATTCGTGACCAGTTCCACAGCCGCGTCTGCTTCCTCCAAGGCATCAGAGTCCCCCGTATCGATGCCGTTCTCTCCTGCCAATTCAGTGGCCGCCAGCTCGGCAAACTCCTGCAACGTCATGCCGCCGGCTTCGTAGACCAGGGCCAATGTGAAGTTACTGGAACTCTGGCCAACCTGGAGACCCAGGCCAACGACCGCCTCCCCCTGCCCGCCGGTCATCTGAGAGATCAGTTTCGCAATCCCGCTGGCATCAACGCGCGCGCCGCCCTCAGCCGAAACTGCCGCCAACTCAGCCGGCGCAGGCTGAGAAGGATCAAAGAAGAACCATTCGGACGGATATGAAAGAGCCAGATTGGCTCTGCTGTCGTCGAACGCCAACCAGCCGGACGGGTCAGAGCGCCGAACGTCTTCGGTGTCGCCAATGGCCGTCACCAGGCCGCCATAAATCCACCCCATGCCTTCTTCGAAATAGATCTGCCACCAGTCACCGGCAGAATTCTGACCAACGATCGGAAAGCGCTGGCCATCAATAGCCGTGCCAATAACAGGATAATCTGTCCCGGGGCCGCCCCTTACATTCATAGTGCGGCTCACCGATACCGCAGGGCCGGCCAGCGACTCCGGCCGCAGCTGCTCCTCCCACCGCATCCGCCAGACGATTTCACGCAGCAGCGGTTCCACCGCCGCAAACTCCTCGCCGCGAATGAAAAAATCGAGCGCAAGTATCGATTCAGAATCCGGCGATAGCATGAGAACCTGCCAAACCGCGACCGTTACCTGCTCCTCAGAAAGTCCATCAGTGCGGTAGCGGACGGAAATCACCTCCTCATCGCCCGGCCGCATACCCGAAACGACCCCCGCGCTCTCGATTTCCAAGGCAAGATCAGGGTTGGTATAGAGGCTGATGAAGGTTCGCTGCGAGAGTTGCTCCAGAGTCAGGCCTTCAGCGGATGTGTAGGAGGCCACGAACACATTATCAGGCAGGTCGGCGCCCCGAAATCCAACCCAGATAGTAGAATCCGGCACCGCTGATTCTTCTTCTTCTCCTGTCCACCTCCGGTCGGCCTGCACTGGAACCAGTTCGCCTATATCTGCCGCAGTGACCTGCCTGCCCAACGCGGCAGATAAGTCCGCCAGGTCTGCAGGCGTGGGCTGATCGGCTTCAAAGAAAATCCAGCCTTCTGGATAGAAGACAGACAACTGCCGGCCTCTCTCCTCGAAGACCGTCCACGAGGTATCAGCTTCCGCTCGATCTTCCTGCATCCTGTTTGCCGGAGGTGCAAAAGGATTACTCAACTTCACCACCGGTATCGCAGGCGTTGGTTGTGGTGTGCCCTCTCTAACCTGTGTATCCTGTTCAGAAACAACGGTCACCGCCTGAGCCGAAACCCATCCCAGTTGACCGGCCAAGTCCACCGCAGAGCCCGTGTCCTCGCCACTGACCGCGGGCAGATATGCGGCCAGCCACCAATCTCCGGTTAAGTCGGCGCGGATAAGCGCAAGTTGCACGCCGCCTGTGACCCAACCAGTGACGGGAAATCCTTCGCCGGGACCGCTCCGTACTCCTGTTGTACGATTGACTTCAGCTGCAAGCGAAGCTTGCTGCGCAACAGCGCTTTGCCCATCCCAGCGCACTCGCCGCACAATCTCTGCCAGAAGCGGTCCCAGGCCATCAGACTCTTCTGCCAGAGTCTCAAATCTGAGCACAAGATGAGCGTTAGTGTCCGCCGATTCAACGATTACTATCCAGACATCTGTCTCCGTACCGGACAAACTGTCGCCGCCGTCGTTGCGAAAACGGATCGAGCCGGCGACTTCGTCCTGCGGGCGCAAGCCCGTTACCACCCCGACGCGGCCCAATTCATGACCTTCTACCCATCTCAGATGGGAAGCGATTCCCTGCAAACGCTTGTGCAGGCTCACGCCATCTGCAGGAACGACCTCCACCGAGATATTGTTGGCCGCCGCCAACGCCGCCGACTCCCGCGGATGCAACTGAAAACCCAGACTGACCAAACCGGCGTCAACCCGCAACCCCGGTACCGGCAGAAGCTCACGCAATGCTTCCGCGAGGAACGGTAGGTCCGTACCAGTCAGGAGTTCTGTTGGATCCTCAACAGCTGGTTCGACGATCAGCCACCCTGGTGGGTAGGAGATCGTCAACCAGTGGGCCTCGACCTCAAACTCCTGCCAGGCTTCGGCAACGGGCAGGCTGTGCTGTAGCTGTGGGACTTCTGCGGCGGTCGCCTCAGGCGTGGAAGTCGAAACCTGGTTTGCCGGTGCGCCATGCCCGTATCCAGCCAGCCACATAGACGCGGACATCAGCAGGAACAGAAACAATGCAAGTTCAATTCGATACAAGGACCCTTCACGCCGGCCCCAAGTTGGTAGGATTTTAGTCTCGTCTGGGATCTTCATGAGAAATTTTTTCAGGGGTCCATCCCCAACCTCCGTCCTGCCATCGCTCTTTACAGCCGCCTCCCCCAAACGTCCCTCCCTCCTCGAGTGCCGCCTCGTCTATGATGCGTTAAGGGTAAATTCTGGGAAGGCGACCGCCCGCACCGCGAGCGGGCGTCTGGTACGCCCGCGTTTCCAACTTGCGGTTTCCCTTATTACTGTGTTTTCAAGAGGGGTCTACATTAAGGGCTTCCGTTCTTAAGCGAGAGCAGTTGCTAAGACCTAGAATTTAAGAGAGCCATTCCACAGGCGTGGGGTCACCAAGAACTGAAAACGTAACTGCAAAGCCATATACAATGCCTGTCTTGACCAGCCCTCTGTCCCTGCCGCCATTCGGGATATCTGATTGGGTATTCGGCGGGCAGCCAGGTTGGTGGAGCGGCACTGTTGGAATGCGCACACACGGTCGGCGAGCGATGGTTTTGTAGGGGGGCGTTGCGGGGGCGCAGCCCCTGCACAAGGGAGGGCGCTTGCGCCCGACCGCCCATAAAAGAGTCGAGAGAGCACCTTTGCTCGCTTCATTCAGGGTTGCGAATCAGCTGCGGTTGCGTAGTTTCCGAGAATGTTCGAATTCAGCGCCCTTTAGCGGGCTGTCGCAAAGCTACACCGTGTACTGGGCGATGGTCCCGTTCAGGTTGTCTATCATCACTTCGAACGTCTCGTGCGGGTCTTCACCTTCGTTGACGACCTTGTCGCGGGCGTCGCTGAACTCGGTGATCCACTCGATCCAACCGACCCACTCCCAGGGGGTGGAGTGGGTGAGCGAATCGATGCAGACGGCGGCGTTGTCATCGGGCCGGAAGCGCGCATCGGCGGTCAGCTCGGTGAGGCCGGGGAGGTCGCCGGCCATCTCGTGCCAGACTGTCTGCGCCTCTTCGTTGGTACCGAAGACGACCCAGCTCCAGGTCGCTTCTGCGTAGGCCGCGGCCGACTGGCTGACGACCCAGAGCCAGTGGGAGCCGGCCGTATAAGGCTGCTGACCGGCGGCGCGCGCAGGGAAAGGGACTATGGTGTAGTCGATGTCGGGAACAAGATCTTCCAGAATGCGCCGGTAAACCGGATGACCGATCTGCATGGCCGACTTGTCCAAGACAAACTGCTCTTCGGAGCTCAGGAAGGACAGGAATTCGTCGTCGCCGGTCTGGGCGGAGAGGTTGCAAAACCAATTGAACAGTTCGAAGATGGCAGGGTAGTCCTGCCAAACCAGCTGATTGGTGGCCGGGTCGATCCAAGTTGCGCCGTCTTCTTCACGCTGGAGGTACTGCTGGAAGAGGATGGTGAGCCAGGCGCTGGCATAGCCGGTCTGGCAGCCGATCTGTGAAATCTTGCCGTCAGCCTGCGCGGTGAGGGCCAGGGCTTGGCTGAAGAGCTCCTCAAGATCGGCGAAGGGGGCGGCGGGGTCCAGGCCGGCCTGCGCGTAGAGGGCGTTGTTGCGGAAGAAGACCAGCGTCTGCACGTCAACCGGCAGGCCGTAGTAGCGGTTGTCTCGCTTGGCGCGTTGCACGGTCCAGGGCAGATAAGTTTTCTCGATCTCGGCGTTGCTGAGGAACAGCTCGCTGACAGGGAGGATGTGGCCGCCGGCGATGTGATTTTCGGCCAACCCCATGGGGATGCGGTAGGTATCGGGTGGGTCGCCGGCCGCGGCGCTGCCGGAGAGATGGTCCCAGTATGCGTTCCAGGACACCGGTTGAATGTCGATCGTCAACTCGCTGTTCTCCTCCTCGAACAGTTCTTTGAGCTGTTCGACGGCGGCCTGGTGTCCTACGGAGAAGGGTTGCCAGTGGGAAAGGATTTCGCCTTCCGCGTCGGGCGGCGGCTCTGTGTCTGTGCCGGCCTCTTCGAGCGGTAGCGGAGGGAGCGTGCATGCCGCCAGCGCGGCCGCGGCCGGGGCGGAGACCGCGAGCCGTAATAGTTGACGGCGGTTCCATCGTTTGTCTGTCATTATGTTTATCTCTTTAAGGCTGCCCCCAGGTTTCGCACCCCCCAACGAGAGCAGCCGAGTGAATGCATAAGGACGCGGCGTCCGGCCCCATTCGACCGGGGCCGGACGGATGAAGCTAAGCTATCTGCCTGGGCGCCCCGCGCACTGGCTAGCGGGCGCCGATGTCTGCCACACAGATGAATCAGATGAACTTGCCCGCTTCTCTTTGAAGGTCGAACTGCACCCAAAAATGCGGAAAGGGATATAAGCATACATTGATAGTGTGATCTTTCTGTGACTTTTGCGCATTTTTTTGTGCCTTTTTCATGCCGATTGTGTCAAAAGTCGAAAACACACCTTGCCAATTTGTATCTTTCGCGCGTATATTTAGGTTCTACTCTTCGTCCGGAACGGACACGGAATCGCACACAATCGAATAAATCGTTACTTCCTCTGCTCTGGTTGCTGTCTCTACCTTTGGGCTGATACAGCGCACCTGCGCTGCACACAGACAGATCTCAAACGTCGCGCGGAGAGACAGAGAAGTGACGAAAATAGACGAACTGGTTGGTGAGATTGAGGCGCTGCGGGACCGACTCTCCAAGCTGAGCGAAGCCAATCTGCGCATCAACGAGAGCCTTGACTTCGACAATGTCCTGCACGAAGTCCTGGAGAGCGCGCGCTTGCTTACGGGCGCCCATTGCGGGGTGATTACCGTTCTCGACAGAGCGGGTGAGGTGGAGGAGTCTCTTTCATCGGGCCTGACGAGCGAAGAAAACGAGCAGCTATGGGTGTTGCCGGAAGGGCAGCGCTTTTTTGATTGTCTCAGCGCGATACCGGTGCCGCTGCGCGTGGACGACATCTTCAGCTTTTTCAGGTCTCAAGGTTGTCCTGAATTCCAGGTGCTCGCAGAGGTGGGTTCCAGCTTTGCGGGGACGATCTCCTTTCTTGCCGCGCCGATCCTCTATAACGGCGAGGGCCTGGGCTATATTTTCCTCGCCAAAAGGGAGCCGGGGCAGGCGTTCAGCCGCGCTGATGAAGAGACGCTGGTGATGTTTGCGTCCCAGGCGGCGCTGGTCATCGCCAACGCCCGCAGATACCGCGAGGAGCAGCGCGCCCGAACCGATCTGGAGGTGCTCATCAACACCTCACCGGTGGGCGTCATCGTCTTTGACGCCAAGACCGGCGTTCCGGTTTCGTTAAACCGGGAAGCGAGCAGAATTGTGGGAGAACTGCTCACTCCCGGCCAACTGCCCGAACAACTGCTTGAGGTGATGACCTTTCGTCGCGCCGACGGACGCGAGATATCTCTCGAAGAGTTCCCCTTGTCACGGGCGCTCAGCACCGGCGAAACCGTGCGCGCCGAGGAGATCGTCATTCAGGTGCCGGACGGGCGGCAGACTGTCACCCTGATAAATGCGACGCCCATCTTCGAAGAGGACGGCGGACTGGCCTCAGTCATTGTGACTATGCAGGACATGACACCCCTGGAAGACCTGGAGCGGCTGCGGTCCGAATTTCTTGGCATGGTGGGTCACGAACTGCGCATGCCCCTGGCCGCCATCACAGGATCGATTGTTACCCTGCTCGACGGCTCTCTCGAACTTGATCAGTCCGAAATGCGCCAGTTCTTCCGCATCATCGAGGAGCAGTCCTACTTCATGCGCGACCTGATCAGCGACCTCACCGACGTTGCCCGCATCGAGAGCGGCACCTTGGATGTCGCGCCCGAGCCGGCAGAGGTGGCTGACCTGGTAGACCGCGCCAGAAACATCGTTCTGAATAGCGAGAACGAGAAAAACATTCACATCAACCTGCCGCGCGATCTGCCGCGTGTTCTGGCCGACAGGCGGCGCATCACGCAGGTTCTGAGCAACCTCTTTTCCAACGCGGCCCGACATTCGCCTGAGGGGTCAGCCATTCGGGTGACGGCGGCGCATGAGAATTTCCATGTTGTCATTTGGGTCGCAAATGAAGGGAAAGGCGTGCCGACCGAACGTTTGCCCTATCTGTTCAGAAAGTTTTCCCGCTTCGAGATCGAGGGCAACGGCCGTGAGAGCAAAGGAGCCGGCCTTGGCCTGGCCATCTGTAAGGGGATCGTGGAGGCGCACGGGGGACGCATCTGGGCGGAGAGCGACGGAGAAGATTTGGGCACGCGTCTTATCTTTACGCTGCCCGTGGCCCAGGATTCGGCACTTGTCGAAAACGCCGCCGAACCCAAGCCGGGTCGTGTGCAGGTGCAAGAGAGGGCGTCGACACGGATTCTTGTGGTTGACGACGACCCGTACACGCTCAGAAACGTCCGCAGCGTGCTAATGCAAGCAGGTTACAGCCCGATAGTGACTGGAATCCCGGAGGAGGTCCCCACGCTCATCAGGGAGAAACGTCCCCACCTGGTGCTGCTTGACCTGGTGATGCCCGGTACCGATGGTATCGAAATGATGGAAAAGACGCCCGAGTTGGCCGATCTTCCGGTTATCTTTCTGTCAGCCTACGGCAGGGACCAGACAATTGCCGATGCCTTGCAGAAGGGAGCTACCGATTATCTGTTAAAACCGTTTTCGCCCACGGAACTGGTGGCGAGGATACAGGCCGCGCTGCGCAAGCGCGTCGCGCCTGACCCGCAGTCACAGCGTGAACCCTACCGGTTGCGCAACCTCACCATCGACTACGCAGAACAGGTCGTCACCTTGAATGATCATCCGGTTCAGCTGACCGCGACCGAGTTCAGGCTGCTCTATGAGCTTTCAGTGAACGCCGGCCGGGTGATGAGCCATGACCAGCTGCTGCGACAGGTCTGGGGTATGGAGGTGTTGGGCGACGCAAGGCTGGTGCGCTCATTCGTCAAAAAACTGCGGCGCAAGCTGGGTGATGATGCCAGAAACCCCACTTACATTTTTACCGTGTCGCGTGTAGGTTACCGTATGGCGAAAGCTGAAGAGCAGGAGGGGATGAGGCCGTGACAGGGGAAATCTTTATGTTTGGCCCCTATGACTAGGTTCCGTTGACATTTTGGGAAGGCTGTTGAGATGTCAACAAGAACTGAAAGCCTGCAGGCCTGTTAGGGATGTTTCTCGCTTGAATGGTAACTACTTAAGCCTGGTTGTTGTCAGGGATAAAGGGTTGGCCAAGGAAGGCGTTGTGGATGGCATCAATTGCGTTGAAGCCATGTTTACGAGCAGTAGAGATATAGGAACGCAGTGCACAGAAGATGTGTGCCCCGTCTTCAGTGCGAAAGCAGCCGGATACCTTCTGTTGGACCTTGATCATGCGTACATCTCGTTCGACCAGGTTGTTGTCAAAGGGGATGCGGAAGTCATACATGAAGGCTAAGACGCCAGCCTTGTGTTTGTGCAAACGGTCAAGCAGGTTTTTCGGCGGCGACTGTTTGGGTCGGCCGATCGGTTTGCGTTTTGGCTTTGGCGGGGAAGGGTTGTCGGCAAAACCCTCGGCAATGAGCGCATCGTACTCGGCCTCGTAGTGTGCCAGGCGGTCTGGAGGCAAGGTCGTGTGCCGTGTTGAGCTGGCAGCGACTTCGTCTTTGATGTCGCACAACAAGCGCTTCATCTTCTTGGCCCATGCCTGGTCGTACTGTTCGATGATGAAGTTGAGGTCGCGCAGGTGATGGACGTTGCAGAGGCTATGCTGACAGTCGCTAAACTTGAAGTAGGAGCGCCAGTAATCATGCAGAGCAACGCCTTTGAAATGGGGCAGGATGCCTCCGGCTCGCATGCCGATATGCCCGCGTTTGGCATGGACGTGGTAATGGGTCAGTTTTTCTGTGCTGGCCACGTGCAACCACTGCAGCCGCTCTACGACACGCATGCCGCTCTCATCGAAATGGACGACAGGAGCAGCGATCAGTCGTTGGCGAATCCGGGCCAGACTCCCCTGTGTACGCTTGGCAAGTTGGCGAACAGCGGCGAGAATCACCGGCTCCGAAGGTGCATCCCCGTAGAGCGCAGTCAGCAACTCTCTGATGCGGGCGAAAGGGATGAACTGTTGGCTGTAGAGGTAGCAGGCAAACGCCTTCAGACGCAGACCATACTGGGTCGGCTGCGTAACGTGAGAGGGAAACTCTCCCTTTACGCTCGCACCACAACCAGGACACTGCTTGACTTCCGCCTGATGTTCTGTCACGACGATGCGGGCCAGGGGAACGTCGAATACCTGCCGTTTCTCTTGGCGCGTGACTGCCTCCGCTATCAGATCTGTCTGGCAGTGCGGGCAATCCGCCAGCTCATGGACGATGACATGGTCCGGCTCCGCCACCTGCATCAAGGTGCGTCCTTTGTGCCCGCGTTGCCCTCCACGCGGCCGCTGCCCAGAGCGGCGCAGACTCTTGCGCCTGCCTTTCTTCGGACCATCGCTGCTCGGCGGCTTGCCGCTGTTGTGACTGTCTTTCGCCAGTTGATCCTGCAGCTTCTGGATCAACGCCTGTTGTGTCGCAGTCTGTTCCTGCAGCACGCGGAGCATGGCCTGCTGCTCTGCCACTTGCTGACGCAAGGCACGATTCAACGCAAGGCTTTCCTGATATAGCTGCTCTAGTTGATCACGACTCGCGACCATGGATTCACTCATGCCATTTACTCTACTACAAACAACAAATTTTCGGCACTGCCTTCCTGAGACTAGGTAGGCTTAGTAGTTACGAAACTAGAAACTGCCCTCAGCCCTGACTCATCCCAGCCGCCGCGCTCCGTCCCTGCGCCGCCTGCTTGGCCTTGTTCCAACTTTCCATCCACGAATTCCTGCCCGTATGGCGGATAATATCGTGGATCGTCGCCCGCGGCTGGTAGGGCAGATACATGCCGCAATGCCACGCCAGGTTGCGGTAGACCATGAAGTCGCCCGGCCCCAGATAGACCTGCACAGCCCCCGGCATCGAGCGGCAATGCTCGAAGTAAAACTGCTCCGCCTCCGCGTCGCTCCACGCCGCCGGCGCCTCCTTCATCACCGGGTCCCCTGTCGACTGGACCTCGTCCGGCAGATCTTGCTGCCGCAGATGGCTGCCGGGCACATACCAGGTACAGGCGTCCGCATAGATCGCGCAGTTGACCTGGTTAAAATAGCGCAGATCGTTCCATACCGTCGCCATGAACGACTCCATCTCCGCATCGCGAGCCTCCGCCGGCACCTCCACCACGCCGTCGCGGTGCCAGCCGCAGTGCCACGGGCGCTCCAGCGGTTCAACCAGAAGCCCCATGATGTCCAGATGCGCGTGCGTATACCCCGGCCCCAGCAGTTGCTCAACCGTCACCCGCAGCTCGTCGAGTTCCGCATAGTCCCTGAACGGCTGCAGATCGATATATTCCTCGTACCGGTCCAGCGGTTGGATGCGTTGCGTCTGCGGCCCGTTGAGCTCATGTGCCAGCGCACGCGCCCTGTCCGCCTCACGCCGCAAGTCCGTCAGGAGCGAGGGCGGTACAATCCCCCGAAAGATCAGAAATCCCTGCTGATGGTAATTGTGCACCATCCAATCTTCGAACTGAAAGGTCATCTCCGCCCTCCTGGCTTCCCCTTGCTGGGGGCGTGCTGCTGTGTCGTCTGCACTGGACAGTGGTGAGCCGTCCTGACCCTGAAATTCTATTCCTGTTTGTATATTGACACTACCACTGCTACGATGAAACTTGCAACGGCATTCTGTCCCGGTTCAGGCGCCTGTCGATGGACATTCCCATGGAGAATAGCGCCCGACAGACCTTGTTCAGGGCGATTGCTCTCCAAATTCCTATCAGCTATAATCAGCCAGAGTTCCGCTCGCAATACCGCGCAATACCCGATCTCACACAGCGACTCCGAGGCGACTTTGCAACGCCCCTGCGTCTTCCGGCCCACCATCAACCTGAAATCGTAGACCTATCGCCTGTCATCGTAACATTCCGTATTCGCGCACTGATCGCAAAAGGAGAAATGACAAGATGGAGAATCTGAACCTCTCTCGGCGCAATTTCCTGAAGACAGTCGGCATTGTGTCGGCCGGTACGGCTCTGGCCGCCTGTGTTCCCGCAGGCGAAACCGCGCAACAGCAGGACGGCGAGCCCGCCGCCGCGACCCAGGAACTGATCGCATTCTTGGGTGGCTGGACGCCGACCGAAAGCATGGAGCGCAGCGAAGACAACCCCAACCCGCACAACAAGATCCTCGAAGTGCTCGACGAATACACCGCCGAGCATCCAGGCGTCTCAATTGAATGGATCAGGCTGCCCTCCGGCGTCAGCAGCCGCGAGTGGATGGTGGCCCAACAGACCGCCGGCACAATCCCTCACATCATGCCGGCAGCCCAATGGATCATCAAAGAGGACGTGGACAAGGACTGGTGGGTCGTTCTTACCGAACACCTCCAGCAGCCCAACCCGTATATCGCCGCCGGTGAACCGGGCAGCGAACGGTGGATCGACCAGTTCTACCCAACGCCCAACTCCATGTTGAACATCGAGGGCAACTTCCTGAACGTCGCCTTTGGCATCAACACCACCTGGTTCTTTTATAACGTCGACTTGTTTGACGAGCTTGGCATCTCCGTCCCGGCCAGCTATGCCGAATTCCTCGAAAACTGCCAGGTGGCCCAAGATGCCGGCCTGATCGGGTACGACTTCATCACATTCTCCCCCGCCGACACCGACGCCTGGTATCGCCAGCAGATCGGCTCGATGATCATGGAGCGCGACCTCGCCCCCCTGGTCAACCCGGACGGCCGCTTTGCCGAGCTCTCCGAGGTCGCCTGCGCCATCCGCGAAGGCGTCTATCACGCCCATCTGCCCCAGTTCCGCCAGTGGCTGGAGCTGTGGAAGCTCAACGTGCCCTACCGCCGCGCCGACTGGACCGTGTCCGCGCCCGACTCCACCCGCCTCTTCCTCACCAAGAATACGCCAATCACCGAAAACGGCTCCTGGATTATCCCGCAGCTGGAGATCGATCCGCTGCTGGACTTCGAGTGGGCCACCTTCTGGGCGCCGCCGCTGACCAAGGAGAGCAGCGAGTTCGTGACCGACCCGCCCACCGTCGCCCCCAACGTCGGCACCGTGACCGATAACTTTGCCGTCTCCACCCGCGCCCGCAAAGACGGCGTCCTTGATACCGCCATCGACCTGCTGCGCTTCTTCTCGCACCCCGAGAACATTGAACTGGTGCAGGGCGAAATCGGCCAGAACATGCCCAACGTCAAGGGAACCAAAGTCCCCGACCGCTTCGTCGAAGCGCACAAGGGGCTGGTCGAGTCGATCGGCTATGTGACCATGTTCCAGTACGAGATCGTCACAATGGACCTCGAAGCCGCCGAGACGTGCGGCAAGTCCTGGTGGTCCTATCTGCTGGACGAGATCAGCATCGACGAGTGCATCGAACAGAACCAGGCCGCCTTCGAGGGCTACGCGACCCGCTACATCGACGAGCAAGGCAACGCCTGCGCCTGACCTCAAATGACCGGTGGCTGACAGCTTCACGTCAGCCATCGGCCTCTAACCACGATGAATAAGACTCTCTGGGAACGGATATGGGAGACCAGGGCAGGGTACCTGATGGTCGTGCCCACCCTGGCCTTTCTACTTATCTTCCAATACTATCCCGCCGTCTCCGGCCTCTATCGCTCGATGTTTGATTGGAACGCCGGCCTGGCAGGCAACTTCATTGGTCTCTCCAACTTCGTCGAGCTCTTCACCGACGACGACGTCTTCATCCGTTCCCTCAAAAATATGGCCCTGCTGACAATCTGGTACCTGTTCGCCTTCGTGGGGCTTTCTACCGGTGTCGCAGTTCTCATCCACCGCATTCGCAACGAGCGCTCCAAATATTTCTTCCGCCTGTTTATGATTTTGCCCGTCATCATCCCTGCGGTGGTCCTGATCCTGCTCTGGAAATTCATCTACGACTCCACCATCGGTCCCCTCAATACCATCCTCATCGGAGTCGGCCTGCAAGACTGGACCCACGCCTGGCTGGCAGAACCCAAAATCGCCATCTACGCCGTGATGTTTCGCAACTTCCCCTGGATCGACGGCATCTCCGTCCTGATCCTGCTGGCCGGATTGCAGGCGATCCCGGTCGAAATCATCGAAAGCGGCCTTCTCGACGGCGCCAGCGGCTGGCGGCGGCTGCGCTACATCGAACTGCCCCTCATCACCGGTCAGATCAAACTGCTGCTCGTTCTGACCATCATGTGGGGCGTGCAAGAGTACACCGCCGTCTGGGCCATGACCCAAGGCGGGCCGATCGACTCAACCCAGGTGCCGGGAATGTGGATGTATTTCAACGCCTTCCGTATCAGCCGCATGGGCTACGCCTCCGCGATTGGCGTCGTCATGTTCCTGATCACACTGGTGGCGACAATTCTCAATATGCGTTACATAAGATCCCAGGAATACTAGCAGCATGCACAATACCTGCCCCGCTCTAAGCAATACGCAATACGCACTGCAGTCAGGATCCTGGCATGGTGACACAGAGTAAATCGCTGGCCGGCGGCCCCGCGCAAAGCCAGGGACGCGGTCTCCACCGCGGCGACAGTTGGCGCATTCCCGCTCTGGCAATACTCTGCCTGCTGATGATCGCGCCGCTGATCATGGCGATCATCATCTCCTTCAAGAGCCCTTCCCAGTTCACACGCGTGCCCTTCCTGCCCACCTGGCCCTTGCGCTGGGAGAACTACGAGTTCGCCGTCCAGATCATCAGCCAGTTCCTGCTCAACAGTGTCATCACCAGCGGCGCAACTGTCATCGGCGTGCTCCTGCTCAGTTCGCTGGCAGCCTACTCCTTCGCCCAGATCCCCTTTCCCGGCCGCACCATTGTCTTTTACGCCGTCCTGGCCTTGATGATGGTGCCGGCGTCGCTGACCCTGGTGCCCTCCTTTGTGCTGATCAGGGATCTGCGCCTGATCAACACGCACTGGTCGCTGATTCTGCCCTGGATCGCTGGCGGACAGATTATCGGCATCCTCATCCTGCGCGCCTTCTTCGAGAGCCTGCCCGGCGAAATGTTCGACGCCTGCCGCATCGACGGCGCCACCGACTGGCAGATCTACTGGCACGTGGCCCTGCCGCTGACCCGGTCGATGCTGGGCGTCGTCGCCGTGCTCAACATCCTTGGCACCTGGAACAACCTGATCTGGCCCACCCTGACCCTCCCGGAACGCAAAATGTGGCCGCTCACGCCCGGGCTTTACTCCTACATGGAACAGTACTACACCAGCTACGGTCGCGTCATGGCCGGGCTGCTTCTCGGCTCAATTCCCCTGGTGATACTCTTCGTCTTCACCA
Organism: Caldilineaceae bacterium; assembly: GCA_965207495.1. Classification (GTDB taxonomy): domain Bacteria; phylum Chloroflexota; class Anaerolineae; order Caldilineales; family Caldilineaceae; genus Bin5. The sequence goes on from OZ242287.1 coordinate 989,808, forward strand.
GCCGCCTCTTCGTCGAAGGCCTGACCTCCGGCGCAATCAAGACCTGACCCGGCTCTCCCACCTGACCGCAGCCACAAGTGACCATCGAAGCGCCAATGAAACGCAAGTCCGCAAATCAAACTACAGTAGATGACAGGACCCAGTATGATGTGATCGTGGTCGGATGCGGTGGATGGGGGCTCGCCGTGCTCAAAGTGCTCACCGACATGGGCCTCCGTGTGCTCGGCCTCGAGCGCAAAGAGATCTGTAACAACCTCCGGCACTATATGAAGCACATGGTGATGCACTCGTATCTCTCCTATATGGTACTGGATCCGGAGGACGCCATCCTGGCCCGGGAAGGGAACGAGTACCACCCGCAGATCGATGAGCTGATCCAGAGCTACAGCGATTTCGCCGTCAAATTCGATCTCCCCATCAGGACCCACCAAGAGCTTGTCGATATCGAAGGCGCTAAGGATGATTTTGTGCTGGCCGTGCGCGACGGCGAGGGGCGTACGTCCCGGCTGATGGCGAAGCGGGTCGTGCTGGCGACCGGTTCATACGACCAACCTAATCTGGCCGGTATTCCCGGCGAGTTGAACGGGTCGGTTCAACACTATTTCCAAGAATGGGAACACATAAGCGGTCAAAGAGTGCTCTTTATGGGCGGCGGCTTCTCTTCCGCCGATGGCATCGTCGCCCTCTGCCCCCGCAATACCATCCTCTGGGTCGTACGCAAATCAAGCGACGCGGTCGAAGAGATGCTGCACCTCCAGAAGACGAAATGGGGTCAACACGACGCCCGCCTCGTCAACACCGAAATCCTGACCGAAAGCCAGGTCATCTCGCTGGAAAACAACACCGCGGTTGTGCAGACCCCCGACGGCCAGAAAACCTGGGACTTTGATCTCTGCTACATGCTCTTCGGCCATAGACCTGACCAGGACCTTTACACACGTCTCCTCAACGGGAATCTCGATTTCGTCGAAGAAACATTCGAATCCTGCCAGCGCCCCGGCCTCTATCTCGTTGGTGCGCTCGCCAAGAAACACCTGGAACATATCGGCCTGACCCACAATCTCTGCCCCGACAATGAGGGAGAGCGCTACATCGAGCGTATCCAGACCGCCATGCAGCAAGAGCTCGGCCGCAACTGTCAGCAAATCAACTTACCACTGACCACTGACCATTAGCCACCGACCACTGGTGTTCCCATGCACACAAGCCAGGCACTCCGCTCATCACATTTCGAATACCGCCGCCCAGACGCTGTCGGGCGCGTCGCCTTCCGCGCCTTTTGCGCTGGTTACCACGATCAGGACCGCGTCGGCGTCGTCTCGCCCCACCTGGAAGATGGCATTCTCCACACCTGTTATGCCCTCTTGGCCCTCACCACCGCCTTCTATGATGTGCAGCGGGCAGGCGGCAGCGATTTTTTCATCTACCCGCAACATTTCGCCTTCATCGGCGAGGACTCATCAACAATCTCTGCTGCGCGCGCTGAAAACGGTCGCGCAGACCGAGTTGGCATCGCCACCGGAGCCGGCCGCCTGGACCTGACCCTGGACGAAGCCGGCATCGGCGGCGCATGGGCCTGGCTCGATGTCTGGCCGAAGTCGAACTGGTTCACGGCCCCCCTTACACCTGCCGCCATGCTCCAGAAGGTCTTCGACCTCCACATCAACCGCCTGTTCTGGCCGCAGGACTTCACGCCCAAAAGCCGGCAAGAGCAGGATACGGAGAACGGGGACACAACAGACCTTCCATTGCCCGACTACGCCCGCAGAATGCTGAAGACGCGCCTCAAATCCGTCTACTACTACAACACATCTGCGCCAACTGTCGAGATCTGCGCGGCTCAGCCGGCCGTGGATATCGTTCAGTTTAGCATGGAGCGCCTGCCGGAAGCGGTGCGGAAAACGTTGGCGCAAGACCCTCAGCCCTCGCGTCCCCCGGGCCAGGAATCATACCGGCAGGTGGGCGTAGACGAATTCCTTGAGGATATGGCGGCATGTTTCACCGTTTGAAAAACTGAATTCGCTGTCGTTTCGCATTGTGAACGCAATACGCATCGTTGATACGAGAAAGAAGAATCGCTGTCGGAACTGGAGGCAGACCACATGAGCCGTGAAGAAGAGATCAAGAGAGAGTTGTACGAAAACACGCTTTCAGGACGCGCGCCCATCACCGAAAAGCTCACGCAGGAAGGTATCGACCTGGGCATGGACCCGCTCGACATCCTCTTCCAGGCACTGATCCCGGCCCTCCAGGAAGTAGGTCGTCTCTTCGAGATCGGCGAATACTTTGTGCCCGAAATGATGATCTCCGCCAAGGCAATGCAACGCGCCATGGCGATCCTGCAGCCCATCCTTGGCGACACCGGTGTCGAACCCGTCGGCAAAGTCCTGATGCTGACCGTCAAGGGCGATGTTCACGACATCGGCAAAAATCTGTGCATCATCATGCTCGAAGGCGCCGGCTTCGAGGTCATCGATATGGGCGTCAATGTCAGCCCCGAAAGGTTAATCGACGCCGTCATCGAGCATCAGCCGCAACTGGTCGGCTTCTCCGCCTTCCTCACCACCACCATGCCCTTCTTCAAGACCAACATTGAGGCGCTCGAAGACGCCGGCCTGCGCGACAAGGTCAGGGTCATGGTGGGCGGCGCGCCCATCACCCTGGAGTACGCAATGAGCGTCGGCGCCGACGGCTTTGGGCCCGACGCCAGCCAGTCCGTAAAGCTGGCCAAGCGCCTCATGGTCGACATGGGCTATGAAGTCGACCAGGACGGGGACGGCGCATCCTCCGACGGCGAATCGGCCATGCGCGCCGCCGTCGACGCCGTGGAAGGCCTGATGCGAAAGGCCGAGGAAGAGCATGTCAGTGGCTAATTACCGCAGTCAACAAAGGGAAAGAGAATGAGCAGCCAACGTAAAACAGTTCGTCCCCGAATCGGGATATTTGGTATCGGCCTCGGCGAGTACTGGCCGCAGTTTCCCGGCCTGAAAGAGCAGCTCGAAGGCTATCAGGCCCGCGTAGAAAGCCGCGTCGGACAGTGGGCCGACGTCGTCAGCGCCGGCCTGGTCGATAACGCCCCCGCCGGGCGCGCAGCCGGAGACCTCTTCCAGCGCGAGCAGGTCGACATGGTCTACTGTTACGTCGGCACATACGCCACCAGCTCAACAGTCCTGCCCGCCGTTCAGATTCCCAAAGTCCCCGTCCTCGTCCTCAATCTCCAGCCTTCTGCCGCGCTCGACTACGCCACCACCGACACCAAAGAGTGGCTGGCCAACTGCTGCGCCTGCTGCGTACCGGAGCTCAGCGCCGTCTTCCACCGCTGCGATATCGACTTTCACGTCGTCTCCGGCATGTTGGCAGAGGAAGAAGGTTGCGAAGAGCCCGCCCGCCGCGCCTGGGCCGAGATCCAGGACTGGACCCAGGCCGCCGGCGCCCTGCGCACCCTGCGCCGCAGCCGCATGGGCTTCCTCGGCCACACCTACCCCGGCATGCTCGACATGTACAGCGACTTCACCCAGCACCACGGTCAACTCGGCACACACGTCGAGATTCTGGAGATGTGCGACCTGGCGCAGATGGTCAATGGTGTAACCCCGGCCGCAGTCAAAGCCAAGGAAGAAGAAGCGCTTGCCATCTTCGACCTCGCTGAAGACTCGCCCTCCGATCCGCTCGCAACCCGTCCTTCCCCCGAGGCCCTCGACTGGGCCTATCGCGTCGCCGTCGGCCTCGATCGCCTCGTTGCCGAATTCGACCTCGACGGCCTCACCTACTACTATCGCGGTCTCGACGGCAACGAATACGAACGGATCGCGGCCGGATTCGCCTTGGGTTGCTCGCTGCTCACCTCAAGCGGCGTGCCCTGCAGCGGCGAGGGCGACCTCAAGAACTGCCAGGTGATGAAAATCGTTGACACCTTCGGCGCCGGTGGCAGCTACTCCGAGGTCACCGCCATGGACTTCCGCGAAGAATTCATCCTTGCCGGCCACGACGGCCCCTTCCACATCGACATCGCCGAAGGGCGTCCCCTGCTGCGCGGCCTCGCCCTCTACCACGGCAAACACGGCGAAGGCGTCGGCGTCGAAACCCAGGTCAAACACGGACCGGTCACCGTCCTGTCCATGACCCAGACCCGCCAGGGCAATCTCAAGCTGCTCGCCGCCCAGGCCGAAAGCATACCCGGCCCTGTCCTCCAGATCGGCAACACCGACAGCCGCCTCAAATTCTCCCTAGGCCCCGCCGACTTCATCAACGCCTGGTGCAAAGAGGGCCCGACCCACCACTTCGCCCTCGGCGTCGGCCAAATCCTGCCCAAAATAGAAAAATTCGCCAGCATCGCCAACCTTGAGCTCAAGGTAATCTGCTAGCTCCAGCCAACACCAGGAAAGACCTCTCAACCTCGGTACCTGAAGAATGCCCGCAAGCACGAGTGAAACGACTCTACAGTGGTCAATCTTGAGAGAGCAACCCCGAACGAGTGGTGTTACTAAAAACTAGAAACGTAACTACTAAGCCTACCTAGTCTCAGGAAGGCAGTGCCGAAAATTTGTTGTTTGTAGTAGAGTAAATGGCATGAGTGAATCCATGGTCGCGAGTCGTGATCAACTAGAGCAGCTATATCAGGAAAGCCTTGCGTTGAATCGTGCCTTGCGTCAGCAAGTGGCAGAGCAGCAGGCAATGCTCCGCGTGCTGCAGGAACAGACTGCGACACAACAGGCGTTGATCCAGAAGCTGCAGGATCAACTGGCGAAAGACAGTCACAACAGCGGCAAGCCGCCGAGCAGCGATGGTCCGAAGAAAGGCAGGCGCAAGAGTCTGCGCCGCTCTGGGCAGCGGCCGCGTGGGGGGCAACGCGGGCACAAAGGGCGCACCTTGATGCAGGTGGCGGAGCCGGACCATGTCATCGTCCATGAGCTGGCGGATTGCCCGCACTGCCAGACAGATCTGAGAGCGGAAGCAGTCACGCGGCAAGAGAAACGGCAGGTGTTCGACGTTCCGCCGGCCCGCATCGAAGTAACGGAACATCAGGCGGAAGTCAAGCAGTGTCCTGGTTGTGGTGCGAGCGTAAAGGGAGAGTTTCCCTCTCACGTTACGCAGCCGACCCAGTATGGTCTGCGTCTGAAGGCGTTTGCCTGCTACCTCTACAGCCAACAGTTCATCCCTTTCGCCCGCATCAGAGAGTTGCTGACTGCGCTCTACGGGGATGCACCTTCGGAGCCGGTGATACTCGCCGCTGTTCGCCAACTTGCCAAGCGTACACAGGGGAGTCTGGCCCAGATTCGCCAACGACTGATTGCTGCTCCTGTCGTCCATTTCGATGAGAGCGGCATGCGTGTCGTAGAGCGGTTGCAGTGGTTGCACGTGGCCAGCACAGAAAGGCTGACCCAGTACCACGTCCATGCCAAACGCGGGCATATCGGCATGCGAGCCGGAGGCGTCCTGCCCCATTTCAAAGGCGTTGCTCTGCATGATTATTGGCGCTCCTACTTCAAGTTTAGCGACTGTCAGCATAGCCTCTGCAACGTCCATCACCTGCGCGACCTCAACTTCATCATCGAACAGTACGACCAGGCATGGGCCAAGAAGATGAAGCGCTTGTTGTGCGACATCAAAGACGAAGTCGCATCAACCTCAACACGGCACACGACCTTGCCGCCAGACCGTCTGGCCTACTACGAGGCCGAGTACGATGCGCTCATTGCCGAGGGTTTTGCCGACAACCCTGCCCCGCCTAAGCCAAAACGCAAACCGATCGGCCGACCCAAACAGTCGCCGCCCAAAAACCTGCTTGACCGTTTGCACAAACACAAGGCTGGCGTCTTAGCCTTCATGTATGACTTCCGCATCCCTTTTGACAACAACCTGGTCGAACGAGATGTACGCATGATCAAGGTCCAACAGAAGATATCCGGCTGCTTTCGCACTGAAGACGGGGCACACATCTTCTGTGCACTGCGTTCCTATATCTCTACTGCTCGTAAACATGGCTTCAACGCAATTGATGCCATCCACAACGCCTTTCTTGGCCAACCCTTTATCCCTGACTACAACCAGGCTTAGTAGTTACCTAGAAACTCAAAACTGAAAACTGGAAATGATCACACCAATCGACCTCACCACCGAATACGCCCCAAACCCAATCAGCATCGACACACCCCAGCCCCGCTTCGGCTGGATCCTCGAATCAGACCGCCGCAACCAGTCCCAATCTGCCTATCAGCTCCTCGTCGCCAGCAGCGCCGAGAACCTATACGCCGGCCGCGCCGACAAATGGGACAGCGGCAAAGTGACCTCGGTCCGCTCCGTCAATGTGCCATACACTGGCAGCAGCCTCGCCAGCGAAGAGACCTGCTACTGGCAACTGCGCGTCTGGGACCAGGACGGCCACGCCAGCGCCTACAGCGAACCGGCCTCCTTCACCATGGGCCTGCTCAACGAAAGCGACTGGACCGGCCACTGGATCGGCGCGCTCACCGACGTCGCCTCACCCCTCCTCCGCAATGCGTTCGACCTCACCAAGCCTGTCACCCGCGCCCGTCTCCACATCTCTGGCCTGGGCTGGTACGAGCTCTATCTCAACGGCCAGCGCGTCGGCGACCATGTCCTCGATCCCGCCACCAGCGATTACACCCAGCGCGTCCTCTACGTAACTTATGACGTAACCGAGCAGCTGCAATCCGGCGCCAATGCCGTCGGCGTTATGCTCGGCAACGGCTGGTTCAGCGAACCCGGCTGGGAACACCGCTACGGAGACTCCCCGCGCCTGCGCATGCAGATGACCGTCGAACAAATCGACGGCAGCACCACCGTCGTAGCATCCGGCGCCGGCTGGAAAACCGCCCCCGGACCCATCACCCGCAACGACCTCTACGGCGGCGAGACCTACGACGCCCGCCGTGAGCAACACGGCTGGGCATCAGCCGGGTTCGACGATTCCAGCTGGGACGCGGCCGTCGACAAGGACGCCCCCGGCGGCACAATGGTTGCGCAGGTGATGCCGCCCATCCGCGTGCAGCAAGACTTGCAGCCGGTAAGCGTCAGCCAGCCCCGGGACGGCGTCCACGTCTATGAACTGAACCAGCTATTCGGCGGCTGGGCCAAGCTGCGGCTCAAGGGCGAACGCGGCACCAAAGTAACCATCAAGTATGCCTGCCAAGTCCTCGAAGACACCGGCCTCGTCGATCAGGAGTCCGGCGAGTTCTACTACCGCCACCGCTCCCGCGCGAGCGCCCACGTAGAAGGCGACGAGATCGACGTCTACATACTCAAGGGCGACCCGGACGGCGAAACCTACGAACCGCGCTTCACCTACCACCCTGTGCGCTACGTTCAGGTCGAGAGCGACCGCCCCATCAGCGTCGAAGAGCTTCAGGGCCGCGTGGTCTTTTCCGACGTGGACCTCTCCGGCGGTTTCGAATGCTCCAATCCAACCTTCAACCGCATCCACGAACTCGTGCACTGGACAGTCACCAACGGCCTCTTCGGCATCCCCCTCGACTGCCTGCACCGTGAGCACTGGGCCTGGACCGACCCGGCCACCATCGCCTCATCCCTCTACCCCCGCAAGCACATGCCGCGCTTCTGGACAAAATGGCTCGACGACATTAAGGACGCCCAGCTCGAGAACGGCAGTGTCCCCGACATCTGCCCCAACTACGTCCAACGCGACGACCCCGATCCGGCCTGGGGCGGCAACTACCCCATCCTCGTCTGGTATCTCTACCAGTACTTCGACGACAGCCGCATCCTCGAAGAACACTACGACGCCATCCGCCTCTGGACCGACTATCTCACCTCCGTGGCGGAGAACCACATCGTCAACGAAGGCCACTACGGAGACCACATGTTGCCCGGCGCCGCACCCGGCGAAGAAGAGTTCGTCTCTTCCGAGACGCCGCCGCCCCTGCTCTGGACCGGCTATTACTACCTCAACGCGGCCATCATCTCAAAGGTCGCCGACTACCTCGGCAAGGAAGATGAGGCCGCCCACTACGGCAGCCTCGCAGAACAGATCAAGGACGCCCTCAACAGCGAGTGGCTCGACCCCGATGCCCACCGCTACGCCACCGGCTCACAGACCGCCAACCTCTTTCCCCTGGCTCTCGGCATCGTGCCGCCCGCCAGCGAAGCCGGCGTCGTCCAGGACATCGTCCACAATATCGTCGACACCTGGGGCGGCCATCACCACACCGGCAACACCGGCGTCACCTGCCTCATCGACGCCCTGACACAATACGGGCAGGGAGAGGTCCTCCACGACCTCGTCGCCACCCCCACCTATCCCGGCTGGGGCTACATGGTCGAGCAGGGCGCCACCACCATCTGGGAATCCTGGAGCCTGCAGAGCACCGTCGGCGCCGCCGAAAGCATGATCATGTGGGCCTCAATCGACGAATTCTTCTACAACGACCTCGCCGGCATCAAAGGCCCCGACTATCACGGACCCGCCACCATGACGCCCGGCTTCCGCGAGATTCATATCGAGCCGCACCCCCTCGGCGACCTCCAACACGCCCGCGCCACAATGAAGACAGTACACGGCGAACTCTCCTCCCACTGGCGACGCACCGACCAATCCATTTCGCTCGAGGTCAACATCCCGGTCAACAGCCGCGCCCGCATCAGCCTGCCCACACTGGGCCTGAACAACATTTCCATCAGCGAAAACGGCAACACCATCTGGCAAGACAACACCTATGTCGAAGGCCGCGACGGCCTCACATCCGCCAGCCCCCGCGCCGGCTATATCGACGTCAACGTCGGCTCCGGCAACTACCATTTCGAACTCACCGGCTCTTAGCCAGCAACTGACCACTGATCACTGACCACTGACCACCGCAGTTCCAAAGGAGCAGGATCTTGCAGGAAATGACATCGCTCGAACGATATATGGCCGCCATCAATGGCGACCCCATGGACATGTACCCCACCCTCAACGTGTCCCCCAATTGGTCGATGATGCCGCACTGGCCGGAGATCCTGGGGCTGAACTTCCTCCACCTGTCACACGGCACCGATGAGCAGAGACTGAAATTCTACGACGTGCTCCACGATGTGCTCGGTCTCGATTACATCCCCTGCGGCAGCGGCAAAGCCTACGGCCAGCGCGGCCAGCAGTACGTTACCGAGGAGGATGGCGTACCAGTGCTCGTCGACATCGGCTCGCGCAGCAAGACCCGCTACCACGAGTTCCCGCCCGACCTGCCGCCCGACGAGCCCCTCTTCGAGACCGCCGCCGACGTCGAGCGCCTCGACCCCCCGCCCACCGCCGAGGAGATGCTGGCCACCGGCGCCTACGATTTCACCAAAAAGCTGATCGAACATTTCGACGACACCGTCTTCCTCTACATGGGAGACATGGCGCCCTTCCCCACCTCCTTCTACATGCTCAGCTACGACAAGCTCTTCGACGCCATGTTCTTCCAGAAAGACCTCGTCTTCGCCCTCATGGACCGCCACGAAGAGGTCATCCGCCAGCAGTGCCGCCTGGCCAGAATGCTCGGCGTGCACGGCTACCAGCTGATGCAATGGTTCGCCTCCGCCGACATGATCTCCGACAACCACTATGTCGAGTTCGCCCTGCCCGGCGAAATAAAGGCCTTCCAGTACATCCATGACGAGGGCCTCATCAGCAGCATGGCCCTTATGGGCTGGATCGAACCCCGCCTGCCCCACCTGGCCAAGCTGGACTTCCACTGCATCCAGGTCGAATGCGGCCTCAAGAACTACTCGAACGATATCGTCACAGTCCGCCAGGCCCTCGGCGAGGAAGTCTGCATCTACTCCAACTCCCACGCCATCACCGTCATCGAGCAGGGCGACGAAGACCTCTGGCGCGAGGACGCCCATCACCAGGCCAAAGCCATCGGCAAACAGAAACGTTTCGGCATCGGCCACGGCACCCCCACCACCTGGAAGACGAGCCCGTCAAGATACCGCCGCTACATCGACTTCATGCGCAGCGAGCTAGCCTCAATCGTCCCGCCGCACTAAGAAGTGTTTGGCCCCAAGTGGTCGGCAGTATGTTCGTCCAGGCGTGACGGCCCTGATGTCGGGTGCATCCCAAAACGGGGGTGAACTCTCTTATACCTCGTGCTGCAACCAAGCCACGGTCAGTTTCCGTTCCAGCCGCAGGCAGAACAATTGGTGTCACTCTCTCCTCTCTACTCTTCACTCTTTCCTTGCATTTGGGCGGTCGGGCCTTCGGCCCTCCCTTGTGCAGGGGCTGCGCCCCCGCAACGCCCCGCCCTTGCTAGCCACCGTGTGTATTCTTCCCCAGCATTGTGTCTAGCCAACAGTGTTTACCCCCACACGGTCCGGTAGGGGCAGGCCTTTTGCCTGCCCTGTGCCCCTCTAGAAGCCGGAACACAATATCACTGGGATGCACCCCCAGATGTTTTGACTGTTGCAAAACACCTCTGTTTTCGGCACAATCCAATCATGCCTGTAAGAATTACGATCAGAAATGTCCCTGAGGAAGTTCGCGATGAGTTGGCCAGGCGCGCCGCGCTTCAAGGCCAGTCCATGCAAGAGTTCTTGCGCGCGGAGTTGGAACGTATCGCGTCGCGCCCGTCCATAACCGCTTGACTGCAAGAAGTTCGCGAACGCAAAGCGCTCACGGAGACACGTGTACAGCCGCACAACATCCTCCGCGACCGTGACGCCGACCGAACCTGACCGCAATCGCCGCACGAACTGACACCGTCAGCCCGTCCTGACCTTTCGGAAGTGGAAAATAGCACGGCAGTCTCTACGCCGATCGAACGCGCGCAAACGCCGAACGTACCCTGCCGAGAGCAGTTCCCTTCCATTTCACTCTAACTGATGCCCTCCACCCACCGACCCCAATGAAGATCACCCGCCTCGAAACCATCCGCCTTGGCCGCCATCCCCACTCGCTCTGGCTGCGCATCCACACCGACGACGGTCTGATCGGCCTCGGCGAGACCTCCTACGCGCCCCGCGCCGTCAGCGCCCTCATCCACGACGATCTCGCTCCCCTGCTTCTGGGCCGCAGCCCGCTAGACATCGAGCGCCACTGGCACACCATGTTCGCCGCCGTCAACGCATTCGGCTACGGCGGCGCCGAAACGCGCGCCATCAGCGCCGTCGACATCGCCCTCTGGGACATCGTCGGCCAGTACACGGGCCAGCCCATCTACAACCTGCTCGGCGGCCTCAGCCGCGACCGCATCCCCATCTACAACACCTGCCTCGGCCACGGCGCAAACCAGGACGCCCAGACCTGGATGGAAGGCCGCGCCGGCCAGCTGGCCCAAGACCTGCTCCACCACGGCATCAGCGCCATGAAGATCTGGCCCTTCGACCTGCCGCCCGGCCCGACCGGCGCGGAAACAGGCGCGCCCAGTGCGGTGCGCCATTACCTCGACAAAGATACCTTGAAAAGGGGTGTCGCCTGCGTGGAAGCGGTCCGCGCCGCAGTCGGCGACAAAATGCAGATCGCCATCGAGGGCAACGCCCGCTGGAACCTGCCCGCAGCCATCGAAATCGCCCGCGCCTTGGAGCCCTACAACATCATGTGGCTGGAGGAGATGATCCCGCCCGACAACGTCGAATCCTACGCCCGTCTCAAGGCCGAAAGCCGCATCCCCCTCTGTGTCAGCGAGCGCCTATTCACCCGCTTCGGCTTCCGCCGCGTCGTCGAAGCCAACGCTGCCGACATCATCATCCCCGACATAACCTGGACCGGCGGCATCAGCGAAACCCGCAAAATCTGCGCCCACGCCGACACCTACTACCTTCCAGTCACCGCCCACGACGCCACCGGCCCCGTCGCCCTCTGGGCCGCCGCCCACCTCATGCTCCACATCCCCAACGCCATGATTCTCGAAACCGTCCGCGCCTACTACGACGGCTGGTACAACGACGTAGTCACCGAGCGCATCCCCATCAGCGCCGGCATGCTATCATTGCCCGCAAAGCCCGGCCTCGGCGTCGCCTTGCGCGAGGAGGTGTTAACTTGGCCTGACGCGCGAATCGAGCAATCTGACCTGTAGAATAACGTGGGAACGCCTCGGCCTTGCCCCTGACCCGCTACCCAAATCTGCCCAAATTACATCGCCGTTCGATCACCACGGATCATCCCTCAACGTCTTTCGATGGAGCTCTTGCATTTGTCTTAAAGTCGCTCGCTCCTCCTCGTCAGGGAACTCCTTATATGCGTCGTTGAGCGCCGCCATCATACGTCTCGTTTCATGTCGCTCGATTAACGCTTGAACCGCGAGGGAAAGAAACTCATTTCGGGACACTTTCATTTCTTGAGCCAGGCTTTCCACTTTCTCATTCAAAGTGCAGCTCATTGAGATTTCTATCTTCACTGTCATCTGTCTTCACCAAGTTGGATCAGGCGGGCGATCCGGTTATTTTTTAATTCGTTAGTGCACTGGGCCGATGCCCGTCGCACAGTATACCATTTCATCTTGAGGCTGTTTCACGAAGGGTTTTCTTCGTGTCCCTTCGTGCCCTTCGTGGATAATCGCAGTTGGCCCTATCCACCCCCCGCCAGCGAAAAAATCAGGTTGCAGTCTCAAACGATTGTTTATATCATTACAGGTGCAATCCAAAACCTCTTTATCAACCCGAATAGCGACTACTAAAGACAGGAGCCCCCCGCCCGTCTACGATACATCGAACCAGGAGACCCCTGAATGCTGTCCGAGCAGATCGCCGCACTCAAGCGCTACGACTCCGCCACCATTTTCAACGCCGTCGCCCTCAAGCTCGGCCTGCCCAATCTCGACTACACAGACCACACCATCCGCTGCCTTATGCCCGACATGGGCCTCGTCGCCGGTTTTGCCGTCACCGCCGAAGTCACCACCAACGATGAAGACTCCACCGCCCTCGAGTGGATCGACTACTACGACTACCTCGGCAGCCAGCAGGGCCCTCTGATCGCCGTCTTCCAGGACCTCGACATCAACCCCGGCCGCGGCGCCTGCGTCGGCGACGGCATGGCCCGCGTCCACAAACGGCTCGGCGTCATCGGCGTCATCGCCGAAGGCACCGTGCGTGACCTGATCGGCATCCGCCACGTCGGCCTGCCCGTCTGGGCCTGGGGCACCGTCCCCGGCCACGGCGTCTTCAACATGAACCGCTTCGGCGCGCCCGTCACGGCCGGCCGCCTGCGTATCCATTCCGGCGACCTGCTCCTCGCCGACTCCGACGGCGTTGTGCGTATCCCAACCGAACACGTAGACGACGTCCTCCGCCTCGCCGAAGAAGTCCGCACCCGCGAGGCCGAAATCTTCGACTTTTACGAATCAGAAACCTTTTCCCTGGAAAAAATGCGGGCCCGCCATCAACAATACTGACCACCGACCACCGACCACTGACCACCGACTATTAGCCACTGGTGTTCCATGACTCTCGACCAGCAGATCGAAGCTCTCGTATCACAAGCGCCCGGCTTCTGGCATCTCGACGCCTGCGGCGTTACCCGCACCGAACGACAGATCCCAGCGCTCCTGCACGGCGCCGACCAGCCCCCCGCAGGCGAGCGCCTGCAGCTCGTTCTCATCGGAGGACTCTCCGGCAAGCAGGAAGACGCCGACGCAGCCCTGGCCGCGCTGAACTCCTACAGCGCCGCGCCCGGTCTATCCCAGCGGTATGCCCTCAGCGCCGTCCCCTGCGCCAATCCCGACGGCCTCGCCCTGGGCAGCGCGCCCGAAAACGGCGCCGGCGGCAACCCCGGCACCGGCTACCCCCCGCCGGGAGACTCCTACTACGACGCCAATCCCGAAGCCCACTACCTCTGGCGCTGGATCAGCTTCCAGGGACCCGACCTCGTACTCGAAATCCGCCTCGGCGAAAGCACGACCTGGGAGGGCTCTGCCTACTGCCTCGAGCTGCTGTCGCAGTTCCGTTCCGTGCTCAACGCGACCACGCTGCCGGCCGATAGCTCGCTCCTCGGCGCGATGTCCACCGGCGAGCCCAACCTGCTGCCGCCCATTTTCAGCCTGCGCCTCACCTGCGCCGCCGCCGACCTCGAAGACGAACTCGCCAAGCTGTGGACCGTTCTCGCCCAGGTCCCCGACCACGCCCGCTCCCCCACCCGCAGCGCCCTGCAAACCCGCGCCGCCCGCTCGCCCCTCGACATCGCCCGCATCCTCGCCGCCGTCTACGGCCACGAACTCGATCCCGTCATCTACACCCAGGGCGTCGCCGTCAGCGGACGCCTCCGGCTCGCCCAATTGGACGCAGAATACGCCGATCCATCTGACGGCATCGCAGCCATGGTCGCGCCCTACATGTCCGGCGCCAAGCCCTGGTTCCCCACCGGCGGCGACGGCGGCGCCAACCTCGCCGGCCTTGTCTGGGCCGATGAACTCGCGGCAACGACCGGCGATAACCGCTACGCCGACCTGCTCGTGCAAACCGCCGACCGCTACCGCGCCGCCCACGACAACGGCGCGCCCATCCCGTCCAACCCCAGCTACCAGGTCGAGGACATGTTCTTCACCGCCGCCGTCCTCGGCCGCGCCTTCAAACTCACCGGCGACGACGCCTACCTGACCATCCTCACACGCTTCCTGCTCGATGCCAACGTGCAGCAGGACGACGGCCTCTTCTGGCACGATCGCGAGACCCCCTTCTACTGGGGACGCGGCAACGGCTTCGCCGCCCTCAGCTATGCCGAAACGCTGACCTATCTGCCCGACAGCCATCCCGACCGCGCAGCCGTGCTCGCTATCCATCGCCGCCATCTCCAAGCCCTGCGCGGCTACCAGCACCGCAGCGGCATGTGGCGCCAGGTCGTCAACGGCCCCGGCTCCTACCCCGAAATGACCGTCACCTGTATGGTCGGCTACGCCCTCGCCCGCGGCCTGCGCCGCGGCTGGCTCGACGCCGGCTATACAGACATGCTGACCCGCGCCTGGCAAGGCGTAGCCGCCCGCATCGACGACAACGGCGGTCTCGTCGACGTCTGCACCGGCACCGGCGTCCAGCAAAGCACCCGCGACTACCTCGACCGCCCCGCCATATTCGGCCCCGACGAGCGCGGCGGCGCCCTATCAATCTGGTTCGTTACCGAAATGGAACAGTTTTTACGAGAGAAATGAATGCATTGTCAGAACTCGCCCTGACCACTAACCACTAACCACTAACCACCGACCACTGCAGTCAGGAGGTAAAAATGGCAGATGAGGATCTGGGCCTGATGGCTCATTTGCTGCGCCGGGCAGGCTTCGGCGCCAGCCGTGAAGAGTTGGAGGCCTATGCTGCAAAGGGGTACGACGAAGTCGTCGATGACCTGGTGGACATTGAGCGCTGCCCGCCGATCGACGAGGATATTGTGAAGCGCTACTTTGGCGGTGAAGGGCCGGATATCCGCTCCGGCACCTGGATCTACCGCATGATCAACAGCCCGCGCCAGCTCGAAGAGAAGATGGCCCTCTTCTGGCATCACGTCTTCGCCACCGGCTACGCCAAGGGCGAGCACGCCCTCGCTATGAGCGACCAGATCGATCTCTTCCGCCGCATAGGCATGAGCAACATACGCGAGATTCTGCTCGAACTCTCCATGAACCCGGCGATGATCAACTGGCTCGACAACAGCGAGAATATCAAGGGCGAACCCAACGAGAACTACGGCCGCGAGCTGCTGGAACTCTTCTCGATGGGCGTCGGCAACTACACCGAGGACGACATCAAGAACTGCGCCCTCGCCTTCACCGGCTGGACCTTCGCGCAGCCGGTTCCCCTCTACCCCCACGGCTTCTACTCCCCCGAATTCCTCTTCCGCGAGGAGGACCACGACGACTCCGAAAAGACCTTCCTCGGCCACACCGGCAACTTCAACGGCGACGACATCATCGACATCATCGTCGAACAGCCGGCAACCGCCCGCTTCATCTCCCGCCATCTCTACAACTTCTTCGTCGCCGACGAGCCGCAGGTCCCGTCCTGGAATGTAACGCCGCCCCAGAACCCGGACGCCATCGACACCCTCTCGGACGCCTTCATGGAGTCAAAAGGGGACATGCGCCACGTCCTGCGCACACTCTTCAATAGCGACTTCTTCAAGGCGGCCCGTTTCAAGAAGGTGAAAAGCCCCACTGAGCTGATCACCGGCGTTCTCAAGCTGGTCGGCACCAATCGCACGCCCACGCCCGGCATTCCGCGCTTCCACCGCGCCGCCAAAGTCATGGGCCAGGAGCTCTTCAACCCGCCCACCGTCGAGGGCTGGCACACCGGCCAGGAGTGGATCGACGGCGGCATGCTCACCGAACGCGTCAATTTCGCCGTCGACGAAGTGGGCGACACCAGCAAACCGGGCGTCCAGGCCGTCATCAAACGGCTGCGCGCCGCCGGCGACAGCCTCACCCCCGAACAGTTCGTCGACAACTGTCTCGACCTCGTCGGCCCCCTGACCCTCGAGGACAAAACCCGCGCCGACCTGATACGCTTCGCCCAGAGCGGCGGCGACCTCGTCTTCCCCTCCAACGGCAGCGCCAACGGCGAAACCGACGAAAACACCGACCGCATCGTCCTGATGCTCCAACTAATCGTCGCCTCCCGCGAATACCAGTTCGCCTGACCTGCAGTGTTTAGCAACGCAATCCTGTCTCAGCAACAGGAAGGTGTTCACCAAAAACTAGAAACTGAAAACGAAAAACTTCAGTTAAAAAAAGGGAAGAAAAGATGGTTGACCACAAAAAAGATCCCGTACTCGTTGTCGTACAGCTCAGCGGCGGCAACGACTTCATGAACACCGTCGTCCCCTATACCGCCGGCATCTACTACGACTCCAGGCCCGTGGTCGGTCTCAAGGAGGACGAAGTCCTGCCCATCCACGACACCCTGGCCTGGAACCCGAACTGCGCGCCCTTGCAGACAATGTACGATGCCGGCGACATCGCAGTCGTGCAGGGCATCGGCTACCCCAACTCCAACCGCTCCCACTTCCGCGCCATGGACATCTGGCACACCTGCGAACCGATCGAGATCGGCACCGAAGGCTGGGTCGGACGCATGATCCGCGAGCTGGACCCCGGCGGCCACAACGTCCTCACCGGCGTCAACGTCGGCCAGGGCCTGCCCCGCGCCATGGCCGTGCCCGGCGTACCCGTCACCTCCTTCGCCAACCTCGACACCTACGGCCTGCTCACCGGCATCGACGAACCCCGCCGCCGCACGCAGGCGCTCGAAGTCTTCAAAGGCATGTACGGCCACGAGGTCGGCGCCGGCTACGTCATGGACTACCTCTCACAGACCGGCCTCAACGTCATCCAGGGCACCGACGAACTCAAGAAGGCGAAAGACGGCTACAGCTCAACCGTGGAGTATGGCGACAGCGCCATCGCCACCAGCCTGCGCGACGTAGCCCGCGTCCATCTGGCCGGGCTCGGCACCCGCGTCTTCTACACCGCGCAAGGCGGCTACGACAACCACGCCAACGAGGTCCCCGACCATCCCAAGCTGCTCGCCGACCTCAGCACTGCCGTCACCGCTTTCTTCGAGGACCTGCGCGCCCACAACGCCTCCTCCGAGGTCACGATGCTCGTATTCACCGAGTTCGGCCGCCGCATCCGCGACAACGCCAGCGGCACCGACCACGGCTCCGGCGGCGGCGCATTCATCATCGGCGATCACGTTCAGGGCGGTCTTTACGCCCAATACCCCTCGCTCGACCCCAACCGCTGGGTCCACGGCGAGGACATGGAGCACACCATCGACTTCCGCGGCATCTACGGCACCGTACTTGAGCAGTGGATGGGCATCGATCCCACCGAAATCGTCGGCGGCCAATTCGAACAGATAAATCCGTATAGTTCGTAGCAAACAGTTTTCAGGTTCTTAGCGAACCACTGTGTAAGCTGCAGTTACTAAAAACGTAACTACTAAGCCTGGTTGTAGTCAGGGATAAAGGGTTGGCCAAGAAAGGCGTTGTGGATGGCATCAATTGCGTTGAGGCCATGTTTACGAGCAGTAGAGATATAGGAACGCAGTGCACAGAAGATGTGTGCCCCGTCTTCAGTGCGAAAGCAGCCGGATATCTTCTGTTGGACCTTGATCATGCGTACATCTCGTTCGACCAGGTTGTTGTCAAAAGGGATGCGGAAGTCATACATGAAGGCTAAGACGCCAGCCTTGTGTTTGTGCAAACGGTCAAGCAGGTTTTTGGGCGGCGACTGTTTGGGTCGGCCGATCGGTTTGCGTTTTGGCTTTGGCGGGGCAGGGTTGTCGGCAAAACCCTCGGCAATGAGCGCATCGTACTCGGCCTCGTAGTAGGCCAGACGGTCTGGCGGCAAGGTCGTATGCCGTGTTGAGGTTGATGCGACTTCGTCTTTGATGTCGCACAACAAGCGCTTCATCTTCTTGGCCCATGCCTGGTCGTACTGTTCGATGATGAAGTTGAGGTCGCGCAGGTGATGGACGTTGCAGAGGCTATGCTGACAGTCGCTAAACTTGAAGTAGGAGCGCCAGTAATCATGCAGAGCAACGCCTTTGAAATGGGGCAGGACGCCTCCGGCTCGCATGCCGATATGCCCGCGTTTGGCATGGACGTGGTACTGGGTCAGCCTTTCTGTGCTGGCCACGTGCAACCACTGCAACCGCTCTACGACACGCATGCCGCTCTCATCGAAATGGACGACAGGAGCAGCAATCAGTCGTTGGCGAATCTGGGCCAGACTCCCCTGTGTACGCTTGGCAAGTTGGCGAACAGCGGCGAGAATCACCGGCTCCGAAGGTGCATCCCCGTAGAGCGCAGTCAGCAACTCTCTGATGCGGGCGAAAGGGATGAACTGTTGGCTGTAGAGGTAGCAGGCAAACGCCTTCAGACGCAGACCATACTGGGTCGGCTGCGTAACGTGAGAGGGAAACTCTCCCTTTACGCTCGCACCACAACCAGGACACTGCTTGACTTCCGCCTGATGTTCCGTTACTTCGATGCGGGCCGGCGGAACGTCGAACACCTGCCGTTTCTCTTGCCGCGTGACTGCCTCCGCTGTCAGATCTGTCTGGCAGTGCGGGCAATCCGCCAGCTCATGGACGATGACATGGTCCGGCTCCGCCACCTGCATCAAGGTGCGTCCTTTGTGCCCGCGTTGCCCTCCACGCGGCCGCTGCCCAGAGCGGCGCAGACTCTTGCGCCTGCCTTTCTTCGGACCATCGCTGCTCGGCGGCTTGCCGCTGTTGTGACTGTCTTTCGCCAGTTGATCCTGCAGCTTCTGGATCAACGCCTGTTGTGTCGCAGTCTGTTCCTGCAGCACGCGGAGCATTGCCTGCTGCTCTGCCACTTGCTGACGCAAGGCACGATTCAACGCAAGGCTTTCCTGATATAGCTGCTCTAGTTGCTCACGACTCGCGACCATGGATTCACTCATGCCATTTACTCTACTACAAACAACAAATTTTCGGCACTGCCTTCCTGAGACTAGGTAGGCTTAGTAGTTACCTAAAAACTAAAAACTGAAAACTAGAAACTCAAAAGGAGTCACACCGTGGGCAGACCATACGGTCTCTTGCGCGCCGGATATCCCTTCCACAAGACGTTGGGAATGCGGCGGCTGACAAACTATCCCATCGATCTGGCGTTCGGCAAAGAGGACCGCCTCTACATCCTCTGCCGCAGCGAGGGTACCGCGCTCATCCGCAAATACAGCACCGAGGACAGTGACCTCGGCAACTTCGGCATCTACGGCGACGAGCCGGGCAAGGTCACCTGGCCGGTCACCATCCTCGCCGACAGCGACGAGAACCTCTACCTCACCGATGAGGCGCTGCACCGCGTCACCATCATCGACAACGAGGGCGAGCTGATCGACAGTTGGGGCGAAGAGGGCAGCGGGCCCGGCCAGCTCAACGGCCCGTCCGGCATGGACTTCGACGCCGAGGGCAATCTCTACGTCGTCGATACGCTCAACCACCGCGTCCAGAAGTTCACCCGCGAGGGCGGCCTCCTTGGCGGCTGGGGCAGCCACGGCTGCGGCGAGGGCGAATTCAACATGCCCTGGGGCATCGCCGTCGACGAGCGGGGCGATGTCTACGTCGCCGACTGGCGCAACGACCGCGTCCAGAAATTCAGCGCCGACGGCGAATTCAAGATGGCCTTCGGGACCTCGGGCTGCGACGACGGCCAGTTCAACCGCCCCAGCGGCGTCGATGTCGACAAGCACGGTGACATCTACGTCGTCGACCGCGGCAACAACCGCGTCCAGCTCTTCAACGAAGAGGGTCGCTACGTGCAACAGTTCATCGGCGACGCCACCCTCTCCAAAGTGGCCATCTCCTACATGCTGACCAACGCCTACCCCAACCGCCTGCGCGACATGGCCAAGCTGGAAGTCCAGAAGCTCCTGCGCTGGCCCCAGTCCGTCGTCGTCAGCGAGGACGGCCTCATGTACGTGCCCGACACCGGCTCCTACCGCGTCCAGGTCTACCAGAAGCAGTACGTGGAGTTGAACGAGTTACAGTTCGCGCCGCCGCGCCGTGCGCCGGCCCTGAATATTTAGCGCCCAGCGAATCTAGCAGCCAAAATCAATTCGCGGCCGCACAGATTAATCGCGCCCGCAACAAGGCCAGTCAACCGGCTCCCCCACTAACCACCGACCACTGCAGTTAGGAGGGAAAAATGGCAGATGAGGATCTGGGCCTGATGGCCCATCTGCTGCGCCGGGCGGGGTTCGGCGCCAGCCGTGAAGAGCTGGAGGCCCTTGTCGCAAAGGGGTACGACGAAGTCGTCGAAGACCTGGTGGACATGGAGCGCTGCCCGCCGATCGACGAGGATATTGTGAAGCGCTACTTCGGCGGTGAGTTTATGCCGAATATCCTCTCCGGCACCTGGATCTACCGCATGCTCAACAACCCGCGCCAGCTGGAAGAGAAGATGGCTCTCTTCTGGCATCACGTTTTCGCCACCGGCTTCGCCAAGGTCGCGCACGCCCTCGCCATGAGCGACCAGATCGATCTCTTCCGCCGTATCGGCATGAGCAACATACGCGAGATCCTGCTCGAGCTCTCCATGAACCCGGCGATGATCAAGTGGCTCGACAACAGCGAGAACATCAAGGGCGAACCCAACGAGAACTACGGCCGTGAGCTGCTGGAGCTCTTCTCGATGGGCGTGGGCAACTACACCGAAGAGGACATCAAGAACTGCGCGCTCGCCTTCACCGGCTGGACCTTCGCGCAGCCGGTCCCCCTCTACCCCCACGGCTACTACTCTCCTGAATTCCTCTTCCGTGAGGAGGACCACGACTACTCCGAGAAGACCTTCCTCGGCCACACCGGCAACTTCAACGGCGACGACATCATCGATATCATCGTCGAACAGCCGGCCACGGCCCGTTTCATCTCCCGCCATCTCTACAACTTCTTCGTCGCCGATGAGCCGCAGGTCCCGTCCTGGAATGTGACGCCGCCCCAGGACCCGGACGCCATCGACACCCTCTCCGACGCCTTCATGGAGTCGAAAGGGGACTTGCGCCACGTCCTGCGCACGCTCTTCAATAGCGACTTCTTCAAAGCGGCCCGCTTCAAGAAGGTGAAGAGCCCCACCGAGCTGATCACCGGCATTCTCAAGTTGGTCGGCACCAATCGCACGCCCGCGCCCGGCATGCTGAGCTACCACAACGCCGCCAAAGTGATGGGCCAGGAGCTCTTCAACCCGCCCACCGTGGAGGGCTGGCACACCGGACAGGAGTGGATCGACGGCGGCATGCTCACCGAACGCATCAACTTCGCCGTCGACGAAGTGGGCGACCCCAGCAAACCGGGCATCCAGGCGGTTATCAAACGGCTGCGCGCCGCAGGCGACAGCCTCACCCCCGAACAGTTCGTCGACAACTGTCTCGACCTCGTCGGCCCCCTGACCCTCGAGGAGAAAACCCGCGCCGACCTGATACGCTTTGCCCAGAGCGGCGGCGACCTCGTCTTCCCCTCCAACGGCAGCGCCAACGCCGAAACCGACGAAAACACCGACCGCATCGTCCTGATGCTCCAACTAATCGTCGCCTCCCGCGAATACCAGTTCGCCTGACCTGCAGTGTTTAGCAACGCAATCCTGTCTCAGCAACAGGAAGGTGCTCACGAAAAACTAAGAACTGAAAACGTAACGACTCAGCCGCAACTGATTCGCAACCCTGAACGAGGCGAGCAAAGGTGTTCTTTCTCCCCTCATTGTTGTATTTTGGGCGGTCGGCCGCAAGCGGCCTCCCTTGTGCAGGGGCTGCGCCCCCGCAACGCCCCCCTCCAAAACCATGCCTCACCCACCGTATGCCCTGATTCCAGCGGTGCGGCTCAGCCAAGGTGGCGTCTGCCAACGAGTAGGTAATCGCATAGCCTGAACAGCGGCGGAGATTAAGGGCCGGTCGACAAAGGCACTGCAGATGGGGCTAAAGGCATGAAAAGTGTGCTACAGGACTCCCGAAAATCCTGAAATCGACAGCGGCTGTCCAAAAGTTTAGGATGCACACGCCTGACAAACTGTTCGACAGCAACTGGCGTACAATGCAGACTTGACCACTATCTTTATCAACCAGAGAGAATCGTCAACAACGCTTACGCCGATGACTCGACCACGCACTAGCTTACACATCCAAGAGCGTAGCCCATGAACACCATCCGCACCGGCGGCGAAGCGCTTGTCCAGGCCCTTCTCTCCCACGGCATCGACACGATTTTCGGCCTGCCCGGCGTCCAGAACGACCACTTCTATAACGCCGTTTACGATGCCGGCGACCAGATACGCGCCATCCATACCCGCCACGAGCAGGGCGCAGCCTACATGGCCCTCGGCTACGCGCTCGCCTCCGGCAAAACCGGCGTCTACGCTGTCGTGCCCGGCCCCGGATTTCTCAACACCACCGCCGCGCTCGCAACCGCCTACGCCACCAATGCGCCCGTACTCTGCCTCGCCGGCCAGATCCATACCGACCAGATCGGCCGCGATTATGGATTGTTGCACGAGATCCCGGATCAGTTGGTTGTTATGCGTTCGCTCACCAAGTGGGCGCGCCGCGCCGAAAGCCCCGCCGAACTCCCGCGCCTGCTGGCCATGGCGCTCAGCGAAATGCGCTCAAACCGCCCGCGACCCGTCGGGCTGGAGATCCCTCTGAACGTCTATGCCGGCAAGGCGGAAATAGACGACGCCCCACAGGCCCTCACCGTGCGCCGGCCAGCAGTGAATACCGACACCATCGAAGAGGCAGCCCGGCTCCTGGGCGAGGCACGCAACCCCGTCATATTCGTCGGCGGCGGCGCCATGGACGCCGGCGAAGAGGTCCGCGCCCTGGCCGAAGCCCTCCAGGC
Organism: Caldilineaceae bacterium; assembly: GCA_965207495.1. Taxonomy (GTDB): domain Bacteria; phylum Chloroflexota; class Anaerolineae; order Caldilineales; family Caldilineaceae; genus Bin5. Next base: position 1,013,082 of record OZ242287.1, read on the forward strand.
CCCTGTCATCGCCAGCGGTCGCGGGCGCGGCGTCCTCTCCAGCCGCCATCCTTTCAGTCATACCTACGCAGCCGGCGAACCCCTCTGGGAGCAGGCCGACCTCGCCATCGCCATCGGCACACGCTTGACCAAGCCGCTAATTCAGTGGAAGAGCCCCGACCATCTCTCTCTGATACGCATCGACATCGCGCCGCAGGAATCAGGCTTCTTGGCCCCTGCAGCCGTGACGATCGCGGCCGACAGCACGGATGCCCTGCGCGCCCTGCTGCCGCGTCTGCCCCGCTACAACCGCCAGCGCCCTTCCCGCAATGCCGAAATGCTTGCTCTCCACAAGGAGACAGAAGAACTCTTCGACTCATTCCAACCCCAGATCGACTACATTCGCGCCATCCGCGAGGCCCTGCCCGATGATGGCATCTTCGTCGATGAGTTAACGCAGGTCGGCTATGCCAGCAACATGGCCATGCCCGTCTACCAGCCGCGCACATTCCTCACCCCCAACTATCAGGGCACCCTGGGCTGGGGATTCCCCACCGCGCTCGGCGCCAAAGTAGCCGTCCCCAATCGCTCGGTCCTCTCCATCGCCGGCGACGGCGGCTTCCTCTACTGCGCAACCGAATTGGCCACCGCCGTGCAGCACGGCATCAACACCGTTTCCGTCGTCTTCAACGACGGCGCATACGGCAACGTCCGCCGCATGCAGAAAGAGCTCTACGACGGCCGCGTCATCTCCTCAGACCTCGTCAATCCCGACTTCGTCGCCTTCGTCGAGTCCTTCGGCGCCATAGGAGTCCGCGTACACACCGCCAACAGTCTCCGTGACGCCCTCACCGACGCCTTCGCCGCAGACCTCCCCGTCGTGATCGAAGTCCCCGTCGAAGAGATGCCCGGCCCCTGGCGCATGATGTACCCCAGCGAGCTACTAGTCGAAAGTTGACCTTCAGAAAAACCTGCCCAACGCCTCCAAACCGCGGCCCTCAGGCAACCTTCCACTGACCACTAACCACTGATCACTGACCACTGCAGTTCCGGGCGGTCGGGCCTTCGGCCCTCCCTTGTGCAGGGGCTGCGCCCCCGCAACGCCCCGCCCTTGCTAGCCACCGTGATCATTCTTCGCCAGCAAAATGTCTAGCCAACAGTGGCTTCCTCCCCCGCTCCAGTCTCAGCCCTCAGCCCCCTGACCCCTGATCCCTGACCCCTAACCCCTGCAGTTCCGCGCCCCTGCAACGCCCCGCCCTGTCTCGCCACCGTGATCATTCTTCGCCAGCAAAATGTCTAGCCAACAGTGGCTTCCTCCCCCGCTCCAGTCTCAGCCCTCAGCCCCCTGACCCCTGATCCCTGACCCCTAACCCCTGCAGTTCCGCGCCCCTGCAACGCCCCGCCCTGTCTCGCCACCGTGATCATTCTTTCCCAGCAAACTGTCTAGCCAACAAAGTTTCCTTCCCTCCTTGCTGTCTCCAGCCACCGACCACTGACCACCGATCACTGACCACTGCAGTTCGCAACGCCCCGCCCTTGCTAGCCACCGTCGTATACAATTGGAACCGTTGAGGCCACCGAAAGGTGCTCACACACCACCCCCGCACACGCCTCCGGCTCCAGTTCCCAAGCGCGAAAAAGCGCGAGAGAACCTCTCGCGCCCCCATCACACCCCCCGCCGATCAGCCGCCGCAGTTACTGACCACTAACCACTGACCACTTACCACTGCCCTCCGGCGGTTCAACCACATTATAGAACCCCATATAATCCTCGCCCTTCACCATCAGCACATCGATCTCCTCGCGTCTCCCCACGTCCACAAACGGCACCGTCAGCCGCGGCGTAATCCCAAACCGCCTCGTCTCCGACCTGTTCGGCGGCGAATAGTGCAGCGTACTCTCATTGAAGAAGATAAACTCCCCCGGCTTCAGCTCCAGATCGACCGCCTCGCTCGCATTAAACGTAGTCGGATCGACGCCCTTGCCGAAAACCTTGGCGTCCGGGACGCTGATGTGCGGATAAAGCCGCTTATGGCTCCCTGGCAGCACCTGCATACAGCCGTTCGCCCGCGTCGTCCTGTCCACCGCGATCCAAGCCGACAGAATCACATTCGGCGAAGGCTGAAAATACGCGCAATCCTGGTGCCACCGCACCTCCGTATCCCAGTCCTCCTGCTCACTCAGCGGCGCCTTAATCTGAAAATTCGTCCGCCACAGCACCAAATGCGGCCCCAGCAAGCTCGCCGCTCTCTCCACCAAATTCGGATGGCTCAGCAGCTCATATACGCCGCGGTTATCCAGATGCCGGTTATGAAAATAGTCCTTCTCCGCCAGCCCCTGCGCCCGTCCCGGCTCCAGAATCTCCTCATCAATCCGCCCCCGCACCACCGCCATCTCCTCCTCCGAGATCAGCGTAAACGGCCCCGCCCAGCCCTGCTCATGGTACAGCCGGACCTCCTCCTTCGTCAGCGCAGATTGCTTGTTGGTCATGACATTTCTCCCACTCCCCATCTCGCAAGACAGCACCAAAGTTTCCCAACCCCTCAGGCCAGCCCCCCATACTCATAGACCGCCGTCTCAACAGTCCGAACCGGCCGGCACTGGCCCCACACAGCCTGCTGCAAGCGCTCAACCGTCTCCGGCGCAAAGTACTTCTCACCAGTCTCAACGTTCACCCGCGCCGGCACCAGAACCAGTCGCCCATCGATCTCGAAGTGGTAGGTTACTTTCTGTTCGAGCAGTGGCTCTTCGGCCGCCGTGTTACTTCGCATCGTGTCGGAAGCGGGTATCCCCTAAGGCAACTGGAAGCTAGGGGCTGTACCTTTCTTTAGTTTCTTTCGTCCTCGGCGTATGTCTCATCTATACGCTCAATTAGCTCTTGGTGACGATTATGGGCTTCTTCTGCCCACTGATATGACGACCCGTTATAATCCGGCAACTCCTTTGCCCTGTCAGAGAAAAAGTCTATGGGTAACCACCAGTGCCAAGAATCTAGATTCATCTACTTTTCTTCGGCAAGCTCTAGTTCCTTGCAGGTCTGCGCCTGCTCTATAAGTTCCCAAACTGGCTTCCGTATTTCCTATTGTCTGACTTCCCACACTTTCTTGCGGTCTAGTTTTTCCTTTCCTGCTTGATCACTCAGTCGATTCTTTCTGGTGTTGCATGAACGAAAAAGTAGCTGTAGATTGTCAGGCTCACTTCATACATCTCTTTCCCAATGTTCGGGGATACGTTGGATACCGCCGCTTTCTATATTTTCCCCGAAGTAATTGCCGTAGCAAGGCAAGTCGTTTCGAGCCTTTTCTTCAGCGTTACGGATATAATGGCCAATAGCCCTGATCATATCATCTATAGAGGATGAACATATGCCGTTACGTAAATCGATAGCCCTCTTTCCTTTCAACTCTGGTCTGTTGCGGTTTATACGCCGGTTGAACCTCTTAGACGGCATACAGCCCAAGTCTAACTGGCTAATAAACACATACTTACTTCCAGGGATGTCCTTGATTGCAAAGCCTCCGTACATCCCATCGATCAGAACTTTGCGCCAAGCCAAATCATCTAAAATGAAGAAATGATTTTGCGGTACCGATACTCCCGGCCAATTGGATAGATTGTATCGTTGAGCTTTGACCTTAGCATCCAACTGAAAGGTGATGCCCATATCTGGCAATACGATAGCGAAGTCAAGCGCGTCCGTGCTATTTGTCCTAGCTACTACCTGCCCCATCCTCGACCTCCGCAGGGATTCTAAGAGACGCTGCTCAAATTCCCGTGCCGGATTCATGGTACCTCCTCTTTGCGGTCTTACTGGACGCCTTGTCAATTTCGTAGGGTATCCCAAGGCGATCTGTCTCCTTGGGGCCAATTGCCGTCGTGATAACCCTCAAGAAGGGATAAAGTACTACATCGCCCAAGACACATAAGAATTGATGCAAAGTCTGGACAATTTTTCAGGATACAGAGTGGGGTGCCGGATTCTCTTAGCCGACTCGGACAGGAACTTCCAATGACTGCTGGACCATTCCATGGATCCCTCTCAGTTGATCGTACCAGTTTGGCCCTCGCATTCTCTGGCGTATCTCTCCTTCAAGTAGATCAGGATATGCTCAAGTCGATACCGCAGGGACGGATTTCTCGTCTATAACCACGAACATCATAACCTACTTGCAGAGTGGCGTCTGGATGATGCGAACCGGCTTGCACTTTCTCCACACGGCCTTCTGCAAGCGCTCAACAGTCTCCGGAGCAAAGTACCGCTCACCCGTCGCGGCGCTTACCCACGCCGGCACATTTTCTATTGGTAAAAGGTGCCTGTCGTTCTCGATGTCTGTCGTAGGTAAACCTCTGTTCGACTAGCGGCTCGTTCCATACTGTTCCATCAGGCATCATCTCGTCTCACTCACCTACGCACCTATTCCCCACCTGTCGTTCACCGAGAGGATGATATATGCCACTGGGATGTCGCAGTTCGTCGACTTCCGCCTTGAAGCCGTCACCCGCTTTACCTGGCCACGTGCCAAACAACGCCTGCACGTCGGTCATTGGCTGAACGATCTGCACGTGTGCTAGTTCTTCAAGTGCCGGAGGCGACAATAAAATGTCCTGAGCTGAACCGTACTGACAAATAGGTGATACGGTCGATGTTGCTATAAATCTGTTCGCAGGCGTAGCATGCTCTCTTTCACCGACCGACGTCTGTGTCATCCTTTTCGTCCATGCTTGTCTTTGCAGGACCAGCACTCTTTATTCAGAACGTGCATACCTGGATCGCGGGCGTCTCGACCGAGTCCCTACCATTCGCAGCCTCTAAGTTTTCCTGGGATTTACATCAAAATCGGAGCTCGGTCCAGTAGCGGATATATCTGACAATCGGGGACTGAAGGGCCTGGTCGCTGCGCTGCCAATGAATGGGCACTTTGACCGTACTCGCGTGCCCTTCAACTTGCTTCATAAAGGCGCCCTCGATTTTAACTCCCCGATTATTCGTTCCTCTCTGGCTCCGCAGATAATTGGGAAAGCTGGCCGCTACCTCGCTTAGAACTTCAACGGGTATGTAGAACACACTGTCTTGGTCGCTATCCCACCAGATGCGAACTAAAAACATATCGGAAGTGAAGGCAAAATCGTCCAACACATAATCGACAGATTCATTGTCAGACGTCCATTTGGCTGTAACAAGACCCCTACCCGTAACAGTTTTGATTTCAAGGGGGTGTCCTGCTACGGTTGCGTCCACCATCGACGCACCCGGAGCCGGTAACTGCACATTGGCTTCGCCTAGTTGGCTGAAGAGATAACCAAGTATTACTCTTTCCCGTAGGACACCAACTTCTTGTCCAGTCGTTGATTGGGCCAACCTTGTGCGTTTGTTCAGAGTAACCCGACTTGCTTCAACAGCGGCCATCTCAAACGCATGAGGCAACCCTTCTCGGAGCGTCTCAACCGCTGTAGCGTTAGTTAGCAGGTTCGTCAACACCGAGTTCATTGTGAAAATCCAATTGCGTGGCGTTGATGCGCTGCATCGCCCGATTCTGGTAGTCAGCGTTTGTTTCGTAACCGACAAAACGTCTGCCACAAGCAATAGCAGCTACCCCAGTGGTGCCGCTGCCCATGAACGGGTCGTAGACGACTTCGTCTGTGTAGGTGTACATTTCAATGCAGCGCTGAGGCAGTTCTACGGGGAACGGAGCTGGATGGCCAACCCGTTTGGCAGACTCAGAGTTCATTTGCCAAATACTCCGCGTGTTATTGAGAAATTCATCGCGGCCGATGGTATCACTGCGCTCGTCCACCTTGGGGCGCTTGTAGCCATCTTTACTGAACACCAGGATATATTCATGTTGGTCCCTGATGCACGGATTAGACGCCGACATCCAACTACCCCAAGCAGTAGAACTGCCGGCACTGCTGCCTTTATCCCAGATGATTTCTCCCCGCATCAAGAAGCCAAGCCGCTCCATATCCTGAATGATATAAGCATGTAGAGGGATATATGGCTTACGGCCGATGTTTGCTACATTGATGCACACTCTACCGCCCGGCACCAAGACCCGCCGCGTCTCTTTCCACGCATCCCGTAGCAGTTTGCGGTACTCGGACAATGACAGGTCTTCATCGTAATCCTTACCCACCGCGTACGGAGGCGACGTCACCATCAGGTGTACGCTTCGGGGAGGTAGGCGATTGCTTTTGTCAGGCGCTACGCAGGAGTCCAGCAATACACGATTTTCCAAGTGCTCCGGCAGCGGATTCTCCGAATAGGCAGCCGACTTTCTCTTGGTCTTAGACAGATCATCGTTGATTCGCCTCGCGTAATAAGACGACGAATCGTGGCTTCGACGCCCATTCACTCCAAACGAGGTAGTCTTGGTGCGCTTCTTTTCTGTTGTCATCGAAAACCCTCCTTGAGGCACTATTACCAAGGAGTCAAAGCACGTTCAATTCTGGAACTGGCTTCGTTGCCGGCGAGGAATTCCGGCTGACCTAGTATGCATTCTGCCCTAATACCAGGGTAGTTCCAAAATCGAATCGCGCCCTCGCCAGACTGAAAATGCAAGAGACCAGACAGCCGGCAGGCGGAGGAATCTACCAATACTTTTAGCGTGGAAATCCCAGAACAACGTCCCCTTCCACCAGAATCCGATTGCGCTTGCCTGTATGCCTACATCTAACTCATATTCATATTAGAACATATGATCTAATATGTCAAGAATGGATTTGCACTGGTGGCGTGGTTCCAAGAAGGGGCGCGTCTTATGCGGAGATGCCTAGCGGACTCCGTGCAAGGGAAGGCTTGGCGAGTTGGGAAGTTCTGCTACGGGTCTGGCAGGATTCTGGCCGCAACGGACAGTGATGGCACCGTGCGCCAGCAGCAAACTGGTCTGACTACCTGCTTCGAATTCTACAACCTGACCGGCGCCGCTCCTGATGTTCGCTGTGCCTCACTACATCCAGCCGCCATAGGCTAGCAATCTTCGAATTCCCTGCCCAAACACCCTCCCCCAAAAAAGCAAGATAAACAGTTCACGGAAATCCAATTACAATGCTAGGAACAGAAACGCGAAGAAAATGAACTCATGGCTGCAAATCACCCCTAAACCAGAAGTAATAAAAGCAACCCCCCACCACCCGCAAACCGGACATCTCCACAATGCACACCTCCCCAACCCCCACCCACTCAACCATCGGCCAACTGCTGGCCCGCGCAATAACCCTCTTCCCCACCCACCGCGGCATTCTCCTGCGCACAGCCGCCATCTTCTATCTCCCTGTCGCGGCACTCTCTCTCCTCTTCATAGACAATCTCACCACCAGCATCATCGTTTCTCTCGTAGTCTGGCCAGTCGACTCAATCGTCATCCTGTCCCTCATAGCCCACTGCATCGACTCGCTGCACGGGCGTCCCCTTGCCATCAGGACAGCCGCCATGCGTGGCCTGCGCCGCCTGCCCGCTCATATCGGCCTGACGGCGGCGGCCACGGCTGTGTTCAGCGGCGTAGCCCTTGTATTGGCAGCACCCATCTGGGTCGGATTCCTGAATTCTGACGTCTCCCCTGCCGAGATCTCCGACGCGTTTTCCGCTCCGGCTAATCCTGGCCAGGTGGAGCTGGTCTTCAAAGTGCTGGGCAGCGCTCTGTGGGGCGGAACTGGAATCTGTCTTTCCGGATTCCTGATTCCAATCGTTCTGTTCTATCTGTCGACTCGCTGGCGGTTTGCCGAAGTCGCGTTGATGGCCGAAGGAACGGGACCGCTGCAATCCTTACGCCGCAGCTGGAATCTGAGCAGGGGCTTTGTTCTGCGCACCACTGCCTATCTCCTGCTCATGCTCTTCGCGATGGGCTTGGTCGGCGGAGTGAGCGGACTGGCGGTGGATTCTGCAGTGAATGCCTTGGTCCCCGAGTTTGATCAGGCAAGGATGTTCGGTCTCAGTTTTGCCGTCTCGAAGCTGCTGTACATCATCGCCGCACCGTTCCACGTCGCCGCCGTCGTCCTGTACTACTTCGACCTGCGCGTGCGAAAAGAAAAGTATGACTTTGAAGTCCCGCAGTGATGATTCGTCAAGCTCGATAGGGTGGTGTCAGGGGAGAGGGGAAGCCCGCTACTGACCGGGACCGCCAATTTTGGAAATCCTTCTTGGACACCATCCCAAAATTGGGAGAAAACCAAGAATAGGAGTTCCCATTACAAAGTCTTAAGATTCTGGCCGCGAAAATGAATATCGGGGCTCTCAAACGACTTTCTCAAGTCCGAAAGAAAGGGTGATTCCCCACTGTACCAGAACTGGACATCTTCCTGATGCTCGCTTCCTCCACCTCCAGGCGCCTGACCGTCGGCAAATGGCTCGGCCTCACACTTACCATCTATCGCACCCATGCCGGCCCCCTCCTGCGCACAGCCGCAGTCTTTCTCTTCCCGGTCGCCGTCCTTTCCTTTTTCGTTGATGATCCGCGCACCCTATTCCTCCTTCCCTTCATCGTCTGGCCCATCACCACAATCGCCAACCTGTCTCTCATCTCGCTCTGCAACGAACTCTTGCACGGCCGCCCCCTTGCCGTCAGAGCGGCAGTCGGGCAGGGCCTGCGCCGGCTGCTCGCTTACCTGGGACTGAGCATCGTAGAGTCCTCTGTGTATCTTGTCCTTTTCTTGCTCCTGTCGTTTCCGGTCTTGTCTGGACTCGACTCTATCGGCCTGTCTTTCAATGAGTTGCGGCACACATTCATGGCCATGCTTGACCAAGGTGAGGTAAATAGCCTCTTCACCCTCCTGGCTGAAGCTGTACCGGTCGGTCTGGTTTACTTTTCTCTCGGTGTCGTGATTGTGATTCTCTTCATCTATATCTCATCTCGCTGGCTCGTCGCCCAGGCCGCGCTGATGGTCGAGGGCACAGGACCGCTCGATTCCCTCGGCCGGAGCTGGCAACTTAGCCACGGCTTCGTCATGCGTACTGTGGGCTATACTCTCCTCCTGGCCATAGCACTGGGCCTCGTCGGAGGGCTGACCGGGCAGCTCATCGAGTTCGCCCTGGTCCGGCTGCTCCCAGCCATCGACCCATCATCTCGGCTAGGTCTCAACAGCACCATCACCTACCTGCTATCCATCCTCACCACACCCTTCCACATCACCGCCGTCGTCCTCTACTACTTCGATCTGCGCGCGCGAAAAGAGAAGTATGATTTTGAGGTCGTGCCGCAATGAATTGGAAGGACGGGCAGGGGTCGTGTTGGGGGAAACGGGGAGTCCTGCTACGGACCGGGGTCGACAGTGGCCGTAGCAGTCTGCAATGGAACGTTGAGTCTACTGCAAACTGGCTTGGAAACCTTTTCCGAAATCTACAGCTAAGAGCGACCGCGTCAGAATCTCGACAATCGCACACGGGCTGCAGAGCGCTTCGTGCTCACACTAGGGCCGTCCGCTCTCGGACGAATGTACTCTGCCCTATCACTTCAAGGCCAGACAATTAGGACCCAATACACTCTGCAAATACTGGAAACAAACGGCGCTACTCAGACTCGCCCTTTACAACCTCACCATAGCCGTAGATGATTCCGGTTCGGGAATGGGCAATCCGTCCTCCTTCAATCCCTCAAGATGGAATGCGATGGCTTCAGAAATCAGCTTACAAGTCTCCTCGCGTGTCTTACCGGTTGCAACACAGCCGGGCAGGTCGAGCACGTAGGCGCAGAAGTTGTCAGTTGCTTTTTCAATCACGACCGCATACTCAAGCCCCATCACCTTAGTATAGTCCCCGTACTTTGATTGCCAATACACCGTCCCGTAGATGTCCGCTAGTATACTCTGTGAGTCATTCACAGTCCAGCGATTCACATAATCATCCAACTCCACACCGGAGAACCCATCCCAAAAACAGGAGATAAGCAACCTATGGAGTATCAATTACAATGTCGGAAGATGATCGCTGGGAAAATAAATTCCGGACCGTCAAAAGACTTTCTCGAAACAGGAAAAGAGAGGGTTCTTCCCCGCTGCACGAGAACAGCAAATCTTCCCAATGCACGCTTCCTTGACCTCCACTGATCTAACTGTCGGCAGACTGCTGGGCCTGGCTTTTGGCCTGTATCGTGCCCACAGTGGCATTTTACTGGGTACAGCCGCTATCTTCTATGTCCCCGTCGCGGTGCTTTCCTTCTTCGTTGTAGAGAATAACGCTTCTGATATCCTTTTCAATATTGTGGTTTGGCCCGTCGATGCGATCGTGAGCCTGTCACTCATTGCCCACTGCGTCGACCTGTTGCACGGGCGTCCGCTCGCCATCAGAACTGCCGTCGGGCGTGGTCTGCGTCGCCTGCCCGCTGATATCGGCATGATGCTGGCAATGACGGCTGTGTTCGGCGGTGTCGCTCTGGTAGCGGCGATACCGATCTGGGTTGGACTCCTTAATGCTGACATTCCCTTCGCTGAAATTCGTTACGCGTTTACTGATCTGGTTAGTCGCGGCGACATTGCAGGGATCAATAGCCTACTTGGCGAATTCTTGTGGAGCGGTCTCGGTGTCTGTCTTACTTCAGTCCTGATTCTGCCTGTTTTCCTCTATCTGGCGGCGCGCTGGCTGATTGCAGAGGTCGCGTTGATGGCGGAGGGGACGGGACCGCTGCAATCTCTGGGTCGCAGTTGGTATCTAAACCGGGACTTTGTACTGCGCGCCGTTGGCTATCTGGTCCTTGTATCCCTAGTAACAGGATTGGTCGCCGGTCTGTTCAGCGCGTTGGTGGAATACGCATTGCTCCCTTTGATTCCGGCCGTTGACCAGTCATGGAAGACCGGTTTCGGTTTTGTCGCCTCGAAGCTATCCTCCATCATCACCACGCCGTTCTACGTCACTGCGATCGTTCTCTACTATTACGACCTGCGCGTGCAAAAAGAGAGATATGACTTTGAGGTCGCGCAGTGATAATTCTGGACGATCGGTCAAGTGGTGTTAGGGTAAGTGGGGCGTTCCACTACGGGCCGGACAATGGCCGCACCGGTCTGTGATGACCCGATGCGTCAACGACAACCCGATTTGACCGAACTATAGTCCTAACTATCGCCCACCACCGTCTGTCGACGCCCTTCCCTGACCATTGATCTGGTCCAACATACCCTGGCTCACGGCCTAGCCCCCGTGGCCAAACATCAGGATAGCGGTTTATGGATGAGAAAAAAAAGAGTGCAGGCACAAAAACTCTTCTCTTAGCATTGATCTCGATAGCGGCAGTGGCGCTCATTCTCAGTCTGTTCAGCGGACTGAACTTTCTCCCTTTTGGAGACGATAACAACTCGGCTGGTAACGAACAAACTCCCCCAGACCCCCCATCGACTCCCGCACCAAATTCTGTCGCAGGCAACCCCGGCTTTACCGTAAACCAGGACAATGTAGAGGTTCGATCCGGCCCCAGTCCAGACTACCCCGTAATCGGTGTCGTCAACCGAGGTCAGACATTCACACCGAACGGTCGAACGCCAGCGGGCGACTGGCTACAATTTCCGTGGGAAGGCATTGATGGTTGGGTGAATGCACCGCTGCTGATCGTCATTGACTCGGATCAAATCCCCGTAGTGCTGGACGTCCCCCCTCCACCTCCTCCCGGCGCATCCCCACCCGGTTCATCACCTCCCGATTCGCCCCCTCCCGACTCTTTCACGCCTGATTCGCCTCCCCCCGATCCACCCACCCCCCCACCGCCTGGGTAGCGATAGCGGTCGCACCGAAGCGAAAGCCTCTATGCAGACGCCCGGCTGCGCTCAGTTGGCCGAATTCACAAAGGCGCGTGGGCAAAAGGAGCGCGTGTGGCAGATCGACGCTCCCGCGCAGCCGGGTTGGGCAGGCCCCGTAGGCGTCTAAGTTTCCAGACGTTCTCTCAACCGCGACCGCAGGCGCAGACCCCTTCATCCGTTCCCTCCCCTTCTTGCTTTTGCGTTCCGTCTATGTGCAATCGTCGCGCTATACGTGAAACGCTTTACGCAGTAAACTAGAGTCGGCAGACCTGATCCGGAAATACCTGCCCATACGCCCTACGGAGGCCACTCCATGAACCTCAACCTCCCCACCACCCCAATTCCCGACCGCGTCTCCATCACCGGCCCCCTCCCCGCCAACCAGCGCACCACCTACGCCCAGCTCGACGGCCCGGGCTGCATCCAGCACATCTGGGTCGTCCTGACCAGGCCGGAGCGCCTGCCTCTGGCCAGCCGCAAAGCCATCATCCGCATCTACTTCGACGACGAACCCGTCCCCTACGTCGAAGCCCCCGTCGGCGACTTCTTCGGCGTCATGCACGGCCTCGGCTGGTATCCCATCGACACCCACTTCCTCTCCGCCAAAGCATGGATCGGCTACAACTGCTACTTTCCCATGCCCTTCGCCCGCTCCGCCCGCATCGAGTTCGAAGCCGGCCCCGAAGGAAACCGCGCCTACCTCCAGGTCGACTGGCACCGCTATCCCGGCCAGACCCTGCACGAACCCCGCCGCTTCTGCGCCCGCTGGCGCCGCGAAATGCCCACCCATAGCTACGGCGAAGAATACCTCATGCTCGACGCCGACGGACCCGGCCAGCTCCTCGGCTTCGTCTACGGCGTCCGCCTCCTCGACGACACCGACCGCTGGAGCCACGGCGGCGCCGAAAACATCTACATCGACGGCGAAGGCGAACACCCCGTCTTCCTGCGCGGCATCGGCGGCGAGGACACCTTCGGCGCCGGCTATGGCGGTGCCCTCCACCCGCCCGAAACGCACCACTACGCCGCCATGCCCTACTACGTCCACGACGACGTCGGCGAAGCCCGCCCCGCCCAGCGCCTCGTCGGCTACCGCTTCTTCGAAAAGGACACACTCCCCTTCCAACATTCCATCCACATGCGCTTCGGCTGCATGGCCAACGACATCTGCTCCACTACATACTGGTACCAGGAAGACCCGGTCCGCCCCATCTTCACCATGCCCGACTGGCCCCAACTCCTCCCCGGCGTCGACCTGCCCCGCGGCACACACGACCTTGCCCTTCCAGAGAGCGGCGAATGGTGGCTCTGCGGCCCCTTCGCCAACCACGACGGCCAGGCCATGGCCGCAACCCTCCCCCCGGAAACCGCCTTCAACCCCGAAGCCACCCACGACGGCCTCCACGGCCCCGAATCCTCCTGGCTGACCGAAGGCTCGCGCCAGCAGGGACGTGACAGCGCCCGCTGGCACCGCCGCGCCGCCCACCACGGCTTCATCGACTTCAACCACCTCTTCCGCCCCTGGGGCCGCGGCGTCGGCAAAACCGACACCGGCGCAGCCCTCGCCCGCTGCATCCTCCACGCGCCCACCGACACAGAAGCCACCCTCCACCTCGCCTGGGACGACGCCCTCACCCTCCGCGTCAACGACGACCTCTACGACCTCGGCCACAACTACGCCTTCCGCAGCCGCAGCCAGCCCGTGCACCTGCGCGCCGGCGCCAACACCGTCCTCCTCAAACTCAGCAACGAACACGGCTCCAATCACGGCGGCTGGGCCTTCGCCTTCCGCGCCCAAACCGCCGGCGGTTCTGTTCTTACCCCACAGGCGGACGGTGCAGAGTGAGAAATGCTGTAGGGCATGGATAGCAGTTGCCATCCACGCGCTACGAGCTGCGAAGCTATCAAGCCATTGCCCAACCGGCAATGGCTCTTTTGTTCTGTTTTTCTATCCAACAACTGAATGCTATAATCTGGTCGACGCGCTGAGACAACGCTCAGCAAAGGGCAGGCCCCGCTCCCTTCTGTCTGCGGGCTATAGAGATCTGGCCCCACTCTCGCTTCGATGACGCATGTCTGCACGTTCTCAGCGTGCAGCAATTGAATCCGACAAACGCGATTTCCAACTGTCTACCGATTCAACAAGGAGCGATTCCCATGAAGACAAGCACATTCTCTCGACGTAGGTTCCTGCAGTACTCGGCCGGCGGGCTAGGCGCAGCCCTGGCCGCAGCCTGTGTGCCCGCGGCCCCCGCTATGGAGGAGGCCGACACCGGCGCAGCCGCCGACGAGCCGATGGAGGCCGTGAATCTCGAGTTCTGGTCCGAGGGCGCCGCCGACTGGGCCGAAGAGCAAATCGAGAAGTACCAGGAAATGATGCCCAGCGTCAGCATTGAGTTCGTGACCTTCAAATGGGGTGAAATGACACCCAAGCTCATGACCGCCAGCGCCGGCGGCGCCGCCCCCCATATCACCCGCCAGGACCGCTTCCGCATGGCCGGCTGGGCAGGCCGCGGCGGCGCTACCCTGCTAGACGACTTCGTCGACCAGTACGGCATCAACGGGGACGACTACTTCCCGGCCACCTGGGCCGAAGGCGTCTGGGACGGCAAAGTCTATTCGATACCCTTCAACACAGACGGCCGTTTCATCATCTGGAACAAGGACATCTTCGACGCACACGGTCTGGAAGCCGACGAGCCCCCGCCCACGCAGGACTGGGAGGCCATGATCGGGCTCGCCGAGCAGCTCACCCAGACCAACGACGACGGCGCCGTCGAGGTCATGGGCTTCATCCCCAGCCAGATGCTCGGCTACGGCAACGGCGGCGACTATGTCTACGCCTGGGCCAACGGCGCCGAATTCATGAAGGACGAGCGCACCGCTTGGCTGGACAATCCCTTGCTCGTCGAGACGATGCAGTGGCAGTACGACTGCGTCAACGCCGTCGGCGGCATCGACGTAGCCTCCGAGTTCAGCTCCGGCTGGCCGACCGTCGCCGGCTTCAACCCCTTCGGCACCGGCCGCCTGGCCATGATGGTGAGCGGCGACTGGAACCTGAGCAACTTCGCCCGCTACTACGAGGACCTGAACTTCGGCCTGGCCCCCTGGCGGCTCCGGGGCATGATGGACCAGTATACCGGCTTTGCCGGCGGCTTCTGCCTGGCCATTCCCGCCGGTGCGCAGAATCTGGAAGAGTCCTTCGAGCTGCTCAACTTCCTCGCAGGGCTTGATTCGCAGATCGCGCACACGCTCCGCTACCAGAACATCCCCTGCCTGATCGAGGCCGCCCTTGACGAAGACGTCATCAACAGTTCGCCCTTCCCCGACCTGCGCCGGCTGGCGAACGAGTCGATGAACTACGCCAACTTCCGCCCGATCACGCCCGTCGGCCAGGAAATCCAGGATCTCTGGACCTACCCCGGCACCGGACGCGACTGGGTCTTCTACGGCCAGAAGACGCCGGAAGAGGCCTGCGCCGACATGCAGGAGATCGTGCAGAAAGCGCTGGACGATTTCTGGGCTTCGGTATAAGATCTTACGGTCAGTGGCTGGCGGCCGCTGGTTCGCCGCCAGCCACTCTTTCTCCTCTCTCTACTTCTCCGCTGCCGGGGTGAGGCACAATGGTGAAGAGACCGGCCATTCTCAGAAGTCTGCGGGCCCGGGAGACCTTCTGGTTCTATGTCTTCGCGTCCCCGTGGATTCTTGGGTTTCTGATCTTCTACCTCGGCCCCATGATCGCTTCCTTCTGGCTCAGCCTGACCAACTACTCTGTCCTGCTCCCGACCCGCTTCATGGGTCTCAGCAACTATCGCGCCATGTTCGAGGACAATCTGCTCGGCATCTCCATCTGGAACACTGCCTACTACGCCGCCCTGGCCGTGCCCACCTCGATGGTCGCTGGCCTTGGGCTGGCCATGGTCCTGAACCGCGGCGATCTGCGCGGGCGTTCCTTCCTCCGCTCCGCCTTCTATGTGCCCGCAATCATGCCCCTGGTCGCCGTCTCGATCCTCTGGATCTGGCTGCTCCAACCCCGTTTCGGCCTCATCAACACGCTCCTCTACTTCCTCTCCATCAAAGGGCCCAACTGGCTGGGTGACCCCGCCTGGTCCAAGCCGGGCCTTGTCGTCATGAACCTGACCGGCGTCGGCATCAACATGGTCATCTTTCTCGCCGCGCTCCAGGGCGTACCCACCCATCTCTACGAGGCCGCCGAGCTGGACGGCGCCAACAGGCTGCGCAAGTTCTGGCACGTCACCATACCGATGATCTCGCCGGCCATCTTCTTTGTCGTGGTGATCGGCTTCATCAACAGCTTCCAGGTCTTCACCCAGGCCTACATTATGACCGAGGGCGGGCCGGCCGATTCTACCCTCTTCTACGTGCTCTACCTCTACCGCCACGCCTTCAACTATTTCAAGATGGGCTATGCCTCGGCCATGGCCTGGCTGCTCTTCGTTGTCATCGTCGCCCTGACCTATATCCAGTTCCGGCTGAGCTTAAGGTGGGTTCACTATGGCGGTCAATAGAGGCCTGGAGGAGCCCCAGGTCAGAACAGCGGCCCCGTTCAGCATCTACCGTGCCGCGCGTCTGGTCGAGACGTTCGCCGTCCACGGCATCGTGCTGGTCGGCGGGCTCTTTTTCGCCTTCCCCTTCTACTGGCTCATCATCACGTCGCTCAAGACCGACGCGCAGCTGTTCATCTGGCCGCCGGCCCTCATCCCCTCGCCTGTCGAGTTGACGCACTACGGCGACGCGCTCGAGGCCGTCCCCCTGGTCCGCTACTTCTTCAACTCGCTCTACCTGGCCGTCCTCAACGTGCTCGGCGTTCTCTTCTCCTGTTCGATCGTCGCCTACGCCTTCGCCCGCTACCGCGCCCCTGGCAGCCGCGTCCTCTTCGCAGTCCTGCTGGCGACGATGATGCTGCCCGCCCACGTAACCATGATTCCGCTCTTCCTGGTTTTTCGCGGACTGGACTGGGTCGATACGCTGCGCCCGCTCTGGGTACCCGCCTTTCTCGGCAACGCCTTCTTCATCTTCCTGCTGCGCCAGTTCTTCATGAGCATCCCGCAGGAGCTTTTCGACGCCGCCCGCATCGACGGCTGTTCGGAGTTCGGCCAGTACTGGCGCATCATGCTCCCCCTCTCCAAACCGGCGCTGACCACCGTGGCCATCTTCCAGTTCCAGTTCACCTGGAACGACTTTCTCGGCCCCCTCATCTACATCAACAGTCAGGACAAAAAGCCGCTGGCCCTGGGCCTGCAGGACTTCTACAAGACACAGGCCACTGTCGAATGGCAGCAACTGATGGCCGCCTCGGTAATGATGGTGCTGCCGGTCGTGCTGCTATTCTTCTTCCTGCAGCGCTACTTTATCGAAGGGATCGCCCTGACCGGCCTCAAGGGTTGATGTAGGATGTTGAGGTCTGGACACCAAATAGGAGGAACGGGGAATGTTAGTAGAGGAAATGGCAATTGACGACCAGGCGCGAACCCGCTTCCAGGAGGACGGCTACTGGCTCGGCCCCCAGATCTTCGACGCCCACCAGCAAGAAGAGCTGGTCTACGCCGTCGACGAAGTCAACGCCGGCCGCTACGAGACCGGCCGCGAACCGATGTCCCGCTTCTGGAACCCTGGCGACGACCCCTACGCCCTCCACAAGGTCGACAACGCCCACTGGTGCAACCCCGTCCTCGCCGAAGCCGTCATCAACCCGCATATCGGCCAGCTCGCCGCCCAGCTGCTCGACACGCCCGCCGTGCGTCTCTGGCACGAGCAGCTCCTCACCAAGCCCGCCGGCGGTCACGAATCCGCCAACGTCGCCTGGCACCAGGATTACAACTACTGGCGCAGCAGCGACCGACCCCAGATGCTCACCGCCTGGATCCCGCTGCAGGAGGTCAACCCCGAGATTGGCACAATGTACTTTGTCAAGGGAAGCCACAACTGGGGCTGGCACGCCGAGTACAGCCACTTCGGCCGCTACGACATGGCCGAACAGGAGCGTGTAATCCGCCAGTACATGCCCGACGATGCCGAGTACGAGACAGTCCCGCTCAACATGCAGGCCGGCTGCGTCAACTTCCACCACTGCCTCACCCTGCACGGCTCCGGGCCCAACCTCGCCCACCGCCAACACCGCCGCGCCATCGCCATCCACATCCAGGCCGACGCCTGCCTCTGGTGCAAAACCGGCGACCGAGCCGACAACCACCAGTGCGCCCAGGAAATGCAACGCCTCGGCAAAAATTACGGCGACAAATTCCAAGGCGCCTTCTGGCCGGAACTGTTCAGTTCCTAGTTTTCAGTCTTATGTAACGGTCCCCCCACTGGAGCCGACTGTGAAAAGGAGGTAAAGAGAACCGCGGACTGATCGCAACCCACTAGGCTTAACTCAAAAAGAGGAGGTACGAGATGACTGTCCACAGACGAGTTCGGTTCTTCAGCTGGCTGTCCGTAGTCACTGTCTTCGCGATGATTCTGACGGGCTGTGGGCCTGCCGTTGCCCCGGCGCCGGCCGAACCCGCGGCTGCGCCGGCCGCCGAAGAAGCCCCCGCCGCCGAGATGTCCGGTCCGGAAGCCCCGATGCTGGCCGAAATGGTCGAGGCCGGTACGCTGCCACCCCTGGAGGAGCGCCTGCCGGCCGATGTGCTGGTACTCGAACCTGAAGACTCGATCGGCCAGTATGGCGGCACCTTGCGCGGCCCCCATGCCTGGGATGTCTTCTTCGAGCAGGGCCTGCTGCAGCGCCTGCACAATGACCGCGACACCTTCATGCCCCAGGTCGCCAAGGGCTGGGAGTGGGCCGATGACTTCACCAGCATCACCTTCCACCTGCGTGAGGGGATGAAATGGTCTGACGGCCACCCCTATGGCGCCGATGATATCCTCTTCTGGTGGAACGATATTGTCCAGTCCGAGTACAATGTGCAGGCATATAGCGTGTCGGGTATGAACACGGAGACCGACACTGTGGTGAAAGTTGACGACACCACCGTCCGCTTCGAGTTCTCCGAGCCGCGGCCTTCTTTCCTGCTGAGCTCGCGCGGCGCCTGGAGCTACGGATTCTACGGCCTGCCTGCCCACTACTTCAAGCAGTTCCACCCCAATTACAACGACACAGCCGCAGACAAGGCGCAGGAGGAGTTCGATAAACTGCGCGATGTCCTGCACCAGAATCAGTGGATTGTCAGGGACCCCGATGCCCCGACCGTCAACGCCTGGAAGTCGATCGACTACAAAGAGGGGCAGTACGTCCTGTTTGAGCGCAATCCCTACTACTTCGGCGTCGACCCCGAGGGCAAACAGCTCCCCTACATCGACTATATCGAGGGCCTGGACAAATACGATGGGGACGCCGAGCTGCTGAAGGCCAAGACGCTCGCCGGCGAGACCGATATCCTCTTCCGCGTCGTGCGTCCCAGCGACTTCCCCGTCTTCAAAGAAAAGGAGGAGGAGCTGGGCCTGCAGATCACCTTCTTCGACGACGTATTCAACGGCCGCCAGACCTTTATGGTCAACCAGAACTATGTCGGCGACGCCGGCATCGTGGAGCTGCTGGAGACCGCTGACTTCCGGCGCGCCCTCTCGCTGGCGCTGGACCGCGAACTGATGAACGAGTCGATTCACCTGGGCCTGGGCCGGCCCGGTCACGGCTTCAGCCCCCCCGGCGTCTTCGATGAAGCGATCGACGGCGCCTACGCTACCCGTGACCCGGACGCGGCCAACGCGCTGCTGGACGGCATCGGCCTCGACCAGCGCGACTCGGACGGCATGCGCACCCTGGCGGACGGCAGCCCGCTCACCATCATTCTGATGTTGCGTTCGGGCTGGGGCATCGGCTCCGATGAAACCGCCGAGATCGCCACCGACAACTGGCGGGATATCGGTCTACGCGTCGTCGCCAAGCCGGTCGAGAGAAAGCTGCATAGCGAGCTGCTCAGTGCAAATGACTGGCAGATCAGGCTCAACCCCAGCACCGGCGGCTGGACCGGCTACTGGCGCTACGGCATGGCGCTGCGTCAATTCGCCCGCGGAGCCGATGACTGGCTCCAGTCAGCCACGGAGGAGGAGCGCCGCGGCACCGAGCCGCAGGGCGAGTTGAAGGAACTGGCCGACCTGCAGCAACTGGCCGAACAGTCGCAGGACAAGGATGAGTCGCAAATGGCCTACCAGGAGTATCGGGTGATTCTGGCCGATCAGCTCTTCCAGATCGGCACTGTCGCCAACTCTCCGGCGATCCTGATCATCAACGGCAATCTGCGAAACGTCCCCGGTCAGGTCAACCCCGCGGCCATTTCGCAGGGTGAGAGCGAGTACCTGCGCTTCGAGCAGTGGTACTACCAACAATAGACAACGGTTGCCAGTGGCTGGTGGTAGCGTACTACACGGCCAACTAGCCACTGGCCGCCGCCGTTCAGGGGGACGCGATGGGTAGGGCTGTTCTGCGCCGCAGCGTGCAGATGCTGATAACCCTCTGGCTCGTCTCGATACTGGGATTCGTGATCATCCAGCTGCCGCCCGGCGACTTCCTGACGTTGCTCGAATCGCAGCTGGAAGACCAACGCCTGTCGAGTGCGCAGATCGAGTCGGCGCTGGCCGGGCTGCGTGCCCGCTACGGTCTTGACCAACCCGTTTACGTCCAGTACCTTCGCTGGATCTCCGGCCTGGTGCGCGGCGACCTGGGCTACTCCATGGCCATGCGCGCCGACGTGAACGAACTGCTCAGCGAACGCCTGGTTCTGACACTGGTGATCTCGTTTGCCGCCATGGTCTTCAGCCTGGCCATGGCCCTGCCCATCGGCGTCTACTCGGCGATGAAGCAGTACTCCTGGGCCGACTACCTGTTTACGGTACTGGGCTTTCTTGGGCTGGCCCTGCCCAACATGCTGCTGGCCCTTATACTGGTCTTTCTGGCCGTCACCGTCTTCAACGCCTCGACGATTGGCGGCCTCTTTTCTCCCGAATACATCACAGCCGACTGGTCGCCGGCCAAGGTGCTCGATCTGGCCAAACACCTGTGGCTTCCGGCCTTTATCGTCGGTCTCTCCAGCACCGCAGGAACGATCCGGGTCGTCCGCGCCCAGATGCTGGATACGCTCGGCGAACCATTCATCCAGACCGCCCGCATGAAGGGATTAAGCGAAAATCGCGTCATCACCCGCCATGCGCTGCGCGTCGCCCTCAACCCGGTAGTCAGCGGTCTGGGCCTGAGTCTGCCCGGCCTGATCAGCGGCGAAACCATCACCGCTCTGGTACTCGGCCTTCCCACTGTCGGCCCCCTGCTGTTGAGCGCCCTATTCGCCGAAGATATGTACATGGCCGGCAGCATTCTCGTGATCCTGAGCGGCGCTCTCGTCGTCGGCAACTTCCTGGCCGACCTGACCCTGGCCTGGCTCGATCCTCGCATCCGCTTGGTGGAACCGTGACAATTTCTACGGCCACTGCCGCAAGGACGGTGTGCTATGGCGCGTCCTGAGCTGGTGAACCCGCGCCCCGAGTCCGCGGATGCAGCGGAGGTGCCATCTGCCAGGGAGGAGGCGGCCTATTCCTACTGGGGCCTGATCTGGTGGCGGTTCAAGCGTAACCGGATCGGTGTCGTTGGCGGAACCGCGCTCCTCCTGCTCTATGCCCTCGTGCTGCCGGCCGAACTGACCGCGCCCTATCCCATGAACGAACGTCACACCGGCTTTCTCGACGTCCCGCCGCAATTCATCCACTTCATCACCCCGGACGGCCGGTTCAGCCTGCGCCCCTTCGTCTATGGGCTGAAACAGGAACGTGATCCCGAGACCTTGCGCCGGCTCTATGTGCCGGATAAGGAAGAAATCTACCCGCTTGGTCTCTTCGTACAGGGGGAAGAAAGTTGGAACTTCCTGGTATTTACCTGGGACCGCCACCTGCTCGGCGTGGAAAGCCCCGGGAGGTTCTTCCTGCTGGGCACCGATACGCAGGGCCGCGATCTGTTCTCGCAAATCCTGTATGGGGGACGCATCTCGTTGACGGTGGGCCTGGTCGGCGTCGCGCTCAGCCTTGTCCTGGGCGGCATCGTCGGGCTACTTTCAGGCTACCTCGGCGGCATCGTCGACGACCTCATCCAGCGCGGAATTGAGGTGCTGATCAGCTTCCCCAGCATTCCCCTGTGGATCGCCCTCTCTGCCGCGATTCCGCCCGAGTGGAACTCGATCCAGGTCTTCTTTGGCATCACGGTGATCCTGTCCAGCATCGGCTGGGGCGGGCTGGCCCGTGTCGTGCGCGGCATGACCCTATCGTTGCAGAACGAAGACTACGTCAAGGCCGGCCGCATCAACGGCGCCACCACCTGGTGGGTCGTTACCCGCCACCTCTTCCCAGGCACGCTCAGCTACATGATCGTCGCCGCTACCTTGGCCATACCTGGCATGATTCTGGGCGAGACCGCGCTCAGCTTCCTCGGTCTCGGAATCCAGCCGCCGATGGTCAGCTGGGGGGTCCTGCTCAAACAGGCACAGGATATAACCGTTCTGGCGCACAAGCCGTGGCTGATTGCGCCCGTATTCTTCCTGGCAATTGCCGTTCTCTCCTTCAACTTCCTGGGCGATGGTCTGCGCGATGCCGCCGACCCCTTCTCGGGCCAGTGACCCGCTATCCGTTGCCAGGTGTAGCACTGGTGACCGGCCATTGAGGTTTGGTGATGAACTACAGCCGGACCAACAACTCGAACGATAGCGGCCAGGGCGAGCAGCCCCGCCTGGTTCTGGACGTAGAGGATCTCTACGTCTCCTTTGGCGGCTATCGCGGACGCACGCGCGCCGTCAATGGCGTGAGTTTTCAGGTCCACCAGGGCGAAATCCTGGGCATCGTCGGCGAATCAGGCTGTGGCAAGAGCGTGACCGCGCTATCGCTCCTCAAGCTGATCCCGATGCCGCCGGGCCAGATCGATGGCGGCACAATCTCACTGCATACGGCCGACAGGACCGTTGACGTAACAGCCCTGGCCCCCGACAGCCGTGAGATCCGCGGCATTCGCGGCCGCCAGATATCCATGATCTTCCAGGAACCGATGCGCTCCCTGCATCCAATGTTCTCGATCGGCGACCAGATCATCGAGATTCTGATGCAGCATTTCGCCATGAACCGCAAGGAAGCGCTGGACAAAGCCGTTGCCCTGCTGGAGCGCGTGGGCTTGCCGGAACCGGCGCATGTTGTCCACGAATTCCCCCATCGATTGAGCGGAGGCATGCGCCAACGGGTCATGATCGCGATGGCCCTCGCCTGCGAGCCGCAACTGCTGATCGCCGATGAACCGACCACCGCCCTCGATGTCACGATTCAAGCCCAGATTCTGGAGCTGCTGCAGACGCTGCAGGCGGAGATGGGGCTGGCCGTAGTCCTCATCACGCACGACATGGGCGTCGTCGCCGAGATCGCCGACCGCGTGATAGTCATGTACCTGGGCGAAGTCGTCGAGGCGGCCAGCGTCGAGCAGCTCCTGACCAACCCGCAGCACCCATATACACAGGGTCTGCTCAAGTCGATTCCCAATTGGACCGACCAGCCCAAGACGCCTCTGCACTCGCTCGCCGGCGCCGTGCCGGAACTGTTGGACCTTCCCACCGGCTGTGTCTTCGTCGAGCGCTGCCCATTCGCCGACAAGGTCCCGGGGCTGCGCAAACCGTCCCTGATCGAGACCGAGCCCGGCCATTTCGTCAAATGCTGGCTCTACACCGAGGAGTTTGCGCATGCCAGACCCTGACGACACCCTGCTCGCAACCGAAGGCCTGCGCACCCATTTCGCAGTCCGTCGCGGTATGCTGCGCCGCCAGATCGCGTCCGTGCGAGCAGTGGATGGCATCGATCTCAGCATCAAGGGAGGCGAGACCCTGGGACTGGTCGGCGAGTCAGGCTGTGGCAAATCCACCCTGGGACGCACTGTCACCCGCCTGGAACATCCAACCGGCGGAACGGTGAGCTTCCGCGTCGGCGGCGAATTGATCGACATCACCAGTCTGTCCCAGAACCACCTGCGGCGCCACGTCCGCCGCCACATGAACATGATATTCCAGGATCCGCTTTCCTCGTTGAATTCACGCATGAGCGTAAAGTCGATCATCGCCGAGCCGCTTATCCTGCATCGTGCCGCGCGCGGCAAAGAACTGGAAGACCGAGTAGCCGAACTGCTCACGACCGTAGGCTTGCAGCCCCACCATATGCAACGCTTTCCCCATGCCTTCAGCGGCGGGCAACGCCAGCGCATCGCTATCGCCCGCGCCCTCGCGCTGCAGCCGCAATTCATCGTCTGTGATGAACCGGTCTCCGCGCTCGACGCCTCCGTTCGCGCCCAGATACTAAACCTCCTGATGCAACTCCAGGAACATTTCGGGCTGACCTATCTGTTCATCTCCCACGATCTGGCCGTAGTTCGCCATGTCAGCGACCGCATCGCCGTCATGTATCTGGGGCAGATCGTCGAGCGCGGACCGACGGTCGCCATCTGCCAGACCCCGCAACATCCCTATACCGAAGCCCTGCTCTCCGCGATTCCGATGCCTGTCCCCAAGCACCATAGTAGGCGCAAACGCATAGTCCTGACCGGCGATGTACCCAATCCCGCCAGTCCCCCGCCCGGCTGCCGTTTCGCGCCGCGCTGCCCCTACCGGCAGCCTATCTGCGAAGAGGAAGTTCCCGAACTGAAGATGACGCGCCAGGGCCACGCAGCCGCCTGTCACTTCTCCGACGAACTCGAGCTTGTCGGCATATGAAGGGCTGGCGCCCCATCGCATGAATTGCAGTTCCGTCCTCAGTGGCGGTCTACATACGGCACTCGAATGCACTAACGCGAGGAGGTCGATCCAATGAAATTCGCAGCTGTTATCAGCCCGTTCGACTGGGCCTGGTTCTTCGGGGCATGGGGCAAACCAGCCGCCTCGATCGTGCTCGACCGTTTGCACTGGGCAGGCGTCCGCAAAATCTACCTGCGCGTGCGCCAGTGCCAGTGCTATTACCCCAGCAAGGCCGACATGCCAGGCATCCATTTCTGGACGCCGCAAAACTGTGTCGCCGAGGGATCCTGGGGCACGAAGGGCCATGAATGGCAGTGGTGGCCCCAAGCCTACGACTTCAGGACCTACGATGCCCCACGGCTGTTTATCGACCGCGCCCACGAGTTGGGCATGGAAGCCTATGCCTGGCTGGAGCAGGCCGAGGCGCACGGCCACGGCTGGGAATCGCGCTTCTCACGCGAACACCCGGAACTGCTGACCCGCAACCGCGACGGCCAGACCGTGAACGGCAACCTCTCCTTCGCCTATCCCGAAGCAATTGAATTCAGGCTGGCAATTCTGCGCGAGATGCTGGAATATCGCTTCGACGGCATCGCCATCGACTTCCAGAAGGGCGGCGACCACCGCGCCCCCCGCGTAGACGCCGACGGCACATACTTTGCCCACTACGACCCGCCCATCATCGAAGCCTTCCAGGGCGAGACCGGCCGCGATCCGTTCACCATCCCCAACAGCGACCCGGAATGGCTCCGATTTCGGTCAAACTATGTGACCGAATTCTTGCGGCAGGCGCGCAAGCTGCAAAAATGGCTGCAGCCTGAGCAGGATTTCGGTGTCATGGGCATCCCCAAGGGGAAACCCATGCCGGCAAAAGTAGTCCGCTCTTCAACCGATCACAGCAGTGCGTCCGCAGCGACCGCGCCCGCCGCCGGACCTCTCGAAGGAAACCTGGAAGATCACGATACATGGACCAGCGAGGGGCTGATCGATTTCCTGGTCACCACTCCCCTGGCGCAGCAGACAACGCCCTATGATCCTGACGTCTATCGTTCCATCATCCGCGGGGCCAAAGGCCATCTGCAGGGTCCATGCCGGCTGGGCCTATGGCAACTGGCGTGGGGCGCATCCTCTGAGCGCGTGCAGGAAATGGTCCACGCGGCAGCCGAGGTCGCCGCCGCCGAAGGTGTCGAGGAGGTCGTCTTCTTCCAGGCCATCAGCTTCGAGGACGCTCGCTGGAGCAAGAGTGAAGTCACTTGGAACGCCCTGCGCAACGCCATCGCCGACGTAAGCGGCCGGCCGCAAGACAGAGTGGCCCCGCCTGAACCCTGGCTCCTGCGCTGATGGGCGCGCCCGCCGAATGCCTGCTTCACTCCGCAGCGCACGGAGCATCGGGACAACACGCAATACTTCTGACCGCTCGCAACGTAACAACCATTGATTGGAAGGAGATCACGAAATGTCCGACGAAAAACTCTACCATGAGCACGTGCATGGCCCGTGGCACGAAAAATGGGGCATTTGGCACAGCGACCCCGAGGTGAGACAGGGTGGTGACATGGAACGCCGCACCATGCGGCAGACCACCTATGAATACCTGTGGCCCTTCGAATACCCCAACTTCACCATTCGTTCCTCCTGGTGGGGCGAAAGGCACGGCCGCGAGCTCGACCTGCCGCCGGCGGGCTACATCACCGTCGTCGAAGAGCAGCCGATCGTGGCCGTTACCGTGATCGGCAGCGCCTGTTCCCCGCCGGGCTGGATTATGATAGAGGGTGAACGAACTGAAGATTCCGAGCAAGCCTCGACCGACATTCCCGTGCGTATGCGCGCCGAAAACCTGTGGGGCACCCACATGCGCTGGGATGTCAAAGGCGCAATGCGCGAAGTGGGGCTGGACCCGGCCGACTTCTGGATGTCAGGCATGAGCAGCGCCCATTTCCACATCCCCCGCTGCGGCAAAGTCACCATTTCCGGCGGCAGTCAGGTCCCGGGAACCCCCCACGACCAGGGCGCCGACGACGCCCACTACACCTTCCGCATCATTCGCATCACAGTAGACGAGAACAAGTAAGACCAGTACGCAGCACCCCGCTCACGGCCCATGCGTCTCCCCCGGCGCACGCGCAAACACCGGTGCTTCGCCCACCGCCAGCACCGCCGCGCCATCGCCATCCACATCCAGGCCGACGCCTGCCTCTGGCGCAAAACCGGCGACCGCGCCGACAACCACCAATGCGCCCAGGAAATGCAGCGCCTCGGCAAAAATTACGGCGACAAATTCCAAGGCGCCTTCTGGCCGCAACTCTTCAGCTACTAGCTCTCAGTGCCCCCCCACTGACCACCGACCACCGACCACTGACCACTGCAGTTACGGTTTATAACTCTCCTTCGGCGCACGCGGCAGCACCAGCGCCTCCGCCGAAATCAACATCGCCGCCCCGCTCGCCGCCTGCTCCAGCGCCGCCTTCACCACCAGCGTCGGATCAACGATCCCCGCCGCCATCATATCGCGCACACACCCCTGCCCCACCTCGTACGCGAACCCCGGCCCCTGCTCGCGGCAAGCATTAACAACCAGCGGCGGATGCGCATCCGAATTCGCCGCAATCGTGCGCGCCGGCTCCTCCAACGCCCGCGCCAGCGCCCGCATCGCCATCGCCTCCTCCGAATGACCCGTCGCCGCCGCCTCCACCGCCGGGGCCGCGTCCAGATAGGCCGCGCCCCCACCAGGCACAACACCGCCCTCCAGCCCCACTTGCACAACCTTCACCGCGTGCGCCGCCTTCTCCACCAGCGCATTGCGCTCGCTCTCCGTATACGCGCCCACGTGCAGCTCACCGATCCCGCCCTGCAGCCGTCCGATGCGCTCACGCAGCAGCTCTCGTTCCTCCCGCTCCTCCACCAGCGCCAGCCGGCTCTGCAGCACGTCGATATGCGCATCCACCGCCTGCGCATCCCCGCCGCCGCCGATCAACGACACATACTCCCCCGTCGCCACCAGCCGCTCAGCCCGCCCAAGGTCATCGGCCGTCAGGTCCTGCGGCCCCATGCCGGCCACGTCCGTGATAAAACTGGCGCCCGTCAGCAACGCAAAATCGCGCATCATATCCCGCCGCAAATCCTCCATCGGCTTGATCCGCGCCGCATACGTCGTCACCGGCCCGCGCTGATTCGCCGCCACCAGCGCACTGATCGCCCGCTCCCACATATTCTTGCAGACGATGAACAGCTTGTCCCCGCCCGCCTGCCTCACCAGCTCCAGCAGATGCAGCACATGGCCCGGCTCCTCAAAATGGAAATCCGCCACCACCACATGCGGCTCGTCCAGCGCCGCCACATACCTGAACCTGTCGCTCACCAAATAGCGCGAAATATACTCGCCCGCAAAGCGCGACCCCTCGCGGAACCCGTACGTGTGCCCCAGCCCGTACCCCGGCTGAATAAGAATATTCCCATACGGCCCCAGCACATCCATCATCTCCGCCAGCAGCTGCGCCACACGCGCATCATCGATCACCGCCCTTGCCACCCCCGCCACATGCGCCGGCTCCGTCAGCGGGATCGACATCAAGTCCAGCGCGCCGACCGCCGCCGCCACCCCCTTCTCAAGCCCCCGCTGCAGCAGGACCGGGTCCGCCCCGCCCGCGATCAGACGGTGCAACTCACGCGCAATGCCCCGCGCCAGCACCGCCGCCGTCACGCTCCCATCGCCGAACCGCTCGCGCATATGCCACACAATGTGCCGCATCATCATCGCGCCCGCATTCTCCACCCGGTCCGGCAAATCCGTAAAGCGCCGCGCGATCGTCGCCCCGTCCTCCAGCGGCTCAAAACCGGTCGTATTCACCCGCTGGCTCACGATATTCCCGCCCAGCGGACCCAGCGTCAACGACAACAGCCGCGCCAGCGTATCGAACCCGCGCCGCATCGGCTCGCGGCATTCCGCCCCGAACACAACCGACGGCACCCTGAGCGTCTGCGCGGCAGAGCCGCCCGCAGAGGACCGCGAACGTGTCGACATGGCTCAGCCCTTCAAAGCGCCGAGCGTGATGCCGCTGACAAAAAAGCGTTGCAAAAAGGGGTATACAACCAGAATGGGGACGACCGTCACCAGCGTCTGCGCCGCCCGCAGCGAGCGGTCCGAGAACATGTCAAAATCCTCAGGATTACGCATGAACTCGTTCATGTCCATCTTCACAACCACCGTGCGCAAAAACGTCTGCAAGGGGATCAAATCCCGGTCCGCAATCAAAATCATGCCGTCGAACCACGCATTCCAATGACCGACCGCGCCGAACAGCGTCAGCGTCGCCAGCGCCGGCACCGAGATCGGCAGATAAACATGCAGCAGGATCTGCCAGTACGTGGCGCCGTCAATGATCGAGGCCTCCTCCAGCTCCTTCGGCACCCGCCGGAAAAAATTCATCATCAGAATCACGTTCCACAGCGGCAGCGCCTGCGGAATGATCAACGCCCAAATCGAGTTCAACATGCCCAGCTTGCGAATCACCAGGAACCACGGAATCAGCCCGCCGTTGAAAAGATAAGCGAACACCACCGAGCCCATGATGATGTTCCGAAATGGCATCTCATCCTTGCCCTTCGACAGCGGGAACGAGATCAGCACGATCAAAGTCATCTGCAGCGTCGTTCCAATCACAGTCCGTATCACCGAAATCCAGAAGGCGTTTAAGAAGACGCCCGCCTCCAGCACCTTCTCATACGTGATCGCCGTCGGCCGCACCGGCCACAGCGTCACCAGCCCGCCCGTCGCCGCCGCCCGGTCGCTGAACGACAGCGCCAGCAAATGAATCAAAGGTATAATACAAGACAGCCCCAGCAGCAGCAGGAAAAGATAATTGAAAACATCAAACGTTCTTGACCAGATGCCCCTGTATTCGGACCTGTTCATCGCAATTCCCTATCTGACCACTCACCACTCACCACTCACCACTGACCACTGACCACTGACCACTGACCACTGCAGTTGGGCGTTCGGGCCTTCGGCCCTCCCTTGTGCGGGGGCTGCGCCCCCGCAACGCCCCGCCCTTACTAGACCACCGTGCTGATTCTTCCCCAGCATTGCGCCTAGTTGACAGTGTCTCCACCCCCGCCGCATCCTGTCTTAGCCCCCCGATCCCTGCCGTTCCCCTGCAGTTCCCCCGCAGTTTCCCTGCCTTTTCCCCGCAGTTCCCCTGCAGCTAATACACCTGGTAATCGGTGAAGCGGGAGATCAACCGCAAACTCACCACAATCAAAATCAGACCCAGCACCGAACGCACCAGGCCCACCGCCGTCGCCAAACTGAAACGCGCGCCCAGCAGACCCTCGCGGTAGATCCACGTGTCCAGAATATCGCCCGTCGAATAGACCGCAGGATTGTACAGGTTCAGCACCTGGTCGAAACCGGCCGCATTAAAGAGCAACCCGAAGTCCAGGCACAGCACCAGCAGCAGCGTCGGCAAAATGCCCGGCAGTATGATATACAGCACCCGCTGGAACCGCCCCGCCCCGTCAATAGCCGCCGCCTCCAACAGCTGCGGGTCGATACTGGTCAGTGCCGCCAAATACAGAATCGTCGCCCACCCCACCTGCTGCCACAAATGGCTCAAGACCAGCGCCGGCACAAAAGTCCGGTTGTTGCCCAAAAAGATGACCGGCTGCTCCACCCCCCACAGCTGCAATAGCTGGTTCACCACACCGGACGAGCCCAGCATCTCCAGCATGATCCCGCCCAGCACAATCCACGACAAAAAATAAGGCAGATACACCAGGCTCTGCACACTCCGCTTGTAGAACAGCTTCCGCACCTCGTTCAGCAGCAGCGCCAGAATCACCGCACAGAACTGCAGCGTCACGATCTTCGAGGTCGCGATCACGATCGTATTGCGGAAAATCTTCCAGAAAGAGGGGTTTTCCAGCATCAGCTGAAACTGCTTCAACCCCACCCATGGCGACTTGTCAAAGCCCAGCGCCGGCTTGTAATCCTGGAACGCGATCCGGATCCCGTACATCGGGTAATAGCTCAACAGCACCAAATGGATCAACGCCGGGATCACCATCACGTACAGCGGCCACAACCGCGGCAGATAGCGAACAAACCTCGAGGCCTGTTCCTTCAGATCATCGACAATCGGTAACAATGCTTGCATAATAAAAAGCAGTGGATAGCGGGGTAGCGCCCGCTATCCACTAAAAACTAAAAACTGGAAACTAAAAACTTATCAACTCTTCGCCGCCCACCACTCGTTAATCTCAGCCACGACTTCCTCGCCGCCCTGCGCAAGCCACGTCGTCACATACTCGTCGAACGCGTCCACGGAGACCTGGCCGGTGATGATCGCGAAGTACGTCTCATCCGTCAGCGTCTGCAGCTGCGTCCACTTCTCCTTCTGCAGCTCCGTCGGCGCCGCGTTCCACTCGTTGCGAATCGTGTCCTCAAGCGAATGCTCCGCCAGGAACAGCCAGCCCTCGTCCTGCATCGTCTGCAGACCCGTCGGGTCGTCCAGCAGCAGCTCCATCATCGCGTCCCACTCGTCGCGCGGCACCGTCTCCTTATAGTTCAGCTTCCACTGAATATTGTTCATGTTCGAAGTCGGGCTGATGTTGAAGCCGCCGCGGGTATTGATGACACCGTACCCATGCGTGCCGCCCGACAGAGGCACAACCCTGTCCTCACCCTCGACCCACTCATAATTGTGCCCTTCAAAACCGTGATTGCGCCGCTGCGGGCTCAGCACGATCTCCGACTCGAAATTCGCCTGCTTCAGGATCTTGTCAATGTGTTCAGAACCCTTGCGGAACGGGAACACGCCTGTGCGCAGCGGGCTGAAATAGTTCTTGCCCTTGCGCACCGGGCCTGCCGGCACGTCGAACCAGTCCCAGGTTGCCTCGGGGTCGTTCGCCATGCTGCCAATCGCCCCGGCCACCACACCGCCCCAGGGATGCGTGTAGTTCATGCCCACGCGGTTGCCCTCGACCTCGGTGCGGTTCTCCTGGTAACCCTTCGTGAAAAAGTCGGGGCTCAGGATCTTCTTTTCGTACCAGCGGCTCACAAGGGTCAAAGCGTCCTTCATCGCCGGATCAATGCCGTCGAACTTCAGACCGCCCTGCCCGTCCTTCGTGAACGTGCTCACGCTCGAATACCACGAAGGCAGCACGCCAAAGCCGCCGAAGACCGGCCCCAGGCCGCCGTACCAGCTCTGCAGATCACGCGACGCCATCACGCCGACCGTCGAGCCGGGCGGGCCCGCGCCCAAATCGTTAGTGACGAAAGCCTCCGCCACCGCCTCCATCTCCTCCAGCGTCGTCGGCGCATCCATACCCACCTTGTCCAGCCAGTCCGTGCGGATAAACAGGATCTGCTCATCCTGGCCCGCCTGGGCAATGCTCGGGAACGCCATCTTGCGGCCGTCCACCTCCGCGTACGCCCACAGCTGATGATCGCCCCACTCCTGCGACTCTTTGACCCACTTCGGGTGCGCAGTCGCCTCGTAGACATCCGTAATGTCCGCCACCAGGTCGCCCGCCACCATGTCCTGGAACATCGCCAGCCCGATCCCCGGCATCAGGTCCGGAATATCGCCGGCCGCCATCGCCAGGTTCATCTTCTGGTCGCGCTCCTCGCCCTGCACATACGTCCAGGGGATATCGTACTCAATGCCGAACAGCGCCTTGATATAGCGCAGGCTGATATTGTCGTAAATGTCGTCGTCGCCCTGGAAGCGCGTATCCGCGTCCGTCCGTGTAAACGAAGTGATCGTCACCGGCGGATTCAGCGGCATCCCTTCCGGCACGTCCGGCAGCTCCGTCGTCCAGCCCTTCGCATGGTCCGGCGAGCCCGGCATCAGCCCCAGCGGCGTCAGGATCTCCTCCGCTGTCATCGCCACCATCGGCGCCGACTCAGCCACCGCCTCCGGCGCAGCCGGTTCAGACGCACAGCCGGCCAGCAGCACCCCGCCGCCAGCAACAGCCGCCCCCTTCATAAACTCACGACGTGAAACCGAAGATTTCGCCATAGTGCATTCCTCCCCCGGCGCAAAGCCGCTATGTCTTCTGTATTTAACTGTACTGTATCAAACGATCACGCTGGTCAATTAAAGTGGACAAACAGTGAGGCAAATACCCCGCGACTATAGCACGCCTCCCCACCACTGTCAAACGAGTTTTTTTGAGAGAGCTTTCCTGGAATCCTGTCCAGCACCTTGCAGCGAGATCTATCGGATGGCCAGATCCTGCTTGCTTGTGAAGACGTGGCTCGGGGGCAAATATCTGAGCACATGTTCGCTCAGAGCCAAAGGGATGCGCTCCGAATTCGCGATATTGCCAGTGAATAGTTTTTCTGACATGACAGCATATCATATCTCGCTAGGACTTTGGTTCCATTCTTGCGGAGATTTGAGTTCGGGATTGCAGAAGGGCAGGCCTAGTAGGAGACCGGTGTTGGAGATGATTTCTCTGGAAATGCTAGTTCTGCGTGTCGTCTGTCCTATGGGGAGAAGAGAGTTGGCCATTCTGGTGGTGACTCTAAGGGAGGCCTCACTCTTAGTGGTCTGAGTCCATATATCCCAATAGATGTAGCTGGAAATCGGTTACACTTCGAAGTTCCTGTGTGAGTACGTTAAATCCAGTCATCGCGTATTCATGGGCAAGTAGCAGAACTTTATTGGGGTCTGCAGCAGTTTTTTCATCTTGTTCAGCTAGTGCGAGCAGTTCCAGATGGGTAATCCGCCAGGGTTCGGACTCGAGGATTCCTGCTTCGTTAAAGCGTACTAGGTCGGATCGATCTGGCAAAGGAGTCTTTTCGCCTACTCTTACTCCGACACCTAAGGCATACCACCAGAGGTCGATTTGTCGATTGAACGCGATGTATGGGTCATCTCCCCGCTTGACCAGTGTCCTGCTTCTAACGAATTCTGTATGGAAGCTTTCTGGTATCAAAAGATCTAGGTCGCGGAATCTTGAATCACTGGTCACGAATGCACCTTCCGAATTGTGAATTTGCCGGCATCGTTTCGTCTTTCACACACTTGGCAGACTTCAATATGGTTACACTCACATGTACGCACCACAGGAATGCCAGCACCCCAATCGTTAATCAGGTCTACAGGGTAGTGTTCTGAGCAGGTCAAGGTGGTTACAATTCCTGCTCTATCTGTGATTAGGGTCTCGATATCTCGAATTTCAGATCGAGTCATGAACAGTACTACCTGGTAGGGCAACCCGTTCGAATCCACAGGTTTCGTCAGGGTTTCTACCATCCGCTGTTTTACAGCTCCAGAGGTCATGCCAAGCGGTGTATCGATAATGCGAGGTGCCCTTCTTTCAGCGACTTCCATGAGGGCCCAAATGAAAGAAAGGGTTAACGCTCGCTGTGATGCGCCGTTCAGTTCTGTATCGGCATCTAATGTTCTGCCTTCAAGTGTGTGGATAATAATATCGTACTTCTCATTGATGCTCACTCCAGTGAACACGTTTGCGTCCAAGGAAGGATCTGCGCCGACAATTCCGAGAAACAGTTCGTTCATCAGTGCGGAAACCCTTTGCACATAGATTGACTTCAAATGGCCAAGAGTGCCTTGTGTGAGTGTTGCTAAGTCAGCCGCAACATTTGAACGGAGCCTTAGTATCTTACTGAGGTCGGTCTTCCGCGTTTCTTTTTCTACTCGCTCCGCGCAGACTTGTCGATGTTCTTCCAATTGCTGAATTTGACCATTAATCTGACCGTACTCTTGATTAAATCTAGATAGTTTTCCTCGACTAGACTGAATTCTTTGAGAAAGTACTTGGATTCGCTCTTCGTCTATTTGACCACGTTTCTCTCGCTCATTGGTTAGTTCTGTAACCTTATTACGCTGCCTGTCGCGGCACTGTGTGAACTGTTCTCTCAAGTGAGCGACTGTGTCCGGGTTCGATGCCTCGTCGGCATCAGGCGTCGAATAGATCCTGTTGCGGGCTTCATGCCATAAAGCGGTCAAACGCTGAAGTCGCGGCGTAATCTCATTCTGTTCATCAATTAGCTCCTTGACATGAGTATGTCTCAGGTGGCCCTCTTCTAGTTTCTCGCCACAAATGCAGATGCCTAATTGTAATCGGTCTCTGAGCACTTCAACGGCGGTGCCTGGGATCACGTTCCTGTCTGCAAGGTCCCTGAGCTTGGTTAACCCAACCTGCAGCTTTTCGTCAATAAAATGCCCTGAGATATCTTCGGAGCGGAGATACTCCTTCATCTGCTTTCGTATTCCGGTTTCTTCGGATTCTAGATGTTTGACATCCTCCTCAAGTGCATGGATCCGCGCTTGTATTGTTTCTAAGTCACCAATACCTTTGATACTATCGAGTTGGTTCTCATCTCGTCGTATTTGCTCATCTACTGCATCGATCCGGTGACTCTGAGCCGATAGATTCGCCTTCTGTTCGGTGATCTTGTCTTCTACCTCATTCAGAGCATCTTGGGCGGTCTTTAGGGCCTCACTACCTGCAGCTGCAAGATCGCTCTTCATCTTTCTTGCCACAGAAACAAGGTGCCTTTCAGCGTGCTCAACATATTCGAGTCCGAGAAGCTGACGAATAGCCTTATGAACAGCCTTTTGACGTTCCTGCTCTGCCTGCTGGCCACTGGAAATAAACCTTTGAACGTCGTCCCCGTTCGTGAAAAACACATCAGCTAGACTGAAGGGGAGGATCGTTAAGATTAAGCCGTCTATAGCGTCACTCTCAATCTCCTCCTCACCTCTCTCGGTCCGTCTGAGCAATCGTCGCCTCTCATTCCCCCTTTCGTATCTGTCACCTTCTTTGGGAATCTCTTCGCAAGTTCTTATCAAGCGATAACGTGCCTCAACGTCCGAGTAGGGATCTGTGATGATAAATTCTAGTCGCACCTGAACAGGAACAGGCTGGCCGGTCGGCTTCGCGGTTGAAGTCAGCCGCATTTGTGGCGGGATTCCCTTTTCGCCATACATACCCCAACGTAGAGCATAGAGGATAGAAGTCTTTCCAGAACCGTTCTCCGCCCGAATAACCGTGAGAGGACGGATCAGGTCGTTCGAGAACCGAAGTTCAATGTCCTCAAGCAGTTTGAAATTCTTTATGTGGGCGCTTTCGAGCCTCA
The DNA here is from genome assembly GCA_965207495.1 of Caldilineaceae bacterium. Lineage (GTDB taxonomy): Bacteria > Chloroflexota > Anaerolineae > Caldilineales > Caldilineaceae > Bin5. The sequence goes on from OZ242287.1 coordinate 1,048,650, forward strand.
TCATAGCTCCTTGAGTCTTGTATTGATTTCGCCAGCGAAACTCTTAACAAGCTCCTCTATGGCGCGACGTTGTGCTCGATTACTGGGTTGAGATTGCAGAATCTGAATAACTCGAGAAAACGTGAAAATAAGGTCTGCGTGATAGGTCTCGTAGGGTTCACTAATGTCTTGCACAGATTCGCGGGCGGCGTCGGAAAGCAACTTTACTGTGTTGGCCATTCTAGTTTGTCCATAGTGTCGCTTCGAGTCGTCGAATCACATTGTTAGGTCCGCCGGGGTCGTACTCGTTTTCGGCAAGATCTGCAAAGGCGGAAGCTCGTCGAAGTTCTGATTGCAAGAGTGACCTGGCTGCGGGAGAGTCAAGGTCAGGAGGGATGACAATGAAGTCATGCAGATGAGCGAAAGACTTTCCCGGAGTTTGGCGAAGTATTCGTCCACGTCGCTGAACCCATTCCCTTTCGACAGTACTACTTGCAAGCAAGAAGGCTGTGTCTGTCTGTGGAATGTCGACACCTTCGTCGAGGACCTTCATGGAGGTAAGTACCTGATAATCTCCCGTTCCAAACCGATCAAGTATTTTCCTTGACTGGCTTGTTCCGGTCTCTTCCGCCGTGTATTGGTGAGAAATAATGCTCAACCGCTGAAGCATTTCATTTACCGCCGTAATCTGTCTGACCTTTCCGGGCGCGATTGGCTTTGCCGATGTGTAAATTAGCGTCTTCGTAACCGATTCGGTACCAATACATTTCAATATGTTTTCGAGAACTCCCAGCTTCGCGTCGGCCTGTTCAACTAGAGCTCTGCGATCTCGCAACAGTCGGGCGACTCGGTCCGAAAGTCCAACGGTGATTCCGTCGTCGTCGATCTGAAAACCCGCTCGGACCAACTGTGCGGTCAAATCCTCATAGTATTCCATTTCATCAGATTCAAACTCCACCTCATGCAAATAATATTTGTAGGAAACAAGACAACCAGTATTAATAGCATCGCCCAAAGAGAAGTTAAAGATAGGTGGTCCACCAAAGAAATCGAAGAGTTGATCTGTTCCGTCGGGGTCGTACTGACGGATTGGCGTCGCGGACAGGCCGATTCGACGATCAAAGCATTCAGGCGGATTATTGACAAATGAGGGTGCCCCAAGATTGTGTACTTCGTCTGCAACGAGTATGCATGTAACCGAATCAGGCAAGCTCTCCAACCAGCTTCGCTCTGCCGAACCCCGACTCATAAACAGTGAATTTGTCAGCAGCAGGATCTCTGTTCTAGGGTTGATAGATGCAAATGCAGTGGAAAGCATCTCCATTTCCTGCTGGCGTCTCTTCTTACCTATTCCAGACAAGACAATCGGTTCGATGCCGAAATCGCGTATGTCCTCAGCCCACTGACGGATTAATGGCCTGGTAGGCGCGAGAATTACAATGCAAAGATGCTCAGTCTGCCTATCCTGGAATTCCGAAATGGCGATAAGCGCTGTTCGTGTCTTGCCACTTCCGGTCGCCATTGAAAGAATGCCACCCCCGTTCTCAACGAGAGCGTCAACCGCGGTGCCTTGATGGGCAAAACGTCCTTCTCTCCATACGAGTGTATCCGGAATCTTCAGACGATGATCGATACGAGCAGGGCGGTATCCCGGCGGAAGTTTAGGCGCGAGTCCTGCTTCATGGTCTCGATGCCAGGCTTCCCAAAAATCTGCCACAGTCGGCGGAACTAGTCCTGCATAGCCACGCAGTATTTCCAATGCTTGGCCTACTTCGACAGTGAGCGACTTCGGATGCTGATTGTTCCATCTTCTGTCCCACTGTCTTAGGAAGATTTCGACTCGCTTTTCCGACTGTTCGCCGTCCTTCCAAGCTCGGTCAACCGACATTTGCTCCCCGTTGACTAGAAGACCTCGTTCCGTTGCGTTGCTGGAGCCGTGTACCGCAAGCCATTGCTCCCCAGATCGCAACAGATAGATTTTGCTGTGGTACATTCCGCGTTCCATCAGCACTACGCGGATTTCGAGCCGGTCACTAGCCACTAGGTAGGCTAATGTTTCTACTGTATGCTGTTCTATCGCAGACTCGGACAATCTTGCTTCCTCGAATAGACGTTCAAGCGCTCTGTTGAGGACTGTCTGTGGTTCGCGGACTCCGCTATCAATAGCCTCTTGGTCCTCCTCGCTGATTACTGGCGACACCATTAGTTTCAGCGTATTGCTCGTATCATTGACGTATACGGCAAGCCCGGGAGCGATCTGGGCTAGACACCTAGACGAGAAGAAGCCAACTCCTATCTTTAGATCGTCACAAGAACGCATCGCTGGAACGAGAATTTCCCCGACCAGATCGTCGTCTGGAATCTCATAGACCGGACGCATCTCTGCAAACTGAGTCAAGAAACTCATCGCAGTGAGCCCCCATCCTGCTGTAATTGAGCTTCAAGACTAGCTAAGGCTTGGTCAAGTTCAGAAGAGACTGAACCTTTCGGAAGCGCATCTTTGACAACCTCATCCCCCCTTTTTGTCAGCATGGCGCGCACTTCGCCTTTACCGCAATGCAAAGCGGACGCTAAGCCCTCTAAACCTTCATCAGCGCCAATTCCAGTCAAGCGAGAAATTAGCGCCCAACCCGATTCGTGTTGAGAGGGATCGGTTGCCACAGCAGTGACTGACTTGTCTGATTCATCGAGAGTTAACGTCAATAAGTCCCCTAGTCTAGCGCCTGAAGCTTCAGCAAACGGTCGCAGGGAACCCACTGATGGGCCACTGATAGAAGTCTCTGGATATGTGAGCGTGACTGAGAGTCCATCTTGGTCGTTGAAGGTTAAGGGTCGATTTAGACCCACACCTAAGAGGAAACCCGCTGCCAGTGCAAGCGGCCGACCGCTCCCTCTAAGCAACTCGGCGTCTACTTCGAACAGAATTGAAACGCGATGGGGACCGGGGGCAAACACACCTTTGGCATTTTGTAAAGAAACATTGTCATATACGTACGGTTCATCATCGCGGCGTAAGCGGATTGTCCCGCTTTCACGAATAAACATAGGAGCCTGACAGTAAGCGCGAATGGAACTTTCCCTCAATCCTAAGTCTTTCGTCAGGGACATTACTACGTCTTCAACTGAAGTTGGATGCTCATGACTCTTTAAGACATTACGAATAGACATAGCAATACTGCTATATTCGGGAAGGCCCCACGATGCAAGAGCCCATTCTTTTCCTCTAATTCTTACTGCCCGCGGGTCGATCGACAACGCGTTAGCAGCAGAAGTCTTTGCCCTATCTTCCTTAACGTATTCAAGGAGGGCTTCGATAGTGGCCGGCCGACCTATATCGGCGAGAGCGATGACTAATTTATCTCCAATTGAACCGTCCCAGCGAACCAAGCGACCATTAAGCATACGAACCTTGCCATCTCGCATTAACCATTCTTCGTTGAGTGTTTGGTCTAACCCCCAATCCCTCAACGCCTGTGCTGCCAACTGAGGTTCTATAAACCCCATTTCGTCGGCCATTTCTCGGATTTTTTGGGTGGGTTCCGAACCCAATGCAGATCTCAGCGCGAGCCACCCGTTAAGAATCTCATACGGGCCAGCAATCTCTAATACAATCCTCCTAAAATCGAATCTGCCGTTTAAAGCGGACAATATACCTTCGACGCTGGCAAAAGGAGCGGCTACGCCGATTTCTTGTTTTATAGTCTCTGCCCGCCAATGAACTGGCTTTGCACTCTCTCTCTTCAGCATTATTGTGAGTTTCCGTCGCACACGTTTTTCCAGCTGACGAACTCTTTCACGAGTCAAGCCAAAGTAGACGCCTAAATCCTGAAGTGTGGGGATATCCTCTAAGCCAGATACTCTAGTGCTAAAAATGTGCTGCTCCCTGGCTGGAAGGTTGTCCACCCAAGATTCCAAAATAGTGTAAGGGTGCTCGGGTCTAAATCCAGCCTGATTCAAACTTAGTTCCGCGATAGCTTGCCACTCTTCCGAAGTTTCGGTTCTAAGCGTAGACTGGGTTATTGCTTCTCCAATAGTTTGAGCATCGGTTTCAGCTAGGGCCCAAGTGACAAAATGGCGCAGGAGGTCACCAAGGGCTGAAACTGAGCAGACGACTTCATTCTCTTCGTCGACTACGACAGGAAGTCTATCGGGTGAATCGAATTGAAGTAACCCTGCACGGATGGCCTGACGTGCCGACTCGAAAACCGCCTCCTGAAAGATCGAGCCGTCCGTCTTGTCGTAGACATCTTTCTTAACTGGCAAGACTCTGTCTTCAGCCTGAATCCTGTCCTTTTCCGGTTGATTTTGCTCCCGGACGTGTCTGTCCGGCACTACACTTTTTTCGACACGTCCCCATGTACCTCTTGATGTCAAACGGGCCGGGGGAGGTTGCTCGCCGTGCTCCGTTTCGTCCTGCTCTTGGACGCTCTCTGGGGAGGCTACTGGATTTCCGGCATGTTCCGATTGCACCTGCCCTAAAATCCGTGCAGTCATTTCCGCTATCGTGGGAGATATGTCGTCCTTAATACCTTTACTGTCGTCCGCCGTTTCGTCTTGCTCTGGGATGTGTCTTTCCGGTAGTTCTCTTTTTTTGACACGTCCTAAAGAACCTCTTGATGTCGATGGGGCTGGCGGAGGTTGCTCACCGTGCTCCGTTTTGTCCTGTTCCTGGGCACTTATATCCGACGTTACTCTATTCTCGGTAAATTCCAACTGAGCCCCACCTCGAATTCGCGCGGTAATTTCTGATACCGACGGAGACGAATCATTCTCAGTTTGGCTCTTTTTCAATTCTGCGCTTTCCAAAACACACAGTAGTTCATGCAGAGAAGTCTTCCCTACGGCAGGAATGACCATAAACTCCGCGCACCTGAGAGGTCTTTTCACAACTAGTATATGTGGCCAAAAAAAGCGACTCAACGCGTTTCGAAGACGACCTTTCAGTGGCAGTTTCGTTAACCAAGACACAGGAATGCCGGCCGGAATCGCCACCTCACTAAGTACCGGTAACTGATAAAACAGCGTGCTCAACGCATCACTAATTTGTGGGGGGATCTCAGTCATATTGGACCGACTCATAAACTCCGAATCCAGGTCACTCAGTGTGAGATCTGGTGCCTTCAATACCCTTTTTAAAAGTGGGGGCGCCGTCTGCTGCCCAAAACGCGCTCTGTAAGTCCGGGGTACTAGCGGACACCCAACCTTTCCCCAAGCTATCGCCGAATCTGGAGGCCCGTAGCTGGTACCATCATTGGCAGTTCCGCCAAGAGAAAGCCAATTTGCCGACGCCGAATTGTTGTGTTTTGACCGATTAATGTTCCAATACATGTCTCGTTGTAACTCGTTCGGATCTGAGGTCTGTCACCTGATCGATTTGTCGGATTGCTATCCATCCTTGGCTATTTGTGACACGCCAAGCAAACTTTCGCCTGCCCATACAGATCATCAATATCAATCGGCTCCGCATCGGGACGCAAAGGATTCACTCGCAGCTTAGAACGCATTCGCTTTAATCGCCTCTGATGTTCTGCCTGAATTTGGGCGACCCGCTCCGGCTTAGCTAACTCATCCAATGACTCGCCCTCGCTCCAGGTGAACGGGGACCCGTGGTCCATAGCGTTCTTTTCGTAACTCTTGGCTTCCTCAAAAAAATCGGGATGGCGCTCCATCAGGCGCACCCATTCGATCTTCTGCTGAAAGAAGCAGAAGGTGCAACCGCTACGAGTGCGCCATTCGTAATATTTGGGTAGCCCTAGACCAGTCCCCTCCAAAAGCTCCAAGACACCGGCTTTGTCGACACCCGCCTCTTTCAGTGGCAAACGCACGATCAGGTTGTCATGTTTCGAGGAATACCCTTCGCGGTATTCCTCATCAGCACGGATTGCAACGTAGCTGTAGACAATATCGCCATCATCGAGCAGCGGGCGAATCCACTGCTCAAAAGGACGCAGCTTTAGCTGCCGCGTACACCAGCGCGCCTGCGGCGATGGCAGGAAATTATTGTACTGCTTAAGCCAAAAGTCGAAGTCTCTATCCGGATTCAGACGGAGAATCGGCTTGCCCAGGAATCCTTCTAACTTAACGAGAAACTCGTATACCTCAGGCAGTTCCTTGCCAGTATCGGTGAAGAAGTAGTCGATTTCCCGTTCAGGATGGTTCTGCCTCATAAAAATCGCGAGAGCTGCACTGTCGCGTCCACCGGACAGTCCCAAAACGTGCCGTTCTTGTCCCGCCATAACTATGACACCGCCTGTTCGTCCACTGCGCTGTTCTCCTCCTCTGTGGGGGTACTGAGATGACGAGCGCTCAACTCCGCTAATGCGGCGAGAACAACATGACGCTTTGGCTTGCCGCCATTCTCCAAGGTCTTCTCCAACCGATTGATTAGCAGTTCAACCGCTTGACGTTCCGTGTCAGTCACATCAAACACATCCTGATGCGTTGCCCGTGAACCGTTCATGCCGACAGTGACAGCCATAGCGTGGCGCCTGTCAGAACGCCCCTTGACATGGGCAAAGGACTCAAGGTGAACAAAGTCCTGCGCCATCTCAGCCAATGCAACGGCTGCACGGTCGATATCAGCATCCACCCAAGAGGGTGGCGGCTTGTTGGTCGCCATGCTTGCTAGGCTCTCCATGTCCTGATCGCTTCCGTAGAAATGAGAAAGCCGGACAATGAAAGCCTCTAGGCGGTGATCTCCACTTAATTGGCGGACATTTTCGGCGCGGGCCCGGAGTTCTCTTAGCAAGGACGCAGAAGAGTTGGGCACCTGCAACTCCGTCAGCAGCGTCTCACGCAAACGACGCAACATTGCGGGATAGGCATCCCGCAACTCCATCAGACCTGATCGCACATTGTTGGAAACATGCCCTAAAATGGAGCTTTTGTCCAATTTTGGTCCATCTGAAAGGCGCTGGGGAATGGCATCGAAGATTAAATTGTTGGGGTCATTGGCCTGTTTGAACAGCTGACGCACCTGCTTGGCGTTAGCCGAAAGCCCTTGCGTGCGTCCTACCCAAGGTGGCAAGCGGTCGTAGATGGATACCAACCCTCTGGCCACGTCAATAGGCTCCAGATCACGCAGCGTATTGTCTGGATCGAGATCGCGGACAATGCCTGCCATCTCCGACAAGTGTGCGCGGTCTTCTTCGGACAGATCCATCCAGCGTAGTTGGACAGAGAGCGGGTCCCTGGCAAGGTACTCCATGTCCAGGTCTGTAATCAGACTCTGGAAGATACTTTGCCGATAAAATGCAAGTTCACGTTGCCTGGAGAGAATAAAGGCAGCGGCCAGTATCGGATGCAGGCCATCCTTTATGCCGAAAGGCGGGTCACGCCAGACATCATAGATTTCGGAAAGCGGGACAACTCGGTGCCGATTGGTTTTCAAGATCTCCTCAGCCGCCTGCCAGGCTGGGGCAAGGTTGGTCGGGTCGTCTGCGTCGGCCTCGGGGGCGACGAAACGCCATTCCTGATCGATTTTGCGGTATACACCACTGGTTCCCAAGAGAGAGGTAAACAGTCCTCCCTCAGCCGGGTAACCCTCAATGCCCAGCCGCTCCTTGCCCTTATTCTGGACCATGTGACGGAGCAGTGCATTGCGGGCCGCCGCAGCGCTTCCTGATGGTTTGACGCGATTGAGAAGCTCGTTCCGCAAACGGGGCGATGAGCAATAGCGTTCCTTTGCCAGTTCAGATGCCAGCGTGTTTCGCCTGGCCTGATTGCATTCCTCCCCCGTAAACTTTCCCGAATACCAGTAGGCAGAATCCAATGCGCGGCTCAATTCGCTTGCCATATAGCCGCGCAGGGCTGCAATCCGGGCCTCGACTTCTCTCCGCGCGATTCGGTCCCCCTGCAGCTGTGGTGACTCTTCTCTTACCTGTTCGACAGCCAGCAGTTCCTGCGCTAGTGAGGAGAAATTCCACGTGCCTTGCGGCAGACCGATTACGAGATCCCAGTCCTGAATTTCGTGAACAACGTTTTGCGCGACTTGGTTGGCCACCTTTTCGGATTCACCTTGCGTACATACCGCAAGGAGGAAGGTTCCGACCGCGCCATCTCGGGGACGAAAGTCGGCCGCGTTCGCCTGAACATCTGCAAGAGGCGCGATGACCACATCAAACCACCGTAGCGAACCGGTCTCATGGTAATGGCGTTTGGCGACAATTGGCTGAAGGTCGGCAAATTCATTAAGTCTAGCGAAATCCACGTCCGGCATCGTCGTGAGAACTCGCCCTACCTCCTCATCGATATCGAAGTCACTGCCTTCGAAGACACTATAGGAACCGTTGAACTTTCGGAAAATGATTAATGACCACTCTTGCAACTCTTCTAGTGCAACTCTGATATCTCCATCATAGTGTCTGGGAAGTGCAGACAGGAGAACAGTGACATTCGCCACTAGCCCTGACCGTTCTTTGAACAAATCGATTAGCGCAATGGATTTCAAGAGGTCCAGATGTAGCTGCCCACCGCCCATCGACTCGCATCGCTCTAGTGCGTCCACGGCCAAAGCCCAACGATGCCCATCGGGCGAAGCCATGATGGACGGCTCTAGGTTAAAGCGCAGATAATCCCACAGCTGGTCCGGGAGATAGAGTTCCCCATCTTGGGCGTTGCGTAGGAAATCCTGGAACCCCCGCGGTTCAGTAGAGTTCAGGAAACCAAAGATACTACGCTGGTTCTGGCCAAACCTTCGACGAGAGATAGGTCCCAGCAAACAGGCGACGATAGGATGCAAGGGCCAGCAATTTTCCAACAACCGGGGTACGTCCCCCAACTCTGCCCGGTTCGTCACTGTCGAAATCTCTTTCGACAGTAGGCTGGGCGCCTCTGACTCATGATCGCTCTCGATGGCTTTGCCTAGCAGGGCGATCTGCTCATCAACACCGGTATTCACGGGTAGGTCGATGAAGCGGCCTTGAATCTTCGCCCACTCCTCCCGCATCTCGCGGGAGAGACGGTGGGAGTACTCGTCAAAAGCTTGGTGAAGAATTCCGACAACAATCAGACGGCTGCCGCTACGTGAGGCGATTTCGGCAAGTTGCTGGAAGAAATAGACATCAGAGATGTCGCGCGCCGCACCCTCAAGGAATTTGCCCATCTCATCGACAAGCACCAGCAAGCCACCGAAAGAATCTGGGGTGCGGGCCGCGATATCTGAAAGCTCATCTAGGACCTGTCTCTCTTCCCAGAGCAGGTGGGCATGGCCCTTGACCAAACCTCGTGACTCCAAGGCCTCCCCGACAACCTGTTCGGGTCGTTCGCGGCGTCCCACAATTGGAAGGATATGCCAGCCGTCCGTGCCCAGAGGGAGGGCTTCCCAAATCGAAGCCGTTACATAATTGCCAATCAGGGATGCTGCTTGTTCCCTTATTTCCGAGTCCCCGTTCAGTAAGGCGGAAAGTGCGACGGCCAAGCTTGATTTACCGCTGCCGTAGGGTCCGGTCCATGTAAAGGCACCTTGACCACTCTCTGAAATATTGCGCGCCATATTTTCCAGTAGCACGCCAAAAGAGCGGGGGCAGACAAAACCCTCCAACGCTGAAGGATCGCTTAAGTCAGTGTCAATGCGTATAGCCCGCTGAAAACGGCGGGAAACCTTTACGCGGTCAGCCAACGGCATAGGTCAGTTCCTGATGGCGGACAGCGGAATAGTCCTGTTTCACGTAATCTAATTCCTCATCAGCTCCCAGTCGCCGGCTACGAATAAGCTGCTTCAGTCCTGCCGTTTCCGACCACCGGTAAAGGCCATTGCTTGTTTCCTCTAAAGCGACCAACATGTCGACAATGTCGTTTTCCTCAAGCAAGAAGACACGGGCAGGGCACCCAGGTTCATGGTTCAGCGCCTCAAAAGATAGAGTATTGGCGTTGCTGAAAAAGCGATGCCAAAAGTCAGTCACTGCGTAACAAAATACGCCGGGGCCAAGGGAAGGTTTCGGCCCGCGCACAAACCTGTACTCGTCACGTCGTCCACTCGGTCTGATCAAGCCAAGCTCGGTCAGCGGTGAATCCAGTCCGTCTTCGTAACTAGCGTTCCCGGGCGCGGAATGCGCGACATACGTGCGAATGAAGCAGGCAACATCCCTCCGGATAGTGTTTACGGCTGCCCTCGTCCATTCGCGATCTTCGGCGAGCTTCTTTACGCCTGTTATCAGCGTCTCTCGTTCAAATGAGACGGACGGGTGGTGGTGGAATGCCCAGAACCAGGTAGTCTTCGTCGGCCGTCCACTCAGATGCCAGTGGATCAGCCACGAAGTAGCCGGGTTTTCCATATAGGGGTCTAGTCCATTTTCACCAAAGATGAATCGACCCAATGCGGTCGTTTCAATACGCTTTTGGCCGGAAGGCTCGGCAATGACTCCTGACATGTTCGCCCAATGTCGCATCGACGCGACCATATTCTTGCCCACGCCGAAACGCGCGATGGCATCGGGACCGGAGAAAACAGTTCTGTTGTCGTCTACGTCTTTGGAGTCCTGCACGGCGTCGAAGGCCTTCTTAAGCCAGCCGTAACGCAGGGGGAAGGTTTCATGGCCCGACAGCTGCGGGCTATAGTCGGTGTCGTAGAGAGGCCCTCGCAGCATCTTTTCTCCGCCTTATCTATGGGGGTTTGGCAGATGAAAGCGAACACTTGATATAATCTCAGCGCTATCTTACCATATCCCAAGGGAATCGACCGCCAAGCGTCCAACTAATGAAGCACGACACCAAAATGATCTACGCCGATTTTCAGGCTACAACACCCGTCGATCCTCGCGTGGTGGAAAAGATGGCGCCGTACTGGCAAGAGTCATTCGGAAACCCGCATTCGAGCGATCACGCCGTAGGCTGGCACGCCGCGAAAGCAGTCGATCAGTCCAAGACAACTCTCGCCAGCCTAATCGGCGCGGACCCTGATGAGATAGTCTTCACCTCCGGTGCCACCGAAGCCAACAATCTCGCCCTGTTTGGGCTGGCAAGGCGAGCGACACCAAGCCAAAGGCGCATCCTGGTTGGCGCCACTGAACATAAATGCGTGCTAGCAGCAGCGCGGGCGTTGGAGGCACGAGAAAACTTTACAGTCGAACAGATCCCCGTTGACGGGGAGGGGTTCATCGATCTTGACGTGCTATCTGATCGGCTCGACGAAACAACATTGGTTGTGTCGATAATGGCGGTCAACAACGAGGTTGGCACAATTCAAGAGATTCCCCTCATCTCTGAAATCGTCGCCAGCCACGACGTCCTTCTCCACTGCGATGCAGCACAGGGCGCATGCGCTCTGGACATGAGCCATCTGGCCGACCATGCCGACCTGATAAGCCTGTCCGGGCATAAGATATACGGCCCACAAGGCATCGGCGCGCTCTACATCCGGCGGGAAATCCAATCGAAAGTCGAGCCCATCATCTACGGTGGAGGGCAGCAAAGCGACCTGCGCTCCGGCACTGTTCCTGTCCCCTTATGCGTCGGGATGGCGGCCGCGGCGGAGATATTGCAGACGGATGAAGGGGTAACCGAGCGCAAACGAGTGGCCGGTCAAAGAGACAATTTCGTTGATCTCTTACAAGCCAGCCCCTATCCCGTATCGCTCAACGGGCCGACCGGCGACCGGCGACACCCCGGCAACGCCAACCTGCAATTTGAAGGCCTTGTCGCGCAGGAGATCTTGGGTGCCCTCCAACCCCGCCTCGCCGCCTCCACCGGCTCCGCCTGCACCTCCGGCATCCCCGAACCCTCGCACGTCCTCCGCGCCCTCGGCCTCACCCCTACCCAGGCCGACGCCTCCATCCGCTTCAGCTTCGGACGCTTCACCACTGACGCGGAAATAGAAGAAGCTGCTCGACTCGTAATCTATTGTTTGGAAAGAACCGGTGGGACGAATCCAGGCAGACCCTTAGCATAGCTACATTTCAGCCTCTAAGGGATTGGTGGCCGAGACCTTCGCGTCCAAATCCACTCCTGCTAAGGCAATGACGCATGCATAAAGGGAATATTGTCAGCTTGAAAATCGTAAATCCATGCACGGCTGATTCGACGGCCGTCCAGAATGGTGAGAACGCCCGTTAATTCAGATGCTTGTACGTTGCCCAAAGCTGAATCACTTGCTAGAGTGTATCGTGGAGCGAATCACCGAGCGTGTGGAGGAGCAGAACTATGGTCAATCATGGGCTGCCATACACGGCGGCCTATAATTTTCGGGATGCTCAGGAGGCGCTTAGGGGCGGCAAGACGATTAGCTAGTTGCCCAGAGATCACGAGATTCATGCCATTCCGATGCGGGCCGGGCAACGGCACTTGCCGCAAGCCGGCCAGGCCTTCTACAAGCGCGAGAGACCGTGTCAAGGTTCCGGCTATACCTCCCAAGCTGAACAACACTACGCGCCTTGGTCACGAGCCGACCGAACCTGGACCGATGAATCTTGTTTTTCCCATTTAATTGTCAAGGCACTGGGGCCAACCTTACAGTTTCTTCCTTAGCTGAGGACAATGATTCCGACTAGCACGATATACTCCTTCATTCAGTACAGATAACGTCACCTAGACTATCCATCTGTGATTGCACCTCTCAGCGACTTTGCAATCTTTTCTTGACTACTCCAGTACCGTATTGCCAGCAGGAGAAGAAAACTTTACAACTCCTGCATACCACCTTCTGCCTTCATACAGAGAGAATCGAAATGTCTCAGGAATAAACTTACCGCCTTCTTCTTCTGCCATCGCTATCTTATGGCCAAATGAATGAAAACCCCTCGCTTCGATTACTTTCCAAGTGCGTTTTTCACCGTCATAACCTTCCCCTACAATTGATCTGTCTATTTCTTCTAGAACCTCCCTCCCCTTATCAGTAAGATGATTATGTCTGGTATCAAATTCAATTAAATCATTTCTCAACTGATTTCTTACATTTTTTACACTCTCATTCCAATCTTTTCCAGACTTTTCAAACATCGCTCCAAGAAGATCTCGGATCCTATGTCCACTAAATGGTGTCGCTTCTTCTTCTCGAGAACGCAGGAGGACCAAGACAGCCAACCTCAAATCTCTGTAAGAAATATCCATGATGTTCTATCTCCTCATGAGTGCAGAATTCGAAAGTTTCGTAACCATATTCCACGTGTTATTTCCTGTCAAGTGAGTCATGAAGTGGGCCAGAGCGATTGCGTCTAAATTGGATAGAAATGTTGACATATGCCGATAGATGAAGAAGCTGATATGGTAGTGGGTCAACCACCTGAAAGAGGGAGGGAACTCATGACCGACCGGATCTCATCATCCTCGGCTGAGCACTTCACAGAATCGAAAAATCCCCAATCTCACCCCCAATCCCCCCAAATCCGTGATATACTACCCCCAACACAACACCCAACCCATCACAGAGCCCGCAACAAACCCACCCACCCAAAACGCCGAAAAAAAAGAAAATCCGTCGACCTACGTCGACTTGCGTCGACCTGCGTCGACTTGGATCCACCAAAACCCAATGCAAATCCATCCCAAAAAAAGAAACCCACCCCCCACCCCCCCAATCCCAACGCCCCTCCCCCAGTTACCCACATACACAACAATCGTGTATAATCCGCACTTGCCGTGTACACCTTGCACGGCCCCTCTTACCAGCGTCCAACAGTTCACCTGAACTGTCCCATAAGAAACTCATCACACTCACAACCGCACAGGAGTAAAGAATGTCTGCACGACGTATCCGCACCTTCTCAATTCTTGCCGCCCTCATCGCCCTCTTCGTCATGGTCGGCTGTGTCCCTGCCGACACCGGCGCCGCCGACTCCGGCGACATGGCCGCCGACGAAATGGCCGACGAAGGCTATCCCGAAGAGATGATCATCGGCATGGGCGCCCTGCCCGTCACACTCGTGGGCAACACCGTCCCATCCCTGCAGTCCCGCATCTTCTCCAAACTGCTGTACGAGACCCTCGCCGAACTCAATGAAGAAACCGGCGCCATCGACCCCGTCCTGCTCGACTCCATGGAGCTGGTCGACGACGTCACCGTCCGTATCGTCATCAAAGAAGGCATCGAATTCCACAACGGTGAAATCCTCACCGCGCCCGGCCTCGCCAAGAGCTTCGAGCTCCTCCGCGACGCCGACCCGCAGAAATTCACCTGGTCCTTCCGCCAGCTCAACGACTACGAGTCCTACGAAGTGATCGACGACTACACCATGGAGTTCACGCTCATCGAACCCATCGATCGCTGGGCCAACCTCTTCGCCAACCACATGCCGCTCGCGCCCGACCACCTCGAAGCAGTCGGCCTTGACGGCTACATCGAAGAGCCCGTCGGCACCGGCCCCTACAAGTTCTCCTCCTGGCAGCGCGACAGCTACATCACCCTCGAGCGCTGGGAAAGCCACCCCGACGGCCCGGCCGTCATCGAAAAAGTGACCTTCCGCCACATGCCCGAAGCAGCCGTGCGCGTCGCCGCCCTCCAGAGCGGTGAAATCCACATCGCCGCCCACGTGCCCCCCGACCAGATCGAAAGCCTCACCGCCGACGGTTTCGAGCTCTACGCCGGCGACAGCATGCAGAGCATGTACGTCGGCATCAACATCTACGGCCGCAACGAAATCCTGAACGACGTGCGCGTCCGCCAGGCCATGCTCTACTCCGTCGACCTCGAAGGCATGTATAACACCATCGCCGGCGGCTTCGGCACCAAGCTCGACTGCCAGATCGTCGCCCCCGGCGGCTTCGGCTACAACCCCGACGTCCAGACCTATCCCTACGATCCCGCAAAGGCCAAAGAGCTCCTGACAGAGGCCGGCTACCCCGACGGCTTCACCATCACAGGCTCCGCCACCACCGGCCGCTACTTCCGCGACCGCACCTTCATGGAAGCGCTCGCAGCCCAGTGGGCCCAGGTCGGCATCATCGTCGAAATGGAATACCCCGAGTCCTCAGTCTGGCTGCAGGAACTGATCGACCAGACCCTGCCGCCCATCATGAACATCGGCCTCAACTGGTACCTCGCCGACAACACAACCTCCATGTGGGGCCCAGTCGGCGACACCTCGCCCGACCCCGCCTTCCTTGAAATGGGCGCCGCCAAGCGCGTCATCGGCGACCCCGTCGAGCGCGAAGCCGTCGTCAGAGACATCGCCGCCTACATCTGCGACAACGCACAGGCCCTGCACGCCTACACCATTCCGGCCCTCTACGCCCTCAGCCCGGGCCTGCCGGAACTGTCCTTCAGCAAATCGTTCGAGATCTTAATCCCGACCGAATAAGGAACACCGAGAAAAGAGTAAAGAGGAGTGAGTGAAGAGAAAGCCTGACCCAATTCTCTCCAGGTAAATAAAAAGGTTGCCGCCGGCTCCATCTCTGGACACCCGGCGGCAACCCACCTGAGAGGCAAGTGAAGGGTTTTCTCTCTCCTCTCTCCTCTTCGCTCTCTCCTCGCCCTTACCTATGCGCGCCTTTGTCATCCGCCGCCTGCTCCAGGCGGTCCTTGTCATACTCCTGGTCGTAACGCTGGTCTTCTTCCTGATCCGCGTATCCGGCGACCCCGCCAGCCTCGGCGTCAACCTCGACCCCAACCGCGACCCCGAGGAAATCCAGGAAGAATATCAGGAAGTCCGCCGCAAAATGGGGCTGGACAAACCACTCTACGTCCAGTACGCCGTCTTCTGGCAGAAAACGCTGCAGCTCGATTTCGGCTACTCCTTCCGCTACGGCGTTCCCACCACCCGCGTCATCTTCGAGCGCCTGCCCAACAGTCTCCGCCTCGGAGGTGCGGCCGTCGTCCTCGGCATCGCCCTCGGCCTGCCCCTCGGCATACTCGCCGCCCTGCGCCGCGGCACCATAATCGACACCGCCGCCACCATGGGCGCCGTCCTCGGCATCGTCACGCCGCAATTCTTTCTCGCAATCGTCCTCATCCTCATCTTTTCCGTCCAGCTCAGGCTCCTGCCAACCTCCGGCGTCGGCACCTGGAAGCACCTGATCCTGCCCGCCGTCACCCTCTCCACCGGCCTCATCGCCACCGTCGCCCGCATCGCCCGTTCCGGCATGCTCGAAGCCCTCGGCCAGGACTACGTCCGCACCGCCCGCGCCAAAGGCCTCGGCGAGCGCGCCGTCGTCTTCGGCCACGCCCTGCGCAACGGCAGCCTGTCCGTCATCACCGTCACGCTCTCATCCCTGCCGCATCTCATCGGCACCGTCGTCGTCGTCGAAGTCGTCTTCTCCTGGCCCGGCGTCGGCAACCTCATGGCCCAGTCCGTCATGGCCCGCGACTATCCCGTCGTCTTTCTCGACGTCATCCTGTTCTCCGTCCTGACAGTCGTCACATTCCTGATCATGGACATCGTCTACGTCATGGTCGACCCCCGCGTCCGCCACCACTAGCGGCCTCGACCCGTCCACCCAGGAGCGTCACCATTTCCGCCACCACCAATTCCCCAACCCTGAGCCACACAAAAGTAAGGGCTTCCCACCATCCCCTGTCCCCTCGCCCCTCGTCCCTGCAGTTTTGGGCGTCCGGGCCTTCGGCCCTCCCTTGTGCAGGGGCTGCGCCCCCGCAACGCCCCGCCCTTACTAGCCACCGTGTTCATTCTTTCCCGGCAATGCGTCTAGAGAAAAGTGTTTCCTCCCCACACATGCTATCTCAGGCCACTGACCACCGACCACTGACCACCGACCACTGCAGTTCTGCGCCCCCGCGACCGAACACGAACCGCCAAGTCCCGAATCGTACCAATGATCGAATGCGAGCCAGCAAAGGTCCAACAGATAACGACAATGCCATCAAGAACCTGCTACAGCAATCCCGAAAATCCCGATTCACAATCCCGAAAATCCTGCTTCAGACAGCAGGCAAACCGAATTAGCCCTGGACAAGGTTTCCTTCGCGGCCCTTCGTGGACGAAAGGTTTTGCAGTTGCAGTAGCAGTTCTCCGTGGCCCTCAGTGGCCCTTCGTGGACGAAAGGTTTTGCAGTTGCAGTAGCAGTTCTCCGTGGCCCTCAGTGGCCCTCCGTGGACGAAAGGATTTGCAGTTGCAGTAGCAGTTCTCCGTGGCCCTCAGTGGCCCTCCGTGGACGAAAGGTTTTGCAGTTGCAGTAGCAGTTCTCCGTGGCCCTTAGTGGCCCTCCGTGGACGAAAGGTTTTGCAGTTGCAGTAGCAGTTCTTCGTGGCCCTTAGTGGCCCTTCGTGGAAAGAGGTGTAGCAGTAGCAGTTCTCAGTTCACACAAACGTTACCAAGCCCAAAGAGCTAGAAGCCAAAGACAAGCATGTCCACCATCCTCGAACAAAGAAGCATACTCGCCCGCAACCCCCACAGAAGCCTATGGGGCGAAGCCTGGACGCACCGCCAAGGAATCGTTGGCAGCTTCCTCCTCTTCGCCTTCGCATTCATGGCCATCTTCGGCCCCCTCCTCGCCCCCCACGACCCCATCGCCATCGACCTCGCCAACCCCTTCGCCAAACCCGCCTGGCTCGACCTCGAAAACGGAACCGGCGTCATGGGCACCGACAACCTCGGTCGCGACGTCTTCAGCCGCGTCCTCGTCGGCTCGCGCATCTCCCTCCTCATCGGCACAACCGCCACCATCGTAGGACTGGCCATCGGCATCGCCATGGGCCTTATCTCAGGCTACCGCGGCGGCCTCGCCGGCGACATCATCATGCGCGTCGCCGACACCCAGACCGCCATCCCCTTTCTCGTCCTCCTCATCGCCGCCGTCGCCTTCATCGGCGGTGGGCTGCTCAATATCATCCTCTTCCTCGGCATCGGCGCCTGGGTCGGCTATGCCCGTCTCATCCGCGGCGAAGTGCTCAGCCTCCGCGAGCGCGACTTCGTCGACGCCGCCCGCGCCATCGGCGCCGGCGACATGCGCATCATGTTCCGCCACATCCTGCCCAACGCCGTCGCGCCCGTCATCGTCACCTCCACCCTCTCCTTCGGCTCCATGATCCTCACCGAATCGGCTCTCAGCTTCCTCGGCTTCGGCGTATCCACCCTCATCCCCACCTGGGGCAAAATGGTCGCCGACGCCCGCGACTACATCACCACCGCCTGGTATCCCAGCGTCTTCCCCGCCCTCGCCATCATGCTCGTCGTCCTCGGCGCCAACCTCCTCGGCGACTGGCTCCGCGACATCCTCGACCCCCGCCTCCGCGGCCGCCAAAACTGACCCCACCCCTCTCCCCCCACTTGCACTCACCCCCCGCCTGTGGCTAAGTAATACCAGACCCAAACAAAACAAAGTGCCCCCAACCAGCAGCAACTATTGCAAAGCCATCAAAAGTGTTCTCTGTGGTCCTCAGTGGTTAAGAAGATGTTCTTAGTGGCCCTTCGTGGTCCTTCGTGGAAAAAGAAAGGTGTTCTTCGCGTCCCTTTGCGCCCCTTCGCGGATGAAAGGTGTTCTCCGTGATCCTCAGTGGCCCTCCGTGGTTAAAAGGATGTTCTTAGTGGCCCTCCGTGGTTAAAAGGATGTTCTTAGTGGCCCTTCGTGGAAAAAGAAAGGTGTTCTTCGCGTCCCTTAGCGCCCCTTCGCGGATGAAAGGTGTTCTCCGTGATCCTCCGTGGCCAAAAAGATGTTCTCAGTAGCCGCCGCGGTTTACAACAAACTACAAAAATGACCCTCCCAATCTGGACCCAAGCCGCCCACCAAGCCGCCCAAACACCACCCAACCGCAACCGCTACCTCGACTTCCTGCGCGCCGCCTCCATCTGCCTCGTCATCCTCGGCCACTGGCTCGTCGTCGCCATCCATGCCCAAGGCAACCATATGGAGATCCAGGACCTGATTTCCGTCATCCCCTGGACCAAATGGCTCACCTGGCTCTTCCAGGTCATGCCAATCTTTTTCCTCGTCGGCGGCTACGTCAACGCCCTCGGCTGGCAATCGGCCCAGCGCCGCCAGGAAAGTTACACCGCCTGGCTGGCCCGCCGCCTCCAACGCCTGATCCTGCCCGTCCTCCCCGTCCTCGCCGCCTGGACCCTGTTCGGGCTCTTTTTGACGGGTCGCTTCAACGATATCTCTTTCAACACCATCCTTCTCAAAAACGCCTCCCAATTCGCGTTCCTGCCCGCCTGGTTCCTCGTCGTCTACATCCTCATGATCCTGCTCACGCCCCTCTCCTTCCGCGCCTGGCAGCGCTACGGCTTCAACTCCTTCTGGGCCGCTGTGGCCGCCGCCGCCCTCATCGACATGCTCGCCCTCGGCGTCGGCTGGCGGCACCTCGGCTGGCTCAACTACCTCTTCGTCTGGCTCGCCGTCCACCAGCTCGGCTTCGCCTGGCAGGCCGGCCGCATCGGCCCACCGCGTCGCTCCCTTCTCTGGGCCGCCGCCGGCCTGGCCGTGCTCATCGCCTTAGTCGAATTCGGCCCTTACCCCATCACCATGGTAACGACGGCCAGCCAGCGGATCAGCAACAGCCTGCCGCCCCGAATAACGCTGCTGGCACTCGGCGTCGCCCAGACCGGCCTGCTGCTCGCGCTCGAAGGACCGGCGCGACGCCTCCTCGAACGCGGCGCCCTATGGACGACCACCGTGCTCATAAACGGCATGATAATGACCGTCTTCCTGTGGCACGTAACCGCCTTGGTAACGACGATCGGGTTGATATTTGTGATAAGAGGCTGGGACAGTTTTTTCGTGCTGTCGATCGTTCCCGGCACGGCCGCCTGGTGGCTCGCCCGCCCTCTTTGGATCGCCGTCCTCGTCGTCGCCCTCATCCCCTTCATCGCCCTCTTCACCCGCTTCGAGCGCATCGGCCAGGCCCGGCACGGCCCCGCGCCCCCCGCCTGGCAACTCCTCCTCGGCTGCGCCCTCGTCTGCCTCGGCCTCTCAATCCTCACCCTCCGCGGCATCCCCACCCAAACCTGGCCCGGCATCAACCTCCTCGCCCTCGGCCTCCCCTTCATCGGCGCCGCCCTCATCTGGTTCAACCCAAGACGCGCCCGCGAACTTGGGGAATGAGCGATCCCTGTGGCAAGATCCGAAATCTTGAAATTCAGGAAAGAGCCATGCAGACAGATAACTTGAAAGTCGAACGCGGCAGCGGCAACGTGTTCGCCGACCTGGGCCGCCCCAAAGCCGGGGAACACTTGCTCAAAGCGCAACTTATCACCTGCATCGAAAAAACCATCCGCCAGCGCAAACTCCAGCAGCCCCAGGCGGCAGCTCTGCTTCGCCTCCCCCAACCCACCCTCTTCCCGTCTCCTGCGCGGAAACTTCCGTGAATATCCCGTGCATCGCCTCCAGCGCCTGCTCACCGCGCTCCACCCCCATGCCACATAACACTGCCGTCTCGCCCTCCACAGTTCAAGAGATCTTCTTCGCGTCCCTTCGCCAATCAAAAAAGTGTTCTCGAATTCCAATCGTGGCGTACGTGGACAAAAACGTATCCTCCGCGCAGGCAGCAGTTCACCAAAAACTAAAAACTGACTACTAAGAACTGCCGTTCAACGCCTTCGCCCTCTGCGACATCTACCGCTTCACCTCAGCATCCGCCAAAAAGATCAAAGCAATGACCTCTTACGTAATCGACTTGCGCGCCGGAGAATAAGCGACTGCAAAAAACTACCGCAAATTCGTCCCAAATTAGCCGCAAATCCGTGCTATAATAACCCCTTCAAGAACGCGCCCAAGCTCAGCACGTCCTGCTCCGATGACCCGGCCGCGTTGGAACGTCCGCCTGCAGCCCTTCTGAGAATGAGCAGGTTATCTTTAACCGAATCGGAGAAACTGTTATCACGTGAGTAAACCCAATCCATCCCGCCACGTGCCGCACGAAATAGACGACTACCTCGCCGAGCAAGCCCCCGAATTCCGGGCAGTGCTCGAGCAGTTGCGCGCCACCATCAAAGCCGTCGCGCCCGACTGCACCGAACGCGTCGACTACAAGTTCCCAATCTTCCGTCTCAAGTCGGACTTCGTCGCCATGTCGGCCGCCAAGCGCCACTGCGCCCTGCACACCATAAGCTATGACATACCGGCCGCCCTGAAGGACCAACTCAAGGAAGCCGGCATCCGGACTTCAGGCGCTACCCTCCATCTCAAACCTGGCGTCGACCTGCCAGTCCCGCTGCTGGAGAAAGCCCTGCGCATGCGCCTCGCCGAAATGGAGGCCGATACCAAGTACGGCTAAGTACGCAGCAAGGCTGCCCGAACCGAAAATCGACCGCCAAAGCGGGCCAGCAGACGCAACAGAACACCGACAACAACCGCGAAAAAAAACGAATTAGGCGCGACATACGTATACTTGGCGCGACATTTGTAGACATAACGCGACATAACACGCCCAAACACGTCAAAGTACATGGCCTCTCCTACAACGCTTGCAAACGCTCACATGACACCCGCCGACGCTCGCAAACTCTCACAAACTCTCGTAAACGCTCACATGACACTGGCCGACTCTCGCAAACGCTCGTGGACTCTCGCAAACTCTCGTAAACGCTTGCAGACTCTCGTGAACGCTTGCAGACTCTCGTGAACTCTCGTAAACGCTCACATGACACTGGCCAACTCTCGCAAACGCTCGTGGACTCTCGTAAACGCCTGCAAACGCTTGCAGACTCTCGTGAACTCTCGTAAACGCTCACATGACACTGGCCAACTCTCGCAAACGCTCGTGGACTCTCGTGAACTCTCGCAAACGCTCGTAAACGCTCGTGGACTGTCGTAAACGCTCACATGACACTGGCCGACTCTCGTAAACGCTCGTGGACTCTCGTAAACGCTCACATGACACTGGCCAACTCTCGCAAACGCTCGTAAACGCTCGTGGACTGTCGTAAACGCTCACATGACACCGGCCAGCTACCGCGAACGCTTGCAAACGCTTGCAAACGCTCGTAACCGCTCGTGAACTCTCGCAAACGCTCACATGACACTCGCAGACTCTCGTAAACTCTCGCAAACGCTCGTAAACTCTCGTACAATTCCCGTGACTCCTCGCAAGACCGCTCCGACTAACCACTGACCACTGACCACCGACCACTGATCACTGCCGTTTGACAGATGTCTAGGATTAGGCTATCCTTATTAAAGAATTAGTCATGGATAAAAATATATTTTTGAACGTTTGAATTTACGCCCATCTGAGACCGCAGCATGCAGAACGCATTAACATCTTGCCTAACCATACAACCACCCGGACTGCACGTCAGACAGACGCACTTCGTCCTCCTGCTCCTGTTCGCCGCACTCCTAATCACAGCCTGCGGCCGTGACCGAGAGCCCACCGTCGCCGAAGCCGCAACCGAACAGCCAGCAGCCGCCGAACAACAGGCCCAGCCGGACGCCCCCGCACCCGCAGGCGTCCGCGCCGACGGCACCTTCCGCATCGTCGCCACCACCACCCAGGCCGGCGACCTGTCCAGCATCCTCACCGTCGGCGTCGCCGGCATCGAGATCACGCCCCTCATGGGCGCCGGCGTCGACCCCCATCTCTACCAGCCCACCGAGTCCGACATCCGCGCCATGAACGCCGCCGACATGGTCATCTACAGCGGCCTCCACCTCGAAGGCCAGTTCGACGCCGTCTTCGAAGCCCTGCGTGAACAGGGCACCATGATCTACAGCCTTTCCAAACCCGTCAAAGACGCCGGCTTCGTAATCGGCGGCTTTGGCGCCGACCAGAACCAGCCCGGCACCGACGACCCCCACTTCTGGTTCGACCCCCGCAACTGGGAGCTGACCGTGTCCGACCTGGCCCAGACCCTCGCCGAGCTCGATCCCGACAACGCCGACACCTACAACGCCCACGCCGACGCCTACAACGCCCAGCTGCGCACACTCTTTACCTGGGCCGACGAAGGCATGCGTTCCGTGCCCGAAGCCCAGCGCTACCTCGTTACCTCCCACGACGCCTTCCAGTACTTCGGCGCCGCATTCGGCTGGCGCATGGCCGGCATCCAGGGCATCAGCACCGAGGACGAGACCGGCGTCGGCGACATCCAACGCACCGCCCAATTCGTCGTCGAACAGGGCATCCCCGTCCTCTTCGTCGAGAGCAGCATCTCGCCCGACACCATCGAAGCGGTCCAGGCCGCCATCGAAGCCCAAGGCGGCGCCGTCCGCGTCGGCGTGCGCGAGCTCTACTCCGACGCCATGGGCATGCCCGGCACATTCCCCGGCGCCTACATCGGCATGATCGCCGAAAACGTCTATACCATCCTGCAGTCCTACCGCTGCGCCGGCGCGCCGGCCACTATCCCCGACTGGCCGGCCAGCATCGACACCGCGCCGCCGCAGGATCTGCTTGCAGTTGACTGTGAAGCTGAATAAACGTAACTGCTGTCCGAAGATAACTCCCTTGTTGGTCAAGGTCGCGCTCATTCCCCCGGGAGCGCGACCGTACCCTATCAGCCGCCAGTGCGCCGCAACCCGTTCGGCGTCCTGCCGCCTTGCAACCTGAATCTGTGAAATCGAAAGCTCGGAAAACGCCCGCGTCGCCAGCCCGCGCACGCCCGCAAGGAGTAAACTAACGTGAGTGTCCTCAGCGGAAACGGTCCGCATGACGACGCCAATACGGCCCTCGAGATCGACGATCTGACCGTGGCCTACAACAGCAAACCTGCCATCTGGGATATCGACCTGCGCGTGCCCGAAGGCGTCCTCATGGCCGTCATCGGCCCCAACGGCGCCGGCAAGAGTACGCTCATCAAAGCGGCCCTCAAGCTCATCCCCCGCGCCGCCGGCACCGTCCAGTTCTACGGCCAGCCCTACGAGCACGTCCGCGGCCTCGTCGGCTACGTCCCCCAGCGCGGCAGCGTCGACTGGGACTTCCCCACCACCGTCCTCGACGTCGTCTCCATGGGCCTCTACGGCCGTCTCGGCTGGATCCGCCGTCCCGGACAAAGCGAACGCGAATCGGCCTTGCACGCCCTCGAACAGGTCGGCATGCAGGACTTCGCCGATCGCCAGATCAGCCAGCTCTCCGGCGGCCAGCAGCAGCGCACCTTCCTCGCCCGCGCCCTCGTCCAGGACGCCCGCATCTACCTCATGGACGAGCCCTTCGCCGCCGTCGACGCCGTAACCGAGCGCGCCATCATCACCATCATGCGCGAGCTGCGCGCCCGCGGCAAAACAGTCGTCGTCGTCCACCACGACCTGCAGACCGCCCCCGAATACTTCGACTGGGTCACCCTCCTCAACGTAGAAATAGTCGCCACCGGCCCCATCGCCACCACCTTCACCCCCGAAAACCTGCGCCGCACCTACGGCGGCCGCGTCGCCTACCTGCAAGAAGGCCAGCAAATCGCCGGCCTCGAAGAGGAATAACAGAAAGGTTTTTCTCAATGGCCCTCAATGAACAGAGAAGAGGTTTTCTCCGTGCTCCTCTGTGGCCCTCCGTGGCAAAAAAGGTTTCTTCCCGTACTCGGCAGTTCACCAAAAACTAAAAACTGACTACTAAAAACTCCAACCAGCATGACTAAAAACTATAAACTGACTACTAAAAACAGTAGTTCCGACCGCCGCATCTGGCTCCTCATCGGCGCCACCGCCCTCATCGCCGCGCTCTTCGTACCCTTCAGCCAGCTATTCCTGCACGTCGAATACGACTACACCCTGCGCACCGTCGCCCTCGGCGGCGCACTCCTCGGCATCGTCAGCGGCGTCCTCGGCTGCTTCGCCGTCCTACGCCGCCAGAGCCTCCTCGGCGACGCCCTCTCCCACGCCGCCCTGCCCGGCGTCGCCATCGCCTTCCTCCTCGCCGGCCGCGACCTCGGCCTGCTCCTCATCGGCGCCGGCGTTACCAGCTGGCTCGGCGTCTACTTCATCCGCCTCGTCACCGGTACCACCCGCATCAAACAGGACGCCGCAATGGGCATCGTCCTCGCCGCCTGGTTCGCCGCCGGCATCGCCCTCCTCGTCTACATCCAGGCCCGCCCCGACGCCAGCCAGGCCGGCCTCGACACCTTCATCTTCGGCCAGGCCGCCGCCATCATCGAACGCGACGTCCGCCTCATCGCCGCCGTCGGAACTGTATCATTCATCGTCCTCGCCCTCTTCTGGAAAGAGTTCAAACTGATCACCTTCGACGCCGAGTTCGCCGGCGCAAACGGCTTCCGCGTCAACCTCCTCAGCATGGCGCTCTCCACCCTCATCGTCGTCGCCATCGTGCTCGGCCTCCAGCTCGCCGGCGTCATCCTCATGGTCGGCATGTTGATCGCCTCCGGCATCGCCGCCCGCCAGTGGACCAACCAACTCGGCCAGATGGTCATTCTCTCCGCCGTCTTCGGCGCATTCGCCGGCGGCGCCGGCGCAATCATCAGCGCTATCGATGCCGATATACCCACCGGGCCCCTGATCGTCGTCGTCGCCTTCCTGCTCGTGGCCATTTCCCTCGGCTTCGCGCCCGGCCGCGGACTCGTCTGGACTCTCCTGCGCCGCCTGGCCGACCGCCGCCGCTTCGCCGCCCAGACCATGCTGCAGGACCTCTATCACTACGCAATCGACCACGGTCGCGCCGATCTGCCCGCGCCCGAATCCTTCCTGTTCGGCGTGCGCGGCGCAACCGCCAAAGAAGGCCTGCGCCAGCTCCACGCCCGCGGCCAGGCCCAGCGCAGCAACGGCGCCTGGATGCTCACGCCCGCCGGCATCGAAGCCGCCTCCCGCGACGACCGCAACCACCAGCTCTGGGCCGTCTACCGCCAGTACGCCGACGACCTCGCCCTGCCCATCATCGCCGAAGACCGCCAGCAGGACATCGCCGACCTCCTGCCCCCCGAATCCGTCGCCAAACTCGAACTCAAACTCGACACCATCCGCAACGCCGCCGCCCCACCAGCACAAGAACAATCGCTGCCCAATGCAGTTACTGACCACTGACCACCGACCACTGACCACCGACCACTGACCACTGCAGTTAAATGTTTCAACTCGAAGAACTCATCATCCAATTCCTACTCAACTTCGTCGCCCGCGAGGACCTGAACGCCTTCCTGCGCAACCCCCAGCACACTGCCACCATCGTCGGCAGTCTCATCGCCATATCCGGTGCCCTCCTGGGCACATTCCTGCTCCTGCGCGGCATGTCCCTCACCAGCGACGCCATCAGCCACACCGTGCTCCTCGGCATCGTCGTCGCCTTCATTCTCATGGGCTCCCTCTTCGGCCAGCATCCCGATCTCTCGTCCGGCTGGCTCATCGTCGGCGCCGCCGCCGCCGGCGTGGCCACAGTCCTCCTCACCGAACTCATCTACCGCTCCGGTCTCGTCAAACAGGATGCCGCCCTCGGCCTCGCATTTCCCCTCCTCTTCGCCATCGCCGTCATCCTCGTCTCCCGCGTCGTCAGCGACGTCCATCTCGACGAAGACGCCGTCATGGTCGGCGAAATCGGCGTCGCCTGGGCCAACACCAACAGCCACTGCCTCAGCGGCTGCGAATCCGTCACCATCACGCCCGAAGACCCCCGCGCCGAAATGACGCGCCAGTGCACCAACTGCCGCAATCTGGGCATCAGCCCCCGCGACGACAAAGCCGAATTCACGACGATCTGCACCAACTGCGGCGACTACAGCCCGGCCCAGGCCTGGCAGGCCGGCTTCACCCGCCAGGAACCCGTCCTCGTCTTCTGGCCCAAATCGATCACCGTCATGGCCGTGATGACCCTGCTCACCCTTCTCGCTATCCTCCTCTTCTACAAGGAGCTCAAACTCTCCACCTTTGACCCGACCCTCGCCGCCGCGCTCGGCTTCCGACCCACCCTCCTCCACTACGGCCTGATGGTCCTGGTCAGCCTCGTCGCCGTCGGCGCATTCGACGCCGTCGGCTCCATTCTCGTCGTCGCCTTCTTTATCATCCCGCCCGCCGCCGCCTACCTGCTCACCGACCGCCTGCCCCGCATGCTGCTCTACAGCTCGCTCATCGGCGCAGCCGGCGCCTACACCGGCTACGACCTCGCCCGCGGCAACCTGCTCGGCGTGGTTCACCTCAGCGATATCCTCGCCGCCTTCAACAACCTCTTCGGCCTCGGCCTCAGCGAGCAATGGGACTCATCCATCTCCGCGTCGATGGTGCTCATGACCTTCCTCTTCTTCCTCGCCGCCTGGGTCTTTTCACCCAAATACGGCCTCGTCTCAACCATGCTCCGCCGCCGCAACCAGCGTCGCAGCTTTGACGATCAGGTCGTCCTGGGGCATATTCATCGTCATCAGGGGCACGCCGCCGAGAGCGACGAACTGGCCGCCTCGACGCTCTACCGCCATTTCCGCTGGTCGCCGGCCAAAATGGAACGCACACTGCGCCAGCTGCGCGCCCGCAATCTCGTCCAAATCGAGGCCGATCAGGTCTCCCTCACAGACCGCGGCGAGACCCACGCCCACCAGTTCAGACAGACGCAGCTAACCAACGAAAGCGTCGGAGAATTATCCACATGACAAAGCTGAACACCGCCGCGCCCGCCCCCGCTCCCACTTCCGCCGTGGCCGCCCTGCCGGTCACCGCCCTCGGCCTCACCGGCTACCTCTTCATTGGCACCGCCGCCGTCCTCATCCCGTCCGTGATGCCCTTCATCACCGACGAGTACATGGCAACCGGCCTGACCCTGACCGCAATCGGCCTTATCTTTCCCGCCCGCGCCGTCGGCGGCATCCTCGGCAACCTCCTCGCCGGCATCGCCTCCGACCGGCTCGGCTACAGCCGCCTGGTCTGGATGGCCGCGCTCGCGCTGGCAGCCTCCATGGCCCTGGCCGGCGCCGCCCGCATCTGGTTCCTCTTCCTCGCCGCCTTCGCCCTCATCAGCATCGTCCAGTCCTCCCTCACCACCGGCATCAACGCCATGGTCGCCGACGCCAACCGCGACAGCCGCGCCCGCGCCCTCAACGTACTGCACGGCGTCTACGCCGTCGGCGCAACCATCTCCCCCCTCGTCTTCGGCATCGTCCTCGAGCAGGGCCTGCCCTGGCGCTGGACCATGGCCGCCACCGGCCTCATCTGGCTCATCTACGGCGCCGGCGCGTTGCTGCTCATTCGCCGCATCTCACCGGCAACCGCCTCCCCTGCCGATCCAGGCACCGCGCCCGCGAATGAAGGACCGGAGAGTGCACTGGATCCTGAAACAAAAACGACCCCGCAAAGCGGGGCCAGCACCTCAATTCTCTCTTCAGATTGGGCTTCAATTCTCTCTTCAGTTTGGTCTGAGATTCAGGATACCCTCTCTGCAAACTGGGGCATGCTGCGCAACGCCGGCTTCCTTTCCCTTTTCCTGATCGCCTTCATCTACAACGGCGTCGCCTTCAGCCTGCTCGGCTGGGTCGCCCTCTTCATGCAGGAGTCAGCCGGCCTCTCCACCTTCTACTCAATCTCCATGATCTCCGTCTTCTACGTCGCCCTCACCGCCGGCCGCTTCCTCTGCGCCGCCTACGCCGAGCGCCTCGGCTACGCCCCCACCCTCCTCATCCTGGCCGTCGGCCTCGCCCTCACCTACCCGCTCGTCGTCTTCAGCTCCACCGCCGCCCCGCTCGTCATCGGCATCTTCCTCACCGGCCTCACCCTCTCCGGCCTCTTCCCCACCGCCCTCGCCTTCGGCTCCCGCCTCTACCCCCAGCAGAGCGGCGCCGTTACCGGCATCCTCAACGTCGCCATGATCGCCGGCGCCATGCTCCCCCCACTCTGGACCGGCGTCTTCTCCGACATCTGGAGCTTCCAGACCGCCCTCGGCATCAACTACTCCATGGCCTTCCTCCTCCTCGCCGTCTGCCTCTACCTCGCCCGCCTCGAACGGCAAACTGCCAGCAGCGAAAACTGAGAATCTAGTCCGACAGCCGCCGCCCACTAAAAACAAAAAATGACTACTAAAAACTGCTTTCAAACTCCCCGATCTCCTCCGCCCCATCCAACACCCCAATCTCCAGATGAAACTCCCGCACCTCACCCGGCTGAATATAGTTGAGATAACCCTCTCTGCGGTTCCACGCCCGCCCCAGCATACTCACATTGCCCGGCTCCACACCCGTCACATAGGTGCCGCGATGGAAATGCTGCCACTGGTTCACCAGCGGGATCTCCGCAATCGGGAACTTCCAGGATAGCCCAAGCCCCAACCCATCATTGACCAGCCCCACCTGCACATTCCCATCTGCATCAGCGACCGGCCTGTGCACGAACACGTCGTCGTGGGCCTCCTCCTGCGGCGGCTTGGCCACCTGGTACACCTCCGGCCCGACCTCCCGGTCCTCCAGCCATTCTGTCGACTTCTCGCTGTTGATGAGGAAGCGCGTGCCGCTATCCAACACCGGAAAGCCGGGATTGCAGTGATACACAAACATCAGCGGCGAAGGGTCCACGCTCAGATTTTCGATGCGGTCGTAAATGCGGATCGACTTCTCGCCCAACACAGTCGAGATCTCCCGCGTAAGCTCCAGGTTCGTGCCGAAAAACACTGCCTCCCGCATCTTGCCGTGCACGCGCACCACGTACTCCTCCCCCTCCCAGCCCGCATTCGCCACCACATTCTTCGCCGGCAGAAACGCCAGCCGTCCGTGCAGCCCAAGCTCCTCGTTCTCCTCCTCCGGGTCCACCTCTGGATGCCCCGTAAACGTCATCCCGCAGCTCACAGTGAGCCCGCCGAAAAAGCCCCGCAGCCAGCCATTGCCCTCCGGCTCATAGAACGCCGGCCCCACATCGCCCGTGTTGCTGCGAAAGCACAACGACATCCCCTTATAGTGCGCTGACGCGATATCCAGCGCCCGCCCCGGCAACACCGAAAAGCACAGCCCCGAAGCATTGAACACCTCGATCAGGTCCGACCCCCGCTCAATCCCCTCCACCAGCTCGGCCTTCCGCGCCCCCGCCAGCTGCGACATATCCCCAACCTTGTCCAACAGCTCCCGCCGGCTATACTCGCGTCCAAATAGGGTTGTCATAATCGCATCCTTTCTGTGGGTGGGTTCTGGCGTAAACGATAGCATAGCGACCAGCCCCTGGCAAAGCGGTCGTCCAAAATGAATGTCTTGGTCTGGCCTAAGTAGGGTGCAAGAAAAAATCGAAACAGATTACGCCGGAATCCGGTTCCCGAAAATATTCAGGAACCCCTCGATGCACATCGGCACCTGCACAGAACGCCTCTGCAGTCTCAACCTTCTAGGTTTTACAGCCCTAGCTCAAAAAGCGCACGATAAAAGTTGCGGCCAAGAATTCCTCTCCTCTCGATGACATCCGTCCCGCCCGCTGTACGAGCCAGTTTACGTCCACACTAGTCGAACCGCTCGGAGTTCTCAGAGCGAGGCTGGTCGTCTATTGCTGAAACAACCTGCCTCTTCCGGAGATGGTCGCTGACGATTGAATCTTAGTGAGTGAGTTTCCAGCAGCGCTGGTAAAAGTGCTCAGGCCTCCGCCACAGGTTAATGAAGAGATTTTCGGCTGAACTGTCGCCACCAAAATCCCATAACTGAATGTGATTCCAAACATCCTCAGAAATGCAGACGGTCAGACTTGACGGATCTAGATCATTAGTGCTAAACTGAGATGAGAAAATTCAGTGTTTTTGGTGTACTGGTCCACTATACCCGATACTGAAGATTGGTCCTTTTGGGGGCCCAGGCATTTCATGTCGGGCTTCTTTTACTGCCAGAGCGGAAACTCGGAAAGTCTATGAAAGATCGCATTCTGTCCGCTTACTTAAGTGACTTTGTCAATAGTTTCAGCCTTGGGCGGTTGGACGAGCCCTCGGCCTTTGAGCATTTTGCCAGTTACTATGTGGTCTCAAAGTTCAACCTGGAAGATTTCGAACCGGGAAATGTTTCAGTAGGGGGACCTGGTGATCTAGGACTAGACAGTGTAGGGATTTTGGTGAATGACCACCTTGTACATTCCAATACCGATGTCGACTTTTTCAAGAATTTCCTACATCGCCTTGACGTCCAATTTGTATTCATACAAGTGAAGTCTTCGTCAAGATTTGAGGCGTCTGAAATCGGTAGCTTCATATCGGGGGTACGACATTTTTTCGAGCAATCACTTCCTCCTGTCAACGAAGACATCCAGGCACTTCACGAATTAAAGGAGTACATTTTTGATAACAGCATTGATATGGTTGCTAGTCCCATTTGTAGGCTTTTCTATGTAAGCAGTGGGATTTGGGAAGACGACCCCATGTTGATGGCGCGAATCGAACAAGGGAAAAGAGACCTAAATGCCACTGGACTTTTTTCGTGCGTTGAGTTTACGCCGGTAGATTCAAGCGCTCTGAAACAAATGTATCGAGAATTCAATCAGAAAGTCACCAAAGAAATCAAATTCGAAAGGCACACGATACTTCCTACAATTTCTGGAGTAAAGGAGGCATACATTGGCATATTGCCATGCTCAGAATATCTGCGCCTCATCTGCGATGACGACGGCAACTTGAATCGGAGGCTCTTCTACGATAATGTTCGCGATTTCCGAGGGAACAACTCTGTGAATCAGGAAATAGAAGCCACGGTGAGAAACGTAAGCCGCAACGACCGATTTGCCCTGCTAAACAACGGAGTGACGATAGTTGCTCGTGACAAGATCAATGTGGGTGCAACTTTTCGACTCAGCGATTACCAGATAGTGAATGGCTGTCAAACTAGCCACGTACTACACTTGAACCGAGAGCACCTAACTGAGAATGTCTTACTCCCAGTAAAGTTAATTGTCACAACTGACCTGGAAGTTATCAGCCAGATCATTAAAGGAACCAATCGCTAGACAGCGGTCCACGAAGAAGCGTTCGAATCTCTTACACCATTTCAGAAGGAACTGGAGGAATTCTACAAGGCAATGGTGCGAGACAGACAGGTTAAGATCTACTATGAGCGACGCTTAAGACAATATGAACAGGAGAAAATCGCGCGGGAACAGATTATTACTTTTGCCAATCAGGTCTATTGTTATGTTGCTATGTTCCTTAATGAGCCGGACAGTATGCACAGATATTACGGGGAATTGCTAAAGAGTAATCGAAACCGACTCTTTGACGTCTCCCACGCCCATATGCCTTATTTCTTGGCGGGTGCTTCGTTGAAGACCGTAGAGCGCTTGATCTCGCTAGAAATCCTTTCGCAGAGGATGAGAAGATTCAAATATCAGTTCCTGATGGTGTTTAGGATTATGAATGAGCCTTTTGACCTACCTAGACTCAACAGCAGGAAAATCGTTGACTACTGTCAATCCCTTCTGGATATCCTTGACGATCCGTCTCGGACTGAATCTGCGTTCCGACGTGCCAGTGCAGTGATTTTTTCATGCCAGTTTCAATGGGGCTCTACAAGCAAACGGTTGGAAAAAAACAGGGCATTTACAGGAGAACTGATTGCGGAGGCCGAGAAGCATAGTGCAAAGTCTGTAAGCTCTTCTATGAATGAACGTTTCTTTGGAACGGTTAAGGAATTTGACTGCACGCTAGGATACGGATCCCTTCTCGGTGACGACGAAAGAGAGTACTTCGTGCATAATGATCAGATTCCTGGCCAACTCCGACAATTGTTCTCAATTGGGCAACGAGTTGAATTCACTCCCTATCAGACTGAACAGGGAACTCAGGCGATCGACGTGGAGCTGTCGCAATAGTGTGTGAGCTTGGCCTTGAAAACTGCACGACGCGCCAATCCAATTTGAGCAAATCACAAGGCACTATGAAAATAACCTACGATCGCGAAGTAGACGCCCTATACATCCGCTTCAAAGACACCACCGTAACCACGAAACACCTCGAAGACGGCATCGCCCTCGATTACGACGCCGCTAAACGACTCACCGGCATCGAAATCCTCGACGTCTCCCAGCGCGTGGACACCCCGGAAGCGCTCAAACAGGTTGTCTTCGAAAAAGTGCCCCCCGCGAGATCAAGAATCAGACCGTAGCCGGGTAAAGAGCATACTCTTTGGCCTACACCCCCAACCTCCGCCTCGACGCCCCCACCATCATCGAATCCGAAGAAGCCACCCCCGCCGTCGTCCTCAACGACAACGAAGCCGATCAGGCCGTCGGCATCGAAATGCCCCACCCCCCCTTCAAAACTCGTCACAGCCTGACCCGCAAATCTCCTAGAATCCCAAAATCCCGATTCCCCCAACACCCCGCCAAACCTGATCTTCCAATATTGGCAACTTAAATTCCCGATTTCGGTCCCTTTTTCCGAGAATCCTTCGCGCAAATCTGTTAAGCTTTTCCTTGTCTGCAGCTCGCATGGGATGACTCAAACCCAAGTTCCATCCAACTATGGCAATGCCGGAATCGGGTGAGTTGAACAAACTCGCCCAGGACCTGGCCGATTCTCGTGTAGTAAGCTGTGGCCGAACCCGTCTCGTGCGGGGGCCAAGGTCGGACCCGACGCCGACCCGTCCCCGCACGAGTTGGGGGGCGGACAATGTCGATAGCCCAAAGGCTCACCGCACCGAGGCGCTCGCAGTCGGCCTACCCAAATCGCTTTCAGACTGAACCCGGTCCCTGAACATCCCACAATCGCCGGCTTCGAAACCGCCCTCCACTTCGAAACTGACTATCAGTTCGCAGCCAGGGTCCCATTCGCCTTCATCCCAATCCCCCGATTCGCCCGTTGCTGATGCCTGCAGTACGAACATTCAGCAACGGGCGAACACCATCTCAACCCAGCGCTCGCAATATCTCATGCGACTCTCATACAAACCCAGTGGGTTCTCGGTGTCCAGCCATCCTTAGAATCAACCCAAGTCCCGCACATCCCAATTCAGACAACCCCAGCCCAGATCCAGCTTTTTCCCATGTTGACACATCAACCAACCCTGTGTATACTCTTAGCTATCCTCACAAAAGTGAGGGGATGCAGCCCGGTAAAGCCCTCCCAAAGGCTTCCTACGCTTCATCCACTGCAAGCAGTTTTCAAGGCCTGACCTACACACCGTTACATCAGGCCGAGAAGGAGCACAAGGAAATGCGTATTCTAACGTATGACCAACCCGGTCGGGCGGCCTCGCCCGGCAGACAATCCCATCTTTCTCCTACTTGCCAGATTGTCGTCTCCTCCTCCTCTAGCTGCTTGTGTACCACCTCCTCCTGTTGTTGCTCCTGTTGTTGTAGCTAACTCTCTGACAGGCTCATCCAACATAAACGTGCGTCAACCCTGCGTGGACAGGGCTACCAATTCTCAGACGCACCTGACCGCGATGAGCGCCCGCTGAACTTTTCTCTTCACAACAGATAAAATCCCATATCCGTAGCCCCGTTGCCGTGGCGTGCCGATCTTATGCGCTACCAACTTACCAGTGCGCAGGCAACGCAAAGAGACCGTCATCGAGGCTGTGGATAGGAGCAAATACAGAGGAACTGAACGTGATTGCACTCGCGCAGGAAACTTTCCCCTTTGATACCTGGCAACTGGATTCTATCAGTCAGTTCAACTGCCGCCTGGAAGAGAAATCCGCAGAAGAGATTCTGGAGTGGGCGATTGAACAGTTCGGTGACGGCTTTACAATGGGCTCAGCCTTCGGCGTTAGCGGTATGGCGCTGATCGACATGGCCATGCGCATCAACCCCGATGTAGACATCTTCTACATCGACACCGGCTACTTCTTTCCCGAGACCCTCGCCCTCATCGACCGCGCCCAGCGCCGCTACAACCGCCCCTTCCGTCGCGTTACCCCCGACATCTCCATCGCCGAGCAGGAACGCACATACGGCCCGGACCTCTACCGCAGCAGCCCGGACACATGCTGCAATATCCGCAAAGTCGTTCCCATGGAAGAGGCGCTGAAGGGCAGTACCGCCTGGGTATCCGCTCTGCGCCGCGACCAGTCGCCCAGCCGCGCCGGCACACCCGTCCTGCGCTGGAACGACAAGTACAATGTCGCAAAAATCTCTCCCCTGGTAAAATGGACCGAAGCAGACGTCTGGGCCTACATCCATACCCACGACGTCCCGTACAACGAACTGCACGAGCAGAACTACCCCAGCATCGGCTGCTGGCCCTGCACCCAGGCCGTCCAACCCGGCGGCGACCTGCGCGCCGGCCGCTGGGTCGGGATCAACAAGGTCGAGTGCGGCCTCCATCTTACCTAGAGTCAGCTCTCGTTGGTCGGGTTCCGGCGGCCAGCGGCAGCCGGCCGCGAACCAATGAACAGTATCGTCCTCATCGGCCACGGCAGCCTTCATAGTGACAGCGGCGCCTCCATGATCCGGCTCGCCGCACGCCTGCGTGAACGCGGCGTCGCGCCCATCGCCGAGGCCGGCTTCCTCAACTTCAGCCGCCCCACCATTGCCGAAGCCGTTGCCAAATGCGTCGCCGCCGGCGCAACCTCCGTTACCATCCAGCCCTACTTCCTGATCGACGGCGTCTATGTCCAGCAGGACCTGCCCAGCGACGTCGCCAAAGTCGCCGCACAGTTCCCACTGCTGACCATCCGCGTCGCCCCCTGTCTCGGCTTCCACGAAAAGCTGGCCGCCATCGCCCTCGATCGAGTCCAAACCATCGACCCGGCGCCGGGCGCAGCCAACGGCACCCAGTCCGCACTCCTCGTCATGGCCCACGGCACGCCCCTGGAGCACGCCAACCAACCCGTCAGACAGATGACCGCCTGGCTGCACGCACAGACCAACTACTCCCTCGCCGCAACCGCCTATCTCGACTGCAACACCCCCCGCATCGCCGACGCCATCGACGACCTCGCCGCCCAGGGCGCCCGCAAAATCGTCGCCCTGCCCTACTTCCTCCACCGCGGCCGCCATCTCCGCCAGGACCTGCCGCTGCTCCTGGCCGCCGCCCGCCGCCGCCATCGCCTCCTCACCCTCCTCGAAGCGCCCCATCTCGACTACGACCTGCGCCTCGCCGACGTCATCACCGACCGCATCAGCGAGTTGGCCCTCTGACAGCAGCATTCCCCCTTGCACGAAAAGGCGAACCAGACGACAATAGTCCCGCACGACTGCAGCCCAATCCCAGAAGCCGCTCAATCCACTTACCACGATTTACGCCACCATGACTACCAATAACGACTTCTCCCCCAAGCCGCTCTTTTCACTTGCCGACACCGGCCGGGAGACGCCGCCCACCGGGCTGATCGCCCCGGCACGCTACGTGCAAGGGCCCGATCTGCTCGACCATCTCGGTCGCTTCTTGGCGCTGGTCCCCAGCACACGGCCCGCTATCTACATCAGCGCCGGTGGACTGCGCCGCCACGGCGAGCAACTGCTCGCCGGCCTGCGCGCCATGCAGATCGAGGCTACGGTCGAAATCTTCGAGGGCGAGTGCTCATATGCCGAAATCGAGCGGGCCGCCGCCAGCCTGCGAGATAAAGGCACGCCTTTCGACAGCCTGATCGCGGTCGGTGGCGGCAAATGCCTCGACGCGGGCAAATGTGTAGCCGTCCGCCTCGAAATCCCCGTCGTCATCTGCCCCACCATCGCCTCCACCGACGCGCCCTGCTCCGCCCTGTCGGTCATCTACAGCGATGAAGGCATCGCCCAAGGCGGCGAGTCCTTCCCGGACAGCCCCGCCTTTGTGCTGGTCGATTCAAAACTGATCGCGGCCGCGCCTGTGCGCTACCTGGTGGCCGGCATGGGCGATGCCCTCGCCACCCGCTACGAAGCCCGCACCTGCTACCGCAACCCCGCCGGCCGCGCCGTCATCGGCGGACGCCCCACCATCGCCGCCCAGGCCATCGCCGAACTGTGCGCGCAAACCGTCTTCGACGACGGCATTGCCGCCGCCGACGCCAACTATCGCGGTGAGGTTAACCCCGCCCTGGAGCGCGTCATCGAAGCCAATACACTCCTGAGCGGCATCGGCTTCGAGAGCGGTGGTGTCACCGCAGCCCACTCCGTTGCCATGGGCTTCACCCGCCTGCCCGTCGCACGCGCAGACTACCTCCACGGGGAGATGGTTGCGATGGGCCTGCTCACCCAGTTGGCGCTGGAGAAAACAGTGGACGAGTGTGAACAGGTCGCCCGCTTCTGCGCCGAAATCGGCCTGCCCACCCACCTGACCCAACTCTCCCTCGACACCACAGCCGACGGCCCTGCCTTGCAAGAGGCCATGGCCCATAGTGCCGGCACGCCGCTCATGGACAACGAGCCATTCGACGTCACAGCCGAAAACACCTGGGCCGCGCTCCTGCAGGCCGACGAGATCGGCCGCGCCGCCACCGCCTCCGTCGGCGACCAGGCCTACCGCCGCCTGCACGCATAACCCGTTTCCTCTCCACCCGCCGGATTCTTTTGCCGGGCCTGTCGCGCACAGGGCCACATCCACCAACCCTTGCGTGCGACGCCCGGACAGCTATAATGGGTCCATTGCGAGGCCTTGGACGCGTGCACCCTTTCTGCCCGCTGACACGCGCCCCCCTCTCCCACAAAGGTGAAACTGACCGATGCCGCGCACCCGTTTTGTCACCCTCTCCGAAGCCGCAGCCCTCATCCCCGACGGGGCGACGGTCGCTGTCAACTCATCCAGCGGACTCCTCTGCCCCGACGCGCTGCTGCGGGCCGTGGGCGAGCGTTTTGACCTGCACGGCCATCCGCAGAACCTGACAACCATTCACCCCATCGCCGCCGGCGACATGTACGGCATCGACGGCATCGACCACATCGCCCGCCCCGGCCTGCTTGCGCGCGTCATCGCCGGCTCACTCCCATCCGGCCCGTCCTCGATGGAGTCGCCGGCTATCTGGCGCATGGTTTACGAAAACGAAGTCGAAGCCTACAACATTCCCAGCGGGCTCATCTTCCACCAGCTGCGCGAAGCCGCGGCCAAACGCCCCGGCGTCCTCACGCAGCTGGGTATGGACACCTTCCTCGATCCCCGGCGCCAGGGCGGCCGCATGAACGAGCGCACCCGCGAAGATATCGTGCAGTTGGTGGAGTTTGACGGCCAGGAGTGGCTCTACCTGCGCGCCCTGCACCCGGACGCTGCCCTGATCCGCGCCACGACCGCTGACGAATTGGGCAATCTCACTTTCGAGCGCGAGGGCGCCTTTCTTGGCGCCTACGACGTCGCGGTGGCCGCCCACAACA
Organism: Caldilineaceae bacterium; assembly: GCA_965207495.1. GTDB lineage: Bacteria > Chloroflexota > Anaerolineae > Caldilineales > Caldilineaceae > Bin5. Next base: position 1,086,537 of record OZ242287.1, read on the forward strand.
ACGGCGGCGTCGTCATCGCCCAGGTCGAGCGCCGCGTCGCCGCCGGCACCCTGCCCGCCCAGGACGTGCGCGTGCCCAGCGTAATCGTGGACGCGGTCGTGGTCGTCCCCGACTCCATGCAGACCACCCAGACCGACTACGACCCCGCCATCAGCGGTGAGGTACGCGTCCCGTCCGAGACCTTCGAGTTGGCCGAGTGGGGCCTGCAAAAGGTGATCGCCCGCCGCGCCGCGCTCGAGCTCCGCGACGGCGAAGCGGTCAATCTCGGCTTCGGCATCTCCGCGCTCGTGCCCCGTGTTCTGCTGGAAGAGGGGCTGGACGGCGCCGTCACCTGGGTAATCGAGCAGGGCGCCGTGGGCGGCATGCCGCTGCAGGGCTTCCAGTTCGGCTGCGCCGCCAACACCCAGGCCATCATCCCCTCACCGGACCAGTTCAGCTATTTCCAGGGCGGCGGCTTCGACCGCTGCTTCCTCTCCTTCATGCAGATCGACCGTGAGGGCAACATCAACGTCTCCCGCCTGGCCGCCCGTCCCCACGTGACCGCCGGCGTCGGCGGCTTCGTCGACATCACCGCCAACGCCGGAAACATCGTCATCAGCGGCACATTCACCGCCGGCGCCCGCCTCGATGTCGAAGCTGGCCGCCTGAACATCGAGCGCGAGGGCAGAGTGCGTAAATTCGTCAACGAGGTCGAGCATGTCACTTTCAGCGGCCGCCGCGCCCGCCAGACCGGCCAAAACGTGCTCGCAATCACCGAACGCTGCGTGCTCCGCCTCGACGCCGACGGCTGGACCGTCACCGAGATCGCGCCCGGCGCCAACCTCGAACAGGACGTACTGGCCCAATGCGAGTTCCCTCTCGCCGTCGCGCCCGACCTGCGCGAAATGGAGCCCCGCCTCTTCCAGCCGGAGCGCATGGGTTTGGTTTTACAAGAGAGTGAATGAGGACGTAGCCTGTGTGAACGAAGGCCTACGAAAGGGGTTACTATAAACTAGAAACCAGCAACTAAACACTTTTAGTACGCCCCCTCCCCGCCCAAAACCTTCGGAATCGTGCGCAACAGAATGCTCAGATCCAAAGTCAGGCTCCAGTTCTCGGCGTAGTAAATATCGAGCAGGACCATCTCATCAAAGGTCAGATCGCTGCGGCCGCTGACCTGCCACAGCCCGGTCATCCCAGGGCTGACCGACAGCCGTTTACTGTGCCAGTCCTTATACTGCGCCACCTCCTCCGGCACATTGGGGCGGGGCCCGACAAGGCTCATCTCGCCGCGCAGCACATTGATCAGATTCGGCAGCTCGTCCAGGCTGAGGCGGCGCAGTATACCCCCAACAGCCGTGCGGCGGGGGTCGTCACGCATCTTGAATAGCGGCCCCGACGCCTCATTGAGATCGGCCATCTCGTCGAGCTGTGCATCGGCATCCGCGATCATCGAGCGAAACTTGAAGATCTTGAACTGCCGCCCGTTACGCCCGACGCGTGTCTGGGAGTAAATTACCGACCCCGGCGAACTCAAGCGGACACACAGCGCAATCAGCGCGGCCAGCGGCAGCCCTAGAACTAACATGCCCGTGGCCAGCGTCACATCCAGCGCCCGCTTCACGAACAGATTCCAGCCCGCAATAGATACCGCCCGCGTCGTGATAAGCGGAATACCGTCCAGCCGCTCCACCTGCATCTGGTTCTTCGTCAGCTGGAAAAAATCCGGCACGATCTGTGCAGTGACGCCGTTCTGCTCACACAGATGAAGCAGACGCGCCACGATGCGGTGGCTCCGCCAGGGCAGGCAGATGATGGCCGTGTCGATGTCACTGCTCTGCAGTATGTCGAAAAAGTTGGTCAGCGGACCCAGCGCCCGAAAGCGGCCAATGTCAGTCTGATTGATGTCGGGATCGTCGTCCAGAAAGCCAACCAGTTCGTATCCGAGGCTCGGGCGCGCCGCAATCGTGCGCATGACCATCAACCCCACGTCGCCGACTCCCACCAACACCACACGTTCCAGGCCGATTCCCTGGTTGCGCAGATATCCCCGCACCGCGTAGATGAGTGCCCGGCTGATTCCCAGCAACAACGTGACCAGCACCGCCGAATACAGGAAGATCAGGCGGCTGAAGGACAGCTGCCCGAAAGCCAGGTTCAGAATAATCAAAAGCACAACGCCGATCGTGGTCGCGCTCGCGATCGCGTAGACCTCCTCAATCCAAAGGCGGTCTCGCCGGAAAACGTAAACTCTGGAGAACTGGAACGAACAAAAAAGGAGAAAAACCAGCGCCAGCCCGAATGGCATGTAGGTGACCAGCCCGGTCTGGTTCGCCGGGTCCACGGTGAGGAACCACTGCAGCCGGTAGCGCAACCAGTAGGCCATCACAAACGCGGCAACGATCAGAATCAGATCGCTGATGCGCAGTAGCGCCGGCCACCATCGCGACGGTACCCGAATGAGCAGGGCAATCAGCCAGTTTCTATCAGGCGATCCTGTGCCCTCCCCGCTCGTCCGCCGCCCGTTGAGGGCTTGTTGGGATGTTCGGCGGCCTTGGCGCTGTTTCATCTGTACGGTTGTCATCGGCATCTATTCAGTGGCCAGTGGCCCGCGGTGTGCGAAATGTTGCTCGTGCTATGTACCGTCCTCTAACCTCCATTTAACGCACTCTCATACACATCCATCGTTTCTTTCGCGGCCCGTTCCCAGGAAAAATTCCTCGCCTGAAGAAGTCCTAGCTCTCGCAACGCAGTGGCGGTGTTCTGTTCCGTAAACAAGCTCTCGAACGCGTTCTGGAGAGCGGCCTGGTCCTGCGCCGGCACGATCATCGCCGCGTCGCCGGCCACTTCTTTCAGGCTCGGCGTGTCGCTGCAGATGACCGGCGTCCCCGATGCCATCGCTTCCAACACCGGCAGACCGAATCCCTCGAACAGACTGGGGTAAACGAATCCGCTGGCCGCGTTGTACCATAAGCACAGGTCTCGCTCCGGCAGGAAACCGGGGAACTGCACCAACGGCCTCCCCTCGGACTGTCCGCCCGTCAAGCCTAACTCGTCCGCCAGACTGAAGATTTCCTGGTAGTGCCAGCCTTTACCGCCCGCTACCACCAGCCCTACGTCGCGCCCGATTGCACTCTCCGCCCGCCACTTCGCAAATGCCCGCAGCAGATGGGGTAGATTCTTACGCGGCTCCAACGTGCCAACATAAAGCAGGAATCTCTCTGGCAGCCCCATGAGGCCGCGGAAATCTGAAATCTCCTCAGCCGGTAGAGGCCGGAACTGCTCGCCGACCCCATTATACACTACCTCCACGCGCCGGCTGTCGACTCCGAACTCCGCCCGAACGTCCGCCGCTGTCTGCTTGCTGACTGCAATTACCCGCCGGGCCCGACGGGCGCTGGCACGGCACAGCTGCCCAAGGTAGAAACGCTTGAGACGGGGGAAACGCTCCGGCATCCGTACAAAACTGAGGTCATGGACCGTCACCACACCGGGCACCCTCGTCGCCAGCGGCAGCGTATTCACCAGGCCGTGCACAAGGTTCCCCTGCGCCGTCATCGCGGCCAGCGGCAGCGCCGTCTGCTCCCAGATAATGCGCGGCACCGGATCACCCGCCGGCCAGCGCGTATAGCGCAACTCCATCCCCGGGCGCCTCTGCGCGAAGCGAAAATCGCGATCATTGACGTAGGCCGTCACCTGGTTTCCGTCGGTCTCGTCCGCAAGCGCTGTCAGCAGGTTGCGGCAATAGTTGCTGACCCCGGCCCCCCGGTAACCGCCTCTTGTATGTAGGAGTTGAGCATTGACGACGACTCTCATAGTCAGAAACTTCCGATGAGATGCTAGCGGCCATGGGCCAACGCCCTGTAAGCCGCTACCGTCTGGCGGGCAACCTCTTCCATCGTGTAATGGGCAAGCACTCGCTGCCTCCCCGCAGAAGCCAGACGGCTGCGCGCCGCCCGATCCTGCATCAGTCGCTGCAACTGCGACCTTAGCGCCTCCACATCCCCCTCCGGGAAGACCACCCCGGCATCTCCGATAACGTTGGGGATCTCTCCGCTGCTGCTCCCGAGCACCGGTACCTCGCTGGCCATCGCCTCGATCAGGACCCGCCCAAACTGTTCCTTCCAGTTGGGTCTTGTGCGGCTGGGTAGCACCAGCAGGTCCAGCGAGCGATAAAAGTCGGGCATCTCCCCACTGGGCAGTCTGACGCCCAGCGTTACCCGGTCTGCGATGCCGCTTTCGGAAGCCAGCCTCCGCAGCGCTTCGTCCTCTTCCCCGCTGCCCACCAGCGTCAAGCGCCAACCGCCCTCCAGACCGGCGCACGCCCGCAGCAGCAGGTCCAGCCCCTTTTCCGGCAACAGCCCCCCGGCGTAGCCAATGTGAAGCGATTCGTCCCGCCCCGCTCCTTCCGTCTCCTCCCGCCCTTCCCGCGGCCGGAAGATTGACGGATCGACGCCAAACTGCGGCAACACCACAGTCTCACCCTTGTAGCCCTTGCGCTTAAGAACGTCGCGGGCCTCGGCATTCCCCGCGATCGCCGCTGAACAGCCGCGGTATACAAGGCGCTCGAACCAGTTGAAAGGCGGCGGATAGCGGCGCAGCAGGTTCTGCCAGGTAAAGAAGAGCGGCTTCGCCCCCACCGCCCGCGCCGCCCGCACAGCGAGAAACGTAGCCAAATTGTATGGCTCCTCATCCACATGCACAACCTCTGGTTTTAGCTCCCGTAACGCCTTCACCAGAGTGGGATAAAAGTGCAAATGATAAGCGCCGTTGAATAGGACGGGAATCGTACGCAGTTCGTAGCCTAGGGTATGCAGCCGTTCCGCCTTCTGTGTCCCGCGCCGGTCCCGCCAGCTCGGCGGCGTCAGCACCGTCAACGCCACCCCCTGCCGCGCGATCTCCTCCGCCTTTCTCTGATACGCGCCCACAACGAGCGCCTTGCTGATCAGTACAACGCGCAACGAGTCTTCCCTTTGTCTGTTGGCTCTGGATTCGTTCTTATTACCCTCCAGATTATAGCTGAGGCGCGGGAGGGTCTCAAGAGCGGAGAGGAGGAGTGTGTTCCCGGAATTGGGGCAAATGAGCAAACGAAGTCGTAGTTCTCACGGTTGAGGATACCCGGGCGACGAACGAAGCAGTATAGAGCTACTTCTGCTCGCCCCCCAGATGCACACGCGACAGATCCTGACGGCAACGACTAAGCAAAGCCTTCGTCTTTTTCGCAGAACTAGAGCTGCTCATATTGGTCTCAACGATGAGAGGTGTTCCCGCGACTGGTTTAGGACTGAAAAAAGGCTTTCCAGAAGGGTGGACTGCATCGGTGTGGAATAAGTGACGGTCCGAGGTCGAGAAAGTCGAAATACTATCTACGTTCAAGACCCCCTTGGACCAGAGCCACTCAACTGTCAGCAAAACTAAGTCATACCAAACCTGCAACCGATGTTCACTGCCATCAGGAAACCGAATCAACTCTGGACGATTCGAAGTCTTGTTAGCAACGAACTTAGACAACGGCACCCAATCAATCGTTTTAGAAACAGGAGGGACCGGATCAACCCCTGAAGAGGATACAGCTATCGGCTCGCCTGCCGATTCAACCTGGCCCGAAGCCAGGTTAGGCCGCCACAGGAGCAAGAGTCTGAGGGCGCAAAGATTGGGAGGCATGGCTGAAATCCTGAGACTCAATATTCGTCCTTCGTCCACCGAGTCGTCTGGGAGAACCTCATACAGTTCCCACTGGTCGCCGTCTGTAATGCCCGCGAACTTGACGCCAACCCTATCGGCGTAATCACTCACCTGCTCCAATTTCGATTGGAGCGGTTCTCCAAGTTTCTTGGCTTCAAGGATAGCGGCTGGCAGACTGTTCTCCCCCAGCAAGGCATAATCAGTCTTTCGACCGCTGACATCATACTCCGGAATCACTATCGAAGGATCCGCCGTGTCCCACCCAAGGACCTGCAAGAGCGGGTCGATCAACGCCGCGCGCGTGCGCGCCTCACTAACACTCAATGTGGGGCCGTGGTCTGCAATTCGCTGTCTCAGTTTCTCGATGACTTCGATCAAATCGTCGAGTAGCATCCGGATTCTCCTGCGTTTAGGCGGGGGCAGGGAATTTCTCGTAATCTTCGTTTCGGCAGGATCAGAAGCATCTGCGCGCAGCCACTTTTCTGTCCGGCCTGCACACATTATGCCTTCTGTGAAAACATCTATCAAGGGAACATGCGATGAGGGTGCATCCCAGAAGTGGGGTGAGCCCTCCTGTACCTCTGGAATCGACTAGACCGTGTCCAGTCCTTACATCCATCCCCGAAGAATCGCCATTAACTGACCACTGACAACTAACCACTGACCACTGCAGTTGGGCGTTCGGGCCTTCGGCCCTCCCTTGTGCGGGGGCTGCGCCCCCGCAACGCCCCGCCCTTGCTAGCCACCGTGTGTATTCTTCCCCAGCATCGTGTCTAGCCAACAGTGTTTACCCCCTCCAACAGCGCTCCGGTAGGGGCAGGCCTTGTGCCCGCCCTCGCGCGCCGCACCCATCGTCGTCGCCATCCCCCCAAAGGCGACCTGGCGCCTGCCCTCCCTCACTCCAAGAGCCGGTACACAATTCCAGCCACCTCCGGCACGATCTCCCCGCAAGACTTCTACCACCCCAAATCTGGGATGCATCCTGCGACGAAGGTGTGCAGATCAGAATTTGACTGAAGCTGGTCAGAGTCAGTACGCGGAACTGTCTGAACAGTAATGCTTGGAAAACCGGAATGTGCGGGAGTGCTACCCTACTTCGATCGTGCTCTTAGTCCAGCCATTCAGGGTTACTCGTTTCACACACCCTCACCCCAAACTCCACCCACTCGCATAAGCCACCAGCCCCAACTTGCGCGCCACCGCCAGCGAAGCCCCATTCTCCCACGACGTACTGTATAGCGGTACCCGCCCCGACGCACGCACCGCCAGCGCCCACGCCGCCGTCACCTGCGCACCGAACCCCCGCCCCCGGTACGCCGCCGCCGTCTCAAGCCCGGCCTCCGCAGCCGCGCCCGAGCGCCGCGCGCAGAAGCAGACGCTCACCGCATGCCCATCCTCGACGACCGCCGCGATTGGCGCCCGCCCCGGCATCTCAACAGCCGTCCACCCAGAAAAATGGCGCGCAAGAATAGGCAACGCATTCACGCGCACCGTGTCATCAGGCTGTTTGACTGTCTTGGGAAAAGTGAACGCTGGCCCGAAGTATACCTCGCCGCCAACCAGCACGCTGTACCGCTCCGCATGCACAGGAGCGTCGCGAAAGTCCGCCACCGGTGGCTCCATGCGTGCCAGACCGTCTAGCGCCTCCGCGACTGCCGGCGCCACGTCAGCCCGCACAGCCCACGCGCAACTCGTCCTGCCGCGAATCAGCGAGAACCGCGGTCCCGGTTCCGAGCCCGGCTCACGTGTCCCGCGGATACGCCCGTCACTATCCAACAGGAACAAAGTGTGAAGGTGTAGATCTGGTGTGCTCACGCGACAATTATAGAGCCATCGCTGTCGCTTTCAATCCGGCCTATAAATCCAAATCCACCGACCGCAGCAGATCGCGCATCTGGATCGTCTCCGACAGCGTGTCGACCTCATTGCAACCCTCCCAATCGACCCACACATACTCGACGCAGATGAAGCCCCCGTAGCCGGAATCCCGCAGCGCCCGCACCACCCGCGGGTAATCGATCACATTGTGCTGGATCAAAGACTGCAAGCGATTCTTATGACCCCCGCGCGCATGAAAATGGGAGGTGTGCGGGATCAGCGTCTCGCTCACGTCGTCGCTGATCTCCCGGTAGGCGAAATGCGAATAATCCAGCGTCAGCGTCAGCCCCGGCGTCGTCTCCAGCATGCGATGCGTCTGCTCCGGCGTGCGCGTCAGAGACTCAAGGTTGGGCTCCACCGCGCACACACATCCCGCCGCCTCCGCCAACTCCACCCGCCAGGCCAACTCCTCGCACGCCCGCTCAAACGAAGTTTCGTACGCTTCGCCCTCCCACGGCAGTCCCGGCTCGATCGTGATATGGGTGGCATTGCACCGCAGCGTGAACTCGACCACGCGCGGAAATAGGTCTCGCGCCTGCCTGCGTTCCTCCGCATCAGGATGGTTGATCGCCAGCGCCGGCAACCCCGGACCGGAGGCCTGAAAATAAACGTCCGCGATCTCCAACCCCTTGTCCTGGACGCGCCTGGTCAGGTCCCGCGCCCCCGCAGCCAGGTTGCCCATAACGTGGCTGGGATAAATATGGGAGCGGTCCTCGAACAGCCCGATATCCACCCCCTGAAATCCCATCATCGCGATCAACGTCAGGACGTCGTCATGCGGCAGAAGCGGAAAGGTGAAATCCGCGCACGAAAGTTTAAGTTCCATCTCGCAACTCCTTCTTCGGCTGGGAAATACCGCACAGGCTGCCCACCTCTAGCCTGCCGACTCTACGTGAACCACAATATCGTGGCTGAACGGCCCCAGATCGATTCCCGTTTCACCACCGGCGAGGTCCTGCGGCTCTCCTGTATACCGTCCCTCTGCCGGGGAATACAGCCGCGCCGAGTAACTGCCCGCCGGCAGCGTGAACGCCAGGCGGCCCTGACAGGGCTGCCCCAGTGTGGGGTCATCCACCTCGCGCTGATCGGCCACATAGATGACGTAGGCCCGCCCCGGCCGCGCCAGCGCGATCGCCATCGTATTGTCCGGCGTCTCCTTGGCAAACGCCGGCTGCGGCGCCATCTGCACGAAATCGACCCCGTGAATGAACGCCGACAGGTTCTTCATCCAGCTGCGGATCATCGCCTGCGATGCCGGCGTGCCCGCCTCCTGCCCCCCGGCCTGGACCGAAAAGTCGATCATGTTGTAGTGGCCGCCGCTGCAGACCGTCGCCCACGCCCGTTTGCGATGTACGGTCCACGACTCCTCGTCCAGCGAACTCGTCGCCGCGTTGTCCTCGTCGAAAACAAAAGGTTTGCCTGTCTCGTGGACCGTCGTCCACACCTGCTGAATGCGCGCCAGTCGCAGGTCGCGCTGCATGAACCGCGACAGCGGCGCCAGGATCAGACCCTTATACGTCAGCTGCTGATAGTCATGCAGATTGATCGCGTCGACCGACTCCTCTCCCAGGATTTGCTCCAGCGCCGTATCCGTGCGCCAGTTTTCGACCGGCACCTGGAAGATCAGATGCTTCTTGGGCAGCCCTGCCTCTGTCGCCCGGATCTGGTCCCGCACCGCCTCCTGCCACCCGTCCACCTCGGCCTGCGTGGCGAACCCGGTCTCTGGCAGCATGCCCGCTATGTTTGTAAACGGCTCGTTGCAGACTTCAAAGTAGAAGCAGTCGTAACCGTTCACCTCCTCCACCACCTTGCTGACGTAGGCCATCTGCCGCGCCGTCAACGCACTGTCCCGGCCGGATATATAGTCCTGCCACGGAATGTCGCCCACGCTGTTGATGTTGTTCTGAATGTTCAAGGGGTTCAGCCCCCACACCGCGTCGCTGTAGGTGCTGCTGAAAAGTGTAAGCTCGATGATCACATCCCGTTCTTGCGCCGCCGCCAGAAAGCCGTGCAAGCGCTCGAAATATTCCGGGTTCCACCGGTCCAGATCAAACTTGGGGTAGCCGTCCGTGGCAAAACCGGGTCCGCTGCGCAGCCACGGACTTACATATTCGCCCGGCAGCGGCTTGCACGGTGAATGAGGATTGAGCGGCTTCACCTGTGTAGCCGAATCGAACACCTGCAGCTCACGGAAGAGTAAAAAACAGCGGCTCAGCGTCTGCCGCTTCTCGGCCGCATCGTCCAGATAGGCAATGTAGTCGAAGTTGCGATTGATTACCGCGCCGTAATGCTCGGTCGCCGTGATCAGCGCCAGCGGCTTGCCTTTGTACAAAAAATAACGGGGATTTTCAGGATGCAACCCGATCGGTGTCGACATGCTCTGCCTCCTCGGCTGGACTGTCAGCGTTAAGTCGTATCACCTGTTGATGACCAGGAATTATTCATCACTTAGTTTCACCATGCGGCGCAGGCTCTCTTCCACCTCGTTCAGCGGATGCTGAAGCGCATTCTCACGCAGCCTGTTGAATTCGGGATAGCCCTGTCGTTCCTCTTCCGCCCATTCGCGGGCAAACTCGCCGCTCCGAATCGACTGCAGCGCCTGGCCCAGCTTCTCTTTAAACGCCGCACCCGGCAAGATCCAGTCCGAACGGGACAGATTTCCATACATGCTGGTCTGCGAATGGTACGTCATCTGCTTGAAAAAGCCGATTTCAGCCATCTCGGCCGCCGTTTCGGCCAGCTCTTTCGAGGCGTACAATTCCAGCGCGACCACCTCCGGCGCAAATCCGACCTCCACCAGGAACTCGTAAGTGTGTAGCAGGACTTGCCCCATCGCCGGATCGAAAGTCTGCTCCAGCAGCAGGTCGAGGTCGGTCTCATCCTCGAATGACTGCTCAATCACCGCATTTCGCGTCGCCCCGATCCCTTTGGCAATCGCCAGCGCAGTCGGCATCGCCCGCCCTGACGCATCCTGATGCACGCCGATATAGGCCGCGGCCCCGCCACCCTCAAGGTACAGATCGCGCACGACCTTGCCGATCATTCGCGGCGCAACCATGATAACGTCTACGTCGTCCGGCGGACGGATTAACTCGAAGCGGATGTTGTATCCGTGCGCGAAGACGAGCGTATCTCCGCCCCGCAGATGCCCTGCAATGTCGCTCTCGTATACGGCCGGCTGCGCCTCGTCCGGGATGAGCATGAACAGGATGTCGGCCCGCCGGGCGGCCTCGCCGATGGCGTAGACCGCGAACCCATCTGCTTCAGCCCGCTTCCAACTGTTATCGGAAATCCCTCCGATAATCACCTCTACGCCGCTGTCGCGCAGGTTCAGCCCCTGGGCGCGTCCCTGGTTGCCATACCCGACTATGGCCGCCGTCCGCCCCTGCAATACACCGAGATCGGCATCTTCGTCCCCGTAAACCTTGAGCATTTCTTTGTTCCTCTTTGATTCTTGGTCTGGCTTTCTCAGTGCAGGCGCACCCGAAAGCCGCGCACGGTGACCGCAGACCAGGAACTGGCTACTGGAATTTCTGCCTCATTCCTCTTGAACCGCCACCAACGAGGCGTCATGCTCCTGGAAGTCAAGATCATACTTCTCCCAGTAGTACTGCAAGTCCTTCGACTCCCAACCGGCGTAAATCTCTTCCCAGGGCAGCACATTGCAGTGGGGCGTGATCGACTTCACTTCGATCGGCAGCGAAGGCGGCTGATAGCGGTAGTCTACCGAAAGCCGGACCTGGTTCTCGGTCCGATTCGGGATCGACTTGTGGACCGTCAGGCTGTGAAATACCAGCATGTCACCGACCTGAAAGTCGGTCTCGAACCATTCCTGCGGTGCGTCGTCGTCGAAGATAACGTGGCGGCCCCCTGCCCCCTCTGCCTCCCGTACCGGCAAGATGCCCAGCCTGTGCGAACCTGGCAGAACGCTCAGCCCGCCCAACTCCCGCGGGCAGTCCCCCAGCGGAATCCAGCAGGTGTAGACCGTCTTTGAACCCTGGATGAAGATGTGGTCCTGGTGCGCCGGCGTCGGCGCGTTGCCTTTCGCTGGGATCATCAGGCGCGCGATCTTGAGGGCATGCACCAATACGGTCTCATCAAATAGCTTCTCCAGCATGTTGACAACGGCCGGATTGTGCGCAAGGCGATGGAAAGATTCCAGACATTGTACGTCACCGTAGGCCTCCGGCGGCACACCGACGCCGCAAAAGGGCTCCATGCCGTCCGCCGAGGGGTCTGCGATCCCGTCCATCAGCTCTGTGCCCGGCGCTATCCAACCGTAGTTGTCGCAGATCTGCAGGATCCGGCGCCGCAGAGCCGCGATCTCATCCGCAGGCAGCAGCCCGCGAAAAAACAGATAACCGTCGGTCGCCATCTGCCGGCGCAGCGCCTGCGGTTCGTCGAGAAGTGCATTGTGTTCGCTTAATTCAGTTATCCTGTTCATCAACTTTCTCCATGACAAATATCCAATCCCACATTATTGGCGCCCGGGGCATCGCGCAGTTCCCCTGCGCGTCACCAGTGAGCGGCACTGCTTCATGTTCCCGACCTGATTTTACATCATAATAGAAGCCGCGGTACCCAACGCCAGTCTCTAGGCCCGTGATCGTTACCTCCTCGCGGTTGACGTAGCGGATTGACGGGCCGGGCAGATAGAATATCCTCACCTCGCCGGGAATGCCAGCCGCATAGGGCATGAAACGATTATCGACCGTGTTGTGCGGCTCCACCCATTCAGGATGTGGCTCGAATTCCCACCATGCGTAACGTTCAAGCAGGCGCCTGGATTTGCCGACATGGGTCGAGCCGGGCAATTGCGCGGCCTCGTTCCAAGGCGTGTAGCCATACGATGCGCCGTGCGGCGACGGGCCGTAGGGCTCCTCCAGTGTGTTCAACTGCCAGATGCCGTTTGCGCCGTAAGTATGACCGCCGGCGCCGGAAAGGATCGCCGACCAGAAGAAGAAACGTTGCGTCTCCGACCGGCTCATCTCCATTTCGCCTTCGTAGTTGACCTCCGCCACAATTACCGGAATGCGTGGCCCATCCACCACTGCGCTCTCGACCAGATGCGCCATGTCGGTCATCGTCTGGTAGCCGAGATGCGCCGGATGCAGCATGTTGATCTCCACCAACGAGGAGTCATCCGGCGTCAAATGCGCGAAGCCGTTGGGATGTATCGTCAGAGGATGCCCATAAGGATCGGTCGCCTTCACCATCCGCATTATCTCGGACCAGATAGCGCGTTTCTCAACAGGCAGCCAGGTCATGTCTGCGGTCGTCACCAGTTGGACCTCGGTGCGCCACTGCTGGAATTCGGTGGTCTCCTCTGCCAGATAGTAGGGCATCAGCGCCTCGCCCGCCGTGCACCAGACGACTGGGTACGCGCCGTAGCGCGCGATCAGGTAGCGCCAGTGCTTCTTGACCACCTCCGGCCCGGCGAAGTCGAGGAAAAAGCCCCATAAACCGACCATACAGGGGAGCAGCCCCGCACGCACCAGGTGGGCGATGCGCAGGTCGGCGTGGTCGAAGTAGGCGGGGTTGATGCAGGTGAACTCGCGGTCCCAGGGGAAACCGGCTTCGTTCGCGCCCCGTTCGTCGAACGGCTCCATGTCGGGATAAAGTCCTGCGATGATCTGGATCACGCTGAAACCCTTGGCCACACGGTCAGCCGCCAGTTCCTGCACATCTTCAGGCCAGCGCAGACGTTTGCAGAATCCCATCCACCACGTGTCGGCTAGCCAGAAAAACGGTGTGCCGTCCACGTGCTCCAGCGTCCGGCCACTGCCGGCGACCCGCAGCGGCCCGTGCTTGAGCAAAGGGTTGCTGCCCTCGTAGGGCGTCACTTCCAGCGTCCCCGTCAAGCCATGCAAACTGCTGTTGCCTGTGTCCGAGCAGACCGTGCGGTAGTCGTGTCTGCCTGTCTGTGTGGAACTGTAGCGCACACGCCACGTCTGGTCGCCGGCCCAGAAGGCGGGCACCAACTGCTCCGTGCCGTCTGGTCGCGTGATCAGCACATCCAGCTCGATATCGTTGAACGGGTCGCTGTATGCCTTGCCCGAACTGTAGGCCCATTCGGCGGCGCAATTCTGGATGGCGTAGAGCATTACTGGTTCTCCGTTACGCGATGGATAGCGAATGCTGGCCAGTGACCAGGTATGAAGGTCAATGAACCGCGACGGGGGTTGCAGCTGAATTGTCGCGTTCCAGAACAAGAACCCAATCCTGGATAATCGGCGGTTTCGGCGGCTGCCACGCGCCCTCTTCGTTGGGAATCACTGCTCCGATATCATATTCTCGTCCCTGTCTGGGATCGAAATAGTAGGCGCGATAGGCAGCGTCCGCCTCAATCTCTTCGACGGTGACCAGGTAGCGTACGGGAATGAATATGACCCTTACTTCTCCCGCAATCCCGGACGCGAATGGCCTGATGTAGTCCTGCAACGGCTTGAAGTGGTGCTCCCCCTGCTGTGTGATCCATTGCGGCGCAGGGTCAAATTGCCACCAGCGATAGCGCTCCAGCAGGCGGCGGCCAAGACCCACCTGCCGCGAACCCGCGAACTGCATCGCCTCATCCCAAGGGTCCTCGTCGAACGACTCGCCGTACAGGCGCGGGCTTGGCCCATAGGGCTCATCGCGCGTATTCACCTGCCAGATGCCGCTTGCACCGTATGTGTGGCCGGACGCGCCGCTTAACACGCTCCCCCAGAACATCAGTCGCTGCACGTTTTCCCAGTTCCAACCGCCCTCGCCCTCGTAACAGGATTCCCCCACAAAACGCGGCATGCGCGGTCTTCTCGGCACCTGGCTGCTGACCTCCTCCAGAATCTGCGGGAAGGTCAGTATGTCATGCAAACCGCACTGGGTGATGTCTATATCAATTAACGTTGGATCGTCAACATGATCATACGACCAGATCCCCCCTGTTCCGGGATGAATCGTGATCGGGTGCCGGTACGGATCGATTGCACGCAGGTAGCGCACCACGCGCGTCCACGCTGAGCGGACTTCATCCTGCCGCCGTTGGACCCTGGTCGGCAGATCGGCGCGCCGCAGTCGCGTCTTGGCGGCCCCGCCTTCGTCGTCGGACCTCTTGTTGAGCGCCGCCGCGTAGATGTCCTCCCAATGCGGATGGCTGTAGTACGGCATTAAAGCCTCGCCCGCCGCATCCCAGACGACCGGGTATGCGCCGTATCGGGCCACCAGGTAGCGCCAGTGCTGCTTGAGCTTCTCCTCGCCGGCGAAATCCATGTAATAGCCCCAGCACCCGACAAGGCTAGGAAGCAGCCCGTTCTGCACAAGCCAGTCTATTCGCAGGTCGGCCATGTCAAAATAGGCGGGATTGATGCGGTCAAACGCTTCATCCCAGGGGAATCCGGCCTCATTGGCGCCGCGCGGGTCAAAAGGGGGCATATCCGGGTATAGCCCGGCCACCATTTGAATGACGGTGAACCCTTTCTTCACCCGGTCCGCGCCCAGCCGCTTAAAGCCCTCCGGCCAGGGCAGACGTTTGACCAGCCCCATCCACCAGGTATCGCCCAGCCAGAAGAATGGCGTGCCGTCTCCGTGCTCCAGGTGACGGCCGCCTTCGGCGACGCGTAGCGGGCCATGCCGCATCAATGGGTTGTCGCCTTCATACTGCGTAACGTCGATTCTGCCTTCCTGCTCGTGCAGATCGTCGTTGGCCGCGTCAGAGCAGCGCGTGCGGTAGTGATGCGGGCCGATCTTGGGGGATGCGTAGCGCACGCTCCAACTGTGCTGGCCGCGCCAGAAGGCCGGCACGGTACGCTCGTACCCGTCAGGATCGGTGATGACAACGTCGAGCGTCACCTCATTGAACGGGTCGCCGTATTTATTGCTTGTGGAGTACGTCCATTCGACGACATGGTTTTGCAGGGGCATCAAGCGGCCTTATCCCTTGATCGCGCCGGCCGTAAGTCCGCTCATGAACTGCCGCTGCAGGAGGAGGAATACGATGACGATTGGGAGCGTCATCATAATGATCAGCGCGAAACGATACTCGTGCAGGACCAAACCAATACTGCCTTCAAGCTCGAACAGGATCAACCCCAGCGGCATCGTGCGCAGTCCGGCTTTGCTGGTCATCAACATAGGCAACAGGAAGTCGTTCCAAGTTCCCAGGCCGGTAAAAATGGCGACCGTGGCTAGCGCAGGCCGCGTCAGTGGCAGCATGATGCGCCAGTATATCGTGAAGCGGGTCGCACCGTCTATCAAAGCCGCGTCTTCGATCTCCTCCGGCAGCCCCTCAAAGAAACCGCGCAAAATCAGGATGGCAAAGGGAAGGCCCAGCGCGATATAAGGGCCGATTAAAGCATAATAGGTGTCCAGCAGCCCCAACGCGACATTTACTTGGTAGAGTGGCACCATTATCGCCGCAGCCTGCAACATCAGACCCGCCAGGAAGAGGAGATAGAAGGGCTCTTTCAGAAAGAAATCGAGCCGCGCGAAACCATAGGCCGCCAGCGAAGCCAGGAAGAGGATCAACACCACCGACGCCGCCGTCACCACAAAGCTGTTAAAGGCCAATAGTGGCACGTTGGCAATCTGCCACGCTTCTGAAAAATTGCCGAGAGAGATCTCCCTAGGGATCAGTCCTCTGTTCAGAGCGGACTCGCCCGGCGCCTTCACGCCCGTGGAGATCGCGATCAGCCACGGAAAGATCATGATGGACGATACAAAAAGCAGCACCGCATGGATTAGAATCGATTTCCTGTGGTGCTTTAGCCTGGATCCCATCTTTGCTACCTCCAAACCTGCGCCGGTTTACAACCGGACGCGGCGTCCCCGCATCAAGAGCAACTGGAAAACGGTCACAACAGCTGAAATTAACAGGAGTAAGATAGAGAGCGCCGACGCATAGCCGGTGTGATTTGTCCTGAATGCCAGATCGTAGATCTGATAAGCGATTACCTCCGACGTGTGGTATGGCCCCCCGCGTGACAGCAGAAAGACCAGCGCAAACGCATTGATCGAGCGAATCAGTCCCAAGATCCACAACGCACGCGTCGTCCCCATCGTCAGCGGAACCGCCACATGCCACATCTGCCGAAAACCCGTCGCCCCGTCCACAGCCGCGCAATCATAAAGGTCCTGTGGAACTGCCTGTAGTGCAGCCAGAAAGACCACCACCCAGAAGCCCAACGACGCCCACAGTGACACAAAAATAATGGCAAAAATCGTGACATCCGGGTCCGCCAGCCAGACCCGCGTCAGTTCCTCGAGGCCATAGCGGCGCAGCGTGTGGTTGAGCAGCCCTACTTCCGGCTGGTAGATGAACTCCCATGTATAGCCGATCACCACCAGGGACGCGGTGACGGGTAGAAAGAACGCCGCGCGGTAAGCGTTCCGCATTCGAATGCGTTGGTTCAGCAGCCAGGCGAAGAGGAAGCCGCCGATCGACAGGGTAAAGACGGTGATAATAGCCCAGTAAACGTTATTACGGATACTGAGGCGAAAGGCGCGGTCCTTTGTCAGCAAACGCACATAATGGTCCAGGCCGGTGAACTCCCTGTCCGGGCTGATCCCATCCCAAATAAAGAAGCCGTTATAGAATGTGGCGATGATCGGCCAGGTGATAAACCCCAGGTAAACGACCAGGCCCGGCAGGATAAAGAAAAACCCGCCATTGGCGCGCAGCACGCGCAAACACCGCTGCATCGCGGTTCGATCTTCCTTGTGTTGAGTTGCCCCCGCCGCCGCAGTTGTCATTTGCTCGGTTGTCAGTCGTTAGTGCTTGGAAACACCGCTGACCACGTCAGTTCGAGGCCAGCGGTGTTGCGGAAACTAGGATTTGACCCACTCCTGGCATGACTGATCAAAGGCGTCCTGGACCTCCAGCGCCGCCTCCTCAGCCGTGATCAGGCCCGCAGTAACGCCCGGCAGCACGATCCCCAACTGCTGGTAAACGTCCGTGCACAGCACCCGTCGGAAGACGTTGTCGCCGGTGACCATCGCCTCCAGCAGCGGCTCGCCCAGATTCTTGTCGAAATCCGTGCCTTGCGGCGGAACCTCGATCGCCTTGGCGCCCATCGGCTGCCCCGAACTTGCAATCTGCTCCGCGCCCGGACCGAGCGTCCGCCACTTCATGTACTCCCACGCGTTGTCCTTGCGCTCCGAAGCCGACACCATCGCCACACCTGCATCGGTCGCCGCCAGCCCCTTGGAGCCGGGCAACAGGAACGTCCCCACTTGATTGTTCATGGCGTCGCGTATCACTTCAGACTCGTGATTGAGGAAGCCGAAGTAGGGTGTGCCGGTGAAAATATTGATCATCGGCCTCTCGCCCGTGCCGTTCCAGAAAGGCTCGCGCACAGCGTTGCCGTCCTGCGCGCCAATCGCACCTTCCTGCATATAATCGCTATACACTTTGGCAAACAAGTCGAACGCCTCGACAACGCCCGCGTCAGCAAAACTGCCATTCCCCACCTGCACTTCCGCCAACTGCCCGGGGCCTGTCACCTCGACCAGGCTCTTGAACCAGTCCACAAGGTTCGCCGGATGATAGTACCCGCCGATCGGCGCGATTCCTTCGTTCAGGAACGATTCGCAGAGAGCTTCGAAATCTCCCCACGTATTCAACCCGGATACATCGATGCCGCGCTCCTCAAACGAGGGAATCCAGTAGTAAACCCAGCCCAGCAACTGCATATTGCCTGGCAGGTAGAGCGCATCGCCCGACATGTCCACGATGCCGGCGACAAGCTCCATCTCGCTCAACGCCGCGCCCGAGAACGTGTCTTCTTTCCAGCCCGCGCCCCACTCGGCTTCACCACGTGAGTTGAGCGGCTCAACGAAGCCCCAGAACGGCCCCATAATGTCAAAGTCTGTGTTCAGCAGGTCGGGGCCGGTGCCTGCAGGCAGGGCCGCCTTGAGTTTCGCCGCCATATCCGGGTGGTCAACCATGCCAAGCTCCAGGTCAAGCCCCGTGTCCGCCTTGAGCGTCTCGGCAAAAATGTCGTTGCCTTCCGGATCGCGATAGCGCGCCATCGCCGTGCCCCAACTCCAAAGCGAAACGACCGTGTCCTCTGCCGCCGGCTCGGCAGCCTCGGAGGCACCCTGATCTGCCGGCGCCGCCGGTGCGGCGCACGCGGCTAAGGCCGCGCCGGCCGTCGCAAACGCGGATAGGCGCATAAAATCACGCCTGGAAACAAAGTTTCGATACGTGTCAGTCATTGCCTTTCTCCTTCGTGTGTGAGCAGCAAGATCGAGGGCGGATAGCGAATGTGTGTTGCCGTCTTCTGAGTTGATACCTGTAGAGGTCATCGCAAACGGTCAACAGTGGACGCCGTTAGTATAAGAAAACACCACCCCCATGTCAAACAGTTTTCGCGTTTCAAGAATACAGGACATTTCGGTGATCCCCGTAGGCCCGGGAACAGCACCTGTTTGCTCTCGAGACATTTCCGTTGGCAACACGGTCCCTGCCAATTTCGTCGTGTGGCGACACAAAAAAGGCCCGCCGCGCACTGCGCAACGGGCCACTATTCACTACTCAATATCTGCTGACTACCTGCGCCCAAGCGCCTCATCACCCACCTTGGCAATCCAATCCCGCGTCCATTCCACCGTCTCCAGCTCAAGATCACAGATGCAACTCGCCAGAAAGATCATCCCCGCGATGCGTCCCTCGTGTAGCCAGCGCAGGGCCGTTTCGCACTGCATCTGCATCGACTCCACCGGCATCGGCAGGCGCTGTCCATAGTCATACATATACAAGCCCAACAGTTTGCGGCTGTCAGGCGCGATCTCTTCACACCGCGTCATGTTCGCTTCCAGCCCCTTCAAGTCCGGCTCTATCCAGGTCCACAGAGAGACCCAGTCGCAGAGAGCAAGATGACGTTCCAAAGGCATATCCAACTGATAGGTATAGAGCGTGACGCCCAGCCCCAACCTACGTCCGTTTACCACGAACTGGCTGCGCAGCGACTGCAGTTCCTCTACCGAAAGAACGCCCAGATCGCCCCCATTCCCGGGCTGCCCGAAGAAGTCGTCCATGAAAACGCCGACCATGTTCGGATTGCGCGCCGCCAGCTCCAGAACATGCCTGCGCTCCCTGTCAGAAGAGCGCCCTGCGCCACCCACCACCGACCAGAAGACCTCCTTCAACCTCCGAAAAGGAACTGCGTACTGGTCAAACGGCATCTCCGGTCTGTCATGGTAGCGCACCATTATCATATTGGGCACGTCCATATAGAATGCGGCCTCCACCGGAGTAATGCGCGACGGGCGTCCGATAGCCCATTCCTTGTCATGGCTGCCGGCCTCATGGGCCCAGAGCCACATCCGGTCGCGTACTGTCGTCATGGGATCCTCCGAGAGGGCGTAACTGTGATCAAGGATATCATCGGCTCGGACCGCGAACAGGCCGCCGCGAAAGAGCTAACTTTGAACGTGTTCGAAAGGGACGCATTGTCAGTGGCCAAGCGAGGCGGGCACGAATCTTGATATACCACTCTTGAGCGATGTTTGGCCGGAAGCGTAACAATGGCTGCTGGGCCGCGGCTGGAGCAGAGTAGTAGGGCCTCTGCTAGCCTAATCGCGCCCAGTATAAGCAGGCGCGCACTGCCTGTCAAACGGTTTTTCCGGCCATCACAGAGAAGATCGCGCCTCCCGGTTCATCAGTGAAATTGCGCCCGTTGTTTCGCCCTCCCGACCCGCGTCCGCAAGTTGAAACCCACCAAGCGTAGCAATCGCGCCCCGCATTCACCCCCATTTCGGTATGCTTTCGGATAAGGAGACAGGCCGAAATCATTTGACAGCCAAGATTTCGCCGTGCCATAATTATTTAATCCGCCTCCTTCTCGAAGGGCGCGGTTCAAGTTCCAAATGATCACACAACGCCTCTACCGTAGGCTTTGCACCTGTTCCCGACTCCGCCCCCGAGTCCCCGCCCATCGCAGCGGGCGGCGGGCATTCGCCAGCTTGGGAGGAACCATGCCGATTCGCTTTCGCGTCCTGTCGTTCTGGGCAATGGCAATTCTGCCCCTCTTGATTAGCAGCTGCTACCCCTTCCAAAGAGACATCACGCAGATCCTGACACCTGCGGCGCCCCCTCCTGTGGAAGAAGCCGCCGAGCCGGCCGAGCCGGAAATGGTGACCTTGGTTGCAACCGTGAATGTCAACGCGCTGCGGGTGCGCCAGGCTGCTGATGCAGAGTCGCCTATTATCGCCGGTCTACTCAAGAATGATGTCATCACCGTGATCGGACGGACCGACGAAGACAGCTGGCTGAAAGTGGAGGTGCCGGATGTAGGGACAATCGGCTGGATCTGGGCCGAAGATGTGTCCTTGGACGGAGATGCCGCTGCCCTGCACGTCCCTGAAGACGGGAAGATCGCCGCTGAACTCGAAGACGCGACGCAAGATGCAGTGGCCGAAGAGCAAGCCGACGACGGCGAGATGGCCGCTGACGAGGAAAAGACCGACGATGAAGCGATGGCCGTCGCCAACCTGGAACCGAGCGTCACCGTCCACTCTCAGGAAGTGCTCAAAGGTCAAGTCACCGTTGCAGAAGTTGTCGCTCCAGTGGAAGGCTGGGTCGTCATTCATGCCGACGATGCCGGCTCTTTCGGGCCAATCATCGGGCAGGCGCACCTGGAGCCCGGGGTCACGACCGACCTGGCTGTAGATATAGTTGTCGATGCCGCCACCGAGACTCTCTATGCCATGCTCCATACAGATGGTGGCGTCTTCGACGTCTTCGAGTTTCCAGGCACCGATATGCCGGTGCTGAAAGATGGCGCGCCGATCAGCCCGGCCTTTACGGTGACGTTTACCGAAATGTCCATCTCTGACGAACAGGAGGACGCAGAAGAGGCCGTGCCCGTCACGACGCCGACCGACGCGCCCCTTCTCGAGGTTGGCGATGTCACCACACACCTGGCAATCGTTACAACCCGTGCCTTGCGCGTGCGCAGCAAGCCGGAAACCATCGCCGAGGTCCTGGCAGGCGTCGCTGTCGGTGAAGCCTATCCAGTGGCCGGGTTCAGTTCCGATGAGCATTGGGTTGCAATCTTCTTCCCCAATATCGAAGACCCGGTCTGGATTGCAGCCTCACTGGTGGAGCTGCGGGACATAGAGTTGAGAGTGCAGATGGGCCGCGCTACCATCGAAACCGGCCAGGGCGGCCGCTTGCGTTTGCGCGGCGGGCCCTCTCTGGAGGCGCCCATCGTCGGCTACGTTACCGACGGCGAAACCTACAATACACTCGGTTACAGCGAGGATGGCGAATGGGCACTGCTGGTCGGAACCGGGGCCGAGGGCGCCACCTGGGCCTCAATCTCGTTCCTGATATTTCAGTAACGGATCCCTTTTGCCCGCTGTAGTCAAGAGCTGACGGCACCGCGTCCAATAGGTCTGGAACAACAAAAGAGCGGCAGTTTCCACGTGAGACTGCCGCTCTTTTTGTGTACACTATCGCCACCTGACCGGACCGCCAGCGCCAGCAAGGGGCCCTGCAACTCGCGCAGCGGCGCCGCTTCGGGAAACTCTATTCGCCGCGCGTAAGCGCCCAGGAGTCCGCCCAACTCTCTGGAATGGAGAGGTTGTTGGCGTAAATCAGGTTAATCAACTGGCCGTGGTGATGGGCCTCATGTTCAACCAGCCGATAGTAACCGGCCAGCGGCGTCGAGCCATTCTCAAAGACCTGCAGCCAGTCCACCTTTTCGAAAGCGGCCAGCAAAGCCGCGTCTGCAGCCTCCATCCCCCGCCGCACCCGTTCCACCGGCAGCACCTCACCGGCAGGCGCCGCTTGCAGACTGCAATCCCATCCTGTCATCCCCCCTTCCAGCAACACCGGCGGCCAGCTCTCCTGCGTGCCCAACATGCAGTAAAACTGATATAGGATGTTCTGGGATTCGGGGAAGGGCAGCCGGGCGTTCAGATCGACATCGGCCAGCACATCCATCAGATCATAGGTGCGTCCGCGCAGGTCTTGCCAGTGGACCTGCACACTTTCCAAAATAGTCTGTGTCATCTTCGCCTCGCTCTATGAGGTTCTGTCAGTTTCTTAGGGTGGGTAGCAAAAATGGAGTGAACAGCGATCAACAGCCCGTAGACCCAGCGGCACTGGTAGCCGGCCCCTGAAGTCAGCCACAATCAGTATAGCACAGCAGTACGCCCCGCAACTGCCATCCACACTGGCGGGGTGCATCCCCAAATGAGGGTGAACTCTCGAATACCTCTTGCTGCAATCAAGCCGCCGCCAGCGCCAGTTCCAATCTCCTGCAGACCAAGCGGTGTCCCTCTCTCCTCTCTCCTATTCACTCTCTCCTCGTATTTGGGCGTCCGGGCCTTCGGCCCTCCCTTGTGCAGGGGCTGCGCCCCCGCAACGCCCCGCCCTTGTTCGCCACCTTGCTTATTTTTCCCCGGCAAAATGTCTAGCCAGCAGTGTCTCCTCCCCCATCATGCTGCCTCAGCCCCCCGCAGTTCCCCTGCCATTCCGCGCCCCCGCAACGCCCCGCCCTGTCTAGCTACCGTGCTCATTCTTCCCCAGCAACGTTTCTAGCCAACATTATGCCCCCTAACGGTCCGTTAGGGGCAGGCCTTGTGCCTGCCCTGGCGCGCCTCACCCATCGTCGTCGTCATCCCCCCAAAAGGCCTCGTAAAAGCCAGGCCTGGCGCCTGCCCTGCATCTCTCCAAGAGCCGGCAGACACTTCCTGCCACCGCCGGCGAAATCTCCCCGCCATACTGTTCCCACCCCAAAACTGGGATGCACGCCTACGCACGACTAACTAGCGCGCGTAGGCAGCCTATGATAGGATCTCCGAAAAACCGCGACTGGCCATTCCGAGGCGGCTGAACGTGTCCACTCCACTCCAATCGAGCCCGACAAACGAAGAGAAAACAACGCCGAATATCCTGCTGATCACCAGCGACCAGCAGCATTTCTCTACCCTCGGCGTAACCAATCCGCATATCCAGACACCCGCCCTGGACCGGCTCGCCCGCGAAGGCGCTCGCTTCGACCGCGCCTACTGCAACAATCCCGTCTGCTCGCCCTCACGCTCATCGATCATCACGGGCCAGTACCCCGCCTGGCACGGCTGCTGGACCATAGGCGTAAAATTGGGCGAAGAGGTGCCAACCGTCGGCGACCTGCTGCACCAGCACGGCTACGACACCACCCTGATCGGCAAGGCCCATTTTCAGCCGCTGGCCTCGCGCCCCGAACAGACCTCTCTCGAGTGCCAGCCCACCCTGCGCGATCTCGACTTCTGGCGCGAGTTCCATGGACCGTGGTACGGCTTTCAACACGTAGAAGTGGCGCGCAACCACGCCGACGAAGCCCACGCCGGTCAGCATTACGGCATTTGGATGGAGGAAAACGGCCTCCCCAACTGGCAGGACTTCTTCCAGTCCTGGCCCCCCGACCCCAGTGCGGCCAAGCGGAAGCACGCCTGGGACCTGCCTGAGGAATACCACTACTCCGTCTGGACAGCCGAACGCACGATCGCGGCCATCGAGCGCAGCGCCGCCGACAGCAAGCCCTTCTTCCTCTGGAGCAGCTTCCACGATCCCCATCCGCCCTACCTCGTATCCGAACCGTGGGCGTCCATGTACGATCCCGATGAAATGCAACCGGGCGCCCTGGAGCCGGGCGAACTCGATGCGATGCCGCCCCACTTTGCCAAAACGCAGCAGCGTCAACCGGACTTCTCCGCCTGGCAGGAGACGTCCTTCGGCAATCACGGCTTCAACAGCCACCTGCATGAACCGGACGCCCTGCGCAAAGACATGGCCGTCTACTACGGCATGGTCAGCCTCATGGACCGCGAGATAGGCCGCATCCTGGACAGGTTGGATCAACTGGGCATTGCCGACAATACGCTCATCGTTTTCAGCACCGACCACGGCCACTTTCTCGGCCAGCACGGGCTGACCGCCAAGGGCGCCTTCCATTACGAAGACCTGATCCGTCTGCCCTTTCTGGTGCACTGGCCCGGCCAGGTCCCCGCCGGCGCAGTGAGCAACTCGCTCCAATCACTGGTCGACCTGGCACCCACTTTCCTGCACGCGGCCGGTATCGACATTCCGGGCCAGATGCAAGGCGCCGATCAACTGGACGTTTGGACCGGCGGAACCGCCCAGGCACGCGACCACGTGCTCGTCGAGAATCGCCACCAGCCCACCGCGCTGCATCTGCGCACGCTTGTGGACCAGCGCTACAAGCTCACCGTCTATCGGGGCCACGCATACGGGGAGCTGTTCGACCTGCAGGAAGATCCGGAGGAGCGCTGCAACCGCTGGAATGATCCCGCCTTTGCCGCAATCAAATCGACCCTGCTACAGCGTTTCGTACAGGCCGAGATGGAGCGGGAGCCAACCCGTTTCGAACGCATCGCCGGCGCATGAACACAGCGGCAGACCTATGCTTCGGTTGGCATCCCACGAACCATCTGTAAGATAATCTTTCGGTCTTACGACTTTGATGCATGGATGCTTGCAGGCCAGGAACCACAAGGAAGGCCCTGGTCTGTCGTTAGCAGGCGGCCCCCTTGTGTGGGGAGTATCCTCCCGCAATGCCCCAATCAAGTCGACCCGCAGCGGTATCCCGTCATGGCAGCGCAGCGACTGTTCACAGGCGTCGCAGAACTGCCTGCCGAAAGCGTCGGCTGTGGTAAACTACAACTGAATTTGAAATCCGTTCCACTTCAAGATCTTCACACGCGACTGCGAAACGGAAGGCGGTTCGCAATTGCATTCAGAACACGAAGCGGGACTGCGCCTTGCAAGGTGCCCCCATACCGAAAGCACTTAATGCCAGCCGCACTTCTGTTTTGCTGGCCGCTACGATAAACCAGGTATCGAAAACACATATTTACCGTTCTCACTCCCATCAAACATCCATTTACGGAGCACAACAATGAACCTTGAGCATGTTGCAATCAACGTACCTAACGTCCGCGAGCAGGCACAGTGGTGGAAGGAGCATCTGGGGCTGCAAATCGTCTCCGCCGGCGATGTTCCCCCATACATGAATTTTGTCTACGACAACAACGGTAGCATGGTAGAACTGTACAGCAATGAAGAAATGGAGCACCTGGACTTTGCCCAGATCAATCCCTTCAACCTGCACTTTGCCTTCAGCGTAGATGATATGGAAAGCGAACGCGAACGTCTGATTCAGGCCGGCGCCACGCCCGACGGCGAGATCAACAACACCCCCTCAGGAGACAAGCTCTGCTTCCTGCGCGATCCCTGGCAGGTGACCGTACAGCTTGTCCAGCGCCATAAACCCATGGTCTAAACGGTTCTCAGTCTCTGGCAGACTGAACTTGGTTGAATCCAGTACCCGAAGCCGCCAGGAACTGAAAAGAAAGGTCCGGAAACTCGAAAATGCAGTTGGAGCGCCAGCCATGCCAACTCCAGTGAAGATGCCCCAACTGGGCGAGACAGTCTTCGAAGGGACCGTCGCCCGCTGGCTCAAGCAGCCTGGGGAACCGGTGCAGCGGCAGGAACCGCTGCTCGACATCACCACCGACAAAATCGACACTGAAGTGCCCGCGCCCGCCGCCGGAATCCTGCTCAAGATCCTGGCCGACGAGGGAACAACGGTTCAGGTTGGCTCTGTCATCGCCTACATCGGTGACAAGGATGAAGAGATCAACGAGGAGGTTGAGGGCCCGGCAGAAACATTGGCAGTAATACCGGGAGCAACAGAGGTGTCGGCCAAAGAGACCGACCGACCGGCACTCGCTTCCCGGCGTACGCGTGAGGCAGTATCAGACGCGAAACCGGAAGGCCGCGACTTCGTCAGCCCTGTCGTCGCCCGCATCAGCGCCGAACACAACATCAACCTGGACGAAGTGCGCGGCAGCGGGCGCCAGGGGCGCGTCACCAAGAAGGATCTGCTGGCCTTTATCGAAGCGCGTGACCAACAGTTGCCTGCAGCACTGTCCTCAGCACCGTCCTCTGCACCTTCCTCAGCACCGCCCGCTGCCGGCGCCGCGCCCGGCGCCGACGAACTGCTGCAGCCCCTCTCCAACATGCGGCGCGCGATCGCCGAACACATGAGCCGCAGCGTACGCACCAGCCCCCATGTTGTAACGATCTTCGAGGCTGATATGACCGCCGTTGTGCGCCACAGAGCGGCCCACAAAGAGGCTTTTGCCCAGAAGGGAGTCAACCTGTCCTTCACCCCCTACTTTGTGGCTGTGGTTGCGGCCGCGCTGCGCGAAAATCCGACGGTGAACAGCCGTTGGACCGACGCAGGACTGGCGCTGAGCCAGCGCATCCATGTGGGCATCGCCGCCGCCGTCGCCGACGGGCTGGTTGTGCCCGTGATTCGGGACGCCGATGAAATGAATCTGCAGGGGCTGGCGCGCACGGTCAACGATCTGGCCGGCCGCGCCCGCAGCGGCGAACTGGCGCCGGACGAAGTGAGCAGCGGTACCTTCACCATCACCAATCATGGGACAAGCGGCAGCCTTCTCGGCACGCCCATCATCAATCAACCCCAGGCCGCCATTCTGGGTGTCGGCAAAATCAGCAAACGGGCAGTAGTGAACAGTGGCAGCAGCACAGGCGGCGCCCCTGCCGATCCGCTTCTGCCCAGCGCCGACGATACCATCTCCATCCGCCCGATGTGTTACCTGAGCCTTGCCTTTGATCATCGCATCCTGGACGGCTTCGGCGCCGACAGCTTCTTGGCAGATGTGGTGAGGCGACTGGAATACTGGGGCGCGTAAAGACAGCGGATAATCATTCAGTTCACCGCAGTGACCGGTGATCATCGGCCACCGGCAACTGGAGTTAGTGGAGGCATCTGTGGCAAGCAATTTTGACTATGATCTGATCGTCATCGGCTCAGGCCCCGGCGGCTACGTGGCCGCGATTCGCGCCGCGCAGCTGAATCTGAAGACTGCACTCATCGAACGCGAGCACCTGGGCGGCGTCTGCCTGAACTGGGGCTGCATCCCCAAGAAGGCGCTGATCAAGAGCGCCGAAGTCCTGGACACGCTGCAGCATGCGAAGGAGTTCGGCCTCACCTTTGACAATTTGCAGGTGGACTTCGGCGCAGCCGTCGATCGCTCCCTGCAGATCGTAGGCCGCCAGACCAAGGGCGTTGGCTTTCTGATGCGCAAGAACAAAATCGATGTAATCGAGGGACATGCCCGCTTCACCGATGCCAACACCCTTCAGGTCAGCGCCGGGCCGCTCAACCCGGATGGCGAGCCGCGTACCGTCACTGCCGCCAGTTTCGTCGTCGCCACCGGCGCCCGTGCCCGCGACCTGCCCGGCGTCGAAGCCGATGGCGAACGCGTTCTGCAGTATCGCCACGCCATCCGTCTGAACGATGTCCCCGACTCCCTGCTGGTGGTGGGCGCGGGACCGATTGGCATGGAGTTGAGCCACATCTACGCCACCTACGGCGCACAGGTGACGATCGTCGAAATGCTGGACCAGGCCTTGCCGCTGGAAGATGCCGACGTCGCGCAGGAGGTCGTGCGCGCCTTCCAGAAACGCGGCATCAAAGTGCTGACTTCGAGCCGCACCGAAGACTTTGAAGTCGGCGAGAAGTCGGTCACCGTAACCGTCAAGAACGTCAACGACGGGAGCGCCCAGACAATTGAAGCCGAGAAGGTTCTGGTGGCGATCGGAATCTCACCCAATACCGAAGAAGTCGGTCTTGACGCCGCCGGTGTTGCCCTCAACCATGATGGCTTCATCGAAATCGACGAGTATATGCGCACCAGCCGTGACAACATCTACGCCATTGGCGACTGCACCGGCAAGATGCCGTTGGCGCATGTAGCCAGCGCCCAGGCGATCGTGGCCGCCGAAAGCATCGCCGGCCACGCGACGACCCCGATCCCGGCCGAGCGCTACATCTTCATGCCCCGCTGCACATTCTGCGTTCCCCAGGTCGCAAGTCTTGGCTTGACCGAGGCAGAGGCCCAGGAGGCCGGCTATCCAGTCAACGTGGGCAAGTTCCCTTTCATGCCCAACGGCGCCGCCCAGGCGCAAGGCGTGCGCTCTGGTTTTGTCAAGATCGTCGCCGACCAGAGATACGGCGAAATCCTCGGCGCCCACATCGTCGGCCCCAATGCAACCGAACTTCTGCCCGAGCTGTCCCTGGCGCAGATGATGGAGCTCACACCCGCCGAAATCGCGCACAACGTGCACGCCCACCCGACCCTGGCCGAAGTGGTAATGGAAGCGGCCCACGGCGTTGAGGGCCACGCAATTCATATGTAGAGACACATGAGCACCGAAGCCGAAAGGAACCGGCCGTCTGGGCCAGCCACCAACCAAAAACGCACCGCGCTGGAGGCAATCTGCCAGCAGCACGGCGTCGCCATCCTCTACAGTTTCGGCAGCCGCGCCAAAGAGACGCTGGCCTGGCTGGATGATCCGGACGCTGCCCTCGCCCCCGGCCCCTCCGATGTGGATCTGGGCGTGAAGCCGCTGCCAGATACCGACTTCAGTTGGAAGACTGATGTTGCACTGGGGTACGCTTTGGAAGATCTGCTGGGAGTGGACCGCGTCGATCTGGTTAACCTCGACAGCGCCAATCCCTTTCTGGCAGCCGAAGCCGTTCATGGCGAACGACTCTACGCCGAGAGCGAATACGCGGCCGATAACTACGACCTATACATCTTGCGGCAAGAGGGCGATCTTGCTTTTCTTGAGGAAGAGCGCGCCCGCCTGCTTCTCGGTATTTCCAAATGACTCCGACCTATCTCTCCCGACGCGTCATTGTTGAGCGCCTGTCCCTGCTAAACCATCTGATCGGGCAGATCGAGCGGTTGCCCCTGCACGACGAGGACGCCTTCTTTGCCGATAGCCGCAACGTCCATACAGCCGAGTCATGTCTGCGACGTGCTTTGGAAGCACTATTTGATATCGGTCGTCACATTTTGGGCAAAGCGTATGGTGTTCCTGCAGGATCCTACAGAGATATCGCAATACAACTTGCGGAAAAGGAAGTCCTTGACAAAGGCGAAGAAAAGGTCTTTGTGCAAATGGCAGGCTACCGAAACCGGTTGACCCATGTTTACCACGAGGTCAGCTCGGCAGAACTCTTTCGGGTCTGTGTCGAAGATTTGGGAGACTTGGCGTCTATACGCTCGGCCTTTCAACGTTGGATCCGGGACAACCCGCACAGAATCGATAATCCCCTGACCGATGCCGATGGACAAGCCTGAGTACGCCGCCTTTCCCCTCGACATCACCGTCCGTTTCGCCGAAACCGACCAGATGGGCGTGGTCCACCACAGCGAGTATGCTGTCTGGTTCGAGGCCGGGCGCGTCGCCTGGATGGGGGCGGTCGGGATGCCCTATACCGAGATCGCCGGCGCCGGCTACAACTTCGCCGTAACCGACCTGCAGTGCCGCTACCGCAACGCCATCCGCTTCGGCGACGCCGTCCAGGTCATCACGCGCTTGGAACTTCTGCGCAGCCGGCAGGTCGAGTTCGCTTACGAAATCCGCAACCCGCACACAGGCGCCGTCTACGCCGACGGCCACACGCGCCACACCTGCGTCGACGACGACGGCCGCATGACGCGCCTGCCGGATTGGATTGCGCAACGGTTAACGGGAAACGTGGGGGGGTGAAGCGAATGGGGGAAAAGCCTGACTTTTCTGCAGCAGCGCCGTGCAAACCGGTGGAATTTCCTTCTACTGGTTAGGTGGGAAACGTCTCTACCCCTGCGCCAACTCCGCAGAAATCGCCTCCCCATCGTTCTCCAAGGGCGGCAACTCCTCCAGGCTGGTCAGTCCGAAATGCTGCATGAACTGATCGGTAATGGCGTAACGGATTGGCCGGCCGGGCCCTTCTAAACGGTCAAACTCCTCCACCAGGCCCTGTTGCAGTAGCTTGCGCAGAACGCCGGCACAGTCTACGCCCCGCACCGCCTCCACCTGTGCCCGCGTCACCGGGTGTAGATAGGCGATGATGGCCAAAGTTTCGAGCGCCGGCGCGCTGAACTGAACACTCAAATCCAGATTGAGAAAATCCTCCACCACCTGCGACGCGGCCGGATTGGTGACAAGCAGAACGCGGCCGTCGCGGCGCTGCAGGCGGAGCCCCCGATTCTCCTCCTCATACGCCTGCTGCAAAGCCTCCAGCGCTTTGGTCACCTCCTCTTCAGGGCAGCCCGACGCTTGGGCAAGCTGCGCAGGCGTAACCGGGTCCCCCGCCACGAACAGCAGGCTCTCCAGAATGGCACTCAACTTCACGCTTCCCACTCATCCTCAAAAGGCAGATGGCGCATGCGCACGTCCAACTTTCCGAGCCGCAAACCCATATTCTCTTCGATGATATCCCGCGTCGATTCCACCACCTCGTCCGTCTTCATCGGCACGTCGATATCCGGCGCGGTCTCAACCTCCAGTTGAATGTCAACCGCATTGCCGCGGGATTTCACGTCCGGAAACACTGTAATCACATCGGCAAGCTGGTCCAGGTGCCAAGTCAGACGGCGTGCGATACTTTCTGTATCCAACTCCACCGAACTGCCTTTCACTGTCTTCATGCGCACCCCGCGCTGGCGATGCGGCCACAGCTCCAACCACAGCAGGCTGCCGAAAATGAGCACCGCGACGAAGCCCACCGCGACCTGGCCGATCAGGAAATTCATGCTGTTCGCCTGCTGCTGCACGCGCAGAAACGCCTGGGCCAGCGACAAACTCCCCACGAGCGCGCCAAATGTAATGTCAGGAAAAATCGTCGTATAGACAATGCCAGCCAGCAGAACCAGCCAAAGCACAACGACAACGATGCGGTTCAATACGTTGATCACGTCCGG
This sequence comes from Caldilineaceae bacterium, assembly GCA_965207495.1. Taxonomy (GTDB): domain Bacteria; phylum Chloroflexota; class Anaerolineae; order Caldilineales; family Caldilineaceae; genus Bin5. The sequence continues at coordinate 1,117,851 of OZ242287.1, forward strand.
TTTCGGGCCCGAATTACATGCACTGGTTTCCGGTTGTCCGTTAGTCAAGCCGTGGAGGACGGACGACTGGAAACATATCGTCGACTCTCATCGCTCCAATAAAATTTCCATTCTTCGATTATACATTACAGCGTTAGACGCCGCGAAGCAGACGATTCAGCGTTTCCTCCGCCACGCGCGGCTGTAAGTCAACGATGCCAGCGCCAACCACAATAGCCCGCCCGCCAGGCTGAGCCGCAAACCGGTTTGCCAGGTAGTCGGCATGTACCAGAATACGACCTCGCTCGCGCCGGCCGGCACCGGTACGCCGCGAAACAGAACGTTGGTCGCAACGACATCCACCGCCTCGCCGTTGACCGCGGCGCGCCAGCCGGGATAGTAAGCGTCCTTCAATACGAGAAAGCCCGGCCGTTCGGAAGAGACGCTGACGACAACCCGCTCTGGCGCATACGAGGTGATCGACACCTCCCCTCCGGCTCCCGCTGAGCCGGCCTGGTCCGCAAGCCCCCAGTCCGCCGCCGCCTCGGCGCTGGTCTCGACGACCGCCGTCTGAGTGGAGCCTACCGTGGCGAGCTCTCGCAGCACTGTTACGGCCTCCTCGGGCGATGTCACGTGCTGCACCGTCTCGACCAGCTGCGCCCGTCCACTGCCCCCCAGCCGCGCGTAGATCTTGACGTCGCCGCTATGAACGCGCTGAAATCTGCCGCGGTCGCTGGGAAGCAGCGGCACGAACGTATTGGTACGCTCGTCAATGAGTGTAACCGCCTGCACCGCCAGCCCGGTGGAGGCAGAATTCTCCAGCAGCGCGATCTCCAGTTGGTCCGGACTGGCGGCGTCCGGCAGCGCAAAGCGGGCCAGATACGCCTGCTGGCCCGTCTCCTCACTACGGAAAACAACGGGAGCGTCACCGTAGTCTGCAGACGCCGATCGGCGTCCCACTGCTTCGAAGGCGTCTCCCTCACTGCCCCTGCGCAACCGGCCGATGGTGAGACGCTCACCACCAACCAGCGCCGTTACCTCCGCCAGCGGCAGACTGGCATCGCCAGCCTGGGAGCCGTCCGAGTCTGAAATTACAAAGCCGACGACAGCCGCCGCGGTTGCCTCAAATCTGTGCGGTATGTCAATCGTTAGTCGATCCCCGCCACCAGATCCTTCACCGGCCGGATCACTCGCGCCACTGGCTTCAAGTTCTGCGCCAATCTGACGGTCGTAATAGACACCGTCAAACCACAAATCACGCACCTTGTCGGTAATTACAAAGCGGACGTCCATCAGTTCGAGAATGTCGCCTTGTGGAACTGCCTGCAACTGTTCCCGCACACGTCCGTCAGGCACCAGCTCGTCCGGCGGAATCAGCAGCGACAGAAAAGCATTGTAACGCTGCAGGGGAAGCACGCCTCCGTCGAATCCGTCCACGGTGGGGATGCGCCAAAGCAGCGACAGGTTCGGCGCCAGGATCTCCTGGGATTTGAGCGCGATGACGAATTCCCTGAAGGCGGCCTCGCTGAGCTGCGGACGCGCGCCGCCGCGCAGGATGCGCCGCCAGTCGGGCATGTCTCCCGGGTCAAACGTGATATCGCTGATGCTCAGCAGCCGCCCCGCGGCCGCCGGGTGAAGCGCTCGCCGAGGCTCCGTCAGCAGGTGGGCAGACGCGGTCCGCACGTCGTAGACGGCCTGGGGCGCGGTCGGCTCTGTGTGCGGCAGCGCCCGCGCGGCCAGGAGCAAATCGAGCGTCAGGACCGCAAGCAGCGCCGCGCCGGCGGCGTGAGACAAGCGCAGGTGGGAGACCGCCTTGCTGCCGTCTGCGTCTCTCAACCTGCGCCAAAGCCACTCAGTCCCGACGCCTGCCAGCACAGCCATCCCCAGCGTATAGAGCATCATCCAGCGGGCCGGCGTGCGGAAGAGATCATAGCCGGGGATCACATGATAGAAGAGAAACGAAAACGGGTTCCATCGTCCTAACGCCAGGAACAGGCCCAGACCGGCGAAAAAGATCCCGCATTGTGCGGCCAAGGGCCAGTGACCCACTGTCCATGGCATTCTCCCGGCCGCCTCCCGCAAACTGCTGACCACCGCGACCAGCGCCAGCAGCAGCCCCATCGCGCCCACATAGGCGACAAACTCCGTGTACCCGAGCGTAGCAAAAATAACGCTCAGATCGCGCAGGCCGTAAGAGGGCAGCAGCGTCCAATGGAGCAGGAGCGGCCGCAAACTGAAGCTGGTCACATCCACGTAACTGAGGCCGCCGCTCCGCAACCCCAGCTGGCTCAATTCCAGTGTAGGCAACAGTTGGGCGGCGGCGAGCAGAACACCCAGCAGCACCCCCAGGAAATAGGTGAGGAAAGAGGCGGCGAGGTGATGAATACCGCGCCGATACGAATGCAGGCTCGTCGCCAGCAGCCATGCACCCACACCGAACAGGTTGATATAAGTCGTCTGTGTGTGCCCGGCCAGCAGTGTGAGCGCCGCAAAAATGGCAAGAGGCAGGAGCAAGACCGCGTACTTCAAATAGTAGGATGCAAAAACCGAAGAGCCAGGGGTCTTCTCTCGCTCCTCACTCCTCTTTACTCTTTCCGTGTACGCCCACCGCCCTTCCAATGCCCACAGGAGCCAGGGCAGCCAGGCTGCCCCGTTCATCTGATTGATATGCCCCAACAGTCCGCTGTAAAATCCGCTCCCCGCCAGCACCAGTCCGGTACCGACCGCGGCCAGCCACCCCGTACCCCAGCGCCGCATCAGCGCGTAACCGCCCAGTGCCAGGATCCAGGCATGGATGGCGCCGCTCCAGTAGAGCTGCCGCGTCACCGGCAGCCAGTTCAGCGGCCAGTGTAAAGGATATAGCGCCGCGGCCTGCGGATTGGCAAGGAAGGGCGCACCCATGAAGATGTACGGGTTCCAGAAAGGAATCCGGCCCGCGCGCAGCGAAGCGGCTGCATAGTCGCGGTAAGGATAAAAGTAGTGGAGAATGTCGCCGCTGGCCAGAACCCGATCCGTAAACAGGAGGCGGTAGAAGAGCAGCAGGACGAAGAGAGCCAGGACTGAAGCGGCCGAAAAGGGGGGTAAGAAGCGGCGCATCCTGCTACAGCGGCTACTGTTCAGAAACACCGCAAACAAATGTCCACCGGTCCCTAGTCCCTGAAACGGTACTTGATCAGCGTAGCAATGGCCGTAAACCCGTCCCGCCAGGTAAGTTTCTTGCCTTCGTGGAACTGGCGCCCGTTATAGCTGATTGGCGTTTCAAAAATTGGGTAGTTGCGTTTGAGGATTTTGGCCGTCAGTTCGGCTTCGATTTCGAACCTCTGGCTGTGGAGGGTCATCCCTTCGATTACGCCCCGCCGAAAGCACTTGTAGCAGGTCTCCATATCGGTCAGAACCGTGCCGTAGAGCAGATTGGTAAACCAGGTGACGCCTTTGTTACCAAGTGTGTGTGCAAGGCTCATGGCCGCACGCGGGCCGCCGAGAAAGCGGCTGCCATAGACGACGTCGGTGCGCCCTTCCAAAATTGGGGCTAGGAGTTTGACATAGTCGCCAGGATTGTATTCAAGGTCGGCGTCTTGCACGACGAAAATGGCGCCGGTCGCCGCCTCAAAACCCGTGCGCAACGCCGCGCCCTTGCCCCCGTTGCGTTCATGAAAGATGATGCGCAGATCATTCGGCTCTTCCGCCTGCAACCGGGCCAGAATGTCCCGCGTGCCGTCGGTAGAGCCGTCGTCAACGATGATAATCTCCTTTTCCAGTTGGACGGGACTGCCTTCCGGAGCCGTTGCTCTATCCGCGGTGACAGACAGGGGGACCGCGCGCACGCGGCGAATAATCTCCTCCAGTGTGCCGATTTCGTTGTAGACCGGCATGATGATCGAAAGTCGCGTCTCAGGCGACGCGCCATCTGGAAAATTCATATTTCTGCAGTCGTTTGTGATCGATCACACCAGCGCGCAGAGCAGGTCACGGCCGTCTGGCTATTCACCGGCCTGATGGGCAAGAATGATCGCTTCGGCCACAGCCTTCATCGGCTTGCGGTTGTTCATGCTCATCTTCTGAATGCGCCGGAAAGCTTCGGCTTCATTCATATTCTGTAGCTGCATCAGTATGCCCTTTGCGCGCTCAACCGCCTTTCTCGTTTCGAGCGTCTCCTTCAGGTCATCGATCTCATTTTCTAACGTTCGAAACTCGCCGAAACGCGCCAAGGCCACCTCGATCGCAGGCGTCAGATCGCTTTCTCGGAACGGTTTGACCAGATAACTGACAACGCCGGCCTCCTTGGCGCGATGCACCAGCTCCTGCTGGCTGTATGCACTCAACAGCAGCACCGGGGCCAGGCGCTCCTCCGTCAGAACGCGCGCAGCCTCAATGCCATCCACGTCCGGCATTTTGATGTCCATGATCACGATGTCCGGGCGAAGTTCCCAACTGAGGTTGATGGCGCTCTGGCCGTCGCCTGCTTCACCCACGACCAGGTAACCCAGGTTGGTGAGCATCTCCCGCAGATCCATCCGAATGAGGGATTCATCATCGGCAATTATTATGCGCGTACGCTCCACAGTCTATCCCTTTCCCGGTCGCCAAATGCAAAGGATTCGGAGTCGGCGGCTGGCGATAATGCCGGCGGCTAGAGATCCGTATTCGTTGGTTGCTGGCACTTCTGCTCTCTTCTCACTGGCCGTTTCAGCTACGTTACGACAGATTCTATGTTGATCGAACGTTTTGGAAAAGTAACAATTGCCCGCGTGCCGCTGTTCGTGCCTCCGGCAGCGCCATTTTCGTCGCCGGTCATCTGTTTAAACAGCAGACTACCCTTCAAATCATCAGTGACAAGCGTATGGACAATCTGCAACCCTAAACTGGGGCTCACTTCCGGGTCGAAATCGGAAGGCAGTCCAAGCCCGTTGTCCAGCAAAGTAATGCGTACCTCATCCCCCAGGTCTTCGAGCACAATGCGAATTTCACCCCTGTGACGATCCCGCAAACCATGTTCCAACGCGTTCATTAGCAGTTCGTTGACAACCAGCGCAGAGGCAGTGGCCTGGCTGGGTGGCAAGCGAATATTTGGCCCCTCCATTGCAATTTCTATGTTTTGTCCAGGGTTGACCGCAACCTGTTGGGCCTGTCCAAGGATGCGCTGGCAGACGTCGCGGATGTTGATCGGCCGGTGGTCATCCTGGCTAAGGTACTCGTGAATCACCGACATGCTCAGGATGCGGTTGACCGCGTCGGTCAGTTGTTGTTTGCCTTCCAAGCCCTGGAATCGCCTGCTCTGAATACGCAGGATAGCGGCAATTGTTTGTAGATTGTTCTTTACCCGGTGATGCACTTCCTGGATCATCGCCGATTTGACCTTGAGTTCGCGCTCGCGCTGAACCGTTTCCGTGGCATTGTGCACCAACACCAATACGCCATCGACCTGCGGCGTGCCCTCCGTCGGTATCGGTTTCGTCCAAGGCAGTTGGTATCGCAACCTTCGTCGTATCAAATACAGGGCGCCGCGCGGCGCGCGCAGTGGGACCGCAGTACGTACCCAGACGCGACCGTCTTCGCTCTCGTGGCGCGTCTGCACACAACAGTTGGCCTGCATCGCCTGACCCACGATCTCTTCGTCCGGGTCCTCCAGTTCAGAGACCGACGCGCCCCGCATGTCCGCCACAAGACCGATTGAGCGAAACAGATTCATGGCGATGCCACTCATGTAGCTGATGCAAAAATGCTCATCTACCATGTAGACACCGTCCAGGCTGCCAAACCCGCCCGAAATTCCAGCCGTCTCGATCTCGCCCTGCACCGCCATCCTTTGCAGCCAGCGTACGGCATGGCGAAAAGGCCGATCGCGGCGCCGGTGCCGCTCGTACTCAATTAGATTTGTTTCGATCAGCAAAGCGGCAATCGCTTGGTTGACAGCGTTGTGAACGGTGTACGCCTGCTGGATTACCGGGGCGCCGCTGCTCGTACGTTCGGGGGGAATTCTGCTCTCTGCCATCCTGTCTATGCGGTCTTCCATCAGGGCTCGATGAACCGTTGGCTGGGCCGTGAATGTGTAGGTTCGCCCGGTCATGTCATCCCGATAGATGGAGGAGAGCGATTGGGGCGCTGCGTGACGGGCTACCAGAATCTGCCCAACAGGGACGCGTTGCATTGCCGGTGACCTGATGAACTCATTGTGTGTGGGGGGATCTTCCTGGGGATCCATCAGACAGCAAAGCATTACGTCCGAACGGCTGACGTCGGCCGTAATGGCTAAACCGGCTTCGATCCGATACAGCAACGCGATATCGCGCTCGGTCAATGAGGAACAAGAGTTGACCTGGCTATCCATATCTGTATGTGGGCTTCTCTGTGCCCTTCAAAACGGCGTCTCTGCCGTTTTCGTCCTCAAGAATCGCTGTTGGACTAAAAATGCCGTCGCAGAAATAACCTGTTCCCGACGGCAAGTTTCAAGTCATACATCAATTGGCAGGTCAGTCGGACCACCGGGGGCGGGTGATAATGTGACGGCTCGACCATACTGCGTACTAGTCGGGGAGAGAGGATTTGAACCTCCGACCTCTTCGTCCCGAACGAAGCGCGCTACCGAGCTGCGCTACTCCCCGAAAGTGTACAAAAGTATAACGCATGTTGAAATCAAAGAGCAAATCGGGCTGACAGCAGTTGGGCGAAGTCGCAGCTACTTCTGTGCTCCTGGCCCCTTACTATCCAATCAGACCAATCCTCTCGGCCATTTCCTTTACGAAAGTCGTCTTGCTCCGAATGCAACAAAAGCAAGCGAACGACGAACTTAATCGCCGATTTTCGGGCGCAATTCAGGCTTCTCTTTGGGGCCGCCTTCCCCTGTTCCCCCAACCCCCCAGCCCTACGCGTCCTCGGGCTCCTGCAGCGCCGCCAGCAACGTCTCAGCTTCCCGTCGCCTGTCCGGGTTCTCGTTGCGGGCGATGATACGCTGGAGCGTCGAGATGGCCCGCGTATCCCCCTCTTTGGCCATTTTTATCGCCATCTCGTCGCGCCTGTCGTGGTAGCTGTTGTCATATTCATGCACTTCCAGGTCCCATTGTTGCCAGTAGTATTTCAGGTCCAGGTCGGGCCAGTCCGCGTAGACCTCCTCCCACGTGCTGGGTTGGCTGTGCGGCTGCAGACTGCCGGGCGCGATCGGTTCGCTAATCCTCTGGTAGCGAGCGTCCATCGACATGCGCAACCGGTCCGAATTGTTCGGCAGCCCCTTATGGACCGTCATGCTGTGGAAGATGAGCACGTCCCCTCGCTGGAACGGGCTGTAAGCCCAGGTGCCGTCGAGCGGGTCGAGTACCTCCAGACCCCCTGCCCCCATCGCCGGCTGAAAGTCGTAGACGCCGCGCCGATGCGACCCAGCCGCCACCTGCAGTCCGCCCAGTTCGGTGGGCAGATCGCCTAACGGAATCCAGGCCGTATAGGTGTCTGCAGTTCCCTGAATCGGAATGAAGTCCTGGTGCGGCGGCGTGGTGAAAGCCTCGCGCTGCGGGAAGATCGTGCGTCCGATGATGCGGGGATGGGGCAAGACCGGCTCCCCGCACATGCGCTCGAAGAGGCCCATCACGTTGGGGTGATGTTGGATGGCGTGGAACTCGGGCAATCTGTACATGGCGTGATACTTCTGCATGTATTCCGGCTCCGGCTCGACACAGAATCCGTTCAGGTCGGCGACCGCGTCTGCCAGCGGCCTGCCCGTCTGGACCCAACCGGCCGCGCGCGCGATCTCGAGGATCTGCATGCGCAGTTCCTCGACGACCGCAGCAGGGAGCAAACCGCGGATGAACAAATAACCGTCCCGGTCCATACGCAGATGCAGTTCGGCGCCATCGTGCAGACTATCGGTCGAATCAAGAAAAGGTTGCATGGGATTCCCTCCTGTGGCGCCCGGTGCTAGCAAGGCGCAATTAACTGTCTTCTCCCGCCTGGGCAGCCGTATCGACGCGTCAGCGCCAAGAGTCAAACGGGTTGTGCGGGTCGGTCAATGGCAGGGCCACGCGCGCGCCTGCGATATGCGAAGCATGCGCCGCCATCGCCCATTCGAGATGGCGGCGGGCCGTGCGTCCATCGAGCAGTGGAAACGCCGGCTCGCGGCCATCAAGCATGTCAAGCATCGAGCGGGCCATGCGGTGGTGCGCCTTCACCCATTTGCGATCGTCCGGCGGCGGTTCAGACGGGATCACCTGCCAGCGGTCATCGTTGAAAAGTCCAGGACTGACCAGCGGATGGTAGTAGATATCCGGCTGGTTGCTCATCGGGCCCGGCAGCGAGAGCGTCCCGGCCGTGCCGTGGATGTCGATGCGGTAAGGCCGCTCCTTATGGTCGCCTTCGTAAGATTCGAAGTCGGCCGCGAAGCCGTCGTCAAAGACGTAATAGGCGCGAATGCCGTTGCCGGCCACAAGGCCCATCCCTTCGGCGCCCTGCATGAGGTCGTCCGGTGTAGCGTCTTGGCCGTCCTGCGTGATGTGGGCGTGACACCACAGTGGCTGGCCCCAGACCTGCCACAGAAAATCAAAGAAGTGGGGGTAAAGGTCGAGGAACAGCTGGTTCCCCCCTTCATGGCCGTTCATACCGTGGATGCGGGCAAGGCGGGGTTCGCCGATTTTGCCGCCCTTGATGAGGGGAATAGCGACATGCTGGATGGGAGGATGGCCGCGCCAGGGGCAGGCGACAATGAGCAGTTTGCCGTTCTTCTCGCAGGCCGCAACCATCTCATCCACCTGGGCCGGCGAGGCTGCGACCGGCTTCTCGATGTAGATGTGCGTATCGGCGGCCGCGGCGGCCATGGCCAGTTCATAGTGATCGCCGATCTCGCGCGTGGCGATAACGGTGATATCGGGGCGCTCTGCGGCCAGCATCTCCCTGTAGTCGGCGTATCCCTTGGCCGCGCCAATGCGTTCGATCGCCTGCTGGCGGCCCGCATCGTCCGGGTCTGCGAGAGCAACGATGTCGGCGCCCTCTACGCCGACAAATGCTTCGTCGACATAGTGGCCGTAATTCCCGCGACCGGTATGTCCGATGATGGCGACTCTGTAGGTCATGGTTCCTCCGCTGAAGTGGTTATCTGCACCGTTGTCTGAAAGGGAGACTAAGTGTACGCAAAAACGGGTGCGTAGGCCAGAGCAGTTACCTCTATTCTATGGGAGCTTCTGCACCACCGCCGTGCGTCCGCTAGAGTTGGACCATGTGAACCACATGGCACACTCCAGACCATCGGCAGCCTGAACCTTACTCTGATCTTCCTGGTCTTTCACGGTCCACCAACTGCTGTTGCCTTTCATAAAGTATCGTCCCTACGCGCTGAATGTGCTCGATCAAATCGGAGTCACCTATGTCGCTAAAGATGGACAGATCGATCATATAAGGCAGGAACAGATCATCTAACTCAGTAGCGATTGTATGGCGCACGCTCAGGGTCAGGTCGGCCCCGCCGCAAAGGGTCAGATCGATGTCAGAGCCCTTCCTGTGGGAGCCTTTGGCGCGCGAACCATACAGGACCGCTTTTTCAACCTGTGGGTAACGGGTCAGGACGCCGCAAATCTTCTGGATGACCGAGTCCGACAATCCGCTTGCCTGGCGAGAATGAGTAAAGGGAATCATGACCTCTCCCCTTGTTTTAGAAGCGCAAGTCTTGCATGCAACTTCTGGAATTCCACAAAGTACTTGTCGAGAATCGCGGCAACGATCTGGGCAGCAGTGGCTTCATTATCTGTATGCGTCGTCAGATTGCGGCTTTGGATCATCTCCATCCACGTTTCACCGTTCTCAATCAAGTTGGCGCCGAAGGCTGCACGGGTCGAGTCTCTCGAACCGTATAGGTCACCGACGCCGCGCGCTTCAAGAAAGTCCTTAAGCGTCTTCCACGCCAGTTCATGCGTATATTCAAAGCCCTGAATCAACCCTTGAGCCTCCAATTGCGAGAGCTGTCGTCGCTCCGCCAGCTCGACAGCTTCCTTCAATTGGGTAAACGCCTTGCCAAACTGACTGGATCGCTGAATCCAGCGGACGTCCTGACTGCTCATGGAGCAACTCCGTACAACGTGCTATCCAGACTCTACCTACATTCCATAACTGCAGACCACCATGCACAACCTGAGCGCGCACCACATTATACCCCAAATTTAACCCGTCTCTGCATCCCTCGCCCAGACTTCTGGCAGACGCCAAAATCTACTCTTGACACGCCCACCATGCGAATACCATACGCAGCCCATACGCTTAAGGAACGAACGCGGTCTTCTGCACTAATAACAGGACCCAAATAGGTTTACAACAACGCCGTGATCTGATAAAATGTACTATTGGTTAACTGTAGCGGTTTAGAAAACACAAACGCTCAGACGGTTAAGAGAACAGAGAATTGAAAATGGTACCTCCTCAACAACCCAAGGCCGGCACGGGTGTCTACCGCCGGCTCATCGGCTTTCTGCGACCCTACTGGAAGCAGGCTGCCTTTGCATACGTCTCGGTACTCTTTGCTTCGCTGCTCAATCTGTACATTCCGCAGATCTTGAGGGATGCCATCGACCTGGGCGTCGAGGGAGGGCGCGCCAGCGCGCTCTTCAACGCTGCCGGATGGATCCTCGGCATCGCTGTCGTGCGCGGCGTCGCCGCCTACGGTCAGCGCTATTACGGTGAATGGCTCACCCATCGCGTCGCCTACGACCTGCGTAATCAATTCTACAACGCGGCCCAGCGGCTCCCCTTTGCCTTCCACGACCGCTCGCAAACCGGCGATCTGATGAGCCGGGCAACCAGCGATATCACCGAAACGGAGCGCTTTGTCGGCATGGGGCTGATGGATCTGACCTCATCACTTCTCCTGATCGGGGGTGTAATCGTCGCCATGGTATTCGTGAGTCCCGGCCTCGCCCTGTACGCGCTGGTTCCACTCTCCCTGTTGCTGGTCCTCACACTGCGCTTCGGCATGGTCATCCGGCCTCGCTTCAAGCGCGTCCAGGAACAGATGGGCCAGCTCTCCTCCACCATGCAGGAGAGTATGACAGGCATTCAGGTGGTGAAAGCGTTTGCCCGCGAAACGGACGAGCTGCGAAAGTTCAACGCCGCCAACGAGGACTGGTTCGCCAAACGTTTCGGGATCATCAAGATCTGGGCCAATAACTGGCCTACGTTCACATTCATCCTATTGAGCAGTAACTTCCTGCTGCTCCTGGTCGGCGGGCCCCTGGCCATCGAAGGCACTGTCACGATCGGGTCCCTCTTCGCGATGTTGGCCTATGTGATGATGCTCAACGGCCCCGTGCAGCGGCTCGGTTTCCTTGTCAACATGGCGGCCACATCCGGGGCCAGCGCGACGCGTGTGTTTGAAATTATCGACACCCCCACCGAGGTGGAGGAAGAAGATAACCCTGTCGTCCTGCAAGAGGCGCAGGGCGCAGTGACCTTTGAGCAAGTCAGTTTTGGCTACGAGGGCGGGCCGCGGGCGCTCGATGACATTAACTTCGAGGTGGAGCCGGGACAGACTGTCGCACTGATCGGGCCAACCGGCAGCGGCAAATCCACGATCACCAATCTCATCCCCCGTTTCTATGACCCGGCCAGCGGCGTCATCTGTATCGATGGGCATGACGTGCGCAGCCTGACACTTGCCAGTCTGCGCCAGCATATCGGAACCGTCCTCCAGGACCCGTTCCTGTTCGGCGTGACAATCGCCGAGAATATCGCCTATGGAATGCCCGCGGCTGCGCCGGACGCGATTGTCGCCGCGGCCAAAGCCGCGCGCGCGCACGATTTCATAATGGATTTCCCAGCCGGTTACGAGACGGTTGTTGGCGAGCGAGGTGTGACCCTGAGCGGCGGACAGAAGCAGCGAGTCGCCATTGCGCGCGCGTTGCTCTATGAACCTCGCATCCTCATACTGGATGACTCCACCAGCAGCGTCGACACCGAGACCGAGCACCTGATCCAGCAGGCGCTCGACGTGCTGATGGAAGGACGCACGACCTTTATCATCGCCCAGAGGCTTCTCACCTTGAAAAACGCCGACCAGATCTTCGTCTTGGATGGCGGCCGCATCGTCGAAAGAGGCCGCCACGATGAACTGCTGGCCGCCGGCGGGCTCTACCGTAGCATCTACGATCTACAACTGCGCGACCAGGAGGAGTTCGCAGCCCTCGAAGCGCAGTTGCGTGAGCAAACCGAGACAGAAACGGCGGGCTCGGACGGCTCTCCAGTTCGGCCCCCGGTACTCGCCGGCGCCGTAAATGAAGGGAAAAACTGAGATGAGCAATTCGAATGGCAGTGGGGGCGCCGCTCACGCTTACCGAGGCAATGGTCAGGCTTCCTCCCTGCAAAGTGAGGCAGGTATGATAACCGAGAAACTCCCCCGCCAGCGAGATGCGTTCGGCCGCGAACAGGCGGTCCGAGCTACCCCCGAAGGCAGTCTGTCGGCCGTAGAACAGGAAAGACTGCGCCGGGAGCGCAAGATTCAGGACCTGCTGCCGGACGAAGAGGAGGCGCAGGAGAAGACCTACGACAGCCGGTTGGTTAAGCGGTTGATGGTATATGTAGCCGTCTACAAGCGGGAGTTCGTTATCTCTCTCCTTCTGATTGTCGTAACCTCTGTCATGAGCGTAGGAACGCCTTGGATGATCCAGCGCGCCATCGACGATGGCATCCGCGCCGGTAATGTGGGCACACTGCGCTTCTGGACCTTTCTCTTCATGGCCGCGATCGCGCTGGAGTGGGTTGCAAGCCGCGCCCGCCTCACAGTGATGGCCTATGCCGGCACCCGTATCGTGACCGACATTCGCAGTCAGCTCTTCCGCCATCTGCATACGCTGTCGATAGGCTTCTTCAATGACTACAGCGTAGGCCGCCTCATGAGCCGGCTGATCAGTGATGTGAGTGTAATGCAGGACTTCGTCACCTGGTCGATCACCGGGCTGGCCCGGTCGGTATTCATCCTGCTCGGGATTATCGTGGCGATGCTGTTTCTGAACTGGCAGTTGGCGCTGGTGACCTTTGCTGTCATGCCGGCGATGGTCGCGCTCACCAACTATTTCCGCCGCTATGTGCGCGAGGCATACCGCGCCGCACGGCAACGCCTGTCCTTGATCAACGGCTTTCTCAACGAGTCAATCACCGGCATTCGTGTGACAAAGAGCTTCTCGCGCGAGCAGGCTAACTCGAGCCATTTCGAAGATCTCAACCGCTCCTTCTTTGACGCCAATGTGCGCACCACCCAGCTGGCTGCCTTCTTCTTCCCCGGGGTCGACTTTATCGGCTCGCTGGCGACCGCGTTGGTGGTCGGGCTCGGCGGTTGGCTCATTCTGGGCGATCAACTGACTGCAGGCGTACTGGCGGCATTCGTGATCTGGGTGGAGCGGTTTTTCGACCCGATTCGTGAACTGTCGCGGCGTTACTACACCTTCCAGGCAGCGATGGCCGCGAGCGAGCGCCTCTTCGCCCTGCTCGACACCGAGCCGGATCTGAAGGACGCGCCCCATGCCTTCACGCTGCCGCCGATCGCGGGTCGAGTGGACCTCGAAAACGTTCGCTTCCACTACAAGGAAGATGAACCTGTGCTGCAGGACGTGACCATCACTGCCGAACCGGGCGAACGAGTGGCCCTCGTCGGCGAAACCGGCGCCGGCAAGAGTACTGTCATCCGCCTCATCGCCCGCTTCTTCGACGTAACCGGCGGGGCCGTCCTGATCGATGGGCACGATGTTCGCGACGTCACGCAGGCCAGCCTGCGGGCGCAGCTGGGCATTGTCCTGCAGGACAGCTTTCTCTTCGATGGCACGATCCGCGAGAATATCCGCTATGGCCGCCTGGACGCGACCAACGCCGAAGTGGAAGCCGCCACCGTCGCAGTAGGCGCCGATGAATTCATCCGCAAGCTGCCGGACGGCTACGACTCCCAGGTGGGCGAAAACGGCGTCAATCTGAGCGTTGGACAGCGCCAAATCGTCTCCTTCGCACGCGCCTTGCTGGCCGACCCCCGCATCCTGATCCTGGACGAGGCCACAAGCTCCATCGACACGACGACGGAACGGCAGATTCAGGCCGGTTTGGAACGGCTTCTCAAGGGGCGTACAAGCTTTGTCATTGCCCACAGACTCAATACAATTGTCAATTCAGACAAGATCGTCGTGCTGGATCAGGGACAGGTGTTGGAAGAGGGCAGCCACGAAGAGTTGCTGGCGCGACAGGGCCGCTACCACCAGCTGTACACGATGCAATGGGCGGTGGAGAGCGACCCCCGTGCCAAAAAATATGCTTTGAACTGACGATTTCGTTGCAAAGAGTGAGGAACAGTCTGGTTCCTCACTCTTGACTTCCCGCCACTAGCTTTCCTCGATCTCGACCTTCTCCATCAAATCGCCCTGCTGAATCGCATCGACCACATCCTGTCCGCTGCGCACCTTGCCGAAGACCGAATGTTTGTTGTCGAGCCAGTTGGTGGCCACATGCGTAATGAAGAACTGGCTGCCGTTGGTATTGGGTCCGGCGTTGGCCATGCTGAGCACGCCAGGTCCGTCATGCACCAGTTCGGGATGAAACTCGTCGTTGAACCGGTAACCGGGACCGCCCCGCCCGCTGCCGGTGGGATCGCCGCACTGGACCATGAAATCGGCGATCACGCGGTGAAAGCTGATGCCGTCGTAGAAGCCGTCTCGGGCCAGCGCGACAAAGTTGTTGACCGTGTTCGGTACCTTGTCGGCGTAGAGATCAATGACGATATCCCCGCGGTTGGTCTTGATAGTGGCCGCGTAGGTCTTTGAATCATCGAGCTGCATGGCCGGGGGAGATGAATACTGCTTCACAAGCGATTCCTTTCGGTGTTGGAACGAGTAAAATGGCCCTCCCGTCTCCTTCAGCGAAGATGTCGCCGGGAGCGGCTAGAGCTACTGTCACTAAAGCGGCGTAGGGGATACGCGCCGGACGTTGCCTGCATTATAGTGCTCTTTCCTCGATGAACCACAATCGGTGCGTCTAGCGCGCTCGGTCAGGTGGCTCTTGAATTCTGCCGTGTCGAATCAAACCAGTTGGGTCGCGCCCATCGCGAGGTGTGCTATACTGCATGTCGAAGATTGACGGTTCATTTCCGACGGATTTGGGGCGCAGGCTGGGAAACACGGGCCAGACTAATGACAGCCCAACAGACAGAAACTACAACTAGACTCGTAACCGGCGCCGAACTCCTGGCAATGGGTGACATTGGGCCTTGCGAACTCATTGATGGAGAAATTGTTAGACTGAGTCCAGCGGGTGGGGTACACGGCTACCTTGAAGCCAGACTCACGTTCTTTTTGTATGGATTCAATCAAGATGCACAAACTGGTTGGATATTGAGTGGACAGGTTGGCATCTACATCCGACGCAATCCAGACAGGATACGCGGCGCTGATCTCGCCTTTTGGTCTAATGAGAGACTTCCTGATGGCCCGTCAACAGGTTTCAGCGAAGTCGCGCCGGACCTGGTAGTAGAGATACTGTCCCCCGACGACCGCTGGGCCGAAATGCGCCAAAAGATCGACGACTACTTCTCTATCGGCGTCGCTACACTTTGGGTCGTCGACCCTGACGAGGAGACCGTCTTCGTCTACCGTTCCGCTTCGCAGCGCATCGCTCTGCAAAGCGGCGACACACTGGCCGCGACAGGCCCGCTTTCTGGCTTCACACTTCCCATTTCCGAGATCTTCGCCTTCTGAGTTCCTGCTTGTCCACCAACTGCTTGTCCATCAACCGCTTCACGCCAACCGCCCCGCGCCTCTCCAATGCTCCACGCCCTGTCCCATATCACCGTTCTCGACCTATCGCGCGTGCTCGCCGGTCCCTATGCCACGATGACGCTGGGCGACTACGGCGCCGAGGTCATAAAGATCGAGCAGCCGGGCCGCGGCGACGACTCACGCCACTGGGGCCCCCCATTTACCGACGGCGGCCAGAGCGCATACTTCCTTTGCGCCAATCGCAACAAGCGCAGCCTGACTTTGAATCTGAAGACCGAAGCCGGTCACAAGATCTTCCGGCGGCTGGCCGCGCAGGCCGACGTCGTTGTCGAAAACTTCAAGGCGGGTGGGATGGAGCGATTGGGGCTGGGCTATGAAAGCCTTCGCGCCGACAATCCCAGTCTGATCTACTGCGCCATCACAGGCTATGGCCAGACCGGTCCCGACCGCGCGCTGCCCGGCTATGACACCGTAATCCAGGCCCAGGGCGGCATTATGAGCATAACCGGTTCAACGAGCGAGGGCACCGATGGCGAGCCCATCAAAGTGGGGGTGGCTATCGTCGACATCACCGCCGGTCTGCAGGCGGCGGTGGCGATTCTGACCGCGCTGCAGCATCGTGATCGGACGGGCGAAGGCCAGCAAATCGACATCGCACTCTACGATACCCAGCTGAGCTGGCTTGCCAACGTCGCCAGCGGCTATCTCCTCTCCGGCGACCCGCCCCGCCGCTACGGCAACGCCCATGGCACCGTCGTGCCCTATCAGACCTTTGCGACCGCCGACGGCCATCTCATGCTGGCGGTGGGCAACGACGCGCAGTTCGCTTCTCTGGCCGAGGCTGTAGGTGAGCCCGCCTGGGCAGACGACGAACGGTTTGCCACAAATCCGGCTCGCGTGCTGTTCCGCGAGCAACTCATTCCGGCGTTAGCCAACCATTTTCGCCAGCGCCCCACCGTTGAGTGGATCCAACGGCTGCGCGCGGCGGGCGTACCCTGCGGCCCTGTCAACGACATTCCCACCGCGTTGGAGACGCCCCAGGCCGAGCACCGGCAGATGGTGCAAACAGTGACCGACGGCAACGGCGATAAAATAAAGCTCGTCGGGCCGGTTCCCAAGCTGGATCGCACGCCGGCGCATATATTCCGGCCTCCGCCGCTGCTGGGCGAGCACACCGATGAGCTTCTGCAGGAAAAGCTGGCTCTGACGAAAGAGGAAATCCAGGCGTTGCACGACAACGGCGTAGTCTGACGCGCAGCGGCCGGACCTATACCCGACTTTACAGACACACTTTGTCATGCAATTGCCCGTGGGCTATACTATTCTGACAGCTTTGAACAATCCCCTGTGGCTCTCAACTGATCACCTCTTACTCGGAAGGGTTCCGCCATGCCTACCAACCTGGAGTTTCGCGGCCGCTGGCTGAATGTATACGGAAATCTGATTCTGATAGCGATCCTTTCAGGGATTACCTTGGGCATTTACGTGCCATGGGGATACGCTCGCTGGCAACGCATTGTCACCGAAAACACCTATTTTGAGGACCAGCAGTTGGAGTTTGACGGCTCCGGCGCGGAAGTGTTTGTCCAGTTCATCGTCATTGGTTTCTACACGCTGATCACGCTTGGTCTGTACGCAATTCTCGGCTTCTCCGCAACCAGGATGCTGCGCTGGCAATACGCCCATACCCTCACACCCAACGGTCTGCGCCTGGAATACGAAGGCAAGACGATCGATATCTTCTGGGAATGGTTTCTGCTCGTTATCTTTACGCCGCTGACCTTGGGACTCTACTACTATTGGGGGCGCAACCGCCTGCGCAGTCAGATTCTGAACCATGTGTCGCTGAGTGACCAGCCAATGCAGTTCTCAACGACCCCGGGGGACTACTTTCTCGCCGTTCTGAGCAATTGGGTGATGACGGTTGTCGCGGTAGGACTATATGGAGCGCTGGGCTACTTTCTGCGTCTGCAGGTCTTGGATAACGGCCCCCTCGCGGCGCAACTCGACAGCATAGGCGCCGGTGCTCCCGTCATGGAGTTGGTAAATCTGTTGGTGCTCGTCGTTGCCCTCGGCGTTTATGCTCTGTTTGGTCTGGCCCTGCTGGGAATGGCCATAGTCCGTTTTCGCGGTTGGGAAGTGAATCGCACTCTACTGCCGGCGCCAGTACGTTCGCGTTCGCCAATGTCAGCGATGTCAACGCCGGTTAGCGCACTGGCCGGCGCGCCGCCGCCCGTTTCCGACATTGCCGATAGCGTTCCCGAAGAGAGCGAATCGATCTACGAGGAAGTCGAACCGCCCCCTGTGGCGGAAAGCGACTATGTGGTCGATACGCCTGGCCGGCCGCTGCCTGTATCGCAAGAAGAGGGCGAGGACGAATACTACGACTTCGGCGAATTCTCCACCCAAGCCGGTCAGGAACCGGATGTGAACAGCGGCGACGAGCGAACCGACTGGAGCAGTGAACAGTGGGCTCGCCCCCAGGCTATCCTCCCTTCAACCGAAGAGGAAGAAGGGGACGGGGAGTATGATCAGCAAGCCCCGGATGATGACGATGAGCCCTATGGTTCATCCAATACCGCGTAGAGAATCCCACAGTGTAGTCACTGCGCAAAGGAAATATAGAAGCGGGTGAAGGCTGGTTGGATGCTCGAGTGTGGATGTGGTTGCTTCGTCTACAAGTTCACGTCTTGGGCAGACGCGGCGCCGTGGTCGCCTAGAGAAGTTTTATGACCGGCTGATCCCCCTGGGCCGGTTCAACGCTACCGATCTCCCAGAAGGGTTGTTCATTCCCCTCGCATTCGTCTCGAAATCGACCAAGACCTGGAGGCGGAATCGCAAGCAGAAGACCACCGCTTGTCTCCGCCTCCCATAGCAACGTTTTGTGCGCGGCGGTCACGCTTGGACCCGCGGTGACATGCGACCCGAAGTGCTCAGGATTGCGCGCGCTGCCTCGCGTAAGATAACCGGCCTCGATGTACCTGAAAACCCCGGGCAAGGCCGGCACACTCTCCGCCTCGATTTGGAGTTGCACCGGCGTATCAGCGGCGGACGCCGTCGCCAGTTCGACCGCGTGCCCCAACAGGCCGTAACCGGTGATATCTGTGCCGCTTCCTACGCCCGCGGCTCGGCCTGCATGGGCCGCGGCGCGGTTCAAGCGCGTCATCGAGCGGATGGCATGGTCCAGATGGCCCGGCTGGAGGTCCGGCTTTCCCTGGGCCCGCCGCGCTTCGCGGGCTGCCGAGCTCTCGGCCTGGCCTGTGAGCTTGGCAGCCGTAGTGATGATACCGGTGCCGAGCGGCTTGGTCAGAACCAGATGATCGCCTGCCGCTGCGTTTCCTTTGCGAAATAGTGAGTTGGGGGCGGCTACGCCTGTGACGCTCAAGCCATAGAACGGCTCGGGATTGGTCACCGTATGTCCGCCGGCGATCGCGGCGTCGGCCTCCTGCACTTTGGCCGCGCCTCCCGCCAGAATTTCGGCTACCACCTCGGCCGACAGATCTTCGGGAAAACCGGCAATATTGAGACAGACGCGTACCTCGCCGCCCATTGCGTAAACGTCGCTCATCGAGTTGGCCGCGGCAATCTCCCCGTACAGCCAGGGATCGTCAACGATTGGCGTGAAGAAGTCAGTCGTCTGAATGAGAACCCGCTCGTCATCCAGGCGATAGACGGCCGCATCGTCAGGTTTGCCCAGACCGATCAGAACATCCGGATATTCAGTTTGCGGAAAAATCGCAGCCATCTGTCGCACGACCTGCGACAACGCCCCGGGAGGGAGCTTTGAGGCTCAACCCGCACAGGCGACGCGCGCCGTCAAAGGTAGGGTTGTTTCTGTCATCTCTCTGTCATCTCTCTGAATCCTGAACTGTTCCAAACCTGCCGCACAATTCTAACACAGGCCCGTGCTGAACCGCTCACGACCGCGGCGTAGTGCGGCGACTGTACAAAACGTACTGTATGAACGCCAAAGTCCGCCCTCTAGTCGACCCATGCCGTCAAACCATCCAGCGAATCAGCCGAATCATTATGCAAATTGCCTAGTGAATGGCGTCTGAATCTGGAGTATAGTAGTCCCAAGTGGCTGAAGCTGGTGCCGAGTGGGGTCGGCATCGCATAAGCTTCAACCGCGACCATTCTCCTTCCTTCCTCCTTCTGGGGCCCCGGCAGAGCATGTTGTCGGGGCCCCTCCCCTCCATTTCGGATCAGTGGCAAAATACAAGAAGAGGCACCGGCTGCTCAGCCAGTGCCTCTTGCGGTACTTCCTTCTCAACTTCAGACGGGCGCCGGTCTAGGCCGCGACCGCCTTTTCACCCGCGCCGCGCACCGCAATAATGCGGGGCCTGACCTCTTCGGCCTTCGGCAGAGTCATGGTGAGAACACCGTCCTCGTAGGCTGCGCTGATGTCGTCGGCGTTTACGGCTGCCGGCAACGTGATGCTGCGAACGAACCTGCCAAAACTGCGTTCCCGCAGATGCCACTTGGCGTTTTCCTCAACGCTTTCCGCTTGGGTCTTGCCCTGGATGGTAAGCGAATTCTCTGAAAAACTGATCTCAAGGTCGGCCGGGTCGATACCAGGCAATGACGCCTTCACACTGTAACTGTTGTCATCTTCGCTGACATCCAGCGGCAGACGAATGTGCCCCCCATCGCCGTTGCCTTGCCATCCAGCCGGTTCCCGGAAGAGATCACCTACCAGATGGTCCATCTGATTGCGCACCGAAACCATCTCACGGAATGGGTCCCATCGTACGATTCTACTCATTTGTGCCTCCTGAACTTTCCAGTTAGCGCCGCCGCTTCGGCTCTAAAGCGCTATGAAAAACTGACCGTCTTGTTTGCGTTTCGCTGTGGCCGCCTGACCGCCACATGCAACTATAATGATAGCGGCCCAACATTAGATGGAAGTCAACGCAAAGTTAGAGGAATATAAGTGCCCCGTATGAGGAATGAAAGCGTCAAAAGCATCGCTATCGACTTCAGAAAAGCTTGGCCGTGTTGAGGGAATGGGGTATGATGAACACAAGAACACGTGTGCGATCCAATAGCCGAAGGGCCGCTTTGTAGCACTGGGCCCTTCAGACGTGAAGTCAGGTCCCTTGTCGAGGGATCCATGTAGCGGAGATGCAGTTGTGAGCACAATTAACACGATGGAGGACCTGATCCAGGTCCTTGATGAGCACCCCGAGTGGCTCGAAGCCCTGCGCGCGCGGCTCTTGTCGCGAGAGCTATTGAACCTTCCTCACACCCTGGCCATGTTTGCGGCAGAAATGCGGGAGTTCAAGGCTCAGATGGACCGGTTCGTGGTTTCTACGAATAAACGGTTCGATGCGCTCGACGCCAAGTTCGATGCGGTCGATTCCCGGTTCGATGCGGTCGACGCCAAGTTGGAAACGGTTGACGCCCGGTTGGATGGGCACGATGTCACGCTCAAGAGGATTACTGACGATCTGGGACAGTTGAAGGGCGCCCACGCTAGAAATGCCGCGCTGGAAAGCGCAGGCATTATCGCCAGGGACTTGGGTCTTCGGCGGACGAAAAGTCTTTCGCAGGAGGAACTCCAGGATCTGATCGACGAGGCCGACACCGCTGATCTTACCGCTGACGCTTTGAGGAGTTTCCGCGTGGCCGATCTGATCATGGAAGCCGCGGCAAAGGATGGGGAGATCTGCTATATAGCCGTGGAAATATCCTACACTGCCAATGGAAGGGACACAACAAGGGCTATCCGTAACGCCGAGTATATGACCCGATTCACCGGCAAACGTTCTTTCGCCGTAGTTTCCGGCCTTCATCGCGACGATCGCATTCAGGATAGCATCGAGTCCGGCGAGGTGTTCTGGCACCAGTTGACCGCCGAGGAACTGAATGCCGATTAATCGTTGCATGAGCTTCCGCATCGCCTGCCCCGCGCGTTGTTTGCGGTAGCGAACTTGATGTATGATTGAAACTATCTAATCCGCGGCGCATCCGCGCTGCATTTGGCCTTCATCCTCCTTACTTCCCGACCCTCCAATGTCCAACGACTTTGTCCATCTCCACACCCATTCCGAGTACTCCCTTCTCGACGGACTAGGCCGCATCGACGATCTCGTCAACGAGGCCGCACGCCTGGGACATGCCGCCCTTGCCCTCACCGATCACGGCGCCATGCACGGTGTCATCGAGTTCTACCGCGCCTGCCGAAACGCCGAAATCAAACCGATTATCGGCGTGGAGGCCTACCAGACCCTCTGGCAGCGCCCTATGGGCGGCCGCGATCCACAGCTCGACAGGGAAAACTATCACCTCCTTCTCCTCGCCCGGAACATGACCGGCTACCGGAATATCCTGAAGATCGTCAGCCGCAGCAATACCGACGGATTCTATTACAAGCCCCGTGTCGACCATGACTTCCTGGCCGCGCACGCCGAGGGAATCCTGTGCACGACCGGCTGTCTCGGCGCAGAGGTGCCCGCCCTCTTGTCCAGAGGCAAAGAGAAAGAGGCTTACGAGCGCCTGGGGTGGTATGCGGACGTTTTCGGCAAGGAAAACTTTTTCATCGAGGTCCAGGAGCACAACATTCCCGAACTGCAGGAGGTGAATCGCACACTCATCCCTTGGGCCGACAAATTCGGCCTGGACCTGCTGGTGACGAACGATGTTCACTATGTGAGTGAAAATGACGCCTCCCCCCATGAAGTGCTGCTGTGCGTACAGACCAACGCCAGAATGAACGATGAAAAACGGATGCGGCTCAGTGACCAGAGCTATTTCCTCAAGAGCCGTCAACAGATGGAAGACACCTTCCGCCCCCTGGTCGACCTCCCCGCCTCCGCCTTCGACAACACCCTCCTCGTCGCCGATAAGTGTGACGTCGACCTGGAAGACGACGAATATCACCTTCCCGAAATGGACATCCCGGAGGGCTTTTCCTACGAGACCTATCTGCGGCACCTGACCGAAGAGGGCCTGCAGCGTCTCTACGCTGACAGGGCCGGCGATGAGGAAGTGCAGGAACGCAAAGAGCGGGAACTGCGCATAATCCACGAAATGGGATTCGACGTCTACTATCTGATTGTGGCCGATCTGTGCGACTTTTCCCGCAGCCGCAACATCTGGTGGAACGTGCGCGGCTCCGGCGCGGCTTCCCTCGTCGCCTACTGTATCGGCATCACCGGCCTCGACCCGATTCAAAACAATTTGATCTTTGAACGCTTTCTGAATCCCGGCCGCGTGACAATGCCCGACTTCGACCTTGATTATCCTGACGACCAGCGCGAAGAGATGATCCGCTACACCGTCGAAAAGTATGGCGCCGACCAGGTCGCCCAGATTGCCACCTTTGGCCGTATGAAGGCCCGCGCCGCCATCCGCGATGTAGGGCGGGCTCAGGATATCTCTCTTGATGATGTCGATCGTATCGCCAAAATGATCCCGGGAGTGCCTGGCAATCCGGCGACGATTGAGGATGTTCTGACCGAAGGAAATGAGTTCTACGATGCCGAGCTGAATGAGCTCTACAGTAAGAATGGCTGGGAGCGTTCACTGCTCGATACCTCGATGCAGCTTGAGGGCGTCGCCCGCCATGCCGGCATCCACGCGGCTGCCGTCATCGTCGCCGATAAAGAGCTGACCAACTATACGCCGCTGATGCGTGGCTCGAAAGGGTCGATCACCGAATCAATTACACAGTTTGAATTCCCCGTCCTGGAATCCTTGGGCCTGCTGAAGATCGATTTCCTCGGCCTCAGCACGCTGACCGTAATGCGCGAAGCCTGTCGCCTGATCAAGGAGAACTGTGGCATCGAATACGGCTTGGACTCCATCCCCATCGAAGGCCAGGAGGCCGAGCCCGCCTTCCGCCTGCTGTCAAGCGGTGAGGTGAGCGGTGTCTTTCAGGTGGAATCGCCTGGGATGAGGCGTGTGCTCACCGATATGAAGCCCACCGCCTTTGAGCACATCGTTGCCACGATCTCTCTCTATCGGCCTGGCCCGATGGAGTACATTCCCAACTACATCAGGCGGATGCATGGCGAAGAGGAGATGGAGGTTAAACATCCCGCACTCGAGCCAATCCTGGCGGAAACTTACGGGATTATCGTCTACCAGGAACAGATCTTCCAGATCCTGAACCAGCTGGCCGACTACACCCTTACCGAAGCCGACCTGGTGCGGCAAGCCATCAGCAAGAAGGACGCTGCGAAAATCGAGTATCACAAGGCGCTGTTCATCGGCGGCTGCGGCAAAAACGGCATCTCCGCCAGCGAAGCGCAGGCCATCTACGCGGACATCGAATTCTTCGCTCGCTACGGCTTTAACAAGGCCCACGCAGCCGACTACGCGGTCATCACCGTGCAGACCGCCTACCTGAAGGCGAAATATCCGGTCGAGTATATGGCAGCACTCCTGCTCGTCGAGCGGGATAAGACCGAGAAGGTGGTCAACTTCATCCAGGAATGCCGCCGTATGGGCATTCACGTGCTCCCGCCAGACGTGAACTACAGCGGCCTCGACTTCGCGATCCAGGATATACCCAAAGACGCGGAAGAGGAGACGCTGCCGAAGGACCCCACCCTGGCATTCGAATTTCCCGTACACGCTGGGTCTGCCATCCGCTTTGGCATGGCCGCCGTAAAGAATGTGGGCGTCGGGCCCGTGCAGGCGATTCTAGACGCCCGAGCCGAGGGTGGCCCCTTCCCCAATCTTGAGGACCTTTGCGACCGCGTCGATCTTCGCCAAGTGAACAAACGCTCGCTCGAATGTCTGATCAAAGTGGGCGCTTTGGACCGCTTCGGCCAGCAACTCGAACGCGGCAAGGGACAACTCCGCCGCCAGCTTCTCGACGTAATTGACCAGTGCATCGCCCGCTCCGCCGCCACCCACAGCGCCAGAGAGAGCGGCCAGTTGTCCATGTTCGACCTGTTCGCCGGCGCCAATGGCGAAGCGCAGCCCGAGCAGTTTCCGATTCGGCTGCCCGAGTACAACGCGGTCGCGCAAGAAAAAACAAGCGACCGCGAGCGGTTCGAGTGGGAAAAAGAACTCCTCGGCGTCTACGTCGGCAGCCATCCCGTGCAGCAGCTGAACGTAGACCTGAGTCGATTCACCACCTGTCCCTGCCCGGAGCTGGACGAAAGACACGATGGCAAAAACGTATCGCTGGTCGGAATGTTGGCCTCGATCCGCACCACGGTCACCAAAAAGGGCGACAGGATGGCCTTTGTCCAACTGGAGGACATGCAAGGCCAATGCGAAGCAGTCCTCTTCCCCGACGTATACGACAAGTGCAAGGAAGACTTGCAAGAGGAGCGGGTTGTGCACGTCAAGGGGAAGGCCCAGACCCGCGGTGGGCGCACAAGCGTCCTCGTGGATACATTGAAAACCTCGATTGAGTTCGGAGAGGCAAAGCTCGACGATAACCAGACGGATGCCAGAGGCGGATGGAACGCAGAGCCGCGCGCCTGGTCAAATGGAGGCGACTTGGACCACATGCCGCCGCCCGATAACTCTCCACAAAACGAGCCGCCCATAGGCATGACTTCGCCTCCTTTCGACGCCGACAATCCGGCCCCACCGGCGTCGGAACCCACAGAGGAGATGGCGACCGGCATGGCCGATAGTACCGCGAGCGCTGAAAGTTATAATGAACCAGCTAGCCCCGCCCCTGGCATGCTGGCGGAGAACGCAGGGGAGGACGCTGCCTCGCACTCGACCGCCGCGTCCGCAGAGCCAGAGCGCGCAGACAGCCAGGCCGAAGAGCCGCAGACAGGCGAGGATCAAGCCCGGATTGGCCCGGTTTCCGAGCAGCCTGCCCCCGATGTGCAGGCCCAAATGTTCAACGGAGGGCCGGCCGGCGCCGCTGATTCTGCAGCAGAGAGTTCGGCCCCATATGGCGAGAACGGCCGCCGCCAGCTCCTGCGCATCACCTTCAGCCGCTCCGGTCAGTTCAGTCGCGACAAATACCGGCTGCGGGAGATTTTCGACGCAGTGCGCGATCCAAGAGGTCGGGACCAGTTTGTTGTCGTCGTGGAGACAAATGGCTCTCGTCATCAGCTCACCTTCCCCAACGAATACTGCAACGTCAGCGCCCGCCTTCTCAAAGACCTGCGCAATCACTTCAAAGTAGAGGTGGCAGTGGAAGCCCAGCCTTGAGGAGGATGGCCGACCAACGAGGTTCGAACTCTCCACCACGGCGGTTTCGCCACACGGCAGACTGCTCGGGCCCCTCTTTGAGTGTTCAGCACCGGCGCCCGCCCTGCTGACAGGGCTTCACGCCCTTCGTCGTCATCTCTGTTGAGGTTTGCGAGAATTCAGGTCTTTGACGGACTTTGCGTAAACGGAAAAGTACTACTGCCAATACCTCCACAATGTGTCCTCCTCCACCAGCCGTACCTGTAATAACACTCGCATCAGCCGTTTCCCAGTGCGCCGTCCGCTATGAATCGCACGTTGATTCGTGAAGAACCCCTCCTGTCTTTCTTATAGACATGCAGTGGACCCCAGATCGCGAGACGGAATGCATAGAGAACTGCAAGAAAGACGCCCTGGAACACAACTCGTCTCGCCAGCTCAGCTGACTGACAAAGGGCGAATCCGATAGCAATAACATTCCCGCCAATATGGAGTGACCTGATGAACTTTGCTACTACATCGAAACAGATCGAAGACGCATACGCCCTCGCCCAGGAACGATACGCGGCTATCGGCGTGGACACGGAGCAGGCGCTGACAACGCTGAGCGGCGTTCCCATCAGCCTCCACTGCTGGCAGGGCGACGACGTGCTCGGCTTTGAAGAGCCGGGCCGGGGCCTGGGCGGCGGCCTCATGGCGACCGGCAACTACCCCGGCCGCGCCCGTACTGTCGACGAGCTGCGCAGCGATCTGGACATCGCATACAGCATCATCCCCGGCAATCACCGCCTCAACCTTCACGCCATGTACCCCGATACCGACGAAAGTCCGGCCCGCAACGAGATCGAGCCGCGCCACTTTCAGGGCTGGGCAGACTGGGCCAAAGAAAACGGCCGCGGCATCGACTTCAACCCGACGCTGTTCTCCCACCCACTGGCCGATGACGGCTTCACCCTGGCCTCCTACGACAACGACATCCGCCAGTTCTGGATCCAGCACTGCATCGCCTGCCGGGAGATCGGCAGCTTCTTCGGCAAAGAGCTGGGCACGCCGGCAATGACCAATATCTGGATCCCCGACGGCCTCAAAGACACGCCCGGCGACCGCACAACGCCCCGCCGCCTTCTGAAAGACGCCCTCGACCAGATATTTGAGAAGGAAATCGATCCCAACCACAACCGCGACGCCATCGAATGTAAACTATTCGGCCTCGGTTCAGAGAGCTACGTCGTCGGCTCGCACGAATTCTATCTGGGTTATGCCGCGCAAAACAACCAGGCCCTCTGCCTCGACGCCGGCCACTTTCACCCGACCGAGGTGATCTCCGATAAAATATCGGCCTGCCTGCTCTTCGTATCCGAGTTGGTCCTCCATGTGAGCCGCGGCGTACGCTGGGACAGCGACCATGTCGTCACCTTCAGCGACGAGCTGCAGGCCATCATGCAGGAGATCGTGCGCGGGGACCACCTTGACCGCGTGCACATCGGCCTCGATTTCTTCGACGCCAGCATCAACCGTGTGGCCGCCTGGGCAATCGGCACGCGCAATTCGCTGCGAGCCCTGCTGCTGGCGTTGTTGGAGCCGAAGGAGACGATGCAGGAGATCGAGCGCAGCGCCGATTTCACAACCCGCCTGGCACTGATGGAAGAGTTGAAGGCGATGCCCCACGCGGCCGTATGGGACTTCCACTGCTTGCAGCAGGACGTGCCTGTGGGCATGGCCTTCATGCAGGAGATCCGGCAGTACGAGAAAGACGTGTTGTCGCTGCGGAACTGACAACACGGTCCACGGCAGCGGACGAACGTCCGCCCCTCGTCACAAAAACACGGAACGGGACCACACATGACAAGCAAACGCGCCACCGTTCTTGCCATCGATATTGGCGCCGAGTCCGGCCGGGTGATGGCAGTACACTTCGATGGCTCCGAGTTGCAGCTGGAAGAGGTGCATCGCTTCCCCAACTACGCGCTGACCGTCAACGGCGTCCTGCAATGGGACATCCTCCACCTCTGGCGCGAGGTGCAGGCCGGCATCAACCGCAGCAGAGCCCACGCACCCGAACGCCCCGCCAGCCTCGCCGTCGACACCTGGGGCGTGGACTTCGGCCTCCTCGACCGCGACGGAAATCTCATCGGCAACCCGGTCTGCTACCGGGACAGTCGCACCGAAGGCATGCTGGACGCAGTCTTCGCCCGCGTTCCCAAGGCAGAGGTGTTCGCCCAGACCGGAATCCAGTTCATGGCGATCAACACGCTCTACCAGATGATGAGCCTCGTAGAGACCGGTTCGCCCCATCTGCAGATCGCCGCCCGCTTCCTTACCGTTCCCGATCTGCTCAACTTCTGGTTGAGCGGCGCCCAGGTGTGCGAATTCAGCAACGCCACCACCACACAAATGCTCAACCCCTTCACCCGCGCCTGGGCCGGTGACCTGCTGGACGCGCTCGGCATTCCCCTCGACCTCTTCCCGGAGGTCGTACAGCCGGGAACGCGCCTGGCGTCCTATGATGACATCCCTGTCATCGCACCCGCCTGTCACGACACCGGCAGCGCAGTCGCCGGCGTCCCCGCCCAGACCGGGAACTTCGCCTATATCAGCAGCGGCACCTGGAGTCTCGTCGGCCTTGAAGAGGCCCAGCCCGTGGTCAACGAAGCCGCCCTCGCCGTCAACGCCACTAACGAAGGCGGCGCCTACGGCACATTCCGTCTGCTGAAAAACGTGATGGGCCTGTGGCTCCTGCAGCAGTGCCGGTCTACCTGGGAACAGCAAGGGCGGCCCTACTCCTATCCGGAACTGGTCTCGCTTGCCGAGTCAGCCAAACCTCTGCGCTCCTTCGTCGACCCCAACGACGACCGCTTCCTGCCCCCCGGCGACCATCCTGCACACATCCAGGCCTTCTGCCAGCAGAGCGGTCAGCCCCCGCCCCAGAGCGACGCCGACATGGCCCGCTGCGTCTTCGAGAGCCTGGCGCTCGCCTACCGCGATGTCCTCCACGAGCTGCAGAGCCTGACCGCGCGGCCGATCGAGGTCATTCATGTCGTCGGCGGCGGCTCCCGCAACCAGCTCCTCAACCAGCTCACCGCCGACGCCACCGGCATCCCCGTCCTTGCCGGTCCCGGCGAAGCGACCGTTATCGGCAACGCGCTCGTGCAGCTCATCAGCCTGGGCGAGCTGGCCAATCTCGACGAAGGCCGTCAGCTGGTAGCCGAAATCGGCGCCCTGGAGCGCTTCGATCCCAAAGATCAGGACGCCTGGCGGCACGTGAAGATGCCCGCACTCAGCTAACGCCATACAGGGCGACTACTCATTCCCACCATACTCACGACCCTGAATGAGGTGAATGAACGTACCTCTCTCCTCTTCACTCACTCCTCGCATTTGGGCGTTCGGGCCTTCGGCCCTCCCTTGTGCAGGGGCTGCGCCCCCGCAACGCCCCGCCCTGGCTCGCCACCGTGTTTATTCTTTTCAAGCCGTATGTCTACCCGACAGTGTCTGCGCCCCACCTTGCTGCCCAAAGCCACTGACCACAAGAAGGGCTGGTCTGGAAAGACGCCGCCGCTTACACCAATAGCGTACAGGGCGAACTGCAACCGTGTCAGTCCCTGCAAACCTGCAAGACCTGACTAGGCGGAATCGTACCCCGGATCTGGCTGGGTAGTTTCTTTGTAGGATTGAGCGTAGAGGACTGGGACGCGCCAGCATGACTTCACGCCGCACACGTCCACCGACGGAGATTCTTCAAGGATTTCACTACATAACGCAATGGGACATTGCGCCCCGCCGAAGTGAACATACCTCCAGCCAGCGCATGTCCCCCGTGTCGCGGGCCACCTTCGAAGCCGGGTGCGCTAGTCCTTCTTCTTGCCGCGCGAAAAAGAGACCCGCAGGTGGCTGTCCGCCGCGTGGGGCGCGGCCAGCCCGTTGTCCATGCGCAGCAACTCACGCTGACGGGGCGTCAAGTCATCCATCCAGCTCTCTTGAAAGCCGTCGTGGGGATCGACCTGAAAGATCAGCGCGCTCTTGCGGTAGTGGCCGAACAGCGCATGGCGGTCGGTCTCAGTCCGGTTCTCCCCGCCGCCGTGCCAGCACTGGCCGTTGAAGACGAGGACACTGCCGGCCGGCGCAACCAATTGATGGACGTGCTTCACATCCATCCCGTCAGGCGGTCCAGCCATGCCGCTTTTGTGCGATCCGGGCACGATGCGCGTGGGGCCGTTTTCGGGCGTGAAGTCATCCAGTAGCCACACCGTATTGACCATAACCGGGGATCCCATGTTCAACAGGTCGGCGCGGATATCGCTGTGCAGACCCTGTACAGGGTCCCCAGGCCTGACGATGCGCGCGTTTAGGCTGCCCAGAATGATCTTTTTGCCCAGAACATACTCGATAACAGGCAGCGTACGCGGATGGTCGATCAACGGGTGGTAGAGCGGGTCGAGCACAGGCAGGTTGCTCACGTGGCCGGCCTGTCCCAGAAATCGCTGCTCGCCCCCAAGCCTCGCTGCCCAGTCAGCCAGCGAGGCGCGCAAAGCCTCCACCTCCGCCCCACTCAGCACACCCTCCAACACGGTGAAGCCGTAAACATCCATCTCCCAAAACGCCTGCTGCAGTGATCCCATCCTGCCGCCTTCCTCTGTGTGATGGTCCGTTCAGTTGCGTTCAGCGGGTCAACAGATCATGCCGCGCTTGGATTCCAACCCGTGCGCAATCGGATTGTCCCCGATCCAGCGTTCGTCCACCGGTTCGGAGGCCAGTTGGTAGCGCGTGTCGGTGGAGAGCCGTATCTGGTTGGTATGATTGTCCAAGCTGGCGTGCATGGTGTACATACTGAAGACCAGCAGATCGCCCATCGCATAGTCGGTGGTCAACCAGCGATTCCCCAATGCGGCCCGCGCTGCAATGGCATCCTTGTTATAAGCGCCGCCATTTGGATGCTGCCACAGCTTCTCCCCGGATTCGATCTCGCCGGCATCAGGATAGTTGGTGCAGTAGGCATCTACATCCAAAGTTCCGTAGTCGGCCTTGATCTCTTCGAAGCGGTGGGAGTTCTCCAGGACCATCAGCCCGCCCATCTCGATGGGGATGTCCCCCAGCGGCGTCCAACTCGTATGCAGTCGCTGCGTACCTCGTCCCATAAAGACAATGTCGTAATGGGGTGGCGTAGCCGTTGTCTCGCCCGGCGGTTTCGAGCGGCACCAGGTGTAATCGAAATGGCGCACTTCACCGTCCAGAAACTGTCTGTAGAAATTCATCATCGGCCCGTCATAGAGCAATTCGAGAAGGGGGGCGTTGTCCTTGGTCAGCTCCACCATGAACGCATTCTCAAAGTCAGCATGGGCAACGCCGTCCTCCAGCGGATAGTCGCGGTCCAGACAGCCGGCAGCGTCGAGCTTCCTCAACATTTCCAGCCGGGCCTCCACAACCTGGCTGCGATCCAGCAACCCGGGCAGGTACAGATAACCATCCTGCTCGAACCGCCAGCGCAGCTCTTTCATATCAGACAGCGCGTCGCTCGACGAGCGCAGCGACCCAAACGCCTCCGCTGATGTATCGAGCAGACTGCCTTGAAAACTGGGCGAAATCGAAAGATCCATCGTTCTTGTACTCCAATCTGCTGTGTGAGTCCTGGTGGATTAGTCTAGAGCATCCTGTCGCCGCTATGCCCAGGGATCGACCACGATCTTGGCCGCTTCACCCTCTGCCAGCAGTCCGAATCCCGTCTGGATCTGGCTCATCGGCAGCTGATGGCTGATCAGCAGGTCGATTAGCGGTGACTGCCGGATAACCTTCATTACTTTGGCGTAGTCACCCATATTGTAGAGCCAGGATCCGACGACCGTCAAGCCTTTTCGGATCATGTCGGTACTGACCGTAATTGTAAGCTTATCACGGCATTCGCCGACGAAGGCCACGCGGCCGCGGCGGCGGGTAGCGTCAATGCAAAGCCGCTCTGCCGGGACACGGCCCGAACAATCGACCGCGCAGTCCACACCCCTGCCTTCGGTCAGGCTGAGAATTTTCTGTAGAATGTCCGGATCGCTGGGGTCGAGCACCGTTTCGGCCCCCATCTCCAGCGCCCGGTTCGCACGCCACGGCGCCGGTTCGACACCGATTACACGGGCATTGCGAAAACGAGCGTTGACGACCGCGCCCAGCCCAACCGGTCCCAGCCCGGTGATCAGCACTGTGTCCTGCGAGTTGACGCCGATGGCCTCTTGCCCGCCGAACGATGCGCCGATGCCGTCAATCGCCATCGTCGCCTGCGCATAACTCACATCGTCGGGGACCCTGGGCAGCAGCCATGCCGGTTTAAGCGTATAGTGGGCAAACGTGCCCGCGCCGGCCATCGACCCATGCAACTCGGCGAAGTCGTGGCTGTCCTCACAGTAGATATAGTCGCCGCTCATGCAAAGATGGCAGCGGCCGCACGAAAACTGCGGCAAGACCACGACCCGGTCCCCTACGCTGACAGGCCCCCGCTCAGCGACTTCCACCACTTCTCCCACGCCCTCATGGCCCATTATCGCCTGGTTCTGGCCGGCCATCCATAGCTTGTATTCAGTGCACAACGCAGAGGCATGGACCTTGACCACCGCCCAATCGGCTTTCGCCTGCGGCTCGGGCAACTCGTTAAATGCGACTTGTCGCTCACCGGTGATTGCAGCCTGTAACACGGAAAATGCTCCTTATGAGTCCGACGGTCAATTCGCGCGTGGTCACCCCACCACCGAGGTTGATCAACCCCTCCTCCTGTCAGACCAGAATTCAGTCAGAAGGCAAGGATCCAAGCAGTGAAAACATATCTGCCGGGCCGCTCTCAGAACATCCCCTGCTTCGGCCCCCGGCCCCATGGAATCGGCTCAACGTCGCCCGAAAAGCGCGGTATCAAGGCCTGGACCGCAGGGTCCGCCTGATCGGCCCACTCAGCCCATTCCGAGCGTTCCGTGACATGAGAGGCAACAAGCGCCTGTACGGGCTCGGGCAGACCGGCATAGTTGGCCCAATACCAGATAGTGAGTACCGTGCGCCACTGGTCGCTCTGGTTCGCGTGCGCCGAATGCAGCAGGCGCGCATCGCCAATCACCACGTCCCCCGCCCGCACTGGCACATCGACTTCACCTTCCGCCTTTTGAAATGCCGGATGGTCCATGTTTTTGGCACGGCCCACTTCGTCGCCGTCATGCGCCTTGCGGTCCAGATCGTGCAGCGCATGCCGACTCAAATGCGAACCCGGGATCAGCCGTAGACAACCGTTGTTTCGGTTGGTGTCGACAAGGTAGTACATCAGGAAGTACTGTTGCGGTTGATCGGTGTAGCTGATCGGGTGCTCCCACAGTACACCATCCTGATGCCAGTAGAGAGGAGGACTGTACGGCGGCTTGCTGATGACAAAACCGCTCCAAACCTTGGGCTCGTCAAAACCCAGCTGCGCAAGGGCCCCCAGCGCACTCGGATGGGCAATCAATTCGGGAAAGGCAGGGTGCGGATACTTCCAATATGGGATGATGCAGCCCTGCGAACGGTGCTGTTCAAAATGCGCCTCATCCTCCTGCGCGATCGTCCATTCGCTCATTGCATTCAGCTTGGCTACCATCTCCGGATCCAACACATTCTCGAAGATGCAGAAGCCGTCGCGCATGAGCTGGTTGCGCTTCTCGACTGCGGTAATCGGCATGGCTGAACCTCCATACTTTCCGATTGCGGATTTCGGCCTATGATGTTGTAGGGAATAGGGAGAGCAGTTCTGTGGCTGCTCTGCGACTGCGCTGCGGCTGTGCGGGGGCGGAGTAGTCGTACGCTATGGCGTCGGCTGCTCCTCTTCCGGTCTGCGCACCGGACGTCGTGCCATCGCACGCGGCTCCACCTGGCTGTAGATGCGCCGGATGGCCCGTTTCCACATCGAGCGCGCTGCCGCCGCCTGGTACGTCGCCTGCCGCTGCGTATTCTTCCACCAGGTCGACTCCGGCTGTTCTATCGGCACACTCCACTTGACCGAGCATGCGCCCCAGGTCAGACCCGCGCCAAAACCGACAAACACAAGATTGTCCCCCGGCGCTACCTTCCCTTCCTCAATCGCTTCGCATAGCGCAATGGGAATGCTGGCCGTGCTCGTGTTGCCGTACTTGTGAACGTTTACATAGACCTTGTCTTCCGGGATCTTCAACTGCCGCAGCACGCTGTGCTGGATGATGCGCTTGTTCGCCTGGTGCGGCACGACCAAATCGACTTCGCTGACCGGAACACCGGCCTTGTCCAACACCCGTCGCGTCGCGTCCGCCATGATCCGGGTCGCAAAGCGGAAGACGGCCCGCCCGTCCATCTGGATGTAGTGCGCTCCACTGCTTACCGTCTCCAGGCTGGCCGGAGCCGCGCTCCCGCCCGCCGGAATCGTCAACAACTCCGCGCCCGACCCGTCGCTGCCAAGCACCGAAGCCGTGACGCCGCCCGGCACGTCGCTGGCCGCCAGCAGCACTGCCCCCGCGCCGTCACCAAAAAGAACGCAGGTCGTACGGTCGGTCCAATCCACCCACCGGCTCAGCGTTTCGGACCCAACCACCAGCACATACTCGGCGTCCCCGGCCAAGATCTGCGCGCGCGCGACGCTGAGAGCATACACAAAACCGGAACAGGCAGCGCTCAGATCAAAGGCGCCCGCATTGATGAGGCCCAAATTGTCCTGGATGATGCTCGCCGTGGCAGGAAAAAAGTGCTCAGGCGAACTGGTTGCACAGATGACCAGGTCCACCCTGGCAGGATGGAGGTCGGCAACTTCAAGGGCTTTGCGCGCCGCCTGCGTTCCCAGAGATGCAGTGGTCTCCTCGGATACCGCTACGACCCGTCTTTCCTGTATGCCGGTGCGCGTCCGGATCCACTCGTCCTGGGTATCCACGACCTGTTCCAGATCATGGTTTGTGACCACCCGATCGGGAACCTCATAGCCCCAGCCGATGATCTGGGCATAACAGGGCGGTTGCACCTTGTCCAGCATCGGCTGCTCCGCCTCTGCTTCCGAATAGTGCCCGTTCAAATGCGTGGCTGCGTAGTCGCTCCCGGTCCCATTTTCCTCGTGCGCTTGCGCTGTCATACCCCATTCTCCTCAAACCGCCGCAGCATCAGACATGAGTTGTGGCCGCCGAAACCGAAACTATTACTCATTGTCACTGCGACGTCTGCCTGCACAGACCGTAACGGCGTGTAGTTCAGATCACAAGTTGGATCGGGGTTGTCCAGATTAATGGTTGGCGGAATGACGCCTTCTTCAATCGTCTTGAGGCAGACAATCGCTTCTATCGCGCCCGCCGCTCCCAATAGGTGCCCAAGCATCGATTTCGTGCTGCTGATGTTCACGCTGTAAGCGTGCTCGCCTAACACGCGCTTTATCGCCTTTGTTTCGCCTGGGTCGTTGAGCTCCGTACTCGTTCCATGGGCGTTGACATAATTCACGTCGGTACGCTTCACTCCGTAGCTCGCCGCCTTGCGTAGCGCCATATTCATCGCATCTTCGGCCCCCAGGCCGTCGAAATGGGGCGCTGCCATATGATACGCGTCGGCGCTGTTCCCGTAGCCGATCACCTCAGCATAGATTTCGGCATCGCGGGCCAGCGCATGCTCGAGCGACTCCAATATCAGTATCGCGCTCCCCTCGCTCATCACAAAGCCATCCCGTTCGCTGTCGAACGGACGGCAGGCCGCCGACGGGTCGTCGTTGCGCTGGCTCATGGCCCCCATAATGTCGAAGCCGGCCATCATGAGTGGCAGCAGCGCCGCCTCAGAGCCTCCCGTGACCATCACCTGCGCGTCGCCGCGCCGGATCAACTCAAATGCCTCACCGGTAGCCGCAGTACCGCTGGCGCAGGCATTGACCACCGAAAAATTCGGACCGCGCAAATTATAGAGAATCGCGATCTTCCCGGCCGCACTGTCCACCAGCATATTTGGAATCAGAAACGGGCTCACCTTTCGCAAGCCGCGCTTCTCCGTCAACCTGAAATTATCAAGCAACGAAGTGACGCCGCCGGTCCCGCTGGCGATCAACACGCCTATATCAGTTGGCGTCTCCTTGCTCGGATCGAGCCCGCTGTCATTGAACGCCTGCTCCGCTGCCACCAAAGCATACTGAATATATGGATCAAGCCGGCGGGCCTCCTTGCGATCCATATAGTTCTTGGCTTCGAAGCCCTTCAACTCGCCTGCAAAGCGGGTATTCAGCTCGCTGGTGTCGAATCTGGTGACCGTATCAATGCCCGACCGACCTGCCAGCAAGGCGTCCCACGTATCATCCATCGTCAGGCCCAGGGGGGTCACCGCGCCGACGCCGGTGATCACGACCCGCGGCGGCTGGCCATTGCTACTGTACATGCGCGTGCATTCCATGTGAGCATCCCGACTCAGGTAACTAGCGTCATTCGCCCTCGTCGTCAGCCCACCTTCTGTAAAGGGATTCAAATCAGTCCGTACACTCTACTATAACACAAATAACGGTCAATCGTTGCGTTTTCCACTCTTGGAACAATTACCGACTTTGGCGGAGTCGGGGCGCCCCGTGCTTCGACATGATCACGCTCTTGCATTTTTTAGTTCGTTACCGTATAATTCGTCTTATGACAAAAGCAAGCCCATCAGTTCAATCCAAGCCACAGTGGTCGGACGCGACAAACGGCCCGCAGAACCCGCCTGGTGCCATTGACTCGCGTAATGCGCCAAACGAAAGTGACGGCTTCCGTCAGCTATTGGCCGAGTCCGGCGTGGACCATGCCGACGGGATTGAGGTCTTGCGGCTGATCAAAATATGTGCCGGAGCGTATGATCGCATACTGGGCGAGCGCATGCGGGACGAAGAAATCTCTCTGCCCCAATGGCGTATCCTGATTCGTCTCTACCTGGCAGAACGCAACAGTCATGCCGCGCTCACCCCTACAGATCTGGCACACAGCCAGTGTTTGAGTAAGAACACGATCAGCGCACATCTGCGTGCCTTGGAGGAATTGCATCTCATCGAACGCCAGCTGGACCCGAACGACCTGCGGGCGTTCCGTATCCGGCTGACGACCGACAGTAGGAGCCTGATTCGTTCGTCTACCCCCCTGCATCTCGAATTCCTCAACGAGTTGATCGCACAACTCTCGTCCAAAGAGTGCGAGATGTTGCAGGGGTTACTGACAAAGCTGGTAGAATCATTGCAACGGAAACGTGAAGACAGTGTCGAACTGTAGTCGCCGCCCGCCCCACTGCCCATCGTCGGCAAAGGACCGCGGCCAGCCGAACGGCGACGGCAAAGTCGCCCGCTATGCCCTGACCCTCTCCCCAAGGAGTGGCATGTGACCCAACGAAGACAATCTGGCAGACCTGGCGCCGGTGGACCCGGCGGTCCGGGCGGCCGGCGCGGCGGCGACGGCAGCATGAAAGACTTGGGCCGCTCTTTCCGCTATCTGGGCCGTTACAGTTTCATTACAACGCTGGCCTATGCCTCGCTGTTTATCAGCATCGTGGCGCAGCTTATCGTCCCCCAGCTGGTGCAAAACGTCATTGACGCCGTAACCGAAAGCGTGTTCGCCCGCCAGGTCCTGGCACTACCGGATTCGGAACGGGCCGCCGCGCTCGAGCAGCTTCCTCTCTCAGTCGACCAGTTGACAGAACGAGCTGTCAGTCCCGAAGGGCCAATCTACTGGGCAATGCTATTCATCGTTGTCTTTTCTCTGGCGCGCGGGCTCTTCGCCTTCGCACAGGCCTTCCTCGCCCAGAAGGTGAGCCAGGACCTGGCTTTCGATTTTCGCAACGAACTGTTCGAAAAGATTCAGCGGCTCTCTTTCAGCTACCATGACCGCAATCGTACCGGTCAACTGATGATCCGCGCCACCGACGATGTCGAAAAACTCCGTACGTTTATCGGCCAGGGCATGCTGCTCGCCGTGCAGTCGATCGTCCTGCTCATCGGTTCGCTGGGCGTTCTGGCCTTCACCAACCTGTCGCTGACACTGATCATCCTTCCCGTCTTGCCCGTGGCGCTCATCCTCTTCATGGTCTTCGGCTCCATCGCCCAGTCCCTGTTCGGCGAAATCCAGCGCCGGCTCTCGACCCTCAATGAAATCCTTCAGGAAAACCTGGCCGGCATCCGCGTCGTCAAGGCCTTTGTGCGCGAAAGAGAGGAGCAGGACAGGTTCGACAATGCTGCCGAACGGCTCATGGACCAGCACATTCGCGTTGCGAAAATCTTCAGCTTCCTCTTCCCTTTCATCTTTCTCATCTCCAACCTGGGTCAGGCCGCTGTCGTCTACTTTGGCGGCCGCCAGATCCTCTTCGATACGCTAACGCTCGGTGAGTGGCAGAAATTCTCACTCTATCTCATCTACGTCTTCTTCCCGGTGGGCCAGCTCGGATTTATCGTCGCCCAGATGAGCCAGGCCAGCGCCAGCGCCAAGCGCATCTTCGAAATCCTTGACGCCGAGAACGAGGTCACCGACAAACCCGGCGCGCAGCCTATGGCGCAAGTGCAGGGCCGTGTATCCTTTGCCGACGTTACATTCCGCTATTTCAACAGCAGCGAACCCGTCCTCCAGAACGTCTCCTTCGAGGCCCAGCCAGGCGCGACCGTCGCCCTCTTGGGGGGAACCGGCAGTGGCAAGACGACCATTATCAACCTGATCCCCCGTTTCTACGACGTGAGCGAGGGACAGGTTCTCATCGATGACTCGGACGTGCGCGATGTCACGCTGGATAGCATGAGGCGCCAGATCGGCATCGTGCTGCAGGAAACCAATCTCTTCACCGGCACCATTCGCGACAACATCGCCTTTGGCCGCCCTGAAGCCACCGACGCCGAGGTCGAAGCCGCCGCCAGAGCCGCCGCCGCACACGATTTCATCGTCAGCTTCCCCGACGGCTATCAGACCCCCGTTGGGGAGCGCGGTACAACTCTTTCCGGCGGCCAGAAGCAGCGCGTCGCCATCGCCCGCGCCCTCCTGACCGACCCGCGCATCCTCATCCTCGACGACTCCACCAGCAGCGTCGATGTCGCCACCGAGGTGCTCATCCAGAATGCGCTCGACCGGCTCATGGTGGGACGCACCAGCTTTGTCATCGCCCAGCGCATCAGCACCGTCGTCAACGCCGACCAGATCCTTATTCTCGATAGAGGCCGCATCGTCGACCGCGGCAACCACGAAGAATTGATGCGAACCAGCGCGATCTACACCGACATCTACCACAGCCAGTTGGTCGAAGACGCAGCCGTCGAGGAGGAAGCGCCGCTGATCGCGCAGGCATAGCACACCGCCAGCAGCCGCAGACCATGTTACGCACTATTTCTCCCAGGAGCGTGCCCGATGTTCGGTGACCGCATGTTACGGCAGGAGACGCTGAAACCCAAGAGCGTCGGCGCCACCCTGTCCCGCTTTAGTTCATACTTCCGACCCTACTGGTTTGGTCTGATCCTCGTCGCCGTTCTGATG
This sequence comes from Caldilineaceae bacterium, assembly GCA_965207495.1. GTDB lineage: Bacteria > Chloroflexota > Anaerolineae > Caldilineales > Caldilineaceae > Bin5. Next base: position 1,157,101 of record OZ242287.1, read on the forward strand.
GCGGTCAACGCCTATTCCCAGGTGATCGGCCCCGTTCTGATCGGCCAGGCCGTGGACTGCTATCTGGCGCCCGCCGCCTTCGCCGAAGGCGGCCAAGAAGGCGCAGGGATCCAACTGCCGGCAGGGAGCGACCTGCCGGCCGAAACCGACAGCCAGGCCAACTGTTGGTATGCTCCCGACGTCGCCATGGGCGACCCCGGCCGCAATGACCTGCTGCGCGGCCTCCTCAACATTACTCTGGTCATTACCGCCTACTACCTGGCCGGGTCGGTCACCGGCGGCCTCATGTTCTTCAGCATGAGTAGAACCGGCCATCACGTTCTGCGTCGTTTGCGCGTGCGCCTGTTTAACCACCTCCATCGCCTCTCTCTCGGCTTCTATACCCGCAACGAGACAGGTGATCTGATGAGCCGCATCACCAACGACTCAGACACGATCCAGCAGGTCGTCAGCTTTGCCCTGGTGCAGGTGCTGAGCAGCGTGCTGCTGATCCTCTGGATCGTCTGGCAGATGGTCGCTATGAACTGGGCCTACGCCCTCATCAGCCTCAGCATTGTGCCGCTCATGGGCCTGGCCACGCTCTGGTTCAGCACGCAAGCGCGCAAAGCCTTTCGTATCACCCGCCAGAGTATCGGCGACGTCAACGCCGAGCTGGAGGAAGGTATCTCAGGCGTGCGCGAGGTCCAGGCCTTCAGCCGTGAGGAAACCAACATCGAGCAGTTCCGGCAAAGTAATGCCGTCAACCGCGACGCCAATGTCAAAGCCGTTGCCTACACCTCTGCCCTGGCGCCAACGCTCGAAGCGCTCGGTTTCCTCGGCATCGCTATCGTAGTTGGCGTCGGCGGCGTGCTGCTCCTGCGGGGCCAGACACTAGCAGGTTCGACCATCTCTCTCGGCCTGATCGTCACATTCCTGGGCTTTGCGCAGCGCTTCAACATGCCCATCTCTCAAATCAGCGTCATGTGGACCAACATCCAGAGCGCCATCGCCGGCGTGGAGCGTATCTTCGAACTGATGGACGAGGTCCCGGAAGTGCAGGAGAAATTCGGCGCCCCGCCCATGCCCGCAATCAAAGGCGCCGTTTCCCTGCATAGCGTGGAAGCCGAATACGTGCCTGGGGAACCGGTTCTCAAGGGAGTCAACCTCAACGCAACGCCTGGCGAAACGGTAGCCATCGTCGGACCGACCGGTGCCGGTAAGACGACAATTATCAATCTGATCCCCCGCTTCTGGGATGTCACCGGCGGGTCCGTGCGCATCGACGGTGTCGACGTACGCGACGTTCAGCTTCACAGCCTGCGCGAGCAGATCGGCATCGTCCTCCAGGATACCTACCTGTTCAGCAGTTCGGTCATGGACAACATCCGTTTCAGCCGCGCCAACGCGACCGACGAGGAAGTAATCGCCGCCGCAAAACTGGCCCAGGCCCACGACTTTATCCAGCGGCTGCCCGAAGGCTATGAAACCGTCCTCGGCGAACGCGGCGCTGGCCTCAGCCAGGGACAGCGTCAGCTCCTGGCCATCGCCCGTGCAGCACTGGCCGACCCCCGTATACTCATCCTGGACGAGGCCACCAGCAGCGTTGACACCCGCACCGAGCAGAGAATCCAGGCCGCCCTCAACGACCTGCTGGTAGGACGCACCAGCTTCGTCATCGCCCACCGCCTCAGCACTATCCGCAGCGCCGATCAAGTGCTGGTGCTCCGAGACGGAGAGATTATTGAACGGGGCACACATGATGGGCTGCTCGCCCAGCGGGGCTTCTACTACGAACTCTACATGAACCAATTCCGCCGCCAGGAAGATCTGCCGGTGCAGCCGAACGGAAGCGGTCCGCCGCCCAGGGCAGTAAGTGTCGGCGCGGGGCCGGCCACCTGAGGCGCGACAGGCTACGAAAACTGATACCCATATCCTAAGTCTTAAGACGCCGTTTTCAGGCCCCGTTGCTGGTAGCGAATCTGCTCCATGTATGGTCACTAGGAACCGGCTATCACTGACCTCTGACCTAACCCTTGCCCCGCGGTCGCCCTTACTCAACCCGCCCAACGACAGCCCAATTGCAGGCGAATGCGATTGCGTCCGGTGCACGACGAGTGCCGCGAAACGCCTCGCTTCCTACCTGCGTCGCCTATCTGGTTCAAGCTGTGATCTGGGCTCAAAAAGAGCGGGGATAATGATAACCGGTGACCGAAAGCCGGATCACCTACTCCGACCGAAACTGCAGCCAGACCAGCGGGATCAGCATGCCGATCACCACAACCGGGACGCTGTCCCAGGGGGCGAGATTGACCTGGATCCACAGGCCGCCGGGAATAACGTCCACACCGTAGAGAATGTAAGCGCCCCAGCCCACGAGCATCGCCCAGAGCAAACGCTGAACAAGCATCTGTCGCGGCATCAACTGCACAAGCACCACCAGCAGCAGCGCCAGCACCACCAACTGCGTCACGATGGCAATCGTCAACGAAGAGACATCGAGCTCAACCGCCTCCGGCCTGACCGTCGGCGTGCGTGTCGGGACTGCATCCGGCGATGGCACAGCTGTCACCGCCGCCCCCGGTGTAGGCGCCGCCGTAACGACCCGCTCCGGGTTCGTGACCTCAATCTGCGTTCTGTCAGATGCAACGTCCGGGTCAGGAATGCGCGCCCGGAACTCCTTGCTGGAGTCTGCCTCGACACTGTTGACAGCGATCAAGAGCGTACCAGTCCTCTCCAATAACACCGATTTGCGCGCAAGTCCCCCCCGGGTGGCGACAGGACTGGACTGGATCGCAAGCTCCTCGCCCTCATAGATCAGCCGGAAGTTCACAGGTGTTCCATCCGGTACCGTGTTCCCGTTGCGATCCAGGATCGGGCCCGCCTGCAACTCCAGGCTGTCCCCGAGCTTCAGATCGGTCTGGATAAGCTCCAGCTCGTCATTCTCCGTCTGTTCTATTACGATGCCCTCGTTCAGGACAGTCAGGTCTATCCGCTGGCCCGGGTCCGGCTCCAGTCGCTCGACCAGATTGCTGAAGCGAGTTCCCGGCACACTCACCGGCGGTGCGCCGGTGACCGTCTGGGCGCGGAACAATGCACGCACGGCCGCCTCCAGGAACGGCTGGGTCTTGGAGTAAACGCCGAGAAAAGCCGTCATCTTCCCGATTTCGGTCGAATCAAAGAAGTAGGGCTCGTTCAGCGCCAGCACCACCAGCTTGCTCCCCGGCAGCCGGTCACTGCGCTGACGCAAAAACCGTTTAACCGCATCGCTGCTGTCGTAGTTCGCTACGTCTACGTCCAGCATGGCAAAGATCAGCCAGTCGGCCTCCAGGATCTCCTCCTCCAACGCCTCTGCCACCGCGGCGTCGGCCGTGCCGTTAAGGAGAGAGTTCAATTCGGCAAAAGTACGACTTCCAATCCGCTCCCTTCGCAACTGGTTGGTCGCCTCCGGTCCGTAGAGTCTCAACATGATCTCTTCCAGTGCCGTCGGCTCTACGGTAGCATCAGCAAGGCAACCGTCACACTCATGTAAAATGCGGCTATCTGTGAAGATCAGAATATCCTCGTCTTCGCCCGGCGGCGCAGGCAGAGGGTCGGTCAGCCCCGGGGAGTCGGGGAAGAAGATCGTCAGCGCCTCACTGGCGACTTGATCCAGCAGCATCTGGGCCCCTCTCTGATTCTCACTGCTGAACCCCTCCTCCAGGTCGGCTGGCCCCACCACCACATCCCCCAGATCGATTTCTATCGGTCCATCTTGGGGTACGCCGCCCGTTGCCGCCGAATCGGCTCTGTTCTCAGGGTCAAACAGCCGCACTTTCAAGCGCAAAATCCGTCGCAACGAGGCATCCACACGCGCCGCAAACTCGGCATCGTTTGTATAGCGCTCGCGGAAGAAAATGATCGTCTCTTTGATATTGGCTCTCTCATCCAGCCAGCTGTCGGTCAGCGAGAAATCCGCCAGGTAGAGTAGGTCGTTGCCGGCCGTAAACGCGTCAAGAGCGATGCGTCGCCGCGGGAATTCCTGCAGAGGCGGGTCGTAGTAGCGACGCACCGCCATCACACCCAGCGCGTCGCTCATCAGGATGCCGCCCTCCCCACGCCAGGGAGCAAACTCGTCCAGGTCCAGCAGAATGCCCAGCTCCTGTGCCAGACTGATCGGCGGCGTGCGCTCGCGACTGCCCTGGAAGCTGCTGAACCGAATATGCCCGGACATCAACGCCTCTGTGGCCGCCAACGTCCCATCCACTCGCAGGATCGCAGACGGCCGCTCAGTGACCGCGGCAAATGGCGGCAGTTCGATTCTCTGCAGCTCCTGCAAGCTCTTCTGAATCGTCGCGATCTCCTCATCCGGCCGGCGATCCGTACCCCCCAGGCCGGGGAAATGTCCAGCCACCGTAGCCACGCGACCGGCGCTGCCGCGATGGATCCCTGTTACATAGGCCTGGCCCATTCGCCCGACCCAAAACGGGTCACCGCCAAAAGAGTGCAGCCCCAATCCCGTCACCAGGTCCGGACGCGGCTGTTCTATTACATCCAGCGCCGGCCCCAACAGCAGATTCACCCCCACGCTGCGCATCTCCCGTCCGTGGACCGCACCCACCTCTTCCACCAGATTGGGATTCCAGGTCGCCCCCAGCGCCATCTGCGGCGGGATCGCGGTGAATCCGGACCGCAGTGCCGTGCCCGGCATACCGTCACCCCCCTGCTCCACGCCAATCAACAGCGGAATCTCCAGCGGCGCCCTCTGTTCCAGGCCGGACTGCAAAATACCCGGTATAGCCGGCCCGCCCTGCTTGACGTTCAATGCCTCCGTCGGTGACAGGTAGATGCCGTAGGCCAGCGCCTGCAGTTGATTTGTAAGCCGCGCGATGTCCTCCGGTGTCGTGCCGCTGTAGTTACTGAAGTTGCGGTTTCTTGGGCTGATCACCACGCCGCCCACCCGGTACTCCTCAATCAACTCGGCGACGTCGCTCCTCGGTCCGATGTCGTTGCCCTGGAAAGTAACCACAAACAACTGGCCAACCCGATCGGCGACACTCATACCGGCGATCAAATCGTCAATGAGCGCCTCCAGTATCTCATCCGGGCCGGGCGTAGCCGTTGGTGAAGGGGTGGGCGTAGGCGATGGTGTTGGCGTATGCGAGGGCGAGGGCGTTGGCGTGACCGAAGGCGTGAGCGCCAAACTGGTGGCTTCCGCCGCCGCCGTCGCCGTCAGCTGCGCGCCCACGGTGGCCGTAGCGCGAATCGACTCGAGCAACGCCTCGGTCGACCGCGTTGCCGTGGCCGTTGCCCCCTGCTGTTCCGCCGCCGCAGTCGTATCTGAACGTTGCGAACCGGGCGTAGACGTAGACTGCACTTGGGCAGCCGCAAACTTCACATGCGCAATTCCGCCCCCGAAATCGAATGCCAGCAACGCAGCGGACAGCAGCGCGGCCGCCAGCGCAAAGACGCGCCGACATGCGCCGCTGCTACGCCTGGCACCCTTTCGATGGCTTCGCTGCTGGCAATGAATTACTCTCATCAGAACCGATTATACACGATCAGCGCGTCTGTCGGAATGAACAGCTCCAGTCCCCCCGTGTAGCATGGGGTGCATCCCAAAATGGGGGTGAACTCTCTTGTACCTCTGATATCGACCAGACCGTGTCCAGACTTCACAAGCATCCCCGAAAAATCGCCCATTCACTAACAACTAAGAACTGCCTACTAAAAACTGCCCTTCTGGGCGGTCGTGCCTTCGGCCCTCCCTTTTGCGGGGGCTGCGCCCCCGCAACGCCCCGCCCTTGCTAGCCCACCGTGCTCATTCTTCCCCAGCAATGTGTCTAGAGCAAGGTGTCTAGCCAACAGTGTCTCCTCCCCCACATACCGCCCCAGCCCCCTGCAGTTCCCCGCAGTTCCCCTGCAGTTCCGCGCCCCCGCAACGCCCCGCCCTTGCTAGCCACCGTGCTCATTCTTCCCCAGCAATATGACTAGCCAATAGTATGGCCTCCAAACGCTCCGGTAGGGGCAGGCCCCCTGCCTACAATGTGCCTGCCCTGTTCCCCCTCTATCAACGGAACCCCCGGTAAGGCCAGGCCTGACGCCTGTCCTGCATCTCTCCAAGAGCCGGCAAATCATCCCAGCCACCTCCGGCATAGCCTCCCCGCCAGACTGTTCCCACCCCAATTCTGAGGTGCGCCCCGTAACCTCCGCCTGCTGGACAGATGCCTCCACAGTATGTATAATAATGCCAAACAAGAACAAAAGTTCGATTGATGAGTGAGACCTCTCATTCAACCGATATCACTCTATGAATACCACCGGTCTGCCGTCCGGCCTACACTTCAAATGTGAACTTCGTACGATGCCGGGCCGCCGCACGCGTCCTGCGCCAAGAAAACCGAGTGGCCGCGCAAAATGTCCCGATCCCCTTGCCCTATGTGGTAAGCTTGATCTGCGAACTGTGCTCATATCAGATCCACGGAGCAGGATATGCATAAATTCCAGGTAGTCAGCGACTTTCAACCGATGGGCGATCAGCCCCAGGCCCTCGCCAAACTCGCCGCCGGCATCGATGAAGGGATGCCCCAACAGGTCCTGCTCGGCGTCACCGGCAGCGGCAAGACCTATACCATGGCCAAGGTCGTCGAACTGATCCAGAAACCGACCCTTGTCATCGCCCACAACAAGACCCTTGCCGCTCAGCTCTACAGCGAGTTTCGTGAGTTTCTCCCCAATAACATGGTGGAGTACTTCGTCTCCTACTACGACTACTACCAGCCGGAGGCCTATATCCCCCGCAGCGACACCTATATCGAAAAGGATGCCCAGGTCAACGAAGAGATCGAGCGCCTCCGTCTCGCTGCGACCAGCGCCCTTTTCAGCCGGCGCGACGTCGTCATCGTCGCCTCGGTCTCCTGTATCTACGGCCTGGGCAGCCCCCAGGACTACGGTCAGGTGGCCTTGAAGCTAAATGTAGGCGAGACGGTTCGCCGCAACCAGGTCCTGAGACACCTGGTCGACATCTTCTACGAGCGCAACGATACTGCCCTCCAACGGGCCAAATTCCGCGTACGCGGAGACGTGCTGGAGGTGCAGCCAGCCTACAGCGACAACGCCCTGCGCGTCAGCTTCTGGGGCGATGAGATCGAACGCATCAGCGAAATCGACACGCTCACAGGCGAAATCCTCGACGACTACCCCGAAGTGGAGATCTTCCCGGCCAAGCACTTCATCACGCACCAGGACCAGGTCCGGGAAGCAATCGTCGATATCGAACAAGAACTCAACCAACATGTCGCCGCGTTGGAGAGCCAGGGCAAACTCCTGGAGGCCCAGCGTATCGGCCAGCGTACCCGCTACGACATCGAGATGCTGCAGGAGATCGGCTACTGCAACGGCGTCGAAAACTATAGCCGCCACCTGGCGCGCCGTCCCCCTGGCAGCCGCCCTTGGACCCTGCTCGACTACTTCCCGGCCGATTGGATGGTGGTCATCGACGAGAGCCACATGACCATCCCCCAGATTCGCGGCATGTTCGCCGGCGACCGCTCGCGCAAAGAGGTACTGGTCTCGCATGGCTTCCGCCTGCCCAGCGCGCTGGACAACCGCCCCCTCACCTTCGATGAGTTTGCCGAGGTCGTAAACCAGGTCATCTACGTCAGCGCCACCCCGAGCGACTACGAGATGACGAACGCGACACAAGTAGTGGAACAGCTCATTCGCCCGACCGGCCTCCTGGACCCAATCGTCGAAGTACGGCCGACCGAAGGGCAGATCGAAGACCTGCTCCACGAAGTGCATCAACGCGTCGCCGTCGGCCAGCGCGCCCTCATCACAACGCTCACCAAGCGCATGGCCGAAGACCTGGCCGAATACCTCGCCGATCTCGGCGTCAAAGTCCAGTACCTCCACAGCGAAATCGACACCTTGGAACGGGTCGAAATCCTGCGCGATCTGCGCCTCGGTGTCTACGACGTGGTCGTCGGCATCAACCTGCTGCGCGAGGGTCTGGACCTGCCCGAAGTTACCCTCGTCGCGATCCTCGACGCCGACAAACAGGGCTTCCTGCGCAGCGAGTCATCGCTGATCCAGACGATCGGCCGCGCCGCCCGCCATGTGGAAGGCCGCGCAATTCTCTACGCCGATAGGATGACCGAAGCCATGGAGAAAGCCATCGGTGAGACCAATCGCCGCCGCCAGATTCAGGAGGCCCACAACCTGACCCACGGCATCGAACCCCGCAGCATCGTCAAGGGAATCCGCGACCTGACAGACCGCATGAAGGTCATGGCCGAGGAACCGGCCGACTACGGCGTCGACGAAGACGAAACTGTCGCAACCCGCAATCTGTCAGCCCTCTCCCCCGACGAGCTGGTCAAACGGATCACCAATCTGGAAGAGGAGATGCACGAAGCTGCCCAAAACTTGGAGTTCGAGCGCGCCGCCTCCCTCCGCGATCAGGTCATCGAACTGCGCAACGCTCTGAAACTGGAGAGAGTGTGATTTCCCGGGGACGCCCCCAAGCACACACTCCGCAAGGACCTGCAGTTCAGAATAGCCCTTCACAGTGGCAGGCGCCTCAAACCATCTCCCTTGACGGGATTTTCGCCGTGTGCGAACATTTCTAATAGAGGCAAGCGAACAAAGGCCGTGCAGAGACACCAACCCGGCTCCGCATCCGCCCTGACACGCATCGTCGCCGCCCTCAACACGACCATTGACACACTGATTAACCAATAAACGAGCAAAATGATAGGAAACGTCCGCGAAATCGAAATCACCACCGAGATGCACGCATCGTATCTCGACTATGCCATGAGCGTCATCGTCGCCCGCGCCCTGCCCGACGTGCGCGACGGCCTCAAACCGGTGCATCGACGCATCCTCTATGCCATGCACGACATGGGCATTACCAGCAACAGGCCCTACAAGAAAAGCGCCCGCATCGTCGGCGAAGTGCTGGGCAAGTACCATCCCCACAACGATACCTCCGTCTACGACGCCATGGTGCGCATGGCCCAGGAGTTCAGCCTGCGCTACCCTCTCGTCGACGGCCAGGGCAACTTCGGCTCGATCGACGGCGACAACGCCGCCGCCATGCGCTATACCGAAGCGCGCCTCGCAACCATCAGCGACCTGATGCTGGCCGACATCGAAAAAGATACCATCGACTGGAACGAAAACTTTGACACGACGCTCAAAGAGCCTGCTATCCTGCCGGCCGCGCTGCCCAACCTCCTCATCAACGGCGCCAATGGCATCGCCGTGGGCATGGCCACCAACATCCCCCCTCACAATCTGGCCGAAGTCGTCGATGCCACCGTCTATCTCATAGATAACTTCAACAGGATCGACGAAGTCGGCGTCAATGATCTGCTGCAGTTCATCAAAGGACCCGACTTCCCCACCGGCGGTATCCTCTTTCGCTACCGCCAGGCACCCAAAGGCGACGAGGAGATTGATGCCATCTCCCAGGGTTATGCCACCGGCAGGGCGCGGCTGATCATGCAGGCAAAGGCCCATTTTGAAGAGATGAGCCGCAGCCGCAGCCGTATCGTCGTGACCGACCTGCCCTATCAGACCAACAAAACCAACCTGCTCGAACGCATCGCACTGCTCGTGCGCGACGGCAAAATCGACGGCATCACCGACCTGCGCGACGAGAGCGACCGCACCGGCATGCGCATCGTCATCGAGTTGACCCGCAACGTCGACCCCAAGACCGTGCTCGCACGGTTGCTCAAGCTGACGCCAATGCAGCAGACATTCGGCATGTCTCTGCTGGCGCTCGTAAATGGCGAGCCCGTCACCCTCACCCTCAAGCGTATCCTACGCCTCTTTATCGAGCACCGTCAGGAAATAATCCGCCGCCGCTCCCAGTTCGACCTCGCCAAAGCCCGCGCCAGGTCACATATCGTCGAGGGTCTGCTCAAGGCGCTCGACATCCTCGACGAAGTGATCCAGACGATTCGCCGCAGCCAGCGCGTCGACACCGCCCGTACCAATCTGATACGCGCCTTCGGCTTCACCGAAGTCCAGGCCCAGGCCATCCTCGACATGCCGTTGAGACGGCTGACCGCGCTCGAGCGCAAACAGCTCCAGGATGAACACAAAGAGCTGCAGCAGCAAATAACTTATCTCGAAGACCTGCTCTCCGACGACGGCAAAATCCTCGTCGTCATTCGCGAAGAGCTGCTCGCCCTGCGCCAGCAGCACGCCGACCGCCGCCGCACGCAGATAGTCGAACGCGCGCAAGGCACCCTCACCGCCACCGATCTGCTGCCGGACCGCCGCGTTTGGGTGGCACTGGGCGCCAGAGGTTCCCTGCGGCGCCTGGATTTCGCTGGAATCAGCCGCGCCAGCCTGCGCCAGGCAGCCCAAAACGCGGCCTCGGCCTTGCTCACCGCCAACACGCGCGATCAGCTATTCTTCTTCGCCGCCGCCGGGCGCTGCCTCCGCCTGGGGGTCCACGAACTTCCTCAAGAGGGGCGCAGGCATCTGGCCGACCTGACCGACTTCAGCCGGCGGGACACGATCTCCTCAATGGTGGCGCTGCCGAACGCCGCAACTGAAGGCTTTCTCTTCCTGGTCACTGTACAGGGAACTGTCAAGCGCATCACACTCTCCGATCTTACGGAGGCGTCCGTAACCGCTCAGGATGTGATCAGCGTGAATGGCAAAGACCGTTTGCGTTGCGCGTTCGTGACGCCCGGCAACGGCGAGGTCCTGCTCATCACCCGCCAGGGCCGCTCAATACGTTTCCCCGAGGAGACAGTGCGAGCGATGGGTCCGGCAGCACGCGGCGTCGCAGGTATCAACCTGAAACAAGGCGATGAGGTGGTTGCCGCGCTGCCTGTCGCGCCCAACGGCGAGCTGCTCACCGTTACTTCCGCCGGCTATGTTAAACGCACGAGCATGAACGAATTCAGCTTGCAGGGCCGCGGCGGCGGCGGCATCATCGCCCACAAGCTCGGCGAGCGCACCGGCGACCTCGTCGGCTCGGCCATGCTGACGCCGGAGCATGCCTTCGCGGCCTTCATTACGCAAAAGGGCGTGGCAAAACCGCTTGGATTGGACGAAATCCCGTCCAGCGGACGCAGCACGATCGGCTCGCGCAAGGTGGACTTGGCCAACAGTGACGCTGCAGTAGCCGTACAGGCTGTCTCACCTGTCGTGGCGGCCATGGACGGCCAACCGCCTCCGCTCGGTCCACAGTCGAATGGCAAGGGAGACATACCGTCCTCGCCTCCGGCAAAAGAGATCCAGGGGAATGGCAAGAAAGCCCCTGCAAAAAGGAAGCGAACAGCCGGGTCCGCCTCTGCAACGCCCGGCAAATCGCGCGCCCAGCGCAGGTCGCGCAAGCTCGACAGCGAAACGACCAGAAAACGCAATTCCGCAACCGGTGAAGGGGCTGCTCCGAAGCCGGCCGCGGCAGAACAGGCGAACGGCGAAATCGCCAAACGCAGCGCAAAACAGCGCCGCAAAACCCGCCGGAATGGCGCGCAGGAAGCCACTCCCCGGGACGACACCAACAGCGCATCAGCCCAGCGCTCAATTTCCAGAAAGTCAAAAGAGTCCGCGCCTGCTTCGAGGTGCGCAACAACGCCCCGCCAGGAAACGCCGACGAAGAGCCCCGGAAAGGATGCCCAGCCCAAGGACAAGCGGGCCGCGGCTGGCTCGGTGGACCAGTCTGTGCAAGGGAGCCTGCTGAACGAGCCAGCCGCAACACCGAAGCCGTCTGCCGGGAAGACTTCCGCACCATCAGCCGGTAAACGCACCGGAAAATTGAACCGTGTGAGCAGCGTCACCAGCGGCCAGAAGCGAAAGCCGCGTTGACTAACAGGGCTTCTTCTCTTCTTCTGAACTTCAAGTGCACGATAGCCTGAACCAGGGGCAGTATCCGCATTCTAGGTTGGTTCTCCCCTAACTGTAGAAATACTCCCAGACCAGTATAGAAGAAGGGGCCGCTGTGCTCAGCGGCCCCTTCAGTTTGTCCTCGGAATGAACGCCTCCCAGTCCGATCACGCATCTGCTTCTCACATGCGCCCTCCCGCAAGAAGGATTCCAACTGGGCGGCCATCTCCGAGGGCCGGAATCCAACTACTGGCAGAATTCCAGACGGAGGTTGCCCAAGTCATGCTCAGGCACGTTTCGCAATGCCCTCGGGATGCAACCGCTCAACTGGTTGTGTGAGACGTACAACTCGTACAGCTTGGTCAGGCGGCCCAGTTGCGGAGGGATCGCCCCGCTCAACTGGTTACCATAGAGCCACAAAGACTCCAGGTTGGCCAGGTTGCCCAACTGTGGAGGGATCGTCCCACTCAGCGCGTTGTCGAAAACGTTCAAGTTTTCCAGTTTGGATAGGTTGCCCAGTTGCGCCGGGATTGTGCCGCTCAACTCGTTCTCGGCAAGTCTTAGAGACTCCAGGTTGGCCAGATCGCCCAACTGCGGCGGAATCGGACCGCTCAAAGCATTCTCAGCTAGGTTCAGGTTCCTCAGCCTGCCCAGGTTTCCCAGTTCAGGCGGAATCCCACCGCTCAACTCGTTGTCGGCTAGAAACAGAGACTCCAGTCTGTCCATGTCTCCTAGTTGAGAAGGAATCGCACCGCTCAGTCTGTTATAGGATAGAGACAGGGATCTCAGTCTGTCCAGATCTTCCAGTTGTGACGGAATTTCTCCGCTCAGCTGGTTGCCGAAGAGATATAGTTCCTCCAAGCTGGAAAGGCGACTCAACTGCTGCGGGATCGGGCCGCTCAGTCCATTATTATGTAGCGCCAGAGATTTGAGTTTGGCCAGGTTGCCCAATTCCGGCGGGATTGGGCCGCTCAACCTGTTACTGTTCAGCGAAATCGTTCTCACATTGGTCAGACTACCCAACTCTGGCGGGATCGGGCCGCTTAGCCCATTGCCATGCAGAAACAGGCATTCAAGATCCAAGAGCAGTCCCAATTCCGATGGAATTGTTCCACTGAGACTGTTCCATGCCAAGTCTAGTTCGACCAATTTGGTCAGGCGCCCCAGTTGTGGCGGAATGGTTCCCCGCAACCCGTTCTCCCTTAAGTCCAAATCGACCACACGACCACTGTCATCGGTGGTGACTCCGTACCAGGTGCCGATCGGCGTGTCGCTCATCCAGTTCCTGCTGTTGGTCCAATTGGCGCCGTCGGCGCCGAAGTAGAGGGCAATCAGTGCCGCCCTCTCGGAGATATCGACCGTAGCCGTCGGCGTCGCTGTCGGCAAAGGCAAAGTCGTGCTCGTAGGCGACGGGGTTGCTGTAGGCATAGGCGTCGCTGTAGGCATTGGCGTCGCTGTAGGCGTGAATGTAGGTGTAGGAGATGGTTGCGCCTCCAGCACTATCGTCGTGCCATTGCCGATGGCGAGGCCCCCAACATAGCGAGCGCCCTGAAAAACTGCCTCTTCGATATTTACCCTGACCTCGGCGGAAATGTCGACGGGTGCGATTGCGGCCGCCTCGCTGCGGCTCTGGCCGGCTCCAATTGTAACTGTGGTCCGGGCGGGTGCACCGTTCTGCGCCGACAATGTGATCGACAGGTCGAACGGCGCGCCCTCAGCGACCGTCGCGACGACCCCCTCGTTTGACCGCTCCAGCCCCATTCTTAAGATGAAAGGATCCGTCCGATTGCCCGCGAAGCTCACAACTTCCAGATGGGACAGACCGCTGAATATGCCGTCAGGCAGCGAAGTTAAATCGTTGTCCGACGCGATAAGATGCGTCAGATTGACAGGCCCAGTGAAGATACCGCCAGGCAGCGAAGACAGGTTATTCTCGGAGAAGGACAACTTCGTTAGACCCGACAATCTGTCAAACACGCCGTCGGGTAAGGAACTAAGGTCATTTACCTGCAACGCCAGTGTTTGTAGGCCGGTGAGGTCGTCGAAGACACCGTCGGGCAAGGAAGAAAGACCGCTATTCTCCATCCAAAGTATATGCAGATTTGAGAGACCGTCGAAGACATCCGCAGGGAGCTCCCTGAGGTTGTTCTCTTGCAAGTTCAGGTCGATCAAACCCGTGAGACCACCGAAGTCGCCGACCCGCAAGGAACTGAGGCGCGCGCCAATGCCCCCTCTGGTAAGGTCTATTCCGAAGATTCTTGTCAAGTATTCGTCGGTCACCTCGCTGCAATGCCGGATGTTTAGGCTGCCCAGGTTCTGGCTGTTCAGGAGGCCAATCATATGGTTACGTACCTGCTGAGTGCGGTCACAGATACCTCCCGAACCGCTCTGAACTTCACTTTCGCTAATAGCAGGTGTGGGATTACCGGTAGGCGCGACCGCGGGCATGAGCGTCGGCGTGTCGGTCTGTACAACCGCGGGCATGAGCGTCGGCGTGTCGGTCTGCACAACCGCGGGCGTGAGCGTCGGCGTGTCGGTCTGCACAACCGCGGGCGTGAGCGTCGGCGTGCCGGTGGCATCTTCCGTAAGCACAGGCGTCAACGTATCAGTTGGCTCTTCCGTAGGCATAAGAGTCGGCGTGCCTGTGGGCTCTTCCGTAGGCACAATCGTCGACGTGTCGGTCGACGCCTCTGTAGGCACGAGCGTGGGTGTGTTAGTTGGCTCTTCCGTAGGCATGAGCGTCGGCGTGTCGGTCTGCACAACCGCGGGCGTGAGCGTCGGCGTGCCGGTGGCATCTTCCGTAAGCACAGGCGTCAACGTATCAGTTGGCTCTTCCGTAGGCATAAGAGTCGGCGTGCCTGTGGGCTCTTCCGTAGGCACAATCGTCGACGTGTCGGTCGACGCCTCTGTAGGCACGAGCGTCGGTGTGTTAGTTGGCTCTTCCGTAGGCATAAGCGTCGGCGTGTTAGTCGGCTGGGAAACTTGAACAACAGATTCGATCGGTTGCGTCCAATCGCCCGCGCCATCGCCGTACCGAGCGCGCAGCCTCACTTTGTAACATGATCCCTCGGCTAGACCGGCTATCGTATAGGCAAGGCTTGTCGAAAAAGCATTCCCTTGACCATCACCCTCCGCGGGGAAATTCTCACCCGCGCGCACCCAATTTACACGGTAATCGAGCGGCGTTTCAGCAGGGGGGTCCCACGTAAGTTCAAGAATCCCTGGCTGACTGTTCCCCACGCGCACTGTCCCAATCGCCCGCCCGTTTTCCTGGGCGTATACGGTACGAAAGAGCGCGGGAGTGGTGGTACACACTGTCAGCAAGAACACTGCCAGCCTGACATGCAATCTCATGCCGGCAGACCGTCCGTTGCTGAACAGGGCGCCATTGACCTGTTCTTTGCGCAACATTTGTCTCTTCCTTCTCTGTGTGGAGTGTTGACAAATAGGTTATTGGAATGATCCGACCGCGCGGTCGCATACATGTCGCGGACGCGATACGGACCACAAAAGGGGTTTCTTCTAAAGCTTTTTCTGCCAACTGGCTGCCCCGTGCCCTGCACGAGCCGAAAATAGGATCAGCAGCGCGAGCCGATGCCGGCGGCGCCGCATGCGGATCGGCATTTTTGCTCTGGTCGGAGTTGGCAGTGGAAAGGCGGCAGTCCTGGCGACTGTGCCTGAAGAAGCGGCGCGCACGCGAGCCGCACCTGCCTTCCAAGACAGGAACGAACCGCCGTGCGCCACCGGGTAAAGCATACGGATCGTCAGAATATGAGATTTCTAAGAGGAATAGGCAGCTACCAGATAGTGCTTCAGGTAAAGCTGCAAAACGTACGACTGGGTGGGAATAGAGAGGGAAAAAATTCGCGCCTGCCCTCTTCGGGGGGAAAGGTGACGGTGTAGAGCCGTTTACCTTCCTCCCGCAATTACTTGCTGTTTGGGGAGGGTCAGACGCCTGAGCGGCAAATCGTCGTTGATTGCCCACGATTCGATTGTTGTGAATGTTGGCGGCAAACTGCCCGTCAATTTCCTCCTGAAAATGGTGCAAAACCCCGAGGTTGATTGGCCTCTTTCTTCAAAGACCAAGCCGACGCTCAAGTCTTTCAGGACCGTAAAAAAGTCGACGTTCCTATAAACAATATACGCCCGGAAACTACTCTTGTCAATAGGGACAGCGATTTTTGCCAATAATTGCCGCATGCATTTGGAAGCAGCCTTACGAAAGTCCCGTGTGACAACAGAACCTTCTAGCCTGGTTAGGAAAAGAATCTTGATTGTAATGTCCGCATTTGCGCAGCAATTGAAACGCCCAAAAAGGGTCTCCATTTAGAGCGCACAATCGCTGTATGCTCGAGGACCAGCGGGTGGTCCAAAAAAGAAGCGCCGCAGCCAGGACGGCCGCGGCGCAATCTGTGCCCTTGGAGTTACAACCCTATCGCCCCCCCACCGGCGAGATCAACTGCGCATTCGATCGGTGGCTGCGCCGCCACAGGATCGTCGCCAGCACGCCAATCAACAGCGGCACAGTCGCTGCCAGAGACCATCGCCACGAGATACCGCCCTCCTGACGCGCCGGCAGAACCGTCTCGTTAGCCAAACGCCGTCGTTGCTCCGCCAGCAAGGCCTCCTTCAACCGTGCCCGGAACTCAGGCGACGGCCGCACAAAGGGGAAGAGCCTGCCCAGGAAACTCACCATCTGGGCGAACTGCGCCTCCTCCTCTTCTGTCCATTCATCCCCCGTCGCTTCAGATTCCGTATCGCTGCGCGGCGCCTGCCGAAAGGGCATGACCCGCACCACGTCGGTTCTGAACTGCTCCCATCTATTCAGCATGTTAGCGCTTCCCATCGGATGCCTTCTTTCCCTTTTGTTCGCCAACGGATGGCGACCCTTCTGCCTCACCGTCCTCGAACTGTTCGCCCAGATCCTTGCGCAATGCCGCCAGCGTGCGGAAATAAAGTGACTTGATCGCACCCTCGCTCTTCTGCATCAGCTCGCCGATCTCAATGTTCGTCAGTTGGTCGCCGAACTTGTGAAAGAGAAGCAGGCGCCGCTCCTCGGGCAACCTCTCTATCGCCGCCCACAGAGCATCTTCCCCTTCCCGGCGCTCTACCGTCGCCTCCGGCTCTTTCCGCCCTTCCGCCCGGAAGACCATCCCGTCAATCGGGACGAACGTCCGCCGCCCCTGATCGCGATGCCAGTTGGCAACCAGATTATGAGCAATGCGGAAAAGCCATGCGCCAAACGGCAGCCCCCTGTCCTCGTACCGGTCCAGCCGGTCCAGCGCCCGGTAAAAAATACGCGCCGTCAGGTCCTCCGCATCCTCGACATTCTGCACCCGGCTGTACACATACGAGTAGACACGATCAACGTACCGCTCATACAGCTCGCCGAACGCCTGCGAATCCTTCTTCGCCCGCGCCACCAGCGCCGATTCGATCGCCCGTTCGTCCTCCTGCAGATCAGCCCCAGTCCCGCCGGGCCGGCTCCCGTTGGCGCTCTTTTCTGCTTCGCTCGGAGCGTTTCCGTTCATAATCTATAACACACTGTCGTTGAAATCGTTGCGGAGTGGCGCCTGCAGAGGGCCTGCCCGCCGTCAGATCCAAGTCGATCGTCCCCACCAGCGGCCGAATCAAACGCCCTCCATGCGCGCAGAAGCCAAATAGGCGCCGCGCACCACCATTATAGAGAGTCAGACGGCCCGCCGCCAAACCGGGCAAACTTCCCTCTCCCAACTCACGCAAAAACGAGCACAGAGCCCTCCCACTCCCCAATCCACTTCAAACCCATTCCCAATCAACCGCCGCACCCCTATCCACTGACCACTAACCACCGACCACTAACCACCGACCACTGCATTTGGGCGTTCGGGCCTTCGGCCCTCTCTTGTGCAGGGGCTGCGCCCCCGCAACGCCCCGCCCTTGCTAGCCACCGTGTTCATTCTTCCCCGGCCACCTGTCTAGCCAACAGTGTCTTCTCCCCACTTGCCGTCGCAACCCACCAACAGCAAAGCACTGACCACTGCCGTCCCATGCGAGATATGCCGCGCCGTCACACAAAGAAAATCAAGTACCCCATTGCTGTTCGTCGCGCCCCTCCGCGTGACTTCGCGGATCAAAGAAAAGGTGTTCTCCGTGCCCCTCCGTGGCCCTCCGTGGTTCAATAAAAGGTGTTCGTCGCGCCCCTCCGCGTAACTTCGCGGATCGATCAGTTACATTTAACATAAGATTCAAGCAGGAACCATCCCTCAAGGAGTCCCCCTCTTGATCGACAATCCATTCGTCTTCATCATGCTCGTCGTAGAACTCGCGCTGGTCATCGGTCTCCCTGTTGCAGCGGCAACCATCTGGAGGCGGCGCAGCCGCGCGCTCTGGAGCAGCCTGGCCTTCGGAGCCATCACATTTGTGCTCGCGCAATTCATCAGGCTCGCGCTCCTGCAAGGCCTCGCCCTTCTGCTGAACCCACTCGCCCTGTCCTGGGACCCCGCCCTGCTGACCTGGTTCAACAACGCCCTCCTGGTCCTGACCTCCGGCCTGTTTGAGGAGGGCGCGCGCTGGCTCATCATCAGCCGCCTTGCCAGGAATGTACGCACGTGGCGCGAAGGCGTGATGTTCGGCATCGGCCACGGCGGCATCGAGGCGCTTCTCTTCGTCGGCGGCAGCGTTATCTCCGCGTTGGTTCTTACCCTGTCCGCACCAGGCATTCTGGCTCAGCTGGAGCAACTCCCTCCCGAACAGGCCGCCGCCGTCCGAACCCAGCTCGATGCCTTCAATGCCTTGCGCTGGTGGGAGCCCCTTCTGGGCGCGTGGGAACGGGTCCCCGCAATCGTCTTCCATGTCGGCGCAACGCTGCTCGTGCTGTTGGGCCTCCTGCGCCGCGACAGACGGCCCCTGTTGGCCGCAATGCTCCTCCATATTGGCTTCAATGCGATCGCCGTCGTGATGCTCCACTTCACCGGTATTCTTCTGACCGAACTGGCGATTACGCTCGCCGCCCTGCTACCCCTCTGGCTGGTCTTCCGTCTCCGCAAACCGCTCGCGGCGGCCGCCCCTACCGCTTGATCCATGGTCCGATAGTTTGGCCTGGAATTTCCGCTATGCTATATTTGATCAACGCCCCACCGCTTCGCGACGTGAACGCGAAGCAACGGAAAATACATCACATTTGGAACAATTTCCTGGAGGACGGGAGACAAAATGCGCGTAAGCTGCTTTCAGGAGAATCTGTCGAAGGGTCTGTCAATCGTCGGTCGCGCGGTATCGTCCCGCAGTACACTGCCGGTGCTCGGCAACATCCTGCTCGAGGCAAAGGATGACAAGCTGCGGCTGGCCGCCACCAATCTGGAGATCGGTGTTAACTGCTGGATCGGCGCCCGCATCGAGGATGAAGGCGCCATCACCGTGCCGGCACGCCTGCTGACGGAGTTCGTCAACAGCCTCCCGCCCGAAAAGATCGAGATGGAGCTGTCCGTACGCACCCAAACACTCCATCTGCGCTGCGGCAACTTCGACGTCAACATAAAAGGCATCGACGCGCAGGAGTTTCCCGTAATTCCCACCGTCGATAACGGCGACGGACCCGAAGAGACCGCCGAAGCCCTCGAAGGCCGCACCATCGCGCTCGAAACCGCCGGGCTGACCAAGATGATCGATCAGGTCGTCTTCGCTGCCGCCACCGACGAGAGCCGCCCCACCCTGACCGGTGTCGAAGTTACCTTTGCCAAAGAGCGCCTCTCACTGGCCGCAACCGACGGCTACCGGCTCAGCGTGCGCAGCATCGAAGTCGACGAGGCCTTCACCGACGACCTGGCGGTCGTCGTGCCGGCACGCCATCTGAGCGAGTTGGGCCGTATCATCGTCGACGCCGAAGACGAACGCCCCGTCCAGGTTACCGTCACCCAGGCCCGTAATCAGATTCTCTTCCGCGTCTGGGGCAAAGGCGGCGAGACTCGCGGCGCCTACCACCAGGTCGATCTCGTCAGCCAGCTGATCGCCGACCGCTTCCCCGACTACCGGGCCATCATTCCCAAAAGCCACAACACCCGCACAGTCGTCGGCACCGACGCCTTTCTCCAGGCCGTGCGCGTGGCCCAGCTCTTCGCCCGCGATAACGCCAACATCGTCCGCATCAAAATCGAGCCCAACGGCGACACCGGCGTCGGCAACCTCCACCTCACCGCCAGCAGCGCAGAGATGGGCAACAGCAAGAATGAGTTGGATGCAATGGTGGAAGGAGACGATCTGGAGATCGACTTCGACGTCCGCTATCTGATTGCAGTGCTGAGCCAGATCGACGAGGAACAGGTCGTACTCGAAACCACTCAGTCCAACCGCCCCGGCACCATACGTCCCCTCGGCCTCGGCGACGAAGAGTTCCTCCACGTCGTCATGCCCATGCACCCGCCCCGCTGATCAAGCGACCGATTGTGCAAACGGTTGCTGGGAACCGGTCCGGCCTCGAGCCGCAATAGGCAAGTCCCGGTCGTGTCGCTGTTGCGCGTGGCTACTTACTGATACCCGCCAATACCCAGCAACTCCTGCGTCGCCGGATCGGCCCCCTCGATCACCCCATCCAACAGCCCGTTCTCCGGCCTGTTGGCAAACGGCGAACTGCGCATCCAGGTCGGCCCGTAGCTCAGAATCAGCACGCGGCGTTTTTTGCCTTCCTCGCCCGTTGGCATGGCGCGATGCCACAAATTGCCGTGCAGCATCACGCAGGATCCCGCCGGCGCACGCAGCTCCCGCTGTCCCGCCAGATTGCCATGCTCCTCCAGGGGCAGCTCCTCGCCATCATGCAGATGCGTACCCGGCACTACTGCCAGCAACCCATTGGCGTCATTCAACTCGTCCAGATAGATAAGACAGTCCAGCTTGTGCGGAAACGCGAAAAAGGGCGGCACTGGCTCCGTCATGCCCGGCTGATGGTGATGCCAGCGCGTGAACTGCACCGGCTGGCCCGGATAACTGATGCGCGCCGCCAGCTGGCGAATACGAACAAACGGGCCGAGTACCGCGCGCGCCAGTGACAGCAGCGGATCAAAGTTGATCAACATGTGAAAGTCCGCATGTTTGTCAAACAGGTGCCGCGGAATCCAGTCCCGGCCTCGCAAACGGCTCCCGTCTGCTTCCTCAAACTCCGCCTCTTCCACCTCGTCCAGCGCCCGCCGCAGCATCTCCAACGGCTCGCCCTCGATCAATGCCTCCCGTACCAGGTAGCCGTCTCGTGCAAACGCCTCGATCTCAGCCCGTGAGGCCCAGACATCGAAACGCCGTTCCGGCTCCTGCCCCTCGTTATTGACTAGGATGTGATAAGAGATCGTGTGATGCTCGTAGGCGTCGTATTTGTCCCGAATCTGGTCCTGGAGGTCTGCAACTGCGTTCGATACCATGGCTCTGTTTCCTTACCGTCTTCTATTACCTTACCGCCTATAGTGTAAAGACGAAGCCGGGAGAAAAGCCGTCAACGTCCATCGATCCCTGCTAGTTCGCCTTCTCCAGACGAGGACCCTCCGGCGTGTCGTGTACCTGCCAGCCCAGCGCCGCGATCTCGTCCCGCAGCGCGTCGGCTTGGGCCCAGTCGCGCTCCGCGCGCGCGGCCTGCCGCTGTTCCGACAGTGCCAGAACCGGCTGCGGAGTCGGCTCCTCCACCGGCCGTTCAGCCGCGTCTCGCACCGCGCAGGCCCGCTCCCAAATCTCCCCCGGAATGCCGTCCTGCGGCGTCGGCGGCAGACGCCAGTCCCCCAGCGCCGAAGCCGAGAAGCGCGCACCGCTCCCGAACAACTGCTCTCCCTCTGAAGACAGCACCGTCGCGCCGCCCTGGCCTACCAGCTCGCACTCTCCCGTCGCCGGCTCGATCACCACCCCAGTGTTCTCGTCAATGCCCAACACCGTTATCCCTCGTGGCAACAACGCCATCAGCTCGTCAAAACGCGGCTGCCCCATGTAACAATGGCTGGTATCCAGCTCGTCTCCGCCGTCGTTGTTATTCCAGTGGGGAATGACACTCAGTCGCAGGCCAAAATCGCTGAAAAAGGCCAGCCCTTCGATCCAGTGGAGGTCCTGGCCCACCTTGTAAATCTCATAGACCGGCAGCGTGTACCGTCCCGACGCCACCGTTGTCGCGCTCGAAAAGCAGATCGCCCCGCCCAGCCGTTGCCGCGCCCGCAACGCATGCCAGGCGTAGCTGTCCCGCAGCTGGCGCACCGTGTACGAAGGGCTGCCCGGCCCCATGAACAGATAGCTGCTCTCGAATATCGGACCTGCCAGTTCCGGGTCGTCCGGGTCGAACGCCGTGCCCCGCTTGCGCGCTGGCACAATCGAAACCCGGGGTGAATAATTGCGCAGATGACGTTCCAGGTACGCGCCCACCTTCCCAGCCACCGCAGGGGAATTCAGCTCAAAACCGGCCGGCGTCTCCAGTATGGCAACCTGGACCGGCGCCGGCAGTTGCCGCATCACCCGCTCGTGAATCCGGTAGGCCCCCGGTGCCGTCTCCCCCGAGCCAAAGAGAGCTATCGGGCCAAATTCACTCATCGTATCCCCCCTATCCACCCAGCTTTTCTACCCGTCTCTGATCGCCATTCGAATAACTGGCGACGGGCAGGAAGCATCGACAATGGCACGCAAACTTCGCACAGCTCCAGGGCCTTTCGCCGTGTTACCCCCATTGGTATCTCTCCAGGCGCGTCTCTGATGTGCTATACTGTTGCGGCAGTTCTGTGGGCGTAACCGCAGCTACCGGGACCGTGTCGCTCCTGTATGAAAACCTTTGTCTTCCGGATGCTCGTCTTCACGGCGGGCGCAGTCACCCTCGGGGTTGAGTTCAGCGCCGCCCGTCTGCTGGAACCCTGGTTCGGAAACAGCCAGATCGTCTGGGCCGCCTTGATAGGTCTGATCCTGTCCTACCTGGCAATTGGAGCTTGGCTGGGCGGGAAACTGGCCGACCGCTTCCCCAGCCTCGGCGCGCTCCTGACACTGGTGACCATTGCCGGCGTCGGCGTCGCACTCACACCGGCCATCAGTCCGCCCATTCTACGCCTGGCAACGGTGGGGCTTAACGACTATCTTCCCGGTCTGCTCGCTGGCGCGCTGCTTGTCGTCCTGCTGCTCTTCAGCCTGCCTGTGATCCTGTTGGGGGCGGTTAGCCCGTGGGCTGTGCGCTTGGCGGTAACCGATCTGCACCAAACCGGGCGCGTGGCCGGACGCCTCTACGCCATCGGCACCTGCGGCAGCATCATCGGTACATTTCTGCCCGTGCTCTGGCTGATCCCCTCCTACGGCACCCGCTGGAGCTTCTACCTGCTGGCCCTTTGGCTCTTGGCCGTCACCCTGCTGGTAGCCCTTCTCCACGGCCGCAGCAGACGCATCCACGGCATGACGCTGCTTGCGCTCGGCGCAACACTGGCCCTGGCTCTCATCGACCCCGGCAGCGTGCGCGCCCACTGGGACAGCCACGATAACAGCCCAATTCTATACGAAGACGAATCTGTATACAACTACATTCTAGTTCGGGCATGGGGCAGCGAGCGCCACCTCCACCTCAACGAAGGCGTCGGTCTCCACAGCGTCTACCATCCTGACAGCCTTCTCAGTAGAGGCATCTGGGACTATTTCCTGCTGGCGCCGCTCTTCCGGCCGAACCCTTCGCTCGAACCCCATGCGCGCATCCTTGTGATCGGGCTCGCCGCCGGCACCGCGCCAAATCTCTACACCGAAATCTACGGCCCGCTCGAGATCATCGGCGTCGAACTGGATCCGCAGATTATCGAGGTGGGTCAGCGCTACTTTGACATGACCCAACCCAATCTGACTGCAGTCGCGGCAGACGGTCGCCGCTGGCTCCAGGACCAGCCCGAAGAAGAACGCTTCGACATCCTCCTCGTAGACGCCTACCGGCCGCCCTATATCCCCTTCCACCTCACAACCGTTGAGTTCTTCCAACTGGCGCGCAACCATATGAGCGAGCAAGGCGTCCTGATGATCAACGTCGGCCGTTCTCCCACCGATTTTGCGCTCGTCAATGCCCTTGCCGCCACCTTGGCCGCCGTCTTCCCTTCCGTGCTGATCATCGACGAACCGGGGCCGCCCGACGACCTCGGCAACTCCCTCGTCGTCGCCGCCAACAATCCAGTGACCCAGGAACTGTTCGCCGCAAATGCCGCTGCCATACCCGCTTCTATCCCACGCCAGTTCCGTCAGTTCGCCCTGGAAGTGGCTGGTTGCCCCAGCCAGTCCCAGTGCGATCCCAACCTGTCCCGCGTGCGCGCGGCCAATCCATCAGCAGACACACCCGTTCTCACCGACGACCGCGCGCCCGTCGAACGACTCGTGCATGGCATAATCTGGAGTTTTCTCCGCAGCAGAACAGAACCGTAGCAACCGGCACACTTTCTAGAACGACGACAACCGGCCACTGGCCGCAACCAGAGAACAACACACAATGACTAATTCACGCACACTGTTGGGCGTCTTCGCCCATCCCGACGACGAGAGCTTCGGGCCCGGAGGCACGCTGGCCCGCTACGCCGCCGAAGGCGTGCAGGTCCATGTCATCATCGCCACCGACGGCGACGCCGGCTCCGTAACCGAGAGCCACCGCAACCAGACCGAACGCACCCTCGCCCAAGTGCGCAGCGAGGAGCTTGCCCGCGCCGCCATAGAACTGGGCGTCACCACGATCTGGAATCTGCCCTACCGCGACAGCGGCATGCGCGGCTCATCCGACAATGAGCATCCCAGGTCCCTCGTGCAACAACCGCTCGAACGGCTGGTGGCCGAGCTAATCGACTACTTCCGCCGCCTGAAGCCGCAGGTCGCCATCACCCACGATCCCTACGGCGGCTATGGTCACCCCGACCACATCCGCTGCTGCGAAGCCGTAACCGCAGCCTTCTATGCCGCGGCACAGGCGCAAGGATCCGGCGCTGACCGCAACGGCGGCGGCGTCCTTCCTCCCCATGCCGCCCAGAAACTCTATTACTCCAGTTTCGACAAACGCATGCTCCGCTGGATCGTGAAGTTTATGCAGCTGACAGGCCGCAATCCCCGACAGGTCGGCCGCAACCAGGACGTCGATCTGGTCCAAATCGCCTCCTGGGAGACCCCGATACACGCCCGCATCGACGTCCACAACTATCTCGACTGCAAGGAACGCGCCAGCCGCGCCCATGCCAGCCAGTACAGCGGCGGCCCTTCCACGCTGCGTGCCCTGCCGCGTCCTGTTCGCCGCAGCCTGTCGCGCTTCGAAAACTACACCCGCGCCTTCCCCGCCCCCAACGCCTACCAGGAGCCGGATCTGTTCCACAATGTCATCTGACAATATCGAAAACCGCAACCGCAAATCTCCGATGTTTCTCTCTTCCTTTCAAACGTTGATTTCTGGGCGCCGAACCCGACTCCGAGCGCGAAACTTTGGGCGACTTCAACTGGTAGTGTACTATCATGACGAATCCCGCCGGGCCGCCCGTTTTTCTCCTATCTTCACCGTTGGCTGATGAGGAGTTGGCGCACAAATATCGGCTCAGCACTACCTGTTAGGAGACGAGAAATGAATCTGCGATCAGTAACCATTCGTTGGCTCGTAGTTGCGTCAATGGCAATTCTGGCCGTGGCCATTTCCGGCGCCGCCCTGTCCGCTGAATTTAGCAGCGACGAAATCTACCGCCTGGCCGAAGGTGAGGTTGTCGATGATGATCTCTATGTGGCCGCAACAGAGATCTATATCGATGGCATCGTCAAAGGTGACCTTATCGCCGCCGGGAATATCATTGAGATCGGCCCGAACGGTTCAGTCGAAGGCGACCTGTGGGCGTTGGCCGGCGGAATCGTGGTCCATGGCATCGTCATGGACGATTTGCGCGCTGCCGCTAGCGGCGTCGAAATCTCTGGCACCGTCGCCGACGACGTCTTTGTCGGCGCCGGCGGCGGGCAGGCCGACATTCCGACCGGCATGGGATCGCAGGTAGTTCCCGCGGGGCTGAGCGTCACGGGTCAGATCGGCGGTGACACCTACGTCGCCGCTGGCGGCGCCGATATCTCAGGCAACATCGGCGGTGACCTCTTCGGCGCTATAGGAATTCTCGATATTTCAGGCGCAGTCTCAGGCGATGCCAATATTCAGGTAGGAGAACTCACCGTCTATGACACCGCCCGTTTTGACGGCGTACTCAAATACACAGCCCCCGAGCAACACCAGTTTCCCGCCGGTGTTGCCCGCGACATCCAATATGAGGCGCCGCCCGAGTCAGAAACCGCCGGAGGCACCATCGTCGGCGCAATTTTCGGTTGGATTTTTCGGACCATCGCCATTGCCGTCGGCGTCGCCATTCTCGGCTGGCTGTTGATGCGCTTCAGACCCGGCATCCTGGCCAGACCTGCCGCCGCAATACAGTCTAAACCGGTGGAAACCGGGCTGTACGGTCTCCTGGCCGCAGTCCTGCTCATCTTCATTCCAATCGCTTCGATCATTTTGGTCGCCTTTACCTGGGCCTTCTGGGGCGTGTTCCCCGGAATCGCAGTGTTCGTCTTTCTGTTCGCCTCGTCCGCCGTGATCTGGTTCCTCAGCCCCCTGCTCACAGGCCACTGGCTGGGGCAGAAGATCGGCGAGCGGCTTGACGGAGATCACAGCCCCCTCCTTCTCCTCCTGATGGGCGCGCTCCTGATCGTCGTCCTTGGCCGCATTCCCTTCCTCGGCTGGCTCGTCTACCTGCTTAGCTTCCTGTTGGCCCTTGGCGGACTCCTGCGCAGCGGCGCCGCAGTTGCCGCCGAACCTGCCGCAGAAGCGGCCTCGGCACCATGACGCTACGATCCGGCCCCATCATTTCAGGACTTCTGGCTCCACTGCAGCCACGCTGTTCTTGAATCTCAATGCCTATGCTCGCTATCAATGAAAAACTCTACACGGGTGATCTGGTTCAGATGCGCAAACCCCATCCTTGCGGGGGCGACAGCTGGGAAATCGTGCGCGTCGGCGCCGATATCGGCCTGCTGTGCGAGACCTGTGGACGCCGTGTCCTCCTGCCCCGCCGCAAGTTCGCCCGCGGCGCCAGGAAATTCCTGCGCCGCAGTCCACAGGCCATGAAAGGTCCGGGTGGCCCCGGCTAGTACGGATTGCCCGCCAATGGCCGCGCCCACCGCGCAAACCAGAGATCCGCGCGGCCACGAACACGAGCTGCTTTTCGCTCTCAATAGCTCTTTTCAGAAGGAGTGCAACGATGCAAAGAGAGGCGCTGGTCCACTATCTTGACGACACCCTGCGCATCAATGAGATCGCCGACTACGGTCCCCAGGGGCTGCAAATAGAAGGCAGGGCGCACGTCGACAAAATCGTCGGAACAGTCGACGCCCACCAACCCTGCGTCCACGCCGCCCTCGAACGCGGCGCCGACCTTCTGCTGGTGCACCATGGCGTTTTCTGGGGTGATGCCAGGCCTCTGGCCGGCAGCTACGGGCAGCTCGTGCGCACCTTCATCGAGCATGATCTCAATCTCTACGCCGCCCATCTGCCCCTGGACGCCCATCCGCAGTGGGGTAACAACGCCGAGCTCGCACGGCGCTTGGGCCTTTCTGTCATCGACTGGTGGGCCGACGTCAAAGGCACGCCCCTCGCCGTCCTGGCCAGATACGATCAGCCGGTCGACTTTCAAGAGCTGGTCGCCCGCTTCGAAGAAAAGGTAGGCCGCCCCCAGCTTGTTCAGGCAGAAGGGCCGGCACAAGTGCGGACAGTCGGCATTCTCAGCGGGTTCGGAGCAGACAAGATTACAGACGCCGCCAGCCTCGGCTGTGACGCCTACGTAACCGGCGAAACCAGCCACGCACAATACTATGACGCCGCCAACACAGGCATCAATCTCCTCTATGGCGGCCATTACACCTCCGAAACCGTTGGCGTGCAGGCGCTCGGCGAACACCTGGCCCAGCACTTCGGCCTCACCTTCGAATTCGTTGACCTGCCAACCGGCCTCTGAACCGGACCACCCGGCAGGCGCGCAAGGCGCCCGCACCACCCAGCAGGCGCCTCGCTCCTAATCTCTCCCAATAGAAAAACCCGCTGCAAGCAACCTTGCAGCGGGCATCGCGCTCACCAAAAGGGAGCGCCTCAACTCAATTCGCCGAATACGTGCTTACGCACGCGGGGCCGGCTCCAGACCAATAGCCTCTGAGAAGAGATTGAGCACCTCTCCTTCATCCGCATGGCGGCCCTCAGCCTTCTTGCTGAACACAAGCGTATCGCCGGCCAGCACCTCAAACAGTCCACCACCCGAAGGGATCATCTCGAGGCTTTCAATCGCTGGCGTGAAATTCTCCAGTAGGTCAGCCGCCGCACGGACGGCTTTAGGAGTGTAGTTTCATTGTACGCAGTATTCGATACTGACCTTGTACTTCTGCATAGTTGTCTCCTGTCGTTGGACGGCCTTTCGGCGCAGCAAATGAAATATACTGCTGCACGCATTTTAGCAGCTTCTCCCTTCATCGTCAAACCCGTCGCCTTTTCCGGGCGCATCCCCAAATGGCGGTCAACTCTCTTGTACCTCTGGCATCGACTATACCGTGCCAAGTCCTCACATCCATCCCCGAAAAATCCCTCATTCACTGACCACCGACCACTGACCACTGTTTTTTGGGCGTCCGGGCCTTCGGCCCTCCCTTGTGCAGGGGCTGCGCCCCCGCAACGCCCCGCCCTTGCTAGCGACCGTGTTCAATCTTCCCCAGCAATATGTCTAGCCAACGGTGTCTCCTCCCCAACCGGTCCGGTAGGAGCAGGCCTTGTGCCTGCCCTGTGCCCCCCAATCAACGGACCCCCCTTAGGGCCAGGCCTTGCGCCTGCCCTATGTCTCTCCAAGTGCCGGTATTCAACTCCAGCTGCCGCCGGCATAATCTCCCCGCCATACTGTTCCCACTCCAGACTGGAAATGCACCCCTCTTTTTCCGACCCCTAGCCCAAATAGGAGGTGCTTCGCACAATGGTCACTGTGTCTCATTTTCCGCCCTTCCCTGGCCCCGCTCCTCTCCCAAGTCCATGTCCCTATGACAAGAACGCCCGGCACTTTGAACCGCTGCCAACTCAATGCTATAGTAATTTCATGCAGACTGAGAAACGACCTGATTCTTCGAGCAAGGACGAAGCAGAAAATACCGATCCGCAATCCGAGTCATCTCCGGGGCACACGTCGCCCCCACCGGCTCGGCCTGCCTCTCCGGATCGACAACCCGTCTGGTCGCGGCGCCGCTTCTTGGCGGCCGCAGCCGCCGGGCTTGGCGTGCTTGTCGGGGCCTGCGGCAACGGAGAGCCAACCCTGGACGCCTCCTCCTTGTCAGCAACTTCCCCAACGCCCGGCACGTACAACGGGTATCTACCCTGGGTCGAGATGCGCGGCTTGCGCCCCGCGGCACCCGTCTTCACGCCGACACCGCCCAAAGCGACCTTAACACCGTTCCCATCCGACACGCCCGTCCCGACCAACACAACGGTCCCGCCGACGCCCACCTATACGCCAACGCCGACCGTGACCCCGTTCCCGCCCGGCCCGCCCAGTAAACTGGGACTCTTCATCACCCGCAACCATCCCAGCGTCTTCAACGTCCTCCGCAGCGGCGGCGTCGCCGTCGTCAAAACACTGGAGCTGGACTTTCGTTTCGCCCGCCAGATCAAAGAAGCTGCCCCCACTACCCGCCTGATCGGGCGCATCGACCTGCCCCAGCTCCAACTGCAAAACCTCAACGCCAAAGCCGCCGCACAGGACTTCGTCAACCGTCTCTGGCCTATCGCCGACCATCCCGAACGCCGCCTTTTCTACGATGGCTGGGAAGCCTATAACGAACCGGTGGCCGGAAACCTGGACGAATTCAAACGCCTGACTGAGTTTGAAGTCGAACGGACACGACTCCTCGCCCAAGGGGGGCTGCGCAGCGTTATCGGCAACTTCGGCACCGGCCAGCCGCCCCTCGAAATGTGGGAGCACTTCCTGCCCGCCGTTGCCGAAGCCCAGGCCCACGACGGCTGGCTGGGCCTGCACGAATATTCCGCCCCCACCATCTACTTCGCCAGCACCCGTGAAGGCCAGGGCCGCTACCCAGGGGTCGCCCCGCATGATAACGGCTGGCTGACACTGCGCTACCGCCAGGTCTACGACCAGGTACTGAAGCCCGCCGGCCGCGCCATCCCGTTGGTGATGACAGAACTGGGCGTAGACGGCCTTGTTACCAATCGTCCAGGCCCGCAGGACGCCAAAGGCTGGCAGCACTTCCAGCAGTATTGGGCGCAGCACGGATTCGGTTCCTGGGGACCGGGTGCATACGTGGAACAGCTTGTCTGGTATGATCTGGCAATGCAACAGGATCCCTATGTGATGGGCGGCTGCATCTTCGCCCTGGCGGCCAGCCCCGGTTGGGAATCATATGAGATTGGCGGGCACGTGGAATCGGTGCTGCACCAGTACCTGAGCGTCCATCCGCAGCGGTAAGAGCTTCAACGCTCCTCAGTTCCGGCGGGCTGACGCCAGAAACCAACCCGACGACTGAGATTCGCAGTCCTACGACCATCTACCGTTACGGTGAACACTCTGAGCGACATTCATCACGGGCTGGCCAATACCGGCATCCTGTTCTTTATTGCGTTAGGGGTATGGGCAATCTGGCTCCGCATTCGCTCCCGCCCGCTCGACGGCAGCTGGTACGGCGCCGCCGCAATCGGTGAGTTGCTCATGATCGTGGAGTTTCTTCTGGGGTGGGTGCTCTACGGTCAGGGGATGGGCGGAAACCTGTCACGCGCATTTGTCCACATCCTCTACGGAACCGTCGCCGTCATCACCCTGCCGGCAGCCTATCTCTATCTCAGCCGCCTGCAGGACGAAAACGTTAAGACAATTCTTTTTGCAATCGTCTGCTTCTTTCTGATGGAGGTCGTCATTCGCGCCCGTGTCGTAGCGCTGGTATAATCTGCTCCCAGAGCCGGTACCGTCCGACACCGTCGTCCAAGCTACGTTGTTCAGCAGCATGCCAAAGGCGGCGTCCCGCCTGCCTCATCGCCAGAAGGAATCTTCAATAACGCCATCAAGTCACCATCACCAAGACCATGTCCCGTTCCGTGCTGGTACTGAATGCAACTTTCGAACCCTTGAGCCTCGTCTCCGTGCGGCGGGCAATTGTCCTGCTGCTGCGCGATAAAGCGGAGTTGGTCGAAGCGACCGAACGCATGCTGCACAGCGCCAACGCGGCCCTGCCAGAGCCGCTGGTGATCCGTCTGACCCGCTACGTCCGGCTGCCCCATCGTTCGGTCCCACCCACACGCAGCGCCGTCATTCTGAGAGACGCCTACACCTGCCAGTACTGCGGCGACACGCCGGGCAAGCACTCGCTGACCGTGGATCACGTCATCCCCCGCTGTCGCGGCGGCGATCATAGCTGGACCAATCTGGCCACCGCCTGCAAACGCTGCAACTGCCGGAAGGGCGGCTTAAGCCCCCGCGAAGCCGGCATGAAACTGATCCGGCGTCCCTTTGAACCCACCTATGTGGCCCTCGTCCTCTTGAGCAATCCGACCGCTGCCTCCCGCTGGGAAACGATGATGGGCGCCGCATTCTAGCGCGTTCAACTGCCGCGCCGGCCTGCCCCGCCAACCGGACACCACCCACCAGAGACCTACATGAACAGGCCCCAACAGGAAACACTGGACGCCGTAATCCGCCGCATTCACGATCTGAACGAGCAGTCCCTCCTGCAACTTTCCCAATACGTAAGCTACCTCAAGTGGCAGGAAGAGCTCTGGCAAAGTCTCTTGGAAGAGGAAGGCACCGACGACACCGGCTTTGACCTCGTTTGGAAATGCGACCTGTTGGAGCTTTTCCCCAACTCCCGCCACAGCGCTACCCGCACGCCGGACCTGATGGAGGTGCGCATCGACACCGCCAGCTGCGGCCTGGTGCAACAGCCTGCTCTCTGGCAGCATCCACCGGTCGAAGGCAGCGCCGTCGTCGAATACGACCTGCATGTTCCCCCTGAGGTCGACCGGCTGCGCATGCAGTTCGCGATCGGCATCCGCGATGGCGCCCAGATGGAAGACGACAACCTCTGCGCCTTCCGCGTCCTCCTCAACGGTGTGCGCATCTGGAGCAGCACAAAGCAGAGCTGCGAGTGGGAACGCTTCGTCACCGACCTGCCGAACCAGGCCGGCCAACACGCGGTCCTCCAGCTCATGACCGACGGCCTCGGCAACAGCCGCTGGAACTGGGCCGTCTGGGCCGAACCCCAACTCTTCGGCTACGCCGCCAATCTGTCGGACGACGCGAGCAAGTAGTGACGGGCACAGGCGAAGCCCGCGCTTTCGCTCTCCCCGGAGGATGACGGAACGCCCCCATGCCGGTCCTGGACCTCATCGCCTGGTTGCTCCTCCTCCTCTGGGCCTGCCTTCTGGCATCAGGCCTTCTCCTTCGCAGATCCCGCCCGCATAAGCCGCGCCTCCCCGCCTGGATGCAAGCAGCCTCAGCGTTGACTCTGCTCCTTCTTGCCTGGTACGGCGTTATACTCACCCGCCCCGGCACCGAAACCGCCCGCTACGCCTTCGGCATCGCCGCCGCAACGGCTCTCTACCTTGTGGGCGGCCAGCTAGTCTCCTGCACGCTCCTGCACAAACGCACCTGGTTCGGCATCTCCGCCACTGCCGTCGGCTACCTCTTGTTCGTCGCCGCGATCGCCCAATATGGCCCAGCCATCGAAGGCGTTCGCTTACTTGCGCTGAGTCTCAGTCTGCTCGTCGCCGCGCTCGCCGGCCTCGCATTTCTGCTGCGGACGCGCCATCGTCGTCCCGTCCAAACGGCGTTGACCGCAGCCTACACGCTTCTTCTGCTTTTCTCCGCTGCCGGCCTTGCCTTCGGGCTGGCGCTTACCGCCCCGCGCTTCGGCGTCCTGCCAGCGGGGTTGCTTCTCCTCGTCTTCAGCGATCTGATCCTGCTCATCGAACTGGCTGCCAGCCCCTCCTTCTT
Source organism: Caldilineaceae bacterium (assembly GCA_965207495.1). GTDB lineage: Bacteria > Chloroflexota > Anaerolineae > Caldilineales > Caldilineaceae > Bin5. Next base: position 1,189,887 of record OZ242287.1, read on the forward strand.
ACCGCGCGCCCGCACATTCAAAACCGGACCCAAGAGCTGGCTCCTGCCATCCCTCAGCAGCGCCGCCCGCCTGATTCGCCCGCCCGCCCAGGCCCTCATCGTCGTCTCGATCTGGTCCGCGCTTCAGAATCCAGCCAGCTCGCAGATCTCCACCTTCCTCTCCTGACCCGTATCCCCCTCGAGCCAGGCTTCCCACTCGGCCACAGCCTGATCTGAGCACCGAACTGCCTCTTTCTGTCATGGCGCGGGTGCATCCCAAAATGGGGGTGAATTCTCGTATACCTTTTGTTGAAACCAAGCCGCGGTCAACTCCAGTTCAAATCTCCTGCAGACCATTCGGTTTCACTCTTTCCTCACTCCTCTTCACTCTCTCCTTGCCTTTGGGCGGTCGGCCCTTCGGCCCTCCCTTGTGCAGGGGCTGCGCCCCCGCAACGCCCCGCCCTCTCTAGCGACCGTGCTCATTCTTCCCCAGCAACGTGCCAAGCCACCAGTTTTCCCCCAAACCAGTTCTCTAGGGGCAGGCCTTGTGCCTGCCCAGGCGCGCCTTAAGAATCGTCTTCGCCACACCCCCAGACTAACCTGTAGCGGCAGGCCTTGCGCCTGCCCTGCGTCTCTACAAGCGCCGGTAGACAATCCCAGCCACCGCCGGCATAATTTCTCCGCCACACCGTTCCCACCCCAAATCTGGGTTGCACCCCATGGCCCCGTCTGTTTTCCTTTTCCTCACACTTCGCTATAATAGAACGCTACTAAGGCAGGCCAAGATCAATCAGTCCCCACTTCGAATCAGGTCATGTCCACCAACACCTTCCCTTTCGGCCAGGATATCGCGTGGCAACCGAATCCTGACTGGATCGCCCAAAGCAATCTCAAAAAGTTCATGGACCGGCACGGCATCGCCTCCTATGACGACCTGCTCGCGCGCGCAGTCAAAGACATCGCCTGGTTCTGGGATGCCGTGATGGAGGACCTCGATATCCGCTTCGCCCAACCCTACTCGCAGATCGTCGACCTGTCCGACGGCGCGCCCTTCGCCCGCTGGTGTGTCGACGGCAAGATGAATATCATCCACAACTGCCTCGATAAATACCAGACCACCGCCACCGCCTCCGAAACTGCTCTCATCTGGGAAGGAGAGGAAGGCGGGACCGCCATCCTTACCTACGCCCAGCTCCACCAGGAGGTCTGCCGCTGCGCCAATGCCCTCCGTAGCCTCGGTATCGGCAGCGGCGATGCCGTCGGCCTTTACATGCCGATGATCCCCGAGCTGGCTATCGCCTTTCTGGCGGTGATCAAAGTAGGCGGTATTATCCTGCCCCTGTTCAGCGGGTACGGCCGCTCCGCCATTAGAAACCGTCTCAACGATGGTGGCGCCAAAGCCGTCTTCGCTGCCGACGGATACCTCCGCCGCGGACGCGCAGTGGCCATGAAATCGACGCTCGACAGAGCCCTGGCCGATGTCCCAAGCGTCCAGCATGTGATCGTCTGCAAGCGGCTCCCCGCCTCGTCGCCCGCCGCCCAGATTCCCTGGAACGAGCAACGCGACCACTGGTGGCATGAGCTCGTTCCTCCACAGGCGCCCGAAGCCGAAACCACCCCGACAGCCGCCGAGGACCCGCTGATGATCATCTACACCAGCGGCACCACCGGCCCGCCCAAGGGCGCTGTCCACACCCACTGCGGCTTTCCCGTCAAAGCCGCCCAGGATATGCGCCACGCCATGGACGTCAAGCCCGGTGATCGCGTCTACTGGATGACCGACATGGGCTGGATGATGGGGCCATGGCTCGTACTTGGCGCCCTGCTCAACCGCGCCACCATGTTCTTCTTTGACGGCGCCCCCGACTACCCATCGGTCGACCGCGTATGGGAACTCTGCGCCCGGCACCGCATCACCCTTCTGGGGCTCTCGCCCATGCTCGTGCGCACGCTGATGCCCCACGGCGCCGACCACGTGGCCCGCCATGACCTCTCGCATCTGCGCGCAGTCGGGGCCACCGGAAGCCCGTGGGGGCCCTCGAGTTGGCGCTGGATATTTGAGCACGTGCTCGAAAGTCGCAAGCCGATATTCAACTATACCGGCGGCACCGAAATCAGCGGCGGCATCCTGTCCGGCAGCCTGTTCAAACCGCTCAAACCAGCCGCCTTCGGCGGGCCGATTCCCGGCATGGACGCCGATGTCGTCGACGCATCCGGCAACCCGGTGCGCGGACAAGTGGGCGACCTGATCGTCCGTCAACCCTGGATCGGGATGACGCGCGGCTTCTGGGGCGCCAACGAACGCTATCTGGATACCTACTGGGGTCGCTTCGATGGCATATGGGTGCACGGCGATTTCTGCGCCATCGACGAGGACGACATGTGGTTTATCCTGGGGCGCAGCGACGACACCATCAACATCGCCGGCAAGCGGCTCGGCCCGGCTGAAGTCGAAACACTGGTCAACGCCCACCCCGACGTCACCGAGTCCGCGGCCGTGGCCGTGCCCCACCCCGTCAAGGACAACGACGTTGTCGTGTTCGCCGTCCTCAAACCGGGCGTCGGCGTCAACGAACCCCTTCGCTCCGCCCTCCAAGAACGCATCACGACCGAACTGGGACGTCCGCTAAGACCCAAAGAGGTCAGGTTCTGCTCTGCGCTGCCCAAAACGCGCAACGCCAAGGTGATGCACCGCCTTATCCGGGCCGCCTACCTGGGCCAGGACCCCGGCGACATTAGCGCCCTGGAAGATCCCGCCACCTTGCAGGCGATCCAGCAGTCCGCATGAACCTCCTCTCCCTCGAAAACGTCTCCAAGCAGTTCTCCGAACGGCTGCTGCTGGATTCTGTCTCGCTCTCCATCAACGCCGGGGAACGCATCGGCCTCATCGGCGTCAACGGCAGTGGCAAAACGACCCTCCTGCGTATAATTGCAGGACTCGAAGCGCCTGACAGCGGCAACCTCACCGTCTGGGGCGGTGTGCGCATCGAAATGGTCCAACAAGAGCCCCAACTGGACGACAGCGCAACCGTACTCGAGCAGCTCTTCCGCAGCAGCTCGCCCCAGATGCGCCTCCTGCGCGACTACGAAAGCGCCAGCCAGCGCCTCGAACACGAACCGGCCAACCACGCCCTGCAGCAGCGCCTGCTGGAGCTCTCCGAAGAAATGGGGCGCACAGACGGCTGGGCCGCAGCCGCCAACGCAAAATCAATCCTCACAAGGTTGGGAATAAGCGACTTCGACGCTCGCGTCGAAACCCTCAGCGGCGGCCAGCGCAAACGCGTCGCCCTGGCACGCGCCCTGATCGACCGCGCCGACCTCCTGGTCCTCGATGAACCCACCAACCATATCGACATCGAGACCATCGAGTGGCTGGAAGCCTACCTGACCACCGCGCCCGGCGCCCTCCTGATGGTCACTCACGACCGCCATTTCCTCGACCGCGTCGTCGGTCGCATTATCGAGCTGGACCGGCGCCAGCTCGTCTCCTACGCCGGCAACTACAGCCGCTATCTGGAGCTGCGTCAGGTGCGCCACGAACGCCTTGCCGTACAGGAACGCCAACGCCAGAAGCTTCTCAAGCGAGAGCTGGAATGGATCCGGCGCACGCCCATGGCCCGGGGCACCAAGCAGAAGGCCCGCCGGCAACGCGTCGCCGAACTCCAGCGCATCCAATATGACTCCGACACCGACCGCGTGGTCATGGCCCTGGCCACCCGCCGCCTCGGCAAGTCCGTTCTCACAGCCAAGAGCCTGACCAAGGTCTACGACGGCGCGGCCGCCGTAAATCAGGTCGATTTTGCTCTTGAGCCGGGCGATCGCATCGGCCTTCTCGGCCCCAACGGCGCCGGCAAAAGCACCTTTCTCGACATGTTGGCCGGAAGAAGCAAAGTCGACCTGGGGCAGATCAAATGGGGCGAAACCGTGCGGCTCGGCTACTACGACCAGCAGACGCGCGACCTCAACGACGCGCAGCGTTTGATCGAGTTCATCGAGGAGGAAGCCCCTCTGATCCAGGCGCGCGACGGCAGCCGCGTCGAGGCCGCTCAGATGATGGAATGGTTTCTATTTCCGCGCAAAATGCAGTGGGGCCGCATCGGCAGCCTGAGCGGAGGCGAGCGCCGCCGCCTCTATCTCCTCCGCACCCTCGTCCACCAGCCCAACGTGCTTCTCCTCGACGAGCCAACCAATGATCTGGACGTGCAGACCCTGACCGTGCTCGAGGAGTTTCTCGACGCCTTCAGCGGCTGCCTCGTCGTTGCCAGCCACGACCGCTACTTCCTCGACCGCACCGTCGACTTCATCATCCTCTTCGAGGAGGGACGCCTGGGCAAGCGCTACCCCGCCCCCTACGCAACCTACCGGCGCCTGCACAGCCAGGACCAGGAAACCCGCCGCCTCAACCAGTCCCGCAATGCAGCCGCGCCCGGTCGGCCCGCCGCCAATGGACGCGCGGCCCCGGGGCGGCCCGAAGCGGACAGGAAACTCTCTTGGAAGGAAAACCAGGAGTTGGCGCGGCTGGAAACGGAGATCGCCGGCTGGGAAGAGGAACAGGCGCGCCTGCAGCAACTGATCAACGACAGCGGCAGCGACTACCAGGCGCTGCAGACCCTCTCAACAAAACTCACAGACGTCGAGTCGTCGCTGGAATCGGCGTTTGAGCGGTGGGCCGAACTGTCCGAGCGCCAGGAGGCCTGAGGCGCGCCGTCGACCGCAAACCGACACAGGCGCCGGACGCTAGCTGAACTGCCGGCGCAGCGCCTCCAGCGACTCTTTAGCGTAGAAATACTCGAAGTGATGGCAGCTGAGTACATCCACCTGCAGCCCCGGCCAGTTGCCGCCCCGCACACCCCGCGCCGACGCCACCCCGACCAGCAGGTCATTCGGCCCCAGAACCTGGTCCAAAGCCTTGTCCAGTATACGCGTCATCTCCGTCTTGGAGAACAGCTTGCGCCAGTTCACGGGGCCGTCCATCTCGGAATTTACGCCGATCTGGATGTAGTACTTCACATTCACCTCATTGCGCGGGTCATTCAGCTTCTCATACAGCTCCGCGCTCGGCGCCAAATCCTGTATGCCCGTGGTCAGCCGAGAAATCCCTATCACCAGCAGCTGGGCCAGGAGTTCATAGTCCATCAGGCCCGCCTGATTCAGAATAATCGTTGCCAGCCATGGAATGAGCTGGTGTGATTCGGCCAGCGCCGTGCCGGTGTTGTGTGCGCCGACCATGATAACCCGCTCCACAAACTGGTGCCCGCTCTCCATTTCGACGCAGACCCGCGCCACCTGTGTTCCCATGCTGTGACAGAAAATATCAAGCGGCGGCCCCTTTTCGGTGCCAAACCCAAGCCGGCGCAGCTGTGCCGTCATCAGCAGCCCGCTCTCTCGGATGCCCGTGTTGATCGTCTCATAGTCGAACGTCAGCGCCAGATCGTATTCATCCAGCTCCATCAGATGGGGCAGCGCCCTCTGGACCAGCTTATCCGTGCTGCTGCCGAATCCGTGCGTGATCAACAACGCCCGCCGCGCCTTGGACACATCCTGCGACGTTACCTTCGAATAGACCGGTGTTCCCCCCGACTCCAAACGGACTTGGCGCACCCCCAGATCAGGTGGAAGTTTTTGATAGAACAGCTTGTAAAAGAGCACGCGCACGGCATGTTTCGCATCGCGGACCGGTACCTCCGCACCCTCCTCGCCCGGCGCCGGGTCTCTGCGCGCCGCAGCCTCCGCCATCCGCCACTCCTCCTGCAGATAGCCGAATAGCCGCCCGAATACCCCTCTCACGCCCCTGCCATGCCCACCTTCAGCCCCACTCTCGCGCCTGGCGTCCGCACTTGACCTTCGCCAGGTATCCGCAAAACCCTGCTTCGCCGCCGCCGCATCCGGAATGGGCAGATGCGTAATCTCCACCGCCATACGTCTCCTGTCGCCGTTTTCAGACAGATTCTGTGCGTCGGTGGGGTGGCCGACCATATAATAGTACTCGCCGTCAAACGCCACCGCCGCGATCCCTGCTATGTCCGGATCATTCTCCACGCTCAGTGCAATCCGCAGCGGGGAGTCGGCGCTGATTGTCGAAAGCTGTTCCGCCGACGTGTCCAGAACCAGTACCCCGGGCGAACCGCCGCCTCCGGCACTGTGCGAGAATGAGAGCGGTTGGAAAAACGGCGCGGCTTCCGGGCTGTTCAACCCCGGCGGCAACGTGATCGGATCCTCTGCATCCCAGGAAAAATGCTTAAGACTGCTCACAACCAGCAGGCCCCCCAGACCCGCCGGCTTCTCAACCGTAATGTCCAGGTCCGTCCCCACATTGATCCTGTTCTGCCCCTGCGGCAGAGCACACTCCTCCTGCTTTCGAAGGGCCGTTACCGCCACCTGCTTCGTAATCCAGCGGTCATGCGTATCGTCCCGCTGCACCATCAGATTGCGCACGCGCGGGCCGTCGTAGCGGATGCCGTTCATCAGTTCGGCCAGTGGGCCGAAGGCCCGCGTCTGTTCAGCCTCGCTCGGTTCGTTCAGTTCCGGCATTTCCAGCACGTCAAAAGAGGTGGGAACACGCGTGGCGAATACTTTGAAAATCTCCGTCTCAGATTCGGCGCCCGCGTCCTTCACCCCCGGCTCGATATTGTTGACGAAAAACGACTTGCCCGGCGCAACCAGCTGGTAGGGCGCCCGCTCCGGGTAGATGCGTCGGATGCCGAACCGCTCCGACAGAGAAAAGGCGGTCACATAGAGATTCTCAGAGCTGTTGTTCCGAACTGTCATCCAGAGCTTGCGCCCAGGCGGCAGCACGCCGTCCTGCCCCAGCGGCTCCCCATCACTAGGAGAAGTCAAGCTGGCCCGTGTATACGTCTGGACGTCAACACTCAGCGCCTCTTCCATCAGCGCCATCGGTGCCGGATTCCGCAGCGTGCGCACATTGTGAAAGGTCGCCAGATGGTGCAGATACGCTGCCGTCTTGGCCGCGCCCGCCTGCGTACGCGGCGGACTCTCCTTCACGATCTGTACGCCGCTTCCGTCCTGGATGACGTACGCGTCGTTCTCCACGGCCACGTGGAAACGCGTAAATCCATCCTGCGTGCTTCTTCCCACCGCATGCAGAAACGGCGAAGAGGGCGCGGTCGTCAACTCCGCCAGCAAGAACGGATCCGCGCTGGTCACCTCGTACATCAACCTCTGGTATCCGTATGCCGTCACCTTTGCCCTCGCAGGCAGGCTGATCTCGCTGTGGCGCACACCCTTGATCAGGGCGTATGACGAATCCACCCTGGCGTCGATCACCTCCCCGCGGCCAAGCCCCCGGCCCTCCAACGCATCGCTGCCCGCCGGGTAAAGCTCCACGTGACTGCCCGGCGTCAGACCGACCGCTGCGCCGCCGCCGATGCGAACAATCACGTCATTTCCCGTATCACCCGCCTCTCTGGCACTGATGACGTTCAGATAGGAACCGGCGTGGGGCGTCAACTCGCCGAAAACTGCACGGTTGCCCGGGCCTTCCAACTGCGGCAGCTGCCTCGCATAAACGCCGTGGACCTGGGTCTGCACCGCGTCGTGCACCTCCCGCCAGTTCATCTGCGGATGCAGCTCCTGCAGCTTCTGCAGCAGAAAATAGGTCATCGCCCCGTACCAGGCGCCGTTGGTCGGCGAGCGGTACTCGTGGCTCATCTCCTCATCCCGGCAACCGGCCAGCAGCACGTGCTCGCTGCCCAGCTTCCCGGACCAGTGGCGGCTGGCGACCGTCCTCGCCCCCGACGCTTCCGGCAGCACCGTACCCGCAGACCGCACACGTCGGTCCGCCGCCGTCCGTCGCACCGGCACAAACGCCCGCGTGCCCGAACCCGCATGGCAGCAGTCCAGCACCACAGTTACCCGCGCGCCACGCGCCTCGGCCGCCGCGATGAGCGCCGCCAGTTCCTTGTCCAATATGTCGTAAACGGGCTTCCCGCGGTCATCCACCGTACGGCTGTCGCTCGGCACCAGCGTCTCGTCGTAACCGTCCGGCTCATTCGGGTCGACAGAGATGGCCTGGGAGCCATGCCCGCTGTAATGGAAAAACAACTGGTCGCCGGTTCGGGCCTGCTCAATCAGCCACCGCCAGCCGTCAATGATATTCTGTCGCGAGGGGAGCTTCTCGTCCGGTTCAGCGCCTGTCGATGTCAACAGCCGGATGTTCTCAGTCGGTACGCCCAGCCGTTGGGTCAGGAATCCGTAAATCGCCCTGGCATCGTTGGCGCAACCACCCAGATCGGAGACCACACTGCTTCGGTAATGATTGATTCCGACCACCAGAGCAAACAATCGCGGAGACAACATTCGCAATCCTTATAGACAAGTGAAACACGCTAATTCTTCGCCAAAAGCAAGCGGGCAGTTTATGGGAAATAGTACGATCTTAGCACACTGACGGCCCAATGAATAACCGCAATCTGCGACTGCTCCGCCACATGTGACTTCGCAGCCTTAGTCAGTTCGCGACCCTGAAGTGTACGAGAATGGGTGCCTCTCTCTCCTCTCTCCTCTTCCCTCTCTCCTCGTATTTGGGCGTTCGGGCCTTCGGCCTTCCCTTGTGCAGGGGCTGCGCCCCCGCAACGCCCCGCCCTGGCTGGACCACCGTCGTGAACAATTGGATCGTTTCTGGACCAGCGACAGGTCACGAACAGCCGCGCCGCCTTACCCCTGTTCCCTGACCACTACAGTTGGTTCAGTAGTTACCGGAATCTGAAGTAAGAAACCGGTCCATCTGTCGACGGGGAATCCAATCCGCATCAAAGGCTCAACTTGAATACTGGTGACACGCCTGCACAGGACAAAGTTTTCCCGCCTGCCATCTCAGGGAAATTCAGAATACGCCTGCACCTAAAGGGAAAGATTCCCGCCGTGTCCAATCGAGGAGGTTTCTTGAGGAAGGGACGTGGCGACAGACTGCAAATTCGTTCGTGGATGCCGTATTCTAAGCTGCTTTTCAGGAACTGTTTCGACCTTTCTTCGCAGTACAACTCTGTCAGGATAGTGCGTGCGCACTCGTTGCAGAAGCGAAACCGGATCAGGGTCATGATCGACCAGTTTGCCTTCACATATCGCCGCGAACTGACCCTTGTGTGTCATTAGAAGCTCTGTGTGTAAATCTTTGTATGACTCTACATTCTGATTCAAGACAATCCGGTTCGGATCGACCGGAAATGGCGAATAGGTGCAGGTTATTGTCTCCAATAGTACTTCCGCTATGTCGCGTTCCGTGGTTACGGCTAGCCTTTTGACCTGCTCATAGATGTCCTTCGGAACATCCAGTACAACCTGCGTTCCTATCTTGGCATACGCCTGCGTAAGTAAATCGTCTGTCAGTCGGATGCCCAGGTTAAGCCGCCGTTGATAAGAAAAATGAAGAAAGGGCAGGAGCCGGAGCTTGAACGCCCAACCCGAGAACGCGGAATCGGACAATTCAGCGAAACGCTGTGCGTCTCGTTGCGCCAACTACCTACCCTGAGCTTACCATTCAGTTCTGGTCAGGCCAACCCTCACTCTCCCCGCGTCGAACTCCCCTGCTCAAACCACGCCGGCGGCACAGGCAGCGACGCCGCCAGAATCTCACCGAACTCCTGCCCCTGCCGCGTCTCGGCTACGCCGCCCAACAGCGCAAACGCCTCTTCAATCGCCTTGCGACGCCCCTGCGCGTCATCCAGACGCTCAGCCGAGTTCTCGCCCGCCAGCGCCACCAGCAGCGCAAGGCGCCGCATCGGAGCAACTTCCTCCCAAGGTACCGGACTTTCCGAAGCCAGCGTCCACGCCTGCGTCTGCGGCTCGCCGCTGCCCGGATGATGCCAGCGCAATGCCAGCGTGCCCAGCGGCCCGGCCGCGCCCGGCCGCGCCTTCAACCGGTAGACGACCGTGTTCTCCTGGCCCACATGCAACTCGGCGAAATCCTCTTCGTCATCCTCAAACGATTCGTTCGCAGCCGCACGGTTCAGATAGCCGACCAGGCGCCACGTCTCGACCGTCTCCGCATCCCAGGAAACCTGCGCGCGCGCTTCGTCTGCCGCCGGGCTGAATAGCTGGGCAAAAGAGTCAGCCGCCAGCAGCCCCTGCGCCTCCTCCGGCGAGTAAACATACCGGTACCAGCCGTCGCCGTCGTTGCTCACCTGCTCCAGCAAACTGTCATTGTAGTTCGCAATGCCCACGCCCACCGCGACCAGCCGGATCGGGTTGGCCTCCGCCCGCTGTCCGCCCAGGGACTCGATTATCGATTCCGCCCGCGTGTCCCCCACGTTGGCCACACCGTCGCTGATGAAAAAGACGTAGTGCAGCGCGTCAGGGTCCCGTCGCCGCCCCTCCAGCGCCAATTCATAACCCTTCCGCAGCCCCGCCTCGGCATTCGTGCTCTGGTTAGGGCGAAAGTTGCGCAGCGAACCGGCCAGCGCCGGGTCGTCCGGGGTCGCGTGCCGCACCGTGTATTCGCCCAGTACCACCTCGGAAAACTGCACCAGCGAAATCCGGTCCCCTGCTGACAGACGCTGGGTCAGCGCCTCCACCAGCGTACGCGCCGTATCCAGCTTGTTGTCCTCCCCCATCGAGCCCGAAGCATCCAGCACCACCGAAACATAACGGCGAGTTGGCATCTCCCGCGGCGGAGCAGTGCTGAGCCCCAGCAACGCCAACCACGAGTCCGGGTCGAGCGGATCATTAGTTATCGTCAGATCCAGACTGAAAGTCCCTTCCCCTTCCGGCCGCGAATAGTCCCACCGCAGCGCGTTGAGCCACTCCTCCACCCGAACATCATCCGGTTCAAGGATGTAGCCCTGCCGCGCGAGCGCAAGCGACCTGCGCCACGAAGCGTCGTCCGCGTCCAGGCCGAACGTCGATGTCGTTTCCAAACTCGTGGGAACCACAGGCGGCAGCTGCGCCTCCGGCCGGCGACCCCGCCGGTCGCCGCCTCCCGAATGGGGAGAGGGGCGCCCCGGGCTGGAGGCCGAAGAGGCAGACTGCATCGCCACCTGGCCGCTCGACGCCCGCTTGTTCGAGCTCGTCAACGCCTGCGGTTCATTCTGTGCCGGCGCCACCGCCCCCGCGCAGCCGGCCAAAAGAAGCACCAGCAGCCCCAGGAGCGGGACATGCCAGTTGCGTGAAACACCTCTCCAACCGCATTCGCGGTTCCTTATTCTGAATCTGGGCGCTCTGTCGGCTCTCCATACCATAGTTGCCCTCCCTGTCGCTATCGCCCCCTCCGTCTATCGGCCGATTACGTCGCGTCGAAGGAGACGCGCACCTGGTCTAGTGCAGTTGTCAGATGGGTTCTTTGGCGGCCTGATAACAGCATCTTATCCGGCCCGCCTGACAACTGTACGGCCCATGGCAACATTAGGTTTCCTAAGTCTGGCAACTGTGTCTGGTTTTGGGTTCAGTGGACGCTGTACTGGCTCGCCTGCCCGGTCTGGGAAACCGGCTGAGCGACGAGCCCTCGCAAAACCCCCGAGGAAGGGGACTACGCTATCTGAGGCAATAAGCTGTCATGAACGAACCGAGCAGACTCGCCCGCCTGCCCGGCAACCGTCTCCCTCAACCGCCTTCAGAGGGGTACGCAAACAGCGGGTCCCACCCGGCCGCACCATCCGGCAGCAGATCGAACAAATGCCACACGCCGCAGTACAGATCACCCGGGCCAAACGAGTCCTTCGCTACCCGCACGATCGAGCCGTCCCCGTTCTTGCGAAAGGCCGAAACCCCTGGCTGATATCCGGACAGGAACTCTTCCTCTTCCCACCGGAATCCCATATCCTCAACAAACGTCGTCCCCTCCGCCGAGTACATCGGGAACCGCCAGCCCCGCTTCCCCGCGAACGCCTCCTGCACCTCAGGACCGTCAGGCGACACCACCACAAACGCCGCCCTGCTCTGCAAATGCTGGTACACGCCGTTGAACTCGTCAGCCCACATCGTGCAGTTCGAGCAGCCGGTCCCCATGTTGTGAATCAGAATGAGATCGTCCTTGTCGCCGAACATCTCCGAAAGCCTGACCGGACCGTCCCCGTTCCTCAACTCGTAATCCCTCACGGGCTCCGGCGGCAGCTTGCGCCGCAGCTTCACCAACTTCTTTCGGGCCTTGTCCATTTCTTCCTGGGCAAAGGCGATCTCCTTCTCCAGGCTTGAGTTGCTCACTGACACCTCTACCTCCATGTGTTGGCCCTGTGCCGAGGACTCACCTTACTTGCCCTATATCGGCTCCTCGGTGTACTGAGAGATTCGGGTCTTCGCCTCAATCTGCTGTGGTTGCCTGAAACTGTCCTCTTTGTCAGTCGTCAACCCGGCAAACTTTCTGCCCTGGGGCACAACACGTCTATCGAAGGAGCCCACAGAATCGTTGAAAGCGTCTACTGCCCTCTTCAAACGATTCCCTACCTCCTGATAGTAGCTGATGAACCTCATCATTCGTTCGTGCAACTCTACGCCTTCTTTCAGAATGATTTCAGCGCTCTCGGCAATGCGGTGGCGCTGCCAACCGTTGGCAACCGACCACAGCAGTGAGATAAGCGATGCGGGCGTCGCGATGGCAACACGCTTGCTCATCGCGTATTCGATCAGCTCAGGGCTGGCGTTCAGCGCCGCCGCCAGGAACTGATCTCCGGGAACAAACATCACCACAAAATCTAACGAGCCTTCCACTTGCCTGCCATAGTCCTTTTTCGCCAGGTCGTCTACCTGCGTCTTCAAGGCGCTGGCATGCCGTCTCAGAGATGCCTCCCTCTTCCCTTCATCCTCCTCCTGCTGCGCCTCCATGTATGCCGCAGTCGACGCCTTGGCATCAATGACCACCGTCCGCTTTTCCGGCATCCGCACCGTCAGGTCGGGCCGGATCTGGGTACCGCTCCCCCCGGCCTGTTCTTCAAAGTCGCAGTACGCTTGCATCCCCGCCAGTTCTACCACCCGCCGCAGCTGCACCTCGCCCCAGTTGCCTATCTGCCTGTTGTCGGTCAGCGCACTGGACAGCTTGCCCGTCTCCGCCGCGAGGTTCTCGCTCCGCTGCGCCAGCAAACTGATCTGCGGGTTAAGCTTCTCATAGTTCTGCGTAAGCGGCTTGACCAGCGCTTCGAACTGCTCATGACGCTGCTTGAAATCGCCCTTGGCAGCCTCCAGCGTCTTGCCCAGATTCTCCTGCGCCAAGTCCATAAACTGGGAGTTATTGGCCTGCAACGCCTGGCTGGCCGTCGCCTGGAAACTCTCTTTCAACTGCTCCTTCGCCATCTCCAGGATCTTCTCGGCGCTGTCTCGTTGCTCCAACTGACCTTTCAGCCCAGCGTTCTCTTCCCGCAGCGCAACCCTCTCCTTCACCCAATCCGCTTCCATCCTTGCCATGCGGCTCTTAGCGCGAGCACCCTGCACCAACCAGCAAACCGCGCCCCCTACCACAAAGCCAACAACCACTGCAACGATTAACTCCATCTGTCACTCCTCGCACCTGCGCTATTCACAATAAGGAAATCTTCGAAGCTGCGGCCAACTGGCCACCCGTCAGCCCATGTACCGGCAACGCCTGCATCCCCAAGGCGGAGCTACTCACTCAGCCGCCTGCCCGCAAATCTTTCATGGCATGCACCAGCGCCGGCAGTATCTCCCCGCTCTTCCCCTGAAGGAAGAGATCGGCGATCGCCGAAATAGGACCCGGCTCCGGATTCACGTCTATAACCGTAGCCCCCGCCTGCCTCGCGATAAGCGGCAACTGCGACGCAGGATACACCAACCCGCTCGTGCCCACCACCAGAACCGCCTCACAACGATGGGCCGCCGCCGCCGCCTCTTCCACGCCATCCCACGGCAGACTCTCGCCGAACCACACCACATCCGGCCGCACCAGATCGCCGCAAAGCCCGCACGCGGGCGGCGAATCCACGCCGCGCTCCGTCTCCGTCAGATGGTGAGGCGCCGCGCACGCCGCGCACCGGAATTCGAACAAACTGCCATGCAGATGAAGCACGTCCGCGCTGCCGGCCTGCTCATGCAGGCTATCCACATTCTGCGTCACCAGCAAGAACCGTTCGCATAGTCCCGCAAGCTCCGCCAGCGCACCATGCCCCGGATTAGGCGCGGCCGCTTCCAACTGACCCAGCCGCCACATATACCACCGCCACACCAGCCCCGGGTCCCGTTCGAACCCCTGCGGAGACGCCAGCTCTTCCGCATTGAACCGGCTCCACAGTCCAGTCTGCGCATCGCGAAAAGTCGGCACACCCGACTCCGCGCTCACCCCGGCCCCCGTCAAACACAATACCTCCGAGGCCGAACAAAGATACTGCGCCGCCCTAACAATATCCTCTCTCATACCCCCCACATTCGCTCGATTCCAAACCTCTGCAGTGACACTAACCCCTGACCACTAACCACTGACCACTGACCACTGACCACTGCAGTTTCACGCCCCGAAACGCTTTAACCGGCCCGCATGCGCCATCGCCTGCGGGATCAGCGTCGTCGCATGGCACAGCCCCAGCTGACCGCCCGCGCACGCCCGTTCACCAAACCCCCGCGCCGCATCCGGCATCGCATGCGGGCTCCACAGCAGCGTCGGCACCGGATGCCAGCTGTGGCTGCGCATCACCGCCGGCGTACTGTGGTCCCCCGTTACGATCAGCGCGCCCGGGCCCAATTCCAGTATACGGGGAATCTCCGCGTCCACCGCCTCGATCTCCTGCACCTTGGCGTCAAAATCGCCGTCCTCGCCGTAGCTGTCCGTCTTCTTCACGTGTATAAAGAAAAAGTCGAACTCGTCCCATGCGTCAACCAGCGCATCGATCTCATGCCGCGGACGCTCACCCTCGAACCGTATGGCCTCCATCCCCACCAGGCTGGCTACGCCCCGGTACATCGGATAGACCGCGATCGCCCCCGCCCGCATCCCGAAGATATCCGGGAAGAGCGGCAGCCCCGGGTCCTGCGCCAGGCCCCGCAGATTCAGGCTGTTCGCACGCGGCTCCTCCGCCAGCACACTGCGCGCGTGCGCCGCCCAGCGATTCACCATTTCAGCCGTGCGCGCGCCCTCGTCGCTCCCGCTCTCGTCCCGCACCGGCAACGGCCTCTTCCCCACCGCCAGCGGGTCCGTGTCCGTCAAACTGCCTCCCAGCCCCTCGCCCCGCAGTACAAACACGAAGCGGTGCTCCTGCACCGGCTCGACAAACACCTCGCAGTCCCCAAAGAACCCTGCGCTCGCCTCCCGCAGCCTGGTCGTCAGCCGGATACACTCCTCCGTCGAGATCCGCCCCGCCCGCCTGTCCGTGATCAGCCCGTCCCCGTCGACCGACGCGAAATTTCCTCGCGCGGCCACGTCGCTGGCCTGCAGAGGAAAGCCAATCCCCAGCGCCTCCAGCACGCCCCGCCCGATCATGTACCGCACCGGATCGTACCCGAACAGGCTCAGATGCGCCGGCCCGCTTCCCGGTTCGATGCCCGGCCTGATCGGTACGCTCAGTCCTAAAGACCCGGACACGGCCAACCCATCTAAATTGGGCGTGTGGGCCGACTCCAATTCGGTCTTTCCTCCAAGCGAAGCCGGCAGCCCGCCCAAACCATCCATCACCAGCAGCACGATCTTGCCGCCGTCCTGTTGCAGGTCACGCATCAACTCAAAGTCGGTAAATGGAGACGTCATCGTCTGACTCCTTCTGTTATAGTCGCGTATGGCGGTGTGCAAGAGCGGGCGGGCGGTCCGAGAGGAAGCGCTGCGGAGGCGGCGATTTTTCCATCACTTCTCACTTCTCTTCACTCACTATTTCCATCCTCATACAGATAACAGGCCACGGCATGTTCGCCCTCAACCGCGATAAGCGGCGGCTGCTCTTCGAGGCAGACGTCCATCCCGTGCGGGCAGCGCGGGTAAAATCGGCAGCCGCGGATTGCCCCCTCCGCGCCCTGCATTCGCATCGTCTCCTCGGCCGGCAATCTGATATCCGTGTCCCACTTGACCTTCGGGTCCGGCACCGGGATCGAGTTGATCAGCTCCTGTACGTAGGGGTGCTGCGGGTTCTCGATGATCCGGCCCGTATCCCCCGTCTCCGCCGTGATACCCTGGAACAGAACGATCATATTGTCGCCGATCTGGTAGGCGGTCGACAGGTCGTGCGTGATGTACAGAAAGGAGATGCCGTGCTCGTCGCGCAGCCGCAGCATGATATCCAGGATCATCGCCCGCAGCGAAGCGTCCACCGCCGAAACCGGTTCGTCCGCCACAATCAACCGCGGCCGCAGCAGATAGGCCCGCGCCACCATCACCCGCTGCCGCTGTCCGCCGCTCAACTGGTGCGGGTACTTCTCCAGGATCTCATCCCCCCGCAAACCGACCACGTTGAGCGCGTCCTCGATCAGTTCCCGTTTCTCCGCCTTGTTGCGGGCCAGGGCAAAATGACGCATGACCAGGTTGAAAGTGTGCTGGATGCGAAAGAAGGGGTTGAAGACCTCATACGGGTCCTGGAAGATCGCCTGGACCTCCTGGCGGTAGGTCATCCGCTGCCGGCGGTCCATCTGCGAGACGTCAACGCCCTTGTAGAGGATCTGCCCTCCCGACGGCGTGATAAAGCCGAGCACGAGATTGGCGAGAGTGGTCTTGCCGCTCCCGCTCTCGCCCGCAATCGTCGTGATCTGGGCCGGCGATTCGTGCAGGTCGAGGCTGAATGAGTCCAGCGCCACCAGCGGCGGCTGCGAACTCATAAAGCCGCCGCCAAACGCCATCGTGGCCTCCCTGATCTGGAGCAGCGGTTCCGCCTTGGCAGTCTCGGTCATGCCTCGTCCAGCTCGATCAGGGAGTGGCGCTCCGGCTCGTACAGCCAGCACGCCACAAGGTGGTCATCCTCTCTCTCCACCAGCTCCGGCCTCCGCTCGCGGCAAATCTGCTCCACATGTTGGCAGCGGAACTGAAAAATACAGCCGGGCGGCGGGTTGCGCAGGTCGTGAGTCAGCCCTTCCGTCACGTTCAACGGCTTGCGCTCTTTGATCGATGGGATCGATTCGATCAGCAGCTGCGTGTACGGATGCAGCGGCTCCGCAAAGGCCGATTCCACCGGCGCCACCTCCACCAGGTTACCGGCATACATCACCGCAATCCGGTCCACCAGCTGCGCCTGCAAGCCCATATCATGGCCGATCATCACCATCGAGACGCCCAGCCTTTCCTTCACCTCCAGCAGCGTCTGTGCCACCACCCGCTGTACCACCACGTCCAGCGCGCTCGTCGGCTCGTCCGCGATGATCACCTGCGGGTTGAGCGCAATCGCCATCGCAATGCAGACCCGCTGCTTCATGCCCCCGCTCAACTCATGCGGGTACATGTCAATGACCCGCTCCGGCAGCCCGACGTCGTTCAGCAGACCGAGAATACGCGCCTCAAGTTCCATCCGGCCCACGTTCTCGTGCGCCAGGATCGCGTCACCCATCTGCTCGCGGATCGGCGTGACCGGGTTCAGCGAGTTCATAGCGCCC
Source organism: Caldilineaceae bacterium (assembly GCA_965207495.1). Classification (GTDB taxonomy): domain Bacteria; phylum Chloroflexota; class Anaerolineae; order Caldilineales; family Caldilineaceae; genus Bin5. The sequence continues at coordinate 1,207,323 of OZ242287.1, forward strand.
TGCGGCACCAACGCCAGGTCGCGCCACCGTACTTCGCGCAGCGCTTTGCCCGACAGACTGACCAGGTCTTTATCTTCAATCCGCACCGCCCCCTGCACGATCCGGCCCGGCGGCTGTACCACCTGCAAAATAGCCATCGCCACCGTCGTCTTGCCGCAGCCCGATTCACCCACCAGGCCCAGGATCTCGCCCTTGCGAACATTGAAGTTTACGCCGTTTGCGGCAATGATTTCCCCGCGCGGCGTGAAATAGTGGACGTGCAGATCGTCCACTTCCAGAGAATCACCCTTCCCGCCGTCAGCCCTGTCGTCTACGTGCTCGACAGGCGGCAGTTCGCCTGCCGCCGTCCGCTCGCGTCGCGTCGAACTGAACTGCCGGATGCGCGGGTTGGCGATCTCATCCAGCCCGATCGTCATCAGAAAGAAACCCACGAAGATGACCATCAGGATGATGATCGGCGGCAGCCACCACCACACCAGTCCCCGCACCAGCGCAGCGTTGGTCGTAGCCTGGTTGATGATCAGCCCCAGCGAGGGCACGCGCGTCGGACCCAGTCCCAGCACCTCCAGCCCTGTCGCGCCCAGGATCGCCACCGAAATGCCCCCGGTGAGGCTTGCCGCCAGCCACGGCAGCATGTTGGGCAGCATCTCCACGAACATGATCTCCAGCGCCGGCGCCCCCGAAAGATGCGCCATCCGCACGTAGCTGCGCTCGCGCAAAGTAAGTATCTGCGAGCGTACCAGGCGCGTCGGTCCCGGCCAGGCAAATGCCGCCAGGATCAGCGCCATCGCCGTCGTGTCAGTCATCTGCACGTAGGAAGCGATCACAACCAGAACGACCAGCGCCGGGATCGTAATTGCCGAGTCGCTGAGCGTGCGGATCACATGGTCCCACCATCCCCCAACGTAACCCGCCACCGAACCCAGTACCATGCCGATGCCCATACCAATGATCGCCGCCAGAAACCCTACCTTGAGTGAGGAGGGCGTAGCCAGGATCAACTGCGCCAGCATATCGCGCCCGTTACTCTCCGTGCCCAGGGGGTGCTCTGGCAGACCCCCTTCCTGCCACACCGGTGGCTTGTTCAAGGGCCCCGCCCCCGTGTACGCCAGGTCGGTATCCCAGAAAAGAGGCCCTATCAGGCCGAACAGAAGGATCAGTCCGACGATGGTAACGCCCAGCAGGAACTTGAAGTTCAGCCACGGGGAGTCCCACGTATTCAGCCCCCAGCCGCGCGCCGGGGTGGTCTCTTCTTCAACGGTCTGCTGTCCTACAGTCAACGGTCTTATCTGTTTCTCGTCTTAGCGCATGTCCCTCTTGTAGGTAATGCGCGGGTCGATAAAGGGGTAAAGCAGATCGAGCAGGAAAACGCTCGTTGCAGTCACGAGAATAATCAGGTTGGCGATCGCCTGTGTCACCGTGTAATCCTGCGAGATAATCGCCTGGTACAGAGTATAGCCGGTGCCCGGATAAGCGAAGATAAACTCGACCAGAATGGAGCCGCTGATCAGGCCCCCCAGGCCAAGCGCCAGCGCGGTCAGCGCCGGCAGAATCGCGTTGCGCACCCCGTACCTGAAGAATATGCGCGACGGCGACAGCCCCTTCACCTGCGCCAGCAGAAAATAGTCCTCGTTGTTGACGCTGATCATCAGACCCCGCATACCAAGCGCCCAGCCCCCCATCGAGGTCAGCACAATCGACACCACCGGCAGTATCGCGTGGGTGAGCACATTCTTGATGAACGGTAGGTTCCATCCGGGGTCGACTCTGCGCGAATAAGCCCCCGTCGCCGGCAGCCAGTCCAGTTCAAATGCCACCAGATAGATCAGCATGATGCCGAACATAAAGTAGGGGATCGCAGTAAAGGTCAAGCTGCTCGGCAGGATCAACTGCAACCAGCGCGGCGTGCGCCGCCAGCCCATCAGCGAGCCGATCGTCACGCCAATAGAAAAGGACAGCACGGTCGCCACCGTCAATATACCCAGCGACCACGGCAAAGCGCCCCTGACCATCGTCCACGCTTCGGTTGGAAAGTGCGACAGCGAATAGCCGAAATTGAGCTGGAACACGTTGCCCCAATACCGGAAATACTGTACATGAATCGGGGCATCCAGCCCGAAACGGGCCTTCCAGCTGGCGATCAACTGGTCCGCGTTCTCTATGTAGCCTGCATCCAGCGAAAGGCGGCCTACCATCGCGCTCACCGGGTCGCCCGGCGCCAAACGCGGGATCACGAAGATCAGCGTAGAGCCCAACCAGATGGTCAGGAGATACATCAGAAAACGCTGCAGAACGTACTCTTTGGTCAGTCCGCGCATGAGAAGAATTTCAGCAGTCAGCGGCCAGCGGCGTTACTGACCACTGACCACCGACCACTGACTACTGCAGTTACTTGCTCGTCGATTCAATCTCCGGCAGGATGCCCACAAAGCTCGGGCACCAGATCACCGGACGCTGATAGTAGTTGTCGACCGTCGGCCAGTTCGTCCAATAAGTGGTGTTGAAAGGCACCAGTTTCTTGGATTGAGCTGTCGGAATGGCCGGGATCTCGTCGTAGTAGATTTCCAGGGCGCGTGCCGTAAGCTCGTACAACAGCGGATCGTCCCAACCCAACTCGCTGATCTGGTCTACCAACTCGCTGAACTCGGCATTGTGCCAGCGGAAACGGTTGGACTGAGGCAACTGGTGTCGCTCGCCCTGTGGGGGCACCTCATCCGCGCGTAGCGTGCGCAGCGTATTCCACGGTTCGACAATCGAACCGCAGGTCTGCCAGCCGCTCTGTGCTTCGTAGTTGCCCGTGTCCACGTTTTCGACCCAGGTGCCGCCGATCAGATTCACTTTTACGGCATTGATGCCGAATCGCTGCAGCTGCTCGGCGTATACGTCAGCGACGCGTTCCAATTCGCTGATGCCTTCGTAAACCTGGATCTCAAGACTCAGTTCGTCCCCGTCTTTCTCCCAGTAGTCACCCGACTTTTCATAACCTTTGGCGAGCAGAATCTCCTCCGCTGCGGCCACGTTTGGCTGCGTAAACTTGGCGATCGTCTCGGCCGGCACCAGGTCGGCGAACTTCTGCATCGAAGGGTATAGCGGGAACGGATAGGGGCCCATGATCGAGGTCCCCTCATAGGCGATGTCGATGATCTGCTGCCGGTCCATCACATAGTTCAGGACCCAGCGCATATCCTTGTCGTTCCACGGCTCGATCGAGTTGTTGACCGTCAGGCTGCGCGCGCACGGGTCGGGCCAGACAAACGGCATCTCATCCTGGAACGCAATCCAGTTGGGATTCTGCGCCACCAACGCCTGGAACGAGCCAAACGTGATGTCGTGCAGGCCGTCATAGTCGTCCTCGATCGCTGTCGCCAGGCGGATCTCCTCGGTGCCGGTGTAGGACATGACCAGCTTCTTCGGCTCCGGCAGCTTCTTCAGACCGATTTCAGCAGCCCACCAGTTGTCGTTGCGCACCCAGATCGTCTCGTTCTCAGTGACCTTGGCCAGCTTGTAGGGGCCGGTACCCATCGGCAACCCATTCTCCAGGTCGAAATTCTTGAACGTGGCCGGGTCTTCCACGTTTTCCCAGATATGCTTGGGGACAAAATAGTCCACGCCGCAAATGTTATCCGAAAAACGCTCCAGCTTGAAGCGCACATTCGACTTCTTGAGGTTGTAAATAACCGTCAGATCATCCACCTTCTCCACCGACTCGATCCACTCCTGGTAAGCGAAATGCTGGCCGAGCGCATCGTTGTTCATCTGCAGCTCGGTCGAAAAGATGATATCGTCCGCCGTGAACGGCGTACCATCCTGCCAGGTGATGCCGGCGCGCAACTTGAGCGTCCAGACAGAATGATCCTCGTTGGGCGTCAGCGACTCCGCCAGCCAGTTCTCGATTTCGCCGCTGCCGTAGTTCAGCAACGTCAGCACATCCGAAAACTCCGTATAGCCCCACCCGACCGCACTGCCGCGCACGTAGGGATTCCAGTTGTCACTACCTTGCAGCGGGCTCGTCCTGTCCAGGATCACCGTCTCCTCACGCGAGGCGTTGAGATAATCCTCCGTCGTACCCATCTCCTCCGTCTGGCTCTCGCTCTCTGCAACCGGCGCCTCCGCGGCCGCCGGCTCTTCCGCAGCCCCGCACGCCGCCAACAAGACAGCAAATAACAACAGGAGTATCGTCAATCGATTAAGCAGTTTCATGCTACGCTCCTTGTCTGAACTGTGATATTTAGTTGGAGGAACCGATTCTGAAGGCTAACAGTCCGCCTTCGGAGAAGACAGGCAGTGACGCGTGAAGAGTGGACAGGCGTTTCTTGAGGCCACCGCTGCCTGGTGGCTGGTAACTGCGGTGAAAGAGGACCTGCGCCAACAACGAAGTTTTGCAAGGTACTACTGTGTAAGGAGAGGGTGCCTTGAAGATAAGAAGGGGAAAACCGGAGGAGAGGAGGAGGAACAATTCCTCACTCCCCCTCCTCTCCTCTAGCATCGCAAAATTAACCGGCCAGCGACAGCTCCGTCTTGGGATCGAAGATGTGCGCATTGGCCATATTGACTGCCAACTCCATCTCGTCGCCGGTCGAAACCCGCACACGCGGGTCGACACGCGAGATGAACTGCTTGTCATCCGGTGTCAGGCAGTAGAGGAAAATCTCATTGCCCATCAGCTCGGTGACGTCGACCGTTGCCGCCATGTCGGACTCGAGAATCTGCGGCGGTGCAAACTCTTTCGAGTGGATGTCCTCTGGGCGGATGCCGAAGATCACCTCGTTGCCCAGATGCTCCCGCCACTCCGCTGTCTTCTCCGGCGGCACATCCAGCCGGAAACCGCCCGCATTGACCTCCATCTTGCCGTCGCTCTCAACCAGCGTGGCATCGAAGAAGTTCATGCTCGGGCTGCCGATGAAACCGGCCACGAAGATATTCGACGGGTGATCGTACAGGTTCTGCGGCGAGTCGACCTGCTGCAGCACACCGTCCTTCATCACCGCGATACGGGAGGCCATCGTCATCGCCTCAACCTGGTCGTGTGTCACATAAATAAAGGTCGTCGCCAGGCGCTGGTGCAGCTTGGAAATCTCTGCACGCGTCTGCACGCGCAGCTTCGCGTCCAGGTTCGACAGCGGCTCGTCAAAAAGGAATACAGCCGGCTCACGCACAATCGCACGGCCCACCGCCACGCGCTGGCGCTGGCCACCCGAAAGCTGCTTCGGCTTGCGGTCGAGCAGATGCTCAATGCCCAGAATCCCGCCGGCCTCTTCCACACGCCTCTGGATCTCGTCCTTCGGCGTCTTGCGCAGCTTCAGCCCGAACGCCATGTTGTCATAGACGCTCATGTGCGGGTACAGAGCATAGCTCTGGAACACCATCGCGATGTCCCGATCCTTCGGCGGCACGTCGTTGACGATGCGGTCACCGATCAGAATCTGCCCCTCAGTGATCTCCTCCAGCCCGGCCAGAAGGCGCAGACTGGTCGTCTTGCCGCAACCCGAGGGACCGACAAAGACCAGGAACTCCTTGTCCTCGACGTGAATCGTCAGGTCATTGACGGCCACGACGTCGCCGAAGCGCTTGTAGACATGTTCGTAGGTTACACTTGCCATTTTGGTACTTTGCTCCTTTGGTGAAGATTGGGCCCACCTGCCCCATTGGCATCGAATGCGGGCGGGCCGGATGCACTCTCTTCCCTGCGGCAGAACTGTTCGGTCGCGCAGGCGGGGGCGAGCACAAACTCCATCCCACCTGGCGGGACTCGTTGCCAAAACCGTCCACAAAGAGGAAAGCGTGTAAGTAGCTAATGCGCTGCGTTTCAGCGCAGGCCGATAGACGCTCTATGGGCGATGCAACCGCAACCTGGCAGCAGCAACGCACCGCGGCACGCCACACATACATCCAAGACACGAATAGGAGGCGACAGCGGCCAATCCACCACGCCGGCGGTCAGCAGCCGCAACCAAAAAAAAGAACTTCCGGACCGGCGCAGTATAGCACGCGCCAAAAGCCCAGGCAAATCATAAGAATCGGATCACGACCCAGCAAGAACTAACTCGCGACCACCCCAAAAAGCTTCACTACGAAGCCGCGCCAAGATGCCGCCACCTTCTACCTCACATAACCTCCAACCACCAGAAACTGACCACTAACCACCGACCACCGACCACTGCATTTGGGCGTCCGGGCCTTCGGCCCTCCCTTGTGCAGGGGCTGCGCCCCCGCAACGCCCCGCCCTTGCTAGCCACCGTGTTCATGCTTCCCCGGCATAATGTCTAGCCAACAGTGTTTCCTCCCCCACCTGCTGTCTCAACCCCCTATCCCCAGCCCCTAATCCCTGCAGTTTCCCTGTAGTTCCCCCGCAGTTCCGCGCCCCCGCAACGCCCCGCCCTTGCTAGCCACCGTGTTCATTCTTCCCCGGCATCGTGTCTAGCCAACAGTGTCTTCCTCCCCACGCCCTAATCTCAGTCCCCTAACCCCTGCAGTTCGCTGTTCACCAAAAACTAGAAACTGACTACTATAAACTAAAAGCTGACCACCAAAAACTAGACAAAATTCTTGCCCATTACACACCCCCTGTGGTACTTTCTGCTCCATGGTCGCCAGACGCCGGTTCACACAGACCCATTCATATTCTACGATCATGCCCGGCCTCGCCGGAGGTTCATCGCCCCATGCCCGCGACAAGGACCAGGCCATCGATAAATCGCTCCGCCCGGATCCAGCGATGGTCGCTGAGACAGGCGCCGGCGCCGATCCCGATGTCGATATCGACGTCGATATCGCCGTCGACACTGCCCGCGAAGAACCCTGGACCATCCTCGTCCACAACGACGACGTGACCCCCTACGAATTCGTCATCGACACGCTCGGCCAAGTCTTCACCCTGTCCGCCGAAATCGCCGAAACCGTCACCTGGGAGGCCCATTCAAAAGGCGTCGCCCCAGTCTGTTCCCGCCCGAAATCCGAAGCAAAACGCCTGATCAGCGACGCCCACTCCCTCGCCCGCGCCGCCGGCTTCCCCCTCACATTCTCGACGGAACCGAAACTGTGACAGGCAACGATCCGCTCGCCCCCCATTCACACGAGCCCAACCCGCTGCCGCCGTCCCCCGACGCCGACCTGACCGTTCACCTGCCCGACGGCGCCGCGCATCGCATCACCCCGGGGGCCCTGCACAGCCTCGATTTCATCCCGGCCGGCAACCTCCCTGAGCACGCACCCAGCCCGAAACAGGTAACCGTGCCCGACTGCTACATCGTCTCCACCGGCCACGGCACCTCCGGCCCCTTTTCCTTCACCGGCCTGCGCTTGCTCGACCTCGTCAACCTGCTCTGGCCCGCCGACTGGACCCAGGTGGAAGTAGTCAGCGCCGACGGCTTCGGCACACGCGCACTGCATACCGAGCTGGCCGAGCCAACATCGCGGCCGGTCATTCTCGCCCATACGCTCGACGGCCGCCCTCTGACACGGGCCGGCGGCCTCGTCCGCCTCATCGTCCCCAGCGAAACCGACGACGCCCTGCGGCAGGTAAAATGGGTGGCGCACGTGCGCATCATTTCGGACTGATAACAGGTCTCACCCGCCCGCCACAAACCCTTGGCCCAACGCCCACCTTCAGGAACGCCCACAATGCCCACGACCCTGGTTGGAATCGATGTAGGCGGCACATTCACCGACTTCGTCCTGTTGAAAGACGGCCGTCTGCTGGTCCACAAGGATGCCACCACGCCCGCAGACCAGAGCCGCGCGATCCTCGCCGGGCTGACACACCTGGGCATAGTAGCTTCCTCCGCAGAAGACGCGCCCGTCGACGCTGAGCTCGTACACGGCACAACCATCGCCACCAACGCCCTGCTCGAACGCCGCGGCGCCCGCACCGCCCTCCTGACCACCGCCGGTTTCGTCGACGTCATCGAAATCGGACGCCAGAACCGGCCCAATCTTTACGCCCTCCACCAGCAGCGCCCTCATCCACTGGTGGAGTCCGATCTTCGTTTCGAAGCGGCTGAGCGGCTTGACGTAAACGGCAGCGTCCTCACCCCTCTCGACGAGGATGCCCTCGCCAGCACAGCCGCCGAGATCACCGCAGCCGCCCCCCAAAGTCTCGCCGTCTGTTTTCTCCACAGCTTCCGCAATCCCCAGCATGAACGCCGCGCCGCCCACATCCTGCGCGACGCCTGTCCCCACCTCGCAGTCTCGCTCAGCAGCGACATACTGCCCGAATACCGCGAGTATGAGCGCACCGCCACCACCGTAATCAACGCCTACCTGCTCCCGCTCGTCGGCAGCTACCTTGAACACCTGACCGACGCCCTCGCAGACGCCGGTGGCACGCGCCCGCAGAACGCAGACCCCCAACGGGCCACCCTTCCCGTCCGCGTCATGCAGTCCAACGGCGGCGCCATCGGTACCACACAGGCCGCCCGCGAACCGGCCCGCCTCGTCCTCAGCGGCCCGGCAGGCGGCGTCGTCGGCGCATTCCGACTGGCCCAGCTTGCCGGCATCGACGACAGTCCGCCGGCCGCAGGCCAGGAGTCGTCTTTACGGGCAGATCAGAAACCGGGCCGGCAAGGCCCGCGTATCATCACCTTCGACATGGGCGGCACAAGCACCGACGTCGCCCTCTGTCCCGGCCGCGTACCCCGCACTACAGAAAGCGAAGTGGCCGGCCTCCCCCTGCGGCTGCCCATCATCGACATTCACACCGTCGGCGCCGGCGGCGGCAGCCTGGCGCGCGTAGACGCCGGCGGCGGCCTCCGTGTCGGACCCGAAAGCGCCGGCGCCGTGCCCGGTCCCGTCTGCTACGCACGCGGCGGCCAACAACCGACCGTCACAGATGCCAATCTCGTCCTCGGACGCCTGGACGCCGGCCAGTTCCTCGGCGGCACCGGGGCCATGGAGCTCGACGTCGCCGCGGCCGAGACGGCCCTGGCCGACTTGGGCGCCCGGCTCGGTGGGCTCTCTATTCATGAGGCCGCTCTGGGCGTCATCCAGGTCGCAAATGCCCGCATGGAACGTGCCCTCCGCCGCGTCTCAGTCGAACGCGGCTTCGACCCGCGCACCTTCACCCTCGTGCCCTTCGGCGGCGCCGGCCCCCTTCACGCCTGCGATCTGGCCGACGCCCTTGGCATTCCCCGCATCCTCCTGCCCCCCAGCCCCGGCGTTCTCAGCGCCCTCGGCCTCCTGATCGCCGAAGTCGTCCACGAGTCCTCCCAGGCCCTTCTGGTCCAGGCAGAGAGCCTGGTGGAGGAGCCTGCACCATTGAAAGAAGTCGCCGACGCCCTGGAACAGCAGGTGAAAGCCGTACTGGCCGCCGAAGGGGTCGACTCGCCCGCCTTGGAAGCCTCAATGGACCTGCGCTATCGCGGGCAGAGCTACGAACTCTCCGTCTCCCTCGGCCTGCCCGCGCCAACCGCGGCCCAGGCCTCGCAGGCTGTGCAGCGTTCCATCGAAGCCTTTCACGCCGCCCACGAAGCCCGCTACGGCTACGCCATGCGCTCCGAAACCGTCGAATCAGTCGCCGTGCGTCTGCGCGGTACCGGTTCCGGCGCCCAGCTCAGCCTGCCGCAGGAACCCCTCGGACCCCCCGACCCGGAAGCAGCACAGGTGGCCGCCAAACCGGTCTGGTTCGGCCCCGACGGGCCCGCCGCCACCCTCTGCTATGATCGCGTCCGCCTTCGGCCCGGCCACCGTCTCGAAGGCCCCGCCATCGTCTTCCAATTCGACACCACCACCGTCGTCGCCCCCGGCTGGTCGGCCAGCGTCGACGAGCGCCACAACCTCCTGCTGGCGCGCGCAGGCGCCTGAAGCTGGCCTTGCGCCCCGGCTGTGTTATGATACGTTCTGGATGCCCAATGGGCTCTGCCAGGCATTTGAAATCTGGATGTCAAGATACAAGAAATAGCTTCCCTTCGGAGTTGTAAGATGGTGACACTTTCTTCCCAGCAACGTCTCCTGCTCTTCCTGCTGCCGCTGATTGTGGCCGCTCTTCTGCTCTGGATCCCCGTCCGCGACGCGCTCGAAGTCGGCCTGCCCGACGCCGAAATCTTCGCAGCCGACGTACCGGAGGGCAACCACTGGGTCGCCTTCACCGTCCCCGAGGATGACGTCTACGCCACCGATGGCGCTTCGCTCTCTCTCACCCTCGAATTCGTAACCCTGGAAGGCCTGGTCGACGCAGCCAACCGCACAATCGTCTTCGATCTGGAAGACGCAGAAGACGTGTATGAGCTGACAGTCCTCTGGCCCGATGGCCGCCAGCAAAACTTCACCAACGTGGCAATAGGCGAACGTCACGAACTGGCCTACCCAAAGACGATCAACGACGCCCTCGCCTCGCAGTGGGCCCTCCGCGGCGCCTTCTTCCGCTTCTGGGTCTGGACCGGCATCGCCGCTCTCCTCATCCTATTCGGCCTGCGCGTGCTCTCCTGGGCCCAAACCCAGGAATCCCACGCCTGAAATCCAGCCACTGACCACCGACCACCGACCACTGCCGTTCCATGGCTCCCGATCCCATCACGCTCGAGCTCTACCGCCATCGTTTCAGCGGCATCGCCGAAGAGATGGGGATCACCCTCCAACGCACAAGCTACTCGCCCAACATAAAAGAGCGCCTTGACTTCTCCTGCGCGCTCTTTGACGGCGCCGGGCGCCTCGTCGCCCAGGCCGCGCACATTCCCGCCCACCTCGGCGCAATGCCCGACAGCGTCGCCGCCGCCCTCGCCGTCTTCGACCGCTGGCAGCCCGGCGATGTCGTCATTCTCAACGATCCCTACTTCGGCGGCTCCCACCTGCCCGACATCACGCTGGTTTCGCCGGTCTTCCTGGACGAGGGCCATGACGAACACGCAGGAGGGAGCGACTCAAATGTAGCGGAGAATGAGGTCACTCACGCCTCACCCTCCGCCCCCCACTTCTTCGCCGCCAGCCGCGCCCACCACGCCGACGTCGGCGGCATGTCACCCGGCTCCCTGCCCCTCTCCACCGAGCTGTACCAGGAGGGCATCATCATCCCGCCCCTGAAGCTCTACGAAAGCGGCGAGCTGGTGGAATCCCTCCTCGATCTGATCCTGCGCAACGTGCGCACGCCCGACGAACGCCGCGGCGACCTCGCCGCCCAACGCGCCGCCCACGCCGTCGGCGAACGCCGCCTCCGCGAGCTGACCACCCGTCATGGCAATGAGGAACTGCTGGCCTACGCCGGCCATCTGCAGCAATACAGCGAGCGCCTCACCCGCGCTGCCATTCGCACCTGGCCCGACGGCAGCTACACCTTTGAGGACCCGATCGAGTCGGTTATTGATGGGCACACAACGCCCGCGCCCATCCGCGTGACCGCCACCATCGAAGGCGAGACCGTCACCTTCGACTTCGGCGGCACCTGTCCCAGCATCTACGGCTCCCTCAACGCCCCCCTCAGCGTAACCAGGTCGGCCTGCTACTATGTCGTCCGCTGCCTCGTCGGCGAGGACGTGCCCGTCAACGCCGGCTGTTTTGCGCCCGTCCAGGTCGACGCACCGTCCGGCTGCCTCGTAAACGCCCGCCCGCCCGCTGCCGTCGCCGGCGGCAATGTCGAGACCTCCCAGCGCATCACCGACGCCGTCTTCGGCGCGCTGGCCCAGGCTCTGCCCGATCGCGTCGCCGCGGCCGGACAGGGCACAATGAACAACTGTACAATGGGGGGTGAAAACGCCGACGGCTCGCCCTGGACCTACTACGAGACGCTCGGAGGGGGCATGGGCGCGCACCCGCAGGGGGACGGCTTCAGCGGCGCGCACGTCCACATGAGCAACACGCTCAACACACCGGTCGAAGCCCTCGAAATGGCCTACCCGCTGCGCCTGACCCGCTATCACCTGCGGCGGGACAGCGGCGGCGCCGGAAAGCATCGCGGCGGCGAAGGCATCGTGCGCGAGTACGAAATCCTGCGGCCGACCACCGCCACCATCCTCAGCGAACGCCGCGCCATCGCACCCTGGGGCCTGGCCGGAGGCGACCCAGCCGCGCCCGGCCGCAATCTCCTCATCGATACCGACGGCTCAGAGGAAGAACTCTCCTCCAAAGTCACCCGCCGCCTTCAGCCCGGCCAGCGCCTGCGCATCGAGACCCCCGGCGGCGGTGGCTGGGGCAGCAAAACCTGAAATAGAAGTCGGCGGGAGATGAAAGCATGCCACAGACAGACCTGGATGCAGACCTGCCAAGTCGGGGACGGGACGACAACCGAATGTCAGGCCATTTGCGCCGACTGAGTGGGAAATCCTGCTCGAAGAACACGGGTTTCAGACCGAGACCCAATTGACGGCCCCAATCCACCTCTCGGAGCCAGCCCGCTCCATCCAAGACGAAGTCTTGGCGCGCACGCTCTGCTGTCCGTCCTAAGTGGCATCGATCCCCGCGGCCCGGCCCCGCATCCCCGAAAGGCGTTCAGTCTTTAGCTAACACGCGCCAAACCTGAGTGCAATTTCATCAGGTCTCGCTGACGTTCAATTAATTGAGTCACAGTGGCGACAATAGTAGGATGTCTACAAAGAGAATTATCTACTATCAGTGGTAGAAACTTCACGCATCTATGCATGGACACTCACGTGCCTACGCAGGGCAAGAGGAACAGTGCATTTAAGCGCTACGCACGCTGGGAGGTAAATGGTGTTTGGGCCGACAGGTTTACGCAGTTCGCCAGGGCCTGGACATGGCAGCGGTCACGCCCGACGGCACAGCCGTACGCGCCCACATGTGCTCAGCAAGCGGGACCAATTTTGAACAGGCTTCTCCGGATGTCAGTGAAACCTGTTCCCCCGCACTTTCAATGTTCGACCTCGACCCACAGCGCTTCGACGCCTCGCAGTACAATCTGTTCTTTGAACACAGGATCCGAGACCAACCGTATCGAAGAGAACCGCTCCAGCAGGCTGGTGAAGGCGATCCGTCCTTCCAGGATCGCAAGCGGAGAGCCGAGGCAGTAGTGAATGCCGCGCCCGAAGGACAGGTGGCTGACTTCGTCGCGCCCGATATCCAGTTCGTCGGGGTTGGCGAAAACTTTCGGGTCTCGATTTGCAGCCCCGACTATCGCCAGAATCCTCTGCCCGGCAGCAATCCGTTTGCCCCCGATCTCCACATCGTCGATGGCGTTACGCGCGTCGATCTGTACGGGGCTGTCATACCTGAGCAACTCGTTGATGGCTGAATCCAACAGTTGCGGATGATCCCTGAGCCGCTGCAACTGCGCCGGACTTTTGAGCAGGGCCAACATGCCGTTGCCGATCAGGTTACGCGTCGTCTCGTTGCCTGCGACCAGCAACAGCACAAGTGTTGACAGCAGTTCCTCGTGCGTCAGTCTGTCCCCCTCTTCCTCAGCAGCCAGCAACGCGCTGATCAAGTCATTTTGGGGCGCCTGCCTCCGCTGCTCGATGATACCCTCGAAATAGTCGAAGAGCTCCTCGGTCGCCTGTTGGACCCGCTCTATCTGTTCGCTGTTGAGCAGTGGATTGACCGAGAGTGCTATGTCGTATGACCACTCCCGGAAACGCGCTCGATCCCCTGCTGGAACGCCCAGCATTTCGGCGATGACAATAACCGGCAACGGGAATGCAAAATCGCTAATCAGTTCGATCCGGTCTTTGCCGGCGACCGCGTCCAGGAGTTCGTCAACAAGTCCCTGGATGCGCGGCCCAAGCTCCCTTACAGCGCGCGGCGTAAAGGCTTTGGAGACAAGCCCCCGCAACCTGGTGTGATCAGGGGGGTCCAGGTCCAGAAATGTTCGATACTGCATATAGTCGTAGTTGCGCTCCGCGTTCGTAAAACGCTTGTGGTCAATCAGAACGTCCTGCACATCTTCGTACCGGGTCAACGCCCACGCCTCGACTAACCGCATGCGGTGGACGGGATCCTTCCGGCGCAGCTCTTCGTAGGTGCGGTATGGGTCCTCTATGAACGCACTGGAGGTTAAATCATAGCTGACCCCAGACTCCAAACGCTCCCACGCCAGCAGAATCCGCTTTGCGACCGGTTTCACCACATCGAGCACGATATTCGACATGTCAGCCTCCTTACTCTCCCCGATAAAGGCACCACAAGAAGGACAACCAAGTGCAGAATTCTCTCCCCTCTCTGGTGCGTCAAGGCTTCCGAAGCCGAGGCGGCCGCCGTATCCACTGGTCGATCGGCGAAGTCAAGCGAGGGGCCGCGGAGAACACCCTTCTCTCCGCGGAGGTACGCAGTGCGGCGCGGGAAACACCTTCTTATCCACGAAGACCCGCGAGGAATCCCAAAGGCGTATCGGACATTCTTTGCGCAACTGAGAGGGCCGGCCGCACTTCGCTCCCGCAAACCACTGCTCAGACAAACGTCAACGCGCCCTAACCCCTAACCCCTGACCCCTAACCCCCGACCCCTGCAGTTCACCCCTGCAGTTCTCACCGCTCCAACCGCCACGCCACCGCTAGACTCGCCAGACTGATCGCCGCAACCCCGCCGAATACCAACCGGTAGGCCTCCCCCGGCCCCGGAGTAAACAGCAGCGCCTGCTGTAGCGCCACCCCGGCGATCGTCGCGCCGACGACGCCGCCGCCAAATCGCGCCGTGCTGTATAGCCCGGCCGCCGACCCGCTCTCCTCCGTAGGGATCTCCTCCATCGCCGCGCGATGAAGCGCAGCCATCGCCACGCCGCCGCCCAACGATTGCGTCAGCATCAGCGCCGCCGCGCCCAGCAGCGGCAAGGGGAACAACGCGAGCCCGGCCAGCGCACTGATCATGACCGCAAAGCTGCCTCCCACAAGCCAGCGGCAGTGCACCCGGTCCGACAGCTGACCTCCCACCTGCGTTGTGGCAAAGATCGCACCCGAAAAAATCGTCGTGAAAATGCCAAGTTCTATCGCATCCAACCCGTATACATCGGTCAGAAAGAGCACGTTCAGAAACATGGCTGTGTGCATGATCACCATACGACAGCCGGCCGCCAGCGAGGCAACCCCGAAATTCTTGCGCCGGTATAGAGAGAAATTGACAAGGGGTCGGGGTATCCGGCCCTCCCGCCGCCAGAACAGCAGACCGAGACCAACCGCGGCCGCCAGCAACCGCCAGTCCCGCAGCGGTTCGACACCGGTGACCGTGCGGCTCGATAGGAAAAAAATCGCACAAACGAGCGCGCCGCCCAGTAGAAACGCGCCCAGCCAGTCAAATGCCTGCAGCCCCTCCCCGCGAATCGGGCGTTGCGACGGCACCCGCAGGTACGCCGCCCACAGGGCGACCAGCGCAACCAACAGGCTAGGCACGAAAACATAGTTCCAGCCGAAATTGTCAACCGCAAATCCGCCCAGCAAAGGTCCCAACGTCGACGCGCCCGGTGCAACCGAGCTCCACGTCCCCATCGCCCTGCCCCGCTGCGCCGCTGGAAACCGCTCCGCAATAATGGCGATACAAAGGGGGTAGTAGCCGGCCGTGCCCATCCCTTGCAGCACGCGGCCGATCAGGAGTTGCGGCAAGCTTCCAGCCAGCAGACAGATGACGGAGCCCGCGAAAAAGAAGACGATCCCGCTCTGGAACAGACGCGCCTTCCCCAGGCTGTCACCCAGCTTGCCGTACAACGGCATGAAAATTACGAACGGCAGGCTGTAAGCCGCCAACAGCCAGGCCGCCATGTCCGCCTCCACCGCAAACGTGTCCCGTACCGTCGGCAGGGCCACGCCGAACATCGACATATTCATCGTCGCCATGCCGACCGGTAGCATCAAAGCGATCAGCAGACCCCAATGCGACCGCGTCGCGGCAGCGGCTGACGTGGATTCACTCGATTTCATGGAGGGGCTTTTCCGTAGTGGGCAGAATCTGTTTATCTTACACTGAATGCGACCCCGCTACGAAATCGTTTCAGACAAATCCCGCTTCCGCAAACGGATACGCTCCCCTGGCGCAGGGCTCAGGAACACCCGAATCGGTCTCAACTGATGACCGAATCCAACCCCCTCTCTGATAGGCATTTCCACCGTCTTCAGGTATGATCACGGCGTGGTTGGGCCCTCCCCCAAAGCCCTGCTTCTGTGCCCCGACTTGAGCAGTTTTTGGCCCCGCCGCACGCGGCCTCCGTGTTCACTGCCTGACCGTTTCTCATTCCCAGCACGCCCAGCGTGCGCATTACATCCTAGTATCCATCCCACCAGGAGACACCCGATGACCGAACGCTCCTTTACGCCGGTCGAAGTGCCGCAGCACATTCTGGACCGCTTCAAAAAACTGCCGGTCGCCACCGTATGGCACACAGTCCATCGCTATGCCGGCGTGCCCCTTCCCTATATGAATGACGTACGCCTCTGCACCCCCGGCCAGCAGCTCGCCGCCCGCGCCCGCACGCTGCGCTACCTGCCGCCCCGTCCCGACCTGCAGACCGAAGTGCAAATCGGCGAAAACTCGCCCGAATATATCGCCATGGGCCGCTGCGGCCCCGGCGACGTCCTCGTCTGCGACGTCATGGGCGATGCCAGGCCCTGCATCTTCGGCGACGTCAAAGCGCTCCAACTCAAGATGACCAACGCCGACGGCGTCGTCACCGACGGCGGCATCCGCGACCTTGATATCATGGTGCAGGAGGAGTACGGTCTCATCATCTACGCCCGCGATCGCACGCCCCTCGGCGGCGTCCCCTACGCTATCCCCGCCCAGGAAAACGTCGACGTCCAATGCGGCGGCGCCCTCGTCCGGCCCGGCGATGTCCTCGTAGGCGATGCCGACGGCGTAGTCGTCGTGCCCTCCTGGTTCGCCGAAGAGTGCGTCGAGCTGACCGAAGTACACGAGGATGCCGAGAACATGATCAAAGAGCGGATCCTGGCCGAAGGCGTCGTGCCCGGCAAATACTACCCGCCCGGTCCGGAGGCATACGAGCAGGCGCGTGCCGCCCGCAAACAAGAGCAAGCGTAGTTGCATCCAGTTCAATTTCGGGCAGTTTGGCAACTTGCAACTGCCTGCTCCGCCAGCACCAGGACACCTGGTGGACGATTCGCCTGTTTTCGCGTATGATCAGGCAACTGCAGCCGCCAATAGGTGCCTGCTATGTCCTGCACGATCAACCGTCCACCGATTCTCCGGAGATGCCCGATGACTGAACGCTCCTTTACACCGGTCGAAGTGCCGCAGTCCATCCTGGATCGCTTCAAAGAGCTGCCCGTAGCCACCGTTTGGCACGTCGTGCACACCTACGCCGGCGTGCCCCTGCCCTTTATGGATAACGTGCGCCCATTCACCCCCGGCAAACGCCTCGCCGCCCGCGCCCGCACCATGCGCTACCTGCCGCCCCGCCCGGATCTGGCAGCGCTGACGCCCTCAGGCGAAGACGCCATCGACTACCGGGCCATGTCCCGCTGCGGCCCCGGCGACGTACTCGTCGTCGACATCATGGGCAACCCCTCCGCCGCAGTCTTTGGCGACGTGAAAGGCCTGCAACTCAGAATGAACAATGCCGACGGCGTCGTCTGCGATGGCGGCATCCGCGACCTCGACATCATGGTGGAGGAGAACTACGGCCTGATTATCTACGCCCGCGATCGAACCCCTTACGGCGGTGGACCTTGGGTGTTCCCGGCGGAAGAGAATGTAAACATCCAGTGTGGCGGCGCCCTCGTCCGGCCCGGCGACGTGCTCGTCGGCGACAATGACGGCGTCGTCGTCGTGCCCTCCTGGTTCGCCGAAGAATGTGTCGAGCTGACCGAGGTCTATGAGACCGCCGAGGGGCTGGCAAAAGAGCGCATCCTGGCCGAAAATGTCGTACCCGGCAGGCACTATCCGCCAAGCTCGGAAATACTGGAGCAGGCCCGTGCCCTGCTCAAGCAGGCCAGCCAATAACCGCAGTGCAGACTGTCTGAACGGCGGACTGCCGATCTGGCCCACCCCCTCGTACTATAGAGGGCGAAGAGTCCAACCTGCTCCGCAGAGGATGAGAAAGCGGCAAAAGAAAGGAGCCGAAATATGGCCACAGTGGTGAAAGAGCGAACTTCCAGCACCGGCGTCCCGCCTGCAAATGGAGCCGAACCGGCTCAGGCGGAAAGTCTCACTCAGGAGACCGCCGCCCGACAGCGAATTATCGACTGCGACGTGCACCACAATTCCCCCAAAGCAGAGGCTCTCTTTCCCTACCTGCCGCGCCAGTACGTCGAGCAAATCAAAGACTTCGGCTCCATGACCCCGCAACTGGGCTACACCAATATGCCCGGAGGCCATGCCCGCCCGGACCTGTGGGAGGGCACAGAGGACGAGCCCGATCCGTCAACCCGCCCCGAAGTCTGTAGCAAAAAACACCTCGACGCCTACGGCATCGACATCGCCGTCCTCACCGGCGGGCCCTACAATATGGCCGTCCATCCCACCGTCGACTACGCCACCGCCTACTGCCGCGCCTTCAACGACTGGACGCTGGAAGAGTGGGTCGCCAAAGATGATCGCATGCGCGCCTCGATTCACATCGCACCCGCCGACCCAATTCAGGCTGCAGCCGAGATCGACCGCCTCGGCGATCATCCCGGCGTCGCCCAGGTCCTGATGCCCGCCGGCAGCCTCCACCCCTTCGGCAACCGCATCTACCACCCCATCTACGAGGCCTGCGAGCGCAACGGTCTGCCCATGTGCACCCACTTCGGCGGCGAGGGCGCCGGCTTCTCCGCGCCCCCCACCGCAGCCGGCTTCCCCACCTACTATCTCGAAATGCGCATGGCCCGCCCCCAGATCGCCATGGCCCACACCGCCAGCCTCATCTGCGAAGGCGTCTTTGAAAAGTTTCCCAACTTCAAATTCCTTTTCATCGAACACGACACCTTCTGGGTACCCGGCCTCATGTGGCACATGGACGCCGACTGGAAGAGCCTGCGCGATTACACACCCTGGATCAAGCGCCTGCCCAGCGAATACCTGCGCCAGCACATCCGCTTCGGTACCCAGCCCTTCCCTAACGCGCCCGACCGCAAAGCCCTCGAAACCTTCCTCGACTGGCTCCACGCCGACGAAATTCTCGTCTTCGCCAGCGACTATCCCCACTGGGATTGGGAAGAACCTGCCGGCCTAATGCGTCTGCTCGACAAGAAACTACGTCCCAGCGTCATGTACGACACCGCCGCCGAGCTCTACAGCCTCGACTGATGCCCGCGCACGTCATCGCAACCGCCGACGAAATCCCGCCCGGCGGCCGCAAGATTGTCACCGTCAACGGCCGCGAAATCGGGGTCTTCAACCTGGGCGGCGACTACTACGCCCTCCGCAACCTCTGCCCACACAGGACCGGGCCCCTCTGCCGCGGCCGCCTCCGCCCCCTCGTCCTCCCCGACGGCCTCACCGGCATGACCTACACCCGCGAGGGCGAAATTCTCAAATGCCCTTGGCACCAGTGGGAGTTCGACATCAAAACCGGCCAAGCCCTCTACGACCCCAAACTCCGCGTCCGCACCTACCGCGTCGAAGTGGACGGAGACCAGGTGATGCTTTACACCTAAGGAGAGTAAGGTACATTTCTGGCGGAATTTCCAGCGGATCCGAGACGATGACGCATCAGACGCCATCAGTCTGTTTTTCTCTTCCCACTGCGGCATGTGACGTCGTCGAACGAATGGGGAATGCATGAGAATATTTGGCATACAACCAGACGGCAACTTCGTTGAGTATGGCCAGGAGTCTTTCCAGGCGGGCCACACTGAGGAGACTCTTCACGATTGGCTCGAGTCAAATCCTGAGGGCATTCTCGAAGACAATGAGCTTCTAATTATCGGGCGCGAAGTTCTCACCGACCTGGGGGGCTACATCGACTTGCTGGGCGTGGACCCCGCCGGCAATGTAGTTGTGGTCGAACTGAAGCGGGGTCGAACACCGCGCGACACCGTTGCACAGGCACTTGAGTACTCTGCCTTCGCCGTACGTCTCGATGTCGACCAGCTCGAGACTATTTCGCGTACCTACATGAACGACGAATCGCTCAACTTTGCTGAACACCACCGGCAGCATTTCAATCTTAGCGAATCCGACGCAGTAGCGTTCAACAAGGACCAACGCATTGTGATCGTTTGTCAGGAAGTCGCTCCGCAGATCAGAGAAACGGCAAAGTTTCTGAATTCAAAAGGGGTCAATGTGACCTGCGTCGAATTCGCGTTCTTCCAGGCTCAGGATGGGGGCGCCTTATGTCCCAGGAGATCGTCGTCGGCGAAGAGTCTCGTCGACCAGTGCAAGTAATTTCAAAGGCCGCACCTGCTGTAGACGAAGGGAAGTTTCTCGCATCGCTCGACGAGAACGGCAGAGTGGTATTCTCTCGCCTACTTGAGTGGTCCAAAGAGAATTCCATGTCTATCTCTTGGGGGGCAAAAGGGTTTTCTTCGGGTGTCGTCGTTGATAGTGTGCGCGTTCCCGTCTGCTTTGCATATCCCCCTAACTCAGTCTTCAAGCAGAGTCTCTATACCGCATTCGGGGGTGCAGGCAGCATAAAATCCAAAGTTGCGATGCCGGACGAAATAGTCCATGACATTAAGGAGAAGGCTCAGGACACAGGATTATTTCTGTCCGCAGGTCAGGACGTCAAGTGTATGATTGGCCGAAGTCTGTCAGACGAAGAGGTGAATTCTCTCCTCAACGTGTGTGAGTCGATCGCCTCCGCGATTCAGAAATACGGACTGAAACAAAAGCAGTTGGGATAGGTAGAACCCGAAGAGAATCGCTGTCGAGTGTACTCTTCGCCACTCACTGCCCTTGATCCATCGTCCAATTTCTTGCCAATGCTTCCCTGGTCAAAGGCTGGGCATGTTGGAAGAGACTCAGAAGGTGTTACGCCCTTCCAACTTCAGGACCTTCCAAAAACCCTAAAACTCCCCCTCCCTCACATTCCCCTTCCCCAGCCTCTTCACCACCTTCGGCTCCACCGCCTCATTATCCGCCAGCACGCCCTTACCCTTCTTCAGCTTCTTCACCGCGACACTGTCCAGACCCGCCAGCTTCTCCGCCCCTGCCAATGCCTTCAAATCCCCTCCATAATAATCAAACCACGGCAGCCCCGCCGCCGTGTACTCCATCGCCGTCGGCGGCTCGCTCGGCGGCTGAGCGCCCGTCACGCTGAAGAACTGAACACTGTTCACAATATGCACGTAACAACGCGAACGCACCGAAGTCTCCCACGCTTCAAAACTGTACTCGTCCTCATATATCTCCTGCCGCATGAGACCGCCCTGAGCCAGACCCATCTCCTCAACTGGCTCCGAAAAGGCGCGTAGTGGGGCATAGGCAATCGGCATGAACTCCTCTTCTTCTCTCTCGTAGTAGGACGGCTTAATGGGATAAACCACGATCTGCAGCCCGCCGTGCTCCGCCTCGCCCGTCAACTGCTCCTCGGCCGTATATCCTTCGCCCAGAGGCATCGCCACAAACTGCCGGATCATCCCCTTCATCACCGAAAACCCGTCCAACCACGGCTGATCCGGGATCACGACATAGTCCTGTGGCTCCCTCGACAGCTCGTTCTCCCAGCCCTCACCCGTCACCGCATTGATCTTTCCTGCCGCCACCTTAACAGCCATCGGATACGAACCGCTGAAGTTGAGCCACATCGCCTCCGCCTGATACATCGGCAGAAAGACGCCCCCGTGCGCGTTCCAACCCGCCGGCACACTTTCCGCATAATCGTCCACGAGATTGAGCGGAAACGTCCCTAGCCCCGGCGGCAGCGAATAAGCTCTGTTGTCATCCGGAATGCGCAACGTTCTCTGGAACGAGATCCGGCACTCCGCTTCCTTATGCACCTCCGGAAATCGAAAAATCAGGTAGTCGTTCTTAAGTTCAATCATCTCTGGTTCCTCTCGGGTCCTTTTCCCATGTGACACCGGCCCTCACCAATCTCCGTCCCGTATCTCCCTCGCGACGCTTTCAATCGCGTGATCGGGCGCATCCCGCAGTTGCCGCAACAGCTCAGCGAACAGCTTCGGCCTCCGCAGAATGATATCCCGAAGGTCGCTCGAGACTTTGCCCGCCATCGCCAGCAAAAGGTCCGCATCCTCGCCCAACTCCCCGGCCAGGCGGCGTATAGTCGCCTCCGAAGGCGGCGCGACCTGGTCTCGCTCGATCTTGCTCAAGTACGACGGCTCCACCCCGATACGCTGCGCAACCTGCCGCACCGAGAAGGACCGGTCTTCCTTGAACCTCTTATCGCGTACGGATCGGATAAACTTGCCGAATGTCATGTGTACTACATAGTACACAATATCCAGACAGCTGTCAAGGGTGTAATTCTAAATCCGCGGAATTTGATGTTTGAGCTACACCAAATGGGGAAAGAATCAAACAAAGTGGACCGTTGCGTCCAATCGTCTCGGCTGTCGCACAGGGTAGACTATTGGGGCAGTTTTCCAGGGAGCCTCCACCCTCACGCACTCTCCTCCTCCGCCCGCGCCTCATGCAGCGCCCCCAATCGCAGCAGCTGCGGCGACAACGCCGCCGCCCCCGCCACCACCAGAATCGTCCCAATCCCCCCACTCACAACCGAAATCACCGGCCCGAAATACTGCGCCACCAGACCCGACTCAAAGCCGCCCAGTTCATTCGACGCCCCGATGAAGATCCCGCTCACCGCCGACACACGCCCCCGCATCCGGTCCGGCGTCAGCAGCTGCGTCAGCGTCTGACGTACCACCATGCTGATATTGTCCAGCGCCCCTGTCAGAAACAACATCGCCCATGAGAGCCCGAAGTTCTCCGAAAAGCCAAATACAATCGTCGCCACGCCGAAACCGGCCACTCCCAGCAGCAGCCCCCGCCCCGCCCTCTTCATCGGCGGCAGATAGACCATCGATACAGCCATCAAAAACGCCCCGACCGCCGGCGCCGCTCGCAAGTACCCGAATCCCGTCGCGCCCACGTTCAGAATATCCTCGGCAAAAATAGGCAGCAGGTAGACCGCCCCGCCCAACAACACCGCAAACAGATCCAGCGCCATGATCGTGAACAAAATCCGTTTGTCCCACACAAAACGGATCCCGCCCAGCAGCGTCTGCCAGTTGGCCGGCTCCGGCTTCTCGTCCGCCGGCCGAAATTGGATGCGGGTAAGGATAAACGCCAGCCACAACGAACCCGCCGCAGCCAAAAAATACGCACTCTGTACACTGACGGCGACCACGATACCGCCCAGCGCCGGCCCCACCACCGACGCAATATGCATCAGGCTCATGTTCCACGTCACCGCGTTCGGAAAAACCTCCGCCGGCACCAGCTGCGGCAGCAGCGCCGTCCGTGCCGGACGTCCCACCGTCATCATGCTGGCGTCCAGGAAGAGCAGCGCATACATCCATCCCACCGGCCCTTCCGTAATCGAGAAAGCAGCCAGCGCCAGCGACGTCACCGTCATCCCCAGCAGGCTGATGATCGACAACCGCCGCCGTTCATAGCGGTCCGCCAGCAACCCCGCCGGCAGCGCCAACACCATCAGCGGCAGCGCCTGCGCCAGCCCCACCAACCCCAGCGAGAGCGCCTCTCCGGTGCGCTGGTAGATCTCCCAGGCGATCGCGATACTTTGCATATAGGTCGCCATCCGCGCCACCACCCAGCCAATTACATACAGCCGGTAGTCGCGAATGCGGAATGCAGCGTAGGGGTCTTGCGAGCGGGTCAAAAGAAAAACTCCGGTGGACAGGTGGGCAGAACCCTATTGAACGTCAAAACGCCCCCCTTGTCCAACCGGACAATGGGCTGCTCAGATTGAAAGGACATTTAATCGATGGTAAAATTCATCCTCATCCACCTCGAAACTGAAATGCAGGTGACCTTGGATGCTTTACTCACTCAAATCAGAGTCATACATGGATGATGTGCCGCATCGAAGCAACTATGACATTTGGCGAGGTCGTTTGAGCGACGCAGAATTCAATGCTGTATACGACGAGTTGAACTCTCGTGTTGAGAGGTCAGATATCGAGACTTCAAGTTGGATTCCCGGTTCTGATTGGGACGGAACTGTTTTTCAACCGATCTTAGAAGTCGCATGCCTGAACGACGCTGATGCCGCTGGTAGGTTTTTTGGTTTGATACTTTGGCAGGTTCGATTGGACCACGATCTCGTATGGGCATTCGATCGGTTCGAGAAGGATGGCGTCCCCATTCGAGGTATGACGTACTTTCGTCTCGACAACCCGCCTCCACAATAGACGAGTCCTTGTTTTTCAGCAGGGTGCCCTACGTGGGTAATTCGTTCACAAGTATTCTGAGATCTGATGAAGGTGCCACATGCCGAAAATGCTAGCGTAGATATCCGCAAGCTGCGCGACTACTGCCTTAGTCCGTCGCATGAACATGGGAGGCACAAGGCGCGCCTTTTCGCAGCTGCTTTGGAACTGTATGCTGATGATGCTTACGAGCTTCGCGACGTCTTGCTGGAGGCCATCAAGACGCACGACGCGCAACTGGGACGACGCGATGAGTATGGGCAGCGTTACATTGTAGATTTTAGACTTGAATGGCGTGGCAAGCAGGCAATCGTCCGAAGTGCATGGATTGTCGAGAAGAGTTCCGAAACTCCGAGATTGACGTCGTGTTATCCGCGGTGAATGCAGTGCAGGAGGCAAGAGCGCGTGAACATCAAGCTACTTGACGTAGTCGTCCTTTTGGATGACTTGCCTGAATACAATCTAGTACGAGGACAAGTCGGCACAGTAGTTGACATTCTCGCAGACGGCGAAGCGTTTGAAGTTGAGTTCAGCGATCTCGACGGACGCACAATTGAGTCCGTCGCCCTGCGTCCGAATCAGTTCACAGTGCTCCGCACTCAATTTGAAAAAACCAAGTCCTCTGCACGCTAGACCTCAGGTGGCAGATGTCGCTCTAAGCCCCGCAGTTCCCCTGCAGTTCCCCCCGCAGTCACCCCGCAGTTACACCCCCCCAATCATAACGCCATCCACCCGTATCGTCGGCGACCCCAGCGCACCCATCATCGGCACAAAAGTCAGGTCGTTCCCGACCGCCTTGACATTGTGCAGCAGCTCCTGCATCGGCAGCGCGATCGTCACCTCGTTCACAGGATGGCTCAACTCGCCCTTCTCGATCCAGTACCCCTTCGCCGAAATCGAATAGTCCCCGCTGATCGGGTTGATACTCGCCGTGTTCATCACGCTCTCCACGTACAGCCCCTGCTCCACTCCGCCGATCACCTCCTCCGGCGTCTCCTGCCCCGGCTGGAAGTAGAAGTTGCTCGCGTCCAGCGTCGGCATCGACGAGTGCGAGCGTCGGCTGGCGTTACCCGTTGAACTGGCCGTTCCGTCGCGCGTGGCAGTGTAGTGGTCATGCAGTGCCGTCTGCAAGACGCCTTCATCGATCAGTCGCGTCGCCGCCGTCGGCACCCCCTCATCGTCAAACGGCCGCGTCGCGATCCCGCCCGGCAACCGACCGTTGTCCAGCACAGTGACCATATCCGCAGCCACCGTCTCGCCAATCTTGCCCTCCAAAAAGGACCGATTGCGCTGCATCGCGTCCGCGCCCAGCGCCCGCGACAGCGCGCCCAGCACGCTCGTCGCCGCCATCGGCGAGTAGACCACCGACGCCCGCTGCGTCGGCACCGGCTTGCCGCCCAGCATGCCCACCGCCTTGCGCGCCGCATCCTTCCCGACCGCCGACGGCTTGAAGTCGCCCAGCCGCGAGCCAAAGTCGAACCCGAACGCCACTGACCGGTCACTCTCGTCCGCAGCCATCGCCATCACAAAGCCGCCGATAAAGCTCTTGTCGTAACTGCCCGCGACACCCTTCGAGTTCGCAACCGCCACCGTCCCGTACTGGCTGATCAGCGTGCAGCGATTCGTCAGGACGACGCGTTCGTCATAGCGCAGAGCGGCCTTCTCAATTCGTCGCGCCATCTCAACCTTGCGCCCGATCGGCAGATCGACGATTGCCTGATCATAGACCTCCAGGTCCTCCTCCGGAAGCGGATGCGGCGCCGGCAGAGATCGGTACTCGTCGCCGTCCGCGACGTCAGCCAGGCTGACGGCCGCCCCGATCGTCTTTTCAATGCTGCCCGCCCCAAAATCGGACGTGTAGGCATAGCCCATCTTGCCGTCCCGGACCACCCGCACACCCAGCCCCTTCGAGCCCGCCTGCGAAAGCTTTTCCACCTCTCCCCGGTCTACATTGACCGACGTATTCTGCCCGACATTGATAAAGGCCTCCGCCTCCACGCCCTGCTCAACCGCCTTAGAAACGACGTCCTTGGCAAATTCAAGATAATCCACGTCTACACTCCTCGTCCCGCTCCCAAAAACGCAGGCTAAATTAATATCTCAGAGTCTTACTCACTGACCACCGACCACTGCCCTTCATTCAGTCCCGCCGACCGTCAGCTTCGGCACGCGCACCGTCGGCTGGCCGACGCTGACCCGCGCCCACTGGCCCTTGCCGCACATGCCCCGTCCCGGGTCCAGCGACATGTCTGTACCGATCATGTCGATCAGACGCAGCGTCTCCGGCCCGTTGCCGACCAGCGTCGCGCCCCGCACCGGCGCCGTCAGCTTGCCGTCCTCGATCAGCCAGCCCTCTGTTACTGTGAAGACGTAGTCCCCGCGGCCGATCTCCACCTGGCCGCCGCCCAGCCTCTTGGCGTACAGCCCCTTCTTCACCGAGCCGATGATCTCCTCCGGGTCGTGCGGGCCCGCATCAATATACGTATTCGTCATGCGCGGCATCGGCATGTCGCGGAACGACTGCCGCCGCCCGTTGCCCGTCGACGCCCGGCCCGCCCGTCGCGCCTCCGTCAGGTCCCACATATACTCCTTCAGAATGCCGTTCTCGATCAGCACAGTCCGGTTCGTCGGCGCGCCCTCGTCATCGAAGCGCATCGTCCCTCGCCGGCCCGGGATCGTGCCGTCGTCGTAAGCGGTAAGGAAATCCGGCCCCACCTTCTCGCCCACCAGCCCCGTGTAGGCCGAGGCCCCCTTCGTTATAAAGTCGGCCTCCATACAGTGGCCGCACGCCTCATGGAAGAGGACGCCCCCCCACCCATTGTTGATCACGACCGCCATCTCACCGGCAGGCGCCGGCCTCGCGTCCAGCATCAGCAGCGCCGTGTCAGCCGCCTCCGGCATCATCTTCACCGGGTCGCGGTCGTCGAAAAACTCCAGCCCAATCTGCCCCCCGATCCCAGTGGCGCTCGACTGGCGCACGTCCCCCTTCTGCGCCGCCACCTGCCCCTGAAACTCAATAAAGGCGCGGTCATCCTCCGCCCAAACGCCCTCTGTGTTGTATACCCAGACCCGACGCCGCGTCTCCGTATAGCCGCACTGCACACTGACAATATGCGGGCTGTGCTGCCGTGTGACCTCGTCCATCTCCCGCAAAATACCGGCCTTCTCCTGCGTCGACATCTCCTCGAAAGGGCGCTCGATCCGGGATTCAACCGGGCTCTCCCCCTTCGTCAAGTCGGCGCACACCTGCGCATTATTCGCGTTCTGACCCGCCGCCGCCGCAACCCCTGCCGCTTCTATCAGCGACTCCTCCGTCATATCGTCGGTGTAGGCGTAGGCCGCGTTGTTGCCGTAGAAGACCCTTACGCCCCCGCCGATGTCATTGCCCTGCGTCGCCTTCTCCAGACGGCCCTCGTCCAGTGTCAGCGAAAGACTCTCCTTGTTCTCCAAATAGACTTCTGCCAGGTCGGCGCCATTTGTGAGCCCGGCATCCAATACCCTGCGGATCGATTCATTGGGAAGCATAGGTTCTCCTGTCAATTCAAGCTGAGCGGCCTGCTGATTAAGGCTTAATTGGAAACCTGATTCAACCGCTGCACATCCTCTTCATCCAGCGCCAGCGTCAACGCCTCCAGATTCTGCCGCATATGGTCGCGGTTCGTCGACATCGGAATCGTCACCACCTGCGGCTGCCGCGTCAGCCACCGAACTGCTACCTGCGCCGCAGATGCGCCATGCTTGCGCGCAACCGCCTGCACTGTCTCGTTCTGCATCACACCGTCCTTCAGCGGACAATATGCGGTGAGGACAATATTGTTCTCCTGGCAATAGCGCAACAGCCCATTCTGCTCCGGGTCGCGCGTGTATAAGTTGTATCGGACCTGGTTAGTCACAACCGGCGTCTCGCACAGCGCCTGCGCCTCCTGCAGCAGCGCAACGTCAAAATTGCTCACGCCAACCCGCTTCACCCGGCCCTCCGCCGCCACCCGGTTGAGCGCCCTGAAAGTCTCCTCCAGCGGCACGTCCGGATTCGGCCAGTGAATGAGGTACATGTCGGCATAATCCGTCTGCAAATGTTCCAGGCTGCGGTCCAGCGCCCGTAACAGATCGTCGTAGCGTAAATTGTCGGCCAATACCTTGGTCGTCAGGAAAATCTCCTCACGCGCGAAATCCTGCATCGCCCTTCCTACCAACTCCTCGCAATGACCGACACCGTACATCTCCGCAGTGTCAATGTGACTGTACCCCATCTCGATCGCATCCCGAATCAGGGCCGTCATCTCCCCATCCCGCGAATAGTCGCGGCTGCGGCCGCCCCCCATCTGCCACGTGCCCAATCCCAATACAGGAAGACGTCCACCGTCATTGAGCGTCAGAGTCTCCATTCTCAACAGTTCTCCTTGTGCGTTGCTTCTACCACCTCAAACGGGGGCGCCCGCCGAATGCCTGCGCACCCTGTCTGTTTCTCCAGCAAAGTATACGCCACTGGATAGGATTCCAGAATTTCCCAACCGTTCTTACGCAATCTCTGTCCAAACCTGCACAACCCCGATCAGGACTTTCAGCGCCGACAGGAAACATCAAGTAGCCCTTACCCACCACATAACCCGTTCCTCCTCCCAATATCAGCCATCCGTCAGCCAGATGTCAGAAAGTTCTGTTTGTTCGGTATTGACAGAACAAACAGAACCTGCTAGATTCGATTACATCGCTTGCAGACGTAGCGACTCGCAAACGATCGGCACATTCGCCTGGATATAAGGAGCAACAGCATGGCACAACCCGCGATCTCAGTGAAGGATCTGAGTTTCAGCTACGGCGACATCCTCGCCGTAGACGATATCTCCTTCGAAGTGGCCGGAGGCGAAGTCATCGGCTTCCTCGGCCCCAACGGCGCCGGCAAATCCACCGTCGTCAAAATGTTGACCGGTCAGTTGACACCCCAAAATGGCTCAGCCACCCTCCTTGGCATGGACATCGTCAAGGAGCGCAAACAGGTTCAGCAGGAATTCGGCATCTCCTTTGAATTCACCAATCTGTACGAGCAGATGAGCGCTGTCGAAAATCTCAATCTCTTCGCTAAACTCTACAAAGTAGCCAATTTCGACGCCATGGCCCTGCTCGAAAGGGTCGGCCTCGGCGGCCGCGAAAAGGAACACGTCGCCAACTACTCCAAAGGCATGAAGCAACGTCTCATGATGGCGCGCGCCCTCGTAAGCGATCCCAAAATGCTCTTCCTCGACGAACCGACCGACGGCCTCGATCCCGTCTCCACCGAGACCATCCACACCTTGATCCGCGCCGCCACCCAGAAAGGGACCACCGTCTTTCTGACCACCCACGATATGGTCGAAGCCGACAAGCTGTCCGACCGGGTCGCCTTCCTCAATCAGGGCAAAATCGTCGCCCTCGACACGCCGGCCCGTCTCAAACAGCGCTTCGGCATGCGCGCCCTCAAAGTAGAGGTCGAACTGCCCAACGGCGATATCGAAGTGCGCGAAGTAACGCTCGATGAAGACCAGACCCCGCAGACAGTCTTTGATCTCTTAAAGAACGAACGCATCCTCACCGTCCACAGCGAGGAAGCAACGCTGGAAGATATCTTCTTCGATATCACCGGCAGGGGGTTACAAGGATGATCGGCACACTCGTCGTCAATGACATCAAACTCTTCTTCCGCAACCGCTTCTTCGCCATTGTCACCGCGATAGGCGTGGTATTCTATCTCATCATCTACTTCCTGCTCCCCAACCAGGTGGACGAAAACCTGGGCATGGCCTTCTTCATCGAGGATCGGGAGATTCCCCTCTACCAGCGCCTCATTGATGAAAATGACGAAAACCCGGGCGGCGACTATACCATCTTCGACTCCGAGGCCGAGATGCTGACCGCGCTCGAAGAGACCGGTGACTTCTTCGTCGGCCTGTCGCTTCCCGCAGACCTCTCCGCCGCCGCCGCCCGTGGGGAGCAGGTGGAGCTGAATGCCTACTACGCACCCGGTGTCCCCGCCGAAGCCAAACAGATATTCCACGATGTGCTGGTGCTCGTCGCCAACACTATCAATCCTGAAACGCTGGCCAGTTTAGCCCGTTTCAACGACACCGGGATCGTGCTCGGCAATGACATGACCGGCGCGCCCCTTTCGATGCGAGATCGGTTCGCGCCCCTCCTCCTGATGATGATCGTGATAATAGAGGTCTTTGGACTGGCGACGCTCCTCAACCGCGACGTCGACAATGGCACCGCACGCGCCCTCATCACCGGCCCCCTGCGCCTGCATCAGTTCTTTGTCGGCAAGGCCTTGATGGGCATGGTCCTGGCTTTCGGACAGGTACTGCTCCTGAGTGCCGTGATGGGTATCCTTGGCACCGCGCCGCTCCTGCTCTTGACAACGCTGCTGCTGGGCAGTTTCCTGATGGTCGGCCTCGGCTTCTTTATCGCCGCAATCTCCAAGGACAATACATCGGTGATGGGGTGGGCCATCGTGTTTATCATACCCATGGTGTTCCCCGGCTTTTCGGTTCTCCTGCCCGGCCTCTCTTCCGGTTGGATGGAGCTCATCCCCTCCTATTTCTTCGTCGACTCTCTGCACCGTATCATCAACTTCGGCGCCGGCTGGGCCGATGTCGCCGGCAACCTGGCGCTCCTGCTCCTGGTCGGCGCAGGTTCGATGGCGGTCGGTACGGCCGCCATATTAAGGAAATTCTGATGAATATTCAGCGAATTGCAGTTCTGGTGGGCAAAGACGCGCGCCTCGGCGCAACCAACTTCATGGCCGTCTATGTACTCGTGATGCCGGTCATCCTCAGCCTTCTCATCGCGCTTGTCTTCGGCGACCTGCTGGCACAGACACCGCGCCTGGGCATCTACGACCCCGATTCCAGCGAAAAGTTCACCAGGCCGTTGCTCGACCATCCCAGCATCAACACCACCCTCTACGATTCAGACGCGGCGCTGCAAAGTGCGGTCGAACGCGGTAGCGAAGAGCTCGGCCTCAGCCTGCCCGCCGGCTTCGCCGCGGCCCTCGAAGACGATAGCGCAGAGATCGACTTCACGGCCTACCGCTGGGGAGAAGCCGGCGTGCGCAATCTTCTTCTCCTCGAATCGGCGCTCGCGCGCGCCATGACGGAAGGAATCGGGACTAGCATTGACCAGCTTCCCGTCACCGTCAATGCGGAACAGATCGGCACCGCCAACACACAGACCTGGTCGCAGCGTCTGTTGCCCTTGCTCCTGATCATGGCAATCGTACTCGGTGGGCTCTTTTTCCCGGCCGCATCGCTGCTCGACGAGAAAAAGAATCGCACGCTGGTCGCCTTGACCTCTACACCCACCTCGCTGCTTGACGTCTACCTGTCCAAGACGCTGATAGGATTCATTCTGAGTGGAATCATGGGCACGATCATCTTACTGATCAACAGCGCCTTCGCCGGCCAGGTCGCCCTCCTTCTGCTCGTGATCGCCCTCGGTGGCCTCATGTCCTCGGCCTTCGGCATCATCCTGGGCTCAGTCTCCAAGGACATGGATACTTTCTTGGGTATCATCAAGGCCGTGGGCATCCTGCTCTACGCGCCCGGCATCCTCAAGATATTCCCACAGGTGCCCGAGTGGATTGGCCGCCTCTTCCCCACCTACTATCTGATGAATCCACTGCTTGAAGTGAGTCAGAACGGCGCCGGTTTCGCCGAGATCGCTCTCGATATCGCGGTGCTGGCTATCATCTCCGTCGCCCTGCTGGTCCTTCTCAACAGCGTCATCGGTCGCCAACAGCAGAAACTGGCCCTGGAAACATGAGCGCCGCCAACCACAAGCCGCCGACCACTGAAGTCGAGTCGCCGATGAAAAATATGCACGAATATGTCGAAAGTTTCGGGCTATACTGGGAAGAGGCCGGCCTGCCCCGCATGGCCGGCCGAATCCTCAGTTGGCTCCTCATCTGCGATCCCCCGCATCAGACGATGCACGAACTGACCGAAGCCCTGCAGGCCAGCAAGTCCTCCATCAGCACAGGCACGCGCATGCTCATCCAGATGGGGATCATCGAGCGGCTGAGCATACCAGGCCAGCGCCGCGATCACTATCGCGTCGTGCCCGACTCCTGGTCACACATGATGGAAGAGAAAGCGAAAAAGCAGTTTACCGTGTTACGGCAACTGTCTGAAAGGGGTCTCGCTCTCCTCGACGGAGCCTCTCCCGCCCGCCGCCAACGTCTTGAAGAAATGCGGGACTACTACGTCTTTATGGAACGTGAGTTTCCCCTGATTTTGGACCACTGGCGGGCATACAGATCAGCCCAACATCAGCCCGAGCGGAATAGCACGGGCGCAGGTTCCACCACTTCGCCAACGCCATCCAAAAACGACGGCCAGGGAACGCAGTAATGCTCTCAGTCGAAAACCTCGCCTATACCTATCCAGAGGGAACCGAAGCCGTACGCGGCATCGACTTCGCCATCGAAAAGGGAGAGATCTTCGGCTTCCTGGGCCCCAGCGGCGCCGGCAAAAGCACCACCCAAAAGGTGCTGATTCGCCTCCTGCGCGGCTTCCAGGGCCAGATCACCGTCCTCGGCAAACCCCTCAACGAATGGGACGACAGCTACTACGAGCAGGTCGGCGTAGCCTTCGAACTGCCCAACCACTACCAGAAGCTCACCGCCCGCGAGAACCTATCCCTCTTCAGTACCCTCTACAGCCGCGACACCCGCGACCCCGCCGAACTGCTCGAAATGGTCGGGCTCGCCGACGACGCCGACACCCGCCTCAGCCAGTTCTCCAAAGGCATGCAGATGCGGCTCAATTTCGTGCGCGCCCTCATTCACCAGCCCGACCTGCTCTTCCTCGACGAGCCCACCACCGGCCTCGACCCCGTCAACGGCCAGAAAATCAAAGAGATCCTCCGCCAGCAAAAGGAAGAAGGCCACACCATCTTCCTAACAACCCATGACATGACCGTCGCCGACCAGATCTGCGACCGCGTCGCCTTCATCATCGATGGCAAAATCACCCTCATCGACTCCCCCCGCAACCTGCGCCTGCAACATGGCCAGCGCCGCGTCCGTGTCGAATACCACCAGGACGGGACCTCCTCCCCCGTCCAGCACGCCGAGTTCCCCCTGGACGGCCTCGCCGACAGCGATCAATTCCTCAATATCCTGCGTACGAACCGCATCGAGACCATCCACACCCAGGAGGCCACCCTGGAGGATATCTTCATCCAGACGACGGGAAGGAGCCTGACGTGACCCGGCTCCTCATGCTTCTGCGCTGGGAAGCTGCCATCCAGTTCCGGCAGGGCATCTTCTACGCCGCCGCCTTCGTCGCCGCCGTCTGGGTCCTCATGCTCTACTGGATCCCCGACGCCGGTATCGAACCGGTACTCGTCTCAATCCTTTTCATCGATCTGGGCGTCTTCGGCTTCTTTTTCATGCCCGGCCTCTACTACCTGGAGAAGGGCGAGCGCGTCCTCGAAGGGCTGGTCGTCACGCCCCTCCGCTCCTGGGAATATCTGCTCGCCAAAGCCGCAGTTCTCTCCGTCGCGGCCTTCGCCGTCGGCGTCGCCGTAACGCTGCTCGTCTACGGCGCCGAGCTCAACTGGCTCTGGTTTGTGCTCAGCATGCTGGCCATGTCTTACCCCCTGTCTCTGCTGGGCTTCGTCATCGCCGCCCGCTTCAACGGCATCAGCGAATACCTGCTGCCCGGCGCATTCTTTCTCGCCGTCATGCAGATCCCCCTGCTCACCTACTTCGGCATCGTACCCGGCCCGCTTCTCTACCTGCTGCCCAGCGGCCCCGGCATGATCCTGCTGACCGCATCCTTCGGCGAAGCCCCGCTCTGGCAGCTCATCTTCGCGCTGCTCTACGCCGCGCTTCTTTGCGTCGCCGGCACCCGCTGGGCACAGAAAGCCCTGCAACAGGTCGTCGCCCGTCAGGTTGGCTCATAAGCCCCGCGGTATGTGTGACTGGTTGATGACGTTTACTTCGAGGACAAACTTGGGAGGTAACTGATGGGGGCATTCTTCACTCTGGGGCGCAGCGATCTCCTCAACTTCCGCCGCGACTCGATGCTGCAATTCCTGCTCGTCTACCCGTTTATTCTCGGCGGCCTCCTGCGCTGGCTTCTGCCCTGGGTGCAGTCCGGTCTGATGCAAAACATCGGCTTCGACCTCGGTGCATACTATCTCCTCATCGTGAGCTTCTTCGGCCTGCTTATCATCCCCCAGCTCGTCGGCCTCCTCGTCGGCACCCTCCTCCTCGACGAAAAAGACCAGGACACACTCACCGCCCTGATGGTGACACCCATGCCGATCCGCACCTACGCCTTCTACCGCGCCTTGACCCCCGCCCTGATCACAGTCCTGGGGATCCTCGTCGCCGTTCCCTTCATCAACATCCTTGTGCTGCCGGTCGAAAAGCTGCTCCCCCTGGCCGTCTCCGCCGCGCCCCTTGGCCCGATGATGGCCCTGCTCCTCGCTGCCCTCGCCAAAAACAAGGTCGAAGGTCTCGCCGTCATGAAGGGCCTGGGTATCTTCCTGCTCGTCCCAATCGCAGCCTGGTTCGTGCCCGAGCCCTGGCAGTGGCTGCTCGGAATCTTCCCAACCTACTGGGCCACCAAAGGCTACTGGCTCGCCTCCGCCGGTGAACCCTACCTCTGGGTCGCCGCCGCCGGCTTCCTCTACACCTGCGCCATAGCCGCTTTTCTCCTGCGCCGCTTTCAGACCAGCCTGTACATGTAGCCTGGCGGGCGAACGCCTGCTAAAGACAGAGCTTCATCCTGTGGGATGAGTTTGTAGTCGGGAAGGTAGCCAAAGGCCTCCCGTCCCTCGCGAGCCCCTACTCTCCCCTGGCTAAACTTCTTCTTCCACCCACAGTTTAACCAGGTCCTGGTGCTGCCGTACGCCGGCCTCACCCTCTCGGGACGATGGCCCGTGCTCGAAATACGGGCTCTTGAGCGACCGCTGCTGCTGTTCGCACGCGTAAATGTCCTCCTGCATGAAGTCGCCGGATGCCATTGGATCGTCGGCGTCATCGCTGTCATACTTGCCCCGCACCCGCTTCGACCAGAAGTTGAAGGAGCGGATCGACTGCGAAGCGAACGCCAGCACGGAAGCGTCAGCCAGTTTCGTGCGCACGACGACACGCGTGCGGTCGGGCGCCAACGGCGTCAGGTGAAACACCGACCACGAGTCCTCATTCTCTGCCAGTCCTATGCCCGGAAACAGCATCGGCACCCACGCGCCAGCCTCGTCGGCCGGGATAACCAGTGGAGTCGCCGCGTTCTTTTCGACGTTCGCAGCATATTCCGGACTGAGCGGCTCCCGGAAATGGAAGTGCGGACCCTCGAATCCCGACTCGATACGCCGGTGGTCGTACATCGACAACGTGCCCGAGTGCAGATGAGCCAGGTGATAGCCGTCAATGTAATTCTCGACCACGATCTTCCAGTTGGCGGCAATATCATATTCGGTGCGCCCACGCTCGTACTCCACCAACTGATCCACTCTGTGGGGCCCAAGGTAGGGTTCCACGCCACCGAACCACTCCTCCACAGATTCGGCGTTCTCGTCAGGATGGACCCACAACATTCCCCGCCAGCGAGCGACTGACGCCCTCTTCAGCCCGAGACTCGCCATATCCAAATCCGGAAACTGGTTTTTCCTGTCCGGAACGGAAAGCAGACACCCCTCCAGACTGTAGGTCCAATCGTGGTAAGGACAAGTGATGACCTTCTTCGTGTTGCCCACGGCACGCAGCAGTTGCGTCCCCCTATGACGACAGATATTGTGAAATGCCCGCAGCTGCCGGTCCTGCCCCATCACCACAAAAATGTTGTTCAACCCTGCCTGCACCGCTACATACTGCCCCGGTTCGCTGACGTCCTCCGTCAGACCGGCAAAAGCCCACGTTCGCGAAAATATGCAAGCCTGCTCGCGGTCAAACCAGTCCTGTGAAGTGTATGCTTCAACCGGCAAAATAGGCATGGTTCCATTGCTATTCATTTGATAGTCTTCCTGTCTCCTGACTGTCCGGCGCGTTGAATCCCCGAGTTTCCTGTAAAGCAGGCTAATGCGTTTCGCCGAATCGCCGGTGAACGCAAATGGAAACGCAGGCGACCTGCCTTCATCTACGCAATACGCAATGTGGAAAAAGGGGTTTCAATCCGAAAGAACATCAGTAGCCGATGGCTTGTCGCACAGCCGCCGCCGCCGACGCCAGCACATCGGCCAGCTTCTCCGCCGCCACACCCCCGCCCTGGGCAAAATCCGGCCGCCCGCCGCCCCCGCCGCCGAACTCCCTCAATGTATCCCGCAACAGATTACCAACGTGCACCGAACAGTCCTCTGAGCGGGCAAAAACCACCGTCGCCTTACCCCCTAGTGCACATCCAAGCAGCGCCACAACGCCCGGCTCAGCAATGAGCGCCCGCGCCATCTTCTGTACCAACGCCGGATCAGCATCCGCCATCTCCCGCACCACCAGCCGCACACCCTCCGCAGTTTCGGCCCCCGCCAGCAGTTCACGCGCCTGATATTCGACCAGGGCCTCCTGCCGCGCGTTCAACTCCCTCTCCGCGCGCCTGAGCCCCTCCTGCAGCTTCGCCACCAATTCGGGAACATCCTGCACGCCGCTGTCCAGCAGTCCCGCCGTCTCCGCCAACAACCCGCGCCGCTCCGCCGCATCCGCCAGCGCCCGCCTTCCGCACACAAAATGCACGCGGCTCCTGCCTCGATGCTTCTCAATCCGCACCAGCGAGATCAGCCCGATCTCCCCCGTCCGCCGCACGTGCGTACCGCCGCACGCCGACCAGTCGAACTTGTCGATCTCCACAATGCGCGTCGCACCCTCCACCACCGGCGCACGCCGCAGCGGCACCTTCGCCCGCGCCGCCTCATCCACCCAGTAGGCCCGTATCGGCCGGTTCTCCCACACCATCCCGTTCGCCGCCGTCTCAACATCCGCCAGCTGCGCCGCCGAAAGCGCAGGACCCTCCAGGTCCACCGTATTCAGCGCATCGCCGAAATGGACGCTCACCGTCTCCAGCTCCAGTTCGCGGTAGAAAACCTGCGACAGCAAATGCTGGCCCGAATGCTGCTGCATATGATCATAACGACGCGCCCAGTCAATCTCCCCTTTTACACTCTCCGTCCCCTCCGACAGCGGCTCCGCCAGCAGATGCAGCACCGCGCCGTCCACCCCAACCTGCACGTCCACGACCGCCGTGCCGTTCAGACTTCCAGTGTCATGGGGCTGCCCGCCCGACGTAGGATAAAAGGCCGACTGGCTTAGCCGGACCGCCGACATTTCTTTGAGCGTGGGTCGCTCGGTCACCTGCGCCGTGAAACTGGTGCGGTAGGCGTCCTCGTAATAGAGTCTCTCGTTCATGAAGTTTGTTTTCAGAAAGTGTGTGGGAAGATACCTGGGGTCTGTGGTCGCTTACGCCCCAGGTTTCAGGCTGCGTTCCACCGGCGTTGCAGTGCCGGCCTCGATTTGAAGAAGCTGCGCGCCTTCTTGAAATTCCGCCGAAAACTGCCCCCAGTCCGTCGTCGTCACGATCCCCTGCCGCACGTCCGCCAGCACGTCGAGCAACGCCGCGCGCCGCTGCACATCCAATTCACTCATCACGTCGTCCAGCATTAGGATCGGCTTCTCGCCCGTCGCCTCCGCCATCGCCTGCAACTCCGCCAGCTTCAACGCCAGCGCCCCCGTGCGCTGCTGCCCCCGGCTCCCGTACGTGCGCAGATTCCAGCCGTTGACCAGAAAGACCAGCTCATCCCGGTGCGGACCATAGAGCGAACTGCCCGCCCTCAACTCCACGCCCCGCCGGACCTCCAGCCGCTCCCGGAAGCGCTGGCCGATCGTCGCCGCGTCAACCTCCATGCGCCCTAGCCCGTCAGCCTCCACCTCCTCACCCTCTCGCAACCGCCGGTAACCCTGTTCGGAGTAAAGCCCCGTATTGAAGCTCGGTACGTACAGCAGTTCCAACGACTCCTGCTGCTGCGAGAGCTCCGCATGCACGCGTCGCGCGATCGGCGCCAGCGCCGCCAGATAAGTATGCCGCCTGGCCAGCACCTGCGTCCCCAACTCGACCAACTGCTCATTCCAGAATGCAAGCTGCGCCGCCGCCGCAGGGCCGTCCGTCTGCTCCTGCTCCTGCAGCTGCTTCAGCAGGCTGTTCCGCTGCGTAACAACCTTCTGATAGCGGGAAAGCGTCTGACAGTAGCCGCGGTCAATCTGGCACAGAGCGATGTCGATATATCGCCGCCGTTCACCCGGGCTGCCCGCGACCAGCGTCAGGTCCTCCGGCAAAAACAGCACCGCCCGCAGATGGCCGATCAGGTCCATGCTGCGCCGCGGCGCCCCATTCACTCGAACTTGTTTCGTGTAGTTAAAGCCGTCCCCGCGCAGCGTGAACAGGATCTCAAGCGTCGTCGACTCCGTCCCCCGCACGACCTCACCCCGGATGCGGGCGTAGGGGATCGGCTCGTCCACCGCGGCCCTGTCAACCGCCTCCCGCTCCGTTCTCACATGGCGCGACTTGCTCGTCGCCAAATAATAGACCGCCTCGAGCAAATTCGTCTTGCCCTGCCCGTTGCGGCCCTGCACAAGTGTCACAGGCGCGCTGAAGCACAGGTCCAGCTCTCTGTAGTTGCGGAAATGTTCCAGGTGCAGCCGCGAAAGATACATAGCTCAGCGATCGATAACCAACGTAATTCCTCTTTGACACCAAGACGTTTCCCGCGCATCAAGCAACCGCATCGCGCCTACAATGTCTACCTTTACGCAATACGCAATACGCAATAGGCAATACGCAATAGGCAATACGCAATAGGCAATACGCATAAGCCTTGACTTCAAATTGAACGCACATGAATTCATCCCGCCCGTCACGCCTCAGGCAGATACCAGCCAACCGTCTGCTTGCTGCGGCCGAACCAGCTCTGCGCCACCCGCTGAATGTCGTCAGCCGTCACCGCTTCCAGGTTTGCCAGCCAGCCGTCAAACCACTCGCTGTCCGCGATCATCTCGCTGAAGCCCAGCCAGTACGCCTGATTCGTCACGCTCTCGCTGCTGTACGCGAACTGCGCCTTCGTCTGCTTGATCGCCTTGTCCAGCTCCTCCTCCGCCACCAGCTCCTCCTGCACACGCTCGATCTCCGCCCAGATCGCCTCCTCAATCTCCTGGTGGCTGATATCCTGCGCAAGCGTCGCGCTGAAGCCGAAAACATAGGGATCGATCGTCGGCATGAAGGAAGAAGAGACCCCTACCACCAGCTCCTTGTCCACCAGCGCCCGGTAAAGCCGGTTGCTGCGGTTGGAAGAGCTGCCGCCGAAAAGCCCCATCCCCTTTGCGCCGCTCAAAATACTGTCCAGTACCGTCAGCGCGAAGAAGTCCGGATGCTGCGCGTCCGGCGCATGAAACGCCAGCCCAAAGTAGGATGTCTGATCAGTACCCCGCAGCACGATGCGCCTTTCCGCCCGCTGCTCCGGCTCCTGCAAACGCATCTCTGGCAAGGTGGGTCCCGCCTCCAGTCCCCCAAAATACTGCTCGATCCGCTCTACCATCTGCGCGCTGTCAAAATCCCCCACCGCCAC
The DNA here is from genome assembly GCA_965207495.1 of Caldilineaceae bacterium. Taxonomy (GTDB): domain Bacteria; phylum Chloroflexota; class Anaerolineae; order Caldilineales; family Caldilineaceae; genus Bin5. Next base: position 1,247,063 of record OZ242287.1, read on the forward strand.
CGCCACAGCGTTGCTCGGCGTGTAAAACGTCCGGTAGTGCTCATACAGATCGTCGCGGCACATCGTCAGCAGGTCCTGCTTCCAGCCAATAACCGGGTGCCGGTACGGGTGCGTCTGGAACGCCGCCGCCTGCATCTCCGTATTCAGCAGCCAGCGGTAGCTGTTCTCGCTCCCCTCCCGCTCGCTGATGATCACATTCCGCTCCGACTCGGTCTCCTCCTCGTCGAAAACTGCATTCGCCATCCGGTCGCTCTCCACGTCAAGCGCCAGCTCGATGCGCTCTGCCGGAAACGTCTCGAAGTAGGTCGTCCAGTCCTGCCAGGTCATGCCGTTGAACGCGCCCCCCGCCCGCGCCACCGCCTTGTCAAACGCACCCTGCGGATACCTCTCAGTACCCTTGAACAGCATGTGCTCAACCCAGTGGCTGATGCCCGTGCCGCCCGGCACCTCATTGCGGCTTCCCACCCGGTAGTAAATCCAGAAACTGGCAACCGGCGCCAGGTGGCTCTCCTTCAGAAGGATCTGTAGGCCGTTGTCAAGCCGTACCTTCCGCACACTCCCATTCTCCACACTGCCATTCTCCCGCGCCTGTCCAGCGCTCTCTTCTCCCATCACGCCCGGCTCCTCTTCCTCTCTGATTTGTAACCTCTGTCTCAACTACTCAGCCACAACTGAATTGCAACCCTGAGTGAGCCGAGCGCAGGTTTTCCTCTCTCCTCACTCCTCTTCACTTTCTCCTTGCATTTGGGCGTCCGGGCCTTCGGCCCTCCCTTGTGCAGGGGCTGCGCCCCCGCAACGCCCCGCCCTTACTAGACCACCGTGTTCATTCTTCCCCAGCAACGTGTCTAGAGCAAGGTGTCTAGCCAACAGTGTCTCCTCCCCCCTTGTTGTCTCAAGCCACTGACCACCGACCCTAGACCACTGCCGTTTGCAGTTCACGAAAAACTAAAAACTGACAACTAAAAACTGACTAGAACTGCCCTCCACCGCCGCGCCTCATTCTGACACGGCCGCTTCACTCTGTGCCGCCCGCTCCGCCCTGCGTTGGGCCTTGTTGAAATCACTCCAGCGCAGCTGCTCCCGCCAGAAATAATACGCCCCCAGCAGCGTCACCGGCACCCACAGCGCCGCATGCAGCGTCAGCGTATAGCTGGCCGCCAGCTGCGTATCGATCCCATACGCCGTCAGCGTCTCGATCGCCGGCGTATCGAACGTACCGATATACCCGGGCGCCGAGGGCAGCGTCGTCGCCAGATTCACGATCCCGTTGATCAGCATCAGCGCCAGAAAACTGACGCTGAACGCGAACGCATGCATCACGAACCAGTACTTGACCGTCTCCATCAGCCACACCACGATGCTCGTCGCAAAAATAAGGAGCAAGTCCCGCCCGCTGCGCAGACTCCCCAGCCCCTCCATGAACCGGTCAAATAGGCCGTCCGTCCGTTCGCGGATCCGGGCCGGCAGCAGATGGTCGGCCAGCCAGCCGTACAGCGCCGCAATCCGCCGCGGCCGCACCGTCACCCAGATAAACAACGCAGTCACAATCAGCAGCAGAAAAGTCACAACGACGACAAACCCCTGAAAAGCCGCCGGAATCGGCGCAAACGGCAGCGCCAGGAACACGAACAGCAGCATCACCAGCCCGTCAAAAACACGCTCGATGATCACCGTCGCCAGGCTGGAGCTGATCGGGATCTCCTCCCGCTGCCACAGCACGTACGCCCGCATCACCTCCCCGGCCCGAAACGGATAAACGTTGTTGCCGAAATATCCGATGCACACCACCGGAAACAGCCTGCCCATCGAGACCGGCTTCAAATGACGCAGCATGAAGTGCCACCGCCACGTGCGCGCCCACAGCCCCACCATGTAGACCGCCACGCCCGGCACAATCCACCAGTAGTTGGCCTGCCCCATCGCCCGCCACACCTCCGGCAGATGCAGCCCAGGCAGAATCAGATAAAGAAAAAAGACGCTGATCAGTATCCCGATCAGCAGTTGCGCCGCACGTTTCATCCATCCCTCATATCGCTACCCATCACGCTATTATTCCACAGGTCCCACCCCCGCTGAAATCCGCCCCAATCCCTACCCACTCCCAAACCACTCCCCGCATCCGTCTTGACGCACCTTGTTTTTCCCGTTTCGTGGTCTAGTGATTGGGGCCAACCATACTGATCAACGTCTGAACATCAGGAAAGGAACTTTTCTAAGGGATGGGGCCATCGTCTCTCTAACACAAAGCGGCTGGAACTATCTCCGTGACGAAGGGACTTGACCCATGTTACTCAGTGGGACGGAATCGATGCTGTATAGGAGCTCGTGGACTGAGGCTTGATGCTGGCCTGGCATACGCCTCGGCGGGGAATTGAGTTGGAGGCTGTCTCTGATTTCCCTCTCGCTGGCTGTGCTTGTGGGTTTATGCGTTCTCTGAAAATGGTTGCGCGCTGCGGTACTGGTCGAAATGGCGTCATGTGTCGGCGCTGAACGAAATTTCTGAAAAGTTGGAATTTTTTGGGCGCCGGCATCTGCCTCCGATCCATAAAGGGATGGATACCAGGGGCTTGGGCGCCAGCGTTGTCCAGCTGGGCTGGCGCCGGCGCCGCTGTCCATGCAGGTATCGTTCATCGTGGTGGACTGATACGCTCTTAAGGAGGAAGCGATTCTGGATGCGTTCGCCAATGCCAAGATGCGGGCAGGCCCTCTTTCCCGTCTGTTGGGCCTGCCTCCAGGGGAGGAGGTTATCGCTGTTTCCGAAGATATAATTGCTCCTCAATGCAGAGTTTCCTCCTGGTTCGACTTCATAAGCCGGACGGCCTTTACGCTGGAGAATAATGTTGCCGAGGTAGAGGCAGGAGCGACGCTGAGAGTATCGTTCGCGATTGAGAGATAGTTCGGGTGGTTGAACTTGGTGGGTTTACGTCAACAGGAACTGCAAGTATGTGGCCTGGACAGCCCCGACAGGCAAGCTGTCGGGAAGCAGATTGCACAGCCTTCTTCTCGTCGCCCTGCCCATGCACCCGGAGCAGATGATTCACTATCTCCCGGACGGTGCGTCGACGGTCGGTTTGCGGGCTCCAGATGTCGGGCAACGCAGGGCGCGCGACAAACGCGCCTTGCCCCTGCCGGCGCAGCAACCGGATGCGGGCCCTGACTGGCGACGCGTAGGGACCAAACACTCTTCATTCTATCGTTTACAGGGCAATAGACATGATATTGCCACAATACTGCCATATGAAACATGTTGAATTATATAGAAACTACATTTCCAGGCTGTATAATTCAAGGGCAACCTCCGCCATTCCGACGGTGGCGCATCGGGACCACCGGCCGGAGAATTCTGTTTTGAGTCTGTGCAAAGGTTTGACAGGAGGAACCTCCGCCAGTGCCCTGAAAATCTGAGCATGCATCATATCATTGCTGGTCCGCCATGCACCATGGTTCGCGGGCCCACTGTTGAGGCCAAACCTACATATCTTCGGGAACGCTGCCCACAATCTGCTCGTTAGACGCAAAACAGTGCTTTCTTGTCCTGCCCGTCATCCAAGTGGAGTGGGGCAAAGGTATATCTGAACTTCCGGAACAACAGGCAAGGTCGTGGTTGGCTCGGACCCGTCGGTCGCTGGTGCTCCCTCGATACCGGGCGGAGAAGAGCGCTGCTGAAACCACACGGCACGGCCGCCGGATCGACCCTGGTTGGCAGGCGTCTGTCCGGCGCTCATTCTATGCTGCGCGCGCTTCCCGATTTGGGAGGCCCTTGGTGTCTGGAGCGGGCCCCCTTTTATCTCCCAGGAGAAGGAACAATGAAGAGCAAGAACCTTGTCGGCTTTCTGCTTGTTGTTATCTTGCTGGTCACAGGGACAACTCCTGTTGTTGCGCATGAGGTCAGCCAGTGCGGCTCGGTGGAGCCGATCAGGCCGGGAGATACCCTGACCGATGCCGTCTCAGACGTGCCGGCCGCGCATATAGACATAACCGAAGTTGAAACTACCCTGTCCGGCGAGAGATTGACGGTTGTGTTTCATCTCAAGGACCTGCCGGAGACCTTGAGATTCAATCGGACGGAGCATGGGGAGGGCTCGAAGGAGTATGAATGGGAGGTCGCAATCGATGCGGACAACGACCGCAGCACCGGCCCCGGCGGGTTCGATACCTTGCTGACCGCCTACCATATCGCGTTTCTGTCACACGAAGGGACTGATGCCGACACGATCGCGCCAATCGCGGAGACGTTGGAGGCCAGCGTATGGGAAATACACGCCGGCGGCTCCACCAGCACTCTCGCAGACGCCGACCTTGCGGTGTCCGCCGAGGAAGACACGATAACGATCTCCGGCTACATTCCCGGCATCACATCCGAATCGCGCCTGGCATTTTCCGCTTATGATGTCGAGTTCGCCGGCGAGGCCGATCAGATGGACTGCCATGCTTCATACAGAATGAGTTTGGGACCCTGGGGATGCGACTCCGGCGCGGCCCTGACAGGGCCGGGGCAAACGGTAACAGATGAAATCGAGGGCGCTACCGATCCGCATGTCGATATAACCAAGGTGAGCACCTCTCTGTCGGGCGAAACTCTGACAGTTGTCTTCCACCTCAGAGACGTGCCGGAGACGCTGACGTTCAATCGTTCAGGCATGTCGGAAAACCATTTGGAGTATGCATGGGTGGTGGTCATCGATACAGACAATGACCGGGAGACAGGCTCCGGAGGTTTTGAGTATCAGATGGTGGCAAGTCACTCTGTGACCCCATCCGAAGAGGGGCGTAACGCGAAGGCGCCTATAGAGAGCAAGGTGGAGGTCAGCGTCCGGAGTCTGGAATCGGGGAGTTCCATGTCGACTGCAGACGCCACACTTGAGGTGTCTTCGGAAGAGGACACGATAACGCTCACCGGCGACATTCCCGGCATTACGACAGAATCACGGCTTGCATTCAGGACGTACGGTTATTGGGACAGCTTCGATGAGGTCGGATGCTTTACTTCGCAGAATCAGAGCACACACTCCAGCCAGTGTGGGACCGTTGCTGCAGTGACGCCTGGTCAGACTGTAGTCGATGAAGCAGAAGATGTGCCGGCCGGGCATATCGACATAACCGAAGTTGAAACTTCCCTGTCCGGAGAGAGATTGACGGCTGTCTTCCATCTCAGGGACCTGCCGGAAACCTTGAGGTTCAATCGCACGGAGCATGGGCAGGGAACGATGGAGTATGAATGGGAGGTCGCAATCGATACGGACAACGACCGCAGCACCGGCCCCGGCGGGTTCGATATGCTGCTGAGCGCCTATCATATTGCGTTCCTGTCGCACGAAGGGGCGGTCGCCAACACAACCGCTCCAATCGGGGAGATGTTGGAGGCCAGCGTGTGGGAGGCACGCCCCGACGGCTCCACCAGTACTTTCGCCGATGCCGACCTGGCGGTGTCGGCCGAGGAAGACACGATAACGATTTCCGGCTACATTCCCGGCATCACATCCGAATCGCGACTGACATTTTCGGCTTATGATGTCGAGTTCGCCGGAGAGGCCGATCAGTTAGCCTGTCACGATCCATACAGCGAGAGCGTGGAACCACGGGGATGCGATTCCGACAAGGCTCTGATTGGGCCGGGGCAGACCGCAACGGATGAAATCGAGGGCGCCACCGCTTCATTCGTGGATATCACCAAGGTGAGTACAACTTTGGCAGGTGAAACTCTGACAGTTGTTTTCCATCTCAGGGATGTGCCGGAGACGCTGACATTCAATCGTGCAGGCATATCGGAACACTATGGGGAGTACGGTTGGAATGTGTCGATCGATGTGGACAACGACCGGGAGACCGGCTATGGCGGCATTGATTACGAGTTGTCTGCCAGCCACTTTGTGCCCCGGTCCGAAAAAGGGAGTGACGCCATAGCGTCCATTGAGAGCAAGGTAGAGGCCGGCGTCTTGAAAGCCCGTTCGGATGGTCTTATATCCATATTCGACGCAACCATCGAGGTGTCCCCGGAAGAGGACACGATAACGCTGTCCGGGAATATCCCTGGGATCACGGAAAATTCACAGCTTACATTCAGAGCGTACGACTATTTTGGCGGTTCCGATGAGCTCGGATGTCCTGCTACGCCTGGGCAGGGCGTACCCCAGAGCACTTTCCCGACCCATTGTACGGATGGCGACGCCACGGTTGCGCCGGGGCAGACCGCAACTGACGATGTCTCAGATGTGTTTGCGGGGTATCTGGACATTGTCGAAGTCAGCACGTCCCTTGCGGGCGAAATGCTGACCGTCGAGTTCCATCTCAGGGATATTCCGGAGACGTTGACGTTCAACAGAACGGGGACCTCGGCAAGCTCGATGGAGTACGGATGGCATGTGTCGATCGATGTGGACAACGACCAGGCGACCGGCGACGGCGGATTTGAGTACCTCCTGTCCGCTTATCACATCGTGTGGCCTGCGAATGCTGGAGACAACACGGAGGCGCCGATAGCGGAGGTGGCGGAGGCCAGAGTCTGGGAAAAGCAGATGGGGGAAGGCATCAGGTCATTTAGGGATGCCACGCTTGAGGTGTCAGAAGAGACGAACACGATGATTCTCAGCGGCCGCATTCCTGGAATTACGCCGGACTCGCGTCTCTCGTTCTGGACGCACGGGAATCTTGCTGAGTACGACGAAGTCGGATGCCAGGCTTCGCCAAGCTCAAACGCACCAGCCAGCCAGTGTACGGATGGCGAGCCCAGGGTTGCGCCGGGACAGACCGCAACTGACGATGTCTCAGATGTGTCTGCCGCGTATATGGACATCACTGAAATCAGCAGCTCTCTGTCCGGCGAAATGCTGACGGTTGTCTTCCATCTCAGGGATCTGCCTGAGACGCTGACATTCAATCGCGCGGGCATATCGGAAAACTATATGGAGTACGGGTGGGAGGTATCGATCGATGTAGATAACGACCGGTCGACGGGCGATGACGGGTCTGAGTACCTGTTGGCGGCCAGCCATTTTGTGTCCCAATTCAATAAGGGGAGCAACACGGAGGCACCAATCGAAAGCAAGGTGAAGGCCGAAATCCTGCAAGTCCAATCAGAGGGTTTCATGATTTGGAGCGACGCGATCCTCGAGGTATCTCCGGAAGAGGATACGCTCACGCTCTCCGGACATATCCCTGGGATCACAGCAGAGTCACAGCTTGCATTCAGTACGTTTGACTATTTTGATGTTTCGGACAGGGTCGGATGTCAGGCTCCGCCAAGCATCCCCACATCCTCGAGCCAGTGTGATACCGATAAAGCGGTTACACCGGGGGTAAGCGTCAGCGATGATGTCTCGGAATTCCTGGCCGCGCATCTGGATGTAACGGAGATCAGCACCTCCCTTTCCGGGGAGACTCTGACGGCCGTGTTCCATTTCAGAGACGTTCCGGAGGCACTGACATTCAACAGAGCCGGCGTGCCCGGAGATAGATTAGAGTACAGTTGGGAAGTGTCGATCGACGTGGACGCTGACCAGGATACAGGCGTCAGCGGGTTCGAATACCTCCTGTCCTCGATGCACGTTTCCCACGGCGGCTCCAGCGGCCGCGACCGGAGTGCGGCTATCACAACGGACATTCTGCAGACCAACACATGGGTTCTGGATCCAAGTGGCAGTGCAAATCGCGAAATCGATTTTCTCGAATGGGCGCGTATCGAGGTGTCGGCGGAAGAGGACACGGTAACGCTTTCGGGAGAGATCCCCGGGATCACAGCGGAGTCACAGCTTGCATTCGGTGTGTATGACTACCTGGGCGGTGCGGAGGAGGTCGGCTGTCTTACCCCGTTTGGTTTGGGCCGGCCGGCTTCCTTTCAGGGTTCATCGGACGGGTCTGAAGCAACGCCGGGTCAGTCTGTATCCGAAGATGTATCACACGAACTGGTTGAGCACATTGACTTCCGTGATGTCACGACAACACTGGACGGAGAGACTTTGACCGTCACTTTTCATCTCAGGGATGTTCCGGAGACGCTGACATTCGACAGAACAGGGGTGCCGGAGCATGCTCTGGAGTACAACTGGGCGGTGTCGATCGACGTGGACAACGACCCGGATACAGGCGCCGGCGGGTTCGACTACGTGCTGTCGGCCGGCTATTTCGTGCATCCACTTGCCAAAGACAGCAATACGGTGGCACAGATAACGCAACCGGGCTTTGTCACGGCCGGCATCCTGGGGCTGGACAGAGAGGGGAACAGGGTTCTGGCGGAGGCCGATATCGAGGTGTCTGCCGAGGAGAACACGATAACACTCTCAGGAGAGATTCCAGGGATCACCGAAGAGTCACCGCTCTATTTCAAGGCGTTTGATTACTTTGACGGTTCCGTAGAGATGAGCAGTGCTGTTCCGTCGATCGCGGATTTGTCCGCCAGACCGTGTCTTCCTGATGAGGCCGCAATCATGCCGGGCCAACGAGTCGCCGACGCGATCTCGGACACGCTGCCGGCACATGTAGACATTACCGAAGTCAGCACAACTCTGACCGGCGAGACGCTTTCCGTTGTTTTTCATCTCAGGGATGTTCCGGAGACGCTGGAATTCAGAAGGAAGGATGTTCCGAAAGATGCGTTGGAGTACATGTGGGAAGTGTCAGTAGACGTGGACGACGACCGGGAGCCGGGGTTGTCAGGGGCTGATTACTCGCTGTCCGCCAGTTATTTCGTGTTCTCCCCGTCCAGCGACGAGGGTGTTCACCAGCCTATTGAAGAAGCTGTGCAGACCGACACCTGGGAGATGGACCCGGATGGCTTTGGCGCCGCCTATCTGAGCAGCGCCAGCATTGAGATATCGTCTGAAGAGAACACGATTACGCTTGTCGGAGATATACCCGGCATTACGCCGCGGTCGCGGCTTGAGTTTGAGGCTTATGATTTTCTGCACGGTTCGGAGCAGGTTGCCTGCCAGGTTTTGTCCGGGTCGGGCGACGGCGAGTAGACATGCAGTGCATGGCAACCGCGGTTTATCCTCACTCGATCACAGAGGCCCCATTCTACGAAAAGGGGCCTTTGTGTATGCGCGTATCCTTTCCCATCTACGGATGCTTACCGTGATTTTCTGTCACCTTGCTCTGAGGCACTTTGGAGTATAGCTTCTTAGAAAAAGGTAGGTCATCCAGGCGGAGTCCGATAGCAACACAAGGGGGGATGAGATTAAACACCACTGGTTGATTCTGTGTGCGGTCACGTTGATGCTGTCGAGCTGTGTTGTGGGCCCAAACTCCACAGTCCCAAATTCCACCCCTATTCCTGACCCCTTTCTGTATGCGGACGTGATTATAGAGTACGCTTCTATCCATAAGAGACATGAACTCTTCGAATATCCCGGAGGCCGTATCGTCACTGTCATCAGCATGGCAGAGTTGGCTATGGACAGCTGGCTGCTAGGTTGGGCTATGGAAGCTGCGTCGAAGGACTTGATTGAACTGGCTGGCGAAGCAAGTCCGGATGATGAGGGGTTCCTCTTGATTGTGTGGATGTACGCCAATGGCTTTGCGGCTTCTGCACTTCGGTGCGCCGAGGAGCGGCATGAATTGGGCGAACTAATCGAAACATTTGCCGCAAAGGTCGGGGAGAAAAGACCCGATACAACACTTCATCGCATGGTCGTAGCAAACACGCTGTGGAAGCAGTTGCCGGAAGGCGAGGCCAGTTGCAGCGTGTATCTGGCGGATCTGCCTGCTGAAGAATTTAAGCCCGTCCGGGTAAATAACGAGTTGCAGTTCGTCATGGCTCCGCTTCCGACTGGTGTGTCGAGAGAATCGCTTGAACAGTCTGAACAGGAGGATACAAGGACTACGGACTATGCCCTCATCGACCATTACAGTGGAGAAGACGTCACTGTCATCACTCCCGATCTGATGAAAGCCGATACATGGCTGCATAGTTGGGCAAAGGAGGCCGTAACGCGCGATAGCGTAGAATCGCGCATCGGGTGGGCCGACTGGTTGGAGCAGATAGAGTGGATGTACGCCAATGGGTTTGCGGCATCTGAACGCAGGTGCGCGGAAGGGCGAGAAGAACTGACCGGCCTAATCGAAGCATATGCCGCTATTCTTCGAAGCAGGAGGTCGGAGGAGATTTTCCACTACAGAATGTCGGTGGCCCACACGTTATGGCAGACGTTGCCGGAAGGCGACAATGACTGCAGCGCTTACCTGTCGGATCTTGCCGTTGGGGCGTTCATGCCGCTCCTGGTCGAAAACTCAGTGTATTACGTTTTCGGGTGGTGATAGTTTACAGATCTGGTCTTGACCGGCCTCATGGGCGGTCCCTTGCGGGTTGGCTCATTTTGGGATTTAGGGTACGAAAATGGCCGACACTATGCGGTGACTCCGGGGTGTTGAACGGTTTCAGCGACTACGGGCCGGGGCAGGCGAGGATCCCGCCTGGGGTTGGACAGCAAGGGGTACACGCCTTGTTTTCGCCTCTTATGGGACTCGATTGGGGGCATCCGAACACTGACACTGCACTGGCACGGAAACGGGCTGGAATGACATGCTTACGAGATTTGAGGTGTGTAGTATGCATTAGAATGGTTTTGAGTTGTTTCCTCTGTGCAGAGTGACAGCAGTTTGCAGACGGGGCTTCACGTTTGGCGGGGCCGCGGCGCGGCGTATCGGGCAAGGTCGTGTTTGCGAAGGCGTTCACCCTTGCGGACGATTGGGGCCAGGGTGCCGCCAATTGGGGCGTATGGGGAGGGAAAGGAGCCGGTTTGAAAGCCGCTGATTCCGTCTAGGAGAGCGAAGGCGGCGCTGGCACAGGAGCCCTCGGCACCATGGCAGGAGAGTCCAACGACACGGGCGGAAAGCAAAGTCCGGTGAATCATCTGGATTCGAGTTGCACTGCGGACCATTTTCGGGAAGAAGTTCTGGAGAAACTTGGGGCCGGCAAAACGGGAATGAAGAGTAGCGCATGACAGCTTACAACGCGTCGCAAGCCCAAGTTTCATTCCGGCCCAGGGCCTTTAGGTAGTTTGCCCTCTGTTTTCAACATTACAGGTGGACATTCGAAATGAAGAACGGTGTTAAACGGCGGGGAGTCAAGTTGGGCGCGGCGCTCTTGATGGCTGCGTTTCTGCTTGTGACACCGGCATCGCTTCCCCTCGGCGATGCGGGAATCGCGGCAGCGCAGGGAGAGGGTACAAAGAGTGAGCCGACGGCCACGCCCGCTCCCTATGCGGCTTTGCAGGCCTGTCAGGTGGATTTGGCGTTGAGTGCGGGTGAAGGATGCCATGTAAGCGGGACCGGCACCAGCTTTGTGATCGGGCGCGGGTCGGGCTGCATTGTCCTGTATGATCCTTCCTTGCTGGCAGTTTGCCACGCTGCCGCCACCGACTCCTCTACGGTGCTGTCCGCCAGCAAAGCCGATGATGGCAGTTGGACGATTGAAGAAATCTCGGCCACACCGAGTAGCTGTGGCGAGTTGACAGGTCTTCACGAAGCGGTGCGATTGGGCAATACGGAATGGGTCGCGTGCCTGGCAGCGGCCGGCGCCGGCGTGAATGCTCGCGACGAAGAGGGCGACACCCCCCTCCAAATCGCGGTGGAGAGAGGGTCTGTCGAGCTAACGCAGATTCTTATCGCTGCCGGCGCGGACGTAAGCCTTCCAACCTATGGGGAAAGTCCGGTTCCCATTGGGTTGAGGGAGTTGAACCAGGTTTTGGCAGGGGCCGGTTCAGATGCAACCCTGTTGGGCGCGGAAGTCGTTGCTAAAGCGGAGCGGGGCGTTACACCACTGCAGATAGCGGCAGCAAACGGTAACCTGAAACTCGTACAGGTGCTGGTTGAGGCAAGGATGGCCGCCCCTGAACCCGTGGAAGGAACTGAAACGCCAAAGCTAACAACTGCGGCGACACCGGAACCTTCATCCGCGCTCAGGCAGCCCGTCAACGAAACGGATAGAGAAACACTGGTTGCTTTCTACCACGCCACAGACGGCCCCGATTGGGTAAACAACGACAACTGGTTGAGCGACAGGCCCCTGAGCGAGTGGTACGGCGTTTTTACCGACAGCCTCGGGCGCGTAACCGAGTTACACCTCCAGAACAACCGGGTGGGCGGAGAGTTACCGGCTGAACTGGGCCAATTGACCAATCTGAAACGTCTGCTCCTGCACAGGGACTTTTGGCACGGCGTTTGGTACTCCAACCCGATACGGGGAGAGATACCGCTTGAACTGGGCCAGCTTACCAACCTTGAAGAACTGAGTCTTATTAGTAATGAGTTGAGCGGAGAAATACCGGCCGATTTGGGCCAACTCTCCAACCTGAAAGAACTACGCCTCTCCAACAACGATTTGAACGGGAACATACCGGCTGAATTGAGCCAATTAAACAATTTGAAGCATCTGCTCCTCGCTCGCAACGATTTGAGCGGAGAGATACCGGCTGAACTGGGCCAACTCACCAACCTAGAATTCATGGACCTCTCGTACAACGAATTGGGCGGGGAAATACCGTCTGAGCTGGGCAAACTCTCCAACCTGAAGGCACTGTATCTTGATTGGAGCGGCGTGGACGGTTGCGTTCCGGACGCGCTAAGAGGCGTTGAAGAGAACGACTTCGACGAGTTGGGGCTACCATTCTGTGCTGCTCTTGCGAAAGTCATGGGAACGGACAGAGAAGCGTTGGCTGCTTTCTTCCATGCTACAAACGGCCCCGGCTGGAGAAACAACGAGCACTGGCTTAGCGACAGGCCTATAGGAGAATGGTATGGTGTCACTATTGGCAGGAGTGGGCACGTAATCGAGTTGGACCTCCAGAAAAACCAATTAAGCGGAACGATACCGCCTGAACTGGCCCAACTCTCCGATCTGGAGGAACTGTCGCTTTCAGATAACCGACTGAGCGGGGCAATACCGTCTGAATTCGGTCAACTCTTTGCTCTGGAATGGCTGTACCTGAGCAGCAACGATCTGAGCGGAGAGATTCCGGCTGAACTAGGCTCACTTTCCAATTTGATACGGCTTGATCTCCAAAACAATCAATTGAGCGGAGAGATACCCTCTGAAATAGGTCAGCTTTTCAACCTGATATGGCTGGATCTCGAGAACAACCAGTTTAGTGGAGGGATCCCAGCCGAACTGGGCCAACTCTCGAAACTGGTGCGGTTACGCCTGTCTGACAACGAGCTCACCGGTTGCGTACCAGACACGTTAAGCGAATTGCGCTACAACGACTTCGACCAGTTGGGTCTGCAGTTCTGTCCGACCGGTCCTTAACTGCGACCCGGTGCCGGTTTTCCCTGTATGTCAGGGGAGGAACCCAGTACACTGACTACTGATCCATGACGAACGTCAAATGGGTAGGTTCTGTCTACCGGCATGTCCGGTGGGTCAGGGCATACAGAATTGCAAACTTTTCTCTGGGAAATCTAAGTATAAGAAAAGGGTCAGGCGGCACTGAGGATTTAGAACGTGAAAAGATGCTGCATGATTTTTTGCGTAGTTTGGGTGGTTATGGGGGTAGTTTGCGTGCATTTGGCAGCGGGTTATTGAGTGCTGATTCGGTTCCCGCTGCAACCAAATCTGCTGTCCGAATAGCGGCGGAGAAACTGGCGATTGAGGACGAGGCTGATTTGGGATTGGACTACGAGGGTCATCTGATTGGTAGTGTATGGTGAGCCCCAAACGGGACAAATAAGGTGCATCCGGAAGGACGCGGTCTGCCGCCATCAGAGCACGAAGTGCTCTTCCGCCGCAACGCAGGCGAGCCCCGCTGGCAGCGCACGAGCAGCATCCACTATGATCTGGCGGGCCGCAAGACAGGAATGAGCGGCGCCGAACTGGGCCGCTGGCGCTATGACCACAGTGCCTGGCGCCAGTCGAAGCGCCAGACCGATGCCCGCAGCCAGACCGGCTGTCTCTACTGCGACAGCCTGGGCCGTATGCGCGTTCGCGTGCTGCGCACCGACGAGAGCTGTTCGGCCGCGGTGACCGGCGCCTATCTCAGCAGCGTCAGCATCAAGGTATCGCAACTTGATTTGCTGATGAATCGTTAGACCATGTTGCGTCCTCGGTAGCGGATTCGGTCGTAGTCCCGTGGTTGCTTGCGATCTGCCGGCAGGGCATCGCCGAATACTACGGCGGGCGCTACGTTCTCACCCAGCGACTCCTGTGGGACGGGGACTGGAAATTCGTCTACAACGGCTTCGACTACGACGAGCTCTACAACCTGGCCGCAAACCCCTTCGAGATGAACAATCTGGCACAAGAGCCGGCCCATGCCCGCAGGATTCAGGCCATGACCCGGCACATGTGACGTATCGCCGTTTATGGAGTGTCGCCCCTTGGTTCGCTTGGCGGACGGATGGTGATAGTTGAAAGTGTAGTCCCTAACAAACGGAGGGAGAATGGCCAGAGTCAAATTCCTTGCCTTGTTGATTGCTCTCATAATTGGCTGTACTAGCGCCGGCAGTGTCGCCGGCTACCTCTTCAATACATTCTGGTACGCTGTCGCAGAACCGATCGTCTACCCTTGTCCCTACCCAGGCAATGCAGGCGTATGTTCGATAGACCGCAACCAACCCGAGCCCGAAGTAGTCGTGTGGCGCCATGACTGGCCTTCAATCGACCCTACCCATATCCACTTCCAGCCGCAGAGAAGCTGCGTCCTTGACTTCCTCTACCATGACCCGCTGCCCCCGGGAACACTGAGGGGAGGACGGCAATGATTAGATTCAGCATCCTGCTGGCGACTGCTCTGATCTGCTTCACTTTCGGTGGAATACTGGGTGGGAAGTACTTCACCTATGTCCTCTTCGTCAGCATTGAACCGACGCTTTATCCCTGTCCGTATTCAAACAATCCAAAGAGTCATTTGACATGCGCTTACCGGCCAAATAAACCAGCCCCCGAAATCGCCGTCTGGTGGCATGGGTGGCCAACGCCGGAGGGACAGAGTCCGGTCCCACAGCCTAGTGGGAACTGCTTGCGCGACATTTTCTTCTTTGACCGGTTGCCGCCGCTTCTGCCGCAAGCCGATTGACCTTCCAGGGCGGAGACTGGTTCGCATCGTACATGATTCCCATTCGCAAAGAGGCTGACATGTAGCAATCCAGCCAGAACCTGTTCAAGGCCGGCACCTTCAGCTATACGGCGATCTGCGAAGGTGAAGACCCGAGTCCCGACATGCCTCTCTTCGATACCTTCCATTTTCACCGAGCCAAGGCACAGTTGGTGCTTTCGTACGACTTTGCCGCCCGTGCCTTCATGGGTAGGATGGAAAACACCACAGAGGCCGCGCTGTGCAGGGTCAGGGTTAAAGTCCACCTCTCAAACGGGACGAAGTTAGACCTGACCAACCCGGTTGACCTGGAACCGGGTCAGACTGTGGCCATCGCCCTCCCGGCACGCGTTCAAACCTTCCTTTTGTGGACCGCATGCCCAAGATCGGAAACGGCCGACTTGACCTGGTCGCCGGACGTCTGCGGAAAACGGAGGTCTGAATTGCCCGCAGAGGTGGATGGCCAGGTTCTAACAAGAGCCTAAGTCGCTTTTCTTAGGGGGACTGCCTACTGCGTTTCAGGAGCTGAATTGGTTGCAGGCGGAGTAGAGAAGCGAACAAGCTCTAGATTTACGGAAGCTGCGGTCGAGTTTGAAGAGTGCATACGCCTTAGGACAGAAGTGTTGATTCTTTCAGGTAAGTAAGAGGAGGTAGTGATGTTGAAAGCGCTGCTGACTACCGCGTGTGTGGTCCTGTTGAACGGCTGCCCGTTCCTGCCACCGAATCCCTATCATCGGTCGATTCACGGCGACTATCCGTCAGGTTACATTGCCATATCGCCAGGGCAGAGCGTGGAAGGGGCGGCTGCAGAGGAGGTGCCTGGATCCGCCGACATAATCGGCGTAAATTCTGAATTGAACGGCGAACTCCTGACTGCGACCTTCCACCTTCGAGAACTTCCCGAAGAGGCGGAATACAGTCACGAGCCAGGACATTTCAGACTTGAGACGAATCATTGGTTGGTGCTCGTCAGCATTGAAGGAGATCCTCTGACTCCGATGAGTCATCTTGACTATATGTTTCAAGTCACTTACTACGATCCCCAGAAACCAGAGATGGTCGTTGTCAGGCCGGCTGAGCCTATGGTTACAGGAGCTTTGTATAAATGCGGTCGCGCCATTAGAGAACATAATGGAATCGAATACGAATACACTTCGCATGAATTTCTGTCAAGCGATGTTGAAGTGACGTTTTCGCATGAAGAAGGCACGATTACTCTTGCAGCGGAGATTCCTGGCATCACAAGCCAGTCCACCATTGCGTTCGTATCGCACGGAATGTTTTCTGGCAGTCCCGACTATCTTCCGCGCGACGCGGACTGAAAATCGAGGTGAATCTAATTGTCTATGCTTTGAACACTCGCGATGTTTCAGACCATAAACGAAGGGGGATCGCCCGTTGCATTAGAGACGGCCAGCATAGCGTCCTCAGACGGGACCCTAAGTTGGTTCTAGTTCGTGACACAACAGTGAGAGAAGGCTACAACTGCATTGACTGCACCTCTTACCTGCCGGATCTTGCCGTTGAGGAGTTCATGCCACCCCTGGTTGACAACAAAGTGTATTACGTTTTTGGGTGGTGATAGCTTACGGGTCTGATCTTGACCGGCCTCAAGGGCAGTCCCTTGCGGGTTGGTTTATTAGGGGATTCAGGGTACGAAAGGAGTCATTCAGGACCGGCAAGCAGCTTACACTGTCCTGGGCGGTCGTCGCAGTTGCCGTCCTATTGCTGACCGGCTGCAACCCCCACCCTGCAGAGCCGTCTGTGCCGACCAGCGTTTCGACGCCGGGATCGGCCTGCGCGGCGCTCAAGGAAATCGCGTGGAAGGCACTGGCCAGTGCTCCTCCGTCGCCTGCCCGCGCAAGATTCGACGCCGCCGACCGTAAGGCTTTTGCCGGTTCCGCATTCGGCTACAGTGGGCATTCCGGGCGGGTCGGAATGGCGCGGCGCATGGCCAGAGTCGGCGCGCCCACGCATGAGATCATGGCGCAGGGACGCCGGCGCAGCGCCGGCATGGTCGCCGAATTCACCCGGGCCGAAAATGCCGAGCGGGCCCCGAAGTGGCTGGGGTAGGTCGGCGCCGTTTCCTGACTACAATACTGGCCCTACGCGCGTACGGCGATCTGCTCCATCATTCGCCCTCCTGACTCACAAAGATTTGAATGGGTCGAATGAATTCTGCAATCCCTCACGATTTTCCAATTGTTCCAACATCCTTTCCACATCTTCGGAACCCACTTTTTTGTAACTGCTCCCATACAGATTGAGAATGGTCATACTCAAAATTTCCCACGTATAGAAAAACATGCTTACGCCATGACCGGTACCAGGTTCTGAAGCTGGAATCCAGTACACAGGTTGATCTCCTGACGGAGGTACCCAATATTATCCTCTCTCAAAGTGCTCATCCACTGCCCTCTTAGATAACTCAGAAAGAACAGGGACTGACTGATTGACAGCCCGTCTAAACCATAGTTCTCTGATCAGAGCCGGCCGCATCCGTCTGGACGCACCTTATTTTTCCTGTTTCGTGGGCTGGTGACCGGGGCCAACCATAAACCGCCCACCAAGAAAAGTGCCAGGCCATCCGGCCTGGCACTTAATCAATAATTTTTCTGGACCCTGCTTACCTGCATTACCCCGGAATAGGGAGCATCGCAGGCTCAACCGCCTCACCGAGAATCTCTTCCATCGCCATTACATGGGCACATATGCTTCTGCGTTGAAACTCCTCGCAATCACAACTCCAGGAACCCCGATCATAGGAGACGTAGTGATCAGAGTGCTCACCCTTCATCTTCACCTGAAAGGTGTTTACCCACAAGCGTTCGTCACGCTCGGCTGCGTACTGGCGGGCTTTGAGGATACGGCTGGCAATTGCGTCCATTCTGTCTTCCTTTCTCTGGGTAGATTGGCACCGATGAAACGGTACAGAGACAGGTTCCCGTTAATCGCGCGCCCCCCTAAAACAACAACACCCAAGCGCGTCCGGCGCTCAGGTGTTTACAGCCTTCGCAGTCATTGCAACTCGATCCGCAATCCTGCTACAACTCGAAATACAGTCGGCGTTCACGCTCATCCTTGAGTGTCAACTTTTGTGTGCCCGGGACAGTGGTGCACCCACTGCACGGACGGATTGTATTGGAGTTTTTTGACCATTTTCAAAGCCGTTCTTCTTGGGGGGTACGGCTACGCTCAGTATAAGCCCTTACCTGCCCCCTGTCAACCGCTACAGCAACGTGCAGGTCCCACAGCGTCCCGCCCAATATCCCCATATCTGTGCGCTACTACTCTGGTGGATCGCCCTCCGCGAGCCGCCGTATAACCAAATTCGGCCCAAACCGACGTAGTGGACAATTTGCCTACGATTCAGCTACGATCTGAAAAAATGTCATCTCCCACCCGAAAAACGCCTACTCCACGTAAATTTCAACCAGCTCCTCTTCATCCCGTACTTCCAGAATCTTCCCCTGCAGCCCCGACCGCAACGCCTCGCGAATCTCCTCAACGTCCAGCTCAGCCACGTCCGGTACAAACCGCGCCCCCACAGCCAACCCCATGTTGACCAGCCCAACCGGGATCGTCAGATTGACCCGCGTCTTGCCGCTCCTCATATCCGAAACCCGCAGTCGCAGCCAGCGCCCCGCCCCTTCCGGCCGGCTGTCCGTCGTCCCCCGCTGCCGCCGCGCCTGTTCGTCGCTCTTCCCCAACGCCCCCAGCAGACGCGCGCCCTCCTGCGCCGAAATCTTTCCTTCCTCAATCATCTTCAGTACCCGCATTCGCTCTTCCGTTGTTGCCATATCATCCTCTTCCTGAATTCAAAACAAGAACCATCTCCCCCGCCAGCCCACAAAAATCACCTCCACGTCCTTCCGCGTATAAAAGGTGCTAAAGGAGTTCTTCGTGGCCCTCCGTGGTTAGAAGGTGTTTAAGGTGTTCTCCGTTTCTCCCAGCAGCCCAATCGCCCACCGGCTACCCCAATACCTGTCACAGAACACCCTAATACTGCCCCAGCAATCCCCGCCTGCGAGCAACCCGTTCACCCCAGAGAAAGACACCCCATCCAACCACGAGAAAAATGGCCGAATGTGCGATCAGCCATACCAGGCTCCCGTCCTGCCACACGCTGGCAAGCGACAGATCATCCAACACCACCCGCCGCAGCACGTCGATTCCCTGTGTAGTCGGCAGGCTGCGGGCAAAAGTCTCAAGCCACACTGGCATGCGTTCTACCGTCAGGAAAGAGCCGTTCAGGAACAGTAGCATGTTGGTCATCAAGTTGCTCAACGCATTTACCTGCTTGAAGACCAGGGTGGCCCCGCCCAGCAAAAACGCAAAACCGTACAGCCCGGAGATGGTAAGAATAAAGATTGGCGCGCCTTCTGGACGCAAGGGAATGCGGATGCCCAACACCAGCATCAGGATCCCGCCAACCAGAATGACCATCGCGCTGCTTACCAGCAGTGAAGCCACCGACCGCCCCGCCAGCAACAGACCCGACGGCAGCGGACTCATATACATCTGCTCCAAAGTTCCCGTCTGTGTCTCCTCACGGATTCCCTGGCTCATGTCCCCAATGGCGAAAGCCGCGAAAAACCAGGTGAGGTATCCCAATAGCGCCGGCGCCATCTGCTCGGGCGCCGGGCTGCCGCCGGAAACGAAAAAGCTGATCCCGACAAACAAAAAGCCAATCATGAGAGTCTCGGTCAAAAAGTTGAATCGATAGGACCAGAGCAAAATGATGCGCTTATAGCACTCATTTAGCAGGACCGTTCCCGGCATCAGTACCGTTCTTGTCATAAGCACCGTTCTTGTCATAGGCACTGTCTCAGCCTCCGTTTTCACTGATGGCACGACCTTGGCTTGCGTCAAGTTCCACCGCACTGTCCTGCGCCGGGCCCAGTTCCGCCCTTTCGACAAGCTCGATGAATATCTCCTCCAGATTCGGCTCAGCTGGCGAAACGCCAATCAGGTCCATGCCCGCCCCCTGCACCTGTTCAACCAGGTCGAAAACGGTCACGTCAGCGCTGACCTCTCCCGAGAGAACTGTGTGCCCGTTCTCCCGGCTGGCGGTAAAGCCGGGTATCATCTTCAGCTCCCCCGGTCTGATGCCGCCCCGCACCCGAATCCTATAGAATTCCCGCCGGAACAGGTCAAGCAGTTCACTGGTGGGACGGTGGGCCAACAGCTGCCCCCGGCTCATGATCGCCACGCGGTCACAGAGACTCTCGGCCATGTCCAACTGATGTGTCGTCAACACAACCGTCTTGCCCCGCTCCGTTGACAGTTGAATAATCCACTCCCGCACCGTGCGCGAGGCCTGGACATCCAAGCCCAAAGTGGGCTCGTCCAGCAACACAATCGGCGGGTCAGCGATCAGCGCCGCCGCGATCGCTACCTTCTGTTGCATGCCCCGGCTGTACTCCCCCACCGGATCCTTACGCCGCTCCCACAAATCCAGCTCCCGCAACAGCTGTTCCGCTCTGGCTTTCAATTCCTTGCCTGACGTAACCCCCTTTATCCGCCCAAAGTAGAGCAGATTCTGCCAGGCGTTCATACGCCAATATACGTTGCGGGTGCCCTCCAGCACCGAGCCGATCTGCTGCATCGCCTGCCCGCGTTGCCTGCGGATGTCAAATCCGTTGAGCCGAACAGTGCCGGTAGTCGGCTGCACCAGACCGCAGGCCATCTTTATGGTGGTCGTCTTACCCGCACCGTTGGAGCCCAGAAAACCAAAAACCTGGCCTGGCTCAA
This sequence comes from Caldilineaceae bacterium, assembly GCA_965207495.1. GTDB lineage: Bacteria > Chloroflexota > Anaerolineae > Caldilineales > Caldilineaceae > Bin5. Next base: position 1,267,840 of record OZ242287.1, read on the forward strand.
CCGTCAGATCAAGCCGGCTGACGGCTTCAATGTCATCGCCCCCGCGGCTGCGGAATATCTTGCTCAGAGATTCAATTTCAATAGCTGCTTTCATCCCGGTTCCCAATGGCGTGCAATTCCTGTTTGATACGCATCCTATTCCAGCGGCTTACGCACTAAGTAGCGCCTGAACCGCAAGTTCCCAAATCTGACGCAATTCAGTCAAACCCAATCACCAACAACCCTTCTTTGTCACGCTTTGCCTCGTTAATCCGCAGCAGTTCCACAGCCATACACGAATCCAGAATATGGCTCGGCGGGATCCCCTGCGAACGGCGGCTCTGCTCGATAAATCGGAACGCCTGTGACCAGCTCAACCTCTGTCTGAAGAACGCGCCGATCAACGGCAAGGGAATAGGGATGCGTATATTCACCGCGCCCGTCTTTTCGCCGGCCTTCCATTCGTAAGCATAGATACGCAGCCAGAGAAAGAGCGCACGGCGCAAAAGCGTGACGTACGCCTGTTGGTTGCTATCCCGGACCTGCCGCACGATCTCCGCCAGCTCCGCCTGGCTGCCGCCCCCTGCCTCCGCCAGCTCCCCATCTCCGCCACCCACAATCGCCGACGAAGCGCGAACCGGCAGCCTCTTCCCGCCATCCTGACTATCTTTGTCCATTCTTTTCCTCCATCTTCATCTGGTGTCAACTCGGCACAGGCTGCCAAAGCTATGGCGCCCGCCTGCCCAGCGCATCCAACAACTCCTCAGCCTCGGCAGCCGTAATCTTGCCCTCCGACAACATACGCAGCACCGTCAACCGCTCCTCCTCCGAGACCGGCTCAACGTCCGCCCCGCTCCCGACGTCCACCTCCACATTCACGTCCACATCGATATCCTCAAAGTCTGTCAGCGGCTCCTCGTCTCGCACGGCAGCCCCGGATGAAGCCGCATCCGTGTCGAAGCTGAAGCTCCAGCTGCGAACATCCTCCCAGTCTCCTTCAGCCGCCCTTTTGCCCGCTGCCCTCAGCGTCCTCCGCAGCGTTTTGCCCAGCGATCGGGAGGCGCGGCGCTGCGCACGCGCGGCGTGACGGGCCCCTTTCACGCCCTCCTCTTCGCCAAGACCCCTCAGCAATCCGGCGGATTCGAGATGCACGCCGCCTCCGGCTATAAGAGAATAACTGCTCTTCCCCGCGCCGGCCCGGAAAGTATGCACGCCCGGACCGCGCGCGACCATCGTCGCGCCGCCTTCGACTGTGAGCCCACCGCCGCAGACCGCCTTGAACGAGCCTCCCTCCTCCTCAGCCAAACGGCAGCGGACATTGCCCCCAGCAGTCACACTCACATCGCCCCGAACTGTCGACAACTCAACATTGCCGCCGCACTTGGCCGACAGCGATCCGCCGCACGCCTCTACAACCAGGTCGCCGCCCACGCCGCCAAACGAGACCGAGCCGCCCACCTCACGCAGCGTCGCCCGCCCGTTCGCCTCCTTGCAGGCCAGCGCGCCCCGTACGCTCTCAGCCGTCAGATCGCCCCTCACCCGGCTTACTGCGACCTCGCCAACTTCCTCGAGATGCAGCGGCCCGTTCACCTGATCGCAGGCGACTTTGCCCCGAACCTGGCGTAGGCTTACCCGGCCCATCGCCTTGCCGACCGCTGTTGCGCCGTCAACGTTGATGAATTCGACAGCGCCCTCCGCTCTATCGACAACGACGTTGCCAGCCGCGTTCAACACATCCACGTCCGCCCGCGCCCGCTTAACGCGTACGTCCGATACATTTTGCAGTGTCAATCGCCCCCCAACCTCGGCGATCGAGATCCCGCCCCTAATCTGCTCGGCAATCAGATCGCCGTGCGCCCGCTTCGTCAACTCCACCCCGCCGGCCACGTTGGTCAGGTTCACCCGACCCGCCGCGCTTTCGATGCGCACACTGCCGGCATTCTCCACCAGCAGATCCCCGCCGGCCTGTTCCAGCTCCACGCTGCCGCGCAGGTCGCTAACCTTCACCTGTCCCCCTGCCGCGCTCTCCACCACTGCGCTCATCAGCGGCAGCCGCACCACCAGCGAAGACTCAGCCTCGATCTCCAGTTGCTCCGGTCCCGACGTCGCCACCGGCTGACTTCCTTCACCGGTAGCCTCAATCAACGCCTGCTCCCAACCCTCAACCCGTAGATCTCCACCGCAGCGGATCCGCACGCGCGGGTTCGGAGATTCCGGCTCAACCTGTATCTGCTCACTCATTTCGCTCTCCCTGCATTCCTGTTCGCGTTTACCTGCTCACCCGATTCCGCCAATCCCGCCAGCCCGGGAGGCCAGGCTCCTCTATCCGCCCTGCAACTGCTCCATCGCCGCCTCGTAGCTGAGTTCGCCCGCCTCCAACTGCTCCAGGATCTGCCGCCGCGCCTTCTCCGGCAGCGGCGCTGGCTCATCCCGGCCCGGCTCAAAACCCATCGCCCGGATCATCTCGTGCAGTCGCCCCCGCAGCGTCGGATACGAGAGCCCCAACTCCTCTTCCATTCGGTTGAACTTCCCCTCACAACGGACAAACGTCGCCGCGAACGCCAGCTGCTCCTGCGTCAGCCCGGCAAAAGGCGTCTCAACCTGGAACCGCCCTTCAACGCGGCTGTCACACTCGCGGCAAAAAAAGCCCGTGACAGTCAAGTCTTTGGTCTGGCAGATAGGGCATGCGGTCGGTAGTGCATTCATAGTGTCTGCTCCATCCCGCTTTGTCTCGAATAGTCGGCCAGAGCCAGCCCGGCCTCAGCCCGTTGATAACGCCGCTGCAGAGCAGTTCCTCTTGCCACCAGCCATGCTCCCAACCGCGTAAACAGCCAAACCTGCCAGCGCGGTGCCCGCCGGTACGGCCTTAGCCCCTGATAAGTCCTCGCTTCCGAAGTCAGTTTCTCCCGCCGCAGCGTCGCTTCCAAAGCCATTCGTTCACCAAACATTTTTGACCCTCGATTTCGTTTTCTGAATATTCTACAAGTTATTATCAAGATTATATTACGAAATCTTTAGTATGTCAATAGGAATTATCAATTTTCTCAAAGAATTCATAACATTTCTCCAAATTTCCGATTCTCAGCGCATCAATCAGGCTACGTACCCGCTCGCGCTGCGTTCTTGGCAGGCACAGTTGTGGCTCTGCTTACGGGAAATCTTGAATGGACGAGGAGAGTTACTGAGAGGGCAGGTTGCGTATTGGCAACAAGCCTTTCGACTTCGATGATGTTGAAGGCACGGGCAAGAGGTTGAGAAAGATCCGAGGCGGAATCGAGGGCAGCCTCATCCGCACTGACGATAAGGCTGTGCAGCTTCTGTCATCGAGAAAGCCACCCGGCGGCCAAAATGATGCAGTCTTCCCGCCAGCTCTCGCTTGGCCCGGCAGCAATGAAATGGGGCTATTTCAGTCGATAGGATCGAAAAACGTGAAGTCGGCGTCGAAGCTGTCCATTGCCGAAACAGCATCGCCAGACAGTCGGACGCGGATGTCGCGTGCACGATGCTTCAGCGCCATCTCGCGCTCGGCCAGGGGAAAGTTTATCGAGACCCATCGGTCAACAGGAGGCTCGGGGATCAGCACGTACCCCTGATGGCGGGCCGTCCGACCCGTCACACCGCTGACGGATACCGCGGCCGGCTCAACCCATGACGGGATCCGCACGAGCACGGGTCGGCCGTCGCCAACCCGCACGCGCAGAACGTCATGCGTATAGGGCGACTCGACTGCAACTGCGGCCGTTTCGTGGTCGAAGTGCAGATCCACCCAATGCCCGGCCTCGTCGCTGCGCACGATCTGCCGGTAAACTTCACACAGTGAACCGACCACTCCGCCGACAATGTCCATGTGGAAGCCCATCGCTCGGGCGCCGACCGGTCGCAGGCCATAGGGCGCCGGGAAGCCCCACGCCCCGCGGTTGCGCTCACCCACGTCGCGCAGACTGTCCTTCCCATCCGGGTTGGGCGGCTCGGTGACAAAGGAGATGTCGCGCAACTGCGACGGCAGCAGATGACAACGCACCATGCGCTCAGCGTCCTCGTAGTACTGCGGCCAGCCCCACCGGCCGAGAATCAGCGCCGTTTCCACGATGTCGCCCGTGTTGTTCGCTTCGCCCAGATCCATCAGACGGTCGCCGCCGCTGGACTCCATGACCCAGCCGAGTTCGTCGCGGATTTCCCAAAGACCGTTGTCGTAGAATGCCCTCACGGTGGCCATCAGTTGCGAATCCGCCAGCAGGTCCGCCAGCTGGGCCAGCGAAGAGAGTACGCACGTGGTCGAATGCGTGTGCGCCCCGAAGCGCTTGCAAACGTAGGAACCGTCGGACGGAAAGAATTCGTCCACGGCCTTGTTCTTCAGTTCCACAGCCAGATCCAGCGACGGCCCATACGCGGTCGCACGGTACAGCTTTACCAGCGGACCGATGGCGCGACCCAGTCCGTTTATAAACGTGGGAGCGCCAACCTTGGGGCCGAACTCTTCCAGCAGCCTGCGGTCCGTATTGTTCAGCCCGAGCGATCCTTCGATATGCGCCCAGTCCCATCCATCGCGGGCGGACCAGCGGTCAAAGATGAAGGCGATCGCGCGTTTGGCCAGCTCCATCGCCGGCTCGGACTTGCGAAATGCTGCCAGCGCGTACAGAGCGTGGAACCCTTCGCGGACGTGGTGCGGAGCGAAATTCACCACCCGGCCGCCGTACTCGTTGCGGGTCAACGGCAACGGGAGCGCGCCATCACAGGCGAAAAAGGCTGCCCGGGCGTGCTTCTCGATACAATCCTCTTCGATTTTCACCCCCACGGCATTTTCAGCGTTCAAAAGGGCGTTCAGGTGCCGCCCCGGAACGTGGCCGTCCGCGTTGGGCCAGAAGAATCCGAATCGCGCCTCTGGCCAGACGCGCGAAGCCCAGTAGGGCCTGTCCTCGTCCTCGGAATTGAAAATCCGCCCCATCGTCTCGCAGCCCAGCCGGATCGCGCCGGCAACATCGCTTGTGTTCACGTCAGCCAGCTTGGCCATGAGCTGCTCTCCACTGCCATTGCGAAAAGTTCGACACCTCTCAAGACGACACTGCCCCGGAATCGGACACCTGGCGATACCCGAAGACTTTCGCGCTGCTCAGACGGAATCGCAGTTGAATGGTCCTGCCCTGGAGTTCCGATAGATCGGTCCTGCCTTTCCAGCGCAGCGGCGTCCAGATTGCGTCGCCGCGAAACGCGCTGCATTCCTCAAGCGTAAACCCGGGGATGGGATTGCCCCCTGCCTCGCAATCCCACAGTTCCACCTCAACGCTGCCGGACCGGGTTGTGCGGGCGTTGATCTCGATGGACTGACCGCTGCAACATGTCGGTTGCGTCCAGAATTCGCCCTGGTTCGTCGCCTCGATGCCCGCGATCCGCCCTTCGTCCCAAGTCGCCCAGCCGTGCCCGCTGCGCAGATCATGGCCGTCTTCATAGAACTGCATAAAGGCGCTCTCATTGTGCGTGGCATTGACCCCCAGGTAGGGCATGGCCAGCGTGCCCTCCGGCAGGCGCACCAGTTCCGGACACGCGTACACGCGGCCGCCGTCCCACGCACCTGGCTCGCCGACCTCGATGATGGGGTCGTAGGACACCCATTTGATCGCAGTGCCGTTGTGCGTCACCGCAAGCCGGACGTCCAACTGGTCGCTGGAATGATGATACATCGCAGGGAAAAGCAGCTTGACCGCGGGCAGGCCGGGGTATCGAACAAAGCAGTTCGTGTAATAGTCCACGTCCGGTTCGTCCAGTGGCCCGGCATGGCTAATGATCTCTGTTTCCGGCCAGTTCCGGAAATCATCAGTCTCAGCGTAGCTGATGGCGCGACCGCCGAGATGGTGCCGAAAGTAGCCCGCGTACTTCTGCCGCTCGGCGTCCCAGTAGCCGATGTTCTGCGTATCGTGAAAATAAGGAAGCAGTGGCTCGGACGTGCGCGTCCAGTGGTAGCCGTCCGGTGAGAAGGCGCCGAACAAGCCGAAGTCGGCGCCGTACGGTTCGTCCGACATACGGTCCCAGCCAAATGCCTTGTATCGCTCCTCCGGCGCGCCGTAGTCGTCGCGGAAGACTGCGCTACTCACCAGGTCTGAGGTCGAGACGATGTTGTTGTTCTTCATTCCCTCGAATTCAATGAGGCCCAACTCGGGCTTGGTCCAGTGCATCCCGTCTTCGCTTTCGGCATAGCAAAGGCCAGTCCTGTTAAAGTCCGCCCTCTGGCCCTTGTCCGAATCCTGACCGGACCTGTTCCCTGCTTCCCGGGGTCTGGGAAACTCAACGCCATACCAGCCCCGGTACTTGCCGCCTTCGTGAATGACCGTTATGAAGTAAATTTTCTTCTCCCACGGGCGATCCTGCTTCAGCCAGGGGCCGGATTTGCGTGCCTTCTCGATCGTAATCCTGACCCCGTGCGGCACTCGCCATCCCTTCATGCCATGGCCCGACAGGTCGGCATGCAGCCCCCAGGTCTTTTTGTTGCGCTCTATTATTCGCCACCCCTCGTCCGATATCCGCTCCGAATCGAAGGCAGGATGTATCCCCCCTTTGTCGACGTTGATCCAGTCCATGAAAAGCCGTGTCTCGCTCATGGTATATCTCCCAACTGCAGTGCTCAGTAGCCAGTAGCTGCACAGTGCACTGGCCGCTGGGGTGGCAATGAATTGGCCTCTATCGCGGGAACACGATCGGCGTCTCGAAGTAGGTCATCGCCGATGTGTTATGGCAAAGCGGTGAGAACCACAGCTCCCTTGTCTCGCCATTCTTGAAGATGGCTTCGACGTGGGCCGCCGCGCCCTCGACCGACAGCTCCGCGTCCGGACCCTGCTCGAAAAAGATCCAGTCCGGCGGATCATGGCGCAACGCCAGCAGCCCGTCAGCATCCGGCTGGCCGGCAAGGAGTCGCGGTAACCCGGGGGGCAGAAAGTCCGGGAGGTAGCCTGCCGGGGCATTGCTTGGCATAGATCGGTCTTCAGTGTTCCAGTAGTAGATCATGGGGGCGAGAACGACCGGGCCATAACGCACGAGGACGTTATCTTCGCAGCTCTCCAGATGATGCCCGATACGTCCGGTCAAACGCAGCTGCACCTGGTGCGCCGAACGGGTCTCTGTGACGCGATCCCGTCTCAAGGAGTTGGGTACCCGCAGTTCAATCCCGTAGTCGGACGGCAGCCCGCGCACCGTGATGGTCGCATCCGCGCCAGCGGGATATGAGGTGCGGATATCAACCAGGATCTCACCGCCGGGCTTTGGCACACGAAACTCGCCCGGCACGAGCAGGTTTACCGAGACGTTCTGCCCACCCAATGAGACCGCGTGTCGCGCATACTCGGACATCGCCAGGCCACCGTTTTCAGTGCAGCACCACCAGCACTCCGACATCGGCCCCATGGCATAGCCGCTGGGAGTCAGGTCGCGGTGGCCGAACCCGCCGGTGACGAACTGATTGAAGAACAGGGCGTTCCAGAGCGCGTTTTCGGCTATCGCGTAGCACTCTTCGTCGCCCGTCAACAATCCGGCGTTGAGGTTAAGCATCACCCAGTCGGCGATGGAACAGCCCTCATTGCGGAAGCCGTGCGGAAAAATCTCGGCGATACAACCATCGGGCATCTCATAGCGCCGTTCAATGATCTCGCGGCGGAACCGTTCGGGCTTCTCGTTCCATGCCGGATCGTCTGTGTGCAGAGCCGCCTGCTGCAGGCCGCGCAGCGTTGTCAGCGTGCCATGGGAGTGGACATTCTCGATCTGCTCGAGCGGCTCGGCCACCAAGGCCACCATGTCCAGGTATTTCCGCTCGCCGGTCAGGCCATAAAGATTCGCCAGTGGCTCTGTGATCCAGGAAAAGAGCCCGAAGCGTATGCTGTTGGAGAACTCTTTGCGCCACCAGTCCTTGTTCTGGACATACCAGTCGCCGATTCCCACCGCGGCTTCGAGCGCCCGCCAATCACCGGTCAGATCGTAGTAGCGGAGCAGGCCGTTGAATAAGCGGTGGCCTCCGCCGAGTATGTCGCTCTCGGGCGGCTCTGTGCTCCCCGGTTCTGAGGCGTAGCGCCCAAAAAGCCCCGACGGCCTCCGCGTTCGCAGGATGCGCTGGAAAAGCGTCTCCAGGCGCGGGTCACTTTGACCGTCCACGCCCTCGGCGGCCGACAGGAACTCCAGCACGCGCCCGGACAGATCGCCCGTACACCAGTCGGCATGCCGGTGAGACAGCAACGGCCGCTCCAGGTCCATCATGATGAAATCCAGCTTGTGCAATGGGTAGGCGGCGGTGCGGCCCCGGCACAACCCAATACGAAACGAAAGCTGAGACCGATGCAAACGGGGATTCGACTTGGCTAAGGTAGCGTTCTCATGCACGGTTCTTCTGTTACTCCTTCAAAGAGCCGAGGGTGAGACCGGTCACAAAGTAGCGTTGCACGAAAGGATAGACCAGTATGATCGGTATGGCCGCGAAGGCAATCATCGCCGCCGCCAGTCCCTCCGGCGTGGCATCCTCGAATAGGCGCAAAAGCTCCGCCGAGCCGCTGCCGCCTGATGCCCCCCTGCCCGATGCCGACTCCCACTGGAGCTGGCGGGTAATGACGCGCACATAGATGAGACTCTGCAACGGCCAGTTTTCGCTGAGGCGCATGTAGACGATGCCATCGAACCAGGAATTCCAGTGATGCACTGCGGAGAAAAGCGCCAAGGTTGCCAGGGCAGGCTTGGAGAGAGGGATGTAGATCCAGCGCAGAACGTCGAACTCGTTGGCGCCGTCCAACAGCGCCGATTCCGACATCTCACGCGGCAGCCCTCGGAAGAAGTTGATGAGGATGATGGTACTGAAGATACTGAAGGCGACGGGCACCACCAACACGGCGAAGTTGTCCAGAAGTCCCAACGACTTGTAGGCCATGAAGGTGGGAATCAAGCCGCCGCTAAACAGGCTGAAGAACAGCATGATCCCTTTGAACAGATCTCGTCCCGGCAGGTATATGTGATCATGTGACAGGGGATAGGCCGTAATAGATGTGACTGCCAAGGTGAGTATCACGCCAAACACCACGCGCATTATCGATATGCGCAGCGAGTTCAGGAGGCGGGGATCTGCCAGGCTGTAGGCATAGTTGTCCAGTTGAAAGCCAACTGGCCACAGGCCCACCTTGCCCGCTTGGATCGCCGACAAGCTGCTCAGCGACGTGGCCAGCAAATTGAGAAAAGGGAGTAGACAGGTTATCGCCAGCACCGCAAGAACGATGTGGATCATCACATCAGCGATCGCGTCACCCAGATGGCGTTCCTGGATCATGGTTCGCCTTTATTCCTTCCAACAACTCAAAAAATCCTGTAGTTCGCCAGCTTGTCTGCCAGCCACCACGAAAAAAGAATCATCCCCAGGCCGATCACGGATCGGAACAGACCTACGGCAGTGCCCAGGCTGAATTTCGCGGCCAGCAGCCCTTCACGATAGACGAAGGTATCAAGGACATCGCCCGTCCGATAGGTCACAGGGTTGATCAGCACCAGGATCTGCTCAAAGCCGGCGTTGAGGATGCCTCCCAGGCTCAGGGCCGACAGGAGAATGATCATGGGCGCGATGCCCGGAAGGGTGATATGCCGCTCACGCCGCCAGCGCCCGGCGCCGTCCACGGCTGCCGCCTCGTATAATTCGGGGTTGATGGCCGTCAGCGCAGCCAGATACAGCACCGCGCCCCAGCCGAACTCCTTCCACGTCTCCAGGCCAATCAGCGTCCACGGGAACACCGCGGCGTCACCCAGAAATCGGACAGCGGGAAACCCCAACGCCATCAGTCCCTTGTTGACGATCCCCGTCGTGGCCAGCACCTGCACCATGATGCCGCCAATGATGATCCAGGACAGAAAATGGGGCAGCGTCGTGGCCGTCTGCACTGCACGCTGGAAAAAACGGACTCGGACCTGGTTGAGTATAAGGGCAAAGACCAGCGCGACCAGTTGCCCGGCAATGATCTTACCGATGGAAATGAACAGCGTGTTACGGAAAAGATTGAGCGCGTTCGGGGCAGCAAAGAAGCGCTGAAAATGCTCCAGCCCCACGAACTCGGAACCGGCCAATCCCTTGAAAGGATTATAGTCGACAAAGGCGATTGCGATGCCCCATATCGGGTAGGCATTGAAGACCAGAAGCAGGATGATGGCCGGCATCATCATGACATACATCCGCCAGTGCTTCTGCCACACCGAACGAAAAGGGGGCTTTCGCTCAATCGGCAGATGAGTCCGCCTGCCGGCTTGCGTCCCGACCGAGGCTGGCGCGATCGTGGCTGTCTCAGCCATCAGCGCAGCTGTCCTTTCACTGATGAGGGGGTGGCCTGCGCAACACTGCCTTCTGTGGTTTCGCCCCCGCCAAGTACCCGGAATGGGGTCGGCGGGGGCGAAATAGTGCTACAGGATGCTGTCACAATAGCCTTCGGCCACCATGTTCTTCCGTCGTCTTGTGCTCTCTATGTCGCTATCCTGAATCTATAGGCTCGCATACCACTCGTTGACCTCGGCGGTGACTTCGTCGCCGCCGCTCGCCTTCCATTCGTCGACGAAGTCATCGAAGGCGTCCAGCGACCGGGCGCCGCTGATGATCTCCAGATAGGCCGCGTCCTCCAGGGCCGTCAAATGCCCGGTGAAGTCGACCATATTTGGGCCGGGGGCGCCAAGGAACTGGTTGAGCATACATTCATCCTGCGTGTCGAAGACCGCGCGGTAGACGTCCATCGCTGGCTTCTGCCCAGGGTCCGCAATCAAGCGCTGGGCTTTGTTGAGCTTGCTGCGGTCGGTCTCGAGAATCCACGGCTCAAGGTTGTTCCAGTAGGCGGCTACACCCTCATTGCTCAAGACGCTTGCAATCCAGTGCCCTGCGCCGGTATTGCGTGTATAGAGTGGGCCCTCCTGTAGCTCGCAGTTCTCATCCCACACCCAGTCGTAGCCCTCTTTCCAGATGCCGGTGCTGGCAGACCATTGATAGACCTGCCACTTGGGAAAGTTGAACCACAGTTCGTTGTTCCAGTTGAGATACTTGAAAACCGCCTCGACCTTGCGTTGCTCGATCCCTTTGCGGAAGCAGTACACCCGCCCGCTGGCATTCGCCCCCCGGCGGCCAATCTTGCCCTCGGGGCCCTCCAGATGCGTGAAGTATGTCCACTTGGCGCCGGGATTCTCCTCTTCCACAGCCTGCATCCGTCCCAGGAGCCAGTATGCGCCCCAATAGACACCGACCTCTTGCGAAGTGAACTGGGAGAACGAGTCTCCCGGCCCGAAGGTGTAAAAGTCGGGGTGAATCAGTCCGTCCTTGTACCAATTCTGGAGTATGGCCAGGACTTCCCCGTTTTCAGGGCGGATGCTGCCGTAAGTCAGCGCGCCGTCACCGTAGTCGCGCCACGTCTTGGGCATCACACCATGCGCGCCAAAGATCGCATCCATGGAAGCAGCCCAAATGATCAGCATCTTGTTGGCGCCAATGCCGAATTTGCTGAGCCCAGCGTCCATGAAGGCTCGCATCGTCTCCTCCAACTCGGCCACTGTGGTCGGTATCGGCAACCCCACCTTGTCCAGCCAGTCCTGGCGGATCCAGCAGAGGTTGTTGCCACCCGCGGGGGATCCCTCCTCTGGGAAGCCATACAGCTTGTCGCCGCGGGTCGCAGGCACCCAGGACTCGCCATCGGGATAATGCATCACCTGCTTGGATAAAGGAGAATAGGCAGCATCCACCACGGCTCGGATATCCTCTACCGCGTCATTGGCGATGAACTCTGCCGCCTCCACGGTATTGCACACGAAATAATCGGCCATGGTGCCGGCGGCGATGTCCGCGGCCCGCTTGGCCGCCCGTGCGTCGCCCGCCGCCGTCCAGTGCGGCTCGAACCTGATCCCCATCAGGTCGCGCCGCAAATTATACATGGGGTTGTTGTCATACGAGTCCCCCTCTTTGAATGACGTCCCCGTATCCTCGACCATCAGCACCACCTCTGGATCGTACTTTTCGAACGGAGGAAAGGTGGGATCCCAGTCCATCTCACACATGCTCTCAGGGGCTTCGGTCGCCGCCACAGCCGACTCGGCGGCCGGTTCCCCTGCGGGCGCCTGCTCGGGCGAGCAGGCGGCCACCACCGTGCCGGCGGCCACCATGCCTGCAGTCTTTAGGAAACTTCGTCTAGTTATTCTGGATTTCGCCGGTGACATAGTTTCTTACCTCCCTTGGGTTATGTTCCACCCCCGCCAAGTGCGCAAGGATACCGTCGGCGGCGGCGAAAAACGGCCTCCTACTGGCCGTCGCTAACGTTGCTAGCCCGATCGTGGAGCGAATTCAGAGTAGTCAGCAAAGCCGAAACCTTTCCAGCGAGATGGATAGAAGGCTTCCTGGGCTGCCAGACGGTCGCAATCAAACTCGTAACGGGAATGACAAAGAAGCTGTCTATACCGCGGCGACGGGTATGCACGTTTCCGGGACGTTCTTACGTTGGTCGTTGATAAACACGATGATTCAGGAGTTGCGATAGGGCATCGCGTCGTGAAGCAAGGCGGACCGATTCAGAATGTCTTTGCGAATCGGTGCAATGAAACGCAGCCTAAGGCCGAATAACTGCTCAAAGAGCGCTTGTGAGGGATAGCCACGGTCGCCGAACGGTTTACCCCACAGGTCCGTGGTCATCTGTGGGGCCGGTTTAAAGGCATTGACCTCCTGGATTCTAACGAGAGCACCCTGAGTTCAGGATCGCTGAATGCTCCCACCACCAACACTGACGTACTTCAACAAAATATTATATTAACGATAACAGGTAGACACAGAGGTGTCAAGTCAGTTTTTTCTGGGTGCATCCCAAAATGGGGGCAAACTCTCGCATGACTCAGGGAACGACTAAGCCATGTCCAGCCCGCAGATCCAATCTCAGCCAATTTGCGTGGCTGATTTCTCCTGAACTTTTTCTGGGCGGTCAGGCCTTCGGCCCTCCCTTGTGCAGGGGCTGCGCCCCCGCAACGCCCCGCCCTTGCTAGCGACCGTGCTCATTCTTCCCCAGCAACGTGTCTAGCCAACAGTATTCCCACTAAACGGTCCTGTAGGGGCAGGCCTTGTGCCTGCCCACGCCCGCCTCAAGCCTCGCCTCACCCACTGGCGTCGCCATCTTCCCCCTAATGGCCCGGTAGGGGCAGGCCTTGTGCCTGCCCTGTGCCCCTTATCAACGGACCTCCCGGTATGACAAGGCCTTTTGCATGCCCTGCGTATCTCCAAGAGCCGGTAACTGATTTAAGCAACCGCCGGCATAATCTCCCCGCCAAAATGTTCCTACCCCAAGTCTGGGATGCACCCCTCTTTCTGCCAGAGTGTGTCCCAAAGGAATGGTAAGATTCTGGCTCATCTCTGGTCAGGAACACTGGACATGCCGGCCCCCAGGTCCGGGTGCCCCCAAATATCAAGACGCACGTCTGACAAGATTGGGGCTTGGCGCCTGTTGCAATTCTGATATACTGGGCCTTCAGACTTGCCTGCGTCTTCGCTTGCATCAGGACGATGCCTGTCGCACCGGCGGCGTCGGCAACTCTGGCATCTCCCGCCGCATCTTCCTGCCCCAATCGCGGCCTGCGTTGGGCGTGTCGCGGTTTTTCTCGTTCCTCAACCACGGGAACGACTTCTTCAACCCGCCGTTCTTCCTGAGTACAACCAGATGGCGGCGAGCGTGACAGGCAGCATCCTCTGCATCCTTCTCTATGCTCTGGCGTAGCATTACTTCATCCAAAGTATCGCCTCTGGCGGTGTCAAACAGAAGGCCTTTCAACAAAAGAGAAGAGGTAGATGGACGATTCCAGCGCATTCAGTGAAGCCGCAAGGCATCCAACCATCCGCGTCGGCGTACTCGGCCTCGGCCAGGGCCGCTCCCACCTGCGCGCCTTCCAACTCCTTGAAGGTGCCACAGTTGCCGCCGTCTGCGACCAGGATGAAAGCCTCGCAGAACGCGTCGCCCACGAATTCGGCGTCGAAACGCGCTTCCCCACCTACCAAGCCATGCTCGAAGACCCCGCCATCGATCTCATCGTCGTCGCCACTCCCGACCATCTCCACGGCCAGCACGCCATCATGGCGCTCGAAGCCGGCAAGCACGTCCTCTCCGAGATCCCCATGGCGACCACACTGGCCGAATGTGAGCGCATCATCGAGCTCACCGACCGCCACGGCCTCAAATACCACATGGGCAACCAGGTCCGCTACGCCTTCTGCCTCCGCGACGTGCAGAGAATGATCCGAGCCGGCGATCTCGGCGATATCTTCTACGGCGAGGGCGAATACCTGCACACCATGGACGAAATCGTGGCACACCGCCCGCCCGGCCACTGGCGCATCCACTCCCAAACCCCCCAGACCACCCTCCTCGGCGGCGGCCCCCACGCCATCGACACCCTCCGCTGGCTCATGGGCGTCGACTTCGTCGAAGCGCAAGCCTACCACGCCCAACAGCCCTCCCGCTGGCAGACAACGCACACAACCGTCGCTATCTTCAAAGCCAGCAACGGCGCCGCCGCCAAAGTGACCGTGTCCTACGGTATGCTGCGCCCCTACTGCCTATACTACTCCGTCTACGGCAACGCCGGCTCCTTCGAACGCACCCGCGACCAGGGCGGCGCCGTCGAGGATACGATCAACTTCCACTTTGACGACAGAATAGCCGGCGCCCGCCGCATGGCGCCCGTTACCGTGCCCAACTGGAGCAACCCCGCCATCCAGCGCCGGCACGCGCTCGGACACGGCACCATGGAGATAGAACAGGCCCAACAGTTCCTCCATGCAATCATCGCCGACGAAGAACCTGCCATCGGCCCCCGCGCGGCCGCCCGCTCGATCGCCGCCGGCATCTGCGCTCTCCAGTCCGCTCAGCAAGGAGGCGGCCCAGTCGCCATACCCACCTTTGACTGACATTCATTTTTTCTGGCAGAGACACAAAGGCGCTCTTCGTATCATGCGCTATAACTAAACAGCCCACATCCCGAGGACGAGGCCCCAACAATGCTCCTGTTCCACATTGCAGGCGAAGCCCGCAGCCGCTACTGCTACTACTTGGCCGAGATCCTGCGCATGGAAGGGTTCGTTGATTTTTCCGAAGAGGATATCAGCGCGCTGGACGGAAATTCCCTGGCCCAACACGATCTCGTAATCCTGCCGCGCGCCGCGCTCAGCCGCGTCCAGATGGAACAGCTGGTCGATTATGTGCGCCATGGGGGCCGGCTCATCGCTTTTCAGCCCGAGCCGCAGCTGACCGAAGAATTGGACCTGCGCCCTACCTACCGCGGCCTCGATGGCGGCCTGCTGCACATCGACACCCGTCATCCCGCCCTACAGGGATTGAGCAGCGAACCGGTCCAGGTCGTGACGCCCGCGGTCGAGTGGTCGCTCGACACCGCAAAAGCCGCAAGCGAGCTGGCCGCCATCCGCCCTGCCGTGAACGTAACAGCAGAAGGAACACCCGCCATCGTATCGGTATCCGTAGGACGCGGCGCCGCAGTCCTGTTTTCCTATGACCTTCCCCACACCGTCGCCCGTCTGCGCCAGGGCAACCCCGATCACGTCGATCTCTGTTTTGCCGGCCTCGACGGCATCTACCGCCCCAGCGAACTGTTTGTAGGCCAGCTGCCTTTGGAGCAAATGCTGATCCCGCAGGCCGACCTGCACAGCGCCCTGCTCGCCCGCCTGATCGAAGAGCTCGCGCCCCGGCCGCGGCTATGGTACTACCCCCAAGCCGAACAGAGCAGCGTCCTGATCATGACCAGCGACGACGACTGGTCTACCTTGCCCCAATTCGAAACACTGCTCGACGGGCTGCGCAGCAGGCAGGCCCGCTGTACCTTCTACGTCGTTCCCAAAACCAACCTGACTCGCGACCGCATCGAGGCCTGGGAAGTCGATGGCCATACATTCAGTGTCCACCCTGCCCTCGAGATCGATACCGTCATTGAATTGAAAATAGAGGAGCCGCAAAGCGCTCTCGTCGGACCGATGCTGGCCGAAAACATCGAGCGCTACCAGCGGGAGTTTGGAAGGCCCGTGCGCACCGTTCGCCACCATGCAGCGCGCTGGCGTGGCTATGTCGACGCCGCCCGCGATCTCTCCGAGTTAGGTGTGCGCATGGACCTGAACTATCTCGCCGTTTCGCCCTTTCTCGGCTATATGTGCGGCTCGGGACGTCCCCTCCGCTTCGTCGACCAGGACGGCGCCCTCATCGACTGTTTCCAGCAGCCCACCCACTGGACTGAGGAGTGCCTCATCCACCCCGAATTCGTTTTCAGCTTCAAATGGGATGTCGAACGCGCCCTGAAAGAAACCGGCGATATCATACGCCGCGCCGCCCGCCGCTACTACACGCCAGTCGCGCTCAATTCCCACCCCGTCAGTTTTGCCACCTATTCCAGCCCCCTCATCGAGGGCAACTGGGACACCGCCGTGGCAGAGGGCGTGCCCATTCTCTCTGCCGACGACTGGCTCGACTGGACCGAAAGTCGCAACCAGGTCCGTATCGACCTGGACCCCGCAGGGGGAACGCTGCACGCGGCCTCTCCCCTGCCTGCAGTGACCCTTCTCCTGCCGCCCGCGCTGGAGCTAAATCCAGGCGGCGGTCAGACCGGCGCGCAGGTACGCTGGGGCCGCCGCTACACAACGATCACCTTCAGCGATCTGTCCACAGGGGTTCCCTATCGATTCAACTATTCCAAAGGGGAAGGTACCAATTGAAGATAATCCAGATCGAGACAATCCCAGTCAACGTCCCCATCAGCCCCGAAAGAGCCATCCGCGGCGGTCGCGGCGGCCATACCGAATCCCCCTTCCTCCTCGTCAGAGTCCACACCGACGCCGGCATCGAAGGCCTCGGCGAGGTCTCCTGCACCCCTATCTGGAGCGGCGAAGACCAGGTCACTGCCGCCCACTTCATCAACCGCATCCTCGCGCCCCTGCTCACCGGCCAGGACCCAACCGAAATCGAGCGCCTCACGGCCGCCGTCGACGCCGCCGTCGCCAACAACCCCTTCACCAAGGCCGGCTTGGAGATGGCCCTCTGGGACATCCTGGGCAAGGTCGCCGGCCTGCCCCTCTACCGTCTCCTCGGGGGACCGGTACGCGATAGTGTAAAAACAAAATTCTCAGTCTCCGGGCTTGCGCCCGATCAGGCCGCCGCCATCGCTGCCTGGGCCGTCGACCAGGGCTTCGACACTATGAAGGTCAAGGTCGGCCTCGACCCCGCCGGCGACGTTGCTCGCGTCGCCGCCGTCCGCGACGCCGTCGGCCCCGACGTACGCCTCGGCGTCGACGCCAACGGCGGCTGGTCCGTGCGCACCGCCGTCCAGACCATACCCCAGCTCTACCGTTACGACATCTACTTCGTCGAGCAGCCCACGCCCGATCAGGACGTAACCTGGCTCGCCGACGTCCGCCGCCGCACACATCTGCCCGTCATGGCCGACGAAATCGTCTACTCGCCCCAGGATGCCATGGCCGTCGCCCGCGCCCAGGCCGCCGACGTTATCTCCCTCTACGTCGGCAAGGGCGGCATCACCGCCGCCCGCAACGTCGCCGCAGTCGCCGCCGCCGCCGGCCTCGTCTGCACCGTCGGCAGCAACCTCGAGCTGGGCATCGGCAACGCCGCCATGATTCACCTCGCCATGGCCACCCCCGCCATCGACGCCGAGACCTTCCCTTGCGACATCCTCAGCCCCTTCTTCTACGAGACCGACCTCCTCCAGACCCCCCTCCCCATCCGCGCCGGCGAAGCCCGTCCACCCTCCGACCCCGGCCTCGGTGTCGCCCTCGACGAAGACCAACTCGCCTTCTACCGCACCGACAAAACCTGACCCATGCCCATCCCTCAAATCCCCCCAAATTCCTATTGAGCCAGCATCCCCCCTAAGCCGCTTTCCCAACAACAAAAAACCCCGCACAAATGCGGGGCCACCAAAACTATACGACTGAAACTATCCCTTACCGCGCAAGCGCTGTCAGGAACTAACCACTATCCACTGACCACTGCAGTTTCACTGCAACCGTATACGCGGATCCACCACTGCCAGCAGAATATCCGACAGCAGCGTACCGATTACTGTCAGCGTGCTCAACAGAAACAGGAAACTGCCCGCCAGGTACATGTCCTGCGAAGTCAGCGAACGCAGCAGCAGCGGCCCCGTCGTCTGCAAGCTCAACACCATCGCCACCAGCGTCGTGCCCGACACAAGACTGGCCAGAGACCAGCCAACCGTGCTGAAAAACGGGTTCAGCGCAACCCGCACCGGATACTTCCAGATTAACGAGCTTTCCTTGACGCCCTTCGCCCGCGCCGTCTCCACATACGGCTTGTTCAACTCATCCAGCAAGTTTGCGCGCGTGATACGAATGTTGCCCGCCGTGCCGTTAACCGCCACGATCAACATCGGCACCCAGATGTGCTTCAACATATCCATGATCTTCGGCCAGCTCCACGGCTCCAGAACATATTCGTCAGAAAACAGGCCGCCCACATTCATGCCCAGCATAGACTGGGCCAGAAAGAGCACGATCAACGCCAGCAAAAAACCCGGTGTCCCCAAGCCGATAAAGCTGAACGTCGTCATCAGATAGTCGAGCCACGAGTATTGATGGGTCGCCGAATAGACCCCCACCGGTATGGCGATAAACCAGCCGACAAGCAGCGCCCCCATCGATAGCGCCATCGTCAACCCCAGGCGTTCCCAGATCAACTCACTGACCGGCTTCTGCCATTCGAACGACTGTCCCCAGTCGCCCTTCACCAACACGCCGTAGATCCACTTGAAATACTGCACATACGCAGGCTGGCCCAGCCCGTAACGCTGTCGCAGCGACGCCAACTCGGCTTCGTCGACCTCATCCCCCTCCTGCCGCAACTGGGCAACATACGAAGTCAGAAAATCACCCGGCGGCAGCTGGATTACAGCGAACGACAGAATCGAAATCGCGATCAGCATCGGTATGATCAGCAGAATTCGTTGAACAATATAGGCCAGCATTAAAACCCCCGAAAAAACAGCAGCAAGAAGATGAGAGAGGAGCGAGCGACTCACTCCTCTCTCATCTTCACTCTATTCTTCACCGTTCTACGTGCTCATGGAATCCGGATCTTCCCAGAAATAGGTCTCGGTGTGGAGCAGATGCTCGTCACCGGTCGTATCATCCAGCGGGAAGCCGGACAGGTAATTGCGGACACCGTTCTTGACGATAATCGGCGCCGGGCGCTCGCCCAGGTAGCCAATCATTGGCAGCTCTTCGGCCCAGATGTCCAGAATCTGGTGGAACATCGCCGTCTGCTTGTCGGGGTCCGGCTCAATCTTGATGGCGTCCCAGATCTCCCAGATCGTCCAGACCCAGTGACCGGCCGGCGGCTCGACGCCTGCCGGGTTGGTGCCGCCGCTGTTGCGCCAGTGCGCCCAGCCAGCTGCCCACGGGCGGTCCGGCTGCTCACAAGTCCAGATCGTGGGATTGACCAACGGCACGACCGTGCGGTCACCGCCCCACCAGGCAGCTTCGATCTCGTTGGCGCCGTGGTGCTCCTCGTACAGCGAACGCTCAAAGCCCTTGTAAGCGGCTTTGACGCCCACCGCCGCGTAGTACTTGATCACTTCCTGCACCGTATCTTCGCTCGTCGTACCCGGCTGCGCCGTGCCTTCGATGATGAAGCTGAGCGTGTCGCCGCTGCCGTCGTTGAACAGACGGAAACCATCGCTGTCCTTCTCCGCGTAGCCGGCATCGTCCAGAAGCTGGTTGGCCAGGTCCGGGTCATACTGGATCCACGCATTGGCCTGCTTGGGGTACGCCTGCGCCGAGCTTTCCAGCGGGCTGTACTGCCTCGGCGTCATCAGGCCGTCCCACACAAGCTCGTTGAGCGCGACGCGGTCGACCGCGACGGAGAGCGCGATGCGCACGTCGCGAATGTTGAAGAACTCGTTCAGACGCTCGTTCTTGGTCGCCTGGTTGAGCTGGATGGCGGAGTGGCCGGAGGCCGAGCCAAGGAATACCTGATAGTCACCGGACTCTTCGTTTTCCTTGTAGAGGGTGAAGTTGCCGATATTGACATGGCGCGCCTGGAAGTCGATCTCACCGTTGATGATGCGCAGGTCGAAGACGTCGTTCGTTTCGAACAGGCGATGAGAGACGTCGTCAATGTAGGGCAGCTGCCTGCCATCGGAATCGACACCGAAGAAGTAAGGGTTGCGCTCCATCAGGAAGAGCTCGTTGGACAGCTCGTTCTTGGAGATCCAGGGGCCGATGCTGGGCAGGTCAGGGTTCAGATACCACCAGCGTCGGTCGGTATAGTACTCTTCCCAGCTGTTGAAGCCGGCCTCTTCCACCTGTGCCTGCAGCCCATCCTGGTCATCGGTCAGGTCCATGTGGAACTGCTTCAGATAGTGGCCGGGCAGGTAAAGGTTTCGAGTCTGGCGGCCCATCCGGAAGACGTAAAGCGGGTTGGGCAGCGGGAACTTGAAGGTGACGGTGGAGTCGTCGACGATTTCGAGCTCCATCGGCGTACGCTCGGGGCCGGAGACCCAGGTGCCGCCAATGCTGGGCGAGATGGTTGTATTGGTCTCGTCCTCTTCCCACCACCAGCGGATCGCCTCAGTGGTGAAGGGAGTGCCGTCGGACCAGCTCATGCCCTCGCGCAGATGGAAGGTCCACTCGGAGGCGTCATCGTTGATCTCCCAGGATTCGGCCATGCGCGGCTGCATGTTCAGGTTCTGGTCGTACCAGGACAGTCCGCGGTCCTGCATCTTGGTCGGGCCCCAGCGGTCGGAGACGCCCTTGAAGCCGCGGCGGAAGGTGCCGCCGTAGTTGCCATTCTCCTCAGCAACCGGCATCACCATCGGGTTGACCGGCAGGCGCTCGTCAACGGGCGGGAGGTCGCCGGCGGCAACCATCTCAGCCAGCATCGGCGCTTCGCTGTATTGGGACGCCGGTGTCGCCGGCGCAGCCTCGGACGACTCGGCTGCCGAGTCATCGGCAGGCGCCTCTTCCATCGCCGCCGGCTCACCGCTGGCGCCGCAGGCCACAGCCACCGCACCCGCAGCGGCCACACCCGACACGCGCATGAACTCGCGTCGGGAAATCGACTTTGGTGCAATTCTTCGCATTCTACTCTCCTTACTGAAACTGAATGAAAATTATGGGGTACTGCAGTGTGCAAACTTCAGTGTCCAGGCCCGACTCAACTGGCCACTGACCACTGGACACTACTGCACCACGCCATCCTCCGGCACAAGCCAGGGTGGATGCGGAAGATGCCGCTCACTCAGATGGCTGGCATAGAGGAACCGGTAAACATCACTGATATAGAACTGCGGATAACGCTTGGGGGGCAGCGATTCCAGGAACTTGTCGTGAACCATCTCCGCCATCTGCTCGCTCATGCCCGCGCTCACTTCAAAGTCGAAATAAATCTCCAGATCCTTGGACGGATCTTCCATTACCCGTTTTACCCCGAATGATTCCGGGTACTTGTGCGCCGGCGAGTCCCGCTCCATCAGAAACGTGCCCATCGCCGCCGAATGGATGTACTGTTTGTGCCCGTACAGGAAGTTGACCGTCTCCTGCGCGTCCTCGATCGTTTCTCCGGGAAAGCCGAAAAAGAAAAACGTATGATTCCAGATACCGGCCGCCGCGCTCTCCTTCAAAATCCGGCTCATATGCGGCAGCTGTGTGCCCTTGATCATATGGTCGATGATCGCTGTAGACGCGCTCTCCAGGCCGAACAGGATCATCCTGCACCCGCCCGCCCCCATATCCTCCAGCAGCTGCCCCGAAATCACCTTCTCAAAACGAACGCAGCCGCCCCAATGCAGCGTCTCCGGACGCCCGCTCATAATCTTCGAAAGATCACGCAGATTGCGCGGCGTGACCGCCTCGTCCGAAAAGAAGATATGCTTCACACCGTACTTTTCGTGCAGCGCCAGCATCTGCTCCGCCAACTGCTGCGCACGAAGCTGGCTGAACGACTCCGGCTCGCCGTAACCAACGTTGCAGAATGCGCACTTGCCGAAATAGCAGCCCCGCGCCGTCAGTAACGGCAGCGCCAGTTCCGGCGCCAAATAGCGGTCCAGCGGCAGCCCGTCAAAGTCCGGCATCGGCAGATTCGCGATCTTCTCCGGCTCCTTGCGCTCGGTGACCAGGATCCGGCTGCCGTCCTTATAGATCAGATTCGGAATGCCCGCCAGGCTTGTGCCGTCAGCCACCGCCCTGGCCAGCTGCAGCAGCGGCACCTCACCGTCAAAGACAATAGCGCTGTCGATCAGCTCGAACAGCGCCGGCGCGTCCGGAAACTGCGCCCGCAGCATGCTCACGTGTGGCCCGCCAACTGTCACATGACAGTCCAGCCCAGCCTCCTTGACCAGATACGCCGCCGTCAACCCCGGCACCAACTGCGCCATCGACGGAATCGAAATGCCAACCACGTCCGGCTGCTCCCGCACAATATCGGGCAGCAGCAGACGCCGGTAGATATCCAGGAACATATTGTGCTGGTCGTCGCGCACACCGTGGAGGAGGAAGTGGCTGCTGTCCGGCGGGCCGGCCGAATCATATCCTTGAAAATGGAGGCTCGCCGGATGGTACGGCAGGTTCGCGATCTCCAGGCAGTCGAGCAGCGTACTCAACATCCCGAGACCGATCGGGCCGTCATAAAACGCCGAAGAACGAATCCCCGCCTTGGCGCGCTCTACCTGTTTGGCCAGGCGCGGGCCCTCCTGCAAAGCCCACTCAATCTTCCCCCCGCCGCGCCCCTCAGGACCCGCCATCTGCCTCTGCCCTGCGGAACCCTGCGTCGCCCCGCCCTGCATCCGCTTTAACCGCCCCAACGCGCCCGTCAGATAGCGCCGGCTCAGGATCTCGTCGAAAACCTCAACGTTCAGATCGCGCTGAATAACCTCGACACCTTCCTGCCGCAGATAAGCCGTCAGCGTCGGCAGCGCCAGATGCGGCATAGTCGGCGTCCAGTTGGGCGGGAAAAGCAGCATTACCTTGGGCCTCTTCTGGCCCCCGTTCCGCCGCGCTGCACCCTCTCCCAAGAGGCCAAGCTCTTCCAAACCGATATTGAACTGTTCGCCAGATTCGCTTTTATTTTCCATAGACAGTTGTGACTGCAGGTCTATCAATCTCCGCGCCGCTCCCAGCGTTCGTAGTCCAGCTTAGGCAACACCTGCCAACTCCAGCTCGCCCGCATAGTGGCAACGCACGAAGTGGCCCTGTTCCATCTCCCGCAACTCCGGCGTCTCCGCCATGCAGCGGTCGTTATCGTTATATAAACACCGGGGATGGAAGTAGCAGCCGCTCGGCGGGTTCGCCGGGTCTGCAACGTCACCCTCCAGCACGATCGGCTCCGCCCGGTCGCGGGGGTCCGGCTTCGGTACCGAAGACAGAAGGGCCTCTGTATAAGGATGCTGCGGGTTGCGGTAAAGTACCTCTGTCCGCGCGCTCTCCACAAGCATGCCCACGTACATCACCGCCACCCGGTCGCTGATATGCTCCACCACGCTCAAATCGTGCGCGATGAACAGGTACGTGAGGTCGAACTCCTCCTGCAGGTCCTGCAACAGATTGAGGATCTGCGCCTGCACCGACACGTCGAGCGCCGACACCGGCTCGTCGAGTACAATCAGCTGCGGGTTCAAAGCCAGCGCCCGCGCCACGCCAATACGCTGACGCTGACCGCCGCTGAACGCGTGCGGATAACGGTTCAAATACTCCGGCCGCAGCCCCACCACCCGCAGCAGCTCCGACACCCGGTCCTCCAGCTCCTGCCCCCGCGCCATATCGTTGACCAACAATGGCTCGCCCACATTCTGCAGCAGATTCATGCGCGGGTTGAGCGAGGAATAGGGGTCCTGAAACACCATCTGCATGTTGCGCCGCAGCCGTTTCAACTGCTGATTGTCCACCTGGGCAATGTTGACCGGCCCCAGCTCCTGGTCGTCGAACCAGATATCGCCTGCCGTGGGCGGAAAGGCATGCATGATCAAACGGCCCGTCGTTGTCTTTCCGCAACCGCTCTCCCCTACCAGACCCAAAGTCTCGCCCTGCCGCACGTAGAAGTTCACGCCGTCTACCGCCTTGACCTGGCCTACCGTGCGCGAGAAAAAGCCCTTCTGAATCGGGAACCACTTCCTCAGATCGGAGACTTCAAGAAGCGCATCATGGCGTCGCGTGCTGACCTCTGTCTGTTCAGTTTCGGTCTGTTCAGTTTCGACTACAGACTCGGTGTCGTTCTGAGACAAAGCGCTACCTCCTGCGAAACTAGGTTTTCGGCTGGGAGTTAGGAAACCCCACCTGCAGGCGCCGCCTGCGCAGCCGGTCAAAAAAGAATAAAATCTCTGATTTGTCTGAAATAAAGCGCTCCCGCCGAGATGCCAATCAACGCCAGCTCAATCGACAGTACAGTCAGGTAAGCGCTCAGCAAACGCCCCTTGCTCCGCGCGCGGCGTAGGTAGCCCTCGACCAAAAACATGCCCACGATCAAGAACATGCCCAAAACAAATATCGACCACACCCGGTAGGCGCGCAAATGCCAGGGGTTGACCCGTAGAAAGAGAAGTACTTCCAGGAGTTCATGCAGCAGCAGGATGAGCCCAAGCCCCAACGCGAAACTTAGAAACCAGATAATGTAATGCGATATCTGCCTTCCCGCCTGCCTGAAGATATCAAGGACGGATTCAGTTTCGGAGGGCAGTCTTTCCATAAAGAGAGTTCAACCTGCAATGTTAACCATACACGAACGACCAATGGGGTGCAGGGGATTGTACTTGAAAAACTGTCGATCCGCCAATTATTCCACGCAGGTTGCGAAAATGCTCCCTTAACAACCCTCCCAACTCGATTCCCGCCCCAAGTGCAGACCAACCTGGCGCTTTCCCTCTCCTCTACTAACCCCTAACCCCTGACCCCTGACCCCTGACCCCTGACCCCTGCAGTTGTGCGTCCGGGCCTTCGGCCCTCCCTTGTGCAGGGGCTGCGCCCCCGCAACGCCCCGCCCTTACTAGACAACCGTGCTCACTCTTCCCCAGCATCATGTCTAGCCAACAGTGTCTCCCTTAACACGTACTATCTCAGGCCCCTAACCCCTGGCCCCCAGCCCTAACCCCCACAGTTACCCTGCAGTTACCCTGCAAAGGTTCTGTGCCCCCTAAATCAACAGACCCCCCGGCAAGGCCAGGCCTTGGCGCCTGCTCAGCGTCTCTCCAGGAGCAGGTAAAGAATTCCAGCCACCGCCGGCATATCCCCCCCGCCAGACTGCTCCCACCCCAAATCTGGTATGCACCCCGCAAACTCCCGCAGACTCTCGTAAACGCTCATAAACGCTCATAAACTCTCGTCCGACAAAGACGAGAAAACCCGCACCTGCGAGGCCTTGAACACAGACCATCGCACTAAGTCACGTAAATCATAGTCAACGCAACTCTGCCAGTACCTCTCTTTATTTTGAACTTCATCCCGATTCAAGCTATAATGCGCCCGCCCTCACTTCAAGTGACGCCCATCTCGCGGCGTACAAATGCATCCTACACAGCGCTTAAGCAGCGCAGCACTAGCGCACTTATCGCAGTCATGTTTTCGCATTCCCAATGCCTGACCCTGGGCACCTAATCACTTAAGGAGAAAGTCAATGCAGAAACAGAAACCGTTCCGCCTATTAGCGATGCTGCTGATCGCTCTCTTGGCAGTAGGCGTCCTGGCGGCCTGCGGCGGCGCAGAACCGGCCGCACCCGCCGAGGAAGCTGCCCCTGCTGCAGCCGAAGACTCCGGCGAAGAAATGGCAGCCGACGACGGCGTCAGCACCAATCAGGCGCCCGAATTCCAGGAAATGGTCCGCAACGGCGACCTGCCACCCCTGGCTGAGCGCCTGCCCGTCAACCCAGCCATCGTCGAGCCGGTCGAAAGCATCGGGCAGTACGGCGGAACCTGGAATACGGCTCTCGTCGGCGGCTCCGATACAGCTTGGCTGGTCCGTACCGTCAGCTATATTCACCTGATGGGCTGGTCACCGCAGTGGGAAGGCGTTGTCCCTAATGCGGCCGAAAGTGTCAGCGCCAGTGCCGACGCCAGCGAATACACCTTCACCTTCAGAGAAGGAATGAAGTGGTCGGACGGCGAGCCCTTTACCGCTCACGACCTGGCCTTCTGGTGGAATGACCAGATCCTGAATGAAGACCTGAGCCCCGGCGGTACACCAGGCTGGATGCGCGCCGGCGAAGCCGACGCGACCTTCGAGGCCGTCGATGACCACACACTGAAAATCACCTTCGACGCCCCCAATGGCCTCTTCCTGCAAAACCTGGCCACACCCAGCGGCAGCATCTTCACCCGTGTTCCCAAACACTACTGCTCCCAGTTCCACGTGGATTACAACACCGAAAACCTCGATGAACTGATCGCAGAGAACAACGCCAACGACTGGGTGAATCTCTACCAGATGAAGTGCTCCGCCGTGCCGGGTACGCCCTCCGACTCGCGCTGGTTCAATGCAGACCTTCCAACGCTCATGCCCTGGAAAGTGTCCGTGGCCTATGGCGAAGGCTCCCAGTTGATCCTGGAACGCAATCCCTACTTCTGGAAGGTTGATACCGAAGGCAACCAACTGCCCTACATCGACCGCGTTGTTTATGACATTCTGGAAGACCGGGAAGTTCTGCTGCTGAAGGTGCTGAACGGCGAGATCGACATGATGAGCCGTCACTTCAACACCAATGACAACAAAGCCGTTATCGCCGACAATCGCGAACCTGGAGAGTACGAGTTCTTCGAGACGCGTAGCATCGGCAATACCACCGGGTTCCACTTCAACCTGAACCACAAAGATGAGCGCTTGCGCGAAATCTTCAACGACAAGAACTTCCGTATCGCCATGTCCCACTGCCTCAACCGCCAGGAGATCATCGATGTACTTTACATCGGCCAGGGCGAACCGATGCAGAGCGCCATCCCCAAGGACATGGCTGAATTCTACGACGAAGAGTGGTATTCCCTCTATACCGAGTTCGACCAGGCTCTGGCGCACCAGTACCTGGCCGACGCTGGCATGACTGAGCAAGACGCCGACGGCTACTTCCTCGGTCCGGACGGCGAACCCTTCTCATTCGTGGTGCAGGCCACCGAGGCCTTCGGCTTCCATGACCGCGCCGAAATGGCAGTCAACCAGTGGCAGGACTGCGGCGTCAACGCCCAGCTGAGCATCGTTGACCGCACCCTCCTCTACCAGCGCAAAGACGCCAACGAGCATGATGTTCATGTTTGGGGCGCCGCAACCGGCCCGCAGATCTTCCTCGATCCGCGTCACTTCTTCCCCTTCAGCCGCGAGTCCACCTTCGCACAGGCGTGGGTGACATGGCGCACCAATCCCAGTGGCGCCGGCGCCATGACGCAGCCGGAAGAACCGCCGGACATCGTCAAGCAGCAGATGGATCTGTACGCACAGATTCTCTCTTCTGGAGACCAGGCCAAGCAGATCGAGCTGATGAAGGAAATCCTGGCGATTGCGAAGGACCAGTTCTACGTAATCGGCACCTCCTCCAGCCCTGCGGGTTACGGCATCGTCAAGAACAGCTTCCACAACGTGCCTACCTCGATGCCGGGTTCATGGCAGTATCCGACACCGGCTCCGACGCAGCCTGAGCAGTATTGGATCAGTGGTGAGTAACGATAACGAAATGTAAGCAGTCAGGAGTGGAGAGCGAATGCGTGCTCTCCACTCCTCCTTTGCCGCTCCATATTCGATAGGGCCCTTCCATGCTTCAATTCCTTCTGCGCCGACTGCTCTACATGGTTCCTACCCTGTTCGCAATTTCAATCGTCGCGTTCGTCATCATTCAACTGCCTCCCGGCGACTTTCTCACTACGATGGTGGCCTCGATGGCGGCACAGGATGAAGACATGGATCAGGCCGCCATGCGCGCCCTCGAAGAGCAATATGGGCTCGGTCAACCTGTTCACGTTCAATACCTGAAATGGATGCAGGGAATCCTCCTAAGAGGCGATTTTGGCGACTCCTTTGGCTGGAACAAACCGGTCTCCGATCTGGTATGGGGACGCCTTGCACTGACATTCGTCCTGTCTCTTGCCAGCCTGCTATTCGTCTGGGTGGTGGCGTTCCCTATTGGCATCTATTCAGCCGTCAAACAGTATTCTATCGGCGATTATTTCGCCACCTTCATCGGATTTCTTGGCCTCGCCACGCCCAATTTTCTCTTAGCTCTTATCTTGATGTACATCGCCTTCAAATATTTCAATCAGAGCGTGGGCGGCCTCTTTTCACCCGAATACCAGGAGGCCCCCTGGACTTGGGGAAGGGTGGCCGACCTGTTTGCGCATCTCTGGGTGCCCGTGGTGATTATCGGTACGGCCGGTACCGCAAGCCTCATCCGCATCATGCGCGCCAATCTGCTCGACGAACTTCGCAAACCCTATGTCGTGACCGCCCGCGCCAAGGGCCTCCCTGAGTGGAGGCTCCTGTTCAAATATCCTGTGCGCGTCGCACTAAATCCCTTCGTAAGCACTGTCGGCTGGGTGCTGCCCACGCTGGTCTCTGGCGCAGCCATCGTCTCCATCGTGTTGAGCCTTCCTACCACAGGCCCCTTGTTGATCCGTGCACTTCTGCAGCAGGACATGTACCTGGCCGCCAGCTTTATCATGTTGCTGAGCATCCTCACCGTAATTGGCACCTTGGTTTCCGATCTGCTGCTTGCCTGGCTGGACCCCCGCATCCGCATGGAGTAATCGTCGGAGCTATAGAAGAGGGACGACTCAATGGCCGTAACTGATGCCAAAACGCTGCCCCCAGAAACCGTCTCGCAAAGAGCCGCAGAGGCTGAAATAGAAAGCAGCGTATCCGTCGCCTCACAATGGCAACTGATGTGGTGGAAGTTCCGTAAACACCGTATGGCAATGGTAGGCGGTGTCGTAACTCTGATCATATACGCCATTGCGATCTTCGTTGAGTTCCTCTCACCTTCCAGCCCCGGCGTAATTCGCGCCGATTACACTTGGGCCCCTCCCCAACAACTGCACCTGTTCCGCCAAACCGAACAGGGCATGCGCTGGGACCCCTATGTCAATGGCTATAAAGTTGAAATCGATCCCGAAGCCCTTAGGCGGACATTCGTAATCGACGAGGAAACCATCGTTGACGTCGGCTTCTTCGTGCGCGGTGAACCATACAAGATGTGGGGCCTTTGGGAGACCGACCTCCACCTCGTCGGCTCGACCGACGCCGAGGTGCCTGTCTACTTCCTCGGCGCAGACCGCATGGGTCGCGACCTCTTAAGCAGTATGATCTACGGCACACGCGTCTCAATGTCGATCGGTCTCCTGGGTGTCGTCCTTAGCTTCTTCCTCGGCATCTTGCTCGGCGGCATCTCCGGCTTCTACGGCGGAACCGTCGACAACCTCATTCAACGTGTCATCGAGTTCATCCGCTCGATCCCGACCATCCCGCTCTGGATGGGGCTCGCCGCAGCCCTGCCCACAGACTGGCCGCCGCTGCGCATCTATTTCGGCATCACCATCATCCTTTCCTTTATCGGCTGGACCGGCTTGGCCCGTGTCGTGCGCGGCCGCTTCCTCTCCCTCCGCACCGAAGACTTCGTCATGGCCGCCCGCCTCGACGGAGCCAGCGAGCTGACCACCATCTGGCGCCACATGGTCCCCTCTTTCTTCAGCCATATCATCGCCTCCCTGACCCTTTCCATACCCGGCATGATCCTGGCTGAAACATCCCTTAGCTTCCTCGGCCTCGGCCTGCGCCGTCCGGTCGTCAGCTGGGGCGTCCTCCTGCAGGAAGCCCAAAACATCCGCTCACTCGCCACCGCCCCCTGGCTCCTGATCCCGGGACTCGCAGTACTCGTGGCAGTTCTCGCACTCAACTTTCTGGGCGACGGCCTCCGCGACGCCGCCGACCCTTACAATCGCTAGCACCGACTCTCTGACCAGCGACTCTCTGACCACCGACCACTGACCACTGACTACTGGCCACTGCCGTACCATGGAAACTCCCGTACTGATCGAAATCAAAAATCTTAAGACCCACTTCTTCCTCGACGAAGGCACCGTCCAGGCCGTCAATGGGGTCGACTTTGCCATCCACCAGCACAAGACCCTCTGCGTCGTCGGTGAAAGCGGCTGCGGCAAAAGTGTCACAGCCCGCTCAATTCTGCAGATCGTCGATCAGCCTGGCCGCATCGTCGAGGGCGAGATACTATACCATCGCCCCGACCGCCTGACTGGCATCGGAAGCAGTGGGACGATGCCCAACGACAATGGCGCTAACGGCAGTCAGACAACAGAAATTATCGACCTGGCCGCCCTGAATCCCCGCGGCAGGCAGATCCGT
This sequence comes from Caldilineaceae bacterium, assembly GCA_965207495.1. Taxonomy (GTDB): domain Bacteria; phylum Chloroflexota; class Anaerolineae; order Caldilineales; family Caldilineaceae; genus Bin5. Next base: position 1,298,181 of record OZ242287.1, read on the forward strand.
GAGATTCGCGGCCAGGATATCTCGATGATCTTCCAGGAGCCGATGACCTCGCTTAGCCCAATCCATACCGTCGGCAACCAAATCACCGAAGCCATCAAACTGCATACCAATATGCTCGATGAAGAAGCCGACGAGCATGCCATCGAACTGTTGCGCCGCGTCGGCATCCCCCGCCCCGAAGAACGCTTGGGCACCTATCCTTTCGAGCTCAGCGGCGGCATGCGCCAGCGCGTCATGATCGCAATGGCCCTCTCCTGCAACCCGGCCCTGCTGATCGCCGACGAACCCACCACCGCCGTCGACGTCACAACCCAGGCCCAGATCCTTGAACTGCTCGAGGAGCTGCAGGACGAATTTGGCATGGCCATCATGCTCATCACCCACGACCTCGGCGTCGTCGCCGAAATGGCAGACGACGTCGTCGTAATGTATCTGGGGCAGGTAGCGGAACGCGGCGACGTGGACTCAATCTTCCACGATCCCAAACACCCCTACACACAGTCCCTTCTCAAGTCGATTCCGCGGCTTGGTATCAGCCGCACTAAGCAACGGCTGGACTCCATACGCGGCATGGTCCCCGACCCATACAACAGGCCAACCGGCTGTATGTTCGGGCCCCGCTGCGATCACTTCATGCCCGGCCGCTGCGACGCCATCAACCCGCCCGCAATTCAGTTAGGGGATGGCCGCGAGGTTCACTGTCTGTTATACGAAGACGAATAAGCGCGCCGGCCGCGGCGCCGACCGCCGCACTTGACGTACCGCCGCTTCGCCGAATTGATGAAATGAAAGTTCCCTTAAGCCAATGAGCGCACAACAGACAAACGGTTCACAGCAATCCACATCGGCCAACGGCAGCGCAGCCGCTGACAATGTCCTGCTCGATGTCAAAAACCTGCAGAAGTGGTTCCCAATCACCGCAGGCTTCTTCCGCCGCACAGTCGGCCATGTCAAGGCTGTGGATGATATCTCCTTCCACGTCCTTCAGGGCGAAACCGTCGGGCTGGTCGGAGAAAGCGGCTGCGGCAAAACGACAGCCGGCCGCTGCATCCTGCGCGCCTACGACCTCACCGGCGGCCAGGTTCTGTTCCAGGACCATGATGGCACGATGGTCGACCTCGGCCCCCTGACCAACAACGAGATGAAACCCTATCGCCAGCAGGTCCGCATGATCTTTCAGGACCCCTTCAACTCCCTGAATCCACGCATGCCTGTCATCGATATCGTCGCCGACCCCCTCAGAATCAACAGCGTCGCCTCCGGTCAGGAGTTGGAAGACCGCGTCGCATCCCTCCTCGCCAGGGTCGGCCTGCGGCCCGAATACATGCGCCGCTACCCCCATGCCTTCAGCGGCGGCGAAAGACAGCGCATCGGCATCGCCCGCGCCCTCGCCCTCGACCCCCGCCTCGTCGTCGCCGATGAAGCCGTCTCCGCCCTCGACGTCTCCGTCCGCGCCCAGATCCTCAACCTGATCAAGGACCTGCAGGAAGAATTCAACCTCACCTATCTCTTCGTTTCCCACGACCTCAGCGTGATCGAATACATCTGCGATCGCGTCGTCGTCATGTACGTCGGCAAAATCGTCGAGGTCGCCGAAACTGAAGAACTGTTCGAGCAGCCATTCCACCCCTATACAGAGGCATTGCTCTCCGCAGTGCCCAACCCTGACCCCCGCATGCGGCAGCAGAAAGCCCGCATCGTCCTGGAGGGTGATGTCGCAGACCCCGCCAACCCACCCAGCGGCTGTTACTTCCACCCCCGCTGCCGTTACGTCCAGGACCAGTGCAGCCAGGAAACCCCTGAACTGCGCGAAGTCGCCCCCGGCCACTTCGCCGCCTGCCACTTCGCCGAAGAGCTGACCCTGGCTGGTGTCACAGCAAGCGGAGAATTGGGATGACCTCGGTGCAAGAACAGCTCGACGCACAATCCCCCTGGCTGACCAGAGGAAAATACGCAGTCTACCTCGTCGCTTGGGTCACCTTCGTTGCCCTGGACTTTGTGCTGGTGATGTTCTTAATGTCACCAATCATTAAGATTCTAATGGAGCTTTTCGAAGTCAACCGGTGGGCAAGGTCGGCGGTGCATAACTTCAGCTTTGTCATTCTGGGTCTTGTTGGCCTGAGCATGGTCATTGTTGTCGAAAACTATCTTCGTGCAGCCGTTTCGCAGAACCTCCTCCTACGCCGAACCGCGATTGCTCTTGGCTCTGTTCTTATTCTCGTGGTGGCATCGCTCGCCTTCCACCAGTTTCTGATCTTTCTGTTGACGAGGTAAAGGATCCGAGGCCGGCAAACCGTCGACGCCCGCTGTAACATCGCAGTTTCCACCCAATGGAGTGGCGAATAGTCATTTGATTTTTGCAGAGTCAGCGAGTATACTTTTGCCCACGCTGGAACGTCCCCCCGACCGGCGATCCGCGATCGGGCACGTCTCAACCACTGTCAAGAATCTAAGCATATAGGCAACGAGGTACGAACTTCCTTAGCCACATTCACTCAAGGAGACGATTCCATGAAAGGTTTGAAGTCAATTAAGACTGATGTTACGCGCAGGGATTTCGTGCGTCTGTCAGCGATGGCTGGCGCCGGCACGGTCCTTGTCGCCTGCGGGGCAGGCGGAGCCCCCGCAGCCGAAGCCCCAATGGAAGAGGCGCCGGCCGAATCTGCCGCCGAAGCCGCTCCCGATTCAGGGTCCATGTACAACGAGGCCCCGCGGCTCGCCGAGATGGTCGCCAATGGCGAACTGCCTCCCGTTGACGAGCGTTTGCCGGTGAGCCCGCTCGTGCTTGAGGGGCTCGATGGAGTCGGCAACTACGGCGGCCTCTGGCGCGCCGGCCGCCGCGGCCAGGCCGACCACTTCGCCGTCAACCAGGTGATTATCCGCGGCGCACTGTCGATTAACCAGGAACTGACAATCAACCCCATGGTCGCCGAATCCTGGTCGGTCAGTGACGACGCCACCGAGTTCACCTTCAACCTTCGCGAAGGCATGAAATGGTCGGACGGAGCGCCGTTCACCTCCGCCGATATCAGGTTCTGGTACGACGAAGAGATGCACAACGAAGAGTTGACACCGGTTTTCCCGGCCTGGCTCACCAGCGTCGTCGACGGCGAAAATGTGCCCGCAGAACTGTCTACGCCCGACGACACGACCGCAACCTTCAAGTTTGCCAGCCCCAATGCGCTCTTCCACTACAGCGCCGGCATCCTTCTCTCATTCCCTGTCCGCTCCGCCGAGTACATGAAGCAGTTCCACCCCGACCATACCGACGACCCGGCCGCGCTCGACCAGATGATCGCCGACGCCGATCTGGAACTGTGGACCGATCTGTATGTCGACAAACGCAGCGGCCGCCACGAGAATCCCGAATCGCCGATGCTCTGGCCCTGGACGGTCGATACTGATTTCACCGAGCCGCTTGTAACCGCCACCCGCAACCCCTACTTCTGGGCAGTGGACACCGACGGCAACCAGCTCCCCTACATCGACGACCTCACCTTCCGCCAGTTCACCGACCCGGACGTCTACGCGCTCTGGTGCATTAACGGCGAGATCGACTGCCAGTCCCGTCACGTGCGCAACACCGACATCACCGTCCTTAAGGAAAACGAAGAAGCCGGCGACTACAAGCTCCAGATCTGGCGCCGCACCGCCGTCTACGGTCTGCACCTCAACATGACCGCCAAAGAACCGCGCCTGCGCGAACTCTTCCAGGCGCGCGACTTCCGCATCGCCTGCTCGATCGGCGTTGACCGCGACGCCATCAACGAACTGGTTTTTGACGGCACCGCCACCAACATGCAGTACGGCCCGCCCGTCGAATCACCCCTGTACGTCGAAGAACTGAACAACGCCCACCTCGAATACGACCCTGACAGAGCCAACGCCCTCATCGACGGCCTCGGCTACACCGAACGCGACGATGACGGTTATCGCGTCTGGAAGGACGGCAGTGGCGAACGCATCCGCTGGACCATGCTGGGCGGCCCCACAGTCACCGACAACGACAGCTGCTCATAGATTACATCACTGAAATGGGCTTCGAGATCAACTACCGCGGCGCCGAACGCGCCCTCGCCCAGGAGCTCGACCGCAACAACGACATCGAGGCCAGGACCACCTTCATGGACCGCAACCTCATCCCCCTCGCCGACCCGGTCATCTGGATCAACCGCGCCAACACCGAGCGCCCCTGGGGCAACGCCTGGCAGATGTGGTCCGTCAACCCCGACAACCCCATCGGCGAGCCGCCGCCCGACGGCCACTGGCAGTGGGACCTCTGGCGCATTTGGGACGAGATCCGCGTCACCGCCGACGGCGACAAGCAGAACGAGCTGTTCAAAGAGATCCTCCGCATCTGGGGCAGGGAACTGCCCACCGTCGGCTATTTCGGCGAACTGCCCCGTCCGGTCGTCGTCCGCAACGGCTTCAAGGGCATCCACGCCGGCTACCCCTGGGACTGCTGCCGCGGCGTCTATGAGCACATCATCGACAACGCCACCTGGTACTGGGAAGATCCGGAAAACCATATGTAAGCCACACAGTGCAATTAGGAGTGGGAAGAATCTCTTTTCCCACTCCTCGATTTAGCCTTCTTTCACAGTCAAGGAGACAAGTATGAGGAGTCTTAAGATTCCAAAGACCGATGTGTCGCGACGTGACTTTATGCGCGTCTCGGCGATGGCGACGGCAGGCACCGTCCTCGTGGCCTGCGGCGCAGGTGGAGAACCAGCAGCCGAAGCGCCGATGGAAGAGGCGCCCGCCGAAGCCGCCCCCGCCGCGTCCGACTCCATGTACAACGAAGCGCCGCGACTGGCCGAAATGGTCGCCAACGGCGAACTGCCGCCCGTCGATGAGCGTGTGCCCGTCAACCCGCTCGTGCTGGAAGGGCTGGACGGCATCGGCAACTACGGCGGCCTCTGGCGCGCCGGCTTCCGCGGCCAGGCCGACCACTTCGCCCTGAACCAGGTCATCATCCGCGGCATCCTGTCGATTAACCAGGAACTCACCATCAACCCGATGATCGCCGACTCCTGGTCGGTCAGCGACGATGCCACCGAATACGTCTTCAACCTGCGCCAAGGCATGAAGTGGTCCAGCGGCGAACCCTTCACGAGCGCCGATTTCGTCTTCTGGTTCGAGGATGAGATGAAGAACGAGACGCTCACCCCCGTCTTCCCCGGCTGGCTCACCAGTCCCGTCGAAGGCGAAAATGTGCCCGTGGAAATGACGGCCCCCGACGACACGACCGTCGTCTTTAAGTTCGCCGGACCGAATGCCCTCTTCCATTTGGAAGGCGGCGTCGTTTTGAGCAGCCCCGTGCGTTCTGCCGCCTACATGAGTCAGTTCCACCCCGACCACACCGATGACCAGGCTGCACTCGACCAGAAGATCGCCGACGCCGGCCTCGACAACTGGACGGAACTCTACACCGACATGCGTAGCGGCCGCCACGAAAATCCTGAAAGCCCGATGCTGTATCCGTGGATCCTGCAGAGCGACTACACCGAAGAAATTGTCAACTGCACCCGCAACCCCTACTTCTGGGCAGTGGATACCGCTGGCAACCAGCTTCCCTACATCGACGACCTCTCCTTCCGCCTCTTCAACGACGCTGACGTCCACGCTTTGCGGCTCGTCAACGGCGAGATTGACTGCCAGTCGCGTCACATCCGCAACACCGACCTGACCGTGCTCAAAGAGAACGAAGAAAAGGGAGATTACCAGATCCAGTTCTGGCGATGGACCGCTGTCTATGGTGTCCATTTCAACATGACCACCAACGATGACCGCCGCCGCGAACTCTTCCAGGAACGCGACTTCCGCATCGCCATCTCCCTCGGCTTCAATCGCGACGAGGTCCGGGAACTGATCTACGACGGCTTTGGAACCAATATGCAGTACGGCCCACCCGTCGAGTCCCCTGTACACCACGCAAAGCTCAGCAACGCCTACCTCGACTACGACCCCGACGGGGCCAATGCTCTGCTCGACGGGCTTGGTTACACCGACAGGGACGGCGACGGCTACCGCCTCTGGAAAGATGGCAGTGGCGAACGCATCAGCTGGACCATGTTGGGGGGCGCCGAAATCTCTGACCTCAGTCAGACCTTCATCGACTACCTTGGCGACCTGGGATTCGAAGTCAACTATCGCGGCGTGGACCGCTCGCTCAGCATCGAGCTCCACCAGTCTAACGACGTCGAATGTACTACGTCCTTCATGGACCGTAACCTCGTGCCACTTGCTGATCCCCAAGTCTGGGTCAAGCACCGCAACATCAACGACCGCCCCTGGTGCAACGCCTGGACCGCCTGGAAGCTCGATCCCACCAATCCCATCGCCCAGGAGCCGCCCGCCGGCCACTGGATCTGGACCATCTGGGACCTGTGGGATCAGATCCGCGCCACCCCCGGCGAGGAAGCGCAGGCCGACCTCTTCAAGCAGATCCTCGAAATCTGGTCCGAAGAGCTGCCCTCCGTCGGCTTCTTCGGCGAGCTGCCCCGCTTGGTCATGGTAAAGAACGGCTTTAAAGGCATCCATGCCGGCAACCCGTGGGACTGCTGCCGCGGCGTCTATGAGCACATCATCGACAACGCCACCTGGTACTGGGAAGATCCCGAAAATCATATGTAAGTAGAGAAGTGAAGAGCGAAGCGTGAGGAGGGAGGTCTTCTCTCTCCTCACTCCTCTTTACTCACTCCTTGAGGTTCCTCATGTTCTCATACATCCTGGGCCGGTTCGCCGTGATGATTCCGACCCTCTTCGTGATCTCGATTGTCACCTTCATCATCATCCAGCTCCCGCCGGGTGACTATCTGACAACCTACGCCGCACAGCTGCGCGAACAAGGCGACGAGGTCGATGAGGTCCTGATGGCCAGACTGGAGAGGCGCTATGGCCTGGGCCAGCCGCAACACATCCAGTACCTCAAATGGATTTCGGGTATCCTCCTGCGCGGCGACTGGGGTGAGTCGATGTTGTTCCAGAAACCGGTCGAAGACCTGATCTGGAACCGGCTAGGCCTGACTTTCATACTCTCATTTACTACCCTGCTCTTCGGCTGGCTCGTGTCGATCCCATTAGGGGTCTATTCGGCGACCCATCAATACTCGGTGATCGACTATATCGTCACCGCGCTTAACTTCATAGGCAAAGGTTTGCCGGAGTTCATGCTCGCCCTCGTGATCATGTGGCTGGTGACAAGCTATTCGGACATGAGCGTCGGCGGACTGTTCAGCCCTGAATATATGGACGCGCCCTGGACTTTAGCCCGGCTTTGGGACCTATTGGCCCATGTCTGGATCCCGATCGTGATCCTGGCGGTGGGCAGTACCGCCAACGGCATTCGGATCACCCGTGCCAATCTGCTCGACGAACTGAACAAACCCTATGTCGAGACCGCACGTGCAAAAGGTGTCAAAGAGACGAGGCTGATCTGGAAGTACCCGACGCGCGTCGCTTTGAACCCCTTCTTCAGCACGGTGGGATGGTCGCTGGCCGACCTGATTTCGGGCACAACCATCGTGGCCATCGTGCTGAGTCTGCAGACGACCGGCCCGATGCTTTTCACCGCGCTGATCAACCAGGATATGTTTTTGGCCGGCAGCTTCATCATGATGCTTAGCGTGCTGACAGTGATCGGCACCCTGCTTTCCGACCTGCTGCTGGCATGGGTTGATCCCCGCATCCGCTTGGAAGAGGCAGGATAGCCATTCCCTTGACTGCCGCTTTGCTGCTGGCGCGCAAGAGTCGAATACAAGAACCCTTCGCAATCTGAGTGCTAAGACATGGACCGGAACAGACCATGACGACTGGGGAACAACGACCAACTACTTTTGAAGACGAACCGGAAGAAGAGCGTTACCTGGAGACACGGACAGACGAGGCCAATATCGCTGTCGCCTCCTTCTGGCAGTTGATCTGGTGGCGCTATCGCCGCCATCGCGTCGCCGTCTTCAGCACTTTTGTCGTAATCATCTTCTATCTGATCGCCGCCTTCAGTGAGTTCGTGGCCCCCTACGACCCGGAGGCCAAATTCGTCAAATATAAGTTGCACCCGCCCACGCCAATTCATATCGTCGATGCCGAGGGCAACTTGCGCATGCCCTTCATCTACCAGACCGTTCGGGAGCGCGACCCGGAGACCTTCCGCAATAACTACCATGAGGATACAGCCATCATCCATCCCATCCGCTTCCTCCCCAAGGGTGAAGAGTATAAGTTATGGGGTGAAGTTGTAGTCACAACGAAGCTATTCGGACTCGACGTGCCCCACGAAGAGCAGGGCTTCTTCCTGCTTGGCACCGACCGGCTTGGCCGTGATATGTTCTCCCGCGTCTCCTACGGCGCCCGTCTCTCCCTTTCCATCGGCCTCATCGGCGTTGTCATCAGCCTGGTCCTGGGCATTCTCCTCGGTGGCCTGTCAGGCTACTACGGCGGCACGATCGACAATATCATCCAGCGCATCATCGAGTTTCTGCGTTCTATTCCCTCCATTCCGCTCTGGATGGGCCTCAGCGCCGCCCTGCCGCCCGGCTGGCCGATTCTCTATGTCTACTTCAGCATTACCGTCATTCTCTCCTTTATCGGTTGGACCGGCATGGCGCGCGTCGTGCGCGGCAAATTCCTGCAATTGCGCGAGGAAGAATTCGTCATGGCCGCGCGCTTCTCCGGCAGCGGCGAACTGCGCATCATCCTGCGTCATATGCTTCCCTCTTTCCTCAGCCACATCATCGCCACCATGACCTTGGCGATCCCGACTATGATTCTCAGCGAAACCGCACTCAGCTTTCTCGGTCTCGGCCTGCGGCCGCCCGCCATCAGCTGGGGCGTCCTCTTGCAGGAGGCGCAGAACATCAGCGCCGTCGCCATCGCTCCCTGGACGATGGTGGCGCCCGCCATCATGGTGGTGATCTCGGTGACCGCATTCAACTTCATGGGCGACGGCATGCGCGACGCCGCCGACCCCTACGCCACCCTGTAACTGAAGTTTCTGGCTCTTCGCTTTACCTGGCCGTCCGCGGCTGTTACTGAAAACTAAGAACTGACTACTGAAAACCTGAAGAAGGACCCGCGACCATGATCATCAACGGCAACGCCATTCCCGAAGTCAACCTCCGCAAAGGCTACGAGATAAGCGATGCCCAGAACCAGATCGACCATTTCGCCGAGCGCATCACCACCCCGGCTAATCCCTTCGAACCGGAAAAGCACGGAGAGCAACGCTTCTGGTACATCCTGGAGGGTGAAGCCACCGTCACTATCGACGGCCAATGTACGACGGTCGGGCCCACCGACCTGATCCTGCTCGCCCCTTGGACCGACCACAGCCTGCGCGCCGACAACTGGGTCCGCTGGATCTGCTTCGGATAACCTCGGCTACCCAGAAATAACAATTCCCACACCGACAAAGGAAACGCATACGATGCCACGCAAATTGAAGTTGGCCCTGATCGGTCTGGGCCGTCGCGGCCGCAGTTCTCACCTGCCAATCTATCCAAGATTGAAGGACGTCTTTGAATTCGTCGCCGTCTGCGACAAGGAGGAGGAGGTCCTGCGCGAAGTCGCCGAAGAGTACGGCGTCAACGCCTACACCAGCGTGCGCGACCTGGTGGCCGGCGAAGATCTGGATGTCGTCGACGTCGTCGTGCCCGGCGATGCCCACCACCCCATCTGCTGCTTTCTGGCCGACGCCGGCATCAACATTATCGTCGAAACGCCGGTCTCCGTCACCCGCCCCATGACCGACATGATGATCGAGGCCGCCGAGCGCAACAATGTCAAGCTGGAGGTCGCCGAGAACTACCACCGCGTACCCATGGCCCGCTTCCAGGCCAAGGTGATCGATTCCGGCATCATCGGCGAGGTGGGACGCATCTACCGCATCTTTCACGAAGGCGGCTATCACGGCATGAGTATGCTGCGCCTTCTCGCCGGCAGCCCGCCCAAGTCGATCCTCGGCGTCACCCACGTCACCGACGTCGTGCCCATCATCGACCGCATGAAACGCCATCATTCCCAGGAAAACTGCTCAACCAGCTTCCTCGAGTTCGAAAACGGCGCCGCCGCCACCATGATCTATTCGAATGTCATTCACGCCCGCTCACTGGGCCGCAAAAATATCGGGATCGCCCAGATCGACGGCACTCGCGGCGCAATCGTCGAAAACACCGTCTACTTCACCGACCCCGCCGACTACCAAAGCGGCGCCATCGCCGCCGCATATGAGCCAAAGCGCTCGACCATCGAAGTCGATGGGCGGGAAGTACTGGAGAGCATCAGTCTCGAACTGCCCGACCAGGAGATCGTCTGGGAAAACCCTTACGCCCATCTCGGCGTCGGCGAAAACAACGGGCGCGGTGTCGACATGGCGGACCAGCTCATGAGCATCGCCAACGCCGTACTCCACGACATCGAGCCGACCTACGGCGTTCAAGAGGCACGCTTGGATCAGGAAATGTCGCTGGCCGCCTCCGAATCTGCGCTCATGGACAAACAGCCGCTGGCATTCCCGCTGCGCACGCCCTCAGAAGCCGAGGAGCGGATCCAGGAGCGCTTCAAAGAAACCTACGGCTACGACTACACCGACATCGAACCCCTGCTCGATGTCTTCTACCCCCGCCGTTAGGCTCCATCGAGCAGTCGCTGTAAGCAACCGACTTCGCAGAAAGGAAGCAAGCTATGCAGTTCTTGGATATGGAAAAAAAGGGGATATCCCGCTACCTTCTCGACGCCGACGTAGAAGGCGAACCCTTGCGAGTCCACATATCGGAAGTCGAAGCCGGCCAGCGTTCCCATCCCCCTCACAAGCACGGGGGCTTCGAGGCCTTCTATATGATTGAAGGGGAGGGCACGCTGGAGATCGACGGCGAAAGCCATCCACTGCGCGCCAATGAAGCGATCGTTTTCGACCCGCAAAAGCTGCATGGCCTGATCAACACCAGCCAGGCGCCCATGCGCTACATGGTCATCATCCGCCCCGAAGAAGACGACGCTTGATTAGCGCTCAATAGGCGAGGCGATTGCTCGCCGGCTCAACGATCTTACGAAAAATCGAGCTGCATCAGCAGATCCATGAACTGGATGCTCATCTTCTCCGAACCCAGTTCCGTGCTGGAGTAAGGATTGTCGAAGTGGAGGAAGCCGCTGAGCGGCTGCTCACCTTCGTTGACAAGCAACGGTCCCTCCCAGCCAAAGTCGACGCTCTCGCCCCGCAGGCTGGTCATGTGTACGCTGTCCTCGCCGAACGTGATGTCAAGGGCCGTCACCTTCTCCACAAATTGGGCAAAGGTCCCGTCCTCTTCAGCCCGTCCCATCTGCACGATCCAACTGTTGTTCCGCCCGTAAGAACGCAACTCCCGAAACGCGCTATTGCCCTTCTCAGTGAGAGTCAGTCCCGCTGAGGCCGTTATCGCCAGATAACCTTCCCCGACGCGGGCGCACGCCCATCCGTCCCGGACCTCGTGCTCGTCAAAAGCGTAAATCGGGAAATAGGCGTGGGTAAAGCCTAGCCAGTCATCTTCCGGCAACTGGTGGATTGCTACCAACAGATCCTTCCACTGGGCCGCCCTTGGCAACACGACGTTCCCGTGCCAGAAGTTAGGCCGGTGAGAGCCGTCCTCGCTGATACACGGCGGGTGCGTAACAAAAACGACGGCCTCCGGAGAAAGGGTAGCCTGCCAGATATGCTGCTGGTAGCCGGATCTTCCCGGCCGGTAATCCTGCGCCGAACACAACATATAGTCCGGCGTCTTATAGGTGACCTTGTTCACCTCCCACTGTCCCTCTTCCCGGTCACACCACGCCTCCAGCTGGCCCGCATGCCGTTCCCGGCTCCAGATCTCGTCAGCCGGGTCGATCGCGATCGCCTCGATGACCGGCGGCAGCTGATAGTTCACTGCGCAAGCCAGGCTCACCGTCCCACGGATACTCCCGTTGAAAATCCCCTTACCCCACAGCAGCCGCGCGATGCCCGACGTAGGCTCCCGAAAGGCATCCTTGATATAAGGCGCATAGGTGCGTCCGTGGCTGGAGCCGAACACCCCCTTGAAGGAGTTGACAGCCAGCCCGAAGAACATCTTGTCCAACACGACCGCCGCCAGTTCGCGCACGTCGTCGTTCTCTGCCAGATCAACCAGATGGCTGAGAGCCAGCACATCCTCTTCAAAGTAGGTATTGGAATCCCATTCCCGGAAACCCCCCGCGGCCCGCTTTCGCAGCCACGAAAGCGCCCGCTCCTCACCCTTGGCGCGGTGTTCACTGCCGGTCAGGCCGGCATTCGCGAAGAGCTCGTCCGGCAACAGTTGACCGGCCAGAATCTCACAAGTATGGAAAAGGATCTGATGATTCTCCGACCAGAAGCACATCGCATCCGCGCCCGGCTGGTCCATCCAGTAACGGAAGTTCAGGAAACAATTCTGCAGTGGCTCGACCAGCGCCTGCGGAAATCCCGGCTCTTCAATATAACGCCCCGCCATGCCCAGCAGGCCGACCAGATCAAAGTCGCTGCAATCGGCCCGCTCGTTTATCGACTCGATGCTGTCCAGGATAGTTTGCTCATTGAGATTGTCCCACATGCCCAGCTCCATCGCCGCGATCTCGGAAAAGATGCTTCCCTCCGCGCCCCGGCGCGCCGCACTGAGCAAGGCCTCCCGCCGTCGCTGCGGGTAGGTGCCATAGCGCTCTGTGGAATACTCACTGTTGCCGACAATGTGAATGTCCATCCTACGTTCGACGCGCAGGTCGCTGACATAATAGTGCTCCGGATTGGGGAAGAGCATTATCTCGTAGTCGTCCTGCGGAAACTGGAAGGCCGTTCCCAGAACTACCTCATCGCGTGATTCACCCTTCGTATGGTGTTCGCTATAGATCCGCCCTCCCTTGCGTTGCAGTCGCAGCGCAAAGTCGTCGGTCACCGGTTCGCCCCCCTCCCAGCGCACCGTCACTTTCGCATGGCGGCTGTACACGTCCCGGTCCAGGTAGGCCTGGTTGAAGAGCAACTCCAGCGCTTCTCTCCGGCTCATTGGCCGAACCGAAGTAGGCAATAGCACACTGAAGTTGTCAACTGCGTTCCCATTCTCTTGTTTAGACGTGCCGCCCGTGTCCTCGACATCCCTCACCTGCAACGCCACGACATACGGGCACTCTCGCAACGCTACCGCCTCGAAACAGACGCCTATCTCGTTGCGCCCCGCCTTCAACTTTGCCGGGTATGCGACGGTTCTCGGCAGCTGGTGGTGAAAGTGCTCCACCCGCTGGCACAGTTCCCCGTTGACCCAGATGTCCGCCGGGCCGTTTGTCGTGAGGGCTAAGGTCAGATCACACGCACCGGGAACTTCCAGCACACAGTAGGCCCACGCCTGCAGATAGTGGGGCGTATGCTGAAATGTCGACAGGTCAACGAAGTGGTCGTCCAGGCAGCGCACGACTCGCCACCTGGTCTCTTCGCGGTCGGAGTCAAACGAGTGCCTCTCCAACGCGCCTGCAAAGATGTCCGGGGACGCCGGTATCGCGCCATCCTGCCCGCTTTCATCTTTCCCGGCCGCGGCTCTGATATCGGCGACGATCCGACTCTTGTAATCCCGACCTGTGTAACCGTCGATATCCTCAATCGGCGTTGCCACCGGCCCCGCCACCAGCCAGTCATGTACAAAGCCGGCCTGCAAAGCGGACGTCTGCCACACCGGCGTCAAGGCAATCTGACCCGCAGCCTCCGACTCTCTGGACTCCCCGGTCGGCTGGTCTTCCAGCTCTGTGCTCATAGATCGATTACTCCGGTTTTTGTCTTTTCTTGGTTTAGCTAAGCGCAATACAAAGAGGTCGCGCATCGCGACCTCAGATGAAGAATCCAGTCTGGTTACGGAATTGGCCCGCTATTCGTACAATACGCAGCGGACCTTGTGGCCGCCTTCCAGTTCCAGCAAAGGTGGATTGCGCGTGTCACACACGCCTGCAATCGCTTTGCGGCAGCGTGGGTGGAACGGGCAACCCGCCGGGATCGAGTATGGATCCGGCACCGAACCCCGGATCGCTGTCAACTGACTGGTAATACCCTGTGACGACTTGCGGCCCAACAGAGGGATCGAACGCAGGAGCGCCTGCGTGTACGGGTGCTTGGGATCATAGAAAATGGTGTCGACGTCTGCCATCTCCACCACTTCACCCAGATACATGACCACCACATAGTCGACCATCTGCGCAATCACGCCAAGGTCGTGCGTGATAAATATGATCGCCATCCCCAACTCATCCTGCAGATCCCGCATCAACGTCAGAATCTGGGCCTGGGTGGTCACGTCCAGGGCCGTGGTCGGCTCGTCCGCGATGAGCAGGCTGGGGCGGCACGAAAGGGCCATCGCAATCATGGCGCGCTGCCGCATACCGCCGCTTAACTGATGCGGATAGCGGTCAATTGTGCGTTCCGGCTGGGGCATGCCAACTTTGTTGAGCACATCGATAGCCTGCGCGCGCGCCTCATCCTTGTCGACATCCTGGTGCAGCAGGATGGCCTCGATGATCTGATTCCCAATCGTATGAACAGGGCTGAGCGAAGTCATCGGCTCCTGAAACACCATCGAGATCTCACCGCCGCGGATTGAACGGGCCTGCGTGCCCATCGCGTCGATCTTGGTCATATCAATGACCTGGTCAGTGACGCTGCCGTTCTCCTGGTTCTGCAGGTGGAAGAGAACTTCGCCCTCCACTACCCTGCCCGGCGAGGGCACAATCGCCATGATTGAGCGCGCCGTGATCGATTTGCCGCAACCGCTCTCACCCACCAGTCCAACTGTCTGACCGCGACGCACAGTGAAATCAACACCCTCCAATGCCCGCACAATCCCCTGCGCCAGGAAGAAATGCGTCTTCAGTCCTTTGACCTCCAGCAGCATCTCCCGGGAATCTCCCGCCCCGCCGGCGTCGGCCACTCTGTCTATCTGCGAAGATGTAATCGTCATGGGTGAAATCCGTCCTGTTCATGTAAGAGCAGTCGTCATTCAGTTCCAACTTCTTGGACGCCCAACGCTCTGCCAGGGCTTTCCTACCTCCAAATGGAACAGGGTCCGCTCAAAAAACTACTTTGCGTATGGATCGGCGGCATCGCGAATGCCATCGCCAAGAAAATTGAAAGCCAAAACAGCCAGTACCACCGCCAATCCAGGGGTCAATACCCATGGCGCCAAGGCAACGGAACGTAGATTCTGGGCCTCCTGCAAAAGCACGCCCCAACTGATAGCCGGCGCCCGTAGACCCAGTCCGATGAAACTCAAACCCGTTTCCGACAGAATAATGCCCGGAATCGCCAATGTCAAGGAGGCAATAATGTGGCTGAGGAACGAGGGAACCATGTGACGCAAAATGATCCGCATCTCGCTCGAGCCGCAGAACCTGGCCGCCATCACAAAGTCTTCTTCTCTCATGCTCAGAAAACGGCCGCGCACGACCCGTGCCAGTCCCGTCCAGCCCACGAACGAAAGAAGTATCGTTACGCCGAAATATAGGCGCACTACCGGCCAGTCGGCCGGTAGTGCCGCAGCCAGCGCCATGATTAGCGGAATCTCCGGAATCGAGCGGATGAACTCGATCAGCCGCTGAATGGCATTGTCAATCGCGCCGCCATAGAAGCCAGAAATACCCCCGAGCAAAATTCCGATTACCAGACTGAGGACTACACTCACCAGGCCAATCGTCAGCGAAATACGCGCGCCGTAACACAGTCGCGAAAACAGATCCCGCCCCAGCCGGTCAGCGCCCATCAGAAAAACGCCCTGCTCCTCGTGGGGAACGTCCAACCCATAAAGATGCCAGGTCATGGGAAACTGGCCCCATAACTCGTATTCCGTTCCACGCACAAAAAAACGAATCGGATGAACCGTTGATTCGTCCTCTTCGTAAATGTTGCGCAATGTCTCGGGGTGCCGCTCCCGGTTAATCTTGTAGACAAACGGCCTGCGCAGATTTCCTTCCGCATCAATGATCCGGATATTCATCGGCGGCACAAACTTGTACTGTACAAACGACTGCTCCGGGTCGTACGGCGCTACGAATTCGGCAAAGGCCGCGATCCCATACAGGATGATGACCAAGAACCCGGAGAGCAAAGCCATCCGGTGCTTGCGAAAACGCCACCACATCAACTGCGAGTATGACGCTACATATATATCTTCGTCTTCGATTATGTCGGGATCGAAATTCGCGTCATCCTCATAGGTCTGGCTTTCTTCTTCATCAGCCCTGTCCAGCCAGGAACGTTGCATTGTCTCCATTTACGGTCCTCCGGGTAACCGTTACGCCAAGCTCCCTGAAGTGAACGGCACCTTTAATCAATGATGTAAGTCTCGACTGAAGTGCGTCTCCAGCGATTCTCCAGCCCGCAATCAACTCTGGCCAGCCGGCCTTTGCCATCCCGACCATCCAACCGCAGGAGGGTCGTGTTGCCGGCTGATCATGGACAGGCCTTCTTACATTAGAATCAGCTTCTGTGAAATACTTCGGCCCTGGTGAATGCGATTGATAATATCGGCCAGCATCGGCGCAATCGACAATACAACCACCTTGTCAGATCGCTTCTCCGGAGGAACGGGTAGCGTGTTGGAAACGACCAACTTGGCGATACGATCATCAGACTGAAGATGCTCCAATGCCGAGGGCAGTAACACAGGGTGCGTAACCGCAAACGCGGCAGTCCCCTCCGCTCCCGCCTCGTACAACGCATCTATCTGCTTCAAAACGCTCCCGCCCGCCATAATGTCGTCGATAATGATCGGGCGGATTCCTGCGATCTCACCCACAACATGCGTCGTTTCCGTAACGCTGACGCTCGTCCGCCGTTTGTGCATCACCACCAGCGGCAGATTCAGGAGCTGCGCATAGCGGCCCGCCAAACTGGCCCGGCCGACGTCCGGGCTCACTACTGCCGCGTTTTCCCACTCCGGGTGCCGAAAATAGTCCGCCAGGATCGGCAGGGCAGAAAGCGGGTCCACAGGGATATTGAAAAACCCCTGGATCGCCCTGGCATGGATATCTACAAAAATTACGCGGTCCGCTCCCATCATCTCCAGCATATTGGCGATAACCCGGGCGCTGACCGACTCCCGCCCATGGGCCATGCGCTCTTGCCGAGCATAGGGAAAATACGGCACGACCACGCTGACACTGTGCGCGCTGGCTCGCCGAAACGCATCCAGATACAGCATCAACTCCATGACATGATCATTCACCGGCTGGCAACAGGACTGGACCAGAAAGATATCCTGGTCACGCACGACCTCATCGATCATCACGTGTATCTCGCTGTCCGGCAGACGGCGAGTTGTGGCCTGACCGAGGTCCACCCCAAGAGTTTCGGCAATCTCCAGGGCCAGCTCCTTGTGAGCAGAGCCGCTGAAGATGCGTAAAGGGTGATACGACACTGCCGTTCTCTCCTGTCCTGGGGTGCTTTGGAGTCGCTTGAAGGTACCTCTGCCGACCGCGACTATGATAGCTCCTTACCAGCGAAATGGCAAGAGACGGGGGCTCCTTTAACCAAACAGGGTCGGTTGTGTTATATGTGTTTGTGCTGCGCGCGGCACCGTTGGCAGACAACTAGGCAGGTGGGAGTTCCGCAATCCTTGGAGGGCAATGAAATGGACCAAAAGCTGCTTGTTGCAACACACAATCAGGGAAAACTTCTGGAGTACAGAAAGCTCTTGCAAAACCTCCCGCTTGCACTCACATATCTGGATGAAATCGGAGTACATGAAGAGGTCGCTGAGACAGGGAACACCTTTGCCGCCAATGCCGTACTCAAGGCTCAGGAATACGCCGGCATGACCGGACTGTGGACATGGGCCGACGACAGCGGCCTGGAGGTAGATGCCCTGCAGGGAGCCCCGGGCGTGCACTCCGCCCGCTTTGCCGGTCCCGCTGCAACCGACCAGGAAAGATTCGAAAAGCTGTTGAGGGAACTGCATTCTCATCCCCGCCCATGGACGGCCCGCTTCCAATGTGTTGTTGCCGTTGCCCGCCCTGCAACCGAGGCCGAAACTTGCACGGGAACGTTGGAGGGAACCATCACCAATGCGCCGCGGGGATCAAACGGCTTTGGCTACGATCCCATCTTCTTTGTGCCGGACCATGGGCGGACGTTGGCAGAGCTGCCTACCTCCGTCAAGAACGAAATTAGCCATCGGGGCCGGGCATCAAGGCACGCCAAAGAGTTGCTGAAGGTCCTCTTGGAAGGCTAGCAGCCTTTCTGGTTCGCAATTGTCCAGCGAACTCTCCACTGGCTGTCTTCCCTTATCAGAGAGACGTGTAACGAAGAGGAATTCGCACCTGAACTGTCTGAGGAGCACCTGTGAACGGATTTTGACCCAACGCAAATATTTCGCCGCTGGACACGCTAACATACTCTGGTGATACAATATCCCTGTATAGCCCCGAATACGGAGTAAGACAACAGCGGCAAACTGCACTTGGACTAGGAGGTTCAAGAGTGAAACACGAACTGCTCCAACCTGTGATATTCAATGTCATCACCATCGTGGCGTTGTTGTTTTCCCTCTTCCAGGTTCTTACTGGGGCTTCGGGGCGCTTAATCAGAACGGCCGATGCCATCCACGCCCTTGAAGAGCTCGCTGCAGAAGGCGTTCTCAAGGATGACTCGATAATCTCGGGCCTCTCGACCAACCGCGACCAGCGCACGCGGCTTGACAACTACCTGATCGTGACAATGATCGTCGCAATCCTCGCCAATGTTGTCGCGAACTACCTCGGCAGGGGAAGGCACCACACAAATACGTCCAGGATTCGCGAACTCGAGGCAGAACTGCGCGGGCGGCGCGAAGATTAGCTGATCGGGTTCAACTAGGCGCCTCCGGACATTTCTCTCTGGCCATGAACTGATGTCATTCTGTCGCCAAGAGTACCCCCGCTAGCGAAACCGGAACCGTCAAACATGAATAAGTTTCGCCTCTTCGCACCAACGCACCACAAGGCGTCCGCGCCGCTGACGATTTATCGGAGTCCTGATGGGTCCCGCCAACCGGAGTTCAAGGGCGGCTTTCTATTCGCAATAATTGCGACAACCGTTCTCTAACGCGGCCGGCCTCTTGTCTCTGTGAGGCCAGACGCCTGTGAAGATCCTTTACCTTGACCTGCTGTACTCACATTCTATCCAGGACTACACTTACTCTGGTAGTACATTGATCCGGCAAGCAGTGCCCGCATATTCACATAGGGCTGCCGTATGCGTCACATCGTAAAGTAACTCCGAATCAGTGCGCATGAAAAAAGAGGATCGACAATGACTGGCAAACTGTTGCAACCCGTGATCTTCAATGCAATTACGATTGTGGCGATGTTGTATGCTCTGACCCAGCTGGTCTTCGAAGGGCCAAGGCTCCTTTCCAGTTCGACCGAAATCACGATGGCGCTCGAGGAAGTCGTCCAAAATAGTGATCTGCTGGATGAAAGCCTGGTCTCGAAATTTACAACCGATCAGGCGCAACGTAGGGGGCTATTCAACGAAATAATCGTGGTAATGATTATTGCAATTGTGGCTAACTTCGTCGCCAACTACCTTGGCCGGGGAAGGCACCACACGAACACCTCAAGGATTCGTGAATTGGAGGCGGAACTGCGCGTTCTACGAGGGGACTAGCGCCTCCGCACCGCAGAAAAACCCCAAGACCCGTACAGCGGAGTGGTCGCCCATACTGCTACCGGTAGAGACTGAGCGGACGCTGACGGTGCCGAGGCACCCACCGTCCAATTCTGACGGCACTCGCCTGAAGCGCCCGCGCTGCTGACTACGTTTTCGGCACCGGTCGCAGTCTATAAGATGCGCTGGCCAGTGCCGGATCCAAGCCGGTTGACTCCTGTTCCCGATGTCGATACCACCTGCACAATCGCGGCCCGCCTCTCAACTCCGCGAGGACCGACGCCGTACGAGCAGTTTTTCCTCGAATCGAATCTACTAAGCCACAACTGATTTGCAATCCTGAATAAGGCAAGTGAAGGTGTTTACTCATTCCTCACTCCTCTTTCCTCGCTTTTTTGGGCGGTCGTGCCTTCGGCCCTCCCTTGTGCAGGGGCTGCGCCCCCTCAACGCCCCGCCCTTACTAGACCACCGTGCGCATTCTTCCCCAGCATTGCGTCTAGTTGACAGTGTCTCCACCCCTCGCTCCAGACTCAGCCCCCTGATCCCTGATCCCTGATCCCTGACCCCTGCCGTTCCGCGCCCCCTCAACGCCCCGCCCTTACTAGACCCCCGTGCGCATTCTTCCCCAGCATTGAGTCTAGTCGACAGTGTCTCCACCCCTCGCTCCAGACTCAGCCCCCTGATCCCTGACCCCTGCCGTTCCGCGCCCCCGCAACGCCCCGCCCTTGCTAGCCACCGTACTGGTTCTTCCCCACCATCGTGGCATGCCGACAGTGTGCCCCAACCAACCTGGCGGCTGCCAACCGAATACGCCATCCGAAAGCCTGACTGGCGGCGAAGTTAAAGAGTTGGTCAAGACAGACACGGTACGCGGCTTAGTAGTTACCTCGAATCAAAAAGATTCAAGCTGTGAGCTCGCCACTTGACATCAGTCAGGGGCGTTACTGAAGACCTTCAGTGCCCAAATTCAACACGATAATCTACCGCGAGTAACTACCCCTATCCGAATTCTCCTGAAGAATTACCTGTCCGCCTGAATGTGATGCCCACACAGGACAGCGCAAGCGCCTGTTGGGCGCCTTTCCGGCGCCGCGCACCTGCATGTTGTTGTAAAATGGTTAAGTGCAGTACTCTGAAACGTGAAATTCCAAAGAACTGCTTTGACAACGAGGATGAGAAATGGATGGCAAGTTGCTGCCGCCGGTGATCTTTAATGCAATAACGATCGTGGCGATGTTGTATGCCATGAGCCAGATAATCACCGATGGTCCGAGGCTCCGTTCCACGACAACCGGGATCACAATGACGCTACAGGAACTCGCTCAAGAGAGTGAACGGGTAGATGAAGCCCTAATCTCCTCTTTTGTGGCCGATCAGGAGCAAAGACGGGGACTATTCAACGAAATCATCGTGGTAATGCTAACCGCGATTCTGGCCAACATCGCCGCAAACTTTTTTGGCCGGGGAAGGCAAAAAACCAACACGGCCAGAATTCGCGAGTTGGAGGAAGAACTGCGCGGAATTCGCGAGGATTAGCACCTCAGTTACGGTTTCCTAGTCCGTAAAAGTGCGAGGCTGGCCGCAGTACGAATTCAGCCAGTACCTCTTACGGGCGCAAAGAGGTAACAGAGTACCATTCCTGGGGCTCGTTGACGTTTGTCAGAATAGCGAATTGTGGGTGAAAAGTGACTGTCCGCCCAGTCACCTGAAGAAAATCCGATACGCCACTGGTGTTCTTCGCGCCACTTCGCGGATCCTTCGGTTCTGTTTCCCGCAAGATACAAGCGAAACACATCCAGAACAGGCCCGCAGTCGTTCCTTTCCTGTCAAATACTGAGCGGCCTTCCCAAAACGTCTTCGGAACCTGACTAATTCGTCATGGACCAGTAAAAGCCGTTACCAGCATGCGGCTCGCTAGACGCCCCTCTCACGGCGCCACGCCTCGAACTCTACCAGCGTCTCGTCGTTGGGCGGATAAACACCGAGGATGCTGGCGCCGCCGGCAACCTTCTCCTGAAAGAATTCCTCTCTGATCTCCTGCTCGAAACCGCCCTGGGCAACTTCCTCCGCCAGGTGGGCCGGGACGACGACTACGCCTTCGGCATCGCCAACGACCACATCGCCCGGCGTCACCGCCACACCCGCACAACCAATCGGGACCTGCAATTCGACCGGATGGTGGGCCACAAATGAAGTTGTGGCGTGCGGTGCCCGGATATAGGTCGGCAATTCCAACTCCCGAAAACCAGGCGTATCGCGCAGAGCGCCATCGGTGACGAAGCCGGCCGCGCCCCGCTGCGTGATGCGCGTCCCCAAAATGTGGCCCAGCGAGGCCGCGCTGATGTCACCGCGGGCGTCCACAATCAGAACATCCTCCGGCCCTACCGCCTCTACTGCCAGCCTCTGTACGTTCCTGGTATTGTCGTAGCGTTCATCCGCCAGATCTTCCCGTGCCGGAATATAGCGTAGCGTGAAGGCATAGCCCACCATTCGCAAATCGGGCCGCAGCGGGTACAGCCCGGCCAGAAATGTGTTGCGCAGCCCATGTTTCTGCAGCTGGCTGGTCAGCGTTGCCGTCGAGACCTCCCGCAACATCCTCTTGGCATCCGCCGAAAGCTCGTAAGTTCGGACCGATATGGCCGCCATTCTTCTCCTTGTGACACAGACTCTCAGAAAGGGGAGACGGGCCCGGATTGCGGCCCGCAGCTGGGCTGCCGCCTGTCGCTATCAGCTACTGCTCCAGCCATTTTGCACGGCCGTACTTCGCCTGGACGTAGACGAACTCATCCTGCCGCGGCGCGGCCACATTGCCTGTGGACGGATAGCGGGCGATCGCATCTTCCACAATATCCACACCGAGGCCCGGCGTATCCGGCACCACGATCGAACCGTCTACGATCTCCGGCTGCGGCTGCATCACTTCGTACCGTTGCGGCGCGTCATCCTCCAAATGCTCCAGGATCAGAAAGTTCGGCAGCGTGGCCAGCAAGTGGACCGCGGCCATCTCCGCCACCGGCCCCAAGGAGCCGTCATGCGGCGCAAAGCCAATCCCGTGGGCCTCCGCCATCGCGGCCATCTTCTTCATCTGCATCAAACCGCCCGCCCGGCCCGTATCCGGCTGGATCACATCCACGATCTCCCGTTCGATCAACTCCCGCACGCCGTAGATGTGTGTATGGCGTTCTCCCGCCGCAATCGGCAGATTCACATGCCGCGCAACCTTGGCCAGATTCTCGACATGTTCAGGCGGCACCGGATCCTCGTAAAACAGCAGGTCGAACTCCTCCAACGCCTGTCCAACCCGAATCGCGTCCCGCACAGTGAACCAGGGCGGACCGTGTACGTCGGCCATCAGATCGATCTCCGGTCCGACCGCTTCCCGCAAGGTGCGTATCTTGGCGATCGGGTTCTCCACGCCTCCCGTCTTGAGACCGCTGAAGCCACGTTCCACCAGTTCCTGCGCCCGTTCCGCCGTCTGCGCGTGCGCATATAGCCGGATACGATCCCGAATCTTGCCTCCCAGCAAATTCCAGACCGGCACGCCCAGCGCCTTCCCTTTGATGTCCCACAGGGCCATCTCGATCCCGGTCAGCGCGCCGCCGCCGACGATTCCGGTCATGCCGTGCCCCATCATCGCCAGATACATCTTCTGCCATATTCGCTCGATCAGAAATGGATCCTCGCCGATGAGAACTTCGCGCAGATCCTGGATCGCGGTCTCTACGACCCGGGGCCACCCCGACGCCTCGCCGACGCCATAAATGCCCTCATCGGTGAAAACTTTGACAAACAGCCAGTTGCGCTTCGTCCAGCCGCCTCCCGGCACACCGGCATGCATCAAATATGTCTTAATGTCCGTGATCTTCATGGCGATTCGGCACTACCCTCCGTTGATTCCAGGCCAGTCCCGCCACATGTCATCCGGCGGCGGCTCGTCCTGAACAGTATCGAGGTCGGCCCGGCAGAAGTCGTACAATACCGCCTGTCGCACCTGGCTCGACCGGTTATGGCCCGCCCCGTGCCCCATGCGATGGTGCCACAGCACCACATCGCCGGCAGAACCGTACGTGTGCACCGGGTCGATCTGCTGCACCGCCTGCCAGGCCTCCGTGTCCCGGACCTCCTTGTTCTCTTCCAGCGGGTTGAACGTGTAGGCTGTCTTGAACCTATGATAGAAATGCTTGTGGCTGCCGGGCCAGACCGTGAACCCGCCGCCGTCTGGAGGGACGTCGTCAACGTAGCCCACCACACCCAAATGAAAAGCGTGCGCGTCAACGTGAAAGTGTGCCGGCCGCGGCTGCTTGTCCGTATCCGGGAAAACGCAGTAGATGCCGCGAATTCGCTCTGGAACCTTCAATTCCGGCCCGAGTAGCTGCTTTGCGACCGCTTGCAACTCTGGATTGCCGTAAAGGAGATCGATCATCCAAGGCTCGAAACTGCGGTCGCGGTACTTCCACGTATAACGCGAGTCAGCGAACGCGCCCTCCCACGTCTCCGGATCGTCCCGTTTCAGCTCCGGCGGCGCCACATCCCACCACGCGTCCCGCGTCTGGGCCATCAACTCCGGATCCAGCACCTTACGCAGGACCAAGTAACCGTTGTCTCGAAAGAAATCAACCTGCTCGGCAGTCAGTGGTTGGTTCATATTGACTCTTTCCTTCTCTCCCATTTATCTGAACGACAAACCTCAGCATCAGCGAGCGCCAACGAACGCCGCCGTCACTAAAAACTGAAAACTCGAAACTAAAAACTATCCTGGTCCTGCGGCTGCCATCCGCATTGACGGATAATGTGTGTTGTAAAGACTGTGATCCCCCGATTCAACCACGATCTGCCACATCTGCCGCGTCATTGCTTCCAATCTCTCGGCATATGCCGGATCCTGCGCCAGATTGCTCATCTCGAAAGGATCGTCGGCCAGGTTGTAAAGCTCATCGTAATCGAAGCCATTGTGGACCAATTTCCAGTCCCCGTCCCACAGCAGCCGCTGGCTGATAATATATCGCCCGCCGAAGTATTCGGCAAAGCCCTGCTGGTAACCCGACGTGTCATGCGGGCTGGCCAGCACCGGCGCAAATGAGCGGCCGTCGATCTGGCCCAGCGGCCGCGCCCCGACCAACTCCAGCAATGTCTGGCCAACGTCCTGCAACCCCACGCGGGCATCGCTCACCGCCGACTCCGCTACTCCCGGCCCGGCCACCACCATGGGGATGTTGTACGCCTCTTCAAACGCGCCGATATTCTTACAATACAGCCCGTGCGCACCCAGAAAATCCCCATGATCCGATGTCAGCACCACGATCGTGTTGTCCAGCTGCCCCGCCCGATCCACCCGCTCCAGCAAACGCCCAAACTGCTCGTCGATTTCGCTGATCGAAGCGTAGTAGCAGGCCGCAGCCTCGCGATGTTCCCGGTCCGTCCAGTCGCTCCACACCTGCGCCGACCTCTTATACAGATTCGGCTGGCCGCTCAAATCGTTGTGGACGTTCGGCTGCAGCGGTATCGAGTCCACATCATACTGCGCGAACGCGTCCTCGTGGCAATAAAAGGGGTCATGCGGTTCGGTGAAGCTGACAAAGCAGCACCAGGGTTCGTCCTCCTCCAACGCCGTGTCGAGAAAGCCCAGTGCCGCGTCCGTCTTCTTGCCCATCCCGCGCTCGCTGGCTGGCAGCTCGAAGACCCCGTAAAAGCGATTCGGCCCGTAGCCGGGCGGGCTGTCCAAATAGCGCTCCATCGAGAAGTTGATGTCGCTCCCGTCCATGTAGCCGCCCAATTCTCCCTGTTGCTGCCAGCCAAACTGGGTCAGCTCGTTCGAACGCTCCACATGCCACTTGCCGAAGTATCCCGTCCGGTAACCGGCCTCCGTCAGCCGCTCCGCCCAGTGCGGATGTTGCGTCCTCAGCACCGCCTGATCGTCGTCAACCGTGTGCACGACATACAGCACACCGTGATTATGCGGCAGCAACCCGGTCATCAGGCTGGCTCGCGCCGGCGAACAGACCGCGTTCGGCGTATAGGCCCTGCGGAATCGCACACCTCTGGCCGCCAGCCTGTCCAGATTGGGCGTCTGGCATGGATTGTCCGGCTCCAATACGCGACCTTGCATTTGGTCGGTCATCAAGAAGAGAATGTTGGGAGAAGACATCAAACAATATCCTTTAGTCAGAGAATTGCATACCGCGCGGTTTCGACACACCCTGTGCCATCAATAACCGACCGCATACCCATCCCGCCGCGGGTCGGATCCGCCAATTAGCGCGCCCGACTCCGGATGCACCATGATCGCCTGCGCGCTGCCCGGGCCGCCCCAATCGCCCACCAGTTCAAGCTCGTGCCCCCTTGCCGCCAACCCCTCCCGTACAGCGTCCGCAAAACGATCTTCCACCTGCAAGTTGTTGGAGCTGACATGCGGGATTGTCGATTCCATCGGATGCTGCAAGCTGCGCCAGCGCGGCGCTGCGACAGCCTCCTGCGGCGTCATGCCAAAATCAAGCATATGCGAAACCAGCTGCAGATTCGTCTGCACCTGCGTATCCGCGCCCGGCGTCCCACAAGTAATCAGTGGCTTGCCATCCTTGGTTATGATGACGGGATTCATCGTATGACGCACCCGCTTGCCCGGCATCAGGCAGTTCGCATGCCCCTCTTCCAGATGCCAGTAGGTCATGCGGTTGTTCAGCAGGATGCCGGTCTCGCCCGCGATCAGGCTCGAACCAAAGCCCGATTGGATGCTCTGTAAAATGCAGACCAGATTTCCCGCCCGATCCGCCGTACAGAAACAGGTAGTGTCTTCATGCGCTTCCGGTCCGCCCGCCGGAACATCGAAGGCTGCCCGCTTCAAGTCGATGCGCTCGGCCTGTTGCGCGGCATACGCCTTGGACAGCATCCCCTCCAACGGGATATCGACCCACTCCGGGTCCGCCATATACTTTTCACGGTCAGCAAAAGCCAGCTTCTTCGCCTCCACCATCAGGTGGATGCTTTCGGCAGTATTGCAGCCCATACTCTGCAGATCGAACAGCTCTACAACATTCAATTCCTGCAGCAAAATATGCCCGCTCGAATTGGGCGGCATCTCGTACACCTCATAGCCGCGATAGTTGACGTGGATCGGCTCCGCCCAGTGCGCGTGGTAGTTACCAAGGTCCTCTTCAGTGAGCAAGCCGTCGCGGGCGCGGCTGAATTCTACTATCGCTCTGGCGAGCTCGCCCTCGTATAGAGTCTTGCGTCCATCCTGCGCGATTTTCCCCAGCGTCGTGCCGAGGTCGCGATTGCGCAGCAATCCGCCCGCGCAGATCGGCGCGCCATCGTCGGTATATATGGCCCGCGTGTATGGGTCGGCCGCGAAACGCTCATGTTCCGCCTGCATGCCATTTGCCAGCAGATGGCTGACCGGAAAGCCGTCCTCACACAGCGAGATCGCCGGCCGGAAGACCGCCTCCAGCGGCAGCGCGCCGTACCGTTCGTGCGCCAGCAGCCAACCATCAACCAACCCCGGCACCGAGACGCTCCGGATCCCCTTCATCGGAATGCCGCCGTCTGCGAGATAGCGTTCCCGGGTGGCCGCCCCGGGCGCGGGCCCTGTCGCGTTCACAGCCGAGACCTCCCCGGTCTCCGCCCAATAGATCAAAATGAAGCCGTCGCCGCCAACCCCGGAACCCGCCGGCTCAACCACGCCCAGCGCGGCCGCCGTCGCAATAGCCGCGTCAACCGCATTGCCGCCGGCCATCAGCGTCTGTATTCCCGCCTGCGAGGCCAGAGCCTGCCCAGATGTAACCATCCCGTTCCTGCCCATCACCGACGGCCGAAAAGCCGAAGCCGTAACACCATGTGGCGATTGCATTCCCCACCTCCATCTATCTGCTGCGCATCAATTGGTGACTGCCATATCTAACAACTGACCACCGACCACTGACCACCGACCACTGCCCTTTCACCGCCCCATCGCATACGCAATCTGCCCACGCGGCGAGACGCCGGCAGAGATAAGACCGCTCTTCGGGTCGAACGTAATGCCAAGCACCTTGCCGTGGTTCCACTCTCCGCCTACCGTCACCTTGTGGCCGCGCGCCGCCAGCGCGTCGCGCACAGATTCAGGGACGCGCGCCTCCAGCGTAAGGCTGCCCGGCTTGGCGTTGTGCGGATAAAACGAGTTGGGGAAGTGATTGGTATGGAAACTGGGCGCGTCGATCGCCTCCTGCAGGTTCATGCCGAAGTCGATGACGTTGAGGAAGAACTGCAGCGTCCACTGGTCCTGGCTATCGCCGCCAGGCGTGCCGAAAGCCATGAACGGTTCGCCGTCCTTTGTCGCCAGCGTTGGCGTTAGCGTCGTACGCGGCCGCTTGCGCGGCACCAGCGCGTTGGCGTGCTTCGGGTCCAGGTAAAACATCTGCCCCCGCGTCCCCAAAGGAAAACCCAAACCTTCGACGACCGGCGAAGAGGGTATCCAGCCGCCGCTCGGCGTCGCCGCAAACAGATTGCCCTCGTGATCAACCGCATCGGCGTGCGTCGTATCCCCCGTGTAGACGTTTGGATCCGCTTCCGCATGGGTGGGCGTGCTCGCGGGCGCATCGCCTGGCCGCAACTCCATCGACGCGCACTGCGCGTCAATCAGTTCTCTGCGAGCGGCCGCATAATCCTTCGATAGCAGCCGGTCGAGCGGTACGTTCACGAAGTCCGGATCGCCGTAATACTGTTCGCGGTCCGCGAATGCCAGCTTTGACGCTTCGACCACCGTGTGGATATAGTCTGCTGAATTGTGTTCGAACGCGCCGAGGTCAAAGCCTTCAAGCAGCGCCAGCTGCTGCAGGAAGACAGGGCCCTGGCACCACGTGTTGCACTTGTATACATCGTAGCCGCGATAATTGAAGGTGACCGGTGACTCCACCTTGGTTACGTAGTCGTGAAAGTCGGCTTCTGCCAGCAGGCCGCTGTTGCACTTCCCGCTGGCGTCGCGCACCTGCGTCTCGCGTTGGAATGCCACCATCTTTTCGGCGATAGGCCCTTTGTAAAAATAGTCGCGGGCCGCGGCAATCCCCGCCTCGCGACCAAGGTGGCTGTTACGTATCTCGGCGTCAACCGTTGCCTTGAACGTCTCTGCCCAATCCGGATTGGCCAGGATCTCGCCCACCTCCGGCGCCCGCCCGTTCGGCAGATAAGCCCGCGCCGAACTGGGCCATTCATTCTCGAACTTCTCCTTGAGATTGGTCAATGAACCGTGCAGCCCCGGATAGACCGGAAACCCTTCCTCTGTCAGCTCGATCGTCGGCTCCAATACATCCTTGAGCCGCAAGCGCCCAAACTTTTGCAGCGCAGTCGTCCACGAGCCAAACGCCCCCGGCACTGTCGCCGGCAGAAAGCCATCGCCGGGTATAATGTCGATGCCCTGCGCCCTGAACCACGCTATCGTCGCCGCCTTAGGCGCGTAACCCTGTCCGTTAATGGCGTACACCTGCTTCTGCCGCGCGCTATAGATCAGGATCGGCACCTCGCCGCCGATGCCGTTCGACTGCGGTTCAAGCACGTTGAGCGCAAGACCGGCCGCCACGCCGGCATCGATCGCATTGCCCCCTCTATCGAGCATGCGTGCGCCCGCCTCCGCCGCCAGGTAATGTCCCGCTGTGACGACACCGCGGCGGCCCATGAAAACAGGACGAGTTGTAAAGGACATCGTTTTCCTCCCCATGCGCTGGCAAGTGACCAACTCTTGGCGTGCGTCGAGTAGCGCTACTCGTCCCAATCTTCGCGCGGCGGCCAGAGGACAGAAGCCCCAATCGCTTTGCCTTCGGGGCGCTCAGCCACCCAATCTTCGGTTGTATCCCGCCACCTGATGAAGTGGGGCGTCTGCATGTGCGCTTGGAACGCAGCCTCGTCCTCATAGACCTCATACAGCCAGATCTTGTTCGGATCGTCGCCATCCCGGATCACGTCAAATCGCAGACAGCCGGGCTCATGTTGCACAGAACCCTGGGCGTCCAGCAATATCTCTTCGATGAACCGTTCCGTAAACTCTTCCTTGATCGTTAAGGGGGCGATGATGACATACATGACCGTCTTTCTCCTCTAAGCGAATTGGGAAATGTTGGGACTGTCGGGTGACCGCTGGTAGGTGTGGGGGTTGCCTGCAGTGGGTAGCCTATCACAGTTCAAGATTGTTAGCGACCCGTTTGACAACGCCATCGAGCGAAGCCCGTCGAATGTCATTCAGCTCGTCGGCGCTGAAAACACCTGCCCTGTACAGATTGCGATACTCGTCAGAAACGCTCTGGTCGAATATCATCGGGTCGTCCGAGTTGACCGTTACCGGTACACCGTTGTCAAACAGAAGACGGATCGGGTGACCTGCCATGTCAGGTGCCGCATCCAACATCACATTGCTCGTCGGGCACACATTCAGCCGAATCCGGTTCTCCGCCAGCCAGCGCATCACCTCGACCGACTCGGCCGCGCCAACACCGTGCTGGACCTCCTCCAGCGCCAGCAGTTCGACCGTCCGCCGGATCTCCTCCGCGCCCCCGAACTCGCCGACATGCGCTTTCAGTTTCATGCCCGCCGCGCCTGCCTTCGCGTACAACGGCTCAACCGCCTCCGGCGCACACGCCTCCTGGTGGTCGTACAGGTCAATCGACTGAAAAAAGTCCAGCTCTATTGCTTCATGCGCCCGCGACATTAGTTCCGGGTCGGCCGCGGCCTGCCGGGGTATACCCAGCTCCGGACGAAAACTGATCTGTGGCCGGTATCGCGCGGCCAGTGCGCCGATATGCCTGACGACCCCCGCCAGACCATCTGCATAATACGCGGCGCGCCGCACGTCGATGCTCATCTCCAGTACAACAACGCCGTCTTCGATCGCGTCGCGCACCGCAGCTTCCACCACGAACTCGATCGTCTCGCGGTTTCGCAAGTGGGGGTCCAGAACGTCCACAGCGTATACAATCATGCCCCCCAGCTTATTCATCTTGTCCGGTGGAGGTTCCAGCCTGCAGCCCAGGCGAGCCTCCAGGTTCCGGCGGCGTGTGCTGAAATAAGCATGGCAGTGCAGGTCGACCTTGGGGGCAGCACGCAATGAATCTCGATCATCTTCAATCAGGGCGTCTACGAAACTGGTCTTCATGTTACCCTTTCAGCTATCTCCTTCTCCTGAAAAAATCCCTTTCTCAGGCAGCCCCTCTCTCTTCACTCCTCACGAGCTTCAGGCAGCATCACTGCCGAGCAAAGATTCAAGATACTGACGACTCATCCTCGCCGCCTCTCGCGCCGGCCGCGGCGCCCGCGCCGTCCCGTCCAATTCAACGTTGATCCACCCGTCAAATCCGCCGTTCTCCTCCAGAATGGCAAAGATCTCAGGCATGGGCAGAATCCCATTACCGATCGGCTCGTAGTTCACATAGCCGCTGCGGTCGATCTCCTTACCGTCGCCATCCCGCTCGTAGCTCCCGTTCCAGTCCTTCAGATGGACGTGAACGATGCGGTCCCGGTACGTGCGCATCACCTCCAGAATATCGCTGCCACCCTTTGCGATCTGCCCCGTATCCGGCGCAAATCCAATCAGCGACGCATCGACCAGCTCCATAATCGTGTCGATGTCCTCACGCGTCTCGATAGCCGTCCCCGTGTGCGGGTGCAGCCCGACCGCGAGCCCGTTCTGAAGGCAATACTCTCCGATCTGATTCAGCGCGTCGGCCAGTCGCCGGAACTGGTCCGGCGTATAACCGTTCGCAGGACGGGGACCGCCCTGCAGTACCAGCGTTTCACCCCCAGGCAGCGCACGCAGCCCATCCGCCTCCCGGCGCGCGGTCTCCAGATCCGCCGCCGCCGTCTCCGGGTTGATCCACTCCTTGTAGCAGTAGGCGGCCGCGGTTGGGATGCCAAAACTGTCGACAAGGCTGCGATATCCCCCAGGCCTGCTCTCGTCAAGTTCGAGAATTATGAACGCAAAAGTCTCAAATCCCTGATACCCCAGTTCGGCAGTATCCCGGTACGCCTCCTCAACATCCCCTGGAATTCCCCAGGTGATTCCAGTATGGCCAATCTTCATGGTCCTCTCCTCACAAAAAACATTCGGTTGTACTGCTGGCCGCAGATCACCGGCGCCCTACATGATGCGGAATCCACCGTCCACATACAGCGACTGCCCCGTCACATAACTGGCCTTGTCCGAAGCAAGAAACGCCGCTACTTGCCCAATTTCGTCCGGATCGCCCGCACGTTTAAGCGCGATACTCTCCAACACAACCGGCAGAATCTCAGGGTCCTTCATAACCCAGCTGGTCATGTCCGTGTCGATCAGACCCGGATTGATACAGTTGACGCGTATATTGTGCTCGGCCAGTTCAACCGCCAGATTCGCCGTCAGCGCCTCTACGCCCCGTTTACTCGGCGCATAATGCGCCCGCCCCGGCAACACCATCCCCGCCTGCACCGACCCGATGTTGACGATTGCGCCGCCATTCCCACCGGCGATCATCTGACGGACCGCCGCCTGCGCACACAGAAACTCGCCCCGCAGGTTGATGTTGGTCACACGCTCCCACTCCTCCGGCGTTATCTCCAGGAAGGGAACGATCGACTCCACGCCGGCATTGTTCACCAGAATATCCAGCCCGCCCAACTCCGCAACCACCCCGTCCACCATCGCCTGCACCTGGTCGGGCTGGGCAACATCGGCCATAGCCACCACCGCGCGGCCACCCAAATCGCGAACTTCCTGCGCGACCGCCTCGGCCTGACCCGCGCCCTCCACATCATTGACGGCCACGTCGGCCCCCTCCTCCGCCATCGCCAGGCAGATACCTCGCCCTATCCCCCGGCGCCCACCCGTAACCAGCGCAACCTTTCCTTGTAGTATGCCCATCTCTAAACTCCTTTTTTCGTCCTATGATTCCCGTCTGACTCGCCATCTTTCCCGCGGGTTCGGTGAGACGTGTCTCCCGGTCTCGTCTCCCTGCGGAGGAAAATCCCCTGTCTCGCACATCGCCAGAAATGGATTATCCCGCACCTCGACCGGGAACTTGACGATGGAACGCCGCCGCGCCGACTCATAGATGCCAATCATCACCTCGGTGATCTTGCGGCCGTTCTCGCCATCTAACGGATGGGGCGCCCCCGTCTCGATCGTCTCCATCAAGTCCTTGATCTCCAGCCCAATTGCGCTCACAGGCGCCGGCCATTCAATCTCTATGTCCTCGATTTCGCTGCCCCGAAAGATGCGCACCGCAGGCGTCGACTCGATATCCGTGATTTTGAATACGTCACCGTATACTTCCAGCCTGCCCCCGTCGCCGTGAATAATGAAATGGTGGTAACGATGGCGCTCGTCGCTCCAGCTCGGATCCAACGACTTCTGCCGCCTGACTCCGCCTTCTCGCGCCGCCTCGCGCGCCATCCAGCCCCAGACCATGCTGGCTCTAACCTGGTTCGTGAACGCCAGGAAGGCAATGCCCGCGTTTTCGCAGCGGTGACCGTAATACTCATAGCCTTCATGCCCGTCCACCTGCCCCAGCAAATGGTCCACTTCCGGCTCGCCCAGCAGCGACAGCAGCATATGGATCGTGTGCGTCCCGTCTGTCATCAGGCAACCGGCCTTGAGCGAGGCCTCAGCCGAGACCACGCGCCCAATCGCGCCGTCGGCAATCAACTCACGGGCACGCGCGTACTGAGGCATATAGTAACGCTGGTGGCTGATGGTCAGCCGTGAGCCGGATGCTCGGCAGGCCGCCAGCATCTCGTCAGCTTCGGCTAGATCCATCGCCATCGGCTTTTCGCACACGATGCCCTTCGTCCCTGCCTGCGCCGCGGCCACCACCATCGAGCAATGCAACGCATCATGCGTCACCACCGACACCAGGTCCGGCTGGACCTCAGCCAGCATCCTCCTGTAGTCGGTGAACAACCCCTCAGCGCCCGTCTCCTCCGCGAAAGCCTGCAGAGCATCTTCAGAGATATCGGCCCCCGCCACGATCGGAATGCCCAACTCCTTGTACGCCTGCATGTGCCCCCGCGCCATCCGCCCGCACCCGATCACCGCGGCTTTATAATCTGTCATTGGAATTTCCCCTGGTGGAAGTCAGTGCCCAAATACCCGGGCCGGTCACGATACACTGCGCTTGGCATCCCCGAAGCGTGCCACCGTCTCGTCGCGCAGACGCCGCGCATAGTCAACATTGTACTGAAGCCGGGCCGGAATGACCGTGGCCCAATCCATATCCTTGCCCTCCTCCGGCCGCGGATGGAGGCCGGCCCTCAACAGCTGCTCCCCGCGCCACAGATGGCGCACAAAGCGGGCCATGCGGGACGGCGTCAGATCAGTAAAGCTCTCGAGAAACGCCTCGTCATACATCGGAATCGGGATGAAACCCCCGCTGTCCTCAATGTTCAGATGAACATTCGGATTAGCCCGGTAAAGGATCTCCACCACCGCCGGCAGATCGACCAGGCCGCGCCCCAGCGGCGCGCCCCCCTGCCAGTTATATCCCTCTTGAGTGGGATAGATACACGTGTCTTTGAAATGTGTAGTATGCACGTAAGGCGCCAGCGCCCGCGCCGCGTCCACGGGATCCTCCAGCAACCCCAGTGCATTGGCTGTATCCAGGTTGGCGCGTACGTGCGCTGAATCCACCGCTTCGATGATGCGCACAAGCTCCAGCGAAGTCAGATCGACATGCAGCTCCATCGTGATCATCACGTCGAAGTCCGCAGCCATCACGCTCAACTCGCGTAATACCTCGATCGTCAGCTCGATCTGTTCTGCCAGTGTCGGCGCAGAAAACGTGCGCTCCTTGAGCAGCCCAAAACAGGTATTCAGGAACGGCGCGTTCAACCTCCTGGCCAGCGGGAAAAGAGGTTTCCATTCTTCCACCATTTCGGCAACGGTCCGCCCGCTCTGTCCGGGATTAACTCCCGCGCCCGCCAATTCCAGATAAAGCCCATGGGCCTTTGCTTCGGCAGCCAGCTTGTCCAAATAATCATCGTCGTGGCCCTGCAGAAGCCTCGCCGAAAAATGCAGCCCCTCCAGACCGTGGGCCCTCGTCAGTTCCAGGAGCTCCAACGGATCAAGGCTTACAGCCTTCAGTGTCAGGGCGTCAAGGCCAACTTTCATAAGCGCTCCTCTCTGGGTACTGCTAACAGGGACCGCATTCACGCGCCGCCGTTAAATATCAGGCAAGTGCCTCGCCCATCTTAACCGCCTGGAAAGTCTTCATCCGCACCAGCAGCCAGAGCGTGCCCACCGCGGCCGCCAATACCATGATCAGCATCGCCAGCACCAACTGCGCTACATCGTCCCACGCGATCTGCACGACAAATGGCGGGACCAGGTCCGCCTGATCGTACCCAATCTGGTAAAAGGGTATGAAAAGGTAGCTGCTCAGCAGTCCCAGGTAACTGCCCGCGGCAATGCCCGCCGTCGTAACTGTCACCTGTTCGCCGCCAAGTGAAAAGACAAGCTGGCTCGTTGAAAGTCCCATCGCCCGCAATATGCCCAGCTGAATGAATCGCTGCCGAAACGACAGCGCCGAATAGATCACCAACGCTAACATACTCAACAGGGCCACCGCGATGAAGCCGACCGATAGGAAACCGAACAGCCCGACCCGGGCCGGCCTTGCCTGCGCCTCCGCCAGCTCCGAATGCGCATCTTCCATGGCAAGAATCCTGTAACCAATATCGTCCAAAGAACTTGCCAGCAACTCCGGATCTATCGCTTCCTCCGTGGCCAGCCAAACCCTGTATGGCACCTCGTGGCCAAGCAGTGAAAAGATGTAGTCCAGGTTGGCGACAAAGAACTCGCCGTCCTCCGGGTAGACGGTCGGAAACAGCTCCATTGCCCCCACGATCTGAAAGTCAAACGTCGCATTGCTGGCGGATACGAGCCCGCTCAGCGCGATCGTGTCGCCAACCTGAAGGCCCAGAGCATCCATCATCGACTGGCTGACAATAACGCCGCCATACTCCACGGCCAGCGCGTTCATGAGCGACCCAAGGGAGTCGTTCGCAAAGTCCGGCCGGAAATAAGCGACCTCCGGGAACTGGCTGCGGTCGATGCCGAAAAGCCTGCCGCTGACCAACCTGCTGCCGACGCGCGTGGAGACGGGGAACTCGCCAATGCGGGTCGCCGCCCTCACCCCCGGCGCCTGCCTGTGATCGTCCACAGGCATATTTATCCAGACAAACTCCTCTTCTCCCTCTTCTACCGGACGACCGTCCTCAGAGGGAAGAATCCGCAGCGCCGCCCCCTCGGTCAGCGTGACATCCGCGCCAACCTCGAAAAAAATGCGCGCCACCAGGTTGGCATCCAGCGTGCGTGCCATCGACGCCGTGAAAGTGCCAAGGCTTGTCGTCAAGATGAGCAGCAGCAATAAACTGGTATAGATTCTGCCCGTGCGCGCCAGATTATAAAACGCCAGCAGCATCGAGATTCCGCCCAGGCGCGCCCACAGCATACTTAGAATCAACGCGATGATGGGGAAAAGACGGACGGCCACAAGGGCAACCGCCAGAATAAACAACGCCGGCGCCAGAAACAGCAGTGGGTTATCCAGCGGGTCCGCGGGGACATCGGCCTGCAAAAAGGCGATCCGTCCCTGCGTCCTCAGCATGTAGTAACCGTAGCCCGCAACGCCTAGCAACAGAAAGTCAAGATACGATCGCTCCCAGAAGGAGCGGCGCTGTCGTCTGCTTATCTCCTGCTTGGCTTCGACAATCGCCAGCCGCGCTGCCCCCATGGCCGGCAGCACCGTGGCAAAGAGGGCGCCGCCGATCGCGACAACCGTATACGTCATACTTGTCGTTGTCGTCTCAATTTGGAGCGGCGTCTGCGCCTCAAATGTCATGAAATAGCGCGTCCCGCCTATGAACTGCGCCACCACCTTCCCCAACATAGGGCCGACTGCCAGCGCAACGAGCCCCAGCGTAGCGCCTTGCAGCAAATAGATTGAGAAGATCTGACCGGTCGTTGCCCCCCGGCTCTTGAGGATCGAAATCTCTATCTGCTGCCGCTTTACCATGCTGTCGGCGATCAGAACAATGAAGTAGAGTACAAGCCCTAAAATGGGAATGCTGAATAGAAGCAGCAGAATCGCCTGCGTGGAAGCGACGAGCCGGTACCGCCTCAGCGCCGAAACCGGCGAAAGTTCCAGATATGTCGTCGCTACCCGGCTCTTGATCTGCCGGTCGACACGATTGACTCGGCCCAGGAAGCGGTTCACGTCCTCTGCGCGAACCGAGTCGCCGTCAACAACCTTGTACCAGCCGACATCGTTCAAGGCGTGCGGAACTCTCGCCCCGATCCCGCCGATATAGGTGCTTTCAGGGACGAGGAAGACGTTCGCGAAGGACAACGGCGGCAAATGCCAGGTTGCGCTGCCTTCTGTGCGGGGAATCCAAACCCCTGCAATTCGTATCGGAATCTCCAACCGCACAGTATTGCCGTTCAATGTGCGCGCGCTCGGGTCGAAGAGAGTATACCTCTCCCCCACCTGCATTCCGGCCTCCACCGCAAATTCCTCGCTGACGAGAACGTCAACGACCTCGCCGCTGCTCCCCTCGGCGCTTCCCTGCGCGGGGAACTCGCCCTCGGCAACGGAAACGTACTCTTCAAGGCGGTCGATAAAGCCCAGGTAGCCGCGCAACAGAGGCTTGTCCCGCAGCTCATACTGGCCGTCGCGCACAGGAAACACTTGCAAGAGATCGCTCTTGACATAGTGCATGTCCGACCGGTGCGGAAGCCCTAGATCCTGGTTGTAGAGGGTCTCCATGTACTGATTCAGGAGATGATACGCCTCCCAATCAGCGCCTTCGACGCTTGAGCCCTTTACATAGTGATAAAAAAAGGAGAATGCGGAGCGGTTCGGTACGGTCTGCAACTCGTGTTGCAGCAAAGAGCGGTTGGCCGCGTCAGTGTACATCGGCGGCGCCGATGCCAGCGCCACCACCACGCTCCAACCGAGCAGAAGACAAAGTGTCAGCACCGGTTCGGAACTGAAACGCCGGAGAGCGATTCTCCATAGGCCAAGATAGCTGTTAATGGAACGCATTGAAATGTGCAGGAGAGACCGCAGCGCTCCCAAGCAGCTTACATCTTGATGGCGCCGGAGCTAAGCCCTTCGACAAACAGGCGGCTTGTAAATGCGAACAGGATGATGAGAGGAATCGAAGCGATTACATAACCCGCCATCAGAGGACCCCAGATCGTGTACCAGGCCGTTCGAAATGCGTAGAGTCCGATGGTCAGGGTCATCAGCTCGTTACTGCGGAGTGTAACCAGGGGCCAGATAACATCGTTCCATGTGCTCAGAACGTGCATAATTGCGACGACGCCCAAAATCGACTGCGACAGCGGGATGCCAATGTGACGGAATACCTGCAATTCGGTGGCGCCGTCGATCCGCGCCGCTTCAAACATCTCTCCCGGCAGAGCTTGGAAAAACTGCCGCAGGATGAAGATGGCAAAAACCTGCCCGCCCGCAATGTAAGGGGCAATCAACACCCAGCGGGTGTTCAGGAGACCAAGGTCCTTGACCAGCAGAAAAGCCGGAATCAGGGTAAGTTCCCCCGGCACCATCAACAGGGCCAACACGCCGAAGAAGAAGATTTCTCTCCCCGGGAAAGGATAGCGGGCAAATGCCCACGCTGCAATCGCCGCCAGAATAACCATGCCAACCACCGACGTGCCGCTGGTGATTATGCTGTTCAAAATGTAGCGGGAGACGATGCGCCAGGCTTCAAGATAGTTATCGGGGTGGAGCGGAAACGTGACAGTGAACGGGTAATGGTCAAACTGCGGGATATCCTTGAACGAAATGATTATCGTGATGATGAACGGCAGGAACATGAAAAACAGGAAGACGCCCAGACCCAGGTGGCGCCACCAATCCCCCGTGCGCCAGGCACGGCGCCAGCCGGCGCCCATCGACATACGTTGCACCGGTTGCGGTTGTCCTTCCAGTACTGTCATCGCTCAATTCTCCTGTCGTCCGGGTGACCCAAATCCTATCCCTGGCCGGTGCCCCGGCAACTCCTGTTCACAAACCTCGCACGCACCACTCAATAGTCACCAG
Organism: Caldilineaceae bacterium; assembly: GCA_965207495.1. GTDB lineage: Bacteria > Chloroflexota > Anaerolineae > Caldilineales > Caldilineaceae > Bin5. The sequence continues at coordinate 1,336,875 of OZ242287.1, forward strand.
TCTTGACGAACTTCACATTCAAGATCGTCAGACCCATAATCAGCACAAACAAAAACATGCCGATCGCCGACGCGTAACCCATCTTGTTCCACAAAAATGCGTTGTTGTACATCCATAGCCCGGGCACCATGCTCGCCGTCCCCGGCCCGCCGGCCGTCATCACAAAAACAGCCACCCACCCCTGCAGGCCCCCAATGACCGCCAACACGATGATCAACTTGAACTGACCGAGAATAAGAGGAATGTCGATCGAAAAGATTCGCCGCAGACCGGAGCATCCGTCTACCAGCGAACTGTCTATCACCTCATCAGAGATGCCCTGCAGGCCCGCAAGATAGATGAGCACGGTGACCCCGCCCACCCACGGGAACCCCATGAACGTAACCGCATAAAGCGCCGTCTTCGGGCTGCCCAGCCACGGCTGCTGCCAGTCCTCCAGCCCGACCCCCTCCAGGAAGGCGTTCAAAAGGCCGTGCGTGCCGTCATAGATGAACTGCCACAGCAACAAAATGACGATGCCCGGCACCACCGCCGGCAGAATCGTCAGCACGCGATACGAGTACTTGTGTACATTGCTCCGCAAATTGAAGATCAGTTCAGCGACAATGAAGGGAAACGTCACAGCACTGATCACCCGCCATGAAGTAAGCAGACTCACATGCCGCAGCGACTTGAGGAAAATATCATCCCTGATGAATAGCTTCTCGAAGTTCCCCAACCCCAGAAACTCCGGCTGCAGGCCGATATCCCACTTGAAAAAGGCCCGGTATAGCCCCATGAAGGCCGGGTAATAGTTGAAGGTCAGTAGCAGCGCAAAAGTGGGGACCAGCATCAGGTAAACGAACCGGTAACGATAGATACGTTGCCCGAGCGTGGCCTGCCTTTCCTGCGGTACCGCCGGTCTCGCGGCCGTAGCATGTGAAGCAGGTGCGCGAATCTCTTCAGTTGTCATAGCGCTTTTCCCGTTTCCACAGTGCAGGTGGGCTCCACAAGCATCTCGCCATGGAACCCACCTGCTCTTATGGGCCTTGGGTTTCTAGCCCTTAGTAAACATCTTCAGCAAATTGAAGCTCACTAAAAACCAAAAACTGACTACTAAGAACGATTAACCGCAGTCCCAGCCATTCTTCTCAATCGCCTCGTCGGCGTACTCGAGAAGCAGCTCATTGATCTGCTCTGCGGCCCTGTCCTGCGTTACGACGTCCAACTTGAAGTCGGTCCAGATGGCCGCAATCTTCTCGCGCTGTTCCGTGCCAATCTTGTCGGGATAGGTAACCATGCCGGCCTCGCCCAACCCTTCGGTGATGGCGCGCAACGGTTCCTTCAGATCGGGATTGACGTCAACGCCCTTGATATTGGGCAGGAACGTGCCCGTCTCCGAAATCATCCGGCCTGCATTCTGCGGCGCAGTCACGTAGCGAAGGAAGTCCACCGCCAGCGGCACAATTCCATCCTGCTCCGTCTTGGTTGCCAGCGCCCACTGAGCTGCGGTGGCGCCGCCGATCGGAGGAGCTGCCTCGCCTATCGCATACGGCGAATCCGCCTCGGTGATAGTGGGAGCGTAGAAGGTGCTCCACTCGAAATCGACCAGTGGGTCGGCCTTGAGATAGCCGAAGCGCCAACTGCCGTCTTCAAATACAGCCACATCTTTTTGGAGGAACTTGCGGTTGAAGTCCGCACCCTCTGCCGCCCAGTCCGGCGCCAGATAGGGAATCAACTGCTTGACCAGCCGGAACCAGTCCCCATATTCGGGGTCTGTGGCGCTGTAGAGCCCGTTCTTCATCGCGCAGCCGACCTCTTCCAGCGAGGCAACGCCGCCGTCAGCGTTGATTATGTCGTCCTTCTTGGCGTAGAGCATCGCGCCAACCTGCGACTCGTACCAGGCCAGCCTTGCATTGGGAATAGTATCAGTCGTCAGTAGCGCCTCCTGCACCTCGATCCACTCACCGTATGTGCTCGGAGCCGACAGGCCATGCTCGTCGAAAACGTTCTGGTTAAAGAAGAAGAACGTCGTCACCAGGTCGATCGGTACGACATAGTGCTTGCCGTCCGGCCCGCGCTTGGCCTCTGTGGGAATTTCGTAGAACTGGTCCAGCCAGCGCTCGCTGCCCGGGTCTCCCGCCGCGACGTAGGGGTTGGGCTGCTCGAAGAACGGATCCAGCGCAATCCACCAGTTCTTGTCAATCTCATCCTGCGTCCAGAAGGAGTGCGTCCAGACGATGTGAGGAATTGTGCCGCCGGCCTGCTGCGTGACGATCCACTCATGCGAAGCCAGATTGTCCGGCTTCCTGATAATCTCGATCGTGGCCCCAGGATGATCTGCCATGTACTCATCCGAGATGACCTGAATCATGTTGTGAGGCAGAGGATTGTTGGGGCCCTGCTCCATGCTCTCCGTCGGCGTATAATGCTGGACCCAGATCTGCAGGTCGCCGGTCATGCCGTCGCCGGCCATATCATCGCCGTCAGAATCCTGAGCTGCGGGCGCGGCGGGAGCCGCGCAGGCCGCCAGCGCGACGCCGGCGCCGGCCATCCCTACCGACCGAAGAAATGATCGTCTGCTGAGCTTGTTCATGCTTTTCTCCTTGAAATGAAGGTTAAAGTGAATTACAGACTTCAGCGTGGTACGAATTCATGCTACGACTTGAACTTGCCTTCCATATGAGTCCGTCGTGGACTGAAATCACGTCGCCCTCTAAGGCGGAACCAACCCTCCCTCGGAATCGACCTCGAATCCGGCACAATGCAACCTGTTCAATCCTCCACAATCGCAACCGCCCGCACCGGCGCACCCGTCGACCCCACCCACTTCACCGGCAGCATCGAGAGCGTGAAGCCGTGCGCCTGCGGAATCTGCTCCAGATTGCAGAGGTTCTCGACATGGTAGTACTCATGCTCGTACATGACGCGATGGGCTTCCCAGAACTGCTTGCGCTCAAACATCGCCCACACCGGCGGGTCAAACGTCACCGCGTCAATGCCCATCACCTTCACCCCGCGCTCGATCAGCCATAGCGTCGCTTCGCGGGTCATGCCGCTGTGCTCGCGCAGGTACCTGTCCTCATCGTTGTAACTGCCCGCCCCGGTCCAGATAAGCACGAGATCCAGCGGCTTGATCTCGTAATCTATCCTGCGCACCGCCTCTTCCATGTCGGCGACTGTAATGCCGGCCCCGTTCTCTTTGTGCCGGAAATCCAGAAGCACACCATCGCCGTAGCAGTACGCCAGCGGGATCCCTTCAGGCCCCGGCTTACCGGGAACCAGGTGCTTCAACGCATCGATGTGCGTCCCGACATGGTCCCCAAGAATCGTCAAATAGTGCGCCGTCAGCGACGTAACGCCATGCTCCGCCGCCCCGATGCCGCTCGCAAAACCCTCCCAGTCCTCATACATCAATAACGTCGGGCGAGTCACCCGCGGGAAGACCACCATGTCGTTATGTACGGGCATGCTCAAGTCTATGACTCTGCGCCCCATGCCTGATCTCCCTGGATTGCCCGCCAATCAGCCGCGAGCAGTTTATAGCGGCTTCGACTGTGAATCGATGATGTAAGTTGGTTACTGCAATGCTTGAGGAGTCGCTCGTCTTTGTGCAGATTACTACGTACGCCTGCGGGCGACGAAAAGTAAATTTGACGATAGACTAATTCTTTTTCTGCGACAAGCGCCATTATATATATGAAGAAGACAGAATCCAAATCGAGAGACTGCCCCTCCTTCCCCAATGTCCCCCGCGCCCGCCCACAAAGAGGCCCCCGCCAACAGAAATCGCCGTCCAAAGCCCCCTCGACCCGCCAAACCGAGAGGGAGACTTCCCAGCCTGAGCAAATTCACCCCTTCAACCCCCCATTCCATCGCCGCAGTCACTGACCACTAACCACTGACCACTGACCACTGCATTTGGGCGTTCGGGCCTTCGGCCCTCTCTTGTGCAGGGGCTGCGCCCCCGCAACGCCCCGCCCTTGCTAGCCACCGTGTTCATTCTCCCCCAGCATCATGTCTAGCCAACAGTGTCTGCGCCCCCTTGTCCGTCCCAAGCCACCGACCACGCCCCCCGGCGTCTGGCAGAACAGCCATCAGCGAGAGCAAAGTGCAGCCGATCCTTGACGAACCGTGCAGTCACCAAAAGTTTATCCGATACGCCTGTGGAGTTCTTCGCGCCTCTTCGCGTGCCTTCGCGGATCAAAAAAGGTGTTCTCCGTGCACCTCTGTGGCCCTCCGTGGCAAAAAAGGTGTTCTTCGCGTCCCTTCATGGTGAAGCTTGAACGGCCTTCAAAGCATGTGCGCCGATTTCAAACCTTGGCGGTAACGTCGCCTATTGTATACTCACTGCGCCTGCAAAAAGTTAAAGTCCCAAACCTGTTCTATTCACAAGGAACTCCGGAGAAACGAAGCAATGGAAACTCGCGTGCAGAAGTGGGGCAACGGTTTGGCCCTGCGCATCCCAAAACACCTTGCAAGTCAGGTTGGTCTCGAAGTCAATTCGTTGGTCAGAATGTCACTGCAGGGAGAAGAGTTAGTCATTGCACCCGTGCCGCCTCCCTCTCTGAAATTGGACGATCTCCTTGCCCAGGTAACGGAGCACAATTTGCACTGCGATGTGGACACCGGGCCTGTGGCGGGTCGTGAAGACTGGTAACCACGCCCCGGTTCACCCCGCAGACTGGACGCGAACAGGCGGGATGTCGGCCCGCCATCGTACTCTCACCAGGATCCCATTACGACAACACACGACTAGCGATCCTCGGTCCGATTACCAATCAGGTAAAGAGATACCCCTTCAAAGTTGCAATTCCCTCAGGGCTACGGCCGACGGAAGTGATCCTCGCAGATCAGGTCAAGAGTGTGGACTGGCGAGCCAGAGACGCAACATTCCTGTCTGCTCTGCCCGCGCGCGTTATCGATGCAGTGTTGGATAGAGTTGGAACGCTCTTGGCAAGGGAAGAAAGCTGAGAACTGTTGTTGCCGTAGTGGGCGTGCTGAAGCAAAGCTATGACGCCCCACCGTCACACTGCTGACAGATCTGGGCAAGACGAGTTGGACCACCGCTGCCGTTAAGTTCCGTTTCGTAATCGGTCCGTACCCGCAGACCCTTCCCGCCGCAAAAGTCGCACCGTCCGTAAGCCTGGAACGGCATATAGGCCGTGCGCAGCGCATCCTGCCGGCTGCGCTCCGACAGCGCCGGCGCCGCAAACCGTTCCACCCAGCGCCGCACCTGGCTGTCCGTCTCATTGGCAACCGCCCGTTCAAAGATCGGCAGGAGCGCCGGGTCATTCGGGCAGCCGCCGTCCTCCAACGTATGCCACGCCGCCCGCCGCACCCGTACATCCGCGTCCTGCATCAACCTGTAGAGTGCCTCCCAGGCCGCCTCAACCCGCTTGCGCACATGGCAGGGACAGAGGTTTTCAGCCGCATGCAGCCGTTCGCCAGCGTCCTCACTGTATGCCATCTCAATAAGGCGCTGGACCGCCTCGCCCCGCACCCGGTGCTCCCCGCCCCTGAAAGCCGCCTTCTGATGACGGTTCAACCCCTTGCGTCTGCGTGCCATCTATCTGCTCACCTCCAGAGCCAGCCGTGTCGCCGCGCGCGCGGCCTCAGCCGACTTCTCGCACCAGCTGGCCTGCTCTGAAAGTCCCTGCATAATCAGCTCGTGGACCTCCTGCGGCGAATCGGCCAGCCGCATCAGTTCGAGATCAGGGGCGGAGATGTTCCCTTTCGCCAGCATCGTACTGCGCAGCCAGTCCAGCAGGCCCCGCCAATAGTCGGAGCTATAAAGGACCACCGGGAACTGCCTGATCTTACCCGTCTGGATCAGCGTCAATGCTTCAAATAGCTCGTCCAGCGTCCCGAACCCACCCGGAAAGATGACAAATCCCTGCGAATATTTGACGAAATTCATCTTGCGCACAAAGAAATAACGGAACTCGATCCCAATGTCGACATAGTCGTTCACACCCTGCTCGAAGGGCAGCTCGATGCCCAGGCCGACCGAGGCGCCTTCCTCCGGCTGCGCCCCCCTGTTGCCCGCCTCCATGATGCCCGGCCCGCCGCCGGTGATAACAGTCAGCCCGGACTCCGCCAACAAGCGCGCCGTCTCCACAGCCGCCGCATAGTGGGGATCGTCCGGCTGCGTGCGCGCCGAACCGAAAATAGAGATCGCAGCGCCCAGACCCGCAAGCGTGTCGAAGCCCTCGACGAACTCCCCCATAATGCGAAACACCCGCCAGGGGTCGCTGTCAGTAAACGGCTCCCCCTCCGCAACCGGAGATTCGAGGATAAATTCGTCCTGGGTCCTCCTCATCTGCATCGTACATTCTCCAGACTTCAGGCTGCCGATTGCATCAGGGGCTGTGTCACCGAGAACACGGCAGTGCCCTAATTCTCTTTTGTCGCAAGCAGATCGCTCTGCGCAGCAAGGCGGTAGATAGGCTAACCGCTTGGGCTGATCCTGGACCTCAAACTTCCTCAATACCCCGCATTCACATACACCTCCTGCGCGCCGGGCCCAAACCCCAACTCGAATCGTCTCTGTCGGAACTTCGTCAGCACCTCGGCATACCGGCTCTCGTCGATGAAATTCTGCCGCTCCGAAGGATCCCGTTCCAGATCAAACAGCACCTCCGGCATCTCTTCGCCGTAATACTGATACTTCAGGTCATCCCACTTGATCATCAGGTTGCGCGCCCCGAACTGGCTGACGCTTTCGTTGCGCCAGTCTCCCCCGTTGCCCCGCATAAGCGGCGCCAAACTGCGGCTGTCCAGCCCCTCCGGAATTGGGATCTCGCACAGATCGCACAGCGTGGCGAACAGGTCGCACAGGTTGACGTTTTCCTCAACCACCCTGCCCCCGCCAAATGATTTGGGCCAGCGGATGATCAGCGGCACGCGCGCGCTCGCCTCAAAAAACTTCTGCTTCTCCCAGATGCCGTGCTCGCCCAGCATCTCGCCGTGGTCGCTCGTGTAAACGATGATCCAGTCGTCAAGATCCTGGCCCACATGCTCCAACGCGCGCAACAGTGAGCCGTACATCTCGTCCATCCTCTCGATCATGCCGTAGTAGCCGGCCACGGCCCGACTCAACTCCCGCTGCGAGGCATCAACGCCCGGCCGCACCTGCTTCTGCCCCAGAAAAGGATGGTCGAACACCTGCTCGTCAATGAATGGCTCCACCCGGTTCAGATAGTAAGTGAACTTCTCTTCACTTGTGAAGTAAGGGTAGTGCGGTTGATTCAGGCTCAGTTTCAGCATAAGAGGCCGGTCCGGCTGCTGCCGGTCGTAGTACGGGTCGGTAAAGTACTGCTCAATACAGTCGAGCGCGCCAGTCAATGCATACTCGTCCTGGATGATGTGGGGCGAATGGCCCACGCCCGCCCGCAGCACCTCCTTCGTGTCGCTCCATTTCACCGAAGACAGCCCTCTCGTGTGACGCGCAAACGAGTCCTCGTCCCGGTCGGCGACAAAATGCGGGCCCACCTGCATTGCCGACCCGATGCGCTGGCTCCAACCCTGCATCTGGTCCGTCCCCGTGTGATGCAGCTTGCCTGAAGCCACCGTGTGATACGCGTACTGGCTGAAACGGCGCGCAAAAGTCATGTGGCCCACCGGCAGGTCCTGCGCAAAGATTTCGCAGCCGCACGTACGCGGAAACTGCCCCGACATCATCGCCTGCCGGCCCGGTATACAGATCGGCGAAGCTGCGTACGCGTTTCTGAACACCACGCCCGTCTCCGCCAGGCTGTCCAACGTGGGCGTACGCACGACCTGATCGCCCTCATAGCCAGTGACGTCGGCGCGATGCTCGTCGCTCATGAGGAAAAGAACGTTGGGTGGCATATCGAATACTCCTGGGAGAACAGGGTGAATGGAGGGCGAGAGATTTATCCAGGCACGCCTTTTGCGTAGAGATGCAATGGATATTGTCTCCTCTGCTTGTAACTATCTTTTAGAAATGGATCCCTCTGCAGCGCCAACACTAAAGATCGTCAGGCTCTGGATTCGGCAACCCTGAACATGCGCCGCCAGCATCTTACCGAGCCGACAAGGAAAAGTAGTCGTCATTGGGTCAGGGATTTTCTGCTTTGAGATGCTTTCAGGAACCGCTTCGGCGCAGGCGAGCCACTTCTGCCTCCAATTCCTGCACCCGTTCCACTGCCTGCTGGCGAGCCGCACTTTCGGCATCGGCGCGCTTCGTTTCGGCATCGGCGCGCTTCGCTTCTTTCTCGATCTGTGTCTTTGCCACTTCGGCATTGTTGACGGCGACCTTCAGGTCGGGTATGACATACTCGGCATACACATCGTCAAGAGCCAACTTTGCAACCCCCGGCAACCTCCACAGATCCCCTATCCGAAACTGAAAACCGGGCAGCACTTCCGAGTGGATCAATTCCTCTGCGTCGGGCTGGATCTCCTCGTATCGTGCCTGAGGCGTCAAGCGGTAAAAGTGCATGTGCTCGCCGCTTGGATCGAGTATGGTATATTCTTTTACCCCGGCCAGCGCGTAATCTCTCTTCTTCTCCTCCATGTCCCGACGCACCTCTATCGGTGTGGAGTCGGAAAGAAACTCGACAACGGCGTCGCAAACGCCTGCAAAGGAGCGCTGGTCAATTCGTCCCCAAGAAACAGGGTTGCTATTCAGAATTATGCCGATGTCCGGTTTGCGAACCGCTCTACGCGTCCCGGTCGGCTCCTGAGAGTCTGCCATTGTCATGAAAAAGCCGGTCTCCATATTGATCAATTCTGCGACCTCGTGTGTTTCCAGGTAGCGGCGTAAAAGATCAAGAAACCAGTTTCCAAGATCAAGTTGAGGCTTGTTTGCCAAAGGCTTTGCCTCCAATATGCCGTTGTTCCATTCATAGCTGACGTCAATGTCAGGGTAGGGGTTCTCGTACCACTTGGCCCAGTATTCTTCCAAGGAGACATAACGTCCGTCATCTGGCGCCCAGGCATTCACCTGCGTTTCTGGTGGCGCAGTAGCATCAGATGTGGTAGACCCGTTCAATTGGGATGAGTCTTTCCGCGACTGAGGAACGTCTGACGCCAGCCTTGCGGGTTCCATATTCCCTCCTCTGGCAACGCAAACTCTCGTCCGCGCATAATACAACTGTTCTGTGGCCATTCTATCACGAGCCTCCAACCGCTCCCAACGACCTGTCCGGAGCGCATAGTCGTCAACCTTGCAAGGAGATCACACTGCTGGTACGATCCTGTCTGTACCTCCCGCCCTATACCCAGAATCTTGACACAAATCGCGGACAACTGCGCTCCCATTTTGATGGCAACTGAATGAGACAAGTCTACTTTCGGTAGCTCCATTCTTGAGCGCGCACGCAAGGAGAACAGGCATCGTGACCACCCTCTACTTCGAGAAGCTCTCCCAGTACGATCGCGCCGCCGAACCGGTCACCGTCAGCATACCTTTTGCCCAGGGCAAACTGCCCGACGCAGCCCATCTTGTCATCGAAGACGACGGCCAGGCCTTGTCCTCCCAACAACGTGCCCTCGCCCACTGGCCCGATGGCAGCGTGAAGTGGCTGCTCGTCCACCTCCAACCGGACCTTCCCGGCAACCTCTCCAAGACGCTCAACTTCCGCACTACCTCTGATCCTGCGCCGCAGCCGCAACAGCAAGTTCAAGTGACGGAAAATGCCGACGGCCTGCTCGTCGACACCGGTCCTCTCCGTTTTCGCGTACCGCGCGACGGCTTCCTCCCCGTGCAGGATGTCGCCCTCGCCGGCGGTCCGGCGTGGCCCGAACCTTTCGCCGGCTTCACAATCGAGACCGATGTTGCCGCTGCCGCGAGCAGCAGCGGCGCCGTCGAGCTGGAGATTGATGAGGCTGGCCCGCTCCGCGCCGTCATTCTCGTGCGCGGCCGCCATCTCCAACCTGACGGAAGCGAATTCCTGGCCCTGCGCGGCCGCATCACCGCCTACGCCGGCAAGCCATACATCGAAGTTGAGCACCAGTTTCTGCACACACTGGACCTTCCCCAGGTAACACTGCAAAGTCTGCGCCTGGACTTCGCCGCCCCGCCAGCCGAAAAGTCGCCCCAACTCGCTCTCGGTGAAGGCTGGTATCGAACCTCTATTGCGGAGAGCGAGAGCGAAGTCTCACAGACCTTGGACACCGAAACAATGCTCTATCAGTCCAACGAGCACTTTATCGACTCCTATTATGGCGACTTCTGGACCGACTGGCGCGACGAGCAGGGCGGACTCTGCCTCTCAATCCACCAGGCCCACCAGAACTTCCCCAAAAGACTGCACGGCCATACACACGGCATCGCCTGCTGGCTCTATCCCGCCGGCGAACTAACTGCCCCGATCCTGCAGGGCATGGCCAAGACCCACCGCATCCAGCTCCACTTCCACGCGCCCGGTACCCCCCTCGACGATCTGAGTCAGCGCAGCCTGCAGTTCCAACTTCCGGATCGACCTTCGCTGCCGGTCGACTGGTATCGGGCCAACAACACTTGGATCGAGACCTATTTCCCCGAGATTCTGCCCCGTCGCCTCTACACGGATCTCAATAACCTGCACGATGGACGCCCCAAAGCCCTCGGCATGATGCATTTCGGCGACGCGCCCGACTCCGGCTATACCAATCAGGGACGCGGTGGCGGCGAAAACGTCTGGGTCAACAACGAGTACGATCGACCCCACGCCTGCACCCTCTACTATGCCCTCACCGGCCAGCGCCGCGCCCTCGATTCCGCCCTCGTCAGCGCCCGTCACTGGCTCGACGTAGACTTCTGTCACCACCATCCCGACCCGCTGATCGACGGCGGCCTGCGTATCCACACCCGCTACCACGCCACCGGAAGATGCACGCCGTCCCACGAGTGGACCGAAGGCTTTCTGGACTACTACTTCCTTACCGGTCGCAGGGAAAGCCTGGACGCGGCCAACTCAATCGGCGAAAATATCCTCCGCCACATGGCCTTGCCATCAATGCGTCAGCTGGGTGAAGCATCCGTGCGTGAAGGGGGATGGGCCCTGCGCGCCTATGTCGGCCTCTGGCTCGGAACCGGCGAACAGCGCTGGCGCGACGAAGCCAAGCAGCTGATCGAGATGTTCCTCGACTGGCATGACGAATATGGCGCGCTCCTCGCCCCCTATACCAGCCACACCATGCCGCGCGTGCCCTTTATGATCTCTCTGACCGTCTGCTCTTTTGCCCGCTATCTCCTCATCGAAGACGACGAAAGAGTCAAGCAACTGATTGTGTCGGTGATGGATGATCTCATCGAACACTGTCTCGGGCCGGACGGCGTCTTCTACTACAAAGAGCTCCCGTCCCTTCAGCGGACCGCGCCCACGCCCCATGCGCTGGAAGCGCTCACCTACGCCTGGCGCGTCAGCGGAGACGAGCGCTATCTGAAGGTCGCGGCCAACACCTTCGCTGCGTTGACGGCAAACCTGGAAGGTAAGGAAGGCGGCCCCAAATTCGCCGATCCCTCCGGCGCCGTCATCGACGGCGTAGGGGGCGGACGCATCTTCGCCGACAAATACACCTCACTGATCCTGTATGCCGGCGCCGCCGCCCCCCTCGGCCTGCTGGACTGGTACGAGTATCCCTTTCCCGGCGCAGCCTGACCGCACCGTGAGGTCCGCCTTTCCAATACACTACGCCGGCGGCACAGTCTGCCCGTTGCCCAATTTCCGCACAACCGGAGTCGGCAACGGGCAGAATCGCCCACCAGGTGACGACCTATGCAGGCAAAGCGCCTTTCTTCCAATCCGATAATCACACCTGCCCTGGACGAATCCATCGGCACAAACATCAACGGGCCGTCACTATTGCGCGTACCCGACTGGCTACCGAATCCACTGGGCCGGTACTACCTCTATTTCGCCCACCATCAGGGCAAATCTATCCGCCTGGCCTATGCCGACGCGCTGACTGGGCCATGGACTGTTTACTCGCCAGGCACGCTGCGTCTGGAACAGACCCCCTGCTACAACCATATTGCCAGCCCTGACATACATATCGACGAAGAAAACCTGCGCATTCTGATGTACTATCACGGACCCTTTGTTCGGCCGCAAGAGCTCGACGCCGATCCGCTGAAGCAGAGGTTTCCCAATCTGAATGGACAGCGTTCACTGTTGGCTACTTCTGAGGATGGTATCAATTTTGACTCCGACAAGGAGATCTTCGGTCCTAGCTATTTTAGGGTCTTCCGCTACCCTGAGGCCGCCGACGGTTGGGTCTACGCGCTGGGAATGCCCGGCATCCTCTTCCGCAGCCGCGACGGGCGCACCAACTTCGAACCAGGCCCCGTCCTCTTCAGTCACGAACAGCGGCATACGGCCCTGCTCCTGCGCGACGACATCCTCTACGTCTTCTTTTCCCGCGCCGGCGACTGCCCCGAGCACATCCTCTGCTCCACCGTCGACCTCCGCCCCGACTGGAAGGAGTGGAAGGCCTCCGCCCCCTTCTCAATCCTGGAGCCGGAAACCGTTTACGAAGGCGTCAACCTGCCCTTGGAGCCATCGCAGCGCGGCGCCATCCACGAACCCGCCCGCCAGCTGCGCGATCCCGGCATCTACCAGGAAGACGGCCAGGTCTATCTCCTCTACTCAGTCGCCGGCGAAAGCGGCATCGCTTTGGCAGAGCTCTGGATCAATTGACCCAACCGCAAAACCATTGCTTCCAGACGCTGGTCTGCCCCAAAGTTCCAGACAGTTTACACAAGATCGTCTAGGCTGACTTCCAGTGCCTGTGCAACCGAAGCCAGTGTCCTGGCAGAGCCCACGCGCCTACCCGTCTCGATCTGGGAGAGATAGACCGGGCTGATATTGATTGCCCCTGCCAGCGTTTTCTGACTCATGCCGCGGTACTCGCGATATACCTTTATCGGGCTTACGCCGGACAAGAGACGGTCAACCACTTCAACCGGAAACGACTCGCCCCCCTCATCGACTGCAAGATCATAGATTTCTTCATCACTCAGATCTGCTTCGGTTTCCCCATCCTTCGACAAGCGTACATACTCGCGCCAGGGAATCACGGCAAACATCGGCTGCCCGGCGTCATCGTGAATGATCTGCAGATTGCTCATGAGAACAGTCCTCCTACTGCCTGTAAGCCTGACCGCGTGGAGCGACGCGCAATACATCAATCGCGCACGCCTAATCGTCCCTCTCAAATATGACTCGAAATCCGCCAACTCGCAGACGAAAACCCGGTCGCCCCACCAGCGAAGAAATGTCAACATCTCGCCGGTCGGGGTCCTCCGCCAACCTGTCCAATGCCCGACGAATGCGCTCGGCACTCTGGCGAGGCATCCTCTGAAGGGCCTTAATGGCCTGTTTCTTTATCGTCAGTCTGTACACTGAGTTCTCCGCACGAAAAGGACTATAGCATAATGCTTAATTTTCGACCAAGCTTTTTGCTATACTAGCTTCTGCTGCAAACATACATAAAGCATTGAAAAACTCATTCAAAACACTAAGCAATGGTCAGGCGGCCGCATACTCTCCGAACACCCGGCGCCGGCGACAACCGGCTTTTCGATTGACCCATACGCGGGCCTACTGCTACAATGCTGACAACAATACGCATCGCCTCAGCTTCGACCGTCGCAACAGCGATCAGCAGAGTAGCTGAATATGCAGTAGGCATATTGCTCTGCTCTTTAGAATGGAGACAAGAGCGGGCGAATACGCTCCTAGCAAAAAGGCAAAACCGATGCCCGAATCTCTACCCGATATTGTCGTCTACGGCGCCTTCTGGTGCCCTGATTGCCGCCGCAGCAAACAGTTCCTCGGCGAGCATCAGATCCCATATGAGTGGGTGAACATCGAAGAGGACGCCGACGCCGAAAGGCGCGTCATCGAGATGAACGATGGCAAACGCATCATACCCACTATCCTCTTCGCCGACGGTTCCCGCCTCGTCGAACCGAGCAACGCCGAGCTGGCCGCAAAACTGGGTCTGAAAACAGAGGCCAGCCGCCAGCACTACCCGGTGATCGTTGTCGGCGGCGGCCCTGCCGGCCTGACCGCGGCCCTCTACCTGGCCCGTGAAGGTGTCGACATTCTCATCATCGAGCGCGCCGCCTTTGGCGGCCAAGCCGCGACCACCGAAAAACTGGATAACCTGCCCGGCTTCCCGGACGGTGTCGACGGCTTTGACTTTGCGCAAAGGCTGCGGGCCCAGGCCGAGCGGTTCGGCGTTGAACTGCTACAAGCACAGGATGTCGCCACAATTCAGCGCCAGGACAACTATCACCGCATCCAAACCGTCGCCGGCGATGAATACAGCGCCCAGGCCGTCCTGATCGCCACCGGCAGTCGCTACCGCCGCCTCAATGTGGCCGGCGAAAACGACTATCTCGGTGCCGGTGTTCACTTCTGCGCCACCTGCGATGGCCCCTTCTACAGAGACAAAGAGGTGGCCGTGATTGGCGGCGGCAACAGCGCCGCGGAGGAAAGCCTGCTGCTGACGAAATTCGCCGAGCGGGTTACACTTCTGGTACGCGGCTCTGTCTTGCACGCGAGTCAGGTAATCCAGGAGTCAGTGTCCGGCAATGCGAAGATCGAGGTGCGATGGAATACCGAAGTCCAGGAATTCCTCGGCGCCAGAGCCCAACTGAACGGGCTGCGGCTATGGAATAACCAGGCCGAAGCCGAGTCGCACATGTCTGTAAATGGCGCTTTCGTCTTCATCGGTCTCCAGCCAAATACGGGATTCCTTGAGGGGACCGGCGTGCGCCTCAACAGGTGGGGTTTCATCGAGACCGGGCATAACCTTACCCACGATTCGGATGAGCGCCTGCCTCTCTTTGCAGACCGGGTTCCAGCTGCACTGGAGTCGAGTGTCCCCGGTCTCTTCGCCGCCGGAGACGCCCGCGCCGAAAGCACGAAACAGGTCGCCTCGGCCGCCGGCGAGGGCGCAACCGCGGCCCTCTTGATTCGCGACTATTTAAGAACAGTATGACAGTATGGACCCCTTGCTAGGCGACGGTTTGCTAGGCGACGGTGCCATCCAACGTCATTCGTCACCGCCATCTGCTCTTTGGCCATGGGCGATGTACAGAACCCGGCAATATGTTAAGGAGAATTAGGTGTTCACACCAGAACAGCGGGAACACATTGACGAGCAGGGTTATCTGATCGTAGAAAACGCGCTTGAACCCTTCGGTTTGGACCGTGTTCGGGCCGCCTACGAGGCCATCCAAGGTCAGACCGAGCCAGCCTGGGCCGATTCCGTGCGCAACGGCACCTACAAGGGCGGCTATGGCAACGGGCCTGACGCACACACCATGGGCGACATTCACCAGTACGACCCCCTCTTCCTGGACATCGCTGAAAACCCGACTGTGCTGCCCATCCTCAAAGAGACTGTCGGGCCTGACGTTCAGACAATGGAGATGGTCGCCCACTGCCATCACGCCGGCACAAATGCCCATACCGGCTGGCATCGAGACTGGCCCGCCTGGCGCCATCCGCAGTTCATGCTCAAGGCCAAAGTCTTCTATTTTCTCGATGATCAAACGCCCGACATGGGCTGCTTCAGCCTCGTTCCCGGCAGCCACAAGCGAGACCCGCACCCGTCCCGAACCGAGTACGTCGGCGAAACGCTGGAGCAAATGCCGGGGCTGAAAAAGATAGTCGGCAAGGCCGGCTCTGCCATCATCTGGAACGTTCTCTGCTGGCATACCGGCCTGGCCAACACCAGCGCACGCCACCGCCGCATCCTGATTTACGGATACATGCCCTTCTGGGTAAAAAAGTGGGGCAGTACGCCCCCGCCCCAGCACATCGTCGACTGGGCCGATACCCCGTACCGCCGCCAGCTCATGGGGATCCATGCCGTCGAAGGCCGCGCCGCCTGGGATCGCAAAGACGTGCCCTATCTGCCCGAGCACGCCGAAATCGCGACCGCCAAGAAATTTTGACGCGAACGCAAGGCGGCCAAAGCGTGCCGCCCGACCGCTGCTCGATCCGCCTTACCCGGCACGCCGATCATGTAGTTCCGCCAGATCTGTCTGCCAGCCATCACAATTCTCTCCGCGCCCACAGCCGGTGCAACAGGAATTTTCACAAGGAGTCTCTATGTCCACCCCAATCAAACTGACCGTCATCGGCGCCGGCAGCGCCCAGTTCTCTCTCGGCCTTGTCAAAGACATCTGCCTGACAGAATCTCTCAGCGGCAGTCTCATCTCCTTCATGGACATCGACCCCGACAGGCTCGATATGATCCATAAGCTCGGCCTACGCTATGCCAACGAACTTGGCGCCGACCTGCGCTTCGAGAGCACCACCGACCGGCAGGATGCCCTCCGGGACGCCGATTTCGTCATCAACACCGCCTCCGCCAGCAGCCACCAGAAGCAGCGCGACGGTCGCGAGCTGATGGAAAAGTACGGCTACTATCACGGCGGGCGTATGCGTCAGAGCAACTTCGTCAATCTCGACCTCATGCTCGGCGTGACTGGCGACATGGAGGAAATCTGCCCCGACGCCTGGCTGATCCAGTCGGGCAATCCCGTCTACCAGGGCTGCACCCTCATGACCCGCACCTCTAGCATCAAAGTCTGCGGCCTCTGCCACGGCCACTATGGCGTACATCAGATCGCCAGAACACTCGGCTTTACCGACCTTGCCGACCTCACCTGGCAAGCGCCAGGCCTCAATCACAACATCTGGCTCACCCACTTCTACTACAAAGGCGAAGACGCCTACCCGATTCTCGAAAAATGGATCGCGGAAGAAGGTGAAAACTACTGGGAGACCCACGTCGCCGATCGCACCCATGACATCCAGATGAGCCGTGGGACCATCCACATGTACCGCATGTACGGACTCATGCCCATCGGCGACACACCCCGCCGCGGAGCCTGGTGGTACCATACCGACATCGACACCAAAATGTGGTGGTTCCCCCAACCTTGGGGCGGCCCCGACACCCATCTCGCCAGGCCCTACTTTGTCGAAAACTTGGAAAAACGCGTCGCCCAGATGACCAAACTGACCAGCGACCCCTCCACCAGCCTGATCGAAGCCTTCGGCTCGGAAAAGACCCATGAACAGCAGGTTCCGATCATCGACGGCCTGGTAAACGACAATGAAGGCCAGTTCCAGGTCAACGTGCCCAACCACGGTGCCTTGGCCGGCGTCCCCGACGATGTTGTCGTCGAGGTACCCGCCATCGTCAACAGTAGCGGCATCCACCCCATCCGCGTCGACCCGCTTCCCCGCAAAGTCCTTTACACCCAAATCATGCCCGAAGTCCTGGAAATGGAACGGGAACTGCTCGCCTTCGAGACCGGCGACCGCTCACTTCTCTTCCTGGACTCGCTCGAATGCGAACAGACACACTCCTACAACCAGGCGCTCTCCGTCTTCGAGGAGCTCATGGAGATGGGTGGCAACGAAAAACTTAACGAACATTTCATGTGGGGCCCCGGCCAGGAAATGCTGCGCCAGCCCGTACGCACCAAAGAACCGGCCTGACCCGGTCGTGCCGCACAGTAATGCAGTGCAAGGGACGCGGCGCCTTCACTGCGCGTCCCTTGCACCTACTCTGACATAATTCCGTGCGCATACTCTTCACCGTCCCACGCCTGATAGGTGGGCTGACACTCCTTACCTACAAGCGTCTCGCTGGCAACCTGGGTCTCACTCTGCTGGCGCTCTTCCAGATCGTGCTGACCGTCGGCCTCCTCAGCAGCGCCGGCTTCTTCGCCCAAGCCGTCGATAGGGTAATTCTTAACGAAGAACTGGACGCACTCAGCTCACGCACCGGGCGCCCGCCCTTTACGACGCGCGTCTACTTCTTCCCCTCCTCCCGCAAACCCATGGATGTGCCCGCGGCTGAACGGGCCGGCCGCAGCGTCGCCACGACGCTCTCCAGCGAAATCGGCCTCCCGATCGACGAAGTTGGCGTTCACCTCGAGAGCGGCAGCATGATGTTGCTGTCTCCTGAAGGTGACGAGCGCTACGGCGACGAAAGTAAGTTTCTCACACAAGTTGACTTGGTTTACCTGGCAGGCGTCGCCCCTGAATTGGAAATCTCCGTTGGCTCGGTCTGGCAAGACCCAACCGGCGATGAGGCCTCTGTTGGAATCCTCCCCGTGCTCATGCACGACAACCTGGCCGCAGACATGGGCGTCCAACCCGGCGAAAAGTTCCGCGTTGCACCCACCGCCGCCCTGCCCGGCATGGAAGTGGAGATCATCGGCCTGTGGCGGGCCCGCGATCCGGACGACACATTCTGGTTCCGTCCCCCCGACATCTCGATGAAGGAGGCGCTGTTCGTACGGCGGGCCGACTATCTTCAGCGCGTGCAGCCCATGGTGGCCGGTAGCTCCCGCTTCGCCAGCTGGCGCATCTCTCTCGACGATAGCACCCTCAATCCGTCCTTTGCCGCCGCCTACGCACGCGGCTTCGAAAGGGGTATGTCCATCATCGGCAAATACCTGCCCGGCGCCGAGTTGGACGTCTCACCACTGGATCCCCTCAAGGACTTCGTCCAGCGACAGACAACCCTCACCGTGCTGCTCCTGAGTATGAACGTCCCCGCAATCGGCTTCCTGCTCTACTTCTTGGTCCTAATCTCCGGCATCATCGCCCGTTCGCAGCAGCGGGAAACTTCGGTACTGGTCAGCCGCGGCGCCGGCACAGTGCGCGTGCTCTGGCTCGTGCTCGTCGAAGAATGGCTTCTCTTCGTGCTGGGCGTTCCCCTCGGCCTCGGTCTCGGCATGCTCATCGCTCGCGGCATGGGCTACACCGACAGCTTCCTCGATTTCACCCTGCGCGATCCAATGCCCGTCTCCCTGCAGGGAGTCGATGTCTGGCTGATTGTCGTCGCGCTCGCGTTGGCCTTTATCGCCCGCGTGCTGCCGGCCATCAGCGCAGCACGCACCAGTATCATCGACTTCGAAACCGCCTACGCCCGTCCCGACAAAGGCCCCCTTTGGCGCCGCGCCTATCTCGATTTCCTTCTGATCGTCCCTACCGCCTACGCCTATCAACAACTGGGTCAACAGGAAGCCTTCGCACTCCTCGCACAGGAGGAAGCATCGGAACTGTACAGCGACCCGCTTCTGATCCTCGCGCCCGCGCTGGTCATCCTCACCGCCTCGCTCCTCATCATGCGCTTCTTCTCCCCGCTGATGAACCTGCTCGACAAACTCGCCGGCCTCCTGCCGGGCACCGTCTTCCATCTGGCGCTGCGCCAGCTCGGGCGCCAGGGACACAGCTATCTGAACCCGCTCCTGCTCGTGATCATCTGCCTCGGCTTGGGCATCTATACCCACTCTTTGGCCGCAAGCATGGATGAGTGGCTGGTCGATCGCATACGATACCAGGCCGGCGGAGACTTCCGTTTCCTACCTGTTGCTGTTTCCGATGGTGAGGCTGTAGGGGACTATACCCCTGAACTCTCCTGGTTTACCGAGAGGTTCGATGCCGACCGCGCCATCCGCGTAGGCAACTATGGCATGCGCATCGAAGGGCTATCCGCAGACCGTAGAAAGACGAAACGAATGGTAGGTGTAGACCGGGCTGAATTCGCTTCAGTCTCCTGGTTCCGCTCGGACTTCGCCGATGATTCCCTCGGCGGCCTCATGAATCGACTAGCCGCCGCGCCCGAAGCAGTGTTGGTCTCGCGTGAGTTTCTGGCAGAGCACCTGCTGCGCGTCGGGGATCGTTTGGACTTGTGGGTGATTCTGGAAGCTGGAATTAGTATGCGCACCGATTTTATCATTGGCGGGGTCTACGAATACTTCCCCACCGTGGAGCAGGATGAGATCGTTTTCATCGCCAACCTGGACTATCTGCACCTGATCGGCGGCGCAATCTACCCATATGAAGTTTGGCTACGGTCACCGGACAACCCGACCGGGGAGGAGGTGCGCCGCAAGCTGCGTATCGGCGGAATCGAAACGCTGCGCTGGCACGACGTGGTCGGTTCACTGATCGAGGAGAAGTCGAAACTGGAGCGGGTCGGGGTCTTCGGCGCGCTAACCGTCGGGTTCCTGTCCGCGGCACTGATGGCCGTTTTGGCCTTCCTCATCCACAGTTACGCGTCACTTCGCGAGCGGTTTTACCAGTTCGGCGTGCTGCGGGCTATCGGCGCCTTGCGCCGCCAACTGATCATCCAGCTCGCCGTGGAGTACGCTATACTTGTCGCCTACGGGACCGCCGCCGGCACAATGATCGGCATCTGGGTCTCCGTCCTCTTTACACCCTTCTTCCGCAGCGCTGCCGACTCCAAGGCCATCCTACCGCCAATGCTGCCCGTCATCGCAGAGGCAGAGATCACCCAACTCACCCTTATCTTTATCGCTGTAATGGTCTTCGTCATCGTCGCCGCCACCGCACAGGCAACCCAACGCCGCATCTTCGAGGTCATGCGCGTCGGCCAGGCATAAACAAAAAAGGGGCCAGCGACCGCTGATGTTGCCGGCCGCCAGCCCCGGTTCACTAGCCCCGGTCCACTAGCCTCTACCGTTGCTGTTCCCGTCCTGATCGTTGAATAACTCCTTCACACCGCCCAGCGCACCCAGCACGCCGCTTGCCTCGTAGGGCAGGAATATCTTCGAAGCCTCCCCGTCCGCCATCACCTTCAGCGCCTCCAGATACTGGATCGCAATCAATCTGTTGTCCGGTTCCGCGTCCTTGATGGCGTTGAACACAGTTGTAATCGCGTTGCCTTGACCGGTGGCCTCCACCTCCAGCTTATACCGCTCGGCATCGGCTACCCTCTTTACCGCCTCCGCCTGACCTTCCGCGGACAGAATCTGAGATTGGCGATCGCCCTCAGATTCCAAAATGGCAGCCCGTTTTTCCCGCTCGGCCTTCATCTGTTGGTGCATCGATTGGGTGATATCCGCCGGCGGGTCAATGCGCTTGATCTCTACCCGCACCACGCGCACACCCCACTTGTCGGTGGCTTCATCCAGCACTTCGCGCAACCTGGTGTTGATATGATCGCGGCTGGTCAGGGCCGTGTCCAACTCCAATTCGCCAATCACATTACGCAAATTGGTCTGGGCCAGTTTGGTGGCGGCGTTGTAGAAATCTGCCACATTGTAAACAAGCTTGACCGGGTCGGTCGCCTCAAAGTAGACGATGGCATCAACCGTCACGACCACATTGTCCTTTGTGATCACCTCCTGCGGCGGCACGTCCACCACCTGTTCTCGCATGTCCACCTTCTGGATGGAATCGACGAAGGGGATGATCAAGGTGAGACCCGGCTGAACGGTGCGCTGGTAGCGCCCCAACCTCTCTACGACGCCTTTCTGATAGGGCTGCACGATGCGAATGCTTGCAATCGCAACCACAACAACAAATATAGCGATAATCGCCAGCAGTAAAATCGGCCCAATTCCTCCAACCATTTTCGCCTCTCCTTTAATATGCGGCCCTCTGATGCGGCTCGCCTACGCGGCAGACTCGACCTGCCCATCCGAATCCCCGCTCTCTTTTTCGGTTGCCTGAACCCGCAGACGTACTCCGTCTACGCTTATGACCTTTACGACCTCGCCAACCTCCAACGATACGTTGTCCATCGACTCGGCCCGCCACCTCTCGCTTTCCACCCGTACCATACCTGTACCCTCCATCGGGTCAACTGTCTGTAAGACGACCCCCCACTTGCCGATCAACCGGTTGCCCGCGATCGGCTGTATACCCGGCCGCGAAATGCGGTCGGCGAAGGGTCGAGCCAGCACGACCGCAGCTATCGTAACCACAATGAAGACGACGATCTGCCATGCCATGCCTGCTCCCAAAAAGGCCATCAGCGCCGCGCCCAGCGCGCCAATGCCAAAACAAAGGAGCACGAACCCGGCAGTGAATATCTCCGTCAAAAAGAAAAACACGGCCAAGACAATCCATCCCCAACGCACCAGCTCATCAACGTTTGCGCCCACCACGGTCTCCTCCAGTAGTGCTGAGGGAGTGAAATCTCAACTATCACCCCGCAGACAACTGTTCCTCACAGGTACGGGGCGCTATCGCGTCCATTCGGGACATGCAATCTGATTTCAAGCCTCGCCATCAGTATACGCGAACTATATGCCGTTTCCTAACAACAGGCTGACATCCAGCAGACGCCAGCCTGACGCCCCCAAAGCGCGCAAAAAGGCCGGGCAAGCACCATCGCCTGCCCGGCCTCTCGAAGCGGAGAAGCGGCTGAATTCTGGAGGGCAATGAAGAATGAGACCCTCCTGTGCCTCTTTTCCTTGCGGCTAGATCCAGTTCTGGTCCTGCAGGAAACTCGTCAATCCGGGAATCGAGAACCGTTTGCCCTGATAGGCCTGATAGCCGTAGTAAGCCAGCGCCAGCAAGCCCATCAACACCAGCAGCGGCATGAGACAAGTTACAAATAGGACTGTGACCAACCAACCGAGGATAGGCACCACTGCCACTATCGCCAAACTGACACCCAAGAGCAACCCGAACACGATGAAAGTTGTCGATAACGCCAGACTCTGGATCGCATGGAATCGTTGGAACGGACGCTTCTTGCTGCTCGCGCTCAACAGCACCAGCGCCGGCATCACCAACGGTATCAGCACCTGTGTCACATAGCACAGCATCGCGATCAATCGGTCGTCGGCGTCTGCCGTTACGTCGACCGCCGCACTGTGCATGAACTCCCCCCGTCGCAGAGCGCTCGCCGCCGCGCCTGCCTGCGTGCGTGCCGAGCCCGCGAACTGTTCAGCAGGAGACGGCTCAGGACCCTCGCTGAAACCGGCATCGGCAGGCCCGCCTTCAGGGGGTGAAGGCGTCTCTCCTTGTTCATCGGCCCATCCCGTGTCGGACGCCGAAGCAGGGGACTCTCCATTCGTCTCCTCAACTTCATCCGACCCCCCCTGCGAGGGTTCCACCGCGTTCTGTTCGTCTTTTCTGTTCTCCACTGCTCTTCTCCGTCGGCTACCTGCAATAGCAAGTGCCCAATCAGTCTGCCCGTCTATGTCGCCAGTCCCGCTGAACCCTTTTTACCATCTGCGGCATCCAGACATCGAGGGAATCGATGATTTCTCTTGCAGACCCTGCACCGGAAAGCCTATCCGTCAAGTAATCTTTTTCCACTGTCTGCATGCCGTCATATCTACTCTACGCATGTTCCTATCGAAAGTTTCCAAACTGGCCGGGCCAATGTGCTACAATTACGGCTATGATCGCCAAGCCAGTAACGCCCCACACACCTGACACCAGGACGGTCCGTATCGTTTTCATGGGTACGCCCGACTTCGCCTTGCCCTCACTCTCCATCCTGCACGCCTTGGCTGACCGGACAGATTGGCAGGTTGTCGGTGTCGTAACGCAGCCCGACAGACGCGCCGGCCGCGGCAAAAAACTGGTCGCCGGGCCTGTCAAAGCCTTCGCCCAGGAACGGCGCCTGCCCGTGTTGCAGCCAAAAAGCTTCCGCCAGAACGTCGCCCCGCCCGCTACACAACAACCGGACCCCCTCGCATGGCTGCGCATGCTCGCGCCTGATCTGATCGTTGTCGCCGCCTTTGGACAGATCCTTCCGCCGAGCGTGCTGGAGATCCCGACCTTTGGCTGTCTCAACGTGCATGCAAGTCTTCTCCCCGCCTACCGCGGCGCATCTCCCATAACCGCTGCGCTTCTTGACGGTCTGACCGAGACAGGGGTAACCATCATGCTGATGGACGCCGGCATGGATACCGGGCCCGTACTCACCCAGGCTCGCCTGTCAATCCTCGCAGACGATACCACCGCCTCCCTCAGCGAACGGCTGGCCGCTCTCGGCGCAGAGTCGCTCGCCCAGACCATTCCCAGCTGGCTGGCCGGCAATGCCGCCCCAGTCGCACAGGCCGACCTGCCCGGCGAGCCGTCCGTCTGCCCCCTGGTCAAAAAACAGGACGGCCGCATCGACTGGACAATGCCCGCCGCCCGCGTCGAACGCATGATCCGCGCCTACACCCCTTGGCCGGCCGCCTTTACCACCTGGAAAGGACAGAATTTCAAACTGTGGCACGGCAGCGTCATCCCCGGCCATACCTCTCCCGGCACTGTCCCCCTCGGCACTGCCAGCCAAGTCGATGGCCGCATCGCCGTCGCAACCGGCGACGGCCTGCTGGCTCTGCACGAGGTCCAGCCCGCCGGAAAGAGGCGAATGCCCGCCGCCACATTTCTCAACGGCGCCCCCGACTTCATCGGCTCCCGCCTGGGCAGTTGACTGGCCCAATTCCGCGCGTAATGGCATCGGATATCGACCTATTCGATTTGGCAGCCCTGCCGCCGCATGGTATACTCCTGCCTGTGTCGGGGCGTAGCGCAGCTCGGTAGCGCGCTTCAATGGGGTTGAAGAGGTCGGAGGTTCAAATCCTCTCGCCCCGACCAGAATCCAGGAGGAGGCGGCATCGATTCAGCACTTCGAGCGATGTCGTCTCCTTCTTTTTCGCTCCAACCCCTCAACCCGGCCTGAGTGAAATCGTGCCAAAAACTGCTGCATCAGAGACTCGGAAGGTAACACACCCTCTGTAGGTGGGTTACTCTCAGGAAGAAAGCCCGCTAGGCGGCCATACACGATTTTTCCGCTTGCAGTCGCCCGCCCGGTATGCCCGCCGAACGGCACCCCGCAACAGGATCGAGACCGGTCGTCTTGACTCCTGCCCTGCATTCGTTTTAGGCCCGAACAGCGCGATTTTCTTCCTTGCTCGTTAGCGCTCTTTTGCATATGCTCTTTAGACCAATGTTGAAAAGAAATCAGGTCAAGTTAGCCCTGACCGTGCTAGGCGCCTGGTTGATACTGGCAGTCGTAATGGCTGTCCGCCCCTACCTTTCTTCTCTCCCAGGCTCCGAAACTGTACAAGAGAACGCTCCGGCGATCGAAGGACTGCGCGTCCGCAGCATCCAACCAGGTGAACTGGAAGCCTCGTGGGATGCCCCTGCCAACACGCCTCTCGAATATCGTCTCACCTGGGCACGCGCCGGCGAGAACTTTCCGACACGGCACGACGAACCCGGCAACGCCTTTCCCACCAGCCCTTCCCACGTGATCACAGGTCTCGACCAGGGCGAGCGCTACCAGGTGCGGGTGCGCGCCCGCTACGAGAATGCCGAAAGCGAATGGAGTGTCTCCGTTGAAACGGTCGTCGCATCCGCTTCCACCGATCCCACGGCGCCCGCAAACGCTCTATCGGGTCCCCCCCTGGACCTGAACGCGGAAGTGACCCGCAATAGCGTGGCGCTGAGCTGGTCGGCGCCGCAGAATGATGCCGGAATCAGCGGCTATCAGATCCTGCGTCGCGATCAGGATACTGATCCTGAGGGCCAGTTCCAGGTCCTGGAAGAGAACATCGGCAATTCGGCGACCAGCTTTGTCGACAACACTGTCCTGCCCGACAGGCGCTACACCTATCGTGTCAATGCACTGAACGAAAATAATTCCGGATCAGAGTATGCTGAGGTTCAAGCCGACACGCCTGGCGTACCGGCAGCATCTTCGGCGGCGCCCACGCCCATACCATCCCCCACCGCCGCGCCAACCGCGTCACCGGAGCCCATCGCGACAACCGCTCTCGCAGCCGTCCAGGCGCAGTCGCAGGGCAGCGTGATGCCGGGCCTCATTTCAGAAAGAGATGCGTTGGTCGCCGTCTACCACGCCACCGGCGGCGCCGATTGGGCCCAGAACACCAACTGGTTGACCGCTGAACCGCTTGGTTCCTGGCATGGAGTGACCACCGACAGAAACGGTCGCGTGATCGAACTGGAACTCAACAGGAACCTGCTGATCGGTTCCCTTCCAGCCGGCTTGGGAAGCCTCCCGAACCTCAGAATCCTGCGTATGTCCGGCAACAACCTGGAGGGATCGATTCCAGTTGGATTGAACAACCTCTCTGCTCTGACAAATCTTGAGTTGGATGACAACAACCTCAGTGGGCCGATCCCCGCCGAATTGGGCAATCTCTCAGATCTGGCATGGCTCGATCTGTCAGGCAACGAGCTGAGCGGCCCGCTCCCCAACGAGCTCAGAAAGCTCACCGCTCTGACAGTGGTTGCACTGTCAGACAACGGCCTGACCGGTGCCTTTCCCTGGTGGCTGGGTGGACTTGATGATCTGCTGATTCTTCATCTTGCAGGCAACAATTTCACCGGCTGCATGCCCGCAGATCTGCTAAGCATACTGATCGAAGACCTCAGCAGCACCCGTCTGCCCACCTGCCGAGAGGCACTGACCACATTCTACTTTGCCACCGGCGGCTCACAGTGGCAGCGTAATGAAAACTGGCGCGACGCCGACAGCACCCTCGCCCAATGGTTCGGCGTCACGACCGACGACGCCGGACGCGTTATCGCGATCGACCTCTCCGCCAATCAACTGACCGGCACGCTCCCCCCTCGCTTAGGCGCCCTCATCCATCTGGAAACACTCGACCTCTCGGACAATGAGCTCGTCGGGTCGATTCCACCCGATCTGGGCAATCTAACCAGCCTGTCAACCCTGCATCTCGCAGGCAATAATTTGACCGGGTGCATCCCTGCCAGCCTGCGCGAAATCGACAACAACGACCTGTCAAGCCTCGGCCTGGAACTCTGCCAATAAGCACCCTCCCCAAAAAGGAATTTCGCCCCAACACAGCCCCGTCCATTTCGCGACCCTGAATAAGGCGGGCAAGGCACTTCACACTTCACTTTTCTTCATACTTTTCCTCAGACAAACGACGCAGTCACTGACCACTGCAGTTCTGGGCGTTCGGGCCTTCGGCCCTTCCTTGTGCAGGGGCTGCGCCCCCGCAACGCCCCGCCCTGGCTAGCGACGGTTTTTATTCTTCGCCAGCAACACGTCTAGCCACCAGTGTCTGCACCCCCGCTTGCTGTCTCAGCCCGCCACCCACTGACCACTGATTCCTCAAGTTCCTTCAGAATGGCGCCGCAGCTGACACCAGCGCAGTGAGTGGCGATCGCCGCCAACCAAGACGATCTCTACAAGCTGGCAAGCACCTGATCCTGTCAGACTGTACGCCGTATATGGCTTTGCGGCTGGAGTGTTTCTTTCCATTCCCCAAATGATATAATTGAATGAAACCGCTTCGCATCAATCCCCCCTCTGTCAGAAGTTAACGATCTGTCCCGATATGAGGAGACTCCAATGCAAGGTCCAAACTCCGGTCGACTGCCCGTCCTCTTGCTCTGCGCCGCGGTGGCCTTCGCCGTCCTCTTTGCCGCGTCTACGATCACGCCGTCCTTCGCCAGCGAAGGAGACGGCCACGCCCACGAGGATGAAGCCCCCACTCTTGAAACTCTGACAGAGCGCATCGAAACTCTTGAAGACCGCGTAGCCGAACTTGAGCCAACTGAGGACGCGATGGCCGCCCAGGAACTCGCCTATCCCGTCTCTGACGCCGTCGTCGCAGGCTATCTTCTCGACAAGGTCGACATCCATGCGCTGCACAATCGCCTGAAGGACGGGGACGGCATTATGCCGGGCGACGCCGGACAGATCAAATATCTCATGCCCCTCCTTTCAGCTGTCAACTGGCCGCAAGAACTGGCCGAAGAAGCGGAAACGCTGGTCGAAACACTCACAAAGCTCACCGCCGCGCTTGCCGACGATGATTTGGAGAGCGCTCTGCCCCTCTCCTCGACCGCGCACGACGAGCAGCACCACTTTTCCAGCAATGTCTTCGACTGGTTTGCCTGCTTGCTCGTCCCCGAGGCCGAGACGGAAGCAGAGGATCAGGAACAGAACGAACAAACCGCGAGTACCGATGACGGCCACAGTCACAGCCATGACGACGACGAAACGACTGAAGATAACGGCGGCCCCGACAGTGCTACCGACAACTGCGTTGACGAAGACACCAATGAAACACAAGACGACGGACACGACCACAGCCATGGAGGCTAACCTGTGATCGCGACCCAACTGCGTAGAGGCACAGCCAAACTGCTATGGGTAGCGGTTTTACTGGCCACTATCCACTATCCACTGACCACTGCCGTTCTGGCCCATGCCGGCTATGATAGTTCCGTGCCCGCCGCTGACGAAGTCGTTGCACAGGCGCCCCAGCGAGTGCAGGTCTGGTTTACCCAGGACCTCTTCCGCCGTGAAGGGCAGAACAGCCTCGAGGTCTACGGCCCCGATAACCAAAGGGTTGATGAGGACGACGCCGCCATCGACGATGACAACCGCAAGCTGATGACCGTCTCGCTCCAATTCGACCTGGCCGACGGCCTTTACACGGTCCGCTGGCGCACCCTGTCCGCAGATGACGGCGATGATGCCGAAGGCGAATTCCAGTTCACCATCCTGGCTGACGAGCCTGAAGCGGAGGCCACACCAACGGCCGTGCCAACCGAAGCGCCAACGGCCGCGGCAGAGAATGCCCAACCTTCCCCAACAAACACAGCACAGGCCGAAAGCACGGAGGCCCAGCCGACGCCCACTACTGCCGCCACGGCTCCAGAAGACCCCGAAACACCCTCCGATCAGGCTGACCAGGGCCCGGGCATTCCTTGTATGGGTAGTTCCGCGCCGCTTCTGTTGCTCCTAGGGACCCTTCTGCTGACCAGAAGGCGTGGTAGGCTGGGCGCACGCCGGTCCCGAATCACCTCGCGCAGCTTGAGCGGCAAGAACAGTTAGCCGCACGATGTCGAGGGTTCCCTGGCATGGCGCGGCCAAGTCGATATCGGCGGCTGTCCGAAAGATAAAAGCAGTAGGGCTGCCGTTGGCCTGTTTCGCCGCGGCAACAGCCCTCCTGCTGTTGTCACAGGACGTACATGCCCACGCGCTGCTCGTACGCGCCGACCCCCAGCCGAATTCAGAACTCACGCAACCTCCCGACTCCCTCCAATTCTGGTTCAGCGAACCCCTCGAAGAGACATTCACCGGCGCCCGCATCCTCGACGTCGCCGGAGCCGAAATTCCAACCGGCGCGCCCCAATTCGACCCCGCCGATCCCACCCACCTGACCCTGCCGCTCGAGACCATCGAACCAGGCGTCTACACCGTCGTCTGGCAGACCCTCTCCAGCGTGGACGGCCACGAGTGGATCGGCTCCTTCCCCCTCACCATCCTCAATCCCGACGGCACACGCCCCGCAGGTACCGCCGTCGAGGTCACCACGCACCGCGAAGAGGGACTGCCGCCCCTCACCGATTCCCTCCTCCGTTGGCTCTCTCTGCTCGGCGCAGCACTGCTGGTCGGACCGCTGTCGATGCGTTGGCTGCTGGCGCGGTCAGAAGCGGGTGACAGCGCCGATAGTCTCGTTGAGCCGCTGATCAGCTCAACCGCAATCGTTGGTGTAATCCTCCTGATCGCCTCCGGTTGGCTTCAGTTCCTCTTCCAGTCGTTGCGCCTCGGAGGAATGGGTGATTTCCCCGAACTCCTGCTCGCTACCCGCCCGGGCCGCCTCCTGCTGATTCGGCAGACGCTTTTGGCAGGCGTTATCCCCCTCCTTTACCCCAATGGCTGGGCCAAAATCCTCTTCCGCAGGCCCCTTCCACCAGGCTTGGCCCCCCGTCTGTGGTCTCTTTTCTTCGTGCTCCATGCTTGGCTCATCGGGTTCGCCCTCGGTGGAACGCTGATCTACGGTCCAAATCTGTGGATCTTCGTGGCCGCGTTCATGTTCGTGGGCAGCGCTTGGTCCGAGCTATTTTTCGGCGGCGAAGCAACGTGGCACAGGCCCTTCCCCCAGCGTACCTGGGCCACCCTGCTGACCGCCGCCGCACTCTTCACCTTTGCTGCCAGCAGCCACGCTGCTGCCGCCTCCGGCAGCGCCTGGGCCATCGCCGCTGACTTCGCCCATCTTATCGCCGCCGCTGTCTGGGCCGGAGGCCTCATCTTCCTGGCACTCCTGCTGCTGCAGCAGCACCGGCGGCAGGCAGAACCGGACCCCGTTCAGATGGTCCCGCTGTTGAAGCGCTACTCCCTGAGCGCACAGATAGCCGTATTCCTGCTGGCCCTGACCGGTCTTCTCAGCAGCTTCGTGCAACTGCCCAGCGCCGCCAGTCTCTTCGCGACCACCTATGGTCGCGTCCTCCTCATCAAACTGATCATCGTCGCCGCCATCCTCGCGCTCGCCTACTTCAACAACCGCGCAGTACGGCGTGCGCAAGATACCGTCGCCAGCCAGTCCAAACTGAGACTCTTCACCCGCCTGTTGGCCGCGGAAGCTGGCATCGCCGCCATCCTGTTCATTTCCGTAGCGGTACTCGTGCAGACCCCGACGCCTAACCTTCCGCAGCCAACAGCCCCCGCCGCGCCCTCGTTGCCCTTCAACGAAATGGCCTACGATGCCGACCTGGCCATCCACCTCCAGGTCACCCCCAATCGTGTCGGCCACAACCGCTATTGGGTCCATCTCTCCCGTCCCGACTCCTCTGACATCGGTGAGGTCCAGCTTGTGCGCCTTTTCTTCTCCCACCAAACAGAGGAAATGGGACAAGCGCGCCTCGATCTGGCCGGCTTGGGCGAGGATACATTCGCCGCCGAAGGCGCCTTCCTCAACCGCGATGGCGATTGGAACCTGTCCGTGTACGTGCGCCGCAGAGGCATGGACGACGTACTGGCGGAAACTGTCGTCCCCGTCCCATCAGCCGAGTCCGTGCAACAATTCTCCCGCTCACCCTGGCGCAACCCCGTTCCCCGGCTGCCCGCAGAAACGCTGGTCGGCGCGCTGCTGATCGCCCTGTCAACTGTCCCGCTCCTGTGGCGGCGTCAGCTGCTGCGTACCAGCCGTCCGCTCTTCATCGTCTTGGCGATGGCCGCTTTCTTCTTCCTCCTCAGCGGCGGACTCCTTGCCCTGACCGCCCTCCTGTAGCCTGACCACCCTGCCCCGCCTGCCCAGCTGACTGCCTGCTTCAGAGCGCCACCAGAACCCAATCAACAGCTGGTCTCCAACTACCTTCCCCAACCTTTTCTACTCCTTCAAGAGTACTTAATGTGTCCCCGCCGAACCGCATATCTTTCTCTTACACTCCGCAAATGCGCCTGTGATGTACGCAGACTACACTGAATCTACAAAACACACGGCCAGAGCAGGTCCGGTGCGAGTTCCTCTGTGCCGGATCAGGAATACGGATTAAAACGGAAAGGGAGAGATAAATGAGATTCGATCGCTTGACCGAGAAGGCAAGTGAAGCAATTGTTGAAGCCCAAAACGAGGCCAGGGAATACAAACATGCCAGCATCGAGCCGGAGCATCTCCTGCTCGCGCTGCTGCGCCAGCAGGGAGGCGTCGTACCTGCCGTTATCGATCGCATGGGGGGCGACAGGCAGAGCCTTCAGGCCGGCGTGGAACAGCGTCTGGCCGCCAAAGCCCGCGTCAGCGGCGGCGCAGTCGACATGCGCATGGGCCGCGAACTGGCACAGCTTCTCGAAGAAGCTGAGACCATCGCCGCCAACATGAAGGACGAATACACCTCCACCGAGCATCTCCTCATGGCGATGGCCTCGGCCCGCACCGGTGAAGTTCGCCGGCTGTTGGAAAGCCACGGCGTCGACTACAACGGCATCATGCAGGGCCTGGCCGCCGTGCGCGGCAGCCAGCGCGTCACCAGCCAGACCCCCGAAGCCCAGTATGAAGCCCTCGTAAAATACGGCCGCGACCTGACCGCCGACGCCGGCAAAGGCAACCTCGATCCCATCATCGGCCGCGATCAGGAGATCCGCCGCGTCGTGCAGATCCTCAGCCGGCGCACCAAGAACAACCCAGTTCTCATCGGCGAGCCCGGCGTCGGCAAGACCGCCATCGCCGAAGGCCTGGCGCAACGCATCGTAAATGGCGACGTGCCCACAACGCTGAAGAACAAACGCCTGGTCGCGCTGGACTTGGGCGCGCTGGTGGCCGGCGCCAAGTATCGCGGCGAATTCGAGGAGCGTCTCAAGGCCGTCCTCAACGAAATCAGGGACGCCGAAGGCGAGATCCTCCTCTTCATCGACGAGATGCACACCCTCGTAGGCGCCGGCGCGGCAGAAGGCTCCATGGACGCCTCCAACATGCTCAAGCCGATGCTGGCCCGCGGCGAGCTCCATGCCATCGGCGCCACTACCCTCGACGAATACCGCAAACATATCGAAAAGGATGCCGCCCTCGAACGCCGCTTCCAGCCGGTCTTCGTCGGCGAACCCTCTGTCGAGGATACGGTCTCCATCCTGCGCGGGCTCAAGGAGCGTTACGAAGTCCATCACGGCGTGCGCGTGACCGATGGCGCCGTGATAGCGGCCGCGCAGCTCAGCCACCGCTACATCAGCGACCGCCAGCTGCCCGACAAAGCTATCGATCTGGTCGACGAGGCCGGCAGCAGACTGCGTATGCAGATCGACTCCAAACCGAAGAAGCTCGACGAGCTCGAACGCCAGGTCATGCAGCTGGAAATCGAACGCGAAGCCCTGCGCAAGGAGTCAGACGAGGCCAGCAAACAGCGCCTCGATGCGCTCGAAAAAGAGCTGGCCGACCTGCAGGAGACCAGCTCAGAACTCTCCATCCGCTGGCAGGCCGAACGCTCCGCAATCCAGGCGTTGCGCACGCTCAAGGAGGAAAGCGAGCAGCTGCGCACCGACATCGAGCAGGCCGAACGCGACTACGATCTGCAACAGGCCGCCGAGCTGCGCTACGGGCGCATGAACGAGCTCCAGCAGCAGCTTGACGCCGCCGCCCACAATGTGGCCGCCATCCAGGAGGCCGGCGCGCTCCTGAAAGAGGAGGTCGACGACGATGAAATCGCCGCCGTTGTCAGCGAATGGACCGGCATCCCGGTGAACAAGCTGATGGAAGGCGAGCGCGAACGGCTCGTGAAGATGGACGCAGAGCTGCACCACCGCGTGGTCGGCCAGGAACAGGCCGTCGCCGCCGTCGCCGCCGCCATTCGGCGCAGCCGCGCCGGTCTCCAGGATCCCAACCGCCCCATTGGCAGCTTCATCTTCCTCGGCCCCACCGGCGTCGGCAAGACCGAACTGGCGCGCGCCCTGGCCGAATACCTCTTCGACGACGAACACAACCTGGTTCGCATCGACATGAGCGAATACCAGGAGCGGCATACCGTCGCCCGGCTGCTCGGCGCCCCGCCCGGCTACGTCGGCTACGACGAGGGCGGCCAGCTCACCGAGGCCGTGCGCCGGCGCCCCTACTCAGTCGTTCTATTCGATGAGATAGAGAAGGCCCACGTCGAAGTCTTCAACGTGCTGTTGCAGGTCCTGGACGACGGCCGCTTGACCGATGGGCAGGGCCGCACCGTCGACTTCCGCAACACCGTAATCATCATGACCAGCAATGTCGGCAGCCAGTACATCCTGGACGTCGCCGGCGTCGATGAAGAGGTGGAGCGCCGCGTGATGACCGCCATGCGCCAGCAGTTCCGCCCCGAATTTCTCAACCGGGTCGATGAGATCGTCATCTTCCACAGCCTGTCGGCCGCCCACCTGGAGGGCATCGCCGACATACAGTTGGAACGGCTGCGTGCACTGCTGGCCGACCGCGACATTACGCTCGATCTGACCGATGAGGCCAAAGCCCTGATCGTACAGGACGGCTACGACCCGGCCTACGGCGCCCGCCCGCTCAAGCGTGCCATTCAGCGCACTGTGGCTGACCCGCTGGCGCTGGAAATCCTCGACGGACGTGTGGGCAGCGGCGACCATGTCATCGCCGCTGAACAGAACGGACAGCTCTCCTTCGCCGTGGCCGCCGCTTCCGAGCTGACGCCCTCTGTCCCAGTCAGTGGCTAGCGTGGTCCCTGCGCGATTGCGATCGCAACCGCGCAGGTTCAGTAGAACAGTTCTTCACAGGGGTAAGCCCCCGCACATCGCAGAGGGCTACCCCTGAGGCGCATCCCGCAATGGGGGCGACCTCTCTTCTACCTCTGGTATCAAATAGACCGTATCCAATCCCCACAGCCATCCCCCAAGAATCGCCCATTCACTAACAACTAAAAACTGCCTACCAAAAACTGCAGTTCGCAGATCACTAAGAACTGCCTACTAAAAACTGCAGTTCGCAGTTCACTAAAAACTAAAAACTGCCTACTAGAAACTGCAGTACCGCGCCCCAGTTTCTGGAGGCATCCTACCCCCTGCATTTGGTTGCGCGCCCGACAAGAATCAGGTACAATCCTCCTATATCCTACTCCTTAAAACCGACAGCCAGCCCGGGCAGCCGGAAACACCTGACGCACGAAATGGAAAGGACCGCCGGCCATGACGTACGGACCAGCACAATCCAAGATTACCTGGTACAGAACCCCCGTTGATCGAGCCGTCCTCGCCGAGCTTAACCAGCGCAGCGACCTGTTCGGCTTTCTGCAGTCCCTCGGACACCTGGGCCTTCTGGCGCTGACAGGCGCGGCCGCATGGTTCTCCCTGCAGGCGGGGCTATGGTGGGGCCTCCTCATCGCCCTCTTCCTGCACGGCACCTTCTACGCCTTCCTCCTCAACGGCTTCCATGAACTTTGCCACCGCACCGTCTTTCGCACCAAGTCTCTCAACGAGTTCTTCCTGCGCGTGTTCAGCTTCCTCGGCTGGTATAACCACGTCTATTTCTGGACGAGTCATCAGGAACACCACAAGTTCACCCTGCATCCGCCCGACGACCTTGAGGTCGTTCTGCCGGTCGAATTCACCCGCAAGGGCTTCTACCATACCGCGCTCATAAACCCGATGGGGCTGTACCAGCGCATTAAAGGTGTGATTCGTCTCAGCCTAGGGCGCCTGGAAGGTGAGGAGGGTGACTGGGAGCACATACTCTTCCCGCCGGACGCGACAGAGAAGCGCCGGCGCCTCTTCAACTGGGCGCGCGTTCTCCTCGTCGGCCATCTTCTCTTGACCGTCGTCTCACTGACACTGCATTTCACCGTGCTGCCAGGCCTCTGGCTGCTGCCCGTGCTCGTCACGCTCGCCCCGTTCTACGGCGGCTGGCTGCTCTTCCTCTGCAACAACACGCAACACGTCGGCCTGAAGGACAACATCCCCGACTTCCGCCTCTGCACCCGCACATTCAGAGTAAACCCGTTCGTGCAATTCCTCTATTGGCACATGAACTACCACATCGAGCATCACATGTATGCCGCCGTGCCCTGCTACAAACTTGGCAAGCTCCATAGAGCGATAGAGGACGACCTGCCGACCATCCCCGTCGGCATCGTGGCCACCTGGCGGGAAATCGCCGCTATCATCGAAAAGCAAAGAAAGGATCCGAGTTACCAGCATCTGCCCGACGCGCCCAACCCGGTTCTGACGTAGCCCGCATCCGCCCGCCTAATCCGGCCATTCGCACAGCCCTTCCACGTAAGCCGCGGAGCCGTCCCGCAACCAGCCATCTAACTGGGCCACCTCCTTCAGCTGCTGGCCCCGCATGCGCGGCACTACAACGTAACCGCAATCCATCTCCGGCAACGCCGTCATATCCCCCCACAGCTTCTCAAACTGCGTGACGGGGAAAATATCCTCCTGCCCACGCCCCCAACGCTTCATTACCTCCTTCAACGTCACATAGGTCGGCATGCGCGCCGCCATGCGTCCCAACGCCTCCGCCACGACCCGCCCATCCCACAGGTCCGTCCGCGCCAGTCCCAGCGTCGCCAGCAGGCGGTCGATGTGAATCCAGAACGTGTTGGTGTTGTAATACGTCAGTCCAAATTCGATCTCCTCGCGCGGCAGCGCCAGGCCTTCCACCAGGCGCACCGTGCCGTCGATACGCGCCAGCCCGCCCCCGCGGTCCTCCAGTCGGCGGTGGATCACTTCCGCCGTCATCGCCGCCTGCGAACTGATATGCAGGCCCAGCAACCCCGGATCGACATGCGCGCCGATCGTGTCGATGTTGTGCATCATCAGATACTGAAGCTGCGGCCGCTCCGCCAGCAGTCCCCGCAGAACCCCGTTGCGCAGCAGGTTCGGCACTTCATACCAGTGGCCCACCGGGTGGATGCACTGGTCGGGTAGGTTGTCGACGTAGTCACTGCCCTCCCCTTGCGCACGCGCCCAGTTGATCAGCGCACTGTGCAAGCTCTCCTGGACCTTTTCCGCCTGCACGTCTAGGACCTGTCGCGGCGTCTCCTCCCAGGCAAATCGCAGATCGCGCGCCATCGGCACCATGCGCAAGCCGATGCTTTGCCCCGGCGACAGCCGAAGCGGTCCTTCATAGCCGTAGGCGCCCTCGTCTCCGAGAGCCTCGGCGATCGCCCCGTGCGTAAGATAGCTGGTCGTGACAATGTGAGGCAGGAGGGTGCCGAACAGTCGGCCGCTGCGGCGGCTCTTGGCCAGGTGAATCTCGATGAAGTTGCGGTGACTGCCTCCCAACCGCGCAAACGGGTTCAGCGCCTTGACCACCCCCGCCCCCTGGCTCCACCGGCTGCCTGCTCCCCCCGCCAGGCTGACGACCGCCACCTCCCCCGCTCTGAGCGCAGCCGCGCCGATCCCCCTGAGTCTATCCGGCAACCCCGCCGTGGCGTTGACCGCCTCCTCGGGCGCGACGTCTTCGATCAGGCTGCGCGTCGGCAGCCGGTTCTGAGCCAGGCCGATCCGTCCGCTGCGCAGATCGCCGCGGATCTGTTCATGTTGTTCGCGGTCAAAGGCGTTTGCCGAAAGCATCGCCGACAGGGAATCCTGCGAATCCTCCTCCTGCTTCTGCGGCATCATGCGCTGTAAAAGTGATGGCAGAACATCGACAAGTGCCGGATCCTCGCCGCTCGCAGCCCCGAATATCTCCAGTTCCGCTCGCTGCGCAGGGGAAAGCAGCCACGGATCCCGGCGCAAGGTGTCCGGAACCGTCAACCGGTAGTAATCCGCCGGCAGCAGTGCGGAAGTCCTCACCGGTGGCTGCGCTGTCGCACCTGGCGGCCCGTACAATGCCGCCCCCCGCAATGCCGCCCCCTGCAATGCTGCCCACGTGCCCCGCTCGTTGATCGCAAAGTCATAGACCACCGGCTGCATCGCGAACGGAACTGCGTCCTCCATGCGCGACTTCGTTTCATTCATGATCGCCTGCAGCCGCACCTTCGCCGCCGCCTTGTGGCGAGGATCAAAAAGAAATCCCATGCCGCCCCCGGACATCCCCCCCAACATCCAGAATCCCCAGAAATGCTCGCCAAACTCAGCGCGCGCCTGCTCGATCAACCTGTCCGTGTAGAGGTTGCCTGCCCACGGTATGATCGTCTGAATCGGCCCCCTGAAGTTGCGTTCCGTAGCCTCGCCGATCGCCTTTACATTGCCCACCTTCAGATACCCCAATATCTCGTCCAACGTGCCGATCGCCCGCTTACGTCCCGCCCACTCCTCC
The DNA here is from genome assembly GCA_965207495.1 of Caldilineaceae bacterium. Classification (GTDB taxonomy): domain Bacteria; phylum Chloroflexota; class Anaerolineae; order Caldilineales; family Caldilineaceae; genus Bin5. Next base: position 1,374,079 of record OZ242287.1, read on the forward strand.
TCCGAGCGCAGCAGATACTTCTCCGTCACCATCTCCAGGATCGGCCCAACGTCCTGCGCCATCCCCCCGTGCACCAGGACCAGGCTCGCCTGCAGCGCTTGCCGGGTCTCTTCGCTTATCTCGTCGCTCCCAAACAGATGATGGCTGGGCAACAGCCTGCCCCGGCTGACGCCAAACTCGGGATCCCCCTCCGAGCTTAACACTCCCTCGATCAGTTTGATCCCCGGCCAGATGCCGCCCGAATCCTGCCAGCCTCCACCCGATCCCCCCAGCCATTCCCCCAGAATGGCCCGCGCCGCCACCAGCCGGCACGCCTCTTCGCTCAAGCCGCCCGTGAGCGAACGGGTTTGGCCCGTCGCTCGCATACAGACGGTGATGAGGCAGGCCAGCAGACTGGTGGAAACAGCCAATCGCGATCCCTTCGGGATGTCGTTCACCTTGCTTACCAGCTCAATCCCGTGGCCGGAGCCGACCAGCTGGGTTAGCAGATCCGACAGCGGCTGATGCGCCCCCTCCATGCCCGGCGGCACGATGCCGGCCGCGATCAGTGCAGCCTTCAACAGACCGAGATGGTCGCGGGCAAAATCGAACACCTCGGCGAAAGTTGTAATCTCTGCGCTCGCCTGCAGGTCAACGCTGACCAGCCGCAAAACAGGCCGGTCGATGACCCGGAAATAGCCCTCCACCGGCGGCCGCGGCACCCGTCCCTGAGTCCCACCCGCGCCGTCTACGCTCAGGTCGATCGAAACGTTCAGCACCCGCGCGCCTTCAGGGAAATCCATTCCCAGAAAAAAGATGTCGCTCCAGCCGCTGTGCGTCAGGTCCATCCGCACGGGAGTTGTCTCGCGCAGTATGGGGAAGAGCCCGCTCTCGAGAGGACGGAGCAGTACCTTTCGGACCCGCAGAGGATGGTCGCTCGGATGGCCGACCCGAAACATCCACTGGTTGCCTGCAACTGACCGTACGCTGCGCCGCACCTGGTCCGCCAGAGTCTGGAAACCAAGCTGCCGGTACGCCGCCGCCAGCCCGCTCGAAAGAGCCTCGCTGGGTCCCGCCTGCGACTGGTGGCGCAAAAACGTCTCAACCGCTTCCTCGAAACGGCGGTAGAGCAGGTCTTCGTATCCTCGAAATGGAATAACCCCTCTGGCGCCAATACCCGCCTTGCCGGGCAGGTGAAATCGGTGAACAGAATACAGGAAAAAGAGCGCCCGCACCTGCTCATACAGGTTTTCGCTCTCACGCCGTAGTCGGTCCAATGCCGCACACTCCCGCAGCAACGTCTCTGCGGAAGCCGAACGCGCGAACCGCTCCAATGAGCGATTGCGCGTATCTTCATCTGCTGCGGTGACTATTCTGACCAGTGTACTCATCTGAGATCTCTTCAGGTCCGATTACCTGGTGACTGCGCTCCGCAATGTGCCGGCCGCCGGCCGCCAAAAACTATATCGGCTCCTCCCCCTCCTGCATCGAGCGCGCCATCAGTAGTTCCAGCAGCCGGGTCAGCATCTCATCTCGGTCCTGCCCGTTCAGCGCCAGCGCGATCTGGGCAGTCAGCACGCCGTACTTCACACCGATGTCAAGACGCATCCCCCGCTGTTCAAGGGCCAGATACTGCTCCCGCCGCGCCAGCGTATTCAGCGCTGCCGACAGCGAGAGGCCCACACCAGGGGCCCCATCCGCGCCATCCGCATTCGTAGTGGTGAGCAGGTCGTCCAGTATCTCCATCACCGTTGCGGTCAAAACGTGAATGCCAAAGAAACAGAGGTAATGGCCCGCGCGTAGGCCCGACGCCACCAGCCTCTGTTCAGCCTCCGTCGGCGTGGGCTTCTCTACAACAGTCTCCACCTGGTAGAGCCCCGTCTGCCCGGCCAGCCGGTGGCCGCCCACCGCGCCAAAGTAGGGCAGCAGAGTCTCCCGCGTCGCCTGTACCGCAGAGACCGAACAGTTGTGGGAGCGCGCCGCCTCGACAACGCGCGCCGCGCAACGCCCCCCGTTTGGCCGGACGTACAAGTGGTCCCCCACCAGGTGCAGAAAAGAGTCGCCCCCAACAAACTCCCGCGCGCAGTATACCGCGTGCGCGTAGCCCAGCTGCTCCTCCTGCTGGACGAACCGGAGACGGCCAGCATGCTCCCCGACCGTCGCAGCATAGGCGGACTCGTCGCCCGGATAGACAATGACGCAGATCTCGTCGACACCGGCGTCGATTACCTCTTCCACCAGAATGCGCAAAACCGACTTCTCCACGCCGTCGCTGTCGATTATCGTCTGCAGAGGCAGACTTCTCTGCGTCCGTCTGGCCGCGGTGATGACCGCCTTCGTAATCTCCATGTTCTGCTCTCCGGCTCGACCTCTACGAATGAATGTGAACCACGATCAACGACCAGGATGATAACCCACGCGACCGGCTGTCGACGCAACCATCCCCGACGACTGGAAACCGCCCCCGTCGATCCGAACTGGACCGAGCCGCTCTCTCCTGCTTGGGGTGCAACCTTCCAATGGCGGTCAGGGAACTTACCCTCCCTTTCCGGCCAAAAGTTTGATCTGTCAGATAGACTATGCTAAAATTCTGCCCGTTGTCACCCGATTTTCTCAAATCGCCAACCGGTTCACTTCAATTTCGGTTGCTTCCCGATCGCCCATCAGCACATCACCATCAGGAGGAATCTCCATGTCCGTGCGCAACGCCTCTGCCACCTGGAATGGCACACTCAATGACGGCTCCGGCACAATGAAACTAGGCAGCGGCCTCTACGAAGGCCCTTTCTCCTTCGCCTCCCGCTTCGAATCCGGATCCGGCACCAACCCGGAAGAACTGATTGGCGCCGCCCATGCCGGCTGCTATTCAATGTTTCTCTCCGCTCTCCTCAGCGGCGACGGCTTCACGCCCACCAGTGTCAACACAACCGCCGCCGTCCACCTGACCGACGGCCCTGCCATCAGCAAGATCGAGTTGACGTGCCGCGCCGAAGTTCCCGGGCTGACTGCCGATAAGTTCGCCGACTACGCCGCCCAGGCCAAGGACGGCTGCCCCGTCTCCAAAGCCCTGGCCTCAGTCGACGAAATCGTCCTTGACGCCGCCCTGGTAGGGTGATCCTCGTTGCAGGCAAGCGAAGAACGCGTCGACACGCTGACGATGCCAAATAGCAGTAAACGAACAGTCCATCGATTTCGATGGACTGTTTTGCCTTCGCGTCTTTCTCAATTGGCAGACGACCCAAGACCCATCTCGCGATGCCGGATCGGTAGCACTACGTAACCATCCTGCTGAACGAACACCCCGCTGAACGAACACCCCACTGAACGAACACCCCACTGCGAGTCCCGGCCTCAGCGCCTCTTTCAGGCGCAAAACGGCGCGGCAACCGTCCTCAGCTGCGCCAGATTGTCCCATTCAGTGCTGTTCCCGTGCAGCGCGGTATCGAAGATCAGCGACATCGGACCGTCAAACCTTGCCTCCGACAACATGCCCAGCGAATGGCGAAACTCATCCTCATCCGGCTGACCCCTGTCGTCGTATAGCGCCTTCACATGTGCTGAATCGGCCTTGGGAAAGATCGCTGCCAGTTCGTCGTAACGGTCCTCACCTTTGTAGTTGCCAAAATCGGCGCATAGCCCGACCCGCCCCTCACAAAGCTCAAGAATCGCCAGCACCTGGTCCGCCCGCGCCGTCGTCTCCCGAAAATTCTCGGTGATCACCTGCACACCGATTGAAGAGCCGTAGTCGGCCAACTCACGCAGACCTTGCGCGCTGCGCTGTATCACCGGATGGTCCAATAGCGGCGCATGGTTGCGCTCCACCGACCCGTATCCCCCAACAACGCGCGCATGGCTGGCGCCGCAACGGGCCGTCAAATCCAGCCACGAACGGATCCAGGCTATCTCCCCGGCCCGCACCGATTCATCGGGGTGCGTGACGTCGCCGGCGTCAATCAGAACGCTGAACAGCTCGACTTCGGCCTCCTCGACCGCCGCCTTCAGTTCCTCTGCGTAGGCACTGTCCATCGTCGGAAAGTGAAAGTGAACGATCTCCAACGTGTTGATGTTGGCCTGCGCCAGCGCCGACGGCAATTCCAACAAGCTGATTACGCCGTTCGACGGCTGCCGCGGCCCGGGGTCGCCCGGCCCAAAGAGCGGTGGCGACCCCAACGCCCTGTGCAGACTCCAGGATGATGTGGAAACTCGTGACATGCGCATACTCCGGTTTGCTTGCAGAAGAACCATCCTCCGCAAAAGACGAAAAACACCCAATCATTTGGAACGGTGAAGTTGGATCACGGCTATCGACCCAACTCAGGATCACACCGCCTCTGACAGAAACGTCTCAGACCATTGGCGAAACATCCAGCTTCTCCGCCGCTTCGACGATCTGAGACCAGGTGTTATCGTCCAACGGGATCCCATTCCTCTGACGGCTGTCAGCTGAACGCGCCTCCGGTTCGCCAGGCATCAGCACCTCCTCGAAACCCGGCGCCGGCTTTGTGGCCTTTATCCGACTCGCTATATGTTCCCCATCCGCGAAAAACTCGTCCACCGGACGGAAATAGCTGATATTCAATAAGATGAAAAGGACGCCGTTGCCCAGAATCGAGCCGGGTATGCCCGGCCCGCCGGCGCCCGTCAGAATGCCGCCCAAATAGTCGGTCAATAGTGCCAAACCGAAGCCTTTGTGGCCGGCTGCCGGCAGCAGCATCCCCCCATCATAAACGTCGGCCGGATTCTCGGTAGGTTCACCGTTCTTGTCCAGCGCCCATCCTTCCGGGATCGGTTTGCCGCTGTTCAAGGCCACCCGCACCTTCCCTTCGGCTACAGCGCTCGTGGCGAAATCCAACAACATCGGCGGCCGGCCCTCCAACGGTATGGCCACCGCGATCGGGTTCGTTCCCATCCGCCTTTCCGCGCCGCCAAAAGGCGCCACAAGGCCGCCCGCACGACCACCGTTGGCATACGCCAGCGCAATGAAACCCTCCTCGGCCGCAAGTCCCACCCACTCGCCCAGACGCCCCACGTGGCCGGAGTGCTTCAACCCCACCACCGCTACCGCATTTCCCCTCGCCTTGCCAATTCCGTCCTCGATTGCGACTTTGGCTCCCAACTGCCCAAAGCAGCGATGCCCGTTATACAGCACCATGACCGGAGTCTCGCGCTCGATCTCAGGCCTGGATCGCGGACGCAGTTCATCCTCGTCGATCTGTCGCAGATACTGCGGAATTCGAATGACGCCGTGCGAGTCGTGACCGGCCAAATTGGCCGAGACCAGCGACTGCCCTACAAGGTCTGCTGTTAACTTGGGCGTGTCCACGGCTTGAAAGATGCGGCTGGCGTAGTCCGCCAGGGGAAGTGGCTGCAATACAGGCATGAGTCGCACTCCGTTTTCCATAGAAGAAGGAAAGATGATAGATGACGCACAGGCCGCCGCAGCGCCTTCGCCTCTCCCGCAGACGGTTTGCTGTCAGATCTTGAACTGGCCTGCCATCAAAAGCCTAGCCGATTTTCTACGAACACGCAACCGGGACCGGCTCACCGGGCGCATCCCAAAATAGGGCGAATTCTCGTATACCTCTTTCTGCAAACAAGCCACGATCATCTCCAGTCCCAATCTTCGTGAGCCCAATCGGTGTGACTCTCTCCTCTCTCCTCTTCACTCTCTCCTTGCATTTGGGCGGTCGGGCCTTCGGCCCTCCCTTGTGCAGGGGCTGCGCCCCCGCAACGCCCCGCCCTTACTAGACCACCGTGTTTATTCTTCCCCAGCAAGGTGTCTAGAGCAAGGCGTCTAATCGACTGTGTTTCCACCCCACCAGCTGTCTCCAGTCTCTGACCACTGACCACTGCAGTTCCGCGCCCCCGCAACGCCCCGCCCTGTCTCGCCACCGTGTTCATTCTTCCCCAGCAACGTGTCTAGCCAACAGTGTTCGCCCCAAACACTACGGTAGGGGCAGGCCTTGTGCCTGCCCTGTTCCCCCTTAATCCACTGGCCCCCGGTAAGGCCATGCTTGGCCTCTGCCCTGCGCCTTTCCAAGAGCCGGTAAACAATTCCAGCTTCCGCCGGCACAATCTCCCCGCCAGACTGTTCCCGCCCAAACCTGGAACGCACCGCGGTTCACCCGTTCGTCCACATGTCAGCACACCCAAAGCTCGGCCTGCCCAAAACCAGGATGTCCCCGGTCACCCCATCACCCTGTTACCGTTCCCTGCCTGCCGCCGGTCTTTCGCTTGACCAACCTTGTGGATTTCAGTACGATTGAAGCAAGCAACGTCGTCTGAACACCGATTCATTGCTGTACCGGCCTGTGGCGAAAATGCCTCTCTTACAGTTGTCCCTCAGGACACCTCCGAAAAGCGCAACGCGATGGTGGGACGTTGAGTGATGAAGGATTCGAAATGAACCCTCAACCTGAAACCGTTCCGACCGAAACAGTTCAACAGTCCCCCAACGCCCCCGACGCGCCCAACCCGTCGGACGACCCAACCCCAATGCAGGCGCCAGACCAGACCTGCGCCGGTTCCCAGCACCCGGTCATCTCCGTCATCGTTCCCATCTTCAACGAGGAAGAGGTGATTCCCGAACTCTACCGGCGCATGGTCGCCGTCCTGGACGGCATCGGTCAACCGTGGGAACTGGTTTGCGTCAATGACGGCAGCCGCGACGAATCTCTTTCTCTTCTGCTCGGCCTTCGCGAACAGGACGCTCGCATAAAAATCATCAACTTCTCCCGCAACTTCGGCCACCAGATCGCCATCACCGCCGGCATGGACTACGCACAGGGCGACGCGATCGCCATCATAGACGCCGACCTGCAGGACCCACCCGAGCTGATCGGTGAAATGTTCGAAAAATGGCGCGCAGGCTATGAGGTCGTCTACGCCGTGCGCGCCAACAGGCGCGGCGAGTCCCGCTTCAAACTCTGGACGGCCAGCGCCTTCTACCGGCTCCTTCGCCGCATTACCGATGTAGAGATTCCCGTGAACACCGGCGACTTCCGCCTGATAGACCGCCAGGTCCTCCTCACAATGCGCCGTCTGCGCGAGAAGCATCGCTTCATGCGCGGCCTCAGCAGCTGGGTCGGCTTCCGCCAGACCGGCATCGAATACCAGCGGGCCGAGCGCTTCGCCGGAGACACCAAATACCCCCTTAGCAAAATGCTCCGCCTGACAATGGACGCAATCACGAGCTTCAGCTACATTCCTCTCCGGCTCAGCACCTATTTTGGCTTCTTCCTCGCCTTTGCAAGCCTGCTGGGCATCATCGTGACGACCATCCTGCGTCTCTCCGGCAACAACGCCTTCTTCGGTCAGGCCTCCACCCTGGTTGCCGTGCTGTTCCTGGGAGGAATTCAGCTGATATTTCTGGGAATCATCGGCGAGTATCTTGCCCGCATCTACGATGACGTCAAGGCCCGCCCGCTCTACGTCGTCTCCAAAGTGTATGGCCTGGACGATCCCGATGATCCCCGCGACCCGTCATAGTCACCAACCGATCCAGGCGAACGCCGCACGTCGAAGACCCGAAAGAAGGAAACCGTGATGGATTCTGAATTCCGCAGCCAGCGCACTGACTAGACAATGATACTGCGTACAGGTGTCGACATTATCGAAATCGAACGCATACGCCGCGCCATCTCACGTTACCAGGGCGCCGCTCCCGCCCGCCAGAGGTTCCTGGAGCGCCTTTATACCGAGGCCGAACTGCGCCACTGCCGCGATCGCGTCGAATCCCTCGCCGCCCGTTTCGCTGCCAAAGAGGCAATCGCCAAAGCCCTGGGAACGGGTGCCTGGCGCGACGGTATCCGTTGGATCGACCTGGAAGTCGTTTCCGACACACGCGGCGCGCCCTCAGTCCAACTCCATGGCGCAGCCGCACGCCGCGCCCAGTCTCTGGGTCTGAGCCAGTGGTCCGTCAGCCTTAGCCACGACGACGAGCGCGCCATCGCTCTAGTCGTCGCTCTCGGCGAGCAGGCACAGGCCCCCGCATCACGCTGAAGCTCTCGCATCTCTTATCGTTTTCGGTGATGTCCTGTGCGACGCTTCCTTCTGAATTCCTTTGACACCGCGATATCGCCGTGATAAGATAATCGCGGGCTGGTAAACAGGTTTTGCGTCACATCGGCGCCGAACCAAAGAGCCAGTGATGAAAGTTCCCGACGCCGTCATCCCAAATGATTCACGACTCCGCTCTGGGACAACTGTCGAGGGCGGTGCGTAAGAGAGAATGGGTACGGGTGAATGGCCCCGTACTCCTTTTTGTTTTGGAGTTTACCGCCGTTTCGCAGCAATTACGCGATCTATACCTGAATGTCCGCGGCGCCGCGCAACGGCGGAGACACGATCAATTCTGATTTACCGGTTTCCGTGTCCTCCTCAACGATTAGACCACTGCTCGCTTGCTGGCGTCACACGATTCGGACCTGCCTGAAGGGTCAATATTCCCATCGAACAGGCAGTGACAATAGCCTCCCAATGAGGGGAAATCGAAGATGACCAAATACATCTTTGTTACCGGCGGGGTTGTATCCGGCTTGGGAAAAGGCGTAACCGTCGCCTCCATCGGCCTTCTGCTCAAGACCTGGGGTATCCGCGTCGCCGCCATGAAGCTCGATCCCTATCTCAATGTAGATCCCGGCACCATGTCACCCTACCAGCACGGCGAAGTCTTCGTTACCGAAGACGGCGCCGAAACAGACCTGGACCTGGGTCACTATGAACGGTTCATCGACGAGAACCTCAACAAGCTCAGTAACGTGACCAGCGGGCAGATCTATAACGATGTGATCACAAAGGAGAGGCGGGGGGACTATCTCGGCGGCACAATTCAGGTGATCCCTCACGTCACCAACGAAATAAAACGCCATATCGGACAGACAGCCCGCCTGAGCGGTGCCGATGTCATCCTTGTGGAGATCGGCGGCACCGTCGGTGATATCGAGGGCCTTCCCTTCCTTGAAGCAATTCGCCAAATGCGCAAAGATGTCGGCTCCGACAATGCGCTCTATGTCCACCTGACCTGGTTGCCCTTCCTCGCCGCCAGCAAAGAACTCAAAACCAAGCCAACCCAACACAGTGTCCGCGAACTGCGAGACATCGGTATTCAGCCGGACGTTATAATCGTACGCTCCGACTACCCGGTCGATGATGACGCCCAGGAGAAAATCGCCCTCTTCTGTGACGTTGAGCAAGACGCCGTCATCCCGATGGTCACAGAGGATACCATCTATCGCGTTCCCCTCAGTCTGCAGGAAGCCGGCCTCGACGAGCTTCTCGTCGACCGCCTGGACCTGAACGCCGCCGACGGATCCAGGGACGGCCTGAGCGCGTGGCGGCGCATCGTTACCGAACTGGCACGCCCCAAAGAGCGAATCAATGTCGGCATCGTCGGCAAATACGTCGAGTTGGAGGACGCCTACCTGAGTGTCAAGGAGGCGTTGATCCATGCCGCCTTGGCCGAGGGCTACGAACTGGGTATCGAATGGATCAGTTCAGAGTCTCTTGAAAAGGGCCGCGAATTGGACCGGCTCGACGGGCTCGACGGCATCGTCGTGCCTGGCGGATTCGGCTACCGCGGCATCGAAGGCAAAATCGTTGCCGCTCGGTTCGCCCGCACCCGCGACGTACCCTACCTCGGTCTGTGCCTGGGCATGCAGGTACTTTGCATCGAGTTCGCCCGCGCCGTTCTCGAGAGTGAAGAACCGAATAGTACCGAATTCAACATCAGCACGGAGATGCCCGTCATCGATCTGATGCCCGAACAGCGCGACATCGCCGATATGGGCGGCACAATGCGGCTCGGCATCTATCCCTGCCAGCTGTTGCCGAATTCGAAGGCTGGCGCCGCCTATGCCCTCGCCGGCTATCCCGAACAGATCAACGAGCGCCACCGCCATCGCTTTGAGTTTAACAACACCTACCGCGAGCAGCTTGAGTCCCATGGCTTGGTGCTGAGCGGCAACTCGCCCGACGGCCGCCTCGTCGAAATCGTTGAAGTGTCCGAGCACCCGTTCATGTTGGGCACGCAATTCCACCCGGAATTCAAGAGCCGTCCCACCAGCCCGCATCCGCTCTTCAGCGCTTTCATCCGTGCAGCCATCCAGCGCAGCAGTTCCCAGGATGACGCAGCCGGGCAATCCCTGCAGAGCTCCAATGGCATGCAGCGCCCATCCCCTGTAGTCAACAACAAGGCAGTCTGATACCAGGGACCCTGAACGCCGCTTCCCCGTTAGCGAAATGGTTCCGCTGTCCCGCCAAATTCAGTGCAACGAGTGTCCGTTATCGATGCAGAAGCGACTTAATCTAATTCCCATTTGACACCAGGACTTTTGCGCGGAATGCGCATCGGTATCGCGCCTGACCTGTCTGACTCTACGCAATACGAATTACGCAATACGTAACACGCAGAAGGCGGGTTCTCAACCTGAACGGACATTAGATCAGAATAGGAGCAAAGATGTCTGGTCATTCCAAATGGTCTACAATCAAACGCAAAAAAGGCGCCAATGACGACGCCCGCGGCAGACTCTTTACCAAGCTGGCCCGCGAACTCCAGGTCGCTGCCCGCGAAGGCGGCCCCGACCGTGACACCAATGTGCGCCTGCGGCTGGCTATCGACAAAGCGCGCGGCGAGAATATGCCCAAAGACCGCATCGAGTCGGCCATCCGACGCGGTGCCGGCCTCGACAAAGACGCCGCCGTTATCGAGGAAATACTCTACGAAGGCTACGCCCCCCACGGCGTCGCCGTCCTGCTCGAATGCCTGACCGACAATCGCAACCGCACCATCGCCGAAGTGCGCCGCTGTTTCACGCGCGCAAATGGCAACCTCAGCGAACCGGGCTCCGTCGCCTGGCAGTTCACGTCCAAAGGCTATGTGGCCATTCACCTCCAGGACAGCGACGGCAACCCCACCGAGCTCGACGCCGAGGAAATCTTCATGGAGGCCCTGGATGCGGGGGCCGAAGACGTCGAAGTGAGCGACGATGCCGTCGAAATCTACACCGAGAGGACCAGTTTGGTGCAGGTGGACAAAACCCTCCGCGCAGCGGGCCTTCAACCGGACGCCTCGGAGCTGATCATGCAGCCAAATCAGACGCTCTCTCTCGACGCACGGTCCGGACTCACCGTCCTCCAGCTGCTCGAATCGCTCGAAGAACTTGACGATGTCAACAAGGTCCACCACAATCTCGAACTGACCGACGAGCTGGTTGCGCAAGTTGCCTAGCTCTGAAGAACCCGAATAACGCCACACCCGCACACTTCGAACTGCCCGTCGGCAACTGGTACGGCACCCTGACATGACCGCGCCCAGCCTTAGCTCCCATACGGACGAACACGACCGCGAGTGGTGCGTCCTCGGCATCGACCCGGGCACCGCCTCAACCGGTTACGGAGTGGTCCAGGAGAACGGCTCCGGCGACTTCGAACTGCTCGCTTGCGGCGTGATCACGACAGGACCCGAACAGCCTATGCACCTGCGCCTGCGCGAGATCTTCCTCGACATTCAGAAACTGATCCGTGAGTTCCAGCCGCATGAAGTCGCCGTCGAAGAGCTCTTCTTCGGGCGCAATGTAACAACCGCCATCACTGTCGGCCAGGCTCGCGGTGCTGCTTTGCTGGCCGCCGCCCTGGCCGACCTGCCATTGACCGAATATACGCCGGCGACCATAAAACAGGCGCTCACAGGCTATGGCAACGCCGATAAACTTCAGATGCAAGCCATGGTTCGCCAGCTCCTCGACCTGGATGAAGCCCCACACCCGGACGATGCCGCCGACGGCGTAGCCATAGCCCTCTGCCATCTGCAAACGGGACGTTTCCAGGCGCTCGTCGCAGACGCATAGCCGCACGCCGCACACCACCCGCCCCGAAAGAGGATACGACATGATTCGCCAGGTACGCGGTACCGTCACGGCCGTAGACGTCAACTTTCTGATCATCGAAGTAGGCCATCCGGGCGCCGGCATCGGCCTCCGCGTCTTCACCCCGGAACCGACCTCCGCACGCTACCGCGCCGGCGACAATCTCCTGCTGCATACCTATCTGCAAGTGCGCGAAAACGACCTGAGCCTGTATGGATTCGAAGACCTCGACGAGCTTGCCATCTTTGAACTGCTTCTGGGCGTCAGCGGCGTCGGCCCGAAAGTCGCCCTCGCCGCACTGAGCACCCTGTCGCCCGACGCCTTGCGCCTCGCCGTCGCCAATGAGGAGCCCGCCGTCGTGGCGCGCGTGCCTGGCATCGGCAAGCGTACCGCCGAAAAAGTCGTCGTCGAACTCAAGGGCAAGCTGGAACCTGCCGCCGGCGAACTGGCGGGCCTCGCAACCGCAATCGATGCCGACGCAGAGGTGATGGAAGCACTCACCGGGCTGGGGTACAGCGTTGTCGAAGCCCAGCGTGCCCTCCAGCAGCTCCCCGCTGACGTAACCGAGGTTGAGGAGCGGCTGAGAATGGCGCTGGTTCAGTTCGGCGAGTAGCTTCCCCCCTCTCCGGCTACACCGCGGCGGAAGCCGCCCGCAACAATTCCAACTGCCGCACAACCCCTGCTGTTTTGACACCCCCGATAATCTCTTCTATAATCCGTTGCGATTCTGCACCGAAATCATTGAAACGGGAAAACAAAAGAGATGGCTGAAGTTCAGCAGTTACGCAGGGGAAATATCTACGAAGAAAGCAGTCAACTGTGGCGGGTACTCGACTACCAGCACATCAAAATGGCCCGCGGCGGCGCCACCATCCGGCTCAAGGTACGCAATCTCCGCTCTGGCGCAACCATCGAAAAAACCTACAACAGTGGCGCACGCGTCGATGACATCCGTCTCGATTCACGCGACGTCGAATACCTGTATACCGATGGCGATCTCTATCACTTCATGGATACCGAAACCTTCGAACAGGTCGCCCTGGCCAAGGATGCGTTGGAAGGGATTGTCCAATTCCTCAAAGACAATACCGTCGTCGAATTGGAATCTTTCGAAGGTGAGCCCATCAGTGTCAACCTGCCCACGACGATCGATTTTGAAGTTGTGTGGGCAGAAATGGCCGTCGCCGGAGATACCGCCAACAGTCCGACCAAAGAAGTCGAGTTGGAAACAGGATTTCGGCTGAACGTGCCGATGTTCGTCAAAGAAGGTGACACCGTTCGCATCGACACACGCGACGGCCGCTATGTTACACGCGTGCAATAAAGGTCGCATTGCGTTCGCCGTCAGATTTGCCCCACTGACCGGCGGTACGCTATAGTGTGGAGACAACTGCCGTTGTAGCTCAGTCGGTAGAGCGACGCTCTCGTAAAGCGTAGGTCGTCGGTTCGAGTCCGACCAACGGCTCAAACAGAAAAGCCCCGCCGTCAGGCGGGGCTTTTCTATGCTCCCTTTCCCCCTACTGCCCTTCCTGCTGTGCACCCTGTTCTTCCGGTCGTGCGCGCTGCTCTTCCTGCTGTGCACCCTGCATTTCAGGAGGTACACCGGCCATCAACAACCCCAACTCTTCGGCGGTCGTCTCGTCTCGATCCAGGACGTCCATTATCTGTCCTTCATAGATCACGGCAATACGGTCGCACAGCGCCAGCAGTTCATCCAGGTCTTCCGAAATCAGCAGCGTGGCCATTCCCTTGTCCCGCTGCTCCAGCAGCTGCTGGTAAATGTATTCGATCGCGCCGATGTCGATGCCGCGCGTCGGTTGGGCGGCGACCAACACCTTGGGCCGCCGCGAAAGCTCGCGCGCCAGAATCAACCGCTGGATATTGCCGCCCGATAGATTTCTGGTCATCGTGCGTATGTCGGGCGTCTTGATATAGAAGTCCTGTACCATCTGCCGGCTGTATCGGGCGATATAATCAAAAGCAAGAAAGATGCCGTTGCTGAACTTATCACTGGTATGCTCTTGCAACACCAGATTTTCTGACACGGCAAAGTCGCGCACGATACCGTCGTGCATCCGTTCCTCAGGAATGTATGCCAGCCCGCCTTCAGTACGCCGCGCCGTCGTCCAGTCGGTAATCGGCATGCCGTTCATCTCCACACTGCCGCCGCCGATCGGGCGCAAACCCGCTATGACCTCGGCAAGCTCCCTCTGCCCATTGCCGCTGATGCCCGCAACACCCAGAATTTCGCCGGCCTGGACCGAAAGAGATACGCCCCGCAAGGCCGGTTGGCCCGTTACGTCATGTGCTTTGACATCCTCCAGACGCAACCTCACCTCGCCCGCATCTTGGTCATCCTCCCGGGTCCTCTCCAACAAGACGTCCCGCCCCACCATCATACGCGCCAGCGCCTGACGAGTCATCTCCTCAGTGGGAACCGTCCCAACAAGCCGCCCCGACCGCAGTACAGATATGCGATCGCTTATCGCCAGGATCTCCTGCAACTTGTGGCTGATCAAAACGAGGCTATACCCGTTTTCCTTCATGTACCCCAAAGTGACGAAGAGTTCATCGACCTCCTGTGGCGTCAAAACCGCGGTCGGCTCGTCCAGAATCAACAGGGCCGCCCCCCGGTAAAGGGCTTTCATGATCTCGACCCGCTGCCGTTCCCCAACCGAAAGCGTCCAGACCGGCGCCCGCGGGTCGATCTGCAGTCCGTACGCCTCGCTCAACTCCCGAATGCCCGCCTCGACCCTGTCCAGATCGAGGAGCGGTTCCCTGCTGGACTTGAGACCCAATGCGACATTCTCGGTGACGGTGAGCGTATCCACCAGCATGAAGTGCTGATGGATCATGCCAATGCCCTGGCGAATCGCGTCAGTAGGGGAGTGGATCGTTACCTCCGCGCCGTCGCGCAGGATCCGCCCCTCCTCAGGCTGATACAGACCGTACAGAATCCTCATCAGCGTGGACTTGCCTGCGCCGTTCTCACCCAGCAGCGCATGCAGTTCCCCTCTGCGCACATCAAAATCTACATGATCGCAGGCCAGAACACCCGGAAACCGTTTGACGATTCCGTACATCTGGACATAAGGCGCGTTCAAGCGGAAGTTTACCGCACGATGCCCGCCCGTGGGTCTGGCGATCCCATAAACAAACTGGTCCTCTATCCTGCGTTGACCGGTCAGCATGTAAAACTGTCCTTACACCACAGCGCCTATTAGCAGCAAGCTACCCTTTACTTCACTCGTCGTTGTCGTCGTCCTCTTCCAGCAGTACCGGATCGACAACGCCGCTCTTGATATCTTCGATCGCGGCCCGAGCAGCCTCTTTAACTTCATCGTCAATCTCAATGTTTTCGTTGAATTCCAATCGTAACCCGTCGTTCTCAAACGTAAGCTTGTAAGCAGTACCGCCCAACTCCCCTGCTTCGATCTTGGCAATCATATCGGCAACAACATTGGCCCAGTTGTATATCTGATTCGTGACGACAACGTCCGGTCCCAATGATATCTGATCGCTCTGCGTACCCAGCCAGGCCACACCGTTCTCATTCGCGACGCCGATCGCCCCCACCACCTGCTGCGCCGATCCCGTCAAAACATCCGCGCCAGCCTGTATGTGAACATGGGCCGCCTCAGCCGCCAGCGTCGTGTCGCTGAAAGAACCTGTGTAGCTAACGTTTACCTGTGCATTCGGCTTTACATCTGTGACACCTCTTACAAATCCGTCAATATAAAGTTTGGCGTCACCCGCTACCGGGCCAATCACACCAATTACATCGTTCTCCGAGAGCATCGCGGCCACAACCCCGTTCACATAACCGCCCTCGTTGGCGACCGCCCCGTAAGCAAATACATTCTCAATTCCCCGCTCTGCCCCCGTATCCGACGACGTGCCCCAGGCAAAACTGGTCTCAGTGAAGTCGCTGGCCACCTCAAACACCGAATTGCCGTACTGCGCCCCGTGCGCGATCACCAGATCGAAGCCCTCTGCCGCATAATCCCGTATGGCCGCCGACGCATCAGTCACCCGGAACATCCCTTCCGAATACGCGATCCGCATCGCATCCTCACCGCCCATTTCGGTTTGAACCGCAACCAGCGAGTCGAACATCGACTGGCTCCAGGCGATATCCGTCGTACTGCTTGGCATGACTATCGCAACGCGAAAGGGAGCTCCTTCTGCATTTGCCGCCTCGTCATCCTCTTCCGAGCCGCCGCAGCCAGCGAGAAGAAGCAGGAAGATCAACATTGATATTCTGATTCGTCTTAGCATGATTCCCTCTATGGGGTTAGGAATCCTCATCGCCGCACTCGCCTATGTTACTCGCCGCGCTCATACGACCTCGCCAGAGCTGCCGGCTTCTGAATCTGTCGTGCTGTGAAAGCAAGCACCACGATTGTCATGATGTACGGCATCATTACAGCTATCTCTGATGGGACCGGAATGCCCAGCGCTTGGACCCACAGCTGCAGGGCGTTGACCAGGCTGAACAACAACGAACCTCCCAGCACGCCCACCGTGCGCCAGCTGCCAAAGTAAACGAGTGCAACCGCAATAAATCCAAGCCCGTTCGTCATGTTCTCCTGGAACACGTTTTGCAGACCAATGCTGAGCGATGCCCCCGCCACCGCCGCCAATGCGCCCCCGATCATCATTGTCGTGTAGCGCACACCATTCACACTGACGCCCAGTGTGTCCGCCGCCTCCGGGTTGTGCCCCACCGCCCGAATTTTCAACCCCAGTGTCGTCCGGTTGATGACAAACCAGGATACCGGCACCATAAAATAGGCGAGATAAACCAAAATGTTGTGATTGAACAGGATGTGCCCAATGCCCGGAATATCGGCTAGCAGCGGAATGGGCAACTGTCGAAAACCGCTTACGCCTTCCACCGAACCAATCAGCGTCTTAAATAGCAGACTGCTCAGACCCAGGCCGAAAAGATAGAGACCGATGCCGCTGATGCCTTGCAATGACTGCATCGTCACACTGACGAAGGCTTTCAGCAGCCCCATCAATACGCCAACCGCAATCGCGGCCAACACCCCCACCCACAGATTGTGCCCTTCAAACACGACGTAGAAGGCGAAAAAGGCCCCCATCAGCATGATTCCGTCCACGCCCAAATTCAGGACGCCGGAACGCTGGCCGAAGGTCTCACCCAATGACGCAAGGAGATACGGCGTTGCCAACCGTACACAACTATGTAGGATTCCAATCAGTGTGGTAATTGTAAACAGTTCGTCAAACATGTCTGCATCGTCTGGTCAAAGCTTCGGCCCACGCCTTCCCCACACCAACAATGTGGCCCGTTACCCCACCGTCTCGTAAATTCACTTCACACCCCACTCGAGTGGAAGACTATCTCTCCTCACTCCTCTTTACTCTCTTCTGTCTCCCCAACACTCTCTTCTCGCTTCTCACCTGCCTCTGCGAGCGGCTCATCAGACTCATCATCCCCAACCCTATGCCGCGACCGTCGTCTCACATACAGATCGCTGGAAACAACGAAGAGTACGACCAGCCCCTGCAGTGCGATCGCCAGCGCACTGGGGACCTGCACGGCCCGCTGCATCTTGTCCGCGCCAACCAGCAGCGCACCAAACAGTGCCGAGGCCGGTATCGCCCCCAACGGGTGCAGTTTACCGAAGAGCGCAGCCACTATCCCGCTGAAACCGTAGCCGCCGCTCAGCCCCTCGAGCATTCGATGATGTACGCCCAACACCTCCACCGCACCGGCCAACCCGCACAGCATCCCGCTCAGGGCCAGCGACAACGTCACGTATTTGCTAACTGGAATGCCCGCATACTTCGAGGCGTTGGGGTTCAAACCTACCGCACGGATGCGGTAGCCGATAGTCGTTCGCCAAAGTAGGAAATAAACGGCAAGAGCCAGGAGAACGGCCAGTATCGCGCCGCTGTGGAAAAGCGTACGCGGCACCAGACGCGGCAGCCATATCGACTCCGGCAGCGCTGCGCTCTGGGGTATGCTCGTGCCGGCTGCAACATGCTCCGGATCCAACATCGGCCCGCGCAGCAGAAAATTCATCAGGCGCAACGCGATCTGGTTCATCATCACCGTGGTGAGAATCTCGTTGACGCCCAGACGCGCCTTCAACAGACCGGGAATCCCGCCCCAAATGAGCCCCGCTGCCGCCCCGCTAACTAATGTCAGCGGCAGCAGAATCAAGGCAGGCAGATTGCTGAACCCCACCCCAAACGCGGTGGCGGCCAGCGCGCCGACAACGATCTGCCCTTCGCCCCCGATATTGATCACGCCGCCCCGAAAAGCGATGCATATGCCCAGACCCACCAGCAACAACGGCGTGGCCTTGGTCAGCGTCTGCGTGATGCCGCTAACATTGCCGAGCGCACCCCGTATCAGGGCGCTATAGGCTTCAAAAGGGTCGGTGCCTAACAGCAATAGCAGCAAGACGCCTACCACCAGCGCGACAAGCATCGCCATGACCGGCAGCATTACATCTATCAGTTTGGCCAAATATAATCGGGTATTCATCCTTTACTCAACAGCGCGTTCCCAGTGCGCTCCGAAAACTGTCCGCCATACGCTCTGCCGCCACGTTGCGTACAAATGCCATCGTTATGGCAGATTCCAACGATTATAGCACCATTCGCGCAATTCATATAGTGCTCTAAATCTGAAAAGTGCAAGAAAGAATTGGGGTCACCCGGCCTGACAGACTGCGCAGTCCGCTTTCTTGCCCCGCCGCCAAAGTCGGTAGGGGCGCCCTTGGAGAGTGCCCTTGCACTCACCCCCATAGTGGACTACTCCCTGATTCTGAACTGTGTTGGGTATTCAGGGGTCCGGGTAAAGAACTGCCGGCGCGGCGCGGGCGAACACAGCAATAAGGCGCACCGGCGCCTCCCCCACATTGCGGACCTCGTGTAGGATGCCCTCCGCGACAAACACCGTTGTATCGGCGCCAACCAGGTGGCGTTCCTCACCCAGTATGACCTCTACTTCGCCGCTGAGAAAAGTCAGGCTCTCCTCACAATCATGGTAGTGCAGAGGGATTACGCCCCCCGGAGGCATATACTGCTCCCACAGCTCCATCTGTTCTGCACCGCAAGTGCGCCCCGTAATGATGCGTGCACCGGGAATCTTACTGCGCGTGCTGATGGGGTCATAATCTCCGTCAGAGTGTGGAAGAACGGCCATCGACTTGGATTCCTTCTAACTGTTTCCGACTGCCTACCATCCCTTTGCGGCCCGGATCACCTCCGCAACCGTAACATCCGGTTGCCGCCCCGCTGAAACTCATAAGGGACCTCTTCTATTCTAGCCTGAAAGTCCCGTGCTGTGAAAGCGTCCAAAACGCCCTCGACGTGAGGCGATGGCGCCCCCCCAACCTGCAACAGGGGAAAAGCCCGCGCCTCCGGGGCCACCCGCAGCATCTCCTCCAGCGCCTGTACATGGAACGCCAGGTCAAACGCCTCACTGTACAGAAACAGAAAATGCGACGAAAGCGCCAGGTCAAAACTGTTGTCTGCAAACGGAAGGTCGGGCAAAGAAGCGTCCAGATAACGTCCCTCACGTAACCCCAGCGCGAAGTCGTCGAGAAACCTGCGCATAGCCCACATCCGTCGTTCACCCAGTGCCGGCAGCGACGGCACATACGTCCAGACAAAGTCGTCCATGTTGCGCGCAAGCTGCTCAACGATTATTTCGTAGGTCTCTTCGACGCGCTTCTCAATCGCCTCCCCCGAAAACGCATACAGCGGGTCAACCGAAACGACCGAGTACCCCTGCGCCGTCATCTCTGTATTGAAGCTGGCCGGCCCGTCCCCGCACCCTAGAATCCGACCGCGCAGGTCCCGCTCCCCCAGGTCGAACATCCCACAGTACTCGTCCATCGTCCGCCCCCAGGGTACAACACCATCAATCGTAAAGGGCATCCTCTATACCTCCGCAACGAATGACTGCAGAGCATTTCTACCGACCGCCGCATAACGCATTCCGCAATACCAAATCATGCCAATGTGCATAGCAAGCCGCGGCAGCTCTCCTTGCCTTCTTTGTTATCCTCCCTACTTATACCCCCCAACCCATGTTACAATTGACAAATATTCAGACCCAACCGGCACTGCCTACTCCATACTTTCACCCGATGGCTGCATCTTACCGTTTGCTCTATCTTCAGCGCAGTGAAGCCAGCGTTTCCTAACGTGGGAACTTGTGGATATGAAGACAGAAAGGAGAGTAACGATGAAACGAGTCCTGCTCTTGTGCGTTCTGATAATTCTGCTTTCGGGTTGCGCCATCGATCCAGGATCCCTTGCGCTAATCCCTGCACCTGAGCCGGTCGAAATTCCACCTCGTTTTGCCCAACACCTCAACTCGTTACAATATCTTGATGGCGTGCCCGCTCTCTTTCTCAACGCGCAGGGCGAACCTGTCACTGCCCTGGGCACAGAGCAGATGAAAAACGATCAATGGCTGCAACTGTGGGCAATGACTGCCATGGAAAACGACGGGTCACTGGGTTTTGGGAAGACTCTCGAAAAAGGAGAAATCCCAAATGTGACTTTGGATGACCACAAAATAGCCGCAATATACATGAACGCCTTTGCCACCGCTGAACGCCTGTGTATCGAGAATAGATCGGAAGTAACAGAATTTGTCGAGGCGTATGCTGCCGAAGCAATGCGCCTGGAAAACGTCCAGTTTCCATACTTGACGGTCATACACGACCTGGCGGCCCGCTTAATGCAGAATTACGATTCGTCAGCAGGTGAAACCAACTGCAAAGGCTACTTGGCATCCTTATCCGAGTTTCCGGTTGCACGCTCTTTCTGCTTCGGGAGCGCACCCCTTTTTGAAGTAAATCAGGTTAAAGGTCAGAAAGCCCAAATGGAGCGGATGAAGGAGGCCAGGGAAAAGTTCGCTTCCTCTCGGCAGTCAGTCTTGGCCTCTTTCACCAGTCTGAGTTGCTCGACAGGTGCGCACGAATGACCTTGAAATGAAGGAAGACGGCACCCCTTGACGTCCCCGAAAACATGCCCATTTCGTTGGTCTCCGGGTGATCACGTCCAGTTTCGACAGGTCTGGTCGAGAAACGTCTGGGCCGCCATTCCTGCAACCGTTGTCGAAGACAGCTGCGACCAGGTCTCCCTCTATATCGCGCCCGGCACCATGTTTGCCGGACCGGACTGCTCCCGCGATGAGCATCTGCACGTCGCCGCAAGCAGCGCGTGGGACCTCAAACTTTATAAGTGGACCGGACAGTACCACCTCTGGTCAACGCTGCCGGGCGAAGCCTGCTCCATCTGGACAATCTGGTCCGCCCCGGACTGGACCCATGTCGGCTGGAAAGTCAATCCCGAACTGCCCCTCAAACGTACGCCCATCGGCTTCGACACAACCGATCATGTCCTTGACGCGGTCATCAGCGCCGACCTCACCTCATGGCAACTGAAAGACGAAGACGAGCTCGCCGTCGCAATCGATCTTGGCCTGCTTACAGAAGCTGAAGGTGAACGGATCCGCCGAGAAACGCAGCGCATCGCCAGCGAGTGTATATCGTCGCGCCGCCGGCAGCTTCAAGCATGGGCCGCTTGGCGGCCGCCCGCTGGCTGGAACCTTCCCACCCTCCCGCGTAACTGGGAAGACCCGTGACCACACAGCACCCGCGAAGAGACAAGATATTTCGGAGGCGGAAGAGTACAAAACGGTATACTTACGGTTCGCTTTACCTATAGAGCGAACAGAATCCGTATCTTTGGAGCTGGATACTGGAGGAAGTACCGAGCGCTATATTTGGAACAGGGGGCGGCATGAGCCAGAAACATGACCTGCCGAAGCAGAATTGGGAAACTGTCGAATACACTGACAATCCCGATCTGCCGGATGTTGAAGACCTGCGAATCGTAGACAAGGAGTTCTTGCCGCGCCCAGAAGAGCTTGTCTTTAAAGACACCGAGACAGAGAATATCACGGTGTCTCTTGACAAGGAGACAGCTACTTTCTTCAAAAGCAAAGCAAAGGAGTTAGGAGCCTCCCATCAGACTCTGGTTCGAAGTGTCCTCAAAGAGTATGTAGCCCGACAGAACAGATAGCCTACATGGCTTGCAGAATAGCGGAGGGCAGTATGTGACGCCACCGAACGTCCTCTTCCTCCCACAGAACTGGGCAGCCCCGTGACGCCACAACACCGCCATCCCCAACTACCCCTCCGCCACCACCGGGTTGCGTAGCACCCCAACCCCTTCAATCTCAATCTCCACCACATCCCCCGGCTGGACCGGACCCACGCCCGACGGCGTACCCGTCATAATCACATCACCCGGCAGCAGCGTAATCGCGTCGCTGATATAAGCGATCAACTCAGCCACCGGAAAGATCAGGTCGTCCGTGTTCGTGTGCTGCTTGACCTCTCCGTTCAAACGCGTTGTCAACTCAAGATTCGTGGAATCCAGACCCGTCGCAATGTAGGGCCCCAACGGCTTGAACGTGTCGAACCCCTTGCCAATAAGCATGCAGCCATTCGCCATCTCATTGGCCTGGATCACCCGTTCGCTGACATCATTTCCGCATGTGTACCCCAATACATAGTCCAGCGCATCCTGTTCCGAAACCCGGCGCGCCTCCTTGCCCATGACTACCGTCAGCTCGCCTTCATAATGAACGTTCTGCCCCTGACGCGGGTAAATGATCGCATCCTCCGGGTCCAGAATGGCCGTCGAAGGCAACATGAATAACATCGGCTGGTCCGGCGGCGTCTGCCCGCCCTCCTCCGCATGCGCAAGGTAATTCAGCCCCACCCCAATCAACCGCGGCTTCCCCACCGGCGCCAGCACCCGAACGTTGTCCAGATGCGTCGTCTCGCCGCTCTCCTCCATACTGTCGAAAGGACAGGAAGTCAACTGGCGAATAGCCCCGTCCTCCTCCAAAATACCGTACCTCGTCGAATCTTCCGCACTGTAACGCAAAATCTTCATCGTCAAATCTCCTCTAAATGAGTAAAGTTACCTGAATCCAGAATCCTGCTTAGCCAACAGAGTCTAAGCCCACACCTGTTGTCTCAAGCCACTGACCACTAACCACCGATCACTAACCACCGATTACTAACCACTCCATTTGGGCGTTCGGGCCTTCGGCCCTCTCTTGTGCAGGGGCTGCGCCCCCGCAACGCCCCGCCCTTACTAGACCACCGTGCTTATTCTTCCCCGGCAACATGTCTAGAGAAAGGTGTTTAGCCAACAGAGTCTACCTCCTCACGCGCTATTTCAGCCCCTAACCCCTGCAGTTCCCCCCGCAGTTCCCCTGCAGTTCCGCGCCCCCGCAACGCCCCGCCCTTGCTAGCCACCGCGCCTATTCTTCCCCGGCAAAATGTCTAGCCAACAGTGTCTCCTCCCCCACTTGCTCTCTCAAACCTCTGACCACCGAACTTCCATCGAACACGGCTGAGATGTTGCTCACACAGTAGCAAAAGGTTTGCAGCCATGATAGACTGTGCCAACGGCTGATCAACACTGGCAATTGATGCCAAACAGCCGCTGTTTCCACAACTCACGAGCTCAGAACCACCACCCAAGATCACAAAGGAGCACACAAATATGACCACCTCCGGCAGAGTAGCAATCATCACCGGCGCAGGGTCCGGCATCGGCAAACGCACCGCACTCCTTCTGCTTGCGGAAGGATATTCTGTCGCCCTCGCCGGCCGCCGCCTCGACCGTATCGAAGAGACGGCCGCAGAATCCGGAGCCGGCGAGCGTGCCCTGGTCGTCCAGACCGACGTGACCGATCCCGCCGCCGTAGACGCCCTCTTCGACCGCACCATCGAAGCCTTCGGTCGCCTCGACCTCCTCTTCAACAATGCCGGCCGCGGCGCCCCGCGCGCCGATTTTGACGAAATCACCTACGAAGACTGGAAATCAGTCGTCGACGTAAACCTGACCGGCGTCTTCCTCTGTTCGCAGCGGGCCTTCCGCATCATGAAGAATCAAACGCCTCAGGGTGGCCGCATCATCAACAACGGCTCCATCTCGGCGCATACCCCACGCCCCAACTCCGCCCCCTACACCTCGACCAAACACGCCATCACCGGCCTGACCAAATCCACGTCTCTCGACGGCCGCGCCTACAACATCTGCTGCGGCCAGATCGACATCGGCAACGCCGCCACCGAAATGACCGAACGCATGCGTTCCGGCATTATGCAGGCCAACGGCACCACCATGGTCGAGCCGAACATGGACTCCGACGGGGTCGCCCTAACCATCCTCTATATGGACAGCCTGCCCCTGGATACCAATGTTCTCACCCTGACCGTCATGGCCAATCAGATGCCTTACGTAGGCCGCGGCTGATCGCGCCTACTGATAGCCGCCAATCCCCAGGAGCTCCTTCGTTTCGGAATTGGCCTCGTCCAAAAACGCATCGACGAGGCTATCCTCCGGTTTGACGCCAAAGGGAGAGTAGCGCATCCACGTCGGCCCGTAACAGAGGATAAGCAGACGGCGCTTTTCACCGTCAGCCCGCGTAGGCAAAGCCCGGTGCCACAAATTGCTGTGCATGATTATACATGTCCCCGCCGGCCCCCGCACCACCTTCTGTCCCGGCAGATCGTCGTAGCAGTCAGCCGGCAGCGGGTCATGGATCCGCCGGTGCGATCCGGGTACAATCGCCAGCGTACCATTCGCGTCATTCAGTTCATCCAGGTAAATCAGGCAATCTAAAGTGTGCGGAAAGGAGAAGAATGCCGGCAGAGGCTTGGGCACCGTGCGCCGGTGCAGGTGCCACTGCGTTTCCTGGTTCGGTTCGCCCGGGTAACTGACCCGCCCGCCCAACTGGCGGATGCGTACAAACGGCCCCAACACCGCACGCGCAACCGAAAGCGTCGGCTGAAAACTGACCAGGTCCAGAAAGGCCGCGTGCTTGTCCATCAGATAACGTGGAAACCAGCCGCCGAACCGCTTCGAACGGCTGACTGCCGCAGACTGTGCTGCCTCTTCGCCGTCAGTGCGAGGGTCGGCAGCCACTTCGGCGCTTTCGACATCGTCGAGGGCGCCGCGCAGCCGCTCCAACTGCTCGTCCTGAAAAAGCGCCTCCCGGATCAAGTACCCCTGCTCGCCCAGCTGCTCGATCTCCTGCGGCGTTGCCAGCACCGTGAAACTGCGCGCCTTGTCTTCGTTGTCCGCATTGGTCATAATCTCATAAGAGACCGTGTGGCTGGGAAATTCTGCATACCTTCCTTGCTCAGACATAGCGTCCAGGACCTCTTATTCGCAGTTTTCCAAACGATAACCGGCAGGGCCTCTGAACCGGCCTCCGGGCTCTAGCTAGTCTACGGCAGTTTCCGTCTCTCGCGCAAAAGCCTTCGCCGGGCCCAGAATCCGGCACCGGCGGCTCGCCGC
This sequence comes from Caldilineaceae bacterium, assembly GCA_965207495.1. Taxonomy (GTDB): domain Bacteria; phylum Chloroflexota; class Anaerolineae; order Caldilineales; family Caldilineaceae; genus Bin5. The sequence goes on from OZ242287.1 coordinate 1,399,311, forward strand.
CATAATTCCACCCTGGAGAATTCCGCTCGATGGCCAAACAGAAAGTGATTCTGAATCCCTTCCCCCGTCCCCTGGATATGATCATGTCCAGCCAGGATGCGGACCGGCTCCATGACCTCGTCGACGTGATCTGGGGCAAGGACGAAAACATCCCCGAGTCCGAGTTCGCCCGCGCCTGCGGCGACGCCTACGCCATTATAACCACCTCCTGGCAGCAGAGATCTCTGGACGACATGCCCAACCTGCGCGCAATTATGGAAACCGGCGGCCGCCATCCCAGCCCCAATCTGCTGGACTATGCCACCTGCTTCGCCCGCGGCATCCGCGTCCTCAGTTGCGCCCCCGCCTACGGCCCCATGGTCGCCGAAATGGCGCTCGGCATGGCCATCGCCGCCGCCCGCGGCATCGTCAGCGCACACACCGACTTCGCCGCCGGCGAGGAACTCTACCTCTACCCCAGCAACAGCACCGCCTTTACACTCTACGACCAGCCCGTCGGCTTCATCGGCTTTGGTGGTCTCGCCCAATCACTCAAGCCCCTGCTGGCTCCGTTCCGCTGTCCAATTCAGGTCTACGATCCCTGGCTGCCCGCAAGCTTCATCAACGAACGCGGCTGCACCCCTGTCGGCCTTCAGGAGCTGCTCCCGACAGCACGCGTCATCTTCGTGCTGGCCATCCCCTCCAATGAGAACAAAGCCATGCTCGACCGCGAGCTGCTCTCGCATATCAGGTCCGACGCTGTCCTCGTCCTCATCAGCCGCTCCCACCTGGTCGACTTCGACGCGCTCACCGAAATGTTGCATCAGGGCCGCTTCCGCGCCGCCATCGACGTCTTCCCCCAGGAGCCGCTGGCCGCCGATCATCCCATTCGCACCGCGCCCAACACGATTCTCTCCGCCCATCGCGCCGGCACCGTCTGGCAGGACATGCACACCATCGGTCGCATGGTCGTCGACGACCTCGAGACAATGCTGGCCGGCCTGCCGCCTACAAAGATGCAGATTGCCCAACCCGAACTCGTCTACCGTCTGCCATAGCAGCGCAAACACCAAGCGAGTGCGACCAGCCAACAAGCGCCTTTACATCGTATAGCGTCCTTCGCAGTGTCCGCATATACTTCTCTCACCCTGATCACCCTTGGAGCCGAAAATGAGAATCTGCGTCTATGCAACCCTGCCCGACCAGAACAACTACCTCAGCTTTCTGAAACAGTACGACATCCTTGACGTCGCCCTCAGTTCTACCTCCCATCCTGAATACCGGACACGCTTCTCACCCGAGACGGCCAGTGAACCAGGTGCCTTCTGGGATTTCCAAACACTGCTGTGGGCGCGCACACTGTGCGAAGACGCCGGCCTCAACCTCGTTTCGATCGAAAACCCCCTGCCAAACTGGTGCTATGAAAAGATAGTCCTGGGCCAGGAAGGCCGCGACCAGCAGATCGAAAATGTCGCTGAAACTATTCGCAACATGGGCCGGGCCGGCATACCCGTCTACGGCTACCACTGGATGGTCAATCAGCCGGGTGTCACCCGCAACTCCTGGCGCACCTCCCTCACGACCCCCGGCCGCGGCAACGCCCAGGTCAGCAGCTTTGAGCTGGAGCTTGCCAACCGCGGCCCCCTCTTCCGCGATCGTGAGTACAGTCACGAGGAGATGTGGAGCAACTACGAATATTTCATCAAAGCAATAGTCCCCGTCGCCGAGGAAGCCGGCGTCAGACTGGCTCTCCATCCCGACGACCCGCCCGTGGAAAAGCTGGGCGGCATGCCGCGCCTGTTCTACAATCCAGACGGTTTTCAGCGCGCCATGGACATCGCCAACAGCCCGGCAAGCGGCCTCAACTTCTGCCTCGGCAACTGGACCGCCATGAACGTTGACACACACGCCGCCATCCGTCGCTTTGGCGGTCGCGGGCAGATCGTCTACGGTCACGTCCAGGGTGTTCAGGGCACCGGGTCCGCCTTCCGTGAGTGTTTCCTCGAAGAGGCCGATTGCGACTTCCTGGAGATATTCAAGACTTTCAGAGAGGTTGGCTTCAATGGCGCCCTCATCCCCGGCCACTTCCCCCATACCATTTATGACGACGCGAGCCCGCATCACGGGCTGCTTTACTCGGTCGGATACATCAAAGGTCTTCTCAAGTCTCTTGAGGAAGACAATCAGTAGCAGTACCGATCCCGCCAAACATCCAGCCAACATAATTGAGGGAGAAACGGACCAATGTACCTGATTCTGATAGGCTGCGAGTATGCAGGCACCACAACGCTGGCCCACGCCATCAACGACTGGTCCAAGGAGAACTTGGGCACCGAATTCAAATTGATTCACGACCATTACAAACTGCCCGATACCAAACCGCACGGCGCAGAACTTACGCCCGAGGATATCGCCACCTTCCAGCGGCTCAGCCCCCGTCTCACCGAAGTGATCCAGCGGCACAACCTCTACTACCACACGCCCTGGGCCTCCGGTTCCGACGACAACTTCATGGGCATCGGCCTCTACTTCGACGAGCTGGTCTACGCGCCCAAATACTACGGCTACGGCGGCCGCGGCCAGGAGGGCGACCGCGGGAAAATCTCCCGCCTGCTCGAACAGCGAATCCTCCAGTTCAGGCCCGACGCCGTCCTGATACGCCTGCACGCCGCGCCCGCAGTGATCCGCAAGCGCATGGCGCAGAGCCCGCATCCCTACCCCGTCGTGCCCGAAGAGGATGTCGAACACATCAGCCAGCGCTTCGAGGAAGAGTACGAAAACTCGCTGATCCAACAGAAATTCACCCTCGACACGTCGACGGCAACAGTAGCCGAGTCTGTGGCGGAGTTCGCCGCCAAAATCCAGCCCTACCTGACCGCAGGCGACCTTCTGAGGCAGTCCCTGCAGCGGGAATGACGAGCTAATCCAATGAACAAGAGCCCCTGTGACATACTCATCTGCAACGGACATCTGGTCACGATGGACGCCGCGCGCACCATCCATTCAGCAGGCGCCGTGGCCGTCACCGGCTCGCGTATTCTGGAGGTCGGCCCCGACGCAGAGTTGCGGGCCCGCTACGCTGCCAAAGAAACGATAGACGCCGAAGGCGCCATCGTCCATCCCGGCTTCATCGACGCCCACAATCACATCGTGCATACAACCTGCCGCGGCGTCTTCGGCAACATCCACGATGTCGACGCCTCCACCATCAAGTTCGCCGACTGGAAAGCCGATGTCACCCCCCAGGATGAAGCCGACGCCACCGCCATGGCCGCCGTCGAAATGCTGCACAGCGGCTTCACCATGTTCATCGAGCCCGGCACACTCTTCTCAACCGAACACGCTGCGCAAGCAGTCGAACGTGTCGGCATGCGCGCCCTCTTCGCCCCGCCATACCTCTGGGACCGCCGCGAAACCCTCGCCGCCATGCCCGGCCTCGAAAGCCCACGCCTCATGGCCCGCGCCCCCGTCGACCGCGACCGCGTGCTGGGGCTCCTGGACGCCGAACTACACCGCAATCAGGACCCCGACGCGCTCGTACGCGGCTTCGTCTTCGTCTACGGCGTCGGCACCGCCTCGCCCGAACTGCTGCAGGCCGCCCACGCCCTCTCCCGCGCCCACAACCTCCCCCTCCATCTGCACGCCGGCTACGCGCCCGGCGAAGGCGAGATCTATCGTGAAGTAACCGGTGTCAGCCAGCTCGTCCACCTGCACGAACTCGGCGTCCTCGACCAGAACACCGTCATCGTCCACGCCAACCTCCTCGACGATGACGAGGAGGCCGCCATCCAGGAAAGCGGCTGCCAGATCGTATGGAGCCCAATCTCCTTCTTCTCGCTCGGCATCGCCCGCACCGCCGAATTCAGAATGACCGCGCGCCACCGTCGCGGCACGCTCGTATCCCTCGCCGTCGACGGCGCCTTCGACTGCACGCCCGCAGAGCTCATGCAGGGCGCACACTTCGCCGCACGCGTAGGCGACGATCCTGTTTCCCCCTCCGAACTCCTCGAAATGCAAACACTGAACGCCGCCGCCGCCGCCGGCCTCCAATCCGAACTCGGCAGCCTCGAACCGGGCAAACGCGCCGACATCGTCGTGCGCTCCCCCCGCGCCGCCGGCGCCTACCCCGCCAACAACCCAGTTCACCTCCTCGCCCTGACCATGGGCACCGGAAGCGTGGACACAGTCCTTGTCAACGGCGAAGTCGTACTCCGCAACAGCCGCTCCACCCGCGTCGATGAACTGGAGATCAGCCGCGCCGCAACTGACTCGGTCGCCGCCCGCGCTCAGCGATTAGGGATTGACTTGGGGCCCGGATGGCCTGTCGCAGAAGTGTAGAGATAGGTCACCGTATTCAGTTGGACTAAAGACTCTCGCCAACGGCTATTGGCGCAATGCACCAGCGCGTCGTTTCGTTTGGATCATGAATGAGGGGAAAGGGTACCGCTAAGGATATTGAGAGGAGTCATCAGCGTTGCGGTTCATCCCATGTGCAGACGGGCCGTGATCTGCGCGCTTATACTGTTTCCAACCCTTCTGGCCTGCCCTTTTATTCGCAACGATTTGAAGCGCAACCACAGAAAAGGTTCATTTGACAAAGATTCGCAAGTGCGAGAACATGTGTTCAGTTGAGAGTTTGTGCCGGTCAAGGACACTGTGACTGGAGGGCAAATATGATCAGAACCAACTTGGGGCGTAATAGTAGTCCTGAGACTACCAAACTTACATACGAGGACTACCTGAAGACCTCAGACGATGAACGCCTCGAACTCCTGGACGGAGTGCTTACTATGCCGCCTGCCCCGAATACCGCTCATCAGTCAGTTCAGACCGAGTTAGGATGGCGGTTAGCTCAGTTCGTGAGGGAGGGACAGTTGGGGCATGTCTTCTTTGCACCTACCGATGTTGTACTTTCCAATATCGATGTCGTCCAACCCGACTTGCTATTCATTTCCAGAGAGCGGGCCGGCATTATCACCCCAGCCAACATCCAGGGCGCGCCAGACCTGATCGTCGAAATTCGCTCCGACTCCACCGCCGAGCGTGACGAAACAGTCAAGCGCCGCCTCTATGCGCAACGCGGCGTGAAGGAATACTGGCTTGTGGATCCGAATGCCGCCACCACTACAGTTCTGATACTGAGGGAGGACAGCTACCAGCAAGTCGGCTTTTACCGCCAGGGGCAAAACCTGACTTCGCCGACGTTGAACGGGTTCACTGTCAACCTGAGTGAGATATTTCGGGCCGGCGGCTAAGCAGGTGCTATGAAAGAACTATCAGATCCCTGGCTCCATGAAAACTACGTGTAAGTCAACCAAGTATTACCGCCACAGTCGCGACACTTTGGTGGATGAACCGAAACTTTTTACCAGGTTCGATTTCTTGCCAACATACGCGGAGTAGCCCCCAGATTCTTGGCGTGCCTCCCGATTCCCAGTCCTTCCGTTTTCTGCCTGTTCAACCGCCGCAAGCGGATTCAGCCGAATAGTCATCAACCGATCGCCTGAAATCCTGATTCAGATAAAGGCAACCCATACATTTCGGCCTATCCCCAGAATTTCTACGCCTGTTGACCGGACTATACTCAATGTGCTAGAATCTTGCCGCCGACCACGCGTCCCAATATCATCGAGTAACAGCCCATCTCACTTTTGTCCAGATCATCCGTACCAATTCCTCAGTGCCCACCAGACTACGAACGAAGTTCAACAAAGCAACCCATTTCTTATCTTCACAAGAGGAGGAGACAACATGAAGTCGCAAAACTCGAGTCGACGTGAGTTCCTCAAGATAACCGGCCTCACCGGCCTCGGAATGGCAATGGCCGCCTGCGTTCCCGCCGCAGAGCCTGGCATGGAAGGCGCCGCCGACGAAGAACCGGTCGAGCTCACTCTTTGGGGCTGGTGGGACATCCGCATGGATCTCTACCGCAGCGTAGCCGACAAATTCGCAGAACAGAATGACCGCATCACCGTCGATGTCCAGTCCATTGCCGGCGGCTATGTCGAGAAGCTCTACTCCGCTCTCGCAGCCGGCACCGGGCCCAACATGATCAAAATGCGTTCCCTGGCCTTCATGCACCAGATGCGCGAAGAAAATCTCGTGCTGGAGTTCCCCGAGGACATCTTCCCGCCCAGCTGGTTCGAAGAGGCCTACCCCCTCTTTGATATCAAGACCAACGGGCGCTACGTACTTCCCACCGGCACCACCTGTACCCTCATGATGTACAACAAGCAGATGTTCGAAGAGGCCGGCCTCGATCCCGAGTCGCCCCCCAAGACCTGGGACGACTTCACCACCGCAGCCAAGGCGCTCACCCAGAAGGACGGAACCGGCGCCATTTCCCGGGCCGGCTTTGCCCTCACCGGTGAATGGCCCGTCTTGAGCCAGATTTATCAGCTGGGCGGCAACGTCATCCAGAACAATGGCGATGAACAGATCTCCCTCATGACCAGCGCCGAAGTCCATGAAGCCTTCACCTACATCGCCGACTTGAACCTGGTTCACGAAGTATGGGATCCCGGCTTCCCCAACTTCGACTCCATCGGCAACGGCCTCGCCGCCATGACCGAAGAACAAACCTGGGTGATCGGTGAGTACACCAACACCTATCCCGATATGTACCCCAACATCGGCTACACCCACCCGCCAACCCCAACCGGCGAAGCCGACCCGCTCTACGGCTACAAGGACACCGTAACCTCAATCTCTGCCGTTACCGGCCATCCCGAAAACGATGCCGACACCTGGGAGTTCATGGAGTATCTCTACAAAGACGGCGGCAAAGACGCCTACTGGGCCTTGTGCGAACTGATCTCGCTCGTGCCGGAGCGGGCAGACCTCATGTCCGACCCCAGGCTGCTGGAAACGCCCGGCCTTAAAGAGGCTTCTGAAGTCAATCCTTTTGAACGCAACTACGCCGCTGTGCCTGAGCGCGCCGGCGCCGTAATAAACGACGTTCTGTTTCTGATCGTCAATGAGGGACGGCCGGTTGCCGAGGCCTTGGAGTATGGCGACGCCGAAATCCAGAAGCTCATCGACGAGGGCTTGGCCAAGTATTGGGTCTAGACCCGTCGGCTGGCTTGTAAAGCAAGCAGTCTGTCGAAGGCGCGACTCCCACGCCTCATGTAGGCGTGGGAGTCGCCATATGTGATACAAAGCTGGTTCAGGAGTCCGTACTGCCTGGCCAGTGGGGTCCGGCGAGACGACCACGAAGTAGACCTGTTTTCCGCGCCGCTGCTCCCGCTGGCTAAAGGGATCGGTATCAGGTCCCGCAATCCGCCCCCGCTCCCGGATTTGCACCGGCGCCACCCGTACCCCTTTAAGACCTTTTCACCGGTCCTCGCCGCAAAAACGCAGACGCCCCGTGGGAGGCGATGTGATGACTCAAACCATCGTACAGAAATTTGCAGGCCGCCGGTCCTCGATCCGAGCCGCCGAGCACCGCTTCATCATCATCGCACTCGTGCCCACCATCATCTTCTACGCGATCGTCAAGTTCTACCCCATCTTCTTCTCCTTCTTCATCAGCATGCACGAGTGGAGCCTCTTCGGAAACGTCTCCCCCTTTGTCGGCTTCGACAACTACGCCATCCTGGCCAAGGATTCGCTCTTCTACAAGGTCATGTGGAACACCATGTACCGCACCTTCGCCGGCACCTTTCTCGGCGCATTCAGTTCCCTCATCGTCGCTCTCATCCTCAACCCCATCAAGCGCGGCAGCATCCCCCTGCGTCTGATCTACTTTCTGCCCGTGATGACCTCAGTCATCGCCAGCGCCACCGTCTGGAAATGGATGCTCCAAACACGTTTCGGCCTGCTCAATCAACTCCTCAGCTTCATCGGCATCCAACCGGTCCCCTGGCTCCAGTCCACCACCTGGGCCATGCCCAGCATCATCGTCATGGGCATCTGGGGCGGGATCGGCTTTACCGTTATCATCTATCTCGCCGGACTGAAAGGTATCCCCAAGGACTACTACGAAGCCGCCGAAATCGACGGGGCCAGCAGCATCCAGCTGGCCCTCAAAATCACGCTGCCGTTGCTCAAGCCGGTCGTCTCCTTCGTTCTCATCACCGGCGTCATCGGCGGCTTCAGCGGCGGCTTCCAGGCCATCTACATGATGACAGGCGGCGGCCCGCTCGACTCCACCAGGGTGCTGGCCCTCCACATCTACGACTACGCCTTCCAGCGCATGTTCATGGGCCAGGCCGCCAGCATGTCCTTCGTTCTCTTTGCTATCGTTCTCATCCTTACTCTCGTCCAGTTCAGACTGCAACGAGTTAACTGGGAACTATGAGTCTGTTCCACGCCCAACGCAGCCATACTTCCTTTCTACCCTGGTCTCTTTCTGGAGTAACGCATGGCTAATCAAGATTTTGTTGGCGTACCAAGCCAGGTCGATGCGCGGTCACTCACCCGCGGCGCAACCGATTTCCAGCGCCTTCGCCGCGGCCTCTTGATCAACTACATAGTCCTGGGCGCCGGCGCCATTCTGATGATCGTACCCTTCATCTGGATGATCAGCACCTCCTTCAAACCCCAGGCTGAAACCGTCTCTTTCCCGCCCCGCCTCTTCCCTATCAACCCAACGGTTTCGAACTATATAGATGTCTTCGACCGCGCCAACATGGGCCAGCTCTACTGGAACACGACATTCATCAGTGTCATCAAAACCATCTTCAATATCTACACCAGCGCGCTTCTGGGCTATATCTTCGGCAAGTTCGTATTCCGCGGCCGCGACATCATCTTTTACATCCTGCTCAGCACCTGGATCATCCCCTTTGAAGTCTATCTGATCCCCCTCTACCTCATGACCGTCCAGGTCGGCTGGGCCGATACCTATACCGCCCTGATCGTACCCGAAATCTTCACCATCTACGCCATGTTTATGTTCCGCCAGTTCATGTACACCATCCCCACCGAACTGATCGACGCCGCCCGCATCGACGGCGCCGGCGAGTGGTATATCTTCCATCGCATCATCATCCCGCTCTCCCGGGCCGCCCTCTTCACCCTCATCGCCTTCTACTTCATGTGGAACTGGAACGACTTCCTCTGGCCTCTCGTCGTCATCTCCAGCCACGACAAATACGTCATCACCGTCGGCCTCGCAACCTTCGTCGGCGAATTCTGGAACCAGTACGGCGTCATCATGGCCGGCGCCAGCCTCGCCATCATCCCCATCCTCGCCCTCTTCATCGCCGTCCAGCGCTTCATCATCGAAGGCGTCGTCCTCACCGGCCTAAAAGGCTGAGCCCCACACAGGCACCCACGTTTCCGCTAAACATCAGTCGATTCGCGCCCCCGAATCACGCAGCCGAAGTTTCTCTCTCCTCTCTCCTCTTCACTCTCTCCTTGCATTTGGGCGTCCGGGCCTTCGGCCCTCCCTTGTGCGGGGGCTGCGCCCCCGCAACGCCCCGCCCTAAACAACATGCCTGGACAACAGAGTGTCCACATTGGCGACAGGCGTCCAAAGAAAAGAGATCCGCCAAACCACGTCCAGCCAGTCCCAACAAGTCCCCGTAGGGGCAGGCCTTGTGCCTGCCCTGTGCCCCCCAATCAACGGATCCCACCGTACGGCCAGACCTGTCGCCTGCCCTCCGTCTCTCCTAAAGCCGTTAAGCAATTTCATCCCCCACCGCCAGCACGAATCCCCCGCCAAACTGTTCCCACAACACAACGGGGATGCACCAGACCACACACCGCAAGTACACAGAACATGGCTTAGAAGTTACAATTGAGGTCAAATTCACAGAAACCAACCGCGCAAGAACTATATTCAAGACATCAAAGGCGACCGTATACCAAGGTAACCCTGGAGAGTAGGGATCTCCATAAGGGCGTCCACAAACTGAATGTGGTGAGCGTCCGTAACTCCATCTATAGGTGTGCTATGAGAATTCAAATAAAGGACGTTATCAAATCAATTCAGGAAAACGCCAAAGTCAGTCTTGGCAGGTACGGCAGGATCATAGAAGTCCTTTACGCCGACCCTATTCTGGAAGACGATGGGGCCTGTCACAATATATACATGACTCTTCGCCGCACGGGTTGGTTCTACGGTACAGGTTGGGTCGAAGGTGGTGAAGAGGGGAAGTGGTGCTATGCGTTTAGTATGCCTGAAGTGAATGGGATGAATTTCAACCCCCGCTACACTGACAGCGGGTATGATACCATGGAAGAGGCGCTGAGTGCTGGCATTCTCCGTATGGCCGTGCTTATATGGGATTTGGCAATCCAAAAAGGGGATGAGCAGCAGGAATCGAAACGTCTACAGGCAGTGGTGAAAAAGGAGTACAAAAGGTTGATTTCTGCGGGTATACCTAAAGCAACGGAGAGGTTACATGAATTGGTGTGAATTCAACCGACGAATTTCTCCAAACAAAGCAAACAAAGAATTGTGCGGATGTGGGGCGTCAGAACGCCGTTGTCACGTTGCGATATAATCCCCTGGTCAAACGATGTTATCCGCGTCTCTTTCCCCCGTTACAGTATTTACCGACCCGGCAGGTGTAATCAACGGCCCTCGTGTTTAGACACCTCTATGCAACTCGAATCAAGGATGGCAAAGCATCAATATGCAGATCTCTAGTCGGCGTCAGTTTCTAAAAGCGGTCGGCCTCGCCGGCTTCACGCTGGCCGCGGCCGCCTGTGTTCCCGTGCCCGAAGTCAGTACCGATATCGCAGCAGCCACCGAAGAACCGGTCGAGCTACTGCTTTGGGGCTGGTGGGACACACGCATGGCTCACTACCGTAGCGTAGCCGACCAATTCGCCGAGCAGAATGGACGAATTACAGTTGACGTCGACTCCATGGCCGGTGGCGATCCGGAAAAAGTCCTCTCTGCCTTGGCAGCTGGCGCCGGGCCAAACATGCTCAAAATGCCTGACCTCCTGACCATGCATCAAATGCGTGAGGAGAGCCTCCTGCTTGAGTTTCCAGAGGACATATTCCCGCTCAGCTGGTTCGAAGAGGCCTACCCTCTATTCGATACTGAGACCAACGGGCGTTACGTACTACCCACCGGTTCCACCTGTGCACTCCTCATGTACAACAAGAGAATGTTCGAAGAAGTCGGCCTCGATCCTGAGTCACCCCCCACGACCTGGAGCGACTTTACCACCGCCGCAAAGGCACTTACCCAGAAGGACGGCAGCGGCGCCATCTCCCGTGCCGGGTTCGCTCTCACCCTTGAATGGCCTGTCCTCAACCAGATCTATCAACTGGGCGGCAACGTAATCCACAACAGCGGCGATGAACAGGTCTCCCTGATGACCAGTCCCGAAGTCAATGAGGCCTTCACCTACATCGCCGACCTGGCCCGCACGCACGAAGTCTGGCATCCCAGCCTTCCCGCCCAAGAGGCAGTTGGCAAGGGCCGCGCCGCCATGACCGAGGAACAGACCTGGGCGATCAGGGAATTCTCCAACACCTATCCCGATATGTACCCCAACATTGGCTACTCACACCCGCCAACCCCAAATGGTGCCCCCGATCCCCTCTTCGGATACAAGAACATCGTCACCTCAATCTCAGCCCTAACCGGCCGTCCCGAAAACGAAGCAGAAACCTGGCAATTCATGGAGTACCTGTACAAAGACGGCTGCAAAGAGGCCTACCGGGCTCTGTGCCTGCTGAGCACGCTCGCCCCGGAACGCGCCGACCTGATGACCGATCCCGCGCTGTTGGAACTGCCCGGTCTCCGCAAGGCCGCTGAGGTCAATCCCTGGGAACGCAGCTACGGCGCCGTGTCCTACCGCGCCGCCGCCAGATCGATGAATCTGCACTGGGCGCAAGACTTGCGTGACCAGTCCGTAAGCGCTAACGTAGCGTTCTTTCTCAAACAGTTGGGAGGCGTCCGCAACAAGCGATCGGGAGAACAGGCTCTACTAGATGGCCAGCTTTGGCAGCAATATCCAAATGCAGAAGGGGAAACACAATAGTGCCGTCCAAGATGACAACTTGGCAGCTTGAAGATCATACGCTAGGAAAACATAGGGTACTAAGAAACTACATGGACGCTTGGTTGCCTAAGATGCTTCAATATAGGCGACAAGTGTTGTTTATAGATGGTTTCGCGGGTCCAGGAGAATACAGTGGCGGGGAGGATGGTTCACCTATCATCGCACTGAAATCGCTTGTCGAGCATTCTGCAAATAAAAGGATGCGTGGCCAGATAAACTTCGTCTTCATTGAAAAGGAGCTAGATCGAAAGGAGCATTTGGAGAAAACGATTCAGCCCTTCTTCCCTATACTTCCAGAATACTGTAATGTTCGTGTCGTTCACTCTACATTTGTTGCGAGAATGACAATGATTCTCGACTGGTTTGACAGTCGCCAACAAACTCTGCCTCCTTCGTTTGTGATGATGGATCCCTTTGGAGTTTCAGACATCCCTATGTCCGTCATCGGACGAATAATGGGCAATCCCAGCACCGAGGTTTACATTTCGTTTATGTACGAGGCAATCAATCGATTCAGGAGCCACCCCAACTTCGAAAGGCACCTTGACGAACTCTTCGGTTGTTCTGAATGGCGGCAAGGACTAGATATCCCCGAAGGGACAGAAAGAAAAAGCTTCTTTTATGCTTTGTATGAGGAAAGCCTGAGAAAGGCTGGTGCAAACTTTGTCCTGTTTTTCGAGCTCTATAGGAAGGAAAGACTCATCTACACTATTTTCTTTGCTACGCAGCGCTTAGAGGGTTGTGATGTAATGAAGAGAGCCATGTGGGAAACGGCACCATTCGGTGATTTCAAGTTTGTGAGCGCAACTGCTAACCAGCTTATGTTAGGGCTGGAACCAACCAGTTTCACACCATTGCGAGAGGCACTTCAGGCCGAGTTTGGACAAAAGGGGTGGGTCACCATAGAAAATGTTGAGGAATTTGCAATGAGTGATAATACGGAATTTCATACAGGCCATCTGAAGAGGAAAACTCTATTGCCAATGGAAAGGGACGGCGAATTAGAGGCAAGATCATCAGACTCCAAAAGGAGAAGATGTTCGTACAAGTCGGGAACTCGATTGCAGTTCTTAGCGCAGTAGCTTTCAAAGTACGCAAGCAGCATGAAGTTCTACTGAGTAATGGGGATACGGCAAAACGGAGATGGTCAGAGCGAATTCATTTTCTAACGCCAGTCCTGTGAAGACCAAACTCACATACGAGGACCATCTGAAGACCTCCGGCGAAGAACGCTACGAACTTCTGGATGGAGAGCTGTTCATCCTACCGGCCCCGAGCATAGCCCACCAGCACGTTGCCATGAAATTGGGGACGCGGCTTGACACCTGCGTTGAGGACAGGAATCTGGGAGTTGTATACTCTGCCCCCACCGACGTTGTGCTTTCCGAAACCGACGTAGTCCAACCCGACCTGATGTTCATCTCTTCAGAACGAGCCAACATAGTCACATCTGCCAACATCCCGGGCGCACCCGACCTGACCGTCGAAATTCGCTCCGACTCCACCGCCGAGCGCGACGAGACACTCAAACGCAAACTGTATGCCGAACGCAGGGTGAAAGAGTACTGGTTGGTATATCCTGAAGCAAGGACCATCACTGTTCTACTGTGAGGGGAGGGTGACTACACTGAAGGAGCTACGTACACCGAGAGACAGACTCTGACTTCTTTCATGCTTGAAGGTTTCTCTGCCCATCTGGACGAGATATTTCTCTCCCGGCCCTGAACTGGAGACGCGAAGGACGATTTCAAATGCCAAGCCCTATGCAGATCGAAAGCATTGCCGTCAGGAACTTCCGCTGCCTTCGCGACATCGCGCTCCATAATTTGACGCGCATGACGATAGTTGTGGGCGCAAACGGCTCCGGGAAGTCGTCGCTGTTCGATGTGTTCACTTTCCTGAAAGATGCCTTGACGCAGAACGTGGCCGCAGCAGTGGCGCAACGCGGTGGATATCGTGAACTGGTCACCCGGGGAGAGGCGGGGCCGCTGGAGATCACCTTGCAGTTTCGCGAGAGCGGTGGACAGCTGGCGACATACCAGTTGAAAATAGATCAGGACCAAAATCATGCCGTCGTAGAGCACGAGGCGCTGAGTTATCGTAAAGGGCAGGGCGGCCGCTATGGGTGGCGCTTCGTGGACAATCGTCGAGGAGAGGGCGAAGTAATCACGAACGAGTCCGAGTACGGTGTGTCCGCTATGAAAGGCGCAGACCAGAAAAAGAGGAAGTTCAAACTTGATGACCCCAGCACATTGGCTATCAAGAGCTTTGGCCAACTCCAAGAATTCCCGATTGTATCGGCATTCCGCAAATTTATCGAGAATTGGCACATCTCCGACTTTCAAATTGCCGACGCGCGGCCAAGCGCAGAGGTCGGTTACGCCGAGCATCTATCCACGCGCGGCGACAACGTCGCGTTGGTGGCAAAATACCTCTTTGAAAACCATCCCCAGCAGTTCAATAAGGTACTCCAGGCCATGCGTCAACGCGTCCCCGGCGTAAGTAACGTGGAAGCAAAGCCTACCGAGGACGGAAGGCTGGTTCTTCGGTTCCAGGATGGCGTCTTCCAGGATCCCTTCATCGCTCCCTATGTATCGGACGGGACGATCAAGCTGTTTGCCTTTCTCGTCCTTCTGTACGACCCCAATCCTCACCCGCTGCTGGCGGTCGAGGAACCGGAGAATCAACTCTATCCTGCTTTGATGCGGGAGCTCGTTGAGGAGTTTCACGACTACGCCCAGCGCGGAGGCCAGGTTTTCGTGTCTACCCATTCTCCCGACTTTTTGAACGGCGCGGAACTCGATGAAATACGCTGGCTGGTCAAGGAAGACGGTTTCACGAAGGTCCGCCGCGCGTCGGAGAGCGAGCTCCTCCAGGCCTTGCGCCGCGAAGGCGACCTGCCCGGCGCGCTCTGGCGACAAGGAGTATTCGACTTGCCCGATCTGCTCTGGAGGCAAGAAGACCGCGATGGTGCCCGGCTCTAGTGAACAGAGTCATATTCTTGCTCGAAGAGGCATCTATGCGGGACCTGCTCGTTGGACTTCTTCCCCGCCTATACCCCAATATGGTATTCGAATACCTGGTGCACGAAGGGAAGAGCGACCTGGATAGGAGCATCCCGCGCAAGCTGCGAGCATGGCGAGAGCCAGGCGTTCGATTTGTCATCCTGCGAGACAACGATGGCGGCGACTGTGTGCGCCTGAAGAGGCGGCTTCTGCAATCTTGCCAGCAAGCAGGCCGGGCCGACACGCTCGTGAGAATTGTGTGCCAGCAGCTTGAAGCCTGGTATCTGGGTGAACCTGACGCTCTGGCCGAAGCCTTCGAAAACGAAAGACTGCGAGGAATCGGTCGCAAGGCGGGTTTTCGCGATCCGGATGCAGTGCAGCGGCCGTCCGAGGCCTTAAGGAGGCTCGTCCCTGGCTTCCGGAAAGTTAGCGGCGCGAAAGCGATCGCTGGTCTTCTTACGCGAGAAAGAAACAGTTCGAGAAGTTTCCAGGTTTTGCTGTCAGGGCTCGATCGACTGTACGCCGAACTCGGGGACGGCGCTTCTGGATGAGCCATCTGGCTGACATATCCCCTACGCCCCAACCGCCCCGCCCCGCACAGTCCGACTTCGCGGCCAGCTACATCCTAGCCTCTCAATCTGACACTCTCACCCGAATTCGCACTCTCCACCGCCGCCAACGCCATCCGCAAACTCACCAAGTGGTCCCGGCCCGAACTCTCCGGCTCCCGCCCTTCCTCCAAGGCCAGCAACATCTCTCCCATCGAACCGGCAAAGCCTTCATACTCCCAGTTGCCGGCAATCTCGAAAGTCTGTACCTGTTCAGGCGAATCCTTGAACGACAGGCTTAACTTCGCCGTCCCCGCAGGATCGCTGAGCAGTGCGCTCCCGTGCGTTCCATCCAAAAACCAGAACTGATCATGCAGAGCGGGTGCTGAAACGATGTTGTTAAAGTGTAGTGTCGACATAACCTGACACGAAGGCTCGTATTCAAAGAGGATCGTATAGATCATCGGCGATACCGCATTCTGGCCGGGCGCCATCGTGGTTGTTGCTTTCACCCGCAGCGGCGTGTAACCGCTAAAGAAGCGGCTCAAATCAATATAGTGGATACCGTGATCAACGATGTTGAAATCCTCTCGCTCAGCATACCAGCCAAAGTCCTGATGGGCCCGAAAGACGTGAGTAAAGGCGTAGATGTGACCCAACACACCGCTGTCGACCAAGAACTTGAGCGCCCGGTGAGAGGGTGCCCACCGCGCCTGGTGATTGACCATCAGGGTCACCCCGGCCTCGCGGCATATTTCAACAATACGCTCCGCCTCGCGCAAACTCGGAGCCAGGGGCTTCTGCGATAAGATGTGCTTGCCTGCCGCAGCAATCTGCTCGACCAGTGGCAGGCGTTGGTGATGGTGTACTGCCAGGTCAACAACCTGCACCTCCGGATGCGAAAGCAGTTCTTCCAAATCGGTTGTGAACAATGTGCTGCCGAAATTGGCTGCCGCGCCGTGCGCTCTCTCCTCTATCCTGTCGCAACAAGCGACCACGCGGTAACCGGCCTTCTTGTAGGCGGGCGCCTGCGAGTCGCAGACGGTGATGCCGCATCCGACGATGCCAATACCGTAGCCCAGGCCTGAAGGCAGTTCGGGCTGATAGTCGGCAGCTTGCATGTCCACGAACATGGCAATGCTTCTCCATCGAGTTAGCGCAAGGAAAAAATGAATTACCTTGCCGCCCCGTACCGATAGTTGGAAGGAAAATGTAAGTTGGACTGTTGGGCAGTCCTATAGCTCTCGGCCAAATGCGAGACCTACTTGAGGGGTATACCCCCTGCATTGTCACTGCATTCATGCAGAGGGTCACTGAATGAGCGAACACCGCAATGCGCACTCAATTACCGGCAAAAATGTATACGATCGCCTTCGCCGCCACAACTCAAGCAGACCAGTATGGCGAATACTTGTCCATAAGGTGGCCCCCAAGGCTGTGCAACGGGATCAGCCGGTACGCCGGCCACTCGTCAGGCGCCCACTCACTCAACGCCCCCTCGTGCCCCAGGCGCCGTATCATGCTCCACTCATCCAAAAAGGGGTAACGGCTATTAGTATCCCAAAATGCCAGTCCGTCGGCGCCTGTTTCGTAGCAGTCCATCGCCCGCTGTCGGTACTCTTCCGTCGACATCCGCCGCGGCAGGATGTCGGGGTAAACCTGACACCCGGTTCCGCGCGCAACCTCGACGAAGGCGGCAACATCAACATCCTTTTCGCCATGCCAGGGGTTGGGAATAATGAAATCAACCAACCCTTCCTCGGCCCAGACTGCCACATCCAGACCATGCTCAAGATTGTGCGGCAAGTTATTCACAACGTATGCCGATACCTGGACATGCCTCCCTTGCCGCTCGCCCACCCGGTCCATCTCCTGGCGAAGCGCCCGCATGAATGAAGTCATCCAGCTCGCCTTGTAGGTTAACCAGCGAGGATCATCCTCCGGAAGCTCACGCGGGTCCTGTCCGTACTGTTCTTGAAAACCATCCACAATAGGCGGATCGTAGAGGACACAGGGCAGTCCGCGGATAAAGGCCATGTTGACCCCGTCCGCGCCTCGTTCTGCTACCTCTCGGAACAGCGAAATCACAAAATCCTGGACACCCGCAAAGGCATAGCTCAGACGGGCGGTGGGCTGACCGTTCCGGTCCAGACAGCGCCATTCAGGATGTCGGCGAAAGAACTCGTCCTCCATGTCATCCGGTGGCGGAAAGACCCAGCCGCCGACGCGGTAAGTGCCGTGCAGTTCAATACCCAGTTCGTGTGCGTGATCAATCACCGTCTTGAGGGGATCAATCCCCTTGAGTTTCAGAGCGCGGTAACTTTCCGCCGCCTGGCGATCACAATAGCGCGAGAAATCACTCATGTCCTTCTTCTCAGCAAGTTCGCCGACGTCGGAAAGATACTGCACCATGCTGCCCGAGCCGATACCCCACAGGAGTTTCTGAAAGTCCGTATCGCGAAAAGGTTCAACCTCCTCGATGATATCCTCCTCCGTGTACAGCGCCCGCTCACCGAAAACACTCCAGGCATCGTTGTAAGCGATCAGCCGCTTCGTGTCGCTGCTGGACCGATCCTGCTCGATCGCAGCAACCTCTTCTGGCGTTAGAGGTTCCAATTTCACATAGGCGATACCGGCCGCCCAAGGCGTTCCGGCGCTCTGCTGCCCGATGTGCAGCTCCTGGCCTGTCAGATCAGCGCATCTCCAAAACACCTCGCCGATGCTTGCAAAAAAGTTGGTCTTCTTTATGTCCGGATACAGCGTCGTAGTCGTAGTGAAACAAGGATCATCTGTCAGCTTGACCCGCACCTGTCTGTCCACCCAGTTCGTCCAGATGCCCAGGTGGATGGCATACCATCCCTGCATGCCAAGAGGAAGGGTGATTGTAGGCGCGTTGCACTCGATGCCGGCCACAACCATCGTGCCGGACACGCCTTCCGCCTCGTATGGGATTGCCCGCCAGTGACCATGCCGAGCCTTTTCTGATATGGCTGTATCAGGCTGACAACGGTCCAGATCGGAGATGTAGATGGCCTTACGTTCTGCACACATACGAACCCTCCTCCTTGCTCTCCTATCCCCCGGTGTAGATGACAAGCAGCTCTGGAGGCCACCCTGAGGGAACGTTTTTGTCTACCGTCTGCGAGAAATCCCGGCCCCGAATTGTGATCAACTTGGTCCGTTCCATCTTTGGATACTGATCCGGTTTCGGCAGATCAATCAGTTCGTCGCGGTGCCCCAACCGGCTTTCTATGGCCCACGTTTCGGGACGCGTTGTGTTGATGTCCCAAATAGCCATCCCGTCCATCCCGCCGGCATAAGCATGCTTCATTGTCAGCACGTTGTCCTCTTTTGTAGACGCCATGTATACCTGGCATCCGTTCTCTTTAGCCAGCCCGACCAGCTCTGAAGGCGGATCTGTGATGATGAAGTCGACCAGCTTCTCCTCCACCCAGGTGTAGGCATCGTAGGCGAAATAACGCATGTCCTCCCTGCCGCCCTCAAAAATCGCCGACACCTGCATTTTGCGCCCTCTCTCCTCCCCGTGCTGGTCAGCCGTCCTCCGTACAGCCCGCAAGAACTCCGTCAGATAGCTGGCTTTGAGGGTATACAGCCGCTCATCGTCATCAGCAACGTCGCGCGCGTCCTCCCCATACAGCCGTTTGAACTCGTCCAGCACCGGCTGCTCGTATCCGATATACTCAGGCCCGCGCGTGAAGCAAAGGTGTACCCCGTCAATATCGTATTCCATCGCCTCCTCCATAAGAGAGACCATGAAATCTCGCACCTTCGGGAAAGCATAGCTGGCCTTCATCAGCGGCGAACCATCCTTGGCAACAATTCGGCATTCCGGGTTGTCTCGCAGAAAGGTCGTCTCCGTCGAGAAGAAAAAGTAGGGTTGGGCCTTATCTACGATGCTCAACCGGTAGTAGGGGTGAAACTCTAGTCCCAATGTATGGGCATATTCCATCGCTGCCGCGAAAGGGACAATGTCCTGCTCCGCCAGCGCCTTGTGGCTCTGGAGCGCGTGCACATGACGCAACACAGGACTCACACCTTCCTCAGTACCAAAAAAACGTCCCACCTTGGAGTGATAGTAGGTCAAATCGCTAAGATTGACGCCCCACAGCACCTTGCCCACATCCGCGTACCGAAATGGCTCGATCTGCTCCAGGAGTTCCTCTTTCGTCGCCGGACACATCTGGTGAAACAGCCCTTCGCCGTCAATCATGCCAATGACCCTGCGCGTCTCTCTCTGCTCCCTGTCGCACTGGATGGCTTCCACCTCCGCCTGCGTCAGTGGCGCCAGCTTGACGTAGGCAACACACGCCAGCTTCGGCGGGTGAGCCGTATTCTGCTTACTGAAAACCAGGTCCTGCCCTGTCAGGTCGGCATACCGGGGAAACGTCTCGACGAGTTCCGTCTTATCCCAAAAACATCCCGGCAGCGATGGGCTCTGTACATAGTGCTCAGCAACGGTGTACACGTCCTCCCCCGACAGTCTGTACTTGACCAGGCTTGTGTGTTCCTGTTCCACCCCAGGCCAGAAGCCGACGCTGACCGCATGCCATCCCTCTACGTTCAGCGGCAAAGTTATGGCCGGCGTCTCGTAGAGCGCGTGCGCGAAGGCCATGTTGCCGGCAAGTCCCTCCGCCGCCGTATATTCCACCACCTGCCACTTGTGCCTCTCCGGCGTGGTTGAAAGCGCGCCCTCAGGCAGACATTTGGACATGTCGGTTAGGTAAATGGCCTCTGCCATGTTTTCCTCTCCCTAAGGAACACCCGTCTCACGACAGTTCGACGTGGCAACAAGGATGCTATTGCATGTGAGAACTGGGGCTGCACCACGTGTGCATACCCCGTCAGGTAGCTCTTCGCTTCTGCGTTGCGTTACCCCTTAGCCGTTCAGCTATCGGTCTCTACAGGTGGTCGCGACCAATTCAAAGTTATTCAGTCCAGCATCGTGCGCGGGTCGAGAGCGTCGCGCAATCCGTCGCCGATGAAATTAATGCTCAGCACAGTGATGGCAATCATCGCGCCTGGCGGCATCCATATCCACGGCCTTCTCTCAAGCGTGGTGAGCGACGTCGCCGCACTCAACATCTGTCCCCAGCTGGGCCGCGGCGCCTGCACACCCAGACCCAGAAAACTCAGCCCTGCCTCAGCCATGATAGCCCCGGCGATACCGAAAGTGGCGGCCACCACAAGAGGCCCCACCACGTTCGGCAGAATGAGGCGGAAAATGATACCGCGCTCGGTCGCGCCCAAACAGCGCGCCGCCGTAACGAAATCTCGTTCACTGAGCGATAAAAACTCTCCGCGCACCAGGCGCGCGATACTCGGCCACCCCAGAAAGCCGAGGATGATCATGATATTGAAGATGCTGGGGCCTATAACGGCAACGAGAGTCAGGATGATGAGTAAACTGGGGAAGCACATCACGATGTCGGTGATCCGCATGATGACAAAATCTGTCACCCCGCCCCGATAACCACTCACTCCGCCCAGAATCGTGCCGATAGAAATATATATCGAGGTCGCTATCAGTCCCACCGAAAGCGAAACGCGGCCCCCGTGCAGAATGCGGGCAAGCATGTCTCGACCGGAACGGTCTGTCCCCAGGATGTGCTCTTGACTGGGTGGCGCCCGCAGGTTCTGCAGGTCGGCCGTGTAGGGATCATTCGGGCTGCTGAGCAGGGGGGCGAAAATGGCAGCAAATGCCAGCACAGTCATGATGGCAATCGATACCAGCGCCAGTCGGTGTCTCCGAAAACGACGCCAGATAAGCTCGCGCAGACCGACGACCGCCTGCCCACGCACCATATGTTGCAGGTCTTCGCTGACATGCAACGCCTGCCTTTCTCTTCCTTTCTCTTCGCCTTCCATTTCTTCCTCTATCCGTGAATGAGGATAATCGCCGGATTCCCTACGCCCCGAGTACAGCCCGAATCGCATTACTCATAGCTGATTCTGGGGTCCACAACTGTATAGACGATGTCGGCAACCAGGTTGCTGAACAGCACCATGGTCGCAGAGACGAGACCGATTCCCATGATCACAGGGTAATCCCGGCCCAGCGTGTGCTCAATCGCCATGCGGGCCATGCCCGGCCAGGAGAAGAGAACTTCGATGAACAGCGCGCCGCCAATCAAGCTTGGCAGACTCAAACCCACTATCGTCACCAACGGTAGTAGCGCATTGCGCAGGACGTGACCAATGCGGACGGCGCGCTCGCGCAGCCCTTTGGCCCGCGCAGTCGTTACGTAATCCTGGCGCATTACCTCCAGGACGCTCGAACGTGTGTAGCGCAGATAGCCTGCTACCCCTTCGATCCCCAAAACAGCGGCCGGCAGCACCAGGTGATGAAGACGGTCGATGATCGGTGGAAGAGTACTCAGCGGTTCCTTTATACCTGAGGTCGGAAAGAGAGGTATCCTGAATGAGAACACGTAAATCGCCAGCAAGGCGAAGAAGAAAGCCGGCACCGATATGCCGATGAACACCATAAAGGTGAACACATTGTCCAACAATGAGTACTGGTTGAAAGCAGCATAGATGCCCAGCGAAACGCCCAGAACCACGCTGATGCTCAGTGCAGTGAACATCAGTTGCAGGGTCTGCGGCAGCCGCTCGGCGATCATCGTGGCCACCGGCCTGTGGGTGACGTAGGAATAGCCCAGGTTGCCTCGCAGTACCTCCTTCAGCCACAGGAAATAGCGCACCGGAATCGGCCTGTTGATACCCAGCGCCTCTTTGAGCTTTTCAACCTCACCTGGTTCTATCCCGCTCATAGGGTCAATCATAGCCGTAACCGGATCGCCCGGGGCCAGGTTGGCAAAAGCAAACGTTACGACTGTGATGCCCAATAATACCGGGAACGAGATCAGAATACGTCGTAAAATATAGCGTCCCAAGGTGTAACCCCCTCGGTTAAACCATGGTTCGAAGCGTGGGAGGGAGGCGGTGGGGCCGGTTTGCGCCGACCCCACCACGCCCGCTCCCATAGGAGAGTTGGTCCTTGATCGGAGTCCTTACCCTTCAACGCCAGGCGGACCCGATCTGCTTCAGACCGGCGCGACAAAGTAGCTACGCCTCCACTACTCCTCGATGTACCACTTCTCAAGGTCGGTGACAGCGCCGATCGTGGCAGATCCTTCAGGCCCAATCAGGGTGTCACGCCATCCCTTGACATTTTCGCCTATCAGCAAGAGAGACTGTGGCGCATACAGGGGTATCCACGGAAGCTCATCATTCCAGATGGCGGTGGCTTGCGTGTACAGCGCATTGCGTTCGTCGTCGTCAACCGTAGCGAGGGCCTGATTGTACAGTGCATCCAACTCCTCGTTACAGTAGCGGCTCGAGTTGTAACCGTCGGGGTAGACGCGATCACACCCGACAATTGTCGTATCGGGATAGTAGGACCGGCCCCAGCCTCCCACCCAGCTGATCTCATAGTCGCCAGTCTCGTAGAAGACCTCCAGACCCCTGGCCCCATCGGTCTGTACCAGCTTGGTCTTGATGCCCACGCCTTCTATGAACTGCTGGAGAATTGGCAGCTGATCCGGCATGTCCGTGCCAAACCAGACGATCTCGACGACACGGTCAAAGTCCCAGCCCATATCCTCCAGCAAGGCCGTGGACTTTTCAGGGTTGTAAGCGTACTCCTCAATGTCTAGCGTAACCCCCGGAGGAGGTGCCCACTGCGACACCGGCTGTACCTTCGTCAAGTCCGCGTTGCCCCAGAGTTGGGTCGCAATCTCCGCACGGTCGATCGAGTACAGGAACGCCTGCCGGAACCGCTTGTCCGCTAACGCCTCGTCCTGGAACGTAATGGAGAAGAAGTAGGCCGGGAACTTGTCCTGATATTCCCAGTCGACGCCGGGAAGATTCGTGACTTTATCGAACTCGTCAGCGCTCGGGTTCAGGAAACCGACCATGTTTATCTCACCCTTCTCCAGGGCGATGATCATCACGCTGTTGTCGCCGTAGAATCGAATGACGACGTTCTTGAGCAGAGGCGCTCCCTTGAAGTAGTTGTCGTTGCGCTCGAAGATGGTGTGCTGATCGGGGATATACTCCTTGAACACAAAGGGACCGGTGCCAAAAGGCAGTTCCGTGGCAAACTCGGTCTGCAGCCAGTCCTCCGGCTCAAGCCCTTCGAACACGTGGGCCGGGGCAATTCGCATAGCGAACCGCTCTATGATTGTTACCTGCGGCTGGGTCAACTCAAACTGGATGGTGTAATCGTCCAGAACCTTGATCCCCTCCGCAGTCTCGGTGTTGCCTTCCTGGTAGTCAATTGCCCCTACGATCGCATCCTTCAGGCCGCCCGACGCTGTCGAGCCGCCCTCAGGCAGCAGAGCCGCGTGGAAAGAGAACGAAACGTCGTTGGCCGTAAAAGGCATGCCGTCATGCCACGTCACACCTTCCCGCAGGTTGAAGGTGTATGTCAGCCCATCGGGGCTGATCTCATAGCTCTCGGCCAGATCAGGAACCCACTTGAGCGTACTGTGCTCCTGCATGACCAGTGAGTTCATGAAGAGGTTCCAGTGGAATGACTGCGCACTGCTATGTGCTTTCCAGGGAAGAAATGTGGGGATGGCGGCGCTGCCCTGTACGGAACCAATCGTGAGGGTGCCGCCCTCATCAGCTTCGGCAGCGGCTGCCGCCGAGGAGTCGTCGGCTGGCGCAGCGACAGGTACACAGGCTGCGACAATCAGGGCTGCAATACTCAACGCAGCCACAAAAATCAGTGAACGACGGTAACCAATTCGTACACGAAACGGGTTCATTTCCTGATCTCCTTTCTGTGAACAGATAAAGAGCGATAGGTACGACACACGTTCAGTACCGAGTACTCCTTGGATTTGGCCGGTTATCACCTCCTTTCTTGAATCGGCCTCCCGACAGACTCGCGCGTTATTGAGACACCGGACCGGTTTCTATGTCTGTTCATGCCGGAAAGAAAAGGTCTGCACTGTCTGGTTTTTCCGGACACTGCCGGGCATTGAGGCGCTACAATGATCTCTTCCGAACCGTCCGCATGCGCATTCAAGACCTGTTACGGGATCTGACCCATTCCGGCAGCACAAATTTGGAGGGTAATTTTCAGAAGCGTACATACCCGGCCAGGACACCTTGGGAGTCGTCTAAGAGGTAACGATATCAAAACTGGTTGCGCACATAGTATGCCGCAACGCACTGGCGCAATTCCCTGCAAAAACACTGCGCCGTTTCGCTATGACTCATCTTTGGTCAACTGCTGGGAAACACAAATATACCATTATAATAATGGAATATCAGGAGGTTGGCAACCTCATTTTTTTGGACAGCCTAGAGGATTTACAGGTTTCGCAGAGGATATTATGTTCTTGGAAACCTGTTGAAGTTTATAGGGTCAGGCAAGAACCTGGCCGTGCACGCCGAAGACTTCGCGCACGTATTCCAGACTGCGTGCATGTGCCTGGACCAGATCAAGTGTGTGGGGAGTGCCTTCTGCACGAGCCAGCTCAACCATGAGCCACCCGTCAAAACTCACCTCAACCAGCGTATGCGCCAACGCCCGGCAACTGGGTTCACCATCACCCAAAGATTCATCCCAGATACCCCCGTGCGAACTACGTAGTTCCACAATGTCAAGCCTGGATGCGTATTCACTTATCCACGCCCTGGCATCCTCGCCGCCCCGGCACATCCAATCGGCATCTACTGTCAGTCCTACGTCTACAGGGTCGGTGTGGTCCATGAGGTGGCGCAGTTCACGACCGTTTTCGGCCAACTCGGGCAAATGATGATGTACGACGAGACGTAAGCCCTCTCTCCTCAAAGCCGCCCCCAGCAGAGCGAACCCCTGGGCCTGGGTTTCCAACATCTCGTCGGTCTTGCGCGCACCTATGGGCTGAGGATTGGCATTGATAAACTCCGCCCCCATCGGTCGCAACAGCCGCGCTCTTGCGACAATTGTTTCGATCGACTGCGCCTGAACGCTATTATCATGCAGCAGCGCATGCACGTAAGCCCCCGCCAGCTGCACCCCATGCCTGTCCAATGCAGCCTGCCAGCGGCTTGCCCAGTCCCCTTCACCCTCTAACGGATCGAGAAGTCCCTCAAAGTAGGCGTAGCCCGCCTGGGCCAATCCGGCTGCAACCGCCTCTATACGGTCTGTCAGGAAATCCCAACCGTAGTGCTGAGACCAACGATAGAAGCCACTGCATATCCGCATGGCTGGACGCTCCTGTCAGCCGCGGTCATGGCCGCGGTACCGGGCTCCTTATCGGCTCAATTCGACACTCTCGCCCGAGTTGGAGCTTTCCACGGCCGCGACCGCCATTCGTATGCTATCCAGGTTGTCGCGACCGGAGCATTCCGGCTCGCGCCCCTCTTTCAGGGAAAGTAACATCTCTCCCATCGAACCGGCGAAGCCCTCATATGCCCACGTGCCCGCGATTTCGAAAGTCTGTAACTGTTCAGGGGAATCCTTGAACGACAGGCTCAACTTGGCCGTTCCCATCGGATCGCTGAGCAGCGCGCTCCCGAGCGTGCCATCCAGAATCCACAGGTGATCATACAGAGCAGGCCCGGAAACAATGTTGTTGAAGTGAAGGGTCGTCATGACCTGGCGCGAAGGCTCGTATTCGAGGAGGATCGTATAGATCATTGGCGAGACCGCATTCTGGCCGGGCACCGTCGTAGTGGTCGCTTTCACCCGCAGCGGTGTGGCACCCGTAAAGTAGCGGCTCAAATCAATATAGTGGATACCGTGATCAACGATGTTGAAATCCTCATGCTCAGCGTACCAGCCATAATCCTGATAGGCCCGATAGCAGTGGGTAACCGAGTAGACATGTCCCAACACACCTCGTTCCACCAGGAGCTTAAGAACCCGATGAGGCGGCGCCCAACGCGCCTGCTGATTGACCATCAGCCTCACCCCGGCGTCGCGGCAAATCTCGACAATACGCTCTGCCTCGCCCAAGCTCGGAGCCAGGGGCTTCTGTGAGAAGATGTGCTTCCCTGCCGCGGCAATCTGCTCGACCAGAGGCAAACGCTGGTGGGCGTGCACTGCCAGGTCAACGATCTGTACCTCGGGACGCGAAAGCAGCTCTTCCACACTGGCTGTAACCAGTGGGTTGTCGAAATTGGCTGCTATCTTGCGAGCCTTCTCCACCGTTATGTCGCAACAGGCGACGACGCGGTAGCCCGCTCTCTTATAAGCAGGCATCTGCGACCTCAGAACGATATTGCCGCAACCGACGAAACCAACGCCAAAACGCAGGTCAGAGGGCAGGACCGGCTGATAGTCAGCCGGTTGCAGGTCCTGGAACATGGCTAAGCTTCTCCTTAAACGTAGCTGGAGACGAAGATATTCCTACTTTGCCGATTTACACCGTTGCGCGGATGCAATGTGTAACGCAAACCTACAGGGGGCTCTTGTATCCCGCGGCAAGTTCTGGAACCCAATCGAGGGTACTACGCCCTGCGTTACTTTTGTATTCACAGAGAGGGCCAATGATTGCAGGAACAATGCTATATGCCTTTCGGGTGAGGCAAGGTCGACATGCGCCGCAACAACCCCGCCAGTGGTTGTTCTTGCCTTTCTCGCGTTCAGAATACGGTTCCGCCGGAAAAGTGGGGCTGACGC
This sequence comes from Caldilineaceae bacterium, assembly GCA_965207495.1. GTDB lineage: Bacteria > Chloroflexota > Anaerolineae > Caldilineales > Caldilineaceae > Bin5. The sequence continues at coordinate 1,426,453 of OZ242287.1, forward strand.
CGCGATAGCCGCTTAGGAGACCACTGTACAGCAAGTGTAGACCTGCGAACTTAAGGCAGCTCCCTTACGGGCTTAACCTCAAAACCCGCCCCCGATTGTCAATCCCTCCAGCCCGGTCCGACCCACCCAGAACAAACGCCGTCCCCTCATAGCCAACCACAGGCATCCCATGAATGCCCGCCGGCAACGCCGCCATCAGCGTCCACGCGCCTGATTCCGGGTCGTACACCTCCGCGCTGGCAAGTGCCTTCCACGGCCGCGCACCCAGAATCTCGCCGCCCGCAACCACAATGCCTCCGCCCACCACCGCCGCGCCAAACCCGCTGCGCGCCTCGTTCATCTCAGGACCATCCCGCCACGCACCACTGGCCGGACTGAATATCTCTACAGTCGCCAGCGCGCCCGTCCCACCCCAACGCCCGCCGATGACCCACAACTCGTCGTCAAAAGCCACCGCCGCCACATGCTCGCGCGGCTGCGCCGGGCCGGGCAGAACCGACCAGGCCTCCTCCGCCGGATCATAACGAAGCATCGCCGTCGTCCCACCCGTGCCGCCCACAAGATAGATGTAATCTCCGAGCGCAACAGCTTCCCCGCTCATGCGACGCTCCGGCATCGCCCCGTCCGCCGTCCACATGTCCTCCGTCGGGTCATAGACAAAGATCGCTGCCGTGGCCTGCCAGCTCAAATCGGGCCCCCCGCCGAAGACGTAGACCTTACCGTCGTAAGCAGTCAACATCATATGGTGGGCCGGCTCCGGCATCGGCGCCAGCTCCGTCCAGCTGTCGTCCGCCGGATCGTACGCCTCAAAACTGGTCAACCCACCAAAACCGCCCGGCACATAGAAAATCCCATCCACAACCGCTGCCCGCATCTCCGAACGCGCCGTCGGCATCGCCGCGCCGTTCAGCCAAATGCCTTCCTGTTCAGGGCTGTCAGGCGAAACAGCGGTAGGTGCCTCCGCCGGAGAGGGCTGTGCTGGGAATTGACCGGCCGCGCACGCCGCCAAAAGAAGAACAGCCGCGGCCGTCCACAAAACAGACACCGCGGCAGTATGAAATCTGATCACTATTCTATCCCCGCACCGTCGCTTCAATCGCCTCGCCCCACGAAAGCAGACGCTCATCCCCACCAAACGGCGCGCAGAACTGCACCCCCAGCGGCAAGCCGTCATCCGTCTTCCCGGACGGGATCGCCAGTGCCGGCACCCCCGCATTCGTCCACGGCAGATTCATGATCGGGTTGCCGGTCGCGTGGATCCCGTGCGGCGCAGGGCCCGTCGCCGCCGGCGCAATCCATAGATCCGCGCCCGAAGCGAGAAGCGCCTCCTCCATCCTGTGACGCAATCGCAACTGATCGGCGCGTATCTCGTCCCGTTCCTCGTCGGAAATGGTTGCCCCCGTCTTCATGATCTCATGCATATGCACGCTGTACCGGTCAGAATAGTCCCTGTACCAATCCTTGTGCACCTTGGCCACCTCGACCGCGGTCAGCCGCCGGTGGCGCCGGTTGAGCTCGGCATAGTTCGGGAAAAACGGAACGCGTTCAATGCGGAACCCCTCAGCGGCCAACCTGTCCAACGTCTTCTCAAAATGCTGCCGGCCGGCCTCCTCCGCCTCCTCGAGATACGGCCCGTCCGGAACCGCCAGCGCCGGCAGACCCTCAGGAGCCGCACTCCCGCTGTCGTCCCAACTGCCGAACAGCGCAGAGCAAGCCAGCTTCATCGTCGCTACGTCCTGGCTGAATAGCCCTGCATGATCCACAGACTTCGAGAAAAAGAGCATGCCATCGGTATTGATCCGGTCATAGCTCGGCTTGAAACCGATGATCCCGCAGAATGCCGCCGGTCGGATGACCGAACCGATCGTCTGCGTGCCCAGCGCCAGCGGATAGAAGCCGGCCGCAACACCCGCTGCCGAACCGCTGCTCGAGCCGCCCGGCGTATGCTCAGGGTTGTGCGGGTTGCGCGTCGGGCCCGGCTGAAAGTAGGCAAACTCAGTGGTGACCGTCTTGCCTGCAATCAGCGCGCCATTCTGTCTTAGGCGCGTCACCACATCCGATTCCGTTCCCTCGAACAGCGCCGCCGGCAGCTTGGAACCGGCCTTTGTGGGGAACCCGTCCACGCGAAAAAAGTCCTTCACACCAACAAGCAGCCCGAACAGAGGAGGCCGCCGCGCCGGATCAGGGAAATAGCCCAGCAATGCTTCAGCCTCACCCGTCAGCCGCTCCCGTCGCCCCGTCTCCGGCAGCAACGCCTGAATCAGTGGGTCCTCAGCGTCAATGCGGTCGCAAATCTCCTGGACGTGCGCAACCAGATCGACCTCGCCGTTCCGCAGCGTAGCAGCGCTTGGAAATCCTCTATCAGGCATCGACTATTCTCCAGTGTCCCAAGATCTTCTGTCGTCTTCCATTGCTGCTTTCAGCCCCACCATCCCGTCCAGTCAGCTAACGCAGGAACGCCTCCACCAGCCCGCCATCCACATTGAGAATCTGGCCCGTCGTCTTGGCGAGCGCGCCGCTGATCAACAGGTATGCGGCCTCGGCCTGGTCCTCCGGCAGAATCGCCTGCTTCGTCAGCGTGCGCTGGGCATAAAAATCGGCCAGGCGGTCCCGCAGTACGTCCGTCTCCTCCGCCTCGTCGAATGAGATCCCATACTTCTGCAACCCTGAAATCACACGCTCGCGCGGAAACATAGAACTGCCGGTCACTACAGTGGCCGGCGCCAGCCCGTTAACCCGCACATTCGGCGCCAGTTCGATCGCCAGCTCGCGCACCAAATGGTTCGCCGCCGCCTTGCTCGTGTCGTAGGCCAGCGAGCCCTTCTTGGCCACCGCACCGTTGACACTGGTCGCAATCACCAGCGAGCCGGGCAGCCCCTGCGCCTCCCAGATCTTGCGCGCCTCATCGGCAACGATATACGCGCCCTTGACGTTCACGTCGAACGTCGTGTCCCACCTCTCGTCGGGAATCTGACCGCTGGCATCGGGCGGGTAGTAGTAACCGGCCGTGATCACAAGATGATCGATGCCGCCGTAGGCCAGCAGCGTCTGGCCGAGAAGCGCCTGCACACTGGCCCGGTCCCCCACATCCACGCCCAGCCCGATCGCCGGCCCGCACTCGGATATGCCCGTACCCGCGACCCCGATGCCGACCCCGTAAATGCCGGTCAACTCGTCCGCAGTCGCCTGTGCCGCCTCCGCATTCAAGTCCGCGCACACGACATGCGCGCCCTCCTCTGCCACCCGGTGCGCGACCGCCCTGCCGATGCCGCTGCCCGCGCCGACCACAACAACCACGTTGCGCGCCAGCTCCTGTTCCGGCGGCATCCTCCGCAGCTTTGCCTCCTCCAGCAACCAGTACTCGATGTCAAAGGCCTCCTGCTTCGGCAGCGCCGCGTACCTGCTGACCGTCTCCGCGCCCCGCATCACCTCCACCGCACAGTTGTAGAACTCCGCCGTCACCCGGCTCTCGCTCTTGTTCTTGCCCCACGCGATCATGCCCACGCCCGGAATGAGAATTACCGTCGGGTTCGGGTCCCGCATCGCCGGCGAATCGGCATGCTTGTGCGCGTCATAATAGTCGGCATAGTCCTGCCGGTATGATGCCAGCCCGCTTTCCAACTTCTCCAGCAGCGCTCCCATATCCTTCGACCGCGGATCCCAGTCCACGTAAAGCGGCTTGATCTTGGTGCGCAGGAAATGGTCGGGACAGGACGTCCCCAGTTCGGCCAGGCGGCCCGCGTCGTGACTGTTGACGAAACGCAATATCGCCTCGTCCGCCTGCACCGTCCCGACAAAAACATTCTCCTGGCTGACCATACCGCGCAGCGTCGGCAGCAACTCCACCAGCAGCGCATCCCGCTCATCCTCGCCAAGCGCAGCGTACTTCTGGCCGCCAAATGTCTCTGCGCCCTTGTCCCGGCTTTCGATGTAACGGGCCGCCTTCTCGATGATATCCAGGCTCAACTCGTAGCAGGCCTTGTCGTCCCCGGCCCAGTTGATCAGCCCGTGCCCACCCATCATAATACCTTCCATCGCCGGGTCCGCCGCCGCAATATCCCCCATCACCAGCCCCAGTTCGAAGCCGGGCCGCTGCCAGTCCACCCAGCCCAACTGATCGCCGAATATCTCAGCCGTCAGCGCCTCGCCATCCTCCGCCGCCGCGATCGCGATGACCGCGTTGGGATGCGTGTGGTCCACGATCGGCGCCGGGATGAACGCGTGCAGCGGCGTGTCGATCGAAGACGCGCGCGGGTTCAGGTCGTAGACGCAGTGCAGATACTTCCCCACCATCTCGTCTTCAATCGGCGTCTTGACCCCCTTCAAGTCGGCCGCGTCGTAAATCGCCCGCAACTGCCGGATCTTGTCCATGTACAGCGACGAGAAATTCTCCCGCTTCGACGTGCGCAGGTCTCCCCCCGACCCCTTGACCCACAGCACTTCGACCGACTCGCCTGTCATCGGGTCGGTCTCCATGTACTTGGAGGACGTATTGCCGCCGCCCGTGTTAGTGATGCGCTGGTCGTCGCCGAGCAGATTAGAGCGGTAGACAAGACGGCCGACCGGATCGAGCTCCGCCGCCTTCTCGTCGTCCCACAAATGAGATACATGTCGATAGTCGCTGGGTGCAGTCATATCAAAACTCCGAAGTTGCAGAAAAGGCATGTAGTCTGTGTTCAGTACCCGGTATCCAGTGGCATCAGCCTCATGTCTTTTCAAGAGCCGCCGCCGACTGGTCACCGCAGTTGGCAGTGTAGCAGAAAGCACAGGGCTGCGCTAACAATTGGCCTCAAAGGGGTGCATCCCAAATGGACGCGAACCCTCGCATACCTCTCGTATCGACCAGACCGTATCCAGTCCTCACTTCCATCCCCAAAAAATCGCCCTTTCACTGACCACTGACCACCGACCACCGACCACTGCCTTTTGGGCGTTCGGGCCTTCGGCCCTCTCTTGTGCAGGGGCTGCGCCCCCGCAACGCCCCGCCCTTACTAGACCACCGTGTCTATTCTTCCCCAGCAACGTGTCTAGCCAACAGTGTCTACCCCCCACATGCTGTCCCAACCCACAGACCACGAACCGCTGCCGTTCGCAGTTCACTAAAAACTAAAAACTGACTACCAAAAACTGCAGTCCCGCGCCCCCGCCGGCATAATCTCCCCGCCAGACTGTTCCCACCCCAAATCTGGGATAAACGCGCCTAAGAGGAGAGGGCCAGCGAATCTGGACGTGCGCCACCGACTTTGTTACAATTCGGGCGCAGCACAGCCTGTCATTTGTCCGCAAAAAGGCAGAAGAGAGGCCAAATCGATCCCTTTATTCCAGCCTCATCCCGCCATTCCATGACGCTTGAATTCTGGCGCAATCTGTCCGTCGTTTGGATCTCAATATTCTTCTTCCTGATCTGCCTTGTTCCGCTGGCCGTCGCCTTTCTGGCCGTTCATGGCATGAGAAAGGTGCTGAGCGGCGCCCAGTCCAACCTCGAACGCCTCCAGGACGCCAGCAGCAAGGCCCGCGCCAAAACCGAACAGACCGCCGCGCAAGTAACCTCTGCCGTGATTCAAGGACAGAGCAAAGCCGAGAAGTCCCAGGCAACACTCAAACAGCTGTTGCAGCGCACGGAATCAGCACCCCCCTCCTCCCCTAAGAAGTAAGCGTTACATCCTCTCACGTTTAATCGCTAAACAACGCCTCTCGTCGAGCGCGTTTTGCACGCCTTGCATTTGGGCTGTCGGGACTTTGGCCCTTCCTTCTGCGGCGGTAATCCCCCCACCGAAGGAAGCCAACCTAAGAGATAGCCCTGCATCAGCGCACACTGTATCGGCCCAAATCCGCCACCAAGAACCAGAAAGTCCCTGCTTTGGGACCAAACTACCCTCCCGCGCCCCCGATTTCGGAAGGTTGACAAGACCTGCGCTTTCCCCCAAAATACCAGCCAGCCAAACAATCCATAATAGATAGATCCACCCCCAACTATAGACCTTGCCAAACGCCTGATAGTATCGCACTTCCGAGAAACTCCAGTGCAGTTCTCTCCAAACCTATTTCAGCAAGGAGGAAGCAAAGTCATGAAAAAGCTCTATCTTTTCGCAACTTTCGTCATGGTGATGGCAATCATGGTGTCGGCCTGCGCCGCGCCCGCGGCACCGGCAGAGACCGGGGCAGTGGCAGAGGAAATGCCCGAGGAAGTCACCATCAGTATCATCACTGCCCAGGGCCCCCTGGCTGACGGCCTCGTCGCTCTGATTCCGCAGTTTGAAGAAGAAAACCCAGGCATCAAGGTCGAAGTCGCACCTTTCCCCTGGACCACATTCTTCGAAAAGGTGATCTCGCTCGCGCGCACCGAGTCCGGTGAATTCGACGTCATCTTCGCCGACGATCCCTGGATGCCCAACATCGTCGATGGCGGGCTTTCCGTCAACCTGACCGAAGCCTACGGCGCAACCCGCGATGACGACGTGCCCCAGGTCTCCTACGACGTCTTCTCCTGGCCTCCCCCCTACGGTCCCATCCCCTTGGACTTCCAGACCGGTGAGCGCCCAGACCTGCACGCCCTGCCCATCCAGGGCAACGTCATTATGTTCTACATCCGCCAGGACATCCTTGACGAACTCGGACTCGATGCACCTGTAACCTGGGATGACGTACTGGCGATCGCCGAGCAAGTCCACTGTCCCGATTGCGACCCGCCCTTCTACGGCTACAACGTGCGCGGGGCAGCCGGCAGTGACGCCCTCGCCCTTCTGTGGTCGATGGGTGGCGGCATCTTCGACGACGAGTTCAATGTCATCCTCGATAACGAGGCCGGCTGCGATGCGCTCACGCTCTACGAGCAGCTGAGCAAATACCTGCCGCCGGGCGGCAATACCTACGGCACCACCGAAATGGTCGCCGAGGTCATCTCCGGACGCGCCATGATGGGCATCGGCTGGCCGGGCGACGCCTACGCAGCCTTCGAGGACGAGACCGACTCCGATGTAGCCGGCAAGATGCTCTATCTGCCGCTGCCCGCCTCCGAAGTTGGCGCTCCCCATGTCTCCATGATGGGCCACTGGGGCTTGGTGATGAATGCCCATTCCGAGAATAAGGACGCCACCTGGGCCTATATGGAGTGGATGCACTACAACCAGGAGCACGCCTTGGCTTACGCCCACGCCGGCGGCATCCCCTTCCGCAACTCCGTCTTCAACGACCCTGAACTGATCCTGGAAAAACCATGGTTCCCGGCACAGTTCGAGGCCCTTTTGGTCCCGCCGAAGTGGCGGCCCCGTAGCACCCAGGCTACCGGAATCAGCCTCGCCATCCTTGGGCCGGCCTTCAGCGCCGTCGGTGCCGGTGACATGACCGGCCAGGAAGCCTGCGAGCAGGCTGGCGCCGAAATCCGTCTTGAGATGGAGGGTGTTACCAACTAGAATGACTTCTGAAGAGAGAGGAGCGAGATTCCCCCTCACTCCTCTCTCCCTATCCCACCCTCGAGCATGGATGTCCAAAGTCACCTTCAATAACTACCGGCCCAAGGAGGGCATCGTTGACCGTACAGCAGACCGTTAGTCCCCTGCCAGGCCAGGACACAAATAGCGAATCCTCACAGCCGCCGCCCCCCGAGGGCATGTGGTCCGAATTATTCCGCTATCGCGACAACCGCCTCGGCGTATTTCTGATCGTGCCCAGTCTCCTGACTTTGGTTCTTATCCAGTTCTATCCCATCGTCTACAATATCTGGCTGATCCTTACCAGCGAAAAAGGTGAGTGGATCGGCCTGGCCAACCTCTCCCGGCTTACCCGCGACACCATCTTCCACGGCGCCCTGATTTTCAGCCTCAAGATGGGCATTGTAGTCGTTCCCATGTGCCTGCTTGTCGGCCTGGGACTGGCGCTTCTCGTGCACAGCGACTATGCCGGCCGCAAGGCCCTCTGGATCTCCATCCTTATCATTCCACTCATGGTCTCCGAAATCGTCGCCGGTATGATGTGGAAGATCATGTACCACCCCACCTTGGGACTGGTAAACGTGCCGCTCGTCGCCCTCGGCTTGGAACCGATCATCTGGCTCCAGAAGGCCGATACTGCCTTTATCGCCATCTGTGTCGTCGAAGTCTGGCGCATCAGCCCCCTGGCATTTCTGCTTCTCTACGCCGGCCTCAACCAGGTCCCCCGTGACATCTACGAGGCCGCCGCCGTCGATGGCGCAACTCGCTGGCGCGCCTTCTGGGACATGACCCTCCCCTATATCAGGCCAATGTTCGCCATCGCCACCATTCTCGTCTTTGTCTGGTCCACCCGCACCATCGGCACCATTGCCGCCACCACACAGGGCGGCCCCGGCCGTGCCACCTGGAACCTGTCCTGGTACATCTACGGCATGTCCTTCCAGCGGCTCAAGCCCCATTACGCCTCTGCCGCGGTGCTCGTCATGCTGCTGATGACCTATATAGCCGGCACACTTTTTGTCAGATACCTGTGGGTGGAGCGCAGCAGTCGATGAACTCGAACAATGCTTAACATAGGAGTGTAGGCAGATGGCACAAACTGAAGCAAGTGGGACAGCAGCCAACGAGCCCGCGCCCCAGCCGGTTGCAATGGCCGCGCACGAGAACCGTTTCAACCTGCGCAAACTGTTCGTTGTCGTTGTGCTCTACCTCGCCGCCTTCTGGACCCTCGTCCCCATGTACTGGGTCGCCATCTCTTCCATCAAATCTCTGCGCGACCTCGCCCACATCCCCCCGCGTTTCTTCCCAACAGATCCTCGTCTCGACGCCTGGGTGACCATCTTTGAACGCCGCATTCTCGAGAACGTCTACAACAGTCTTGTCGTTGCCACATTGGCAACCATCATCTGCCTCATTATCGCAGTCCCCGCCGCCTACGCCGCCACCCGTATGCGCCTGCCATTCAAGTTCGTCGCCATCGTCGTTGGCCTGATGGGCCTCGTCGCGCTCCTGCCCCCCATCGCCTCCGCCATCCCCCTCTTCCTCCTCGGCAGTGATCTCGGAATTATCGACGAAAAATACACCCTCATCATCCTTTATACCGTTCTCAACACTGCCTTCGCCGTCTGGGTCCTGCGCGGCACTTTCATGGACGTCCCCATGGACGTAGAGGAAGCCGCCCTCATGGATGGCGATACACGTTTCGGCGCCGTGCGCCGCATCCTGCTGCCGCTGATCTTCCCCAGCCTCTTTTCTATCGCCATCCTGCTGTTTATCTTCAACTGGAACGAGTACATTATCGCCCTCTATTTCGTGAATTCCATGAAAACCATGACACTGCCGATCGCAATCCAGGCGCAGATCCCACAGCACGAGCTCGACTGGGGCGTGGTCAGCGCCGCCGGCACGATCGCAGTTTTTCCCGTGTTGGTCGCAGCCTTTACCTTACAGAGATTCCTCGTGCGCGGGCTGACCTTTGGCGTCGCCAGCGGCCAGTGACATATGCCCAATGCCGTCTGCCTCACCGTAAGGCGCTGGCGCCCCGTCCACCGGTTTTACGTGAACGCTGACTTCCGAATACAGAAGGAGAGTTAACATTGGCGGAAGTAAGAATAGAAGGTCTGACAAAGTACTTCGGCGATACCTGCGCCGTCAATCAACTCAATCTCCTCGTCAGGGATGGTGACCTGGTCGTCCTGCTCGGCCCCTCCGGCTGCGGCAAGACCACCACCATGCGCTGCGTAGCCGGTCTGGAGCGCCCAACCTACGGCGATATCTACATCGGCGACACACGCGTCAACGACCTCGAACCGCGCGAACGCGATGTCGCCCTCGTCTTCCAGAGCTATGCCCTCTACCCCCACTTCACCGCTTTCGACAACATCGCCTATCCCTTGCGCCTGCGTAAGACGCCAAAAGAGGAGATGGAGCGCAGAGTCCGCGATGTAGCCGAAATGCTGGGCATCACGCATACCCTGGAGCGGCCCCCGGGCCTCTGCTCCGGCGGCGAGCAGCAGCGCATCGCCCTCGGCAGAGCCATCGTCCGCGAGCCTGTCGTTTTCCTCATGGACGAGCCGCTCTCCAATATCGACGCCCTCCTGCGCGTCTACATGCGCGCCGAAATCAAAAGACTGCAGCACGAACTGGGCACGACCATGATCTACGTGACCCACGATCAGGTCGAAGGCATGACGATGGCCGATCAGATCGCGGTCATGAACGAGGGCACCTTGCAGCAGCTGGGCACCCCCAGCGAAATCTACGACTTGCCGGCCAACAACTTCGTCGCCCGCTTCGTCGGCTCGACACCCATGAACTTCGTCCCCGGCGCGCTGCACAAGGAGAACGGACAGACAGTCCACAAAAGCGACCAATTCGTCATTCCAGTTGGCGCCGAAATGGCCGACCGCGCCGCCGAACTCTGTCCCAGCGGCAAGTGTACACTCGGAGTCCGCCCCGAAGATATCCACTTCACCACCAATGGCGAAGGCAAAAACCAGGCCAGAGTCTTCCTGCTGGAACCACTCGGATCCGAGACGATTCTCGACATCGAGAAAGAGGGCCTCCTCCTCAAAGTCAAAGATGTTGCCTCAACTCAGGTGCGCGAGGAAGACATCCTCAGCCTCACCTTCAACCGTTTTCACCTCTTCGACGACGAGACCGGCGCGGCCATTCGCTGAGCCAGGGCACGAAAAAACTGAGCGCCAGGCAAGGCTGCGCGACGCCTCCCCCTTGCCATGTCCCCAGTCGATCTGCATACAGGCTTCCAAGCATCCGCGAAAAACCCACGAAATGAGGAACAATGTCTGAAGTAAAAATTGGAAGCGCTCCCATCAGTTGGGACGTCCTCTCCTTCGGCGGTAGCAAGACCAGCGGACTCACCTTCTCCCAGATGCTGGACGGCATCGCAGCAGCTGGATACGAAGGTACCGAAATCAGCACGAATGGCTTTTTCCCCGCCGCCGCAGAGTCGTTGCGGGCTGAATTGGAGAAAAGGAACCTGACGGCGGCCTCCTCCTATGTGGCCCTGCCGCTGGGAGAGGAAGGAGCGCTCGACTCGATGCTTGAGCAGGTGCAAACTGTCGGTGCACTGCTGGCCAAATTCAATGTCTCCGAAATCATCATCGCTGGCAACACCATGCCCAGCCGCCTCGAGGTCGCCGGCTTCGTCGCCGCCGATGGCAGCGAAGGCTGGACCGACGCCGAATGGAAGCGCGCCGCCAATCAGCTGAAGGCCGTCGCCACCCACTGCAAAGAACACTTCAACCTGAAGACCGTCTTCCATCATCACACCGGCACCTATGTCGAAACCCCCGCCGAGGTCGAACGCATCATGGAGATGACCGACCCGGAACTGGTCGGCCTCTGCTTCGATACCGGCCATTACCACTTCGGCGGTGGCGACGTCGTCGCAGCCACGAAGCAATACGCCGACCGCATCGGGTATCTCCACATCAAGGACGTGTGGCCGGAAAAACTTGAAAAGGTGCGAAGGGAACGGATTCACATGCGCGAGGCCTGGGCCATGGACATCTTCGCCGAGTTGGGTCGAGGCGCCATCGACTTTCCCGCCTTCTTCGACCTGCTGCGCACGCAAGGCTACCATGGCTGGATGATCGTCGAACAGGACTCCGTCGGTCGCTCACAACGCGACCCAAGCTGGTCGCCGGTCGAAAGCGCCAGGATGAGCCGCGACTATCTCCGAGACGTTCTCCAAGTCTGAGCCAGACTCCAGCCGCTCCCGCAAACACCTATTCCCGCAACGGCCAGAACGCTACACGCAATTCAGTCAAGGAAATGTCAATGGCTAAGGTATCTGAGCAACTGAACCTTCTGCTCGAGGAAATGGCGGACTGGGAGAAACCGGAATATGTCATCGCCAGCCTGACCCACCTCGTGGACATCCATCCCGAACTGCTGCAACATTCCTTTACCTATGAGGTGCTTGGCCGCGCCTACGGACGGCAAGACAACAAACCGCTGGCCGCCGAAATCTTCGAGATGGCCCTGAAGCTGGACCCAACCCGCGCCCAGGCCAGCGACTGGTACAACCAGGTGCGCCAATGCGAGGACGTCAACTACGACGAAGCGCAGGTGCCCGCATACCGACTGCCCGATCCACTGCGCCTCGCCGACGGTCGCGCGGTCACAGACGCCGAGACGTGGCGCAACGAGCGCCGCCCCGAACTGCTGCGCCTCTTCGAGGAACACGTCTACGGCAAAGCCCCTGGCCGGCCCGAAGCCATGACCTTTGAGGTAACCTCCGTCGACGAAAATGCCCTCGACGGCCTGGCCACGCGCAAAGAAATCTCAGTCTACTTCACCGGCCGCCGCGAAGATCACAGAATGGACATTCTCGTCTATCTGCCCAACGCCCAGACCAAACCGGTGCCCTCCTTCCTCGTCCCCAACTTCCAGGGCAACCAGTCCGTCCATAGCGATCCCGGCATCACCATCTCACAGCAATGGATGCGCAACCGTTTCGACCGCGGCATACGCAACCACCGCGCCACCGAGGCCAGCCGCGGAACAGCCCTCTCGCGCTGGCCGGTCGAGCGCATCCTCGAACGAGGCTACGCCCTCGCGACCATCTACTACGGCGACCTCGACCCCGACTATGATGACGGCTTCCAGAACGGTGTCCATCCCCTCTACTACAAAGCCGGTCAAACCAGACCGGCCGCCAACGAGTGGGGGGCCATCGGCGCCTGGGCCTGGGGCTTGCGCCGGGCGCTCGACTACCTGGAGACCGACGACGACGTCGACCACACACGCGTAGCCGTCATGGGCCAGTCCCGCCTCGGAAAGACCGCGCTCTGGGCCGGCGCCCAAGACGAACGCTTCGCCCTCGTGATCCCCAATAACTCAGGCTGTGGCGGCACCGCGCTCTTCCGCCGTCGCTTCGGCGAAACCGCCCGCCACGCCAACGTCACCTATCCCCACTGGTTCTGCGAAAACTTCAAACGCTACAACGACAAAGAGGACGAGCTGCCCGTCGACCAGCATATGCTCATCGCCCTCGTCGCCCCCCGCCCCGTCTACACTGTCAGCGCCGACGAAGACCTCTGGGCCGACCCCCACGGCGAGTTCCAGGGAGCCCTCCACGCCGACCCCGTCTACCGCCTGCTCGGCACCGAAGGCATCGCCGTCGACGAATTGCCGCCCGTAAACCAGCCCGTCAGGAGTATCATCGGCTACCACATCCGCACCGGCAAGCACGACGTGACCGACTACGACTGGGAACGCTACATGGACTTCGCCGATATCCACGTCCGCTAGGCATTACGAGCGGCTGAACCCGTTGCACCAGGGAATGCCGGTCGCGGCGGCATAGACGCGCCAGTTCCTACATGACCTAGACTGAGTGCATCTGACGCGCAAGGGTGGGGATGTTCTTACTTATCCTGCGATGTCGTGGAAGCTCGGACTGAAACAACGGAGATCGCTGTTGTTGGTTTGAGCCGACTGTCTCTGCCCGAAATTCTAAGCCCGATATGAATCGGCCACCTTGCGCAACGCCTCCTCAATTCCATACACATCTTCCTGCGTGAAGAATTCGCTCCATGTGATGACGATATGTGTAGCCAAACCTCGTTCAGCGTTTGGGCACATTCCCTTGTAATAGCGCTCCCGGTCGTCATACACGGCTCTTGGAAACGCGTACTCCGGATTTCTCGGCGGGGCCGGATCCAAAAAGGCAGGATGGTCATACAGTAAATAGTAGTCCTTTGGCATGCAGGACACGCCCTCTGCCTGCAGAGCCCGGGCAAAGGCGTAAGTGTCCTCCGCAAAAGCGCCCTCTTCCATCGTCACTGCGTAGAGCCAGTAAGCGTGCCTCGCTTCGTCAATGATGTGCGGCGGACTGAGTCCGGGAATATCACGAATCAGTCTGTCGAGCAGTTGACCGCTCTCCCTCCGCCGGCGCACTATGTCATCCAGCTTGTCTAGCTGCACCATTCCCACCGCCGCGCCCAAGGGATTCATTCGATAGTTCAGTCCGAGTCCAACGTGCGTTCGGAAGAACATACCCCCTTTTGTTCCTTCCTCTTCACCGCGCCCAACGCTGAATAACTCCGCTCGCTTCGCATACGCATCGTTGTTCGTCATCACTATGCCGCCGGTGATCGTCGTCATATGTTTGCCAGTGATGAAGCTGAAGACCCCAATGTCTCCAATAGACCCCACCCTTCGCCCTTTGTATTCAGCGAAGTGCGCCTGCGCGCAATCCTCGATGATGGGAACATTATAACGACGGCCAATATCCATCAATTCGTCCAGTGGTGCCGGCTGACCGTAAAGATGGACGGCTACAATCGCCTTCGTCCGATCCGTGATCTTGGACTCAACATCGACAGGATCGATGTTGTAGGTTTGCAAATCCACGTCGGCAAAGATCGGAATAGCGTTGTGCGCGAGGATTCCTTTCACCGAACCCACATCGCTGATGGCAGGAAGGATCACCTCATCGCCGGGCTCGACGCCGGCAGCCACAACGCCAACGTGAACGGCTGCAGTTCCTGAATCTACCGCGACCCCGTGGCGCACACCATGGGCCTGTGTGAAAGCCTTGCAGAATGTACCAATTGGATCGCCGCTCACCCCATCGCGAATCAGTGCTGCCACCGCATCCGCCTCTTCCGCGCCGACTTTGCGTACGCCCAGATTCTGGCCGATTGGTTCAGAAAATACAGGCGTCCCACCGTCAATCGCCAGCTGTGCAGTTGTCCCCTTCATCTTGTTCGCCCCCTCGATCCTCGCTCAAAAGCCCGGATAAAACTATCGACCGCCAAATCCTGTCATATGTATGCCGCGGATGAAATATCTTTGCATTGAGAAAAACAGCGCGAGTATCGGGGCAAGCATCAGGATCGATGCCGCCATCAGCAGGTTCCAATCCGTGCCTGTCCGGCTCATGAAGAAGCGCAATCCAAGTGCAAGCGTGCGCAGATCAACTGAATTGGTGTATATCAGCGGCCCCAGAAAGTCATTCCAATGACTAAGGACGGAAAAGATCGTCACCGCCCCCAGCACCGGACCCGAAATCGGCAAAATGACCTGCCAGTATATACGCACATAAACCGCCCCGTCCATCAACGCCGCTTCATCCAACTCCAACGGAATCGTTCTGAAGTACTGGCGAATGAGGAACACATAGAACGCATTGACACCGAACCAAAACGGTACAATGAGGGGCAACAGCGTATCAATCCACCCAAGTAGTTTGAACAAAATGAAGGAGGGAATCAAGCGGACTACATCAGGAAGCATCAGCGTAGAGAGAAGTACGACGAACCAGAAGTCACGGCCTCGGAAACGAATTCGGGCAAAGCCAAACGCCACGAATGAGCTTGTCAGAACCGTCCCCAACGTGGCCGCAAGCGTGATTACAACGCTATTGCGAGTATAGAGAAAGAAAGGATGTCCTGGGCGAGTGACGGCATCAAGGTAGTTGCTCCATACGACCGGCCGCGGAATTAATTCCGGAGGGAAGGTAAACTCTGTGCCCGGCATCTTCAGAGAGGTTGACAACATCCATCCAAGCGGGATGAAACAGATCACGCCGCCAGCGATCAACAGAGCATAGCGAAGTGCGTTGGACACAAAAAAGGATGAGAGAGGTCTCATTCCACTTCGTAGAACACCCATAGTCGCGCCATCCTGAACTGAACGATCGTAAAGACCAAGATGATGAAAAACAACACCCACGCCAACAGGGAAGCATAACCCATCCGCAGATTCTCGAACGCATGTCGATAGACAAAGAGCACGTAGAAAAGTGTCGTGTGAACCGGGCCGCCCTGCGTAGCGATGTATGCTGCAGTGAATATCTGGAAAGAACTGATGATACCCACCACCAGATTGAAGAAAATAAGCGGGGTAATCATCGGCAACGTCACGTGTCTGAACTGAGCCAGCCTTCCTGCCCCGTCTATCGCGGCAGCATCGTAGAGCGACTGAGGCACGCCTTGAAGCCCGGCAAGAAACACGACCATCATCGTGCCGACTCGCCAGAGTTCCATGATAATTAGAGACGGCTTGGACAGTTCGGGATCCCACAGCCAAGCCTGACCCGGTATCCCGAACAAAGACAAGATGTAGTTGGCAAGACCATAGTCGGGATTGAAAATATACATCCAGAGGAACACACTGGCCACACCGGGGATGATTGTGGGCAAGTAATATAATGTGCGGAAAATGTTTACACCATGCACTCGCATGTTGAGCAACAACGCAAGCATCAGTGCCCAAACTACTTGGGCCGGTACGCCCAAGAAGGTGAAGTAGGCTGTGTTCCATAAAGAGATGGTAAAGAACCTGTCACCAATCATCCTCTCAAGGTTGTCCAGGCCGTTGAATTCGGGCGGCGACAAGATGGGATAGCGGGTGAAGGCGAGATAGACCAGGCCAACCATCGGACCCGCCGTAAATACGATGAAACCGACCAGCCAGGGCGCGATAAACATGTACCCGAGAAGGTCTCGTCGCAACTGTGTACGCGAACCCAACATGGACTGAATCGATGACATTCTCAAATGGGTGTCCCTTACTTTGGCAGTTTCAAATCTGAGGAGAAACTCGTACTTGGCGAAGTGGCGTCCGTGGAGCAATGTGCCCAACAGCAAACGCCACTCCGCCTTCACTTCCTACATCTGTATTTCTCAGAGATGTAGCATTGCCAGACGATGCGTCGCCGGCATTCTCGCTGGCGCTAGAAATCTCCGTATTCTTCGCGATACTCCGCAATCAACTGGTCGACTTCAGGCTTCACCTCATCCATGGCCGCCTGCGCTGTCTTCCGGTCCAGAACGATTTCATCCCAGGCCCCCTGGATGAGCGCATCCATCTCGCGGATGCCGGGAATGTGAAGAATCACGCGGGTGACCTGCGCGGCTGCGATGTCGACCACCTCCGGTCTCTCCCAAGGTAGCAGACCCTGCTTCAGCCAAAGGTCCGACTCCGCCACCTCTGGTGAGGTGGGATCTCCGTAATGGGCCAGAATAAGCAGTTCGTGCGTCCGGTTGGTGTTGAAAGATACATACTCCCACGCCTCATCCGGATGCGGGCTCCCACTGTAAATGCCCGGCCCTTCGGGTGGATTACGCGTGATTGTCGGTCCATTGGGCATCGACGGCAATGGAACTTGCGCCAAAACGAGATCCTCTCGCAAATAGGGAAGGATCTCCCGGTGGAAGAACCCCATCGCCACGCGTTCCGTGTTCATCATCTCCGCGCCGCCGCGAAACTCCTCTGCCTCCGCCGGCGTCGGTGTGTAACCCATCTTCGTCGTATCCGCCATCCAATTCCAAGCCTCTATCGCCTCGGCCTCGTTGATGACGGTCTCCGTAACTTCCTCGTTCCAAACATCGCCGCCAAAGCCCCAAATCCAGAGATTCTCGATTCTGATTGTCCGGGGGGTCGGTGTGCGGCCCCACTGCCTTTCGACTCCCTCACCCGTGGTAAGCGCCCCCGCATACTCGCGCTCCCACTTCTCCAGCGTCCACTCCCCCGCCTGATAGACATCCCAGGGATCTTCCAGCCCCGCTGCTTCGATCAGACTGGGATTGTACAGGACAAACATTGGATGCGCGCCGTCGGCGATGGCATATACCTTCCCTTGCCAGGAGAGATTCTCCACCAGGCCGGGGTAGAAATTATCCAGATTGACCCGGTCGTCCGCTTCGATATAGTCGTTCAAGGGAATCAAAACGCCGCGAACAGCATACGTTGCCCGCTGCATTGGATGGTTAAAGGTCAGATCAAAAGGCGCCTCGCCGCCAGCCAAGGCGACGTAGACCTTCTGAATCGCTTCACCATACGGCAAGGGTACCATCTCTATCGAGATATTCGCTTGGGACTCGTTAAACTCCTCCCCAGCCTGATTCATCGACGCTTCAGGGTACGTGTTGTCATACCAATACACCAGTTCCACCATTTCAGCGGATGGCGCAGCTTCTCCGTCGTCCGTCATTTCCGTCGCCGGGGCGGCCGGTACACAGGCCACCGCCGACGCCCCCGCGACCGTAACCGCAGTTAGACGCAAGAAATCTCGTCGGCTGACTTTACTTGTCGGACGCATGACTCCTCCTTTACTGTCTCTGACTGGTAGCAAACGTAGGGCCGTGCAATTTCCTCACGTACATCGTCGAAGACATTATCCTATGCGTCACCTCCCCCTTGGCTCAACTCCTTCTCAAATGCGATTGCAGTCCGCAACCGTCCGCACAATGTCCGCAACCAACTGGCAATGTTCCGGGCGGTATTTCTCGCTGACAGACGCCCAGCGGATAAAGTTTTCAAGGTACGCTTTTGCATTAGGGCAAGTATCAGCGTCGTAGGTATATTTGCGGGAGGCCGGCGGCATGGAAAACTGATGCGACCTGCTCTCAGCCCGCTTCTGCAAAAAAGCAAGGGCTTCAGGCATCAGGTAGTACTTGGCAGTACCCGCGCCCGGGATGCCCGCATCGGCCAACTGTTGAGAGAGTTCCTCCGCCGTGCATTGGAACTGCGTCGGGTCCATCCAAAGACCGACCATCCAGCACGAAAACAAGCTCACGTTATCCGGAACGGGCAGTGGTGTGATGCCCGGGATCTCCGAAAGTAAAGGCCACAGCAGACGCGCAATACTGTCCCGATGGGCGGCGTGCTCGCGGATGACCTCGAGCTGTCCCAGACATATCGCCGCAGTGCATTCCGGCATGCGATATGAGTAACCCAAATCATGATGATAGCGCCCGAAGCCAGGGATCCACTCCGCGCCGCGATCATGTGCAATAAAGCGCATGCGCGCCGCCAGTTCATCATCATCAGTGACAACGCAGCCTCCGATATCTGAACTCATCGTCTTCTCGGGATCGAACGAAAATCCCGCCGCGTCCGCCAAAGTCCCCACCAGCCGACCCTTATACTCACTGAAGGCCGCCTGACATGCATCCTCACAAACAAAGAGATTGTGTCTGCGCGCCAGTTCGTTTATCGGGTCCATATCGCAGACCAGTCCCGTCTTGTGTACGACCAGGATCGCGCGTGTTCGGTCCGTAATGCACGGCTCGATCGTCTCAGCGCTCACATTCACCGTGCCGGCCTCCGTATCGGCAAAGACAGGGATATAGTCCTCCAGGCAGAGACCCTGAACCGTTCCAAAATCCGTGATGGGGCTGACAATGACCTCATCGCCCGGTTCAAATTCGAGCGCCGCGGCGAGCGTAGCCAGTGCTGACGTGCAGCCTGGTGTCGTCACACAATGTTTCACCCCCAGTGAATCCGCGAACGCCTTCTCAAAGCGCTCAGCCATATTGACCTTCAGCCCCCCCGTGATGACTTCCTGAACGTACTTGAGGCAATTCGGGCCAACGGTTCGCGGAAACATTGTAGGTAACGCGGCCAGCGATTCCTCGACAAGCCCCGCATCAGGGCGGAGCCCCGCTACTTCCGCTGCAGCCAATCTTTCTGACATTGTCTTGGCTCCCTATTCGTCCTGTATGGCGGGCAATTCCGAGCCGCCCTTTGGTAACGATAATGACGCGCTATGCCGCGTCTGACGTTGGAACTGCAATTCTGGAATATGGCAAGACGTACGTCCTGAACGTTGCTGCCAGTTACAGGGATTCAAGTTTCTACGTGACGGAAGACAAGATCTGGTCCATTGGCGCAAAAAATCGTAACGACTTGAGAGGTGACATAGATAATACTATATACATGGTGATCCTACTATATACATTGTCATGTGTCAATCACCTTTTTTGGGTCCGGTGTGCTACTTTACCACCTCTCTGTGCCGGCATTAGGCCAACCCGAGACATCCCCCTCCTGTCCAGCGCGTTCGCCCGCCCGCCCGCAGATCGGGTATAATCAGCTATCGCAATCAGTCCTGCCCTCCGGCGCAAGCCAGCAAGACCGCAACGCACACACCATCAGGACAGCGCAAAGCGAGCCACCCAATGAAAGCAGTTGCCAAGTTCGGATTCGGCGATAAAGAAGTGGAAATACGCGACGTACCCGAGCCCCAAATGGGTCCCGGCCAGGTCATGGTCGAGGTCAAAGCCACCGGCGTATGCGGCTCCGATGTCCACATGTGGCGCAACATGCAATCGTGGGAGATCACACTCCCGCTGGTCCTCGGCCACGAATTCGCCGGCGTTATTGTCGATGTAGGAGATGACGTAACCGGTTGGGAAATCGGCGACAGAGTTGCCGTCGAAACCGCCGCCGAAGTTTGCGACGCCTGTGTCTACTGCCTCAGCGGCAACTACAACCTCTGCCCCAACCGCCTCGGCTACGGCGCCCTCGCCGACGGCTCCATGACCAGCTACGTCGCCGCCCGTCCCCAGATCCTCCATCGCGTCCCCGACAACGTACCCGACGAGCACGCCGCCCTTACCGAACCGATCTGCGTCGCCTACAACGCCCTGGTCGAAAAGACCGCCATGAAACCCGGCGACCTTGTCGTCATCCAAGGCCCCGGCCCCATCGGCATAATGGCCCTCCAGATCGCCCGCATCCGCGGCGCTGGCACCCTCGTCGTCCTCGGCACCGACGCCGACGCCAAACGTATGGAGGTGGCCGCCGAACTCGGCGCCGACCACACCCTAAACATCCAGCGCGACGACCCGGTCGCGCTTGTCGAATCACTGGGCGACGGCTACGGCGCCGACCTCGTAATCGACGCCACCGGCGTCAGCAAGGCGCTGCAACAGTCAATGGATCTGGTTCGGCCCAATGGACGCATCACCAAGATCGGTTGGGGCCCGCAGGCGCTTGATTTCAGCCTCGACCCGCTCGTGGCCAAAGCCGTAACCCTCCAGGGCACCTTCAGTCACCTCTACCCCACCTGGGAGCGCGTCCTCACTTTGCTCTCCACAGGTCAGGTGAATCTGGGGCCCGTCATCGGCGGCATCTACCCCCTGGAAGACTGGGAAGAGGCATTCGAAAGTATGGAACAGGGCGAAAACGTGAAATCCGTCCTCCGTCTCGACGCCTGACGCGGAATCGCCCGCATCTGTTCGGGATGGAAGCAAGGCAGGCAATGGCCTATCCAACGACGCAACCCGAAGAAACACTGGAACCGACTTGGGAGATCGCGCAACTCTTTCCCGCCCAGGGCCACTGGAGCGAGGAAGAGTATTTCTCGTTGGGCACCAATCGCCTCATAGAATTCTCGCACGGGCTGTTGGAGGTTCTGCCAACGCCAACCCAGTCGCATCAGCTTCTACTGGCCGCCCTCTTTGAATCCTTGGGCAGCTTTGTCCGCGATAGGGATTTGGGCATGGTCCTTTTCGCCCCCATGCGGGTCCAACTCTGGCCAGGTAAATTTAGACAGCCGGATCTCGTCTATATGGCGGCCGCTCACGCCGACAGGTTGGGCGAACAGTTCTGGCGCGGCGCCGATCTAGTCATCGAAGTCGTCCGCCCCGACGATCCCGAAAGGGACACAGTGACTAAACGCCGCGAGTACGCCCAGGCCAAGGTCCCCGAATACTGGATCGTCGATCCCGCCGATGCCTCCATCACCGTCCTCACCTTGCACGGACAGGAATACGCGCTTCACGGTGAGTTCGTCGCAGGCGAGGAGGCATCATCTGTACTTCTGAAAGGCTTCAAGGTCGAAGTTGGGGACGTATTCTCTAAAACAAGAAGATAGAACCCGACAGAGCAGCTAGAATCGCCCATTTCCATCTCCCGCGGAGCATACCTTTGACGAACAAAGAACCGATCATCCAGGTCTCACTCGACGTAACCTCAATCGAAGAGGCCCTCGATATGGCCGGCGCCGCCGTGCGCGCCGGCGTCGACTGGCTCGAAGCCGGCACCCCCCTGATCCTCGCCGAAGGGCTCCACAGTGTCCGCGCCATGCGCGAATCCTTCCCTGACCATCCCATCGTCGCCGACCTCAAGACCATGGACGGCGCCGGCCTCGAAGCCGAGATGATGTTCAACGCCGGCGCCGACTATGTCGTCGTCATGGGCGTCGCCCACGACGCCAGCATCATCGAACAGGTGAAAATGGCGCAGCGCTGCGGCGGCAAGGTCATGTGCGACGTCATGCTTTGCGCCGACAAACCCGGCCGCGCCAAAGAAGCCCAGGACATGGGCGTCGATGTCATCATCGTCCATACCGGCTTCGACGAACGCGCCATGATTCCCGGCCTCAGCCCCTTGGATGACCTGCCCGCCATCCTCGCAGCCGTCGACATCCCCGTGCAGGCCGTCGGCGGACTGACAGTCGAACAGGCCATCGAAACGCTCGAATTGGGCGCCGAAATAGTCGTCTTCGGCGCACCGCTCGTGATCGCATCCGACGCCTTCACCGCCGCCACCGACGACTTTGAAGGCCTGCTTCGAGAGATTGTGACACAAGTTAAAGGGTAAGAACTCAGTGCTTGCCAACTCTGCCCAATATCGGCTTCAACCAATACAGGTTGTCATGACCTGCATAGCTCATTAGAAGGGAGAAAAATATGAACCTGCTCCAAGACATCCAGGACATCCGTTTCCCCGCCAATCTGCCCGACACCCTCCTGGAAGTCCACCAGACCTTCGACACACCCCAGGTCGATGACATCCATGCCGCCGTCGGCAAAGCCCTGACCCAAAGCGGCATCATGGCGCCCATGCAGCCGGGCGATTCCGTCGCCGTCGGCGCCGGCAGCCGCGGCATCGCCAATCTCGCCGCCATCGTGCGCGCCGCCGTCGATCACCTCAAAGCCGCCGGCATGAAGCCCTACGTCGTCCCCGCCATGGGCAGCCACGGCGGCGCCACCGTCGAGGGACAGAAAGAGATCCTCGCCGGCATGGGCGTCACCGAGGAGGCCATAGGCGTTGAGATCAGGGCCACCATGGAAGTGGCCGAGATCGGCAACATCCCAAACGGCCCCGCGGTCTGCCAGGGCAAAGACTCCATGGCCGCCGACCACGCCATCCTCGTCAGCCGCATCAAACCGCACACCGACTTCCGCAGCCACCTGGAGAGCGGCCCCTCCAAAATGTGCGTCATCGGCTGGGGCAAACAGCACGGCGCCTCCATGATGCATAGCGGCGGCGGCAGGAACTTCCAGATGTATCTGGAGCCGGCAGCGCGCGTCTACGAGACCAACACCAACTTCCGCGGCGCAATCTGCCCGGTCGAAAATGCCTTTGAAGACACCGCCCTCATCGCCGGCCTGACCGCCGCCGAAGTGGGCACGAAGACAGAGGCAGACCTGCTCGTCAAGGCCAAGGACTACCTGGCCCAGATCCCCTTTGACGCCGTGGATATACTTGTCGTTCGCGACCTCGGCAAAAATATCTCCGGCACCGGCATGGACACCAACGTTATCAGCCGCCTCAGCATCCCCCGCCAGCCTGAAAACTTCGGCAAAGTCGACGTCGCCATCATCACCGTCCTCGACCTGACCGAAGAGACCCACGGCAACGTCTCCGGCCTCGGCCTCGCCAACGTGACCACCGAGCGCGTCTTCCGCAAGATCGACTGGCAGGCCACCTACATGAACGCCGTCACATCCGGCATATTCAGCGCCACCCGCTCCCACCTGCCCCTTACCTTCGCCGACGATGAACGCGCCCTCGAAGTCGCTCTCCGCATCTGCGCCGAACCCCAGGACGCCGCCAAAATAGTCTTCATTCGCGATACCCTCACACTGGAGGACTTCTACGTCAGCCCCTCCCTGCGCGCAGAAGTCGAGAACCACCCACGTCTCACCATCACCGGCGAGACGCCCCTGACCTTCACAAATGGCGTTATGCAGACCCCGTGGCAAATGGAGCCGATTCTGGAATACGCCTGATCCGCAGCACAATGAAATCGCCCCATGCTGACTCCGTACTGTCAGCATGGGGCGGCGACCTGAAATTCCAGCCCGCAACCGCAGTTCTCGTCCTTCCGCACCGCGCCGGACCTGAACATCAACCTGTTACCGTCAAATGACTCCCAGTTCAGCTACACCGACGCGAGCCTCACGCCTGGCCCTTCTCCTCGGCGATCCCAGTGGCATCGGGCCCGAAATCGTCGCCCGCGTCCTGGCGGAAAGAGCGGATCAGGACAAAACGACCGCCACTGCCGGCGGCGCAAACATCGTCGTCATCGGCGAACCCTGGATCCTGGACTGGGGCGCCCAGTGCGCCGATCTCTCGCTCGACCTGCCCCAATACAGTTCACCCGAGGACCTGCCGCCCTCGGCCCCAGGCCCCGTGCTCCTCACAGGCCCATCCTTCCCTGAAGAGGCACACACGCCCGGCCGCATGAGCCCAGCCGCCGGCCGCTACGTCCTCCAATCGCTCGACTTTGCCGCCGAACTCGCCCGCGCCGGCGCCATAGACGGCATCTGTTACGCCTCACTCAACAAGCAGGCCATGCACGCCGCCGGCAGCACCCACGAGGACGAGCTGCGCTACTTCGCCGACCGGCTCGGCGTCAGCGGCTACGTCGGCGAGGTCAACACTCTCGACGGCCTCTGGACCTCCCGCGTAACCTCCCACATCCCCCTGCGCGCCGTCTATCAGCACATATCCGTCGAGGAAATCCTGCCCGCCATTCGCCTCATCCACAACACCATTCGCCAGGGCGGGCAGCCGTCCCCCCGCCTCGCCGTGGCCGGTCTCAACCCCCACGCCGGTGAAGGCGGGCTCTTCGGCAACGAAGAAGACGACGTCATCCGCCCCGCCGTCGCAGCCGCCCAGGAAGAGGATATCGCCGCCTCCGGCCCCTACCCGCCCGACACCGTCTTCCTGCGCGCAAGCCGCGGCGAGTTCGACGGCGTCGTAACCATGTACCACGATCAGGGCCAGATCGCCATGAAGCTGCTCGGCTTCGAACGCGGCGTCACCGTCCACGGCGGCTTGCCTACCCCCATCACAACCCCGGCCCACGGCACCGCCTTCGACATCGTCGGCAAAGGCGTAGCCAATCCACAGGCTCTCAAGCAAGCCCTGAAACTGTGCGCGCAGATGCTCGCACCAGTGCGGCGCGGACGACCCGCCTAAGCAGAGGAAAACATGACAGATAGCACGCTAGCCATCCACGGCGGCCAACCCATCGGCTCCCAACCATGGCCCAGCTGGCCGCAGTGGGACGAAACCGAGCGCGAAGGGCTGCTGGCCGTGCTCGAACGCGGCGAATGGGGCGGCTACGACGCAGCCGTGAACGAATTTGAGTCCGCCTTCGCCGCCCGTCATGCCGCCCAATTCTGCGTCACCACCGTCAACGGAACCACCACCCTCGAGACCGCCCTACGCGCCCTGGAAATTGGCCCCGGAGATGAAGTCATCGTGCCCCCCTACACCTTCATTGCCACCGCCGCCGCAGTGCGCACCGTCGGCGCCACCCCCGTCTTCGCCGATGTCGAACTGGACACCTGGAATCTCTCTATCCCTGCCGTCGAAGCCGCCATCAGCGAACGCACCAAGGCCGTAATCCCTGTCCACTTCGGCGGCCTGCCCGTCGATTTCGACAGCCTCCTGCCTCTAGCGCAGCGCCACGGCCTCTACGTCATCGAAGACGCCGCCCACGCCCACGGCAGCAGCTGGAACGGCCAGCCCGTCGGCGCCCTCGGCGTCGCCGGTTCATTCAGCTTCCAGGCCAGCAAAAACCTGACCGCCGGCGAAGGCGGCGCGCTCCTCACCAACGATCCCCAACTGGCCGAGCGCATGTGGAGCATCGCCAACTGCGGACGCGGCCCCGAAGGGCACGGCTACGAACATCCCAACCTCGGCACCAACCTGCGCCTGAGCGGCTGGCAGGCTGCCGTCCTCTCAGCCGGTCTCGCCAGACTCGACGACCAGCTCGAGCGCCGCATGAGCAACGCCCGCCGCCTGCGTGCCTTCCTCGACGAAGTCGAAGGCCTGACCCCCCAACGCTGGGACGCCCGCGTCGACGCCCACGCCCACCACATCTTCCTCATGCGCTACGACGCCGAGAGCTTCGGCGGCCTCCCCCGCCAGGCGCTCATCTCCGCCCTGCGCGCCGAAAACATCCCCGTCGGCCCGCTCTACCCCTACCCCCTCTACCACCAGCCCCCGCTCGTCGAACCCTTCAGCCGCATCACGCCCTGCCCCAACAGCGAGCTCCTCTGCCAGCAGACCATCTCCATCAGCCAAAACGTCCTCCTGGCCGACCCCCACGAAATGGACGACATCCTCCACGCCATCCTCAAAGTACGCGAAAACATAGCTTCAATCACTGACCACTAACCACTGATCCCTGACCACTGCAGTTCTGGGCGTCCGGGCCTTCGGCCCTACCTTGTGCAGGGGCTGCGCCCCCGCAACGCCCCGCCCTTGCTAGCCACCGTGCGTTTTCTTCCCCGGCAAAATGTCTAGCCAACAGTGTCTACCCCCCACTTGCTGTCTCAGCCCACCGACCACCGACCACTGCAGTTCGCAGTTCACCAAAAACTAAGAACTGACTACTTCAGTTCCACTGCCTTTCCCCCTTCACCAGACAATCCAACACTGTCCAACAGCGCCGCCAGAGTCCCTTCTTCCCCGAAATGCCCCGGCTTTAACACAACAAACGTTGGACGCCCGTCGATGACAGTACTGCATAGCGGCATCCCCGGCAGCAACTCCTGCTCAACCGAGAGCCGCGCGACCTCCAGCTGCCTGAGTATAGGCATAGCCGTATCACCGCCCACTAGCAGCAGCAGATCGACCGGCCGCCGCGCCAGCGCTGCCACACTGACGCGGGCCAAATGGTCGGCCCGCTCTCGCGCCTCAGCCCCTTCCAGAACTGCTCCGGGCAGGGGACGCGGCTGCTGCAACAGCCAGACCGGATCAGCCGGATCCAGAACGGCTGTCGCAGCCGCTTCGGTCTCCGGCAACACGTTCATCCGGCTGACTGCCAGGTGAGAAGCGTCGCGCGCGGTGCGCAGTAGGAATTCGATCTGCCTGTGGGCAACGCCGCTGCCACTGCCCACGACGGCTAGGACCGTCCGCACAGCCGGCCGTCGACCCTGCTCTGGCAGCGCGCGAAAAGCCGCACGTTCACTCTCCCGTCGCACCAGCGCACCCACCAGTCCGGCACTCCCGCACAGCAGCGCATCCGGAACCCCCTCCCGCTGCGCCTGCACCACCCTGTCCAGGTCGTCGTCCGTCTGCGCGTCAACCGCAATGACGATTCGTCCCGCGCCTGGGCCTCCCGCCCCCTCGCGCGCGAACCGTTTCATATTCGCCGCCAGCCCGCCGCCCCGCACCTGTTCCAGATTCAGCGCTCTTACACTATGACGACTCTGCTCGCGCAGAAGAGAGGGCAGATGGACGTCTGGAGGTCCGAGATCGGGCGCCGTGAGTATCCCGTCAAGTACGCGCCGTCCCTGGGCCGGAAAGGCCGGGCACACAACCGCCGCCGGCGCGTCCACCAGTTCCAGCAACGCATCCAATTCACTGCCGACGTTGCCCCGCAGCGTCGAGTCAATCTTCTTGTACCACAGCCCGTCTAGGGCGGGCAGAGACGCCGCCGTATTGCGCGCCTCCTCTGCGGCCGCCGCCTCCGCCAGATGGCGGGAGTCCGATGTAAAGGCCAGCGCCCCCGTCGGAAATGGCAGTCTTGGAATGTCCAGGAAGATCGTCGCCGGCAGCCCGAACCGCCGACAACGCGCCGCAGTATCCGCCGCGCCGGTCAGGTCGTCTGCAAGAATTTTCAGGTACCTCATCAAATAAGATCCTGCTATACTTAATCTGAAACAACATTCACGAAATAGAATGGCGCACTCGCGATCAAGCATAAACTCGCTTGCACCGGTGCGCAAGCAACGCCCGACCATCTCAACATGACCCAAATCAATCTGTTCGAGCAGAACGCGCCGCTGCAGTTTGAGCGGATTCTCATCTACCCCTACCCTGACCTGCGACGCCTATGGGTACGCATCTGGTTGCCTGCCCGCTTGGAAGATGACGCCCCCAATGTCGAGCTCATCGTCTACAACCCCGATGGTACCGAAAACAACAGCCTCTTCCTCCTGGCGCAAACAGATACCCGCCTCAACAACACATTGCACCTCAAAGACCCTGTCACCCCCGACGAGACCTACCGCGTCAAAGCAACGCTCTCCGTCGGTCTGAGCAAGGACGCACAGCTGGTCGACCAACAGGCCTTCGACCTGACGTTGACCTTCCGCGACCCCGAGGCCGGTGAACCGGGCTACGGTATAAACTGCAGCCCATAGCCGCCAGATTTCAGCGCTTGGCACACACCCGCAATCTCGAAGTATACTGAAGGACTCTGAAGGCCGCTGAGAAACGCAGGACGGCTAATGGCCAAATGAACCCACTGACCGCCATCGACCGTTACCATGACCTCCTTTCCCGCCCCGGCCTGGCCAACGACAGCTGGGGCCTTCTGACAGCGCGCATGGCCGATCGCAACATGGTTTTCGGCGAGCGCCCACTCTGCACCGTTCTGCGTCCACTTTTCTATTCGCCTGAAGAGTGGAGCTATCTGGTCAATCGCACCCAGTTGATTCTCCGCCTCTTCGACCGCCTGGCAAGTCTCATGCTGGACGACGACGGGCTGCGCGCGCAGATCCACGCAACACCCGAAGAAGAGCAACTTATTCGTATCGATCACGGTTTCCTCTCCACCATCCCCACCGCCCGCCTCGACAGCTTTTTCGCCCGTAACCTGGACGGCAGCCGCAGCCTCGGCTTTGTCGAGTTCAATGGCGAAAGCCCGGCCTCCATGGCCTATTCGGACGTGCTCGGCGATCTGTTTCTTGAAATGCCGGTCATGCAAGAGTTCGGCCAGCTCTACGCAGTGCACTCGCTACCCAGCAAAAGGCCGGCTCTCGACGAATTCCTGCGTGTCTACCACGAGTGGCGCGGCGATCACAGCAAACTGCCCGATATCGCAATCGTCGACTGGCGCGGCGTACCCACCGCCAGCGAATTCGACCTCTTCGTCGAGTACTTCGCCGAACATGGTATCACCGCTGTCATCTGCGACCCGGAGGAAATGGAGTTCAGAAACGGGCGCCTCTATGCCGCTGGCACACCCGTCGATTTCGTCTACAAGCGCGTCCTGATCAGCGAGCTCCTGCTCCGCTACGGCCTGGACCATCCCATCGTCCACGCCTTGCACGCCCGCGCAATCTGCCTGGTCAACCCGTTCAGCTGCAAGCTCCTCCACAAAAAGGCCAGCTTGGCTGTCGCCAGCGACGAGCGCAATGCTCATCTTCTCACCGCAGACGAGCAGCAGGCGGTCAAAGCGCACATCCCCTGGACCCGCACTGTCGAGGAACGGTCCACTCTCGACCCGGCCGGCAATCCAATTGACCTCCTGCCGTGGGCCAGCGCAAACCGCGAGGGGCTGGTGATCAAACCGAACGACGAATACGGCGGCAAGGGCGTGCTCATCGGCTGGGAAACCGAACAGCCCGCATGGGACGCGGCCCTGGCCGCCGCCGCCACCGAACCGGCCGTCGTTCAGGAACGCGTGCAAATCGCCTACGAGGAGTTCCCGGCCATGACCACAGATGGCCGCGTCGATATCGACCTTCGCCTCGTCGATTCGGATCCCTTTCTGTTCCGCGGCGAACGCGTACACGGCTGTCTCTGCCGCCTCAGCAGCCAGACACTCCTCAACGTGACCGCCGGCGGCGGCTCAATTGTGCCGGTGTTTGTGGTTGAAGAAAAGAACGCGTAGCAGGCCCCGTCACCGTACGCCGCGAACGGAGCAACGACGCCGAACGCCGGACAAACCCCGGGATATGCAACAGAAATCCGGCGTTTCAAACCCCCGCGATGACGCGGAAGAAGAGAGCGAGCTATGGCCGAGTACAGCCAACCATCCTTTGACATCAGCATCGAAGAGGAATATCAGTTTGTCGACCCCGACACCCGCGAGCTGCGTGGTTTTGCTACAGCACAAGGGCTCACGCTCCTGCACGACCAGACCCAGAGCAAGCCATCCACAGGTTCCCCGGACCTGGCTTCCACGCCCGTAACGGGTACACCGATCTGCCGCGATATCAAGCAGGCCCGCCGGGAGCTCCTGCGCATCCGCCGCGAAATGCGGCAACTGGCCGCAAACCACGGCCTCAAAATGATGGTCGCCGGCGCCCACCCCTTCAGTCACTGGGATAGGGAACTGGAGGAGTCGCCCCGCTATCGCGCCCTCATCGAGGACACACAGTTCATCGCCCGTCGCCTGCTCGCCTTCGGCATGAACGTCCACGTCGGCATCGACGACAGAAATCTGGCCATCGATGTCATGAACGCAATGCGTTACCTGCTGCCCCACATCCTCTGCCTTGCCAACGCCTCACCTTTCTGGCAGGGCCTCGATACCGGGTTGGCCAGCTACCGCTCCGTCCTCTTGGACGCCCTGCCCCGCACCGGCATTCCCAACGCCTTCCGCAGCCTCAGCGACTATCAAAACTACGTCGATACCCTCCTGCGCACCAACAGCATACCCGATCCCGAAGCCATCTGGTGGGACATCCGCCCCCACTCCCATCAGCAGGACCCGTCCCGCCCGCGCACTGATGCCGGCCGCAACGCCCAGTCCAGTACGACCCCAACCGAACAGGCCGCGCTCGAAGTTCGCGTCTGCGACGCCCTGCCCGATATCGACGACGTGCTCGCCGTCGCCGCGCTGATCCAGGCAACCGTTGCCTGGATGGTCGACCTGCGCCATCGCAACATGTCCTTCCGCCTCTACGACCGCACGCTCATCGCCGAGAACAAATGGCGGGCCGTCCGCTACGGGCTCCAGGGAAACCTGCTCGATTTCGGCATCGAACAGGAAGTACCCATTCACGACCTGTTGCACGAACTGCTCGAACGCGTCGAACCAGTACTGGACCGCCTCAACTGCCGCCAAGAGGTCTCCCACATCCACACCATCATGCAGCGGGGCGCCAGTTCCGACCAGCAGCGCCATGTCTGGCGGCAGAGCGGCGAAGACGGCAGGGCGGTCGTCGATTTCCTCGTTTCGCAGACGGAGCAAAGCCTATGATTGAACGACCCCAACTGACACTCGGCATCGAAGAAGAATATCAGGTCATCGATCCCGAAAGCGGTGAGCTGCGTTCTTTCATCACCCAGTTCATCGAAAATGGCCAGATGGTGATCGTGGAGCGGGAGATCAAAGCCGAGCTGCACCAGTCGATGGTGGAGCTCGGCACGCCAGTCTGCGCTACACCCGCTGAAGCCAAAGAGGAGCTCCTGCGCCAGCGCGCCTTCATCAGCCGCCTCGCCCAGGAAAAAGGCCTGGCAATCGTAGCCGCCTCCACGCACCCTTCGAGCCGCTGGTCCGAGCAGGAAGTGACCCCCTTCCCGCGCTATCAGGGCGTGCTTGAGGAGATGCAGCTACTGGCCCAGCGCCTCCTCATCTATGGCATGCACATTCATGTCGGCCTTGAGGACCCCAACTTCGCCATCGACACCATGAATGTCCTCCGCTACATGCTGCCCCACCTCCTGGCCCTCAGCGCCAGCAGCCCCTTCTGGCAGGGCCAGCCCACCGGGCTTAAGAGCTACCGCGCCGTCGTCTTCGAGGACTTCCCCCGCAGCGGCATTCCCGACGTCTTCCCCAACCGCGCCGCCTACGAGGGCCTCATCAGCACCCTCACAAACACCGGCTGCATCCCCGACACCAGCAAGATCTGGTGGGACGTGCGGCCCCATGGCATCTACCCCACCCTGGAATTCCGCATCTGTGACGTCTGCCCGCGCGTCGACGAGGCCATCGCCATCACCGCCCTCTGCCAGGCCCTCGTGCTCTGGCACTGGAAGCTGCGCCAGCGCAACGTCACTTTCCGTGTTTTCACCAAAGAGCTGATCGACGAGAACAAATGGCGCGCCGCCCGCTACGGGCTGGACGGCAAAATGATCGACTTCGGCAAACAGGAAGAGCTCCCCGCCCGTTCCCTGATGCGCGAACTGGTCGAACTGGTCGGCGAGGAGATCGCCGAGCTCGGCACCGAAAAAGAGATCGCCCCCATCGAACAGATCCTCGCCAACGGCACCAGCGCCGACCGCCAGCTGCGCGTCTACAACGAATCAGGCGGCGACGTCAAAGCCGTCGTCGACCATCTCGCCGCCGAAACAATTGAAGGGCTATAGACCAGCACAGCCGCACGACCGGCTGAGAATTTGCGCAGCCCGAAAGCAGCCGCCGTCGCATCGGGTTCCCCCCTGCGAACCGCCCGATTTCACCGTCTGCACCCACTTGCTGAATGGCTCGCCGCTTAAAACCTTCCTCTGAACCGCATCATCTGGCCTCCTCCGCCCGCAAGCGCGCCCCGTGTGCGTGCCCGCGTACCCTAACGCGCCAGCACGCAAACCATCCCCTTCCACCCTTTTTTCTAAACACATGTTCTACCTAGGCGACGGCTGTTCGGGTCAACCGCGAATGTCGTGATACAATGCCGGTAGGTCAGTTGCGTTGCGAGCAACTGCTATTCTGGAGAACGGTGCATGGAAACCACAGAACTGGTGCCTGACGTTTCTCAAACGCAGACAGATCAACCCCAGTCGAATCGCTCCACCCAGACCGAATTTGTCTCACCGAATCTCACCCCGGATACCTCCTGGGCGCCGGACAATGGACGCTACGTCACGCTCGAAGAATACTGGGAAAAGTGGTATGAAAACCCTTACCCTGACCTCGACGTCAGCTACGAGTGGAACAACGGCATACTGGAGGCCAAACCTTTGCCCAATGCCCCCCAAATCGGCCTGTATAACTGGTTCCTCGCCCTCCTGCTTTGCAATGTGGAGACTTATGATCACGCGTCTCTGATCAACCTGGAAACCGGTTTTGTTCTGAAAATCGAAGACGAATCCGACCCCAATGGTGAGCGCCTCCAGATACGCAAACCCGACATAGGCGTGATTCTTAACGCCAACCCCGTGTCGTGGGGAGCGTTGGATCAACGCCACTTTGACGGAGTCTGCGACATGGTTGTCGAAGCGGTCTCAGATTCCACACTGGTGGAGGTACTGCGGGATACAGAGGAGAAGAAAAGCGACTATGCCCTGGGCGGAGTGAAGGAGTACTACATCCTCGACCCGGAGGGTGAGCGCATGCGTTTCTACGCGCTCACCTCGGATGGAGAATATGAAGAGATCCCGCCTGACGCGAACGGCGTAATTCGCTCAAACGTGTTGGCGGGTCTGCAATTCCGGCTGGATGATCTTCAGCGCCGCCCACGTCTGGCCGATCTGGCTCGAGACGACCTGTATTCCGCATATGTAATCCCAGAGCTTCAGGTCGCTTTCACAAGGGCCGAAACAGAGTCGGCAGCGCGTGAGAGGGCCGAAGAACAAGTGAAGGCTTTGCAAGCTGAATTGGCCCGCTTGCGCAAAAATTCTTCCTGACCCGCTCTGCAGAGCTCCAGCACCCGCGTTTGCCCTTGTACTCCCACCGAAACCACTATCTGCACTCTGCAGATCTGCTTCTGGTATAACACCCCGGGTCTTGTCTACCTCGGCCAGTTCTCAGTACCGTTCACGCCCCCCACAACTTCACAATCTCATCCGCATCAAACCGCGGCAGCCCCACCTGCCGACCTTCCCGCAACCCATAAACGCCCTCCTCCGCCGGCAGCACGCGCCCAATAACCCGCCCCGACCTCCCCATCTCCTGCCACAAGCCCAGCGCCGCGTCCACATCCTCCGGCGCGGCGGCCGCCAGCAGCCCCCCCGAAGCGATCGTCCCCAGCGGATCCAGCCCGAACGCCGCGCACGCCGCCGCCGTCAACGCCGTCACCGGCACCGCCGACAGATCCACCTCCAACCCGCAGCCAGAAGCGTCAGCCAGCTCCCACAAACCCGTCGCCACGCCGCCCTCTGTCGGATCATGCATCGCCGTCACCAGCTTTGCTTCCGCCGCCGCCAGCGCCGGTTCCAGCACACTGATCCCCGGCTCGTACAGATAATGGGCCGCCTCCTCCAGCTCCGCCGCCGACCAGCCCTTCTCCAGCAATGCCTCCCGCATCTCCCGCGCGATGATCGACGTCCCCTCAACGCCCGCACTCCCCACCAGCAGCACCGCGTCGCCCGGCCGGCAACCGCCCGTCCGCACCACCTTCCCCCTCTTCACCTCCCCCAGCAGCGTACCCGCCACAACCGGCTGATTCACCGCCGCCGTCACCTCCGTATGCCCGCCCGCCACCACTACACCCAGCGCGCGGCAGGCTGCGCCCAACTGGTCGCAAATCCCCCGGACATCCGCCTCCGTCGTCCCCTCAGGCAACAGCACCGTGGGCAGATAAAAGCGCGGCCGCGCGCCGCACACCGCCAGGTCGTTCGCGCATACATTGACCGCGTAATAACCGATCTCATCAGTGGCAAAGGTGATTGGATCGCTCTTCGCGGCAAGCAACGTGTCGGCGCTGCCCCCTTGGGACAAGCTGCGCTCCCACCGGCCAGAGGGACCCCCGTCCCCTGCAACCCTGCCAACTTCAATGATGGCCGCGTCCTCGCCTACACCCGGCCCCAAAAAGAGGTCCGGGTCATCGATCGGCAAGGTCGAGATGAGCGCCGCCAGCAGCTCTGGCGGCAGTTTCCCCGTCGGAAGAGTGATGCGTTTCTCTGACATTTCGATCTCCTGCGCGTCTGACTCAGTGCTCCTCGCTGCCCGCCGTCCCAAGTGTGTTCTACGCTCACCGGACAGTCCCGTTTTTCAAGGCCAAGTAATACCTGTGCTATGATTTCCAGAACTGGACAAAGGGCTTGCCGCAGGCAGCAGCATTCCTGAGCATAGCCCATCCCTCAAATGGGGCCCGCTTTGGGCCTACTGCCCGGGCACACTTCGCAACCGGATGTTACAACCACAGAACTATCCGCGGTTCATCGGGAAGGCCCTCCTTCTGGAACCCGACCCATTCGTAGAAATGGTAGACGACGACAATCCCTGGATTGAGGGACTGTTTCTGTGCGCCTGCATCGGTGTTCTGGTCGCCGTCGCCCAGCTCATCGGCAATTTCCTGCTTACCGCCTCGCTTCCGCCCTCCGAAGCCCTCCTGAACACCGTCCTGCAAAGCCTGCGCCAGGGCACAGCTGGCGGTGAAACCTTGATCGAGCTTGAAAACGCCCTGCGCAGCGGCTGGCCGCTCCTGCTCGCCTACAGCGGCTATGACACTGTCGGTTTCAGCCTCCTGACTCTCGCCACGACCCCCCTCGGCCTGATCGGCCAGTGGCTTTTCTTTGGCCTCGCTAGCCACCTGCTCGCCCGTGCAGCCGGCGGCCAGGGCACGCTCCCCCAGACTTTGGGCGCCGTCGCCCTTAGCAACGCCCCTCGTCTTCTCTATCTGTTCACCGTGATTCCGTTCGTCTCCGTCGCCTCCGTCCTGATCCACGTTTGGGGCGTTCTGATCGCCTTTCGCGGGCTGGAAGTGGCCCACGAACTGCCTCCCGGCCCCGCCGCGCTGGTCGCCGTCGGCACCTACCTTCTCCTTCTTCTCGTCAGCGCCGTTGCCGCCATCGCTTTTGGCGCGCTGCTCCTCATCGCCGGGGGCAGTCTGTGAATATCCGCCACTGGCTGCCCTCGCCTCAGAAGTTGAGCGACGCAGTCCAGTTGCGCGCCTCCGGTTTCACCGAAACCACCATGCGCCAGTCCCTGGGCATGGTCTTCCTTCTCGGACTGCTGGCCGGTTTCCTGCCCTTCCTGGTCAACTGGGAGCTGGCCGCTTCAGCCGGTACCGCCCTGCCTCTCGCCCGCCTCGGCGCACAGGCCTCTCTCCTACAACAGACACCGCTGAACTATATCGTCACCCTGTTCAACCCTGTCCACCTTGGCGAGCTATTCCAGCTGCTCGCCGGCCTGCCGCAGCCTCTGCCAGGCTGGCTCGCCGCCTTCATCAGCGCCCTCGGCGAATGGATCAACTGGCCGCTGCGCTGGCTCGCCCTCTGGATCGTATACGGCGCGCTGGTTATGGTCTGTAACTACTTTCTGGGCGCAAAATGCCGTTTGCAGCCATTCTTCGCCGCCACCGGTTTCGCGTCCGCGCCCCTTCTGCTAATCGGTCTCGCGCCCATCCCCTGCTTCGGCCGCATTTGCAGCGTGGTCGGCGTCATCTGGGCCCTCGTCGTCTACACTAGGGCCAACGAGGAAGTGACACGCCTGCCCCGTCTGCGCTCGCTGGCCGCCGTCCTGCTGCCGCTCCTGTTCGTTCTGATCGTCACGCTGTCTGCCATCGCCCTGTTCGCCCTGTTCGTCTTTCTTTTCGCCGCCGGCATCTGAACTTTACGCCGCTGAATCTACCGCCAATTCAGTTCCCGATAGTCAGTCGCCATAGTCTGCCCCACACGCGGGCGGGCGCCAACAACCGAAAAATCACGAGAGGAGCCGTCATGTACCCGCAAAGTGAAATTCTCTTTCCCCATCGGGCCATCAGGCCGCTGGGCCGGGAACGCGGCGCCGACTGGCAGGAATTGGTCAGTCAGGTCGCAAGTCAGCGCGACGGCAACGAGGATACACTCGCCTTCTCTCTCATGATGATCCGCCTCTGCGACTGCCTCAACTGTGATCAATGCAGCTACAAGGCCTCCTTGGGCTGTGTCACCTGCGCACAGCGCGTCGTCGGCGCACAGACTGGCTCCGACCTGAAACTCCGCCAGACTTTCGAGAAGACGCGCCAGGAAATCAGACTGCGCCAGATCCCCGGGCCCAGCTGAAAAACGGCGCACGAATAAGAAGGCGAGCTATCCCGACTTCCCTGGGGCAGCCCGTAACGCATCTGCCCATAAAACTGCAAAGGCGCGAGCCACTCAGCTCACGCCCTCCCCTGCCTACCAATATAGCCTGCCTACTACTGTAACCCGTCTACAGCGATCAGGGCCCGTTGACGTTCCTCAAAATAGCCAATCGCGCCAGCAAACTGCTTTCCCGCGAACCGCCGCGTGGTGAAGCCAGGAAAATCCGAAACGCCTCTGGTGTTCCTCGCGGCCCTTAGGGTGACACCGTGTGACTTCGCGGATCGCATGGTTTTGTTTGTTACAACATTGTAGCGAGTACCGTCCCTGCCATGTCTGCCTTTACGCAATACGCAATACGCAATACGCAATAACAAACGTCCCTCGGCACGCAAAGCCAACGGCCCGTCCTGCTTCCGCTCAGATCATCTTCAATACCTGTTGGGCCAGAACCGTCCCTTCGGCCAGCAACGTCGCCACCGCCTCCTTCGAAGAGGCTTCCGCATAGATACGCAGCAACGGTTCCGTGCCGCTGGGCCGGATCAGTAACCAGCTGTTGTTCGTCAGGATGAACTTCACCCCGTCCTGGTTATTCACATGCGCTACGCTCGTTCCCGTAAGCGCGCTCGGTCGATTCGCGATCAAGCCCTCCACCAGGTCCGCCTTGGGGAACGGCTTCACCGCCCGGTCGTCGCGGCCGTAGCAGAACTGGCCCATATACGGCCTTCCCATCAACTCGTCTATCAGCACCCCCAGCGGCTTGCGGCGCTTCGCCACCAACTCTGTCAGCAGCAGTCCCATCAGCAACCCGTCCCCTTCGGGAATGTGGCCCAGTATGCTGATGCCTCCGCTCTCTTCGCCGCCCAGCAGCACCGGCTCCTGCAGCATCAGATCGCTGATGTAATGGAAGCCCACCGGCGTCTCGTGCACGTGCAGCCCGTAGTGCGCCCCTAGCCGGTTCAACATCTGCGTCGTGCTGACCGTCTTGGCAATGCTCCCCCGTAGCGACCGGTCCTGGATCAGATAATCCACCAGCAGCGCCATAATCTGATGCGGATCAATAAAACGTCCGTCCGGGTCGATCGCCCCGATTCGGTCGGCGTCGCCATCGGTAGCCAGCCCCAGATGATACTTGCCCGTAGCCATCTCTGCCACCAGCGGCTGTAGATGCTGGGCGATCGGCTCCGGGTGAATCCCGTTGAAACCGGGATTCATCTCGTTGCGCAGTTCAGTCACCTGGCACTCGGCCCCCTCCAGCAGCCGCCGCAGATAAATCCGTCCCGCCCCGTACATCGCATCGACCGCGACCGACAGCCCAGCCCCTTCGATCGCATCAAAATCCACCAGGCTCCGCATCTGCGAACGGAAGGCCGGCAGCGGGTTGAAGCGTTCGATGATGCCGGCCTTGATCGCCTGATCATAGTCCATCCTTCTCGGCTGCTCTCCCCGCCCTTCACGCAAATGAATGCGCCGCTCCACCTCTTTATGCGTCGCCGCGCTGGCCGAGCCGCCGTACGACGCCTTCAGTTTGATGCCGTTATAGCGTGGTGGATTGTGGCTCGCCGTGATCATCACGCCGCCGTCAGCCCACTTGTCAACGATCGCATACGAGATCATCGGCGTCGGCGCATCCGCCTGGCTCAGCCAGACCCGGATACCGTTTCCGGCCAGCACCTCCGCCACCGCTACCGCGTAACGATCACTCAAAAACCGCGTGTCAAACCCCACGACCAGCGACGGCTGCAGACGCGGCAGACCCCTGAACTGGGCGTTCGTGACATCCGCGATCGCCTGCGCGACCTTACGCACATTCTCAAAAGTGAAATCTTCGCTGATGACGGCTCGCCAGCCATCCGTCCCAAATTTTATCGACAACGCTTAGCCTCCGCGGCACTTCGAATCGAGCCAGTACGCTTTCCCGATTCCTGCTCCAAAGTTCCTAATTTTCGAAATACTGGGCACGCTTGCGCTTCAAAAACTCGATGCTCTCTCGCATCTCTTCCATGCCGTTGATGCCGTCCTCAATACTAACCCAGCCTCCAAATCCCCTGTCCCGCAGGATCGAAAAGATGGTGTCGTAGTCGTTGCTGCCCTGTCCGGTTATGCCGTGTTGGAGTTTATCAGGATACCCGATCAGGCCGTCCGGCAACAGCACCTCTTCCAGCGTAGTCCCCGCCTCCAGAAAACGGTCGCTGGCGTGCATCGTCACCACCCGGTCCGCCACCTTGCGCAGCAGCTCAACCGGATCGTCCCCCGCAACCAGCGCATTCGAAGGGTCATACTGGACGCCGAAATGAGTCCGCTCCGGAATGGCCTCTAGCAACTCTACAAAAGTCTCCATCCCCTGCGCAAATTCCGGATATTTCCAGTAACCGTCCTTGTAATGGTTCTCAAGTCCAAGCACTATGTCATTCTCTTTGGCAATGTCAATGCATTCCTCTATGCACGCCACCACCCACTCCAGCCCCTGCTCGACCGATACGCCCGGCCTTCTCTGGCCCGAGAGTACCCGGCAAACCGCCCCGGGACCGCCCAGCCGCCGCGTGATTCCGATCATCACCGCTTCCCGTTCCACCGCCCGCTGCCGTGCCCCCGGGTCGGGGTCGGTGAAATCGGGCGAGCAGCACAGCATCGGCATCGCAAAACCGGCCCCCTCAAGCGCTTCCCCGATCGAATCGATGTATGCGTCGTCCAGACTCCAGAAAAAACCCTCATACATCTCCAACCCCTCGGCGCCAAGCTCTTTCGCCTGCTCGATCCAGTCGAAGACCGACATCGTGCGGTGAAGAGATATATCGTCCAGATAACACTTGGGAAACGCTGCGATTTTCATCGGGATGAACGCGTGGTTTTCATTAGTTTTCAGTCAATCACAGTATTCAGTCAATCACACTGTTCAAAGATCGGACAAGTGCGCTATCCGATTTTGCGCCTATCACATCTATCCGATTCGTCTACGGTTTCAAAATGATCTTGACGAGGTCATTCTCGCCCGCGGCCAGGCTGCGGAACAGTTCCGGCCCTTCGTCCAGCGACGCTACCTTCTCCACCAGCGGATCAACATTTAGTCGGCCCGAGGACAGCGCTTCGATGGCCGCCGCAAAATCGGTCTCGTCAAAGCCGTACGAGCCGCGCACGCTCATCTCACGCGTGACAATGCTCTGCATGTCCAACTCGATCATCGGCGCATTGTTTCCAATCCAGGTTACGTTGCCCCCATTGCGCGTCGCCTCTACCGAAAGCTGCGCCGTCGGGCTTAGTCCTACCGCCTCAAACGCCACATCCACGCCCCCGTCCGTCATCTCCCGGATCGTCGCGACCGCGTCCGTCTCGTCTACATTGATGACCGCGTCTGCGCCCAACTCCTCCGCCAGCTCCAGCCGGTGCGCCGAACGGTCAACCGCAATGACCGTTCCAGCCCCCTTCAAGCGCGCCGCCAGCATCGCCAGCAGGCCAATCGGCCCAACGCCAACCACCGCGACCTTCTGCATCGGGTTGATGGGTGTAATGCGGGCCGCGTGCAGCGTCACCGCCATCGGCTCGCACAGTGCCGCTCTCTGCCAACTCAGCCCGGCCGGTTTGGGAAACAACTGCGTCGTCCGCACCGCAACGCGCTGCGCATACGCGCCGTGCTCGTTCATGCCCGTCAGTCGCCGGTGGGGCGAAAGGTTGATCGGATACGGGTCCCCCCCGGGCGCCACCGTAAAAAGAGGCATCACGACCACACCGTCGCCGACAGCGTAGCCCTCCACATCTGGCCCCAGCTCGCCGATCGTGCCCGCAAACTCATGCCCCATCACAATGCCCGGCGTGCGCCGGCCGCTCTTGCCGGTGAAACCGTGTACATCCGAGCCGCAGATGCCCACCGCCTCGACTTCCACGACCACCTTCCCCGCCGTCGGCGTTGGTTCCTCGATCTCCTCCACGGGCATCTCCCACGGGCCGCGGTACATCAAAGCTTTCATTTGGACGATTCCTTTTCAGGGTGGTCGGCGTGTCAACCCCCCCCTTGCCGGACTGCCGTCAATCAACTACGCCTGCCCCCGCCAGACTGTCCCAAAGCAGGGCAAGCCAACGCGTGGGCCTGCGCACAACATTCCATCCGCGCACAACCCACCGCAGACCGACCAAAGAGCG
Source organism: Caldilineaceae bacterium (assembly GCA_965207495.1). Classification (GTDB taxonomy): domain Bacteria; phylum Chloroflexota; class Anaerolineae; order Caldilineales; family Caldilineaceae; genus Bin5. The sequence continues at coordinate 1,467,147 of OZ242287.1, forward strand.
GCCACCAGGTTTTTCAGGGTGGTTGAACTGCCAAGAATGCCTCTCACCAAAAATGGTGTCGATGAGTTCCTTACTGATCCTTGCATCTTGTCACGCCATCCCCTTTTTGTCAATGCCGCCATCCGACCGGGCGCACCCCAAAACGGACCTGAACTCTCTTGTACCTCCCTTATCGAAGAGGCCACGTCCAGTCCAATTTCCTGCAGACCATTCGGTTTCACTCTCTCCTCTCTCCTCTTCCCTCTCTCCTTGCATTTGTGCGTTCGGGCCTTCGGCCCTCTCTTGTGCGGGGGCTGCGCCCCCGCAACGCCCCGCCCTTACTAGACCACCGTGCTGATTCTTCCCCATCAACGTGTCTAGAGAAAGGTGTTTAGCCAACAGTGTCTACCTCCTCACGCGCCATCTCAGCCCCTAATCCCTAACCCCTGCAGTTCCCCCGCCGTTCCCCCGCCGCGCACACGAGCATCGACGCAACAACGCATTTACCCGTTGCGCCCTCAACAGGTATGATTATTAAATCCGTCTGAACCGCTAAAGAGTCGGGCCGCCTGGCCGGCGTCTCGCGCCCCGATCAAAAGGCATCTCGCATGGAAAGTACCCCCATCCCAATCCTCCGTCGGATTGGCATACGAAGAAAAAACGATTCCGAAGCCGAACCGGTTCCTGCCAAAGCGCAGGCTCTGCCTTCGCAGCAAGCCTGGCTCATCCTCTACGCGTTGATGATCCCGTCAACGATCATGCCTCTCAGCTCCTCCATGAGCCGTGTGGCCCTTCCCGTCCTGCGCGACTCCTTCGCCATGAGCGCAGACGTCGTCGCCTGGACCTCCAGCGCGTTTACCCTGCCCTACATGATCCTCATGCCCGTCTACGGCCGCCTCAGCGATGGCGTGGGCCGCCGCCGTCTCATCCTGGGCGGAATCGCTATCTTCTCCGCCGGCTCGGCTATGGCCTTCTTCGCAACCAATCTGACATGGCTCATGATTGGCCGCGCCGTCCAGGGCTTCGGCATCGCCGGCATAATGCCCCTCGGTATGGCCTTCATTGCCACCATCTTCCGCGAAGGCGAAAGAGGCAAAGCCCTGGGCACCTGGGGCTCCATCGGCCCGTTGACTGCTGCCATCGGCCCCTTCTTCGCCGGCTTTCTCGTCGACGCCTGGGGATGGCGCGCCGCCTTCGGGCCGGCCATTTTGCTCGGCCTCTTCGGGCTGTTGGCCGTAAAACTATGGGTTCCCGCCGGCCTCAGCAATGTGCGCCCCCGCTTCTGGCGCACCTTCGACTGGCCCGGCGTCCTTCTGCTCGCCGGCGCCCTTACCATGGGGCTCTTCTATCTCTCCAGCCGCCCCATCACCGGCGTGGACCCGCTGCGGGACTGGCGCCTCTTGGGCGCTCTACTGCTCTGTTTCGTCGCCTTCCTCGTCTGGGAAAGACGCCGCCCCGATCCCTTCGTCAACCTGAATCTCTTCAGACACCGCACCTTCAGCTTCGCCTCCCTCTGCGCCTCCATGCGCATGTTCGTTATGGGGGGGTCCAGCTTCCTGATACCGCTCTATCTCGTCGATATCCACGACCTCAGTCCAGGTTACCTCGGCCTGATCCTGACGATCAACCCCGGCGCCATGACCGTCATGGTGCGTTTCGGCGGCCTCGCAGCCGACCGCTGGGGCAGCCGCTGGCCCGTTCTCGCTGGCCTGAGTGGACAGGCGCTTGCCGTCTTTCTCTTCTCCCAACTGCCCGCCTCCGCCCATATCGGTCTGGTCATTGCTCTGCTGGCTCTTCAAGGGCTGAGCGTTGGCACCATGCTCGCCGCACTGCATCAGGCCGCCATGTCAGAGACCGATGAGGAGGAGATGGGGACAGCCGCCGGCGTCTATAGTATGATTCGCTTCGTAGGCGTCGCCATCGGCACCGCGCTGGCCGGAGTTCTGCTTCACAGCGCCCTCCAACGCGGCCTGCCCGTCATCGAGGCATACCAGCAGGTCTATCTGATCATTGGCCTGGCCGGCCTTGTCGGTATCACCACCAGCCTCGGGCTGAGCAGCCGCAAACAGGCCAAAGAGAACACATAGTCTGTCGCACCACATAGTCCGTCGCACCACATAGCCTGCCGCACCACCGGCGCAAGACCGCCCATCCCTTGCTGTACTAATACGGGAGCAGACCCCATTGACTCCCGTCAGGAGAGAACTGTGTTTCCCAACTTCAGCCCCGGACCATTGGGCATCAACGTACCGTTCAGCGAAGCCATCCAGCTCGCCCTCCGTTTCGGGTACGGCGGTCTCGACGTGTCCATCGTCGAACTCCAACAGATCGCAGACAGCCACGGCGCCGCTTCGATCTCAGACCAGATGGCCGCCGCCGGGCTGCAGTTCGGTATCTGGAGTATGCCATTCTCCTACCGCGCCGAAGAAGAAAGTTGGCGGCAGGGCTTGACCGAGTTGCCCGCCAAGGCCGCCCTCGCCAAATCTCTCGGCGCCGACCGTACCTCCACCTTTATCGCCCCCGCAGACGACGACCTGCCCTGGGAGGAGAACTACGAATTCCACGTCGCCCGCCTGCGGCCAATCGCCCAAATCCTCGCCGATCACGGCGTCCGTTTCGGGCTGGAATGGGTCGGCCCCAAGACCCTGCGCGACGAGAAGAAATACGAATTCATCCACACGATGGCGGGCGCTCAACAGCTGGGGACCGACCTGGGCATCAACAATGTCGGACTGCTCGTCGATATCTTTCACCTCTTCACCAGCCACACCGACGTCGCCGAAGTGCGCAACCTTTCCAACGCCCAGGTGGTCAATGTCCACGTAAACGATGCCGTCGCCGGTCGCAGCGCAGACGAGCAGATCGACTTCGAACGCACGCTGCCCGCCGAGACCGGCCTCACCGACATCGCCGGTTTCCTGCAGGCCCTCGACGCCATCGGCTACGACGGCCCGGTCACGGTCGAGCCGTTCAACCAGCGCATCCGCGACCTCGCCCCCGCCGACGCCGCCAGGGAGACAGCCGAATCCCTGACAAAGTCCTGGCAACTCGCCGGTCTCAGCAGATAAGAATGTCTGTAGGCGCAGCCCTAGTGTCTGCATTCTGGCCGCCATCTGGCCGCTGAACACACGCCTGCCCGCCAATAGAGCAACCCCCGTTGTTGCCGCAGTCGGTGCATCCGGCTAAACTGTAAATACCGGGCCCTTGGAACTGCCAACGAGCACCGGTCAAATCTGAATATTCTGTCACCACACTGTCACCTCAGTTAACCCCCGACGGAGGAGTCAATGCTCGCCAAAGTGCGCAGCTGTGCCATTGTAGGATTGGATGCCGAACAGATCGAAGTCGAAGTCGATATCACCAACGGGCTCGAGCGGCTGACCGTCGTCGGCCTACCCAGCGCCGCCGTGCGCGAAAGCGGCGAACGCGTTCGCTCCGCTATCGCCAACAGCGGATTCTTCTTTCCCCAACACCGCCTCACAGTAAACCTGGCCCCAGCCGACCTCCGCAAAGAAGGCCCGGCATACGACCTGCCCATCGCCCTCGGCATCATGGCCGCCACCCGCCAGGTCCTCGCCGAACTCGACGACGCGCTGATCGTCGGCGAACTGGGTCTGGATGGCTCGGTCCGCCCCATAAACGGCGCCCTGTCTATGGCGGCCATGGCCCAAAAGTCCGGCTACAAGCGCCTCTTCGTTCCCCAGCCCAACGCGCCTGAGGCCGCGCTCGTCGAAGGCATCGACGTCTTCCCCGTCAGCCATCTCAGCGACATCGTCGCCCACCTTTCAGAGCAAAAAGAGATCCCGCCCCAGACCGTGACAACCTTCGACCCCGCTCAGGAGGTCGTTCACGCTGTCGACTTCCAGGACGTTCGCGGCCAGGAGCACGCCAAGCGCGCCCTGGAAATCGCCTGTGCCGGCAATCACAACGTGCGCATGGCGGGGCCGCCCGGCAGCGGCAAAACCCTCATGGCCCGCGCCCTGCCCTCGATCCTGCCCGTAGCCACCCTCTCCGAGTCCATGGAGATCACCCGCATCTATTCGGTCGCCGGCGAACTCAACGGTGCCGGACCTCTCATCCGTGCCCGTCCCTTCCGCGCCCCCCATCACACCATCAGCCATGCCGGCCTGGTTGGCGGCGGAACTATGCCCCGCCCCGGCGAAATCAGCCTTGCCCATCGCGGCGTCCTCTTCCTCGATGAGCTGCCCGAGTTCGGGTCCAAAAACCTCGAAAGTCTTCGCCAGCCCCTCGAGGACAAGATCATCACCATCAGCCGCGCCGCCGGCACCCTCTCCTTCCCCGCCAATTTCATGTTCGTGGCCGCAATGAACCCCTGCCCCTGCGGCTTCTATGGCGACGATCGCAAGCCCTGCTCCTGTTCCATATCAACCATTCAGCGCTATCAAGGCCGCATCAGCGGCCCGCTCCTCGACCGCATCGACCTGCACGTCGACGTAGCCCGCGTCCCCTTCCAGAAGCTCTCCGGCCTCGACACCGGCGAGCCCTCCGCCCACATCCGTCGCCGCGTCGAACAGGCACGCACCCGCCAACAGGCCCGCTTCTCCCAGCAGGACAAACACCATATCGTCGTCAACGGGGACATGGGTCCGGCCGAGGTCCAACGCTACTGTCAGCTCCAAGAGAATGGCAAAAACCTGATGCAGGCCGCCGCCCGCCAGATGGACCTCAGCGCCCGTGGCTACCACCGCGTCCTCAAACTGGCCCGCACCATCGCCGACCTCGCCGCAGAAGAAGAAATCGACACGCCCCACCTGGCCGAAGCCCTCCAATATCGACCCCGACTGCAAATGTAAACAATGACAAAGTAAGGGGATTATATACAATAGTAGCATTCGGTTTTTGTTGCCCCACTTCCGCCCTCTAATTCCTCTTTTTTAGGGAATTTGTATGACGATTCCGTATTGACACATCTGTACTAATGAAGGGGAATTATATCCAATGTTACCCAAAGGCAAATGAAAACAGGATCGAACTGAAAATCTTGCAGTCCTTTTTCCAAGAGATCATACGCCCCTTTCAGCTTGTAGGGTGTCTGAGTTTTGCAATTCAAGAATGAACTAGATAACCCTGGTTGACCAACGACAGGGGCTTTCTCGTCAGGCCAAGCAGCCCCAGGGGTCAAATCCACGTTAGAACTGATCAATCCGCCCACTTGTCCAATTCGCTCAGTTCCATAGCGCCTCCAGTTCAGCTTGCTTGTTCTCATAATCGCCGAAGGAAACCAAACTTATCAGTGTGCGGTTGTAGTACCAGGTCATTGAGGGATTTCGAACTGTCCGTCTTGACAATAGGGGCTTAGATTGTAGCCGTACGAACTCGCAAGCGTAATGAAATTGCGGCGGGGTAAGGAAGGATGGACAAAGGGCGACCACTTCTCGAAGATTGATGAGTCAACTGGGGTTAGAATGTTCCAGATTTGCCAGGGAAGGTGTACTCCGACTTGACACCTTGGTTGTCACAATGGTTGTCACAGTGGTTGCCAACCCCGGCTGCCCTGTGAATGTGCGCGATGGCAGCAGCCGCAGAGTGTAGTGTGGCCGGTCCGTGGCCAAGTTCAACGTTGGGTTCAGATATGTCTGCAGCAACTTGTGAGGGTCAGCTGGGAGTGCGGGAATGCCCATATGCTGCGCCCAGTCCGAAAAGAGTCGCCACTGGCCGAGATAGTTCTTCCTCGTATTTCCGGCCAGTCCGTTTTCGATATCTCCACATAGAGCTTCCTTACCCTCTTCAATTTGTCGGCAGGGTCCGAACTGGGTGGCCGAAGGCTTCTGCTACCTTCCCGCGGTAGGAATCCCCTTCAGAACAGTTCCCATGTCTCTCGCGTGGTGCACGAATGAGTGGACGCACAGTTCTCTCTGCGCGGGCTTGCAGAACGCAGCCAGCGTTTTGACCTACTCTGCTGTCGATCCCCATTAGCTGATTGCACCAGCCAGGAAGCCTTCTCAGCACATGATTATGCGGGACGGCCTTTTTGCGCGCTTGTGGTGAATTCAGCCCACCTCAAGAGGCTAAGACGCGGATAACTTCACTTTTGCACGCTTTGAGAGTGATTGTTGAGGAGGCAGGCGGGAAAGGCAGAGTCGGAGCGACCGCCACCAGGACTACTATCGTGCTGACAAAGTTTCGGTGTTCCTGTGCCAATGCACTGGTTGAATTGAAGCATGGTTCTGCGCATTTGTGGGCACATTTGCCGGCCTCGGCCAATTCTTACAAGAAATCACAGGCTTGGATCGCATTTCCTAACAAATATCTTATATTAGTTTGCTAGAGTATAGGAGAGTCATCTTTTTTGGGGAAGTTCGGGTTAGGTGATTGCTCGACGACAGCCCAATTGAGAGACGCCACCCCTATTGGTCCTGTGACCGATATAAGCAGTAACTCATTAGACTTGCCACAAACGGACGGGAGGAGAAACCGATGTTTCATCCACGGAACATTTCGACAGTCCTGCGCGGCCCCGGCGGCTGGCTGGCGGCTGCTCTCCTGGCAACTACTGTCTTCCTGATATACGCGAATCTGGTCTGGGCCCAACAGACTTCGACGGAAGCCGCGGTCCCTGCGCCCTCGCTGACCGCCGAGGCCGACAATGGTACGGTCGAGTTGAACTGGACAGCGGTGGCAGACGCGGCGCGCTACGAACTGTTGACGTGGTGGAACGCCGACACCGGCTGGCAGAAGCTCGACGACGGCAACCTGACTGACACAACCTACAGCCATACCGGACTCACGGCGGGCACCACGTACTTCTACACGGTGCGTACGGTGAACGCCGCCGGTGAGACCAGCCCCTGGTCGGAATATGCGTCTGCTACCGCGACGACCGTGGAGGCGCAAACACCAACGCAGACACCAACGCCGACCGCAATGCCGATGATTTCTACGACACCTACGCCCACACCGTCAGCGACGGCCGCAGCCGCGCTGTCTGCGCCTGTTCTGGCGGCGCAGGTTACGGCCGCGGGTACGATTGACCTCAGCTGGGGTGCCGTGGCAGACGCGGCGCGCTACGAACTGTTGACGTGGTGGAACGCCGACACCGGCTGGCAGAAGCTCGACGACGGCAACCTGACAGACACAACCTACAGCCATACCGGACTGACGGCGGGCACCACCTACTTCTACACGGTACGTGCGGTGAACGCCGCTGGTGAGACCGGCCCCTGGTCGGAATATGCGTCTGCTACCGTGACGACCATAGAGGCGCCAACGCCAACGCAGACACCAACGCCGACCGCAATGCCGTTGATTTCTACGACACCTACGCCGACCGCAATGCCGATGATTTCTACGACACCTACGCCCACACCGTCAGCGACGGCCGCAGCCGCGCAGTCTGCGCCTGTTCTGGCGGCGCAGGTTACGGCCGCGGGTACGATTGATCTCAGCTGGGGTGCCGTGGCAGACGCGGCGCGCTACGAACTGTTGACGTGGTGGAACGCCGACACCGGCTGGCAGAAACTCGACGACGGCAACCTGACAGACACAACTTACAGTCATACCGGACTGACGGCGGGCACCACCTACTTCTACACGGTACGTGCGGTAAACGCCGCCGGTGAGACCGGCCCCTGGTCGGAATATGCGTCTGCTACCGTAACGACCGTAGAGGCGCCAACGCCAACGCAGACACCAACGCCGACCGCAATGCCGATGATTTCTACGACACCTACGCCCACACCAACTGTGACGCCGACCGCGATGCCGATGATTTCTACGACACCTACGCCCACACCATCGCCGACGGCCGCAGCCGCGCTGTCCGCGCCTGTCCTGTCGGCGCAGGTTACGGCCGCGGATACGATTGACCTCAACTGGGGTGTCGTGGCAGACACGGCGCGCTACGACCTGTTGACGTGGTGGAACGCCGACAGCGGCTGGCAGCAGATCGGCGGAGACAACCTGACTGACACAACCTACAGCCATACCGGACTGACGGCGGGCACCACCTACTTCTACACGGTACGTGCGGTGAACGCCGCCGGTGAGACCGGCCTCTGGTCGGAATATGCGTCTGCTACCGCGACGACCGGTCAGACGCCAACGCCAACTGTGACGTCTACTGTAGTGCCGATGATTTCTACGACACCAACGCCGACCGCGTTCAGCGCCAACACTGACAGGTTAGCCTTGGTCGCACTCTACAATGCGACGGATGGCGCCAACTGGTCTACGAGCGACAATTGGCTGACCGAGGCGCCGCTCAACGACTGGCACGGCGTTGAAACCGACAGCACAGGTCGGGTCGTTTCCCTGAAACTAGGACCTTACGGGTTGAGCGGAGAGATACCGCCAGAACTGGGCAATCTCTCCAACCTGGAAGTCCTTTGGCTAGGTGCCAACTACCAGTTGAGCGGAACGATACCGACAGAACTGGGCAATCTCACCAACCTGGAAGAACTGTGGCTAGGCGGGAACCAGTTGAGCGGAGAGATCCCGCCAGAACTGGGCAATCTCTCCAACCTGGAAGACCTAGGGCTAGGCGGCAACCAGTTGAGCGGAGCGATCCCGCCAGAACTGGGCAATCTCTCCAACCTGGAAGACCTAGGGCTAGCCGGCAACCAGTTGAGCGGAACGATCCCGCCAGAACTGGGCCGCCTCTCCAACCTGACAGAGCTGTTGCTACACTACAATCAGTTGAGCGGAACGATCCCGCCAGAACTGGGCCGCCTCTCCAACCTAGGCCGGCTGGACCTCGCCGACAACCAATTGAGCGGAGCGATCCCGCCAGAACTGGGCCGCCTCTCCAACCTAGGCCGGCTGGACCTCGACGCCAACCAGTTGAGCGGAGCGATACCGCCAGAACTGGGCAATCTCTCCAACCTGAGATCGCTGTGGCTAAGAGACAATCAGTTGAGCGGAGCGATCCCGCCAGAGCTGGGCAATCTCTCCAACCTGACAGTCCTGAGCCTTCGCTTAAACCAGTTGAGCGGAGCGATACCGACAGAACTGGGCAATCTCACCAACCTGCGAATTCTGTGGCTAGAAAACAACCAGTTGACTGGAGCGATCCCGTCAGAACTGGGCCGCCTCTCCAACCTGACAGAGCTGTGGCTACACTCCAATCAGTTGAGCGGAGCGATCCCGCCAGAACTGGGCAATCTCTCCTACCTGGCAGTACTGAGCCTCAGAACCAACCAGTTGAGCGGAACGATACCGCCAGAGCTGGGCCGCCTCTCCAACCTGACAGAGCTGTACCTAGGCACTAACCAGTTGAGCGGAACGATACCGTCAGAACTGGACCGCCTCTCCAACTTGACAGACCTGTGGCTACACGACAATCAGTTGAGCGGAATGATACCGTCAGAACTGGGCAATCTCTCCTACCTGGAAGACCTGTCTCTCGGATTTAACCAGTTGAGCGGAACGATCCCGCCAGAACTGGGTCGCCTCACCAACCTGACAGCGCTCTGGTTGAACGACAATCAGTTGAGCGGAGCGATCCCGCCAGAACTGGGCAATCTCTCCTACCTGGAAGAACTGGGGCTAGACAACAACCAGTTGACTGGAGGGATCCCGCCAGAACTGGGCAATCTCTCCTACCTGACATGGCTGCGGCTAGGCGGGAACGGATTGACCGGGTGCATTCCGGCAGGGCTGCGGAATGTAGATAGGAATGACCTTGCGCGCCTCGGTCTGCCCGACTGCGGCTAGACGACACCAACGCCGCCACCATAGCCCCCCTCGGGCTCGATCCGTTCTTTCAGAAATTCCTGGACGCTGGTGGAATTCCCGTGGTCTCCCCCGCTGCGATACCTGACAGAGTGTTGTTTCGAGCGCGGGACATCATTGCCGGAATGCTCTCCGACCGGCGCTGCCAGCTTGAAGCCAAAGTCACCAATAATGTTCGGGTTGTGATATATGATAGACGTACTCGCAGCCAAGCTGACGCCCGGATCACCCAGGCGCCCGAAGTCGAAGCCGGAGAAACCGGCTGTTCTCCTACGGCACTCGGAAGCGCCGGCCTGCGCTCCGGAGGTGGAGAGGGGCTGGTCATCGCACCGGGGATCCGACAACTGATCCGAAGAATGATCCGGCGCCGCTTTGTAGTGTCGTTCTCATCCACGAGTCTGCTCACATAGTGGATTACGCGCTTAGGCTGGAACCCGGCGGTCAAGAGTTCTATTCACCGATCAAGAACGGGTACCGGGTGGCAATGCGCGCAGGGCTGTGGAGCGGTCACTACGCGTCAAGCAGTGACAATGAATACTGGGCTGAGATGTTTCGGTTTTTGGGCCAGGCTCTCTTCGCTACCGTGTAGAGCAGGCCAGAGGCGACGCTTTCATGTTGGATAAAGTGTGGCTTGAGGGAAAGTTTCTTTGCGCTTTCCTCTATGTTACGTTGACGAATATATCTGTGGCCATCAGGCGGGATTCTTTGTAGAGAAGTGCTCGCGCCTGAACGATGCAATCCAGGATAGGCTGGAGATGAAGCTGCGCCGCTCCGAGGCGCGGCTTTTCTTGTGTATTTGGGTGGTTAAATGCGTGGAGATTTATTTCGTCCTGATTTGGGTCTGGGGTATAGGGGAGTAACGGTCGGCACAAGTTTGGTGTAGAGGGGAGTGTAGGGGCAGGCACAGGGCCTGCCCTTACAGGACCGGTAGGGGAGAATACTGTTGGCTAGACGCAAAGCCAAGGAAGAAAAGATACGGTGGTCTGGTAAGGGCGGGGCGTTGCCGGGGCGCGGAACTGCAGGGGTCAGTGGTTAGTGGTCAGGGGTAAGGGGTAAGGGAAACACCAGTAGTTAGTGGTCGCTGGGTTGAGGATGCAAGTGGGGGTGTAGACACCTTTCTGTAGACACGATGCTGGGGAAGGTAACTACTAAGCCTATGTAAAGAAAAAGAGCTAATGTACGTTTGCTCTTGGCCGATGTAGAGTAAGAGATATGAGCAAATTGGACCAGTTGGATCGAGAGCAGCTAGAGCGATTAGACCGAGAGAGCCTGATCGAGCTGATTCTTGTTCTGCAGCAGCAATATGGTGCGCAACAGGAGTTGGTGCAGCAATTGCAGCAGCAGGTGGCAGTGCAGCAGGAGCTGATCCAGAATTTGCAGGATCAACTGGCGAAAGACAGTCACAACAGCGGCAAGCCGCCGAGCAGCGATGGTCCGAAGAAAGGCAGGCGCAAGAGTCTGCGCCGCTCTGGGCAGCGGCCGCGTGGAGGGCAACGCGGGCACAAAGGACGCACCTTGATGCAGGTGGCGGAGCCGGACCATGTCATCGTCCATGAGCTGGCGGATTGCCCGCACTGCCAGACAGATCTGACAGCGGAGGCAGTCGCGCGGCAAGAGAAACGGCAGGTATTCGACGTTCCACCGACCGGCATCGTCGTGACAGAACATCAGGCGGAAGTCAAGCAGTGTCCTGGTTGTGGTGCGAGCGTAAAGGGAGAGTTTCCCTCTCACGTTACGCAGCCGACCCAGTATGGTCTGCGTCTGAAGGCGTTCGCCTGACAGCTCTACAGCCAACAGTTCATCCCTTTCGCCCGCATCAGAGAGTTGCTGACTGCGCTCTACGGGGATGCACCTTCGGAGCCGGTGATACTCGCCTCTGTTTACCGACTTGCCAAGCGTACACAGGGGAGTCTGGCCCGGATTCGCCAACGACTGATCGCTGCTCCTGTCGTCCATTTCGATGAGAGCGGCATGCGTGTCGTAGAGCGGCTGCAGTGGTTGCACGTGGCCAGCACAGAAAGGCTGACCCAGTACCACGTCCATGCCAAACGCGGGCATATCGGCATGCGAGCCGGAGGCGTCCTGCCCCATTTCAAAGGCGTTGCTCTGCATGATTACTGGCGCTCCTACTTCAAGTTTAGCGACTGTCAGCATAGCCTCTGCAACGTCCATCACCTGCGCGACCTCAACTTCATCATCGAACAGTACGACCAGGCATGGGCCAAGAAGATGAAGCGCTTGTTGTGCGACATCAAAGACGAAGTCGCATCAACCTCAACACGGCATACGACCTTGCCTCCAGACCGTCTGGCACACTACGAGGCCGAGTACGATGCGCTCATTGCCGAGGGTTTTGCCGACAACCCTGCCCCGCCTAAGCCAAAACGCAAACCGATCGGCCGACCCAAACAGTCGCCGCCCAAAAACCTGCTTGACCGTTTGCACAAACACAAGGCTGGCGTCTTAGCCTTCATGTATGACTTCCGCATCCCCTTTGACAACAACCTGGTCGAACGAGATGTACGCATGATCAAGGTCCAACAGAAGATATCCGGCTGCTTTCGCACTGAAGACGGGGCACACATCTTCTGTGCACTGCGTTCCTATATCTCTACCGCTCGTAAACATGGCTTCAACGCAATTGATGCCATCCACAACGCCTTCCTTGGCCAACCCTTTATCCCTGACTACAACCAGGCTTAGTAGTTACACACCGACAATGTAAACAAGGCCCCCAAAAATCGACTCCTCCTCCATAATCTCTCGAACCCGCGTAAGACCATCGAAGCCACCCCTCTCCTCGCGCCCCCTTCATACCTATCTCCGATCACCTGCCCAGCCACTGACCCCTGACCCCCGACCCCCGCAGTTCCCCCCCCGCTGCCCAAAAAACTGCACTTGACGCCGCTCGCGTGTCTGTGGTATAAAATGCGTAGTCAAATCGTTGAGGCCGCGTATCCCAAACGTTGAACAGTACCGAACCGTTATTCCACCGACCAGCTCGCGTCCGGGATTTCTAACTACGTAACCGCTGCCCCAATGAAGTGGTTGTAGGGCCCGATCCACGCATCTTTATCCTAGTTTCACAAGTCCTGAAGTCAATTCGCTGTCCCAATTTGCCCACTTGGCATTTCCCGCCAATGCGGCCGTTGACGATGTGTTTGAATTCATCCACCACAAAGGAGAGTTGAAACCATGACGATTACAAGGAAGTCCCTTGGACTCACTGTATTCCTCATCCTTCTGCTCGGGCTGCTCGCAGCCTGCGCCGCCCCGGCCGCGACCGAATCGGGCACGATGGCAGAGGAGGAAGCAGAAGAAGAGATGGCGGCCGAACCCGCCGAACCGTGGTATGACGAAGCGGACGTGGAAAGCACCATGATTCACATCTGCACAGACTCACCGCCCAAGTACGGTGGCGAGATTGTCGTGGCCGGAGGCGCAGGCGCCATGCGGGGCAGTAGTTGGTTCCAAGCCGCCCACGAGGATTACATCTTTAGCCAGCTGGTCGACCGCGACACGGATTCCGTCACCATCCATCCCGACGTGGCCAAAAGCTGGGAGATCTCCGAAGACGGCCTCACCTACACCTTCCACCTGCGCGAAGATGTCCGCTTCCACGATGGAGAACAGTTGACTGCAGACGATGTCAAATTCTCGCTGCAAATGTTCTTCCATCCCGATGTCGGCGCCTCCCACGGCCGTACCTCCGGCATCGATCAGATGGTCGGCGCCGCGGAATTTGAAAGCGGCGAAGCCGACCACATCGCCGGAATCAAGGTGCTCGACGACTTCACTGTTGAGTTGAACCTCGTCAGACCCCGCAGCAGTGTGCTAAGTAATATTGCTGCCTTCAATATCTGGCCCAGCCATCTGGTAGAGGGCATACCCTTCGCCGAACTCGAAGATACCGAGTATTCGGTTCGCAATCCGATCGGTTCCGGTCCTTTCACGATGGGCGACTACGAGCCGGATCAGTTCTACATCCTTGAAGCCAATGAGGATTACTTCGCCGGCCGCCCCTACCTTGACCGCATCATCTTCCGCCTCGGCCTGAGCGGCGCTACCGCCTTCGCCGCACTCGAAAACGGCGAGATCCAAATGGCCGGCCGCGTCACAGCAGTCGAATACGAGCGCTATAAGGACGATCCTAGTATCGTCCTCCTTGGCGGCCGTCTCGGCGGCGGCATGACCGTCTGGCCCAACCATAACCGGCCCGAGTTTCAGGACGCACGCGTCCGCCAAGCCCTGCTCCACGCCCTCGACCGCGAGGCCATGGCCGAGGCTTACTACGGTGAACTGGCCGATGTCCTCCATCTCCGGCTGACCAACCCAGAATTCGTCAGCCCCGATATCACCAAGTACGAATACGACCCGGACAAGGCGAAGGAACTGCTCGCAGAGGCCGGCTGGGATTCGGAGCAGGAGATTAGCTTCGTTACCTACTACCAGGATGATCAGAACAAGCGCATCCACGCCGCCATGCAGCAGTTCTGGAACGACGTCGGCGTCAAGGTCGAACTGGTCTACCTGGATGGCCCCGCCTGGGTCGCTCGTGTCTATGACAACGATGACTTCGATCTCTCCTACGGCTGCTGCGGCTGGTTCAATCCGGACCAACTGCGCCTCTCCCTCGGCTGCGACCGCAACTGGCCGGCCGGCCGTAACGTAGGCCACTACTGCAACGAAGAGTTCGACCAGCTCTCCGAAGCCGCCATGTCCGAACCCAACGCGGAAAAGCGCAAGGAGATGCTCTACAAGGCCACCGAGATCATTACCGCAGAAGCCGGCGAAATCCCCATCTTCTGGCCGACTCGCTTCTCGGCCTTCAGTGCCGATGTCTGCAACAACGTCTACCGCCAGCTCGACGAACCCTTCGCCGAGCGCTACCCCGCGACCTGGTATCTGGCCGGAGAGTAAATACTGCTAAGGATCGAGCGAGGAGGAGTGAGATAAAGGTCTCACTCCTCCTCTCCACTCACTCTTGGGTCTGCCCATGAACCGCTACATCATTCGTCGCATCGTTCACATGCTGCCCGTCCTGTTCGGGATCACAATCCTAACCTTTACCTTCACCGAACTGGCCCCGGGCGACGCTGTATCCGCCATGATCCTCATGGACTTCGAGACAGCCACCGGCGGTGACGAAGGCTCCAACGCCGAAAAATTGCGCGAAAAGTACGGTCTCGACCAACCTGCTCCCGTTCGCTATCTCAAGTGGATGGGCGGCCTCTTTCAAGGCAATCTGGGCGTGCGTATTCGCAGCAAAATCCCCGTCGCCGATGAAATCGCTCGCCGTCTGCCCGCAACGCTTCGCCTCATGGCCGCCGCCATTGTCATCTCTATTCTCCTGGGCATTCCCCTGGGCATCTTCTCCGCCTTAAATCAGTACACGCCCCCAGACTACGTGCTCACCTTTCTTGCTTTCATCGGTATCTCCATTCCAGGCTTCTTTGCCGCAATTGGCGCGATCTATCTCTTTTCGCTCAAATTGGGGTGGGTGCCCACCAGCGGCTATTCCACCATCGGCAGAGATTTGGGCCTCTGGGGCACCATGCTGGACCGATCGCGCTACCTGATTCTCCCTGCCATCGTACTGGGTCTGGACTCGACCGCCGGTATCATGCGCTATACACGTTCCAGTGTCCTGGAGGTCGTGCGGCTCGACTATATCACAGTCGCCCGCAGCAAAGGGCTGAACGATACAGTTGTCATCTTCCGCCACATTCTTCGCAATGCCCTGCTGCCAGTGATCACCATCATCGGTCTGCGCCTCCCCAGCCTTTTCGGCGGCTCCATCATTATCGAGACCATTTTCAACTGGCCTGGAATGGGAATCCTTTATCTGGACGGCGTTGCCACCCGCGACTATCCCCTGATCATGGGCATGGTCCTGGTCTCCGCCCTGACTATCGTCTTTAGTAACCTCATTACAGACTTGACCTACGGGGCCATTGACCCCCGAATTCGCTACGAGTAGCATTTCCATACCCTTGACCAGGGCCGGCTCCCGCTGCCAGGCACCTGCCCTATTCCGTTAGCACGAGCCAGACTGTGCCATGACTGCTGAAACAAAACCCGAAGGACTTGAGCAAATATCCGCCGCCCTCCAAGCCGATGAGGGCGGTGCAGCCGCGCAACGGCGCCGGGCCTGGCGCCGTTTCCGCCGTCACAAACTTGCCTTGGCCAGCGCCATCCTGATGTTCCTCCTGATTATCGTTGTCTTCCCCCTTGCCTCCATCGTCGCCCCGATTCATCCCCATAAAATCGAAATCAGAGAAATCGGCCTCGCCCCCGGCGAGGAAGGTCATCTGCTGGGCACAGACCTCACCGGTCGCGACATTTGGAGCCGCGTGATCTACGGCGGCCGCGTCTCCATGTCCGTGGGCATCGTCGCCGTCTCTCTTTACATTACCATCGGCACTATCCTGGGTAGCATGTCGGGCTACTACGGCGGTACTGTTGATTCCGTGATTATGCGAGTAACCGACACCGTCATGGCGTTCCCGATCCTGATTATTCTCATCGCGCTCGTTTCCATCCTCGGCCCGGGTATATTCAACTCCATGTTGGCGATCGGTCTCATCGGCTGGACAGGCGTAACCCGCCTCGTCCGCAGCCTGATTCTTTCTATTCGTGAGACCGACTATATCATGGCAGCACATGCTGTGGGCGTCGAGCAGAAATGGATCATCATGCGTCACATCTTGCCCAATGTTGTGGCGCCGATAACCGTCGCCGCCAGCTTTGGCATCGCCGGCGCCATCCTCACTGAGGCCGGCCTTAGCTTCCTCGGCCTCGGCGTCCAGGTGCCCACCCCCAGTTGGGGCAACATGCTCAACGAAGCCCAGAACATCCAGATAATCGAAAACATGCCCTGGTACTGGCTTCCTCCCGGCCTGATGATCACCATCTGTGTCCTAGCAATCAATTTTATCGGCGACGGCCTCCGGGACGCACTTGACCCCCGCATGAGTTTGGACTGAGGCACGTTAGTGCCCTTCAGCATTGCTGTACAGGCGCGATGGAGGAAATGATGATTCTGACGCCGGAGCAAAAAGAGACTTTCTGGCGCAATGGCTTTTTGCCCTACCCCACGCTGCTCGACCCTGATGAACTTGCGCAGCTTCAACAGTTGACCGAAGATATCGCCTACGGCCGCGTCCAGGTTGCACCCGACATCAAAGGGATTCCCGTCCTCGAAAAAGAGATGGTGGTGGCTCGCGGCGAAGTGCAGCCCGCCAGCGCGCTCGATGAACTGCGCAAAATCAACTTTCCCGCCTCCATCCACGAAACATTCCTCACCATCGCCAAAAGGCCCAAAACCGTCGACCTGATCGCCGAACTCTTTGACGAGCCCGATATCAAACTCCTTGGGGATCAGATCTTCATGAAACCGCCCGGACACGGCTCGGTCAAAGAATACCACCAGGATTCTGCCTCGTGGCCCTTCCTCATTCCCCAAAACCAGATCACCTGCTGGATCGCGCTCGATGACGCCACGCTCGAAAACGGCTGCGTCCGCTGCCTCCCCGGCAGCCACAACTACGGCCTGCTCCACCTCAGGCACCTGGGGCAACTGCTCACCGAGGAAATGAAAGCCCACGAAGTGCCGGTTCCCGTGCCCGCCGGCGGATGCCTCCTCTTCCATAGCCTCAACCTGCACTATTCAAGCCCCAATACCTCGGCCAAACGGCGACGCGCCTGGGCACTCCACTACATGATGGCCAAAACAAGAGACCTGAGCACAAACGAAGAGGTCCATGTCGACTATATCTCGGTGCGGGGCAAATCCTACGCAGGGTATGTCTGATTAATCCTACTACCGTGCCGCGTGTTGCCCGTACCCTCCTCTTTGTCCTGGGCCTCACAGCTCTGACGGCCACCTGGCAGGCCGTGTCCAACTATGTTGGGTCGGTCGAAACTGTGCGCGGCCTCGAGCTGGAGTTGACAGAGGTGAGCCGAGCCGGTACCGATCGCGCCCAACTCCATGTGCGATTCAGGCTCCACAACCGGTCCGAGCTCCCTGTCCAACTGAATAGCTATTTCTTTGACCTGTACCTGAATGGAAACCGCATCGGCGGAAGCAGCAGCACCTGGCGCGACAACGATCCCGACGCCGACCAGTCCCTGTACAGCCGTGCCTCCACCATCGAACAGACCCTCGCCCCCCACGAAAGCCTGGATATGGGATTTCCCCTCTACATCTTCGAGTTGGAGCAGATCTTGGCTGCGTCCAGATACCGTGCCGAGCACCTGGACTGGTCCGTTGAGGTCGGTCTTCGCCTGGTCCATCCCTACGCACACGATGAGCGTCTGCTTCGTATGCAGGCTACCCTGCAAGAGCCGGAACAATGAGTGCATATCTTCGACAGAGCGCGATGGTCGTGGCAGTCGCGGCCATTCTCGCGTATGTGGGACTGATATCCCTTTCCTCCGTGCGCGACTACGTCGCCTGGCCGACCGGCATGCTGGGCCTCAGCCTTGTCGCCGCCCTCTGCGGCATACTCCTGGCGCTCGCAGAAAAGAAAGCGCTCCCGCTGTTTATTGTCGCCGCGACTCTTAGCTTGCTTCTTTTTGGCGGCTTCTGGGCATACGCGTCCTGGGCGCTGCTGGGCGGCCAGCTCCCAATACTCACTCTCCTGATCTCCGACCTCGTTCTTCTCTATACCGTCCAACGCGGCTTCCTGCTGGTAGCGCCCACTTTCGTGTTTGGACTGTTGGGCGTACTAGGCGTACAGTTACTCCTACCCAAACTCCTGCGCCGCTGACTTGCAGAGATGCAAACAGAGTGGCGCGCGGCGCCCCTTGAACCAGAGGAGACCAACCATGAGCCTGACAGCCGAACAGAAACAATTTTTCGACGAAAATGGCTACCTGCCCTACGGCCGCGTGCTCACCGACGCAGAAGTCGACGCCCTCCGCCAGCGTAGCGAAGACATCGCCGCCGGGCGTCTTACCCACATACCGCAACGCTATATTCAGTATGAAGCGCAGTTCCGTGACGGCAAGGAAACAACCGACCCCCGCATCGACATGATCCGCAAGATGGTTTACCTCTGCTACCACGATGATCTCTTCGAAGCCGCCGCCAAAAACTCGGCCATCGTCGACGTTATCGAAGTCCTGCTCGGCCCCAATATCAAGTTCTATGCCGATCAGCTCATGATGAAGCCCCGATTCTACGGCACCGTAACCGACTGGCATCAGGACTCCGTCGCTTGGCCCATGTTCGCTCCCCAGAACCACGTCAGCTGCTGGGTCGCCCTCGACGACGCCACCGTCGACAACGGCTGCATGACCGTCATCCCCGGCAGCCACAAATGGGGCCCCATCGCCTCCGACTACAAACCTCGTTTCCTGTCCCTGCCGCACCTGGCCGAACCCGTCCCGGTCGAGTTGAAAGCCGGCCACTGCATGTTCCACCACGGCCTCAACTTCCATCGCACCGAGGCCAACACCACCCCCAACCGCCGCCGCGGCCTCGCCCTCCACTACCTCGACGCCGAGACAAGCTACCTTGGCATCGTAGACGACGCCCATCGCGAACAGGTCGAAGGCACGCCCCGCAAAGGCAACACACCTTTCATGCACATCCGCGGCAAGGAGTTCCCGGGAAAGGTGTAACCCTTGCTCCCGGCCGTCATTGGCATACTGATACATAGCTCTCCAAACTGATTTCATTTCCAGGAAAGGCTCACGATGTCCAACACCCTCCCCACTACAACCCTCGGTCGTACCGGCCTGGAGGTCACCCGCCTTGGATTCGGCGCCGCCCACCGTCGCTCCATGACCGACGAAGAGATGAACACCCAGCTCAACGCCGTCCTCGATGCCGGCATCAACTTCATCGACACCGCCAACGATTACGGCAACAGCGAAGAGATGATCGGCCGCCACCTTCGCCACCGCCGCGATGAGTATGTACTGGCCACCAAGTGCGGCTGCCACCCCGATGGCCATATCTGGACCAGGGAAAACCTCTTCCGCGGTCTCCACGAAAGCCTCGAACGCATGCGCGTCGACTCCGTCGACATAATGCAACTGCACAACCCGTCCGTGGCCGAATGTGAGCAGGGAGAACTGGTGCAGGCGCTGCAGGACATGCGCTCCCAGGGCAAAGTGCGCTGGATCGGCATGTCCACCACCCTGCCCCACCTGCCCACCTACCTCAGCTGGGACGTCTTCGACGCCTACCAGATTCCCTACTCCGCGCTGGAGCGCGACCACGAAGTCTGGCTCACCACCACCGCACAAGCCGGCGCCGGCACCATCATCCGCGGCGGCGTGGCCCTCGGCAAGCCTGGCGTCGGCCTCGGCAAATCCGAAAGCTGGCAGGCCTATACCGAAGCGGGGCTGGCCGACTTGCGCCAGGCAGACGAGAGCGACACATCATTCGTACTGCGCTATACACTGACCCACCCGGACGTCCACACCATCATCGTCGGCACAACCAATCCCGCCCATCTCGCCGAAAACGTGCAGGCCATCCAGGCTGGCCCCCTTTCCGCAGACGTCTACGCCGAAGCCAAACAACGTCTCGACCGCATCGGCGTAACACCGGCCTGAGTGCACTGTCCGGGGGCACTGTCCGAGGGCAATGCCTCCACAGCAAGCAACCGCCAAACTGGCCCGCGGGCATCGGCCGCAAAGGGAGTTCACCATGTCCAGTTCACTCAGTAACATCGAGCCCGGCGCGGGCTTCCATATAGGTTCCCGCCGCGAACTGCTCGTCGACGACCATCTCATCGCCGCCATCTCCCCCGAAGCCGAGTTGCGCCTCCACCGCCCCGTACCGCAAGAAATCGCCCTCGCAACCGACGCCCCCTGGGAGGGCAACGCCTCCGGCTACGTCACCGTCTTCCAGGATGACGACGCCTATCGCATGTACTACCGCGGCTGGCACTTCACCCATGACAACGGCTCACTGGAATTCGCCCACCCCGAGTTCGTCTGCCTGGCCGAAAGCAGCGACGGCATCCACTGGACCAAGCCGGACCTGGGCCTCGTCGAATTCAACGGTTCCCGCCGTAACAACATCATCCTCGACGCCCGCGACGACAGCAGTCCCGCCATCAACTTCGTCCCGTTCAAGGACCCCAATCCCGACGCCCCGGATGCTGAAAGATACAAGGCTCTCGCCAACAACAGGGGCTACAAAGGCCTCATCGCCCTCAGTTCGCCCGACGGCATCCACTGGACGCAGATGCGCGACGAGCCCGTCATCACCAAAGGCTATTTCGACTCCCAGAACCTGGCCTTCTGGGACGCAGAACGCGGTGAATACCGCGACTACCACCGCGACTTCCGCCACGGCCGCGACATCATGACCTGCGTCTCGTCCGACTTCCTCAACTGGACCGAACCCGTCTTCATCGACTACAACCCCACCCGCATCGCCGAGCTCTACACCAACCAGATTACCCCCTACTTCCGCGCCCCGCACCTTTTCGTCGGCTTCCCCGCCCGCTACGTGGAGCACCCCTGGTCAGCCGCCATCGAAGACCTGCCCGAACAGGAACACCGCCGCATGCGCGCCGATGCCCGGGAGCGCTACGGCGCCGCCCTGACCGACGGCCTCTTCATGAGCAGCCGCGACGGCATCGAATTCAACATCTGGCCCGAAGCTTTCATCCGCCCCGGCCTGCGCCCGCAGGACAACTGGACCTATGGCGACAACTACCAGAACTGGGGCCTCGTCACCACCCGCTCCCTCTTCGACGGCGCCCCCGACGAGCTCTCAATGTACGTCAGCGAAGGCTACTGGCGCGGGCAGAGCCTGAGCCAGCGCCGCTATACGCTCCGCATGGACGGCTTCGTATCCCTCCACGCGCCCCCTAGCGGCGGCGAGATGATAACCAAGCCCATCACGTTCACAGGCCGCAACCTGGAGCTCAACTTCTCCGCCTCGGCCGCCGGCAGCGTACGCGTCGAGATTCTGCACGGACAGGTCGATCTCGCCGTCGAGGGCTACAGCATGTCCGACTGCATCGAGCTCCTCGGCGACGACCTCGATCGCACCGTGCGCTGGACACAGGGCCCCGACGTCAGCCCGCTCAGTGGCGAGCTGGTCCGTCTGCGCTTCGCCCTGCATGACGCCGACGTCTACGCCTTCCAATTCGTCGAGTAAGGCAATCCCGTCACAAACACGCCGAGCCGACCGCCGCCTCCTGCAGGAGCTTTCGATGGAAATACGATGCTATCGACCCTCCGATCTCGAAACCCTGAAAAGCATCACCGCCATCTGCTTCGACGGCGTCTCCATCGACCAGAATATCGAGCGCCTCTACGGGCTTGTCCACGGCAAAGACTGGCGCTGGCGCAAAGTACGCCACATAGACGACGACGCCGAAATCAACGCTTCCGGCATCTTCGTCGCCGAAGTAGACGGGCAAATCGTCGGCTACGTTTCCACACGCGTCGATAAGGCCGCTGGCATCGGCGGCATCCCCAACTTTGCCGTCCTGCCCGAATTCCAGCAGCGCGGCATCGGCCGCCGCCTGCTCGAAGAAGCCCTCGCCTATTTCGCCGCCGAAGGCCTGTCCTACGCCCGCATCGAAACGCTTGACCAGAACGACGTCGGCGCACACTTCTACCCCGACTTCGGCTTCCGGGAAGTAGCCCGCCAGATCCACTACATCATGCCCATCACTGCAGACGACAAGTAAACGCCCTCTGACGCAATACGCAATACGCAATACGCAATTCACAAAACCCACCCCAGTCCCAGGAGCATACACATGTCAAAAGCCAAAGTCAGAGTCGGAATCGTCGGCGCCGGTCCGATCGGCGGCCTGGGGGGCAGACCCTTCTCCCACGCAGCCGGCTACCGCCGCTGCGAAGACGCCGAACTGGTCGCAATCGCCGACATCGACCCGCAGCGACTCCAACAGTTCGGCGATGAATGGGAGATCGAGCCCGAGCACCGCTATCCCACCGCCGCCGACATGTACGCAAAAGCCCGACTCGACATCGTAGATGTCACCACCAACACCCTCTACCACCACCATCCCGTCATCGAAGCCGCCGAAGCCGGCATCAAAGTGGTCATGGTAGAAAAGCCGCTCGCCACCAGCGTCGCTTGGGGCCGCAAAATGGTCGAAGCCTGCGACCGCAGCGGCACCCGCCTCATCACCGAGCACACGCGCCGCTTCCTCCCCCACTACCAGCGCCTCAAACGCATGATCGACGAGGGCGCAGTCGGCCGCGTCAAGACCATCACCTACGAAGGCTGCCGCCCCCTCCTCACAAACGGCACCCACATCGTCGACTATGCCTTCTTCTTCACCTCAGCCCAGCCGCAGCTCGTCTCCGGCTTTCTCAACCAGGAAAGCGTCGCCGACCCAGGCGGCGCAGGCATGATCGCCTGCTCAGATGGCGTGGTCGTCTTCATCGACAGCATCGCCGAGCGCAGAGAACATCTCGGGTACGCCACCATCGCCGGCACCGGAGGCCGCATCCACCTGTGCGAACGCCGCGGCCTCTGGGAACACGGCCCCCTCGTCGAAGCCGACGAAGGCTACGGCACCCGCTACGACTTCCAACCCATCCCCGACATGCCAACCGAGTTCAAGCTCGACGACTACTTCTACTCCGCCACCCGCGAGAGCATCGACTGCCTGCTCGAAGATCGCGAGAGCGTCTCCACCGGCCGCGACGGCCTCAAAGCGCTCGAAGTAATATCCGCCATCCACATCTCACACAAGACCGGCACGCAAGTGCGACTGCCCCTCGCCGAAGGCCTCGACGAACTCGATATCCGTTCCACCGGCGAATAACGCGCGCACCCGCCGCCAGCAACTGACCACCGATCACCGACCACCGACCACTGTCCTTTGGAGTTCTCGATGCCAGCAACCTATCGAGCCGGAATCATCGGCCACACCGGACGCGGCAACTACGGCCACCATCTAGACTCAGCCTTCCAGGGGCTGCCCAATGTCGAAGTCGTCGCACTAGCCGACCCGGACGAAGAAGGACGCGCCGCCGCCGCCCAGCGTACAGGCGCCGCCCAAACCTTCGCCGACTATCACGAAATGCTATCGCAAATGGACCTTGACCTCGTCAACGTCTGCCCGCGCTGGGTCGACCAGCACGCCGACATGGTAATCGCCTGTGCCCAAGCCGGCGTCAAGGGCATCTTCTGCGAAAAGCCCTTCTCCCGCACACTGGCAGAAGCCGACGCCATGCTTGCCGTCTGCGAAAAGCACAACACCAGGGTCGCCGTCGCCCACCGCCGCGCCAACCCCTACGAACTGCACGCCAAAAAACTCATCGACGACGGACTCATCGGCGACGTACAGATGATCCGCCGCCACGGCAAAGCCGACCACCGCGCCGGCGCTATGGACCTCATCGTCCTCGGTACCCATCTCCTCGACGACATCCGTTTTCTCGCCGGGTCCGACGTTGCCTGGGCCCACGCCCACGTCACCCAGGACGGCCGCGAGCTCACCACCGCCGACATCTGTGAAGGCGACGAAGGCGTCGGCCCCATCGCCGGCAACGGCCTCGCCGCATACTTCGTCTTCCACAACGGCGTCACCGCCCATTTCGACTCCTACCGCAGCGACGACACCGACACCCGCGAAAAAGTCAACTGGCTCGGCCTCGAAATCCAGGGCTCTGCTGGCATCCTCTCGCTCCGTACCGCCCCACTGGGCGAGCTCTACCACTACCCCTACCGCCTCTGGATTCCAGGCGACAGAGACGGCGCCTGGGAACGCATCACGATCCCCGATTGGGACCTGAATCCCGACGGCAGCCCCCGTTCCGTCTCAGAGAAGTTCCAGCTGAACAACCGCGTCTTTGTCGAAGAGCTGATCAGCGCCATCGAGGAAGACCGCCAGGTAACCGCCGTGACCAACGGCCACGACGCCCGCGCCGTCCTCGAAATGATCATGGCGATCCACGAATCGCAGCGCCTGCGCGCCCGCGTCGAATTCCCGCTGCAAAACCGCGAGAATCCCTACACCGTCTGGAGAAAAGAAGCGGAGTAAAAAGAAGAGTAACCGCCAGCAGCTGACCACCTGCCGCCGCCACCAACTGCCACCAACACCAACTGCCACCAACACGAGCAAACAAGGGGATATCATGTCCGTCACCAATCAAACAAGTGACAAGATCTACCGGGCCGGCGTCATCGGGCTCACCGGAATCGGCCAGTCGCCCCCGCGCTACGACCTCTGGTCAACACGTCACCCCCAGCCCCACTCCCACGCCGCCGCCTACGCCGCCCATCCCCGCGCACAGGTGGTCGCCGTCTGCGAGCTCGTCCCGGAGCTCCTGACCCAATACGAGAAAAACTGGGGCCCTGCCGCCCACTACAACGACTACCGCGCCATGCTCGAACGCGAGAATCTCGACATCCTCAGCGTCGTCACCTCAGACCACCTCCACGCCCAGATGGTCGTCGACGCCGCCGAGGCCGGTGTCCCCGCCGTCTACTGCGAAAAACCCCTCGCCACCACCCTCGCCGACGCCGACCGCATGCTCGCCGCTGTGGAGAAAAACGGCACAAATATCTGCGTCAACCACGGCCGCCGCTGGGACCCCTTCTGGCGCCAGGCCCTCGCCATCATCGAAGACGGACGCATCGGCTCTCTCACCCGCATCAGCGCCCACCTCGGCGGCGAACGCGCCATGCTCTTCCGCAACGGCACCCACCTCGTCGACACCGTCTGCATGTACGCCGACGCCGCCCCCGACTGGCTCATCGGCGGCATGGAAGAGGGCTACGAGGACCGCACCGAATACCTCGGCGACGGCGGCCACGACCCCACAACCGACCCCGGCGCCTCCGCCTACCTCCACTTTGAAAACGGCATCCGCGCCCACATCGAAGTCTCGCAGCAAACACTCGTCAACTTCGAGCTCGACCTCCTCTGCACCAAGGGCCGCATCCGCATCAGCAACACCGAAGCCATGGTCTACCTGACTTCACCCGACCACCCGCACGAAGTAACCAGCCGCCAGCTCGGCGGAACCGTCGACTACGGCAGCGGCATGGTCCACGCCGTCGACGAACTCATCCACCTGATCGAAAATGGCGGCGAAAGCATCTCCAGCGGCCGCCGCGCCCTCCACAGCCTCGAAATCATGATCGCCATCATGCGCTCCCAGGCCGCGGGCGTCGAGAAAATCCACTGGCCCCTCACCCGGGACTGACTCCCTTCGCTACCTCTGAATGAGGAGGGCGACGATATTCCTCTCTCTCCTCACTTCTCTTCACTCTCTCCTCGCTTTTTGGGCGTTCGGGCCTTCGGCCCTCTCTTGTGCAGGGGCTGCGCCCCCGCAACGCCCCGCCCTTGTTAGCCACCGTGCCTATTCTTCCCAGGCTACGTGTCTAGCCAAAAGTGTCTTCCCCCCATGCCGTTTCTCGCCACTGACCACTGACCACTATCCACTATCCACTATCCACTATCCACTGCCCTTCCCCACTTCCTCCGCAAAGGCCCGCGCCTGCGCCAGCATATCCACCTCAACCATCTGGTTCCACGCCGACATCAACCGCCGCGTAACAGGTCCGGGTTCCCCCGCACCCACTGCATGCCCGTTAAAGCGCGTCGCCGGCATGATCGTAAACGGCGTCGAAGTGAAAAACGCCTCATCCGCCGTCATCACATCATACGGCTCCAGATTACACTCCCGGCAAGATAATTCCAGGCTCTCCGCCAGCTCCAGCACCGCCTGCCGCGTGACACCCCGCAGTATATTGCGCGGCTCCGCCGTCAACAGGCCCCCGTCCTTGACCACAAAGAAATTCGACCCCGTCCCCTCCGTCAGGAACCCGTCCTCATCCGTCAGCAGGGCCCACGCCTCCGCATCCACCTTCTGCGCCTGCAAGTTGGCCATCTGGTAATAGATGCGGCTCCGGTTCTTGATCTTGGGATCAATCAACCGCGAGGGCACCGACCGCTGCGCCGGAACAACCGCATGCACCCCAGTCACATACGCCTCTGCAAACGCAGCCAAGTGCCACGTCAGCGGCCAGAC
The DNA here is from genome assembly GCA_965207495.1 of Caldilineaceae bacterium. Classification (GTDB taxonomy): domain Bacteria; phylum Chloroflexota; class Anaerolineae; order Caldilineales; family Caldilineaceae; genus Bin5. The sequence continues at coordinate 1,493,811 of OZ242287.1, forward strand.
GTTGATCGTAACCGTCGGCTTCACACCGCCCTCGAAGACCGTTTCGTATAGTCCCATCGGCCCCCGCGAAACGTTGTGCACGATCTGGAAGTCCCTGCCGTCCGCAAAACTGGGCCGGTTCCTCTCGATCGTTTCCAGCGTCGCCGCCTCCATCTCGTCCGCCGTCAACCCGCAATCGATCTCCAGCGTCCGCAGCCCCACATACAGCCTCTCAATATGCTCCCGCAACCGAAACGGCTGCCCGTTGAACGTACGCGTCGTCTCAAATATCACATCCCCATACATCAGCGCAGAATCGAAAATCGAGAATCCCGCTTCACTCTCGGGAACGAACGATCCGCTTACATAAACTGTGCGTTGACCGGTCACTGCACGCCTCCTCTGGCACTGATTCTTGGCCTCTGGCCGTTGCAAAATACCTATTGGATTCAGACTGCAAATGATTGTACACTTGACCCTGTACTCCTGTCGATAGGCAACGCGCCAACATCCAAAGGAATCTCACGTGACAAAGGGACAACGGTTGGTCCTCACCCCGACGGGCCAGATCGAAATCGAAGAGTTCGAAGTACCGGCCCCCGCTTCCAATCAACTGCTCGTGCGCACAAGCCTAACCCAGGTCAGCGCCGGCTCCGAGATGAACGGCATCCGCCATCGCCGCACCGCCAGCCCTGCCGAACAGGCCAAGTTCGGGCCCACCGGGCTCGGTTACACTGCCATCGGTGTTGTCGAGGCCGCCGGCAGCCAGATCGACCAGGTCGCAGTAGGCGATCGCGTCCTGTGTAGCGGCAACCATGCCACCCACTGGCTTGTAACACCGGAACTCGAAGCCAATGACGTCGCCATATCCCAACAGTATCGTGTCCATAAATTGCCCGACGATCTGACCGACGTCGAGATCGGCTTCTGCGTTCTCGGCGACGTCGCCCTGCACGGCGTCCGCCGCGCCCAGATCCAGATCGGCGAATCTGCCGCCGTCCACGGGCTCGGCGTTGTCGGTCTGATGGCGCTGCAACTCTGCCGCCTCGTCGGCGCCCAACCACTCATCGGTGTCGATATGGTCGAGGAACGCCTGGCCCTCGCCCGCCAGCTCGGCGCATCCCATCTGGTCGACGCCGGCAGCCAGGACGTGGTCGAAGAAATCCGCGCCCACACGCAGTTGCCCTGGCGCTGGCGCGGCGCCCTGCCCACCATGTTGCCCGGCAGCGGCGCCGAGGTCCAGCTCCACTGCACATCCTATATCGGCAACTACCCAACCATGATCAAAGCCGCAGCCGACCGCGGCCGCATAATCCTCGTCGGCGCCACCAGCGGCTCCGTCCCCATCGAGTCCGACGAGCTCTTCCGCCGCGAAATCATTGTGACCGGCTCCTACCAGACCGGCATGAGCGACACACATCCCTACTGGCCCTGGACGCGCGTCCGCAACCAGCACGTGATTCTCGACCTGATCCGCCGGGGTGAGTTGCAGATCGAACCGCTCGTCAGCCATGTCGTACCCTACACCGACGCGCCCGACCTGTTCGATCGCATGATGAGCGGCCACGAAGGCTGGCTGAGCGTCTTCTTTACCTGGGACTGATACCTTAGACCGTCGGAAACTGTAACCTCAATTTGATACGAGCCAACTGCCGCGGAGGCCGACATGATCGACTTTCCCCGCTCCTTCTTCACCTGGAAGACCTTCCCTATCCAGAATGATCCGTACTACAAGTACGCCGGCGGTTTCATCGGCAGAGAGGGCGACGTGCGCCATGTGCGCTTCAACATCGAAGCCAGCTGCGCCATTTCCGATGACAATGGCGGCGTCCTGGCCGAGCTCTTCGTCGGCGCTCCCTGCCGCACCGAATACACCATCCCACGTCAGGGCTTCTTCCAGAGTCCCAGCAGCGAGTTTCGCATGGCCTTCAGCCGCTCGCACCGGATCCCCATCGCCCGCCGCCCCAGCAGCGAAACAGAGCCCGCGTCCGCGCAGGAGCTGAGCGAGTCCTTCCACGATCACGACATCAGCCTCAAGGAGATTCCCCACCCAATCGAGCTGATTGCTGCCGAGCCCCTGATCGAAGCCACCCTCGCCAATGCCCTGCTCAACGCCAGCTGCGCCTACCGCGACGCACAGACCGGCCTGCGCGTCACCGTCCAGTTTCCCGTCAACCTCATCAACGTCAACCGCGAAGATGCCACCTTTCAGGTCTGCACCGGCCCCCTGGTCCTGCCCGACCTCGCTACCTGGAACGGCCGCGGCGTCGACCGCGTCTTCCTCGCCCACGTCGCCTTCACCGCCTTCGACTACATAGAGTTCATCCTCCGCCGCGAAGTCGCCGCAGCCCCCGAAGAACTTGAATGGCTCCACCATGTACAAGGACGCGATCGAAACGAACTCCACGACCCCAATAACAAACCGCCAGGCTATCCCCCGAAGCGCCCATCCCCAACCGTATACCACGAAGTGTGGGCGCTCCCCTCAACCAACACAATCCTCCGCGCCCCAAATCTCTGACACACCAATCGTCGCCAACTGCCGTTACTGACCACTAACCACCAACCACTGACCACTGCAGTCTGACAGGTGAAGCCCATGAGCACACACAAAGAGCCAATCGACATCGGCGCCCGTCTCGAACCCATGATCGACGACTTCCTCTTCGCCGAACTTGGCGACGGGCTCGACCTCCGCCTCCACCCGCCCGTCAAACGGGAAGTTGTCTTGAAGACCGACGATCCCTGGGAGGGCAACGCCTGTCTCTACCGCACCGTCTTCCAGGACCACGACGGGCGCATCCGCATGTACTACGGCGCATGGCAGTATGATATGGGCGGTGGCCAGATGAACTACCCCCACCCCTACTACCTCTGCTACGCCGAAAGCAGCCGCGGCAAGCGCTGGAGCAAACCCTCCCTCAATCTGGTGCAATACAAGGGCAGCAGCCGCAACAATATTGTTCTCTCGCCCACAAGCTACCCCGACATCGAGATCAGCGCCGGCGACACCGCCATTTTCCCCGATACCAACCCGGCCTCCCAGGAGGGCGCCGAGTACAAAGCCCTCGTCCCCGGCAAAACGCCGCGCGCGCTCTATGCCCTCCAATCCTCCGACGCCCTCAACTTCTCATTCATGCTGCGAGAGAACGAAGACTCGCCCGAACCCGTCATTACCGAGGGCTACTTCGATTCCCTGAATCTGGCCTTCTGGGACCAATACCGCGGCGAATACCGCGCCTACTTCCGCGACTTTGACGGCGACGTGCCCCATGGCGTGCGCGGCATCAAGACCGCAACCTCCCCCGACTTTCTGAACTGGTCCCAACCAAAGTGGCTCGACTACGGCGACAGCCCCGACCAGCCCCTCTACACCAACCAGATCAAGCCCTACGCCCGCGCGCCCCACATCCTCTTCGGCTTCCCCATGCGCTACATCGACAGAGGCTGGGTCGCCCAGACCGACCACCTGCCCGGTCTCGACCTGCGCCGCGCCCGCAGCGAGGTCCATCCCCGCTACGGCTCCGTCGTCACCGACGGCCTCTTCATGTCCAGCCGCGACGGCGTAAACTTCAAGCGCTGGGGCGAAGCATACATCCGCCCCGGTCCCAATGTCGTCGACAGCTGGGTCTACGGTGACAACAACATCGCCTGGGGCCTCATCGAAACCGAGGCCGATTCGCCCGGCGCACCGCCCGAGCTCTCCCTCTACGTCACCGAAGGCTACTGGGCCGGCCGCAGCACGAACGTCCGCCGCTACACCACCCGTCTCGACGGCTTCGTATCCCTCCACGCCCCCCTGTCCGGCGGCGCCTGCCTAACCAAGCCGCTCATCTTCTCAGGCCGCCGTCTCTACCTCAACTTCGCCACCTCCGCCGCCGGCAGCCTGCGCGTAGAAATCCAGGATCACGAGGGCAACCCCATCCCCGGCTACTCCCTCGAAGAAAGCGACGAAATCTTCGGCGACTCCATCCGCCGACCCGCCCAGTGGACCGCCGGCAGCGACCTCAGCACGCTGTCAGGCCGTCCCATCCGTATCCGCTTCGTCCTCAAAGACGCCGATCTCTACTCGATTCAGTTCGGCGAGTGACAGGCCAGCCTCTCCATCCGGAGGAAAGATGATCTTCGCGGCCCTTCCTCGACAAAAAAGGTGTTCTCCGTGACCTTCGGTGGCCCTCCGTGGTTCAAAAAGAGGTGTTTTTCGTGGCCCTTCGTGGATATAGGAAAGGTGTTCTCCGTGATCCTCAGTGGCCCTCCGTGGTTAAAAAAGGTGTTCTTCGTAACCTACCGAAAAGTTATCGCCCATCTGTCAGGAGATTCGTTATGCACATTTCCGAACTGGAAGTGACCAACCTGGAGCGAGGAACAAAAAGCGCCAGCTGGCTGAACCTCTCCCCGCGCGTCGAAGGCGGCTGGTGGCAACTCCCGCTACTCACCGTAACCGGATCCGAACCCGGACCCACCCTCGTCGTCTTCGCCGGAGTCCATGGCGACGAGTACGAAGGCGTCGAAGCCATCCCCCGCATCGCCGAACAGGTCGACCCCGCCCAACTGCGCGGCACACTGCTTATGGTCCCCGTCTGCAACATGGCCGCCTACGCCACCGCCACACGCAACAGCCCCATCGACGGCCTCAACCTGGCACGCGTCTTCCCCGGCTCCGAAACCGGCACCCTGACCCAGTGCATCGCCCACTGGCTCACCGTCAAGTTCATAAGCGCAGCCGACTTTTTCATCGACCTCCACAGCGCCGGCGTCGTCGGCGACATCCCCACGTTGGCCGGCTATCTCCACAGCGATGAAGACGTAGGTCAGCGCTCCCTTGCCGCATCCCGCGTCTTCGGCGCGCCCGTCCTGTGGGGCCATCCACCGCCCGTTCCGCCCGGCCGCACTATCTCCGCCGCCATCGACCACGGCGTGCCCTGCCTCTACACCGAAGCCGCCGGCGCCGGCCGCGCCCGCCCGCAGGACGTAGCCTGTTTCACGAACGGCGTCCTCAACGTCATGCACCACCTCGACATGCTCACAGGCGATCCCGCCGCCGTCCCGCCGCCCCAACACCTCGTGGGCGACGGCAACATGGACGAAGTCATGTCCGCCCCTATGGCCGGCTACTTCCGACCCCACGTCGAACTGCTGCAGGAAGTCAAAACGGGCCAGCCCGTCGGCTCCATCCACGACCCCCTCGGCAGCCTCCTCGCCGAATTGCACGCAGAAAAAGACGGCATCGTCATCATGCGCCGCGGCCTCCACCGCGTCCACAGCGGCGACGGCCTAATCCACCTAACCAACCGCGCCGATGAATAGGAAACAAAAAAAAGTGGTTAGCAGCCACTAACCACTAATACTACAACCGCAATTCACGAATCTGCAGTTTTTCCGGCGAAAATGAGGGTGCGAAAGCGCATTCTGAACAACCACGGAACTGAATGAACGGCCCAAATGCAGCCACTTCTGCGCCTCCTTTTGCACTTTCGGTCTTCGGCCAGCTAGAGTGCGGTTGTAGTACTAACCACTAACCACTAACCACTAACCACTAACCACTAACCACTGACCACTGACCACTGCAGTTCACCATCCAAGCGCATACCCATCCCGCCGCGGGTCCGCGCCGCCCATGAACCCGCCGTTCTCAGGATCGACCATGATCCCCTGGCCGCCCCCTACCTCCGCGTTCCACGGACCCAACCGGTTGAGCCGGTGGCCCATCTGCGTCAACGCCAGCAGCACATCCTCCCCGATCCGCGTCTCGACATCAATCACCGTCCCCGGTGACGTCGTCTTCACGCGCGCCGCCTCAATCGCTGCCTGTATGTTCATCCCGTGATCGATGACGTTCATGATCATCTGCGGCGTTGTCTGCATAATGCCGTAACTGCCCGGCGTCCCTATCAGAAAACGCAGCCCCTGTTCATCCCAAACCTGCGCCGGCGACATGCACATCTCTATCTTCCGGCCCGGAGCCACCGCGTTCGGGCTCTGCGGATCACTGTCCATCCAGTTCAGAAAATTGTTCAGCGCAATCCCTGTGCCCGGTACCACTACAGCCGACCCAAACCCGGCCCCCAGACTCTGTGTCACCCCCACCGCGTTGCCGTCCGCGTCTATCGCGCTGAAATGCGTCGTACACTCACTCACCATCCACCGCCGCGGGTCCCCCGCCAGAACCTCGTCCGCCATCTTCTCCGACGTATACCGCTCACCGCCGGAAGGCCGGGCCTTCGAGCCGATCTCAGCGCGGCGCTTGGCCGCGTACTCCTTCGACAGAAGACCGGCCGTGGGCGGGTCGTCAACACCGGCATACTCCGCCCTGTCCGCCTGCGCCAACTTGACCGCCTCGATAAACCGGTGAACTGTCGCCGCGCTGTTGTGGCCCATCTCCGCCACGTCGAAACCCTCCATGATGTTCAGCGTCTCCAGATACTGGACCGCCTGGCACGGCAGCGGCGGTGCATACACACGCAAACCCCGGTATGACACCGAAATCGGTTCCTGCCACTCGACCTCAAAATCCTCCAGGTCCCGGTGGGTGATCAGACCCCCGTTCTCTTCCATGTAACGAACCAGCCTGTCGGCAAACTCGCCCCGATAGAAATAGTCGGCGCCGCCCTCCGCGATGGCGCGCATACTCCTCGCCAAATCCGGCTGTGTCATGATTTCACCCGCAACCGGCGCCCGGCCATGCGGCAGATAGGTCTCCGTTGTCGACGGATGCTTCAGCATCTCCGGCACATTGAAATCCGTGAACTCGGCGTTCTTCACCGTCAGCGGAAAACCCACCTCCGCGTATTCGATCGCCGGCTCAAAAACCGTCGCCGCATCCATCGTCCCATACCGCTCCAGCGCCGCTAGCCAACCCCCGCACGACCCCGGCACCAGCGGTGATTTCGGCCCGCGTGCCCGGCTCTCCGCATCGCCCACCTCTTCAAACGTTGCCCCGTACGGCGAGCGGCCCATATAGTCCAGGACCGTATGCTCCTGCTCACGCGCGGAGTAAATATGCATATACCCGTCGCCGCCCAGGCCGGACATATAAGGCTCGACCACATTCAGCGCCGCCGCCACCGCCACAATCGCATCAATCGCGTTACCGCCCTCCATCATTATGCGCACGCCCGCCAGCGAAGCCAGCGGATGCGCCGACGCGATCATGCCCCGTCGCCCCGTGACCGTCGAGCGATGAACGATTCCCTTGGCAGAAAAGGACATCAGTTGTCTCCTTGAAACGTCAGTGGTTTGTTATCAGCGAAAAATGGAAGGCAACAGATCTTGTCGTCAGTCAATAACGTTCTATTCCTCCCAGATCAGCAGCACGCCCATCGCCTCCGACAGCCGTGCATAAAGCAGATCGAACGCCTCCTTGGCCTCCTGATAGGGGAACCGGTGGCTGATCAGCGGCTCGACGCGTATCCGCCCGGCCTGCACCAGCTCGATAGTCCGTTTCAGCAGGACTTCAGGCGGATCTTCGCCGTAATAGCCGCCAATCAGACGCCTCCTCTGGATCTTGCCGGCGTCCAGTGGCAATGGCTGCCCGTGATACAGACCAATCAAATGCAACGTGCCCCCGTCGCACACCATCTCCTGGGCCTGCGCAAACGACTTCAACCCCGGCTCGCCGCCCACACATTCAAAAACGATATCCGCGCCGCGCCCGTCAGTCAACTCCATCACCCGCTCCACCGGGTCCGTCTCCGTAACGTTGATCACGTGGTCCGCACCGTACTCGCGGGCCAACTGACAGCGCTTCGCTATCGCATCCACGACGATGATCTGCTCACAGAGATGCTGCCGTGCCCCCTGCAGCACAAGATTGCCCACCAACCCCTGCCCCATGATCACAAGCGTATGACCGGTCCGGATCCCCGGTGACTGCGCCCACGTGACGCCGCTCTTGGCCAGCGGCAGAAAGGTCGCCTCCTCAAACGAAATGTCGTCCGGCAGTGGCCACACGCGCGGCCCGATATTCGAGCCGACCGGCTGCACCACATACTGTGCGTGCGGCGCCACCGCCATCACCCGGTCCCCCGGCTTGAACTGCTCCGCCGCCTCGCTCCCCGCAGCGTCAACCACGCCCGCCAGTGAGTAGCCCATGATCGCCGGATTGATCGCCTCCTCGTGCATATACCGCCGCAGGATCTCCGACCCCCGGCTGATCAAACTGACCTTGCTCCGCACCCGCACCTCATTCGGCCCCACAGGCGGTATCGGAACCTCTTCCAGAACGATGTTTCCAAATCCCTCAGGCTTGGTTACGCGTAACATACTCTGCTCCTCGCTTTCCTGGAAATCGACACTGTTTGAAGGGCGCCCGCACAGGAGTGCATCCACTTATCCAAAGCAAAAGTCATACTAGCACCAAAGGGACTTTCGCGTAAACGCCTCGATTCCATCCCCCCTGCCTGTGCAAGTAAGGGCACCCCTTGTGGGTGCCCCTGCACTCACTCCATTCTGGACCGCACACCCTATCCAAACCGACTGGGATTGCGAACTGAAGAACAGATAGTGTAGAGTAGTCAAAACGCGAAAGTGATTCAAACCGGCAGGAGACCAACCCCATGCGCCGTCCCAATTTCCTCATCATCTACACAGACCAACAGCGCTGGGATGGCCTCGGCGCAAACGGCAATCAGGATATCCACACGCCTCACCTCGACAGACTGACGAGCCAAAGCGTCAACTTCGACCACTGCTTCGTCCAGAATCCCGTCTGCATGCCCAGCCGACTCAGCTTTCTCACCGGGCAATATCCCTCCACCCTCGGCGTCACCCACATGGGCGTGCCCGTGCCCGAAGACACCGTCACCCTGCCCCGCCTCCTCGCCCCCTTCGGCTACCGTTCCGCCAACATCGGCAAGCTCCATTTCCAACCCCACGCCAACCGCGATCACCGTACCCATCACCCGCACTATGGCTTCGATCACCTGGAAATCTCCGACGAGCCCGGCTCCTACGAAGATGCCTACCGCGCCTGGGTTCGCCGCCTTGCCCCCGACCAGCTCCCCCATGTCAGTCTCGGCCAGGCTCCCATGGCGGAAGTTTGGCAGGAAACCATGAATATCGAGGACGGCATCGAACACCCGCCCGAACGCTTTCCCATCGAACCTCTCGCATCCCGCTGCCGCGACGACTTGACCCACACCGCCTTCGTCGCCGAACAGTCGATCGAGTTCATGCGCCACCAGGCCCAGACCGGCCAGCCCTTCCTCTGCATCGCCGGCATCTACTCACCCCACTCCCCCTGGGTCGCCCCGCAACAGTACTTTGACCTCTACGATCGCGCCGCCCTCACCCTTCCCACCTTTCCGCCGGAAGTAGAGGCGAAACGCGGGGCGCAAAACTATCCCGACGACGAGCTGCGTCTCGCCCACCAGGGCTACTACGGCCAGATCAGCGAAGTCGACCACCACGTCGGCCGCCTCCTCGCCGCCCTCGACGAGCTCGACATCGCCGACGACACCGTCGTCATCTTCACCTCCGACCACGGCGAATGGCTCGGCGAGCATCTCCGCTACGGCAAGGGCTACCCCGCCCACGACCAGTGCAGCCGCGTCCCCCTCCTCATACGCACAACCGATGATTCCGTCTCCCCCCGCAGAGACTCAGGCCTGACCGAAGCGCTCGACGTCCTGCCCACCATCCTCGACCTGGCCGGGATCCAGGTCCCCCCGCACCTGCAGGGCGCCTCCCTGCTGTCCCGCCTCCACGACGACGCGCCCGGCGGCGCCTCCGCCCTCACCGAGCACACCGGCTGGAAATCACTCCGCACCGAGCGTTTTCGCTACCTTCTCCACGCCGACGGCACCGAAAACCTCTACGATCTTTCAGCCGAGTGGGGTGACTACCATGACGTATCGCAAGACCCTGCCTACGCCCCGGACCTGGCCGCGTCCCGTCACGAACTGGGCCGCAAGCTCCTGGCCGCCGAGAGGCCGCAGCCGCGCGCATGGCCCTACTGAGCAAACCCACCCGGGAGAAAGCATGTCCAGCAACAGTCCCCAGCCAATCCCCCAGCCAGCCGCCGACACCTCGCCTCGTCGCGCCGGCACCCGCCCCCATCCCATCTGCCGCGCCAGCGATCTGCCCCCCGGCGAACGCAAAATCGTCGAAGTGCGCCGCCGCTCAATCGGCGTCTTCAACATCCACGGCGATTATTACGCCCTGCGCAGCCTCTGCCCCCACCAGGGCGCGCCCCTCTGCCGCGGCACCATCACCGGCACCGCCCGCTCCACCAACCCCGGCGAAATCATCTGGGAACGCGCCGGCCAGATCCTGCGCTGCCCTTGGCACGGCTGGGAATTCGACATCGCCACCGGCCAATCCGTATTCAACCCCCACCGCCTGCGCGTCCGCACCTACGACGTCACCGTCGAGCAGCCTGAACCGGAAGAGGAAGATCCCTCGGTCGAAAGCTTCGAAGTAACCGTCGAAGACGGCTGGGTCGTCCTTCACGCGTAGAACCGTCGACTGGATGGCAATCTGAGTGATGCAAGAGTTTCCCGAGCAACGAAAAGGACCCGCGGCCAACCTTGCTACGACCTTCTGTAGCGCCGCAGAATTTCTAAGCGAAGGCGAAATTGGTGGACTCAAAGCTGGGTCGGTAACCTTTTTTGTCGCCCTGATTGCCGCTCTTATTGGCCTGATCTTCTTTCATACGGCCTTCTTCCTGTACCTCCTCGTAATTGGGTCAATTGCAGGACAGGTCGCGTATTTCCTTATCTGCAAGCGAACTGGTCTTGGCGGCTACCTCTTGGAGACAGGTATAAGAATCGCGGCAGTGGGTGTAGGGTGGTTGATCTCCTATGCCTTTCTTGACCTTAATTCGTTCTTGTACGTTCTACCCATCGCAATTGCGTTGTTCGTCGGCGATGGCGTGCTCGCCCTGTACCGCAAACGGTATCGCAAGGCATAGCGCAGGCCGATTGCCCCATCGCCACCAACGATCATTGTTCGGGGTACAGGGAGACGCCCTGAAATTCGCTTTATGTCCCTCCGGATCCGCCGTGGTTCGACAGAGTAACTTTTCAGACTATACATAGGCACAAACTACAGATGACTCGCAAATGGAAGGAAACCCCCGGCAAGCTCCCTCTATACTTAGGGATGTTTGCAAGTATTGCTATCGCGAATTGGATTCACGATGCCTTACTTGCCGAGTCCGACAATCGGCTGTTAAATCTCTTCGTAGTCATTGCGGTAATGACAACCTCACACGTGCATACCCTTATCTACAGACGAGAATCGTTGCGAAGTCTTCGTGACGAACTTGCCTCGTGGGGAATCGTCGCCGCAGGTTTAGGCGCTGGGATTTGGATCTCCTTTGCCTATTTGGACGGCGACTCCTTCCTGGGCAGTCTACCTATTATAGTTGGACTTTTCGTCGCCTGGGGAGTTGATTCCCTGATCAGTAAGAGGTCTGGCAAAGCGTAACAGTCTCCCCACGCGACGGTACTTTCCTAACAGGGGACAGGCATCGCCCAAAAGGTAGAGGACCGATTTTCCTCAAGTATTACTTCCAATCCATCGCCCGTAACAACAGCATGAAAGCGAGCCAATTCCGATGATGGACAAAATTCTCACAAGATGGCGGAAAATACCCTACCTCCACTCAAGCCTCATCTTCACTCTCGCAGTCCTTCTCCTCGGCGACTGGCTCGGCGGCGGCTTCTTCCTAAACGACTTTCGCCTCCGCTACGCCTTCATGTGTATCGCCGTCTCCGCCGTCTACTTCCTCCAGGTACTGATCTACAAACGAAAAAGCCCGTCCGACGTCCTCGTCTCCCTCGCCATCTTCATCCCGGTCATCGCACTCTCAGTATGGCTGTCCTTCTCTCTATTCTCCGCCGACGCCTCCTCCAACTTCCTACCCATCCTTGTAGGCATGTTCTTCGCATTCGGCCTCGACCTTTGGGTCGCCAGAAGACACCGCCGACCATAGCGCCCCCGCCGCAACTCTCCCATACCTCTTGCTGCAACCAAGCCACGATCATCTCCAGTCCCGATCTCTGTGAGCCCAATCGGTGTCACTCTCTCCTCTCTCCTCTTCACTCTCTCCTTGCCTTTGGGCGTTCGGGCCTTCGGCCCTCTCTTGTGCAGGGGCTGCGCCCCCGCAACGCCCCGCCCTTGCTAGCCACCGTGTGTATTCTTCCCCAGCATTGTGTCTAGCCAACAGTGTCTACCCCCCATATGATGTCTCGTGCCGCTACCCACTAACCACTGCAGTTTGCTGCGCCCGCCCGCCTTCCCCCTCAAATGACCTGTAGGGGCAGGCCTTGTGCCTGCCCTGTGCCCCTTTTGTCAACGGGCCCACGTTACGGCCAGGCCCCTGCCCTAAGTCTCTCCAAGAGCCGGAAGTCAACTCCTGCCACCTATTGCATAATCCCCCCGATAATCCCCCCGCCAGCCTGTTCCCACTGCTTGGGACTGGAAATTCGGCGGTTTTATGAAGAAACGGCGGGTCCTTGTTGCCTTGAAGAACGGAGTTTCCTTCGCTGGCCTATTTGGTAGGGAATCATTTGCAGCCTCCAGTCCGGAAGAAAGAGACTTGTATATCCAGTGGACTAATGATATTAACGAAGATGGAACTTGGTCTTTCGCAGGTGAAAAAGGTGTCTTGATAACTGCTGACGAAGTCAGCACGTTAGAGTTCTGGGACTATTCCCCTGAGGAGAAACTACATGCATAAGCGTGACGGTAGAAAGTCATTTGGAAAGGGATATCAGCCAAAAGGAAGCAAGGATTCCCCCAAGAGCCCGCCCACCAACACGCCAAACCAGTTGAGCAGTGGATTCAGACGATCGCAGTCCCATACACAGACGCAACCTTCTGATGGACCTCCTGCCTCCTCTTCTTCTCAGAAGAAGTAGAATTCGCCTGCGAATTACGTTTTTCCTATTACCCTGAACTGAAGGACGACCTGAAGTCACGCCCCGCCCGCTACCGACCCGTTACCTCAACCTCTCCGAGAGCCCGCCCCATTTCGAACCGCACCTAACCCCACCGGTCCCATCCCCTACCGCAATCCCTCTACGCCCTGCCCATCCCTCCCACCACCCCCAAAAACGTCACCCCATCGCCTCCCATCCCGAAAATCCCCGAAAATCCCGCAAATCCTGATTCAGACAACAACCACCCTACAAAATGCCAAGCCGCCTAAGTCGGTGTAAAATAAGGCAAACACCTTCCCCCCAACCCCTGCACGCCGCCAAAAGGGCACGCGCCCCGAATTCACCCGTCCACAGCCCAGAGCAGACACACAAACGCACCCAACAGCACCGCCTTCACATCCCAACACTCCACCCCACACGAGGATCTACCATGGCCGACCCAATCATCACCAAAATCGAAATTCACACCTATGAAAGCGAGAGAGTAAACCTCGGCAAAGACTACAACGGCTTCAACCTCGTCTACGAGCCGGGCAGCCGCATCAAGGCCCAGGGCAGCATCCTCCGCATCGAAACCGACCAGGGCATCGTCGGCGAATACGCTGGCGGCGGTGGCGCCGATGCCGCAACCATTCCCACCTTTGCGCACTTTCTCATCGGACGCAGCGCCCTCCAGCGCGAACTTATCTATACCGAATTAAAACGCGCCCTGCGCCAGGTCGCCCGCATCGGCATGGCGCCCATCGACATCGCTCTCTGGGACATCGCCGGCAAACTATACGACCAGCCCGTCTACAAACTGCTCGGCGGCTACAAAGAAAGCATCCCCTGCTACGCCAGCACCTACCACGGCGACCACCAGCCCGACGGCCTCTCAACACCCGAAGCCTTCGCCGACTTCGCCGAACAGTGCCTCGAGCTCGGCTATCCCGCCTTCAAAATCCACGGCTGGGGCCGCGCGCCCGTCAGCCAGGAAGTCGCCAACGTCCACGCCGTCGGCAAACGCGTCGGCGACAAAATGGACCTCATGCTCGACCCCGCCTGCGAGCTCATGACCTTCGGCGACGCCGTCAAAGTCGGCTGGGCCTGCGACGAAAACCGCTTCTTCTGGTACGAGGACCCCTACCGCGACGGCGGCATCTCCCAGTTCGCCCACCGCAAGCTGCGCCAGCTGATCAACACGCCCATCCTCCAGACCGAGCATGTCCGCTCCCTCGAGCCCCACATCGACTTCGCCCTCGCCGACGCCACCGACTACGTGCGCGGCGATGTCGGCTACGACGGCATTACCGGCGTAATGAAGCTCGCCCACGCCTGCGAAGCCCTCGGCATCGATCTCGAATTCCACGGCCCCGGCCCCGCCCAGCGCCAGTGCATGGCCGCCATCCGCAACACCAACTACTACGAGATGGGCCTGCTCCACCCCAAGGCGCCCGCCAGCCACGTGCCCGAACTGTACATCGACTACGTAGACGACCTCGAAGCCATCGACGCCAACGGCCACGTCTCCATCCCCCAAGGTCCCGGACTCGGCGTTGACATAAACTGGGATTGGGTAGAGCGAAATCGCGTGTCAGTGGTAGAATACGGCAACTGACAACGCACGACGCAACTTCATACTGCAGACTCAAGAATCGGTAAACACGCAGCCGAACCGCCTGCGTTCCCAGGAGGAGCCACGATGACTGTCGCCACTGCCCCCCAACTCTCAACCAATCAGCTGCTGTCCGCGCTCGAAGGCGTGACCGCCATCCCCTGCGCACCATACCGCGCCGGCAGCATCGACTACGACGCCCATCTCAAAAATGTGCGCTACCTGATGCAGACCAACAACCTGAGTGAAGGCCGCCCCCGCGTGCTCTCAATAGCCGGCACCAGCCCCATCCACCAGATGACCCGCGCCGAGCAGGTCCGCATGGTCGACGTCACCACCCGCGCCATGGGCAACGAGGGCGTTTACGTCGCCGGCGTGATGCCCAGTCCCCTGGCAGATGCCAAGGACCTCATCGGCGAGCTCAATGGCCTCCAGCGTCCGCCCGACGCCTATCTCATCATGCCCCTCGCCGGCGTCTACGACCCCGACGGCATGTACAGCGAATTCATGGCCTTTGGCGAAGAGGTGGACGACCGCTTCGGCGCCCGTCTCATCTACTACTTCAAAGACAGCCGCGACCTGTCGCAGATGGGTCAGCTCTTCCGCGATTCCGAAGCCTTCGTCGGCGTGAAGGTGGGCACAAGCGAAGACGACGTCCAGCCGCTCGTGCAGGCCATCGGCGTTAACGGCCTCGTCATCTGGGGCATCGGCGACCGCTGCACCCGCGCCTCCCAGCTCGGCACCAAGGGCCACACATCCGGCATCGCCGTCGCCTACTCCAAGGCCTCCGACGCCATCAACAACGCCCAGCGCGCCGGCGACCACGCCGAATCCCAGCGCGTCGAAGACGCCATCTTCGCGCTCGAAGAACTTCGCTTCCGCGACGGCCGCCGTTACAACTACTCCGCTGTCATCTCCGCCATGGACCAGTGCGGCTTCGACGACATCGACGGCGGCGAAGGCGCGCCCTTCAACCCGCCCGTCCCCGCCGAGATCAGCCGCGAAGTGAAGGCCGCCATCGCCGACCTGGCGCAATACCACTAGAGGCTGGAGTCCTGCTATGGCATCCCAATCCCACCGCGGTCCGGACGCGCCGTCTGTTCTGCTGATTTCAACCGACCACTGGCCCGCCCACCTGATGGGCGGGGCCGGCCATCCCGCAATCCGCACTCCCACCCTCGACAGCCTCGCCGGCGCCGGCGTCCGCTACACCAACGCATACGCCGAGTGCCCTGTCTGCATCCCGGCCCGTCGCACCCTCATGACCGGCGCCACCACCCGCACCCACGGCGACCGTGTCTTCAAGGTTCAGGAGCCAATGCCCCAGCTGCCGACCGTCGCCCAGACCTTCCGCGACAGCGGCTACCAGGCCTACGCCGTCGGCAAGCTGCACGTCTTCCCCCAACGCGATCGCATCGGCTTCGACGACGTCATCCTCGCCGAAGAGGGACGCCCCATCCTCGGCGCAATCGACGACTACGAGCTCTGGCTCGGCGAAGAGGGCCATCCCGGCCGCTCCTTCGCCCACGGCATGAGCAACAACGAATACAGCTACCGCCCCTGGCACTTGTCCGAAGAGACCCACGTCACCAACTGGGCCACCGACCAGATGTGCCGCATGATCCGCCGCCGTGACCCCACCCGGCCCGGCTTCTGGTTCCTCTCCTACTGCCATCCCCACCCGCCGCTCGTCCCCCTCGAGTGGTACTATAATCTCTACCGCGACGTGGACATTCCACTCCCCATCCAAGCCGCCTGGTCACAGGACTTTGACAGCCTGCCCTACGCGCTCCAGATGATCCAGACCCGTTACGGCACGAGCTTCAGTGACGAGGAGCTTCAAGGCATCCACCGTGCCTTCTACGCGCTCTGTACCCATATCGACCACCAGCTGCGCCGCGTCATCGGCACCCTGCGCGAGGAAAGGCTGCTCGACAACACCATCATCTGCTTCACCAGCGACCACGGCGACATGCTCGGCCAGCACGGCCTCTGGGCCAAGCGTCTCTACTACGAGCAATCCGCCAACATCCCCATGCTGCTCCTAGGTCCCGCCGGCGACGAACGCGCGCCCGCCGGCACCCAGGACGACCGCCTCGTCGGCTGGCAGGACGTCATGCCCACCCTGCTCGACCTCGCCGGCATTCCGATCCCGGAGACTGTCGAAGGCAAGTCAATGGTCGGAGACGCGCAGCGCCCCTATCTCTTCGGTGAAGTCGGCGAAGGACCCATGGCCTCGCGCATGATCCGGCAGGACCAGTACAAACTCATCTACTACCCAACCGGCAACCGTTTCCAACTCTTCGATCTCGAAGCCGACCCGCAGGAAATGAACGACCTGAGCGGTGCGGAGAGCCACGCCCCCCTGCGCCAAAGCCTAACCGCGCTTCTCGTAAACGAACTCTATGGCAACGATGAAGAGTGGCTGCAGGACGGCGAACTCGTCGGCCTGCCCGAAAAAGAGTGGCAGCCCGTCAAAAACCGGGAGCTCTCAGGCCAGCGCGGCCTGCACTGGCCCCCGCCGCCTCTGGACCTTTCAGGCAAACAGGTAGGCATGCCAGGATGACCGCGGGGGAATGAAAAAGGGGAGACTCGGCAGAAAGTGCAGCGCGGCTATGACGGCTCCCGGCCCGTCTCAGAGCAAAAAGCCAGGTAGTCGTCGATAGCCTCTCGGAACGCGATTTGCAGTTCCTCGACCGTGGCGCCTTCAAAATAGACGTTGTCGTAAGTGTCCGTTAACTGGCCGTGATAAATGCGGTCACGCTTGTCGTAGCGTACTGCAGCCGAAAATCCCTTGTAGTTCATTGTCCTTTTCCGTTCTTTTCTGACGATGTAGTCTCACGTTCGCCTGCTCCATCGCGAATCAGCCTGCGATTTCAATCTAATTCCCAATAGCCACCCAAAACCATGTCCGCCTTTAGCAATACGCAATACGCGGATTCTCAACTCAAACGCACACTATCTCTGAGTATCACTTAAATCAAACAAATCCCAGTCCAGAAAGGGAACCATCCCGTGTCTTCACCCCAACGCCGCTACGCCCTCGTCGGCACCGGCGGCCGCGCCAGAATGTACATCAACGCCATCCTCGGCGACTACGCCCAGTGGAATGAACTGGTCGCGCTCTGCGACATCAGCCAGACGCGCATGGACTTCTACAACCAGCAGATCCAGGCGCGCGCCGGCAGCGACCCCCTGCCCACATACCACGCCGAAGACTTCGACCGCATGATCGCCGAAACAAGGCCCGACGTCGTCATCGTCACCACCATGGACGCCACACACCACCAGTACATCTGCCGCGCCATGGAGCTGGGCTGCGACGCCATCACCGAAAAACCGATGACCACCGACGACGCCAAAGCCCGCCAGATCTTCGACACCATCCAGAAGACCGGCCACTCCCTGCGCGTCACCTTCAACTACCGCTACGCACCCCTCGCCACCGCCGTACGCGAGCTCATCATGCAGGGCGCCATCGGCCGCCCCCGCCACGTCGACTTCTCCTGGGTCCTGGACACCCGCCACGGCGCCGACTACTTCCGCCGCTGGCACCGCGAAAAGGACAAGTCCGGCGGCCTGCTCGTACACAAGTCCACCCACCACTTCGACCTGATCAACTGGTGGATCGACTCAATCCCCCAAACCGTCTACGCCCAGGGCGACCTGCACTTCTACGGCCGCGAAAACGCCGCCGCCCGCGGCGAGACCTACAGCTACGACCGCTACACCGGCGAGGAGGCCGCCGCCAACGATCCCTTCGCCATGAGCCTCGAATCTGACGAGACCCTCAAAAACCTCTACCTGAACGCCGAAGCCGACAGCGGCTACCTGCGCGATCGCAACGTCTTCGGCGACAACATCACCGCCGAAGACACCATGAGCGTCACCGCACGCTATCGCAACGGCATCATCCTCTCCTACTCCCTGCTCGCCTACTGCCCTTGGGAAGGCTACCGCGCCGCCGTCACCGGCGATCGCGGCCGCATCGAAGTCGAAGCCATCGAGGCCGTCGGCCGCACTTTCGTCGCCGGCCAGGAGGAAACCCTCCCCGAAGCCGCCAACCAGCTCCAGGACTTCGGCGGCAAGCATATCTGGGTTTTCCCCATGCACGGCGCGCCCTACGAGGTGGAGATCCCCGAAGGCGTCGGCGGACACGGCGGCGGCGACCGCGTCATGCTGGAGCAGATCTTCCATCCCGACCCGCCCGACGATCCCTTCGCCCGCGCCGCCACCCACATCGACGGCGCCGCCTCCATCCTGATGGGCATCGCCGCCAACCACTCCATCGCCACCGGTCAGCCCATCACCGTCGATGACCTCTTGAAACTGAGCACCGATCAAGCCTGAGCGCCCCCCAATTTCAGGGCATGTCGCACAGGATCAAACAAGGAGACCATACATTGACTGATTTTTCTGGTCAGAACGTAATCGTAACCGGCGCCAGCAGCGGCTTCGGCGAAGCGATCGCACTGAAATTCGCCGCCGCCGGCGCGCATGTGGCTATGATCGCCCGCCGCGAGGAAGTGCTCCGCGCCCTCGCCCAACGTATCGAGAACGACGGCGGCCGCGCCCTCGTATTCCCCTGCGATGTCGGCGAAGAGGCCCAGATCCGCGCCACTGTCAAAAAGATCGACGCCGAGCTCGGCCCCATCCACGTGCTCGTCAACAACGCCGGCACCAACGTCACCAACCGCAGTATCGACGCCACCACCATGGACGACTGGCGCGTCGTCGCCGACGTCAATCTCGTCAGCGCCTATCTCTTCACCAACCTGCTCATGCCGCAGATGAAAGAACGCGGCGCCGGCACCATCATCAACATCGGCTCCCGCGCCGCCAACTATCCCAGCCTCCTCTCCGGCGTCGCCTACAGCAGCGCCAAACTGGGCATGCATGCCCTCAACCGCGTCACCAACGAAGAGGGCAACCCGCACGGCGTGCGCGCCTGCATCATCAACCCCGGCGTCACCGCCACCCCGCTCCTCGACCGTCGGCCTGTCCCGCCCCCCCAGGAAGCTCGCAAGCTCATGATGCAGTCCGAAGACATCGCCGACACCGTCCTCTACGCCGCCGGCCTCCCCCTGCGCGCCAACGCCGAACGCATCGACCTCTACCCCACCAACACGGAGGTAGGCTGACATCGACAAAAAGATTGCGAAAGTACCGCCAGCCATCGCTGACATCGCCCCCGACGGGCAACTTACCCCGGCACAGCGACGCCGCTTTCTCATCTCGATCGCCCTGCGCCGCCAGCAGCCCGGGACCGGCAGCGCGCCCCAATTCCTGCGCGAACGCTCGGCACTTTATTCGTGGCCAGATTTGCGTACCATACTCAAAGGTATCCGATGGGCTGTCGTCGGCGCAGTCGCCACCCGCGCCTACATGCCAGAGCGTATGACCAGGGATTTCAATATTCTTGTCCACCAACAGGAGGGAGAAATCGCGCTCGCCCGCCTGAAGGAAGCGGGTTACAAACTTGCGTCAAAACTGTCAATCCCTGGCTATGTGTTCAACGCCCCCGACGGCACCGAGGTCGACCTGCTCCTAATCCCCTTCCCCTGGATCGAAGAAGCCTTGCAACCCGGCCGAACCGACGCCGCTGGCTACCCGGTCCTGGACCTGCCTTATCTTGTGCTCATGAAAATGGAGACCTCGCGCACCCAGGACCTCGCCGACCTCTCGAAAATGCTGGGGCTCGCCACTGAGGAAGATCTGCGCCTGGTAAGGGAGACGGTTGCACGCTTTATGCCCGATGCCGCCGAAGACCTTGAGTCCGTAATCCATCTGGGCGGCCTGGAGATGAATGGTACCTGACCTGCTTTGCCGGGCAGGTCATAAACTGAACCGAGGATCTACCGCTTTCCTATGCTGCGCGTAGGCGTCATCGGCGCCGGCCGCATCAGCGACCTCCACGCCCTCGAATATCTCCAGAACGACCGCGCCCAAATCACAGCCGTCTGCGACATCGACGCAGAAACCGCCCAGCGCCGCGCAGCCGCCTGGAACGTGCCACCCGCCCGCGTCTTCCCCAACCACAACGACCTGCTCGCCCTGCCCGACCTCGACCTCGTCGAAATCCTCCTGCCCCATCACCTCCACCACCCCGTTACCCTCGACGCCCTCGCCGCCGGCAAGCACGTCTCCGTCCAGAAACCCATGGCGATCTCCCTCGCCCACGCCGACGAGATGATCGCAGCCGCCGCGGCCGCCGGTCTCACCCTACGCGTCTACGAAAACTTTATCTTCTACCCGCCCGTCGTCCATGCCAGGGAACTGATCGATGCCGGCGAAATCGGCGACCCCCTCACCATCCGCATCAAGAGCAACGCCGGCTTCAGCCCCACCGCCTGGCACGTGCCCCTCGCCGCCTGGGCCTGGCGTTTCGACCCGGCAATCTGCGGCGGCGGCCCCCTTCTCTTCGACGACGGCCACCACAAATTCGCCCTCGCCTGGCTCTTCATGGGACTGGCCGAAGAGGTACACGCCTGGATCGGCCAGATGGAGCTGATGCCCGGCCGCGTCCTCGACACGCCCGCCATCGTCTCCTGGAAATTCCCCGGCAACCGCCTCGGCTCGCTCGAAGTCGTCTATTCGCCCCAGCTCCAGATCGAAACCAGCTACTACGCCCAGGACGACCGCGTCGAAATCACCGGCACAAAGGGCGTCATCTGGATCAACGGCGGCCACGGCCGCCTCACCGAATCCCCGCCCGTCACCCTCTCCCGCGACGGCCAGACCCGCGCCTTCGACGACATACCCGCCGGCTGGGAGCAGAGCTTCATCCACGCCACTCGCCACCTCATCGACGCACTCCACGACGGCAGCCCGCCAAGCCTGACCGGCGCCGAAGGCCGCACCATCCTGCGCTCCCTCCTCGCCGCCCAAGAGTCCGCAAGCACCGGCCACGCCGTCTGCGTCTGACGCCGCGCAAACTATTCCTTGAGCTAACGGAATCCAGCTCCACCCGACTGTGGCGGAATATCACACCACTTGTCTCCACAGCTGCATTCCAGATTCTTTGCGAAAGGGAAAGGGGTTGGAGTTGGCAAAGAAGAAGAGCACAGGGATGCCATTCCAATCGAAGAGAGGCGAGGGCGTAATCTATGCGGCCTGCAGTAGAGGTGTTTGAGGAGAGGTGAAACCGGAGAGAATAGCCTCCACAGGCAACCGCGGGGCTCTCCACTTGGAAGCAACTGCTGACAGAGGCCAGTCCCGGTAATGTCCAGGCCGGCATCCGCCTGCCAAACCCCAGAGGACATCCCTCGCCTGATGAACCAATTATCTGCTATGCGTCCGACAACGGTACATGATTAACGAACGCCGAATTTTTCCAGCGCCTCCCCGTCCAGTTCAACACCCAGGCCCGGCTCCTGCGGGACCTTGAAGTACCCATCCTCGAATTCAAGAGGGCGAGCAATCAGATCATCCACGCGCAGCATCTCTCCCACTATATCGCTCGACAGCGTCGTCGCCTTCGTCGCCGCGCACGCGTGGACGAGAGAGGCCTCCGAAATGCCAAGGCCGACGCCCGATCCATGCCAGACAGGCATTCCCGCTGCCTCGGCTATCGCCGTGCCCTGCTTGAAATCGTTCATGCTGCGGCCCAGGTTCAGGTAGTCACACGCTTCGCGCTTGACCGCGTTGATAACCTCCTGATGATCGCCCAGGTGCAATGCCAGCGGAAAATTCAGCTTTTCCCTCAGTAGAACGTACCAGTCCAAATTGCTGCGCGAGACCGGATCCTCAAAGCATTCAATGTTATCAAGATAGGGTTCCAGGCCGCGTGTGATTTCCAGGACATGCCTCGGATGTCGCAGGTGCTGCCCCGCGTCGACAGTCACCTTCACGGCCGTGCCAACCGCTTCGTTAATGGCTGAAATGCGCTCCACCACCGGGTCGCCCAAGTTGGCTTTCATCTTGAGCACGTCAATCCCCAGTTCTGCCGCCAGCCGAGCCCGCCTCGCCGCATCATCAGGCCACATCTGCCCGCTGCAGAGAGACCCGCGCACGCGGTCACGATACGCGCCCCCGAGTAACTGGTAGGCCGGCAGTTCGAGCGCCTTGCCCGCCAGGTCGTACAGTGCCATCTCATAGGCCTGATAAGCCCCGGCCGCCGGGCTCCATATGTCGCCGATCGGCAAATGCTGCCAGTTCAGGTCAAGCGGGTCCTGCCCCGTAAACAACGGCGCATACTGGCGAACAGTGCCCTCTGCCACGCCTTTGGGCGCCTCGCCCAGCCCGCTGAGACCACTGTCTGTGGTCATCCGCAGCAACACAATTGGAAGGTCCCACCAGGAACCGCTCCACCCCTCAATATTGGCGCTGTGCCAGCTGACCGGGTGCAGCGGCACGCGCACGCGGAAGGTCTCGACCTCTGCAATTTTCATCTGACAACCCCCCCAAAACGACCCTCCACTGCTTGAACAAGAATTCACCCCGGCGCAAATCCACTGTCAACGGCAAAAGCCGCGTCCGGTCAAGGCAGTCGCAACGCCACCTGAGCGCCAAAATGCAACGACCCTGCCGCCTCCCGACGTAAAGAACATTAACCGCGCCGTCCAACTGGCGCGGGCGATCTGAAATCTGAACTCTCTGAGGCTGGTAGACGACTGTCAGAACAGCGAAATGTGGAAGAAAAGTGCGACTGACCCGCAAAGTGCCGAGAAGTCACCCTAAGAAATTCCGATAAGTCTCTGGTGTTCTCCGCGTCCTCCGCGGATCAAAGAAAGGTGCTCTCCGTGGCCCTCCGTGGACAAAAGAAGTTGCCGTTGCCGTTCTCCGTGGCCCTCCGTGGCTCAAAAGAAGTTGCCGTTCCCCGCGTCCTCCGCGGACAAAAAAGGTGTTCTTCTTGTTGAATTCCGACCGGCCCTCCCAACAATGTCAGCAAGACCTAGAAAGGAATATCCTCCTCACCGCCCGCCACAGCGCCCCCATCAGCCCCGCCGCCCGCAGGCGCCCCCTGCCCACCGGCCTGACCCCATCCGCCGGCAAGCGCTTCACTCTCTGCCCGCGTGTTCAGGAATCGCACAGTCCGCGCCGTAACTTCCAGCGAAGCCCGCGTATTTCCCTCCTGGTCCGTCCACGTGTTGGGCTCCTCAACTTCGCCGACAACCAGCACCTTCTGACCTTTAGTCAGATACTGGTTACACGTCTCGGCCAGTCCCCGCCACGCTGCCACACGGAACCAGACCGTCTTCTCCTGGCGCTGGCCGTCCTGGCCAGTCCAGGACCGACTGGTAGCGATACTGAAGTTGGTTACGGCTACACCACTGGGCGTGTACCGCATCTCCGGATCACGGCCCAGGTTTCCTACTAGTGTGATCTGCTGATACATGGCTCTCCCCCTTGTCTCTCTCCCAAAAAATATGCCGTTCGGGTCAAGGTCTGCTGCCTGCAGTCACACGATGGTCGGCTCTGCCACGCTGCAATTGAGCCGCCCATGTCGAACAAGACCAACCCTTTAGAACGGTATATCCTCTTCTCCAGCAGGCTCCTGCACCGGGCCAGATCCGCCCCCTGCCTGTCCAGACTGCCCGCCGTACTGCCTCCCGCCAGCATCTATCGCCTCACTCTCTTCCCTTGAATTGAGGAACCGTACCGTCCGCGCCCGCACCTGAAGTGAAGCCCGCGAATTGCCCTCCTGGTCAGTGTAGACGTATGGCTCTTCCATTTCGCCGACAACCAGAACTCTTCGTCCCTTCGCCAGATATTGATTGCACGACTCGGCCTGCCTCTCCCACGCAGACACGCGGAACCAGACCGTCTTCTCATTCCTCTGACCATCTGCACCTGTCCATCGCTGACTGGCTGCGACGGGGAATGAAGTCACAGGTACGCCGCTTGCCGTGTAACGCATCTCCGGATCGCGGCCCAGGTTCCCCACAAGAGTGATCTGCTGATACATTAAGAGCTTTTCCTTGCTTCGATTAGTGTTGGGTATGTTGAAATGGAGCGATTCACGTCGAACGAATCTGGACACCAATCTCCCACGCCGCTCCAATACTCACGGTTTCCTTAAATGTTACGATACTTTCCAGGATTCTAAAACGGAATCCCCTCACCGCCGTTGGCTTCCGGACTTGGGGCATGCTGGCCGTTTGAGTACGCTGCCTGGCCCTCGGACAAAACGTTACCTTCGTCCCGCGGGCTGAGGAACTGCACGAAACGCGCCCGAACCTTCAATGTTGCCCGCGCATTACCACTGTCGTCCGTCCCCACGTAAGGCTCGTCCATCTCCCCAACAACCATGACCCTCTTGCCTTTCGCAAGATACTGGTTACAGGTCTCGGCCAGCCGCTGCCACGCAGATACACGAAACCAGACCGTCTTCTCCTGACGCTGCCCGTCCTGGCCTGTCCAGGACCGACTGGTAGCAACACTGAAACTCGTTACAGGGTCCCCGCTGGGCGCGTGCCGCAGCTCAGGGTCATTGCCAAGATTCCCTACCAAAGTGATCTGCTGATACATTGTACAGTTCCCTCATTTGATGTGCAATTGGATTGATTAATCGCATCCGCGCCAGACCAAGGCTCTCCAGATCCGATATACCCATATTGTACATATGTTCTAATGCTATGTCAATACCCAATCTCGCCGTCGAGCACACCGAATTTCCAGAAGGCAAGTGCTATCCTTCCTGACGTGCCCTCGCTCCAACCATACCTGTCCGCGGGCATTCTCCAATCCCTTTACCCATCAATTCAGCTCGCTCCTGCCCACTAAATCCACCCGCCCCACATCTCGCAAAACCGTACCCTACCTCTGGAAAAACACAGCAGCGAGTCCACTGCGGATGCGCGTCATTGAGAGCTTGTCTTCGCGGACTAGCTGCCGCGCAAGCCCTTCTCACACTGTCACATAAGCCCCGACTCAGACGCGCTCCCGGCACTGAATGAGACAGTATCCTCACCTATGACAGAAAGCAGGACGCGGTATCCGGTTCCGGTCAGTTTGCCACCTCAGCAGCCAATCCCCCGGGCCAATTCCGACCCCTGCCAGGAATTAGACCTTATCGCCACTTCATGGAATAATGTCGACATATCCCGAAGCTTCGTCTCCAATCCACCAGGTAGCGCGCCGCGACACAGCACGCGCCAACCGGCACAATGCACGGACGGCACTCTTGACGCTGCAAACGATCCGCAACCATCTGCGCCAGCACAACATCGCCGGCTGGCTCCTCTACGACTTTCGCGGCCAGAACCCCATCGCCGCCTCCGTCGCCGGCCTCGAATCCACCGGAACCCGCCGCTGGTTCCTCTGGATCCCCGCCGACGGCGAGCCGCAATGGCTGGTCCATGCCATCGAACAGGCCACCTTCAGCGCTGTCAACCCCGAACTGGCCGGCCCGCTCCACCTTTACGTCGGCTGGCAGGAAATCGAGCGTAAACTGCAGACCCTCCTGCCGCAGGACGCCGCCAGCCAGGTCGCCATGGAATACAGCCCCCGCGGCGCCATCCCTTACGTCAGCAACGTCGACGCCGGCACGCTCGAAATGGTCCGTGCCGCAACCCCCGCCACCGTCGTCAGCAGCGCCGACCTCGTACAGCTCGTGCAAGCCGTACTCACGACCCAACAGATGGAAAGTCACCGCCGCGCCGCTGCCCACGTTCTCGCATCCAAAGACGCCGCCTTCGCCCTCGTAGCGCAGGCCCTGGCCCAGCAGCAAGAGATTACCGAATACCGCGTCCAACAGTTTATCGTCGACCAGTTCCGCGCCGCCGACCTCACCTGGGACCACGACCCCATCGTCGCCGTCAACGGCAACGCCGCCCTCCCCCACTACGCGCCCACCGAACAGCAGCACAGCCCAATCCAACCCGGCGACCTCCTCCTCATCGACCTCTGGGCCAAAGAGAAAAACAACGCCAACGACTGCTACGCCGACATCACCTGGACAGCCTACTGCGGCGCACAACCGCCCCCGGCCGCCAGCACGGTCTTTAATGTAGTCGCCCAGGCACGCGACACCGCTGTCACCGTCATAAACACCGCCTTTGAGTCAGGCAAAACCATCCACGGCTACCAAGTCGACGACGCTGTCAGCACAGTTATCAAAGAAGCCGGTTACGCCGAGGGTATCCTTCACCGCACCGGCCACAGCCTGGGACCGAACACCCACTGGAACGGCGTCAACATCGACAACGTCGAAACCCAGGACCGCCGCTCACTCATCCCCGGCGTCATGTTCACAATCGAACCGGGAATCTACCTGCCCCAACTCGACTTCGACAACAGCGGCCAGCCCAAAGGGCTCGGCATCCGCACCGAAGTCAACTGTATCGTCCACGACAGCCGCCTGGAAGTAACCACCCTGCCCTTCCAAACCGAGCTAATCCCTTTGGGCAGCTAACCGGCGCCAACCACCGACCACTAACCACTGACCACTATTTCCTCATGCACAAAGCCACCTTTGAACAAAGACCCAAACGCGTCGCCCTCTTCGTCACCTGTATGGTCGACATGCTCTACCCCGGCGTTGGCATAGCCTCCTGCGAATTGCTCGAAAAGAACGACATCGAAGTGATCTTCCCCGAGGAGCAGACCTGCTGCGGCCAACCGGCATTCAACGCCGGCTATCGCGACGAGGCCCGCAAACTGGCCCGCCGCTTCCTCTCCATCTTCGGGCCGCTCGTGGAAAACGGCGAAGTCGATGCTGTGGTCGCGCCCTCCGGCAGCTGCGCCACCATGACAAGCCACTTCTTCGAGCAGATCTTCCTGGAATCACAGGAGACCGAACTGGCCCACCAGGCCGAACGCCTCGCCTCGGTCACCTTCGAGCTCACCGAATTCCTCGTCGACGTCCTCGGCCTCTCCAGCACCGGCGCCCAACTGCAGGGCAAAGCCACCTACCATCCCTGTTGCCATCTCTATCGCGAGCTCGGCGTCGACGAACAGCCCCGCCAACTGCTCGACGGCGTCGAAGGCCTCGAAGTCGTCGACCTTCCCCACGGCGACGACTGCTGTGGATTTGGCGGGCTTTTCGCCATCAAGAACAGCGGCATCAGCGCCGCTATGGGACGCGCCAAAGCGCGCAACGCCGAGCAATCCGGCGCCGACGCCATCGTCCTCTGCGACGTCAGTTGCATGACCCACATCAACGGCATTCTCAGCCGCGAAGGGGTGGCCTGCCGCGCCCACCACATCGCCGAAGTACTCAACGAACATCTCGGCAGCACGCTGCGTCGGCAATCGCAGCCAGAGCCGGCCCAAGCCGATCACCCCCGGCGCTGGGGCGACTGATCGTGCCCGCCCCTTTCAGTTCCCGACCGGCCACCAGGAAGCCAATACGATGCAAGTAAACATCCATGCCCCCTACAAAGACCGCGTCAAGCAGGCCCTGAACGACCCCAATCTACGCGTCGCCGTCAGCAACGCCACCGACCGCATGACCAATGCTCGCCTCGACGCCATGGGTGCCGTCGAAGGAGAACAGCTGCGCTCGCAAGTGCGCAAAATGAAGGAACACGTTCTCAGCAACTGGCCCGACTACCTAGAGCAGCTGGAGACGAACCTGACCCGCAACGGTTGCACCGTCCACTGGGCCGAGGGCATCGACGACGCCCAAGCCATCGTCAGAGATATCGCCCTCCAGAACAGCGCCAATCTGGTCGTCAAAGCCAAATCCATGGCAACCGAGGAGATCCACCTCAACCACGCCCTCGAAGACGCAGGCCTGCGCGTCGTCGAAACTGATCTGGGCGAATATATCATCCAGCTCGCCGACGAGCCGCCCAGCCATATCGTCGCCCCCGTCATCCACAAGCGGCTCGAAGAAATAGCCGAGGTCTTCCAGGACAAACTGGACATGCCGCCCACGCGCGAACCCACCAAAATGACCTCCCTGGCCCGCGCACGACTGCGCCAGGAGTTCTTCGCCGCCGGCATGGGCGTCAGCGGCTGCAACTTCGCCATCGCCGAAACCGGCACCATCTGCATCGTCACCAACGAAGGCAACGGGCGCATGGTCTCCAGCATGCCCCCCGTCTACGTCGCTGTCATGGGCATCGAAAAGCTCGTCCCCACCGTCGAAGACGCCTTCCTCCAGCTCCAGGCCCTCTGCCGCAGCGCCACCGGCCAGAAGCTCACCGTCTACTGCTCCATGACCAGCGGCCCGCGCCAGGAAGGCGACGTCGACGGCCCCGAGCAGGTGCACGTCGTCCTCCTCGACAACGGCCGCTCACGCATGCTGGCGCGCGGCTACGGCGAGGCCCTGCTCTGCATCCGCTGCGGCGCCTGCCTCAACGCCTGCCCCGTCTACCAGGAGATCGGCGGCCACGCCTACGGCGGCACCTACAACGGCCCCATCGGCGCCGTCATCACACCCGCCCTGGCCCCCGAAATCGGCCAGTTCAAAGAGCTGCCCCACGCCACCTCTCTCTGCGGCGCCTGCCGCGAGGCCTGCCCCGTCAAGATTGACCTGCCCCGCCTTCTCCTCGACCTGCGCTCCGATCTCGTGCAGGAGGGAGCCGCGCCCAAGTCCGAAGCCTGGGGCATCAAGAGCTATGCCGGCCTCATGAGCAGCCGCCGCACCTACGAAAATCTCGGTAAAATGGCCAGCATCGGCTCCAATCTCTACGCCGGCATGAGCGGCGGCAACATCAAGCTCATGCCTCCCCCATTGAACGGCTGGACCGCATACCGGGACTTCGCCCCCTTCGCCAAAAAGAGCTTCCGGCAATGGTGGCGCCAACGCAAAAAACTGCAGGGGCAAACGTGAAAACGCTTCCCAAACACCCCGGCACGTTATACTCTGGACTGAAGACAAATGACCGTACGTGATACAATCCTGACCCGCCTCCGCGAGACCCTGCGCCAGCCCCACCTGCCCTTCCCGCCCGCGCACAGCGAACCGCTCACCCACACCGAGCGCATGACCGTCACCCACGCCCCCGCCGATATCTGGGCGCAGGCCCAACGCTTCCAGCAGGAGCTGCACGCCGTCAAAGGCAGCTGCGAACTGCTCGAAACCGTCACCGAAGCCCGCCTGTCCGTCGTCTCACGCTTGCAGCTCTGGCTCGAAGAAGAACAGGCCGCCCGCAAGACCGTAGACGCCGAACGCCCCGAGGACTGGCAGGTCCTCTGCTGGCCGCTCGACCAGCTACAAATCGAAGGGTTGTCCGTCATCCTCAAGGAAGTCGGCTTCAAGCTTATCGAACCGACCGACCTGCACGACCCCCAGCAGCGCGCCAGCATCCGCACCGTCCGCGCCGGCATCACCACCGTCGAAGCCGCCTTCGCCAGCACCGGCTCCTTCGTCGTCGGCGGCCGCGGCGCCAACGCCCGCGCCGCCAGCCTGACGCCCTTCCGCCACCTGGTCGTCATCCCCTTCAGCAAACTCTTCGCCACCGGCGAAGACTGGCTCGCCCAAATGCGTCATGCCGGCAAACTCGACAACTACCTCCGCCAGAGCCGCAACCTTTCCATCATCACCGGCCCCAGCAAATCCGCCGACCTCGAAGGCAACCTGACCATGGGCGTCCACGGCCCCAAAGTCGTCCACGCCATCCTCTTCGACGACCTGCAACAGTAGAAAAATGGAGACCACACAGCCCAGTCAACTTCCGCCCCGGAACGAGCCGTTCTCTGCAGTTTCTCTCTCCTCACTCCTCTCTACTTTTTTCTCGCATTTTTGGGCGGTCGTGCCTTCGGCCCTCCCTTGTGCAGGGGCTGCGCCCCCGCAACGCCCCGCCCTTTAGACACGCCGCGCCGACCATATGCCTCTCATCCAGCAGTTCCGCCAGAGACCCAATGACCACCGCCAAGCACCCAATATCGACGCCGCACATGTACACCGCACGCAGCCAAATAAAAAGATGTTCTTACCCGCCATCGCCGAACGAGAAAGGTGTTCTCCGTGTTCCTCCGTGGCCCTCCGTGGTTAGAAGGGTTTTCCAAACAATCCCTCGCGTCCCTTCCTAGATACAAAGAGGAGTTCTACAAATGCCAAACCAACAAGACCAACAATTCCACACGCTCATCACCTGCTCCCAACTAGCCGACGCCGACACAACCAACCTCCGCATCGTCGACTGCCGCTTCGACCTCAGCGATACCGAAGCCGGCCGCCGCGCCTACACCCAAAACCATATCCCCGGCGCAGTCTACGCCCACCTCGACGAAGACATGTCCGGACCCATCCTGCCCGACGGCACAGGCGGCCGTCATCCCCTCCCCGACCCGGACGAATTTGCCCGCACCCTCGCCCGCCTCGGCATCAGCAACAACTCCAGCGTCGCCCTCTACGACGCCAGCGGCGGCAGCATGGCCTCCCGCATGTGGTGGATGCTGCGCTGGGTCGGCCACGACTCCGTCGCCGTCCTCGACGGCGGCTGGGACGCCTGGACCGCCGCCGGTCTACCCACCACCAGCGGCGAAGAATCTCCGCAACCAGGCAGCTTCACAGCCAGCCCCCGCCCCGAACTGGTCGTCGACGCCGCCGAAATGCTCAGAAAAACCGCCAGCGGCGGCGCACTCGTCATCGACGCCCGCGCTGCAGACCGCTTCCGCGGCGAAAATGAGACCCACGACCCCATCGGCGGCCATATCCCCGGCGCCTCCAACCTGCCCCAATCCGGCAACCTGCGCGACGGCCTCTTCCTCGAACCCGACGAGCTGGCCGCCCGATTCAGCGAGCTCATGGGCAACAGGCCCCCGTCCGAAGTCATCTTCTACTGCGGCTCCGGCGTATCAGCCTGCCACAACGCCCTCGCCCTCGAACACGCCGGCATCGGCGAAGCCCGCCTCTACCCCGGCTCCTGGAGCGACTGGATCACCGATCCCACCCGCCCTACCGCACAGGGGTAGACTAAGCACAGCGGGGAAGACAAAGCACAGGGGTAGGCTAAGCACAGGGGTAGACTAGGCACTACAGGACCGGCGCAGTAGAATCCACAACGAATCCCCCTCGTCTATCTCCGTGTACCGGGCACACGCAACCTTGTCGAACTCTGGGCCCACGACCGCAGTAAGCGAAGCGTCCGTGAAATAAGTGAACCGCAGCCCGTGGTGTTCTTCCGTTCCCTCACCGTACCAGAAGGAGTGCAACACCAGGCCGTTCCCATTCACTCTCGCCGCCTGCAGTCGTAGAGATTTCCGCAGTTCATCCATACGCAGGTGATGCAACACTTTGTTGGAATAGATGGCGTCGAAACGTCGCTCTGTCTCCATCGTCACTGCATCCAGCAGCAGTACATCGGCTTCCGGATGGTCCCGGCAATAGCGGCGCAAAAACACCTCCGACCGGTCCGATCCGGTCGCGGCGAACACCTCCGCCAGCAGGGCCACATCCTTTCCCGGGCCCATGCCCAACTCCAGGACCGTCGAGCCCGGCGCCAGGTGCTTCTTCAAAACATCTACCAGCTCTCTTCCGTCGTAGCCCTCCGCCATCTGCACGTATGATTCGACGTTCTTCTCTTCGTCATAGAAATCCATGTATCCGATCTCTCCCGCAATATGAGCCTATCCACAAAGTATGTGTCATAATTACGCGGCACTTTCATTAACCGATTCCAGAGGACCTACCCAATGAAAACGCGAACAGGCAACTTCCCCATCGGCTTCCGCCAAGTCAATGTCAAATGGCAGCGAGATGTCCCCTCGCTTGTGGAATGGACCGTAGCCAACGGCCTGGAGGCCATCGACCTGACGACCGATTCCCCCGCCGCCATCAAGGCGGTCTCCGAGGCAGGCCTCCGCATCGGCTCCATCGACCTGCCCGATAACAGAGGCATGATCGCCGCCGACCCCGCCCGCCGCGCCGAAGCCCTCGCCCGCAACAGCGAATGCATCCGCGCCTGCACCGCCTCCGGCCCCCAGAACTTTTTCGCCGTCATGCTGCCCGAAGACCCCGCCCTGCCGCGCATCGAAAACTACGGCTACATGGTCGAAAGCTTCGCCGCGCTCGCCGGCGTCCTCGAAGAAAGCGGCTCCCACTACGTCATCGAAGGCTGGCCCGGCCCCGGCGCCCTCTGCTGTACGCCCGAGTCCTACCGCGCCTTCTTCCGCGACGTCCCCTCACCCGCCATGAGCGTCAACTACGACCCCTCCCACCTGATCCGCATGGGCATCGACCCCCTGCGCTTCCTCACCGAATTCGTCGACCGCGTCCACCACGTACACGGCAAAGACACCGAAATCCTCGCCGAAAACCTCTACCAATACGGCCACGAGCAGCCGGCCACCTTCGCCGAGCGCATCGCCTACGGCGCCCACAGCTGGCGCTACACCATACCCGGCCAGGGCCTCTTCCGCTGGAACGAAGGACTGCGCATCCTCGCCGAAAACGGCTACAACGGCGCAGTCTCAATCGAGCTCGAAGATTCCAACTTCAACGGCGCCGAAGAATCCGAAAAATGGGGAATCCTCCACGGCGCCAACTTCCTGGCCGGCTGCTGACAAAAAAATCCCAAGCCTCGAAGCGTCCAATCTGCAGCCACCAAGGTCTCTCTTCGCGTCCCTCCGCGGACAAAAGAAGCAGCCGTTGCCGTTCTCCGTGGCCCTTAGTGGCCCTCCGCGGACAAAAGAAGCAGCCGTTGCCGTTCTCCGTGGCCCTTAGTGGCCCTCCGTGGACAAAAGAAGTAGCCGTTGCCGTTCTCCGTGCCCCTCCGTGTCCTCCGTGGCTAAAAAGGTGTTCGTCCCGTCACTTCGCGGAAAAGAGAAGTTGCCGTTACTGGTCGATCTATTCTTGGGTGGCATAGCCTTCTCCCCGTATCCTTACTTTACGGCCTATTTACTCATTGGCTTGCCCGACTTCCCTGGATGACTCGGTGGCTGTTGCTCTTTTGAAGGAGAAGATTCATTTGACCTGCTCCGGCGTATGTCTCCTCTTGGCCATTTCTTTCCCCTTTCTACGGCCCAATACTAACATATTGCCAGGACCAGTTCTTGGGGGGCAGGTCAGTCAGCGCCTTTGGCTTGTCGATTCTGACGACGTGTATCAACAGTGCACGTCTGTTCACCATACCACCCTATCCAAGCTCCCGACCGCTCTGACGCTAGCAGTCACAACCGCCTCTCTCGATCTGATTGCCATCCTGTTCGGATGAGGCTACAATTGTCCCAGTCGCTCTTTATTCAGACTGGTAGGATACCAATGGCAGAACCTTGGGTTACTTCCTGATTTTCAAGTGTAACAAATATGTAAGCGACTTCGTGTCGCACCGCCGCCTGAATCCCTTAACTCGTTATGCGGCACTTTTTCCGAATACCGATTCCGCACACCCATAAGCAAATGGAAACTTGACTGCACATTACTTGCTACAGTCCTCGGTTTTCCGGTTATCACCACTATTGTAGCTACAGTTTGGTGCGACGCTAGTTCTGTCGGGTATACCTCCACGCGGTCCCGGACCAAACCACGTTATGGAAGTGGGCGTAACAGATCCAGCCGAGCTTGACGGAACACAAAATTATATTATAATTCGTAGTCGCTGCAGCAAACACCTTCAAAGGTCGGTTTTACAGTCACTTCCCAAGTAAATTGGGCTATTATTGAAGAGTCGCCCCATTTCATGATGCAAATGCCTCATGCTCTGATTTTCACCTGCTTGACTACTCGCAAGTTTATGCTCTAGTTGTACTTGGATTCGAAAGCGCAGCGGCTGCGCGTCGGGGGATCGGGAGGTACTGTGGCGACTCAAGTCATTCTACCCAAGCTTACATACGAAATGGAGGAGGGCCGCATCGCAGAGTGGCTTTGCGAAGAAGGCAATGCGGTTGACGCCGGTCAAGCGCTCTTCGTTGTGGAAACCGACAAGGCCTCCGTCGAGGTGCTGGCAGAGGAGACCGGGACACTCCTGAAAGTGCTGGTACCTATCGACGCGACTGTCCTTGTTGGCGCCGCTGTCGCGTGGATCGGCGCCCCCGGCGACGCCATCCCCGAGGCCGAGGCGTTGCAGCCGCCCAAGGAGCAAGAAGCAGTCAGCTCTCCCCAGGACATTACTGTCACCTCTGGAGATACTGTCACATCTAGAGATCCGGTTGCAGTGGCTGCGTCCCCCGTGGCCAAGCGCCTGGCACGCGAACTCGGTATTGACTTGGAGGATGTGCAAAAGCATGTTGGGCAAAAGCGAATACGCGAGGGGGACATAAGGGCGTACGCTGATGCCCGCAGCACGGCAATGGGCACAGACGGGCCAGAAGCCGCTGGTGACGCTGAATTCGAGCTGATTAAGCCTACGCCTTTGCAGCGTGCTATGGCCTCACACCTGAGTAAGGCCGCGGCTATTCCACAGGCTGCCGCCGCCTGTGAGGTGAATCTAACTAGCCTGGAATTCTTGAGAAACGAGCTTTCGGCTGACTGGGAAGCATCCCACGGGTTCCGCCTGTCTTTTACCCACATGCTGGCACGATTGGCCGCCGTTGCGCTGGAAAGCTGCCCCACATTGAACGCGACCTGGACGGATGAAGGTATTCGTCTTTACCGCACGATCAACGTGGGTGTGGCGATGGCTTCTGACCGGGGACTGGTCGTTCCTGTCGTGCGGGGCGCTAACCAGCGCTCGCTGGCAGAGTTAGCCGGTGAGATCGTCCGTTTGCAGCGAGCCACAATGGGTAACCGACTGCGCCCTCAAGACCTGGAGGGCGGGACGTTCACGATAACCAATGTGGGCATGCTCGGCATCACGTTGTCGATCCCGCTGGTTAACCCACCCCAGAGCGGTATCTTGGCCATCGGTGCAAAGCGAGACCAGTTGGTGCTGAAAGATGGTCAACCGGTGACCATTCCTGTGACTCTGATCACCGTGTCCTTTGACCACCGTGTGGTGGACGGGGTGGCTGCGGCGGCGTTCCTGCAGCGGCTCAAAGAGCTAATGGAGGATCCTCGGTCCGTTCTTGGCTAACGACGAAGGCTGACCGCAGCATCGCGACCAAAAGGAGCTGTGACGATGACAATAAGCGAAGAACTGATGTTGCAGATGTACCGATATATGGTATTGGGCCGCTTGTTCGAGCAATGTGCCGAGCAGCTTACTCACAGGGGGCTCATACCGGGTGCCTTTCACACGGGAATAGGCGAGGAAGCTACCCATGTCGGTGCCACCTTGGCATTGACCCACGAGGACTATATCATCCCCACCCACCGCGGCCACGTGGCCGACATCATAAAAGGCGCCGAGCCCGGGCGGTTGATGGCCGAGATTTTGGGACGGGCAACGGGTTACTGTGGCGGTCGTGGTGGGAGCGTTCACATAGCAGATGCCGCTTCCAACAACCTCGGCGTGCAGGCGGTCCTTTCGGCCGCCTATCCGGTTGCGGTCGGTGCAGCGCTCACGCAGAAGCGTGCCAATACCGGGCGTATCGTCCTGGCCATGTTTGGTGATGGTGCTTCACTAATGGGCACGTTTCATGAGGCCCTGAACTTATCTGCAATCTGGCATCTCCCTGTCGTGTGGGTATGTGTCAACAACCAGTATGCTATGTCGACAAGCTTTGCCGAGGCATCGGCCATAGCGAACGTGGCAGACCGGGCCAGCGCCTATAACATGCCTGGCCACGTTGTTGATGGCAATGATATCATGGTTGTGTACGAAACCGTGCGCGAGGCGCGCGAGCGTGCTTTGGCCGGTGAGGGGCCCACCCTCATCGAATGCAAGACCTATAGGCAAGGACACTCGACTTTCGATACAAATCCCTACAAGCCTCAGGAGGAGATCGACGCGTGGTCAAAACGCGATCCGATCACCCAGTTTGAGCAAAGGTTACGCGAGCGAGGTGTTTTGGATGAAAAGCTCATAACACAAATCGCAGACGGGGTCCAGCGGCAGGTAGATGAGGCACAGGAATTTGCGTTGAATAGTCCTGAGCCTCCGCCTGAAGCGGGCGTGGAGTTCGTCTTCCGCTCAAGTGAGGTGGAATAGCTATGACCACTCGTGAGATTACCTTCAGAGATGCCCTTAACGAGGCGCTGCGAGAAGAGATGGCGCGCGAAGAGGGCGTTTTCATCATCGGTCAAGACATTTACGGCGGTCCGGGTGGATACCAGGGCGCCTTCAAAGTCACCAAGGGCCTGGCGGATGATTTTGAAGATCGACTCCTGGACACGCCCATGATAGAGCAGACCATTGTCGGTGCCGCAGTAGGGGCGGCGATGACCGGCTCTCGCCCTGTGGCTGAAATCATGTTCGAAGATTTCATCACCCTGGCCATGGATCTGTTGGTCAATACAGCCGCCAAGACACATTACATGACCGCGGGCCAGTACAGCGTGCCTATTGTCGTGCGCGCTGCTTGCGGCGCGGTGGGTGTCGGTCCGCAGCATTCACAGACCTGGACCAGCTGGTTCATGCACATTCCAGGGCTTTACGTAGTCCTTCCTTCGACACCGTACGATGCCAAAGGCCTTCTCAAAACCGCGATCCGGGATGACAATCCCGTTCTGTTCCTTGAGCACAAGAAGCTTTACAACGTCACGGGCAGCGTACCAGAGGAAGAGTACGAGATTCCGTTGGGCCAGGCGAGGGTCCTGTGCCCTGGCGACGACGTGACCCTTGTGGCAATTGGGTACATGGCTGGCCTGGCCACCCAGGTGGCGGGAACACTGCGGGACCAAGGACTTTCGGTCGAGGTGATTGACCCGCGTTCACTGGCCCCATTGGATATGGAGACGATATTCCAATCGGTACGCAAAACTCACAAGGTCGTCGTCGTGGCTGAAGATTGTAAGACTGCGGGCCCGACGGCGGAGATTGCGGCTCTCATCAGTGAAGCCTGTTTCGAGTACCTGGACGCGCCGGTCGGCCGCGTTGGAGCCAGGGATGCACCCATCGCACACAACGTTGGCATGTCCGAATACATCCTGCCTGATGCCACCGATATCCACGAGGCCGTCCAAAGTGTAATTGCCTGGTAGGTGTAGCCGCAAGGCAGGGGAGCTCCATATCTCATACCTCCCGAGGATCTACGCGTACCCGGCCTGACCCAGCCGGCGACCTCTAGACCATCACCCCAGGATAAGCCGGACCTTCCGTCCTGGCCGCCTCGTAGGTGGCCATCGCTACCTGGATCGTCTTCTTGGCGAACTCGGCGTCGAGGTCGGGCTGTCTATCCTCGATGATGCTGTCGATGAAGTCCCTGGCAGCTCCGTTAAACCCCTCGATAAAGTCCGAGGGAACCTCGATGCCTTCCGTCTCGGTCCCTTTTATCAGCAGAACTGGGGGAAAATCCAGCAGCTCAGCAATGCACCGCGTCACGTGGATTGAGCCCTTAGAGCCGTGTATCTCCATGTAGTCGTCGCCCGCGAAATACTTGGTGCGGACCGTCATGTGCGGCGCGTATACGTAGTCGCACATCCCCAAACAGTCCATTCCTTCGAACTTCCAGATGAGCGCCGACGGCATCTCCATGAAGTGCTCCTGGGTTTTGCCGACAATCCCGAAGACCTTCTCGATATCTCCGACCCACTTCATGGCGGTCGCGAATTTGTGCACACCGTCTTCAAACACGATGCCCAAGGGGTTCAGCGTGGGATCGTTGCGCCACACGAACGCCTCAGGGTCTGTGTCGACCATGCTCCCCTCGGCCTGTCCACCGATTACGGTGTGAAACCGGACCAGGGACGGTTCGCCTATGGCTCCGGCGTCGAGTAGCTCCTTGGCCTTGAGGATGGGTGGGTAATAGATGTAGTTCTCTGTCATTCGGAACTTCGTCTTGGCCCTCCTGGCCGCCGCCACCATCACGTCCGCCTCCGCGACCGACGTGCACATCGGCTTCTGGCAGGACACGTGCTTGCCGGCATCCAGACCGTCGAGGGTCATGGTTGCGTGGTGTTGTTGCGGCGTCAGTAGCTCGACGGCATCGACATTGGGGTCGTTGAGGACTTGCTCGTAGTCCGTGTAGATCCTTGGCGAGATGCCCCACTGCTTCGCCCGAGCTTTGGCCCGGTCGGGGGCATTGTCGCACAGCGCGATGACCTCGCAGTTAGGGTGCTGCAGGTAACCGGGGACGTTGAGCTGCGAGATGTTTCCGCACCCGACGATAGCGATTCTCACCTTGTCCATGGCGTCTACCTTTCTCTCTAGCCGGTACTTCCCAGCCGGCGATCTCTAGACCATCGCGCTGGGATAAGCCGGACCCTCCGTCCTGGCCGCCTCGTAGGTGGCCATCGCCACCTGGATCGTCTTCTTGGCGAACTCGGCGTCGAGGTCGGGCTGTCTGTCCTGGATGATGCTGTCGATGAAGTCGCTGGCAGCTCCGTTGAACCCCTCGATAAAGTCCGAGGGAACCTCTATGCTTTCCGTCTCGGTCCCTTTTATCAGCAGGACCGGGGCAAAATCCAGTAGCTCACCAGCAGACCGCGTCACGTGGATAGAGCCCTTAGAGCCGTGTATCTCCATGTAGCCGTCGCCCCCGAAGTACTTAGTGCGGATCGTCATATGCGGCGCGTATACGTAGTCGCACATCCCCAAACAGTCAATTCCTTCGAACTTCCACATGAGCGCCGACGGCATCTCCATGAAATGCTCCTGGGTCTTGCCGACAATCCCGAAGACCTTCTCGATATCTCCGACCCACTTCATGGCGGTCGCGAATTTGTGCACACCGTCTTCATACACGATGCCCAAGGGGCTCAGCGTGGGATCGTTGCGCCAGACGAACGCCTCAGGGTCAGTGTCCACCACGCTCCCCTCAGCCTGTCCACCGATTACGGTGTGAAACCGAACCAGGGACGGCTCGCCTATGGCTCCGGCGTCGAGTAGCTCCTTGGCCTTGAGGATGGGTGGGTAATAGATGCAGTTCTCGGTCATCCGAAACTTCGTCTTGGCCCTCCTGGCCGCCGCTACCATCACGTCCGCCTCCGCGACAGAAGTGCACATCGGCTTCTGACAGGATACGTGCTTGCCGGCGTCCAGACCGGCGACAGTCATGGTCGCGTGGTGTTGTGGTGGCGTCAGTATTTCGACGGCATCGACATTGGGGTCGTTGAGGACTTGCTCGTAGTCCGTGTAGATCCTTGGCGAGATGCCCCACTGCTTCGCCCGAGCTTCGGCCCGGCCAGGGGCATTGTCGCACAGCGCGATGACCTCGCAGTTGGGGTGCTGGAGGTAACCGGGGACGTTGAGCAGCGAGATGTTTCCGCACCCTACGATCGCGATTCTCACCTTGTCCATGGCGCCTACCTTTCTATCTAACCGGTACTTCCCGGACTTAATTGATTTTCCTGAACAAGCGCCCTCAACGGGTCAGAATCTCCGCAGAGTATCGGGTAAAAATGTCCTCGACGAACGGATAAGGCAATGGCAATGGTAATGGCAATGGGCACTACGGCTGAGAGAATGGGTCCTCAACCAGGGGCCATATGTTGCGATCAATATGCTTAAAGGGGAACTTGGTCAGGTCAGGGTTTACCGCTCCGGGCGTTGCCAGGTAGAGCACCTCAGCGGCTAGCGGGGCAAAGGCTGCATAGAAGTGCTGGCTCCCCTTGACCACCAGGATGTGCTTCTGCCGCGGGTCGATCCCCACCGTGCTAAAGCATTCCGGGCTAAAGACCTGCTCGCGGATCGAGTTGAGAACGATGTCGATGCCCTTGACGTGTACGGCTACCGTATCGCCCAACCGCACTGTCGCTCTGCCATCCTCAGGACCAAAGGACTGGGTGGCGTTGGGCTTCACCCCAGTCACCTTCACGCTCAAGTCTAGCGGGTCACCGGACATTGGCCCCATCTTCCCGCCAATCCGCAGATCGAGTTGCGCGCCCACCCCGGCCTCCATCGCTAGCGACACCGCAATCGGGTCCCATATGCAGGCCAGCGCTGCCTCCCCGATGCCGTGTTCCAACAGGGCCTTCAAGACGAAGGTGGAGTCACTGGGTGCGCCGCCACCGGCATTGTCCGCAGTATCGGCCATCACGACTGGGGAACGATCGATCGCCAACGCTCGATTCAACCCCTCGTCGATGCTCAGAAAGTTGGGACGCAGTGCTTCGCGCGTCTCAAAGAGCTCACGTCCCAGTTCCTGGGCCAGGCGCTTCCCGTACTCGGGACGGCCGTCGGTAACGACCAGGATCTTGGTACCCATGTCCGGCACGTCGCCCCAGGGGAAACCGTGCGCCACTGAGATCGACAGCACCCCATCCCTCCCCTCCAACCCCTTGATCCGGTCCACGTAGCTCCGCATGGGCTCCCTGGTCGTGTGGTAGATGCCAATCATGCGGCAGTCAAACACAGACATCGCGGGCCTGGTCTTGCCCTCGGCGGCGCTGGCGATAATATCGAACAACTCCTCGGCACGCTCGGCAGCGTCGATGTGCGGGTATTCTTTGAAAGTGATTAGCGCCGTGGCATTGTTTACCATCTTTTGCGATAGGTGGCAATGCGGGTCCAGCTCCACGCCAATCGGCACGCCCGGTCCGACAATCTCCCGGACCTGTGCTATCACGTCCCCTTCGCAGTCGTCGTAACCATCAGCGACCATGGCGCCATGCAGGTTGAGCAGTACCATATCCACCGGCAATGCGGCGCGCAGATCATCCAGGATCTCGTCCCGGAACGATTCATACACCGCACGTACGGTCAGGCCAGCGGGCTGAGCGAACGTGGCGAGACTCTCTGTGACTGACCAGCCGCGTTGTTGTGCCCGCTCTCGAGCAATCGCCAATGGTCGGGAATATACGGACGGCTCATCTCCGTGATCCCCGCCGCGCACCAGAAACGTCGCGGCGAAATTGGCATGGCCGGTGGGAATGGGCGAGAAAGTGTTGGTTTCGGTTCCGAGAAAGGTAGTAAACAGTTTCATGACCCGTCTCCTCCTTTCAACATTCAATCCTCACCCGGGCACCCACGCTTGCGGCGCAATGCCGTCGATATGGGTTTTGACATCGACCACCGCCGGTTTGCCCGATGCAAATGCCTGATCGAGCGCACCCGATAGTTCGCTCGGCTTGTTGACCGTAATGCCGAAACAGCCCATTGATTCGGCCACGTCGGCAAAATTGGTGTCTGGGAAGAGCCACAGTTTATCCGAGCCGGGGGATTGACCGCCGTAGACCCGCTCCATGCCGCGCTTTTCCTGGTTCAGCGAGTGGTTGTTGTTGACAAGGGTAACCGTGTTGATCCCATTGTTCAGGGCGGTATCCAATTCCGAAAGATGATACCAGATGCCGCCATCGCCGATGAAACAGAGCACAGGTCGGTCGGGTTGGGCACATTTGGCGCCCATCGCCGCCGGCAGAGCCCAGCCTAGCGAACCGGCGCAGCGAATGTAGCTCTGGTCGGGATGTTCCAGATCGATCATGGTGCCGGTCCAGATGCCTGCATGGCCGGTGTCGGAGACGAGAATGACGTCGGACGGCAGATAGTCGGTCAGTTCCTTACAGAGGCGTTCTGGCCGCATGGGCTCGACCTCCGAGTTAGCCAGGTCGCGAACGCTCTCTTTCCAGCTCTGGACCAGCTCTTGTACCCTGCTGGTCCACTCTGTACGCGCCGGGACGGTTTCGGCCTGCTCAAGCATTCTACGCAG
Source organism: Caldilineaceae bacterium (assembly GCA_965207495.1). Classification (GTDB taxonomy): domain Bacteria; phylum Chloroflexota; class Anaerolineae; order Caldilineales; family Caldilineaceae; genus Bin5. The sequence continues at coordinate 1,535,727 of OZ242287.1, forward strand.
AGAGTTTCTGACGTCGCCGTGCATGCCCACCTGGATATGGTAGTTGCGCCCCAGTTCTTCCGGGTTGATATCGAGCTGGATGATGGGCGTGCCTGGAGGCGGAATCTGGTATTCGTAGGTCACCTGACCGCCGGTGTGGCTGCCGACAAAAAAGACCAGATCGGCCTCGCACAGGACTTGGTTGGCGCAAGCGCGGGAGTAGGAACCAGGGACACCCACCGCCAGCGGGTGGTCAGCGGGAAACATAGCTTTGGCATTCAGCGAGGTGGCTACCGGAATAGAAAGCTTCTCGGCCAAGGCGAGTAGCTCTGCCTTGGCACCCGACGCGGTCACACCACCGCCGGCCACGATGACGGGCCGTTTGGCCCGGTTGAGCAGTTGCAGCGCGGCAGTCACTTTTTCCAGTTCGGCTTCAGGTCGGAACGGGGGTACCTGGGTAAAGGTTTCTTCAATGATGACCTCTACGTCGGCTTCCTGATCGACGACCCCCTGCCCGGCATGCCCCTCCAGATCCAGGTGAACCGGTCCAGGTGTGCCCGAGGTGGATGAGCGGAAGGCCTGACGCAAATAGATGGGCAGTTGATCGGGATCGGTGACCAAGGCACTATATTTAGTGACGGCCGAAAACGGATTCACGTGATCAACTTCCTGATAGGCGTGACGCTGTTGGTTGCTCTGGAACACCCTTCCGGTCAGGGCAATGACGGGCGAACAAGCCAGGTAGGCATCCTGCAGCCCTGCCGCCAGATTAACCGCACCCACCGACTGGGCCATACAGAGGCTGGGACCGCGCTTCACGCGGGCGTAGGCATCGGCCATATACGCGGCGGCCTTCTCGCCATGGGTCTGGATCCGCTTAATTCCCCGCTTTTCCATTTCCATCAAGGCTCTGGCAGCGACATTGGTCACAAAAAAGACGTGATTTATCCCGTAACCGTCGATTGTTTCGGCAATGAATTGAGCTCCGGTCATTCTAGTCATATTTCCTCATCGTCAAAGAAAGCTGGGGACGGAACCTGTTGCTCAAGTATATTTCTGTTGCGGCAAAACGCGCTCTGGACTGATCAACTGGGTTAGCTGAACCTCGGTATGACCTCCTCGGCAAATAGGTTGGCGCTGTCTGTCTTGGGGAAGTCCGCAAATTGCAGGATTATGTGCTGGACGCCAAGATCGGCGAAGTCTCTTAGCTGCGCACTCACCTCATCCGGGGTACCCACAACCGAACCCCAGCCTATCGGGTAACCGAAACCGGGATCGTAGTGCAAGCTTGCTTCTGCGATTTGCTGAGCCTCCTCGCTTGTCGGAGCCACCGCAACGCAGGCCGACGCCCACGTCTTGACAATGGAGTCATAGTCGCGTCCCACGGCCTCACAGTGCCCGCGCAGTAGGTCCAGCCGTTCACTGTAGCCTTCCAGCGGGCTGTGCCAGTTCCACCAATCTGCATATTGGGCGGCATAGCGTAGCGTCAGTTTTGGGCCGCCCCCGCCGATGCACAGGGGGATAGGCGGGTCCGGTTTGGGTTCGCAGATCGCGTCCTGCACGTTGTAATAGCGCCCCTGAAAAGTGGTACTTGGTTGGGTCCACATCTGGCGGAGGATCTGGGCTGCCTCTCCCATCCGATGAATACGCGTTGCATCGGATGGAAATTCATAGCCGTAGGCGAGGTGTTCGTCTTCTACCCCCCCTGCGCCGAGACCCAGGATGAATCGCCCACCCGCAAGCGTTTGCAACGTAGCCGCCATCTTGGCCAGCAAAGCGGGCTCGCGAAACGAATGGTTCACCACCATACTGCCAAAGAGCAACTCAGGGTATTTGCCCGCCAGGTGGGCTAGCATGGTCCAACACTCCAAGAGGTCCCTCATTGGATCCAGCGCTTCATGCCATGCCACAAAAAAATGGTCACCCACCCAGGCTGATGCAAATCGCCCATGGATGGCGTCCAGATATGCGTAAATCTGATCTCTGAAAATGCCCCCACGGCTTCCATCGAGTGGAAAAGTCGGGACCCTCCAGCCAAATTTGACGCTACCATTCATCTTTGCACCTCCTGTCAAGAACGGGTCAGAATGTCCGTAGATCAACTCCTTTGGATAGGACTTCATCCCCTGGCCAATTGAGATTAGAAAAATAATTGGGCAATGGTCAACCGGAGGGCGCGAGGCTAAAGCCGTCGCGCTGAAAGGGCGACTTAAACGCCGGTGGTACGACAACGGACTAGCGCCCTGAAAACGGCCCGAAACGGTTGATTTTCCAGCCCGAACGGGCTTTGCTCTCTCAGCACGGCGGCTTCAGCCCCGTGCTGCCCGCCGGGACTCTATTTCCGAACTATTTATTTAAGGTCCAAAAGCCAAGAGGCCTTCCCGGCTTCTCCCGTAATCCTGATTGCGGTGATCGTTTGGTCGCTGGTGTACACCCGACGGCGGCAGCTGCGCTGACGTGCACTTTTCTATACCGCCTGGGGCGCATCGACGTAGGTCGGCACGCCTTCCTCGGCAAAGATGCGGTCGATCTCGGCCCGCTCTTCGTCCGTAAGCTTCCAATCGACAGCAGCCACGTTCTCCTCGAGTTCCGACCGGTTACGTATACCGACCAGCGCCACCGACAGCGCAGGGTGGCCCAGCACCCACGCGATAGCCATTTGCGCTACGGACCTCCCAGCACGCGAGGCGAGCGTTTTCAATCGCTCGGTACAGCGCAGCTCCTTGAGAAAGTGCTCCTGCTCAAAGAGCGGCAGATTGAACGCGTTGCCTGCTGAGCGCCAGTCCCCTTCCCCAAACGTCGTGTCCGGCGTAAACGCGCCGGTGAGCAAGCCAAATCCCAACGTGCCATAGGCCATAAACCCGATCCCCTGCTCCAGACAGAAGGGCAGCACCTGCGCCTCCATGCGCCGGTCGAACAGGTGATATCCGACCTGGTTGGCCGCCAGGTGGCCGTGTCGCTCGCACTCTTTCATCATCTCCACCGTAAAGTTGGAGACCCCATAGTGGCGGATCTTGCCCGCCGTTTTCAACTCTTCCAGCGCGCCCATTGTCTCGGCGAACGGGGTGTCGTGGTCTGGCCAGTGGATCAGCAGCAGGTCGATCCAGTCGGTATTCAGGCGCTGGAGGCAGCCTTCGGTTCTGGCCAGCACCCATTCAGGCGTCGAGTCCCGCGCGTGGGTGCCGTCGACTTTGAAGCCCACCTTGGTCACCAGGACGACCTCCTTGCGCCGAGGGCCCAGCGCGCGGCCCAGGATCTCTTCCGAGTGGTAGGGGCCGTAAATTTCGGCAGTGTCGAACAGCGTGATACCGTTGTCGATCGCGGCGCCGACGGCCGCGCTGGCCTCATCTACATCGATGTGGCCGTATTCGGTCGTGCTCATCTCCCACGTGCCGAACCCCAGCGCCGAACTGACCAGGTCGGTGTCGCCAAATCGCCGTTGCTCCATCTTTTGCGTCCTGTTCTTGTGCGTGAAAGCGGCGCTTACGCCTCGCGCGCTTTAATGGAAGAAGCCGGTTTGAGCATTGGAAGACAAAGAATTTTCGCCCCTCAGCCCAGGCTGAGGGGCGAATATCATGGCTAAAGCCCTAGGGGCCTTACCGGCTTCTCCCGTAAATCGTATTGTTTCGGCCTACTCTTCCTCGATATACCACAGATGGATCTCGCGCCAGAGCCTATTGGTATCAACCGCGTCGAGCGACTGACCCTTGACCTTGCTGTTGAAGATGGCGGGCCAGTGGGTGAAGAACAGTTCAATCACCGGCGCCTCGTCCATAATCATCGCCTGGATCTCGTTGTAGATGGGCTGGCGTTGCGCCACAGTGGCGTAGGAGAGGCCCTCCTCAATCAGGGCGTCCAGTTCCGGGTTTGAAATGCAGGGGAAGTTGTTGGCGCCTTCCGAGTGCATCATCCAGTGGGGATCCGGGTCTATAGCGCCGTGTTCAAATGCGATCATAGCGGCATCCATCTCGCACTTGCGCATACCATCCAGGATAGCGGCCACGGGCGTCTCCACGAGGAAGATCTCGACGCCTATGTCGGCCCACAACTGCTGCGCTAACTCGATGACCGGGATAAACTGCTGGTTACCGGCGCCCACATGGACATTGAAAGAGAGCCTCTCACCCTCCTTCTCGCGTACCCCGTCGCCGTCCTCGTCCACCCAACCTGCCTCGTCCAGCAGCGCCATGGCCTTTTCGGGGTCGAACCCGTACTGTGGGATGTCCGCGTTGTAGTAGTCAGGGTATATGGGGGACAGGTTGGAATGGGCTACCTGTGCCTGGCCGAACCAGAGGTCGTCGATGATCCTTTGGCGGTCCAGGCCCCAGTACAATGCCTGGCGCACCAGCTTGTCTGACAACTGTGGTATGGTGTTGTTCAGCGGAATGAGGAAGGGCCCCGCCCCAGCTTGAGAAATGCTCGTAAACCTCGAGTCGTTGGCCAGACGCACGTTGTCTTCCATCAGCAATGGCCAGGCGGTCCCGTCGGCGTCGCCCGACTCAAGGGCGATGGTGCGCACCGAAGCCTCGGGCACTACGTCGACCCGCAAGAAGTCGATATTGGGCCGCCCGCGGAAGTGGTCGTCGAACGCTTCCAGCAGCGTGAACTCCGACGGGTGCCATTCCACGAGTTTAAAGGAGCCGGTACCGATTGGGGCCGTCGCGTACACTTCCTCGCCTACCTCGGCGTGATAGTCCGATTGTACAATACGCAGGATCCCCCCTAATACGAGGAAGGCGGCGTCTACCTGCACCATGTTGATGACGGCGGTATAGTCATCCAAACACTCGACGGAATCGATTTTGGACAAGACTCCGACCACTGGCGCCGCGTTTTCCGGGTCACGGTAGAAGTCGAACGTATACTTGACGTCCTTGCACGTGAAATCGGCGCCATTGTGAAACTTGACGCCCTCGCGCAGCGGGAAGGTGTACGTCAGGCCGTCTTCGGCGATATCGTAGGACTCGGCCAGCACCGGTACGACCGCATTTGAAGCGTCAATCTCAACCAGCCCGTTGTGGATTTGCATGAGCGCCGGCCGGATGGCGCTTGGGATGGCGCCGAGTCCAGGGCTGAGGCTGAAGGCGTCGTGGTGGCCCATCAGACGGAGGGTGCCACCCTGAGGTGGCCCCGTGGATGCCGCCTCTTCTTCGACCATCTCTTCCTCAACGACCGTCGGCTGCTGAACGACGCAGGCCGCCAACATCAGAGCGGCAATAGCCAGCAACACCAGCGACTTTTGCCAATTCTTGTTAGACATCTGTCATTCCTCCTGTGGATGAATGTCTTTGCCCCAAAAAGAGGCGATTGTCCAAAAAATAGTGAGCACGCTTCATGAACGATCTCTCAATCGGTCACCTCCTTGGCTCAATCTATGATTTCACGCTGCTGAATAACTTGAGGGTTGGCGTTTCGCCTCTTGTTCGTCCTTCTACACCCCCCTCTGCGGCCGAGCACGTGACAACTGGTGACAAAGTAGTTTTCTGATTTAGCGCCGTCTTTACATCAGATTACCCTTCTATCTGGATGAATACCTTTTCGCCGCGCAGCTCAACAGGGTACGTTCTTAAGTCTCTAGTGACGGGTGCAGACAATGCTTTGCCTGTTTCGATATCGAAGCGCCCTAGATGCAGTGGGCATTCGATACAGCCATCGAAGACAAAACCCGCGGCTAATTCGGTTTCTTCATGGGTGCATAAACCATCGCTGGCAAAGAAGGCGTGAGGACCCAAACAATAAATGGCGTACGTGTGGCCATCGTAGTCAAAGCCAAGCACGTCTTCCACTTCGATATCCGAAACGCTACAGACCTCAATCCAACTGCTTTCATCGGCATCTGTGTTTACAGCCGTTGCTGTGGGGATCTCTTCAATCGATGTGTCCACAGACTCAGCGTGTACACGAGTGCCGTCTCTCACGTTTTCTTTCGGTTCGTCGCTTAACGCGCTGCTTGACGTGACAACGCCGCCTATGGGGATGTCGAACGCTTCAACCGTTGTGCCGGCGTCAGGAATAGGGCGTTTTATATAATAACCCGGGTCTTTGGTGGCTTGCTTGTACAAGGCCGGGATCATCTCCTTGTAGGCTTGCCACAGGCTCCGATACGGCGGCGGAGTTTGAGACTTCATTAGCTCGTGCAAGTCGGCCAAAGCATGGTAGGGAACCATGGGTATGACGTGGTGTTCGATATGATAGTTCATGTTCATATACAGATAGCGGAACACCGGATTCAGATAGATCGTGCGGGTATTTTGGCGGTGGTCATACGTATCTTCACCCAAACCGGCGTGTTGCGTAACGGCGAGCATTTGCTCCACAAATGCACCGTAAAAGCGGGGAAGCCACACGAACATCATCGGCAGAAAGCTGCCGACCGCCACCGCCCACACTCCAAAAGCCGCCACTATAGCCAGATAAATCCGGCTCATCCAGACCACTTTGGGTAGCTCAGAGGCGGGTACAAAGCTACGGACATCGTCGCCGATCTGCCCGGCAGCATGTCTGATCACACGCTGTACTTCCAGAACGCCCCGCAGAAAGAAAAAGTCGATCGCAAAGATGAGCAGATCGGCTGGCCGTTGAACCTGGATTTCAGGGTCATAACCCACGAGATACGTGTTGGTATGATGGCGGGCATGGCTCCAACGCCAGAGGTTAGCTTCACGTATGGTCATGAAGGAGCTGATATGGTAAAAGAGCTCGTTTAGCCAGCGAGTGCGAAACACGGTGCCATGGCCACACTCGTGCCATCGCGCGTCGGATGAGGAGTAGAGCGTCCCATAGATGAAAAAGGCCAGAATTGCCCACCAGGTGCCCCAGGAGATCCAGGCCAGGTAGCCGCTCACTCCAAGCAGGATGGTCCACAGGCCAAAATCGACGAGACCGTAGCGGTTGGTGCGCTGCATCAGCGCTTTGAGTTGGTCGCGGGGGATATCGGGGGACCACCACGCTTGTTCGACCTTTTCTTCGATGGCGTCATCGTCGAGGGGGGTATCCGTTTTGTATGTGCTGATCAGGCGATAGTCCCGTTCGGGGAAGTTGCGTATTGCCAATTTTTCTCCTTTACACAATCAAAATCGGATCCGTACATCATGTGGAATCAGATTCCGCATCAGATCATACTATATATAATCTTTCCTGTAAATGCGCGTTTCGTCGCCCACGAAACGGCTGCAAAGATAGAGAATCGGCGTGCAGGAAGGAACGGCGACCATCCGTGCCTGGCTCTTTCCGGGCAGTATATGGGTGATGGTCAAGACTGTTAAGAAGCGGTTGTGCCCACGTTTGGGCTCCCCGATTTCGGCGAGTTCGAGGATGCGTCCACAGCGAGGGCACTGAAGAGGGTCGAAGCCAAAACTCCTCTTGTGCTGGAGGGAGGTGGTAGTGATGCCAGGTCGAAAAGAGGGGCTTGTAGGCGAAGGGCTTCGAGGCCGGTGCCGGCGATTGAATGCTACATCGGAGGGCGCTGCCAGCCGCCAAACAGCTCCTCCAGATGCTTGACCGCTGCCAGCGCCACATCCTCACGCCACGGACGCGCCACCACCTGGGCGCCGATGGGCAACCCCTCGGGAGACGTGCTAACGCGGACGACGGCCGCCGGCCAGCCGGTCAAGTTGTAGGTGGCGGTGTACGCAAACACGGGCAACTGGATACTCGACGCTCCGTGAGGTGGAGCCGGAAAGGGGAGTACCGGGCAGACCACGACATCGTACGCTTCCATAAAGGAGAGCATTTCACTTCGAAACTGGTCAGTCTCGAAAACCAAGCCACTCAATGTGTCGGACGTCATTTTCGATTCCTGGGCCATAGCTATCAGGTTCGCGATCCCCGGATGTGGTTCCGTGGTGCCGTACAGGTCGAGGAGTCGCTTGAAACCTGCACCACCATCTCCTAACTGGCAGCCCAGCAGGAGGTCCATCGCTTTCTCCATGCCGGGTGGCCGCGCTTCTTCTACGGTTGCCCCGGCTTTTTCCAAAGCGGATGCGGCTGCTTCCACGGCGGCCATAATTTCCGGCGTTGGCGTTACGATGCCATTGTCCGTGTAAAAGGCAGCGCGCAGACCGGTGAGGTTCACTTGGTTCGGGTCAGCCAATGGCATGGGAACGATCGCCGGGTCGCGCCAGTCAACGCCAGCGATGATGGGCAGGATCGTGATCAAGTCTTCGACGTAACGCGCCATAGGACCGATCTGCGTCAAAGACTGGTCAAGGCCTGCAGGGGGAAGAATGTGACCGGTCCGCGGAACCCGTCCGGACGTGGGTCGAATGCCGGCTGTGCCGCAAACGTGCGATGGCAAACGAATGCTCCCGCCGGTGTCGCTTCCGATATCAAAGGGAATCCCACCCGCGGCGATGATCGCGGCCGCTCCTCCGCTGCTGCCGCCACTGGTACGCGACACGTCGTAAGGGTTGTTGGTGCGGCCGTAGACCAGGTTATCCGTCTCGAAATCGAGCGTCAGTTCCGGTGTGTTGGTCTTGCCCAACAGAATCGCGCCTGCGGCGCGCAGGCGGGCCACCACCGTGGCGTCTTGCTCTGGTACAAAGGAGCTTCTCCCCTGCGTGCCCCCGCTGCTGATCATCCCGGCTGTGTCCAGGGCGTCCTTGATCGTCATTGGAACGCCGTGCAAAGGACCTCGCAGATCGCCTTTTGCCAATTCTTCATCTGACCGGCGGGCTTCTGCCAAGGCCCCTTCAGCATCCAGTCGGACAACGGCGTTCAATTGCTGATTGACGTCTTCTATGCGCTGCACGTATGCTTTCACGACCTCTTCTGCTGAAACCTCTTTCGTGCGTATGGCTTTGGCCACGGCTGTAGCTGATGCGTAAATCAGTTCAGACATCTGACAAATCTCCTCACTACGTGGTTATGGGAGAAGCCGGGGAAACGCCTTCGGCCTTAGCCAGGGGATGAAAGACAAAGTCTTTTGCCTATCTGCGCGATAATAGGCTTCTTCGTGGAGAAACCCAATGAGCTAACTGAAGCCCAGGACGTCTACGCCTGGGTTTCTCATGATCCAGGTAGGCTCGCCGGGGGGTTGCACCAAAAGCATTTTTGGACGACAATACCTGGGTGTGACTGGGGAATTGTAGCAGGAATACAGCGCGGCGCAAGCCTGCCGGGGCCGACTTGCCCAAAGGTGATGCACCAACGCGGTAACCCACGACCTTGGAGGAGAGATGAATCAAAATCACCTCAAGATCGCGCACAAGGAGTCCGAGTAAAATGACACCAACAGATCTACTGGGGGCCAGCATCTCAGACGTTGAGGTCTTTGCCGCCGACCTTGATCTACAACAGGCGGCCGCTATCTACCGCGAACACGGTTGTCTCGTGGTGCGTGGACTCATGAACGCGTACGTTGACGCAATGTTTAACGACATCATGCGGTCCGTCGATATCGCCATCAATCAGCTTGACCAAGCGGAAAAAGCCCCTGATGGCTGGCGTACACCCAACGGATCGTTGTTCATCCCTGCGCCGGAGGGATATGAGCGCGACAAACAAGTGTATGTTGTGGGTATCAATTACTATACCAGCGGCGCATTTATGCAGGCAGCGCTTGATGCCGCGGCCCTGGACATTGTTGAGGCCATCCTGGGTCCGAACATTGAGCTGTTCGGTCAAGGCCAGAGCCTGGTGAAAGAGCCGGTGGGCGGATTTCCCAAGATCCTGCACCAGGACTCGGTCTATTTCGAGCACAAATACGAAGGTCCGGTTGCGATCCTCAACTATGTCGTGGATACGGATGTGCAAAGAGGCGCGCTGCACGTGGTGCCTGGTTCTCACCGCATAGGTCAGCTCCAGCACATCGATACCTCCTCACACTTGGGCCTGGACGAGGATGAATGGCCCTGGGAAGCGGCGATACCCGTAGAGGGCCAGGCCGGCGACGCGATATTCTTCCATGTGCGGACCGTGCACGGCTCCAAGCCCAACTTTTCAGACATACGGCGGCCGGTGTTCATCAACCGCTATCGCCGTCCCGATGATTATGTGACGATCAGTGGGTTTACAGTAGAGAACCGGGCGGAGGCTGAAAAACGAGCACAAGAGGCCCGAAAAACCAACGAACAGCGCGGGCTGATGGTAAGAGGGTTCCGACCTTAAGAGGGGAGATTGGTCGTGAATGTCGATATCCTTTCCGAATAGCAAATGCTAGGTTCGCTTGTGCTGACCGCCTGCGAGAAAGAGGTAGACGTGACGCGAGTGGTCACGGAGAATGAGACTGTCATCCAACAAGAGACAGTCGTCCAAGAGAAGGTCGTCACCGCGACGTCACTGCGATCTTGAAAGTAGGGGACGTACGTCAAAATATGGGTTAGGTGAAAGCCTATGTCTGTCCAGAAACGCATTTTCATGTGCGGAATCGCAACGGAAACCCATGACTTTAACAAGTATCCCACCACACTTGAAGCCTTTACCGACAAGGGTCTTTACTTCGTGCAGGAGGGCGAGAGCCTTGAGCCCTTCCGCGAAAGCGACCTCTGGTTCGGCGGCTATCTCGAGGTAGCCGAATCCGAAGGCTGGCAGCTGGTCACTGGCGTCTGCGCTTTTGCTTGGCCGTGGGGCAGTGTGACCGAGCACGCCTTCGAAACGCTGTGGGCGCGCATCGAACGCCAGCTGCGCGATGAAGCTCCGTTCGACGGAATCCTGCTGCCACTGCATGGCGGCATGGCCTGTGAGCATCTGGACGACCCGGTAGGCGAGTTCGTCGCGCGGATCAGGCGGATCGTCGGCCGCCACGTGCCGATTGCGGCGTCGCTGGACCTGCACAGCAACCTCTCACCTCAGTTCGTGCGCAACTGCGACATTATCTGCGGCTTCCACACGACGCCCCATATCGACGTGCGGCAGACGGCGTTCCGCACCGCCAGCCTGCTCGCGCGCACGTTGCGCGGGGAAATCCGACCGCAATGCCACTCGATCCATCCGCCCGTGCTGTTCGGCATCGACCACGGACGCACGACGGTTCCGCATGCGCCCATGTTCACCTTGCTCAAGCGCGTAGAAGTGATTCAGGCTGAAGACCCGCAGCTGCTCGACGCGAGCTTTATGCCTGCCTATCCCTTTTGCGATCAGCCCTGGACCGGGACGAGTGCCGTGCTCGTGATGGACGGCGCGTCTGAGCGGACGAATGACTACCTTGACGAGTTCGGCGCAGAAATCTGGCGTACCCGTGACGTGCTGACCATCGATATCGTGAGCATTGATGAGGCGCTGGACGCGGTGGAACAAACCGCCAATGATCCGCGCCCCTTTCTGCTAGGTGATTTCACTGACTGCCCGTACTCTGGTGCTTATGGCGACGCCACAGCGATGCTTTCGGCGCTTATCGAGCGAGGCACGCCGGGCGCGGTGTTCGGGCCGTTGGCCGATGCCGAGGCCGTGGAGCAGGCCCATGTGGGGGGCGTCGGCGCGCAGATCGAGGTCGAACTCGGCGGCAAGAGCGATCCGCGCTTTGGCGGTGGACCGGTTAGCGGCACGGCCACTGTCAAGGCGCTGTCCGAAGGCAAATTCATACACAAGGGGCCTTTTATGCAGGGGCAGCCAGGAGACCTGGGAGAAAGCGCATTGCTGGAAATCGGTGGTGTCGGTGTCATTGTCAATCCGTTCCCCAGCCAGCTCCATGACCGCGAGCAGCTCAAACTTTTCCGCATCCGCTTTGAGGAGCTGAATGTGCTGGTCAGCAAGGCCTTCAACCACATGCGCGCGGACTTTGAGCCACTGTCCCGCGGCCTGCTCTACCCCGATGCCGGCGGAGTCTTCAGCTTCAACTTCAGCAAGTTTCCGTTCGAGAAGATCCGGCGGCCCATCTGGCCGCTGGATGATTTTGAGATAAGCCCGGGCGGTATGGACCGGTGCTAACAGTCGGATGGATGCTTAGATGATGTCCCTCTGACGTGGGTCGAGGGCATCGCGCAGTCCATCGCCGAGCAGGTTGAAGGCCAGCACGGTCAGCACGATCATAATTCCCGGAGCCATGGCGATGTGCGGAAATAGAAGAATAAAAGCCCGGCCGTCGGACAAGGTGCCGCCCCAGGAGGGGGTAGGGGGCTGAATCCCCAGGCCGAGGAAGGACAGGGCGGCCTCGAGGATGATGATGGTGCCCACACCCAAGGTGGCGAGCACGATCACCGGCGCCAACACATTGGGCAGGATGTGGCGGAAGATGATGCGCAGGTCGCTGGCACCGATAGCTAGCGCTGCCACAACGAACTCCCGTCTCTTCAAGCTCAGCACCTGAGCGCGCACCACCCGCGCGTATATTGCCCAACCCGTGACGCCGATGACGACGACGGTCGTGACCAGGCTGGGCCCCACTAACGACGCCAGCAAGAACAGCAGCGCGATGATAGGGAAGGCCATCAGGGTGTCCGTCAGGCGGGACAGCAGCTTGTCGGGCCAGCCGCTGAAATAGCCCGCGGTTACCCCGACCATCACGCCGATGATGACAGCGATGCTCGACGCCCCCAGGCCGACGATCAGCGCCACGCGAGAGCCATAAATCACGCGGCTGAACAGATCACGCCCCACGTGGTCAAAGCCCATCAGATGCTCGATGGACGGACCGACACCCCGTTTCCCCGAATAAATTTCTAGTGGGTCGTGTGGGACGAGCGTATCCGCAAAGATGGCCATCAAACACAGCAGGATAATAAAGGCCGCGGCGATCACCGCCATACGGTAGGCCTTGAAGCGGCGCCAGGCGCGCGACCTCTCGGAGAGGCGCGGCAACTCCTCCGCCGCGGGTACGATCTGTTCTTTTGAAGTTGCGACTTCCATGGGCTTTCCCATAGCTGCCAAAAGGCTGCGTTATTCGATGCGTATCCGTGGGTCAATCAGGGCATAGGTCAGATCGGTCAGCAGGTTTACCACGACAACGATAACGGCCAGCAGAAACACGATGGATTGCACGACCTGGTAGTCCAGGTGCAACACCGAGTCGGTGAAGAGGCGGCCGATGCCTGGCAGGGCGAACACCGTCTCCACAATGATGGTGCCGCTGAGGATATAGGCGAATTGGACTCCGATCACCGTGACCACTGGCAGCAGCGCGTTGCGTATGGCGTGGATCCCGATCACTTTCCGCTCAGCCAGCCCTTTGGCTCGCGCCGTGCGCACGTAATCCTCCCCCAACTCCTCGATCAGGCTGCCGCGCGTGACACGCATGATGACTGCCATCTGCAGTGTGGCTATTACCATGACGGGCATGATATAGCCCTTCCAGGAGTGAAGACCAAAAGGGGGCAGCCATTTGAGTACCAAGGAAAAGAGCACGATCAACATCAGCGCAATCCAAAAGTTGGGCAAGGCGACGCCCAGCGTTGAAAAAATGGTGGCCGCGTAGTCAAAGAGGGAGTTGCGCTTTGTCGCGGCCATAATGCCCATCGGGATGGCCAGGGCAAGCGCGATGATCAACCCGGCCGCGCTTATATTGAACGTCACCGGAATGGCTTCAAAGATCATCTCGCGTACGGGCACGCCGGGCCGGAAGATGGATACGCCAAAGTTGCCGGTAAACATATTCTTGACCCAGAGCAGATACTGGACGTGCCAGGGATCATCCAAGCCCCACTTGCGGTGAATGGCTTCGATCTGCTCCTCGGTCATCCGTATCCCTCCCCCTCCCTCCCCCAGCAGGATCATTACCGGGTCGCCCGGCAGCAGGCGCATAATGAGAAACGTCGCCACGCTGATCAATAACAGGACGACCAGCCCCTCGGCCAAACGTGCAACGGTATATCGTGCCATAGTATTATCCCGCCGCTGAGTCGTCTCGATAACTTCAAGTTTGGAGACGGCCCGGCCATCCCCAAACTCTTCCTAACTTAAACCGACTTCATGCCTCGTGTTAGACCATATCGCCGTCCAGCGCTTCCTCCTGCAGGCCCTTGACCTTGGCGCTAAAGAGGTTGTGCCAGTAGTCGATCTGCAAGTATAACACCGGCACCTCTTCCACAAAGATCGCCTGGATCTGGTCGTAGACGGGCTGGCGCTTCTCTGAATCCACGATTGAGAGCCCCGGCTCGATCAGCTCGTCCAGGCGCGGGTTCGAGATGCGTGCAAAGTTGTTGGCGCCCTCCGAGTGCAGCAGTGAGGATGCATCCGGGTTTATAACGCCCCATTCCCAGCCGAAAACCGAGAAATCCAGATCGCCGCCAGGGCGGTTTCCCTCCAGGACAGCGGCTACGGTTGCCTCCTCTATGAACATCTCGATACCACCTCGGCGAAATACTGCTGTGCCGCCTCAGCGATCGGGCGGCGGGCCTGGTCGCCGCTGATCACTGTGACCGTAGCGAGCATTACCTCCTTCGCACAAAAAACATTCCTGGTTCGTCCCCGTGCAGATGGTGAGGAGTCGAGAACGGCGAGTTTATTTTGAGCCTACAGTGTAGAACGATGACCCATCCAGACAAGAGACTTTGATCCCGAGGAATTGGGTTGGATTATAGTCGTGAATCGGAATGTGTCAACCAGCTTCAGACATAGCGGAACAAAGCGCTCAAAATTCATTTGTAGCTCGTTTCGGATCAAATGGCCTGGGCCTATGATACGAGCCTCCTCTTTTAGCTCAAAATCGGATCCTCTGATCTATCAACTGTTTATGCAGGGAGTACCACCCGATAAATTGGCTTGATCCTATAGCCTTCAAACCCGCTTTAGCCTGGGATCAAGAGCATCACTTAGCCTGTCTCCAAAGAAATTCAGAACAAGGATGACGACGAAGATCATTACACCAGGGGCCAGGGTGTACCAAGGAGCCAGGTATAGATACCTTTGGGCATCTCGCAACATGGTCCCCCAGGTGGCCGTGGGTGGCTGAATGCCCAGTCCTGGATAGCTTAGGCCCGCCTCGATCGAAATGGCCAGCGCCTTCTCATCCTCCACCGGGATCGGCTCGTATCGCTGGGTGGAGCGAAGATGACCCAGCATTCTGCAGGCGCGTCGCTCCGAAACCCCCAAGAGCGCCTTCGCGTGGTCGACACACTCGCGACCACGTGAAGGGCTCAGAAGTTTCCCTCTGACGCCTCTCTCAGTATCTGGTTGTCCAGCGTCAGGTCCGCCACCGCTCTCTTCAGGCGGCAGTTCTCCAACTCCAGAAGCTTCAGGCGCCTGGCCTGGTCGATCCTGAGACCCCCGTACTCGCTGCGCCAGCCGTAGAAGGTCTGCTCGGTCACTCCGATCCGGCGGGCGGCCTCGTCCACTGTGCTGCCCTCGGCTATCGCCACCTCAGCCTCTCTCAGCTTGTTGACCACCTGCTCCGGCGTATGTCTCCTCTTGGCCATTGCTTCCCCCTTTCTGCGGCCCACTACTAACAAATTGCCTGGACCAGTTTGGGGGGGGGCAGGTCAATAATTCCCGGTTAAAAAGGTGTTCCTCGTGGCCCTCGGTGGCCCTCCGTGGACAAAGGAAGTTGCCGCTGCCGTTCCCCCTCCCTACGTGGCCCTCCGTGGACAAAAGAAGTTGCCGTTGCAGTTCTTCGCGTCCCGTAGCGCCCCTTCGTGGACAAAGAAGTTGCCGTTGCCGTTCTCCGTGGCCCTTAGTGGCCCTCCGTGGACAAAAGAAGTTGATGTTGCCTTTCTCCGTGCTCCTCCGTGTCCTCCGTGGTTAAAAGAAGTTGCCGTTGTCGTTGCCGTTTTTCGCGCCCCTCCGCGTCCTCCGTGGTTAAAAAGGTGTTCTTCCCGACCCTCCGTGGTTCAAAAAGGTGTTCTCTGTGGTTAAAAGGGAATTATATCCAATTGTACCCAAAGGCAATCTGAAGCCGACTAGTGGAGTTTCTTTTTCTGTTGCCCACTTCAGTGCGCCATCTCAAGACTGCTTCCCCAGGCTCCCACCATACCCCACGCATACATACCAACCCCATTACACACAACACCGCAAAAACAAAAACGAGCCGCCACATCCCGTAGCGGCTCGTACTGTCTCGTCCCGTTTGACCCCTCCTCTTGACAGTCCATCCCGTCCAGACCCCGCCTGACCAAATTCGGAACGAACTGAAATGCAACCTAGTTCGTTGAATCCCCAAATCACTTCCTATGGGGCAGACAACCCCTATTCGGAACTGCAAAAAGGTCGAAGGGCGAATGAATGCGCCCGCTGTGCAGGAGTCACCATAGGCAACTTCAAATCCTCTCAGTCGAGAGGCAGGCGGGCAAAGCGGTGGCAGAGCGACCGATAATAGGGCTACCTTCGTGTTGATACAGACGCTAAGTTCAAGTGCTTGTGTGCTGGTTGGACGTGAACCCCAGTCCGGCCTATTACTGGTAACATATACCGACTTTGGTCAATTCTTACAAAAAATCACACAAAGGATTTGGATTTTCTGATAACTATCTTATAAGAGCATGCTAAAATATAACAAGATTTACCGTTTCTTGGAGATTATAGTCGAAAGTAACATCTGGTATTTGTTGCCCCCCTTCCTTCTTGTCTTCTAGCGGTGTTCTCGAATAAACGTTCTCAGTAACTGCAATGCCCATGTGGGCATTCTAAATGTTCAAGTAAGGAGCGAAAGATGAAAAGACGATTTCCGGTGCTCATCATGGGGGGCGCACTGGTGCTAATGGCAGTCATGGCAGCCGTGTTGACGCAACAGCCCAGTACTGCAACTGCAAGCATAGGTGAAGAACTAATAGAAGGGGTGCCTCCGTGGTGGCCACCCGCACTGAAAACTATAGCTGCAAAGCAGACCAGACAGGCATGTCAGGCCAACGGTAACACTCACCCTGACTGCTTGACACCTACTGAAACACCTGCGCCAACAGCTACGGCCACAGCCACGCCGACGCTGCCGGAGCCACAGATGAACTTGCAGCAGTGGAGTAAGTTGCGGAAGTCTAAAATTACATTCAATAGACTGCGACATCCTGCTGCGCAGAGGTATCGCTTCCAGTACAGTTATCTGGGTTGCAATGGTGTAAGTGGATGGACACACACGCAACCACGATTGGGCAATAGCTTTAGCGAGGAATTGCCGCTCGCCTCGAATTGCCCTGGGGGGCGGCGCAAGATTACGATTCTGCTGAAGATCGACAATCCCGGTGAACCGCAGATAACGGTCTACAACCAATCGTACTGGTACACCTTCGCAGGGCCAGACGACGAGTAACATTCAGCAAAAACACAAAGGTCAGTAGAAACACTAAGGGGTTCGTGCAACGAACCCCTATCTTCGACCCACCAAACATCTCAAAGGAATAAGCATGAAACGCCCCCACCAATTTCTTCATCCTTTCAGTCTATCTATGGTGAGCCCCAATCTTCGGACCACGAAACTAGAATAAGAAGCTGCCGTTGCCTTTCTCCGTGGCCCTTAGTGGCCCTTCGTGGACAAAAGAAGTTGCCGTTGCCGTTCTCCGCGCCCCTCCGTGTCCTCCGTGGTTAAAAGAAGTTGCCGTCGCCGTTAACAACCCCACTAAAACTCAAACGCCTCATGCAACGCCGGCACAACCACATCACTATGCCCATCCTCGCGCAGCCTACCCGCCAGCGTCCCAGCCCCCTCCGGCTCCCCGTGAACCAGAAAGACCCTCTGCAGCCGCTCCCTGTCAAAATGCGACGCCCACGCCACCAGCTCCGCCTGGTCCGCGTGCGCGCTATACCCGTTGATCCGCGCAACCTCCGCCCGCACCTCGTACTCTTCCCCAAAGATCCTCACCCTCTCGTTCCCCTCCAGAATGCGCCGCCCCAGCGTATGCTGCGCCTGAAAGCTCACAAACAACACCGTGTTCTCCGCACGCGTAATATTGTTCTTCAAATGGTGAAGAATCCGCCCACTCTCAGCCATCCCGCTCGCGCTGATGATAATCGCTGGCTCCCTCAGATGATTCAACTGCTTGCTCCGCCGCACCTCCCGCACATACTCAATCCGCGGATAGTCAAACGGGCTCCGCCGCCGCCCATCCTCCAGAAAAGTCTGTACACCGGTGTCCCAAGACTCAGGATGCATGCGGAACACATCCGTCGCGTTCACCGCCAGCGGGCTGTCCACAAACACAGGGATTTCAGGGATATCCCCACTCGCGTCCAGCTGGTTCAGAGCGAACACGATCTCCTGCGTCCGTCCCACCGCAAACGAGGGTATAATCACTTTCCCCCGCCGCCGCGCCGTTTCGCAAACCACCTCCCGCAACCGCCTCAGCGCCTTGTCGTACCGTCCGTGCAGCCGCGCCCCGTACGTGCTCTCCATGATCAGCAGGTCCGCCTCCCTCGCCGTCGCCGGGCTCCGCAGCAGCGCGATCTCCTCCCGGCCCAGATCCCCGCTGAATACCAGCCGCCAGCTCTTCCCGCTCGCGAACTCCTCAACATCCAGCTCCACAAACGACGAACCCAGAATATGCCCCGCATTCCGGAAAGTGAGCGTCACCCCGTTCGCGATCGGCACAGGCCGCCCCTCGCCCACGCTCACAAACAGCGGCAGCGTATCCCTCGCATCATCCTGCGTGTAGATCGGCTCCACCGGCGGCTCCCCTCTGCGCCTCCGCCTGCCGTTCAGATACTCCACATCCTTCTCCTGGATGTAACCGCTGTCCATAAGCATGTACGCCGACAAATTTCGCGTCGCCGCCGTGCACCACACATTCCCGCCAAACCCCTGCTTCACTAGGTTCGGCAGCTTCCCCGTATGGTCGATGTGAGCGTGGCTCAGCACCACACAGTCTATCGACGCCGGCTCCCACGGAAAGTTCAGATTGCGCGCATACGTATCGCCCCGCCGCCCCTGAAACAGCCCGCAGTCCAGCAAAATACGCTGCCCGTTCACCTCCAGCAGGTGCATCGAACCCGTCACCTCCTGCGCCGCCCCATGAAATGTAAGCCTCATCAACCCCTACCCCCTATAGTCTACTAACCACTAATCACTGACCACTGACCACTGCAGTTGGGCGGTCGGGCCTTCGGCCCTCCCTTGTGCGGGGGCTGCGCCCCCGCAACGCCCCGCCCATACTAGACCACCATGCGTATTCTTCCCCGGCAACGTGTCTAGAGAAAGGTGTTTAGCCAACAATGTCTCCTCCCCCCTACCTTCAGTCCCGACGGCAGTTCCCCTGCCGTTCCCCCGCACTTCCCCCGCACTTCCCCCTGCAGTTCCTCCCCCCGCTGGAACATTCGTGCGCGCAGGGACTTGACACCGCACAGATGTTCTTGTATAATTGGGATATGAATTGGGAAATACCCGTGAAAATTGGGAAAACCGTCCACCTGTATACACATCATAAAACGGTGGCGGCCCTGAGTGGCTTAAGAAGGTTACTCTCAGAGGCCCTCCGTGGACAAAAAAGGTGTTCCCTATGGCCTTCAACAAGAAACCCTAACAATGTTCTCGCAGTTCTCAACACAAACAATCGCCAACCGTCCCTAATCAACCTGAAAGGAGCAAGAACATGAAACTTTCCGATCGCCAAAAGAGCATGCTCGCCTTCATCGCCGAATTCGTCGAGGAAAACAACTACCCACCCTCAATCCGTGACATCGGCACTGCCTGCAGCATCTCCAGCACCTCAGTCGTCAAATACAACCTCACCAAACTGGAGCGAGACAAGCTGATCAGACGCGAGAAAGAAGTCAGCCGCGGCCTCAGCCTCGACTGGGCCCGCCTCCAGGAAGCAGGCCTTGCTGAAGACCTCGCCGGCGCGCCCCCTACCCACCAGGCCGCCGACGGCTCCGCCTTCAACTTCTTCCAGGTACCCGTCCTCGGCTACATCGCTGCCGGCGAGCCTATCCAGGTCGAGACCGCCGACCACTACACTGCCGACGAATGGCTCGAGCTCAACGAGACCCTCTACCGCAACCCTGATCAGCTTTACGCCCTCCGCGTCCAGGGCGACTCCATGATCGACGCCAGCGTCCTCGACGGCGACATCGTCATCCTTCGCCACCAGGAGCGCGCCGAAAACGGTGAAATGGTCGCCGCCTGGATCGACACCCAGAACGAGACCACCCTCAAACACTTCTTTCTCGAAGGCGACCAGGTCAGACTGCAGCCGGCCAACCCCAGCTATCCTGAAATGTTCCTGCCCGCCGCCGAAGTGAGCGTCAAGGGCAAAGTGGTCTCGGTTATCCGTCAGCTCGAATAACCTCGGCCCTCCGCCCAAAAATTGACATGCGGGGTCTAGCCTCAAATCAGCCCCCCCGCACCCAGCCAGTCGCATACGCCGATCCCCCGGCTGCGTCCCCCTTCCCCCAAACGCCGCCGCCACCCGTGCGGTCCCGAAAGCGCACCCCCCAACTGGTCCATCCCCGCGCATCCCGCGTCCACCGCAATACGCAATACGCAATACGCAATACGCAATACGCAATACGCAACCCCGCTCCGCCCGAGTCCACATGCCGCCCAGCTACCGTCCTCCCAAGCTCTCCTCCTCCACCAACCGCGCCAGCTCACGCCGCACCTGCGACCGCCGCTCCAGCAGATAATTAAACTGCTCATCACACCCCGCAATCGGCGCCGGATACCTGCTGATCTCCTCCTGTATGCGCCTCCTCTCACCCTCCAGCCGCGCCCGCGCCTCCTGTAACTCCGCCCCCTGCTCCGCCTGCTCGCGTCCCATCGCCACCGTCCCCCCATCTCCGTCCGCCGCACTCGCTTCAGCTGATTCTGACACGTGACCTCCCCCCCAAACTAGCCGACCCCCCAAAAACAGGACTCCATTGTAGCACGCTAACTCGCCGCCTCCGCTTTCCACCCTTACCGTTTCCTCCACCGCCAATACCAGTAAGGGCACCTCTTCTGCGTCCCCAAAGAGGTCAATTCCCCCCACCCCGAGAACACCATCACCCGCGCAAACTGCACACCCACTATCGAATCTCTACCCCTAATCCCACCTCCGCACCAGACGCAAAATTATACAATTACTTTGCAGATCCTGTCTCATTTCAAGCCCCTCCACAGGAGAAAAATTGAACATCCACTGTTCAATTTCTGTCCCCCATTTCAGGGTCGCCGCACGAGCAAAATTACACATCCACTGTGTAAATTCCGCGCCCCATTTCAGGGGTCGCCGCACGGAAAAAATGAGCATCCACTGTTCAATTTCTGCCCTCCATTTCAGAGTCGCCACAGCGAAAAACTGCGCATCCACTTTTCAATCTCTGGGCCCCATTTCAGAGTCGCCGCAAGAGTAAAATTGCACATCCACTGTGTAATTTCCGCGCCCCATTTCAGAGGCGCCGCAAGAGTAAAACTACACATCCACTGTGTAATTTCCGTCCCCCGCGTCTGCCGAAAACCCCCCTCTTCACCGTCAAGATCAGCCCTAGTGTCTGCGAATTCTTCCCTGCCACATCCCTGCAAATCAGCCGCCAGCTGCCGCCAACCCAATAACGCCCCCGCCCCCACAACCCACTACCTGCGCCCGGCCAACCCTTCACCAAATACCCTCTCGAAGAAGCAATCCTCCACACACACGCCTGCCAGGAACCCCTGTCCCAATTCGCAGACTTCGATTCCGTCCACGCCCACGCTCTCGACCTTCTCGAAAACGTCGCCCATGGCCTCGACACCTTCCCAATCATCCTCCCCTCAAGACAAATGCCCCTTCCTCAACTACCCACCGCACCAGCGCCATGGTCCTCGCCTACTGCAACGCCCTCACCTACTGCAACGCCCTCACCGCCGGCGACACCGAAATCAATGCGACTGTCTGAGGGGCGACTTCGCCCTCAACGCGAAATCCGCTAGAATGCACCTGACTCCTGACTGATCGATTCAGCCAAGATCACGGCAGAACATTCGCAGCGAGGTTTCCCACAAGTGACCAAAGTCCCAATCGACAGGGCGACAATTCAGGCCGTTGCCCATCTGATCGCTCAAAAATTCGACCCGGAGCAGATCATCCTCTTCGGCAGCCACGCCCGCGGCAACGCCGGCTCCCACAGCGACATCGATCTCCTCGTCGTCCTCAAATCCCTCGACGACTGGCCCAAACGGGGCAACCCCATTCGCAGGGCGATAGGCGAGCAATTCATACTGCCTGTCGACGTCCTTGTCACGACGCATGACCACCTCGCAGAGCAGCGCAACAATACCTACTCCTCTGTCAACACGGCTCTCGAATCCCAGGAAATCCTGTATGAGCGGGCGGCGTCCTGAACAGGACTGGTTCGAAAAGGCAGAACAAAATCTGGAAATGGCCCAACGTGCCATGCTGCCAGGAAATCCGATTCCCGAACTGGCTTGCTATCACGCCCAGCAGTGTGCCGGAAAGTACCTGAAAGGATTTCTGTTATCCAGGTCACACAGATTCAACTTCGTCCATGATCTGTTCTATCTGACACAGGAATGCACTCAACTACAGCCGACTTTCAGCGATCTGGAACTGGCTGCTGAGACTTTGGGCAGGTACGGCGCAGGGGTGCGATATCCGATGGAAAATTTCGTAGATCCGGACGAAGAAGAGGCTTGGGAAGCAATAAGGCTAGCCGAGCAAGTCGCAACTTTGGTGAAGAGCCAACTCTAGATTCGTTGCCCCCCGTCTGGGCTCTCCACAATGCCGCGCAACCCGAAACAAGCGCCACAGCCTTGTCAACACAACCAACCTGCACAACCCTCGACCTAGCCGCCTTCGGCCACCACCACACCAAGGCCTTGGTCCTCCTCTACTACAACGACCCTCGCCGCCGGCGAAACCGACGCCGATGTGGCCGTCTTAGGACCGACTCCCCCCTGGCCGCGGAATCCGCTGGCATGCACCAGACTCCTGACCGAAATGCGCCGCTCTTTCCCATTTCGTAGACCAGCGACTGCGGCCAACCACTCCCGGAGTCATGTACCTACAGCCCCTGCGGTGGCGCCCTTCTTAGGCGACTTCGATGCCCGAGTTCACCCGCGACCGCCCTGTACAATCCCTGCAAAGGACTACCGCTCGCCCAACGGCTGTAGTATACTAGGGCCCAATCCCGGGTACCGACCCGCCCGGTCAGTGCCCCGACAACAATCTGTCCAACTTTCAGTTCCCGATACCTCTATGACCTCCCTGGCCCCGCCGCTTCCCAACAGCGGACTGAACAAACAGGGCGACTAAACTCACACAACAGCAGCAGGAGAAAATACCATGGCAAAAACTGGTCGGGCGGTCATCGCCCACGGGCAAGACTTTGAAATCCGCGAATACCCCGTACTAGACCCTGAACCCGGCAAAGTGCTGCTGCGCCAGGAGCTGGCAGGCATCTGCGGCACCGATCTGCACAACTGGCAGAACGGCATCGAGGGCGAACTGGTCCTCGGCCACGAAAACGTCGGCGTTATCGAGGCCATCGGCGCCGGCGGCGCCAAAGACTACATCGGCCGCTCCCTTGAAGAAGGCGACCGCGTCATCTTCTCCCCCGGCACAGGCGGCTACGGCGCATACGGCTTCTACGATACCCCCGACGTCGCCCCCCACTTCTACGGCGGATTCGCCGACTACATTTATCTGGGCTTCGAAAATACCTGCATCCTCAAGACCGACTGCTCGCCCGAAGTCGCCGTCCTCACCGAACCCTACACAATCGGCGTCCACGCCGCCATGCGCGGCAAAGTGCAGCTCGGCGATACCGTCGTCGTCCAGGGCAGCGGCGCAATCGGCCTCGTAACCCTCCTCTGCGCCAAACAGATGGGCGCGGCCAACATCATCGTCGTCGGCGGCCCAGCCAGGCGCCTCGAACTCGCCAAAGAATACGGCGCCGATGTAACCATCAACATCGAAGAGGTCACCAGCCCAGAAGAGCGCACCGAGCAAGTCTACTGGCACACACCGCTCAAGCGCGGCGCCGACATCGTATTCGAATGCTCCGGCTTCCTCGCCGCCACGCCCGAAGGACTGGGCTACGTGCGCCAAAGCGGCACCTACGTCGAGGTCGGCCACTTCGTCGATATGGGCTCCATCGACTTCAACATCAACCAGCTCCTCATGCGCAAAAATCTGACCTTCGAGGCCGTCTGGGGCAGCACCTACGAGCACTTCGTGCGCGGCCTGCCCATCCTTGAGAAAAACGAATTCCCCTACGGCGACATGGTCAGCCACAAACTGCCCCTCGAACGCGTAGGCGACGGCTTCCACGCCCTCGACGGCACCTACCGCCTCGGCGACGAGCAGGTAATCAAAATCGCCGTCCAAGCATGGGACGACTAAGCTTCCTTGAAATTTGTCAGAACAGCAATTTTCCAGAGCAAAGTAAGCAGATCCGTGAATGCCCACGCAACCACCCAAAGAAAATCAGACACGCCGCCGGTGTTCTTCGCGTCCCTTCGCATAAATTCGCGGATCAAACAAAGGTGTACTCCGTGGTCGTCTGTGGCCCACCGCGTTTAAAAAGGTGTTCTTAGTGGCCCTTCGTGGCCCTTAGAGGACGAAAGAGAAGTGTTCTTCGCGCCCCTTCGCATGACTTCGCAGACAAAGGAAAGGTGTACTCCGTGGTCCTCTGTGGCCCTTCGTGGTCAAAAAGGTGTTCTTCGCGGCCCTCCGCGTGACTTCGCGGATCAAAGGGTCTCGTCTATCACAAAAATCGTATTCCACGCCGCACCCGCGGCGGAACTCAACCAGGCAAAGGAGATTGCCATGCCGTTCGGAACAGGCGCCTATCAGTACCAAGTAGTGGAAAACTGGGCCAAACTGCCCGCAGGTTGGCAGTTCGGCTGGGTAGCCGCAGTCGCCTGCGACTCCCAGGACCGCGTCTTTGTCTACTCACGCAGCGAGCATCCCCTCGTCGTCTTCGATCGCGACGGCAACTTCCTCGCCTCTTGGGGCGAAGACGTAATCGAAGATGCCCACGGGATCTTCATCGACAGCGAAGACAACGTCTGGTGCACCGAACGCGAAACCCACTGCATCTTCAAGTTCAACGCCCAGGGCGAGCTCGTAATGACCATCGGCACGCCCGGACAGGAAGGCGCCCCCGGCGACCCCTTCCGCCTCCCCACCGATCTCGCAGTCGCCTCCAACGGTGACCTCTTCATCTCAGACGGCTACGATAACGCCCGCGTCCACAAATACTCAGCCGCCGGCGAGCATATCCTCTCGTGGGGCGACTGGGGAGAAGGCCCCAGCCAGTTCACCCTTTCCCACTGCGTCCGCCTCGACAAGGACGACCGCGTCTGGGTCTGCGACCGCACCAACGACCGCATCCAGCTCTTCGACACCGACGGCAACTTCCTCGAAGAGCGTACCGGCCTTCTCAAACCCGACACCATCTACTTCGACCCCGATGGCGAAGTCGTCTACGTCGCCGAACTCGAGCAGCGCGTCAGCGTCTGGACCCTCGACGGCGAGCTCCTCAGCCACTGGGGCGGCGCCCAGCCCAGCGACAAACCCGGCGAATTCAAAGCCTGCCCGCACGGCATCTGGGCCGACTCCCACGGCGACCTATACGTCGGCCAGGTCCAGGTCGACGACGGCCTCCAGAAATTCAGCCGCCTGTGAAGGTTGAGAACAAGAAGGGTCAACACCTTGGCCCTTCTCGTTTGCCATGTGGACAAGTGGAATTGCCGGAAGAGGATTCTGCAAGAGAACCGCGATTAACATTCATAGCTCAACCGAGAACGGACCTGTTCGTCGTACACGTCGTTTCGATTCCGTTGAACCGTTTCTCGCCAGGCCAAAGACAAGAATAGAATGACCCGCTTCGACCAGTCCGTTCTCACGCCCAATCCGGTCACCCGTAGTCCAATCCTGGCTGTCCTCGACGCTGCCCTTGATGCCGTCGACCCCTTTGCAGCCGTGCAAAACCTCCTCCAACGCCAGGACGAAACCCTGACCGTCGCCGACCCCTCCGCCCGCGCGCCCGCGCTGACATACGACCTGCGCCGCTATCGCCGCATCTTCGTCGTCGCCGCCGGCAAGGCCGCCGCGCCCATGTCCAGCGCCGTCGAATCCCTTCTCCACGACCGCATCAGCAGCGGTCTCGCGGTAACCAAATACGACCACGCCCAGCCCGCCGACCCGTCCTCCGCAACGCCCTCCCGCATCCGCATCGTGGAGGCCGGTCATCCCATCCCCGACGAGTCTGGCGCCCTCGCCGGCAAAGAAATGCTTGCCCTCGTCGAGCAGGCCGACGCAGACGACCTGGTAATCGCCCTGCTCTCCGGCGGAGGCTCCGCTCTCCTGGTGGCGCCCGCAGGCGAGACCACCGACAACACCGGTCACACCCACCCAGCCCTCACCCTGTCCGACCTGCAAGCCATGACCGACGCCCTCCTGGCCTGCGGCGCGACCATCAACGAGATGAACTGCCTCCGCAAACACACCAGCGCCGTTAAGGGAGGCCAGCTGGCCCGCTCCGCCGCGCCCGCTGCCCTGCTGACACTCGCCCTCAGCGACGTCATCGGCAGCCCTCTCGATGTCATCGCCAGCGGTCCCACCGTCCCCGACGTAAGCACCTGGGCCGACGCCTGGGCCATCGTCGAAAAATACAGCCTGACCACCGCCCTGCCCGCGGCCATACGCAACCGCCTGCAGGCCGGGCTCTCTGGCAACATTCCCGACACCCCCAAACCGGGCGATCCGATTTTCGCCAGAAGTAACACCCTCGTCGTCGCCGACAACCGCACCGCCGCCAACGCCGCCCTCGCCAAGGCAACCGAGCTCGGCTACAACACGATGCTGCTCTCGACATACGTCGAAGGCGAAGCCGCCGAAGTCGCAAAAGTGCTCGTCGGCCTGGGCCGTGAAGTGCAAGACAGCGGACTGCCCGCGCCCGCCCCCGCCTGCCTCATACTCGGCGGTGAGACAACCGTCAGCCTCGGCGACAACCCCGGCCAGGGCGGCCGCAACCAGGAGCTCGCACTCGCCGCCGCCCTCGCTTTGCAGAACCTGCCAGGGCTGACCATCGTCTCACTCGCAACCGACGGCACCGACGGCCCCACCGATAGCGCCGGCGGAATCGCCGACAGCGGCACCGTAGCACGCGGCAAGGACGCCGGCCTCTCCGCCGCCGACCACCTCCGCCGCCACGATGCCTATCCCTACCTGCGTTCCGCCGCCGACCTGCTCCTGACCGGCCCCACTCAGACGAATGTCAATGATCTTCTCTTCGTGTTTGCGCAGGAAATATGAGAAAATGACGAAATCATTTGCACGAAGCAACTGATTGGGTTTGGTCAGCGGCCTTCTCCGTCGAGCCCGCCAACTTGGACACAGTGAGGGCGGCGCAAGGCCATTGAAAACCAAATGCAGGCGAACTTTCAGTCAGACACTTAACAAGCACAGGAGCTTTATTTCATGCCTAAATTGACAGTTGAAAATGTTGGCACTTTCGATGTGCAGGCAGGCAAACGTCTCGTTCTCGCTTTAACCGAGGACGCATCCGTCGACCAGCTGCACGCCTGTGGTGGCAACTGCAAATGCACCACCTGCCGCGTTGCCTTCGTCGACGGCGAACCCGCACAGATGACCGTCGCCGAAAAAGAGAAACTGGCCGAAAAGGAACTGACCGGTGTGCGCCTGTCCTGCCAGTGCCTGGTCGAAGGCGACATGACCGTTCAACTCATCAGCCGCCTTGAAGGCAGCGGCCGCCCCGATTCCGGCCCTCCCCCCGAAACGGCGATTCAGCCCGATCCGGAGTGGACAACCGCAGGCTAAGCAAATTAAGTAGGCTTCCGCGCCGGCTTACCGGCGGGGGAAAACCCGGCGGGGGAAATCCCCGCCTGAGGCCCCCTTGGTGAGTCGGCGTTTAGCGTTGTCTCCCGCTTCCAGCCACCCCATCCGCCAGGATTCATTTCCCTCTCTACTTCAGCTATCCAAGTGAGGCGAACTTGACCAGCCAATCAGCACATTCCACACATGCCGCGGGCGCATCCGGACCCGCCCGCCGGCCCATTCTGATCTCCGCCATGCAGTTGGAGGACGAGCTCAAGAGCGGCGAGCGCTCCGTCTGGGACCTGATCGATATCGCCCTTCAGACCGGCGCCGACGGCGTGGAGTTACGTCGCGAGACATGGCCGCGGCTTGACGCCGAAGTAGCCGAAGCCGCCCGCCGCATCGCCGACGCCCGCCTGCTGGTCACCTACGCAACCCAGGCCACGCTCTTCGACACGACCGAATCCACCCTGCAGCTGCGCCAGGACATCGACACCGCCGCAACCTTGGGCGCGCCGATCGTCCGCTTCTTCCCCGGCCCCACGCCGCCAGCAGGCGACCAGGCAGCCTGGGCTCGAGCCAAGCAGGTTGTCGACTACGCCGCCGCACAAAGCACCACGATCGCCCTTGAAAACTACGCTCGCACGCCCGGCGGCACCCTGGCGGAGGTCCACGGAGCGCTCTCCAGTCTGGCCTCCCCGTCCCTCCGTACCAATCTCGACATGGGAAACTACCCCAACCACGGCCAGGACGTAGTCGAAGCGATCGATGCCCTGTCAGACTTGATTATCGCCGCCCATCTGAAGGACAAAACAGCCAATCCGGCTGATCCCCCGGCCCCCCTTGGCACAGGCGTCCTTCCTCTTGCCGAGATTCTCAACGCGCTCGATCAGCTGCCCCAACGCGTCTACTACATTTTCGAATTCCGCGGCGTCGGCGACCCGGTCGGCGGTATCCAACACAGCCTTGCCTATCTCAAGCAACGCGCAGGCAAACCTTAGCCATGGTTCCGTACGATAGGAATGGGGAGAAGGTCCCCCCGAGTCTCTCCTACCGGAGTGCAACACACATGCTGGAGAGGTGAAATGAGCGACAAGAATTCGCTAGCCGGCAAGAAGGCACTCGTTACCGGCGTCGACCGCGGCGGTATCGGCCAGGGCATCGCCCTCGAACTGGCCCGCCGCGGCGCATCCGTCGTCTGCCACTACCCCTTCAGCGACGAGGGCGCGGCTGCAGCCGTTGCCCAGATTCAAAAGGCCGGAGGAACCGCCGCAACCGTGCAGGGCGACTTTACGCAATCCGCCGAAATATGCGCCCAGGTCGTTGAGGCCGCCGCCGACCACCTCGACGGCCTCAATGTGCTCGTCAACAACGCCGGCTTGACCGAAACGCGCCCGATCGCTGAAGTCACGCCCGACCACTTCGAAAAACTGTTCGCCATTAACGTGCGCAGTCAGATATTTTGCATCCAACGCGCGCTGCCCTACATGCAGGAAGCTGGCGGCGGCTCCGTGGTTAACCTTGCCTCTGTCCATACCTACGCCGGCGTCCCCGACTACGCCGTTTACGCCGCCACCAAAGGCGCAGTCGCCGCGCTCACCCGCCATCTGGCCGTCGAGCTTGCCCCCCAGAAGGTGCGCGTCAACGCCATCGCACCCGGTCTCATCGAAGTGCCCCGCTACTTCGAAGACATTCCCGATTACAACCCCGCAATCTTCGAAGCCACCGTCCCCTGGGGCCGCCTGGGCGAACCCGCCGACATCGGCCATGTGGCCGCCTTTCTCGCCTCCGACGGCGCCGACTTCGTCACCGGTCAGACCATCTATGTCGACGGCGGCACCGTCGCCTATATGTCCTTCGGCGCCCATCTGGACGGCCAGGACTGGAGTTCAGAAGAATAAGCCCTGCACTCGACTCGCGTTGCTCCCCCGCTGTTCTGGCTCTTGACGGCCACCCTGCTCCAAGCTCGACCCCGACATCACGTAGAAAATTCGCCAAGCGCCGGATCTTCATCCGCTCTGGGCACTCTCTAATGTTGGCTGACTCTTGTCAGAATTCCCCCGCCTGAGTACAATGACGGTGCCCCTCAAATTCATGCCTTTTCGAAAGATTCAGAGAGGAAGGAGAAAACTGAAATGGATCGACGAAGATTCCTGAAAGTGGCGGCAACAGGTGCCGTAGGCGCAGCCGCCCTCACCGTCGCCGGTTGTGAGCAGGCCGGTGTCATGACGCCGGGCCAGCTCGAAGGCGCCGTTTCAGAGGATTCAACCCTGCCTGAGATTGAATGGCAGATGGCCACCAGCTGGCCGCCCGCCCTTGACACGATCTTCGGTGGCGCCGAGACCGTCGCCCAGCGCGTCGCGGCCATGACGCAAGGCAAATTCCAGATTGAAGCCCGCGCCGCCGGTGAGCTCGCCCCCGGTCTGGAAGTGCTGAATGTCGTCGAAGAGGGTGCCGTGCCCATCGGCCATACAGCCTCATACTATTACGTGGGCAAGAGCCCCATCACAGCCTTCGGAACAGCCATGCCATTTGGCCTCACCTCCCGCCAGCAGGACGCCTGGCTCTATGAAGGCGGCGGCCTCGAAATGCTGCAAACCGTCTACGCCGAAAAATTCAATACTATCCAGTTCCCGGCCGGCAACACCGGCGTTCAGATGGGCGGCTGGTTCAACAAGGAGATCAACTCAGTCGCCGACATGGAAGGCCTGAAGATGCGCATTCCCGGCCTCGGTGGCCGCGTCATGGATCGCCTCGGCGTAACCGTCCAGGTCCTCCCCGGCGGCGAAATCTTTCAGGCCCTGCAGACCGGCGCTATCGACGCCGCCGAATGGGTCGGCCCCTACGATGACGAAAAGCTGAGCTTCCACAAAGCCGCCAGCTTCTACTACTTCCCAGGCTGGTGGGAGCCGGGCCCATCTCTCGAAATCCAGATCAACCTGGACGAGTGGAACAAGCTGCCGGAGCAGTATCAGGAAGTCCTCAAGACTGCCGCCTACGCCGCCAATGCAACCATGATGGCGCGCTACGATGCCAAGAACCCGGCAGCCCTCAGCCGCCTGATCAACGACGCCGACATCACGATGCTGCCCTTCCCCGACGACGTAATGCAGGCCTCCGAAGAGTCCGCATTCGAGCTGTTCGACGAGACCGCTGCCGGGGACGCTGACTTCGCTTCGATCTTCAAAGAATGGTCCGCCTTCCGTAGCGCGATTCAGTCCTGGCACGGCCTGGCCGAGCGCGGCTACCTGCAATACGTGGGCCGAAGCCGCTAGAGTGCGCACATGTAGCGCACCTCTTTTTCCAGAAGATGACGTCTCAGGAGACGGGAGAGCGTTTAACAGCGCTCTCCCGTTTTGTTCAATTTGAGGGCTGATGACGATTACTTGTATGGATTTTCCTGCCGATGCGCAGGGGAAGGAGAAACCCGCCATGGAGCGGCGAAATTTTCTGAAACTGACCGCGGCCGGCGCTGCCGCACTCGGCGTAGCTGGCTGCGAGCAGGCCGGCTTCATGCCCCCGGTTCAGGTCGAGAGCGCGGTGGCGGAAGACACTAGCCTGCCGGCCATCGAGTGGCCAATGGCGACCAGCTGGCCGCCGGATCTGGACTCGATATTTTGGAGCGCGCATTTGGTTGCCGAACGAGTCGCAGCCTTAACCAACGGCAAATTCATAATCCAGCCTCGCCCGGCCGGTGAGCTGGCTCCCGGCCTGGAAGTATTGAACGTCGTCGAAGAGGGAAGCGTCCCCATTGGTCACACGGTCTCCCACTACTATGCCGACAGAGGTCCGGTCACCGCCTTCAGCACAGGCCTACCGTTCGGTCTGACAGCCCGCCAGCAGAACGCGTGGCTATATGAAGGCGGCGGATTGGAAATACTTCATGAAGCCTATGCTTCCCGCTTCAATATCATACAGTTCCCGGTCGGCAACTCCGGCGCGCAGATGGGCGGCTGGTTCAATAAGGAAATAATCTCCCTATCTGACCTGGCAGGGTTGAAAATGCGCATCCCCGGCATGGCCGGCCAGGTGATGGAGCGGCTGGGCGTTACCGCGCAAATGTTGCCGGGTGGCGAGATCTTCCAGGCTTTGGAGAGTGGGTCAATCGACGCCGCCGAGTGGATTGGGCCCTACGAAGACGAAAGGATGAACTTCCATAAGGTCTCAACCTACTACTACTATCCAGGCTGGTGGGACCCCGGCTCATCCGTGGAGGTCCAGATAAATTTGGACGAGTGGAACAAGCTGCCGGAGCAGTATCAGGAAGCGCTCAAGTCCGTCGCTTACGAGGCCAACCTGAGAGTGATGGCACGCTATGATGCCAGGAACCCGGCCGCTCTCCATCGCCTGATTGACGATGGTGGCGTCCAACTGCGGTCTTTCTCAGATGATATCTTGAATGCAGCAGAGGAGTCAGCCTTCGCTCTCTTCGAAGAAACCGCTGCCGCCGACACCGACTTCGCATCGATCTATAAAGAATGGAACGCCTTCCGCGAGGCGATTCAGTCCTGGCACAGCCTGGCCGAACGCGGCTACCTGCAATACGTCGGCCGCAATCGCTGAACTGCGCTGAGTGGCGCCGAATTTCTGGCAGTTATGTTCAGAATACAAAGAGGGGCGAGCGCACGCTCGCCCCTCTTTGCTTCCCGCTCGTGCTGTCTTTCTGAGCTTATGACACAGCATCCACCAGCCAGGTTACCGTCTCCGGAACAAGGATCACGACGATGAGGGCGATGCCTTGCAACACCATAAATGGCAATGCCCCCTTATGTATATCCGCAGTCTTCACCTCAGGTGGTGCCACGCTCTGCAAATAGAACAGCGAAAATCCAACCGGAGGAGAGATAAACGCCATGTTCAGGTTGATCGCCATCATTACCCCGAACCAGACCATCTGCGCATTGGTGAAACCCAACTCCAGGGCCGCAGGCACAAACAGAGGCATCGCGATAAAGCTGATTTCGATGAACTCCAGGTTGATGCCCAACAGGAATATCGCGATGTTGGCGACGATCACAAACCCCCAGAACCCGCCCGGCAGACTCGTCAGCAAGCCCTGAACGTAGTCCTGCCCACCCAAACGGTCAAAGACCAGCCCGAAATAGGTCGAACAGAACAGAATCATGATCACCAGCGCAGTAATATTTGCCGTGGAGCGCGCTGCGTCCTTGATCAGCTTCCAATTCAAATTGCGGTTGAAAGCCGTGAGAATACAGGCGCCGATAGCGCCAACCGCGCCCGCTTCCGTCGGGGTGGCGATACCCTGAAAGATACTCCCCAGCACAGAAAAAATCAGCAGAACCGGCGGGACCACAGCGATCAATGTCTGGCGCATCAGCGCCGCACCTTGCACAGTACGGGCCTCGGGCGGCAAAGCCGGCGCGTCCTGCGGACGAACGATCGCGATCCCAATCACATACAGGGCATAGAGGCCCGAGAGAATCAGTCCGGGAATCAGCGCGCCGACAAACAGATCGCCCACCCCCACACCAATCTGATCACTCAGTACCACCAGGACCAAGCTCGGCGGCAATAGCTGCGCCATCGTCCCCGACGCCGTAATAATACCTGTCGCCAACTTATGATTGTATCCATAGCGCACCATGATCGGCAGCGACAGCAACCCCATCACAATGACAGTCGCCGCGACCACCCCCGTTGCCGCCGCCAGCAGCGTACCCACCAGTACCACCGCCAGAGCCAGCCCGCCGCGCATGGATCCCAGCAATATGCCGACCGTCGTTAACAGCCGCTCAGCAAGCCCCGACTTTTCGAATATCGCCCCCATAAAGACGAAAAATATAATTGCCAGCAGCGTAAAGTCCGACATCGTGCCGAACCAGCGGTTGGGCAGCAGCTTGATCCAATTCATGTTGAATATGCCCAACGCCCAACCAATTAACATGAAGACCAAGGCGGTCCCGGCAAAAGAAAACGCCACCGGATAACCGTACAGGATCAGCACAAAGAACAGTACGAACATCACTATCGCCAGCCATTCCAACCCCATAGTCACTTCCTTTTCGCACGACCTGCGTGGTGAGGAATAAACCTCCGCGCCCCTTACCTGAAACCAGATGCACCCTCCTGCAGATTGGTTGAGTGCCTCTACTCAATCCGCAAAGCCTCCTGGTGTTCCGCCAGCTCTTCGACCTCTTCCTCTGCCCCTTGTATTACGGCAAACAGTTTGATCAACTCGGATATCGCCTGCAACAGCAAGAGTACAAAGGCGACGATGATCATGGTCTTAAGAGGCGCGCGCGGCAACCCATCGGGATCAGGCGACATTTCCCACTGCCGCCAGGAGGTCATCACCGGATTTACGGTCACCCAGATACCGATGACGCAGTAAGGAACGAGTAGGAGCAAATGACCCCAAAAATCTAGCAAGGCCTGGCGCTTTCTACTCCAATTCGCATAGATGAAATCGACACGTACATTGATGCCGTTCTTGAGGATATACGCGAATCCTAGAAAGAAGACCAGCGAGTACAGATACCACTGCATCTCTATAAAGAGATTGGAGGACAACTGTACGCCTATAAACCTCGCGATGTAGCGCACTAGCACATTGTAGAACCCAACTGCTACCGTAATGATCACGAGATATACCGACAGGCCCCCTACTCGTTCTGACAGGTTGTCAATGAGACCGGAAACTCGCAAAAGTACCCTTAACATCGTTGCTGTTCCTCTATCTGTGCGGTCCGCTCTGCAGGCGCGACGCGTCAACCATCTTCCCCTTCAAATGCCTTGCTCAGGACCGCCCTATCTTACCCGAAACGGTCCAATACACAATAACCAGTTCAACCTACTGGAAAAGGGCGCTAAAAGAATCGCTCTGCCCAGCCCCGTCACAGTCGATACAGTCCCAAATTCGAACAGGCAACGACTCCACAATTCCGATTCGAAAATTATGGCCGCGTCGAGCGAAACGCTGTCTCTCCCTCCTCACCCTTGGGGTGGTCGGCCGCAACGCCTCTTTCCGTAACAACACGTCCCGCTGTCAGTGTGGCCAAAACTGCAGGCCCGCCGCCGACGCAGAGCAATTCGCCTCTTGCACATTTTGCTTACCCCCCAGGTGTGGCAGATGCAGATCTCTCGCACGCCTCGCTCAGAACACAAAAGAATAGAACAGGTTTGTCGATGTGTCCAATAATGGGAACTTAAATCGGATATGGCGAAGTGTTTGGCCGTGCATTATAATTGGGTTGTACAGAATCTATACCCATGCTAGACGGTTATGCGAACGGTACATAAAACTATTTCAAAAGGATTTTCCATGGTTTGGCAACACTCTCAAGTTAAAGTCGGAGTCTATGTTGATGCCGCCAACATATATCGCAACGGCGGCTCTCGTATGCAGTATGATGTCCTGCGCGAATTTGCCTGCCGGGATATGGGCGAACCGGTGCGTCTGAATGCTTATGTTACGCACGACGCCGAACGCGCCCAGTGGGATGTGGATTACCGCGTCGGCGCGTTTCGATTCCACTCCGCATTGCGCGATCTCGGATATAAAGTGATAATCAAACGTGTACGCTGGTATGATGACGAGACCGGCAATCGCTATGCCAAAGCCAACTCCGATCTGGATCTGGCAGTGGACGCCCTGCTACAGTCCGAAAACCTTGACAGGGTGCTGATCGCAACAGGGGACGGTGACTTCGTTCAGGTGGTACGAGCCCTCCAGAACAAAGGCTGCCGCGTGGAAGTGGTCGCCTTCGATAATGTCTCGGGCAATCTACGGCAGGAAGTCGATCTGTTCATGTCCGGCTATCTGATCCCCAATCTGCTGCCCGTGCCCGACGGCTCCGCCGAATGGGGCCAGCCCGATTCCACCGTGCGCGGCTGGTGCTACTATTACAACGAGGATAAGGGCTTCGGCTATATGCGCTTCCTGACCAAGGTGTCCCCACACCTGTGGCTGGTGGATAAACGCAAAAGCCCCGATTCCCCCTATGAGAGCGCCTTTTTCCACTTCTCGATGATGCAGGATGAATCCGTTAAGGACTATCTGCCAAGCCGCGAACATATCTTTGAATTCAGGCTCATCCCCTCTGAACGAGACCAGAGCGAGCTCACCGCGACCAACATTCGCATGGTCTGTTCTCTCTAACGGCGCTCGTTCTTGGAGGCTCACTATAAGCTGCCGCCTGCCTCCGCGTCTACACCGTTTCCCCCTAACCCAATAGGAGCCCGACCCCATGCCTGCCGCAATCTCTGCCCAGCAACCGCTCGCCGTAGAAGCCGGCGCCAAGGTCCTCATGTCCGGCGGAAATGCCATCGATGCCGCTGTCACCGCCGCACTCGTACAGGCCGTTGTCACCCCGCAAATGTGCGGCATCGGCGGATACGCCGTCATCAATCTGCACTGGGCGGGCGACGCAGGTTCGATCGGGATCGACGCGCCCGCGCTGGCCGGTGCCCTCGTGCAGGATGATATGTGGGTCGACGAACTCATCCGTCCCAATCCCGGCGGCTGGGGCTACTTCCTCAAAGGCAATGTCAATGAAGCCGGTTACACATCCGTCTGTACGCCCGGTTCCGTCAAGATGTTCGCCAGCTTGCTCGATCGCTGGGGCACCATAGACTTCGGCCAAGCCGCCGAACCAGCCATCCGCACCGCTCACGACGGCTTTACCGTTTCCGACTCCCTCGCCGTCGGCTGGAAACGCTCCAACCAGTACTGGGAAGGGATGAGCCTGCGAGATTACATCAAGAGCAACCCGGAGGCCCGCCGCATCTATCTCCGCGACGATGGCCAACCCTATGACACCGGCGAAATTCTGCGTAACCCGGACTACGCCGAATCCCTCCGCCACATCGTCCAACACGGCAGCGAAGACTTCTACCACGGCCAGCTGATGGAGCGCATGACGTCCGACCTGGCAGCCAATGGCAGCTTCGTCACCCGGCAGGACTTGGAACAATACCGAATGCGCGAGGATGCCTTAGTGCGCGGCAGCTACCGCGGCCACTCTGTCACCAGTGCAACGCCGCCCCACGGCGGTCCGACCCTGATCGCCATCCTCAAC
Organism: Caldilineaceae bacterium; assembly: GCA_965207495.1. GTDB lineage: Bacteria > Chloroflexota > Anaerolineae > Caldilineales > Caldilineaceae > Bin5. The sequence goes on from OZ242287.1 coordinate 1,572,295, forward strand.
ATCTTGGAGGGGTACGACCTCGCCGCCATGGGCCACAATTCGGCCGATTACATATACACCGTCGGCCTCGCTATGAAAGCCGCCTTCGCCGACCGCAACCCGCACATGGCCGACACCGACTTCGAAGATGTGCCCCTCGACTGGATGATGTCCAAGGAGCGGGCCACCTTCTGGCGCGAGCGCATCGACAACGGCCAGCCCATTGAACCCGATCCCTCCCAGCCCGAGACGCCGCACACCACCCACCTCTCCGTGATCGACGCGCAGGGCAACTGCGTCTCACTCACCCATTCGCTCGGCGCTTCATCGGGGGTCATTACTCCTGGGCTGGGCTTCATGTATAACAACTCGATGGTCAATTTCCACCCCTTGCCCGGCCATCCCAACTCGATCGCCCCTGGCAAAGGCCGCACCACCGGCATGACCCCGACCATCGTCTACAGCAAGGAGTCCTCCAACGGCAATGCACAGCCCCTCCTAGTCCTGGGCGCGCCCGGCGCCACCCGCATTATTACCTCGGTCCTGCAGGTCATCCTCAACGTCATCGACTTCGGCATGGATATCGAGAAGGCCGTCCACGCACCTCGTTTCGACTGCCAGCTCGACGCCATAACCTGCCAGCGCCGCATCCCCATCTGGGTGCTAGACGAAGTCAACAAACGCCATCCCGCCGAACACATCCCCTACAGCCACGGCGGCCTGGCCCTGGTCCATGCGCTCCACATCGACCCCCAAACCGGCGCGCTCTCAGGCGCCGCCGACACCGGCAACGAGGGCATGGCCGTAGTAGTCTAGTTTGAATTTCTGGATCGGATTACTTAATTGAGAGGAGTAAGGTTCGAAGATTCAACTGACGAAATGTAGCATGAAACTCTTCACAATCGGCTTTACCCAGAAGAGCGCCGAGACATTCTTTACACAGCTCAAGAATTCTGGGGTACGCACGCTGATCGATACCCGCCTCAACAATCGGTCGCAGCTCTCCGGCTTTGCCAAGCAGCATGACCTTCAGTATTTCCTGCGTGAAATCGGCAAGATCGACTATCTCTATCTTCCACAACTCGCGCCCACACAGGACATTCGTGACGCCTTCAAGAAAAAGAAGGGGACGTGGGAAGCCTATGAGCGTTCCTTTCGCGCCCTGATGCTTTCCCGCAAAATCGAAGAAAAGTTCCCCCCCGAGCTCTTCGAGAACGCCTGTCTCCTGTGTAGCGAGCACAAGCCCCATCACTGTCACAGGCGTCTCGTCGCCGAATACCTCCGCGAAAAGTGGGACGGGATCAATATCGAGATCGAACATCTCCAACCCAGTGATCCTGCCTGATCGGCTGGCGCCTCCCAGTTCGGCAGAATATTCAACCTGCTACGGTTAGACAAAGCAAAATACATCAACGGTCCGGCTCAAACACCGACCCATCCAATGCTGTCTGCAATCCCGCCGAAACCAGGTCCAACCGTCGGATTTCCTCCTCCGGCAGGTCCAGCCCAACCGCGCCCGCCGTGTCCTCGATGTGTGCCGGCACATCCGCGCCGGAGATAATGCAAGTCACTTCCGGCCGCGACAGTATCCAAGCCTGTGACACCTGGCCCGGGGTCGCCTCAACGCGTTCGGCCACCGCGATCACCTCTGCCACTACCTTAGCTGCCCGGTCTCGCAACACGTCCTGGAAAGCGTGCCGCCTGCGGCCGCCCCACAGATAGTTCTCTTCCGGCATCGTGTCAGGCGTGTAAGTTCCGCTTAGCAGACCAACCGCCAGCGGACTGTAAACCATCACCCCCAACCCCAACTCCGCCGCCATCGGCAACATCTCCCGCTCCAGTTCCCGATTCAGCAGATTATAGGGATTCTGCACTGTGATCGCCGGCGCCGCCTGCAGCCGCTCCTGCACCCGCAGCGCCTGCACTATCTGCCACGCCTGGTGGTTGCAGATGCCTACATAGCGCACCTTGCCCTGCTGAACCAGGCTGTCCAGCGCATGAAAAGTCTCCTCCACCGGCGTTGTTTCGTCCAGTCCATGGATCAAATAGACATCGATCCGGTCGGTATTCAGCCGCCGCAACGATCGTTCCGCCTCGCGCAGTATGTGGTAACGGGATAGGCCGCTGTCATTGGGGCCGTCGCCTATCTCCCCGCGTACTTTGGACGTGATAACAACCTCGTCGCGCCTCCCCTGTAGCGCCTTCCCCAGCAGCACCTCCGAAGTACCTCTGAACGCTCTGTCGTCTCCCAGGCCATAGATATTTGCGCAGTCGAACAGATTCACTCCCAAATCCAGCGTTGCCGCCACCAGATTGCGCGCCTCCCTTTCGTCGTTCTGGCCTCTCAGTCCCAGCCCCAACGCCACACGCGAAACCTTAACACCCGCGCTGCCGAAATTCACGTATTGCATCCCTCTCTCCTCCTGTTAGGAAGCGAATTCTGGACGGTCTATGCGAGCCCTGTTCATCCGCACTTCTCCCTCCCGCCCTTTTCCGCAGTATAAAGGTTCGCTTTGGAAGATTCAACTATCTTCCTTTATGCCAGTTCAAGTCCTGCCCCTTGAGAAGCAGGTGAACGACATCGTCAGTTCGGCACCGGCCGCCCATGGATCCCTTTCTACCCACCGGAAATTCAGCCACCCAAAAGTTTTGACAGCCCCCCCTTTTTCCGCTAAAATTCGCGCTTGTTGTGCATTCTGTGACTGCCTCTTCATCTGACCACAGGTGTACGATGTCATATCCTCGGCACAAAAGACAACCTTGTTGCAGCTCCCGAGAAGCCGCTCCCCCCAATAGGCATCTATATAATCCATTTTGCATTTTCAAGGAGACAAGAAGAATGGAAAACAAAGTAAGCCGACGTCAATTTCTCCGCTTGGCAGGTGGCGCCGCCGGCGCCGTAGCCCTGGCCGCCTGTGCTGCACCCGTCGCGCCTTCCGGTAGCGGCGAAGCCGCCATGTCCCAAGAGAAGATCGTAATCCGCTACGCCGGACTGGACGGCATGGGCGCCCGCGTCGAAGCATTCATGCTGCCGTGGGTGGAGGAAAATGGCTACGAGCTCGAGCGCGGCGCCTTCGGACAGCAGGAGCTGACCGACAAGATCATGCAGTCCGTCGCCACCGATACTTACCTGGCCGACATCTTCCAGTTCCCCAGCAACGCACGCGCCGATGTCATCAGCGCCGGCGCACTGCAGGAAATCCCGGACCTGGTCCTCGAGGCCATCGATTTTGACGACGTCCTGCCTGGTATCGTCAATACCCTCTCTTGGGAAGGCAAAATCTACGCTCTCCCCTACGACGGCGATATCCACTACTACTCCTTCCGCAAAGATCTCTTCGCCAACGAAGACATCAACAGCCGCTTCAAGGACGCCTACGGCTACGACCTCTCGCCCGATACAGGCGCCGTGACCTGGGACCAATGGCGCAACATCTGTGAATTCTTCACCGGCTGGGACTGGAACGAAAACGGCGATGACGACGACTTCGGCGCCGCCTGCATGACCAAACGCGGCGATACCCTCTGGTGGGGCTTCAACTCTCGCGCCACCGCCTTCGCCAAGCATCCCGACGACGACGCCTACTTCATCGACCTCGACACCGGCGAAGCCCGCCTTAACAATCCCGGTTTTGTCCGTGCATTGACCGAATGGGTCGAAGAAATGCAAAATTGGGCGCCTCCCGGCGGTACCAACTTCACCTACGGTGACTCCCTTAATGCCATGAACGGTGGACGAGTCGCCCAGACCTACAACTGGGATGCCGTCACTAGCGCAACCGCACCTGAGACCTCCGTCATTCAGGGCCTGCAAGGCTACAACATCCTGCCCGGTTCACACGAGGTCTTCAACTCCAAGTCCGGCGAATGGGACTACTTCGACGTGCCCAGCCATGCGCCCTTCCACGCCTTCGGCGGTTGGGTGATCGCCGTCTCCGCTCAGGTTGACGACCTGGCCTACGATGCCGTCTGGGATTTCGTCACCCATCTGACCAAGCCCGAGAGTGGCCTGGCCTTCGTCACCGACCTCACCGGCGCCAGCCCCTACCGCTTCAGCCAGATGGATGCCGTAGAGGAATTCGCCACTGGTCCGCTGCAGTTGGGCGAAGAAGTGGCGATGGACTACCTGAACGCCGCCCGCGAGACCCTCGACCATCCCAACGCTGTCACCGACCAGGCCTTTGGCGGCTGGGTGCAGTATCGCGACGCGCTTGAACTGGGCGTCTCCAAGGCGCTGGCCAATGAGCTTCCGCCCCAGGATGCCCTGGACGAAGTCGCGGCCGCTTTCGACGAGATTAGCGAACGCATGGGTGGCCTCCAGCATCAGGCCGAACTGTACGCCCGCACCTTGGGCAAGTAGCAGCAAATAGCAAGGTCCGTGGCCAGTGACCGGAGGCGAAGAGCCAAGACCGGTCGCTGGCCTCTGGTCGCGTTCCACTTCTCTTCTCCATTCTCGGCATAGCAGTCGGGCCGGCGGGTGGAGCACTTGGCGGACCCATGGCAACTGAACCCCGAATCTACCCCTCGAAACGATTTCGCTTCGAAATCAAGGACAACCTCTGGAAGTGGATCTTCCTGCTGCCAGCCGTCGCCATCATCCTCATACTGCTGGCGATCCCCGTGCTGTGGACCCTCTACGCCGCCTTTACAGACCTGCACCTCTATCGCATCGGTGATTTCGACACAAAATTTGTCGGTCTGGCCAATTTCGAGAAGCTGCTGAGCAACCGCTCCTTCTGGCGCACTGTGCGCAATACCGTCGTCTTCATGCTTGGGGTAGTGCCCGCACAACTTATCATCGGCCTGACGGTCGCGCTGGCGCTGAACAACATTACGCGCGGCCAGAAACTGTTTCGCACCTGGTTCCTGATGCCTCTGATGGTCAGCCCGGTCGTCGTATCCTTCATCGTTGGCCGCATGTTGTTCCAGGAGGACATCGGCCCCATCAATGACATCCTGCGCAATATGGGCTTTGAGGGCGTTCCCTGGTTGACCAGTCCCACCTGGGCGATGGTCGCGCTGATGGCCATTGACGTCTGGCAGTGGAGCTCCTTCATGATCCTGATGCTGCTGGCCGCGCTGAAAGGGGTGCCGCCCGACCTGCACGAGGCCGCCCGCGTAGATGGCGCCAATCAGTTGCAGGGGTTCTGGCGCATCACCGTCCCCCTCATTATGCCGATTACGATGACGGCGCTCCTGATTCGTATAATCGATGCATTCAAAGTCGTCGAGATTATCATGGTGCTGACTGGCGGCGGGCCGGGGCAGGCCACCGAATCGGTGACGCTTGCCATCTATCGCACCGGTGTCAAAGGCGGAGATCTGGCCTTTGGCAGCAGCCAGGCCTACTTCCTGCTGTTGGTGCTGATGATCTTCGGCGGGGCTTACCTGGTTATGACAAGAAGAGCGATGGGGAAGGACTGATGGGACTTAGTGCACAGAAACGGGTTCGCACGATCGTATCCTACTTCATTCTGCTATTTTGGGCGTTCATCCTCCTTTTCCCCATGTATTGGGTGGTAATCACCTCTTTCAAGAACGCCATTGACATGTCGATTAAGGCGACCTACCTGCCTTTTATCGACTTTCAACCCGGGGTACACGCCTGGCGCTACCTCTTCGTAGACCGGCTCACCTGGTTCCTCGATCCATTTATGAACAGCGTGCTCATCGCATTCATCTCATCGACGATCGCCCTGTTAATCGGCTCATGCGCCGGCTATGCCCTGGCCCGTTTCGATTACGGCGGCCGCAACAATTCCATCGTTCTGGGCTTCATGTCCCAGCGCATGTTCCCCGGCGCGCTCTTCATTCTCGCCTTCCTGGTAATGTTTCGCGAGTTGGGCCTGCTTGACACTCGTCTGTCACTAATCATCGTTTACAGCAGCGGTGCGATTCCCTTCATCGTCTGGGTTATGCGCGATTTCTTCGAAGGGTTGCCGATCGAAATCGAGGAAAGCGCCATGATCGACGGGGCCAACCGCCTCGGCGTCCTCTTTCGAATCGCCATGCCACTGGCCGCGCCCGGCCTGGTGGCCGTTTTTGTCCTCTCCCTGATCGGCGCCTGGAACGAATACCTGGTCGCCCTCACGCTGACCTTCCGTGAAGCGATCACCATCCCGCTCTTCATGACCATGCAGGTCAGCCAGACCGGCTACACCGAATGGTGGAACATGAGCGCCATTTCGCTCGTAAGCGTCATCCCCGTCGTCGCAGCCGGCATGGCCCTGGAGAAATACATCACCGGCGGCCTGACCTTTGGCGCGCTAAAAGGCTGACGCTGCCTCGCCTCGCCTCGCCTCTCGCCAGCTAATTTACTTCGGTTCATCGCCTCTGCGCCGTCGACCCACCCACAGACGTACCAGCCAGATCAGCACAGCAAGCGGAATCAGAAAGACCAACACCAACGGCGTCAAGTAGAGAATGGCCCAGATCAGTGCCGTCAGCAACCCTTGTAGCGTAGCCACCAGCGCCCGCAAAGCACTTCTTACCGGCCCGCTTGCGCTCCAAGGCTCCTCCACGATGGGCCGGAATACGCTGTCCGGGATTAACTCAACCCAAATCGTCGAAAGATCAATCTGATTGTCCAGCAGGTTCTTGCGTCCCTGCAGCATCTCTATCTCTTCCCGGATCTGCGTCAAATTGCGGTGGACCGCCAGAATGTCCTCTACCTTGGCATTGGGCCTCTCACGTACCTCCGTCAACAGTGCCAGCAACTCCGTCTCTGTCGCTCGCAGGTTTCGCAGCCGCGCATCGAGATCACTGTACTGGTCCGTGACATCCTGTCTGTTTATATTCAGGTAGTTTACATCCGTGGCCAGCGCCCGCAGCAGGTCCAGCGCCTCTTCCAAGCTTGTAGCAGGCACACGCAGCGTTACCGAGCCGCGCAGTACTTCCGACTCGTCATACCTCCCCTTGGACAGATCCATGTCGGCCACGTACCCGCCCAGATCCGAAACGACCTGCTCGACACCCGAGAGCGCCGCCGCCGTGTCCGCCACGACCAGAGAGATATTGGCATTGGCGATGACTTGCCTTGGCTCCGCCGCGCCATCAGCCGCCTGCTGCTCTGCATAGGCCTCTTCGTCAGCCATCGCCGGTGCACTCGCTCCGACCGATTCGGAAAAGGCCATATCTGAAACACCAGCGCCGCACGCCGCGCACGTAATCCCCAGGAGAACCAGAATTATCGGAAGAGCTACTCGAATACGTCCCACTGTTCACACTCCTGCAATCTCAAAACTGCGCAATGAGCCTTGAACATTGGACGAAATGTCCGGTCGAAAAGTTCCCTGTCCGACCGTCTTGGCGCTCTGTCGGCCGTCATTCAACCGCCAAACTTGTCGGAGGCGACCCCTCGCACCCCCGGATCCGCCACGAACAGACCGCCCGCATGCGGCTGTTCTGCCTTTTCCGCGTCGCTCAATCGGAAAGAGGCGCTCGTAATGTACAACTGGTCCAGATTGGGTCCGCCGAATGCGCACGCCGTGATACTGGCTGTCGGTAATTCGACCTCAGCCAAAACCGTGGCAGTGTCCGGATTCCAGCGCCGCACACGGCTGGCCCCGTAATGCGCCACCCACAACATTCCTTCCTCGTCGATCGTGAAGCCGTCGGCAAATCCCATCTCTTCAGGTATCCTGATCGGGACCCGTTCGTTGCTGATGCCGCCCGTCCCTACATCATAGTCGTAGGCGCGAATGGCAAAGTCAAGCGAATCGGTATAGTACATCGTCTTCGCGTCCAAACTCCAGATGATGCCGTTTGAGATTCCAATATCCTCAATCATCTTGTGAACGCTGTGGTCGGTGTCCATCCGATATACGCTGCCCTGGTCCGACTGGTCCTCATAGGCCATCGTCCCGGCCCAGAAGCGGCCGGCGGGGTCGCACTTGCCGTCATTGAAGCGGTTATCTGGCAAATGGGACTCCGGATCGACGAGCATCTCCACTGCCCCGCTGGCCGGATCAAAGGCGGCGAAACCGTCCTTCAGCGCCAGCATCAGGCCGCCCGACGCCCGTTGCACCACCGTTCCCACATGCTGTCCTGTGTCCCACTCCCTGTTTGACCCCGTCGCCGGGTCATAGGCGTACAGTTTGCTGGACATGATATCCACCCACCACAGAACATTGGCATCGGCGTCCCAAATCGGGCCTTCGCCGACGAGCGCATGGGCGTCGATGAGAAGATCAACACTTATGGACATACGATTCCTCCTAAGTGAACTCGGTGATTTCTACTATTTGGCCTTGGCTTTATTGAATTATGATTGCTTCGTTGTTTCTGGTCTCGGGGCGATTTATGAATGCTCGGACGCCTTCTTGACTCAGTTTTCTGCAAAGGCGGCAAAGCCCTCGTTCACCTCGGCGACCCGAACCGGCCTGCCCTCCTCGGCAGAGAGGATGGTGGCCAAAGTAGTGCGCACTGCCCGCACACCGTCTTCGCCGCTGTAGCGGGGCGTTCGATCATCGAGAATCGCATCGATCAGGTGATGAACCTGACTGACATGCCCCTGCCCATAGTAGCTGATATCAGAATTCCAGACGCGATCGGCTTCCTCATCGAACCGGAAGCAGACCGTTTCGCGCCCTTCCCTGTGCAGAATCAGATGCTGCTGTCTCCCCTCCCAAAGCAAATTGTGACCGCCCTCCCCCAGGACCTCGATCATGCCGGTCTCGCCAACAACAGTCGTGCTTAAGCCATGCATGTTGTCGTACTTGCCGTTAAGCGGGTCCGCTCGCATCCACACGCCCTGCCTCTCCGCGTCCGCGTAGAGCCATGTGATGATCGGTATGTCCAATTCTTCCGCTTTGTAAGGGTCGTGGGACGCGCCTGCGCGGCGCCCTTTGCCGCTTCCAGCCGCAAGCACCGCATAGACCTCATCGATCGACGCGTCCTCCATCAGATATTCGGCGGTGGCAAAGAAATGCACCGCGTGATCGAACAGCCATGGATAGCGCCCTCCCCCGGACTGCGCTCCGTCCAGCCGCCACGCGCGCGCCGCTGCGCTGAGATGCAGCTCGTGATCCGCCCGGCGGCGCCAGGCGCCGTGCCGCTGGCGAATCTGCAGGGGTCGACCGATTGCGCCGTCTTCGATGAGCGCCCGCGCCTTCATGTGCGAAGTGAGAAAGACATACGTCTCGCCAACGAGCAGCTTGACGCCAGCACTCTTAACCGCCCGCACCGCTTCCATTCCCTCAGCGACGCTGCGGCAGAACGGCTTCTCACAGTGGACATGCTTGCCCGCCTGCGCCGCCTGCCGCGTCATCGCCGCGTGCAAAAAAGTTGGCGTAGCGATGTCGATGACCTGAACGTCGCCGTCGGCCAGCAGATCTGAAAAAGACGCATAGACGCGTTCGACGCCGTACCGCTCGGCAAAATCAGCGGCCCGCTGCCCGTCCGTGTCACAGACTGCCAGTACCTTTGCAGCTGGATGGCTCTGGTATCCCCGGATGTGGGCAGTCGCCGCCAGCCCCAACCCCACGATGCCAACGTAGATTCTGTCACCCACAAGCCGTACCCCTCAAAGACAAATCCGCTTCAAGCTGACAGGAATGCAGAACGGAAATGACTTAATTCAATCCCTGAATCGCGGCAAGACCTCTTGGATGAACAGCTCCGTTCCCGCCGTTTCCGGGAAATCGGCAATTCGGATCTGGAACAGAGTGACGCCCGCATCGATAAACGCCTGCAGTTTCGCCGCCACCTGGTCCGGCGTGCCTGCAAGAGCGCCTCGGCCCCCCAGCGCGTAAGGTGAAGCCTCCCCCTGTTGACGGGCTATGTCCTCCGAATGGTGGACCGCGATCGGAGGCAGGGCGCTCGTCTTGCGAATCTCGTCAAAATTTCTGCCCACAGCCTCGCAATGTTCTCGCAACACACGCAACTTGTGTGCATAGGTCTCAGGGGTTCCGCCCGGCATATTCCACCAGTCGGCGTGCTGGGCCACCACCCGCAGCGTCAACTGCTCGCCGCCGCCGCCGACCATCACCGGGGGCAGCGGATGCGGCTGAGGATGGCAGTATGCGTTCTCGATTCGATAGTAACGCCCCTCGTAGCTGGCGGGGGACTCTGTCCACAGAAGTTTGACGATCTCTATCGTCTCTTCCAGCTGGCGAATCCGCGCAGCCGGTCGCGGAAACCCCCAGTTGTAGGCTTCGTACTCCTCCTGCAACCAGCCGGCCCCGATTCCAAAGATATAGCGGCCGCCCGTCAGCCACTGGAGCGACGCGGCCATCTTTGCCGTCAGTGCCGGGTTGCGATAGGACTGGCACAGGACGAGACTGCCCCAGTCGTAGCTTGGATAGCGGGCAGCGAGATAAGCTATTGTCGTCACCACCTCGGTGGCCGGTGTCTCTCTCTCAACAAACATTCCCCACGGATGCACGTGATCGTCTACCCAGACCGAAGTCAAGTGGCCGTCCATCAACTGCAGATGCGTATGCATCTGTTCCAAAAAGGTGTTGGCATCGCTGCCGTCCGTTGGGAAGGACGGCGCGTGCCAGCCAAAGTCTACTGAAGGCATATTGTTGGCTCCTGTAGTCGAGAAGGCAACCTGCCAGCCGTCCTCCTGCGTCGGGGACGATCGGCCTGATGGAATTGAGTGATCCGAAGCAGTCCGGTGTCAACTGCGCAGCAGAACCGGCGTTTGGGTTAAGATGTTCCGGAATGTATGGAGGTATCAGTGGATGCAAGTATAGCTGTCCCCGACACCCGTCGCAACTCCCCTGCCAAACCGGCCACTGCCCATTTCTACTTCGCCACGATCGCGGACCTACCCTTTTTTTCGAAATTCGGAGCGTGTTATACTCCGGATGTAGAGTTGTTCAGAGCGCTCCGCTCCTACCCAAAGAACACGATGTGAACACCACCAACCATTCATTCTGTCCTATACGATGGTCCCTTCTGCGGCTGGCCCTACTCCTGCTGGGCGCCGCTCTGCTCGCGGCCTGCGAACCTACCCCGACGATGAACGTTATCGGCTATATGGTCGAGCAGCGTCTGGGTGGCCCGGTCGAGCCCGATCCCTCCGTTGCCACGGGCAGCCTGTCGGGCCAGGTGCTGCACGCGGGAGAGCCGGTTGCGGGCGCCGCAGTTCTCGTCGCCACGCGAACGGGTACGCCCTACGCTGCCCGTACCGACAGGGCCGGGCACTATCGTATCGACAACATTCCTCCTGGCCAGTACGTGCCCGCGTCCGTAGCCCCGAACTTCGCCGAGACCGCCCTCAGCGGCGCCTTCGATCTCCCCTATCCCGTCACCGTGCAGGCCGGAGAAACTGCACAGGCGCCTGCGCTTACGCTTCGCCGCCATCATCCGCGCCCTCTGCCCGCGCCCTTGCCTGAGGCTGTCGACCTCTGGGTGGGGGAACCGGTTACAAAGACCGCTCCCTTCCCCTCCGGCTCTGAGGCATGGGAGCGTGCCTACGCCTTCACACGCGAAGGCGTCCGTATCATCTCCCTGCGGCTCTATCGACCTTCTCCAGATTCCGGCGAGACGCTGCCCCTGCTTTTCGGACTCTTCCCCGGCTGGGTCGACGACTGGGCCCCGGTAAACGTGGCGCTGGCTGACGCCGGTTACTCTGTTCTGGCGCTGTCCCCGTCAGGCGCGTGGGGACTGGACGTGGCCGCCCATGCCGAGGACGCCCGTCTCGCGCTGGCACTTGCGCGTGGTGGCCACTTGGGCGTGGACCTGGCCGACGCACCGGCGGTGGCACTTGGGGGCAGCTTCAGCAGCGCCATCGTCAATCGGCTCTTGCGGGATGAGCGGGACCAGTTCGCTGCCTGGCTGACCTTGGGCGGCATCAGTAACGCCTTCAGCGGCAGCGCAGACTTCTACGCCCGTCGCCTGACTTTGCCCGAGCGTTTTCGCTACGTGATCCCTGCCCTGGGGCCCGCAAATATCTATCCTCTGCCATTCTTGTACTATTCGCCGGTTTACACAGCCTCCGACCTGCCGCCCACGATGATCATTCACACCGAAGTGGACCGCATCATCCCCATAAGCCAAGCATACGAACTGGAAGAGGCGCTGCGCGTCGCCGGCGTACCCGTGGAAGTCTTGTACTACGAGGATGTGAGTCATTATCTTCAGATCGGCGAAAATATGACCGAGTCCGGCGAAGAGATGTTCTGGCGCGTGCTGGCGTTTCTGGAGGCCCAGACTGCGCAAAACGGGGAATGAACTGCGAAGGACTTTCTCGCCTCGCTGTTTTTCGACGATGCGCAAATCTGCGGGATTCGCCGCGACTGTACTATAGTAGCTTTGGAAAGCCGAGTCCGGCTGATTGTCTTGCTTTGGATGCCCTCTCCTTCGTTCATGAGGCATTATTGGGCAAGCTGATCTGTCCGTCGCCAGAGAATTCACCTCCGGCGAGTGGCATTGACGAACTGTCCCAATGTGAGTCATGGACCCTAGAATGGATTGAATTGGAGAATCAGATGAGCACTTCGCCAACTGTTTCAGTAAGTGACCGCGATTATCAGGCGCTGACTTCCGCCGTAGCTCTACAGGTCCGGCCTGATTACGGCGTTCTGCGCCTGAATGGCCGGGACCGGGTAGACTTTCTCCAGAGAATGACAACCAACGACATCGCCCGCCTTCGACCAGGCCAGGCCGCGGTAACCATTCTCACTAGCCCCATCGCGCGCATCGAGGCCGTCTTCACCGTTCTCTGCCGCCAGGATGACCTCATTCTGCTGGCGTCTGAAGGGCAGGCAGAAGTCTTGCGTCAGCGGCTGCAGAGTCAGATATTCTTCATGGATAAGGTGACCGTCACCGATGAAAGCGGCGGCATGGGCCGTCTGCGCCTGCTTGGTCCGGCTGCTGGAGAACTGCTGCGGTCTGTCGGTCTACCCCAGCCGGAATCCAATGACCAGTTCCTTGAAGACGATGACGTTACCATTCTGTGGCAAGAGCGCTATGACCTCCCCGGTTACGAGATCATCGGATCTGTCGACGACATGGCCGCGCTTCAGGAGAGATTCGCCGGCGCCGTCACGCTCGCCGGCAACGTCGCCTATGAAGCCCGCCGCATCGAACTGGGCCGTCCGTGTCCCGGAAAGGAACTGACCGACACCTTTACGCCGCTGGAGGCGGGCTTGGCATGGGTGTGCGCCGAAAACAAGGGGTGCTACACCGGTCAGGAGATCATCGCCCGTCAACTCACGTACGACAAGGTATCTCGATCACTGGTCCGTCTTCGTAGTGAACTGCCTCTGTCGGAGGGCGCGACCGTCAGCGTCAATAGTCGTTCTGTAGGTTCGGTCACCAGCTGCGCCCACAGCCCGTCAGCCGGGCCCGTGGCGCTGGCAGTACTGAAACGGGCCCACAATGTCGACGGGACCGAGGTCACGGTTGAGGGTGTTACTGCACACGTCGAACAGCTTCCTCCTCCCGTGAGTTAGGCGGCTGCAGCCGACCATGAGTAGCACGCTTCCATTAGATTCCAGGATTTGAGAGAGTAGCCGGCCGATATCTGTCTTGCCTTTCCATATGCCATCCACACATTGGCGTCTGATAGTTGAGGACTCGCCCCGCTCCGGCGCTGCCAACATGGCCGTGGACGAGTCAATCGCTGAGGCTGCGGCCGCCGGCGATGTCCCCGCTACACTGCGCTTCTATCGCTGGCAACGTCCCACCGTCAGCCTGGGACGATTTCAAAAGATGGCCGACGTCGACGAGGCCCGGATCGCAGAACATGGTTACGACCTGGTGCGCCGTGCGACCGGCGGAAGGGCGATCCTGCACGTCGACGAACTGACCTATTCCGTCGCCGGTCCAGTCGCAGAGCCGCACATGGCCGGAGGCGTGATGGACGCCTATCTGCGATTCAGCAACGCCCTGCTATCCGGTCTGACAGTCCTGGGACTTAAAGCCGAGAAGGCCGGCGCACGCGCTCGCACCGGGCGCGAACTGTCGGCCGCTTGCTTTGAAATGCCCAGCGCCTACGAGATCACCGCTGGCGGCCGCAAACTGATGGGTAGCGCTCAGAGCCGGCGTAAAGGTTATGTTCTGCAGCATGGCAGTTTACCGCTTTGGGGTGATGTCGCCCGGCTGGTGGACGTGCTCGCGCTTCCATGCGTCGCGAAGGACCATCTGCGGCAACAGCTGCGCCGACAGGCCGTCACCCTTACCGAGGCTTTGGAGCTTTCGCCGGATTCGGATCAACTGGATTTTTCCCGACTGGCCGCGGCGATGGCTGACGGGTTCGCGTCAGCGCTCGATCAGGACCTCCAACCAGGCACTCTCTCCTCAAACGAACTTCGCCGCAGCGCCGAACTGATCCGCACCCGCTATGCAGATCCGGCCTGGACTCTGCAGCGATAACCCACATGGCAATCGGGCATCTGACCCTGGAGCTATACCTGCCCCTTACCAGTTCGCTGAAAGAGAAGCGAAGTGTCATAAAACCCCTCATTGCCCGTTTGCGCCGCGACTACAACGTCTCGGTCTGCGAAGCCGAAGGGCAGGATACGTTGAGCCGGGCCGTGTTGGAAGTAGCCTGCGTCAGCCAGAACGGCGCACTCGCATACAGGCAACTTGAGAAAATAGCCATACGCGTCGAAAACTGGCGTCTCGACGCCGAAGTTGTCGATTATTTTATTGAAATGGTTGCTTGAGACAAGAAGCTGGCGGACAGACCTGCAACGTGCAGGACTCGCTCTTGCCGGCGGGACCCGTGCCAGCGGGTCCGTCGACCCTTACGCGATCAGGCCCTTACCCGCCCTGGCTGCTACTTTTTGGTGAATGCAGTTCAGTTGGCCTGCGCGGCGAGAGGAACGCCTGGCGAGGCGTTCTGTCTGCTCAGCGCAAAGAGGGAGTCTTCCCGATTGTCCTGGGCTGACCAGCCGTAGTGGCGCACGACGAGCAGTGCAATGCTGACGACAACGCTGATGATTGCAATCCACTGGGCGGTCGCCAGTTGGCCCATTACCCACGCGTCCGGGCGGAAATACTCGACCCAGAAGCGCCCCATCGGGTAGGCAATGAAATACAAGAGCGCTCCGTCTCCTCGGCGCAGCTTGTGTCCGAACTGCCAGTAGATGAGATAAAGCAACCCAAACAGCAGAATGCTCCAACCGGCTTCATAGAAAAAAGTCGGGTGAAAGCCATTGCTGGCGTACCAATCCAGCGTGGCTTGTGGGATTTCGGCGACACCGCAGGGCGGGGCCCCATCAGGGCGCTGGCAGGGATGAATGGGGTTGATGTAAAACGCCCACGGCAAATCCGTAGCTTGCCCGTACAGCTCCTGATTGGCGAAGTTTCCCATCCGCCCGATCGCCTGGGCGACCAGCACATTGGGTGCTATATAGTCCAAATAGCTCAGAAAGCTAAGCCCACTGCGCTTGGTATACAGGACAATGGCGATGATGCCGCCAATCAGCCCCCCGTAGATGCCCAAACCGGTAAATCCAAATCCTGCCTTACCCCCGCCCCACAATCGTATTATTTCAAATGGGTTTTCGCGATAGAAGGCCCAGCCTGGCCCGTCGGCCGGTGTACTGAACACGTGGTACAAGCGGGCGCCCACGATGCCTAGGAGCAGCGTCCAGGCCAGAAGGTTCCAGATGTGGTCCGGGTTTTCGCCGGCTCTCTGGGAAAGCCTCGCCGATAACAAGGCGGCAATTACAGCGCCACCAACAATGAAAATACCGTACCACCCCGGAGCAAAAATTCTGCCAAAGATTTCGAGTTCAAAAATGGTCGGGCCCATACAGTTATTGTCGCCTTGTCAGTGAGAACGCGCCGTTACTCTTATTCCAGCAGTATAGAAGATCCTCGCACATTCGCGAAAAATCCGCCGTATGGGCGACTCGACCAATCCCGCGTCGCGTATCCCATTACGGTCCCGGGGCACCGTTTTCCAGCCAAACCTCCAGCGTGGCGCCTACCCTCTCAAAACTTTCCTCTCCGAGTTTATCGACCGTGTCCTCAATCGTGTGCCAGTACGGATAGGTAAAGTCGATGATGTCAATGGCAGTGTAGCCGGCCTCAAGAAAGGGCGTGTGGTCGTCAAGTATCGGCGTGCCCGGAGCGAGGCGGAACCACTCACCGTATCCCAGCTGTGCAGCAACGCTCCAGATGGCTTCGGTCAGACGCCGGTCGGAATTCGGCTCCCACAAGAGCTGCTGATCTGCATCGCCAATCATGTCTACGATGACCGTGTATTTCGGCGACTGGCACTCGCCCAGCGCATCCAGATTCTCGACAAAATAGCGGCTGCCTAGAATCCAGTCCCATCCAGGAATGCGTCCATTGTCCTCGGCGTCAAAAAATGCCAAACAAATCGTGTGGTTGGTGGTATCCACGTCCAGGGTGCGGGCCAACTCAAGCAGAACCGCCACGCCGGACGCGCCGTCATTGGCCCCGGGTACAGGTGTTTCACGGTTGGCGGGGTCAGGGTCCTCATCAGAAAGGATGCGCGTATCGTAATGCGCGCCCAAAATGATCACTGGCCCCGATCCCTTGAAGGCGATGAAATTGCGTGCCTCCACTTCCGGAAGCGGACGGAATGGCTGAATCAGTACATCCCATCCATTCGCATTTAGTTCCTGAACCATCCAGTCGCCCATCTCGCGATGAGCCGGCGTGCCGGTTATCCGTGGTCCAAAAGCCATCTGTTCCTCTACATAATTCATCGCCTGCTCAGCCGAAAAAGATGCAGGGGAGACCGGCAATTCCAGCAGTCCATAGCCCAGATATCCGAAGAACCCCGCAGATGCCGCCAGAGCAACCAGCAGCGTGATTTCGGTGCGAAAGGTCTTTGTCGTATTCATGAGGCGCCGCCAGTTTTCCAGGAACATGGGTTGATTGTTGGGCCTAGTGCCTCGGCAAGTGTAAGTCCAATGAAGATCGGTCTGGTCCCGTATTACGCACAGTCAAGAAAGTGGTCATCTCTACATGTGAGTGCGGCCTGCGCCGCGTGCCATCATGTCAAGACAGGTTTCAACATGCTCCCTGCTGCCGAATCCCGCTCAAGCAATTGGGCAATCAAGAGACACGAATCAGGAGCGGGCCCGCAGCCGAATTCGGATGGGGGTACCAACAAACGGGTAATGCCGCCGCAACTGGTTTTCCAGATAACGAAGATAACTGAAGTGGGCCAATTCCGGATCATTGACGAACAGAATAAAGGTAGGCGGCTCGACGCTGGCCTGGGTGGCGTAATAGATGCGCAGGGGTCGCCGCTGCTTCGTGGCCGGTGGTGAATGGTGGTACGCATCCTGAATGACGCCATTCAAATCAGACGTTGAGATGCGGTGCTTCCGTTCTGCCGCCACTGTCAGCGCCGTGGGCAACACCTTCTGCACGCGCTGCTTGGTCAACGCGCTGATGAAAAGCACCGGTACGTAGTCAAGAAACTTGAGGTCCGCGCGCACTTTTCGCGTGTATTCTACCATCGTCTGTGTGTTTTTTTCGACGATGTCCCACTTGTTCACCAGGACAATTACGCTCTTGTGCGCCTCCAGTACATGGCCGGCAATGTGTGCATCTTGCGCAGTGACACCCTCGACTCCGTCAATGAGAAGCAGGGCCACGTCGGCTCGATCGATGCTGCGCATACTGCGAAGTACGCTGTATTTCTCGATCCCCGGCTCCACTCTCCCCCGTCGTCGGATTCCCGCCGTGTCAATCAAGGAGATATTCTGACCGTGGTAAACGATCTCAGTGTCGATGGGATCGCGTGTCGTGCCGGCGATTTCACTTACGATGGCCCTCTCCCGCCCGATCAAGGTGTTCAACAGGCTGCTCTTACCTACATTCGGTCGTCCCACGAGCGCAATGGCAACGACATCTTCCTCTCTCTCATCCCCAACCAGGCTGTCGGAAAGCTCAGCCGCGATCGAGTCGAGCAGGTCGCCAACTCCTATCCCATGAAAGGCGCTGATCGCAATCGGTTCACCGACGCCCAGCGCCCAGAACTCCGCCGCGTCCAGCTGCCTCTGTTCACTCTCAGCCTTGTTGACCGCAAGAAAGACTGGTTTGGTCGTCTGCTGCAAATATTCGGCAAGGTCCTCGTCAGCTGCTGTAAGGCCATCTTTTCCGTCCACCACCAAGACGATGGCATCGGCCTCGTCCACGGCAATCCGGGCCTGGTTCGTGATTTCGGTCACATAACGAGCGGAATCACGCGCCAGGGGCGCCCCGCCCGGTCGCGCAGCCCTGTATTCGGCCGTCTTCTGCGCTTCCAGGCCCCCTGTGTCAATCACGACGAAGGAAACCCCGTTCCACTCCGCCTCCCCGTAAATCCGGTCTCGGGTCGTACCAGGCAGGTCCTCGACGATCGCGGTTCTGGCGCCGATAAGTCGGTTGAATAGGGTCGACTTGCCCACATTGGGCCGACCCACGAGCGCGATAGTTGCTTTACGTTGCGTCATTTCAGGTCAACTGGACGATGAAGGTGTTTCCGTTGGCGCCGGCTCGGTTTGCTCTGGCGCCGGAACGGGCGAAGGTTGCACAGTTTCATTTGCCGACGGCGGCGGCGTCTCTGATGACTCCGCTTCGGTCTCAGCCGTCGGTTCCACCGGTTCAGGCACCGGAGTTGCCGGAGTCCCAACCGGCTCAGGAGTCGCCGTGGCCGTCGGTGTGATCAATGATTCAATCAGCACTTCGATTGCTTCAGGGATCACGCCCTGTTCAACGATTCCTTCGGGCACCACAACCGTCGGTTCGACCAGGTGGCTGCCGGGCAACAGTCCAGTCAGGTCCAAGAGCACGCGCACCTCTTCAGGGCCCAGCAGTTCCAACCGCGGCAGCGGGCCGCTCACGATCACTTCGACCTCCTCCAATGATACCGTGATTCGCATGTCATCGCCCGCGCCCTGTATGACTGGATGGCGAGTGACGGTCAGGCTGCTTTCCAGCGGCGCAACGCCCACTGTCACCAGGACGCTTTCCTGAAGTGTGGAAACATTCTCTGGCAATATCAGCGGCAGGCGTTCCCGTACGTCGTCTATCGCGCCTTCAATAAGTAGAGGTGTCGTCTCCACAAATCCGGGTACTTCCCGCAGTGCGTTGGGGCTGCCTGTCAGAACTACCGTCTGTGGCTCTACACTCACTCCAGTCAGGCGGTAATTGGGCGAAGGCAGACCCTTCACATCGGCGCGCACAACCACCTCTTTCCGCCCAGGCGGCTGCACTACGGGCACTACGATTCGGGCATTGCCAGGTTCAATTTCGACCCTTTCCACCTCCAGGTTCTGGGCACTACGGGCGATGAGCGGCCGAACCTGCTCTACCTGGCTCTTGGCATTGCGGAGAAAGACAGTCGCGACTACCGACCGTACCTGCGAGACAAGTGTCCGCGGGCCAGAAATCTCTACCTCAACCGGCTCCGATAGCGGTTCTTGCCATTCGTACCCAAAAGCCGGGCTGTCCATTACTTCCACCTCTATCGGAACAAACCGGGAAATCACAGGCTCCAGCTGGATGAGCAGCTGCCGCGGTTCAAGAGCGATGACTTCGACATCGGGATTCAGAGCAGTAACCATTACCTCCACCTCGTGGCTGCCCGCTGTCAGATTGGCCAAGTCTAAGACCGCACTGAAATCGTCCACATGCAGTGATTCCAGCGTGCGTTGCGGTGCTCGGATCGTCAGTACCGCAGTGCGATTCGTCAAGTCTTGCACGCTCTGCAGTCCCGGCCCCATGTTGCGCAGTTCTATAAGAATCGGCTCTTCAAACTCCTGCCGATTCATCGGGTTTTCCTGGTCGATCGCAATAAACCACACGACAAATGCCAACAGAACCGACAGAAGCAGAGTCGTTGTCGGTTTCATGGAACGACCGTATCGCCGAATTTCATTAAACCTCAGCAAGAAACTCTCCGGTCTCTGCATTGCCCATTATTGGCCGTGGATCATAGAACTCGGTAAGCTTGCCTCGCAACTCGTTCGCATCCAGACGACGAACCATGCGGCCGCCCGTTGCGATCGAGATGGCTCCCGTCTCTTCGGATACGACCACACTCATGGCATCCGTCAACTCCGTGATCCCGATTGCGGCACGGTGTCGGGTGCCCAGCTGGTGGTCGGCAATATTACGGTTTGTGAGAGGCAAAATGCATGACGCTGCTGCAACTTTGCCGTCCTGGACGATCACTGCCCCGTCGTGGAGTGGTGTCCCCGGGAAAAAAACCGTCAGCAGAAGCTCATCAGTCAGTTCACCCTCGATTTTGACGCCGCGGTCAATATACTCCATCAACCCGCCGCTTCCTTCCAGCACAAGCAAAGTGCCATGCCGCCGCGCCGACAACTGCTCGCATGCGCGGACGATCTCATTGATCAGCGGTTCGGCGCCCCCACTGGTGCGACGTAAGAAGAACGGCGTCCTTCGCCCTACCTGTTCAAGAACGCGGCGGATCTCCGGCTGGAAAATTACCGGGATCGACACAAAAACAACCAGGGAGCTATTGCGTAACAGCCAGCTGAATGCGGTCAACTCGACTGTGCGGACAAGAACAAATACGAAAATGCCGATCATCAAAATGCCAAGTACAAGTTGCGCGGCCTGCGTTCCTCGCAGCAAATGTAACAATGCGTAGAAGATCAGCATGAGCAGGAAAAGATCTACAATGTTCTGCCAGTCGGTTAGGCGACTGAGAATGGCCACAAAGTCAGTCATGTTATCCTCTCTTCACAGGAGGAATCCTCGTTGGATCCGTCTTCGCCGCCCGAACGGTGCGCCCGCTTCTGCCTCAAAATCATGATTCCAAGTCAAATCCATTAAGCAAAAAGTTTTTTGTCCCTACTGCACATTAAACTGCATTCTGCCTTTTTGGTCTGTTAGATCGCGTCCCCTCACGCAGGCAACTCCACACCGCCAAGCAAATGCGCAAGAACCGCTTTCTGCGCATGAAGCCGGTTGTGGGCCTGCGGAAAGACGCGGCTGTGGTCACCGTCGGCCACTGCGTCGGATATCTCTTCGCCGCGGTGGGCGGGCAGGCAGTGCATGACAAGCACTTCTTCATTCTCCGCCCGCTGTACCAGCTCCGAGTTAATCTGGTATGGCGGAAGGACAGCCATTCTTTCTTCCCGCTCTTCCTCATCCCCCATGCTGATCCAGACATCCGTGTACAGCACATCCGCACCCCTTACGCCATTCAAATCGTCTGTAACTTCGACCTCTGCCTCCGCCGCATCCAGCACATCCCCGGACGGAACGTACCCCCGCGGCGCAACTATCCGCACGTTGAGGCCGACCTTACCCGCGGCCATCAGCAGGCTGGTCGCAACATTGTTAGCGCCGTCACCCACGTAGACCAGCGTCCTGTCCTCTACCGAACCGAACTGTTCCCAGATTGTGAACACATCAGTCAGGGCTTGGCAAGGATGGCTGAAGTCGCTCAAACCGTTGATGACTGGCACGCTTCCCCACTCCACCATCTCCTCGATATGGCGATGCGCAAAGACGCGCGCCATCACGCCGTCTACGTAGCCACCCAAAACCCGGATCACATCTGCCGGACTCTCTCGCGTACCCAGGCCGACCTCCGCCGGACTGAGATAGAATGCGTAGCCTCCCAGATGTTGCATGCCCATTTCAAAGCTGACACGAGTGCGCAGCGAAGGCTTCTCAAAGAGCATCGCCAGTGACTTACCGGCCAGAATCGGGCTGTTGCACCCGCGCTCCGCCAACTCGTCCTTCAGCTGTTTTGCCAGCCTCAGAAGTCCCCAGAACTGCTCACTCGTAAGAGTATCAATGCCAGTAAAATGGTTGAGGGGCGTAACGCTCACAATCTTCTCCCGCATATGGCCTTAGAGACAGGTCTCCAAGGCAATGGTGGATGTATCCGAGAAATAAGACGAACAATTCGGTCGGGAAGTTCCAATCCTGACGACTCTTTCCGGTACAGGGCCATTCAGACCCCCATCATCTGTCAAAAAACCGTCTGCGACATCGCCGCCGCGCTGACCAGCAAAGCCACCGTCCAAGAGGCCTGGACTTTGACAAGCGACTGGCCGCGGTAGACCGCCACCCAGGTGGCCAACCACAGAACGCTCAGCACAGCCAGTGGCAGGGGTGCCCGACCGAAAATCAGCAACAGGGCAATACCGGCCTGAGCCACTGCCATGCCGGCCAGTCCACCCAAAGTGCCAGGGTTGTCCAACCTGCTATTTGCGCCCCAGACATGCAGAGTCCACAGTACGATCAGTGACCAGTGGCGTCCGCTCCAGGGATCGAGGCCGAACAGCATCAGACCCATGAACCAGGGCGCCGCCACGACGGCGAGGCTGTGAAGCACGGAGGCGGGAATCAGCGCTACGTGTCTCTGAAGCCAGGCGCTCACCGCGAGACCGAGTACAACCAAGGTAGCCCAGACCGCTGACATGCCGATTGCAAACGCGGCCACGAATGCGACTACTACCCCCGGTAGCCAAACCCGCGCCAGAATCGAGAGCGCGCTGGGACCGTGCAACCCCAGTACGCGCGCAGCGGGCGACCCCAAGGCCAGATACGGCAGCCCAGATCGCCTCTGCGCCATCGTTAACCTTATTCGGGGCAATGCCTCTGGCGTAGCAAGCCCGCCCCATATGTTACCCCACAAGGGATCGACCAGCAGGAAGAGAAGAATCAGCGTTTGCAGAGAGACTGTGCGGCCTACGTCGCCGATTCCAGCGGCCAGTGCCGCCGCCGCAAGCGACCAGGCGGCAGAGACGCGCCAAGGGGAGAGTTCCGGCCAGAATCGGGCATCAAGCAACGCGCTGCTGGACGTTGCTGAAATGGGTTCCGGACCCGACTCCAGTTCGGCGTGCGCACCTGTCACTTCATCTGGCGTGTGCATACCTCTCGACTCTGCTGCAGCCGCGCCGAACTCTTCTGATGTTGTCAAAGTCTACCTGTATTCCTTCGCGCTGCTGGCAGGGGCGATTTGCCCTCAGATCTCGGAAGCCGATCGAACTTCGGGAACTGTCCACAAGGTGGTGGGGTATTGGGTTAATCTGTAAAGAGAATTATACCAGAAGGAGTGCCGGCAGTGAATTCTACACGATTACTTGCAGGCGGCCAGGCTGGACTTCGACGCTCAGCCTCTCGATCTTCCTGGACAAGATCTCGCCGTCCGTATGCACCGGGACGGGCTGCCGGACGGCAATACTGGCGGAACGCAATCGACCAAAAGACACTGTCTTCTGACCCACCAGTCCTGTCCTTGTCATCGCTCTTGGAAGAAGGTTGAGGATTCCCAGCTGCGACAGCGCTTCGGCAAAGGCCAGGTCGAGCAAACCGTCGTCCATTACTGCATCCGGTGTCAGATAGAAGGCCCCGCCTGTCCGTCGCGAGTTGCCGATGCTGACCAGCAACATCTCTTTGGCAACCCTGTGTTCATTTCCGGCGTCGTCGGTCCAGCTGACCTCAAACCAGGGCTGGTCATAGGCCCGCAGCGCCCGCAGCGCCGCCCAAAGATAGATGGCGAACCCGCGCAACCGCTTTATCTTGCGGCTTTCAACCGTCACTTGCGCTTCAAAGCCCATGCCCAGATTGTTGTCGAAGTAGCGCCTCAAGGTGTCATGTCCGTCGAAGGCTTCGACCAGCCCCAAGTCGAGGTCGCGCGTATTGCCCTCGCGAATGGCGTTTACGCCTGCGTCGAACTCACGAGCTGCCCCTGCCATGTCGGCAAAATCGTTGCCGCTGCCCGCCTGCAAGACGGCAAAGCCCCGCACTGTCTCATCCTCAGGAGTAGCCTCCGCCAGACCGTTCACGACTTCATTAACTGTTCCGTCGCCGCCGGCGGCAGCCACGATTGCGTAACCGTCCAGCCGCGCGCGGCGAGCCAGAGAGACAGCCTCTCCCGGCTTTGAAGTTTCCGCCATCTCAAAGGGAACGTTGCTACGGCGAAATGCAGCCTCGATCTCGCCGGCTACCCGTCCGCCGCGACCACGACCCGCGTATGGGTTGAGAATGACCTTAACCGTTTCCACTTCGCCCCTCTTCCGAAGCAGCAGAGCGAGCTGAGGGTGTCCGTTTGAGGATGAGCGCCTCTCTGGGCGGAATCGTCAAGTCCCAGAGAGTACCGTTGCGAGCGCAATGCATCTGGCCGGAGGCGCCCGGCGGCCAGAGCACCTGGAAAGACGGCTGAGACAGGGCAGTGTCGGGTTCCCCTTCCTGGCCCTTGCCGGCAAGGGGTACTGCCAACCGCGCCTCGGACTTTGCTCGGTTGAAGAGAACGATCAGCCGTTCTTCATCCGGGCCTTGGTTTCCAGTTTCCTTTTCGGCAGAGCGAGTTTCGCCGACGATCGAGCGGCTGAATCCGAAGATGTCGCCTGCAGCGACCAGGGTCCTGTACGCGCCAGTGCGCAAGGCAGCGTGGCCGTGCCGCAGAGCGATCGCCCGCCGATAGAAGTCGAGCATCTCACAATCCCAGCTCTGTTTCTCATCCCATGGGAAGGCTCCGCGGCAGCCCGGGTCAGGGCCCCCGTTCATTCCGATCTCATCTCCATAGTAGATGCACGGCGCGCCGGGCAGAGTCATCTGCAGCAGCAGGCATAGTCGCACACCGCTGGCATCTCCGTCCATAGCCCACAGGTTGCGCGCCGTATCGTGGCTGTTCAACAGGTTGAACTGTACGTTCACGACCTGCAGGTCGTAGCGTTCCAGCATCCGCTCGATCGCGGCCGCGAACGCCAGAGTATCCAGCTTCTCGATCGCGTAGCCGCCGGGCCTGTAGTCGCTCGGCACCGTTTCCGCGCCGAAATATCCGTAGGCAGCGCGGCTCAAGACATAGTTCATCACTGCGTCAAAGCGGTCTCCCTGCAGCCACTCCTCGGCCTCATGCCAGATCTCTCCTACTATGTACGCGTCGGCATTGGTGTCCTTCACCGCGCGGCGGAACTCCTGCCAGAAGGGCGTATCGTCGATCTCCTCTGGTACGTCCAGGCGCCAACCGTCTGCGCCGAATTCAATCCAGTGTCGAGCAACCTCAAGCAGATAGCGCCTCATGCCGGGATTGACGGTGTTCAACTTTGGCAAGGCAGGCAGATTCCACCAAGCCGCATAATTGTGGGGCTGTTGCTCGTTACTGTGATAGGGGCGCAACGGCCATCCCTTCACACGGAACCAATCAAAATATGGAGATCTCTTGCCGGCTTCCAGGATGTGATGGAAGGGCCAGAAGCCGCGCCCGCAATGGTTGAAGACGCCGTCAACTATGACCCGCAAGCCCCGTTCATGCGCACGGTCCAACAACTCCCGAAACGCGGTCTCCCCGCCCAACAGCGGGTCTATCGCCATGTAGTCAAATGTGTGGTAGCGGTGATTTGAGGCCGAGCTGAAGATCGGGTTCAGGTAGAGAGCATTGACGCCCAAGTCCTCCAGATAGTCCAGGCGATCAACAATTCCCAGAAGATCACCGCCCTGGAAACCTTGTTCCGAAGGCGGCGCACCCCAGGGTTTGAACTGGATTCCGGGAGGGTGCTGCAGACGCGGGCTGCGACTGAAACGATCCGGGAAGATCTGATAAAAGACTGCGTGCTTAACCCAATCTGGTGTCTTGATGCCCATCATTGTCCTAAAGGTATGAGTGAGGAGACCGAGGCCATGGAAGACTCCGAGGCTTGGAATTTCAATCTGATTGTTGCATAGGCACAGGCGGTTGTCAATGCATCCGGTCGTACGGGCCAGGGCATACGCATCCTATTGGGAGAGAATTTTCTGGACATAGTTAGTTTTCCAACAAGCTCGTTTACATCTGGTAGCAATACAGGTCTGGGCGCTTTTCACTCTGCGTAGGAGGTTAAGAGCCAAACGGCGCAAGATGGCCAGGTTGTGCTGCTCGTGGCCGTGACGGATGCGACGGTCGTACTCATTCGAGACCCAGTGGACTTGGTTCTTGATGCTCCAGTGGCTGGGTATGGAAGTCAGGAGAAGTTTGGCATCGGAGGAAAAGACGGCATTCACTTTCGGTGCAACTGACTTGGGGCCTGATACCAGCATTTCATTCATTGTGGATCGTTTGAGTCAGATTCATCTTGATGGTGGGGCGCAGGCGGTTTCATCTGTGTGTTGGACGAGAGCTTATGAGCGTTTACGAGCGTTTTCGGGTTGTCTGAACTACAGTTCATGGAATTTGCCTGATGGGCTGTGACCGGTGCCTTGCCGATGCAGGTCGTCTCGTTTGAGCGTTGGACGAGAGTTCATGAGAGTTTACGAGCGTTTTCGGATTGACTGAGTTGCGATTTATGAGAATTGCCTGATGGGCTGAAACCGGTGCCCTGCCGATGCCGGTTGTCTCGTCTGAGCGTTGGACGAGAGTTTACGAGAGATCATGAGCGTTTACGAGCGTTTTCGGGTTGACTGCGCTGCAGTTCACGGGATTTGCCTGATGGGCTGTGACTGGGGCCTTGCCGAGGCAGGCATTCTCATCTGTGTGTTGGACGAGAGTTTACGAGAGATCATGAGCGTTTACGAGCGTTTTCGGGTTGACTGCGCTGCAGTTCACGGGATTTGCCTGATGGGCTGTGACTGGGGCCTTGCCGAGGCAGGCATTCTCATCTGTGTGTTGGACGAGAGTTTACGAGAGATCATGAGCGTTTACGAGCGTTTTCGGATTGACTGCGCTGCAGTTCACGGGATTTGCCTGATGGGCTGTGACTGGGGCCTTGCCGAGGCAGGCATTCTCATCTGTGTGTTGGACGAGAGTTTACGAGAGATCATGAGCGTTTACGAGCGTTTTCGGGTTGACTGCGCTGCAGTTCACGGGATTTGCCTGATGGGCTGTGACTGGGGCCTTGCCGAGGCAGGCATTCTCATCTGTGTGTTGGACGAGAGTTTACGAGAGATCATGAGCGTTTACGAGCGTTTTCGGGTTGACTGCGCTGCAGTTCACGGGATTTGCCTGATGGGCTGTGACTGGGGCCTTGCCGAGGCAGGCATTCTCATCTGTGTGTTGGACGAGAGTTTACGAGAGATCATGAGCGTTTACGAGCGTTTTCGGATTGACTGCGCTGCAGTTCATGGGATCGGCCTGATGGGCAGTGACCGGAGACTTGCCGATGCAGGTAGTCTCGTATGAGCGTTGGACGAGAGTTTACGAGAGATCATGAGCGTTTACGAGCGTTTTCGGATTGACTGCGCTGCAGTTCATGGGATCGGCCTGATGGGCAGTGACCGGAGACTTGCCGATGCAGGTAGTCTCGTATGAAAGTTGGACGAGAGTTCATGAGAGTTTACGAGCGTTTCCGGGTTGTCTTCGCTGCAATTCATGCAGTTATTGTGATGGGGGCCTCCTCAGCGCTGGCAGGTCCATTCAACCGCTTATGCATGTTGTACAATAGTTGTGCAAAATCTGAAATATCGGAACCTGTTCGGACGTCAAAAGTCGGGCCAAGTCGGGTCAAGTATGTATGAGTCGGGCAGAAGCGGGCAGTTTCCCATAAATGGACTTTGCGTTTGGCTTCGCACACGCTTCTTCGGTCTCTTTGTTGGGTCATAGGAAGAAAGCAAATGGGCACATAATAGACTTGTAAAGGCTTTCCCTCGCCTTCAGATTCCCAGCCAGTGGGAGTCATGTGTTCTTGATGATGGTTCGCTCCCGGCAGTGCCTATTCGTATTTCGGTACAGGGCTATTATAACACCGTTTTTGGTGCAAATTCCCTGGGGTGCGGCCAGTTTCCTGATCACAACGCCTCCCTGGCAGTCATTCTCAATTCCAGAACAGGCCATGCGAAGGGTCTCTCTCATGACTCTATGATCTTTGAACTCGGTACATTCCGTATGGAAGGCGAGATTGCAGGCGCGTGACCGCTCCTTCTCTTCTTTGCCAATTCCATTGCGCGCACTTTGTCACTGTGTGATAATCTCTGTGGCTGTGCTTGCTCAGCCCATTACACACCCACAGGACGAATTGCGGCGGTACGGCCCTTTCGTCATCCTCTGCGTTTAGCACACTATCCGGCCTTTACTCCATGTACCTGCGCTTCACACGCTTCCTCCTGCCTCTGGTTCTGACAATCCTCATCTTTGAATTTGGCGCGCAGAGTATCAATGCCGGAATGGCGCGCATGCCTGACGCAATCCGCATACTAGCTGCCTTTGGCCTGGCGTGGGGGTTGGTGACCGCACTGTCAAGCCCATTGGCACAGATTCGCTATGCCGGACTGGTGCTGGTGGAGGACAAAAGAGACTTTTGGCGTGTTCTGAACTATGTAAGCGTGCTGGCTCTTCTGATGGTGGCGGTGCAGTGGCTGCTTGGTGCAACGTTTCTCAGCCGTTATCTGCTTGAGGGGCTGCATGGTATCGACCTCCAGACCAGCGATCGCGTACGCGTGATGATGATCTGGTTACTGCCGATGCCTATACTGCGGGGTATGACACAACTCAGCACCGGTGTGCTGACGCGCGGCAAACGCACTGGCAGTGTCAGCATTGCCACCGCCTTAAGCGTGGCCGCCGGGCTCGTGACCGTTGTCGTGTTACTCCAAGTCGAGGCGATTCGCACCCGTCCGATCTGGTTGCCGATTCTCGTCCTCTATGCGGCAACTTTGACCGAATTCATCACGATTGTCTGCTATTTGTTCCGCTTCATTGGCAAAGGGCTGCCCGACGAGCTCGACCGTCCTCCGATCACTTTCGCAGCATTCTTCCGCTTTACCTGGCCGCTGGCGCTCATGAACTTTATGCAGGAATCCAGCAGGCCGCTCATCAATCTGTTTGTCGTGCGGGGCGCTCACGGCGCTGAAGCAATGGCCGCGCTGACCGTGGCCTATACGCTTGGTCAATGGACCTACCGCTGGTTGAATGAGCTGCGCGCTCTTGTGCCCCCCTTTCATTCGGAACTGCGTTCCTATCGTCCCTTTCTGATCTACGGCTACTGGTGCGGGTTCGTCGCCGTCACCATCTGCCTGCTGTTATTCTGGACGCCGCTGCGAACTATACTTCTGGAGCAGGTCATCGGTCTGACGCCCGCCCTGGCCGAGCTGAGTCGTGTGCCCCTCCAGATTTACACAGTCTTCCCATTTGCTGTCGTGCACCGCGCCTATTTCCACAGCATCGCCTTCATGGAGCGCGACACGCTGCCCATGGCCGTTGGCGCGCCGATGCGCACGGGCGCCATTCTCGTCGCGCTGCTGACCCTCCCTCTGGTCGGCGTGCAGGGCGCGGCCCTCGGCGTGGCAGCATTACTGGCCGGTTTCACCTCCGAGACGGCGACGCTCTGGTGGCTTATCCTCGGCAAAAAAAAGCTACGCGTTTGGCGCACTCGCCCGGCGGTGTGAATAGCTGGTAGCCTGCGAACGCTGCTGTCAGGAATAGCGCGCCACCGCGTCCATGTCCAACTCGATTCCCAGGCCCGGCCCGTCAGGAATCGCCAGCATGCCATCCTCGTCCAACTGCCAGCCGCCCACTACGATCTCACCGATGTAGGGCGAGCCGGTCTTGTATTCCACCAGGTCGGTATCGGCGAGGGCAGAGGCGAGTTGCAGGTCGGCCGCCAGCCCAAGGGCGGTGTTCCAGCCGTGCGGGATCAGGCGCACACCATTCTCCTGCGCCATCCAACCGATCTTGCGCTCCTCACTGATGCCGCCGACTTTAGCAACATCCGGCTGTACGATATCGAATGCGCCCTGCTGCAGGAAGGGAAGAAATGACTGGCGCCTGGTCAGCACCTCGCCGCCGGTGATGGGGATGGTCGTATTGCGGCGCAGATGGATGAAATCCTCCAGGTCGTCGGGGCGCAGCGGCTCCTCAAACCAGTCCACGCCGTAGTCGGCCAGCATCCCGGCACAGCGCAGCGCCCACGTATAGCGGCCCTGCCAGTGGGCATCGCTGCCGCCGGCGTCCACCATCAGCTGGTTGTCGTCGCCGACAACTTCGCGGGCAGTAGCCACGATCTCCTCATCCAGCTTGTCGCTGACCCGGCCAAAAGGCCCCCATCCCATCTTGAATGCGCGGAAGCCCTGCTCCTTCCACATTTGCAGTTCATCGCGCAGCGGGGCCGGCTGGTCCATCAGCAGGGAGGCATAGGGTCGGACCCGCTCGCGGTAACGACCGCCCAACAAGCGGCCGACCGGCTGCCCCGTTACCTTGCCCAAAATGTCCCACATGGCAATGTCGATGCCGCTGATCGTGTGCGTGACGCTGCCCCCCCGCCCCATCCAGAATGTGTTCTGGTGTAGCCACTCGCTTACCCGCTCCGGCTCGATCGCCGACTGGCCGATCAACAGCGGGTTCAGTACCTCGAGCGCCGCCAGTACCAGCCCATCGTTGGTGAAGACCGAACCGGTGCCGGTTACGCCTTCATCCGTTTCGACGAAAACGAGTGTGTGGATGCAGTCTTCCTCTTTCAACTCTTCGCTCCAGCCGCCCTCTGGTGTCGCGCCGCGCAGACCCACCGCGCTTACCTTGGTGATCTTCATTTCCGCTCCTCATCGGTGTGGTTTGACTGCCGTTCAAGTTCCGCATAGATGTCGCCGAAGCGCACCAGTTCAGCCGCAACGTTGAAGTAACCCGTATAACGAATGGTATCGGGGCTGACGTCATAGTGATAATGGCCTGCCTGGTTCAGAGCGCCCATATGGAAGAAGTGCGTGTGTTCGCCCGATTCGCGCAAATGCAGTCTGCCACCGGTGGGGTCTCCTGACCAGAACACCGCCAGACAGAGCAAGTCGGGCCCCATGTGCTCATAGAACTGGAGAAAATCGGCGACGACCTCTTCGGCTTCCGTGTCGTAATACTGGTGGGCGATGCACTCATAGTCCGGCATGATGTGCGAGCGGATCTGACCGGCCTCGATCACAAAGACGCCCCCCATGCCCACCTGGCGCGTTTCGAGACGCGCGCCCCCATCGCCGATATTTGGATGGGTTTGCAGACTCTTGCGCAGCGCTTGCGTAAAGGAGCGTTCGTTGCCGGTCCGCCTTTCCACACAGACTTTGAGAACTGGACCCGGCCGGCCCTCCGACAGGAAGAGATTGGAAAGGCCGCTGTGGTGCGTAGACGCATAAGGCTCAACGATGCACTCCTGTTCAGGCCCGACGCGAGCGACCTTGGACCCGTTGACCCCGCCTGCTTGCAAGGTGGCGATCACCTCTCCGCAATGTCCATCCAACACGCCAGGGAAGGCCATCCCTGCGCCGAAGATACTACCTTCGGTGTGACCGCAGTCACTGGCCATTTCCGCCATGTCGAAGGTGACGTGCCGGTATCCGGGGTTGTGGGCGTACGGTTCCCCGCCAACTTCCAACAGGACTGTGGAACCGCCGATGCCGGGGCTTGCACAGCCCAGCGACCGCAGATCGGGGCACGGTGTCACTTCCACATCGACACTGGCGTAGTTGGCCTGCAATCCTTCCCACACGTATGGCGCCAGTTCCTCCAGCGGCGGTGTCCACAACGAGGTCCGTTTCATCGCTTCCATCATCATCACAACCCACCTTCTAGTTCTTCAGATCGAGGTTTAGCCGGATTTCAGTCAGCCTGAGCTGTCAACTGCTCGGCCAACTCCAGCGCATCCGCCGGCCAAAAACATTCGGGCCTGGGCTTAAACACGCCCGGCGTTCCCGCTTGCGGTCGGCAGCTCTGAATCGTTTCAACCCATCTGTCCGGGAATGCTTCCCGCCCATGAACAGCGCCCAGTAGCGCCCCGCAGATCGCCGCGTTGGTGTCTGTATCACCCCCGCGCATGACCGTGTCAACGATTCCCTCCTCCACGCTTTCGGCGTTGAGAAGCTGCCAGAGGGCGTTGGGGAAGGCGATCAGCACCCACCCCTGCTGATGATTGAATTCGTCTGGTGGAGAGTCGGCG
This sequence comes from Caldilineaceae bacterium, assembly GCA_965207495.1. Classification (GTDB taxonomy): domain Bacteria; phylum Chloroflexota; class Anaerolineae; order Caldilineales; family Caldilineaceae; genus Bin5. The sequence goes on from OZ242287.1 coordinate 1,604,010, forward strand.
GCTGCCGCGATCTTCTCCTTCAACCTGACATCGACGTCTATGTCTTCTGCCCAGCCTGCGATCTCTCCATACAGGTCAGCGGCGTCGCACCCTGTGCCCACCGCGTGCGCAATCGCCATCGCAAACAGCGCGTTGGCCTCCTGGCAGACCCGGTGGATGTGGGTGATTTCGGCGTCCTGCCGTGCCCAGTCTGCCACTTGGGCCAACGTGTAGTTGACGCCAAAAACTCCCAGCGGGCTGATCCGCATCATCGCCCCGTTGGCCTGGCTGCCCGGGTTGGGCCGGCCGGTCAAACCGCTGAGAATGGTCCCCCCGACGTCGAAAGGATCGGATTCCAACCAGAACACGTAGGTCTTTCGAACCTCTTCCTGGTCGAACTTCCTCTGTGACACAAGCGATCGCGCCAAGAGCAGCGCCATCTCCGAATCATCTGTAGGCTGTCCTGCGATCGTGTTCCAGGTGCCGCCGTCAGCCATGTCCCGCACGCCTTCAGGATAATCGAAGAGAATCTCCCCCGGTGACTGAAATTCTACGAGACTACCGAGAGAATCCCCTATCAATTGGCCGAGCAGGCAGCCTTGCGCCCTGGAAAGGACGCCAGAATCTGAAGGATTATTTTCAATTGTCATTGTTTTTGTCCTTTAATGCATGATTGTACCATTTTTCCCGAACCTTCGGTGTCCGCCAACTGCCGGGTTGGTTTGTGCTTACGACGACCAGATCAGTTTGCGCTCGATATGAGTTCGTAGACAGTGAACTGACCTTCTTTAGCTCTCTCCACCAACTCCAACTCCCGCGTAGCCAGATGGGGTTGGAAGTTTCTGAGTGGCTGCCAAGCCGGGGCGATGACGAATCTGGCGCTCTGCGGTCTCTTCGCGGCATCGTCCGCCAGCGCAACCGGGTTTGCTACCCAGCGCAATGTATAATCTCTGGGATTCTCGTACAGATAGAACTGGAAGTGCCAGCTTAAAGTCTGGTGATACAGGACGGCACCTTGCGGACTATGACTGTCAAGCCAGGCAGACGTCTCACGCAGGCCGTCGTATGCACCGTGATCACCACCTATCGGTAATTCCCCTCTGGCCGACTGCACCGCACCGGGTAGCAAGAGCACAATCAACACGCCAACAGCTGCTCGTCTCCACAGGTTGGAACCAGGTGCCAGTATCCTGGCTCCGAGCCATCCGCATAGGAGGGCAAATGCCGGCGCAAGCGGCAGGAAGTACCGGTCCCATACCGGCAGACTGAATACTGTATGGATGCCCAAATATGCCCCGATCCATCCGAACAGCAGGATTGCAAGAACTGAATTTCGCTTCGATAGGGACATTTCTGTCCGCCCCACATTCACTACCGCCAGCACACACGCAGCGATCAAGACCATCCACACGATGTGACTGGCGGTAAGGTGCCAGAGCACGTCGGCGATACGGGCGATGCGGTCTCCCCATTGGTCGATCGGGAGCAATGCCAACGAACTATAGTTGCGTGCGCCCAGGTCCCAGGGCGATGGCGCGACCGCCCAACGCAGGCTGTCCCAATACAGGATCGGCAGTACTGACAGGGCCAGCCCTCCTCCTGCCCGCAGACTCGCTGCCCCAACCGCCTTCGCCTTTGTGTTCCCAGCTGTCAGAATAGTCAGCACCAGCGGTACGAAGAACACCCCTTGCTGTTTAGTCATGATCGCGGCGCCCAGGCACAGGCCGGCCGCAAATGGGCGCGAACTCTGCGCGGCGTAGAGGGAACATACGCCCATCAGCACCAGCAGGGGATCGGTGAACGCCGTCGGGCTATAGCTGATCGCAAAGGGATTCAGCGCAAATACTGTTACCGCCACCACGCCCGCAGTCGGCGACCAAGCCCTTCTTGCGATGGCAGCGACGACCGGGATCGTCAGTATGCTGATGCCGATATTCAGCAGCCGCGCACTGGCCTCCGAAGAGCCTAACGCCTTAAAGCAATAGGCAAGCAACCAGATGAACAACGGGGGCTTGTCGATCCACTGCTCCAAAAAATAGGGATCGTCATGCAGAAAATGCAGCGCCCAATAACTGTATAACGCTTCATCCTGGTGAAATCGAAAGCGGTCCAGCATGATCAGCCGCAAACCGAATCCCACCAGAAGCAGGAAACACAAATAGCGGTGATGTACCCCAACACCAAGGACGTTGGGCAGAATAACGCCTGGGAATGATGAGGTGGCAAACCGCTTCTTTGCGGCAGTAGCGTGCAACGTAAAATGCACAGTTCCGTCGCTGACTTAAGATTATGAGCAGGAAGGAAAAACAGACCGATGCTCTGAGATACGCTCAGACCATCCGTAAAGCATTGTACATTCTACTTCAAGGCAAATGGGGTTCAAAAAACCGGGGTAATTTTCGAGGTTCTACATGCAAGAGTGAGCTTGATGCGACTCCTCTTCATGAAATAGCCCATTGTAGCGGACGCGACACGAGAGTTTCCGGACCTCAACTGCTGTCCTCGCAGACCGCCAGCCCCCCTTCCAGCAGTTCATACATATTCACAGCATCACGTGGAGGTCCACTCTTATCAACTTTCTGCGCTCTTTCGAACTGTCCCACAAACGCAAAAAGGCCCGCTTGAAACATTGTCACCGCCGTAATCTGGGCAGGTGAAATCGCCAACCCGCTTCCAACGCCCAGGCCCTCTTCCCTCTCTGCTGCAGAGAGGTTGCTCAGAAAGCAGTCCGAAAACTCTTGTAAGAGAGCGATGTAGTCTATCGAACTTTCAGATCCGTCCATCTTCGCCAGTATACTCGCAAGATCGTTCAGGTCGGCTTTGGCAGGAGACGTTTGCGGTTTTGCGCTGTTGGCTTCGGGCAGAGAACTCTGCTGATCCGATGCCGTACCAAAATCGCATCGAATGCGATCCTGGCCGGGCAGATTCTCCGATGGCTCTGCCTCGATCGTCTCTCCTATCAGCAGCGCTCGTTCCCGTGAAATACACGGCTCTGCCGGCTCGGGCGCAATCGGAACGCAGGCCGTCGCGAGAAACACAGTTCCGGCAATAAGGGCTCTCATGAACATGGCTTCGTGTCTTTTCTCCATCGACTTCCCGGAGCATGCAGGCTAGCCGATACGCCAGGCACAACCTCGTAAACAGAAAGTCTCACTAAGCACTGGGCATGTCGCTTCACTGTGTACCTTAGCCTCCGCTCCGGTCCTTAGAAGCAAAGCAATGACAGTGGGCGATCGAGTGGAAGCCCAAAGAAATGTACACCGTCCGTTCGACGTGAAGCTTTCAGATCAGCACAACCATCACCCTCAATAAAGCGCACTGTCTCTCCGTCTTGTCGTAGGGCCATTCGTTCAGACCAATTCTCCCGCGCCTGGGTAGAGGAAGGGTCCGAAACCTCTACGAGACAGTGTAACCCTCGTGTTTTCAGTCTGTCCTTCTCAAATATACCGATATCGGGAGATCATAGGTTCTATTTTGGAAGATTTCTCACTTGAAGAAGTGACGCAGGGTGATACAATTCTTAATAGAAGGTGATGCCAGATTACAGCGTCGTATCTGGCAGTAGACAGCGGAGGTTGCTGTGGAACGGAAAATGTTCGGCAAAGTCGTTGCCGCACTGCGGAAGGAGCAGTTGGATTTCAACAGCGGCAACAGCTGGAGTCAGGAAAAACTGGCAGATGAAACAGGGCTGACGACAAGAATCGTGGGCAAGATCGAGCGAGGCAGCCAGGTGCGGTTGGACAGAGCGATCCTTCAAGAGCTGGCGCGGGCATTCCGACTTACTTCTCTGGAAAGACGCGAATTCTTCTCCATGGCCAGCGAAATTACCGACGAGGCGATCGTGCGTGACGACCTCAGCCACCAGGATGTCTTCGCCCAAGTCTGGGCGACGCTCGGCACGATTTGCACACCCGCTTTCCTCATGGACTCGTTCGGCGATCTGGTCGGAGCTAACCGGCCCGTCCTCGACTTTCACAAACTTAACTGGTCACAACTCAATGCAGCTAGATGTACAGCAGGAAACGTCAACATCCTTTCACTGTTGCTTGCCCCTGACGCGCCGATTCGTAGTGTGCTGGGTAGCGGCTGGCAATCCATCGCTCTGGCCAATATGCGGCAGTGGCGGGTCATGACATTGCGGTACCGTCATACAAACCGTTTCCGCAATCTCTTCACCACATTGTCGGCTTACCCCGACTTCCAGATGCTGTGGGCAGCCAGCCGCAGGCGCGTCGAAGACGACAATAGCCGCCTGCGCAGCCACTTCTACACACACGGTATCTATGGACCGGTGGCCTATACCGTCTTCACAAACATCAGCCTGAGCGCCAGCGGCGATCTCTACCTTGCCACCTTTGTACCTCAGAATCGCGACACAGGCGCTGTCTTCCAGAACTTGGCGGACAGGAAAAATCGTCCCATGGCACTGACGCCCTGGCCGAATCCCAGTCTTCCCTGCAGCGCATATGCGTAGAAGACTGCCCGGAGCGAGTCAGTGCTATACACTTTTGGCCGGCATTAAATGCGAACAATTGCGTTGTTGGCGTGGGGGTTCGTCGGGGAGACGGAAGGCCTGACCCGGGGAGCGCTGTACCGATCAGTTAACAGTATGCATGGTGGAAGGGCAGTAGACTGAGCCTGCAGCCCACCGGCTAAGGGGATATTGAAGCTTACGGGCACAGAAGCGCCACCAGGACCAGCCGCCGACTTAGGCCGCGGGGTCGGCCACCAGGCTTGACCCCGCGAACTTCCACTTTGGGCCCAAGTCGACACTGACCGAATCTCTACTCCAGCCAGCGATTTGAGCTTAATTCCAGGAATCGACGCCAAGCAACTTGCGCCCCAGCGGCGTCAGCTTGGCCGGCGTCTGATGCCGGTGTTCCCAGTCCCGCAAGTCACCAGGCCAGTTAGACATGGGGCGGCACTCTTGCCAAGAGAGGACACGCGCCCCGCGTTGCTCTTCGTCCATTTCCGGCGCCGGCGACATGGTGATGTATTGGGCCAACCGCGGCCGTGTCGAGCGGTTATGACCGTTTCCATGTGCCAGCAACCGGTGCCAGATGACCAGATCTCCAGCCTTGCCTTCCACGACTTTGAAATCGAGGCCTGACATGTCTGGAAAGCGGGGATCGCGATTAACTGGCTGCGTCTTTACCCACTCGTAGAATGTCCTGTGGAAGCCGGGAATACACTGGAAGCCGCCCTGGTCGAGGCCGGTATCGGTCAGATAGACTACGCCCTGCACACCAAGGTGCGTAGTGGGGTCCGGGCGCCAGGTCGCGGCGATGTCGGCGCCGTTCAGGAGGGGCACCTCGCCCGTGTCAATGTCCCAGTGGATCATGCCCTTGTGGCCCCATTCCGGCTTGTCGGGCCTGTCCGGGGGCTTCATATTGGCGCGATCCAGCGACACCCACAGCTTCTCCGTTCCCAGGATTTCGCTGAATGCCTGATGAATGCGGGGGTACTGGCGGTTGTCCCACAGCGTCTGATGTTGGTACATTTCCACCATCCCCGCTTGCGAGATCGGAGAACAGAGGTCCTCACGCGTATAGGGTCTGTACCTGTACCAGGTCTCCGGGTCGGACTCATCCATCTCCAAGAACGTCCAGATCTGCTTCACGAGTGCGTCCAGATTCTCTTCCGGCACGGCGTTTGGGATTACGACATAGCCATTCTCTTCCCAGAACGCCCAGTCTTTTTTGTCCAATACAGGCATCTCTCTCCTCCTGAATATTCACCTCCGCCAGCGAGCAGAGGCTCATCCATCCCTCCCACTCTCAAGTCGAACTTCCCGTCCAACCTCAGCGCTTTTCAACAGGCCCTCCATCATCTCTTGTACGATCAGCCCATGCCGCAGAGGTGCCTCGCAAGGGGTACCATCCAGAATGCAGGCGACAAAGTGCTCGGCAATGGCGGTCCACGCCTCGCTTCTTTCCTTGGTAAGACCCTCGAACGTGATATCAATCGGGCGGCCTTCATCATTCAGGCCGCGTCCGGCTGTGGGTTTGGCGTCGAACTCTTTCGCCTCATCCACTACCGAGGCTGGAACCGGGCCGTTTGTGTACAGCGTCGGTGGCCGCAACTGCGCACCAGCCTCGTCTCCGAATAGCTCGATCTGCAGGTCACCGGGCTGGTGGGAGGCCCAGAAACTTTCTACCTGAAGTGCTCCGCCATTCTCAAACCGGATGAATCCACCGGCATAGTCGTCGGCGGTAAACTGGCTGTAGTAACTCTCCGGCGCTGCGGCGACTTCATCCGGCGCCCTGCGACCGAAGAAACCCAGCCCGCGCGGGCCGAACTTCGCGCCGGCGACACCCGACACACTCAGCGGCCGCGGCATCCCCAGCATCCACCACGCCGCGTCGAGAACGTGGACGCCCATATCTCGGAACGCTCCGCCGCCTTTACGAATAAAACTAGGGTTCCAAGCCGGAATGCCGTTGCGGCGAATGCTGCGGGCGCGGGCGTAGTAAATCTCGCCAAAAGTGCCGCGCCGCGCCAAGCCGCCCATGTACTGCACCTCCGCCGAAAAACGGGTGGACAGAGACATCATGTTCACAACCCCGGAAGACTCCGCCGTTTCCACCAGCCGGGCAGCCGCTTCCACCGAATCGGAAAGCGGCTTCGTGACCAGGAGATGCTTGTCGTGGGCCGCCGCCTTCAGGCCCATCGGAACATGAAGTTGATTAGGCGTGCCGATGAAGACGGCGTCGATCTCCCTGCTGCGGCATAGTTCGTCGAAATCAGTGTATAGGCGAATCTCCTCCGGCTGCGGCAGCAGCGACGCAAAATCGGTCATGCGTTCCTCGACCAGATCACAAAGCGCCACAACCTCCGCGCGTGGGTTATTTGCCAGGGCGAGACCATTAGGTCTGCCTATTCCCATACCGACGATAGCAATGCGTACTTTTCGCATCAAGATTCCCGCTTTCCAATATCTGCTGGCATCCCACCGCAAAGACCTCTGGGTGCCTGCCCCCGCCGTGATACGATTATCGATCGATCGTCAGAGCGTAGTGCCCTTCGATGTAAGGGTAACGCCCGGCAACCTCTTCTGCCAACTCAATTCCCAGCCCGTGGCTGTCCGGCAAATGTAGTTGCCCGTTGTCCATTACCGGCGGCTCTGCGGCAATATCCCATTGCAGCGGACCTTGAATCTGGCAAACCTCGAGAATCTCCAGGTTGGGCAAGGCCGCAACTGCGTGCGCGTGTGCCATCGCCATTAGTCCATTGTGCCATGAATGGGGATAGAGTTTGAGGCCGTGATGCGCAGCCAACTCTGCGATGCGTACCAACTCGGTCAGGCCGCAGACACCCGCGTCTGGCTGTACGATATCATAAGCCTTCTTTTCAATATAGGGGCGGAACTGCTCCAGCGTCGTGAAGCTCTCGCCGCCTGTTACAGGCAATTCAACCGCCGCGGCAAGTGTGGCATAGCCGTCGATATCGCTCCAGGGGATCGGCTCTTCCAGCCAGGCGAACTCCAATCGATCCAGTTCCATGGCTATGGGCAGCGCCTCGTCCAGCGTCAGCCTGCAGTTACCGTCAAGCGCCAACTTCATCTTACCCGCCACCGCCTGATGCAGCTCTCGCACCAGCCCGAGAAATCGGTCAACCGTCACGCCGTCCCACGCCCAATCTGTGCCGATGCGAAACTTCATTACTGGGAAACCCTGATCGGCATATCCTACTGCCTCTTCGATCAACTGCTCGGGACGGTCACGCCAATCGTAGCGGCAACCGCTCGACGCGTACATCGGCACAGAGTCTGCCGGACTGGCGCCTAGCAGTTCGCTGACCCGCTTGCCCGCCATCTTCCCCCGCAGATCCCAGAGAGCGCAGTCTATCCCGGCAACGGCCGCGTCATGGGCGCGGTCCCTTCCATTTGGATGGGGCGGTGTCCCGGGGTCGGTCGCATCTTTGCCGATGAGCGTCGGCGCAAGCCAGTCCACCCATTCGGCGATCCGCGGCGGTACGCCATATGCGCTCGCCTCGCCAATGCCGACTAATCCTTCCTCCGTGTGTACCCTCACTACGGCGCAATCGGCCTTTACCGTGCGGTACTGAGCAGTGATCCACTGCCGTTCCGGCTCGTGCATGCGCGAGAGGCATACTGTATCGAGTGCTGTAATCCTCATATGAATCCCTCTTACCAAGGCAACTTGTATGAAGGCTCGTTGACATACCGGGCCGTCTTGAAATCCAATTTTATTCGCGTCGCCGGCGGGAGTTCAACCTGCAAGTAGACGTCATCGACCGTAGCCTCCTCGGTCGCCTGCTCGACTTCAGGCGATTGGTACGCTGGCTGAGGGCCCGGATAGACGCTCGTCCGCTTCGTGTACTGCACCGCCTCGAAACGGTGCTCGCCAAATCCGCCTGCCTGTAGCAACACAGTGCGTGACTCGTACGGACTCAGGTTCACCAGCTCCACCACTGTGCGATCGGCTTCCAGCCGCGATACCAGCGCGGCGACGTCCGGCGGCAAGCCCGGTCGCTTGCGTACTGCGTCGTAATACCGCAGCCGGCAGTGGAGCAGCCCGCCGTTGTAAATGATCTGCGGCGCGCCCAGCGTGAGCTGCACCAGTGCCTCCGTGATCACGGGGTTGAGCTGTTGCCAGTGGTGGATGTATACCTGCGTCAGGTCTTCCTCATCCTCTCGGATTAACTCCAGTCGCCGGCAGACCTGCCCGTAGGTGGAGGCCAGTATCTGCTCGGGATAGTCTGGGTTGTCTCCCGCCAGAAAACGCAGCCAGGGTTGTTCATGGCCGTTGTCCTCTTTGTTGCGGAAACCTTGAACGCGGCGCCAGTCGTACTTCTCCACGCTCCGCAACGCCTCGATCCGCTCCCAGTCGGCGGCATCCATCGTCATATTCCACACAGCCGCGGGGTAGACCGGCGACATGGGCTGATAGTCGAACCAGCCTTCGTCGTTGTACCGGTAGGGGACGACAAAAATCCCTTCCTCATCGTCGTCGAGCTGGTCCACCCAGTGGCTCTTCAGGCTCATCGCTTCGCCGCGGGGATTGCGCATCTCGCCCAGATTCCAGATGGCGTCATACTGTTCGTTGGCCAGTTGCAGATACGCCTTGTCGCCGGTGAGCAGAAATGCATTGCCGCCGCTAACGGTCGCGGCCATGCCAATGTTGTAGTATCCGTGCGGCCAGCTCCAGCCGTAGAGACCGCCGTACCAACGACCATCCATATACTCGCCGACCTCGCCGGAAAGCCCTACATTGTCCGGCAGCAGACCACCGTTGTCGGCGGCCCTGTTTCGCCACGCGTCCACGTAATCGACAATCCAATGCCGGTACTTCTCTTCGCCGGTGAGAAGAAAGGCGTTGGCAATCAGACTTGTTACCATCAAGTTGCCGACCACGTCCCCTTTGCCCATGCGTTCCTGCATCGCCTCGCCCATGCGGCGAGATAGGACTGGGTCCTTCAGGTCATCATATTCGCCCACGCCGGGAATGTCGGTGTACGGGAGGCCGTAGGTGCGCATACTGGCGCTCCAGCCGTAACTTGGTTCCGGGCTGTCGCTGAAGCCCCAACGCGGGCCGCCGCTGCCGTTGTGCGGGGCCCGGATCAGTTTGCGTTCCGGGTCATAGTTAAGCGCATCCGGGTTCTCGTTCAGGAACAGGCCGGCAAAGCGCGCAGCTCGCTCACGGTTACGCTCGTTGGTCGGATCGGCCAGACAAAGAAAATAGAAGTATATGTAGCTCTCGCTCTGGTGGAACTGATCATAGCCCCGCTCATACTCGTCCAGCACCGGGCCAAGTTCCGTCAGCTGTTTCGTGATAGCGTCCCATTGGCGCTGCCCCTGTGTGAGCAGGTGATCGCCGCCTCCGATCAGGTAGTAAAGAGGCCAATTGTAAGAGCTCTCGTAGAAATCATCGGCGCCGTCGCGTGAGTTACTCCACCTGTCGGCCCAGATCAGAGTCCCGTCAGGCCGTGTGTACTTCTCCAAAAAGGGATGTACGGACTGGTCCATCAGATCAAAAAGCGTCCGCTCCAGCACAGCCCAGGCGGGCGGTGCATCGAGAGGGACGCTGGCAGTGAGTGTAAGCACGAGGCTCACCTCTCTTGTGGGTGAGATTGTGGGTTGTCAGGTTCGGCCCGCCGGCAGTCCATCGGTGGCGGGCCACGTTCACCGCTGCACCCAGTATCATTTGGCGCAGCGGTGAACGCAATCGGCGCTTACACGTATTCTTCAGTCGTGCAGCGCAAGGCGTTACCTTGGATTCTTTGCCCGCCACTCCTGCAGCTGGCGGTTTACTTCGTTGATGATGGTCTGCGCGCCGGCCTCGTTCAGCTTCTCAATGGCCTCAGCCGCACCATCCGCATACGCCACCCAACCATACTGGATAGGCAGAACAAATTCGTTGTAAACGGCCGATGTCTGAGCAATCTCAGTCTTGATCGGCTCGCGGTCCACCACGAAACCCAGAGCTTCCGATGGGAAGGCCGTGTCGTTCATCTCTTTGGTCGCTTCCCACGCACCTACCTGCTTTGCGTCCCGGTAGTAGGCATTGAACTGATTACCAAACATCCAGTCCGTGTTCGGATTGTAGGAGCTGGTGCTGCCGTCCACGCCTTCGGGATATCGCATCACCTGATTGGCCTCATCCTCCCACACCCAGTGCACACCTTCGATGCCCCGCGAGAGAAGGTTATAGATATAAACGTTTGTGTTGAACTCCTCCAGAACCTCCATTGCTTTGCCCGGATTCTCGGAGGTGGAGCAGATTGCGTTCATCGTTGCAGTAGCGCCGGCGGTATCCAGAATCAGGGGGACTGTCAGGTTCTTGAGTAGGAACTCGAAACCGTAGGCGTTCTGTGCCTCAACGTCGTTGCCCGGCTTTTCCACATGATAGCCCATGGCATATTGGCCCGCGCGGAATGCGGACTGAGCCTCATCATTGGGCAGGGGCTCCAGGGGCATGTAGCCCTCATCAACCCAGCGCTTTGTCGTTTCGGCGGCCATCTGAAATTCCACCGTTTCCACCATATTTACGGCGGTCAGCGACTCGTCATCAGCTTTCATGCCGAGGAAGCCGATGCCGTCATCCAGAGGGTCGAAGCCGTAGTACTGCGAAAGGAAAAGACCCCGTCCCGGTGCGGCAACGAATACCGGCGTGATGCCCTCACCGTCGCGAACATCAGCCAACCAGGGCTCCATATCTTCCCACTTCGATACGGCATCCAGGTTGAGGCCGTACTTCTCGGCCAGGTCTTTGCGCGGATGGACGCCCCAGGGCTTCGGGAAAATCTGTTGGTTGATGACGCCATAGATCACGCCGTTGACGCGCGCTGCGTCCCAGGTCGTGGCCGGCATGCTGCCCCACAGGCCCGGTGCATGATTGAGCAGCAGATCGTCCAACGGTGCAAGCACACCATTGGCGACATTGTTGGCGTAGCTGTTGATCCAGGGCGCTGTGAATATGATGTCACACTCTTCACCCGCGGACAGACGTAACTGCATTTTGTCGTTGAACGCGCCGAAGTCAATTGGTTCCAGTGTAAGGTGAACGCCGATCTTTTCGTGAAGGATTTCATTCATCGCATCCTCCACCATCTGCAGGTCGGCCGGGATGCCGCGGCTGCCATAGGAATAGGTGATATTCACCAGTTCGTCAGAGGGCATCGGCGCGGCGGCCTCCTGCTGGCCATCTGCCGCAGCCGAACCCGCCGGCGCTGGGGCCGGGCAGGCCGTGAGTACCAGTGAGGCGACCAGCAGAACGCTGAGAACGGCCAAAACACGGTGTCGGGTCATTTGTTTCTTCTCCTCTTAAGTGAACAGTCTGTTGAATGATCTACGCAAGATTGTGTTTTATGGTCAACGGAGAGGGTTTCTTTCCGTCATCGCATCGCAACTTTGATCGTTCATCCGCGCAAACAGGTTGTGTCGGCTTCGCCACAAGCAACACTAACCCTTCAATCCACCGATAGTGATGCCGCGGACGAAGTATTTTTGCAGGAGCAGGAATGTAAAAAGCGCTGGGCCGAATGCCAATACCGCCATCGCCATGCGCGCCGAAAGAGTCGGGATCGGCATCCCGGTAGTCTGCGGATTAGCAGCCATGAAGTTGATATTGGCCATCAGTACGTACAGCAGATACTGGAGGGGATACATCGAGCTGTCGTCAATGAAAAGCAACGCCAGAAACCAATCATTCCAGTAGCGCAGCACAAAGAAGAGTCCAATCGTAGCCAGCACCGGCTTGGAGAGCGGCACGACGATCTGAAAGAAAACCCGCCACTCGCCGGCGCCGTCAATTCGGGCTGCATCCAGGAGCTCCGTCGGCAGTTGGGCGAAGGAGGTCCGTATAATCAGCACATACCAGGCTGTGACCATATACGGCAATATCAAGACAAAAATGTTGTCCTTCAGGCCCAGATAACGCGTTACAAGAATGTAGAAAGGGACCATGCCGCCGTTGAAAAGCAGCGTAAAGAAGACATAAAACGAAAGCGGCCCGCGAAGGCGGAAATCTTTGCGTGCCAGCGGCCAGGCCAGCAGCGAGCAGACCAGAAGCCCGGCGATGGTGCCGAAAGCGGTTACAAATGCTGTTACCGCATATGACCGCAGAATTTGCCCCGGCTGCTGCAGGATGTACTCGTATGCAAACGTGGTATAGCCGACCGGCAGTAGCTTGTAGCCCTCTTTGGCCAAGCGCAGTTCGTCGGAAAGCGAAATGCTGACGACAAGTACCAATGGTATCAGGCAGGTAAGCCCGACAACTGTCAACACGGCATGCACCGCGAACCTGCCCAAAAAGGCTTGTAGCCGGTAACGGTTCATCTGGGTTGGCTGGCGGCTGGTCGTAACTGTCATGGCAGCGGCATCCTAGTACAAGGCTCCTAGTACAAGGCGTAGTCCTCATTGAACCGGCGAACAACCCAATTTGCGCCCACTACGAGCAAGAATCCGACAAATGACTGGTAAAAGCCGGCCGCCGCTGCCATGCTGATCTCGCCCAACTCTACCAGAGACCGGTAAACAAAAGTGTCGATGACGTCAGTCGTGGAGTAGAGCAGCGGATTGTCTCTGGGCAAAAAGAAAAACAGCCCGAAATCGGCGTGAAAAATGCGCCCAATCGCCAGCAGTGTCAGAATTATGATCATGGGGTAGAGCATCGGCAAGGTAATAAAGCGAATCTGTTGCAGTTTGCCCGCACCGTCGATTTTGGCTGCTTCGAACAGCTCCGGCGAAATGCCGAGGATCCCGGCCAGATAGATGATGCTGCTGAAACCAATACCGTTCCACAGATTGGCAAGCGTCAGAATAACCGGCCAGAATTCCGGCGAACGGTACCAGGCGATTCGATCCAGTTCCAGAGCGTCCACCCATTGGTTGATCAGCCCGGTCTGGCCATTGAGAAAAGCAAACACGAAATAGCTGACAATCACCCAGGAAATGAAGTAGGGGAAAAACAGCATCGTCTGATAGTACTTGCTCATACGGCTGCGGTAGGCTTCATTCATCAGAATGGCAACAGCCAGCGCGCAGATCGTGATTGTGCTGATGAAAAGAAGATTCATCAACAGTGTATTGCGCGTGATCCGGAACGCAGCGTCCGTCCCGAAGAGAAAACGGAAATTCTGAAAGCCGACCCATTCGCTGCCCAGGATTCCCAAATTGAAGCGATAGTCCTTGAAGGCAATGACAATGCCTATCATAGGCAGGTAGGCGAAAACGAAGAGCAGGACGATACCCGGAAGCGACATCGAGAGCAACGAAAGATTCGTTTTGAACTCCCGCTGGTTTCCGAATAGTCGATACAAGAAGGGCTCAGTCGTTGAGGCCGGTTCTTTTGACTGCTGCGGGTCGGACGCCGAGGAGGCCTGACTGTCCAACTGTTTCTCGTTGATCACTGAACTCTTTCCTGCACTTACCGGGGAATACGTAACTCAAGGGCTATTGGCGGTAGCCGTTACAAAAGCTGAGTCGTAACCTGTTGGCTGAATTGGTTAGTGGGCCCGTGATCCCGCCGTGACTGCACGGTTGAACCACCTGGCTGGAGGAACCGATGCTAGGCTACACGACGCCCCCCCTATTGTCAAATTTTTCACCACCCTCAAAAATAGGGCATCAAACATTGATACTTTATAATGGGCTGCCAGTACCCCCTAGACGCAGCTCATTACAAGTGCAGTTGAGGAAATTCCTATGTCAGTTAAGACTGACGAGTACGTCGCTATGCCGCAAACAACAGCAGCTCTTTCGCCTCCGGTGGCGCAGGTCCAGCCCGTTACCCATCGCAATCACGGCGACGAACGCGTCGATAATTACCACTGGTTGCGGGAGCGCGACAACCCAGCCGTTCTGGCCTATCTCGAAGCCGAGAACAGTTATACAGAAGCGATGCTGGCCCATACAGAGGCCCTGCAGGAAACCCTCTACGACGAAATGAAGAGCCGCATCAAGGAGACTGATGAATCTGTGCCCGTTGCTCACGGCGGATACTTCTACTACTACCGCGAAGAGAAGGGCAAGCAGTATCGCATCTATTGCCGCAAGAAAGGCAGTCTGAACGCCAACGAACAGGTGTTGATTGACCTCAACCTCGAGGCTGAAGGACGCGACTACCTGCGCATGGGCAACTTCTCGGTAAGCCCCGATCATTCACTTCTTGCCTTTGCCCTTGATACTGATGGGTCGGAAACATACACGTTACAGGTCAAGGACCTGACAACCGGTGACCTGCTGCCGGACAGGATTGAGAACACCTACTACGGGCTAGAATGGGGTAATGACAATCGCACCCTCTACTACACCACGCTTGACCCCGCTCTTCGGCCCTATAAACTGCACCGCCACCGCTTGGGCGATGCCGTCTCCGGTGACGAGGTCCTTTACCATGAGGCAGATGAACGCTTCTTTTTGAGGCTTTACAAGGCCAAGAGCGAGCGTTACATTTTTTGCGCCCTGGGGAGCGCTGTAACCTCCGAGGTCCATGCCATCGACGCCGACCACAGCGACGGGCAGCCCATTTTGGTGCAGCCGCGCGTGCAGGATATGGAGTACTTCGTCACCCACCATCGCAGTCGGACCGGGGGAGAGAGTTTTCTCATTCTTACAAATTGGGAGGCGGATAATTTCCGGGTGATGGCTGCACCGGTTGACAGACCTGCCAGAGAAAACTGGCAAGAGCTGATACCGCATTCTCCCGAGGTCATGTTGGACCACATCGAACCGTTTCAGGACTTCCTGGTTGTCTGGGAGCGGGAGAACGGCCTAACGCACATCCGTATTCAGGACCTGCACACCGGGGCCTTTTTCAGGGGCGAAGACTCTTCCTTCCA
This sequence comes from Caldilineaceae bacterium, assembly GCA_965207495.1. Classification (GTDB taxonomy): domain Bacteria; phylum Chloroflexota; class Anaerolineae; order Caldilineales; family Caldilineaceae; genus Bin5. The sequence continues at coordinate 1,619,292 of OZ242287.1, forward strand.
CCGTGTCGAACAGGTGGAGCCGGTCTATACAGTCTTCCACGGCGAGAATCCTGAATTCAACAGTCAGGTTTTGCGCTATCGCTACACGTCTCTCGTCTCCCCGCCAACGATCTTCGACTATGATGTGAAAGATCGCGTCCGCACGCTGCGCAAACAGGACGAAGTGAAAGGCTATGATCCTGCGGCCTACACGACCGAGCGCGTCTGGGCGTCTGCGGTCGACGGGGTCAGAGTCCCGGTTTCACTCGTCTATCCGGCTGATCTGAAAAGGGACGGCCAGAACCCCTGCCTACTGATCGGCTATGGGTCCTATGGAATGAGCTACGATCCCCACTTCAGCAGCAACCTTGTGAGTCTGCTGCAACGGGGCTTCGTAGTCGCCTACGCCCATATACGCGGCGGCGGGGAGTTGGGAAGACACTGGAAAGAAGACGGCAAATATCTCAAAAAGAAGAACACCTTCACCGACTTCATCGCCTGCGCAGAGGCAATCATCGATAGCAGCTACACATCTCCAGGGCGCCTGGTGATCAGCGGTCGCAGCGCCGGCGGCCTGCTGATGGGTGCGGTAGCCAACATGCGGCCCGATCTGTTCGCTGGGGTCGTCGCCGGTGTTCCCTTTGTCGATGTCGTAAACACGATGCTCGACGCCAGCATCCCCTTGACGGTCATCGAATGGGAGGAATGGGGCAACCCGGCCGATCCGGAATACTATCGCTATATGAAAAGCTATTCGCCTTATGACAACGTAGAGGCCAAGGATTATCCGGCCATTCTGGCCACTGCCGGCCTCAACGATCCGAGAGTGCAATATTGGGAGCCAGCCAAGTGGGTGGCCAAGCTACGGGTTGACAAGACCGACGACAATCCGCTATTACTCAAAACCGAGATGGGGGCCGGTCACTTCAGTAAGTCCGGCCGCTACGACTATCTAGAGGAGGTTGCCTTGGAGTACGCTTTCATTCTAGACACCGCTGATTCTGTCTCTTTGAGTGATGGGAGCAGTGGACGATGATTAAGCTGATCGATAGAGAGTTCGTGCGAATTTGTTCCTATGCTTTCCCTACGGATTCTCCCTTGCCGCAGTTGTCGAAATCCCTGCCGCAGACCCTGCAGCGCAAAATGCCCAGCCTTGAGGTAGATGCCGATGATCTGGTGACCCTTCGCTTCCATCTGCGAAGCCGGGTCGCTTGTATCCAAACACGGGACGGTGTCGTAGCCTGGCAAGTTGGCGAGCGCTGCAAACTACAGATCAGTTATCGCCAAGTTTCTCAGCAACCGCACCGGGAACTTTCTCCTTCCGAACGGGCTGTCGGAATTTCAAACTGGGACGCCGTTTCACCTTCGAGTGACGGACAGAGGGAAACAGAGGGATCCCGATTTGGAGAAGAGCAGGGGGAGCACAGTTTTGGCCAGAGCATTATGGATTCTCCTGTACTCGGAGGAGAGTTCGATTCGTACCCTGTAGTTCAAAACGGCGGCCCCGCCCACCCGCACTCTCAAAATGGCAGCAATGGCGCCTTCGTCGACTTCGTCTCCCAGGAGACCGAAGGCAACGGCTCAGGAGACCAGGCACGGCGCGGATATGTCCGTCTTGAGTTGCTGGATGGTGAGTCCGAAGAACCGCATACTATTCTGAGTGCCGACACCTACAGCCTCGCTGTCCTCGGGCGCTTCCGCCTGCTGACCGAATCGTTGGCGGGTTGGATGCGGGCGGAAGCAGTCGTAATCAATAGCTAGTCTGGGCGGCGAAATCTACGCTACCAACCCAGATCCACTGCAGTTTGAGGACAAACATGACTCGAATTGCCATGTGGTGTGCGCCGCGCACCATCTCAACGGCGTTAATGCGGGCTTGGGAAAATCGCCCCGACACGACTGTGATCGACGAGCCGTTCTATGCTCACTACCTGCAAGTCACTGGTATCGAGCACCCGGCGAGTGACGAAATCATTGCCAGCTATGAGACCGACTGGCGCCTCGTCGCTCGCACCCTGACCGAAGAGCCTCTGCCCGACGACGCGGCGATATGGTACCAGAAGCATATGGCCCATCATATGTTGGACCACATCGAGCTGGACTGGCTGGACAAGCTCACTAACTGCTTTCTGATTCGGTCGCCGGTCGAGGTCATCACCTCCTATATCAAGGTGCGGGCCCGGCCCACGCTGCTCGATCTTGGATTCCCGCAACTGCTGCGGCTGTTTGAAACTGTCCGCCGCAACACCGGCTCAGTTCCTCCTGTCATCGACAGCCAGGACGTGTTGGCGGATCCTTGTGGCACGCTCACACTGCTATGTGAAGCGGTGTCAGTGCCCTTCTCTGAGCAAATGCTTTCCTGGCCGCCGGGCCGCCGTGACAGCGACGGCGTTTGGGCGCCCCATTGGTACGCGGCGGTGGAAAAATCGACCGGTTTCGCCCCCTACCGTCCCAAGAACGAACAGCTGCCCCCGCAACTGCATGACCTTCTCGCCCAAGCGCAGGAAGCCTACCAGGAGCTATACCGTTTCCGCCTGACGACAAAAGATCGTGGTCAATGACCGGTGCCGGGCTGACGGCGCCGTCAGTTGAGCTTTGGAGTACTGAACAATGTTGCAAAAATTCTACGAAGCCAATCGTCATCTTCTGGTCAACATCAACGGGCAGATCGTTCATAGAGACGAGGCAGGTGTCAGCCCTTTCGACTCATCCGTACAAAATGGCGATGCTGTCTGGGAAGGTCTGCGTCTCTACGACAGGCGTATCTTCAAGCTGGAAGAGCATCTGGCCCGCCTCCTAGATGGTGCCAAGGCCCTGGCCTACGAAGGCGTTCCCTCCAATGAGGAGATCGTCGATCAGGTGCGGCGTACGCTTAAGGCCAATCATATGCAGGACAACGTCCACGTCCGCCTGACCCTTACCCGCGGCGTCAAGTACACGAGCGGCATGGATCCCCGTATTAACACGCGCGGTACAACCCTCATCGTGCTGGCCGAACACAAACCTCCGGTCTACGAACGCGGAGGCATCCGCCTGATCACCTCCGGCATCCGTCGCATTCCCCCAGACTGTCTCGACCAGAACATCCACTCCTGTAACATGCTCAACTCGATACTGGCCAAGATCCAGGCCAACACCGCTGGCGTTGATGATGCCGTGATGCTGGATACGAACGGCTTTGTCGCCGAAACAAATGCCACCCATCTCTTCCTCGTCAAACGCGGCATAGTCACGACCTCCCACACCCACGCCTGCCCCGAAGGAATCACCCGCGCCACCGTATTGGATCTCTGCCAGACACATCGAATTCTCGCAGAAGTGCGCGATATTTCTCTGCCCGAGCTATACCGCGCCGATGAGCTGTTCTGCACTGGGACGATGGGCGAATTGACACCCGTGACCGAGGTGGACGGACGCAAAATCGGTGCAGGAGACGCCGGACCAGTCACCCAGCGCCTGAGTGAACTGTACGCCGACCTGACACGCAGTTCAGGCTACCACATTCTGGTCGACTGAAAGAGTGGAGAAGGTGTGGCCTGTCCCCTGGGCGAACCACACCTTAGCGCTGTCGCCGCAACGCATACTGCGCGCTTGACGTAGCCCGAAGTCCCGGAGGGTACTGCGAGGGTTTCCTGCGTCAGAGTCGGACGGCAGTCCGAACTCTGAGGTGAGAGGTTGGCTGCTTCGACTGTTAGGTTAGGCGAGGTGGGTTAAACGGGCTGCAAGAGACAGTTAACGCTTGGTAAAAGACCGGTTATCTGTCTGGTGGGGCCGGCGAACATCAGATTCGCGAGTCGTTGGAGGAGCTCCGGATCCTGTGGATCACTCCTGGCTTCCGTTAAGAAGCTCTACCGTGTGGTAAATCGGCAAGTGGTGCCCGAGCTGCCGTAAATGGCTGTCGATCTGGGTCATACAGCCGATGTTGCCGGTTACCACGGCCTGCGCGCCGGTCCCGAGGATGGCTTCGGCCTTCCGCCGGCCCAACTGGGCGGCAATCTCCGGCTGTTCGATGTTGTAGCTCCCCGCTGACCCACAGCAGATCTCCCCCTCCGGGATCGGTACGAGTGTAAGGTTCGGAACCGCCGCCAGCAAACGGCGCGGCGCGTCCGTGACCCCCTGGGCGTGCGCGAGATGGCAGGCGTCGTGATACGCAAATGTCATCGGCGCAGGCAGAGCGGGCGGCTGTTCGATGCCGAGAGCATCCAGGAAAACGGTCACATCCTGAACTTTGTCCGCAAAGTCCCGCGCCGCCTGTTCCTCTGCCTCGCCCGCGAACAGCAACGGGTACTCGTGCATGCCGGAACCGCACCCGGCCGCGTTGGTCACCACCGCATCGACCTCGTCCAGGTTGAAGGCGTCGAAGTTGCGTCGGGCCAGCCCGCGTGCCTGGTCTGCGGAGCCGGTATGCATCGCCAGCGCGCCGCAGCAGCCTTGGCCTGACGGAATGACCACTTCAACGCCGTTACTGGTCAGCACGTCGACTGTGGCCCGGTTGATTCCGGGGGTCAGCACCTGCTGGACGCAGCCGGTCAGCAGCGCGACCCGCGCCCGCCGCTCCCCCTGGGCCGGCGCCAGCCGCGGCAGAGAGACGCGCGGCGGTAGCCGATCGGGCAGCAGATCGAGCATCGTTCGCAGTGCCGGCGGCAGGAGCGGCTTGAATATTTTTGTGTAGCGCCCCATTGCTGCTGCGGCGCGGAAACGTCCGGGGTAGGGAAGCGTCTGGTTGGTCAGAGTCCGCGTCAACGCCTCCATGGGGGAACGGCTGCGCCGCTTTTCCGACATCTCTCGAAATGGCGTGAGCAGCTCCCCGTATTCGACTCCGGAAGGGCAGGCGGTGACGCAGGCCAGGCAGCCCAGGCATCGGTCCACGTGCGGCAGCACTTCTTCGTGGGACAGCTCCCCTTCGAGCGCGCCTTTCATCAGTAGGATGCGCCCGCGCGGGGAATCCATTTCCTCCCCTAACTCAAGGTATGTCGGACACGCCGGCAGGCAGAAGCCGCAATGGACGCAACTGGCGACGGCTTCCGCCATTGACGGGGCCTGGGGACCGAGCGAGTCTACCGGAATTGAGTGGCGCATAGGATTCTTTTCATTTACGTTATGTAGTCAACAGGACCTTGCCCTTGGTCTGACGCGCTTCCAAGTAGGTATGAGCGCCCTCGGCGTCGTCGAGTGGGAAGGTTCGGTCGATACGGATTTCCAGTTTACCTTCGGCGATCCAGTTGAAAACGTCGTTGGCGCGGCCCTCCAACTCCGACCGCGTCAGCATATGCGATGCCAGCGTGGGCCGGGTCAGGAACAGCGAGCCTTTCTGGTTGAGGATCTGCGGATCGAGTGTCGGTACAACACCGCTCGCCTGGCCGAACAGCACCATATAGCCGCGCGGCTTCAGACAGTCCAGGCTTTTGTCAAACGTGGTGATGCCGACCGAATCGTACACAACCTCAACGCCTTCACCGCCTGTCAGGTCGCGCACCGCCTCCGCGAAATCCACTTCCGTATAGCGGATCGTGTCGTCGGCGCCGGCCGCTTGCGCGATGCGCGCCTTCTCTTCGGTCGAGACCGTGCCGAGAACACGTGCGCCCCTCAACTTGGCAATCTGCACCAGCAGGGCGCCGGTGCCGCCAGCCGCGGCATGGACCAGGCAGGTATCGCCCGGCTTGAGCGGATACGTGGTGCAGGCGAGGTAGTGGGCGGTCATCCCCTGAATCATCGAGGCCGCCCCATGTTGGGCATCCACGCCGGCGGGGCGCAGGACAAGGTTTTTTGAAGGGACGATTGCGTACTCGGCATAGGAGCCGATCGACATCCCATAGGCCACCGTATCGCCGACCGCTACTTCGGTTACACCCTCGCCGATGGCATCAACAACCCCCGCGCCTTCGACCCCGGGTGTGAACGGCAGTGGCATTGGATACCATCCCCTGCGGTGGTAGGTGTCGATGAAGTTGACGCCTGCCACTTCCATCTTTACTCGCGCTTCCCCCGGGCCTGGCTCCGGCGTAGGCACGTCAACGCACTGCAGAACATTCGGGTCGCCTACCTCTTGTACACGAATCGCTTTCATCATCTCTCTCCTCAATACTTTTGCTTATCTTATTGTTGTCGTTACCACGTTTCGAATTTTCCTTCCGGGTCCAGGGCCGCCGCGATTCGTCGCAAAAAGGCGTTTTGCAGTGGCCGGCCCAGCAAAGGGTTCTCTCCGCCGTCAGTGTCGATTCCGCTGCCCTCGATGAGGGAACGCCGCGCGCGGCCAATCAGCTGCACACCTTGCAGGTTCAACGCTAGCAGGAGGCTGTGGAGGTCTCGGGAGGAATGCTCCTCTCCACTCTCCGACGTCGATTCGTCCGGCCACCCGAGCCAGAGCAGATTCCCGCCGACGCTGTACCGCCGTGTCGCCATTCTGGAGCCGCTGAGCGCTTCCTCCATCGCTGGGATCCGTTGCGGTGTCAGAGGGATCCGAACCAGCCCTATGCCCTGCGCAAGCCATTCCATCGACCGCGCTGCCTGCCAAAGGCTCTCTTCCTCATGATCCTGGTACAAGGACAGACGCCGCGTTTGCCCGGCGCCTGTGGACACAACCGCCTGCAACGCCTGCGCCCGCTCCTGCAGCACGTTTGGCAATCCGCCAATGCGCACCCAGAGGGCCCAGCCCTCCTCCACCGGCGCAAAATCGACCGCATGCAGGTCGATGGCGCTGCGCGTCACCCCGTCCAAAGCACTTAGCAGATCGGTAAGTCCGTCAAATTCTGCTGTCACGGTCGAAAACGCCAGTGGCTTAGGGAAGACCTTGAATGTCAGTTCGGTCAATACTCCCAGTCTTCCCAAACTGCCGACGAACAGCTTGGGGAAGTCGAATCCTGCCGCGTTTTTTACCACCGCTCCCCCGCCCCGGATCTCCTGGCCCCGCCCGTCGACAAAGCGAATGCCGATCAGAAAATCGCGGATTCCTCCGTACCTGTAGCGTCCCGCCCCGCTCAGGCCGGCCGCGACCGTGCCGCCCAGCGTCGCGCCGCGTTCGGCCAGCGGCGGATCGAAGGGCAGATACTGACCCTCCTTCGCCAGCAGCGCCGCCATCTCCGCGATTGGTGTACCGGCGCGGGCGGTAAAAGTGTATTCGTCAGGTTGATAGTCGACGACACCCTTCAAATTGGATAGGTCGAGCGCATGCGCGTCGTCCAGGCTGTTACGCAGCGATAGTGCCGGCTTGGAGCCGCCGCCCCGAACCCGCACTCTATTTGCCCCACGCACCACTTCCTGGATTTCTGCGACGCTATTCATGGTTCATACAACCTGCCTGACAGACACCAGCCTTGTTCTCGGCGATTCAAAGAATTGTACCCAAGTAATTGGCATCCAGTTTACTAGCACGCTTCAGCGCCGCCAAAAGAGACGGCCCCAGACTGGCAACATCTGCTGCTTACTCCTCCGCAATCATGTATAGAGCGCCATCCTGATAGCCGGTGACGTACACGTTGCCCTCTTCATCCTCGCCCACGCCGCTGACAGGGACTTTGGCGTTCACGGGCAGTGAACTCAGCCAGCCATCATAGATGCTTCCGGTCGAATCAGCCTCCGACCGCTTCAATCCCCAGACTCTGCCGCTGCAGAAGTCGCCATAGAAGAATACGCCCGCCAATTCGGGATAGTCGTCGCCGCGATAGACCGCGCCCCCCACGATCGCACAGGAGTACACGTGATCGTATTCGACCACAGGCGAAATCAAACCCGTAGCGCTGCACGGCAGAGACTCGAAACAGCGACTTCCCTCCTTTACGTTCCAACCGTAGTTTTCGCCGCCGCGGCTTCCTGCAGGCTGAAAATTGACCTCTTCATGCTTTATGTGGCCCGCATCGGGGATGTAAAGATCGCCGGTCACATTGTCGAAGGCGAAGCCCCACGGATTGCGCAGGCCCAATGCCCAAATCTCAGCGCGATGACCTTCGACCTGGACAAATGGATTGTCTGCCGGGATGCCGTAGGGCCTGCTGTCCGACTCCACGTCGATGCGCAATATCTTGCCCAACAGCGTACTCGGGTCCTGGGCCCGGTTCTCGACATCCTTAAGCGTAGGGTGGCCGCCGTCGCCGCTGCCAACGTAAAGGTATCCATCCGCCGGACCGAAAGCGATGCGACCGCCGTTGTGGACCTGATCCGGCTGCGCGATCAGGAGAACGACCTCCTCGCTCTCGGGATCTGCGCGATCAGGATCCGCGGTCGTGGTAAAACGGCTGATGACAGTGTCCCCGGCCCTGTCCGTATAGCTCACGTAGACGTATTGCTTGTCGGCGTAGCCCGGTGGAAAAGCCACGTTGAGCAACCCCCGCTCGCCACAGCAACGAACCCGGCTTGAGATGTCGAGGAATGGATCCTCGTTGACTACGCCGTTTCTGACAATTCGGATCCGTCCCTCCTGTTCGACCACGAACAGGCGCCCTGTCCCGTCACCGGCATGCGTTACCTGTACCGGCAACGCAAGTCCTTCGACAATTTTTTCCAACCTGAACTGTGGCAGCTCCGCATCTTCGACGGGGTCGTCGGAACGAGAACCAAACACCTTGACTTCGCGCCAGGCCACCGCGCTCGGACTGGCAAGCGTCAGGACCTGCACCTCGCTGATGCTGCGAGGCGGAACGATGGGGACTTCGAGCGTTTGACCATCTTCCGTGTGTAGGTCGTCAAACCTTTGGTATAACGTGCGCGTGCTGGAGCCGTTACCCAGCCAAATTTCGTGTGTGGATGGTCCGGCTGCAGACTGAGCAATCTCCAGTTCCAGTCTGTCGACAACGTACAGCTCGTCGAAGGAGACTGAGTACCACTGCGGGGCAGGGAGTTGCGCAGTCCAAAACGTTTCCGGATCACCGTCGACTGCCAGGCCGGCAAGCTCCTCCCCTGCCGAAGCGAACCCTGATCCGTCCGTGGCTATATTCTCTTCCAGCTGCGGAGAAGGCTCGGCCGTCGCAAGATCGGACCTGCTGGTCTCCGTCTCCTCTCCAGTTTCTTCCATTGGGGCGGCAGACGGCGTTCCGAACACCCTGACTTCTTTCCAACCGACCCAGCTGGGACTATCAAGCGTTACGATCAGAACTTCGTTCAACCTGCGCGGAGGCTCTACGGCGATTTCAAGTGTCTGGCCGTCCTCCGTATTGACGTCGATAAGCCTGTCCTGGAGGATGCGCGTGTCAGAGCCGCTTCCCAGCCAGATCTCATGCGTAGTTGGTCCGGCGGGCAGCTGCGTCACAACCAGCTCGATTCTGTCAACCAGGTAGAAGCTGTCGAATGCTATTGAAAACCATTGCGGTGCCAGTTGTTGCGAATTCCAGATCGATTCCAGATCGCCATCGACCGCCAGCTGCGCGAAGTTGCTTCTTTCAAACGCGTTAGCGGTTCCCAACCCAGCGACGTTTTCGCTGGGCGGAGCCGGTGTTACAGTCGCAACGGTCTGTTGTTCAGCAGAGGGTACGCTGGCTGCCTGAGGAGGTTCTTCGCTCGGCGCACAGGCCCCCACAGAGGTAAGGATGAGCAGGACAACTGCAAGGAGTATGCTACTTTTCACCTCTGACCCATCCCTTGAACCTGAGTTTCGATCAAAGCGTTTCTCTCACAGACCGATTTCCTCACCCTGCAAAGTGAGTTCTGTTCCATCGATTGTCTTCATGACCAGTGAGCTGAGAACTAACCGATGGATTCCTCGGAAACTAGGTCTTCCTCTACTCCCTGAAAATGACGCCAGCCTTCTCCAGTGGATGGGGGCCGACGTGCGTCAACGATTCGGCCTCGCCCGATGGCAGCATCTTGCCGCGATTGGCAAGAGACTTGCTGTCCACGCTGCTGCGCACGTCCTCCATCGCCTGCATCTCCAGCGGACCATACATTTTGGGCAGGAAGGCGAGCTTTTCCATGCCGACTCCGTGCTCGCCCGTTATGGAGCCGCCTAGTTCGACGCACAGTTCGAGGATTTCACCAGCCAGCTCCTCCGCCCGTTCCAACGCGCCCTCCTCGCGGCCGTCAAACAGGATCAGGGGGTGCAGGTTGCCGTCCCCGGCGTGGAAAACGTTGGCCACGTCGATGCCGTAGCTGGCGCTGAGCCGGTCGATCTCCGCCAGGGCATCTCCCAGCCGGCTGCGTGGAACAACCCCATCCTGCACGATATAGTCCGGTGCCAGCCGGCCCACCGCCGAGAAAGCAGCCTTGCGTCCTTTCCAGATGCGGGCGCGCTCGTCCGCGGTCTGCGCCATGCGTACCTCGATAGGCGCGGTCTCCTCGATCAGCTGCATCAGCTGGGCGAATTCGGCCTCCACCGCGCTCTCTTCTCCCTCCAGCTCGACGATCAGCAGCGCCGGCGCGGTTGGATAACCGGCCTTAGCGCCAACTTCGGCCGCCTTGATCGCCAGCGCGTCCATGATCTCGATTGCGCCAGGCAGCAGCCCGGAGGCCACCACCGCCGTCACAGCATCTCCCGCCGCATGCAACGAATCGTAAGCCGCCAACACGGTGCGATATGTCTGTGGGATAGGAAGCAGCCGCAATGTAATCTCCAGCGCAACGCCGAATAGCCCCTCACTGCCCACGAAGAAGCCCGGCAGATCTGGGCCGATGCCTTCCAGGCTTTCTCCGCCTAGCTCGACGACCTCGCCATCGGGCAGCGCAACTGTCATCCCAAGAACGTGGTTGCTGGTCATGCCGTATTTCAGGCAGTGCGCCCCGCCCGAGTTGAAGGCTACGTTGCCGCCAATCGTGCAGATCGACTGGCTGGATGGATCTGGTGCGTAGTAGAGACCGTAGGGCTTCGCGGCCTCAGAGACTTTCAGATTGATCACGCCCGGCTCTACTACGGCGATGCGCTCCTCAGCGTCCAGCCGCAGGATCCGGTCGAGGCGATTCAGGGCGATGACGATGCCTTCAGCGATCGGCAGCGAGCCGCCCGACAAGCTGGTGCCGCTCCCCCGCGCAACGAATGGGACGTCGTGCTCGTGACAAAGACGGACCGTCTCGATAACCTCCGCGCGGTCCTCAGGAATCACCACCGCGGCCGGTCTCTGCTGAAATACCGTCAACGCGTCCGATTCGTAGGTCATCAGTTGGGCCGGACGGGTCAGTAGACGGTCAGCATCATATAAGCGTGACAATGCCTCGATCAAGGGATGAACGTTCATCTGCCCGTTTCCTTACTAAGATTCCGCACCACTAAGATTCCGCACCTGTACAATCTCTGCCATGATCGCCAGCGCGATCTCTCCGGGACTGCGCCCGCCCAGGTCGAGCCCGATCGGCGCGTGAATGCGCGCAATCTGTTCGTCGCTGACACCGGCCTCTCGCAGAACTTCGACCCGTTTTGCGTGCGTGCGCTTCGAGCCGAGCGCGCCAATGTAGCCGACCGGATGGTCCAGCGCATAAATCAGGGCGGGCGTATCCAGCTTTTCGTCGTGCGTCAAAGTGACGACGTACGTTGACTCGTTCAGATTCATCTCCCGCAGAGCATCCTCAGGCCAGCTCCGAATCAGCTCGTCCGCATGGTCGAAGCGGTCTTGGGTGGCGAAGATGGGACGGGCGTCGACAACAACCGTGTGCAGACCGAGTTCGCGGGCAAAGGCGACTAGTGGAATGGCCATATGGACCGCGCCTACGATGACCAACCTCTCCTGCGGCACATGGACGTCGATCAGCAGATCCCATTCCTGCTCTTCGGCTGGCAGCGAAATGCGTGTCGTCCGGCGCGCCTCCATCGCTTCCGCCGCGCGGGCAATGGCAGCCTGCTCCAAGGTTGTATTCCCCAATGACCCTGTGGCCGCAACGGCGGACGCGCTTCCGTCCGCCTCACGTTCCCGGCGCACCAACAGCTTACGCCCGATTTCGTCCCCGCTCAGTACGGTGACGACCGCGCACAGTTCATCCTGTCGGATCGACTCTGCAGCTGCATCGAAGAGTTCAGCCACCTTTACCTTCTCCAGACTACCAATTCAGCGGCTCAATAAACACTTCAATCGTGCCGCCGCATGCCAGACCCACCTCCCAGGCCGTCTCGTCGGCGATGCCATAGGAGACGAGGCGCGGCTTGCCCGTAGTCAACACCTCCAGCGCCTCCTGCACCGTGGCGCTCTCGACACACCCGCCACTGACGGACCCGACCATCGCGCCGTCCTCGGACACGGCCAGCTTCGCCCCGAGCGGCCGCGGCGCCGAACCGTACACCTGCACTACAGTTGCCAGAGCAACCTGTTTGCCTGCCTGTTGCCAGTTGTCGATATCAGCCAGTATCTCTTTCACGATAGGACCTGCTTTCCCCTGGTGAGCGAAATGAGCCTTCGAGGCGAGAACATCTGCCAAAATGGCTCCGTGCGTCTCGATTAGCGCTGTGTCCCTGAGAATTCCTGTGAGCCTCTCTTCATGTCTGCGCGTCTGACATCACCTGCGCCAGCTGTTCCAGACTGATCAGATTGTGTACCGGCAGAAAATCGTCGGTGTGCGGCAGCGCCGCCTGAATCCCGCGCGTCAGCGGCTCGTAGCTCGGCGAACCTAGTAGCGGATTTAGCCAGATCAGCCGGTGACAGCTGCGTTGCAAACGGCCCATCTCCTGTCCCAGCATCTCCGGGTCGCCCCGATCCCAGCCATCGCTGATCACGAGCACAATCGCCCCCTGCCCGCACACGCGTCGCGCCCAGTCGAAATTGAAGGCGCGGATCGCTTCGCCGATGCGGGTTCCCCCAGCCCAATCATGCACCGCGTGCGCGGCCTGATCAAGGGCCTGGTCAATGTCTCGTCGCTTCAGATGACGCGTGATCCGTGTCAGCCTTGTGCTGAATACGAAAGCCTCTACCCTGTCCAGTGCATGCGTGATCGAGTACAGAAACTGTAGCAGCACCCGGCTGTACCGATCCATCGAACCGCTAATGTCGGCCAGCGCGATTATCGGCCGGCGCCGTGTCTTCCGCTGGCGCCGGGCAATGACCAGCGGTTCGCCTCCGTAGCGTATATTCTGACGCAGCGACCGCCGTAGGTCGACCTGATCGCCGTGGCTGGCCGGCACTCGGCGCCGTGTGCGCCGTTCTGCCGGCGACCACTGCATCTGCTCCATAAACAATTGTACTTGCTGCAGTTCGTATTCGGTCATCGTTGCGAAGTCCCTGCTGCGCAGAGCTTCGACGCTGCTGTACGTGTAAATCTTGTCGACTAGGGGCTCTTGGTCGACCTGAGGGCTATCCTCTTGCTGCTCGCGATTGGCCTGAATCAGGCGGTACTGGATCTCTCCCTGCGGCGTTCTCTGAAGCAGTTCGCCAAGATTAATGCGGGCAAGCTCCTGCCTCTCCCTCGCCCGCCAAAACAGGTCAAACGCCTCATCGAACAGCTCCAGGTGCTCCTGCCGGCTTACCAGAATGGCCTTGGCCGCGTCGCGGGCCTGCTCTCTAACCCGCAGATCGATCAGCGTCAAGGCTTCCGCCAAATCGAGAATCTGTGTTGGCGTGACAGGGATGCTCAGCCCACGCAGCAGGCGGGCAAACAGCAGCATGTTCTGAAGGAAATTGCCATCAACCCCGTTGGATGACGGCGAGAGGATATCGGCTTGCGACTGCACTATTCATTTACCGCAGCAGACTTGCGTAGCACCTGAACGATATCGCGAACGGTCTGCCCCTGCACCTTTTCGATGTCGTCCCGGTATTTGAGAAGCACGCCCAGCGTTTCGTCCACCACGTCCTCGGTAAGCTCCTCCTGATCGAGCGCGGTCAGGGCATTCATCCAGTCCAGCGTCTCAGCAACGCCAGGGAACTTGTACAGTTCCCCGCGCCGCAACTCCTGCACAAAGCCCACGACCTCGCGTGACAGCCTCTCCGAAGCGTCCGGCGCCTTGGCCCTCAGGATCGTATACTCTTTCTCGAAGCTGGGGTAGTCGATCCAGTGGTAGAGGCAGCGTCGTTTCAGCGCGTCGTGAATCTCGCGCGTGCGGTTGGACGTAATGACGACCACCGGCGGCACCGCCGCTTGAATCGTGCCGATCTCGGGAATCGTAATCTGAAAGTCGCTTAGAACCTCCAACAGAAACGCTTCAAACTCCTCATCGGCCCGGTCCAGTTCATCAATCAACAGAATTGGGGCTTTCCCGTTCTGCTGCCCGCGGCTGTCTATCGCCTGCAACAGCGGTCGGCGCAGCAAAAAAGTGTCGCTGAACAGATCCTGGATCGCCGACTCTCTCAACCCTTTATCCTTGGGTGCTGCGGATCCCTCCGGCGTCTGCGAGCCGGACCCGGTTGCTTCCATCAGCCGGATCTGCAGCATTTGGCGGGCGTAGTTCCATTCATACACCGCCGTACTGACATCCAGACCCTCATAACATTGCAGCCGGATCAGCCGCGTGTCAAGCATCTGTGACAGAATCTTCGCGACTTCGGTCTTGCCTACGCCTGCCTCTCCCTCAAGGAACAAAGGGCGATTAAGTTTGAGCGCGAGGAATACTGCCGTTGCCAGGCTGTGGTCCGCGATATACGCTTTCGTTCGCAGGGCTTCAGCGACGGATTCAACGGAGGGTAACTGTATCGGAGTGATCATTGCGGCGCCGCTGAGTTAGGATAATTTAGTGACTGCAGCCAGGCCGAGGCCTCTCGCGGCCTCTTGAACCGGTTCACGGTAAGATGCCTGAATTCTTCGCTCGACAGAAGCGCCAAATACTTCTCTCGGTGGCTTCGATGGCTTGTGTATGCATACCATATAATGCTGTCGCGTCCGAAAATGCCGCGGACCGACTCACGATTTCCGTTCCACAACTCCTGCTGCGCGAAGAGTCGGCAAGCCGTGCGCCACAGAACGCGCCCCATCACAGAAATCAGCCCGTAGTCCAACCAGGCAAGATGGGTCGCACGACTCCAGACGATTTTTCGGCTCTGGCTGTAATTGCCGTCAACAACCCAGGCGTCGCCTGCCGTTGCCTCCTGCACGCGACCGCGAAAAACAGGCCTGGAGGCGGCCTGCCAGTTCGCTTCCCAGTACAGCGCATCCAGCTCAACGTGAGGCAGATCCAGCGTCCGGGCTATCTGCCGCGCCAAGGTCGTCTTGCCGGAACCGCTGACGCCAATCACGACAAGGCGCATAATCCTGGCTGTTCAGCGGACAGCGACCAGTGGCCTAAGCGTCACCTGGCCACCAGCCACTGTCCACTGGAAACTGCTGTTTATGCTCTATCTCTGGCCGTGCGCAGTGCCTGCGCGCCAATCGCCTTGGCCAGTTCCTGCCGATATCCGGCCGAGGCAAACATGTCGCCGGCCGCGTCGGGAATCGACAAGTTGCTGACCGCATTCTCTATCGCGCCGTCGCTAAGATCCGAGCCGACCAGGCTCCCGGCCACTCCGTTCGCAGACACCGCTGTCGCGGAAACGCCGTTGAAGCAGAGGCTGGCGCCGGTGCAGCTGCCGCCGGCGCCGCGTGTCACGACCGCCGCGGCCCCGCACAGCGCGTAGCCAGACGCCGGATGTTCGAATTTCACGTAGGCGGAACCGGTTCCCGCCGAAGCCGCCGATATTTCAACCTCTGTCAGGATCTCATCCGCTTGCAACGAGGTCATCATCAGATCGACGAAGAACTCGGAAGCGCTGACGGAGCGGCTGCCGTTGGGACCCGACACGTGTAACGTCGCGCCTAGCGCCAAGGCCGCTGCCGGCAGATCCGAAGCAGGGTCGGCGTGTGAAAGGTTGCCGCCGATCGTGCCGCGATATCGGACCTGGCGGTCACCGATCTGGCCGGCCGCCTCCGCCAACAACGGTGCGGCGGCCTGCACGTCGGCCGAGTTGGCTATCTCATTGTAGGTAACGCATGCGCCGATGTGCAGACTTCCGTTGGAACGGCTTATTCCCTGCAAGGCATCGATGCGTCCGATATCGACCAGCGCAGCAGGCGTTGCCAACCGTAGCTTCATTACCGGGATCAAGCTGTGGCCGCCTGCAAGTACTTTGGCGTCCGGGTTATCGGAAAGAATCTGAACCGCCTCCTGTACAGAGGACGGGCGATGATAATCGAATTTGGATGGGAACATTCGTTTTACTCCAGTTGTGCGTTTTGAGTTTCTCGTCTTCAGTTAGCCTCTGCGAAAGAGGTAGTTACGAAACACGAGAAACCGAAAACTATTTCATTGCATTCCAGACCTTCTCCGATGTCACCGGCATGTCGATATGGGTGACGCCGAAGGGAGACAGCGCGTCGACGACCGCGTTGACCACCGCTGCCGGAGAAGCGATCGAGCCGGCTTCACCGACACCTTTTACGCCCAGCGGGTTGTGCGGGCAGGGTGTCACCGTACGGTCGGTTTCAAAGGATGGCATGAAGTGCGCCTTGGGCACTGCATAGTCCAACATCGTACCGCTGAGCAGATTGGCGCCTTCGTCGTATACCGCCGTCTCATACAGAGACTGCCCGATGCCCTGGGCGATGCCACCGTGTACCTGTCCATCCACAATCATCGGGTTGATAACGTTGCCCACGTCGTCGACCGCCAGATAGCGCTGCAATGTAACATTACCCGTCTGTGTGCAGATTTCGACGATCGCGATGTGCGTGCCAAAGGGGTAGACGAAGTTGGCCGGATCGTAGAAGCTGGTCGCCTCCAGCGCCGGCTCGATTCCCTTGGGCAGGTTGTGGGCCAGGTAGGCCTGCAACGCTACATCGGGCAGAGACTGACTCTGGTCCGGGGAACCTTTGACAAAGAAATTGCCATCTTCAAACTCGATGTCCTCCTCGGCGGCCTCCAGCAGGTGCGCGGCAATTGTACGTGCTTTGTCCACAACCTTCTCTGCCGCGGAAGCGATTGCGCTGCCGCCCGTGGCCGCGCTGCGGCTGCCATATGTGCCCCAGCCGTGCGGCATGGAGCCGGTATCGCCCTCGACCACGTCGATGTCATCGTAGGGAACACCCAGCGCGCTGGCTACGATTTGCGCGAAGGTAGTCTCGTGGCCCTGACCGTGGCCGGAACAGCCGCTGTAGACCGTCACTTTGCCGGTGGCGTGGACGCGCACAACCGCGCTTTCCCACTGGCCAGCCTGGGCGCCAAGCGAACCAACTACTGCCGACGGCGCCAGACCACAGGCCTCGATGTAGGTTGAAAGGCCGAGACCCAGGTACCTGCCCTGTTCTCTGGCCGCTGCCTGCTCCTTGCGGAAGTCGTCGTATCCGATCGCCTCCAGCCCCTTGTCCAGGGCCCCTTCGTAGTTGCCGCTATCATACGCAAGCGCAACCTGTGTCTGGTATGGGAAGTTGTCCGGCGCAACGAAATTGCGTCGGCGGATCTCTGCCGGATCGATGCCGGTGACACGGGCCGCCTCATCCACCAAGCGCTCGACGACGAACGTAGCTTCAGGCCGGCCGGCGCCGCGGTAGGCGTCAACGGGGACCGTATGGGTGAATACGCCATACACATGGCAATAGATTGCCGGCAGGTCATACTCGCCGGACATGAGCGTGCCGTAGAGATAGGTGGGTACAGCCGGCGCGAATGTGGACAGATAGGCGCCCATCGCCGCGTACGTGTCGACCCGCAGACCAATGAATCTGCCGTCAGCGTCGATCGCCATCTCGCCGTGCGTCACGTGGTCGCGGCCATGCGCGTCAGTGATATAGGTCTCGGTACGCGTCGCTGTCCATTTGACCGGGCGGCCGACCTGCATCGAGGCCCACGCCGCGATTGCCTCGTCCGCGTAGTGATGAATCTTGCTGCCGAAACCACCGCCAACCTCCGGCGCAATGACCCGGATCTTGTGTTCGGGCAAGCCCAGCGAGGCCAGACTCATCAGCAGGCGGTGGATATGGGGATTCTGGGTCGTCATGTAGAGCACCAGCTCGCCGGTGATGTTGTTGTAGTCGGCAAGCGCGGCGCGCGGCTCCATCGCATTGGGAATCAGGCGGTTGTTGACGATATCCAGGCTGGCGACGTGCGCAGCGTTGGCAAAGGCGGCGTCCGTGCTCTCCTTGTCGCCAATCTCCCAGTCGAAGGCGATATTGTTGGGCGCATCGTCATGCACGAGCGGCGCGCCGTCCGCAGTCGCCTTTTTGGGGTCCGCGACTCCGTCGCGCGGATCGTAATCAACATAGATCAATTCGAGCGCGTCGTGCGCCGTGTATTGATCTTCGGCGACAACGATTGCCACTCCGTCACCGACGTAGCGCGTCGTGTCCTTCGCCAGCATGAAGTGTTCGGGCGTCTTCAATCCCGGCAGCAGCCAGCCGACCGGTACGCCGCCGGGAACGCCGCTCTCTTCGATGTCCTTGGCCGTGTAGACGCCCAGCACGCCATCCAATGCCTCGGCTTCGCTGGTGTCGATGCTGTTAATCCCGGCGTGGGCATAGTCGCTTCTCAATATCGTGCAGTAGACCATGCCTGCCAGCTGCAAGTCATCCGTGTATTTGGCCCGGCCGGTTATCAGCTCGGGATCCTCTCGTCGGCGGATGGATGAACCGAATCCAGCCGCGCCGTTGCTTTCACCTGCCATATTCCAGTTCCTCCCTTAGCCGTTCATCGTCTCGGCGGCAGCTTGCACCGCGCGTACGATATTGTGATATCCGGTACAGCGGCACAGATTCCCCTCCAGGCCGTGGCGAATCTCATCTTCGCTCGGCTGCGGATTCGTGCTCAGCAGGTCGACGCAGGAGATTATCATGCCCGGCGTGCAGAAGCCGCACTGCAGTCCATGGTTGTCCCAAAAGGCCTGCTGCATTGGATGATATTCCCCGTTGGCCAAGCCCTCGATCGTCGTAATCTCGCTGCCGTCTGCCTGGACCGCCAGCACCGTGCATGACTTGACCGCCTGCCCATCGAGCAAAATGGTGCATGACCCGCACTGGCTCGTGTCGCAGCCGATCTTCGTTCCCGTCAGGCCCAGTTCCTCGCGCAGAAGATGCGCGAGCAGAAGCCTTGGCTCAACCTCCTGACTGACGCTTGCGCCATTTACCTCCAGTTCGATGGATATACCCATAGAGCTTCCTCCTCTTTTGGAGTCTTGAAGAATTACAAACTATTTTGCTTTGCCGAAAAGTTGCCGCCACATCCACACTATGGCGGCGAAACCAGCCAGCATGTAAAGGACCTTGCGCCCGTTGCTGTCGACATTGATCTCTTTGGCAAGGTCTGATACTACATCTCTGGCCACATTGATGCCTACTTCCATTGTCGAGGGGGTAGCCACTTCAGGTTGGGGCGTTGCACCGGCCGTGCCTCCCTGTGGAGCCGGACCGTGGGCACCGCCGACACCGCCTGATTCAGAAGCCGCTGCCGTGCCATTCGAAGGCGCGACTGCATCCGCCGTCTCAGCCTCCTCCGGCGCGGGCTGTAGACGCGCGGCAATAATGCTCTCCAGCGACTGCAGTCCCTGCCGGGTCAGCGAACGCGCTGTGCTGTCAACCAGGCGCTGCCCCACGCTGGCGATACGCCCGCTCAGCTGCGCGTCACCGTCATAATGCAGCGTAGTCGGTGCGTCGCCTTCCAGGCGCAGTGTCCCCACGCCCTTTACATAACCGGGCCGTCCCTGTCCGGCAATCTCCATCCGGTAGCCATTGGGCGCATCAATCTCATCCAATGTGACCTTCCCGTTGAAACTGCCCTGTACCGGCCCCACGCGTATGCTGATCTCGCCGCTGAATTCGTTCTCGGAAGTCTTTTCCAAGCGCTTGCAACCTGGCAGAATTCGTGAAAGCACATCGGGATCCAGCAATGCCTCAAATACTTCGTCTTTGGGAGCCTCAAAACTGTGTGTGCCCGCCAATTTGACCATGTTAGTCAGTGCTCTTTCCTGTTATAGGTTTCCCTTAACTGAACAATCGCATTGTTAGGGGTCTGAAATGCGAGCCGAACGAGAAGCCCGTCCATCGAACTGTGTTCAAGGTCGGTGATAAGCCGTTGCCGAATGTTCCGCCGACACAGGTCCCGGCACGGCAAAGAGGATTAGGAGATTCCGTTAAGGATATAGTGCGCGAGATTATAGCCTACCGTATGCATAAGGGCAAGCAAGGCCAATCCGATAAGTGCGCCGAAATTGATGATTCTACGCCTCCCGCGTATCGACTACAACAGTTCCTGCCAACAGGTCATGGACGCTCTGGCCCCTCGGCGACAGCGCCGCAGTCAGTATGTAAGTCAATATCAAGATGCCAACCATTGCGTATTGTAACGAAAGTCGATTTGGTATGCCCTCTTGCGAGTTGGCCCAAACCAGGAAGAGGTGGTTCACTTCAAACGGGATCAACATGACCACAGTGCGTATCAACGCACGTCTGGCGCCAACCGGCCCCCCGTGCACCGGCTCCAAGCGCAAACCGAGCCAGCGCATCATCAGCGTCGCCTGCGCCGAGAATCCCAGCGTGCCCGTGTAATAGAGGATTAGAGGAAAGTCGACCGTTCCCAGCAACCACAAATGATAGACGCCTTTGGATATACCGGACCCGCTCAACACACTTTGCACCAACGGATTCAGCCTCAGCACAATGAGCAAGCCCTGCAACAGTAGCAAGCCGGCAAACAGCAGAATGATTTCTGCGCAGTAGCTGAATACCCTTCTGCCAATTGACGCGTTCCGGTGCTGAGAGACGGTGGTCGCCACTTGGGCTCTCCTTGTCCGAGAGGGCAGAAATGCGTATAGTCCTGTGGAACGCCCCACCTGAATGTGGGGCCGCTACACTATGACTGAATCAGATTACATCGGCAAATCGGAGCGCCCCCACCAAACCACAAGTGGAGAAACTAATGCGCATTTCCTCGATCAAAGCCTTCGCTCTCAAAATACCGCCTGCCAGCGTCAGTTCAGGGGCGGGCGGCGACCAAATTGAGACTTACGGCGATTATACAATTGCCGCCGATGCCTGGACTTCGATCTACTCCCGTAACCATGAGACCTGCCTGGTGCGCCTGGAGACCGACGACGGTCTGGTCGGCTGGGGAGAAGGGCAGGCTCCGGTCGCGCCCGGCGTCACCGCGGCCATCGTGGAGGAACTGTGCGCGCCTCTTCTCCTGGACAAAGACCCTTTCGACGTGGAATATCTCTGGTACCGCCTCTACAGCGCCATGCGGGAGCGAGGCCATATAACCGGCTTCTACGTAGACGCGCTGGCGGCCGTCGATCTGGCTTTATACGACCTTTTGGGAAAGGCGCTAAACAAGCCGGTCTACAAGCTTCTCGGCGGCAGCTTTCGTCCCGACGTGCAAGTCTACGCCGGCATGGGCGGCACAGAGCCCAACGCAGCCGTCGCCAGCGCCACCGCACTGCTCGCCGCCGGCTACCGCGCCCTCAAACTGCACCTGCGCATGCCCAATCCGCAGATTCTTGCTGTCGTAGAAGCGGTGCGCCAAGCAGCTGGGCCTGAAGTCGAGTTACTCGTAGATGTGCACGGCACCCGTGATGTGTCGGGTGCAATTGAACTGGGGAGGGGTTTGGAAGCGTTAGGGGTGCGCTGGCTGGAAGCGCCCTGCCAGCCCGAGGACATCCGCGGTCAGGCCGAGATCGCCCGCGCCCTGGCAATGCAGGTAGCCACCGGCGAGTGGCTGCGCACCGTCTGGGAGTGGCGCGACTGGATTGCGCTGCGCGGCTTCGACGTCGCCATGCCCGACATCGCCCGCACCGGCCTCTCCGAAGGCAAGCGTATCGCCGCGCTCTGCGACAGCTTCAACCTGCCCATTGCCCCCCACGTCGGCGGTGGCGGCATCCTGTCCGTGGCCGCTACCATCCACTACTCACTGGCGATCCCCAACTTCCAGATCATGGAGCACGGCCACGAGTCTCTCGCCTGGAAGGGGACCATCGCACAATCCTACCCGATTCCGCAGGACGGCCGCTTTGCAGCCCCGCTGGAACCAGGCCTGGGTGTCACGATCGACGAGGACGCGGTGGCCAGTTACTCAAGCTGAGATATGAATCTCATCTAAATCCGGACTGGCGATAACCTTGATGCTCTCAAGCGATCGACGTTGCGCTTGGACCGGCGGCCCTTGTTGTCTCTCTCGGCCTCACACTTTTGACAATCTCACTACCTGATTCGATCTCAGCCACGCGAAGTTCAAAGGCCTTTTGCAGGTTCAACCAGAGTTGTGGAGTGGTCCCAAAATACCTAGAAAGTCGAAGCGCCATGTCGGCTGAAACGCCGCGTTTTTCATGCAGGATGGCCGTAACTCGGTCTCCCGGAACAGCCAGTGCGTTCGCCAGCGCTTCCGCCGATATGCCAAGCTCTTCCAGCTCTTCCTTTAGAATTTCGCCGGGATGTATAGGTCGCATACCGTTAGTTACACTCATTTACGTGCTCCTTAACGATGGTAGTCCACGATCTCCATGTCGTAGGGCCCGTGATCTCCCCAGCGGAAGCAGATTCGCCACTGACGATTAATCCTTATACTAAACTCTCCAACCCGATCGCCTATCAGCGCTTCCAAACGGTTGCTGGGCAGACCAGCCAGGTCTGCAAGTGATTCCGCGTTGTCAAGCACTGTCAACCGACGGACAGCTTGGTCAGCGAAGCCCTAGAATTCCCGAACACGCTGACCGCCGAAAAACCTTTCGGTCTTTCGTTCCCTGAAACTTTGAATCGTTATAGCGCCTGAAGACAATCGATCATATCTGATGGACTCTGCGGCGAAACGATTGGAACTAAGTCTCCCAAACAATAAGGCTTCCATCCCCCATTACGGATTCCTTGAGTAGGATACTCCGCGAATTCATTTACCATTTCAATTACTCTACGATCTCCATTTAGCCTGTTCTGAACGGCGATGAAACATTCCCGTCCTCACAACCTCAGAGCCGCGCGAATATCTCCCAAATGCCCAACCTCATGGGCGTGGATCGTCTCGTAATACTGGGCCACTGTGATCTCGCCCCGTGACGCGTGCCGCCCCGTCAATTCCCACTCGCCGTCGTCGAGAGATTCCATCACCTCCAGCGTCTTGGCGCGGGTAGAAACCGCGTTAGCCATCAGTTCTTCAGGCGAAACATCACCAGTCCGCCGGATTAAACCGGCGTTCCAGCGCTCCAGGTCGAAATCCTCCGGAACTGTCTCCTCGCCTTTGCGAATCCTATGGACATGGATGCTCATGCCCCGTTCACTCTCGACCAGATGCGCGAGGACCGTGGCAACCGTCCAGGTCTCGCCCTCGGCAAAAACCGTCGCTTGCCACTGCTCCGGCGCGAGGCCTTTGAGGAGCTCGAACAGCGCCTCGCGGGACTCGCTAAGCTTCCCCTGCCACTGAGCACTTCGTTCTGCGGACATCTCTCATTCTCCACTGGTATAGATGGGGCAGTATTTCGTGTCTCCACGCCATCCCTATGGTATACTTGCATGGCGAAATCCACCGTAGTTGCCAAACCTCCGAACTGGAACGACCTCATCTGTTGGACTCTTCCAGCTTCCGCCGCCCGAAGAGCCCTTCTCACAGGAGCAATGACAATGAAAGGTAAGTTTATCACTGGCTCGACAATGGAGCGAGATCAAATGGATTGGGGCGTTATGGGCTGGGCCAGCCGCCCCGCTACTACCGCCGCCCGCGATCTGGTCGTCATCGAGGTGACGCTGGAAACCGGACAGGGCCATGCCTTTCACAAGCACCCTGATCAGGAGGAAGTAATCTACGTCATAGACGGCACAATTGAGCAGTGGATCGAGCAGGAAAAGCAGCAACTCTCCGCCGGCGATTCTGCATTTATCGGCGCCGACGTCGTCCACGCCTCCTACAACGACTCCGGCAGCCCCGCCAAACTGCTTGCCATTCTCGGCCCCTGTATCGGTGAGGAAGGCTACGCACTCGTCGAGGTAATCGAAGAGGAGCCCTGGCGTTCGCTGCGCTGAAGCCCTTCAACCAATTCATAAACAGACGGACCACGCAGACAGGATTCTCCTCATGACCAACAAGTACCGCATGATTCAGGTCGGGACGGGCGGACAGGGCAACGGCTGGTGCTCCCGGTTCCTGCCACCCAATATCGCCGACGGCCGCATCGAAGTGGTCGCCGCCGTGGACGTAAACCCCGATGTCCATATTAACGCCCAGCAGCATCTCGGTCTGCCGCCAGAGAAATGCTACACCGACATCGAGCGCGCCTTCGACGAAAACCCGGCCGACTTCTGTTCCATCGTCGTGCCTCCCAACTTTCACGAATCGGTCGTTGATGTCGCCCTCGCCCACGACATGCACATCATCTCGGAAAAACCGATCGCCGATACGCTTGAAGGCTCGGTGCGCATCGCCGCAAAAGTGAAGCGGGCGGGCAAGAAGATGGGCGTGACCATGAGCCATCGATTCGACCAGGACAAGACAACCCTGCGTCGCGAGCTGCGCTCAGGGCGGGCCGGCACCATCGATTACATCGTCTGCCGTTTTACCTGTGGACTGCGCAACTTCGGCGACTGGGGCGCCAGTTTTCGCCATACCATGGAAGAGACCCTCATGATCGAAGGGTCTGTTCACCACCTCGACATTGTCGCCGACCTGGCCGACTCCAAATGCGATACGCTCTATGCCCAGACCTGGAACCCAACCTGGGGAGAGTACAATACCGGCTCGCAGGGCCACGTCATGATGACCTTCGAGAACGGAACGCGCGCATTCTACGAAGGGGCTAAGACCAACGCCAGCGGCTTCAACGGCTGGGCGCAAGAGTATTTCCGCGCCGAATGTGAACATGAGACCCTGATCATGGACTGCCGCCGTATCGAACGCTTCCCCTACCAGCCGAGGCTGTACAGCCGCGAAGGCCAGGGCGAGGAAGTTCAGCTCATGGAGCAGGCCAAGTGGAGAAACGAGTGGCTCATCGCCCAGTTTCTGGATTGGCTGGACGGCGGCCCGCCTATGGAGACCAACGTCGAGGCCAACCTGCAGTCGGTTGCACTGATCTTCGCCGCTATCCAGAGCAGTCACACCGGCCAACCGGTAAAAGTACAGGAGTTCCTGCGCCAAGCCCAGGATGAGGAAGAGAGGGCCCACGCAGCCTGATGTAGTGAATCTCACGGCAGGGAACAAGAGGAGGGGCAGGTTGCCTCCCCTCATCTTTCTTCACGCCATTTGGTTCATTGTGCCCTTTTTTCCATTTGGAAGTAGGCTCCCGTGCGCAAGACTGAGCCGCGGGAGTCACGCAAGTCACATAGAGCAATCTGTACCACGCAATTCGAACCAGTATCCCCACCGCCAGAGGCCCGGTTTCCAAATATCACAGGAGGAATGCCATGTCCGGGACAGTTCTTCTCGTCGGCGCGCTGGACACCAAGGGCGCCGAGTACGCGTTCGTTAAGGATCTGATTGAAGCCTCAGGTCTGCAGACTCTCGTAGTCGATTTTGGCGTGATGGGCCAGCCGGCCTTCGAGCCCGATGTCAGCCGCGAGGATGTTGCCATCGCCGGCGGTAGCAATCTGGCCTACCTGGCCTCGGGCACGCGCAAAGATGAAGCGATGCGGACAATGGCTCAGGGGCTGGCCTCCGTCGTAGAGCGTCTCTACAGCGAGGGCCGTTTCGAAGGCATTCTGGGGATGGGCGGCAGCGGCGGCACATCGATCGCTACCTCGGCTATGCGCACGCTGCCGGTTGGCGTGCCCAAAGTGATGGTTTCCACCGTCGGCGGCGGCGATGTAAGCGTCTATGCCGGCAGCAAGGACATCACTTTCATGCCGTCCGTCGTCGACGTGGCCGGCATCAACCGCCTCAGCCGTGCAATCTATGCCAATGCAGCCGGCGCCGTCGCCGGCATGGTGAAGACCGAAGCCGAGGCCACCGCCGACGAGCGACCGCTCATTGCCGCCTCCATGTTCGGCAACACCACCGCCGCCGTCGACCACGCCCGCGGCCTGCTGGAGGCCGAAGGTTACGAAGTTCTCGTCTTCCACGCCACCGGCAGCGGCGGGCGCACCATGGAAGACCTCATCAGCGACGGCTACATCGCCGGCTGTCTCGACATGACCACAACCGAGCTGGCCGACGAAATATGCGACGGCGTCTTCAGCGCAGGGCCGGACCGCGTTCAGGCCGCGCCCAGGCATGGCGTTCCCACCGTTATCGTTCCCGGCTGCGTAGATATGGCAAACTTCGGCGGCATCGAAACCGTGCCCGAACACTACCGCGAGCGCAACCTCTATCAGTGGAACCCGGAGGTCACTCTCCTGCGTACCAACGAGCAGGAGAACCGGCAAATGGGCGCAATGCTTGCCGCGGCCGCCAACGCCGGCCAGGCCGGAAAGGTCTCCGTACTGATTCCCCTCGGAGGCGTCTCCATGTTGGACAGCGAAGACGATCGCTTCTGGGACCCGGACGCTGATCAGGCCTGCTACGACGCCCTCAAAAACGACCTGCGCGCCGACATCCCACTGATCGAAGTGAACGCCAATATCAATGACCCTGAGTTTGCCGAGAGTGCGGTCTCTCTGTTGCTGGAGATGCTGCAAGCGGAATCCTAGCCAGTCTCCCGATGCCACGCCGTACTCGCTACCAGATAAGCTCGACGAAACGTCCAAGGAGCATTCCCTATGTCGATCCCAAGACTGGAGATCATCGCCCGGCTCCAAGCCCAGCAAGCTGAGGGCAGGCCGATCGTCGGCTGCGGCGCCGGCACCGGCATCTCCGCCAAGTTTGCCGAAGCCGGCGGCGCCGACCTCATCATCATTTACAATTCCGGCCGTTTCCGCATGGCCGGCCGCGGTTCGCTCTCCGGCATGATGCCCTATGGCGACGCCAATGGCATCGTCGTCGAAATGGCGGCCGAGGTGCTCCCGGTCGTGCAGGACACACCAGTGCTAGCTGGCGTCTGCGGCACAGACCCCTTTCGCCTCAAGCACGTATTTCTCAAACAGCTCAAGGACATAGGCTTCAGCGGCGTGCAGAACTTCCCCACCGTCGGGCTCCTCGACGGCAACTTCCGCGAGAATCTGGAGGGCACCGGCATGGGCTATGACAAGGAAGTCGAGGCCATCGCCATCGCCCACCAGCTTGATATGTTCACCGCGCCTTACGTCTTTACGCCTGAGGAGGCCACCGCAATGGCCGAGGCCGGCGCCGATCTCCTTGTCGCCCACGTCGGCCTCACCACCGCCGGCAGCATCGGCGCCGCAGTGTCCTTCACGCTGGAAGAGGCTGTCGACAAAGTGCAGGACATGGCCGCAGCCGGCCGCCGTGTCAATCCGGACCAGATCGTCATCTGCCACGGCGGCCCTTTCGACGAACCCGACAACGTCGGCACTGCCCTGCAAATGATGCCCGGCATCGCCGGCTTCTTCGGCGCCTCCAGCATCGAACGCCTCCCCACCGAACGCGCTATCCGCGGCCAGGTTGAGGCGTTCAAGGGGATGGCGTTGGGGGGATAAGCCTGTCAGAAAGCGAAATGATCTTAGCCTGAGGAACCCAAACTTGACACATTTCCGTAGCGA
This sequence comes from Caldilineaceae bacterium, assembly GCA_965207495.1. Taxonomy (GTDB): domain Bacteria; phylum Chloroflexota; class Anaerolineae; order Caldilineales; family Caldilineaceae; genus Bin5. The sequence goes on from OZ242287.1 coordinate 1,646,631, forward strand.
AATGAGTGGACTATGACCGAAGGCACATTTGCGTTCCGTCGTGGATTCAGGCGTGTGGCAACCAGAACTGGCTCCTCACCCGGACTTCGCCAAGGCGCCCTTGCCAAAGCTGCCTCTATCCTTCGTCGTGTACAACATAGAGAGGTCACCAAGTTTGCTTCTGCGACTCGGCAATTTCTAAACTCGGCCGTCAAGGCTGAGCATCTGTTTTCCCGGGTTACCAAAAACTCGCAATCTGTGTTTTCTCCTGTACCGTCCTTTGGCCTGGTAAATCAAAACAGAAGAGAAAACAGCTACGTCGAAACGATTCGGCGTGGGCGCTCCTATGGCTCGTCTCATGGTCCAAAGAGGCAACATGGCGACCGGGGCGCACGCAGCTATGGTACCCGACGCGCCAACCACAGTGGCCGCCGCTATGTCCGTAGTTACGGTATCAGACGCGTTAACAGCTATGGGGAGCGGCACTACTTCAGCTACGGCGACAGTTATCTGCGTACAAGCGTGTCGGGTCGAGAAAGGCCACGCGTCACCCAACGAGTCTTCCAACACGGCCGGGGCGACAGCAGCAACAGGGACAGAATGCGGATCAAGGCGTCTGACAAGGACTTGCTATCAACCGGTGTTGGGACGATGTGGGTGGCAGGTTATTTTCTCAATACATTTACGCGCAACCTCTATTTCGGCAATTTGCCAGAGATTCTGATTGAGAAGTATCAGGTGGCTGGGAACGAGTTAAAGAACCTTGCTCAAGCCCAAGCTGTCTGGGAGAGCATCCCTATCCAAGTACGCGTGGGCGGCCCGGAAGCGCTTTGGAAGTTTCACCAAGGTAAGAACTGGTCTCACATCATCGCCAAATCAAAGGGAGGACCATCGACCGCGGACAACGCAATGTGGTGGAGTTCCGAGAAGAACCGCTCCCTTGGGTCGAATCCAATGAGTCTGGCGGACATTGCCGACGCCAGAGCTGTCATGCGCTCAAATGCCATACGAGCCTCTATCGCCCAAACTGCAAGCAGCATGGTCCAAGGCGCGTTAGTGGCCGTTGTCGTCAGTGGTGCACTGGCCTGCGTAGAGTGCGGCCTGAATTATGCGGAAGGCAAGATCACATGGCGCGAGATGGTGCAAGAGGTCGTCAGAACAGGCGTCCAAGCAGGGGGTGGGGCCTTTGTCACGACCGGCATAATTGTCGGCATCTCCCTGCTATTTCCATTCTTGATACCTATGTTAATGCCTGTGTTGTTTGTGCTTCAGGTCGCCTCTCTAGCCTTCATGGGAGTTAAGGGTTTCAAGTTAGCCAAGGGGTGGTGGGCCGTTCTGGAAAGACAGCAGCCTCAAGTTCATTCCGCCTACGGTGAGACATTTAGAACATTCCGTCGAGCGGTCAAGACCCTTCCATCGATGTCGAGGCGTAAGATCTATCGCACAGGAAGTTCCCTCAAGAATACGGCGCAAACGCTGTCGGGCTGGAAGACAGCGCGAATGTTTCCTTAGAAGGCCAATCAGAGGCCAAAAGCGCTATCGTCTTGTCTGGCCTCCCGCAATCAGATTTCTGACAAAACGAGAATCTGAGAGCCGCTGATTCGCTCCCGGTCTCCCGACAACGGAATAGCCGCGAACGGAAAATGCAATGCATAGCCGTAAAACGTCGAGGCGCAGAAATGACGCAGTGTAAGCGCATCTGGCCAATAACGGTCTTTGTACTCATCCTGTTGACAGCGGAAACTGGGAACGCATCGGCTCAGGTCTTTACTAGGGGGAGGTATCGAAGGGATCGTCCGGCGCCTGGGAATGAGTGAGGGGTTTGACAGGAGATAACGCTAGTATCAACTAGAGAGGTACGCCATTAGGCCAACGATTCGCAGGCTTCACCTCAACCGATTGCGCTGTCGAATTTACCTGCCCTGTCGCAAAAGTAGAGTAGAATACACCGGTAACAATCAATGCCACCGGGGCGGCAATCCTTACGCCCTCAACTCTGAGGAATACCCTACATGCTCTATTCCAAAATCCCCGGCATCGACAAACCCGTCTCCCGGCTCGTGCTAGGAACGATGTGGATAAACACCAAGAACCCCGACGACGCCTACCCCGTGCTCGACGCCTTCCACGCGGCCGGCGGCAATTGCCTCGACACCGCCCACGGCTACGGTGGCGGCGATAATGAGCGCGCCGTCGGCCAGTGGATCAACGAACGCGGCCTGCGCGACGAGATCGTCATTCTCGGCAAAGGCGCGCACCACAGTCAGGACCGCAAACGCGTCACACCCTACGACATCCAGTCCGACCTCCACGACAGCCTCGCCCGCTTCAAAGTCGACAGTATCGACCTGTATGTGCTGCACCGCGACGACCCCGACAAACCGGTCGGCCCTATCGTAGAGACACTCCACGCGGCCAAAGAAGCCGGCCAGATCGATGCCTACGGCGGCTCCAACTGGAGCGCCGAACGCCTGCAGGAGGCCAACGAATACGCCGCCGCGCATGGCCTGACCCCCTTCGTCGCAAGCAGCCCACAGTTCAGCCTCGCCGTCCAGATAGAGCCGCCCTGGCGCGACTGCGTCAGCGTCAGCGGACCTGCCGGAGAGGCTGCCCGCGCCTGGTGCCGCGACAACGGCGTCACGCTTTTTGTCTGGTCCAGCCTGGCCGGCGGCTTCTTCAGCGGCCGCTTCCGCCGCGACAACCTCGATTCGTTCACCGAGTGGTATGACCAGCTAGCCATCAAAGTCTACTGCGAAGAGGGGAACTTCAAACGCCACGACCGCGTGCAGGAGTTGGCCGCCGATAAGGGCGTCACTGTTCCGCACATCGCCCTGGCCTACGTCTACAACCAGCCCGACGGAATCCACGCACTGTCAGGGACGCGAAACATTGATGAGGTGCGCGTTAACGTGGAGGCGTCGGAGATCAAACTGACCGAGGAAGAGATAGCCTACTTGGAGTTGAAGGACTGAGCGTGCAAAAATTGAGGCTCTTGTGTTTTCAGTGACTTGAGAATTCTGTGATGCACCGATTGCTGGCTTCCCAGAGCTGAGACACGATACTGACTTTCGCCTGCACTTCAATGAACACAGGTGAGCGGAGTTCAGAGATCTCTTGTAAGTACCATTGGGCCGGCGTCCCTCCTAGTGGGGGACGTTTCTATTTTCTTTTTCAGATTCCATCTCGTAGTCTAATTCTCTTTCTCGCTCTTCCATGCCGATAGTTTCCGCAACGCAGGAAGCAAGTCGGGCACGCCCCCCCGGACTAAGTCCCAGACGAAACTGTCGCTGATTGTCAGGTAGGAACTCACCAGGTGATCGCAATTGCCAGTGAAAAGTTGCCAGGGAACCTCCGAGTGGGCCTGACGTACCTCGGCTGGTATGAGCCTTGCAGCCATGCCGATTAGTTGCAGGTTACGCAGTGTGGCGTCATAGGCGAGCCCATCGGCGATGAACGCCTGCCGGTCCATTCCCTTGGTGTACGCAAGGACCTTCTCGCTGAATTCAATCATGTCCAGGACGTATAAACGCCAAGGACATTCTTTGAGGTCGACCTCTGACATTGACACCCTCCTCGCCTACGACAGGCATGTCCTCTTCTTTGGATTCTAAGTGAATCGCCAGCACAATTTGCCATCCAAGTGATCTGGCAACCCAGGGCCAAGGCCGCACGCGCCTGCGACAATAAACAAAAAGGCGACCCGGTTTTTTACCCGGATCGCCTTCCTATTCTGGTGGAGATGGCGGGAATCGAACCCGCGTCCGCAACATTCGCCCTGAAACGTCTACAAGCTTAGTTGATCTATATTTGTTTTGTCGGCGGTCCTCGGATCAACACGAGGCGCATCGCTGACTAGCCGATTCTCTTAGGCAGCATTATCGGCGTGCCGCTGCCGCAGCTCACAGTGTATGTCGGTGACCATCCGGCCTGCTGGCCCCACCGGGATGAACCGTGGCCCTTTTGAAAGGGCCGGTGGCTTACCTAGGCTGCCGCAGCCGCGGAAGCGGCCGGGGTGAAGCCAAAGTTGAAAGCCATGCCTGTGTTTTTGGCATTTGTATGTGTTTGCGCCTTTTTAACGTAGTCGACGCTCTACGGCTTGCAGTCTCAGGCCTGACAATGCCCCGTCGAAGCCGTTCATCCCCATCTATCCTGATTATATCGCATTCCACGCCCCGAGTCAAGATTTGAGAAATTTTCCCCTAGTTGGATTTCAACCCATCTACCGCCGGCAAGGCCTTGATGAAATACACCGAATCATTTTCTAAACTGGGTTGGATTCCAAAGCCCAAAGATATCTTGAGGTGGTAGTTAGCATCATTTCCATAGGCGCTTCGTGAGCGAACCTGGCAGCAGTTCAAAGCCTGTGCCCTTCTCATCGCTTCTTGCTGAAGTGAACGCCCTATTCCCCGGTTGCGCTCCTCTGGCAACACGCCGAATGCGATGATTTTCGCCTCGTAAAGCGTCTGCTCCCGGAAAACGATAGGTGGCCGCCCCTCGTCCTCCCCTAATCTTTGTACAACAAATCGCAGGAATCCAACCGGTTGGCCGTTCACAAGCGCTGCAAGAATGTGGCTGGCCCGGAAATGTCCCGCCTGAACCTGAACATAGTTCTCCTGACCGAGTGCCTCGACAACAGGCCAAAGCTGCTGCCACAGCTGTGAATCCTCAGAGACTTCAATGATCACAAGTTCGCTTTCCCCCTTTACTGCCTCTGGACCCATTCCCCCGTTCCAATCTGGTTGGCTTTCAGCCCTGCGAGTCCTCACCTTCCTGCGATGACCGATCTTTTCTCGCCAGCCCCAGCAACCACTGTCCCGGTAAAAGCACCGCCGAAGAGACCGTCAGCGCCACCGGAATGCGCGCCGCCGTCCCTATCCAGCCCAGTACCGGCCCGCCGGCCGCCTGCCCGAGCGAATTCGCCTGCCCCCACACCGAAATCACTGTCGCTCGCTGCGCGCTGCGCGTATTGCGCACGATCCACGCGTTCTCAAGCGGCTCGATTGTACTGCGGCACAGGCTGATCCCCCACAGCGCCACCACCGCCACCCAGAAACTGCGCGTCCAGGCGAGGAGGAGAAGACTGGCCGGTAAGAGCCCGTAAAGCAATGTCAGCCAGTTGGTGGAACGCGTCCGGTCCTCGGCCGCCCGCCCCCGCCGCGCCAACTCGTTGGCGGCGATCCCGGTCAACGCCGCGCCCGCGCCAATGACGCCGAACCAGAACACGGCGTCGTCCAGGCCAAAGAAGGAGGGAAAGTCGAAAACGTTCAGCAGGTGAGGGGTCCAGAGACGGTCATAGCCCTCGCTATATAGCCCGGTCACTAGACTGAGACCAACAACAATGCGCAGCGCCGGCTGCCCGCGCACCGCCCGCAGCCCTGCGCGCGCGGTACCCGCCATCTCCTTCCATGTCTCCCTTTCCTGCGGCGGCGTTGGGCGAAAACCCTTCTCAGGCATGATAAAGATCATGCAAGCTGCCAGCGCGATGTACAGCACGCCGCCGGCCAGAATCGGCAACTGCAGCCAGCGGCTCGCCAGCCACACGCTGATCCCAATACCCACAAACCCCGCGATCAGTTCGACCTGTGCCGAACGCAAATAGACCGGGCCCGCCGCTTCAACACCTATCTCGTCAGCCAGCCAGGCCTGCAACGCACCGCTGAGAAAAGTATAGCCGATTCCCCATAGCACCTGCGCGCCCAGCACCGCCCAGAACATGGGGATCGACCCCTCCAGCAGAAATCCGCAGCCCACCAACGCCAGCCCGATGATCACTGAGAGCCGCCGCGAATAGACGTCGGCAACCGCGCCGGTTGGCACTTCAAACAGGAGGACGGTAACTTCGAGCAGGGTGCCCACCAACACCATTTGAAATGGATTCAGGCCCACCGTCTCCACCTGATAAATCAGGTTGATCGTAAAGACCAGCGCGTTAAAGAGCGCCCGCCCGCCGCCTATGAACAGATAAATTCGGGTCGGATTTTGCTTCAGCAAGAGGTTTCAGGTCTGTGAACACGCGGCGTCCGGCCCGAGCACCAAGGTATGTGCCCGGTTTCCTGGGTTGGCGGACGTCCGCCGGCGAGTGAGGGTGAATTGACGGTGTTTGGGCTCAAAAAGAATTCGCGCGCTCGCACCGCTTCGCCAGCTGCCAGGCGCCCCTGTGGCACCCAGGACGAATCGCTTACCGCTGCTGCCTTCCGGCCCTGACGGAGTTCACGGTGCCCTGCCGCACAGGACCCAGCGACTGACGAAGCGATGCAAACACGCGAGGCGGAGAGGGAGGGATTTGAACCCTCGAGGGCTTGCACCCTACGAGCTTTCCAGGCCCGCGCACTCGGCCAGACTATGCGACCTCTCCGAACTGAAAGGGTCGGCCCGCATGACGACCAGGTGCCAGCCCTTTCCAAAAAGCCGAATCAGTATAGCTAAACGGCGTTGGACAAGCAAATCTGGGGCCACGAGGATGCGATGCAGGTTGTCGGCCCCACCATCGAAACTGCGCGCACGCTACAATTCGAACTGTAGAATACTTTCCTCAACGACCGGCATCTGTGCCTACTGTTTCTCGGCCAGCCAGCCCGCCGCGTCCTTGGCGAAGTAGGTCAGTATCATGTCCGCCCCGGCCCGTTTGATGCTGGTCAGGCTCTCCAGGGCACACTTCTCCAGGTCGAGCCAGCCATTGGCCGCGGCCGCGTGGAGCATCGCATACTCGCCGCTCACCTGGTACGCGGCCGTGGGCAGGTTGAACTCTTCCCGCACCGCAGCCAGAACGTCCAGATAGGGTAGAGCAGGTTTGACCATAATCATGTCGGCGCCCTCGGCTACGTCGAGCGCAACCTCCTTAAGCGCCTCGCGGCGGTTGGCCGGGTCCATCTGATACTGGCTACGGTCACCAAACGAGGGAGGGCTCTCCGCTGCCTCGCGGAAAGGCCCGTAGAAGCTGCTGGCGTATTTGGCCGCGTAGCTCAGTATCGGCACATGCGCCAACCTGGCTTCGTCAAGCGCACTGCGAATCGACGCCACCATGCCGTCCAGCATCGCAGACGGTGCAATGATATCCGCGCCGGCCTCCGCATGCACAACCGACGCCCGTCCCAACAGCTCCAGCGTCGGGTCGTTGAGCAGATAGCCCTCCGGCAGTGCGGCGTTGTAGCTGTCCACCGATGGTGAATTGACTATCCCGCAGTGGCCGTGATCCGTATATTCGCAGAAACACATGTCGGAGATGACAATCAGTTCCGGCGCGGACTCTTTCAGAGCCCGAATCGCCTCTGGCACCACGCCGTGGGGACTGAAGTTATCGCTACCGCACCAGTCCTTTTCCGCCGGAATGCCGAACAGGAGCACCGCCGGAATGCCCAGCTCCAGAACCGAATCGGCCTCTCTGTGCAATTCGTCTACCGAGAGCTGGAACTGCCCCGGCATCGAGCTGATCGGGCGGCGCTCGCCCCTGCCGTGGCGCACGAAAAGTGGATAGATGAAGTCAGCCGGCGAAAGTGTTGTCTCACGCACCATCCGCCGCAGCGCCGGGCTGATCCGCGTCCGCCGCGGGCGCAGTACCGGCTCCGCAGCAGTCGCATGACCGTTGATGGTGGTCTGCACAGGCTGTAAGGTGTTCATAGTATTCCCGCCATGTCAGTCTTGTTCAAGCCAGTTGGAGCTCTTCCGATCACAATCCACCAAGTTCCTGGGGCAGTCTCGTTTCAACCCTATCGCGTCAGTTGACCCCAATACAGGTTCGTCTCGTAAGGGAATGCAAGCACGCCGTCCTCCTGGTGCCTTTCATATAGCGCACGCAGCGCCTGAACGAACCACCCGTGTCGCCGGTCTGACGGAAGCGGCGCATAAGAAGATGAGAGCGCTCGCCCTCGTAGCTGGTCCCAGGTATAGGACTGGATATTGGGAAAGTGGGTGTGCGCCAGCGATGCCCCGTTGCCGACAAAACCGTTCATGGTCTGAGGCCGTGTGTTTTTCTCAGCAACCTTATCGTAATCCTGGCCCATTTCCCCTAGAATCGACTCGTATTCCTGTGTAACAAGGGATAGCGCAGGCGGCCGCGAATTCCAGACTAGAACAATCGAACCCCAGGCCGCAGTATCCGTCTGAACTCCTCCCGCGTACGCACCGGCTCAAACCAGTGGAATGCCTGACCCGCGCTCACAAGATCGACCGACGCTCCGGGCAGGCCGGTGCTCTCCGCGGTTCCTTCGACGCTACGAAAATCTCCCCGGCCGCACAGATACGTGTCCCCCGCCTCGCGCATGGCCCCGTTTGGCTCCACTCCAGTCACTTCGCAGCCAAGTTCCACGAACCGTTCAGCCAGGAATCCTGTTCCGGAGCCGATATCTGCCACCCGCCAGCTGCTTTCAAGACCAATTTCCCTCTGCAAGAATGGAATGATTTCGCGGGGGTAACGCGGTCGGTATCTGAGATAGTTCTCGACGCGACCACTGAAGCGAGCGCTGGAATCCGGCGTCGTCATCGGCGGCGACGGGCAAAATAGGACTTCAAGCTCTGCACCAGTCCTTCAACAGTGCGCCTCTCGGCCACGACCTGCACCGGCAGGTCATGCCGCCGTGCCGCCTCCGCCGTCATCGGTCCGATGCAGGCAACGGTCACGTCACAGAGCATGCCGGCTTCACCGCTTTCGGCCTTGAGCCGGCTCACAAAATTGTGGACCGTCGAGGCGCTCGTAAACAGGACGACATCCACATCCCCCTGCCAGAAGTGCCTCGGCAGATCGTCGCCGCCATGACCGACAACCGTCTGGTAGGCTGCTACCGCCCTGACCTCTGCGCCGGCCCGTTTCAGAGCCCTGACCAACACCGGACGCGCAATCGCCGACTGCGGCAGAAATACCCGGCTTCCCCTGCCCACCTGCAGGCTGGCCGCCAGTGATTCAGCCACATACTCCTCCGGCAGCAGGTCTATGACAAGGTTTAACTCCTGGGCAATGGCGGACGCGGTCGCCGAACCCACAGCCGCAACTTTCGTCTTGGACCGGGCTACACCTTCGAGCCCCATGCCCAGGTCCCGCAGCCGGTCGGCCAAAATATATACAGTGTTGGTGCTGGTCACGATGAGCCAGTCGAACTGTCCCCGGGCCAGCTCCGTCAGCGCTGCGTCAAACTCGTCCGAATCGGCGCAAGGCTCGATTTCCACCGTCGGATAATGCAATACTTCGGCGCCTTCTTTCTCCAACAATCGTGTTAGTGTTGGCGCTTGGCGCAAGGCGCGTGTGTTGGCGATTCGAAGCCCTGTGAGCGTCTGCGTAGTCATCTTTGTTGGTTCTTTCCTATCTGGATGGACACGGAAATCTGTCAACTATGGCCGGCGGTTCTCATTTGACATTTCTTCGATCTTTGCGATCTGCTCGATTATCTTCTTCGCTCCCCGGCGTAGCACCTGCTGCCCAAGGGCCCGGCCCAACAGGTTCGCCTCATCGCGTTGGCCGGCTATTTGCGCATCGACCTGGTGGCTGCCGTCCGGCGCGCTGACCCGGCCCCAAAGTCGCAGGCTTCCCTTTGACTTCTCGTCCGCCGAGCCGCGTGCCTCTACGCCGGCCTCGCGACATTCTCCCAGCGCGCCAACGGAAGCGCGACAGCCGCCTCCGAGTTCGGCCAGGAAGGCCCGCTCGGCCGTCACCGCTGCGCGTGTCGCCTTATCATCAATTCCCCCGAAAAACGAAATCCATTCAGATTCCTGCCGGCACTGCACAGCCAGCGCGCCCTGCCCCGGGGCTGGCAACATCGTCTCATAGGGCAGCGTGACGGCAATATGACTCTCCAGCCCCAGCCGTCTCAACCCCGCAACCGCCAGAACCGCGGCGTCATACTCGCCCGCAGGATCAAGAGTCTTGCGTACACGCGTATCCACGTTGCCGCGGATATCCACGATCCGCAGATCGGGGCGCAGCGCCAGCAACTGGGCCGATCGGCGCCGGCTGCCTGTACCGACCACGGCCCCTTCTCGAAGTACCGGGAGGCCGTCCCGCACTAGCTCTCCTGGCTCTCCCGTGCCTCGCACAACCAGCGCGTCCGCCACGTCGCCCCTGGCCGGAATCGCACCCAGAGCCAGCCCTTCCGGATCGTCAACAGGCAGGTCCTTCAGGCTGTGGACGGCTCCGTCAATTCTGCCTGTCCGCAGCCTCTCCTCCAATTCCAGCGTGAACAGACCTTTGCCGCCAATGCTCGGCAGGGGTCTGTCCTTAAACTCGTCTCCCCGGGTCTGGATGATGACCGTTTCTACGGACACGTCAGGATACAGCGCGCGCAGCCGAATAGCCACATGCTCTGTCTGCCAGAGGGCAAGTGCCGATCCTCGGCTGCCTAGACGTATATGACGAGGGGTGGACATTCCAGATTGGAAACGGGCGGCTTGCCGCCAACGCCTTCTTCGGTCGCGGTACGGACAGTCGGCTCAGCATAATAGCGAAGGGACCTGCTGGCTGAGCACTTCCCAAGACTCCCTGATTCAGAGACGCGGTAAGCATAGCAGTAGCCTTTTCACTGGTCAAATGCGGCCGCTCTACGTCCAAATCCTGATTCGGTCAATGCGGTCCACTCCTAGAAGAGGACGCAGGACTCTCCAACATCCTGTCGCTTCTTACTCCTCCCCACAGCCGCCAATGCCTCTGAGGGCGCGTTCTAGTATTTCCGAAAACTCTTGCCAAATCTGCAAAATCGCACCTCAAAAATTTGACTCCGATCACAGCCCATCTGTCTGTTGCCGCATCCGCGACATTCAAGTAAAATGGGGCAGTTTTATCTGCAAACGGTTGGAGACCGATGACGACATTGCGCCTGCCCGGCCTCGTCGATGCACACGTACATTTCCGCGAACCGGGCTACACACAGAAAGAGGATCTTTATACCGGCACATGCGCTGCACTCGCCGGCGGCGCGACGACTGTGTTGGACATGCCCAACACCGTTCCGCCCACTTCCACTCCGGCCGATTTCCAGGGAAAGGTCGGTCTGGCGGAAGCAAAGGCAGTCTGTGATGTTGGACTGTTCGTCGGCGCAACCGTAGCCGACGTCGATGCCTACCTCCCCGTTGCCTCCCGGGCTTGCGGTCTCAAAATCTATGTCAATGAAACGTTTGGCAGCCTGCGCATCGAAGAGCTAGGCCTTCTCCATCGCCTTTTCCGGACCTGGGCCCAGCGCGCCGACGAACTGAACGGCTGGCGGCAGGACGCGCCGCACGACGGAAACGGGCGCAACCAAGCGGCGCAGGCGTCCGCGGCCGCGCTTGGCCCCGTCGCCGTCCATGCAGAGGAGATGATGGTATCCGTCTGTCTGACTCTCAGCCATCTCTACAATCTGCCGCTGCACATCGTACACGTCAGCCGCCGCAGTGAGATCGAACTCATCCGCGCGGCCAAAGAGAAGGGCATCCAGGTTACCTGCGAAGCCACCCCCCACCACCTGTTTCTGACCGAAGAAGACTACAAGCGCGGCGGCAACCGTTTCGACATGCGGCCCAAACTGGCCTCACCTGACGACGTGGCGGCACTGTGGGAAAATCTTGATGTCATCGACATCTTCGCCACCGACCATGCACCTCACACTTTCTCCGAGAAGGGAATGCCGAGGCGAGGGGAAAAAGATGAGGAGGGTGTCGCGATGGACTCCGCAGTGACCTCGGAACTGCCCCAGAACGGTGGTACACACTCACCGAACTCAACGCTTCCCGGCGTGCCGGGCGTGGAAACCATGCTCCCTCTCCTGCTCACAGCTGTCGATGAAGGCCTACTGGAACTGGACGACCTGCTCCTGCGTTGCGTCAAGAATCCACGCCGTATCTACGGTCTCGCAGAGCAGCCGCAGACCTGGGTCGAGGTGGACGTGGACAAGGTCTACGAACTAAATGACAGGGGCATGCGTACCCGTTGCGGCTGGACACCTTTCGCCGGCCGGTCGGTGAAGGGACGCGTCGGCAAAGTCGTGCTGAGGGGTGAGACCGTTTTTGATGGCGAACAGGTTGTGGCAAAGCCCGGCAGCGGGCACGTGCTTTTCCAGGAGCTCTGTTAGAAACTAAGAATTTGCCCGACTGGAATTCCTCCGGTCCAGGCGTCGCAATCGAAGTTAACGCCAGCCCCCACCTGTATCTGTCCTGACGCGTAAAGCGCGTTTTTGGTGTGAGTCGACAACAAGTGGCACAGGAAAGGAGCACATGACAACCACGATAGAGAGCTTTGCAGGTGAAGACATTCTCAGCGTCAATCAGTTCGATCGCGCCTCGCTCAGTGCTATTATCGAAATTGCCCACGAAATGCGCGTACTGGTCGAGCGTTTCGGCGGCGCCGAGCTGTTGCAGGGCAAAATCCTGGCCAATCTTTTCTACGAACCATCCACGCGCACCAGCTCCAGCTTTACGGCCGCAATGCAGCGTCTCGGCGGCCAGGTGATCCCCATCAACAACGTCCAGTACAGCTCCGTCAGCAAAGGTGAAAGCCTGCCTGACACCATCCGCACACTTGAATGCTACGCCGACGTGATCGTTATTCGCCATCCGGAAGTTGGCGCCGCCGCAACTGCCGCCTACTATGCCGAAAAGCCGGTGATCAACGCCGGAGACGGCGTCGGCGAACACCCGACCCAGGCCCTGCTCGATCTCTTCACTGTGCAGGAAGAGTTGCAGCAAATCGACGACCTCAAAGTCGTGATGGTGGGCGACCTGCGTTACGGGCGCACTGTCCACAGCTTGACCAAACTGCTCCTGAACTACAAGGTCTCCTTCATTTTCGTCAGCCCGGACATCTTGCGCCTGCCCGCTGACGTCCTGGAAGCCGTTCAGGCTTCCGGCCATTCCTATAGCCAGGTCGATGATCTGCACTCTGTCATCGGTGAAGCGAATGTGCTCTATATGACCCGGGTGCAGAGAGAACGGTTTACCGACCTGGCCGAATACGATAGAGTCAAGGATTTCTACGTAGTCGACCAGGACCTGATGGCCAAGGCTGGAGAGAATATGATCGTCATGCACCCACTGCCCCGCGTCGGCGAGATCAGTTACGCCCTTGACGACGACCCCCGAGCCGCTTATTTCCGCCAGATGCGCAACGGCATGTACATCCGGATGGCGCTGCTGGCCGCGATTCTGGACAAGGCGTAACCGTGAATGGCCCACGTGAATTCTCCCAAGATGCCTCTGCACACCTGTCTCCTAACTTGGCAGGACGAGTTCCCCCGCCGTTAACCCCCGAATTCGATTATTCTCCAAAAAATTCACAATGATTTTGACGTCATGACTGCTCTCCTCTATAATCTCCTCTAACCCGTCTCATGGAGGACGATAAAAGCGCTATCCTTTGTTTGCCAATTTAGGCAACTATCCCACTTCGAATGTTCTGGCATTTGGTGTCAGCAAAGGATTCACAAGTTGCAAAGCGCGGAGAACCGATTCCGCCCGGCTGGGTCGGATATGCCCAAACTCCCACGGGGCGCTACTTGGATGAAGAAGGAAGGCACGTATGAAACGGATTGTGATCACAGGCATGGGCGCGATCACACCTATTGGCAACGACCCAGGCACTTTCTGGAAGAATCTGCTGATCGGTAAATCCGGCGCTGGCGCGTTGACACTATTTGATGCCGGAGATATGCCTTACAACATCGCTTGTGAGGTAAAGGAGTTCGACCCCCGACAATACATGGATCGAAAGTTCATACGACGCACGGCACGCGCCACGCAGTTTGCCGTTGCTGCCACAAAGCAGGCGTTGACCGACTCCTGTCTCGAGATCACTGACGCTAATCGTGATGAGGTCGGCGTGATGATGGCCACAGGAGGCGGCGGCATTATTGAAATCGAGCACGCCACCGAAAAGCTGGTCGAAAAGTCCTGGAAGACCGTGGGCCCATTTGTCGTGCCCAGTGCCATGGCCAATGCAGCCAGCTGTGTTGTCTCGATGGCGGTCGGCGCGCGCGGTCCGGTCATGACCAGCGCCGCCGCCTGCGCCAGCGGCCATTACTCAATATTAGAGGCGTTTCACTTTCTGCAGAGAGGCGAAGCCGATGTAATGATCGCCGGTGGCACTGAATCGGCAATCTCAATGTTGACCTTTGCCGCATTCGGCAATATGGGGCCGCTCTCCAAGGATACCGACAGGCCGCAACAGGCCTGCCGCCCATTCTCTGTCGATCGAAACGGATTTGTCAGTGGCGAAGGGGCGGTCTCAGTGATCATGGAGACCGAGGAACATGCCTTGGCGCGCGGGGCAGAAATATATGCCGAAGTCCTCGGCGGCGCGCTGACCGGAGATGCCTACCACCTCACCGCGCCCGATCCCAGCGCTGACGGGGCCAGCCGCGCCATAGAGAGAGCCCTGCGTTTTTCCAGTCTCGCCCCCGAAGATGTAGATCTGATCCTCGCCCACGGTACCGGCACCGAGCTGAACGATGAGGTCGAAGCGCTAGCGATTCGCCAGATATTCGGCCGGCCGACGCCAAAGACCACCAGCATCAAGAGCATGGTCGGCCACGCGCTGGGGGCCGCAGGAGCCGAATCAGCGCTGGCCGCCGTCATGGCCATACGTGAAAACAAGATTCCACCAACAATCAACTACACCGAAGACCCGGAGTTGGGCGTTGATGTCGTCGGCAATGAACTGCTCGAATTCCCCGTTCGCCGGGCCATCGTCAATGCTTTCGGCTTCGGCGGTCAAAACGTGGTAGCCGCGTTTGGAGAATACGACGGCTGAAGGGAAAAGGGTTGGAGCCGCTCCGTATGTGACCGGATGAAGCCGCCAGTCAACTCGAGCCGGCAGCCTCATCCGGCGGTTCTCTACAAAACGCCCCAAATCCGCGTTAAGCCTGCCAGAACCAGCAGCCCTACGACGACGAAGGTCACGGCTCCATTACGTATGCGAACCGTTTCGTCCGACCTCTTAGTCCAAACCCAGCCGATGTGCAGTAGTACAAGTGCCAGCAACATCGTGAAGGGATGTTCGATCGTACGGGCTGCGTTTGCTCCTATAATGCCCAAACTCGCTCCAACGCCCCACAGAATCAGACCCAGCAGCAACTGGATATCCACCACAATGATGGCGTACGTCCCTGTGCGCTGCGCCAACTGATTCCACTCCTGCCCGCGTATCCAACTGAACAGAAATACCACCACCGCTACAGCCAGTGCCAGCGACGCTAGGTAGTGCCAGCCATCGTGGGCTTGTGTAAAAAAGTTGTACATTTTATGGATGTTCCCCTTAAAGCAAATACGTCTCTCGGAATAGGAGCGCATACCTGGCTCCATCTACGATATTATGACACACGCCGCTCATTTACCGTATGCGATCATCCCGTGAAATAGTTGTTTCGGCGGGCTTCTGGTAGACTTCACGAAAATTGAGTAACAGCCATTTGCACGGCGAACAAACTGTCTTATGTTCAACCGTGCTCGATTCCCAGTTCTGTCGATGGGCAATAGCTTTCTAACAAAAATGGCGGAGAGTAAGACCTCCAGAAAACTTCAAGGACAAGTGGCGATCATCACCGGTGGCGGACGCGGCATCGGCGCCGCCGCCGGCAACCTGTTGGCCTCTGCCGGCGCATCCGTCGTCCTCACCGCCCGCAGCGAAGACCAGATCGAGGCAGCAGCCAGCCAAATCCGCCGGGCGGGAGCGCATGCCATTGCTGTCCCCTGCGATGTGACGAATTCCGAACAGATTGAAGAGGTAGTCGAGGCGGCCCTGACTCAGTTTGACCGCATCGATATTCTGGTCAACAACGCCGGCATAATCTGGCCGGTGGAGCAAGTCTATGAGGCCGATCCCGAAGAATGGGCCTACAACATCCACTGCAATCTCGTCGGACCATTCCAAATGGCCCGAAATGTGCTGCCGGTCATGATTGAACAGGGCTATGGCCGTATCCTCAATGTTACCAGCGGCGCTGCCAATAACGTCCTGCCCGGTTGGAGCGCTTACTGCGCGGCCAAGGCCGGGCTCAACATGCTCACGCGCTGCCTGGCCGCCGAGTTGCAGGCTGACAATGTGGCCGGCGTAACCGTCAACGCCCTCGCGCCCGGCATGGTGGAAACGGAAATGCAGGCCGACATTCGCAGCGTCGATACTCACGACTCCAGCCTGGACTTCAGTCTCTTCCATGATGCCCATCGGCAGGGCACCCTACTCAGTACCGAATCCGCTGCCCGCTTAATTTATTGGCTCGTCGGCCCATGGTGTCGGGAACGCTCCGGCGAGATATTTTCCCGTGCCGACGCGCAATGGCTGGAGCAAGTAGAGCAAGACCTGACGTAACATTTTTCTCACCAAACTATTTGGAGGCTTAGCACTGATGGCATATGAGCGAATCGTCGTTCCCAGCGAAGGCGAGAGGATCGACATCGATCAAAATGGAAATCTGCGGGTACCGGACAATCCCATCGTTTGCTTTATCGAAGGCGATGGTACAGGCCCGGACATATGGGCTGCCAGCCAGCCCGTGTTGGATGAGGCCGTGGCCAAGGCCTACGGCGGTCAGAAAAAGATAGTTTGGATGGAGGTTTACGCCGGCGATAAAGCCAACGACGTATACAATGAGATAGTTTGGTTGCCACAAGAAACTTTGGACGCTATCGATGATTACATGGTTGCCCTCAAAGGTCCTCTGACGACCCCGGTTGGCGGCGGCATCCGCAGCATCAACGTCGCGCTCCGTCAGCGGCTCGACCTCTACGCCTGCGTCCGCCCGGTTCGTTATTTCACCGGCGTCCCAAGCCCTGTAAGGCAGCCGGAGCTGGTCGACATGGTGATATTTCGAGAAAATACTGAGGACATTTACGCCGGTATCGAGTTCGAGGAAGGCACCGACGAGGTCGAGCGCTTCAAGCAGATCTTTAGCGAAGCATTCGGCGAAAGTTACGCCAAGGTGCGCTTCCCCGATACCGCCGGCTTTGGCATCAAGCCGGTTAGCCAGGAGGGTACCGACCGCCTCGTTCGCGCCGCCATCCAATATGCTATCGACAACGGACGCGAGAGCGTGACTCTCGTTCATAAAGGCAATATCATGAAGTTTACCGAGGGCGCCTTCCGCAACTGGGGCTACCAGACCGCCGACCAGACCTTCGGCGCACAGCTCCTGGATGGCGGCCCCTGGCGTCAGTTGGAAGCCTCAGACGGCGGAGACATCATCATCAAGGATGTCATTGCCGATGCTATGCTGCAGCAGATTCTCACGCGCCCGGCCGAGTACGACGTGTTGGCAACCCTGAACCTGAACGGCGACTATATCAGCGACGCCCTGGCCGCGCAGGTGGGCGGCATCGGCATCGCCCCTGGCGCAAACATCAACTACGAGACTGGACGCGCAATCTTTGAGGCCACTCACGGAACCGCCCCCAAATATACAGGTCAGGATAAAGTAAACCCTTCGTCGGTGATCCTGTCCGGCGAGATGATGCTTCGCCATCTTGGTTGGAATGAGGCCGCCGACCTGATTATCCAGGCGATGGAAGAAACAATCGGTCAAAAAAGGGTCACTTACGACTTTGAACGATTGATGGAGAGTGCCATCCTACTGAAATGCAGCGAATTCGGCCAGGCGCTGATCGAAAATATGTAGCATCGCTTTACCGCAACCAGTTGCCCGGATCACAGTGGCCCGCGCACTTCGCGCGGGCCTCCTTGTTGGTAAGGGTACCTCTCGCAAGCCACGTAGGAGTTTTTGTATCGGACTGAACTCTCTCAATGGCAGAAACACTCTATAGACGCTGCCCCGGCTGCGACCAATTTACCCCGGAATCAGAAGCTCTCTGCACACACTGCGGACAGTCCTTCGACTCTCCGCCGTCCAAAGGCACTGCGAAGAGGTGGGGAATACTCTCTGCCATTTTTGGCTTCCTGCTACTTCTGTTGGCGCTGTCCCTCTACTTTGAGGGCCGCCCACAATTCATCGATTCCCTTGCGACGGCAGTGGCAAACCCTCCACTGACGCCTACCCCATCCAGCGAGACCGCGATTCGAGAGGTTCTTCCAGACGTAGCTTCAAAATCCACTCAAATACCTATACCCGAACCGATTGTTCTCGTTGAGAGAAATATGAAAGTCCGCGGGGGGCCCGGCACATACTATCCCACTGTCGGCTCGGCCAAACCCGGAGATCAATTCCCTATCATCGGCCGCAACGAGACCGGCGACTGGTGGCGGATCTGGTACTATGGAACGCTGGCCTGGATCTATTCTCCTCTGGTTACGACGGCCAATACCGAAGACACCACGATCGCCGTCTTCATCCCTCCCAAGCTAACCTCTGCCCAGGTCTTTCAGAAAGTCTCGCCGGCTATCGCTTACGTTCAGACCGAAAGAGCGAGTGGCAGCGGCGTCCTCATCGAAGGGCGCTACGTCGTTACCAATCGCCACGTGGTCTACCCCTCCGAAACAGCGCGCGTCGTCTTTCCCAACGGAGCTGAGTTCGATAGCATACCTGTAAAGGGTTGGGATCTGGAGGCCGACCTGGCTGTACTCGGCCCGATCGAAATCGCCACCGAACCTCTGCCCCTGATCGACGGGGAGACCACGCCAATCGGCGCCGACATGTACCTGATTGGCTACCCGGCCGAATTCGAATCTTTCCCCCAGCCGACAATCGTTAAGGGTATTCTTTCGCGTCTGCGTCAGGGTGAATCGGGCCGCATCACCTACTTCCAGACCGACGCTTCTATCGCTGGCGGACAAAGCGGTGGCGCGCTCGTGTCGGACACGGGCGCAGTAATAGGCATCAGCGGCTCCAGCATAGCCGACGGAATGTTCGCGCTTGTGGCTTCGTCAGCCGACCTTCTGCCCCGCATCAGGCAACTCATAGCCGGCGGCGGCGACCCCGTCCAGGGTGACCGCCGCCCGCGGGCAGCCTTCAACTACGATGGCGGGATCGATCTGCTCGTCTCTATCCTGGAGCAAGGGGGGGACCGATTTTCCGTTCAAGAGACGATAGATTTGAAGCCGGATCTACCGCTTCGGGTGGGCTTGCGTTGGAGGACAGGGTCTGAACAACGAGTCGATTTCGCGATTTCTTTACGCATATTTGACGATGCTGGAAATAGTGTTTTCCAACAAGATGAAGTCCTGACTGACTCCGAGTCCAGGGCCACGAGCCAGTGGCAGGAACAGGAACCGGTCGACACCTGGTTTGAACTGGGAATCCCGGCCGACTTACCGCCAGGCGTGTATGAGTTGCACCTGATCGTTTACAACGTCGAGACCCTGACACCAACCGTTGTGATCGAAGTCTGGGAGCCGAATGTGCTCCTGGCGCGCCTGCGCCGGGGTGAAAGCCAGCAGTAAGTTGCAAGTTGCCAGCTGCTCAACAGAGCCGCTAACGACACTTTCAGACGAATCTTCTTTGCCGATTGGTGACAGACCGATTCAGCAGGACCGAACGAAGAATCGGGGATTGCCCCAGCCAGCATTCTGCCCGCCCGCCCCTTCTTCCGACCCCTACTGTGCAATAACTCTTAGAATCTCCAGGCCCGACCGCAGGCATGCCTGAACTGTCCCAAAATCTATCTTTCTCCGCCCTGAATTGACAGGATCACCGGTGATGATTATGATTTGTCTGTGGCTTCGTTCTTTTTGGAACAAAGCGCCCTGTAAGCACCAACCATCTCAAATTCGTATGCCGCAAAAAGGAGTTCCCTACCAATGGCCGCCCTCGTAGCATCGATCTACAGAGGCATATCCTACAGAGGAGCGGAGGGCCAGTGGGCCTGGATATTGCACCGGGCCAGCGGGCTCGGCATCGTGCTCTTTCTGTACATGCATATCGTCAGTATCTTCATTGCCGCCATCGGGCCGGGACCCTACGAATGGGTCCATGCAACCCTTTACACGTCGCCGCCCGCCAAAGTTCTGGAGGTGTTTCTCCTTTTCGGCGTGCTTTATCATGCATTCAACGGCATGAGAATCATCATCATCGACTTTTTCCCGGCATTGGGCCAGTACCAGCGGACGATCGTGCGAATAGAACTGGCGCTCGTCGTCATTGTGCTCGTGCCGGCTGCCATCATCACCCTGCGGGGCACTTTCTGAGGAGTGACAAATGGCGACATCTTCAAGCCGTCCGTACCAGGGGAAAATCTCATACGGCGCACCCAATCACGAACGCAGAATCTGGCTGTTCATGCGTCTTACCGGGTTGGTGATGTTCATCACAGTTGTCTTTCATCTGCTCTACATGCACATGGCCGTGGGCGTGGAGAATATCACTTTCGACAACATTGACGCGCGCTGGTCCGGCCCGGCAGGGGTATTCTGGCGCCTTTTTGACGCCTCTCTTCTTTTCATCGGCATGGCCCATGGCATGAACGGCGCCCGATTCTCAATTAACGACTATGTCCATAACAAGATTCTGAATTTCCTGCTCACCGCGGCTGTTTTTGGCCTCGGTCTTTTTTTGATCCTGCTCGGAACAGTTGCGATCGTTCTGGGCGCCGGCGGCTTGGGAAATCTGTTCCAGCGCCTGATGGGCTGATGGCAAACGCCCCAGCGCATCGCACGATGCGGAATTAACGCCTACTGTCTCGCCGCTTCGCAACTTGAGGACAAGATGATCCACACGCATAAATTTGAAACGGTCGTTGTTGGTGCCGGCGGCGCTGGGCTGATGGCCGCCCTTTATGCCAGCCAGGGCAGCGATACCGCCGTCCTGACCAAACTCTATCCCACACGCAGCCATACC
The DNA here is from genome assembly GCA_965207495.1 of Caldilineaceae bacterium. Taxonomy (GTDB): domain Bacteria; phylum Chloroflexota; class Anaerolineae; order Caldilineales; family Caldilineaceae; genus Bin5. The sequence continues at coordinate 1,667,282 of OZ242287.1, forward strand.
GGCACCGCGCAGGGAGGAATCGGCGCCGCCCTCGGCAATCTCGAAGAAGACCGCGCCGAATGGCACACCTTCGATACAATTAAAGGCAGCGACTATCTCGCCGACCAGGACGCCGTCGATCTCATGTGCCAAGAGGCGGTAGAGGTAATCTACGAACTGGAGCACATGGGTCTGCCCTTCGACCGCACAGCCGAAGGCAAAATCGCCCAGCGGCCGTTCGGAGGTCATACCAGCAACTTCGGCGAGAAACCTGTACGCCGTGCCTGCCACGCCGCCGACCGTACCGGCCACATGATCCTGCAGACCCTCTATCAGCAGTGCATCGCCCGCGACGTGCGTTTCTTCGATGAATTCCACGTGCTGGATCTGCTGCTCTCTGCCGACGGTCAGGCGACCGGCGTCGTCGCCTATGAGATCGATAGCGGCGACCTCCACGTCTTCCATGGCAAGGCCCTGATCTTCGCCACCGGCGGCTTTGGCCGTATGTGGGAGATCACGAGCAACGCGCATAGCCTTACCGGTGACGGCCCTGCCATTGCGCTGCATAAAGGCATCCCCCTGGAAGATATGGAGTTCTTCCAGTTTCACCCCACCGGCATCTACAAGATGGGCATCCTCATCACCGAAGGCGTGCGCGGCGAGGGCGGCATCCTGCGTAACCGTGACGGCGAACGCTTCATGGAACGCTACGCGCCCAACCTCAAGGACCTGGCCAGCCGCGACGTGGTCAGCCGCGCTATCTATCTCGAAGTCCGCGACAACAAGGGCATCGACGGCGGTCGCTACGTCCATCTCGACGCCACCCACCTCGGTCGCCACATTGTTGAGACCAAACTGGAGGACAGCGCAGAGTTCTGCAAGACCTATCTCGGCATCGACCCCGCGGTGGAGCCGATGCCGGTGCAGCCTACCGCTCACTACGCCATGGGCGGCATCCCCACCAACGTCGACGGGCAAGTTCAACTGAATGCCCAGGGCGATGTGGTGCCCGGCTTCTACGCCGCCGGCGAGGTCGCCTGTGTCAGCGTCCACGGCGCCAACCGCCTCGGCACCAACAGCCTCGTCGATCTTGTTGTCTTCGGCAAGCGGGCCGGGAAAGCCGCCGCAGCCTACAGTCAGCAAAATGACTGGGCGGAGTTGCCGGACGAAACCTGGGAGCCGACCCAGGCCATGCTCGAAAATATGCTGACTAAAGAGGGCCAGCACAATGTCGCTGATCTGCGTACCGAAATGCAGTCCCTCATGATGGACAAGGTGGGAGTCTTCCGCACCGAAGAGGGTATACAATCGGCCCTGAAACGCATTCGCGAGCTACAGGAAGCTGCCCAGGACATCACCGTAATGGATAAGGGCAAACGCTTCAATACCGACATCCTCGAAGCAATCGAACTGCAAAATCTGCTCGACCTTGCCGAAGTGACCGCCGCCAGCGCCCTCGCCCGCACCGAAAGCCGCGGGGCCCATAGCCGTGAAGATCACAAGGCCCGCGACGATGAGAACTGGCTTACACACACCTACGCGTCAAAAGTGGATGGGAAGATCAGCCTGGACTATGCGCCGGTGAATGTCACAATCCACCAACCTGAGGAGCGAACCTACTAATATGCGCATCAAAATGCGAATTCGCAGATTCAATCCCGAGGCCGATTCCAAGCCCTGGTGGGGAGAGTATTGGGTGGATGTGGAAGAGAGTGACCGCGTTCTGGACGCTCTGCACCAGGTAAAGTGGTACCAGGATGGCACCCTTACCCTGCGCCGCTCCTGTGCCCATGGCATCTGCGGCAGCGACGCTATGGTGATCAATGGTCGTAACGCACTGGCCTGCAAGGTGTTAATGCAGGATGTCGGCGACGAGTGCCAGGTCGAACCACTGCGCTCGATGCCGTTGATCAAAGACCTGGTCGTGGACATGGAGCCCTTTTTCGCCAAGTATCGGGCCGTCCTGCCCTACCTGATCAACGACAACCTGCCCGCCTCGGGAGAGCGCTACCAGAGCCAGGAAGCCCGCGCGCGCTACGATGATACCACCAAATGCATTCTCTGCGCGGCCTGTACGACCTCCTGCCCCAGCTTCTGGGCCAACGAGGACTATATCGGCCCCGCCGCCATCGTCCAGGCGCACCGTTTCATCTTCGACGACCGCGACGACGCCGCCGACCTGCGCCTACGCGTGCTCAACGATGCCGACGGCGTCTGGCGTTGCCGAACCGTCTTTAACTGTGTCCAGGCCTGTCCGCGCGAAATTGACGTAACGCGGGCCATCGGTGAGGTTAAGCTGGCTCTGATGAACGGCCTCGAAGACTGAGCAAAGCTTCTACCAGTTCCGCCCCAGACTTGGCCGGCACTTACTCCTGCCGCACAGTATCCTCCAGCCAAGCTCTCAAACGCGTAGCCAGCCGCGGCTTAGGTTGCTCTGCTTCCACCTCTACCGCTCTTAACGCCATAGCAAAATCGGCCCCGCTCTCAAAGCGATCCTCCGGCTTCTTGGACAAAGCCTTGAGTATGATCTGCTCAAGTTCGGGCGATACCCATCGCCAGGCCGACGGTGGTGGAGGTGTCTCCGTGATATGCGCCTCCAGGACCTCCTCCCTCGAACCGTAAAAGGGTCTGCGCCCAGAAACCATCAGGTAAAGTACGATTCCCAAGCTGTACAGGTCAGACCGTTTGTCGGGCTCCTCCTTGGCGCGAATTTGTTCAGGCGCCAGAAAGGCAGGCGTACCATATATGCCCGGCGCATTGTCTATCGGATTGTAGATGTCGTAGACAGTGCCGAAGTCAAAGAGTACGGCCCGACCGCTTGGCCCCAGCAGTACATTGGACGTCTTGACGTCCCGGTGTATTTTGCCGGATTCGTGCAGAAAATCGAGCGCTTCAGCTACCTGGCGGGCAATGTCGATAGCCGCAACTTCGCCTATCGATTTCGCGCGCATCAAGAACTCCTCCAAAGTCCCGCCCTCGACCAGCTCCATGGCGATGAAGAGCCGGCCATTTGCCTCGCCGGTCTCGTAAACCTGAAGAATCCCCGGATGCCGCAACCGGGCAAGTGTTTGATACTCGATCTGAAAGCATGACCGCATGTGGGGCTGACTCGCCGCCACAGGGTTGAGTACCTTTAATGCTACCTGACGGCCGGTCAGGTTCTGCGCGCGGTATACAACGGCCGTCGCACCTTGGCCCATTGGCTCAAGTATACGGTAACGACCCAGTTGTGAAGATATGGGGAGTAGATTGGGTCCTGCGCTCGCGCCGTAGGACATGTCAGCTTCTTTGGTGGCAGGGGGTGGCGCTTTCCGTGTTCAGAGGACGGGGGCTGGCGACTCCACTATCCACGATTCGCTATCCAGAATTATAGCCTACGGGGCAAAGGTTGCCAATGGAGGCATGTCTGTCGGCTCACCCCCCGCCCCCTTTCCGCACATTCAGTCGGCACTGATGTCAGGGTAAAATAACGGTGCACCCTTCAGCCCGGTGTGGGCATTCATCCCCAGATGCCACCGCCCCAAATTGGCCCAGAACAGCACTGCCAAATCCGAGCCGCCGAAACATACATTGGTCGGCGCGCCCAGAATCGTCCCTTCATAATCATCCATAAGGATGGTCAGGTCGCCGCTCGGTAGAACCCGTAAAATCGTGTCCGGCCGGTAGCAGGAGATTAGAAAGCTGCCGTCCCCGCAAAAGGCCAGGCCGTCCGGCACGACGTGGGGAAGTTCCACCACGGTCTCGGTGGGTCCCACTTTGTGTCCATTTTCTATGGGAAAGCGTATGATCTGAGGAGGACTCAAAGACATCGCGACATAGAGGTATTGGCCGTCAGGGCTGACCGCACAGCCGTTGGGGAACTGGCTGTTCTCTGCATCAACTACCGCCGTGGTCCCGTCCGGCGCGACGCAGAACGTGCAGCCGTCGTTACCATACCATGATCCCGAATTGGTCACGTAGAGATTTCCCTGGGCGTCGAACGCCGGAAAGTTCGGCGTGGTCAACGGGCGCTCCTCGGTGCCGGCGCTGTACTGGCTTACCTCGCCAGCGGGTGACACTTTGTAGACGGCCCCCCGGTCGGCAGTACAGATATACAAGTTTGCCGCCGCATCCAGCGCCATGCCCAGATTGAGGCCCCCCGTGTTCGCATATTCCTCTACCCAGCGTTCTCCGTAGTCGATGCGGTACACCTGCCCCGCCTCGCCGCCGGCATATATGTTGCCGTCAGGTCCAAGTGCCACCCCTTCGGGATGGTCGAGGCCCTCTACAAACATCTCTGCATGTTTCAGGTTGATCAACGGCATCGCCTTCCTCCTCAACTGTAGTGAAACTCGTTCTCTACGTCCAGCGACAAAGTCGAAAAGACTGCGCGCCCACAAACCGCGGATGTCGATCCCAGGCCATCTGGCGGGCCACCCACGCTAGTACCTATTAGTCACAACACCTGGCTGCCACTGGTTTGCGCCCATCAGCTGCTGCACCAGCTCTGACGGGTTTTCCAGTTCCGCCAGCTGCGCGCGCATGTCCTCTTGTGTAACGTAAAAGGGCCGCGTATACATCCCCAACAGCACCGAACGCGCCTTGTCGGTAACATTGGGCCGCGCCGAGTGCCACGTCTTTCCGCTCATCACCATCACGCTGCCGCGCTGTCCGGTCAGGATCTCCGCCTCCTCAATCCATTGGTGCGCGATCTCCGGCGGCGGCCTATGTCCTTTGAGATGGCTGTACGGCAAAATGCCAGTGCCCCCATTCTCCTCAGTCAAGTCATCCAGCAGCCACATCGTTTGCCCGCTGACGTTGTCGGTCGGCCACGGCTGGTTCACTCGCTGAAACGGAAAATCAGGATGCCAACCATACCGGTCAAAACCGGGATAAGCCGTGTTCGACGTCCACGTGGAGCAGATCACATCCTCGTCCAGATAAGCCTTCCAGAGCGAGACTATCAGCGGATGTGCCATCAGCTCCACAAAGATCGGATCTTTGACGGCAATGCGGGCCACGCGCTGCGTCCTCGCCCGCCAGGTGCCTTCAGTTGCCTCCTCCGCCAGCAGACCTTCCAGCACCGTTCGTGCTTCATCCGCTCTTTCCGGTGTAATCACACCCGGGATTACGCAGTAGCCACGTTCATCTAACTCGGCAATGATCTTGGAAACATCGTGCGGCACGTCTGAACTCTTGTCCACGGGGCTGTACTCCTGTGTTTATCAACGCATTTACGAAGAGAATCGGCTAATTTCCACTCTCGGAGGCAACCGGCTAGTCAGGCCAACTCTTGTCCCACTCCCACCTGTCAGGCGGCGGCCGGCTGCGGATTACCGTGCGTGATTATCCAGTCAACGAACTTGGCCCGCATCGACGGCGAGCGAGCATGACCAACATCGGGGTCCACGAAATGCTCTGCCCGTCCTCCCCTCTCGTTGATCAGGCGCACCGTCTCCGCATTGGTGGCCGCCGGGCAGTCAGTATCGAGCCCCCCGTCGATGAAGAGGACCGGCCGGTCCGTAAACCGCTCAGGATGGGACTGTGTGCCGTATTTCGCGCACCAGTCGTCGCACCAGGACCCCTGCTGTGCCTGCCGGCACCATTCATCGGCCTGGAAAAAGCTGGACCTGCCCACAATCGAGACCATAGAGACATACGCGCTATTTTCGGCAAAGACCATCTGCGCGATCAAACCGCCCATCGAGGTGCCGCAAACCTGGGGATCGCGGGTTGAACTGAAAGGCAGCGCCATGACCGCCTCCAACAGGGCCGGCGCCTCCGCCCGCGTCTTGTCCATCGCCTCACAGACGAATGCCCAGCCGTTGAACTGAGCGCGAAACCAGGCATCGGTCCTGCGTTCACCGTGTTCGCAACAGTCAGGCGCCACGACACAGAATCCGGCCGAAGCCAGCTGCACAAGCGACACGTCCGGGTTCTCGATGCTACCCTTGTCGCCCGTCCAGCCGTGGTAATGAATGACAACCGGGCATTCCCCAACTCGCGTGTCGCGTAAAACAAATGAGGGTATGCCGGCAAGCTCCACTCTATCTATCGCTAGCATGGCGCAACCATCCTTAGTGGTTTCCCCCAAACTCCCGCTCCAATGTAATTGGCCAGGCCCGAAAGAGCTGACGCTGCTCCTGGGTGTAGCGCGCATACGTCTGGGCCAAAATATATTGGTCTTCATCCATCGTAGCAATGTTCTGCGACTTCATCCAGAACGGGCCGTAACCGACATGAACTGTCTTTCGCGTCTGATTTGAGCGATTCGTGAATCCGCCGTGCCGCAGGTTTTCGGTGAACAAAATGGCATCGCCTGCCTTCACCGGTAGGCCGATCATGCCCGGCTCCTCGTCTGGGTTCCCACCCTCGTAGGGTGAAACCATATTGCTCTTGTGCGTCGCCGGCACTACGCAGAAAGGGCCGTCGTCCGGCCCGACGTCATGAACGAAATAGACCATCCGCACCATCATGCAGTTGAACCCTTTATGGTTATACCCATACCTGTGCTTGACACCGATCGGTCCGCCCATGTGAGTTCCGGTCCGGTTGCCCGGATAACGAATACGGATTTCAGAGTTATTGATCGTCGGCCGCTCCTGCACGATGGCATGAATGTAGGACATCGTCTGCGCGTGATTGACCAATACGTCAAACACAGGGTCCGCGTTGAAAAAGTCCTCGATGATAATGGTGTTCCCCTGTTCCCTCGCCCCGGAGACGAAGTAGCCCCTCTCGGCGTTGTGGTGGTACTCAATTCGGCCGGTCGGGCTCTTGCGGCGCGGAGCCGCCGCCGCACGCGCAACCGCCTCCTCTTCCAGCGCGTCAATGGCGGTCGCCAAGCTCTCGACCTGCTCGTTCGTCAACAGTCCGGGAACCGTAAGGTATCCCACGCGATCGAACTCGTATCTCTCGATTTCATTCATCTTCTTCTCCGCACATCTGCTTCCAAAATGGCTGTCGCTGCCAGCCGCTGTCTATACACGCTAACGACGAGATGAAAGCACAATAGCCTCGAATAGCGAAGGCTGTCTACCAGTACCCGACATAATCGCCGGCCATATGGAACTGTGTGCAGCACGCTCCTGTGAACAAAGAAAATACCGACCTTCAATACGTTTCATCAGCGCGAGTTGCGCTGGATGCCAGCCGTCCTCCACCATCCTGAAGGGGCCAGAATCCCCACAGTCCTGATGCTGAAAGCGACTGCACTTCATGTTAACACCTCGGTTGCTGCCAATCAAGGGTAAAACATCGCACCCGACGAATTCGCAGGTCACTTCCTCACGCCAGCCAAGCACATTCAGAACTTCTCTTTGGCTTACTTCCCAAGTAGAGAAAGCGACTGCCTCACAAGGTACTAGTTCACGACCTGCCGACCGTAGCAAGCTACCTGTAGGCCCACCAGTCTCCGGGACGCGTTTCGATACAGCGATGGGTCGGCGCCTGGCAGATCCTCACCATCCTGATGCAATTGACGAGCTTCGACAGGGGTCAACTGTGATGAACGCCGCGCCCTATCCCCGCGTCAGTACATCGTAGTTCCGGCCCGAATAGGTTTACTGACGAAATGGGGGCAAGCTTCAGTGCGGAGACATTCTCTGTCTGGAGAATGGTTGCGGCCTGGTCAGATCCCGGTCTAGGAAGGCCTTCCTCTGTCAGTCCAGGCTTGTACGCGGATCGAGCGCATCGCGCAGACCATCACCCACAAAATTGATGGCAAGCACCGTAACGAAAATTGCCACGCCCGGCGGCAGCCAGAGCCACCAGAAGTTCTCCAAAATATAGATCGACTGGGCCCCGTTGAGCATACTCCCCCAAGAGGGAGCAGGCGGAAGCACGCCCAGCCCAAGGTAGGAGAGCCCCGCCTCGGTCAGAATCGCACCTGCAACGCCAAACGTCGCCGCCACGAGCAGAGGCGCCAGCGCGTTCGGCAAAATGTGCCGGAACATTATCTGGCCGTTTGAAGCCCCAACGCACCGGGCTGCAGTCACAAAGTCCCACTCCCGCACAGACAGAATCTGGCCCCGCAGCAGACGCGTAGTTCCTGTCCAGCCCAGGATGCCGATGACGATCATAACGTTATAGATGCTGGGTCCGATCACGGATACAACGACCATGATCAGAATCAGGCCGGGGAAGACCATCATCACGTCTGTGAATCGCATAATGAGCATGTCCAGCCAGCCACCGTAATAGCCGGAAACAGTTCCGAGAACGATCGTTATCGCGATTGAAATGGCTACCGCCACAATTCCTACAGAGATTGAAACGCGTCCACCGTAAATCAGGCGGGCCCATACATCCCGCCCCAATCTGTCGGTACCGAGCGGGTGCTCCTGTGTCGGCGGTGCTTCGGTTGCCCCGACAAACTTGATCGGGCTGTGCGGCGTCAGAAGCGGCGCGGCAACCACAGCGGCCGTAACGAAGATGAGCAGTATCAAGCTGGCGAGCGCAACCCGATGACGCGTGAAGCGGCGCCAGACCCGTTTACGCCAGGAGTCCGACGAACTCTTGAATATGCGGAGTGGACCGACCGAGGCCGAGGCTTGTGCCGTCACCTCTTACAAGTCTCCCTACGCGTACCTGATGCGCGGGTCGGCCCAGGCATAGGCAAGATCCGCGACCAGATTGCTCAGCAGTACTATAATTGCCGTTACCAGGAGTCCGCCCATCAGGAGTGGGTAGTCGCGAGCCCCCGCGGCGGCGACTAGAGTGTGTCCGATGCCACGGTAATTGAAGACGCTCTCGATCAGCACCGCTCCCCCGACCAGCGTCGGCAGCCGCAATCCCGTGATCGTAATGACCGGCAGCAGGGCATTCTTGAACGCGTGCCACATTATCACCGTGCGTTCGGCCAGACCCTTTGCCCGCGCCGTCGTGATATAGTCCTGACGAACGACCTCCAACATGCTGGCACGTGTGTAGCGCAGCAGCGTACTGAGGCCCTCATAAGAGAGGGCGACCACCGGCAACACCATGTGCCAGAGCCGGTCTCCTACCGAAGGTGGCGCCCCCACGGTGACAATTCCCCCTACGGGGAACCACTCCAGGCGCAGACCGACTACGTAGATCAACAGGAGCGCGAAAAAGAATCCAGGAACAGCTATCCCTCCGAATGCAATGCCGGTGAGGATGTAATCGAGCATCGAGTACTGCTTGAGGGCCGAAATGATGCCCAGCACGATGCCTGCCACCGTCGAGAACAACAGCGCGAATCCCATCAGGCCAAGCGTGTTGCCGATGTCGCGCACGATGATATGTTGCACGGGCAGACGCATCTGTGTTGAATAGCCGAGGTTTCCGCGCAGAGCTTCGCGCAGCCAGATCAGATAGCGAACGTGTACAGGCCTGTTCAGGCCCATCGCCTCCCGCAGCGCCTGCAGATCCTCCTCCTCCAGATAACGCATCGACTCGGGATTAAGCAACGCGGAGACCGGGTCGCCCGGCGACAGTACATAGATGGCGTAGTTTACGACCGTAATCGCAAACATCAAGGGGAAGATCAGCGCAATCCGGCGCAGAACATACTGGGACATGCTTCCAGGGCTCCAGTTGGAAACAACATGACTGTCATTAGAACCATGAAACGCTGCTTTAGCAACAAGCAGTTACTTATCGCGGCCGTTAAGAGTTTCAAAGGACCGGCCGCCTACCTCGATTCGACCAAAGGGTAACTTCGGATGTGAACTGTCAAACCGGACCGGCAATAGATGCATTCGCAAGTTAAAAGCATCTGTCAAATTGCAACCGGCCGGACCGAAGACGGCTACCCATCGTTGGGAGTGACAGTAATCTCGAACTCACCAACCTGGACCGGCACTGTCCGCTCGGGATCGCGTTTCGCCAACCGGACGGTCAGGACATTCTCTCCCACTTTCAAGTGAGAGGACCCCAATGCAGATTGCCATACGGCATACCGAAATTCCGGCGCGTTGGGCGGCTGGCACTGGTGAAAGTCAAGACCGTCCGCGCCGACCCTGCCGCCGTTCATGCATACTTCCACTTCGTCACCGCCTCCCAGATCTCTAAGTTTGAACTGGAAAGCCGCGATAGTGCTGCCCAGCTCGCTGCCAAACAGAATACTGTAGCTGAACTCCTCACCAGCTTCATTCAATTCAAAAGGTGTAAACGATTCCACTTCTCCGTGCGCGTATCCATCGGGGAGTCCGAACGAGTAGTACTCTGTAGGCATATACTTTGGTCGGCGGGCGTAAAAATAGTGCCTGACGGTGGAAGGGATTTTGGCTGGATCGATCAGGTCTTGAAGACGTGTATACAGCCTGCTGCCGAATGAACCAGCATGCAGATTGTAGAACATGATCCCGTCGACTCCCTGGCTGTAGGCACTCTCCACAAGGGCGCTGATCTTGGGCGGGTCGAATTCCTGAAACCCGTCGCCGAGCCACACACGCTTCCCCGGCGTTACCGCATCCGACGAGGCGACGCTGGACATGAGCATCGGGTACACTTTGCAACTGCTTCCCTCCGCCAAGGCCACCCAATCGGAGTAAGGGAGGTTGTAGTCCACGAAAAACCATTCACCCGGACACAAGTAGGACAGAAGCCCTTCGTCAATCCATGCCTTGATGTCGAGCCCTTCCTCTGTGCAGTAGTCAATGTCCCAAGGCACCGCGGCCGCGAGCATCAGATGCTGCCCGCGCTTCTCTCCTATCTCGTCCAACATGGTCCGCACCGCGCGCACGAACTGGGTCATGTAGTCCGACTTCTCCCGCTTTGGCTCCCTGAAGAACGGCGCCGAACGTCCGAAGTCAAGCATGAGTCCATCCAGTGCGTATCGGGCGGCAATCTCCCGCAGAATACCCAAGCGGCGCTCCCGCACCTCCTCCACGGCAAAGTCCATCTGCCGCAGATCCCCGACCTCCCGCCAGCCAACGTCGCCCACCTTCGTGTAAGACCTCCACGCGCCCGTATCCTGACCCAAAGACCATTCTTTGTGTTCCCGCTCCCATTCCGTCCACTGGCTCGGCGACCCGTGATGGTCATTCACCCGAAAATTCGGAACGACGGCAATGCCGGCTTCTTTGAGGAGCCCGATGAAATCTCCGTAAGGGTCATGGCCCTCGGCCAAAAGTGCGTCCATCGGCGTTTCTGAAGCGGTCGTGCCGGCGCTGGACGGGTAGAAGCAGATATCGTTGTCTGCCACATCCATTGTATAGATATCAGCGCCGGATGTGACGGTCAATTCCGCTAGGCGGGCTACTTGCCCGTGGTCGGAGCAAGAGAGGAGGTTCCCGCTATCCACCGTGATCAGTAGCATCTGGTTTCTCCTGGCTGGCCTGTCGGCAGATCAGTTCGCGAATTCTCCCTGGTCGCCGAACGCAGCGCGGCGGCGACCAGGGGGCTTCAGATGTTTGGTAAAGAGCGCTGCAAGCGTCTAACCGTTACTCCGACGCTATCCAGCACTGTTCCATATTCCAGTTGTTGCGATGGTAGTAGTAGCTGGGGATGGTGTCGCAGCCGCGCGTCCTCGTGCTGCGCAAGCTGGGGTTGATGTGAGAGTAAAGTATCACGCCAAAAGGATCGGCCCCAATACTCTCCTGGATCTGCCAGACGGCTTCCTTGAGTACAGCATCGTCCGTCTCCAGCTCCAGGCTCTTCAGCAGTGCCACCTCTTCTGCGTAGTGTTCGGCCCTGTCATACCACGGCTGAGTACTGAGGTGGGTCGTGTCATAACCCAATAGGCCGAACCACGGCGCCCAATCGCCGGCCTGCAGCACGTCCCATTCGTATGGCTCATTGTTGACCACGTTTCCGTAGTCTGCGCCGACAACCTTGAACTCGACGGTTACCCCGACCGCCGCCAGATTTTCCTGAAAGGTGAGATGGAGCGGCTCCCAGGCCGGGTGAAGTGATCCAAGAACGAGGATGAGCTTGTCGTTCTCAAAATCCCATCCCCCCTCTGTTAGCTTCTGCTTGGCAAGTTCCGGATCGTAGGTGATGTACTTGGCACCCTCGGGATTGACCCCCCACTTGCCGTCAAGGTAGACGCGCGCCCCGCGGCTCACCCCGCTGGCCATCACCGCATTGAACTGCTCACCGTTTATGGCATGTTGGATTCCCTGGCGAACGAGCGGGTTCTGAATGTGCTCACGCCCCAAATTCCACCAGTAGGCCACTGAAACGTTTGCCGGCGGGTTGAAGATCTCAAGGTCTAATCCCTCCATGGCAGCCAGGCGCTGCAACTCCACCGGTCGGCCACCGCCTTCGCCTATGACCCAATCGCACTCACCGGCCTCCGTGGCCACCATCATCGCCGTCGGGTCGCCGTTGAATGAACGGTAAATCAACCTATCCAGCTTAGGCGCGCCCCGGAAATAGTCCGGGTTCGGGCTGTATATGATGTACTGGTCGGGGACGTACTCGTCGACCATGAACGGCCCGGTCCCAATCGCCTTTGTCGTCGCAAAGTCTGTCTTTTCAAGACCCAAAACGCCGCTCTCATCCGGCCCCCACTGGTCCTCGGGCACCTCACTCAGGATATGCTCGGGCACAATCCTGATAGCGGCAGCGATTTTATGGATCCCGACCATGCCGTATTCGTCCGTCATTTCGAATACGACAGTGTAGTCATCCAGCGCGGTAATGCCGCTGACCGAATCCGCGTTGCCTTCGTGAAACTCTGTGTAGCCGACGATGTAGTCCTTCAGGCCGTTATAAGCCGTGTTGACCATCAACGGGTGCGGGATCAGCCGGCCGTAGTTGAACAGCACGTCCTTGGAGGTGAAGGGGGTGCCATCATGCCAAGTCACATCGTTTCGCAGATGGAAAATGACGTTGTTGCCGTCGAATTCCCAGCTCTCAGCGAGTTCCGGTATATAGTCCTTAACGTCGTGGTCCAACTGCACCAGTCCGCTGAAAATGGTGCGGCCCTGGTAAAAGTGCTGGCTGCCCGCACGGCCCACAAACCCCGCCAAATGAGCATGGCTCGTGGCTTGAATGAAGCACACCTGAAGTGTGCCCCCACCGTCTTTCTCTTCCATCTGGGCTGATTCTTCTTCTGCTTGGGCAGCAGCGGGTTGCGAAGGCGCCTCAACCGCCGCTGGGGCGCAGGCGCTAACGAGGAGAGCAACAACGAGCAAAAGCGACGAGTAGAACACGGCAGTGCGTTTCATGGGTAATTCCTCCCATTCTCTGGCCTTTCCACAGAAATGCGTCGCATATGAACTGGTGGTAGGGCAGTTCGCCCTCAATGCACAAGCGGTCTTCCTTCTACCGATCACCCCCTTTTGTTCTGCTCAAGTTCAGCCTGCAAGCCTGTGAGCTCTCTACGGCTCGTTCCGAAAATCAGCCATTTACGATGACTGAATTGCCCACTACTCAGTAGTCCGCCTAGTGTGGTCAGCAGTGGGCAAGCGACCATGTAACAACATTTATTTTATCAAAATAGAGGAGGTTGAGCAACCCCCTTTTTCCCATATTCTCATAATCCAACCCGCACCGGCCTGTTCGCCGTCAGACTCTCCTGCACCGCCTCAATCGTCCTCGCCACGACGTACGAGTCCTCCAACGTGACCCGCAGTTCCTCCTCCCCCCGTACCACCTTGACGAAGTGCTCGATCTCACGCTGGTTCATCGGCGCGTAGCGGATCGGCGCCAGTTGCGCCGACATCTTGCCCTGCGTCACGACCGGATAGTTGTGATAGTCGGTGCGCACGCAACCCGCATCGCCCACCACCTCCAGATCGAAGAACGGGTACTCCCAGCTGATCGAAGTGCAGATATGCACGCTTCCCAGCGACCCGTTGTCGAACCGGACCAGCGACTTCACATTGTCCCAACTCTCGATCATGCCTTGGTGCACGAAGTTCTCGCCGTAAGCGAAGACCTCCTCTGGCTCCGCGCCCAGAGCCCAGCGCACAATATCGAACCCGTACCTACCGAATTCGCCCAGCGGGCCGCCGCTCTTCGCCAAGTCCCGCTGCCATTCCGGGCTTGTCATCGCCACATGGTTGACAAAGACCCGCGCCGTAAGCGGCTTGCCTACATCCCCGGCCCGAACTCGCCGCACAGCTTCGATCAGACCATCCTCAAAACGTGAAGGGACGCCCGGCAGTACCTTCAACTGGCGGCTTTGGGCAGTCTCCATCGCCCGGCGCACCTCGTCGCCAATGAAGCTGAACGGCTTGCAGGCAAAGACATGCGCGCCCCCTTCCAGCGCCTGGCAGCTGTTTTCGCAGTGCTCCCCTATCTCACTCGCCACAACAACGAAATCGAGATTCTGTCCGAGCAAGTCAGCCGCATCATGGTAGAGCGCAGCCTCGAACTTGGCCGCAAAATCCTCTGCGCCCATGCCGATACACGCCGCAACATACTCCCGGCTCTTGCCCAGATCGCAGATCCCGACCAGCTCGACATCCTTCATCGCCAGCAGTTCCGTCGCAAACAGATCGGCATACCAGCCCTGTGACAGACCGATCAGCCCGCAGGTCAGTTTCCCTTGCACTTGCGCCTGTCCCCTCTCTTTGGCCAACTGCAGGTCGCCGGATCCCTTAGCAGGTACACTTTCTACTTCCGTAACGCATCCAGCCTACTTGAAATTGGCAAAACCGTCCGGCGTCTTCACGTCGATCACCGTAACTGTCTCAGCCTCGAGCGCCCGCTCCAACTCACCGACCAGCTGCGGCAGCGAAGTCACCTGTACACCGCAGGCCCCGTACGCCTCAGCCAAACTGGTAAAGTCCGGGTTTCGCAGGTCGCTTGCAATGTAGCGTCCGTTGCCTCTGCTCTTCTGGTAGTGACGCAGCAGCCCCCAGGCATCGTCGTTGAAGACTAGCACGACCGGCCGCAGCCCATACTGCACGCAGGTTCCCAGCTCCTGGATATTGAACTGGAATCCGCCGTCGCCGGTGATACAAATCACCTGTCGGTCAGGAACACCCGCCTTGGCGCCGGCCGCAGCCGGCAGGCCAAACCCCAGGCCGCCCCACGCAGGGATGAGATAGCTCCGTTCCTCGTATATGTCCAGACAGTAGTTGGCCCCGCGGTGGTTGCAGATTCCCACGTCGCCGACAAAGACCGCGTCCCGGGCCGCCACCGCCCGGATGGCCTCCATGATCTTCGTCTCATTCGGCATCGTCTTCCGTTTGTAATCCCTGATCCTCTCCCGCACTTGCCCCACTTCGCCCGCGAAATCAGTCTCCTTTCTGTAAGCACTCTGGTCGGGACTCGCTTTTTCCACCAGAGCAGAATTGACCTGCTCCAGCACTGTCCTTGCGTCGCCAACCAATCGCACCGTCGTTTCGTACCACTTGTCCATCGGCGCGGTTTCAATGTCCAGATGAATCAGCTGCGGCGGCTGACGCAGGCCCTGCGACTTTGCCCTGAAGTAGGAAAGGCTGGAGCCGACGACCAGGAGAACGTCCAGGCTGTTGGCGAAAGCCTGGCGCGGGTCTTCCAGCCCTCCCGGCGGAAAATTGTACTCGCCGCCGTACATGCCCAGGCTCATTGGATGATCTTCGGCGATCGCGCCCTTGCCGTTCGCCGTCGTGAATACCGGCGCGCCCAGACGCTCCACCAGGCGCGTGAGCTCCCGGCTCGCACCGGCGCGGTGTACACCCGCCCCCGCCATCACCCCCACCCGTCTGCCCGCCAGCAACATCTCCGCAGCCGCCTCCACCGCCGCCGGGTCTGCCTTCGGAGCCGCAAGCCGGACCGGGCCGGGAATGGCCATCTTCGCTTTCTGGCCCTGGACGTCTGACGGTATCTCAATCGCTATCGGGCGTTGGCACCGGCCCTGAAATCGCGCAAACGCTTCCCTCACCTGCTCCGGGGCCTTTTCCGGGCTGCCGATATGAACACTGTACTGGGTTACCGTCGAAAGCATGTCCAATTGGTTCTTGGTCTCATGCATTGCACCCAGGCCGCGCTCGTACAACTGCTCTTCCGCCGTACTGGTGATCGTCAGAACCGGCGAAGACGCGGCGTAAGCCTCACCGAGGCCGCCCATGGAATTTGCCGCGCCCGGCCCCGTGCTGGTCAGACAGACGCCGGGCTTGCCCGTCACCCTGGCGTACCCGTCCGCCATCATCGCCGCCGCCTGTTCATGCCGCGTGCTGATGAAGCGGATGGCGTCCTGGTGGTCGTACAGCGCGTCGAAAATCTCCATCGTATGGCTGGAGATAATTCCGAATATCGTGTCCACGCCCTGCGCCCGCAGCGACTCGACCAGCGCCCGCGCCGCCGTCATCCTTGCCATACGTTTTTCACCAAACTGATAGAGTTAACACTCAGCCATTTAGTGCGGCGTCACCCGAAACCGCTTCACCACCTCTTCATTCAGCGCGAAGCCAAGCCCTGGCCGCTTCGGCACTTCGATCAGACCGTCAGCGTCCACCTCAATAGCGGGCACCAGCAGCTCAGAAATTATCGGCGAATCAGGAAAGGCGATCGGCATCTCGAAGTAGGGCATATTCGGCAGCACAGCCGCCAGATGAATCTCCGCCGCCACGCCGACCATATGACACCAGGCATGCGGCACACAGATCAACCCGCGGCGGTACGCGGCCTCGGCAATGCGAGTAATCTCCCGTATGCCACCGGAACGCACCGAACTGGGCTGGACCACGTCCACCCGCCCTTTCTCCATGATCTCCTCAAATTCAAATCGGGTCGTAAACCCCCAATCGCCCACCGCAATGCGTGTGTCCACGGCATCGGCCAGCCGGGCCAGGCCCGGAAGGTTATCGGCCGGCAGGGGCGCCTCGACAAAAAACGGCCGGAACTCTGCGATCGCCCGGATCGAGTCAAGAGCCTGCCCCACCTCGGACCAGCGGTTCTGCACGTCTATCATCAGATCGCGGTCCTCGCCGATCGTATCCCTTGCCGCCCGCACGACCTCCACGTCCCGCTGAATGTTTACATGCGAAAAACCGCCCGGCCACTCTTCCAGTTTCATCGCCCGGAAATTCCGCTCCCTGGCCAGTGTGAAACGCTCGACGATCTCGCCTACGTCCTCTCCCGGCGGGTAAACCGTCGCGTAGGGTCGCACCTGTTTTTTGACTTCGCTCGACTCCGTCACGGTGCAGCAGGCTTGCCAGATCAGTTCACACACCGGCCTGCCAAGCGCCTGGCCGGCGATGTCCCACAGCGCAGTCTCCACCGCCCCGATCGCGGCAATCGTGACTCCCCGCCGGCCAAACAGACCGGTCGCCGCATACATCTTCTGCCACAGCCGCTCCACCTGCAGCGGGTCCTCCCCCTTCAGTATCTCCTCCAGCCCGCCGTCGCAGCGAACAATCGCCTCGATCACAAGCGATGGCGACTCCGCCTGCCCGATGCCGCTGATTCCCTCGTCGGTATGCACCCGCACCACCGTCTCCCACGCTTTACCCGGGTCCATAAGGGCGATAGTCTCTATGGCTGTGATTTTCACGCTATGCATCCCCCTGTCGAAGACTGAATCCGTCTACATCTCACTCTTGAAAACGAAAGGAAAAAAGATCCGCATCCCTCAGCACAAACCGCAGGCGCACCGGCGTCCCCGCCAGCCCACCCAGCTCACGGCCATCCTTCCAACGTACGACACGCTCCAGATCATCGCCCAACACCTCAACACAGTCTTCAAGACTGAACCCTTCGACTGGTGTATTCATCTGATCGCGCAGCAGTTCTACGCCGATGCTGCCGGCTGCAGATGCCGAGAAGTTGAGAATCAGCTCGCTACCAGCAAAAATGAACGGCTTTGTCACTAGCTCGCCGCCGCTCAGTGGCGCCTGCACCGAAGCGAAACCATCCACGCGCAGCGTGTAGCGCCGCAATATACTTCTTCCGTCTCGCCAGTAGCCTTCCCGCACATAGAAGGAAAGCTCATCCGGCGCGCCGGCCATCGCAGAAGGCGTCGTCACGATTCCCCAGTTCTGAAAATTGTCCCCATAGGTCCAGTTGTCGCGCGGTCGCAGGCCCGGGCGTATAAACGATTCCGGCCACAGGCTGAAATTGTACCCGTCGCGACTGCTCATAAACATGCCGTCGGTCAACGCCGTGCCGTAGCGCTCGTTGATTCCGGCGCGCATGCGCCGATGCTCCAATTCCGGCAACGCCTCCAGGGGTTCCGACCACGCCCGCTCGACATATCGCGTCGGAAAGCCCAAAAGGACATGCGGTGCCCGGTAGTACGGCGCGATCTGATTCGTATACAACTCGCTGGGACGTCCTTCGCTGTAATTGACGTAAACCGAATCAGTCCAGTGTATGAAGTCGGAGGAGGTCGCCGTAAGAATGTCGCGACCGTAACGGGACCCGCGCAAGCCGCCATCAACCTCGCCCGGCGGTCCTTGCGAACCCGCACTGTGGGCATCCGCTCTTGCCTGAACCGCATGAGCCCCATATGGTTCTTCACCCGTCTGCGGCAGCCGGAATTCATTGCGGTGATAGGCCCGATACTCGCCCCGCGCCCCGTCCCAAAACGCCAGGTTCTGCGTGTCCAGCAGCCCCTTGGTGATGACCGGCCCTTCGCTCATCACCGCCCACCGGATGCCGTCCGGCGATCCGTACGCCCACAGCCCTCGCTCGTCCCCTTTCTGCAACAGCGCAAACGCCTTGTAGCGGGCATTCGCCGCGCATGCAGAATTCCCGTCCTTGAACGGAGAGAACATGCCGTTAAGAATCTTCTCGGCATCCATCAGGATGTTGTTCTTCGTGGAGCCGTCAAACTCGACCAGACCCAGCTCTGGTTTCTCCCAGTGGATACCGTCGGCGCTCTCCGCATAGCAGATTTGCTTGCCGCGCGCTGATCCCAGTCCACCGCTGACGTACTCGAAATTCTGACCTCTGTAATACATTCGGTAGCGCCCGCCGTCTTCAAAGACGGTAAAGCCCCCACAGGCGTTGCCCTCCCAGGGCGCGTCCAACCGCAGCGCAACATCCTGGGGTACCGGCCTGTTCAGGCGGCGGCGCGCCCCACCGGCCAATAGGCCCACCAAATGGTCATCCACCATCAACTCCAGGCGGGATCCGATGTCGATTGGCACCAAACTTTCATTCAATCGGGTCATAGTCAATCCTGCTCCCTCATGGCAGGTCAGTCCTTGGCGAACTGAAAGGCGTAAAGATCCGCGTCGCGCAATACGAAGCGCAGCCGAATAGGAACACCCTCCAAGCGGCTCACATCTGAGCCGCCCGACCAGCGCACAACACGCTCGAGGTCATCTCCCAGCAACTCGACGCAGTCATCCAAGCCGAACCCTGCAATCGATTCGTCCATCTGGTCTCGCAGAATCTCCACCTGCACACTGCCGGCGGCTGAAGCGGAGAAATTGACGCGCAAGCGGTTGCCCGAAAAAATCAGCGGCTTCGTCACGAACTCGCCCCCGCTGAGCGGCGCCTGCACCGACGCGAATCCATCGACCCGCAGCGTATAGCGCCGCAGGTTCATACTCTCCCCCCGCCAGTATCCCTCCGACACGTAGATCGACAGTTCATCCGGCGCGCCGTCAAACAGAGAGGGCGTTTCCACGATGCCCCAGCTGCCAAAGCCGTCGCCATAAACCCAGTTGTCCTCTGGCCGCAGACCCGGCCGGATGAACGACTCCGGCCACAGGTTGAACGTACGGCCGTCGCGGCTGCTGATGAACATGACGTCGGTCAGAGCACTGCCGTAGCGTTCACTCGCACCGGCACGCAAGCGGCGCTCGTCCACTTCTGGTAGAGCTTCCACCGCCTCAGACCAGCCGTGGTCAACGTACCGGGTCGGCAGCCCCACGAAGATGTGCGGCGCGCGGAAATAGGGCAGGATTGCGTTATTGTATATCTCGTCGGTGCGCCCCTGCGCGTAGTCCACATAGTCCGGCTCGGTCCAGTTGATGAAGTCGCTCGACGTAGCCGTTCGCAGATCGCGGCCATGTCGGGAGCCCCGCAAGCTTGCTCCCGATTCGCCCGGTCGCATATGTGCGCCGTACGGTTCCTCTCCTGTCTTCTCGATGCGAAACTCGTTGCGGTGATAGTCGCGGTACTCCCCGCGCACCGTATCCCAGAAGGCCAGGTTCTGCGAGTCGAGCAGGCCATCGGCAATGACAGGCCCGTCGCTCATCGCCGTCCAGCGGATCCCGTCGGCCGACTTAAGCGGATGCAGCCCATCAGGCACTTCCGCACTGTGCCCTGGGCGCGGCGCCGATCCATCCAGGCGCGGAATCCGGAGCGCCCATGCCTTGTAGCGAGCGTCAGCTTCCGCAGCCGGATTCGCATCCTTGAACGGCGCAAATGCCCGCACCGGACAGTCGCTTTCCTCGCTGCTCAGAATGATATTGTTCCTGCTCGACCCGTCGAACTCGACCAGCCCTAGCTCCGGCCTCACCCAACTGATCCCATCGCTGCTTTCTGCGTAGCAGACGAAGTCCGGGTGTGGTGCCTCATCAAGCCCAGACTCCGTAGTAACAAATTGGCGCCCGAGGTAATACATGCGGTAGATATCGTCGTCCTGAAAGATCGCGAACGATGTACTGGAATTCCCCTCCCATGGACGGTCGGTCACGAGCGCCACCTCGCGCGGCACAGGGCGGTTCAGGCGCAGCGCAGCACCGCCGCTCAGCCGCGCGATCAGGAATTCGTCTACCATTAGCTCCAGACGCGATCCAATCTCTATTGGGACTCTGTCCTGTGTTCTTGACTCGCTCAACTCGTCATTACCTTCCATCCGTCACACCTCGCAAGTTCAATTGGCTCCTAATGTACCTACCTTCCCTTGCATTCCCCTCCAACGCTCTTCTGTCTGCCCGTCTCCTCTTGTCAGCCAGGAGTGATCTCGAACTCCGCCATCGAAAATCTTCCCTGAACCTCCCGGCTGAATCCGATGAAGGAAAAACCGTAGCTGTGCACATTCCCCAGCACACTGTCCAGTCGGGGCCCGCCCTCTGGATAGCTACGGTGCCAGAACTCTTCGCTGCTGTAGCTGCGATGCCACAGAGATTCATCGTTCTCCAGGCGAAACCTGCTCGGCTCCGCCGACCACTGCGCGTCTGCGATCGGGATCGGGTTCTTGGAATAATGCCAGCGGACTCCAGGGGAATGCACCCAGAAGTAGCACTCCGCACCGTAAAGCCGCAGGTCATCACCCCTCAGATATACCGACACTTCGCATCCTCTCAGGTCGATGGGTTCCAGCCCGACCCAGCTCCGATAGTGAATCAGTGCCAGAATCGAAATCGGTCTCTCCGGCACGTCCGTACTCCAGCGCGACTGGTCAGCCCAGATGAACCCACCTCCGTTAACGCCCCCCTCTCTCTGCCACGTCGTCAGCACGAATATGCCCGCGCCCGTCACGATCTCGCCGTGGTAATCGTATGAATGCCATCCTTCCGGACCCACGCCAAAGCTGTTACGTATCACAGTACGTTTCTCCAAAGCATCCTCCTAAGCTGTTTTCATGTCTTAGATCACTATAGGTCAGGCAAGAAGCAATGGACGGGCGTCTCATAGAGGGATTTAGAGTCGTGTGGAGAAGATGCAGCGGACGGACGATGCCACACGGTCCTGTCCAACGACAGCCGTACAGCCCGCTGCCACCCTGGCACGCGTGCGCCATCGGAGCAATCCCACTGGAGTGTGATTATACAAGGTGAAAAACCTGTGTCAACGCTCGCAATCCACACTCTGATCGGCCGTCGGTCAGCAGGAGCCCCCTTCGCCGCAGAGCCGCTAAAGTGGCTGAAAAAAAGAGCGTCCCTCTCGCCGTCTTTCCTTCGCGAGAGGGACGCTCCCTGTCATTCTTATATTTGACTAGCTGTAGCGGTTCCGATTTTGCTACGAATTTACATGGAACCGGGCATTGGGTGGGAGGTTACGTCCCCATCCGAAAGATCATTACTCAGGAGGCTTCCTCGCCAGCCAGATGATAGGCGCCAACACCATGCTCGGAGAGATCCAGCCCCGCCTGCTCCTCTTCCGGTGAGACGCGCAGCACGCCCAGCTTCTTGATGACCGTGAACAGAATGAACGCGGAGACGAAAGCCCACACCGGAATCGCGATCGAACCAACGATCTGAGCTAGAATTGGGTGGCCGCCGAAAATGCCGGTGGCAATCCCGCCCCAGATGCCGCAGAGCCCGTGTACCGGCCACGCGCCAACCGCGTCGTCGATCTTGAAGTTCTCCAGCGCCTCCATGCCTACGCACACCAGCACGCCGGCGACAGCGCCAATGATCAGTGCCTCGACGTTGTTGACCGAATCACAGTTTGCCGTGATGCCGACCAGACCGCCCAGTGCACCGTTCAGTGTGTAACTCAGGTTAGGCTTGCCCGTCTTGACCCAGCCGTAGATCATCGCCAGCAACGTCCCCAGTGCCGCCGCCAACGTTGTATTGGTTGCGATCAGCATTACCGCATCCGTGTTGACCGCGCCCGTGAAGGCTAGCTGACTACCCGGATTGAAACCGTACCAGCCAATCCACAGAATGAAGACACCCAGCGCTGCCATCGCCATGTTGCTGGGAGGCAGCGGATTGGTTGAACCGCCGGCGAAGCGTCCGATGCGCGGTCCAAGCACGATGACCGCGGCCAGAGCCGCGAATCCGCCCACGGCATGTACAACCAGCGACCCGGCAAAGTCATAGAATCCCATTCCGTCCAACCAGCCTCCACCCCATTTCCAATAGCCGCTCACAGGGTAGATAATGGCGGTAAGGATAATGCTGTAGATTAAGTAGCCCGAAATCTTCATGCGACCGGCTACCGCGCCGGACACAATCGTGGCCGCCGTCGCCGCAAAGGCCACCTGGAACAGAAAGTCAACCTGGGGATGCAAGGCGCCTGCCATCGCTTTCGGGGCGTCCATCGAGATTCCGAACCCGCCGAATCCCAACCATCCCCCGAGCACCGGCGCACCGTACATAATGCTGTAACCAATCAGAAAATAAAAGAAAACACCACTCGCCAGGTCAATGATGTTCTTGAACATAATGTTCACGGTGTTCTTGGCCGAATTGAAACCAGCCTCGACCATCGCAAAGCCGGCCTGCATAAACAGCACCAGCACCGCAGAGACAAACAGAATTAAGTTGTCAACCGAATAGGCAACTTCATCTGTCGTAAACGGTGCCGCATCCTGGGCAAATGCAGATGGGGCGAAGACAAGCAGCCCAAGAACGGCAAGCGGTATCGCCCGCAACTTCGAGCCGTGTTTCATAGCACGTACAAGCATTGACATCGAAAAGTTCTCCTTCCTCAAGTGAGACCTGAAATAAAGCTGCCCATCTACTCCACCTATGGCGCCGCGGCCACTCCCCTGGCATTGATCGCAGCCCGCGCACTCGGTTTCCTGGATGAGCCATTCCAAATATAAGGGCCTGTGCTTTCACTGCTGATCAACACAGCATCGCGCTCCCTGAGCGCAGCGCCGGCGCCTCAGACATTTCACAGGCCAGCGATTACGAGAAAGGATACTCTATCGGATGAGAGAAACCACTGCCCATCCTGCATGAAATTGAATTCCTGTTTTTGTGCATATTGCACATAACCGAACGTCATCTGTAAAAGAGCGCTGCCTTTCGGCCTGTAATTGTCCAGTCCGGCCCGATGAAGAAGCGAATGAAGACTGAAAAAACAGGAACCTTGAACGTCGGGACCTCTTCCTGGAGCTTCCCAGACTGGCGCGGTGTCTTCTACCCGCCGAAAACACAAGCCAATCAGCAACTCAGTTATTACGCCGCGCAATTCAACACCGTCGAAGCCAATACCAGCTTCTACGCCCTCCCGCCGCCCAAAACCTTGCAGGGCTGGCTCGAGAGCGTGCCCGAACAGTTCACCTTTTCCCTGAAAGCCCCCCGGGAGATCACCCACGAAAAGAGACTCGTGAGTGTGGAACAGGTAACGGATGCCTATCTGGATGTCCTGCGTTCGCTTGGCGCCTCCGCCGCGCCCGGCCTAATTCAGTTCCCAGCGTCTTTTTCCCGCGCCAGCGACGGCCGCCGTCTTGCCGCCTATGTAGATAGCCTCGCAACCAGCGCCCAGGAGATTCCCCTGTCGGTCGAAGTCCGCGCTTTCGATCTCATGACCACCGCCTTTGCCCGCTTCCTGCTGGAAAGGGGCATAAGTTTCGTTGTCGTCGAACGCACCGGTCAGCCGGATACTTTTGCCAACTGGCAGACCGCCGCGGAGAGTACCGGTAAACGGTCTCCTCTCCACATCCGCCTCATCGGCAACGACCGCGACCCGCTGCCCGATGACAAGCTCATCCGGCGCCCCCAGGAGGAGCTGCTGGACAAATGGGCCCAACGCTTCGCCGACCTGCTCCGAACCGGCATAGATATCTACTGCTACGTCCATAACCCCTTTGAAGGCCACGCGCCGGAAACGGTCCGGCGCCTGCAAGCCCGGATCAGCCAGTATCTGCCTCTGCCCGACTGGAATCCCACTCCCGTGTTGCCAGCCGGCGAGGAGGATAGCGGCCAGCTATCGCTCTTCTGAGCTCCGCTGGACTGTTAACCGGGGTTAATTCGACAGTTAACCTTGCTTCCAGTTTCTCTTTACCAATACAGAGAAAAAGTAGGCATAAAGTCAACCGCGTTTCCCGATCCACAGTGCTATACTGTTCTTCACCCCAACAGCTTTCCAAGTTGATTTCTGCGCCATAGGCGCGCTGTCAATCGACCGCTCTTCAAACACAAACAATTCGGAAACTCGAAATGGAAATTGTGGCCTTTCTGCAGCTTGCCCTTCTGCTGAGTCTGATTGCGGCGGCCGCGCTGCTATTCATCAACCTTCGCGACGCTCGCCGTTTGCTCGGCAAATACAATGACGATGCAGAAACCAAAGCTTGAGAATCTGCGTCTTGGCCCTGACGAGCGCCACAGTCCCGCCCCTACTTTGCGAAAGGAACACAGGAATTCGCCCATATGACGGGCTAGTGCCGCCGGACCCCCCTCGCCCCATCAACATCGCAGGGCACGGGGTCAAGCAAAGGAGCCCGTGCCGCAGCACCTGCTTGTACCGCAATCGAGCGGAACCCAGTAGGTGCAAGACCATCCACTACCAATCCTGACCTGGCCTGGCGCTGTTCCCCATACTTCTTTCAGAACGCATCTGGCGATAGTTCCCAAATGGGCATTTCTGCCCGCGCAATTGCCAGAGCGAAAGCGCTCTCAGATTTTGGTCAATATAGGCCTGTTAGTGCAACATTGGTCTGAAATGGAGGTCGCGCCACCTGTTTCGTGCACGGCGCGTTAAGTCTTGGGGGCCTCAGATGGGACAAGGGCACAGCCACTATCACGAACATGGTGATGAACACAGCCATGAGAACGGTCATTCTCATGGCCACGGCCGTCATTTGCATCACCACCATCACGGCGATTCGGCAAACCTGCGCACTGCTTTCTTTCTCAATCTTGGCTTCACTGTCATTGAAATTATAGGCGCCTACCTGACCAACAGCGTTGCCATACTTTCCGATGCCGTGCACGACTTCGGCGACTCCATCGCACTGGGTATGGCCTGGGGGCTTGAAAAGCACGCCGCCAAAGAGGCGCCGGCGCGTTATTCCTACGGATACGGCCGGCTCTCTCTGCTCGCCGCCTTCATCAATGCCACTGTCCTCGTCGCTGGTGGGCTCTTTGTTCTGGCTGAGGCTATCCCTCGTCTGCTCAACCCGGAAGCCACCAACGCGCCAGGCATGATTTTGCTCGCTTTGGGAGGTATTGCCGTAAATGGCGCAGCCGTATGGCGCCTGCAAGGCGGGAGCACCATGAACGCCAAAGTCGCCATGTGGCATTTGCTGGAGGACGTACTCGGATGGGTCGCCGTCCTCATCGTCGGCATCACACTGCTCTTCGTCGAACTGTATATTCTGGACTCTATCCTATCCCTGCTCATTACTCTCTACATTCTCTACAATGTGTTAGGTCACTTGAAAAAGACGGCCGCACTGTTCTTGCAAGCAGCCCCTGAAGGCGTTGATCTGTCGCATTTGGCCCAGCGTCTGCGTAACATCAACGCAGTTGAAGACTGTCACCATACCCATCTCTGGTCTCTCGACGGCGACAATCACGTCCTGTCTACTCATCTTGTCGTCAACCAGTCGGCCGACCAGGACGAAATTCGCGAAATCAAACAGCGGGCGCGAGAGGAACTCGACGGCCTGCGCCTCACCCACATCACCATCGAGATCGAATACCCCGGTGACTGCAGCATGGTGGAAACCCAGATATAACAACCCAGACGTAACAATTGAAACCGCCAGGATCTAATCGTTGTCTGGTTGGCTGGTACTGGCACTTTCGGCCTGCGCCTGAATCCCATGTCTCCGCTGACACGCAGGAACTGCCGGCGCAACAGAGCGCGAGGCTGACGCCTGGGAAATCCTGTCGAGTCGCACCGACGAAAAGCACCGGATTTTCGGCTATACTATCCTTAGTTAACCGACCCCACTCAACATTTCACTAGAAAGGAATCGACACATGTTTGTCGACAAAGTGCAGAGCGCCCTGAATCTACAGATCAATATGGAGCTGCAGGCACACTATACCTACTTGGCGGCCGCCGACTACTTTGAAGGTCTGGGCCTCAAGGGATTCTCGCAGTGGATCTTCAACCATGCCGAGGAAGAGATGGCCCACGCCATGAAGATATACAAATTCATCCACAGCCGGCGTGGCCGCGTCGAACTCTTTGCCGTCCCCGTACCGGAAGGAGGCTTCGGCTCCCCGCAGGAGGTCATGGAAGGGGCGCTACGGCAAGAGCAGAAAGTGACTGCATCCATCGACCGCATCGTCAAACTTACCCGCCAGGAAGGAGACTACGCCACCGACAGTTTTCTGCAATGGTTTGTTGACGAACAGGTTGAGGAAGAGGAGCTGGTCGATGACTTAGTGCAAAAGCTCCGCCTGATCGGCGACTTCAAACCGGGACTGTATCTGCTGGACCGGGAACTGGCTGGCGTCGACATGCTGGATAACGTCGAAGAGTGAGGCAGTGTACTGTGCGAGGATCTGCCAACCCAGGCCAATTGTGAGCGGTTTTCCTCGGTCAGAAATGGGACAGTCCGGGGCATTACCACTAACCCGAAGAGTAACTACTCAGCCGCAACTGATTCGCAACCCTGAACGAGGCAAGCAAAGGTGTTCTCTCTCCTCACTTCTCTTTGCTCTCTCCTCGGTTTTTGGGCGGTCGGGCGCAAGCGCCCTCCCTTGTGCAGGGGCTGCGCCCCCGCAACGCCCCGCCCTTACTAGCCACCGTACTGGTTCTTCCCCACCATCGTGGCATGCCGACAGTGCGTCCCACCCAACCTGGCGGCTGCCAACCGAATACCCCATCACAATGCCCGAATGGCGGCGAAGATGATCAGTTGGTCGAGACACATACTGTATGCAGTGAGTAGATACCCAAAAGCTTCGAATTCGTATGGCGGTGCTACTGAGCCTGGCCCGTTCCACTGGACGGTGTTCGGCCCTGGACTTTTCGTTGAGACGCCGAGCGAACGGGCAGCATGCCGGCTGACGGTTTCAATTCGCTTTAGCTGTCACGAACTGCCCGGACTCCGTATTCACATCTGCAATTTCCAGGTTTGACAGCCTAGCCCGTCAAGTGTATTATTGTGCCAGATGAACTCTCCCGGGGCGCAACCCGGCGCCAGACTTCTGTGGAGATCACACAGTCATCAAAGAGTTGGCAGAAGCAAGACCGCGACTTCAGGAGCCAGTAGGCTCCACAAAAAAGTGGCCCGTGCGAACAGGGGCCCCCTGTTTTCTCCGACTTGTACAAGATCTGTTCTTGTGAGAAGATAGAATCGCTTACCCTTATATCAGCCTCCTTGGCGAGCATGAATAGAAGTCGATTCTGAGGCCAGCGTTCCGCTTTTTACGGATTTGCACTTGCTCTGTTCTTGTGAGACGATATAGCTCATGGGCATCATTTAATTGTTTCTCAATCAATTCATGATGAGATCAAGAGTAACGTTCCCTTAACCCAATTCTCTCAAGGAGCAACAGAACCATGAACAAACGAACCCCACTCATTTCACTCGTTGTACTGTCTCTGCTGCTGGTAGTCGTTAGTGCGTGCACCGCGCCGGCCGCTCCTCCCGACCGAGATGTTGAAATCTCCCACGAAGCGGCCCTGTCGGCCCAGGATGCCCTGATGGGCGGACTTGTCATGGGCGAGGTCATGCTGAGCGAATCTGAGTTCAGCAGCTACGTGACTAAGGCTCTCGAAGCCAACAGTGGCCCGAATCAGCCGGTCGATTCCGTAATGGTCTGGATTGAGCCCGATGCCATGCACTTCCGCGTCACTCTGAAGGACGGCGTTAGCATGATGGGCAATACCCTCGACCTCGTCGGCAACCTGATGGTGAGCGACGGTCATCTGATGGTCGATCTCCAGTCGGCTGGCGCCGGCGGGATAGCCGTAGGCGGAGCCCTGCTTTCTCCGGTCAACGCGCAGATTAACGCTGTTCTGGCCCAGAACATCATGCTTCCGGCCAGCGTCAGTGTTGCGCAGGACTCTGGCTCGATTGCGATCAGCATGAACTAAGTACAGAGCAGGGGGTTCGCAACCGTCGGCCTGGCCCAGTATTTTAGGTGCATGGGAGCAGTTCAGTTCCAAGCCCTTTCTACCGCCGGGCGCAGAACAACGGAAAAACCCCACTGCTGAATAAGTAATTAGAACTGTCCCTTGATCGGGCTGCCGGGTTCGTCGCCACGATCAAGGGACAGTTTCTGTTCTCAGGGGCTTGAAATACCCCCCTGTGTTTTAGGCCCCGCCCTCAACATGGAACGCGTATCGCACCCACACAGCGAGCCGTCCGGTCAACCTCCTCCCTCTTCCTCTGTCCCACTGCATGTTGAAATCCGTTGACCAAAACCTGGACAAAAGACATAGGCAGACCGTAGTCTCAACGTAGGCTGGAAACCCTTCCAATACTTGCCAAAACTGTGTGCATAGCTGATACTTTTTTATGTCGCTGTCAATAAAATATGGTCTTTGCGCGACTGCCTTACAGAAATTTCAGTGGCACATCGTAACGGGCGCCTCTACGGAAACAATGGAATGATACGACCAACCCGAAACAAATTTGCGAGACGGGTTGCCCTGTCTGCAGTGATCTTCTGGCTGATGGCGCTGTCATTTGTTGGCGGCAATATCTCTGGCTTCTCAATCCAATCTGCAATGGCCGCCGAGGAGCGTCCCTCCCAGTTCATCATCTTCTGGGAGGCCTGGGATTACGTCGTCGCCCACTTTGTCGACCGCGAGCGGGTCGACTTCGCCGCCATGACTTACGGCGCCATTGAAGGAATGCTTGCGTCTCTGGGTGACGAGGGCCACACAACTTTCCTGCACCCGGATGCCGTAAGGTTGCACCAAACAAGCCTTGAGGGCTCCTTCGAAGGAATCGGGGCCTATGTCTCCATGGAAGGCGGTAATGTACTGATCGTAGCGCCAATCGATGGGTCGCCTGCCGAACAGGCGGGCATTCTGGCCGGCGACATAATCTTGGAAGTTGACGGTGAACCTGTCGAAGGAAAATCATTGGACCAGGTAATCTTTCTCGTCCGCGGACCGGCGGAATCTGAGGTCGTCCTGACTGTCCGTCGCCCTGAATTTCAGGATCCCCTCAGGGTCTCAATTACTCGCGACCGCATAGAGGTACCGAGCGTGAGTTGGAGTCCTATCCCCAACACAGACATCTCTTACATCAAGATTTCGCAGTTTACAGCTAGCGTGGACAGAGAGTTGGAGGCTGCTCTTCGGGAGATTACCGAAGCCGGAGCCAATCGGGGAATCATTCTGGACCTGCGCAACAACCCGGGCGGGTTTCTGCAGCAAGCTATTCAGGCCAATAGCCAGTTTCTTCCCAAAGGCGACCTGGTATTGATCGAATCAGACGCGAATCAGAATCAGACCGTCCACCGCTCCCGCGGCCTTGGCTATGCCAGGGAAATGCCGCTGGTCGTCCTGATAAATGAAGGCACTGCCAGTGCAGGTGAAATCACCGCCGGCGCCCTCAAAGAAAACGATCGCGCCTTGCTGATCGGTGAGACAACCTTTGGCACTGGGACCGTTCTGAACCAGTTTGGCCTCAGCGACGGCTCGGCTATCCTCCTGGGCGTGACCAACTGGCTCACACCCAACGGCAATCTGATCAAGGGTCATGGGGTGACGCCCGATCTGGAAGTCACGCAGCCGGCTAGCTCCAAGCATGTAAATGCTGAAATGCTCAGGGATTTGACGGATGACCAGTTCGTAACGATAAAGGACGATCAGTTTCTCAAGGCCCTGGAGCAGTTGGGCGTCGAACTCCACGCGACGCCGCTGCTCAATGCAGCACCCTATGACTTCGTGACCCACGATTGACAGTTGGGGAAACTACGTTTCAGAGAGGATGGGCACCTTCGGGTAATCCCTGAATCCCGGCCCCATTTATTACCTGTACAGTCCCTGTTCACGTATATAAAGTTCCACCTCGCGAGTGACCTGATAGCGGATCGGTTGACCTGTCCGAACCCGTTCTCTCAAACTGCTGCTGGCAATGTCCAATTCAGGCATATCGAGAACGACTACCCGTTCTCGCACGCCGGGCAACTCCTCTTCCAGGCCTTCCCAGTCAATCTCTACGTCGTGGCGGCGTAGCGCAGCCAACCGGCAGTTGTGCACGAGCCATTCCGGCTCATGCCAGGTCGGCAGGTCCCGCAGACTGTCCAAACCCATCAGAAAATAGAGTTCTACCTCCGCCCCGACCCTCTCGCGGAAGAGTCGCAGCATATCCGAGGTGTAGTGGGGACCGGGTCGCTCTGCGTCAATCAGACTGATGCTGATCTCGTTATCGTCAGCAACCGCCAGGCGGCACATAGCCAACCGGTGATGCAGGGGGGAAATGGGGCTATCCGGCTTGTGCGGGGGATCCCCGGCCGGCGCCAGAACGATCTGGTCTAACTGCAACTGATGCCGGGCCTCCGCGGCCAGTATCAAATGTCCTATGTGAATCGGATCAAAGGTGCCTCCAAAGACACCGATCCGGTTGCCGTTCAAACTGTCTTCTGAATTCATCGCTCGGTTGCCCACGCCCCACCGACACAGGGCGCACGCAACACTCTTGCTCGATCGCTAATGGTTCAAAGGGCAGCCGGAAACCTTCGTCCGGCCGCTTGCCGCCGTCGCCGTCACTCTCCCAGCGCGTTCTCGAATCCCCACACCAATTCGACTCTGCCAAATTGTACCGTATCTCCGTCGCTAACGCCCTGCTCCCGCAGAACCTCCGATATGCCCATCGCCCCCAGGATGCGCTGAAACCGCAATCCGGATTCGTAGTAGTCCCAGTTCGTCATCTGTGCTACCCGCTCGATGGCGACACCCTCCACGCGCCAAAGGTCCTCCTCCAAACGAGTGACCTGAAATGAGTGATCGTCGTCCTCCGGAGACAGCGTCGGCAACTCTTCCACTTCCTCAGTTGCGGCAGACGATGGCAACCTGTCCAGCTGCGCCTTTACTTCGTATAGAAGTTGCTGTACGTTTTCCCCGGTCACTGCGCTTATGGCGAGAAAAGGATTGCCTGTATCGGCCAGTGCCTCCTGCAACCGCGGCTGAATCTCCCGCGCCTGCGGCAGATCGATCTTGTTCAGAACAATTATCTGGGGTCGCTTTGCCAGGGTCGGGTTGAAGAGCATCATCTCCTGGTTTATGACCTCATAGTCACCAGCCGGATCGGGGCTCGCTCCGTCCAGAAGGTGGACCAGTACCCGGCTGCGTTCAACGTGACGGAGAAACGCCAGTCCCAGACCAACACCATCGTGCGCACCTTCCAACAGTCCGGGAATGTCGGCAAACACGATCTGGACATGGTTCACTTCCGCTACGCCAAGATTGGGGACAATCGTTGTAAAGGGATAGGCGGCAATTTCAGGGGTTGCTGCGCTGATGACGCTTAACAACGTCGATTTGCCCGCATTGGGCACCCCAACGATCCCCGCATCCGCGACGATCTTCAGTTCCAGCTCCAGCCAGCGTGCTTCGCCCACTTCACCATTCTCAGATAGTCGCGGCGCCCGGTTGCGCCCGCTCTTGAACGCAGCGTTTCCTCGACCTCCGCGGCCTCCCCTGGCGACCAGTGCCTGCTGCCCGTCCCGTACCAGGTCAGCTACGACCGTGTCGGTTTCAGCAATGCGCGCGATTGTCCCCACAGGCACCGAGATGAACTGGTCCTCTCCCGTCGCGCCCGCTTTCTTGGTGCCGCCGCCGTGCTTGCCACGTTCAGCACGGAAGTGGACCTGTCTCCGAAATGGTTGCAGCGTGTTCATGCTAGGGTCGGCTACGATATAGACATCTCCGCCCCGGCCGCCATTCCCGCCCGCGGGCCCTCCCATGGGTACAAACTTCTCGCGGCGGAAAGCGACAATGCCGTTGCCGCCCGCGCCGGCCTCCACATGGATCTTCGCTCGGTCAAAAAACATGACAGTAGCTGCCTATCGGTAATGGCTTGAGGTTCATATCCAACCTCGGAGCGAACCCCCTGCCCTGAATGATCGACCTCTATTTTAGCGGAGACGGTCGCTCTTCAACAAGAAATTGCCTCGATCATGCCCGGCGGTATAATGGTAACGCGCGGTGGCAATGGCTGCGGACCATTTCCCCCATGCTTATGACCGGCTGCCGGCCAATTCAGTAAACTTCATTCAAAGAGCCTCCGGTTGAACACTGGCAATGACAATCGCGCAGATTCACATTCAGATTGACGAACGATTTCATGCGGGCGTGGAAGAAGGCTGGCTGGTGGCGGCAGCACAGGCGACACTGCACGCCTGTGGGCGGGACGGTCACGCCTTGTCAGTTCTGGTGGTGGACGACGACGAACTGCGGCGTTACAACCGCATCTACCGCCAGCAAGATGCCGCAACCGATGTGTTGAGCTTTGCCGTCCAGGAGGGATCGCCTGTCTCGGCAGAGATGCCAGAGGCCCTGACCGCCGAACTGGACGCCGAACTGGGCGATCTGATGCTGGCCTTCCCCTATGCCTCGCGCCAATCCGAGCGATATGGCCATTCACTTGCCGCAGAACTGCAACTACTGGTTGTCCACGGAACACTGCACCTGATTGGATACGATCACGACACGCCAACTAGGCAGGCAGAAATGTGGCGCAAACAATCCGAGATCCTCAAGTCACTGACCGCTGAGGACCTTACGCCTCGACTGACCACGCCGGACTGGTAGATGAAACCGCCTGCCCGCGCCCGGAATTTCTGGCAGAGTCTCGCCTTCGCTTTTGCCGGTGTGCGCCTCGCCCTACACAGCCAGCGCAATCTTCGCATTCACTTTGCCTTTGCCCTTGCAGCTGTCTTCTTAGGGTTTGCACTGCGCATCAGCCGGGCAGAGTGGGCCGTCGTCGTCGCTCTGATTGCGCTGGTCATCAGCTTGGAGCTTCTAAATACTGCCGTCGAAGCGCTGGCTGACCTGGCCTCGCCTACATTTCATCCTCTCGCCAAAACAGCAAAAGACACGGCCGCCGGCGCCATGCTCGTGGTTGCCCTGGGCAGCGCCGCGGCCGGTCTGATTATCTTCCTGCCCCGCCTTTGGCACCTCTTCTTCTGATGCCTGCGCCCATCTACCAAGGCGGGAGCGTTTTCCACAATATCTTACTCACTCTGCTCCCTACGCCGCTCCGGCAGCCTCAGAACAGCCGGCACGCCAACAAAGGCGATTAGCCCACTGATCAGGAACGCGGTCGAAAGCCCGAATCTATCTGCCATAAATCCCAGCAACCACAGAGCGGGCGACCGGATGACGAAATTGGCCATCAGAAAAAGCCCATTTGCCAGCGCCCGATTCTGTCGAAAACTGTCCTGTACAACCGCCAACAACACGGCAGTTGGCGACAGCATCGTGAATCCAAGCGGCAACAGGAAGGCGAATAGCAGCCAGCCCGAACTATTCAGAAAACCCAAAAATAACATCGGCGCCAAAAGGAACAGAACAATCAGGATCCGCCTCCGTCCCAACCAGTCGCTGGCCGTACCCACAGTCAAGGCGCCGACAACCCCAGCCCCCTCCAGAAGCGTCAGGGACAGCCCCGCAACCTCGAACTCATAGCCCTTCACATCCTGCATGAAAATCGGCAAGTAGGTGGTCATCGAGATCGACATAAGAACTCGCGAAGCCATGATCCACATCAGAGGAGGATACACCTTCCTCGCAGCCGGCAATAGCTGTCGAAGGGAAAGCAACCTGCTCTGGTCGGGCCGCGCCGAGACCCCGCGCAGTCGCCAGTAAAGGAACACCGAAGCCAGCCAGCCAAACGTCGCCACCCGCCATATTCCTTCAAGCCCAAACCAGCTGACTGCCGCGATCAACAGCAAAGGCCCTACTGTACGCCCCAACTCTCCGGCCGCCATGAAAATGCTCATGCCCGTTCCCAGCCGGTCGCCGGAAATCCGCCCGATCATCGCCGGCGCCGGCGCGTGGAATATAGCCGAGCTCACGCCGACGACAAACAGCAACAACCCCAGCAGTACATAGCTGTTCGCCAGACCCAGAAAACTGCAAAGGCTGGCCGTCAAGCCCGGGGCCAGAATGATAAAGTATCGCAAGCTGATCCTGTCGGCAGCATGGCCGATGAACGGTTGTAGCAGGCTGGGAAACTGTAGAAAGATAGCCAAGCCCCCGATCGCAGCGTAGTCTGCGGCAAGTTTCTCGCGAATCAGAGGCAATAGGGGAGGCACAAACGCGGTGAAACTGTCGTGGACGAAATGCCCAGATGCGATCGTCAGTACCTCTTTTGTCTGAAACGCCTTGCTTTCCGGCGGTTCGTCCTGGACCGTTGTTGGATCCGCGCGATGATCTGCTGTAACTGACATAGGGTACTCTGTTCCTGTCTGGACTCGCCCGTTTCCGGCTCCAGGGCACGTGGACGGTTGGCGATGGGCAACGCAAGTGGGTTTCGGCTGATTGTAACACCTGTTCTCAGGAAGACAAGCGACCGGAAAAGGTCAGTAGATGAGAATCCTCCAACATTTCTGGAATCTCTTCGTTGCCTCAAAGTCCGCCCATTCCCAACCGTCCGCCTTTCACAGTTCAGTCGATGGACTTCGGACCCTGGGCACACACGACGAAATTCGCGCACTTGACACGCCCAAACCCTTATTCTATATTGTTGACAGTCTCCCCTCGGCCAGAATCTTCCTGTGTATACTCCGGTCTTGGACCGAATGGACCTCTTTCGCCTGTCACCCAAAGGAGAGCATCATGATTAGACGTAGTGTAAGCCGCCGAGACTTCCTGACCTTGTCCGGCGCAACCGCCGCCGGAGCAGTCCTCGCTGCCTGCGGGACAGCGCCTGCCCCTGGTGCCGCGGCCGACGAGGGCGAAATGCCCGCAGCCGAAGGCTATACGGTCGTCTATACCTATCCCCACCCGGACACCAATATGCTCGGCGGCAACCAGCGAAAGATTCTCGAACGTTACGACTCCGTAGTTCCGGGAACGGAGGTACAGGTAGAGCTCAAGACCGGCTATGAGATGTCCCGTGTACAAGCAGACCTTGCCGCCGGCACAGCGCCCGACCTGTTCTGGGCTGGTTACACCTCAGTCATCCAGGCCATTGACGAGGGTCTGATCGTCAATCAGCAAGACTACATGGAGGCCTCCGGTGTGGACTTCGACGACTTCGTCGATGGAATCGAAGCCATTTACGCCCCACCAACCGTGGGCGGCAACTTTTGGGGCATGCCCTACGAACAGGTCGTTGTCCTCTTCGCCTACAACGTCGCTGCCCTCGAAGAGTCCGGCATGGAACCGCCGCCCAAAGACTGGACTTGGGATGAACTCATCGAATGGGGTGTCGCAGTTACCCGCGACGTTAACGGCAACCGCCCCGATGAAGATGGCTTTGACGCCAACGAGGTCGATATCTGGGGTGTCGCCTACTGGCAGCACTTCGCCATCCAGGAATATTTGCCCTGGACGGCCGGTCAGCTCTACGTTGACGAAACCCGCACAAAAGCCACTATCAACAATGACGGTGTCCGCGATTCCCTCCAGTACTTGCGGGATGCCTATGCCAGCGGAGCCGCCACCGAAAAGCCGCCCGAAAAGGGACTTGTTACCGGCAAAGTCGTATTCCAGGAAGTCGGCAACTGGGGTCTGCTCGACTTCGAAATGCAGATCGGAGAAGGTGGGCTTGGCGCCCTTTACACACCCAGCCATCCTGTGCATCAAATTACCGCCACCCCCTGGTACGATAAAGAGCTGTGGATGCCCGTCCAGGATGACAAGAATCGTGAAGCTGCTGCCTACGAGTTCTCAGAGTGGTGGGCGCTCGGGGATCCCTATCTTGAATTCTGCCTTGAGACCGGCTACTTCCCCTTCACCAAGAGTCACTTCGCCGACCAGCGATGGCTCGATGCCATAGAAGGCAAGGAGTTCATGAAGGTCGCCGGCGAGATGCCCGCCTACGCCACCAACACCCGCTTCTGGGCTTTGTTCAAAGGCGCGCAGGAAGCCCAGCAATCCATGTATGAGTTGTGGGATCTCGCTGTGCATACCGATGATGATCTAGGCGATCTTATGGCGGCCGCCGAAGCCGAAGTTCAGCGCATCATCGACAAGTACAACTAGGTACGCTCTGCAAACACGATGTGAACTTGGGGTCGGGGGCATCCAGCCCCCGTCACCCTTGTCTCGCTGGCTTCGCCTATGGCCGCGTCAAATTCACGGTTCCACTAAATTACGCCGTCGATCATTGGAATTCGGCAGTCCGGGCTCTTTGCAGCTTTGCCTGCGGACTTGCGTCCCAGCAGTTCTGCGAGCGTTCCCAGGGGTACTCCTAGCAGTCCTCGTAAGCAAAAGCCCAACCGGAGCACACAGGACCACCAAGGCCAAAATTCGGCTGAACCGGGCTTCGGTTGAGCGAAGCATAAGCGCTTTCTAAACCACACCACCGCTGAGGAGAATGAGATGAATAACCTGAGCAGACGCAGTTTTCTGAAAGGTGCCACTGGCGCGGCAGGGATCGGCCTGCTGGCCGCCTGCGCACCAGTGGCCGCGCCCGCCGATTCCGGCGACATGGCGGCGGACGCGCCCGACGAAATGGTCGCCGAGCTCGAAATGTGGACTGAAATGGCAACCGTCCCCTGGTTGGGCGCGATGGACGAAATCGTCGACAGCTTCAACAGCGCAAACCCAGGCATCCACGTCACCCACAGCGGTTTCTCCGGCCTGGCCTACGAGCAGGCCACCAAGACCGCCTTTGCCGGTGGCGCCGTGCCCGACTTCCTTCAGACCGACGCCGGACCCGGCGCGCTTTCGGCCTTTATCGAGGCCGATCAGCTCTTGGACCTGACCGACGTCGTCGAGGAAAGCAAGGGAGCCATCTACCCTGACGCCCTCGACTCGGTCCTCTACGAAGGCCGCTACTGGGGCGCGCCCTGGGCCATGACCGTCGCCAACCTCATGTACTACAACGCCGACATCCTCGCTGAACACGGCGTCGATCCCGCTACCCTGACCACCTGGAGCGCCTTCACCGACGCCTGCCAGACGTTTCAGGATGCCGGTGTCACCCCCGTCCTGATTGGCGCCAAGAACGCATGGCCCGGCGGCCACTGGGCCCAGCACCTTTACATCAGGACCTTCGGCGTCAAAGGTTCGGTCGATCTCTTCCTCCGCGGCCTCGATGTCAACCACGAGTCCCCCCTGCGATTCACCGATCCGGCCGGCGTAAGGGTCTGGGAACTGATCAAAGAGCTCCTGGACAACGACTACTACTCACGGGGCGTGCTCTCCGACGACTATCCCGCCGCCTTTGGCAAGCTCTTCCGCGGCGACGGCGCCTTCTTCCAGACCGGTGGCTGGTTGCTGGGTGAATGGTTTGCCCAGGAGACGCCACAGATCGACCTCCAGTTCATGCTCATGCCGGCCATCGACGATATCGCCGAGAGCAACGCCGACGAAGTTTCCTTCAACGCCCGCACGCTGATCGTGCCCAAGGAGTCGGCGCATCCCGAAGAGGCCCAGGTGTTCGTCAAGTGGTACCTGCAATCCGAAGATCCGCACAGGATTTGGTACAAACATCTGCCCGGCGAGGCGCCTCCCATGCCGCTATCGTCGCCGATGGAAAACCTGCGGCCGGAGTCAGCCCGGCTTATCGACTTGCTGGACAACGCACCGGCCCTGACAATCATGATCGAGCGCGCGATGGACTACAACATTGGCCAGGAGATCCTTTGGCACGGCTCTAGTGGCGTGCTAAGCGGCGCCCTGTCCCCTGTGGAGGCCGCCGAACGCGCCGAAAATCTCGTGCTCGAATGGCGCGAAGCGCGCATGTAGCCTTCGCTGCAGGAAGAATGCTTGCATCTCTTCCCGACAAGGAGTGAGAATGCGGCGCTCTAAGCTGACGGGCCGGTCAGAAAAGGGCCCGCTTACGGGTCGCTATGATGGACGCTTCGCGCTGTTCCTCATAGCGCCCGCCTTCTTCTTCTACACGGTCTTCCTCATCCTGCCGCTCATCGGCACGGTGGTGATTGGCTTTACCGACTGGACAGGCATCAGCTTTTCCACACTCAGATTCACCGGTCTTGAAAACTTCATTCAAATGGCCGGTGACGAGTTCTTCTGGGGTGCGTTTCGCAACAGTTTCCTCTTTGTTGTCTGTTGCCTCCTCTTCCAGGTGGGCGTCGCCCTCTTCTTCGCCATCATTCTGGAGTCCGGACCCAGGTTTGCCAAGTGGTTCCGCAGCATCTTCTTCGTTCCCTTTGTGATCTCGCTCGTCGTTATCGGGATCCTCTTCAACTTTCTGCTCGATCCGACCATCGGCATTGTCGACATCCTGCTGCGTGCAGTCGGTCTCGACGGGCCCAAATATGGCTGGCTCGGCACCACTACGCTCAACGTCTTTGTTGTGATAGCAGTCCATATCTGGCGCAACTTCGGCTTCACCATGTTCCTTCTCATCGCCGGCCTGCAGGCCATCCCGCGTGAGCTCCAGGAGAGCGCCCGCCTTGACGGCGCCACAGCGTGGCAGCTGACCACACGGATTACAATCCCTCTGCTGCGCGAAGTGCTAGTCGTTGCCTCAGTTATCACCTCGATCGACGCCAT
Source organism: Caldilineaceae bacterium (assembly GCA_965207495.1). Lineage (GTDB taxonomy): Bacteria > Chloroflexota > Anaerolineae > Caldilineales > Caldilineaceae > Bin5. The sequence goes on from OZ242287.1 coordinate 1,706,273, forward strand.
GCGCGTCTTTGATCTCGTCTACACACTCACCGGGGGCGGACCCTTTCACAGCTCAGAGACGGTCGTTACTTACATCTACCAGCTCGGCCTGGGCGGCGCCCGCACTCAGCATGGATACGCTACGGCGATCGCGCTCGTGCTCGTCCTGGTAATTATCGGCATGTCCATTATTCAGTTCACCCTTGCCCGCGCCGGCAGGGGAGCCGTTTCTACCTGAGGATTCCGCAATGGTCTTTCGCGAACTCAGCCTGCCGGTCAGGCTCCTTTTCTATATGTTCTTAGTCGTCGCTGCCGTCAGCATCCTCTATCCCCTGACGTGGATGTCCTACACTTCACTCAAGACCAACGAGGAGGTCATGCTCTCCCCCTTCGGACTGCCGACCCGCATCTCTTTCGAAAACATCGCCGAAGCCTGGCAGACCGGGAACTTCACCCGTCTCTATACCAACAGTATCCTGATCGCTGTCGTCTCTGTCATCGGCATCATTACCATTTCGACCACCGCCGCCTACGGGCTGGCCCGCTATCACTTCGCCGCCAATCGAGCAATCTTTATTTACTTCCTTGTCGGCATGGCCGTTCCCACCCAGGCGCTCATGGTCCCCGGCTTCAAATTGATGGCCATCCTGGATTCCTGGGCCGCTGCTCTGCACCTGCCCATTGCATTCCTCAATAGCCCGCTTGCCGTCATCCTGACCTACATGAGCTGGTCCTCCTTGGCGATCATCTTCATCCGCGCCTACTTCATTTCGATTCCCCCCGAACTGGAGGACGCGGCCCGCGTGGACGGAGCCAGAGAGTTGCAGATCCTGCGCCATGTCATGGTCCCTCTGGCCATGCCGGCGATTGCGACCATGACCATCTTCTATTTTGTCTTTTTCTGGAACGACTTTCTCTGGCCTCTCATCTATCTGCACAAGCATACGCTACGCACAATTCCTCTGGGAATCATGCACTTTGAGGGCAAATATGTAAGCCTTTGGAGTCTACAGGTGGCGGCCCTTTCGTTGGCGGCCTGGCCTCCTATCTTCATCTATGTACTGTTCCACCGCCGCATCCAGCGCGGCCTGACCGAGGGCGCCCTGAAGTTCTGAATCGGTCGGCTCTCTCTGAGAATCTGGGCAGGACGGCAAGCGTTGCCAGGATCTTGCGCAGGAAAGTGAATCTCACCTATGGCCAATACTTCTCAAGCTAGCACCACTATTCCGCAGATGCGCCCCAGCCGGTTTCGTCTGCCGCGCGGGGAGGCATGGCGGGAGAATCTCTACGGATATTTCTTCATCTCCCCTTGGATCCTGGGATTCGTGATCTTCCTGGCAGGACCTCTCCTGGTCTCTCTCGGACTGATGTTTACGGAGTACGCCGGCTTTAAGAAAATCACCTATGTGGGTCTGGCGAACTTCGAGGAACTGATAAAGTTTGACATCCGCTTTATCGGCTCGCTGCGAGTCAGCGCCGTATTTGCCTTCTGGACGGTCTCACTGGCAATCATCATCTCGCTGGCCATGGCGCTTCTTCTCAACCAGCGCTTTAAGGGACACACCTTTTTCCGCGGCCTCTTCTACCTGCCGGCCGCGGTCAGCGGTGTCGCCATGACTTTCGTCTGGGCCGCGATGTTCGAGAAGGACTATGGGATGTTCAACCAGATTCTGCGTATCTTCGACTTCGATCGCGTCGACTGGCTGACATCGATAGAGTGGGCGCTGCCCTCGTACATCATCATGCGCCTATACGGCGTCGGGCACTATATGGTGATCATGCTTGCCGGCCTGCAGAGCATACCGGACGATCTTCATGAGGCCGCAAAGGTCGACGGCGCTAATGGTCTGGCCCTTTTCCGCCATATCACCTTGCCGCTTCTTTCGCCGACCATCTTCTTCCTGATGATTGTCGGCATGATCGGCTCGCTGCAGGTATTCACCGAGGGCTTCATGCTGACACAGGGAGGGCCGGCGCGTTCCACGCTCTTCTATGTTCTTTATCTCTATATCGTCGCCTTCACCGAGAGGCGGTTCGGTTACGCAAGCGTGCTGGCCTGGCTTCTCTTCCTGATCATTATGGGTTTGACTCTACTTCAGTTCTGGCTCGCTCGGCGCTGGGTTCACTACGAGTCGGAGGAGGCATAAATGGCAACGGACATCAGACAAGCAAGCAGTCCCTGGATGTACCGCCGTGCGTTGCGACTGGCGCTGAACTATCTGATCGCCATCGCGATCGGCATCGTCATGATTTTCCCGCTGCTGTGGATGTTCTCGGGCGCCCTCAAGACAAAGGAGATGCTGCTCGAAGAGACCGTCATCAATCTGCTCCCTCCGCAGCCATGGCAGTGGCAAAACTTTATCGAAGCATGGACTGCCTTGGCTTTCACCCGGTTCCTGTTTAACACACTCGTCATTACTGTGGCCTCCATGTTCGGAGGGCTGCTTTCCGCCTCCATGGTGGCATACGGCTTTGCCCGCATTCGCTTCGTGGGGCGCAACTTCCTGTTCTTCATCGTACTGGGCACAATGATGGTCCCAATGCAGGTCACGGCCATCCCAACTTTTCTGCTCTTCCATCGCCTGGGGTGGCTCAACACGTACCTGCCGCTCATCGTACCCATGTGGATGGGAGGAGGCGCCTTCTATATCTTTCTGCTGCGCCAGTACATTATGACAATCCCCACGGAGCTCGACGATGCCGCCAAGATCGACGGCTGTTCCCCGATCGGCATTTATCGCCACGTGATTCTGCCCAATATAGGCCCGGCGCTGGCCGCAGCATCGATCTTCCTCTTTCTTCATTCATGGAACGATCTGTGGGGCCCGCTGATCTACCTGACCGACGATAACACCTGGACCCTCGCGCGCGGCATGTTGACCTTCAAACGGACGCTGGCCGAGTTCCGCCACGGCGGCGGCCTGCGGCAGTATCAGATTCACTGGTTCCTGTCGCTGGGCACCATGACCATGTTGCCCGTTCTGTTTATCTATCTCGTTCTACAGCGCCACTTCGTGAGCGGTGTTGTAACTTCCGGCCTAAAGGGGTAATCTGTTCCCAGATCAACTTTCTGACAATTGGCACATTGCGCGCAAATGGCTAAACGATAGCCCACTCAAGGGTCATGCTACGAATCTCGCTCCTAGTCGCTTCAGCCTTGATTCTGTTTGTCGCTTCCTGCGGCGGACCAGCCGCTGAAGACGGTGCACTTTTGAGCCCCGAACTCTCCGATGCAGAGGAGCAGCAACCCGGGGAGGACGCCGCGCCTGAGAGCGCTGCCCCTGCGCAGGCCGACGTCAACGCTACCGCGACGGCCCTGCCCACATTTACACCGTTACCGCTGCCCACGGAAACTGATTCGCCACTGCCGACACCTTCGCCGACTACGACGTCAGTCGCAACCGCAACGCCTACACCCACCGCAGCCCTGACAGTAACCACTGAGCCTCCTGCTCCGACAGCCGCGCCGACCGCAACAGCGACATCCACTGAGTCGGCGCCACTGCCGACACCGACGCCGACTTCTTCGCCTACGACAACGCCAACCAGCACGCCGGTTCCGGCGGCCGTCTTCGTGCGCAGCCATACCACCTACCCGTCGGGGTCGCAGCTGGCACTGGTTGGAGAGGTGGTGAATGGCTCAGCCTACGAGGTGTTCGGTGTCCGCGTACACGCTGAATTTTTCAGCAGCAACGGCGAATCGATCGCCGACTCCGAAGCAGTGGCGGTCTTTGGCAGGCTGGAAGTTGAACGACCGGCCCCGTTTATCATGCTTGTAAACGTCGACCCTTCCGCTGTCCACAGTTACGAACTGAACGTGTCCCACGATGATTTCAGCATCATCGAGTTTCGTGATCTGGAGGTGTCGGCTGTTTCCGTTGTAGAGCGGGAAGGACGCACTGCGATTGTCGGCAGATTGCACAATCGGCACGAAACCGCTCTGACTGCCGTCGTGGTGGCCGCCACGTTCTTTGACGACGACGGCGAAGTTGTGGACGTGGTGGAACTGTCCATGTTCGGTGAAACGATCACACCTGGCGCCGAACTCCCCTTTGAAATACCCCTGCAGGATGTAGGCAGAGCCTTCACAAACCTGCGCGTGCAGGCTCAAGGTCAGCTGAGCCTGTTCTAGACTCCGACCGTTGCGTTATCAGAATCGGCCAGGCCACGGCCCGGGCGCGCAACGCCCCTCCGCGGCCACTTGCGCAGCGCGGAGGGGCGTCGTCAGACTAGGTCTTCGAATCTGAACTATCCGTCAGCCGGAGTCAGGGCATTTACAAGCACGCTCACCCTGTTGTCCAGCTCAGAGCTTTCCGATATCAAGTTCGCCGGATCGACGACCACTTGCAGCGTGCGTGTTCCCAGGCCGTCTGCTGCCCTGAAAACTGTGCGCACCGTGATTTCCTCGCCTGCAGCCAGATGCTCAACTGTCTGAGACGAGCCGAGCGGGTTAAGATCGTCGGACTCATCCAGCACCTGGATGCTGAAGCCGCCCACGTCGGTGCTGCCCTCATTGCGCACCTTTGTGGCGACCACGACTAAGTCCCCTTCACCGGCGCTAGCCACGCTTACTTCGACTTCCTGCGCGTTCAGAGCAAGATTGGCGCCTTCCGCGCTTCCTTCCACACCGGAGGATGACGCTACACTGTCCGACCCCGTCCCCTGGCTATTCCCTTGTGCCGACGAACTGAAGCGGAGCGTGCGTTCGGCATAGTTGTCGTCCTCGTCCGTCTCACTGATTGTGTCGTCGGGGTCGGCCGTCACCCGAATGGTTCGACTACCCTCCAGGTCGTCCGTGTCGAAGGTCATCACGGCCAGCTCGCGCGCACCGGGCTGAATTGGCTCTGATATCGTGAACTCGCCAATTTCGACCGCTTCCTCATCCGTAGCGTCCTCGAACAGGACGACCACGTTTTCCGCCACTGTCTTGCCCTGGTTGCGTACCACCGCCGTAATCGTGACCGGATCCCCCGGTTCGGGTACGGCCGGGAAGAAGCGAATGTTGGACGACAGGACTGTCAGGTTCGGCCCATCGCTGGACGCTTCCGAAACTGTGCGGACCTTCAGGACCAGCTCAACCCTGTTATTGTCCTCGTCCAGTTCGTTCACTGCATCTTCCGAATCAGCGACCACGCGGATCTTGCGTTCTCCGGCTTTGCCCTCAGTATCGTAGGTTACCGATACCGTATCGCTGTCGTTTGCGCCAAGCTGGTCGATCCGCTGCGGACCGCCGATGGGCCTGGGCACTCGATCCGTCACGTCCAGGAAGCGAACGACGAAGCCGCGGGCGTTGGCGTTGCCGGTATTGGAGACCGTCGCAGATATGGTCGTATCCGTGCCTGCGACAGGTGCTTCGGGATCGAATTCAACATCCTCTTCTTCCAGGACGAGGTCGGCCAGTTGCGGCGGCGAGATAAAGACCCCGCGCGTCGCCTGGTTGTCCCGCTCATTCATCTCGGCGATGACATTGTTGGGATCGACGACCACGCGAATCTGGCGGCTGCCAGTCTCACCGGTGTCGGTGAATGCGACCTCTACGGTGCCGCCGCCGCCGGCAGGAACCGCATCCAGCAGCTGTTCCGTGCCTATGGGCACCGACCCGCCGCCGGTCACGTCCAGAACCTGTACGATGACGTCGTGCGCTGTTTCGGTACCGTTGTTCAGCACGGTCGCCGAGACGGTCACTACGTCGTGGATTTCCGGAGACTGCGGGGCAAACTTGATGTTGCCTGACAGCATCGCCAGGTTCGGTGCCATCGCAGCCTGGACCGGTAACGTAACCACCGTCTGGTTGTCCTCTTTGCTGCTCTCGCGAATGAAGCTGTTCGGATCGACGACGACACGGATGCGGCGGTCGCCCGGTCTGTCGAGCGTGTCATATACGATGGGAACCGTGGCGCTGGAGCCTGCCGCCAGGTAGCCCACGACGTAAGGCTGGCCGATAGGTACTACGCCGGCCTCGGTAACGTCCAGGAACTGGACCACCACATCTGTTGCATCTTCGACACCGTCATTGAGAACGATCGCCCGAATCAGGACCCGGTCGCCCTCGGTCGGGGCGGCGGGATTGAAGCCCACGTTACGGGGCTGTACGATCAGATTCGGGGCAGCCCTCTCGAGCACCTCTACCATCTTAGTCGCCGAATTGTCACTTTCAGCGCTTTCCTCAATGAAGTTTCCGGGGTCGGCCGTCACAGAGACGCGGCGTTGGCCTTCGCGTTCGGTCGTGTCGTAGACGACGCCTACGGATGCGCTGCCGCCGGAGGGGATCAACGATATCGTCTGCGCCGCGCCTATCGGCACGCCGGGCCGCTCCGTTGCATCCATGAACTGCACATCCACGTCGCGTGCCGGCGCGCTGCCGTGGTTGACGACTATGGCGGTGAGGATTATCCTCTGTCCCTCGCGCGGCGACTTCGGCGTGATGGCAACGTTGCTGGTCTTGACAGTCAGGTTGGGCAACGGCTGCGCCGCCATCCTCAAGGAAGCGGACGCTCTGTTGTCCGTCTCTTTCGTCTCTGCAATGTAGTTATTGGGGTCAACGATCACCTGAACTCTCGGATCGTCCTTGCCTTCCGTATCAAAGACGACTTGGGCAACCCCGCTGCTGCCGGCGGGTATCCTATCGATTACCTGCGGTTCGCTGATCGGGACACCCTGCCCGCTGCCTTCCACGAACTGCACGATCACCTCGCTGGCGTCCCCGCCGCCTTCATTCAGAACCGTGGCACTGATCGTAACCTGATCGCCGTCCACCGGTCTGCTGGGATGGAAGCCGACGTTGCTTGTTTCGATAACCAGGTTGGGAATCGCAGGCGGGTTGATCGTGATCGCGGCCTCGGCCTGATTGTCTGCCTCGTCAGATTCGGAGATCAGATTTCTGCGGTCGGCCACGACACGGATCTTGCGTTCTCCCGACAGGCCGCGGCTGTTCAGGACCGATTCCGCGATGCCGCTGCTCCCGGCGGGAATCGAGTCAATCAACTTTCCTGATCCGATCGGGACCGCCTCGTCGTTTGTCACGTCCAGGAACTGTACATCGACTTCACCGACGTCCTGACCTCCCTGGTTGAGGATAACTGCCTGCACTCGAATCTCATCTCCCGAGTTCGGGTTTGTGGGCGTGAAACTGATGTTGGCCGCCTGCACGGACAGATTGGGCGAGGTCCCCCGCGCAATAAGTAGAGTCTTGCTGGCGGTGTTGTCCGTCTCATCGCTTTCCGTAATGATCGACAAGCTGTCGACACTTGCCCTGATACGGCGCTCTCCTGAGCGACCGGCGGTATTGAATGTCACGCTTGCGATGGCGCTGTCGCCGGCGGCAATCGCGGCCAAGGTCTGAATGTCGCCGATCGGACTCAGCCGTCCGCCGGTTACGTCCGTGAAGTGAACCTGGACGTTTTCGGCCGAGGCTGCGCCGTTGTTCACGACGGTCAGCGAGACGATCACCTCGCTACCGGCTGAAGTCGTCGGCGGATTGAAACCGATGTTATCTGAGAGCGCCACCAGGTTCGGCATCGGCGCAGCCTCTACGTCCAGACTGCGCGTGCCCTTGTTGTCGATCTCGTTGGTTTCGGCAATGAAGTTACCCGGATCGGCGACCACGCGCACCTTGTACGTGCCTGCGGCGTCCGGTATCGTGAACTTCACTGTCACCACACCGCTGCCGCCCACTGCGATCCTGTCCAACTCCTGCGCCTCGCCGATTGGCGTCGGCCGCCCCGCGCTCACGTCCTCAAACTGCACAGCCACATTCCTGGCAACAACGTCGCCATCGTTGCGAACGACCGCCAGGATGGTCACCGTCTCGCCAACACGGGGATTGGCCGGACTGAAACCGACATTCTCGGCCAGCACAACCAGGTTTGGCATCGGTTCAGGCTCCAAAGTCAACAGCCGTGTGGCCGTATTGTCCTCTTCGCTCGATTCCCTGATGCGATTGTTGGCATCGACCAGCACCTGGATCTTTCGGTTGCCTATCGGTCTGTCGACAGAGATCGACTCTGTGATGGTCACTGCGGCGGTGCCGCTGCTGCCTACTCCGATTGATTCAATCGTCTGTTCGCTGCCCAGCAGGCGGGCTTCGCCGCTTGTAACATCGAAGAACTGGACAGATATGTGCTCGGCCGGCGCCGATCCGTTATTGCCGACAACGGCGCGTAAGGTTACCTCTTCACCGCTTACCGGCTGAGCCGGGTAGATGGCGATGTTGTTGCTGTGGATGAACAGATTTGGCAATGGGGCGCTGCCGACCGTCATTGAAGCGCTGCCTTCGTTGTCATCCTCCCTGACCTCGCGAACGAAGTTGCCAGGATCGGCAACCACCTGAACGGTGCGACTGCCTTGCCCGCCAGAGGCCTTGTATTCGGCCACCGCAACTGCGGAAGCGCCCGGCTCTATGACCTCGATTGTCTGCTGCTCACCTATCGGTCTGACGCTGGAGCTGGTGACGTCCACAAACTGCACGATCACACCTTCAGCTCTCGAACTTCCTGTATTCAGGATCGTCGCGTAGATGGTCACCGGTGTGCCTGCAGCCACCTCGGTGGCGCTGAAGCCAATGTTATCGTCAACAACAACCAGGTTGGGGGCCGGTCCGTGTTCCACGCTCAACGTGGCCGTGGCGCTGTTGTCACTCTCACTGGATTCGGATACCAGATTGTGTGGATCTACCTGGACCTGAATCTTCTGATCGCCGCTGCGGTTTGTCGTATCAAACCGGATCGACGCCACCCCGCTGCTGCCGGGCGCAATCGAAGGAATGACCTGAAGCGCTGCAATCGGCGCGGCAGGACTTCTGTTCGCGTCCAGGAACTGTACCTGCACACCCTGGACTTCAGTGTCGCCCGCGTTCCGAATCGTTGCATAGATGGTAACTTCGTCGCCTTCCACCGGATTGGAGGGCGCGCTGCCGATATTGCTGGAGGAGAGCTCCAGGTTCGGTTCGGTGTCTGACTGCAGCGTCAGGGTCTTGCTCGCGCTGTTGTCAGTTTCGTCCAACTCTGTGATGAAGTTGTCCGGATCAGCCTTGACCGTGATACTCGGATCGCCCGAACTCGTGCTGGAGTCGTAAGTGACTCGCGCCACCGCGCTGCTGCCCGCAGGGATGCTGTCGATTACCTGGTTCAGGGCGACGGGCGTGGTTCTGCCCTCTCTGAACTGGACGACAACGCTTTCGGCGTCGGCCGTCCCGTTGTTAATGATCGTTGCCAGGATCGTGACCTGCTCACCAGGCTGCGGTGACGCCGGGTCGAATCCAATGTTGCCAGAATCAACGTACAGGTTGGGCGCCGGCGCCTCGGCGACGTCGAGAATCCGGTCGGCGGCATTGTCCGCTTCGTTTCGCTCGGAGACGAAGTTGTTGGGATCGATCACCATGCGGATAGTTCGTTCGCCGTCCTTCTCCTCGGTATCGTACTGCACCTGGACCACGCCGCTGCCGCCAACAGGGATTTCGGCAATCGTCTGAGGCAGGCCGATCGGGACGGCAGCATCCTCTTCGGTGACATCAACGAACTGCACTGTAACTGCACGGGCATCGGCGTTTCCGTTGTTGAGAACCGTCCCGTGAATGGTTGTCGTTTCGCCGGCGTGCGGTTCGGCCGGGTTGAAGCCGATGTTGATCGACTGGGCCACCAGGTTGGGCAGAAGCTGCTTCTCACCCGGGAGCTGCAGTTTCGCCGTCAATACCTGGACATCGTCGATATACCAGCCTTCGTTATCGTTAAAGGAGTCGTCTACCGTATCAAACCAGAATCGAACCTGTATCGAGCCGCTTTCACTCACTGCCTGACTCAGGTCCACATCTCGTCTCGCCCAGTTCCCTTCTGTACCGTGAGACTCAAAGACCGTCTTCCACGTTGTGCCGTCAGTGGAAATCTGGACTCGCGTGCGGTCGAAGCGTGTGTTTCTCTGCAACTCGCTCCACTCGTAGAAGGTGAGCAGCGCGTCGTCGGCACCGGCGATGTCGATGACACCGGACGTGATCGTGCCCTCATGCTCCTCGCCTGTGTCGTAGTCCCGCTGTCTCTCGCGACCGTAGTACCAGGACGTCTCCGGGCTGTTGAATCGCAGGCTGGAGAGATGCCAGAGGCTGTCGTCGGCGTCTTCGATAGTCCACTTGCCCGACCCGCTTTCCATGTCGTCTTCGAAGACGATCGTACCCGCGCTGGTTCTGGCGATTACGATATTGGAGAGGTCGGACACGTTGCCTACATTGTCTGCCACCCGCAGCGCGAAGTAGTAGGTTGTGTCAGGTTCCAAACCGGAGACTTCGAGCGCCTCCCTGGATCCGGAAGCGCCGGGAATGGGAGCTGTCGACACCTGCTGGGCAGAATCCCAGGTGGCGTTCGAGATCGGCGCCGTGTCGTATCTTACGTCGTAGGCAGTGGCCTGTCCGCTGAATCCGTCATCACCGGTCGCAGTCCAGGAGAGAAGGATCTTGGTCAGGAGTACGCCGGAGGGCGACAGGTCCGAAACGGTCGCCGGCGGCGTCGCGTCCTTCTCCATCGAGTTAAACAGGTTCAGGCGCCCGTTGGTCAGCGTTTTCTTCGACTGTTCCGGCAGCGGATCGACACCGGACAGGATGCGTTGCTTAATCTGTTCGTTGTTCAGCCCCTCAAACTCCGACGCGATCAGCGAGACCGCACCAGTAACGTAGGGGGCTGACATCGATGTGCCGCTGGTGGACCCATATCCGGACGGCAAACACATCGGACAGCGCCCGGACGGAATGGTTGAAAGAATGCTTACACCGGGGGCAGCCAGGTCGACCCAATCCTCGCCCCAACTGGAGAAGCCGGCATAGATATCGTCGTGGTCGGTGGCGGCTACCGCAATAATGTTGTCGAGGTCGTAGGCGGCAGGGTAGAGCTTGCGGTTGGAGTTCGAGTTGCCGGCGGAGCAGACATGCAGTGGCGAATCAACTCGCCCCATGGCTTCTCGCAGTGCCTGGGAGGGCGAGCCACCACCCCAACTGCTGTTTGTTACCACAATGTTCTGCTTCTGTTTGGTGCGCAGATCGTAAATGTAGTTGAAGCACTTGACTGCGTTGGACGTCGTCCCCGAGCCAAAGGCAGTAATGAACTTACAACCAAGGATTTTCGCGTTCCAACTGACACCGACGACGCCCTTCCTGTTGTCGCCCGCCGCGGCCGCGATACCGGCTACGTGGGTCCCGTGACCGTAGTCATCCAGCAGTTTGCCGTTGTTAATCGCATTTATGCCGTGGAAGTCATCAACATAGCCGTTGTCGTCGTCATCAATACCGTTCTCTACGCACCTGCCGACACCTCTCGGACATTCCTTCGGGTTCGTCCACAGATTCGGGATCAGGTCTTCGTGTTCGACATCGATACCGGTATCGATCACCGCGATGATAATATCATCCGAGCCGGTGCTGATCTCCCACGCTTCCAGCGCGTCGATGTCGGCATCGGCTGTGCCACCGGTCTGGCCTGTATTGTTCAGCCCCCAGAGATTCTCGAAGAACGGATCCGAAGGCGGCGTCTCATTAATTTGAAGCAGGTAGTTTGGCTCCGCGAAGGCAACCCTGTCGTCACTCTCCAACACTTCAATCAGATTTTCGTTCACATCGACCGGCGCGCTCGCGAGTCGCAGACCCTGGTCGGCGTCGGTGACATCATTGTCCAAATTGTCCTTTTCCGACAGCCCGTACTCGGCGTAGAAGTCGGAGATCTGGTCGCGTGTAACTGTCTTCTTGAAGCGGATCAGCACCTGCCCGGGCACATACTCCGCGACTTCCTCTTCCTGGAGCAACGCCCTCTCGATTCGCTCCACCCCAATGCTGGAGAGATCCATTTCTCCGGAGCGAAGGCTCGAGTCGATAATGGTCCCAAGCCGATCGCCGGAAAGAAGGAGGCCGGCTGCCAGACAGAGGACAAGGAGCAGGGCAATGAGTGAAAACCTTTTCATTTCTGGTCTATCTCCGTAAACTCAGCGCTTTTAGGGCGTTCGTAAGAGAATCGTTGCGAAAAAGTATCAATTTCGGTTACGACAGGTCCGTTTATGTTGACACAAATGGCGCGAATAATCAAATGCTATGCCTTTAACCGGGTGACGAAAACCGATCTCGCCGCGTCCGGCTATTTTCTATTGGCAGTTATGGGAGTTGGCGAACAGTACAAGAGAGGGGAAAAACTAAGAGAAAGCCCCACGAACTATCGCTCTTTTCTGGCGGTTACTGCCCGTTCCACAGAATCCGATTCTCGCCGGCGTAGACGTTTAACCGTTCCCCGCGCAGAAACCCAATCAACGTGACGCCGAAGCGGCTGGCGACGTCCACCGCCAGATGACTTGGCGCGGACACGGCGCAGACCACCGGCAGCCCCGCCACCGTCGACTTCTGCAGGATCTCGTAGGATGCGCGGCCGCTGACCAGAAGGATGCTGTCGTGCAAGGGCAGCTTGCGCTGCATAAAGGCCCAGCCGATCAGCTTGTCGACTGCGTTGTGGCGGCCGACGTCCTCGCGCAGGCACATGAGATTGCCCTCGGCGTCGAACAGGCCGGCCGCATGCAGCCCGCCGGTCGCTTCAAACAGTCCCTGCGCCGCCCGCAGCTTCTGCGGCAGGGTGGTCAAGACGGAGGGACTGACCATCGGACCCGCCGGCAGAGCCGGGCAGTCGCGCATCTCGATGGCGTCAAGACTCGCCTTGCCGCACACGCCGCAGGCGCTCGTCGTGTAGAAATGGCGTTCGAGGGTTGCCAACTCCGGCAGGCTCGCAAGGCGCAGCCCCACATTTACGATATTGTAGCGCTGGTCCGCGTCGACGTCGGCGTCCACACAGTAGGTGATCCCGCTGACCTGCGACGGCTCGGCGACGATTCCCTCGTTGTGCAGGAAGCCTGCTGCCAGCTCGAAGTCGCTGCCGGGCGTGCGCATCGTCACCGCGACCGTCTTCGTATCGCCCCCTGCCTGCAGCCGGATCTCCAGCGGCTCTTCCGCCGCCAGCTGGTCATCCCGGACTCTGTGCCGCCCGCTCTCCACGACCGTGACGCGGGTGCGCACTTTGCTACCAACGCGAGGTATCATTTGGGCTTGACCCACAAAACCTCTAGAGGAACTCTCGTGCGTCCGTAAGAGCGCTCACGACGGCACTTTCTCCGCAGTCGGTTCCACGTGTACCGGGCAGACCTTCAGCTCCGCCGTATGTGTAATCGGGTCGTAGCCAGAGCCGGTCAACACATTAATCGGCACGTCGGCGAAGGAAAAGCTGGCGAACACCGTCCCTTGCGGGGAGCGCCGCGTCGTCTGAACACGCACGTCGACCGCGCCGCGGCGGCTGCTCATTTTGGCCCAGCCGCCGTCGTGCAGACCGTAGCGGGCCGCGTCGCTCGGGTGTACCTCAAGCGTCTCCTCGGGCAGGAGATCGTTGATGCCCTCCGATCGCCCCGTCTGTGTGCGGGTATGGTAGCTCTCCAGGCGGCGCCCGGTAGTCAGCCAGAGCGGATAGGCCTCATCTATCGTCTCGGCCGGATCGCGGTAGTCGGTGAAACTGAACTTGCCGCGTCCGTTGATGAACTCATCTTCGTGCAGACGGGGCGTGCCGGGATGCCCGCGGTAGGGGATCGGCCACTGGTACTGGCCGCCTTCCGCCAGATCCCAGTCGATGCCGTTGTAGATGGGCGACAGCTCGCACAGCTCGTTGAAAATGGGAACGGGTGAGTCGTAGTCGAGGCCGCTCATGCCCATGCGCTGCGCGATCTGACCGATGATCCACCAGTCGGGTTTGGCCTCGCCCGGCGGCTCGACAGCCTTGCGCACGCGCTGGATGCGCCGCTCGGTATTGACGAAATTGCCGTCGGTCTCCGCCCAGGACGTCGCCGGCAGCACCACGTCGGCCAGCTCTGCCGTCTCGGTCAGGAAGATATCGATCACGACCAGATGCTCAAGGCTCTTCAGCGCATGGATGCAGTGCTCCTGGTCGGGGTCGGAGACGACGGTGTTCTCGCCGTCGATGAGCATGGCGAAGATCCTGTCGCCGCACTGGTCCAGGGCCGTCACCTTGGTGATGCCCTTTTCCAGGTCGACCTCGCGGCCGTAGGCCCTTGCGAATTTGGCCTGATTGGCGGCATCGTCGACAGGTTGGAAGCCGGCGTAGTTGTTGGGCAGCGCGCCACTGTCCCCGGCGCCCTGGATGTTGTTCTGCCCGCGCATCGGGTTGACGCCGGTGCCCTCGCGTCCGAAGTTGCCGGTCAGCAGCGCCAGATTGCACAGGCTCTGAACGTTCTCCACGCCGCAGATATGCTCAGTTATGCCGAGCGTATAGTAGATGGCGCCCTTGTCGCTGGAACCGTACAGGACGGCCGCCTCTTCGATCAGGGCCGCCGGCACGCCGGTGATGGTCTCCGCCCACTGCGGCGTCTTCTCCTGCAGATGGTCGACCAGCTCGTCGTAGCCCTCGGTTCTTGTGGCGATAAATTCACTGTCGGCCAGCCCCTCGCGCACGATCACATGCGCCATCCCGAGCAGCAGCGCGGTATCGCTGCCCACCCGGATCGGCAGATAGATGTCGGCCATTTCGGCCAGGCGGATGCGCCGCGGATCGGCGACGATCATTTTGGCGCCGCGTGCAAGCGCCTTCTTCAGCCGCGTGGCCGCGACCGGGTGGGCCTCCGTCATGTTGGTGCCGATGCAGAAGATCACATCCGGCTTTTCCATATCCGCCAGCGGATTGGACATCGCCCCGCGTCCGATTGTTGCCGCCAGACCGGCGACTGTGGGGGCGTGTCAAGCCCGGCTGCAGTTGTCTATATAATTTGAGCCGAAGCCGACGCGGATAAACTTCTGCATCATGTAGTTGGCTTCGCTGGGCGTGCGTCCGGAGGCGACACCGTAGACCGCGTGGCGCCCATGCTTTTGCAGGACATCCATGTAGCCCTGCGCGGCGCGCTGCAGCGCCTCGTCCCAGCTCGCCCGTTGTAGCTGGCCTGCCTCGTCGCGTACAAGCGGATGGGTCAGCCGGTCGGGGTGATGGACGTAGTCGTAGGCGAACTGGCCTTTGACACAGAGCGCGCCCTGGTTGGCCGGCCCGTCAAAGGCCGGATGCACGGCGATGATGCGGTTGTCGCGGGTCACCAGATCCAGCGAGCAGCCGACCCCGCAGTAGCCGCAGATCGTCCGGGTGGTCTGCGTGTCAGACGTGGTTGCATTCATCGAAAAGTCCTTTCGACATCGAAAGTTGCCTAGAGTCGCATAGCGCCTTCAGGTTTAGCTCCCGCCGGTCGGTGTACCGTCCCCGGCGAAGCGAAGCGCTTTCTTGTCGGCCAGCGCGCCGGTAGGGCAGGTCTGCACACACTGGCCGCAGAAGGTGCAGGCCGAATCCTGCAGATGGCCGCCGAACTCCACCGTAATCTGGGTGGCAAAGCCGCGGTTGGCCATGCTGATGGCGTAGTCGCCCTCCTGCTCCGCGCAGACGCGCACACAGCGGTAGCAGGAGATGCAGAGATCGTAGTCGCGCAGAATAAACGGGTTGGGGTCGTCCGGGCGGCTGTTGCCCGACTGCGCGCCGGCAAAGCGGCCGCGGCCGGCGTCATACTGGTCGACAAGCGTTCCCAGCTCCTGCGAAGCCACGCCCCGCAGCGCGTCCACCGTCACCTCCCGGTTTTCGGAGGCGACGAGCTCCAGCAGCGTCCGTCGCAGCCCTTCCACCTTTGTTGAGGCGGTCGTGACCTCCATGCCGTCCTGCGCCTGCGTTGTACAAGAGGCGACAGGAACCGGCTGCCCCGCGATTTCTACCACGCACAGCCGGCAGCTACCGAAGGCCTCCAGCCGCGGGTCATAACATAGTGTCGGCACGGCTTGCCCGGCCCGCGTCGCGACTTCATAGACCGTTTCGCCGGGCGTGAAGACAATCTTTTCACCGTCCAGTGTCAGCGTGGGCAGGTCCTGCGATTCATTCACCGACTGCATAAAGCCTTTTCCGTAATCCGCAATTCGACGTTTTTCTCGTTGAATCTCTCATTCTGGTTCACGAAGTATCGCTGCACGAACTGAACGTCATACATTGATACCCTTTCGGCGTAACTCCACTTTGGCTTCCTCCCAAGAGACTGTCTTCTCTCCACTCATACGGGACGCTTCAATTTCCGCGCTGTCTTCCATTACCTCTATCCAGTCCAGAAAGTCTTCCCAAGTGGAGTAGTCGATTATCACGGCCTTTTTCTGGCCTTTTTTGTCGACTACCAAGTCTACATTCCCGAGCAATTCGTGAATGCGTCTATTCATACGAGGTTCCGCCAGGCCGGACTCATCCCCGAAACTCCGCCACCTGCTCGGGGAAGTTGCGCAGCAGACTGTCGCTGACAAAGCCGGCGGCTATGCCCAGCCCGCAGGCGCTCAGCTCCAGGACTTCGCCGATGTCGCTGATCTCGCGCCGCCAGGCATCGAGCTCGTCGGGGCCGCCGCCGGACAGCCGTTCCAGCAGGCGTTGCGTACCGATGCGGCAGGGGAAGCATTTGCCGCAGCTCTCGTGGGCAAAGAACTCCATGGCGCGGCGAGCCGCATCCACGATGTCGCGGCTGTCGTCGTATACGATCACGCCGGCCGCGCCCAGCATCGCACCGGCTCCCCGGATGCTCGGTTCGTCGAGCGTAACCGACTCCAGCGCTTCGCTCGCCAGGAATCCGCCCGACAGCCCGGCCATGGTCGCGGCCTGGAATGACCGTCCCGGCAATGGGCCGCCGGCCCAATCGTAGAGAAGCGTTCGCAGCGGCAGTCCAAAGGGCACTTCATAGTTGCCGGGACGCTGCACGTCGCCGGAGAGGCTGATGACCTTGGTGCCGGCACGGTCGCCCAGCCCCAGACCCTGGTACCATTCTGCGCCGCGGCGCAGGATCTGCGGTACCGCGCACAGCGTCTCCACATTGTTGACGGCGGTCGGCAGGTTATCGAAGCCGTGCGTGGTGGGATAGGGCGGGCGGTTGCGGGGGAACGGGTGCTTGCCCTCCAGGCTGTTGAGCAGAGAGCTCTCCTCGCCGCAGATATAGGCCCCGGCGCCTCGCCGCAGATAGAGACGGAAAGTGAAGCCGCTCCCGAGAATGTTCTCTCCCAGCAGCCCGGCCTCCTCTGCCGCTTCGATAGCTTCTTCCAGCCGGGCGTTGGTTTCCGGGTATTCGTAGCGCAGATAGAGGAAGCCGCGGTCGGCGCCGGTGGCGTAGCCTGCCAGCGTCATGCCCTCGATCACGGCAAAGGGGTCATGGTCCATCAGCGCCCGGTCCTTGAAGCAGCCGGGTTCGCCTTCATCGGCGTTGCAGACGATGCTCTTGGGCTCGCGCGGCGCCTCGCGAACAAACTGCCACTTCATCCCCGTTGGGAATCCGGCGCCGCCCCGGCCCGCCAGTCCCGACGCCTTCAGCACATCGATCACGTCCATCGGGCTCTGTGTCCCCACAGCCTGGATCAACGCGTCGTAGCCGCCGCTGCGCCGGTAGCCGTCGAGGCTCTCCCGCTCCGGTTCGCGGATATCGGCGAAGACGCACTCTTCATTTCCGCCCGGGTTCGGCACCGGTATCGGTGAGGAGGTCCGCCGCTGCAGCGTCTGAAAGGGCGCGCTCACCACAAACGTTTCGTGGCCGATCAGCAGCGGGACCGGGTCGTCGCAGCGGCCGGAGCAGGGCATCTCCTCGGCGTCGTCCAGGCTCTCCACGATCTCCAGGGCGCCGCGCTGGCAGCATACCGGCCCTGTGCAGACGCGCGGCCGTTGCAGACCGCCTTCCGCGCGTGAGAAATGGTGATAGAAGGTGACGGTGCCGTACAGGTCGGCGAGGGGGATGCGCAGCTCTTTGCCAATCGCCTCGATGGCACCGGCCCCGATGAATCCGTCGCGATTGTGAAAGGCATGCAGGATCGGCAGGAGCGGCGCGGGCTCGTCGCGATAGCGCCCGATGAGGTCCAGATCGGTTTCCGCGACAACGATATTTTCGGTATAACCGCCGGATCTCTGTTCTTGTCTGGTCATGGGCTCACGCGTTGGATCACGTCAACGATCACAGTGAAAGTGCGTTAAATTCTACCAGTTCATCGCCTTTATCCCAACTGCTACACGTGATCACCGCTTGGCCGAAGCATTCAGATGCCACCTGCGCAATGGCCCGCGAAGGGCGTCCGCAATGGTCGTCCACAAGGGGCGTCCATAATGGGCTCCTATCGATTGCCTTCATTTCTGCAGCCAAGAAACGGCCCTCCAGTCGCCAGAGACCGTATGAATTTACGGCCGCGCGCTTTGAATTGTACGGTTCCGGGTGAATTGCCTTGCGATCTGGGGGCACAAGGGAGGTCGCTGGCGGCCGACCGCCCAAAAGCGAGGAGAGAGCGAAGAGGAGAGAGGAGAGGGGCCACTTTGGTTCTGTATGCTTGATGAGGTGGAAGTGCATAGGTCACGCGAAATACAGTCTGCTTGACTGGTACGACGCGACGGCGTAGCGGAGGGCGTCGTAGGTGTCGTCGCCGCCGATGCCCTCTTCGTTTACGTTCACTTTGAGGACGTCTTCGGGGTTTTTGGGGTCGTTCTGCAGGTTGGGCAGGCATTCAATGAGGCGGCGGCAGCGGTTGAAGATGAAGAGGGAAGGGGGGATGCCGATGTCGGCGTTGCCAAGGCGGTTGCGGAGTTCGTGTGCGCCCTGGATGCGGTCGGAGTCGGCCCTGTGGAGAGTGATGCCCAAATCGATATAGTGGTCGGCAATGGTGAATTCGGACTTTTGGGCGAAGACATCGGGACCGGCATGTACATACCACAAGGCTTCACGGGGCGCTCCGTTTCTTTCAACCATTGCCTTGACGGCCTCGGCGTGCTGTTGGGGCAACCAGGCGTTCTGTACATGTTCGTCGATGACATAGAGGTTGTCGTCACCGTCTTCGGCGAGCAGGAGGAAGACGGTTGGGTGTTTGTAGCCGTAGTCCATGCCCATGAAGCAGTGCCATTCGGGCGGTATCGGGAAGGGTTCGATAACGTGTTCTTCGTAGCGGAAGTTGTCGAGGAACTGACCGGCGGCGATTTCCCAGTCGCCGTAGCGGTGGGCGCGCAGTTTCCAGCCGGTGTTTTCTTCGAGTTTGCGGCGGTAGTCGGGGTCGATGACGATGTTGTCTTCGATGGTGGCGGGGATGAAGCGGGTGTCGGCTTCCTGCTTGTTGCGGTAGGGGTCGACGAAGCGGTTTTTGTACCAGACGTGGCCGATGCCGCCGGGGTTGGCGGTGGTGTAGATGCGGGGGCGGAAGTCCTTGCTGGTGCGGTTGGAGTCGCGCAGGGCGCGGTACTTGGTATCGGAGAGGGTGGTGGCTTCTTCGATGAGGATGACGTCGTATTCGAGGCCGAGGTACTGGTCGACGTCGTTTTCGTTACGGAGGTGGCCGATGACGATGCGGGAGCCGTTGGGGAAGATGACGAGGCCTTCGGAGCGGATGTATCGGTGCGGGACTCTTTTCAGGACTACGCGGCGAAGGTCGTCGGACTGTTCGCGGGCCTGCTTGGCGGAGAGGCGGAGGTAGAGGGCTTTGAGTTCGGGGACGCGGCGGCAGTCGTCGAGGGCGAGCTGGGCGAAGGAGGCGTGGGATTTGCCTGGGCCGCGAGCGCCGCCGAAGCCGATCTGGGTGGGGCCGTCGGGGCGGTCGCAGAGGCGGGCGGCTGCGTGGAATTCGAGCTGTTTGGGTTGGGGAACGTAGCCGGCGGCGACAAAGTGTTCGAGCTGTTCGGGCGGGAAGTTGAGCGGGCGGGCAGCTTTTCCAAGACCGTCAAGTATATGTTTTTTTGGTTTACTCTTCATCTGCGTTGTAGAGGTGGAGAACTTTCTTTGATTCTTCGTCGAGGACGGGCCAGTCGCTGGAAGCGGGGAGTTGGTCGGTGTCCTGGGTTGATTGTAGTTCGCGGCGTTGGAGTTCGGAGGTGGTGGCATAGAGGACGCGAAGGGAAGGAAGAAGCTGGCGGGCTTCCTCTGTGGTGAGGTTTTTCAAGTCGGCGGCGTCTAGGGCGGCGGCGACGGCTTGGAGGATTGTGTTGTTTTGACGTATGCGGTATTCGCGGGCTTCGGTTTCGCGGGCGACTTTTTCTTCGCGGTTGGCCTGGTCGTAGGCCATGGCGCGTTCCTTCCAGCGCCATTTGTGGTACTGCTGGCTGGTGGTGCTAGAGGGGCTACCTTTACTGTCGGCCCATTTGCGAAAAGCAGCAGTCAGGGAGCGGGAAGGGCCTAAGGTGAGGTAGGTGTGGAAGCGGTCGTACCAGTCGGGTGGTTCGTCGGGCTGCTGGTGCCAGGGTTTGGGGGAGGTATCCTCTGTCATTACTCAATTATAGCACATATGATCGGACTTTTCAAGGGGGTTGTGCAAAGTCGATCCAAGTCGACGTAAGTCGATCCAGGTCGATCCAGGTCGATCCAGGTCGATCTAAGTCGATGGGTTTTCTTTTTTTTGGGCGGATTTCGTGGTGTTCTTTTTCGTTTGTTGGCTCGGTTCTTAGGGGTTGATTCGCGGTCTAGGTGATAGTTTCGCGGCTATTGCGGCCTCCTGGCGCTTTCAGGGCACACAGGAACTTGCTGGCTTCCTTGAATTGTCGTCTTTTCCTGGCCATTGAACTGGGCCCCGACATGGTTGGTGCTCTCTTACATTATACACCAAGAATTGAGGTCCGGTTTTTTGGCCTAGCTAAATCTCCATAGGCAACCCTTATGTGGCGTCGGCTTCGGTTCCGAATACTGAGGTCGAGAGCCTATCGGCCCTTGAAGTGTCTGCATCCCTTTCCGATTAGTGCTAAGTGTAAAACAGTAGTAAAATGGGAGCAAGGTACTACTTTTGATATTTCGCTAAGTTAATATGGATCTTGGTGGCTAGTTGGGGGTCTATGCTACTGTCTGTATTCGTTTACCGTGCCATTATTGGGGATTGTTATGGTTCTTATCAACGAGCCGGTTATCGATAGGGCAAAGAGGAAACACGCCGATGCCCGCGAATGGCTCACGAACTGGTGCCATGAAGTGAAAAGCGGCAGCTGGGAGAACCCAGAGGCGTTGAGGAAACAATATGCCAGGGCAAGCATTCTGCCGGACAACCGGGTGGTCTTCCGAGTCAAAGGAAATCGCTATAGGCTGATCGTTCATATCGACTATCGCAAGGGCATTGTTGTCGCAATATTCTTCGGCACGCACGCTGAGTACGACGAGTTCAATTCGAGGGGGGCGTGAACCGGAACAAAGATCAGCAGGACGAGGAGGCAAAAAAATGACTAAAAGGGATGCAGGAGAGTTCGTCAGTCCAATTCGAACAGAGGAGGAGCACAAGAAGGCAGTATCACGAATCATCGAGATTCTTGGTGCGGAAGAGGGGTCGCCCGAGGACCGCGAGCTCGATGCCCTTGTCGAGGCTGTGAAGGTGTATGAAGCTGAGACCGTGGAGAGCGAATTTCCCGACCCGATTTCGGCGATCAAGTTCCGTATGGAGGAGGCCGGCCTGACACAGCGTGACCTGATTCCTCTTATAGGCAGTCGGGCGAAGGTGTCCGAAGTTCTGTCGGGGAAGAGGGAGTTGACGATGTCGATGGCGCGTGCGCTGCATGAGCATCTTGGCGTTCCGGCTGATGCGCTGCTGAAGAAGCCGGGTGCGACGTTTGGCCCGGCTCCTACGCGAGATGAGTTGCGGCGCTTTCCTTGGAGAGAGATGGTAAACCGCAAATGGCTTAAACCCAGGGCCAATCTTCGGGATTATGAAGAGGAGATGTACGGGAAACTGGAGAGTCGGGCAGGTGGTCAGGGCGTAATGACACCTGCTCTACGGCGTGAGAACGGCCATCGCCGTATGAACGCCAAAACGAATCACTACTCTCTTTGGGCCTGGTGTTTGCGTGTGCTGGGAAATGCAAAGGAGAACGAGCCACAGTGTGACTATGTTTCTGGGGTCGTGGACGCAGAATTCATGCGCGAAGTCGCCCAATGCAGTACCACCGCGGATGGGCCTCTACGGGCGCGCGAACATCTGGCAAACCATGGCATAGCTCTCGTTGTCGAGAAGCACCTTAAGAATACCTATCTAGATGGGGCGGTACTGCGTCTCGGCAATGGTCGGCCTGTGATCGGGCTGACGTTGCGCTACGACCGCATTGACAATTTCTGGTTCACACTGATGCATGAGCTGGCGCATGTGAGTCTTCATCTGGAGGACAACGGGAACGCCGCTTTCTTCGATGATCTGGATCTGAAGGAGTCGAGCCGGATGGAGGTTGATGATCCGGATCTGAAGGAGTCAAGCCGGATGGAGAAGGAGGCAGATGAAGCGGCGGAAAACGCGCTTATCCCGCCGGAGTTGTGGGAGTCAAGTGCGGCGAGTGTGAACCCGACACCGATGGCGGTTTATGAGCTTTCGCAGCGGGCGGAAGTGCATATGGCGGTGGCCGCGGGCCGGGTGCGTTATGAGCACAGTAACTATCGTCTTTTGTCGCAGTTTGTCGGCAGGGGTGAAGTTGGGCGTTTGTTTGAGGAGGCGTGATTTGGGGTGGATAGGAATGGCGGCGAAATCTGGTTAGTGATGGAGCGGCACTGCCGGGGGATGCTGGCTTGCAATTAGAAAAAAGGAAGGCCCACCATGAGGTGCATCACAATGGTTGCCCCTAGGAGATCGGAAGATTCACCTGCTTTCACAATGGACTCTAGAACTCAGCCTCATCTGGTGGGCCCCAATGCCTGGACCACGAAACGGGAGATGGCGGCTCTGTTTATCACTGGGGTTAAGTTGCCAGATGTGTTGTGTCAGGCGTGTCTGGTGGAGAGGGGTCGTCTGGCAGGATGTCATAAAGCAGTTCGATATGTTGGGCGGCGTCTGCAAAACCGATGTAGTAGATTTGGCTGACATTCTCATACATTGCTTTGTATCTGTCCAGGAAATTCAGCACCGATTCTGCGCGGGAGTTTAGTAACGGGTCTGGGCCTCGTGCAACTGTAAATGCATTGTAATGGCTATATAGGCTGACTTCGATCGGTTTGCGTTGCGCATTGTTTTTCTTTCTGAATTCTTCATCGGCCATGATGAGTAACGCATCAAACAGGTTACTGATTTCGTTCTGTCTGACGCTTCGTAGTCCTGGCGAATCGAACAGGTGGTCCGACACCTCTTTGTCGGTCATGTCGGAGCGAACGAATCTATAGAAGGTGACTGAATCTAGTGTTCTGAGGAGTAACATTAAGACAAATGCCGGAAAGGAAAAAATTGTTTCTGGTTCAATTGAGGCGAGTGCAAGGCCAAGGCGGATAACTGCTTGCTGGATTTGGCGAAGGCTGAAGGAGGATGATTTCAGGAATTCGGACAAGAGATGGCGGACTTCGGCATTTGGCCCGACGTAGTTAAGGCGGTATCTGTCGAAGTGGTGCAGGACTCTGGCGCTATTCATTTGTTGCGCCACAAATCTTGTTCGGTCGGGGTCCGGAAGTCGGAAGTCCAGATCGATGAATCGGCGCAGATATCCGTGCGCATCGAACTCGTTTCCGTAGAGAGCTTTGATGGCGTGCGTGAGTTGTGTCTTATCGATTGCCAATATGAATACGATATTGTCAACTGCAAAAAGGTGTTTGGCGATTTCCAGCAGTTCAACGGCGTAAGAGGGTCGGCAGCGGTCTAATTCGTCGATGGCAATGATGAGGGGTCTATCGTTGTAGTACTCCGACAAGGTTTCGGCGACGTCACGCAAAGCATTCTTGAAAAAGCAAATTGCTTCTTTAGCTTCGGAGTAGGAAATTGGTTCTGGTGCCTGGTTTTCGGGCTCCTCTTTTGTGGCTTCATCCATGGCGATGGAAAGTCCGGATGCGACCGTGGTTCCAGCGAGAGCAACAGAGGGGTCATTTGTTTGGATGCTCAAGACGCCACCGACCAGCGAAATCAATCCGGGGATTGCTTTTGTCAGGAAAGTCTTGTGGAGTCTCGGCAAAGTTGTTTCAATGGTTTCCAGCCCCAGGTTGTGCTGAGCGTCATAGCATTTGAGGGTCTTAAGCAGCTCGCACGTTAGGGCTACAAGTGGGCTTCCCGCAAAATCTGTTTCCCATGCGTTGAAGTCTATGACGGGGAATTCCTCGTCTTTCAGATGTTGTTTCCACATGTTTAGGAAAGTGGTTTTGCCATTTCCCCAGGACGAGTCGATTGACATCGTATAGGGGCTTTCCAGGTTTTGCAACAGGTTGGTTAGGGTGCGAATGGTTCGTTCTCTGTCCAGCAGATCATGTTTGAACGGATCGCATTTTGGGATTTTGATATCTTCAGGGCGGATTCTGATTTTATGGTTGTCCATGTCTGTGGTTGTGGTGGTGGTGTGTAAGATTGTGGTCTGGTTTGGTTCGCTACGGCTCGTCTTGATCTTGGATGTGCAGAAGGCGTAATAGTTTCCTCCACAGGTGTCGCCTACGTCGCCACGGTCTGCTGCTGGTGACGATCCACCAGATGATCAGGATGGCGGGGATCAGCAGGATGAATTCGGCGTTGTCCATGAAGGGATAGTAGTTCATGGGTGTAGGCTATGGTGTGGTGGATCCCAATGTCTGGTCCACGGAACGGGTAAAAAGGTGCATTTGGGCGGATACGGTCTTTCTTGGTTGTAGAAGTCGAGTTAGGCGGTCAAGTCGGTTTGCAGTTGGCGTGCCAGGTCATACTGGTGGAGAGATATTTTCTCGGATATGACGCTGCGCGATAGGCGTTCACAGAAGACATTGTCGAGGGTGCGGCTGTCGATGCTGACTTGGATATTAGGTGAGGGCAGGCAGGCGGTGAGGGCAGGAGGCGGTGAAGGGAGCGGCTGTGGGGTGTGCGGCCTGTGGAGTGTGCGGCCTTGGGGGTGGTGGGGATTTTGGGTTGAATCATGTGTTCGCTGGATCACTGGCTAATCGTCTTGCTGGCTTCAAGCGCTTCCTTAGTGACGCCGATTTTAGAGGCTGCCGTGTTTCGAAGTTGATGCTTGGCCATCGAACTGGCTCTGCACGTGCTGGGTGTTTTGCTCAATTATACACCCTTGGTCGTGATCCAGTTTTGGGGCCAACCTCAGAATTCTGTGACGTTGGCTGGGGTACTTCCGTTTAAGGAGTTGCTCTGCGCTGCAAGGTTTTTCTTGTCGTCGTGATGAGACGAATGGAATGGCAATTAATTGTTGCTAAATGACCGACGCACTTCGGGGAGCGGATCGGAACTGTATAATTCGCGCAAGGTGGAGATTTCAGGGGGTTCGGGCTGACCAGGCAATATGATTCTCATCCAATCACTTATTGCGGAGGCCAGTTGGCCCAGACGGGTGCGGAGTAGAGGTCTCTCGTGTTCCGGAAAGCCGCCGCGATCGTTTTCGGGAATCGGGATAAGGGTTGCTTCGAGCCAAGGAGTTAAGCTTGAGACGACGAGGTGTACTTGGTCAGAGTCAATCAGGTCTGATTTCTTGCTGATAATGATTGAAAGTTGTCTTAGGCAGGTCTTGGCTCCTTCAGGTCGCCGAAACACAACTCGCTTGATCAAGTCGTTGATAGCATCCTGTGGCACGCGTTCTACGTCTGTTTCGTCGCCTAAATAAGCCCAATGACTGACCGCCTCTGCGGCCGCAATTACTGCTTTTTCATCATTGGATGCCAGATCGTTTCGAATCGTACACAATACCATGTCGCAATTGCTAGGACGATGCAGCAAGATGTAAGGCAATGCCTGAGTTAGAAATACTTTGTCCTGGCGTGTTTCGGACAGGAACGATAGGATTGTGTTCCATTCTTCCTCATTGGCCGCCTCCATTTGGGGCAGAACTACTCGAGAGAGAAACATGCCTATTCGTTCTATGCTGCGTCGTGCGAAGTCTTCGAACCCGTTTGTGTGGCTGGGGTTGTTGTTGACATGTTTTATGGCATGCTTGTCGTTTTCCCACCAATTGTTTACATCATTCCACAGTTGATTGACCTCGGACAACTCCCACTCGATTTTCCCTTGTGGGTCTGAGGGCAGCCGAATTACCGGTTTTGAGGCAATTGAAACCTCGTGGATCATTTGATCCTCGTGTTTGCCTGACGAAACTATGTTGATTGAAGATCCGCTAAGCGAGACTGACTCTTGGGGTTTCAAGGTTAGGAGCTGTTGCTTTAGCCTTGATTTGACTTTGACTTCGTGTGGTGATGGCAGGTGTAGGCAGTTGAATAATGCTAGGTTCGGCAAATCTGGTAGATTGTTTTCAGTCGTGTGCTCCCAAAGCAGGTCGCCGAAATGTTTTTTCTGCTCCTCAGTCATTTTGTTGGTGTGAAATACCAAGAATAGGCGTTCAAATGCTTTTTGTCGCGTCACTCCAGAAGATACCTGGGTGTTGTACAGGAGCCATTCAATTGCTTCGTGTATTGCGGCTTTGAGGTTGGGATCGACTTCATGTGTGTCCTGTACTGAATCTACGGGAAAATCAGTCATGGGGTCTGGCCAAGAGATAACAGGGTGTTGCATAGGTTCATTCTCGTTGGCTTCTTCGGGTAGTGAAAAACGGATCAAGTATGGAAGCCATGTTAGAAGTTGCTGGTCATCGACCGCATCGAACAACCTCCTAAACCAAGGGCGGCAAGACTTGTTGAGTCTGATGTGAGTCTTGATTCCTGGCAAATTATGTAGTCTGAGAGCCAAACGGAATCCATCTTGAAGGTCGCTTTTTTCGAGTCTTAATGTCAGTCTTGACAAGAATTCGATCAAGGTTTCTATCAGTGATAATTGTCTTGACTGCATTGGAATCGAGATTCCCAGCGAAGAAGATTCTCGGCTTAACGCATTCATTGCCCATGTGTTTAACCTGTGGGCTAGTTCAGAGTTCATGCTCGCGATTTGTGTGCGATTTGTGGAGTCTCCTTCCTGCACTGCCCTTGTGTTTCCAGATCGGACAAGAAGCATCGTGCTCCAAAAATCAGAAATCGGGGCTAACCAATCGGCGGCGTTTCGTAATGTGTCGTTCGAAGGATTAAGGGGAATGCCAACCATTTCATGTAGCCGAAGGTAAGAGAAAGCGGGCAACCATTTTGTGTTTGAGCCGGCCGATAGAGAATACTTGACGCTGTAATGACCGACATCGAACCCGGGCACTATATGTTTTATTCTTTGGGTTGCGGGAGGTTCCCCTGAAAGCACCCTGTTGAAATATTCCAGGTGGGACCATGGATCAGAATCCCATGCTTTCAACTCATCCCACCGTTTCAGGAATTGTTCCCGGAGTTCATCACGCCTGGTGTTGAATTCTAGGTACTGAGAGTCTTGGTTTAGGTTTCGAAAGTCGATATCTGTTTCTATCGGCAATAGCAGATAGGTGCACCACCCCTCTAACGAAAGTAAGTCAATGTTAATTCCTTGTGTTCTGTGAAAAGATTGTCGGATTTCTTGGAGGGCTTCTCGCAGAAGAGAACGGGCCTCACTCAAATCGTCCAATTCAACTAATACACCTGCCTTCCGCATCATGGCAAGCGGTGAGTGAGGTGAAGGCAACCACTGCGTCAACAGGTTCCGAACTTTGTTTCTTTCTAAGTCCCAAAGTAGCCATAGCGCCTGTTCGTAGTAGTACCTGTCGTTGTGCTGAGGGTGGCTATGAACAACCTGGGATATCTTGTCCTTAAGCGTGTTCCATCGTGCCGCGTCATATGATTCACGTGCATCTCGGAGCAACGCAAATGCTGTTTCCAACCAAGACTCTGACACCTCTGTGTCCGACACGCTTAAGAGTCCTGCCATGGTGTCGGAAGGGCTTAAACGTGAACCGTCAATTATCAAAGAAAACAGTCCATCCGCTGCAATACAAAATGGCTCCATCATGCTCGTATCGAGTGGAAGTATCGAAGTTTCGACACGCCAAATCATTTCTCGATATAGCAAGATTTGGTCTACATGTGACCAGTTTTGAGCTAAATGAATTAGCCTTGGGATGTATGGCTGTGTTTTCCTCCAGAGCGAAGATCGCATTTCATTAGTCGGGATCAACCACCCCGGATATTTCATTCGTTCATGACGCCACCGCACAATAATATTAATTGCGGTTATTTCATCAAATTCACTTGGACTCCTAACGAGCGACTCGACTGTTTCTGGTTCAACCTCAGGGTTAGCAAGTTCTGGCATGCCAATTATTGTAGTAGCCTGCGCTCCAATCGCAGGTTCCGGCCATCTTTCTGGTCTCGGCGGCTCCATTGTTTGCAAACTAAGAAGAAACCATTCAAGGGCGATTGAATGAATCGCACCAGTATTAGCAGTTGCTTCAAAAATAGGGCTGAGATCAATCGGTGT
The DNA here is from genome assembly GCA_965207495.1 of Caldilineaceae bacterium. Taxonomy (GTDB): domain Bacteria; phylum Chloroflexota; class Anaerolineae; order Caldilineales; family Caldilineaceae; genus Bin5. The sequence goes on from OZ242287.1 coordinate 1,734,501, forward strand.
GACACGGCGTTGGGCAAGAAGTGCTCGATCAACGTTTGTCAACGCCAACAATCCCACCAAGTAGATAGGCGTGTGACGTTTACCAAGTTCGTCTCGAATCCACCCAATCCATTCCAAAAAATTAGGATCGTCCCCAGAAAACCCAATCAACACGAAGGCGTTTTCAATAAGTGACTGTCGCACCGTGTTGACAAAGGGGGCGTATTCTTGCGGATATGTGCGGTAGTCCTCTTCGGTGATGATGAGTTGTGTGTGGGAAGAAATCGAACCATGGAGCTTGATAATGCGTGGAGATTCCGAGATTGCCAAGTCGTTTATAGTCAGAACGGGCTGATATGATCTTCCAGGCACATAAGTGCGTTCGAGAAGTGTATCGTAATTTGTCGTGAATACATCTTTCCAGGGTAAATTCAGCAGTAGTTTGTGGGCGTTCCCCGGCTGATGTTCACTGTTTGGTATTGACTTCAAAAGGAAGTAATCTAGTTGCCTTCGATCAAACTGCGCTTCAAATTCACTAGCAATTCTGAGAGCGTTGCTTCGATTGAATGTGCTTTCCCGAATTTCCTTCTGCTTTCTTGTTGCGTCTGTAGGTAAGGGGTAAACCTCGTCAAACATGGCTCGTGACAATTCTCTCCAAGTAGGAAATTTTGAGTGGGCGCCTGGTAAGGGAGTCGAGTTCAGACTCATCCCGGCCCCTACCATAACGGCAGGTCGCAGATTCAATCGCCGAGATAGATGCTTCTGCAACTGAAGAAAATTGTTGTAGTCGGGAAAGTTCATGGCTTGTGTTTGCAATAGAATGATTTGTAATTCGCAGGTAAGCGTTTCTTGCAGATGGTTCTTGCTTGATTTTCCTGGGCGATGTTTCAGAGCCTATCGCGTGGCGGGTCAGGTTGTCAAAGTGTGCGAGAGTAGTACTAGGGTCAAACGGGATGAAGCAGGAAGGTTTGGGTTGTGTCAGGCAGGGCAATATGTACTGTTGAGCGAACGGGGGTAGGGTGGCCCGAAGAAGGCTCCGGCCCCGTCTTCCTGGTGTTATATGGTGGGTCCCAATGTCTGGACCACGGAATGGAAAAAAATTAGGTGCATTAGGGTTGATGCGGTCTTTCAAGGTTGTAGAAGTCGAGGTAGGCGCTCAAGCCGGTTTGCAGCTGGCGCACTGAGTCGTACTGGTTGAGAAAGGCGTTCTCGGATTAGACGCTGCGCGATAGGCGTTCGCAGAAGACGTTGGCTAGGGCGCGGCCGCGGGCGGCGATGCTGGCTTGAATGTTGGCTGCGAACAGGTAGGCGTGTGACGCTATTGACTCTTGACCATTGAACTGGCTCTCCACGGACTTGGTGATCAGGTCCATTATGCACCAAATCTCGTGGTCCAGTTTCTGGGGTCCACTTCAACCTTGAGCCGGGCCAGAGGAAGAGTGTCGACGTATTATCAACGGTGTCAAGCCCGCGAGGAGGGCACCCACAAGGGGTGCCCCTACGGGGACTGGCGGCGCGAAGGTGGGGGGTGCTGTGGTATACTTGCGGGGATGATCCAGACAGCGTATTCGCAGTTCGCAGAGACTGTTTTATCTACGAGGCCGCTTGTGCGGCGGGGCGCGATCGGCCTGATTCTGGCTGCCGGGGCGCTCTTTATCGCCCTCCTCATCGGCGTCGCCGGGCCGTTGATCGCCCTTGTTCTGGCGGCGGCGATTGTCGGCGGTACGCTCATCCTCATGGATACGCACTGGGGCTATGTGGCCCTGGTTGGCGTTGTCTTCGTCCTGCCCTTCGCCAGCTTGCCGTTTCGTCTTGGCTTCAAACCGACTTTTCTGGATGCAGCGCTGGGGGCTCTCGTCTTTGTGTGGGCCCTCAAACTGGTCGCGGGCGGGCCGGGATTCTCTTTTTCTCGCTCGGCGCGTAGAGCAGGTCTTTCCCGGGCCCGTGAGTTTTTGATCTCGCCGATTGGACTGCTGATTGGGCTCTTCATGCTGATGGCGGTGTTCAGTTTCATCTATGGCATGTCCCACAGCCGGCCTACGAGCACCATCATCCGCCGCTTCGGCGAGATTCTGCTGGGAATCGGCCTCTTTTTTGTCGTTATCAACACTGTGCGCACGCACGTAGAACTGGCGTGGGTGACCCGCTGGCTGTTCCTGGCGGCCTGGGCATGCGCCACGATCGCGGTGGTGTTCTACGTGATTCCTGAGGCCTGGACCGTGCGGGTTCTGAATGCGCTTGTACGATTCGACTATCCCGGCGGCTTCGGCGCGCTGCGCTGGATCGAAGACGACCCGGACGGTACGATGCGGGCGATTGGCACGGCGGTTGACCCCAATGTATTGGGGGGTATGATGATCCTGGCGGCGGCGATGGTCGGGCCGCAGCTCATATCACCGCAGGGGCTCTTCCCCAGATGGCTGAGCATTCTGGTCTTCGCCACCGTCGTGCTGGCGCTCTATTTGACATTCAGCCGCTCCGCTCTATTTGGCATGATGGCGGCGCTCGCGGTGCCGGCCGTGCTCAAGTACAGGCGGCTCCTGCCCATTGGAATCTTGCTGGGCCTGATGCTGTTTCTTCTGCCGCAGACGCAGGACTACGTTGCCCGTTTGCTGGAAGGGCTCGCGGGCGAGGATGTGGCAACACAGATGCGCTTTGGTGAGTACAAGGACGCCCTGATTCTGATTCGCCGCTACCCACTCTTCGGTGTCGGTTTTTCGGGCGTTCCCGACATCGATATCTATCTCGGCGTCAGTATGTTCTACCTGACCCTGGCCGAGAACATGGGCGTTATTGGCTTACTGATCTTTCTGGCGGTGATGATTGGCTTTTTCGGCATGTTTGTGAACGCCTGGCGCGCCGGTGTCGCGCCCGAAAGAGAACCGCTGCTCCTCGGTTTTGGCGGCGCCATCCTGGGGGCCCTGGTCAGCGGGGTCGCGGACCACTACTGGTTCAACCTTACCTATCCCCATATGACGGTTCTGTTCTGGATGTTCATCGGCCTGGCCGTTGCAACCATCCTGGTCGAGAAGGAAAGCGCTGCGCTGGCTCGAGAATCCTGAGAGCCTTCCCGGCGTAAAGAACTCTGTTGCCGGAAACGGAAGGTCGAGAGAAAGAACGTATGAAGAGAGCGACAACAGGTCTGCACAGTGAAGTGAATAGGATGGGCGCGGTCCGCATCGATCCGGTGCCGGATGTTGGACCCGGTTCTGACGCCGCATCGACTGTCTTCGAGATGGATCTTCATCCCCTGCCTGCTGAAGAGGCTGGCAAGGGGCCAGGACAGCTCACGCGCGGGCGGCGGCCGTCGTGGCTGCGCGTGCGTTCAGCCGATACGCCCAGGTTCCGTGAGCTCAAGGAGCTGTTTCGCGGCAAGAGTCTCAACACGGTCTGCGAAGAAGCGATGTGCCCCAACATCGGTGAATGCTGGGGCAGGGGCACGGCTACCTTCCTGCTGATGGGGGATACGTGCACGCGCTCCTGCGGCTTCTGCAAGATCAAGACCGGGCGGCCCGGCCTGCTGGACCCGGACGAGCCGCGCCGCATCGGCGAGAGCGTACAGAGTATGAATCTGCAGCACGCCGTGTTGACGAGCGTCAACCGCGATGAGCAGCCGGACGGCGGCGCGTGGGTCTTTGCCGAGAGTATACACTGGATCCGGCGTCTGCAGCCGGGATGCACTGTGGAGGTCCTGATTCCCGACTTCAAAGGGGACTGGGCCGCGCTGCAGACCGTCATGGACGCCAAGCCGGAGATCCTCAACCACAATACCGAGACCGTCGACCGCCTCTACAGTACTGTTCGGCCCCAGGCCCGCTACCACCGCTCGCTGGAACTGCTGCAGCGGGCCAAGGGCATTGACCAGCAGGCTTTGACGAAATCGGGGATCATGATCGGGCTGGGCGAGACCTGGGAGGAGATTCTGGTGGTGATGGATGATCTGCGGGCGCACGACGTCGACATCATGACCATCGGCCAGTATCTGCAGCCGAGCCGGTTTCACCTGCCGATCGTCGGCTACTACACGCCCGAGCAGTTCGACCGTCTGCGTGAAGAAGGCGAGCGCAGGGGGTTCCGCTGGATGGAGTGCGGGCCGCTCGTGCGCAGCAGCTACCACGCCGACGGCCAGGCCCATCTGAGCCCGCGAGTGGATGCGACGGCAGATTTTCAGGGGGAGCGTTGAACTGCAGGGGTCAGGGGTCAGGGGTCAGGGGTCAGGGGTCAGGGGTCAGTGGTTGGTAGCCTCACTTGGTGTCTCTATTTGAGAAGGCTAAGTTGCCGCTGGCGAACCTGGATTGTACTGCCGTGGCGGCAGGCCGAGCCTCTTGCTTGCCACTTCGATATAGTCCGGGGAGATTTCGTAGCCAACCCAGCTGCGGCCTGCTTCCTGCGCGGCCACGGCGGTTGTGCCGCTGCCCATGAAGGGGTCTAACACGACATCATTGGAGTAGGTGTAGAGTTGGACGCAGCGGGCTGGCAACTCCACGGGGAAGGGTGCAGGGTGCTTCACTTTCTTGGCCGACTCGGCGGGGAACTCCCACACACTCTTCGTCCACTCCAGGAAGCTGTCTCTGCCGATCGTCGCTTGCTTCTGCTCGCAGTCAGGTTTCTTGCGGGCGAAGTCCCCTTTGCAGAATACCAGGATGTATTCGTGCACATCCCTCAGTACGGGATTTGAAGGCGAGCGCCAGCTGCCCCAGGCGCAGGACGACCCCGCGCTTGCCTGTTTGTTCCAGATGATCTGACCCCGCATCAGAAAGCCAACCTCCAACATGTCGGCGGTGATGAATGCGCTCAGCGGCAGATACGGTCTGCGGCCGACATTGGCGACGTTGATGCAGGCCCTGCCGCCGTGCACGAGCACGCGGAAGGTCTCTGCCCATACCTCTTTGAGGAAGCGGCGGTATTCCTCAACACTCATGTCCTCGTCGTAATCTTTGCCTACGTTGTAGGGCGGGGAGGTCACCATCAGATGCACGCTGTTATCGGGCAACTCGTGCATTGCACTGCTGCTGTGTGCATAGAGGCGGTTCAGCTCCGGAACCGGGTTCTCGGAGGACGGACCGCCTTCTACGGTCTGGGGCTCATCATAGATCTTTCGTCCATAGAAGGCGCTGGAGTCGTATCCGACCCTGGCGCTGGTCCCAAACGATTGCATCTTGTTTTTCGGCTTTATCTTGTTCTTCGGCTTTGATGTCTTGGTCACAGAGGGATACTCCATCCGGGGCTGTATGCACTCCGGTATCGAATACAGCCGGGCGTGAGCAAACAGCCAGCAAACACCCGCCGAGTATGATAAACTGCCGCGGATATGTCAAGTCCTGGCAAAGTACGGAATGCATCTCATAACTGCGGGGGGACTGCGGGGGAACGGCAGGGGAACTGCGGGGAAACGGCAGGGGTCGGGGGGCTGAGACAGCGGGTGGGGGACAGACACTGTTGGCTAGACACCTTTCTCTAGACACTTTGCTGGGGAAGAATTAGCACGGTGGTCTAGTAAGGGCGGGGCGTTGCGGGGGCGCAGCCCCTGCACAAGAGAGGGCCGAAGGCCCGAACGCCCAAATGCAAGGAGAGAGCGAAGAGGAGAGAGGAGAGAGTGACACCGACTGGGCTGACGGAGATTGGGACTGGAGACTATCGTGGCCAGGTTGACAAGAGAGGTATACGAAAGTTTGCACCTATTTTGGGATGCTTGCCAAAGTACGCGGGGCCGTCCCAGATAGGTGTGGCCGGGGGGCCCACATGGGGGATCCTTTCGTTCAAGAAGGGACCCTGAAATTATGTCTTCTGTAACTGGTACAGGTATCATATGACTGATCGTCAGGAAGTAGACCAGGCTGGCGCAAAGGGGGATCTCAGTCCCGCCCGGCGCCGAGCCACACAGTCAGACCAATTTACAAGGGGGTGAAATGGCTCGACAGGACTATTTCAACGCACGCGATACCCTCCACACGCGCCGCGGGCCGGTTGGTATTTACCGGCTGGATGCTCTCGAAAAACTCTCTTCGGCAAACGTGAACCGGCTGCCCTTTTCCATCAAGGTGCTGTTGGAGGCGGCTCTGCGTCAGGCCGAAGGCTTCGAGATCACCCGCGACTCGATCGAGACCATCGCCAGCTGGGGACCGGATACCGCCGGAAAAATTGAAATCCCGTTCAAGCCGGCGCGGGTCATTCTTCAGGACTTTACCGGCGTGCCCAGTGTCGTCGACCTGGCCGCGCTGCGCAGCGCCATGGCGCGCATGGGCGGCGATGCCAACAAGATCAACCCGGTCGTGCCGGTGGACCTGGTTATCGACCACTCGGTCCAGGTGGACCGATTCGGCTCGGCTGCCGCGCTCTTCTTCAATGCCGAGCGCGAATTCGAGCGCAACCGCGAGCGCTACGAGTTTCTCAAGTGGGGGCAGCGCGCCTTCGATAACTTCCGCGTTGTCCCGCCGGCAACCGGCATCGTCCATCAGGTGAACCTGGAATACCTTGCCAGCGTGGTGCAGACTTCCCCCGCAGAAGACTCGGGTGCGCCAGAAGCTTACCCCGACTCTCTCGTCGGAACCGACAGCCATACCACAATGATCAACGGTCTTGGTGTGCTCGGGTGGGGCGTGGGGGGCATCGAAGCCGAGGCCGTCATGTTGGGCCAGCCCATCTACATGCTGATGCCTGACGTCGTCGGATTCAAACTGACCGGCGCCCTGCCTGAGGGCGCAACCGCGACCGACCTCGTGCTGCGGGCGACCGAGATGCTGCGCCAGCAGGGCGTCGTGGGCAAGTTCGTCGAGTATTTCGGGCCCGGGCTGGGCCAGCTCAGCCTGCCGGATCGGGCCACTCTGGCCAACATGTCGCCCGAATACGGCGCCACTATGGGTTTCTTCCCGGTCGATCAGGAGACATTGCGCTACCTAGCCAACACCGGGCGCGACCCGGAAACTATCGATCTTGTCGAGCGCTACTGCAAAGAGCAGGGTCTCTTCCATACTGAAGGGTCGCCCGACCCCGTCTTCGGCGAGGTCATCGAGTTGGACATGGATACCGTGCGCCCCAGCCTGGCCGGACCGAAGCGGCCCCAGGACCGCATCGCCCTCTCTGACATGAAGTCCCGTTGGGGCGGAATGCTCTCGGCCCCAGTGGGCCCGCAGGGTTTTGGCCTGGAAAGCGCCGAGTTGGACAACCGCGCCGAGGTCAACTTCAAGGGCACCGACTTTTCGCTGGAGCACGGCGACGTTGTGATCGCTGCCATCACCTCCTGCACCAACACCAGCAACCCCTCCGTCATGATCGGGGCCGGCCTGCTGGCCAAGAAGGCGGTAGAACGGGGCCTGGACGTAAAGCCGTGGGTGAAGACCAGCCTGGCGCCCGGTTCAAAGGTCGTCACGAGCTACCTGGAGGCGAGCGGGCTGATCCCCTATCTGCAAGCCCTCAACTTCCATACCGTCGGCTACGGGTGCACGACTTGCATCGGCAACAGCGGCCCCTTGCCGGAACCGATCCGGGACGCCATTCACGACGCCGATCTGGTCGCGGCCTCGGTGCTGAGCGGCAACCGCAACTTCGAAGGACGCATCGGCCCCGACGTGCGCGCCAACTTCCTGGCCTCGCCGCCGCTGGTGGTGGCCTATGCGATCGCCGGTACCGTGAACATCGACCTGGACAACGACCCCCTGGGCTACGATCCCACCGGCGAGCCGGTCTTCCTGCATGACGTGTGGCCGAGCCAGGAGGAGATCCAGGCCGAGATTCATCGCAGTCTCAAGCCGGACCTGTTCCGCCAGCAGTACGGCAACGTCTTCACCGGCAACGAACAGTGGAACGAGGTGCCGATTTCCGGCGGCGATCTCTACGCCTGGCGTTCCGACAGCACCTACATTCAGGAGCCCTCCTTCTTCCAGGATATGGACACTGAGCTGCCACCGGTGCAGCCGATCGTCGGCGCGCGCGTGCTGGCCGTCATGCCGGACAGCACCACGACCGATCACATCAGCCCGGCCGGCGCTATCGCCCCAGACAGCCCGGCAGGACGCTATCTGACCGAGCAGGGCGTTCCCCGCTCCGAATGGAACAGCTACGGCAGCCGGCGCGGCAATCACGAAGTTATGATGCGGGGCACCTTCGCCAACATTCGCATCAAGAATCAGATGCTGGACGGGGTCGAAGGCGGCTACACGGCCTACATCCCCGCCGCGGCCGGGCAGGTGACGGCGGCCTCCACAGGTCTTGAAGAGATGGCCATCTGGGATGCGGCCGCCAAGTATGAGCAGGAGGGCACGCCGCTGATCATCCTCGCCGGCAAGGAGTACGGGACCGGCTCCAGCCGTGACTGGGCGGCAAAGGGGCCCTGGCTGCAGGGCGTCAAGGCCGTGATCGCCGAGAGCTTCGAGCGCATCCATCGCTCCAATCTGGTCGGGATGGGGATCCTGCCTCTGCAGTTCGCGGAAGGTCAGAACATGCAGTCTCTCGACCTCAGCGGCTTTGAAACCTATGACATTCTCGGCCTGACCGAAGAGATGAGGCCCAACCAGGCGTATACCGTGCGCGTGACCCGCGACCGCGGCACAGTCGGTGAATTCCAGGTCACCAGCCGGCTGGATACGCCTGTGGAAGTGAACTACTATAAGAATGGCGGGATTCTGCACACCGTTTTGCGGCGTCTCGTCAAGGAAGAATGAGAAGGGAATATCACTCTATGGCTGTACGTACAGAAGAAAATCGGGAACGTTATCAGATGTCGGGTTGGGATCTCACCAGGCTGGTACCGGCCGATCCCGAGGCAAACGGGTCCATGGCGCTTGCGCCCTCGTCTGCGGCTGTCGAAGAGCTGCTGGCGCAGGTGGAAGAGAGTGTCGCCGCGTTCGAATCGCTGCGCGAGGAACTCTCTGCGCAGATGGAACCGGCCAAACTGATCGGCGCCTTGCAACAGTACGAAGAGATAAGCACGCAGGTCTACCGGCTCCTGGCTTACGGCAGCCTCTGGTTCTCGTCGGACACCCAATCTCCGGACGCGCTTACCTACACCAACCGCATGAACCAGCTCTATGCGGAGATCGAGAATCGACTGCTTTTCTTCAGCCTCTGGTGGAAGGGGCTGGACGATGAGCAGGCCGAAGCCCTGCTGCCGGATGCCGCTGTCCACGGGGACTTCCGGCACTTTTTGCAGGATATGCGGCTTTCCAAGCCATTCATGTTGGAAGAGAACTCAGAACGCATAATCAACCTGAAGAACATCAATGGCCCCAACGCGCTCGTCACCATCTATTCGATGTTGACGAACCGGCTGGAGTTTGAACTGGAGGTGGACGGCGAGGTGAAGCGGCTGACCCGCGAAGAGGTGATGGCGAACGCCTACTCATCCGATCCTGACATGCGCGCCGCCGCCTACCAGTGCCTGTACAAGGTGTATAAGGAAGAAGCGCCGATTCTGGCACAGATCTATATCAACCTGGTACGCGACTACTATAATGAGAACGTCACCCTGCGCAGCTACGATGCCCCTATCGCGGTGCGCAATCTGAGCAATGACATTCCCTACGACGCGGTCAGGGCCCTGCTGGACGTCGCCCGCCGCAACGCCCCTCTCTTCCAGCGTTACTTCTCGCTCAAGGCAAAGTGGCTGGGTGTGGAAAAGCTGCGCCGCTACGACATCTACGCGCCCCTGATGGAGTCGTCACGGGACGTTGCCTATGACGATGCGGTCGAGCTTGTCCTGGATACCTTCACTCGCTTCGATCTTGATTTCGCCAGCAAGGCCCAGCGCGTCTTCGACGATAATCACGTCGACAGCGAAGTGCGCAAAGGGAAGCGCGCCGGCGCCTTCTGCGCTACGGTGATGCCGAGCATCACCCCCTACGTGCTTCTGAACTATACCAACAAGGTGCGCGACGTCGCCACCATCGCCCATGAACTGGGTCACGCCGTGCATAGCATGATGGCCGAGGACCACTCCATCCTGACACAGCACTCCTCTCTGCCGCTGGCGGAAACCGCGTCGGTATTCGCCGAGATGGTCATGAACGAACAGCTGCTGGCCGAGGAGAAGGACCCGCTGGTGCGGCGCGAGATCCTGGCCTCCAGCGTCGACGACATCTATGCGACTGTGATGCGCCAGGCATTCTTTGTGATATTCGAAGAGGACGCCCATCGGGCAATCCAGGAGAACGCCTCCCCACTGGAGTTGGACCGCCTTTACCAGGAGAATCTGCAGGAACAGTTCGGCGACAGCGTTGAGGTGTCGGACGAATTCCAGTATGAATGGGTCAGCATCCCCCACATCTATCACACGCCCTTTTACTGTTACGCCTACAGTTTCGGCCAGCTGCTGGTGCTCTCTCTCTACCGGCGCTACCAGCAGGAGGGCGACGCCTTCAAGCCGGGCTATCTGAAAATGCTGGCGCGCGGCGGTTCGGCGCGGCCGCAGGAGATCCTGGAAGAGGCCGGCATCGACATGACCGATCCCGACTTCTGGCAGGCTGGCTTCGATGTGATCCGGGATATGATCGATGAGCTGGAAGCGATGACGGTTTCCTGAGGCCGCCAGCGAAGAAATTCAAGTTTGTTCGTCAACGATTACAAGGAGCCCTCCAGTCAGGGGGGCTCCTCAGGCCTCGCATCCACCCTCACAGTCAGTCGAGTTTCCAAGCAGCCAGAATCTAAACACAAGACTGTTGTCTTGGGTCCCATCAAGGGAGTGCTGGCGCCTCGCCCAGATTCCCTTTGTCTGCCACCTCATGCCTCAAATTGGGAAACTCCATATGGATTCTTAACAGAATCGTATCAAGTCCGATGAAGTGACAACAACTCGTCCGTTGTCGCCTGACCCAACCGGCAGAATCCAGAACGAGAACAAAGACAGAATCGATGTCCTTGAAGCTACCAAACGCAGAACTGGCTTATGTTGACCCCGTGAAAGTGACGGGCTATCTGCTTTCATTCAGCCATCCAAGGGGGAAGAGTAAAGCTGATTTCTTTTCGAGATTTGGTTTTCATCGAGATCGCTGGGAGGTTCTGGCGGAAGCGCTTCGTACTCATGCTTCGCGCCATCGTGTCGCCAATACTGTAGACACGGTCAACGGCATCCGCTATACTGTGGACGGCAGACTCGATACGCCTGACGGGCGAAATCCGTTCGTCAGGGTAGTTTGGGTCGTCGAAGACCTGAGTACCATCCCCAGGTTGATAACGGCCTATCCACTAAGGAGAAGTAATGTTTAAGGAGCTCGATTGCGTAGTGCTCACAACAGATATTTTTGAGGAGGGACTTAAGAAGTCCGATGTGGGTACAGTCGTGCACGCATATCCTGAAGGAAACGCCTTTATCGTAGAATTCCTGACGCTGGACGGAAGCACGGCGGCCGTCACCGAGGTGCTTCCTTCTGAGATTCGGGCCGTTAGAGCAAGTGACATCACACACGCGCGCACGATTGAGATACAGGCATAGATCCTTCCAGGCCCACAGTGGCTGTACCACGAGCATTGATGTCAGACTCTGAACTTAACCAAGCACAGCGGCAGATAGTCTCAGTCTTTCAAGACTGTCTTATTCTAACTCGTGGTTGGTTGAGAATGTAGGAGGAGATGGAGATCGTAGGGAATCGCTCGGGGTGCCTGACATACTGGGCGTGATAGTGATCTGCGCTTCCTGAACTCTTTCTTGGCAAATTCACGGGGTAACCGGAACTGGCGGTCCGTGTAGGCGTGTTTTCCTCACTCCCCGCCTACCCGACCAGACGCCGAACCTCCAACACATTGGGCAGACGCTCGATCCGGGTCATGATGCGGGTCAACTGCGATATGTTCGATAGCTCCAAGGTGGCGTTGATCAGCGCCATGTTGTTCTTCATGCCGGTCACAGCCTCTGCCGAGCGCATGTTGATCTTCTCATCGGCCACAAGCCCGGTCACGTCGCGCAGCAGACCGGCGCGGTCATAGGCTTTGACCTGTATACTGACCGGGTACATCTCCTCGCTCTTGGCCCCCCACTGTACCTCGACCAGGCGGGCGTGGTCCGCGCGCCGGATCAGAGAGGCGATATTGGGACAGTTGGTCTTGTGGATGGAAACGCCGCGTCCTTTGGTCACGTAGCCGACGATCGGGTCGCCGGGGACCGGGTTGCAGCAGCGCGCCGGGTGCGCAAGCACGCCGTCCAATCCCGCCACCTGTACGCCGTCGATTGAGACGGTGCGGTGGGGCGTAGGCTTGAGAAGCTGCTCCGGTTCTTCTTCTTCGGTCTCCTGGCTGCGTTCGTATTCGATCACCCGCTGGGCAATCGTCTGGCTCGTTACATCACCGTAGCCGATGGCAGCCAGAAAGTCGTCCAGCTCCTCAAAGCCGCAGATGCGGGCGACAAGCTCGTAAGGAAGGTCAACGCTCAGACGCTTCAGATCTTTTTCCAGAATCTGGCGACCCTGGGCGACGTTTTCTTCCCTGGCCTGTTTGCGGAACCAGGTGCGGATCTTGCCGCGCGCCCGCGTGGTCGCGACATAACCCATATTGGGGTTTATCCAGTCCCGGCTGGGTCCGCCCCGCTTGGCCGAAATCACCTCGACCTGGTCGCCATTGTGCAGCTGGAAGTCCAGCGGTACGAGGCGGCCATTCACCTTCGCGCCGCGGCAACGGTGCCCCAGCTCCGTATGAACCCGGTAGGCGAAGTCGATCGCCGTTGAGCTGTGTGGCAGGTCGATCACGTCCCCGCGCGGGGTAAAGACGTAGACCCGGTCCTGGAACACGTCCGTTTTCATCCCGCTGACGAACTCCTGGGCATCGGTCACGTCCTGGCGCCACTCCATCAGCTGGCGAATCCAGGCGATCTTGTTGTCCAGATACTGATTGGCCTGCCTGCCCTCCTTATAGCGCCAGTGCGCGGCGATGCCGTACTCAGCTACCTGGTGCATCTCATTTGTGCGGATCTGCACCTCCATCGGCTTGCCGTTCGAGCCGACCACGGCGGTATGCAGACTGCGGTACATATTGTCCTTGGGGCTGGCGATGTAATCGTCAAATTCGCCGGGAATCGGGCGCCAGTGGCTGTGGACAACGCCCAATGTCGCGTAGCAGTCGGCAATTGAATCGACGATGATGCGGAAGCCGTGGATATCGTAAATCTGGTCAAACGGCACGTCCTTGCGCCGCATCTTTCGATAGATGCCGTAGATATGCTTGGGGCGCCCGTTGATCTCCGCCTTGATGCCGGACTCATGCAGCGCCTTTGCGAGCGTGTCGCGCGTCTCATCCATCCAGCTGACCCGCTCGGCCCGCTTCTGGTCCATCGCCCGCGACAGATTTCGATAGGTGACCGGTTCGAGGTAGCGGAAACTGAGGTCCTCGAGCTCCCACTTGATCTGCCAGATCCCGAGCCGGTTTGCCAGCGGGGCAAAGATCTCCAGCGTCTCGCGGGCAATGCGGCGGCGCTTGTGTTCCTGGTGGCCTTCCAGTGTGCGCATGTTGTGGACGCGATCTGCCAGCTTGATCAGCACCACGCGTATGTCCTCGACCATGGCCAGGAACATCTTGCGCAGGCTTTCGGCCTTCTCATCGGCGACGCTGTGGCGCATGTTGCTCAACTCTTTGATGCGGTTGAGCTTTGTCACGCCGTCCACCAGCTCGGCAATCTCGTGGTTAAAGTTCTTTTCGAGGTAGTCGATGGTGTAGACCGAGTCCTCGACCACGTCGTGCAGCAGCGCTGCCGCCAGCGTGTCCGCGTCCAGCAGCAACTCGGCCAGTATGTTGGTTACGTCGATCGGGTGCAGGATGTAGGGCTCGCCCGTCATGCGCGTCTGCTCGCGGTGGGCGTCGCTGGCGACCAGATAGGCGCGCAGAATCGATAACCTGTCCTCGGCGCTGAAATAGTCGGGCAGCTTCTTATACAGCTCTTCGAGCGCTTTAATTTCGTGCAGGTTCAGGAGCGGCTGAAGGAACAACTTGCCGCCGCTCACTGGGGGTATGGCCTCAAGAGGAATGCTTCGTAGAAGCGGACTGTCCGTAGGAAGTCCGTTTTGCTCTGAGTTTGACAGGTCTGGCTGGTCGCTGGAATCCGCAGCGGTGAGGTCCGGCGCCAGTTCGGTGCCAGCCATGGCTATGTCTTCTCTCTCCGTCCTTTCGTGGTATTCACAACAGCACAGGTCCCATGTCTGCCTTCTTCCTCATCTGGGCCCGAATTATAGCAGGGATCGGGCCGGCGCTGCAATGCCCCAGAATAGGGCCAGTCAATGTCGCTGACCGACCCCCTTTTGTGACCGATTTCGGGAATTTACACTGGTAATTGGGCGTTTCGGCCTCTGTTTTGGGTGATTATGGGTCTCGGGATAGGGCGGAAACCGATGTGAGACGAAATCTGTTCAAACCACCTACGACCCGTCGATGAACTGACGCGCATCGACGAAGTGGCAACAGCCAATCGGTTGGGAGGGCGAGGGCGGCTATCGCGGGGCGGACGGCTGGTTCTCGGGATCAGGCAGCGACGCATCATGGTGATCGCTGTTCCCTTGCAGGAACTGTGCCACCAGATTACGGATGGCCGGCTGCGGATCTTCAGATGTGTCAAACCAGTGGATGTCGGGGATGCGCCGAAACCAGGTGTACTGGTGGCGCACGAAGCGGTGGGTTTCAATCTGAATGCGCTCGACAGCCGCGGCCAGGGTGGTCTCTCCGCGCAGGTGTGCCGCTATTTCCCGGTAACCCAGGCTGGAGAAGGACGGCAGCTCAGGCGAGTAGCCAGCCGCCAGCAGCGACGCCATCTCCTCCACCAGGCCGGCGTCCACCATATCATGTACGCGGCGGTCGATGCGCTCATGCAGGCGCGGGCGCGGCAGGTCCAGGCCGATTTTGAGGATCCGAAAGGGGGGCGGTGTCGCGGTTTCCAGTTCGCTTTTTCTGCGACCGGTTGTATGCACGATCTCCAGGGCGCGAATGACCCGGCGCAGATTGTTGGGGTGAATCTGTTTGGCGGCTTCGGGGTCCGAGGCCTGCAGCCGCGCGTGCAGCGCGGCGCGTCCGTTTTCCTGCGCGAACGCCTCCAGCTCGGCCCGCAGTGTTGGGTTGGGCGCGACCTCGGGTATCTGCAGCCCTTCAGTCACCGCGCGCAGATACAGGGCAGAACCGCCCACGAGAAAGGGCACGCGCCCTCGCAGGTGGATGTCGTCTATTACGCTGAAGGCCAACTGTTGATAGGTTGCCAGCGCCATCTGCTTGTCAGGCGGGTGGATGTCAACGAGGTGATGGGGGACGCGCGCCTGCTCCTTTGCGCTCGGCTTGGCGGTGCCGATGTCCATGCCAGTGTAAATCTGCCGGCTGTCGGCGCCTACGATCTCTCCGTCGAAGCGCGCGGCAAGGTCGAGGCTGAGAGAGGTCTTGCCGACAGCCGTCGGGCCAAGAATTACGATCAGGGGCGGCCATGCCTTCTCCGGCTCATCCGGTGACGGCATGGCGGATATGCTCCACGCTGATCAACTTGCCGGTCCTGTCCATCTGCACCGCTACGGCGTCGATGCGCCAGGGGCCCGGCCAGTTCGTTTCCTGCACGTACATCGTCGCCAGCTCCCGCAGCTTCTCCTGCTTTCGGGGCGTAAACGACTGCAGAGCGGAACCGTAGCTGTGGCCCCGCCGGGTGCGCACCTCGACCACGACCAACCATCGTGAATCGGGCGCGCCCCGGCTGAGGTCCGGGCCGCATTCCTCGGCGATGATGTCCAGCTCACCGGCCCGGCAGCGCCAGTTGCGCTCCATTATGCGCAGGCCGGCCTCCTGCAGGGCGCGAACCGCGAGCAGTTCGCCCCTTTTTCCCAGAGAATGACGCCCATCTCGCACGCAACTTGACTCCTCTTCAGCGTATTTATTGGGGCGCTGTCTCCACTGTCGGCACGATGCCGGGGCCCGGCAGCACCAACGTCGGCGTCATGCCTTCGGCCGTAAAGATCACCTTGTCGGTGTTCCTGAGCGCGCTCGCGTTGGCCTGGGCGATCAGCAACTGCACATATTCCGGCCGCCCCGCGTACAGTTCGGCCAGTGCGGTTTCCACTGCAATCTGCGCTTTGGCCTGTTCGATCGCGGCGATGGCCAGCGACTGTGCAATCTCAATGTCGCGCTGCGCTGCTAGCAACTCAGTCTGTTTCTCCGCTTCAATTACCAATCTTTGCGCTTCGACGCGGGCAAGCTCGTTGGCACGCTCCGCCTCGATCACAGCCCTTTGCGCGGCTACTTTCTGCTCCTCCAACTCGGCCAGGGCTGTCTGCTGGCGGGCCTCCTCCTGGATCCGGGACTGCGCGATGCGGATTTCGCCTTCCTGTAACGCCTGTTCGGCATCGGCTTGCGCATCCGCCCGCAGCTTATCCTGCGCCGCCTTTTCCGTCTCCAACCGGCTCTGCACGATGGCGTCCAGCGCGGTCTGCACAGCCCCGGACAGGATTACATCCGGCACCACCAGGTTCTCGACTCTGAGACCGAAGTTCGCTGCTCGTGCATTCAACTCATCGTCGATGCACTGACGCAACACATCCCGCGCTGTACCGACGACGGCGTCGTCAAATGTGCGATCACCGACACATACCTTCATCGCCTGACGCGCCTGGTCCTGCATACGGTTGCGGGCCAGTTCGTCCTGCAGGTAGATGCTTCTGTACTGTGCCCACAGCGCCTGGATTGTATCCGCCTGGCTGATGTTCGGGCGGAAGATATCGCCGCTCACCAACAGGCCAATCCGCTGCTTGTCCTGCGTGATGATCTCTTCATCCTGGACGTTGAAGGGGATCGCCTGGCTGGAGACGCGTACGATCTGGACAAAGAGCCCGACATCTGTGTAGACACCGGGCCCAACCACATTCTTGATCCTACCTCCCTGGAACTGCACACCTACCTCTTGCTCATCTACACGCTCGAACGCATAAAAGAAGTTGCGCGCAAAAACCATGAGTAAGAAAGCAACCACAATGATCACGACTACCACCACGATTGGTGACCCGCTCGGCATCCTTCTCGGGACTCTGGGGACATTTCCTAAACTATTCATTTGCCACTCCTTTCGAGTGAACTTTCGGCGCGCTCTTTCCAGCGGCCGTTATTAACGGACATGCCGTTACTGGCTATACCATATCATATTATATCTTCCACTCTCCCTGCCCTAACTGACAGGAGCCGGACAGTTTGCAGATAAAGCGGCGCTCTACTTTGTCAGGCGGGTTCCCAACCGTTAATTGTCCCGCGACAAGTCCCTTTTCTGGGCTTCGCGAAGTGATGCGATTGGTCAACTGATTTGACACTGGGCCGATTCCTGGATTACCATAGCCGCTAACAACCGAATCGAGCCTTTTGGCAGGATTTCCCAATTTCGGTCCAACGGTAGTCCAGTGCGTTGGAATCCTGTCGAAACTCTTATCGAGAGAGGTGGAGGGGCCGGCCCTTTGAAGCCTCGGCAACCGGCGCTGTAGAAGTCATATCCCGCAGCGTGGCAGGTGCCAATTCCGGCGGTGCGGATGCACCGGCAGATGAGACGCTCTGGACAGAAATGTGCAGCCCTCTTCCGTGTATCCGCAGGAAGAGGTTTTTTTATTCCCAGACCAGCCCTGAGGGCGGTGGCGACGCAGTGGACGATTTGGGCCGCGTCGCGAAGGAGAGATCATGGCAACACCCGATACGACCATAACCCAGAACACCGACGGCGCGTCAGGGTCGGCCGCCCCCAACGGGCAGGGCCCCGATGGAGAGACGCCCAGCCTGTCCAGCCAGACGCAGGCCGTCCACGCCGGGGAGAAGCGCTACATTTCCCATGACAGCGTGACCGTGCCCATCGTTCAGACCAGCACGTATACCTTCGAGGACACCGCCAGTCTGATCAACTACATGGAAGAGCACATGTTCTGGGATGTGCCGGAACGGGAGGAGTACGGACGCTACGGTAATCCGACCGTGCGCGCGGCTGAGGCAAAGCTGGCCGCGCTTGACGGGGCCGAAGACGCTCTCCTGCTCTCCAGCGGCATGGCCGCCATTACGACCACCCTGTTTATTCTGCTCAGCCAGGGCGACCATTTCGTCATGACCGAAGACTGCTACCGCCGCACGCGCGGCTTTTGCAATACCTTTCTCACCCGTTTCGGCATCACATGTACCACCGTCGCCCCCGGTGACTACGATGCCATCGAAGCCGCCATCGGGCCGGCGACCAAACTGATTTTCTCCGAATCACCTACCAATCCATTTCTGCGCTGTGTGGACTATGCCCGTCTCGTCGACATCGCCAAGCGCCACGGTCTGCGCACCATCATCGACACCACCTTCGCCACGCCCTGCAATGTCCGCCCGCTCGAGTATGGCGTAGATCTCGCGATCCACAGCGTGACCAAATACCTGGCCGGCCACAATGACCTGCTCGCAGGTTGCGTGACCGGGAGTTTCGACATCACCACCGCCCTGCGCCAGTCCCAGGGCATATTGGGCGCCGTCGTCGACCCCCACTGCGCCTACCTGATCCTGCGCGGCCTCAAGACGCTCGGGCTGCGGATGCGTCAGCACAACGAAAGCGCAATGCGTATCGCCCGCTACCTGGAAGACCATCCAAGGATACGGCGCGTCTGGTACCCCGGCCTTGAGAGCCATCCTGATCACGATGTGGCGACCCGCACCATGTCCGGCTATGGCGGGGTCATCAGCTTCGAGGTCGAAGCCGACGGACCGACGACGAGCCGATTCATTGACGCGTGTAAAATCTCGCGCATCGGCCCCAGCCTCGGCGGGGTTGAGAGCCTCATAGAACAGCCAGGACTCGTCAGCTACTTCGACACCGCACCCGAAGACCGGCTGGCGCTGGGTATCACGGACGAGCTGGTGCGCCTGAGCGTAGGCATCGAGGATACAGACGATCTGCTGGCAGACTTTGAACAGGCGCTGGCGAGGATGTAACGCCTCGGGCACGCTGAGGACAACTCGAGTGCGCTCAGAGCTCCGACAGAAGCGACAATTGGACACAAACCCGACCAATATTTTTTCGAGACAGAACATCACGACAAGTGCATTTAAGACGGTGGCCAGGCGCCTTCCACCGCTGCATCGAAAACCTGAGAATCGACTGTACCTTCCAGGAACGATAGCGCAGACGTTGTCGCTCCTCATCACCCTACTTCTGATCGGCGCGTGCGCACCCTCGCGACCCTCCCTGGCCTCGGCCGACGTCGTCGATGTCCTCAGCCGGCCCGTTGACGATCGCTTCGCCCGCGCCCTCGAGCCGCTGGCATTCCAGTTTCCACGCGACCACGGCCCCCACAACGAATATGCCACCGAATGGTGGTACTACACCGGCAACCTGACCGGCGAGGACGGCGGTGAATACGGCTTCCAGCTCACTTTTTTCCGCAGTGCGCTGGCGCCGGGTGAATCCAACCGCCCGTCCGACTTTGCGGCGCAGCAGATCTACATGGCCCACTTCGCCGTCACCAGCGCCCCGGCCGGCCGCCACGTCAGCTTCGATCGTTTCAGCCGCGGCGCAGGGGGCGTTGCCGGCGCGACCGGGACGCCCCGCTACGAGGTCTGGCTCGACGACTGGCGCGCGCTGGAGGTAGGGTCAGGCCAAATGCGCTTGCAGGCCGCGGCCGAAGCCGACATCGGTCCAGTTTCGATCGATCTCACCGTCACCGAGACGCGCCCGGCCCTGCTCCACGGTGAGGCCGGCTACAGCCGCAAAGGGCCGGAGCCGGGCAACGCCAACCACTACTACAGTCTTGTGCACCTGGAAACTGCCGGCAACATCGTTTTCGGGGGCGCACAAGTCGCCGTCACAGGTCTCAGTTGGATGGACCACGAATTTGGAACCTCCGCCCTCAGCGAGGATGCCGTCGGCTGGGACTGGTTCGCCGTCACCCTCGACAACGACGTCGTTCTGATGTTCGCCGAAATCCGCACCAGCTCCGGCCCGGCGCAGGCGATTTTCGAAGGCACACTCAGCTTCCCGGACGGCCGGCAGGTCGCCATCCTACCTGACGATTTTTCTCTGACGCCAACGGGACAGTGGACCAGCCCGGCCACCGGCACGGTCTATCCCAGCGGCTGGCGAGTCTCCTTTCCTCAGCACGAAATCGACCTGACCATCGACCCGCTGATCGATGATCAGGAGATGGACGTCGCCTTTTCCTACTATGAAGGCGCCACGGATGTGCGCGGTACGATGAACGGCGAACCCGTCACCGGTCGCGGCTACGTAGAGTTGACCGGCTACGGCGAAGGCGGATTTCAGCGATAGCCGCACGTTAAACCGCAGTTTTGCCAAACTCCCCAAATAGGTCCAGAATGGATAGCAGAGATACTGCGGAGTGCGCGGTCGACATGTTCGGCCACTTATTTTCATCCCTATGGGATGGGGGAGCCAGACCGATGAATCTGCACACCTCAAGAGCGGAATCCGACTCGGTCGCGGCCAGTTCGCGCCCGGCCTCGCATAAACCAAGTGTTCCTTACCTGAAACTGATCATCCTTGTACTGCTGGCGGCGCTCCTGTTGGCGGCGTGCGGCGGGTCGGACGATCCTGCCTCGGAAGCGGAGGAGGCCCCAGCCGCGGCCGACACTGCGACGCCGGTGCCCCAGCCCGACCCAACCGACACACCCGTGCCAGTACCGACCGATACGCCGATGCCGGATCCCACGGATACGCCAGTGCCGGAACCGGAACCGACCGACACACCTGAACCCGAAGCCGAACCCCCGCCCACGGCTGCACCGCAAGAGGAAACCGAGAGCGCGGAAGCCCCCGGCATGGGCCAGACCTTTGTGATCGTGCCCGAAGAGTCGGAAGCGCGCTTCATCATCGATGAACTGCTGTTCGGCCAGCCCAAGACCGTTATTGGCATTACCAACGCGATCTCGGGTGAACTGAAGGTGGACGCGGCCAACCCTGGCGCCAGCGCCATCGGACCGATCCAGATCGATGCCGGCACCTTCGTCACCGATAACGACCGCCGCAACGGCGCAATCCGCCGCTTCATCCTGCAGTCCAACCAGTTCCGGTACATTACATTCAGCTCGACTGAGCTTTCAGGAATGCCGGAGTCCGTCGCCGTAGGTGACGATATCGAGTTTGAAGTAATGGGAGATCTGACAGTTCGCAATGTGACAAATTCTTTGCTCTTCATCGTGACTCTGCAGGTCGTTTCAGAAAGTGAACTGCGGGGAACCGCCGCCACGATCGTTGTCCGAGACGACTTCAACCTCACGATCCCGCAGGTTCCGAATGTCGCCAACGTCGGCGAGGAGTTCATCGTCGAATTCGAATTTGTGGCGCGAGCGCAGTAACTACGCAAACGGGTGTCAAGCTATCAATTCCTTAGCGCTGACCGCTGACTTTCGGAGGCCCTTCCGCATTGCCTGAATCGCAACAACCAACCATCGTAACCGGTTCCTCGGTTGAGGTCGAGGCCTTGCGCCAGGGCTTCAACCGCGGTTTCGCCGACTACCGGTACAATATGCACATGGACCCGGCTGGCATGCACGGGCATCTGAGCCGTTCAAACATCTCGCCGGAAGACTGTGCAGTTCTGGTGGCGGAGGAGGCGGGGCGGCTGCAGGGCGTGGGCGCTGCTCTGCTGGCGGTGCGCGGCGAGGATGGCTGGTGCGGCGGCCTGAGCATCGACCCGGCCTATCGCGGCGGCGGATGGGGCCGGCGCCTCATGGAGCAGCTCAAGCGCCGCGCGGTCGAGCGCGGTGTTCGCCGCATCTTGCTGGAGGTTCTGGTCACCAACGACCATGCCCGCTCAGTGTATCGCCAGGTCGGTTTCAAGCGTCTGCGCGAACTGCTTCTGTGGGAACGGGACCCCCGTCAGGGCCCCCTGCCGCTGCCATTCGAGCGTCTGGAAGAGACCGACCCAGCCCGGATTCTGAGGGACTGCTACCGCTGGCACGAGTTGCCTACGATCTGGCAGCGCCGCGCGCGAAGTTTGCTCAACTATGTGGAGCAGCATGGTTGTATCGGTCTTACCATTCCGGCCAAAGACGGCGCGCCTGTGGCGTATGTGCTGGTTTCTCCGCCTTCGTCGGCCGGCGCGCCGGCCGAGGGCCAGCCACCGAGCCGTCTTCGAATTCTTGACATCGCCGTCGATCCGGAGGCCAATCTTCATGACGCCGCCCGCCCGCTGTTGCAGGCGCTCCAGCTTCGCTACGTCGATGCCAGGTTGACGCTGATGGACCAGCCGGCCGACAGCCGTCTGAACCCGGTTTTCGCCTCGCTCGGATTCCGCGTTTTCGACCGTCAGTATGAACTAGCGGTGGACCTTATAGAGAGTCCACCCGAACCAGATCAATGAAGGCAGGAGCCCTTCGCCCCTGACGCACCAGGAGACCCCTAAGTCATGAATGACCCGATTCGTGTAGCAGTGACCGGCGCCGCCGGCAATATCGGCTATGCCCTTATCTTTCGCATCGCCAACGGCGACTTGTTCGGCCCCGATCAGCCGGTCATACTCCAGCTGCTGGAGATACCGCCCGCGATGGGCGCGCTCGAAGGCGTGGCAATGGAGCTGGACGACTGCGCCTTCCCGCTTCTCTCCGATACGATCCTGACCGACGAGCCGGGAGTAGCCTTTTCCGGGGCCAACTGGTCCCTCCTGGTCGGCGCCCGCCCCCGCACCGCCGGCATGGAACGCAAAGACCTGCTCAGCGCCAATGGCCCCATTTTCGTGACCCAGGGTAAAGCGATCAACGACGACGCCGCCTCCGACGTCCGTGTCGTGGTCGTCGGCAATCCGGCCAATACCAACTGCCTGATCGCCATGCACAACGCGCCCGACGTGCCTTCCGAGCGCTTCACCGCCATGACCCGGCTCGACCACAATCGCGCCCGGAGCATGCTTGCCAGGAAGGCCGGGCGGCCGCTCCACACGGTCAAGAATGTCGTCATCTGGGGCAATCACAGCGCGACCCAGTATCCAGACGTTTTTCATGCCCGGATTGACGGCCAGCCAGCCGCGGCTGTCATCAACGATTTCACCTGGATCAGGCAGTCGTTTATCCCCGGCGTCCAGCAGCGCGGCGCTGCCGTGATCGCGGCCCGGGGCGCCAGCAGCGCCGCGAGCGCGGCCAACGCCTGCATCAACCATGTGCAGAGCTGGTACGGGGGCGCTAGCGAGGACGACTGGGCCAGCATGGGCATTCCCAGCACCGGCGCTTACGATTCGCCCACCGGTGTGATATTCAGTTATCCCGTGACTATCAAGGATGGCGTTTACCAGATCGTGGAGGGGCTTCCCCTGACCGACTTCGACCGCGCGGCCATCGACGCCAGCGCTATGGAGCTTCTCGAGGAGCGTGAGGCTGTTGTGGACTGGCTGCCCTGACGGCGGATCTTCCGAAGCCCGAAGTCACCGCGTCGGAGGTGGAGGACCGCGAGACACTCATCGCCTTTGTCTTAGCGGCGTCCAAAGCCTACAGCGAGGCCATCATGTCCGAAGGCTATGGCGCCCTCACCGCGGGCCTCCGTATTGCGCACTTCCAACGACTCTTTTCCACCCCGGCCTTCCAGCTCCTCCGGTAGCGGATAGCCTATACTCTCGATGACTAACTCCTGATGGGACCGGTTGACCGGCGCTGCCAACTCCGCCTCCAGTTCGTGATGAATGGCCAGCTGCACCACGGCCCGCATTACGTCCTGTAGATCCTACGCGAACGCGGCCCGGTCAGGCGGCCCCAGTTTCAGCGCCTTTACACCTTTGCGCTCGAAATGGCTCACCTGGCTGGCCACTTCGCCGCACTCCTCGGCCAGCCGTGCCAGATACTCCATATACACGATACGGTCGGCGAACTGCTACTGCCCAAAGCGCATCGACGCGTCATTCTTGGCCACGACGATCACGCCGGACGTGCCTTTGTCCAGCCTGTGAACGATGTCTGGCCGCTTCTCTCCGCCGATCCCATCCAGCTTTGGACAGAGGTGCAGAACGGCATTTGCGAGGGTGCCTGACTCTGGCTGTTATCGCGCGAGCACCAGGTTTAGTCAGGGTACGGAGAGTTGTGTTCTTTTCGACAATACCTGAATGGTGTAAGATGAATATGAGAAACAACCGATTCTTCCCATAAGTTTTTATAAGTTATTTTCGAAGATCGCATCCCATTGCCTGGGTAACACGCGGGTCCAGCTACGCATTCCGTCTGGGCGTACGCAAGAGAACCCGGGAACATCCCCAATGCGAAGGAGACGGCCAGATGAAGCGAGCAGAGGAGCTGGCGCACGAAAACGCGGCGCTGCGGGAACGCCTGTCCAGACTGAGCGAGGCGAGCCACCGCATCACTGAAAGTCTCGACTTCGACACGGTCCTGGCAGGCGTACTGGACAGCGCCTGTACGTTGACGGGGGCCAGATACGGTGTGATCACACTTCTCAATGACTCGGGTCAGGTGCAGAACTTTCTTGCCCACGGCATGACCCCCGAAAGGGCGCAGACCTTGTGGAATATGCCGCAACATACGAAGTTTTTTGGATACCTGGGCAAGATCTCAGAGCCGTTGCGAGTCAGAGATTTCCGAAGTTTTGTCAGGGAGTTGGGTTTTCCCGAATTTCGGCCGCCGTCAACGACCAGCCCCGTCCTGGCCATTCTGATGGCGCCGATACTGCATCTGAACGAACTGGTAGGACACATCTACGTCGGCGAGAAGGAAGACGGGCGCGAGTTTACCCTGGAAGACGAAGAGATTCTGGTCGTGTTCGCCGCCCAGGCCGCACTGGCTATCGCCAACGCCCGCCGCTACCGTGAGGAACAGGAAACCAGGGCCTACCTGGAGACGCTGATCAACACCTCCCCCGTTGGCGTTGCGGTTTTCAACGCCAGAACGGAGGAACTTGCATCATTCAACCGCGAAGCGGCGCGAATTTTTGAAGGTCTGAGAACGCCGGGCGACTCCGTGGAGCAGCTCCTGAAAGTCATGACCATTCGAAGAGCCGATGGGCGAGAGTATTCCTTGGAGGAATCCTCTGTCGGCCAGGAACTGAAGGACGGCGAACCCCCGTACGCCGAGGAAATCGTGTACTCTGTGCCAGACGGACGCTCAATTGAAGTCCTGGTAAACGGCACGCCAATCCGCGGGCAGGACGGAGAGATCATCTCCTTTGTCTTCACCCTGCAGGATATGGCCCCGCTGAAAGAAATGGAACGGATGCGGGCCGATTTCCTTGCAATGGTTAGCCACGAACTGCGCACACCGCTCACATCGGTGAAGGGTTCGATAACGACTCTGTTGGACCCCTCCACCACACTGAATCCCGCTGAAACGCACCAGTTTCACCAGATCATAAATACGCAGACCGAACGCATGCGGGAGTTGATTGCCGATCTTCTCGACGTGGCGCGCATCGAGTCGGGCACACTTCCGGTCTTTCCTAAACCCACTGAAGTGGCGGATCTTGTGAACGAGTCTAACAAAGTCTTCCAAAGCAGCGGGGGAAAGCAGGAACTTCACATCGAACTTGCCCCTGACCTTCCGTTGATCATGGCGGACCGGCCGCGCATGATCCAGGTGCTGAATAACCTGCTCGCCAACGCGGCCAGGCACTCGCCTGAAGCGCTACCAATCAGTGTGCGCACGTCCCGGGAAGGTCTCCTCGTCGTGATATCGGTTTCCGACAAGGGCAAGGGCATCCCGGCCGCGAATCTGCCGCAATTGTTCAGGAAGTTTTCCCGGCTTGACGCCGAAGACCAGGGAGGCGACACGGGTCTGGGGCTTGCGATCTGTAAGGGGATTGTCGAAGCCCACGGAGGCCGGATATGGGCAGAGAGTGATGGGCCTGGACAGGGATTGACCGTATCCTTTACGGTTCCAGCAGTCGAACATCCTGAGAAGAGCTCGGCTGCCAAACCGACGCAACCTTCACAGCGCTCTTCGTCGCAGGCGACGGAGGAGCGGGTACGCATACTGGTGGTGGACGACGACCTTCTGGCCCTCAGGTACATTCGCGACGCGCTTACCAAGGCGGGCTACACGCCGGTCGTGACAGGGGACCCGCAGGAGGCACTCAACCTCATGTATGAGATGAAGCCTCAACTGGCACTGCTTGATCTCATGCTACCGGGGACCGACGGCATCGAACTGATGAAGGAGATCCAGGAGATAAGCACAGTGCCGGTCATTTTCCTGTCCGCCTACGATCAGGACCACTTCATTGCCAGGGCCATCGACACGGGGGCCGCAGATTACGTAGTCAAACCGTTTTCACCGGCCGAGTTGACGGCCCGGATCAGGGGGGCGTTGCGAAAGTGGGCGGGCCCCGATCCGTTGGAGCCGTTCGTTCTGGGCGAGCTGGTCATCGACTATGTCACACGCCAGGTGACCCTTGCAGGTGAACCGGTTCGACTGACAGCGATCGAGTACCGGACGCTGGTCGAACTCTCGCTCAATGCCGGTCAGGTACTGACCTACGAGTATCTGCTGGGAAAGGTCTGGGATGTGGGCAGCCACGGAGACTTGCGGCCGATGCGCACCGTCATAAGCACGCTGCGCCGCAGGCTGGGCGACAACGCAGAAAAGCCCACCTATATCTTCACAGAGCCCCGGGTCGGCTACCGCATGGCAAGAGTCGATTCACGAGAAGAGAGTCCCCCAGCATCCCTCTGAATCGCTGCCAACCATGCATGGTAACCGGCACTGTCTGCTTCGGAGCCGCCGGTGACGGTGTAAGAAGAAGCTGAGCAGACTGACAGGAGAGAGGGGAGAGGCGCCCTGTCCACTCCCCTCTCTCTTCTCACTCCTCTTCACTCACTCCCCGCCGAATTACGAACTCATGGAATCCGGATCTTCCCAGAAGTAGGTCTCGGTGTGGAGCAGGTGCTCATCACCGGTCGTATCGTCCAGCGGGAATCCGGCCAGGTAGTTGCGGACACCGTTCTTGACAATAATCGGCGCCGGGCGTTCGCCCAGGTAACCGATCATCGGCAGTTCTTCGGCCCAGATGTCCAGAATCTGGTGGAACATCGCCGTCTGCTTGTCGGGGTCCGGCTCAATCTTGATGGCATCCCAGATCTCCCAGATCGTCCAGACCCAGTGACCGGCCGGCGGCTCGACGCCTGCCGGGTTGGTGCCGCCGCTGTTGCGCCAGTGCGCCCAGCCAGCTGCCCACGGGCGGTCGGGCTGCTCGCAAGTCCAGATGGTGGGATTGACCAACGGCACGACCGTGCGGTCACCGCCCCACCACGCAGCTTCGATCTCGTTGGCGCCGTGGTGCTCTTCGTACAGGGAACGCTCAAAGCCCTTGTATGCGGCTTTGACGCCCACCGCCGCGTAGTACTTGATTACTTCCTGCACCGTATCTTCGCTCGTCGTACCCGGCTGTGCCGTGCCTTCGATGATGAAGCTGAGCGTGTCGCCGCTGCCGTCGTTGAACAGGCGGAAACCATCGCTGTCCTTCTCGGCGTAGCCGGCATCGTCCAGAAGCTGGTTGGCCAGATCGGGGTCGTACTGGATCCACGCATTGGCCTGCTTGGGGTATGCCTGCGCCGAGCTTTCCAGCGGGCTGTACTGCCTCGGCGTCATCAGGCCGTCCCACACAAGCTCGTTGAGCGCGACGCGGTCGACCGCGACGGAGAGCGCGATGCGCACGTCGCGAATGTTGAAGAACTCGTTCAGACGCTCGTTCTTGGTCGCCTGGTTGAGCTGGATGGCGGAGTGGCCGGAGGCCGAGCCGAGGAACACCTGATAGTCACCGGACTCTTCGTTTTCCTTGTAGAGGGTGAAGTTGCCGATATTGACATGGCGCGCCTGGAAGTCGATCTCACCGTTGATGATGCGCAGGTCGAAGACGTCGTTCGTTTCGAACAGGCGATGAGAGACGTCGTCAATGTAGGGCAGCTGCCTGCCATCGGAATCGACACCGAAGAAGTAGGGGTTGCGCTCCATCAGGAAGAGCTCGTTGGACAGCTCGTTCTTGGAGATCCAGGGGCCGATGCTGGGCAGGTCAGGGTTCAGATACCACCAGCGTCGGTCGGTATAGTACTCTTCCCAGCTGTTGAAGCCGGCCTCTTCCACCTGTGCCTGCAGCCCATCCTGGTCATCGGTCAGGTCCATGTGGAACTGCTTCAGATAGTGGCCGGGCAGGTAAAGGTTTCGAGTCTGGCGGCCCATCCGGAAGACGTAAAGCGGGTTGGGCAGCGGGAACTTGAAGGTGACGGTGGAGTCGTCGACGATTTCGAGCTCCATCGGCGTACGCTCGGGGCCGGAGACCCAGGTGCCGCCAATGCTGGGCGAGATGGTTGTATTGGTCTCGTCCTCTTCCCACCACCAGCGGATCGCCTCAGTGGTGAAGGGAGTGCCGTCGGACCAGCTCATGCCCTCGCGCAGATGGAAAGTCCACTCGGAGGCGTCATCGTTGATCTCCCAGGATTCGGCCATGCGCGGCTGCATGTTCAGGTTCTGGTCGTACCAGGACAGTCCGCGGTCCTGCATCTTGGTCGGGCCCCAGCGGTCGGAGACGCCCTTGAAGCCGCGGCGGAAGGTGCCGCCGTAGTTGCCATTCTCCTCAGCAACCGGCATCACCATCGGGTTGACCGGCAGGCGCTCATCAACGGGCGGGAGGTCGCCGGCGGCAACCATCTCGGCCAGCATCGGCGCTTCGCTGTATTGGGACGCCGGTGTCGCCGGCGCAGCCTCGGACGACTCGGCTGCCGAGTCATCGGCAGGCGCCTCTTCCATCGCCGCCGGCTCACCGCTGGCGCCGCAGGCCACAGCCACCGCACCCGCAGCGGCCACACCCGACACGCGCATGAACTCGCGTCGGGAAATCGACTTTGGTGCAATTCTTCGCATTTTACTCTCCTATGTGAAAGAAGGTGGGGTACTATGCCGGATAGCGAATGAAAGACAAAGGAAACGTAGAGCGGGACCGTAACCCTGCGCCCTTGATCCGTATCCGGCTGCATCACGATGCTGGCCGGGTTGCCGCCCTCCCCTGCCGTGTAGAGTTCCCCGTTGAACCTCACGGCGACCATGGTCAAACCTTCGCTCTCTGGCGTCGGAAACGCGGCGGTTGTACTGTTGGACTCCTTGATCTGGCTACTGTGATCTGGCTACTGTCTTTTTCCAGGAGACTGACCGCGGCACCGGCTCGGCTGCCTGCGGATACGCCGAAAGGCAGCGTATGGAAGACTGACTTAGGACACACTTCGCCTTCGTCCACGCTGTCGTCGGCCGCTGTCACGGCTAGAGTCGCCAACCTGCCAACGCCGGTAATCTTTACGCTGGACGGCAAGCCGCTGTAGTCATCAGCGTCCGAACCCCCGGTGGGCGTGCTATAGAAAGGGAAGGTATTCGTGCATTCGATGGGCGAATTGAGTTCAACTGTAACTTTGGTCGGGCTGCCGGTGGACACGCGTTAGGGTAGCGCGCCGAAGCGCAGCGTAATGTTCTCGGCGTCGTCGTCCACACCGTCTACGGTCGCGGTGGAGGTCTGCGACCTGTCAATGCTGGTGAACGTTACGCTGGCAGGTACGTCAGAGTTGTCGGCGCGCGAATGCAAAGTGGCAACCTTGTACCGAAAAATTAAGCACTTCTCAATGATACCAGAACTGTGTAAGTTAATTATAAGAATTGTTTACAAACTTTCATGAGTTTTTGTAAGTTATGTCAAAGTTCGCATCATATTGCCTTGATAACACTGGAGTCCGGCTACGAATCCCGCCTCAGCCCACACAAGAGCCCCAGGATTTTCCGCACTGCAAAGGAGACGGACAGATGATGGGAGCGAAGGAACTTGCGCGTGAAAACGCGGCGCTGGGAGGTCGTCAGTCTAGACTGTGCGAGGCGAGCGACCACATCAAGGAAGGTCTCGACTTCGACACAGTCTTGGTAGGTGTACAATTTAGGGAGACTCCCCGTCGACCAGGAGTTAAGAGACGAGTTACTCCCGAGAAAAGTCTTGGATGAACAGGGAAGGCATCTCTCCAGTCCTTATGAGTGGCGGTTGCCTATCGCATTTAGTAGCTCGGTGTCCTATCTCCACACTCGTGTTGCCGTCCAGACTGTGGCAATGGGCGGGGCGTTGGCGGTAGAAAATCAACCAATGGTTACTTCGTGTCGTCCGGCGAGGCTGAATCATGGCAGATTATCTCATCGGACCCTGCCAGAAAGTCGTAAGCCTGAAATGTGAGCCGAGACTGTGAGGTAATGCCGGGAACATTTCCGATAAGAGTGATCATGTTTTCCTCAGGCGATACCTCGACGCTTATGCTGCCGAGATAGGCGCCGGTGCCGTCAGCTTCAATCTGCCAGGAGTTGGCCTGCACGCCTTGCCTGATAGGCAATTTAACGGTCTCGCCGCTGGACGAGGACGGCACAAAATGCATGGCTGATAACGTGTACTCTTCCCCTAGAGAATCGCCTGTCTCGCGGTTGTTATCCACGTCGACTGACACCTGCCAGTTGTACTCCAACACATTTTCCCCGATGCCATTTCGGTTAAATTCCAGTTCTACTGGAACATCCCTGAGTTGAAATACGACGGCAAGCGTTTCGCCGGTCAGAGTCGTGATGACTTGGGTAATGTCTACATGTGCAGGCAGCGTGTCAGAAATCGCATCGATGACCCATTGGCCCGGCGTGATCGCGGCATCATCAGGTTGACACAGGCTGGCGGCCAGGCTCGCAGCCGGCGGACCGGAGTTGCTCATCTCTAACGAACCGCCAAAGTAGTCATACGCCTTGAACTTGAGCGTTGATTCTTCCGTAATCCCGGGGATCTTTCCCGAGAGCGTTATCGTGTTCTCCTCCGAGGACACTTCGATGCTGCCCTCCGCGAGCACCCTGTTCCCCTCCTGGTCCAGACCCCAAATTCTGGCCTCGACGAAGCCCGGCTGTGTTAGCCGCGCCAACGTATTGCTGTCTCTGGCAAGAGGGGGCACGTAATAGCCGGCCGACAGTGTGTATTCAAATCCGCCGGCGCCTGTTTCCGGGTCACTGTCTATATCGATAAATACTTCCCAACTGTACTCCAGTGCATTTTCCGGCACCCCCGTTCTGTCGAACGTAAACGTCTCCGGAACATCCCTGAGTAGAAAAGTGACGGTCAATGTCTCTCCGTCCAGTGTTGTCGTGACATCACGGAAGTCAATGTGCTCAACCAGTTCGTGTGTTACACCACTAAATGCGTCCTGATCCGAAACTGCTGCGGCCCCGTCCGAAGAGCTCTGCAAGGGGGTGGGCCGACCCAAACCAAACGGAGTAAGACAGCCGACCTCCTCCGCACCGCCCAGATAGTCATACACACCGAATGCAAGCTGTGACTCCGCCGTGATTCCGGGGATTTCTCCCGAAAGCGTTACCGTGTCCTCTTCTGCCGACACCTCGATGCGCGCCCATCCGAGAAAATCGATTTCACGATTTGCACTTCCAGTTGGATTCAGTACCCATGTGTTGGTTTGCAGAATGTCGGTTGTGATAGCCGCACTCCGGTCGCGACCGCTGGAGCCGCCGTGGGAAACGTGTATCGAGGACAGGATGTATTCGAACCCGGTAAGGCCTGTATCCTGGTCGGCGTCCACATCGATCGACACTTCCCAACTGTATTCCATTGCATTGCCGAGCACGCCGGTTCTGTTGAATGTCAATGCCTCCGGAACATCTCTGAAATGGAACACGACCGTCAGGGTCTCCCCGGAAAGGGAGGTGTTGATTTCCGTTACATCCAGGTGCGCGGCCAGGAATTCCGAGACATCATCGCTGACGCTTTCTCCCGGTGTAACAGCACCATCTATATCACACTGGTTTGAGGATGTGGGGATGCTTGGCGGAGCCTGACATCCGACCCTGTCCGAAACATCAAAATAGTCAAACGTACTGAATGCAAGCTGTGACTCTGCTGTGATCCCAGGGATATGTCCGGAGAGCGTGAGCGTATTCTCTTCCGGAGATACCTCGAGGATGGCGTCGCTCCAAATCATGAAACCCTCTGATTGGGCTTGCAGGATTTCGGCCTTCACCTTGCTTTCGATCGGTGCCTCCGTGTTGCTCCCCTTATTGAATTGGGACACAAAATGGCTGGCCGCCAACAGGTACTCAGACCCGTCATCGCCCGTCGACCGGTCGTTGTCTACATCGATCGATACCTCCCACCCGTACTCCATATAGTTTTCCGATATGCCCGTGCGATTGAATGTCAGTGTCTCCGGAATATCCCTGAGATGGAACTCGACGGTCAGCATTTCGCCCGCAAGGGACGTGCTGACTTCGACAATGTCCAGATACCCCGCAAACACATCTGAGACATCGTCAATTGCGGTCTGTCCCGGCACAACCGTGGCGTCGCCATCCGTACAATGGGTCGGGAGAGTGCTCGGGGGTGCGCCTTGGCCAGGCGTTGCAGGACATCCGAGCTCATCGGAACCGCCAAAATAGTCGTACGCTCTGAATGTAAGCTGTGAATTTTCCGTGATCCCAGGGATATTCCCGGATAGCGTTATCGTGTCCTCTTCCGGGGACACCTCGATGGTTGCGTCGAACATAGACATAAAACCATCCGAACGGGCTTTCAAGACGCTGGCCTCTACCTTGCTCTCAATGGACGCTATGGCGTCACTCCCTTTTTCGGACCGGGGCACAAAGTGACTGGCCGACAACTCGTACTCAATGCCGCCATAGCCGGTCTCCCGGTCGTTGTCCACATCGATCGACACATTCCAACCGTACTCCCCATAGTGTTCCGATATGCCTGCACGATTGAATGTCAGCGTCTCCGGCACATCCCTGAGATGGAAAACAACCGTCAAGGTCTCACCGGACAAATTTGTGCTCACCTCGGTGATATCCACGAATGAAGCGGTGGCGCCCTCGCTCTCATCCGTTGCGGTCTGCCCCGGCCCAATCAGAGCCTTGCCGGAATCGCATCCCCGTGGTTCCACGCTCTCGCTGTATGGATCGTGACAGGCTAACTGATCGGTATCTCCGGTGAACTGGATGTCAGAAGCCGAAAATGTCAGTCGCGATTCGGATGTGATGCCGGGAATGTAACCGGAAATTGTTATCGTGTCTTCCTCGGCCGACACCGCCAGGTCGGCATCGGCGAAAGTACTGGTGGAGCCGTCGGGGCGTGCCTCCCACACGCTGGCCTCCAACATCTCCCCGATTGGAGCGGTTGTGTTGGCGACCGCCCCTTCGTGCGACAGGAACGCAATATGATAGGCGCTCAGCAGCGTATCGAACCCGCCGGGGCCGGTGCTGCGGTCGTTGTCCGTATCGATTGCGACCTCCCATTCATACTCCATCGTTCCCTGCTCATGCTCCGTGCGATTGAACCTCAAGGTTTCCGGCAGGTCCCTGAGATGGAACACAACCGTCAATCTCTCTCCGGACAGGGAAGTTTCAACTTCGGTTATGTCTATATGCCCGGCCGGCACATCTGCTGCTTCATCGACTACAGTCTGACCAGGCGTCACTGCATCAACGGCCTCACACCGGCTGGAGTGTGTGCTCTGATTCTGCGAAGTAAAGCATCCGACCTCATCGAAGCTGTCCCAATAACCGTACGTCCTGAATGCAAGCCGTGATTCTGTCGTAATGCCGGGAATGTCGCCGGTGAGCGTTATCGTGTCCTCTTCCGAAGACACCTCAAGTGTGGCGTCTGCAGTCGACATGGAGCTCCCCGATTCCAGACTCCGGACGCTGACCTCCACCTTGCTCTCTATAGGCGCCTTCGCGTTACGCCCCTCTTCGGATGGGGTCACAGAGTGACTTGCCACCATCTGATACTCAAAACCTCCGGAGCCTGTCTCCCGGTCATTGTCTGTATCGATGACCACCACCCATGCATACTCCAAATGGTTTTCCGACATGCCTGAACGATTGAACGTCAGCGTCTCCGGCACGTCTCTGAG
Source organism: Caldilineaceae bacterium (assembly GCA_965207495.1). Taxonomy (GTDB): domain Bacteria; phylum Chloroflexota; class Anaerolineae; order Caldilineales; family Caldilineaceae; genus Bin5. The sequence goes on from OZ242287.1 coordinate 1,768,277, forward strand.
GTGGAAGACAACTGTCAGAGTTTCGCCCGACAGAGAGGTGCTCACCTTGGTTATATCCAAATACGGATCGGTAGCGCCCTCGATTTCATCTGTTACCGTTTGCCCCGGCCCTGTCAGGGCCGCGCCGGAGTCGCATCCCCAGGGTCCCAAACTCATTCTGTATGAAGCATGGCAGTCCATCTGATCGGCCTCGCCGGCGAACTCGACATCATAAGCGGAAAATGCCAGGCGCGATTCGGATGTGATGCCGGGAATGTAGCCGGAGATCGTTATCGTGTCTTCCTCGGCGGACACCGCAAGGTCGGCGTCTGCGAGAGTGCTGGTGGAGCCGCCGGCGTGTATTTCCCATACGCTGGCCTCCAACGTCTCCGCGATTGGCGCGATCGTGTCGGCATCAGTCCCTTCGTGTGACAGAAACGCGATATGGTAGGCGGTCAGCAAGGTATCGAACCCGCCGGGTCCGGTGCTGCGGTCGTTGTCCGCATCGATTGCGACCTCCCATTCATACTCCTTCGAGCCCTCCCCATGCTCCGTCCGATTGAACCTCAAGGTCTCGGGCAGGTCTCTGAGATGAAACACAACCGTCAATCTCTCGCCGGACAGGGTAGTTTCAACTTCGGTGATGTCTATATGCGCGGCCGGCACGTCCGAGACGGCATCGGTCAGGGTATCTCCCGGCCTGATCGGCTCCACCGACCCGCATTGATCGGGCGTTTGTGCGAGAACAGGCGTTGACCCTGTGGCCAGCAAAAGGACAACAAGCAGGTATCGGGCCAGGTTCTTGATGTTCATAGTTCGCTCTCCCAGAAGATATTGCGCCTCTGTATCAAAATCCAATGGCCTGCATGACGAGGATTCGGTCGAAGCTGCCGAAGAGAGGGCGCCGGGCAGACGCTTGTTAGCCTGGACCGATCACGCGGGCGTGCTGTGATGTCTCAGCATCTCTCATCTCCGCCTGGCATGAAGGTTCCACCGGCGGACGGCCGTGTCGTTCCAGCCAAGCCGCCTCCCGTTCCCGGACTGCCGAGCTGGTGAATCGCTCCAAGTAGAAGCCAAAAGGCGTACAATTGGCTGGCCTGGCGTCGGCAGGGCAGCCAATGCTGGCTCGTCTCGTTTTTATCTCCTCCGTCAAGCCGTTATGTCCCCCAAGGAACATCGACAATATTACGATGTACCCTCGGTCCCCGAGCTAATAAGTCCAATATCGAAAACTTCAATTCTCTCCCGTCACTTTCGCCTGCAAGAAATCGGCCGTCCCTGGGTTCCCCAACGTTACATTTGCGTACCGCTGGTGACACCCTCTATCAGGTCGAAGCTTCCCTGTGCGCAGCGAGCGTGGACTACGTCGAGGCCGGTGTGGATGTGGCTGCAGAAGTGGCCGTATGCTGCGGCGTCAGACCATCCTTAGCCGCCGTCATGGACAGATTCGGCGAATATGCGCTTGATAGACGCCGGCGTTCACTGAGCGGATGATGTAGAAATAGGTCGTCCCGGCAGTAATGTCTGTATTCGTGTAGGTCATGCCGTTCAGGGAGTTTCCTCCAAGACGACACCAACTGTTGACGCTGTCCCAAACGCGCTATTCGCCGCGGGCTGCACCCTGCACTGCGGTTCAATTCTACTCTTCGCCGCTCTCTGTTACCTGCGCATCCAGAGCCGGGGCTGTCGAGGTGGTCGTTGGGACAGATGTAACTGTTGAAGCAGAAGTGGCTGTGCGTTGCGAAGCCTGCTGAGCTTGAACAGGGGTCGCGGAGACATATTGGGACCATGCGCCTGTCTCGCCACCGGCGCTGTCCGCACGGATGGCGTAGTAGTAGGTCGTCCCGGCAACAGCGTCCGCGTGCGTGAATGACGTGCCGGTCAGATTCACTCCCCCTATCTGCTGAAAGCCGTCGACGCTGGTCCATACCCACAGTTCATAGCGTGCTGCACCCTCCACCGCCCCCCAACTCAACTCGACCTCTCCTTCGCCGGCCTCGGCGGTCAACGTTGGCGCTGCCACTGGCTGCTTGAAGGTAACAGGCGCGTATTCTGACCACGGGCCCGCTGCGACCTCAGTGCTTACCGCACGCACCGTGTAGTAGTAGGTCGTGCCCGCCGTGACCTCGGTATGACTGTAGGAAGTGCCGGTAAGCTTCACTCCCCCGATCTGCTGCAATCGGCCGGTGCTTGTCCAAGCCCACAGTTCATAGCGTTTCGCGCCGGTCACCTCCGTCCAACTCAGGTTCACCGCGCTCTCTGCGGTCTGCGCGGTCAACTGCGGTGTAGAAAGCGTGGAAACGGGGGTTGTCTTCTGCGCCGAGGCTAAGGATTCAAGTGATGGGTTAACGACAATAGCCATAAGGACGACGGTCAGGCACACCCGTAGACTTAACAGGTGTCTCACAAGGTGGTGCGGATCCGACATGAACCTTTTTCTCCATAGAGGAATGGCTACAACCGTCAGTATGTGCCTGGATTCTCCCAAACCTTGGCCTTGACATCGGATTCAACCATGGTTGTCGTCTGCTGCTTCCAAGACCAGAAGTCATTTGGATATGTGCCAATGAACCCTGAAAAGCCGCTGGCGCGTAGGGATTTGGCCGAAGCAGGGGGTATGCCTCCCGCCCCAAAAGCGGCAGTTCTTATATCTTATCCGGCCAATGTTAGATCGTTGTGAGTATGGGACCGGAAATGGTGTAAATTCTTGTGAGTCTTTGACAGGCCCTGCGTAAGAACCGCTGGAGTACCGGATTCTCACTGCGCGTGCAACTGGTGCGTGAATACAGGAGCATCGAATCAATTGGCGCGCGAGGGAGTTGAAGATAAGGTGAGATCAGGGGAGCTGGCACGTGAAAACGTGGTGCTGGGAGATCGCCTGTTAAGACTGGGCGAGGCGAGCCGCCGTATCAACGAGAGTCTCGACTGCGGCACGTTCTTGGTTGGCGTACACTTTAGAGATAGTCCCTACCGGCCAGGAAATGAGGGGCGAGTATCTGCTGGGAAATGGATTGAATGTGCGGGTCGCGGAAACTTGCGGCGGATGCACACTGCAGTAGGCACGCTGCGCCGCAGGCTGGCCGACGAGGCTTGCAAGCCCGCCATTCTCTTTACCGAGCCGCGTATCGGCTATCGCCGGGCAGGCGCCGATGCGCGTGAGATGAATCCGCCCGGATCTCCCTGACGCGCTGCCGGTCATTGCACGTGACTACCCTACGAACCTATTGACCGGCCTTCGCAGCCGTCCGCCGGGCCATCAAGAGCGCTGGGATCGGCGTTGTCTTCCAGGATGAAACTGGCGACAGAGCAAAAGGAGTGTAATAGGAGGATTAGGAGTCTACTGTTCAGATTGGAGGATACTGCATCTGAAAAGGGGTACTGGACCGAACTGAGTGGAGACAAGCTAACATCTGTGTCTCCCAGAAGCAAGAAAATGATCACTGGCTGCTCTCGTCAAACCAGGGCAAGCACCCGGGTTACTATGAAGAGAGGAAGAATATGCCTGCTGGACGTAATCCCGACATTGTTAAGTGACTGAGAGCCGGCTTGCTGGCGCAAGGGTCGATCTCCCTTCAGAGTGATGTGCCTCTGTCCTCCAACTCCTCCGGCGTCGGATCGATCAGGCCCTCGATAACAATCTCCCAAAAGAACTACAAGATTCTCCACATATCAGCTTCAGGTGCCTTTGGGTAACATTGGATATAATTCACATTTTTTTTGATGGGCTGTGATTTGCGCGCGTACTGAGGTTTGAGGGGGATTGGGGGGGGCTGGACGGGGATCTGGGGGCGGGGTTGGAGTTTTGGGGGAGTGTGTTTTGGGTGGGGCGTTTTGTGGTGGATTTGGGGGATTCTTATTCGTTTGGTGTCGGTGTAGGGGTCGCTGTGGCGGTAGGGGTAGTGGTAAGCGTAGAGGTGGCGGTAGGGGTGGCGGTGGGGGTTGGTGGGTTGTCCACGGTTACGTGTGGCGAGAATGTGCTGCCTACGTCGTTATAGGCGCGCACTCTGAGGTCGTATTGGGTTTTGTAGGGGAGATTGGTTATGGTTGCGCTGGTTCCGCTGATGCTAATTCGTATGTCCTCGCGAACATAGCCGTTGATCTCAACATCGACGCCGTCGTAGGGCAGTTTCACCCAGGTTCTCAAGAATCCGAATACGACATAGTGGTACAGCCATACATCGTAGGAGGCGGTCTCCGGTACGGCTTCCCAGCTGATTCTTATGCTTCCTGCGCCATTCATGCTGGCGGTCGGTTGGTTGGGTGCGGAAGGCCAACCTATTGGTGTAGGCGTGATGGTAGGGGTGATGGTAGGCGTAGGCGTGGGTATCAGACGGTATTCTTCGGGATTTGTCACACTTCCTGATGAAGAGATTCGCAGTCCCACTGAGTTTTCTGCCAGGACCCTAAAGCTGTATTCGGGGAAGTCTGTGGGCATATTGGTCAATACGGCGCTTGAACCGTTAAAGGTGAAACTGATTCCTCGACTTGTCGCCACGTCTTTGACTGATCGCCAGTAGGGGTAGGCCCAGTACCACAGATCATAGTGTGTGGCGCGAGCGATATCATCCCAGTCGACCATTACATGGCCGGCGCCCAGGATGACGACGGTGGGGGGATCGGGTACATCGGGCACGGAGGAGTACTGTTGTTGAGGGGTCGTCGTGGGCGTAGCAGTTGCGGTTGGTTCAAGCTGCTGTTGCTGGGTCTGAAGCGTGGGTGTAGCTGTGGCTATAGGTGTCGGCGTAGGTGTGAAGGTGGCTGTGGGTGTGAGCGAAGCGGTATGCGTAGCCGTAGGTGAGGCCGTGGCCGTAGGTGTGGGCGTGGCTGTAGTATTGGCTGCTGCCACCGTGAAGGCCACCTCCAGCGTTCCCAGCAAGTTGCCGCCGCGGTTCGCCTCCGAGTAGGCCGTGGCCGTCAGAGTGTAGTCTCCCACCGGGAGCGCTTGACCGTGCAGGGCTCCAACTCCGTTGTCCCCGTAGAGGGAGTAGGGCGGGATACCCTCGGTTTTGTCAACCGACTTCGCTCCGCTGAGTAGCAACCGGACGCTGCGAACCACCACTCCGGAATCGGTGTTGACCTGGATCCCGTAGCTGCCATTGGCGGGATCGGTCAGGGTCAGGGTTTCACCGTCGGTCAGCGTTGCCAGCACCGTCTGTGGCTGGACGGATGCGTCCACTACCGTGAACCCGGTCAGCGGGCCAACTGCCACCACTGCCGTTGCTGTGGGAGTCGGCGTGATTGTAGTCGTTGCTGTAGGTGTGTATGTAGGTGTCGGCGTAGGTGTGAGGGTGACTGTGGGTGTGAGCGAAGCGGTATGAGTAGCGGTAGGTGAGGCCGTGGCCGTAGGTGAGGCCGTGGCCGAAGGTGTGGCCGTGGCCGAAGGTGTGGCCGTGGCCGTATGTGTAGGCGTGGCTGTAGTATTGGCTGCTGCCACCGTGAAGGCCACCTCCAGCGTTCCCAGCAAGTTGCCGCCGCGGTTCGCCTCCGAGTAGGCCGTGGCCGTCAGAGTGTAGTCTCCCACCGGGAGCGCTTGACCGTGCAGGGCTCCAACTCCGTTGTCCCCGTAGAGGGAGTAGGGCGGGATACCCTCGGTTTTGTCAACCGACTTCGCTCCGCTGAGTAACAACCGGACGCTGCGAACCACCACTCCGGAATCGGTGTTGACCTGGATCCCGTAGCTGCCGTTGGCGGGATCGGTCAGGGTCAGGGTTTCACCGTCGGTCAGCGTTGCCAGCACCGTCTGTGGCTGGACGGATGCGTCCACTACCGTGAACCCGGTCAGCGGGCCAACTGCCACCACTGCCGTTGCTGCGGGAGTCGGCGTGATTGTAGTCGTGGCTGTAGGTGTGGATGTAGGTGTCGGCGTAGGCGTGAAGGTGGCTGTGGGTGTGAGCGAAGCGGTATGCGTAGCCGTAGGTGAGGCCGTGGCCGTAGGTGTGGGCGTGGCTGTAGTATTGGCTGCTGCCACCGTGAAGGCCACCTCCAGCGTTCCCAGCAAGTTGCCGCCGCGGTTCGCCTCCGAGTAGGCCGTGGCCGTCAGAGTGTAGTCTCCCACCGGGAGCGCTTGACCGTGCAGGGCTCCAACTCCGTTGTCCCCGTAGAGGGAGTAGGGCGGGATACCCTCGGTTTTGTCAACCGACTTCGCTCCGCTGAGTAGCAACCGGACGCTGCGAACCACCACTCCGGAATCGGTGTTGACCTGGATCCCGTAGCTGCCGTTGGCGGGATCGGTCAGGGTCAGGGTTTCACCGTCGGTCAGCGTTGCCAGCACCGTCTGTGGCTGGACGGATGCGTCCACTACCGTGAACCCGGTCAGCGGACCAGTTGCCACCACTACCGTTGCTGTGGCTGTAGCAGTAGACGTGGATGTAGATGTAGCAGTGTCCACTGGTATCGATGTAACCGTGTCAGTTGGCGTGGATGTAGCAGTGTCCACTGGTACCGATGTAGCCGCATCAGTTGGCGTGGATATAGCTGTATCCACTGTTATCGATGTAGCCGTATCAGTCGGCGTGGATGTAGGTGTAGCAGTGTCCACTGGTATCGATGTAGCCGTGTCAGTCGGCGTGGATGTAGAAGTGATTGTCGGTACGACCTGCACCTGAATCCTCGGCGTAGCCGAAGATGTGGCCGTCGGTGTGTTTTGCAGATTCTGCAGCACTTCCACCTGCCGCGGAGACGCAGACACATTCTCCGACCATGGGCCTGTCTCGTTGGCTGCGTTGACTGCGCGGACGGCGTAGTGGTAGGTCGTGCCCGCCGTGAGCCCGGCATGACTGTAGGTTGTGCCGGTCAGGTTATCCCCGCCGATCTGTCGCGAGTCATCGGCGTTGGTCCAGACCCACAGCTCGTAGCGTTCCGCGCCGGTTACCTCTGTCCAGCGTAACTCGACCGCTCCCTCGCCTGCCTCGGCGGTCAGCGCCGGCGCGCCTAATGGCGGCTCGAAGGTCACCGACGCATACTCAGACCAGGGGCCGTTCACCCCTCCGGCGTGTACCGCACGCACAGCGTAGTAATAGGTCGTACCTGCCGTGAGTCCGGCATGACTGTAGGTTGTGTCCGTCAGGGCACCGTCGTCCAACCGCTGCCAACCATCGGCGCTGGTCCAGACCCACAACTCATAGCGTTCCGCACCGGTCACCGCTGTCCAGGTCAACCCGACTGCGCCCGTGCCGGCCTCAGCGGTCAGCGCAGGAGCAGAGAGCGTGGCTTCCGTCGAAGTCTCTTGCGCCATTGCAAGGTTCATATAAGACATAAGGGCGACAACTACTGAGAGGACAACTGCCAGACAGACACGAGAGCCGCGCAGGACTGGCGAAATGTTCCCTTGCTGAAACATCAGCCTCTCTCCCCGGTTATGCTTGGCAACTCAAATGAAACGCAGATAGTATCGGCCTCAGGACTAGTGGCGCGAGATCCTTTGATCTGCGATGTTGCCGAGCAGACACCGAACACGAACTTCCCAGAAAAGGTAGCTCCTGCTACTACTATAGCAAGCTCTTATGAGATAGTTATTAGTAAAAGCAAATTGAACCTGTGATTATTTGTAAGAATTTACCAAGACCGGTATCAATGCCCAGAAATACGCCAGAGAACGTGGCCCGCATGTTGATGACCACTCCACCTCCGAAGGAATCCGAATGGCAATACCTCAGGGATACACCTAACCCTAACTCTTACAACCGACGGTTGTGTGCATGCCAGAAACCCCGGCCCACGGCTCCCTACATGCTTAGGCACTATCACCGTAAACGCATATGCCATTGGGCTGGCAATTTTGGCACAATAGGGGGCGGTCGGGTTCTAACAACATAAAGCCCGCCAGATAGTCTGACGGGCTTTTTTCGACCTGAATGTACAGGGTAAGTCAGGCGGATTCTGCTGACTTTTCCGATGCGGTCATAGTGGCACTGAACACGTGTCAAGAGTTTCGTCCACTATCGGCCTGAGCACGGTTGTCGTTCTCCTCTCTGTGCTAACAGTCATGCAATTCCAAGCCCAATCCCCATCGGCCACTCCAACGACAGCAACAGGCACCGTCACACCTACTCCCAATTTGGCAGCAGCAACTCCGCTGCCAGCAACCCCCCTTCCTCCACGTCAGGCGGTGGTCAAATCCCCACTTGACGGTGATTCAGTGGAAGTCGTGTTCACTGATAACGGACAGATCGCGACAGTCCATCTGGCAAATGTAGACGCGCCGGAATCAGTCAAAGGAGCAGAGTGCTTTGGTCGCGAGTCTTCCGAATATGCTGTTCAGGCTTATCAAGGCAACCCGCTCATTTCGATTGAATTGGTGAGCGAAATCACGGAAGGAGAAGGGTCAGGATATATTCACATGGCCGATGGAACTCTTCTGAACATGGTCATGGTGCTGTTTGGCTATGCCAGATACGATGAAGCATTCGAAAGTGTGTACTTCGACCAGATAAGGAATGCCGAAATTCAGAGCAAACAAGGGAAGACGAGATTGTGGCGTTCTTGTGGCGAAACAGAAAAACCGCCGCGTCCATGTTTCTTGTTCAATAACGACGAGATGGACTCTGCTTCCAAGCGGGATGTTCTTGCTCAACTACAGCACGTTTCTGAGATATCAGGTGGATTTCGGTATGCGTACTATGATCCTGTCCAGAACTAGGTCATAGTTTCATGGAAACTCTGGGCAAACTAAGGATCGACCAAATGGTCTGTTGACGAGTACTATCGTCTCCCCGATTGCCTGCGTGATAGGTCAGTGATGGTTGAACGATAAGAGGATGGACTCCGGACCTTCTGTTCATGTTGCACCACTTTGAAAGGAGAAATGATGGCATTTGCAATTGACTGAATACTGTTTGGCGTCGTTACCTCAGTGGCAGCTTCCAATAAAGGTCGTAACGGATGGGGATGGTTTTTCATGGGGGTATTGCCAGGGCCATTTGGTCTAATCTTGGCCCTGATAGTTTCGCCCGGCCAACAAATGATCGAGACAAGATCACGACCCAGGGCACCGACAATAAGGTGCCCCAGTTGCTCCGAATCGATCCGTTCAGAGGCAATCCGGTGCGGATTCTGTGGAACCTACGTGTCATCACCGACCAAGAGGGGAGAAACCATCACGTTTCCTGCGAAGCGTTGACAGCCTCTTAGTTCACATATAGACCCGGCCATTTGGCCGGGTCTTCTCTTTACAACAAGAACAAAACAGGGAAGGGTGACATAGGAAAACATTAGCGCCAGGCGCCATGCAATAGGAGTTGGAACCGAACCCAGAAGCAGGGGGATTCAAAATGTGTCCCGCACGATCAAGACTTCTTTTTCTTTTAGATACTTCCCCCTGAGACGTACTAAGGAGCCATAAATGACCAAGACCAAAAGGAATCAAGGTAAGAAACAAAAGGAATCAGATTCCATTCGGGTCACAAAGACTAAGGACTAAGAGAACGCGGAGAAACCATTGAAGATCGACGACACACCACTTAATGTCGCCCGCTCTTTCTTCTGAATCCGTTTGGATAAGTTCAAACAGACAAACTCATAGAAAGTCGGTAGAGCCTTCTTCTTGAGGTCTGACAAAACCAGTTTCTCCATCACAAATGAGAAACTACTTTCCCTCTGCTCCCTCTGGCTGATTCTCGATAATGAGTCATCCGATTTGCAATCTTGACTCGACAATTATTCCCGCTTATTTTTTCTTTTTCCCTCTCCCATGTGACTAAAGTATATAATCCCCATTTATTGACCGAGGCCTCTAGTTCCGACTCAAGCTCATCGTGGATCGCCAGCTGCACCACCGCCCGCATCACGTCCTGCAGCTCCTTCGCGAACGCGGCCCGGTCAGGCGGCCCCAGTTTCAGCGCCTTTACACCCTTGCGCTCGAAATGGCTCACCTGGCTGGCCACTTCGCCGCACTCCTCGGCCAGCCGCGTGACGATATAGAAGGGATCGTCCCCATCCTGGAAACGGTTGTTCAACCCTTCGGCGATCTTATAGAGCTTTTCGATCATATATAGTCACTCCCCTAGCCGGTCCAGAATGAGCTGCAGCTCGGCAGGCAGCGGCGACTCGAACGTGCGCTGCTCTTCCGTCCCTGGCAGTCGGATGCCCAACCGGTGCGCGTGCAGGAATGGCCGCTTCAGCGTCAGGCGCGGCCGCTTATACCCGTATTCGATGTCACCGGCCACGGGATGTTGGCGCCAGGCAAAATGGACACGTATCTGATGCGTGCGCCCCGTGTGCAAAACGGCGCGCACCAGTGAAAAACGGGCCGTCTGCCCGCTTGACTGATCCTCGTAGACCTGCAGGCACTCGTACTCGGTTACGGCCTCGCGCGCGCCCGCCGCTTGCCTGCCACGACCTGCCGTGCCTCCTGGTCCGGCAGGAGCCGGCAATACCGCCATGCGCTGCCGCCGCGTCGGATGGCGGCCGACCGGCGCGTCAATGCGGCCCCGCGGCGGCTCCACTCTGCCCTCCAGCAGCGCCAGATACTCTTTGTACACGGTGCGGTCGGCGAACTGTTCCTGCAATAGGCGCATCGACGCGTCATTTTTGGCCACGACGATCAACCCGGACGTGCCTCTGTCCAGCCTGTGAACGATGCCCGGCCGCTTCTCTCCGCCGATCCCTTCCAGCTTTGGACAGTGGTGCAGAACCGCGTTTGCGAGGGTGCCTGCTGGGTGGCCCGGCCCCGGATGAACGACCAGTCCGGCCGGCTTGTCTATGACTAGCAGGTCGTCGTCTTCAAATATGATGTTGAGTGGGATGTTTTCAGGACGCAGTGCCGTTTCCACCGGCGCCGGCGGCTCTACGACCTCGACAGCTGCTCCGGCTTCCAGCGGTATTCCGGCCTTGCCGGGTTGCTTCCCATCGACGGTGACCAACCCATCCGCAATCCAGCGCTGGATCGCGCTGCGGCTTTCCTCTTCGAACTGGTCGGTCAGCCAGCGATCAAGGCGCTGGCCGGCAGCAGTCGGGGGAACGGTAAAGTGGCGCACCTCTTGACTCTCGTTGTCCACCCGCTCCCTTTGGCTACGCCTCCGATGACTCGGCTGCGCCGATTTCGATGCTCTCCTCTTTAGCCTGTCTGGCGACTTGGGCGTCCTGATAGAGGATGACGACCGCCAATGCGATCACGCTGCACACGATGGAGGAATCGGCGATGTTGAAGTTTGGCCAGTAGTAGACACCGGGCACACCGACCTTGACAAAGTCTGTTACGTACCCCTGCATGATGCGGTCGATTACGTTGCCCAGCGCACCGCCAACCTGGAACCCGAGCAGGACCCGTATCAGCGTCTGATTGTCGGGCAGATGCCAAATTGCGTAGTAGAAGACGCCAACCGTCACAACCGCTGCAATGACGATGAAAACGCTGCCCGCGCCCTGCAATATGCCAAACGCCGCGCCGTAATTGTCCACATGCTCGAAGACAAAATACTCGCCCAGCGCCGGAATCGGAATGATATAGTCGAACTTCGCGATATTCTGACGGACCAACTCCTTCGTCCACTGGTCCAGCGGAATCACGACAGCCGCCACCAGCAGAATGATCCATGTTCGCCCAGCGATCCGGCTGAAAATCGAACTGTTTTCAGGCATCTATGCTCTCCTTTCTGCCTTGCGGTGAAATTCTAACACAGCACGCGAAAGATGGGGAAAGAAGTCAACCGTGCTATACTGCTCTGGTTTCGTTCCGTGAGACTTGTCTCAGCCCCGCCGGAGTTTCTGAATGGCTCGTGAAATTACTGTTGCTCTCGTGCAAATGGCCCCCGGGCTCAATAGCGCCGAGGAAAATCTGCGCAAAATGGGGGAATTCGTCGAGCGCATCTGCACGACACAGCAGACCGACCTGATCGTCTTCCCGGAGCTGAGCTATACAGGGACCGAACTGGGACTGCGTGCCACGACGCTGGCGGAGCGCGTGCCGGGCCACGCCACAAACTACCTGGCCAAACGGGCTGATGACTACAGTACGCATATCGTCTTCGGTCTGGTAATCAAAGAGAAAGTCGAGAGCATACTCTACAACGGCCTGGCCTGTCTGGGCCCGGACGGCGACCTCATGTCCTCCTATCATAAGGTGCATCTTCTGGGTGAGGAGCGCCAGGTCTACCGTTCCGGCTTTCGTTTCATCAACGTCGATGCCGATTGGGGGCGCTTCGGCCTCATGGCCGGCTCCGACCTGATCTTTCCGGAAGCGGCCCGTAGTCTGACCCTTGACGGCGCTGAACTGATCGTCCTGCCCGCGAACTGGGAAATTGGGCACCATGAACAGTGGCGGGCGCATATCGTCAGCCGCGCCACCGAGAACGCCCTGTTTGTCGCCGCAGCCAACCGTGTTGGCGAGGAGCCCACGATGCAGTTCGCGGGCGACTCCATTCTCGCGGGGCCGGACGGAGAGCTCTACACGGTCCTGGAAGAGCCGATGGAAGGCTATGCGGTTGCGACCATCGATCTGGACCGCGTGCGGGCCATCCGCGAAGAGCGCCAACTGATCCAGTTTCGCGAACCCAACGCCTACCGCACTATCGTCAGGAAATACTGACGCGACTTCACTGGCCGTCCCTTAATCGTACTGCCGCTGAAAGTGACATGATGACCGAGACAGCCGAGTCGTCCCAACGAAGGTTCAAATCGTTCATCAGTGGAGACTGGAGCCACCAGGCCGAGATGACAGACTATCGCGCCGAGTGGTTCAACTCCCTGCTGGTCGAACGCGCCGCCTGGACTGAAAACGCGCCCACCCTCGAACTACTCGATACTGTTATCGGCGCGCCGGGCTACGTCTGGTTCCGCTTCTGGCTTCCCGACCTGGATCAGATGGTCGAAAAGTACTTTGACGCCGAAGGCACCGCCATTGGCCTCTACCTTCCAGTCTGCAGGCCGCTGCAACGCGAAGACAAAGCCTACCGCACTTCGGATCTGATTCTCGCGATTTGGTATAGTGCCGACAAACGGGTCTTCGTACTGCGCGAGGAGGAGTTCGAGGACGTGGTGCGCGCCGAGCAATTCAGTAGCCAGGAGGCTGAACGAGCCGAGACCCGGATTCGTGAACTGACAGCCGCCATCTTTCGCGAGGAGTTTCCACCGCCGCTGGTGCGCAACTTTGCCATCGCTATGGAAAAGAGTTTGTCCCGTTCGCAATGATCGCTATTGTCGACTATGGCGTTGGAAACCTGCGCAGTGTCTACAAATCCTTCGAGACCGTAGCCGCCCCCCTGGGGATCCAGGTCGATATCGTCGACCACCCCGTCGATTTCAGCCGCTGGCGGGCACTTGTCCTGCCGGGCCAGGGCGCCTTCGGAGATAGCGTCAACAATCTGCGACGCCAGGGATTCGAAGCGCCTCTTTTGGACAGCGTGGCCGCAGGTCTGCCTCTCCTGGGCATCTGCGTTGGCATGCAGATGCTCTTCGACGAGAGTGAGGAGATGGGCACTCACGAGGGGCTCCATCTGATCCCCGGCCGCGTTCGCCGCTTCCCCGACAAAATGCCGGACCCACACCGCAACGGCCGCAGCCTGCGCATTCCTCAAATTGGCTGGAACCAGTTACACCAGCAGCGCCCCGACCCGCTGCTGGCCGGCGTTCCCGATGGCGCATACGGGTACTTTGCTCACAGCTATTTTTGCGATGCCGCCGAGCCGGATGCCGTCCTCACCCTCACCGACTACGGCGTCGACTATCCGTCCATCGTCCGCCACCGCAATGCCTGGGGTATCCAATGCCATCCGGAGAAAAGCCATACCGTCGGTTTGCATATCCTCAGCAATTTTATTAAGACAGTGGAGGGCCAGCCGGATGCCGGCGGCTGACGTGCGGGGGCAAGAATCTTTATCCTTCTGCCTAGCACAAAGCGAACCGTGTCCGGGAGGCAACCACGGGGACCCAAGGAAAACGCAGCGCAGGAACTGTCAGGAACCGCTTTGACTACGACCGAAAACCATAAGCCACGCAAACTCTATCTCATCGCCCACGCCTGCACGCGGCAGGTTCCAGACACTGACGCCGCCCTATGGCAGTTGGATGAGTTCGGCGTAAAGCAGGCCGAAACGCTCGCCTGCCAGCCGTTCTGGGACGAAGTCGACAGGCTGCTGTTAAGCCGCGAACCGAAGACCCGTCTGACCGTTGCACCGCTCTTACAGAAAAGAGAGCTGCCGGTTGAGGAGGATGCTCGCTTCGATGAGCTGCACCGCACTCCCGAATGGACCAACGATTATACCGCCCGCGTCGCAGAGCTATTCGGCAGCCCCCTCAAATCCATCGCCGGTTGGGAACCGGCTGCAACCGCGCTCGCCCGATTCTGCGCAGGGATCGACTTTTGGGCTTCCCGCCATCCTCAGGAAACTTTAGCGCTCGTCGGCCACGGTCTCACCTTCAGCCTCTACCGGGCGCACCTGCTTGGCCTGTCCACCGTTCCTTTGCAGGACTGGAAGGGGCTCTCCTTTGCCGCTGTCGCCTGTGTGCAGAATGGGCGATTCGTAGCGGATTTCGCCGTCCCTCCCGGCGTGCCGCACGTTCCCAGGGGCGCGGCTTCGCCTGATCTAAGCCAGGCGGACGAGCAACCTGACGGCGGGGGAATGAAGACTGGCCGCCCCTTTGCAGCAGTGGAGTAGGTCGTGGAAACTTTTTTTGAGCTGGAATTCGAAATCGTCCAGGTCCTTGCAGTCGTGCTGCTTGTGGCAATGGCCGTGCGCCGCATACGGCTGCCCTACACCGTGGCACTGGTCGTCGCCGGGCTGGTTCTGGCATTCCGCGGCGGCTTGCACCTGGAGCTGACGCCGGGATTGGTGCTCGGCCTCTTCGTCCCGCCGCTCATCTTCGAAGCCGCGTTCCATTTGCAACTGAAGGATCTGAAAGTCGACCTGAAGCCCATTGTGGCTATGGCCGTGCCGGGCGTCCTGATCAGCACCGGTATCATCGCCGCCGTTCTGGTTATCGCCGGCGTGCTGCCCCTGCCTGCCGCCCTCATCTTCGGCGCGCTGATCTCCGCTACCGACCCTGTGGCCGTCGTCGCCACCTTCCGCTCAGTCGGCGCGCCCAAACGGCTGATGACGCTCGTCGAAGGCGAGAGTCTTTTCAATGACGGCACCGCCGTAGTCATCTTCCACATCATGCTTGCCCTGGCAGTGGAAGGCACACTCAATCCGCTTGAAGGCGTGGTGGATTTTCTGAGAGTGTCGATCGGCGGTCTCGCCATTGGCGGAATCCTCGGCTACGCCGTCGCCAAGCTGATCGAGCATATCGACGACTATCTGATCGAGGTAACGCTGACGACCATTCTGGCTTACGGCAGCTTCATCCTGGCGGAACAGTTCCACTTCAGTGGTGTCCTGGCCGTTGTGGTGGCAGGCCTGGTCAACGGCAATATCGGCCCCCGCGGCATGACCCCATCCACCAAAATGGTGCTCTTCACCGTCTGGGAATACATCGCTTTTCTCGCCAACTCCTTTATCTTCATCCTGCTCGGAATCAGCGTGGAGTGGGAGCAGCTGCTTACATACCTCGTACCCTCGTTGATCGCGGTCGTTGCTGTCTTGGGGGCGCGCTTCCTCGTTGTCTATCTGTTGGGCGGCGCCGCTCGTCTCCTCCGTCATAGCCTTCCTGCCCCCTTCCTCCTGGTCATGTCGTGGGGAGGATTGCGCGGCGCCATCAGCGTGGCACTGGCCCTGAGTCTGCCCGCCGCGATCGACGACCGGCCGCAGCTTCTGGCGATGACCTTCGCCGTCGTTCTCTTTACGATCCTGGTGCAGGCGATCTCCATTTCCGGGCTGCTTTCCCGGCTGGGTCTGACACAGGAAGCCAAGCAGCCCGCCGAATATGAACGCATCCAGGGCCAGTTGCTTGCCATCCGTTCCGCCATCGGCTATATTGACCGGCTCTACCGCGACGGCGCGCTCATCCCCACTGCCTATACAACCGTCAAGGCAGAGCTGACCGCGCGCGAAGAACAGGTTAGCAGCCAGATTGATGAACTCCTGGCTAATCAGCCCGACCTGCGCGAACAGATCGTTTCGCTGGCTCGGATAGAGGCCCTGCGCGCCGAGCGAATTGCTCTCGACGACCTGTCACGCGAAGGGATCCTGGGCGAAGAGGCCCTGATCGAACTGCAGGCCGAGCTCGATGAAGCGATTTACCAGGCCACAACCCAAGAGAGTCACGCATGAGAATCCTGGCCTTCGCAGATACGTCAAACCTTACCTCTGAATGCGAAACTGACGGCCTACCGCCGTTCAACTACGGAATGAAATAGACAGCACCATGCGCATCTATCCCGCAATTGACTTGAGAAAAGGACGCTGTGTGCGCCTGCGTCGCGGCGACCCGAACGCTGAGACAGTCTTCAGCGAAAACCCGGCCCAAATGGCCCGCCACTGGGAGAACCTCGGCGCCGAGTGGCTGCACGTCGTCAACCTGGACGGCGCTTTCGGCAGCACGACCGACTTCCATCCCAAAGTCCAGCGCCTTTCCCCCGACGCGCTCGAGGCCGGGGGAGCCACTGGCGAAGCTGATCAGGGCCTTGAACCCGGCGAAGATCCCAATGAATCGGCTACTGACAGGAAACTTCCCATAAACCTGCAGCGCCTCATACAGATCAGGCAGGCGGTCGATATACCGATTCAGTTCACCGGCGGGCTGCGCAGTGTCGAGGACATCGAACTGGCCTTCTCCTTGGGGGCTGACCGAATCATATTGGGCACCGCGGCCGTGCGCGACCCGGAACTGGTGCGCGTCGCTCTCGAGCGCTGGGGCGTTTCCCGGGTCGTGGTCGGGCTCGATGCTAAGGACGGAATGGTAGCCACCCACGGCTGGCAGAAGGTCAGCAAAGTGAGTGCGGTCGAATTGGGGCATCGCATGGCCGCTCTGGGCGTAGAGCTGGCGCTGTTCACCGACATCAGCCGCGATGGCCTACTCAGCGGCGTCAACGTGCAGTCGACAGCGACACTGGCCGACCTGACCGGTATGCAGGTCATCGCCAGCGGCGGCGTCGCCGGTCTCGACGACATACGCGCCCTCAAACGTCATGAACACTATGGCATCGACGGCGTGATCATCGGCCAGGCTCTCTACACCAACGCCCTTGAACTCCCGGACGCCATCGAAATAGGCAACGCCGCCCGCGTGCGCCGCAGCGCCGGGATTATCCCGTTGCGTCGCTGCCCAGGCGAATCAACCGCCGCCATGGACGAAGTCCAGTTACTTCTTCTCTATAACCACTTCTTTGAGGAATGGCAGTTCCCGCGCGGGGGCGTTGAACCAGAGGAAAACGACCTCGACTGCGCCCGCCGCGAATTCGCTGAAGAAACAGGGCTGCCTATTCTGAAACTCTACGAAAACTGTCGCACCGCCCTCGACTTTACGGTCCACATTCGCGGCTACGATGTCCAGCGTTCGATCACCTATTTCCTGGCCGAGATCGGGGACGGGGACGTGCGGCTCGGCCATCATAACCACAGCGAATGCCGCTGGTGCAGCCTGGAGGAGGCGCGGGCTCTCCTGCTTGAGACTTCGCCCGAGCAGATCCCCGCCTGGCGCGCCGCCGCCCGCCTGATTGACGCCGGCATGCGAGGAATCGAATAGGACTGGCAACCAGTACAAACTGTCGGACCAGCTGCGAGCGGCTTTTGGCGCCGCCGGCTGCCATCGGAGGTAACCTTGCTGGCCAAACGAATCATTCCCTGCCTCGACGTCAAGGATGGACGCGTCGTCAAAGGCATCAACTTCGTAGACCTGGTCGACGCCGGTGATCCGGTAGAGCAGGCCCACGTCTATGATCGGGAAGGCGCCGATGAACTGGTCTTCCTGGATATCACGGCCACGCACGAGGCTCGCGATATTGTCGCCGAAATGGTACGGCGTGTGGCCGATACCGTCTTCATCCCGTTCACCGTCGGCGGCGGCATCCGCAACGTCGACGACATGCGCGCCATCCTGCTGGCCGGCGCCGACAAGGTCAGCGTGAACAGCGCCGCCGTGCGCAACCCGGAGATCGTCAGCGAGGGCGCCCGCCGCTTCGGCAGCCAGTGTATCGTCGTCGCCATCGACGCCCGCCGCCGCGACGCCGCCCAAGGCTGGGACGTATTCATAAGTGGAGGCCGCATCAACACCGGCCTCGATGCCGTCGAATGGGCCCAAAAGGTAGAAGCGCTCGGCGCCGGTGAGATCCTGCTGACCTCGATGGACGGCGACGGTACGCAAGAAGGCTACGACGTAACTCTCACTCGCGCCATCTCCGACGCCGTCAACATTCCGGTTATCGCCAGCGGCGGCGCCGGCCGGCCGGAGGATTTCGCCGCCGCTCTTACCGAAGGGGGCGCGGAAGCGGCACTGGCCGCCAGCCTTTTCCACTTCCGCCAGCTTCAGGTGATGGATGTGAAGCGGCACCTGATCGAACGCGGTGTGCCGGTGCGCCTGCCCGAAGACGCCATCACCTGACCGGTAGGCAATCCGCGAAGGCTACGTCTGCCCTGGTAGCGGCCTGTTCGGAGGATGGCTTCCCTCAAAGGAGTTCTGGCAGAATCGGAATGCCGGCGCGTCCGACGAAATTAGGGTGTAGAGATGGACAGTGTAGAGCTGGCGATGACCCGCTCCTTTAACCGGCAAATCGGCCACACCCGGCGGCTGACCCCGCAGGACCAGACGCGTTTCGTCACGGCCGTGTCCCAGTTCGCCGAGGACCCGGCAACCCCCGGACTCAATTTCGAAAAACTCGGCGGCGATACCAAGAGCAACCTCTGGTCAATAAGAGCTTCACAGGAACTTCGCATCCTCCTGGCCGTAGATGACGGCCAGTTCGTCTTCGTCAATGCAGGGCACCACGACGCCATGTATGACTGGGCCGACAGACGAGACCACTATGTCGATTTGGCTTCTGAAGATCTTGCCGATCTACAGGTTTCGGTTCCTGACATTCCCTTATCCCTGAAGCGCGCTTCCGCAGGAGACCCGCATCAACCCTCTCTGACTGAACTGTCAGAGGACGAATTGGGCAGTCCTCCCTATTCGCCTCTGGCGTCAGAATCTGCCCCAACCGATCCGATCCTTATCCAGGATCTGATTCGGCGCGTGTTCAGCGGCGACTTTGAGGAATGGCAACTATTCCTCCATCCAGACCAAAAACCTCTAGTCGGCCGCCACTGGTCTGGGGCCGCCCGCATCCGCGGCGCGGCCGGTACTGGAAAAACGGTGATCGGGCTGCACCGCTTGGCCGAGCTGGCCCGTCGATATCCCGATGATAAAGTGCTCTTCACCGCAAACAGCAGATCGCTTGCCGAACTACTCGAAAAGCGCTTTCGTGACCTCCCAATGGCCCCCTCGAATGTCGAGTTCGCCAACATCGACAGAATTGCTTACAGATACGACAGTTGGCGGCCTGCCCATTTCTCTCTGGTTGACCAGACATTCGAAGCTGCCTGCAAGGAATTCGTTGACGGTTCCTCTCTCGGGACGATTAGCCGGGATTACCTGAAAGAAGAGATAGAGAGAGTGATCAAGGGGAATGGGCTGCAGAGCCTTGAGGACTATCTTTCCGTCGAACGCATTGGGCGCAAACGCTCGCTATCTCAAAACCTGCGCAAGTTGGTATGGGAACTTTATGAACTCTGGGCAGGGAAACTGCGTGAACGCAACGCAGTTCCGTTCGCTGACAAGAGGATTCGAGCCAGAGATGCTGTCCAAAGGCTCTCACAAGCCCCTTACCGCTGCGTCGTTGTGGATGAGGCGCAAGATGTGACCTTGGTCGAGTTGCAGCTTGTCCGCGCCCTCGTTGCGGGGGACCCCGAAAACCCTGTTCCCAAAGATGGAATTCTCATATTGGATGACCCTGCACAGCGTATCTATGCTGGGGGTTACCGGCTCGGTTGGGCCGGCCTTGATATTGCCGGCAGGGCGCAGATTCTCAGTAAGAATTACCGAAATGTGCCCGCCGTCTATCGCGCCGCCAAACGAGTACGGGGCCGCGAAATGGTTGCATTGGACCATGAAGGCGACAAGTACATTCTTGACGCCGACCTGGGCTTTGATGAAGGTGAAGACGAGAAACCGAATTTTGTCCTTGTTGACAGCAATTGCGAAGTTACCTTTCTGTGCGAGAGGATTCGCGAAATCATTGCAGCCGAAAAATACAATGCAAATGAGATCGCGGTCTTCCTGAAGCACAACAACCAGGTCGACGCCATCATCAGATTCCTACAGAGTCAAGGCATCGCTTGCGCCCGACTCACTCGTGATGGCTTCGCAGGTGATGGAATCAGGGTTGGCACCTATGACCGTGCCAGAGGACTGGAGTTTCGGGCTGTCTTCCTTCCCCGTTTGGGCTCAACCCAGTTTCCGGATGACAGCGGTGACACTGCCGACGAGCAGCAGGATTCCGACCCGAATCAAGACCTGGAGTCGCGTCAACTGGAACTGGATCGACTCTACGTTGCCATGACACGCGCCAGGGAGCTTCTGCTATTGATAGCCGACGAAGAGCCCTGCGAGGAGATCTGGCGAGCCTTGGGGGAGGAGATCGTCCTGAGAGACATGCGAGGACGGTTCAGTGCACGCCCGACCCCTTCCCACTGACTGCGCCCCGAAGACGCCGGTTTCTCACTTTGCATTGGCCAATTGACTCGCGAACAGACAATATGGAACGCCAAATGTCCGAACTGATCAACGCCCTCTCAGCCACCATCGCCGACCGTAAAGCGAACCCTGGCCCGGAATCATATACGGCCCGTCTCTTCGCCGCCGGAACCGGCAAAATCGCCCAGAAGGTCGGCGAAGAGGCGGTCGAAGTCGTCGTCGCTGCCCTCGACGAAGACGAAGAGCGGCTGGTCTCGGAAATGGCCGATCTGGTCTACCACAGTTTGGTCCTCTTGGAGCACAAGGAGATTTCCTGGTCAGACGTTGAAGCCGAACTGGCCCGCCGCTTCAAATAAGCAGATGCTGGGACCACTCGGAAACTCTCGATTCGGGCCTTTCAGAAAACTCACTATTTTGCTTCGCTGAGGTCCCCGCCGCAACCGAATCAGCGCCCCAGCGAAAGCCAAAAGGGTGAATCTCACACCTGATTCCAACCCTCTGAGCCCTATCTGTCAAACCCCTCCCAATTCGCGCCCCGCTCCCCGCCGATGGTACAATGCATTAAGGTATTTCAAGCTGTTCTAACTTTGGTCAGGAGCGGATAGTTATCGCGACATCAGACGAAACGCAAGCAGAAACCAACAAGCTCCGGGAGGAAATCTGATGACTGTTCCTGTGATTAAGAGTTCACACAACGGATCTCCCTACGCCCCTAAATCCGATTCGGAAGACACGCCCCAAGCCACTGACTCATTTTCCACAGCAGGTCAATCTGTCGCCGACGGCATGTTCGCTCGGAACGCCATGACCTTCGACGACGTGCTGCTCGTGCCCGGTTTTGCCGACGTACTGCCCGCCGAAGTCGACATCAGCACGCAACTCCATCCCAGGCTTGCACTCAATATCCCGCTCATCAGCGCCGCCATGGATACCGTCACCGAGGCGGAGCTGGCCGTTGCCCTCGCCCGACAAGGCGGTCTGGGCGTCATTCACCGCAATCTCTCGGTGACGAAGCAGGCCGAGGAGGTCGACAAAGTCAAACGCAGCGAGAGCGGCATGATCGTCGATCCCATCACGCTGCGGGCCGATAACACACTGGCCGACGCCGAAGCCGTCATGAGCCGCTACCATATAAGCGGCGTACCGATAACCGATGACGACAACCTGTTGCTGGGCATCCTCACCAACCGCGATGTTCGCTTCGCCACCGATCACGAACGCCCGATCTCTGAATTCATGGTTTCGGAGAACCTGATCACCGCCCAGCTCGGCACGACGCTGGAGGAGGCGCAGGAGATTCTGCATCGCTATCGCATCGAGAAACTGCCCTTGGTCGACGCCGACGGCTTCCTCAAAGGGCTGATTACCTATAAGGACATTCTCAAACGGCAGGACTTCCCCCACTCCGCCAAGGACGACCGCGGCCGCCTGCTGGTGGCCGGCGCAATCGGCGTCGGCGCACAGGGTCTGCAGCGCGCCGAAACTCTCGTCAATGCCGGCGTGGACGCAATCGCTGTCGACACCGCACACGGCCATACCCAAGGTGTCATCGACGCTGTGAAAGCCGTACGCGCACGCTTCCCGGAACTGCCTATCCTGGCCGGCAATGTCGTCACCACCGAGGGCGTGCAGATGCTGACAGAGGCCGGAGCCGACGTGGTCAAAGTCGGCGTCGGTGCAGGCTCGATCTGCACCACTCGCATCGTCTCCGGCGCCGGCATGCCCCAGCTCACCGCCATCGCCGCCTGCTCCGAAGCCGCCCGATCCTGCGGTGTATCCTTGATTGCCGACGGCGGAATCCGCTACAGCGGCGATATCACCAAGGCTCTCGCTTGCGGCGCCTCTGCAGTGATGCTCGGCAGTCTTCTCGCCGGCCTGCACGAATCTCCCGGCGAAGTCGTCATCCGCGAGGGACGTTCCTTCAAGGAATACCGGGGCATGGGCAGCATCGGCGCCATGAAGGGCCGCGCCGCAGACCGCTATGCCAGCGCTCAGCCGCTCAACGGCGCTTCACCCGATATCGGCGGCAAGACCGTACCCGAGGGCATCGAAGGGCAGGTGCCCTACAAGGGCTATCTTAACGAATTCGTCTTCCAACTTTTGGGCGGTCTGCGCTCAGGGATGGGCTACGTCGGCGCGCAAAGTCTGCCCGACCTGTGGCGCAAAGCCCGCTTCGTGCGCATCAGCCCGGCAGGCTACCTCGAGAGCCACCCGCACAGTGTCGTCATTACCAAAGAAGCGCCAAACTACCAAGTGAATCCAGGGAACTAGAATGACTGTAACAGCCGTTGTCGGCGCCCAGTGGGGCGATGAGGGAAAGGGTCGCATCGTCGACTATCTGGCCAAACAGGCCAACTACGTCGTACGCTTCCAGGGGGGCGACAACGCCGGCCATACCGTCGTTAACGACTTCGGCAAGACCGTACTCCATATAATTCCCTGCGGCATCTTCTACGAGAACGTCCATAACATCATCGGCACCGGCTGCGTGGTCAACCCCCAGTCGCTGCTGGAAGAGATCGCGCACCTCAAGTCGATTGGCGTCAGCTGCGACCGCCTTTGGATCAGCAGCCGGGCCCAGATGCTCATGCCCTACCATCGCACACTCGACGAGCTGGAAGAGCAGGCCCGCGGCGCCGACACCATCGGCACAACCAAGCGCGGCGTCGGCCCGGCCTACAGCGACAAGGCCACCCGCTCCGGCCTGCGCATCGGCGACCTCCTGCAAACCGACTGGCTGGAAGCACGGCTAGACAACGCTTTGAAGACCATCAATCGCAAGCTCACGATTCTCGGCGGCCAGGCGGTCGACGGCCGCGAGGTCTACGATCTTCTGATGGAGTTCCGCCTGCAGTTGGCGCCCCGCATCGTCGACACCGCGCCCATCCTGCGCATGGCCGTTGAGGCCAACAACGATATCCTGCTCGAAGGACAGCTCGGCGTCATGCGCGACCTCGACTGGGGCATCTATCCCTACGTCACCAGCAGCCATCCCACCGCCGCCTTCGCCCCCTCCGGCGCCGGCCTGCCTGCCGGCTCTCTCGACGAGGTCTACGGCGTCTGCAAAGCCTACAGCACCTGCGTCGGCGACGGCCCCTTCCCCGTGGAGCTGCACGACGACATCGGCAAGCGCATGCAGGACGTCGGCCAGGAGTTCGGCGCGACCACCGGCCGCCCGCGGCGCTGCGGCTGGTTCGACGGCGTCGCTATCCGCTACGCCGCCTGGCTCAACGGCATGACCGGCCTCGCCATCACCAAGTTGGACGTTCTCGACGGCATCGAAACGCTCAAAATCTGCACCGGCTACCGCCTCGAGGACGGCACGGTGCTCACCGACACCGTCCCCGACACCTCTCTCCTCATGCACGCCCAGCCTCTTTGGGAAGAGATGCCCGGCTGGGCCGGACCCACAACCGGCAGCGGCAGCTGGGCCGCACTTCCCGTCCAGGCCCGCGACTACGTAAACCGCATCTCCGAGCTTGCCGGTGTGCCCGTCTCCTACGTCTCCGTCGGCCCGGAACGCGATAATATGTTCGGCCGCGGCGGCTAGCCGACCTGGGGTGGCGACGCCGCCGGCAACGCGGCAACGCCTTCCGAATCCTGGCCAGAGTCAGCAAAGACCCCGACTCAAGGCGCAACAACTGAATTCATGTTCCCCTCTTTCGCACCAGGCACGCTGAAGCCTTCGCCCTGCTTTGGGAGCGTCCTTGATGTCGGACTCTGCTGATTTCAAGCCGACCCTGCTGCATATCCAAGAGACCGCCCGAATCCTCAGGCTGGCCGTACGTCTTGTATGGCGATCCAGTTCACGCCTCCTGGTTGGATTCATTATGTTGCTGGTGTTGCAGGCGCTTCTGGTTCCGCTCCAACTCGCGCTGACACGGGTCGTGATCGACCGCGCCGCGTTCGACTTGGGTCTGCTCGAAAACCTGGAAACAGCGGCGGCGCTGCTTCCACTGTTAGTCTGGATTGGTCTGGCTGCGGCAGTACTGGCTCTGGGCCAACTCATCCAACCCTTCTCTTCAACATTTCAGGGCCTGGCCGCTGACAGGCTCACCGGCTTTGTAACGGAGCAGATCATTCGCGCCGCCAACCGTATGCAGGGCTTGGCCCGCTTCGAAGATCCTGATTTCGCTGACGACCTCCAACGGGCCCGCAAACGTGCCCCGCGTGGCGCGCTGAATCTGATCATTTTGGTCGGGCGTTCGGCGATAGAGCTATTCACCGCCGGCGGCCTGGCACTGGTGTTGTTCGCGTTGCATCCCCTCATCCCCTTCCTGCTCCTCCTGGCCACGCTGCCGCAGATGAAGAGGCAATGGGAATACAGTGAGCGTACCAACAGCCATCTCTACATCCAGACTCCGGAATCGCGCCGTCTCGAATACAGTCGCGAGGTCCTACTGTCGCCGGACGCGGCCAAAGATGTACATCTGTACGAGATGGGGCCGTTCTTCCGCCGTCGATACGATTCCATTTTCGCCAGCACGACGGAGTCGCTCAACCAGATGCGCAGGCCTCTGGCCGTCAAAGTCTCGCTGGCCGCAATCCTGGCCACCCTTGCCTCCTCCGCGGTTTACCTCTATGTCGTCTGGTTGATCTTGCAGGGTGAGCGCACTGTCGGCGATCTGGCGCTTTACGGCGGTGCAGCCACCGTTCTACAGGTGAACCTGATCGCCTTGGGCACCGAGATCGGACTCCTGCCGGTCGTGCTTGGCTTTCTGCCCAGTCTGTTTCGGATAATCGAGGCGCCCCCCGATCTGCCACAGAACAGCATTTCTTTCGACGGAACAGGCGCATCGCCCAACAGGCCGCTGCCTGCTGAGACCGCAAAGTCGGCCCTTCCCTTCCGGTTCCAGAGCATCGCCTTCGAGAATGTCTCATTCACCTACCCGGGCAGCGCCGACCAGGTGCTGCGCGACCTTTCGTTTTCCATGGCTGGTGATGAGTGTGTGGCCCTGGTCGGTCGCAACGGCGCCGGCAAGACTACCATCGTAAAACTGCTTCTGCGGCTGTACGACCCGACCTCCGGGCGCATCCTGCTGAATGGCGTCGACTTGAAAGATTACGATCTGAGCGGGTTGCGCCGTCAGATGGGTGTCATCTTTCAGGACTTCGTTCGCTATGAGCTGACCGCCGCCGAAAACATCGGCATGGGCAAGATCGACCTCCTGCATGATGCGACGCGGCTCGCCGCCGCGGCTGAGCGCGCCGGCGCCGCTGAACTGTTGCACCGGCTTCCGGACGGTCTGGACACGCAGCTTGGCCGTGCGTTTGGCGGGCGTGAACTCTCTGACGGTGAATGGCAGAAGCTGGCCCTCTCCAGAGCTTACCTGCGTGACGCCCGACTCCTGGTCCTCGACGAACCCACGGCTTCGCTGGACGTGCAGACCGAGTACGAAATCTACACACGCTTTCAAGAACTTACCCGCGACCGCATTACGCTCCTGATCAGCCACCGCTTCTCCACTGTGCGCATGGCCGACCGCATCCTCTACCTGGCAGACGGACGCATTCAGGAAGCCGGCAACCATGTCGAACTGATAGACCTCGGTGGCGAGTACGCCCGGCTCTTCCGGCTCCAGGCCGCCCAATACCTGGGCCGGAATTCAGCGGGTCCAAGCCCATGACACTGTTCACGAGAGCCGGCGAAGCTGTGAAGAGCCTGTGGCAACGCGTCGCCAACTTTGCGCGCGGCTTCTCATCCACCCTGGGCACGTGGAGGCGGGGCCTGGCCCTGGTGACTGCGGCCGCGCCCCGTATGGTAGCCGTCTATTTTGCGTTCGTGATCGTCATTAGTCTCGTGCCAGTCTTGCAGGTATGGCTATTGAGGCTGGTGGTTGACGGTCTGGCCGTCGCCGTGAGCGGCGCGGCCTACAGCGTCTCCGCGCTGCTGGCGCTTGCCGTTCTCTACGCCCTGACCTATGTCATACCGGCCGGCCTTGAACCTATCCAGCAGACACTCAATGCCTGGTTGGAAGATCGCGCGGTCGCCGAAATGGATCGGCGCCTGATGGATGCCGGCATCCGACTGACAGACCTTGTGCGCATCGAGCGCCCCGCCTTCCAGGATCAGTTGCGGCTGGTTCAGGATGCTATCTTCTTTCTACCCCGGCTAGTCGCCTATTTGCAGTTTGGTCTTGGCACGGCGCTCACCCTGGGAGGCATGCTCCTCCTCCTGGCTCGCCTCCACCCACTCTTGCCTGTGATATTGGCAGTGCTGAGCGTGCCGCACCTCATCGGAGAGAAGCGCCTGCAGGAGACCAGGTTCCAGGCGATGATTGACCGCTCCCGCGCTGCGCGGGAGATGAACTACTGCGCACGTGTCACGACTGAGCCGGCCGCTGCCAAAGAGATTCGTGTCTTCGGGCTGGGCGATTTCTTCCTGCACCGCTTTCGCTCGCGGTTCGCTACCGCCTATGAGGAGATGAGTCGGATCCGCAAGTCGCATCTGCGCGTGTCCGCGTGGTTCACTGCCCTGCATGCGCTGGCGCTGGCAGGCGGCTTCTGGTACGTGGCGGTCCAGGCCGCTGCCGGTCAGCTCACCCTGGGCGATATCGCGCTCTACTTCAGCGTCGTGATTCAAACCCAAGGTCGCCTTCAGAACCTGGTGTACATGTTTGGCTTTCAGTATGAGATTCTTCTGCACTTGCGCGGGCTGTTTTCCTTCCTGGATCAAGCAGGACCGGCGGTCGAGCTCCCGCCTCCCTCGCAAGGCAAGCAAGCGCCCACTGACCTGTTACCGGGGGTCGAGCTGCGCGGCATCCATTTTCGCTACCCTGAAAGCGACCTGCCCGTATTGGAAGACGCAAATGCCAGGCTGCCCCGTGGCGCGGTGACGGCCTTGGTCGGGGCAAACGGCGCCGGCAAGAGCACGTTCGTCAAGTTGCTGACGCGCATGTACGATCCTGACGATGGCGAGATCCTGTTCGACGGGATTCCCCTGGCATTGTATGACCTGAAATCGCTGCGGGGTCGGATCGCCGTACTCTACCAGGACTTCGCCCGTTTTGCACTGACTATGCGGGAAAACATCGAGATGGGGGCCCTGGGGGAAAATGGGTCCGGCGTGAATGTGGAACACGCTGCGCGCTGGGCAGGCGCAGACGAAGTGGCCGCTGCGCTCCCAAACGGATATGAAACGCCGCTAACCCGGCGCTTCGAAGGCGGCGTCGACCTGTCCGGCGGGGAATGGCAGAAGGTCGCCCTGGCCCGGGCCTTCGTGCGCGATGCCGCGCTGGTCATCCTGGATGAGCCGACCGCAGCGCTGGACGCTGAAGCGGAGTACCGTCTGTTCGAGCGCTTCCGCCAGCTTGTTGCCGGCAAAACTGCGCTGATAATCAGCCACCGCTTCTCCACTGTGCGCATGGCGGACCATATCCTGGTGCTCGAACAAGGGCGTATCACCGAAGCCGGCAGCCATGCTGAACTGATCTCGCTGGGCGGCCGCTATGCCGAGCTGTTCGAGATGCAGGCTGGACGGTACAGGTGAGAGGCCTATAGTGAGGTGGGTCGCGTTCGTGCGCAAGATTTCTCTACCAAAGGGCATACCCAGGTACACGATGACTCACCGGAATCGAAGTGTATCATTCCTTGGCACTTGGTAAACCCCGATTGTGTCGCCCGTTTCTGGCGCCTAGAGTCTGCTCCCACAGACATTTGGAACGAGCCTCTCTAAAAGCGATAATATCAGTACGCTCAGGCGTTCCAATTATTTGGAAAAGGGTCGGCATCCACGTCGCCGTCCGACGTGCCGAGCCTATCCGCCGAAAGAGAGAACAGTGGACGCAAGGAAATTTCTGGTCCTGAAAACTGATCTGGATGTCCAACTCGCTGTGATCGATGACGTCTATGCAAAGATCGAAGACCGGGCACAGGGCTTCAACGCGGACGACGCCCGCCCCATACAGGTAGAAAGCGTAGCCTATCAGATTCACAATGTTTACAGTGCAATCAAGGGTCTCCTCCACCTGCTCGCTGCCCATTTCGAGTACCGGATCAGCAGTGCCGTTCACTGGAAATCGGCGCTCTCTCTGCGCATGACCCAACCAATCCCAGGAGTGCGTCCTGCCCCATTGACCAACGAGACATTCCTGCTCCTCGACACGATGCGCGGTTTCCGCCATTTCTTCCGCCATTTCTTCCGCCATGCTTACGCCGCGACCATCGATCCCGTTCTGCTTCAGTCCAATCTCCAGGTTTCGCGGCAGGCGCACAGTTTATTGCGCCGTGATATAGCCGGATTCTTGGACCAACTAAGGCCACCCGAGTGAAGAAAGTGGAGTCGCAAATAAGGAGCAAGACCGCAAGAGCGGTCTCTCACTCCTCACTCCACTTTTCTCTCTCCTGGTTTTTCTCCCCATGACCACATTCACTCACGAGTCCTACCTCTCCCCACTGACCTGGCGCTACGGCAGCGAACAGATGCGCCGGATCTGGAGCGAGGTCGAAAAGCGAAAACTCATGCGCCGCGTCTGGGTAGCGCTCGCAGAAGCCCAATACGAGGCCGGGCTGGTCACAGCCATGCAGGTGGCCGATCTGCGCGCACGCCAGGACCACATCAACATCCAGCGCGCCCAGCAGATCGAAGAAGAAATCAGTCACGACCTCATGGCGGAGATCCGCACCTACGCCGAACAGTGCCCTGTCGGCGGCCCTGTTATCCATCTAGGCGCCACGTCGATGGATATACTCGACAACGTAGACGCCCTGCGTCTGCGCACGGCCCTCGACCAGATCATCGAAAGATTGAGGCGCGCGCTGGCCACATTGGCCGCACGCATCGCTGAAGAAGCCGACACGCCGGCCATCGCCTTCACGCACATCCAGCCCGCCGAACCGACCACCGTCGGCTACCGCTTTGCCCAGCACGGCCAGGACCTGCTCGGCGACCTCGAAGAGCTACATCGCGTCCGCAACAATATCCGCGGCAAAGGAGTCAAAGGCGCGGTCGGGACCAGCGCCAGCTACAGTCAGCTTCTTTCCGACAGCGAGTTCACGCCCCGCCAGCTCGAAGAACGCGTGATGTCAAAGCTGGACCTGCAAGCCTTCGAAGCCGCCACCCAGACCTACCCTCGCAAGCAGGACTGGCTTGTCGTCAATGCCCTCGCCGGACTGTGCGCAAGCCTCCACAAGTTCGCCTTCGACCTGCGCATCCTCCAGTCGCCCCCCTTCGGCGAATGGAGCGAACCCTTTGGCTCCAAGCAGGTCGGGTCCAGCGCCATGCCCTTCAAGCGCAATCCCATCGCCGCCGAAAACATCGACAGCCTCACGCGCCAGGTCGCGGCCCTGCCCCGCATCGCCTGGGACAACAGCGCCCTCAATCTGCTCGAGCGCACCCTCGACGATTCCGCCAACCGGCGCCTCTACCTGCCCGAGGCCTTCCTCCTGACCGATGAGGTCCTGATTCGCTGCCAGCGTCTCTTTGAAGGGGTGACAGTATGGCCCGGCCCCACCGCCCGCAACCTGCGCGACTACGGCGTCTTCGCCGCCACCGAACGATTGCTCATGGAAGCGGTCAAAGCCGGCGGCGACCGCCAGCACCTGCACGAGCTGATTCGCGAACAGAGCCTGGTGGCCTGGAAAGCCCTGCAGGAAGGACAGCCCAATCCCCTGGTAGACAACCTGATCACCGACCCGCGCATCACCGCTCTGATACCGCCGGAGCGCGCCCACAGCCTGTTACAAGCATCCGCCTATGTGGGCGACGCGCCCCAACGCGCCCGAAACATCGCCTCAGCGATCCGCGCCGCCGTAGGTTGAGATGCCGCAGCTAATTCTCTCCGCCGACCCCGGCTTCGTTCACCTCGCCCTTGAGGAGTTCGGCCGCGACAGTCACAATGGTCAGCCCCTCGACGAGCTCGCGCCCGGCGTCAGTCTCGTCGACTGCGACGAAGGCTTCTGGGGCCTGGCCGAAACCTGGATCGACGATCCCCCAGTTTTCACCCGTCATATCTGCCCCGTCGACCTCACCATTCCCCTACTAGCCACGCCAAGAGACCTCTCCCGCCTCAGCGATGCCGCCGTTGCCGAATATGCCGACCTGCTCGACCCCGACGTCAGCTTCTCAGTCCAGAGTCGTGTCCTCCTCGATATTCCTTACAAGCCCTTCGACGTCAACCGCGCCGTGGCCACCGCCCTCTCCAGCGCCGCAAGCTCACCGTTGGACGTACGTCAGCCATTTCAGATCCTTTCGGTCGTCTGCGCAGCCGTGGACCAGCCGTCAGGATCAGAAAAGCCAGCCGCCGAGAGCCACCGGAAGCTGGCCTTTATGGGCCTCTCTCTTGCCTCCCACAACATCTCCGACTGGGCCGGCGGCGTGCGCCGCTTCCGCCGTGAAAAGGATCAGATCAGTCGCGCCGAGTTCAAAATGCTCGAGGCGCTCGAAGCCTTTCGTATCGATCTGCCTGCCGGCGGCGTCGCCCTCGATTTAGGCGCGGCGCCCGGAGGATGGACCCGCGTTCTCCGCCAGAAAGGGCAGTACGTTACCGCCGTCGACCCCGCCGAGATGCACCCCCGCCTTGCCGCCGACCGCGGCGTGCGTCACAAGCGCATGTCCGCAGAGGCATATCTGCGCGAAGGGCCCGATGCCTTCGACCTCCTCGTCAACGACATGCGCATGGATGCGCGCGCATCGGCCCGAATGATGAACGCCTTCGCCGACTTCCTCTACCCCCACGCTGAAGCGATCATGACGCTCAAACTGGGAAAGACCGCCGCGGCCCTCCGCCCTGCCTGTGCCATCCTGCAGGAGCAGTTTACCATCCTCCACATGCGCCAACTGTTCCACAACCGCAACGAAGTTACCATTCACCTCAAACTGAACGACCTCTGAGACTTTTGCCGCGAAACCGCCTAATTTCTGTCTGGTCTTATGGATTCGGGCCGGCCGGCAACCCATAAAGATACCAGTACTCTTCGCGCGGGTAGACGTGCGCCACTGATCCTTCCCAGACAAAATCACCACGTCCCAACATCGCTTGCAAGCGATGGTCTACACCGGCCAGTTGGGTCGCCAGAGCATCTGCG
Organism: Caldilineaceae bacterium; assembly: GCA_965207495.1. Taxonomy (GTDB): domain Bacteria; phylum Chloroflexota; class Anaerolineae; order Caldilineales; family Caldilineaceae; genus Bin5. Next base: position 1,799,822 of record OZ242287.1, read on the forward strand.
CTGGCACCGTCCAAAGCCTTGCCGATTTCCGCAATCCGCTGGCGGTTGCGAATCTCAAACGGGTACTGCACGCGGCACTCACGCCGGTTTTCACTGCAATCATCCAGAAACCAGTTCAGACTGTTCAGCCGCGCCCTCGCCTCCCGCAACAGCAGAGCCTGGTAATGCGAAGGCAGCCGGCCGCTCGCCTTGTCAATTTGGGCTCTGGCCTCTGCCAGCGTCTGCTTCTGCTCTTGCGACAGAGAGCCCGACTGCGCCGCCAGTTTGTGCAACCGCGCCAGGACATCCCCACAACTACTCTGGACGGGACGCTCACTGGACCCGCTATCCGCAGCCACCGGCACAACGACAGTCCTGTACACCTCGCCCCGCAGAATGTAGCTTTCGAACTGGGTCGCCATCGTCACGACTACCGCCAAGTCGGTCTCCGGGGCCGCAGCCACCACCGTGCTCAGTCTGCTCGCCATACTCTCACCTCCCTCGCCTTTAGTCGCTGTCCTGCTCCAGCCACAGCGTTACCGGTCCATCATTTACCAGCGAGACCTCCATATGGGCCTGGAAAACGCCCTTCTCCACCGGTACCCCCTCCCCCGCCAGTATCGTGCAGAACCTGTCGTAGAGCGCCTGCGCCTCCATCGGCGGCGCCGCCCGCGTGAAACTGGGCCTCCGCCCCTTGCGCGCATCCCCGTACAGCGTAAACTGGCTAACGGCCAGCACAGAGCCGCCAACTTCCCCCAGCCCAAGGTTCATCTTGCCCGCATCGTCCTCGAACAGCCGCAAACCAGCTATCTTGCGCGCCAGCCACGCCGCCTCCGCCTCTCCATCCTCTCCGGCGACCCCCAGCAACACCAAGAATCCCAGTCCGATGCTGGCGACCTCGTTGCCTTCCACGTGTACGCTTGCCTGACTGACTCGCTGAATAAGTGCGCGCATTTTCTCTCCGGGTGCATCCAATAATGGGTGTGAACTCTCGTTTACCTCTAGCTGCAACCAAGCAGCGGTCAATTCCAGTTCCATGCTCAGGCAGACCAACAGGCGTCACTCTCTCCTCACTCCTCGTCACTCTCTCCTTGCATTTGGGCGGTCGTGCCTTCGGCCCTCCCTTGTGCAGGGGCTGCGCCCCCGCAACGCCCCGCCCTTGCTAGCCACCGTGTTCATTCTTCCCCAGCAACGAGTCTAGAGCAAGGTGTTTAGCCAACAGTATATTCCCCAAAAGCTCCGGTATCGGCAGGTCCTGTGCCTGCCCTGTACTCCCCAAAATCATCGAATGCGTCGGTAGGGCCAGGCTGTTCCCACTCGAAATCTGGGATGCATCCCTTCTCAACTGACCTCTTGACATTCCGAACGTTTGTTCGTATACTACATCTATGAACTTCAAAATCGAGCTTGATCCTATGGCAAAGCTCGCCCGCATCGGCGAGATAAACGGATATGAAGCGGCCGGCGACGCACCCCATGCCGAGCCCACCCGCCCAGGCTGCTTCACCCCCTCGACGGCCAAGCCCACCCGTCGCGAACGCAATGCCGCCTCCCTGCGCCGCTCCATCATGAAAGTGGTGACCCCGCGCGGCCCTAAGCCGGTTCTGCGCACGATGATGACCACCGCCTGCGAGCGCAACTGCTTCTACTGCCCCTTCCGCGCGGGTCGCAGCAGCGCCGAACGCCTAACCCTGCAGCCAGATGAACTGGCCGACGGCTTCATGCGTATGCAGAAGGTCGGCCTTGTCGACGGCCTCTTCCTCTCCTCCGGCATCATCGGCGGCGGGGTCAGAGCCCAGGACAAAATTATCGACACTGCCGAGATTCTGCGCAAGAAACAGAACTACCCCGGCTACATCCACCTTAAGATCATGCCCGGCTCCGAGTATGAACAGGTGCGCAGGTCCATGCAACTGGCCGACCGCGTCTCGATCAATCTCGAGGGCGCCACGCCGGGCAGGCTGGCCAGCCTGGCGCCACAAAAGGAGTTCTGGGACGATCTGATGCAACGCCTGCTCTGGACCGAGCAGATTCGCAGCCGCGAACGCGTGCGCGCCTCTGCAGTCACCCAATTTGTCGTCGGCGCTGTCGGCGATACCGACCTGGAGCTGGTATCGTTGAGCGAGAAACTCTACCGCCAGGCCCGTCTTGGACGCGTCTACTATTCCAGTTTCTACCCCGTGCCCGACACGCCCTTCGACAACCTGCCGCCGGCTTCCCTGAAGCGGCAGCACCGCCTCTACCAGGCCAGCTTTCTGCTACGCGACTACAATTGGGACACCGAGGACATCGGCTTCGGCGCCGACCAGAACCTCCGCCTCGACGTCGACCCCAAGCAGGCCTGGGCCGACATCCATCTGCGCGGCGCGCCCATCGAGCTAAACCACGCCGACAGACCGACCCTACTGCGCGTGCCCGGCATCGGCCCCAAGAGCGCCGACCGCATCCTGCGCGCCCGTCGCCAGGGCAGCCTCACCGACCTGCAGCATCTGCGCGCCCTCGGTGTCCCTTCACCGCAGAAGGCAGCCCCTTATATTCTCCTCGATGGCCGCCAGCCCGCGCACCAGATGCCCCTGTTCGACCTTCCTGTGTAGCGGCATCCAACTTCTTGCGGCAGTGTACTCTCCCGCTGCGCCTCTAATCCTGGCAAGCCCGATGCCGACAACGTCTACTCAGGAGCTAGGGATGCACATGGCCATATCACATGGCTTGACCAGCTCCATTCTCCCACTGTAAAATATCCACTGAACAAAGAATAATAAGCCTCTGTAGAAGTTCCACGGCAGGTCTGAATGCAGCGGTTCGCATTGAGGATGACCGGGTGCCACCCCCATTAATGACGGAACGCGCATGCCGACCGTGAAAGCCCGCAGCATCCTCCTTCTCGTCGCCGTCCTGGTGGCGTTGGCTGCTCTCTCTATCACGCCAATAAGCGAAACCAACGCGCAAGGGCAGTCCTCGTCAGTATCGGACGCACCAGCGCTGTCGATCGTCTCTGCCAACACAACAGAGGTCGAGCTCAGCTGGACTGCGGTCTCCGAGGCGGTCAGCTACGACCTGCTGACATGGTGGGCTGGCCTCGCCGACTGGCAGCGCGTCGGTGACGCCAGCCTGACGGGTACATCCCATACCCACCCAGGCGTGACGGCCGGGCGGAAGTACTTCTATATTGTCGCCGGCGTGGACAGTGACGGCCGGCGCGGCCCCTGGTCTGCCCGAGTTGAAGTGACTGTACCAGACTCCGATGAGCCAACGCCCACGTCAACGCCTACACCGACGCCAACAGCTATTCTGTTGCTCACCGCGACGCCCACCCCAGCATCTACGCCGACGCCAACGGCCACCCTGGTGCGCACCGCGACGCCCACGCCCACGTCAACGCAGAGCACATCCACGCTGCCGGTGCCGGCGCTGCAGGCCGAGGCCGGCGCCGGCCAAATCACGCTCACCTGGGCCGAGATTGCGAGCGCCGACAGCTACGAGTTGATCGTATTTGACTGGGTCGCCTACGACTGGCAGTCCATTGGCGGTGTCCTGACAGGCACGACCCACACCCACCGCGACCTTACCGCCGGCACGACCTACTATTTCCATCTCCGCACTGTGGCAGCCGGCGGCGCTGTCAGCCCATGGTCGGCGCAAGTATCGGCCACCGTGACAGCGTCCGCGTCCGCGACGCCAACGGCGACCTCGACACTGACTTCGACGCAGTCGCTGACTTCGACACCAACGCACACGCCCGCCGCCGAGCCCGTGCTCACCGCGCCCACACTGATCGCAGAGGCCAGAATTGATTACGTCCGGCTCACCTGGTGGCCTGTCCCCGGCGCCCACACCTTTCAGTTTATCGTTTACGACTGGGCAGCCAGTGCATGGCAGTTCCTCGACGTCGATCTGAGTGCAGCCCCCTACTATGACCACTTCGGACTTACACCAGGCACCACGTATTACTACCACGCACGGGCAGTATCCCGCTCCGGTGCAGTCGGCCCGTGGTCGCAACTTGCTTCTGCAACCTTACCTCCCCTTACGCCTACGCCCACCCCCACACCTACGCCCACGCCAACACCGCCAACCACAGAAAGAGGCGAACTCATTGCCCTCTACCATGCAACCGGTGGCGACAACTGGACACGCAATCTCAACTGGCTGAGTGGCGCCCCGCTCTCTTCTTGGGAAGGCGTCCTCACCGACAGCAATGGCCGCGTGACCGCGCTGGTACTCAGCAACAATAACTTGAGCGGGACCATTCCCAAGCTGAGACTCCTTAGAGAACTCAGGACGCTGATCCTCAGCGACAACCATCTTACCGGACCCCTCTCCGATCTGAGCCATCTCAGAGAAGCGGTGATATTTGATTTCAGCAACAACAACTTGACCGGGCCTCTCCCTGATCTGAGTAAACTCGGTAGCCTGAGGGTGCTAAGTCTCAATGACAACCGGATGACCGGGCCAATTCACACAACCAACCTTCCGCCCAACCTGGCGTACCTGCTCGTCGAAAATAACGAACTGACCGGCCCTGTCCCTGACCTGAACACCTTCTACAAGCTGCAGGAAGTGAGCCTCGCGGGCAACCGCCTTTGCATGCCCCCAAACCCAATCCTGTCCCATCTGAACAGTCCCGTCACCGCCTACCTGAACAGCATCGACCTACCTGCATGCACGTCTGCCGAGCTCTCCCTTGTGCTCCGTGCCCCCCAGAACCTAACCGCGTCCGACAACCCACAAAGGGTCACGCTCAGGTGGGACGCGGTTTCGAACGCCACAGGATATGAACTCCGATGGTGGAATAGCCGCAATGACAGTTGGGGTGATTTAGGAAACGCAGGCAATTCTACGACACATACGCGCAACGTGCCGAGGCACCAGAACTTCCACGCCTACCAGGTCCGCGCCCTCGGGACCGACGTGCCTCACAGCGCATGGTCGGAAACCGCGCTGGCGATCATTCTCCCGCAGCGCTTCCCGCCGCCGCCCCCTTCGCTGGGGTTTGAACTTGTCTACTGGAAACACCTCGAAATCGTCGACGGCGTGCACTTGGTCGCCACTGGGAATGCGGCTGATTATGCTTTCGCGCAGACGAGTGAGATCTTTTCCCAAATGCTCGCTACACGGCCGGACCTGCTCGGCGCCATGAGCGACTTCGGTACTCGAATCTTCATGGATGACGACAAATATTGGATTGGCGGCAAGGGGCCACTGCATTTCACTGCAAATGTGCCGGTCAATGACTATAAATGCTACCTTCGCATCCAGATCTTTGCTGAAATGATTCAGGACGTCATTGAGAGTCAGCCCAATGGCAGCCAGTTCCGCTCCAGGCTCCAGGCACAGTATGAGGCTTCTTTGGATGCTGGTCTTTGGCAGGATCAGTACGCGTCGTCCAGTATCTACGCGTTCTGGGCCGAAATTGTTACTTTCTGGTTTATGGGGAAGGTCTATGACTTTTTTGAGCCGCTGAACTTCAGTCTGGAGAGTTACGATCCGGAGGCGGCCAAACTCGTCGAAGACGTCTTCGGCAGCGCCACTGTCCCCTACTACTGCACGCGATGAACTTCGGAACCTAGTGCAATGCAGACCGTACGCGCAGGACTTCGCCTCACTACAACACCGCACCAATCTTCCTCTATCCCACTGTTTACTTTCCAATCTGAGATTGTCGCGAACTCGCTGAAGAGTAGGATGGACTGAAGCCGGGCTGGCACACGGTAACATCCAGCAAAGTTCCCTTTACTGCCTCTCTGGGATGGCAATTGTCTGAACGATACAAGTGTCTGAACGATACAAGGAAAATCCCAAAAAAAGTGAACCTCATGTTTGGTTAATGGAGTTTCAGAGCATGCTGGTCAGATTGCCGCCGCCTCTTCGTAGGCCGCCTTCAATGTCATGAGGACTTCAGGCGTAATGTTTTTCACTGAGTTTCCCTGACCGAATTTCGTCGGCGCGATGGCCTTCTCAACCGTATCGACGTTACCAGGGGCTAGCCGGTCAAAGACCGACCTCCATACCGCTAAGGACGGCCGCCGTTCGTCATTCCAGATCGTGACCAGGCCAGTGTTGTCCGGCATGACTCTGGGCAATAAGGTAAATCTTTTCCCCTCTTTCCCTGCAAAGGTGAATAGTCGCACATTCGGAAGCGAAGAAATCTGTTCCGCCCACTCTGTCAAGCGTTCGAATTCTTCACGGGCTTCTCCGGCAACGTCTGCAAACGAGTCTCTGAAAACGTCGGAACCGTCGGTCAATCGCTCTCCTCTCGTGGCCGTTTTCGCTGCGGTGGGAACGGCGGAAAAAGACGACTCACTTAAATCAGGGGAGACGCGTTGAGGCAATGCCACCTGTACGCCACTAATGTCGTAAACTTTGAGAGTGATCAGGTCGACAGTCAAAGCATGAACGGTCATGTGGTCCAGATACGCCACGATCTTTTCCAACTCCGCCGAGACTTCGTCCAGAACAAGAACCAATCTGAAGTTACCTTGTTCCAAATAGTCTTGCAGGGATGCAGCGAAAGAGTCTCTATCTACCGCCCCCTCCTGATCCTGAGCAAGCACGGCGTCGAGAATTGTTCCGAAGCCCGCGGTCGAAAGTCTCTGGCGCAGAGGACCGCGCTCTAGCCCTTCGACGCTCATTCCCTGTAGAAATGCTGCATAGGCGAGAACCTGCGACACTATCATCCTGCGCGCCTCACGACTGCTGGCCAGCTTGAACTCGATAATCGCGGGCCTGCCGGAGGGCTCAACCGCAAGGATGTCGGCGTAGCCATTCCCTAACTGCACCTCAGATCCCAAAACCATGAGGCGCAGGGAACCGGCTAACGGCAACAGATTGGGATTCTCTTCGATAAGGCGATGCAGAGAAGCTTCGTCCTGGAATGGCTGCGACGATTCCAACGCCCACCCATCCCCCTTGTTCATCCAGATTCAGTTCATGCTAGACCTCCTGACCGTCGTGCTGCCGCCTCCTGTCGGAAAGCGCTTGAGAATTCCTGAGTTGATCAGCCGACTCATGTCCCTGCGTAGTGAATCCAATCCTTGCCAACGGCGCGGACTAGATTGCGGTCGGCCGTCCACAGTTCTCCATGTAGACTTTCGGCTAAGGCAATGTAGAAGCTGTCGTAGGCACTTGCGCGTTTCAGCCGATAGGTCCAACGAAGCGCATTCCTGCAGAGTGATTCTTCAGGGGCAATCATCGAGATTTCCAAACCTAACGCCAAGTCAAGAAACATTTCAGCGGTCTCTTCTGAAAGCTGTCGAAAGTGAACCCACTTCGCCAGGGTTGATGTAACTTCGCAGAGCCACAACGTGGGTGCGAAGAGAAGGATGTCCTTTTCTTGCCACTCCTCCATCTGCGCCTGGAGTCTTGGCTGTAAGCGGTTGGGCAGCAGCATCTTTAGAGTGAAACTGGCGTCAACTATCACCCGTGTTGCCACTTCGTTCCTCCAGGTCTGCTCGCGCGGCTTCCAAAAGCTGATCTATATCCGGGATCTCGCTTCTCGTCTCGGCCAAAACGATCTGATTGAGGCGAGCGCTCTCCTTTTTCCATTCCTTCCACGCGGCTCGTTTCTGTCCCTTCTCCTTGTCGCGGATCTGCTCCAAGTCGTCCAGACTGACAAGAGCTGCTTTGGGCCTTCCTCTGGAAGTAAGTATTACCCTCTCTCCTCCATAAGCGACGCGATTGACGAGTTCGGAAATATCCCGCCTAACCTGTCCAATCGCGATCCGAACTTCTGAATCCATGCCTTACTCCCTTTTCAAGACTCAAATTGTAAGATGCTGAATATAAGTATATTACAATCTGAAATTCGCCCACAAACTCCTGCCCGGACAAGTGCCTTGAAGAAGCGAACCCTTCAGCGATTCCTTCTCTATGTTAGTTGCTTGGATCCTATTTGTTATTTCGTGAAGCCCTTCAATCAACCTCTTCGCCTAACCCACAGCCCAACCCCCAACACCACCGCAGCCAGCCAGCTCCCCGGCCCAAGCAACCCCGTCGCGCCCAGCAGCACACCCACCGCCCCTGCCCCGACTACAACGGTCTTCGACTCCGCCCGCAATCCAAGCCCCCGCGTCGCCGCCCCCCACGCCGCCCCGCTGCCCGCCCACAGGATCAGCCCAATCGGCGCCTCCTCCGGGAAGAAGCCAAGCGTCACCAGCGCCAGGATCACCACGACAACCGCGCGCTGACGCTCGCGCCGCGCAATGTCGACCCCGACGCGCCGCGTAAGCCACTCGGCGCCCAGCGTGACAACGCAGCCCAGCGCCGCGTTCAGCCACGGGGACCCGTGCCCCGTATGGCTAAGCACGCTGGCCGGAATATAGATCAGACGAAAGAGAAAGAAGAAAGGAATGAACGCGGGGTGAACAATCCACCTGCCCATCAACCGTTTTCCAAACTGACCGCAAGCGCCACGGCGGCTACCGGCTCCACCCACACCAGGCTATCCAGCTGCAACGCATCCGCGCCCGCCTGCAGGCAATCGCGCGCCTGTTGCTGCGTATGAACACCGCCGCAAGCGATCAGAGAGCCGGGCAGAGCCAGCGCCTTCACCTCCAGCAGCGCCGCCAGCATGATCGGGAAAGCCCCCAGGCCGAACATCTCCCCGCTGACCGTCTGCCCGTCGGGCCGAACACCCGCCCCCGGCGGCGGGCTGCCCACCACGACACCGGCCGCGCCTGCCGCCACAGCCGCCGGCGCCACGTCCGCCGCTCGCGAAAGAGGCAGCTTAACCAACACGGGCAGGTCCGTCTCCAGTAGCAAGACCTCCAATAGCAAGCCGATCTCTCTTTCGCTGGCCTGCGGCTGGCACAGTAGCTCGAATCCTTCGATCCCTTCGACGGCGGAAAGCCGGCTCACCGTCTCCGCGGCCTCATCCCGTTCGCTGTCCGCCACCTGGGCAATGACCGGGCAGCCCATCCGCGGCCACAGCTGTCCGTACCGCCTCACCGCCGCGGACACGCCCCGGTTCTGCAACCCAACGCGGCGCACAAATCCGCCTGCCGTCTCCGCCATGCGCGGCGGCTGGCTGCCGCCCCGGCTGCGCCGCGTGAACGGACCAATCACCACCCCGCCGAACCGGCCCGTCTCCAACTCCCGGTGACGGGCCTCGCCGTAGCCGATACTGCCGGCCGCCAGCATCACCGGCCCCGTCAGCGGCAGACCAATCTTATGTCCGGGCGCCAGTTCGACAGCGTTCTCAGCCATCCAGGCCGCCCTAACCGAGCAACTCGACAAAGGTCTCCACGCCGATGTTCGAGCCGCACAGGATCAACCCCACCCGTTTCCCCGCCGCCCGCTCGCGCAGCGGCCCGAACAGGGCCGCGGTCGAGGCCGCACACGCCGGCTCGACCGCCAGTTTCATCTCGTGAAACAGAAGACGCATCCCGTCCAACATCTCTTCATCCGAGACGAGCGCCACTTCCTCCAGAAAGTGCCTGCACAGGCCGAAGCTGTAGGACTGTGTTGCCGGCGCGCCCAGGCTCGTGGCGATCGTCTCCACCCGCTCAATCGACTCCAGTGCCCCGCTGGCAAAGCTGCGGTGCATCGTATCCGCCCCCTCCGGCTCCACACCGAAGATCGCGCAGTCCGGCTGCAGCTGCTTGACCGCCGCACCGATACCCGCGGCCAGGCCGCCTCCCCCCACCGGCACGATCAGCATGTCCAGCGGCGGCGCATCCTCACACACCTCCAGCCCCACCGTCGCCTGCCCGGTGACAATCGGGCGGCTGTCAAACGGATGGACAAAGGCCCGCCCTTCCTCCTGCCGGATCCGCTCCACCTCGGCGAACCCCTCATAAACGTCGGCCACCAGCACAACCTCAGCCCCGTAGCTGCGCGACTTCTCCACCCGGAACCGCGGCGCGGACGCCGGCATCACCACCTTGGCGCTGATTCCAAATAGCTGTGCCGCGTACGCCACCGCAATCGCATGATTGCCCGCGCTCACCGCAGTTACGCCCCGCTCGCGCGCCGCCTCGTCAAGCTGCAGAATGTCATTCACTGCGCCGCGCGGCTTGAATGTCCCCGTCCGCTGAAACAGTTCCAACTTCAGCCACACCTCCGTACCCGCGCCGAGCGCCTCCTCCACGGCCTGGTTCTGCCAGCGCCACACAGGTGTGCGCAGAATATAGGGGTCTATGCGCGCGCGCGTCGCCCGTATCTCTTCGAGTGTGGGGATCTCGAGGTCGGTCATGTTGTCAACTGTCATTATATTTGCCTTGAAATAGGAAGGGGAAACAGGAGTGGCCGGGAAAGAGCGAGGGGGCCCGTCCGGCCGCCGTGCGAGGAATTGCCGCGCCCGCGATCATGCGCTCAGCGTTCCCTTCGTGCTCGGGACGCCGGACCGCCGCTCATCCAGCCGGATCGCTCCGTCCAGCGCCCGCGCCAGCGCCTTGAACAGCCCTTCCGCCTTGTGGTGATCGTTGCGCCCGTACAGCACAGCTGCATGCAAGTTCATACGCCCGTGGATCGCAATGCTCTCGAACAGGTGGAACAGCAGGTCGGTGCTGAGCTCCCCCAACTTCGGCGTCGTGAATTCAGCGTCAAATACGCAGTACGGCCGCCCGCTCAGGTCCACCACGACTCGCGCCAGCGTCTCATCCATCGGTACATAGGCATGCCACGTGCGCACGATGCCGCTGCGGTCTCCCAGGGCCTGGTCGATCGCCCGGCCCAGGCAGATGCACACGTCCTCAGCCGTGTGGTGCTCGTCGATCTCAAGATCGCCTCCGGCCTGCACGGTCAGGTCAAACAGCCCGTGGCCTGCAAAGAGCGTCAGCATGTGGTCCAGAAAACCGATACCCGTGGCCACCTCTGCCGCGCCGCTTCCGTCCAGCGCCAGCTCCAGCACAATCTGCGTTTCTTTCGTCGCCCGTTCAACTCTGGCTTGTCGCATAGTCACCCCAGCCTCTTCCCACTTCTCATTTCCCTTCACCGGTGTCCGATCATTACCGCCAAGTTGCCACTAACCACTGACGACTGACCACTGACCACCGCCCTTCCACCAATTGTCCCACCCTTTGCGCAGCCGGGCAAACTTTACCCATTTTAGCCCTCCCTCACGAAGGGGCGCCGCATGGCAACCCTGCCTGCACCTCCTGCAATTCGATAGAATCCTTGTCCAGACAATACCCCCTACCTTTGACATTTGCACCATTCGGGCTACAATCTCCCTGTGGCCTATTTTCTTGGAATCGATGGCGGTGCAACCAAAACTCATATCGTTCTGTCCAACGGTACCGGCCGCCCGGTCGGCGAAGGGCAGAGCGGCCCCTCCAACTATCATATCGTCGGTGTTGAACAGGCCGCCTCCAACCTGTCCGCGGCGATTTCACAAGCCCTGGCCCGAGGTGCTATCTCTCCAAATGAAGTGAATGCTGCGTGCGCTGGCATGGCCGGTCTCGACGGTGCTAACGATAAGAAACAGATGCATCAGATCCTGACCTCTGCGTTTGAGGCCAGCGCACTGCAATGCCCATGGCGATCGCTCAACGACTCAGTCGTGGCCTGGGCAGGCGCCTTTCACGGCGGCCCCGGCGCACTCATCGCCGCCGGCAGCGGGTCGGTTGCCTTCGCCGTCGGCGAGAATGGTCGCTCCGCCCGTGCCGACGGCCTCGGTCACTGGCTGGGCGACGCCGGCAGCGGCTATGATATCGGCCGCCGCGGCCTGCGCGCCGCCCTGGCAGCACTCGACGAGCGCGGCCCGGCTACGAGTCTGACGGAGCAGTTTCTCGCCCTTGCCGGCAGCTCCCAGCAGGAGTGGATCGGCTGGATCGCCGCACTCGATTCCAGCATTTCACACGCCCACGAACAGCTCCGCTCCTTCGCCCCGTCTGTTTTTGAGGCAGCCGTCTTCGGTGATGCGATCGCACGCTCCATTCTGAACGGGGCGGGCGCAGCTCTTGCCGGTACCGCCGCCTCCGTCCTGCGTAAAGTCGGCCTGCTGACCGAACCACAGGTCGCCACATCCGGCTCCGTTTTGCAGCAACCGTCCTGTCTTCGCCAGGCATTTGGTGACGCACTCAACGCCCATCTGCCCGGCTGTCAAATCGTTCCCGCTCGCGCAGGCCCGGCCTGTGGGGCCGCACTCCTGGCCAGCAATTCCGACCTGGTGCCGCAAGACGCGCTGCAGGTATGCGGGTAGCCAGGTATCTTGTTCACCTATGTTCTGCCGGTGACCGGGCCTTCCCTAAGTTGTCCGGGCGGAGCAATCAGAGGAATTAAACCTGAGGATTCTCAATGTACCAGGGCTTTGAAATAATCGACTTCCACCTACACTTCCCCACCGACAAACCGTGGTTTCCGAATATGGGAAACACGATTCAGAAGTACATCGAAAGGGTGGGTGAGGAACGCGCCCGCAAAGTGCAGGAGATGAGCCGGCCATACGGCGAACACTGGCGCAAAATGTGGGGATTCCCAAAACCGGAATCCCCCGACGACCACCCCGGAGACAGGGAGCAGGCACGCCGCTGGGCCGCTGAGCTGGACGAACACGGCGTGCGCGCCGTCGGATTCGTTACCGGCGGCGGCAATGAGCATCTTGCCGAAATCGTCAGCTGGTACCCCGACAAATTTATCGGATTCGCCCACCACAACCCCTTTCAACCAGATGCCGTCGACCAGTTGGATCACGCTGTAACCGAGCTCGGTTTACGCGGTTACAAACTGCTCGCCCCCATGATCGAACAGCCGATCGAGGACGAGTCGATCTGGCCCGTCTGGGAAAAATGCGCGCAGCTGGATATTCCCGTCCTCATCCATTTCGGCATTCAGGGCAGCGCCGGCGGCATCGCCTGGCACGAGAACATCAGCCCCTTCAAACTTCACAACATCGCCAAGGCCTTCCCCGACGTGACCTTTGTTATCCCCCACTTCGGCTGCGCCTGGGAACGCGAAACCCTCCAGCTCTGCTGGGCCTGCCCCAACGTCTGCGTTGACACCAGCGGCAGCCTCCAGTGGATCCGCTGGGTACCCGGCGACGTTACCGTCAAATACCTGTTCCGCAAATATTACGAGACCATCGGCCCCAGCCGCATCATCTTTGGTACCGACAGCAGTTGGTTTCCGCGCGGCTTCACCCTCGAATACCTGCAAGACCAGATGCGAAGCTGTCTCGACCTGAATTTCCCTGAAAAGGATATTCAGCAGATCTTCGCCGGCAACGCCGCTCGCCTGCTCAAGATCGACCTGTAACGGAAAGGCCCGGCATTGTATTTCTACAGAGAAATACAACCCGGCGCACAATATATCTTGTTGTTCTCTAGACATGACTGACTTCGACTTTCCAGGACGTGTAACCGATCGTCAGACATCGCCATCACGCGATCTATGACATCTGCAATGAGGTCCGGACAGCGGACTCTCTGTACTTTTCTCTAAGGAGGAATCCAACGATGAAACGTCCCAAACTGTTCATGCTGATAGGCTCACTGCTGGTGGCTGCAATGCTCCTGGCCGCCTGCCCTGCACCGGCTGCGCCTGCCCAGGAAGCGGCCCCCGAACCTGCTGCCGAAGAAGCAGCCCCGGCCGACGAGGTCGTCGAAATCGAGTACTGGCAGTACAATTTTGCCGCCAGAGTCGATGCGATGGACCAGCTGATCGCCCAGTTCGAAGAGGCGAACCCGAATATCAAGGTCGTCCACAACGCCGACATCCCCTACGCCGAATTCCGTGACAAGATCGCCGCCAGTGTGCCCGCCGGCGTCGGCCCCGATGTCGCCACCCTCTTCTACGGCTGGCAGTCCGTCTGGATCGACTCAGGCTACCTGGTGCCCCTTCCCGAGGATGCCTTCCCGCCTGCAATGGTCTCTGAAAAGTTCAGCCCCATGGTCCAGGCCAGCTTTGTCGAAGGGACGCTTTACACCCTTCCCACAGCGGTGCGCGCCCTGGCCCTCTTCTACAACAAGGACCTGATGGCGGAGGCCGGCCTCGATCCCGAAAACCCGCCCTCGACCTTGGACGAGCTGGCAGATCAGGCTGCCGCCTGCACCCAGCGCGATGACGACGGCGCTCTCGTCGTACAAGGCTTTGTCGCCGATCCTTCCGCCCAGGACCATCACTGGTTCCGCGAGGTGCTGGTACGCCAGTTCGGCGGCGTGCCCTATACCGACGACTCCAGCACGGTCCTTTACAACGACGAGGCCGGCTTGCAGGCCTGGAACTACCTTCTCGCCTTCCACACCGACCTCGCCACCGGCGATCGGGACCTGTTTGACGGCAGCACCAACGCCTTCGTCGGCGGTCACGTCTGCTTCCACGTCGACGGCTCCTTCCGCCTCGGCACCATCGCCAACAACAATCCCGACATGAACTTCGGTGTCACCGAGCTGCCCTCGCACAATGGCATCAAGAGCACCTTCGGCTCCTATTGGACGCACGGCCTGACCAAGAAGGCCGCTGCCGATCAGGCCCGCTTCGACGCAGCTGTTAAGTTCCTGCAGTTCATCACCAGCGCAGACGCCGGTGCCCTATGGGTCGACATCGTAGGCGAACTGCCCGCCCAGCTCGAAGCCGGCAGCAATCCTGAACTGCTCGCAGATGAAAAGCTCGGCGCCTTCGCCGCAGGGTTGGAGTACTCGCACGCCACCTTCTTCGCCGATGAGAGCCAGCAGCGCCAGGCCATCATCGACTCCTTTGACATGGTGATTCTGACCGACGAAGACCCAGCCACTGCCTTGCAGATCGCGGCCGATACCGATCAGGAGGTCCTGGACGACTTCTGGTCCAGCCGCTAAACGAACAGTGACAATCGCGGAGCGAGAGGACGCCTGCCCGACAGGATGTCCTCTCGCCTCCGTCTTTCTCTATCCGGTGCTGTGCGGCCTTCCCCCCGGTCAAAAAGTCGGGCGCGGTTCCTGGCACTGGTCACCTGAAACACGCTGCAACGACGATGGAATAGCTCCATGCGCTTAACTCTCCGCCAACGGCAAATCATCTGGGCCTACGTCTTTATGAGCGTGGCCCTTGTTTTCTTTGTCGTCATCCGCTGGTACCCGACCATCCTCGCCTTCAATGTCAGCTTCCGCGATTGGAATGTCTTCGAAGGCACTGGCCCCTGGGTGGGATTGGAGAATTACCAGGAAATCTGGCAGGATGCCGGTAAGCCGCGTAGTTCAGTTACGGCCGCCTTTTCCAATACCGTTCGTTACGTTCTGTTTGGAGTGCCCACGCAGCTGGTTCTCGCGCTCGCCGTTGCTCTACTCCTCGCCCAAATCCGGAGCCTTTCCGCAGTCTTTCGCGTCGCCTATTTCGCACCCTACGTGACATCGGCTGTCGCCGTCGCATTCGTCTGGAACTGGCTCTATCAACCTGAGACCGGCCTGATTAACCAGGCGCTGGATTTGGTCGGACTGCCAGGCCAGCCCTTCACCAAGAGTCCCGCGCAGGCGTTGCCATCGATCACCGCCGTTGCCGTGTGGCAAAACCTTGGCTTTGCCGTCATCATCTTTCTGGCCGGAATCCAGCAGATCCCCGGCCACTATTACGAAGCCGCCCGCATCGACGGCGCCAACGCCTGGCAGCTGTTCTGGCGCATCACGCTTCCCCTTCTCAATCCAATCATTGTCTACCTGACCGTCCTCGGCACAATCTCCTACCTGCGGCTATTCGCTCTCGTCCAGAATATGAGCCCCCAGGGCACGGGAGGTCCTCTGAAGAGTACGACCACCGTCGTGCTGGAGGTCTATCGCGAGGGGTTTTCCAGTTACAAAATGGGCTACGCCGGCGCGCTCACCGTGCTTCTCTTCTTTCTTATTCTGCTGATCACCATCATCCAGTTGCGTTTCTTCTCGCGGCGGGTTGAATACTAGGTGGGGGCGCACAGGAACCGTTTGCCATGACTACTTCTGCAGAGATAGGCACAGAGGGAACACTGCAGATCGCGGAACATTTCGTGCCTGCCCAAAGCGGCGGCAAGCGCCGCTTCAGCTGGGGGCTGCTGGTCGCATACATCCTGCTGGCTATCGGCGGCGTCTGTATGGTCACGCCCTTCATCTGGATGATTCTAACAAGCGTCAAGCCGCCGCCCGAACTGGTAAACTTCTCCTTCTTCCCCAAAAACCCGACGCTGCAGAACTATCTGAATGTGCTCAATACCAGTAGTTTCGAGCGATGGTACCTGAACAGCATTATCGTTGCCGCCATCAGTACGACAAGCGTCGTCTTTTTCGACACCCTGGTCGGCTACACGCTCAATAAATTCAGTTTCCCGGGCAAGAATATCATCTTCATCGGTATGCTCGGCACGCTCATGATCCCGACCGAAATGCTAATCATACCCTGGTACACAATGAGCGTGAACTGGAGCTGGCACATCGGCTACACCCAATACTGGGGGATCGCCTTTCCCGGCGTCATCACCGCCGCCGGCATCTTTCTCATGCGCCAGTTCTTTGACGGTGTCCCCAACGAGCTCCTGGACGCCGCCCGCATGGATGGCATGAACGAGTTCGGAATCTGGTGGAAAATCGCCGCGCCGCTGGTCAAACCGGCCATCGCCGCCCTGGCAATCTTCAACTTTATCGGCAACTGGAACGCCTACCTGTGGCCGCTGATTCTGGCCAACAGTCGCGAGTTCTATACCTTGCCCGTCGGCCTCAGTTTCTTCCGCGGCGAATCCACCACCCACTGGGAGAAGATTATGACCGCGGCCAGCCTGGCCAGCATCCCTCTGCTCATCGTATTCCTGGTCTTCCAACGCCAGATTATCAGAGGCATCGCCCTCACGGGACTGAAAGGCTGATCCCGAATAAGGCATAATATAGCCGGAGAGTCTGTCAACTCCCCGAGGGGAGTCGCAATTATAGTGCACAAACTTATTGTACATTTCACTGTTAGAATCGAAGAGGAGTCCTCTCTTGAAGTTACACGAATACCAGTCGAAGCGAGTCTTAGCTGATTACGGAGTACCTATCCCCAACGGGGAAGTCGCAACCACGCCTGCCGAAGCGCGTGCCATCGCTGAAGAGATCGGCAATCCAGTCGTTATCAAGAGCCAGGTGCTTGTCGGCGGACGCGGCAAGGCTGGCGGCATCAAATTGGCCGGTACGCCGGATGAAGCCGAGGACGTAGCTGCCCAGATTCTCGGCATGGACATCAAGGGCCTGACGGTGAAAAAAGTCCTGGTGGACGAGGCCGCCGACATCCGTTCCGAAATCTACCTTGGCGCCGTCCTCGACCGCGGCGCGCGTAGGGTAGCCATCATGGCCAGCAGTGAGGGCGGCGTCGAGATCGAAGAGGTGGCTGCCGAATCGCCCGAAAAGATCATTACCGTCCACGTCCACCCCCTCCTGGGCATGCAGGGCTACCAGGCCCGCCAACTCGCATACGGCATCGGGCTGCCCAAGGAACACGTCTCCGCCTTCACGAAGATCGCGCAGAGCCTCTACCGTGCCTTCGTCGAGAGCGATGCCAGCCTCGCCGAGATCAATCCGCTCGTCATCAACGGCGACAACCAGCTGCAAGCCGTCGACGGCAAAATCCTCCTCGACGACAGCGCTCTGCCCCGGCAGAAGCAGTTGGCCGCGATGCGTGATCCCGATGAGGACAGCGCCACCGAGACTGAAGCACGAGAGGTCGGAATCAGCTATATCGATCTCGATGGCGAAATCGGCTGCATGGTGAACGGCGCCGGCCTCGCCATGGCTACCATGGACATCATCAAACTTTATGGTGGCAGCCCTGCTAACTTTCTCGATATCGGCGGCGGCGCCGGCGCCGACAAGGTACTGGCTGCACTCAGGATCATTCTCCGAGACGCGCGCGTGAAGGCGGTTCTCATCAACATTTTTGGCGGCATCACCCGCTGCGATGAAGTGGCAAACGGCATCGTCGAGGCGATTAACAGCCTCAACGTAAAGGTGCCGATCGTCGTCCGCATGGTGGGTGTCAACGAGGACGAAGGACGCCAGATTCTGGCCGACTCCAATCTCCCCTCCGCCAACCAGCTGTCAGAAGCCGTCCAGATGGCCGTCGCCGCCGCTAAAGGAGAAGGTGCATGAGCATCCTCGTCGACAATGACACCCGCCTGCTTGTGCAGGGAATCACCGGAAGCCAGGGCGCCTTCCACGCTGAGCAGATGATCCAGTACGGCACCAATGTCGTTGCCGGGGCCGTGCCCGGACGCGGCGGTCAATGGGCCGTCGGCAACACGCCCGTTTTCGATACCGTCCACGAAGCCGTCGCCACAACCGACGCCAATACCAGCATCATCTTCGTTCCCGCCGCCTTCGCCGTTGACGCCCTCCTCGAGGCCGCCGACGCCGGCGTCGCACTCATCGTTTGCATCACCGAGAACATCCCCGCCCTCGACATGGCCCGCGCCCGCGCCTACCTGGATTCAACCGATTCCCTGCTGATCGGGCCCAACTGCCCCGGCCTCATCTCCCCTGGTTCTGCCAAAGTCGGCATCATGGCCGGCCACATTCATACGCCCGGCAACGTCGGCATCGTCAGTCGCTCCGGTACGCTCACATACGAGGTCATCTATGCCCTGACCGCGCGTGGCATCGGCCAGAGTACCGCAGTCGGCATCGGCGGCGACCCAATCAAGGGCCTCAACTTCCTGGACGTACTGCAGATGTTTGAACAGGATTCCGGTACCGAGCAGGTCGTCCTGATCGGGGAGATAGGCGGAACCGACGAGCAGGTCGCCGCCGACTACATAAGGACTGAAATGAGTAAACCGGTAACCGCCTTCATTGCCGGCCAGACGGCCCCGCCCGGCAAGCGCATGGGCCACGCCGGCGCCATTATTTCCGGCGGTGAAGGCACCGCCGCAGAAAAGATTGAAGCGCTCGAGGATGCCGGTGTCGCTATCGCCCGTCACCCCGAGGAGATCGCAGAACTGGCCTCAAAGAATATCTGAATCAACGTCCGAACCTGTGCTATCATAGTTGCAGATCCCGCAGCGGATCATATAGACATCGAATGAAGGAGGGAAGAATGTCGGAACAGAGCTCAAACGGCCAGGCTATCGAGGTCCCGGCCGCCGACAGCGAACTGTACCAACCGTCGCCAGAGGCGGTCGCTAACGCCGTTGTGCCCAACTATCTCGAACTGCGCGGCGAAGCGCTCGCAGATGTCGAGGCCTACTGGGACGCCCGCGCAAACGAGATGATCGACTGGTTCGAGCCCTACGAAAAGGTGCTCGATGACAGCGGCGCGCCGTTCTTCAAATGGTTTGTCGGCGGCAAAACCAATATCGCCTACAACGCATTGGACCGGCACGTGAATTCCTGGCGCAGGCACAAGCTGGCCCTGATCTTTGAAGGCGAAGAAGGCGACAAACAGAACTACAGCTATTACCAGCTCTGGCAGGAAGTCAATAAGTTTGCCAACGTGCTCAAGGGCAAAGGTGTTGGCAAGGGCGACACCGTGACCATCTACATGGGCCGGACCCCCGAGTTGATGATTGCAATGCTGGCCGTCACCAAGATCGGCGCCGTACACTCCGTCGTCTACGGCGGATTCAGCGAGCAGGCCCTCGCCAGCCGCATCGACGACGCCCAGTCCAGGGTGCTGATCACCTCTGACGGTGCCTGGTTACGCGGAAAAACTGTTAATCTGAAGGACATCTCTGACGAGGCCGTCAAACGCAGCTCCATCGTAGATACTGTCATCGTTTACCAACGTACCATGCAGGACGTTCAGATGACGCCAGGCCGCGATCACTGGTGGCACGAGGAGATGGCCCTCCCCATCGCCAGCCCCATCTGCGAGCCGGAGCCGATGGACTCCGAAGATCCTCTCTTCATCCTCTACACATCCGGCACGACCGGCAGACCCAAGGGTGTCCTCCATACCTGTGGCGGCTACCAGGTTTACACCGCCACCACCCTGAAATATGTCTTCGACCTCAAAGAGGACGACCTCTGGTGGTGCGCCGCCGACCCCGGCTGGATTACCGGACACAGCTACATTGTCTACGCGCCGCTGATCCTTGGCTCCACCGGCTTTATGTACGAGGGCGCGCCCGACTATCCTCACCCCAATCGCTACTGGAAGCTGGTCGAGGACTACGGTATCACCATCCTTTACACCGCGCCCACCGCCATTCGCGGCCTGATGCGCTTTGGCGACGCCTGGGCCGAGCAGCACGACCTGTCCAGCCTGCGCCTCCTCGGCAGCGTCGGCGAACCGATCAACCCGGAAGCCTGGCGCTGGTATCACCGTGTCATCGGCCGCGAAAACTGCCCGATCATGGACACCTGGTGGCAGACCGAAACCGGCGGTTTCATGATCACGCCCACACCAGTTGTCGCCCTCAAACCGGGCAGCGCCACCTTGCCATTCACCGGAATCGAAGCCGACGTCGTTCGCGAAGATGGCTCCACCTGCGAGCCCAACGAGGACGGCTATCTCGTCGTCAAACGACCCTGGCCGGGAATGGCCCGTACTGTATGGGGAGACCCGGACCGCTATGTCGAACAGTACTGGTCCGAATTCGCCCAACAGGGCTGGTACTTCACCGGCGACAGCGCCCGCCGCGATGACGACGGCTACTTCTGGATCATCGGTCGTATGGATGACGTAATCAAGGTCAGCGGCTACAGACTCGGTACCGCCGAAATCGAAAGCGCACTCGTCAGCCACCCGGACGTTGCCGAGGCCGCCTGCGTGGGCATTCCCCACGAGCTGCGCGGCAACGTGATTCACGCCTTCTGTATCCTCAACGACGGCGTCAGCGGCAGCTCCGATCTGGTCGACGCCCTCAAACTTCATGTGCGTCACGAAGTCGGGCCGATCGCCGTGCCCTCTGAGCTGAGCATCGTCGACGGCCTGCCCAAGACACGTTCCGGCAAGATCATGCGCCGGCTGCTCAAGGCCCAGGTCCAGGGCCTGCCAATCGGCGACGTTAGCACTCTGGCCGACTAGACCAAAGCGGGGGCCGGCATCGCCTAAAGTCGACGCCGGCCCCCGTTGCACCGCGACGTAACACCTCCAGAATTCAGTTACTGCACCCAGCGCAGCATTATCTCTCCGAAGGTCTCCTCCTGTTCCGCTGCGATCTCCTTTTGCTTGATCAGCTCCAAAACGGCCAAAAACGTAACGATTACCTCCGGGCGGCTCCGGCTCTGGGACAGTAGCGTCGAAAAGGGCACAGCGCTGCCCGCGGCGCCGTTCCTGCCCCACTGGCCTCTGATCCGTTCGCGAATCGCCTCGATCTTCTCGGCAACGGTAATGGGGTAGGACCGAACAGAGGGTAGAGCCGGTTCGCTGGGAAGGTTGTTCAACGCCCTCTGGGCCGCATCTGCCAGCTTCTCGATAGTCAGTGCCGACAGATCCAATCTGCGGTCCAGTTGCGGCGGAGTCAATCGGGCGCTGGTCCGCAACCCGATCGAAGCGCGCAGCCGCAGCTCGCCGGTCGCGGCTCTGAAGCGGCGATAGTCCAGCAACTGCTGGATCAACCCCCCGCTCTGGCTTTCTTCCTCATCCTCCTCATCTTCCGGGTGGGGCAGCAGGCCCCGGCTCTTAATGTAGAGAAGCCTGGCTGCCACCACCAGAAAGTCGGCCAGCGCACCCGGCTCAACATCCTGCATCACTTCGATCGCGCGCAGGTACTGGTCCGTTATCGCCACCAGCGATACTTCCGTAATATTCAGTTCTTCACGTTCGATCAAGTGGAGCAATAGCCCGATCGGGCCGTCAAAAATGGGGAGGCTGACCGGGTAGCCGGCGCCTAAGGGATTGAGGTCGGTTTCCATGCCGGCTACGACTCGAGCAGTGACCGGAAACGTCGTTTATCGTGGGCTAGCTGCAGCAGTCTTTGCGTGGCCGATATGGCATCGGAGTCGTCCAGGTGGTCAATCTCCACTCCTGCATCCACCAAGCGGCGCTCGGCTTCCGCCGTCGAGACCGTCCCCGCCCCGACCAGAGTCACATACTGCGCTCGTAGCGCATCTTCGATGAAAGTGCCCGCTTCCGGCTTGAATTCGTCAAAATAGTAGCCGGCCTCCGCCACCGTCTCGGCCATCGACTCCTCGGACGGAAACAGGACGTAGTGATACGGAGGGACCCCGCTCTGGACGCGCTCGATCTCTTCGATGAGTGTGTCGCGCCATCTCTTGCCCTCCAACCATTCACTGCCCGGGCAGGGCGTGGAATTATACGAGAACTCATTGTGGCCCAGGACATCGGTAAGCTGCAGCCCGAACTCCTGCACCAACCAGGCGATCAATCTGGCGCCGGAATGTATCTGCCGCGTCGTCGGTGTCGAACCGTTCATAAAGCTGCCGGCGAAAGCGACGCCGATTGCGTAGGAGTTGTGCCTGTCCACGTGGTGTGTACGCAGCTCCACCGGCTGAGTCTGCAGAATCTCACCATCTGCGGGGATGAAATAGTGGTACCCGATGCCCGACCAGGCACTCTTCCCGCGATCCAGATCTTCGTCTACGTGTGTTTGGGCAATGCGATCCGGCCCGACATGGGGCGGCAAAGCCGTATGATGGATCGCTACATGGGTGATGGCTGCCAGTTGGCGTCGCCGGTACTGCATGGTGGGGTGTCGGGGCAACGCGTGGCCGATGTCCCGAATCTGAGGCTGGGCGACCTGTGCTCTCGGGCCCGGCTGCTCTCCTGCATCCGGTAGCTCGTGCCGCAAAAGGCCTTCGCCGTCCGGCGCTTCCATTGAGCCGCTCGTCGAACGCAGTCCATTTGCGCCGGTGCCCGCCCCGTCGCCGATTTGCGCATCTTCGGTCTCCGTCGAATCGTCTCCCGTCCGCACCGCGTTGATCAGTACATCTTTCCAACGCCGTCCTTGCAGCCACTGCTCCCCGGGCGAAGTGTGGTTGATGAATTCGTTCACCCCGCGAATGCTGGCCAGCGTCAGCTGCGGGAACGCCTCCATCAGCCACGCGATCAACTGCCGCCCAGACTTGATCTGTGCCGGGCTCGGAATATCATCATTGAACTCCCCGGCAAAGCCGATGTTGATCGCCCGTGCAATATACGGAACCTTTCCGTCGACCGCCTCCAGCAGCGGTTGTGTCTGGTAAATCGCGCCGTTGGAGGCAATGAAGAACTGATAGAGAATCCCGGGCAGACGGCGATGGAACGCCGCAGCAATCGTCTGCAGCGGCGTGATCGGCGGCGCGGCCGTGTGGTTGATGACGATAAACTCGACATCGTCAGCCTCACGCTGGACAAAGCGCTGCGAATCACGCGGCAGGCGATCGACCACATCCTCGATCGGGGGTCTCGGCGCCGGTATCCTCTCCGGCCCGCGCGCAGCGGAGCTGTCGTCCATCGAACCGGGGGCCTCCCCGTCCACCCCATCTGCCGCTGGCGACAGCGGGGAATCGGTGAGTAACTGGACTATCTGCTCGATCAACGCACTCTTCCAGACAGGCCCGTTGTCGAATGTACTCCCTGGGCTGGACGTTTCCAGTAGCTCGCACATGCCAACCACGCTCTGCGCTGTCAACTGGAACCGAGGTAGCATCCAGGCGCACAGCTGGGCCGCCGCTGTCAGCTGCGCGGGAGGCGGCACCGCTTCGTCGAAATTCCCTTCCAGACAGATGTTCACGCCGGTCAGGCTCCACTCGGCCTCATCGTTTACCACAGCCTCGACCGCGGCCACCTGAAAGATTTCTCCCGATTCCAGCACGAAGTAATGATAGGCAATTCCGGGATAGCCCTGCGAAATATGCGCCTGCGCAACAGTCTGAACAGGCACGCCCGAAGGCGCGGCCGTGTGACAGATCACCAGCCTCCGGATCTGATCGAGCGTACGTAGTGCGAACGGATTCTCACCGAGCGGGAGCGTCGTAGAGATATCGACGACAGGTGGCCCCTGGGGCGCAGAAGAAGAACGCGCTTCCGTTTGGACCGGCAATTCAGGTGTCGGTTCCGGTTGCGGCGCCGGTTCAGCCGTTGCCTTTTCCTGCTCAATAGTATCAGGCGCGGGCAACGGACCCTGCTCGACTTCAGCCGTCTCGGGTGCCGCGCTCACACTCAGCCAGCGGGTGAGAATGTCCGACTGCATTGTCTGGAACCAGTTTTCGCCGCCGCTGATCAGATCCAGGACAAGCGTGTAGTTGCCTGGACTGTCGGGGATAACCATCTGCGCGTCGATCGTGACCGTCTCGCCCGGCGCTACGTCGTCGGGCAGTGCTGTCAGTACCGGGCGGCCGTCGGGAAACGGAAGCTCTTGCCGATTCTGGAAAAAATGATAGCCGAGGGCAACCGGTTGCGGACCCTCAGCGGGCCAAGCGATTGTGCCGATGTTTTTGACCGTCACCGGGAAGCTGACGTGTTGGCCAGGGTAAAGCGGGCTGGGGGGCCTCCCCTTCAGCCACTGCACCCTGTATACCATCCCGCGGCCCATTCTCATCTCTTCGGTGACTTCGACCTCTGGCGGCTCCTCTACAGCCTCAGCCGGCCTGCGCGCTGCCCTGGGCTCCGACTGGGGATCCTGTTGGCGGTCCGGCTGGCGGTCAAACTGCCCCCATTCCCGCGGTTCCGGCCGGCTCTGTTCTGCCTCTACGTTCCAACGATAGTCGTGCCGCAAAGCAGCGCGGAAATCCTCGATGACCCCCCCTTTACCCTTGATGTGCCATCGGTCCAACTGCGGCCAGCGGTACAACACCATCGCCTGAATCTTCTGTGCGTTCTGCCGGTTCCAACGATCGATTTCCGCGTAGGCAGACTGTATCCAGCCCCGGTTTACATTTTCCCAAGGTCCGCCCTGGTCCGTCTCCGTTACGTATACGGGCAGATGGCGCATGTTAACCGGTATCGCATGCATAAAGTCCCGGTATGCCTGGAAATGACAGTGATGCTGGGGAAAGTCCGGTAGTCTGCTGTTATCCAATATCAGGGTGGGATTCGCCCCGTGTGTAAAGGTATGCAACGTGACTCCGTCGCAGCCGCTTGCGCCGCATTGCAGCAAAATGTCCTGAAAATACTTGATCCAGTCGCCGTTTGGATTGCCTGGATAGACTGTCTGGGTATTCCATGGCGCTACGGCGCCCACCAGGACCTGGTTATTTTCATGACCTTCTAGGCCGTGAATCGCCTGCCGGCACATACTGTAGCAGTTGGCGTAGAGTTGAGGTGTGATCAGCTCCTCATCTTCCCTGACTTCCTGTGCCGCTTCCCTGTCGGTTGCGTTTAGCAGCGCGCTGAACCGTTCAGGCAAGCTGCGCAGTGTCGGGTCACCCGCGGGCGCGTTGCCAAAGTGCTTGCGCGATTCAAGCGCCGACGCCGTACTGGGCCGCCCGATCGCATAGTTCATCTCGTTGCCGATTACCCAGCGGCTGCATCCCTTGCTGGCGGCCACAAAATTTGCGCAGCGACGCGCGAAGTTGGCGTATTCGCTGCTCAGAGGCAGCGTACCCTGGGGAAAGTGGCCATTGTTCAGGCAGACAATGACGCCCAAACCCTGACGACTGAGTGAACTGTAATCTTTGCCCGTGAGATCGTTCGGATCATGCCCGACAACTTCACTGAAGACAATCCAGCCCTGTTTCCTGGCCGCGCGCATATAATCTTCGCCGCCAAAATCGTGGATGCCAAAAAGGAATTCGCTACTCACGGTTCGCAGAGCTTGTCAGGTTCCAAGTGGGTGGAGGCCGCCGGCCCAAATCTTTCGTGGAAATAATCCCTGCGGTCAGCGTGCCGACCGCCCCATCATACTTCGTCGGTGTTCTGTTAGACCAACTGATGCCTCGTACAAACGGGGAAGATTGGGCATAGCGTAGAAGGCCAAAACATTGTAATACAGGGGAAAACTTTCAGCAAACATTCGCAAAAAAAGCCCGTTTGAACTGTGCATCCTCATTTATCTGCAGCATCCGCCGTCGGGCCTTCCTGACTGCGCTGTTCCTGCCCCCAGGGAAGGACCCCTTTTCCATCCGCAAACAGCCAGCATCGGGACAGATCGGCGCAGTGTTCGTGTGGTTCGTAACTTGACCGGTTGGATCCCAGCCTCGGCCTGTTCGCGCGCCAAAACACAGCCTTCTGAACCGAGGGCTAACCAACCTCAAGCCTGTATCTGGACACGATTGAGCAATCGCAGGAGAGGCCCACGCTGTTCCATCCCGCTCTCCCCGTATTCGCTCAAGCCCAGGTATACACTGCGCCGCGCACGCCGCAAGAGTCCGATCGACAAGCGCCGCAGGTTCTCCTGGCGGCTTCGAATCTCCTCCGCATCACCCCAAATCTTTTCCCGCGGCCAGTTTCTTGAAAGCACATGGGGATGGGTCAACGGCTGGTGGATGCGTTGCCACCAGCCTTCCGCGCCGATGTCGAGCCAGAACTGTACATCCACCACGCGGTTCCGCATCAAAAAAGTGTATGCCGGCGCAATTAACACAGCATCATCCTCGACCGTCCAGGCCGGCACATAAAGTGCCCCCAGCGCTCCGCTCTCAACCAAGTCAATGTAGGCGCGGCCAACCTCGATCTTCGGCGAGCTCCCCTCATCAGATGAACCGGGGACAGCTGGAGATTCTTCTTGCGCTCCAAGTCTCCCGCCTTGCTCTCCAATCGCCCATCGGAAATCTTGCGCTGAGCGCGCGAGCCTGTCGGTCAACCGGGCAGCATCAGGCCGTTCATGGAACCCGAAACCTGGCTGGCTCAGTAGCTCGCCAAAAAGACGGGCAAAGAATCGGTCCAGTGGAGAGAATTCACTCTCCGCCCGGTAGTCGGCCAACCACTTGCGCAACCGCTCGTAGAGCTCCCCACTGGCAAACGAGACCCGCTTCTGCACATCCCCCCGCAGGTCTGCAAAGTCCCGTAGCGACACGCCCGCGGCGTCGCGTACATTGTACGCTGCCTGCGCCAGCACGCTAGCCCGCACAGGGTCCAGCGGGTCGATTGCATTCTCCAGAGCCAGCGCCACGTCTTCCCGCGGCGGCCGCCGCTGCCAAATCGGATGAGCGAGCGCGGCCAGGGTGAGCAGCGTTCGCACTGCCGGCTCCGCGTTCAGGGCTCGGCTGGGTCGGTGGCTGGTCGCCGGAACCCCTTTATCCTCCAGCCGGGACAGCAGGCTGAACCGAAGGGCATCGCTAACAAACGGTGCCAGAACCACGATTTCCCGCGGCGCGACCCCCTCTTCCTTGACTAGGCGCTCGATTTCGTCCACTGCCCATTCGATCATCTGGGGATAGAACCGGTGTGAACGCTCGGGAAACACAATCGGGCTGTCGGCCGGTAGTTCGCTTTCTCCGTCCGCGCTTCGATCCCCGGTAACTTCGACTGCCTGACGGTTTACGGCACGGTTGATTCGACCGATCAACGCTGAGGACCCAGGCGCCGCGACGAGCGAATTCTGCAGCCGAATCCGCTTCTCCGTGTAGTGAGCCAATCGCTCGGCATTCTGCGCGTCCGCCCCCAAGAATGCCCGGTAGCCGCCATCCTCATCGACCGCGATCAATGCGCTGTCCAAGTGGGGAAGCCAGAGGCGCACCATCTCCTGCGCCGCGAAAGTTTCCTCTTCGGCATTGTCAAATATCAGATGCCGAAAGCTGCGGAACAGATGGGTCCGGCACCATTCGTGCTCGAGTATCACCCGCGAGAAGATCTGCATCTGCAGGCTGTAATCAACCAGAGACTCCTCCAAACACAACTGCCGGAAAGCCAGGCTGATGCGGCGCGCCGTTCGCAGTACATTTAGACGCGCCACCATCTTTTCGCCCGGCGGGACCGTGCTCTCCAGTCGCCCGTATGCCTCCTCCAACGTGAAGCCGTGAAGCGCCGCTTTGTTGAGATTGTCCAGCACCTGGCTCACGATGCGACCTCTCTGCAATCGGATCGCATCGAACTCGCCCTGCTGCGCCGCCCTCTCCACGAGGCCGGCCATGTGGTACTGCGTCGTCTCCAGATTGAGGAAGGTCGGCTCCCTGCTCGGTGTCGCGAAACCGGCGTCGCGGGCGGCCAGCGGCCAGTATAGCGCCACACTCGACCGCGCCAGAGACGCTGCCGTCGTCACCTGCACCAGTCCCCCCGCAGGCACGTCGGAACTGAGTAACGCCTCATGATATGGCTGTCCAAGACTGCGCTGGGGCACCAAAACCAATATCTGGTCGCCCCGAACTCGCTCCTGGCGCAGAAGCCAGAGAACGCGCCCGATCGCCGCTGTCGTCTTACCGGCGCCGAAGGGCCCGCTCAAATAAAGTGTATTGAACTGAAGAATCGACCCGTCGATATCGGAGCCGGTCTTGAGCCGAGAAGCTGCGGGATTTTCCATTGTGGTTGGACTTTACTGTCGTAGAGGAGAAACTGGGCGTGCCTCCGGCTTACGTGACGGACACTCGCCGGATGCCCAAGTGGCAAAGTGGAACGTTTCCGATTCTGAGCGCGCGCACGCGGGGGCGCATCAATGCCCCCGCATCTGCGCAGAATGGCTGCCTCAATTCAGTTGGCTGTGTATGGTTCAGCCAGCAGCGCCTGTATCACCGACTCTGAGTATGCGTACTGGCCTTCGCCGATCTTCAGGTAGCGAATCTGTCCGGTCTTGTCGATAAAGTACATCGCCGGCCAGTAGCGGTTGTTATAGGAGCGCCAGGTCTTCCAATCATTATCGATCGCAACAGCAAAATCGATATCCAGGCGCACAAGGGAGTTCTCGACGTTATTCACATCCCGTTCGTGTCGGAACTCCGGCGTGTGGACGCCAATGATTACAAAACCGTCATCCGCGTACTTCTGGTGCCATTCCCTCAACGAGGGAATTACGTTTACGCAGTTGTATCACCCATAGGTCCAGAACTCGACCAGTACGACGTTGCCCCGAAGGTCCGCCAACTTCAGCGGTTCCGAGTTCAGCCATACCTCGTTTAGCAGCTCGGGCGCCTCTCCCTGCGGCCGTAACTTGGCCAGAAGTTCAAGCTGCTGCGCTGTTGGGGCGGGGGCCAGCGTTTCACCGGTCTCCTCGACAGTGGCAGTCTGATCTTGCGCCCCATCGCTGCCGTCGGCCACTGCTTCCTCCCCGTCCGAACCTTGCTGGGCCCGCTCTTCCGCGACTCGAGTCTGAATCGCCACAACCTTGGCGTCCTGTTCGCTCTGATTCCCTTCGTCGCTTTGGACCGGTATCGCTTCCGGCACGACACAGCCAGCCAGTAGCAACCCGCAAATCAACGTCAGCAAAACGAATCGATAACGCCTTCCAACCTGAGGTCGCCTGCAACTCAATCGAACGGCGCAACTGTGACCGAGGTCAGGACGTTCACGCCGTCCGACATCTTTGTCGGTCAATGCCTTCGTAAGAGTTTTCACGGTCATCTCAGTGTCTTATGTGTGCAAATGGAGGCGCGCACTGCGCGCCTCCATTTGCACTCTGGGCTCTGATGCCCCCAGTTCCTACATGTCGTCCTTCTTGTCCATCGCGTCCATTCCGTCGTCCATCATCATGCTGTCCATCATCTCTTCGGCCTCAGCCTGCGTGGGCAGCAGCAGCTCGTCGCCGATATCGATGACGTTGCAGTCTTCGATCTCGTTCGCGCTGCAGATGGCCTTATAGTAATTAATGGAGCCGTAGGCGCGCCTGGCGATGGCGCCAAGAGTGTCGCCGCCCTCCACCGTGTACGGCGTGTCCCCATCCTCCATCAACATGATGTCGCCCATCATCATGCCGTCGTCTTTCATCATGCCATCGTCGTCCGACATCATCTTGTCATCTTTGTCGGACATCATCTCGTCGTCTTTGTCGGACATCATCTCGTCGTCCTTATCGGCCATCATCTCGTCGTCTTTGTCCGACATCATGCCATCTTTCTCACCCATCATCATCATGTCCATCTTGGCCATTGCGTCGGCATGCGATGGCAGCGTCAGCTCATCGCCGATGTGGATGATGTTGCAGTTCGCAAGCCCGTTGGCACTGCAGACGACCGACCAGTACTTGCTGGCGCCGTAAGCGCGCCTGGCGATGGAGCCGAGCGTGTCGCCGCCCACCACGGTATAGGGCGTGTCCCCCTCTTCCATCAGCATGATTTCGCCCATCATGCCGTCCTTGTCCGACATCATCTCGTCATCTTTATCGGACATCATCTCGTCATCCTTGTCGGCCATCATCTCGTCGTCCTTCTCCATGCCCGCTTCCATCATCATCGCCTTGTCGATGGAGACCTTCACGAGGGCGGAGACATCGGGATAAGAGAAGCCGTCATCCACGACTTGAACAGTCCCACCAATCTCCGGGCGACCGGTGTTGGCGCCGGACTGTCGGGGAGCCTGATCAGGGCCAACGCCAGGCTCCTCGTTGAACTCGGTTCCAGCGTCCCAGAGCTGCAGATCCGCAGTAATGTCCTGCATACCCTCCATCGCCATACCGTCCATATCGATGAGAGCGATGCCCGCCTCGCCAGGACCGACGAAGAGGTCGTTGGACTGCACAAACATAGTGGCGAACGAAAGATACGGCGCCTCGGCCGTAACCTTTACCTCAAACTCGTAGGCTTCGCCTGGGAAAATCGGCGCAGGACCATCCGCGCCCACCGGTGTAGTGAATACACCCGCGTGAAGGTCCATCCCGTTCAGGGCCTCGGCCAGCGCGGACGGGTCACCGTCCTCGGCCAGGGCCTCCAGCCCGTAACCCTTATCCGCTTCACCTTCAATGAAGAGAGGACCGGGTTCGCTGTGCAACACCCAGACGCCCGGCGCAAACGGAGTCGGCAGGTCGCTGTCACCGGAGATGTTCTCAATCCGTATTACATAGGTGACCGCATCGCCCATTGCGTCATCGTCATCTCCGCCGTGGCTCGACTCGAAAGTCGGTCCGTCACTCGCAAGGGCAAATTCAGCCGGAAGCAGGACAACCGTGGTGGAGAACAACAGCATCGCAATAAGAATCAAAGAAATCGGTTTTTTCAGTTGCATGGTCAATGCTCCTCCTTGAGATTGATTAATCAAACATGTTATGCAACAATATGAGCGGTCACAGTTCCGCCACTCGTATTATACCCGATAAAAAATTCCCTGTCAGTGGGTCAAAGATTACCGGATTCTTAACCACTGGCAATATTCGAGACTCATTGTAACACTTTTGTAGGGGAATCGTACACCCCATGGCCGGCGTCAAAATTCTCGTCGTCGATGATGAACCCAGCATTCGAGAGGTTGTCAGCCTCTATCTTGAACAGATGGGATACGAGGCAACCGTAGTCGGCGACGGACAATCCGCCCTGGACCTGCTGCAGTCCGACCCACCGGACCTGCTCATCCTGGACGTAATGTTGCCAGGCGTCGACGGCTACGAGATCACACGCCAGGTCCGGGCGACAAGCTCAATCCCAATCATTCTGCTCACCGCCCGCAAGGATGAGATCGACCGCATTCTCGGTCTGGAACTGGGCGCCGACGATTACGTCGTCAAACCCTTCAGCCCGCGTGAACTCGTCAGCCGAGTCAAGGCCGTCCTCCGGCGTACGCAGCAGACCCCCACACCTCCCGGCGGCGATCAACCAGTAACCTGCGGTAACATTCACATCGACCCTCGCACGCGCCAGGTCACTGTCGCCGGCGAGGAAATCCCATTGACAGTAAAAGAGTTCGACCTGCTATGGATGTTCACCAGCAATCCAAACCAGGTCTTTAACCGGGACCAGCTGCTTGACCAGGTCTGGGGCGTGTCAGAGTTTATCGACGCCAGCACCGTCACCGTCCACGTGCGCCGCCTGCGCGAGAAAATCGAACAGGACCCCTCAACGCCGCGCCACATTATCACCGTCTGGGGCGTTGGCTATCGCTTTGAAACGGGAGAGTAAGTAGTGGTGGACAGCTGAGAATCCGAGAGAATCCCCAGCTGTCCACCTATTCGAGGGATAATGAACACGACAACCTTTGCTCCATCACCAGCTTCTCCGTCAGTCCGCTTTCTTCTCGGCGTCATCATCGCTGTTTTGGGTGGCCTCATCCTATTTCTGGCGGTCCTCAGTCCGCCAACCGAGGAACTCTGGGCGATGGCCCAGTTTCTGACCGCCACCGCGCTCCTTTCCGTCGCCGCCGTCTATCTGGTCTACCGCCTGGGGTGGCTGCACTATTCACCCCGACTCAGCTGGACCCTGCTCGGCGGATACGGCTTTGCCAGCCTGTTGACCTTCCTCAATGTTTTTGTGACCGCCCGCCTCATGTTCGCCAGCGATCACGACTTGCGCCTGGCGGCTGTGCTGCTCATCTTTGCCGGCGGTATTGCGACCGCGCTGGGCTACTTCCTCTCGGCCGCCCTCTCAGAGAAGATCCAGTGGGTGGGCCGCGCCGCCGCCGCAATCGCCGAAGGCAGGCTGGATGTGCGCGTCGAGGTTGTCGGCAAAGACGAGCTGGCGCACCTGGGAATGACATTCAATCAGATGGCCGCCCGCCTGGAAGCCGCCGAAATTCGGCATCGCGAAACCGAGCAACTGCGCCGCAATCTGCTGGCGTGGATTGGACACGACCTGCGCACACCCCTCGCCTCCATCCAAGCCCTCGTGGAAGCCCTCACCGATGGCTACATCACCGACCCGAATGAGACACAGCGTTACCTGCGAACAATTCAGTTCGACGCCTCCGCCCTATCAGTCCTCATCGACGAGCTCTTCGAAATGGCCGAGATCGAAGCGGGCGGCCTGAATCTCGACCGCCAGCCCATTTCGCTTTCCGACCTGATCTCCGATACGCTGGAGAGTTTCGCAGTCCAGGCCGAAGAGCTTGGCATCGGCCTATCCGGCAGCGCAGACCCCCGTGTCGACCCGGTCATGCTTGACGCCGGCCTCATCGGCCGCGTACTCACCAATCTTATCGGCAACGCCGTGCGCCACACCCCCCCTGGCGGCTCCGTCGCCGTCAGCGCACAAGGCGTCAGGGAAGGTGTACGCGTCGACGTATTTGACTCCGGACCGGGCATCCCGGACGAAAGCCTGGCCAAAGTCTTCGAACAGTTCTACCGCGTCGAGCCATCCCGCAGCCGCGCCAGCGGCGGCGGCTCCGGCCTCGGCCTCACAATCGCCAAAGCCGTCGTCGAAGCCCACGACGGCATCATCCGCGTCGAAAACCGCGCCGAAGGCGGCGCCCGCTTCTACTTTGTGCTGCCGAACCAATAGGTTCGCACTGAAAAATTGCCGTCTCAGGCCCTCCCGTTGGGTACAGGCCCGTCCAAGGAGTCGTCAGTGGATCGCACACCCTATATCGAAACCTTCGACGACGGCCCCGGTGGCTGGTGCGCATGGGGGACGGGATCTCACCGGCCGGAACTGAACGAGGGCGCCTTCGTTACGCGCGGCCCCTGGCGCGTCGACCCCAATCACTCCGCTCCCGGCGCAGGCTATCTACATCTGCTTGCCTATCTCTATACCCACGCCAACCACTATACCGACGAGATTGCGGCCGAAGTCGGCGTCAATCGGTTCCTGGCGGAAGGTAAGGATCGCAACTTAACCAACGCCCGCATGACAGTTCGTCTGCGCGGCGATGTTGACCTGAAGGGGGCGAAACTGACGCTGTGGGTACAGGCAGATGTGGGCGATACGCGACCAAACTTCGCCCTCACCGGCCAGTCCCTTACCGTCACTCGCGACTGGAGCGAGCAGACCCTTCTGTTATCCGATGATCCTGCTCAATGGACTTGCGTGGGTGGCCGGCACGACAAGCAGGAGCTCTACGGCTACGGCGATATTCGCGATGCGCTGAAGGACGTAAACTGTGATCTGATTCTGGTGCTTTTTCCTCTGAACGTCGTTCCCATCGGGGTCCCAGTGGAAAAGAAGGACCGCCTGCGCACACACCGCGACTATGAGCCGGACTATAGATTCCTGCCGAGCGGTGTCATTGAATTTGGCATGATACGAATCGACTACCCTGACTGAGTCCCAAAGCGATGTCAGAGGCGTCGAGAACTGCGCCGAAGAGGGGCGCCTACTTCTATTTCGTCCCTCAGAACGATTGGCGCAGTTAGCGCAGCGAACGACACAAAGCGAATTCAGGAGTCTCCGTTTTGTCTGAAAAACCTGCATATGATTCCGTCCCAAACTCTCAACAGTTGATGAACCCAACTATAAAAGCCATTCGCTCACAGGGGGGAAGTGCTTCCAACAAAGATATAGTTGACAGGGTAAAATTAGAATTGGGTCTTCCATCCCACATCGCCGAGAAACCTCACGGCAAGGGAAGGCAAACACAGCTAGCGTATAGGCTAAGCTGGGCAAAGTCTTATCTAAAAAAATATGGCCTGATTGAGAATTCAACGATGGGGGTATGGTCCTTCACCCCTAAAGGCCAAAAGATTGAGAGCGTAGATCCCAAAGAAGTGGTCAGCTATGTAAATTCCTTATTGGATGCCGAAAAAGAGAGATCCGACGACGAGGTCTTTAGAGATCAAGAAACTAGCCTTTCAGGCGATGCTGCTGAAGAAACCGCCACTTGGCGAGACGACCAATTGGAAATTCTGTTAGAGTTGCCTTTTGACGGCTTTGAGCGTCTGTGCCAAAGGCTCTTGCGTGAATCGGGGTTTATTGAGGTAGAAGTAACTGGCAAGTCTGGGGATGACGGTATCGACGGCCAAGGTATTATTCGACTGGCTGGGCTTATCAGCTTCCCAGTTATGTTTCAATGTAAGCGGTACAAAGGCAGTGTTTCTGCAGGTGCAGTTAGGGATTTCCGGGGAGCAATGCAAGGTCGCGCTGATAAGGGACTGATTCTCACTACGGGTAGCTTCACAAGCAGTGCACACAATGAGGCAACGAGAGACGGCGCACCACCTATAGACCTGATTGATGGCACGCTACTTGTGGATCTCCTACGAGAGCTACGACTTGGCGTGAAAGCAAGGATGGTGGAAGCAGTTGAAATAGACAGGAATTGGTTCGAGTCGATCTAGTGAGGATCAAGGCCATTGGCTATGGTGTTATCGAGTCTCCAGCGACGTTAGACTCTCTGCCCCGCATAATCCCCGCCCGCTCCACAATCTCCGGCACCGTCTCTTCCTGCCGGTACGCCATAATATGCACCCCGTGCACCCCTTCAATCTGCTTCACTTCTTCGATGATTTCCACGCAGATCCGGATGCCCTCTTCACGCTTTCCCTTCCGCGGCGTCTTCGCAAGCCTGTCAACGATCGCATCCGGAATGTGTACACCCGGCACACGGCTGCGCATGAACTCCGCCGCCCGCTCCGAGCGCAGGGGACCCACGCCTACCAGCAGGTAGACTTTCTCGTGCAGCCCCATATCCCGCGCCCGGCGCATGAAGGCCTCGAACACCGGCACGTCGTAACAGTACTGCGTCTGGATGAACTGCGCGCCCGCCTCGATCTTCTTTGCCAGGCGCAGGTGCCGCAGATCCTGCGGCGGCACAAACGGGTTCGCCGCCGCGCCAAGCAAAAACTCGGGCGGCGTTGTCAACTTGCGCCCGCTCAGCAACACGCCCTGGTCGCGCATGATCCTGGCCGTCTGCAGCAACTGCAGCGCGTCAAAGTCAAACACGCGCCGCGCCTCCGGTTGATCGCCCGCGCTCACATCGTCGCCCGTCAGGCAGAGCACATTGCCCACGCCCAGCGCGGCCGCCCCCAGCAGATCGCCCTGAATCGCAATACGGTTGCGGTCCCGGCAACCCATTTGCAGGACCGGCTCATAGCCCGCCCGCGCCATCAGCGCGCAGCAAGCCACGCTGCTCATGTGGCAGTTGGCGCCCGAACCGTCCGTCGCGTTGATGCCGTCGCAAACGTCGCCCAGTTCCGCAACGTTGGCATAAACATCCTTCGGGTCAGCCGAATCCGGCGCGTTCAGTTCCGCCGTTACCGCAAAGTGGCCGGCCTCCAACACCCGCTGCAGTCGGGATTCGCCGCCATGCGAGTCTCTGTCACCTGCAGGAGGAGTCTGATCTGTATTTGCCATGAGCTCAACGGTAGAGGTGGGCTCTCGCCAAGTTTGAGGAGTGTAGGGACCGTCTTGACTTGCTAGTGACACCGAGAGCAGAGCACTGTCGTACGTACCTACTCCAACTCGATCGTGGACCAGCCGGAAGGCCGTTGCGCGTCTACGCCCTCCAGCATATTCAGCCACGCGCTGCTGTTCTGCAATGCACGGTTCACAGGCGGCTGCAGCAGCTGAATCTCGCCCGCGTAGCGCCCCATCTGCGCGTCCCGCTGCCACGCCTGCACCCACACGCACGGCATATCCGGAATCACCTCGCAATTCCCGTTCTGGCGCACACCGCCGCAGGGCCCGTTGCGTAGATTCTTTGGACAGTTCATCGGGCAGGTCATGCCCGTGCTGTGCAAAATACACTGCCCGCACATCTGGCAGTTGAACAGGTATCCCTTCGATACCTCTTCACTCCACACGAAAACGCGCTCCCTCAACCCAGCCGGCAATATCCGCTTCAACAGCGGGTAAGAGAGCTGCAAGGCCGCCTTCGAGGCCGCATACACGCCTTCCAACAGACGCGGCCGGTTCTTAAACCACTCACTACCGGGCCATCTCTTGGATTCAGCGAACGAAGACACCGGAATGCCACCCTAACGTTTCTGAAATAAATGTTTCTGAAACACTTGCGACACCCGGATAATACCACATCACGAGCGGTTCGCTTCAGCCCCGTTTCAACCGACCCATCACCCGAATCGACCGTTCATCGCGCGGCTGCTTACTCCCTTTGGATAGACCACGCACAGCCTCTGCAACCCTCACGCCAACCAAACCTCGCCGAATCTGACCTGCGACCCGCTAGCCACTGACCACTGCCTATTGCCGTTCCTTCCACGCCTCGTACTCCGCCCGTGCGTCCTCGCGCAGCGGGTAGTACTTGCGCAAATCTCCCCCCTCGGCCAGCCTCATGCGCGAAAACTCCTCCCACTCCGCGTGCTCACTGGCATTTTCCAGCAGCTCCTCCGCCAGCGTGATCGGCACAACCACAACGCCGTCGTCATCCGCAACCACAATGTCGCCCGGCATCACCAGCATATCGCCGCAGGCGACCGGCACATTGACCGCATAGGGGAAGATTCTCGTCTGCGTATGGAAGTTCGGCGTCACCCCTCTCAACCACAGCCCCAGCTCCAGCTCCTTCGCCTTGGGATAGTCGCGGATGCAGCCGTCGATGACCACCCCGACGCCGCCCCGGCCCTGGAAATAAGTCAACATCATCTCGCCGAACACACCGCTCGCCATATTCGCCCTCGCATCAACAACCACCATATCACCCGGCTGCGTGTGGTACAGGACATGGCGGTGAAGCTGCACCTCCGGGTCGTTGTATTCGTCTACGCTGTACTGGTCCTCCCGCTTGGGCATGAACTGAAGCGTCAGCGCCGGCCCCGCCGCAACCTTCCCCGGCGTCCACGGCAGCGGCCCGCGTATCTGCGCGTCGCTGATGCCCATGCGGCTCAGCTCACCGCTGGCGGTCGCCGACCCAATCTCCGCCAGCCCCTCAACCAGCGCCCGCCGCGGTCGCTGAATATCTTCTGTCTTGACTGTCATCTCTTCTCCTCCGCCATGTGCTGTTGAAACGCCTGTCCCAAGGCCCCACCCATTGGGCACCCTGTCACCTATCCTGAGCACCTTCTCGTTCCCCAATTATAGCCCCCTTCCTCACGCTCCCAACAATCCCATTTCAATCGTCCGCCCAGCGCGACCAACATTACTCTCTCCTCTGCTTTCCCAGTGCCCAGCATCCTCCGCGAATGTTGAAATTGATACTAAGAATAAACTGGACACTGACATCTGCCGCCTTTGGATGCTCGATTCCTTTCCCGCGAACAACCCGTATGGTAGAATCTCTGGAAGTTCATCCGTTCGAAAGTGACTCCCTGTTAGACCCGTCCCGTCCCAATCAACAGCGGGCGGCCCGCACGCGGCAGTTCGTCCGTGCTGAATCGGCTCAGGAATTTCCCAATGGGTAATGACGTCAAACAGACTGCATTGACCAGACTAAGTCTGGGAAAACAGTTCTCCTCCCGTCAGAAGCTGCATCTCACCGGCTGCATCGCCCTGCTGATCGCCGCTGTGATCTTTTCTGTCGGCTCCGGTCTCGGCTTCATGTTAGGCCGCATGAGCAACGCCGAAGAGGCCGCCGGCTCCACCGTGATCGCAGCCGAGACCGATCGCGCCCTCGCCCCTGACGATCTGGGTATCTTCTGGGAGGCGATGGAGCTGGTCGAAGAGGACTTCTACGGAGAACTGCCATCGCCTAACGATCGAAGTTACGGCGCCATTCGCGGCGTGCTCGAAACGCTTGAAGATAAGAACACCGGTTTCCTGGCTCCGGAAGAGGCCACCAGCTTCATGGAAAGTATCGAGGGCAGCTTTGAAGGCATCGGCGCCCTCGTTGAATGGGCCGAGGACGAGAGCGCGGTTCGCATCATCGAACCGTTTGAAGATCAACCCGCCTGGAATGCCGGCATCCGCCCCGGCGATCTGATCGTCGCCATCAACGGCGAGGACGTGGCCGAACTGACCGGCCTCAACGAAGCGATCAACCGCATTAAAGGGCCGAAGGGCACAGAAGTAAACCTGACCGTCCGCCGCGAAGGCTTGGATGAACCCCTGGAGTTTCCTGTAACCCGCGCCCTGATCGATGTCCCCGTTGTCGAGAGCGAAGTGTACGGGGACGATGACGAATACGCCTATGTCGCCCTCAAACGATTCTCCGTCGACGCCAGCCAGAAACTGCGTGACGAGCTTGAGAATCTCCTGACCGACGACACGCAGGGCCTGGTCTTCGACCTGCGCGGGAATCCCGGCGGCCTCTTGCGCGAGGCCATCAGAGTGACCAGCGTCTTCCTCGAAGACGAGCGCGTGCTCATCGAACGCTTCAGCGACGGCACCGAAGAAATCTACAACACCGAAGGCAATGCCCTCGTACCCGACAAACTGCCCATAATCGTTCTCGTCGACAAAGGCAGCGCCAGCGCCAGTGAAATCGTCGCCGGCGCACTCCAGGACGTCGAGCGCGCCCGCCTCCTCGGTGTAACCACCTTCGGCAAGGGCAGCGTCCAGCTGCCCCATACCCTCAGCGACGATAGCCTTCTGCGCGTGACCATCGCCCTCTGGTACACGCCCGCCGACAGGTCTATTGACGACACCGGGCTGGAACCCGACATCGTCGTCGAACGGACCATCGAGCAGCGCGAAAATGAGGAAGACCCGCAACTCGATCACGCCCTCGAACTGCTCAGAACCGGGGAGTGAGCAGTGGTTCTAACCTCCGAACGCGCCGCCTCACCCCGCAGGGCGATTTAGACGCAGCGAGCAATGACATTGGCTAAGAAGAAGAAGCAGAAGCAACAGACCGCGCCGACCGGGCCCCGCACCGTCGCCACAAATCGCAAGGCCCGTCACGACTACTTCATCGAGGAGACCTTCGAAGCCGGAATGGCCCTAACCGGCACCGAGATCAAATCCGTGCGCGTCGGCTCGGTCAATCTGCGTGAAGGTTTCGTTCTCGTCCGCGACGGCGAGGCCTGGCTCATGGGCGTCCACATCGCCCAATATCGTCAAGGCAATCGCGCCAACCACGAGGAGACCCGCTCCCGCAAACTCCTCCTGCACAGACGCGAGATCGATCACATGCACGCTCGCGCCACCCAGCGCAACTGGACCATCGTCCCTCTGCGCATGTATATCAACAAGGCCGGCCTCGCCAAAGTCCAGATCGCACTCGTACGCGGCAAGCGGCAGTACGACAAACGCCAGTCCATTGCCAGGCGCGACGCCGAACGCGACGTCAGCCGCGCCCTCAAACAGCAATACCGCGAAGGCAACGGCCGCGGTTAGCCTGTCAGGCGACCGATACCCAGCGGCCCGCAACCCTGCTCCTCTCGCCCCCAGCGATCCTTAACCGCAACGAAGATGAACGCCTCCCCGAAGCAGCCCAATGATCAGCTTGATCAGGCACTGGCTGCCATTCTGGCCGCACGCAAATATCGCGCCATCCATCCCGGCCTGGCACGCGAAATCGCCGCAGCCGAACTCGCCAAGGGCCGCTCTCTCAAAGAGGCCGTCAAGGCCGCAAAAAGCCAGCTCCACCAAAGTGCCTCCGCCTACATTCGCCGCAACCTCGACTACGACGACGCCCTCCGCCAGCTGCAGTCGGCCGTCGACGCCGCCAAACGCGCATCCGACGGCGACCCGTCTGCTGACCCAACTGTGCGCACGCTTCTGCGCCGCCTCATGGCAGCCCACGCCTCAACGCACGAAAGGCTGCCCCTGCTCGACACTCTCTATCCGCAGCTCTTCCAGCAACTCCCGCCAGTCCGCTCCGTGCTCGATGTCGCCTGCGGACTGCATCCCTTAGCCCGTCCCTGGATGCCTCTCCCTCCCGACACCACCTACTTCGCCTTCGACATCTTTTCCGACCAGATCGACTTTCTCGACAGCTTCTTTCGCGCCATGGGCTATACCGGCACAGCCGCACAGCGCAACGCCCTCGACGACATGAGGACACCGGCCGCCGACATCGCTTTTCTCCTCAAAACTCTACCCTGCCTCGAACAGATCGAAAGCGGCGCCGGCGAACGTCTCCTCCATCAAGTCGACGCTCCCATCCTCGTCGTCTCCTTCCCCAACCACACCCTCGCCGGCCGCAAACAGGGCATGGCGCAACACTACGCCGCCGATTTCCTTTCCCAAATCAAAAGAGCCGGCTGGCAAGCCGACTCCTTCTCCTATCCCTCTGAACTCGTCTACATTGTCCGAAAAAACTGAGCCCCTCTCTTCGCTCCCCCTCCTGAATATATCGCAGAGAGTCCACGTCAAACCCGAGTCATTTCCATCCACAGCTAACCCTCGCCCCGGGCGCGAGCCAGGCAGCCGCTCACTCCTCCCTCCTCATCTTTGAAACGTATTCTATGGGCGGTCCCCCCTAAGGCTCTCCCATGTTCGGGGGGAAAGTGAAGAGGCGTGAAGTTCAAATACCACTCGCGCCTCACTCCCCGGAGGTAGTCTACCAGACGAGATGGATCACCGAGCCGTCCGGTTGGATTGTAAAGGCGTAAGGCTTATTCACGTCGTAAATGTTGTCGGCGTAGTAAGTGGAGACGCGTAACTGACCGCTGTAGGTCAAATAGTGGACCAGTACCTCCTTGTCGGTGCCTGTGCTTATGCCGCGGAAGAGTTCGACTTCGGACGGCTCATAACCGGGCGGATAGGCGGACATCATTTCAGTGATCGAGGGAAACATGGGGCCACTGAACACGTCCTCATGGCCGACGAAGAAGAAGTGAAGCGCGCCCGACCCGTTGTCGCGGCAGACCTGTACGGGTGTGGCAGTATGGGCTACGATACAGAGTGTTGGCTGGGGCTGTTTTGGCTTGTCTGTTTTCGGCGTCGGCGTGCTGACCGGCGGCGGGGTTATCGGAAATTCTGGATCGCCGGTTGGCTGGGATGGCAACACCGTTGGCGGTAGCTCGGAATCAGGCTTGATGGAGGACTGTGCCTGCGTCGGAGTTGGCGTAAGAGTTGGCGTTG
The DNA here is from genome assembly GCA_965207495.1 of Caldilineaceae bacterium. Taxonomy (GTDB): domain Bacteria; phylum Chloroflexota; class Anaerolineae; order Caldilineales; family Caldilineaceae; genus Bin5. Next base: position 1,841,179 of record OZ242287.1, read on the forward strand.
ACGTCGGTCTGTCGGTCGGCCTGCCAGTAGGTCTCCTAGTCGGCTGCTCGGGCAGGTTTTCGATAGGGTTGCCAGGAGTGGCGGTGGCAGTTGCTGTGGGCGAAGGCGTGTGTGTGACGGTGGGAGGCGTCCCCTCTACGGTAAAGGTGATGGCTCTGTTAGCAACTACCGTATCGGTACCTTTCATTCGCGCCACCACGTCCGCTCTGATCGAGTACCCTGCCCCTTCCATTATTGGGCATGCTCCAGATATTCTGAAGGTGATTACCATTCGACTACCGTCGTTGTTTGGCGTGATTGTTCTGCTACTGGGCCAGCCGCTCCCATGACAAACCGGTGCATCTGTTAAGGTGGAATCATTTCTAAACACCCAGGCACGCAGGAAAAACGCCGATGAGATTGAACTATACGTATCATATATCCAGTCATCGGCTATTCTTACCGTGACTGACGATCCTGTTCCAGACGGGACGGGGTTATTTTCTAAGGAAATATCGACGATGTAACTCCGGGCCCGTGTAACTGAGGGTTCAACTACGGCGTCCGCCAGCAGTGTCGCCGACACGATGGCGAGGCAGAGAGCAAATGCCACCCCACGGGTGCGCAATGAAGGAAAGGTGCGTTTCATAACGTGTCTCCGGATTACAACTGAAAGCTACTCAACATCGAAGCTACTCAACATCAAAGCAGAACCCCATGCTCTGGAAGATCCGGGACAGATAATCGGTGTCGTATCTACTTGTGATCCAAACGCGATTCCCTCCTTCAACAACCAGAACATAGTTCAATCTTATTCTGGTCGCTGGTTATTAACTTGTAATCCCGATCACTTCTACCATTTTCGGTAGAAGTGGTGTCGCCTGCACCAGGCACGCCCCAAAACAGCCCCTGAAACAGCCCCTGAAACAGCCCCTGAAACGGGCCTCGAAACAGGCCCTGTAACAGTCCCTGAAACGGGCCCCGAAACAGGCCCTGTAACAGGCCCTGAGACATGCCCTGAAAAGGATCCGTGAACAGCCGCTGCGACAAGGACAAATCTGCCGTCGGGCAGTGAATGCAGATCCTTCAAAGTGCGAACCAGCCCCGGACTGGAAGTCTCTAACAGATCGGAGGCGACGCCGGCGAACGCCTCCTCCACCGGCTCCGCCCCCCAAGCCTCATCGTCTCTTTCCCCAGCCACGCCCTCGTCGGCCGCAAACAAGGCATGTCCCAACACTTCGCCACCGAATTCCTTTCCAAAATAAAAGAGCCGGCTGGCAAGCCGACTCCCCCTCCTATCCCTCCGAACTCGTCTACATCGCCCAAAAGGACTAACCGCCTTTCCAGGCGTCTATTTGTCCCTCTTCGAGAACTATCTCAGTCTACCCGCACAGCTACCACTCCTGGCAACTAACCACTAACCACTGACCACTGACCACTAACCACTGACCTTCCAATACAAGTACCGCTGCGTCGCCGACGTGATCACAAACCCAACCTTCTGCAGCACCCGCATCGACGCCACGTTCATATTCGCCGTCTCCGCAATCACCGCCTCCACGCCCTCCTCACTCAGCGCCCACCGCACCATCTCCGTCACCGCTTCCGTCGCCAGCCCCCGATTGTGGTAAAACGGATCAAAACCGTAGCCAATCTCCACCGCGTTTTCACGGTCCGGCGGGCCCTTGAACGCCAGGCTGCCAATAATGCGCCTCTCATCCTTCAACACCGCCGCCCACTGGCAGTGCCAGCGCGCATGGTGCGGCCTGCGCCGTATGTTGCTGATCGCCCGCGAAACGATCGGCTGCAGCTCGTCCTCCAGCCGCTGCCCGCTCGCGGCCAGGCCCAGCGCCTGCTCCAGCCGTGCAAAGTCGTCCCGCTGCCAGCGCATCTGCTGCGCCGTCAGTGCCATGAGCGTCAGTCTCGGCGTCTCCAGGCGGATCATCATAGCGTCGTGTGAACTGGACCTGAACTCAGTCCCAATGGTGGTCAAACTGCTGTTGCCTTGACGCCCTCGCGCCCGCCTCCCCTGCCCCTCACCCAGAACTCTGAATAACCGGCCGACTAGATTTCGGACCATGACCGCGCCTGTAAACAAGTAACGTGCGTTTGAACTCGATAACAACCACCCCGTCCTGATTGAACCCAGCTGTCCGCACCGTGACAATCCCCTGATGCGGGCGGCTCCTGGACGGCCGCAGATTCAACACCTCGCTCTGGGCGTAAATTGTGTCACCTTCAAACACCGGCGCCGGCAGCCGCACCTCGTCCCATCCCAAATTGACCGCATTCTGCGAAATATCGCCCACCGACAGCCCCGTCACCAGCGCCAGCGTAAACGTCGAATCCACAAGCGGACGCCCCCACTCCGTCTGACTGGCATAATGCGCGTCAAAATGAATCGGGTTCGGGTTCACCGTCAGCAGCGTAAACCAAACATTGTCCGCCGCCAGCACCGTGCGCCCCAGCCTGTGCTCAAAAACGTCGCCGACACTGAAATCTTCGAAAAAACGCCCTGAGCTGTCCGCCCCTTCCGCCATCTTCGCTCCTCCTCACTATTCACTGACCACTGATCCCTGACCACTGTCTTTTGGGCGTTCAGGCCTTCGGCCCTCTATGGCCCTCCGTGGCTAAAAAGATACTCTTCGCGTCCGTTCGCGTGGCTGCGCGGACAAAAGAAGATGTTCTTCGTGGCCCTTCGTGGAAGAAAAGGTGTTCTCCGCGGCCCTCTGTGGCCCTCCGTGGTTAAAGGAAGTTGTTCTTCACTTCACTGCGCGGATCGATCAGCCCTCTCAATCTCTTCAATCGCCTCCGACCCATAGCCCAGCTCCGCCAGCAGCGCCCGCGTATGCTCGCCCGCCTCCGGGATCGCATCAAAACGCGCCGGCCAGGCCGCGCTCGTCGTCGCCGGCAGCAGGGCCGGCAGCGTTCCTGCCGGCGACGCAACCTCCGCCACCCGCCCCCGCGCCGCCAGTTGCGGATGCTCCCAGAACGCCTCCAACTCCCGCAACTCTGCGTACGCGATCTGCGCTCTCTCCATCCGTTCCGCAACCTGCGTCACCGTCATTTCCGCGAAGATCGACTCAAGTTCCGCCCGCAGCGCCGCCCTGTTCTGCACACGCCGCACATTGTCCGAGAAACGGGCATCGCTCGCAAACGCCGGCTTTTCCAGCACCTCAGCGCATAGCCGCTCCCATTCTCGCTGATTCTGGATCGAGAACAGGATCGTGCGCCCGTCACCAACTGCATACGGTCCATACGGCGCAATTGACGCGTGATTCGCGCCCGAGCGCGGCAGGCGTTCGCCTCCCAAGGCATAGTAGGCCGGAAAACCCATCCAATCGCACAGCCCGTCGAACAGAGAAACATGCAGCACGCATCCCCCGCCCTCCCGCTCCCGCTGCAGCAGCGCCGCCAGAATGCTGCTGTACGCATACATGCCACCGGCAATGTCCGCCACCGGTATCCCGCTCTTCGCCGCGGCCTCCTCGTTGCCCGTCACGGCAACTACACCTGTCTCCGCCTGGATCAGAAGATCGTACGCCTTCTTGTCGCGGTAGGGCCCATCCGCGCCATACCCGCTCACATGGCACACGATCAAATCGGGATATTCCCCACGCAACCCTTCATCGTCAAACCCCAGCCGGGCCACTGCGCCCGGCGCCAGATTCTGGACAAAAACATCTGCCCCCTCCAGCAAACGCGCCAGGACCTCCTTGCCCGCCACCGTCTTCAAATCCAGTGTGATCGACTCCTTCGACCTGTTCGCCCAGGCAAAGTGGCTGCACAACCCCATCGCCGCCGTATCATAGTGGCGCGCGAAATCTCCCCCGCCCGGCCGCTCCACCTTGATGACCCGCGCCCCCAGGTCCGCCAAATGCCGCGTCGCCAGCGGCGCCGCAATCGCCTGCTCCAACGCAACAACAGTAATATGTGACAGTGGCAAAGCCATCAGAAAAAACCATCCTCCCCAGATGACACTTTACGCAATATGAAATACGTATTACGCAATACGAAATACGCAAAAATCAGTAAGATCGCGGCAACCCCAACACATGCTGCGCCAGATATGACAGCACCAGATTATTTGAGACCGGCGCGATCTGGTACAGCTTCGCCTCGCGGAACTTCCGCTCCACATCGTGCTCCCTCGCAAAGCCAAACCCGCCGTGCGTCTGCAAACACACGTTGGCCGCCTCCCACGCCGCGTCCGCCGCCAGCATCTTCGCCATGTTCGCCTCCGCGCCGCAGGAGCTCCCACTGTCAAACAGCTCCGCCGCCTGCCAGCGCATCAGATCGGCTGCCCGCAGATTCGCGTACGCCTGCGCAATCGGAAACTGCACGCCCTGGTTCTGTCCAATCGGCCGGTCAAACACAATCCGCTCGTTCGCATACGCCACCGAGCGCTCGATGAACCAGCCCCCATCCCCAATCGACTCGGCCGCAATCAAGATCCGCTCCGCGTTCATCCCGTCCAGGATATAGCGGAAGCCCTTCCCCTCCTCGCCGATCAGGTTGCCAGCCGGCACGCGCAGACCGTCAAAAAAGATCTCCGTTGTATGATGGTTAATCATCGTCTCCAGCGGCCGTATCGTCAACGCCCGTTCGTCGGTCCCCCGCAAATCAACCAGAAACAGCGACAGCCCTTCCGTCCGTTTCTCAACCGCCTCCAGCGGCGTCGTGCGCGCCAGCAGCAGCATTAAGTCCGAATACTCCGCCCGGCTCGTCCAGATCTTCTGGCCCGTGATCACATACTCATCGCCGTCCCGTTCCGCCCGCGTCTGGATGCGCGTCGTATCCGACCCCGCCGTCGGCTCCGTCACGCCAAATGCCTGCAGCCGCAGCTTCCCCTCTGCCAGCGCCGGCAGCCACCGTTCCTTCTGCTCCGCCGACCCATGCCGCACCAGCGCACCCATAACATACATCTGCGCGTGGCACACACCTGCATTCCCGCCGCTCCGGTTCACCTCCTCCAGAATAACCGAAGCCTCCGCAACCGACGCGCCCCCGCCCCCATATTCCTCCGGGATCAGCGCGCCCAAAAACCCGGCCGCCGTCATCGCCTCCACAAACGCAACCGGATACCCCCGCTCACCATCCAGTTGTCGCCAGTATTCCCCCGGGAAACGGGCGCACAGCCCCCGCACGCCCCGCCGCAGGTCGGCGTGTTTTCCCGTCGTATCGATTTCAACACTGGGACGCGACATGTCAAGTGCCGATTAATGGTGACCGCTAAAATGGGCCAAAACTGCCGGTGCGAAACGTGGAAATGTCCTCTTTCAAAAATGATCTGGGCAGTCGGGATTACTTGGTGATAGCCATCAGTGTTACCGTCCGCAATTCCCGGTGGTCCGGTACCGGAACGGAGATAGTTGAGGCCCTATCGACCTTCTGCATGATCACATGACTGCCTTTGCGTCACGCTTCGATAAACCCGTGAGTCCCCAGTATGCAACAGACTTCACGGCCCGAAAACACGCGTAGTCTAGGCAACCTCGACCTCCACCTGAGTCACGTACACTTCACTGTGCAGTCTTTCCTGAATTTCAGTGGCTGAAGAAGCCTCAAAAAACAGTTCCAATGCCTCTTTCAGATTGGCTCTGGCCTCTGCCACCGTTTCACCCTGGCTGGCTATATCAAGCTCCGGGCAAAGAGAAACGTAACCGTCTCCTTCGCGTTCGATTATTGCTGTCAACTGTCTGGTCATCGTGGCCTTCCGTTTTCACGGCCTGTCTGCCCGTTTAAGTCCGACGTCGTCTCTTATTGTCTCACCCGAAGCCCTGATCTGCTCGCACCGCAGGCGAATTTTAGGCCTTAATCTCAAGAGCATCCGAGAGAGATTGGATGCGCTGTTTGAGACTTTGGGCTAACTTAAAATTGGATTGAAGTCTGGAGAGCAACGCCCGCTCGTAGTTGTCCTTGCCGGTGAAGTGTAGTGCCCTTGCAATGACATCGAATACACGGCTTTTCCTAAGAGGATAGCGCGCAACAAGCTCATCCAGCTTATTGTCTGCCAAGAGTTCCCGAAAGTGCCTCAGTTCATCGGGGAAAGGTGAAGGGATTGATGCGCAGATTGGCTCTCTAGGTTTTTTTCTGATGGACTCAGAATCTGGAAGCTCGGCTAGCAAGAGATCGCGGACATGCCGTTCGCTCCGTCTGGCTGCCATTCTTTCAGCAATGTCCCCCTCTTTGAGAGTGTCTAGAGCTTTCTCAATTGCAGTCTCTTTCAATACGTCAGCGTCTCTCATTAGAGTTTCCGCCTGATGATGTGCGACAGCTGCAATTGCGTCTGAACAGTAATAGAGAGCTTCGGCTGAATGAACGTCCAAGGCATGCACACTTTCCTTGGCAAGCCGCCTTACTTCATCATCGGGCCGCTCGTCTCTGTCAATGAGGCCGAACGCCTGAACTTGATGGAGATGAACTGATCCCCTGATGCCCTTCACCGCTCTCAAAACTTCGGCACAGCCTCCTCTTGGCACAACGGAGACGCCAGGAAACAAGGCGTTGTATAGCGGTAAATCCAAGCTGCTTGAGTCGTTTCCCTCCACGAAGAGAACTGTTTTCCGGGAGCCCAAGATGGCTTCAATCAGGTCCTCCGGCAGGTTTTCGTTCGCGTCGAGGAGTTCGACGTCCCAGGCGACAGCCTCGTCGCCACGCCAAGTACATGAGCACACCATTAAAGTCCGTGCTTTCCGATGCGCCACAGGTAAGCCAATCTCATGTGTTGACACCACGAAGGCGCAGTCTTTTCGACGTTGAACGAGCGCCGACAAAAATGGCTCAACGATTGATCGGTGGAGGTGCCGTTCTGGTTCTTCAATCAACAGGACCTCTCCTGGCCCAGCGGTGAGCACGTTGGCAGCTATTACCACAGCGTTTCGTTCTCCGTCTGACATCTGGGCTATGCTGTACGGTCTGTTAGAATCCTGATGTCGGGCAAGTATCTGTTCTAAAACAGAATAATCAAGCGTTACCTTCATAGTTGCAATCTTCAGTAATCCATTGATCTCATCGAATAGAGACTTCCAATCAGACGCTACCTCTCTTGCTCCCTCGAAGTCGTCAAGGTCTACGTAATGCGCAATCATTCGAGCACGATAATTCTCTCTGGCAAGCAAATCAAACAGGAGGATCGATTGCCTCTGTTCAGCGTAATTGTCCGTCCATCGAGCTTCATTTTCGCTCTCTCGAATCAGGATTTCGTGGGCATAATTGCGTCGTGTCTCTAACGTAATGTCAACAGAACCCTTTGGAAACCAAGTTTGCCTATGGGCCGAAATGCGTCCAATATTCTTGCCTCGATTTTGCGAAATAAAGTGTTGAACCAACGCGGATTTGCCGGATCCATTTGCACCTACGACAAAGAGAATTTCGCCGTCATTGAGGAGCAAATGTAGTGGATCACTTGAGATTCTCGGGACTATCAATTCAGGTCTTGGAATCGGATGTTCCATATGTATTGGCCCTTAGACATTATCTGTTCCAGATCCGAGCAATCACATTCTGAATCTTATTCTCGAAACTTTCGATCAAGTCGCCGTTGGCATCAACGGTCGCGTGCTCTGCTTCTAACTCCGAGACAAACCCAATCTGAGTGTTCAAGTCAGGAACTGGAATTCTGTAACTCTTCAAAACCGACTTGGGTACCCTCTGCAGACCGCCAGTTCCCGTCATTTGTGGGATTGCCCAATTGCGAAACTCAATGGTGGCAACGCACAGAAATACCCAAGTGGGGAGCACATCACCGTTCGATCGCAGCACGAAGTACTCGCTTGAACCGAATCCGATTCCGTTCTGCAGACACTTCGCTATTCCCGCCTTGCCATTTTCAAAGCAAGGCGTCACTTTTGCAATCAAGACATCACTGTCCCTGAAATATGTGTAACTGTTCCCAACATTTTTGAGTTCCTTGCATTCCCTGGGCTCGAAGTATATCGAGTTCTCGCTCATATCGGCCATGGGTACGAATGACACCAATGTTGATCCGTCCAATGACGACACTTCCGACTTATTCGGGTTTACGACGCAGACATCTTCTATTTTCTCCATTGGCCACTCCGGATCAATATGAATATGCGGCCGGTAGTTTTCAATAACAGCCCGCGCACCGTCAATCACCTTCTGGTACCCTTCAATCTCCGCGACGATATCCTCCTGCACTTCCAGCGGAGGCAGAGGGATTTGGATGCGAGCCATTGATTTCCATCCAATTCTAGGTAGTTGAGCACCTTTGACCTGACTCAAGACCAGATCGTTGAACTGGCGATCACGAAATATGTAACTGTAAAACTCAGGTTTGACGACTCCGAGTCTTGGCTCTAGGACATAGATGTCTGTCGAGCAAATACCTTTACGGTCGGATAGCCATACCTTGTTTAGGTTTGGTCTCAACTTTCCGTAGAGAATCTGATTGGGTTCGAAGACATTCTTAAGACTCTTTATCGAGGCGGGATCATCCTTGAAGGTATCACCAACTAACTGACCTGAGTTCTGGGCAATGTTTTCCAATCCAATATAGTTGATTTCGCCACTCAAAGTCTTCGGAAGGACGGTTTCAACCGATCTTTCAAACGCCTCTTCAACAGGAACGAAAGGCCAAGAAGACACTCTTATCGGCATTATTCGATACCTCTCCCCACTCAGGTTATACTCCCCATCCTCAGAAATTCTTTCCTCTTCGACAATCAGGCCTTCCTCCTTTCGAGAGCCCTTTGCCACATACTCCGCCCCACTCTCTGCTATCATTGAGGCCGAAGCACGTCGGACACTGTCCACAGCCTCGTCGTTTCGCAATCGCTGCAAATATGTTGAAATCTCACCCCGCACCCTCGGCAAATCATTCTCGTTAATCGGTCTCCGCTGCGCTCCTAGGTCAAACCCATCGTTTTCCACCTTGAAAAACCCAACCTTGTCTGTCCCCCTCGCAAGTGCCTTGTCAAGCAAAAGAATCGATGTCTTGACGTTCGAATAAGGATTGAAGACGCCCGCCGGCAGTGAGACCACCGCCACCAGACTCTCGGCCAACAGGTTCTTACGCAACTGCTTGTATGCCTTTTCCACTTTGAAGATAAACCCCTCCGGCACGATGATCCCGGCCCTTCCTCCAGCCTTCAGATGCTCTGCAATGTAATCCACAAACAAGACCTCGCTGCGCCTGGACTTCACCGAAAACCGGTTGTGCGGCTGGATCCCCCCTTTTGGAGACATGAAAGGGGGATTGGCCAGGATCACGTCGGCGAATTCGTTCCAGCGTTCTTCGCTTGTCAGCGTGTCGTACTCGTAAATGTGGGGATCGACAAGCCCGTGCAAATACATGTTGACCAGCGACAGACGCACCATGTCCGGTGAAATGTCATAGCCCATCAGATTCCTCGCCAGCCGTTTCCGTTCGTCCGGCGTGAGCGTACTGTTCCCTTCGGCGTCCTCGTTGGCTTCAAGGATACGTTTGTAAGAGGAAATTAGAAATCCCGCCGTCCCGCAGGCAGGGTCAAGAATCACATCCTCCTTCTTCGGGTCCACGATCGACACGATGAAGTCGATGATATGCCGCGGCGTGCGGAACTGCCCCGCGTCGCCCTGCGAATCCATCACCGACAGCAAATATTCAAATGCGTCCCCAAGCCGTTCTGAATGGTCGTAAGTGAAGCCGTCAATCACCTTCAAGAAGGCCCGGAGCGTCTCCGGGTCACGATAGGGCAAGTAGGCGTGGTTAAAAATGTCCCTGAACAACGGTGGGAGGCCACTATTTTCTGGCATACGCCTGATTGCTTCATCATAAATATTGAACATCTCATGTCCACCTAGGCCAGGCTGCATCAGCTTGGCCCAGCCATAGCGGCCGAATTCACCTGTGAAATAATCTCGCTCTGCCCCCAGTTCTTCCCCTATAGCGTCAATGTCATCCATGAACTTGTAGATCATAGCGAAGGTGATCTGTTCGACTTGACTCTTAGGGTCGGGCACTTTGCCCACCAGTATGTCGCGTGCCGAGTCTATACGACGTTTCGTATCGCTGTCCAGCATTTCTGATCCCTCTCTAAATATGTCCGTAATGGACACGAAGGCGCTCAATGAATTTTTCTGGTCTGTTTTATGTAATCTGTGGAAGACGCGTTTCCTAAGCGGCAAACTGATTCAATGAAACGTAGTCCTTAATGTACTCAGGGACAAGCAAACGGTACTTATTCGGTACTCGCGCGTAATCGTCCAAAGAAAGCGAAGCGTTGGTTGCAAATCGGGTGAGCTTTCGGCTAGCAACGATGTGCCGAACTTCTTCACTAGTGGCGTATGCCTTGAAGTAGGCTTTGATCGACGGTATCGCCTTTACCTCTTTCTCCTCCCCCGGCTGATTTTCGGCCACGAACTTGGCGAATTCCTCTTCCAGCAGTTCATCTGTGGACTTAAAGCGCGGAATGATGTCGAAAACTTTTTCCAGGATTTCTCGCAGTGTCAAACGACGGTCCACAGCCGCGGCCTTGCGTAGTTTGGCCAGTGTATAGTACTCTTCCGGCTTGCCCAGGACTTCTCGGTTCACATAGTCGATCACTCGGTCCCACTGTCCGGCCTCCACCGCCTCGGCAACAATTTCGTCCGCCCGCACGGTGTCAGCAAACTTTTCGAACAGCATCCTGTCGATCTTCATCCCCTCTGGCCCAATCGTCTCTTCCCGCAGTATTGAAAGGTTGTCACGGCCCATGAATTCGAAAGCGCCAAGCTCGACGATTGGCCCGATAGGCCCATCCCCATCTGGATCGGCGCGTTCTGTTGAAGGAGGCAGTTCTAGAACCTGGTCATAGTCAAACTCAGTCTCGAAATACTCGCAGTTTCCGAAAAAGTCGAAGAGCTTGAACTCTGTCTTCTCCGGATGGGCAACATCCTCCTTAAGGAGTTCGTCGCGCAACTGATCAAGAAAGCTATGCCGGCGCGTACCGCGCCCCTTGATCTGAACAAAATCGATTGGAGAAAAGACAGGACGAAATAGTCCAAGGTTCAGTATGTCAGTGCAGTCATATCCTGTTGTCATCATGCCAACTGTTACGCAAATTCTCGTCTTGCTTGTTCGGTATTCAGGCGAAAAGTTGCCTGTGCCCATAAGATTGTTGTTGGCAAACCTAATGGTGTAACCCTGGGCTTCCGCGATCTGTGACGTAACTTGCACGGCAAAATCTGACTGATACTTGCCCGGATACATTATTTCGGCCATCTCATTGAGAGTCTGCGTCAACCGGGTAGCGTGTCTCTGGCTAACGGCAAATACGATCGACTTGCCCATCTCTTTGCTTACTGGGTCACGTAAAGCGTGCTGCAGGAATGTCTGGCAAAAGACCCTATTCGTATCGTCGGAGAAGAACTGTTTTTCAAACTGACGCTGCTTGTATGTCTCTTCCAGTTCCTCCCCGGTATCGTCAGTAACAGAGACGGTGAAACCCTTATCCGCCAGCAGTCGCGTCGTCACATCGGTGCGGGCGTCTACTACGGTTGGATTTATCAGGAATCCATCGCGTACGCCGTCTAGTAACGAGTAGTGAAAAGTGGGTTGCCCACTCTCGCAGCCGAAGGTCTGGTAAGTGTCTAGCATATGGCGGCGGTCCGTCTCAAGGGGGTCCCTGATGCCCGCGCCCGTCCCATTGGAATTCTTAAGATAGTCCCGAGGAGTTGCCGTCAGACCCAGTTTGTAGCCGACAAAATAGTCGAAAACCGCGCGGGCGTTTCCACTGATCGAGCGATGAGCCTCATCGGAAATAACCAAGTCGAAGTCGGTAGGCGAAAAGAGCCCCTGGTATTTGTTATTGAAAAGGAGCGATTGCACCGTGCTGACCACTATCTCTGCTGAGCGCCACTCATTGCGTTTTTCCTTATATACGACCGTCTTGAAGTCAGCGGAGAACAGCTCCCTAAACTTTCTTTTTGCTTGGTCCTCAAGTTCAAGCCTGTCCACCAGAAATAGCACGCGGCTGGCATTCCCGGTACGTAAAAAAAGTCTAATGACGGCCCCGGCGGTAAGTGTTTTTCCTGTGCCAGTTGCCATTTCGAACAGAAAACGGTCGTTGCCTTCCTTCACGGAGCGTTGCAACGTGTGGACAGCTCTCAGCTGATAGTCGCGAAGAAAGCGCAGGCTGTTCGCATGGATGAAACCGGGCCGCTCATCCTCGTTCTTCCAAGCCGCCTCCGAAGCGTAGTTCGGGCGCTGGCTCAGTACGATGTAATCCGCGTCGACTCGCTCATCGATCAGTCGTTGTGGGTTGGGCGTTACCTTCTTATAGCCTGTAACGGACTCCGGGGAAGGAAATGCAGAAATAATGTAGGGGTTGCCGCGCTCCAAATCCCAAAAATAGTGCAGATTCCCGTTGGAAAGAATGACAAAGCGGCAGTCCTGTGACCGCGCGTACTTCCGCGCCTGTTCCTTGCCCACCAGCGGCTCCTTGTCCGCCGACTTGGCCTCCAGGACTATTAGCGGAAAGCCCTTGATGTCAAGCAGCAGGAAATCGACGAAGCCCTTACTCGTCTTCTCAAAGTCCTCACCCAGCCCGTCCAGGTCTGGCTTCTTGAGCGTGACACCTGCCTCAAGCCGAATATTGGCCGGTCCATCCTCATTATCAAAGAACCGCCATCCCGCCGACTCGAGCAGCTTATTGATCTTAACGCGTGCTGTAGCTTCTTTCATATGCATTCAACCAATCTGCTGATATATTCAGAATACGAAAGTTGTATCGCACAGTTAGAGGCGAAACGCCAGCCCGGCAATCACAGGCTATTCCTTCAATCTTAGGGACCACTGCTCACCCACCCCTCACCAACATATGCTTCTGCACCTTCCCCATCGCATTGCGCGGCAACGCCTCCAAAAACCGCAACCGGCGCGGCAACTTATACGAAGCCAGCTGCCCCCGACAATACCGCTCCAAATCCGCCTCGTCGATCTCGCAGCTGCACACCAGGTACGCGACTGGCGCTTCGCCCCACTCCGCGTCCGGCTCGCCGACCACCGCCGCCTCCTCGATGCCGGGGAAGGTCGTCAACATCTCCTCCACCTCGCGCGGATAGATATTCAGCCCGCCCGAAATGATCAGCTCGTGCCGCCTTCCCAGCAGCGTTACATAGCCCGTCATCGGGTCCATGTACGCCAGGTCGCCCGTCAGAAACCAGCGATTCCCTAGTCTGTCCTGTACAAAGCTTTCCGCCGTCTTCTGCGGCGCCCGCCAGTACTCATCGAACACATTGCTCCCTCGCAGCAGCAGCTCCCCCTCCTCGCCCGCCGGCAGGTCCTGCCCTGCTTCGTCCACAATGCGGGAGAACACACCCGGCAGCGGCGTGCCCACCGTGCCTGCCACCCGCGGACCCGCGTAGGGATTGCTGAAATTCATGCCCGTCTCCGTCATCCCATACCGTTCCAGGATCCGTTTACCGGTCAGCCGCTCAAACCCATTGTGAATCTCCGCCGGCAGCGGCGCGCTGCCCGAGCAGAACAGCCGTACCTTGGAGAAATCCGGCGCCTCATCCGCCTGTGCCAGCGCATCGACCAGCCGCGTATAGATCGTCGGTACCGCGAAAAAGAGCGTCGCCCTGCCCTTGGACAGTGTTTCCACCGTCTCCGCCGTATCGAATCCCGTCCGCAGCCGCACCGTCGCACCCATTGCCAGCGCGCAGTGCAGCCCCACCACCAGCCCGTGCGTATGAAACAGCGGCAGCGGCAGCAGCAGCACGTCGTCCGCCTGCCACGCCCATGCGCTCAGCAGGCCGGTCACCGTAGCCAGAACATGGTTATGGCTCAGCACAGCCCCCTTGCTCGTGCCCGTCGTGCCGCTCGTATACATAATCAGCGCCGTGTCCTCACCGCGCGTGAGCGGACGCGACGCATCGCTCCACGCCCTGTCGTCAGACTCGTCCAGCCAGGTCTCCGCCTCGTCCACCGACAACACCGTCAACTCCGGTCCAACTTCAATGCCTACGATCTCATTCAGCACAGGCCAGTGCGCGTCCTCGATCATAAGCAGCGCCGGCTCCGCATCGTTCAGAATGTGGCTGAGCTCCCGGCGCCGGTAACGCAGATTGACCGGCACCATAACTGCGCCCACCTCCAGCGTCGCCAGGTAGGCGATTACGAACTCCGGCCGGTTGCACAGATAGAGCGCGACCCGGTCCCCCTTCTGCACGCCCATGCGCACATAGGCAGCCGCCCATCTCTTAACCTGGCGCTGAAGTTCTGCAAAAGTCAGCTTCTGCGCAGCCAGCGGCCCGCGCGCATCCTTGAATTCGATCGCCGTTTTGTCCGGCTGGCGCTCCCGGCCGATCGCAAAAAGAGTCAGAAGGTTCATTGTGCCCTGCCTGTTGAATGCGGTGTGGTCTGCCCCGCTATTATAGAATCTTACCCGCGTTTCGCAACCTTACAGCCGCCAAACTGGCCAATCTCCGCGCTTGGAACGAGAGCGCGCCGCGACATGCCCTCCGCCTGGTGCCATGATCCGTAACGTGGACAAAGCAGCACGCAAAAGAAAGAGGCGAGCTCTCAATTTGAATCAGATTCAATTATTCGAGAAAATTCGCACCCAAAAAGTGCAAAGAGGGGATGAAACTACCTGAAGAACCAAACTAGGTAACGTGTGTCCTACACGGACAAACCCGTTCCTATCCTTTTATATACCAGCCAGAGAAATCGCTACTGTTCACCGACCACTGACCCCTGACCCCTGACCACTGCAGTTACCCTATTCCCAGTTCTTCCAACAGCGCCTTCGTGCTCGGCTTGGCCGGCACCTCGTGGCAGCCGCGGCAACGGGCCTCATAGCTCTCGCTGCCACCCACAAGGATAACAGGTTCGTCATAGCGGGCCGGCTTGCCGTCGATCAGCCGCTGTGTGCGCGTGGCCGGCGCGCCGCAGCGCACACAGATGGCGTGCAGCTTATCGACCTGTTCAGCCAATGCCATCAGCAGCGGTATCGGCCCGAACGGCTCCCCGCGGAAGTCCTGGTCCAGGCCCGCCACAATCACCTGTTTCCCGCGGTCGGCCAGCTCCTGGCAGATGCCCGCGACCGCCGGATTGAAGAACTGCACCTCGTCGATCGCAACGACCTCCGTGCCCCGCTTTACGCGGCTCAACAAGGAGGCGGTGTCCTCCAGAATGGTGACATCGCCTCGGGACATGCCGTTGTGCGACGCCAGCAGTTCACGGCCGTAACGGTTGTCGATCTGGGGTTTGAAAAGCTGAATTCGGCGGCGGGCAATTTCGGATCGGCGCACACGGCGCAACAACTCTTCCGTCTTGCCGCTGAACATCGAACCGCAAATCAGCTCGATCCATCCACCGCCGGACTGGGAATTCATTCTGTTGTCCGCTCGCGCCACAGGCTACGCTTCTGCCTCCGCCTCTGCTCCGGCTTCGACTTCCGCCTCGAACCTGGACATTACCTCGGCCGCGGCCTCCTCTGGGTCGTCGCCGCGCGCACGCGCCCGCCGTGCCGCCGCATCGGCCTCCTGCCGCGCCGTCTCCTCAATCTGCTGGCGGGCTGCCTCGCTCTGCCGCGATTCCAGCCGTTTTACAAACCGCTCAACCCGGCCGACCGAATCGATGATACGCTGTTCACCCGTGTAGAACGGATGGCACTGGCTGCAGATATTGACGTTGATCTCCGCGGTCGTGCTGCCGGTCACCCAACTGTTCCCGCAGGAGCAGTTGACCTGCGCCGCGGCAAAATATTCGGGATGAATCTCTGGCTTCATGTCTCTATACCTTCCCCAGCGCCTGCTTCTCGGCTGCCGTGTAGACGCTGACCTTCCTACGATTCTTCTTGGCCCATTCAAAGGTTACAAATCCATCCTTCATGGCAAAGAGTGTGTCATCCTTGCCCTGGCCGACATTCTCGCCCGGGAAGATCGGCGTACCCCGCTGGCGAATCAAAATGTTGCCGCACTTCACAAACTCGCCGCCATATTTCTTGACACCCAGTCGCTGGCCGTTCGAATCCCGGTTGTTGCGGCTGGAGCCGCCGCCCTTTTTGTGTGCCATTGTCCTTACTCCTCTTTCTTCTCGTTATCTTCGGCGTCGTCAGCATCAGCCTTACTGCCTCTGCCAACCAAACCCCTCAGGTTTTTCGCAACAGCGTCAACGGCATCGTCAGCCAGATCGCCGACAGCTTCCACCGCGTCTCCTGCCTTGTCAGCAACGGCATCCACCGCGTCGCCGGCCATGTCACTTACAGCCTCGACCGCGTCGCTGGCAACATCGCCCACGGCGTCCACAGCCTCACTGGCCGCATCACCGACAGCCTCCACCGCTTCGACCGCCTTGTCGACGAGGTCAGCCTCTTCCTCCGCCTCGACAGTTTCCGCGGCTTCGACGGGTTCCTCTACCTCGACCACCGAGTCTGTCTCAGCCACCGCCGCGACGGCAGCCGCGGCCTCCTCGACGACCTCGGCAGGCGGAGCCTCTTCCTTCTCCTCTTTCACATACTCGAAACCGTCACCGCTGATCTTGAGGATCTGCAGGCGGGTCAGAAACTGACGGTGCCCGCGACGTACGCGCACACGCTTCTTCGGGCGATAGCGAAAGACCAGAATCTTCTCGCCGCGGTGCTGACCTGTAATCCTGGCCGTAACCGACGCACCTTCCACATTCGGCTGGCCGATCTGAAACGCGCCATCGCCGGCCACCATCAATACATCATCCAGCACAATGCTCTCGCCGACGTCGCCGGCCAGCTTCTCTACCTCGAGATTATCTCCTGGGGCAACCTTGTACTGCTTACCCCCAGTTCGTACGACTGCGTACATCTTCTTTTCTCCTTTGACCGCGCCCGGAGACCGTCTGCTCGGCCCCTCCGGAACTTCGGATAGCGGCTTGCGGGCAATACGCTGCATGCGCCCCACCAGCGAGGCGCTTCTGGCACCGCAATTCGGACGACAAATGGGTTGGCATTCTCACTGAAATGCTACCCCTAAGACCAGGGCAGCAGACCCTGCGGCAGGCCACCCACACAAAGCAAAAGTATATGACAAGACCCCTGTTCAGCCAAATCCTGACCTGCTTTGGAGTGAACGCAGTCCAAGGAGCCCCTTGCCCGCCAACTCAGCTCCAGCCCCCCTATTCTACTAGAGCGTCGGCGCCCCTCCCTCCACTGGCCACCAACCACCGACCACCGACCACTGCCTTTGCACGGTTGGCCGCCGTCCAGCCCATTCACACCAAGACTGGGCCGCAGCCCTATTGCAACCACAGTTAATCCCTCCAATACACATCCACCCCAAATCATACGCCTCCCCACCCTGAAAATCCATCAAAATCCCGCAAATCCTGATTCAAATCCTGATTCAGACATCGCCCCTCTCCTTCACTACGGCAGGCACAATATGGCGCAGAATCGTATTCATGTATTATAGTTAAACAAATACCCATTACTGGAAATTTGTTTAACTATTGCACATGTTTCTCGTCCCAATCCAGGTTGGTAAGTCCAGCCCGAACTGTGTCATAATCTCCATTAGATTTCTGAGACCAGCCACAGTCGGGCCTATGACAGCCCCGGCGGCATCCAATGGAGGATATCTGTGTCGAAGATCACTGTTATCGGCTCCGGCTTCGGTGGACTGAGCGCCGCCGCCCGCCTCGCCGCCCGCGGCCACCAGGTCGAACTCTTCGAAAAGCGCGACAAACTCGGCGGCCGCGCCTACGTCTACGACATCGACGGCTACCGCTTCGACGGCGGCCCCACCGTCATCACCGCCCCCTGGATCTTCGACGAAATCTGGCAGGCGGCCGGGCGCAGCCGCCAGGACTACTTCCAGCTCGTCCCCTGTGACCCCTTCTACCGCATATTCGACCATAATCGGCGGCCCTTCGACGTCAGCGGCGATCACGATGCCATGCTCCTCCAGATCGCGCAGCGAAATTCAGTCGATGTCGAGGGTTACAACAGGTTTGTCGCCAAGTCCAAAGAGATCTTCGAAACAGGCATGGCGCTAATTGACCAGCCCTTCCTCAACCTGTCCGACATGATCAACGTCGTCCCCGACCTGATCCGCCTGCAAAGCTACCGCAGCGTCTACGGCTTCGTCTCGAAATTCTTCCAGGACGATTTCCTGCGCTGCTGCTTCTCCTTCCAGCCCCTCCTCATCGGCGGAAACCCCCTCACCGCCGCCAGTATCTACGTCCTCATCCACTACCTGGAGCGCGAGTGGGGCATCCATTACGCCCTCGGCGGGACCGGCGCCATCATCGCCGCCTTCGACCGCCTCCTGCAGGAACTCGGCGTCAAGGTCCACCTCAAAGCTGAGGTCGACCGCATCCTCATCGACCAACGCGCCGCCCGCGGCGTCCGCCTCAAGGACGGCTCGATCCACAGGGCCGACGCAGTCGTCTCCAACGCCGACGCGGCCTGGACCTACCTCAACCTCATCCCAAAAGAAAAGCGGCCCCGCAACAGCGACCGCCGCATCAAAAACAAGAACTACTCCATGTCCCTGTTCGTTATCTACTTCGGGACCAAGCGCCAGTACCGCGATGTCGGCCTCGCCCACCATAACATCATGATGCACCCCGACTACACCGGGCTGCTGCGCGACATCTTCCGCAACAAAGACCTGCCCCGCGATTTCTCTCTCTACCTGCACATGCCGACTCTGACCGACCCGTCACTCGCACCCGACGGCGGAGAAGCCTTCTACGTCCTCTCTCCCGTGCCCCATCTCGGCGCCGACATCGACTGGGAAGAGCAGGCCCAACCCTATCGCGATGCGATTATGGACTTCCTCGAGCAGAACTACCTGCCCGATCTGCAGGCCAACATCGTCGCCGAACACCGCATCGACCCGCGCCACTTTGAAGGTACGCTCAACAGCTATCTCGGCTCCGCCTTCTCCATCCAGCCGACCCTGACGCAGAGCGCCTGGTTCCGACCCCACAACCGCTCCGAAGACGTAGACAATCTCTACTTCGTCGGCGCCGGCACCCACCCGGGCGCAGGCGTCCCCGGCGTCGTCGCTTCGGCGAAGATCGTCGACAACCTCATCGGCGACCCTGTCGCCGCTCGCGTACCTTCACCATCTACCCGCCCACTGTCCACTCATACAGCCCCTGCCGCGCCAGCCGAAACGCCTCCGGCGGGCGGCTGATCGATGTCGCGCCGCCCGAGTCCACTTCGATGATGCGCGCCGAGACCGGTTCGTACGCTGCCCGCGGCGCAACCGACCCCTTGGCCACGAAGATCTCCTGCTGCTCCGGGATAATTCCTACCGATTGCAGCTGATTGAAGCTCATCGGCGGTGTGCGCCGGCTGTCCAGCACCAGCAAGCCGCCGCTTGTCGCCAGCACCGCCGTCAGTCCCTGGTCCCAGTCGTGCCCGCCACCGTGCCGGCGTTCCGTCTCGATGAACTTGCCGTCATGCAGCGTTCGCACCGTCCCCTCCACCGTCAGCGTCGACCCGTGCTCGTCGTCAACCTTGCCGCCCACCGTCAGCGTCAACCGCGCGCCAATCCCCGCTTCCGCGCAGGCCTCGACCGACTCCGGATCGTACAGGGCCATGACCCAACCGTTCGCCCCCTGAGCCAGTAACTCCTCCAATATGAACGTGGAGTCTCCCGCGCTGCCGCCGCCAATGTTGTCGCCCATCTCCATCATCGCGACCGGCTTCTCCTCGCTCTCAATCGCCATCTTAACAGCCTCGGCCGGGCCCGGAATCGTGGGCAGCAACTCGTCCCGCGTCGACCACATCATGTCGGCCAGCCTCTGCGCCTCCCGGTCTGCCAGCGCCTGGTCGCCGTCCGCCACCACCACGATACACGGCCCCATCCAGGGCACATCCGCGTACTGGTAGCCGGCTGCAATGCTCGTCGCCAAAATCCCCGGCTGCCCCTCCAGCTCGATCGCCGCGTCCATCACCGGCTTCATCGGATGCATGTTCGTATTGTGGAACGCAATGTTATAGACAAGCTCCGGTTTGGCGATGCTTGAAACCGGTCGCACCTCCCCACGCACCGTGCGCGTGAGCAGCTCCGCCGCCTGCAATCCCCGTTCCCGCTGATCGATATGCGGGCACGTCTTGTAGATGATCAGCGCCGTCGCATCCTCCACCAGCTGCGGCGGTACATTGCCGTGATAGTCATGTGTCACGAACAACGGAAAGTCCGGCCCGACTAGCTCCCGCACCCGCCGCGTCGTCTCGCCGTCCCCTTGCGGGAAACCCTCCGCCACCATCGCGCCGTGCAGGCCCAACAACAGCCCGTCCAGCGGCATCGCGCCGCTGATCAACTCCAGCAACTCATCCAAGAGAGTCTCGTAGGCCTCCGCCTCCACCGCCCCCGCCGGCGTCGCCACCGCGCCAATCAGCGGGACCATCTCGTAGTCGTACGCCTCTGCGCCGCCGATGAATCCCCCGACTTCGTGGAAAGTCGACCGGTACTGCTCGATGACCTCCCGCCCGCGCACAATACGAAAGTCAGACAACCTCGTCGGGAAAGACGCAAATGTGTTGGACTCGTGACTCAGTGAAGCGATCCCGATTCGCATAGTCAAGCCTCCCCTCCATTCTGATTACTTTGTGGGCCCATCCCACAAAGACGTGTCTCCCAAAGCCGGGCCAATCCGTGAATTAGGCTAGCAGTGTCAGACGCCCCGTTCCACCACTGACCACTATCCACCGACCACTGCCGTTCTGGGCGTTCGGGCCTTCGGCCCTCCCTTGTGCAGGGGCTGCGCCCCCGCAACGCCCCGCCCTTACTAGCCACCGTGTTCATTCTTCCCCAGCAGCATGTCTAGCCAACAGTGTGTGCACCACCACTTGCCGTCCCATGCCACTGACCACCGACCACCGACCACTGCAGTTCCGCGCCCCCGCAACGCCCCGCCCTTACTAGCCACCGTGTTCATTCTTCCCCAGCAGCATGTCTAGCCAACAGTGTGTGCACCACCACTTGCCGTCCCATGCCACTGACCACCGACCACCGACCACTGCAGTTCCGCGCCCCCGCAACGCCCCGCCCTTGCTCGCCACCGTGCTTATTCTTCCCCGGCAGCATGTCTAGCCAACAGTGTGTGCACCACCACTTGCCGTCCCATGCCACTGACCACCGACCACCGACCACCGACCACTGCAGTTCCGCGCCCCCGCAACGCCCCGCCCTTGCTCGCCACCGTGTTCATTCTTCCCCGGCAGCGTGTCTAGCCAACAGTGTGTGCACCACCACTTGCCGTCCCGTGCCACTGACCACTGACCACTGACCACCGACCACTGCAGTTCAGTGAAACCAAGCTCCAGGTAATGCTCAGAAGATGCATAGATTTTTGCGGAATTCCTGTACACGAGTATAATTGCGCCCAAAGGCAGCGAATCGACAAGGGCATTATCCGCCCTCTACGCCCGATGCGCAATTCCCTTTGGAACGCTTCTACAGCCGAACACGCGGACCGTACGTCTTGATCCTCAACGGCGTACAGATTGCTTGCAACCAAGAGTTTAACTTGACTTTTGGGACTTCGCGGAAAGTGATGGAAAGGTCCATTTCTCATCAACAGGAATGGAGGTGAACGTGGCGGTCGCAGAAACGGGCGCTCCCGCACAAGGAGCAACCGATAGAGATGTCGGCCTGCTCGCCCGCATTGTTGGCGCGCAGACGCCCTTTCAAACAAAGCGGGCGGTCTGGGGGTATGTCTATGCCGCCCCCTGGATTTTGGGTCTGATCATCTTCTGGGGCGGTCCCATCCTTGCATCCTTCTACTTCGGCTTTACAGAATATGCAGTGATTGGGAGCCCAAAATTCACCGGACTGAGCAACTACATTAGGGCGTTTAGCGGTGACGAACTATTCTGGCCTTCGCTGGGACGCACCTTTACATTTGCCGGCCTGTATATACCGTTCGCGGTCGGTGGTGCATTGGTATTGGCCGTCTTGCTCAACCAGAAATTGATGGGCACGACCCTTTTCCGCACGCTTTTCTTCGTGCCGCACCTGATCCCTGCCGTCGCATTGGCGGTCGTGTGGACATTCCTGCTGGCCCCGCGAGTCGGACCGGTCAACGAATTCCTGCGCGCGATTGGCATCTCCGAACCCCCGGGCTGGCTGGCGTCACGCGACAGCGCACTCGCCTCTGTCACAATGATCAATGTGTGGGCCGCCATGGGCGGCAACACTATGTTGATCTTCCTGGCCGGACTGCAAGGCGTGCCGCAGGAACTGTATGACGCGGCCTCGATCGACGGCGGCGGCCCCTTGGCCAAATTCCGCCACGTTACGTTGCCGATGCTCACGCCCACCATCTTTTTCAACGTCGTTCTGGCCGTGATTGGCGCGCTCAAAGTCTTCACCACGGCCTGGGTCGCCACCCAGGGAGGCCCCTCCTACGCGACCTGGTTTTTCGCCTTGCACATCTACTTCCAGGCATTCCAGTACTTCCGCCTCGGCTATGGCAGCGCCCTGGCCTGGGTTCTCGCCGCAGTCTTGCTCTTCTTTACTTGGGTCCAAGTGCGCTATTCACGGCGCTGGGTCCATTACGAGGGCGGCTAGGAGACGATTTGATGGCCCAGACGACTTTGTCTCAGGATCCCCTATCGAAGCAATTTCCTGTTTCCCCGCGGCAGGCATCGCATATATTAGGTCGCGTGCTGACCTACCTGATCATCTTCGCACTGTGCGTCCTGTTCGGCTATCCGCTCTTCTGGACTGCCATGAGTTCGCTCAAGACGATTCCGGAGATGTTTTCCTTCCCGCCGATTCTGATCCCTTCCGTGCCGCAGTGGGCCAACTACTGGACTGTCCTCAACATCGACTATCCGGTGGGCCGATGGTTCTCAAACTCGGTCTTGATCGTTATTCTCACCTCTTTCGGAACGCTGATCACCTCCTCACTCGTGGCATATTCATTCGCCCGCTTCCAATACCGCGGACGCGATGTCCTCTTTATGATCACGCTCTCGACGATGATGCTTCCCGCGCAGGTGACCCTTATCCCGCAGTTCGTCCTCTTCTACAAACTGGGCTGGGTCAACACGCACCTTCCCCTTTGGGTTCCCCACTGGTTCGGCGGCGGCGCCTTCGCCATCTTTCTGATGCGCCAGTTCTTCCTGACGCTGCCCTTGGACCTTGACGAGGCCGCACTGATCGACGGCGCCGGCTATTTCCGCATCTTCTGGTCGATTCTGTTGCCACTGTGCAAGCCCGTGCTAGCAACCCTTGCCATCATCACCATCATTGCAAGTTGGAGCGACTTCCTGGGACCGCTCATCTACCTGAACACGCCGGAGAAGTTCACGGTGTCCGTCGGGCTCCAGTTCTTCAACGCTGTTCCCGAAGTCGGCGGCGAGCCGATGCAACATCTGCTGATGGCCGCCTGCGTCATGTCGATGGTCCCAATTATCCTTATGTTCTTCTTCGGTCAACGTTTTTTTGTCCAGGGCATTGTCATGTCCGGCATTAAAGGATGACCGACCAACCCAAAAGGAGAGTTGCCAGTCAATACAGAAGCCCTCTTCCGTCTGGCCGCAGGCCATACTTCATACCCAATCTGATTTAGTACGAAATAGATGGGAAGGGCATCGGGCCCTCTCCATCCCATATATTTTCAGGAGAACCGCATGACACAGAAGCAAAATTTCACACGGCGCTCGTTCCTCAAAGGCATGGCGATGACAGGTGCCGGCGCAGCGCTGGCTGCCTGCGCGGCCCCCGCCGCCCCCGCGGCGACCGATTCCGGCGATGAGATGCCAGCCGCTGAAGCGGCTATGCTGCGCGTGCAGGCCCCCGCAGGCAACGGCGCACTCATGCCCCGCGAATTCGCCACCCGCTTCCAGGATGAGACAGGCGTACAGGTCGAAGTCGAAGACACCATCTACGGCGAAATCGAAACCAAGACGCAGACGGGCTTCATTTCAGGCACGCTGCAGGACCTTGTTTACGGCCACCACCGCTGGATATTCATTAACTTCCTCAAGGGGATCTACCTTGAGATCGACGACCTGCTGGACACCGCTCCTCCCGACGACTTCGACGACTTCTACCCCAGCGTTCTCGAAGGCAACCAGTGGGAAGGCAAGAACTTCAGCCTGCCCGATGTCGTTCACCCCGGCGGCAACATCGCTGTCAACTACAACAAGACGATGTTGGAAGAAAAGGGCCTGCCCGAGCCGCAGTTGGGTTGGACCGTAAGCGACTGGACGGAGTTGGCGCGAGCCGCAGCCGACCCGGACGCCGGCATCTTCGGCATCGGCTTTGACAGCATGATCGCGATGCACTATTACAGCAACGTTTCCCGCTCCTTCGGCGCCCCCGATTCCACCGACTCCTGGATTATGGATGCTGAGGGCCTCAACATGACCTACAACAACGACCTCCATGCCGAGATCGCGGAGTGGTATGGAAGTCTCCTGGACGAAAAGGTCGCCTCCCGCGATGCTGATCGCGAAGGTGTCGAGCCCAACCTCTTCGTAGCCGGTCTGGAAGCGACGCACGCCAGCACCGTTGGCATTCTTACCAACAACCAGGCCCGCGTCGGCGACCGCTTCGAAGTCGGTTCCGTACCTCTGCCCGTCGGCTCCGAAGGACGCCAGGGCACCTGCTTCTCCGGCAACCACTGGATGATCAACTCCGGCTCTGCCAACATCAACGAGGCGTGGGAGCTGGTCAAGGCGTATACCTCCTACGACGCCGGTGTCTTCCAGGTGTTGGAATCCAAACGGCAGACAAACGGCCGCAAGTCGGTTTGGACCGATCCGCAGGTCAACGAAGTCAACTTCATGTACGGCTTCACCGACCAGTTGATCACCGACGGTGTCGAACCCTATCCGATGCCCTCCAACACCCGCTTCACTGAAGCGAACAATATCTTCCGCTCAGAACTGAATCTGATCTGGGAAGGCGAGGTCACCTTCGCCGAGCATGCTCCCGAAATCGACCGCAAAACCCAGGCCGTCCTGGACGAACCGCGACCGGCCTGATCGCAAAAAATCTGACCGGTGCTCCGATCGCCTCCAAGCCGTCGGATCACCGGTCCCATTTAGCTTCCTTTTAGGAGGAAATCATGGCATTCACTCTCGAACTCGGCGAAAAGGCACTTGACTTCAAGCTTATCGCCACCGACGGCGAAATCTACACACTCAGTTGCTTTGACGACGCCGAAACACTCGTCGTCTTCTTCACCTGCAACCACTGCCCCTACGTCATCGGCTCCGACGAGGCCACCCGCGCCTCCGCCGACAAGTATGCTTCGAAGGGCGTGAAGTTCGTCGGCATCAACTCGAACAGCGTCCACGTAAACGCTGAAGACGACTTCCGCAACATGGTCGAACGCATGGCCGAGCACAAGTTCCCCTGGGTCTACCTGCGTGACGAAACCCAGGAAGTGGCCAAGGCCTACGGCGCCCTGCGCACGCCCCACTTCTATGTCTTCAACAAAGACCGTGAACTGGTCTACACCGGCCGCGGCGTCGATAGTCCTCGCGACGCCACCCAGGCCACCGTCTTCGACCTCGACCAGGCCCTGGAAGAGCACACCTCCGGCCAGCCTGTCAGCAATACCCTGACCAACCCGATCGGCTGCAACGTCAAGTGGGCCGGCGAGGATGCCCACTGGATGCCCGCCGACGCCTGCGATCTCGTCCTGCCGCAGCCGGCGTAGAACTGCCCGCGCTCCTGTTCAAAAGGTGCGCGAGAATTCACCTGCGCGCGGCGCGCGGGCTCTCCAAAGATGCGCGCCGCGCGCGACCTCACTATAGGCCTCTCTTCACAATGTAACAGGTGGCACGCCATGCCCTCCTACTCTGAACTCGACATCACCCCAGTTATTAACGCCAACGCCACCCTCACCCGGCTCGGCGGCTCTCTCATGCCGCCCGAAGTGCTCGAAGCGATGATGGAAGCGGCTAAGTCATTTGTGGAACTACCCGAGCTGCAGCGCCGCGTCGGCAACCGTATCGCACTCCTCACGCAAAACGAGGCCTGCTACGTCGGTTCGGGCGCGGCAGGGGGTATCGTCGTTGCCATCGCTGCCTGCGTCGCCGGCACTGACATGGATGCCATCCACCGTCTGCCTGACCTCACCGGCCTCAAGAATGAGGTAATTGTCCACAAATCACACCGCAACGGCTACGACCATGCCGTCCGCCAGGTCGGTGTCAAGCTGGTCGAGATGGGCTACGCCGATGGCGCGTTCGACTGGCAACTGGAAGCGGCCATCAACGCCAACACTGCCGCTGTCATCTGGTTCCAGGGCAATATGGGCGGCCCAAACGATCTCCCCTTGGAGAAGGTTATAGACATCGCCCACGCCCATGACGTACCCGTGTTGGTGGACGCCGCGGCCCAGCTACCCCCTGTGGAGAATTTGTGGAAGTTCACCCAGATGGGCGCCGACGCCGCCATTTTCAGCGGCGGCAAAGACTTGCGCGGCCCCCAGTCTTCCGGCCTTGTGCTGGGCAAACAGTGGCTCGTCGACGCCTGCGCCCTGAACGGCCCCCCCAACCACAGCATCGGCCGTCCCATGAAGGTGGGCAAGGAAGAGATGCTGGGCCTCCTGGCCGCGGTTGAGCGCTATCTGGCCCTCGATCACGAAGGGCGCGCCTCGCAGATGGAAGAAGTCGTCTCCGGTTGGTGCAGCGAACTCAACCGGCTGGAAGGTGTTGAGGCCGTTCGCGCCTTTCCCAGCGAAGCCCGCCAGCCACTGCCCCGTGCCCAAGTCCACATCGACGCCGCAGCCGTCGGCCGTAACCGCGACCAGATCGTGCAAGGCCTGCTCGACCACCGCCCAGCCGTCTCCGTCGCCCCCGGCCCTGGCGATTCGCTCTACCTCAACCCGTCAACCCTCGAAGATGGCGAGGAAGAAGTCGTCCTGGCCCGCCTCGTGGAGGAGATTCAGCGTTGAGGAAAGGGAGTGTTCATGCCGTAGCCAACCCCCCTCCGGGCTCGTAGTATGAATTTCGCAAAGTGCATCTGCAATTCGCCCTACCTGCACCTTCCCGACCAGCCAATACAGGCAGAGCCGTTGTTCGGCCTAACGGTCGGAAAAGTGTACAAAGTCATCTCCGACCCTGTCGCCGAACGGCACGGCATGACCCGTATAGTCGACGAGAGTTTTGGCGAACCCGGAAGCGAAAACGGCTACCTTTACCCCGTCGACTACTTTGAGCCGTTTCTTCCGACGGAAGACCCCAGTCGTAGTTCGCTTACAGTCTATCTTGATGATTACACAAAAGGTGTACTCCATGCCGAGGCTGTCGCTTCCAACAAATCAGTCTCGGCTCTAGTGCGTGACTGGGTCGAAGAGCAGTTGGATCTGCTCAGGCCGGGACAAGTCAGCAAGAACTGAGGAGGAGGAGAGTTTGCTATCAACTGGCGAGTCTGTCAGCGCCACGAGCGCTGGTTAGCTTCCTATTCCTCCTCAAAATGTTGAATTAGTATGCCCATGAACGAAAACGAACCACTGCGACGAGCTGGAGGGTGTTGCACGTCTGTCTGCGCTTTATCTTGATACTATAAACACGAATCAATGGCCTTGTGTTTCGATCGGATCCACTCCTGGTGCCAATCTGGCCCCCTAGGGACAGCCAGTAGAATTAGGAGAAGAGATGGCTGCAACAAAATACATTGCAGGACTGATCCTGGCCTTCTTACTGGGTATCGCCATTATGGCCCTGATCGTAACTACTAAGCCTACCTAGTCTCAGGAAGGCAGTGCCGAAAATTTGTTGTTTGTAGTAGAGTAAATGGCATGAGTGAATCCATGGTCGCGAGTCGTGATCAACTAGAGCAGCTATATCAGGAAAGCCTTGCGTTGAATCGTGCCTTGCGTCAGCAAGTGGCAGAGCAGCAGGCAATGCTCCGCGTGCTGCAGGAACAGACTGCGACACAACAGGCGTTGATCCAGAAGCTGCAGGATCAACTGGCGAAAGACAGTCACAACAGCGGCAAGCCGCCGAGCAGCGATGGTCCGAAGAAAGGCAGGCGCAAGAGTCTGCGCCGCTCTGGGCAGCGGCCGCGTGGGGGGCAACGCGGGCACAAAGGGCGCACCTTGATGCAGGTGGCGGAGCCGGACCATGTCATCGTCCATGAGCTGGCGGATTGCCCGCACTGCCAGACAGATCTGAGAGCGGAAGCAGTCACGCGGCAAGAGAAACGGCAGGTGTTCGACGTTCCGCCGGCCCGCATCGAAGTAACGGAACATCAGGCGGAAGTCAAGCAGTGTCCTGGTTGTGGTGCGTGCGTAAAGGGAGAGTTTCCCTCTCACGTTACGCAGCCGACCCAGTATGGTCTGCGTCTGAAGGCGTTTGCCTGCTACCTCTACAGCCAACAGTTCATCCCTTTCGCCCGCATCAGAGAGTTGCTGACTGCGCTCTACGGGGATGCACCTTCGGAGCCGGTGATACTCGCCGCTGTTCGCCAACTTGCCAAGCGTACACAGGGGAGTCTGGCCCAGATTCGCCAACGACTGATTGCTGCTCCTGTCGTCCATTTCGATGAGAGCGGCATGCGTGTCGTAGAGCGGTTGCAGTGGTTGCACGTGGCCAGCACAGAAAGGCTGACCCAGTACCACGTCCATGCCAAACGCGGGCATATCGGCATGCGAGCCGGAGGCGTCCTGCCCCATTTCAAAGGCGTTGCTCTGCATGATTATTGGCGCTCCTACTTCAAGTTTAGCGACTGTCAGCATAGCCTCTGCAACGTCCATCACCTGCGCGACCTCAACTTCATCATCGAACAGTACGACCAGGCATGGGCCAAGAAGATGAAGCGCTTGTTGTGCGACATCAAAGACGAAGTCGCATCAACCTCAACACGGCACACGACCTTGCCGCCAGACCGTCTGGCCTACTACGAGGCCGAGTACGATGCGCTCATTGCCGAGGGTTTTGCCGACAACCCTGCCCCGCCTAAGCCAAAACGCAAACCGATCGGCCGACCCAAACAGTCGCCGCCCAAAAACCTGCTTGACCGTTTGCACAAACACAAGGCTGGCGTCTTAGCCTTCATGTATGACTTCCGCATCCCTTTTGACAACAACCTGGTCGAACGAGATGTACGCATGATCAAGGTCCAACAGAAGATATCCGGCTGCTTTCGCACTGAAGACGGGGCACACATCTTCTGTGCACTGCGTTCCTATATCTCTACTGCTCGTAAACATGGCTTCAATGCAATTGATGCCATCCACAACGCCTTTCTTGGCCAACCCTTTATCCCTGACTACAACCAGGCTTAGTAGTTACCCCTGATCTATGAACGAATCGGCCAACCCGACTATGAGTCACTCTCCAATGTAGAAGCGTCCCTCTCCCTCTATGAGTACGCACAGATCATTTGTATTGAGGACTCTCCAATATGGCCACTGCAAGAGATTCGTGCTGACAGTTGGGAAGACATGGAGCGAAACTACACAAGGACATTCGCGCGAATGTCCCAAATCGTTCCCCCGCCCTCCATGAAAACCTACCACGAAGCCATACTTGAAATGAACTCAGTCCTCCGGCATCAAGCGCAACAGTTCCGCAAGGACGAAGTAAGTTTTGACGCAGGGACTGAGCAGTTTCTGCACCTCTCGCATTCACTGGTTTTTATCCTTGAAGAAGAGACAAAGAAAATCCCAACTGTAAGCCGGCTATGGTTGGCCGCATACGGTTGCTAGATAAAGAAGCGTGTCTTTCTCAAAGCATCGAGAATTTCTCCCCAGTAGTAAGGCCCGAGATCTCCCTATGGTTTCCTGTACAAAGGCCGGGGTACAGGCTATACTTAGCCAACAATAGCTGATAATAGCCAAAGGGGCCGTGACAATGAAGATCGCAACCATCAGCGCTACAGAGGCTAAGAATCGATTTGGTGACGTGATCCGTCGAGCCTACCGCAGCCAGGAACATCTGGTCGTTGAAAGGGGAGGAATCCCTGTCGTAGCCATCGTGCCAATCAGCGACTATGAGCAATTCTTGGCGCAAGTCCGTAGCGATGAAACAGAGAGTGTCAAAGCGGAAATATCCACTGCCAGTGCTCAAAGTCAAGCAGGGAATCGTCTGATGGAGTTTCTCGACGAAATGCACGCGCAAATGCCTGATGTGCCGGAAGAGCAGGCTCAAAAGGACATAGAAGAAGCCATTGCCGCTGTGCGTGCCGAGAAAGGATGAGGGTCGTCTTGGATACAAATGTGTGGGTTAGTGCGTTAATTACTCCCACCGGCACGCCAGCCACGCTACTACATATACTAAGAGATCATGTCCTGATTGCTTCGGAGGAAATGCTGGAGGAGGTCCAAAGGGTATTGCAATACGATCGGATCGCGAAACGATTCGATCTAGCTCCAGAGGAGATAAACCATTACCTCGCCAACATCCGAGAGAAAGTAGAGCTTATCGCCACAGACCTGCCGGACCTTCCAATTGTGGAAGCAGATCCCTCAGACGATAAATTCCTGATCTGTGCTGTGGAAGGAATGGCGGACTGTATCGTTTCTGGTGACCGCCACCTACTAGGCCTTGCCTTTTATCAAGACATTCCGACAGTGTCCTCGGCTACACTCTTAGCATTCTTGGACTCTGAATCTTCAACAAAGAACGGTTACGGGACAGGTTGTTGAAAAGAATCTGTCTTAAGTTGCAACAAAGGCACATTCGCATAGTCAACAAACGTGTGGAGCCCTCCACATCGGGTCCATGCCTCCCTTACGTCCCACCCCTGTGTCCCTCTTCCGAACCAGAACTGATCAAGTCTACGCAAGGCAATTGGCAGAAGTCGTGATAGAATCTCCCTAATCCGACCCAGCCCACGCGCCCAGCCCGAATTCACCCCACAGGAGCACCCAATGACCGCAACCGCCAAAATCACCGACGTCGAACGCATCCTCCTCGTCATCCCCATGGTCGACCGCGTGCGCCGCGAGATGGAACGCGCCAACGTCCACCGCTGGTCCGAATCGGAAATCATCCGCCTCACCCTCGACGACGGTACCGTCGCCTACGGCGAAACCATCCAGAACTATACCTGGGGCCGCGTCGAAGACACCGACCGCGTCATCGGCCAGTCCCCCTTCGACCTGATGTGGGATGACTCCCTCGGCGCCGGCCTGCAAATGGCTCTCTTCGATGCCGCCGGCAAAATAGCAGGAGTGCCCGTCCACCGTCTCCTTGGCCCCAAAGTGCGCGACTGGTGTCCCGTCTCCTTCTGGGACCACGACATGGGCCCTGCCGCCTACGAACAGGAGGCCCGCGTCGCCGCCGAACTCGGATTCACCTCCATCAAGATCAAGACCCGTCCCTGGCATGACGTCTACGAGACTGTCAAACGCATCAGCGACGCCACGCCCGACTGGTTCCACATAGACTGCGACTGGAACGATTTCCTGCTCGACGTCTCATCCGCCGTGCCTGTCCTGCGCGAACTTGAAACCGACTTCCCCCAAATCGCCATCTGGGAAGGGCCGATCCAAGCCAACGATCTCGACGGTAACCGCTTGCTGCGCGAAAAAGTGCGCACGCCCATCGCCCACCACTACGGCGGCGTGCCCGGCGCCGCAGCCATCCAGCACGGCTACTGCGACGGCTTTGTCATCGCCGGCGGCGTCACCAACGTGCTGCGCTCCGGCATCTCCGCCGCCACCGCCAACATGCCCTTCTTCATCCAGATGGTCGGCACCGGCCTCACCACCACCATGGCCCTCCACCTCGGCGCCGTGCTCAGTCACGCCCAGTGGCCCGCCATCAACTGCCACGAGCTCTACCAGCACAACCTGCTCGACCAGCGCATACCCGTTGTCGGCGGCTACGCCCAGACGCCCGAAGCCCCGGGCCTCGGCATCACCCTTGACGAAAACGCGCTCGACACCTATCGCGTCGACGTCGGCGACTTCAGCCTGCCCCGCCGCCTCATCCGCTACAGCCGCACCAACGGCGTGCGCGTCTACTTCGCCGACACGAGCTTCAGTCAGGGTTCGAGCATGTGGAACTACTGGCGCACCGCCAACCAACCCATCTACGAGCGCGGCGTCGCTACCGCATACTTGGACGACGACGGCACCCCCGACTTCGCCGACCTCTACCAGCGCGCCAAAGCGGCACCCGTTCTGTCGCCGGCAACATAACGCTCACGAGCGACGCTTTTTCCAACCTTCCGCTACCCAACCGCGCCGCAATTCGCCGCGCGGGCAATAAATCACAGGAGCAAAACGTGTCTTACCTGGCTAAACTGAAAGATATGGGTTACGAACTTGAGAAGATCGACCTTGACGGCGGAAACTTGATGGCCGCGGTCCGCTCCGGCGACCACGTCTACGTCTCCGGCCAGGTCTCCCGCTTCGGCGATGAGGAGATCATGGGCAAGGTCGGGCAGGACCTGACCACCGAAGAGGGCTACCGCGCTGCCCAGCTCTGCGCGCTCGGCATCCTCCAAGCCGTCCATTCCATCGCAGGTCTCGACAACGTCCGCCAGGTCGTCAAGGTCTTCGGCATGGTAAACGTCGGCCCGGACTTCAACGACACACCCTCGGTCATCCACGGCTGCAGCGAACTGTTCATCGAGCTTTTCGGCGACGCCGGGCGCCACGCCCGCAGCGCCATCGGTCTCACCGTGCCCGCCAACTGGGCCGTCGAAATCGAGGCCATCATCGCCGTCGACTGAGACCGCGAGACGCTTCACTGACGGCTTTAGCCAATAAGAAAATCCCGCTGATTTCAGCGGGATTTCTCGTTCCTGTACCCCGTAGGGGAGTCGAACCCCTGTCTCCACCTTGAGAGGGTGGTGTCCTGGGCCTCTAGACGAACGGGGCAGACATACTTACGATACCTGACTGCGGTCAGTATACGAAAGGAGCCCACGAAAGTCAAAACCCCATCAATAACAGATTTGATCCTCCCGCCTGCTCCTTCTATAATGACGGCAACGCCGAACGTCCACCCGGACAGTTCGGAACGCCAATCGCCGGGGTGTAGCGCCAACCAGCGCCCCTGGCAGTGAGCGGGTTCAAATCCCGCCCGGCCGCAAACGTGACCGCCCAACCAGGACGGCCCCGCCGGCCGGCAGATGAGAAGGAACTGAATATGTTTACCACGCCCAGGCAGATCTCACGCGCCCTTGACCGCGTCCTGCACAAAGTGACCCAGCCCGCCCGCTACACCGGCGGCGAGCTCAACAGCGTCCCCAAAGACTGGGACGATCCCGCCATCCGCAGCAAGGTCGCCCTCGCCTTTCCCGACATCTACGAGCTCGGCGGGTCCAACCTCGGGCTCATGGTCCTCTACGACCTCATCAACAAGCGCGACGACCTCCTCGCCGAACGCGTCTACTGCCCCTGGAGCGACTTCGAAACGGTGATGCGCCGCGACGGCATCCCCCTCTTCGGGCTGGAAACCCGCCACCCGGTCACCGATTTCGACATCTATGCCTTTTCGCTCCCCTACGAGCAGCTCTATACCAACGTCCTCACCATGCTCGACCTGGCAGGGGTTCCCCTGCGCGCCGCCGACCGCGACGCCTCCCATCCGCTAGTGATCGCCGGCGGTTCAGGCTGCTACAACCCGGAGCCCATGACCGCCTTCTTCGACGCCATGGTCATCGGCGAAGGCGAAGAGGTCATCTTCGAGGTCATTGACGTGCATGAGCAGTGGAAAAAGGAGCTCGACGTCAGCGCAGACTCGCCAACGCAGGCCCGCAGCAAACTCTGGGCCATGCTAGCCCAGATCCCTGGTGTATACGTACCCGCGCTCTACGAGGCCAGCTATGCCGCCGACGGCACCATTGCCGCCATCCGCCCAACCCACCCCGACGCCCCCGCCACCGTAATGAAACGCGTCGTGACCGTCATGCCGCCTCCGGTCACCAAGTTCATAGTGCCCTTCATCAACGTCGTCCACAACCGCGCCGCCATCGAGATCATGCGCGGCTGCACACGCGGCTGCCGCTTCTGCCAGGCCGGCATGATTTTCCGCCCCGTGCGCGAGCGTCCCCTGGAAGAGGTCCTGCAGGCTGTCGACGAGATGATTGCCAACTGCGGCTTTGAAGAGGTTAGCTTCCTCAGCCTCAGCAGCAGCGACTACACCTATGTCGAGGAGCTGGTACGCCTCACCATGGAACGCCACGGTGAACGCAAGCTCTCCGTCGGCCTCCCCAGCCTGCGTATCGAAAGCTTCAGCGTCGACCTCATGGACCTGCTCGAAAAAGGGCGCCGCCGCTCCGGCTTCACCTTCGCGCCCGAAGCCGCCACCGACCGCCTGCGCGACATCATCAACAAGCCCATCCCCGACGACGACCTCCTGCACACCGCCGAAGAGGTCTACCGCCGCGGCTGGAAAACGATCAAGATGTACTTCATGATCGGCCATCCCACCCAGACCCTCGCCGACGTCCAGGCCATCGCCGACCTCTCCAAAAAGGTCCTGGCCGTTGGCCGCCGCGTCCTCGGCAACAAGGCCAACGTGCGTATCGGCGTCAGCACCCTCGTGCCCAAGCCGCACACGCCCTTCCAATGGGTGCCGATGGAAGAAGAAGCGACCATCCGTCAGCAGATCCGCCTGCTGCAGAAGGAGCTGAGAGATCCCGCCATCCACTTCACCTGGAACGACCCGCCCGAAACCCTGGTCGAAGCCTTCCTCACCCGCGGCGACCGCAAACTGTGCGAT
Organism: Caldilineaceae bacterium; assembly: GCA_965207495.1. GTDB lineage: Bacteria > Chloroflexota > Anaerolineae > Caldilineales > Caldilineaceae > Bin5. The sequence goes on from OZ242287.1 coordinate 1,875,729, forward strand.
GTCATCCAACGAGCCTGGGAGCTAGGCGCCAAGCTCGACGCCTGGGGTGAGCACTTCCGCTTCGATCTCTGGCAGCAAGCCTTTGCCGACTGCAACCTGGATATGGACTGGTTTGCCCGCCGCCAGCGCCCCCTCGACGAGGTCCTGCCTTGGGAGCACATCTCAGCCGGGCTGAACAAAGAGTTCCTGGCCCAGGAATACCTGCACACCTACGCCGGCGGCGTCGTCGACGACTGCCGCGAACACTGCTTCTCCTGCGGCATCCTCGGCTTCTTCAAAGAGCAGCGCCTCGAGGCGCCCGATGAGGCATGGCGCTGTCCGCCCTTCGGCAAAGACAAGACCCGCCAGCCCGTCGATGTCGTGCCGGTTCCACTCTACTTCAACGATGAAATGAAAAAGGAAGGTGTCTCTCTCCCCGCCGGCACAGGCGCGCAGCCAGCCCAGCTTATTCAACTGGAGAACGCCACCGGGCAGTTCGAAGAGCGGGTGCCCCAGCGCCGCCACGGCACCGTCAGCCAGCGTATCGCTGAATCGGAGGCCGTCTGATGGGGTCTATGCTCCACCCGCCCCAGCAAGCTGACCTGGCCGACGAGCACGCCCGCCAGCGCGTCCGCTTTACCTACGAGAAGGGCGAGGCCATCAAGTTCATCAGCCACCAGGACGAGTCGCGCCTGTGGGAGCGGACCCTGCGCCGCGCCAACCTGCCGCTCCTCTACAAGCGCGGCTTCAACCCGCAGCCCCATATCCAGTTCGCCGCGCCCCTCGGCCTCGGCATGACCGGCGTACGCGAACTGCTCGACGTGGCCTTCAGCCCGCCCGTTCCGCTTGACGAATTAGCCTTGAGGATTCGTGAAAAGCTACCTCCCGGTGTGCAACTGCTCAACGCAACCGAGGTGCCTTTCAAAACCGTGTCGCCGCAGTCCCTGACTATCGGCGCCGACTACACGATTATTATCTACGCCGACGAAGGAGAGGTGTCAGAATCGGAGTTGCAAACCAAAATCGAGGCGTTCCTGGATCTGAAGGAAGTCTGGCGGGAGCGGGAGCGGCACGGCCAGCGCTATAGCTACAACATGCGCCCGCTCGTACTCGAACTGCGCTATACCGGCTTCGACGCGGCCGCGGGCGAGCATCGTATCCTGCTGCGGGTACAAATACGTCCCGGCGCAACCGGCCGCCCCGATGAGCTTGTCGACGCCCTCGGCTTCGACGACTACGCCCGCACCCTCCGCCGCGAGCGAATCTACTTCGCCGACAGCGAGGATGATCAGGCCCTCTTCGCCCCCTACCCCGTCATCTCCCAGGACGAGATCTCACCCGAGAGACCCAAACCCCGTCGTAAAGGCCGCAAACGCCGCCGCCGCTCCGGCGCGCAGCCCAAAGTGGACAAGCAGACCAACCAGCCCTTCGCCGCGAAAGCCGCCGACGAATTCGACTGAACCCCCACGTCGGAATCTTACGGTAACGTCACCGCGCGGCACGCAATCTCAGAACAGCGGCACATCCAACCACTTCCCGCCCTGCATCGCCGACTCATGCGCGATGATGCCGGGAACTGTGAAGTCCAGCGCTCGTACCACGTCAATGGGCGGTTTGGAATCCTGTTCAATCGCGTCAATAAAGTCCCGCACCATGTAGTACTCCGAAGTCCCATGCCCGCCCCGCCGCGCCTCCTCCGGCGCATTCGGGTCCACTGTCGGGCACTCGATTTGCCGCGCCCCTTCCTGGTCAGTTGACTCATCCTCGCTGTAGAAGAGACCCGTCGTACCGCCCCACCCGCCTTGCCGGCCGTTCTCCACAAAGCCCTTCTCGCCGTAGAGCGTATAGAAAATCATGTCCGGATGTCGCGGCGCCACCTGGCTCCGCAGGATCTTGACCGTAGCCCCCTTCTCCGTCTGGAACAGCCCCACCTCCATATCCAGGTATCCCAATCCTTCATCAGGGTAGATATTCTTCCCCGAATGAACCCCGGTCGCCTTGACGATCCGGTCCTCCATCAGCGTCAGGATCGGACCCAAACAGTGCGCACAGTACCAGATCGGCGCGCGCGTATACCGCCACCGGCGCTCCCCCGTTTCCGGGTTTCGCAGCAGCGGCACGATCTCGTGAATATACTCCCCTTCCGCGTGAAAGATCTTGCCCAGCTTCCCCTGCTTGATCCACTCCCGCCACTCGCGAATGTAATGAAAGTAGCAGTAGTTTTCACCCATCATGTAGACGCGCCCCGTCTTGCGGACCGTCTCCACCAAGCGCGCGCAGTCAGCAACCGTGTACGCGGCCGTCTGCTCGCACAACACATGCTTGCCGCTCTCCATCGCCGCGATCGAATGTTCGGCGTGATACTCGATCGGCGTCGCCACAACCACGATATCCAGCGGCGCGTTCACGAAATCATCGAAACGGGTAAACATCCTGTCGTCGGGCAGCGAAAAGGCGGCCCCTGTGTCGGCCAAAGTATCCTCGTCAATGTCGCAAAGGGCGGCAACCTCTACACGCGGATGGCCGGCCAGGCTCCGCATCAGCCCGCCCCCCCGGTGCAATCCCACAAATCCGGTCTGTAGCTTACTCATCCTGTCGCTGCTCCTTCATCCTGTCGTTTATCCACTCTGTCAATCGCCAAGTGCCCCTGCTATGGGACCGGCTGCTCTTTCCACAGTTCCTCCACCAGCTCCACCGCCGTGTCCACGATTTTTTCAATGCCTTCCATAGCCACCCGGTTCGGACCGACAAGCGTTTCATACCCTTGTTGCGCAAACGCTTGCCGCGTCGGCTGGTACAGGATCAGGTCGTTGGTCAACTCTGATACCACAGTATGCCGGAATGGGGAGCGGCGTTTGATCGTGAGCCCGTGCTCGACGAACAGCTCCCCCGGGTTGGTTGCGATCGCAAAAGGACCGATGCGGGCAGCGCCCACAACGGCCGTCAGCTCCTCCGGCATGGAGGCCACCAAATCGGCCTGCCGGTCAAAGACGTCAGCGCGGCCGCCCGCGCCTCCCCAGTTGAGCCGGCCAATTGCTTCCGGCGGCTGGTCGGCCGGGTCCCTCCGCGGGACCTTAATCTCACGGCGAATAGCCCCCACCGGGATGGGGCCCTCCACCACAATCGCGCGCCGTGCCGCGTCCACAGCCTGTTCAGCGAAAAAAGCCGCGCTTTCGCGCCACTTGGCGCCCCCCTGGGTAACGTTTATGTCGGCGCACGCGCCCGGCGTATATACGGATACAACCTCGGGACCGTACGCCTCCCGCATATGCTCAGCCACCACGCACGGATAGTCCGCCGACCAGGTATGGCCGCTCTTGGAGTTCGTATGCAGCGAAAAGTTATAGAAGACGCCCAGCGTCGATCCGTCCGGCCTGTCGAAGCGGAGAACCCACAGCTCCGGGTCGACCGGCCCGGCCGTTCCCAACACCTGAGGAATGAGCTCCAGATCGTTGAGCGCCTGGGGCATCCACGTGTTCAACGCCTTACCGTCCGGGCAGATTACCCGCCGGTTATGGATCCCGTGGTGGACCAGAGACCTCCCGATGTACATCGTAGCCGGTTCCACCCGACCCGCCGCCTGCGCAACGCTTGCTCCAATGCGATCTGGCAGCGTTGACAGATACTCAGCGTCGGTCACCTGTTCCGAGTAGAGACCTTCAGCCGTATAGGGACCGCTATGCGTGTGGCTGGAGGCGATCATAATGTCGTCCGGCGCGATGCCGGTACGGCCCGCGGCATCGGCAATGATCTCGTCAGACAACGCCTTGGGCAATCCGACCAAGTCGACACCCACAATGGCAATCCGCCTGCCCCCGCTTTCCGCGACAAGCGCGTGAGACCCCAATGGGTCCGTTGTGCCCTCATTCGTGCGCGGGTCAAGGCTCCCACACATAAAGAGACCGTGCGGCGGCGTGATGTCCGATTCACCAAAACCGACCCTAAAATGGGTATCATCCATTGTGGGACCTCCTTGGATACCAACTGAATGGCTGCGCGTACACCGGCTTGGACCTCCAGTAAACGGTCATTTCGCCTTCATACCCAGTTCGGCGAAGGACAAGGTGATGCTGGGGCCGTGAGAAAGTCGTCAGGAAGACGGGCTCTTTCTGGTCGCTAGCACGGACACGCACGATGCGGAATCTGGGGAATACCTGTCGGCAAGAAAATACGGCCCGCAACAGCAGCCCGACCTCCATTTGGTATCGGCTGGAGCATCTGAAGAGCCCTCTCGATTCAAGGCCTGAACAGGTCTCGTCCACGCGTAACTATGTCGTCTTTCATCGTAATCGCTATCTCACCCGGCTGCAATGCCACAAACGCAACCTTTCCAAAGGGTCAGTACCGTCCGCTTCACGTACGGATACAGTCAAGGAATGGACCGACACCAATCCAAGTAACTCCTCGGCCGGTGGTAGACTGAGTACCATGAACCGTACCTTAAATATTCGCACCACAGCACTCATCATCTTGCCCTTCATATTGCTGCCCGCCGCATCTTGGCTGGTTTCTAACGCACCGGATCAAGTGCCTGACGGAGGTTGGCGGCAAGGCGTGATCTGGTCACTGCGCGCAATCTACCTTGGCGGGGCGTTCATCGGTTGGCAGGCCGGTCGTCCACACTGGTTCTACCCCTGGCTGGGCTTCGCCGTATACGCGGCGGTCGCCAGCTTGCTGCAATTCTCCCTCCTCGTCATGGATTTGGGGTACGACAATTCTCTGCAAAACTTGGGATACGCCCTGGTTCTCCTGGCATTCGCGCCCTATTTTGTAGTCACGCTCTGGCTCGGTTGGCGCCGTGACCGGCGACTTCTGACCGCATACACTGTCTTTCCCCACGCCGCACTGGTCCTCCCGCTCGTACTACTCGTGGACGGAGAAGCTTCCGGCAGAGATTGGCGGGGCGTTCTCCTCTCTGCAACTGCCGCCGCCGCCGTGGCAACCCTCTACTGGCGTCTTCCGTCAATACTCGGGCACCGCGAAAAGAGCTGGCCGCAGGCCGCGCTGCTCTATGGCGGCGTAATTGTCACCCAGGCACTGTTTCTGTCCGCTTCCAGCTACTCTGTAGGCATAGAAGATGTTCTGAACGTACTGGTAATGTTGATCCCGCTGGCTGGCGTGGGCTGGGTAATTCTCAGCGGTCCACTTCTGCTTCCGCCGCTGGTCCAATGGTTGGTCCGGGTGTTGAGAGTCGAAAGGATTCTAGCTCCATCATTGCAGCAAATCGGTCGTGTTCTGCTCCGCAGTAACGGGGCAACATTGAGGGCCAACGACGCAAAAGGTCCTCTTCATTCTGAGAAGGCAGGAAACGATTCCCCCAAAGGAGAGGCAACAGTGAGCCAAGAAACAGTTATACAAGACGCGCCGGAGACACGGCGACCCGCAGGATCGGATCTGGACCGACTCTACAAACTGTCAATCGTAATCCTGGCAGCGCTGGCCGTCGTCATGGTCACGCTCTACGTCGGCCGTGCCGCCGTCTACAAGATCCACGAATTCGAACGCGGCCTGCACCTGCGCGGCGGCCGCTTCCTCGGCGTGCAGACGCCCGGCTGGCACATTCAGGTCCCTCTGGTCGATACCGTAATCATCGTCAAAGTCAACGAGCGCCTTGGCTACGTCGAGCGCATCGCCGCCATGACCTCCGACAACGTGACGATGGACGTTTCCCTCCAGTACACCTATCGCGTCACCGATCCCGAGCGCTTCGTCCTCGCCGTCGACGACCCGGAGCGCATCGTCTTCGAATTCGTGCAGGGAAGGCTGCGCGACGTGATCAATACAAAGGCCATGACCGGCGTCATGAACCAGCGCACCGAAATGAACCTGGAGATCATGCAGGAGTTGGAGAAGAAGGAAGATCAGTACGGTGTCGAATTCATTACCGTACAGATCCAGAGCGCGTCGCCGCCTGCCGAGGTCCTGTCCGCCATCAAAGACCGCATGGTGGCCGCGCAACGCCAGGAACAGGCCGAAGCCGAAGCCGCACAGCAACGCACCGTCGCCGATGCACAGTTCTACGCCGCCCAGAAGGAGGCCGAGGCCGAAGCCTACCGCATCACGACCTCCGCCGCGGCCGAAGCCGAACAGATCCAGCTCACAACCGAGGCGCAGCAACTCGCCGTCCGCGCCATCCTCAGCGAGCTGGAAGACAAAGGAACGCTCGCAGAGAAGTACATCGACTATCTCATCGCCGTCGAACTGAAGGAGAACAGCAAGTGGATCCTGGGAACCGGCGCCGACCCGATCCTTGAACTGCGGCCCTCTGTAGAGGAGTAGAACATGCGAAGACTACTCCTTCTGGCAGCCGCCGTTGCTGTCCTGGTGACGCTGGCGCTAACCGCCCGGCGCGCTCTGACCGTCTCCCAATACCATAGCGATCTGATCGCCAAGCAGATCTTCGCCTACCGCGACTGGCAGAGCACCGGCGTGCGTATCGATCAGGGAGATCGCGTCAAGATCGTAGCGCAGGGCGAATGGCTCTACACGCCCGGCGAGTTTCACGGGCCCGCGGGACATCCGATCTTTCCTGCGCCCACTTTCTACCCCGTAACAAGCGGGTCCGGCGGCGCGCTCATCGGCCGCATCGGCGAAAACGGACCCCGCTTCGTCGTCGGCGAACGCGTCAACATGCAGGCACACGCCCACGGCATCCTCTACCTGCGCATCAATGACGACATCCTCAGCGATAACGACGGCTGGGTCGCCGTCCACATCGACGTAACCGAAACTGAAGACTCAGTTCCCTAAGAATTGAACACGAACAAGGAGAAAAAAAGAGGAGTGAGTTCAAAACTCACTCCTCTCTCCAAACCTCTCGCTATTCAGCTTCTCACTTCTCGTCATCCCCGTAGCTGTGACCGGACAGGATCGCCCGCACCTCCGCTGCGCTTGAAGCCTTCTGCATCTGGCCGATGCGTTCCTCTTCATGCGCCAGCAGCTGCTTGACGTTGCGCAGAACATCCTCCATCTTGTCAGCCGGGAACTTGCACGCGCCGTTCTCGTCCATATGCACGATCTCGCCCGGCGCCACGTCCATGCCCCTGACGTGAACCGGCACATTCACAGACTGCACCGCCATCGCCCCATGCCCGGGCGTAACCCCGCTCAGCAGATACTGGAATCCCATCGGCCGGATCTCGTCAATGTCCCGCGAAGGACCGTTCGAAATGCAGCCCACACAGCCCACCGCCTGCATCGCAGCCGTCATATTGCCGCCGGCCAGCCCCACCTTCCCCGCAATCTCGGGCGGAAACTTCTGCTCCAGGACCAGAATCGTCGGCTTCGGCGACGCGTCCAGCGCCTCCAGCACGTCCATGAACGAGACCCGCGAATAGTTCGGGTCCGGCAGTCCAAAGACGCATGTCACCGCGTATCCGGCCAGCGCGCCCATCTCAGGATACATGCAGCGAATCGTCTCATCCGTATACCAGTTTTCCGTCCACGGGTTGTATAGGCCCAGGCAGAGCGGATCTTCAGGGTAGGTGGCGACAACGTTGGTGATCGACGGCGTATCCACCGTCTTCAGCTCTTCCAGGATCGCTTGGGAATTCATCCGCTTTTCCTTGTGTGGTAAGTCTGGGCACTATTCTGATATGCTGCCATCACGAGCCATAAGACTGTATAAATTCGCAGATCCGTTCCATCGCCGGCTCCAGCACGTCTATGCCCGGCGCGTAACAGATCCGGATCGACCCTTCCCCGCCGTTGCCGAACGCGCTCCCCGGCGCGACCGCCACCTGCTTCTTGCGCAGCAGTTCGAGCGCGAATTCGAAAGAGTCGCTGACGCCTTCAAGTTGCGGGAAAAGATAGAAGGCCCCCTCCGGCTCCGGCAGATTGACCCCGGGCACAGTCCGCAGCATCCCCGCACAGAAGTCGCGCCGCTCCTGAAACTCCTCCACCATCGCCGCGACGTCGTCCTCCCCGTGCGCAATGGCCGCTTCGCCGCCCCGCTGGATCATCGGCGGCGCGTGCGATACGATGAACTCGTTCAACTGCGCCGCCTTCTGCACGAAATCCGCCCGGCCCACCATCCAGCCGAGCCGCCAGCCGGTCATGCAATAGGTCTTCGAAAAGGAGTTGACGACGATCACCGCGTCTTCACGCGAACACAGCTTCAGAATCGAAGGCGCAATCTGCCCTGTCCCTGTCTGGCCCCTTTCGCCCTCTGCCGCGCCCTGACCACCGTAGTAAATCCGCTCGTAGACCTCATCAGTCAGCAGCCACAGCCCGTGCTGACGCGCAAAGTCCAGCAACATCCTCTGTTCAGCCACCGTCGCCGTCCAGCCAAGCGGGTTGGAGGGCGAAGCGTACAACAACAGCCGCGTACGCGGCGACAGCGCGCGTTCCATGGCCTCCACGTCCGGTGTAAATCGCCGGCCCGCACGCGCCATCGGCACCTCTACCGCACTCCCGCCGAACATCTCCACCATCGCCGACCCGTTCGGCCAGTTCGGGCTCAGCACGAGCGCCTCATCACCCGGATCGATCACACACTTGATCGCCAGGTTGAGCGCCTGCACGCCCCCCGAAGTGACCTGGATCTCCGGCGGCCCGATCTCTACCCCATGCAGCCTCGCGATCAGATTGGCGATCGCGTCTCGCAGCGACGGCAGCCCCTGGTTTGGTGAGTAAAATGTCCACCCTTCCTGCGCTGCCCTGTTTACCGCCTCGACCACGTAAGGAGGGGTCGGAATCGTCGACTCGCCGAACTGCAGGAACAGCACGTCCTCCATGCCAAATGCAACGTCCGCCAGTGCCCGAATACGAGATTCCGGGACGAGCTCGGCCGAGGGCGCGAAAGAAGGGGATGGCATGTGGGGCGGGAAGGTCCTTTCCGCAACGAACGAACTTGCGTTACCCGAATGAAAATCTGCAGCTCAGTTTGAAACGATCAGTCCTGCAACAGCGCGCGGGCGATCTCCTCCCACTCCTGTGGCAGAGACGCCCTGCTGGCCGGCTTCTGGGCGCGGCTGTACCAGTGATCGGCGTTGGGCAGATCGCCCTCAACCCGGTGCAGATAGGCGTGCACCCAAGCCGAACCGTTGCCATCCGGCTGCCCCTGCAACGCGTCGTGCGCGCCGTCCCAGTCGTCCCCCGCCTCCAGCCACAGCGCCTGCAGCGGCGCGCCAACCTCGGTCGGCGGGGCATCGTCAGAAAGGGTTGCTTTGAATTCGTCAAATGTCATTATTCACTCCTCTTGCAATCTGCTGCTTGTCGAAACAGGCGCGCCGCCTCTATTCCGGCACGACCGCGATGCAATCGACTTCGAGCATAATGTTCGGCAACTGGCAGCCGATCGTCGTCCGCGCCGGATACGGCTTGGTGACATACTGCTGGTAGACCTCGTTCATTTCGGCGAAGTCGCTCAGGTCGGCCAGATAGACCCCCACCTTCGTCACGTGTTCCCACGACGTGCCCGCCGCCTCCAGCAGGATCGTCAGATTGTCGAATACCCGCGTAGCCTGCTCCCGAAAGCCACCCTCGACGCGTTGACCGGTGGCCGGGTCCAGCGGCCCCTGGCCCGCAATGTACGCGACCGGACCGTCAGCCACGATTCCCTGGGAATAGATTCCCGCGGGCGGTGCCCCTTTCTCTGTATACACTTCCTTGCGCATTACTGCTGTCTCCCGTTGATCGTGAGTGTGTGGACTGGCCAAATGCAATGGCCGTCGCACTAAGTCGCATTCCTTTATTTTGGCTGTGCCCTCTGTATCCTCGGCGACCACTGACTCTTGATATAGGCCAACACTGCCCAGATCTCAGTATCGTCAAGCTGCGCTTCGAAACCGAGCATGTTGCTCCGGTATCCTCTGCCTACGAAGGCCTCCGTCCCAATCTTTGTAATCTCAAACAACTGCTCGTCAGGATGATGCCATGTGTGACCGGTCTCATCGTGCGGCGGGGCAGGTAGAAAACCGTTCTCATCCCGTACCTTCCAGTTTGCCTCCCCCTCAAGCTCCACGCCGTGGCAGGAGGCGCAATGCTGCTGGTAGAGAATATCCCCCAGCGCCACCAATTGCGTGTTGGTAACGTCCGCCCCCTCTATAGGCCCCTCAACCTCAGGAAGACTGACCTCGGTCGGCGTTGCAGTAGCTGCCACAATAAGTGCTTCGCCCTGCGGCGCTTGGCCGCCCCCTGCACCCCCGGTCGGCCCGCACGCCAGAATGAATAGCGCCGCCGCCAGGATCAAGAACGACAAAATTCCTCGCATCATCCTCTAGTCCTTTAGCGCCTCCCGCAAGAGCCGCAACCAGTTCCCATGACAGATCGCCGCGATATCGTCCTCCGCGTAGCCATTGCCGCGCAGCAATTCCGGAATCCTCTGCAGATCGGCAATCGTATCCAGGTCGGCCGGCGACTGCTCGCGGCCAAAGCCGCCGTCAAGATCAGTGCCTATCGCGATGTTGCTGGCATTGCCCGCCAGCTCGCATATGTGATCGATATGGGGCACCATATCTTCCAGCATAATATCGTAGTTCCACAACTGGCCGCCCCGCCACTTCGTCGACATCATCCAGACGTCCATCGCCATGCCGACCACTCCGCCGCGTTCAATGATTGCCCGCAGCTGCTCGTCGCTGAACTGCCGCTGATGCGGGACGATCGCCCGGCAGTTGTTGTGGCTGGCCAGAACTGGGCCACTGTAGATCTCCAACGCCTGCCAGAACGATTCATCCGACAGGTGCGTCAGGTCCAGCATGATGCCCAGCCGCTCCATCTCCCGCAGCAGCGCCGGCCCCATTTCGCCCAGTCCCAGTTCGGTCCCCGTACCGCCTGCATAGCGGTTGGGGCCGTAGTGAGACGGCCCGATCGCACGCAGCCCGGCATTGTACCAGAACTCAACATGCTCCGGCGTCAGGATCGGGTCCGCCCCCTCCATCGACAGCACGAAACCGAGCGGCGGCGCCTCGCCTCCCGCATCCTCCCATGCCGTCCACTCACCCCAGTGCCCGTCCAGTTCCGCCCCGGTCGTGATGACGCGCACAATCCCCAGATCCTCCAGTCCCCGGTAGTACGCCAGATGGCCCTGAGCCATCGCGCTGGCCTGGGTGGGATGATCGTAGTCGATATTCGGTGTAGGGCGTCCCGTCGACCGCGCGATCGCGGTCGCGAAACTGAGGGCCACTCGGCCTTGCCGCATCTCCGGAAACGCGACCGTGCCGTAACCCTGGCCCTTTCCACTGTTCTTCTGCTCTGTCGTGCGAATCGTATAGACCGATCGCGTCAGGTCCCTGTTGCCCTGCAGCGCGTTCATGGCCAGGTCGAGGTGGGCGTCAATGAGAAGCATGGCGTTCTCCGCGGAGTGCAAGTGACTGAACTGCTGAGGCTGATTCAGAAATGGGGCCGGCCTTTCGCACGGCTACGCATGTTGCGTGCAAAAGCGTCTCGGGTTCGCGTGCCACAGCCATTTCTCGGCGGGGGCGCGCAACAAAACTTTGGGGGGTAAGAACCCCGCCGCCCTTCACGCCGGACCCCTTTCGGGTACCCAGTCATCTCAGGTCGGCGGGACCTGTAAGCTGCGCCAACGATCTACGTCATTACCGGAATCTGCAACTGCCGCTCGACCTGCAAACTGGCGCTGTTCAGCACGGTGACACCGTTCTCGCCGCCAACATAGACGCTGCCGGCCACCTCCAGCATGCAGAGTGCCGGCGTGCTCTCTTCAACAGAAGACCAGGTGGCGCCGTCCTGCGAGCTCCACAGCTGCGTGTCATCGCTCAGCAGCCAGTTGGCCGAACCGCCGCCCCCGCCTGCGGAGACACTCTCTGACCCGTTTGCCAGGGCAATCAGCGAATTCACCTGCTCCGGCGCATCCTCCACCGCGTCGAACGACCGGCCGCCGTCTGTCGACCGCCACAATCCGCCCGCCTCGGTACCGGCCAGTACCAGCCCGCTGCAATGCATGTCGGGCGCTACCGCCACAGTCTGGTAGGCCGCGTCGGCCGACTCGCTGCGCTTCCATCCCAGCCCCGCATTCGGCGAACGGTAGATGCCCTCCTCCGTCCCCGCAAACACGACCTGCCAGCGGGGCCACGTGTCCTCGTCCATCAACGGCGCCCAGGCCACCGTCAGAACGGTCAGGTTTCGCAACCCGAAATTGCTGGGCATCCAGCGCAGGCCTCGGTCGCGGCTGCGAAGCACGCCGTCACCCTCGCTGCCTGCCAGGATAACGCCCGAATCGTCGTAGTCCGGCGCCGAGGCAAATGTGAGCACAGCCGAATCCGCGCCCTCCTGCCAAGCCGCCTGCCACTGTTCCGCACTCTCCAGAAGATAGGCCACGCCAAACGGCGCGCCCCCGGTAAAAATGCGGTCCCCGAGACTACAGGCCGCGGTCAACCTTTCCTGCGGCTGCGGCGTGGGTGTCAGCTCCGCCTCGCCAACGGCAAACAGGCCGTAGGGGCCGGCAGCCCAAATGCTTCCTTCGTGTTCCGAAAGAGAGAGAATGATCGACATCGTTTACGGTTCCATGCTTTCTGTTGGATCGCGGTGAAATACGATCGTGTTGGTGCCCAATGCCATCAATGCGCCGCTGACTGCCGTTTCCAGCACCGCGGTCTGCACGCCAGTGACATCCACCAGCCCCGTTTCCTGGGCATTGACTAGCTTCTTCTTGACAACATCATACGCGTAGTCCGGCCCAGCCTCTTCCAGGTGAAGGGCCGCCACCGAAGGAGATTCGATGCCCGCGTTCTGGACTATCTGCAAGAAAGGCGCGCCCAGCGAATCCTTCAACACCTTGACGCCCACGTTCTCTTCGCCGTCCATCTCAAGTGTATCCAGCGCCCTGCGCGCGTGCACAAACGCAGCGCCGCCTCCCGGCACGACGCCGGTCCTGTGAGCCTGTGAAGTGGCAGTCAGCGCCCGCTCAGACAGACCCGATACGATATCGCGCTCATGCTTGAGGTTGGTGCCCACCTTCAGCACACCCATGCCGCCGGTGAGCGCAGCCAGGCGGTTGATGATGTCATCGCGCTCCTCATCATCCACCCGCAGGCCCTCCAGCCTTGTGCGAAGCTGGTCGACCGTCTCCCGCATCTCGGCAATGCGGCTCTGATAAGGCTGCAGCTGCATCATCTTGCGGTCAACCTGCACCCGCATCGCGTCGCCCAGGTCCGCCTCTTTGGCATTGGCCGCGTACGCATAGTAGCTGCGGCCCAGAATATTCGCCCCCGTGAGCGTCGTCAGGTCGTGGAAAGCCATCCGCCTCGGGTCGCCGATCTCCTTCAGCTGGATGCCGAGAATTGAAATCTTCTTCTTCTCCTCGGTCTGGTTACGCACCATCACATGCAGAGCCTCCTCCTTGATGTGGGAGGCAATAATGACAAGCGATTTCTTACCCATCTTCATCGCCAGCTCGATCAGCGCAACCGTCTCAGCCGCCTCAGAAAGCGTGTCATCGACGAGGGCAATAGTGGAATCGCCGTAGATGGCCCATTTGCGGATCGGGTCTGTGTAAAGATGGAAACTGGCGATCTCGGCCTTGTAATTGGCGCCGGCATGGTACTCACGCGCTAGGTAGGGAGCCACAAACTTCTCGACCGAGACGCGCGCGTCCGGGCCCAGAAGATAGCTCAACTCGCCAATCGTTGCCGCCAGATCCCGGTCCTTGACGACCGTTAAAGCCACCACCGAAAGGTCGTCTTCGGTCTCGACCGGCTTCGCCATCTCAGCCAGCTCCTGGCGTATGGCCGCCGTGGCCGCCTGCAGACCGATTTCCAGCTCCCGGTATCCGATACCGGCGGTCAACATCTTCAAGGCCTGGAGGTAGATCTCCCGCGTCAACAGGGCCGTGGCCGTACCGCCGTCCCCCACCTGCCCCGCGATCCGCCAAACGATGTGGCGCATCAGCATCGCGCCCACATCCACCTTCGGGTCGCCCAGGCTGAGTATACGTCGCACCGCCGTCGCCGCGTCGTCCAGCAGCTCCGGCCCCCGCGTCCCGTCCCGCTCATGCACGACGTGCCCGCCAATCGGGCCGAGCGTCGGCGCCAGCAAATCGGCGATGCTGTTGATGCCGTTGCTCAGACTCTCGTGGGTCTCTTCCGGGCCGGCGACCGCGGCCCTGTAGTTTTTTATGCGTTCCAACTTTACACCTCGATTATCTTCCGTGTGCTTTGGCTTCTCTTCCGGTTCGTCTCTTTTCCAAGTCCGTCACAAACAGGATTATGACCACAAATGGGCATATTTCAGCCCGCTTCCGGTGTTGAACAGGACCACCGTTTCGTCTCCCTGAAGCCAACCTGACTCCAGCAGCCGCTTCTGACCGGCCAACGTCGCCGCCCCCTCCGGAGCCGGAAATACGCCCGTATGCTGCCCCATCTGCTTGGCGCTGCTCAGCATCTCTTCGTCGCTGACCGCAATGGCAACCCCACTGCTCTCCCGCACGGCCTCAAGAATCAGGAAGTCTCCCACCGCTGCAGGAACGCGCAGACCGTCCGCAACCGTCTTCGCGCCCTCCCATGCCTCGGCAAACTCTTCGCCCTGCTCAAATGCACGCACCATCGGCGCGCAACCGCTGCTCTGCACACTGACCATACGCGGCCGCTCGCTCCCGATCAGGCCCATCTCCTCCATCTCCTCAAACGCCTTCCACATGCCCACCAAACCCGTACCGCCGCCGGTCGGGTAAATGATCACATCCGGCATACGCCAGTCCAGCTGCTCGACGACCTCATAACCCATCGTCTTTTTGCCCTCAATCCGGTATGGCTCCTTCAGCGTGCTGACGTCAAACCAGCCGAACTCATCGACCTTCTCCCGCACCTTCGCCCCGCAGTCGGTGATCAGGCCGTCCACCAACGTTACCTCCGCCCCCAGATTGCTGCACTCGACGCGAAAGGCCGCCGGTACGTCCTGGGGCATATAGACATGCGCAGGCAGCCCTGCTTTAGCGGCATATGCGCTCATCGCGCCCGCCGCATTGCCCGCGCTCGGAATCGCCAGGTCCGCCGCCCCCAACTCGTAAGCCCGTCCCACCGCCATCACCAACCCTCTCGCCTTAAAGCTGCCGGTCGGGTTGAGCGACTCATCCTTGATCACCGTGTCCGGGCATCCGATTTCGTCCCCCATCGAACGCGCGCAGACCAGAGGCGTCCACCCCTCACCCAGCTTGAGCTGAGCCGCCCGCGTCCGCACCGGAAGTACTTCCCCGTACCGCCACAGCGAAGGTTCACGCGCCCGCAAAGAGTCCCGCGTCAGCGTCTTCGCCGCTCGCCCAAGATCGTAACGCGCCAGCAGCGGCTTTTCGCAAGCCGGGCACAAATTCATCAACTGTTCCGAGTCGTACGCCTCACCACACCGGCTGCATGCAAGATGTGTGAGCGTAGTGCAAGTACCTGTCATTCTTAATGTCCGGTAGGTGGATGCCGTCCGACTTAGGCAAGGAGAACATCGTGCGCTGTCATCTATCGACATATGAAAAGGGGCAGTGGCTCAGGGGCGCCAACCGCCTGCAAAATTATACTCCCCTTCCCCCCAGTAAGCAAAAATCGCCGTGCAGAATTCACCATGCTCCTATTCCCGCTGCCACGCCTCCGCTCTTATGCGCACAATCTCAAATTGACCAGGCCACACAGAAGCCTCGACCTTCTCTACGTCTCAGACATCTGACCGCTGACCGCTGACCGCTGACCACTGACCACTGCAGTTGGGCGTTCGGGCCTTCGGCCCTCTCTTGTGCAGGGGCTGCGCCCCCGCAACGCCCCGCCCTTGCTAGCCACCGTGTTCATTCTTCCCCGGCATCGTGTCTACAGAAAGGTGTCTACACCCCCCACTTGCACTCTCAATCCACAGGCCACTGACTCTTGGTGTCTCACTGACCCCTGACCCCCGACCCCTGACCCCTGCAGTTCCGCGCCCCCGCAACGCCCCGCCCTTGCTAGCCACCGTGCGTATTCTTCCCCGGCATCGTGTCTACAGAAAGGTGTCTACACCCCCCACTTGCACTCTCAATCCACAGGCCACTGACTCTTGGTGTCTCACTGACCCCTGACCCCCGACCCCTGACCCCTGCAGTTCCGCGCCCCCGCAACGCCCCGCCCTTGCTAGCCACCGTGTTCATTCTTCGCCAGCAGCATGTCTGGCCAACAGTGTGCGCACCCCCGCGCCGTTACTGACCACTGACCCCTGACCTCCACACTACAGACGTACAACCTTGGCATCAAGTTCACTGACAATGTTATGCTCCCCTGGTGTCGCCCGTTACTCAATCAGCTCGCCCCGCGGAAACTTTTCCCGCATTCAGCCGTAAGTACTTTCGAGGTGATGCTATGCAACTGATGGTAGAGACGCGCAACCTGCGAAAAACCTATAGCCGCCCCGACGGCTCAACCATAGAAGCCGTCAAAGGCGTGGATCTCGAAATCCGCCAGGGCGAAATCTTCAGCCTGCTCGGCCCCAACGGCGCCGGCAAAACCACCACCATCTCCATGATCAGCGGCCTGGTCACGCCAACCGAAGGCGACGCGACAATCGGCGGCTTTTCCATCACCAGCCAGTCGATGCAGGCCAAGCGCCTGATGGGATTCGTTCCCCAGGAGATCGCCCTCTATCCCGATCTCAGCGCACGGCAGAACCTCGCATTCTTCGGCAGAATGTACGGCCTTGGAGGAAAAACGCTCAGCCGTCGCGTCGATGAACTGCTCGAATTCGTCGATCTGACCGACCGCCAGAAAGATCGCATCGACACATTTTCCGGCGGCATGAAGCGCCGGATCAACCTAGCAGCCGGCCTCCTGAACAGCCCCCCGCTCATCTACATGGACGAGCCCACCGTCGGCATCGATCCCCAGAGCCGGCGCCGCATTCTCGACACCGTCAAACTGCTGCGCGACGAACAGGGCATGACCGTCCTCTACACTACCCATCTGATGGAAGAAGCCGAGGAGCTGAGCGACCGGGTCGGCATCATGGACCACGGCGAAATCATCGCCATGGGGACCCAGGCCGAACTGACCCAGCAGGTGGGCGAAGAGGATCGGCTGGAATTCACGATAGGCGCACAGGAAATAGCTGAAGACCTGGTCGAACGTGTTCAACAGGAGACCGCCGGCGTAACGCGTATCCTCTCCAACCCGCCGGAGCAGATCAGCGACGACAGCAGCGAGTCTACGCCCGCCCGTCTCATAATCTTCGCCAAACGGGGCCGCACCGCGCTCCCGCAGATAATACAGACCCTCGACGCTGCAGATGTCGACATCCAATCCGTTGCCGTACGCGAGCCAGATCTTGAAGCTGTATTCCTGGCACTGACAGGCCGCGCGCTGAGAGACTAGCTCCCGTAATCGCCCTCCCTAAGTCCGCCCGCAGGCGTGGCGCCCGCCGAGCGCCAGCTCGAGACAATCGCCCCGCCTACTCACAGCAGAACGCCTTGTAAGATGCGAAAGATTCTCGCCTTCGCCTCCAAAGAAATATACACAACCTTTCGCGATCGCAACCTGATCCTTCTCATGTTCGCGACGCCGCTGGTGCTGTCCACCATTATCGGGCTGGCCTTCGGCGGCATCGGCGACTCCGAACTCCCTGACTTCGCTGACATCCCGGTCGCTGTAGTCAATCTCGATGAAGGCGTCGACCCGCAGGAAACTGTCAGTCTGCCGGACCAGCTTGCCAACCTGGACGCGCTACCCTTCAATCCCGACGATCTCGCCCGCCTCTTCAACCAGGTCGGCATCGGTCCCGACCAGCTCTCGCAGGACGGTGCCCCGCTCAACTTCGGCGATCAACTGGCCGCCATACTGTTGTCTCAACCGGTCGAAGGCACCGCTGCAACCACGACCCAAGGATTCGATCTGACCGAGATTGGATGTAACCTGCTTGACGAACCGGAGGCAGCCGGCGCCGCCTCTCTCGCGGCCGGGGGATCCTTGGACGAACTGCTGGATGCAACCCCGCTCGACGATGCAGAACAAGCGCGCGCCGCCGTCGACAACGGCGAATTCGCCGCCGCCGTCATCATCCCACCCGGCTTCAGCCGCAGAATAATGCCCCAATTTGCCTTGGGCGAAGACCTCAGCTTCCGCACCCAGGTCGCAGACGAAGACGGGGCCGTCGAGGTGTACGCCAACAACGGCCGGCCGATCTCTGTACGCATTCTCCACAGCGTCGTCGCCGGTATCGTGAATCAGTTTGCGCGCGTCGGCGTTGCCCTGGGCGCAACCCTGGAAACGTCCGTAAATTCGCTGGCCGCAAGTATCCTTAGCGGAGAAATCAATCTGGCTACTATTGACCTGTCCGCGCCCGCAGCCGCCCTGCAAAACCTGGATACCACCGCTCTCGAGCCCCTCGGCTGTCTGATCACCCCCGGCGCCAATAACATCACCGTCGCCCACCCGCCGCTGGAGGCCATTCAGGAGGCGCCCCGCTTTGCCCGCACTATCGTCCCGATCGGAGCTTCGCAGGCGGTCTTCTTTGCCCTCTTCACCGGCATCTTCGGCATCCAGTCCCTCTATGAAGAGCGCAAGAACTGGACCCTTCAACGCCTGATCGTTTCACCTACGCCGCGCCTTTTCCTGCTGATAGGCAAACTCCTGGGAAACCTGGTCACCGTCTTTCTGCAGATACTTATACTCCTGGCCGCCCTGACCCTGATCGCCTCCGTCGTCATCGGCGAGCCCACATTTATCTGGGGAGCCAACATTGCTGCCGTCATCGCCGTGACCCTGGCGCTGGCACTATGCGTATCGGGCCTGGGCGTATTTGTCGTCGGTCTGGCAAAGACGCCGGAGCAGGTAAATCTATTCGGACCGATGATAAACATTACTCTGGCCGTTGTGGGCGGTTCCTTCGGTTTCGCCCTGCCCGACCAGGCCGCCAGATTCTCGCTCATCTACTGGGGCGTGGACGTATTCACGCAACTGGCCAATGCCCAGACCGACATCACGGTCAACCTGCTTGTGCTCTTTGCTCAGGGCATCGTGCTCTTCCTGCTGGGAGCATGGCTCTTCAAGCGCCGTATAGACCTGTGACTTTCCGCATGAAACGCGACTGATGCAAATCAAAGAAACCAACCCGGCAATCAGCCTCTGGCAATGCGATCAATCCTGACCATTATCCTCAACGACCTGAAAATTTTCTTCGCGCAGCGGGGCAACCTTGTCGGCCTGCTCGTCATCCCGGTTCTCCTCACCCTTGTCGTCGGTTGGAGTATCGGCCAGATAGGCGGCGGCGGACCCACCCGGCTGCGCGTTGATCTGATCGATCATGACGGGACCGAACTGTCCGCTATATTGATCGAGGAGCTGCGCGCCGCAAACGACGCCCTTGTGCTGTGTCCGCTCGACAATGATGCAGACGACTTCTGCAGGCTCGGAGATGACCCTCTGCAGCTGGATAGCGCCATCGAACGCGCCCGGTCAGGCAGAACCAGTGCACTCATCGTCATCCCCGCCGGCTATGCCGCCGCACTGGAGGGATTCGAGCGAATAAACATCGACTACTATTCCCTGTCCGACCCTCTCCAGCCAAGCCCTGTTCTGCAAAGCTTGAACGCGGTCCTGCAGCGCGCCGGCAGCGCCTCAATAACAACCGGCGTCGCTGGCGCCCTGCTGGACAACCTGACAGCGGCCACTGACCTGCCGCCTCTCGACAATGAGACGCGCGACGGCTTCCTCCGCTCCATTTATCTGCGATCACAAGAGATGCTGACAGAGCAGCCGGCCCCCGTCCGCTTCCGCGTCGCCGCCGCCGGCAACGACGGTGAAGACGGCTCCGCTAACGGCTTCAACCAGTCCGGGCCAGGGATGGGGTCCCTGTACGTCATGTTCACCGTCCTGGGCGGCATGGCCGTCCTCCTGCGCGAGCGCCGCCAGTGGACACTCCAACGTCTGATGGCCCTCCCGTGTTCCCGTGCCCAGATCCTCGCCGCAAAAATCGGCGTCTACTTCACCCTCGGCATGATTCAGTACTTCATCGTTTTCGCCGTCGGCGCCGCCGCCGGCATGGACTTCGGCAGCGACCCCCCCGCACTGCTCGCGGTCATGGCCGCCTTCGTCCTCTGCATCACCGCCCTTACCTTTGCCCTGGCTCCCTGGATAGCGAGCGAAGGCCAGGCCAGGGGCCTTGTCCTCCTGCTGTCGCTGTCGCTCGCCCCCCTCGGCGGGGCCTGGTGGCCACTCGAAATCGTGCCCGAATTCATGCGCACGCTCGGCCACCTCTCACCCGTCGCCTGGGCCATGAATGCCTTCCAGGATCTCATCTGGTTCAACGGCGGCTTCACCGACGTCCTCCCGGAAATAGGCGTCCTCCTTGGCGCCGCCGCCGTGCTCTTCATCTTCGGCATTCGCAGCTTCAAGTACGAGTGATCGCAAGAAGCGCCCCGCTCCCTCCGCAAATGCCGGTGAGGCCCCCTGCGGGTACCCTCGCCCCTCTTGGCCGACGCGCCCGAAAAACGTCGAAACTAGCCCCGGGTATCGGCGGCAAAAGCGACTTTCGCGCAGTCCGTTTCCGGAGCCACCCGGTCCGCCGGCATACAGACCCTGTCACCTTTTCGCGAGAACTGCGCGAGCTCACTAACATACGGGACCGAACTCCGTTGCGTGTTCGAGCGCGCCGATTTTCTCGTTCTCTGATATGATTGCATTGAATGCCTCCTGCAATTCTCGCAGTGGACAGAATGTAAGTTACTGGCGAATTTTTCGAAAATGCCAGTATCCAATACCGACATGACAGCCGCAGATACGGCAGCTTTACATCAATGGAAATTCAGGACAAAACTGGAGTGTTAAGAGGAATTGAACGCACGGCGGGCGTGATGGGAGGAGATCCATGCATCGCAGGTACACGCATCCCTGTGTGGCTCTTGGTGCAAGCCAAACGCCTTGGACATGGTGAGGCCGATATTCTCAATTCGTATCCGCTACTACGCACTGAGGATCTGACCAATGCCTGGGCATTCTTTCGATCCAACAGAGCCGAGATTGAACAACAGATAGTGGAAAACGAATCAGCATAGGAACCTTCTGCTACGACTCAGATGATATCGTTCCTTCGTGAGACATACTGACTAGACCCGGTCCCTGCTTCCCTCTAACCCTTAACGACCCATCATGCCAGAATCCAAACAGGACGCAGATTCACTGCCAAATGCGGGCCGTCCTGGGTCTCAGCCGCCCAGCGCATACGCCGCCGCCGGCGTCGACATCGAAGCCGGCAACCGCGCCGTCGACCTCATGAAGGCCGCCGTCCGCTCAACCTTCACACCCAACGTGCTCGCCGACGTCGGCAGCTTCGGCGGCCTCTTCGCCCTTTCCGATCTGCCCGCGCAGCCCCTGCTCGTCGCCTCCACCGATGGCGTCGGCACCAAGGTCAAACTCGCCGCCCAACACGGCCGCTGGCAGACCATCGGCCAGGACATCGTCAACCACTGTCTCAACGACATCCTCGTGCAGGGCGCGCGGCCTCTCTTCTTCCTCGACTATATCGCCGCCGACAAGCTGGTGCCCGAAAATGTCGCCGCCATAGTAGTCGGCATGGCCGACGCCTGCCGCGCCGCTGGTTGCGCCCTCCTCGGCGGCGAAACAGCCGAAATGCCCGGCGTCTACACCCCCGGCTCCTGCGACGTCGCCGGAACCATCGTCGGCTTGGTTGACCGGGACGCCCTCCTTCCCCGCACGCAAGCCATGCAACCAGGCGATCTGCTCTTAGGTCTGCCCAGCAGCGGCCCCCACACCAACGGTTATTCTCTCATTCGCCGCATAGTCTCCACTCAGGATCCGCAACAGCCACTGCAGGATGGCGAAGTGCTGATCGACGCGCTGCTCGCGCCCCATCGCTCCTATCTGCCTGCCGTGCGCGCCCTTGAGGAGGCCGGCATCATAACCAAAGGGCTGGCCCACGTTACCGGCGGCGGCTTGGTGGATAATCTGCCCCGCATACTACCGTCTGGGTTACGCGCCCGTGTTGACCGCAACAGCTGGGACGTGCCGTTACTCTTTCGCCGCCTGCTGATCTGGAGCGGTATGCAACGCAGCGAAGCCTACCGTGTTTTCAACATGGGGATCGGCATGGTGGTCGTCATCGCCGCCGAGCAGGCGAGTGCCGCCCAGAGCGCGCTGCCCGATGCTGTCTTTATCGGCGCGCTGGCATCCAGCGACCGGGCCGAACCGGATGTGGAACTGCTGGGATAATGCACAAACAGGAAAGCCGCCGGCCTGTTGCGCCCCGTCCCCCGGGTCCTGCAAATGTAGCGTTCAGAGTAGAGCAACAGACGCAAACTGTATCCATTCACAGTCGCCGAAGGCATGAGGCGGGTCTGGAAGCAACTACATCAGGTAGCTGGAAGGAGACTCCATGGCCACCGAACTCGTCCAACTCTCGTTCAACGGTCCCATCGCAACTATCGTACTCAACCGCGCCGCCAAGCTCAATGCGCTAAACGCAGAGATGTTGGAGGCGCTGGAAACCTATGCCGATGAACTGGACCGCAACCAGGAAGTGCGGGTCGTGCTCCTTGCCGGGACGGGCAAGGCATTCTGCGTCGGTGCCGACATCTACGAATGGAGTGACCTGTCGCCCCTCGAAATGGGCCGGCGCTGGATCCGCGATGGTCACCGCATCTTCGCCCGCTACGCACGGCTGCCCCAGCCGGTCATCGCCGTCCTCAACGGCTACACGTTCGGCGGTGGACTGGAACTGGCGTTGGCTGCAGACCTGCGTCTGGCCGCTGAAGGGGTACAGCTCTCATTCCCGGAGGTCAAGCTGGGCATCATCCCCGGCTGGGGCGGTACTCAACGTCTGGCACAGCTAATAGGGCCGAGCCGGGCCAAGCAAATGATTTTCAGCGGCGAACGCGTGGCCGCGGAGCAGGCGGAAACCTGGGGACTGGTGAACGAAGTTGTGCCGCCAGAAAAACTTGCCGAGCGTGCCCTCGAGCTCGCCAGAACGATAGCGGCCAACGGCCCGGTTGCCGTCCATCTGACCAAGCAACTGATCGACGCAGCCTTCCCGGCCAGTGGCGACAGCGGCGTCGTCCTCGAGACCCTCGCCGGCAGCCTCGCCTCCTACACCGCCGACGCGCAAGAAGGCGTCGCCGCCTTCCGCCAGCGCCGCCAGCCGCAGTTCAGCGGGCGCTGAAAGAAGAAGGTATGTCACACAGGAGGAACTGGGCAACGCCTCGACCGCGTTACTCCTCCTCAATCACCTCGCCGCAATGAGGGCATACAGTCCGGCCGTTCCCGGCCTTGCCCAACTCCTCCATGAATCCCGATCCCAGAATGCCCGCCGGCAGCGCGAACAATCCAATGCCGACGATCGCAATGATCCCGGCCAGCAGACGCCCCGCCGCCGTCACTGGAAACACGTCGCCGTAGCCAACGGTCGTCAGCGTAATGATGCTCCACCACATTGCCTTGGGTATGCTGGCGAACTCCTCCGGTTGCGCCTGATGTTCGGCAAAAAACATCATCGAAGAAGTCATAACAAGCAGCAAAAAGAGTACCGACACCACCGCAACAAGCTCGCTCCGGCTCGTATACAGCACTCGGCCCAAAGTGCGAAGACTGGAAAAGTAACGGCCTAGCCGAACCATGCGGGCAAGCAGACGCACAACCCGCAGGAAGCGCAGGTCCAGCCCGTGCAGATTGAAAAAGAACACACCGTATACCGGCAATACTGCCAGCAAGTCAATCAGCGCCAGGGGAGAGGCAACAAACTGCAGCCGGCCCTTTACAGGATGGGCATATTTCGGATTCTCCGTGCACGACCAGACCCGCAGCAGATACTCTACCGTGAAGATTACGACCGAAATTACCTCAAAAAGGTCGAAAGCACGCGGAGCTATCTGGTAAGTCTCCTCCACAGTCCCCACAATTAGAGCGACGACATTCAGGGCTATCAACGTGATCAGAAAAGCGTCGAAGATCTTGCTGGCTCGGTGGCCGGGCGCCGCCTCTTCGATAATTTCGTAAACCGTTTTCTTTAGAGATGTCATTTGAGGTCAGGAATGGGAAGAACCGGGAGTTCTCCTGGGTTGTCCATCTATCGGGACCGGGTTGGCGATAGACACTACGGGGTTATGGCGAGGGTTCTTGATTCTTGGTATGAGCGTGGCGTCCTCTAGAGATCAGAAACAACACGAAAAAAAGACGCCTACTTCACCGTCCGGAGAAAAAGGCGTCTCAAATGCACAGTTTTATCAAGATCCAGCGCTGCTTTGGTGGGCGAGGAGGGACTCGAACCCCCGACCTCACGGATGTGAACCGTGCGCTCTAACCAGCTGAGCTACTCGCCCAAATGGGGACTTCAATCGCCAGGAAATGGTCTCTTCAGGAGCAAAGCAGAGTATAGCACCCACCCCGAATTTGGCAAATCTGAGCCAACATAGCAAAATCAACCCGGCAATACAACATCACCGTTTTCTAAACGACTGCCGCGTCCCTCGTAGGGCGCCCATCGAGCTCTTAAAGCTAACCCTATGCCCCGCTTCACTCGCCACAGCCGGCTGCTCAATCGTATCTTCTTCGTCCTGGTCATCGCCGCCGGTCTTTTCGGCTGGTTCTACGCCTCCGGCAACTGGCAGCCCGACCCCGCCGCGTTTGAAATCGGTTCACTGACCGGCGACACAGACATGATCGACCTTGTCGCAGGCCTGATTGAGGACGCCATTCAGATCTTCCAGGAAATCACCGGTTGACCGCCGCAATCCTCGCTCCTACTGGCTCTCGCTCTCCGGAGCGTGTATGCACTGCGCGCCGTCCCTCGCATTCAGATACCGGCACAGTTCCAAATAGGCTGGCCGGAACGTAGGCGGGCCGCAACAAGGGCTGGGCTCCATTATCCCCCACCAGAACTGCTCTTCATCCTGGGGGTCGCCGTCGCTCAGCCACGCCAGATTGGGCATCGTAATCATGCTCATCAGACCAATCCAAGGATGCCAGTTGGCCTCCGCCCATTCGTACGCGCGCCGCAGATACTCGGCCTGTACATCGAAATCGATGCCTGCGTCCCTGCCATGCCAGCGATAGCTCGGATTCACAGGATCTGAGGTCCAACCGAACTCCAGCAGGACGATCTGTTTGTCATTGTCCCCATACCGCTCCATGATCGCCCGAATATCCTCAACATGACGGAAACTGAAGAACCGGTGCCCGCCGTATTTCTCGTCCGTAACTGCAACCTCGGGAGCCAGTTCAGGAGGCGCCGCAAACCCTACACCGTGGACGCCGAGCGCATCGAAGAATCCCTCGCTGCTTCCACCCATGGCCTCATACATCTGCTCGTAAAACACGTGGTCCGGCATCGCGTGTTCGTTGTCGTCGCCCGTGGGCGCCATCCCCGCGCTGATCACAATGGCGTTCGGGTTCGCCTGCTTGATCGCCGCATACGCTCGGCCCAGGAAAAATACGTATTCGGCAGGGTTCGGCCGCTTGTGCCCCCACTCACGGCTCAGATTCGGCTCATTCCAAATCTGATAGGCCTGAATACAACCAACCGCCTCCGGCTTGCAACTGTAGCGGCTGGCCAGTGCAAAAACATAGTCGGCGAAGTGATCCGCGCTCTCGGGGGGAAGACCCGCCCAGAAATCCCTCTTCTGCGGATCTATCGAGATGCGCGCCAGGAGCTTCAGATTGGAGCTGTTCACCTGCTGTACAACCCTGTCCGAAAACGACCAGTCCAGATGCCCTTTACCCGCCCCCTCAATGTTCTCCCAGGCAAACGTCTGCTTGACCCAATGAAAACCGCCCTCGCGTAACAGGTTCAAGTCCCGCTCCGCCACCTCCGGCCTCCACCAGAGGAAGGCCTGCGAGCCAAAATCAGGGCTTTCCATCGTCGCCGGCAGAAATCCGTCCACTCCGGCCTCTTCAGCCGCCGGCGAAGTCGTGTCTGCCTGCTCCTCCGTCGCAGTCGGCGTGGCCGTCTCCTCCGGCTCACGCGTAGACGTCGCCGGTTCGCTGGTCGCAGTCCCAGTGGGGGGGACCGGTGTATCCGTCGGTGCCTGGCTCGTCTCGCCAGCCGGTGTTGACGTCTTTGTCGGCGTTGTAGTCGGCCCGTTTTCAGACCGGTTGCAGGCGGCCACAGAAACCAGAGCGAGCAGGAGAATTCCAATTAGCAAGCGGGGTTGCAGGGTCATTGTATAGCCCTTGGAAAAGATGCGACTGAAATACATTCGATATTCACCGTTCTTCCGCGCCAAAAGAGGCCTTCCTCACGGATGGGGCCTTCCGTCAAGGAGCCATCAACCTCAAGGAATGCTCGCAAGTGCAAAAAGAACTGCACCAGACCCTCGAGCCCGCTGCAGTCACTACTGTCTGTGCTGGGGGAAGCCGTTCTATTGTAAGTGAGAATGAAGATTTTGAAAAAAAATTCTTCGAAACCGAATTATACCGGGCGTTGTTTGCCTTCGCAGACGGGAAAGGCGTGGCAAATGGCGCGCGTAGCCGGTTTCTTTACACGCGTCTGCCCCTTTTCCCGTCAGCGCATCCGCTCACCGCGTGATCTCCCACGCCAAGTGCTGGATCTCAGGCAGAATCAGCTTCTCCATCGCCAGCCTGACCGCATTGGTCGACCCCGGCAAACTGATAACCGCGCAGCCTCGATACGTACCTGCAGTGGCCCGGCTGAGCATCGCCGCCGCCCCAACCTCGTCGTAGCTGAGCATCCGAAAGATCTCGCCGAAACCGGGCAACTCCTTTTCGATCGCCCGCGACAGCACGTCATAGGTGCGGTCTCGCTTGCTGACGCCCGTGCCTCCGTTGAATATGATCACCTGCGCGCCGCTCCCGCTGAAATCGTCCAGCGCCGCCGCAACATCCTCCGGCTCATCCGGCACGATGCGGGAAGCGACTACCTGGTGACCCGCTGCCTCAGCCATCTCGCGAATAGCCTGGCCGCTGCGGTCCGTTTCCGGCGTGCGTGTATCGGAGACGGTCACGATCGCAAAGTCGATGCTGCCCTTTTCTTCTTCCGCCTGCCGCCGATGCTCTTCGGAGCTTTTTCCATTCTTCATGTTTCACCCTCTCATCACGTATATGTTAATGAAAACGCGCGCAGATTACAAAGCGCGCAGAAGGTCTTGGCGCCCTGGCCCTCCCATCTCTCCTGAGCATTATACATCTGATTCGAGAAAGCGGCTCCCCTTGGCCTCCTATCCCATTGGGCGCATCCCAATCTATTGTGCGTCGAGTGGGGCCAGTCAATCGGCCAGACTGAAGCCCCTTCTGGTCAACCATTTTTCCCCAACAATCTGGGTGGGATGCACCCGTACCGACCAACTGATTTTTGGCATGGATCGGTCGGTCTGTTATAATCCGGTTCTGTCAAGAAAACGTTGCCAGCAATCTCGTTCATACCCCTGTTTCGTACTGCCAGTAATTTCATTAATCAACTGATGTTACGCTGTCGTTGCCTTGTGTCAGTTGTACCCCGTGCGTATTGACGCCGCATCCGCGTAACATGAGCTATTGATTCGCCGCTTATCCCTGTCGTTCAGCATATCATGCCAGCAATATTTTCTAAGACAACTCTTTCGTGTTCATTTTCCTAACGAAGTGAACGCGGTTCATCCTTTTAGGTTCAGTCCATCACATTCCCAGGAGGAAAACAGTGCAGCGAACAGCAATGAGTCGAAGAAGCTTTCTACAGTTGGCCGCGGGCAGCTCGGCAGTCGCAGCCTTAGCCGCGTGCGCGCCGCCGATGGCGGTCAGCGACGGTTCAGGCGCATCCGCTGAGCCAATTACCCTAAACTTCTTTAACCGAGGCGGTCAGTTCATTGAGAACGTTATGGACCAGCAGATGTCTCTGTATAGGGAGTCCAACCCCGGTGTCGAGTTCGAGATTAACGCGGTGGCCGGCGCCTCCCATCAGGAAGCCCTGCTGATCATGATTTCCGCAGGCACCGGACCGGACATGTGGTTTGACGCCAACCGCACCACCGGCCCCCTCACACGCAAAGGTGTGACGACCAATCTTGAGCCGTACTTTGAGGCGGATCCTGACTTTAATGAAGACGATTATGTCGAAAATGTCTGGATCGCCCAGACCTACGACGGCGCTCGCTGGGGCATCCCCTGGGACAGTGGCGCGATGCTCATGGCGTTCAATCTCGACTTGTTCGATGAGGTCGGCGTTCCGTATCCAGAGCCGAATCAATGGATGACATGGGACGAAGTTGTCGAACTCGCCAAGGTTCTCACCTTCGACTTGGACGACAATTCAGTCAACGATTCTGATTTCAATCCGGCCCGTGTGCGTCAGTACGGACTTATTGCTGGCAAGGGTCACGGTCGACCGACCTATATCTGGGCCAACGACGCCGAGGTTATCGCCGACGACGGCACGATGCCTATGGATTCGGATGAATTCATTGAGGCGATGAACTGGTTGGCGGATTTGGGTTTGAAACACTTTGTGAGTCCATCGCCCGCATACGAAGCCGCTGGCGAGATCAGCATTCAAGCCGGCACCGTTGCCATGCAGCACATCGGCGTCTGGTCATTGGGCCGCATCAACCAGGCTGGAACCAACTGGGGCACATTCCCGGTACCGTACAATAAGACGAAGACATCCTACGGCCACTACTCGCCCTTGTGCGTTTTCTCCCAGACAGACTATCCCCAGGAATCCTACGATTTCATCTCCTGGGCCTGCCTCAGCAACGCCGGGCAGCAGATTCTTGTCGATTTGGGTATGCAGCAGCCGACCCGCAAAGATTTGCGGGAACAGTTCCTGAACAATGCGGCGCCGCCGGCGCCGGAGTACCGCCAGGCATTCTACGACGCGTTCGAGGATCAGGCTACGTTCCGCTGGCCCGGGGACACGATCGGCTCCTACTACGGTGGCTGGTATCAGACCATGCTGGACTTCTGGGGACCGTACTTGGACCAACATTGGATCGGCGATGTACGCTGGGAAGATGTCGCCACAGAGGTGCGCCAAGGCTCCGAACAGATCCTGCAAACGGGTGAAATTTCCTAAATGCAATCTTCACCCGCCCAATCTGCACCCGAAGCGCAGACCGATCGAGGTCTGCGCTTTTTCCAACGTCTCAGCTTCGAAGAGACTCTTTTTGGCTGGCTGTTTATCGTTCCAGCTGTGTTGGGGCTGCTGTTTTTCCGCCTCGGCCCGGTGTTCGCCAGCTTCTATCTGAGCTTCACGAAATACGAAATCATCACCGCGCCCCGGTGGATCGGATTCGCCAACTACACCAAACTGGTCACGGATGCCCTTTGGCTGCGATCCATTGAAGTGACCTTGTGGTATGTGACTCTTTTCGTGCCTCTGTCCCTCACATTTGCCTACGCCGTTGCTCTGCTGATGAGCCGCAATGTGCGGGGGATCACAACCTATCGCACTCTCTGGTATCTGCCGTCAGTCGTGCCGGTGGTCGCTAGCGCGACCATCTGGCGCTGGGGCCTTAATCCGGAGTTTGGGCCGATCAACTATCCACTCAAGGTGCTGGGCCTGCCCGCGCCCCGTTGGCTGACCGATCCGGATTGGATCGTGCCATCCATTGTCTTTATCGGTTTGTGGGGGCTGGGCAACTCTGTGCTCATTTTTCTGGCTTCGCTTATCAGTGTGCCCCGCACATTCTACGAAGCCGCCGAAGTGGATGGGGCCAACAGCTGGGCCAGGTTCCGCCATGTGACCTTGCCCCTCACCTCTTCGATTATCTTCTACCAGTTGATTGTGACGGTCATAAATAGCTTTCAGGTCTTCGGTGTGGCCTATATCCTGTTTGTATCGAATCCGTCTGCCTCCTCTGCCGGACCGAACAACGCCGCGCTCTTTTATGTGCTGTACATGTTTCGCAACGCCTTCGGATACTTTCGCAACGGCTACGCATCTGCAATGGCCTGGATTCTCTTCCTCGTGATTATGCTGCTGACGATTATCCTTTTCTACAGTCAGCGCCGTTGGGTCTATTACGAAACAGAAGGGGGCGGCTCGTGACCGCTTACCGTATCAGGCACAATGCAAGTCGTTTTCTGATTCATCTGACGCTGGCCGGTGGTGGCGCATTTATGCTGGTGCCGTTCTTTTGGCTACTTTCTTCTTCATTGAAAGCGCCCCACGAGATCTTTGTCTTTCCGCCTAAGTGGATACCCGATCCGATCCGCTGGTCAAACTATCTGGAAGTGTTCGAGGTCGTGGCGGTCATGCGCTATACAGCCAATACAATGACCATCACGCTCTTTTCTACGTTGGGCGTTATACTCAGCTCCTCGATGGCGGCCTATAGCTTTGCCCGGCTGCGTTTCAAAGGGCGGGATATAATGTTTGGCTTGATCCTCTCGACAGTGATGCTGCCGTACGTCGTGACGATGATCCCCGTCTACATTCTGTTCACACGCCTGGGCTGGATCGGGACATTCCTACCCCTGATCGTGCCGGACTGGTTTGGTGGGCCGATCACGATCTTTCTGTTGCGCCAGTTCTTCCGCACAATTCCCTTGGAGTTGGAGGACGCGGCCCGCATTGACGGAGCCAGTCGTCCTCGTATTTTTGCCCAGATCATTCTTCCTTTGTCCCGGTCTGCGCTGACGGTCGTTCTCGTGTTATCCCTGCTCTACAATTGGAACGACTTTCTGACGCCGCTCATCTATCTGCATAAACGAGATATGTTTACCCTGGCCTTAGGACTAAACGCACTCCAACACTTCGAGAGCGGCCTCGATTGGACCCACTACGTGATGGCGCTGGCCACTCTGATGGTGCTGCCGGTCATTATTCTCTATTTTCTCGCCCAACGGGCCTTCGTCGAAGGGATCGTCCTTACCGGGCTGAAAGGATAAGGACGATCCATGAACAGCCACCAGCTCGGTGTTCATCTGATGGTGTGGAGTGGTAGCGTCAACGCGGACGAGATGGCCCTTTTCCCGCTCATCAACGAAATGGGCTACAACGGCGTTGAAGTTCCCATCTTCGATCCAGCAGCCCTTGACTTGACCGCTGTCCGCCAGGCTTGCGTGAACAGTGGTTTGGCCTGCACCGCGTCCACAGCGATGCCCCCGGGACTCAGCCTTATCGATGACGAGCGCCGGGCACAAGGGGTGGCTTGGTTGCAGAATGTTGTGCGGGCCGCGTCAGCCCTGGGCGCGGACCTCCTGTGCGGACCGCTGGCCGTCCCTGTCGGCGAACTGCGGGGACGGGGTTTTACCCCTCAGGAATTTGAAACCTGTGTCCGATCTCTACAGGAGGTCGGCGCTGTTGCCGCTGCTGAGGGCGTAACACTTGCGCTGGAGCCGCTAAACCGCTTCGAGACGTTCATGCTCAATACAGTTCAGGATGGCGTCCGCCTGATGAATGCGGTGGGTCAGCCCTCCGTGGGCTTACTGCTGGATACCTTCCACATGCACATTGAGGAAAAATCTACGCCCGACGCCATCCGCCGGGCCGGTATGCACATAAAACATTTCCATTGCAGCGAAAACGATCGCGGTGCTGTCGGCAGCGGACAGGTGGATTGGACCGGGACATTTCAGGCGTTGGCAGATGTCCAATACACTGGCTGGCTGGTGGTGGAGTCCTTCAACGCGGTCATTCCGGAACTGGCGGGCGCGACATGCATTTGGCGTCCCTTGGCCGAAAGCCCTTACGCGCTCGCGAAAGAGAGCCTGTCTTTCCTCAACAGCACAAATAATGTCTGAAACGTAATGTGCAACAAGCGCATCTCACGTTTCAGAGTCAACTGTCCTATTTCTGAGATCTGATAGAATGTTCTCCCTCGATGTCCATTGCCACTTCTTTCCCAAAGCCTTTTTGGACGCGGCCCGTGGTCCGAACACCCTTCAATCTAAAATTGAACAGCGAGCTGATGGCCAGGAGCATCTGGTTTGCCCCGGCAACTTCGATCACCCGCTGACGCCCGATTTCTACGCCGCCGAGCAGATGCTGGCTGATATGGATAGCGCGCAGATCTCAATGGCGGCCATCTCCTCTGCGCCCCCCACGCTCTCTTACTGGGCAGAGGCCGACGCGGCCAGGGAACTGGCATCGCGCTTGAATGAGAGCATCGCTGAACGGGTGGCCGAATATCCCGAGCGGTTCCTGGGGCTGGCGACGGTTCCGCTGCAGGACATTGCCGCGTCCGTTGCTGAAGCAAAACGAGCGGTCAACGAACTCGGGTTGCATGGCTTTCAGATCGGCTCCAATGTTGATGGAAAAAATCTGAATCATCCTGACTATCTCCCTCTTTTCGAGACGTTTGCCGAATTAAACGCGCCCGTATTCATCCACCCGTATATCCCTGCGGGCGAGGAGCGAATGCAGGACTACTACTTGCACAATTTGCTGGGCATGGTGGCCGAGACTGGCCTGGCCATTGCATCGGTAATTTACGGCGGCATCCTGGAACGATGGCCAAATCTCAAAATTATCTTTGCCCATGCAGGCGGCGTCTTTCCCTATGTTGTAGGGCGTATGGATCACGGCTACAAGGTGCGCACCCAAGAGTGTGCCAGCGCCATTCCGCATCCACCGAGTCACTATTTGAGACAGGTCTACTTCGACTGCATGTCTTTTCACCCTTTGGCCTTGCGCTATTTGGTGGAAATGGTCGGCGCCGATCATGTGTTGGTCGGCAGCGACTATCCCTTCGATATGGGGCCAATCGGCGGCCCTGTGACGGAGGTGCTGGCCAATCCCCATCTGTCAGATGAGGAGAAAGAGCAGATCTGCGGAAAGACCGCGGCAACGCTATTTGGGTTGACGAACCATCTATAGAAGATCCCCAATTGAGAGAGTGATATGTCCGCTATGAGACAGTACGAATTCGGAGTCGTTACCGATGAGATCGATCAGGACTTTGCGCGTGCCTGTTCGATCGCCCGCGAGGAGGGTATGTCCTACGTGGAGTTGCACAACCTATGGGGTAAGCAGATCCACGAGCTGACCGACACAGAGCTGGATCGGGCACTGCGGCTCACCGAGGAGAACGGCCTGCGCACCCATCTGGTCTGTGGGATGTTTTTCCGGCCATTCACTCTGGCCGATCTCTCCCTGGACGAGATGGAGAGCCATCCTCGCTTTCAAGAGCATATGGATCGGCTGGAGCGCTTCATCACCATTGCCCATAAATTCAAGGCGCCCAACATTCGCACATTCGGCTTTACTCGGGATGTAGGCGGCGACAACCCTTCGCCCCGCTCCCAGGACGGTGGCGGTATCGATGAGGAAACGCTGGCTAAAATCGCCAAAGGCATCCGGATCGCCTGCCAGCGGTTACAGGACGAAGGGCTGGTGTTGGCCTTGGAAAATGCCCGCTCTCTTTACGCCAATACTGGTGGCAACATGCGGCGTGTGCTTGACGCCGTGCAGATGCCGAATCTCAAAATTATCTGGGATCCGGCCAACGCCTTCGTCGCCGGCGAAGACCCGGCCGTCGGCTATCAGCAGGTGAAAGGCCACATTGTCGATATTCACTGCAAGGATGCAGTTGTGCTCGACGAGGGCACTGGCCTGACCGCCTGGGCGCGCATCGGCGCCGGCGGAACTGACTGGCATGCCCATCTCACTCTGCTGCAAAACGAGCCGGTCGATACCTATACAGTGGAAACGCACTGGCAGGCCAACGGGCAGGACAAAGCCGCCAGCACGCGCCAAACATTCGCCAGTCTGAAAGACCATATCGCTGAACTGCCATAGAGTTTAAGACAAGAGAACGTACAGAATCGGTGCGACGCAAGCCGACTTCATCGGTGCCGTCGCGCCTTCTGTTGTCCCCCATGACCTGCTCTGCGCGCTACTGGCCAGCCACCTCCGCCGACCCAATCGGGAAATCAGCCGGCAGCGTCTCTGTCAACCGCTCTTCGTCAAAGCCGCAACGTGGGTGCCCAAATCCGCTGAGACTCCTTCCATCCGGCTCCAGGTCGAAAATGATGTTGTCGTCGGCGCTTGAGCTCACCCCGGCCGGTATGAAATCCAACTGAAGAACATCGCGTACCTTCCAGGCAACGATATGATCGGCGCACGGTGTGTCTCCGCTGATACCGATCGCCCCCATCAGGCTGCCGCCTGCATTATAGAGGGAAAGTCCGCCGCCTGAGCGGCTCCACCCGCCCGGTCTCTCACCCACCAGCGGGTCACCTGCCTGGCCGTAGTCGCTCGCAGGCCCCGCGTACGCTGTCGCACTGTCCAGGGGCGTGCTTCCGTGTAACCCGTACAGGTTCCCTCCCGGCTGTGTCGCCGAATGGAGATTGCTCGTGGACAAGGAAAGCTGCGTCAGACTGAAAGCATTGGCCGCATTTGCCTTCTGAACCGACAGCACCCGGCCGCCCGGCCACTGCGAACCCCTGTTGGTACCTGAAAAAGCAACAACGCAAACGACCCCGTCTCGGTCAACCACGGTCGCCCACATATGGTTTCCCAGCCCGCCATTGTTGCCGCCCGCTACAACTCGCTCCAGCGCCGCCTTCACTGAGTCGTGGCTGGGCAGGCTGTCACAACCCGTGACGAACTCCGGCTCCTGCTGGCTTACGCTCGCGCTCTCTACAAAGCGGATCGTGGGCGCCTCCGATACAGCCACCCCTTCGAAACGGACCAGCTTCCCCCGTCCCGGCTCGCCCACGCTGGCCCCGTTGATCACCACATACGCATTTCCGTTGATGTCAAAGTCCACCGACGTGGGGAAGGGCAGCCCCGTGATGACATCCTGCGACGTTTCCCCCTCGCCCACACGGATCACCGCCCCGCTGTTGGGAATCGGGCCCTCGTCCGTAAATATGCCGAATCGAACAGCATACAACTCGCCGTCCGGGCCAGTGCGCAAATCCGTCAACATCGTCAGATCGGTGGCGTAGTCCTCAACGCCGCCAGTGACCGGATCGACCACAACCACCTTCGCCGAACCGGGCAGGAAAGGAAAGCCGGGAAGCAGCGAAACGTAGATCCGGCCGTCCGACCCAAAAGTGACGCCCGTCGGCACCGGGTCCGACTCCAGTGCTCCTCCCCGGTAGGGGTTCGGCAGCGGCCCCGGAATGCCCTCAAACACCGTGATTACCTTGGCCGTCTGGCTGACAACGTCAACCTGCACAAGCGTATTGGCCCCCGCCTCCGCCACGTATAAGAGGCCGTCCGGGCCGGCAGTCAACCCGTAGGGATGAGACTCCAGAACATGACCGTCCGGGTTGAGTTCCTTCTCCAGCTTCCACAGCGGCAAGACCTCAAGCACGGAGCCCTGCAACACCCGCAAGACCGCCGCTGTGTCCGGTAACGCCTCTTCGCTGGCCACCCCTTGCCAGACGCCTGCCGTGGCGTACATCTCATTGTTGAGAAGAGCCAGACGCGCCCCACCGACAATGTCGCTGCCCAAAAAGATTGAAGGCAACGTTGCCACCAGTTGTGGCTGGCCGCCGGGTGTTACGCGCAGTACCCGCGCCGTATTCCCAAAGGTCGCCTTGATAATCTCGTTTGTATTGGGATCGAGGCCCCCCACATCAACTTCCTGGTCCCCGCCCAGTCCGACGTCAATGACCCAGACACTGCCGTCATCGATCGTCAGCACACCCTGCGGTCCATTCAGGCCGTCCACGATCACCGTGCCGCCGCTCTCCCGCTCCTGCGCCATCGCGCTGTCGGACGCGATCCATAGCGCTGACATAACCGCTAGCGCCAGCACGCCGTTGACGACAATTCGGATAACTTTCAATTGATTCCTCCTCCCCGCGCCGCGTCCTGATGACGCAGACGACTGCGGGGCGCGCGAACGCATTTCGAAAAGCTTTTTCGCTGAACAGCGCAAGCTCGACAGCGACACTGAAAACGACACTGAATGCGACATTCTCATGCGCCTACTGACCCGCCAGGAACACGATCAGCGCTTCCAAGTCTTCTTCTTGGATATGACGATAGGACGGCATCTTGTGAGGACTCAGTGCATATCCCTCAACATAGTACTTGTCCGGATCAGTGATACTCTCGTACAGGTAGGTGTACACATCCGTCGCGTCGCCTGTGTAAGCGGGATCCTCAATCCGGGTAGCCGCCATTTCAACCATCTCGCCGTGCGTGGGCCCAAAAATACCTCTAGTCCCCGCGCTTTCAAGCTGATGACAGACGCCGCAATACTGCTCTTTATAAACAGTCAGTCCCCGCGCCGCCAGGGCGGCAATCTCCTCCTCCGAAAGCTTGCCCAGGTCCGACGCGCTTCTGACGCCGTTTCCCTCAACCTGGCGCAACATCAGGGCCACGTGCAATATCCACGAGATTCGCAGAACATCTCCGGTTTGCAGCGCCCGCTCGCTGAACTTGTCGTTGACATCCTTCAGCGCCTCTACGTTTATGCCCGTTTCCTCCGCAACGCTTTCCCATGTGTCGCCAGGCTGGACCGTAAATGTTCCCACCTGGTTGGCGGCGCTCTCCGATCGGCCCCTCTCCTCTCTCGCCGCGACATAGGCAGACGCAAGATCAGGCGCTCCGCCGGTCCATCCCCGCGCTGCCCCCACATTGCGAACCTCGCCCGGCAAACGGCGGATGACCAACTCATCGCCGGCCTGAATCCCGACACCACGCAATGCCCACAAATTGAAATTGTCCAGGAGCAGATCCAGATATGTGACCGAATGCCTGCCCGCTATCCTCTCCCAGCTATCTCCCGCCCGCACTTCATAAACCAAGGGCTGCACTGCGGCATCCGCGCCCAGACCGGGGATGGCTAACTGGTCGCCAGCACGTATCTCCTCACCCCGCAGCTGCCACAGCTCCCCATTGGTTTCTTTCAACAGCTCCTCTGCCAAATCGAACCTTCCGGCTATCACAGACCACTGCTCGCCCATTCTTGCCGTGTAGACGTATTCCAGGGCACTGTCAACCGTGTACGGCCGCACAAATCCCGCGTCCGCAACCGGTGCTGCGGCGTCGCTTCGCCCCTGTACACTTGACTGGTTTGTACCCGTCACAGCCTGCCGGGCGCTGTCCGGCGTCGCCTCGGGTGTCGCTGTAGCAGCGTTCCCGTCCGCTCCTTGCTGTGCGAGCGCCACTGCCTGCTCCGCCGCCGAACTATCTCGCGACAAGTGATACACAGTGAAGCCTGCGACGATCAACGCACCCAGCAGCACCGCGCGCGCCGACAGACTGACGCGCCTGCCCGCGCCCCGAAGGCGGTCGTACAATCCATGATTACCGTCCGAGCTTCTCATCTTTCAGCTTCTGCTTACGTTTCGAAGAGATAAAAATAAGAGAGGAATTAGAGATTCGGTCTCTCTATCAACTCCTCTCTCTATTCGATCCTGCCACGCTATATCTATTCTATCCACTAAAACGTGAAAACAAAAGAAGCGATCTTCCTCCGTATTCGCACGAGTGGACGAAAAGAAAACTCACCAGGCGGTGAGGCAGGACAACCTTTCATTCTGTGACGCCATCTGAG
This sequence comes from Caldilineaceae bacterium, assembly GCA_965207495.1. GTDB lineage: Bacteria > Chloroflexota > Anaerolineae > Caldilineales > Caldilineaceae > Bin5. The sequence goes on from OZ242287.1 coordinate 1,913,008, forward strand.
GCCCCTTCGACTGCCGCTCCCGGCAGGATGTCGCCAGCACCGAAAACAGGCAGGCTTTCCGGTTCTCCATCTACGGCGATTGTCCACGCTGCAACCCAGCCTGTAAAATCGCCGGTTGTAGCAACATACCAGCTACCGTCCTCCAGCCTGCCGATCACCCGGTACGTCTGGTCGTCGCCAAGCAGCTTCAGTACAGGTCCGGCCGCTTCTGGCCGCTCACGCAGATTCACCGACGGATGCAGGAGTGTGCCGGTGAGCCCGGAATGCGGCCCCGTAGTGACGGTGTCAAAGTCGCTCTTCAGGGGTTCATACGAACTGATCAGGGCGAGCGCAGTCGCCGTCGCCCGCGCAGTGACCGGCTCCCCCCGATTGGCCGGAAACAGCACCGCGCCGATGATCCCGATAACGAGGACCCCGATGATGAGGAACGGCCAGCCCCTCCACCCCTGGGGAATACGCTGCGTGGTCGGCATTTGAGCCGGACCCTGGTAGGTTGGACCTGCCAAACGCGGCGGTCGCTGCACATCCGCCCTTTCAAAATTCGTGAATATCGCCGCCAGCTCGTCCTCGTATCTGGGGTCTACGCGCCACTCATTCACCCTGGCATTGTACGCACGCCCCGTCTCGGGAATGGCCGTACTGACCGCTTCGTGTATCGCGGTGAAGTCCTGCGCCCAGCCCACGCGAATATAGATCGAACCGTTCTCCAAACGCTGGTACGATAACCACGCGTCGGGAGGTTCGATTCGTTTGCGGGCAACCTCTATCTCGTCCTCAGTCAGGGGAACAAGCCGTGCGTCTTTCAGCTCCTCGTCATGCGTCCAGCGCTTAAGGGGATTGGAAAGCAGCCGGTACGCCTCATCTATCTTCGCCAGGATTGGGTCCGACGGTTCCGGCCCCGCGATCAGGACGGCATCGTCCAGATATTCCCCTGTGTGCATACGCACCTGGCGCCTGTAGGCCGCGTCAAGCACCTCCTGCGAAGCAGTGGGCTGAACACCCAAAATCTGATAGTAGCTCTCCAGAGATCTGTTTTCCACTATCCGTGGCCCGTACCAACATTGAGGAGGCCGCTCCAACCACCGATTCCATCTACCGGCACCAGGCTTCAGCCCGGCGAGAAGAGAGCGAATAAAGGATGCACCCGAACTGTAGGCGCTCCACTTACTTTTCGCGCTTGCGATGCCTAGCGCCTGACATCATCCGAGTAGCCGCCGCCCTCCACCAGCGCGGCCACCTCCTCCCTCTCAAAAAGCCCCATGTCACCGGGAATCGTATACTTCATCGCCGCCGCCGCCGCGCCCCACGTCAAAGCGTCTGCCAGCCATCCCTCCCTGTCATGGTGCAGGTAACGGTAAAGAACGCCCGCCGTGAAAGCATCCCCTGCGCCGATCCGACCGATAGTTCCCCCGCCCGGAAAGATCGGCTGGCGCATCGGCGCCTCCCCCGGCGCCGCCGCAATCGAACCGTCACCGCCCAAAGTAAGGATGACCGTCGCCTGCGGGAAAAACTGCCGCAGCGCGGCCAGCGCTTCTTCCGGGCTGACCTCTTCAGGCAGACCATAGTGGGTCTGCGCATCCCGAATCGGCGCAAATACGATGTCCGCCGCCTCGGCAAAGGGGTGGCAAACCTGGCGTGACGCATCAGGACTCCACAGCATGGAGCGGTAGTTGAAATCGAAACTCACGCTCCAGCCAGCTGCTCGCGCCAGCTCCAGGGCGCGCCTTGCCGTCGCCGCAGAACTCTCGCTAATCGCAAGCGTGATGCCCGTCAGATGCAGATGCCGCCCGCCCGTCTCGCTGAAAAGCTCTGCCGGCAGTTCATCCGGTGTCATGCGGCTCGCCGCCGAATCGGCCCGGTCGTAAATGATCGAAGTCGCCCGCGCGCCGTCGCCGAATTCCACGAAAAATGTCCCCAACCGCTCGCCCTCAGCCCAGACGATGTGGGAGGTGTCCACGCCGTGTCCCATCAACGTGCGCGCGATCCGCCGTCCCAGAGCATTCTCCGGCATGCGCGAAATCCACGTCGTCCGCACACCCAGCCGCGTCAGGGCCACCGCCGTGTTCGACTCAGTTCCCCCCGCCTCCAGCTCGAAGTACGCCGCCTGTTCAATCCGCAATTGGCCGGGCGGCGCCATGCGCAGCAGCGTCTCGCCTATAGTTACTACGTCGAACCCGCTCATAGCGCCGCGCGCGCCTCCCCTACAGCTGCCACAAACCTGCGAGCCTGCTCCGTCACTGCCTGCCAGTTCCCGTCCTCCACCCAATCCTTGCGCACCAGCGCGCTGCCTACACCTACCGCCACCGCGCCCGCGCCCACAAACTCACCTGCATTCTCCAGACCGACCCCGCCCGTCGGCATCAGCCTCAGATGGGGCAGCGGCGCCAGTATATCTTTGAAGTAGCCCGGCTCCAGCTTCGTAGCCGGAAAGACCTTCACCACCGCCGCGCCGGCCACCCACGCCGTCTGGATCTCCGTCGGCGTAAACGCGCCCGGCATGACCGGAACACCGTGTGTTGTGCAAAAGTTCACCGTCGGCAAGTCCAGCGTCGGCGCAACCACAAACTGCGCCCCGTTGGCAAGAGCCTCCGCCGCCATCTTCCGGTTCAGCACCGAACCCATGCCCAAAGCCGCCCTTCCTTCAGCGAAAGCTTTCACCCGCCCCCGCAGCAGCGAGAGCGCCTCCAGCGCGCCCGGGCTGGTCATCGTCAGCTCAACGGCCGTAACGCCGCCGTCCAGCAGTGCCTCGGCCAGACCGACCGCCCCCGCCAGATCAGGCAGCCGCACAACCGGCACCACCCCGCCCTTCTCAATCAATTGTACCGTTCTATCGGGAGTGTCCATGCCAAATCCAGTAAAGGAACATGCAGTCAATTCATCACGCGTAGCAATACCGTTCACGCGTATCATTCACGCAAATCATTATAGTTTAGAACTGGTCTTTAGCAAACGGGGTGGGGAAAATAGGTGCATCCCATAAAGGAGTTGTACTCTCTTCAACCACCGGTATCGACCGGATCGTGCCAGGTCCTCACCTTCATCCCCGGAGAGTCGCCCATGCACTGGCCCCTGACCCCTGACCCCTGACCCCTGGCCCCTGACCCCTGCCCTTCCTAGACACGCCCCTACCCCTCTGATACACTGAAACCCATCACCACGCCGCCAGAATCCGCTCACAGAAAGGTCCCGCGGTGAGAATCCTGGAAATCGGCGGCACAGGCCGGGTCGGCGCCAATCTGTTCACCCGCCTCATAGACGTAGGTCTCATATCCGCGCCCTCCTTTACCCCAGCGACCTGCGCAATCTGGATGACATGAGCCGGTCCCTCCAGGGCATAGAAACCGTCTACTACCTCGCCGTCGCCTGGTGGGCGGCAACGATTCCGGGCCTCACCATAATGACGGCAGTTCTCTCCATCAATATCGTCGGCGACTGGCTGCGGGACAGACTCGATCCGAAACTGCGAACCTGACCCCAGTGTCGGCGTCCCGCTTTCCGATACCCAATACGCATTACGGATAAGAGGGCTCTCGCCGTGCACAAAAATGCAAAAGCAGCGGAGGCGCGAAAGTGAATGAGTTGCGTATCGCCCAATCGCAAGTGAGTCTGCTCCATCCGGAATTCACGACCGATCAGCCCGACCTGCAGACCATCCTGGCGCTCGTATATGAACCGCTCATGCAATGGCGCAATGGACGCGTCACGCCCGCACTGGTCGCCTCTTGGGAGGTCCGAGACGGCGGGCGACTGTGGCTGCTGACGTTGCGTGACGATATCCGCTTCCATGATGGTTCGCTTTGCACAGTTGAGGACGCTGTGCAAAGTCTGGAACGGATGCGGAGCGCGGGCGGCGCATTTGGAATGGGCGGCGTCTACTCTCCTTACCTTGAACAATTGAGCTTTGAGCCAATAGGCAAAACGCAACTGCTGGTCAAGAGCCCCTCTCCGACGGGCGACTTGGCCGACATCTTCGCCGCAGTGTATGTGGGGAAGCAGACGGACGCCGCCGGGCCCCCATTGGGCACGGGACCATTCCGGCTCGAAGAGTACGCGGAGGGCGAACTGCTCCAGCTGTCAAGCGTGGACAGACCCGACCACGACTCGCAATTCTCTGAACTGACCATTCTGCAGATACAGTCCGCGTCAGATCGGTACAGCGCTCTGGTCAATGACCAGGTAGACTTGGCGACTGGACTTGAACTGATGCCGTCTATCCCAGAAAACGACGGACTGACTTGGCGCAGGTCTACAAACACGCTGTCCGTGACCGGTTTCCTCAACGGATATGAGAAACCTTTTTCGCAGCCGGAAGCCCGTCTGGCGATCAACCTGGCGGTTGACGTTGACGCCATCATCGACAGCGTTTGGCCCGGACTTGCCGAGCCCGCCGCCACCGTGGTCAGCCCGTTTCACTTCGGATATTCTGATGCTCTGCGCCCGCACGCCTATGATCCCGAGCGCGCCAAAGAGCTATTTGACACCTGTGACATGCCGGCAGAGCTGGTCCTGCGCACCCCTCTCGTCATCCCCGATCGCGCGCCGCAAGTGGCAGCCATCATCCAGGAGCAACTCGCCCGCATCGGCATACGTGTCCGCATCGAAAAGGAAGCGGACCGCCCCAAGTATGCGATAGACACGAGCCAGAAGCGCATCGGCCACCTGGCGCTTTTCGACTCCAGCCCTTTGAGCACCTACCGAGCGCTGCAAGAGAAAATATCCAGCCAGACACAGGGTCTCTGGTGGCAAGGCGTAACCGATAGCAAGGCCGACCAGCTGATAGACGCTGCCCACCTGACTCTTGACGACCGCACGAGGAGCGAGGCCTACAGCCGTTGTCTCTCTTGGCTACACAAGAACCCACACTGGCTGTACCTGTATCATCCCGTAAAGCTCTACGCCCATCGGGCCGAACTCTTTGGCGTCGCACTGGACCATGCCGGTCTGATAAGACTTAGCCCGGCGTCAACGCCTGCCTCCTGACTTGGACTGGCCCCCAAATAACCCCACCCGATCAACCGACCCTGTACTTCTTCAGCAGCTCGTAATTCGGCGTAATCCCCAACCCCGGTCGGTCCGGCGCGTCCACATTCCCGTCCGCGTCCAACTTCATCGTCTCCTCAAAAATCTGCATACGCAAGGGGTCCACCGTCTCTCGGTAGAACTCCAGGATCAGCCCGTTTCCGATCGCGCAAACCAGGTGGATATGCACCTCCTGCGCCCCGTGCGGAGCGATAACCAGGTCCTCCGCCGCCGTCAGCGCGGCCACCTGCATGAACTCAGTAATGCCCCCCAGAATCTGGGCGTCAGCATTGATAATCGCCGCCCCCTCGCGCTCGATCAGGTCCCGGAATCCGTAGCGCGTATACTCGTTTTCACCGCTCGCGATCGGGATCGACGTCGACCGTGCAACCCGTGCGTGCCCCTTGTAGTCGTCCGGCGCCACCGGCTCCTCGAACCAGAACGGCTCGTACTTCTCCATCTTGCGCGCCATCTCGATCGCCTCGTGCGCCGTGTACGCGTTGTTTGCGTCCACCAGCAGCTTGATCTCCGGCCCGATCGTCTCCCGCACAACCCGCACCCGCTCCACGTCCTCGTTGATCGGCACGCCCCCGACCTTCATCTTGATCGCCTTCGCGCCCAGCGTCAGGTTCTCCTCCATCTCCTCCGCCAGCTCCCGCAGGCCCTTTCCCTCCTCATAATAGCCGCCGGCAATGTAGGCCGGAATGCTGTCCCGGTAGCCGCCCAGCAGCTGATAGACAGGCCGCCCCACCGCCTTGCCAATCAGGTCCCACAGCGCAATATCGATAGCGCTGATCACCCGCGTCGACAGCCCTCGCCGTCCCACCAGCTTCGGCAGCCACATCTCCTCCCAGATGCGCCGGTAATTGAACGGGTTCTCCCCCACCACGACCGGCTTGAAATAATCGATAAGCGTCGTCGTCAGATCGCTCCCCTGGCCGGACGCCGTACCCCCGCCCCAGCCCACGCCCGTCACCCCCTCATCCGTGTGAATGTGCACCAGATTCAGGCTGACATCCACATACGTATACTTCCCATTGCTGATCGGCTTCGGCCGCGGCCAGGCGTACCGTTCCACCGTCATATCCGTGATCTTCATCGCAATTTCCCTTTCGTGGCGTGGCCGTCCAGGTTGGACGCAAATCGACAATACAGCCTCCGTTATACGCCCATTTCCACCCCACCACAAACTTTTACACCGCAAAACAATCCAAAACGATCACCGTTCACCGATCACCGACCACTGCAGTTGGGCGTTCGGGCCTTCGGCCCTCTCTTGTGCAGGGGCTGCGCCCCCGCAACGCCCCGCCCTTGTTAGCCACCGTGTTCATTCTCGCCCAGCATCGTGTCTAGCCAACAGTGTCTACTCCCCCACGTGCTGTCTCCAGCCACTGACCACTTACCACTGACCACTGACCTTCTGATACACTGAAACCCATCCCCACGCCGCCAATATCCGCTCACAGAAAGGTCCCACAGTGAAAATCCTGGTAACCGGCGGCACCGGCCGCGTCGGCGCAAATCTGGTCACCCGCCTCCTCGCCGCAGGCCACGAAATCTGCGCCCTCCTCTACCCCGGCGACGCCAGCCGAGCCCACAAACTGGACGCCTTCTCCCACGTGGAAACCGTAACCGGCGACCTGCGCAACCCGGACGATGTCAGCCTTGCCGTCCAGGGCGTTGATGCCGTCTACCACCTGGCAGCCGCCTTCATGGCCCCCTTCGACAACCGCCAGTATCTTGAAATCAACGCCATGGGCACACTCAACCTGCTGGAAAGCCTCCGCGCCCACTGCCCCAATCTCCATCGCTTCGTCTACGCCAGTTCCGTCGCCGTCTACCTGCGGCTCGAAGAAAATGGCCGCTACTTTGAGCAGCCGGTTCGGGAGGACAAGACCGCCCGCTATCACCAAATGCCCTACTTTCTCACCAAATGGATAGGCGAAGAGCTGACCATGGCCTACCACCATCAGTACGGCCTGCCCGCGGCCTCCTTCCGCTTCTCCACAATCTTCGAGCCAAGTGAGTTCCTCAACGGCGCCGGCCTGCCCAACATCCTGGCCTTCAGCTCTGCTTACCAGCAACACAAGGCTATGAAGAGCAACGACCCAGACACGCGGGCAATGCTAGACAACCTCATCTCCCAGTGGACCGGCCAGGATCAGCTTCTTCTCAGCCGCAACCCCAACGGCGTCCCCTACAAAGAGCACTTCAGCGACGTGCGCGACATCGCCCGCGGCCTCATCTTGGCCATAGAAAGAGAGGAAGCCGTCGGCCAGGAGTTCAACCTGGCCGGCAACGTGATCATCGATTGGGGTGAGGCTGTCCCCCGGCTGGCCGAACGCTTCGGCGTCGCCTACGCCGACGCCCGCCTGCCAACGCCAGTCCATTACACGCTGGACCTGACCAAAATCCAGACACGCCTAGGCTTCGAACCCCAGCACGATCTGGACAGCATCATCGAGACCGCCGAAGCCATCCGCCGCGGCCAGAAAACCGACGTCGTCCCCACCGGCATCCGCTACGGGGAGCGCTGATGCCCCCCACGCCAAACTCTCCCCCAAACAGTTGTACCCTATCCCAGAATCCGACCCACCAAATTGTCCATCTGCCCCCGCCAACGTACCGCCTCCTAGGCAACACGCCATCTTCTGCTATCCTGAATATCCCTGGAGATCCTGCAAATCCTGCAAATCCTGATTCAGACAACCTACCAATAGACCAAGCCGTCCCCCAGGTTTGGCAGGAAGAATCAGGTGCAAGATAATTAGCAACTGGCCGCATGTAATCTCTGTCAGGAAACGTTATCCGGTCCTTCGCCATCATTCCTTCCTTTTCATACATGCAGCAAGAACTGAGACCCTGAACCAAAGAAACTGAAAGGTCCCGTAATGAAGATCCTCGTAACCGGCGGCACCGGCCGGGTCGGCGCCAATTTCGTCACACGGCTGCTGGCAAAAGGACACGATGTCCGCTCCTTCGTTTATCCAGGCGATGCCAGTCGCGCACATAAGCTGGACGCCTTCGCCACCGTGGAAACCGTGACCGGCGATCTCCGCAACCTGGACGAAGTCCGCAGCGCTGTCAGAGGGGTTGATGCCATCGTCCACCTGGCAGCAGCCTTTGGCGGTCCTTTCGACAACCGCCAATACCTCGACATCAACGCCATGGGCACCCTCAATCTTTTGGAAAGCGTTCGCGCCGAGTGCCCCAATCTCCACCGCTTCGTCTACGCCTGCACCGAGGCTGTCTACTGGAAGCTGGAGGACTACGGCCGCTACTTCGAAGAGCCGATCACCGAAGATATGGTCGCCCGTTACCACCAAATGCCCTACTTTCTCACCAAATGGATCGGTGAGGAGCTGGCCATGGCCTACTACCACCAATATGATGTGCCCGCCACCTCCTTCCGCTTTTCCACCATCATCGAACCGAGTGAATTCTTCAATGAGGACGGCGTGCCGGACCGACTCGCTTTCAGTTCAGTTTATGAGCGCTACAAATCGATGAAAAGCAGTGATCCGGACACACAGGCCATGCTCGACGACCTCCGAGCCCAATGGACCGGCCAGGATCAACTCCTCCTCAACCGCAACCCCAACGGCGTCCCCCACAAACAGCACTTCTGCGATGTGCGCGACATCGCCCGCGGCCTCGTTTTGGGTGTCGAAAAGGAGGAGGCGGTCGGCGAGGAGTTTACCCTGGGCGGCGACGCAGTCATCGACTGGGGCGAAGCCGTCCCGTGGCTGGCCGAACGTTACAACCTCAGCTTCGCCGACGCCCGCACGCCCGAAGCGAACTACTTTACCCTTGACCTGACCAAAATTCAGACACGACTCGGCTTCAAATCCAAGCATGATCTCGTCAATATCGTCGAGACCGCCGAAGCCATCCGCCGCGGCGAGGAGACCGATGTCGTCCCCACCGGCGTTCGCTACGGAGAAAGCTGAAAACCAGCCCTTGCCCAGCGCCCTCAAGAAGGCGCCCCCTACCTGAATCAAGGAGAAAGACTTTCCATGAACAGTGCCACAATCTCCGCCATCGAGTGGGGCGCCCTTGTGGGCCAGCGCCCCCGACAAGCAGGTTGCAACTCCCGGGGGCCCGTTCACGGCAACGAGGTCCAGGTGCCCCTGGCCCGCATCACCACGACAGACGGAACCTCAGGCTTCGGCGCCTGCAGGCCCTTTACGGAAAAGGATGCCCACACCTTTCTCGGCGAACAGGTCGACGACCTAATTGATGTCAGCAATGGCGTCGCGCCGCGCGCCGCCTCCCTCGAATTCCCCCTGTGGGACCTGCTCGGCCAGCGCACCGGCCGCCCGGTCTACAGCCTTCTGGCCGAATCGGCCGGCAAGACCCTATCGCAGCCGCCGCGCGTGCGCTGCTACGATACCTCTCTCTACATAGACGACCTGCACCTCGCCACCGACGAGGAGGGCGCCGCCCTTATCGCCACCGAAGCCCGCTTCGGCTACGAAAACGGCCACCGCTCTTTCAAAATCAAGGTCGGACGCGGCGCACGGCACATGCCCCTCCTCGAAGGCAACAGCCGCGACGTGGCCGTGATCAGGGCCGTGCGCGCAGAAGTCGGCCCCGATGCCGCCATCCTCATCGATGCCAACAACGGCTACAATCTCAACATCGCCAAACAGATCCTGGCCGAAACCGCCGACTGTAACATCTTCTGGCTCGAAGAAGCCTTCCACGAAGACGGCGCGCTCTACGAGGACCTGCATGATTGGATAGAGCGCGAAGGCCTGTCGACCAACATCGCCGACGGCGAGGGTCTGGCCTCCCCCATGCTCCTGGACTACGCCCGCGATGGCTTCGTCGACATCATCCAGTACGATATCTTCAGCCACGGCATGACCAACTGGCTGGCAACCGGCGCCCAGCTGGACGGCTGGAACGTGGACACCGCGCCCCATCACTACGGGCGCCATATCGGCAACTACGTCTCCGGCCATCTCGCCGCCGCCGTCGACGGCTTTCTCTTTATCGAGTGGGATGAATGTGCCACACCCGGGCTCGACGGCTCCGCCTACAAGGTGGACGATGGATATGTAAACATGCCGGACGCGCCCGGCTTCGCCCTCGCTCTCGATGAAGATATCTTCCAGCAGGCAGTCAGGGCCAACGGCTTCGCCGTACGCCAGTAGCGGAACCGCGCCTTAAGACTGGAGAAGCCGCCGCCGACTTCCCAGCCAGTCCTGCGTGCCACTATCACAGGCGGAGCGGAATATTGGCGCAGGGGCGCATTCTTTCCTACAATTCCGGTTAGCTTGACCTAAAGTTCAGGAGATCAGCAGATGCGCGCCGCGCGTATTGCTTCAATCGAATGGGGAACCCTTGTAGGCCGCCGTCCCCGTCTGGCCGGTTACAACGCCCGCAAGATGGACGACCACGGCTGGGAGACGCCCGTTTCCCTGGCGCGCATCACAACCGCCGATGGCGCTTCTGGCTTCGGCGTCAGCATTCTCACCCGCGAGCAAGCCGAACCCTTTCTCGGAACGCCCCTTGACGAACTGATCACCGCCGAAAACGGCGTCGTCGGCGGGGCCTTCGCCCTCGAGAATCCGCTGTGGGACCTTCTCGGCCAGCGCGCCGGCCGTCCCATCTACCGGATCCTGGCAGACCGCGCCGGCAAGACCGTGACCGAGCCCTTGCGCGTGCCCTGCTACGACACCACCCTACTGATCGACGACCTGCACCTCCCCACCGACGAAGAAGGCGCCGCCCTGATAGCGTCAGAGGCCCGCTTCGGTTACGAGAATGGGCACCGCGCCTTCAAGATCAAAGTCGGCCGCGGCGCTCGTCACATGCCCATAGAGGAAGGTAACCGCCGCGATGCAGCCGTGGTCCGCGCCGTGCGCGCCGCCGTCGGTCCCGAAGCAACCATCCTCATCGACGCCAATAACGGCTATACGCTCAACATCGCCAAACATATCCTGAGCGAAACCGCCGACTGCAACGTATACTGGCTGGAGGAGGCCTTCTACGAGGATGACGAACTCTATGCCGACCTGCACACCTGGATCGAGCGCGAGGGTCTCTCCGTCCTCATCGCCGACGGCGAAGGACCCGCCTCGCCCCACCTCCTCGACTACGCCCGCAGAGGGATCATCGACGTGATTCAGTACGACATCTTCAGCTACGGCCTCACAAAATGGCTGCAGACTGCCCCCAAACTGGACGCGTGGAATGTACGCACCGCCCCCCACCACTACGGTCGCCACCTGGGCAACTTTGTCGCCGGCCATCTCGCCCCCGCGGCCAAAAACTTTGCCTTCGTCGAATGGGATGAGCTCTCTACCCCGGGCCTCGACAGCTCCGCCTACGCAGTGGACGACGGCCTTGTCACCTTGCCGGACGCACCCGGCTTCGGCCTGAAGCTGGACGAAAACCTCTTTCAGCAAGCGGTAAAAGAAAATGGCTTTGTCGTCAAAAGCAATTAAAATGAACCGTCTCCCGCAAAACGGGACCTACTCTTAAGAGCCGCAAACATCGAGTTGAGAAATGCCTGATTCTCCTTCAATGCAGGAAACAATCCGCCGGCTGCACGAATACTGGGCCGCGCACGGCTGCCAGATCTGGCAGCCCCACAGCGAAAAACTGGGCGCCGGCACCATGAACCCCGCCACCGTCCTGCGCGTGCTCGGCCCCGAACCCTGGAACGTCGCCTACGTCGAACCCTCCTTCCGCGCCGATGACGGCCGCTACGCCGAAAATCCCAACCGCATGCAGATGCACACCCAGTACCAGGTGATCCTCAAACCGGATCCGGGAAACCCCCAGGAGCTCTATCTCAGCAGCCTCGAAGCCATCGGCCTGCAGCGCGACCGCCACGACATCCGCTTCGTCGAGGACAACTGGGAATCTCCAGCCCTCGGCGCCTGGGGCCTCGGCTGGGAAGTCTGGCTCGACGGCCAGGAAATAACCCAGTTCACCTACTTCCAGCAGGCCGGCGGCGTCAGCCTCGACCCCGTCAGCGTGGAAATTACCTACGGGCTGGAGCGCATCGTCATGTATCTCCAGCAACGGACCGAAGTCTGGTCAATCGACTTCGACGGCGTCCACACCTACGGCGAAATCTACCGTCAACAGGAGATCGAACACTGTATCTATAACTTCGAGCTGGCCGACGTCGAGCGCCAGCGCACCATGTGCGATCTCTATCAGGCCGAGGCCGAAGCCTGCATCGAGCGCGGCCTCGTCGCCCCTGCCCACGACTACGTGCTGCGCCAGAGCCAGGCCTTCAACATCCTCGACACCCGCGGCGCCATCGGCGTCACCGAACGCGCCAAATTCTTCGCCGCCATGCGCAATCAGGCCCGCCGCATCTCCGAACTCTACGTGGAGCAACGCCAGCGCGAGGAATACCCCTGGTTGGAGAACGGCGCAGGCGGCCGGGAGCGTGAAGCAAAGTCCAGCGGATCAGAGCACGCCGCACTCGTACCGGTATCCGAGCCCCAGTCCCTCCTCATCGAGCTGGGCAGCGAGGAGCTGCCCGCCGCCGATGTACCTGTCGGCATCCAGCAGATCGAGCTGCGCCTGCGCCAGCGCCTGGACGAAGCCCGGCTCACCTACGGTGACCTCTCCGTCTCCGGCACCACCCGCCGCCTCGTGGCGCACGTGCAGGACCTGAGCCCCCGCCAGCAGGACGAGATCGTCGAACGCAGAGGGCCGCCCGCGGACCGAGCCTTCGACGCCGACGGCCAGCCGACAAAGGCCGCCATGGGCTTCGCCCGCGGCCAGGGCGTCCAACCCGCAGACCTCGAAGTGCGCGACAACTACGTCTATGCCGTGACACGACTGGAAGGCGAACCGGCCGCCGCTGTCCTGCCGCAGCTCATCGAAGACCTGCTAGACGGCATGCAATGGGGCAGGACGATGCGCTGGAACAGCAGCAACAAGAGCTATCCCCGCCCCCTTCGTTGGATCGTTGCCCTCTACGGTTCGCAAACTGTTCCCATCTCTTGGGCCAATGTCAGCAGTGGCCGCGACAGCCGCGGACCCCGCTACCGCGACGCCCAGGCCCGCCTGCCCGCAGGCCAGTTTACCACTTTCAGCATCGCCGAAGCCGACAGCTACTTCGACGCCGCCGCCGCCCAGGGCATCCAGCTTGACCGCCCCCAACGCCGCCAGCGCATCGCCGCCGCCGTACAGAATGCAGCCGCCCGCGCACGCGAAGTCCAAACGCCCGCCGCCCAACCCCTGCCGCCCGCCGTCTACGAGTGGGAGCCGGACGAGGACCTCCTGGACGAGGTCACCGACTTGGTGGAAGCGCCCCAGGCCGTCCTCGGCTCCTTTGAAACGCGCTACCTCGACCTCCCCCAGCCCATCCTGACCGCGGTTATGAAAAAGCACCAGCGCTACTTCCCCGTCCTGGCCGCGTCCGCCGACCTCGGCAGCCCGCCCTCACTGGCGCCCCGTTTCGTAACAGTAGCCAACGCCGACGCCTTGCAGCATCCCGACGTCGTGCGCCAGGGCAATGAAGGCGTCATCCGCGCTCGTTACGCCGATGCCGAGTTCTTTTTCAGGCAGGATACCGCCAAGCCCTTCGACACCTTCACCCAGCGCCTGGAAACCCTCACCTTCCACGCCAAACTCGGGTCAATGCTCGCCAAGGCCGGTCGCCTCCAGTCCCTGGCACCCCAGATCGCACAGATGCTCCGCGCAGGCGACCTCGAAGTAGAGACCGCCCGCCAGGCCGCCGCGCTATGCAAGACCGACCTGGTAACCTCCATGGTGGTCGAAATGACAAGCCTGCAGGGGATAATGGGCGAAATCTACGCCCGCAGGAGCGGCGAACCGCCCGCCGTCGCGCAGACGATCCGCGAGCACTACCTGCCCAGCTACGACGGCGATGCCATCCCAACCAGCCAGGCAGGACTTGCCCTCAGCCTCGCCGACAAACTCGACAGTCTCGTCGGCCTATTCGGCGTCGGCGTCACCCCCAGCGGCAGCGCCGACCCCTTCGGCCTGCGCCGCGCCGCCCTGGGTATCTTAAACGCACTGACGCTGGGCAAGCTCCCGTTCGACCTGACAGCCGCTCTCGAGCAGGCCGCCTCTCAATATGGCACGCTGCTGTCGGACGACGCCGTCCCAAACGCCCGCGAATTCGTCATCCGCCGTCTTGAAAGGAAGCTCCGTGACACCGGCCAACCGGCCGATGTCGTCGACGCCGTGCTCGCCGCCCGCGGCGACGACCCCTTCGCAGCCGTCGGCGCCGTCAACCATTTGGCCGCCGCCGTCGCCTCCCCCGACTGGGAAGAGACCCTAACCGCCTACGCCCGCTGTGCCCGCATCGTGCGCAGCATCAACACCGAACTGCCCCTGCAGCCCGCCGCCTACCAGGAGCAGGTGGAACATGATCTGCACCGCGCCTGCGAGCGCGCCGCCGCGCAGCTCGATGGCGCCGAGGACATCGCCGCCTCGCTTGGCCACGTCCTCGCCGGGTTGGCCGCGCCCATCAACACCTACTTCGACGCCGTCCTTGTGAACGCCGAAAACGAGGAGCTGCGCCTGGCCCGCCAGGCCCTGATCCAGCGGATCGCACAGCTCCCCGCGCCGGTCGCCGACCTCAGCCGGCTGCAAGGTTTCTGATCCTACGACATGCCCATCCCTACCGGGCACTGCAGGCTGTGACTGCTGAATACGACCAGCCTTCACTGCCCCCGAACGACCGAGAACCGGAATCAATTAGCTAAGGGGAGAAGAGAACAATGGGTACAGACTATCTCGCAGGCAATAAAGCCAGCGACGAGCAAATCGAAGCCTGGGCGGACCAGTTCAATCGCGAAGGCTGTCTCTTCCTGCGCAATGTGCTGCCCACGGATTGGACCGACCAGCTGCGCGCCGATCTGGAAGTGGCCCTGCGCGACAATCCCAATGGCCTCAACAACAAGAGCCAACGCGCCCACCTCGCCCACCGCTTGTTCGAGACCAGTGCCGCCAACCTGCGCCTCTTCGACATGGAGCCGATGGTCTCACTCGCCGAAACGATTATCGGGACAGACTGCCACGTCATCCACAACAACTCGTTCATCTCCCCGCCAGGCGGAGGGCTCGATGGCTGGCATCAGGATGATCGACCCCATTACATCGTCAAAGACGGAAGTGCACCGGCAAACATCCATCTGCCCACCCTATTCTTCACCGCCAACTACTACCTGACCGACGTCATCGAAATCGAGCACGGCGGCACCGAAACCATTCCCGGCTCACATCTCTTCGGCGCCAGTCCCCCTCCCGACAGCTCGACGGCACCGAGTGGGAAGACCGCATCCAATACAATTTGGGAAAAGCTGGCAGCGTGGTCCTCTTCAACAACCAGGTCTGGCACCGCGGCGGCCCCAACCGCAGCCAGCGCACACGCTACATCACACAGGTCACCTACGCCCGCCGCATCGTCGGCCACAAGTACTACCCGTTCATGAACTACGCCATGCCCGAGCATGTCTACGCCGGCGCCGATGACCGCCTGCGTCGGCTTCTGGGATTCCTGCCCCATGGCGCCTATGGATAGCCGCCGCCGAGTAGCCCAGCGCAGGCCGCGAAACCTGAATTCGTGAGGAATCGGAGATGAAGGGAATTGCAGGCAAACGCGTCTTCCTGTCCGCCGCCGCCGCAGGAATCGGGCGCGCCATAGCCGACCGCTTCCTCCAGGCAGGTGCACACGTCTGCATCTGTGATATAGACGAAGCCGCCTTGGCCCGCTTGGAGGGCTCCCACGATCGGCTCACAGTCGTCCGCGCCGACGTGGCCGACCCAGGGCAACTGGAGTCCGCCTTCCTCACGGTCGCCCGGGATCTCGGCGGGCTGGATGTGCTGGTCAATAACGCCGGCATCTCCGGCCCAACCGCGAACACCGAGAGCATCTCGCCTGCCGACTGGCAGCGCACAATCGACGTGAACCTCAATGGCGCATTCTACTGCTCACGCCTCGCCATCCCCCTGCTCAAAACAAGCGGCGCTGGCTCGATCATCAATATCGGCTCCACCGCCGGCCTGCACGGCTACCCCCTGCGCGCCCCCTACGCAGCCTCCAAATGGGCCCTGATCGGCCTTACCAAGACCCTCGCCATGGAACTGGGCCCCCACGGAATCCGCGTCAACGCCGTCTGCCCCGGCTCCGTCGAAGGACCGCGCATCGATGGCGTCCACGCCGCCAAGGCCGCAGCCCGCGGCGTCAGCGTCGAGGAAATTCGCGAAGCATTTCGCCAGAAAAGCTCCCTGCGCACCCTGATTGCTCCGGACGATGTCGCCGAAACCATACTCTTCCTCTGTTCCGATAGCGCCGCCCGCATCTCCGGCCAGGCCCTCGCCGTCGACGGCCACACCGAAACCATGCGCATGTGAGCAAGCCGCCGTCCCGCCCCCTTGGTCCCCCCGACAATCCTGCGCTTTCACTTCGCAAACTTCAGTCCATCTTGCCGCTCATCTTCTACGGCTCTGCTCCTCGAATAAGCACTCTCCCATGCAACGGCGCCGCGCCCGTCATCTCTGCCCTTACGCAATACGCAATACGCAATACGCAGAAGCCGGGCTTTCTAACTGGACACACATGAGAAACTGCCCTTCAATTGCTCTCCAGCCAGGACTGTGCTATCTTTAGTGAATTATTTCGCAGTCTGACCTGGGCTTCAGAGCGTACGCGGCCCTCTTACCACCCGAATGTTTGTACCCGTTGGCTCCCACGGATTCCAGCAACCACGGCAAATCTGACGCCCCGCAATTCTAGAAAGCGACAACTTCAAGGTGAAGGACGAAAGAACGCAAGGGAAGCCCCCCATCCCTGACATCGTTATCGGACGACTTCCGGTCTATCTGCGCACCCTGCGCCTCCTTGCCGTTGACGGGCGCGAGGTGACCTCCAGCCAGGAGCTCGGCGAGCATCTCGGCATCAGCTCCGCGCAAATTCGCAAGGATCTGAGCCACTTCGGTGAATTCGGCAAGCAGGGAACCGGATATAACATCGAATTCCTGTGCCGGCAGCTTCAGATTATCCTCAACGTCGACAGGATCTGGCCCGTGATTCTGGTCGGCGCCGGCTCTCTCGGTACCGCTATCGCCAACTATCAGGAGTTTGGACCGAGCGGCTTTCGTATCGTGTCCGTCTTCGATGAGGACCCGCAAAAGATCGGGCAGCCGATCGGGAATGGACTGCGCATCGAGGATTTCGCAAACCTCAACCAGCAGGTCAATGAGTCAGAAGTGCAGATAGCCGTGATGGCCGTTCCGGCCCACGCCGCCCAGCGCGTCGCCGTACAGCTCATCGACGCTGGGTTGAACAGCATTCTCTGCTATGCCCCCATCACGCTGTCCGTCCCCGCGCACGTTCGCGTCGAATACATCGACCCGGTCGTCCACTTCCAACATATGACCTACTATCTGCGTTGAGGATATGCCTCCCCTGCAGGGCTTGGCATGCGCCCAACGGCCCGAACCCGTTGTCCAACAACGGTCCGCCGTCAAAGAGGCTCTTTGCGTGGCAATCCCTGCTGCCTGGGGTAAATTCTGGGGGTCTTCCGCAGCTTCTTTATCAGTAGAACACGCCGCTCTTCATCCAGGGTCGGCACCGCCACAGGCGCAAACCGCACCGTCTCGCCGCCCAGTAGTTCGATCGCATTACGCGCTTCCATGAACTCCTCGGCCGCGTTCGGTCCCTTATAAATGACCGCCAGCCCGCCTTGACGCACAAACGGCAGCACGTACTCCGCCAGCGTATTCAGCCGGGCCACGGCCCTGGCAGCCGCCAGATCGAACTGACCGCGAAAGCGACGATCACGGCCCAACTCTTCTGCCCTGCCTTGAACGAGGGTTACATTCTCAAGCGACAGCGTATTCACGACCTCTTCGAGAAATCGTATCTTCTTGGCCGTGCCGTCCACCAGCGTCAGTTTCAGATGGGGCCACGCGATTTTGAGTGGAACGCCCGGGAATCCCGCGCCCGTGCCGATGTCAACGCAGGCCAGTGCCCGTTTAGGCGGCAAAGAAGCGCCAATCTCCTCCGCGACCAGCGGCAGGCCGGTCAGACAGTCCAGAAAGTGCTTTCTCTGCACGTCCACACTCTCCGTGATCGCGGTCAGATTCATCTTCTGATTCCACTCCGCCAGCAGCGCGGCATACACGCGAAAATGTTCAATCTGCTCGCGTGAGAGCGGGATTCCTAAGGCGGTTGCCCCCGAAATAAGAGTCTGCATGCCCGTATTCTAGCTCTCTCGTATTCTAGCACTGGAGTTGAACTGTGAAGACGATTCGATACAAGTCCGCCGGCGGTATCGTGGCCCAAAAAGACATCCTCGCCCACCTCCCCGCGGCTGAGACCTTTCTACTCCTGCTGGACCGCCCCAGTCGCGCCGAAGTGCGTTTGCCCAAGGGACATATCGACCCCGGCGAGAGCGCCACAGAAGCGGCCCTGCGCGAAACCAGCGAAGAAGCTGGCTTCGGCGACCTGCGCATTCTTGCCGACCTGGGCCGCCGTACCGTTGAATTCGACTACAAGGGCGCGCACTACATTCGGGAGGAACACTACTTCCTGATGGAACTGCTGTCCCCGCGTCAGGTAACCCGGCCCCCCAAAGACGCCAAACAGTTTCACATCCTGTGGGAACCTGTCGCACGCGCCAGCGAAAGGTTGACCTATGAGGCCGAGCGCCTGTTCGTAGAGGACGCCGTCAAAGCGCTCCTGGACCTGCCCGGCTTCTGAGCCCTAACAATACAAAAACCGGGAAGGCAAGCATTCCCGGCTCGTTGCAACTTCCACAGTCTTCGATTCTTTCCCGTCGCTGAAAATGCCCCTGTATCCAGAAACGCCCACCCGTGCGCCAGTGCCGCGCACGCCTTCGTACTTCTTAGATGCAGTTAACTTGCTACTTGCGCCGATATGTAATACGTCCACGTGTTAAATCATATGGACTCATATCGACCCTCACCTTGTCACCGAGAAACACCCGAATGTAGTTCCTCCGCATTTTGCCCGACAAATATGCCAGAACAACATGCCCATTCTCCAATTCCACCCGAAACTGGGCATTCGGCAGGGCTTCGATGACTTTGCCTTCCAGTGTGAGTATTTCCTCAGCCATATCTCTCCATCAGTTTACGCGTGGTCGGCAGCTTCGCAGCCTGGTCTTCGAAACATGCTCTAACGGAAAGACCGGGCCGCGTTCCGTCGTGCTTTTCGGATTGCCTTCTGTTTATTGATGCGTCGGACCTCACTCTTGGACGTGAACCAGCGCTTCTGGCGTACAATCGGTAAAATTCGCGACTCGGCTACCGACTTCCGGAACCGCCGCATCAGACTTTCCTGGGACTCTCCTTGCCTTAACTCAACGCTAATCGAACTCACCCCCTTCAAGACTTTAGTGAAAATCGGACAAAATAAGCCTGCCAGCCCCTTGTACTTCAGTAGACTGGCAGGCAGCGCAATTATAAACGACAGGAGGTGAAGACTGCAAATACCACGTTACTGTCTCTCCTCCGTACCCTCCGGCTCGTCATCCTCGGCTGCCTCTTCTCCCGAAGCCTCTCCCTCGTCAGCCGAAGCCGAATCTGCGTCCGGCGCTTCTTCCGCCACAGCCTCAGCCATCTCCTCTGCCGGCGCCTCCGCCTCGTCGACAGCCGCTTCAGCAACGGCCTCCCCGGGCTCGTCATTCGCCTCATTCGACTCAGCTACAACTGCCACCGGTTCCTCAACGTCCGATTCCGCCCCGGTTGCGGCGGCTTCAGGTTCGGTATCCTGGGCCTCCGCCTCAGCTACTGCCGCTTCGGGCTCCTCGGCAGCAGCGTCCGTTTCGGCAACGGCTTCCTTCGGCTCTTCAGCCGGCGCGCCCGCATCAGCAATGGCCGCCTCCGGCTCTTCAACCGGCGTTTCGGCTTCTGCTACAGGCGCATCGGGCTCCTCGGCGGCTTCGGTCTCAAATTTCTCCGCCTCCGTTTCCAGTAGCGCTTGGCCCACAATTTCATCGGCCTGCCGTCGGCTCAATCCGATCCGCTGGCGGTCCGGATGAATGCGCAAAATCTTCACCGGAATGCGATCACCGCTGCTCACCATCTTGAGCGGCTCAGCCACCGTGATATCGGCCAGTTCGCTAATATGGATCAACCCCTCGATTCCAGGCTCAAGCTGTGCAAACGCGCCAAAATCGATCACCCTTGTAACCGTGACCAGAATCGTCTCATTTACCTTGTAGCGCTCTTCGATGCTTTCCCAGGGATTCGAGAGCAAACGCTTGCGGCTCAGCGCGATGCGGCTGCGTTCCGGGTCCAGGCGCAGTACTTCGACCTGAATGCGCTCGCCCACCTTCAACACATCACGCGGGTGGCTGACAGGCGTCCAGCCGATTTCACTGACGTGCAGAAGCCCGTCCGCGCCCCCGATGTCAACGAACGCGCCAAATGGCCGCAGGCTCCGCACCTCGCCGTCTACGACCAAGCCAACCTCTAACTCCTCAAATAGCTGCGCCTTGCGTCCAGCGCGGTACTCGCGTTCCGCTAGACGGTAGGAGAGCACGAGCCGGCGCCTCTGCCGCTCAACTTCAATCACCTTGACTGGCAAATCCTGGCCCACGATCTGTTGCAGCCGCTCATTGCGCTGCTCTTCATTCATATTGCGCGGCAGCCCCACCACATGCGAAGCCGGAATAAACCCCCGCAAATGGTCGAAATCAGCCAGCAATCCGCCCTTGTTGAAGCCAACCACCTTGCGCACCGTGATCTCGCCGCTCTCAAGCATCTTCTCTGCAACGAGCCAGTCCTTTTTCTGCAAGGCATCCGCAATGCTCAAAACCAACATGCCTTCACTGGTTGTGAGCTTGCTCACCACCACCGGTACCGTCTCGCCTTCACGCAGCGTGTCCACGTACTCTTCCTCAAGCCGGTTCAGATCCGACTGGGGCACTATCCCATCACGCTTCGCGCCAATATTGACCAGCAGCTCATTCGACCGTACCTCCACGACGATTCCCTCGCGAAGATCACCGCGTTCCGGCAAACTGAGGTCCTCCTCTTCCGCGAGATACTGTTCAAAGAGCATCTCATCGGCCTGCTGCTCTTCACTGACATTTTCAACTTCGGCGTTCTCGGCCTCGTCGCCTATCATCTCAGACTCGTCGCCTATAATCTCAGACTCTGACATCATCGAATTGTCCACCTGTGAAATGCGTAATTGCTGTGAAGTGCCCAGTTGCCAGCAAAACGGCCAGTCTGCCAACATGGCAGCCAAAAACCGCAGGACACGTCCGTCACCCTGTCCTATCTGCTATAGCCCTTCATTATAGCAAGCTGATCTGGTGCCGTCAAGCACAAAAAAAACAGCCAAAACAGCCACACGCCAAGCAGAAAATGATAAGTCTAAAAGGAGATTAAAGCGTGACGCAGAAGTCTGACCCGCACCTTAAGCGGCTATGTGGGGAGCAACTAAATCAAGTCCGAATACCCGAATCGCGAGCTTTTCAGCACCGAATTGAAAAGGCGCGCACGAACTGCGTCTGCCAGCCTCCACCAGGTGCCCCGCGTGAAAGGTCAGCCCAACCCGACAGCTTCGGAAAACGCCGTTGATCACGCCTTGGCCTCAGGGTCGTCCGCCCCTTCCTCATCCATCCCTTCCTCGTCCGAATCCGGCTTCTCTTCATTCAGTCCCGCTATCGCGTTTCGGATCTGTGTCCAAGCACGTTTCAACAAAGGGACCGCATCTGCCTCCGTGCTCTGACGCGCAAATTCGATCTTTACAAAACTGGCCGTCAGCCGCTCGGCTGCCTCCTCATCCTCGCTCTCAACCCGGGTCCCCAAACGCGCCTGAAAACTGTACGGCGTCTCTCCCGGCCGCCGCCGCATGCCCTGTTCCGCCGCGCTCTCCAGCGTCGAAACATAGAAGTATCGGACCTGCTCATCCGGCGGCAAACGGCCCAGCATCAGCTCATCCAGCCAGCGGCGCACTCGCGAGCGGCCAGACTTTCCTTGCTCGTCCTCCTCCTCCGGCAGTCTCCTTGCGCGCCATTCGCTGAACGCCACCCCAATCTGTTTCCAGCCGAGTAGGAACTGCCGCAGCCAGGCCAATATCAGCTGGAAATTGACCCCCCGCCCTTGAAGATAAATGTAGGTCGCGTAGCCGAGCAGCAGCGCGATGATTATCCAGAACACCGTGCCGCCTAGCCATGGCGGCGCCTCCGCCTGTGCGACCTGCTCGATCTGCGGCGCACTGATCTCCGGTTGCTCGCGCGGCGGCTCCTCGACTACCTCCTCGTCGCCTCCGAAAAGCAGGGCGAGAAGCCCCATTATCAGACCCAAAATCAGGTAGATCGCCCCCGATATGGCCCGCATAGCCAGTCCCATCAACTGGGCCAGCCGGAACGTCCCGCCCAGCGGCATCAAAAAGGCCACCGCCGCCACAACCAGCAGCAGACCGAACGCATAGAAAGGCCAGTTGCGCACGATCACCGACTCACTGGGCAGCTTGGCCAGCTGCCACCGCGCCCGCAGTGCCGCCAGATGCCCGAACGTCAGCAGCAGCAGACCCAGCACAAAATAGACGATCGCCGCGCCGATGACACCCCCTGCAATATCCTGCCGCACCAGCGCGAAAAATCCGTTCGAGCCCATCCCCACCTGGCTGGCCGCGGTCAACACAATCAGCAGCATCCCCCCAATCGCCCAGCGCTCGCTGAAACGCCGCACCAGCGCGCCGCGATCACTCTGTATGCGATGATCGTCGCCGCTGACCGGTCTAGACGCCGCCTCCAGATCGGCAAGTTCATCCGCCTGCAGGCCCATCGCCAGAAAATCATTCGTCACCAGTACGGCCATGCCCCACGCGATCAGGATGAACAGCCCGTTGACGATGAACATCAGCGTGAGAAGAACGCCAAAGGGTTGCAGCACCATCGACGCCGGCGCCGGCCATCCCTCGACCGTCGCCCACAGCACCACGCGCGCCGCAAACAGGATCAACCCCAGCTCCGCAAGACGAAAGGTCACCGATCGCCGCTGTCGTTGCTCAGGGCGCACTAGCATCGTCGTCGTATATCCGCCCACCAGCGCCGCCCCGATCGACGTGATCCGCAATATATTCAAATAGGTTTCCGGCAGCCCTGGTCCAATATGCCGGACGAACGAAGTCAACGCCACCAACAGGCAGCCGACCAACGCCGCAATGACCGCCGGACGCAAAAGGGAGTCCTGCCATGCATGGTCGAAACCAGGATGCTGTTGGACGCTCTCTGACTCTGTCATCTGTCCTGAACCCAATCCCACTTCACACCACTACTGGGAAGCCACAACACAGGCCCTGCCCATATTGTTCCTCAGCCTCGCCCCTGCGCTCCCCACTAACCACTAACCACTGACCACTGACCTTCAATTCTGAAGCTTCAGCAAATCCGATTCCCAAATCGTCTGATGTGAAGTAATGCCCAGCGCCTCCGCCTGCTCCTGTATGCGCTTGAACTGCGGTTGCAACGTGCACACCAGGACATATACATTCAGTCCCCGCCGGTACATGCCGTGCAATAGCCAGACCAATTCCTCGGTCAGCCGCGGCGTCACCACCACCAACGTGGAACCCCAGCTCAAATGCGCCACCCGTCTCGGCAGCCAGGTCGGCAAAGCTATCGGGGAGCTCCACGCCTCCTCTTCGGCATTCTCGGCCGGTGCTTTCGCGGGAGCTCTGCCATTCCTGTTCGAAGACTCGTCCTCCGCCTTGCGCATGTCCCGCATCTGAATACGGGCCAGGATTTCAAGTATCCCCATCAGATGCCCGCGCCCATTCCGGGAGGGAACGGCCAGCACCTCCGCACCCGAGCGCGGATCCTCCCCGTTGCTGATAAAGCCAACCTCCTGCCTCTGCTCCGCCACGTGACTGGCCACAGACGCCGCCAGCACAACCGCCCATTCACTGCCGCTGTACTCTTCCCGGTAAGGGAAAGCGCTGCGGTCCAGGTCGAGTACCACCGTCGTAGTCAGGGCCATCGAAGGCTGGAACTTTTTCACCAGCAGTGTGCCCTCGTGCGCACTCGCCCGCCAGTGAATGTTGCGCATGCTGTCGCCGCTCTCATACGGCCGCACGCCGGCCATGCGTGTCGGGTCCTGATATAGGCGGTGCGGGCTGCGCATATCGCCGAATGGCAAAAGACTTGGCAGACCCAGGTCCGCCAGGGAGTAGACTTTGGGGTAGACCGTAAGCAGGTGCGAGGACGTTTCTTGCCAGGAGGACTCGGCAAATCCGAACAGATCGCCCGTCTGCAAATTGAGCGGGCCGACCTCATAGTAGCCGCGGCGGTGGCAGTGTAATTCGAACTGACGCCGGGTCACCGAACGGCCGCCCACGGTGATCACCGTGCTGTACTGTTCGATCGCTCTCAGGTCAATCGGGACATTCTCTTGCAGCCGCAGCCAGGGAATCGGCAGCCGGCTTCGGTTCAGAAAGTCGATATCGCTATGGATTCTCTCGCCGGCAAATGCCTTGGCCGGCACCCGCCGCGATACATTCAAATTGCGCAGACTGCGCCGCGTCCACCAATGACTGATCAGCCACACGCCTCCCACCACGTAGAAGACGTAGTAGATCCAGTCCATTCGCAGAAAGACCGCGAATGCAAACAGAAAAAGTAAAAGGAAGAAAAGATCGAACAACTGGCTATTCCTGTCCCCCCGTAGCGAGGGCCGCCTCCCAATCCTCAGTCTCGTCACCCAAATTGAGCGCAGTCTCTTCCAGCAGCTCGGTAACGATCTGGTCGGCCGTGCGTCCCCGTAACGCCGCGTCCGAACGCACGATGCAGCGATGCGGCAAGGCCAGCGGCGCCAGCGCCTGCACGTCGTCCGGCAGCGCGTAATCGCGACCCCGTAGCGCAGCCCGCGCCTGCGCACCGCGATAGAGCGCCAGCGAACCGCGCGGGCTCGCGCCCAACGCCAGGTCAGAGTGGCTGCGCGTCGCCTGCACCAGCCCCACAATGTAGTCGCGAATGCTGTCCGCCACCTTCACATCCCAGATCTGTTCCGCCAGCTCAGGCAAGTTGTGCCCATCCACCACCGCCTCCAGCGTCTCGATCGGATGCCTGTGTCCCAAACTGATCAGCATTTCCCCCTCTTCCTCTCCCGACAAATAACCCAGGTTCAGCTTGAAGAGGAATCGATCCAACTGGGCTTCCGGCAGCGGGAAGGTGCCTTCGTACTCAACCGGGTTCTGTGTGGCAATCACCATGAACGGCCGCGGCAGCTCACGCGTTAAGCCATCCGCAGTAATCTGCCGTTCACCCATACACTCCAGCAGCGCCGCCTGCGTACGCGGCGTCGCCCGGTTTATCTCGTCCGCCAAAAGGATATGGGTAAACGCAGGCCCCGCAATAAACTGAAACTGGCGTGTCTCCTGGTTGAAAATGCTCGTGCCCGTAATGTCGCTGGGTAGCAGATCGGGCGTGCACTGCAGCCGGCGGAAATCAACGCCCAGGCTGACGGAAAGCGCCCGCGCCATCATCGTCTTGCCGACACCGGGTACATCCTCAAGCAGAACGTGCCCCTCACACAGCAACGCAATCAGCAGGTGTTCGATTACCTCTGCTTTGCCTACGATTACATCGCCGACATTGTTCAGCAAATCACGCGAAAAATCCTGTGCAGTTTCCATGCAGTGCCTCTATCTGTGGTACGGGGCGGGTCTCACCATTACGCCACACCGGCGAACTGTGCGCTACAACACAGCAGAAGATTCCGCGCAAGCGCCCGACAACCGGCTGGCTGTGTGACATTTGAAGGGCATTCAATATCCGCCGATTGTACATCACTCCCCTGAAATCGGCGAACTTGCTGCCCCTCAACCGTCCCCGGCCAATGCTGCCGGTTGCACCAGGACGCGTTAAGAAATTAGAGAGAGGATCAACCGCTGAATCGGCTGTTTTCTTTGACCTGCCCGGAGCTTTGTGCTATCGTCTTCTGGCGTGTGCAGCGTTTCCTGCCCCCGTAGCTCAGAGGATAGAGCAGAGGTTTCCTAAACCTTTGGCCGTAGGTTCGACTCCTACCGGGGGCGCTCTCCTTCACCCTTCCCCAAGGAAAATGGCTGACAAAACAAAGTGGGAGACGTAGCCGCGTCTCCCACCCCCTCCCATCTTCCACTTTGCCATCAGTCGAGAACCGCTACACCTGCGTCGTGAATGGATAGACGTCACGGCCAAGTCGCCGAAAAGGCAGGTCGCGCAGACTGTGGACGCTCGGCTCGGCCACCACGTGGATCGCTCCTGCCCAGGATTCGAAACCAGCCCGAAAATGCGTGCTCGATTTCACGCAAATGTACCGCATCTGCCGTGGATCCAGGCCGAGCGTCCTCGCGAAGGCAGTATCGAAGGGCTGTTCTCGCCTGCTGACCAGCAACACGTGAATCCCATCCTGAACGACGTGAGCCGATGGCCCCATATTCCCGCCCAGACCCGCATACATCGGCCCGTCGTACCGAAATGCCCCGTCAGCCAGCGCCGTAACCTCTACCTCCATCGACACCGGAACGCCCTGCAATGGCGAAGACTTACCGCCCACCTCCAGCGTCAGACGCGCGCCAATGCCTGCCTCGTGACAGCGCGCAGCGGCCTCAGGGTCGACAATGTAGAGGACGCACGCATCCTCCAACTGCATGTCGACAAATGTCTGCAAAACGCCCGTGCTGTCCCCCGGCGAACCGCCGCCTGTGTTGTCCTGCAAATCGGCCAGAATGATGGGGTAACGACCGGCCGTCTGTGCCTTTTCCAACGCAGCACGCGCCGGCAGCAACGGCAGTTGCCACTCTTCCCGCCGCGCATAAATCCACTCTCCCAACTGGTCGGCGTACGCCTGGGCCAGCGCCTGGTCATTGTCGGTCACGACATAGACCGAGGCGCCCATATCCGGCACGTCAGCCAGGAAAAAGCACGTAGCAATCGAGCCGCACACGACACCCTCTGATGACTCGATCCGGTGCAGTTCAGCGATCGCATCCCGCATCGGCGGATGCGCCGTCACCTGGTTCAGCCCCCAGACCATCGGAATCTGGTGCAGTGCCATCGTCGGCCGCAGACCCTCGCGCACGATGCGCGCCAGCACGTCCGCGCACTCGCGGCCGCGCGCCGCCATGTCCACCTCCGGATAGGTCTCCCGCCCGATCAGTACATCCGCCATCGCCACCATCTGTTGCGAAACGTTCGAGTGGATGTCAAGCTGCGCCAGCACCGGCACGTCAGGCCCGACTGTATCCCGCACCGCGGCCAGCAGATGGCCCTCCGCATCCCCCAGACCGTCCGGCCCGTCCAGATCCCCAACCGACATCGAGCCGTGCAGCTCCAGCAGCACCCCGTCCAATGGCATCGCTCTCGCGATCCCGTCAAGGATGCGCCCCAGCAACTCGTCATACAACGGCCGCGGCGTCGGCGCGCTCGGTTGAGGTTCCCCCAATAATGTCGGAACGAGCTCGAAGTCGTGCGCCTGTGCGCCCTCGATAAAGCCGCCAATCGGCGTATTCGTCCCCGCAAAAGTATGCAGGATTTCGTCGCCCTCCAGCAGAAACCGCTCCCGATAGCTCTCTATCGTCGTCGGCACCGGCGTAAACGTACTGCTCTCGTGGCTCAGCCCGCCCGTCGCAACCCTCATATGACCCTCCAACCCTCAACCCAGCTTCTCAACCAACCCCCCACGCTCAACCCTGTCCACCCCCACCTATCCGTCACCGACCACCGACCACTGACCACCGACCACTGCTTCTAACCACCGCCCTCCTCCGGCTCCGGCAGCACAAGACCGTGCACAAATCCGCCGTCAACTCGTAGGACAGAGCCGGTCGCGTAATCGGCATCATCGCTGGCCAGATAGGCTGCAGCCTTGCCAATATCCTCCGGCACCCCTATCCGCCCCCAGGGGATGCGCTTTCCGCCTTCCGCTATATCTGCCTCGCTGTAAAAACTGCGTTCGCCAGGCGTGTCGATCCAGCCGGGATTAATCACGTTGACATTGATGCGGTCCCCGGCCAGTTCGGCTGCCATCGTCTTGCCCAGATGATTGATCGCCGCCTTCGACATATTGTACGCCCCGCTGCTGGGGAACGCGATCTCCTCATGGACCGAGCTTATGATCACGATCTTGCCCCGGCTGCGCCCCGTGAGCGGCTGCTTCAGCATCTGCTGCGCCGCCAGCTGGCACGTGTGAAAAACGCCGAACTGCGTGACCTCAAACGTGCGCATCACGTTCTCCCACTTCGCCTCAACCACCGACTCCCGGATCGAGACCGCCGCGTTGGCCACCGCCACGTCGATGCGCCCAAAGCGCTCCACGCCTCCCTCGATCATCGCCGCCATCGCGTCCCGGTCAGAAACGTCCGCCTGCCACACCAGCGCCTCGCTTCCCATCTGCCGGATCTCCTCCGCCGCGCTCTTGGCCTCCGCCTCCGAAGTGCGGTAATTCACCACCACATTCGCGCCCTCCTCCGCCAGGCACAGCGCAATCCCCCGCCCGATCCCAAGCGAAGCGCCGGTAACCAGAGCCGTCTTTCCTTCAAATCGTCTCATCGCAAAAACTCCATTCTAAGTGCAGTGTCGGTCAATCATAGAACCCGCATGGTCCCGTCAAATGTTCCCCAAAGAAGTCTGTTCTTCCCCAATCAACCAGGGTTCGAATCCGTGAGTCAGAAATGCAATTTGCGGGCGCGAAGTGCGGCTGGTCCGCAAATGCCCGCGCAATCACCCAAAGAAAATCCAACACGCCCCTGAGGTTCTTAGTGGCCCTTCGTGGACAAAAAAGGTTTTCTCCGTGCTCCTCCGTGGCCCTCCGTGGTTCAAAAAAGGTGTCCCTCCCCAATCAACCTCAATCAAACCAATACGAATACAACTCCGCCTGCCACAAATGAAAACGCAGGCGGACAGTCCTCCCCGCCAGCTCCCTCAATTCCCGCCCTCCGCGCCACCGAACGCGCTCATCAATGCTGTCTACCATACCCGCCACACAATCGTCCTTCGTGTAGCCATCAAGAACGTCACCGCTCCCGGCATCAATCACCTCCACCAGCACACGCCCACGCCACGAATCCGCATTCACATGCAGCGTGTCGCCGCTCACCTCCACCGGCCGAGTAAGCACCGACCCCCACTCAACGCCCCCCTTGAGCGAAACGAAACCGTCCATCCGCAACCGCGCCAGACAGATCGCGCTCGCATCCAGGTAGCGCCTGTTACGTACGTCCTCAAACGACAGGTTGCGATAGCGAATGCCCATATAGTAGAACCACAGCTCGTTGTTGCGCCGCACCGGCCTGTTCAAAACTACGATCTGGCCCGTATCATACGTCTCGCCGTCGCCTACCGGTCCCAATTCCATGAACGGCGCCCGGCCCGCCACCCGCTCCCAGTCCACCAAATTGCGGCTGGAGGCCAACTCCACCGACTTGCGGCTGTCAACGTTCTCATAGAGAGGAGGATGTTTGCCCGCCCAATGGTGCATCACCGGCATCGCCAGGTGCAGACCCTCATAGGGGAATATCGGGAAGTTGTAGACATCCGTCCGCCACTCCTCCGGCCGATTGAAAATTGGCGACAGATAGTCCGGGTCGTCGAAGAATCGCTGCAACCGGACAAATCCGTTCTCCTGGTCCGTCTGGTCCGCATGAAAGATCAGCCCGTGCTCTGTCCAGTTTTCGAAATCCTCGCTCGTATATAGTTGCCACGATCGCCCGTACGGTCCGTTCCGTTTAGCCGCGGCAATAAACAGCCTGCGTGACTCGTCGTAGGTCAGGTGCGATTCATCATGGCTGTGAAGAGAGGGAATATCCAGCTCCTCCCAATGCAAAAAGTCAGCCGACACCATCGAGCGCAGCTCGCTCCCGCCATAGCGCAGCCCCTTGAAGCGGCGCCGTGGATCCGGATCGTGCGGGTCGTAAATCGGCCCCTGCAGCATTCCATTCGCGCTGGGAAGAATGTTGTTTTCGCCCCCGATCGGCGTCCCCCGCCAGGTCGGCGCCTCATATTCATACAGGCCCAGGAATGGCTTCTCCCAGTTCACGCCGTCCTCCGACGTGGCGTAACAGGCGAAACGCTCACCGCCGGCCGGCGCGCCCGTCACATCCGTACGGACTTCGGGGTCCAGTCCCTCCGCGCTGGTCAGGTAGATCGCCTTGAAGACCCCCTCATCCGGCAGCCACACCGGCGTCGTCCGCATCTGAATCGTGTTGTTCTCCCAGCGGTACTCAGGCCGTATCACCACATTGTCACGCGCCTTCTGCGGCTGGTGCAGCTTGCGCGCCAGATTGTCGATCGCCTCGACCTCGTGATCGTCTATAAAGAGATGTTTCATTGCCGCCCCTCCATTTTGCCCTGCGCCCGACTTAGAAGTGCCCTTCATCCCGTAGCATATAGAGCTGCGATGAACGGTCCGCCAGCGGCAGCTCCACTGGCCGGTTCCCCTGCCGCTGTGACTCGTAAATGGCCATCACCATCTCCAGCGAGGCCACCCCGTCCTCCCCGTTCGAGCTCGGCTCGCCCCCGTCCTCGATGCAGCGCACCAGCTCCTCGACCGCCAGCTGGATCGAACTGGCCTCCTCAATCGCCGGAAAAGGTTGCGGTTCAAGCGTATACCACTCGATGCGGGAGTCCGGCTCATTCAGGCGGTCGGTCGTGTCGACGCCCAGCAACCACTGGTTGCCCGCATACTCCAGGCTGATGACGCCGTCGGTACCTTGCAGCTCAAGTCCGAAGCGGGCATAACGGGTCAACTCATTCGCCATACTGACCGCGCTCACCCCCGAATGGAAATTGAAGATCGCATCGCTGATGTCCTCCACCCGAAACTCGTGGCGGTGACGCCGGTGCGCAGTGCCGACGACCGATTTGACATCGCCCGCATAGATGCGGAAGAGGTCAAACGTATGCACCGCATCATGGATCAGAGGACCCTCTTCGTCCGCCGTCCACGCCGGGAACGGCTTGACCCCCTGGCAGATGCCCAGCATCGAAATCAGATCCCCGATCGCGCCCTCATCCAGCATCTCCTTCGCCTTGATGAATGCCGGGTTCCAGCGCCGCGAATGATTAACCGACAGCACACACCCCGTGCTCCGGCAGGCCGCCACAATCGCGTCGCCGTCTTCCAGGCTCAGCGCCAGCGGCTTCTCACACAAAATTCCCTTGGCGCCGTTCTCGACCGCCACCTCCACGATATCCCGGTGCAGCCCCGGATGCGTCGCCACGCACACAATATCCAGCTTCTCTTTCTCCAACATTTGCCGGTAGTCCAGGTAGAGCGCGTCCACATCCCACATCCGCCCAAACACCTGCAGATGCTCGTTCCCCCGGCTCGCCCCAGCCACAAGTTCCGTCTGCGCGCACACCGCCACTCCGCCCGCATGCGTGAGCGGCGTCGGCGGGTCCGTCTCCCAAAGAGTGCCAATCCGGCCGCATCCGACCAATCCGGCGCGATATGTATTCATATGTTTCCTTTCTATGGATGACTTGAGAGGATTATGTTACTTGCGTGCTACTGTGTGCGGCGATGGGGATGCTTTCGCGTAGCGCCTCACGGTGACCGAGGGCAATTAGCCACTTTCACGCGAATCAGTATTCCAGGCCGTCACCCGGAGTCAAACGGATTCCGCGTATTGAGTTCCGGGAACAACGCGAAGTCTCGATCCCGGGTAAGCAGCAACTCGGTCCCGTGTGCAAGACAGATCGCAGCAACCCTCGCGTCGTGGACGATTCCGCCCTGCACCTTGGGACGCTTCACGAATTCCCCCATTATCTCCAAGACATCGTCGGTCTCGCCGATCAGGCGATTTGCCGGTGACGCAGTCCAGACCTCGAGTTGATGCCAGGCATGTTCTGGCGACGTGGCAGATTCCTTCCAATACCGGCGATTCGTCACAACGCTCAGAAATTCAAAACAGCAGGGCCAGGGAATCGCCCAAGCCTTGTCTCCTTCTGCTAGACCGCCCAATATCTCTTGCGCAGTTTCATGCAACTCAGATTCCCGGCGATGGGCGTAGACGAGCAGGTTTGTATCGACCGCTATCAATGCGACTCTGGCTCTCCGTAAATGGTTTCACGCAGCTCTTGCCAGGAAACCTCGGCAAGCGGATCGGCCGCATCCGGATCTCCAACACTCAAGTCAGGTAACCTGTACGTGCCTTGTGGCTTAGGCACGGCAAGTACCAAACGAATGCCTTCTTCGATAACGGCGCGCAGTGAGCGGCCTGTGGCCTGTGCGTGCTGTCGTGCCTGCCTGTACAGTTCATCATGAATATCGATCGTAGTTTTCATGGCTGCAATCCTACCAATACATTTAGGAAATGGCCAAGCCCACTTCCCGGCTTGCAACTGGGATCTGAAAGAAGGGTAGTCTCCAACGGCTTCTCATTCTGTAGTCGGTCGCAATGACTTGAACCCGCCTGCCATTGCAAGTATCTGCTGCACACTCCAACC
This sequence comes from Caldilineaceae bacterium, assembly GCA_965207495.1. Taxonomy (GTDB): domain Bacteria; phylum Chloroflexota; class Anaerolineae; order Caldilineales; family Caldilineaceae; genus Bin5. The sequence goes on from OZ242287.1 coordinate 1,945,443, forward strand.
CGGCCAATGACACGTTCAACTGACCCCCCAACTACACCCGCGTAATCCGCCGCCGGAACGGCCACCGGTAACGCAGCCTCTGCCGCTCGCTGTAACCCTCGTCACCCGGCGTCGGCGCCTCAACCCGTCCAAACATTACCCACCCCAGCAACGAAAACAGCCCGCTCAGCAGAAATATCGCGCTGTGCGGCGCCCCCAGCCGTAATAGCCCCACAGTGATGGCCGGTGCCACCATCCCCCGCAACCCAACCACCGTCGACTGGATCGCCGCATACTCCGTCACCCTGTCCGGGTCCGCCAGCTGTATTCCCGCGCTGATCTGCCCCATCTCAAAGCCCGCCATCCCCATACCGCGCGCAATAGCCGACGGCATCAGCATCCACAAACTCTGTGCTGACATGTAACTGAGTGGCGTCACAATTGAGATCGCCGTGATTGCCCGCAGGACAAATAGGCCGCCCCGCTTGTCGATCGTCCGTCCCCACAGCAAATAGCTGAAAAACCAGGTTACCGACTCCACTAACCCCAGTAATCCGATTTCCGAATAGGAGAGTTGCAAACGGTCCACCTGCACAACCGGGTATAGCGGCCAGCTCAGCAACCCACCCAGCCCAAACAGCGAGTAGCTGATCAGATAGACGGCAAAATTCCTGTCGCTTCGTACAATCTGCCACAGATCCGAAAACGCCTTCGTTCTGCGCGGCGGCAATTCCCCCTCGTCGAATTCAATGCGCGTGAAAAGAAATGTCGCCAGAATGCCAAAGAGCGCCCCAATAGGGAACAGGACCTGGTACCCTACCTTGTCCAATGCCCATCCAGCCAGGGGCGTGACCAGCAGAATAACCGAAACCCGCCCCATCCGCACCGCCGACATCACCTTCCCACGCCCGCTGTCAGGATAGATCTTCTGAATAACGCGCGTGTACGCCGGAATGACAAACGCTTCCAACAGCCAGAAGGCAATGCCGATCGCCATCAGCTGCGTCGCGCCTGTCACGAACGCTGTGAGCAGAAAGAGCGAACGCCCCAGCAGCCAGCAGAAAACAATGATGTTGATCGTTCGCCGCCGCCGCATCAAGACGATGCTGAACGCAGTGAAGACCGAGCCGGCAAACACAAGAGCCGTATACACCGCCAGCATATCAACGCTGGCGCCCAAACGACGCAGCACAACCTGTGTGAAGGGGAAGATTATGGCATAAAAAACGCCGTAGGCCAGCGACATCGAAAGCTCGACATGCATGACCCGGCGTACGGAGGGCGATAGTGAGCCGGCCAGCGCCGTCTCGATCCAAATGACAGCCCGGCTCAGTAATTCATTTGTATTCATCTCTGCTCCAGCCTCAGGCACTGCCTATGCCTGGCCTCGTACATGCAATCCGTCTTGACCAATTAACATTCGGGCCGGAGCGTCCAGCATAAGACGACGTTCGAACTCGTCCCAAAATCCATTAGCCCGGCACGCCTCCATGGCAGCGCCGGACTCAACCCGAACCCTATCACACACCCACACAGACACCAACCCAACCGAGCCTCCCACTAAATATCATTCTCCCACCTAACCAAGGTGTTGCAGTTGTAGTTCTCCGTGTTCCTCCGTGGCCCTCCGTGGCTAAAAGGTGTTGCAGTTGCCGTTCTTCGCGCCCCTCCGCGTCCTCCGCGGACAAAAGGCGCTCCCGTAGCAGTTGCAGTTCTCCGTGTTCCTCCGTGGCTAAAAGGTGTTGCAGTTGCCGTTCAAAGTCAACCAGCCCTGGTTTGCACCATCAAGAGATCGTACGCACTCCCAACACACCCCAACTACACCCGCGCAATCCGCCGACGGAACGGCCACCGGTAACGCAGCCTCTGCCGCTCGCTGTAACCCTCGTCACCCGGCGTCGGCGCCTCAACCCGTCCAAACATGAACCACCCCAGCAACGAGAACAGCACGCTCAGCAGGAATATCGCGCTGTGCGGCGCCCCCAGCCGTAATAGCCCGACCGTGATAATCGGCGCGACCAGCCCCCGCAACCCAACCACCGTCGACTGGATCGCCGCATACTCCGTCACCCTGTCCGGGTCCGCCAGCTGTATTCCCGCGCTGATCCGCCCCATCTCAAAGCCCGCCATCCCCAAACCCCGCGCAATAGCCGACGGCATCAGCATCCAGATGTTTTGTGCCCACATGTAAGTCAGCGGCGTCACGATCGAAATGGCGGAGATCGCCCGTACCACAAATAGGCCGCCACGTTTGTCAATCATCCGCCCCCACAGCAGGTAACTGAACAGCCAGGTAACCGACTCCACCAATCCCAGCAATCCAATATCCGAATAGGACAGTTGCAGGCGGTCCACCTGCACCACCGGGAATAGCGGCCAGCTCAGCAGCCCGCCCAGCCCAAACAGCGAGTAGCTGACCAGATAGACGGCAAAGTTCCTGTCCGTTCGAACAATCTGCCACAGGTCGGAAAAAGCCTTCGTTTGGCGCGGCGGCAACTCCCCCTCGTCGAGGTCTATCCGCGTGAAGAAATACGTGGCCAGAATGCCAAAGACCGCGCCGATGGGAAACAGAACCCTGTACCCCACCTGGTCCATTGCCCAGCCGGCCAGGGGCGTGACCAGAAGGATCATCGAAACACGCCCCATCCGCACCGTAGACATCACCTTCCCCCGCCCGCTCTCAGGATAAATCTTCTGGATCACGCGCGTATATGCCGGGATGACAAATGCCTCCAGCAGCCAGAAAACGATGCCAATCGCCATCAATTGCACCGCGCCCGTCACAAACGCAGTAAGCAAAAACAGCGAACGCCCCAACAGCCAGCAGAAAACAATGATGTTGATCGTACGCCGCCGCCGCATCAAGACGATGCTGAACGAAGTGAAGACCGAGCCGGCAAACAGAAGAGCCGTATAAACCGCCAGCATGTCAACGCTGGCGCCCAACCGGCGCAGCACAACCTGCGTGAATGGAATGATACAGGCATAAAAAATGCCATGGGCCAGCGCCATCGAGAGTTCGATATGCATGACACGGCGCACAGCAGGCGACAACGAACCGGCCAGAGCCGTCTCTAACCACATACCAGTCCGGTTCAACAATTCAGTTGCTTTCATCTTTGCTCCAGCCCCATTCAGAGGCAATAACTGGCGTCGGGCACGAGTCCCGTTCTAACCAGTCAATTTCTAATGTAAATTCCACTTGATACCAATACATTCCACACCGGCGGCACTCTGAAACCATTAAGCTCCCATCTCTGATCAAAAGCCTCTCTCCCCATGTTCTCGGGCGGTCCTGCCCTTCCCCCTGCCCTTCTCACACGCGCGAAATCCGTCGCCGGAACGGCCAACGGTGGCGCAGCCGCTGACGTTCCCGAAAGCCCTCATCCGTCGGCAATGGCGCCTTCACCCAACCAAACGACACCCATCCCAGTGCCAGGACAATTGCACTGATCAGGAAGATGCCGTTGTGCGGCACACCCAGCCGCAGAAGTCCCACCATCACCACCGGCGTCAAGAGACCGCGCAGCCCGACCACTGTCGACTGGATGGCGGCATACTCGGTCACCCGATCAGGATCCGCCAGCTGAATACCCGCGTTGATTCGCCCTAATTCAAAGCCCGCCATCCCCATACCCCGTGCAACGGCCGACGGTATCAACATCCACAAGCTCTGGGCCGTCATGTAGCTGAGAGGCGTCACGATAGAGATCACCGTGATCGCACGCACGACATATAGACCTCCCCGTCTGTCAATCATCCGTCCCCATACCAGATAACTCAGCAGCCAGATTAGCGATTCGACCAAACCCAGCAAACCAATTTCCGAATAGGACAGTTGCAGTCGATCCACCTGCACGATCGGATGAAGCGGCCATGCCAGCAGACCCCCCAATCCAAATAGCGTGTTACCGAAAAGATAGACCGCAAAGTTTCGATCGCTGCGCACGATATGCCACAGGTCGGCAAATGTCTTGGTCTGGCGCGGTGGCAGTTTCCCCTCGTCCAAATCGATGCGCGTAAAGAAATACGTGGCCAGAATGCCAAACAGCGCGCCGACGGGAAAAAGTACTTGGTACCCTGCATGATCCAATGTCCAACCAGCCAGCGGCGTAACCAGAAGAATGACCGAAACCATCCCCAGGCGCACGGCCGACATCGCTTTACCGCGCCCGGTTTCCGGATAAATCCTCTGGATTACGCGCGTGTATGCGGGAACGGCAAACTCCTCCAGAACCATGAGCAGGATGCCGATCACCATCAGCGGTATCGCACCGGCAATGAAGGCCGTGAGCAGGAACAGTGAACGCCCCAGCAGCCAGCAGAAGACGATCAAGTTGATCGTCCGGCGGCGGCGCATCAGCACCACACTGAAGGAGGTAAAGACAGAACCGATGTAGACCAGAGATGAATATAGCGCCAGCATATCGACGCTGGCGCCCAACCGGCGCATGACGACCGGTGTGAAGGGGATGATCGAGGCGAAGAACACGCCGTAGGCCAGCGACATCGATAGCTCGATGCGCATGACCCGGCGCACAGGGGGTGGCAATGAACCGGCCAGTGCGGTCTCTAACCACATACCGCTTCGGCGCAGTAATTCAGTTCTATTCATTTGTGCTCCAGCCTCTAGCAATTCCTTTGCCAGGCGTCTAGCACGATCCGTTCTCACCAGTCTACTTTTGGGCCGGAGCGGGCCCCGGCAAAACGTACGGGACCCAGATGCGCCCCCGGCATAAGCCGGAGGGTCCAACAAGCACTGACCGTCGAACTCATGTCAAACAAGCATGCCAAATGCCCCCTCTCGGGCAGCAAGAGACAATTAGAGTACGCTAACACAGAGCCACAGAGAACACAACCACAGAAAGGCATCTGAAACACCAAAGCCAACTACCCAGCCCTAGCCAATTCGCGCCCCCCAAATTGCCGTATCCTCGGAACGCAAGCGCCTAACCCGCAACCACCGACCGCTATTCACCGGTCTAACACTGACGACTAGTATTCCACTGACCCCTGACCCCTGACCCCTGACCACTGACCCCTGCTCTTTGGGCGTCCGGGCCTTCGGCCCTCCCTTGTGCAGGGGCTGCGCCCCCGCAACGCCCCGCCCTTACTAGACCACCGTGCTGATTCTTCCCCAGCAAGGTGTCTAGAGCAATGTGCCTAGCCAACAGTGTCTTCCACCCCACATGCTGTCTCAGCCACTTACTCCCCGCAGTTCTCCGCCGACAAAAGGTGTTGCCGTGGCAGTTCTCCGTGTTCCTCCGTGGCTAAAAGGTGTTGAAGTCGCCGTGCTCCGCGTCCTCCGCGGACAAAAAGGTGTTGCCGTTGCAGTTCTCCGTGGCCCTCCGTGGCCCTCCGTGGACAAAAGGCGTTGAAGTTGCCGTTGCCGTTCTCCGCGCCCCTCCGCGTCCTCCGCCGAAAAAAGATGTAGCCGTTGCCGTTGCAGTTCTCCGTGTTCCTCCGTGGCCCTCCGTGGCTAAAAGGTGTTGAAGTCGCCGTTCCTCGCGGCAAACTACCGCGCTCCACCGCCGTTCACTAAAAACCAAGAACTGACTACCAAATACTGCTACCCACTGACTCCTGACTCCTGACCCCTGACCCCCGACCCCTGACCCCTGACTTTCGACTTGACAACGCAACAATAAACGATTACCGTATCCGCATCGTGCCCAAAGGCGGAGACTAGCACCGTGAGGGCACGGCGGACCGGGTAAGCCGTTCCAGCCTGCCTGGGGGACGCCACAATCTACTCTTCACGTCACGCTTTCCACAATACAAATATGTCTGCCTCAGCCACCCGGAGATCCGGCGTTCCTTCCCGCCCGCTTTACACGCTCCTCCTACTCCTCCCTCTGCTCGCGTTCGCGTTCGCCGGCTGCCTCACCCCCGTACGCGCCGTCCCAACGCCCACGCCCTGGCCCACACCGGTTCCCTCAGAGCAGAACAGATACACGGTAACCCGCGGCACCATCGAAGACCGTTTCCAGGTTATCGCCGAGGTCGCGCCCATACGTTGGGAACCGCTGGCCTTCGCCGTCGACGGCCAACTGGGCGCCGTCCTGGTAAACGAAGGCGAACAGGCCGAAGAGGGCCAGATTCTCGCCGAGCTCATCATGCCCGACCTGCTCGAACGGCTGGAGCAAGCGCGCCTCGACCTCTCCCGCTCCGAAAGCGTCCTCTGGGTCTACGAAAACGAGTTGACCTTCGACCTGGAAAGAGCGCAGCTGGAGTCCCAACGCGCCGAGCTGCTCCTGCAACAGGCCCGCGACGCCGGCGACACAGACGAAATCGCCCTCCAGGAAGTGGCCCTGCAACTCGCGCAAGTGAACCTGCGCGAAATCGAAAGCCGTGTCGACCCGTCACTGGAACAAGCCGTCGCTCGCGCCAAGCTCGCCTTCGCCGCCCTCGAACGACAGGTCGAGGAACGCCGCATCCGCGCGCCATTCGCAGGCCAGGTCGTCGCCGTCGGCATCAGCCTCAACAGCATGCGCGGCCCCCTTGAACCCCCACAGCGCCGCGCCGACGTGCCCGCCTTCTCCCCCTTCATCGTCATCGTCGAACCCGAACCCGTCGAACTCATCATCTCCAGCCAGGCCGCCCGCGCCTCCGACCTCGTCATCGGCCAGGAAGTCACCGCAATTCATCGCTGGGCCCAGGACGAACCGTTTCCCGTGAGCATCTCCCAACTGCCCACCATCTCCTCCGGCGATCGTTTCATCCCCGGTTTTCCCGGCTCCATCCACCTGGCAGTCGAAGGCGAAACACCCCCGCTCGTCGCCGGTGAATTCATCAACATCGAAGTCGTCGCCGCCGTACGCGACGACACGCTCCTGCTGCCCGACGCCGCTGTGCGCCGCTTCGGAGGCCGCACCTTTGTCGTCGTCCAGGACGGCGACCGCCAGCGCCGCATCGACATCCGTACCGGCCTCGAAAGCCAGGGTATGGTCGAGGTGCTGGAAGGTCTCGAAGAGGGCGACGTGATCGTAGGCCGTTAAATGCCCAACCGCCTCCCCTTTCTCGGGCTCGCGCTGCGCCGCCTCCTCAGTCGGCCTAGCCTCACCCTTCTCTCACTACTCAGCATCGTGCTGGCCATCGGCATGGTCGCCAGCATCCCCGTCTTCTCGCAAGGGGTCTCCTACCTCCTCCTTCAGGACGAGCTCGCCCACATCGGCACCGTCTTCCATCGTCCGCCCCTCACCATGCGCTTCTACTATATCGTCCCCAAAACCGCCGCCCTGGCGCTCGATAGTGCCCTGCGCCTCGAAACCGACTTTCGCCGCATCGTCGAACGAGAGACAGGCCTCACCGTCAACGAGACCCTGACCTACGTCGCCAGCCCCGGAATGACCATCCAGCCCGACACCGACGACACGTCCTACGCCAACCTCAAAGATAACGTTATCGTCGAGAATATCCAGTTCGCAGTCGTCACCAATATCCGCGATCGCATCAACATCGTTGAAGGCCTGCCCTACGGGACCGACACCACCGACGACACGGTCAACGTCTGGCTCTTCGAAGAAAAGGCCACCGAGCTGGGCTTCCAGGTCGGTGAGACCTACAACATGGTCGAAGGCGCCTCAGGTCGCGCCATCCCCATCACCGTCGCCGGTGTCTGGGAACCGGCCGACCCAGCCGACTTCTACTGGTCAGCCACCACCATCTCCTGGCGCAAACTCCTGCTCGTGACCGATGACGTCTACCGCCGCGCCATCGAGCCTGCCGTCAGTCGCCGCACCGGCATCGCAGTCTGGTATCTCAACCCCGACGAAGACTCTCTCAAACTCCACCAGGCCGACTCCGTCGCCAACGGCCTGCGCATAGTGCCAAACCGTGCCGACCTGCGCTTTAGCGGCACCCAAATGGATGTCTCGCCCGAACTGCCTCTGAATCGCTACCTGCAGAGAAGAGCCAGCCTGTCCGCGCTCCTGGTCGGCTTCAGCCTGCCTGCCCTCGGCCTCCTTCTATTCTTCCTCTGGATCCTTTCCCATGTCACCGCCCAGTTTCAACAGGAAGAAGTGGCCATTCTCGCTTCACGCGGCGCCGGTCGCCGCTTTGTCGCCCTACTCATCCTGCTCGAAACCCTGCTCCTGCTCGTCGTCGGCATCCCACTCGGTTTCGGCGCCGGCTACATCATGGCCCGCGCCATGGGATTGGCCTCCGGCTTTCTCGTCTTTACGCCTCGCGCCGGCATTCCTGCCACGCTTCTCGAAATCGATTGGCGTCTCATCGGCGTGGCCATACTGCTGCTCGTTCTGGCAAGAGGCATCCCTGCCCTGCGCGCCGCCCGCGGCGGCATCGTCCAACACCTGCGCGCCCGCTCCCGCCCACACGCCGCCATTACCACCCTCATCCTGGCCGGCGACGGCGCCCTCATCGTACTGACCTGGTACGCCTATCGCCAGCTGAGCCAGCGCGGAACGCTCGGCATCATCGGCTGGGAACCCAGCGGCGATCCTTTCCGCGACCCGCTGCTGCTCCTGACCCCTTCACTCTTCGTCTTTACCTCAGCACTCGTCCTGACCCATCTCTTCCCCCTGCTCATGGGGCCCGTCGATCGCCTCGGAAACCGCCTCCGCTCCTTCGTCGCCTACATGGGCCTCACCCAACTCCACCGCCAGGGCAGGCACTACTCCGGCAGCCTCTTCCTTACCATGGTCTGCCTCAGTCTCGGCGCCTTCTACGCCTCGATGGCCCTCAGCCTTGACCAGTGGCTGGCCGACCGCATCCACTACGAGGTCGGCACCGATTTCCGCTTTCAGCAGGGCATCCCCCCTCCCGCCATGGGCGGGCCCGTCTTCCCCGATGAGGAGCCCGACCCGGAAGTGGTGAGTGCGTGGCTGTTGCCCATTGAAGATTACCTGGAAATCCCCGGTGTCGATGATGCAACCCGTGTCGCTGTCTTCAAGTCACAGACCAGCGTCTCCCGCCAGATCGACGCCGTCTTTCTCGGCATCGACCGCTTCGACTTCCCCCGCGTCGCCTTCCATCGCTCCGACTTCAATTACGCCCCCCTCGGCGAAATGATGAATCGACTCGGCATGTATCCCAACGGGATCCTTGTTTCTCGCAATTTCCTGCGTCGCAGTCGCCTCCTCGAAGGCCAGACCACCGAGCTGCAAATCTCGATCAACTACGGCTCCCTTGAGCACGAATTTCTCATCGTCGGCGCCTACGACTACTTCCCCACCGCCTATCCCGAGGATACCGAAGTCTTCGTCGGCAATCTGGACTACGTTTTCGAGCAGGTCGGCGACGAAAGCCTGCACCAGATCTGGATGAAGACCAACACTGAAGCCGTCCCCCAAACGATTGTCGACACCCTGATCGAAATGGGTATCTGGCCGATCCGCATCCGCGACGCCCGCGCCCTTCTCACCCTCGACGAGGAGAGAGTCGAGCGCATCGGCCTCTACGGCATCCTGTCCGTCGGCTTTCTCGCCTCCACCCTGCTCGCCAGCCTCGGCCTCCTTGTCTACACCTATGCCTCGCTCCAGGGCCGCCTGCAGCAGATCAGCGTCATGCGCGCCGTCGGCCTCAAAACCAGGCTCGTCCTCGCCATGGTCGGCGTCGAATACCTTGGCGTGATCCTTTTTGGTGTCCTGTGGGGAGTTGTCATCGGCATCGCCACCGCCTGGCTCTTCGTACCCTTTTTCCGCGTCAGCGGCGATCCGATCTTTGCGCTGCCCCCCTTCGTGCGTCACATCGCCTGGGGCCAGATCGGTATCCTCGCGCTCGTATTCGGCACCGCCCTCCTGGGCTCCCAGTCGATAATCCTCTACTGGAGTACACGCCGCGATCTCTTCCAGGTTCTGCGCATGGGACAGAGGGAGTAACAGCATGACGCAAGCCGCAACCGCAAACGGCACACCCCTGGTCGTCTGCGACAACTTGGTCAAAATCTATCAGATAGACGAAATCGAGGTCGTGGCCCTCCAGGGCCTCGATCTGGAAATCCGCCGCGGCGAGATGATGGCGATCATCGGCGCCAGCGGCAGTGGCAAATCCTCCCTCCTCAACATCATCGGCGGCCTCGACCGTCCCTCGGCCGGCCAGATCACCGTCAACGGACGCAACCTGCTCAAAGCCGCCGACAAGGAGCTGGAGGACTACCGCCTGCAGGACGTTGGCTTCGTATGGCAGCAGTCCGCCCGCAACCTCATCCCCTACCTGACCGCCCAGGAGAACGTCGAGCTCCCCATGATCGCAGCCCGTGAACACACCGCGCCGCCGGCAGAACGCGCACTAGAGCTGCTCGACGCCGTTGGACTGCTCAGCCATAGCCACCACCGTCTGGCGCAACTCTCAGGGGGACAGCAACAGCGCGTCGCCATCGCCGTAGCACTGGCCAATCAACCCCAGATCCTCCTTGCCGATGAACCGACCGGCGAGGTCGACTCGGTCACCGCCAACCAGATCTGGCAGCTCCTTCGCGAGCTGAACCGCCGCTTCAACCTCACCAGCATCATCGTCAGCCACGACCGCGATATCGCTCGTATCGTCGATCGCGTAATCGGCATCCGTGACGGCAAAATCAGCACCGAAATCGTGCGCCAATCACACACCGGCATGCTCGATGACCAGCTGTCCGCCGGGCTGGACGACCCCGACAGCGACCCATTCGCCGCTGACGGGCCCGCCGGAGGTACCGACAGCCCGAACCTCCAACTCGAAGAGCGTGTCGTCCTCGATGCCGTCGGTCGCCTGCAGATGCCCCACGAGTATCTGGAACAGCGCGGCATCCACCGCAGAGCGGTCGTGCAACTTGTCGAAGATGGCATCCTTGTGCGCCAGGCGCAGGAACAGCTTTCTTTCACCGGCGACGACAACGCCGCCGGCGCCTACCTCGGCGACGAGGACGATCTCTCCGCCTGGGAACAGGACCCCACGCCCCGCCGCCGCAATCCGTGGTGGCGTAGGCTCCTGCTGGGCGCTCCCCGCGAAGTTGACGAAAGTCCGGATCCCCTGCAGGCTGCCAACCCTTGGGAGAGCGACGTAACCCCCTCTGCCGAAAATGACGACTATGCGCCCGCAGACAGTTCCCGCCAAACGCTCCAGTGGGACAGTAACGCCGCCTCCGCTCGCGCCACCTTCGCGCCCCCGGAGCCTACCCCCGAAACCAGCACCGCCGCTGCCGAATCCGAATCCTTGGTGATTTCGGAATTCTACCGGGGACCACTCGTCGAGGTCAGCGATCTCGAGCGCGTCTATTCCGTGGGCGATCAGTCCGTCTATGCCTTGCGCGGCATCGATCTGTCTGTCCCCCGCCGCTGCTTCGCCCTCTTTCGCGGCCGCTCCGGCTCCGGCAAAACAACACTGCTCAACCTGATCGGCAGCCTCGACACCCCAACCGCAGGCCGCGTCTCTCTTTTCGGTCAGGACATCGCAGAGCTGACCGCCGATCAATGCGCCCAGATCCGCCAACACCATATAGGCTTCGTTTTCCAGGCATTCTCCCTCATTCCCACCCTGTCAGCCCAGGAAAATGTCGAGATGACCTTGCGAATCCTCGGCCAACCCGCCGCCGAGCGCCGTCGCAGGGCCGCCTACTGCCTGTCACTTGTCGGGCTTGGCCGCTGGGCCGACCACCGCCCCTTTGAAATGTCGGGCGGCCAGCAGCAGCGTCTCTCCATCGCCCGCGCCCTCGCCCACGGCCCGGCTATGCTGATCGCAGACGAACCCACCAGTGACCTCGACAGCGAAACCGGCCGCCAGATCCTGGAACTGTTCGCCCAGCTGGTCGCAGAGCAAGGCATCACCGTGCTGATGGCCAGCCACGATCCCACCAGCGATGACTTTGCCACCGAAGTATACGAGCTTCAGGATGGCCAGATAGCCAGACACATGACCAACGGCCGTTCGAACTAGAAGAGTACATCCCGACTTCCCGTATTTCACCGCCTCCCGCACAGGAGACCCGAAAATGGCCCAGACTTGGCGCGTCGCCATCGCCGGCTGCCATCGCATGCTCGACCGCAAACCGGCCAATCACAACTTCGCCACCGCCTTCGATGCCGTGCCCGACACCGAAATCGTCGCCGTATTCGACCTCGGCGCCGGTACGCGCCAGGAGTTTCAAGACTGCTGGGGTGACCAGGTCGCCGCCTACGATGACTTTGGCCGCATGCTGCAGCAGGAAAAACCCGATCTTCTCTGCGTAGCAACCAGCCAGAAGATGCACGCCGACCAGATCGAACAGGCCGTCGCTGCCGGTGTGCGCGGAATCCTCTGTGACAAGCCCCTCGTGACCAGCCTTTCCGAAGCCGACCGGCTCCTGGACGCCTGCCGCACCGCCGGTGTCCCACTTGCTCTCGGCCTCGACCGCCGTTGGCTCGTCTCCTACCACCGTCTGGCCGAACTGCTGCGCGATGGCATCGTCGGCGAGCTGCAGTCGCTCATCATCTACGGCATCTCCAACCTGATCAACCACGGCTGTCACTGGTATGACGCAGCCCTCCAACTTGCCGGCGATCTCGAACCGCAATGGGTGAGCGGATTTGTCGACGATCTCCCCGGCGAAGCGCCCGATTCCCGCCGCCATCTGGACCCGCCAGGTCGTCTTATGGTGGGGCTGGCCGGAGACGTCCAACTTTACTTCACGCCCGGCGGCAGCCAGCGGCCGGCCTTCGACGTAATCGGCAGCCAGGGTCGTCTGACAATTGTGGATGATGGGCTGCAGGCGTGGCAGTGGCAAGACGCCGGCGCGCCGCCGTTACCGCTGGATATCCCCCAGCCGGTCCGAGACTTCCCCGCCGGCACCGCTATTGTGCACGATTTGGTCGACGCCGTCGCCAAGGGCGGCAGGACCGCCTGCGACGTCGAAGAGGCCCGCCGCGCCACCGAAATCGGCTTCGCCGTTCACTTGTCGCACGCGCGCCAAGGCGCCCGCGTCGACCTGCCCGCCGCCGACCGCGAGTTGCGTATTCCTTCGTTCCCGTGGGGAAATGAATAGGGGTGGCCCGTCTCCGGTTCCGTCAGCCGGCCCGGTAGGCTCCTGCCACCTTCTGAAAGATGGCGATCACGTCGTCAATCTCCTGCGTACCCCAGTTCTCGTGGATCGAAAACGTGAAGTGGCTTCTCAGCATCGCCTGCGCGTTGGGGCACGGAAAATCGCGATCCGGATCGCCCTTGTATAACGGACTGGCCCAGGGGTAGCCGCTGCTGCCAAAGACCCGCCGTTCCGTATACCACGACTGCCGGTGCGGCATCCCGTACCGGTAATCGTCCGTCACCGGCAGGCCCTCCTGGCGTAGACTCTCGCAAAACGTCTCCTTGTCACACGCCGCCCGCTCCGGGTAAAACGCCACCGGCAAAAACCAGTTGCTGGACACGACATTCCGCCCCGGCCGCTGCATGGAAATCATCTCCGCCTCTTCCGTGCCTTCGATCAGCTGGCCGACAATTGCCTGCCTGCGTTCGATCATCTCCGGCAGTTTGCGCAGCTGAATCAGGCCAACAACGGCTGCCAAATCCGTCTGGTTGAAGTTCAGCGTCGCCTGCATATTCGTCGCGCGTTCCGGCAGAAAGTGGGGCTTCCCGCGGTCAGCCATCCGCCGCACCGACTGGTAGAGCCCCTCGTCCCGGGTGAAGACCATCCCGCCCTGCCCGCCCGAGCTATGGTTCTTTCCCGAATTCGTCGAAAAGGCCGACAGGTCGCCGAAACTCCCGGCCAGCCGCCCTTTGAACCGCGCCCCGTGCGCCTGCGCACAGTCTTCGATCACCGGAATGCCATGTCGCCCCGCAACCGCCATGATGCCGCCGATATCGGCCGGCTCACCAGCAATATGCGGTACGATAATCGCGCTCGTACGCGGCGAAATCAGTTCCTCGATCTGCTCTGGCCCTGTATTGAAACTGCCCGGCGCCGAGTCCGCGATCATCGGGATCATGCTCTGCAAGGGGATGGGCATAATCCCGCCCGGGTCCGTAAACGGGCCGATGACGACCTCGGTGAACGCCTCCAGCTCCAACGCCAGCAGCGCCACGTAAATCGCCGCTGACCCCGAGCTGACCGCATCCGCGTACCCGCCCCCCAGGTACTCCGCAAACGCCGCGCAGTACGCCTCCTCCTCCTCGCCCTGGTACGCGCCCAGCGTCCCCGTTGCAACGACCTTGTCCATGTACGCGCTGACCGCCTCCACTTCCTCGCTCCCAATGTGCCCGCGCGCCGGCAACGGCGCCTCTCTCACCGGACTACCCCCATGCAAGGCCAGCTTACTCACACTGTCACTCATGACTTAATCCTCCAGAGTATATTCGAAGCGATTGCTGGCCGGCAGTTCGGCCAGCCAAGGTGGAGTCTCTACGCCGCTGTTCATCCGGACAATCCAACGGTCCTGCCACCCGGACCCTTCAACCGTACACGCCGCCCAGCCAGCCCCGATCAGGTCGCTGCCATGCCAGGTGACCGAGCCAATCCGGGGCCTGTCCCGGTAGGGATGAAATACACTGAGAAAGGCCGTGCGCGACGCAGTTCGCTGGCGGATCATCAGGTCCTGTGTGTCCTCCGCCGGGTATCCCGGCGCCGGCCCTGCATACAGAACTGTCCCGTCCATCTCCGCCATAAAGAGTTTCGTACCCGTCTTCCCAAACTCCCAGTTCAAGGCGATATTGTCGTACGCCAGCCGCGTGCTGAGATCATCGATGTACTCGTATCCGTCCCCCTTAAGTTCGGCAGGCACAATCGGAATGCCGTCCCCAAGCGGCGCCAACACGCCGCGATTGCGAAAGATCCAGTCTATTCGCCGCTCTCGCCCCGCGTCGACCAGGAAGATGTCCACAAAATAATCGCCGCACGCCAGGACCGCCCTGCGCATACCGGCCCCATCGTAGACCTCCGGCGCCTCGCTGTCGACTCCGTAAGTGGGCGCGTCAATACCGGTGACAGCCTCTTCTCCCCAACTGACCGCGGCGTCAGCAATCTGAAACGGCCCGTCATCCCGAAAGGCAATGCTCCGCCCCGCGCCCGCCGGCTGCGACTTGCCGTCCAGCACGACCGTGTTATGACTGACAGTCTGCCGGTACCAGCCCTGAAACAGGTCGATCCCGTACCCGGGCGTCCCCAGGTCCGGCGCCTGCCGTTCGCCGCATGCGTAGACAGTCAGCCCCAGCTTGTCCGGGTGCCCGTGGCCGCCGCCGTGAACTCCGTACTTGAGGAAAACATACTGCTCAGTCGCCTCCGACCGCACTGCCTCCTCTTCAGGCTGCGTACGCAGAATCGTATAACCCGAGGCCGGCATCTGCACACTGGGCAGCGCGAGACCCGCTTCCGATTCCAGTTCCATAGCCCCGTACAGAAGCGCGTCAAGGCTTTCCCGCGGCCCGTGTCGATAAGCCCGCGCCAGGACCTGACCGAAGAGCGGTTCCTCGAACCACGCGTTTCCAATCTCGTAGAAAGCCGGCGCCTTGGGCACGCCGTGGCAGCAGTCGTCATTCAAACCTGTGAAATACCAACAGTCATTCGTCGCCGGCAAGCTCCCATCAGGGTAAGCGCACAGAACCGGCGCCCGCAGCACAGCCGCCAGTGACGGATGCTCCCGCAGATCCCACTTTGGCAGATTTACTGTCGCCTTCGCCAGCAACAGTAGCGCAGCCACCGTATAAAAGTGATAGCTGAACGAGCCTTCAAACCACAGCCCGTCCGCCAGGATGCCCTCCCGCGCCTGCGTATGAAAGCCGTACTGCCCGTTAATCGCGAACTCCAGCAACGCCTCGCGCCCGGTCACGGCCCCGATAGTCCCGATAGCCGCGTTGTGCCAGCAGGCAAAGTTGTGAATCCCCCCGAAATGCCGCGCCATCAGAAACTCCGCCGCCGGCAGCAGCAGCCTGTCAACGATCTCCGTCTGCTGCGCATCGCTGAGCGTAGACCGGATCAGGTCGAATGACCACGCCAGCGGAATCGACCACACCGCCTCGTCCAACGTACTGAACTGCGCAACGCCATGGTTCTCCGGCCGCCAACCGCCATAGGCCTTGTACCCATCGTACGCATCAGCATAGCCCAACAGGATCTCCTGCACGCTCTGCCGGTTCCGCTCCTCGCCCTCCAGCTTCCACAGCACCGCCAGCCGCAACGCCGACTCCGCCAGCCTGTTATTGACCGACCAGCGCCAAGCCGAATCAAACGGCTCGCCACTGAACGTCGCCCCGTCCACGGGGCAGCGATGCAGAGTGGGCGAGTCAGGCTCAAAAATCAGCTGAACCGCATGCTGCGGGCAGAAATAGTCGTGATAATAACCCCCCGGCAACGCCTGTACACCGACCGGCCGGGCAAAGAAATCCGCTACTTCACTGCGCAACAACCCAATCGCCGCCGCGAACGGCGGCAACCCCGCTTTGTGTTGAATCTGCGACCACTGTTCGTCTATGATAAGCGTAGAATTTGTCATGTCGTGACCTGTACCTGAAAACCGTGTGCAAAAGAGAGAGGCTTACACGCCCCGTTTGAGCTTCTATCCCAGTGCACTAATGAGGTTATCCGCCGTCAGATGGCTCGGAACCTTTTGCAATGGCGCCGAGGAATCTAAACTGTCCAACTTTGTCTTACCACCTGAACCCATTAGAATCTCTTCTGACCTTCTCTCTTCTCTCGTGCCCATCACGAATCCGGTCTCGTCTGACGGACAATAGAGGGGTTCGGGACTGGACTGATCCCTATGGCTGAAACGAGGACTTACGAAAAAACACATTCTTGGACAAACTTTCAGCTGGACCTGCGCAGGGTAGATTATACGCTATGGTTTCAGTTGGGAGAAGTGCAATCAAAATGCGAGTTGGTTTCTGGAGTGCCGCTCCTGCCGGACGATGAGGAGTACTTGCATCAGGTCTACCTGGCCAAAGGTGCGTTGGCAACGACGGCCATTGAAGGAAACACTTTGTCCGAAGAAGATGCCCTTGAGTTGATTAGAGGCGTACTCGATCTACCGCCTTCCAAAGAGTATCTTGGGCAAGAGATAAGGAATATCGTTGACGCCTGTAATAGCATCGCCGAGGGAATACTGTCAGGCGATCTGGCCGAACTGACCGTCAACTGGATGGAGCAGTTAAATGCCCTGGTCCTACATGACTTACCGCTGAAGGAAGAAGTAAGTCCCGGATTGATTCGAGAGGACGACGTTGGCGTAGGGCGATACCGCGGCGCGCCCCATCAGGACTGTGAGAATCTACTGAAGAAGCTTTGCAGCTGGCTCAATGTTGAGAGCTTTCTGCCGGATGAAGAACGCACAATTGCATCAGGAATACTGAAGGCGATTGTGGCCCATCTCTATCTTGCCTGGATCCATCCGTTCGGAGATGGCAACGGGCGTACTGCTCGCTTGGTGGAATTTCAACTGCTGCTGTCTGGCGGCGTACCGACAGCGGCAGCGCATCTCCTCAGCAATCACTATAATCTGACCAGGACGGAATACTACAGGCAACTTGCTCTGGCAAGCAAGTCGGGCGGCGATATCATCCCTTTCATCAAATATGCCTTGCAAGGCCTGAAGGATGGCCTGGATGAACAGCTGCAGACTATTCAGGCACAGCAGCTCCACGTTTTCTGGATTAACCATGTTCACAGTCTGTTCGGCCAAAAAGTAAGCAGTACCGACTTACGCAGACGTCAGCTCGTAGTCGACCTGTCCGAGGAAACAGACCCTGTGTCAATCCTGCAATTGCGTTACATCTCCCCGAGGATTGCGGAGGCCTACGCAGGCAAGACGGACAACACGATAAGGAGAGATGTAAATATACTGGAGAAAATGGGCCTGCTGAAACGAAGCAGTGCTGGAATCGAAATCAATAGAGAGCTGATGTCCGCCTTCCTATCCCCAGTCACAGCGAGGAAGGGCGCTGAGGATTCGTCATAGGGCTCCCTCCCTCAGTCGGCCAAAAAGAAAAGGAGAGAAAAGATGGTTCTCTCTCCTTGCTTAGCTCTTGAACTGTGCCAATGTAAAGATCAGAATCTCCAGGACGCGAATCCGCTCACGACCCCGCAGCCTCCTCCACCTTCGCCTTGAAAGCCTGCCCGCCTGACGCAACCCAAGCCGCCCACCCCGTCAACAGAAAACGAACGCCCAGGTCGACGTAATGCGCAGCGTTCGCGTCACTGGCAAGGCCGCCCGCATTCCTGCCTGCCGCGATAATCTGCGCAAACGCCCCCTCTATCGTCGCCACAACATCGGGGTGCTCAATGTCCCCCAAATGACCCATCGTCTGCGCCAGGTCGCTAGGCGCCACAAAGAATACGTCAATATGATCGACAGTGAGGATCTCCGCCAGATTATTGATCGCAATGATATCCTCGATCAGAACAATGACCAGCGTCTCATCATTGGCCCGGTGAACGTAGTCCGGTACCCCGTACCCCTGGCGGCTTGTGTACATGCCCCGCCTGCCCGCAGGATGGAACTTGGCCGCGTTGACCACCGCCTGGGCCTCTTCGACCGTATTGACATGCGGAACGACAATCCCCTGCGCACCCAAGTCAAACGTACGGTAGATGATCCCCTCATTGTTCCGGTTGACCCGCACAACCGACGTCATACCCCACAGGTCGCAGGCTCGAGTAAGATCAGGAATGTCCCCGTAATCCACCGGGCCATGTTCCCCTTCCAGCCAGATCGCGTCGAACCCCAGTGGGCCCAACTGATCGATCATGTCGGTCGAGTTGTTCCCGGAGAGGCAGACAACCGTCTCGCCCCGTTCCAGCATGTGCTTGGCTCTGTTTTCTCGCATCGCTAAACGTCTCTCCTTCTGATTGGATTCGAAACTCTCGATTGGGGGATCATAGCAGAATTCTGCGGCCTAATCGGAAAAAGCTCAACTTACGAAAAAGGGCGGCCCCACTGCTGGAGCCGCCCTTCTGAATTCAGATTCACTGCTGTGCTGCGAAAAGGCTATCCCTTTACTCGGTGGGCCAGCCTTCCGGAATCTCATTGGCCGTCAGCGCTTCCTGAATCGCCGCCGCAGCATCCGCAGTAACCCAACCGCCCCAGATGTCGGACCTGCTATTCAGCCACCACAGCGCCGCGTCGTTGCTGGTGGCGTCACTGTTCTCATTCTGCCAGCGGGCAACTTCCTTATAAACCTCAATACTGAAGTCCCACGCACTTAACATTTCGACAACGTCAGGCGCGCCATCCACGAGATCCGGATGGACGGCAACAAGCACGTCTGCGTCTTCGTAGGCGCAAGCTTTGTCCGCTGCCCAACACTCGTCGCTGTAGGCCGGTTCTTCCAGCCGGACCAGGTCCAGAATGAGGGCCGGGTCATTTGTGCCCCACTGGTAACCTACCCAAGGTTCACCTTTCTCGTAGGCGCCGTAAAGGTCAGCGTTCAGCGCCGCACCGTCGCCCGGGTTTATAACATGCACATGATCCTCTAGCTCGTAACCGATAACCTGAGCCGCATTGACCTCTTCACAGGCCCAGCCGATTACGCAGGAGACGAGACGTACCTTTCCTCCCGTTTCCGCGCTCGCAAAGAGCTCCATGAACTTCTCGTCCTTCAGGTCTTCAACACTGTCCAAATCAGGGTACTCCTCCTGAAGATACTTGGGTATCACGAAGAAGGACTGCCAGTCCTTGCCCAAGCTCGCGCCAAGTTCAACGACCTCCCCTTTGCCTAACGCGTCATACCAGGCCTCATCCTGGTTGGGCAGCCAGATTTCCAGCGTCACGTGCGTGTCGCCATTGCGCAAACCCTGGAACAAAGGCAATGTTGAGCCAAAGACTACGTCGGTCGAGTATCCGTAGCCTTTCTCAACAATATACTGGGCGATGCGGTTCTGAATCTGGGCGCTGGTCCAGTTCAAATCGCTGAAAATAATCGTGTCCATCGAGGCCGCCATCTCTGCCGGAGCAGCAGCTTCCTCGCTTGGCGCGCTCTGTTCAACCGGCGCACACGCCCCGGCGACAAAGATGACAATCAGTGACAGTATAAGAAATCGATATTGGACGCGCATGGTTCTCTCCTTGGGGTGGATGGTTGAAGAAAGGCCAGAATCTGGGGCAAACGGTCTGACTTGGCGTGCAATCAATCGAAAAGTCAGACTTGGCACGCTCTCTCCTTCAGTCCAATGTTGGCCGCGAACGGCGATGAGATCAGGTACTGTTCCCTGACATAAGGCGGAATGACATATCCGCCGCTGCCTTTCGCCCTACAATTTGGCTGAAGCTTTGCCCCGTTAGCCTCTCCTTGAGTTTGGGCCCACTCAAGCAACGCTAAGCAGATGACTTGCCGCGACTTCAGATCTTACAGTGTTGCCGAAGATAACCTTATAGGTTTCTTGACAGCTCGGCTGTCGCGAATGAGGCGGACTCTCTTTTCCGCGATCCTATGTTATCAGGCTTTGGACTATAGGTCAAGTTGAAGCCTCCAGGACCCTGTACGGGTTTTGTCCCAGTCCGAATGTTCATATGATTTTGCGTGGCCATGCTGGCCCTGTTGCAGATCAGGTACAAAGGGCCGGCCCTTCCTGTCTCCTGGCCGACCCAGGCAACAGCCAGCTACTTGCAACTGCGTGATCGTTTTACCTGGAATGACATAGCAGGCCGGCGATATGGTACGTCCGTCTACTCAATGGGCCAGCCTTCGGGGATCTCGTTCGCCGCAAGAGCGGCCTCGATAGATGCCGCCGCGTCAGCGGAGACCCAGCCGCGCCAGATGTCGGCATTGCCGTTCAGCCACCACAGCGCCGCATCATTGGTGGTTGCATCGCTGTTCTCGTCCAACCACGCCGCGACGCCGCGATAGATACCGATACGAAAGCCCCACTTCCCCAACATCTCAACCACGTCAGGCGCAGCCTCCATCATGTCGGGATGAACCGCGATCACGATCGTTGAGTCTTGGTAGGCACATGCCTTGGTCGTGGACCAACACTCGTCACTATGAGCAGGCTCCTCAAGCCGGACCAGGTCCAGCAGCAACGCCGGGTCATTGGTGCCCCACTGATAGCCAAGCCACGGTTCCTCTTTCTCGTAGGCACCGTAAAGATCGGCATTGAGAGCCGCGCCGTCGCCCGGGTTGATGATATGCACATGCTCTTCCAGTCCATAACCCTCGATCTGGGTCGCGTTGACCTCCTCACACGCCCATCCAATCGTACACGAGACTAACCGCGCCTTGCCGCCCGTCTCCGGTGTTGCAAACAGCGCCTTGAACCGCTCATCCCTTAAGTCCTCGACACTGTCCAGGTCAGGGTACTGCTCCTGGAGGTAGGCAGGGATGACGAATGCCGACTGCCAGTCATTCCCCAGACTCTTGCCGACCTCCACCACCTCTCCATTGGCCTCCGCCTCATACCAGGCCTCAAACTGGTTTGGCAGCCAGATTTCCAGGTTTACGTGAATGTCTCCATTACGCAGTCCCTGGAACAGAGGCAGCGTCGCACCGAAGACGACTTCTGTCGGATAACCGTACCCCTTTTCGACAATATACTGGGCAATACGGTTCTGAATCTGGGCGCTCGACCAGTTGAGGTCAGCGAAGACAATCGTTTCAATTGAGCTTGAAGGGGCTACCGCCTCGGTCGAGTCGCTCGGCCCAGCTGCCACACAGCCGCTGATGGCAATTACAATTAGGAGGATGAAAATTGTCCTGAATCTGATAGGCATTAGAGATTTAAACCTCAATTTTTGGACTGTCACATGCCGTCTCGTGCCGGCTGAGCCAGTTGTCGATGAGACCCTAAGTCTCAAATGAATGTCTTGTCGTAGATGGCTCGTCGTCAGACAAACCACCATTTGCAGTCATTGTCAGATTTGAGAAAGTGCTGGAGAGGGGCCAAACTGCCAAAGCCAACAGTTCCGGCAATTCGAAGCAACTACATCGGGGCCGTCCAATAGGGGCATGCCGTTCGGATCGCTTACCCCGCGCTCCGCCTCTCCTGCTGCTCCTGCGCCACCGACTGCGTCAACCGATCAATAATGATCGCCAGAAACACAATCGCCATGCCCGCAATGGCTCCATTGCCCGGCTGGTTCTTCTGCAGCGCCCGCAACACATTGTCGCCCAGCCCCCCTGCCGCCACCATGCTCGCGATCGTCACCATCGCCAGCGCCATCATCGTCGTCTGGTTGATACCGGCCATGATCGTCGGCAACGCCATTGGAATCTGCACCTTGGTAAGCAGCTGGAAAGGCGTCGTCCCAAACGCATGCGCCGCCTCCACCGCCTCAGCCGAAACCTGCCGGATCCCCAAATTGGTCAGACGGATTACCGGCGGCACCGCATAGATAAGCGTGGCGAAAATCCCCGCCGGCTTCCCCAAGCCAAAAAAGAGAAGCCCTGGCAGCAGATAGACGAAGCTGGGCATCGTCTGCATCCCGTCCAGAATCGGCCGCATCAGATTATCCGCCACGCTGTTGCGCGCCGCCAACACCCCCAGCGGAAGACCGACGGCTACCGAAATCACGACCGCCACCACCATCAACGCGATCGTGTCAATCGTGTTTTCCCACAGACCCATAAAGCCAACGAAGAGCAACGCGAACAAAGTGAAGCCCACCATCCTCCATCGTCCGACCGCATAAGAGAGGAATGCAAGCGCAACCACGACAGTTGGCCAGGGTATCCACTTCAATACGTTCTCGATCGTAACCAGCGAATAGGCAACCGCACTGCTCAGGCCGTCGAACAACCAGCTGGCCTCTCGCGTCACCCAGTCGACAGCGTCGTCAATCGCCCCGCCAATCACCTCCCGCACCGTTTTCTCAAGTACAAGAGTGCCGCCGTTGTCAGTCTCTACCTCTGTGCGTGAAACCGTCGTGGGAAACTCCATCTCCGGTCCCCATATTGCAAAAGAAGCCAGCAAAACGACAATAACCAGCCCCCACCCAACCAGCCAGAAAGTAGCCGGCAGCGTGCCCGCTTTGCCGCCCGAACCATGCGTGAGGTCCGGCGGCACCTCTTTCCTGCCAGCACCGCGCAGCGGAAGAGAATCTCCGTCAAAACCGACTTTGATCGCGTCCATACCAGCAGGCGGCCTGGCAGGCGGCTCTGTTCCTATTGGTGAGCTCCCGGACTGGGCCATCTCAACGCCTCCTCTTCAACTTCCTACCATCTAATGCAAATCTCGTCTGTCACCAAGCCTTTTCGCAGAGGTTGTACATCGGAATCGTGGTTGACCCGACTGCCCTTACGCAGTACGCAGTACGCAGTACGCAACATGCACAAAAAGTCGGTTCTCTCTTCGAAGGCACATGCGTCCCTCAAACCGGGTCAACCATTCCAGCCAGTAATGCGCGCCGGTGAATCTCTCCCAACAATCGCCCTTCATCGTCCACCACCGCGATGTAGCGCTCCGTCTGCGCTGCCAGCGGGACAATCTCTTCAATGAAGGTTTCGGGGCTTGTGGTCGCCAGAACGTCGTCCTGCGCTGCCTCCGCAATTTCAATCCGCCGGTCCCTCAAACTCGCGACCTGCTCCTGTGTAAGTATTCCCTTGAGAACGTGATCGTCCCCCACCACATAGACCGCTTCTGCACCCTTGTTTCTCATCGCGTCCAGCGCGTCATCCGCATCCTGCCCTTCGTGAATAACGACGTCAGGCTCCTGCATTACCGACCCCGCCCGGATCACCTTGGCGCGCGACACATCCTGTACAAAATCGGAAACATAGTCGTTGGCCGGTCGCGTCACGATCTCCTCCGGCGTACCCTCCTGCACAATAACCCCGTCGCGCATAATTGCAATACGATCGCCCAGCTTGAGCGCTTCATCCAGGTCATGCGTGATGAAAACAATCGTTTTCTGAAGCTCCCGCTGCAACATGACCAGCTCGTCCTGCATCTCCCTGCGAATGAGCGGGTCCAGTCCGCTGAACGGCTCGTCCATGATCAGCACTTCCGGGTCGACCGCCAGTGCCCTGGCCAGGCCCACTCTCTGCTGCATGCCGCCGCTCATCTCGCTTGGAAAGTAGTATTCCCACCCCTTTAACCCTACAGTCTCGATCGCCTCCGCCGCCGCCCTGTAACGGCTGTCTTTATCCATACCCTGCACTTCAAGCCCGTATGCCACATTGTCCAGCACGCGCCGGTGTGGAAGAAGCGCGTAATTCTGAAATACCATCGCGATCTTGTCGCGCCGAAACTCCCTCAAATCCTCCTGCGAATAGCCGAGAATGTCTTCGCCGTCGAACTGGATCTCCCCCTGCGTCGCTTCGATAAGTCGGATCAAACAGCGCGCCAGCGTCGACTTTCCGCTGCCCGAAAGCCCCATCACCACGAATGTCTTCCCCTTCGGAACGCTGAAAGAGAGGTCTCGCAGCCCGATTACAAGGCCCAGTTCCTCTTGAATGTCGTCGCGGCTCTTTGAAGTGTGTTCCGGCTCCAGCGCACGCTCAGGCCTGCTGCCAAACACTTTCCAAAGACCGCTGACCTGTATATGAAAACTTTCCTGTTCCATTTTCAGTCCTGACAGGTTGTTTGTTATGGAGCTTGCCGACTTGAGCAATTCTAAAGTCTCAGTCTTGAACTCGCTGACAATTCTCTCGTCCAACCATCAACCCTATCATGCTACCCCATTGCTTTCAAATCCAGTCCTTACACGCTTAAGCTGTTTCAGAGGCTTTCGAGCGTCGCCCTGTCCACCTCGATTCCAAACCCCGGCGCGTCGCTGGGAACCAGATAACCGTCCTCGATAACCGCCGTTCCGGGCAGCTTAACCATCTCCGCAAGCGGCACGCCAGGCGGAGAGACGCCCCCGGATCGCTCCCCCCAGGTAATCGCCGGCATGGCAAACGCAAGATGCTGCCCATAAGGAGAATTCATACCCCCGTGCGGGATCACCTCAACCCCTGCCCCCTCCGCCATATGACAGATCCGCAAACACGCCGATATCCCACCCACCCACAGCGGGTCCGGCTGCCAGACGTCTACCGGACGTTCATTGGCCGCCTGCGCAAAACGCTGCGGCAGATACCAGTGCTCCCCCGTCGCCAAACTCTGCCACGGCAAACGCTGCCGCACTTGCATAAACCCCTCCCTGTCATCCGGCAGGAGATAGTCCTCGATCCACCTGAGCCTGTAGGGCCGCAACCTCTCCGCCAGCCGCACCGTATAATCCACGTCCAGCGCCATCCAACAGTCCAGCATCAGCGCTATGTCGGGGCCGATCAAATCACGGGCGCGCGCTACCAACTCCTCTGCCTTCCGCAGACCCGCCTCGCCGTCAGCCGGCCCGTACGGAAACGGCAGCTTCATCGCCTGAAACCCCAGCTCCATATACCACGCCGCCTCGAACCCCGTGGCGTAACAGAAAATCTTCTCCTTCTGCGGGCCGCCCAACAGCTCATAGACCGGGCGCTCGAGCACCTTCCCCTTCAAGTCCCACAACGCCAAGTCGACCGCGCTGATCGCATAGCTGGCCAGCCCCTGGCTGCCGTACGGCGTCGCCAAACGCGACATCATGTCGAACAGTTTCTCCGTCGCCATGCAGTTCTCGCCCACAATGTGCGGCGCGAAATGATCGTTGATAATCCTGCTGACAGGCCCGCCAAACCCGGTGACGCCCAGCCCAAAGCTCCCGTCTTCGGCCGTAACAACGCACACCGTGCCCTTCCACTTGGCCGACCACGACGACCTTTGCTCCTTGTACTTCGGATAGCGCCCCATCGGGCTCGACGGCTCCAACCCATCCCACACATAGGACGGCCTCGGCGCGCTCTCCCCCTCCCTGCGTTTCCGGCCGGGATTCAAAGCATCCAGTTCAATTTCGAGAGCCTTGACCTCTGTAATCCTCACAGAAATCTCCTGCAATGTCTGTAATCTCCAGCTTCATTCCAAGGAGCTGCGCCTTGCTGCAACAACCAGTACCCTACCCCGACTCGTATACCTGACGGGTCTGCACCGCGATCTCTCCCCAGTCCAGCGAATGCGCACGCGCCCACGCCGCCTCCCGCATCGGGCCCATCTCCCGCTCCTGAATCTCCAGCATCGACCGTCGCAACCCCTCCTCGTCCTCCCCACTGTACACAATGCCCGCCTCTGGGGGAACCAGCTCGGTCAGACATCCGACGCCCGGGGCGATCACCGGCATGCCGAAGGAAAACGCCGTGATCACCGAACCCGATGTCAATACCTCCAGGAACGGAAAGACGCCAACATCGCCCGCATTGAACAGATACTGAAACTCATCGTTGGCAAAATGGCGTGACGAGCGCAACATCACCCGCGGGTCGTCAGGCGGTACCGACGCCACCAGTTCCTGCCCGTACTCCGTGAAAAACTTGGCGCCCAACAGCAACCGCAAATGCGCCCCGGGCAGCGACTGAAACACCTCAATCAATCGCTCAATCCCCTTGTACCGGCGCACGTTCCCAAAGTAGAAAAAGACGAAGTTGTCATCGTTCAGCCCCATCCTCCGCCGCGCCTCGTCGCGACCGACCTCGTTGGGATACGGATAAATGAAATTACCGTGATTGATGACGTAAACACCCGCTGTTCGATGAAAATGCTTTCGCACTAGCTCACGCGCATGCTCGCAATGCACGATCACCGCATTCGCTAAATGAGTGATCGCCGTCTGCGCCAGATGGTCCAAATCGCGGCTGTTGCTCTCATGTGGATAAAGATTGTGAACCGTCCACACGATCCTGTAGCCCAGCAATCGCGCCAGGGCCAGGTTGTCAATAAGCTCGGTCAAAAGCCCAAGCTGCGCCTCCAACGCCTCCCCGCTGTACATGTAGTTGGGCCAGTTGAGATGCAGTACCTTGATCTTGCCCTGATTCTCGTGCAGCCACGCCTTCGTCAGCGTCTCTGGATGCCCCGCCTCCAGCTCGACGCCGACCTCCCGCATCGCCCGCGCCAGCAACCCGCCATAAGGATTGGCCCGATCCAACGATAGTCCCGCCGCTTCCCAGAAAAAAACACCGCGCATGGTCCTGTCCTACCCTGGTATGAAAGCTGATGATTGCTTATTCGAATTCGTGCACTGCTACGCCGCTGAAAACTTCAGTTGGGGGGATCCTGCAGAGCTACGCTGTTCCCACTGCGCGCCGATTCGTAGGCGGCTTCCACCACCGCCAGGCCGGCCAGCCCCTCCTCACCGGGAATGGGATTCGGACCTTTCCCGTCAACGGCCTCGCCAAAGGCCTCCAGCAGCGCTACGTGCGGCCGCGGCCCACCCGGTTCGACCGCATAGTCCCGGATCCCGTCCGCCGTGCTGACCTGTAGCGTTCCGGCCGAATCTTTCGCCGAAATCGGAGCGGCCGTGATCGATCCATCCGTTCCCCAGATTTCCAGGCCGTTCGTACGTTCCGGCTCGTGGTTCGCCGTCGTCCAGTGACTGGTCACCACCGCCTGCGCGCCGCTGGCCAGCCGCATCAGCACCGTCGCCGTGTCATCCACAGGGGAGTCGTCGACCAGCGTTTCCAACAGCGCAACAACCGACGCCGCCGGGCCGCACAGGTAGCGCAGCAGATCGATACAGTGTATGCCCAGGTCCATCAGCGGCCCGCCGCCGCTGACCTCCGGCTTGTGATGCCATACGCCCGGCTGCGGCGGAAACCGGTCCGAAAAATTGATGCGCGCCGCCGTCACCTGCCCGATCGCGCCCGCCTCTACAAGCCTCTTGATGCGCTGGTGACGGGCATTGAACCGCTGGTAATGGCAGACCGTAAGCAGAACCCCGTTGGCGCTGCACGCCTCGATCATCTCGCGCGCCTCTGCAGTCGTCATCGCCATCGGCTTTTCACACAGAACATGCTTGCCCGCCTCCGCCGCCAGAACCGTCTCCCGCGCATGCAAGTGAGGCGGCGTGGCTACATACATCGCATTGACCTCGTCATCGTCCAGCAGCGCTTCCACGCTGTCGTAAGCGCGCCGCGCCCCGTGCCTCTCCCCAAACCGCTGCGCCGCGTCCAGTTCCCGCCGCGACACCGCCGCCAGCTCGTGCCCCGGCGCCGCCGCGATCGCCGGCGCCATCTGGCTCTCCGCGATCTTCCCGGCTCCCACAATGCCCCAGTAGACAGTCATTTCTCACCCATTCTGATTGCCGTTCACCGCTCCACCGCCTCCTCGCAGCCGCTCTCCAGGGCACGCTCAAGCGCAGCAGCCACCTGAATCGCCGCCAGGCCATCCCTGCCGGTGACGATCGGCTCCCACTTCCCCTGCACAACCCCCACAAAGTGGCTGAACAGCGAACGGAACATCCCCTCCTGCCGCCCATGCATCACCGGCGTATAGCCGATATCGGGATACTCCGGCTCACCGTCTACACGGTAGACAGCAACCGCATTCTCATGGCCCAGCACCTCTGCCGCGCCCTCTTTGCCGTGAATGCTGAAATGCTCGGCCTGCGACCGTCCGCTGAACGCCGGCGTACTCCACGACGTCTCCAGCACGCCCACAACGCCGTTATCGAAGGTGAAAACCGCTATAATAAAGTCCTGCTTGCCCTTCGCCTTCTCCCGCGCATACGCCTTCACGCTCGTGATCGGCCGCCCTACCGTCCACAACATCATGTCGATGTCGTGCGGCGTCAGCCAGTACGCCAGCGAAAACTTGCCCAGCACCCGCGCCGCCGCCAACTGGATCGTATTGCGCCGCGAGTACAGGTGCATCACCTCCCCGATCTCACCCGCCGCCACCGCCGCGCGCATCGCCGCGTAAGGCTGATCGAAACGCAAGCTCTGGCACACCATCAACTGCACGCCGACCCGGTCGGCCGTCTCGACAAACTTCTGCGCGTCCGCCGCCGAAACTGCCATCGGCTTCTCCACCAGCACATGCTTGCCCGCCTCCAGCGCAGCCAGTACCGGCGCCGTGTGCATCCACTCCGACGCCGCCACCACCACCGCCTCAATCTCAGGGTGGCTGGCTAGCATCTCCTCGTGCCCTATATTCGGATAGCCCGGGACCCCATACTGCCCCGCGACTTCGTTCGTGGACCCTTCACTGCGGCCCGACACCGCCACCAGGTTGGTCTCGCTCAGTTCGCTCGCCAGCCGCACGTAAACGCGCCCCATCCGGCCCGGGCCCACAACGCCTATCTGCAAAGGTGAATAAGTCATAAAAAGGTAGCTTTCTTTCCTGATTCTGAAGGTTGCTTTCTTCCCTGATTCTATTTGTATGCTGGCCGTCGTTTGCAGTCTTCTACTCGAATCTGCCGATCTGCACTGTCCGTCCGCCCTCCTCAGCCGACCGCACAAGCGCCGCCATGATCGCCATGACCTCAACCGTCCAGTCAATCGGAAAAGGCGGTTCGCCGCTGACCGCCATCTGAATTACACGCGCCAGCGTCTCAGTATAAAACCTGTTTCCGTCTACAATATCCGCCTCGCCCCAACCCTCCGCGCCGTACACCGCGCCATGATACAGGCCGGGCGTCTCGTGCAGCAGATTGACCACCCCCTGCCGCCCGTCCGCATAGTGCACAAGACCGATATCGCATCGCTCCGTTCGCCGCGTCGTTACCGCCGCCGCGCCGCTCCCCAACAGCGTATGCAACAGCTCAGTTGCGTGAATGCCGTAAAAGAAAGGATGCATCGCCCGCGGATCGGGGAAATCACCGGCCGCCGCCCCGCTCACAACCGCGCAATTCAACGCGCCAAAGCCTTCCATCCTCTCCTGCAGTTCCATCACCTCCCCCGCATACCGCAGCGCAGAGCACGACATCAGCGGCACATCCCGTTCCGCGGCCAGCCGGACCAAACTGTGAACGTCGCCCATCTCGTTCGCGAAGGGCTTGTCCACAAAAGTCGGCAGACCCGCCTCAATCGCCAGCCGGGCATGCGGCGGATGATCCTCGCCGTAGCGGTTGACCACCATCGCCAGGTCCACATCCGCCAAGGCCTCCGCAGGCGTGCCGACCACCTCCGGAATCTGCCACTCACTCGCTTTCGCCTGCGCCTGCTCCCGGTCCTCCCCCCACAACTTGACGACCTGCGCCCGCCCGTGCAAAGGGCTGTCAGCCGGGTTGACCAGCTGAGTCCACGCCTCCGTATGCGTACTGTCTGCTCCAATCATGCCGATACGTATCATTTTCTCTTCCCCTGGGCATCTAACTCTGATTCTCGCCGGTTCGCCGCCGGTCTTCAGCATAAACGCCCATATCTGATTGACAGCATTTTTACCTGTTCGGTATACTCCAGTATGATATTAAAATGAAGCCAGTCGCTCGGCTGCCCGAGACAACGAATTCCCGAAAACTCGAAAAGGAGTTCTCCCCATGGCCCTGACAGACGAACAAAAAGAATTCTTCTGGGAAAACGGCTACCTGCCCTACCACCGCATCCTTTCAGACGAAGACCTGGCCGCCCTGCGCAAACGCAGTGAAGCCATCATCAGCGGCGAAGTCAACCACGTGCCGCCCCGCTACATCCAGTTCGAGGCCCAGTTCCGCAACGGCCTGCCCAAAGATGTCGAACCGCTCGACGCCGTCCGCAAAATGACCCAACTCTGCTACTTCGACGACGTATTCGAGAGCACGGCCCGCAAACCGGAGATCGTCGACGTTATCGACGACCTCATCGGCCCCAACATCAAGCTCTACACCGATCAACTGATGATGAAACCGCGCTATCACGGCACAGTCACAGACTGGCACCAGGACTCGATGGCCTGGCACCAATTCGCGCCCCAGGAGCACGTCAGTTGCTGGGTCGCTCTCGACGACGCCACCATCGACAACGGCTGCATGACCGTCATCCCCGGCAGCCACAAATGGGGCCCAATCGATCGTGAGTACAAGGACCGCTTCCTGAATAGCCCCCTCATCAACAAGCCCGTTCCTGTCGAGTTGCCTGCCGGCAGCTGTATGTTCCATCACGGCCTCAACTTCCACCGCACCGGCGCCAACTCCACGCCTCACCGCCGCCGCGGCCTTGCTCTCCACTACCTCCGCGCCGAAACCATGTACCTCGGCATCGAGGATGAGGAAGCCCGTCTCCTGACCGAATGTGAGAAACCGCGTGGCGAGTTTCGCTTCATGCTGATTCGCGGCAAGGAGTATCCCGGCAGAGTATAGAATTAGCTCTTGGGCCGGATTTCACTGGAATGTCACCAACCGGCATCAGTTGCGCCAATTGCTACTGAATGTCGACCCGTCGGCCCGTCCGCGATGATTCATAGGCGGCATCAAATATCTGCAAAAGGTGGTGAGCGTCATCGATGCTCACCACTGGCTTGCCCCCTTCCCGCGCCGCCCGCACAAAGTCGGCTACATACTCATAGCCAAACTGGTCCGCGTACACGGCCCGCGGCGTCACCGGCATATTGAAGCTTCGCTCTGGCGCCGCCTGCCACTCCGGCGCCGCACTGTACACCGTCAGCAGGCCGTCGCCAACCGGGCCCCACGTCGCCGCCCCCAACTGCCCGCGCACCGCCATAAATGTGTCATTGCGCGGCCCCGCCCCGCTCAACAAATAGCCCATGTGCAGGCAGGCATGCACGCCGTTCTCATACTCCAACGCCACCGTAGCCGCGTCCTCCACGCCTTCCTGAATCTCATCCGTGCGCCGGCTGCACAATGCCGTCACCGAGCGCACCCGCGCCTGCGCAAACATCTGGAAGAGCGTAAGCCAGTGTCCGCCCTCCATGTGCAGAATACCGCCACCCTCCGTCTCGCGGCGGTACATCCAATGGTCCGGCTCACGCAGCCCTGGCCCAACCTGAACCGTCACCAGCCTCGCCTCCATCGCCAGCAGCTTCCCCAGCACCCCCGCATCCAGGCAGCGCCGGATCTCCTCCGCCACCGGATGGCGCGGCCACGGATACCCGATCTGGACGACCAGGTCGCGCTCCTTCACCAGCCGGCAAACCGGCTCAAGCTCTGGGGCAGTGCGTGCCGCCTGCTTCTCGATAAACATGTGCTTGCCCGCCTCGGCCAGGCGCATCGCCGCGCGCGTCGCTTCGTCCGGCGGCAGCATCACCACCGCCGCATCGAACCCATCCCAATCAAAGAGTTCACACAGATTATCAAATATGCGCGCCTCAGGATCGTGCCGCGCCAGGCTCGCCAGCGCCGCCTCCTCAGCCACATCCCACTCGCTGTATGCCACCACCTCGACATCTTCCTGCGCATGAAAGGACTTGATCAGGCCGTGATTACCCTCAGGCTCCAGCCCGCCAGCATGAATCCGCAAGCCCACAACCGCAACGCGCAACGGTTCTTTAGCGCTCATAGCGAAACCGTCTTCCCCTCCGCTGCCGACGCATGCGCAGCCTCAATGATCTGCAACGACCTGATAATCTCCTCAACCGTGTACCTGCTACTCCCCTCACCACGAATCGCCGCCGCAAACGCCTGGATCGATGACCTGCCCTCCGCCCCATACCCGGGCACCTGCGCCGAAGGTATGTCGAACGTGCGCGTCGGCGCGCCCGACCACTCCGGATGCTCGCTCATGATCGTGCACTGCCCTTCGTCCACATCCCACTTGATCAATCCAAGTGACCCGCGCAGCCCGATCGAAATCTCACCGTAGCCCGACGTGAAATAGCCCGCATGCAGGCCGCCGATCATACCGTTGTCGAAACCCAGCGAGACCGCTGCCGCATCCTCCACGTCAATATCGTGCCCACCCACATTCGCTTCAATCGCCGCAACCTGCGTCACGTCCGCGCCCGTCATGTAGCACATCAAGTCCAGCCAGTGACAACCCAGAAAGTTGAGAATGCCCCCACCTGCCTCTTCGCGGCTGAAATACCAGGTCTGCGGATCGCGCCGGGCCACGCTCGACGTCAGGAAACGAAAATCGATCGAATACGGCTTCCCCAACAGTCCCGCCGCCCATGTCTTCTTTATCAAATTCGCAATCGGATGGAAACGCCACGTATAGCCGCACGAAAAATGTAGATTATTGCGCCGCACCGCCTCGGCCACTGGAACCAGCGCGCTCGAGTGCACCGCAAACGGCTTCTCGCCCCACACATGCACGCCGGCCTCGGCCACTTGCTCCATCCACGCGGGCATATCTTTCAAGTATGTCGACACCATCACCGCATCCGGCTTGCCCTGCGCCAGAAGCTCTCCCAGGCTGTCGTAAAACGGCACGTCCTGAACATCCGCCTTCAAATTCGGCTTCACCCATTCCGGGTCGGGGTCGTAAAAGCCAACCAGCTCAATCTCATCCGACAGCAACATCAGCGTATCCCGGTACATGTTCGCGTGCATCAGCGAAACCCCGGCCTGCGCAAACCTTAGCTTTCCCATAATTGACGCTCTCTCCAACGGCGAAAGAATTGTTGATAATACATGGAACGACGGCCGCTAGCGGGCCGCCAAAATCTCAAACTGTGGCCCATATCTCGTCCGCCAGCAGACACGAACTGAGCGGCCGCCCCACCAGCGGAATCCAGTCCTGGCGGGCATACAGTGTTCCCGGAACAGCCTCCCCATCCACGACAAGGCTGGCCCGATTGGCAACAACAAACAGGCAGTAAGTGTAAAGACTGGAAGCCCCGGCTATGCCGTGGTGAACAAACGGAGGCTCCAACCCGGCCCACGCCGCCTCAATCTGGCACTCGGCCGTGTCCATCGTATAGCGCAACCGCCTCCGCATATCCCCGCTGCGGCCGAAACGCGCCGTTACTATCCTGTCCCCACATTCCGCCAGTGGATTGTCGCTGTCGCGATACATCCTGTCATACATCCACTCCGCCATATCCGGGTTGTCGGTGTAAACTCCGTTCGCCGGCGCGGACGGAAAACACCCCCGATCAACATACAAATAGCCCGCATGTCCGCCCCCCGCCGGGCTGTACTCCGTCTGAAACAGGCTGAACCGCGCGCAGTCCGCCTCCGCCCCCGCCAGGCGCAGATAAAGTAAATAATGGATCCCGCACCAGATCGGCGTCTGGTCGCTCGTCTCCCGCGTCATCAACCTCCTCCATCACATCGTATTTTGGGCGTCCGGGCCTTCGGCCCTCCCTTGTGCGGGGGCTGCGCCCCCGCAACGCCCCGCCCTTACTAGACCACCGTGCTAATTCTTCCCCAGCAACGTGTCTAGAGAAAGGTGTTTAGCCAACAGAGTCTATCTCCTCACCCGCTATCTCAGCCCCTGACCCCTGACCCCTGACCCCTGCAGTTCCGCGCCCCCGCAACGCCCCGCCCTTACTAGACCACCGTGCTCAATTTTCCCCAGCAAAATGTCTAGAGAAAGGCGTTTAGCCAACAGTGTCTCCACCCCCACTTGCTGTCTCAACCCATTGACCACTGCAGTTACTGACCACTGACCACTGACCACTGCCGTTACTGACCACTGCAGTTACTGACCACTGACCACTAATCACTGACCACTGTAGTTCCGCTTCCGATAATGCCCGAACACTTTTCGAATACCCGCCGCAATATCAGCGACGTCCTCTTCGTCAAGGCTGGGCTGCATCGAAAAACTGAACCCGCGCCGCATCAGTCTCTCTCCGTTCGGGCACTCTACCAATCTGTAGTCAAGCGGCTTCTCCCGCCCGTAGTCAAAGGGAAAGTGGCTGCGCCCGTAGCAGTTAGGCCCCGCCAGGAACTCGTTGCGGTACAGCGGCCCCTCCTTGCCCGACCCGATATACGGGCCGCCCGCGGGGATCCCCTCCTGGTTCAGCGCGTCTGCGAACTCCCACGCGTCACACGCCATCTTGTCCGTATCCAGCGTCATCCCCAACACCCAGTGCGAGTGCCTGTCCCCCTCCCGCACCCGTTGCGGCGTGATCTCCTCGATATCCGACACAAGGTCCATGATCCCCTGCGCCGCCTCGATCTTCTTCGCAATATACCCGTCCACCTTTTTCAGCTGCGTGAGGAGCACAGACGCCATCAGGTCGTTCAACTTGTAGTTGGGCGCAAGAAAATAGTTGGCGTAGGGCCGCCCTTCGAACGGTCCGCCATTGCGCGGCAACGCACAGTCGGAGAAAATCAGCGCCCGTTCCCACAACGTCTCGTTGTCCGTCATAATAGCGCCGCCGCCCCCGGCAGAGAGATGCTTTCCGCCAAAGCTGAACCCGTTGATATCCCCCATCGAGCCCACCACCTTGCCCTGGTATTCGGCAAAATGTGCCTGGCAGCAGTCCTCTAACAGGAAGATCTGATGCCGGTCCGCGATCTCCCGCAGCGCCGTCATATCGCATGGGTTGCCGAAAAGATGCACCGCGATAATGGCGCGCGTCCTCGGCGTAATCTTCGCCTCGACGTCCGCCGGGTCCAGCGTATACGTGTCGTCAACGTCAGCGAATACCGGCACGCAGTTGTGCAGCAGCGTACCGATGATACTGCCCCCCGAGGTCCAGGGCGTCACGATGATCTCATCCCCCGGGTCGGGATTGATCGCGCCCACGCACGTGTGCATCGCCGCCGTGCCCGAAGTCACCGTGACAACGTGTTCGACCCCGTGCCGCGCCGCAAACGCCTCCTCAAACTGCCTCACCTTCGGGCCCTTCCCCAGCGCACCCGATCGGATTACCTCCGAGAGCGCCTCAATATCCTCATCCCCAAAGTAATGACTCGGTCCAAAGGGCAGCGTACGCACCGGCGCGCCCCCATTCATCGCTAACTGTTCGCCCATGACAACCTCTCTCCTTCGCGCTTGACATCGTCCTGTTCAGATTCGTCTACGCCCAGCAGCCTTGCCAGAATCTCGACCACTCTCTCCAGATCGCGCGGCAACAAATACGCCTGGCTGTCCTGCGTTACTCTCTTCTGTCCCCGCTCAAGGAGACCAAACTGCCAAACCGGCCCCGCTGTCACCACACCGAAAATCTGCGTCTGCACGCCTTGGGCAAGCCTCGTCTTTCCCCCCGCTTCCCTGGCCCTCCGCGTGCGATGGGCCTTCTGCGCCCGCCTTGGATGTTTCGGCCCAACCGTCGGCATCGCCGAGTACTCGCTTACCGCCACCATCTGTACCGCCAGCTTCCGAAATCCCCGCTCCAACTCCTCGCTCTTCACCCCGGCCACCACAAGGTCGTGCCTGCCCCGCAGCAGAAAGTCCACCGTCCCGGTCAGCCGCCCGCCCCCAACCGCATACGCAATGTTCATCTTGAATCTGAACAAATCCAGCGCAGCGAACAGCAACGGCGTCACGTAGAACGCCCGGTAAGCAGCCTCGTTGGTCAACGGCACATACGGCAACCGCTCCCGCATCTGCGCGCGCAGCGGCCCGAGCTGCTGGGCAAGTCGCGGGACCTCTGCGCCTGGCAATTCAAGGGGAGCGCTTCGAAAGCGGTAGCCTAAGTCGGCAAGGATTTCTTCAGTCTCTGAATTCAGCTCGAGGATCTGGGAAAACGTATAGGGAGTTCCTGCTTGGAGTACCATGACTCTCCAGCGCTGGCACGCCATTTCCGGCTCGGCAGCCTGCCACTCTCGCGTGGCCTTTGCCACACACCCACGCAACGCAGGCCAAACCGAACCGTTTCTTCGCTTCCCAGATAGGATAGAATTGGCGCCCAACCCGCGGCGCAACATGCCCCAATCCTAGCAAAGCGTTGGTCGCATGTCAAAGCGTTACAAATGGGCAGGTGCCAGTGGCTAGAGGGAAATGGCTAAACGAGAGATGCTTGCCACTTAGCGGCAAGTGGAAGAGGACCAACCAAGCGATACGAGCCTTTCGACGCATGCGCAGTCGAATTCCGGCGTTGCCCTGTGACAACAGACTACAACCTGATCGAAGCTCATTCTTCAACAGTGAGGACGTTGATTTCTGAGGTTACTGAGCCAGGAGGCATCTGCGCAAGTACATCCAGATACCACCACCAATGCTCAGGTGTAACGCAGGCGGCTGTCTCCCGCCAATGGTTCAGATCTGCTATGGAATCGATCGCGGCGTAGTACTCTTGGACTTGTTGTAGCAGTTTCCTATCGGCATTCGCCAAACGTGTCTGCTGGTCAGAGGTCAGAAGATGGCCCGACTCGTGCAGTTCGCTACGCGTCATTAGCATCTGCATATGCTCCAAGCCACTGACTTCGGGAAACTCAACGTCTACTTCGTATGCAGACAAGCTTTCTTCGACGGTAGTCATGATAGGACCTCATCTAGTGTACCCATTCTGTCAAAAGCAGAATTGCTCAAATACAGTTCCGGGCATTCACGCATAGAAAACCCGATACGACTCCGGCGTTCTTCGCTTCCCTTCGTCTGCCTTCCCGGATCGATTGGCCTTGTGTTGTTCAAGTCATAAGGGAGAAACATCCCTAACAAGATTGCAGTCGCCGAATACACCTAGGATTTGAATCGCCTTTCCAAATGACAAGGGAACCTGACCAGCTCCGCCTACCTGGATCACTTCATACAGTCATATTGTAGTGCAGAACTACCGTCGAACGATTACTGTAGCGCGCCGCGTTCGTTTCTCAAAGCAAGTTTGAGCCTTGCTCCGGCGGCCGGACGCACGATCAGAGTCCCCTGATAACCCTTCTGCGCGCCGTCGTCTAACGACCAAGCATCTTCCCCCGACCAGAGAACCTCCCAACCCAAAATGCAAGAGGACCCCCCCGAAATTTGGAACCAAGTCAAGCCTGTTCTATTATTGCCGTTGACCTGAAATAACCGAGTTTCAAAATCTGTTCACCAGGCCGCAAAGCTCCCCTCCCGCCAAATTAGAACCGGAGAGAAACCTACGGTTGCACGGGCGCCCGCCAAGGCTGCAATGAGTCCATCAGGATAAAGAGCCTCTCCATCTCGCCTATAGCAGAAACCGAGACGCGCGCCGGCCCCATTGAATCAGCTACGAAGAGCCATACAATTTAGCAGAAACGGGGCAGCCACACCTGCCCCCTGCTGTCAACAAAACACCACTAAGGAGACAGAGTATGTCCAAGCTTCAAACCCAGTCCCATCAAAACATGAGCCGTCGCGACATGCTGCGCCTCGCCGGCGTAGGCGCAGCCGGCGCCGCACTCGCAGCCTGTGCCGCCCCAGCAGCCGCCCCTGCTTCCGGTGGCGATTCCGCCCCGGCCATGGAGCCCGTCACCGTCATCGCAACCACCTCCATGCCCGTTAACACCTTCGACAACTCCCTCGAGCGGTCAGTCGAACAGCTTCCTGAAATTGCCCTGGAAGTAAACGCCAATGGCTGGGGCGAAGGTGGCTGGGATGGCTATTCAGACACCCTTCTGACCCGCATCGCCGGCGGCGAACAGATCGACGTCATTATGATCGCAATCGAAGGCCTGCGGCTTCTGACGGCAAAGAACGTCCTCGTAGCCCTGGACGACTTCCTCGCTGGCGATCAACCTGCCAATGAGATCTTACAGAACGACGTCCACGTCACCCTCCGCGAAATGCTGCAGGTTGACGGCAAGCAATATGAGTACCCCTTCTCCTGGAACAACATGGTCATGTACTACAACACGGCCATCTTCGAAGAAGAGGGCCTCGATCCGCCGGCAAACGACTGGACCTGGGATGACTTCCTCGAAACCTGCCTGAAGGTTGCCAACGTGACAGGTGGCGCCGACGACCGCTTCGCATACTCTTTCTGGGGCGCAGGCATGTTCGGCATGGCCGCCTGGTTCTTCAACAACGACGTGTCGCCACTTTCCGATGACTGGCTGGACTCCAATCTGCTCGACCCCAAGGTGATCGAGACCGTTCAGTTCATGGCCGATCTCATCCTCGAGCACAGAGTCGCCCCCAACCCTGAAGGCTGGGATGAATGGGCACAGTTCCACGCCGGCAACCTCGTCATGCGTACCTGCGGCCGCTGGTGCATCGGCGGTTCGCTCGAAGCCGACTTCACAACCTACGACATGCAATATCAGCCGCATCGGGCAGGCCCCCTCAGGACAGTGGCCGGGACCGACGGCTGGGGCGTCTCCACGTCCAGCGAAAACCCACAAGAGGCTTGGGAAATTGTGAAGCTGCTTTCCAGCACCGAGGCTTCGATAGACATGGTGCAGTTGGGCGGAAACATTCCCGCACTGCGCTCTGTATCTGAGTTGCCCGTGTTTGCCGAGTTTGGCCCGCCCAACACGGCCCTCTTCTACGAAACGCTCGACTTCGCCGCAACCGTGCCGTCACCCACCAACTTCAACATAGTCGAACCAATTCTGAACCGTAACTATGCTACGATTTGGAATGGCGAACGCACCGTTGAAGAGGCGATGCAGACTGCCCACGATGAGGTGCAGGTGGAGATGGACAAGCTGAAGCAAGCATAGTCAGGCCAAGATAGGGATAGCAGGGCGCCGGCAGCATGAAAAGCAAAGTACCGTCAGTTGCCCGGTAACCTGCTATCCCAAAGTCCTCCATTAGGACATTACATGACTTCAACAGCACTGCCTGACGAAAAGACCGGCGGGCTGACCAAACGCCTGACAGGAATGACCTTGGCCCGTCGCGAAGCATGGGCCGGCTATCTGTTTGCCGCCCCAGCCTTGTTGGGGCTCATTGCCTTCACTGCTCTGCCAATCTTCGCCTCCCTCATTCTTATCTTTCTCCACT
The DNA here is from genome assembly GCA_965207495.1 of Caldilineaceae bacterium. GTDB lineage: Bacteria > Chloroflexota > Anaerolineae > Caldilineales > Caldilineaceae > Bin5. The sequence continues at coordinate 1,984,773 of OZ242287.1, forward strand.
ACGATCTCTTGACGCCGCCAAAGTGGGCCGGCACTGAAAACATCACACGGCTCGCTACTGATTCCAGGATGTTCAAGATCTACTGGAATTCACTGCGGCTCGTTGTCGGCGCAACATTCCTCAACAACGTTCTCGGTCTCCTCCTTGCGGTAGGTCTCAATCGCGCCATGCCTTGGGGCATTCGTTATGTCCTGCGCACCTCCATCTTTTTCCCGGTAATGACCACAACCGCGTCTCTGGCCGTAGTCTGGCGTTTCCTCCTGACACTGGACAGAGGTGTCGTCAACTTCCTCATCGGCCAGATCGGATTGGATCCCGTACCTTGGCTCAGTAGCTCCACCTGGGCTCTGGTCTCTGCCATGATTTACGACGTCTGGAAGAGTTGCGGCTATCTCATGGTCATCTATCTCGCCGGCCTGCAAGCGATTCCCGCTGTCTACTACGAAGCCGCCCGCATCGACGGCGCCGGCTTCTGGCAACAGTTTCGCAATGTAACGCTCCCCCTCATCTCACCAACAGCATTCTTTGCCATCGTTATCTCTCTCATCGGTGCATTTCAGATCTTCGACAACGTGTGGGTACTCACCGAAGGCGGCCCGGGGGACGCCTCCCGCGTGATCGCCATGTACATCTACGAGAAGGCATTCCGCGGCTTTGAAATGGGTTACGCGTCTGCCGTCTCCTTCACCCTGTTTATCATTCTGATCGCGCTCACCTTGCTGCAATTCCTCGGCGCACGGCGCTGGGTTCACTATGAATAGCGAACTGCTCTACTCGACGAGTTACGACAAAAGACCGGGTTGATGGCAACGACAACAGGCTCAACAAATACGCCCGCTACGCTTCACAAGGCATATAGAAAATCAGCCTGGCTCCATCTGGGCGAGGCCCTGTTGTGGCTGCTGCTGATATGCATTGCGATCATCGAGATCGCGCCCATCAGTTGGATGTTCTCTACCTCGCTGCGGGACCCGAAGAACTCCTTCGATCTCCCTCCCGACTTCTGGCCCACAGCACTCCACTGGCAAAACTATCTCACCGTCATCAACTCGCCCGACATCGAGTTCATGCTGTTCTTCTGGAACAGCCTCAAAATCGCTCTCATCGTCACCGGCGCCCAGCTGCTCACCTGCTCAATGGCGGGCTACGCCTTCGGCCGCCTGCGCTTCTTCGGTCGTGACATTCTCTTCGGTCTCTTCCTCGCCTCGTTGATGGTCCCGGCAACCGTTACCCTGATACCCTCATTCATCATCATCCGCTCCCTCGACCTGATGAACACCCACTGGGCGCTCATCCTCCCCAGCGTCACCAGCGCCTTCGGCGTCTTCCTGCTGCGCCAGCACTTCAAATCGCTGCCCGAAGAGCTCCTTGACGCTGCCAAAATCGACGGCGCCGGTTACTTCCGCATATACTGGCAAATCCTGCTCCCCTTGACCGGACCCGCCCTCTCCGCCCTCGGCATTTTCACATTTCTCGCCTCCTGGAATAACTTCGTCGGGCCGCTGCTCTTCCTGCGCGACTGGGAAAAATTCACCTTCCCCATCGCCATCGCCACCATCCGCGGCTACATGGGCTCCGGCAACCAGTCTGAAGTCCTGGCCGGCATCATGATCTCCATCTTTCCGCTGCTGGTCTTCTTCCTCTTGGCGCAACGATGGATCGTCCAGGGCGCAGCGATTACCGGTATGAAGGGATGACCAGTCAGCAGGGCATCACCGGCAGCACATACGTAATCCAGGTTGTCCAGACACTCTGGGAAAACCTGCCCCAGCTGCTCTGGGGAGCGCTGCTCTTCAATCTCATTTGCCTGCCCACCGCCTTCCTCTTCACCGCCGGCCATTTCATCCCATCCCTCATCGTCGCCGCCCTCACCATCGGACCTGCATGGGCTGCCCTGCTCGCCTTCGACATGCGCCTCATCCAAGGGATAGTGCCCCGGCAATACACAATCTTCAATGACTTCCGCCGTCTCTGGCCACGCAGCGTTCTTGTGAGCCTGCTGACGGCCTTCCCACTGCTCGCTCTCATGACAACCCTGCCGGCCCTTCAAACCGAACCCGTAGCCCCCATCGTATGGGTCGGCCTGGCAGCCGATCTCCTGGGATGCGCGGTGATGGCAACACTGTCACTCTATACCTTTCCTTCTCTGTCCAGGCAACCCGATAAAGGCGTCCGCGCCTGTATACGCGACGCCCTCATCCTGTCCAGCCGCTATCCCACCAACAGCCTGGGTCTCCTGGCTATCGGTATTCTCTTCAGCTTCTGCGTCGCCTACATCAGCCTGGGACTGCTCCTCCTCCTACCTGTAATCTACAGTCTCTTCATCGCCGCCAACGACCAACTCGTCATGCAAAAAGAGGCGCAGGCATAAGCCAGTCTCCCGCCCATGTCCCGCTTCAAACCAATTTCAACCCCACGAATCAAATTCCAGCCACCATCAAACTAGCGCCCAACAGTCTGCCGTCCCTATAATGCACTTCACTGACCACTGACCACTGACCACTGACCACTGACCACTGACCACTGACCACTGACCACTGACCACTGACCTTCCGGAGAACCAAATGGAGCACTTCGTTTACCGCAACGAAAAAACCAACCAGATCAGCTTTCCGCTCGGCGGCATCGGCACCGGCTGCATCGGCCTCGCCGGCAACGGACGCCTCATCGACTGGGAAATCTTCAACCGTCCCAACAAAGGCGGCGTAAACGGCTTCTCCCACTTCGCCATCCGCGCCGAAAATGACGGCCAGGTTACAGATGCCCGCATCCTCCACGGCAACCTGCACTCGCCCTATCAGGGTGAGCTCGTCGCCCCGACCTTCAGCACATTCGGCTGGGGCCCCCGCCGCGAATATCTGACCGGCCTGCCCCACTTCGATAGCGTCGACTTCCGCGGCCAGTTCCCGCTCGCCGAGCTCACGTACCGGGACGACACCTTCCCCGGCCAGATCCGGATGACCGCTTTCAACCCCTTCATCCCCACCAACGAAGACGACTCCGGCATCCCCGCCGCCTTCTTCGAATTCAGCGTCACCAATTCCACCGCCGCCGATCTCACCTACACCGTCGTCGGCGTGCTCACCAACCCCCTGCCCGCCACAAACCTGAACAAAATCGAGGAGCATACCTGGGGCCATGCCCTCCATCTCTCCTCCGACAGCCTCCAGCCCGAAGACCCCGCCTACGGCAACCTGACCCTCGCCACCGACGCCGGCGTCGCCGGCGATGTCAATGTCAGCTGGCAGCAGAACTGGTTCCGCGGCGCCTGGTTCGACAACCTCGAAGTCTACTGGAAAGACCTCAATACACCCGGACCCTTCCAAAACCGCGTCTACGACTCCGCCGAACAGCGAGGCGCCGGCGCCCAATTCACCGAACAGGACACAGGCCTGCTCGCCATCCACCTGCCCGTCGCCGCCGGCGAAACCCGCCGCGTCCGCTTCGTCATCAGTTGGAGCTTCCCCACCTGCGAGAACTACTGGAAAAAAGAGCAGGCCAACGCACAGACCTGGCAAAACTACTACGCCACCCAATGGGACGATTCCAGCGCCAGCGCACAGTACGCCATTGAGCACTGGCCCCGCCTCTACGACGAGACGAAACGTTTCAAAGACGCGCTCTTCGCCTCGACCATTCCGGCCACAGCCCTCGACGCAGTGTCCGCCAATATCTCCATCCTAAAATCGCCCACCGTGCTGCGCCTGGAAGACGGCACATTCTATGGCTGGGAAGGCCTGCACCCCGACGAAGGCTGCTGCGAAGGCAGCTGTACCCACGTCTGGAACTACCAGCAGGCGCTCCCCTTCCTCTTCCCCGCCCTCGAGCGCACCATGCGCACCGCCGACTACCGCTACAACCTTCTCGAAAACGGCGCAATGCCATTCCGCATCCAGCTGCCCCTAGGATCCGAACCCTGGCCCTTCCGCCCCTGCTGCGACGGCCAGTTCGGCGGCGTCATGAAGACGTATCGCGATTGGAAAATCAGCGGCGATCACGAGTGGTTGCGCTCCGTCTGGCCCGGCGTAAAGAAGTCCCTCGAATACGCCTGGAGCCCCGAAAACATCGACCGCTGGGACCCCGACAAGTCCGGCGTCCTCACCGGCCGTCAGCATCATACCCTCGACATGGAGCTCTTCGGCCCCAACTCCTGGCTGACAGGCTTCTACCTCGGCGCGCTCAAAGCCGCCTCCGAAATGGCCGAATCAATAGGGGACGTGGCAACCGCCTCCCAATACCACGTCATCTTCGAACGCGGCAAAGCCTGGGTCGACGCCAATCTTTTCAACGGCGAATACTACGTTCAGAAAGTCGACCTGGCCGACCGCGCTCTCGTCGAATCCTACGGCCCCCAGGACGACTCCCTCAAAGGCGGCTCCGCCCTCGATGCCTATTGGAATTCCGAACACAGCGAGATCAAGTACCAGATCGGCGAGGGCAGCAGCATCGACCAGGTGCTCGCCCAGTGGCACGCCTCCCTCTACGGACTCGGCGACCTCCACGACCCCGATCAGGTCAAGCAGGCCTGCGCCGCCATCTACAAGTACAACTACGTTCCCGAAATGAGCCAGGTATACAACCCCTGCCGCATCTACGCCCTCAACGACGAAGGCGGCCTTGTCATCTGCGCCTGGCCCGAGGAAGAACAGAAGCCCCTCATCCCCGCCCCCTACTCGCAGGAAACCATGAACGGCTTCGAATACGCCGCCGCCAGCCACATGATCATGGTCGGGCTCGTCGACGAAGGCATGCGCTGCGTCGAGGCCATCCGCCACCGCTACGACGGCGAGCGCCGCAACCCCTGGAACGAATTCGAATGCGGCAACAACTACGCCCGCAGCATGGCATCCTACGCCCTCCTCAACGCCTTCTCCGGCTTCCAGTTCGACATGGTCAACGGCGCCATCGGCTTCCAGCCAGTCCAGGAGGACAATGGCGAGTTCAACTGCTTCTGGTCCCTCGACTCCGGCTGGGGTCAGTTCCAGACCGCCCCTGACCACTGCTCTCTCAAGGTTCTCTACGGCGCCCTCCCCCTCCAGCACATCAACCTGCCCTCCCTCGCCGACACCCCGGTAGCCCGCATCTCCCTCGACGGCGAACCGGTCGCATTCGAACAACAAAACGGCGCCATCACCCTCCAAACAAAGACCCAAATCCAGGCCGGACAAACACTCCAGCTGCACCACTCATGAGCCACCCACCCCTCTCCTGAAACACCAATAAACCCGGCGCCGAGCTGCCACGCTCGGCGCCGGCCCCCCCAACTGAGAAAAGGTGTTCTCCGTGGCCCTCCGTGGACAAGAGGTTTTGCCGTTGCCGTTGCCGTTCTCCGTGGCCCTCCGTGGACAAAAGGTGTTGCCGTCGCAGTTGCCGTTCTCCGTGGCCCTCTGTGGCCCTCCGTGGACAAAAGGTGTTGCCGTTGCCGTTCTCCGTGGCCCACTGTGGCCCTCCGTGGACAAAAGGTGTTGCCGTTGCCGTTCTCCGTGATCCTCTGTGGCCCTCCGTGGTTACAAAAGATGTTGCAGTTGCCGTTCTCCGTGGCTAAAAAAGGCGTTCCCCCTCCCCATACCAAACACAAACAAGCCCAAGTAGATTCTTCCCCCCAATTCCGTATATAATTCCCCCAAAGCAACCGTAACAGGTTCCATTAAGCAGATCCCTGCGCCGCACCGCGGTTCGCAGTCACGCCGGAGGCCAAGCACATGCAGTCAGATCAAACCAAAATCCCAGGAATGCTAACCGTCGAAGAACTCCGTACAGCCGCCGGCAACGGCTCCATCGACACCGTCATCCTCGCGCTCCCCGACCCCTACGGGAAGCTCATGGGGAAACGCCTCGACGCCTCCTACTTCCTCACCGACGTCGCCGGCGGTACCCACGCCTGCGACTACCTCTTCACCGTCGACATGGAAATGGAGCCAGTCCCCGGATACCAGTTCTCAAACTGGGAATCGGGATACGGCGACGTCCACCTGGTCCCCGACCTCGCCACCCTCCGCAAACTCTCCTGGCTCGACCGCACCGCCCTCGTCCTCTGCGACGCCCAGCTCGAACCCAGCCACGAGCCCGTAACAGTGGCCCCCCGCTCCATCCTCCGCAAACAGCTCGCAAGCCTGCGCGCCCACGGATTCGAAGCGATGGCCGGTTCAGAACTCGAATACTTTCTCTTTCGGACCTCATACATGGACGCGGCCCGCAACGGCTATCGCGACCTGGCCAAAGTCGGCTGGTATCGCGAAGACTACCACCTCCTCCAAATGTCCCGGACCGAAGACCTCAACGGCGCATACCGCCGCCACCTTGCCGCATCCGGCGTCCCCGTCGAGTCCACCAAGGGCGAATTCGGAAAGAGCCAGCACGAGCTCAACATCCGCTACGCACCCGTCCTCGAAATGGCCGACCGCCACCTCCTGCTCAAACAGGCGGTGAAAGAGATCGCAGACCAGCTCGGCTGCAGCGCCACCTTCATGGCCAAACCGGACGCCGCCGAGGCCGGTTCCAGTTCCCACCTCCACGTCAGTCTCTGGACGTCCGCCAACGGAGAGATGACAAACGCCTTCCCCGGCTCCGGAGACCTCTCCGGCATCGCCTGCACCGACCTCTTCCGCTGGTTCCTCGGCGGCTGGATGCACTACGTGCCTGAGCTCATGGTCTGCTACGCCCCAACCGTCAATTCCTACAAGCGCTTCGAGGCCGGCAGCTGGGCCCCAACCGCGCTCGCCTGGTCGCCTGACAACCGCACCGCCGGCTTCCGTATCGTCGGCGCAGGCCCCAGCCTGCGTATCGAATGTCGCATCACCGGCGCCGACATCAACCCCTACCTCGCCTACGCAGCCGTCATCGCCTCCGGCCTCGCCGGCATCGAGCAACAGATCGAGCCCCCGCCCCCACACATCGGCGACGTCTACGCGGCCACAGACAAGCAAATGCTGCCCGCCACCCTCGAAGAAGCCACCAGCAACTTCGCAAACAGCGACCTCGCCCGCTCTGCATTCGGCGCCGACGTAGTCGCCCACTACACCCACTTCCACACCACCGAAGCCCAGGCCTACCGCAAAGCCGTCACCGACTGGGAACGCACCCGCTACTTCGAACGCATCTAGTCGCTGCTTGACCTTCTTCTTAGCAATGTGTTCTATTTGGCAACGTGTTCTATTTGGCAATGTGTGCAGCGATCCCCCGCAAAGTTCAGTTTACCGAATCGACTGCTAAAAGCTCCGCCGCGACATCCCACGCCTTCTTGCCAGACAGCGAGTCAGCTCTGGTCCATGTCGTGCAACTCGAATCCCTTCCCGACTGACGCCAATATCGCCCTCTTTGGAAAACTTGACAAAACCCATACAATTCGATATAAACGAACAGTTAGAGGGAGTCGAGTGCTTTAGCTTCCCGTAATGACCGCCTCTTTTTCGGTGCCATATGAAGAGATACATATGGCGCGCCCTTCCATCTGCCGCAGCAGGTTCGCTGCACTCCTGACAGTTCTCATTCTGGCTACCACCCTGTCCTCTTGCGGCAGCGATCCCAGACCCGCGGACAACTCCCTCGACTCTCGAGTAGCACCCACCTCCTGCGCCGAGACCGACCGCGCCGCCTTAACTGCCCTCTACAATGCCACCGACGGACCGAACTGGCACGACAACACCAACTGGCTCAGCCAGCAACCTCTCTCTACCTGGTTCGGTGTGACCACCGCAGAAAACGGCTGCGTTTCCCGGCTCCACCTCCAAAACAACAACCTGACCGGCGAACTCGCACCAGAGCTGGGTACACTTCCAGAGCTCCTTTACCTCAACCTCAGAGATAACAACCTGACAGGTCAGTTCCCACTTGAATGGGAAAACGCTGCAAACATCACCAACCTCTACGTCTTCGGCAACAACTTCAGCGGCTGTTTCCCCAACCAGTTCGCCCACCTTGAAAAGGGCATTCTGCGAGATCTGCATGAACTGATCAGCCAAGCCCCCACCGGCGTAAAAATCGACGTCAGCATTGGCTACTGCGACACCTCGAGAGGCCGTTTCCCACTCAACAGCGCTCTCAGCACACCGTCCAATTTCTACTACACATTCCAGGGTTCCTCGATCATTCTCCATTGGGACCCGGTCGCCGGCGCCGACCACTACATCCTCTATCATGACGAAGTCTTCGATTCGCGCTGCCGCCTATCCCACACCGCCAGTCCCCGCTTCTGCCGGCAGCTGACCACCGTCCACGGCGAGGAGACCTACACCCACGTCGAACCCCCCGGTGGCCGAAACTTCTACTGGGTGCGCGCCTGCAACAGCAGCGGCTGCTCACCCCTCATCACCGAAAACACAGCCAGCCCGCCTGCTGGCTCTCCCGTCAGAATCGGCATAGACTTCCCCCTCATTCCGTCAAACTTTACCTACGCCTTAGAAGGAACATCAGTCATACTTTCCTGGGATCCGGTTGAAGACGCCGACTACTACAACCTTTACTATCACCGCTCAACCTCCTTGTACTGTATTGTAGAATCCGACGGCACATCTGGCGTCTGCGACCTTCTGGCCGCCAATCTCACCACGACCACCTACACGCACGTCGACCCCGAAAAACGCACCAACTTCTGGGTCGCCGCTTGCAGCAGCGTCGGCTGCTCGCCCTTTCTCGCAGAGAGCCCCGTCAGGCCAGTCGAGGACATTCCCCCTGTCCCCTCCAACCTCACCTTCGCCCCCGAAGGCACTTCCATCGTCGTCAGCTGGGATCCGGTCGACGAAGCCGACTACTACAACGTCTATCATCACCACGCCTTTGACAACACTTGCACAGTCCAGTCCGACGGCTCCTCCTTCTTCTGCAAACAACTGGCCACCGGCCTTATCGAGACCACGTTCACCCACACCGACCTCGACAGACGCAACTTCTACTGGGTCGCCGCCTGCAACAGAGGAGGATGCTCACACTTCGAAGGACAGCCTTCCGCCCTCCCGGCCGAAACCGGCTCTTCCGATAATGACAACTGAATCGAACAACGGCTTCGTCCGACGCCGCGCCTCAGATATAAGCCACTGAAGGAGGACAAAAGTGAAAACGAACTCTGCTCGCCTGCACTGGGCCTGTCTCTTGCTGGCAGTCCTATTCGCTGCCGCGATACTCACGGCCTGTAATGGAAGTGAGGATGTCTCGGAAGAGTCGAACCCTGCCGTGTCAGCTCCAACGCAGACGACTGCCCCAACGCAAGCAGCCGAACCGACACAAACACCAGAACCGACACAAGCACCAGAACCGACACAAACACCAGAACCAACGCAAGCACCAGAACCAACACAAACGCTTGAGCCAACACCCGCGCCCGCAGCGACCAATACGCCAGAGCCGGCGCCGGAAAACCGTCAACTGTCTCTCGACGAGTACGCGGCATTCTGCGCCGAATTCGACTCCACCGAGACGGCAGAAGAGGATGGAGAGATTACCTATGGCGAGTTTTCAGACGGTCTGGGCGTCCTGATAGGCTTTCTCGAATCGGTAAGCCCTCCGCCAGAAGTGAGCAAATGGCACCAAGCCCTGTTAACGAGTCACCGGGAACTGAAGGTTGAAATAGATGAATATCCCGGATCGAAAAATGATCCGATCGATATCGAAAGGTTTTTCGCGCTAATATTGAGCTATCACGAAAGTTTGGGCGAATCTGTGCGTGCGATGGATCCCGCCATTCGAGATTGGCTCATTGCAGCCAAATGCATGGACGAAGAGATGGCCAGCCTATACCTGGAAGGCTAGACCGGCATCTACTGGCGAAGCAGTCTCCATTCCGACCCCGCTTTCGGCTTTCCAGGTCCGACCCCAGAAGGCCCCAGCACTATGATCGCGAAAGGTTTTCTACTTCGTCCCTTGCTTCCGGCGCCCTCTACTTCCTTCCTGCCGGTCCTCAAGTCGCCCACCTGACGAGTACCGTTAACCGGCTGTCTTCGACCAAACAGACTGCACAATCAACCTCGAGGCGGTTCCCTGGATCGAGATCCCGACTGCCGTCTATCACGCCTTGCACGTGTGCAACCCAATCTAAAGCGACCTTCCTGTAAAGTCTTGCGCTTCCGCTTCACGGGAGCGCGCCCTCGCCGCGACCCCACCTACCCGACCCGCTAAGACCAATACTTGCCCGGCGTTACCGGTGAAGCTGTCCAAGGCTTCCCGCGGGCAGTTCGCTCAAATTGAAGAACACGCTGACGCCCTGTCTTTCCACGCATTCCTTCAGTCTCCATTGCCTTCGGCAGCCCTGCCCTGCCAGCGCACGCTCGCAATGACCGGAACCGGTTTCAGCCTTTGGACCAGTTTGGGGGACTATCAAAGTCTTGCCCTTTTCTAACAAAAACTCATTCCTTTGAAAATTGATTTCTCACAACAATCTTACACAATGATGCTATCCTCCATCTACGTACATTGAGTGTACACATTTAAGGACAGCATTCACCCCACAGCAGTCTCCGAAAGCAATGCTGCCAGCAGTTCTGCGTTCGCGTAGAGTCTGCGGTTCTCAATCCCGTACAATTCCATAACATTGACCTGGGACGATCCAGGTGACCGCGGCATCAGCGGCGAGCGGACCCTGCGCCCTGACCGGTCCGCAGACCCCTCAAAAAAAGCGAATTCAGTAGGAGAGATCATAGGGCAACCCAACTTGCTCCCGAAGGTGATTCACCTGGTGGCAAAACGGATCCGCCCGTACCTGGGGGCAACCGATTCCGTCTGTCCGTACGTCCACACCTATGACCAGACCCAACTTCAGAAGGGGCGGCCCACACATATTCCTGAGGAGACGACATGATGCGAAGATCAGACCAAACATTCGACTTGAACGAGATTGAACTTCACCTGAATAGGTGCCTTGTGGAAGGATCCGGCCGCAAGGGCGAGGTAGTACGTATCCTGTACGACAATGGCAACAGTCCCGGTGGAAAAGTTTCGATCACGCTGTATGGAACTGCGCCATCGATCCCGAAAATAATGAAGTGGGCGTCGCACGAGATGGCCGGATTAAATATGCTCTTTCACGGTATGGTGCAACGTAGAGGCGGAACTGATATCATTCTGAAATACGGGACTTTCCTGACATACCCCGGGCATGGGACCGCACCGACAACCTTCACCTTCAACTTTGAAATAATCGGTGAGGACATTTGACCCCACGCCCGCCCTACTCTGCCCCGCCGCACCCGGTGTCGGGAATCAAGTAAATTGCTCTCGTAGTTCGGCGAGGCCACCGCTGAATTCATTCGCCATTCCCCGTACCCTCTGAGCGAGCCGGCCTCCCTCGAGTCGTTGCCCTTTTCTGGCAATCGAACAGCCCCCAACCTGCTTCGTCATAAGTTTCATATTTCTCCCTGGCCCGTGCTCCAATTTACGCGTCCAGGACCCAGGCCGCTTACCCTACGCCAACAGTTCATGCATTCACATCTGGAGGCGCGGACGCATCGGCAGACGAACGTCGAGGCAGGTTCAAGGACCCCTCGACTTTGTTACCCCAGCCCGGACGCGATTAAACTCAATAGGAAAATGAGAGGTCGATATGCAGTCTTGGCTGTCAGGAACCAGTGCGCATCCAGACCAAAGAGCGTCCCATAGGTTATGCCTGGCCGTCAGGTTCCTGGCTTCCGACGGAGCCGATCTACTTACCTCTCTCGATTCATTTGACGGGTGGCCCCTTAATGCGGAATACGAATGGGAAATCGGGGCCAAGTGCACTCTTATTTCAGTCGAAAATCCAATGCGTATCCACGCATCTCTACACCCTGGCTCGGAGAAGAAGTCAACCCACCTGCGTTCACCCGTGCCGGAAATCAGAAAGTTCAGCATGACATGAATCCTGGTAGAAAATCCTCCCCGGCCGCATTGACCTCCTATAACCCGGCAAGCCCCCCAATCCTCTTACGCACCCAATGACTAAAACTCTCCAAGCACCGCCAATTGACCGCAAGTGGCTCATCTTCGCCGCACTGAGTTCCGGCGTTTTCCTGGCCTCATTCAATATCGGCATAGCCAACGTCATCCTGCCGACCCTGGTCGTAGAGTTCAACGTGGACTTTGCCCTCGTCCAATGGGTCCTTCTTTCCTTTACTCTGACACAGACCGCCATCTCGCCGACCGTAGGCCGCCTCGGCGATATGCTCGGCCACAAACCCATCTTCCTCTGGGGTACGATCGCCTTTGCCCTCGGCTCCATTCTGGCTGGGCTGGCCCCCAACATCGAGCTCCTGCTGGCCTTTCGTGTCGTACAGGCTGTCGGCGGCGCCTTTGCCATCGCCCTGAGCATGGGAATTGTCACCGAGACTTTCCCAAATTCCGAGCGGGGCAAGGCCCTGGGCCTCTTCAGTGCCTCCGTCTCTGCCGGCGGAGTCGCCGGCCCTCTCCTCGGCGGCGTCCTCCTCGACCTTCTCTCCTGGCGCTGGACCTTCTTCGTCGGCTTCCCCCTCAGTTGTATCAGCTTGACCCTGGCTTGGCTCTATCTGCCCAAAGACCGTCCTCGCGGCAAAGAGCGGTTCGACTGGACCGGCGCCGTCACCTTCTTCGTCGGCCTCCTCGCTCTCATGCTCTTCCTGACCGTCGGCGAAAGCAGCGGCTATAGCTCGCCCCCGATGATCGGCCTGTTCGCGTTCTCCCTGCTCACGCTTGCGCTCTTCATCCACACAGAGAGGCGGGTCCAAGAACCGCTGATCGATCTCACCATCTTCCGCAACCCCCAGTTCAGCCTGAGCTTGTCGACCCGTCTGATCAGTTTCGTCGTGCTCGGTGGCGTCACCCTGATCTTCCCCTTCTATCTGACAAACCTGCTGGCACTGGAACCCTCGGTCGTCGGTCTCCTGTTGGCGGTCACCTACTTCTTCTTTGGGCTGGCCTCTCCGGCTGCTGGAGCGCTGTCAGATCGATTCTCTTACCACGTTATCGCCGGCGCAGGGCTGATTGTTTTGGGAATAGGCTGTTTCACAGTCAGCACGCTCAATCCCGAAACATCCATCCTCGGCTTCATCTTGCGGGTTACCCCGCTGGGGCTCGGCATGGGGCTTTTCCAGTCGCCCAACAACAGCGCAGTGATGGGAGCGGTCCCCCGGGAGCGGCTCGGCGTCGCCAGCGGCCTCAACACTATCGGTCGCACGCTCGGCCGCACTTCAGGCGTCGCCGCGCTGGGCGCGCTCTGGGCCGGCCGCGTCTCCCACTATGCCGGCCCCGAATTCAGCGGCGGCGTGACCCAAGCCGCCGCCGCCGCCCAGATCGCCGGCCTGCGCGACGTCTCCTACGTTGCCCTGGCCATCGTCGTCCTCGGCCTGGCCCTCAGCGCATGGGGCGCCTTCAAGGACAAAGTCCCCGCACAGACGGCCGCAAGCAGCCCGTAGCAAGCTGCCCGGGCCGGCGCAATTGAACTGAGAGGAAGACGGCTTGCCGCCTATCAAAGGCGCATGAGAAGGAGAGGAAAATGAAAGACTCCAACAATTACCCCCCAGGCCGGGACATGGAGAGCGTCCGCCGCTTAGTTCAGCATTGCGAGTCCCAGACCGACGAAGAGACTATCGCCGAAGACGAAGCCGCATTCGAAGACCCAAAAATAACAGTGATGGAAATACCCACCGAGCTAGTCCCATCCGAAGGAACTCTCCTGGCGGAGCAAGCCAAATAAGCAGCGTGTACCCCGCCCCACTGTCCCTGAGTACAGTCCTTTTTCTGACCGATCCCAAAAAGAGATCCTCCCGATTACACCCCGCCCAGCTCGCCTGCCATCCCGAAAATCCCCAAAAAATCCCGCAAATCCTGATTCAGACAACGAATCAGCCCTCCCTCCCCCAATCCCTATACCCCCGCGACTGGTGTTCACCAAAAACTAAAAACTGACTACTAAAAACCGCAGTACAACGCCTCCTCCGCCGGCGCAGGGTCCCATACCGAGCACCACGTCCTGCCTTTCCGATCCGTCAACGCGAGCCGCCCGAAAGTCTCCGATTCTCACCCTTAGGCATTCGGTAGCCGACTCGGGGTACAGCCAGTACGTATTTGGGGTCTGTCGAGTTGTCCCCCAACTTGCTGCGCAGTCTCCTTACAAAAGTGCGGATAGCGCTGTTGCGGCTGGAGGAGGGCAAGCCCCACACCTTCCGTAACAGTTGCTCGTGAGTCAATACCCGCCCGGAATTGACCGAGAGCTCTATAAGCAGTTTGTACTCCGTGGCAGTCAAATGCACCGGTCGGCCGGCCACCGCGACGTGGCGTTCGGCATAGTTGATTGTAAGGTCCCCCAGAACAAACTGTTCAGAATCCGTTCCCCCGACCGGAGCCAGCCGTCTACGCAATGCCGCCCCGACCCTTGCCGTCAGCTCGGTTGGAGAAAAGGGTTTGACCATGTAATCGGCAGCGCCGGATTCCAGGGCTCTGGCAATTATCTCGTCGCGGCCGTAGGCCGAAAGAAAAATGACCGGTACCTCGACAATGTCTAAGATGTTTCTCATCAGCTCGATCCCGTCGATCCCGGGCATCATCAGGTCCAACAGCACAAGTCGGATCGGCTTTTCATCAACAATGCGGAAAGCATCCCCGGGATCAGCGGTGACGACAGGAGTGTAGCCTGCTTTCGCCAAGGTATCGCGGACGTAGCGGAGGGTCATCGGGTCGTCGTCCACGACCAGAATGTGTGCCTTGTCCAGCTTGGCACGCCTCGCTCCGGTGGGCACGGCGTATAGCTCCCGTTCCGCCCCGGCGCTGGGGGCACCGGTAGTCGGCAGCGTGAATGTGAACTTGGAACCCTTTCCGGTTCCATCGCTTTCGGCCCATATGCGTCCGCCATGCGCTTCAACGATCCCCTTGCATATGGCAAGGCCCAGGCCGGAACTGCCCTCATTATCCTCATCGGAATCCCGCGAAAATTTTCGAAACAGCAAAGGCAGGCGGTTTGACGATATACCACGCCCTTTGTCGGCCACTGATATCATGACGAATCTGTCATCATGCGCCGCTCTTACCTCTATCGGCGAAGACCCTGGAGAATATCTGCTGGCGTTTGCAAACAGATTGCCCAATACTTGCACGACGCGTCTCCTGTCCGCCATCGCCCACGGCAGGTTCGGCTCCATGTCAATGGCGAGGTTGTCCCGGCCTCCTCCGCTCAGAAACGTGTTCCTGGCTTCATCCACCAACGTAGATACCTGCACCGGAACAGGAGCGACCGACAGCGTACCTGTCTCGATACCCGCCACGTCCAGGAGTTCGCTGATCAGGTCCCGCATGCGTTCGGCCTGAGTCTTGATGATGCGAATAAACTGAACCATTTCGACAGGATCAAGGGCGGTAAAAGACTCAAGTAATGTGTCGGCGGACCCCTTGATCGAAGTCAACGGCGCCCTCAGCTCGTGGCTCACCATCCCAAGGAACTCCGCACGCATCCGCTCCAGGTCCTTCAATGGTGTCATGTCCTGTAAAGTCACAACCATCGACTCCACCTCGTCGGTTTCCGTGCGTATCGGCGTCGCATTGATCAGAACAGTGATCGACCGACCGTCGGGCACAGACAGGACCATCTCCTCAGCACGTAGCGTCTCGCTGCCGCCCAGCGCCTGCACTAAGGGAAACTGCTCCAGGGATATCTCCCGCCCGTCCTCCCGCCTGAAAGTGACAATTTCCAGGAGTTCCTCGTCTGTCTGCCCGGGACTCCGCACCGCCTCGACGATCCTGCGGCCCTCACGGTTGACGGTCCCCAGCTCGCCCGTACGCGCGTCAAATACGGCGACGCCTACGGGCGAGGTGTCAATCAGCGTCTGCAGGCCGGCCCTGGCCCGCTGTTCCTCCCGATACCGGCGAGCATTGGAAATGACAAACGCCGCCTGGGCGGCAAACATCACGAGGGTCTCCTCGTCCTCCTCGGTAAATTCTTGCCCCTCCATCCCCCTGGCCAAAAAGATGTTGCCAATTACCTCCCTCCGGTAACGAATGGGAGCGGATAGGAAAGCCTCCGCCGGGACGGGCTGAATGTCTGGCAGCCCCAGCCCCCTTATGAGGGCGGAATAATCAGGAATCCTTAACGGGCCTGGCAGACTCTTTAGATACTCAAAGAATTGCAAAGTGTCAGGCGTCACCACGAAGCGCTTCCGTTCCTCGCTGGTCATCCCGGAGGTGATTAGGCCTTCTTCCCTTTGCCCCGCACTGTCCAGAGAGACGATCACCCCGTATCGAGCTCCAGTCAGCTCCCTCGCACTGTCTACCACCTCCTGCAATACGTTTTCAAAGTCCAGGCTCTCGTTTATGCGCTGTATCGCCTCGTAAAACAACGACATGCGCTGCCGCAAGGCTTCGATCTCCTGATTACTTTCTTCAGTTTTCTTCATCGCACCATTCCCCTCCATTCACACGCCCAGGATCCAGAACCATCAGCGCGCCCAAAGTCTTGATAATTCTGAGTTCCCGGCGGATTCGGCCGAAGTGACCCCTTTTTCTCGCCATATTGTCACAGAAATGATACAAAAACACAGGCCATCGTCACAATATCGACACCTTTGTGCACTATAATTACAACTTATGGACCCAGGAATGTATAAGAACCTCCGAAACTCTTCAAGGATTCGTCACTAACTGAATCCGACTTCTTCCCACATTCCTGTTCTTGGTAAACGCCTCGTCCTGACCAACCTCCAGCTGGCACCGTGGCCAGTAACACAATGCCTGTGTATGTCCGCCGTCGCAACGAGGGCGGAGCGTATTACCGTTCAACTGCCGGATTCAGTCCGGCAGATGCCGGATCTTTGAACCCCTCGACAGCGATCCCGACGGCGGCCACTTGAGACGGCTGCGCACTTCCATCAGCAGAGCTCGCTCCCCGTGAACTCATGCTGACTCTGAGGTAGCGGTAGCGCAAGTCTCGACCCTCAACAACCCCAATAGGTGTCTCGACCTACTAAGCGGAAAACGCTTACCTTCTGCAAAGGCCAACTGCATCTGCAGATGATGGAGACGGGCAAATGACAGTTCCGGAATGGTGATGAACGACCTACGCGCCCCCGCGCGCGCCGGCGTCAACCCGTTACGATCTGAGCTGCCTCGTGCCCGTAACAATAGACAAACCGATTCGCAAAAAAGGAAGAGAGTCGAACTCGATGAATGTAACCCGACCTCACCCGCCTTACCTGATGCTCAAGAGATTGGTCGTGAGAATGGGAGGGAAGATGTGCTCGACCCACAATCACAAGTATTGGGTGATCATCGTCGGCGGCAGAATAGGCGTATTCCAGACTGTTTCTGATGGCCACCTCAAGTCTGTCCCCCAATTGGATGAACTCCACGACTACGACAAGCTTCGGTCTGACGCGAAGGAGAGACTGTTGGAGATGCTCGATGATCCACTGTGGACGATATGATCTTCCTGGCCAGTCCCCTGTGCGCCTCGGCGTTAACTCGGAACCCGACAACTAGCATACGCATTACCGTGGAACGGGGGACGGCCAGACTTCACCACGCAGAAAACCCCGGCGCACTGGAAACCAATGGTTTCGGAGTTCTCAATCCAGCCAGGGTGCGTAGAGCTCCTTCGTCGCTGGACAGGCTGACGCTTCGGCTGCTTCTCAGTGTGTACGCGCAGGGGAGGCGATCCGAAGATTCGGGGACTTACTCAGCCGCTGCAGCAAATAGACCTTGAAGGGATCTTCTCTTCCCCACCTGACTCCGAAAATCCCCCATCCAGCTAGTTGCCAATGCACTGAATTCGTAACAGTGGAAGATTCTATTGGTAGACCTGGTCAGTATCGCGTGGAGGTGCAGATATTGGATGCCGTTGTTAGTGCCCTTACTGTTGTGGCACTCTTCACTGTTGTGGCACTCTTCACAGTTTTCCTGTGGATAAGAAGAGAAAGGCGCGCGGCTCATCCCCCCTTGCAGGATCGTCCAGGGGAGAATCGCCCGACAGAGGAACGCATAGCTGGAATTACGGGGCAATTATGCAACAAGCCAGGCCTGTACCGCTCAGTGAAAGATCCCAATCAGAGTGTTACCTTGCATGCGGGAGCAACCTTCCCCCCCGGTGTTGCAAGTGACGGAGTTTTCGAAAGCGCGGCCTGGGAGCTCACAATGCCCCCGAGTAACTCCACCCACTTGTTCAATTTCCCCCATACTTACGTGAAGGGAATCTGGTCCACTTCCATCGTCTCGGAATCTTGCTGTCATAAGTAACTGGGCCCTCTTTACTTCCGCAGCACGCCATCCCAATCGGGACAGAATCAAGCCGACTGCGAGACCAAATGCACCGTTTCTCGCATGATTCTTGTACTGGAAGACCATGATCTCTGTCGATCGCACATGGTTCCTCCGCGCCACTTCGCGTCCTTCGTGGATCTATCACTCATTCCCTGACCCACCCACTCTCGCATCCTGAAAATCCACAAAAATCCTGCAAATCCTGATTCAGACAACAAATCAGCCACTCCCCCCATTTCCGATTCCTCCCGCGACCGCCGTTCACTAAAAACTAAAAACTGACTACTAAGAACTGCCCTTCCTCAATGCCAGTCATGCGCCCGCGGCATCTTCACCCCACCTGAATCGCCCGCGTATGCGTGCCCAGGCACCGGCACCCGCTCCTGACAACCTCCCACCAACTGCCTTCAAGGAAGTGGCGAATCCAGAATGCCTTCGAACTGACAGTCGCGTCGTGACGAGCCACTGCTCCTATTGGCTGTAGCGAAACGTGGGCTGTGGATCTGAACAGTGGTGTTGGGTCCGCGAAGTCCTCTAAGGACCTGAAATGGCTGCGTCAACCCCGCAACAGAGACGAGAAGAATCCGAATGAACTTGCAAAACTTGCTCAATCCGGTGACCGCCATGGTCGGTCGTCACACGCCCTCTGGCATGTAGTAGCCGATTCTTGGCTCATTGAAGATGTATGTGGGCTTTCTGGCGTCGTCCCCTAGCTTCCTGCGCAACCTCCGGATTATGTTGCGCACCGGCCCGTAGCCGCCGGTTTTCCCCAGGCCCCAGACCTGCTCCAGCAGGTGCATGTTGGGTAGAACACTGCCTGCGCTGGCTGAAAGGACAACCAGCATCCGGTACTCGATGTCGGTGAGCCGTATCGGACGCCCGGCAACGGTAACCCTGTTTTGGACGAAATCGATCTGCAGGTCTTCCAGCTGATAGGGTTCGGAAGGCTCGAACATTGCAGGCACGGCTTGCCTGCGCAGCGCGGCTCTTATCCTGGCTGCCAATTCCGTGGTTGAAAAAGGCTTCACGATGTAGTCCGTTGCGCCCATGTCGAACGCTTTGACCACCACTTCGTCCTGACCGTACACCGACAAAAAGATAACCGGAACATCCGCAAACTCGCGGATTTCCCTCATCAGCTCAAGGCCGTCTCTGCCCGGCAGGACCAGGTCGAGGAGGACCAGATGCGGTTTTTCCTCCTCCATCAGGTCGAAGACATTTTTCGGATCCGCGGTCACAATGGGTTTGAATCCCTCTCTGGAGAGAGCGTCCCTGACATACCTGAGCGTCTGGGGATCGTCGTCGACGCAGAGGATACGGGGTCCACTTCCCCTCAACCTCTGCTGGCCACCGGAGGGCCGCGAGACAGCGGTTGCAGCCGCCTCGATCGCCGGTATGGTAAAAGTGAAGTGGCTGCCCAGACCAGTTCCGTCGCTTTCGGCCCAGATGCGGCCCCCGTGCGCCTCAACGATTCCCTTGCAGATGGCCAGGCCCAGGCCGGTGTCTCCTATCTGCCCCTTGCCATCAATTCTGGAGAACTTCCTGAACAGGTGCGGCAGCCGCTCGGATGGTATTCCCACACCGCTGTCTGAGACTGAGATCGCCACGTGAACGCGGTCCTGCTTCGCCGTTACCTTGATGGCCGACGACTGGGGCGAGTGTCTGGACGCGTTGGCCAGCAGGTTGCCCAGAACCTGGACGATGCGCCGCCAGTCAGCCATGACCTGCGGCAGGTGCGGGGAAATGTCCATCTCCAGGCTGTGCTGCCCCCCTCCGCCCTCGAACCTGTTCCTCGCCTCGTCTACCAAATCCCAGACCTCGGACGGCTTGAGGTCAACAGGCAGTGTGCCTATATCGATGCGGGCAACATCCAGCAGGTCGGCAATCATGTGTCGCATACTGTCGGACTGATCTCGAATGATGCGGTGAAACTGTGTAATCTCTGCCGAGTCCAGCTCGGAAGCGGCCTCCAGCAACGTGTCCACCGATCCCCTGATCGCGCTCAGCGGTGTCCTCAGCTCATGGCTCACCATCGCCAGGAACTCGGTCCGCATCCGCTCCAGCTCCTCCAGTGGCGTCATGTCCTGGAAGATGATGACGAATGACACGACCTCCCCCTCCTCCGAGCGGATGGGCGTGGCATTCAACAATGTTGTGATGGAGCGGCCGTCGGGGACCTGCAGCACGATCTCCTCGGCCCGCACCGTCTCCCCGATGCTCAGCAGATACGTCAACGGAAACTCCTGTAGGGAAACCTCGCGCCCGTCGGCCCGCCGTAGGGTCAGCAGCCTAGCGATCTCCTCCACAGAAGTGTCCGGCCCGTGCAGGCCGCTGACAATCCTTCTCATCTCCTGGTTGATGGATACCACGTCCGCGGTCTTGGCGTCGAATACGACGACGCCCACAGGAGCCGTGTTCACCAGGGTCTCCAGGTCGGCCCTCACCCGCAGCTCGTCACGGTGCCTGCGGGCGTTGGCGATGACCAGCGCCGCCTGGGAAGCGAACATGACCAGGGTCTCCTCGTCCTCAGAAGTGAACTCCCGCCCCTTCTCGCTGACGTAGATGGCCCCAATGCCCTCTCCCAGATGGCGTATCGGCGCCGCCAGAAAGGGCAGGGGATCGCTCACAGGCATCGGGGGAGAGAGCTCGGGAAGGCCCAGTTGGCAGTCGTAGATGTGAAAGTCACTCAGACGCAACGGCGCCTCAAGCCTGTTGAGGTGGTCGAAGAAGGTCAGCAGTTCGGGCAACTCCTTGAACACCGCGGCATGCTCGGGGGTCAGTCCCGAGAACAGATGGTCCTCCACTTTTCCCGAATCGTCCATAAGGGTGATGACGCCGTAGCGAGCTCCGGTCAGCGAACAAGCGCTGTCCAATACCTTCTGGAGCACCGACTGGTAGTCCAGCGTTTCGTTGATGCGCAGGCTAGCCTCACTCAGTCTCGAGAGTCGGTCCCGCAGGATCGCTACCTCACGTTCAAGCTGTTCGGCGCGGTTCATATTCTCAACCTCTTCTAAGCGTGGCGCCCCGCGAGCCCACGCGGCCCGCAACGGCTGAAACTGTGACAAGTTGGGGAGCCGGTTCGAAAAATTGCAGAAGGAACGTGAAATTACACATGAAAACAGAGAGAATTGGCACAATTTCACTGCAAATTACACACTGATCGAGTATACTATATTGCAACCCGATATCAAACGTGGGAAAGACGGCATTTGATCTGAAACTGTCAGGCACCATTACCCACTACCTGGTGCTACGGCACAACGGCGACGTCGATCCGAACGGTGAATTCACCACGATCGCGACCGGCACAGGCTCATCGGCGACGAGCCACACTGACGGCAGTGTGGAGCCGGAGAAGTATTACACTCATCACGTCATCGCTGTCAACGCGCACGGCGCCAGCGCACCGTCGGCGTCTGTCCTGGCGGAGACGCCGCCTTATGCCACACCCGGCACAGCGGAACTGGCTCCCTCCAATCTGGGCCTCCCGCTGGTCCAAAACGGGGGCGTCATCCTCAACTGGGACGCGCCGGCCGTGGTTGCTGCGTCAGTCACCGGCTACCAGATCCTGCCCGCCCTGGGCGAATCGGAGCTGACTGCGCTGGTGACCGACACGGCCAGCATCACAACCGTCTACCCCGGTACGACCGCCGGCGCAGCGGATGAAGTGTACAGTTTCCAGATTTAGGCGATACGGAGCGAGGAGAAGAGCCAGGGCTCCAACACGGCGCACGGAGACTTCGGTCTTGCACGCCAGCAAATTCAATTGGTCGATGTCCAGGGAGGGACAGCTGTTTTCCAGGATCAGAAAATGGCAGTCGAACTCATCTCAAACCTGCACGACCGTCCTGGAAGTTCAGAGACCCTCGAACCTCCCAACAGGAGGCTCGGCCAGCCGTTCAATGCAGGCAGTAGAGAGATTGAATACGATCTCCATTCAATCGGTGTCTGCGTGACAGCAGTTTCGGGTGGACCCCTATCCACGCACTTGACGGCAACGCTGCATAGTGCCATGCCCCACTTCATTACGAGTCAGGAGATACCCGCGGACGTGCTTTGCAAAGTGTCACTTGAAGACGATGGGACGGTCCGGGAAGCCTTGCAGAACCGTGTGTTCGAGTTTGTAGCGCCAAACGAAGGCGGCGACGATGACTGCCCTGCTCTGGAAAAGTACACCGGCTACCTGTCCGTCCTGTCGCCCCCGGCAGACGCAGGCAATACGTTTACGTTGAGTATCGCGCGTGTCGGTACCGACGAGGACGAGCTCGAACCCGATTACGGCTGGACCATTACCGACCATCGCGTCTACCGTCAGCACGGCAGAAATTCTTGGAATGTGACTTCTGGGGGCGCACTCGCAATTCGGGTCTTTTGAACGCCGATTGAATCCTAACCACTGACCAATGACCTCCGCAGTTCCACCCCCTACTCGACAGTGGGCGCATCAGAAATTCTTGGAATGTGACTTCCGGGGGCGCACTTGCAAATCGGGTCTTTTGAACGCCGATTGAACGCTAACCACTGACCAGTGACCTCCGCAGTTCCACCCCCTACTCGACAGTGGGCGCATCAGAAATTCTTGGAATGTGACTTCCGGGGGCGCACTTGCAATTCGGGTCTTTTGAACGCCGATTGAACCCTAACCACTGACCAACGACCTCCGCTGTTCCACCCCCTACTCGACAGTGCGCGCATCAGAAATTCTTGGAATGTGACTTCCGGGGGCGCACTTGCAAATCGGGTCTTTTGAACGCCGATTGAACGCTAACCACTGACCAATGACCTCCGCAGTTCTACCCCCTACTCGACAGTGCGCGCATCAGTCCATTCATCATTCTGTTAATCTCCGCGCAGTCCTCCAACAAGCTCTCGCTGGTCTCGCTTCTGGTCATTCCCAGTCTTTCGGACAATGCCACAAAAGTTTCTATCTCGGCCAAAGAACCTCGCGCGATACCAAGCATCTGAATAAACTCCTTGGTTGAACGCCTTGCCTGCCCTTCCGCAATGTTCGCCGGCACCGAGGCCGCCGCCCGTCGCATCTGGGAGACAATTCCATACTTCTCCTCCGAAGGAAATGTCCTCGTGAGCTCGTAAGTCCGAACCGCCAAGTCCATTGACTTCTGCCAAACCTTCAAATCCCTGTAAGACCTTATACGTTTCGTCTGAGCCTCTGCCATAAAAACACCCGCCTCCTGATTCCCTTCGGTTCTAGCAACTAACAACTGACCACCCACCACTGCAGTTCTGACCACTGACCACTGCAGTTCTGACCACTGACCACTGACCACTGACCACTGACCACTGACCACTGACCACTGACCACTGACCACTGACCACTGACCACTGACCACTGCCCTTCAATGCCAATCATGCGCCCGCGGCATCTTCACCCCCACCCGTATCGCCCGCAACGAAGTAACGATCACATTCGTCGTCCCATCCCACTTCGAGACCGTCCCTCTCACCTCGATCACCTGGCTGTCCAGCTCCCGGCTATAACGCGCAAACACATCCCCCCACAGAATGACCTGCACATCGCCGAACTCATCCTCGATCGTCACAAACACCGTCCCGTCCCGCCCGCGCGGATGCTGCCTCGCCACCGGCCACCCCGCCACCGTCACCGCCGCCCCCTCATCCTGTCTCTCCACATCCACCGACGCCAGAACATGCCCCGCCAGCGTCGGCCGCACAAATTCCATCAAATGCCCCTTCGGATAGATCTCCAGCACCTGGTACTCCCCGATCATCTGCTCGCGCGCATCAAAATCCGTCAACGCCGCCGCGCTCCCCGTCCGCGCCAGCGACAGCGCACCCTGCCCGTTCCCCGTAGACCGCACCGTCAGCCCCGCATCCCACAGCGCCTCCCGCCGGTTGCTCGCGATCCCGTCAAACGCCCCCGCCATCGCCAGCGACAGCACCGCCTGGTCCGTCATCCCCGTCCGCCGCACCACGTCGCTCGTGCTCATATACGCCCCGTTCCGCCCTCTCTCCTCCACAACCCGCCTCGCCCACGCCTCCCCCACATCCTTCGTGAACACCAGCCCCATCCGCACAGCCCCCTCCTCCGGCGTGCACCGCACCTCGCTCCGGTTCACGCACGGATTGCGAAACGGGATCCCGAACCGCCGCGCATCCTGCTTCAGCGTCTCCAGCGGGTAAAAGCCCATCGGCTGGTTATTCATCAGCGTCACAAAAAACTCCAGCGGGTAATAGCACTTCAGCCACGCCGCCTGGAAAGCCGTGATCGCAAACGCATGCGAATGGCTTTCCGGGAACATGTAATGCCCGTTGATCTTCGCAAAAATCGTGCGCGCCGTCTCCTCCGCAACACCCCGTCCGCGCGCCCCCTCCCGAAACTGCTCCCAATGCAGCGCGATCAGATGCTCGTTGTTCGACCTCGCAAACGCCCGCCGGATCTCATCCGCCTGCGCCGCCGTCAACCCCGCCACATCCGTGATCAGCTGCACCACCTGCTCCTGCCACACGATCACCCCGTACCCCCGCGCCAGCGCCCGCTCCTCCAGCGGATGATCATACTCCCACTCCGCCCCGTGCCGGTACCTCTCCACAAACTGCGACACCGCGCTCCCCTGCACCCCCACCCCCGGCCGGATCAGCGCCACCTGGTACGCCAGGTCCAGCAGATTGCGCGAAAGCAGACGCTGCCCCATCTTCAGCTGCGCCGGCGACTGCAGCAGAAAGATCCCCTTCGACAGCCCCGCATTGATCATGTCGTACACCTTCTCGTCCTCCGGATCGATCCGGCTCAAGTCCGGCCGCCTCCCCTCCCGCGCCTCCACCAGATCCAGCGCCTCCTGCAGCTGGTCCAGCACCGGCAGCGACAGAATATCGATCTTCGCAAAACCCGCGTCCGCCACACTGTCCTTGTCCCAGTCCATGATGAACCGGCCCTCCATCGCCCCCGCCCGCACCGGCACCATCTCCGGAATCGGCGAGCTGCTCAGGATCATCCCCCCCACATGCTGGCTCAGCAGCTTCGGCGCCCCCATCAGCTGCGGCCCCAGCTCGATCAGCTCCCGCCACCCGCACGCATTCACCCGCTGGCTGAACGCCGGCAGCTGCTCCATCTCCTCCCGCAAGCGCCCCGCATCATGCGACCGCATCTGCTTCGAAAGCAGCCGCAGCTCCTCCTGCGGCAGCCCCAGCGCCTTGCCCAGATCCTGCAGCACCCCCTTGATCTTGTACGTCGCGATCGCACCCGCCAGCACCGCATATTCCGGCCCGAACCGCTCGTGCACCCGCTCGATCAGCTCATCCCGCAGCGCCCGCGGAAAATCGAGGTCGATGTCCGGCAGCACCGTCATATCCGCCGACAGAAACCGCTCCAGCGTCAGATTCCACTTCAGCGGGTCCACATGGCTGATCCCGATCAGATACCCCACCAGCAGCGCCACCGACGACCCCCGCCCGCGCCCCGGCGGCTCCCGCCCCGCCAACTCGGCAGGCCTTCCTCTCTCCTCCATGATCTCCTGCGCGATCATCACAATCTCCCGGTACAGCAGCAGAAAACCCGCCAGCCCGTGCCGCCCGATCAGACTGAACTCCTCCTCCAGCCGCGCCGTGATCTGCCGCGTCACCGCGCCGTAGCGCCGCACCGCCGCCTCGTAGCACAGCTCCCGCAGATACCCCTCCGCCGTATACCCCTCCGGCAGCGCCGGCTTCGGCAGCGTATACCCCAGGTCCGTGCCCAAATCGAACGCGCACCGCTCCGCAATCTCCACCGTGTTCTCCACCGCCTCCGGAAACTCAGCAAAAAGACCCGCCATCTCCTCCGCCGGCTTCAGATAAAGATGCCCGTTCGGCCGCAGATGCGGCAGCGCCTGGTCGACCGTCGTGTTCAGCCGGATCGCCACCAGCGCATTCTGCAGCCTGTACCGCTCCGCCGCGTGATAATGCACGTCATTGCTCACCACCAGCCGCACGCCCGCCTCCTCCGCCACCCCCGCCAGCCTGCGGTTCCGCACCGTGTCCCCCTCCAGAAAATTCTGCTGCAGCGCCGCGTACACCGAATCAGGGCCGTACCACCCCGCATAATCCCGCAACAGCGCCGCCGCCTCCTGCCGCCGCCCCGCCAGCGCCAGCCGCGCCACACAGCTGTCATGCCCCCCCGTCAGCAGCACCGTGCCCTCCGCATGCTCCGCCAGATGCCTCGGATCCAGCCGCGGCTCCCTGCGGTCCACCTCGTTCGCCAGCGTAAACAGACGCGAAATATTCGAATACCCCGCCCGCGTCTTCGCCAGCAGCGTCACCCGCGACCCGTCCGTCAGCGTCAACGTCCCGCCGCTGATCGCCCGCATCCCCAAACTGTTCGCCAGCCGCGCAAACTCCAGCGCCCCGCACAAATTCGTGTCCGTCAGCGCCAGCGTCCCATACCCCTGCGCCTTCGCCTGCGCCAGCAGCTCATGCGGATGCGACGCCCCCTCCCCAAACGAAAAAAAGCTCTTCACCCGCAGCTCAACATATCCCCCATCCATAAAGACTCCTCCCAATCCCCTTCCCACCAACCCAGAAACTCACTAAAAACTGACCACTGACCACTGGCCACTGACCACTGACCACTGACCACTGCAGTTGTGCGTCCGGGCCTTCGGCCCTCCCTTGTGCAGGGGCTGCGCCCCCGCAACGCCCCGCCCTTACTAGACCACCGTGCTCATTCTTCCCCAGCAACGTGTCTAGAGCACGGTGTTTAGCCAACAATGTCTAGCCAACAATGTCTAGCCAACAATGTCTAGCCAACAATGTCTCCACCCCCCCGCTTCAGTCTCAGCCCCCTAACCCCAGCAGTTCCACGCCCCCTCCGCCAGTACGCGGCCCTCCGCCGATCAAATAGGTGTTCTCCGCGCCCCTCCGCGGACAAAAGGTGTTGCAGTTGCAGTTGCCGTTCCTGAAGTTGCAGTTGCCGTTCTCCGTGACCCTCTGTGGCCCTCCGTGGACAAAAAGGTGTCGCAGTTGCCGTTCCCGTTCTCCGTGCACCTCCGTGGTTCCAAAGGTGTTGCCGTTGCCGTTCCTGAAGTTGCCGTTGCCGTTCTTCGTGGCCCTTCGTGGATCAAAAGGTGTTGCAGTTGCCGTTCTTCGCGTCCCTTCGCGCCCCTTCGCGGACAAAAGGTGTTGCAGTTGCCGTTCTCCGTGCACCTCCGTGGCCCTCCGTGGTTCCAAAGGTGTTGCCGTTGCCGTTCACCCATTCTGCCGATACCACCCCCCCTCCCTCTCATCCCGAAACAAAGTCACCTGCCCATCGCCGTTCCCACCCGCGCCCCCATTCTCCGCCAACCCAACCCGGTAATACGCCCGCGTAATCGGCTGCGCCAGCCACCACAGATCAAACGTCCACCGGTCCGCCACGCGCGCCACCCGCCGCCAGCGCTTCCCAAGTTGCACCGCCGCCGGCTCACCCCCCGCCCCCTCCCGTACCTCCACCCGCGCCGGCGCATGCAACGGCCTGATATCATCCCGCTTCGCCGGATCGATCGGGATCTGCAGCGCCCGCATCTCCGGCGCAGGATGCCACGGCGCCACCTCCGCAATGCGGTGCAGAACATGATTCCCGTTCATCCGCACCTGCAGCCGCTTCTCCATCTCCATCAACCGCCGTCCCGCCGTCTCCTTCACATCCTCAAACAGCCCCATCTGCATCCCCGTCCCCCCGCGAAAATCCGACAGCGTCAGCGTCACATCCTCAACCGGAATCTCCGGCGGCTCCAGCTCAATCCGGTTCCGGACCAAGGCTGCCGCCCCTTCCCACCGCCCCACCGGCTCCTTGAAAGCCACCGACAACGTCCACGGCGGCCACCCCCGCGCCCGGCCCTGCAGCGTCGCCGCCCCCACAACCCTGCCCCCCCGCTCAGGCCGCGCATACCCTCTCCGCAGCAGCGTATCCACCGCCACCAGCAGCAGCTCGATCGAAGTCGAGTTGAACGGCAGCGCGATCTCCTCAACGATCGACTCCTCAAACGCCGTCGCGACGACAGGACTGTCGTCGACCCCATTGCACAGCGCCCACAACCGGCTCCCCTCCCGTCCGAACTGGGCCGCGATCAGATGCTCCTCCATCGCCGCCACCTCCCCCATCCTGTACAGACCGAAACGGTGCAGCTTGCTCTTCACATCCGCCTCCACCGGCAGCAGCTCGACCGAATACCGCGCCAGGAACCCCCGCACATCCTCCGGCGCGTGTGACACCCCCGGCTCCCGCATGCGCGCCGCCACAAACGCCGGAAACTTCGCATCCGCCACCCCAATGCGCGCCGTCAGATCCGCCGGCACCGCCTCCAGCAGCGCCTGCACCACCTGCTCCTCACCCCCATACAGCGCCTCCATCCCGTCGATACGCACATAAGCCGTCCCCAGCTCCGCCCCTTCAACCCGGTCGCTCACCCCCTGCAACGCCCGGATCACCTCGCCAAAGACCTGCCGGTAATACAGCTCATCCGCATTCAGCACAACCGTCTCCGCCAGATACGACACCGCCTGCTCCAGCGTCATCCCCACCTTCACCCCCACCGCCCCCGGAAAATAGTCCACCACCACCGGCGTCCCGCCCCCACTCCCCCCGCGCTCAACAATCAAAGTCGCAGGCTTGTGCGACCGCATCCCCTGCGCACTTTCACAAGCCTGAGCAGCAGGCTCCTCCGCCCGCATCTCCTGCGTATTTTCACAAGCCTGAGCAGCAGGCTCCTCCACCCGCACCTCCTCCGCACCTGCACAAGCCTGCTCCGAATGCGCCTGTGACCCCGACCGAGCGGCGAGCGATTCCGAGGGCGAGCAGTCAAAGCTGTCCTCTCTCTCCTCACTCCTCTCCCCTCTCTCCTCGGTATGCCCACCTGCACAAGCCTGCTCCGAAAGCGCCTGCGACCCCGACCGAGCGTCGACGGACTCCGAGGACAAGGAGTCCAAGGCGTCCTCTCTCTCCTCACTCCTCTCCCCTCTCTCCTCGCCTTTGCGCCTCATCTCCGCCTTTGCCCGCAAATGCGTAATCAGAACACAAGCCACTCGCATAATTCCTTCCCCCAGCTGGCGCCGGAATCCATTTCAGCCGCCATTATAGAACAAATGTTCTATAATGTCAAGTTACATTCCCCGCTCCCACACCACCCCGCCCAACCCCCACCGTGGCTAAAGGTGTTGACGTTGCAGTTCAACTGACCACTCGCCACTAACCACTGACCACTGCAGTTGCAGTTCTCCGTGTCCCTTCGTGGCCCTCCGTGGACAAAGAAGTTGAAGTTGCAGTTCTCTGTGTCCCTCCGTGTCCCTCCGCGGATAAAGGTGTTGAAGTTGCAGTTCAACTGACCACTCGCCACTAACCACTGACCACTGCAGTTGCAGTTCTCCGTGTCCCTTCGTGGCCCTCCGTGGACAAAGAAGTTGAAGTTGCAGTTCTCTGTGTCCCTCCGTGTCCCTCCGCGGATAAAGGTGTTGAAGTTGCAGTTCAACTGACCACTCGCCACTAACCACTGACCACTGCAGTTGCAGTTCTCCCCGGCCCTCCGAGGCCGTCCTGGACGCGCCGAAGAAGACCGCTTCGGTAAACGAGCACCGGGCTCAAACGGCCGCTCTCCGCTCTTTGGCGTACGTAGATTAATCTGACGAAACGAGAGGAATAATGCCGGAAGATCACTACCCGGAGAGCGCCGCAATAATCGCCGAAACCTTGGGCAAAGCCCAGGTTC
Organism: Caldilineaceae bacterium; assembly: GCA_965207495.1. Taxonomy (GTDB): domain Bacteria; phylum Chloroflexota; class Anaerolineae; order Caldilineales; family Caldilineaceae; genus Bin5. The sequence goes on from OZ242287.1 coordinate 2,014,646, forward strand.
CCTCGAATTGCCAACCGTAAACGGCAAGATGACGGACGGTAGTGAAGATTTGCTATTCTGAGCGGCGGCGTGCACTGCTTCGGACTGCTCCGTCCCGGCCCGGCCCAGCTCTGCAAACCGTCCCCCTTCCAGACTGAAAGTGGCCCAGACCGGTACCGCCAGGCCTCGATATATTTCCGCATTTTCTATATACTTAACAAACAAACAGTGAAATCAAGTAACAACAGCCCGGCGGTGCTTGCAACACCCCGGCCCCGGCGCGCACCACCCGCCAATCGCTGTATCACCAGCCTGTCCAGCCGCATGAACGCAAAACAATTGTTGGCCCAGGCCCATGCCGCAGCCGAATAGTTAGCCGCAGCCGACCCAGCCCGCCAGCCACTACGCCGGACCCAAGCACTAGCTGTGAATGATCGGTGATTAGTTGCCCGTTAAGGCCGCCAGCTTACAAGCTAGCTGCCTGTAGTATACTGACCACTAACCACTGATCACTGACCACTGCAGTTAAAGGAGACTCCCCCCCATGACGCAGCAATCCGAAGACCGCCTCGACCGAATCGAGCGCAACCTCGACCAAACCGCCGAACAGCAAAAGATCACCGAGCGCGCCATCGCCAACTTCAGCAAAGAGGTCACGCGCTCCCACATACAGATTCACAACCATATGGACCGCATCAACAACGAAGCCAACGAAGGCCTGAACCAAACTAGAGAATTGATCGCCAACAACGCCAAACAAATCGCAGAAACCGGCAAACAGATCGAAAGAACCGACAAACAAATCGCCCAACTCACCCACGAGATAAGCCTTCTGCGCGCCGCCGTCCAAAGCCATGTCTCAGAACCCACGCCGCCCGCGCACTCTGACTAACACCTGTGGTCAGTTGTCCGTGATCGGTGGTCAGTTAACTGCGAAAACCTCCTATCCGTGAATGGACGCGAAGAACGTCAACATCAGCTTCTTCGTATCCAAGGATACAGGTGTTGACGTTGCAGTTCTTAGCGTGTCTTAGCTTGCCTTCGCGGACACATCTGTTGAAGTTGCAGTTCTCCGTGACCCTCTGTGGCTAAAGAAGTTGAAGTCGCAGTTCACTAAAAACTAAAAACTGCCTACTAAAAACCGCCCTTGCCCTCTCCCCACATCCCTGCTATCGTTCCCCAAACGCCCACTCCCACCTGCCTCAGGAAAGAAAAAATGCCCAACCTCATCAACCTCACCGAACACCTCGCCCAGGACGGCTACGAATACACCTACGGCATCTCCGCCTTCGACCTCACCGGCAACGGCGTACCCGACCTCATCACGCCCGACACCGACGTCGGCCTCTACTGGCTCGAAAACGACGGCCACGGCAACTTCACCCGCCACATCATCCACAAACGCACCCCCGAATGGCTCGAACGCCACCAGGTCGTGGACATCGACGGCGACGGCCGCCCCGAAATCGTCTTCATCGACAACATAAACGGCTGTCTGCTCTACTTCGAATATGAAGGAGACCCGCGCCTGGCCAGCTCCTGGAGCACCCGCTACGTCGACGAAGGCACGCTCACAGGTGCCTACGACGTCGCCGTGGCCGACTTCAACGGCAACGGCCATCTCGACATCGCCGCATCCACCTGGCGCAAAGGCAACCAGTTCGTCTGGTACGAAAACCGCGCCGGCCAATGGATCAAACACATCATCGAAGACAACATCGGCGAGACCCGTGCCATCCACGCCGCCGACATCGACGGCAACGGCAAGATCGACCTCCTCGGCACCGCCCGCGTCGCCAATCAGGTCGTCTGGTACGAAAACCCGGGCGACCCCGCCAAGCAGCCCTGGATCAAGCACATCATCGACGACGCCCCCCAGCCCATCCACGGCCACCCCGTCGACATGGACGGAGACGGCGACCTTGACGTCGTCATGGCCCTCGGCATGCTCCCCCCGGGCGAACAACAGGGAGTAGCCTACGAACATCACCAGGTCGTCTGGTACGAAAACGACGGCAATCCTGCCGCCGGTAAATGGCGCAAGCACATAATCTGCGAACGCTTCCCCAATGCCTTCCAAGCCATCGCCGCCGACTTCGACGGTGACGGCCACACCGAAGTCGTCGCCACCGCCTGGAACGTCACTGGCCGCGTCGCCTACTTCAAACACCGCGGCGACCCCCGCGGCCCCTGGGACATGCAGCTCCTCAAAGACGGCTGGACAAACGCCAACATGGTCCTCGCCGCCGACATCAACGGCAACGGCCGCCTCGACATCGTCGCCGCCGCCGAACGCGGCAGCAACGAAATCCGCTGGTGGCGCAACGAAGGCCCATAGCCACCAACACAGCCGGTAGGGGCAGGCCTTGTGCCTGCCCTCGCACCCACTCCATCGCCCACATCACCACCATTGCCCTTCTCCGCGACCTTCCGCGTACAAAAGGTGTTGAAGTCGCCGTTCTCCGTGGCCCTCCGTGGACAAAAGAAGTTGAAGTCGCCGTTGCCGTTCTCCGTGCCCCTCCGTGGCCCTCCGTGGCTAAAAAAGGTGTTGAAGTTGAAGTTGCCCTTGCCCTTCTCCGTGGTTCCAAAAAGTGTTCACCCTCCCCTCCCTCGCAACCCAAAACCAAAATCCAATGAAATTGCCCAAAAAACACGCAAATACCGTGTTATAATACCTAATCAGCACCGGTGTTCTACCCCGGCGCTGATCACATACCCACCACCATCGCCGGCCCCCCGGCCGCACGACCAGAACAACCCGCATATGAGGTGCCATAAACAATGTCCAAAACCCCATGCAAAGGAATCAGAAAAGACGGCAGCCCCTGCCAGGGAAACGGCCTCGACCAATTCGACGGCTACTGCATAGCCCACGCGCCCGCCGACCTCACCCGCGAATGGCGCTCCCGCGGCGGCAAAAACTCCGCCACCGCCGCCCGACTCGACAAACGCATCCCCGAACGGCTCAAGCAGGCCATCGACCTCGTCCATGACAGCATGAACCGCGTCCTGGAAGGAACGATCTCCCCCGCCGCCTGCAACGCCGCCTGTCGCAGCGCCAAAACCCTCGTCGACCTATACCGCCTCGCCGACGAAGAAATGGATCTCATCCGCACCGAAGAGACCCAGTCCGCCGCCGCCCAACTCGCCGGCGCACCCGCCAACCCCGACATCCTCGCAGCCGCCGACACCATCACCACCCAACTGGCCCAGTACCGCGCCGAATCCCTCGTCGACCAGGGCTTCGCCGAACTCAATGAGCCGGACAACCCCGACGAACCCTCCGAGGTGGTCCTCAACGACAGAGGGCGCCGCCGCTTCGGCTACCACCACCTCGACGTAAAGCAACAGATGCTGAATGAAGTGGAGGATCAGCTTGAAGTCTATGCATGGGAACAATCCGACGAATACGATGGCGAAAGATCCGACCTTCCCGATGTTCACGAAATCACCGACCTGTTGGACGTCATGGAAAAGGACATCGCAGAGACCCGGTCCCGTTTGGCCTGTCCCCCCGCAGCCCCGTTCGACCCCCTCACCGGGCAGCCCTTCACCGCGCTCCCGGCCCGTGTGAAACCCAAAGCCAAACCCTCCCGATTAGTCCGAATTGACGATTCGCCGCAAGAAGTCATGGCAGCGCAGCTCAACCAGATCAAGGAGCTCAAGCGCATAACCCACGAACTCTCTCAAGACGAAGACTACCAACGAAAGTGGGCAATCGAAACGAATACCAAGAGAAAACGGGAAGAGCTTGGCGTCTTTCTCGACGACTATAATAACAACGGACGACAATTTCCCATCGTCCCCGCAACTGCAGCAGGATAATTAGACCAATAAATAAGATATAACAAATAGTGCTGTTCCCTCTGGGCAGCAGCTGTACGCCCCTACCCATCACTCGCCTCCCAGACCCCACATCCACCAAAATCATCACCTTCCCGCCCCCAATTCCGCCGAAACTGCTCCCAGTCCGCCCAAACACACACCTCGTACCCGTCATTCCCTCCCCGAACAGACCAAACAACCGCCCTCAAATCCTCCAACCCCCCTCCCCGCACACATGCACAGAAAACCCCCTGATTCTCTCGTCGTTCTCTCGCAAACTCTCTGGCCGCACACGTCCATCTCTCGCCCAACCCACCGGTGTCCACAGCGCGCCCGCCATCCCGAAAATCCCTGCAATCCTGCAAATCCTGGTTCAATCAAATGCTCGTCAATCTCCCGCATATGCACACCAGCCAAGACGCAAAATGAAAGCAGTAAAACCAACAGTCGCTTTATTGCCATATTTTTGCCGTTTGACACACCCCCCGATTTTCCCTAAAATGCCCAACAGATTCCTTCTCTCAATCCTCTGCAACGGTGCAAACCGACATAGGCCCACGTACTTCTATTTTCCAAAGGAGAAAAAGACATGCGTTTCAAACAAAACTGGTTGAACTGTACACTCCTGTCGCTCCTGTTGGTCTTCGCCCTGCTCGTCGGCGCCTGCGCCGCACCGGCAACCACCGGAGACGGGGCCGACACCGCCATGGAGGAGGATGCCGGCGAAGAAATGGCCGAGCTGCCCGGCATCCAATACGCCGTCAACCCCGACACCGTCGACTCAGACCGCCTGCTCGTCCTTCCCGGCCGCACCCGCTTCGGCGTCGGCATGTGGGGTGGGGTAACTGCCGGCAACTGGAACTTCGGCAGCGAGTCCTTCTACATGGTCGAAATGCCGCTCATCTTCATGGGCCCCCTGGGCAATACAACCCCTACGCCCTGGCTCGCAAGCCGCATCGAGCGCGTTGATGACAACATGGCCATGGAGATCGAACTCTACGAGGACGCCGTCTGGAGCGATGGCGAGCGCATCACCACCGCCGATGTCGCCTTCACCTTCGAACTCCTCTATCATGCCGATGCCGACTACTGGCTCGGCGATGCCAAAGTCCTCTTCCCCAACATAACCGGCGGACAGGACTACTTCGAAGGCAAAGCCGACTCCATCTCCGGCATCAAAATCATCGACGACTTCAATATGCGCATCGAAGCCGACGTACCCATCGGCCTCGTCTGGCGCCCTCTGGCTTTCCTCTCCGTTCTGCCTGAACACCACCTCGGCCAGTACTCCGCTGCCCAAATCTGGGCCGGCGACTTCCCCGATGCCTGGGTACCCGATGTCACTAGCGGCCCCTACAGCGTCGTCAGTTGGGACGAAGAAGCCAAAGTCCTCGAACTGGTGCGCAATGAGGACTGGTGGGGAAATTCCATCTACGGCAAGCCCGGCATCAAACGCTTCGCCGAACACTCCGGCCTGACCCTAGACAACTTCCTCGCCGGTGAATCCGATATGGTCAAAGTCGGCGCCAGCGACTTCGAAACCGTCAATGAACTCCCGGATACCGCCATCCATCCCCGTACCTTCATGATGACAGGCTATGGCCTCAATCGCGGCGATGACCGCAAACTGCCGCGCAAGGTCATGGACGCCATCGCCCTGGCCGTCAACCGCGAGCTCTGGGCTGAAGTCCTCTACTTCGGCTTCGGCCAACCCGAAGACTCCGTCTTCGGGCTGCGCGGCCACCAAACCGCGAACGAGTCCTTCTGCGCCGACTGCGACCAAGGCCTCGTCGTGCCGCGCACGTTCGACCCCGAAAAGTCCAAACAACTCCTCGCCGAAGCTGAAGCCGAAGGCATCTGGGATTCCAGTCGCACCCTCATCGTACTAGGCGGTGCAGGTGGTGACGCCCCCGTCCTGCTCCAGCAACAACTGGCCGATGTCGGAATCCAGACCGAGATTCTCGCCGGTAGGGAACTCCAACAGGAGCGCAGCGCCAGCGGCGACTATGACATCAGCATGGTAGGCGGCTGGGTCTCAAACACCCTTCGCAACTGCGAGTACTGGGTTGGCAGCTGCGATGAGGACTACTGGCCCGCCAGCTTCCACTGGTGCAACGACGAATTCAGAAACATGTGTAACGTCGCCATGGGCACCACCGACCCCGACGAGCTCGCGAGCGCCACCGAGGCCTTGATGGAAATCTACTTCGAAGACGGCCCAATCTGGGGTGTCACCCAGATCGCCGAATTCTACGTGATGACCGACAATCTCGGCGGCTTCATCCCCGAGGAAGCCTTCAACTGGCTCGGCACCTCCGGAGAAAAAGGTGTGGCCAGCTGGTACTGGATCGAATAGCTGTTCTGCCTAAGTGAGAGAGAAGAGGAGCAGGCTCCCTGAGTAGTTAACCTTTCCTCTTCTCTCTCTGTATCTCGACACGCTTGATTAGACTGGCCGACCGCGTTCGACTCTGCTTTGGCTGCTATGTTGTCGGCTAGGGGGCATTCACAGCCGTCAATGGCTCGCTCATTCTGGCTCTGACTGCCCGGCCGCTATCGAACCGTACGATAGGGGATGCCCCCGCCGGCAACAGGCCCTTCAATCCCGCAAAAGAGAAGCGCCACCGGGAGATATGTTTGGAGGAGCGGCTCCTTCTGCGATTCTGATTTCGACAGCGAGTGCCGGTGCCATCTGACTGAACCGTTAAGGATCGAATCTTGACACAATACATAATCCGACGAGTCCTCGTCGCCTTCCCCATGCTGATCGTCATAACCTACATAAATTTCGCCCTGATGCGCCTCGCCCCCGGCGACCCGACACTCTTCATGTTTGTGACGGCGGAAACACAGGGACTGACCCCCCAGCAAGTGCGGGATCAGTTGGGCGTTCAGGAGGCTTACAAAGGCCGCGGCGAAGATGAAGGGATCACCAACCGGGAATTCCTCCACGAAAGACTCGGCCTGAACGATCCCATCCACATTCAGTATTTCCGCTGGCTGGGCAGGGTCGTGCAAGGAGACTTCGGCCGCGCCATGCGCACCGCCGAACTGATCGGCCCGGAACTGGCAGTCCGCGTCCGCGTCACCATCCGCCTGACCGTACTGGCGACGCTGCTCAGCGTCGGCGTCGGCGTCGTTGCCGGCTCGCTCTCTGCTCTCTACCAGTACTCGGCCTTCGACAACATCGTCTCCTTCATTACCTATATCCTCATCAGTGTGCCCGGCTTTCTCCTCGCCACCTGGGTCATCATCATCTTTGCCATAAGGCTGGGCTGGTTCCCCGCCGGCGGCATGTATAACGCTCGCACCGGAGGCGACTTCTGGGACCGCGTCTACTATCTGATCCTGCCCGTCACGGCCATGGGGATCAGCGGCTCGGCCGGCCTCATCCGCTGGACCCGCACCAGCGTTCTCGAAACAATGCGGTCGGACTACGTCACCGTGGCCAGGGCAAAAGGCCTGAAGGAGCGTATCGTGCGCAGTCGTCACATTTTCCGCAACGCTCTCTTACCTATTCTGACCATCGTCGGTCGCAGTATCCCCTTTGTCATCGGCGGTTCCGCTTTTTTCGAAATCGTCTTCAACTACCCGGGCGTCGGCATGTGGACCGCGAAGGCGGCCGAGGCCAAAGATTTCTCCATCATGATCGCTACGATTACGGTCACCGCCGTACTTGTCATCCTCAGCAACCTGATAGTGGATATCTGTTACTGCTGGGTCGATCCGCGCGTTACCTATTCGTAAACCCAGCCTATCGGAGCGAAGTACGCGTATGAGCGCGCAGAACGATAATTCCTCGGATTCAGCACAGGCAGTCACCCTCGAGAAGCCGTCGCTGGCCGCCCAGAACGTCCGACTCTTTATACAAAATCCCGCCGCCGTCGGCGGCCTTGTTTTCATGTTGGTCATTACCATTTCAGCGATTTTGGCCCCCTGGCTGACGCCTTTCGAGCCGCATGAAATCGATGTCCAGGCGATCCGCAAGCCCCCCAGCGCCGACCACTGGCTGGGAACCGATCTCACCGGCCGCGACATGCTGTCACGCATTCTCCATGGCGGTCGCGTTTCGCTCCTGATCGGTCTGGCCGCAGTCATCATCCGCACCTCCATCGGCCTGGTCCTGGGTTCAATCTCCGGCTTCTTTGGCGGTGTAGTCGATTTCGGTGTCCAGCGTGTCGTCGACATCATGATCGTTTTCCCCGATATCTTCTTCCTCCTGATCGTGATCGCCATCATCGGCCCCACCCCTTGGACACTCCTGATCGCGCTCGGCTTCTTGAGCTGGCCCTTCGACGCCCGTATCTTTCGCTCACAAGTGCTGTCTATTCGCGAGCTGGACTATATCCTGGCCGCCCGCTCCATCGGCACCTCGACCGGCAGAATCGTCCGGCAGCACGTCATGCCCAATCTGGTGCCCCTCGTGCTCGTCAACATGACGCTGAATATCGGTGTTGCCATCATCGCCGAAGCCGGCATCAGCTTTCTTGGCCTCGGCGTCCAGCCACCGACCCCAAGCTGGGGCAACATGATCACAACCGCCAACAACCTTTCACTCATTCAGCGCTTCTGGTGGCTGTGGGTCCCGCCTGGAGGCGTCCTGGTAGGGACCGTAATCTCCCTCAACCTCATCGGTGACGCCCTCCGGGATATCCTCGATCCCCGCTGGCGCCGCTGACTACCCCAACGGACACGAGCGACAAGCGCAACAGCTCACACCCGACCCCACCCAGGAGAAAGATCATGCAGCACGGCATCCTCTACAAACGCCAAGGCCGCTATTCTCTCGGCCCCGTCCCCCAACTCCTGCCAGACGGGCGTCTCACCGTCGGCGTCGTCTCCTCCCCCTTCGCCGACCACTACGGCCTCGCCGACTGGATCGTGCTCGTCTCCGATGACCAGGGCGAGACCTTCACCGAAACCGACGACCAGGCCATCCCGCTAGCCTGGCCCGGCGCACTGCCCCGCGAACAATACGACCGCTACGCCGACGTCCAACCCGACGGCAGCTATCTCGCCGCCGGCACCGTCGGCTTCGAAGTCTGGCCCAAAGAGCGCGCCGCCGAAGCCGAAGAACAAGGCCTGACCGCACTCCCCCATCCCGACCAGAGCGACGACCTTTTGATTGGCATGCCAAAACTATTCGTCATGCGCTCCCACGATCAAGGCAAAACCTGGGACCGCCGCGACTGGCTCTTGCCCGGCTTCAGTTGGATGACCGCCTTCCCCCGCTGGACCCGGCTGCAATCAGGCAACATCCTCCTGCCCGTTTACGCCCGCAATCTTGACGGCAGCACGGGCCAGGTCTACCTCTGGCGTTCCGATCCCAACGGCGACAACTGGCGCCTCATCCCCCTCTGCTCCAGTATCTCCGACGTGACCGGTGACGAGACCTGCTTTATCGAGGCCGAGCCAGGCAAGGTCCTCGCCCACATCCGCCACTTAACCCCCGGACACATCACCAGCGGATACCTGCTCGAAAGCTGGTCCGAAGACGCCGGCCTCACCTGGTCCCAGCCCATGCGCACCGAAGTCAGGGGCTACCCGCCCCACCTCCTCCGCCTCCAGGACGGCCGCATCCTCTGCGGCGTCACCTACCGCTGGGAACCCATGGGCATCCGCCTCGTCCTCAGCGAAGACAACGGCAAGACCTGGGACACCGACAATACCATCATCATGCGCGACGACGCCGGCACAGCCTCACCCATGTGGCCCGACTATCCCCACCACAGCGGCGGCTCCGACGTCGGCTATCCCATCACAGTTCAGTTCGACGACGGCAGTCTCTTCACCTGCTACTGGATCACGCTCGAAGACGGCATCTGCCACGCCGCCTACACAAAGTGGAGCCTTGACGACATTTGAACGCCGCTCAGGACCATTAGCAGAAAAGGAACAACCCCATGACAAGCGCAAAACTGGCAATTGACGGCGGCGCGCCGCTGCGCAGCCAGCCTTTCGGCCCCAAGTGGATCTTCGGCGACGAAGAACGCCGCCACCTCATGGAAGTCATGGACAACGCCACCGACGGCTGGCGCTCCGGCTTCAAAGTAAGGGCCTTCGGCGACGCCTTCGCCACCCTCCACGGCGCCAAATACGCCGTCGCTACCACCACCGGCACCGGCGCCATTCACGCCGCAGTCGCCGCCGTCAACCCCGAACCCGGCGACGAGGTCATCACCACCCCCACCACCGACATCGGCTCCGTCCTCGGCATCATCCTCCACAACGCCATCCCCGTCTTCGCCGACTGGGACCCGGAGACCCTCAACACCGACCCAGCCGACATCGAGCGCCGCATCACACCCCGCACCCGCGCCATCCTCGCCGTCCACCTCTACGGCAATCCCTGCGACATGGGTCCGATCCTGGAGATCGGCCGCGCCCACAACCTGCCCGTCATCGAGGACTGCTCGCAGGCCCACCTCGCCGAATACCGCGGCCAGCTCGTCGGCACCATCGGCGACATCGGCTGCTTCTCCCTCGGCGGCAAGACGTTAACCACCGATCAGGGCGGCATGATCATCACCAACGACGAGCCCCTTGCCCGCCGCGCCATGGGCTTCTCCCGCAAAGGCTCGGAAATGGACAGCGCCCTGCGCAGCTCCCTCGCGCCCACCTCATTCCGCCGCGGCGGGACCAAGGGCTACGCCTTCCTCGGCGACTTCCACCCCATGACCGACCTCCACGCCGCCGTCGGCCTCGCCCAGTTTGATCGCTGGCAAGAGGCCACCCGCGTCCGCCGCATGACTGCCGCCATCCTCGACGAGGTAGTGCCCCATCTGCCCGGCTTCAAGATCCAGAAGGTCCACCCCGAAGACCGCAGCGCCTACTACACCTACGCCTACACCGTCGATGAAGCCCAGGCCGGCGTTTCGTCCGAACAGTTCTCCGCAGCAGTCCAGGCCGAAGGCATCCCCGATTGTTACCCACCCTACATTCAGGGCCGCCCCCTCTATCGCTACCCCATCTTCGCTGAAGAAGATACCTACGGACAGTCCCGCTATCCCTTCGTTGACGAGCAGGGCAATCGCCGCATCGACTATAGCAAAGTCCACCTGCCCCACATCGAACGCGAGCTGCCCAAAACCGGCTTCATCCTATTCCGCAACTCCTACACCGAACAGGACGCCAAAGACATCGCCGCCGCCATGCGCAAAGTGGCCCTCCACTACGCCGAGCAGGCCGCGCAATAAAACCGAAGGACAAAAAGCCGTGGACAGAATCGAAAACCAGGACGGTTCAACGCTCATTCCCATCCCCGGCGGCGAATTCCTGATGGGGACCGACCCGGCCGACGCACAGAAGATCGCCGACGAATACGGCTGGCGGGTCACCCGCTTCCAGGACGAAAGCCCCCAGCACGCCGTTCGTCTCGATCCCTACTACGTCAGCCAGTACCCGGTAACCGTCGCCCAATTCGACCGCTACCTCCAGGAGACCGGCGCAGTGCCCCCCCAGTGCTGGGACGACCCCCGTTTCAAAGGACCCAATCAGCCGGTTATCGGCGTTGCCCACTACCACGCCGAGGCCTACGCCAAATGGGCCGGGCTGCGCCTGCCAACCGAAGCCGAATGGGAATTCGCCGCCCGCGGTCCCGACAACCTGCGCTGGCCCTGGGGTAACGAATGGGACCCCGATCGCGCCAACACCCGCGAATCCGGCGTCGGCCATCCCACCCCCGTCGACCGCTACACAGATTCAGGCAACGTCAGCCCTTTCGGCGTCTGCGACATGGTCGGCAACGTTTGGGAATGGTGCCAGGATCGCTATTCCGACGACTACTACGCCTTCAGCCCCGTAGCCAACCCGATCTGCACCAAGCCGACCGTCCACTATGACGCCCACAATGTCCTGCGCGGCGGCTCCTGGTACAGTATTGCCGAGCGCTCCCGCTGCGCCGCCCGCTACGATCGCTTTCCCCAAATGATGCGCCGCCACGTCGGCTTCCGCTGCGCTCGCGACGCCTGAACTCTGGCCAGATGATTATCGCTCTAGCGAACCGCCCAACGCTGGTGTAAGGAGAAAGTCCAAATGATCGGAGTGATCGTCAACCCGGAACAACCTCGCAAAGGCACCGGCGAACTGCCCGCCTACGCCGCCCCCTACATAGGCGAGATTCTTCGCCATGCCGGCATCCCCTTTGCCCTGCTGCCCCAAAACGCTCTGGCAGACGGGTCGTCCCTGCCGCGCCTCCTGATCTTCGCACAGGACCTGGATCTGACCTCCGATCAGAAAGCAGGCGCAGCCGAATTCGTTCACGCCGGCGGCCTTCTCATCGGAACGGCCGGCACATCAGGCATGGACGACCTCTTCGGTGTGCAGACCGTCCGTGGGCTCGAAGAAGGTTATTTGCAGCCGCCAGCCGCGCCCCACGCTGTCACAGGGGGCCTGAGTAGAGAAACTCACGTTTTCGGTGGTAGCTTGGTCAAGGCCGCGTCCGGCACCGCACTCGCCCAGGTCGACCCCATCCAACCCCCGCCCCATGCCGACGGAGCCGCTTCCGACGCCGTCGTAGCCCATGCCAGCGGCCGCGGCCGCACGCTCCTCTTCGCGCTCGACCTAGTCACTTCCGTGCTTCACATCCATCAAGGTAAGCCGGTCGTGCCCATCCCCCCGCGCGAATCCTCCGGGACCCCCGTCGGCTCCATCCTCGACCCGGATCGGGATGGCGACCTCGTCGAAATCGAGGACATTGATGATCTCTACTACTCCGGCGGCATCCCCCTCCAGGATGGTCGAACATACTACAACCAGCGCATCATTCTGGCCCCCATGGCCGACACCCTGAAGGATCTCCTGCTGCGCGCCATATTCCACCTTCTCAGCACCGCCGGTGAGCCCCTGCCGCTCCTCTGGTACTGGCCCAGCGGACAGACCTCGATGGCCCACATGTCCCACGATTCCGACGGCAACCGTCCCCTCGTCGGCTGGTGCCTCTTCGACCTCCTGCAGGAGCTCAACGTGCCGTCCACCTGGTGCACCATGCCTGTAACCGGTTACGATCGCTCCTTCTACAATGCGCTCATCGACTCCACCTCAGAAATCGCCCTCCACTACGCCACCGGCAACGCGCCCGTGCGCGAAGCCCCCCGCTGGAGCCAGAAGGACTTTGACTGGCAGTACGATACGCTCGCCTACGAGACCGGCCTCTCCAACATCGTCTCCAACAAGAACCACGGTATCGCCTGGCAGGGCCGCCTCGAGTTCTACTACTGGTGCCAGAACAAAGGCATTCAACTCGAACATTCACGTGGCGACAGAGGCTTCACCTTCGGCACCTCCCACCCCTGGCTTCCCATGGAAGACGACCGTCCCAACGGCGACTACCTCGACGTCCTCGCCCTCCCCTTCCTCACCCAGGACTTCACCGTCGTCTGCCCGCACGGCTTTATGCGACCCCTCGTCGCCCGTTGCCATGCCGACTACGGCGTCGCCCACGTCCTCTACCACCCCTCCCACGTCGAAGACCCCGAGTGCGAGCGCTCCATCCGCGACACGGTCGCCTACGCCCGCAGCCTCGGCATGGAGTGGTGGACCAGCGAGGAGATCAACATTTGGGAGCGTTCCCGCCGCCGCGTCTCCATCTCGTCCGCAGGAAACGGGTCATCCGCCACCGAAAGCGCCTACCGCATTCAGTCGCCCGATAAGCTCAGCGAAGCGACGATGCTCTACCTGCTTCCCGCCGGCAGCACCGCGCCTTCATCCTCCACCCTCGACGGCGAAACTGTCGACGTAAGCACCGTCGAACGCTACGGCCATCGCTTCGCCCAGGTCTCCGCCGATCTCGGCGGCGAACACGAACTCAGAGTGCCTCTCGTCGCTGGATAACACTGGATTCCGTCTACACCTCAGACTAAGGAAAGAATGATGGCTGAAAAGGCAGCGACCTGGACCGATACGCAAACCGTCGATTTGGATGGCTTCCGCGTCACCCTCTCCGAACCCCTGCTCGTAGGCCGACGCCGGGGCTACTTCTGGTTTCCCAACCTCTGGACAATGCCCAACGGCGACCTCCTCTCTACGATATCGCCCGTGCCGGACATCCACTTCTCCGGCATCTCCTACTTGGTTTTGTGGTCCCGCGACGGGGGCCTGACCTGGAGCGAGCCGTTTGTATCCTGCGACGGGGGACAGACGCTTCTCCACCTGCACTCCGGCGACAGCATCCTGCTGCCTTATTGTCTTCGTCCCCGCCCGCAAGGGATCGGCGCCCCCCATAACCTCTTGCCCGCCGGCGAACGCGTTTTCGACTACGTGCCCACCGGCGTTGTGATCACAGGCATGCCCGCTCCAGTCCCCCTGATCGTGGCTGGGTTGGATGTCACGACCTTTTCGTTCAACGGCCAGACCCTGTGGCTGGAGGACGGTACCTACCTGGCGACGGCGTACGGGAGCTTTGAAGGGGAAGAGCGCGACTCGATCGTGGCCGTCGAATCGACAGATGGCGCAAACTGGGCGGTCCGCTCCGTCGTCGCCGACGCCGCCTGCCCCGTCCCAGGAAATGGAGGACCCAGCGAGTCCGCAATCTGCCGCCTGCAGGACGGCCGCATCATGTGCGTCTTCCGCGTCGAAAGCCGCCTGCCCTTCGGCCAGACCTTCAGCAGCGACGAGGGCCGAACCTGGACGCCCGCCGTCGCCATGCCCGGCGTCTTCTCCGTGCAGCCCAGCCTCGCCGTGATGGCCGACGGCGCAATCGCGCTTTCAGGGGGCCGTCCTGGCCTATACCTCTGGCTCAACGCCGACGGCAGTGGCCAGGACTGGCAGCAGATCGATATCCTCGCCCACCACAACAGCTGTCACCCCAACGAGCAGATCGTCTACTCCGAAGATCTCTCCCGCCAGCAGACCACATCCTACACAGAGGTGGTAGCGGTCGACGAGAACAATTTGCTCTATATGTACGACCGCGCCCCCAACGGCTGGCGCCGCATCCCCGAAGACATGGACGATACCAATAGCGTCTGGCTGGTCCGGGCGACAGTGGAACGGTAGCCCGAGACGAGAATATCGGGCATCTCCCAACGCCGCCTGCAACCAGTCGAACCAAGGGAGTCATGTAAGTGACCAAGACTGCACCAGACCGAACTGTCGATATTCGTGCTCTTTCCAGCACGCGCGAAACCCTCGCCTATCAGGATGGCGGCCTCTTCCCCGTTATGGCTCTGGCACCCAACGGCGCCGCGGTTGCCGCGCTGCGGGGCGGCGCCGGCCATATCGGCCGCGAAGGGCGGATGGAGGTAGTGCGCTCACTCGACGGCGGCCAGACCTGGACGCCTCCAAACTTGATTGCCGATAGCGATGACGACGACCGCAACCCGGCCTTCGGCGTTTCCCCCCAAGGCACCCTTATCCTCCTCTACCACCGTCAACACAACTACGACGAAGACGGTAACTACCAGGGCGGCGTCCGCATCTCCGACCGCAAACCGGTTGCCCTCATGGCCACCCGCTCCTTCGACAACGGCCTTACCTGGGAGGATCCCTACCCTCTGTCGATAGACGCCCTGGCCACCGGCTCGGCCTACGGCAAAATCGTCACGCTCGGCGATGGTACGCTGCTGGCTCCCATCTACAACAGCCAGGCTTGGGCAGACGAGCAGAGCGACCAACGTTTCGACACCTCCTACCTCGTCCGTTCCCACGACGATGGCCGCTCATGGGGAGATGTCTCGCAGATCGCGCCCCACATGAACGAGACCGCCCTGATCGTCCTGCCTGAAGGCGATCTCCTCGCCGTGTTGCGCGACGACACCGCCGGTGCCCTGCACAGCACCCGTTCCCAGGACGCTGGCCTCACCTGGTCCTCGACCACCCAGATCACACAACCCCGTCAGCATCCCGCCGACCTGGTACACCTCTCCAATGGAGACATACTGCTCACCTACGGCAACCGCAACCCGCCCCACCGCATCGAAGGGCGCATCAGCCGCGACGGCGGACTCTCCTGGCTTGACTGTCTTCTCACATTCTCCTGTCATCTCTACGGCTACACCGTCGAAGAGTCCCGCCGCACAGATCTGGGCTATCCCTCCAGCGTCGTGCAAGCCGGTAGCCGCTCCGGCCAGGGCATCACGATGTATTATTACAACCCCTCGATGCGCCTCGCCGCTGATGCCCGCCAGCGTGCCCGCAATGCCCTTTACCAGCACCAGGACTACTGCGCCGTCGCCGTAACCTGGCAGGAAGACGAGTTGATCGCAGCGGTCGAAAGCGCGATCAGCGCACAATAGCCCAGCGCCATCTGCCTATCGCTCCTGACAGTCAACTGTGGAACTGCAGAGAACTGCGCAGATTCCGAACTTCCCCGCAGACTTTTGCCGCAACTCGGACCAAAGGAGACACCGCAGTGACCACCTTGGCCCCCGACCGCATCGTCGACGTCCGTACCCTCCCCGGCACACGTGAGACCACCGCCTATCATGGCGGCGGGCTATTCCCCATTCTGGCCCTGGCCCCCAACGGCGACGTCGTCGCCGCGCTGCGCGGCGGCGCCGGCCATCTCGGCCGCGCGGCGCGCATGGAGGTTATGCGCTCTCCCGATGCCGGCCTCACCTGGTCGCCGCCGAATCCAGTCGCCGACAGCGACGACGACGACCGTGATGCCGCCTTCGGAATTTCATCCCAGGGAACGTTCGTCCTCCTCTACCAGCGCGAACACAGATACGACGCTGAAGGCAACTACCAGGCCGGCCTCCCCATCCCCAACCCCAAGCCAATTGCGCTGATGGCTACCCGCTCCCTCGATAACGGCCTCACCTGGGAAGAACCAAATCCTCTGTCATTTGATCCGCTGGCGAGGGTGTCGTTCTTCGGCAAAGTCGTCTCGCTCAACGATGGCACACTGCTCGCACCCCTCTACAACAGTAGGTCCTCCGCAGACGAGCAAAGCGAGCAGATGGTTGACACCGCCTACCTCGTACGTTCCCAGGATGATGGCCGCACATGGGGAGATTTCTCGCAGATCGCACCGCATAGGAACGAGACCGCGCTCATCGCCCTATCTGAAGGCGATCTCCTCGCTGTGCAGCGCGACGACACCGCCCAGGCTCTGCACAGCACCCGCTCACACGACAGTGGCCGGACCTGGTCCCCGCCCACCCAGATCACCCAGGCCCGTCAGCACCCCGCCGATATAGTGCGTCTCTCCAATGGCGACATCCTGCTCACATACGGCAACCGCAACCCACCCCACCGCATCGAAGGGCGCATCAGCCGCGACCACGGGCGCTCCTGGCTCGACTGTCTTCTCACATTCTCCGGTCACCTCTACGGCTACACCGTCGAAGAGTCCCGCCGCACCGACCTTGGCTACCCCTCTAGCGTCCTCTGCCCTGGCAGTCAGGGCGTCACCATGTACTACTACAATCCCTCTAAGCGCCTCGCCGCTGATGCCCGCCAGCGCGCCCACAATGCCCTTTATCAACACGAGGACTACTGCGCCGTCGCCGTAACATGGCAGGAGGACGAGTTGATCGCAGCGGTCGAAAACGCGATCAACGGGCAGTAGGCCAGTGGCCTCCGCCTTTCGTCCGCCAAAGGCAAAAGAAAGCGGCCGTCCGGACCCGCCGGCGCGCCTCCCCGGATCGCCCCGCTACGGGATTCGCCGCTACCTTTTCACTCTATTGAATTAGGATGAATTAAGTGGGAAATGTGAAGGGTATAGCTTCTGCAGATTGGCGACTCATAAATCTTTGCTACTGTCTCTCTCGCCTGCGCCAAGTGAAATAGGAATTCGCCTGCGCCACTGTCTCGAACTATTCAATCGCTAGACCAGCGAGCATGCAGGTAGGCGTCCTCGACGTTAAGGCCCATATTCCTCTTCCCCCCGCAACATAGCCTTTATCCAGCCAATAGTGTATGCCACGCCGATGCGCGCATCATCTCCCATCATCGGGACATGGTCGGGAATGAGGACGCCGTCGAAATCTATCTCCTTCAACGTCTCGATAGCCTTCCGCATATCGTAATATCCATCGTCGACGAAGGTCTCCACAAAACTCGGCAGAGGCTTGTCAACGTTGCGGAAATGGACCTTAAAGACCTTTTCCTGGCGGCCGAATTCGCGCAACGCCTCGCCTGTGTCTTTGCCCATCAGCGCGCCGCCTTCCAGCCAGCAGCCGACGCAGAAACAAATGCCAATATTGGGGCTGTCAGCAATATCCATCGCCTGCCGGTAGCCGTCAAAGCTGCTGAAAATGCACCTGGGCACGCCACCTAGATTGAGTTGGGGCGGATCGTCCGGATATATGCCAATCCGCACACCCTCTTCCTCAGCCACAGGCGCAATCTCCGTGATAAAGTGACGGAAATTGTCCCAGATTTCCACCTCGCTGTAGACCCGACCATGCGAGAGCGGCGCATAAAAGCGGTTGGCGCTTCTATAGCCAGTGTGTTCACCTTCGGCATCAAAGCTGCGTGCGCTGGCCCCGCCTCGCGTACTCTTCGGCTCCGAACTCCAGACCCCATTGGCCATATGTGCATAGGTAGTATAGGGAATGTCTGCCTCGCCCAATGCGCGCAGATGGAGCTTGTACTCCTCAATTTTGGCGTCCCGGTTCTCTAATCCCAATACAATGGCATCCTGGTTGTGCAGGTTGCCATTCCCAAAACCGTAGACCTGCAGTCCGGCCTCTGCGAAACGCCTTTTCACCTCAAGGTAGTACGCCGCCCCGGCCCGTGGCACCGTTGTCCACAACGTAACCCAGTCGAGTCCCATCTGTTTCAGAAAGGCCAGATAGTCGTCCCCTGCCTCAGCTGAGATCGAGACGGCCAGCTTCATTCCCGGTTCAATCGACCTGAGCGACATGCCAACCCCTTTTGCGATGCCGAACCCACCTGCCTAAGCAAGTTCTCCCCGATCAGTACGCGGCGCCCTGTACGCCACCGCGATCAAGTGACGCTGAAACCGTTCAAAGTCGGCCCGCGGCGGGATATTGAACTGGACCATAGTGAAACCATTGCGCGTATGCCAACTCTCATAGCCGTCGACAGTAGACGGGCCGACCGGCCGGCCGTCGAGCCAGACGCGCTGCGGCGCCGCCATTCGCGGCAGCCTCATCCGCAACGCAAGGCCCTGGCTGGCTACTCGCAGCAGCGGCTTGGCCTGCGCGTTCGCAACCGGCTTTATCTGATCGCAGCGCAGGCTCTGCAAACGCGGAAACCGCCCGCAAGCCGCCCGCACCTCACTCACATCAACCCCCTGTTCCTGCCCATACTGCTGCAAAAAGGGATCGATCTCCTCCGCTCGCCAGCGGTCGTAATCTTCCGGGTCCAGCGAAAAGGCTGTCACAGCCATGCCCACCGGCTCGTTGACACCCCGAGCAACCAGAAACTGGTTCGTATGCGCCCACAGTTCCACCCGGCTGGCCCGGCGCTCAGCTGCCGTCTGCCCGTACGCCGCCACAAAAGTTTCATCCTGTTGAAACATCGTCCGCACAGGGTAGCCCGCAACCGCTTCCGTCCGCCACGGTTGATTGCCAAGTTCAAGCATCGTTACACAGCGAATCAGCCCGCTGCGCGGATGGTGTACCTCCATCGTATTGGCCAGCGTATGATAGCGGTGATAAGCGTGCACGCAGGACGTAATGCGCTGGCCTGAATAGTAAGAATGATGAATATTGCCCGGCAACCAGGGCAGAATACGTTCGGCCTCTTCCTCGCCCCGGTCCTGCGGATATCCCGCTGACTCCGCCGCCCGGTTTATCTTCTCAATGAAGAGACGAGAGTGGGCGCGGTCGAACTGGCTGGTCGTCCACGAAAATCCGTTGCTCTCGCCCATGCGGTACTTCCAGCCAAACTCGGTCCCGTGAAGTGAACAGAACAGTTCCGGCTGCATGCGCTCGAGAATCTCTGCCACCGCCTGAGACTCCGGCTGCGTAGGCCCATCTTCAAGAGAGAAATCTGCATACAGGTTCACATCATTCACATTGTTGAACCGCAGATCCTCCCACGAATCCGGGTTGACCACAGGCATCAGACCAATGCACTGCCTGCGGCGAATCTCGGCCCCCGCAGGCGTAACGAGCCAGCGCGCCAGTTCCAGCAGAGCCAGGCTGGCACTGCGCTCCTGCCCATGCTCCTGTCCAACCATCAGGACCCGCTGTTTGTCTACGTCGCTGACTTCACGGTCCGTTATGGTCAACAGCCAGATCGGCTGTCCCCGCACGGAGCTTCCGGCTCTTTCCAGGGCGACGGATCCCGGAAAACTGTTCTGCAACTCTCTGTAAAACGAGTCCAGCTCCGGCAGCGACGGGTACGAGAGCAGGTCACCACTATCGGCCGATCCTTGCGACCAAACGCGAGGGGTCCAGTTGAGATTCACAAAGCGTCCTCGTTACTTGCCTGACTGCCGCGGATTCAGTGCGTCGTTGAGGCCGTCTCCCAGGAAATTGATGGCCAGCGTTACGATGCCCAGCACAATGGCCGGGATGGCGATCAGATGCGGCCAGGTTCGCCACGATGGCATCGACCTGTTGATCATCGAACCCAAACTGGCGCCAGGAGGCTGTATACCAATACCCAGATAACTGAGCGAGGCCTCGAGAATCATGGCGCTCGACATGCTGAATGTGAAACTTACAATGACAGGGCCCAGGGAATTGGGAACCAGGTGCCTCAGCATGATCTGCCTGTTGGTAGCCCCAACTGAGCGGGCCGCAAGCACGTAGTCCTGCTCCCGCAGCGAAAGAATCTGCCCTCGAATCAGCCGCGCCTCGCCGGGCCACGAAATAAGCGAAAGAGCGCTGAAGACGATCAGATAATCCACATAGACGGTATTGGTCAGGAACCTCCACCCCGTCTGGTCCTGCAACGCCGCCATGACAGCTTCCAAAGGTTCGGCAATCGAAGCATTGATCAGTGCAGCAAAAAGAATCGTAGGGATCGTCATCACCA
Source organism: Caldilineaceae bacterium (assembly GCA_965207495.1). Taxonomy (GTDB): domain Bacteria; phylum Chloroflexota; class Anaerolineae; order Caldilineales; family Caldilineaceae; genus Bin5. Next base: position 2,035,343 of record OZ242287.1, read on the forward strand.
CATCGGCCAAACGCATTATCGTGTTGTCTACCGCCCTTCCCGAATAGGCGCTGACAGTGCCTAACGTCACACCTATGACAAGAGTCAGAAGGGGCACCAGAATCGATATCAATACCGCCGTCCGCATGGCGTGCAGCAGGCGGCTGAAATAGTCGCGGCCAACGTCATCGGTACCCAACCAGTGTTCTGCATTGGGTGGCATGCCTATCTGGTCCAGATTCTGGTCCAGGTGGTCGTAGGGCGCCAGGTACGGCCCGGCAAGAGCCGTGGCATAGGTGATTAGGACGACAATCAGGCCGATCAGGGACAAACGGTTACGCAGCAATCGCCTGAATGCGTCGCTCCACAGTCCTCTCTGGCCGGATACCGGCGCCTCGAGCTCCTCAGCGAGGATTCTTTGTCTGATTTCTGACGAAGATTGCTCGACCTCTCGCCTCGAGGTTTGGTCCGTCACAGCGTCACCCTCGGATCCAGGAACGGATATACAAAGTCCACGATGAGGTTGCTCATCATGATAAGAAATGCCCCAAAGAGCGTACAGCCCATCATCAGCGGATAATCACGCTGAATTAGCGAGGTTACGAACAGATTTCCATAACCAGGTATGCCGAAAATCTGCTCAACAAAGACTGAACCCGTGATAAGGCCCGTGACGATCAACCCCAAAGATGTCACCACCGGCGTGATGGCGTTACGCATAACATGCCCCAGAATGACCTGGCGTTCGTGTAGCCCCTTTGCCCGCGCGGTGCGAACGTAGTCGTTCTCAGCGACTTCAAGGATGCCAACTCTCATCTGCCGAATCACCACGGCAAGCGGAAACAGGATCAGCATCAGAGTTGGCATAATGACATTCGGGTGCGTAATACCTTTCCAACCGTAGGGAACATTCATAATGTCCAGCCTGAGCACCAGAATGATGAACAGCAGTGGGGCGAGAACATACACAGGAACCGTGCGCAGAAAAAGACTTCCCCCGACAATGAAGTAGTCCACCGCAGTGTTCTGTTTGACCGCCGCCAACACGCCCAACGGTACCCCAGTAACAACCAGAACGATGAACGCCAGTAGCCCCACCTGCGCGGAAATGGGGAAAACTTTCAAGATCATCCCCAACACCGGTCGACTGCGAACAATTGAATCGCCCAGGTCACCTCGAAAAACGTTGCTCACATAGCGGATGAACTGCACGTGAAGCGGCTGATCAAGACCAAGCCGCGCCCGCGCCCGGTCTACCATCTCTTCCGTCGCGACAACCGTCTCCATGCTCTCATACATCATCTCGATGGGGTCGCCAGGAGCCAGGTGGCCCAAAGTGAAAATGATCACAAGAACCACCAGCAGCAAGGGTATGATGCCGAGCACTCGCATAATCAAATACTTGAGCAAACTGTGTTCTCCTCTTCTCTCTTCACACCAATCCTCAATCTATCGCCGCAGTCTCTGACCACTGACCACTGACCACTGATCACTGACCACTGATCACTGACCACTGACCACTGACCACTGACCACTGACCACTGACCACTGCAGTTGTGCGTTCGGGCCTTCGGCCCTCCCTTGTGCAGGGGCTGCGCCCCCGCAACGCCCCGCCCTTGCTAGCCACTGTACTGGTTCTTCCCCAGCAATGCGTCTAGTCGACAGTGTCTCCACACCCCGCTCCAGACTCAGCCCCCTGATCCCTGACCACTGATCCCTGATCCCTGCAGTTCGCTGCGCCCCGCCCTTACTAGACCACTGAGCGCATTCTTCCCCAGCATTGCGTCTAGTCGACAGTGTCTCCACACCCCGCTCCAGACTCAGCCCCCTGATCCCTGACCACTGATCCCTGATCCCTGCCGTTCGCTGCGCCCCGCCCTTGCTAGCCACCGTACTGGTTCTTCCCCACCATCGTGGCATGCCGACAGTGTGCCCCAACTAACCTGGCGGCTTCCTACCGAATGGGCCAACAGAAAGCTTGAACGGCAGCGAAGATAAAGAGTTGGTCAAGACAGACATTGTATGCCGCTTAGAAGTTACCGATCATGCTATACCACTGCTGAGGCTTCACTTCGACTGGTCTTGCCAAGTGCGATATCTGAAGCAAAAAAGAATCTCGCGCCGGCTGCCGCGAGATTCCTGGACGAACTCTGAGACTCAGTTCATTGTAGGCCTCTGGCGGGAACCAGAACTTGCCGGACAAGAATGTCGGGCGACCGGCTCCTGAATGAAGCCAGCCTCCCTGATCGTCTAACCGGTCAGACCAAATGCTAGTGGTCCGCCACCGTTACCTCTTCAATGTTATACCAGTTGTTGTACCAGGTGCCCTGCAATCCCTGGACCCAAGGCTTCGCGTGCCAGGAGTAGGAAACCACGAAGAATGGCTTCCAAACATAGTCTTCCAGGTACAGACTCTCCGCCTCATGGACCAACTCCAGGAAACGAGGATCGCTGCGGCTGAGAGACATAGCCTCGTCAAGTAGCGCGTCTACCTCGGGATTACTGTACTTGATTCTGCTCATGGCGTTGCCAGTGTAAGCGGCCCGCCACACAGCATGTCCAGCGTCCGGCAAGGTGCCCCAGCCAAAACCGCCCATATGGACGACGTCGGCTCTGGCAGCGCCCTGTGCCCAGTCATTCCACCAAGGCTTCGTTTCCACGTTCGTGATGCCCAGCGTGTCTCGCCACATTTCCAGGATCATTTCCATGCCGCGAACCCACTCGGCATCCGGTGTCCCCAGCGCAAGATTGAGTTTGGGCAGGTTCTCCGCCGACCCGTAACTGGACTGGGCCAGCTCCTCCTTTGCCAGTTCAGGATCATACTGAAGCGCGCCCGCCATTTCGAATATCTCAGCGCGATGACCGGTCAGGCCCGGATAGATCGGACCAGCCGCTGGATCCTTAGTGTCTCCGTATATGACCTGCACAATGCGCTCGTGATCAATGGCGTGGATCAGCGCCCGTCGCACCAGCGGATCGTCCATCGGCGCCAGATTGGGATTGAATCCCCAAATGTTGCTGTACTTGTAGTTCATTGGCACTACATCACCGGGATACTTCAGTGATAGCGCATCGCCGGCCGCGCCGGTGAAAATAACAATGTCGAACTGGTCGTTCTCATACATCAGGCTGAGCGTTTCCTCAGCAAGCACCGACGTTACCTCGATCCGCAAAGAGGCCTTATTGTCGCCCCAGTAGTTCGGGTTGGGCACATAGACGTAACTCATCACGTCATCATCCCAGGATTCAATCGTATAGGGCCCGGTTACCAGCGGATCATTCGTCCACCACTCCCCATTCAGGTCCGCCCAGGCCTGTTCCGCTTTGGCCGTGGCAGAGTTGTAGTTGGCAAGCACCTTGTATACAAACAATGGATCAGCCTCTTTCAGATTGATCTCCAAGGTGAACTCGTCAACGACTACCAGACCTTCCATCTCGGTGGCAGTGCCCTCGCGCGCCGCATCATAGCCTACGATCCCGCCGTAATTCGGCGGCACCCAGCCTGCCGTGTTCTCAGGATTCACTATGTACTCGAACCAGGCTTTGATGTCATTGGCCGTAAACTGACTTCCATCCGACCATTTGACTTCAGGGTTCACATGCAGCGTGTAGGTAGTCCCATCTTCGCTGACGTCGTACGATGTGCATGTACCTGGTGTCAGATTAGCTTGCGGGTCCGCAACGAATGGCGGCAGCCACACATGCTGCATGATGAAGCGTCCAAAACCCCCTTCACGCGCCGGGTCAAATGTCTTCATGGACTGGATCATGCCGTACCGAAGCGTCTGCATTTCAGCAGGTTCCATCTCAGCTTCCTGCTCAGCGCCCGCCGCTCCGCCGCCGGCTGGCATCGGCGCGACGCAGGCCGTAACCAGCAGCCCCAAGACCAATAATAGTACAGTTAAAGGATAGCGTTTCATCTTAGATCTCTCCTCAATGACTATGTATGCCTATCGAACGACCTTTAGATGTCATCACACACTTGCATTCAAAACCCTGAATCGCAAAGACCGAAGGCTAACCAGGCCCGCTATACGATTCGACTCTTACATGTCTGACCGGCATGACACCTCCCTGTACCCTATCTCAAAGGGGGCCGTCGCCTTGACGATGCCCGTTCTCAGCGCTTCATTCATCCAATTGCCAGTCTCCAGGGTGGAATCCCGAAGTCCGCTCCGCGGCAGAGTCGAATACAGCCGTCACCACGTGAAAGTCCTCCACCTTACCCGGCGGAATGTTGACCTGTACGATGGTGCCGGGATTGTGATACACAAAGTAGCCGTCGACGTCTGAGGGCTCCATTATGTGACCATCTAATCTGAGATGCTTGAAGGTAACGTCGGGATGGGGAAGGCGCAGACGGATGGCCAGGCCGTTGCGGATCGGTTCCGCCGGCCCTTCATACTCCGCCTGGGGCCAAGTCACCTGGCGTGACACCGAAAGTCTCAGAAACTCGTCCAGAGCATCGCCGTCGAAGCGGGGATTCTCCTTGAGCTTGGCAAACATCGGCTCCAGATTCGGCTCGTTCAAATTTGGCGCAGACGATTCCTCTCCCGGCGCATAAAGGTTGCGGCTCTCCGGAGTCGTGGAGATAAATGCCACGACGCCGTCGCGGGCCTCGGGCCAGCCGCAAGTGTGCGAGATCTGCGCCAACTTGCGCCACAACTCAACCCGGCTTGCCCGTCGCTGCGCGGCAGTTCTGCCCCAAGCCGCGATCGCAACCGACGACCGGCAGCTGACCTGGTTGGCGGGATAGCCGGGGCGAGGCTCACCTCGCCACACCTCGTTCCCGACCTGGAGTAGCCGGCGCAAACGAAGCACGGCGCTCTCCTCCCAGCCGACCTCCATCGTCTGAATGATGCTGTGGTACTGAATATAGGAATAAAGCCCGCAGACGACCTTAGGCGTCGACGTGCTGCCGTAGAACCAGCGCTCGACACCCTCAACCGGAACCGTGGACAGCATCTGCCCGGCGCTTTCCTCGCCTCGGGTTGTCAGATAACCAGCTTCTTCCGCCGCCTGGTTCATCAAGTCGGGGATTGCTCGCCAGTACCCGCGGTACAGGTTCGAAGCCCATGATATCCCCGTGCTCTCGGTCATCGTCGACTGCGCAAACCAGATGCCATGTACGTCCTGATGGACCTCCGGCTGGTACTGGTCCACGACAGCTTTGACGGCCATCGCCTCTGGCTGATTCTCAGGATCCAGCGGGCCGTCCCACCCCCATCCTTCATAGACCCAGCGGCTGCGGCCGGCGAAAAACTCGGCAACGTCAATCAGCTCTCGGTCATAGCTTTCCGGTTCGCAGGCCGGCATGATCAGGACAATCTGGCGCCTTCGAATCTCTTCAGCCAGAGGGTCGTCGCCGATCAGCCATTTGATCAGTTGCAGCAGGCCAGCCGTCGTTACCCTCTCAACCCCGCTGTGTGTCGAAGTAAAAAGGGCCACCTGCTTGTCTTCGTCGGAAACATCAGCATCGCTGACGCGACAAAGCAGCACAGGCAGCCCCTTCGGTGTTCGGCCTACGGTCTCGACCTGCAAGATTCCAGGCCGGGCAGCCGCCCATCGTCTCAGCCCCTCCTCCATCTCCGCTATACTTGGGCCAGGTGTTGGACCCAACTCTGGACGCTGATGCACGTGACTCATAGGCCTTTCCTATTTCAGGTATAAGTTTGGGTAGTCGCTACACGCTGTTCGTTCCTCCCGTAAACCTGGTCCGGGTTCGCATCAATACTGAGCCAAATGAATGTTCACTTCACTCAAAGGAGACAGTAAGACCTTCACGCACCCGCAGTTTCGTCCGACGGATCGATCTGAAACGCCTCGATGGCATTTCGCCAGAAAATCCCTTCTATATCGTCCCTGGAAAGTTCAGCGATCTCAGCGGCCTGCTTCATGGCCATAATCTGTTCGTAAATGCAGAGGACCGGACGTGCGTCCGTGTGGGCAAAGCTGAAGTGTGCTTCATCGGGTTCCACCTGGTACCAGTATCGCCCAAATGGAACATATTTGCCGTGGAAAAAAGCTGAGTCGACACCATCCGAGCCGTAGAAGATCCGCTTCAGATCTTCCTCTCGGAACAATGTCAGGAAGGGAGGCATGGTCGTTACCGCCGATAGATCATACCAAATATTTGGCATGTCGCGCAACCGGTCGACCGCCTCCCGGATCGGCCAATAGGTAAAGCTGCGAGCGCAATGGGCAAGGATCCACTTGATCCGGGGATAGCGGCGCGTCGTGTACTCTTCAAGGTCTGCCAGGTTCTCCTCATCGGCGCAACCACCCGGCCGCGACAGGTGCATCGTGACCCAGAGACCGCGGTCGTTGGCGAGCTCCATCTGTTCGTGCGTCAGAAACTCGTGAATCCTGCAGTAATCCGTATCTCCCGTCGAAGAGAAGACCCGATAGGGCTTCAGTCCAATGAAACCGGCCCGCTTGATATCTTCCTCAATGCGTGAAATGTTACAGGAAGGAGTAACCAGTCGATTGGCCCGTGAGGAGGGATCCAGGGCGACCTGCGCGGCAAGCATGTCGGTATGCTTTTCCACATCAATGCCGACCTTGGGCATCCCCAGCAGGAGGAAATTCATAAGCCGGCCAGGGAACATGAGACGGCCCCATGCCCGCAATGTTTCCAGATCGGCATACGATCGTGTCGTCGCCGGCGCGTCAGGCCGCATATCCGCCCCGTCGAACAGATGGCAGTGCGCGTCAAACACTCTCTGCGGGACGAAGTCCGCCAGCTCCTCTTCCCAGAATTCCCGATCTGATTCGCTGTAGTCCATGAACCGACCTCCCTCGGGCTGCATCATGGAAACAAAAGCATTTCGCCTGCCCCTGTTCGAGATACCCGGTACTTCAGTTAAACCAAGCGCTCCACCCCGACCCGCGTCAGATTCCCAACAACCGCGCCGCATTCCCACCGCAAACCAGCCGCTTCTCCTCGTCGGAGATATCGGCCGTAATTATCTTGCCCAGCTGCGGCCGCGAATCCATCAACGCGATATCCGAGCCAAATAAGATCCGGTCCGCGCCTGCCTCGTTCACCAGCTGCTCGATGACGCCTGGCGTGCGAAAGGTCGAGCACGTCTCCAGATAGATATTTGGATACGCCTGCGCCGCCTTGATCGCCGCCGCCCGCGGCTCTTCCACATTGCCCGCGTGCCCCGCAACGAAGTTGGCGTTTGGAAACTGAGCCGCACAATCGGCCAGCAGGCCGGGATCGGAATGCGGGTCGGTGCCCGTGTGGAAAATGATCGCCAGACCGCGATCATTGGCAAACTCATAGATCGGATGCCAGATCGGTTCGTTCAGGTCCCACTGGGTATAGGGCGGATACAGTTTGATCGCAACTAGACCAAGCTCATCTATCGCCCGCGTCAGTTCAGCAACCATGCCTTCCGCCATCATCGGCGACACGTACGCGAACCCGACAAAGCGGTCCGGATGCTCTGCCACAAACCGGGCCGTAATATCATTGCCGGTTGTGCCGTCTGGATGAAAGATATTGAAAAGACAGGAGACGTCGATACCCACCCTGTCCATCGCGTGCAGAATCAGCGCCGGATCGTCGACCCCGTTATATCTGTCCAGACGGCCTGTATGGCCGTGAAAGTCGATCACTCTCTGTTCTTCAATCATGCCGGCCCTCTCCCTGTAGTATGCGTAGCAAGTTCCCTGCGCAGATCAGTTCCAGGTCCGACTCGCTGATGTCGGAATGGTGAAGGTAAAAGAGCATCGACCCCATCGCCAGGCGGTCATACCAGGAGCCGTAGACAAAACGCTCGGCCCCATACTCGGAGCAGAGCGCTTCCACCTCGCCCAACGGCTCAATTCGACTTAACTCCAGATACGTGTTGGGGAGAGTAGTCATGAGTGGCCGCACCCACAGAGCGTGGCTGTAATGCGCGCCCACCAGGACCGTTACCAGTTCGGGAAAGGCGCTCAACGTCATGGCCAGCTCGTCCGCATCCGCGTCCGGCAGAGGAATCCAGAGCGGGATCCGGTTCTCGCTCAGCCAGGACAGCATCGGCGCAAACGCCCACGGCCGGAAAGGCAGTCCGACGTATCCCATATTGTGTAGACGGACACTGCGCACCCTCCCCTGCTCGTGCAATGCCTCTACTTGTGCCATCGAATCGGGCGTAGGCATGATCGACCACTGCGGAAAGAGACGTCTATCCTCTAACCATTCCTCCAAAAAACCATTGCCGTCGATCGGGCTGACTTCCTCGGTCTGGGCGTGGTAGACGAGCGCCCTTTCAACCCCGTGCCGGTCCATTTCAGCCAGCAACTGGTCCCGATTGCGGCAAGGCGAGGGCTGATAATGCAGGTCCCCCACACGGACGTTTGCGTCGAAAACCGGGACACGCGGGCGGAACGTGAACTGAATAGACATAGCTCTTAACCCTGGCTTGACAGATTAGAACGGTAGTAGTCGCCGACCTTCTTGATAGCCGTACTGAAATCGGCCGCGTCCTGGTCCGTATACGAGGGGCTCATCGGCACCACAACCGCCGTTTCCAGGAAACTCTCCCCGCCCGGCAGCGACATCGAGCCATAGTCCATCGCCGCGGCCTCCTCACCGGCATAGGAGAAATCAGCCGTTCCATAGGCGCGCTGCTGGGCCATAACCGGGTACTTGTAGACCGGATAGGCCATGTAGGGCGAGTTGGCCGGCACGCCCTCCGCCTGCAGCGCCGCCGCAAACTGCTCCGCCGTCGCGCCCATCGTCGCCGCATCCACATGAAAACCGTACACCCAGTACGAATGCGTCGCCTCGGGCAGCACCGGCTGCAATGAGAGACCCGCCTCACCGTCAACCACCTCGTTCAGATGGTTCGCCACCCACTGCTTACGCCGCACCGCGTCGGTCACCTTCTTGAGCTGTGCGACCCCGACCGCGCCCTGCAGGTCGGTCATGCGGTAGTTCGGCGCAAGATAGTAATGCTCGTAGACCGGATGGCGGGGATTGCCCTTGTCCGCAAACCACTTCAGCCGTTCCGCCAGGTCGTCCCGGTTACTGATAACCATGCCCCCGTCGCCGGTCGTCATGTGCTTGCCGCCAAAACTGTAGCAACCAAAATCGCCCCAAGTACCGACCGGCCGCCCGCCATACTCGGCCAGCTGCGCCTGCGCGCAGTCCTCGATCAAAAACAGGTCATACTTACGCGCCAGTTCAACATAGGCCTCCATCGGAGCAGGATTGCCAAAGAGATGCACGACAATGATCGCCTTGGTTCGTTCCGTAATCTTGGCTTCGACATCCGCAATGTCGAGGTTGCCCGTCAGGGGATCGATATCCGCGAAAACAGGCACCGCGTTCTGGTAGAGGATGCCGATGATCGTGCCCATATCCGTGATGCTCGTCGTAATGATCTCGTCGCCCGGATTGGGGTCGATTGTGCCGACGGCCGTATGCACTGCCGCCGTGCCCGACGTAACCGCCTGGGCATACTTGACGCCGTTCATCTCAGCAAAATCCTGCTCGAACTGAAGGACCTTGGTGCCGCTCAGCCGGTTCAGCTTCCCGGAACGGATCACATCAATCAGTTCGTTTATCTCCTCGTCGCCCATGTCCCACTGGGGGCCAAACGATCCACTCCGCACCGGCGGCGAGTTGCGTTCGATTGCGATGGCCATGTCAGGAATCTCCTTGTAATGATTCGGCCGCGTTACCCAAACAGTCTATGCGCGATGCAAACCGTTACGGCAAGCATGCGTAAGGCACGAGTATCTCTACCAGGGCGTCAGTCCAGTCTGAAAATCCGCCTCGCATTCTCTCGGAAAATGAGGTCGGCCTCTCGCTGCGTCTCTATCGCGTCGGCATAAGCCCCGTACTCAAACCACGGCGCAAAGAGCGGCTGGTCTGTGCCGAAAAGAATCCGCTCCGGCCCCAGAATATCCATCGAGCGGCGGATGGTGCCCGCGTTAATGCCGCTGCTGCAGAACTCAAAGTAGACGTTAGGCAGATCCACCACCTGCCGCGCGCCCTCAACATCGTCCCCATGCGCCTTGATGATCACCAAATCCGGATTGCGCTCTGCCGCCGAACGCACGCCCGGATAGGGTGAGCCGCCCTCATCCATGTGGATCTTGACCGGTCGCCCAAATTTTGCAATTTCGTCCAGCAGGTCCTGCATGCGCTTCGTCGCCATGTTGCCGCCAAATGGGCAGTAGAGCTTCACCCCCACGAATCGCGAGTCCTGGAAATATCGTTCCATCTGTTCGACCGAACCGGCCAGGTCGCGCGGGTCTATCGCGATATAACCGCGCAGATTCGGATAGCGGTCGAGGAACGCCTGTGTGTCCGCGTTACCCTCACACATGTCATAGTTGATGGCGTTGTAAGAGGAGACAAAGGTGTACTGGATATTGCATCGCTCGGTCATCTCTGACACATTGGTCTCGGTACGAGTATTGAACGGCTCCGCGCAGTGGAAGCCCGACACATGAGCGTGGATATCGATGATCGGCTCTTCCGGCAAATCTGCCTCGGCCTTGATCATGAGCGGCTCAGCCGGCAACTCTTCGATGTCCATATCCAGCAGACGCAAGGCGTTGCCGCCGAGAATCGCCTGCCTCTGTTCATCCGAAATTTTCGCCATAAAGATCTGGTTGCGCAGAGCCCGTATCGAATACTTCGGCGAATTGCTCCCATAGAGAAGCCTGTCGACGATGCCCGCGTCGACCATAACCTCAAGGCCGTCAGCCAGACACAGCCAGCGGATCGCCGCGTAGACATTGGTGTACACCTGCATAACCGTGATCAACTCCCCCATGTGCGAGTAGCTGACCTCGTTCATGACAACATTCACGTTGTATCTGTGGCAGACCTCCGCCACCTTGCGGATCCAGCTCAGGGCTTCAGAGGATCCTTTGAAGTCAACAATGATCGGCAGCCCCGCCGCCCCGACCGCCTCCACCATATGCTCGAAAACAAGGGTCTCGGGGCTCCAACCCTGCGGCCCTGGCGCAAAACGGATCGCCACACAACCACCATCGACGCAGGCTTGCAGGTCCTCGCGCCAGTTGAGGAAGTACCGTGGATCGAGAGTACCAACACCCAAAAGACGGGGATGTTTCGCAGTGATTTCCAGTGTTTCAGCCACGGCCTCCGGGTTGACCTGGTTCACCAGGCCCCGCCGCGATGTTGTCAGAGTCAGAGTCGTGTCATGCGCCTCGGTCTGACGCAGCAGCGCTTCCAACGTCGTATCCGGTTCAGGAATACGATTGACGCTGAATTCAGAAATAAAGTCGATAGCGTACATGGTTGGTCCTTTCAACCGCTTGGGATTGTGGCCTGCGGCCAGAAATCTGTGTCACGGCAGGCCGCCACCCTCTGGATAGTCCTGGATGCCTGATGCTACTGGCTGCTCTCTTCAACAGCTCTCTTCAACTGCTCTTTCAAATGCTTGCACGAGCCCGTCTATATGCTCATTCTCCGTCGGCAGGGAGAGAGCATTCATCGAAAGCCCCTGGCTCAGGAAGTAACCTTGATTCAGTAAAGAGAGGAAAACGCGATGGGCCGTTGCGCCGTCATTGCCGGCCAGGCTTCGGTAATCGACCAGCGGCTCATCCGTGAAATAGACGCTGAACAGAGAGCCCAGCACCACCGCCTGCAACGGAGTACTGATGCGTGCGCTGAGGTCCTCCAACCCCGCACGCAACCGTTCCCCCAATCCATTCATGTGCTCGAAAGCGCTCGGCGTCAACTGCTGTAAAGTGGCAAGACCCGCCGCCATCACCACCGCATGCGCACTGAAAGTGCCGCTCTGAAAGAACCCCGTCGGCTCACCGCTGCTGTCAAACAGATTCATGATGTCGGCGCGGCCGCCAAACGCCCCCACCGGGAACCCGCCTCCCACCAGCTTGCCGAACGTCGTCAGATCCGGGCTGATGCCGTAGTGCTCCTGGGCGCCGCCGCGCGCGACGCGAAATGCCACCACCTCGTCGAGGACCAGCAGCACATCGTTTTCCTCGGTCACCCGGCGCACAGCCTGTATGTACTCCTTGCGGACTGGCAGGATACCTGTCTTGGGGTCGAGGATCACACAGGCCAGTTCGTCGCGGTGGCGGCGAACCAGCCTCTCCAGCGCCTCCTCATTGTTGAAGGGCAAGACGATCACCTCTGAGGGAGCATTGGGCGACATGCCGCCTGCCGTCGGCACCGAATAAGGTTCGTCGGCAGGGCCCGCTTTGTCCACCGGCGGCGCAACACTTACCTCTACCAAGTCATGGCTGCCGTGGTACCCGCCCTCCAACTTGGCAATCTTAGGGCGGCCGCTGAACCCGCGCGCCAGCCGGATCGCATGCAATGATGCCTCCGTTCCAGAGTTGCAAAAGCGGACTTTTTCCAGCGAGGCCACGCGCCTGCACATCTCCTCCGCCAGCGCCCCTTCTGCACCGGTCGGCGCGCCCAGGGCGATGCCTCTGGTCAACTGTGCCTCGACCGCCGCATGTACCGCGGCGTTGTTGTGACCCAGGATCTGACCGGTATGGTGGTTGGCAAAATCGACCCGCCGCCGCTCGTCTATGTCATAGAGATAGCACCCCTCGCCCCGCTGCATTGTGATCGGATAGGGGGCGTAATAGTAGGCTCCTTTTGCCCCGCCCGGCATCGACTTGCGGTCTCTCTCAAACTGCTCTCGCGAGCCTTGAGTTTCCGAAGCATAGGTTGTCTCAATCACCGTCGCACTCTGCCCCATAGTTCGTTCCTTGCTCTTTCTGAGTTACTCTCTCAGTCCTTCGTCAGAGTAATCTGCCTGTACAGGTTCAAAACTCTGGCGTACCACTGCAATGGGATCTCCGGAGATCTACTCGAACCAATAGCTGAATAACTGTGCGTTCGTCATGCTGATGCGCAGACGGACAGATCCCCTGGCAGTGTCAGGCATTCTACTGCGCTCGCCCCAGACAACCGCTTGACGAACGCCGTCTTCGCTCACACTTGTGGCATCCTGCCCACTGTAGCCGTCCAGCGGCTGACCGTCAACATCCAGTATTTCAACCGCAATCGCGCCGTCATCCGCAACTGCGTTGACGAAGAGCTGTTCCCCTTCCCAGTGGAAAGGCTCGGTCAATACTGACCCGCCTTCGCCTCCGGCATCCAGCGAGACGAACCCGTCCCGCCGCAGAGTCGCCAGACAAATGGCCGCGTGGTCCGGGTCCCACTTTGGTGGAAGTCGCCTGAATTTGACCCCGGTGTAATAGAACCAGAGTTCGTCACCGCGCATGACAGGCGAAGAAGGCCCCAGCATCTGCACGGTATCGTACGCGCCCCCGCCTATTGGCGATGAATCGATGAACGGCCGCCTGTCGCCCTGGCGCTCCCACGTATACATGTCTCGGCTGCTGGCCAGCTGCACATGATGGAAACCGTCATGGTTGCGGCCGTCCACGGAACGTCCTACGTGGTGGAACATGGAGGCGAACCCGATGTATCGGCTCTCGTACCGGGATATGCTGAAATTATAGACATCCACGCCGTGCTCTTCCGGATGATTTACCACCGTCTGCTGCAGTGCGGGATTGGCAAGCCGCCGCGCGATCACCTCACGCGCCAACTCCTGATCTTCGTCATCCGCCTCGAAGACCAGCTCAGGCTCGCTCCATTCGTCGAAATCCTGGCTGGAGGTTACGGCATGAGAGCGCCCCCACTTTCCTCGCACTTTGACCGTGGCGATAAACCGGTGGTTTACGGCGTCAAAACTGAAATTAGGTTCATCGCCCGACAGGATAGCCGGTACATCATGCCGCTTCCATACGATCCCGTCCGGAGATACCGCGAAGATAATCGAAAGATCGGGCTCCATTATGAAGCTGATCGCCTTGAAGCGGCGGTTCGGGTCGGCGTCGCTCGCGTCGTAGACCACACCCAACACCTCTGACGTTCGCGTCCCGTCGAGTGGGATGGCAACATGATTGTTGTCAAGTGATCCCTGATACTCTAGTTGGCCTATCGATGGCTGGTACCAGTGCAACCCGTCGCGGCTCTCGTGGTATGAAGACCGACCGTGGTCGTAGTCAATCTTCGCCCCGATCGTCCAGAACTTCCACAGTTTCGCCTCGGCATCCCACACCGGCGCTGTCCTTGTCTGAGGCCGGTACGCGGGACCGCCGTCAGAACCAGATAGCAGTGCCATGTGTGGGTCCGCACGGATTACCGCACCCTTCTTATTGGGCTGGTGCAACGTCCTTTCCAAGCCGTCGATGCGGGCAATGTCCGCGTCGTCAAAGAAAAGCTGCCTCTCCATGCGTGCAATATTGCGGCTAGCGTTAGATGCCATTTCGCCCCCTTATTCGAACCAGTAGCTGTAAAGACTCGCGTCCCGTAAACACACCCGCAGCTGCACTGGGCTTTCAGTCCCGGCCGGCATGACTTCCTTTGCCTCCCAGCGGACCGGCTGCCGTACACCGTCCGCTGTGAGCGGAACCGAACTATCCCGCCCGTACCCAGTTATCGGCTGACCCTCTGAATTGAGAAGTTCGCACCGAATCTCCCCGTTATCCGCTTCAGCGTTCAGAAAGAGCCGCTCTCCGCCCCAGCGTAGGGGCGCGGTCGTGACAGCGCCGCCGTCTGCATCGGCCATCAGAGAAACGAAGCCATCCCGCCGCAAGGTAGCCAGACAGATAGCCGCCCGTTCAGGATTGGCCTTGGGCGGCTGCCAGCGATGCCTTATGCCGGAGTAGTAGAACCAAAGCTGGTCCCCACGCACGACCGGGTAGGAGGGGCCCAATATCTGCATCGTGTCATAGGCGCCGCTTCCGAGCGGCGACGGCGCGATGAAAGGCGCACGTTCGCCGAGTCGCCGCCAGTTGCGCATGTCCCTGCTGCTGGCTAGCTGCACATGATGAAAGCCGTCATGGTTGCGGTCATTCCAGGCGCGGCCTGTGTGGTAAAACATGGAGGCAAAGCCGATGTACCGGCTCTCATACCGCGAGATCGCGAAGTTGTAGACATCAACCGCATGCTCCTCCGGGTGGTTGAAGACCGGTTGTTGCAGCGCCGGGTCCGCCAAATGGTCGGCGATAATCCGCCGCGCTTGCTCCTGGTCCTCTTCATCCGCATGGAAGACCATTTCCGGTTCGCTCCAGCCTTCGAAATCTTCGCTGACCGTCAAAGCGTGGGAACGGCCAAATGGGCCGGGAACCTTCACTGTGGCAATAAAGAGATGCCTGCCTTCATCGAAACTGAAATTCGGCTCGTCACCCGAGGCAATCGGCGCAATGTCTACCCGCTCCCAATGGATGCCGTCCGGCGAAGTGCCGAACAGGATAGCCAGCTCCGGCGCCATCGTGAAGCTCAAGGCTTTGTAACGCCGCTTCGGATCCGGATCGCTCTCGTCATAGACAGCCCCCAGGATCTCTGCCGTGCATCCGTCGCCCATAGGGATATAGACGAGATTGTTCTCCCGCGTGCCCAGGTATTCGGCTTCGCGCAAAATGGGCTGATACCAGTGGACGCCGTCGCGGCTCTCATGGTAGCCCGACAGGCCGGCAATGCCGTGCAGCTCCTCCGGCGTGATGCAGATAGTCCAAAGCTTCCACACCTGTGCCTCGGGGTCCCAAACCGGCGCGCTCCGGATCTCCGGGTTCCCGCCCAGGGCAGGCTCGCGCCGGATGACCGCGCCCCGCTTCTGCGGCTGGTGGAACACGCGACGCAGTCCTTCCAAGGCCGCGATATCGTCGTCATCCAGGAAGAGCTGCCGTTCACTCGCTGGGAACTGCCTGTCTTTTACGCCGGTCATCGCTCAATTCCATGCGAGACGATTACATTTTCAAGAGGGAGATATGGTCTGAAGTGCCAGTCCAACCGAATGGCAGATCTGGGTCGGGGTGGGGTTAGTCCAGATGTTGGCGCGGGTCGAAAGCGTCGCGTAAAGCGTCGCCGAAAAAGTTCATCGACAAGACCGCGAAAGCAATCGCAGTCGCTGAAGGAAGCCAGCGCCAGGGCATGTTCTCCAATATCGGCAGTTGCATGGCGGTCGTCAAAGTCTGCCCCCAACTTGGCGTCGGCTGCTGTACGCCCAGCCCGAGAAAACTCAGGCTCGACTCGGTCAGGATAGCCCCTGCCAGCCCAAGGGTCGCGGCCACCACCACCGGCCCGACGACATTGGGCAGAATGTGCCGAAAGATGATCCGCCGCGTCGGTACTCCCACCGCAACCGCAGCGATAACAAAGTCCTGGCCGCGCAGGCTGAGAAACTGACCCCGTATCAAGCGCGTCATGCCAGGCCAGCCAAAAATGCCGATGATCACCATGATATTGAAGATGTTAGGGGGTAGCACCGCGGCCACTGTGATGATCAGCAAAAATGTGGGGAAACACATGATAATATCGGTGAAGCGCATGATGGCGTTGTCGACGTGGCCGCCCGCATAGCCGGAGATGCTGCCTAGAATGAGCGCAATCGAAGTATAGATGCCCACCGCGACAAGCCCGACCGAGAGCGATACGCGTGCGCCAAAAACCAGACGGGCCCAAACGTCCCGTCCGATGGCGTCCGTGCCCAGGATGTGCTCGGCGCTGGGCGGCTCGTTCTTCAACTTCAGGTCCATGGCCGACGGGTCGACTCCGGCCAACAGGGGCGCGAAGATCGCCGCGAACACCAGCAGCACCAGCATGACAAGCCCGATCATTCCCAGCTTGTGCCGGAACAGACGGCGCCAGAATCGCTGCTGTACCGAGTCCCTGCGGGGTGCGTCCAGTGTTTCGGTAAGCTCAGAAGCAGACATCGCCAGATCTCTCCGATTTGGATCGCGCCTGTCCGGCATAATGACGATAGAGTACAGCAGATTTCATAGGAGTCTCAGTAACGCCGCGCAGCGCGGCAGGATCTCTTCTTACTCGTAACGAATTCGCGGGTCCGCGAACGCATAGGTGATGTCGGCCAGCAGGTTGCTCAGCAGGACGACGAGCGCAACCATGAAGTTTACGCCCATGATGACCGGGTAGTCGCGTGAGTAAATGGCCGTCAGGCTGTATGTGCCCATACCTGGCCAGGCAAATATGTGCTCAATGATGACAGTGCCGCCGATCAAAAAAGGGATGTCCAGGCTTACAATCGTAATCAGGGGGATGAGCGCGTTCCGCAGGGCGTGCCCCAGCAGGACGGCTTTCTCGGCAAGCCCCTTCGCGCGCGCGACCGTAATGTAGTCCTGACGGATCACGTCAAGCAGGCTGCTGCGCGAATAGCGCATAAAGCCGGCCATGCTTCCCAAACCCAGGACCAGTGCCGGCAGGAACATGTGGTGGAGGCGCGTCAAAATCGACGCTTCCTCGCCGTAATTTGTGATACCGGAAGTAGGGAAGAGACTTATCTTCAAGGAAAACAGGAATATAGCCCCGATCGCAAATACGAAACCGGGTGTCGATATCCAGAGGAAGCCAAGCAGCGTGAGCATCTGGTCTACCCAAGTATACTGCTTGACCGCGGAAAGTATACCGAGTGCAGCCCCGAATGTTATGCCAAACAGAAGCGATGTCGCAGTGAGCTGAAGCGTTGCCGGCATCCTTTGTAGGATCTCGTCGCGGACAGGGGCTCCCGATATCATCGACTTGCCCAAATTGCCCTTACCCAACTCGCGCAACCAAATAAGGTAACGGACATGCGGGGGTTTATCGAGGCCGTAGTTTTCGCGCATTGACTGCAACTGTTCCGGCGTGTAGTTCACGATCGCCAGCGGTGGAATCAAAGCATCGACAAAATCGCCCGGCATCAGTTCGGTGAATACGAAAGTCACCAGTGTCAATCCCAGGAGTATGGGTGCCGAAATCGCCAGTCGGCGCAAAATGTAAGTTCGCAAGGCTATGCTCTCACTGAAGGAGGAAAAAGAAGAGGAGGAAAGAGGAAGGCAGTCCTTCCTATACCCTCCTCCTCTCTACTTTCTCGTTAACCTGAAACAGACCAATTCACCGCGTTGGCGTAGCCGTTACTCCACGGATAGTAGCGGTTCCACAGGGCGTCCTCATTGAAACCTTGTACCCGCTTGTTGACTGCCACCGGGCCGATGAACTGCAGGAAAGGCATCATCGGCAGTTCATCGTTGAGGCGCTTCTGGATCTCCTCGTGAATCGCCATGCGCTCTTCAAGGTCGACAGTGGTCGCGGTCTGATTGAATAGCTCCTGCGCATCCGGGTCGCCCCACGGTGTCGTGCAGCGCTCCGAATCGGTGAAGAAGGAGTTGTACTGCTCGGGGAATGAGAAGCCCCAACCCTGGTAATACATCTCAAAGTCACAGGCACTCTGTGTCTCTGTGGCCGAAGTGCCCTCCAGGTACTGGAGCTGCGTCTCTACACCGACAGCCTTCAGGTTCTGCTGAATCGCGGCCATGATGTCTTGGTGCAGGGCATCGCTGTAATACCAGTTGACGCGCAGCACATTGTCCGGGTCCCATGTGCCATCGGCTTCGGCCGCGGCCAGCAACTCTTGGGCCTTTTCAGGATTGTACTCGTACTGGTTGAGGCCGTCAGCCAGCCACGGGCGCATCTCCATGTACGAGTTGTAGGGCGTGCACAGGCCGGAGTAGAGGCCCTCGCAGATTTCTTCTCGGTTAATGGCGTAAGCCAGGGCCTGGCGCACGCGCTTGTCTGCAAGGACTGGTGACTCGTAGTTCAGGAGGAAGACGCGAATGTAATTGCGGTTGACCAGATGGACGTTTACGTTATCCAGTTCCAGAGACTGCTCGTAGAAGTCCTGCGGAACGTTCCAGACGTCCAATTCCCCCTTCTGCAGGGCGATAAACTGGGTATCCGCCGCGCCGAAGTTCTTGAATATGATGCGCTCAAGTTTGGGCGTGCCGCCGTAGTAATCATCATTGCGCACCAATTCAACGAACTGGTCGCGCTCTGCGCGCACGAACTTGAACGGACCGGAACCAATGTTCAATTCAGGTGTGTACCAGGCCGGCGCATGGTGCTCTACGATATCTGTTGGCGCCACGTTATTGAAAATGTGCGCCGGCAGAATCTGCAGATCAGTGGTTGCCGACAGGTGCCAGCCGACGTTCGTTTCCTCCAACTCGAAGACGACGTTGAAGTCGTCCGTCGCGTAGACGCCCGGCAACTCATCGCTCGCGCCGTCATAGTAGTCCTGCCCACCCTTAAGCGCGCTGATCCAACGGCGGGGGTTGATGTTGGTGTCCTGGTTCAGGATGAAGCGGACCGTCTCAACCACATCGTTCGCCGTGACCGGCTCTCCGTCATGCCACCTGGCGTCCTCACGCAGTTTGAACGAGTACACGGTGGCGTCGTCGGAAATCTCCCACTCCAAAGCCAGGTCCGGGTGGGTGTCGTTGTTGCGGTCGAGGTCAAACAAGCGGCTGTGGGTCAGCATGGCCGGCGTGTTGCTGCTGTAACCGTACTGATAGGTCGGTCGGAACGGGCTGAATGTCCCCCAAGGCGAACCTGTGGACATCGTCAATGTTCCGCCGTCCATAGCGGCAGATTCTTCGGCCGGCGCCTCAGCTTCAGCCATCGCCGCGGGCTCGTCGCTCGGGGCAGCGGCCGGGACGCAGGCGGTAATCATGACGCCGGCGGCCGCCGTCGCTGATACGCTCAGGAAATCACGGCGAGAAAGTCTCGACTTTTTCATGGTTTTGACTCCATCTGGTTCTTGAAGTTTGAATGAGAGGTGGTTCTGTCAGTAGATAAAGAGTACGGTGCCATACAATGGGAGTGCGTCAGCCCCCGAATTAACGACTAGCGTCTTGCTCCTCCTTCTCTTGTTCCTGTGCGGTCTTCGGTTTCTTACGATATTTTCGCCACATAAGGTGGTCGAATAACCTGTCTCTTGCGCAACCTATTCCATGTTGCCTGGCGTAATTTTCTCCTGCGTAAGAGTTCGGTTCCGGGGCGCCATTAGTGTACAGACCGCACTCTCCGTTTACTTTTCCCTCGACGCGATTCGCAGGTCTGTAGTAGGTTGGACAACCCGGTTGCGTCAATGAAATACAGGCGAGGATTGAACTGGGCGACGCTCAACGCCGCCGAATGTGGCCGCAGTTTAGCACGGAGAACTGGTAGTGTCAATGATCCCCAGACCACCCCACTGGTCTGGACCTTCTGTGGCATTTGCTCAATATAGCTAGCATTCGTTGAAGTCGATCCGCACTTCTCCTAGCCTGATTTCACCTGATGGAAGAAGAGCCCTATCTACCCCATAGTCTACTTCTGCCCGTCCAAAGTGAGGGCCCTCAGGCTGCGGACTCAGCGGCACGATTCTTAGCGGATGCAACAACAGAATGATATCGATATTGACATCCCGCAGCACACTGTCAATATCGCCCCAGCCGTACACCTCGTTCAGGTCGTGGCGTGCCCCCAGGCAGAGCCACTGCTCCGGATCTGGCGCCAGCGTGATCGTCTGCTCCGACCAGTCCCGCGTCACCGAGAACGATTGCGACGTCAAAACAAAGTTGATTGCCCTATCCCCCACGCGCGACTGGCAGTGCAATCGTAACTCAGCTCCCTGCCAGTCGACTTCGCCCTTAAGCCGCAAGGTAAGGCGCGCATTGCGGAAATCACGCGGGTAGCCGCCGTCGATAAAGCGGTTCCCGCCCAGGAGAGGCGCATAACTCCCGCCGGGATCGTCCTGGTGGGCCGTATGCAGGATAAACAGAAGATGAAGATAGCCGCCCCCCGGCGGTGCGTGGTTGGAATCGATACCCCAGGGGCTGCGCGAAACCAGTGCCCCGTCTTCGACGACAGCCGGCGCCGGACGGTTAGGCCCCAACCAGGCTATCCATCCGCCCGCTCCATCTTCGAAAGTCTCACGGTAGGTTAGGCTACTCAACGCGACTTGTCCCCCACTGTCACTTGGCGATGGAAACGGAGCGGCCCGTATCCGAAGACGCCTTGGCCGCCTCGATGATCTCCAGCATATGCACGGAATCCTCGATCGGCGCCGGCGCCGGCGCGCCGCTCAGCGCGGCTTCAAAGAAATCTCGGTACAACTCCTCCGCCATGACGCCTCCGTAGCCCGGCGCATGCGGAATCGCGAAGCGTTCACGGCGGACTCCGCCCGTATTCCAGCCTCGCGATTCGCTGAATAGTGTATAGGTGGAAGTCAGCTCAACTTCGCTCCCACCCGACGTCTCCTCCTGTGGCTCGAGGAGCGGCATAATCGCATACCCTTCCGTCCCGCGCATGCCGATATAGAAGTCGTAGGTAGCCTTGCCGCCTCGCAAATGGTAGCCGGCCTGGAACGTTCCCATCCGGCCGCTCTCAAACTTGAGCAGCAGCAGACCCGTATCCTCAACCGCGATCCGTTCCGGATTCAGGTTGCCTAGCATCGCCATCACCTCTACTACGCGCTCCTGCATCAGATAGAGCACCAGGTCCAGGCAGTGGCAGCCAAGCCATGAGAGGATGCCATGACCGGCAGTTTTGGGATCGAAGAGATAGGTAGAGGTATCCCGGTAGAGCACCAAACCGTTTAACATCTTGGCCTCTATCGTCATCACCTCGCCGAGCGCGCCTTCGTCCACGGCGCGCTTCAGGCTGAGTGCCATAGGATGGTAGCGCCATTGGAGCATGGCCCCGGCCGTTACGCCCTTCCGTTTGGCAAGCTCCGCGACCATCCGCATATCGTCCGCACAAGTGGCCGCTGGCTTGTCGTAAAGCACAGGCAATCCAGCGCTGACGACCTTCTCCATAATGGCAGGCGCATGATCAGGGCGCGCGCACATGATCACCAGATCAAGGTCGGTTCGTTCCAACAGTGCGTCCACGCTCGTATACTTGCCGACGACCCGCTCCGACTCGCCTGCCAGATCCTCCACGTTCACCAGGTCCGAGGCCGCGCAGACGTGAATCGAGCCAACCTCCTCCAACTGGTCCAGCACGCTGACGTGACCGAGTTCGTGTCCGTGGGATGAAATTGCGCCTACAACCAGTTGATTTTCTCTGGACATCATCCTCTACCTTATTCGCGCGGCAGCGGCAATTCGACCTTTGCGCTGCCCTTTGTCTGCGAGATTAGTGCCGCCAGCATGATCTCTAATGACTCCCTGCCCCGGTAAGGGGAAGAACTGCTGGGCGCGTCGTGCAGTACCATGTTCGCCATCTCCTGGACCGCCGGTATCAGGTTGGCGCCAAAGGGGTCGGCGTAGCTCCTCCCTGGCGGCGGCGGCACCTGAATTGGCGTTCCTTCCTTCTCCTCCGACTTCCAGGCCGTACAGTGCTTGTCGGTGAGCCAGAAACGGCCGTTTGGGCCCTGCAAATCATACTCAAATAGCTGAGGTGTCAACTTGGCGCTGTTCACGATGCCTCGAACGCCGTTCGCAAACTCAATGATGATGGTCGAGCCCGGATCATACTGCGGGTCCTTACCGCCCTTGCCATCGTAGACCGGGCCGTAGTCCTCAAACCCCTGCTCGTGCGCCGCAATCACCCAGACCGGCGAAGCGTTGGCAAAGAAACAGACTCCGTCGATCAAGTGCGTGCCGTTGCGAAAGAGCATCGAGCGTCGGCCTCCCATGTGGGCCACGATCCGTGTCAGCCCGCCGATCTCACCGTCCCATACCGCTTTCTTGACACCTTGATATGAAGGTATCCAGCTGCGCGTGTGGTCCACCGACATCTTCGTACCATTGGCTTCTATCGTTTCGATGATCCGGTCAGCGTCCTTGATCGTTGTCGTCAGGGGCTTTTCGCAGATGACGCCGCGGATGCCGGCATTCGCGGCGTCGCAGACCGGGTTTGCGTGCAGGTGGTCCGGCGTTGCCACGCTAACAACGTCCAGCCGTTCCTTCTCGAACATCTCATGGTAGTCAGTGTACTGATTGATGCTCCCGGGAGGAAGTTCGGCCCGCTCAAAGAAACGCGGAAACACATCGGGATTGAGGTCGCAAATGGCCACCAGTTCGTACTCTGGCGCACGCGCATAAGCGTAGCCATGGGAACCGCCCAGTCCACCCCCAATTACGGCCGCGCGCAGCTTTGCTTCTGACATGGTAACTCCTTGTGGTCCTGTGTCTCTGGATGTCGCCAGGGGTCCCCCGGCTATGGTGTTCAAGCGTTTGGCAGTATTCGGAGAAGAATCAGTTTCACCGTAATCGCCCGACCGCCTTCGCGTCGGCTGGAAATAATTGAACGCCGGTCAGATCGAGCGTTTCGAGCGGGGATTGAGGGCGTCGTTCAAACCGTCGCCCAGGAAATTGATGCCTAGTGTGACGATCGCCAGCGTCAATGCCGGTACAGCCACCAGCCACGGGCGATAGGACCAGCTACCGATGTTGGAAGCGATCATATTGCCCCAACTGGCCTGTGGGGGCTGAACGCCGATGCCCAGGTAACTGAGCGACGACTCGAGTACCATCGCGCTGGAGAAGCTGAAGGTCAAGGTGACAATCACCGGCCCAAGTGCGTTGGGCAAGAGATGCCGCACCGCGATCTTCAGCTCAGAGACGCCGACTGACTTGGCCGCCTCAATGTACTGCTCCTCGCGCAGGGAGAAGATCTGGCCCCGGATCAAGCGAGCATAGCCGGGCCAGGAGACAAACGCCAGCCCCCCAAAAACGACCAGCAGATCGAGCCAGGTCGTGTCCGCGAAAAGGGGGAAGCCGCTCACATCGTAAATGTTCTCGGCCCACGTAACGACCGGCTCCTTGATTGAAACCGCGATCAGCGCCGCCAGAAGCAGGCCCGGAACCGACATCACGATGTCGATGATGCGACCGGTAATGTTATCGGCCAGCGCACCGCCGTAGCCTGCTATGGCGCCGATGATGACGCCGATGATAACGCTGATGACGGTTGTAAAGATGGCGACGAGCGTAGCCGTGCGGGCGCCCCATAGCACGCGGCTGAAGAGGTCTCTGCCGATCTCATCGGTACCCAGCCAGTGATCGGGGCTGGGCATTTTGGCTACATTCAGCAGGTCCTGCTCGGTATAGGAGTAGGGGGCGATGTAGGGACCGAGGAGGGCGGAAATCAGCAAGAAGAGGGTGATGATGAGACCGATTATGGAAAGACGATTGCGCAGCAGCCGTCCTATTGCATCCCGCCAGAGCGACCGCGTCCTGAGAGCGCCATCCCCGGCCAGCTCTTCTCCCAAGCCCTCGTTCGATACGTTTTCGCTGCTTTCGCTCATCGAATGATGTTCCTGAAATTCCGCTTTGGGCGGCTAGGGCACTGTATGGACCCGGCCGCCTGCGATAAATGATTCACAAGCCTGACTATTCAATCTTTATACGGGGGTCGAGGAAGGGATACACGAGATCGACGATAAGGTTTGTGAGAATAATCATAACAGCGCTGACCATGGTAACGCCCATTATCACAGGGTAATCGAATCCGCGAAAACCGGCTTCTGCCACGCCCCCGAATCCGGGAATGGCAAAGATGCTGTCGAGGAAAATGCTGCCAACGATCAACCCTTCAGCGATGAAACCCAGCGTGGTGACAACCGGAATCAGCGCGTTGCGAAGAATGTGGCGAAGGATGATGCGCCACATGTGCAGTCCCTTCATCTTGGCTGTGCGAACATAGTCCATTGAAAAGACTTCCAGCACGGCGGCACGCGTCTGCCGAACAACGACAGGCAGAGGCCCCAATGCAAGGATAAAGACTGGGAGAATCACCTTCGTCTGAAAAAGTCCATCCCACCCACGGGGCACTCTCATAATGTCAAGAACGAGGACAAAGAGAACCAGGAGAAGCGGCGCAAGCACAAAGACAGGCACGGTACGAAAACCGAGAGTGCCGCCTACGATTGTATAGTCAAGCCAGGTGTTCTGTTTAAGCGCCGCAAGGCAGCCCAGGGGAATGCCCAGAATCGTGGTTACCACAGCGCCCGCTAGGCCCATTTGGAAGGAGATCGGGAAGGTCTTTACGATCATCCGCAGCACATTGCGCTGGCCATTGATGGAGATGCCCAAATCTCCCTGCATCAGCCGCCCAATCCAGCGGCTGAACTGGACCCAGTAGGAATCATTCAAACCATACTGGTCCCGGATTCTCTCGATTACTTCCTCTTTAGCGAGCGTGTCGAGCGTACCCTCAAACTGGGTCATCATCATTGCCACGGGATCAAATGGACTGAGCACAGTCAATGTGAAAGTGATGAGGAGCACCGCGATAAATGTCGGGACGGCTACTGCCAGGCGCTTAAGCGTATAAAAGAACATGCTGCATCTCCCCGGGGATGCAAATGCTGAGAGCTACCGCTGCCTCAGATTCGATCTTCGGCAGCGGCAACTCAACAAAAGTTCTGTCGCCGGCTAACGCTCCGCGACATACATGTCGAGTAGCGAAATCCAGTTGTTGTCCACGTTTGTATCAAACCCCACAATCCAGGGCTTTGTGTTGTACTCGTACAGGTCCCAGATCATCGGCAGGAAGTAGTAGTGCCCCAGTATGCGGGACTCCACTTCCTGTACAAAGTCACAGTATTCAGGGTCAGCCGAGGAGTGAAGCGACATCTCGTCCACCAGGGCGCCCAGCTCTTCGTCCACGATATTGATCTGTCTGCCTGGATCGCCCAGGCGCTGATAGAAGCCGTTCATCCATTCAGCCGAGTCCGGAATAACTGCGCCGGAGCTTCGCCGCAACACCTGTACCTCATCGCCCTCCTGGCCCCAAGCGTCGATACGTCCAGGACGCATTTCGACATTGGTGATGCCCAGGTTATTCTTCCACATCTCCATCATGATCTCGGCAGTGCGGATATAGTTGGGCGACTGGCCGTTCGTGGTGATGCGAATCTTCGGCAGGTCGTCAGGCCCCCCATACTTGGAGGCAGCCAGCTCTTCTTTCGCCAGTTCAGGATTGTAGCCGAAATCCGGCCAGTTGTCGGCCTTGAAACACTGAATTTCCGGCGTGAGGTGGGTCTTCATGACCCGGTCACTGCGCGCCCCTTCCCATGCTGCGTCGATAGCCAGGTCCCAATCAACCGCGTGGACCAGCGCCCGCCGTACATTGATGTCATCGAACGGGGGCAGTTCCGTATTCAACGTGTAGAAGAAGTTGGTGGCATAGGGGATCAGGGTGAAGCTCTCCGGGTTTTCTGCCCGCAGAGGCTCGCGGATGTTGGTGAGCCAGTGGGCGACGTCCACCTCATCGTTCTGCCACATGATGAAGGAGACATTTTCGTCCGCCGACGCCATACCTACGATGCTTTCAATGTAGGGCTTTCTGTCGCCCCACCACATCGGGTTTTGTTCTACTTCATACTCCTGCGTGTCCGGATCCCAGATTTTTACCTTGAAGGGGCCGTTCACGCGCGCTGTGCCGTCGGCGGCCCAAAACTCGCCCCCATCCAGTATGTCCTCCAACTTCACGATCGCTGTATTGTAATTCGCCAGCGTATCGATCAGAATCGGCTTCGGAGCCGTCAGTTTGATATCCAGCGTCTTGTCATCCACCACCACCAGGCCGGGAATCTCGTCAGCTTCGCCGTCGACCACAGGCTGAATGCCTTCGATCAACTTGATGGCGCTGTAGTTGAACATGCGGCAGCCAATACATTCAGGGCTCACCGCATACTCCCAGTACACCTTCACATCCTGGGCCGTAACCGCTGAGCCATCCGACCAAATGGCGTCGGGATGAATGTGGATCGTGTAGGTCAGGCCATCGTCGCTCACGTCATAGCCGGTGGCCAGCCAGGGCTGCGGATTGTGCTCGTAGTCTCGCAAAAACAAAGTCATCCAGATGTGCGAGACAAAAGGCCTCCCAAAACCGCCCTCCGAGGCCGGATTCATACGGCTGAAGTTTCGTGTCACATACCGGATTACCTGCTCCTCCGCGGCATCGTCCGGCAACGGCCGCGCGGCCATCTCTTCTCCGTCGTCCGCCATGCCGCCAGAATCCGACGCGGCCGGTCCAGCCGGCGCCGCGCAGGCCGTAACAATCAGCGCCAAAGCGAGCAACAGTGAAGCAATTAGGTTCAACTGCAATCTGCCTCTCATAGCAATTGTCCTCCAGTCCTCTAGGAGTCGAAGCACAAAACTGCTGGCAAACGACGAGGGGTGGAAGTGCCAATCACTTCCCACCCCTCATATCCCAGCTTCGACTTATTGCTCTGCAATGTAGATATCGAGCAGCGTGGACCAGTTGTTGTCCACGTTTGCATCGAAGTTCTTGACATAGGGCTGCACGACGTATTCGTACAGGTCCCAGATCATGGGCAGGAAGTAGTAGTGGCCGAGCAGCCGTTGTTCAGCTGCAGAGACCTTATCGCAGTACTCAGCGCTCGTGGGGTCGAGGGTTGGAAGTTCGGCCATCATGGCGTCCAACTCATCATCCACCAAGGCGACATGATCGGGATTCGTGTAATACTTCCACAGACCGGTGATCATGGCTGCCGGATCGGGAATCGTCGCGCCCCAGCTATTGCGCTGCACGTTGACGAGGTCCGCCTCCTGACCCCAGGCATCGCTCCAACCCGGTCGGATTTCGACATCGGTAATGCCCAACACGTTCTTCCACTGCTCCGCCATAATTTCAGCGGTCCGCAGGTAGTTGGGCGACTGGCCGCCACTGGAAATGCGAATCTTGGGCAGGTCTTCCGGTCCACCATACTTCGAGGCGGCCAGTTCCTGCTTGGCCAGTTCCGGATCGTAGCCGAAGTCGGGCCAGTTGTCCGCTACGAAACAGGGCAACTCGGGCGTGATGTGTGTCTTCATCACACGTTCGTCGCGCGAGCCTTCATAGGCGGCGCCGATGGCCAGGTCCCAGTCTACCGCGTGGAGCAGAGCCCGCCGCACGTTGAGGTCATCCAACGGTGGCTTGGACGTGTGTAGCGCAAAGTAGAAGTTCGTGGCATAGGGGATCAGCACGAACAGCTCGGGGCTTTCGGCCCGCAGCGGTTCGCGGATGTTTGTGAACCAGTGGGCGATGTCAGCCTCCCCATCCTGCCACATAATATAGGTTATGTTCTCGTCGTTGGACCACTGGGCAATGATACGTTCGATAAAGGGCTTCTTGTCCCCCCACCAATTCGGGTTCTGCACGATCTCATACTCGCGTTCGTCCAGGTCCCAGACGTCGATCTGGAAGGGGCCGTTGACGCGCGTACTGGCATCGGCAGCAAACTCGTCGGCGTTCACGTCCTCCATCTTGACGAAGCCAGTGTTGTAGTGGGCCATGGACGCCATAAAGGTCGGGCTCGGTTCTGCAAGCGTGATCTGAAGCGTCTTGTCATCAATCGCGGCCAGGCCGGAAATCGTGTCGGCCTCTCCGTCAATGACCGCCTGCGCCCCATCAACTACGCCGAGCCGCAAGTACGTCCAGCAGCTGATGCAGCTGGGGCTGAGCGCCCACGACCAGAAATCGATCGCCTCCTGGGCCACAACCGGTGAGCCGTCCGACCAGTTGGCATCGGGATTGATGTGAATCGTGTAGACAGTATTGTCGTCGTTCACTTCCCAGTCAGTTGCCAGCCAGGGATGCAGATCGTGGTTGCGGTCCCGCAGGAAGAACGGCATCCACATATGAGAGATCCACGGACGGCCGAAACCGGACTCGGAGGCCGGGTTAAGCCGGCTGAGATCACGGGTCACATAGCGGATTACCTGCTCTTCAGCAGCGTCATCCGGCAGTGGTCTGCCTTCCATCGCTTCTCCCTCATCCGCCATGGCCTCGCCGCCGGTGTCTGCCGGAGCGGCAGGCGCGGCGCAGGCCGACAAGGCCAAAGCAGCAACCAGGAAGAGTGTGACCAAATAGAATAGTTTAGTTCTGTCTTTCATCGAGTTCTACCTCCGTTTCCATCGTTCGATTAAGGAATTTCCATGCCAAAACAAAAAGGGGTGAGAGCCCGAAGCCCCTCACCCCTTGTCATCTACTCTTCAGCCACGTAGATGTCCAACAGCGTAGCCCAGTTGTTGTCCACGTTGGTTTCAAAGTTCTTTATGTGAGGCTTCACGCTGTAGCCATAGGGATCCCAGATCATCGGGATGATGGGATAGTGGCCCAGCATGCGCGCCTCAGTCTCCTGCACCAAGTCACAGAAACTGGGATCGTCGCGAGACATCCCCTTGAGCGACTCGATCATTTCAGCAAGCTCGGCGTCATCAGCCATGCTCCCCGCCGCCTCAGGGTTGCTGTAATTGACAAAGTGGCCCGCCAGGAAGTTGGGCGGATCAGGCAGAATGGCGCCTAGGCTCTGGCGCCGGACGTTGACCAGATCGGCGTCCTGGCCCCAGACATCCATCCCGCCCGGGCGAATCTCCACATTGGTGATGCCCAGGTTGTTCTTCCACTGCTCTACCATAATCTCAGCAGTACGAATGTAGTTCGGCGACTGGCCGCCCGTGGTGATGCGAATCGTGGGCAGATTCTCCGGCCCACCGTACTTGGAGGCTGCCAGCTCTGCCTTGGCCAGTTCGGGATCGAAACCGAAGTCGGGCCAGTTGCCTTCTTTGTAACACTGAAGCTCAGGCGTAAGCAGAGTCGACATGAAGCGGTCGTCGCGCGTGCCTTCCCAGGCCGCCGAAATCGCCGGCCGCCAGTCTACTGCGTGAACCAGCGCACGCCGCACGTTGAGGTCGTCAATCGGCTCGACGCCGGCCCAGAAGGTGTAGAACAGGTTCGTGGCGTAGGGAATAACCGTAAACGTCCCTTCCTCCAACTGCTCGCGCACATTGGTCAGGAAGAAGGCGATATCCACCTCATCGTTCTGCCACATGATGAACGAAATGTTCTCATCAGCTGACGGGGTGGCGATGATGCGCTCGATGAAAGGCTTCTTGTCTCCCCACCAGTTGGGATTCTGGACGACTTCAAACTTCTGCTCGTCCACGTCCCAGTCCTGAATCATGAAGGGACCGTTCACGCGCGTCTCAGATGTCGCTGAGAAATCCTCGCCGGTGATGTCCTCGACCTTGACGAAGCCGGTGTCAAACAGCGCCACCCGCTGCGGGAACAGAGGGTCGGGCCCAACCAGCCGGACCTCCAACGTCTTGTCATCTACGGCCACGACGCCGGAAACTGTGTCGGCCTCGCCATCAATCACTGCCTGCGCGCCCTCGATCAGGTCAAAGCCCGTGAAGCGCGAAAGGTAGCACCCAATACATTTGTCAGGGTGCAAACCATACTCCCAGTAATCCTTGGCCTCCTGCGCCGTTACCGGTGAGCCGTCATTCCAGACCGCGTCCGGATGAATGTGAATCGTGTATACGGACTGATCGTCATTGGCGTCGATGCCCGTTGCCAGCCAAGGTGAAAGGTTGTGGTTGGCGTCGCGGATGAAGAAAGGCATAAACATGTGGGAAATAATGTAACGACCGAACCCACCCTCAGCCGCAGGATTCAATCGGCCAAAACCGCGAGCCACATAACGGATCACCTGCTCGTCGGCTGCGTCATCCGGCAACGGCCGGCCCATCATTTCGCCCTCGTCGGCCATGGCCGCGCCTGAATCGGCGGGAGCCGGGGCCGCCGGGGCCGCACAAGCGCCCAGGACAACCGTAAGCAAGAGAAGAGCAGAAATTGCGAATCTGAGATGCCAATTTCTCATGTGTGTTTCCCCCTATGAAATTGATGGAACTTTGGTAGATTTTGCCCCCACTTGGGGGCCACGGTGGACTGGACAGAATTGACTTTGAAAGCCGACTGTCGCTCTGAATTTTGCTTACCCAATTATGGGCTTTGGGTGGCAGGCCAATCCGGCAGCGGGTGATCGCCACTGAAGGTTCACGCGTATGCGCGCTATCCACTTTGGGCGGCCCGGGCGAACGCCGCAACTATGCCATTTTTCTGCCTTTTTGTCAAGGCTGGACAGCGGCCGCGCGCTGCCAAACTAATGGCGGCGCCGGAACGCGTCGGCTTGAACTACAGTCGATGCCAGGTATGCGTCAGTATCCGCCTCGGTAAATCGGCGCGGCGCAAAGGAGGCGATATCAACGCTCGGCGCTTCGCCTGCTGCCAGTTCTGCCAGCAGCAGACCGGCCACCGGACTGTAGGCTAAACCGCCCGAGTGGAAGGCGGCTCCCACCACCAGCCCCGGCAACTGCGGCAACGTCCCCAACACCGGCTCGCTGTCCAGCGAAAAAGAGATCAACCCGACCTGCTCTGTCTCCCAGTGGGTCGCGGCCAGTTTAGGCACCAACGGCGCCAGACTCTCCGATAGAAGACCACGAAGACCCCTCGGAGCAGATAGCACCGACATGTGGAAGGCAGGATCCTCGACGCGCTCCTCCTCCCTGTCCTCCGTCTCCCCTCCGGCCAGTATGCGGAAGTCGGTTGTACCCAACCGCGCCGGGCGGATATAGCCTCCATAGGGGTTGGCGTTGATTGCCGGAATCGCCGCCGGTTCTTGCAGTTTCGATGAAACATACCTTTGGTGGACAAAGGACTTAATCGGCAGCCGCACGCCGCAACGCGCCATGAATGCCGCGGTCCATGCGTGGACCGTACAGATCACGACATCAGCCTCCAACACACCCATCCCCGTCTGCACGCCGGTAACGCGGCCGTTCTCGACCTGCAGCCCGTTCACCCGCGCGTTCTCGCGCACCTCCACACCCAGTTCGCGGCACCGCCTGGCCAGCGCGGGAACATATTCATGCGGCTCGCTGTAGCCCCCCAGCGCGTCGTGAAGCCCGATCAGGTCGGCTTCCGGCGTCAGATCGGGCCAGCGCCGCCGCATCTGCGCAGCATCAAGGATTTCGTAAGCAAAGTCGAGCCGGTCATAGAGCGGGAGCAGCTCCTCACGCTCCGGCCAGGAAGCCGGGTCGAAAAGATTCAGGCAGCCGACGTTCTGGAAACGGTAGCCGTACTGTTCCAAATCTTCGCTCAACTCCTGGTAGAGTCGCAGGCTGATCATCCGCGCCAGGACGCCCGTCTCCGACCACAGCAGACCGGTAATGATTCCGCCGGCACGGCTGCTGGAGCCGTCGCCAACCTGTCCCTTTTCCAACAACGTAACCCTGCCGGACTGCTTGCGCGCCAACTGGTAGGCGGCATTCAGGCCGATCGCCCCGCCGCCGATCACGACAAATCTAGGCATCTTGTTGGGCTATGCTCCTGGAAGCTGAGATGCTGCTGCGGAAGGAAGTCTGCAGAAAAGCAAAAAGAGGGTACCACGATATTTTCCCCTTGCCAATGAGTGTGAATTCATCGGGTGCATCCCAAATGCGGGTCAACTCTCTTGTACTCTTGGTATCGACTATCCCCTATTCAGTCCTCACATCCATCCCGACAGATCGCCCTTTCGCTGACCACTGACCACTGACCACTGAAAACTGCAGTTTGGCGTCCGGGCCTTCGGCCCTCCCTTGTGCAGGGGCTGCGCCCCCGCAACGCCCCGCCCTTGCTAGCCACCGTGTGTATTCTTCCCCAGCCATGTCTCTAGAGCAAGGTGTTTAGCCAACAGTATTCTCCGCAACATTCCGGTAGGGGCAGGCCTTGTGCCTGCCCTGCGTTTCTCCAAGAACCGCTATACAATACCAGCCACCGTCGGCATAACTTTCCCACCAGACCGTTCCCACCCCAAATCTAAGATGCATCTACCCTTCCTGAAATTGTAAGGAAGGATTATTTTACGTAGAATGTTTCACAGGTACTTTGCTTCCAATTCAGGTCAATATTCTCTCTATGATTGGGCAGAAAATTGAGCGAGTTCGTTGTTAGCAATTCCAGGCTCAGGGTCTGGAGACGGCCGGAAGATCATCCTCTTCTGAGACAGACCAACACGGCGCACCCAGCGCTACAGGGCAAACTGGCCGAAAGGTTTCCGCCCTCGATCGCAGAGGGGTTGCCCAAGGTCCTCAGCGAAGGCTCCGAGGATGCCCGCACCTGGCACTATTTCAGCCCGCTGCTCAATGACGAGCCGCAAAGGACCCGCATACTGATGCAGCTCATTCGGCAATCATTCTTCGGCGTGGTCCCGCCCCGAGCCTTCAAGAACATCGCCGCGGCAGAAATGGAGTTTTGGCCGAAACTCCCTGCACCCCCAAACCGACCACAAAGGGAAGGGGATTTCGAACCGGACCTCCTGATCAGGCTGGGCAAGAGCGCGGTAATATTCGTGGAGGCAAGGTGTCAATCCGGAATCAGCGAATTCACGAATTTCGACCGAAAGCGCGACCAGGTGATCCGCCTGATCGACGTCGGTTCCTGGTACGCCAACCAGCATGGCTTTGATTGCATTTGTCTACTCGTCCTGCAATACGGCGACGCCCAAATCAATGCCCGCAAAATCGTAAATCGCTATGCCGGCCAACCGGAGGCAATCCAGAAGGCCCTGCCCTATCGTGATGACCTTACAGAGGCAGACTTCAACCGGCTCGCCGGCGCCCTGGCCTTCGTTCGCTGGCCAGACCCATTGTATTGAGAGATAGTTAGGAACACATCGAGGGGACTACGATGGATTTTCGCATCGGACTCATCGGCTACGGCAGCTGGACCCGCATAGCCTACCTACCCGCCCTGCACCGCGACGGCCGCGCCGAAGTCGTCTCCGCCGCCGCCCCCAGCGCCGGCACCCAACAACGCATCCGCAGCGAACTCGGCTCCGACATCGCAGTATTCTCCAATGCCGAAGACCTGCTAAACGGTCCACCCGTCGACGCCGTCTTCATCGCCGTATCCGACCACGCCCACGAAGAGACGCTCACCGCCGCGCTCGACGCCGGCGTGCCGATCTTCTATGAACCGCCCCTCGCCAGCCGGCGCCACAGGATCCGCCCAATGGTGTCCCGGCTGTTGGCGGCTCCCCAGGTGACCCACGCCGACCTTGAGATCGGTTTCATTCCCGTCTTCGTCGAGGCGGCCCGGCGGGTACGCAGCGGCCTCATCGGACAGGTACATACCGCATCTGTGCGGCTGCAATCAAGCTGGGACGCCGACCCGGAAGCAGACCTGAGCACGCTCAACCACATCGCTCCCTGGTACGTGGACACAGTCAACCGCATCCTCAATGCAACGCCTTCCCGCGTGCTGCTCCTCGAAGGAAGCGGCCTACCCGGACGTGCGCAACGGCAGTGCCGGGGACTCTACGATTACGGCGGCGTCTGGGGAACGGTGCAAGTCAATCTGGGCTCCGTTGTCGAACTGGAAACAACCGTCGAAGTAAACGGCGAAGACGGCGACCTCATCGTGGACCTGTTCTCCGGCCAACTGCGCCAGCGTACCCGCCAGCAGAGCGAATGGTCAGTGGAAACCGTGGCTGAATCCGAACCACGCGCCGGCTGGCCCGGCATGAATGAATGCGTCACTACTTTCCTCGACGCCGTCGTCGGTGAGCCGCTGACGGAAACGGAATCCACCAACGCTGAAGTCGGGAAACTCAGAGAAGCTCTTGGCGCCGGACCACTGCCCGCGGACGCCCCGTCCGTCGCCCAACTTCACATGATCGGGCTGGCAGCCGAGGCGTCAAAGGACAACGGTGGATGGGCGAAAATTGAGGAGCTTGACTCCCTGTAACCAATTGCCATTCCGCTGTCCCCTACCGCTCACGCAGTCTTGTGAACCGGAAACACATCAGACGCGATCCTCTCCATCTGATCCTGAATTGCACCCGCCGTCGGCGTAGTGTTGAAGTCAAATAACATGTGCTCGACACCCGCTTCGGCGTAGCGTCCGATGCGGTCGCTGATTTCGGACATCGACCCTCTGAGAATCGACACCTCCGGGTCCGCCTGATCACCCAACTCAGTGCGTGCATGGAAGATGACCGTCCGCGGCTCTCCGTTCGCCCACGCCCGCATCTTGGCGACGCCTGCGGCAACCTCCTCCGGTTCAATCTGTATGGGATGCCAGCCGCTCGCCTTCGTCGCAGCCCGTCGGATCGCCGCGTCGCTCAGCCCGCCTATAGTGTACGGCGGGCCCCCCTTCTGCGCCGGTTTCGGTTCGAACGCGCTCTCCTCGAAACTGATCCATTCCCCCTGAAATGATGGTTCATCCTCGCGCCACAGCACCCGCATCACATCCATCCACTCGTCCATCATGCGGCCGCGCTTACGGAAGTCGGTCCGCAAATAGCGGTACTCGTCATCCATCCATCCGACGCCGATACCCAGGATTAAGCGACCGCCAGAGTACTGATCGACCGCGGCCGCCTGCTTGGCAGCCAGGATCGGATCCCGCTGCGGCAGCACCAATACGGTCGTGCCCAGTGTGATCTTCTCCGTAATGGCCGCCACATAGCCCAACGTCACAAAAGTCTCGATCAGGCAGAAGTCGCTAAACCGCTGGTGGACAAGCACATGATCGGCGGCCCACAGCGAATCGTAACCGGCCTGCTCTGCCGCCTGCGCCACCTGATGGACCGCCTGCGGCGATTTCGCCGGTCCGTGGCTCGGAAGAAAGACACCAAATTTCATCGTGGACCTCCCTTTTTTACTCTGGTTTTCTTCAATCTTTTCGGCAGTGCAGATCGATTTCTTCCTCGGCGTGAGAATCTCCGCAGTGCTGGCCCATCAGGAGCTTCCAGGAACAGGGATCCCATGAATGGCCAATTCGTGTTCCGGCTTCAGCAGAAAGACCTGGGCGTCGCCGGTACGCTTCGCCTCCGCCAGGAGATAGTCGAAACAGGCAGTACGTACTTCACTGAGATCGGGATCGTAGAAACGGTTATGCAGCTCGTGGGGGTCGTTCTCCAAATCGTACAGCTCGCACAGATCGGTCAGGTTCCACACCAGCTTCCAGCGCCCGTCGGTCACCATGCGTGAAGAGTAATGACCCCACGGGTCGCCGTGATACTGCGCGTAATGCATGCTGCGCGGCCAGTCCGCCTCCCCCTCGGCCAGCGGCAAAAGAGTCTGCCCATGAAGGCTCCGCCCTGACAAGCTGTCCTGTTCCGTACCCGTCATCAAATGGAGACAGGTTGCCGTCACGTCCATCAGGTGAACAAAAGCACTGCTGCGTGTTGCCTCCCGCGCCCCTGGCCTCTTGAGAAGCATGGGAATACGGTAGGTTTCATCATACATATAGGCACCCTTATTCATCAGCCCATGCGACCCGGCCATGTCGCCATGATCCGCCGTGAAGATGATGGCTGTGTCGTCGTAAAGGCCCTGCTGCTTCAGCGTAGCAACGACCTCGCCGACCATCTCGTCGATCAGCTCAATATAGGAGAAGCAGCACGCCAGCAACTCCTTCAGCTCCTGGTCCTGTTCCTCGGAGGAAAGACCCCCTACCTGCGCCTCGTACAACAGCCGTATCTTCCTCTGGTTTATCGGCTTTCCGTCAAAGGTGTCATAACGGTTGCCCCACATTTCGATGTCAGCCGGATCGTAGCGAATACCCCATTCCTCCGGAACCATCCACGGAAAGTGAGGACCGGGGAAAGAACAGGCAGCGAAAAATGGCTTGCTCGTGTCGCGTGTCTGCAGAAATTCCTGCGTGTAACGGGCCGCCAGCACATCGGGATGCCCCGCCATTTCCACGTCCAACGTGCCCGCGGTGCCGCGCCCCACGCTTTGAACCAAGGGGGCGATTCGCGTGTTCGGGTGCCAGTGCGAGCTGTCCAAAAAGACGGGCCCGCCTTCATACGGCTCCGG
The DNA here is from genome assembly GCA_965207495.1 of Caldilineaceae bacterium. Taxonomy (GTDB): domain Bacteria; phylum Chloroflexota; class Anaerolineae; order Caldilineales; family Caldilineaceae; genus Bin5. Next base: position 2,071,769 of record OZ242287.1, read on the forward strand.
ATGCGTGTGGTGGAAGCGGGAGTCGAACAGGTCCTGCGCCGGGCCTAAGTGCCATTTGCCAAACCAGGCCGACTCATACTCGCCCTCGTCGTCGATCCAGTCCTGCAGCATTGTCACGTCCGGCCGCATGTGCTCACAATAGGAGTAATGCGGGGTTGAGTTGTTGAACATGTGGTGGCCGTGCGGATAGAGGCCGGTAAGCAGACTGGCGCGCGCAGGCGAGCAGAGAGCTAACGGCGTATACGCCCGTTCGAACAGGCAGGAATCCCCGGCCAGTTCCGTGATGTTCGGCGTTCGCACCAGCGTCTCCTGGTAACAGGTCAACAGATCAATCCGCAGCTGATCACAGAGGAAGATCAAGACATTGGGTTTATTCTCGTTGGCCATACAAATCGCCTTTCACGTAATCATTGTCAAACGAGCACGAGCGGACATCTGTGAAGTAGTGACGAAAGTGTTGGAACAAACCTGTCATCGGAATCAGAGGCCGGCCCTGCCCTGCGCCGCAATTTCGACCTGCGGCAGCAGCAGCCGCAACTGCGAGTCGTCCGTGCGCCGCGCCTCCGCCATCAGATAATCGAAGCATCTGGCGCGCACTTCCTCATAGTCAGGATCGTAAAAGCAGTTGGTTAACTCGTGAGGATCGTTTTCCAGATCATACAGCTCGCACAGATCCGTCAGATTCCACACCAGCTTCCAGCGTCCGTCGGTCACCATACGCGCCGAATAATGACCGTACCAGTCGCCATGATACTCGGCGTAGTGCATCGCCCTGTCCCACTCGCCGTTTCCTTGTACGAGGGGCAACAGTGACTTGCCGTGCAAGTTCTGCCCCATCATGCTTTCTTGTTCCGACCCCGTCATTAGGTGCAGACAGGTCGCGGTTATATCCATCAGATGCACAAACGCCGCGCTGCGGCTAGGTTGCGGCGTCCCCGGGGCTTTGACCAGCAGGGGAATGCGGTATATCTCGTCATACATATACGCCCCCTTGTTCATCATGCCATGCGAACCGGCCATATCGCCATGATCCGCTGTGAACACGATGACCGTCTCCTCATACAGATCCAGCTCCTTGAGCGTTGCCACCACTTCGCCTAACATCTGGTCGATCAGCTCCAGATAGGAGAAGCAGCAGGCCAGCAACGCCTTCAGCTCCTGGTCCTTCACCTCCTGCGTCTGTCCGACTGCCCCATCAGCCAACGAGCGCGCGGCTGACCGCAAGAGTTCCTCCCCGCGAACGTCCTGCATCAGGCGCAGCTTTCTCTGGTTGGTCGGCTTTCCTTCAAAAGTGTCATGGCGGTTCGCCCACAATTCGATGTCGTCCGGGTCGTAGCGAATGCCCCATTCGTCTGGGACCATCCAGGGGCTGTGCGGCCCGGGAAAGGAGCAGGTCAGGAAAAAGGGCCTCGTCCCGTCGCGGTTTCGAAGGAACTCCTGGGAGTAGCGGGCCGCCACCACATCCGGAAAGCCCTCCATTCCCACATCCAGCGTGCCCGCCGCACCGCGTCCGACATTTTCTACCAGGGGCGCAATGCGCGTGTTGGGATGCCAGTGGGAACTGGTCAGGAATCCGGGGCCGCCTTCGTAAGGCCTTTGCGTGTGGTGGAAGCGGGAGTCAAACAGGTCCTGGGCCGGGCCGACGTGCCACTTGCCAAACCAGGCCGACTCGTAGTCGCTCTCCTCGTCGACCCAATCCTGTATCATCGCCACGCCGGGCCGCATATGTTCGCAGTATGAATAGCCGGGCGTCGAATTGTTGAACATGTGATGGCTATGCGGATAGAGCCCCGTCAGCAGGCTGGCCCGCGCAGGTGAGCAGATAGCGCAGGGCGTATAGGCACGCTCGAAAACACAGGAATCCTGCGCCAGGGCATAAATATTTGGCGTGCGCACGAGCGTATCGGCATAGCAGGCCAGCAGATCGATGCGCAACTGGTCACATAGAAAAACCAGAACATTGGGTTTGCTATCGTTGGCCATGCAGTTTTCCTTGCTAGTAAAGAGGGTAGAGCTCGCACCAGCAGTTTCAGTCTAAGGATTCATGCTCGCTAAAATCGACACGCAAGTATTTCGGAATCCGCCTATCTTTCCCAGGGGAAAGCGCAAGTTGGCTCATTGGCATAGCGAGTCATCCGGATCTGCAGCCTGCTGCCGCAGCCCGGCCCTAGCCGCACCGTGAAGTTGTCGCCATCTATGGCGGTCGTCACGCCGTTGTGGTCTACGCTCACGAACTGATGCTCGCCGTAAGCGCCCCCTTGGACGACAACAGTGCGCGACGTTAGCTGGTCAGTATTGACCAACGTCAGCGTCATCTCGTCGTCACGCAAGTTTTCGACCAGCGCGCCAACATCTTCCGGCATGCCGGCCCTCTGCCGCGTCGGATTGAAGTAGCGCACGCGACTGTGAAGAGGAAAGCCCATCCGCTCCGTGGGCAGGCCGCCCAGCATGAGCTCGGTCAGCCGGCTCACCATAGCCGGATTAAAGCCGTTCATGTCGTCAGACATGCGCGTATCCGGCGATGTGCTATCGGAGCGCACCTTGCCAATTCTCTCTCGCACCTCCTTCAGATCCTCTAGCAGCGCAGCGACCGGATACTCCGGGTTGTCTCCTTCCAGAAAACGTATCCACTCGTCCTCCTGCACGCGCGGCAAGTCCGCGCGATCCATCGACCAGTAGTACACTTCCAGCGCCCCCGTATTGAACGGCTCCGGCGTGTAGTCATACCAGCCCTCGTCACCGTGCATGTGGGGATAGAGCGTCTGCCCGCCCTCCGTCTTGCTGTTGGCGTTTACATTTTCGATGACGCCGCGCCACGTGTCCACATAACGCTGGTCGCCGGTCATCAGCAGCCCGTTGCCAAAGCCATAGTGCACACGGTTCAGGAAGAACGGCCGGTGCGCCAGTTCCCCCGTCTGCGGCACCGTTACCGTAAATCCCCAGCCATAGACTCCGCCGTACCACTTGCCGTCACAGGCGCCGCCGATGGTGCCGTCCAATCCGATATTGGTGGGGACGATGCCGTCGTTTGCCGCCGTCCGTTCGCACCAGGCGTCAGTGTAGTCGACCAACCAGTCCTTGTACTTGGCGTCCCCGGTCTGCATGTAGGCGTTGAATGCCAGCGTCGTCGTCGACAGATTGAGCGGGTGATCGCCGACCACGTCGTTGTACTCCTCAAAGTGGGCTACCATTTCGGCGTAGGTGCGCTCGCCATGACCAGGCTTGAAGCGCCCTTCAATTTCAAGCGAATCGCCGGCCCAGTCGAGGCCGGTCGACTTCCGCATCAGCGGGCCCCGGCTGCCGTTGAACATGCTGCGTATGACGCGGTGTTCGGGGTCATAGTTGTGAGCTTGCGGATCGGTGCCCATATAGAAGCCGGCAAAGCGTTCCATACGCTGCCGCGCCACGTGGTTATACGGGTCCGACAACGGCTGTAAGAAGAAAACCGAGAACCCCTCACCGTTGTGCATCCAGTCAAACATGACCGGAAACTCTTTGTAGTACATACCGTCGCGGGCAAACGGCACCTCGACAGTCTTTGCCTCAGTGTACTGGCGCAGGTGGCCCTCCCAACCCTTCTTATACAGCTCCAGAACATTATCGGGCGCGCCCAGTGCGTGCAGCATGGTCCATCCCGCCAGATTTTCGGCTCCGTCATCCGGCCCGTCATCGCCGCCCCAGCGGGGAACACAAAGAAGATAGCCGCGCTCGTCAAAATAGCGGGCGTAGAACTCCTCGACGGCCGCAGTCTGGTTGCGAATCAGTTCCCACTCCAGTAGAGCCCAATAAGGAGGAGGCGTCGGCGTGTCAATCGAAATTATCGGTGCGTTGTTTCTTGATGCAGGCATGATCGGTTCAATCGTCCTCTCGTGGGTTTAGACTTGTGGCGCTAGGCGGGCCACTGCCGTCAGAAACTGCTCAATCTCATCCGCCGTATTGAACGCGGCAACGCCAATGCGCACACCGCAGATCTCCGGGCGGAACTTCACGACGATGCGAAAGTCATCCAGCAGGCGCTCGACAAGCTGCTGGCATCGCGCCGGCGTCCCCTCGTCTAGCTGAATTGTCGTAACACTTGATGAATTCTCCCAGGCCTCCGGACTGGCGACACAGACGCCCCCCACTCGCTGCAGACCCGCTCGCAGCTGCTCGGTCAGCAGGCGACAGTGTTCCTCTATGCTCTCCAGCCCGATGCGCTGCACCGTCTCCACACACGCGCCGGCGCCGATTCGCAAGGCGTAGTTGGGCGTACCCAACTCGGTGAGTGCCGCGGCCGTCATCTGGCTGAAGTCAATACTCCCCTCAGCGTCTGTGGGGCGAGGGAGTTGAAAAGGATTGTACCCCCGTTTGCCCTCGCCCGAAACTGCCAGAAAGCCAATGCCTGGCGGCCCCATCAGCCACTTGTGGACCGAACCGCTGTAGAATTCGGCTCCGATCTCCTCCACATTGACCCCAAACACGCCAAGAGACTGCGCGCCGTCCACCAGTGTCTTGACCCCGCGTGCCCGCGCCATGCGCGTCGCTTCGGCTACAGGCAGTCGGCGTCCGTCGATGTTGGACACATGGCTCATCACCAACAACCGATGCGCCGGCGTCAGCAGTCTGTCCAGCTTCTCCAGAAAGTAGTCAGGCCCTCCGTAAGAAGGCCCGCGAGATTCACTAGCGGGGTCTTCGGGCGCTGCCGAAGGAATGACAGTGACTTTCACATTCCGGTCCTGCGCCAGCCCTCGCGCCGCCCGATGCGTGCTCAGATGCTCGACGTCGGTCACCGCCAGCTTGTCGCCCGCCTGCCAGTCAATGCTCAAGATCGCTAGCCGCGAGGCGGTCGTCGTATTGGAGACCCAGGCCACATCCTCAGCTGCCGTGCCGAGCATCTCAGCCACTTTATGTCGGGCTTTCTCGGCCTCGCCATAGAAACGAACGCCCGGCTCCTTGCCCCGTATGGCGATGATCTCCTCGTTCTCAGCCCGCAATGCGGCCGCCATGCAACGTTGGACCGATTGCAGAACCGGCCCAAATGTGCAGCTGTTCAGATAGATATAACTGCTCGTCAGGGGAATATCAGCGCGCAATTGGCTGAGTGAGGAGATCGCCGGCTCGTCGAGGCTCTTGTCCACTAGGTCACTCGCAAGATGAAACGTCTATAGACTTGGCTGTAGTAAGACGGGGAAGGCCTGGCTAAGAATCTTGGTCTCTGAAAGTCTACTTGGTGGGGTCCAGAGCATCCTGAAGCCCGTCCCCCATCAGTGTGAAAGCGTACATCGCCAGCGCGATCATTAACCCGGGGAAAAAGGCCAGATACCAGTGCGACTGGATCGCGCTGAGATAGTCATTGAGCATGCGCCCCCAGCTGGGAAGCGGCGGGTTGATGCCAATCCCCAGAAAACTCAGGCCGGACTCGCCCAGAATCGCGCCGGGGATGCCCAACGTCACGCTGACGATAATGGGAGACATCGTGTTCGGCAACAGATGGCGGATGATGATGCGATAGTCGGGCACGCCAATACAGGTCGCCGCCAGTACATAGTCCTGTTCGCGCAGGGAGAGGAACTGGCCCCGCACCAGGCGCGCAATTCCCATCCAGCCGGTGACTGCGAAGACAAAGAGGACGTTGCGAAAGCCCGGCCCCAAAACGCTGATGATCAGAATGCCCAGCAAGAGATTGGGAACGGAGTTGATGACCTCAATGATACGAATGAGAACAAAGTCGACCGCGCCGCCGTACCAGGCCGCGGCCGCTCCATATGGGAGGCCGATGGCAAGGGCAATGAAATTGCTGATAAAGCCAATCGCCAGCGAAATACGCGCACCGTAGATGACGCGCGTCAGAATGTCGCGACCGAAGGGGTCCGTGCCCATCGGATGTTCGAGCGAGGGGAAGAGCCACGTCTTGTCGTACTGCTGGAAGTCATAGCCCTCCGGCGCCAGCACGTTGGCAAAGAGGGCCAGGAAGATCAGAAGCAGGACGAAGGACAGAGAAATCATGGCCAGCAGATTGCGCGAAAATCGCCTGGCCGCGTCCCCCCACAGGTTGCGAGGCCGCGAGTTCAGGTCGAGGGCCAGAGCAGCAGCCTGCGCAGAGGCGCTGTGGCGGTCACCATTCTGCTTCCCTGAAGAGGTGGAAATCGTAATTCTCCTTCTCGCCTGTTGCGATCTCAGGCGCGATTTACATGGTGCCGCCGACACGTATGCGCGGGTCGACCACGCCGTAGAGCAGGTCGGTGACGAGGTAGGCGATGGCAATGGCTAAGGTCCACAGCAGGATCAGCGCCATGATCACCGGGTAATCCCGATTGTAGAGGGCCAGGGTTATTTGGCCCCCGATGCCCGGAATGCGGAATATCGCTTCAATAAAGAACGAGCCCAGCAGCAGGTTGACCACCATCGGCCCCAACAGAGTGATAAGGGGCAGCGATGCTGCACGAAAAGCATGGCGAAACACCACCGCCCGCTCCCGCAGCCCCTTAGCCCTTGCAGTTCGCACATACTCCGCCTGCATCGCGTCCACCATGCTGGAACGAGTGAAACGGGCCATGCCGCCGATTTGCCCGAGGGCATAGACAGCGGTGGGCAGGATCCACTGATTGGGTTCTCCCCATCCGCCGGAAGGCAGCCAGTGCAGAATCACCGCGAAGACGATGATGCTCATAATGGCGGTGACAAAAACGGGGGTAACAAAGGTTGTGATTACAACAACGTTTGTAAGGTAATCCAACCAGGTATTGGGGCGCAGCGCGGCCAGGATTCCCAAACCGATGCCGATCGGTATTCCAATCGCCATCGCCGACAGTCCCAGCTGCGCAGTTGCAGGCCAGGAGCGGCTGATGAAATCAGTGACCGGCTCACCATAGCGGAAGGAGATGCCGAAGTCGCCCCGCAGTGCTGCCCACATGTAACGCAAATACTGAACATACAGCGGCTTGTCGAGGCCGTACTTGGCCATCAGCTGCTCACGGATGTGTTCAGGGATTTCTCGGAACTCGGATGTCGTCGGCATTGCATCGAACGGGCCGCCCGGAATGGAGTGAATCATGAGAAAGATCATGATCGATACAATAAACAGGACGCCAATAATGCCAAAGAAGCGTCCCAGCACATAGCGCGCCATCCGGGCCTCCGTCTATTGAGAGGAGAGTTTCAAACAGCTGGTCATGCAAAACTCAGAGTTACGTAATGACGACGAACGAAGTGGACAGACTTGGAGGAGCGAGAATGGATTCATCACTCCCGCTCCTCCAACCTTGAATTTCTACTCTTTAACGTAGGCGCTGTCCAGGAGCATCATGTTGTAGACGCCAAGTGTGCCGTCGTCCGTGAGGGTCAGCCCTGAAACGTAGTCCTTGTACAGGACAGCCTGCACCGGGTTCATTACGAATACGCCGATCGCATCACGCGCCAGGATCTTGAGGGCATCGTGATAGAGGTCGCAGCGCTCGGTCGACATCGCCATCGGACGGGCCGTGTCGATCAGGTTGCGGTACTCTTCGTCGGTCCAGCCGGTGAAGTAAGAGGCAGCCGGATCGTCCCACCAGTCCACGAAGTTGCTCGGATCGATGAAGTCCGCGCCCCAGCGATTGAGCGCAACTTTCAGCTCGCCGTTGCGCATCTGGTCGACATAGTAGGCGCGCTCGACGTTCTGCGGCGTCAGCGTAACCCCCAGGTTGTCGAACAACATACGCTGGATCGCCTCGGCCTCGCGGATGAACTCACCCTCCTTGGTGAAGATCGTCAGCTCGGGGAAGCCCTCGCCGCCGGGGTAGCCGGCCTGCGCCATCAGATCCGCAGCCAGTTCGGGATCGTAGTTCTGGAACGCGATCAACTCGGGGTCGTCATTGCGCTCGCACGGGAAGTCCTTGGGCAGGAAACCGTGCGCGGGAATGCAGGTGCCCCGCATAACGTTGTCGCACAGGGATGTGCGGTCTACTGCGTGCGCGAACGCCTGGCGCACCAGGATGTTGTCAAAGGGCGGCGTGCGCTGGTTCATATAAATGTAGACGCCGCGGTTCATTACGCTGATGTAGGCCTCTTGGCTCAGCTGCGGATCCGCAAGGACCTGCACAAGGTCGTCGCCGGTCACGCCGACCCCGCCATCGATGTCGCCGGCCTGATACATCTGCAGCAACGGCGCGCCGACCTCTGGGATGATCACCTGAACTCGCTGTTCAAATGTCGCCGGATAGGGTCCCGTGTAGTGCGGATTGGGCGTGAAGATCACGTTTTTGCCCCGGTTCCACTCGGCGATACGGTAGGGGCCGTTGCTCGGCGCAGTCGCGGGATCGTTGGCCCAATCGTCACCGTGCTCCTCCACCATGTGGCGGGGAACCGGCGCCGCGTGCCAGTTGATCTTGAACATGTAGTAGGGAATAGGCACCGTGGTGGTGAGCGAGAAAGTGTAGTCGTCGATCTTCTTCACACCCAACTCTTCGACCTCCACTTCGCCCTTGTTGTACGCTTCTCCGTTTTCAAGGTCGAAAAGGAACCAGGAGTAGACGTTGGCCATCTCCGGGTTCAGGTAGCGGCGGAAGCTGTAAACCCAGTCATCCGCGGTGACCGGCACGCCGTCGCTCCACTTGGCGTCCTGGCGCAGGTGGAATGTCCACGTACGGCCATCATCGGAAAGCTCCCAGCTGTCGGCCGCGGCCGGATGCCAATCGCCTTCCGGACCCATCTTGGCCAACTGCTCGATCGTCGCCTCATAGGCGAAGCCTTCGTACTCATTGCGCATCGTGTCAAAATGCTTACCTTCAATACCGGCAGAGCGGAACACCTGCTGGTCAAGAGGCGCAGCGTCGTCAGGCAGAGTAACGCCGCCTGTGCTGACAACCTCCATCATCTCCTCTTCGGCCATCTCTGACGCCGGCGCCGCGGGCGCAACGCAGCCGGCCGCAGTCAACATGACTAGGACTGCAAACAGCGCAAATAACGGAGCGAATCTTTTCATCATAAAAGGTCTCCTTGTTGGGTTGAGGGAATGCAGATATTCGCTTGTTGCTTCTGGAGTGGAATGGAATTCCGGCGCAAGTATACCGTCAGACTCGCAAAAAAGTCAAGAATTGTACAGCTCCGGTGCGCAATCTGCGGTCAGTGTGCAGCCTCCGCACTAGCGGCAGGTCGATACACTCGGTCGCAGCCAAGCAAAAATAGCAAATCTAAGAATACACAGCCGCATCCGAATCGCAACCCTGAACGAGGCGAGCAAGAGGATTCCTTCTTTCCTCATGGTTGTATTTTGGGCGGTCGGGCCTTCGGCCCTCCCTTGTGCAGGGGCTGCGCCCCCGCAACGCCCCGCCCTTGCTAGCCACCGTGTTCATTCTTCCCCAGCATTGCGTCTAGTCGACAGTGTCTTCCACCCCAAGTGCTATCTCAGGCCCCTGACTCCTGGCCCCCAGCACCTAACCCCTGCAGTTCCGCGCCCCCGCAACGCCCCGCCCTGTCTCGCCACCGTGTTCATTCTTCCCCAGCAAAATGTCTAGCCAACAGTGTCTCCTCCCCCCCTTGTTGTCTCAAGCCACTGACCACCGACCACCGACCCCAGACTACTGCCGCTTGCAATTCACTGAAAACTAAAAACTGCAGTTCCGCGCCCCCCCAACCTGGCCACTGCCAACCGAATAAGCAATCAGAAAGCCTGACCGGTGGCGAAGATGACAAGTCGGTCAAGACAGACACTGAATGCGGCAAGGTAGTTTCGAAAACCTCATACCAAATTGCCGGGTCACGGCATTCCCCTGACACCTGCCACCAGCCGCTCCAAGTCTTCCTCACTGTTAAAGACATGGGTAGACACGCGAATCATGGTGCCGTCCAGCTCCAGCGGAGCGACCAGTACCTTATTCTCTTTCAAGTGCTCCTGTATCTCGGCCGATGTGTACCCCTTGAGACTGAAGGTAACGATGCCTGAAGACTTCCCGTAGTGCAGGGGCGTATGCACCTTCAATCCCGGCACGTCCAAAAGGGCCGCCTTGAGGCGGTCTGTATAATCGGCAATATAGGAAAAGACGTTCTCCCAACCGATCTCTGCCCAGAAGTCGAGCGCCTTGCCAAAGCCCAACTGGTCGGCCAGATTGCGCGTCCCGAACTCGAAACGCTTGGCCTCGTCCAGCAGCGTGAGCCCTCCCACCAAATCAAAGTCTTTCTGCGAATGGGAGCCGATCCAGCTTGGCTGGATCCAGGGAATCCGGTCGCGCCGCACGTAGAAACCGCCGGTTCCCTGCGGCGCCATGATGTACTTGTGCCCACTGAAAGCGTAAAAGTCGCAGTCCAGCTCGCGCATATCAACCGGAACCGCGCCATAAGCCTGCGCCCCGTCCAGCAGGACAGGCACGCCGCGATCATGCGCAATGTCAACCAGCGCCCGCGCCGGCAGCCGCTGACCGGTACGCCGGCAAACATGGCTGATCGAAACGACCCCCGTGCGATCATCGAGCAGCCGCTCAAACTGCGCCAACATCTGCTCCTCGTCGTGGACAACCTCCAGAAAACGCAGCTCGATGCCGTAGCGCTGCACATGGCTATACCAAGTGATCCGGTTGCCCGGATGCTCCTTGTCGCTCAGGATGACGTTGTCGCCCGCCTGCCAGTTGATCCCATTGGCCACGATGTTGATGCCGATCGTCGTGTTCTCGCCCAGCACGATCTCATCGCTGTCCGCGTTCATTGACTGCGCGACCTTGTCGCGCGTCGCCTCGAACCCCTCCAGCATCCTTTCGTTGATCCCAGGCGCGGCCCCGCCCGCATTATGAAACTGCGCCCAGCGGTTCGTCTCCTCGATCACCGGCTCCATCTTCGGCGAAAACCCGCTGCTCTGGAAGTAAGCGTATTCCTGCGTAATCGGAGTGAGGCGGCGGATGTCGGACAGTTGCATGGGCGATTCTTCCAATGTATTCACAATGCGAACATTTACTCAATGAAGCGGAGTCCGGGATCTTGCAGTTGGAATAGCAGACGACTATCGGCCGACTCCAAAGGCTGACTTGGATTGCCGTTAAAGTCAAGACACCTAATCGCCTCTAATTGTTAGCGCCCCCGTCGTGACGACTCTTCGGCCAGGTCTCTGACTTCAGCAACTTGAAAGCTGAGGGCATCAAGACGCTTCAGTATTGCGTCATTGACGGCCATACACTGTTCGTTCGCAGTCACGACTTCCGCTCTAACTTGCTCGGTGACGGATCTCGTTTCAGCTGTGAATTCCGTTCCCAAACTGTCAATGTGTTGAACAAGCACTGTTTGAAACTCTGCGCCAACTTTCTCGGCGGTGGATTTGGTAATCTCAAGTAATTCCGTTCTAAGACCGTCCATTCGATGTGAAAGGACAGTTCGCATTTGTGTTACCAGCCCTCTTACCTCCGTTGCGTCCAGAGTGTCAAAGACCCGACCGCTCAACTCCACCAAGGTTCCGATCTCAAATACCAGATTCTCAACTGACTCCTGTAGCAATAGGAACCGTTTCCCAGCTTCATCTAACTGGTCTGACGCGGTCTTCATTCGGCCCAACTCTTCGGCGATCCGTAAGATGTTTTCTTCTGCTTGCAGAATCGTGTCTCCAATCTCGTCATTCACCTCGTGTGTCATTCTGCTCTCCAGGTAGCTCCAATTCGTAGAAATGGCTCATACTTGAAACCGACTCTACAACGTTGGACCCAATAGCGCTTAACGCAGCCATTCGCACTACGTAACCATACTCATGGCCAACCCCAAGAAGCAGCCGCGCAAAATTTAGTCCATCCTCGCCTTCAACCATTATTCTCGCAACGTTTCCTGCCAAAAGGGGGCGTCGTTCGAAAATGTCGCGCAGCAGTTCATGCTGCACAGTGCATATGTTCAATTTCCCGGGTTTCGATTCCCTGCGAAGTGCAGTTAGCATCGCAACAGTCTGGTCTATCACGTTCCGGTCGGTTTCCCAAGTACTCATGGAACGGGCGATTACGGAAAGGTACCGTAGAGCCACGTTGCTTGGATCGGCTTCCAGAATGCGTCGGGTCGTACCCATTAGGGCACGCAGTCGACCTTTATGGTCACCTTCTTTCAGTTCTAAGAGACTTCCCAACACGGATCGTACTGTTGCCAGCCCAACATCGTCAAAGGAACGTCCCCGCCAGGAATCTAGTTGTTTGGTGAAGGGGGACTCTTCTAGGTAATTGAGTATATCTCTTCGAAAACTGTCGCTGTCTTCGTACTTCCAGCACAATTCCGCCATGTTTCGTATGGCTTCCTTCCGCTTTGCGACCACCTCATCATAAATGAAGTTTATGAGAACACTCGCCGCCTGTTGCACCACACCCGCCGGCTCTTTGGCAACTATCCGCTTCATATACACATTTACTTGAGCTTGGAACTTGTACCTTGACAAATAATTTGCCAGTTTTTTCATGACGGCTTCTGAGTTCAGGTCGCCAACCGTTACCTCGAACTTTCTTGCCCTCCAGTCCACCGTGTAGTCCTCAACAATTCCTAAGATAGCCAGTCTGTAAATGTATTTTTCCTTATCCGACCTCTCTCTTGGCGGCCCGAAAGGAATCCCGACCTTTCGCGATTGATCAGTCGACTCACCGACCATCCATTTCTGCCAGAGCTCGAAAGTGCAGTTTATTTCTTTCTCCCGTCCCTTGTACGAATTCAGAAGAAAGTACAATTGAACGAATACATCGCCTTGTCTATACCGCGGTACGCTTTTTAGCTTACTCATAGCCTCTGTATGATCTACTTCCCTTAAAATGGCCTGCGCTTGCTCCCATTCGCTATGACTATATATCACTGTGCAAATCGCGTAGTTCTCAATCTGATTTCTGCCCGCGCGACCCGCCTCCTGGTAAAACTGCTCGATTGATGCCGGCATGACATAATGTATTGTATAGCGTATGTTTTCTTTATCAATGCCCATTCCGAATGACTTAGTCGTTACAAGCTCTCGAATCTTACTCTTGGTAAACTGGCTCTGCTTATCCTGCTTGTATCTGGTCCAGTCTCCTTCGAATTCACGAGGCAATTCTCCTGCATAGTAATGGGTATGACCCAATTCTTTGGCAACTTCGACTACGCCTAGTCCTTGGTTTACATGCGGACAAAACACCAACCCGCAGTCAGCCGATTCTTTTTCGCGCCACTTGAGGAATTCTGGTGAGTCCAGTTTCCATTGGCCGGGCAACATTCTGCGAACCTGTGCCAATTTCTGTACTCGCCCCCTAGGCGACACTTTTGTTACATCAAAGTTCAATTCCCTCCGATTAAAGGACTCAGGTCGAATGATTGCGTCCTCGTCGGTTATTTCCAGATCGGCCCGTATGTCCCCCAGCACGGCAAAGGAAGCCGTACCTGTTAGCGCAACCAGTGTGGGGAGAGTGCCAGTCTCTTGGTCCGCACAATAATTCTTTAGATTGTGTGGCAGACGTAAGTAAGCGGGTCGGAAGTCGTGCCCCCATTCGGACAAGCAGTGTGCCTCGTCAAGAACGACAAAAGAAATGGGCACATGCGACTTAGCATCTTTAAGCCCGTCCCGGAACCCCTGTGACTGCATCCTTTCAGGCGCAATGAAAACGTAGTACAACTCCCCATCAGCCATTCGTCGCAATTGCTCATGTTGGTCTCTGGTCTGACTTGAAATCCCTGTCATCCGGTCAATACCCATACTCTTCAAGCTTCGAACTTGGTCCTCAATCAAAGAGATAATTGGGTCTACTATTAGCGTCATACCGGGCAACAACATTCCCACGAATTGATAGATCAGCGACTTCCCGCCTCCTGTCGGCAAGAGCACAATTGCAGGCTCCCCACTCAGGAGTCTAGTTATCGACGGCAGCTGCCCTTCTCGAAAATTTTTCTTGCGAAATACGATCTGCAATAGACTCTTCAGAGCCTGCTCTTGATTCTTATTGCCTTCTTCTAATCCATAGCGAAATCCATGGGACCACTGCATCTTGCGCTCGCTTCGTGGATTTTCTGCGCGGCGTAAACGCAAAGCGCGACCCACATATTCTGGCGCCACGTGGGCAAGGAGAGGGGCATTCCGGCCCTCTTCCAGAAGCAAGCTATTTGAGATGACTACATCGTATCTTCCATTGGGACGGTCAACATATCGAACTTTGTGTCCCTGGTTCTGTAATCCCTTCCCACCAATCACCTCCAGCTGAGTCACAGGGGGTCCGACTCCGATTTCCGGTTGGAGTGTAGTCGTGCAATCCCATATTTTCCAAAGCGTCTCGAAGGCATCGCCAACTGCCGGCAGGTCTTCTTCAACAACCAAAATTCGCTGCCGGCTGGCGGCATCTAGCACTCCGTACCGGTACAACAGTAACAAGCCACGCATGCAGCGTTGCACAGCCAATGGTCGCAAGAGCAGATGCCAAGCCGCTCGATAGATTCGCATCTCATCAGGTCCGGAAGCCCCCGCGCAGTGGGAAACTAATGCGCTATCTACCTTCTGTATTCGTCTAGGCCATCTGCCTTTTCGATTTACTTTCAACATTTTCTCTGATGCTTCAAGCAGCTTGAAACTGCTGTCAGGCGGAAGCAAAGACTTTTCAAATAGGAAGTTCACGTCGTCCCGCGTGCCAAACTGCAGGAATTCGCTGCCTTGTCCCAATAGCAGAAGGCGCTCCCAGTTTGGGTCCACCAGAGTTGGATTGCCTCGGGCGATAATCTTGTCACAGATTGCTGTAGAAGCCGCAAGAGAGGGGTCGTCAATCTCGGTTAAGTCGAGGGCATCAGACTCGATCACTCCGTGGGCGTTGGATTGTAGCAACTCGTCCAATTGGGAGCGCCACTTTTCCATCCCCTGATTGTCAAATGAATCCCAAATCCCTAGTCTACCTGAAGCTGTAAATCTTACTGTTTTCATATTGACCAGAAATTTCCAATCTCTCGATCGAAACAACCTTGGCTATAACTCACATCCCCGGCGCCACCTGCAACACCGTCACACCCATCTCCATGTACTTATCCCGCTCCGCCTCGCTGGCCGCCCCCAAACTCACCTGCGCCGTACTATCCTTCAACTGCTCCAGCACATGCATGATACACTCATCCACCGTCTTGAACGGACTATACGGCAGACTCTCCATGCTGAAGCGCAAGTCGTTAGGCCCAAACGCCAGCAGGTCAACGCCCGGCTTGGCCAGCTTGCCCGCGTTGATGACAGCCTCCACCGACTCCAACTGAAGCGCCAGAAAGCCGTTACTATTCCACCAGTCTGCATAGGCCAGCCGGTCAATCGATGCCGGGTTGGTAGGCTCGCCAAATGCGGCCAGGTTGCGCCGCGCCACACCGCCCGAACTTCGCCGCCCTACCTGTGGGTAATAAAAATACTTGATCGACTCATCCACCTCAGCCATGCTTTCAACTTCCGGTACCATGATGCCGGTCGGTCCCAGGTCGAGGAAGCGTCCGACCAGATAGGTGTGTCGTGTGTGTTGGATGCGAAACTGCACCGGAACCCCCAACGCTTCAGCGTGACCGCAGAAATTCTCCAGGTCAATTTCGCAGAATGCCGTGTGCTGACTGTCCACATAGACGAAACTGTAGTCGCCCTGAGCCATCAGATCTTCCAGCTGGGTGCGGTTGAAATAGACCGGCGCGCCAACGCCAAAAATCACTTCGCCGCTGTGTATTCGCTCTTTCAGATTAGTCGCGTTTGTCATTTGTCTTTTTCCTTCAGAATTGCCGTTCCAACAGTGCTAACGGTGCTTCGATCAGAATTGATCGGATGGTTTCCATTGCGCCCCACTCATTTAAACCGGCATGAAGTGTTAGCCCCACGACAATGCCCAATAGCATGATTGCTGTGCCAGTCAGGCACCCACTCTTTTCGACTCGTCCTCGCTTTTCGAGTTTCTCTAAGTCTGCTCTTTCGTCTGGATCAGCGTTTTTGGAACGGTCTACCTGCCTGTTCTTGATCGATCGCGTATGTGCTTCGTTCGCCTGAAGGCTGTTTGAAGTCTCGAGGTACCGCAAAGGGTCGCCACTCGTCTTGGCCGTCGTCCGGTTCGATCTTTGCCCAGTTCCGGGCTGGTCGCTCCCTTCTGTAATGGACTTTCGTGAACTGCTAATACCGCTGTGTGTCTCTATGTCTTCTGGCACCTGTCTTCTTGGCTTACGATACACTTTCTCCTGCGATTGTCTAGAGTGCAAACTTGCAGCGGAATTGTCTTCGTGAGTAGCATCACTCTCAGAATTGTCTTTGCTAAAGGTCGAGTCCAATCGACCTACTACCGGGTTGCCGCTGCTTAAGGGATCTGAGAGGCCGCAAACGGGACATTGGACAGTCTGATTCAAAGAGGGAGGGCAGCCGCAACCGGCACAAGACTCAAACCCAAACCAACTTCCTGTAACATTGATATCAAAGAAGCAATCCTCACATAGTAACAGCTGATTTGCCTCAAAAGTCGCACTCTCCTCTACTAGGTGACCACAATCGTCGCAGCACTGTAGCATTGTCGAGTCCTCGGAAGTCGGGACGGAACTGGCAGGTAGGCAAGCCCACCTTGGACCCTTACATCTGGAGTCGCTGGACTTTTCAGTTGGCTAAAATCATGACTAGGGTGATGCCACTTTATGGATGCCCTCAAAACTCTCTGTCCAACATCCCCACCGGAATTTCAATCAGCGTCGGTTTGCCGTTCTGGCCAGCGACCGCTTCCTCCAGTGCACTCTGCAACTCGTTCCCGTCCTCCGCGCGGACCCCGTGCGCGCCAAAACTCTGCGCCAGCGCCACGAAGTCTGGATTGTGCAACTGGGTCCCGAGCACATGACCGTCAAACTCCTCCATCTGGGCCCGCAGTACATTTCCGTAAGCGTTATCGTTGAAAACGATCGCCACGGCATTGATACCGTACTGTACGGCCGTCGACAACTCCTGCACGTTGTACAGAAAACCGCCGTCACCGGATATCGACACGACCACTCGGTCCGGGCACCCAACCTTTGCCCCCAACGCAATAGGGTAGGCGCAGCCCAGCGTTCCGTGCGAAGAGCTGGTCAGATAGGAGTGCGGTCCCTTGGCCCTGAAATAGTTGCGGCTGTAATACCCCATCTGGTTCATGCCCTGGATCACGATCGCATCATCCGGCAGCGCCGCGTGGATCGCTTCCATAAATCCCCATTGCGGCTGCAACTGCCTGGACGGCTCAAAGCGCGCCCCGTTTATGGCCGCAACCTCAGCCTGCACCGCCTCGGCCTTGTCGCCGCGCGACGGCCCTTCAGCCGCGACAGCCTGGTTGAGCGCCAACATCACGGGATAGGCATCCCCGCGGATCGCCAGCACATCGCCGCCTTCCCCGAACTCGTCCTCGTCGACATCAATCCGGATGACCTGCTGACCCTCTCCGCTCGAGAAATGGCTTGTCCCGACCGCCAGGATCAGGTCCCGCGTCGAAAGCCAGTTACGCAGAGGCTGAAAGCGCATCTCGGCCATGCCCAATGACAGAGGATGCGTTTCCGAAATACACCCCTTTCCCTGTCTCGTCGTTACGACCGGTATCTGCAGGTAGTCGGCCAGTTCGGCCACCAGAATGGCGGCCTTGGCGCGCATCACGCCGCCCCCCGCCCATATGACCGGCCGCCTTGCCGACGCCAGCAACTCCCCCGCCTTTTGGATCGCTCTAGGGTCGCCACTGGCGGGCACCTGCGTTTCAGCCGCGGGCAGCGCCGGGCTGACCTCTTCCGTCGCCGCGAACACGGCCGGCGGAATCTCAATCCCCACTGGCCGCGGCCGCCCGGATCGTAGTTGTTGGAACGCCTCCTGAACCAAGCTGGGAATCTCACTTGGACTCTGCGCCCTGCCCGCCCACTTTGTAAGCGGACCCAGCCACGCCGACTCGTCAAGTTCCAGTCCCTTTTTGCGGTGGTGATGATCTCCGCTCACCACCAATATCGGTGAGGAAGTAGCAAAGGCTGTTGCTACGCCCGACAAGGCGTTGAACAAACCCGGCCCTTCCACCACCAGCGCGGCGGCAACTTCGCCGCTGGCGCGCGCATACCCGTCCGCCATGTAGCTGGCAGCCTGCTCGTGCCGCACCGCGATATAGCGAATGCTCGGCGTCGAATACAGCGCGTCAATCGCCTCGTACTGCCCCGCGCCGGGCACGCCAAATACCGCCCGCAACCCCTCCGCGGCCAGCGACCGCACCAGTGCTTCCCCTCCATTCATTCTCGGCATAATTCAGATTCCCTGACTGTACTGTTGCGTAAGCTAAGCGCCTGCATTACTAACCGTTCAATGTCTCAATCTGTCAGCAACTCGCGTCTGCCGCTCAAGGCAACGCCGGCACAATCTCGTTGGCCAGCGTCTCCATGCAGGCCAGCCATCTCTCCTTATCATCCCAGTCGTGCGCGATCATGAGCAGCGTACCAAAGCCGCCCGTCTCCTCCCACAGCTCGTGCAGCCGCCGCAGGCACTCCTCCTTGTCGCCTATGATGCACAGGTTCTTCAGCATGTACTCCACCGTCACCTCTTCGTCCGGCATCTCCGGGTCGCCCTTCAAAACGCTGAGCATGTTGGCTGAATTGATCAGCCATCGCAAGTAGGCCATCGAACCTGCCAGCGCGCCGTTGCTCGCCCGTTCCCAGGCAGCTTCGGTCGTCTCATCGATGAAGATGCTGCGCGACACCCGCCAGATTTCCCGGTCCGGTTCAGGCTGCCCGGCACTGGCCGCGCCGTTGCAGTAGGTCTCCCAGTGTTCGGCGAGCGTGGACCCGGACACCACATTCGTGCTGATCGGAATGTAGCCCCGTTCCCCAGCCATGTTGGCTGCCCGCGATTGGCCGCGGATAATGCTCATCCCGACTGGTGGGTGCGGCTTCTGGTAGGGCTGCAACAGTTCGCCGATTCCAAGCTCGGGGTTCCCCCCTTCAAGCTTGATATTGTAGAAGTCCCCCTTGAATTCAAAGGGCGGATCAGTCTGCCACAGCTTCAATATCATGTCGATGCTTTCGACCGTCATCAGCCCCTGCGTCCCCGGATCGGGCAAGTCGAAAAGCCCCCAATCGGTCGGCACGCCCCCTTGGCCGAAACCACAGTTGATGCGTCCCCGCGACAGATGATCCAGATACGCCAGCCGCACCGCCACATTGACGGGATGATGCTGCGGCAAAATGGAAACACCGCTGCCGAGCCGGATGTTTTTCGTGCGCGGCAATACGTTGGCGATAAACACATCGTTCGACGGGATCGGTTCCCATGCCAGCGTGTGATGCTGGCCGATCCAGGCCTCCGTAAATCCCAACTCATCTGCTCGTACGATGAACTCGATATCCTCTTCGAATCCGAGCGTTCGGTCCTTCTCCGGCGGATGAAGCGGCATCATAAATGTGCCCAGTTTCATTTTTCTGCCCCCTTTTTCCCTTTAATGTCTCTCAACTCTTGGGCGAACCCCTGCTGTAGGACGGCTTCAGATCGAGAGCCAGCTCCCTGAACTTCTCGATGCGGTGCAAAGTGACAAGATTGGTGTCATGCTGGTTGTACCCTCCCTGCGACGTGCGCGAAATAACCAGCAGGTCCTCGCCTCGGATCAACTGTGAGGCATAGCTGAAAGCCTCGAAAATGCTGCGGCTCATCGCCACGCAGCCCGCTTGGAACCAGTTCAAGGCGTCCAGGCTGTACATCAACATCAGGATGCGCCGCTCGTTGCCAGGCGGGCTGGCAAACCCCACCTTGCGCAACGGCTCCCGATCCTGCCACGTATCCGTCGGCAGACACACCGTCGTCCAGAAGAGGTCGCTCTCCTCGTCATAGACTATATGGAACTTACACTGCCCACCCGGCATCGGATAGAACTGGACGAATCGGTAGTCCAACTTGTCGCCTTCGTCCTCCAAGCTACACACTGCGGCCATGCCTCCCGTCGTATGCCCGTCGATAATCGTGCGCAGCACCACCCGCACCTCTCCCCGCACCTCAATAACATTTCCCTCTATGAAGCAGTCCTCCACCACCTTGTCCGACGCGCTCGCCTGGTAACGCCGCTGACTGAGCACATCCGGCACGCCGGGAAAAGGGACAGGGTTGGACATCCGCCACGCCGCTGGGTCGAGCAGATCGCGCGCCACGTCTCCCGCTATCACAAGCGATTCCCACTGGCTCCTGCCGACCGCGTCATCGCCGACAGGGCAGGTCTCGAACGCGCGGTACACCTGCCCGTTGCGAAAGAGTATGCTGGTGGGGGCATTGTGATGACGGCCCCCGAACAGCTGCGATGGTGGTGTCCAGCTCTCCCCACCGTCCTCTGAACGCGCGATGATGATCTCCCGGCTCAGACGGTGGTTGCCGATGCAGTAGAGTGTCTCGTCCACAGCAAACAGCGACGGCCAGATGATGTCCAGCACCGCGGCCTTACGCCAGCTCGCGCCATCGTCGTCACTTACCAGGACGTCAAGCTGGTCAGGGATCTTCTCAACTAGCGGCTGCGGGCGGAACCACTCATAGCTGGCGATCAGACGGCCTGACGGCAACGCCGCCAGGCATGGCGAGCCGGTATACACGCTCTCCGGATCGGGCGACTCCGCCAGAATCACAAAGTCGTCGGCAAGAAACGCTTTCATTTGCCTGTACGCTTTCTATTGTAGAGGAAAGGAGGAAAGGAGGAAAGAGAATTTCGTAGTCTTCCGGTGTGCTGCCTGCTGGCGCCATCAGCTTGCACTAGGAGGTCTGGTTGCTGTCCGCCTGCCGTAGGCCGCCAACCGCCGCTGTCTCACACCGCGTGACAAGCGACCCAGTGACCGGTTTCTACCTCCCGCCACTCGGGTACGACATGGTCGCACGGCTCAAAAGCCAGTGGACAACGGGGATGGAAGCGGCAACCGCTGGGTGGATTGATCGCGCTCGGCACATTGCCGCTTATGACCGTATGTTCGCGTAACCGCTCTTGACGGGGATTCGGCACAGGTACGGACAACAGAAGCGCATTGGTATACGGGTGCAGAGGGTTCTCAAACAACTTCTCTTTCGGAGCCATCTCAACAACGCGGCCCAGGTACATAACCGCCACCCTGTCGCTGATATGTCGCACAACGGCCAGATCGTGAGCGATGAAAAGGTAAGTGAGATTGTACTCCTCCTGCAGGTCCTGCAGCAGGTTGATGATCTGCGCCTGAATCGACACATCCAGCGCCGAGATCGGCTCGTCGCAAACGATAAACTCCGGCTCACATGCCAGCGCACGCGCAATGCACACTCGCTGGCGCTGGCCGCCCGAAAATTCGTGCGGGTAGCGGAACGCGAAGGCCGGGCTCAGGCCGACGTCGTCGAGCAGCTTGGCGATTCGCTCCTGCGCATCCTGCCCGCTTGCCAGCTCGTGCAGCCAAAGTGGTTCGCCGATCGCATTGCCAATCGTCATGCGCGGACTGAGCGTCGAATAGGGATCCTGGAAAATGATCTGCATCCGCCTGCGCAAGGGGCGCATCGCCTTGTCGGATAGTCCGGTGACTTCCTCGTCCTCAAAGAAGACCTTACCCGACGTCGGCCGATGCAACTGCAGCATCGTCAGGCCCGCGGTTGACTTGCCGCAACCCGATTCGCCCACCAGCCCCAGCGTCTCGCCCCGCTGCACGTCAAAGGTGACGTCGTCCAACGCATGCACCGTCGCCCTGGTCTCGCCATACGCGCCGATGCGCACGGAGAAGTGCTTGGACAGATTTTCCACTCGAACAAGGGGTGCCTTGTTGCTGCTCTCAGTCTGGCTCATATCCAGGATTAGAGGTCCGGCGTTGAAACTATCTCAGGTTGTTTCTTGTTAACTGCTGGCAGCCTCGGCTTTGGATTCGATATTCACTTCGCGAATATCAACCCAGCAGGCGGCTCGATGGCCTCTTTCGCTGGCCTCGTCTACCGCCTCCAACATCGGGTTTTCTTTCCGGCATCGGTCGATAACATAGGGGCAGCGAAGATGAAAGGGACAGAAGTCAGGTAGGTCAACCAGGTCAGGCGGCGAACCGCCGATCGTCGTCAGGCGCGTTCCCGTTTCACCTGTCAAGCTGGGCAGCGCCCCCATCAGTCCGATCGTATAGGGGTGGCGAGGGTCCTCAAACAGCGCGTCAACCGGCGCCTCTTCGACAATGTAGCCCGCATACATGACGATCACCCGGTCGGCAATACCCGCAACAACGCTCAGATCGTGCGTGATCCAGATCACAGCCACACCCGACCGGTCGCGCAACTCCTTAACCAACTCCACGATCTGCGCTTGAATCGTGACGTCCAGTGCCGTCGTTGGCTCATCGGCGATCAGGACCGCAGGTTCGCACGACATCGACATGGCGATCATGACCCGCTGGCGCATACCCCCGGAGAATTGGTGCGGGTAGTCCCGGAGTCGCGCTTCGCCGTCGGGGATACCCACCATCTCCAGAAGTTCCGCGCTGCGGGCGAGCGCGTCGCTCTTGCTCATCCCCCGATGGTAGACGAGCGGTTCGGCCATCTGCGTGCCAATGTTGATGAACGGGTTGAGCGAGGTCATCGGATCCTGGAAGATCATGCCGATCTCGCCGCCGCGCACATCACGCAGTTGGCGCAGGTTGAGCTCCAGCAAATCCTCGCCCCGCAGGAGTACTTTTCCGTTCTCGATACTGGCCGCAGGCGGCAACAGCCTTACTAGGCTCAGCATCGTGACGCTTTTCCCGCAACCGCTTTCGCCCACCACCGCCAGCGTCTCGCCCTCTTCCAGGGTAAAGGAGACGCCGTTGACGGCGTACACGTAACCCTTCCGTACCTGAAAGCGGGTCTGCAATTCTTGCACGTCGAGTAGGACCGACATTTTCGCCGTCTACGCTTCCATATGATGTAGCCCGAAACCGGCCATCGGTGTTCCCGATTCGCGCCGGGCCCGAGCAACCAAAATTAACCGCCCCATTGACGGGGATTCAGGGCATCGTTGAGGCCGTCCCCCAGCCAGGCAAACGAGACGGTGATCACCGCCATCATCACCGCCGGACCGACCAGCAAGTGAGGGTGCGTCTGCCACATACGCAGACCGTCACTGATCATCTTCCCCCAACTGGGAATAGGCAACTGCACACCGACGCCCAGAAAACTGAACGCCGACTCAAGCACCATTGCCCCTCCCATCCCTGCGCTGACCGCAACGATCAGCGGACCCATCGCGTTGGGAATCACATACCGGGTCAGTATTCGCCCTGTCGGCATGCCCAGCGCGCGCGCCGCCAACACGTAGTTGCGGCTGCGAATCGACAGAATCTGTCCCCTGATCAGGCGGGCGTATCCAGGCCACTGGATCAGCGCCAGCGCACCGAAGACCAACACCAGGTCCACCCACATCGTCTGGCGGAAGAAGGTATTCTTGGTCGCAAGATACATCTGCTCCATCCAGGCTTCAAGCGGAACTTTCAGCGTCAGGTTGATCACGATCGCCAGCAGCAAGGCCGGCATCGAACGCGTGACATCGGTCAGCCAAACCACCAACATGTCGACCCGGCCCCCAAGGTAACCTGCCAGCGACCCCATCACCAGCCCTACAATCAAGCTGATCGCCGTCGAAACAAGGCCCACTGAAACGGCCGTTCGCGCGCCGTACAGGATGCGGCTGAATACATCGCGTCCCAACTCGTCGGTACCAAGCCAGTGCTCGCTGGATGGTGAAACCAACCGTGCCGTAAAATCCTGTGCCAGAAAATCATAGGGGGTCAGGTACGGGCCGAAAGCCGCGATGAAAAACAGGAGCACAATCGGCAATATGGCCACGAGGGCAAGACGATTCGCCGCCAAACGGGCCACCGCGTCCCGCCACAGATTAGTGCGGCTGGCCTCTGCTACCTCAATTTCGCTGGATACTGCGATTTCCTGAGTCGTCATCCCTCACCGCTTGCCAGTTCTCTGTTATTGCCCTGCCCAAAATGCATCCCTACCCCAAAATGCATCCGTTCCCAATGTGCGTCCCTGCGCATTCGTGCAAAAGAAGAATCGCAGGTTCTTCCTGCAGCCGCAGCAACACTAGTCCTCTGCGCCGGTCATCGCCTGGGCCGCCCGCGGATCCAGGATGGGATAGGTTAAGTCCACCAAAAGGTTCAGCGCCATCACAAGAAAGGCGCCAATAAGAGTGATCGCCACGATCACAGGGTAATCCACGCCATAGGTGAAGTCGATCGTCAGACGCCCCAGGCCAGGGATACCAAAAATCTTTTCAACGATAATGGCGCCGTTCACGATCCCAATCAACATCTGCCCCATTACCGTGACCACCGGCGTCAACACCGGTCTCAACATGTGGCGGATGATTACCATCATCTCTGGTACGCCCTTGGCCCGCGCTGTCCGCACGTAGTCCTCTGACAACACCTCCAGCACGCCCGACCGCGTCTGGCGGATGATGATTGCGATCGAACCAAACACCATGACAAACATAGGTAGGATCGCCTTCTTGCTGAACAGACCGTCCCAGCCATAGGGTGTCGTCTTCATGACGCCCAATACCAATACAAGAAAGACCATCAGCATCGGCCCAACGACATAGCTGGGAACGCCGCTGATAAATAGCGCGGTCCCCAATATCGTGTTGTCAGCCCACTTGTTATGGTTCAGACCCGCAATTATGCCTAAAGGGATCCCCAATATGGCGACCAGAATCACGGTAGCGAGCCCGATCTGGAACGAGACCGGCGCGGTTGCCCCGATCATGTCATTCACCGATCGCCCCGATATCACCGACATGCCCAGGTCGCCCTGCACCAAATGCCAGGTGTACTCTCCAAACTGCACCAGGAACGGACGGTCCAGCCCTTTCTCTTTGCGAATGGCGTCCAAACGTTGCGCGTCATACGTAACATCACCCTCTTCGCGCAGAAACATCAGTTTGATCGGATCGCCGGCGCCATAGAAGGCCATAGCATACACGGACAATGCCAGCAGAAGCAGAGCCGGGATCCAATATACGATGCGCCGCAGGACGTATTTACCCATTGCTATTCTTTCACTGCCACAGATTGGACTCTCTGACCGGCCGGTAACTGTCGGGACGAGACAATTGTCTTACTGTACACACTGCCTCGCTGTACACACTGCCTCACTGTACACATTGCCAAAACGCAAAAGAAAACGCGGGCAAAGGCGCCAGACAGTACTTGACGCCTTTGCCACAGCATCACAACGATTTCAGATATCGCTGTCTGCTACTCCATATGCTCGATGTAAATCAACCAAGGCTCGACGAACTGGGCGTCTGCGTTGCGCCGTGTGCCATGCACCCAGGGCATTGATCCGCCCTTGACCGATCCGCCGCAGCCAGTGCCAATCGGAATCACCATATACTGGCTCTGGTAGATCGCCTGCGCCTGCTGTGCCAGCGCAATGCGGTTCGGGTCGTCGGCTCCCAGCGTGACAGCCTCTTCGATCAGCGCATCGACCTCAGGATCAGCATAGCCGCCCATAATGTTGCGCGCCAGGTTGGACGAGGAATGCAGCGAACCCAGCAGCATCAACGCCGCATCGGGTACGCGCACGCCCGCGCCGTCGCGGAACAACGCCGGTGCGCCGGGGCCTTCCCAGCTGTCAAACTGCGGGCTCATCTCAATCGCTTCGATACCGAACAGCTGGCGCCACTGCTCCGCCATGTACTGGGCAAGTACCTCTGTCCCGGGGCTGCTGACGCCGGCCATGATCATCTTGGGAACATCGGCGGCGTTGGCATAAGCAGACGCTGCCAACGCTTCCTGGGCGCCCTCAGGATCGTAAGGATGCGGTACAAAGTTCGGATCCGATCCCGGCAATGCCCGCAGCGGCTCACCCGTCGGTACCCAGCCACTGCCGTCAGGGCTGGACAGGTTGAAGATCTGCTCTCTGTCTACCGCCAGGATCAACGCCTTGCGGAAGTTGATGTCGTTGGTCGGCTCTATCGTGGGATTCAGGAAGAAACCGCCAATGCCGGGCGCCTGTCCGCACTCAAAGTAGTCCGCACCCAGCAGCGCCTGCGATGTGGCGTCGTTGGGCGGCCAACCCTGGTCCAGTTCCTCATTCGCGAGCATCGTTGTAACGATCGTCGTATCCTCAATCGAGGTTACCGTAAACCTGTCCAACATCGGCTCGGCCACCCAGAAATTCGGGTTCTTGACAAAAGTGACGACGCCCCTGTTTAGGTCCATCTCGTCCGGCATGAAGGGGCCGCTTGTTACGGGATTGTTCTTCGGATGCCACCATTCGGCAACCTCAAATCCATCTTCGCCAATCGCAACCGAAGACTTGACCGGGCCAATCAGGTTGGTGGCCAGCTTCTTATGGAACAGCGGGTCCGGTCCTTCCAGCGTCACCTGCACAGTGCTGTCGTCCAGAGCGACCACACCCGGCATCGTCATCGCCTCGCCGTTGAACACATCTTCAAAGCCAACCACACCGGTCATGAACAACGTGACGCGCTGGTGCGTGGTCGCGGGGTGGGCGATCAGATTCCAGGTTGCCACCACATCGTGTGCAGTGATGGAGCTTCCATCCGAATAGACCGCATCCGGGTCAATCTTGAAGGTCCACTGCGACATGTCATCGTTGGGTGTCCACTCGTTGAAGACATAAGGATGCAGTTCGCCATGCTCGTCAATGTACATCGGCCCGGCGTTCCAGAATGCCAGGTAGTGCATGTTCCAGCCCCCGCCGCGCAGCGGTGACCAGTCCTGCGCAAAGAACGGAATCGTCGCGCGGAAGTGCTGCTCCGCCATCATTTCGTCATCGGCGTCTGCGGCCATGTCTCCCGAATCAGCTGCGGGCGCCGCAGGCGCTGCGCAGGCCGAGACGGCAAGAACCATCGCCATCAGTGCCATCAGAATGATCCATTGCTTTGGGATTTTTCGTGTCGACAACATCAACGTCTCCTCCTTGAAAATGCTGGGTTATGATGAGAAAGTAGGAAAGAACCTGAAAACTGGCCTTACATACCGGCAGCGTACGCGCGAACCAGGGCTCACAACATGCTTGGGAACGTCAATTCAGTTGACTACTTGCGAGTAAGTTCGAGATGAGTTCAGGTGCGATGTGACGCGGAGTATAGCACGAAGCTAGCACATGTCAAAACACTGTTTTTTCAGCCGGATGGCGCTATGAGAGTCTACATTTCAAGCGCCAACTACCTATGTTTCTGCTCAATACACCTCCTTCACTTACAGTGCCGCATACAGGTCGCGGCTCGATTCTCTGAGCGAGTAATCTGCAGGGCATTCGCATCCAAACTGGCCCGAATAATGCGTGCCACCCAAAATGGGGAGAACTCTCGTATGCCTCGTGTTGTAACCATGCCCTGATCAATTCCCGTTCCAAGCTCCGGCAGCCATCCACTGACCACTAACCACTGATCACTGACCACTGCTTTTTGCGTCCGGGCCTTCGGCCCTCCCTTGTGCAGGGGCTGCGCCCCCGCAACACCCCGCCCTTGTTAGCCACCGGGCTCATTCTTCCCCAGCAAAGTGTCTAGCCAACAGTGTCTCTACCCCCACCAGCTTTCTCCAGCCTCCAGCCTCCGACCACTGACCACCGACCACTGACCACTGCAGTTCCGCGCCCCCGCAACGCCCCGCCCTTGCTAGACCACCGTGTTCATTCTTCCCCAGCAATGCGTCTAGTCTCCAGAGTCTCCCCCCCCCCGCTTCATTCTCAACCCCCTAACCCCTTGCCCCCAGCCCCTAACCCCTGCAGTTCTCCCCTGCAGTTCCGCATCTAAATTGGGTAGTAAAACTAACTACCTCCTGAAAGTTCTCTCCCAAAAAAAGCTCATGCCCTGGATTCGGGTGTGGGCGCCCCTTGTAGGCCCAAATCGTGTGTTATAATAGTGTCCGAAATGAGTTTCCTTTCCTCTGACCCTGAGAAGCCATGACTTTCGCCAAAAGAATTTCTGAAGCCGAAGGAGGGCCGCTGTACGTCTGTGAGTTGCCCACCCTTCACCTTCCGATACCTACAGAAGACGGCGAGCAAACGTCTCCGAACTCAAGCATGTAAAGGCCGAAAAAGAAGGAAACACGCCGACAAACTCCGTCATAGTCCGTCGCAACCCGCCCTAACCCAAGGCAATTGCAACGAATTTAAATGAACCTCGTGAGGCTGCCTGAATCGGCTGGAGGAACCGTCTGCGAACTCAAGAAAAAAGTCCAAAAAAAAGAAATCCCGTCGACTTACGTCGACTTGCGTCGACTTGCGTCGACTTGGATCGACCTGACACAGGATAATTGCATCGAATTCGGGCAAGGCATCGAAAGGCTGCCTGAATCGAAAAAGTACCCCTTGTACGCCCACAAAGCGGGCCCACATTGTGGACATTCGAGGCGCACGAAGTTGAATATTCACCGCTCTCGCCCAAAGAAAACCTGAACGTGAGAGCCATCAGCTGAAATGCTGTGAAATGCACCCCAAATCGTCCCCTCGGTATCCGTCAGGGACGGCGAGGATCTGTTCGGTAAGACGCAAAAAAGCGTCCCAAAAAAACTGAATTTGGCGCGACATACGTATACATACGTATATATTTGTATACATTTCGCGACATTTGTAGACATTTCGCGGCCAGAACACGGGCAAGTGAATCGAGCAATGACGAGTACCCGATGACGTTTGTCACCAAAGCGATTTGCGGGAGCGGAGTGCTCTTCCGCGAAGGGCCGCGCATAGAAAATCCGTTACGCCTTCGGTGTTCTTCGCCGCCCTTCTCATGACTTCGCCGATCGATTGCTTCTGTCTACCGCAACACGCAAGCGAGAAAAATCCCTGGCAGCACTACCTGCTTGCCGTTTCTGCTCAATCCTGGGCGGCCTCCCCAAAATGTCAACCATCGCTGAATCTCGGGTAGGTCCTCGCATGCGAAAGGCACAACCCATGTGGATGCCCTTTGATAATTGCGCTAATCTCCGAAAGTGGGTGCGACCGTCCGGGGCATAAGTCCAAGAGCCAATGCATCCAATGTGAAATCCGTTAGACACCAGGACCTCCCGCGCGGTTTACGCAATGGAATCGCGTCTGTCTTACCCGCTTCTACGAAAAACGCAATACGCAATACGCAACAAAACCGGTCGTAAAATGAACGCAAATAAAATGCCCATGCCCTGGGGCGATCGCGGTTGTGCAAAGCGTGTCAAACTAGTGTAGGATACCCGTACTCGGTCCACCCCGGCAGTCGCCGGCACACGGCTTCACCAACCAAAACCATACCTTCAACGAGTGGCACAATGCAGATCACCGACAGCGGCATTCTCAGCCGCGGCCAACCGGGTACGCCTCGCGCGCTACTCACCTTTCCGACAGTCATCGCCCTCAATGACGGCTCTCTACTCGCAACCTACCGCACCGGCACGAATAAGGATTCAGACGACGAAACTGTCGAATTTGCCCGCTCCCTGGACGGCGGCCGCACCTGGAGCGAATCCTGGAAGCCGTTCGAGAATCCGACGCTGGACGGCCTGTACGGGTCGATGCGCGTCTGCTACTTGACCGAGCTGTCCCCGGGACGTCTGCTGGCCTCTGCCCTATGGATCGACCGCACAACCTGGCCCGGTGGCGGGCTCTTCAATGAAGAGACCGAAGGCTGCCTACCAATGGCCGTCCTCCTGTCAGATTCCGACGACAACGGCAACACATGGTGCCCATGGCGGCTCGTACCGATGCCGGACGAAATTGGTCCGCCCAGCCTCACGGCGCCCGTCCTGCAATTGGCCGACGGTTCGCTCGCGTTGAGCATCGAGACCAACAAACAGTACGATGACGCATCGCCCTGGATGCAAAAGGTCGTTTTCTTCCACAATTACAAGCATCAGAATGACTCCGCGAATTCTGGATCTGAGCAAGACCCGGTCGAGGATCGCAACTGGGAAGAGCCAGTCATTGCCGGCGAGGACCCCACCGGCCGTATCTTCTACTGGGATCTGCGCTGCGGTGTCGCCCCCGATGGAAGAGTCGCCATCTTCGCCTGGACCTACGACACGGTCGCGAACCGCTACCTGAATATCCACCGCCGCATCAGCGCAGATAGTGGACATACATGGACGGACGTCGAAGATCTGGGTTTTGCCGATCAGGCCGCCCGCCCTGCCATGCTGGCCGACGGGCGCGTCGTGCTGCCCTACGTCGATAGATTTGGCAGCCGCTCTATCCGCGCCCGGCTAGCCGCTACGATTGACGCCCCCTTCGATCCGGCAACTGAAGTGGTACTCTATCAGCAAGGGCAAACCACCGGTGACCAAACGGACAGCACGAGCGAACTGCTCAGCGAAATGAGCCTGTGGACCTTCGGCCTCCCCTATGCCGAAACTCTCCATGATGGTACGGTATTGGTCGTCTACTACGCGGGAACCGACGAGACGATGAACATCCACTGGGCCAGAATCGACCCAGGTCCCGCCTGACCGGGACAGCAATCCAACCCGCGCCGCAAAAAGCAGCGCTAATCGTGTTGTCACGCAAAGGAATTACCATGCGCAGGAGCAAAATGCTTCAGAAGTTTCGCAGCGGAGGCTTTGCCCGTGTCTGTGGGCTGGGCCACTACCTTCCCTTCTACATCCGCTACGCAGCCCACTACAACTTTGACGGCATCTGGTTTGACCTCGAGCACCGTGCTATGGACCAACGCGAGGTACAGGCCATCATCATGATGTGCCTTCATAACGATATCGACTGCATGGTTCGGGCCCCCACTCTGGAGCGCACCAAGCTGTACAGGTACCTGGAGGAAGGCGCCACCGGCTTTCTCATGCCCCTGATCTCCGATCCCCAAATGGCCTCGGATCTGGTCCAGGCTGTCAAGTATCCGCCGCTGGGTAACCGCGGTATGGACGGCGCCGGCCTGGATGCAGACTTCGGTATCGCAGCCTGGCATCCCCAAAGCGACTACAACGCCGAATCCAACCGCGAGACCTTTCTCATAACCCAGGTCGAGACCCTGCAAGCGGTTGCCAATGCCGAAGAAATCGCCTCAATCGATGGCATCGACGGTCTGTTCATCGGCCCCGCCGACCTGTCGCTCCGTATCGCTACCCAGGGCACCGGTGACCTGACGATGGAAAAAGCCATCGATACTGTGGCCTCCGCCGCCCAGAAGCATGGCAAAGTCTGGGGCATCACCGCCGGCTCGGTGGAAGAAATCAAACGCTTCCGCGAGCAGGGCGCGCAGATGGTTCCCTGGGGCGGAGATTTCAGCCTCATGAATGTGCTGAAAGACTGTAGCGAAGATCTTGACGGCGTGCCCGGCGCATAACAACGCAGCCGTAATGCCCACATGAAGATAACCGCGAAAGGCAGAAGAGAATGAAGATAGCAATTCTGCATGGCCCGCGCGATCTGAAAATCGAGGACCAGGAGTTGGTTGTGAACCAGCTCGCCGACGATGAAGTCTGGGTAAAGACCCGCGTCTCCGCCTTCAAGATCGGCACCGACCGCGGCAACTACGAAGGCGCCGATCAGGTGCCGGGCGCGCCAGGCTACCCCCGCTGGGTCGGCGACAGCAACCTCGGAATTGTGCAGAAGGCGGGCAGCAAGGTAACTCGCGTCAAGGTCGGCGACCGTATCGTGACCCGCGCCCCCCATCAGTCCGAATACATCATGGCTGAATCAGAAAGCCTTGTCACCATTCCCGACGGCGTCGACGATGAGGACGCCGTCTACGCACACCTTTACGCGCTCAGCGCCCACTGCTACCACAAGGCCCACTTCCGCCCCGGCGAAAACGTGGCCGTTGTTGGGGTGGGTGTCCTTGGTTTGGGCGCCATCGCTCTGGGCCCCCTCTTTGGCGGCCGCGTCGTCGGCATCGCCAACAGCCCCATTCGCATGGAAATGTCCGACAGGATGGGCGCCCACGCCAACTTCCTCTACAACGATCCGGACCTTGAGGCAAAACTGGACGACTTTACACGCGGTCAGGGCATCGATCTCGTCATCCTCACAGCCAATCCGTGGCCCGCCTTTCGCACCTCTATGCAGATCGTTCGTCCCGGCGGCCGAGTCTCCGTCGTCAGCCTGCTCGGCCGCGGCGAACCGCCGCTCGACTTCAACCCGCTCGCCATGGAGCTTTTCTACAACAAGGGCACTTCTTTGATTGCCGTCTCTGAGCGCGCCGGCTATCTCTATCCCAACGCCGGCTCTGATCCCTACAACACCGCCGACCGCTATGCCTGGGACAATATCGCCGACCACGTCGTTTCCCTCATGGCCGACGGCCTGCTCGAACCCAGCCGTCTCATCACCCACCGTTTCCACTACAGCGAAATGGTTGAAGCCTACGAAATGGCCTACCATCGCGAAAAGAACATGCTGGGCGTGATTTTCAACTGGCAAGAGTAGATTCTAACCTCATTTCGCGGGCCGGAGCCCGTCCATTCGCATCACGGAGGCCACGATGACCTCATTCCCAAAGTCGGCGCAACACGATGTCTCCCGCTCGCTGGACCTCTACGACCAGGCCGGTGAACTGATCCCCGGCTGGACCCAGTTGATCAGCCGCCGCGCCGACCAGTTCGCGCATGGCGCCAGCCCTATCTACGCCCAGAGTGCAAAGGGCTCCCGTTTCATTGACGTCGACGAAAACGAGTATATCGACTGGAATAACGCGGTCAGCGCCATCATCCTGGGACACGCCGATGAAGTCGTTGACGCGGCCGTGAAGGAACAGATTGATCGCGGCAGCCTGTTCTCCGCCAACAGCCCGCTCGAAATTGAACTGGCCGAGGAGCTCAACGACACAATTCCCAGTTCCCAGATGGTGCGCTACGCCAAGGGCGGCGGCGATGCCTGCGCCATAGCCGTGCGCATCGCCCGCGGTACCACCGGCAAGGACAAGATCCTATTCTGCGGCTACCACGGCTGGCACGACTGGTACCAGGCCGCCAACTTCGGTGTCGACCCGGAAAGCGGCGAATATCCCTTCGCCGGCATCGAGCCCATCGGCGTGCCCAAAGCCCTCGAGGGCACTGTCATTCCCTTCGTCTACGGCGATCTGGAAATGCTGGACTCGCTCCTTGAAGAGCATGCCGGCGACGTCGCAGCCATCATGATGGAGCCTGCCCGCTCCGAGCTGCCGCCGCCGGGTTATCTGGAAGCAGTGAAGTTGCTGGCCGCCGACCATGGCCTTGTTCTCATTTTCGACGAAGTCTCCTGCGGTTGGCGCATCGCCGTCGGCGGCGTGCAGGAGGCGGTCGGCGTCACCCCGGACATGACTGTGGTCGCCAAAGCAATATCCAACGGCTACCCCATGGGCGCCGTTGTCGGCTCGCGCGACGTGATGGAGCCTGCCAAGCATATGTTCATTTCGAGTTCATATTGGAGCGACAACATCGGTCTGGCCGCTTCGCTGACAACGATTCGCGAACTGAAGCGCCGCGAATCTCCCCGGCGCTTCAAGGAGATCGGCGAAAAACTGCGCAGCGCCCTGAACCAGGCCATCGAAGATTCAGGTCTGGACGGCGCCTGCACCGGCCTGCATACCGGCCCCACCGTCACCCTCAATACGCCCGATGACGTAGATCCCCGCAAGGTCTCTACCCTCTTCATCCAGGAAATGGCCCGTCGCGGCGTCCATTCCTATATGAGCTTCAAGGCCACCCTTGCCCATACCGATGAAGATATCCGGCTGACAGGCGAAGCGGCAGCCGAGGCATTGCAGGTCGTTCGTTCCGGGCTGGAGCAGGGCAATATCGACGAGCTGCTCACCGTAAATCTCAAAAAGGAACCCTTCCGCCGCCAGGTCCGCTAGGACAACCTCCTGGCAATGATTTCCCACACAAGATGTAGGTCACTGGATACCAGCCATGTCAACGTTCGAGTTCAATGAGGCCGATCAGCAGTTTCTCGAAAGGGAGATCCTCCCATTTCTCCCTGATCGCATTTTCGACGCACATGCCCATCTCTTCTGCCACGAACACTATCCGGGTGACACGCTCCCACCCGGGCTGGCAAACACGCCGCCCCGTCTTGGCCTGGCCGAATTTGAACAATACTCAGAGTGGCTGCATCCAGGCGGACGCGTCGTGGGCGGCCTCTTCTTTGGACTCGTCTTTCTCGGCGACCGCCAGGCCAACAACGAATTCATCAGCGCAGAATTAGTAGGCGACTCGCCCTTGGCGGCCAGCTCGCGCGGGCAGCTGATCATCTCCCCCGACATGGATGCCGAGACCATCCTCGACGAGGTGCGCCGCCTGGGAATGACCGGTCTGAAGTGCTACCACACAATG
Source organism: Caldilineaceae bacterium (assembly GCA_965207495.1). GTDB lineage: Bacteria > Chloroflexota > Anaerolineae > Caldilineales > Caldilineaceae > Bin5. The sequence goes on from OZ242287.1 coordinate 2,105,888, forward strand.
GCCCCCCTGAATCCCAGTCTTGGCACCGAAGAGTCCGGCGCCGGTTCTTACACGGCCGCAGACCCGACATGGACGGCTCCTATCGAGGCCTATCTGCCCGAGGAACACATTGCCGCCGCCAACACGCTGGGGCTTACGATTACATTGCATATGGTGCGCGATCGCGCCCTCGCCGACCCGGTCAACCAGGCCGCGATCAGGCGCTACTGTCAGACCTATCCAAATATGCGGCTGATCCTCGCGCACGCCGCCCGCGGCTTCAACCCGTGGCATACCATCGAGGGCATCGACAGCCTGCGCGGCTTGGACAACGTCTGGTTCGATACCTCCGCCGTGACCGAAGCCGGCGCCTTCGAGGCCATCGTCGAGACGATGGGCCACGAAAAGCTGATGTACGGGACCGATTTCCATGTCAGCCACGTACGCGGGCGCTGCATTGCAATCGGCGACTCCTTCCACTGGCTTTACGCCGATGAGATGGATCTGGACGAAAAACATATCTCTTTGCAGCCCGTCCTGATCGGCCTGGAATCACTGCGCAGCATCCGTCTCGCCTGCCAGAGGCTGAAGTTGAGCGAGCGTCAGGTCGAAGACATCTTCTACGGAAACGCCGCCGCACTCCTGGACATTCAGTAAGGAGAGGAATCATGGAGGTACTGTCTCCGCCTGAGCAGATCGACTTCGCTCACAACAAGCAACTGCTCAACCGCTACCGCTTTATCGAGTACGAGACGCTGCGAATTCTGGCCGCCTGGCTGCCCGGCACTGCCAACATGGACTGGAAACTGGCGATGGGGCGCCTGCTCTGGGAAGACGCCCAACACGTGCAGCATCTCTACCAGCGCCTGCGTGAAATTCAAACGCCTGCCTTCCGTCCGCCCGGTGACGACGCGCTCGAACATCTGATGGCCGAAGCGCTTCACGCGCCCACCGAGGCCGACCTTCTGGCTGGCCTCTTTCGCGTGATCAAACCGGCTCTGGCCGCTACCTACCGCTGGCACAGCGAGCAGACTTTCGCCAACCCCGACGCACCGACACTGTATGCATTCAAACACATACTGATCGATGAAGAAGCACAACTCACCTGGGCGGAAGAGGAGTTGGCCGACTATGAACCCGGCGAATGGGAAGCCTACATCACAGAGTTGCTCGCGGCGGCAGGCGGCGTCTCCGGCCGCGAAGACCGGCAGGATAAACCGCCGCCGGCCTCGTGCCGCACGACGTTCGAATGCCCTCGCGACGCCGCACGCGACAGCCGATTCAGTCTGGCCAATCGTGATGCAGGCAAACGAATTACCGATGTCGATCATTCAACACAGCGTCTGCGAGACTTCGAAAGCTACAGCCAGGAGATGCTCGCCGCCGAAACCGTTGCGCTCATCATCCACCTGTCACCCGACATGCCCTGGGCCTTCACCTACGACAGCGCCCGCCACTGCTACGACGAAACCCGGCACTGTAAGCTGGGCATCGAATGGCTGGCCCAGCACGGACGCGACTATACTAAAGTCCCTCAGAACACGCGCATATACACCTGGCGCAGCCAGTATGACGCCGCCACCCAATACTGCCTCCTGACGATGGGCAACGAAACCCACGCTTTCCCCCACCGCCACGTGCAGATGGCCGCATACGCCGAGACCGGCGACCGCCTCTCGGCCCAGTTCGTCAGCTACGACATGGCCGACGAGCGTCAGCATGTCGCCTTCGGCCACAAGTGGCTTCCGCAGCTGATGACCCAACATGGAATCGACAGGCCGGTGGACGAGTTCGTCAAGGAGACTGTAGCCCTGTGGGAGCAGGAGTACATGTCTGGGGCCCTGCCCATCCATGAACTGTCTTTGACCGAAGAATAGGTGCCAGCAACTCTTCGGCCGCCCACCTCACTCCCCGGTATCAGCCCATGAACCGCAGTCACTATCGCACCCTTGGACGAACAGGCCTATCCGTTTCTCCAATCGGATTGGGGACGGTTGAACTGGGGATGGACTACGGGATTCCCGTGCCCGGCCACTACGGCCGCCCCTCCTCGTCCGCCGCCGAACGCCTTGTTGGCGCTGCGCTGGACGCCGGCGTCAATTTCATTGACACCGCCCAGGCATATGGAAACAGCGAAGCAGTCCTGGGCCGTGCCCTTCGCGGCCGCCGTAAACGGGTCGTGCTCGCTACCAAAGCTACTGTGCAAGCCGATGGCAAGACACTGCGCGGCGAAGCACTGCGCCGAGCCATGCTCTCCGGCCTCGAGAACAGTCTCCGCTCGCTGCAGACCGACTATGTCGATATCTGGCAGATCCACAACGTCGATGCCGACCTGCTGGAACAGGCCGAACTCGTCGCCCAGATCTTCTCCGAAGCACGTGCCAGCGGTATGATTCTCTGGCGCGGCGGCTCATTTTACGGCCCCGACCTGCCGCTTGCCGCGCTCGAACTGGGGCTGTTCGACGCGATCCAGGTCACCTATTCGCTCTTCGACCAGCGCCTCGCGAGCAGAGTCTTCCCCACTGCCAGAAGGAAAGGTGTTGGGGTGATGGTGAGATCGGTCCTGCTGCAGGGGGTCCTGACCGAACGCGCAGACTACCTGCCCAACAGGCTTGAACCCTTGAAAGCACGCTCAAGGCGATTCCGCCAACTGGTTGCCGAAGCCGGCAGCAGTCGCCGCAACACTACCGGCCGCGCCCTCACGCCGGCGCAGGCGGCCATCGCCTTTGCACTGGCCGAACCGCGCATCGGCTCGGTCCTCGTAGGCATGCGCACCGAGGCAGAGCTCGAAGAGAATCTGGAGGCCGCTAGCACGACGCTCTCGCCCGACCTGCTCCACGAACTGCGCCAGCTACGCATCGATGAGCCCGAACTGCTCAATCCAAGTACTTGGCAAGCCGACCTGCTGGCAGCAGCCAAAAGGATGCCCTCTTCTTGATTCGGGGCGTCCCAAATTATTGGGATCGAGGTCGGACGACGGGCCAACCCTACAGTCGCCGGCAGAGAGTCACTCTGGGACTGAGATTAACCGTAGAGGAATGACAGGAGGTAGAGAATATGGAAATTCGCCAATTGGGCAACTCCGAACTGAAAGTCAGTTCAATCGGCTTGGGCAGCGTCACCTTCGGCCGCGAAATCGACGCCGAAACGTCCTTTTCGATACTCGACTACGCCATGGACCGTGACATCAACTTCATCGACACGGCCGAAGTCTATTCCGCCGGCGGCTCGGAGAAAGTTCTGGGGCAATGGCTCTCCCGCAGCAGCAACCGGGACAAAGTGGTATTAGGTACCAAGATAGTGCCGCCCCTGGGGCGCGAACGCATCTTGCAGGTCGCCGAAGACAGCCTGCGCCGCCTCCAAACCGATGTCATTGACCTCTATCAGCCCCATGCTTACGATGCCAGCACCCCGCTCGAGGAAACGATGGACGCCCTGAATACACTCGTTCAGCAAGGGAAGGCGCGCTATCTGGGATGTAGCAACTTCGACGCCTGGCAGATTTGCAAGGCTCTCTGGATTGCCGATGTGAACGGCTGGGCGCCCTTGGTATCGGTTCAGCCCAACTATAGCGTTGCCATTCGGGACATAGAGGCCGAACTGCTGCCATTCTGCGCCGACCAGAATATAGGCGTGACTTCCTACAGCCCGCTAGGCGCCGGCTTCCTCACCGGCAAGTACACCAAGACCTGGACTGCCCCCAAGGGGACACGCTTCGATGTCATGCCCGACCATTGGGACATCTACGAAAACGACGTTTCGATGCGCCGCATGGAGGGGCTGCGCGAGGTCGCCTCCGAAACGGGAATCTCGATGGTGCAACTCGCAATGGCCTGGGCTATCGGCCAGCCCGGCATCACCTCCGTGCTGATCGGCTGCCGCACCACCTCCCATATTGATCAGGCCTTCCAGGCCGAGGAGATGGGGCTGACGCAGGAAATACGCGACAGGATCAACGCCTTGGGCTGACCCCGCATACCTACTTTTTTCGCAGCGACACCTTGCCCACCAGGAATTGCACAGGGAGGAAGAAATGAAAACGTACCGCGCCGGTGTAATCGGTTGCAGCCGCATGGGCGGGTTCATCGACAACGAAGTTGTCGGCTACTCGAGGATCGCGCTCCCCTACTCACACGCCGCCGGCTACACGACCTGCGATCGCACAGACTTGGTCGCCTGCGCCGACCTGCGCCCCGACGTCATGGCTGAGTTCGGCAATCTTCACGGCGTCCCCGCCGAAGGCCAGTACACCGATTACCACGAGATGCTCGCCAAAGAAAACCTGGATATCGTCAGCGTCGCTACCCAGCCGGAGCCGCGCGCAAGAATCGTGGTGGACTGCGCCAATCAAGGCGTCAAAGCGATTTACGCTGAGAAGGCGATGGCAGCCTCAATGGCCGACGCCGACGCAATGGTCGAGGCGGTCGAGCGGAACGGCGCCATTCTCAATCTCGGGACCAACCGGCGCTATGACACCAAGTACGACCGCATGAAAGAAATAATCAATAGCGGCGACTTGGGCGACCTGCAGCACATAATTATCTATAACGTCGGCACCTTGTTCAATACAGGCAGCCACTTTCTCGACCTTGTCCTCTGGCTCAACAGCGACGCGCCGGCCGAATGGGTGCAGGGCAATCTTCCCGATGGCGACAGCATGATCGACGGCGACATTCTGACCGGCGACCCCCAGGGCGAAGGGACCATTCAATTTGCCAATGGTGTAAAGGCCCACGTCCTGCTCACCGCCCGCGCCTCCGAAATTGAGGCGATCTGTTCCGAGGGGACCATCACAGCCTTCGGCGACGGCAGTGACTGGCAGGTGCGCAAAGCCGAACCGGTCGGTCTGCGCGGGCGCAACGAGCTAAAGATCGCGCCGGCTCCCCACACACCCCCAACCAGTTCTACATTGCGAGCCGTCCAGGACCTTGTCCATGCGCTCGACACCGGCCAACCTCCCAGGGGCGGCGTACGCGCGGCCCGCGCCGGCAACGAGTTGATTTTCGGCATTATCGAGTCCCATCTGCAAGGCGGCGCACGTGTGTCCCTGCCGCTCGCCAAGCGCACGACCCGCATGGCCCGCGACCACACGCCGCGACAGCCAAAGTATAAGCCTGACTGAGGAATGGAGAGTACTGAACTGCTGACTGGTCCAAAAATGGGGGGGGGTAAAATTACCGGTCAGCGCAAATATGGCTTGGGGTTTCTTTCCACCTCCGCCAGGAGCGCGTCGACGTAACTTGGTATCCTGAACAGTCGGCAGTCCGCTTGGCCCACTCGTCCGCGTTCCAGTTCCCCGGAACGTTCCCAGAACGCGCCCAGTTTAACCCGATCCAGGGCCGGAAATCCTGGCTGGCGCTCAGTGTCCCGCCTCTTAGCGCGCAAAATGTGCCAGTACATCGCCTCTACAAGATGGACGTAGGTCGAAGTGTAGTAATCCACCCCCAACATGAGCAGCTTTCCACCGGCATCATACGCCCTGTACATGGGCGAATGCAGCCCAAACGTCTTGCCCCACGGTTTACGGTCCCAATGTGAACCGTACCCCTCTCGACGAAGATGCCCGTCGACAAATGCCTTCGCCCCTCTTCCCCGTGCCGCCACCGAGTGCGAGTAGTGGTCTGAACGAAAGACGCACGGTAGCTGCCGGAAACGCTCCGTTATCCAGCCGACAGTAGAGGGCGTGTTGTCGAGGTCCCAGGTTTTCGGCCGCAACTCCCACGTTATCAGATTAAAGGAGGGCATCAGCAATAGCCCTTCCGGCCCGATCGCGGATTCCATCGCCTGGATCACGCTATCGGCACCGCCTTCGACAGGCCCAATCGATTTGAATGAGGAGTGAACAAAGAGGATATCGCCCGCTTCGACGCCAAGGCACCGCAGGTCGCACGTCAGGTCGCAGTTGCTATAGGGGGGCATGGCAAGAGAAACGTGAGGTTTGGCACAGGCCGCTAAAGCACGACGGCCGCCGATACGTCCATCACATACACTTGACGCCTCCCGCCATCGACCGAGTCAAAACAGACCTGCATTTCATCCCGGCTCCAGCGGAGGTACAAATTACAAGCGGAATTCGCCGCGGAAAAGGTGAGGCGACCTGAACTGTCCCAAGTGAACCAGCCGTTCCTCTTCCATATGCCATAGCATCAATGATTGCAGGTTATTCTTATCCGTCCCAGTGACGGTCAGTCAGCATCCAGGAACCGTCTTCCGTGCTCTCTTTGGGATGAAACCCGCTCTGCACAAAGAATCGATTACGCCGGCCCAGTCAGAAAAACAAGGCTCTTCTTGCGCCTGATTTCCTCCTCGGACATCGCGGCGATTAACGGGCCCCAATGTCTGGGCGGCGTCCTCGGCTCGCCGGTGAATTCGAACCCTTCTTCCATCAGGCGCACATCGCTGCCTTCGAGACCGCCATAGCCCAGCGCCTGACGCGCATCGATCATCTTCTGGGCTGCCGCCAATGCGCGGTCGTCGAACAGACCGCGTTCCTTGTCCAACTTCTGAACGTAGCCGAGGTGGCCGTAGCTCTGTTCCTGGACCTCACGGTTCATGTAATGTACGTAGAAAGTGCGCCGAAGATCGGGAGTGCGGTTGCCGGCAGAGCCGTGTGGCGCCGAAAGGCAATGAAAGCTTACATCGCCCGGGCCCAGCTCAATCGGCACCGCGCCAAGTTCCTCGAAAAGAGCGTCCTCCGAGTAGTTCTCCACCTCAACGTGTCCGACCAGGTGATGCCCAGGAATCGCCCAGACGCAGCCGTTCTCGATCGTGGAGTGATCCAGATAGATGTCGGCATCAATGTTGGGGATCGGGTGTGTATCCGGCCATTCAGGATCGCCGAAAGGCGGGTCTTGGTGCCAGTGGACCGGTACATCACCTTCCGGAATCTTGCACACGAAAGAATCGACAATCGGCATAAAGGGGTGTCCAACCAACTGACCGTAATGTGCCAGCAGCGACGGATTGGCCGTCACCGCCTGAAAAACCGGATCCCGGTCCCACATGAACTCGCTGCGAAAATACGTACGCGAGCCGTCCGGGTTCGGCCGGTAGCGGTGCCCCTCTTCATTGATACCCGCCATCCCCTCCTCCATCACCCGGTCCGCCGCCTCGCGCAGCCCGGCCAGCTCCTCGCCCTGTATTACTCCCTTCGCGACGATAAAACCGTCGCGATGAAATTGGTCGATTTCAGCTTGCGTGAACATTATTCTGTACTCCTTAAGAAAAGTCCTTTAGGTGCATTTGTATAAGCCGGCATGGAATCGCCATCGGGTGAGAACTGAATTGCCCCCTGCCCCTGCCCCGAACTCAGCCCTTTAGCCCGGTCATCACAACTCCCTTGACAAAGTAGCGCTGTAAAGCAAAGAAGACAAGAATAACCGGAATTACCATGGCTGTCGAAGCGGCCATCAGCCAGTCCCAGCGAGAACGACCGCCTGCGGATCCCATCCCCCCCACGGCTGCGCGGAAAAGAGCAAGCCCCAGAGCAACAGTATAGTTTTCCGGCGAGTTGAGGTAGAGCAGCGGGCCCATGAAATCGTTCCAGCCATCGATGAACGTAAAAATCGCCACCGCGATCAGGCCGGGCTTGGCCAGGGGCATCAGAATTCTGGCATAGATGGCATACTCGTTGCAACCGTCGATTCGAGCAGCGTCCGCCAGCTCTTCAGGAATGGTGCGGAAGAATTGGCGCAGCAGAAAAATGTTAAACGCGCCGCCTCCGAAGAACCAAGGTATTGTGAGTGGAAGAAAGGTGTCGATCCATTGGAGACGGGCAAAGAGCACGTAGGTCGGCACCATCAGAACGATATAGGGCACCATCATCGTCGCAAGAACGATGCCAAACCAGACGTCGCGACCCACAAAGCGCAGCCGTGCAAAGCCATAGGCACAGAAGGAGGCGGAGAGTAATACGGCGGCCTCACGCACAATGACAATTATCACCGTGTTCTTGACGTAAACGTGGAACGGCATTGCATTCGGGTTCGCCAGCGCTTCGGGGTAGTTCAGCCAGCGAATCGGGTTGGGGATTATCTGGGGCGGAAACTGAAATATGTGAAGTTCTTGCTTCAACGAGCTGCTTACCATCCAAAGGAATGGCAGAGCCATCAGAACTGCTCCTACCAAAAGGATCAGTTGAATTAGAGTCCGCCGTCCAACATTCTTTATCACTTCGTTCTACAGCCCTTTGCTTCCCGGCCGGTGCCCCGAACGGAGGCCCGCCAACTGATTTCTTCAGCCTCTCTCTCTGTCAACGGGTGTCTTCGTAATAAATCATGCTTCCCACGTACTTAAAGATGAGTACCGTAAGCCCCATAATGATGATGAAAAGCACCCACGCAAGGGCAGCCGCATACCCCATTTTGAGATGCAGGAATCCCGCCCGATACAGGTACAGGACGTAGAAAAGCGTGGCGTTCTGCGGGCCGCCACTGGTGATTAAGTATCCCGCGGTGAAAATCTGGAAACTGGCGATGATGCCCATGACAAGGTTGAAGAATATGACGGGGGACAGGAGAGGAATGGTTACATGCAGCAACTTGCTCCCGGCGCCGGCCCCATCGATCTCTGCCGCTTCATAGTACACATCGGGTATGCCCTGCAGTCCCGCCAGGTAAATCACCATTGTGGCTCCCAGTCCCCACAGGCTCATTAGAATCAGTGCAGGCAATGCCCACTCCGGTTCCTGTAGCCAGAGGACTTTGGGAAGACCGACCGCGCGCAGTCCGGCGTTAAGCAACCCGAACTCCGAGTTCAGAATGAAGGCCCAGAGAACCGCGCTCGCCACCGCCGGAACGATGCTGGGTAGGTAATAGATCGTTCGATAGATACTGATGCCGCGCATCTTCGTATTGAGCAGCAACGCGATAAAGAAACTCAGCACCAGGCCAAGAGGGACCGCCACCAGCGTATACAAGGTGGTAACTTTCAGAGACTGCAGAAAGAGCTCGTCTTTAAACAGGTTCTCGATGTTGTCCAGGCCGACAAAACGCGGCGCCGTGATCAGATTCCACTTCTGAAATGTCAACCAGCCGGCAGTGAGAGCCGGAGTGAGAAACCAGACGAGGACCCCAAGAATGAAGGGGGATATAAAGATGTATCCGGTGATGTTTCGTTTGGCCGCGGGCGTATTCAATCCCCAACGGCCGAGCCTCTGGTTTATCGTGGCCATAACTCTGTCCGAGTTTACCCAGGGCGGGGAAATGCGGGTACAGCGCGGCGAGTGAACTAAGCCTCTATCTGGACCTTGCCCACCCGCCGCGATCAGCGGACTATGCGTTCTCCAGGACTTCGTTTGCCTTTGGCGTGGCCTCCAGCAGCGCCTCCTCGGCGCTCTTGTCGCCGACCCAGACCGCGTCCAACGCCGGCGTGATGAAACCGCTCGCCTCGCCTTCGCCGGGAGGCCCGTACATCGGATGCCCATAATCCGGCACCCATTTGGTCACGATATCTCTGTACCCTTCCCGGTGAACTTCAAGAGACATCCAGCGGTCCATCGCCTCTTCTTCAATCAGTGCCGTCTGGCTGGGTAACCAGAGGCCAGAAACCAGGAAAAGTTCCTGGTAATAGGGACTGCTGAGAAAACGGACCAATTTCCAGGATTCATCCACGTGCTTCGTACCCTGCATAATCGTGTGCAGATGAGCCGACAACCAGGTGGCGGGCACCTTCATCTTGGGCAGTACGGCAGTGCCAAGCGGCTCCTGCATATCATGTGTATAGGCCATCGACCACGAGCCCTCAATGACCATTGCCATCGTGCGCGTCTCCAGCAGCTGCACGAAGCCCATGCCGATCGCCTCAAACGACGCAGAATTAGGCATCACCTGGTCGACCAGCACTAAGTCAGCTACCTTTTGTACAGCCTCGATCGCTTCTGGTTGGTCGTAGCCGTAGAGTCTCGTCTCCGGATGCCAGACATAGCCGCCATTCGAAAGGACGAAGGACGAGTGCATCCAATAAGGGATGTTCATGCCCCAGCGTTCGATGTTCTCGATGTCGAATCCATTGTCTCCGGGGTGGTTGCCGTTCGCGTCCACTGTCATCTGGCGTGCTACGTCTACAAAGTGGTCCCACGTCCAGATTTCGTCAGGATCGTTGCTGGGCGGGTCGATGCCTTCCTCTTCGAAGATGGCGCGATTGTAGTAAATGTGGTGGCAGACCCAACATGAGCCAATGCCGTACCAGCGTCCTTCCCACGTGCAGCGCTCCTCTTCCTGCGGCTGAATGAAGTAGTCTTCGGCGCCCAGCAATGGATCCGCCATCAGCATGTCGGTGATATCAACCAGGAGTCCATCGCGGGCGAACGTGTAGAAGTCGGCGCTGAACGCAGTATCGGGAGGGGTGCCTGCCGCGATCATGGAAAGCAGTTTTGCGCGGTAATCTCCCGGTGTCTCTACCCAAGTGGCCTTGATTCCGGGATTCTCTTCTTCGAATGTCTCCAGCCCTTCGAGAAGCTCCGGCCCCTGACCGGGCCATCCTGCCAACTGGAGCTCCACGTCTTCCATTGCCGGTGCCGCGCCCTGCTGCTCATCTGTAGCCGCGGGCGCACAGGCTGCCAGGACAGCCGCCCCCCCCGCCGCCCCTGCCACCGACAAAAATCCTCGCCTGCTGAACTGTCTTTTCTGCATGGTTGGTTGTCTCCTTGGGTAAGAGATTTGCCTGCATATGTGAACGTCTGCTGAATACGAATACCGAATAAGAGAGTGCAGTAACGGCCGGGCCATCAGGTGGATACAGTTCAATGGACCGCGAAGGTTTCTTCTGCCGGCAGTGTTAGTGGAATAATATTACATTGATAAATGTCGCGTCAAACGACTTTTTCCAGGCCGGGTACAAGAAACGGAAGCGAACTGTACTCACCCCAAATCCAAAATCGAGAATTCTGGTAACAAGGCGTGGGGTATATGCTTTCAAAAGAATCGGCAGCAGGCTTTACCCTCGAGAAGAGGGGAAAAATGTGCTGCTGGATTGCGGAAGTTCGGCGACACTTCCTGCCGCTATGCCGCCCTATATCTGCGCGCCGCCACCGAATTCCCCCTCAAACTTCGCCCACACGCTTTCGTCCACCGGCGTGGCCGCGGCCCGAATATTCGCCTCCAACTGCTCCGCGTTCAAGCTGCCGATCGGGTTGCCGTGGATACGATCTTCGCGAAGGCAGAACTGGATCGCCAACTGTAAGAGGTCAATCTGTTCTTCGCGACACCACTGCCAGATACGCCGCGCCGCGTCGACGTCCTCGTCGTTCCTGTACCGCCCCTGCTCTCTGGCCTTGTCGATATCGACGCCGGTCAGCAGCCCCCGCAGGATCGACCAGCCGTTCATTACACCGACGTCGGCCGCGGCCGCCGCCGGCAGAACGGTCCCGGTGGCAGTCTGCCGGATGAGATTGTAGTCATTGAAGCACAGAATGAGATCGACGTCGCCGGTCGCGATCGCCTCCTGGTGGAAATGGTGTTCCCGCATCCCGTATCCCGCGTTTCGCACCAACCCTTTCGCCTTCAGCTGCAGCAAACCGGCCAGAGTGCCGCCTTTAGCCAGGGTAGGTTCGATGCGCTTCGGGTCGTGGATCAGCATGCCGTCGAAGTAATCAGTGCCCAGGATTTCAAGCTGGTCCTCTACGTCCCGGATCACGCGTTCGGCCGAGTAGTCGGGTTCGCCGTCACCCCGGTATCCGCCCCACGACGCATTCGAATGGCAGCAGAGACGGCCCGTGACAATGACATCCTCGCGTGGGATTTCGCGCAGCGCCAGACCCAACTTGCGCAGAGAATCCCCGTAACAGCGGGCACAGTCAAAATGATTGACGCCCAGCGACACCGCATGTTTGATCAGGGCGACAGCGTCCTCGTCGCTGACAAAGCCGAAATGGTTGCCGAACCCCTGCGTGCCAAAGGGAATGACGGGTACTGAGAGCTCAGTCCTGCCGAGCCGACGGCGCGGCACCGGCGGTGGGGTTTGAGTCATTGCTTGCCTCCTGAGTTGGCTTCACGGGTATACTTTTTCGAACAGTCCTGCAACACGACCAACACTGTGGGACGACTGAATTGCTCCTGACGCCTCACTGTCGCGCCCCGGCTCCGAACCTTTCCTGGAATCTGGTCCAAACGCTTTCGTCCAGAGGCGTCGACGCGGCGCGAAGGTTGGCCTCCAACTGTTCTACATTCAGGCTGCCGATAGGGTTACCATGGATGCGTTTTTCTCGCAGGCAGAACTGGATTGCCAACTGCAATAGATCAATCTGTTCATCCCGGCACCAGTTCCAGTAAGGGCGGGCACCCTCCGCGGCGGAGTCGCTCCGGTATCGTCGTCGCGCAATCACCTCGTCAATGTCGGCCCCGGTCAACAGGCCGCGCAGGATGGCCCAGCCATTTAAGACGCCTACATCGGCGTCCGCAGCAGCAGGAAGTATCGTGTCCGCGGCCGTCTGGCGGACGAGATTATAGTCGTTGAAACAGAGGATCAGGTCGACGTCGCCCGTTGCTATTGCTTGCAAGTGAAAGTCGTGCGGTTCCATCCCGTATCCAACGTTACGTACCAGGCCTTGTGCCTTGAGTTGAAGCAAACCGGCAAGGGAACCGTCACTGGCCAACGTGGGTTCGATGCGATTGGGGTCGTGGATCATAATCCCGTCGAAGTAGTCGGTCCCGAGAAGCTCCAGCTGATCCTCCACATCGCGCACGGCGCGTTCGGCTGAGTAGTCCGCTTCGCCTGCGCCGTGATAGCCGCCCCAAGGCGCATCCGAATGACAGCACAGACGTCCCGTAATGATTAATTCCTGACGCGGGATCTCGCGCAAGGCCAGGCCCAGCTTGCGCATAGAATCCCCGTAGCATCGGGAGCAATCAAAGTGATTGGCGCCCAACGACACCGCATGTTTGATCAGGGCTAGGGCGTCCTCGTCGCTGACGAAACCGAAATTGTTGCTGAATCCCAGCGTGCCAAAGGGAATGACGGGTATTTCGAGTTCGGTGCGGCCGAGGCGCCTGCGCGGCAACTGAGGGATGGATTGGCTCATCGTCTTCACCCTTTCCTATGCCGGGCTGCACCACGCCAGGCTGTTAAGCAGCAGAGATTGGTACGACGGATGGCGCCAGACCTCAAGATTGTGCCCGGGTGTCAAGACGCAAACTCGCCCTTCTCCTTCGGTCCTGGTCCAACCGGCCGGTTGCCTGCCATGTTCGGATTCGGTATAGAGAAAAAGATCCACGTTCGGATCGTTCATCTCCATCATGTAATGTTCGTCCTTCAGCGTGAAGGGCTCGCTGCCTGCCGCCAAGGGGTGGTCGGCGCGCGGCGCGACGGTCACAGGGCACTGCGGTGGGTGGCCGGTGAAAATGCCGCCCATCAGTCGGCAAAGCGAGGGCGCGTTGTCGTAGAGTGCTGTACCCGAATGTAGCACAAGCAGACCATTGCCGGCGCCAACAAAATCGACAAATGCCCGTCCGGTCTCCTCATTTGCCCAGGGTTCGTGGTCCGCCTGCGAACGGTTGTTGGCTTTGGAAAAGATTACGAGAGGGTATTGGCTCAAACTTTCAGGGCGCCATTCGGCTGTATCCTCGACCCAGTCGAACTCCAGGTCGCAGTCCTCCAGGGCGGCCAGCCCGCCTCGCGTGAGAGAAGCGGGGTGGGCGCTGTCATCGCAAAAGACCAGAGTTCGCATTCTCAATTTCCTTTTGGTCGTGAATACGCAATGCCAAAAAACCTTGGGCACCACAAAAAACTTTGTTCAAAGAGGTGCGCTCTTCCCTGAGTTCAGGCACTGGCCTCCGCCAATGCTTCACTCCACAAGACCAGCAGGCGGACAAGCTCAGCGCGATTGGAGTCGGTCTCTACCGCCCCGGCGAGTGCCAGCACTCTTGCGCTGGGCGGATCACTCATCGGTACGTGCTCGCCGGCCTCCAGCAAGTTGGCGACAGTTTCAAGCAGTGATACACCCTGCGCGTAGTCGCCGTCAGGCGTACCGAGCCATACCTCTGCCTGGCCAAGAACGCGTGTAGCCGCGCCTTCCTTGTCCACTGCAGGCGGGATCATGTCCGGGCCCCGGCGGCGGAAGAAGCCTTGGATCGCGGCAACAATGCTGGGGTCCCGCACCGTGCCATCGGGATAAACGACGCCATGAATGTCCCGCCAACGGCTCTTGCCTATCATCAACTCCCAAAGATACCAGCCGATTCCTGCCTCCTGGCAGATTTCCAGCGTAACGTCGTAAGGGTTGGCTCGCGCCAGACAGGCCAGTTCCGAGATGAAGATCGGCTTCTGATTGGCTTCCGCCACGCGCAAGCCGTCGTCGATCTGGGCCCGAATCGCGGCGCGCGTGGGTAGATAATCATGATAAGAGAGCACATCCACATGCGTCTCTACATTCCCCAGCGTTGCCACGTTGGCCACGCCAACCGTGATCGGATGTGCACTGTCGAGTTCCTTTATCACACCGCAAAAATGATGCACAAAGTTCCAAATCGTGCCTTTGCGCTCGTCTCTCTCGGGCGTTTCTTCCATCACCCAGCTGGTGATCAGCGGTTCGTTCATAATGTCCCACATGGCCAGACCTGGCTCGGAACCAAGAGTCTGCACCAGGTCGGCGCAGTAGCCCTCGCCGGCCGGCCAGAACTCAGGTCCTAGCCGCTGTACGCCGGGATTGGGAATCCACTTGTTCTCGGTCGCATCGATCGTAGGGCGCGTATCGTCAAAGCAGGAGTCCCACACTACCGGCATGACGCTGATTCCGCGGTCGTGGGCCGCGCGCACAAAATGTCTGAGCCGGGCCAGGAAGCCTTTGCGATCGTGTTCGTAAACGACGTAGGCGAGAAAAGGGCGGGCGCTGTTCAGCCCCAGCCGCTGGGCGAAAGTCAACTCCCTTTCCACCAACGCCTCATCGTAGTCGCGCCAGAAAGCGATGTCATTAACCGCCGTGCTGGGCACGTAGTTGAAGCCGTGCAAATGGCTGTATGGACTAAGCAGTTCCACTGGTTTCATCCTCCCGGATTTAGCCGATCGGGCAACTGTCCAACTGCGAGATGGGCTGTCCCTGCGCGTCGCACAAGAGCAGTTGGGCGACCTGTGCTCCGCCGGGCGGCCTGCGCACGCAGTCTATTCGCAACACATTGAGCGGATTGACGAGGGCCAGGGTTTCGGCTGCCACCGCGCTTCCATCTTCATCCAGCCAAACGAGCTGCACGTTGCCCAGGTGGAAGAGACCGAAGACACCCGTAAGGCGGATTCCCGCGTCGATCGACTCGGCCCTCAATGGCTGATTGGCACAGCCAGCACCTGTAACGTTGACGATGGGACCGGGGCAGCGGGCAACGTACCAGTCGATATCCAGACTCTGAGTTTCACCGGGAGCCATACTGCGCAAGGGTCCCAGAATCTCGGCCTCCATATGGAAAAGATTCAGTTTGCCGAAATCGAGACCGCCGACGGGCTCGCCATGCCCCGTGGTCCAGCATTCGACCGACGCGCCGCCATCGGGATACTCTTCGCCGGGAAAAAAGGTAAAACTCTGGCAGAAGGCGAAATCGGTGGCCTGGTTTACGAAGGCGATCCACCCTCCCGGTGAATCAACGCCAATCTTGCCGAGCTGGTACAGATATTGCGCGCCTAGGAGGTTGGGGCGCACTTCGGGCTGCCATTCGGGGTTGTCCTCGTCGCCGAACATGACATTGTAGCCGCCTGCGAAGCAGCTGTCCTGGCTAGTGGGAACATAGAGCCAAGCCTCTTCGTTGTGGGTCTCCTGGCCGTTGTCGTCTTTGCCCGTGGCATCCACCTGCACGATATCCCAAATGCCCCAGATGCGCTCCTGATCGGAGACGTTCGTCATCTCAAGATGGAGACTGACGCGGCCGCCGCCGGCATGCAGCGTGACCTGGCGGGAGATCTGGACGCCGGTGCGCGGGTCGGGCTGGCTTGTCATGCGAATAGAGGCCTCTGAAGCCGACGAGTCCACAGTTTCCAGCGTATAGGGTCCCGTATCCAGCACGGGGTCAGGCGGGCCATGCCACTGGTCCGGGCGGTCCCAGCCCTGCGGCGCCGGCCAGGTCTTGTCGCCGCCGTAGTTCTTCCAGGCCGCGATACTGCCGTCACCCATGTTCTCTTCAGCCGAAAAGAGTTTGCCGGCGAGGTTGCGGTCAAACCACAGGAAAGGGTAGTCCCCCAGGTTGTAAGCCATAACGCGGCCGCCAACGTCAGGCACCGCCACCAGACTAACCAGCCCGTTGCTGAGGCGGACAGCCTTCCAGCCCTCAAAATCTATCTCTTCAATGAGGCAACTTGAACCTGCCGCGGACTGCCTGGTCATGGAAACTTAGCCTCCAGTTGAGAAAGTTTAAGGGATTGTGTGAAATTCGGAATTTCTGTCCCGGAGTAGAACGATGGGAATTATGCTAAGCCGGGCCGATTCGAGACTTTCAGTCTTCTTCGAAGGTCGCCTTGCGAATGTAAAGCTGTGTTTCGGCCGCAGGACTCTTCTCGTAACCCTTCCATGCATACGGGTCAACCCCCGCCACCGGAATAACTCGCCGCACATCAACGCGCGCCACCGGCTGCTCATCGGCAGTCTTGACCCAGGGCAACAACGATTCGCTGCTCAAATAGTGGCTAACCAGCACTCGCCGGTAGCTATCTTTTGTGCGGTTACGTAAGGACTGATGCAGCAGATAGCCGTTAAAGAAAACGACGCTGCCGGCCTTGACCTCGACCGGAATCTGGGGCGACTCATCGAAACCAGTCGCCATGTCGTCGTGCGTGTCGAACTCGTCAGGGTCGCCGTGTTTAAGGGTTGGGTATAGATAGCCTGCCCGCTGCGAACCCGGGATCACCCACATACAACCGTTCTCAACATAGGCATCGTCAATCGCAATCCAGGCGCCGATCAACGAGCGGTCGCGAGTGGGGATGTAGTTCTCGTCCTGATGCCAGGACTGTCCTTGATAGCCGGGCGGTTTGATAAAAAGCATCGACTGCATGCATTTTACATTCCCCGACCAGTGCGCCAGATGCGCGCCGGTGATCTGGCTCAACACGCCACTGATGTTGGGGTGCCGCGTATATTTTTCCATCACCGGACTCACGTAATGCGGCTGATGAATGGCAAGAATCTTGGCAAGAACCTCGTCGTCGCTAAGCTCAGCCGCAACCGGCTGAATCGTCCGATTGGGATACCCGCCGCGCGCCAGAAAGATAATGTCTCTCTTCAACTCATCCAATTCTGCCGCGTCTAACAGGTTGGGCACGGCCAGATAGCCATTGTCCACATAAGAGTCGACCTGTTCCTGATTCACCACAATGGGCACTTCAATTCGCTCGCTCATCCGCTCTTTTTTCATCGATCAGTCTGCTCTGTTCAGTGTATGTAGGAACTCTCAACGCAAACTAACCATGTGCCGCCTCTGAGCCGTTCGGCCTCTTGACTCTTCACTCCAGGTCCGCAATCGACTCCTGCACTGCAGCAATCGTGTCCTCGATATCCTGCTCCGTATGGGAGAGAGTCAGAAACATCGGGTGCA
Source organism: Caldilineaceae bacterium (assembly GCA_965207495.1). Lineage (GTDB taxonomy): Bacteria > Chloroflexota > Anaerolineae > Caldilineales > Caldilineaceae > Bin5. The sequence continues at coordinate 2,123,374 of OZ242287.1, forward strand.
TGGGATGCAGGTAGTATCCGCGCGCCAGGCACCCCTGTAGCATCGCGATACAGCGGTCCTTGTCCTCCTCCTCCATCACCGGTGTAGGCATCGGCCCGGTGCCGGTCAGCTGGTAGCCCAGCCCGCCCTCTTCGCATGCTGCATTAATGCCTTCGATCAGGCGGTTGCCGATCTTCCACTGGTATGCGATGCCGTCGCGCCGTTTAACCTCTTTGATGACGGTCTCAATGGCAACCAGGCTGGGCAGGTCGCAGTGAAACGTCGCCGCCATCCAGCTCGACTGGCACTGCGGCGAGCCGAGAATATCCTTGCGGCCGCCTATGAAGCTGCCGGGATATCCGTTCGCGCAGGCCTTTGCAAAGGCCGTTAGATCAGGGGTGACGCCATAGTATTCCCCTGCGCCGCCGAAGGCCACCCGGAAGCCGACTTTGACCTCGTCGAAAATACAGAGCGCGCCGTACTGATGAGCCATATCCACGCAGCCTTGCAGGAAGCCCTCTGGCGGCCCGCTGTCGCGGATCGTCTCCATGATCACGCATGCGACCTCGTTGTCGTTTTGCTTGAAGATGTCCTCCAAAGCGTCGAGATCGCCGTAGGGAGCTTCAATCGTGAGCGGCGCGATAGCGGAAGGAGCACCCTCGTCTTCGGTGCGTGACCAGTCGTGCCATCCGTGGTAACCGCTGCGGATAACCTTGTCACGGCCTGTATACGCTCTGGCAAGCCGCACCGACGCCGACGTGGCCGCACTGCCCCCGATCAGGAAGCCGAGCATCTCTACAGCGGGAATCAGGTCGATCAGCATCTCCGCGACCTCCAACTCCTTGGGGTGCGCCGTGCTGTAGATGGTGCCCTCCTCCATCTGCGCCTGGACCGCGGCATTGATGACAGGATCGTTGTAGCCGAGCAGGATGGGGCCAAAGCCCATCAGATAGTCCAGATACTCGTTGCCGTCCACGTCCCAGAAGCGGGCGCCCGCCGCGCGCTGCGTAAAGACTGGATAGCCGAGCTCCAGCATATCGTGACTGCGCTTGTGCCCCTGGCAGCCGCGCACGATCAGCTGGTCGGAGCGGTCAAGCAGCGCCTTGGACTGTTCGATGTTGTAGGGTTTGACGGGCATGTGTGTTTCTCCGATTACATGCTGAATACGAAGTATTGCAACAGTCCGCGTTACGCATCACAAAAATCGCAAGTGACCACTCAGCCACAGTCAGTTCGCGACGCTGAACGAGGCAAGGGCAGTATTCTCTCTTCTCTCTCCTCTTCACCCTTTCCTCGCATTGGGGCGGTCGGGCCTTCGGCCCTCCCTTGTGCAGGGGCTGCGCCCCCGCAACGCCCCGCCCTCGCTAGCCACCTGGTATATTCTTCCCCGGCATCGTGTCTAGCCAACAATGTCTACTCCCCACCTGTTGCCTCAAGCCACTAGCCGCTGACCACTGCAGTTCCTGATTCGGTGAGCCCGCGCCGGAGACGGCTTAGTAGTTACAATTGCAAATGTTAACTCTCTTCAAGAGTGCCACCCCGGCTCTGGCCGCGGCGCCTCCCGCCAAGGTCAGCTGAGTGCGGCGGGATCACCGTAGATTATAGGGCAGTAGCAAGGGTCGTCAATGAATGCTGTCAGTCCCTGGCGCAGGCCGTCTCTCGGGCGGGCGTTTTCGGTACGCATGTGAACGGCGAAACTGCGTCGCGGTTGCGACGAATGGTTGGGGCCGCTGCCGTGGAAGGTCAACTTGTGGTGAAAACTGGCTGTGCCCGGCGGCAAGATGGCAGGCACCTCGCGCCATTCCTGCCCGTGTGTGGTCCGGATTCTCTCTCGCAGGCCTTCGTACTCCTGGGACTGAAAGTCACTCTCGGTCGAAAGTCCCCACTGGTGGGAGCCGGCGACGAAGTTCATCGGTCCCGTTTCAGGCGTTACATCGCTGAGCGCTACCCAGGCCGTGAATAGTTCGCTGTCCTCTTCCCAGGCGCCCCAGTAGTTGTAATCCTGATGCCAACCGATGTTGGTACGCGGCTGCTCCCCCTCAAGCGAAGGTGGTTTGTAAAGAAGCTGCACCCACCACACCTGCACCGCGCTGGCGCCGGTGATTTCGGCAGCCATCGCACCCAACGCCGGATGAGAAACCAGTTCCATAATCGCGCGGCTGGCGATATGCGGTTTCTCAATCTTGCAGAGCGCATTGGGGTCGTCGCCCGGTTTCCAGCGCGAAGGGCGCGGGGGAATACCGGTGTCATAATCGCCGGCGCGCACCGCGTCCATCCCGGCTACGGCCCGCTCAACCAGGTCGGGCGGGATCAGCGGCTCAGTGCAGATCAAAAAACCATCATCCCGATAGAGCTTCTGCGCCTGTACAATTTCCTTTACCTGCATCCTGTTTACTCCTTGTTAGGGGGTCTCTTGCAACATGCCGACCAGGACAGTGCCAAGACTAGCTCACGCGCCTGCCAGCCTTAATGCCTCCAGCGTTTCGAAGCAGGCGCCAAGAGGATGGTAGTCGGTCTTGGATGGCGGGCTCTTCAGGTCGTCATACTTCTGATTGTTGGCGTCTAGAATGCGGTACCATCCGCCGTATTCGTGATCGACGAAATGCTTGTCAGAGTAGGTCCACGCCTTGTCGTACCAGTCCCAGTAGCTGTCATCGCCGGTGCGCAGCGCTAGGGCAGCCGCAGCAGCAAACGTCTCCGACAACACCCAGTAGTAGCGGTCGCGGTCCAGGATGGTGCCGTCTGGCGTGAATGTGTAGTGCATTCCGCCGTTCTCGTAGTCCCAGCTCTTCTCAAGCGCGACGTCGAAGAGATGTCGCGCCCGGGGCAGCATCCAGTCCTCCGGACGGTAACGTTCCAGGATCAATAGCAGCTTGGACCATTCGGTGAAGTGACCCGGCAGGTAACCATAGGGCTTGAACAGGTTTTGAGGGTCGGCCTTGTTGTAGTCCCAGTCGTGCGTCCAGTCAGTGCGGTAGTGCTCCCAGACAAGCCCGTCCGCCTTGTCAGCCAGGTCAACGCAAATGCGCTGTGCCAGAAGATGGGCGCGATCCAGGTAGCGTGACTCGCCAGTGGCCTCGAAAGCGGACAGCATCGCTTCACACATGTGCATATTGGCATTCTGGCCCCGGTAGGGATCAATAGCGTTCCAGTCACCGGCCGCGATCAGGTCGACGTAGAGCCGCCCGTCCGGCTCCCAAAAGCGCGTCTCCAGAAGTTCGTATGTTTCGGCTGCAAGTTCAACTGCGCCTTCAACGCCTGCCTTTGCCGCGCAGGCCGCGGCCAGCAGCACGAAGGCGTGCCCGTAACAGTGACGGTCGCCGTCTTCGACATCCCGGCCATTCAGCACCCAGGCGAATCCCCCATCCGGTTGCCGGTGCATAGCCTGGAGACAGCGCAGCCCGTGTGCGGCCGCCTCCCGGTAAGCGGGCTCCTCCAGCGCCAGCGAAGCTACCGAGTAGCAGTAGACAAAGCGGCAAGTCCCTACCAGATGTTTGGTCATGCAGTCGAAGACCGAGCCGTCATCCCGCATCTGGTTTATGTAACCGCCGTATTCGTTGTCAATGCATGTGGGGTGGTAGAAGGAGATGATGCTGCGAATGTGGTCGCGCAGAAAATCAGGATCGCGAAATGACATGACCAATCCTCCCATCAACTTGTCTGTGGTCTTGCGGACCCTTTCAGCCCGGCGCTGTCAAATCCAAGGTCCCCAGGGGTCGCACTTCTTCAGCCTGTCGCCAAGTGCACCATAGATGTCGGGCAAGTCGAACGCTTCAAAACAGTTCTCAATGAAACACGAAAACGGCCAATTGTGCAAGGGGTTGTCGACGAGCATCTGGTAGCTCGGAAGATAGTGGACAAGCTCACATGTAGGCTGGGAAGCGTGCAAAAGTGCGGCCAGCGCAACCGGCACAGAGCCGACGCCGCGGCCGATCAGATGCACGTCGGCGCCGCCTTCTTCGAGGAAGTCGATCGTGCGCAAGAGGTCAAATACCCGCCGTCCCAGGTAGCTCTCTCCCGTCATGCTGCCGAAGCTGGCGTAGAGATAGTCGGCGCCATAGGGTTCAAGCAGGTCGCTGGAGCCGCATGAGTTTGGAAAACTCTGTCCAGTCCCGCGCAGGTCGGCGGCAAGAATCCGCTGCCCTTCGCTCAGGCGTCGTTGCAGCCACGGAAGCGCGGCGCAATCCGCCTCGCTGGAAAGATGACCGACAAAAAGGGAAACGGGCCCTTGCGGGCGGCGGCACTGGTCTTCCAGGTCGCCGAACATGGTCAGGATGACCTGAATACCCGCTTCGCTTTCCACCGCGAACTGATAGCCCTTGCCGGTCGCGGCATCTTGCCCGCCACTGCGTCGCAGGTAACGGTAGTGGGGAGGCCTGTCCGGCATCTCGATGTCCAGGCGGCCTCTTACCGCATCCTTCAGTGCCGTCTGGTCAAGAGTGGCGCGCTTCGTTCCGAGCTCCCTGGCCCGCGCTTGCGTGAAGCCGAAGATCTTCTTGCTGCCAAACGGGACAACCTCCCCCTCAGCCGCGTGGAGCTGCGCCTCCGGAATCTCCTCCATGGGAGGTTCCTGGCCCTCGACGTCCAGCCCGGCGTGTTTGATGAAGAAGCCGTACATCGCCTCGCGCGCATGTTTGTGAAAGCCGTGATCCAAGTGGCCGACGCTGATCTCGGTGGAGTCGGGCGAACCCAACAGGGAATGGATCTTTTTCACCTCGGCGTACGCCTGCCGCGCGCCGCGCAGATCAAAGTAGCAGTTTTCCTCCGCCAGTATCATCGTGGGCCGCGGCGCATAAGCCATCAACAGGTCGGCTTCATCCAGCCCGAACGCCAGCGCTCGCGGCGGATTCTGTTCCGCATCCGCGGGCAGCTCGTTCTCCAGATTGCAGAGCCAGCTCGTAATGTAGCAGTCCGGCGCCGCCATCGTAATGCGCGGGTCAATGGCCGTCACCTGCGTAGTCTGCGTTCCCCCGCCAGAGCATCCTGTGACGCCGACCCGGCTCGTGTCCGTCTCCGGCCTCTCCAGCAGATAATCCAGCCCGCGAATCGCATCCCACGCGAACCAGCTGCCGACAAAGTCCCCGGTCAACAACATGCGATTGCCGATCATATTGTGTGCCACAGTCGACCTGGGCCCTGGCTCCCCTGCAGGCACGCCCTCCTCGCTATAGAACTGCCGCCGCTCGCCCTGCGAGACCGGGTCCACGATCAGGACGGCAAAGCCCTTGGATGCCAGGCCGCGGGAAAAGAACTGATAGGGCCCGTAAGCCTTACCCGTGTCTGAGTGGCCGCACAGCCCGAGGACGCACGGCAGCTCTGCGTCGATCTGCGCGGGCAGGTAAAGGTTGGCGCTTACTAGAAAGCCGGGCCGGCTCTCGTAGACAATCTTTTCCAACCGTATATCTCCCAGATCCATCCCACCTGTAATCCGGGCGTTCAGATCCGTTCGGGAGGGAAGCGCCGGGAAACAGAGCGCCGCCTTTGCGCGCACCTCGTCCACATACCCCTGTGCATTCGCCCGCGTCTGGACTGCAGCCAGCCTTTCGGCTCGCTCCCGCAAGATTTCTCGGACGCGGCCCACAGTGTACTCGTGGACCATGTGGCCGTAACGATTATTGCGCATGGATTGATTCCTGTGGAGAGTAAGGATGAAGCCAGTTTATCCCTCAATGTCGCTCATCGCAACCTCCTCAACAGGAGAGACCTTCCACAAGTCTGTATCGACAAGGCCGGCAGAAGCAGGGTGATGGAGGCAGCCTAACCAAGCAAAAACAGGAAGTGTGTCCGTTCCAATAAAGGGGTAAGAATTGTTAACCGCCTCAGGGCAGTTGCGAGAGCAATCTCGACCCGCTGCGTCGTCCCTCCTCCCAGACAAGGATTTTGGCCAGTAAGGAAATGGCATGGAGAATTGTTCCGCTATCATTGACCAAGTCCGACTTACGCGGTATAAATGTGGCAATCCCTGTATAAGATTGGAGGAGACCGACGTGCCTAGCCCATTCCCCGGCATGGACCCATATCTGGAGCACCGTGCACGCTGGCCAGATCTTCACCACCGCCTGATCTCCTACGCTTCTGAATACCTTCGACCGCGGCTTCATCCCAAATACATTGCACGCATCCACGAACGGATTGAAATAAGTCCCCTGGCCAAAATGTCTCACTCTGTTGCCGCCGTGGTTCAGCTGCCGCGCCAACTCCCTGCAGCACAGGCCGACTCCGGCGCGCTGGTCGCAGACGTACCCCAAACAATTAGAGTGCTTGATGAAGAACGACGCGTTCCCTATATCCAGGTCATCGTAGTCGCCACTGGGGGCCTAGTCACGCAGATTGAGGTTTTGAGTCCGGCAAGCAAGTTCGGATGGGGACGAGATCAGTATCTTCAAGTCCAGGATGAAATTCTCAACCAACCGGTAAACCTTGTTGAAGTCGATCTCCTTTCGAAGCAGACGGCTACATTTGCCCGCCACTTTGAGGTAATCGCCCCACAAGACTGGCGATATATCATCAGCATCAGCCGTCCCCAAGTGCGCACTAGCGTGGAAGTCTACCCGATTCCCCTAAGAGATCGGCTTCCGCGCTGCGTGATTCCCTTGCTACCGGAAGATGATGACGCTGTGCTGGATCTGCCCGCCGTCCTTACACGCAGTTACGAAGTAGGCGGCTATGACCTGCTGCTCGACTACAGCAAGCCGCCGCCGGTCTCGCTAAGCAAGGCCGAAGAGGAGTGGATGGAAGCGCTGCTCTTGGATAAGGGCTTGCGAAGGCCTCCAGCCATCGTAGAATAAGGAGTTAGCCTTGCTTTCCGACACAATCTTTCCTCTGATTCAACTTCCAACCGACTACACCGCCCATCGCGCCACGAAGCGGGTCGATCTGGCTCCCGGACAGAGTGTTGATCTCATACGCGCCCAAGGCCCCGGCTGCGTTCGTCATTTCTGGATTACCAGCAAACTTCCAGCTGAAATCGACATCGAAATCACTTGTGATGGCGAGGAGCCTCAAGTCAAAATGAAGCTGCACCATTTCTTCGGCGTCCTGCTGGGGAAAGACCCCTATCGCATCGAGTCCGCGCCGCTCAAGCTTCTGCCCAAAAATGGCTACAACGCCTACTTCCCACTGCCGTTCCAGAAGGAATGCCGCATCACACTGCGCAATAAGGGACAGGACACAACCTCCGTCTGGTCGATGGTCAACTGGCAGAAATTTGACGATGAAGAAACGCTCACCCCCTACCGTCTGCACGCCCAATTCACAGAGGAGAAACCAGCAGAGCCGCTCGGCACAACCCTGCTCGGCGCTCTAGGAGGCAGCGGATTCGTCGCCGGCCTCTTTCACGCCGTCCGCCGCCATGACTACCGCGACATGATCTGGCATACCGGCGGGGATACCTGGCTGATCGACGGCGAAACCAATCCCCACGTCTTGCGGGGGATAGGCAGCGAGGATGTGTTTGGCCACTCCTTTGGCATGTACCCGGAAATGAGCGCGTGGACGGGCGCGCCGCATGTTGTTGGGCTGGATGCCGACTGTTCGGAGGTAGTCACCTACCGCTTTTTTGGCGCCGACAGTGTAGCGTTTGAATCTTCGCTGTCGCTGCGCTTCGGCACACGCGCCAACGACATGGAAAGTGTCCTGTACTTCTACAAGGCGGCAGAGACCGACCCGCCCGCAGAAAATACGCCGGCGGAGTGGATTCTCACCGGGCCGTTCGACTGCCAGACGTGGGACGACTTTGAGCGCGCACAATTTCCGGAGACTCCCGAAGAAGTGTGGCCGGCCGGATGGGAGTGGGGAGGACGTCACCTTGCCGCAGTCAAAACAGCACCGGAACTGACCTGGATCGACTTTTCCCGCTGGTTTCGCCGCGACGCCACCGGCAACACCGGCACACAGCCGGTCGACGCCGGCGCATATGCCGAAACCGTCATAGAGGCCCAGTCGGATTCGGAGGCAGTGCTGCGACTTGGCTTCGACGACTGGATGAGAGTATGGGTCAACGACAAGCTCATCGCCACTCTGAGGCACGATGACGGCTTTGCAGCCGTGGAGGTTCCTGTAACCCTGAGTCAGGGCGAAAACAGACTGCGCCTGAAACTAAGCAACTTCGACAACGTTGAGTGGCGTTGCTGGGCATTCAGCTGCGTGATTTTGACCGCCGGCTGAACGGCCTGCGGCAGTTACTTGCTTTCTAGAGGGACATCTCCCAGGTCTGCACGTTGCTGATCGTCGCGCCGCCGGCCTCGACCGCGAAGCCCAGCCGCCCGCCAGAATTGTGGTCCATCGTGTAGCACTGGATGTGCACGTCGTCGATGTACAACTCGACATGCGCATCGCGCACCAGGAGCCGCCAACGCGCCGGCTGATCAGCCGAACCGCTATACGGCTTTCTGTCCAGTGGCCTGAACGAATAGCCATCGTAGCGCCCGACGCCCACGTGCCCGTCGCTCTGCGCCAGAAGTAGAGTTCCCTGGTTAACGCTCTCTCCCTCCACAAAAACGCCAACCCCTGAAAGCAACGCGTCCGAACTATGCGGCCTCACCTCCGCCTCCAGGATGACGCCGCGCGCGGTATTGTACTGAACAGGCAAAATAGCCAACCCTCCCGAGTCCGCTCCTAACTGGGCTTGACCTGCCGCCAGTGTACAGACCTCCTCCTGCAGACCGTAAAGCTGGCTGTCCCCGAGGACGACCGGCATCTCCCTGCCTTTCAACGCCTCGTTGCCCGTCCACCAGTGCAGGCTCAAGATTCCGGCATCGTCGCGCTGTACCGACTTCAACGGCGAAAAGTAGATGTCCTCCGGCCCGGCGTGTCCGCTGCGCGGGACGGTATGGTGGTTGAGCAAGAGCTCGTCGCCGTAGGGGTAGAAGCGGGCGAAGTAGGTGTACAGGATAGGGCTGCTGCTCAGAAACGGGGCCTGCTGCGGGTCCATCTCGTACGGTCCGGCTTGGTTTTCCGAGTGCAGCACAAACATGCCTCCCTCGCCCGCCGACAGCCGTGAACGCTGGCGAGCGCCCAGCGGCGCCGCGCCAACGCCCAAGAGCATGTAATACCGGTCGCCAAACTTCTCCACCGCACCGACCTCGACGCGGTCCCCCCACACGCCGGTCTCGATCACCGGCGGCGCCGCCCGGAAATGGCGGCCGTCATCGGACACGACGCAGCCGGCCGTGCCGCACAGCCCTGCCGGACCTTGCCGCGCCACCGCCGTCAGAAAGCCGATATATCCCTCTCCCCCCTCGCGCGGCAGCGCCCAGATGCAGTCCCACCGCTGGCTCGTGAACGTCGGGTCGTCGGCGTACCAGCGCGAGTCTGCCCGACAGATGTACTCCTCATCCGGCAGGCGCGTCCAGTTCAGCAGGTCATCCGACTCAGCGAAAAAGATCTCCTGTACGCCCGCGCGTTCCTCGGAGAAGTTGAGCATGAACGTATCGCCCACCCGCCAGACCATGCCGGTTCCCAACCAGACCGCGTCATCCGCCTTGTGAATGATGGGGCCGTGGTCGTCAAAGTGGACCCCGTCGTCCGACACCGCCACGCTCATACCGTCCCAGCGCACGTCTGCACGCGAATTGTGCAGGTAGAAAAGGTAATGTTTGCCCTCATGGTAATAGAGCCAGGTATCCCACATACGCGCGACAATACTGGGACTGAAGATCATGTTCGGCTCCTTTCGGGTCGGAGGAGTATGAGTTGAAGGACTGGAGGGCTACCCTTTGACGCCCGTAATCACAATGCCCTGGATGTAGTGCTTCTGTGCAACGAAGAAAAGGAGTACCGGCGGCAGCATCGCGATGAAGGAGACCACCATCAGTTCGGACCACAACACACCGTGCGCAGCTCTAAGGAATGAGAGCGCGATCGCTAGCGGAAAAGTTTCCATCCTGCTCAAATATATCAGGGGCCCCAGAAACTCGTTCCACGCCCAGGAAAAGGCAAAAATGGCGGTGATGCCCAAGGCGGGCTTACTCAGCGGCAGCAGGATACGAATGAACAGCCCTATCACCCCGCAGCCGTCGATTCGCGCGGCGTCGTCCAGCTCGCGCGGGATGGTGGTATAAAACTGGCGCAAAAGAAAGACAAAATAAGCATTGGCGAAAAAGTGCGGAACGATCAAAGGGTTGTACGTGTTTATCCAACCGAACTCTGAAAACAGAATGAAGAGAGGGATCATCGTTACCTGTTGAGGCAGCATCATTGTACTCAGGACAATGATGAACAGGACACGGCTTCCCCGAAAGGTCAGTCGGGCGAAGGCAAAGGCAACAATCGCATTGGAGAGTACGGTTCCCAGCGTGATCATCAGGCTCATGTACATCGAGTTGCGGACAAACACCACAAATGACACGGGGAAGATCGTCACCGCCCGATAATAGTTCGACCACACGAACGGATCCGGAATCCATATCGGCGGGAACTTCGTAATCTGGTGTGGCGGCTTGAGCGATGTGGAGAGCATCCAGGCCAGGGGAATCATGACAATGATCCCGCCGGCAATGAGTACCGTGTGGATCAGGATTGATTGAGCTCTCTGGCTTCGCTTGACGCTCGCACGCGCAGTTCCGATTCCAACAGCCGCGCCGCTCATGACCGCTGCCCTCCGATCTCTGTCTCATAGTAGACCCACGCCTTGGACGATCGGAAGAGCAGGAGTGTGAAAGTCAGGAGGATCAGGAAGAAAATCCAGGCATAGGCGCTGGCATATCCCATTCGATATTGCCGAAAGGCCACCTGATACAGATAGAGAACCATCATGAGCGTGGCGTTGGCAGGTCCACCCTTGCCCTCGGTCATCACGTAAACGTTGGTAAATACCTGTGACGACCAAATAATCTGCGTGACCACCACAAAGAACAAAGTCGGACTGATCATCGGGATCGTGATGTTGCGGAAGCGTCGCCAAATGCCTGCCCCGTCAATGGTCGCGGCTTCGTACAGCTCGGTAGGGATGCCCTGCAGCCCGGCCAGGAAGATAAGCATATTGGAGCCCGCGCCCCACACGCTCATGAGCACCAGCGCCATCTTGGCCGTACTTCTGTCGAACAGCCAGCGCGGCCCTTCGATTCCGACCAGCGAGAGCGCCCAGTTGATTAGCCCGAATTCCGGCTGAAACAGCCAGAGCCACAGCAGCGACGTCGCGATGCCGGGAATAACTGCAGGCAGATAGTAAACAACCCGGTACGTGGGCTGCCCAGAGATGTTCTGGTTGAGAAGAGTGGCGATGAAGAATCCAACGCCGATCGTCAGAGGGATACTGAGAAAAACGTAGTAGGCCGTGTTGTAGAGCGTTGTCCAGAAAAGCGTTCGCGTCGTGTCAAAGGACAAGAGCTTGGTGTAGTTCTCGAACCCCACAAACTCGAGCGTGAACAGGTCGGTTTCAGTAAAGCTCAAGCCTAGGGAGGTCAGCATCGGGCCGACAATGAACACCAGGAATCCAATCACCCACGGTGAGACAAGTAGATAGGCGATTAGCTCTTCCTTCTGACGTAATGTACGTCGCGACCAGAAATTCGAAGAGAGTATTCTTGTCAAAGCAGTTTGGCCGCTCTGCGCTTGGGCGCTCATATAGAAGATCCCCTATCCGAATTCGAGACGCAAGAGAGGAGGAGAGAGTGGAGAGATCAAGACCACTGATGCAGGCTGCGACCAAGCAAGGCCCCAATCTCCCCTCTTTCTCACTCCTCGAAATTCAACGCTATCAGGCAAAAACCTCGGCGATTCGCTCCACGATCAGATTAACCCCTTCCTCCAATCCGATTTCACCCGTCACCCAGATCTGGTCCCAGATCGGGCCAAATGCCTCCGAATTGACCTTCTCGTTTTCCTGGAAGGCAGGGTTTAGCCGCGTATGATCCATGATTCGGGAGAAAGCAGCCACGTCGTAGCCTGCCTCCGCACCCATCGATTTCACGTCCCAGGCATCACCTGCCACGCTGCGCCGTGCAGGTTGCAGGCCGACAATACTCAACGCCATTACTTCCTCAGCCTCCGGCGAAGCCAGGAACTCCACCAGCTGGACAGACGCGTCAGGCTCCTGCGTCTTCTTTGCTATGACATAGCCATTGCAAAAGGTAAGGCCTGCCTTGACACCATCGCGCGCCACAGGTAGATCTACGAAGTCCCACGCAAAGTCGTTCTCACGAATATAGTTGGTAACAGTCCAACTGTGAGATTCCGTGAACGCCACCTTTCCACTTGAAAAGACGTTGTACCAGCCCATCTCAGGAATCGAGCCGGCAACTGGCGATACAGGATAACTGCCGTAAATCTGGTCGTGGTTGAACTTGAGACCCTCCAGAGCCTTCTCGCTGTCCAGCAGGCATTGCGTACCAAAAATCTCGCTGTTCATCCACTCGCCGCCGTTCATCCAGACGTAGTGCTGAATAAACGACTGGGCCACATAGTTTCCCCACTGGACGATATTATCACTGTCATCCCGCACGGTCGTTGCCTCGTATGCCGCCAGGTAGTCGTCCCAGGTCCAGGTTCCATCTGGATACTCGACCCCTGCCCCGTCTAGGATATCCTTGTTATAGGCCATCACCACCGTAGACACATACTTGGGGATTCCGAACAACTGTCCATCCAAGAGATGGGCCTTGACCAGCGCGGGATAGAAGTCCTCCAGGTATTCACTGTCGAAATAGTCGTCCAGCTGCAGCAGCTGGCCCTTCTGCAACAGGTTATAATTGATGTTGTCCCAGACGAACATGACATCGGGGGAATCGCCTGCCACCGCCTGCGTGTACAGCTTGTCGGCGTAGTCGGGCGACTCGGCGTTTTCGAAAGTCACGTTAATGCCGGGATTCCCTTCCTCGAAACTGGGTATGATTTCGTCCGTCCAAAAGGCGATGCCCTCCGGACCCACCCAACTGCCTTCTGCCAGCCTGATCTCAATCGGCTCTTCGGCCATCGAGTCCCCCGAATCAGCAGGGGCGGCCGCCGGGGCAACACAGGCCGCTAGCAGCCCGCCGCCGACCGAGGTTGCTGACAGACGCAGAAAAGCGCGTCGATTCATTCTGAGTGTCATCTTTCCTCCTACTTCAACCATAGAAACTTTCCGATTCCTTAGCGCACCGTTGACAGGTAAACATTTACTTTACGCGCAGTAGCTACAGGTCAATTCGAGTGCGTCCATCGCATCCGCTTTCTCTTTGATCGGAGCCACTTGCCAGGGGCATTCGTGGCTGTATCTCACCTAGCTCCATATTGCTGGGCCAAGAGAAAGATTACGCAGCTTGTCAGGTTCCAAAGCGAGGTTCGTGCCACTCGTTCTGGTAAAGCCAGCGTGTCGCCCAACGCTTTCTCCAACAATCAGGATGCTATAGGCGACACGCCAGCCAGGCTCCAACCTGCCTTCGGCCGGAGCGTAACGATCAAGCGAAAATCTCGTCAATACGCTGCACGATCAGATTGACGCCTTCTTCCAGGCCGATTTCATTCGTAATCCAGATCTGGTCCCAGATCGGGCTGAAGACCTCTGAGTTTACCTTCTCATTCTCCTGGAAGGCCGGGTCGAGCCGGGCATCATCCATAATGCGGGAGAACGCTGCCACATCGTAGCCGGCCTGCGCCCCCATCGAATCTACGTCCCAGGCCTCGCCTGCCACACTGCGTCGCGTCGGCTGCAGCCCCACAATGCTGAGCGCCATTGCTTCCTGCGCCTCAGGCCCAGTGAGGAACCGTACCATAGCCACTGCCGCGTCCGGCTCCTGCGTCGCCCTGGCCACGCCGTAGCCGTCGGCAAAGGTCAAGCCGGCCTTCCCCCCATCCGGCGAAACCGGCAGATCGGTGAAGTCCCAATTGAAGTCGTTTTCCCGCACATAGTTGGTAACTGTCCAACTGTGGGACTCGGCAAAAGCGACCTTCCCCGTCGAGAAGATATTGTGCCAGCCGACTTCTGGAACTGTACCCGCAATCGGAGCGACCGGGTTGTCGCCGTAAATCAAATCATAGTTGTATCTGAGGGCCGCGATGGCCTCCTCTCCGTCCAGAAGGCACTTCGTCCCGAAGAGGGGAGCGTTCATCCACTCGCCTCCGTTCATCCACACGTAATGCTCCATGTACTGCTGAGCTACGTATCTGCCCCACTGGACAATCTCGCCGTCGTCATTGCGCTCGGTCGTTGCCTCGTATGCGATTACATAGTCGTCCCACGTCCAGGTCCCATCAGGATATTCGACACCGGCCTCATCCAGAATATCCTTGTTATAGGCCATCGCCACCGTGGATACATACTTGGGCATACCGAACAGCTTCCCATCCAGCAAATGGGCATCTAGTTTGGCAGGATAGAAATCCTCCAGGTCCTCACTGTCGAAATAATCGTCCAACTGAAGGAACTGCCCCTTCTGCATGAGGTTATAATTGACGCCGCCCCAAACGAACATGACGTCCGGTGCGTCACCGGCCACCGACTGCGTGTACAGCTTATCGGCATAGTCGGGCGACTCCGCGTTCTCAAAGGTCACATTGATGCCCGGATGACCTTCTTCAAATGCAGGGATGATCTCATCGGTCCAGAACGCGATCCCTTCAGGACCCACCCAACTTCCTTCGGCCAGCCGAATCTCGACCGGCTCCTCGGCCATGGAACCCCCTGAGTCATCCGTCGCCGGTGCAGGCGCGACGCAGGCCGCAAGCAGCCCGCCGCCGGCAGCCGTCGCCGAAAGTTGTAGAAAACTTCGTCGATTGAAACGCTGTGTCATCTTTTCCTCCTGAAATGTGTGAAGAGTCTCCTATTCAAAAAAAGTAACGGCGTCCCATTGGTTGCTCTCGGGTAGAGCCCGGTTCGCCACGCTAAAGCTCTGCTTATACTCTGTTGCCGGCGCCGCCGGATTTCACAATCTTTCCTCTTTGAAGAGGGTGGCGGCGGCGCCTATCAGTCCGGAATCTGCGCCCATCTCTGCCGCAAGGATCGGCAACTCCCTGCTGCTCTCAGCCCAAATGTGAGCCCGTGTAGAGGCGACGAAACTGTCCCAATAGAGTCCCCCTGACGTACCAAGTCCTCCCCCGACAACTATCGCCTCCGGGTCCATGACATTGACGAGGAACCCAACACTGTTGCCGAGCGCTTCACCGGCGCTTCTGACAACCCTGACAGCTGCATCGTCTCCTTTCTCGGCCGCTTCCGTGACATCCTCGCCCCGTTTCGCCGCCAGAGAACTGTACAGGTTATATCTCCCAACCAGAGCAGGCCCGCTTGCGATCTCTTCCAGAATGGGGCTGAGTGCCTTACCGCAAACATCGCATTCAACGGTGAACGGACTGCTGGCCATGACCAGGGCATTGCCACGCGCGCCTGCGAAAGTTCGACCATCCTGGACCAGCGTACTCGCGATACCCGTTCCCACCGTCACGTAGACGAAAAGCCTGTACGGACGCCCCGCGCCAAACTTTGCCTCTGCCAGGGCCCCCGCCCGCACGTCCGACTCGACAATCGCCGGGGCCAGACGGGAGAACTCCGACTGAATCGGAATATCCTGCCAGTCAAGTGAGTGCGAACTTGCAATGTTCCCATCCGGATCAACCAGTTCGGGAACGCCCACGCCGATGCCCAGGAGTTGCAGGTTCCTCTGCTCTGCTTCCCCCATCAACGCCTCGGCCAGGGCAAGTGCATCGCTGAGGACCGCCTCCCCTGCTCGCGACGGCAACGTGGGAATCGTGCGCCGGGCGAGTAAGGCGCCTTGTGGGAAGGCGACAAGCCCGGCCGCTATCTTGGTGCCGCCTATATCCAGGCCAATGGCGCAGGCGGTTGGCTTAAGGTTCTCTGCCATTGGAGAACACTTCAGGAACCTCAGGGGAATACCGTGGGGCTACGCCACAGAGAAACGAGGCCGGCGCGCCAGACATGTTGTAGTACTGGTGCGGCGTTCCCTCAGGAACGAAGAAGCCATCGCCGGGTCTGAGCTCGAACCAGCGCTGCCCATCGTTCTCAGGAATGCGCACGTTCAACGCGCCTTCAAGCAGGTACAGACTCTCATCGCCGCCATGCACTTCCACGTCGCTGCGCTGTCCAGCCAGCAACGCCATCTTACCGACAGTCAGGTGCTCTGTCGCGGCCAGAATCCCCACCAACAGCTGCTGCTCCGTACCCTCCAACCGCCACAGCAGATCGGACTCGCGCGTTACCTGAATGGTAAATTTGGCCTCGGCCTCCTCTCGCGCTTTGGGCCACCGGCCCAGCCACTGGTCCTGAGAATACTTTGGCGCTGCCAGATTCGGCTTCGTCTGTGCGTAGGATCCAGACGTACCCTGAGAAGGCGGCGGCGCGAAAAACTCAATCACTCGCAGGGGTTCAGTACTGAAGTTGAACGCATGATGCCAGGTGTCACGGCGAAAGAAGGCCGCTTCCCCCGGCTGCACACGATGGACTTCTCCTGTCTCAGGGTTGTTCAGAACCATCACCCCGCTGAGGACATACAACACCTCATCAGCAGCAAAGATAGTACGATAGCTGTCCGAGTGACGAAAGGCCCCGCCGGACGGCAGGCCAAAGACCAACTGGTGAATCTTCGCGCTGGACACATATATCCAGTCGGCAACCTCGCCCGACTCCTCATCGCCCCACAAATGCCGCGTAACCGTCTCGTACGGGATGTGCGCCGGGCCGTCAAAGGTTGGCCGCGGCGAGGCCGAATAACTCATCAGCGCTGCGTCCAGTCGTGAACCTTGTGCGGTGCCACTTCCTCCTGCTCCTCCTCGAATGTAGGCGGCGTGAACGAGCTCTCAATCGTTTTCGCCTGCCCGTCGCCGCCCGATTCCTGCGCCTTCAACATGATTTCAAGGACATGAAATGCGTGCTCCGGCGTGACTACTGGCGTCTTGTCGTTGCGGATACAGTCCACAAGGTGGCGCAGGCCGTCGGTCCATTGCCAGTCTCTGTCCGTGCCCTCGTGAATCTGCCAGGCGCCTACGTCGTTGCGCCACAATTCATATCCGGACGGATTCCAGTCATCGCCCATCATTTGAATGGTGCCCTCACTGCCATAGACCTCGAGAGCCGGGCTTCGATACTTCTGCATGGTGAACCCAGTCGTCACAACCGCAAACACCGAGTCGCCCCAATCGATCAGAACGTGGGCGTTGTCCTCGGCCTCCACCTGCATCATCTCACCGCCCACGACCCGTTCTGGAATTGCCACGCCGGTCATTGCCATGACCCGTTTGGCCGGTCCCAGCCAGCCTGTCAAGCAGGTGATGTTGTACACGCCCAGATCAAAAAGCGCGCCGCCGCCCTCGAGATAGAACCACGGTCTCCAATCGGGCCCGGAGTGGCCGTAGCGGGCACGAGCCATCAACACTTTCCCAACATCTCCCCTGTGGATGTGGCGCCACATTGTCTGATAGGTATTACTCAGTACGACGTGCGGGGCGCAAACGAGAAGGCCCGGGCTGTGCCGGGCCATCTCAACGATCTCTGCCGCTTCCTCTAGGGTCACGGCCATCGGTTTCTCCACCAGGACGTGTTTGCCCGCCGCCAGCGCCGCACGCGTTATCGGGCCGTGCTCTCGCATTGAGGTCAATACCATCACCACATCGACCTCATCGGAATCGATTACCTCTTCGTAATCGGTCGTGAATCGCCCAATTCCGAGCCTGTCCTGAACGACCTCCCGTACCTCTTCCCTGACGTCGCAGGCAATCGTAACGTCGACCGTCCCCACGGCCCGCATCGGCTGGATAAGCCTCATGTATGGGCGCTGCATTACGCTGCCGCAGCCGACAATCCCGATTCGCGTTGGTTGCATCATCTTATCTCCACTGATGCGATATCACTGTAGCGGTCGACACGGGTGCCGCTGGATTACGCTGCCGAGGTCCGGATTTTGTGCTCGGCAAATCGCTTGGCCCGCATCTCCTCGTGCGCCTCTTCCGAGCCGTCGTGGCTGGTGCCGAACCAATGGTCGAAAGGCATGTCCGGTTCGCCGTAGTTGCACTCGAAATAGCGGTGATGCAACTGGTGAAAATAGGATGCTCCGGCCAGGTTGTACTTCCCATTTATGACGACCGCCTCGAACCCGGCATGACCCTGCGCCGGTGTAAGCGCGGCGTGCTGCAGGTTCATCACCACATGAATCGGGTGCGACGGGATGATCCAGTGGATGGCGGCGCAGCTAAAGTAAAGGATGTGCTCAATCGGGTGCATCGACAGTCCGGACCACGGGCCGACGTTGATGTTGCGGTGATGCAGATAGTGGCTGGCCTTGTAGAGCGGTGGCCAGTGCAGAATCCGGTGTGACCAGTAGAAGTGGAACAGCCTCCACATCTGGATGGCGCACAACATGAGGACAAAGTATACCGGATGCGCACGCGGGTCCAGGTAAGGAATGTACTCATTGGCGTACATCCAAAGAGTGACCACCTCGTAGGCTGTCCAGATCGTGCCGCCGCTGACGCAACTCCAGAAGATGTTGTCAAATAGCTGGTTGCCCGCCAGGAACTGCTTCTTCCCTTTCGCCATCCAGTCCGGCGTATACTTGAACTGGAAGCCCTGCGATTTACGCGCCCACAGCCACAGGTGCCATGCGCTGACGATAACGCTCAACATGATCACGTTACGCGCGAAGATGTACAGTATCCAGTCGGCGCTGAACGTCTTCATGCGGGCCATTTCCGGTTGCAGATAAACAACGGTCAGCACCGCGATAAGCATGTAGATTAAATTCCAGGGAAAGAGGTAGTTGTACAACCATTTCGCAACCTCCATCGGTTTCGGCGGCCAGGCGAAAATGGGATTCGGCAACTTGGCTCCTTCTGGCTGCCAGTTTCCGCGCGTGTCGCGCGGCATACCATCGACTAAGCCTTCCCTTTCAGCGCTAATGTCTGCCATGATCTCCCTCCTTGAGTCCAGGCTAGGCGGTCCTAAGCGGCTGTAATTTAAGTTTTCTGCACGATTGGGTTCCGCCCCATTGTACAGATATACTTTAATCTCGCAATCATGAATTTCGTTCGGCAGCGCGTTCAGCTATGGTGTTCCTCAACCGGAACACCAGCCAACAGCCCGCTCTGGTGCATGTCGATCCACTCGTCCAGGAATACCTTGTTCCAGTGGTCCGTCAGCGGGTGGTCGAGCATATCGCGGTAGACCGTCCACATCGTGACCAGTTCGTCAGCCCCGTCGCGGAATGCGGCGTGCGCAGTCTCCACCGAGCGCACCAGCGCAGCCATGATGTAGGGACGGTCGTCCCAGCCTTCGAACATGCGCGCACAGTCGCGGATCAGCTTGGTCGGGTCGCCGCCCATCTCGCGCACTGGGTCGCAGAAGGGCAGTATGTGGTCGACGCCGGACTGAGCAACGGCTGCGGCCTGGTTCAGAGAGAAGACCGTCGTGCAAAATGTTTCGACCCCCTCCTGCCTGAGAATACTGAACGCCTTCAACCCATTAAGCGTGCAAGGAATCTTGAGAATTATCTGCGGCGACATGTCGGTGAAGACCTTGCCCACCGCCAGCAGTTCTTCGACCGAATGGCCGTCGATCTCCATCACGACCGGCTTATCGGTCATCTCCAGATAGGCTTCGATTAGCGCAATTACGCTGCCGTACGGCTTTGCGTATTGATTGAGCACCACCGTGTTGGTGACGATGCCGGCGATGCCCAGCGGCATGAACTCTTCAAGGTCCGCCGGGGGTCCGGCCAGCCAAATTGTCGGCCCACGCCCGGTTGAGCGTGTCTTGTTAACGAGTCCCTTCTCTTGCATAGTATCTTCCTCGTCAGTTCTGGTCTGTAAATCCTTCGTGGATTTTCGTTTCTTGCCGCTGAAATGTTTCGATTTCAGACAGCGTCTTTTCGACTGTTCAAAAACCTATTTGCCAGCGACAATAGGGTGAATCTCGTGTTCCCAAGGACCGCCCACCTCCATCTCCTCCGCAGCCCCGGCCGCGTCCTTCCCTCCGGTAAAGCGTGTATAGTCCGGGATGTAAATGATGGCGAAGGCCCGCCGCGGCCTGTCCGTGCGGTTAGAGCCGGCGTAGTGAAAAGTGCATCCGTGATGGAAGGTAACGCCGCCGGCGCGCATCGGCATCGACACCGGCTCCGGCACAGCGTAGCCCTGCTCCTTGAATCGATCGACCACGCTGTCGTCATCGGAAGTGAGGCTGATCGGCTCCAGCCGGCCGTGCTTGTGCGAACCCGGAACGAAGTGCAGGCAGCCGTTTTCTACACTAACATCGTCTAACGCGATCCAGGCTGACAACGCGCCCACCGGGTCCATCGGCCAGTAGGGGGCGTCCTGATGCCAGTTGGTTTGCCTGCTTTCCTGGCCCGGCGGCTTGATCATCGCGTGGTCATGGTAGATGCGCACATGTTGACAGCGGCTTAACTGGCGCGCGTATTCGCCCAGACGTAGGTGAAACGCGATCTCTTTCGCTTGCGGATAGTCGGTCCACAGGTTGACCATCTGATTGAAGACCAGCTCATAGTCCTCGGACTCGCGTCCTCCCTTCTCCGCCCCGCGAATACGCTCGCGCTCGGTCGCCACCGCGTCATCCAAAGCCAGGCGAAGCGACGCGACCTCCTTTTGCGACATGAAATCGTGATACTGGATATAGCCGTTGTTCTGAAAGAATTCTACTTCTGCAGGGTCTACCACAATCTCGGTCATCTTCTCCTGTCCTGTCTGAACTGAATTGCTTCCCTCAGGGTGTTGCTCTCCGGAGGGCTCTTGTTTTGGAAACTGCCCCCTTACCGGGCGTACGGGTCGGCGGCATCGCGTAGTCCGTCTCCTACAAAGTTGAATGCCAGAACTGCGATGACAACAAGAAGTCCCGGTGAGAGCAGCCACGGCGCCAACGCCACCGCCTGCAAATTCTGCGCCTCTCGCAGCAACACGCCCCAACTCAGTGCCGGTGGCCGCATCCCCAGGCCTAGAAAGCTGAGACTCGTCTCGCTGAGGATCATTGAAGGAACCGCCAAAGTCAGCGAAGCAATAATGTGGCTCATAAAAGAGGGCGTCATGTGGCGCACGATTATGCGTCCCTCCGATGCACCGGCGAATCGCGCAGCCTGTACAAAGTCCTCTTCGCGCAGCGACAGAAATCGCCCGCGCACAACCCGTGCCAGCCCGGTCCAACCGATCAGTGAAAGGATGATGGTGATAGCGAAATAGACCCTCGTTACCGGCCAGTCTTTAGGAATCGCTGCGCTCAGGGCCAGCCAGAGCGGAATGCTCGGCATGGCGCGAATAAACTCGATGACGCGTTGAATCAATATGTCTGCCGTGCCGCCGTAATAGCCGGAGATTCCCCCAATCAAAACACCCAGTACAAAGCTCAGGATCACGCCCACCAGCCCAATCGAGACCGAGATACGCGTCGCCGCCAGCAAACGCGACAACACGTCCCGCCCCAACCGGTCCGCACCCAAAAGGAAGACGGTGCCCTCGTTGCTTTCGAGACCGAAAAGATGCAGATCGGTCTCGATCAAGCCCCAGAACTTATAGGGATCTCCGTGGACCATGAATCTGATAGGATGCTTGACCGACCTGTCCACTGCAAAGATCTTGCGAAAGGTGTCGGGATCGCGTCCGCTCGTCAGGCCGTACACGAAGGGCGGAAAGTGAAACCCTTCCTCGTCGAAAAACTGCAGCCTCTGAGGCGGTGCGTAAGCCGACTCCACTTCGTGGCGCAGAGGATCATAGGGCGCCAGAAACTCCCAGGTTAGAGCCGCCAAATAGAGCAGAATCAGGACCACACTACTCAACAACGCCATTCTGTGCCGGCGAAAGCGCCACCACATCAACTGTCGCGGCGAAGCGACAAAGACCTTTTCGCGTTCGCTCGGAACTTCGTCAAACGCCGAGTCGTCTGGCAGTGTGGATTCTGGCCTCGCAGCAGTTTCCTGCGTCATGGATTTTCCCTGCCCCGACTCGAAATCTGGAGGTTTGTCGTTGGCCGCCAAATCACTGCGCTTCCATACGGATTCGAGGATCGAGAACCGCCAGCAGGAGGTCCGATACTAACGTGCCGACCACCGTCAGAACGCTCAACATCAGCAGGAAGCTGGCCGCCAAATACATGTCTTGGGTCATAAGCGCCCCGAGCAGCATCGGCCCTGTGGTGGGCAAACTCAACACGACAGAAACAATCGTGGCGCCCGAAATAAGATTGGGTAGAGTCCAGCCAACCGTGCTTACAAATGGATTCAGCGCGACTCGCACCGGATATTTTCGGACCAGCACCTGCTCTTTCAGACCCTTGGCGCGTGCAGTTTCTACATACGGCTTGTTTAACTCGTCCAGCAAATTTGCGCGCATCGTCCTGATCATTTCGGCCGTGCCTGCAGTTCCCAGGATGACCAGCGGAAGCCACAAGTGGGTAAGCATGTCCCAAAACTTGGCCAGGCTCCACGGCGCGCCCCGGTACTCCTGCGAAAACAGACCGCTCAACCGCAGGCCAAACTGGTCAAACGCGTACCACATTATCACCAGTGCAATCAGGAAATTCGGTAGCCCTAGCCCGATAAAGCCCAGCGTAGTGAAGATGTAGTCGCCTATCGAATACTGGTTGACCGCCGAATAGACGCCTATTAAGAAGCCCACGACCCAAGTGAAGAGGATCGTCGAAAGGCTTATGAAAAAGGTCAGAGCTAGCCGTTCCCAGATGAGCGCTTCAACCGGAACGTTCCACTCAAAGGAAAAGCCGAAATTGCCCCGAAGTATATTGGTCACCCACTGCAGATAGCGCAAGGGGGCGGGTTTGTCGAGCCCGAACTGCTTACGTAAAGCCTCCAGCCGTTCCTGGTCGACGGGATCCCCACCGGCCGCCAGGTTGGCCGCGTACGCGTCCAGGTAGTCGCCAGGCGGCAACTCGATCACCAGGAATGTAACGATGGTGATAAAGAAGAGCGTCGGTATCAGGAGCAGGATTCTGCGAACGATGAACGCGATCATTTCGCTGCTGACTCTGTGTGGCGTTCAGACGAGCTGGCAATGCGCGGGGCGGTTGGCATTATATACGTTTCGGAGTGGGAAAAGCAAACGGTTGATGCGGAAGGACCAGGACGTCTGGCGTTCGGAGTGCTGCCCAAACGCTCGCAGCCGTCTCAACCTTTGCACTAATAGGAGGATCCTTTCTGGTGGTAAAAGAGTCACTGACTAAGTCAGGGAACACCTTTTGCGCCAGTTGCGAGCATGGTCCCGACACAAACCGTAGGGTTGTCCCCTCAGCAACCGGCTTGTCGCTGGCAGGCGCCCCTGTATCGGCCGCGATACAGGCAGCCATGGCTTCGCTTGCCGCGCCAACCGCTGCGCCCTTGAGTAAATCGCGTCGCGTGAATTTCTCTCTGCTCCTCCTGTTGCCACCTGTAAGCCCGTAAGTCCCTAATATGTCGGGTAATTTGCCTGCTGAAGCGAGAAATGATTCTCACGGCAATCACGAATCTGTTCGTTCCCCTATGCGCCCCCTTTCACTTTGGGAAGAAACACTTCGGATTTCTTTACCCCCCGCTACGTATCTTTTCCACCGCGGCCCACAGGGCCGCAGCCATGTACGCCTGCTCTGCCTCAGACATGAGTGGATGTAGCGCCATACAGAACAAACGCCTGCTGAGTTCGTCGGAGACGGGGAGCTTCTGACCCTCAGTCTGCCTCCGCAAATACCCGGAATCCTCGTACACCGGTCGGTTGTATACACCGCAACCAACCCCGTACTCCTCCTCCATCATCCGCAGCAACTGATCGCGCTTCTCTCCCGCCCACGCGCGGGGGACCAGCATCGTGTAGAGATAGTAGGTATGTTCATATCCCTCTGGCTCGTATGGCAGCGTCAATTCAGGGATGCCCTGCAGCAACCGGTTCCGTCTCTTGGCCGCCAGCACCCGTTGAGCCGTCATCTCGTCAAGCCGCCGCAGCTGTACCAGGCCGACGGCTGCCTGAACCTTTGTCATCTTGTAATTCGTTCCCCACCCGTCATGCGCCCCTCCGAACTGCCGGATGCCCCGTAGCCGCCGCCCGGCTTCCGCATCGTCCGTAGTGATCGCGCCCCCCTCTCCCAACGTCGTCATCAACTTCATCGTGTGGAAGCTGAAGACCGTCATCCACCCCTTGGCGCCTATCTTTGTTCCCTTGTACCCGCCCGCGCCTGCACGCGCCGCATCACCGATTACCTTCAAGGGGCCGTGCTTGGGGTGGGGATGACGCTCTGCAATCTCCAGCAACTCATCCATCGGCGCCGAAAGCCCATTCATGTGCACGGGGAAGATTGCCCGCGTGCGCGGCGTGATACGCTTCTCCACGTCCGCCGGGTCCATGTTGAATGTACGCGGATCGACCTCACTCCAGACCACCCTTCCCCCTTGCCCGACCACCGCCATCGCCGCCGCCCGAAAGTTGATCGCCGGCACGATCACTTCATCCCCAGGCTCCAGGTCAAGGCACATGATGGCCATGTCCAGCCCAGTTCCTGCGCCGTTGATCGAAACTGCTTCCTCTGCCCCGCAATACCTCGCAAAGCCTTCTTCGAACTCAACGATTTCCGGGCAAATGAAACCGAACCCCACCGTGGTGGGGTCCATCGATTCGCGAATTGATCTGGTGGCCGCTTCAACCTCCTCGTCCGTATACCACCCGCCCAACATCGGTTCTGCGGGCCAGTACGGCCCCGGGCGTCCCTGCGAAAGAATCTCCTTGCGGCGCTTCTTGTCCATGGCTCTACCCTCTTCTTTCCACACTGGTCTCTCTACACTGGCCGCGCTCGCTATATGTATGCCATCGTCACGTGCCGCGAATCGTGAAAAGGTCGCGCCCTTCAGCGAGCGCCATTATGCGGAAGCCTTGTAGTCCCGTCGAGAAACCGGGTGATTGCTTGCCTGAATAAACTCGTTAGAGCGGCGGCAGAATCTGCCTATCTCAAGTGGTGTGGATCCCCCCTTCCATGCAAATTGCAGTCCTCCAATCCCGCTTATCTTATAGGATATCTATTGTGCTCCGCAAAACGACTGAATTCAGGAGGGTACATCCCAAAATGGGCGCGAACCCTCTTGTACCTCTGGTATAGACTAGCCCGTGTACAGTCCTCACATCTATCCTCTAAGAATCGCCCATCCACTAACCACTGACCCCTGACCCCTAACCACTGACCCCTGCAGTTGTGCGTTCGGGCCTTCGGCCCTCCCTTGTGCAGGGGCTGCGCCCCCGCAACGCCCCGCCCTTGCTAGCCACCGTGCTCATTCTTCCCCAGTATTGTGTCTAGCCAACAGTATTCCCCCCAAGATGCTCCGCTAGGGCCAGGCTTTGTGCCTGCCTCGCGTCTCTACAAGCGCCGGCAGAAAACTCCAGCCGACTCCGGCATAGTCTCTCCGCCGGACTCTTCCCACCCCAAAATCTGGGATGCACCCGAAATATTGGGGCGCCGCCTGCCACTTGCTCGATCGGTCAGTCTTGGCTAGACTCCATCTCTGACAACAGAGACCGGGGCCCTTGCCAGCGCCCAGCAGTTTTCCTCCCCACAGAAACGAGCTTGAAATGCCGCGCAATCACCCTTTTCCCCCTGTCAGACCCGCCATCTCCATCACAGAGAGCGAAGAAAAGCTTGCCAGCATTGATCTGTCTGAGCTGCAATGGTGGCCGGTTGTTCCGGGCCCGGGCCACCATTCCATGCAGGCTATCTATGAGGCCGACACGCTTGAGTTGAGCGCAGTGACCGAGATGGTCGTAACCGGTCCTGCCAGGGTGCATAACCTGGACTGCGTAGAAATTGCAGTGCAGCAGATCGCATGTCGAGACGACTGGGACTTGCCCGGCGCGCCGCAGCGCTTCTACGCCAGCCTGGATGAGAAGGAAACCAGGTGGCTGGCTGTCGTCCAGGAATTCGGCGGCAGAACAGTGCTTAGAACTATTGCGGATGATGGGTTCGAATCCGACTGGGGACAGGGCGAAAAGCGAGAAATGCGGGACGAAGGCCGTTATGAGCGCCAACCCGACGGCGCCTATCGCACGACAGGCCGGACCGGCATCGGTACGGGCACCTACGAACTCAAAATCGGTGCCAACACGTTCCGCTGCCTGCGCGTTTGGGACACCGGAGGCCTACCCCCTAGCGAACAGGCGGAACTGTCCGAAGCCTACATTGAGCCCGGAGGTCATGTCGTCCTCTTCCGGGAATACTGGGGCCGCCGAATGGGTAAGGGCGACTCCGACTGGTTGGCGAAGTATCCCGAAAATCTGAAAATCGAGATCGATGGATGCGTCTACGTCCACTGTGACTGTACTGGTAGGGCGCACGACCTCATTACCAACACCTCGCTCGGGGTCACTCTGCCGTAAAGAGCCTCCTCAAACAAAAAAACCCATCCAGTACTTGCTCCGCCCCGACTGTACAACCTACTAAACCCCATAGATGAAACCGGTCGTATCACACACACCCTCCCCGGTCCCTCTTCAATCCCCTTCCCATCTGGAACAAAAAGGCCTCCCCAACCACCAACAACTGATCGCCTCCTGTTCGGTAAGTCCCCCAAAATTCCCGCAAGCCTTGCTCCATAGTCCTGCTCCCCTTTCCTGATCAGAATCTAGACGTTTGACATCTGCTCAAACATCCATATAATGCTGAACTTGGCAGCCCATTCAGCCGTCCGCAGTCCTCAGACATTACTTGTGCCTTTTCACAAGAGCCGCCTTCGTGCCCTCCATCCGAGTCAGTTCCGTACGTCAAATCTTCAATGACGGCAATCACAACGCTTTCACCGACTTGTGCCGGTTCGGCGATCGCCTTTACCTGACTTTCCGC
This sequence comes from Caldilineaceae bacterium, assembly GCA_965207495.1. Lineage (GTDB taxonomy): Bacteria > Chloroflexota > Anaerolineae > Caldilineales > Caldilineaceae > Bin5. The sequence continues at coordinate 2,150,078 of OZ242287.1, forward strand.
AGCTGCCCCGACGGCCACATGCTCTTCACCTCGTCAAGCATCGTTGTCATGTCCAGCACTGATGGAACAGACTGGACACAGGTCCACGCCTTCAACGTCACAAACCGCGATGTCCGCGACCCGCACTTCCTCGTCTTCAAGGACAAGCTGTTCGTCTACACCGGCGCCTGGTGGGTGACGCCGGGTAACGCCGAAGACAGGGACGTCAACGATCATTTGGGCTTCTGCGCCTGGACTGAAGACGGCGTAAGTTGGCACGGCCCGCGCATGTTGGACGGCACACACGGCCATTACATCTGGCGCGCGGCCGCACTTGATGGCACGGCCTTCCTCAACGGCCGTCGCATCCGCAATTTCGACGTGCTCGCCCGAAGAGACGAGCCCCCCGAGTGGATGGAGTCCTGGCTGCTGCACAGCGCAGACGGCTTCACCTGGATCCCGCTTAGCCTGATTCAACCCGCCCGCGGCGATGAGACAGCGTTTCTCTTCGCAGAAAAACATGAGTTACTTGCCATTGCTCGATCCGGCGGTCGTCCGGCCCAACTCTGCCGTTCACGGCCCCCATACACCGACTGGACGTGCACTGATCTTGACAGGCACATAGGCGGTCCGCTCCTGGCGCGGTGGTCCGACCAGATCCTGGTCGGCGGCCGCAAGCATACCGAAGGCGGGCCCGTCACTGCCCTGTACGAACTGGTCGGCACAGAACTGAATGAGATCGCCGTCCTGCCAAGCGGGGGTGACAACTCCTATCCCGGCTTCGTCGAACAGGGGCCGGAGCGGGCTCTGCTCTCCTACTATTCAAGCCACGAGGGCAGCGGTACGGGCTTGGCTCCCTCGGCAATCTATCTGGCAACACTGGAAAAATGTTGACAACTGGTTATCTCTGAGCATGTGGGCCTTTATTCTTCGCCGCGTCCTGCTGATGGTCCCAACTCTGCTTGTCGTCTCCCTCATCTCCTTTGTCATCATTGAGGCGCCGCCGGGCGATTACTTGGACTCCTATGTGAACGCACTCTTGCAGCAGCAGGAAGCGGTCGATCCGGCCGAAATCGAATCGCTGCGCAAGCGATATGGGTTGGATTCTCCCACCTATGTTCGCTATTTTCGCTGGCTCGGAAATATCCTTCAGGGCAATCTGGGCCGCTCGCTGGAGTGGAACCAGCCAGTGGCCAAACTGATTGCCGACCGTCTTCCCTGGAGTCTCGCGATTTCGGTGGCGTCCTTCTTCCTGGCCTATGCGCTGGCGATCCCTATCGGCTTTTACTCCGCGACACGCCAGTATTCGTTCGGGGATTATATCTTTACTCTGATAGGGTTCATCGGTCTGGCAACACCTAACTTTCTGCTCGCCCTACTGATCTTGTGGTACTACTTTGTTGCTACAGGCAACGTCGCGGTCGGTCTATTTTCCAATGAATACCTGGTCGCGCCCTGGAGTTTCGCCAGGGTCATCGACCTGTTGAAACATTTGTGGCTGCCGGCGGTGGTGGTCGGCACGGCAGGAACGGCCGGCCTGATCCGGGTGATGCGCGCAAACCTGTTGGACGAGCTGGAGCGGCCCTACGTGATGGTCGCTCGCTCAAAGGGCCTGTCCGAAAGCAAACTACTCTTTAAATATCCTTTCCGCATCGCCATGAACCCTGTAGCTAGCACGATCGGTTGGACGCTGCCGACGCTGGTAAACGGCGAACTTCTGGCTTCGCTGGTTCTGGGCCTGCCAACCATTGCGCCTCTGTTTGTGGGCGCGCTGCTCAGTCAGGATATGTTCCTGGCAGGAAGTGTTGTGATGGTCCTGAGCACGCTCACTCTTGTGGGAACGCTGTTATCCGATATCGTGCTTGCGTGGCTCGACCCCCGCATTCGTGGTGCAATTTGATGTTAAGTGCCTTGTGAATAACGCCCTCGCAACGAACCGTATGTACCGCTACAGATCAATGGTAGAACTGCAATGGCCCTAATCGAAGAACCAATTCAATCGAGCAAGACTGGGGTTGACGCGGGCGAGGAGGATCTGTCGGTCGCCACGCAATGGCAGTTGATCCGCTGGAAGTTCGTGCGTCATAAGGTAGCTGTCATTTCGCTGGTGGTGATTGCGATCTTCTACCTGTTTGCTATCTTTGCGGAGTTTCTTTCGCCATATGACCCGACCAACCACGACACCGATTACATGTTCATGCCCCCACAGCGGGTCCGCTTTTTCGACGAAGGGAAATTCCAATCGCGGCCTTTCGTTTACGGCATGACCTCCAAGATGGACGAAAACACCTTCAGGACCACCTGGGAGTTGGATAAGACCCAGAAATATCCTGTCAAAATGTTCGTCCGGGGCGATACCTACGAACTGTGGGGCCTGTTCGAAGGCAATATCCACCTGTTCGGCGTCGACGAGGGCACGTTGTACCTGGTGGGTACGGACAAGATGGGCCGCGATATGCTCTCACGAATCATTTTCGGCGGCCGTATTTCGTTGTCCGTAGGATTACTGGGCATCGCCATTAGCTTTGTGATCGGCGTTATTATGGGGGGTTTCTCCGGCTACTTCGGCGGCGTTACCGACCTGATCATCCAGCGCATCATCGAGTTTTTGCGCTCGATTCCAACGCTGCCGCTGTGGATGGCATTGAGCGTGGCCCTCCCGCCGACCTGGACGGTCGTTCAGATCTACTTCGGAATAGTCGTTATCCTATCTCTAGTCGGTTGGACTGGGCTCGCCCGCGTTGTGCGCGGTAAGTTCATGTCCTTGCGGGAGGAGGAGTATGTCATGGCGGCCCAACTCAACGGGTCGAACGAATCGCGTGTCATTTTTAAGCACATGCTTCCCTCCTTCACCAGCCATATAATCGCTTCGCTCACCCTGAGCGTTCCCAGCATGATCCTGGGGGAGACTGCGCTGAGCTTTATCGGACTGGGCCTTCAGAATCCTGCAATCAGCTGGGGAGTGCTGCTCAACGACGCCCAGCGGATCATCGTCTTGGCGGATTCGCCATGGTTGCTCTCGCCGGGACTGTTTGTCATTATCGCCATTCTCTGCTTCAACTTTGTCGGCGACGGCCTGCGTGACGCCGCCGATCCATATTCGTCGATTTAGACAGTCAGCAGACCTTGTCTATGACACAGCCACAACTTCTGCTCAGTGTAGACAATCTTGCCACCCACTTCTTCTCTCAGGAAGGGATTCTGGAAGCAGTCGACGGCGTTTCCTTTGACATCCACGCCGGCGAAGCACTGGGCATCGCGGGAGAAAGCGGCTGCGGCAAAAGCGTCACCGCCCAGTCGATCCTGCGAATTGTACCCAAGAACGGCAAGATCGTGACCGGCGCCATCAATCTTTTCCAGAATGGCGAGTCGGTCGACCTTGTTCAGCTGGATGACCGCGGGCAGGAAATTCGCGAGATCCGCGGCGGCGAGATCGCGATGGTTTTCCAGGAGCCGATGGCGGCTTTCAGCATGGTCTACACCATAGGCAACCAGATAACTGAGGTGATTCGTCTTCACCAGAAGTGTAGCCAGAACGAGGCACGAGCGCGTGCGATAGAGATGCTGCAACGGGTCGGTATGCCCATACCGGAACAGACGATTGACGCGTACCCATTTGCCCTCAGCGGCGGCATGCGGCAGCGGGCGATGATCGCCATGGCCCTTTCCTGTCATCCCGCCCTGCTGATCGCGGACGAGCCAACCACCGCGGTGGATGTAACGATTCAGGCCCAGGTTTTGGAGCTAATGAAAGATCTGCAGCGGGACATGGGGATGGCCCTTATCGTCATCACGCACGACCTGGCTGTGATTTCCGAGCTATGCGATCGTGTAATGATCATGTATCTCGGCAAGGACGTTGAGAGCGCGCCCGCGGACGTCATATTCCGTGACCCGAAACATCCCTATACGGTTGGTCTGCTGCGCTCTGTGCCGGAGCTGGGCGAAGGCCACAGCCAGGAACTCGACCCGATCTCCGGCTCGGTTCCCAGCCCCTACCAACGACCGGCAGGCTGTCCCTTCCATACCCGTTGTCCCGAGTTCATTCCCGATGTCTGCGATGTCGAACTGCCGCCCCAGATCGAGTTGGCCGGAGGACACCGCGTGCGTTGCCATCTGTATGTCCAGGACTGAGAACATGGCACAATCGGATGCTGTCTCAGATGAAATGAATGCTGGAAAGGGTTCCTCTCCCGGCCTGCAGTCGCCGCAAGGGTCAAATGGCCGGCAGTCCGAGGCGGATGTCAAGGTCCTGGAAGTAACCGAGCTACGCAAGTATTTCCCAATTTTGCGCGGCTTTTTCCGCCGCCAGGTCGGCGAGGTGAAGGCTGTGGACGACGTCAGCTTTCACGTCGTCCGCGGCGAGACGCTGGCGCTTGTGGGCGAAAGCGGCTGCGGCAAGACGACGACCGGCCGCTGCGTGATGAGGGCCATCGAGCCTTCCAGCGGGTCGATTCTGTTTCGCAAACGGGACGGCGAAGAGATCGATATTACCACGTTGACGCGGCAGCAACTGCGTGAAGTTCAGAAGCACATGGGAATGATCTTTCAGGATCCATTTTCCTCCCTTAATCCCCGTCTGACTGTCCTCGAAATCATTGGTGAACCGTTCGTCACAAGAAAACTGGTAAAGGGCCGGCGCGAACTAGAGGAAAGAGTGGCTCAGCTGTTGCGGAGCGTCCGCCTCGACCCGACCTACATGCGGCGCTATCCCCATGCCTTCAGCGGGGGTCAACGCCAGCGTATTGCCATTGCACGCGCCCTGGCCCTGGACCCGGACTTCGTCGTCGCAGACGAACCTGTGTCGGCGCTGGATGTATCGGTACAGGCCCAGATTCTCAGCCTGCTCAAGGAACTGCAAAATGATCTTCATCTGACCTATCTTTTTATCACCCATAATCTGTCTGTGGTCGAATACCTGAGCGACCGGGTCTCCGTGATGTACGTGGGTCAGATCGTTGAGCTCGGTCAGACTCAGTCAATCTTCCAACAGCCCCTGCACCCATATACCGAGGCTCTGCTGTCGGCAGTGCCGGTGGTGGAGACTGGTAGGTCCGGGCGCCGCCGGGAACGCATCATTCTGGAAGGCGACGTGGCCGACCCTGCCAATGTGCCGCCGGGCTGCACGTTCCATCCTCGCTGTCCTTATGTGCAGGACGTCTGCCGAGAGGAAGAGCCCCAACTCGTCGATCTGGCGGGTTTGAACGGCAGCCAGCCCCATTACGTTCGCTGTCACTTCGCCGAGGAGCTGGACTTACAAGGCGTTCGCAGCGCAGTGCAATGACCAAACCGATTTGCAGCAAGCGAGGCGCCGCGTCTGTTACGAGGTCAGGACCAGCGAGACGTCTTCTGTGAGATACCAATCATCTATCAGGAGGTGCCCTACAACGAGAATTTCCGTGGACTGTAATTGCGTTCCTTCATCCAAGACGTAGTTTCTAACGCAGAAGGAGAAAAACTGTGGAATCCCGAATTCTTTTTGCTCGAAACCGTACCGCCTCAACCGGCACAAGGCTAAGGAAGGGCGTCTCGAAGCTGGTGCCCCTTCTAATAATCCTCTCGCTGCTACTGGCTGCCTGCGGTGCCGCCGACTCGCCGGCCGCAGGCGATGAGGCCGAGCCCGCGGCAGAAGAAGCCGCCCCTGCCGCCGAAGAGGCCCCCGCGGCCGAGTCGGCCACGATTACGGGCCCCGTGCTGACCGACCCGCCCGCCGGCGCAGGCGAGCGCGAGGTGCAGAGCGATGTTTACAACACGCCGGCCGACGCCGGCGGCATCGATTCCTACCAGGAAGCGCCGGAGCTGGCCGAGATGGTGGCCAGCGGTGAGCTGCCGACTATCGAGGAGCGGCTGCCCATCAACCCCATCGTCATTGAGCCGGAAGAAGCCGTCGGAAAATACGGCGGCATCTTGCGCAAGACTGTAACCGGCCAATATCCTCATGGCGAGATGGGATGGTGGTGGATGGTCGAGCCGTTGACGATCCATTCACCCAAAGGCGTTATTGTCCCCAATGTGGCTGAGAGCTGGTCCTGGAATGACGACCATACGCAGCTCACAGTCAACCTTCGCAAGGGCATTAAGTGGAGCGACGGTGAACCCTTCACCGCCAACGACGTAATGTTCTGGTGGGACGATATCATTCTTAATGAGGATCTTACACCGTCACCCTCTACCTTGCTTAGCCGCGGCGGAGAAATGGCCGAAGTCTCAATGATCGACGACTTCACCATTCAGTTCTCATTCGCCCAGCCTTACGCCCTCTTCCCCACCTACCTTGGCAGTTGGGGCGGACCGCGGACTGGTCCTACAACCAGCCCGAAGCACTTCCTGTCTAAGTTCCATCCGAGCTACGTAGAAATGTCTGAGATTGAATCGATGATGGCGGATGGCGGCTTCGACACCTGGATGGACCTGTTCGGACACAATAACCGTTCGATCTCCATCGGCAAGCCGAGCCTGGCCGCCTGGCTCCCGACCACAGAGCCGCCGAATCCGGTTGAAGTGTATGTTCGCAATCCCTACTTCTGGAAGGTGGACACTGCTGGAAACCAGTTGCCTTACATCGGCGAAGTGCATGAAATTCGCGTGGCTGATGCTGAAGCCGCCTTGCTCAAGACGATAGCAGGTGAACTCGACTTTGTGCGCGGCCTAGGCACCGCCAACATCCCGGTCCTGTCCGAAAACAGGGAGAGCGGCGACTTCCGATTCGCCTATGCCAACTGGATGCCCAACGCCTACGGTAACATCATGTTCAACTACACCACCGAGGACGAGGCTAAGCGTCAGCTCTACAACGAGAAGAGCTTCCGTCACGCCCTCTCCGTGGCCATCAACCGCGATGAGATCATCAAGCTGGTATACAAGGGCGGCGTCTTCGCTTCACAGATAGCCCCGCTGCGAGGCCCCCCCTATCATGGCGAAGATGAACTATTCCAGTCCTGGACCCAGCATGATCCGGACCTGGCAAACCAGTTGCTTGACGATCTGGGCCTGACAGAGCGCGATGACGATGGCTTCCGGCTTGGACCGACTGGCGAAGAGCTGGTACTGCACATCTCCGCCACGACCTCATGGCCAGCAGAATCACCAGAATTGATGGAACTGGTCAAGGGCTACTGGGCTGAAGTCGGTATCAACGCAACGGTGTCACCAGAGGCCGGTCAACTCTGGTACACGCGCCACAACGCGGGCGAGCACGACGTGTCCGCCCGCGGCGGCCACTTCGGCGGCGGCCCCGTCCACCCAACATTGAACGCCAATACCTTCGCCATGCGCGGCTGGCAGTGGGCCCGCGACTGGGCCACCTGGCTAGATACCAACGGCGAGGAAGGCGTGGAGCCGCCGGAGGATGTGAAGCGGCTGCGCGTAATTCGCGACCAAATCCTGGGTGAACCGGACGAGGATACCCGTAATGCGCTGATGAGGGAGGTATTTGAGATTCACATGGACAACATCTGGTCGATCGGTCTTGTCGTCGACGATCCCAAGTTCGGCCAGCTGACTAATGTACACAACCGGCTGCGCAACGTCGTAACCTGGTCGATTTCGGGTGAGTGGACTCCCTCCATACCGGCGCAGTGGTTCATCAACGAGTAGTGATCGCCTACCTCTTGGTCGGGCGCAGGGTTCATCTTCCCTGAAAACGGAGAAGCTTTGAGAACCGAACGCCGCAGAGGAGTGAATTAGTAAAGTGACAGCGGGGCCAGCAACTGGCCCCGCTGTCTTGAATCTGGGGCCTTACAGAAGGGAGAATACAAGGAATGGAACACGACGCCAGCAAACACCTCGTCTACATCAACGGCGAGATGTTCCCGCCAGACCAGGCCAAGATCTCAGTCTTCGACACCGCCGTCACGCTCGGCGATACGGTGACCGAGTCGACCCGCACATTCGGCCACAGACCCTTCAAGCTGGACGGGCACATCGAACGGCTCTACAAATCACTCAAAGTGAGTCGCATCAACGCCGGACTGACGCCGGACGAAATGACCGCCATCACGCTGGAGGTGCTGGAGACCAATCTCCCGCACGTGCCGCCGCAGGAGGATGTCTGGATCGTCCACAACATCTCGCGCGGAATGGGTGCGGCCGCGGCCGACCCCACGCTGCAACGCTCCCCCGCCACCATCATCATCAACACCGCGCCCATGATTCTCAAAGACTGGGCCGGCTTCTACACCGATGGCTGCCACGCGGTGACGCCCTTCAGTCGCGCCATCCCCACACAAGCGCTGGACGCCCGCATCAAGAACCGCAGCCGCCTCGCCTATACCCTTGCCGAAGCCGAGGTCAAGCTGGTCGACCCACAGGCGCAAAGTATCATATTGGATACCGATGGCAATGTAACCGAAAACAAGGGAGGCAACTTCTTCATCTGGGCCGATGGCGTCCTCAAAACGCCCCATGCCCGCGGCGCCCTCGCCGGCATCTCCCGCGAAACCGTCCTCGAGCTGGCCGAAGTCGTGGGCATTCCCACGCAGACCACCGACTTCCAACCCTATGACATCTACACCGCCGACGAGGCCTTCTTCACCAGCACGCCCTACTGCATTATGCCGGCCACAAAGTTCAACGGCCTACCCGTTGGAAATGGCGAAGTCGGTCCCGTGACCTCACGCCTGCTGCAAGCATGGAGCGACCTCGTGGGCCTCGATATCGTTGCCCAGGCCCAAAGTCATCTTTGAATTGTAAGAGAGAGACGAGCGGGGAGGACTTACGCGGCTGAACGCGATCAGACCCTTTCAAACACCGTAATCTGCCAAAATCCTTCCGTTTCCGCATGGACCGGCTCCAGCCCATCCCGCCCAGCGATCGCATGTACCTCTCTGTGAGGATGAACGAATGTCCTGAAATCCTTGCGCTTTAGCTTGAGGTACACATTGAACAGCCCGAATGCAATGCGTACCCACCATCTTTCTCGCGGATAGCTCAGTGCGAGATACCGCTCGGCCTTGCTCGCGGAGGCGCCCAACAGTTGTCCCAAGTGGGGATAGCAGCAGATCACACGGTCCAGGATCACGGCATCTGCTGAATCGATCACGGCGGCCGCAGAGGTGAAGTCCCCGTGAAAATAGTGCACCTTGCTCTCTTGTCCCAGCCGTTCACCGATCTCACGGGCCGCGGCGATATATGCGGATGAGGCCTCTACCGCGACGACGCTGTCGGCCAGGCCCCGGCGCAAAAGCTCATGATGTACACCGCCGGCCCCGCTGCCGACGTCCAGCACACGGAGCGGCCCCGTGCAATTCTCCAACAAATAGGCAATCAGGCGTTCGGCACGCGCCTCCAAACCATTCTGAACATAGGCGTCTGCCTCTCTGGAAGCCCACTCTGTATCGAACATCCCTTCATAGTCGCCGAATGCCGGTGATTCGCAACATGTGCAGGGCATCGCTCCCCTCCCTTAGCCTTCCGGCTTAGCGCAACCCTTTCGCGATGCAACTCAAAATAGCTTTCCAGCGTCAGAGCGCTTCGACCGTATTCTCCAGGACGCCCAGACCTTCAATCTCACCCTTGATGCGGTCGCCCGCTTCGAGTCGCACCTTCTTGGCGTGACCAACGCCCGCTGGCGTTCCCGTGCTCAACAGGTCTCCCGGCTCCAACGTAATGAACTGCGAGACAAAAGAAAGCGCCTCAGCCGGAGAAAAGATCATCTGGCCGGTGTTCGCATCCTGCTGCAGAGTGTCGTTGTGCCACAGACGCATGCGCAAGCGGTCCGGATGGGGGATCTCGTCACGCGTCGTGATCCAAGGCCCCATTGGCCCAAACGTGTCCAGCCATTTGCCCACCAGCCAGTCGAAGAACCAGTCCCCTTCCTGCTCTGCCAGCTCATTGCGGAACGTCAGCTCACGCGCCGAAATGTCGTTGAATACGGTGTAACCCATTATGTGCTCTTCCGCCTGCTCCGGAGTCAGATCACGGCCGGTCTTTCCTATAACGACCGCCAGCTCCAACTCCCAGTCCGCGAAGCCGGTCGAGGGCGGAATGCGGATCGGCTGCTTTGTTGCCGTGACCGACGAAGTAGGCTTGATAAAGAAACGCGGGATCATTTTTTCCTTGCCAATGTAGGAGCCGCCCCCTTCCTCGATGTGGCTGGCGAAGTTGCCGGCCAGGCACATCAACTTGCCGGGGCTGGGCAGCGGCGCGCGCAGCGTGACATCGTGCAACGGAATCTTCAACTCCGGACCGTTCTTGTTTTTGGCCCAATCGAACGAAGCGCGGGCACCTTCCATTGCCGCCTCCCCCGCCGCCAACAATGTGACCATGTCTGCGACCGTTGACGGGTCACCCAGCCGGCATGCCTCCATCGCACCCTGCATATCGTAGATGTGATCTCCGTCCACAACGCCGACCCGTTCACCTGCATGTCCCACATACGTCGCCAGTTTCATCGTCTTCGTCCTTTTCTGCGATTACTGTAAAGATAAACGCTTGGATTTCCGAACGTCGCCCGTTCTGACATGAATCGCTGATCAGATTCCGCCAGACTGCTGCAATAGCTTCGCCACCAGGCCTGTCCAGCCAGTCTGGTGGCTCGCACCCAAGCCTGTCCCATTCTCACCATTGAAGTATTCGTGAAACAGAATGTGGTCCCGCCAGTGGGGGTCCTCCTGAAAAATGGGCGTATCCCCGTTGAACGGGCGGCTTCCCGACCCGTTTCGTAGGAAAAGCCGCATCAGTCTCCGGGACAGCTCTACGGCAACCTCGTCCAGTGTCATGAGTACTCCGGAACCTGTCGGGCACTCTACTTTCAGCGAATCCCCATAGTAGTGATGAAAGCGCTGCAAGCTCTCGATTATCAGGAAATTGATGGGGAACCAGACTGGCCCCCGCCAATTTGAGTTGCCGCCATACATTCCGGAACGCGATTCCGCCGGCTCATACTGAATTTCAAAGGTCCTGTCGCCGACATGTACGTGGTAAGGATGCTTTTCATGGATTTTCGACAACGATCGTATGCCGTAGGGAGAAAGAAACTCTTCCTCGTCCAACAAGTATCGTAAAATGCTCTCTAACTTGTCTCGTGAAAGCAGAGAGGTCAGGTATCGCTGCCCCACGCCGGGTGCGTCGATACTGCTAATTGTCGATGCCAATCGCGGTCTGTTCTCGATGAACCAGTGGGTACGCCGGTTGAACTCCGGCAACGAGGACATCAGGCGCGGCTCCAGCGTTTCAACGGCAAACAGTGGTATCAGCCCTACCATGGACCGAACTTTCAGTGGGATCAGAGTGCCGTCGTGCATGTGCAGCAGGTCGTAGTAAAAGCGGTCCCTCTCATCCCAAAGTGAGGCGCCCCCTCCTCGCTCTTCGTTCATGGCCGTGGCGATACGCAGGAAATGCTCGAAGAACTTCGTTGCCATGTCCTGGTATACCGAGAAGTTTGTAGAAATGCCATGATAGACCGAATCCTGCTCGCCAAGTTCCAGGGCGATTTTCATCATCATCAGGCAATAAAAGCCCATCCACGCTGTCCCGTCCGACTGATCGATGTGGCCGCCTTCGGGCAAACCGGCGCTGCGATCGAAAACGCTGATATTATCCAACCCCAGAAAGCCGCCTTGGAAGACATTATTGCCATCTTCGTCTTTGCGATTTACCCACCATGTAAAATTGAGCAACAGTTTATGGAACAGGCTCTCCAGAAAAGGCCGGTCCGGTATGCCGCTCTGACGGGCATCGATCTTGTAGACTCGCCAGACTGCCCAGGCGTGCACCGGTGGGTTCACATCGCCGAATTGCCACTCGTAGGCCGGCAACGCGCCGTTGGGATGCATATACCACTCGCGGGTCGATAACGTTAACTGGCGCTTGGCATAATCTGCATCCACCAGCGCAAGAGGTAGGCAGTGAAAGGCCGTATCCCACGTGGCGTACCAAGGGTATTCCCACTTGTCCGGCATGGAAATTACGTCGAAATTATGCAGATGGTCCCAGTCGCCGTTACGGCCGTTCCTTCGCCATTCGGGCGCTGGCAGGACCGGATCGCCCCGCAACCATTGGGGAATGTCATAGTAGTAAAGCTGTTTCGTCCACAGCATTCCCGCAAAAGCCCGCCGTTGGACCCGTAGCTCCTCCTCGCTCAAGCTCTGCTTCTGTATAGCCTTGTAGAACTCGTCCGTCTCGGCGATGCGCTGGCGAAATGCTCTGTCGAAACCTCTGCCAAACGGCTGGCGGTGGCTCAGGTTGGAAAGGCGCCAGCGGTAGACTTGCGTTCCGCCCGCAGGAATGAAGTCGAAATAGTGTGCAGCCGCCTTCGTGCCCTGTTCCGCAGGATTCACCGCCTCGTGTTCACCGTTGATGACAAAGCGATGAAATGCGTCCTTAACGTAGGGCGTCCGATTTGGAGAACCGAAAAGCAAAGCCGAATTGGAATCATTTTCAGTGAAGAGGAGCTCTCGGGGCTCATCGGCCCAAAATTGGTAAGGTCCCAGCACAGGATGTTCCGCGCTCAGAGCCATCGTCCCTTTGGGCGCCGGCTGTCGGGACAGAAGAGGCTGAGCGTTCACATCGCCCAGAGGACCATTCTCGTAGCCCCAGCTCCATGTATTCCGGAACCACAGGGTAGGCAGCAAATGAAAGCGAGCGCCATCCGGCCCCCGATTGGTCACTGATACGCGGACGAGAATATCGTTTTCGTCCGCCTTGGCGTATTCGACAACAACGTCGAAGTAGCGGTTCTCGTCGAAAACACCCGTATCCAACAGTTCAAATTCGTCGTCATCGTAACCGCGCCTGCCGTTCTCCTCCACCAGTTGACCGTATGGAAAGGCAGCCTGAGGATATTTGTACAACATCTTCATGTAACTGTGAGTCGGGCTGCTGTCCAGATAGTAATAGTACTCCTTCACATCCTCGCCATGATTGCCCTCCGGGCCGGTCAGTCCGAAAAGCCGCTCCTTCAGAATCGGATCACTGCCGTTCCACATGGCCAGGGCAAGACACATGTACTGATTGCGATCGCAGATTCCCGCCAGTCCGTCCTCGTTCCAACGGTAAGCTCGGCTACGTGCCTGGTCGTGTGTGAAGTAGTTCCAGCAATCGCCGTTATGGCTGTAATCCTCGCGCACCGTCCCCCAGGCCCGTTCGCTCAGATACGGCCCCCAATGCTTCCAGTTGTTCGTGCGCTTGCGATACCATTCCAGGCGTTTGTGTTCCGCGGTCTGCGGTATATTGAGCCTCGAAAGCGATCCCGTTCTGCTCGTCACAAACTCACTCCGCTCTTAGATGTCAATTCGCCGCCCGCTGCGGCTCGATTCGTATGCCGCGTCCACCACCTTGGCGACCCGTATAGCGTCTTCGCCCGTCGCCAGCGGTTCCCCGTTGCCTTGACAGGCACCGATAAAGGCGCGCAGGAACCTCTCGCCTGAGGCGCCGCCGTAGGCCGGTGAACTGCCAAAAGTGTAGTCAAAGGTGCGCCGCGGCGCCGATGCCCAGCTGGGATGAGTGCTTTCCACATCGATACTGCTCGGCGTACCATTGGAGCTGTATGTAATTCGTCCCAGGCGGCCGCTGACGCTGACGTAAGTGTCATAGCCGGCGGCGTTGTGATAGCCGCTCCCGCTCATCGTCAACATGTAGCCGGCGTGAAATGTGCCGACCGCTCCCGAAGCGAAGCCCAACGAAACTGCAGCCACATCCTCCACGTCGATATCCTCGCCGCTGCGCGTGGCGATCTGCGCGGCCACCGACACGATCTCATCCTGCGTGATGTTCAGAATCTGGTCGATATAGTGACAGCCCAGCCAGGACAGAATGCCGCCGCCGGCCTTATCCTGGTTGAAGAGCCAGTGACTGGGATCCCGGACCTGCACTTGAGTCGTCACCATGCGCATTTCGACAGAAACTAGCTCTCCGATCAACCCTTGCTCGACGATGCGCCTGGCATCCTGGATTGGGGGCAAGGATCGGTTCTGGTAGAAAACACCAAGCTTGCGCTGCTCGCGCCGTGCCACTGCCGCGACCTCCGCGCTTTCGATCGCGGTCTTGCCGATTGGCTTGTCCGTGATCAAGTGCTTTCCCGCCTCCAAAGCGCGGATGAAAATCGGCGGCCCCAAATCGTTGCGCAACGCGCCGACAACAAAGAGGATATTCTCCTGGCCCAATACTGACGCAAGATCGGTGGTCGTCCCGCGCACCTTTTCGCCCTGACTTTCGACCGTCGTCTGCAACAGATCTTCGTCCGGGTCCCAGAGGGTGATGCCGGCAACCTCTGAAACCGCTTGGAGCGTGCGCAAGTGGGCCAGTGAGTGAGGATGGGATAGACCTAATAGGGCTGCGTGTACTTCTTTCATCTGGACTGGCCTCCACTGGATAATACTTGACCGGTTCTCTGGAGAGCCACCGCTTTGACATATGCCAGCTTTCCGGGCGTGAAAGTGATCCACCCCGGCCAAGGATGGGTGTGAATCCTATCCTGAAATGACGTGGACGGTGGCATCAGACGCGGTAGCGTAAATTGGAAGAATAAGCTAGCATATCGTAAAGGTGAATTTACCACCTGTCAACCTGCCACGAATCCCAGCGTCCGCATCCAAAATTCGCGAATAGAAACATCCCTGGAGGGATTTCATGTACAGAGCAGCAGTAATCGGTCTGGGACGAATGGGCAGCACTTTCGATGATGAAATACAGCAGGGTGGCTCGATATTTCTGCCCTACTGCCATGCGCCCAGCTACGTGGCTTCACCCCATACCGAGTTGGTTGCCGGCGCCGACCTCCATGCCGAGCAGGGCGCCATCTTCGCCCAACGCTGGGGCCTGCCTGAAGACAACATCTACAGCGACTACCGGGAGATGCTGGCTGCAGAACGGCCCGACTTCGTCAGCATCTGCACCACCGCACGCCACCGGGCCGCCATGATGCAGGACGCGATCGAGGCCGGCGTTAAGGCGATCTGGGCCGAGAAACCGATCACCCTAAGCCTTGCCGAAGCCGATGCCGTCATCGACCTCAGTACCAGCAAAGGCGTCGCCATCGCCGTAAACTGCTCGCGACGCCACAACCCGTTCTTGACGGAAGCGCGCCGCATGGCAAAAGACGGGCAACTGGGCGACCTGCTGCAGATCACCGCCTACGCCGAGTGCCATCTCTCCCACAACGGCAGCCACGCCATCGACACCATGCGCTATCTTGTTGACGCCAATGTGGAATGGGTATTCGGTGAAATGGAGTCGGACGAAGAAGCGGCCGTTGAGGAAGACCTGAAGGGCAACGGCTACCTGGCTTTCGACAACGGAGTTCGGGGTTACATCCGTGCCATGCCGACCGGAATCGCGCCGTGGGAGTTCGATCTCATCGGCACCGAAGGACGTGTCAGATCACTGGCAAACGGCACCGATTCCCAGTACTACCGCTGGGTCCCCGGAGGCCTGCGCGATGAGGGTTTGCCGGCGCGGGCGCCCTTTCCCTTGCCATTAAGCATTCAGGGTACGGGACTCTCGGTCATCGCCGACCTCGTCAACGCCATAGAGACCGGATCGGACCCGCGTTGCTCGGCTGAAGACGGCCGCCAAGCGCTTGAAGTCGCAGTCGCGCTGCGCGAGTCGCACCGCCAGGGCGGCCTTCGCGTCGACCTGCCCATCGCCGACCGCTCCCTACGCATTAAGTCCGTAGAAATCGGCGGGGACGCCGTGCCCGCCCGTGTACGGCGGCTGCAACAAGAACCGGCCGCCTAAAAGGAAACGGTCCGCACGCCGCATCACTTTGGAGACAAAAGCATGCATGAAAAGAATTTTCGGGCCGCCGTAATCGGCCTCGGGCGTATGGGCAGCACATTCGACGACGAAATAGAACAGGGAGGACAGTTCTTCATGCCCTACTGTCATGCCCCCACCTACGTGGCCTCCCCCCATACCGATCTGGTCGCCGGCGCCGACCCCCACGCGGAGCAGGGCGAGATATTCGCCGACCGCTGGGGCCTGGAAAACGGGCAGATCTATGCAGACTACCGCGAGATGCTGGAAGCAGAGCGTCCCGACTTCGTGAGCCTCTGCACGACCGCTCGTCACCGGGCCGCCATTATGATCGATGCGATCAATGCCGGTGTCAAAGCGATCTGGGCGGAGAAACCGTTCACCCTCAGCCTCTCCGAAGCCGATGAAGTGCTCGATCTCTGCGACCGCAAGGGCGTAGCCGTCGCCGTCAACTGCTCCAGACGCTACAACATATTCTTCTCCGAAGCGCGCCGCATGGTCGATGAGGGAGAGCTAGGCGAAATCCTGCAGATAACCGCCTACGCCCAGTGCAACCTCTCCCACAACGGCAGCCATGCCATCGACACGATGAACTATCTCGCCGGCGGCAATGCGGAGTGGGCATTCGGCGAGATGGAGTCGGACGAAAAGGCGGCTGCTGATGAAGATCTGATGGGCAACGGCTACTTGGCCTATGACAATGGCGTCCGGGGCTTCATTCGCGGCACGCCGACAGGCGCCGCCCCTTGGGAATTTGACCTGATAGGCACTGAGGGACGGGTCCGTTTTCTGGCTCAGGGAATGGAAACGCAGTACTACCGCTGGGTACCCGGCGGCCTGCGCGACCAGGGCCTGCCGGCCAGGGCGCCTTTCCCACTGCCCACACAAATCCCGAGCATGGGTCTTACCGTGATCGAAGACCTCGTCGACTGCATCGAGACCGGCAGGCAGCCGCGCTGCTCGGGCAAAGATGGCCGCCAGGCACTGGAGATCGCGATCGCGCTGCGCGAGTCCCACCGCCAGGGCGGCCGGCGCATCAACCTGCCCCTTGCCGACCGCTCCCTGCGCATTCTGTCAGTCGAAATTGGCGGAGATGCAGTCCCCGCCCGTGTCCGCAGAATGCAACGCAATTGAGTTGGCGGATGGCATTTAAGAGAGGTGAACTGTCAAACACTAGGCTATGACAGTTGGGTTGAAGTGACACCCTGTCCTTCACAGTTACAACGTAGGCGAAAGGGCATCCAGCGTAGACGCTTTCGGCGCCCATCACTCTTTGACCACTTTCAATTCTTGCGACTTCTGTAGTTCTGTAGCTTTTATCTGTCACGGCAACTGATAACGACTCGCCGGCTGCATCAACCAGGAGAAACAGCAATGTCCGAAAGTACCTATCGCGCCGCCGTCATCGGTCTCGGGCGCATGGGCAGCACTTTCGACGATGAAATCAGGCAGGGCGGACAGTTCTTTATGCCCTACTGTCACGCCCCCACCTATGTGGCCTCCTCTCATACCGACCTGGTCGCCGGCGCCGACCCCCACGCCGAGCAGGGCGCGATCTTTGCCGACCGTTGGGGACTTGAAGAAAGGCAGATCTATGCCGACTACCGCGAGATGCTGGAGGCGGAGAAGCCAGATTTCGTTAGTATGTGCACCACCGCCCGACACCGCGCCGCAATTATGATCGATGCGATCAACGCCGGCGTCAAGGCGATCTGGGCAGAGAAGCCTTTCACGCTCAGCCTCGCCGAAGCCGACGAAGTGATCGAGCTCGCTGCGCGCAAAGGCGTAGCCGTCGCCGTAAACTGCTCCCGCCGCTACAATGTATTCTTTACAGAAGCGCGCCGTATGGTAGAAGAAGGTGAGCTGGGCGAGCTATTGCAGATCACCGCCTACACACAATGCAACCTGTCCTCCAACGGCAGTCACGCAATCGACACCATGCGCTACCTGGTTGGCGGCGACGTGGAGTGGGTCTTCGGCGAAATGGAGTCGGACGAAAAGGCAGCCGGCGACGAAGATCTGATGGGCAACGGCTACATGGTGTTCGACAACGGAGTGCGCGGCTTCCTTCGAGGCACGGCTACCGGTGCCGCCCCGTGGGAGTTCGACCTGATCGGTACAGAGGGCCGCGTCCGTTCCCTGGCGCAGGGCATGGAAACGCGGTACTACCGGTGGGTCCCTGGAGGGCCGCGCGGCCGTAACCTGCCGGCGCGCGCACCATTCCCTCTGCCCACAAGCGTCCCCAGCATGGGCTTTGCCATCATCGAGGACCTTGTTCACTGTATAGACAGCGGAGAGCCGCCCCGTTGCTCTGATGTGGACGGACGCAAAGCGCTGGAGATCGCGATCGCGTTGCGCGAGTCGCACCGCCAGGGCGGCCGTCGCGTAGACCTGCCGCTATCCGATCGCTCCCAGCGTATTCTGTCCTCCGAAATCGCTCAAGATGCCTTGCCCGCCCGCGTTCGCAGACTCAGTAGACAGTGACCTGCAGTTCGTAACTTGATGCCGCTCACACCTAAAACCGTTGTCTTTTGGAGAAATTAACATGACCGACAAAATCTACCGCGTCGCCATAGTCGGACTGGGTCGAATGGGCAGCACAATCGACGACGAGTTCCCTGACAGGAGTCCGCCTTACTCGGTCGCGGCGTCATGCAGAGCCAGCGATCGCCTGCAGATTGTCGCCGGAGCCGACATCGATGCCGCCAAGCGGGCGGCCTTTTCAGAGCGATGGGGTGTCGACGCGCTCTACGAGGACTACATAGAGATGATCCGCCAGGAAGATCCCGACATGGTTGCCGTCTGCACACGCGGCCATCTGCACGCTGAGATGGCGACGCGGGCCGCAGAAGAGGGTGTACGCCTGATCTTCTGCGAAAAGGCAATCGCCTGCTCCATGGAGGAGGCCGATGGGATCCTCATGGCGGTCCAGGATAACGGCTCCCTTTTTAACTCAGGTGTCCTGCGTCGCTTCAATCTGCGCTATCATCAAGCGCGTGACTTAATCAGGAATGGCGAGATCGGAGAGCCCAAGGCCGCTATCCACTATGCCAGCACCAATCTTCTCCACGGCCACATCCATTCGATAGACACGCTCAGTTTCCTCTTGGACGACCCCGCAGTGGATAGCATCTGGGGTGAGCTCAACACGATTGACCATCGTATCCCCGACAACCGCTTGGATGAAGATCCATACGGCATCTTCCAGTTGACCTTTGCAAACGGCGTTGCCGCCGCCAGCGTTCCGGCCGGCAACTGGGAATTCGAAGTAATGGGCGACAACGGCAGCGTGCGCATCTTTGACAATGGAATGGGCCTGCAGCTCCGGAAAAACGAACCTGGAAAGGCACGCATTGCCGCCGATGTTCCCGTCGAGCAGGTCGCTGAAAACAGTGCGACACAGTACTGCCTGGAAGACCTGGTTCTGGCACACGAAGAGGGCCGGCAAACTCTCGGACATGTCGAGGTCGCCCATCATTTGACCGAAGTCTGCTTGGCGCTGGCCGAGAGCCACCGTCAGCAAAGACGCGTCAGCTTGCCACTGCAAAACCGTTCGCTCTACATCTTCCACCGCTGAAGAATGTAGAGAGTAGAAGCTGGATTCACTCAGCCCATGTAAGCACTATCTACTCAGGTAGGGAGAATGACCATGACAAAGGTGAAAGTCGACGATCGTGACTGGTCCAAACTGAGCTTCGGTCAACACGTCTATCAGCTTGAAGTAGAGGGTTACACCGTCGTCCCCGACCTCCTCTCACCAGAACACCTGGATCGTCTGCGAGCGCAGACAACTCAACTGGATACGTTCGGGGTGGACTATAGCGAAAAGCAGCAGGTGCGCCCTAAAGTCCATTTCGCGGGCGGCGAGGTCACGGACCTGATAGCGCATCCTCCTACGATCCAGTTTCTGGAACGGCTGTTTGGTGACGAGATTGTGTTCATGTCCTACGCCTATGCCCGCTCAGAACCGGGTCATCCCGGCATCAGCCTCCACACCGATGGCCAGCCGTATGGGTCTAAAATATTCGGCTACGAGGGCAGCTGCCCTTGTATGGTCCGCGTGCTCTACTACCTCCAGGAACTGACGGAAGAGGTCTCTCCATTTCGCGTGATCCCTCGTTCCCATCTCGTCATGCACGCGCACGGAAACCCCTACGTCCGCTATGAGTCCCACCCTGAAGAGGTCATGGTGACAGCCCCGGCCGGTTCAGCTGTGCTCCTCAACCATCGCGTCTTCCATGGAAACTTCCCTAATGTGGGGGACTACGCCCGCGAGCTTCTGGCAATCGCATACCGTCCGGCGTGGGCTGGACCGGTCGAAGAAGAGGTGGACCAATGGCCTTCTGAAGAAGTAGAGAAATTGCCGCCAGAAGTCAAGAAATACTTCATCGACCGCAATGTCCGGAAATGGGAGTACGGCGGAGGCAACAAACCCGCCAACATGGCCAGCGAAGCCCCCGGCATCAACCCCAGCCGCTGGGAGCTGGCATAGCGAAATCCGGTGAAACGGGCATATCCGTTCGCAAGAATGCACTCCGTTTTTCATCGGCTTGGGAAAGGAGGGCCGGATGCAGATTCCGGGCGAAACCGTAGAAGTTCCTGAAATCCCATGGCAACTAAACGTCGAACTGCCTGCACAGAGCAGCGCTGTGATCGTCGTCGACATGCAGAACGATTTTGTCAAAGAAGGCGGCGCACTGGTCGTGCCTGACGCCGCCGCCACCCTCGACAGTCTGCACGGGCTCCTGGCCCGCGCACGCCGCGCCGGCGTGCGCATCGCCTACACGCAGGACAGCCACTTCACCGGCGATCCCGAATGGGAAATCTGGCCGGCCCACTGTGAAACAAATAGCTGGGGCTGGCAGATCGTCGAGGAGCTGGCCCCGCAACCGGAGGATCTGGTCTGCCAGAAGAGCCGCTACGATGGCTTCTACGGTACCTGGCTGGAGCATTTCCTTGCCAATGTCTGGAAGGTGCGAAATCTCGTTATCGTCGGAACCGTCTCCAGTATCTGCGTGCTCCACACAGCTGCCTCTGCCGGCCTGCGCTGGTTCTCCGTCGTCGTGCCGGCCGACTGCATTTCAGCGCTGACCGATTTCGACCAGGCACTTACCCTCCGCCAGGTCTCCTGGCTCTATACCGGCAGCGTGACCAAGACAGCCGAGGCCATCTCTTTCAGCAACAGCGCAAATGACCAGTAAAGGGCTGTTCGTGATCCTGCATCCTAACAACCCCAGTCCCGCAGCCGCCTGAATATGGCTCCCCGTACGTTCGTCGCCTTCGATCTGGAAACAACCGGACTGAACCCAAAGCGGGATGCCATTATCGAGTTCGGAGCCGTGCGCTTTCAACAAGGCGGCACGCGTGAATACTACTCAACCTGTATCAACCCCGGACGCCCTCTCCCCGTACGCATCCAACAGCTTACCGGCATCCGCCCCGCCGACGTTGCCGACGCGCCCGCCATCGAGGAAGTAATCCCTGAGATCCTGAGATTCTTCGCGAACGGCGCGCATGCCGTCGTCGCCCACAGCGCCGGGTTCGACATTTCCTTCCTGCGCGCAGCCGGCATCAAGCTGAATGTGCCCGTTCTCGACACCTACGAGCTGGCCACAATTCTCCTGCCAGGACAGGATAGCTACAGTCTGGGCGAACTGTGCAAGGTGCTCTCGATTCCTCTGGAGGCCGCTCACAGGGCGGGCCACGACGCCGAGGCAACTGCCGAGCTGCTTCTTCGCCTACTTGAGCGAGTCAATGTGCTTCCGGACTCCGTCCTGGAGACACTGAGCGAAGCCGGTCGCGGGAGCAAGTGGGGCCCTACCATCCTGTTTGGCGACGAGTTGCGACGCCGAGAGCAGGCGGGTCTGGACGGGAATCGTGATGGACTGACCAGGCCTGTCCGGCGCAGCCTTTCCCCACTTTCTCCCCTCACACCAAACCCGTCACCACGAGAAATTGCCGGCGATTTTCTCGATGCGGCCTTTTCTGAAGAAGGCCCTCTAGCGACGGAATTTCACGCCGAGTCGGGCACCGCGTTTGAGAAGCGCGACGGCCAGCTGCAGATGTCACAGC
This sequence comes from Caldilineaceae bacterium, assembly GCA_965207495.1. Taxonomy (GTDB): domain Bacteria; phylum Chloroflexota; class Anaerolineae; order Caldilineales; family Caldilineaceae; genus Bin5. The sequence goes on from OZ242287.1 coordinate 2,171,822, forward strand.
AGACCCTGGACGCGCTCAACCGGGGCGATCACAGAATCATTGAAGCGGGAACCGGTACGGGCAAGAGCTTGGCATATCTCCTGCCCGCCGCGGCTTGGGCCATGGGCAACGAAAGCCGCGTCGTCATCGCCACCCATACGCTTCCCCTGCAGGACCAGCTACTGGAAAAGGAGCTGCCCCGCGTGGCCCAGGTCCTGGCCGACCTCGGCCCGCACCTGGATGGCGGCCATAGCCGCGACGTCCGCGCGATGACACTGAAAGGCCGGTCCCGCTATCTCTGTACGCGCCGGCTTGCCAACTGGTTGGACGCAACCCGTGCCGGTGGGGGCCTATTTGCCGAAAGCTTGAGACCACTGGAGCTGCGGTTCCTCGCCAAGCTGCTTGTCTGGCTTCCGCATACCCGGAGCGGCGACCTGAGCGAGCTACCGATACATGACCGGCAAGAGCGGGCCCTGATGGCCCACGTTGCTTCCCATGCAGACGAATGTAGCCTGGAACGGTGCGCATTCGCACGCCCCACAGGTCGGCACGACTTTCTCGGCGGCCGCTACCGTGACTTCTACCTGGAAGCGCACAGGCAGGCCAGCTCTGCCCACCTGCTGGTCGTCAACCACGCTCTCCTTCTGGCCGATGTCGCCGCAGGCGGCCAGGTTCTGCCTGAATATGACGCTCTGGTAGTGGACGAAGCCCATCACCTGGAAGGCGCGGCGACCGACCAATTTACCCGGCAGGTCGATCTTCGCATGCTGACCTACCTCCTTGACGGACTGGACCGAGCAGTCGATCACCTGGCCGCCCACTTGGGTCAAGACCATCTGCAAAATCTGGCCACTCAAGTGGCGACGGCCAGCCAGGATCTGCGAAGCAGCCTCCCTCCCTTCGCCGAAGCCCTCCACGAGTTCGTCCTTCGTCATGCCGAGACCAAGGCCCCCGCGCGCGGGCCCTCCACCTTTCCGCAGCAAGTTGCGCTCGACAGCCGTATGCGGGCCCAGCCGGCCTGGAGCGAAATCGAAATCGAGTGGGATGAAATTAGCCGGAGTATCGGCCGCGTCCTGGGTCGTCTGACGGAGCTGGCCGAACGGCTGGACGCATCCCAATGGTGGCAATACGAAAATGAAATCGGGAACACGTCCGCCGCTGGCAGTACCACTGCCCATGCACTGCAGACCCTACACTACGGCCAGACCGACCTCGCCGACCTTATGCAGGTTGCCGACGATGTCATAATGCGTCCCCTCAACCACCAGGAAGAGTCTGTCGCCTGGCTGGAGCTGTCCGAGAGCGGGAGGTCCTCGACCCGCCGCAGTACACATTCGCGCCGCGACGCCGACGCTGTTATCTTGCGCAGCGCACCGATTCAAGTCGGCGAGAAACTGTCTACCGAACTCTTTAACAAGAAACGTGCGGTCGTCCTCACCGGGGCTACGCTCCAGGCCGGCGATCACTTCGACTATCTGCGCGATCGGTTGGGTTGCTGGGACGCAAACGGGTCCGTAATCGACAGCCCCTTCGACTACAAAGGTAACGCGCTCCTGTACCTGCCCAGCGACATGCCCCCGCCCCACCACCACAACTACCAGCCCGCCCTGGAAGAGGCAATTCAACAGGCTGCGCTCGCCGCGGGAGGCAGAACCCTCGTCCTCTTTACCAGCCACAGCCATCTGCGCGCCAGCGCCGACGCCATTCGAACCCCCCTCGCGGCCTCTGGGCTGACCGTGATTCAGCAGGGAGAGGGCAGCCGCAGCCGCAACCTGCGCGACTTCCGTGCCAACCCGAGTTCAGTCCTGTTGGGTACCAGCAGCTACTGGGAAGGGATCGATCTCCCCGGCGATCAGCTAGTCTGCCTGATCATCGTCCGCCTCCCCTTCGCCGTGCCCACCGACCCGCTCTACGCCGCCCGCAGTCAACTGTATGAAGACGCCTTCCACGAGTATGCAGTGCCCGAGGCCGTCATCCGTCTGCGCCAGGGATTCGGTCGCCTGATCCGCAGCACCACCGATCGCGGCATCGTAGTACTGCTGGACAGCCGCCTGTGGCAGCGTAACTATGGCCACGCCTTCCTCGACGCGCTGCCAAACTGCACCAGGCGCCAGAGCCCGCTTTCCCACCTGGGTGAAGCAGTGCACGGCTGGCTGAACGATCCGGCACAAATGCGTCCCGTAACTGAGTTGCCGATCGAGTACGATGCCTGGGATGTCGGTGATGAGTGAGGAGACCGCAGGCGTGCGGCACACGCAAGCCAAAGCCCTGCACAAGGGCACCCGTCAGAGCACAGGACGCCTGCAAGTCGTCCTCGACGCCGGCCCCGCGATTCACCAGAGCGCCGGACTGGCACGCTACACCGAGAGCCTTGCGTCTGCGCTGTGGCAGCACTGTCGCGATGCAATCGACCTCACCCTGTTCTACAACCGTCACAGCGGCCATCGACCCCCTGATTCCCTCGCCCCTATTCCCGCCCGCGCTCTGCCGTTGGCCCAATATCCCTGGCGGCTCGGCGTCCTTGCATGTCAGCTTTTGAGGACCCCGCTCGTAGACCGCAAACTCGGTTCCGATGGCATCTACCATGCCACCGAGCATCTGCTGCCCTGGACCGCGCGGCCGTCGGTCATGACCGTCCACGATCTGATCTTCGAGCGTTACCCTGAGCACCACACACTGGCCAACCGGACTTTCTTGCGCGTAGCGATGCCCTTGTTTGTGCGCCGTGCCGATGCTATCATTGCCGTAAGCGGCCACACGAAGCGGGATTTACTGGAACTGTACAGTACTTCTCCGCAAAAAATTCATGTAGTTGAAGAAGGCATCGAAGAACGGTTCAGACCCGTCGCAGAAGAAGAGGTCCGGCGCACGATGGAGAGGCATTCTATCCGCAGGCCGTACCTCCTCATGGTGGGCACGCTCGAACCGCGCAAAAACCACGCCCTCGCCTTTGAGGCGCTTGCACGGTTGAAAGCCGCGGGAGGGCGCCACAGCCTTGTGGTCGTCGGCCGCCGCGGTTGGCTCTTCGACAGAGTCCAAAGTAACGTTGAACGGCTGCAGTTGTCCGACGATGTCATCTTCACCGGTCACGTGCCAGACGCAGATCTGCCAGCCCTTTACAGCGGCGCCGACTGCCTCCTTATGCCCAGCCTCTATGAAGGTTTCGGTATCCCCGTGTTGGAAGCGATGGCGTGCGGAACGCCGGTGGTCTGCAGCAGTGCCAGCAGCCTTCCCGAGGTGGCAGGCCCTGCAGCCCGCTACATCGATCAGATGACCGGCGAAGGCTTGGCAGTGGCGCTCCGCTCCGTATTGTCGAATCCACAGACGGCGGAGCAAATGCGCGCCGAGGGACTGCGAAGAGCTGCCCGCTTCCGCTGGCGTGAGGCGGCTAGACTAACGGTGGATGTCTACAAAGCAACCGCAGGGGGGCATCCTTGAAGCCGCTGCGTATCTGCCTGGTGAGCAAAGAATATCCACCGGAAGGCAGAGGCGGCATCGCCAAATATGTCCATCTTCTGGCCCATGGTCTTGCCGAAGAAGGACACGATGTCACAGTAATCGCCGGACCGGGCGGGAAAGAAGGAAGGACTCGCCCGTCTCCCTCCTCTTCACACGCACCGCAGTTGTACCGAGTGGGGCACCGTCGGCTTCCCCTGCCGCCCCTAATCCGCCATAAAGCGAGAGGAATCTGGAATCTACTCGAACGAAGCTGGGCCGTAGACCGCGAAATCGCACGCCTGGAACGATCCCAAGGGCCATTCGACGTAGTTGAAATTCCGAACTGGGGCGCCGAAGGTCTCTGCTACGCTTTCCGTCAACGCGCCCCGTTAGTGATCCGCCTTTCTACGCCGCTTGCCCAGGTAAGTTTCCTAAAGGAAGGTCGGTCTGACAGATTGGGACTCCGCCTGGCCTGTTTTCTGGAGGCGCTTCCCGCGCGGCGTGCAGCCTGTATCATTGCCAACAGCAAATTTATCGCCCAGTACTGCAGCGAGCTCTACCGGATGTCTAATGTTGAACCAGTTGTGATTCCGCAAGGCATCCCTGTGCCGGTATCGCCGCCAGCCGCAAGCAAAACGAGAGAGGAATCGGTCACCGTTCTTTATGTAGGTCGATTGGAGAAACGAAAAGGGATCGACCGGTTGCTTCATGCCATTCCCAAAGTGGTTCGGGAGGCTCCTTACTGCAGATTCGTCATTGCCGGCGACGACATCGGTGAAGCGCCGCAAGGGAAGTCCTATCGCGACTATTTCGAAGGCTTTGCTTCACCCGCGGCGCGCGCGGCCACAACCTTTCTGGGTCATGTTGAAGAATGCCGGCTTTCTCAACTCTACGCAGACTGCGATATATTCGCGGCGCCTTCTCTCTCCGAATCCTTTGGCCTGATCTATCTGGAGGCAATGACCCGCGCCAAGCCGGTCGTCGCCTTCCGCACGGGCGCCGTACCTGAGGTAGTCGCCCACAACGAATCTGGCATTCTTGTCGAGCTGGACAATGTAAGTGAACTGGCAAATGCCCTGATAGGTCTCATCAAACGGTTGGAGATTCGACAAGAAATGGGCAAGCGCGGCTACGAACGTATCCGTACGAGATTCACCGTCGAACGAATGATAGAAGAGACCGTGACCTGCTATCGACAGACCATCGCAGAATCCGGGAAAATCCCGAGTTCTGCCATGGCATAAATCAGTCCTGACATTCTCCCGCCTGGCACGCAAAACTGCAGACGTGACGAGAAAGGAAAACTTGCTGTTGAGCCTCTGGCAATCTGCGCCTTGAGGCAATCCCATGACTGTCTACCAGACCATCGCCAGAAACACCTTTTGGAGCGCGCTAAGTACATTCGGTGGACTCCTCATAGGTGTGGTCACAAATATCGTGCTGGCTCGGGTCCTTGGCGCATCCATGCTGGGTCAGTACAATTACTGGCTGTGGCTGATCGGTCTGCTTGCCCTGGTCGCCTCACCCGGGCTGCCGCAGGCGATGACGAAATTCGGCGCTGAGTATCTTGGCCAGGGGGAGCGGCAAACTGCCTCGGCAATCTTCGCTCGCCTCCTGCGGGTAGAACTGTTGCTGAGTGCGATCGTTGGTGGACTGGTGCTTGTCTATGCCTGGGCTGTCCCGTCGACCGATGCCGCTGCCCTTACGCTTGTTGCCTTCTCAGTTCTGCTCGTTACAACCGAAGTCTTTTTCCAGGCCGCCGCCAAAGCCTCTCTGGACTTTCGTATCTTCAGTCAGGCCAGCCTTCTTGGCGGGCTTCTCTATGCCGCTGTCGCCATCACCGTAGTGTCGCTCGGCTTCGGAATCTATGCTCTCCTTTTTGTTTACATCGCACGGCGAGTAGTTACGATTGTCCTTATCGGTTGGAAACTGCCAGTCCACTTCTCCGTGCGGGGCGCCCTCCAATTCGGAATCCCGCCTGAGCTGCTCCGCCGCATTCTTCGCTACTGTCGGGATATCGTCCTCATCTTCGTCACCAGCACCATTCCCTACGAGCGACTTGGAATATTCTTTTTGAGCCGATTCGCCACCGATGTAGATATCGCCTTCTACAGTCAGTCTTTCGACCTGGCAGTGAAGTCAATGGCCATTCCCGCGATTTTTACCGCGACGCTGCTCCCTACCTTCTCCTCCTTGCAAGGGCAGAACGATCGCGAACGGATCGATCGAGTCTATCTTTCATCCAATCGACTCGCCGCGGCAATTGCCATGCCAATCGGGCTGGGAGGAGCAGCGGTCGCTTCGGCGGTTGCCCTCCTGTACGGTCCTGAATTTCTGTCCATGGCTCCGATACTTGCAGTCTTCTTTGTCGGCAATATCGCCGGCTCCATTGCTTCTGTCAGCGTTGCCATGTTATACAGTATGGAGGAACAGAACTACATTGTCCGCCTGAACGCGGTCATGGCTGTCTTCAACATAGTTCTTTCCCTGCTACTGGTCCCAAGCTTTGGAGCAACCGGGGCCGCCCTGGCCACCAGCGGCTGCCACACAGTTTCCAGCGTTCTGAGCATTGCACATGCCGCGCGGCGCCTGCAAGTGGCACTGCCTTTTAGGGTTCTGAGCCGCGTCTTTCTGGCAGCCCTGTCTGCCGCCGTCGCAGCCTGGCTCATAAGCACTTGGCTCGGCGGGCTTGTGGTTGCGGTCGCCGCCGCGCTCCTTATTTACCCTGTTTCGCTGAGAGCTTTTGCGGCGTTGGATGCCTCAGATCAAGAACTGTTAACCCGACTGAGCCAGCACGTGCCGCAGAGCTTGGTCCCCGCCTACCAGGGCCTGGTGCACTTCCTCGTACGCAGTTGAGCAATGTCTGAGAGTCAATTCTGGTCGGTTATCGTCCCTACTTATCAACGCGAGAAGGTACTGTGTGAAACTATCCAATACCTTCTCGAACTCTCCTATCCAAACTACGAGTTGTTGGTCATCGACCAGACTCGAGATCACGATACGGGCACCGAGCAGTTCATTCGCGACTGCCAGGAACGACACCCGGACCGTTTTCGCTGGCACTACGTCGCCAAAGCTAATCTGCCCTATGCGCGCAACGTAGGCGCCTATTTAGCCAGAGGCAGTTATCTCCTCTTCTGCGACGATGACATCATCCCACCCGAAAATCTGATCGAACTGCACATGGAATGTCTGCAGAGACCGGGAATGGGCGCAGCCACTGGAGGCGTCCAGGTCGAACATAAACAACTACCACCCAAGCACCGACCATGCGCCATATCGCCGGACGGTAGGATCCGCGACTACTGGAACTTTGAAGTTCCGAGAGGAACCACGGACAGCCTGCTGGGGTGCAACATGTCCGCTCAACGTCAACTGGCAATCGATGTGGGCCTGTTCGACGAAAATTACATCGGCCGCGCCAACGGTGAAGAGACCGACTTCTCTCTGCGAATCCTGAGACACGGCTACCACATCGCCTACGACCCTGCCGCCGCTATCGTGCACCTGGGCCATCCAACCGGCGGTTCTCGCGCCAGTAAGGGCCACGACGACGGACAGTATTACTTCGAATCCCACCACAACAACGCGTACCTCTTCGCTAAGAATTTCCAGCAGCGCTACCTGCCCTGGTTCCTGAAAAGGGAGCTAGGTTGGATTCTGGTAAAGCAAGCCATTTTTCAGAAGCATCCGGAACGGACCATCCCCTCCCTTCGCGGCCTGTGGCAGGGATACCGGGCCGGTCTGCACAGCCGATGTTAGCTGACCCAAGATGAAAATCGCCGTCCTCTCCTCCCAACTTCCTTCGTCCCGCCGTGTCAAGACCGGCGGCGTCGCCTACGCAGTGCACAGATTGTCCAACGCTCTGACCCGACGAGGTCACTGCGTGACCGTCTTTTCAGCAGATGAATCGCCTCCGGATGCTTGCTATATCGTGCGTAAGGTACTTTCGTCGCGGCCGTCCGACCCCGTCCGCGCCTGGCTGTGGCTTTGGCAGCTTGCATCGCGCTACGCCGCCCAGGACTTCAGCGATTTCGACATCATCCACGCCCATGGCAATAACGTACTGCTCCTCCGCCCCGGCCGGCCAGTAGTGCGAACGCTGCATGGGGCGGCACTGGGCGAAGCGATCCATGCGACTACCTGGAAAAGGGGGTTTTGGTACCTGACCCTTACCCCCCCCGAACTCTGGGAAGCAGCCAGAGCTACGCGAGTCGTGGCAGTGAGCGCCAACACGAGGCAATATGTTCCCGGTGTCGAACATGTAATACCCAACTCGGTAGATCGCGAGGTTTTTTTCCCTGGTCCCAAACTGAATCTTCACCACCGCCACCGCCATCCTGTCATCCTCTTCGTGGGCACTCTGGCGGGACGCAAGCGGGGCCGAATGCTACTGGAACTCTTTCAGTCGCAGATTCGCCCGGCCCTGCCCGACGCCGAACTTTGGATGGTGGCAGAGCGAAACGTGCAAGCTTCAGGCGTTGTCTCCTTTCCGACCCCTGACGAGCGGACCCTGGCTGATCTATACCGCCGGGCCTGGGTATTCTGCTTGCCCAGCACATACGAAGGTTTTGGCGTCCCTTACATCGAAGCGCTGGCGTGTGGCACGCCCGTGGTAGCGACACCGAACGTCGGCGCTCGTGAGGTGCTTGAGGAAGGTAGATGGGGCATTCTCGCCTCTCCAAACGAACTGGGAGCCGTTCTGCTGTCTCTCTTGCAGGACACCCCCCGACGGCAGCGGCTGGCGCAGCAAGGATTGGAGGGCGTCGCCGAATTTGAACAGACACGGGTCGTAGATTCTTATGAATCGCTTTTCGAAGAGACAATCCGGTGCGCCTCGGGCTGACCCTGTCGGTGCGTTCGACGAATCCCTATCGCATCAGGGACAGCGCGCCAGTGTCGCCCTGCTCACCATGGACTTTCCACCGAGTACCGGAGGCGTGCAAAGATATCTCTTTGAACTGAGCCGGCGCGTTGGCCACCACTACCCTTTAACCGTGGCGGTTCCACAGGTTGACGCCTCTCTATTTCAAGAAGAGCCTTTTTCGCTTGTCTCTTTGCCATCATCGATGCCGTGGCACTTTGCCAAGGTACTGGCAACGATGCGCCCCCATATCACCGTGGTGGGTCATGCACACCCCAGAATGCTTTTGCCCGCGGCATTTCTTTCTAAGAGACGCTTCATCAGCCTCGCTCACGGTAGTGACTATGAAGCCGCCCAGCTCCGCTGGCATGCTCCAATATTCAACCGTCTACTGGCTTGTGCGCGACCTATGGTTGTCGGATCAAAGAACATCTCACTACGCCTGCAATCATTTGGCTTTTCCGCCCCCGAGATTGTCTATCCCGGGACAGATCCCCAAGTATTCTCGCCTTCTGAAACTCTTCGCAAAGGGCCTCCCGTCATTTTATCAGTGAGTCGACTGGTGCCGCGCAAGGGACTTGACATCGTTCTGAATGCGCTTCCATCCCTACTAGAGTCTTTTCCCATGCTACAATACTGGATCGCTGGCGATGGTCCACAGCGCGCGGCATTGGGCCGGCTGGCACGGAACTTGGGGGTTGAACATGCAGTCAGTTTTCTGGGAGACGTGTCTCACAATGCGTCTTCTGGGGTAATTCCTAATTTGCCAGAACTCTATCGCCAGGCGACGATTTTTGTCTTGCCAACCAGGGTTGATCGCGAGACAGGTCCCGAGGGCTTCGGCATCGTCTACCTCGAAGCCAGCGCCAGCGGCCTGCCCGTTGTCGCCGCACGCAGCGGCGGAGCAGCCGAAGCGATGATCGAAAACGAGACGGGCCTCCTCGTTCCTCCCGATGACCCTCCGGCCTTGACTAAAGCCATATTGCGCCTGTTAAATGATTCCGGCATGAGGGACAGAATGGGCCGCGCCGGCCGCCGCTGGGTCGAGAGCGAAATGAACTGGGACCGTGCCGGAAGGCAGATGATCTCCATCATAGAGCGCGCACTGTGACACCACACCCCATACTCTTCATAGATCACGCCGATGCCCTCGGCGGAGCGGAAAGAAGCCTTCTCCTCCTCATGACATTCCTGGACCGCAATCGATGGCAACCCCATCTGATCGCGCCTCCCGGACAACTCGCAGAAGAAGCAGCAGCATCCGGGATTCCAGTGCATTTCCAGCAACTGCCCCGGTTGCGCGGCTCCTCCCGCAGCCTGCTCGATCTGTGGCAACGCGCAACCAACATTTCAAAGACTGCCCGCGAGATCGAAGCCCGTTTCATCCACAGCAACACAGTCCGCGCAACCGCTTACGCTTCCCTCGCCGCCCGCCTCGCATCGGTTCCCTTGGTCTGGCACATGCGCGACTTCTGGCTGTCGGAGTCCGAGCCGGCCACCAAATGGCCCGACCTGCTCGGCAAACACATCCTCTGCAGCGCCGCCAGCCGCGTCGTCGCCAATTCACGTGCCGTCGCCCAGCACCTGCCCTGCTCCGACCGAGCCACAGTGCTCCACAACGGCATCGACCTTTCCCACTTTGATCTGGCGCACGCCAAGCAAGACAACAAGGCTGCTATCTGCAACGAGGCCGGTTTCCCCCCCGAATCCCCCATCGTAGGCATGATAGGTAGAACAAGGCCCTGGAAAGGCCAGGAGACATTCCTACAGATGGCGCTTCAAATATGCGAGCAAGAGCCGGAGTGCCGCTTCCTGATCGTCGGCGGCGATCCCTTCGGCGTTCACGACGACTACGAGGCCCGCCTGCTGGCCCTGGGCTCACAACCAATCTTGGCCGACCGCGTACACTGGACCGGACAGCTCGCCGACGTGCGTCCGGCCCTGGCGGCGATGGATCTGTTCGTCCATCCCGGTGCGCCCGAGCCCTTTGGACTGGTCAACATCGAAGCAATGGCCATGGCCAAACCGGTCGTCGCTTTCGCCCACGGCGGCATTCCCGAAATCGTAATCCACCAAGAAACCGGCCTTCTCGTCGCTCCCGGCGACACGGCTGCACTGGCCGCTTCCGTCTCGCGACTGCTGAGCGATCCCGAACAAACCCGCAGCATGGGCCGGGCAGGTCGACTTCGTGTAGAAGCCCAATTCCGAATCGAACGCACGGTGGACCAGCTCGAAGGCCTCTATCGGGAGCTGGTTGGGAAAGATTAGGGCAAGGGCTGAATCGTAACCATGAACTGTTGGCGCAATCCCTGATGAAAGTACTTCTCCTGTACAAGGACTACTATCCCGTCGTCGGCGGGATCGAGAATCACATTCGCCTGCTGGCCCGGGGTCTGCGCGCCAATGGCATTGACGCGCACGTGCTTGTCACTAACACCGGGCCGGCATCCCAGCGCCAAACCATTGACGGCGTGCCGGTAACCAAGACCGGGCGCCAAGCCCACCTCCTGTCCACCCCCATCAGCCTGTCCTTCTTTAGCGAGTTGAGGAAGCAGTCAGCGAAGGCCCACCTCGTTCACCTCCACTCGCCTTATCCGCTTGCCGAAACTGCTCAACTCCTGTTGGGAGGCGGAAAACCGACCGTCATCAGCTATCACAGCGACATAGTTCGCCAGAAGAAGACGGGAAAGCTCTACGCGCCAATCCTGAGAAAGGTCCTGCAACGCGCCGCGCTGGTCGCCGCTTCCAGCCCCGCCTACATTGAGTCTTCCCCCTTCTTGCGGGACGTGCAGGAGAAGTGCCGCGTGATCCACTACGGCATCGAGACAGAACGCTTCGAGGAAACCGAGCAAGTTCGAATCGGTGCCCAGCGCCTGCGACGGCAATATGGCGACCTGCCGCTCCTGCTCTTTATTGGCCGTCTGCGTCACTACAAAGGACTCGATGTGCTCATCCGCGCCATGCACAGCATCAAAGCCCGCCTCCTGATAATCGGGACCGGTCCAATGCAGGAGGCGTGGCAGGAGTTGGCGCGAACAGAAGACCTGGCCGACAAAGTCCTATTTCTGGGCGACAGTCCGGAGGAAGAATGCCTCGCCGCGCGCTACGCCGCCGATATCTTTGTGTTGCCCTCCACCAATCGCGCCGAAGCCCTCGGAATCGTGCAGCTTGAGGCGATGGCCTGTGGCATGCCCGTCGTCTGCACCGAGCTGGGAACCGGCACATCCTATGTCAACCGCGACGGGGAAACCGGCCTGGTCGTGTCGCCCAACAACCCGCGCCTACTGGCCGCAGCGATCAACAAACTGCTCGCCAATCCAGCGATGCGCACTTGGATGGGAACCAAAGGCCGAATGCGGGTAAAAACTGAGTTCTCGTTTCAAGAAATGATTGACTCAACAATCTCCTTTTACCAAGAAGCCTTGGACAAGTGAGGAGGGACTGCGAATATGTTTAGGCCTCCTCTCCTTCTTCACGACCACTCTTCCCCGGCCGTTATATGAGCCAGTACATTCTCGATGCTCGCACCGCAGTGCCCCACTTCCCAGGCATCGGGCGCTATGTCAGCAACCTTGCTCCGGCCCTGACGCCCCTGCTTACCGACGGTGAAAGCCTGACCATTCTCGAAACCCCGACAGCCTCCGCTCGGGGAGATACATCGATTTCCGCACCAGATCTGGACCGAGCCCCCAGGCCGCCGATCACAACTGTCACCGCGCCCGTAACGCCTTTCGATATTCGGCAGCAATGGCGGATCCCGTTCCTGCTCAAACGACTTCGCGCTGACGGCGCAGCACTCTATCACAGCCCCTACTACATAATGCCGTACCGCACAGGCCTGCCCACCCTCTTGACCTTCTATGACGTCATTCCACTCAAGTTCCCACAGTCCGTTCCCACCAGGGCCAGACTCTTCTTTCGACTCGCTGCGTCCCTCGCTCTGCGCGCTGCAGACCGTGTCGCCGCGATTTCAAACGCCGCGCGCTCCGATCTGGTCAGCTACTTCCCGGTCCCTGCCTCCAAAGTCAGCGTCACACCCCTCGGCGCTGGCCCCGAATATCGACCCCGGACAGCTTCCCAAGCAAATCGCGTCCGCCAAAAGTACCACCTGCCCAATGAGTTTCTTCTCTATCTCGGCATAAACAAACCCCACAAGAACCTTCCCACCCTCATCGATGCCTACGCCCAAATCGCCTCGCGTCACGCGCCCCCTCTCGTCATCGCCGGCGCCTGGGACAACCGCTACCCGCAGCCCAAACAGCGCGCCGCGCGCCACCAGCTAGGTGACGCCGTCCGCTTCCTCGGCCCTGTCGACGAGCGCGATCTGCCCGCGCTCTACAGCGCAGCGACTCTGTTCGTCTTCCCCAGCCTGTACGAAGGGTTTGGCCTGCCCGTTCTCGAGGCGATGGCCTGCGGAACGCCCGTAACCTGCTCAAACACGGCCAGCCTGGCGGAAGTCACAAGTGAGGCCGCCCTACTTTTCGACCCGCACTCCACAGCTGAGATAAGAGACGCTCTGGCCGAACTCATAGAGGACGGCAGCCAGCGCGCCCGACGATCCGAGCAGGGGCTGGCGCAGGCCGGCCGCTATAGCTGGCAGGCGACCGCCGCTGCTACTCTGCAATGCTATCGTCAACTGCTGGGTTGATGGTGTGAGGGCTGGGAAGGATGAAGTCCGTAAGGACTCTACTCTTTTCCTGCATTGAGCAGGTACACAGTGCGGATTCCCGACAAAGTCAGCCAGGGGTCGTACTGGTCGATCGAGCTTGTGAGCGGGGTGATTATATGTCCAACTCCACCTGTGGCGATGACAGTGATGGGCGAGTCCAACTCGTTACGTATGCGGGCAAGGAGTCCCTCAACCAATCCCACATAGCCAAGGATGATCCCCGACCGCAACGCCTCATCGGAGTTACGGCCAATCGCGGAGAACGGGGGCACCAATTCGATCTCGTTCGACCCCGGGTGTAGCGCCCCAAACACTTCCGTCAATTCAGCCAGAGCAGGCGCGCTGGCCTTCAGCGACTCCGCCGCAGTGACAAGGCCCGGAGCGATGGCCCCGCCGCGGAACCGCCCCGTTTCGTCCACCACATTGAACGTCGTCGCCGTGCCAAAGTCGACGGCAACCGCTGCGCCCATAGTACGCTCCCGCACGGCCGCAGCGTCGGCAAGCCGGTCCATCCCCACCCGCTCCGGGTTCCTTACGTCCAGCATCAGTCCCAGATCCATGCGGGGTTGAAGCACCAGCGGCTCACAATCAAGGATCTCCCTCAGCAACCCATCCCAAAGTTCGGTCAACGGCGCGACCACACTGCACAAGGCAGCGCCTTCAAAGTCTTTCGCGCCCAGTCCACTCTGCCGCCAGAGCTGGTGTAGAGATCGCCTGAAAGTCTCCAAATTGTTATGCCGGTCCGTCTCCAGCCGCCAACAGGCAGCGGGCGCATCACTGTCACCAAAGGCGCCCATGACGATGCTGCTGTTACCGATGTCGATGGTCAAAAGCATAGGATGTGGTAGGAAGCGGGAGAAACGGGGATTTCAATGAGAGTGAAGAGCCAGGTACCCAGAGCGCCGGCTCCCTTACCCGTCACTGTTTTGCTCAGAATTCGGGGTCGCGGTCGGCTCCTCTTCGACATCGGTCACGCCGGGGATGACGGTTCCCGGACCGTAGAGGAACATCGCGTTCCAGGGGCGATAGATCGATACGATCGGGTCCTCCCGCGTAATGCCATTTTCAGTAACCTTCCGAATGACGGTCGCCGTCAATCCCTCTTTCGCCCACTCAACCTGCTTCACCTGCCCGGCTTCCAGCGACGCGTCCTCCTGATAGATCGGCTCGCCAGGGTCCTTTTTGTCCTTGTACTCCGCCTCGCCGATCTCCACCACTCTGTCCGGCTTCGTACCGTAAAAATTGAATGTAAGGATACCTTCCACGCTGTCAACGACCGGTTGCACGAGCAGATGCGCCTGAGTGTCATTGAGGAATCTGAGATCCACATAAGGGGTATAGATTGTCGCGTCAAATCCGGGCTCGCCGTACCAGCTCACAACGTAGCCGTGATTGTGGCGCTCCAGAAAGGGAAAACCCGCCTCCAGCGCAGCCCGAAAGACGGTTGTACTCACCTGGCAAACGCCTCCCCCCACCCCAACTGCCGTGCGGTCCCCCCAGATGATGGCCGAGTCTTCGAATCCGTTGGCCCCGCTAACCGCCTCAATCGCCGAATTGAAGCTGAAAACGCCGCCAGGTGGAACGACCACACCGACAAGCTTCTCAGTCGCCACCTCAATGTTGTAAACGCGCGTGCCGCTGCTCCCGCTGAAATAAGTGGTACCGCTGGCAATAAGCTCTCTGATTCCCAGTTCGTTCAACCGGCCGGAATCAACCTCGGGCGGTATCGAGACGATCGGCAGCGGACCAGTCCGCTGGTCGCTGGTCAGCGCATGGCGAACAGCCTCGATCGTCAGGTCGACGTTCAGACGCTGACCCGCTCTACTGTGTTGAATCACCGTCAACGCCGATGTCGCGACATCGAAGCGCAGACGAGCGTCCTGCGCAGGAAAGGAAACCTGGTTCGCCCAACCCTCGACGACAAAGCGCAGGGCATCTTCATTGAGAAACCTGGGATCCCCGCCGGGCATGATTCTCTGCAGCAGCGCCGCGTCCAGCGCAAATGCAGTGCCCGATTCTCTGTGCCGCAAGACAACCGGCTGCAGCGGCGTGAGACCACCTGAAATGCTGCCGGGGGCAGAGCCGCTGGCGCCTGCGCTGTTCTGCGACGAGACCCCCGCCGCGCCCTCGGGCGGCGCAACGCTGAACGTCTGCAGCGGAACCGTTCCCGACTGTCCGCTCGCCAGCTGCGCCAGTATCAGGTGCGCTGTAGCCGCGATATCCACGTCGAGGCCCGGCTGCGGAGGCACAGTGATGTCGCCAATCTGGATCGCTGGACGACTTGGGCGCCGTACCTCCGACGCCGCGTCACCGATGGCCTGGCGCACGACGCCTTCACTGACAAAAACCTCAGGCCAAACCGTCTGCTCGCCGTTGAACGCCTGCCACTGGCTGAGGACGCGCTCGAGCAGACTCCCCTGACGTCCGACATGGTAGGCAAGGTTGACCGCCCCCGCCAGATCGGCCTCAGGCGCCAGCAGCTCCGATCCCAGCGCCCAGCGTCTGTCAGCGGCTCTAGCTCCAGCGCCCTCGGTAGAATCAGGGCTGATCTCTATGAAGACCGGCGCCAGCGGATAAGGCGTCAACTCCCTGTGCAAGCGCAGCAGCGCCGACGCACGGGTCTCGCCTCCAACCGGAACACCTGCCACGCTCACGCCGCTGAAAATGCGGTCAGTGTGCCAAAACTGCCAGCCCGCAAATGCGCCGGCAACAGACACAATAGCCACGCACAGCCAGATCAATGTGTATTCGACGCCGCTGGGGGGTCTGCCTTGAACTGTAGACGGGTCTGGGAGATCCCGCATGGGAACAATCTGCCGTGCTGGGGGCAATGGGACAGTTGAACTCATCAGTTTCAATCAATCATAGTCGAGTCTCGTGCAATTCGGACGACGGCTGCAAAGTTTCCTGCCCTGTCCATCCCCCAATCAATGTCTTGGGGAACTGAAATCGCCTGAGACTGGAAGCACAATGCTATGAACCTAACTGAGGGACAATATACAGGAACGGTATGACTATGTCCAGAGCAATGACTGCCAGGAAAAGGCAGATATACAGGATCGGACGCAAATCACCGTCATTGCGTAGCCGATCTGACGGGTCCCGGCGTGCCCGCCCCTGAACACCAAAGCCGGCGGCTGCTACGATCCGGGCTATGCCTCGGGAGAGTAGCCCGTAGAAAAGCATGCCAATGCCCGCCAGTCCAAAAAGCAACAGCGTCCACCTGTCGGCCGTTCCACCCGCCAGCGTCGCGACGGCAAAATAAACGCCCGCGCCCGCCAGCAGGACGCCCCCCGCTGCAAGGCTGGCCCTCCTCTCAAACGCCGTCCACCAGCCTATCGCGAAGAGCAGACTCCACGCCGGCAGAGCCGCGAAGAGGTAGCGCCCCTGGTGCTGGATAAACCCTAAGTTATACCAACCGTAAGCCGCGAATGTCGCCAGCCACAGCAACAGCAGAGTCATGCCAGGAGAAGACAGAAAGCGACCCCACTGCCATCTGCAGCTCTTCACCCGCGCCCGGAATCCGTACAGAACGCCCACCGCTGCCAGGGCCGAAAGAATTAAGAAAACGGTATAGACGCGTCCATCCATAAAGACGCCCAACCAGCCAAATACACCCCAGAAGCTCTTGCTGGTAAACGTCCACGCCCTCTCCCAATAGGCGGCCCAACCGTTCTCCGCGATCCAGGCTGCAGCTGTCGGCTGCCCGGTCACGACCGCTTCGTGCCAGCTGAGGCCAAGGATGTCCAGATTTCCGTAAAGCATGCTGTTCCGGATCCACCAAGGCAGTCCGAGTAGCAAGGCAGGCCCTATCACCAGCGCGAGCCGCCTAGTCAGCTTTCCAACCGGGACGCTGCCGGCTGACTCGGTCCAGACCGACTGAATGATGACAACGACAATTGCGACAGGGAGGAGGGTATAGGTGGTCGCCTTCGTGAGAAAGCCAAGCCCAATGAGGATTCCGGCTGCCAGTAGATGGCCCCACCCTTCTTCAACTTCGCTCCCGGCCTTCAAACGTTGCCAGCGCAGGAGCGCCAGCACAGTTCCGGCGATCAAGAGTTCGGCGAGTGCGTCGTTATTAATCGACGCCATCAGCGCCACGTGCATTGGAAGAAAGGCTGCAAAGGCGGCCGCGCCCAGTGCAATGTGAGGCGACCCGGGTACTGCCGCGCGCGCACAGAGGAAGATCAGCAGCACGACGCCCCCGCCCAACACAACGCTGAAAAGCCTCAACGCCAGAGGCATGCCCTGGCTAAGCCAGTAGGCCGGGACCGCGAGCAAATAGTAAAGAGGAGGTTGGTGGGATTCGTAACGGACCGATTCTATCGAAAGGTCCGGAGGAAACCTTTCCGCTTTCAGGCGCGCGAGGTAGGCTTCATCATAATCGCCCATCCGCAGCACCGGAAACTGCC
This sequence comes from Caldilineaceae bacterium, assembly GCA_965207495.1. Classification (GTDB taxonomy): domain Bacteria; phylum Chloroflexota; class Anaerolineae; order Caldilineales; family Caldilineaceae; genus Bin5. The sequence continues at coordinate 2,189,184 of OZ242287.1, forward strand.
TTTCGGTCGCAAGATGGGCAATGTAGTTGTAATGGGCCGGCTCGTCCGGGTTCTGCCAGGGCGGAGTCTTGATGGCGAAAAGCGTGCCCAGGGCCGCATAGACGATCAGAACCGAAACTAAGACATAGGCTGTTGCATCGATGCCTCTGTTCATGGGCCCTGTCACAGGTTACACGTCCGCCTCACCCAGCACAACCTCAGGATCCAGCTTGTCGAAAAGCGGCCCCGGTTTCCGCAAGTTTTGACCGGCTGCTAAGGTCTTCGCCTGCCAGACCCCGCAGGCGCCCCCATGGTCATAGCGTAACACCACATGTGAACCGCGGTCGTCTTCAACGTCTGTCGTATCGAGCTGTCCAAACAGCGGATCGGAATAACCAAGATATTGGTGCAACTGTTCACTGCTGTGGGGCAGAATCGGGGCCCACAGCAATTTCAGCCAGTCGATGGCCTGCAGCGTCACATAAACGGTTGTCGCCGTGGCCTGTGGATCCGTCTTAAAAGTCCTCCAGGGCTCCTTCTCGTTCAAGTACTGGTTTACGCGCTGGCTCAAGCGCCGGGTCTCCTGCAGCGCGGCCTTCAACCTCACCGCTTCGTATAGCGCTCCCACGCTGTCAAAGCCTCCGCGTATCTCTTCCAACAAGGCTTCATCCGTCGCGTCCAACTCGCCTGGCTGAGGAACAGCACCGTCGAAACGCCTGAAAGCGAAACCTAACACCCGGTTGACCAGATTGCCCCAGTTGGCAACCAGCTCGTTGTTGACAAGCTCGACAAAGTCCGGCCAGGTAAACTCAGTATCCGCAGTCTCTGGCGCCATCGCCGTCAATGTATAGCGCCAGGCGTCCGCCTGGAATTCCTCCAGAACCGTATTGAAACCAATGACATTGCCGCGGCTTGTGCTGAACTGTGCCCCCCCAAAGTTGAGGTACTCATTAGCCGGTACGTCGTACGGCAAGTTCAGGCGTGCCGTTTTCAGCGGCTCAGCCGTTTCAGATAGGCCGGCGATGTTTGCCGCTTCGAAGTCCGCTTTGACCTCATCGTTATAGGCCATAATCATGCCCGGCCAGATCTGCGTGTGGAAAGGGATGTTGTCCTTGCCAATGAAGTAGTAATGGCGGGCGTCCGGCGAAAGATCCCGGTCCCACCAGTCCTGCCATTTGCCGCCGCTCAATGCAGCCCATTCGATAGCCGCGCTCAAATAACCTTGCACCGCGTCGTACCAGACGTAAATACACTTGCTCTCGTAGCCCTCGATTGGAATCGCGATACCCCAATCGATGTCACGTGTAATGGCCCGCCCCCGCAACTCCTTCAGATTCAACTGCCCTTGCGTAAAGTTCAGGACGTTGTTGCGCCAGTGCTCTTTGCCGCTGCCGATCCACTCCAACAGCGGTTCATTGAGAGCGCCCAGGTCAAGGAAGAAATGTTCAGTTTCCCGCACCTCCAAGTCAGTGCTGCCGCTCAACTTGGACCTTGTGTCGGTCAACTCCAGAGCATCATACAGGCGCCCGCAGTTGTCGCACTGATCGCCGCGTGCCTCGGCAAAGCCGCAGAAAGGGCAACTCCCTTCCACGTAACGGTCCGCCAAAAACCGCCCCGCCTCCGGGTCGTACCACTGCTTCTGCACTTCCTTATAGATAAACTCGTTCGCCATATGGCGTCGAAACACCTGCTGGGTAACGTCCCAGTGGTTCTGCGTGTCAGTGTGTGTATACAGGTCGAAGGTCAGGCCCATCGCCACGCAGCCCTCCACGAAGAGTTCGTGATACTTGTCCACCACCTCCGCAGCGCCCAGACCTTCCCTCTCCGCCTGCAAAGTGATCGGAGTACCATGCGTATCGGAGCCGCTGACCATCAGTACATCGTTGCCTGCCATGCGCTGGTATCGGGCGAAGATATCGGGCGGCAGATACGCGCCTGCAATCTGTCCAATGTGCTTCTCGCCGTTGGCATATGGCCAGGCAACGCATACAAGGATCTTTCGGCCTTGGTTGGTCATCGGTCATCCTCCGAGTGCTTTGGGGCGGACTCACCCCGTCGGGCAATCTGCGCCTTGGGTGGACTGCTGCTCTACTCGATCGACATCCTTTGTCTGCATGAGAAGATTCGCGCCCGCGGCGCTGGGTTTTCCGGCCTGGAATTCTTACCTCAGGTGTAACGACTCAGCCGCAACTGATCTCAGAACTGAATGAGGCAAGTGAAGGTGACTCTCTCCTCATTTCTCTTCACACCAATCCTCAATAAATCGCCGCAGTCTCTGACCACTGACCACTGATCACTGCAGTTCTGGGCGTTCGGGCCTTCGGCCCTCTCTTGTGCAGGGGCTGCGCCCCCGCAACGCCCCGCCCTTGCTACCCAACGTGCTGGTTCTTCCCCACCATCGTGGCATGTCGACAGTGTGCCCCAACCAACCTGGCGGCTGCCTACCGAGTACGCCATCCGAAAGCCTGGCGGCGAAGTTAAAGAGTTGGTCAAGACAGACACTGTATATGGCTAAGCAGATACCCTCAGGCAGGTTTCCACAAACCGTCTGGTGCAACCCGTAATCCATTATATCTGTCCCGATTCCTAAGTGGCAAAAGTTTGCGCCATCTCGCTCAGGTCCACGCAACCCTTGATGAGCCGCATCCCCTCCTCCCGGCTGCCCCTCCAGCACCCAGATCCCAGTCAATGCCGGCACTGTTCAATTCAGAGAAACAAGGTGGCTACTGCTATAATAGGGCGGACGATTCTCACGGCCCCGGTCCAGTTACAGCGCCGGTGCCTCCCTTGGGCCGCGCAACAACCTGGCGGTAGATGGAACTGATATGAAAGCATTCACAGTAATGTGGCGCACGATAAGGGCGCTCTATGAGGACCTGCTTCTATGGGTCTGGCTCAGCGTCCTTTGGTGGGTCGGTATCTTCCTGATACTGCCAGCGGGCCCGGTGACGTCAGGTATCCATAACGCCGCCAACCGTGTCGCCAATTACCGTCGCGTGGAGAGCGCATTCTTCTGGGAAGGGGCAAAAACGACAATCGGCAAAAGCTGGCTGCTGCTCGGCATCAACCTTCTGATGATCGGCGGCGTTGCCGTGAATATCCGCTTCTATGGGGCCAGTACCGCAAGTTGGGCCCAGATCATCAGTATCGTATGGGTCTGGATCATGATTATCGTTCTGATGGCGGGACAATACTTTTTCCCCTTGCTCTGGCAGCAGGACGACATGAGTATCAAGATGGTCCTCAGAAACGCCTTCATCCTCGCCCTGCGCCACCCTCTCTATACTTTTCTCATGTTCCTCTTCCAGGTCGTGTTGCTCGTCGTCAGCTTTGTGACCGTCCTGCCAATCTTTCTGCTCACGCCGGCGGCTGTTGTCTTGGCGATGAATTTCAGCTTGGTCGGACTGCTGCAGGAGCTGGATCTTGCCCCCGAACCTCCGCCAGGCGCCTGACCCCTGCACCAGGAACACGCAGCACGATTCCCCAAGCCACTGTTCACTTACTAACCATGGCAATTCTCGCGGAATATCACAGACCGAAGACGCTGACTGACGCGCTCGAACTCCTGGCTGACAGCACCTCGCGGCGCGTGCCTCTGGCAGGCGGCACAAACCTGGTGGGAACCCTCGAAACGAGGCAGCGGCGGGACGTCGACGGCGTTGTCGACCTGGCTGACTTGGCTCTGTCCTATATCCAGGATGTCGATTCCAATCTGCGCGTCGGCGCAATGACTACCATTACGGATTTAGTCGAACACCCCCTGAGTTCACGTCTTGCCACCGGCATCCTGCCCAATACCGCCCGCTTTGAAGGGCCGCAGAATCTCCGCAACGCCGCCACAGTCGGCGGGCTCGTTGCCCTTGCCGAGCCGGACAGCGAACTGTTCGCCGCCTTACTTGCCCTGAACGCAACCGTCGTGGCAGTCGACAAAGACGGAGTCAAGTCACTCTGTCAGTTGGACGATTTCCCCATTTCCCAATCCCGCCTGGCTGGCGGCCCGCTACTCATTACTGAGATTCAACTGCCCCTTGGACAAACCGCCGCCGGCCACGCACGTATAGCCCGCACACCCATGGACAGGTGCATCGTTGCTGCTGTTGTTGTCGCCCCGGCAAACGGCGTCAACACAATACGGACCGCCCTTTGCGGCGTCGGTCCCCGGCCCCAGCTAGCCGGCGGCCCGCTTGTCCCCGTAGGCGATTTCAAAGGCAGCGCCGAATACAGGTTGGCCATGGCGGAAGTCGTGGGCCGGCGGGCGCAAGCTGGCGCAAAGGGCGCGCTTCAATAGCCGGGTAACACCGCAGACCTAAAGACTCAGGACTAGAAAATCCAATCCATGCCTGCATCGATCACACTCACAGTCAACGGCGACCACCACCCAGTCGACGTCCACCCCGGTGAACTGCTGCGAACGCTATTGCGGCGTCTGCGCATCTACAGCCTAAAACATGGCGACGAGACCGGCGAAAGTGGCGCCGATGCGATTCTCTTCACCCGAACGCCCGACGACCCGTCCAGTTATCGCCTGGTCAACAGCGGAATCCTGCTGGCTTTCCAAGCTGATGGCGCCTCCGTCATCACCCTTGAAGGGCTGGAAGAGGAAACCGAGGAAGGCGGAGAAAGGAGCCGGTCGGACCTCCTGTCTCCTCGCCTTTCCGCCTTGCAGCAGCAGTTTATCGAATGCGGCGCAATCCAATGCGGCTACTGCACACCCGCACAGATCCTGGCCGCCCAGCATCTGCTGGACAACGAGCCGCAGCCCAGCGAAGCCGCGGTCAGAGAAGCTATCGCCGGCGTTCTCTGCCGCTGCACTGGCTACATAAAACCTGTACAGGCGATACTGCGGGCCGCATCCCAACTGCAGGGAGAGTCTCCTCCGCCCCCGGAAATCGATGTACGCGACGCGCCCACCACCGGCGAATGGCCGACCACCGACCAGCCGCCTGCGAACGGCTGGCACGACGGCGCGCCGGATACGCAAACGCAGACCCGCAGCGTGCCAATGACCGTTGCCCCGCCCCGAACCCACGTCGTCAACAAACCGGAACCGAAGGTAGACGCGGTCAAATTGGCCAAGGGTCGGCCCGTCTTTGCCGACGACGTGGAACTGCCCGGCATGCTCTACGGTGGCCTCCTCACCAGCCCGGTTGCCCACGCCCGCATCCTCTCCATCGATACCGCCGACGCGCTGGCGTTGCCTGGCGTGCATGCCGTCCACACCTACGCCGACCTGCCCCGCGTCATCTACGCCAGCGGCGGTCAGAGTTACCCTCAGCCGCCCCCTTACGACCAGGTCTGCCTCGATTCGAAAGTGCGCTACGTCGGCGACAGAGTGGCAACAGTGGCCGCGGAGACCCCGGAACTGGTACAGGAAGCCCTGGAACGCATTAAAGTTGAATACGAAGAGCTTCCCGCAATATTCTCTGCCGACGAAGCGACCCTAGATGGCGCGCCCGTGATCCACGACGAAACCGACGCGCAGATGATTCACGACGCCAAACGCAACGTCGCCGTTAAGTTGCTCGTGGACCATAACGATGTCGATGCCGCCCTCGCCTCTGCCGACTTTGTTTTCGAGAGCGAATACCGTGTTCATCAAGTGCAGCAAGCGAGTATCGAGCCGCACATCGTCATCACCTACTGGGACGAAGACGACCGCCTCGTCATCCGCACCAGCACACAGGTCCCATTCCATGTGCGCCGCATGGTTGCGCCCCTGCTCGGCCTGCCCGTACGCCGCATCCGCGTGGTGAAGCCCCGCATCGGCGGCGGTTTCGGCGGCAAGCAGGAGATGCTCATCGAAGACCTGTGCGCCCATCTGACGATTGCAACCGGCCGGCCCGTCAAGTTCGAGTACACGCGCCAGCTGGAATTCAGTTCCGCCCGCACGCGCCACCCGCAGCGGCTGCGCTTCCGCAGCGGCGTCGACGCAGACGGCAAGCTGGTCGGCATGGATGTGCGGGTGGTAGCCGACACCGGCGCCTACGGGACCCACGGCCTGACGGTGCAGATGGTCACCGGCTTTCGCGCCCTCAGCACCTACTGGCTGCCTTCGGCACGCTTCGACTGCGATGTCGTCTATACCAACAAACCTGTGCCCGGTGCATTCCGCGGCTACGGCGCGCCCCAGGCCCTCTTCGGCCTTGAACAGCACATGGAGGAGATGGCGCTCGCCTTCGGCATGGACCCTGTGGAATTCAAGCGCCTCAACTGGGTGAAGGAGGGCCAATCGCTGCCGATGGCTATAGCCATGGGAGAGGGTCGCGAGGGCTTCCCGCAGACGGTCGAAAGCAGCGGCCTGGCAGAGTGTGTTGAGGCTGGCGCCGCATCCATCGACTGGGACCGGCGCAATGACTCCCTTTGGAAAGCGCCGCCCGACCAACCACATATCCGCCGCGGCATTGGACTGGCAATCTGTATGCACGGAACCGGCATCGCCGGGCTCGACATGGGTGCCGCCAGCATCAAGCTCAACGACGACGGCTCCTTCAACCTCCTGGTTGGAGCTACCGACCTCGGTACCGGCTCCGATACCGTTCTGGCCCAGATTGCGGCCGAGGCGCTGGGCGTCCCTCTCGATCAGATCGTCATCTACAGCAGCGATACCGACTTTACGCCCTTCGACACCGGCGCCTACGCCAGCAGCACGACATACATCTCCGGCGGCGCAGTGCTCAAAGCGGCCGAAGACGTCAGCGGCCAGATCCGGCGCCACGCCGCCGCCCATCTTTTCGAGGGCGTCGACGCCGATCAGCTCTGGCTTGAGGATCAAAAGGTCCTCGCGCCAGGCGGACAGGCCGTTCCTCTGGAAAAAGTTGCTCTTCACAGCATCCACCAGGAAGAGCAGCATCAGATCATGGCCACCGCCAGCCACATGAGTTATGTCAGTCCACCTCCCTTTGCCGCGCAGTACGCCGCGCTGGAAGTGGACACCGAGACAGGCCAGGTGACCGTCGAAAAAGTAGTGATGGCAGTAGACTGCGGAATCGCCATCAATCCGGTCACCGCCAGCGGTCAAGTCGAAGGCGGTATGACCCAGGCCCTCGGCTACGCCCTCTGCGAGGAGATGCCCTACGACGACAAGGGCCGTCTGGAGATCGACAGATTCGGCGACTACCGCATACTGACCGCCAATGAAATGCCCGAACTGGGCACAGTGCTTGTCCAGACCTATGAACCGACAGGACCTTTCGGCGCAAAGGCAATAGCCGAAATCCCAATGGACGGCATGGCCCCCGCAATTGCCAGCGCCATCTTCGACGCAACCGGCGTGCGCATCCGCGAAATCCCCTTCACCCCGGAGCGAGTGTGGCGGGCGCTGCGCAGTAACAGTCAATAGCAGTTTCTACGATTTTGCCTGAAACGCTATACTATTTTCTTTAGTCGCTTTTGGGACAGCTGTAAGAACAGTATTCCACGCGGCATGCTTGGTCGGCGGATAGCGAGTTGAGTTCCGACCAGCAAGAAACCTAACGCTTGCTATAATCTCCCCCTGAAATTCGCAACGTAATCCAAATTGATGTAATAGTTAGGGAAGATACCGATCTGGTATACAAGATAGACTTTGCATGTCATCAGACTGTTAACCTTGCCCGAATTCACTCACGAAACTCGCTTAATGGAAATGACCGGCGCGATAAGAGGCAGAACTCCTTGCGAGCCGAAGTCGCGTTTGGCGAACTGCGTGGGTCCGTACAGAGTGTGGTGTACGTAGTGGGCCCAATTCCTTTTCTTGCTCGTAAAAGGAGGATCGATTTCAGTTGAACCCCGACAGCACCCCCGATTTACCATGGTCAGATAACTAATTTTGCTGATGGCCTAACCGCTGACAACCACTTTGTTGACCAAATTCATGCCGGCGCAGACCGGAAAAGCTACTTCACCATTCTAAAGAAAGGAAAAAACAATGACACACCGTGCACTTTCCCGACGCGCATTTCTAAAGACGGCAGGGGTCGCAACGTTTGGGATAGGCTTGGCCGCCTGCCAACCAATACCCCCGATCCCCGACGGCGCAACCGCGATGGGCGAAGTAACTGCCGCCCAGGTGACCGATCCCGAAAGCCTCAAGGCCTTCGTCCTCGGAGCTAAGGCGCGCATCGAGGCGATCACGGACATGAACGAAGGCGCGAAACTCAGGGAGGGGCTGAAAACTGAGGGCTACTGGAAATCCGGCTCGACTTTCCTCATAATCTTTCTCATGAACGGAGACGCGTTCATTCACGGGAACGATCGTGAAGCCGAAAGCAAAAACCTGATGGGCGTCGAGGACGCACGCGGAACCAAGGTCGTCGAGAAACTCTTCGCGGCCGCCGCCCAAGGCGGTGGTTTTGTCCGATACGACGACGAGGGCCCGAAGACGGCATACGCTGTCGAATACATTTCCGGGATCACCGCAAGACGATTCGTACTGGTCGGCGGCTTTTCGCAGGACGTCTCCAATGTCCCAATCCAGGTTGCGGATCTCCCCAAACCCCCCGTCACCGCGTCGGAAGTTGTGGACCGCGAGACACTCATCGCCTTTGTCGAAGCCGCGGCCGAGACCTACAGCAATGCCGTCTTGTCCGAAGGCTACAGCGCCCTCACCGGCGTCCGAAACGCCTTCCGAGTCGAAGGAGGGGACTGGAAGTCAGGCTCCATCTACCTGTATGTCGTGAGCGGCGGCGGCGTCACCCTGTTTCACGGGTCCGAACCGTTTCGCGAAGGCATTACCACGGACATGACGAGGACGGACTCCAAGGGCGTGAGATTCGCCGAGGAGTTGATCGGAGGCGCACGCCGCGAAGGTCGGAAGTTCCTGCGCTATCACTACGACAACCCGGCCATCCAGGGAGACGAGGAGACCGGTTCGCCGAAGCTCGGCTACGCCGTGAGCTTCCAGCCGCCCAACACGGAACAGAAGGGCGTCATCGGCTCCGGTATCTATATCGACACAGACGAGGAGTAATCCGCAGCGCACGGGACCCCGCGCGCCCGATGCGGGGCCCCCCTTGCGGCAGGTCTGGTCACTGTGGCAATGCCGGCGGGGGCATTGTACGCACGACTTCAGCTCCCTGCCACACTCACCGCCAGCGTAGTACGAAATCCCAAGATTCCCCTCACACCGGAACGAGTGTGACGGGCGTCCAGGAGCATGTTACTCCGTCTGTTGCGCTTGCACTGTCCGTGGAATGCATCCCAAAATGGGGGTGAACTCTTGTTTACCTCTGGTATCGACCAGCCCGTGTCAATCCCTCACATCCACCACCGAAAGATCGCCCATTCACTAACAACTAAGAACTGCCCTTCTGGGCGTTCGGGCCTTCGGCCCTCTCTTGTGCGGGGCTGCGCCCCCGCAACGCCCCGCCCTGTCCCCCCAAAATTCAACGGACCTCCTGGTATTGCCAGCCCTGCCGCCCGCCCTGAGTCTCCCCAAGATCCGCTAAATAATTCCAGCCGCCGCAGCCATAATCTCCCCGCCAGAATGTTTCCACCCTAAATCAAAGATGTACCCCATCCAGGCGATAGGTTGACGGCCAGAGAATAGACAGCTACAGTCTTGTCAGAAAACGACGAAACAAGGGGAAGACGAGAAATGCCAGCCAGAACGATGAGTAGCGACGAAGCACGGTCCAACTGGCGCCGGCTATTGGAGAGCGCCTTGACCGGAGACAGCGATACCATTATCGAGCGCTACGGTCAGCCGATTGCGGCGCTAATACCCTTCGCCGACTACATCGCTGTCTTGGAAACATTAGAAGATTCGCGATCAGCCCGGCAAGCCATGCCAGCACTCGAAGAGTGGCGGGCCGATCCCTCGACCGCCCGACCCTGGCGGGAACAGTTCACCGAACTAAGCGTAGATGTAAGTGACGAATAGTTCCTGGACCGTAATACTTCAACGCCGGGCTCAGAAAGCGGTGCGCCGTTTACCGGAGAGTATGCAGAATCGTTTGGCCTAGTCCTTTCACAGGTTTGAAGAAGACCCGTACCTGGGCGAAAAGCTGGTCGACGTACCGCTATACAATTATCGAGTTGGCGATGTGGGAAAAGTCTACAGCTTGAAAGAGGACCGTCTGACAGTCTTGGTTGTGGATGTTGGTGCTCGAGGCGACATCTCCCGGCGACTTAGGCGACTGTAAGAAGGAATGTTCTCAGTATGTCAGATCTGAAATCGGCCCCAATCGGTTGAGAGAGTCTACAGTCCTACTGCGCCGTATACCCCCCATCCACCGGCCACACGCTCGCAGTGACAAATGAGGCGTCGTCTGAGGCCAGAAAAGCAACCACCGCCGCAATCTCCTCCGGCTGCCCCATCCGCCCCATCGGATGCAGCCGCTTCATCTCCGCATGTACATCCGGGTCGCCCACAACGTTCTCCGTGAGCGGCGAGTAGACAAATCCCGGCGCAACCGCATTGATTCGAACGCCCTCGACCCCGAATCGCACACCCATCTCCCGCGTCATCTGCGCCACCGCGCCCTTGCTGTGCGGGTACGCGGTAAAGCCGTCCGAAAACGGCAGCGAAGTCGGGTAGCCCACCATGCTCATTATTGAGACGAGGTTGACTATCGAGCCCCTGCCCGCCGGTCGCATCTCCGCCAGCGCCGCATACGACATGAGAAAAACACCCTTGGCATTGACCTCCATCACCGCGTCCCAGCGCGCCTCAAAATCAGCCTCAGGCGGCAGCGTGCGCGGCGTAATACCCGCCGAATTGACGAGGCAGTCGAGCCTGCCGCCAATTGAAAGCGCCTGCCCGACGCTTGACTCCGCGTCGCCCCTCTTCGTTACATCACAGTGAACGGTGTGAAGACGGCTTCTGTCGCATTCACCGGCCAGCTCCTCCAGCCCGCGGTCGTCAATATCGCAGGCCAAAACAGTCGCCCCTTCATTCAGGAAACGCTGTGTGCAGGCCCGCCCAATGCCGGAGGCAGCTCCGGTGATAATCGCAACGTTGTCGGTTAGTAGCATAGAAAAGTCAGAGACCAGAGGACTCGTGCACTTCCGGAATTCAGATGACAACCAATTATCCAGTTAGCTGCCGACGTTGGTCAGCCCAGAGCCGCCTCAACGCTCTGAATCACCGTCTCCAGGACCTTGACGCGGGCAAATCGTTTCTGTTCCGCGGCCACCATTGTCCAAGGCGCCAGGACGGTATCGGTCTTCTCCACCATCTCCTGAATCGCCTCTTCATACTCCCTGCGCTTCTTCCGGTTGCGCCAGTCCTCATCTGTGAGCTTCCACTGGCGTAACGGGTCCTCCGCTCGGCTTTCGAAACGCTTCTTCTGTTCCTTCGACGAAATGTGAAGGAAAAACTTGATCAGTATCATTCCGTCTGAAACCAGGAGCGACTCCCAGTGACGAATCTCTTCGTAGGCCCGCCGCCAGTCAGGCACGCTGGCGAAACCCTCGACGCGTTCCACCAGCACACGCCCATACCAGGTGCGATCAAATATGCACATGCCCCCCTTACCGGGAACGGCCGGCCAAAACCGCCACAGGAAATGGTGTCTTTTCTCCCGATCGTTTGGCGCCTGGTACTGGAACACCGAAAAATGGCGCGGATCCAAAGGGGCTGTCAGCCGCCGGATACAGCCGCCTTTACCCGCCGCGTCCCAGCCCTCGAAAAGAATCAGAAGCGGAGGACCCAATTTGCCCCCGACCTGCCCGCCTAGTCTTAGACGCAATGCCAGAAACTCCTGCTGCCGCTCAGCGAGAATCTGGTCGTACTCCTTTCGCTTCAGGCGATGGCTCAAATCGACATGACTCAGGATTGAATGTTCCATGTCTCCATTTTCTACCTTTCAGTTCCGAAACTACTCACTGTGAAGAGAGAGAGAATTCCCTTGCGATTACAGAATCCGAGATACACCTACAGACTGTGTCCGGCTGGCTTCCGTGCTCTCGCAAGGCTCTCAGATACGTCCGGTCGGCGCCAGCCCCACTTTGGGGACCAGACCTGATCTTTCCCATCCAAATGCGTTACAGTCAATCAAGCCGTCGCCGCAAAACCCGTGCGTACAGGATAACAAACATCCAGAAACCTGCAGTCGGTCAAGGCGCGTCCGGAGTGCTCCGTGTCACTGGGAATCACAGCGACCTTGCCCGGCCCCAGAATGCTTGTCTCGCCGCCGCTGACGCTGAGTTCAAATTGGCCCTCCAGCACGCTTACAACCTGTTCGTGAGGATGTGCATGGGCAGGAAGACGCGCTTCCGCCTCGGCACGCCAGTAAACAAGCGTCACATTCTCCGTATGAATGACTTTGCCGAAATAGCCGGAATATATCTCCTGCTCACTGGTTTCTTCCAAACTGTAACAATTCAAATTCTACTCCTGCCGGAGAGGTCTTGCGTCGGCGAAATGTTCGATTTTCCACCGCAGGGTTGCCGTTTTCGCCACTACTCGGAAATAGCCTGGTCCGGGGTGGTCAGGCCAACCCCACAGTGTCGGCAGCAACCCATGGGGGATCGGGGCCGAAATCGCTGGCCGCACGACCTGGGGGGGCGGAAAGGCAGCTATAGCTTGGAGAGCTTTGCCATCAACGCTGTCGTGGAAGGTTCGGTCAACACATCGCCATCGGGAAAGACGATCGTCGGCACAGACATGTTGCCCTTATTGAGTTTCTGCACCAACTCTCTGGCGTCTTCATCGCCCTCAATGTCGATCTCCTCGAAGTCAACGCCGTTGCCCCGCATCACCGACTTCGCCCGCCAGCAATCCGGACACCAGCCAGTGGTGTACATTTTGATTTGGGCGCCGTTACCGTTTACGCTATTGGACATTCAAATCTCCTGTTGTGCGAATCCGACTGGGACACGGCTTCGCAATGTATTCGTGAGTCTGTGTCTGCCTCGATTGGCGGCAATGACCTGTCCCTTATGTGATACGCGAGTATACCGCAAATATGGAATCTGTTAAAGTGCAGGGCCATCCAATCCTTTCCCGACAGGGTCCTGAATCGAAGCGCGCACCATTCTATTGGCAACCCCAATGCCGCCTTACAGTGTCAACGTATAGGATAACCCCATCATGACGCAGAACACGTCGATTCAGGATCCAGCCGCCCTCCCGTCGGATTCCTTCCATGGCCCCCTGGGGGAGACCCAGGAGTTGGTCCATGAGCTGGAGCAAATCGTCGAAGGCGAAGTGCGCTTTGATGGTTACAGCCGTATGCTCTACAGCACCGATGCCAGCCAGTATCAGATTCAACCACTGGGTGTCGTCATTCCTCGCCACGCTGATGATGTCCAGGCCGCCGTGGAGCTTGCGGCGCGCCGCGGAGTCCCCCTGCTGCCGCGGGGCGGGGGCAGTTCGCTGGCCGGTCAGTGCGTGGGTCCAGGGCTTGTCATCGACACGACCAAATACATGGACAGCATCCTGGCAGTAGATGAAGAAGCCGCTACCGCCACTGTCCAGGCAGGCATCTCTGTAGGCAATCTCAACCGAACACTGGCCCCGCTGGGGCTGATGCTGGGACCGGATCCCGCCAGCGCCGACCGGGCTTCCGTTGGCGGCTCAATCGGCAACAATGCCACCGGCAGCCACAGCATTCTCTACGGCATGATGGCCGATAACCTGCTGGAGACCAGCGCCATCCTCAGCGACGGCTCCGCAACGCGCTTCGGTTCAGTTTCCGCCGCCGAGCTGGAAAGTCGAAGCCGCGGCGACTCCCTTGAAGCGCAGTTGTATCGCGAAGTCCCCGCTATCGTGCGCGCACAGTTTGAGCAGATACTGGAGCGCTGGCCCCGTCACTGGCGTCGCGCCTCAGGTTACGGCCTCGACCGCCTGCTGCACGGACTGCTCCAGGATGAAGCCGCCACCAACGGAGAATCCAGAGCCAGCGAGCGCGCCGGTCTCCTGCGCGCCCGGCTCGGCTTCGACAGACTCTACCGCTCCGAATTCTGCGACGCCTCACAGATCGACCAGTTCAACCTCAGCCAGCTTCTCGCCGGCAGCGAAGGCACGCTCGCAACCGTAACCAGTGCCCAACTGAAACTGGTTCGCAAGCCGCCAATGACCGCGCTGGCCGTCGTCCACTTCGATCGCCTCATCGACGCCTGCGCCGCCATCCCCGACATTCTGGAAACAAGCCCCAGCGCCTCCGAGCTCCTGGACAAGCATCTGATCGACCTCGCCCGCGCCCAGCCCGAGTGGGCCAAGCGACTCCACTTTGTCGTCGGAGACCCCGAGGCTGTACTGCTGACCGAATTCTACGGTGCCGACGAGCGCGAGCTCGCCGCGCGATTGGACGGGCTGGAGCGCCACCTGCAATCGCGCGGATGGCGAAGTACAATCGTCAAACAGTTGGATCCGGCCCGCCAGAAAGATGTGTGGGATGTGCGCAAGGCCGGCCTGAATATCCTCATGGGACGCCGCGGCGACTACAAGCCTGTTCCCGGTATCGAAGACGTTACCGTTCCCCAAGAAAAGCTGGCCGACTATCTGCAAGAAATTCTTGAAGTCTGCGGTGAACAGGAAGATGTTCCCGGCATCGCAGTCTACGCCCACGCGTCCGCCGGCTGTCTACATGTGCGCCCGCTCCTCAATCTCAAAAACCAGACAGGCATCGACACGCTGCGAACCGTCGGCGAACACGCCTGCGACCTGGCAGTGAGCTACGGCGGCGCCATGAGCGGCGAACACGGCGACGGCCTCGCCCGCAGCTATCTCCACCCCCGCCTGTTTGGGCCGGAGCTCTACGGCGCTCTGCGGCAAGTGAAGGAGGTCTTCGATCCCGACAATCGCATGAATCCGGGCAAGATCATCGACGCGCCGCCCTCTACCGAGAATCTGCGCTTCGGCAAAGAGTACGAAACCATCCAGCTGCGAACCGTGTTCGACTGGAGCAGCGATTTCGGCTTCGATGGCGCCGTCGAAATGTGCAACGGTGCCGGCGTCTGCCGCAAGCTCGGCACAGGTACCATGTGCCCCAGCTACATCGCCACCCGCGACGAGAAGGACACCACTCGCGGCCGCGCCAATGCCCTGCGCAACGCCATGGCCGGTCGCATTCCTCGCGATGAGCTGTTTTCGCCCCAGATGTACGACGTAATGGACCTCTGCATCGGCTGCAAGGCCTGCAAGAGCGAGTGCCCCTCAGCAGTCGACATGGCGCGTATCAAAGCCGAGTACCTGGTCCACTACTACGACCGCAACGGTCTACCCCTCTTCAACCGGATGATGGGGCTGCTGCCCACACTCAACCACCTGCTGTTTCGATTTGGCCGCCCTCTGATTCCACTTGTCAACTGGGCAATGAAGTCAGCCCCGGCAAAAGCAGCCCTCGCCCGCACCGGCGTCGATCCGCGCCGCAGCCTGCCCGCCTATTCCCGGCAGCCGCTGTCAGCATGGTTTTCCAGCCGTGCACCGGCCGCGGTAGCAAGCGCCGCCAACGGTAACAAACCGGCAACAGTTATTCTTTTTCACGATACGTGGGCCGAGTACAATCATCCGGAGATCGGTCAGGCTGCAGTACAGGTACTGGAGGCGGCCGGTTACAACGTGCGCCTGGCGGAAGGACGCGCCTGCTGCGGACGGCCTCTTATCACCGGCGGCCAGGCCGACAAAGTGCGCGGATGGGTAGACCAAAACGTAGCCCTGCTCGCCCCCTTCGCGCGTCAGGGCCTGCCAATTGTCGGGTTGGAGCCCAGCTGTATTCTCACCCTCCGCGACGAATACCTGGAACTGGCTTCCGATCGTGAGGGCGCGCGAGTTGTGGCTGAGAACGCCCTGACCTTCGACGAATTCATCGCCCGTGTGACAGCTGTTCCCGAGGAGAGTGGGAACGGCCGCGAAGAGGAGAAGTACAGTCCTGAGTCAGAATTCCCGTCAATCTGGCGCAACGAGCCGGGCACGGCCTATCTCCACGGCCACTGTCACCAGAAAGCCCTGATCGGTAACGACGCCAGCGTGGCCGCGCTGCACGCAGCCGGGTACGAAGTGCAGCTGATCGACAGCGGTTGCTGCGGCATGGCAGGTGATTTCGGCTACACAAAGGGCCACTACGATGTGAGCCGGGACATAGGCGAGGAGCGACTCTTCCCTGCCGTCCGCGAGATGCCGGCCGAAGCAATTCTCGTTGCCAGCGGCACAAGCTGCCGCGACCAGATTGAGCAGTTTGCCGGCCGCGCGCCGCTCCACATGGCCCAGGTTTTGGCGCAGGCGTTGAAATAGAAACCGCCTCCAGAGCCTGGTCCCGGTCGGTTCCCCCGCCCGCCCCTTCACACTACCAGTACTTCATCGCGTCCCGGAAAAGCGACTCCAAATCATGCGCCTCCGCCGGTCGCGGCGAGAGCTTCGTCACCCGGTGTTGCGGCAGAGTACCCTCTACCAGCGCCGGTATGTCCGCCTCCGTAAAGCCAATGGCGCCCAGACCATTCGGAACGCCGGTCTTCTGCATCAGGTCGATGATCGCCCCCGCGAGCAGTTCACCTGCATCCTCCGCTGCCGCACCCGTCGTGTCCACACCCATCAAACGCGCCGCATACAGATGCTTCTCGGGATTCGTCGGCGCCGTAAAGCGGAAGACGGCCGGAGCATTGAGGATGACCGCCATCCCATGCGGAATAATGGCATGATCGGGCGGGTAACCCACCGGTCTGTACGACCGCACCATGCCACTCACTGGGTAGCTCATGCCGTGAGGCAAATGCACGCCCGCGTTGCCGAATCCAATCCCGGCGTAGGCCGCGGCAAGCAACATCGCGCTGCGCGCCTCGTCATCCTCCGTGTCCTGGATCGCCCGCACGATGTTCGCCGAGACCATTTCGATCGCCTTGGTAGACCAGATGTCACTGATCGGGTTGGCGCCCTGGTAGGCCGGCCTCAACTCAGGCGACTCAGGCGCGGTGCGGCCGTCGTAGGGCAGCGCGGTCAAGGATTCCAGCGCATGGCTCAACACGTCCAGACCCGTACTGGCGGCGGCCATCTGCGGCAGGGTCCGCGTATTGTGCGGATCTAGAATTCCTATCTGAGGCCGCAATGCCCGGTGCGCGATCCCGGTCTTTACATGCATATCCGTCAGGTCGCAGATGGCGACGCCTGTAGTCTCGCTCCCAGTACCGGCAGTCGTCGGTACGGCAATATGCGGCCGCAGCGCGCCGGGAACGGGAACCCCTTTGCCAATCGGAGGGTTGACGTAATCCAGGAACTCGGCTGGGTAAGTGGCATACAGATTCGCTGCCTTTGCCGTATCAATTGTCGACCCGCCCCCAACCGAGAGGTAACCGTCAAAGTTGCCCTCGCGGGCAAATTCGATGGCTTGCAGAAAGGAGACGTCCGTCGGCTCGACCCGGACCTGATCAAAGAGGGCCGCGTCGATGCCCTCCGACCGCAGGGCCTCTAGCGCGATCGCCACGGGCTCACTGTCGGACAACCGGGGATCGGTGACCACCATCACCCGTTCGGCCCCCAGCTTTTTCATGTCAAAGCCGACTTCTCGGGTTACCCCCGGCCCGTACTTGATGCTGGACGTGTCCAACGTAAACGCGCTTTCTTTCACCCCGCCGCTCTGGGCTTGAAGTTCCGCCATATCTGAACTCTCCTCGCTTAGGATAGTTTGGTCGTCGCTGAAAAAGGGACTCATACGTCGAATTTTCCCAAAGAATAACATCGCTGACCCAACCAGCGAAAAAGGTCGCCAGCCTGAGGCAAGCGTCATCCGCTACCCCACCTCAAAGTGACTGCAGTGACTGCCAAGCCGCATTCCATGTGAGACCCGAAACGAGAGGAGCAAGGTTGTTTCTCCCTCCTCTCTCCTCTTCCCTCTCTCCTTGCATTTGGGCGTTCGGGCCTTCGGCCCTCCCTTGTGCGGGGGCTGCGCCCCCGCAACGCCCCGCCCTAGCTAGCCACCGTGTGTATTCTTCCCCAGCACCGTGTCTAGCCAACAGTGTCTTCATCCCTCCGTGCTGTCTCAGCCCCCTAACCCCTGGCCCCTAGCCCCTAACCCCTGCAGTTCCGCGCCCCCGCAACGCCCCGTCCTTGCTAGCCACCGTGCTTATTCTTCCCCAGCAAGTTCTCTAGCCAACGGTATCTCCACCCCCACCCGCTGTCTCAACACACTATCCACTAACCACTGCAGTTCCGCGCGCCCGCTGCGTCCCGCTGCTATTGACTTCAGAACGGCCTTCAACAAATGTCAACCAAACCTGTCCCCGACTGCTGCAACAAGGCCGCACCAGCGCGTCAGGTAAAACGAACGCAATACAGAGCACGATGCAACAGTCCTGCCCGCCCTGAAAATGCCAGCTTACAAACCGAAGACGGCTCAGCTGTTACGCTGCAACTCGTTAGACATTCGTGCAGAACAGACAGCGCAAAAATCTATGCAAACTCGCGCGTCAAGACTCCCAAACCAATGGTATACTGTACGGGGATAAGATACCTCCTGTCCGACCCGAGAACCGCTGGCCTGACCGGCAGCAGTCTTCCCAAGGTCTAGAATTTCTTCAGTGCTTGGTCTATCCAATTGGAGTGCTTGATCGGCGCTGTTCGGGGGCCGGGGAAACGTCTGAATCTGGTCGCGAATGCTCCGGCCCTGAGATTCCGTGACATTTGTCGGAAGAAAATCTGAACCACAAAGAAGGCGGCCAACAGTCTCTGAAGTACCAGCAGAAGCTTCCCGCAACCACTTGAGGACACTGAAGAACCGTCCGCAAACTAAAGAAAAAGAGCGCCGAAAAAAAGCCGATTTGGCGCGACATACGTATACTTGGCGCGACATTTGTAGACTTTTCGCGACATAACGCGACCTGATCGCAGGCCTTGGCGCTGGCTTGTTTCACAATCTCATGACAATGTCCGCATCGACGAGGGCCGCCATTCGAATGCGACCGTAACCACCAATACTGAACTCGATTGCCCCGAGCCGACGCCGCTTGAATGTTTTTTCGGCGCGGGGTATACTTTTCCACGAAACTGCCGAGTCCCACCGGCTTCTCCAGGAAAACATTCCCGGCACCGCGGGCACCACAAGCAGCCGCGACGTACAACCTTCCATTCGCTATAACCAAGACTGCCAGTAGAGGAACCTGCGCTAATGCCAACCATTTCCCACGACAGCCTGAGAGAATACGGCGCAGCCATCTTTGCTGCAGCCGGCTTTCCCGCCGACCAGGGACAGGACGTGACCGACCACCTGGTCGACTCCAATCTCGTAGGACATGATTCCCACGGAGTGATCCGCCTGCCCGGCTACATAACTGCAGTCCGGGAGGGGACCATGAAACCGGTCGGCACTCTCAAAATCGTACGCGAATCTCCGGCATCGGTCGTCATCGACGCCCAGCGCATGCAGGGCATCGTCCTCGCAAAAAAGGCAATGGAGATGGCGGTCGAACGCGCCAAGGCGCACACCTTCGGCGCAGTCGCCGTCCACCGCTCCACCCATATCGGTCGGCTGGGGGCCTTTCCCCCGATTGCCGCAGAACAGGACTGCATCGGCTTGCTGCTGCTGAACGGCGGCGGACCCTTCACCGCGCCATTCGGCGGCACGGGCCGTCGACTGCCGCCAAATCCCCTGGCTTTCAGCGCACCGCGCGCCGGCGGGAGCCCTCTGATGCTGGACATGACGACAAGCATGGTGGCAGGCGGCAAAGTGGACGTGCAGCGAGCACGAGGCCTGCCGGTACCCGACGACTGGCTCATCGACGCAGAAGGCAACGCCGTATTGGACCCGAATGCCTTTATGGGCGGCAATGCCGCGATGCTGCCAGTGGGCGGCTCTGTGGGCCACAAAGGATACGGGCTGGGCATGATGGTCGACGCAATCGCCGGTGGGCTCTCATGGGCCGGTTGCAGCGCCGATCCGCCGACCCGAGGCGCATCAGGCTGGCTGGCGCTCGCGATTAAGATCGAAAGCTTCATCGATCCGGACGAATACAAACAGGAAGTGGAAAAGCTGGTTGAATGGGTCTGGTCCTCGCCCAAGTTGCCAGGCGTGAAGCGAATCTACTACCCTGGCGAAATCGAAGAAGAAAAACGCCAGCACCGCCTTGAACACGGAATCACAATCGAGGAAAGCACCTGGACGCGTATCGTCGAAAGCGGTGACGCAGTGGGCGTCTCCGCACCGACAGGACTGCAGTAAACGACCACCGCGTCCCCTGGCGCGCCGGCTTCCGCACATATCCCAGAAGGGTGAGCCATGAAAAACTACAAGAAACTGTTTCGTTCCCCTTACTCAGTGCCAAATGGCCTTCAGATGACCGAGGACGGCCTCTGGATCGTCGATCAGATCACCGACCGCGTGATGCTGGTCGAACGTGACGGCGAGGTGGACTATTACGGCGTGCCCATAATGATACGCGAAATCCCCAGCGATTCCTCCAACACAAGCGGAATGGCCTGGGGTGAAGACAGCCTCTGGCTTGCCGCCAACGGCTCCGCTGACAAGTGGCGTCCGCAGCGTGCGCATGATGCTCGCAAGTCGATGGGCGAGGTCCTGAGGGTCGACCCGCAAACCGGCGAGACGATTTCCCGCCACCCGCTGCCCAATGGCGGCGGCACCCACGGCATCGAGTACGACAATATCGAGCCGGGCCACCTTTGGCTGACCACCTTGAAGGATCAGACGCTGACCAAAATGCGCATCAGCGACTGGACGGTCCAGCACGTCATCCCTCTGCCATACACGCGCGCCCATGGCGTAGTGAGAGAAGAGGACGGCGTCTGGGTCGTCCATACCGGCCACCGCGTGATCGTGAAACTTAGCCTCACCGACGGCTCAGAACTGGACCGAATCACCGTGCCCGACACAGAACCGGAACCGCACGGCCTCAGCGCCGATCCCGACAGCCGTTTCCTCTATTGCGACGCATCATCCGGATCGGTCGTTGCAATCTCGGAGTCATAACGCAATGCCGTTTTCCTGCCTCCCCGCCTCCCTCTACCCCGAAATCAGTAGTGGCGAGCGCACACTGGCCGACTGGTTCCGTTTGGCGGCCGAAATTGGTCTGGACGGGGCCGACATCAGTGTGGCCCACCTGGATTCTCTGGAAAGCCAATATCTGAACGGTCTGCGCAGGCAGGCCCAGGACGCAGGCGTGGTGATCGCAGGTATGGTGACCTATACTGACTTTACCCACCCGGATCCGGCCGTGAGATCGCAACACCGGCAGGAGCTCCGCTACTACATCGACGCCGCAGCACAGTTGGGTGTAAGCTTTCTGCGCGTCACCGCTGGACAGAAGCACCCGGGCGTCAAACGGGAAGACGGCGTTTCCTGGGCAGCAGAGGGCCTGACCGCGTGGGTGGAGGAAGCAAAGGCCGCAGGCGTTACGCTCGCCTATGAGAACCATGCCATCGGCTATGTCTGGACCTATTTCGATTTCTCACAGACCGCCTCTGTCTTTCTCGAAATCTGCGAGAGGACCGCGGACAGCGGGTTGCAACTCCTTTTTGACACGGCCAATCTACTCGCGGTCGACGACGACCCGCTAACAGTGCTGGACGCCGTGCTGCCGCGCGTGGCCGCAATCCACGTCAGCGATATCAGGCAGGCAGGTTCGTTCGAGCCGGTTCTCATTGGCACCGGCGTTACGCCCCTGAGTGCGATATTCGAACGCTTTCGCAAAGCAGGTTTCGACGGCTGGATTTCCGTCGAAGAGGCCAGCAAGACCGGCGAAGAAGGGTTCCGTCAGGCCATCCCGAAGGCCAGAGAACTTTGGCAGAACTAAAGTATTCAGTCTGAAAGAGATACCATGGCCCCAAAACGCCCCAAAGTTTTACTGGCCTTCAACGATGACGTGCGCTTTAACCATCTGGCCCCCGAAGACCTGCGCCGCCTTGAAGCCTTCGCCGAGTGGGATTGGTTCCCTTGTGAGGGGGGCGGTATCTACGATACCAACACCGATCCGCAAGCCGCGCTCGATTTCTCAAAAACGCTGCCAGGCCATGACGCGCTGGTCGTCTGTTTGGGAGCGCCGACGGTGACAGCGGACATGCTGGAGGCCGCACCCACCCTTAAGATCATCGGCGAAATGGAGGGCGATCGGTTCGCCAGCCGCATCGATCTCGACGCGGCCTGGGCGCGCGGCATCCGCACCGTCGACACCACAAACGCCTCCTCCTACCCCGTCTCCGAGTGGGCCCTGGCGATGATTCTCGTCTGCCTGAAAAACGGCGGCGGACACTTTCGCCGCATGATCGCCGGCCAGACCAGGTTCGACCGCAACCTGATGGAGGGAATGCAAGGCGGGTTATGGGGCCGAAGAGTCGGGCTGATAGGCTGCGGACATATGGGCCGTCGCCTGATGAAATTCCTGCGCGCCTTCGAGACCGAGATCTGGGTCCACGATCCCTACTTGCCTCAGGAGCTGCCCGAGGCGCTGGGCTTCCTACAGACAAGCCTGGAGAACGTCCTCTCTTGCGACGTCGTCGTCTGCCTGGTGCCTCACACGCCAAGAACCGAGGGCATGCTCGGTAAAGAGGAACTGGCGCTCTTGCGCCCCGGCACCGTCTTCGTCAGCGTGTCCCGCGGCAAAGTGACCGACTCGGCCGCGCTTATCGAAAGGCTCAGACAGGGCGACATCGTCGCCGGGCTGGACGTCTTCGACCCGGAGCCGGTACCGCCAGACAGCGAAATCCTTCAGTTGCCCAACGTCTTCCTAAGCCCTCACATCGGCGCTTTCGGAGGGCCGACAGGGTCGTTGGGCTTCTTTTCACTAATGGTGGATGAATTTGGGCGGTTTTTCCACGGGCACGAAACGCAATTCGACTTAACCCCGCGCGTGCAGGCGAACCGTACTGGTGCGGATCCATAATATTGATTTTTCCACCGTTCGCGGGATGCAATTGGGTTGATTCACCAAACGTTTTGCGCGTTAAGAAGGAACGTAAGTCGCGACAGTCATTTCAGCTAGCTGAACATAGTCGGGAACTTCCATGGCAACTAAGTCTTTGGACCAACATATCGAGATTACCCCTGGCATAGTAGGTGGTAAACCACGTATCGCCGGACACCGGATAACAGTGGAAAACATTGTCATCTGGCACGAGCGCATGGGCAGGTGCGCCGACGAGATAGCCGCCGATTACGATCTCACGCTGGCTGACGTATACGCGGCTCTGACCTACTACTTCGACCATCGAGCCGAGATTGACCAATCGATGGAGGAAAGCAAGGCATTTGTCGAAGAGTTGCGCCAGCGAACGCCTTCGAAGCTGCTGGAAAAGCTTCAGCGACAGATGCTTAATGGCGAAGATTAGGTTCTATACCGATGAACACGTCCCGAAGGCCGTTGTTAATGGGCTCCGCCAGAGAAACGTTGACGTTTTGACTGTACCGGAAGCAGGAACACTGGGCGCGTCTGATCGAGAACATATGAATCTGGCACAAGAAGAAGGCCGTGTAATATTCACCCAAGATAGTGATTTTCTCCGGCTTGCGGCAGACGCAGAACACCATGGCATCGTTTACACAACGCAAGCAACCACGATTGGCGAGATAGTCAATGGACTGACGCTGATCCACCAAGTACTGGAAGCGGATGAGATGATTGGTCGGATTGAATTCCTGTGAAAACCTACTGCCCGTGAACGACCCAAGGTGGGACGACTTACTACAAAGAACTGAGTCGCCTATAACATTGACCGCCATACTGAAAAGAGCATGGAAGTTACTGAAAGCGAAACCTTCATCTTGTCGAAAGGCGAATTCTACCGGCACTCACTGAACAGCAAGGGAAGGCAATGAACCTGGAACTCGCAGGACAGAACGCTGTCGTGGTCGGCGGCGCCAACGGCATGGGACGGATGATCGCCAAGACGTTCGCCGCCGAAGGCGCCGGCGTGGCCCTGCTCGACCGCGATCCGGTCGTCGACGAGGTGGCGCAGGAGGCAGCCTCTCACGGCGTAGATACATTTTCACAGCAAGTGGATGTCACCGACTTCGCCGCGTTGCAGACGGCCGCCGCGCGCGTCGAAAACGAACTCGGACCGGTACGCCACGTAGTATTCACAGTCGGCATCGACTCGGGCAAAGGCGGCTACCCTTTCTGGAACCTGGAACCCACCGACTGGCCCCGCGTCCACGAGGTGAATGTGCTGGGCGCGGTCAATACCGCCCACGCCTTCTATGAACCGATGATCGATCGTCGGCAGGGCACATTCCTCTTTTTCTCCTCCGTGTCCGGCCAGATCGGCTCGCAGACTGATCCCCCTTACAGCGTCTCCAAAGCCGCGGTGCTCAGCTTTATGCAGATTGCCGCCAAGGACTTTGCCGCCTACAATATACGTGCCAACGCAATCTGCCCCGGCATGGTCGACACCCCCCTCCAAAGGCGGATCCACAAGTTCTCCACCGCCAACATGCCCGAGGAAGAGAGGCCGACCTACGAGGATTGGTGCACCGAAAAGATCGGCAGCCTGGCCGTTCTGGGCCGCCTCGTCTCCCAGGAGGAAATCGCTTCAACAGTCGTTTTCCTGGCCTCCGAGCACGCCCGCAATATCACCGGCCAGGCCATCAACGTTGACAGTGGCTGGGTCATGCACTGGTAAGCTCTCTGTCTTAACCATGGAGTAACGCCATGAGCGAAATGAACGACAGCAACCCGAACGAAACTGAAATGGACGCCGAGCATTGGCTCCAAGCCTATGAGCAAATGGTCAAGATTCGTACTTTCGAAGAAACCGCCAACGAGCTCTATACCAGCGCTCGCATGCCCGGCATTACCCATCTCTACATTGGCGAGGAGGCCATTGCCGTTGGCATCTGCGAGGCCCTGAGACAGGACGATTTTATCACCAGCACCCACCGCGGCCACGGTCATTGCCTGGCGAAGGGCGCCGATCTGGACCGAATGTTCGCCGAGCTCTTGGGCAAGGAGGCCGGCTACTGCCGCGGTAAAGGCGGCTCGATGCACATCGCCGATCAGGAGACCGGCAATCTGGGCGCAAATGGCATCGTCGGCGGCAGCGCAGGCATCGCCACCGGCGCTGGCATGTCCATCAAACTACGCGGAACCGATCAGGTTTCGGTCTGTTTCTTCGGCGACGGCGCCCTTGGACAAGGACTCCTGTACGAGTCGATGAATATGGCCCAACTCTGGAAGCTACCGGTCATCTATGTCTGCGAAAACAACCAGTACGGCGAGTATACACACAACTCCAAAACCGCAGCCGGCTCCATGGTCGGTCGGGCCACAGGTTTCGGCGTCCATGCTCAGGCTATTGATGGCCAGGACATTCGCACGGTGCATGCCACCGCCCGCCTTGTCATCGATCGCGCCCGCAAAGGAGGCGGACCGGCCTTCCTCGTCTGCAACACCTACCGCTTCCACGGACATCACGTCGGCGATATCGACCGCCCATACCGCACTCGCGAAGAGGAAGCGGAATGGGCCAAGCGAGACCCGTTGACTCTTCTAGAGGACTGGCTGCTGAAAAGTAAGCAGGCGGAACAGCAGGTCTTCGAGCGAATCCAGCAGGAGGTAAAGACAGCCGTTGACGACGCGGTTGCCTTCGCCGAGCAGGCGTCATTCCCCAGTGAAAGCGAGGTGGACAGGCATGTCTACGCTTGAAAACGGAATCCATCGCAGCCCGGCCATTCACGCGCCGGGGGAACGTCAGATAACATTCGGTCAAGCCATCCTTGAAGCTATCTCCGAAGAGATGGCTCGCGATGAGAGCGTCTTTGTCATTGGTGAGGATGTCGCAGCAGCCGGCTCGGTCTTCAAAGTGCTGGTCGGTCTGTTGGACGAGTTCGGCCCTGAACGCGTCATCGATTCCCCTATCTCGGAGGCAGGCATCGCAGGCATAGGTGTCGGAGCGGCCATCACCGGTATGCGGCCCATCGTGGACATCATGTTCGGCGACTTCACGACCCTGGTGATGGATCAATTGGTCAACCAGGCCGCCAAGACCCACTACATGTCCGGCGGTAAACTGACAGTGCCCATGGTCCTGCGGACGACCTTAGGCGCCAGTCGCCGCTCCGCCGCCCAGCATAGCCAGTCTCTGCATGCTCTCTTCAGCCACATCCCCGGCCTGAAGGTCGCCCTGCCCGCCACACCGTACGACGCCAAAGGGCTCATGAAGAGCGCCATCCGCGACGACAACCCCGTCGTCATCTTCGAAGACAAAATGCTGTATCAGGAGAAGGGACCTGTGCCGGAGGAAGAGTACACGCTCCCTCTCGGGCAGGCGGACGTGAAGCGGACCGGTGAGGACATTACCATCATTGCAACCAGCTCGATGGTTTACGTAGGACTCGAGGCGGCAGAAAAGCTGGCGTCGATCGGAATCAGTGCCGAGCTGATCGATCCCCGCACGACAAACCCGCTCGACTCGGATACCCTCATTCGGTCTGCGCAAAAGACAAGCCGGGCGCTGGTGCTGGATGAAGGCTACCGGCAGTATGGCGTCACAGGTGAAATTGCATCAGTCATTGCCGACGGCGCATTTTACTATCTCGACGCCCCGGTTAAGCGCATCGGCGCAATGAACGTACCGGTTCCATTCTCTCCAGCCATGGAAGACCTGACAATCCCAGACGCTGACTACGTTGTCGAGACGGCCAAAACTCTGTGCGGTTAAGACAGCACACCATCCCGGTCAAATAATCTGAAGACGTCCAAAAGGGGGATTGCATGCCCAAAGAAGTGATAATGCCGGCTCTTGGCATGGCCCAGGACGAGGGTGTCTTGCTGCGTTGGCTCAAAAAAGAAGGCGAAATGGTTACCGCCGGTGAGCCGCTCATGGAGGTCGCCACCGACAAGGTGGACGTGCAAGTGGAAGCGCCCGCCTCCGGCACGCTGACGGCCGTGACAGCACAGGAAGGCGATGAGATCCCAGTGGGTCAGGTGATCGCACAGATCGCTGCCGAAGGAGAGGAGTTGCCCCCGGCGCCTCCAGCGGCCGAACCCGAAGATGCGCCCGAGGAAGAGACAAGCGTGTCATCCTATCTTCCCTCAAGCCCGGTTGCAGCACGTATCGCCGCCGAACACGGTATCGATCTGGCAAATGTCCAGGCCGATGGCGGCCGCATCTCAAAAGAAGACGTGGAGGCCCATATTCGTTCCCTGAGTTCCGGCCCGCGCGTCCTCGCCTCACCCAAAGCCCGCCGGCTGGCGCGTGAAAGGGGCATAGAGCTTGCGTCCCTTGTCGGCAGCGGACCGGAAGGCGCCGTGCTTGCCGCCGACGTTCCTATGTCCGCGCAGCCGGTGCCAGTCGCGCCCATAGCCGAGCGCCCGCCGTCAGCAACCGAACCGGAAACACAGCCCGTCTCGCGAATTTGGCAGATTATGGCCGAACGCCTGACCGCGAGTTGGACCAGCGTGCCCCATTTCTACCTCGTGCGGGAGGTAAACGTGGACCAACTGATCAACTGGCGTACGATTCTCTCCTCCGGCGCCGCTGACGGGGCTAAAATCACATACACCGACCTGCTCACAAAGCTTGCCGCCCTCTCATTGGCCCGCTTCCCCCGCCTCAACGCCTTTTGGGACGACGGCAAAATCGTCTCCAATCCGGATATCAATATCGGTCTGGCTATCGCCGTCGAAGACGGCCTGCTCGTGCCCGTAGTTCACAACGCAGACCGCCTGCGCGTCGAAGAAATCGCCGCGCGCAGAGCGGACCTGGTTGCGAGCGCCGGCAGCGGCGGCCTGACACCCAACGACTTCTCAGGTGGCACATTTACCATCAGCAATCTTGGCATGTACGGCGTAGACTCTTTCAACGCCATCGTTAACCCGCCCCAGGCCGCGATCCTGGCGGTGGGCCGTATTGCAGACCGCGTCGTAGCCGTTGAGGGTCAGCCTGCCGTGCGCCCGATGATGACCTTGACCCTCTCCTGCGACCATCGTGCCGTCGACGGCGTCCGCGCCGCGCAGTTTTTTGATGCCCTCATCGGCATGATCGAAGAGCCGCTGCGAGCGCTCTAGACTCCAAAAGGCAAGGTCCTGAACTCTCATCACAAAGCGAGGGAGATGAATGCCGCGAATTAACCGAGCCATCGAACTGCTGGAAGCCGGACAACCAATCTACTACTCCGGTGTACGCGGTGGTCTGACCTACGAAAACGGTACGGCCCACAGTGATACCTGGGCCGACTATCTGATGGTGGAGTTCGAGCACGGCGCCTTCGATCCCGTCGGACTCGGCAACTTCATGCGCGGGCTGGTCGATGCCGGCACGACGCGCAGCGGACACAGGACGCCTACGGTCATCTGCACGCTGCCTACCGACGGAACCGACGAAAACGTGATGCGGGCCAACGCCTGGATGATCAAGCAGGTCCTTGCGCGCGGCGTTCACGGGATACTTCTCTGCCACGCCGAAACACCCGGCGCCGTCCGTGTGTTCGTCGAGGCCTCTCGCTACCCCGTCCACGACATCGGTCTCTCGGACGGCCCCAATGGGCTGTCACAAGGACGCAGAGGTGCCGGCGGTCAGTCCATGGCGGCCGCCATCTGGGGCGTGTCGGCCCAGGAGTACGTCCAGAAAGCCGACGTCTGGCCCCTGAATCCTGACGGCGAAATCATGCTCGGCCTCAAAATCGAAAACCGCCGCGCCCTGGCCAACGCCGAGGCCAGCGCCGCAGTGCCAGGCATCGCTTTTGCCGAATGGGGACCGGGGGACATGGGCATGAGTCTGGGCCATCCGGACGCCCACGACCCGCCCTATCCGCAGGAAATGGGCGCAGCCCGCGCCCGCGTGAAAGGGGCTTGCGATGACGCCGGCGTCTTCTTCCTCAACGGAGTCCGTCCCCACGATGTCGTGGAACGCATCGATGAAGGTGTGATGGTAGGTTCGGCAACTGAAGAGGCGGCCCGCATCGGGAGGGAGTATTCCAAGCGTCAAATGCCGTGGTAAAATATAATGTGCCCTTTTTGCACTGAATTCTGTCATGTTTGCCGCCTTTGCCAGCCTGGGAACCGGGGACACGAAAGTTAAGTCACAATGCACAGACAACAAAGACAGCGTACGGCTCAGCTACTCGAAGAAGCTGGCCTCGAACTGGCGCTTTTCTCGGATATCGACAGCGTTCGCTGGCTGACCGGCCTTAATCTGTCCGCGCCCTCACTGCTCCTGTTCGAACGCGGTATCTTCACACTTTTGGCCGATGAAGGATCTTCAGAAGCCCCGAATTTCGGCGATGAACCAGACTGCGCCTACATGCCCATTGTCGGCTATACCATCCAGCAGCCAATCGACGCCCCTGCTCGGCTGGCAGAGGCACTGCGGGAACTTGCAGCCGACATCAAGATGCCGCCCGGAAAGGTTGGTGTTGAGGAAAAAAGCCTGACGCTGGGAATGTGGCAGGCGCTTGGCGAGGAACTGCCAGGCCGCGAGCCGCATTCGCTTGAAAGCAGTCTATTGCCTCTGCGGGCGGTGAAAACGGAGGAAGAGTTGGCCCGTATTCGTGAGGGCTTCCGCCTCGTTACCATAGGCCACGAGGCCGGCCGTAACGCCGTCCGTCTCGGCCAGCGCGAGATCGACGTCTGGACCGAAGTCCAAACGGCAGTGGAGCGAGAGGCCGGCAAATGGTGTCAGATGGGAAACGATTGCATCGTCGGCCATCGACCGGCCAACATGAGCGCCGCGCCTCTGGACTTTGAAATAATAGCCAACGACTCCTTCATCCTCGACCTGAGCGTCGTCGTTGACGGCTACTGGACCGACAGTTGCGCGACCTACTATGCAGAGCAGCCAACGGCCCAGCAAGTCCAAATGCACAAATTCGTTGACGAAGCCCTCGCCTACGCCGTCTCTCTCATTCGGCCGGGCGAGGTCACCAGGGAAGTGGACGACAAAGTACGCAGTTTTATGGCTGCCGGTGGTTACGAAGTCTATCCCCACCACACCGGCCACGGAATCGGCTTGACCGGCCACGAAGCGCCCCGCATCGTCCCCTACAACCAGGAACAGTTCCAGGAAGGCAATGTGATCATGCTGGAGCCGGGAATCTATATCCCCGGCGTAACCTGCATTCGCCTCGAAGACGCCTTCCTGGTCACCGCAGACGGAGCCGAATCGCTCAGCCATCACGACAAGAGTCTGCCATAGCTCCAGACAGGTCCCTGAAACGCCTTGGTCCAGGGTCCCGCGACTCATGAGATCCCTTCGTGTAGCACCGCTGTGGCGAAGGGCAGTTCAGCGTCACAGACCTCTAGTTCCGGTCTCGCCTCGCCGACATTTTCTCAACCCCTCAGTTCCATGCAGTCGATGCCGATTCTTCGGTAGGTCGCCATGTCTCTCAAGACTGCTCGGTCCGCCTAGAGTTAAGCCAGCTGAACGCGACTGTAATGAGCGGAAAAACCAAAGGAAAGTTAGCCGGAGATGAATCACGCTGGTGAAGCTGCAGACAGACGAACAGTGTTCATAGGTAGAGATCGTGTCCTACCTCTGCTGACTGCAGCGGGAATCGTACTTGCACTGGCGGTTGTGGTGGTTCTGACTCGTTTCTATCACCTTTCAGACACCCCCCCGGGAATTATCAACGACGAAGGGGCAAACGGTGTTGATGCCCTTCAGGTATTACAGGGAAAGCACGCCGTCTTCTTTGCCGAGAAGGCCAGTGGCCGCGAGGCGATGGCTATCTACGCGACCGCTCTCGCGACCCGCTTTCTTGGGCCTTCATTGCTGGCCTTCCATCTGCCGGCCGCCCTGGCCAGCGCAGGAACTGTCTTCGTTGTCTTCTGGTTGGGCCTGCTGCTCTTTGGTAAGGACCAGGAAAGCGGGAACCCAAGGCCCTGGCAAGGACTGACAGTCGCGGGAATCGGGGCAGGACTCTTGGCTGCTTCCATGGGCCAAACATTTCTGGCGCGCGGGGGGTTCAGAGCCAACTTCCTTTCACTGATTCTCTCTCTCAGTCTGGCTCTTCTGTGGTGGGCTTGGGGACGAGCGGGCGGGCGTTGGGGTAACTGGTGGCGGTTGGCGTCGGCAGGTGCAGTCGCTGGCCTAATACCGTATACATATATTCCAGCCCGTTTTACTCCCTTTCTGTTTTTCTTTCTTGGACTGAGTTTTCTGATTCCTTTTGGCTCGACCGCTATCGGAAGAGTGAAGAATGAGTGGCCGAAGGCGATCGTCTTCGTTTCAGCAGCTGGACTGGTGGCCGCGCCGATTCTCCTCTACTTTCTGCTTCATCCTCAGGACTTTCTCTTTCGCAGCCAGGAGATCTGGCTCTCGCGTGACAGCCAGCGATCAGCCATTGAAGCATTCTTGAAGAATGTAGGGGACTATCTCTTGCTCTTCGGCTTCCGGGGAGACCGGAATCAGGAGTACAACTTCGCGGGAAGGCCTGTCCTTAACGCGTGGGAGGCCGTATTCTTCTGGACCGGCGTGGGAATGTCGCTGTGGCGCTGGCGGAGGCCACCCTATCGTCTGCTACTGATTTGGCTCGGCGTAATGCTTCTCCCGGCTATGCTTTCCTACAATAGAGGCTTCGGCCCAAATTCCCTTCGCATAATCGGCGCGGCGCCGGCTATTTATCTTCTTGTCGGAGTCGGCGCATGGGAGATTTCCCGTCTGCTTACAAGGCGGTTTCTCGCCAAGGGCGAGGTGGGCCTTGCCATCTCACTGGGAATTCTTGCCGCTTTCCTTGTTCTGTTGCAGGGCACGCTTACCTATCGCACCTTTTTCCATGAATGGGTGGGCACGCCGAACTATTACGCAGCAGCCGACGCGGAGATAGCGGAAGCAGCTAAAGTACTGAACGATCTGCCGCCGGACGCGAACGCGGTTAACCTGCTGCCCTATTCCCTGTCAAATGGGCACTACGGTTTTGACTACCTCTATCGGGGCAGCGCTCCGGCGCACGTCATTCACTCGACGATGACGCACCTCCCTCAAAAAGTTGAATCAATCTTGGCATCCAGGGAGGAACTCACCAGCGTCAGGGTTATCGACTGGAACGACGATCTGTCCTGGATAGGCGGCGGCGAAGAAAACACGGTGGCTTTACTTGAGAAGTATGGGACCCTTCAGGGCAGCCAACAGTTTCCTTTTTTCCAGATTCATACCTACACCGACATTGATTTGGACTCCACCTGGGCATTCTACGAACAGATCGGTCCGCCAACAGTCGACTACGACGGCGGAATATCCCTGCTGGGCTTTGCACTGGGCCAGGGAAAAGCACAGCTTTCACCTCAGCAGTCCATCGACCTGGGACGCCAACGCAACTTTTGGGTCGTCTTCAGATGGCAGACTGCTCCAGAGTTGGAAATCGAGTATGCCTTTTCCCTTCGCCTCCACAATGAAGAAGGCGCAGGAGTGTACCAAAAGGACATTGTTCTCCTCGACCCCAAACATACGCGGACAAGCAACTGGAACCCAGGTCAACCGGTCGAAACACTCTACCACGTAGAGATTCCAGCGGGTATAGAGGCGGGCGAATATCAGTTGCGGCTGGTCGTCTATGATTTCGTAACTCTGAAACCGACAGTGGAACTTGGAGTTTGGCAGGCTGAGGCTGAATTGGCCCGCCTACGGCTGCTTGAAGTTCCATGATTGAGAAGGGTGCCGGCGCCAGTCGGCATTATCATGGTCTAGTCCTCTTCGGGTGGCAAAGCCAGCAGGTAACCAAAAAGACCAGAATGACCGCGAAACCTTCAGCACAAATCTGTTTGGATGAAGTTGCCGAGCGCGAGTCTCATGGGCATCTCGCTTTGGCATGGGTCTCGGGAGGCATCCTGCTCACCTTGGCCGTGGCCGTCACAATTCTTCGATTCTACCGATTGGAAGAACTCCCGCCAGGTGTGGATTTGGGGGAAGGAGCGAATGGGCTCGATGCCATCAGGGTCCTGAGAGGCGAGCATTCTGTTTTCTTTCCCGATAAACTGGCAGGGCGCGAGGGGTTGGTCGTCTACTGCATCGCACTCGCCTTTTCACTTCTTGGTCAATCGGAAGTGGCGCTCCGTCTGCCAACTGCATTGGCCAGCGCCGGCACTGTATTTGCCGTCTTTTGGCTGGGTCGGATCCTTTTTGGGCGGGACGAAGAAACCGGTGATGCGACGCCTTGGCGCTGGCTCGCAATCGGGGGTGTAGGTTCAGGACTGATGGCGGTCTCCATCAGCCAGACGATCATGGGTCGAATCGCATTCAGAACGACCCTTTTGCCGTTCTTACTCTGTCTCTGTCTTGCAGTACTTTGGCAGGGCTGGCGCCGGCGGAATTGGTGGTACATTGCGCTGGCGGGGGCGTGCGCTGGCCTGCTGCCGTATACTTATATTCCAGCGCGACTCGCTCCTTTCCTGTTTGCTTTGCTTGGACTGACCTTTGCAAAGCCATTTGGCTCTCTTTCGTGGCAAAAGGTAAGGGTCGAACTGCCGCGCGTCGGCGTCTTCATAGCTGTCGCCGCGCTCATTGCTTCCCCTATTCTCATCTATTTCGCACTGCATCCCGCATCCTTTATGGCTCGCGGCAATGAGGTCTCAGTATTTCACGCGAGCAAGAGTCTCGTAGACGCCCTTACGGCACTTCTTGCGAATTCCTGGGACCACCTTCTTGCGTTTGGGTTTCGCGGCGACCCCACCTGGCGGAACAATTACGCAGGCAGGCCGATTCTTAACCCTATAGAGGCGTTCTTTTTCTGGCTGGGCATCGGGTACGCAGTCTGGCGCTGGAGACGTGAACCCGCCTGCCGCCTGCTTCTCCTTTGGCTGGGCATAATGATCATCCCGGCACTGCTGGCCCGGCATGCCGCTCCCAACACGATGCGCATGATCGGTGCAGCGCCCGCTGTCTATCTTCTCATCGGCTTCGGCTTATGGGAACTGTTCTCGTATCTGCGAAGGCGGTTCGCCCATGACGCCTCGTCTAAGGCAGTCGTGGCTGCCGCCTGGGCAATGGTTTGCGTTTTGTTGGCGGTTCAAGGCGTGGACACCTATCATACCTATTTCCAGAAGTGGGCGGGATCGCCTGAAATCCTAAAGGCCCATCAAGTGGAATGGGCCGTTCTTGCTGACGCGCTGAACACTTCTAGTTCTGGCCCGGACGAGGTCTACCTGCTTCCCTATCGACTCAATGATCACTATGGCTTTGATTTCCTGTACCATGGTTCGGCGCCTGCTTACGTCATTCGCTCCTCTCCGCCGCAGCATGTGAGAAAGCAAGTAGAGTCCGCTCTGGCAGAGACGGAAACTGTCTCGGTCGTGAAGGTTGTAGATTGGAATGACCATATAGTCTGGTCAGAAGAAGGAAGCGAAACTCTTGGCGCGTTCTTAGGCAAATACGGAAACTTAGCTGAGACCCAGGAGTTTCACGATTTTCGAATCCACACCTATAAGGACATCGAACTTGATCGTAGCTGGACGCTTTATGACTACTTGGAGCCGTTGACAGTCCACTATGATGGGGGCATTTCTCTCCACGGGTTCGCTTTGGGGCAGGGCCCAGACCAACCGTCGTCGCAAAGCTACTTAACAATTGGCAAACATCGGCCCTGGTGGATAGCATTACAGTGGCAAACAGCTGCGGGATTGGAAGTCGCTTATTCAATTTCGCTGCGCCTACATGACGACGAAGGCAGAAACGTGTACCAAAGCGATGCTGTCCTCGAAAATTCGGTACCAACGCAAACAAACGGTTGGCGGCCTGACGAGCTAGTAGACACTTTGCATTTTCTGGAGTTTCCTTCAGATCTTTCGCCCGGAAACTACAAATTGCGGCTGGTCGTTTACGACTTTGAAACGCTGAAGCCGACAGTCGAGCTTGGCGTATGGAAGCCGGAGGCTGAGTTGGCCGTACTGCGAGTTGTGGAAGGCCGCTGAGGGGGAGATGGGATTCAGAGAGCCATATTCTTTCTGGATTCACTACTGATGCTGGCCATACAGGTTAGGCAATCAAAGAGAAGCGAATGCTTGAAACGCCGTCATCCGGTGCCCATAAGAATGTGAATGCCCAAATGTCAAAAGATGAGCGATTTCGCATTTCAATGGCAGCTACTGGGATTCTGATCGCGCTTGCTTTGGCAGTCTCAATTCTGCGACTGCATCGCTTGTCGGAGCTTCCACCCGGCCTGCATCATGATGAAGGAACGCATGGCGTAAACGCTCTGCAGGTGATGCGTGGTGAGCATGCCGCGTTCTTTCCCGAAAACAATGGACGCGAGGGTATGATCGTCTATGCGATTGCCCTGGCGACCTCATTCCTGGGACGCACGTCAATGGCTGTGCGTCTGCCGACGGCTCTTGTCAGCGCGGCCACCGTCTTTGTTCTTTTCTGGCTGGGTTGGCTGCTCTATAGGCGGGACGAGGTAAGCGGGCGGCCCACTCCGTGGCGAGGCTTGCTCATCGGAAGTGCCGGAGCCGGCTTGCTGGCGGTATCACTCGGACAGACTGTAATCGGGCGCACTGCGCTGAGAGGCAACCTCTTCCCATTCTTTCTCTGCCTGTGCCTGGCGCTGCTCTGGTGGGGGTGGCCGAAGTCTGAGCAACGAGGCGTCTCAAGCACCGCACAGTCTGATTCGGAAACGGCCCGACATGGCGCGCAGTCGGCCAGATTCAGAAACTGGTGGCCAATCGCATTGGCAGGCGTGTCCGCTGGACTGTTGCCATACACCTACATTACAGCCCGAATTACGCCCTTACTGTTTCTCGTTTTCGGCCTGACCTTCCTTCTGCCCTTAAAAGGAGCCAGACAAAGTAGAAAGAATGGAGAAGAGGCTTCTCAACGGCCTCGTTTCTTACTTTTCTCCTCTCTTTCACATTCTGATCTGGCGAAAGTAGGCATATTTGTCGTCGTGGCCGGGCTGGTAGCAGCGCCTATTCTCCTTCACTTCGCCTATAATCCCGATCACTTCTTTATTCGCAGCGCGCAGACTTGGGTCTTCGATTCCGAGCGCCATCAAGGTAACCCGCTGGGAACCTTTCTGAGCAATGTGTGGGGGTACGTGCTGGCATTCGGTTTCCGAGGCGATCTGCTTTGGCGGCATAATTTGGTGGGCAAACCAGTACTGAATCTCTGGCAGGCCTTTTTCTTCTGGATTGGGGTGGCAACTGCGGTCTGGCGCTGGCGAACGCGACCTGCCGACCGCCTGCTGTTGCTCTGGTGCTCGCTGCTGATTCTGCCAGCCATGCTTGCAAGAGAGATTACATCCGTCCCTCCCAATACCATTCGCATGATTGGCGCCATGCCGGCCATCTATCTGCTCGCCGCCGTTGGAATCTGGGAATCATTCTCTTACCTAGAAAAGCGGTTAGTCCAAGTTTCAGGAGCTAAGGCCGGCCCCATTTTCGCCGTTCTGGTCGCTCTTGCCATCTTGGTCCAGGGCATCTTTACCTATCGTGACTACTTTCACAGATGGGCATCAGCGCCTGAAATAAGCAGGGCCTACGGGACAGGGTGGACTGACCTCATTCAACTGGTGAACGACCAGCCATCAGTCGGAGGCAGCGTGTTTCTGGTCCCAGGTTACTTGTGGCAATACAGTTTCGAATACCTGTATCAAGGTGAGACACCTGTCCATCTCGTTCACACGGCCATGCCCGAGTTTGCCAGCCAAATTAGAAAGGCACTGACGACGGCCGAACACCTGTCCCAGGTGAAGGTAATAGACTGGAGCAACGATGTAATCTGGGATGGGGACGAAGATCAACGACTAGAAGTTCTCTTCCACAAATACGGTCGGTCTTCCGGCGAAGAGCAGTATACTGATTTCCAGATCAAGAATTTCGCCGAAATCTCCCTTGGTGGCCCTTGGTCGTTGTACGAATACATGGATCCGATAACAGTTAATTACGATGGCGGCATATCCCTGACTGGGCTAGCCACCGGCCAAGGCGAAGAACAACTGACGGCACAGCTTCCACTAAACTTTGAATCAGCCAGCCCTATTTGGTTGGCGTTGCAGTGGCAGACTGCTCCTGAATTGGGCACCGACTACGCCATATCCCTGCGGCTCCACGACGCTGAGGGCAACGGCCTCTTCCAAAAAGACTATGTTCTGTGGAGGCCGGATCATACTTCCACTGGAGGCGCAGGGACGATTGAACAGTTTGATTCGCTTCACCTTCTCGACTTTCCGGCTGATCTACCTGCCGGGGCCTACGAGCTGCGAATGGTTGTCTACGACACCGAGTCACTGAAACCCACCGTTGAGCTCGGCGTTTGGGAGGCGGAGACGACCATAGCTCATCTGCAATTTATTGAATCCAACTGAGGGAGTCGGTCACTCCACCACATTTCGAAACAGTGCTTCGACCTCGTCAGAACCGCTACTTCAATGGTGAGTGATTGAACCGCTAAGGCTGGTCCCAAAGTTAAGACCACGCAATGGCAAAATCAGGGAGCATCCAGACGGCTGTGGTCGGCACGCATCATAAACGGGCGGTCTGCCGCCGTCGGCCCTCGTAGTCCCGTTAGGCCGGTGTGAAATATTAATCGCGTTGACTCTGGATGTCGGGCTGATGGCCATTCATC
This sequence comes from Caldilineaceae bacterium, assembly GCA_965207495.1. Taxonomy (GTDB): domain Bacteria; phylum Chloroflexota; class Anaerolineae; order Caldilineales; family Caldilineaceae; genus Bin5. The sequence continues at coordinate 2,226,511 of OZ242287.1, forward strand.
TCTTGAGCTAAATCTCTCCTGGAATTCAGAACGATGAAGGAGCGAATCGTGAGCATGCCACCCAATTGTGGCAAGGCGCTCACGCTATTTCATTCCTGAAAAGAGTAGTCGGCGCGAGCAAATGGAGTGTCTGAAATTGCATTTACTATTTCTACTGTTGAGCGCCCGGCGCTGGCCTTTCATCTGCCTGCGGCCTTGGCGAGCGCCGGTTGGTACTCTCTCGTTTCAATGATGGAGTAAATGCTATCTGGGCGCGATGAGGACGGGCTTTCCTTACCTTAGCGCGGCCCGCGCAAAAACTGAGATTAGTTTGCCACAATGCTTTGACTAAAACTTTTGATGTGACTGAACAGTTCGAGTAGACTCAGAACGAACGCATTTCCCCGCCGGTAGGGCTTGGACTGCGAACCGCTTTCTACCAGCCGTATGAGGCGCTAACTAGCTTTGAATTCAGGTATCAGAAAATGCAACTTGACGCTTCGCAAGGCAATCTTGCCAAGCGAGAAATTGAGGCGAATGTCCAACTGGACCGCATCGTTGTCTCGTGTCTGGCGTTGTTCTCCTTTGTACTGGTTCTCTGGCTGACAAACAGTTGGCCCTCTTCAACCCACGACGGATTCATCCATATGCACCGCATTCGTGCGTTAGCCGATGCGCTGCGGACAGGTGTACTTTATCCCCGTTGGTTCCCGGATTACGCTTTCGGCTATGGCTACCCCGCACTAAATTATTACCCGCCCCTCTTCTACTATCCGTCTGCGTTCTTGAATCTGGCCGGGCTGGATACGGTGTCGGGCTTGCGTCTCCCCATAGCAGTCGGCTATGCGCTCTCGGCGTTGTGGATGTTTCGCTTAGCACGATCATTCTTCTCAATTTGGCCTGCTGCTGCCTGCGTTCTCTGCTATCAATTCCATCCCTATCGCATGATAGACCTCTTCGAAAGGGGCGCCTTCCCTGAACTTACCGCCTTCTTGTGGCTGCCACTGGTCTTCTTGTACGGGTTTCAAGCTGTGGCGGCACTTTCTCGGCAGGAGAAGGGAAAGACAATTGACACTGAAAGGCCATTTCCGCGGGGGTTCCCGTATGGCACATTTCTGGCCAAAGCCGGGCTAGCCTTTGGCTGTCTTATAGTGACGCATCATTTGACCGCGTTCATGACAGTGATTTACTTTGCAGTCATCCTTTCCTTCTTCGCTCTACAACGACACCGCGTGGGCGCAGTCTCCTCGACCTCGGCGGGACTAACAGTGGCTGGCCTCGCTACTGTCGGTATACTAATGACATCGTGGTTTACTCTGCCAGTCCTGTTTGAGTTGAACTGGGTCAGTGTTAGCAAGGGATACTCCTTAGGCTGGTGGATGGACCACATGGCCGGGTGGAAAGATCTGTTCGAGCCTGCCTTTATATATTCCTACCACTATGATGACAATCCAACTTTTTTCTTACCAATCTATTCGATCCCAATTGGCATAAGCGCGCTGTATGTTGTCGTGGCCACGAAGGCCCGCAATCTGCGCCTCTTTGTATTTGTTGTGCTGTCGTCTACCATTGTAGCTGCTTGGCTGACCACTGGGGCCAGCTATTGGGTCTGGGCGGGCGTCGAGTTTCTGTTCGAAAAACTGCAGTTCCCTTGGCGCTGGCAGATATTCGTCGCCTTTGGCACTTCGTTGCTGTTGGCGGCATGCCTGGAGCATCTACAGGTTCTTCGGCGCTTGCCAGCGTACACAGCCCCAACTCTATTCCTGGCGCTTTCAACGTACATCGTTATCTATTCGACTGTTGGCCTTGACTATCCAACGGGCGATGACGCCCGCTATAAGGAAATCTCGGCACCAGCTCTATGGCGACTGAATTCCCAGTCATGGGAACGCGATGCGGAGGGTAATAGGGTCGGCAGTTGGCCGCGAGAGTTCATGCCAGTCTGGATTAATGTGGATCCCCGTTCTATTGGGGGGCCTCCCTGGGAAGAACAACCGATGCCAGATTCGAACGAGACTCTGGCAGTGGTGCCGGTGCGTTGGGGTCTTCTACAACATCATTTCCAGGTTACTTCACAACAGGAATTCCGTCTGCTCTTCCACCAGTTCTACTTCCCTCATTGGCAAGTCACACTTGATGGAAAACAAGTGCAGGTTGAGCCTGCGAGCCAACTTTCCCTCGCTAGCGTGCGAGTTCCACCTGGCACGTATGATGTTGTACTTGCTTGGGGGCCTTCACGCTCGGTTTGGATTGGCAGATTCTTGACCGCAATCGGCTGGACTACAGTCTTTGCGTTGCTATACCTGGGATCAAGAGGGGCGGGGACCGTTTGGCCGATAAGGAGATCATCCTTCAGGAATTATCGTCACTTCTTGCCCTTAGGCGGTTGGCTTGCAATCGGTGCACTGATGGTTGTGGCGGCCTCAGGAATCGCGGACCGCACTTGGGAAGTTACGGCACTTGGCGTCGACTACGGTAATATCCGACTGGAGGGCGTGCAGCCGCCTCCTCCAACTCGCGCCGGAGAACAGGCGACCGTCCAACTGTGGTGGTCTGCAAAAACTGCGGGCGTTCCTGTGAGCACTTTTGTGCATCTGGTTGACGAGACAGGGATGGGAGTCTCGCAAGATGACGGCCCGCCAGGTGGACAATATACGCCATATCAGCGCTGGGAACCGGGGCTGGTTTTGAACTCGACGCATCACATTACGGTCCCGGAATCGTTGCCCCCTGGAAACTATTCGCTCGTTGCCGGCCTCTACTTTCCTGATATATCGCACGAACCAATCGTGCCACTGAATGGTGGCGGTGCTCGTCTTGAAATCGGAGTGCTGAAAGTATTGCCAAAATGAGAGTCTGATCAAGTGAGATGCTAAGCGAGCTGAACTTGTTCAATAGGAATGTGATGGTAAAGTTGAAGAAAAATTCAACAACCTATCACTTTCAGTTGTTGAGAGCGCGGCAGGTCAGAATCGTCAAGAATGGTAACTACCGCTTCGCTCAGCAGAAACATAACTGCAAAGGTCGCTCTCTGAATCGGGTTCTGGATTCATGACAGGGAGAGGGAACAATACTCAAGCCGCTCATCCTGTACGGCAAATAGGTACGTATCAGTCTGCGAGGAATCGCCTGGTTTTCTAAGTGCCTAGTCCCTACATTGACCGCAGGATCAGTAAGTAGGTTGCAACTTACCGTATTCTCAGACCCGCACTTCTGCCCTCTCAACTAGACGATGAGTTCGAATCTGATGAGGCCTGGAGCATCATGCGCAAACGGCTCCATACGGTCTGTTTGTGGGTGGTCAGCCTTCGTCGCACCCACTGGATCGCAGCCTATGTGTACGGCGGCCCCCCGAACAGAGCCGTCGCCATCGCTGGGACGAGGCGCCACTTGCAGGTCGTAATTGTCGTTCCTATAGCGACTGCTGGTAAGCGCACACCAAAGGTGCTCTCAAAGAGACACATTTTACATTGTGCCAGGCGAGCGGACAGCCGTCCCGACTGGGGCGTTGGCACTGAAAAGAGCGGCATAAGGAAGCACGCAGTGTACGCAAAGATCTTTCTTTCGCCAGGAACGATGCTCACTAAAACATAGTCACGAGTTGGTTTGGAACTGACCCTGACTTGGCGTTGAAGTCCTCTATCACCACTTAATTTGAGGCCACTACCCATCCTCGAACCAGTGGAAAGAAAACGAACTGGTCGATACACGGCGGGCCCTCCCATTCCTTTCAATGTCTCCAACGATAAAATTCGATTTGCACCTGGTCGCCCCTGGTTTTGAACCTCTCAACTCAATGGTCGAAAATTACGTTCGGGAAAACGAGACGACCCCTGCTCGACTGCAGTTGTTAGGAGCATTTTGAGTTCGAACCTCGCCGTCGAAAGCTGCTCATGCAACAAGCCCATTTCTAGAGCGGCAGGAGGCGAAAGGACGCCGACTAAAATCCGAAATGTCTGAATCGACATTCGCTGAGCCTAACACCTCTGGCACAGGCGCCAAATCAACAACTGAACCACGCTTCCTCAGACCGGCAGCGACGGTAATCCTGTTCGTGTTGGCGCTTGCCGTAGTCACTTTGCGCTTTCACCGTCTGGACGAACTTCCCCCCGGGCTCTTTTATGACGAAGGGGCAAATGGACTGGATGCTCTGCAAGTACTGAGCGGGAAGCATTCCATATACTTTCCTGAGAATTCTGGAAGAGAGCCTCTGGGAATCTACTTGATGGCTCTGGCCATCTCAATTCTGGGGCGCACCGAGTTGGCTATTCGTGTACCCACGGCACTAGCCAGCGCATTTACAGTCTTTGCCGTCTTTTGGTTGGGACGGCTGCTTTTTGGGCGAGATTGCGATAGTGGGCGAGCTACGCCTTGGCGCGGACTTCTGGTTGGAGGAATTGGGGCAAGTCTGCTGGCGGTTTCAATCGCCCAGACGGTCATCGGGCGCACGTCATTCAGAGTCAACTTCCTCCCGCTGTTGCTCACTCTGTGCCTGGCCTTGCTATGGGAAGGCTGGAGGCGCCGGAACACGCAGCAGGTTGCCCTGGCAGGCGCTTGCGCTGGGCTGCTCGCTTATACCTATATTGCGGCTAGACTCACTCCTATCCTGTTTCTCTCTTTTGGACTGAGCTTTCTAATACCCTGGGGCAGGAGCGAACCGGAAGGGGCAAATAAAAGGATCCGGTTTCCCGCCCTTCGCCTTTCTTCTTTGAACTCTCGCCTAAGGGCTGAGTTGCCGATGGCAAGCGTCTTCGTAGGCGTTTCCAGCGTCTTGGCAGCGCCGATTCTCGTCTATTTTGTCCTGCATCCAAACTATTTTTTCTTGCGAAGCAGCCAAGTTTCTGTTTTCCAACCTGGTAGCGGGCTGATTGGCTTTCTGTGGGCTCTGGTCGTGAACGTGTGGGAACATCTATTGGCCTTCGGCATACGAGGTGACCCGAATTGGCGGCACAATTACTCTGGTCAGCCTCTGCTGAACATATGGCAAGCCTTCTTTTTCTGGGTGGGTGTGGGGACGGCAGTGTGGCGATGGAAACAGCCCTCTCTTCGTCTTCTGCTCCTCTGGCCGGCGCTGCTGCTGCTTCCGGCCTTTCTGTCCAGAGATGACAACGTACCCCATTTCCTGCGAATGCTTGGCGCGACGCCAGCGATCTACCTGCTGACAGGTGTCGGCGCGTGGGAGACGATTCGTTTCTTGCAGGATCGATTTCACTGGAAAAAAGTCAAATGGGTGCCCGACTGGAGTGCCGAGGGTACCAAGGCCGCTACAGTTGTTGTCGTTGTAATTGGGTTAGTTCTGATTCAAGGTGGGAACACCTATCGCGCCTATTTCCAAGAGTGGGCGGCCTCACCTGCCGTAGGCTCGGCCTACGAAAAGACCTGGACCGAAATGGCCCATGCCTTGAACGAACATCCTTCCACGAGTGCTACGGTAAATCTGATCGTGCCAAATTCTGACTTTCTATGGCGCCACCCAGCCAACTTACACTACAGTTATGAGTACATCTATTCAGGTACAGCTGTAACTCGTTTCATACATTCGACAAAAACACACGAATTGCCGCAAAAGATCTTTTCTACACTGGCCGACTTGGAGGAGGTCTCCAAAGTTAATTTTGTTGACTGGAACAACAGCCTCGTAGGAGGAAATGCCTATTCTGACCGACGACTCGACCAAATTCTCGAAGAATACGGCCGCTTCATAGGAAGCGAAAACCATGACACCTTTCAAATCCACACCTACGCGGACATCAGCCTGAATCGCCGTCGGACCTATTACGAACATCTGGAGCCTCTGACAGCCCACTACGATGGCGGCATTTCCTTTCTTGGGTTTGCGCATGGGCAAGGCTCAGAGCAACTGTCATCGAAGCAAAACTTTGACTTGCACGGGGATCGCTTATGGTGGGTAGTATTGCAATGGAAAACAGACCCCGGTCTGGAAGCCGACTATTCGATTTCACTGCGTTTGAACGATGCTGAAGGCAGCCTGGTCTATCAACAAGATGCTCTCCTTGAGAACTTCGTACCTTTCCCTACGAGTAGATGGCCAGCAGAAGAGCTAGTCGATACCTTGCACATTCTTGAATTCCCTAAAGAGCTCTTGCCCGGCGAATACGAGTTGCGGCTGGTTGTATACGACTTCGAAACGCAGAAACCAACTGTCGAACTGGGCGTCTGGGAGGCTGAAAAAACCTTGGCGAGTATGAAGGTGGGTGAATCCGAGTAAACACATATCAGCTTCATTTCGCCCGGTAGAATTCATCTCGTCCTGCTCCTAGATCGTGTTTCCAACCGGAGAAAGTTAGGGTATATTGAGAAAACTGCTGTTAGCAACCCGCCAACCGCGAAGCCGTCGACTTCCCCGTTACGTGGAGAATCCAGTTCCCCCTTTCCAAGCGAAAACACTCTGCATACCGAGTACGCTCCAAAGGAGGAACCAAATTGAAATCACTCTTCTCAATCTTTCTGAAAGTTCTGGCCGTAGTCACCTATTTGCAATTCATCGCATCCCAATTCTATGACCCAACTGGTGACGCCGCGGCTGACACTGTTTACCGAATCCTTGATCCACTCCTCGTGCTGGGCATGATCATCGTGGTGAACTACGCCTACCAGCGCAAACGGACAGTGGATGCCTCGTCTGAAGTAGCCGTTACCCGAGAGTACCTTGAAGCCAACGGAGTACTCTACCTTAGTGTCGCTCTGTTTTTCGGTCTTCTATGGAACTGGATCGGATTCCAGTTCTCCAACCCTGCCAACTCCGTCGGCTGGCTGTGGACTGTTCTTGACTTGACTCTTCCCCTACTATTTATCGCATCCAGCGTGCAACTCGCCAGGAGTGAGAATTAGCCTTTCGAAATCCGTTTCGTGCGCGCTAGTCTTGGCACGAAATTAGAATCGTAAGCCACATCATCCCAAAAAGGATCCATCATGGATAAGATCCCTCTCGCAATCGTCGGCTGCGGCGGAATGGGCCATCGCCATCTCTACGGCTTGGCCGAACTGCATAACGCTGGTCTCTCCCCGTTCGAGCTGGTTGGCGCCTGTGACCCCGTTCGAGCCAACGCCGAATCCTTGGCAGACGACGCCGAAGAGCGCCTGGGCACCCGCCCGCAGGTCGTTGAAAGCTTAGAGGAGCTGGAAGCACTCGGCGTGGTTGCCGTGGATATTACGACCACGCCCCGCCACCATCACACTGTCGCCGAGGAAGCAATTGCGCGCGGCTGGCATGCCATGATCGAAAAACCGGTCGGCCTCACTGTGCGTGCCAGCAATCGCATCCAACAGGCGGCTGAGCGCAGCGGCAGCATAGTCAGCGTAGCCGAAAACTACCGCCGCGATCCCATGAACCGATTAGGCAAAGCGCTGCTGGATGCCGGTGTTATCGGCTCGCCTCGGCTGATGATACACAACACGATGGGCGGCGGCAGCCACATGACAATCACCGTATGGCGGCATCAGAAAAACCAGAGCGGGGTCCTATTGGATGTGGGTGTCCATTTCTCTGACATTCTTGAGTTCTTCCTCGGCCCGGTTCGTACCATCTACGCAATATCGAGGCTGCACGAACCGATCCGGTACAACCCTGCCGCCGGGCCGTCAGGTAGTTCCTCAAGCAACCCTTCCGGTGTATACGCCAGATGGCAGCAGGAGATGCCAGCGCAGTTTGAGGCCACGGCTGAAGACGCCTCCTACGCCACCCTGCTCTTCGAAAACGGTGCAGTCGCCCAATTCATCGAGGATCACGCCGCCCATGGCCAGGGCGTCTGGACGCGCCAGATTCACGGTTCCACCGGTTCGCTTGAACTGCCCTCCGACCGCTCCGGTCAACTTATCACACTGCACAAGGATGGCGAATCGATCTGCGACGAAAGCCTTCTCGACCTGGTGCCGGACTTCCACCTTGAGCCGATGACCGCTGCACTCTTCGGCGGCGACCGCCTCTGGGGCTACAACTTTCCATTCCAGGAGACCGATCGTAAACTGCTCGCCGTCGAGTATGGCGAACTGGGACTGGCAATAGAGGACGGCGGCAGCATCGAGGTCGACGCAGCCCAGGGCGCGCGTTCCGTCGCGCTCACCTACGCCATGTTGGAATCCAATGTGGCGGGCCGCGCGCTGACTATGGATGAAGTGCTGTCAGAGAAGGTCGACGCTTACCAGTTGGAGATTGACGAAGAGCTGGGGCTGGTGTAGAGGACTATACTCCCACTCGACCCAGTGAATCCATAAACTATAGATGTTCCTGGCAGGAGCGACCGATTGATCCGACCAGCCCATCGAACTTGGGCTGGTCGTCTTATATTCGTGAGGAAATGTGAATCAAACGCTGTATGAATCTGACCGTCAGGAACCCGCAAATATGTTGCGTCAAATATGTGTGTACCAGCTGCCAAAAAGTTCTGCCGCCGCACAGTCTCGCTGACTTGAGTTAACCCCTTCGGACAAAGGCATCGCATCAGTCGAGCCTTCTGACAAAGCCAGACCTGCCAACTGGACAACAGATGCCGAGCTGGGCTCCAGCAACTAGAACTTTATCGCCCCTTCGGTCAACCCCCTCATGAACCACTTCTGCATCAGTGCATAAATGATCATGACCGGCAGAGCGCTGAATAGGAGCATCGTCGCGTCGGCAGCTTCGCCAGCGAACTGATTGCGGAAGCGAGGTGAAAGCGCCGACTCATAGCTGGTAGCGAGCACTTTCTTGATGCCCACAGAAATGGTCAGCTGCGCATCTCGGTCGATCATCGTATACGTGATGATGTAGTCGCTCCACACGCCGACAAAGGAAAGAGTTCCGATGATGACCATCGCGCTGGTTGCCAGAGGCAGGGCAATTCGCCAGAAGGTCTGCCACCAGTTCGCGCCGTCAATGAAAGCCGACTCTTCTACCTCCTGTGGAATCGCAAGAAAGGCCTGACGCATTATAAAGATGGCGGCGGGCAGGCCGGCCGCGAAGAGCAGGATCAGGCCGAGCAGACTGTTTCTCAGCTTAAGAAAGGTCATTAACTCGTATAGGGCCATCAGACCTCCGGCCCTGGGCACGAACATCGACACGATGATGGCGATAAAGATAAAATCCCGGCCCCAAAAGCGCATCCGCGCGAACGCGTATCCGGCCAGTGCCGAACAGAACACCTGGATGATCGTCACGCCTGCTGCAAGGATAAAGCTGTTTCTCATGTAAATGGGCAACAGCTGGATCGCTTCGAACATGTACAGATAATTCACGAGACTGAAGCTGCTGGGGATCAAAGCTGCCGAATTTGTCGAAAACTCAAGCCTGTCCTTGAATGACGTAGAGATGATCCAAATCAGCGGCAACAAGACGATGAAGGTGACGAGGGCCAGGAGTACGTGCGAAAAGAAGTCCGTCTGCCGCAGCCACGTCTGCAGCCTGAACATCAGGCTCTCAGCCTCCCTCTCCTCTTGCCTGCTAATCCCGCTTACCTCGGTCTCAGTCGCCATAATTCCTTCCTTTACACTAAGAACCTACCTCTGAACTGAGCGTGGACTTCACAAATGAAAACCACGCTCTGAGAACCTCTTAGTCCTGTCTCGACCAGCGAAAGATTAATCCCGCTATCAGTGCACTGATCAGGCCGATGACCAGGCTGATGGCCGCGGCATACCCCAGCCGCAAATCACCCACCTCGAAGGCCTGCTGATAGAGATACAGGCCAAGCGTACGCGTGGAGTTGGCCGGCCCACCATTGTTGAGAATTAACATCGGCTCGACGACACCGAAAAGGGGAAGATTAAGCACGACGATCAGGGCAAAGGTCGGCTTCAGCAGCGGGGCGGTCAGATAGAGGAACTGATGCCAACCGTTTGCGCCGTCGAGCGACGCCGCCTCATACATTTCGCTGCCGATATTATAGATCCCAATCAGAAACAGGAGTGTTGGAAAACCGAAAATCATCCAAATATGGGCTGCGCCTATTGAAGGTAAGGCCAGATCTCGATCGCCTAGCCAGTTGGGAGGATTCTCGATTCCCCAGTCCCGCAAAACAGTGTTAATGAATCCGAACTGAAAACCGTACATTTCGCCGAACATCAGAAAAATTACGGCCACGGGCAGAACGGCAGGTAGATAGACTACCCAGCGGTAGAAAGCCGCCCCCCTCTTGACTTTGGAAATCAGAACTGCCAGGACCAAAGCGATTAGAATCATGGCGGGGGCGACGAATACCAGATACTTCAGTGAGACCGCAGCGGCATCCATCGCGCGCCGGTCTCCTACCATCTTGATAAAGTTGCTGAAGCCATTGAAGTCCCAGCGCGTATCCGGATAGACAAAGCGATAATCGGTAAACGCCATGGCAATGCCGCGAAAGATCGGCCAAACGTTAAAGGTCAGGTAGAGAGCCATCGCCGGCGCGATGAACAGGTAGCCCAATAGGTTGTTCCTCCTAAAGGAAACCTGCTGACCGCTTGTCTGTCGGTATCTTCGAATGGCGGCAAACAGGCCGCCGCCCCCATTGTCCGATTGTGCTGTCATCGAAGACTCCTGGAAATTCGGGCGGGGAACGAATCAGCGGCAGCCAGAAGAGGGGCTGCCGCTGACTGATTGTCGGCCAGAGTTAGGCCATCATCATTCGGTCGTAGTTTCCGGATTCCTTCAGCTCGTCGAGGTCGATCTGAATGCCTTCCATCGCAACTTCAACAACCTCTTCAGCCGTGACACTCTGGGTCGCGTCGCGCAACCGCTGCATCTCGGGGCCGATATTGCTGTTCTGGAGTCCGAAGAACAGGTTGGACGGGAACCAGACCGAGTTGCGCACCAACTCGATGCCTTCAAGTTGCCACTGCTGCACAGGGTCGTCCTTGACAAATTCATCGTACGTGTACTCGTAGCAGGGCTTGGCAGCAACTTCTGTGATCTGCTTGCCCGTGGCCTTGTTCTCCGGACCAAACCACCAGAGGGTGAAGTCGACCGCGCCTTGCGGGTTGGCAGCCTTGTTCAACAAAGCGGTGGAGTTGATCCAGAATGGAGTGCCTGCTTTTGTGCCGGCGACCTCAGGATCCTCTCGGAAGAAGTTAATCCCGGTCGTAGCCATCTCCTGTCCGAATGTCTGCTGGGCCATCGTGCCGTGGACATCGAACGAGGTCAGCAGCGCCGTACCGCCCTTCAGCCAGTTGCCGAAGTTCTCGCCAGTTGCCGACGCCATCAGGCCGTCTTCAACCATTTCGCGTATCCACGTCAGAGAGGCCAGGCTCGCCTCGCCTGAGATGTCAATCAGACCGTCGTCGGTTATGGGCGTCTCGGTTGCCCCCCAGATCATGGCATACAGATCGCAAAGAGGCGTGCAAGAAGCATCGTAAGGGGTCAGGTCCGGGCTTGTCTCCGCGATCTTTTCGGCCGCTTCCCGAACCGCGTCCCAGGTCATCGGCTGGCTGTCAAAGCCGGCCTTCTCCATCGGCTCCCAGAACCAGCCCAATGCGACACTACCGACATTGCCCGGGATGCCATACTGGCTCCCCTCGATCTTGTGAACCTCGAATATCGAGGGAATGATTCCCGGCACGACCTCGTCTGAGCCCGGAATCGACGATGCTTCGATATACTCGTCCATCGACTGAATCAAGCCTCGACTGTGCCACCTGGGAGCGTCCCATGGAAAGACGACGACCGCGTAGGCGTCCCAGATGAGATCGCCGGCCGCCTGGGCAGCCTGAATCTTCGTGTCCGGACTGCCAGCCGGTTCCTCTATGGCAACCTGCGCTTCAAATTCATTGTTCCAACGCTCTACGGCATCATCCGCCGCGTAAGCGCTGCGGATGTCGGAGCGAATCAGCATTGTGATTCCCTGGGCTTCGGCCATGGCCTCTTCCGCTTCTCCGGTGTCTCCGCCGCTGTCCGGGGCCGGCGCGGCGCAGGCCGCTACCACCGAGGCCAGCGTGAGCCCCCCCGTTGCGCGCAAAAATTGCCTTCGGCTAAACTGACCAGTCGCCAAACCTTTTTTTCCTTCGCGATTGAGTTTCTGTCCCGTCATTTCTTGCTCCTTTGGAAAGTTGGATGGTATGGAAAAGGGTCACACAAGTGTGTGACAGAAGGGGAGCTATCAATAGGGTTGTAGCCTGGAAGCAGCTTGCCGGGGGAACAAGAAGGAATTGCAACCGTCATTCATTGACCGAGTATCGTATAGCGCAAGAGACCTCTATTGTCAAAAATTCTTGACTCCAATTTCTACAAAGTCCGAGCCACACCCGGCCCAATCCGTCAATTCTTGTACGAAACTAGCTTGTGAAAGAACAGACTCGAGTCAAAGGGGCAATCTTCTTCTTCCTGATGCAGTCTCTGTTCCCGGCTTAACGGGTTATCTGGAATTCTGACTGTGAAGCGCCGACTATTTCGCAGCCGACTGGATGCCGTGTAGTCCTTCCCGACAGAAGCGACAATTGTCTACAAGGCCGGTACTACCTCATTCTTCAGCAGCTCCATCGAGCGCAGCCAGCGCGGCTTGTCGTCCCAGTCGTGACCGATAGCAAGCAACGTGCCAAACCCACCCGTCACATCGCATATTTCCTGCAGGCGACGAATGCACTCATCCGGGTCACCGACGATCGCCAGTCGCCGCACCGCGTATTCCGCGGTAACCTCCTCGTCCGGCATCTCCGGATCCTCTTTCCACCCGTCTAGACGGCCAGGTCCGATCAAATTGATCAGGTACTCGAAAGAGCGTCCGAAGGCACTGTTGAGCGCAAAATCAAACGCCTCCTCTTTCGTCTCCCCGACGAAGATGTTACGCGCCACCCGCCACTCTTTGCGATCAGGCGCTTCCCGCCCGGCCTCCTTGGCGCCGGCGCTGAAGGTTTCCCAGTGCTGCGCCAAAGTTCCTATAGGGACCAGATTCGTGCTTACAGGAAGAAATCCCCGCTGCCCTGCCATGCGCGCGGCCATCGAAGTGCCCTTCAGGATCGCCATCGCCACCGGCGGATGCGGCTTCTGGTAGGGCCGCAGGATCTCGCCCAAACCAATGTCTGGTCGGGTCTCATCGATATGGATGTGCCAGTAGTCCCCCTTGAAGTCGAAAGGCGCGTCTGTCGTCCACAACTTCAGCACCATGTTGATGCTTTCTACCGTCATCAGGCCCAGCGTTCGAGGGTCCGCTGGCAGGTCGAAAAGGCTGAGGTCGGTGGGGATGCCGGTCTGGCCGAAGCCGCACATCAGCCGGCCGCGTGATAGGTGGTCTAGCATCGACAGCCGGACCGCCACATTGACCGGGTGATGGAACGGCGCGATCGTCACGCCCGTGCCGAACTTGATCGTGCTGGTGCGAGCCATAGCATTGGCAATAAAAACGTCATTCGAGGGCATCGGCTCCCATTTGACCGAGTGATGCTGGCCAATCCAGGCCTCGGAGTACCCTAGCGCCTCCGCCCGCACGATCAACTCCATGTCCTCTTCAAGACTCTGCGTAAAGTCCTTATCGGGCGGGTGAACGGGCATCAGAAAATAGCCGAGTTCCATGACCTTGTCTCCAGTTTAGTGAAACGTTAGGCAGTGTATCTGCTCTCAAGCGAATATCTTACTGGCCTCGGTTCAGACTGTAACCTGCTCCAGCCACGCATCGTTAATTTCAAGGCCAAATCCCGGTGCGTCGCTCGGACGCACGTAACCGTCCTCGATCACTGCCGTACCGGGCAGCTTGACCATCTCCGCCAGTGGCACACCGGGAGCGGAGACGCTCTCTGAGCGCTCGCCCCATGTGACCGCCGGCATGGCCATGGAAAGATGCTGGCCGAAGGGGTAGTTCATCCCGCCGTGAGCGATGACGGAAATGTTATTCGCCTGCGCCAAATGGCAGATCTTGGCCGCCGCGGTGATTCCGCCGCACCACAGCACATCAGGCTGGAAGATGTCCACCAGCCGCTTGCCTGCAGCGTGGGCGAAGGGCGCCAGATTGTACCAGTGTTCGCCGGTGGCTAGGGTCTGCCAGGGCAACCGCTGACGGATCGACTCGTAGCCCAATAGATCTTCCGGCTGGATATAGTCCTCCAGCCATTTGAGGTTGTAGGGCCGCATCCGCTCGGCAACACGCACAGTGTATTCGGGATCATATGCCGTCCAACCATCCAACATCAACTCTACTTCGCCGCCGATAGTTTCGCGTGTGCTTGCCACGAGTTCTTCTAGCCTGTTGAGACCCTCCAGCCCCTGTTCAGGTCCCCACGGGCTGAATAGCTTCGTGGCCTTGAAGCCCAGCTCCATGTACCATTCCTGGTCGAAACCCGATGCGTAACAGAAGATCTTCTCCTTCTGCGGCCCTCCCAGCAACTCGTACACCGGCAGTCCCAGCAATTTCCCCTTGAGATCCCACAGAGCCACGTCCAGCGCGCTGATCGCGTAACTGGTCATGCTGGTTGGGCTGAAGGCAGTCGAGAGCCGCACCATCATGTCCCAAAGCTTCTCAGTGGCCATGGCATTCTCGCCGATCAGATTGGGGCCGAAATGTTCATTGATCAGGCCCGCCACGACCGGCCCGTACAGGGAGACGCCGAAGCCCTGCGTGCCATCCTCTGCTGTTACCAGCACGGCCGGCCGCTTCCATGGGGCCATCGAGACGTGCCCCTCACCGTTGGGAAAGCGGTCATAACGCGCCATCGGTCGGTTCATGTGAATGGTGTCGGCCCGGCTCGGCGTGCGCGGCTTCGTCTGCGGCCGCGCCTCCGCCGCAATCTCGAATGCACGGATCTCTTTGATTTTCATATGTGCCTCAGCTTAGATGAAGGAAGGAACTGCAGAAATACTCAAGAACGAGACGGTGGACGCTAACCCTTCATGTCCGCAACCGTAATCCCCTTCAAAAAGGCGTTCTGAGAGAAGAAGAACAGGATAAGGCAAGGAAGAATTATGATCAGCGCCGCGGCCATGTACAGATGCCACGGCGTTCCCCGGTAGGCCACACTGAAATTCGCCAGGAAAAGCGTCAACGTAAAGTTTTCCGGCGTCGAAAGAATGATTAGCGGGCCGAGGAAGTCGTTCCAAAAGAAAACGAAGGCGAACACAGCGACAGCCGCCAGCGCCGGCTTGGACAGTGGCAAGATGACTCGAATGAAGATATGCCACCGCGACGCGCCATCGAGATAGGCCGCTTCGTCATACTCCCTGGGAATCGTCATGAAAAACTGACGCAGCAAAAAGATGTTCCATGCCGACCCAAACCAGTGCGGAATCATCAGGGGCCACAACGTGTCCAGCCAGCCGAGCCTTTGCCAAATGATAAACTGAGGCACCATTACCACTGCGAATGGAATCATGAGCGTACTCAGGATCCCCAGGAAGATGACGTTTTTGCCCGGGAACTCCAGCCGGGCGAATGCATAGGCCACCAGCGCACTGGAGAATATCGTCGAGACGACTCCATTCACGGATACGATCATCGTGTTGATCGCATACGTGTAGACGGGCGGATCCGTCTCGTACTGCATCGTAAATGCTGTGATGAAATTCGACCACATTACCGGCTTGGGTATCCACGTGGGCGGTAACGTAAAGACCTGGTTGGAGGGCTTGAGAGCCGTGTTCAACATCCAATAGAATGGCAATAAGAACAGAAACGCCGCCAAAATGAGAAGCGCGTAAATCAACAACAACCGCACAAGGCCGGTCTGGAATCGATTGCCCAGCAGGTGAGTACGCATTCTGCTGGGGCGTGTGTATCGCTCGCTGCCCAGACGTTCAGTTGTTGGAACTGTTTCGTTGCCAACTACCATTATCACTTCTCCCGCTGGGCTAGCGCTCGCCGCCCTCGTAATAGACCCAGCGACCAGCAAGGCGGAACTGGAATACAGTCAGCCCAAAAATGAGCAGGAACATAATCCAGGCCATGGCAGAGGCATATCCCATTTTGAGGAAAGAGAAAGCGTTCTTGTAAAGATGGAGGCCCAGAAAGAGCGTTGCATTGTCCGGGCCGCCTCCGGTCATCACATAAGGTTCGGCGAAAGTCTGCACCGACGCGATGATCCCCATGACGACGTTGAAAAAGATGGCAGGAGACAACATTGGCAACGTAATAGAGAAGAATTTTGAAACTTCACCGGCGCCATCTATATCAGCCGCTTCGTACAGTTGCTGCGGAAGCCCTTGCAAAGCTGCCAGATAGATGACCATGGGAATGCCGACGTTCCAGAGGCTCTTGACGATCAGTGAACCCAACACCACCTCCCTGTCAAACAGCCAGTTTCGACCTTCCAGACCCATCATCTCCAAACCATTGTTCACGATTCCCAGTTCAGCGTGATACATCCACACCCAAATGACGGACCCGGCCACGCCGCTGACCACCGCCGGCAAATAGAAGGCCGAACGCCAGAATCCCAGAAGTCGAATTCGCTGATTCAGGAGCAATGCCAGCCCCAGCGCCAACACCTGGCCAATCGGAACGGAAATCAGCACAAATTTGAATGTCACCCAGATCGAAATGCGAAACAACTCGTCTGTGGTGACCATGCTAATGTAATGCGTGAGCCCATAGAACCTGGGGGGCGCGATCATCTTCCAGCGAAAGAAACTGAGGACGAATGACGCAATGATGGGGCCGCCGACGAAGAGGATAAAGCCAATAACCCAAGGCAAGATGAAGGCGTAAGCAACAATGGCATCGTGGAAACGCCTGCTTCGCCAAATACTACTGCGCGGTGTAAGGCCGGTTGTGGTCACAGATATATGCCTCAATGACGCGCCTACTTACCGCCTGGCCATCCTGGTCCTTTGTCATGGCTGCTTCGCGCAAGCGCAGTCTTTTTCACAAACGAAGACCACGAAGGCAATAGGATTACCCTATGCCTCCGTGGGCCTTCGCTGTTTCTAGAGTTTCAAAATTGCAGTCTAAATGTCCGAAATGACGGCCGTGACCTTCGGCGAAACATCAGGGAAGATTTCCGCGGCCTTGGCATCGCCGGCATACACTTTCTCAAGAGCGTTGCCGATCAGATTCAAAGCTTCGCCCTCATTGGCCGGTCCTGGCAGAATGTGTCCATAGTCCAACGCGTCGGGAATCACGTCCCAATCCACCGCGAAGTCAACCTCCGCGACCCAGGGGAACGGTTCGATCGCATTGGATGAGCGACGCGTTCCAGGGAAATTCGCTTCCGAGGCGTAGTTGTAGATGCCCTGTGTGCTCGTGTTGTAGTTGAGCCAAGTCCATGCGATATCCTTGTATTCCGATGTCGTGGCAATGTTGTTGAACGCACCGTGCGTGATGGTATCGCGCTGCGTTTGGCTGGGCTCGGCAACAACATTGAAGCGGAATCCGGCGTCAACAAGGCTTCCCGTGATCCAGGACCCCATGCGCTGCATTCCAATGTTGCCGGCCGACAGCAGCTCCGCTGCCGCGCCTGAGCCGCCAATCCCAATAATCTGCGATGGTGACGGCATCACATTACCGTCGAGCAGCATGTCCGCCCAGAACTGAATCGCCTGGATCGTCTCTTCCTTGTCAAGCCTGCTTTCCAGGAAGTCCTCGCTGTAGAAGCTGCCGCCGTTCTGCCAGGCCTGCTTGACACTGAACATGTGCCAGCCAACCGGAATCGTCTCCGAACCCCAGATCTTGTTGTCGGGATCGCTGATGGCGCGGGCCTTCTCTTCAAAGTCGGTCCAGGTAAAGCTGTCCTTGTCGGGATACTCGACACCTGCGGCGTCGAAAAGATCTGCGTTGTAGAAGGTCACATGGGGTGCCGCCGCGTCGGGAACGCCAAAACGCTTACCTTCGACGATCGGATAATTCCACCAATTCTCGTAGAAGTCGTCGGGCTCGAAATCGGGTTGGCCATCGACATAAGGCTGAACATCGATAAACTGATTATTGCGGCCCATATCAAGAGCCATCGCTTCCCAACTGCGAACGACGTCAGGGAGCGTGCCTGCTGCAGCCAGGGCCGGAATCTTGGCGTGAAACTCGCCGATCTGCTCCACACTGACTTCGATATCGGGATACTCTTCATGGAACGATTCTAGGGTCATTGCAACACCGGCGGCAGGATCATGGCGCCCGTAACGAATCGTGGTGCGCTCCGCCATTGGCGCTTCGCCCATCGCCCCTTCGTCAGCCGGCGCGACTGGCGCGCATGCCGCCAGAGCAGCGGCGCCGGCAATCGTTCCCCCAACTTTGAGAAAAGTTCGTCTGGACAGGGTCTCTCTTTGCGTCATAGTTGGATATCTCCTTCTGTGAATTCTAATGTTACTACGCAAGCAGTTCGATTGACGGGGCTTCAGCTAATCCTAAGGAATTCGCACATATTGTCAATTTTTTCACATGCTCAATTTTCGTTTCTCGATAGGAGTTCACTGACGCCGAGCCGTCAAGCCCATTTCCCGGGGCCGAATACCTACGATCCCTTGCCGCCGAGTGTCCTGATTCAACCCAGGGTGTGCCCGTGGTGCACGCAAGCCCAAAGATGCCGTACGCTGCTTACGCACGGCCGGATACACTCTGGCTGGGTGAGTTAAGTCTGGAAAGACTTGCTTTCGCGGGAAGGGAGAAGGCGAAATAGAGTGTTCGAAAGGTACCGACTGCCGAAAATATGGTGACGGCCCGAAGGCTGTCACCCAGTGAGCCACAAAACCGGCTCGGAGACGTGCTCTCGCACCGTGTTGAGGAAACGCGCCGCCGGGGCACCGTCCACCACACGATGGTCAAAGGTCAGGCTGAGTGCGACCATCTGGCGGGGCACGACCTGCCCTTCGTGGACGGCCGGTTTGCAGACTATACGTCCGATGCCAAGTATGGCAGCCTGTGGAAGGTTGATTATGGGGGTAAATGCGTCGATTCCGTACATGCCCAGATTCGTGATCGTGAAAGTTCCCCCCTGCATCGCGTCACTGCCCAGGCGTTCCTGGTGTGCCCCTTCGATCAAGTTGGCGCTCTCCGTAGCAACCTGGCGCAACGACTTCGCAGGTATATTCCGCAGCACCGGCGCCAGCAGGCCGCGCCCGGTTTCGACCGCGAACCCGATGTGAATTTCGCCGTGAAGAGTGATCCCTTCGTCGCCCCAGCTTGCGTTGAGCGCAGGATGTTCTTGCAACGCCGCTGCAGTCAACTTCAGGTAAATGTCGTTGTAGCTGGGCACGGCCAGCCCTCGGCGGGCATAGCTCGATTTGAGTTGGTCAAGCAACGCCACCAACTCAGTCGCATCGGCCTCAGTGGTCAATGTGACTGGGGCCGTCGTGTGAGCGCTCTCCGCCATGCGTTGCGCCGTAATCTGGCGGATTCGACTGTGTTCAACGACCTGTGCAGTCGCCTCCCCTCCCGCCACAGGTTGACGTCGAGCCGCGATGACAGCCTCGACATCCTCCCGTTGGACGCGGCCGCCCGGCCTGATCGCTGCCAGTTCCTCCGGTGAAATGCCCGCCTCCGCAGCCATACGACGCGCCACAGGCGACATGTCCACACCCACCGGTTCCACGACTGTCTCGGCAGCCGCTCGTACATCCCGTTCGACAATTCGTCCCGTGCGGCCACTGCCCGTTAGCTCAGTCCAATCCACGCCCAGCTCCGCCGCCACCCGCCGTGCTCGCGGACTGATGGCAGGCGTCCCTCGTCCGTCTGCAGCAACTCGCTGCGACGCCATTCTCTTCTGCCCGACAGCCTCTACCCCAGCCTTCTGAGGCGCTCTGCCTACCTGGCCTGCCTGTGATTCTGCCGGCGCGGCCTCAACGCTCTCCGCAGGCATCGATTCGCCGACTTGTACAATGTAAGCCAGCAGCGCTCCCACGGGAATGACGTCACCGGGTGCGGGTGCACTGGATGGAAGCCGCAGGATTCCGGCCTCGAATACTTCGACCTCTTGCGTAGCCTTGTCGCCCTCCACCGTAAAGAGCAGGTCCCCAGTCTGGACCTCGTCTCCGTCCTGTTTCAACCACTCCCCGAAGACGCCCTCTTCCATTGTCCACCCTAGGCGCGGCATCGTCACTTCGTAGGCCATCGGAACTCCCCTATTGTACAGTCCTCGTTGTGGAGGTGATGGTGAAGCCGTTCCCGCCGAATTCAACCATATCAGTCATTCGGCAAGAAGGTCGCGAATGTTCTGCTCGATGTCGTCCTGCTCCGGCACAATAGCAAGCTCCAGAGGCGGGCTGTAAGGCGTGGGCACATGTGCGCCATTCAGCCGTCGGATCGGCGCGTCCAAATCATCAAATCCTTGGTCGATGACCTGCGCCGCGATTTCGGCGCCCACACCACATGGCTGAAACGTCTCGTCCACGATCAGAAGCCGTCCCGTCTTGTGGACCGACTCCAAAATCGTCGCCGTATCCAGCGGAGCGATCGTGCGCGGATCGATTACCTCAGCCGAAATGCCCTCCTCTGCCAACCCCTCGCAAACAGTGACCGCCTTGTCTACCATCGAACCAATTGCGACAACTGTACAGTCCGCCCCCTCGCTCGCGATGCGCGCCTGTCCAAAGGGGATGGTGTAATCGCCTTCAGGCACATCGCCGCGATTGAATAACAGCGACTTGTGTTCGAGAAAAAGCACTGGGTCGTCGCTCTGCAATGCTGTAGCGAAAAGCCCCTTGGCGTCACTGGGAATGGCCGGGACTACCACCCTGAATCCGGGAATATGAGCGAAAATCGGGTAGTAGCTGCCCGAGTGGTGTGTCGCGGCCGAGTGGCCGATCCCAATCGCGCCCCGCAGAAGGATTGGCATCTTAAGCCGGCCACTGCTCATGTACTGCATCTTGGCGATCTGATTCACCAATTCACCAAAAGCATCGAGAATGAAGTCCAGAAACATAAAGTCAACGATAGGACGCGTACCTGTCATGGCCGCGCCCGCGCACATGCCGACGAATCCGCGCTCGCTGATCGGCGTGTCGCACAACCGCTCAGGACCGTACTTATCGTACAGACCGACCGTTGTATTGAAGTTGCCTCCCCGTTCGCCGATCCCTTCCCCGACGACAAAAATCGAGGGATCGCGCGCCATCGCACTGTCCAATGCCTCCAGAGTGGCTTCAACGTAAGTCAACTCTCGCATGGCCTTCACCTCTGATTAAATACATGTTCGCTGACAGTGTCCGGCTCCGGCCATGGACTGTTGCGAGCGAATTCCTCCGCGTCCGCCACCATCACCTTCACCTCGGCCTCAATCGCGGCCAGCGTTTCGGTGCCTGCCTCTTCATTTTCCAGGAGCCACTCGTTGTAGCGAGTGATTGGATCGCGCGCCTTCCACGACTCCACCTCTTCCGGCGTCCTGTACCCAGCGTCACGCATGCCCTCGGAATGGGCGCGAGTGCGATAGGTCCGGCACTCGATCAGGGTGGGCCCTTGCCCTCCGCGTGCCCGCTGCACTGCCTCCTCCGCCGCTTCGTACACTGCCAACACGTCGTTACCGTCTACCGTGACGCTCTCCATTCCGTAGGCGGGTCCGCGGTTGCCTACATGCGGATTGCCGGCGGAATAGGCAAAGGGCACCTCTGTGGCATAAAGATTGTTCTCACAGATGAAAAGCGTCGGTAATTTCCAAATGCTGGCGAGGTTCAGTCCCTCGTGAAAAGCGCCGTTGTTGACCGCGCCATCGCCGAAAAAAGCGACGCCTACCTGTTCGGTCTTGAGCAGTTTGAACGAATAGCCTGCGCCGGTTGCCTGTAGAATACAGGGCCCGACGATGCCGCTCGTTCCCATCATCCCAACCTCCGGCTTGAAGAGGTGCATACTTCCTCCTCTTCCTTGCGAGCAGCCCGTCTCGCGTCCGAAAAGCTCGGCAACGACTTCGCGCGGGCTTACTCCCTTGGCCAGGGCATGCCCATGTCCTCGGTGCGTGCTGAATACGGCATCGTCTGGCCGCAAGTGCGCGCACACGCCCGTGGCAATCGCTTCTTCACCGACATAGGTATGGCAGGCGCCATGAATCAGGCCCATCTGATGTGATCGGGCCAACTGCTCCTCAGTGTAGCGAATTATGAGCATCTGCCTGTAGAGCGCAAGGAGTTGCTCTGACTGGGGCATAACATCCACCTCCCGTGTGACGAGTTGGTCGGACAATTGCAACCTGCTTCCGCCTGCACGCCGTTAAGCAACAGGACGGAATGAGATCAGTTGGGCACCGCGACAGGCATGCCCGGATGCGACCCGCTGACATTCTTTGCCAGATTGCCGCCATCCAGGGGGATTAACGCGCCTGTCATCCAGCCAGAGGCATCGGAGGCAAGAAATATCGCCGGCCCTTTGATGTCGCTAGGATCACCCATGCGGCCGATCGGCAAGCCCCTCAAGTAGGAAGCCCCAAGAACGGGGTCCGCCTCGATCCGTACGCGCAAGTCCTCGTTCATAATCTGGGCGCATACAATAGCGTTGACTCGCACGCCCAGACTACTCCACTCAGTGCTCAATTCCCGGGTCATTGCCGCAACCGCGCCCATCGCCATGCTGTAGGCAATGTGGTTGCGGCCTAAGGCGCTCAACCCGGCGATCGAAACGATGCTGAAAATGCTACCGCGCCCTTGCGACATCATCCGCTTGGCCGCTTCCTGCGTGCAGATGTAGCGGCCGACAACCAGATTCTGCATCACTTGCTGAATTTCGTCCTCAGTCAGGTCCAGCGGGTCGTTGCGGATCCCCTCGCCGGCGATGTTGCTCAGAACATCTACCCTGCCCAATTCGCTGTCGACCCTTTCGAAAGTGGACCGGATCTGATCCGGGTCCGAAATGTCGCAATTGAGTGGGAGGGCCCTTCGGCCCAACTCTTCAATCTCGTGTGCGGTCTCCTGCGCGCCGGCCTCGTTGATGTCCAGCAGCACAACATCCGCGCCGACTTCGGCAAAGGCCAACGATGTAATGCGCCCCATGCCGCTAGCCGCGCCCGATACGACGGCCACGCGGCCAGTCAGGTCAAAAAGTGGGTGAGTCATTCCTGCGCTCTCCTTTGCTGCACTTCATTCGATAGGGACCTCATTGACCGGTGCACGCGGCCGTTCGCCGCGCAGAACGCGTACCACCTCTTCCGCCCCCTGCACGCGCACGTCGACCTTGGATTCCTCAGAATACCACCCGGCGTGAGGCGTGAGCAAGATGCGTTCTTCCTTCAGAAAAGGGTGGTCCGCCGCCACCGGCTCGACATTCAACACGTCCAGAGCAGCCCCAGCGATCTGGCCGCTTCTTACAGCTGCCAGCAGCGCGTCCTCATCGACCAAGGCGCCGCGCGCCGCGTTCACCAGATAGGCTGTCGGCTTCATCATCGCCAGCGTCTCGACGTTTATCAAATGGCGCGTTTCTTCTGTCAGCGGCGAATGCAGGGAAATATAGTCAGACCTTCGTAGCACCGTCTCCAGGTCGGCGACCTCAACGCCCAGTTCCTCCATCTGCTCCTCATCCACGTATGGGTCATACGCCAGCACGCTTAGCCCCAATCCGCGACCCTTGGCTGCGGTAGCTTGGCCAATCCTGCCGCAACCGATCACTCCAAGAGTCTGGTCGCTGAACCGGTAGAGGACGCCGCCCGATTCGCTGCTCCAGATGCCCTGGCGCGTTGCCCCCAGCAAGCCGGGCAACCCTCGCGCCTGCGCCAGCACCAGCGCAATCGCGTGCGTGGAGACCTCATCAATCGAATAATCGGGTGCAAAAGTCACCCAGATTCCCCGTTCCGTGGCCGCCTCGATGTCTATGGCATCCAGTCCCGTACCAACCCGACAGATCAACCGGCAACATTCCAAGCTCCGGATGAGATCCGCCCCAACCGGTTGAATCGTAACCATCAGCGCATCGCACTGCCGCGCCGCCTGCCTGGCCTCTTCTGTGTCCAGGTTTCCCACATGTTCAATCTCCAGACCCGCTGAACTGAGAATCTCTCGTTCGATCTCAATGTCCCCAAATCCAGGGTAAGCGATCACTACTGTTGCGTTCATATGCTTCTCTTCTGTATCTGATCTGCAGGATAAACGTATGAAATGACGTTGAAGTTGCTGGGAGTGCGCAAAGTTGGCTCTTGCATACACCAATCGTGCAATTGCAGTCGTGGACCTATTTCAACACGCAATTACTGCCATGATTGACCATCGAGAAATATCATGTCCCAAGTTCCAAGACGTATATCAAAGAGAACATCCGACGGCCCTAGGCTGAATTTGCTCCGGGACTCATTTCTTCTCGAATCACTCGTCTCAGAAGTGATTCAATTCCCTCCCTTCGAATGCTTTCCTTTAGAGCCTCATTGACCAACGTCTGATACCCCCTGCCCCCGGCTTGCGCCTTGAAGTACGCCACGATTTCGGCGTCCAGATAGATGTTCACCCGGACCTTGCGTCTTGGAACAACCTTTCCTCCAACTCGCAAGCTGGCTCGGGCTATCTGCTCAGCGGTTACTTCCGGTATTTCACTGAGGTCAATATCCTCGTCTTTCATTCCTTCCAGGTCAACCCAATTCGTCTGCGAATTCTCTGAGATAAAGTCTTCGCTCATTTCTAGTTGCCTTTCTCATTGAAATGACTCGGACCGTCTCTTCTCTCTCGGTATGGGCAATTACCACGACAGTTCCCTTAACCATTCCAATCGAAACAAATCTGTCCTCGGTGTAGTCAAATCTGTCGTCCTCAAATGAAATGACTGCTCCCTCAAGGGCCTCTTTCGCGTCTACAAAGTCAAGCCTGTGCTTACGAAGATTGGACAATCTCTTCGCATCAGTCCATTCTACCTTCATCAGTTGACTATTATTGTGTACAATTA
This sequence comes from Caldilineaceae bacterium, assembly GCA_965207495.1. Classification (GTDB taxonomy): domain Bacteria; phylum Chloroflexota; class Anaerolineae; order Caldilineales; family Caldilineaceae; genus Bin5. The sequence continues at coordinate 2,251,158 of OZ242287.1, forward strand.
TACATATTGCAAGACGAAAGCGTTTACTAACGGTCTCTCAATTTCACCAATGCGAAAAAATCTAGTTTATAGTGAAGCCGCGCTTCCTTTGCCCACAGAGAAAGCAATTCGAAGGCAAAGTAGGCGCTAGAGGTATCAACATGCTGTCGAAGGCATTTCGCTTTCTCCGCCGGCATTTCACAAGAGTGGATAACTGGACTCTAAGTGCACTCGGCAATCTGGAACTGTGAGGCTGCAGTCTTTCTCGAAAGGAATTCCCCCTATCCCGTCGATACATCCTTAAGACTGGACGCATCGCTGACCTCTACGTGAACATCACCACGCGCCAGCACCTCAGGGCGCAGAGCCGTTCCAAGCCCGGGCCGGTCAGGGAACTCAATGTGGCCTTCCCGAATCGCCAGCCGCTCAGTCATCACCTCGTTGTACCAGCCCTCCGTGTAGGCCCGCACCGTCTCCATGATCATGGCATTCGGCGCGTGCGCCGCCAGGTGGGCGGCCGACCATAGCGCCACCGGCCCAATCGTGTCATGCGTGGTAAAGGGCAAGTAGTATGTATCCGCCAGAGAGACGATCTTGCGCGTCTCAGTCAGGCCCCCGGTCCACGCCATATCCGGCATCACAATGTGGGCCGCGTTCTTCTCAACAACCTGCCGGAAGCCGAACCGGGTGAAAAGGCGCTCGCTCACGCATATGGGTACCTTTGTCGCCGCCGCCAATCGGGCATAGGAATCGACATTGTCGGGCGGGATGATCTCTTCCAGCCACATTATGTCGTAGGGTTCCAGCGCCCGGCCTATGTCTATCGCAATCGGCAGGTTCCAGCGCGCGTGTCCTTCGATCGCGATCTGCATCTTATCACCAACCGCCTCCCGAATCTGCTGGACCGGCTCGAGCCCGCGTTTGAGATCATCAGGATCCAGATAGTGGCCCACAGGTCCCACCGCGCCGACACCGGCCCGCTGTCCAACAGGCCCGCCCAACGAAACACCGAACTGGTCCCAGGGCCAGATCTTCATCGCCCGGATCCCAGACGCCAGTAGTTCCTGCGCTAGATCACCGGCCCGCCCCTCCATCCAGGCGTGGTAATCCATGTGAGCACCGTGGCTTACACAAGTGTTGTAAATTGGGATGCGATCTCGGTTCCGCCCGCCCAGCAGGTTGTAAATCGGCTGGCCAGTGTACTGCCCAAGCAAGTCCCATAGAGCCACGTCAACCGACGATATGGCGCGCGACTCAGCGCCAGCGAATCCGAAAAAATTCACCGTTGCGAACATGTTGTTCCAATGGTTTTCGATGTCGAAAACGGAGCGCCCTATGAGCAGGTTGGCGAAAACATCGTGGATCACTGCGGCCACCGCGCGCGGCACGTAATATGTTTCCCCCAGCCCAATCAGACCCTCATCTGTATGGATGCGCAACCAGAGCGTATTGAACTGCTCTTCAAACCAGACCGTCTCGAGCTTCTGAATCTTCACTCCCCGCTCCTATCGCATCAACCAGCCGAGGCTATGTTGCACATGAATGTGGACTTCTCGGACGAAAGGCACCGTTTTACTCGGCCTTGACACCGTCTCAGACCTTGCCCCTTTATGGCGAAAAACATCCGTCAACTGTTTCATGCCATAGTCAGCATGCAAGGTGTCGTCAGCCCCTCCTTGCAACACTGGCGTCGCACACGACCGCAGAATCCGTCGCAGCTTATATTGGAAAGTCAATGCGGCCAAAGCGGCAATGAAGAATTAGGGCCTCCCAAGGAAATGGTTCGACAGTTTACTGGGCGGCGAGACTTCGCAGCAGAAACTGTATGAAGGCCGGGCTTGACCAATGTCAGCCACCGAAGTTTGGTTAGTTCAGGTCGGGAATCCGCAACCAATTCCTATGGCAGATGCTGTATACTGGCTGGATGCGATTGACAGTTGAAAACCGGAGAAAGTATACTCCTAGACGGCGAAATCATACTATAGCCCCGGACTGCGAGCAAACAGTTTCAAAACGGCAGTAAGGGTAGGGAATATCTGCCGAGCAGGGCATCGCAGCCGGCTCTCTTAGAGCGCTCCGGGCCAATGAAATCAGAGAAGGTCACACCATGTCCGACTGGAGTCATTTGGAAAATTTCCGCGCAGTACGATTGAACGCCGTTCTATCGCCAATGTCTCAGTACGAAAGGGATCGCTTTCGCGAGCACCACCTCCACCCCTTCGAGGTGGAGGCCAATACGCCCGCCACGATCGTTCCACGCGTTGCCGACTACGACGCCATCTTTGTCGTCTCTACCGCGCTGCCGGAAGGCGTAATCGAGAGCCTCAGCCGCTGCCGCGTGATCTCCCGCCTCGGCACCGGGACAGACAAGATCGATGTCGACGCCGCCACCCGCAAGGGCATCCTCGTCACCAATGTCCCCACCTTTTGCGTCGAAGAACAGGCCGACCACACAATGGCGCTACTTCTGGCGTTGCTTCGCAAGCTGCCACAGATGGCTCAGGCAATGACAGCGGGCGCATGGAATACAGCTCGGAGCCAGGCTTCTACCAATCAGCGTCTCGCCGGCAGCGTTCTCGGCCTGATCGGCTTCGGCAACTCTGCCCGTGCCGTTGCACAAAGAGCACAGGGTTTCGGAATGCGTGTCTTGGCAACTCGCCGCAATATGGACGCGCCCCGAGATGCCGCAGGGGAACTAGGTGTTGAAATGCTGGGCCTCGAAGACCTTCTTGAACAGTCGGATTACGTGTCCCTGCACCTGCCCCTCACCGATGAGACATACCATCTCCTTGATCGTGAACTTCTGATCAAAATGAAGCCGGGAGCCTACCTCGTCAACACGTCGCGCGGCGCGATCGTGGATGAGACTGCGCTCGTGGATCTGTTGCAGGAAGGGAGGCTGGCCGGGGCGGGAATCGACACATTTGAAGGCATCGACGTCTTCGTCGAAGAACAGAGACCACCGGAGCATCCCCTCCTGTCGCTCGACAATGTGATTCTCACGCCCCATGTCGGCGCCATCTCAGTCCAGGCCATGCAAGACGTAACCGATGGCGGCATAGCCAACGCAGCGGCTGTGCTCAGCGGATACTGGCCGCCGGCCGAAAACCTCGTCAATCCAGACGTCCTGCCCAGATTTCCCCTGGCTGAAAGTGAAGTGTAAGTTAACCTGCTCGCGGATTTCGGCCCAACCAAAGCCTCTGAGCCATGAAGCCTGCCCCCGCTTCGCCGTACCGGCTTCGTTCTGCAAAAAAAGTTCTGAATCTGCCTCTGAATCGTTCCCAAACGATCGCAAAAAATGCTATTGTTCAACAGACAATAAAAAGATTTGCACTGGCTACAAGACCTGTTGTATGGTGCTCTTGAATCGTATGCCGCTGCGCACTAAGACGCAACCGATTCACATTCTGGTTTACTTAGCTTGATGGAGGAGTCAATCCATGACCCACGTGATATTTGATCTGTGCATTCGGGACGGTGCCTGCGTAGAGGTTTGCCCCGTGGAATGCATTATCCCAGGCATGCCCGAAGAGGAATGGCCCTGGTACTATATCGATCCGGAAATCTGCATCGACTGCGGCGCGTGTGTTCCGGAATGCCCGACAGATGCTATTCTTCCTGAAGAAGATCTGCCGGAAGAATACGCCTACACCACCGAATTGAACGCCATGTACTTCGAGGAAGGACCAGGATACGACGCTCTCGACATGGTCTGACCTCCATCGACTTCTTCGCACGGGCCAGCTCTCCTAACGCCCTTCGCGTCAATGCCGGTGAAGTCCACGTCCGAACTGCGAAATCGGCAGGACGTCTCCATTCAGGGCCGGTCCGTTCTATCTGAAACGTTGCCCCTGCGCCCGCAGGGGCTTTTTTGTTCGCCGACTCGTCCGTCGTCTCAGGAGAAAACCAAATGACCGATTCCCGCGAAGTGAACCCTCCCGACTGGTCGGAAGTGGAGCGCGTCCTGATCATCATGGCGCACCCGGATGACCCCGACTTCTCTTGCGCCGGTTCCGCCATCCAGATGGCCCGTCAGGGCATCGAAGTCACCTACATGATTCTGACCAACGGTGACAAAGGCAACCACAACCCGCTCGTCACCCGTCACCAGCTGATCCTGATGCGGAAAGAGGAGCAGCGCAAGGCGGCCGCCCTCTGCGGTGTCAAGGACGTCCTGTTTATGGACGAAGAGGACGGCTTCCTGCGCCCAACCCCCGAAATCCGTAAGCGTGTATGTCGCGAAATCCGCCGTATTCGACCGCAGATAGTCATCTGCAACAGTCCCGACCGCTATATCTCTGGGCGCGGTTACATCAACCATCCCGATCACCGCAACGCCGGCCTCATCGCCCTCGAGGCCATCTTCCCGGCGGCCGATAACCCCATGTTCTATCCCGACCTGACCAACGAGGGCTATCCTCCCCACAATATCAGCCAGCTCTACATCAGCCATGCCGAAGAGGCCGATGTTGAAGTGGACATTTCAGATGACCTTGAACTGAAGATCAAGGCCATACTCTGCCATGAAAGCCAGTTCGACGACCTGGAGGCCACCGAAAAACGCATGCGCGAGTGGGGAGGCGAGGAGCAGGAGGATGGCAGTAAACGCCACTTCGAGCGCTTCCAGCAACTGGACTTCCGCAGCCGGCCGCGTAGAGGCCCCAGAGGGGACAGCAAGACCTCCCAAGAATCAAAATCCTGAAACAAAAAGAGTGGAGGGGTTGCCCCTCCACTCTTCCTGACATTTAGTTCTGTCTGCTCGATGCTGCTAAAGCATCGGAGACTATCTCCTACTGCACCTCACCCATCAACTCTTCCTGAAGCTCATTGGCCGTCTCCGTCAACGCATCAAGCGTTGCCTGGATGTCCGCGCCCTGCATGATCTCATTGAAGGCCGTCTCCGCGGCGTCGCGCACAGCCTGGTAAGAGATGAGCTGCGGTTCATACGCGCCATGACCCAACAGGGCCAGAGCCTCGCCATACTGAGGGTTCTCCTCCACATACCCGCTCAGATGCGCTTCCGTAGCTGCGCGAGTGGGGAAGTAGTTGCTCGCCTCTACCCAACGCGCCTGAACTTCCGGTGAAGTAAACCACTTGATGAACAGCCACGCAGCCAGCTCCTGCTCCGGCTGACCGGCTGTAATCATGACGTCTGCGCCGTAGATGTTCTGCACCGGATTCTCAGTCGTGTGCGGAATCGCGGTCACGCCCCACACATCCATGTCCCGTCCCTGCTCTTCAGCGATCGTAACCATGTCGTTGGCATAGAAGGGCAGACCGGAACTGGAACCCTGCGTAAAGCTGGCCCGCCGCGCCGCAAACTCTGGATTCGGGTAGCCCTCGGTAAAGAAGTAGGCGCAGCCGTTATCCAACATGCGCTTCAGCATCGTCATGGCGTCCATGGTGGCCTGACCGTTGTAGACATAGCCTGTGTTGTCTTCGTTCAACACGTCGCCGCCAAGCGCGAAAGTCCAGGAAGCCGTTGCCGACGCGTCATCCCGCAAGATGTAGCCGCCAGTGCCGTCACCGTTCGCTTCCGCCGCCGCGCATGCCATCTCTTCAAACTCTGCCGGTGTCGTCGGCGGTCCGTCAAAACCTAACTCTTCCAGCCAGGTCAGGTTGTAGTACAGAACCTCCATCGAGCGGTTGGGAGGGAACCCCAGCCGCTGGCCGTCAAAGACAGGGTGGACGCCCTGCTCAATGAAACTCGCGAAGTAATCGTCCCTCTCTTCTGCCGACAGACCCCAAGTCGGGTCATCAATGAACTTGTCGAAGTCGGCCAGCACTTCATTCAGCTGGTAGAATGCCTGGTCGTTCTGATAGCCGACAATCAGGCTCGCCGGCTGCTCACCCGACGCCGTGCTGGCGTTGACCTTGTCGCGGATATCGTTGTAGCCACCCTGGTTCTGAGCGTCAAGGACAATGCCGCACTCATTGTTGGCGTTGAAGTCTTCAACAATGACCGCCAGCTTTTCCTCGCGTGATCCGCTGTGTTGGTGCCACCAGACGATCGTCTGACCGCGCGGGTCAATGCCTGCCAGCGGGCCGTCTGCCGCCGGAGCGCACGGCCCCGAGTCCATCGCCTCTTCGGCAGCAGCTTCCTCCTCCATCGCCGCCGGCGCCTGGGCCGCCGGGGCCGGACACGCGGCCAGAACCAGCACGCCCACCATGAGCGCGGCCAGCATCCACATACGTTTTGTATTCATAAGGTGTGATCTCCTCTAGTGTTTGAATACCTGTTCGTAAATCACGTTTTGAAAGTCGCTGTCCAACCCTCTTGGACGCGAATTTTCCTGAGCTGAGACCTAACCCTTCTCTTACCCCTTCAGACCCGTCGTGGCGATTCCCTCGATGAAATGGCGCTGCGTAAAAAAATAGAGGATCACAATAGGCAACATCGTGATTATCGCCCCCGCCATCTGCAAATGCAATAGCGCCCCAGCTTCGTCCAAAAAAGAGAGCAGGCCGTACGAAATCGGCCGCCAATCCGGTGTGGTCGTCACAAGAATCGGCCAAGCCAGTGCATTCCAGGCGCCTACAAACCCAAACAGCACTAGCGTCATCACCGCGGCGCTCGAAAGCGGCAGTACGACTCTGACCAGGTAACGCAGGTGCCCAGATCCATCTATCTGAGCAGAGTCCCATAACTCCTGTGGGATCTGCTGGAAAAACTGACGCAGTAGGAAAATGCCGAATGCGCTCGCCATGAAAGGAATCGTCAACGAAGGCCAGTTGTTGAGCCAGGGAACAGGGCTGATGCGCCCCAACCAGGATACGGTAATGAAATTAGGTACCCAGGTTATGGCCTCGGGTAGCATCAAAGTGGAGAGCAGCAACGTGAAAAGAAAAGTCTTGCCGGGAAACTCCATCTGCGCAAAGGCGTAGGCCGCCAGCGCGCAAAAAACCAGTGCGCCGCCAACCGAAATGAGGGTTATCTTGACGCTGTTCATGAAGTACAGTGAAAACTGAGCATCCTGCCATGCCTCAACGTAATTGCTCCACTGCGGCGTGGCAGGCAGCGCACGGCCCCCTGTAGCCTCGGTCAGATTCATCAGCGAAACACTAACAGTATATAGAAACGGCAAAATCGAGACGGCCGCCCCAACAATCAAGATAAAATAAATTATCGCCTGGGTAATCGCGACCCGACGCACAGCCGGGTCCGCCAGCCGGGTCCGAACTCTGCTTACGCCGACTGCCCCGCTAGCCATAGAAGACTCTCCTGCTGGCAATCCGGTTGTTGACCAGGGTAATGACCATGATGATTAGCAGAAGCAGAATGGCCAGCGCCGACGCGTACCCGTACCGCGTATCCCGCTTGAACGCCTGAAAAATGACGATACTTGCCGTGTCCGTAGTACCCAGCGCCGCCGCCTGCCGTAACACAAAAATGTGATTGAAAGCCTTGAACGTGCCAATCACCGCATACAAAGAAAGGAAGTAGATCGTCGGCGAAAGCAGCGGCAGCGTCACGTGCCGGAACTGCGCCCAGCCTCCCGCCCCGTCTATATCGGCCACCTCATATAGCTCATTTGGAATCGCGCCCAGCCCCGCCAGAAAGATGACCGTATCAAAGCCGACATAAGTCCATATGCCGTAAATCATGATCGCGACCAACGCCAGGCTAGGTCCCGACAAAATCGGCCCCAAATCGAACCGTCCCCCCGTGATCATTTCAATGATCCCGGATGGCTCACCCAACCAGAGCAACGGGTCCGCACCGAACAGATCCAGCATACTGTTAAGCGGCGCAGTCGGCCTGTTGGAAAATATGATTCGGAATACCGCGGCCGTGCCCACGAACGGCGCCACGTATGGCAGGAAGTAAAGCACGCGAAATAACGTCTGCCCACGAATCTTCTGGAAAAGAAGCGCCGCCAGTATAAGGGCCAGTCCCAGCTGAATTGGCACCGTTCCCAGGACGTAGAATACGGTTGCCATCAACCCGTTCCACCAGTCCTCGTCGCCCGCTGATACGACCCGCGGCAGTTCGGCGATCAACACCCAGGCCCCAGCCATCAGCGCCACCGCGCTCACCAGCCTGACTGCCATGCCAGTATTGGAGGACCTGTGCCCCGCGCTCTCCCACAAACGCCAGGCCAGCAGCAACAGCAGGAAACCTGCGCTGATGGTAACGATCTGCGACCAGAGTTCCAACCCTATGCCCTCTTCCAGCGCTTCGGCATAGGCGGCGTTAATCTCATTCCATGTCAACCAGATGAGCGCGCCGCCGCTGATCATACTGATGCACGCGCTGAAGAAAGGCACGAAATAGATCGGATCGCGACTGTCCGGGGCCCTGCTGCGATTGACCCTCAATGCCCATGCCGCTCCGCCAGCCAGCAGGACGATCGCAACCCAAAGTGCAATCTGCACCTTGGACAGCCACCAAGTCTCCACGACTAGACTCCGGAAGGCTTCCTGCGTATTGTTCTGCCCTCGTAGTTTTGAAGGAATGAGCAGCATCTCAGGCAGAAGAACATAGACAAAACGGGCAAACAGTGCCGCGCCTGTCGCTGTTACAAACGCAGGCATCACCCATCGCATCGCATTCGTATTCTCCTGCCGGTGCTCCCGAACTGCGCGCGCGATCGTAGTGACGGCGAAATAAGCCAGGCCGACTGCTATCCAGAATGTAAGGATGTAGATTAGGTTGTCAACTGCTTTGACGTAATTGCCCAAACCGTCATAGGAGCCGACGATCTTGTTCAGACCGCGCAACGTGCTCTCATATGCGGCGAAAGCAAGAGGAAACAGGCCGAAGAGGCCGATTATTAGGAACGCGGGTGCCAGAAACGAGTAGGCAAGCAGCATCTCGCGCAGTCGCCTGCCCTGCCGCCCGCGGAACCAACTTGGGGCTGCCCGCACCTGTTGCTGAAGATCACTGCGGAATGCCGCGTGTTGAGAAGCTGTACTGTCCACGTGGAGGTCGTTTTCCCAGTTCTGCACAGCCAATGCGCCTACGCCGGATTTTCGCCCATAGTATAGTGCAAGCCGGAATTCTCGTCAACGAAAGAGCCCGACGCTCGGAATCGTTCCTGCTCTGCGCCAATGAAACAATGGCAACCCGCAACATGCCGTCAGCGGCACGCCGCAGCTTGCCCCTAGCATTACACATATCCTTTAACGTCCGATTAAGGGAAGGTCAACGTTGACAGATTGAAGACGGCGCTGCCACACCACCCGGCGCAGCCCTGGCCTCTGCCCTCATTTCAAGCGTCCCACAAAGTCAACCCGTTGTGCCGGCTGTTCAATTGCAAATCCTGATGTGAAAGGGACTTCTCAGGCACTGTCAGCACGCGACTCCGAAAATTGCCTGCGAAAGCCTCTCTCTCGCATCCACGCACATCTCCAATCAGTCGTCGCAGTCTCTGACCACTCACCACCGATCACTGACCACTGCAGTTCTGGGCGGTCGGGCCTTCGGCCCTCCCTTGTGCAGGGGCTGCGCCCCCGCAACGCCCCGCCCTTGCTAGACCACCGTGCTCATTCTTCCCCAGCAGAATGTCTAGCCAACAGTGCCTCCTCCCCCACTTGCTGTCTCAGCCCACTATCCACTATCCACTATCCATTATCCACTGCAGTTCCGCGCCTCCGCAACGCCCTGCCTTGTCTTGCCACCCAGTTCTTTCTACTCCAGCAGAATGTCTAGCCAACAATGTCTACTCCTGCACATACTGTCTCAAGCCACCGGCCACTGACACCCACAGAGCTCCTGCGTAGAGCTCACCCATCCGAATTGGCTTTGTAGTTCTTACAGGAATGTGAACGGCCACAGAATAGTGCCAGCTCACGCGACCAACAGCCTCCCAATATCGCAGGTCTCAGCATTGCAGAACCAAAGCACACCCTCGTGAATCGTCATACCGTGGACTTCCTCAGGCGCCTCTACACGTATGACGTCAAAGATGCGCCCGCTTTCCGGATCCAGTAGGCAGACCGTTCCCGCAGATGTATCGGCGGCCCATAGTTTCCCGTCTTCAGACCATGCAATGCCGTGTACCCGCAGACCCGGTACCCTTATGCTGTGCACCTCCTGCCAGCCGTCAGGATCCATCACATGCACCATCTGCGAGGGCGGAGAGGCGACGTACAGCCTGCCGTCCCGCCACTCCAGGCCGTGGGCCCCAGTCTCCTGCGCGTCCTCCGCGCCCTCCCGCCATGCCACAACACCGGCCCCCGGTGAACTGTACTTGGCCACCGTCTTGCCCGTCTCCGCATCCAACTGCGCAATCCTTCTCTCATAAGTCGACGCGATCCACACATAACCGCCGCCCACAGTAATGCCGCTCGACTTGACCGTGTCGGTCTGGACATCGAAGAGCACCTCTCCCGACTCGTAGTCCTGCCGATAGAGCCGGTCGTTACCCTGGTCAATACACCACAACCCTTCGGCGCTCGCCTGGATTCCATTCGGATGCGGCCCAGGACTTGCAAAGCGCTTCTCTACCTTTGCGATCTTTACCGGCATGAATTCTCTCCTTGTAAGCTGGCGACTGATAATCTGGCGCTGGTAGCTGAACCAGCAACTCCGGTACACATTTCCTCATTTCAATACGATATAGGCCAGCCTGCCCTCCGTCAAGTCCTCTCAATGTACAGGCTTCGACGACCAGACTGACCTGAAAAATTGCATCGGCCCCGCGTCCCATCTATAATTGGGCTTCTTGTGTTGCGCGTAAGTGCCCTGACGGAACAATGCACCGAGGTCGCAAAGCCTCGTCTGCACTGGCCGTCCAATCACCGCGCGACTTAACCGTTCCAACCTTACGGAGCATTCCTATGCTGAAGACCCATACTTGTGGCGAACTGCGAGCCGGCGATGCCGGTAAAGCGGTCACTCTTTCCGGGTGGGTCAACCGCCGCCGCGATCACGGCGGACTGATCTTCCTGGACTTGCGCGACCGCTTCGGCATTACTCAGGTCACCATTTCCGATGACCCCGCACTCAATGTGCCGAATGCGGCCAATTCGTCCAATGGCTCCGGCAATGGAAATAACGACTCGGAAGCGCTGAATGTTGCCTCCCAGGTCCGCAGCGAATTCGTTGTCAAGGTGAACGGCTCAGTACAAATGCGCCCGCAGGGCTTCGAAAACCCCGAATTGGAAACAGGGGAAATCGAGGTCATCGCCTCCGATTTAGAAATCCTGAGCGAGGCCCGAACGCCTCCATTTGTAATCAGCGGCGGTCAGGGCGACGAGGTCGATGAGGCGGTGCGGCTTAAGTACCGTTACCTCGATCTGCGCCGCCCCAAGCTGGCCGGCAATCTACGCCTGCGCCACGAGATCGTCCGCTTTATCCGTAACTTCTTCTACGATCGGGACTTTCTCGAAGTCGAGACGCCGATCCTGCTGAAAAGCACACCGGAAGGCGCACGTGACTTCGTGGTGCCCAGCCGCATCCATCCCGGCCGCTTCTACGCCTTGCCGCAATCTCCCCAGCAGATGAAACAACTGCTGATGATCGGCGGCGTCGAACGCTACTTCCAGATCGCCCGCTGTTTCCGCGATGAGGACCTGCGCGCCGACCGCCAGCCCGAGTTTACACAGCTCGACTTGGAGATGAGCTTCGTTGAGGCCGCCGACGTGATGGCTCTCAACGAAGAGATGCTCATCAGTCTGTCTTCGAAAATCAGCGACAAACCTATCCAGCAGACCCCGTTTCCGGTACTGACCTACGACGAGGCAATGGACAAATATGGTATCGACCGCCCCGATATTCGCTTCGGTCTCCAACTGTTCAACGTGACCGACCTGGTTCGCAACAGCCGCTTCGGCGTCTTCAAGAACGCCGTAGCCGCCGGCGGCATCGTCAAAGGCGTACTCTTTCCCCAGGGGGCGGCACTGAGCCGCAAAGATGTCGACGGGCTGATCGAATATGTAAAGCCCTACGGGGCGAAGGGATTGGCCTGGATCGGCATTACCGGCGAAGCCGACGCCAACGGAAACTATCCGGCAGGGAGCCTGCGCAGCCCTATCATCAAGTTCCTCAGTGAAGAGGAGATCGCGGGCATCATCGCAACTGCCGGCGCCGAAAAAGGAGATCTGGTTCTCCTCGTGGCAGACGACGAAGGCGTGACCAATCCTGCCCTTGCCAACCTGCGCCTGGAGATCGGCGCACGCGCCAGCTTGATCGATTCCAATCTCCTCGCCTTCTGCTGGGTCGTCGACTTCCCTCTACTCGAATACGACAGCGAGGAAGATCGCTGGGGCGCCATTCACCATCCATTCACTAGCGCCCGTGACGAAGACTGGAGCATCCTCGAAAAGCGGCCCGCAGACGTCAAGGCCAAGGCATATGATGTTGTTCTCAACGGCTGGGAGATTGGCGGCGGCAGCATCCGCATCCACCGTAGCGATCAGCAGATGCGCATGTTCCAGCGCTTGGGTCTGAGCGAAAGCGAAGTGGACGAACAGTTTGGCCATATGCTCGAGGCCTTCCAATATGGCGCGCCGCCCCACGGCGGAATCGCAATGGGGATCGAGCGCGTCGTCGCGCTCTTTGCCGATGCCCAGAGCATCCGCGAGGTCATGGCATTCCCCAAGACCGCAACCGGGACAGACCTTCTCTTGGAAGCCCCGAGCCCGGTCGAGGACGACCAACTCGCCGAACTGCACATCGCAGTCAGAGAGCAGAAGGAATCGGCATAGGTGGGCGGAGGCCGGCTCATTGTGCCGAGCTTCCCACCTGCCAAATACCAATAAAGTGTCCCGACATCGGCCTTGCAATACTGCTGAAATCAACTGCTGTTAACAACTGTGAACGCGCAAGTGACGCAGTTCGTAAATGCCCGATATCATGCCGAGAGAATGCCGAAATCTTGTTTGGCAGGGCTTTTCAAAATGTGCTATAGTTTCCCTGCAGCCCTGCAATGCCCGTGATTGACTAGTTTGAGGGCGAACCAACACCAGACTCACGGGAGCAAGGCGAAGGTACGTGGATGTGATAGCCCGCCCCTATGGGGAATAGGGCAAGACGGAAGCGACCAGCCGGCGCCCACCTACGAACCTCGGTTCGTACCCACTGGATCACACGACATTGCGGGGTTGGAAATGCGTCCGGGGCCACCCGGGCGTTTTTCTTTTTGTATGCCAGGCAACATGCAGTAACTGGGTTGTTCAAGTCAGCCGCATAACACCGATCGGACAGTAACGCTATGGATGTCCAACGCGACAGTTCCCCCCGCACATACCCTGTCGATCTGCAAGCCCACAGCAACTGCTCAGACGGCACCGACACACCAATAGAGCTGATCGACAAGGCCGCCGCGCTGGGCATCCGCGTTCTGGCGATCACTGACCACGACAGCGTTCTCGGCGTTGCCGAAGCCCAGGCCCGCGGGGCAGACGTAGGCGTGCATGTACTTCCCGCCGTCGAATTCAGTACCTCTCGCGATCGCGAAAATGACTTCAGGGATTTCGACATCCTCGGCTACGGAATCGACCAGACCAATCCTCCACTGCTCGATACCATGAACCGGCTCAAAGAAAGCCGTATCGATCAGAAGTCGCGCCAGGTCGAACGTCTCCAAAGCTATGGCCTGCATGTCCCGGTCGATGAAGTTTTGGCGCTGGCAGGCGGCGTGCCGGGCCGCCCCCATATCGCCCAGATCGCCCTCAAATACAACCCCCACAAATTCACATCCCTGAGCGACGTCTTCCAGCAATATCTCGCCTCCGATGCCGAAAACCCCACCCACGTGCCCCGCACCTTCATTCTCGGCGTGATCGAAGCCATCGAACTTACGCACGGCGCAGGCGGAAAAGCGGTTCTTGCCCATCCCGGCATTTACCGGCGTATCCGCAGCCTCGAAAACTCTCTAGCCCGCCTTGTTGACGTTGGCCTCGACGGACTGGAAATCCAGTACCCCTATGCCCCTGAAGGGCGAGACTCAACCGATAGGCCGATCCCTTGCTTCGCCGAGCTGGCCGCCCGCTTTGGCCTGTTCGAAACCGGCGGCAGCGACTACCACGGCGAACGCAAGCCAAATCGCCTCGGCGAAGCCGGTCTCGAATGGGAACAGTGGCAAAGGCTACGGGAACTGAACGGATGGTAGCCACCCTTACCCCGACCGAGCACCAACAATGGCAACTACCCTCGCGCCCAACGTGGCTGGAAATCGATCTTTCCGCGCTGGCAAACAATATAGGCGAGCTTCGGCGCCGCATCGGGCCGGACCGGCTTCTCTATGCCGTCGTTAAAGCTAATGCCTATGGCCACGGCGCCGAACTGGTAGCGCCTGCTGCAATCGAGGCCGGTGTAGACCGCCTCGCAGTCGCCGCAGTCAACGAAGCAATCTCCCTTCGCCAAGCCGGAGTGCGCGCCCCGATTCTCCTGCTCGGCTACACGCCACCCGAACTGGCCGAAACACTCCTGGAATACGACCTCGCAGTGTCCGTCTATGAGACAAGCGCCGCCCTCGCCTTCGCGGCGACCGCTGCTCGAGTCGGTCGGCCTCTGACCGTTCATCTCAAGGTCGACACTGGAATGCACCGCCTGGGTGTCGATCCCGCCGCTGCCCCCGAACTCTGTGAAATCCTCTCCCAGAATCCTGCTCTCCATTTCGAAGGCATCTATACCCACTTCAGCACCGCCGACGAAACCAACAAGGAGTACAGCCGCGAGCAGCTGCGGCGCTTCACTGCACTGCTCGAACAGCTCTCGCGTGCCGGTTGCCGGCCGCCCATTGCCCATGCCGCCAACTCAGCCGCCGCGATCGACCTTCCCAGCGCGCACCTGGACGCTGTGCGCTGCGGCATCCTCCTATATGGTCTGTCTCCCAGCGACGAAGTGCCCGCGCCGCCGGAAATGCGGCCCGTGCTCAGCTGGAAGGCGCGCATCGCCCAAGTGCGCAACCTCAAGGCCGGCGAACCGGTCTCATACGGCAACGCATGGCGCGCGCCCGGCCTCCGCAAGGTCGCCATCATACCCGTGGGCTACGCCGACGGCTTTCCCCGCAGCCCCCGTACCTGGAAGACCGTACTCATCGGCGGCCGCGAGATGCCTGTCGTAGGCCGTATTTGCATGGACCATGTCTTCGTCGACGTGACCGAACTCCCGGCATCCGGGCTCCCGGTTTCTCGAGACGACGAGGTCGTTTTGATAGGAGACCAGCAAGGGGCAACCATCTCTATGGAGGACGCCGCCGCGCGTCTGAAGACCAACAACTACGAAGTGGCCAGCCGGCTGATGGCCCGGCTGCCCCGCGTCGCCGTGCAAGACTAAACGGCGAAGGTCAGAGCACGAGCGGGATGAGACAATGACTGGCGCAAACCGCCCGTTGAAATCCAAGGCCCGGAAGATCTACGAGCAGCTCTCTGAGGAATACGGCCAACCGGAGTGGAAGCCCTCCCGTTCCGGCTTCGAGCAGCTGATTCAGACCATCCTCAGCGCCAATACCAACGACCGCAATTCGGGTAGAGCGTTCGAAACGCTCAAGGAAAGATTCGCAGGTGACTGGGACGCAGTGCGCAACGCGCCTCTGGAGGAGATCAAGGACGCCATCCGCGTTGCCGGGATGTACAACCAGAAGGCGCCCCACATCGTCGACACACTGGAAATCCTATACCGGGAGGAAGGGAACTACAGTCTGGAGCACGTGCGTGATATGGCGCCGGCAGCCGCCCAGACCTACTTGCAGCGTTTTCCTGGCGTAGGCCACAAGACAGCCAGCATCGTCCTTCTCTTCAGCTACGGAATGGCAGCCTTCCCGGTCGACACTCATGTCCAACGCGTAACCCAGCGCCTCGGCATGAGCGGGCGGCGGGCGTCCGCAGAAAAGATTAAGGCTCTCTGGGAGAAGATGCTGCCAGCAGAAACCTACTTCTGCCTGCATGTGAACCTGATCCGCCACGGCCGCACCGTCTGCAAAGCGCGCACCCCCCGCTGTGCCAACTGCATCCTGCAGGACGAGTGCGACTACAACGTGCGCCTCGGCGACTGGGAAGGCACCCCGCCAGACTAAGGAGCTGAGAACGCAAAAAGCCGCCTGAAACGTGCACAGGCGGCATGGGGTCGGGAACTCTTATTATCCCAGTTCGGCTTAATCCGGGACAAATCCCTGGCTGGGACTATCCTGCCTTTATTCTGCCAGGGCTTTCTTCTGCTGGCTCTTCAGTCTGCTCTTGCGGCGTGCCGCATTGTTAGCGTGAATGGCGCCGCGTTGCGCAGCCTTGTCCAAAGCGACGAAAGCCGTGCGTACTGCCTCAGGCGCCTCTGGATCCGAGGCCTCAATCGATTCACGCGCATTCTTCACAGCAGTCCGAGCCGCGCTGCGGTATCCCTTGTTGCGGTCGCGGCGCCGTACGTCCTGGCGCATCCGCTTTGCGGCTGATCTGATAATCGGCATCTGTTTCTCCACCGCGGCCCACAGGCCGCACCGTTTGACACTTCTCATTAAAACGACAGTTGGCCCCATTGTAACAAGGGGAGGGGCCAAAGTCAATCTGAACCGCTGCTGATGCACAGTTTCTCCCTGCAAAAACTAGCCGAACCCCCTCTCTACAACCTTCGTGTTGCCCCCGAAATGTGGCGCTATTGCCCCATTTGCGCTAAAGTATGCCCGATACAATTCTGAATCAAAGGCCCACCCTAAGAGGACTCAAATGAAGATTTCCAATGTAACGCCGATGGTGCTGGGCACCGAATGGCGTAACCTGACTATAGTCAAAGTAGAGACCGATGATGGCTTGGTCGGTGTCGGCGAATGCCGGGCGCTCAATCGCACCGACGGCGTGCTCGGCTACCTGAGCGAAGCCGCGCCCCGTTACATCCTCGGCGAAGACCCCTTTAACGTCGAAGCCCTCGTAGCCCGCATGTTTCGCGAGGATTTCGGTCGCGCCGGCGAAATAACCCAGACCGTCACCGCACTCCTCGAAGTTGCCTGTTGGGATATCATCGGCAAGGCCCTCGACCAGCCTGTATATAAGCTGCTCGGTGGCGCCGTAAGGCACCAGATCAAGGGCTACGCCAACGGGTGGTATACAGGGGAACGCACGCCTGATGAGTTCCACGCTGCCGCAAAAAAGGTGCTGGACAAAGGCTACAAGGCGCTGAAATTTGATCCCTTCGGCGCCGGTTTCTACGAGATGGAGCGCGCAGAAAAGAACTACGTAATCGGTCTCGTGGAAGCCGTGCGCGATGCTGTCGGCCCGGACGTAGAGATCCTCATCGAGATGCACGGCCGTTTCAACCCTGTAACCGCGGTGGAATTCGCCCGCGAGTTGGCCCCCTTCAAACCCTCCTGGCTGGAGGAGCCCGTGCCCCCCGAAAATATCGCCGCCCAGAAAAAGGCCGCAGATGCCATCGCGCCCCTGGGCATTCCCGTCGCGACCGGCGAGCGCCTGCACACGATGTACGAGTATCGCGAACTGTTCGAACTGCAGGCCTGCGATATCATCCAACCCGATATAACCCACTTCGGCGGCATTCTCAATACAAAGAAGCTGGCCGCCTGGGCCGAAGCCTATTACATGCTCATCGCGCCCCACAACGTCGGCGGCCCCATCTCGACTGCCGCCGCCCTGCATCTGGCAGCCTGCACACCCAACTTCAAGATCCAGGAGCACTTCAACGACTTCGCCGAAGCCTACGTCAAGAAGGCCGCCCCGGGCAATCCCGAGATCGAAGACGGCTACTTTGCCCTTCCTACCGGCCCCGGCCTCGGCGTCACACTCGACGAGGACGTAGTCGAAGCCAATCCCCGCCGCAGAGTCCACTTCAATCTCTTCGCCGAAGACTGGCACCGGCGCTCGGCCGAAGTTGACTGAATCCTGGCGCCATTCTTGGCTGAGAGGGTGGCATCCTCTTCCATCAGAACCTCTGACCCCAATTGAAACCGATAGGAGCTTCCAATTCCAATGTCATCGCAACCGCTACTGATTAAGGGAGAATTCCGCGCCGCCGCCAATCCGACCGGCAGTTACCAGTCTACCAATCCCATGACCGGCGAAAAACTGCCGTGGTCTTTTCCCTACTCCGAATGGGATGACATCGAGGACGTTCTGCAAGCGGCCGCCGAAGCTGTAGGCGAGCTCCGCGATGCCCCTCGACAACTGCTGGCCGACTTTCTCGACGCATACGCCGCCCGCATCGAAGAACGGGCCGATACGCTCGTCGAATCAGCCCACCTGGAGACGGGACTGCCCGCGCCCACCCGGCTCAAGGCCATCGAGCTTCCCCGAACCACCGACCAGCTGCGCCAGGCCGCGGCAGCCGTTCGTTCGCGTTCGTGGACCCAGGCCACAATCGACACCGAAGCCAATATTCGCTCCTGCTACGGCCCCCTGCCCGGAGCCGTCGTCGTGTTCGGGCCAAACAACTTTCCCTATGCCTTCAACGGTGCCGCCGGCGGAGATTTCGCCGCCGCCATCGCCGCCGGTAGCCCCGTCATTGCCAAGGCGCACTCCAGCCACTCCCGCACAAGCCAGCTGCTGGCTGAAGCCGCGCTCGAAGCCATCTGCGATACTGGCGCGCCCAAAGGCCTCGTGCAGCTAATCTATCGCTTCAAGCCGGAATATGGCTACGATCTGGTTGCCGACCCCCGCGTCGCCGCCGTCGGCTTTACCGGCAGCCGCGACGGTGGCATGCGTCTGAAAGAGGTCGCCGACCGCCAAGGTAAACCAATCTACCTGGAAATGTCCAGCATCAACCCGATTCTCCTGCTGCCCGGCGCCCTCTCCGAACGTTCACAGGAAATTGCAGATGAGTTCTTTACCTCCTGTACCATGGGCACCGGCCAGTTCTGCACAAATCCCGGCCTTGTCATGACCATTGCCGGAGAGGAATCAGAGGCCTTTATAGAGCAATCGGCGGCGCTCTTCGATGACGGGGCAGCCGGCGTCCTGCTCAACCGCGGCGTATCCGAGGGCATGGACGAAGCGGTTCAGATCTTGACCAGCAATGGGGCTAAAGTTGTTGCAGGAGGTGCCGCCGCAGACCAGCCCGGCTTCTTCTACCAGAATACGCTGCTGACAGTGTCGGGTGACGAGTTCCTTTCCAATCCCGATGCAATGCAGACGGAAGCGTTTGGACCATCTTCACTGGTCATCATGGCGAAAGACGCCGCCCAGATGGAGCAGGTTATCTCCTGTTTCGAAGGCAACCTCACCGGCTGCCTCTACACCGACAACGCCGGCTCCGACGATGACCTGTACGACCGTCTCGCGCCTCTGTTGCGTGCCAAAGTCGGCCGGCTGTTGAATGACAAAATGCCCACCGGCGTTGCCGTCACCGCCGCAATGAATCACGGCGGTCCCTTCCCTGCCACCGGACATCCCGGTTTCACTTCTGTCGGCATTCCGTCCAGCATCCGCCGGTTCGCCGCACTCTACAGCTACGACAATGTGCGCCAGCACCGCCTGCCGCCCGAGCTGCAGGACAAAAACCCGACCGGTGAAATGTGGCGCCTGGTCGATCACCATTGGACCCAAGCCGATATCAACAGCTGACCTCCCTGAATGGGGGAATCAGGAGGTTGCGGGATACCCGTGGCGCTACCGGCTTAAGGCGTCGCTTACAGCCGGTAGGCCTCCTTCGCCAGGCCATACGCCAGAGCATGCGCCATGGCGAAAGCATCCTCATCGTCGATCTGGCCCTCGACGAGCAAACCGGCTAGCCAGTCGCAGGCGATGCGTCGCCAAAGCTCATGCCGGGTCGGAATCGAAGCGAAGGCGCGCGTATCGTCATTGAAGCCGACCGTGTTGTAGATGCCCGCCGTCTCCATCACCTGCGCAAAGAAATTCCTCATCCCATTGATGCTGTCGTAGAACCACCAGGGCGGGCCGATTCGCAAGATCGGGTAGTGGCCGGCCAGCGGAGCAAGCTCCCTGGCGCTCGTTGATTCATCCAGCGTAAACAGGATCAGGCGCAGCGACTGATGGGAGCCAAACCGGTCAAGCAGCGGTTTCAAATTGCGGGTGAAGTCAAGCGCATGGGGGATGTCAGCCCCCTTGTCCGCGCCGAAGCGCTGGAACACAGCCGCGTTGTGATTCCGGATCGAGCCAGGGTGAAGCTGCATGACCAGCCCGTCCTCGCTGCTCATTCGGGCCATCTCCACCAACATATGCCCGGTGAAACGCCGTGCGTCTTCGGCGGTCGCTTTGCCCGCTAGGCCTCGCTGAAAGAGCGCCTCCGCCTCGCCGGAGGAGAGGACCTCGGTGAACGGAGTCTCCGCCGCATGATCGGTTGCGGTCGCCCCCATCTCCCTGAAGTAATCGCGCCGGGCTTCAAGCGCCGAAATGTAGGAGGCGTAATTCCCGATGTCGGTACCCGAAACGCTGCGCAGCAGGTCGATTTGCCCCTTCCATTCCGGCTGATCGATCCCGTTCACGACCTTGTCGGGACGGAATGTTGGATAGATGCGCCCATCCCAGTCCGATTCTTGGATCGTCTTGTGATGCTCGAGCGTGTCAGTGGCCGCGTCGGTCGTTGTCAGCACCTCCACCTGGAACTGATCGTATAGCGCCCGGGGTGTGAAATCGGGCGCTGCCAACCGTTCTGATATCCTGTCATAGAACCCCTGGGCGTTCGCAGGAGATAACTTTTCGGTGATGCCAAAGAGATCGTGTAGTTCGTCCCGTAGCCACAGCCCGGTGGGCGTGCCCTGAAACAGTTGATAGTTTTCGGCGAATGTCTGCCAGATCTTGCGGTGGTCCGATTCGACCGCGCCGGCATCCTCTCCTTCATTCATGGGCACACCTTGTGCCTCAAGAGGAACGCCCTGGGAGTAGAGCATCCGGAATACATAGTGGTCCGGAATCAGAAAGAATTCCGCAGGTGACTCGAAATGGTACGAAGCGTCGGCAAAGAGAAGTGGGTCCACATGGCCGTGCGGACAGATCAACGGAAGGTCTGCCACGCTCTCAAATAGAGTTCGAGCTACAGATCTTTGCGCGCTGCTGCCACTGAAGAAGCGATCCGCCCGTTCGGGCATATAATTGCGTAGTGACTCATTCACAAAATAGTCCTTTCGTTCGCAAAGAGTTGGCAGTAAATTGAAGAAAGTATACAGGTTGCTAGTTGGCTTTCTGTCTGACTCTCACTTGCCTATGATTATAGCTGAAAACCTTGTAAGGGCGAGGTAGGAGCCGCTTGTAAAAGAATTCCTCTCTCCCCGTATTTCACACTAAGGAGTTGGCCATGAGCGCAAATGAACAGTTCTCATTGGAGGGAAAGGTTGCCGTCGTCACCGGCGCCACAGGTGTATTGGGAGGGGCGATGGCCCGGGGTCTGGCCGCGGCCGGGGCACGCGTCGCCATCCTTGGTCGGAGGGAGGCCGTAGCCCGCGCGGTGGCCGACGAAATTGTGGCCGCCGGCAATGAGGCGATCCCCCTGCCCGCCGACGTCCTGGATGAAGACAGTCTGCAAGCGGCGCGCAAGACGCTCATCGACGAATGGGGCACTGTCGACGTCCTGATCAATTCCGCCGGCGGCAATCGCCCCGACGCAACCGTCTTCGGCGATCTCACCTTCTTCAATGTGCCGCGCAGCGCCCTAGAAGGGGTCGTCGGCCTGAACTTCACCGGCACGGTCCTGCCAATTCAGATCTTCGGCGAGCCCATGGCAGCGCAGGGCCAAGGCTCCGTCATCAACATCTCGTCAATGGCCGCGCAGAAGGTCCTGACCCGCGTGATGGGCTACTCTGCCGCCAAAGCGGCCGTCGACAACCTGACCCGCTGGCTGGCCGTAGATCTGGCCGAAAAGCACGGTCCCGGGCTCCGAGTGAACGCAATCGCGCCCGGCTTCTTCGTCGGCGACCAGAACCGGGCGCTCCTGATCAAAGAGGACGCCCCCGCCGGATCTCAGGATCCCCCTATTCTCACCGAAAGAGGTCAGCAGATAGTAGACCATACGCCGATGGGGCGGTTCGGAGAGCCGGATGAGCTGACAGGCGCAGCGATCTGGCTCGCCAGCGACGCCTCCCGCTTCGTTACCGGTATCGTTGTTCCCGTTGACGGGGGTTTCTCCGCCTCAAGCGGCATCTGAGGCTCCGAATAACCTTCCGGAATGAGCATATCGAACGCCCCTGTCGCGCTCTGCCTCGCTACACTTCCTGGGTGAGTTTTCTTGCCCCGCGCAGTGAAGAAATGTATATTGTCTTTTGGTGACTGTAGAGGATAGAAAACAGAAAACTGTTGTACATGAAATTGGGGTGTCCCGATTTCGCAAAACACGTAGGTTAGCTGAGAGTATTCCCATGGGCGATTCAACCTCAGTGACACAAGACTTCATTCGCGAAGCAATCGCGGACGACACCGACAAAGGGCGTTTCAACGGGCGCTTTCAAACACGCTTCCCGCCCGAACCCAACGGCTATCTGCACATAGGCCATGCCAAAGCCATTGGGCTCAACTTCGAGGTGGCCGCGCAGTTCAACGGCCTCTGTAATCTGCGTTTCGACGACACCAACCCCCTCAAGGAAGAGCAGGAATTTGTCGAGGCCCAGCTAAAGGACATCCGCTGGCTCGGCTACGAGCCGGCAAACGTTCTCTATGCCTCCGACTACTTCGGCCAGCTATACGAGTGGGCGCTGCAGCTTGTCCAGGATGGACACGCCTATGTTGACGATCTCAGCCAGGAAGAGATCCGCGCTCACCGCGGAACACTGACCGAACCCGGCAAGAACAGCCCCTACCGTGACAGGCCTGTCGAGGAAAACCTGGACCTGTTCCAGCGAATGAAGGCGGGCGAGTTTCCCGACGGTGCCCGCGTCCTGCGCGCCAAGATCGACATGAGCGCACCCAACATCAACCTGCGCGACCCCGTCATGTACCGCATCCGCCATGCCGAGCACCAGCGCACCGGCGACGAGTGGTGCATCTACCCGATGTATGACTGGGCCCACGGCCAGTCCGACTCGATCGAAGGCGTCACCCATTCGCTCTGCTCGCTCGAATACCTGAACCACCGCCCGCTCTACGACTGGTACCTCGACGCGCTGGGCGTCTACCATCCCCGCCAGATCGAATTCGCAAAGCTGGAATTCACCTACATTGTGACGAGCAAAAGGCGCCTCATGCGTCTTGTCGAAGAAGGCCACGTAAACGGCTGGGACGACCCCCGCATGCCAACGCTGGCCGGTCAGCGTCGGCGGGGCGTTCCGTCCAAGGCACTCCGCGATCTCTGTCAACACGTCGGAATCGCCCGCACCAACAGCACAGTGGAGGTCGAGCTGCTGGAGCACTTCATCCGCCAGGAGCTGAACCAGACCGCCATGCGCGTCATGGGTGTCCTCGACCCCCTGCCGGTCGTGATCACCAACTACCCCGAAGGCGAGACCGAATGGCTCGATGCCGTGAACAATCCGGAGGACGAAAGCGCAGGCAGCCGGCCCGTCCCCTTCAGCCGAAATCTCTACATTGATCGAGATGACTTCATGGAGGACCCGCCACGCAAATTCCATCGCATGGCGCCGGGCCGTGAGGTCCGTCTCCGCTGGGGCTACTTCGTTCGCTGCGAGGAGGTCATAAAGAACGACCAGGGGGAGGTCGTCGCGCTGCACTGCACCTACGATCCTGAGACCAAGGGCGGTTACGCCCCCGACGGCCGCAAAGTGCGCGGAACAATCCACTGGGTAAGCGCCGACCACGCAGTGTCCGCTAAAGTGCGCCTTTACGATCGGCTATTTGGCGTCGAGAATCCCTACGACGTGCCCGAAGGCCAGGACTACATCGCCAGCCTCTCGCCAAACTCCTTGACAGTGTTGGACAGCGTCCAACTGGAGCCGAGCGCACTCGACCTCGATATCGGCCAGACTGTGCAGTTTGAACGAAAAGGCTACTTCTGCCTGGACCCCGACAGCGCCGAAGGACGGCCTGTCTTTAATCGTACCATCACGCTGCGCGATTCATGGGCGAGAATGCAGGGCCAAGGTCGAAAGGGGAAAGGAAAGAGGGGTAATTCGAAAAAATCTTGACCTGAAACTGAATGGAGTGCCTACGGTTGGTATGGCAAGTCGAATCGTCTTCCAGCGAGCGGATTCCCCTGCGTCAACGTAGTACTTCCTAAAGTTCCGCGCTCAACTCACGGACTGCTTCTATCGAAATCTTGCCTTATGCGGCACCAGAATGTGACCCTCCTCAAGCGAGCCGTATCGCGTTGCCGCCCTCGGCCCATGCCTCCACAGATACGAGGCGATATAGGCGCAGGTAATCGCATCGAGCGCGTCCTCGTAGGCCTGCAATGCTGACCCGCGTAGGCCGTACACCTCTGTGCTTTTGAGTATCCGCCTCGTCCGGCGCAGCGGGGGATCCGCCTTGCGCAGTTTCCGCAAAAGCTTTCGATAGCGCACAAACTCCGACCAGCGCTCCTCAAAAGATCGCCCTCGCCCGCGCTTATATTTGAGGGTCCGCTCAAGACCAAACAGGCTGACAAGCGCCGGATGGGGATACACCTCGCACACAAGCCGCCCCATTGTGCGCCGCGGGATCACATCCGACTCATAGAACTTGAATCGCTCCGACAGCGCCGCAGTCAGAGCCTCCCCGCGCACAACGCCGTCACGTTCCAACAACCTCCTGTTCGCCGGATACGCACCAGCCTGATAACGTTGCCAGTCCGCCGACAAAGCACGGTCGCACTGCCTTATCCCCGTCTCATTTGGCACCCGCAAAGGCGCGTCAACCGCCACCACAGACCCGCTGCGACGCGAAAGATGAATGCCAATGAATTCGACGATCTCCGACATCTTGCCCAGTCCGCCAGAACAGGCAACCAACCGCCCGTTACGGATCACCGCAACGCCCGACGGGTTTCTGTCGCTCCACGCCAGGTCGATGCCGATAAAGGAGGGCTTTCCCCGCTTCTTTGCCATAGAGGACCTCCTTAAATGGTACTGATCCTACCTGCCATTCGAATGATATACCCGAGCCCGAACGCACCGAAGGTCAGGCTGAGCCCTCGGCCGTCTATTTCTCCCTGGAACCGTCGTGGCCGCTGTCACCCTTCGAGGCACAAGCAGACTTTCTCCACCGTCACTTCCTCCAGGTAAGCCTCGTCTACCTGCGCGCCGTGCCCCGGTCCGTCCGGCACCGTAAGCGTACTATTGCTATTGAGAGTAAAGGGATTGGTAACGATGTCCTTCTCAAAATAACGGTCATTGGCACTGATATCGCCCGGCAGCGTGAAGTTTGGCAGGCTGGCCAGCGCCACACTGATGGCCCGCCCGATCCCGGTCTCCAGCATGCCCCCGTGCCAGACAGGAATGCCCGCAGCCTGGCACATATCATGGACGGCCACCGAATCAGCCAATCCGCCAATGCGAGATGGCTTGATATTGATCACGCCGCACGCGTCCAACTCCAACGCCCAACGTGCGTGATCCGTGGAAACGATGCTCTCGTCCAGGCAGACCGGCGTCTCAATCAACTTTGCCAGCTTGGCGTGGTCGAAAATGTCGTCGTGGTCCAGCGGCTGTTCGTTGAGTAGCAGATCGAACTCGTCCAACTGCCGTAGATGCTCGGCGTCTTCCAGATGGTAGATGCTGTTGCCATCCACCTGCAGCAACAGGTCCGGCCACCGTTCCCGCACCGCCCGCGTCGGCTCGACGTCCCAGCCCGGCTTGATCTTCAGTTTGACCCGCTGGTAGCCATCTTCCAGATAACCCTCCACAGTCTCCAGCAGCGCGCCAGTGTCCGGTTGGATCGGCACACTCACGCCCACCGCCACCTCCTCCCGCGTGCCCCCAAGCAAGCTTGCAAGGGATCTCTTTTCCGCGTGCGCAAAAAGATCCCAGACCGCAAACTCCAACCCTGCCTTGGCCATACGGTTGGCGCGCAGTTTCTTGAATATCCCGCGCACCTCACCCGGAGAAGAAATATCTGCTTCCAGGAGCATCGGCCCCAGGAACTCACGCTGCATGATCAGCGCCGTGTGAAAGGTCTCCTCGTTGTACCAGGGACCGTCGCTGACAGGCGACTCGCCCCAGCCCGTTACCCCGTCCGCATCGACCCGTACAATAACAGCATCGCTTCCGTCGTGACGCCATCCGCTTGTCTCAAATGGCCGCACATATGGCATATGGATACGGCGAAGCTCAATTTGATCAATTCTCATTGCTGGATTCCTGTATGTCCATCCCGCGGCATATTCAAGGGTGGGTTTGAGGACGCCCTATGCATGAGATGAAACAACTGGGCGCCGGAGAGGATACGCGCTGCGAAATTTCTGCAGAACTGCACGAGTCATGCCGTAAGGCCACACCGAAGCCGCGCCGGTCCAGCCAGTTCAATTTGGGCCCGCTAAACGGCGGAAGCTGGGGAGGGGGATGACCTTGGCGGCTATGACAACCTTTCCTGCCGAAGACAAAGGCTGGTGAGGGTCGAGAGTACGGGGCGGAGGCCGGCCGGTTCCGAATTACTCCCGGACCGCGAGCGCTGGCACTGCAGTCCATATTCCGGCTGGCTCAGGAACCGGCAGGACCGCCGCCCCAATTGAATGGCTCGAAAAGCACTTTCCTAGACAGCGTATACGCAGTCCACATGGCGTCCGCTTGCCGCCGACTCCAGAATCGCGTCACAAATCACTGCGTTGCGGTAGCCGTCGACAAAGTCAGCGCCAATGGGTGAAACATCCCCATCGTTCACGATGCAGTCCAACAGGTGCGTAATCTCATGCACAAATGTATGCTCCCAGCCGATCATATGACCCTGGGGCCACCAGTTCTCCCACCATGGGTGGAAAGGCTCAGACACGAGCACGTTGCGGAAACCCTGGGCTTCCGCCGGTTCGTCGCCTACCCAGTAAATCTCCAGCTCGTTCAGACGCTCCAGGTTGAAGACGATACTTGCCTTCTCAGCATTGATCTCAAGGCGCTGTCCGTTCTTGCGCCCAGCGGCAAAGCGGCTGGCCTCAACCGTGCCAATCGCGCCGCCATCGAACTCCAGCAACGCGGTGAAGGCGTCGTCGACATCGACTTTGCCCATCGTACCGTCGTCCCAAGGGCGCTCTTCGATGAACGTGCGGGTCATTCCCGATACGCTCTTCACCTCGCCTACCAGGTAACGCGCCAAATCGATAATGTGGGCCCCCAAGTCTCCGAGAGCGCCGCTGCCCGCCACCGACTTCTGCAGCCGCCAGATCATCGGCAGCTCGTAATGGGCCATCACCCACTCCTGCAGATACACCGCGCGGAAGTGGTAGATCTTGCCCAGCAGGCCCGAATCCACCAGCTTGCGAATCTGCCGGATCGCCGGCACGAAGCGGTAATTGAAGGCGACCATGTTCTTCACACCTGCCTTCTGTACGGCTTCCACCATACTCTGCGCCTCATCGGCCGTACGCGCCAGCGGCTTCTCGCACAGGATGTGCTTGCCCCGTTCCGCGGCCAGGATACAGGGATCGGCATGCGTATCGTTCGGACCGCCGTTATCGAAGAGCTGGATGTCGTCGTTGTCGAGCATCGCCCGCCAGTCGGTATAGTAGCCGTCATATCCGTAGCGCCTTGCCGCCTCCGCTACAGCCTGCTCGTCGCGTCCCGAGATACCCACAAGCCTCGGAACGGCTGGCGGCGGGTACATCATATGCGCGATATTCAGCATCGCGTGGCTGTGGGCCTTGCCCATGAAGGCGTAGCCCAGCATCCCGACACCGATCTCAGGGGCGTCGCCTTCGGCCCGTGCCCCAGCCATCGAAGTGAATCCGGATCCTTCACTCATAGTTCAATCCCTCTTTATGGTCTTGGTTTCTGACAAGATATAGTAGATCGCCCATTGGCAGGTCTACCGCTATGACTACCCCGGCAACTATTCCGCGAAGGCCGCGTCAAAGGCAATCTCGGACGGCGGGAAATCAATCTTTCGAGTGTAGGCGCATGATTCGGTCGCCCCGTGCTCTCGGTCCATGCCCGCGTCTTCCCACTCGATCGATAGCGGCCCGTTATAGCCGATATCGTTCAAAGCCCGGATGACCGCCTCAAAGTCGATATTCCCGCGCCCAACCGAACGGAAGTCCCAGAAGCGGCGATGGTCTCCAAATTCAGTATGGCCGCCGAAGACGCCCGCCTCTTTGCCGCCGTCCGACCAGCCCACGTCCTTCATATGTACATGGAAGATCCGATCAGCGAAATTGCGGATGAAGGCGACGTAGTCCACGCCCTGGTAACCGAAGTGACTGGGGTCGTAGTTGAAACCGAAGGCCTCGTGGCCGTTCAAGGCGTCAATCGCATTCTGAGCGCTGACGATGTCGAACGCTATCTCGGTCGGGTGAACCTCCAATCCGAACTTCACGCCATTTTCGCTGAAGACATCCAGAATCGGTGTCCACAACTCGGCAAAGAGCGCCAGGCCGTTCTCCAGAAAATCGGGCGGGTTCGGCGGGAAGGAGTAAACGAGGTGCCAGATCGGCGAACCGGTAAATCCGGGAACGACCTTCACCCCGAGTTTAGCCGCCGCGCGCGCGGTGTCCTTCATCTCCTCTGCAGCACGGGCGCGAACACCGTCCTCTGTTCCGTCGCCCCATAGGCGCGGCGGCAGAATGCTCTCATGGCGCTCGTCAATACGGTCAGCGACGGCCTGTCCAACCAAGTGGTTGCTGATGGCAAAACATTGCAGACCATGCTTGTTCAGAGTGTCCCAGCGCCCCTGGACATAACTGTCGTCTTCCAGGGCCTTGTCCACCTCGAAATGGTCGCCCCAACAGGCTAGCTCCAGACCATCATAACCGAAAGACTTCGCCTTCTCGCAGATGGTCTCGAAGGGCAAGTCCGCCCACTGACCTGTGAAGAGGGTTACTGGTCGCGGCATGAATTCCTCCTTAATGTCGTTGAATCAGTTGGTTGCAAAATGTGGAAAATTCGAGAAAACCGGGCGCGGCTTCCCTGCAGCCACACCCGCAAGAACAGGATATTCTGGGTTCGATTCTGCTCTGCGAAAAAAGGTCCCGCGCGGACGCCCCGCTAGCTCGCCTTCTGCGCACTTCAGGCGCAAAAACCCACCCGTGAGAGGCTGTCGCAAATCGACAAAGACTACCTTTTCAGACACGTTTCAAAGACGCGCCTACTATACAACCATCGGTCCGATATGGCAATCCGCGACCCAAGCCGGTTGCATCTCGAACGGTCGGAAATGACCAGCTTCAGGCCCGAGAATTCTGAGACATATCGGACAGTCTGGGCTTGAGTCCGTAGTCGGATTCCCACTGAACTGGTTCGAGCACGGCTGCATGCAACTTTGAGTTTCGCGCCGCCTTCTATGGGGCATTGCCATGAAATTCGGCAGGGGCAAGAGCTGTCGCCAACATCCGCCATCTGCCGTTCTGCCAGAATCTGCGCTTGCCTTGGCCCTCGGTGAGTTGGGGATCAAAAGAGGGACCGAATCGACTTCTGAATGCCTGAAGTAATTCTCAGTTTCCGCTGCCGAACCACTCGAAACTTCGTACCTCTCCCGACCCGCTCGCCGCCTCGAGACTCAGCTCTCCCTCTGGGCCCGTTAATACACGTGCGACCGATGTTTGCCACCTGTAGGTGACGTCCCTGTCCGGGGGTGGCGCCCATTGGCTCGGCAAGCGATAGCTGGTCGCCTTCGTCCAGACAGGAGGCGGCAGTTCGTAAAGACCTTCCAATGGCCAGATGTAAAGGACGTACCATTCGTTCTCTTCCAGGAGGCCGCCGCTCAACCAACGAAACAACACATCTTCAGTCTGAGGAATCCGTTCACCGTCTTCCGGCCCCAGCAGCTGCAGAGGCAGGTATTCCTGACCTGAATCCATGTCCTGCTGCGCGGGAACGGTACCTTCAGTCGGCAGAACGGTGGAGGGCACCCCCGAGACCGGCAGCTGTAACACCTGATCAGGTCTGATCAAATCGTCCGGCCCAATTCCATTCGCTTCTTGGATTGCCGCAACAGTCGTACCAAAGCGAACGGCAATCGAAATGACCGTATCGCCCGGTTGGACTAGATAACTGAATACCGTGGAAATCGTCGGCGCGCCGTTGCCTCCATTCTCGGAAATCGAGGCGGCGACGGGAATGAGCAATACGTCACCCGCGCGGATCAGCGTTCCACTCAGATTGTTGGCAATCTGTATCTCCTCTACCGTCACCCCATAGCGCCCCGCGATTCCCAGCAAGGTCTCTCCTGACTGTACCGTGTGGCGCCCAACAGAAATGCCGGGCTGCTGACCGTCCGGGTCGACCGTTGGCACGGCTTCCGCAGTTTCTAGAGAGGACGGGCTGGCTTCGGCCTGGGTCCCGTTCGTTCTCTGGAAATTGACGCCCAGACTGCCGAACTGCCACCAGCCGATCACGATCGCCAGCAAAGTTATCGCCAGCACCGCATCGCGTATATTCAGCCGCGCAGGCCTTGCCCTGGGAGTTCCGGTCAACTCATGACCACAGAAGTAACAGGTATCAGCGTTTTGCGCGACCCGTGAACCGCAGTTGGGGCAGCGTCGGCCCGCCGGAATCGTGGAACGTACGACCTCAGACATGCAAAAAGTTTTGGTATGGGAAACAGATTCGATGGATTAGCGCAGTATAGCACGGGCCCGACGCCCGCGTGAACACTCGGACTCCGGCAGCCCCCTTGACACCGGCAAAAGTCCGCCGCCTTTTCAAACAGCGCCTACTCTGGTGCAAACACGATCTTCACCCCTTCGCGGCCCTCGAACAGGTCAAAGGCCTGTTGCCACGCCTCCAATGGAAGCCGGTGGCTGATCAGCGGCGCCGTCCGCAACTGTCCGGACTGCAAGAGAGCAAGCGCCTTGCGCCAGGAACTGGCAACCGTGGCAAAAGTGCCATGTACCTGCAGCTCCTTTACACAGACCTGCTCAAGGTCCCATAACACAGGCTTGCCGAAAAGCCCCACCTGCACGTAGCGCCCTCTGTGCCGCACCAAATCGAGAGCAGTCTGCGCGCCGGGCCCCGCGCCGGAGCACTCGAAGGCGATATCCGCGCCCAGGCCGTCAGTCCGCTCTGCCACCAATTTGTGAAGGTCATCTCTGCCCGCGATCAAGGTCTCGTCCGCACCAAGCTGCTGCGCCAGGGCAAGGCGCGCCTCGTCGGTTTCCGTACCAATCACAACCGCCTGCGCACCCGCCGCCTTCACAACCTGCAGCATCATCAAGCCGATCGCGCCCGGGCCGGTGATCACCGCCGCGTCGCCCGGCTCCACCTTCGAGTTTTCCAGCGCGTGGACGCAGCAGGCCAGAGGCTCGGTCAGCGCGCCCGCCCATTCGTCTACACCATCAGGAAGCAGATGCACCGCCCGTTCCTTCACAAGTACATAGCGGGCAAACGCCCCATGTACACCGCTTCCGATCGACGCACGCCGCGAACAGTGATTGGGCATACCCGCCTTGCAGAATGGGCACATACCGCACAGCGTAAAATACGGTTCGCTTGTAACCGAACTACCAATGGAGAAGCGGGTAACGTCGCTTCCTACATCCACGATCTTTCCCGCGACCTCGTGTCCCAGGATCACCGGCGGACGGCACGGGTATTCGTCGTGGTAGATATGGGCGTCCGTGCCGCATAGTCCGGCCGCCGTCACTTCAATAACAATATGGCCCGGGATGGCGCTCGGTTCAGGCGCGTCCAGAAGACCTACCTGTCCCACGCCCGGACTAAGCTTTGCTACACCTTTCATACAGACCTGCTCCTGAATGTCCCTGCGATTCGCCAGACAACGCCCACTTGCCGCTGCGAAACTCTCGTTGCTCTGAACTACTCAAACCCTCCTGCCAAAACAGAGGTCCCGACACCCACTCTCATGCGCGAGCAGAATAGATAAGAGGATTCAGCGGCGTGTCGATCGGCTCGCCAATCTGAGCGCCGGGCAGCCAGCGCTCCCAGTCTCTTTTCTGATTCTCGTTCTTCGGCGGTGCAACCCGCATCCCGTCTTCCATATATATGATGGTCATCACCGCTCGCATCCTTTCGCTACCATTCGGCCCCGCACGATGAAACGTCCAACCCGAATGAAAGCTGACCTCCCCTAACGCAAACGGGTCAACGCATTTCGGATAGTCATGCAGCGTGCGCCCGATCTCCCGTTCACTCTCGTCGCTGATCGAAAGGTCCCGGTTCTTCAGCAGCTTGTGGCTTCCGACGCAGAACGAAAGCGGCCCCATTTCCCGCGGGACCGCCTGCAAGGGAATCCAGGCCGTGACAGTATTGTCGTTTGACAAGGGCCAGTAAAACTGGTCGACATGCCAGGGCGTAAAGCCGCCTCCCGGTTCCTTATACAACGCCTGATCGTGATACATCCGAACCCCGTCAACGCCCATCAGCTCGGCCGCGATCTTGCCCAGTCGACGGCAGAGCACAAAACGCTTCACCTTCTCACTGTGCTCCCAAAGATTGGGTATCTGCAAAAAAGCTTTCCCGTAGGTGTTCCGTTCTTCCAAGGCCAGCGTCTGCCTGCTTAACGCATGCACCAAGCGAGTGAATTCTGCGCCATACTCCTTCAACACGTCCCGCGACAGCACTCCGGGGAGCTTGACAAAGCCGTCTCGGCGGTAGGCGGCCATCTTTTCATCGGTAAGCGTATAGTCGTTACTTAATTCGTCCATTGCATCTGCTTATGACTTTGGCGTCGTGGATTGGTCATTCCGCGATGGGGGGAGAGTAGTGCGCCAGACACCGGCACTTGAGAAACGCCAGGGAAGGTGCCGCCTACCAACCAAGTAAGCAAGGGCGCCCTTTCCGATTATACCTGAAACGTATGGAAAGAGCATCCACCTGAATTCAAGGTTGCATCCCAAAAAGGGGGTGAATTCTCACATACCTCTCGTCGCAACCAAGCCACGATCATCTCCAGTCCCAATCTCTGGCAACCGTCCACTGACCACTGACCACTGCAGTTGTGCGTTCGGGCCTTCGGCCCTCTCTTGTGCAGGGGCTGCGCCCCCGCAACGCCCCGCCCTTGCTAGCCACCGTGTGTGTTCTTCCCCGGCATCGTGTCTAGCCCGACAATGTGTCTAGCCCGGCAATGTGTCTAGCCCGGCATTTTGTCTAGCCCGGCAATGTGTCTAGCCCGGCTATGTGTCTAGCCCGGCAATGTGTCTAGCCCGGCATTGTGTCTAGCCCGGCATTGTGTCTAGCCCGGCATTTTGTCTAGCGGGGCATTGTGTCTAGCCAACAGTGTTTCCCTCACACCGTCCTGTAGGGGCAGGCCTTGTGCCTGCCCTATCCCCCCTTGATCAATGGATCCCCCGGAAATGCAAGGCCCTGCGGCCCGCCCTGCGTCTCCCCGAGGGCCGGTCAACAATTCCAGCCGCCGCCGGCACAATCTCCTCGCCAGACTGCCGCCGCGCCAAAATCTGGCATCCACCCGAATGCAATGCTGCGGTCGAATGCCAAAGCGTATATAATCGGCCTGAGGCCTTGCCAGATCAGCCCCAGGATGGGCAGGGGGGTCCGGGCCGCGGACGGCCGACAGACCCCGCTGTTTCCACTGTATCTTGGGAAACTGAACCAAGATCACCGGGTGAAAGATGCCCCACACAGCTTACATCGCACTGGGCAGCAACATCGGAAACCGGGCCGGCTACCTCCACGCCGCGTTGGATGCCATGTCGTCCTATCTGACCGTAGTGGACACATCCCATCTCTACGAAACCGTTCCCATGCTGGTGACGGAACAACCTCTCTTCCTGAACGCGGTTTGCAAGGTCACCACACACCTTTCGCCGTCAGAACTCCTGCGCGCTGTCAAACAGACCGAAGTAGCTCTCGGAAGGATGAAGTCGATTCGCTACGGTCCGCGCGTCATCGATCTCGATATCCTGTTCTTCGACGACGCCGTCATCGATACGCCCGATCTGACCATTCCCCACCTGGGCATTCCCGATCGAGACTTTGTACTTGCGCCTCTCTTGGATCTGGACTCGACACTTCTCCACCCCCGCCTGCACATGACCGTTCTGGAGCTCTGGCAGCGGCTGCAAATGCCTGTCCCGCCCCGGGTGCTGCCGTTCGGCGAAAGGCTGTGGCACTGGGGGCAGGGCACTAAACTGATGGGCATACTCAACATCACGCCCGACTCGTTTTCCGGCGACGGACTTGCCCAGGGGCCTGATCCGGTGGCGGCAGCGCTGGCGCAAGCGATCCGGTTGGTTGCCGACGGCGCCGACATTCTCGATGTAGGTGGCTACTCCACTCGGCCGGGGCACGACGACTTGCCTGTCCAAGAGGAGATCAACCGGGTGGTGCCGGTGATCAGCGCGCTACGCGACGCCCTGGACGTTCCCCTATCGGTCGATACCTTTCGCGTCGAGGTCGCGCAGGCGGCCCTCGACGCTGGTGCCTCTTGGTTGAACGATGTGTCTGGTATGCGATCAGGCTTTTTGGCTGACGAAGAAAGCCTTGGTGAAAAAGTGGAGCCCCCACGATCTCCATCGTTGCGACCTTCCGCCACAAACGCAATGGGCGCGCTGTCGGCCCGCCGGCGTGTTCCGCTCATTCTGATGGACAACCGGGCCCCTCTCCACACCGGGCCACCGTCCACAGACCCGCAAGGAGATCCGCCTCCACCTCCCGTCGAACCCCTGAACGACATCGTGGCCGATGTACGCAAGGAACTGTTGACGGCACTTGACTTGGCCCGACTTGACGGCGTTCCCCGCTGGCACCGCATCATCGATCCAGGTATCGGATTCGGAAAAACGCCCACACAGCACGCCTCCCTCATCTCCCGCCTCGATGAGTTCCAGGAACTGGGCTATCCACTTCTCTTCGGCTGTTCTCGCAAGGGCTTTCTGGGCAAAATGGCGGGTGGCGCTCCGGTCGATGACAGGCTGCCGGCCACCATCGCGGCCAATGCCATGGCAGTGGAGCGCGGGGCCCAGATCGTGCGCGTCCACGACGTACGCGAAAACCTGCAGGCGATACGGGTAGTCGACGCCATCTTGGCAGGTTTCTCCGACAATCACTTGCCTTCCAGTCGCTGAAGAAAGGAGCGCCAACGCGATGCGATATCCACTGACCGTGACCAACCTTCGCGGACTCTTCGCCGTGGTCGTCGGCGGCGGAACCGTCGGTGAACGCAAAGTGCGAGGCCTCCTGGCCGGAAAAGTCCCCGTCCGTCTGGTCAGCCCGTCTGCAACCCAGCAGATAACCGCCTGGGCCGAAGAGGGCGAAATCGAATGGATCCGGCGCCGCTACCGCGATGGGGACCTTGAGGGCGCCGCGCTCGTTTTTGCCGCGACCGACCAACGCGCCGTCAACCATGAAGTTGCCATGGCTGCCCACACTAAGGGGCTCATGGTAAACGTAGCCGACGCACCGGCCGAAGGGAACTTTCACTCGCCTGCAGTCACCCGAAAGGACGATCTCATCGTCTCCGTCAGCACCTACTCCGGGCAACCCCGAAAAGCCACCTCAGCACGCGATCGCATCGCCGCGTTACTGGAACAAGAAGAATGAGCACTCGGCCGCAAGTAGACCTGAGTTTCGTCGCCCGCTACACGCCCAGCCGAAAGGCGAGCAGTTCATGACCGGAAAGGCTTACCTGGTGGGCGCCGGACCAGGTCGCCCCGACCTGATCACAGTGCGCGGTCTGGCACTCCTGCGCGCCGCCGATGTCGTAATCTACGACCGCCTCATCCCACAGGAGCTCCTGGATGAGGTCCGTCCCCAGGCTGAGAAAATCTTCGTCGGCAAGCAGGGCTATGGTCCTCGCGCGATGCCGCAGGAAAGCATCAACGCACTCCTGGTGGAACGCGTGCAGGCCGGCCTTCAGGTCGTGCGCCTGAAAGGCGGCGACGGCTTCGTCTTTGGCCGCGGCGGTGAGGAGTGTCTGGCCCTTGCCGCCGCGGGGCTTGCCTTTGAAGTAGTGCCCGGCATCAGCTCGGCCATCGCCGCCCCCGCCTACGCCGGAATCCCGGTCACCCATCGCGGCCTGGCCAGTACCTTTACAGTTGTTGCCGGCTACGAGGATCCCACCAAAGAAGATTCACAAATCGACTGGTCACAGATGGCGAGAGTGCCTACCCTTGTGGTACTGATGGCTGTTCGTTCCGCCGCAAAGATCTGTGAGGCCCTGGTCGCCCACGGACGCGATCCCGAGTCACCGGCTGCCGCGATCCAAAGCGCATCGACCGTGCACCAGAAAGTCGTGCGGTCTACCGTAGCCAGCCTCCCTCAGGCCATGGCAAAGGCTGAGATTCGCGCCCCGGCCGTACTTGTGTTCGGAGAGGTCGTCGAACTTCACGACCTGCTCGACTGGTTCACCCCACGCGCAGGCGGCGTAGGCTTTGTCCCGCTCGATACGTTTGATCGGTGAATCCGCAGCCGGGCGATTTGCCTCAAGACCACCTTGAGTTCACTGCGCCAACCACCATGAGACGACAACCTACTTGCGAAAGTAGCATCCTGCATTTTACCGGTTGGCCCAGGCCGCGCTGGCGACAACGGTCGTGGCCCGCACCCGCCCGCCGCAGATTCTCTGCCAGCAGCGCGGCCGTACCACCTCTACCTACATAGATGGTACCGCCCTGGGCAATAAAGGTGTTTGTGTTGGGGTTTTCCCCCACGCGTGAAGAACGTCACCGGCACGCCGGTGTCGGCCAGCTCCAGCGCAGAGGTGGCTCCCGCAATCATGGAGCCAATGATCAGGACGTCGCTGCGCAGCAGGTCATCCGGTATGGAAGCTGTCTGCAGGCGTGCGCATAGTTCCCAGGCGACAACTCTTCGCCCTCGCCGCTGGAACACCGCGCGCCGTTGGGAGGGGTTAAGTGATGGGATTCACTGACCGCTAGCCGATCTCCACCATACGCTGGACCGATCGCGCCGCCCTGGCCAGCGTCTCTTCTGGAACGGTTATCTCGTACTGCATCTTTTCCAGTGCGGCCAGAGTATCTTCCATCGTTATCTGGGCCATATGCGGGCAACGCACAGAGCACAACCGCAGCATCTCCTTGTCCGGGTTGGCGCCAATAATGTTGTCCCCCATGGAGCATTCGGTCAGAAGCAGGTAACGGGGCGCGTTCGTCTCTTCCACGTGGCGGATCATCGCTGACGTACTGCCGGTGAAGTCCGATGCTGCAACGACCTCCGGGCTGCACTCAGGATGCGAAAGAACTGCAACATCCGGATACTCGGCGCGCACACGCCGGATGTCGTCCACCGTGAACTTGTCGTGGACCTCACACCGGCCATGCCAGCCGATCAGATCGAACGCCTCCGTTTCTAAAGGGATGACCGGGTGACCTGTCTCCTGGTCGCGGCGAACCGGCGTCTCCAGTTCGATCAAGGCCGGTGATGACTCGCTTCCACCTCCGCCCTCTGCTTCGACCTCGGCGGCCTGCGGAAAAATTATCTGCTTGCCTGTCTCCTCAGCCACATTCTTGGCCAAATACTCGTCTGGCAGGAAAATTACCCGTTCAGTGTCCAGAGAGTTGACCACCGCAACCGCGTTTCCGCTCGTGCAGCAAATGTCCGTCTCCGCCTTCACCTCGGCATAGGTGTTCACATAAGTGACCACAGGTACACCGGGAAACTGCGCCTTGAGTCGCCGCACGTCCTCCGCAGTGATGCTTGCCGCCAGCGAGCACCCTGCCTTCTCCGCCGGAAGGAGGACGGTCTTTTCCGGGCTCAGGATCTTGGCCGTCTCCGCCATGAACTCCACGCCGCAGAAAACGATCACGTCCTTGTCGGTCTGTGCCGCCATCCGGCTCAGATAAAGGGAGTCGCCGACAAAGTCCGGGATCGAATGGAACAGCGCCGCCTCCATGTAATTGTGACCGAGGATGACCGCGTTGCGTTCCTTCTTCAAGCGGTTAATCTCCGCCGCAATTTCCGCCTTGATGCGCAACTCGACGTCAAGAGCTACGTCCTGAAGCCTGCGCGCAAGCGCTTCGTACATCGACCTGGCATCGGTGATTTCCGCCAGGGGAGTTGTCAGTGTTGCTGCCGTCATGGGTGTTACCTCGCTTTTCAGAATCGCGGCCGGCTCAACGCAGCCTTCCTCAATAGGAATACCTTAATCCCCCATCTCCAAATCGAAACTGATGTCCAGCGCGGGAACCGAATGGGTGAGCGCGCCTACCGAAATATAACTGACGCCGGTCGCGGCAACTGCCGCCACATTCTCAAGGCTTAT
Organism: Caldilineaceae bacterium; assembly: GCA_965207495.1. Taxonomy (GTDB): domain Bacteria; phylum Chloroflexota; class Anaerolineae; order Caldilineales; family Caldilineaceae; genus Bin5. The sequence goes on from OZ242287.1 coordinate 2,289,177, forward strand.
GCCGCCGGAAGCTTCAAGAGGGATCCGACCGGCCGTGATCGACACAGCCTCTTTCATCTGTGCCGCAGTCATATTGTCGAGAAGAATTCGGTCTACGTCAAGCGCCAGCGCTTCTTTCAGTTGCGCCAGATTCGCCACCTCGACCTCGATCTCCAATGCTGCGTAACTTTCTCTTATGCCCTCTACAGCGGACGCAATACCCCCGGCCGCCGCAATATGATTGTCCTTGACGAGCGCCATATCGAAAAGACCGAAGCGGTGGTTCATTCCCCCGCCCAGCTGCACCGCTCTCTTGTCAAACACCCGCAACCCCGGTGCCGTCTTGCGCGTGTCCAGAATGACCGCCTTCGTGCCCTGCGCTGCCTCAACAAAGCCCCTCGTCAAGGTAGCGATACCCGACATGCGTTGCACAAAGTTCAGCGCCACCCTCTCTGCCGTCAGCAGGATCTGGGCAGCTCCCGCCGCGCTTGCTATAACTGTTCCTGCGGCAACCCTTTCCCCGTCTGCCGCGAAGGAGCGGAACTGAACTGGTTGACAAGGACCCTCATTCGAGGCGGCCGACATCCAGTCCACGAGTAGACCATAGGTCAGTTCGACGACATCCAGCCCTGCAATGATCCCTGATGTCTTTGCCAAAAAGCGGCCTCTGGCCTGCTTCTCCGCAGGGATCGTTGCCAGAGTAGTAACGTCCCCTGAGCCGATATCTTCCTTCAGTGCCGAGTGAACCGCCGGCTCGGCCAGTTTCAGAAATTCGTCCACGCGCAATTCCTCTGCGGCGGCGTGTATTGCCGCACCTGTCATAAGGATTGGAATCTGCCGCGTAGAATACCAAAAGCGCGATAGATCTACCAAACGGGCCGACAGGAATCTAATAGTGGAATGCTGGATCCCCAGCGCCTCTGTTTTGCTCCTGAAGCGAACTGCCGCGGCGTCAGAATCGCCACCGACTGTGCGTTCAGGGCAACGACGTACTGCCTGCAATACTTTCAACCCCAACGAACCCTCGAGAACAGGGGTGCGCTTTGACTGGCTTATCGGTTCGGTTACACTGAAACCTGGGCAACATGAATCCGTAATGTTCAGTGGAATGTTGATGATGAGTGAAGCAACTCTGTCAGATACCATAGCCTCAAGCGCGACCGAACCGCAAGCGCGTTTGTCTCGGGTAAAGCCGATTTCCGGTCTGCGTTTTGATTGGCTAATCAACGTATTGAGCGCGATTTTCGTCGGCGGGCTGTATTTGGACGGCTGGGCCCACAACCACGGGCGCGTGGACGAGTCATTTTTCACACCCTGGCATGCTTTTTTCTACAGCGGCTTCCTGCTTGTGGCAATCGCGTTTTGCGGCGCCACAGCCATGAACCGTGCACGTGGGAATCCGCTGACCCTTTCCGTCCCAGATGGTTATCGCCTCACCGGCGTCGGTCTTTTCATCTTCGCCTCCGGCGGCATCGGCGACATGGTCTGGCACATGCTATTCGGGGTCGAGAGGGGCGTCGAAGCCCTTTTCAGTCCTACCCACATTCTATTGGGAGTCGGCATCGGGTTGATTGTTACCGGCCCCCTGCGCGCAGCTTGGCGCCGGCAGGACACGAGCAGTTGGCGCGAGTTGGCGCCAGCGATCGCTTCTCTGGGCATATTTCTGGCCGCGCTGACCTTTTTCTTGATGTTCTTCTTCCCCGTAACTGTCCTGCTCGGCACGACCGGATCAAACAGCGACTACTTCCGAAATGATGTGGGCAAAGTGGCCGGCATGGTTGGGGCCACTGTAACCGCCGCGGTGCTGGCCGGCCCTGTTCTCCTGGCTCTCCGCCGCTGGAGACTGCCTCTGGGGGCAGTTTCAATTGTCCTCTGGACCTCGATCCTGGGCGCTACCATCGTAGACTACGACCGGCCGTTGATGATCTGGCTCGCCCTCGGCATGGCCGTACCTGCCGCGGTCGTGGACTATCTGGCCTGGCGGGCGAGACCGGTCAGTAGCCCGAACGCCGTGCAATGGCTGGCCCCTGCCATCCCGTTCCTACTTTACTGCGGCTACTACGTTGTGCTGTTGTCAACCATAGGGACGACTTGGTCCGTTCACATGTGGACCAGCACAATCGTCATTCCCACACTGGCCTGCTGGCTTCTCAATTTCCTGCTCGTGCCACCGCAGTTGCCGGAGTCACCTTCGTGATCCTGCCAGCGCTTTCCACCGACCAGATGCGAGAAGTAGACCGCCTGATGGTCGAGCACTTCGGCATCCAGCTTCTCCAGATGATGGAAAACGCCGGTCGCAACCTCGCCCTCCTCGCAAAGCGAATCCTTTCCCTTGACGAAGACGACGACGATGCGCTGCAAGACCGGCCCATCGTGGTACTCGCCGGCCGCGGCAACAACGGCGGCGGAGGCCTGGCCGCCGCCCGCCACCTGCTCAACTGGGGCGCATGGGTCCAGATCGTTCTGACCGACCCGCCTGCTGACCTGCCGCCTGGCGCTATGAGAGATCAGCTCTCGATTCTTCAGAAGATGGATGCCCCGTTGGCCTGGGCCGACGAGGGCTGGGAGCTCCCTCCAGCCGACCTGGTTGTCGACGCACTGATCGGCTACGGAATCTCAGGAGATCCCCGCGGCCGGACCGCGGACCTGATCCAGCTGGCCAACAGCAGCGTGGCCCCAATACTGAGCCTGGACGTCCCCAGCGGCCTCGACCCGGCCAGCGGGCAACTGCATGTCCCCCATGTCTCCGCAACCGCCACCATGACGCTAGCCCTTCCAAAACGAGGGCTACTGCAGCAGGAGGCGCACGCAGCCTGCGGCCAGCTCTTCCTCGCCGATATCGGAGTGCCGCCGGAACTCTACGAATACCTCGACCTGGAAGTGCCGCCCTTCTTTGCTATTGATACCGTCCTGCCTCTCCAAATTCAGGACGGCGCCGTTCTCCTTCAGGAGTAGCCTGACGTGTTTGACCTCTCCAACCTCTTTTTCGTGCTGAGCTATCTGCTTATTTTCCTGGGAATTGTCGGAGCGCTCGTTCCTGTTCTGCCTGGACCGCTGCTCATCTGGCTGGGCGCACTGGTCTGGGCTTGGGCAGACGGCTTCGTGCGCATCGGTTGGCCCACACTTCTCGTGCTTGCCGTCCTGACAGTCATCGCCTGGGGCGCAGATCTGGGCCTGACTTTCCTCGGCAGCAAAAAGTCGGGCGCAGGCTGGCGGTCGATTGGCGTATCAATGTTGGGGGGACTGATCGGCGCGATCCTGCTCTCCAGCGTACCCATCGTCGGCACCTTCATCGGCGCCGCAATTGGCTCAATCTCAGCCCTCTGGTTCATGGAATACCGGCGCGCACAGGTAACCCCTCGGGACGGATCCGTGCCAATTGCCGCAACCAACCCTTCGAGCCCCTCGAACGTGCAGGAAAACAAAGCCAAAGCTACGCGAGCAGTTAAAGGGTATGTTGGCGGCTTTCTGATGGCCATGGCCGTGGAATTCATCATAAGTCTGATGATGTTGTCGATCTTTGCCTGGCAGGCCTTTCTATAAAGGGGTGGAAGAGAAGTGCGGGCAGTTATTTTCGTAAACGGGGAAATAGCCGACTATGATGCCGCGGCGCGCTGGCTGCGGAGCGATGACTATCTAGTGGCCGCTGACGGCGGCGCACGCCACATGGAGGCTCTTGGGCTAATGCCCGACGTAATCGTCGGTGACTTGGACAGTATCGACGAGCGTCTCCTCGCCAGATTCCAGGAGGAAGGCGCCGCGGTCGAAAGGCATCCAGTCGCCAAGGACGCCACCGATCTGGAGCTGGCCATCGCACGTGCGGTCACTGACGGCGCCACAGAAATCCTGCTGGTAGGTGCTCTCGGTGGCCGCCTCGACCAGACTCTCGCCAATCTCTTGATTCTGGCTCAACAAAATTGGAATGTTCCGCTTGCCGTCGCCGAAGGTGACCAGTTGGCGCGTGTGCTGCGCGGTCCCCAACAGTTGACACTGACGGGGCCGACTGGCGGCTATGTCAGCGCCGTCGCCCTCAGTGAAGAAGTGACCGGCGTTTCCTACCAGGGGCTCGAATACCCGCTGGCGAATGCAACCCTACGCCTTGGCAGCACGCGCGGCGTCAGCAACACATTGGCGACTTCACCTGCGCAGATCTCGATCGATAAAGGCATCCTGCTCGTGATCCAGCAGTTTCCTTTGACTTCAGAGTAGTCGTGCGCATGCGTACTCCCCAGCTGCCGCCCTGTCATAGACCGCGCAGATTGAGCCTCACCCTCGGCTGAAGAGCCTACGCCTCCGGCGGAGTGCCGCTCTCTTCCCGTTCTGCTACCTGGAGTTGGCCCCCTCCATCCGCTGTCTGCGCCAGCATAAATGCCAACCCTACCGCGGCAACCAGCGCCGCCACCTGCGAAACGCGCAGCGCACCCAACAGCTGGCTGTCCGCCGCAAACCCGTCGGCAAACAACCGCAGAACAGCAAGCGCCAGGATGGCCTGGCCCGCAAGCCGACCCGGTCTGCGCCAGTTGCCCCAAATCAAAAAACTGCCGACAATCAACATCATGCCGGCAGCCCGGTATAGCGCGATAGGATGACGGACCACCGCCGCCTGCGACAGGACCGCGTCATATGAGCTGCCTATCCACGCCATCACCCAGGACAACGCGCCCGGTGGAACACCTGCCGTACCCACCACCGCGCCGGTCAGAAAGTTCGAAATCTCCAGGACCACCCCGCCCGCCAGCAGCCCGAATACGGCTGCGACCCCGACCGGCCTTGGATCGGCCCCTACTCGAATCAAATATACGTAAGCCGCTATCAGGCTGCCCACCACCCCCGGCCACAACAGCAGACCGCCCGGCCGGATGCTGATCAGCAGCAGCGGCTCCGCGCGATAGACGCTCCAGAACTGGACGGCATGCGACAGCCGGGCTACAATGACCCCCGCCGCAAAGGCGATTGTTCCCAGATTCCAGATCATGTCCTGGTCCAGTTGCAGACGCCTGCCGACCCGCGCCATGACCGACAGTCCGAACCACGCGGCAACGATTGCCAGGATCTGGGCCGTAGGCAAAGATAGCGGTCCTAATGGTAGTGACGGATACACGTTTTCGCCTCCACTGCGGCCCGGCGCATTGTCATCGAACGGAAAAGATCGGCGCCAGACTTACCTGTAGTATACTGCTTTCGCTTCGACGGCAAACTTATTCCGGCAACCGGTGTCCCCAATCACATGAACCTGGACCACATTCGCAACTTCTGCATCATAGCCCACATCGACCACGGCAAGAGCACACTTGCCGATCGCCTGATCCAGCATACCGGCACCGTTACCGACCGCGAGATGAAGGAGCAGCTGCTCGACTCGATGGACCTGGAGCGCGAAAAGGGTGTCACCATCAAAGCCAGCGCCGTGCGCATGATCTACAGCCGCCAGGCCGACGGCGAACCCCCCGCAGACTACGAGATGAACCTAATCGATACGCCCGGGCACGTCGATTTCACCTACGAGGTCAAGCGCGCCCTGCAGGCATGTGAAGGCGCCATCCTCGTCGTCGACGCCTCCCAGGGCATCCAGGCCCAGACCGTCGCCCATCTGCTCGCCGCGATGGAGCTTGACCTGACCATCGTCCCCGTCCTCAACAAAATCGACCTGCCGGCCGCCGTGCCCGATGAAGTGGCCCAGGATATCGAGGACCTCCTGGCGGTACCCGCATCCGACATCCTCCGCATCAGCGCCAAAGACAGTGTCAACATCGAGGAGGTACTCGAGGAAGTCGTCGAGCAAGTACCGCCGCCGCTAGGAGACGCTCGCGAAAAGTTGCAGGCCCTGATCTTCGACTGCCACTACGACCCCTACAAAGGCGTCGTGGCCTACATTCGCGTGGTGAACGGTACCATGTCGGGGCCCGTGCCCCTTCTGGCGATCTCCGGAAACAGAAACATCGACCCAATCGAAATCGGAATCCTCACCCCAGCGCCGGTAAAGGCTTCACGACTGAGCGCCGGCGAAGTCGGCTATATCGCCACCGGCCTCAAAAGCGTGCAGGACCTCGACGTCGGCGACACAATTACACTCGCCTCCGATCCTGCCTCCGAACCGCTGCCCGGCTACGAGCCGATGAAACCCATGGTCTTTGCAGGACTCTTTCCGACCGACTCCGACGACTACCACGATCTCCGCGACGCCCTCGAAAAACTGCATCTTAACGACGGCGCCCTCACCTATGAACCGGAGACCAGCCAGGCCCTCGGATTCGGCTTTCGCCTCGGTTTTCTCGGCCTCTTCCACATGGAGATAATACAGGAGAGGCTCGAGAGGGAGTACGATCTGGACATCATCTTTACCGCGCCCTCAGTGGCCTATCGCGTAGTGACAACCGACGGCGAAGAGTTCCTGCTCGAAAGCCCCGCCGATCTGCCCGATCCCAGCGAAATTGAACAGATAGAGGAGCCTTGGTGCAGCTTGCAGATCTACGCCCCGTCAGAATACATCGGCCCCATCCTTGAAATGGTGACAAAACGCCGCGGCCGTGTAAAGAACCAACTGTGGCTGGATACAAAGCGCGTAGAGCTCAGTTTCCAGATCCCACTGTCCGAGATCATTGTCGACTTCTACAACGAGCTGAAGGCCCGCACGCGTGGCTATGCCTCCATGGACTACAACCTGGAGGACTATCACGCCTCCGACATGGTCAAGCTCGACGTCCTCGTCAACGGTCAGGCTGTTGACGCCTTGAGCATCATCATTCATCGCGAAAACGCCTACACCAAGGGTCAGCGCATGGTCAGCAAGATGAAGGATATCATCCCTCGTCAGCAATTCGTTGTCCCCATTCAGGCCGCCGTCGGCAACAAGGTGATCAGCCGCGCCAATGTAAAGGCCGTGCGCAAAGACGTGCTCTCCAAATGCTACGGCGGCGACGTGACCAGGAAGCGCAAACTGCTCGAAAACCAGAAGGCCGGCAAGAAACGCATGAAAATGGTCGGCGCCGTCGAGATCCCGCAGGAGGCCTTCATGACCGTCCTGAGCCTGGAGGATGAATAACAACGTTCCCTCCCCACTCGACCTCCTCCGACGCCACAATCTCAACCTGAAGAAATCCCTGGGCCAGAACCTCCTCGTCGACGCCTCCCACCTGAACCGCATCGCCGGCGCCGCTGACCTCAAACAAACCGACACCGTACTGGAAATCGGACCCGGCCTCGGCTCCCTGACGTATCACCTTGCCGAACAAGCCGGCCGCGTTGTAGCAGTCGAGCTGGATCAGAGGCTGATCCCGATTTTGCGCGCACAGTTCGCCGACCGACCCCACGTCTCATTTGTCCACGGTGACATTCTTGAACACAACCCCGCAGAACTCATCCGTGCCCACCTGCCCGGTTCCCCGTCAGCGGACGTATCATATAAGGACGTATCATATAAGGTAGTCGCCAACCTTCCCTACTACATCACGAGCGCAGTCCTGAAGCACATTCTGGAGAGTCTCTCTCCGCCCACGCTCGCAGTCCTGCTGGTACAGCAGGAAGTCGCTCAGCGCATGGCAGCCCAGCCCGGCGACATGTCGCTGCTGGCGGTGAGCGTGCAATTCTACGCCAGCCCACGACTGCTGCAAAGGATTCCCGCTGGGGCCTTCCGGCCCCGCCCCAAAGTCGATAGCCGTGTCGTGCGCCTCGATGTGCGCCCACAGCCCGCCGTCCCCGATGTGCAACCGGCCCGGTTCTTCCGTACAGTGCGCGCAGGATTCGGCCAGCGGCGCAAGCAGCTTCGCAACAGCCTCAGCGCCGGTCTGTCCTGCTCGAAGCAGGAAGCCGAACTCTGGCTGACCTCCTCCGGCATCGAACCCAGCCGCCGCGCAGAGACGCTCTCCTTACAGGAGTGGGGAACGCTCACAAAATCCGTCTACGGGACAGCATGAAGCAGGACAGCGAAGAACTGCGGGGCCTGGTAGATCATCTGTCGACCGTGCTACAAGAGGAGAAATTTGAGCCCAGCAGGAGCAAGACCGAGAGGCCAGTTCCTTCTCAACACTCTGCGACCTGTCGATCAGGGCGGTCCGGTCAGGACTCCTCCGCGCAGGCCAGCGACGCCTGGATCTGGCAAGACTGGCATATCCACGCAGTTGGCGGTGGACTGAACGGTCGTCTCTTCCGCGCATCCGGACCGGCAGGCGATGTTGCCACAAAGTTTATGGTCCGCGATGAGCGTGACCGCGCCGGGCGCGAATGGGCCGCGCTGACCACGCTGGCCGAAATGTCCGCAACGCTTGCCCCCCAACCCCTCTTCCTCGATCGCGACCGCTACCCTCACCAGGTCATCGTGCAGTCCTGGCTGGAAGGCGAATCGTCAGAGGCAGCTCCAACAGATGACGCTGCCTGGGACACCCTGTCCCGCCACCTCCTGGAAATTCATTCCCTCCCTATAGAGCAGGGCCATCCAGCTATTCGTCCCGTTGTCCTCTTCGTTACCTCGCCCGCCGACGCGCTGCGGGCCATCAGCTCTCAACACAACTGCCTGCCTCGAACAGAATGGCCGCAAGCCGTGAACGACCTCGTTGACCAGGCCCAACCGCTCTCCTGGCCTGACTGGCCCCGCCCACCCTTGCGATTCTGTCGCGGCGACCCAAACATCCGCAACTTCATCCGCCGCCCTCTTTCCTGGGCATCCGTCGACTGGGAGTACAGCGGCTGGGGCGACCCTGCCTTCGAGATAGCCGATTTTCTCGTCCACGCCGCCCACTTAACGTGGCCCCGTCGACAAGCACGTCGCCTTGTAGACCTTTACTGCGCCCACAACAACGACACTGCAATCCGAGAACGGATCGCAGTGTATGAACCGCTTATGCTGATCTGGTGGACGTTGCGCTTGGGGCGGCTGCTTCCTGAAGCGCGCTCAGGCGTCGACAGACGGCTCGCGCAGCGCCCCCACTCCTGGTTCGAAGAGCGCCTGGAACTGCAAGAACTCTACCTGCAACTGGCCGTCGACGCGCTTGCCGCCCGCAAAACTGCCTTGTAGAAACGCCTCCCGGCCTCTGTATCCAGGCAACGCGGTCGTCTACGAATGTCCCGCCAACCTCTGGATTTTGGAACTCGTCTCCCGCCAGGAGACCTTGCTCAGCCCCATCTTGACCCGCAGTGACTCATCCTTCATTCCCTGCCTGAAGTCCCGTACCGCGCTCGTCCAGCGCAGCGTCTCAAAGCCAACCTGCACCCTCCGGATGCCCGCCCGTGTTCCCGCCTCCTCCAATACATACTCTAGGTTGCGCGGCGTACATTCAAAGAGGAAATTCTCCGGGCTGTACTGCTCCAGGTATTGGTCCAACGGCCCCAGAATGGAGCTGGTCAGAGAGAGCCGCCGGTTCTTGTGAGCGTAGCGCTCCTCTTCGTAGCGAATGAACACGGACAGATCTTGCGATTCGGGTCGCTCAATGTCATCCAGCAGGATCTTGACCGCCTCGCTCTTCTTGATTCCAGTCTGTAACAAAAGACTTACAAGGACATACGGTCGAGCGTCCGACTTCCTGCGGTCCCACAGCCAGTCCTGACAGGCCCGCATAAGCTTGCCGGCCTCGTTGTTGCTCAGAATCAGGGGCAAACGCGTCCGGACCGAGTGCTGAACGATCGGTTCAGCAGGATCGGTACCAATAGCTCCGACACTGTGCACCCACGAAAAGAAGACCTTGAGCGTCGTAATTCGCCGCGAAAGCGTCTTTGCGCTGCACGGCCGTCCACGTTCACTTTGCATCCATTCAAGAAATTCCTCGAGATGCTGCGTCTGAATCTCACGCAACACGGCCGAGCCGTCCATGAAAGTTCGAAGTATCTTGAGATCGTTGGCAAATGCCTTGATCGTATTCTCGCTGAAGCCCTTCCGAACCATCTGCCCTTCATATTCGACGATTGCGTCCCCAAGCGGGCTCGTCGCCCTCAATGCAGGTGCAGCACTTCCGTCTGGATCAACCTCCGCACCGGTTGCCTCTTGCGTCGAAATCTCGCTCATTACGTAACCTCTGATTCTGATAACTGAGAAATGGTGCGCCTACCATTTCACCTTGCGTATAGCCACATTCAAATATATCTCCCACCAACCGAAAAGGCAACACAGCCAATTCGTGACCACATAGACCTGGTCAATCCGCAACTTGGACAGAAGCGAGCGGAAGTGCCTCTCTCTCCTCTCTCCTCGCCTTTGGGCGTTCGGGCCTTCGGCCCTCTCTTGTGCAGGGGCTGCGCCCCCGCAACGCCCCGCCCTTGCTAGCAACCGTGTGTAGTCTCCCCCAGCAAGAAGCCTAGCCAACAGTGTCTCCTCCCCCCGACCCCCGACCCCTGACCCCCGACCCCCGACCCCCGACCCCTGACCTCTGACCTCTGACCCCTGACCCCTGACCCCTGACCCCTGACCCCTGACCCCCGACCCTCGCAGTTCCCCGTCCCCCATTTCTTTGACATCTTTTGTGCCTTTTTGTACAATGTCGTTCGGGTGACGCATCCGCACAGACATCGTCTGAAACACCCTTTCAGGTTGCACACCCGCAGCGCTATCAGCAAGACGATCCAGTCTGGGACCACTGAGGATAGATGTATGGCGAACGACCGTCGACACTTTATCATCGCATCCGTGTTGATTGTGATCTGTACGCTTATTGTGTACTGGGTGCTGGACACCGTACTCCTGAAACCGGCAGCAGCAGTCGTCGAAGCCGGCCCTATCGACTACCTCTTTGACCTGCACATCTGGCTGATTGCCTTTCTCTTCGCCCTTGTAGCCGTTTTCATGTGCTACGGCCTGATCGTCTTCCGCGCACGCGGCGATGAAGGAGACGGCGAGCACATCCACGGCAACGGCCTCCTCGAGATCATCTGGACCGTAGTGCCCTGCTTCGTGGTCGTCTATTTTGCCTGGATCGGTACCACCATGTTGATCGATCTGACCAAGGCGCACCCTGACGAATACGTCGTCAGCGCCGAAGGACGGCAGTGGAGTTGGCTCTTCACCTATCCGGAGAGCGGCGCCGTCACGCCCGATCTGGTCCTTCCCGTAGACACACCCATCCGCATGGACCTGACTTCAGACGATGTCCTGCATAACTTCTGGGTGCCGGAGTTCCGTGTCAAACAGGACACCGTTCCCGGCATGGTTACCCACGTCCGCTTCACACCTAACCTGATTGGCGAATATGTGTTGCGCTGCGCCGAGCTGTGCGGCACGAACCACAGCGGAATGCTGGCCACCGTCCGGGTTGTCAGTCAGGAAGAGTTTAAACTCTGGCAATCCGAGCAAGTCGCCCAGCTTCAGGAATAACACGCCTCACCACAACGATGAGGCCTGGTAATGCCGTTCGCGCTCTTTATTGCACGTTAGTCTCGAAACGCCTGGTAGGAGATTCTCAATGTCGCTTTTCACGCTAGGAATCGCACGCGGCCTCCTCGGCCAGGTACTTGGCATGGTCATCGGTATGCTGCTGACCTGCGCCGTGCGAATACTGCTGGGCTGGGAAGCCTGGGCCGCCGAACCGGCCTGGACCGTCGGCTCCGTCTGCAGTATCATCGGCTTCCTCCTCGGCGTCGGCTCGCTGGATGACTGGTTGAAATGGACCAAAGGCATCCAAACGCCCTTGCACCACGGGCCTCCCATCGACAAGCCGGCCTGGACCCGCTATTTCAGCGTAGACTACAACCACAAAGTCATCGGCGTGCAGTACACCGTCTGGGGAATACTCCTCCTCATGGTCGGCGGAACCGTCGCTATGATCTTCCGCACCGAGCTGGCGCGCAGCGGCCTTCAGTTCCTCGGCCTCGACCTGTACAACAGCTTTATCGGCATGCACGGGATGATCATGATCTTCGCCATCCTCCTTGGCGTTGGCGGCATGGGCAACTACCTTGTCCCGCTGATGATCGGCGCCGAGGACATGGCCTTTCCCCGCCTCAACGCCCTCGGTTTCTGGTTCAACGTGCCCGGCAGCATTCTGCTCCTGCTCAGCCTCTTTATCGGCGGCTGGGACGCCGGCTGGACCGCCTACCCGCCGCTCAGCGCACGCGGGCCGATCGGCTATCAGCTCTTCTTTCTGGGCGTCTTCGCCATCGGTCTGTCCTCCATCGTCGGCTCTCTGAACCTGCTGGTTACCCTGCTGCGCATGCGCCCAGCAGGCATGAGCCTCTTCCGCATGCCCATCTTCTGTTGGGCAGTCTTTGCTACCAGCCTGATCCAGCTCACCGCCACGCAGTTGATCGGTACCAGCTTCCTGATGGTCTCTGTCCAGCGGGCCATCGGAATGGGCTTCTTCGACCCCCGCGGAATCCTGGGTGAAGTCAGCCCCATGGTAGGCGGCGGAGACCCGGTCCTCTTCCAGCACCTGTTCTGGTTCTACAGCCATCCAGCCGTCTATATCTTTGTACTGCCCGGCCTGGGCATCGTCAGCGAACTGCTGCCTGTCTTCTCCCGCAAGCCTCTGTTCGGATATAAGTGGATCGCCCTTTCCAGTATGGCGATCGCCATCGTCGGCTTCATCGTCTGGGGCCACCATATGTTCGTGTCTGGCTATAACGACATCCTTCGCATCCCCTTCATGTACGCGACACTTCTCGTCGCCATTCCAACGGGTGTCAAATTCTTCAGCTGGCTCGGAACGATTTGGGGTGGAAAGGTCCATTTCGATACGCCCATGCTTTTCGTCCTCGGCGCCATCAGCGTTTTCCTGATCGGCGGCCTGACAGGACCGATCCTGGCCACCGTGCCCACCGACCTCCCGTTGCACGACTCCTACTTCGTGGTTGGCCACTTTCACGCCACCATGTTCGGCGGCTTTGTGTTCCCGTTCTTCGCCGCCCTCTACTACTGGTTCCCCAAAGTAACCGGGCGCATGTACAACGAAAAGCTCGGCAAGATCCATTTCTTCATTATGACCCCGGCCTTCTGGGTGCAAACCCTGGGACAGATGGGCGTAGGCGTGATGGGTATGCGCCGCCGCATCGCAGACTACGACCCAACCCTGGGCCAAGGTCAGATCGAGAACTGGCAAATGGCCGTTACCATCGCCGGATTCGCCATCGCCTTCGGCGTGATGCTGATGCTGTGGAACTTCTTCCAGAATGCGGAAGTAGGCGTATCAGCCGGCGACAACCCCTGGCGCTCCCGCTCACCTGAATGGCAAATCCCCTCGCCGATTCCGGAACACAGCTTCCCGGCGCCTTTGAAGGTCGTGGGTGAACCCTACGACTACGGCTTAGCCGATTCTGGTTACGTAACAACCACTTCACCAGGCGACGACTAATTACCCAAGTACGGCTCTGGAAAAGCATGCACTACGGCGAAATAGCATCAAGAAGAGAGTTCTAATGAGCGAACACAGCCCCACTAAACGCAAAACAGCCATCTATCGCGAAGGAATCATCGTCGCTGTAATTCTGGCGATACTGACCCTCGTGGAGTACTACGCCGCAATTACGCCGCCTTTTGACTCCTTCGCCATTCTGATGATCCTGGCGCTGTTGAAGGCCATCCTGGTTGTGAACTATTTTATGCACATTCGCAGCGTCTGGTCGGAGGGTGATCACTGATGACTGTTACCACCGCTGAACACGGTCACGAACACGACCACGCCGCAGAGGATCATCACCACGACGGCGAAATAGACCTGCCAACCTACCAGGAGTACACGCGCCGCAACCGCTTGGGCATGTGGCTGTTCTTCGGCTCGGAAGCCTTCCTCTTCCTCGCCCTGCTGGTCACGCGCTTCTACCTCTGGCGCGGCCCCCACGGCGAGGTCGTCCGACCTGAACTGGACCAGTTCGCCGGCCTCATCGTAACCGCCGTCCTGCTGCTCAGCAGCTACTTCATGAACCGCGCCGAAATCTCGATCGCCAACGACAAGCGCACCGATTTCCTTGTCAGCCTTCTCGTCACCGCCGGGCTCGGCACTGCATTTCTGATCGGCGTTGTCGTTTGGGAATGGGGAATGTTCCCCGGCATCGTGAAAGGGCATCTCAAGCCTACCGACGGTGTCTTCGGCGCCGTGGTCTTCGGCATGACCGGCATGCACGCTTTGCACGTCCTCTCCGGTGTGATCCTGATTCTCAATGTTTGGTGGCTGGGGCGCAAGGGCAATTTCTCCAGCGAACGGCACTGGGGAGTCGAGGCCTGCGCCATCTATTGGCACTATGTTGACCTGGTGTGGATCTTCTTCTATCCGGCCATCTACCTGATTGGAACTACGATCGAAGTGCCTCACTGACAGCAGCATCGCCTCCGCGACGTTTGCACAGAACGACCCGGCACTGTCGCATATGAATCCGCTAACTAGAGCGCTCCTCCTTTCCTGGGACCTCCGCCCCGAGATCTTGGTGACACTAATAGTGATGGGAGCGCTTCACTTTGCCGGTTGGCTGAGACTGCGGCGGCGCAGCGACGGGCGCTTTGCAAACCGCTGGCGCCTTGCCTCCTACACCGGTGGCATCTTTGTCCTGGCCCTGGCGCTGCTCTCCCCCATCGCTGTCCTTAGCGGCCAGCTGTTTTCCATCCACATGGTGCAGCATCTCCTCCTGATGATGGTTGCGCCGCCGCTCCTCCTCTTGGCAAACCCGTTCCCGACCTTTCTTTGGGCCCTGCCAACACCAATGCGCACTGCGGTCGCCGCCGCATTTCGCCGGCTGGCCGTCTGGTTGGCCCGCGACGCCTTCCTGAGCCGAATCCTGCTCAAAGCCATTGCCCCCGCAAGTGCCTGGGCCCTATACGTCCTCATCTTTTTCGCCTGGCACGATGGCAACGCCTACAGCCTTGCATTGCGCTTCGGCGCCGTACATGGGCTGGAGCATTTCACCTTTATCGGTGCCGCGCTTCTATTCTGGTGGCACGTCACCGGTGCCGCGCCGCGCCTCCACCCGAAGCCCGCCCAATGGCTGCGAGTCGCCTATGTCCTGGCAATGATCCCGCCCAACATGCTGCTCGGCGTAGCCCTCTCCTTCGCCCAAACGCCCATCTATCCCTACTACGAGTCCGTTCCCCGCCTATACGGTCTCAGCGTTTTGGATGATCAGGTATGGGGAGGGTTGATCATGTGGATTCCCGGCAGCATGATGTATGTGATCGCGGCATTGGCCCTTCTGGCTCGTCTGCTTTCGAACGCCGAACAGAAGGCCCGCATCCGCAAACCGCATCCGCCGGTGATGGGGCTGGCACCGCACTCCAACCACGGCGGTCCGACGGCGCTGGCCTGTGGCTAGCCGTTGCCCCGCCTCGGACTGGCGCCCGGTCGGCGCATAGCACCAATTCGCAAGCAGACGATCCGAGTTTCCTGGACACCTTTATGTGTTTATCCAAGTACACGCCTTTTTCCGCAACACTCGCTCTGATCCTGGTGGCTGGGATTCTCCTTCCGCTGCCCATTCTGGCTCACGGCGGCATCGGCGTACAGCACCTCAACAACATCCCTGCCGGTCCATACCGGGTCTATGTCTGGTCCGACCCGGAGCCGCCCGAAGTAGGCGAATACCACGTAACCGTCGCCTTGACCGAGAACATCGAAGGCGACTCCACCGGCCTGGCCGGCGGGCCTATTCTCGATGCCTCTGTAACCGTAGAGCTAATGCACTTGGACAGTGGCGAGTCCCTCAGCGCCCTTGCGACCCACGAAGACGCCCTCAATAAGCTGTTCTACGTAGCCTCCTTTGAACCGGCCCGCAAGGGTAACTGGTCGGTGCAAGTAAGTATCATCTCCCCTGGCTGTGAGGGATCGCAGAGCAGCGGGAATCAACAGGGTGGCGACGTCCTTGCTCCCTGCGACTCTGTGCAGGTCGTTACCTATCAGGATGAGATTCTCCCCAAAGCCTTCCCGTGGCGGGCCCTACTCGGCGGCATCCTCTCCATCCTGCTGCTATTGGGCGCAATCGCCCTCTATTGGGCAACAAAGCCGCCCGCCGAGCTCGAAGACCCCGTCCCCGTCAAGCAGCGCGATCCGGCGCCCGCCGGAGGGCCCTCGTAATGGTCGGGCTCCCCGAAACCCGTACGGACCGCCGTCATCCAATTTGGGACTTACGACACCGGCTGACCCAAGTGAGAAAAGCCGGCCCCTTGGCCCGAGAAATCGCAAGAACCCTTGCGCTCCTTTTCGGCCGCCGCTGGTGGTGGAAAACGCTCATTCTCCTTATCGCCATGGGGATAATGGCCTCCCTCGGTTTCTGGCAATTCGACCGCCTGGACCAGAGACGGGCGTTCAATCAGCAACGCCAGGTCGCGCTCGCCGCGCCGCCATTGGAGCTCACGGGCGCGCCACTGCCCCAAGGTGACCTGCGCGACCGCCAGGCCACTGCGCAGGGCGAATTCGACTATGCCCGCCAAGTGGCAATCCGCAATCAAAACTACGCCGGCCAACCCGGATTCCACCTTGTGACCCCTCTCCTCATCGCCGGTTCCGACAAAGCCGTCCTGATCAACCGCGGTTGGATCCCAGTCGGAGAGGCCGAACCTGCAACCTGGCGCCGACTCGATGAACGGCAGAGCGGCCCACAATTTGGCATCCTCCAACCGACTCGCCGCCGTCCTGACGGTACAGTGTCGGCAATACCGCAGGACACCGTCACCGGCTGGTACCGGCTCGACATAGAGGCCATCGAACAGACCTTGCCTTACCCGCTGCTTCCCATCGTCCTGCAACTGACGCCTGGCAACGGTGAATCGTTTAGTTCAAGCCGCACGCGAGCCGTCGGCGATCCGGCAGCTCTGCCCCATCGCATCGAGCCGGACTTTTCCTTCTCCGAAGGCAACCACTTCAGCTACGCGCTCCAGTGGTTCGGCTTCGCCATAATCGCGGCCGTCGTTTATATCTCCGTCGCCCGCCGGGCTGAATTCCGCGACAACTGAGCAAGCGATAGCTAACTTTCCTTTACCAGGCGGGGCCGGCTGGAAGTTCAAGAACAGGCAAATTACGGAGGGCCATGTGCAGGCAATAACCGATTCCCTTACCGTATTCTCACTCCAGATCGTGAGTGCCGCGTGAGCAACAACCGCAAACTCGTCGTTGCCGCCATAATCTCCGCCTCGCTTGCTGTAATGATCAGTTCCGGAATCCGGTCCAGCTTCGGTCTCTTCCTCACCCCAATCACCGAAACGCTAGGCACCGGCCGCGAAAACCTGAGCATCGCCTTCGCCGTCAATAACCTGGTATTCGGCCTGCCCCTGGTTGGCCTCCTCTCAGACCGCTTCGGCCCGCGCCAGGTGGTCATCCTGGGTTCGGTCTTGTACGCCGCCGGCCTGGTGCTGGTGACTTTCATTACAACGACCATCGGGCTGGTTTTTTCATTCGGTCTCCTTGTGGGCATTGGGCTCAGCGCCACCTCCTATGTCGTCGTATTGGGGGCCGTCGCCCAACTGGTCACAGAAGACCAACGCAGCCGGGTTTTCGGCTTAATCACCGCAATGGGTTCCGCAGGGATGTTCGTGGTCCCGCCTTTGGCTCAGCTTCTCCTGTCCGGTCTTGGCTGGCAAGGCGCCGTCTACGCCCTCGCAGCAGTACCCGCAGTCGTCGCCGTGATCGCATTCGGGCTACCCCGGCGGCCCGGTACGCAACTGCATGGCGCGCAACAGCCGCATGTCGACGAGCCTTTTCGCAAAGTACTGAATAGGGCCGCTCGCCACCGCGGCTTTCTCCTCCTGACAACTGGATTCTTCGTTTGTGGGTTTCATGTCGCTTTCATCGGCGCGCATCTGCCCGCCTACCTGGGCGACAAAGGACTGCCGGAATTCGTTGCCGCCGGCGCACTGGCGCTGGTGGGGGCCTTCAACATACTGGGGTCCATGACCTTCGGCTGGCTGGGTGACAGATACTCACGTAAGTACATGTTGAGCCTTATCTACTTGGGACGGGCTATCGTCATACTGATTTTCCTTCTCACGCCCGTTACCCGTACCTCAGCACTGGTTTTCGGAGGAGCGATCGGCTTCCTCTGGCTTGCAACGGTTCCCCTCACTAGCGGAACCGTTGCCCACTTCTTTGGGGCCCGCTATCTTTCTACACTCTACGGCATCGTCTTCTTCAGCCATCAAATCGGCGCCTTCATCGGCGTGTGGCTGGGAGGACGATTCTATGACTCAATAGGCTCTTACACGCCTATCTGGATCGCAGGTATCGCACTCGGCGTTTTCGCCGCACTCGTCCACCTGCCCATCCCTGAACGCTCCGAACTCTCAACCGCCGCCGCCGCAGCAGACTAAGCGACTGCACTGCACAAAAACTGGTGCCGCGACCTGAAATCAATATCCTCGTTCACTCACCTTCCATTCTGAAATAAGGATTCCCAATGACCACCGTTCAACCGCAACGAGCCGGGTTCTCCGTTCAACGCCTCACCCGCGTCGACAGCCTGTTGGAACGCTACGTGGAAGGCGGTTACCTGGCCGGAGCCCTTGCACTGATCTTTCGCAAAGGCCAAATAGCCTACTGCAACGCCTTCGGGCAGAGGGACCTCGAATCAGGTCTCCCCATGACCGAAGATACAATCTTCCGCATCTACTCCATGACCAAACCGATTACCTCCGTGGCCGTCCTGATGCTGTACGAAGACGGTCACTTTCTCCTCGATGACCCTGTCTCGTCAATACTGCCAGAGTTTGCCGATGTCCAGGTCTGCACCGGCGACCTCGAAAATCTCGTCCCTCCCGATCGACCCCCTACAATCAAAGACCTCCTCATGCACACCGCCGGACTGAGCTATGGCTGGGGAGACGACTCTCCTGTCGAAAAGCTCTATTTCCAGAGCTTCCGCGACATCGAGCTTCACTCTCTTGGGCCATTTATCCAGAAACTGGCTGCACTGCCTCTCCTCTATCATCCCGGCACCCGCTGGCGCTACAGCCGCGCTACAGACGTGCTTGGCCGGGTGGTGGAAGTCATCTCAGGCAAGTCGCTCGACGAATTCTTTCAGCAGGAGATCTTCAAACCGCTGGCAATGAATGACACCGGCTTCCATGTGCCAGCCGGATCGTTGGATCGATTTGCAGCCTGCTACTGCCCACCGGGTGGCTTCAGATTCGGCGCAGACCTCGCCAACAGAGCAAGCAAGAGACCGAGCCACAATCACGGCGACCGCGACCCAGCCCAACCGCAAATTGAACTCTATGACGCACCAGGCAACAGCCGCTACACCAACCCCCCTATCTATCTCTCAGGCGGTGGCGGACTCGTCTCAACCCTTGGCGACTACTTGCGCTTCACGCAGATGCTGCTCAATGAGGGAGTCTTAGACGGTAACCAGCTTCTCGGGCGCAAAACAGTCGAGTTGATGCGCGCCAACCACCTTCCGCCCGACCTGGTTCCGATTGAAATTGGAGACGGCTACCGCGCCGGACATGGTTTTGGTCTGGGAATGAGCGCACTGGTGGATCCCCCGGCCTACAGCCAACCGGGCAGTGTCGGCACCTACGCATGGGGCGGCCTTGCCACGACGCGCTTCTGGATCGACCCCGAGGAGGGCCTGGTGGGCCTGCTTATGACGCAGTTCATACCCTCCGACTACTACACTATCGAACGAGAATTTAGCCTCGCGGTCTACCAGGCTCTCGTCGACTGAACAAGAGGCCCAATCAACCGGTCGGACCGCGCATGGAAAGCTACTTATTCTTACATTCAGAGTTTACACTCTTACAAGGAATCCATATGACAACCCCTCAACCACAACGTGCCGGATTTTCCGCTCAGCGCCTTGCCCGCGTCGACACACTGCTGCAGCGCTACGTCGATAGCGGACGACTTGCCGGGGCCAGCGGCCTGATATACCGCAAAGGCGAAACTGCCTACTGCAACGTCTTTGGGCACAGCGAACTCGAGACCGGCCAGCCCATGACCGAAGACACAATCTTTCGCATCTACTCAATGACAAAGCCGATCACCGCAGTCGCCGCACTCATGCTGTTCGAAGATGGCCACTTCCTCCTCGATGACCCGGTGGCCGGCTATCTGCCCGAATTCTCAGATGCCCAAGTCTGTACCGGTGACCTCCAGAACCTCGAGCCCCCGCACCGCCCCCCGTCCATCAAAGACCTATTTGTGCACACCGCCGGCTTGAGCTACGGTTGGGGCCAGGACTCCCCCGTCGAAAATCTCTATCGCCAGACATTCGGGAGCCGCGAACAGCTGCCTCTGGATAAGTTCGTACACAAACTCGCAGAGCTGCCCCTCCTCTACCACCCGGGTACACGTTGGCGCTACAGCTATGCCACCGACGTTCTCGGACGCTTGGTCGAAGTCGTCTCTGGAAAACCGCTCGACCAGTTCTTCCACCAGGAGATCTTCAAGCCGCTCGCCATGAATGACACCGACTTCCATGTCCATGCCGACTGGATCGATCGCTTTTCCGCCTGCTACTGTCCCCCCGGCGGATTCAACTTTGGCAGCGACGATAGCCCAGACGATGACGCAGATGACGCCAACGAAGACGACCAGGACAGCGGACCGGCAATAGAACTGCATGAGGCATCCCGTGACAGCCGCTTCACCAAACCTCCCGCCTTTCTCTCCGGTGGCGGCGGCCTCGTCTCAACCCTGGGTGATTACCTGCGTTTCTCCCAGCTGCTGCTCAACCGCGGCGTCCTCGATGGCCACCGCCTCCTCGGGCCCAAGACAGTCGACCTGATGCGCGCCAACCACCTGCCTGCAAACCTGATTCCTATTGGTATCGGCGATAATGTCGTCGACGGCTATGGTTTTGGCCTGGGAGTAAGCGTGCTCGTGGACCTTCCTGCGACAAGCACCCCTGGCAGTGTCGGCAACTACAGTTGGGGCGGCGCCGCCGCGACCCAGTTCTGGATCGACCCCGAAGAAGAGATGCTCGGCATATTCATGACACAGTTCATGCCCGCCGGGCACTACCCGGTCGCCCGCGAATTTCGTGTAGCGGCCTACCAGGCCCTCATCGACTGACCCGGAAAACTCGCTGGAACTGCACATGCCAATCCCAAAGGAGTCCCGCCTGCTTCGCGTCGCCGTCGTCGGCGCCGGACCCATCGCCCAAATCGCCCACCTGGAATCCTGCCGCAAGGGACGCAATACCCAGCTCTACGGCCTCTGCGAAGCCGCGCCCGACCTCCTGGCGCGAGTTGCAGCCATCCATCGGCCACTCCGCAGTTTCACCCGCTACACCGACTTGCTGGCCGACTCCCAGGTTGAAGCCGTCATCATTGCTGTTGCCGATCAGTACCATGTAGAGCTGGCCCTGCAGGCGCTGCGGGCCGGCAAACACGTGCTGGTAGAAAAGCCAATGGGCGTCACCGTGGAAGAATGTGAAGCCCTCCGCGACCAGGTGGCCGCCTCCGGCCTTACCCTCCAGGTGGGCCACAACCGCCGCTTCGACCCAGGTGTCATCCACGCCCGCCGCTTCATTCAAGAGGAGATCGGCGGCCTGATGTCAGGCCAGTTCTGGTACTACGACTCGGTCCATCGCTATACCATGACCGACGCCCTCCAGCCCCTGATCGAAACCAGCTCGAGCGTGCTCCGTCCCCCCGGCAACCCCAAAGCAGACCGCCGCCGCTACCTCATGCTGGGCCACGGCAGCCACCTGACAGACACCACCCGCTTCCTCTCAAAGAGCGAAATCGTGCAGGTGCGTTCTCGCTACCTCGACCGCTTCGACCGTCACTGCTGGTTCGTTGACATTGCCTTCGCCGACGGCAGCTTGGGAAACCTCGAACTGACCGTAACCGTGGCCGGCGACTTCGAAGAGGGTTTTCGCATTCAGGGCGAGCACGGCAGCGTCCGCGGCCGCCTGCCCCTCTCCTGGTACCACAAGTCCGGCGCCGTCGAGTGCTTTTCCACCCGCGATGACCTTTACACCCGCCCCTTGGGCCAGGACGGCCATGGCTACCGGCAGCAGCTCGAAGGCTGGGCCGACACCATCCTGCATGGCAAGCCCCAATGGGGCGCCAGCGTGCACGACGGCCTCGCCTCTATGCGCGCCATGGCTGCCATCGCTCTCTCCGCGTCCAACGGCGGCGGCTGGGTTAACCTCGATTCAGTATCAGGAGGAGTTTGAATGGAAATCGGAATCTTTGCCCGCACCTTCGAAGCCCCCACCCTGGCCGGCGTCCTCGACGCTGTCGCCGCCCACGACATCCGTCATATCCAGCTCAATACCAGCTGCATGGGACACGCCGACATGCCCGACGGCCTCGACTCCGCGGCCTGCAGAAGGGCGCAGAAAGAGATAGACGCCCGCCACATCAAGGTAGTCTCTCTATCGGCCACCTACAACATGATCCACCCGGACACGGCCGTCCGCGCCCAGGGCATGCGCCGCCTCGGAGTGCTGGCCTCCCGCGCCGCCGAACTGGGAACGGACCTGCTCACGCTCTGTACCGGCACCCGCAACACCGACAATATGTGGCGTGATCATCCCCAGAACAGCTCGCCCGAAGCCTGGGCAGATTTTCTGGCCGCAATGGAACAGGCCCTCGCACTTGCCGAAGAGTACAACGTCAAATTGGGAATCGAGCCAGAGGTATCCAATGTGGTCAGTTCCCCTGTCAAGGCACGCGAACTGATGGACACGATGGCCTCTGACAGGATCACCATCGTCATGGACGGAGCCAATGTCTTTCCCAGGGGAACCATACACCGCCAGCGTGAGATCCTGGACGATGCCTTCGATCTACTGGGCGACCGCATCGCACTCGCCCACGCCAAAGACCTCAGCCGCGACGGCGAAGCCGGCCACGAAGCAGCCGGCACCGGGCTGTTGGATTACGACTACTACCTGTATCTTCTGCGACAAAGCGGCTACAAAGGCGCCGTCGTTCTCCACAGCCTGACGCCGGAGCAAGTCCCCGGCTGTGTCCGCTTCCTCCAGGAAAAAATGCGAAGCATTACCTGAGTCTGGTCGTCGCAGTTCGTTTCAACAATCAGTGACCTATCTACCGACCTCGCGCATGGACCGTGTTTACCTGTTCGCCGCCCCATCCATTTAAGGAAAGGTACACAAATGAGCAGCCAAATGAGCGTTTCAGAGGTTCTTGAGTCAGCACTCTATGTCCTGGACCTGAAAGCAGCCGAAAAGTTCTACACCGAGGTCTTGGGACTTACCTTCTACTCCAAAATGGAAGGGCGCCACCTCTTTCTTCGCTGCGGCAGTCGCATGGTGCTGCTATTCAACGCCGAAGCAACCGCCGTCTCCGCCGGCGGGCCAAAAGACGCGCCCACACACGGCGCCAAAGGCGAAGGGCATCTGGCATTCGCAGCGAAAGATAGCCAAATCGATCACTGGAAGCGACATCTTGCTCAAAACGGTGTGGAAATCGAGAAGGAGATTCGCTCCCGGAACGGTCGGGCAATCTACTTTCGCGACCCATCGCAGAACAGCCTCGAAATCGCCTCCCCGCGAATCTGGGGACTGCCCGAATAAACGGGTTCTGCCCTCGATAGGAGAGGAAGTGCCCACAGAGCGAAAGAAACTGAACATTCAGCCAACTTTTGCCCCCAGATCTGAGAAAGTGCCCAGAACGCCGGAAGATGCGTGGCCGTTCCGCCATCTCAGCCTTGGGACAGCGGGAACTGCGCCTCCATCCACGACCGCCATTTCGGTTCTTCCTGAGCAGCGACCTCGGCGGCATTCTCGCCATACAAATAGAACCTGATCGACAAAAGAATCCGCCCGTCAATGGGCCACACAAACAGATGCACCGCGCCGCTGGTCGGCTCATCAATGTGCAAAATGATCTCCGTCTCGTCAGGCACTGAATAAACCTCTCCGGAGAAAGTCATCCCACCTTCTGGCGCGGCGAACCGCTCTCCCAGCGCAGTTCCGGAGAACCCAAGCGCTGCAGACAGCTTCTCCCACGCCTGGGTACCCTCAGTGGTCGAGCCCATCAACTCCAGAAGGGCGCTTGGCTGACCCCGATAGTTGGTCATGAACAGCTGCAGTATCTTGAAAAAAGCCGGCCAGCCGGCCTCTGTAGCTTCAATATGCGCATCGTACGCACTGCTTTCGTCGAAAAGACTGTGTTCGACGCTCACAACGCACGAACCCCCAGCGACTTCCTCAACTCGCCAGACCGTCGCAACCTCCGGCCCGTCCTGGATGAATTCATCGCTAGTCACCGCAAAACCATGCGGCGGATTCCAATCCGTTATCGTCGCCGCCGAGTCCATCCCCAGCCCAAAATAGACTAGCAGCCGCGTGGGTTGACCGTCCGCACCAACCTCGAATCTCGATCGCGTAAACCACGACGAAAGTCCGGCATCAGTGCTGATCGCCCGCCAGACCTCTTCCACCGTGCCAGGAGTCTCAACCTCCGCCCGAACCCATCTCCTTCCCGACTCTTCAACTCTTACACTCATGGTATCTCCAATTTGATGTCTTACTTCCCTGCTAACGCTCCAGATCTTCCCCTAATCAGCCTCTTCGTGCAACTTGCCGAACTGTAGTAAGCTTACTCGCACATCAACGAAGGTGTATGTCTGCAGGCTGGTCTGCATCCCACGTCAACTGCGAAAATCCGAGCGGTAGTAACGTAGCGGTCAACCGTACCGTCAAAGGAAATACCCATGAACATCCAGCTGATCTTCCAAACGTGGTTGAATGCATTGACCAAACCTGGAGAAGAATTTTTCGTCGCCGAGCGAGAAAAGTCCTCTGCTACGCTGTCGACCGCCCTCTTGTGGGTCATCGTGGCTTCGGTAATCGCGGCCCTGCTTGGTGTACTCCAGTCCAGTATTTTCTCCTCGGAAATGGGTGGGTTAGATCAGGTCTTGGAAATGTTGCCAACTGACATTCAGGATGAAATCGCGACATCCGCGGGTGACGGCGCGCCCGGAGCTCCTACCTTTAGCCTGAGTTACATTGTCTTCGGGCCCATCCTCTTCCTGATCGGGACTGGCATCTACCACGTGCTCGCCTCCTTGCTGGGCGGGCAAGGCGGGCAGTACGGTCGCTTTGCCTACCTATATTCCACTTTTTCCGTGCCTCTGATGATCGCCAGTGCCGTTCTCGGTTTCATTCCAATGCTTGGAGCCTGTGTAAGCGTTATCCTGGGAATATATCAGATTGTACTTGCCTACCATGCCACCAAGGTGGAATACAGCCTGACCCAAGGGAGAGCCATCATTGTTGTTGTAGCCCCGATCCTGTTCGGGATTCTCCTTGTCGCTTGCCTGGCCATAGTTGCCTTTGGAGCCATCATCTCCCTCTTGGGAAACTTTACATGACCGTCATCGATGCCCACAATCACCCCGACTGACTCGGCCATGACCTGCCGAAGTTCCTCGCCAACATGGATCGCTTCGGCATCGACTTCTCAGAAATTGAAGGTTTCGATTGGGCAACGGCGATAACTATACGTGACAGTCGACATCAGGAACAACGCCATATAGCAAGAGGACCCATCGGAACGCGCCTTCACGTGGTAGCATTTACCAGGCGCGGGGAAGATATTCGCATTATTAGCCTGCGCAAGGCCAATTCTCGAGAGGTAACAGACTATGAACAGCGATAAATTCAAGGGTAAGTCCTTTGAAGAGATTGCAGGAGAGTATGGGGAAGAGGCCGCCATCAACGCCGGTATCGAAGCAGATCCCGAAACTGTCGAGCTGAATGAGGAGTGGTTCAGGAAGGCGCGGCCCGCAAGCGAAGTCGTACCGGACATTGTTGAGCGCTACCAGCGTTTGCAGGAAAGAGAACTGGAAAGCACTAAGACAATGCTTTCCATACCTTTGGACGCTGATCTCGCAGAATACATCCGCGGCCTCGGTCCCGATTGGGAAGAATTGGTGAACGATAAATTGCGTCGCGCGTTCTTTAGCACCTGAAACAGCAAGCGTGCTCTCGGCAACGCATGACATTTCGCTGAAGTTGTGACGCATCCCTTCTATCGGGTGACCATATCATTGGCTTCGGTCTGAGAAGAATACTCCTGGCTCAAAACATCAATCGATCTCTGCTCGATGTTCCGCACCTGGGTAACGATATTGACCAGGCCCGACGAAGAGGCTTTTGCCGCCGAATGAGAAAAAATCTCGGCGACGCCAAAAACCGCGCTCGTTTGGATAATTTTGGCCTCCGCAAGGCAGTAAGACAACATGACCGTCATCGACGCCCACAACCACCCCGACTGGCTCGGCCATGACCTGCCGAATTTCCTCGCCAACATGGACCGATTCGGCATCGACAAAACCTGGCTTCTGACCTGGGAGTGCCCGCCCGACGAGTACAACCCGGACAGCTACTTCAAGGCAATGCACTTTGGCGATGGCAGCGCCTATCCCGTCCCCTTTGAAGCCTGCCTCCGCTACAAACAGGCCGCCCCGGAACGCTTCATTCTTGGCTATGCGCCCGACCCCCGCCGCCCTGAAGCCATCGACCAACTCCAAGCGGCTATCGAAATCCACGGCGTGCAAGTCTGCGGCGAGATCAAGCTGCGGATGCTCTACGACAATCCCGACGCACTGCGACTGTTCCGTTTCTGCGGCGAAAAGGGATTGCCAATCACCTTCCACATCGACTACCCGATTCCCACCGGCCGCAGCTATCCCCGCACCGACTGGTGGTACGGCGGCAGCATCGACACCTTCGAACGCGCCCTGCAGGCCTGCCCCGATACCGTCTTCATCGGCCACGCCCCCGGCTTCTGGGCCCATATCTCTGGCGATGATCAATACGACAAGGTCGGCTATCCCAAGGGCCCCGTGGTGCCCGGAGGCAGACTCTTCCACCTCTTCCGCACCTATCCCAACCTCTACGCCGACCTCTCCGCCGGATCCGCGTACACCGCGCTGACCCGCGATTTCAGCCAGCTCGAAGAGCCCCCGTTCTCTCCGGCCAGCGGCCCTACCGTCGGACCCTTCTTCATCGAATTCCAGGACCGCCTCCTCTTCGGACGCGACCACTTCGACGACCGCATGCAGAAGCTGCTCAACAACCTGGACCTGACCGCAGACGTACGCGCCAAGATCTTCTACGCCAACGCCGAAGACCTTCTGGCGTAGAGTCCGGTGTCTCGGCGAGAGAGAATTCTATTCGGTTGGGTGAATATCTGCTTGGGGAGTCAGCGAAAAGCGGGACAAAAAGGGGCCGCCCGTCGGGACGGTTCACGCCTGGTCGGTCAATGCCTCCGGAGCGCCCAACGCGCCCGCCATCAACCGCCGGTAGCGGTCCGCGTCCACATTCGTGACGACGTCCACGTCGGTCCAGTTTCCTTCTCTCTTAAATCCGTCCGTCACAATACGCCTGTCAAAAACAGTCGCGCCTCTGGTCGCGCCGCCTGAAAGCTCCACCAGCATCGAACGGCGCTCCACCGTGGCGCCCTCCGGGTCGATAACCGTCGCCACCGTCCCGGCATCGCCAATAAGAGAGAAACTGTATCCAAAGAACCGGCAATAGTGCAGTGCGATTCCGCCCGCGATGCGCGCCCCCGCGCTCGCCGAACTCGAAAAGCGCATCGCCTCCTCCTTCGTAAACCTCACCTGCATGAAGGGGTCCAACGGATACAACGTAACAGGCAGTCCGCTTTGAAGCACGATAGCCGCCGCCTCCGGATCATAGCAAACGTTGAACTCCCCCGCCGGTGTCGTATTGCCCGGCGAGGCGTACGTCCCGCCCATCACATACAACCGCTCGATTTTCTCCCGGATGCCCGGATACATCCGCAGCAACATCGCGATATTCGACAGCGGAGCTAGGCAGATTAGAGTTATCGGCTCGGCTGTTTCACTCAATGTGCGCCGCAGAAATTCGACCGCATGGTCGTCGACCAACTTGCGCCGCGGCGCCGGCAGGCCGAGGTCCCCCATCCCGTCACCGCCGTGCAAAGCCGGAGCTGGCAGCCCGGAACCGAGAATCGGTCTGTCCATCCCCGCCGCCACCGGAACCGGGGGCGCATCGATCGCGTCCAGCAGCGTCAGCGTATTCCTGACGGCCTGCGCCAACGCGCAGTTTCCGGCCACACAGGTTATCCCGCGAACATCCAGCGCTGGCGACGCCATCGCCAGCAGCAAGGCCAGCGCGTCGTCCCCCCCTGTGTCTACATCGAGCAATACGGGTAGAGGGTTCGACATCTCAAAACTCCTAACCTGCAGACGACGGGTCCAGGGTCGTCATCGAAGATCCGTTGTGTCGGCGAAGCGACAGAGCAAAGACCGCCATCAGCACCGCACCCAGTACCGGAGCAATGACGAGGCCCTCCAATGCGGTGGTCAGTCCCAGCTGATCCGCTACCCGGCCAGTGACAGTAGCGCCGATTCCACCCGGCCACCAGCCCAATCCCATCACCAGGCCCGACGCCATCGCCATGCCCCGCGGCCAAACCTCCTGGGCGACGACAACCGTCGTCGGGTAGGTACATCCTAGAAGGAAGCCGATCGCGCCCGCACAAACAAACTGAAGGCCGCCGCCCGCATTAATGAAAAACCAGTAGGCCGGCCCGATCAAGGCGAAACTGGCAAACAACACCTGCCAGCGTCCGAACCGATCAGACAGGATTCCCCCAAAAAAGCTTCCAACACCGATCAGGAGCGAGAGTACAAAAAGCATCTGCCCGCCGTACACGACCGAAAAGCCACTGTCCCCCAGCAAAGTCGGCAGATAGGTCGTCAAGCTGAGCTGAAACCAGGCGCGGGTCATCGCCACTACCGTGATCAATACCAGTCCTAGCAGAAAGCCCTGTCCCGCCCGCGACTGGCGCTCGCGATGCGCTTCCCGATCCCCCTTGCTCTCCTGCCCCAGCCCGCTAACCAGCCAGATCGCCGCCAGCACCACCACCGGCAGCAGGACAACTGTCCCCTTCAACCCCAGTAATCCCAATCCAATCGCCAGCAGAAGCGGGCTGCCCGCCGAGCCAATGTTCCCGCCGACAGCAAAGAAAGAGACCGCCCGCCCCCGCTTCCTTTCGTCAGTGGCCTTTGTAACAACCGAAGCGCCCGCAGGATGAAACGCCGCCGACCCAAACCCGGCCAGCGCCACGCCCAATAGCAAGACCCAATAGTTGCTGCTGAAGCCAAGCACGGCCATGATCAGCCCCACCCACAGAACGCTCACCGCAGCAATACGCCGCGCATCCAGGCGGTCGATGAAGTACCCGAACAGCGGCTGCGCCAGCGACATCGTCGTCGTTCCCACCAGCGTGATCATGCCAATCTGCCCGTAGCTCAGCCCGAACTCCGCCCGATACAGCGGAAAGAAGACAGGCAGATATTGGTGAAATAACTCCAGCAAAAAGTGCCCGCCCGATACCAGCAGAACGGTATTCGTCAGGAGCTCCCGCTTGAGCTTAGGGCGTTGTAAAGTCTGTGCCTGGCTGTCTCTGACCATTGTTACCGTTTCATCATCCAAATGCTGTCTCTGCGGCTCGAAAGAAGGACCTGCCTGCCGTTTCGAACTGCCCCTTCAACACGTCGTGAAGTTGAATTACACGACTCTGCTTTCTGCAAACGCGCGCAAAAATAAAAGAGGGAATGAAGATTCACCCTCTTCATCCCTCAACCTCAGCCATGATAATATGCAATCTGGGAACTGGCAACTAATGCCGGTTCACGCTCGGCCCAGTCATATCACTTCACACAGCTGACAGATGGGTCGCCAATGGGGGGCGGCTTCTGCGACATGTTCAACGTCTGTACCAACTGCGGACACTACCGCGTCGACAAAACCATAACCCAACCGGCAAGCGTCGCTGAAATCTCCGAACCCGACGACCAGGTGAGTTCGCGTCTGGGTAACGGGCATGCACTCGCGACCTGCCCCCACTGCGGACACCCACACCCATTCCTGCAGCGTCCGCTCCTTCTCGTCGGCGGTGCCAGCGCTACCGGCAAGACCACCATCCTTCGAGAGCTCACAGGCCGGTTCACCGACGCCGTGCTCCTCGAAGCCGATCTGCTCTGGCTGGAAGAGTTCCATGACCCGACCGACGGCTATCCCCGCTTCTTCGAAACTTGGCTGCGGATGGCCAAGAATATCGGCCAGAGTGGCCGCCCCGCCGCCCTCTTCGGTGCCGGCCTGGCCGTTCCCGAAAACATAGAGCAGTGCGTGGAAAGGCGTTACTTCACCCAGACGCACTACCTCGCCCTGGTCTGTGATGAAGGCGAACTCCGACGACGCCTCCTGGCTCGCCCAGCCTGGCGCAAAAGCGCCCAATCGGAGGAGCTGGCGGCCCAGCTGGACTTCAACCGCTGGCTGCGAACCGAAGGCCCCAATCAGACGCCTCCAGTATCGATCCTTGACACGACCGGCGCCCCAATCGAGGACTCGGCAACCGCGGTCGCAGGGTGGATGGAGTGCGTTCTGGCGTCGGCAACGCCGCGTACTTGATGACCGATGACCCCCTCCGACAGCCTCTGGCGCAACCGGGCCTTCACGCGCCTGTGGGTCGCGCATGTCACCTCCGGCGCCGGGACCGCCATCACCAGTGTCGCTCTGCCGCTTGCGGCTGTCCTAGTACTGGGGGCCACCCCCACAGAGATGGGTCTGCTCGCCGCTGCCGGCTCCCTGCCCAACCTCCTCTTCGGTCTCGTCGCCGGCGTCTGGGTAGACCGGGTCCGCCGCAGACCGATTCTGATTTGGGCTGACATCGGTCGTGCCCTGCTGCTCGTCACCATACCCGTCGCCGCCTGGCTGGGCCAACTCTCCTTTCTCCAGATCTGGATCATAACCTTTGCCACCGGCACCCTGACCGTATTCTTTCAGATCGCCGCCATTTCAGTCCTCCCAGCCCTGGTGGAGAAAAAACAACTGGTCGAGGCCAACAGCAAACTCTCCACCAGCGAAGCAGTTATCTCCATCGCCGGACCCGCCGTCGCCGGCGGCCTCGTCCAGCTCTTCAGCGCCCCCAGGGCAATTCTGGTCGACGCCGTTTCCTACCTGTTTTCCGCCCTCGCCCTCGCAGGCGTCGCCGAAGAGGAACCGCAGCCTGCCCCACTGCCAGCCCGCGAGGGCTCGCCAGAGCCCGTCAACAGGATCCGAGCGGCCGTCGCATCGATTGGTCGTGAGGTGGGGGAGGGAGTGTACGAACTCCTCCGTACACCGCTGCTGAGAACGTTGACGATTACCTCCAGCCTGGGAATGCTGGCCGGCGCCATCTCAGCGGCAGTGCAGATGCTCTTTCTCGTCAATCAGCTGGACTTCACGCCCTCGATCATCGGCATCGTCGCCGCCTGCGGCGGCATCGGCTCCTTGGTGGGCGCGTTGCTTGCCGGCAAAGCGGCGCGGTTTCTGCAGGCGGGAAGGACCCTCGTTTTGGGGAAACTATTGTGGATCGCCGGCACGCTACTGCTCGCCACCGCCGACCTGATCGGCCCCGAAATTGCAGCCGCCGGCGTCGCACGCGCGCTGGTCGGTCTCGGCAGCACACTCTACTTCGTCAATCAGCTCAGTCTGCGCCAGGCAATTACCTCGGTCCGACTACTGGGGCGTGTGACTGCCGCCCGCCGCTTCGTCCTCTTTGGTGTGGCAACCGTCGGCGCCTTCATCGGCGGCGCCCTGGGAGAGTCAATCGGCCTGCGGCCAACCCTCCTGGTAGGCTCCGCGGCCCTCGCCCTGGAGCTTGCCCTGCTTCTGCTCCCAACGATCAGGCAGGCGAGAATCGAATAAACGCACCGTCAACTCTTCACCTTCTGCGCCCTCGGTAGAGGTGAGAAGTCGGCGCCGTGTACGCGAATGAGCAGGGCAAGCGCACCCACAAGCAACATACCCGCAAGCAGCCAGAACAGACCGCCATAGCCTAGACCTGCGATAAGCAACCCGCCCAGCACAGGCCCCGCCACCTTCCCGCCATTCTTGAGCGAACCGGCCAGGCCCATCCCGGCCCCAACCTTTCCCGTCGGCACCTGCTCCGCGATCAGGGCAACCGTGGCCGGAAATATCAGTGCCTGGCCAGCACCCATCGCCACCGCCACCGCTAAAAGACCCACAGTACCCGCCGCCGCCAATAAGAATGGAAGGGTAAGCGCCAGGCAGAACATCCCCAGCGACACTGCCCGGAGATGGCCGATCCGGTCTCCCAGCCTTCCCCCCCACGGCTTCAGCAGAATCAGCGCGCCCTCCTGCGCGCTGAAAAACAGGCCAATCTCGACCGTAGAGTAACCGGCTGTCAACGCATATATCGGCAAAAAGGCCTTGATGACATAGGTGACCACAAACACCACCGCCTCCAACGCCCCCGAAAGCCAGACCGCAGGCGTACCCAACAGCGCCGCCTCCCGTCTTACCAGCCTTCTGACAGCACCTACGCCAAAAAAGGCGGCCTTCGCCTTCTCGTCGTCTGACTTAGTACCCGCCTCAGGCGTCCCCTGCCGGCGCGGTCTGTCCCCTCCCATCCACAGCACCGGAACAAACGCAGCTATGCTCAGCACGCCGATCAGCGTAAAGACCGCAACCGGATCCAGCGACAGCAGCAGCCAGCCCGCCACCGCCGGACCGACCAGGTAGCCGCCACTGCGCGCCATGCCGAACCAGCCTAGCCGCTCTGCCTTCCGTTTGCCGCCGCGCTCCGCCACATACGCCACAGTCACCGGCCCGTAGATCGCCGTCGCCGTGCCGTGAAGCAGGCGAATAGCGATAAGCTGGCCGGGCGTCTCGATCAGGGAGTAGAGAAACGGCACGCCTGCGAAAATCAGCGTGCCGATCAGTAGCCACAGCCTCCTCCCCATACGGTCCGAAAGCAGACCGAAGAGCGGCTTCGTCGCCATGCCGGTGAGCGTGGAGACCGAAACGATCACACCCAGCAGCGCGTCGGACGCCCCCAGCGACGCCGCGAAGATCGGCAGCAGTGGCGTCTTGCCCATCTGATAGGCGCTGCGAACGATGAAATCCGCAATACTGATCTTCAAGAGCGCAGGCGACCCTGCGCTCTTGCTTGCTGCCGAAGGTACACGCATTTCGAATAGCTAGACCACAACGGGCGGCACATCTGCCGCCTGAACCGCGGCGTTAAAGTCGGCTACGCTCTCACCCAAAATCGAATCAAGTTTGTCAAACTGCTCATCCACCTGCATGCTCAGTTCACCAAATACATCAAAGGTCTGCTGTGTCGGGGCATCGTCAGCCGCTGAGATTACGCTCACAAGATTGTGCAGCTTGGCGTTAAGCATCGTGCGCAGCCGCAGTTTGTCAAAGTTCACCTTTGCGTCTGGCTGAACCAGTTGCGTCTCCACCTCGCCAAGCTGCTCCGCGATCTGATCCGCCCTTTCTTGAACAGCGTTCTTCGTCTGCTCATCCGCCCCGCTGTCCACAACCATTTCGGCCATCGTCTTCACGCGTTCCTTGGCCCGGCGCAAACGTTTGACCGCCAGATGGGTCTCGGACAGCTTCGCATTCACCTCCTGCCACAGTTCGAACTGTGCTTGCATCGCCTCCTGGCTGGCGTCAACCTTGGGGTCAATGTAAATCTCAAACTGCTCGGTCAAGCTCTCACCGTCCACGGCCAGACGCACCTGATAGGTCCCCGGGGGCGCCAGGGCTCCCGTGACGCTCTTTTCAGTGAACGGGTCGCCCGGCAACTGCTCCGAGTCCGCATATCGCATGTTCCAGACAAAACGATTGAGGCCTGCTTTGGTGGGAATATACTGAATGGAGGGTACTGCCTCCTTCTCCTTTTCCATGTCCTCCTTCGCCGGTTTGGGGCCGTAAGACCGGATCTCGTTGCCAGCCGCATCCAGAAAAGTCAGACTGACATCCTCGGTCTCGCTCGGGAGCGTGTAATAGACTATCGCTCCATTGGGCGGATTCTCACCCCCGTCCAGCACGCGACGGACACTCCCACCGGTGTCGTCCTTTTCATCCCGGAAGGTGATCAGTTGCCCAAAAGCAAGCGCATAGTTGCGCGCATCGCTTCGCTCTCCGCTGACCGACCACGGCAGCCAGCGCCGCAGCGTTTCGCGCGGCGTAAAGAGCCGGGCCTTGCCTTCGCCGGACTCCTCAAGGGAATCGACCTGCCGCAGCGGCGAAAGATCATCCAGGATCCAGAAGGAACGGCCATGCGTGGCCACCACAAGATCGCCTTCCTTGACCAGCAAATCGTAAACCGGAGCAACCGGCAGGTTGCCCGGTATCCTCTGCCACGATCCCCCGTCGTCGACTGAGACGAAGACGCCCGATTCTGTTCCAACATACAGCAGGCCTTCCCGAACCGGGTCGGCCCGCAACATGCGCGTGATCTCATTCTGAGGAAAGTCGGCGTCGAGCCTCTGCCAGCTTTGGCCCAGATCGGTTGTCTTGAAAAGGTATGGGCTGTAATCGTCCAGCTTATAGCGCGTAGCCGCCACATAGACGGTTGAAGCGTCATGGGCGCTCGGCTCAATCACAGTCACAAGACTCCACTCCGGCAGGTCCGGCGGCGTGACGTTGCGCCAGCTATCCCCGCCGTCCTCGCTGATATGTATGAGACCGTCATCGCTTCCCGCCCAGAATAGGCCCTTCTGATGAGCGGATTCGATGAACGTCGAAATCGTGCAGTAGTGCTCGGCCCCACTCGTATCCAGGGTCAACGGGCCGCCCGATGCCTCCAGCTTGCTCGCATCGTTGCGGGTCAGGTCCGGGCTGAGGATCTCCCAGGAACTGCCCTCGTCCGTCGTGCGGAAAACATGGTTGCCGCACGTATACAGCACATCGGTGTCGTGAGGGCTGAAAAGGATCGGGAATGTCCACGGGAATCGGTACTTCATCTCTTTCGGGCCAAATCCGCTGAAAGGTTCCGGCCAGACCGTAACCAGTCGGATCTGCTTGGTGCGGTGATCGTATCGCTGCAACGCGCCCCCGCCGCCGGGCGACGAGCCCACCGCGCCCACGTAAACAATATTGGAATCGTCCGGCTTGACAGCAATATACCCGCTCTCGCCCGTGCCCGCCGGGTAGCAGTCACCCCACGGTATCGCCCCTTTCTCCGTCGCGCTGGGCACTGCAATGCTGGAGTTGTCTTGCTGCGTCCCGTAAACGTGATAGGGCTGCTGGTTGTCCACATCCAGATGGTAATACTGGCCGGTCAGCTGGTTGTAGATCGTGCTCCACGTATCGCCGCCGTTGAAGCTGACGCAGGCCCCGCCGTCATTGCCGTTGATCATCCTTTGCGGGTCGGAGGGGTCAATCCACAGGTCGTGGTTATCCCCGTGCGGCGTTGTGATCTCGCTCCACTCCTTGCCGCCGTCAATGCTCTTCCACATCTTAAGGTTATTCACATAGACCGTGTCAGGGTCCTGTGGGTCGGCAAAAATGTGCAGGTAGTACCAGGGCCGGTTCAGCAAGTCTTGGTTCTTGGTCAGATGATCCCACGTTGCACCGCGGTCATCCGAACGGTATACACCTGACATCTCGCCCTCAGCCTCGACAATCGCCCAGACCCGGCTGGGTTGAGCAGGAGACACGGAGACGCCAATCTTCCCCAGAATCCCTTCCTGCGGCAGCCCGGGGTTGCGGCTGATATCGGTCCAGCTGTCGCCGCCGTCCGTCGACTTCCACAGCCCGCTGTCCGGTCCGCCGCTCACCAGCTCCCAGAAGTGGCGATGCACCTGCCAGATCGAGGCATAGATGATGCGTGGGTTTGTCACATCCAGCGTCAAGTCC
Organism: Caldilineaceae bacterium; assembly: GCA_965207495.1. GTDB lineage: Bacteria > Chloroflexota > Anaerolineae > Caldilineales > Caldilineaceae > Bin5. The sequence continues at coordinate 2,324,679 of OZ242287.1, forward strand.
ACCCCGCCCGCTCTATCGCTGACATGAAGGACCCGCTCCCAGGTCTCGCCCCCGTCGGTGGACCGATACACCCCGCGCTCCTCGTTCGGCCCAAAAGCATGACCCAGCGCTGCGACGTATACGATGTCGGGATCCTGCGGATGAACGCGAATCTCCCCGATATGATGGCTGTCGCGCAACCCTACGTTCTTCCACGTCTCGCCGCCGTCAGTCGACTTGTAGACGCCGTCCCCCCAGCTTACGTCCAACCGGATCGTCGACTCGCCCGTCCCCGCATAAACGACATTCGGATCAGCCTCGGAAACGGCAATTGCCCCCACCGAAGAGACGTCAAACTGCCCGTCGGTAACGTTGTCCCAGTAGAGGCCGCCGTCAACTGTCTTCCACACACCGCCCGCCACCGCGCCGAAATAGAAGACTTGGCTCTGAGTCGGGTGTCCTGCAACCGCAACCACGCGACCGCCGCGGGGCGGACCGATGCAACGAAACGTAAGTGCATCCCAAGCCGAAGATTCAGTTTTCATCTTTCTGTTCTCTCTCTGTGAAAGTGTATGCTCTAGGAAAGTGTTTGTTCTATAGAAATAGAGCCCTGCATTTGCAGGCGTGCGGTTCTGGGCAGGGAAAAGAGTAGGTGCCGGGTCAGAGTCGAGCTGCCTGCTCACCGAGAATCTTGCGCTTACGCTCACTCAGTTGCGCAATGGCGACCCCGTCCGACGAGGATTAGGACGCCCGGACCATACCGCAAAAGTAGGCCCGGATAATACCAGTTCTGTTAGGTCTTGCACGAGTGCACAAGTGGGAAACGGGCATAATCGCAAAGCGCGCATATCCTAACCTATCCTGGCGCGCAGGTCAAGACCAAAACGCAAAAAGGTTCCTCGAAAGCCTGACCCATACAGGTGGCAACAAACCGGTTCTGCCACGCCGGCCATACTATCCGCAACGCGCCTATCCGCCCTTGGACGCCAATTGGTCACGGCGCGCTACTTGCAATCAATGTCCGACTGACGCGACAATAGGAGCCGCACGTTCCCAATCCACGGCAACTGCCGTGACAACCAACAAACACCAATCTGTCGAAGGAAAAGACCATGCCTCTACTCTTTGATATGTCCTTGGAGACGCTGACTTCCTACCAGGGCACCAACCCGCGACCCGCCGACTTCGACGACTATTGGGATGCCGGGCTCGCCGAACTGGCCGCAACCGATCCCGATGTGGAGCTCGTTCCGGCCGACTTTCAGGCGCCCTACGCAGAATGTTTTCACCTCTACTTCACGGGGACACGCGGCGCTCGCGTCCACGCCAAGCTGCTGCGCCCCCGCGACGCACAGGAACCACACCCCGCCCTCCTCATGTTCCACGGCTACAGCGGCAACGCCGGCGACTGGCAGAGCAAACTCGGCTACGTCGCTGCCGGCTTCACCGTCGCCGCGCTCGACTGCCGCGGCCAGGGCGGCGGCAAGTCTATCGACGTCGGCGGCGTACCGGGCTGGACGCTGCGCGGGCACATCGTACGCGGCCTCGCCGGAGAACCCGAAGATCTCCTCTACCGGCACACCTTCCTCGACACCGCGCGGCTGGCCCAGATCGTGATGGAGATGGAAGACGTCGACGCCCAACGCGTCGGTGCAACCGGCGGCAGCCAGGGCGGGGGCCTCACGCTGGCCTGTGTCTCACTCGAACCGCGCGTCAAGCGCGCCGCCCCCATCTTCCCCTTCCTATGCGACTACAAACGCGTCTGGGATCTCGACATGGACCAGAACGCCTACGCAGAACTGCGGGAATGGTTCCGCAACTTCGACCCCCGCCACGAACGCGAGGAAGAGGTCTTCACACGCCTCGGCTATATCGATGTCCAGCACCTCGCCTCACGCATCCAGGCCGAAGTGCTCATGGGCGTCGGTCTCATGGACCAGGTCTGCCCGCCGTCAACACAATACGCCGCTTTCAACAAGATCAACTCGGCCAAACGCACCGTCATCTACCCGGACTTCGGCCACGAAAAGCTGCCTGACTTCGACGACATGATCTTCCAGTGGATGCTGGAAATATAGGGGCTGAAAGCTACCCTGCGTAGACCGCCTGCCGCAGGCCGCGTATGTAACCGATAGCGTACAACCTGCCGATCGAAGAATAGCCTGCGTCTTCGTTGCTGTCGCCCTCCATCGTCGGCACATGGTCGGGTCGCAGCACGCCGTCAAAGCCGATCTCGCGATAGGCTTCCATACACGCGAGCATATCCGTCTTCCCGTTGTCGTGGAAGGTCTCGTTGAACTTCTCCGGCGCGCCTTTCACGTCGCGGAAGTGCACGAAATAGATCCTGTCCTGCGCGCCGAAATGCCGGATCGCCTCCGGCAGATCGTCCGTCATCAGCGTGAAATTGCCTTGGCACAAACAGATGCCGTTGGCCGGGCTCGGTACCAGGTCGATCAGACGCTGGAAATTCTCAACACTGCGCATGATTCGGCCCAGTCCCCGGATTGGTGAAAGAGGGGGGTCGTCGGGGTGCATCGCCATCTTCACCCCGGCCTCCTCCGCCACTGGCACCACCGCCTCCAAAAAGTACTTCAGATTGTCCCACAGCTGCTCTTCGTTGACCTCGCCGTACTCCGTCAGCGGCGCGTCCCGCATTACATCGTTGTCAAAACCCGTTACCAGCGCCCCGCCCCGCTCCGGAATCGTGGTCGCCGTCCGCATCCAGCCAAAAATCGGCATCCACTCGCTGCACCAGACCGGAATGCCCAGTCGCCCCATGTTGCGCAGCAGCTCGCAGACCGTCTCGATCTCCTCGTCGCGCCCCGACAGTCCCAGCTTCGCCTTGTCCAGCGGCGGCCTGCTCTCCAGAACCTCCAGCCGAAATCCGGCATTCTCATAGGCGCTCTTCACTCGAGCAAGGCTCATGAACCCCCACGGCTTCATGTCCGGGTCCGGGTCGTCAATCGTGGACATATCCATCGAGCCCACCGCGTAGTTAACCCCGCACTGTTTGACAAGCGTCCACAGCGGCGAAGGCTGCGCCGGCAGCATCTCAGCGATTCGAATCATAGTCTCGTTCCTCTGGTCGTGTGAACGCGGGCGGCGTTCATGACGCCTCGTCCGGCCTTGGTGCCGGCCTCTGCCCGCCCGTCCCAGAAACATATCACAAAAACTTCACGAAGCAAGTCAACACAGCCCTCCCAACCCAATACAAAGCCCCAACCGATTCCCACTCGACCCACCAAATTGACCACTGACCACTGATCACTGATCACTGCAGTTCTGGGCGTCCGGGCCTTCGGCCCTCCCTTGTGCGGGGGCTGCGCCCCCGCAACGCCCCGCCCTTGCTAGCCACCGTGTGTGTTCTTTCCCGGCAGCGTGTCTAGCCAACAGTGGCTTCCCCCGCCACATGCAATCTCATCCCCCTGACCCCTGGCCCCCGACCCCTAACCCCTGCCGTTCCGCGCCCCCGCAACGCCCCGCCCTCGCTAGCCACCGTGTTCATTCTTCCCCGGCAGCATGTCTAGCCAACAGTGGCTTCCCCACGCCCCACATGCTATCCCAGCCCCCAAACCCCCGCAGTTCCGCGCCCCGCCATGTCTCGCCACCATAGTCATACTTCCCCGGAAGCATATCTAGCCAACAATGTCTGCCCCCCCAATCCGCTTCAAGCCACTATCCACTAACCACTATCCACTGCCCTCCGACTCGGTTGGTTTCCGGCTCTACCTGCGGTAAGATTACCGCCAATGACTACCCTTCCCTCACCCGTCCTCAGCTTGTCAAAATGCTCCGCCAGCCTGCCAGTAATCTTAGTGCTCTTCAGACCTGAAATGGGCTGTAAATGGGCCGAGCTAAAAGGACGGCCTGAAATAGGAATGAACTTCCATTTCAGTTTGATCAAAAAGGAGAGAACGCAATGACGAATGGCGAATCCAGTTCCCACGCGGTTGCCACCTTGGGCGGGGGTTGCTTCTGGTGCTTGGAGCCCCTCTACGAAGAATTGCTCGGCGTCAGTCAGGTCGTGTCCGGCTATGCCGGCGGCCACGTACCCAACCCCACCTACGAGCAGATCTGCGCAAAAACCACCGGCCACGCCGAAGTTATCCAGGTCACCTTCGACCCCGCCATCGTCTCCTTTCGTGAGATCCTCGAAGTCTTCTTCACTTCCCACGACCCCACTACACCCAATCGCCAGGGCAACGACGTTGGGCCCCAATACCGCTCCGTCATCCTCTACCATGACGATGAACAAAAGGAAGTCGCCGAGGAGATGATCAGCGACTACGCCCCCCAGATCTGGGACAATCCCATCGTCACCGAATTGGTCCCGCTTGAAACCTTCTACGTCGCCGAGTCATACCATCAGAACTACTACCGCGACAATGGATTCCAGCCCTACTGCCTCTTTGTCATCCGCCCCAAAGTCAGCAAGTTCCGCAAACAGTGGCAGGCCAAACTGAAAGCGAGTTAGCGCACATGTCTTTACAATCCGACATCGCCGCCTTTATCCAGGAGACCCCGCTCGTCGATACGCATGAGCACATGCGGCGCGAGGAAGTCTACCTCGACGAGAGCCCGGACATCCTCAGTCAACTCTTCCAGAACTATGTCGGCGCCGACCTCTTCGTCGCCGGAGCCTCCCAGGAGGCACTCGACAAACTGTTCGACAGTTCAGACCCCGATGTGGCCGCCCGCTTTGCCCCCATACAGGAAGCCTGGGCAAGAACACAACATACCGGCTATGGCGAAGCCGTGAGCATCATCGCCAAAGAGCTCTACGCAATCGACGAACTCACGCCCGACTCAATCGCCGCCGCCCAGGAAAAAAACGACGCTGTCAACCAGCCCGGACAGCGCCTGCGCCTGCTGCGCGACGAGGCGAATCTGGACCACATCCAGACCGATGCCTTTTCGATCCAGGTCACTCCGGAACTCTCAGGCCCCGACTTTTTCTTCAACGACATCTCCTGGGCCGCCATGTGTTCCGGCCAGCCAAATCACGAAGAGATCGCCGAACACACGGGACAGGAAATCACCGACCTCTACTCCCTGCGCCTCGTGATGGAGACCATATTCCAGAAATTCTCAGCCCCCGCAATCGCTGTAAAGGCCCAGCATGCCTACAACCGTACCTTGCGTTGGCAGGAGCGCAGCGACGACGAAGCCGCCAGCGCCCTCGACGTCTATCTGCGCGACGGCGAGGAGATCGAAGAGTCCGCCAGACTCTGCCTCGGTGACTGGTGCTGGGCCCGCGGCGTCGAACTCTGTATCGAGCACGACCTGCCCATGAAGCTGCATACTGGTTACTACGCCGGCCACAGCCGTATGCCGGTCGACTACATCCGCAGCGGCAACCTCTGCCCCCTGCTCGCAAAATACCCCGATGCCCGCTTCGTCCTCATGCACATCGCCTACCCCTATACCGAGGAGTTGGTCGCACTGGCCAAGCACTACCCCAACGTCTACGCCGACCTCTGCTGGGCCTGGAGCATCAATCCCTACAGCTCCATGGAGTTTGTACGCCGCTTCATCCACGCTGCCCCCGCCAACAAACTATTCCTGTTCGGCGGCGACACCGGCTACCCGGGCGCCGCCCTCGCCTACGCCAAGCAGGCGCGCACCTGGTTCACCAGAGTAATGCAGGCCGAGATCTCCGACGGCCTCCTTACCGAGTCGCAGGCCATCGACCTCGCCCGACGCTACATGCGCGACAACCAGTACGAGTGCTTCCGTGTCGACGCAAAGAAGGAAACCCTGCGCGCCGCCGTCGCCCAATGACCAACGCTGAGGAGCCCAGCCGAATGGCCGACAGTCGTCCCAACATTATCCTGATCATCACCGACCAGCAGCGCTTCGACACCATCGCCGCGCTGGGATTCGACTACATGGAGACGCCCAACCTCGATCGCCTCGTGCATGAAGGGGTGAGCTTCACCAACTGCCACATCACCGCCCCTTCCTGCGCGCCCGCACGCGCCAGTCTCTTCACCGGCTACTACCCCCACACCACCGGCATCCTCAAAAACGGTGACCGCTGGACCAGCTCCTGGGTCGAGGATCTCAGCGCCAGCGGCTACCACTGCGTCAATGTCGGCAAGATGCACACTTCGCCCTTCGAGACCCCTCTCGGCTTTGACGAGCGCTACGTCGTCGAAAACAAGGATCGTTACCTCGAAGGCCGTTACTACTTTGACGAATGGGACAAAGCCCTCCGCGCCCGCGGCCATGTCAAGCAGCAACGCGTTCTCTACCGCCAGCGCGACGACTACAACGACAGTCTCGGTGCATTCGATTGGGAGCTCCCCGAAGACCTGCACTCAGACATGTTCGTCGGCGACTTCGCCACCTGGTGGCTTCGTAATAAGCCCAAACCGGACGGACCGCTCTTCATGCAGGTCGGCTTTCCCGGCCCCCATCCCCCGTATGACCCCACACCGCGTTTCAGCCAGAGCTACATGGACAAAGATCTGCCCATCCAGGCCATAACGGAGGAGGAGCTGGCTGGCCAGCCGCCCCCCTTCCACGACATGCGCGTTCACAATTCCGAGGTCGACCACGACTCAGTCGTTCACCTTCTGGACCCAACACCGGAGCAGCGCCACCGCCAGCGCGCCTACTACATGGCCAACGTCTCCATGATCGATGAAAAAGTGGGCGAGCTGATGACAGCCCTGGAGGAACAGGACTACCTCGAAAATGCCGTCGTCATCTTCACCTCGGACCACGGCGACTGCCTCGGCGACCACGGCCACAGCCAGAAATGGACGATGTACGACATCATCACCCGCGTGCCCACCATCGTCTGGGCGCCCGGTCGCTTCACCGGCGGCCGCTCGCTCGACCAGCTCTGCTCCCTCTTCGATCTGGGACCCACGATTCTCGAACTGGCAGGGCTCGAGACGCCTGAGGACTTCGCAGCTGTATCCCTGCTGCCAGCACTAGAAGGCGACGACTGGCCGGGACGGGAAACTGTCTTTGCCGAGCACTGCCGTGACGGCACTTTGCCCGCCGAATACATGTCGATGGCGCGTACCAAGGACTGGAAACTGGTCCACTTTGTCGGTGAACCATACGGCCAGCTCTTCGATCTGGCTAACGATCCGGAGGAAGTCCACAACCTGTGGGATGACCCCGCCCATGCAGCCCGAAAAGAAGAGCTTCACCAGGCCCTGTTGACATGGCGTGTCCGCAGCGGCCTCGCCGCCAAGGACTGGGCCATAAACAGCCGCTAGAGGGAGATCAAAATGAAGATAACCGATGTCCGTAACATTTTCGTCGACCGATATCTGTTCGTAGAAGTGGAAACGGACGCCGGCATCACCGGTCTTGGCGAGTCCGGCGCCTGGGGCTTCCTCGAAGCCTCAGCCGGCGCCGTGGAGACCTTCAAGCGCTACCTGATCGGCCAGGATCCCCTCCGCATCGAACACCACTGGCAGTACCTCTACCGCTGGAGCCACTTTCGCGGCGCCGCCGTCATGGGCGCTCTCAGCGCCGTCGACATCGCCCTCTGGGACATCGCCGGCAAGCACTTCGGCGTGCCCGCATACCAGTTGCTAGGCGGCAAAGTGCGTGACAAGGCCCGTGTCTACTATCATGTCTTCGGCGAAACGAAAGAGGAGCTGATCGCCGGCTGTGTCGACGCCAAAGAGCAGGGCTTCACCGCCGTCGGACACCTCACGCCTTTCCTCGACGACAGCCGCGATCTCCCCTACTTCAAGACCCACGTCGACATGATCGAGGACGCCATCGAGACCGTAGCAGCCTACCGCCAAGCCGTCGGCCGCGACGTGGACCTGTGCATCGAGATTCACCGCCGCCTCACGCCCAGCGAAGCCGTCGTGCTCGGCCGCGGCATCGAACCCTACCATCCCTTCTTCTACGAGGACCCCGTCACACCCGACAACCTTGACGAAATGGCCCTCGTGGCTTCGAAAATCGGCATTCCCATCGCCACCGGCGAACGCCTGCACAGCATCTGGGAATTCCAGGCCCTCCTGCAGCGCGGCGCCGTCCAATTCGTGCGCCCCGACGTCTGCATGGTCGGCGGGCTGAGCCACGCCAAAAAGATCGCGGCCCTCGCCGAGGCCTTTCACGTCCAGGTCGTCCCACACAATCCGCTCAGCCCGGTCAGCACCGCCGCCTGCATTCAACTGGCCGCCTGCATACCCAACTTCGCCCTGCAGGAGTATCCCGTTGGCGAAGACGTGCCGCCAAAGAGCGAAATCGTCAAGACCGCCCTCACCCAGGAAGACGGCTTCCTCATCATTCCCGACGCCCCCGGCATCGGCATCGAGCTGGCCGAAGACGCCGCCGAGCGCCATCCGTACGCCCCCCGCGCAGTCCAAACGCGCCTGCATGCGGACGGCTCCGTGGTGGATCAATAGGCGGCCAGGCTCCATCCAGGCCGATATGCATCTGTCGCGAAAGCGCAGTGCCTTGACAAGCTAATAACATCCCTAGCCCGGGCCCTGCAGGACGAATCTCTTGACTGCCCAGGCCACCCCCTCATCATCATTCGAAGGCCCCACAACTGTGGCTGAAGCTTTCACCGCCGGCGTCGCGTTTCCCATGGCCACGCTGACGCCTGCCTCCGCAAACATCGGCACGTCGTTCGGATTATCCCCAATGGCCAGCACCAGTTCCAGAGGAACATCCAGTTTCCCGGCCACAAATCTGAGCGCTGTGCCCTTATCGGCATTGCGGGGGAGGATACATAAGGAGTGCAGTCGTCCGTCCGGCTCGTAGTACGTCTCAGTGCGGCACGCTTGAGAGAACTGCGCCGCCAGTTCCTTAGCGGCAGCAATTGCCTCCGGCTCGTGCAGGAGCATCCGCTTCGGCTCCGCAATCAAAGCTTCCTCGTTCGTCGCTACGATTTCCACCCTGGGAAGACGCTGCCCCCCTTCCATGCCTGTATCTGACCAATGCTCTACAGGCCCAAGAGGTTGCCCCGGCCGCTGCCGAAAGAAAGAACGATTTCCCACACTTGTGCTCACCTCCCAGCTGTTGCGATCCGCAAGCTGAGCAAAAGAGCGAGCGGCCTCCATCGGAATTGTGTACGACACCCACACTGGCCCTTCTGGTGAGGCCATAACCTGCGCACCGTTCGTACAGATCATGGGATCATTGAATCCCCATTCTAAGCACATGCCGCGCACGCCTCCAGCGTTACGAGTGGTATTGATGACAACCCCCACACCCGCCCGCCGAGCGGCCTGCAACTGCAATATCCCATCCGGCGCCGGCGTTCCGTCACTATGCAACAGTGTGCCGTCTAGATCAACCGATATGAGTCGAATGGGGAGGCCTCGGTTCATAAAATTCCCCTTCAGGATGAATATCGAATGAGAGCATGTGCGGCGCGACGGCTCTGTCGCCAGTCGCCCTGTCTACTAAGTTTCATTTCCAGACTTCCCCCTACCAATCGAAATCTGCCGAAAACCTCTACCCAAGAAAGGAGCCGGTCGCTGGAGAACAATAATCTCACACGGTTTTACCGTCCAAATCTTACAAATAGGTACCGGCGGTCCCATCTGCCGCACGAGGCCTCATCGCATATGGTGGCCATGGATTTGCTATCCCAGGACAATGCGTGGTATATTTGCCCCCATTATGAAATACGACGCACGTGAACCCCGTATTCCAAGTCCTTTCGCCACCGACGGCAACTCCGTCGGCGGCCTCCTCGCTCTTAGATAGCCCGCGCCAGGGAACCGACTACCGCATCCCTGTTTCCAAGCGGGCACAACCACAAACATCAGTTAGGAAACATGGACCGCAAAGACGCGCGCATGTTTGCCATGTCGCGTCTATACAATATTTCAATACAGTTCACAAACAAACATAAGATCACAAAACCCTCCGTGACAGGAGACGCCTACCATGTCCGACAGGTATATACATACAGAAATCGAAACCAAGTGGCAGGCAGCCTGGGAAAAACAGGGCCTCTACGACACCGTCGAAGACCCCGCCAGGCCAAAGTGGTACGCGCTGACAATGCTGCCCTACACATCCGGCGATCTGCATACCGGTCACTGGTATGCGATGACGCCCAGCGACGCTGCCGCCCGCTTCCGCCGCATGAGCGGCTACAACGTCTTCTTCCCCATCGGCTTTGACGCCTTCGGCCTGCCCGCCGAGAACGCGGCCATCCAGAACAACGCCCATCCCCAGGAATGGACCTACGACAACGTCGAGCGCATGCAGGGCCAGCTGCGCCGTATGGGCGCCATGTGGGCCTGGGATCGGGAAGCCATCAGTTGCGACCCGGAATACTACAAGTGGTCCCAGTGGTTCTTCCTCAGACTGCACGAAATGGGACTGGCCTACAGAGAATTCGCGCCCGTCGACTGGTGTCCGAAATGCAACACCACCTTAGCGCGCGAACAGGTTTGGGGCGAAGACCGCCACTGTGAACGCTGCGACACGCCGGTCATCAAGAAAGACCTGAACCAGTGGAAATTCCGAATCACAAACTACACCGAGGAGCTGCTCGACGACCTCGACAATATCGACTGGCCGGAACCGGTGAAGGTAATGCAGACCAACTGGATCGGGCGCAGCGACGGTGCCCAAGTAACCTTTCTCACCGAAGCCGGCGACCCGATCGAAATCTTCACGACCCGTCCCGACACACTCTGGGGCGCGACCTTTATGGTGCTGGCGCCCGAACATCCTCTGGTGGAGAAAATCACCACTGCCGAGCAGCGTAGCGCGGTCGAAGAATGTGTCGATCAGGCAAGCCGCCTCGACGAAATCGCACGCACTGCCGAGGACAAAGAGAAAACCGGCGTCTTCACCGGCGGCTACGCCATCAACCCCGTCAACGGCGAACGCATCCCCGTCTGGGTCGCCGACTACGTGCTCATGGGCTACGGCACCGGCGCAATCATGGCCGTACCCGGCCACGACGAACGCGACTTCGAGTTCGCCAAAAAGCACGACCTGTCGATCGCCCTGGTCGTTCAGCCTCCGCCTGACAGCGAGGCCGGCCACATCCGCAGCGCCGACGATCTCGAGTCCGCCTGGCCGGGCGACGGTGTGATGATAAACTCCGGGCCCATAGACGGGACGACCGTAGGCAAAGAGGAAGGGCAAAGCGTCAAAGCGGCCATCGCCTGGCTCGAGCAAGACGACAAGGGGACCGGCGCCGTCAACTACCGCCTGCGCGACTGGCTGATCAGCCGCCAGCGTATGTGGGGCACGCCCATCCCCATGATCCACTGCCAGAGCTGCGGCACAGTGCCCGTTCCCTACGCCGACCTGCCCGTCCGCCTGCCCGACGACGCCCAGTTCAAGCCCACCGGCGAAAGCCCCCTCAACTATCATGAAGGCTTCCGCTACGTGAATTGTCCGCAGTGCAACGGCGGCGCCGAGCGCGAGACCGATACCATGGACACCTTCATGTGCTCCAGCTGGTATCAGTACGCCTACGTCGATCCCTACCACAAGGCGGGCGAGCCCCTGGCCGCAACCGACATGCCTTGGGACACCGGCCGCGGCAGCTACTGGCTGCCGGTCGATCAGTACACCGGCGGCATCGAGCACGCCACCATGCATCTGCTCTACACCCGCTTCTTCACCAAGGCGCTGCGGGACATGAACGTCGTCGACTTCGACGAACCCATGCTGCGCCTCTTCAATCAGGGCATCATTCTGGGTCCTGACGGCGAGCGCATGTCCAAGAGCCGCGGCAACGTCGTCAACCCCGATGAATACGTCAATAAGTACGGAGCCGATACCGTCCGCGGCTACCTGATGTTCATCGGCCCTTGGGAGCACGGAGGGCCTTGGGACCCAAGCGCCATCGAAGGCGTGAGCCGTTTCCTGTACCGCGCCTGGACAGTCGCCCTGGACGAGCCAAATACAAAAAGCGCCGCTGGTTCAACCACCGAAGCCGACATCCGCGGCCTGGAGCGCAAGCTCCACCAGACCATCGCGAAAGTGTCCGAAGACTTCGGCAGCTTCCGCTTCAACACCGCCATCGCCGCGCTGATGGAGTTCAACAACTATCTGATTCGCGTAAAGGACACCTTCACCGGTCCAAATAGCGGCGAGGCAGGAAACGATATCTGGCAGGAGTCAATTCGTAATCTGCTGCTGATGATGGCCCCCGTCTTCCCTCACATCAGCGAGGAGCTTTGGCAGCGCCTGGCGAATGATGGTGAAACGGGTAGCGTTCACCTGCAAGCATGGCCGCAGGCTGACCCGCAGAAAGCCAAAGAGGAGGAGATCACAGTGGTCGTTCAGGTAAACGGACGTGTGCGCGATAAACTCAGCGTGGCGCCCAATACCGCCAAAGCAGAGCTGGAAGCAATGGCACTGGCCTCAAACAACGTCCAGCGCTGGATGGACGGCAAGCAGGTGCGCAAGGTCGTGGTCGTCGCCGACAAGCTCGTCAACATAGTAATCGGATAGCGCCATGAAAGTAATGATCGATCTCTGCGTCGTTCCCATCGGCGTGGGCGTCTCAGTCTCGAAATACATAGCCGCCTGCGAGCGCATCCTTGACGATGCCGGCCTCAGCCATCAGATGCACGCCTACGGCACAAACGTCGAAGGTGACTGGGACGAGGTCTTCGCCGCCGTGAAGCGCTGCCATGAGGAAGTACACGCAATGGGCGCGCCGCGCATCACAACCAGCCTGAAAATAGGCACCCGCAGCGACCGCCCACAGAGCATGCAGGACAAGATCGACAGCGTCAACCGCAAACTAGGACGAGGTGTCCAATGAGCGAAGACTGTATTTTCTGCAAAATCGTGGCCGGGGAACTACCCTCGAAACAGTTCTATCAAGATGAACTCGTAACCGCCTTCCAGGATATTTCGGAACAGGCGCCTCTTCACGTCCTGATCGTTCCCAATCAGCACTTCAAAGATCTAGGAGAAATGGGTGACGCCCAGGCAGAGACTCTGGGACGCATCGCCCAGGTCGCCGGACAACTGGCTGTACAGGAAGGGGTCGCATCCGACGGCTGGCGCCTCGTCACCAATATTGGCAGACACGGCGGCCAGGAAGTCTTCCATACCCACTTTCACCTGCTGGGTGGCCGTCCTCTCGGCCCCCTCCTGGCGCGCTGAAAAATTTGAAAGACCCAAAGACAAACAGGGGCAAGGCGTGAACCGCCTTGCCCCTGTGTTTTGCTCCCGCCGAAAACAGCCAACCGTTCAGGAAAACTCTTAGAAAATAAGTCTTTAGCCCGCAGCTACTGTTGTCCCTTTACTTCACCACGGCCATCGCCAGCCCGTCCGGATAAGGGACAACTGTGCTCGTAAGCCGCTCGTGACTGCTGAGCACACTGGCAAAGGTGCGCATCCCCTGCACCCAATCCCAGTCCTGCTTCTCAGGATCCACCAGACTCCCCCACATTTCAACGTTGTCGCCTAGTATGACCGTTCCCGGCCGGCTGTACTGCAGCGCGTACTCCAGGTAAGCAGGGTAATTCCCCTTGTCGGCGTCAATGAAGACCATATCGAACGGCGCCTCCTCTGCCACGTCAGGCAGCGATTCCAGCGCCGGGCCGACCCGCACCTCGATCTTGTCAGCCAGCCCCATCCGCTCCCACTGTCTGCGGGCGAAGTCGGCATGCTTCTGCTCCAGCTCCAGGCCAATCAGCCTTCCGCCTTCCGGCAGTGCACGCGCAATCCACGACCCGCTGTATCCCCCCAGCACGCCGATCTCCAGCACCTTTTTCGCTCCCGTCAGCTGCACCAGCAACTGCAGGAACTTCCCCTGCTCCGGCCCGATACTCATGTTCGGGATTCCCTCCGACTCCGCCTCCGTCTGCAACCGCGCAAGGTCGTCGTCGTCGCTGTGAAACAGGTCGCGCAAAAACTGTTGATAGGGGTTCGTCTCGGTCAGTTTGGACATCGTAGTTCTCCATCTGTGGCAAGTTATTTCAGCAGCGCCGCGTCCAGAGCGTCGGCTACTGTGCGTGCGCCGATTATTTCAATTTCAGAGGGCAAATCGGATGCGCTCCCTCTTCCTCTATCATCTGTTGCAGCCCGGCCCGGCTGTGCCCCCCTCCGTCGCAGCGCATGGTGGGGCACGATCGCTCGCGTGAAACCGAGTTTGGCCGCTTCGTGCAGACGCAGCGCCAGCTGACTGACGCTCCGCAGCTCGCCGCTCAGTCCGATTTCTCCAATCAGAGCCGCCTCGGCCGCGACCGGAACGTTATGGTAGCTGCTGGTGATCGCCGCCGCGACCGCCAGGTCCGCGGCCGGCTCCCCGATACGCAGTCCCCCTATGACATTCACAAATATATCCTGCGCGCTCAACGAGAGCCCCATCCGTTTGCTCAGCACAGCCGACACCAACAGCAGACGATTGAAATCAACACCGTTCCCCGTGCGCCGGGGCTGGCTGAATGCGGTCGGGCTTGTCAGCGCCTGTACCTCGACCAGCAGCGGCCGGCTTCCCTCCAGCGGCACCGCGATGGCGCTGCCTGCCGCGTTGGGCAGCCTCTCCGCCAGAAACATCGCCGAGGGGTTGGCGACCGGCTCCATACCCCGCTCCGTCATCTCGAAGACACCAACCTCATTCGTGCTTCCGAAGCGGTTCTTGACCGAATGCAACAGCCTGTAAGCGTGAAAGCGCTCCCCCTCCATCTGCAGCACGGCATCCACCATATGCTCCAGCACGCGCGGTCCGGCAATTGACCCCTCTTTGGTCACATGCCCTACGAGAAACAGTGGAATATTGAGCTGTCTGGCCTGCCGCAGTAAATGCGCAGCGCAATCTCTCACCTGGGAAACCGACCCTGCCGCACTGGCGCTCGCGCTGCTGTGGATCGCCTGCACCGAATCGACGATCACCAGGGAAGGTCTCACCTCCCCGATCTGTGCCAGAATCTGTTCCAGGATCGTGTCCGCCAGAATCAGCAGACCGTCCCCGTCCAACCCTAGCCGCGACGCACGCTGCCCGATCTGATACGCGCTCTCCTCAGCGCTCACATACAGCACCTGACCGGCCCTGCGCGCAACCTCCGCAGCCGTCTGGATCAGCAGCGTACTCTTGCCTATCCCAGGATCACCGCCCACCAATATGCCGGAACCGGGCACGATTCCCCCACCCAGCACGCGATTCAACTCTGGATTTTCCAGCACGATGCGCCGCGACGGCTCACTGGGGATGTCCGGCAGTGCCAGAGGAGAAGGAGCTTGAAGGGAATCGGCGCGGCCGCCGCCCAACGCGATCGCGCTCTCCTGGACTCGGCTCTCCTCAAGCGAATTCCACTCGCCGCAATCGGGGCATCTTCCCATCCACTTCATCTGCGAACCGCCGCACTCACTGCAAATGAACTGGGTCTTGACCTTGGTCGCCACAACTGCCTACCTTTTGCCGGGCTAAGCTGGCACCGGAAACGCCTGCACCATGTCCAGCACCTCGTCGCGCACCGATTCCTGAAGAGCCGTATCTTTGGGCTCGTGAGCGATAGATGCTATCCAACGGCCGATCTGTTCAAACTGGGCCTGCTTCATCCCCCGCGTCGTCGCCGCAGGCGTACCCAGCCGGATGCCGCTGGTGACCATCGCCTTGCGCGTGTCGAAAGGGATCATGTTCTTATTGCAATGGATAGACGCATTGTCCAGGGCCGTCTCAACCACCTTGCCGTTGATCTCTTCGCTGCCCAAACTGTTCAAGTCGACCAGCAGCAGGTGGTTGTCAGTGCCTCCGGAGACGCTCCGCAACCCTTCTGCCTGAAGAGTGCCGTTCAGCGCCTGCGCGTTATCCAGAATCTGCTGCTGATACCCCTTGAACCCTTCCTCCTGCGCCAACTTGAAACCCACAGCCTTCGCCGCGATGATGTGCATGAGCGGCCCGCCCTGCATGCCGGGAAAGACTGCCCGGTCGATCGCCCTCGCATGTTCCTTTCGGCAAAGTATCAATCCGCCCCGAGGCCCCCGCAGCGTCTTGTGCGTCGTGGTAGTAACCACATCGCAGTAAGGAACCGGATCGGGATGTAGTTCTGCTGCGACCAGACCGGCAACATGGGCCATATCCATCATCAACAGACAACCGGCCTCATCCGCAATATCTCGCAATGTCCGAAAGTCAAAGTGACGCGGGTACGCGCTCGCCCCGACCAACAGCAGCTTGGGCCGCTGCGCCAGCGCCGTCTGCCGGATGACGTCGTAGTCGAGCTGCTCAGTCTCCGGATCCAGGCCGTAGTGCACGAAATTGTAGTAATGTCCCGAGCTGTTCAGGTGGAAGCCATGGCTCAAATGTCCACCGTGGTCCAGCTTCATCGCCAGCACAGTGTCACCCGGTTTCAACAACGCCATATAGACGGCCGCGTTGGCTTGTGCGCCCGAATGGGGTTGCACGTTGGCGTGCTCCGCGCCAAAAAGCGCCAGTGCTCGTTCGATGCCGATCTTCTCCGCCACATCGACATACTGGCAGCCGCCGTAATATCGCCGTCCCGGATAGCCTTCGGCATACTTGTTCGTCAACACGCTGCCGGCCGCCGCCAGCACCTCGGGAAAAACGTAATTCTCGCTGGCAATCAGTTCGATTCCGTTCGTCTGCCGCTGCCGTTCTGACTCGATCGCCGCGTATATGTCAGGGTCCCGCTCCCGCAGCACCTGCCTTGGATCTGGCTGGTCGGTCCAGGCGCAAAGGGCTGAGTCTGTTGCCTGCAATTCTGAAATTAACTCGTTCATTCGTGTCCGCTCCAAAGTCTAGAGGGTCGCCAACAATGCCTGTAAAAGGCAACCCGCGCCAGCAGTGAACATTAGCACGCAGCATATAATTCGTCAATTTCCGCCCGATAATGAGTGCATCCCAAAACGGAGCAAACTTCCACTTACCTCTGGCATCGACGAGCCTATGTCCAGTGCTCTCATCTATCCCCGACAAATCGCCCTTTCACTGACCACTAACCACTAACCACTGACCACTGCAGTTGGGCGTTCGGGCCTTCGGCCCTCCCTTGTGCAGGGGCTGCGCCCCCGCAACGCCCCGCCCTTACTCGCCACCGTGTGTATTCTTCCCCAGCAAAATGTCTAGCCAACAGTATTCCCCCCAAACGCACCGGTAGGGGCAGGCCTTGTGCCTGCCCTCCTCTGCCTCCCACTCCCCACCTAACCTTCCCCCCAAGCGCGTTGCACCCCCGCTGACCGTAAAACCAATTCCGGGCAATACCATTGGACTATGAACCGAACCCACATCGGTTCGACTGGCTAGTGCAACCGTGACGCAGTCAGGCGGCTATCCTGCTGACGATGGCAGATAGGCATGAGGCCTATCCAAGAGAGGACACTATGTTGGCAGCCCAGCAACACAGTTTGACCGCGAAGAAAAGCCGTGTGTTAGAATTGTCAAGCCGAAAAATGGGCCTTCTCCTGGCTGGGGAAAGACGCCCATGCCAGTCTCTCAGCATTGCTTGGCACACAAAGCGCCCGAACCCGTCGAAAACTCAACTCGGAAATGAGTAAGCTACACCCAATCACTCGAAAAAGAATCTGGCTTACAGTCCCATCCATGAAGCGGGGGCACAATAGGCCGCCCGCTGTCGGACTGGCCAGACATCAGGAACGGCGAAACAGCATCGCTACTCCTGTCCTTCTTTGTCTCTTACTATTCTTTTGCGCCGCCTGTGCCCGCCACGAATTCGCCGGCACCGTCTTCGAAGAGGCCAACCCAGCCGCGCCAATCCGCGGCCAAAACTATGACGGCGCCCCCTTCGACCTCGACGACCTGATCGGCGACCCGGTCCTGCTCTTCTTTGGCTATACATTCTGTCCGGACATCTGTCCCCTGACCATGATGGAGCTGGCCGCGGCAAAAGAGACTTTGGCAAAAGACGCCCCTTCCCTCGGGGCCGATCTAAAGGTCGTATTTGTCTCAGTCGACCCACAGCGCGACAGCCTCGCACGACTCGAGCCATACATACTCGCCTTCGATCCCCGGTTTTTCGGAGTTCACGTGCCAGAAACAGAACTGGAGGCCATCAAACAGGGTTACGGACTGTACACCGGCGCCGCCGAAGGCCACAGCCTCGACGACGACTACTATCTCCTCGACCATACTTCCCGTATCTTTCTCATAGACAGAGAGGGGAACTGGCGGGCACTGTTCAGCCCAGATGTGACTGCAGAGGCGCTGGCCGCAGATCTGCAGAAACTCCTACGTTAATCGGTCTCTCACCTGCCCTGACCCCGGGAGGTCTGTCCCAGTCATGCGTACATTCATCGCCATTGAGATTCCACAAGGTCTAAAGCGGCAACTGCGTGCCGAACAAGAACGCTTGCAAGACCTCCCAGCGCTGCGCGCACAGCCGTCCCTTCTGCGATGGACCAACACCGGAAAAATGCATCTGACACTGCGCTTCCTGGGCGAGACCGAAAGTAGCCAGCGCGATCAAATACAAGACGGACTGGCTGCCATCACCGCTGCACACGCCCCCTTCACGCTGGCGCCGTCACGGCTCGGCTGTTTCCGGTCCTGGTCCAACCTGCGCGTTCTGTGGGTGGGAATCGAGGGAGAAACGGAGGCACTTCAAGAGGTACAAGCCGATGCAGAAACGCTAGCTCGACAAACAGGATTTTCGTCGGAACGGAACCGATTTGCGCCCCACATAACCCTGGCACGCGTTGCCCGCCATGCGCCCCGCCCGGCGCTGCGCGCGGCAGCCGACCAGCTGCGCCGGGCAGCGGAAGAAGAAAAATCTCAAAGTTGGACTGAATGGAGGATAAACGAACTGCACTTCATTCGCAGCGTTTTGGGACCGGGCGGCGCCCAGTACTTCAACCTGGCAACCCGCGCGTTGACCGGCGTCGTGTAAACCGCCTACCGGAAACGAGGCTCTTCCGCCGGCATCTCTGCCGCCGTCGGCGCAGCCATCTCCTGTGAATAAGCAGCATCCCCCTGCCCAGCTCCCGCTCCCTCGGACCAGCGCTGCTGACTGCTCCGCGACGGGGCCTGCTGCCTCACATACTCGTCGCTCTGGACAGCTCGGCCAAAGCCATAGAAAAACAGGCCCAACGGCACGCAAATGATGCTGCTGCTCACAAATCCCCACAGCCCCATCGCAACCATACCAATAACCTGGGCCTGAAACTGGCCGAGAAAGTCACTTCTAAACCCCGGGGCCGCCAGTAGTCCCGTGACACCCTGACCGCTAACGCCCAAATAACTGCCCGCCCCAACCTGCTGCCAACCTGCCCCAGCAGCGCCGTCCGCAAATATGCCAACGCACAACAGCCCGATGGCCGCGGGAATCCCCGCGGTGGCAAAGATGCCTGCGCCATCGTCAAGGCGAAATACTCTGTGCAGCGCAAAAGTCACGAATGGCACGCTGGCCCCGGCGAGCAGCCCCGTCAACAGCGCGCCCGCGTGCCCAGGAAAGGGCCCAGCCGCCAGTCCCGCGATAACGCCTGCCACCAGACCGCGTGCGCTCATCCCCGGGTCGCTCGTCCCCGTTACAAACCACGTATAAAGCAATGGGACCGTCACGCCACCAGTTGCGTAGAGCAGGCCGTTGACCGCTGTTCGCATCGCCGTGTAAGGAGTCGACCCCGGCTGTTGAACCGGGCTCGCCCACACCCAGGCCAGAACGCCCGCCATCACGAACAAAGAGCCCACGACAGCGAGCAGCGGCAGGTGGACCGTAGGCAGTTCAGAGTCTGCCGCCTGCCCCCGAGCCCGCCCACGCGGCGGCCAGACCAGAAGCGCCGCCAGTGAAGCCGATGCCGACACCAGAAAAACAGTGCCCCCTCCGCCGAAATCCACCAGCCCGTGTCCCAGGCCGACGTTGCTCCCCAACGCCGCCAGCCAGCCTCCGCCCTGTACCCAGTTGCCGGCCAGCGGATAAACAAGCGCACCGACAACCAGCGCGATGATCAGTGTTGCCAGCGCCGGTGCCCGCCCGCGCAGAGCCAGTACCGGCAACAGCGCTGCAGTCATAGCCCAGGGCACGTGCGCCAGGAAGAGGCCCATCGCCGCCGGCGTCGCCGCCGCGCCCGTTAAGAACCACCCGTCCAGCCCTGCAGCAACCCAGCCGACGCCCCAACCCTCGGGAAGCGGGCTCCATCCCCGCAACAGGCCGGTTAGCTCAGGATGATCCGCGTAGACAAAACCGACGCTACCAAACTGAAACGCAAAGCCGGCCGCCCAATACCCCAGGCCCGCCAGACAAAAAGCCGCCATCCCGCCCAATGCCGCATCCCAGACCCGCTGCGCCCTCATGCCCGACGCTGCAACCAGAACCAATCCGGCCGGTACGAGGAAAGCCAGTCCCGCGGCGGTCAGATTCCAGAAATATGAACTGTCCATAGAAGCGCAATTCCTGCGACGGCCCAATGAAAGGAGCAGCGCGCGGCCGTTAGCGCACTGGACCCGCTTTGCAGCGAGATCCCCTCAGTTCCAAGCGATCGGAACCATAGTGCCACTGTGTAACGTTCATCCTAGAATATCAGACATACGACTACCCAACAAAGCACACAGTAAAGCACACGGTGAAGACAAACCCCGCGCGCGTTGGTCTTGGCCCAACCCGGTGTTACAATTGGCGGGTTGCCGGACCAGTGTTCAACAGGGCCCCGAAGGCCCCGAAACTTGGAAACCCCATCGTGGAAAGAGAAGCCGCTACTCGACGCTTCGACAAGCAGGCGCAGAAGGAGCCGCTGCTCCTCAACCTCACTCGTGCTTCGTTCCTGATCATGGTCATTTTCGTGTTGTGGGGCGTCGCAATTGTGTCGCGCGCTCACCTGACCGAACAGTTCCTTGCTGTCGAGATCCAGTCGGAAGCCCTGATCGATCCCGATGAAGGAGAGGACGCACTTACCCCGGAGAACATTGAAGCGCAAGTACTGGCCCTCATGCTGAGACTCCGCGAAGAGGAGCTGCAGATTCCCGTTGGCGACGATCCCCGTCCCCGGGCATTCACAATCAACCCCGGCGAACCGGCCCGCTATATCGCGGCCCGCCTCGCCGCCGCCGGCTTCATAAACGATGCCGACCTCTTCAACCTATATCTGCGAGTGGAAAAACTGGAAAGAAACATCGAAGCCGGCAACTTCATGCTGGCAGAGTCGATGACCATTCCCCAGGTCGCCCGCGAACTGCAGCAAGCCCGTTTCGAAGAGGTTCTGGTAACCATTCCCGAAGGCTTCCGTGCCGAAGAGATCGCCGAACGCTTGGCCGAGAATTTCGTGATCGACAGCGAGCGGTTCTTGACTGCTGTGCGCCAGCCCCAGAGCCTGGGCCTGTTGGACGACTACGCTTTCCTGAGTAATCTCGCCCCAGGCGCTTCCCTGGAAGGCTATCTCTTCCCCGACACCTACCGGTTTCCCGTCAACGCCAGTGGGCCGGAGCTTGTCCTCGTCTCTATGTTGGACAACTTTGAGAATCGGGTCGGCACAGAGGGCCTCAGCGGGGGCAGCAGCGGCATGAACGGCCACGAACTGATTACGCTGGCATCCATCGTAGAAAGGGAGGCTGTCCAGGATGACGAGCGCCCCCTGATCGCCAGCGTCTATCTGAATCGACTCAACAATTCCTGTCGCGATGTCGGCGGAACGTATCTCCAGGCCGACCCAACCGTGCAGTACGCCAAGGGCACGACCGGCAACTGGTGGTGGAAGCCGCAGACTATCCAGGAATACGCCCAGGTCGACAGCCTCTACAACACCTATCTGCATCCAGGACTACCGCCCGGTCCTATCGCCAGCCCGGGCCTGCGGGCCATCGAAGCCACCAGTAATCCAACGCCAACCACCTACTGTTTCTTCCTCGCCACCGGTGACGAAGGCCGCCATGTCTTTGCCGAAACACTGGCTGAGCATAATCAGAATTTCGAAATCTACGGCTATCAGCCTTAGCCAGGCAGCCTTCTGAAGCTCTAGGGTAGCCGGAGCTGGGTTTGGGCAGGTACCATATGCTACGGTGGGGCGAAACATCTGTGGTCGCAAAAATTTCCAAGTTGCTAACTATCTATGGTACGATTGGCCGCGCCCATTCCTTAGCTCGCGTCGTCCTTTATCTCTTATTTTCCCTGACTCTCCTTTCCTGCAAATCCACGCGCCCTGTTGTGAAAATCGGTCTATTGGCTCCCTTTGAAGGGCTCCATCGAGAGAGTGGATACGAAGCGCTTTCTGCCATGCGCGCCGCACTGGCCGACTACCCCCTCGACCAATTCGAAGCGCTGCCCCTCGCGTTAGATACCGCCGCCGACCCGGCGCAGGCCCGCCGCGCTGCCCTTAAAATGCTACGCGACGAAACTGTCGCGGCCGTGGTCGGCCCTCTGCAGGCGCGCCAGGTCTCCGCCGTCGCCGATGTAATCGCCGCCTCAGGTGTGGAATGGCAGCCGCAATCAAGGCCGGCCTCCATTGAGGCTGCACAAACCCTGATCGAGGCAACTATCGCCGCGATGCCGGGTACAAACATAGTCGTTGCCGGCCTGGACTTCGGGTGGCCGCTCAACTCCGCTGAAAAGTGGGCTCTAGACACAGGCAAGTCGGTCATTGTAGTCGACTCCGCGACTGACGCCGCGACTGGCGCCGCGTCAGCGGACGCTGTGCTCTGGCTTGGTAGTGCCCCTGACGGCGCGGCGTTTCTGGGCGATCTGCGATCAGAGAGCCCTACAGTTCCCTTTTGGACGACGGCCGTTGCCGCTGACACGGTCTTCCTTTCTCTGTTATCGGAACGACTGGACGGGACTCCGCCCGGCCCCATCTATTGGGTTGTCGCACTGGGCGAAAATGCAGACCTGTACGAAGAGTGGGCAGCGGCGCATGCCGACGCGCCCCCGACAGCCTTTGCCGTTTACCTTGCAACGCGGCGGGCACTTCAGAAGATTGCCGGCAACGACCTTCCTTCGACTGAGCCCGAACTGGCAGTCTTTACGCTCGACCTCGAGGGGAAAACTGAACTGACGGAGATCCTACAGCTTCCCTGACGTGAGTCCGGCCGCAGCGGCATTCGAACTCGCTAAGGCCACTCTGTATCTACCGCAGAATCTCAAATGCGACTTCTCTTCATTTCCTGGGAGTACCCCCCCAACGTAGTAGGTGGGATAGGAAGACATGTGTCGGAGCTTGTTCGGGCATACATCGCCCTTACAGGCGAGACTACACCTCCCTTCCACCTCGATCTGCTGACGCCCCACACGGGTAACGCGCCCCGATATGAAGAACTGTCAGAGTCGGTCACGGTCCACCGGGTCGAAACGCCCTCCGTCAACCCGCTGGACCTCTTCAACAGCGTTGTCGACAATAACCGTTACCTTGTCTCCAAGGCAAAGGAACTGCACGACCTCAACCCGTACTCACTCATTCACGTACACGACTGGTTGACCGCCTCAGCCGGTATCGAACTGAAACATGACTGGAAGATTCCCCTCGTTACCACCATCCACGCTACCGAGAGAGGAAGACACCAATCGCATCTGCCCAGTGAAATAAGCCGTAATATCAATCAACTTGAGTGGCAGGTTTGCTTCGAATCCTGGCGGCTCATCGTCTGCAGCTCCTACATGGCCGGCGAACTGCGTAGCTTCTTCGACGTGCCGCTCGACAAAGTAACGCTCATCCCCAATGGCGTCGACGTTACCCCATTTCAGTCCTGCCCGGAGAACCGGGTCCGCGAACTCAAAGCCAGATTCGCGCCCTACGGCGAAAAACTGCTGTTTTACATCGGACGCATCACGCCGGAGAAGGGCGTGCAGGTACTGCTGCAAGCGCTTCCCGCCATTCGCGAAAAACATCCCAACGTGCGTCTGATTGTTGCAGGTAGAAACAGCGAGCAGTTGCAGCCGCTCGTTGATGAATTGGGAATCGGGGAGGCCGTTGAACTACTGGGGTTTATCGATAGTGAAACCCGGGACTGCCTCTATCGCAGCGTCGATGCAGCAGTCTTTCCCAGCCTGTACGAGCCCTTTGGGATTGTCGCGCTCGAAGCCATGGCCGCTGGCTGCAACGTCATCGCCAGCGAAGTCGGCGGGCTGGCCGAGGTCGTCGACCACCGCCGCACGGGTCTCACCGTGAGAGTCAATGACACCCAAAGCATAGCGTGGGCAGTTGACCAGCTACTCACCGACCCCGTTCAGGCCCAGGCCATGCGTTCTCGTGCACTCCAGGAGGTCACACGCTCTTACAACTGGCTCACCATCGGCGCTTCGACCCTGAACATGTACAGTGCGGTAGTGGCGCAAAGGCATGACATCAACTGGTGATCCGGTCCAATACGATCGACCGCTCTGACCACGCTGCTGCCCCACCGTTCCTGACCCCGCTTACCGCGCCACCCGTTCCCTTGCCCTCCTGGACCGGCTCCAGCGGGGGCACTTCAGCAAAACTGTAAGCCTTCAGAACGCGATCCGCCGCCAGACGGGCTGCATCCGCGTCAGCCGCGTGCACAGTGCACAATCTGTCCCCGGCCAGAACCCTGTCACCCACTTTCGACGCCAGTACCACGCCGACGCGGTGGTCGATTGCGTCACCCTTCTGTTGCCGCCCCCCGCCTAGCGCAACAACGGCAAGTCCGACAGCTCGCGCATCCAGACCGCTGACAACGCCCTCCCGACTGGCGTTCAACTCTACTGCCACCGGCGCGCCGGCCAGTAGTTCCGGACGCTCTACCACAGTCGCATCCCCGCCCTGTGCCGCCACAAACTGAACGAACTTGTCCAAGGCGGCGCCGGAATCAATAGCCTCCTGAACGCTATGCCTGGCCGCTTCGCGTCCGGCCGCCTCTCCCGCCGCCTCCTGTTCCTCGATAAGCCCCAGGTCGCCCAGCAGCAGCATCTCCGATGCCACCTCTTGCGTCAGCTCTTGAAAGTCGGGCGGCCCTCCTCCCTTGAGCGTATCTATCGCCTCCCGAACCTCAACATTGTTGCCAACCGCCCTTCCCAGGGGCTGGTCCATCCCCGTAACCAGCGCCGTAACCCGTCGCCCTGCGCCTTGGCCAATCGAGACCATCAGCTCGGCTAACCCCTTGGCCTCCGCCAGCGACTCCATGAAAGCCCCACGACCGCACTTTACATCCAGTACAATAGCGTCGGCCCCCGCAGCCAGCTTCTTGCTCATGATGCTGCCTGCTATCAGAGGCACACTGGGTACCGTGCCCGTGACATCCCGCAACGCATACAGCAACTGGTCTGCCGGCGCCAGCTTGGCCGTCTGTGCTGCCACGACCAGGCCAACCTCCCTCAACTGTCGCCGAAACTGCGCCGTACTTAGGCTGGCGCTCCAGCCGGGAATGCCCTCCAGCTTGTCGATCGTGCCCCCGGAAAAGCTGAGTCCGCGTCCGCTCATCTTGCCCACCGGTAACCCGCACGCCGCCACGATCGGCCCGACCGTCAAGGTAGTCTTGTCGCCGACGCCGCCGCTCGAATGCTTGTCCACGATCAATGCTTCCGACCCTGCCAGTCCGCGCAGGTCGAGCGTCTCGCCGCTGCCGGCCATAGCCAGCGTAAGCGCAGTCGACTCGGCCGCAGTCATGCCCCGAAAGAAGACCGCCATCGCCCAGGCCGCAACCTGGTAATCGGGAATCTTCCCCTCAATCATTCCCGCCATCAGATATTCCAACTCATCGGCGCTGTGTTCGCCGCCGTCACGCTTCTTGGTGATCAAATCGACTACATTCATCATAAAATTCTTTGGCGCTCTGCGCGTTGGTGGTAAACTTGCACAATGCTGCGGCAGGGTCGCAGATGGGGCTATTTTCTTCTGGCCCGCACGAGCCGGACCTGCTGCCGCCGCTCCACAACGACCCCCGGCAGTCCCTTGCCGAACGGCGATTCATTATCCATCCAGAGTGAAAAATGGGCAAGACAGTTACAGTGGTAGGAGGGGGATTGGCAGGCACCGAAGCGGCCTGGCAGCTGGCGCAACGCGGATTCTCCGTCCGTCTTTATGAAATGCGTCCCGTACGCCAAACACCTGCCCATGTCACCGACCGTCTGGCTGAGCTAGTCTGCTCGAATTCCATGGGCAGTACGCTGCCCGACCGGGCCCTCGGCATTCTCAAGAATGAAATGCTGCGCATGGGCAGCTTCGTGATTCGTACCGCCTTCAAACACGCCCTGCCCGCCGGCCAGGCCCTCGCCGTCGGTCGTGACGAGTTTGCAGACGAGATCACCAGCAGCATCGCCGCACACCCGCGCATCGAGCTGCTCCGCCAGGAGGTCACCGCCATACCCGAAGGCCCCACAATTCTGGCGACCGGCCCCCTGACCAGCGATGCCCTGACCCGCGCCGTCCAGTCCCTGACCGGCCCCTACCTCTACTTCTACGATGCCTTGGCCCCGATCGTCATGTCGGAGAGCATCGACACATCCATCGCGTTTCGCCGCAACCGCTGGGACAAGGCCGGCAGCGAAGGGTCCGACGATGGCGACTATCTCAACTGCCCG
Source organism: Caldilineaceae bacterium (assembly GCA_965207495.1). Classification (GTDB taxonomy): domain Bacteria; phylum Chloroflexota; class Anaerolineae; order Caldilineales; family Caldilineaceae; genus Bin5. Next base: position 2,351,015 of record OZ242287.1, read on the forward strand.
CTCGATCAGAACCAATACGAAGCATTCGTCGACGCCCTGCTCGCCGCCCCCCGCCTGGAGCTGTCGGGCGCAGACAAGGAGCTGGAACGCTACTTCGAAGGCTGTATGCCGATCGAGGCGCTTGCGCAACGAGGCAAGGACGCTCTTGCATTTGGGCCAATGCGGCCGGTTGGACTGCATGACCCCAAAACAGGACAGCGCCCCTTCGCCGTCGTACAACTCCGGCAGGACAATGTCGCCGGCACCCTCTATAACCTCGTCGGTTTCCAGACGAACGTGAAATGGGGCGCGCAAGCTGACATCCTGCGCATGATACCTGGCCTACAGGATGCCAAGTTCGTGCGCTTGGGACAGATGCACCGCAATACGTTCATCAACAGCCCGACTCTACTGCGTCCCACGCTACAGTTCAAAGAACGAGACGACCTCTTCTTCGCCGGCCAGATAACCGGCACCGAAGGCTACGTCGGCAGCACGCTGGGAGGCCTCCTGGCCGGGATAAATATGGCGCGCCTGCTCACAGATGAACCTCCCTTGCAGCTCCCCCGCGCCGCCATGTCCGGAGCCCTCTTCCACTACATCACCCATGCCTCGGCCGACGACTTTCAACCCATGAAGTCTAACATGGGGCTCCTGCCTCCTCTCCCGGAACGCGTCAGAAACAAGCGCCAACGTTACGCCGCCTACGCCGACAGGGCCAAACAAGAGCTCGAAAACTGTCTTGGTCAAAAGGGATTTAGCCCGGTTTCTTGCTAGAAAGACCAGCTGGAAAGCAAAAAAAAGGCCCGGCGTCTGCCGGGCCTGGATCTGCTATGTCACTATTTGACTACGGTCGGTGCGTCAACGCCAGTTACTCCGCTACCCTTGCACTGACAGTCGCAAGCAGCGCGTTCGTCTGGTCCAGCTTTACCTTGTAAATTTCGAAATCACCAAAATAGGCCCGGTCGTACTCATCGCCTTCGAATTCGCCGGTGAAGAACCAGCGCTTCGTATATTTCATCGAAACGAGCATGCCGGTACGGACGTCGTGACAGGTCAGACCATTATATACAGTCGTCCAACCGCTTTCCTCCGCAACTTCCGCCACCTGTTCATCGCTGCACCAGACCTCTACCTCTTCTCCCGAATCCAGGTGGAAGAGCGCGTTGGCGATTCCGGGCCGGGGCCCCAGCCAGTAGTTGAAGAAAAACAGACCGGTCGAGTTGGGATACCGCTCCGTACCTTCCAGACGGTCTATCTGGTGTGGCCACGTGGAATCCTCTCCGCACGCCTCCTCCCAGGTAACGATCCGATTGATCGCTAGCCAGCGAAGATCGCGATCGTTATTTATCTCCGTTCTGGAAACCGCCGAACACTCATTGACGGCGCAGCGCCGCGAACCGCATTCATACTGAACATTCCAGGAGGCCGCAAGGTCCTCAGGGAAGAGGGGAATCACAGTGGGTAGCGCCTCAGCGTTCTCGTCGGGCTCCACCACAATCTGAGACATCCAAGCCGTCTGAGTAGTCCCGCCTTCTGCACTGGCTTCACTGTCTGCACTCTCCAAATTGCCTTCACCATCCCCACTGTCAAAACAGCAGACGCGCCACCACCCCTCAGCCGTTCGACCGGTAGTAGAAAAAGTGTCTCCTTCTACGGCTCTTGCCACTATATCAAAGTCGATGCTGGGTCCGCTGCGAATATTGGCTCTAGGTCGTCTCACCGTCAGGATCGCAGGCGCAGGACTCTCGCTTGTCGTTTCTTCCTCACTGACTGACTCCTTCAATACGACTGAGCCGTTAACCTTCTCCAACGCCACGATCCCTGGTGGCAAGCCGTTCACTTCTTCAATCGCCGCAGTAATCTCCTCCACCAGGGCGACGTCCGGGTCTTCAGGAGGAATCGGTACGCACGCGGCGAGCAATGCCAGGCTGAGGCCCAGGAAAACGCATGCCAAGCCGACACGTTTACCCGAAGTAACACGCATCCACGTTCCTTTCTGCCGCAAATAGCTCTGTAGGATCTGGCCTGATCTGCTCATAAAACTCTCGGCGCTAATCATCTCTGGATTCGCCCCTGTCCATATTGCCTGCAACTTTCTTGGCTGACGAAGGCCGGTGGGGAAATGTTCGGCGGCCCATATCTGGCCGCCGAAATATCTGCTAGTAACTTACATACTATTTATGAACTTCAGTATAGCGATGTTGTGGCGGAATGACAATAGTTGTGTTCTAATGGAAGTCGTCCTTCTTGCCTTCCCATCGGGCACGAACGTCAGCTGTTCACCATACGTAGGATAATCGTGCCACTACCAGTCATTTTACTCTAATAGCGGAATGAACGGTCTAGCCAACAGACGTGAGCCACAAGCCCAACCATCGCATTCCCAATCGGCTTCTTCCCGTATCCAGGACGCTCCCGAAACAGAGAAGCAGCAGAATCTTCCCGGCGCCGTAGACCCTGACCCATTTTCCTCCAGCATGCGGCTTGCAACGCTTGCAGTTGTACTGCCTACCTACAACGAAGCCGACAACCTGGAGGAAATGGTCGATACCCTGTTCTCCTTGCCGCTGCAAGACCTGCGGCTCGTGATCGTCGATGACGACTCTCCTGACGGCACCGGCGCACTTGCCGATAATCTGGCGCAGCGCTTCAACCAGGTCCACAATCGAATCTCAGTAATTCATCGTCCGCAAAAGGGGGGACTGGGCACAGCCTACGTAGCCGGCTTTCAGCGCGCCCTCTCCGACGGGGCCGATTTCGTAGTCCAAATGGATGCCGACTTCAGCCACAGCCCGACCTACATTCTCCAGATGCTAGGCGTGGTCTTCGCCACCGGCATGGACGTCGTCATCGGCAGCCGCTATGTGCCGGGCGGCTCGTTGGATGAGAACTGGAGCTGGTGGCGCAGTCTCCTCAGCAAGTGGGCCAACGTCTACTGCCGCACCGTCCTGAAAATCCGAGTACGCGACATGACTGCCGGTTTCAAGCTCTGGCAGCGAAGCGCGCTGCAGGATATCAAGTTGCACACCATCAGAAGCAACGGCTATATCTTCCAGGTCGAAATGGCCTATCTCAGCGAAAAACTTGGCTTCCACATCATCGAGCTCCCCATTCACTTTGAAGATCGCCGCGTCGGCCAAAGCAAAATGAACGTGTCGGTCAAATTGGAGTCAGTCTGGCGCGTGTGGGAGCTTCTTTGGCGCCATCGCAAGCGAGTCTCGGGTGTCAGAGAGCCGCTGACTCAGCCTCGGCCCGTCATGAACAGCGGCCGTCCTGCCCCTCACTGATAGATGTCGCGCCCCCGACTCGCCAAAATAATGCACCGGCTACGAAGATTCCGCCCCGACCTGCTGGCCCTCGCCTTCCTCACTATCCTACCTCTTATCTGGTTCGGCCCGGTTCTCTTCACCGGCAAAACGCTCCTGCCCTATGACAACCTCTATCGCTTCGAGCCCTGGCAGTCTCTGCAGCCTGCAATTGCGCCGCACAATGAGCTGTTGAGCGACCTCGTCCTGGAAAATGCCGTCTGGAAACTGCATGTGCGCCGAACACTGCAGCACCGCGAGTTTCCACTCTGGAACCCACAACTGTTTACCGGGGCGCCCTTCTTCGCCGCCGGCCAGGCCAGCGCCGCCTACCCCCTGAGCGCACTCTTTTACTTCCTCCCCATCGAGTTAGCATTCGGCTGGTTCACCGCCATCCAGCTGGCCATCGCCGGAGCCAACGCCTTCCTGCTCGGCCGCGTCTTGAAACTGCGGCCCGTGGCCGCCCTCTTCAGCGGCGTCGCCTTCCAGTTCAGTGGCTTCATGGTCGTCAGCGTCGTCTTCACCATGGTCCTCGCCGCCGCCTCCTGGCTGCCGCTCCTTCTCGCGACCATCGAAAGAGTGATCCAAAAGCAGGAAGAAAAGGGCGTAACCGCATTTCGCCCCATCCCCTATGTGGCGGCCGGAACAGGAATAGTCGGCCTGGTGGTTCTCGCCGGCCACCCCGAATTCCTCTACTATACGCTGCTCGTGGCAGGCATCTATACCATAGCCCGCCTTCTCATCGCCTGGCGAAGGCTCCGCGGCACAGACAGTGACAACAGTGAGCACATGCAGTCTGCCGAAGGCCCGCGCCGTAAGAGCTCCCATCGGCACATCCTGCAAGCGCTGGCCAAAATCGCCGCCTGGATCCTCCTGGTCCCGCTTCTGGGCCTCGCCGCCGGCGCAGTCCAGCTCCTGCCCCTATATGAGCTCGTCCAGCAAAACTTCCGCGAAGGCTCCGCTTCCTACCGCCAGGTCGTCGAATGGGCCTGGCCGGACCGCCATATCCTTACGTTCCTCCTGCCCGATATCTTCGGCAATCCCAGCCATCACCACTGGTTTGACCTCTGGGCGCTTCGCTGGCAACCGGCCACGGTCAACTGGCTCGGAGAGTCCAGCAATACCATCTTCTGGGGCATAAAAAACTATGTCGAGGGCGGCAACTATGTCGGCGTCAGCACATGGCTGCTCGCCGCGCTCGCCGTCTGCCTCCCGCTCGCCCGTACCGTCTTCCGATCAGGCAACGAGCGTTCGCACACGTCAGACAACGCCCTCCGACAGCTGCGCGCCCCCACTCTGATTTTCGCAACGCTGGCCCTGGTCTCCCTTCTCTTCGCCTTCGGTACGCCCCTCTACGCCCTCCTATTCTACGGCTTGCCCGGATGGGACCAGCTTCACAGCCCCTTCAGATGGGTCTTTCCCTTCACTCTTTCCATGGCGTTATTGGGCGGATTCGGTCTGGAGCAGGCCCTCTCTTTCCGCTCGCACGCCAGCAATAGTTTCGTCTCTATCGGACGACTCCACATCCGGTTCACCTGGTTCATCCGACTTTTCGCGTTCGCTGCTGTAGCATCTGGCCTGGCCGCGCTCCTGGCCGTCGCCGCCAGTTTCTTCCTTCCTTCACCTTTCGTAAACCTCGCGCAGCGGGCCGTGGAAGCATCCGACTTGGCACAAGCCGCATTCGCCGATGGTCGCATGTTCTGGGGATACCAGAGCGTCGGCATTGCCCGATTCGGCGCCTTTGCCCTGGCCAGCGGCCTGCTCCTCTGGGGACTTACGCGAGTCGTCCCCAGCGCCCCCTCCCGCGAAGAAAAGGCAGACGGCGCGTCCCGCAATCCGACAAACCGGCAACGCCTCGTTATCTTACTGCCCTTGTCATTTGTCGCCCTGCTCGCCCTTGACCTCTTCGCCGTCCACGGTTCATTCAACCCCGTCACCGACCCAGCGCTCTCCCCACTGGAAAACGTGCCGCCGGTTGTGCAATTTATCGACCAAAAAGAAAAAACAGACTCGAGCGGCGAAATCAAATACGCTCCCTTCCGCTTTACATCCTTCGACCCTCCCGGCGCCAAGACCTTCAACGCCAATGTCGGCATGTACTACGGGTGGCAGGACATCCGCGGCTACGACTCGATCATTCCAAAACAATACGTAGACCTGCTGAACCGCGTCGCCGATCAGAGCGGCGAACTGCTCTACAACCGCATCGCACCCCTCTACGCATCCGCCACCGCCGCCAACGGCCACAACCCTTTCGCCGCGCTCGAAAACCCGCTCCTCGACCTTCTCGGCGTCAAATACATCCTTTCCGAGCTGGTAGTTCCCAATTCGAAAACATGGCAGAAGGTTTACGAAGACGACGCCCTTCGAGTATACGAGAATCTGGAGGTCTTCCCCCGCGCCTTTATCGCCACCGAGGCCGTCGTCCTTCCCTCCACTGAGCAACCGCTCCAGGACGCCGACCTGCTTCGGAAAGTTTTCATAGAGGAAACCCCCTCGGCAAACGAAGCTCTGACCCCCTCCAGCCCCGAAACCGCAGACGCGTCCATCAGCCGCTACACCGCCAACACCGTCTTCGTCGACGTCAATATCAGTGATCGAGCCTGGCTGGTCCTCACCGACGCCTACTTCCCCGGCTGGAAAGCCTACCTACGGCCCTTCGGCGGCAACGAAAACGATGAGCAAGAGCTCACCATCCACCGCGCAAACTCCGCCTTCCGTACCGTCTATCTGCCCCAAAGCGGCCAGTGGACCGTCCGCTTCACCTACAGTCCCATGAGCTTCAAGCTCGGCCTGTATGTCAGTTTCCTGGCGACAATGCTTTCTCTGCTGTTACTCCTGTGGTGGGCCTGGGGCCGGTTCTATCGCCCCGAAGTAACCGCCGGCGAGGCCCGTACCGTTGCCAAAAACTCGCTCGTCCCCATGGGCCTCAACTTGGCCAACCGCGTAATCTACTTCGTCTTTGCCATGCTGTACGTCCGTATACTGGGCCCCGAGGGCACCGGACAGTACGCATGGGTCATCGCCGTATACGGCATTTTCGAAATCCTGAGCCGGTACGGCCTCGGTACGCTGGTCACCCGCGAAGTCGCCGCCGACAAAGGCAAGTCCAGCCTCTATCTGACGAACGTACTCTCCCTTCGCACCCTCCTATGGGCAGTCAGCATCCTGAGTATGGGTCTGGCCGTCGGCGGCCCACGGTTGCCTGCCTTACTAGGCGCAGAAACCAATTGGGGCGGCGCCTTGGCCAACCTGTGGGCCCAGTTCTTGGCTATGACCACAAGCTGGTCCGGAGTCGAAGCAACCTGGGAAGCACCGGCTCCCATCGGCCTCGTAGAAATTCAAGCCGTCGCCGTCTTCGCACTGGTGATGTTGGTCGCCAACTGGTCCGATGCCTTCAGCAGCCTCTTCAACGCCTTCGAAAAAATGGAGTACACCGCCGGTCTCGGCATCGCTATGGCTCTCCTTCAGGTAACGCTCGGCGCGCTTGTCCTCCTGCTCGGCTGGGGAATCGTCGGTCTGGCCTGGGTGGCGCTTGTCGTCAACACTGTCCAGCTCATTTGGCTCAACTGGCTCATTCGCGCAACACTGTTCAAGCCCCAATGGAAGTGGGACTGGGCTCTGCAAAAGTGGATGCTTTCGACCAGCGGCCCCCTTATGATCAACCACCTGCTCGCCACCGTCTTCTGGCGCATCGACATCTGGATTCTCCGCCCTCTCGTCGGCGCGGCCAGCGTTGGCCTCTACAGCGTCGGCCTCAAATACCTGGACGGCCTCAACATCATTCCCAGCACCTTCACTCTCGCCGTCTTCCCGCTCATGAGCCGGCTGGCGAAGCAGGAAGGGGCCGCGCTGCTCAGGTCCTACACGCTAAGCGTACGCCTCCTGCTCATCGTTAGCCTACCTCTGGCCGTGGCCGTTACCCTGCTGGCTCAGCCTCTCATCTTCCTCCTTGGCGGTGTCCAATTCACCACTGCCTCCAGCGAAGTTGCCGTGATTTCGGACCGCGTCTGCCAAATATTTGGACAGACGATCGGGCCCATCGACTGCGGCGCGCTGACAACCAGGAGCGGCTCCGTACTGGCCCTGCAGGTGATCATCTGGAGCATCCCCGTCGGCTTCGTCAACAGCGTCACCCAATACGTCCTCATCGCCGCCGACCAACAGCGCTATCTGACCAAGGCCTTTGCCTTTGGCGTCGTCTTCAATCTGGTCGGCAATCTCCTGCTGATTCCCGTATTCAGTTTCATCGGCGCGGCCGTAGTGACCATCCTCAGCGAAATCTGTCTACTCCTCCTCTTCGCCCGCCGCGTCCATCGCAGCGTCGGCCTGACGCCCTGGCCCGATCTGGTCTGGCGGCCACTGCTCTCCGCCGCGGCAATGGGACTCGTTCTCTACGGCCTGTCCACCGCCGGCGTGAATGAATGGCTTGCCATTCTGCCCGCCCTGGTCACCTACGCCGGCGTCTTCGCGCTGATAGGAGGCCTTGCCGATGCCGACCTCCAGGTCGCGGCCAGGTCGCTTCTGCAAAACCGGCTCGCATTTCAGACACAGGAAGGGACCGAAGGCGCTTAGCCGCCGCGCCGCCGCGTTCACGCTCCAGAAATTACGCGCCCCCTCAACCGCGAGCGCGCCACGGCAGAAGCACAAAACCGTGCGCTTCCAGCCATTCCGGATCCGGCCCGCCCCAACCATACTGGTCCAGATCGATGCGCCCGTCCGCTCCGAACTGAACGCCCTCCTCCGCAAGTAACCTTCGCTGGCGGTCCGTAGCCAGAGGATCACCCCGCGGGCTGATGCCCCCTCTTCCATTCACCACCCGCTGCCACGGCACCTCAGTATCAGCCGCCAATCCCCCCAGCGCGTAACCGGCCATCCTCGGCGAGGCCGCCCCCGCAATCCAGGCAATCTGCCCATAAGTCGCCACCCGCCCACGCGGGATCTCCCGCACCACCAGAAGCATCTTCTCGTAAATACTATCCTCCACCCCGCCCATCCCCCTGCCCCCCTATCTACCACTAACCACTGACCACCGACCACTGCAGTTTTGGGCGGTCGGGCCTTCGGCCCTCCCTTGTGCAGGGGCTGCGCCCCCGCAACGCCCCGCCCTTGCTAGCCACCATGCTCATTCTTCCCCAGCAAAATGTCTAGCCACCAATGTCTCCTCCCCCACCTGCTGTCTCAACCCACCGACCATCGGCCACTGCCTTTCGCAGTTCACTAAGAACTAAAAACTGACTACTAAAAACTGCCGTTCCGCGCCCCCGCAACGCCCCGCCCTTGCTAGCCACCGTGCTCATTATTCCCCAGCATAAAGTCTAGCCACCAATGTCTCCTCCCCCACCTGCTGTCTCAACCCACCGACCATCGGCCACTGCCTTTCGCAGTTCACCAAAAACCAAAAACTGACTACTAAGAACTGCCGTTCCGCGCCCCCGCAACGCCCCGCCCTTGCAAGCCACCGTGCTCATTCCTCCCCAGCATTGCGTCTAGCCAATAGAGTCTTCCACCCCACCTGCAATCCCAGGCCACCGACCACTGCCTTTCGCAGTTCACTAAAGACTAAGAACTGACTACTAAAAACTGCTACCCCCTGACCCCTGACCCCTGACCCCTGACCCCTGACCCCTAACCCCTGACCCCTGACCCCTAACCCCTGACCCCTAACCCCTGACCCCTAACCCCTGACCCCTGACCCCTAACCCCTGACCCCTAACCCCTGACCCCTAACCCCTGACCCCTAACCCCTGACCCCTGCAGTTCCCCGTTTGGCAATTCGCCCACCCGCGACTATGCTTGCATCCATGAACGTCTCGATTAAGGAACTCCTGACCGCCTGGGAATTCTACCCGGGTTCAGCCGCCATTCTGCTGACTATTCTTCTGCCCTACACAGCGGGCTGGCTGCGTCTGAAGCGCAACCGCGCACCGCTTGCATCGACTGCCCGCCTGATCAGTTTCAGCGCGGGGACGGCGGCCCTGGCCCTCGCCTTCCATTCGCCCCTTGTAGCCCTTCAACAGGAGCTGCTCATTGGCAGGGCTGGTCAACAGATGCTCATCGGGCTTCTGGCCCCTCCTCTCCTGTGGCTGGCCTGCCCTGCCCACATCATCCTGCGTGCCCTGCCCGCGCCCACTCGCCGCTGGATAGTGAGCAAACTGAAAAGCTCCTCCTGGTCCGGGACCCTGATTCGCAGGCTGACCCATCCGCTTCCAATCTGGCTGTTGGCCTTCAGCGTCTTCTTGCTCTGGCACGAGCCGGGCATCGCCAACTGGCTCCTCGTCCATCCCTCCGTCTACCGCCTCTGCCTGTGGGGCGTATGGATAACCTACATGCTCTTCTGGTGGCATCCGCTTGGAACAGGCCTGCGACTGCGCCGGGCAATGCACCCCGCCGTCGCATTCCTGTTTGTGATCCTCGGCGGCGAAGTCCCCAACATGGTAACCGGGGTGACCCTGGCATTCCGCAACACGCCCGCCTACAGCTACTATGCCGGCCGCCTACCCGTTCCCGAGTTGACCACTATGCAGGACCAGATGATCAGCGGCGGCATGATCTGGTTCTTCGGCAGCATTATATATGTCGGTGTTGCGGTGGCCCTGCTGGGCCGAGTCTTCCGAAACTTCGAAGCCCCTCGTCCGCAGCCCATCAGTTGGGACGCAACCAAACGCACCATCGCGCCCGGCCTCGAACATCGGGTCCTTGGCCCATGACCGTTGGTACCCCGCGAGTTCAGCCAGACGGTCACGTCAACTCTGCGGGCAGTTTCACTGCGCCTCTGTTCATCGGCGTCCTGGCAGGCTTTGGAGACTGAAAATCGCAAATGGGCCCAACCCCCCGCAGCCCTGCTTCGGCTGCAGTTCGCCCCGCCCAACCCATGAATAGGTACAAAACGCGACGCCTGCGCTGCGCCGTCATGGCCTTCCTCGTCTTCGTCGCTATGACCCTGGGCGGTTGCGCCTCCCTCACCAATACGCTTTTTCCGGCTGACCGCGGCGCCGACAGTCCTGTGCGTGTCAGCGTACAGGGCCGGGATACCTCAGAATCGCAGCAGGCTTCTCCGCCTGAAAACAAGACCGTAGAGCGGACCAGTACAACAACAACGCTTCATTCCATCTCTCTCGCCCTGGAGTCCCAGGCCAGAAAGCCGGTGTCCCTACCCTCGCGTGATCTGCGCGATCTCGCCTTACGCCTGCGCCCGGGTGTAAACGCCATCCCCGAAATGGAGCAGGCGCCAGAATACGCGGTCGGAGACCGGATTCCTTTCTGGGTAGCCAACGTCGATACAAATGACCACTTTGAAGTGGAGGCTGAGCTCCTCTACAAAAATGATGTCGTCTACGTCTGGGCCGAACGCGGTCATGGTCTCGAACTGGCATCGATGGCTGCATCCGCAGACCGCTTCGCCCAGAGGATCTACCCGCAGGTACGCGCCTTCTTTGGCAATGAGCCAAACCCGGGAATCGACGGCGACCCCCGACTTCACATCCTCCACGCCAGGCGCCTGGGTCGCGGCATCGCCGGCTACTTCAGCGGCGCCGACGCCTTCAGCTCCCTGGCCAACCCCTTCTCCAATCAAAAGGAGATGTTCTCTATCAGCCTGGACTGGCTCAATCAGCTCCGTGACTATGACCTCTACGAAACAGTACTGGCGCATGAATTCCAACACATGGTTCACTGGCACAACGATCGCAATGAAGAAACCTGGGTCAATGAAGGTCTGAGCGAACTCGCGCAGGAAGTTGCCGGCTATCCCCCTGATCTCGGATTTGCCCGCGTCTATGCCAGCAACCCGGACACACAGCTAAACACCTGGAACATCGACCCAAACGACAACGCTAGACATTACGGCAGCGCCTATCTCTTCATGGCCTACTTCCTGCAGCGCTTCGGCGATGAGATGACCCAAGCCGTCGTCTCCCAACCTGCCAACGGCACGCGCGGATTCGACAACGCCTTGCACGAGGCCGGCCTGAATCTTAACTTCGAGGATGTCTTCGCCGACTGGGTCATAGCTAACTTCATCGGCGATTTCGAAACACTCGACCAACATGGCGTTTTCGGCTACAGCCAGCTGCAGCCGCCCGTTCCCGCCGTGGCAGAATCAGTCAGTCGCTTGCCCCAAGCGACAAGAAAAGGCTCTGTACGCAACTTTGGCGTAGATTACATCTCCCTGCGCGGCCGCGGTAACGCCACAATCTACTTCCAAGGCGACACAATTACCCGTTTTGCCGACGTCGAACAGTTTAGCGGCGACCGCGCCTGGTGGAGCAACCGGGCCGATGACTCCGACGTGCGCCTGACGCGAGAGTTCGACCTTGCCGGCGTTTCCCCCGACGATGAACTGACCATGACCGTTCGTATGTGGTTTGACATCGAAGAAGATTACGACTACGGCTATGTGCTGGTCAGCCGTGACCGCCGCAAGTGGGATATCCTGCCCGGCCAGCGTACCACAACCGAGAACCCGAGCGGCAACAGCTTTGGCGCCGCTTACACAGCCCGGAGCGCGCCCTCCCGTCTAGCCAGAACGCCCGGATGGATAGAGGAGACCTTTGACCTGCGGGCCTACGCCGGCGAAAATGTTTCGATTCGCTTTGAGTATGTTACCGACGACGCCGTAAACGCCCCCGGCTGGTTCATCGACAAAGTCGAGATCCCGGCCATCGGATACGCCACAAACTGGGCAGACGGGGCCGACGGCTGGCAGAGCGAGGGCTGGCTCTTGACCGACAACACGCTCCCGCAAGAGTGGCTCGTGCAAACCATGGTGTTCCACGAGGGCAAACTGGCAGACTTCGAACGCGCGCCTGTTGACAGCGACGGCAGCCTCCGCATCGACTTGGATGGATTGGACGGGGAGAGCGAGGTTGTTCTGGCTATCAGCGGTCTGACACCGGTGACAACCGAGGATGCCCACTACCAGTACAGGATCGAACTTCGCCAGGAGCCCTGACCCGCCTACCTCGTCAGGAAAGCGCCCAAACTATCGCCATCAACGCCTGCGTCGGCCCAACGCCCGCCTGCGTACTATCTGAGAAAGCCCTGCGCCAAGGACCAGACCGGCCAGAACGTCGCCAATATAGTGAATGTTCAGCGCCACCCTGGCCCAGCCGATCCAAAGGATGAGCAACGGCGCAAGCTTGCCCACGCCCGGCCACAGAGCCGTCGCCCAGGTCAATATGACGCCGCACCGGACTCCGTGTCCACTCGGAAAGCTGTGCTCGTCGGGCCCCACCCCGTAAAGAAACCGGCCGCTGCCCGGCCTGGGACGTCGCACCGCCTGCTTGATCAACATCGTCCCCAGTGCGCCGCCCGCAAACGAAATAGCCCAACCGATCAAACTTCTCTGTCTTTCCCGGCTTCCTCTGGACCTTCGCCATAGAAAGATTGTCACCAGCACCCAGAGTACTGTGTCGCCCAGGTGCGCGCCGACATGTGCCAACCAGTAAAGTGGGTGGCGCGCCGTCAGCTGTTCCTCTTTCAGGGCTGCACGCGCACTGTACACTTCATCCAGCCCGCCCAGTCCCTCCAGTAGCCTTCGCATTCTTAAGCCTCGTCCGCAGCCGTTGTTCCATTCCGGGCCCGGCCATTCGCAGGGTGGTCAGGATGCCTCTTCAGGTACTCCCGCACCTGGACGAGCTGCTCCGGCTTGTCGACATCCATACCAGCCTCCGCCAGCTGCAGCACCACCGGACGCCCCCGGATACCCGCTATCCGGTATGCGATGTCGACCAAATCGGCAATGGCAAGGCGGCGCAACAGAAACTTTACCATCGTAGGCAGTCCCAGCTTCCAAACCTGCGCCAAAACATTCTTTCGATTCTCGATAAAATACCTGACTCGTTCTTGGATTTGAAAACCGGCAGACAACCGCCCTAGGTACAGATCGCTGCTGCAATAGGACCCCTCACGCAGCGGCAAATAGGTCCGCTTGCTGTCTGGGAAGGCGTTCAGCATCACGTCCTTTCGTACTATCCCCCAGTAAACTTCCTGCTCAAACGGCTCACATGCCTCAATGAAACTGTTGACGATAGTTCCGGTCAGAAGCGCGACGTCTGCCGAAAGAGCCAGGATGAAGCGGTCTTCCCCATTCAAACTGCGCAGCTTGCGCAGTCCCGCATTCTGGCTTGCCCAAAGGCTGGGCTGGTTCGGCACATGATGAACAGGTACGCCGAAATCAATCTCCTCCGGCCCGATGCCGACCACAACGATTTCGCCGACGCGATCGCTCTCCGCCAGTGCCTGTACGACATGCCACGCCATCGGCATCCCCACCAGCGGCACAAGTGACTTGTGCGCAACACCGGCCGCCGCGCTAACTCGGTCCACTTTGTCAGGATCATATCCAGCGGTGATGAATGCATCAAACTTTTCCTGCAAGACGCCTCCCTGTTCGTGCTGGACAGCGCGCCGTCCGCGCACAAATCTGCCCACCAATGATACAGGGCAGGCAATGCACTTCTGCCTGCCCCGTTTAGACGCTTCGTCGTCGTTCGGCCCCGAAGTGGGGCCCGCTGTTCGCTACTTCGACTGGTCGATTGCGATGCGCAGCCGGTACTCTTCCGCCATCAACTGTTCGACTTCACTCTCCAGCTGCCTCCGCTGGCTCCGTTTGTGTCCACTATCCGCACTACGCGCCGCCTCCAACTGCCGCCGTGCTCTCGTCAGCTCGCGTAGCACTTCATGTTTACGGGCGATCAGTGATTCTCGATCATTCCTCATCGTCGCCCCAGTCCATCTCATCAAAATCTCGTGGCGCCCGCGGCTTGTACAGAATGTACGCCAGTCCCACGCCAAGGAAATAGAGGCTGATGAGCGGCAACATGACTATCGTCATATTGATGGGATCGATGGTGGGTGTGATCATCGCCGCCACTACCGAGATGATCACAATAGCTTGACGCCACATCCCCAGTAACTGCCGCCCGTTAACCAGGCCGATTCTCGCCAGAAACGCGATCACCAGCGGCGTTTCAAAAGCAACGCCAATCCAGAAAACAATGCGCGTAAAGAAACCAATGTAACGATCGACCGTCCACTCCTGATCAATTACATCGCCTAGGAAATTCTGCAAAAAGCCGACCGCCACCGGCAACATGACGAAATTGGCAAACGCGGCCCCGCCGAAGAAAAGAACCATGAACCCCGGCAGCAGCAGAAACAGGCTTCGCTTTTCGTGGGGATAAAGGCCCGGCGCAATGAAAGCGACAATCTGGTAGACCAGAACCGGCATGGCAACGATCACGCCCATCACAAACATGACCTTGAAGAATACGAAGATTGTGTCGGTGGGTCCGATTGCAATCAGCCTGTTTGCCTCTGTCTCAGAGCCGCCTGCGTTGGTAACTGGCTCGGTTATGAAAGCAATGACCGGTTCGACGAAGGCAATGCTAACCACAACGCCCACCAACAGCGCGCCGACGATCCAAATCATCCGGTTGCGCAACTCAGTCAGATGATCAAGCAGCCCCATGCGGCTGCCATCAAATGGATCCGTGTCCAGAGTTGGATCTGTACCCAGGGGCGGAGCCTGCTGCGTCACAGTTGCGTCTCCTCATCACCGTCGCCGTCCGACTCTTCAGTAACCGCCGCGACCGCCCCTTCGTCGGAGTCTGAACTGCCCTCCGTAGCAAGGACTTCGGTTTCCGAAGCGCCTTCCCCGGATCCTTCACCATTACTACTTATCTCGGCAAGCACACCCGACTCACCCTTCGCTCCAGCCTCGACGCGATCAGGCGCGGCCTCTTCCCGCTCGGCCGCCTCTTCCCGCTCGCTCTTTTGCGCAGCCACCGCCTCGCGCCGGCTTTCGGCTCGACGTTGGGCCCGCTTGTTGCGCTCATCCAGATAGGAAGAATCCGAACCGCTTGCACTGGATTGTCTTTTCGCCCGCTGCTGCTTCCGCAGTTCGGAAAGAGTCTTTACCCCTCTCTTCTGCGTACTGCCAGTCCGTTTTGGTGTGGCCCCAATCGCGGGACTGCTTGTCGTCACCTTGGTCGAACTGGCTTTAGGTGCCGACGGAATCGATGTTCCCGTCGTCCTCAGCTTGCTGTCGCCGCCTCCCCCGCTCTGCTGCCCGTTCGCCGATGCAGCCGCATTGAGATCCGATAGCGCCGGCTGCGGAGCCGACTTCTCCTCGGTCCCATCTTTGCCCGACGAAGCCGCCGCCGCATCCGCGGCCTGCGCAGGTTGAGAAGGCGCAGAAGTCTGTTTCGTCCCGGCCGTTGCCTCCTTGCTGACGCCCTGTCCGATCGACTTCTCCTCTTCTTCCTCCTCCTCGTCGCCCATCAACTCCTTCATATGATAGCTGGGGTCGAGTTCGCGCAGGTCCCCTATCTCTTCGTTGACCTGCCGCGTCAAGTCCCCCGAAAGCTTCTGCAGCCGTCGAATGAAAGACAGAACGTCTTTCGTTACTTTGGGCAGCCTTTCCGGCCCAAGAAAGATGAGGGCAAAAATCAGTATGAAGATAAATTCGAGGACGCCAATGCCGAAGATGCTGTTCATGCCAGAATTTACCGGCTCACTTGTTTGTATTCGGGTGGCAGGGATATCTCTCGAAGCGCGGTGCCAAGGACACCGTTTACAAATCGCGGACTGCTGTCGCTGCCAAACGTCTTGGCCAGCTCCACTGCTTCATTGATGACCACCTTGGGCGGCGCGTCAGCATCCGGGCTCGACAATTCAAAAATAGACAGTCGAAGTACGTTGCGATCGACAATCGCCAACTTGCCTACCGGCCAATCCGGCGCATAACGACCAATCAGCGCATCCAGGTCAGCTCTGTAACGAATGACCCCGCTCACCAGCCAGTAGAGAAAGGCAAGTGTCTCTACGGCGTACTTCTCCTCTGCCTGGCGGTAATCCAAAGTGACGCCTGGCCTGTGGTCCGTACAGTCTACCTCATAAAGTACCTGCAACGCCGTGCGCCGGGCGCGACGGCGTTCAGCCGGACGGCCAACTACCTTCTCGCTGCTTCCCCGCCATGGGTCCGACACGTCCGCGTCGACCGCCGCCGCGCCGCCCGAACAGGGTCGCGAGGTCAATGCCCCACTTACGTGCGCGGTTTCTTCCTCGCCGGTAACTGCCGGATCGGCTCCCGCTGGTAGCTCCATGAGTTGCTGCGAATGCTCTATCATTGTCCCGTCTATGTCAACTCGCCCACTTCACATCATCACCAGGCCGCCGTCCACAGACAGCACCTGCCCGGTGATGAATCCGGCCCGCTCACTCGCAAGAAACGCTACAGCCCAGGCAATCTCCTCTGGGTCGCCAAACCGCCCCAGAGGTGTACGGGCCATGGTCTCGTCCTTCTGTTCATCGCTCATCACATCCGTTAACGCCGTTGGCACAAATCCGGGCGCCACCACATTAACCGTGATGCCCCTGCTTCCTACCTCACGGGCCAAGCTCTTGGACAGGCCTATCATTCCGGCCTTACTCGCCGCATAGTTCGTCTGCCCCGCCTGACCTGACAGGCCCACAACGCTGGAAATATTGATGATCCGCCCCCATCTCTGCCGGATCATTCCCCGTAGCGCAGCCCTGGTTACATGAAATATGCTGTCCAGGTTTGTACCGATGACCGCACGCCAACCATCCTCCTTCATGCTCATCATCAGCCCGTCACGCGTTGTGCCGGCATTGTTGACAAGAATGTTAACTTTGCCCAGCTCCCCTTCGACCTCTTTCAACAGCTCGGAGGCACCGTCAAAACAGCCCACGTCCGCCTGAAATACACCGCAAGCGCCGCCAGCTTCCCGGATCTCGGCAGCAGTCGCATCCGCCCCACCCCGGTTCCCACGGTAGTTCAACGCGACGCGCGCGCCGCCTGCAGCCAGCTCTTTTGCAATGGCCGCTCCGATTCCGCTGCTACTTCCCGTAACCAGCGCAATCTTGCCAGTAAAATCCATGGATTTCCTCGGTGCGGTGACGAACGTGCCGCTATTCTACTACAGTACGCCCAAAAGAGGAACAGCCAAACTCACTCCGGCAGCACAGCCGTTGCCGGCCCTATATCAGTGCCATCGCCAGGCGAGTGAATCCAAACCGGTAGCCATCGAGGCATCCGACTGCCTCGGGCTCCGGCTCTCAACCGAACTGCCCGGCAAAACGCCGAACTTCTTCCGCGTTCGACACATTCACTCGCTGCGCTTTGCGATGAATGCGCCTCATCAGCCCTGTCAATACGCTGCCGGGCCCGACCTCCACAGCCGTCTCGACACCGGCCTCGACCGCGTGCTCCATCGAGCTGGTCCACCTGACACTCCCGGTCAGCTGCGCATTCAACTCCTGCCGGATTGCCGCCGCGTTGTCGAGCGGAAGGCCGCTTGTATTTCCAATCACCGGCGCCAATGGCGCCTCCACCTCAATCTCTTCGATCCGAGCTTTCAACTGCAAAGCAGCCGGCTCCATCAGTGGGCAGTGAGCGGCAATACTGACCGCCAGCGGTACAACCCGCCGCGCCCCGGCCTTCTCCAATTCGGACATCGCCTTCGCAATGCTGCCCTCGTCACCCGAAACGACGATCTGCCCAGGACAGTTATCGTTCGCGACCTGCGCAACCCCGTTGCTTGTCGCAGCCGCCTCCGCACAGATCTGAGCAACCACACCCTCATCCAGACCGAGCACAGCCACCATGCGTCCCGGCTGCTTGGCGCCAGCCTCCTTCATCAGACGGCCCCGCTCGCGCACCAGGCGCAACCCGTCGCCAAAACCGATGCAACCGGCCGCGGCCAGAGCCGTGTACTCGCCCATCGAATGACCCGCGAACAAGGCCGGCCGCGGCAGACATCCCATCTCTTCCTGTATGGCGCACAGCGCTGCCATACCCGAAGCGAACAGGGCCGGCTGCGCGTTGATCGTATCGGTCAGCAGAGCCTCTGGCCCTTCAAAGCACATCCTGCTGATCGCCGCGCCCAGCACGTCGTCCGCTTCCGAGAACACGGCCCGTGCGGACGGGTACGCCTCCGCCAGCTCCTTAGCCATTCCCACATGCTGGCTGCCCTGCCCTGGAAACAGAAAGATCAGCGGCCTGGACTCTTCACCGTACGCAAGCGGCAATTTCATCTGGTTCAGGCTTCTTCTTCTTCCATATCCAGGACCTGCATTCGGCCCATATATGTCCCACAATGCGGGCAGACCCGGTGCGGCAGCGTCTTTCCGTTGCACTGCGAGCAGGTTACCAGTCTCGGAGCACCGATCGCATGGTGCGCACGGCGCCGGTTGCGCCGGCCCTTACTGATCTTTCTCTTCGGTAGCGGTCCCATTTTCCGTTCTCCTCAATCTATTCACTGCCAGGTTCATTTTGCAGCGCCAATAGGGCCGCCCAACGCGGGTCGATCCCCTCGGCTTCAGAAGGTGTCTGCTCGCCCGGCGTACCGGCAAGAGCAGACTCAGAAAGCAACTGTATGTATTTCGGGCAAGCATCTGGATCGGCGTCGCCGCTTATCGGGTCAGTGTAATCGCAAGCGGCTACAATCGGAATGGAGAGCCAGATATTCTGCCGCACAACTTCGGAAATATCGAGTATGTGCTGTGCATCGATGAGCAGAGCCTCGTCGGTCAGGTCCTCCGCCTGACCTTCAAACTCCTCAGGCGAAAGAAAGCGCCCTGTTTGTATGTCGGTCAGAGGGCGGTAGCTCTCGGAGAACGCGACCGATACAGGGACGGAAACCGGTTCCAGGCAGCGTCCGCACTGTAGTGACAACGCTACCCGAAAGTCACCGGATGCCAGAACGCCGCTGTGAATGCGCAACAGCTCCAGGCTCCCCGTCAGATGGCTCAGCGGTGTCAATCCGCCATCGAGGCTGGTGATGTCATCGTCGAGATCATACGCCCTTGATGCACCGGTCGCCTCCTTCATCAGTTGTGCAACATTGAACTCCATCGACCGTTCCTCCTACCCGGCTCCTGCAAGACCGCCTGGGCCGTCCCCACCCGCTTTCGGCACTCGACCCAAAACTGTACCCAGTAAAATTACGTCTTTCAGCAGCTTGCCGGGCGGCAATCTCCGTACAGCGTGGCGACCGCACAAACAGCGATTATATAAGGATGTCCGATGATCCGCCAAAAGTCAGCTGCTGCAACTGCTCAGCAGGAATGCCCGACACGCCTCGCCCGGCTTATATCCGAAAACAGTGCTGATCAGAAGGCTTCTTTTTTTGGACTGAACCCACTATGGATGGTATAAACACAAAGTCTTGACATAGGTTTTGTCAATTTTTGCAATATAAACTGTATAAATTGACTAAATGACCTTTTTATGCTAAGATTAGGTAAATTCGTCGAAGATGGCCTGAACAGGATGTGTGCACCGAGCCGCATCCGGCCCTGAATAGCACGGAAAATCCTAATGTCTATCAGTCCTGACCAGAACTCACCCGCATGGCAGATCCTTGAATATCTGCAGCGCAATCCCTCTGCCACGATTAAGGACATTGAATTCCTGTTGGGCGTTACGACAACCGCCGTTCGTCAGCACCTGAACGCACTTCAGGCCGATGGATATCTCGACCGGCGTGAGGAGCGCTCCGGAGTTGGCCGTCCGCACTACATCTACGTGGCAACGGACGCCGCCCGCGAACTGTTCGCCTGCCGCTGTGATGTGCTCGCTCTGACGATGCTCCAGGAAATGTACGGAATGGTCGGCGCCGAACAGATGGGAACCCTCCTGAAACGGGTTGGCGTCAAACTCGCCGAAACGTACGCAGAAAGCGTCAACGCCGCCGAACTACAGCATCGAGTCGAAGAAATGGCCGGGGCTCTGGGTCGGCAGGGCGTTCTCACCGACGTATACGCAGTAGAAAGCAACTCCATAGCCTTGAAGATGTATAACTGCCCCTACCACGACCTCGCCATTGCACATCGCGAAATCTGCGAGATGGATCAGCTGATGATGCAGCAGGCCTTGGGCGCAGATGTCTCTTTGGATGACTGCATCATGGACGGACACGGCAGCTGCTCTTTCACCATTACTCAGAGCAGTCGCGCCGAAGTTGAACTCGAGTCCTGAAACAGTCATTCGCCTTGAAGTAATCGTATCGTGTTGACCACGGCTGGGTACAGCCGTCACATTGAGGAGTCACGAAAGTCATGAGTACACTTGAAATTCAAAATCTGCATGTCTCTGTAGGTGATACAGAAATACTCAAAGGTGTGGACCTCACCCTGCACAGCGGCGAGATTCATGCAATGATGGGACCGAACGGTTCCGGAAAATCGACACTATCTTACGTCGTCGCTGGCCACCCACACTACGAAGTAACCCAGGGCGACATCCTGGTCGACGGCGAAAGCATTCTCGATATGGAAGCCGATGAACGGGCCAGGTCCGGCATCTTCCTCGCCTTCCAATATCCCGTCTCGATTCCCGGCGTCAGTGTCGCCAACTTCCTGCGTACTGCCGTCTCTAACGTTCGCGGCTATACCAGCAAGGAGGCCGATAGCAATGCCAACGGCGTCATCGGCAGCAACCTTATGCCCATGAGAGAGTTCCGTCGCGAACTGAATACCAAGATGAAGGAGTTCAACGTCGACTCCAGTTTTGCTCGCCGTTACCTGAATGAAGGATTCTCCGGCGGCGAGAAAAAGCGCACCGAAGTCCTGCAGATGGCAATGCTGGAACCGAAATTCGCGATCCTCGACGAATCCGATTCCGGTCTGGACATCGACGCCCTGCAGGTCGTCTCCGACGGCATCAATAAGCTGGCCACCGAAGATCGAGGATTCCTGCTCATCACCCACTATCAGCGCATCCTGAACTTCGTCAAGCCGGACTTCGTCAGTATCTTCTTCGGCGGACGCATCGTAAAGACCGGCGGCCCCGAAGTGGCATTGACCTTGGAAGAACGAGGCTACAAGTGGGTAGAAGAAGAACTGGTAACCGGGGCCGTGCCCGCCTGAAAATCGAAAGCTTTGCAAAAGGCAGGTTTAACAGGGCCGGGACTTTCTCGGCAATGAGGCTGACAACTGAGGACATGGGCATGAAGGCAACCGGCCAAACACAACCGGTCCTTCCAGTCCCGTTAGAGGAGGATTAACGTGGCAGAAAATTCCGATCTACAACACCTTGAAGGCGTCAAAGAAGAGTACCAGTACGGCTTTCACGACGAAGAAAACGCAGTCTTCAAGTCCGAACGAGGCCTGACCCATCAGATAGTCGACCAGATCGCCGACATCAAGAACGAGCCGGACTGGATGCGCAAGTTCCGACACGACGCTCTCGACATCTTCTTCTCCAAGGCGATGCCAACGTGGGGCGCCGATCTCAGTGGCATCGATTTCGACAACATCTACTACTATTTGCGCCCCGCCGAAAAACAGGGCAAAAGCTGGGAAGACGTGCCCGAAGACATCAAACGTACCTTCGACCGTCTTGGCATCCCCGAAGCAGAACGCAGATTCCTCGCGGGGGTCGGCGCACAGTATGAATCAGAGGTCGTCTACCACAGCCTGAAGGAAGAGTGGGAAAAGCTCGGCGTCGTCTTCCTCGATATGGACAGCGGGCTCCGCGAGCACGAAGATATCGTCAAAGAATACTTCGCCACAGTCATCCCGGCCGCCGACAACAAGTTTGCTGCGTTGAACAGCGCCGTCTGGAGCGGTGGCAGCTTCGTCTATGTACCAGCAGGCGTACACGTCGATATTCCCTTGCAGGCCTACTTCCGCATCAACGCCGAAAATATGGGTCAGTTTGAGCGCACGCTCATCATCGTTGAAGAAGGCGCCAGCGTGCACTACGTGGAAGGCTGCACCGCACCCATCTACTCGAGCGACAGCCTCCATAGCGCAGTCGTCGAAATCATCGTCAAGAAGGGCGGACGCTGCCGCTACACCACCATCCAGAACTGGAGCACCGACGTCTACAACCTGGTTACCAAGCGGGCCATGGCTTACGAAGACGCCACCATGGAGTGGATCGACGGCAACCTCGGCAGCAAGGTGACTATGAAGTATCCCGCTGTCTACATGATGGGCCCCCAGGCCCACGGCGAAATTCTGTCCATAGCCTTCGCCGGCAACGGACAGCACCAGGACGCCGGCGGTAAAGTTGTCCATGCCGCCCCCAACACAAGCTCTAAAATCGTATCGAAGTCGATCAGCAAGGACGGCGGTCGCGCCAGCTATCGCGGCCTCCTCAAGGTGGCCAAAGGCGCCCATCACAGCCGCAGTAACGTCGTCTGCGATGCCCTGCTTCTGGATGCCGACAGCCGCTCCGACACCTACCCTTACATCGAAATCGACGAGGACGATGTCAGCGTTGGCCACGAAGCATCGGTCAGCAAGATCGGCGAAGAGCAACTCTTCTATCTGATGAGCCGCGGCATTGACGAGGACGAGGCCGCCGCCATGATCGTCGGCGGCTTCATCGAACCCCTTGTCAAAGAGCTGCCCATGGAGTACGCGGTCGAAATGAACCGCCTCATCCAATTGCAGATGGAAGGCAGTATCGGATAACTCGCCTGCCATATCTGGCCGCCCCCAACATGGGCGAATGGCGACTCGAAAAGCGCACTGCGCACCGGGAGGCCGTCAATGACGAACCGCCTCCCGTTTTCCCGTAACGAGGCAACTGAATGTGACTGTACTTATAAAGGAACCAAAAGAAACCGTCGACGCACCCGCCGGCTTCTCCCAGGAGACCGTGCGCCGGGCGTCTGCTGCAAAAAACGAACCCGCCTGGATGTTGGACTTCCGCTTGCGTGCCTGGCAGACGTTCGAAAGCCTGCCATGGCCCAAGCCCACCGACGAAGCCTGGCGCCGCACGCGTCTGACCGGCTTCCAACTGGAAAACTACACACCCTTCGCCCTACCCGAAGAGACCGTTGACCGCTATGAACTGGAACCCGATCTCCTCGATGCTCTCCAAGAGATGGAGTCCTCAGCCAGCCTGATCTATCGCGACGGCGGCCTACTGTACGGTGAGGAAACCGAAGACCTGAACAAAAGTGGCGTCATCTTTACCGACCTGCAAACAGCCGTTCAGCAATACCCCGATCTGGTGCAGAAGTACTTCATGACCAAGGTGGTAACCCCGGACGCCAACAAGTTCGCAGCGCTGCACGCAGCCCTATGGGATACCGGGTCCTTCGTCTTCGTCCCCCGCAACACCAAGGTAGAGCTTCCTCTGCATGCCATCCTCTCCCAGGGCGACCGCGTCGGCGGCTATCACCACACCCTTCTCGTGGCCGAAGAAGGCGCCGAAGTGACCTTGGTCGATGACCTCATGGGCGCAGAAAACGCCTTCCAGGCCACTGCTATAGAGCTCATCGTCAAGGACAACGCCCGAGTCCGTTACATCAACTTGCAGGACTTCCAGCATTCTGCTTGGAACTTCCTCACCGGGCGGGCAACATTGGGCAAAGACTCGGACCTGCGCTGGATCCAGGTTAGTTGGGGCAGCCGCTTGACCAAGGCCTTCCTTGATCTGGACCTGAGCGGCGAAGGAGCCCATGGTGAGCTGCTGGGGCTCTACTTCCCGACTCGGCGCCAACATATCGACCACCAGACCTTGCAGTTGCACCGTGTTGCCAACTGCTTCAGCGACCTGCTCTTCAACGGCGCACTCAAACATCGCGCTCGCAGCGTATATATGGGTATAATCAAAGTGCTGCCCGGCGCGCAGAAGACCGACGCCTTCCAACGCAACGGAAACCTGATCCTGGACAATAGCGCCCGTGCCGACAGCATCCCAGGCCTCGAAATCGAGGCCGACGATGTTCGCTGTACCCACGCGGCCACCGCCGCACAGGTCGAAGACGAGTACGTTTTCTACCTGATGGCCCGCGGCCTCAACAGACCGCAGGCCGAACGAATGATTGTACAGGGCTTTCTGCAGGGCGTCCTCGATCGCGTTCCCGTCGAAGGCGTAATGCGTAAATTGGAAAAAGTAATCAGTCGCAAAATTAGTAGGTAATCACATACATCCCATTTTGGAGGACTGCAATGGCAGACAAAGGCTATGCCAATCCTGACGTGTTGGTCAGCACTGAGTGGGTCGCCGCTCATCTGAACGACCCAAACATCCGCCTGCTCGAATCAAACGAAGACGTCCTGCTCTATGACACCGGCCACATCCCCGGCGCACAGAAGATCGACTGGCAGGAAGACCTGAACGACGCCGTCGTGCGCGACTACGTGGGCCAGCAGCAGTTTCAGGACCTGTTGGGCAAGTTGGGCATCTCCAACGACACCACAATCGTTTTCTACGGTGACAAAAGCAACTGGTGGTCAACCTACGCCTTCTGGGTGTTCCAGCTGTTCGGCCACACCAACGCCAAAGTGATGGACGGCGGCCGCCAGAAGTGGGTCGACGAGGGCAGAGAGCTGTCCGCCGACAAACCCTCCTACCCAGCCGCTTCCTACAGCGCCCCCGCCCGCAACGATGACGCAATCCGCGCCATGCGCGAAGAGGTACTGGCACACCAGCAAGCCGGCCTGCCTCTGGTCGACGTTCGCAGCCCCGCCGAGTACAGCGGCGAACTGCTGCACATGGCCGACTATCCGCAGGAAGGTTCCCTGCGCGGCGGACACATCGCCGGCGCCAGCAACGTGCCCTGGGCTCGGGCCGCCAACGACGACGGCACCTTCAAGACCGCCGCCGACCTGCGCGCCATCTATGAGGATGAGCAGGGACTCAGCGGCAGCGACAACATCGTTGCCTACTGCCGCATCGGCGAGCGCAGCAGCCACACCTGGTTTGTGCTGTCCTATCTGCTCGGCTACGACAGCGTCCGCAACTATGACGGTTCCTGGACCGAATGGGGCAACGCCGTCGGCCTGCCCATCGAGAAATAGAGCCTGCCTGTCTGAACGCTAGTCCGTACCGGAATCTGAAGACGCCAATGGTGGAAAGGCAAGGGGCTGCTACCGCCCTTGCCTTTCGTTTAAGCCAAATCTCTCGGCCCATGGACCTGTTTCGCGAAGCGATCATCGACCACTACAAACATCCCCGGCACAAGGGCAATCTCGAAGACGCCGACGTCCACCGTCACGAGCTGAATCCCTTCTGCGGCGACGAGGTAACCATTCACCTCAAAATTTTAGACGACGTCGTGGCCGATGCCGCCTTTGAAGGCCGGGGATGCGCCATCAGCCAGGCCAGCGCGTCGATGATGATGGAGGAAATCATCGGCATGCCCGTGGCCGAACTCAAGGAGTGGGGCAAAGAGGATGTGCTCGACCTGCTCGGCATCGAGATCGGCCCCGTGCGCCTCAAATGCGCCCTCCTCCCCCTCAAGGCGCTCAAAGCTGGGCTGTACGGACTGGATGAGTGGCCCGATTAAATCACGCGCCAAGGAAATTTGCACTTATGGAAGACTTTGTTAAAGTTGCCGCGACCGAAGACCTCCCGCCCGGCGAACGGTTACTGGTCGAACTTGAGGGCATCCGCATCGCCGTCTTCAACCTGGACGGCGAATTCTACGCCATCGAGGATGTCTGTACCCACGACGGCGGCCCCCTGGTGGAAGGGGAAATCCTGGAAGGCGGCCAGGTCCAATGCCCCCGGCACGGTGCCCGCTTCGACATCCGCACCGGCGATGCGCTCAGCATGCCCGCATTCGAGCCAACCCCTTCCTACGCAGTACAGGTTGACGGTGGCGAAATCTACGTGGAAAAGCCTTTCTGAGGAGAATAACCCCATGAGCGACAACACACTGCCCACACCAGATGAGGTTCGAGCCGAAATCAGGACCCATGTTAAGGATCCGGAACTGATGATGAATATCGTCGACCTCGGCCTGGTCTACGATATCGAAGTGAACGAAGAAAACAACATCGATGTGACGATGACGCTGACCAGCCCCGGCTGCCCAGTCGGCCCGCAGATCATCAGCGATGTCCAGCGCACCACCCACAACGCCTTCCCCAGCGTCAGCGAGGTCAATGTCCATCTCGTCTGGACCCCATTCTGGAGTCCCGACATGATGTCCGAGGACGCCAAAGACGAACTGGGTATCTTCTGAACCGGGACGGGCGGACGCCCACTGTGATCTCAACTGACGAGGCCTGGGCGATTGCGTTATGCTAGGCTTCGGGAATCTCCAGCTGTTTGGCGGGCGTCACCTTGCAGGCGTCCCGCGACAGCGGTTGCCTGAACGCGGCAGCCCGCAAGAGTGCCAATTGCCGCCGACGCAGTAGCAAACAGTCTCCTGAACCGCGACCAGACCACCACGAGAGAGCGGCTCCCGCCCAACTGGGACACGGTTGAGTGCAAAAAGGCCTGCCTATCGCCCCGCCGCAATCTCCAGCGCCCTGTCGAAATCCGACCTCGCCTCCTCAGTCCGTCCCAGAACCGCCTTCACCACGGCCCGATTTCTATGTGCCTCAACATCGTTGGGCCGCCTTAGGATCACCTGATCGTAATCGACAATCGCATACTCATACTCGCCGCGGCGCTCCCTCGCATTCCCCCTGTTGAAATACGGCTCAGCGCTCTCAGGCAGCAGCCGGACTGCTTCATCATAGTCACCGATAGCCGCGCCGAGTCGTCCCATCTTAGCCAGCGCAATCCCCCGGTTGTTGTACGCGGCGCCATACTCTGGCCTCAATCGGATCGCGTGGCCATAGTCGGCCGCGGCCGCCTCGTACCGGCCCAACTCGACCTGCAACAGGCCCCGGCTGTTGAATGCCTCGGAACTGTCCGGATTCAGCCCAATAGCCATATCAAAATCGGCAACCGCATCCTGATTCCGACCGAGCGCCGACTTGACACTCCCTCGCACCAAGTAGGCCCTTTCATATTCAGGCTCAAGACGGACTGCCTCGTCCAGATCAGCAATGGCATCCGCATACTGGCCAAGCTCGGCCAGAAGTAGCCCTCGATTCAAAAAAGCAAATACATTCTCGGGGTCAACCCTGATCGCCGATCCCAAGTCGACAATGGCATCCTGATTCTGTTGAAGGGCTGCTTTGGCGTTGGCCCGATTGATATAGGCATCGGCCAAGTCAGGTTTCAGGTGAACTGCCCGGTCGTAATCCGCGATCGCCTCTTCGTAATGTCCCAGGTTGCTACTGACATTGCCCCGGTTATTGTAGGCCTCCGCGTAATCCGGTCTCAATCGCACCGCCTGCGAGTACGCAGCCAGCGCCTCCCGCGATTCGGACATGCCTGCCTCGCCCAATTCGTTGCTCGGCAGGAAATAAGCGCGCGCGTGCCGGTCGTTCATCTCTTGGCGCTCCTGCTCAACCTTTCCGACAGGTCACCTATCGACCGAAAGGCCATCGCAGCCAGTTCATCATTGCTCCCTTCCGCAACACCGGCAATGTCCTTCCACCTCGCTATTGACTCATCAAGCCGTCCCTCTTCCTCCAGCTGCCGTGCCTCCGCGACGGCAGATGCACCGGCTCGACCCGGTACGCGACTGAGTTCCTCGCCAATCTGCGTTCGCGCAAACCCTAACTCCGCGCCCGTCATACTGCGCAAAGGCTCGTCCGCTTCCCCGCCATAACCCCGAATCTCTTCCGCAAGCCGGCCTGCTTCCTCTGCATGCCCGCGTGCCGTTTCCACATTGCCGCGAACCGCCTCCTCAATCTCCCGCAATCTCCCGAGAGCAAGATACCCGGCGAACCCTAAGAACAACACAAACAAGGTGAACAAGACGGCGATGCCCGTCAGCCACCAGCCCACCGAGTCAGCCCGGTCGTCCAAGATCTCCCGCCGCAGTTCGTTGAACTGCCGCTGAATCTCAACCTCCGTGGCCGCATCCATCAAGGAACTTTCTTCAGAAGCGCCGCTGCCCTCACCTTCGGGAGCTTGGGCCAACAACGCCACTGGACCCGCAAAAATGACCGCTGCCGCTATCACCAGCGCCATCGCTACGACTAGATTCCACTTTAGTATCGGCATGATTCGCATATCAGGACGCGCTCAGTCCCATGTCCGCTTTGCACCCTGACGGCATCGATGGTCGCGCCACCGATTGCCATTGGAGTTTCTCTTCTTCTGGGAAATTGCTTCTTGATTCAGCCCGCAAATACAGCTGGAGGAGGTATCTCTGCACATAAGTGTCACTGTATATGGAGGTGCCTCACCAGACCATCGCCTATTACAGAGACAATACCCGCAAATTGGGCCGTCCGGTAACAAGGCCCATTCTTTCTCATTCTATGACACGCCGGCAGATGGAGCAACACCTTCAGGAAAGGCTGCAAATCCAGTCGTCCACTAACCCCATCACCATTCCTCGCCCTTCACCACAACGACAAACCCAACATTGCCTGCGTAGCCCACGCCGCCCGGCAAATTTACGCCTCCAATATTGCCGTCATTCCCTTTTGCCCCATGAAAATTGAAAAACTCCGTATACCTGTTGTCGGAGTCGGCTCTTAGAGACACCTCGATTATCATACGACGCGAACTGTCCCTGTTCCGCGGCGCGTCCACTATGTAACCGTCCCCTCCTATCCTGTTCAGTATTGCCGTCACGCCGTTTCGATTGCAAATGACCCCGGATCTCCTGTCTCCTCCATGAATCGCCTCATCGTAACTCTGAAGCGCTTCATCAAAACGGCCCAGCGTGACCAGTACGTTTCCTCTGTTGAAATGTGCGAAGGGACTACCTGCTTCTATGGCCTCATCGTAATTGCGAAGCGCCTCGCTAAACTTGCACAGTTGGAGGTTTACGTTTCCTCTATTCAGGAAACTCGAAGCCCTCCTTATACTCTCATGCATTCCAATACGGATTGCTTCTCCGTAATCGTCCAGTGCCCCCGTCAAGTCTTGTAACTCGGCCCTGACATTCCCCCTGTTATAGTGCAGTTGCCACAGACGGTGTTTGTTGGTTTGGCCGTCAGCCCTCCTTGCAAGTTCCTCTGCAATCCTCTCTTCATAGCAGAGCCCCAAATCGTAGTCTCCGCGCGCGCCGCTCAAATCCCCCGCTGCCGCCTTGGCATTCCCTCGAACATAGTAGAAGTATCCAAGGTCTTCATCAGGCCCAAGCTCAACACTCTTATCGTAATGTGCTATGGCGCCAGGATAGTCTCCCTGCAAGTAACACTGATTCCCGAGAAGCAGGCTGAATTCCGGATCCTCTATCTGTGGTATTGGGAGTCTTGGGCTGTTCACAACCGAGAACCGCTGCAAATCGGCCAAAAGACCGGGTTTGCCATAGTCGAACTTTTCTTCGAGCTCTTGCCGGATCTGGGGCTTGTCAGTTGCGGCTATGACAACAGACCTGAAGGCGTCTGCCGGAATCAGCGGCCACGCTTGAACGCTGAAATTCTTGCTTTGCAATTCACGGGCACTGTCATTCTCCTGAACTGACGTCTCAAAGTAAAGGTTCCCGCCTCGCTCCTCTGGCCATCTGAAAATCTCTTCCACGCTTTGAAGGGCTTCTCCAACTGATATCCGCCGAAACCCAATCCAACTGTCCAAGTCCACCAGAAATACCCTGCCGTCGCAATCATCCACTTCACATGCATACCACAATGCCGCCAATGGATCTAGGGCGAAGTCGAGGAAGCCTGTAGCAGCACCGAAGCCATGAAGTTTGGCCAGAAGCTGAATGTCCGGAATCAACTGGCCATCTTCACTTCCAAAGCCATAGCTTCTTGCAGGATCCAACAATACGGATCGATGATAAACCTAGTGCATATCGGAGAAGATTGCCTTCTCAAGGATGCTCTCGTCATTACTGAAATAATCAATCAGGCGACGGGTAGCCGCAGAATATAATCTCCAGCTGCTATCCCCCTGCCCGCGGAACACACACGTGCTGGGCAAGTCGCCCAATTTGCTTAAGAAGGCCTTTTCAACAACCGTCACCTACTATTCTCCTCTGAATATCCCCGACGGAATCACTAAGACTGAAAGGCCAAAAGTAAGTACTTGCAATGCGCTCTTTAGCCGACTGAGAGCGGTGGTCTTCACAAAAAATGGAAACATAATTATACCAGATTACTTCCGAAATTGGTGAATATCCCTTCAATCAAGATATTTCTAAAACCACTCAGGATGGAATCGAACTCAGACCCTCGCCATACTTTTGGCCGCCGACCTTCGATCTGCCCCGAATCCAAACTGCCCCGAATCCAAACTTTTACCTTCGAGGCCCTCTGTGGTCATCCGCAGCCATCCGTCAATTGACGAGGTCCTGCACTGGCAAATCTCGGCTCACCCAAACATCAAAAAGGATCTGGTCCCCAGTGATAAGGACCTGGTCCCCCTTGATATAGTAAACCTACTCGCTATTGCCTTCAGCGGCTGCCAATTTCTGGTCATCACTATATCAATGCGTAGCAGCTGTCTACCTTGCATTTCTGACCTGCGAAGACACCTCATTCTCGGCGTCAATCCGTCCCTACTGTCAGAAACCCAAAGCATCGCCTTTCCCATAGGATAGGCTCGCCTGCACCGCTTCGTCTTGTAACCAGTCGAGGCAATACCGAAAGAGCAACAGCCTGAGAGCGGCATATGCACACTCGCCGATCTCTGTCTGAACGCCGACCGCATTTGATTGTGTCGTCCGGGTGCCCGGAGCGCGGGAAAATCCCTGCTATTTTCTGGAGTGGTGGAAAGGGAGACGCAGAGCACACAACCCCATGTTGAGGTTGCAGGTAAGGCTATTGTTCCCGATGAATTTGCAGGTGCCAGCGTCATTGCTGTTCTGTTCACACCAGGCAGGCCAAAAGTCAACTACATAACGGAATCTGAAGTTGCACTTTTCGCGAATACCAATCGTTGCCTTTGAATGCTTTCCTCTCTGAAGTCAGCGTAACAAAAGCTCAATATCCCGGAGATTCTGCTTCCTCACTCAGGACGACTGCTGTACTCAAAAGAAACTAATTTGCCAAATACTTTACAAAACAATTATGTGTCGAAGCTTGTTTTGCAGGTTCTGAACTGCGTTCTCCGCAGGTCGCAAGAGTCTATGCATCATAAAATACACATTTTTTCGCTGTTGTGCAAAATCTGTATATGGGTCTGGCTCGATTCCTGAAAAGTTAGGTCGTCCCCCTATGGCTGAGATCTGCCTGAACTTGAAACGAGCAGGACCCTCAGCCAGCCTCACGCAGATTCTTCTGGCCCGCTCCCCTATCCCCGAGAATACAGGAAGCCGCGTGCAATCATCTGCAAAAGCAGTGGATGGCTGTAAATTGGCTCAGTGAGTAAGCTCTCGGCCGTCAACACCGCGTGGCGCGCCAATCTCTTTCCCCCCGCAAAATACAGCCACGCCGCCTGCGCCAGTAACGCCTGCCGAATCTGCCCCGCCAGTTCCTGAGGAACGTCCTCCGAAACAATCGACGCCGCCAGCTTGCCCAACGCCTCCAACGGCATCCTGGCCAGACGCCCTTCATCGGCTCCATCTGCCATCTCTCCCGACATCAGACCGCCAGTCTCTCCAGCGTCCACGCCCGGTTTACCCACCTGCAGGACCCAACCGGCCATCGCCGGATGTTCCAACAACTCCGCCGTAACCTTCGACAGCTCTCCCCGCCCCTCTTCCCACAGGACCGGCCCCGACGCCAGCAAAGATGTAATCTCGCCGGAAACGGGTCCCCCCTCATACGCAAACAGGAACGGACAAAATAACGTAAACTCGTCCGGCAGGGCGCGCTCCGTGCCCTGCCAGTGGCTTTCCAGACTCTCTTGCAAGCAATGTCTTGCATAGGTGTAGGGAATGGTAACGAAAACGATCCTCTCCTCCGGCGCAACGGAAATCGACAACGACTCCCCCACCTGACGTCTCGAAGGCAATTGCCGGCGGTTCAGGCTATCGCTTCCAAATGCCCCAAGAACCCCCGCCGTTCCACTAATGCGCAGTCCGACCAGCCTGCAACCTTCATCGTCTCCGTTTCCCAGGAACCATTGATGCTGCGTGCCCTGCATATCGCTTGGCGAGAGCAGCGTCCACCAGTCGTCCGCCCCCTGCAGCGCCCAATCTACGCCCGCAAGCCGCAGCTTGCGCAGGCTCCGCGCCGCCGTCCGCGCCAGTTCTGGCCGCAAAGTCGATTGCAGCGTGTGCAGCGCCGACGCGCTCTGCCCTCCGGCCTCCGCCCCGCGCAGCGCCCCCAAACTGTCCAATGCCGACTCCGCAACGCCCCGCCGCGAATCATACGCGATAAGCCGCAGCAGCTCCGGCTGGTCCGTCTTTTCCAGTTGCTCGATCAGTTCGAGGACTAAGTAAGCAATATCCTCGTTCTCCTGCCTCATCTGCCGCACATACTCCAGCAACACATACCGGTTGGACCGCGCCTCCGTCACCGCCTCCCGCAGACTCTGCATCACAATCAGGTTCGGGTCCCTCAAATCGCCCATTAGGCCCGCCGAAACCTCGATCTGCAGAAACTTCTCCAGTATCATCGCCGCATTCAAACGGGTCTGAGTGGGATTGTCCCGCCGCCCCGCCTCCTTGCGCAGCATCGCTGCCGTCTCAGGCCCCGGCAGCAACGCCGCAAGTCGGCCCAATCCGCCCCGCATCTGGCTGTTGCCGGTCTCCAGATGCTTACGAACCGCCGCAAGTACCAGCTCCGCCGCATATTCGCGCGCAATCCGCTCCACCGCCTGCGCCATTTCCACCTCAGATTCCGCATCACCCAGCCCAGCGACCGCCTCGTCCACCAGCCGCCTCTCCCGAAGCGAATGAATAACCTTTCTGCTCATACGCGCCTACCACCTCTCCCTTCCTGGTCCGACACCATCCAACCCGCTCCCAACCTCCGCCCTGAAGGCCCACCAACGCCAAAGCCTTAATCTCAGCTCGCCTGCAGGCGCCGCCACGCACTCCTGACCTCCGCAGTCCGCAGTTCACCAAAAACTAAGAACTACCTACTAAAAACTGCCGTTCCGGGCGTCCGGGCCTTCGGCCCTCCCTTGTGCAGGGGCTGCGCCCCCGCAACGCCCCGCCCTTGTTAGCCACCGTGCTCATTCTCCCCCAGCAATATGTCTAGCCAACAGTGTCTCGTCCCCCACTTTATTTCAACCCACTGTCCACTGCCCGTCGCCGTTCACTAACAACTAAAAACTGACTACTGAGAACTGCTACCGCCGATCTCTGCAGTCCCATTTCTCAACACTCTCCATGGCTCCCATACCTGAAGTATACCACGTGAAAACCCCTATCCGTTTGCCTCCGCCTCTGCCCGATGGTAGACTGAAACGTGTTGTCCGAGCAGGCCGTGTAGGGGCGCGAAAGTCCTCCGGATTTGTCGCCCAATAGGAGCAAGGCACATGGCACAGGCGCTGTACCGCAAATGGCGCAGCCAGACTTTCGACGAAGTGGTTGGGCAGGAACACGTGACGACCACCCTCCTCAACGCGCTGCGCGACGGAAGGGTGGCCCACGCCTACTTGTTCGCCGGCCCGCGCGGCACCGGCAAGACCTCTACCGCCAGGATCCTCGCCAAAGCCCTCAACTGCACTAACGAAGAGAAGCAGCCCTGTAACAACTGCAACCACTGTACCGCCATCAACGAAGGCCGCATGTTGGACCTCATCGAAATCGACGCTGCCAGCAACAACAGCGTCGACGACGTCCGCGAACTGCGCGAAAAAGTCGGTTTTCAGCCGAGCGAGTCCCGCTACAAAATTTACATCATCGACGAAGTCCACATGCTCAGCGCCAGCGCCTTCAACGCACTGCTCAAAACGCTCGAAGAGCCTCCTCCCTACGCGCGTTTCGTCCTGGCAACCACCGAACCTCACCGCATTCCCGCAACCGTTCTCAGCCGCTGCCAGCGCTTTGATTTTCGCCGCATTCCTGTCGCCGAGATCGCAGCCCATCTGACCCATGTCGCCTCCGAAGAAGGCTTCGATGTTCA
This sequence comes from Caldilineaceae bacterium, assembly GCA_965207495.1. GTDB lineage: Bacteria > Chloroflexota > Anaerolineae > Caldilineales > Caldilineaceae > Bin5. The sequence continues at coordinate 2,385,058 of OZ242287.1, forward strand.
GGAGGCGGCCATCTTCGCCATCGCCCGCAGCGCCCAAGGCTGTATGCGCGATGCCGTCAGCCTGCTCGATCAAATGACCAGCTACGGCGCGGCCGCGCCCACAGACGACAGCCTGGCAATCTCTCTGGAACAAGTGCAACAGGTCTTGGGCAGCGCCTCCAGTGAAACCGTAACCGCATTTGTGGACGCCTTGGCAGCCAGTGACGTACCTGCAGGCCTCTCACTCATCCACGACCTGCTCCTCCAAGGGGGCAGCCTCAATGAATTCGTGGGCCAGGTGATCGAGCACCTGCGCGGCGTGATGCTCGTGCAGATGGTCGGCGATGGCGCACTCCTCGAAGACTGCGCTCCCGATACCGTCCAGACCATGCAAAAGCAGGCGAAGGAAATAGGCAACGCCGATACGCTCTGGGCCATCAAACGGTTCAGCCAGGCCATGACCGAGCTCAAAGGAGGCTTCCAGCCACAGCTTCCCCTGGAGCTGGCACTGGTCGAACTCATCGAAGGCGTTCAGCCTCAGCCGGCAGCAACCCCGGCCCAGACCGCGGTCGAGACTGCGGCCCAGACCGCGGCACAACCGGCAACCACCGCCCCGCCGAAAGCGGCCAGAGCTACCACCCCCTCTGTTGCAACCCCCGCACCGAGTCCGGTCGCCGACAAACCGTCCGCCGCGCCTCTCGACGCCGAGGCCATGCAACGTCTGCGAGGCCGCTGGGACGAATTCCTGACCACCGTCCGCAATCAGTGCGGGCCCAAGGAACAGGCCTCCCTGCGCTCCATTCGCGATCTTGCCATTGGAGGAAATGCCGTGGCAATCGCTTTCGGCAATAACTCATTTACCCAAGGCGTAATCTCAGAGGCCAAAACCAAAGATGCCGTTTCCGGCATTCTGGCAGAGATTCTGGGTCAGCAGGTAACGCTCATTTGCCAGAGCGGCGAAAAGGCCACCATCCCTTCCGCCACAGGTCAGGCAGTCGAGGAAGAACCGGCCAGCGGGCCCGATCCCCTGTTGGCATACGCCATATCCGAATTGGGCGCAGAAGTCGTTGATGGCGGCAACCGGGCCGACAAAAATTAGGAAAGCCCATTATATCTTGCACCAGGAGTGAAACCGATGGCGAAAAAGAAGAGAAATCGCAGAACCAGAAGCGGCACGAATCCCTTCGGAGGCGGCGCCCCAGGCATGCCCTCCGGCGGTGCGCTTGGCGGCGGGATGGGCGGAGGCTCGGGCGGCGACCTCGCCGCGCGCGTACGTAAAATGCAGGGCGACATGGAAAAAGCCCAGGAGGAGCTGGCCGAAGAGACCGTGACCGGCAGCGCCGGGGGCGGGATGGTCGAAGTGGATATGGACGGCCATCAGGCCGTACAGGCCTTTCGCTTAAAGCCGGAAGTGGTCGATCCCGATGACGTGGAAATGCTGGAAGACCTGCTGCTGGCAGCCGTCGGCGACGCCTCCGAAAAGGTGAAATCCCTCACCGAAGAGCGCATGGGTGGATTCGCGGACGGCCTCAACATCCCTGGCCTCGGTTTCTGAACGAAAGTAAGTCCAGCTTGACACCAAGACTCTTCGCGCCGATCACGCCTTGGTAACGCGCCTGCCATTTCTGCATTAACGCATTAACGCATTACGCAATACGCAATACGAAACACGCAAAATGCGCGTTTTCGAGCTCAACCCAAGCTAACCGCACCCTGGGATCGCGCAATGGCGCCGCTCGCACAACCCGTTTCCAACCTCATCGATGCCTTCAGCCGCCTGCCCGGCATTGGCCCCAAATCAGCCTCTCGTCTTGCTTATTTCCTCCTGCGCAACGACGAGGAAATCGCGCTCACCTTGGCGGCCGCCCTACAAGAACTCAAGGCCGATACGCTCTTCTGCGGCCTCTGCCACAATATAGCCGACAAAGACCCCTGCACAATCTGCGACAACGAACAGCGCGACCGGTCGATCATCTGCGTCGTCGAAGAACCGCTCGACGTCCAGGCTATCGAGCGTACCGGATCCTACCAGGGCCTCTATCACGTGCTCCACGGTGCGATCTCTCCCGTGGAAGGAATTGGTCCCGACGACCTCAAGCTCCACGAACTGCTCGGCCGCCTGCAGCCCAACCATGCCGGCCAACAGGCCGATTACCACGAAACTAGAGAGCTGCTCGTTGCCACCAACCCAAACCTTGAAGGTGAAGCCACCGCCATGTACATCGCCCGCCTCATCAAACCCCTGGGTGTACGCGTCACACGCCTTGCCCGTGGTCTGCCAACCGGCGGCGATCTCGAGTACGCTGATGAAATGACCCTGAGCAACGCCTTGGCCGGACGGCTGGAAATGTAACCCCTTCAGGATTCCCCTACGCCAACTGAGTGAACTGATATGGATGAACCGAGTGGCAAGCCGAGAGCCGATGGCACACAGCCGCACCCCAACGCCAACCCCAACAAACTGACTGCCCTCAAACGAGCCTGGCAGGATGACACGCTCGCCCCCGTCGTGAGCCGCTTCCCCGAACGCAAAGAGCAGTTCACGACCAGCAGCCCCTCAATCGTCATCCAACCTCTCTACACACCTTCCGAGGCGGCCTCAAACGACGGCAACGCCGCCGAATATCTGCAAAAACTCGGCTTCCCCGGCGAATTCCCCTTCACCCGTGGCGTCCAGCCCAACATGTATCGCGGCCGCCTTTGGACCATGCGCCAGTACGCCGGCTTCGGCTCCGCCGCCGAAAGCAACCAGCGCTACCACTACCTGATCGAACAGGGACAGACCGGTCTGTCCGTCGCCTTCGACCTCCCCACACAGATAGGCTACGACGCCGACCACGATCTAGCCCAGGGCGAAGTCGGTAAAGTCGGCGTCTCCATCAGCAGTCTGCAGGACATGCGCACACTTCTCCAAGGCATTCCGCTCGACAAAGTCAGCGTCAGCATGACCATCAACGCGCCTGCCGCAATTCTGCTGGCCATGGTCATCGCCGTCGCCAAGGAGCAGGGCGTGCCCCTGCAAAAACTGCGGGGCACCGTCCAGAACGACATTTTGAAGGAATACATCGCCCGCGGCACCTACATCTTCCCGCCCGCGCCCTCCATGCGCCTGATGACCGACCTGTTTCTCTACTGCGCCCGCCGCGTGCCCAAATGGAACACCATATCCGTCAGCGGCTACCACATTCGCGAAGCCGGCAGCAGCGCCGTCCAGGAAGTGGCGTTCACCCTTGCCAATGCCGTCGAATACGTCCAACAAGCCATTGACGTTGGGCTCGACGTCGACCTCATCGCCTCCCAGATCAGCTTCTTCTTCAACGCCCACAACGACTTTCTGGAGGAAGTGGCCAAGTTCCGCGCCGCCCGCCGCCTCTGGGCCAATCTCATGCGCCAGCGATTCAACGCCGCCGACCCAAAGAGCTGGCGCCTTCGCTTCCACACCCAGACCGGCGGCAGTACCCTGACCACCCAACAGCCCGACAACAACATTGTTCGTGTTACAGTTCAGGCCTTGGCCGCGATCATGGGCGGTACCCAGAGCCTGCACACCAATTCAAAGGACGAGGCGCTCGCGCTACCCACCGAAAAAGCCGTCGAAATCGCGCTGCGCACGCAACAGATCCTCGCCGGTGAGAGCGGCATCGGCGACGTCGTCGACCCGCTCGGAGGCAGCTACTACATCGAGTGGCTCACCGACGAAATCGAACGCCAGGCCCGCGACTACATCCAACGCATCGACAAATTGGGCGGTGCCATGCAGGCCGTCGCCGACGGTTTCATCCAACGCGAAATCCAGGAGTCGGCATACGCCTCCCTCCGCGCCGTCGAGAGCGGGGCACAAACCGTCGTCGGCGTCAACCGCTACCAGGGCGGTGCCACCCTCCCCGAGGAGACCTTGCACGTCGACGAAGTCGTGCAGAATGAACAGATCGCAGCCCTCGCCGCCCTGCGCGCCCGCCGCGATCGACATAGGGCATCCGATGTCCTCCAGCGCATCGGGCAGGCCGCCCGCGTCGCCTCCGCGCCACTGATGCCGCTCTTCATCGAAGCCGTCGAGAGCGACGTCACCATTGGCGAAATCTGTGACGCCCTCAGGGCCGAATTCGGCGAGCACCAGCCGTCAAGTTGGGTGTAATGCAGAAGCAACCGAACAGCGCCTTCTGCTTCGTCTGCGGCCTGCAAAACGTCGCCGGCGTGAAAGTACGCTTCTACGAGACCGTCAATGCCGCAGGCGACCCCGAAATCCTGGCCCGCTTCTCCGGCCAGCACTGCCACCAGGGCTATCCCGGTCGCATGCACGGCGGCGTCCTCACCGGCGTCCTCGACGAGACCATCGCCCGAGCCATCAACTACGGCTCAGGAGAAAACGTGGAACGATGGGGCATCACCGCCGAGCTGTCGACACGATTCCTGCATCCCGTCCCCCTTGAAACGGAAGTCAGCGCCCTAGGCCGTGTCCTGACCCAGAACCGCCGCATGTTCACCGGCAGCGGCGAAATCCTTCTGCCCGACGGCATTGTCGCCGTCCGCGCCGAAGGCAAGTTCCTGAAACTGCCCCTCAGCGCTGTCTCCGGTCCGGACGTGGAGCTTCCCGGCTGGCGCCTTTACGATGATGAGGAGTGAGAAGTGCTCGACAGCATCACGGTTGAAGGATTCAAGAGCATCGCTTCGACGAAGGAACTGGCACTGGGCCCTATCAACCTTCTGATCGGCCCCAATGGTTCCGGAAAGTCAAACTTCATTGAGGTGTTCTCGTTCCTCCAGGCCATCCGATTCGGGCGTCTGCAGGATTACGTAAAACGCGCCGGTGGCGCCGACAGAATCCTGCACTTTGGTTCTGAGACAACGAATCGGGTACACATTCATGTTTCTCTCGAAAGCAGAAAACTTCAGTATCGACTGACATTGATTGCCACCGACGATGACGCCCTGCGGCCTAACGTGGAGGCCGTGTACTTGACAGAACAGCCTTCCCACCCGAGCCTCCATGAACAGGCCCTCAGTGGTCGAAGTGGGGAGGCCGGCATAAGTCTGCAATACGTCCCTGGCCATGCAGAAGACGTACGTCGGTCAATAGACAGTTGGCGCCTCTTTCACTTTCATGACACCGGCTCTGCCTCCTCAATGCGGAAAACCGCTGACGTCAATGACAACCGCTACCTCCGGTCAAATGCTTCCAATCTTGCAGCCTTTCTGTACCTTCTGAGCTTGAAACACGAGACTGCGTACAATATGATACGCCGCACCGTAAGACTGGCCGCACCCTTTTTCGACGATTTTGTCCTCCAACCTTTGGCACTCAATGAAACCAGGATTCGTCTCGAGTGGCGGCATAGAGGCTCCGATGCTTACTTTGACGTATCCTCATTTTCTGACGGAACCTTGCGCTTCATCGCCTTGGCTACCCTCCTGCTACAACCGGAGCCTCTCAGACCACAAATTGTTGTCATTGACGAGCCCGAGTTGGGGCTGCATCCCTACGCAATAACACTGTTTGCTTCACTAGTAAAGCAGGTGTCCGCCAAGACACAGGTCATTCTCGCAACGCAATCATCGCTTCTCTTGGATCATTTCCAACCGGGAGATGTGCTCGTGGCCGACCGCGTGGACGGGCAAACACAATTCAGACGGCTCGATGCCGACAAGCTGGAGAACTGGTTGACTGAATACAGTCTCGGCCAGCTATGGGAGAAGAACGAGATCGGAGGCCGCCCGTCGCATGAGTAGCTTGGAAACTTCCCGAGTGACCAGATTACTCATTCATGTTGAGGGCCAAACGGAAGAGAGCTTCATCAATGAGGTTCTTGCCCCTCATCTTTTTTCATTTGGCTACGTGGAGGTAAGCGCTCGCATCATCGGTAACGCCCGCCAGAGGACACGCCGAGGCGGTATCATAACTTGGCCGACGGCGAGAACTGGCATTCTCAATCACCTAAAGGAAGACCATCGTTGCCTTGTAAGCACGATGGTAGACTATTACGGGCTTCCTCAGAGCGGCTCTGGCGCTTGGCCGGGTCGCCAGGCAGCCGCAACGACTGCGCTTTCTAACAAGGCACGTTCAGTGGAAGACGCCCTATTTGCAGATGTAGCCAGGCATATGGGAGGGGACTTTAACTCTCACAGATTCGTTCCATACGTTATGATGCACGAATTTGAGGCAATGCTCTTCAGCGACTGTGTGGCCTTTAGCCGCGGCATCGGTAGTCCCTCCCTGGAAAAGCAATTCCAAGCGGTTCGAGACGCATTCGATACACCGGAAGAGATTGACGACTCCCCCCATTCAGCGCCTTCCAAACGCGTCCAAAACCTCGTGCCGGACTACAACAAACCACTGTTAGGAACACTGGCAGCGCTGGAAATCGGCCTGGATTCCATTCGCAGAGAGTGCCCGCACTTTCAGGGTTGGCTGCATAAACTGGAATCAGGACCAGTTCCTGGGCCAGACGACGCCAAAACAGGACCTGATCACGCCAAAAAATGAACACTACGAACCCCATCCACCTATCCAACGCCCACATCGACCACATCGGCATCGTCGTCCACGACCTTGACCAAGCCCTCTCCACCTACTGCGGCATCCTCGGCTTTACACTCCTGGAACGGCTCGACGCACCCGACCACGGCGTCGAGATCGCATTCCTTGACGCCGGCAACAGCACCATCGAACTCCTCGCCCCCACCGACGAAGACAGCGGCACTGCCCGCTTCCTGGCGCGCAGAGGCGAAGGCAGCCACCACGTCTGCTTCGCCGTCCCCGACATCGCACTCACCCTTGAACAGTTCCGCGCCCAGGGCGTCCGTCTCATCGACGAGACCCCCCGCCAGGGTGTCCACGGCCTCGTCGCATTCGTCCATCCCCAGGCCGCCCACGGCATCATGATCGAACTCCTGCAGAAGGACCAGGCGCACCGGCCCGTATGACGCGAACCCGCTTTGGCCAGTCCACCACAATAGCCACACAACTCTCCCACTGGAACGAGGTCATCGACCGCCGCCTGGCCGCCAACCGCCCTGAAGAAGCCGTTCCGCTAATTCGCGTAGTCCTCAAAAGCCTGCCCCGCCACCTGCCCACCTACTTCCGCTTTCTCCAGGTCATCTGGCTTACGCGCCGCTGGCACGAAGGCACGGACTGGGCCCTGCGTCTGCTAAACGCTGACCCCGGCAGCGAACTCGCCTGGTCCGTACTCGCCAGGGAAGCCGAAGCCGACGGCAACCTGACAAAAGCCCAACGCTTCTGGACCCTCGCCCTCGAAAACGCGCCCTACAACACTCCCATCCGCCAGGGGCTGTCCCGTACCCTTCTACGCCAAAAACGCCCTCTCATGCTCACCCGTCCCGCGCTTGCCACCCTCTACCGCATGGGCGGCCGCTGGGAAAGGGCCATCCGCATCTACACAGAGCTGACACAAGAAGAGCCCGGTCGGCTCGACTACCAGAGCGGTCTGCTCGAATCTCACTGGCACGCTGATCGCACCGAAGAAGCCCTCCATCTGGCGCGTCTCCTGGTCTCCCTCAATTCCAACCTGCTTCTCGGCTGGGTGGTTTCTGCCCGCATCGGCGATGAAGACGACAAGGCCCTTGCCAGGGCGCCCCTCGAAGCCATGGACCCCGACGGCGAATACGCCGTCACCCGCTTTGCCTACAAGAGTGCCTTCGCCGTCCCAACCGACATCTCAGTCTCCCCCAAAGACGCGGCCCTGCTCAACGCCGCCAGGGGAGCCTTCTGACCGGACATCGCGCGTCCCGATGAGTCCCCGGTGAACCCGTCTAAGCGCCAACTTTTTTTGTCAAAACAAAGGGTCTGCGGTAGGCTGCTGCGAAGGCGGCACGGCCGGGACCGCCACTGTAAATCGGCCCGGAAACAATCGCGACCATGTCGCGATCAAACTGCCATCCGGACTTCCCGGCGCACCAAAGGAGCGATGTGTGCAGAGTCAGCAACAGGTGAAACAGGCACTGCTTGATTCACTGAGGAAAGATGAGGAAATCGCAGTCATTCAACCCCCTGCCATCGGGCAAACGCAGCAGCAAAATGAACTGCTCATGTTTATAAAACCGGAGATCCTGGCAATTGAAGATCGGAACTGCCTCGGCAATGCCATCGACCTGATCTGGGCCAAACTCTCAGAGTTTGACGCCACCATAGCCGGCACTGTCCTCGTCGGCGGCCCCTCCCTCGAACAAAAAGAAAGCATGGACCGCCACTACGGCGCCATCAATGTCCTCTCAAAGAACGCGTCAACCGGCCTGGACGCCGCCGATCGCAGCTCTGTCTACGACGCGCTCGCCGTCCCCGCTGCCGACTACCCACTGTTCGGTGGCCACGAGTTCCTGAACGCCCATCCCGCTTTCACGCCGGCTACGTTGGACGACCTCTGGTTTACAAAAAAAGCGCACAAAGTGCGCTCCGGCTTCTACGTCCAGGCTTATGAGGATGCCGGCGAAAAATTCATTCTCGTCAACGGCTTCCACCCCGCCCAACTGGCCCACTTCACCGAGCCTGCCCACCGCATCGCCCTCATGCTCATCCATTCCGACACCGGCTGGGCAGAGCTACGCGACCAGATGATCGGAGATACCTTCCCCGAACGCGCCGTAACCGGCTCAATTCGCGGCGAGTTGCACGCCCGACCTGCCCACTACGGCTTCGACGAAGTGACAATCGCCAACAACGGCGTCCATCTCTCAGCCGGCCCCTTTGAAGCTATGTTCGAAGTCGCCAACTTCTTCGGCAGCCTCGTCGGAACCAATATCTCTTCAACACCGCCACGGATCGTCAATACGATGCTGGCCGCGGGGATCGCACAGGATGACGCCTATCGGGCAACAGAAAATCCAGACGTCGACGACGGCCAGGACGCAACAACCGACCTGTTCGACGCCACCGAACACCTGGATACCGAGGCCGCCGTCGCCCTCTACCAGTCTAGCGTCACGGCTTGAACGCGCCGGCCTTCTCACACCGGGGGGCAGCCGGACTGGCCCAGTCCCAAGCTGCCCCCGCTACAGGATCTTCATCACAATGTGGGCGTCGCTCCACAGCCCCTCTAGGTCATATCGGCGCCGCGTCTCCTCCGTAAATAGATGCAAAATGACATCGCCGTAATCGGCCAGGAGCCACCCGCCACCTTCCTGCCGCAGGTCGTGCACGTTCAGCGGCCGCGTCTTCTGCTCGACCCGCAACTGCTCCCACAGATCATCCCGTATCGCATTCGCCTGCCGCTCGTTGTCCACGCTCCCCAGCACAAAATAAGTAGCAATGCTGGTCTGCTCACTCACGTCAAGTAATACGATGTCCGCCGCCTGCTTCTCTTCAATGATTTCGACGATCTTCCGCGCCAGTTCGTTGCTGTTCAGTTGAACCTCCCCATCAGAATCTCCCACCAAGTCGGTCTATCAGTATAACACAATCCGGCGCCATATTTCGCGTCGCATTCCCGCCCGGGCGCAGCCTATAATGGGGGCGATCTCTTGTATACCTCTTGATGCAACCAAGCCACAGTCGTTTCCAGTTCCAATCACCGGCAACTATTCACTGACCACCGACCACTGACCACTGCAGTTCTGGGCGTTCGGGCCTTCGGCCCTCTCTTGTGCAGGGGCTGCGCCCCCGCAACGCCCCGCCCTTGCTAGCCACCGTGTGTATTCTTCCCCGGCAACGTGTCTAGCCAACAGTGTCTCCTCCCCCACTTGCCGTCTCAACCCCCTGCCACACCACCCCCTTACGCGCAGCCTCCACACTTACCCGGAATGCCACGGTAGGGCCAGGCCTGGCGCTTGCCCCGCGGCCCTCCAGGAGCCGTAAACAGTTCCAGCCGCCGCTGACATTACTTCCCCCCCAAGACCCTTCCCACCCCAAATCTCTGACGCCGCCCCGTTTTTCCTTTTCCTTGCGAACGCACTGCGATCAGCATATAATGAGCTAGAGTTAACTGGGGCGCGCCGCCGGGCTTCACCTCTCGTGACCGCCCCTCCCGAAATCAGACGCACGCGAGTCCCGAGTACATCCGCGCCAACCGGCCTTGCTAAACACCTCCGATTCTGTCTAACCCGAATTCTTGGTGAGATATTTCTCACGTCACCAAAGGAGAATCCGCATGAAAGCTTCCCGCATGATGAAATTACTCTTTCTACTGACATCGCTTACACTCCTGCTCGCCGCCTGCCCCGCGGCAGTGCCTGCAGCCGATTCAGGTTCCGGCGCCGCCGACGACATGGCCGCTGACTTCAAAGTCGGCCTCGTCACCGATGTCGGCCGCGTAAACGATCGCAGCTTCAACCAGTCTGCCTGGGAAGGCGTAGTCGAATCCGCCGAAGCGCTTGGCTTGGCCGAAGACGATATCAAGTACATCGAAACGCAGGACGCCAAGGACTACGCCGACAATATACAGCAGTTCATCGACGCCGACTACAATGTAATCCTCACAGTCGGATTCGCGCTCGGCGATGCCACGACCGTCGCCGCCAAAGAAAACCCCGACGTCTTTTTCATCGGCATTGACCAGTTCCAGGGCGAGAATATCCCCAATGTGGCCGGCCTGATATTCAACGAGGACCACTCCGGTTACCTGGCCGGCGTCCTCGCGGGTAGCCTGTCACAGACCGGCACCATCGCCGCAGTCCTCGGCACCGACCTCGTACCCCCTGTCGTCGCCTTTAACGAAGGCTACGTCGCCGGTGCCCAGTCGGTGAACGCCGACATCAACGTGATCTCCACCTACCATCCCGGCGAAATCTCCCAGGCCTTTGTCGATCCCGAGTGGGGCGCCGCCACGGCCAAGCAGGCCTTGGACCAGGGCGCTGACGTAATCTTCGGCGCCGGCGGCATCACCGGCAACGGCGCGCTGCAGGAGGTCGCCACCGCTGACGGAGCCGGCGAGACAGTCTTCTGCATCGGCGTCGATACCGACCAGTGGAACACCGTGCCCGCCGCCCATCCTTGCCTCGTATCCAGCGCCATGAAACTGATCACCCCCGGTGTCGTCGAACTTGTGACAATGGCCAGCGCAGGCGAGTTCCCCGGCGGCAACTACTTCGGCAAAGCCGACCTGGCCCCCTTCCACGACTTTGACGACATGATCCCACAGGAGCTGAAGGACCTGCTCGCTGAGACGAAGGCCGGCCTCATCGATGGCTCAATCGACACCGGATACGGCAACTAGCAACACCTGCACGTGAATCGGTAGACTGGTTCTTCGCCGAACGCCCACTTGGCGGAACCGGCGAGAATCCAGCTGAAGCGGGAGGCATCTGCAGCGGGGCCTCCCGCTTCCCATGTAGAGGCACGTCCGGCTTGACCTCTACCTTCCCCAGACCCGCATTCCCGCCGCACTCAGTTCAAAGTAACCCCGGAATCCCTTGGCCGGAAAGTACGCCTTCAGACGGAGGCCCGTCTTGGCGACCGCAACTTCGACAACCGGCTTAATACGAATTCTGCGCCCGCTCCTCATCCCCGCGCTCGCCCTCTTGTCGGCTCTTCTCGCCGGCGCCGTCGTCATGCTCCTGTCCGGAGATGACCCTATGGCCGCCTATAGCGGGCTGTTCCAGGGCGCATTCGGCGACGGCAAGGGCTGGGCTAGGACCATCCGCAAAACCGTCCCCTTCGTCTTGACTGGGCTCTCTGTAGCTCTCGCTTTCAAGGTCAGCCTGTTCAACATCGGCGCCTCAGGCCAGTTCGTGATGGGCTCAGTCTTCGCCGTCGCAGTTGGAATCAACTTCGAAGGCCTGCCCATCTTCATCCACCTGCCCCTCGCGCTCATCGCCGGCATCGTCGGAGGCATGCTCTGGGGCGCAATTCCCGGCATCCTCAAAGTCTATACCGGCGCCCACGAAGTTATCGTCACCATCATGCTCAACTACGTCGCCTCCCTCTTCGGCGGCTGGACCGTCTACGCCGGCGGCACCCAGGGCCAGACCCCCGGCCCTCTCTGGGATCGCACCGCCGGCGCAATCTCAGAGACACCCGACGTACTTCACTCCGCACAGATCCCCTGGCTCTTCGGGCCCCCGTACCGCGTCCACGCCGGCGTCTTCCTCGCCTTGGCCGCCGCGATTCTCGTCTGGTGGCTCATCTTCAAGACACCGCTCGGCTTCGAAATGCGCACCGTCGGCCACAACATGCGCGCCGCCCGCTACGCCGGCATTCGCGTTAACTTCACTATCATCCTGACAATGGCCCTTGCCGGTGGACTGGCCGGACTTGCCGGCGGGATCGAAACCCTCGGCCTCAACCACAAGTTCGCGCCCGAATTCGGCGGCGCCGTCGGCTTTGATGGCATAACAGTCGCGCTCCTTGGGCAGACCCACCCCATCGGCGTTCTCCTCGCCGCTTTCATGTTCGGCGCACTCGACGGCGGCGCTGCCACAATGCAGTTCGTGTCCGGCGTCCCCGCCGACATCATCCAGATCATTCAGGCGCTCGTACTCGCCTTCGTCGCCGCGCCTCTCATCATCCGCATGATCTTCCGGCTGCGCCAGCAGACCGCGGACGACGCCGGCTCTGCAGTCAGCACAAGCTGGGGTGGCACATGAGCAAGAACGCGCCCCTTAAGGCCTTCCATCACCTGCGCAGACGCTACGGCAACACCATGATCGTAGCGCTCGTTCTGGTCGTCATGGCCATCCTGGTGAATCTGACGCCCCTCAAAGAGCAGACCTGGCTGCGCGTTCTCTTCGGCATCAGCGCCCTCAACTTCACGCTGCGAATGACAGTGCCTCTCGTCCTCGGAGCCCTGAGCGGAATCCTCTGCGAAAGGTCCGGCATCATCAACATCGGCATCGAGGGCATGATGCTGGCCGGTGCCTTCGCCGGCTTCGTCGCCAAGACCAGCACCAATCACTGGCCTCTCGCTGCCAGCCTCATCTTCAGCGTCGCCGCGGCCATGGCCGTCGGCGGCCTCATGGGAGCCGTCCACGCGCTCTTCTCAATCCGATTTCGCATGGACCAGATCATCTCAGGCACAGTCATCATCATCCTCGCGCTCGGAACGACCTCCTATCTCTACAACCGCGACGCCATTGCCGAGGGCAAGTTCTCATCCATCCCGATTCCCGGCCTGTCCCAGATTCCCGTGATCGGACCGATCCTCTTTGACAATCCCCCCATCACCTATCTCGCTCTCATCATGGTCGTCGTCGTGCACGTCGGTCTGTTCTATACCCGCTGGGGCCTGCGCACGCGCGCCGTCGGCGAACACCCCCGCGCCGCCGACACAGTCGGCATCAACGTCAACCTCTACCGCTACGTAAACACCTCCCTGGGAGGCATGTTGGCCGGTCTGGCCGGCGCATTCCTCGTCCTCGAAGCGGTCGGCCAGTTCCAGGAAGGCATGACCGCAGGACGCGGCTTCATTTCCCTTGCCGCGATGATCTTCGGAAACTGGAACCCCTTCGGCGCTCTCGCCGCAGCCACCCTGTTCGGCTACACCCAGGCCCTCCAGAACGAGCTGCTGCTCGCCGGCGTCACCCAGGTCCCCCGTCAGTTCATCTCCATGCTGCCCTACGTAGTAACCATCGTCGCCGTCTCCGGCCTCGTCGGTCGTGTGCGGCCCCCGGCCGCCGAAGGCAAAGTCTACGAAACGGAGGGCAGCGCATGAACGCCTCCCAAACCGCCCAGGCCAATCAAAACGACGCCTCTCCGCCGAAGCTCGAAGTCCTCGCGATCACCAAGCTCTTCCCCGGCGTCGTCGCCAACAAAGACATTGACCTCGCTCTCCACGAAGGCGAAATCCTCGCCCTATTGGGCGAAAACGGCGCCGGCAAATCGACCCTCATGAACATCATCTACGGGCTCTACCAGCCCACCGAGGGCCAGATCCAAGTCGATGGCCGCCCCGTCGAAATGCACTCCCCCCGCGACGCCATCGACCTCGGCATCGGCATGGTCCATCAGCACTTCCAGCTCGTTCCTGTCATGAGCGTCGTCGACAACATCATGCTCGGCAGCGAAAGCGTAGACCGCGGCCTCCTCGACCGCGAAAGCGTCTCCGCCCAGATTCAGGAGCTGTCCGAACGCTACAACATGCCCGTAGACCCCAATGCCATCATCGAAGACCTGCCCGTCGGCGTCCAGCAGCGCGTCGAAATCCTCAAGGCGCTCTACAGAAATGCTGAAATCCTGATTCTGGACGAACCGACATCCGTCCTGACCCCACAGGAAATCGAAGGCCTCTTCGCGGTCATGGAGCTGTTGCGCAGCCAGGGCAAATCGATCATCTTCATCACCCACAAACTCAAAGAAGTGCTGCGCATCGCCGATCGCATCGCAGTCCTGCGCCGCGGCGAAATGGTGGGCCAAGCCGATCCCGCCACCGTTTCGCAGGCAGACCTAGCCTCGCTCATGGTGGGACGCAAAGTGACGCTGGAGGTAGAAAAAGAGCCCGCAAGCGCAGGCGAGCTGCTCCTGCAGCTGCAAGACATCGAGGCCTACACCGACCTCGGAGAACATGCCCTGCGCGGCGTCTCTCTGGACGTGCACGCCGGCGAGATCGTCGGCGTCGCCGGCGTACAGGGCAACGGCCAGACCGAGCTCGTGGAAGTCGTCACCGGCCTGCGTCCTGCCGCCGCCGGGACAGTGCACATCAGCGGTGTCGACATGACCAACGCCTCCCCCCGGCGCATCACCGAAGAGGGCGCCATCTGCCACGTGCCCGAAGACCGCCACATGTACGGTATGGTCGACGCCTACTCGGTCGCCGACAACCTGGTTCTCAGTTCCTACTACAAGAGACCATTCTCTTCCGGCCTCACCATGAACGAGCAGGCCATCGCCCAGCACGCCGAAGAACTGGTGGCGCAGTTCGACGTCCGCACGCCCTCCGTCCGCACCTCAGGCGCCAGCCTTTCCGGCGGCAACCAGCAAAAGATGGTCGTCGCACGCGAGTTCGGACGCCCCATCCGCCTGCTCGTCGCCGCGCAGCCAACGCGAGGCATCGACGTCGGCTCTATCGAGTTCATCCACAGCCAGATCGTCGCCAAGCGCGACGAGGGCATCGCTGTCCTCCTGGTTAGCTATGAACTGGACGAAATCATGGCCCTTTCCGACCGCATCGCCGTCATGTACCACGGCCGGATCAGTGCTATACTCCCACGCAGCCAGGCGACCCGCGAAAAAATCGGCCTCCTCATGGCCGGTGTCAACGCGCAAGATGAGTCGCCTCCCGGCTGACCTGCAACGCGCCCCGATCGGCGCGCCGCTCGCAAAGAACAAGCAACCGTTATCCATCACACGAGACAAAGCAAGGAAGACAACGACCGGATGACAGATCCCGCGCTCGACCAGCCCCTACTTGAAGAGTACGATGACATAGAAAACGACGTCAGGTTTCCCCACAACAACGGCGAACTCTATTTTGTCGCCGACCGCGATAGCGACCTCTACGACCTGCGCTGGCACTGGCACCAGCGTGCCTACGCCCGTTCCATCCGCATCCGTTTCGACGCGCCGATCTACACCAGCAGCGGAATCAGCAGCGAGCAGCTTGACGATGTCCTTCCCCTCGCAATCCAGCTCTATCCCGGCTACCAGGAGACCATCTACGGCGTCGAAGGCGTGATCGTCAGCAAACGCATCTTCGCGCCCCTCGACAGCTACTACGACCGGTCGCTCCTCTGGATGATGGAAGCCCAGGCCGAGGGTGATCGCCTGATCCAGATTCGTGTCGAGATCGACTGGGGCGAACCCCTCGACCAGCGCATGGTCGACGGCCTCCTCGTCGCCCAGAAGGACCCCGGCGAAGCCAGCGGAGCCCACAACCAGCACAACGCCGAGAGCACTCGCGTTTTCGGCGCCGCAGAGGGCCGCCCCGACCTCGTCGACTTCCCCTCAGAGTCCCAGGCGCACCTCCTTTACCACGTGCTCGTCGCCGGGCAAGTAGACCTCCCCCTGATCCTTACTCTGAGCGACGTCGGCGAACAGGTAGCCTGGAACGGCTTTCTAGTCCAGCGCGACATCTCTCGCGCCTTCAAACGCAGTCTCGCCAGCTGGTACGACATCACCCACCGCGGTCGGCTCTGGTCCCCCGACCCCGGAGCCGGCCACGCTGTACAGCAAGCCAAGATCGACGCCGTGCAAAAATTGGCCCGCTTCCGCTCCGGCTACGCACCCGCCGACCGCGCCATTGAATCCGTTCCAGGGCTTGTCGATCTGTTCGACACCTTCGCCCCGGTACACAGCCGCGCCATGCTCGATACCCTGCGCCGGGTCGCCGAACGCACCGGCGGCGCGCTCCCGTGTCAGCTCCCCGTCCTCCCTCGCGGCCCGGTCGACGTTCCCAATGACGACGTTCCTTTCGCGGCCGCCGCCTACCTTGGCGCCCTGCACACACACCTACAGCGCCTCCCCGACCTGGAGTGGCTGGCGACCCACCAACAAGCCCTAACAACCGCGGCCAATGAACTCAATGCAATCTCCCTGGCACTTACGAGTTCAAGCTCTCCGACAGGCTCTACATCTTGCGCGGTCGATGCAGCTCGCCGGGGCCTTACAGCTGCCTCCGCCCTGGCCAGACAGTTGAAACTGACCGACGACGCCGCCAGATGGACGGAAGCCGCAACGCAACTAGGCAACGGCGAGGACGTGTCGCCATCCGACCAGCCCTCGACCGCTAAAACATCCATCTGGAACTTGATAGGCATTGCCACAGTCGATGGCGAGCTGACAATTCACAGGCAATGGCCCTCCCACTGGGACTGGTGGGCGCTCCTCCAACTCCCCTACAGAGCGCAGGGGGAGGAGGACACAGTCAGTCTCCTCTGGGATGGCGAAACTCTGCACACAACCCAACCGGTCAACTTTGACGGCCCGGTAACAATTCAGAATCAGGTCCACGCCTTCGGCTCCGACGAACACAGCTTCGATCTTCGCTTCCGCCTCGGCAGCGAACTGTTCATCCCCAAGTTCACCACCTGAGCCTGATCGCACAGGCTAGCCGCGCAGAAAGCCGTGAGGTGAAAAAAATGGGGGGCCCAATATGCGCTGGCAGTCGCGAACTTCGTCGAAAAACACAGTTGTCGTCAGTGACTTCCGGCCCGCCTGAGAACGAACGCAAATCGCCGGCAGACCGACCATAAGCCCATTTTCATGCCACCGCGCCAAACAAGCCCCATGACTACTGCATTCGTCTACGACCCGTTTGAACGCAACCACAGCTTCCCCGGCCATCCTGAATGCCGAGAACGCATGCAAAGCACCTGGGATCTGTTGGAAGCCGACGGCATCCTCGACTCCCTGACCCGCCTGCCCAACACCCCTGCCCCACTCGACCCAATCCTGGCTGTCCACGACGCCGCCTACGTCGAACAGCTGCAGGAAATCTGCCACGGCATCGAAGACCCCGCCGGCGCAAGCAACAGATCGCAAAATTGGGATCAAACAGCCCTTTGGCTCGACCCCGATACCTACGTTCTCCGTGACAGTTGGGAAGCCAGCCTGCGGGCCGTCGGCGGCCTGCTGCAACTGACCGACGCCGTGATGAGCGGCGCCGCCGCCAACGGATTCGCCATGGTGCGGCCGCCGGGCCATCATGCCCGGCCCCGCTTCGCAAAGGGCTTCTGCCTCTTCGGCAACGTGGCCGCAGCCGCACGCCATGCCCAGCAGAAACACGGCGCCGAACGTGTCCTCATAGTCGACTTCGACGTCCATCACGGCAACGGCACCGAGGAGATGTTCTACGACGACCCGTCCGTTCTCTTCATCAGCATTCACCAGTTCCCGCACTACCCCTTCAGCGGCAGCATCGACGAAATCGGGTCCGGCCCCGGCGAAGGCTTCAACGTCAACCTGCCCTTTCCTGACGCTGTCGGCGATGCCGGCTACCTCGCCGCCCTCCGCCAGCTCGTTGACCCCCTCGCGCGCGAATTCAGGCCCGACGCCGTCTTCCTGTCCGCCGGCTTCGACGGCCACTGGATGGACCCCCTCAGCGGCCATCGTCTCAGCGTCGCCGGCTACGCCGCACTCGTCGAAGAGCTCCTGGCCCTTGCCGAGGCCCTCTGCGGAGGCCGGCTGATCTGCACGCTCGAGGGCGGCTACGATCTCAATGCCCTCCCCCATTGCATCCTCTCTACCCTTAGAGTGCTCAGCCGCATCCCGGCCGGTGTCAGCGATCCCTTCGGCGCCGTCGAAGGCAACCCGCGCGCCGCCGACAAAGTGATATCAGCCGTCAAACGCCGCCTGGGAATTCGCTGAAACCCGCCAAATTCGGTAGACTTGCGGCTTAGGGATGCCTTGGCACTGTCCCTCGATCCGTTTCCTATCCGTCTTCCACCGAAGCGATCCGGAGAACAAGCCATTCAATCTGGGTCAACCGTACAATAAGAGGAACCATGCACACCATTATTCTTCAAACCAAAGCCCGGCAATCATCCACCGGCAAGACCTGGCGCATCGAAGTACTCGGTGACAGCCTCATCAAAGAGGACGTCAAAGTATCCATCGGCGAACTCGAATATCATCCCGCCAAAGCCGAGCGTCGATCCCTGATCGACATCCTTACCATTGTCGAACGCCACAACTTCCGCATCTGCCACGTCGAGCACGAACCCAATGAAGACGGGCTCGAAGAGTGGATGTTCATCCTGCAAGGTTAGGCGTGCCCCGATTTCCATTTGTGGCACGGCAACCGCGTCCGCTAGCGGCTTCCTCTGCTAGCGCGCAAAGCAGTCCTGACCGAGGAGGGTCATGACAACGATTCCCCAAATTTTCGCCCACCGCGGCGCCAGTGCCGTCGCGCCGGAGAACACGCTCCCTGCCTTCGAAAAAGCCCTCCAAATGGGCGCCGACGGCATCGAGCTCGATGTCCAGGCCACCGCCGACGGCCAGCTCGTCGTCCTCCACGACTTCAACCTCGAACGCACAACCACCGGCTCCGGCCCCCTCCGCGCTCACACCCTGACCCAGCTCGCGCCAGTCGATGCCGGCATCCGCTTCGACAAAGCCTTTTACGGCACCCCCATCCCAACCCTCGACCAGGTAATCGACCTCGTCGGCGACAACTGCATTGTCAACGTAGAAATCAAGAACATGGATTGGAACGGCGGCCGTGAAGCCGGACCCCTGGCCCGCCTGATCAAACGCCGCCAGCTATACGACCAGGTCATCGTCTCCAGCTTCAACCCCGTCTCCCTCCGCAAAATGCGCCAACTGGACCCAGCAGTCCCGCTGGGGCTCCTCTACTTCACCAGGCCGCCCCGCCCCAAAAAAGAACCAGGCCGCACCAGGCAGAAGGTTCACAGGCCTCCCCTCAAGCATCTCCTTCTCCTGTTGGCTCGCCCCTGGCTCAGCCGCGGCATCGCGCCCGAAGCCCTCCACCCGTACTTCACCGCCATCGACGCCCAACTGATCGAGACCGCCCGCAGCCGCGCCCAGCTCGTAAACGCCTGGACAGTAAATGACGTTGCAGAGGCCCAACGGCTGGCCCGCCTGGGCGTGAACGCCATCATCACCGACACGCCCGACCTGATCCGCCAGGGACTTGAGCAGGCTGAAGGTGCGCAGCCCCCACCCTCCGCCTGACCCCGATGACCCCCCACGCCACGCCCTCCGCCGTCCTCACCGGACCCGACAGCTCCACGCCTGGAGGAGCACCATGACAACCACCACGGCAACCGCTCCCGGCAAAGTCATCCTTTTCGGCGAACACGCCGTCGTCTACGCAAGGCCGGCCATCGCCGTTCCCGTGGCCAAGGTACAAGCGTCCGTCACCCTTTCCGACGGCCCACCAGGCTCCGGCAGCACCATCGCAGCGCCCGACATTGGCGCACGCGTGCGCCTTTCCGCCCAGCGCGAAGACCCCCTTGCCCTCGCCGTGCGACTGGCGCTCGAAGAGGCCGGCATCCAGGCCGAACCGGACTGGCAGCTAACAGTGCGCAGCGACATCCCCATCGCCGGCGGAATGGGCAGTGGCGCCGCCGTCAGCGCCGCCCTGGTGAAAGCCGTCTTCGCCCACACCGGTCTTCCGGCCCGCGCCCAACCCAACGCCGAGACCGTCAACCGCATCGTCTACGCCGTCGAGAAACTGCATCACGCCAACCCCAGCGGCATCGACAACACCGTCGTCGTCTACCAGCAGCCCGTCTGGTTCGTGCGCGGTCAGCCGCCGCAGCGATTTAACATCGCCCGCCGCCTCCACCTCGTCATCGCTGACACCGGGATCGCCAGTTCAACAGCCGCAGTCGTCTCAGACGTGCGCCGCGCCTGGCAGGAGGACAAAGTGGCTTACGAGAAGATCTTCGATGGCATTGGCGAAATAGCCGGAGACGCCCGACAGGCCATCCAGTCCGGAGATGTTAACGCGCTGGGGCCGCTGATGCGTGAAAACCAGCGTCTCCTGCGTCAATTGAACGTCAGCACAGAAATGCTTGAGAGGTTAATCGCAACTGCCGAAGAAGCAGGCGCCGCCGGCGCCAAGCTCAGCGGCGCTGGCCGTGGCGGCAATCTCATCGCTGTCGTGGAGTCTGAAAAAGTGGGGACCGTCCGAGAAGCGCTTCTTACCGGCGGCGCCGTGGGTGCCCTGGTCACGCAAGTGGGCTCGTAATGCCTGCCGCCTCAAACCTGAAGCCGCCAGCTGTCCCGCAAGTAGGCTAGCCGCCCGCCAACCACCGTGGCCGCCACCTGCGCCTCGGCGTCCAGAAGAACCAGATCCGCGTGAGCGCCCCGTCGAATCCGACCTACCTCACGGTCTATCCCCATCGCCTGCGCCTGCGAAAGACTCGTCGCCGGCCACGCCTGCACCAGCGGCCAGCCCGTGGCCGACATGAACCGCCTCAACGCCGCATCCAGTGTCAGAACCGAACCCGCCAGCGTCCCGTCCTCCAGCCTGCACGCGCCGTCCTGCACGATGACCGGCAGCCGGCCCATCTCATACCGTCCTTCCGGCATGCCCGCCGCCCGAATCGCGTCGCTGATCAGGAGCGTCCGCGTCGGCCCTTTGCAGCGCCCGAGAATTCGCATAGCCGCCGGATGGACATGGATACCATCCGCAATCAGCTGCGCGTAGATTCTGTCATCACTCAATGTCGCGCCCAGCGTACCCGGCTGCCTGTGATGAAGCCCGCTCATCGCATTATAAGTATGCGTAGCCTGCGAGACGCCCGCCTCGATCGCCGCCGTGGCCTGCTCAAATGTCGCCGCCGTGTGCCCCAGCACCACCCGCACGGCCGCCGCAGCCGCCATCCCGATCAAGTTATCCGCCCCCTCAACCTCCGGGGCCAACGTAACGATGCGCACCGGACCCGCGCCCAGCAACGCCTCAAACTCTGCCGCCGAAGGCGGCCGGATGTGCGCCGGGTTCTGCGCCCCGGGAAACGCAGGGCTGAGAAACGGCCCCTCCAGGTGAACACCCAGCATCCGCGCCCCGGCAGCCCTTTCCTCGCTTCCCGCCGACACCGAATCTGCATACCGGGCCGCATTTTCAACCGCCGCCAGCGTAGCCGCATGCGACGCCGTAACCGTCGTCGCATAAAAACCGGTAACGCCGTGCCGGACCAAAAACCGGCTCATCTTCTCCAAACTCTCCGGCGTCGCGTCCATCACGTCCGCGCCGGCGCTGCCGTGAATATGCACATCAATGAAACCGGGCAGCAGCGTGCATCCGCTCCCATCCAGAAACGGCGTCTCCAACCGGGCGCCTTCTTCCTCCCAGCTGCCAACCGTTCCATCCCCGAAAGCAAGTGAAAAAGCCTGGCCCGGTGGCGCCGCTGCCACCCCGAAGACCGTCCGCGCGGTCAGGCCGGCGACGCCGCCTAACGACGGTGACTCTCCCTCCTGCCGGCCGTCCTGCTTACTCAAGTCGCTCTCCAAACACTGTACCCATCCGCCTCAATCTGCCTCCCTCTTCCAGAAGAGCACACCCAACGGCGGCAACTCCATCAACGTAGACCAGGACGCGCTCTGCCAGGGAATCTCCTCCGCCTCTATCGGAATTGGATTATCCACACCGCTGCCGCCGTAAATCGGCCAGTCGCTGTTCAGTATCTGGTGGTAGCGCCCCGGACCCGGCAGGCCGACACGGTACCCGCGACGCGGCACCGGCGTGAAATTGCAGACCACGACAATGCAGCTGTCACCCTCAGAGTCGCGACGCACGAAACTGGTGATCGAATGGTCCGCATCCTGGTAATCTATCCACTGAAATCCGCCCAGGCTTGCGTCCGACTGGTGCAACGCCAGTTCATGGCAATAGAGGCGATTGCTGTCCCGCACAAAACGCTGCAACTGACGGTGTTCCTCCTGCTCCAGCAGATGCCAGTCAAGACTGAAAATCTCAGTCCACTCGCGCCACTGTCCGAACTCGCCCCCCATGAACAGCAGCTTCTTGCCCGGATGAGCATTCATGAAGCCGTAAAGGAGCCGCAGATGCGCGAACTTCTGCCACAGGTCCCCTGGCATCTTGTCAAGCATCGACCCCTTCAGATGCACCACCTCGTCGTGGCTCAATGGCAGAATGAAGTTCTCGCTGAAAGCGTAACTCAAGCTGTAAGTAATGAGGTGATGATTATAGCGCCGGAACAGCGGGTCCATCTCAAAGAAATTCAACGTGTCATTCATCCAACCCATATTCCACTTGTAGTCGAACCCCAGCCCGCCCGTATACGTGGGACGCGAGACCATCGGCCAGATACTGCTCTCCTCTGCAATAGTCAGAACGCCCGGCACACGCTCATGCAGCACCTCGTTCGTCTTCCGCATCAACGAGATCGCGTCCAGGTTTTCGTGGCCTCCATGCTGGTTCGGAATCCACTCGGCTCCCTCTCTGCTGTAATCCAGATACAGCATCGAAGCAACCGCATCCACACGCAGCCCGTCAATGTGGTACTCCTCCGCCCAGAAAAGGGCGCTGGCCACGAGGAAATTACGCACCTCATTGCGCCCGTAGTCAAAAATCTTCGTGCCCCAGTCAGGATGGTCGCCGCGCCGCGGATCCTCATACTCATACAGAGCCGCGCCGTCAAAATAGGCCAGCCCGTGAGCATCCTTCGGAAAATGGGCCGGCACCCAGTCCAGGATTACCCCGATACCGTTCTCATGGCAGTGGTCTACAAAATACTTGAAATCGTCCGGCGTGCCGAAACGGCAGGTCGGAGCAAAATATCCGAGACTCTGGTACCCCCAGGATCCCTCAAAAGGATGTTCGGTCACCGGCATGAGCTCGATATGCGTATAGCCCATCTCCGTCACATAGTCGACAAGCTGATGCGCAAGTTGCCGGTATCCTAGAACATTATTGTCTTCGGGGTTTCGTCGCCAGCTGCTGAGGTGAACTTCGTAGATGTTCAGGGGCTGGTCCAGCGCCTGCTTGCTTGCTCGGTTCGCCACCCAATCGCCGTCACCCCAAGGATAACTGTCCATCGGCCAGATCCTCGAGGCAGTCCCCGGCGGGTACTCCGCAAAGAATCCATACGGGTCCGATTTGTCGAAACGGAAATCCACTAGCGGCAGCTGAATGGAGTACTTGTATTCGCTGCCCGCCTCCAAACTGGCACTGGGCGTGCCATCGGTCGCCGCGTCGGGCGATGCGGGGATGAACAGCTCCCAGATTCCTTCACGATGGGACTGCATTGGGTGGACACGCGCATCCCACCCGTTAAAGGGCCCGATAACACTTACGCCCTGGGCATTCGGCGCCCAGACCGAAAACTGCACACCGCTGACGCCCTCCACCTTGCGAAAGTGTGCGCCGAACTTGCGATAGCAATAAAGAAAGTTTCCCTCGCCGAACAGGTAGGCTTCATCATCCGTAAACCACGATCCAGTCAATATTCCGTCCTTCTCTCTTTCCTGAGAGGCGGGTCCTACTCTTTGCAGATCCTGGCCAGTCCTGGCAGAAAACTGTCTTCCACCACCGATTCCCAGCTCATGCTCCCCGCCAGCGCGCTACCCAGCCGCAGCAGTTCGGCCATCTCCTTCCGGCTGCTTGGCAGTCGCTCGAAAATCCGCCCGGCACTGTCTCTTGAATTGCGGGCCTCGATAACGCCCCGGGCTGCACCGTCGATATCCAGAGCATCCCGCGGAGTGCCCGGCACCTGCTCTTCCGGCAACCCGACATAGTCCGCGACCACCAGCGGGAAACCCCTGTCGGCAAACGCATTGCCAAGCAGTTCGCCGCCGGGCAAATAGACCGGACTCTCGCCCTCCGCATCCTGCCCACCAGCCGCCAACACGCCTTGCCCGACAAGCTCCGCCGCCGCCTGCTGTACAAATCCGATACAGCCGCACACACTGCTCACACAGGAGAGGGCGCCGAACTGCACAGGTTCGATCTGCGATATCCCAAAAGGTTCATAGATGCTCTGACCAAATTCGAGGTCGCTCCCGCGCCGGATATCGCCGAACGCCATGTCCGCCGGCATGCGCCTGCCGCACTGGTCCCGGCTCCATCCGAACTGGTTCACAAACACGATCCTGCTGCTGCTGGCCGCATGGTTGAAGGGCTCGACATCGTCGAAAAAGAACGGCGCCTCGTCGCCGACCAGGTCGCCGTTGTCGCCCCGGTGCCCCACGGGCCACCCATATAAACTCTCCCAGTTCTCGACCATCTCCGCCTGGCGGCCCGCCGGTTCACTCGTGGCAAGCACAATGAGCACCGCCCTCTTCCCCGCCGATTCCAGAAGTCTGTCCAAATGGTTCATCACCAGTACGTCCCGCCACAGCGCCTTGGAATGCACCAATCGCGTCACGTGTGTAAATACGTAATCCGGCTCGAACCCGAGCAACGTCTGGCAATACGCCTGCAGCCTGCGCTTGGACTCCAGGTGGTCCGCAACCTTTGTCTCCTCCGCCCGGATGCCGTTGTAGACAAGATCGATCCTGCAATTGGCAAAAGGCCCGCCCAAAAACCGCAGCTCCTCCCGCACAGTGTCGCTGACGGCAAAGATCGCATCGCAGTGAATCGCCTGCCGAAGTACCGCATGCTTGAAAAACGTGTCCTGCTCGCCAAAAACAGTATCCAGCGGCAGATGCGATTCCCGCGCGCGCAGCAGCGCATTGTAAAAGCGCGTATCGTGGCCCGCGTGGCTCTCCACAAGCAACCGCGCCGTCGCCACCTCATGCGCATAAAAGACAGTCCGCCACTGCTCCGGCTCATTCAGCTGCGCGGCAAATGCCACCGGCAGCCCCAGCCACTCGTGCGCGATGATCACCCGCTCGTGCGGCGCCAGCCCCTCGTCAACCCCCAGCGCCTTCAACCCCGCAAACAGCGGCTGGGCGATCGACATATACAGGTTGTACTCCAAATCGTAGTTGTAGCGGAAGCTCTCGACCCCGTAGTTTTCCCACAGGAAATAGCTGAACTTCTCCACATGCCCCAAGTCAGGGCTGCTGGCATCCACCAGCAAAATCTCGTGCTCCGCATCCCCGAAACGCCGCCGCCCGTAGAGCAGCGCCACCTTGAAGGTCCGCTCAACCGTCAGCAAAGCCTGCTGGACCGTCTCGCTGACATCATAGCGTATCCCGTGCAGGCTGCTATAGAGAATCTGCACGCCATTGCCAGCGTCCGTCAGCCGCGCCATCTGCACCGGGTCCCAGCCAAACATAGGCCCGACCAGGATCGTCCGCCCGACCTGCTTATTGTATGACTTTGCACTCAGAATCCCGTCCAAAACCGACCCGATGCCGCCGACCTTTGCGCCAGCTTCATGGGTGGCGTGGATAACAAGCGGAATGGAATACGACACAGGACTCTCCAATCGCGACCGGTTTCAGACCCCATCATAGCACAGAAAATCGACTGCCTGCGAATAAGTTCCCCCCATCCGCATCAGCCCTCTCTCTCCTCTCTCCTCTTCACTCTCTCCTTGCATTTGGGCGTCCGGGCCTTCGGCCCTCCCTTGTGCAGGGGCTGCGCCCCCGCAACGCCCCGCCCTTACTAGCCACCGTGTTCATTCTTCCCCAGCAAAATGTCTCGCCACCAGTGTGTGCACCCCCGCGCCCTTTCTGACCACTGCCGTTCGCAGTTCACTAAGAACTAAAAACTAACTACCAAGAACTGCTACCCACCGACCGCTGCAGTTCCCCTGACCACTAACCACTGACCCCTGACCCCTGCAGTTCAAATTGAGCAAAGGTCCATTCTGTGCTATGGTGGCGACCAATTCCCACCAGCAATTCTTTCGAGGACAACCAATGGCAGAGGAAAACGTCGCGCAACTGCATCGGCAGAGCCGGCGGCTAACACTGATCTGCAGTCTTACCCTCGTGGTCGGCGCGCTTCTGTTACAACTGGGCGCCCTCAACCCCGATTTCAGCGCCCGCCGCTGGCTCATGATCTCAGCCCTCACAGTCGCCGCCGTATTCTGGTTCCTGCGCCGCGTCCTCCACCAGAACCACGCCCCCGACCGCCAGGACCTCTACCCCGACCTGGGCCCCGCCAACAGACTCACCATCTACCGCGGCCTTGCCTACGCCTGGATGGCCGGTTTCCTCCTCCTGCCAAGACCCGGCGGCTTCTTGGACTGGCTCCCCGCTATCCTCTATGTTTGCGCAAGTATCGCCGACGTTTTCGATGGCTTCCTGGCTCGCAAGTCAGGCCGAGTGACCCGTCTTGGCGAAACCCTGGACATGGAGTTCGACGGCTTCGGCGTTCTCGTCGCCTCTGCCCTGGCCGTGCAATACGGACAACTGCCTCTGGTCTTCCTGCTGGTAGCCTTTGCCCGCCCGCTCTTCGTCTGGGGCATGCTATGGCGTACCCGCCAAGGCCTTCCCAACCACCCCATGACCGATAGCGATCAACGCCGCATCATCGCCGGCCTCCTGATGATCTTTCTCTCCACCGTCCTGTGGCCCATCTTCGAACCGCCCGTAACCTACGCCGTCGGCGCCGTCTTTGGAAGCGCAGTCGCGCTCAGCTTCCTGCGCGACTGGCTGGTTACCATCGGCTGGCTGCGCCCTGCGCTTCCCGCATACACCCTCTGGCGCACTCGACTCAAACTCTGGGCCTTTGTCTGGACGCCCGTCCTCCTCAGGATCGCAATCGCCCTCCTGGTCGCCCTTGTTGTCTCCACCCTCCTCGCATCAGGCACCGCGCTGCCGGAGTCGCTTAGCTGGCCCGTCGCCGCAGTCGCCGCCGCCGCAGGCCTGACAGCCCTGTTCGGCATCGGCGCCAGGACCTCGGCGGGCATCGTCAACGCAGTCGCCTATCTCTACTATATCTTTGGCGGCCAGTCCTGGATCGGCCTGACACTGCTCGTCCTCTCTTCTCTCCTGCTCGTCCTCGGCAGCGGCTACTTCACACTCTGGGTTCCGGAGGAGCGCTGGCTTCGCGTCGGAGCAGCCGGCTCCTGAGCTTCGCTGGGCCTCACACGCGAATACCATGCTCCTGCCACAATTCCAGCCGTCCCCCCGGATCGAACAGGAGAACCGCCGGTTCTGCTTCCCCAATATGAGCGAGCCGTCTGCCCTACAGTTCCGGTGTAAGCGAAAAAACTGGCGTTGTAAGAAACGCAAGTTTATGCAATCATAAAGACAGACGCATTCCCCCTCGCCACGTTATGCCGAAGCTGGACTCAACAAAGGAGAAAGAGGATCATGCTAGATCTGCGTTCTTTGAGTTCACAGTCAAAACGCATTGTCGGCCTTGCACTGCTCACAGGTCTGATCCACCTGTTCGTTGGCTTCCAGGGTCAGATTATTTTGGTCCTCAACGGGATTGGCTTCATCGCGCTGGCCATGGGTCTCTACATGCTCCCCCAGCTGGCAAACTGGAGAACCCAGATCCGCTGGGGACTGATAGCCTATACCGCCGTAACGATCGTTGGCTACTTCTTCCTCTTTCCGCAGCCGCTTGACTACGGGCTCGGCCTCGTGACAAAAGCTATCGAAGTAATCCTGATCGTGCTTCTCTTCATGCAATCGAGGTAACACCATGCGCATCGAGGACCTGGAAACCCCCATCGGCGTCGTCGATCTGGACCGCCTCTCCACCAACATCGAGAAGCTCCAGAAATACCTGGCCAGCCACGACATCGATAACCGCCCCCATATAAAGACCCATCGCATACCCGCCATCGCCCACATGCAGTTGCAGGCCGGCGCCGTCGGCATCACCTGCCAGACCCTCAGCGAAGCCGAGGTCATGTGCAGCGCAGGCATCAGAGACATCTTTCTCCCCTACAACCTGCTCAGCAAAGCGAAACTGAGACGCCTGATGCTCCTCTCGCGGCGTGCTGCAATGAGCGTGACCGCCGACTCCGCCCACACCGTCGCCGGATACGCCAATGCCTCCGCCCAGGAAGGCACTGTCCTCCCCGTCCTCATTGAAATGGATGGCGGCTACGAGCGCTGCGGAGTGACTACAACTGAAGGCGTACGCGAACTGGCTCGCCAGATCGACAGCGCCTCGCATCTCCATTTCGGCGGGCTCATGGTCTACCCTTCAAATCCGGAGTCAAACGCCTTCATGGCCGAGTCAAAGATGCTGCTCGCCCAGGACGGGCTGGCCGTCGAGCGCGTCAGCGGGGGCAGTTCATTTGTCATGTGGCAGGCCCACGAGTTTACCGAAATTAACGAACACCGCGCCGGCATGTACGTATACGGCGACCGCAACCTGGTCGACGCCGGCGCCATGACCCTGGACGAATGTTCATACATCGTCTTGGCCACCGTCGTCAGCCGCCCGACCGACGACAGGGTCGTCCTCGATTCCGGCAGCAAGTCGCTCGCCGCAGACGGCGCCCGCCAGTCTACCGGGCACGGCCTGATCGTCGAATATCCCGATGCAGAGATTTTCAAGCTCTCAGAGGAACACGGCCACGTGGATGTGTCGCGCTGTGACCGCAAGCCGGAAATCGGCGAAAGGGTAAGCGTCCTCGTCAATCACTGTTGCGTGTCCAACAATCTCTTCCCGCGCATCGTCGGACACAGGAATGGCGAAGTCGAGTTGGAGTGGCCGGTCCTGGCAAAAGGATGGTGATTGAGGGGCAGCGCAGCGCCATGCCAACGCCATCCTTCCCAGACGGCGCCGCGCCGTAGTTCGTTCCGACCGGTCAGAATGTAATGCCCAGCAATCCCGGCGCGACCACAATGCCAAGATAGGCCAGCAGCAGGACGACAAGCAAGAGGCGAATCTTCCCCCACGCGCTCAGATTGTTGAACCAACCCCCGCCGCTCGGACTGGGTATACCAGCAGGTGGCGGATACGCCTCGGCCGGTCCCGGTTCCCGTCGCCGTTGTGGAATATCTGACGGCGCGCTGGCTGAAGGGTCAGCGCTCGGGCGCGGCGGCGGCCCCGCCTCAACATCGCTCCCAACGGGCTGGCTCAGAATCCGATGCAGATCCGTGGCCACCGAGGGCAAGCGCGATTTGAGTAAATCCAGCCCAGGATACTCAACGTAAAGCAGGTCAACATCTGTCTCGGCGAACGCGCTCTGGCCATACGGCTCGTCCGACAAAATCGCCTTCTCCCCAAAAATCTCTCCCTCACCGCGTGTCCAGCTGCCGGCCCCGTTCAGGAGCTGAAGTCGCACAACCCCTCTCTCAATGAAATAGAGCGCCTCGCTCGGCGCGCCCGCCCGGAACACCTGCTCCCCCTGGCGCAATTGAGCGTGCCTCATATAGCGGGCCACTTCCCTCAGTTCGTTGATTTCGAGGTTGGCCAGCAATGGGAAGCGCCGCAGCCTCTCCGCCGTCACCGGCGCAGGCCGCGCGGCAGTTTGCGACGCCAGCACACGGTCCAGTGCCTCGCCTATCGCCGGCAGCAGGCCCACCAACTCCTCAAGGTCCGACCGGTAAAGGACCCACAGATTCGTGTTGCCGGTGGTGGTGGCGTTCTCCGCTCGGTCCTCGCCCGTTAACAGGCTCATCGCGCCAAAATAGCTCCCCACCTCGACGCGGGCCAGCTCCTGAAGTACCCCGCTCTCATTCTCCGCTGTCAGCTCCACCTCCCCTTCGTCAACCAGGAACAGCGCGTCACTCCTTTCGCCCATCCGGTAAATCGACTCGCCGGTCGGGACGTGCTGCAGCACCAGCTTCTGCGCAATAGCATGCAAATTGGAGGGCTCCAGCTGGGCGAAGAGCGGCGTCTGCGCCAGCCGCACAACCGCCTGCGTCTGGTCCGTCAGGCTCAGCCGGCTGCGGCTGTGTCGACCCAATGCCCGCCGTAGGTGCGGATACTGGCTGCTCAAACTGTGAAACGTCGCCGCCGGCAGCGACCAGACCAGACAGTCGTCTACCGAAAACGCGCTCGCATTGTACGGCTTGTTCGTCAACAAGGGCAGGACCCCGAACAGACTTCCCGGCTCAACCAGGCTTGCGGTCGGGCTCGGCTCCTCAGGCGTAGGCGCAGGCTGCAGTTCCAGCGCACCCTTCTCCAAAAGGAAAAGGGCCTCGGCCTGCTGACCGCTCTGATACAGGAACCTGCCCCGCTGCACCTGGTGCGGCTGCATACTGCCGGCCATTGGCTCGATCACACGGTGGGGCAGCCCTCCCAACGCACGAGTCTTGATGAGCTGCTCTACCAGGTAGTCCTCCAGCTGCGAAATCTGCTCGCCGAAGTTCTGGCTGAGCTTGATCCCAATCCCGTACTGCCGCTGCAACAGCTGGCGCAGTCCGGAGTCGGGCAGCGACCACAAATGAACATCGGACGCGGCCACAGCGCTTGTGTTGTGGGCCAGGCCCCGCAGAAACTCAGCCTCCCCCACCAGACTGCCCGGCCCCAGCGTAGCCAGAACCGAACCGTTAGAATCAAACAACCGCACGAAGCCGCTTCGAATCAGATAGAGGTCGCTGCAGTTCTCATCGCTGCGAAAGATCGTACCACCGCCCGGAAAACTCTCTTCGCGCAGAATCCCCGCGATCTCCTCCAGCTCAGCGTCCGACAAATCGTGAAAAAGAGGCGTAGCGCGTAGAAAATCAACAGACATGATTACTCCTTTCCGACAACGTATTCCCGGCCCAGGTCATCCCTATTGTGCCAGAATGAGGAAACTATCTCCAATGCCTTCGCGGCCATTACATCATCGCCCGCAAAGTTGGCTCGAAAGGGCTGCCGTCCCCACCACTGCCGCTGCAACAGGGCTCGCAATACCTTCAAACCCCTGCCGCGTACTCTCTATTTCAGCGGGAGAACAACCTGGAGTGCCAAACTATTCCTCTGAAAATCAGATCGAGCTATCGATATGACGCCTTCATTCTGGGCCGGGGGTGACCCGGAAAGTCAGTTCGCGTAGCCTGGTCTCCTACCCCGCCGCCTATACCGGTCGCGGCCCCACTGCCGCCTTCGCACCCGCTTCCCAGTCTTGAAGTTTCTTGGACGTGAATGGTAGGATGCTATTGGCATAGTGGAGAAACGGCCACGCGCCTGATATAATGGATCCATACAGGTTTGGAGAGTGTGAAGCGTCGGGACACCAAACGGTCCGCTGCCATTGCAGACCCCCAGAAATGCAGAGTTCCCCTCCCATGAGCCTGCCTTTTTCTCGGCCGAAAGGGGATACTCTGACCAATTCCTGAACTGTCCTAACGGGGAATGCTAAACTCAAACTGGTGCCGAAGGTGGGAGTCGAACCCACACGGGTTTCCCCACACGAGTTTGAGTCGTGCGCGTCTGCCTATTCCGCCACTTCGGCCTGAATAAAATTATAGCGGTTGGGGTGAGTTTCAGTCAAATAACCGCCACTTGGGCTTACGTTCCTGGCTGAGATTCCGCTCCCATCTGCTCTTAACTTTACGGGGACCGCGTCACCGCGCAACGAGCGCTGCATCGCTCTTCGCTCGCCTGCGTCCAGTGTGGTTCGCCGCAAAGGTGCCAAAGCAGACTGTTCATGGACCAGGACAAACTAATAGAACGCTCGCTGCAAGGCGATCTGGAAGCGTTCAACCAACTGGTGATCGAATACCAGGGTCTTGGCTATGGCGTTGCCTATCGCCTGCTCGACGACCCCGACTCAGCTGCGGATGCCCTCCAGGACAGCTTCATCAAAGCCTACCGTGCGCTCGACAACTATCGCGGCGGCAACTTCAAAAGCTGGCTCATGCGTATCGTCGTCAACACCTGCTACGATCACCTGCGATCTCGCCAGCGCAAACGCACCGAAAGCCTCGACGACCTGCCCGTCGAAGAAGAGTATGTCGCCCAGCTGACAGACCGCAGCGAAACTCCACATGAATACGCCGAACGCCGCGAGCTGCAGGAGCTCATCGCATCGGCTATCACCTCTCTGCCCGAGGTCCTCCGTACAGCTATCGTTCTGCGCGATGTCGAGGGCTACGCCTACGAAGAGATTGCCGAAATCACCAGCGCCGCCGTGGGCACTGTCAAATCAAGAATAAATCGTGCTCGCGGAAGAGTTCGCGACTATCTGAGCAAAAACGCGGAACTTTTGCCGTCAGTCTATCGTCATTCATTGAAGTAGGGGTGAATTGTATCCTCTTCAGATTGTCTGTATAGTCGCAAGAGTTCCTTTTTCCTGGAGTAGAGTGACAGGCAGGCCATGAAGAGTTAAGAGGTCATTCAAGCCAGTGCGTCGCTAGCAGAGAGCAAACCAATATGGATCCGCAAAGTCTGAATTCGGTCGATGAAGATCTGGTAGCAGCCTACGTGGACGGAGACGTTACCACCGAAGAAAGGCAACGTGTCGAAGCAGCCATGGCGGCCAGCGAACAGGTCGCCTGGGAAGTCAATACGCTGCGCCAGACCGTCGAGCTGCTGCAGGATCTGCCCAGCGTGCCCCTCCCCCGGTCATTTACATTGACTGAAGATCAGGTCGCCGACGTGCTTGAGGAGAGGCGCGCGCTCGCCAAAGTAAACCCATCCCCTCCCAGGAATGTCGAAACCGCGCCCGAGAGCCCCTGGCAGCGCTTTCTCGACTTCCTCAATGGCGGCGATCTCGCCCTGCGCAACGCAGCCGCATTGGCCGCCGTCCTTCTCCTGCTCGTCTTTGCCGCCGAATTTCAGATCCAACAGTCCCAGCTCGGCCCGGCCGCCGGCGGTGAACAGCTTTCCAGTGCCCCCGCAGAACCTCAGGGCCAGGTAACCGCCATAGGCGGCTCTGTCGCCGAACAAGCCGGTTCCAGCTCCGACGAACAAGGAACCAGCGAGCAAGTTGCCGTTGGCGAGAATGGGCAGGAAAACGCAGACGACGACCCCGTCATCGGTGTAATGAGTACCAGTGAAGAAGACCAGCAGACCACAGACGCCGAGCAGGCCCCCGTCGCCGCCCTGCCTGAGACCGGCTCCGCAGCTACAGATTCGAGCCAGCAGCAACTCTCCCCAACCGAGACCGCAGACCCGGCCGCACAACCCTTCGTATCGATCCTCCGCTACGCCCGTATTCTACTCGTCCTGGCCGTCATAGTTCTCTGGCTGCTCAGCCGCACCCGGTCCCGTAGCAGGCGTGCCTGAGCTACCCGAAGTAGAGACCTACGTACGCGCCCTCAAACCTCTGCTGCTGGGAAAAACTGTCCTCAAGGCCGAGGTCCGATGGCCCCGCACCATCGCCGCCCCTGATGCCGCCCGCTTTACAGACCTGGTCCGCGGACAGCGTTTTGCTTCCTTCGGACGCCGCGGAAAATACATTCTGCTCGGCTTGGACAGCGGCGAGACCCTCATCGTCCATCTGCGCATGACCGGCGAGCTGCGCGTTCACCCTCCTCCTGCCCCCGAAGCCAGACCGGACGCACCGCCCGCAGACAAACATACCCACGTCCTGTTCGACCTCGACACACGCGAACAGTTGAGATACCGTGACACGCGCAAGTTTGGACGAATCTGGTTAGTTGAGGATACCGAGAGCGTTGTTGGAAAGCTGGGTCCCGAGCCGCTGGACGAGGACTTTGTCCCGCAGACTCTGGCCCACACTCTGGCGGGGCGTAAAGCAAACATCAAAGCGCTGCTGCTCAATCAAACCGTGCTTGCCGGCGTCGGCAACATATATGCCGACGAATCGCTGTTCCGCGCCCGAATCGATCCCCGCCGCGCCGGGGGCTCACTCGCACTCGCAGAGATAGAACGTCTTCACTTGGCTTTAAGGGATGTCCTGCTGGCGGGAATAAAAGCCCAGGGCAGCTCTGTCCAGAACTACGCGCCCCCAACGGGCGCAAAGGGCGGCTTTCAGGAACAGTTTCAGGTCTTCCGCCGCAGCGGCGAACCCTGCTACTCTTGCGGAACGCCCATCAGCCGCATAGTTCTGGGACAACGTAGCACGCACTTCTGTCCCGCCTGCCAGGGCTGAGCGAGAACGCCTCATTGAAACAACCTAACCAGGCCATACTGCCCCGTCGCCGACACCGCAACGCCGGGGCCGCTTCAGTCCTTGGCGTCAGCTTGCCTCAGATTCCTTGCCCGGGCGTGTGCCGGCGCTTCGCCTCAGCCAGCTCCGCCTCCAGTTCCGCCTTCTTCCTCGACTCAGCCTCTTTCCCCTCGGCAAGAGCCCTGTCCCAGCGGGACTGGTACTTGGAGTCGAATGTGGTCGCTCGCGACGGTCCGAAAATATACGCCGTGACTGCGCCAACCGCGGCGCCAACGATCAGGCCGATTACAAAATTCTCAGACTTGCCCAATGCTCATGCCCCCTGCCTGGCTTGGATCCCATCCTCCGGCGCCCGCATGTTTCTTCGTTCCTGTAACCTTGACTTCCGCGTCCGGCTCTAACCAACCGTCCCGTCGATGACCGTCACATCTTGGGGCTCTTGTATGCGGACCGGCTTCGCGATCACCTCTTGCTCCGGCAGCAGCAGACCGACCAACACGTAGACCAGCACGCCCGTACCCACGCTTCCGATCGCAAACGCAACCCAGATCAGCCGCACAAGATTGGCGTCCAGCCCTATCGCCTTGCCGATGCCGCCGCACACACCGAAGAACATGCGCTCCTCACGGCTGCGCTTCAACGGGATGCTTGCCTTGGCCCGTCGCAGACCATCCTTGGCCGACTCGCGGTTCAAGCGCGAAGCCGCCCGCGTTTTCCCCTCCTGTACCTTTTCGCGGGCGCTGAACAAGCGACTGCGCCACGCCCGCTGGTTCTTCAGCAAGAGGAACCCTGCGCCAATCAACAGTGCTGGCCAGAAGACCAGACCGATCACATGCCAGAAGACGTGCCACAGTGCCGGCAATATGCCAAGATTTGCCAGCAGCCAGATGACGCCGAAAGCCACCAGCAGAAGCCCCGCCCGCCCAACATTGCGTTCATTCAACTCCAACGCCGCCGGTGCCCGCTGGCCCGCCTTCGCCGTCCCTACGGGAAGCAGAAGCCACAGCGCGGCATAGGCGAGCAACCCGGTTCCCGCCGTCCCCAGCGTCAGCACCACCCACATAATCCGTACCAGAATCGGGTCGACCCCAAAATAGTCACCCAGGCCGCCGCAGATACCGCCGACTATCTTGTCCTCGGGATGCCTGTACAGAAATGTGTCCGGTTTCCCGTCTGCGCCGGCAGTCTCCTCGCTCTCTACAGTCTCCACCGGAATCACGACCTCTTCAGTGGCTGGCTGGGCCTCCGACACCACGATCTCCTGCTCTTCCGGCGCCGCTGCCTGCTCAGGCTGGCTTGGTATATTTTCATTCATTACGAACTCCTGCAGAACTGGGTAGCGGCGGATTCGCCGACTCTGTGGCTCGATACACTCACTAATAGACTCTACGCTACCCCCCCCAAAAAAGTTTCACGCCCCAACCGGATCATGACCCGCAGGGCGCGACATCACCATCCTGCCCGCTTCCAGACCTTCAGCGAACCCAATCCGCTGCCCACATCGGATGCATCCCAAAATGCAGGTGAACTCTCTTGTATCTCCGGTATCTGCTAGACCCTGTCCAGTCCTCACACCCATCTCCGAAAGATCGCTCATTCACTGACCACTCACCCCTGACCCCTGACCCCTGCAGTTGTGCGTTCGGGCCTTCGGCCCTCTCTTGTGCAGGGGCTGCGCCCCCGCAACGCCCCGCCCTTGCTAGACGACCATGTTCATTCTTCTCCAGCAAGGTATCTAGAGCAAGGTGTTTAGCCAACAGTAATCACCCCAAGCGGTCCGGTAGGAGCAGGCCTTGTGCCTGCCCTGTGCCCCCCTGGAGCGACACGTGTCTCGGAAATTCCAGCCCCGACGCCTGCCCTGCGTCTCTCCCATAGCCGGCAAACAACCCCGGCCACCTCCGGCATAAACCTCCCGCGAGACCGTTCACACCCCAAATCTGGGATGCACCCCGTATATACTGTGCTAACCTGCCGCCCAGCCCTCAGCTCCCAATCCGTACCTCTCGCCCCTCCTCCTGACTGCGGTAGATGCCGTCCAGAATCTCCTGCACCTGCAGCGACTGCTCAGCCGGCACCGGCGACGGGCCCCCATCCAGGATCGCCTTGGCGAACTCAACACATTCCAGCGCGTGCGGTTCCATCTTGTCCTGCGTCAACTGCAGAAATCGGTTCGAAAACTGTTTCGTCTCGTAATTCGTTTCAAGAATCTTGGTCGTCGGCCAGTGGCAGCCGCCCTCCGTTCCGTACAGCCAGATCTGCGTATCCTCGCCCGGCGTGTCATGATGCAGCAACCAGCTGGTCTCCAGAACCAGAGTCGCCCCGTTTTCGAAGCGCACAAACGCCGCCGCAAAATCCTCCACGTCCATGTCCTTGGGCACCGGCGCCAGCTTCCATGCGCTGAAAGCCCCCTCATGTTCGGCCAGCGGCGCCTTGGCAACCCCGGAAACCGCCACCGGCTGCGGGTTATCCATCAGCCACAACGTCAGGTCCAGAATGTGAACGCCGACATCGATCGTCGGGCCGCCGCCGCTGTGCTTCTTATAGATGAACCCGGGCCGCACAGGCAGCCAGCCCCGCCGCAGCATCCAGCTGCGCGCATGGTAAATCTCCCCCAGCGAACCCGTTCCAACCTCCGCCTTCAACGCCTGTGAATCCCCTCGAAAGCGAAAATGCTGAGCCGTCATCAACAGCTTTCCCGAACCGTCCCGCGCCTTGATCATCTGCCGTATCTCTTCAGGCGTCGGCGCCAGCGGCTTTTCGCATAGTACGTGTTTGCCCGCCTCCAGCGCCGCAATCGCAATCGGCGCATGGTACCGGTTAGGCGTGCACACATCGATAATGTCGATATCCGGGTCACTGAACAGCGCCGCCGGGTCGCTTTCCAGCTTCTTCACCCCGTAGAGCGCGCCCCACCTCTCCAGCGCCTCCTCGGAAATGTCACTCCCCGCTACAACCTCCGCATCCTCCGAAGCGGTCCACCCAGGCATGTGCGCCTTGGCGATCCCGCCGACACCCACCACCCCAACCTTGAGAATTTTCGACACACCTGCTTCCTTTCAATCCTTGACTCTGGCCCCGCAGCTTACCACAGCTGTTGGAACGTAAAATGTTGGAACGTAAAATGCTGGAACATATATTGTAGAAACATCGGGTCCCAATTCCGAGTGCCTCGCAGAAGGAAAAAAGTCCCGGCAGTCGCAGCCCGCGCCAAGCAACCGCATTGCCTGCAACCCTCACAACCCCCAACCGCACCCCGCTCTCTCCATAGGCACCTGAACCACGCCTCAGATCATAGCACGTATACCCTGCAGACTCAATCGCCACCAGCCACCAAAACCTCCCCAATCCGGCAAGAACTCACTAACCACTAACCACTAACCACTGACCACTGACCACTGCAGTTCCGCGCCCCCGCAACGCCCCGCCCTTACAAGCCACCGTGTTGATTCTTCCCCAGCATAATGTATAGCCAACAGTGTTTCCCCCAACCCTACCAGTACGGCCAGGCCTCGTGCCTGCCCTGCGCCTTCCCAAGAGCCGGTATACAGTTCCAGCCACCGCCGCCTTAATGTCACCCCCAGACTGCCCCCACCCCACATCTGGCGGGCACCCCTTTCGCTCTCTTCTCTTGACAATCCTGCACAAATGTGCTAGTCTGTAACAAATGCGACAGGGTTGATATAAAATAATATATAATTTAATTGTGAAGTCGAGGAATCCGGACTGAGAAAACAACCGCCGCCCAACAGGAGTTCAGCACAACCCCTCTCCACCCCGTAATCCCTGATATTCGTACATCCTGACTCGCACACACCAGTTTACTCAAAACCGTTGCCGCACGCGCCCAGATACGCCTTCTGATCCGCGCCGACCGGCAAAATGGACTTCAGTGACTGTCTTACGTTTCCCAAATGAACAGACCTGACCAGAATCGGCGTCACGCTGCCCATCCCGAAGCCTGCTGCACCTTCAAACGGTCGTAAACGCTCATAGACTCTCGTAAACTCTCACACAAGCGCCCCATCACACGCCCTGTGCACGAGCCATCCCGAAAATCCCAGGAAATCCCGCAATTCCTGATCCGGACAACCATCAAACGCATGAAAACGCACGCAATCTCTCGCAAACGCTCGTAAACTCTCATGAACTCTCACAAGAGCGCCCTATCACCCACTCATGACACGAGCCATCCCGAAAATCCCAAGAAGTCCCGCAATTTCTGATTCGGACAACCATCAAACGCATGTAAACGCCCGCAATCTCTCGCAATCTCTCGCAAACGCTCGTAAACTCTCATGAACTCTCACACGAGCGCCCTATCACACACTCATGACGCGAGCCATCATGCAATTCCCAAGAAATCCCACAAATCCTGTTTCAGTCAACCATTAAACGCACGCAATATCTCGCAGACGCTCGTAAACTCTCATGAACTCTCGCACAAGCGCCCCATAACACACCCTGTACACGAGCCATCCCGACGATCCCAAAAAATCCTGCGAATCCCGATTCAGATATCCATCAAACGCACGCAATCTCTCGCAAACTCTCGTAAACGCTCACGAACTCTCATACGAGCGCCCTATAACACACGCTTGACACCTGCCATCCCGAAAATCCAAGAAATCCCACACCCTGATTCAGCCAACCATCAGATGCAAGAAAACTCACGTAAGCAGATTGCAAAGATATCCAACTGATGCTATCAATAGATCCAATCCATCCATCCCTTCTTCCACCCCAACCTCGAGTCCTTCAGGAGAACTACCAATGTCTAGCATGACCGGTGGCCGGTTCATCGCCGAAACGGTACATGGATATGGAATCACCCACGTCTTCTTCATGCCCTACATCGGCCCAAGGGCTCTCATGGAGATGGAAAAACTGGGAATCAAGCGCGTGCAGACCCACGGCGAAAAAGCCGCAGCATACATGGCCGACGCATACGCCCGCATCAGACGCGGCCCCGGCCTCTGCATGGCCCAGGCCGTCGGCGCCGTCAACCTCGCAGCCGGGCTGCAGGACGCCTACCTCGCCTGCTCCCCTGTCATCGCGCTGACCGGAAGAGAGCTCCTCATCAACCAGCAGCGACACGCCTACCAGGAGGTCGACCACGTCAATCCGTTCTCGGCTATTTCCAAGTACAGCGCCTACGTTTCGACGCCCGAACACCTGCCCGTCTACCTCCGCCAGGCATTTCGAGCCGCCACCACCGGCACACCCGGCCCCGCCCACCTGGATCTGGAGGGAATCGCCGGCCAGGGAGTCGTCGAACTGGAGGCAGACCTCGAAGTCATCGTTGAAGAAGCCTTCACACACCTGCCCCCCTTCCGACCCGCTGCCGAGCCGTCCGCAATCGACGCCGCTCTCCAGCGCCTGAACCAGGCCCAACGCCCCGTCCTCGTCGCTGGCGGCGGCGTCGTGGCCTCCGATGCCCGCAACGAGCTCATCGAACTGGCCGAAAAGCTCAACGTCCCCGTGGCAACATCGCTCAATGCCAAAAACATGTTCCCCGCCGACCACGAACTGGCCGTCGGTGTCCCCGGCTCGTACTCCCGCGCCTGCTCCAACCAGCTCCTGTGTGAAGCCGACCTCGTCTTCTTCATCGGCAGCCACACCGGCGGTCAGGTGACCAACGGATACCAGATTCCTCCCCAGGGCACCCCCATCATCCAGCTTGACATCAACCCCGAAGAGATCGGCCGCAACTACCCTGTCCAGGTTGGCCTGCAAGGCGATGTCAAGACCAGCCTCAGGCACATGATCGACCGCGCCGTCCCCGCAGACCCCCGCGAGGCCTGGGTCGGCCGCGTTCAGGAAAAAGTCCGCGAATGGAAAGCGGAGATGGCTCATCTGGTAGACTCGGACATTCTTCCCATGCGCCCCGAGCGCCTCTGTCGCGAACTGAGCGACTACCTGCCGTCCGATGCCATCCTCGTCTCAGACACCGGCCACGCCGGCGTCTGGACCGGCACCATGCTCGACCTGAAACACGCCGACCAGAGCTACATTCGCTGCTCCGGATCGCTCGGCTGGGGCTTGCCCGCCGCCATGGGAGCCAAATGCGCGCAGCCCGACCGCCCCGTCCTCTGCTTCACCGGCGACGGCGGCATCTGGTATCACATCGCCGAGATCGAGACAGCCGCCCGCTGCGGCATCAACACCGTAACCGTCGTCAACAACAACCACTCACTCAATCAGGAACAAGGCGGCGTAGAGCAGACATACGGAGGCCGGACCGCTGGCTCCGACGAGCTCTGGCTCTTTGAGGACGCCGACTTCGCCAGGATTGCCGAGTCCTTCGGCGCCCTCGGCATCACCGTCAACAAGCCGGGTGAGCTCCCCGGGGCCCTCGACCGCGCCTTCGCCTCAGGCCGGCCGGCCGTCGTCGACGTCAAAACCAACGTCGAAGGCATCGCACCACGCGCTTGGACGCCGACCAG
This sequence comes from Caldilineaceae bacterium, assembly GCA_965207495.1. GTDB lineage: Bacteria > Chloroflexota > Anaerolineae > Caldilineales > Caldilineaceae > Bin5. The sequence continues at coordinate 2,425,656 of OZ242287.1, forward strand.
TTAACGGCCCGATCCGTTCAGCACGATCTACGGCCCGAAAGGGTCGTCAAGTTTGCTCTGGCAATCGGCGATCTGCTAAAATGCCTCAGACTTGCAACAGATCTGATCGCCGCAGCATGCCGCGGGAGCGACGCTGTCCACTGATTGGAAGCGGGCGTTTCTACCCCGAATCCCTGTTCCCGTGCACGCGGGCTGAGCGATTTATTTCGACCCAATAACGCGGAAGGCTCTGCATGAAAGCAATGCTATTTATGGACCAGATGGTCGAGCCCGTGGCTGTGCTGGACGAAGTCAAGATCGTGGAGTTCGGCAGCGACAACCACCCCGAAGGCGCCCGAGTCCGAATCTACTACCATACCAATAACCTGAATGCCACGAAAACGATGGTCGAACTCCACCGCGATCGCAAGATGACCATCAAACTGGAGGACGGCCGCTCCGCACCAGTACTGATCACGCACGCCAGTCTCGATGCCAAAGGCCAATTCGCAGGCGTTCTCAGAGTTCTCGGACCGCTGGCCTGAGACCGAAGTGCGTTTCCAATCCACCCCGGCTCACCCCGCTGCGCATCTCAGCTCCGGGGAAATCCCGCTACCTCGTCCGCTATCGGCATACCTGCCCGCCAACTGCCAGCAACTTTATGGCCGCTGAACAGCAACTGCGCCCCGCCCAGGAGGAGATCCTCAACTATGAGGGAGGTCGCCTCGGTATCAGCGCGGTACCCGGCAGCGGCAAGACCTTCACGCTCAGCCGCCTCGCCGCCAAACTGGTGCACAAGCTGGCGGCCTCCGGCCCCTTGGACGATAGGGAAATCTTGGTCGTCACCTTCACCAATGCAGCTGCAGAAAACTTCCGCAGCAGCATCGGCCGCGTGGTCGAGAGCCGCCACCTGCTCCCCAGCGGCTTCCGCGTGGGAACGATCCACAGTCTGGCCCATGAAATCGTGCGTGAGCGCCCAGGTCTGGTTGCCTTGGGTGAAGACTTCGACATCGTCGACGAGAGAATCTGCCAGGACATCAAACGGCAGGCAGTCAATAACTACCTGCAGTCCAATCCAGACTTTCTCGGCGCTTACATAAAACCGGAGGACCTCCAGAACCCCCGCAACATGGAGCGTCAGCTGCCCGCTACCGCGCAGGAAATCGCCGACGCGGTCATCCGTCGCGTCAAGGAGTTGCGCGCCGACGCCGCGGCCATGCAAGACCTGCTGCAACAGCAGTCCGGTTCTTGGCCTCTGCTGTCATTTGGCCTCCAAGTCTGTCGCGACTACCAGCGCGGCCTCAGCGTACGCGGCGGCGTCGACTTTGACGACCTGATCATCCTCGCGCTCCAGGCCCTCGAAACCGATGAAAACCTCCTGGCCCGTCTGCAACAACGCTGGCCCTACGTGCTCGAAGACGAAGCCCAGGACAGCAGCACCCTGCAAGAACAGATGCTCTCCCTCCTGACCTCCGCCCACGGGAACTGGGTCCGCGTCGGAGACCCCAACCAGGCCATCAACACCACCTTTACTAGCGCCGATCCCCGTTTCCTCAGAGATTTCGTCGGCAGAGAGTCAGTGCAATCCCTGCCCCTGCCCAACTCAGGCCGCAGCGCCGCGCCAATCATAGATCTCGCCAACTGTTTCATCGCTTGGAGCCGCAAGGAACATCCTGTACTACCGCCCGACAAGGCTCTTTCCCTCCCCTACATTCTGCCCACCGAGGAGGGCGATCCGCAGCGCAATCCCGAACCCGGCGATCCGGCCGTCTACTTTTACGACCCGCCTCTCACACCCGCCGATGAAATCAGAATTCTGGTCGCCAGCCTCAAACGCTGGCTGCCCAACAATCCCGCAAAGACGGTGGCAGTTCTCGTCCCCGATAACTACCGCGGTGCACAGTTCAGCCAAGCCTTCGAAGACGCCGGTCTCCCCTTCGACGACTCGTTGCTCCGCTCCACGAGTACCTCGCGCGTAGCCGTCGACGCCCTCGTCAAGACCATGCGCTACATCAGCCAGCCCGCCAACCCCTCCCACCTTCGTTCCCTATGGACCGACGTCTGGTGGCCGCGACGAAACTGCCCCCATCCCACAAAAGATTTGGAAGAAGAGGTCACCCCGGCTGACGAAGAGAAACCGCCCCCTTCCTGGCTTGAGTCTGATGCCGGTAACGGCCAAAATGCTCCCCAGAACGAGTTGCCGCAGCCGGTGATGCGCTTCGGCAGTGCCCTGGGCCAGCTGCATCTCCCGGAACGATTCGTCTACCCAACAGCCGCCGACGACTGGCTGCAGGAGCTAGGCTGGATCGACGATGTTGACCGCTTCCGGCCCATCGTCGATCGATTCCAACAAGACCTGAGACGCTGGTGTTCAGCCGCCGTTCTGCCCGTCGACGAACTGGTCCTTACTCTTGGCCAGGATCTCTTCAAGGAAGCGCCCGAACGCGCTCTGGCCCACGGCGCAGCCATCTTGCTGGCAAACAGCGTCCGAGAGCGGCCCGAGCTGCGACTGCCTGAGCTGACCAAAGAATTGGAGCAGACCGCCGCCAACAAACGTCGTTTTGTCGGCTTTTCCGAAGAAACGCGAGGCTTTGAGCCCCCCGCCGGCAAAGTGACAATTGCGACCATGCACACGGCCAAAGGCTTGGAATGGGATCGCGTTCATCTGGCGTCCGTCAGCAACTACAGTTTTCCCAGCGGCAGCGACGACGAGTACTACCGCGGGCAGCCAAGGTTCATCCGCGACAGCCTCAATCTGACCGAGGAAGCCCTCGAGCAGACCGGACAACTGCACATGGGCACGCTCGACGAATATGTCCAGGGAGACGCCACCCGCGAGGCTCGCAAAGAAATTGCCGCCGAGCGGCAGCGTCTTCTCTACGTCGGAATCACCCGCGCCCGCCAGGAGTTGGTCCTTACCTACAATACAGGTAGATACCATGAAACGCGGCCCAATGAGCCCGCTCTGGCATTCACCCAGTTGGCGCAGGCTTGGCAAGATTTCAGCATCGAGAATGAAGCATAAGCAAGGCATTTGGATTCTTTTCCCGCGACAGCTCTCCAAGCCGTACCTTGCGCCTTCAGGATCGTAAGACTGTCTGGACCGTCGTCAGGCAATCCCGTTTCACACGTACCGCGCCACAGTCGCCAACTGATCGGTTCCACGAATGCGCCACACGAAAATTCAACAATACTGTGAATCCGTTATCGAGGCCGGCTGGCTCGCCGCCTTGATCATCGCGCCTCTCTTTTTCAACACCTACTCCAGCCGCGTCTTCGAACCGGACAAGATCAGCCTGATACGTACCATCTCCCTGGTCATGCTCCTGGCCTATCTGGTAAAGATTGTCGACGGCGGCCGGCTCTGGCTGCCCGCCGGTGCACGAATGCCCGACGCGGGCAACCAGGCCGCAACCACCTCCGAAAATGAGCAGCCCAGCTTCGAATGGAAGCTCGGCACCCTCTGGAAGCAGCCGCTCCTGCTGCCCGTAGTGCTGCTGGCTGTCGCCTACGCGTCGAGTACTCTCCTTAGCATATCCCCCGCCGTGAGCTGGTGGGGCTCCTATCACCGGCTGCAGGGCGCCTATACCTTCTCCAGCTATCTGATCATCGCCCTGCTCACAGCGGCCCACCTGAGACAGCCTTCTCAGCTACGACGCCTCCAACATACCGTAATCATCACCAGCCTGCCCATCGCCATCTACGGCGTCTTCCAGCACTTCGGCAAGGATCCCTTGCCCTGGGGCCAGGATGTGACGGCTCGCATCACATCCAGCGCCGGCAACGCCATCTTTCTCGCCGCCCATCTGATCATGGCCTTCTTCCTGACGCTTGAACGCGCCTACTCCTGCTTCGCCTACCTGCTGGCCAGCGGGCCCCAGCCGGGCGACGATTCAGCGCCGCCAGACGAACACCAAAACCCAGTCGCCGACCCCGGATTGGCCGGTGTTCTAGCGGGCGGTTCCTATCTGTTCGTGCTTATCGTTCAACTTCTCGCCATCTTCTGGTCCCAGAGCCGCGGACCCTGGCTCGGCCTCGCCAGTGGCAGCTACATTTTTGTCCTCCTCCTCCTGACAGGCATGCGTCCGCGCAACTACCGCGCCTGGACTGCAGCCTGGGCTGGACTCGGCGCGGCCGGACTCCTCCTCCTTATCGTCCTGAATACGACCGCGCTCGGTCAACAGATCAGCCAGGTTCCCATCTGGGGACGTCTGACCACAATGCTGGAAAGCGCCGCCGGCACCGGCCGCGTCCGTGTCCTGATCTGGGAGGGCACCGCCGCCATGATCTCCCCCCACCAGCCCCTGACCTATCCCGATGGCGACAACGATCCCATCAACACTCTGCGCCCCCTCATCGGCTACGGTCCCGAAACACTGTGGATGGCCTTCAATCGCTTCTACCCCCCTGAGCTGGCCCAATGGGAGTCCCGCAACGCCAGCCCCGACCGCGCCCACAACGAAACATGGGACAGTCTGGCCATGACCGGCGTCGTCGGCCTGCTGGCCGCTTCGCTCCTCTTCCTCTCTATCTTCTTCTGGGCTCTGCGCTGGCTCGGGCTCATCCGTTCCCGTCGCGACATAATCCTCTTCTTTTCCATGCTCATCGGAGGAGGCCTCCTCCTCAGCCTACTCTTCCTCCTGCGCGGCGTAAGCGTCGGCTTCCTGGGCGTAAACTGGCCCACCGGCCTGGTCCTCGGCCTGATTGCATACGTAACCTTGGCCGTCTTTCTTCAACCAGACACTTCGACCGAGGCTACAAATCGCCCTCGCCAGCTTCTGCTGATCGCCTCCCTGTCTGCCATCATCGCCCACTATGTCGAGATTCACCTCGGAATAGCCATCGCATCCACGCGTATCTACTTCTGGATCCTCGTGGCTCTCCTGCTTGCACTCGGAGTGCGCTGGCTCAGCCCCGAATCCTTCGCGCCCAGCGGCGACTCTGCAGGTCATCCTCCGCCAAACCTCGGGCCAAACGTGAACGCCGCAAACAGGAGGGCTCCGACGCGCGCCCAATCTCGCCGCGGTCGCCGCCCGGCCAGAGGAACCCCCATCAACTGGAACCCCGGCCTTCCCGCGACAATTCTGCCGGACATTCTGGTCATGTTGACGCTGGTCTTCCTCTTTACCGTCAATTTCCAGGGACTGTCTAACCTATTCTCGATCCTGTTCGCCGGCTTGGGCTCTTCCACCCCAGCCCCAACCGCCGCCAGCCCAACCGACATCCTCTGGCTCCTCTTTTTCACCTGGATGATCGCGACCGGATTGGGCGCCGCCGCGACAATGTTTCGTCCTACTACTCCCGCGTTGGCGGGACGTGGTAGTGGAACCCCTTCAAAGGCTCGCCCCCGCGATAAAGGGGCGAATCCGGCAGAAAACGTTTCCCTTGGCCGCGGCATGGCCCGTTCCGCGGCGCTGTATGGCCTGGTGCTGTTCGCCGCCTGGCTGTGTTACGGCGTGGTCCACGCCGCCCGCCTACTTCCCAGCGCCAGAACCGGTACCGTAGCCGAACAGCTCGACCAAATCGCCGGGCACTACAGCCTGTATGCCTGGATCGTCGTACTCTGGTGTCTGCTTGCGGGGCTGATCTTGGCGTGGCGGCGTGTTACGGAGCCGAGGCGCGCCTGGCTGGGTCGGGGCGTTGCCACCGTCGCCGCAACCGCTATCTTCTCAGCAACCGTCTTCTACATCATTGGCAGCGTGAATATCGCCCAGGTGCGCGCCGATGTATTCTACAAACAGGGCCAGAGTTTCGACGCCGCCGGCGCTTGGGTAGAAAGCGCAGACCTTTACCGTCGCGCCCTGGCAGTTCGACCCACAGAGGACTACTACATGCTCTTCCTCGGCCGCAGCCTGCTCGAAAGGGCCACCGACGCGCCCAGGGAAAGTGCCAGCCTCCTGCCGGCCGAACCCTCGCTCACCGACATATTGAGCCTCGATGCCGAGAACATTGCCCGACTAAACCAGGCCGACGTCCTGTCTGCTGCCAGTACCGTTCTGCTGAGAGCCCAGGACGTCAATCCGCTCAACACCGACCACACCGCCAATCTTGCCCGGCTGCACCGGCGCTGGTCTTCCCTGTCACTGGATCCACAAGACCGGATTCCGCATCTGGAACTGAGCCTGCAACACTATGACGCAGCCCTGTCTCTGAGTCCGAATGTTGCCCATCTCTGGAACGAACGCGGCCAGATCCTGGCCTCGATGGACCGGCTTGACGAGGCAGAAGCCTCATTTCAACACAGCCTCACCCTGGACGACCGCTTCGAAAATACGTACGCCTTCTTGGCCGAGCTGTATTCCCAGACCAACCAGCCCGAGAAACTGTCCCAAATTCTGGATCGCGGCCTGGACAAGCTGCCCAATAGCCTGGCCTTGCTCACCCAAAAAGGCTCGTCGCTGTCCAACGCCGGCGATCTGGGCGCCGCCTATGAAACCATTGCCAAGGCTTTCGAGTATCATCCAACAGACCTGAACGCTGTACGCAATTTGATCGTTCTGTCACGCATTCTCGACCGCCCGGACGAGGCTTCCCGGTGGGCTGATCAGGCGGTTTATCTGATCGAAAGCGGCTACGGCTACAGAGACATGGAGCTCGCCTTGTATCGCCTGATCGCCGAGGTCTATGAAGATAGCGGGCGATTGCAGGAGGCCGCCGACATCCTGCACCGTCTCATAGCCCTCGCTCCCGAGGACTTCCGCTTTCCATTCCAGCTGGCTAAGGTACAAACTGGCCTGGGCAACAACCAGCAAGCGCGCCAGTTCGCCCAAACCGCACTGTCTCTCGCGCCCGACAACGAGAAAGCCGGAATCCAATCCTATATCGATTCACTCGAATAGCCTGAACGGCAACTGAAACTTGGTGCGAAAATGAGTTCCTTCCTTCTGATGGCAGCGAGTGCACTGGTAATCGCCATCGGCGGCACACCTCTCGTACGCTATGCCGCTCTGAAGTTGGGCGTCCTGGACCAGCCCTCAGCGCGCAAGGTCCACAGCGCTCCCGTGCCCCTGATGGGCGGCATTGCCATCTATGTGGCCTTTATCGCCGCCCTGGCCCTCTGGGGTGAACGCAGCTATGTCAACGAGGTCGTAGGTATCTCCGTCGGCGCCACGCTCGTCAGTATCGTCGGCGCGCTCGACGACAGCCGCGGCATGGGGAGCTACTTCAAGCTGCTATTTCAGGTTGCCGCTGCCACAGTTCTCATACTTTCAGGTGTGCAAGTCCGTCTGTTTGACGGCGTCCTGGACATCATTCTGACCCTGCTATGGGTGGTCGGAATCACAAACGCATTCAATCTGCTGGACAATATGGACGGGCTCTCCAGCGGCGTTGCCACCATTGCCGCAGCCTTCTTCACGCTCTTGGCCGCCATGAGCGATCAATATCTGGTGGGTACTCTGGCTGCTGCCCTATGCGGCGCCTGCCTCGGCTTTCTTGTCTATAACTGGAATCCGGCTCGCGTCTTTATGGGCGACACCGGCAGCCTCTTCCTCGGTTTCCTTCTGGCCGCAGTAGGCATCAAACTGCGTTTCCCCGCCAACAGTGCCAGCATCACATGGATGATTCCGATTTTCGTACTGGCCTTGCCCCTCTTCGACACTACCCTAGTCTTCTTCAGCCGCCTGCGCCGCGGCAAAAACCCGCTCACCACGCCCGGCAAAGATCACGTCAGCCACAGACTTGCCCGGCGAACGGGAAGTCAGCGCGAAGCAGTCCTTCTGTGTTATCTTATTACAGGAGGAACCGGTCTGGCCGCCATTTTCTTGACACAAGCCAACTTGCAGGAGGCCCTCATAGTCGGTTCGACCGCTCTTCTGCTGGCGTTGTTCGCATTGTGGAAGCTCGAGTTCCAGCAAAACTGAATGTGGGAATCCAGCTCCCCCGGCCTTCCCTTCCGATACAATCCGAAAAGGAGTTTATTTTGTTCCCTGTCTCCAAACGGTTGGTTACCACGACCAGAAATGCCTCCCGACTCCAGGAGAGTCGCGCAAATCTGCCAGTCTGCATCCTGATACTCATCGCGCTCGTCACTGCAGCCTGTACTGCCCCTCCCACCCCAGCAGCTGAAGAACCTCAGGCAGTTGAAGAACCTCAGGCAGTTGAAGAACCTCAGGAAGTAGAAGAGGGAGCAGCCGCTGCCCTTGAGCCCGCTGAACGCAACGGCATGTACGAAACAGGTCCCGATATGACCATCGATCCCGATGCCGTCTACCACGCCGTCTTCAAGACCGAAAAAGGCGATATTCGCATCAAACTGTTTGCCGCAGAAGCCCCGGTTACGGTCAATAACTTTGTCTTTCTGGCCCGTGACGGCTTCTACAACGACACTCATTTTCACAGAGTATTGGAAAACTTCATGGCCCAGGGCGGCGATCCCTCCAATAGCGGCGCAGGAGGCCCAGGATACCAATTCCAGGATGAGATAGTAGCCAGTCTCCAGTTTGATCGTGCCGGCCTCCTCGCGATGGCGAACGCGGGACCAAACACCAACGGCAGCCAGTTCTTCATTACCTTCGCCGAAACACCCTGGCTGAACGGCAACCATACCATCTTCGGCGAGGTCGTCGAAGGCACAGACGTGCTCTTCTCTATCTCGCTACGCGATCCGATGGCAGCCAGCTCTCCCGGCGATCTTCTCGAAACCATCGAGATTGAAGAAGGAGAATAGCCGGGAGCCCGTTGATTTGCCCTGCCGCCCTCTGTTCCATCTACCTTTCGGCGAATAGGTAAGATGGTCAAAGGCGAACTTGGCGCGCCTTCCCCCGCCCGCCATTGAGCAAACTCTGGAAGAGGACGACTTGCACCAGGCCTGAAGAAGCAGAAAGCGGGAGTCTCCCTGTACCCGCCAACGCCCTCAAGGCGCAGATGTCCCTGCAGGAATGACACCGCAGGAATGTCGCTGCAGGATTGACACTGCAGTCTGCTTTAGCAACTTAGAAATCTGATCAAGAAGAGCCATCTTGAGTTCGCGCTCCCACTCCCCGCGTCGGAATGCACAGAACTCAGTCCCGAGCCAAGCAATGAACCCGACCAGCGACACAGAACTGATTCAAAATGAAGCCCGGCAAATAGGGGGCGACGGGGTTGCGACCCTCGTGGAAGAAGCCGCCAAACAGGACCAGGATTCCCCGGGGCCCAATCCATGGCTTACGGCTTTACAGATTCTGGGAATCCTTGCAATCGTTGTTGGCGCCTTCTGGCTCGGCACGCAGAGAGAGCTGGTTCAGCGGTTCAGCCAGTGGGGGTACCTCAGCAGCTTTCTGATCAGCCTGATCGGCAGCGCAACCGTAATTCTGCCCGCCCCCGGGCTGGCCCTCATACTCGCCTTGGGCGCCCATCTGAATCCCCTCCTCCTCGGAGTCGTTGCCGGCATCGGCAGCGGACTGGGCGAACTCTCAGGCTACCTCGCCGGCAAAGCCGGCCGCAATCTCGTCAACCGCGAGGGAAGGTTCAACACCTTTCTCCACAACATAACCACCCGCTTTACTTCCCCCGCACTGTTCATTCTTGCCGTCCTCCCCCTCCCCATCTTCGACTTCGCCGGTATCCTCGCCGGCGCCCTCAGGATGCCCGTCTTGCGGTTTCTTGCCGTGGTCATTAGTGGCAAGATTATCAAACACGCATTGGCCGCATACCTCGGAGCAGAGTTCTTCGAGATGTTACTAAACAACCTTGGCCTCTGATACCCGCAACGCAGTGCCCACCGTGTTGGGGCGCTAGCAACTGCCGCGTGCCCCATGAATTCGTCAAGGCAACTGCTCAGCCGCACCTGATTCGCAACCCTGAACGAGGCGAGTAAAGGTGTTAACTCTCTCCTCACTCCTCTCCCCTCTTTCCTCGCATTATTGGGCGTTCGGGCCTTCGGCCCTCCCTTGTGCAGGGGCTGCGCCCCCGCAACGCCCCGCCCTTGCTAGCCACCGTGTGTATTCTTCCCCAGCATAATGTCTAGCCAACAGTGTCTCATCCCCATTTCTGTCTCATCCCCATTTCTGTCTCATCCCCATTTCTGTCTCATCCCCCTGATCCCTGATCCCTGACCCCTGACCCCTGGCCCCTGACCCCTGCAGTTCCGCGCCCCCGCAACGCCCCGCCCTTGCTGGCCACCGTGTGTATTCTTCCCCAGCATAATGTCTAGCCAACAGTGTCTCTTCCCCATTTCTGTCTCTTCCCCATTTCTGTCTCTTCCCCATTTCTGTCTCATCCCCCTGGCCCCTGACCCCTGACCCCTGCAGTTCCGCGCCCCCGCAACGCCCCGCCCTTGCTAGCCACCGTGTGTATTCTTCCCCAGCATAATGTCTAGCCAACAGTGTCTCTTCCCCATTTCTGTCTCATCCCCCTGACCCCTGATCCCTGATCCCTGACCCCTGACCCCTGCAGTTCCGCGCCCCCCAACGCCCCGCTCCAAAAACATGCCTCATCCACCGTACGCCGTATTTCCAGCGGTGCGTCCCGTGCACGGTGACGGCGGCCAGCGAGTACACGATGAGATAGCCTGATTGGCGGCGTGACTGAAGATCTCGTCCACACAGGCACTGTATATGGCTTAATAGTTACCAATAGAGTAAGAAAATGAAAGCAATAGGCCGCAAACGGACCCATCTCGGAAATTCCTCCCACAAAGACAAGATTTCTGATGTATAATGTAAGTGCGATGAGCTGCCCAAGAAACGACTCCATAGCCAGGACCGCCAGTTCCAACAGAAGACACGCCAGAACTGCGTACGCAACGTCCAGCCTCTCGTCCACCCAAACTCGCCCCGGGAATCGACCCCCGAAAAGAGTCAACACATGAAGAGGCGCGCCGAAAAAGGCGTCTGAAAAAAAGGAAAAACGCGCGACATACGTAGACTTGGCGCGACATTTGTAGACATAACGCGACATAACACACCCAAGTACGCCGACGCCCGTGGACTCGCATCAAACGCCTATGATCTCCCATCCAACACCCGTATCTACCCCCCAACCCCAGGAGCTCCCTCCATCCCCAAAATCCCAAGGATTCCAGCAAGTTCTGACTCAGACTATCCGACCACCGACCACTGCAGTTCCGACTATTGCAGTTCAATGAAAACCAAAAACGTAACAACTCAGCCGCTACTGATTCCCAACCCTGAACGAGGCGAGCGAAGGTGTATACTCTCTCCTCATTCTCTGTCTTTGGGTCGGTCGGGCCTTCGGCCCTCCCTGGTGCAGGGGCTGCGCCCCCGCAACGCCCCCCTCCAAGAACACGCCTCATCCACCGTACGCCGTCATTCCAGCGGTGCCTCCCGTCCAAGGTGGCGGCGGCCAACGAGTACACGATGAGAGAGCCCGATTGGCGGCGGGGCAGAAGGTCTGGTCCACACACACGCTACATATTTGGCTTAGAAGTTACTCGTGAAGACTATAGTCAAGCGCAAAGGTCAGTTCCCTAAGGAGCCTGGAGCCATGTCAAAACGCATTCCCCTACTATTGCTGCCGTTTTTGATCGCCCTCACATCTCTTGGATGTAATGCGAACACGCCAGAGGGTCCGGCTCTGAGTAGCGCCCTTGCACCAGTTCCCATTGAAGAGGAACCCTTTGTCGACGTTTTCGTGGACGAATACTCTGACCTCTTCGAGCAGGAATTCGACGAATCAGATTCACCGCCCTTTGCGCTAAGCGAAGGCCAGCCCGGCTGGGACGCCGGCCAGGCCCGTCCTCCCCTCGCCGAGACTTTACCTCTTTCATCAGAGCAAATTCAGGAGTTGCTGGGCCGTCTGCCTCCCCTCCAGGAGGAAACGGGTGACGTCGCCCAGGTACGTCTCCCCGAACAGGGCCTGCCCCCGCCGCGCCCCGGCCAGGAAGTGGAACTGCCTTTTCCTCCCCCCGATGCCGAGCTACCCCCTGTCACCCAGGCCGGCGAGCCCCTGGCAGTGCTCCGCTTTGCACCCGAAGGCGCCGTCCCTCTCGCACCACAACTGAGCATAACCTTCAGTCATCCCATGGTCCCTCTCACCAGCCACCAGGAGCTGGCCGCGGAGGCCATACCGGTCGAGCTCAAGCCCGCAGTACCCGGCAACTGGCGCTGGGTGGGCACAAGGACCCTACTGTTTCAAGCCGGCGCTGACAGCAATGGCAGAATGCCCATGGCGACCGAATTCTCGGCCACCATTCCTGAAGGCATACTGGCCGCCGACGGCACGAGACTGGCAGAGCCTGTCAGCTGGACCTTCCGAACCCCTGCGCCGACGCTGCAATTCGCCTGGCCGACCCGCGGCCCAGTCGGCCGCGAACCGGTATTCTTCGCCTCCTTCGACCAGAATATCGATCCCTCCGGCCTGATCGAATTCATCCAGGTCACCGCCCAGGGCCGCCAGTACACAGTCCGCAAGGCAAGCCAGGAAGAAATTGCCTCCGATTCCCGCGTTGAACGCCTGATAGCCAGGTCCACCGAGGACAGGTGGCTGGCCTTCGTGTCCCATGAATCACTTCCCGCCGACACCACCGTCACCGTCACAATCACATCTGGCGCCCCGTCCGCCGAGGGTCCTCTCGTTACAGCCCACCCCCAGAGCTACAGCTTCAGGACGCCCGGCCCGTTTGTGCTCCGCCAGCGGGAGTGCCCATGGGGCGGAGACGCCCGCTGCCCGCCCAGCACGCCCTTGTCATTGCGATTCAGCAATCCCATCGACACGGCATCGTTCGACCCTTCCCTCATTTCCATCGAGCCGGAGCTCGACTACGTCTCGTATGAAGTCTTCGGCGATTCAATCTGGATCGTCGGTACCACCAAGGGAAGAGCCACCTACGACGTGACCGTTGCCGCTGGTCTGACAGACCAATTCGGACAGTCACTGACCGAGGATGCACAGACCCAGTTCACAATTGGGCCGGCGGAAGCATTTCTTACCTCCGGCAGCCAGGGCCCGATTACCATTCTGGACCCCTACGGCCAGACCTCTTTTCCCATCTACACCGTTAATGTCTACGCCGTCAATGTACGCGCCTATCGCGTCGCACCGGAGCAGTTCGTCGAATACCAGCAGTGGCGCAGCAACCACTGGCGCGACGACCGCACCCTGCCCCCCGGCGAGCTGGTCATGGAGCGCACGCTGGAGATCAACCGCCAATTCGACACATTGGTCGAAACTGAGATCGATCTGACCGCCGCGCTCGACAGCGGCAAAGGCCACCTTATCCTGTACATCGAGCCAGAGAGCGGAATCCTCTCAGGCCTTCTTGGCAGACAGCTTCAGGACGCGCGCATCATCAGTTGGGTCCAGGTGACCGGAATCGGCCTGGACGCCTTCGTGGACGCCGATGAGATGTACGTGTGGGCCAACCGCCTGGACGTCGGCGCCCCGCTGGCAGACGTAGAGGTCACCCTCTGGCCGCAGGACGTTCAGGACATGACCGACGAGACCGGCTCAGCGAGGCTGAGTCTGCCCCGCAATAGCGCCCAACTGCTCCTCGCCCAACGCGGCGATGATGTAGCATTCCTGCCCGAAAACCGCTACGAATACTACCGCACCGAAACCGGTTGGAACGGATGGCAGCAGCGCGCAGAGCGCCCCGCCATTCGCTACTTTGTCTTCGACGATCGCAGAATGTACCGCCCCGGCGAAACTGTCAGCGTCAAAGGCTGGATGCGCCAAATCGAACGCAGCCCGCAAGGGGACGTAAGCCTCCTGCCAGAAGGGAGGGCCCCTTCGCTCGACTACACAGTTCGTGATTCATCCCATAACCAGATTCACTCGGGCAACGCCACTGTAAATCCCCTGGGGGGTTTCAACTTCCAGTTCGACCTCCCCGAAAACGTCAATCTGGGTTATGCCTGGATCGAAATACAGTCCACCTTAGACGACGACCACGAATCACGCTATGACCACGTCTTTCAGATTCAGGAGTTCCGCCGCCCCGAATACGAAGTCAGCGCTACCGTCAGCGAAGGTCCCCACATCGCCGGAGGCCGCGCCTTGGCGACCGTCAGCGCCAGCTACTTTGCCGGCGGCCCGCTTCCCAACGCAGAGGTAAGTTGGAATGTCGAGGCCTCGGAAGGTTCCTATGAACCACCGAACTGGTCCGAATTTGTCTTTGGAAGATGGTACCCGTGGTGGGGCCATCCAGGACGTTCCGGTTACCTTGGTCGCGCCGCCTTCAATTCCCGTACCGACGCCGGCGGACAGCACGTTCTGAGCATTGACTTCCACCCCCCCGCCGAAGAGCCTGCTACCGATCCGAACGGCAGCGGCGAGACCTCGCCCTTCCCAACCCACATCGACGCAACGGCCACCGTAATCGACGTCAATCGCCAGGCTTGGAGTAGCAGCGCCGGTCTTCTACTCCATCCCGCTGACCGCTACGTTGGCCTGCGCACCGCACGCTATTTCGTCGAACAGGGCGAGCCTTTGTCGGTTGAGGTCGTCGTAACCGATATTGATGGAAATGCCATCGAGGGCCATCGCGTAGATGTAAGAGCCTCCCTTTTGGATTGGGAATATCGCGACGGCGAGTGGATCGAGATTGAGAAAGATACGCAGGAATGTACCCTCGAGACGACAGTCGCCTCCGCGCAGGATGCCTCCGAAGACGGATTCGCCTCCTGCTCCTTCGAGACCCCCATAGGTGGAGAGTACCGCATTACCGCAACCGTCGTCGATGGCGCCGGTCGCCTCAACCGGACCGAACTGACCCGTTGGGTGACAGGCGGTCAGCGCCCGCCCAGCAGCAACCTCGAACGCGAAGAGCTTCAGCTCATACCTGACAACAAAGACTATGGTCCGGGCGATGTGGCGGAGATCCTTGTTCAAGCGCCCTTCTCCCCGTCAGAAGGTCTCCTGACCCTGCGCCGCGACGGCCTTGTCTCCAGCCAACGCTTCACAATGGACGGCCCGACCTACACCCTGCGCGTGCCCATCGAAGAGGACCACATCCCCAACATCCATATCCAGGTGGATCTCGTCGGCGCCAGCCAGCGCGTGGACGATGCTGGCAACGACCTTTCCGGTCTTCCTCGCCGCCCCGCCTATGCCCGCGGCAGGCTCAATCTGACAATTCCTCCCTTGAGTCGCACACTCCAGGTCGATGCCAATCCCAGTGAACCGCGTCTGGAGCCCGGGTCAGAAACGACGATCGACGTGTCAGTCATGGACGCCAACGGGGCGCCAGTGGCCGGTGCTGAGTTCGCCGTCGTCGTCGTCGACGAGGCCATCCTGGCCCTGACCGGATACCAGCTCATTGACCCCATCGACGTGTTTTACAGTCACCGCGGTCGCGGCGTCAGCGACTACTACAACCGGCAAGATCTCCTGCTGGCCAGTTCCCAATCATTGCAAGGTGAGTCCGCGCAACCCACCGCAACGCCCCAACCCGCTCAGGCAATGAAGCAGTCTAGGGCGATGGGCGGGGGGATGGCTGCAGCCCCCGCCGCGATGGCGGAAATGGCCATGGATGAAGACATGGCCGAAGAGTCAAGTGCCGACGACGGTGAGGGACAGCCGATACGAGCCCGGTTGGATTTCAATCCTCTTGCCCTCTTCGCGCCCGAAGTTCGTACAGACCAAAACGGCCGCGCCAGCGTACCGATCACATTGCCGGATAATCTGACCCGCTACCGGGTCATGGTCGTGGCTGTCGCCGAAGGTAGTTTCTTCGGCGCAGGCGAATCCAGCCTGACCGCCCGCCTGCCCCTGATGGTCCGCCCCTCTGCCCCGCGCTTCCTGAACTTCGGCGACAGTTTCGAGCTGCCGGTCGTCCTGCAGAACCAGACCGATGAGGCGATTGAAACACATGCCATCGTCCGCGCAGTAAATGCCGACCTGAACGCGGATAGCGGCGTCGATGGAGCCGCCGGCTTCGCCGTAACCATCCCTGCCAACGACCGCGTAGAAATACGCTTCCCCACAAAGACCGCCAGCGCCGGGACCGCCCGATTCCAGTTCGCCGCGATAGATGCGAACCAACCCGCCACTGCCGACGCCGCTGAGGTCAGTCTGCCCGTATTTACCCCCGAAACAACCGAAGCCTTCGCCGTCTACGGCGAAATCGACGAAAGCGGCGCCGTACTACAACCCATCCGCCCGCCCGCCGACGCCATTCCTGACTACGGCGGCCTCGAACTGACACTTTCCTCCACCGCTCTGCAGGCTTTGACCGACGCATTTCTCTATCTGGTAAGCTACCCGTTCGAATCCTCCGAACAGATCGCCTCACGCATCCTTGCCGTGGCCGCGCTCCGCGATGTGTTGGCCGCGTTTGACACAGAAGGTCTCCCCACTCCGGATGAAATAGAGGCGACTCTGGAAAGAGACCTGCAAACACTGGCAGCGCTGCAGGACTACGGGGGCGGCTTCCCCATCTGGCGGCGCGGCGGCGATATCTGGCCCTACCACAGTGTGCATGTGGCCCATTCCCTCGCACGCGCCCAGCTCAAAGGCTATCCTGTTCCAGACGAAATGGTTAGCCGCTCCCTCGAATACCTGCGCACCATCGAGCAGCAGTTCCCCGCCTGGTACGGTGACGATGCACGCCGCGGCCTCTCCGCCTACGCGCTCTATGTTCGCAAACTGCTCAACGACCACGCCCCCGCCAAGGCGCGGGCACTCGTGACCGAAACCGGTCTGGAAAACCACTCTCTGGAAAGCGTCGGCTGGCTGCTCTTCGTCCTGACCGACGATGCCGCCTCGCAAACAGCAGTCGCCGAAATGCGCCGATTCCTCAATAACCGGGTGACCGAAACAGCCGGAGCGGCAACGATCGCGACCGGCTATACCGATGGCGACTACCTTCTGCTCCATTCCAGCCGCCGCGCCGATGCCGTTCTGCTGGAAGCCCTCATCGCCGATCAGCCTGACAGCGACCTGATAACCAAACTGGTCCAGGGCCTCCTGGGCCATCGCACAGCCGGCCGCTGGAGCAATACACAGGAAAACGTCTGGGTGCTCCTGGCCATGGACCGGTATTTCAACCTCTTTGAATCGCAAACGCCCGACTTTGTCGCCAGGATCTGGCTGGGTGAGCAGTTCGCAGCCGGCCCCACATTCCAAGGTCGTTCGACCGACAACGTAGGCCTTGACCTGCCCATGCAGTTCCTCCACGAAATTTCAGGTGACGCCGACGGCGACCTACCCCTGCTAATCCAGAAAGAGGGCCAGGGCCGGCTCTACTACCGGTTGGGACTGCGCTACGCGCCCGCCGACCTCAGCCTGGGACCGGCCGACCACGGCTTCACCGTCGAGCGCATTTACGAGGCCGTAGACGATCCCGCCGACGTGAGTCGCGATGAAGATGGCGTCTGGCACATTCGAGCCGGCGCCCGCGTGCGCGTTAAGCTGACGATGGTCGCCCCCTCCCGCCGCGTCCACGTTGCCCTGGTGGACCCGCTGCCAGCTGGCCTCGAAATCCTTAACCCGGATCTGGCCGTAACCGCCAGTCCCCCGCGCGTTGTGAACAGGAATCAGTCCGGACGCTGGTGGTGGGCCAGCTGGTATCAACACCAGAACCTGCGCGACGAACGCGCCGAGGCCTTCACCTCCTACCTGTGGGCCGGCGTCTACCAATACACATACCTTGCCCGCGCAACGACACCCGGCGCCTTCGTAGCGCCCCCCGCCAAGGCAGAGGAAATGTACGCGCCGGAAACCTTTGGCCGCACCGGAACCGATTGGGTTGTTGTAGAAGTGGGCGAAGAGTAAGAGGACGCTGCCTTTACGAATTCCTGGCCGAACCGGCACCTTGGCTTTCAGAGCTGCCTAGGTGTTTCTGGATTTCCAGCCAGATTTCGTTAAGTTCCAGCCGCGCAATCCACTGCGTAAGATAGTCCTGTTCCAGACTGTCTTCTCCAACCGTAGCTATAATGCTGCCTATGTCGCGAATATGTTTGGGCTGGCTGCTCAGACCGTAGTACTGAAGCTTATACAGGATCAGGTCCTCGGGTGAATGCACGAATGCTTCGCCGATTCCCGGACCGAAGTCAACAAGCAGGCGTCGCTGCAGCGCACTCGCCCTCAGTGCATCACCGGGCCGCAAAAGGAATATCTCCAACTTATATCCTGTAGGCAGGTGGACGGCGTTTAGCGGTAGGTCAGCGGGCGAGAGAAGAAGGTCGAGCATCACTTCAACAGGCACCAGCATTTCTCTTTCCTTCAACGCTTCAGAGAGAGAGGCCATTTGCTCAACCGGCAAATCGACTACGACATCAAAGTCCCGTGTTGTCCGAGCCTCTCCCCATCCCCAAACGGCAACGGCTCCTCCCACCAAATACGTGACCCTCGTCTCTTCTAGCACATCAAGGACCTCCCGAACGAAATTCCCGAACTCCTGTTGCGGATCCTCTGCCACCGCCTCCCTCCCGTCGACAACTGCCTTACGCGCGAGTCCGAGCGACATTCGTTCAGTCAGTTCTGGCCTGAGTGTCCGTAATCGATAGGACGCGACTTCCTCAGCGATTCGTATCATCGAGAGTCCTTGTTGCGACCGTTGTGCCGCCGACAACCTCCGGGTAACCTCGATCTGCGCCGGATCGATATCCCTCAGCGCGCCTGCGATCTCCCGCTCCTGCTTGTCTGTGAGAGGCATCTGTTGCTTCCCTGCTCGTCGGGCAGGACACCCGAAAAGAGGCTTCGATTTCCTGGAGGCGCTACATCAGTCTATCGGCGAATCGTCCCGCGAGTTGCCCTTAGACCTTTTCCAGTCGAGCCTTCCCAGTCGCACGACAACCCGCTGCATTATCGCTTGCGCGACCTCGTCTTTGCTCATAAGAGGCCAGGCCTCCCGGTTGCCCCCGCGCTCGAAAAGAGTAACCCGGTTCGTATCAACCGCGAAGCCGCTGTCCGGCGCGCTCACGTCGTTGAGTACGACCAGATCAAGGTTTTTCCCCTTCAACTTGGCGACAGCATTCGCCTCCAAATCGTTCGTTTCCGCCGCGAACCCGATGACGAGCTTCGGACCCGGACTGCTCTTCTCCCGCTGACTTCCGACCTCATGCAGAATATCCGGCGTCCTCTCCAATGAAATGACTTGCTGCTGCGGCGATTTCTTAAGCTTGTAGTCAGAGCTGTCCGTCGGGCGGTAATCGGCCACTGCCGCCGCGCCGATCAGGACATCCGTCTTCGACAGCTCTTCCATTACCGCCGAATACATCTGCTGGGCCGTATGCACCGGTACCAGCGTTATGCCGCCCGGAGGAGGCACCGCCAGCGGCGCGTGCACGAGTACCGTTTCCGCGCCCAAGTCACGCGCCGCACGCGCCAGCGCCGCCCCCATCTTCCCCGTGGAATGATTGCCCACAAATCGCACCGGGTCGATCGGCTCCCGTGTCCCACCGGCAGTGATCACCACGCGCAAACCGTCCAGGGGTCCCCCCCGTCCGATCACCTTGCACGCCTCCTCAAAGATCTCCTCCGGCTCCGCCACACGACCTTCCCCCACCTCGCCCGAGGCCAGCCGCCCCTCCGCCGGTCCCACAAAGTCCACGCCCCAATCCTGCAAAATCTCCACGTTGCGCATCGTCGCAGGATGCGTCCACATGTTGGTCTCCATCGCCGGCGCCAGCAGCATCGGACCCTTATAGCTCAGCGCCGTGATGCTCAACAGATCATCGCTCAGACCGAGGGCAAGGCGGGCGATCGTGTGAGCCGTCGCCGGCGCGATGACAAACAGGTCCGCTGCATGCGCCAGCGCCACGTGGCCGATCCGCAACCGGCCGGCATCATGCCAGAATTCGAATGTATCGGTCGCAACGCTCCGCTGCGTGATCGCCTGGAAGGTCACCGGCGCAACGAACTTGGCCGCCGAGTGAGTCATGATCACGTCCACCATCGCGTTCGCCTGCGTAAGCCGGCTGGCCAGTGTAACCGACTTGTAGGCCGCGATGCCGCCGCTGATGCCGAGCATAATACGTTTGCCAGAGAGAATCGGGGCCATGAGTTAGCTCCACCTCGGTCGATGTAGGACTGTTCGCTTCCGCAGAACGCAAGCCCGGATCAGGAATCGGCGATCCCGCCGTCCCGGTGGCGGGCAAGATAGGACTGGTAAGAGTTCCGCGTCGCCTCCGAACTGAAGTCCGGCGCGTGGCGGGCGCACGCTGCCTCATCCACCTCAACGCCAAGACCCGGTTTTTCAGGCGGCAAAATGTGGCCGTCGACTACCTTCATCGGCTCGACGACAAACTCCGTCATCGAAAGTGGCATATCGTCCGGATCAACCATCTCCTGAATGACAAAATTCGGCGTCGTGAAATCCACATGAACGCAGGCCGCCGTCGAGATTGGCCCGTACGGGTTGTGGGGGGCAAGCCCGGCGTAGTACACCTCCGCCAGCGCGGCAATACGTCGAACTTCGCTGATTCCCCCGGCGTGGCACGCGTCCGGCTGCAACAAGCTCGCCGCGCCCGTCTCAAGAATCTCGCGAAAACCCCAGCGAGTAAACAGTCGCTCGCCCGTGGCTATGGGGATATTTGTCGCCCGGGCTACCTGCGCCATCGCCGCCGGGTTCTCCGCCTGCACCGGCTCCTCCATGAAAAACGGGTAATACGGTTCAAAACGATGGGCATAGCGAATCGCCATCTGCGGCGTAACCCGCCCGTGCATGTCCAACAGAATGTCCACGTCGTTGCCGACCGCTTCTCGCGTAGCTTTCAGACCGGCCTCAGCCTCATCCAATAGCCTCGGCCCATCCAGGATGTTTGTAATCGGGATCGGCACGGTCTTGACAGCGTCCCAGCCTTTGGCCGCCTTGGACTGCGCGCTCTCCGCCATCGCATCGGGCGTGTCGCCCCCAAAATGTGTGTACATCCGCACACGGTCCCGTACCTTCCCCCCAAGAAGCTCATAGATCGGCTTTCCCGCCTCTTTCCCCTTGATGTCCCACAACGCCTGATCGATGCCCGAAAGAGCGGACAGGCCGATGACGCCCTGTCTCCAGAATCCGCTGCGATAGAGCACCTGCCAGCAATGTTCCACCTCAAGTGGACTGAAGCCCTGGATCATCAGCTCCATATCCTGAACACACCCCGCCACAGCACGCGGTTTACCCTCAACAGTGGCCTCTCCCCAGCCCACCAGCCCGGGCTGATCCGTCTCGACCTTGATAAAGACAAGAGTACGCCGCTCTCCCTGAGCCATAATCGGTCTGATTGCCGTGATCTTCATGGTAGTTTCCCTCGTGTGTGCAGGCGGCCTGCGCCTTCTTCAGTGTGAGAGAGCAGGCCTGGCCCCGTCGCTCAACTAGCCTCCAGCATATTACGAACCATCGACTTTGCAAGCTCGTGCTCCGCCGCACCAGCCTCGATTTCCCCATCGAGAAGCGCCGTTCGTAATCTGCGCATGATCTGGCCATACCCCGGACCGGGCGGCAGTCCTAACTCTAGCAGGTCTCTTCCATCCAAAGCAGGGCGAACGTGCCGCCAACTTTGTACATAGCATGTCAACCGTTCACGCAGCAAGGAATCCTCCGCCACCAGCCAGAGAAGCAGCAGCACCGCCGGTTGAACCTTGTCCAGGATAGCCGCGACTTTACTTGGACGTTTCTGTGGGTCGGTCAGTTTCGGCAGCCTCGTCTTGACAATCCGTAGCTGCCGCATCAGGCCCTGCGTTTTCCCTCGCAGTCTCAGCCTTTCACTCAGCTCCTTTTCGATCGGCGACGCCTTGTCATCTCTACCGCTCAATTCCGGCAGTAGATCGAAAATAAGAAGGCCCCAATAAAGTCGTTCGACCGGCGTGTCGTCCAACTGCAACTGACCCGCAAGGGCCCCAACCGGTTCGTCGTCACAGCCGTCACCACCGCCTTGCGTCCCGTCCGCCCTACCCGCCGCCAGGAAGTCCCGCAGCGATGTGCTGCGGCTGGCAAAGCACGCTCCCGCCCGCAGTGCAGGATGGATCTGCCTGAGTATCCCCAGTTCGTCCAGGCGCAGGATGGCATCTTCCGGTCTCTCTTCCTGCAGAATCCGGTCCAACTCCTGCCGAATCCGCGCCGCCGTTACACGACCAAGCAGCGGCGCCGCATCTAAAAGATGCTCCTGCGTGCGGTCGTCGATTCGGAACTGAAACCTCTGCTCATAGCGGACAGCGCGCAGGATTCTTGTCGGGTCATCCACAAAGCTCAAACTGTGCAGCACCCGCACAACCCCAGTCCTCAAGTCTGACAATCCGCCGTAGAAATCAAGCAGGTCCCCCCATCTGTCAGGAGTAAGAGCAACGGCCAGCGTGTTGACCGTGAAATCCCGCCTGTGCAGGTCCAGTTTGATGCTACCCTGCTCAACCGTCGGCAAGACGGTTGGCTCTGTATAGAACTCAGTGCGCGCCGTAACGAAATCGAGATGATGCGGCAACCCCTCCTGGTCAGGCCCGCCGCCGCCGTCTACTAAGTCCGGGAAGGTAATCGGATAACCCGGCTCGTCCAGAATCCACTTGGCAGTGCCGAAACGGGCGTGCGTGACAACCCGCCCGCCGCACCTGCTCTGAATTCGCGCCGCCAGTTCGATCGCATCACCCTCGACCACCAGGTCCATGTCCATGAAACCAGCGCCGGCGGCCCCGTCAAGCCGTCCCAACAGCAGGTCTCGAACAAAACCCCCGACCACATACACCGCATGCCCCATCTCGGTCGCAGTCTCACCGACAAGCCAGAGGAGCCGGTGCTGGCTCTCCGACAGGATCTCTCCCAACTCTCGACTGACATCCGGGAGTTTTTGCTGTGCCTCTCTCTCGTCTCCCCACAGTTTGAGTAGATCCGTCCGAGTAACAATACCAACCATCTCGCCTCCGGCATCCACGACGGGAACCTGCCCCCAACCACTCTCGATCATAAGCCTGTGAAGCGTGCTGACGGGCGCGTCCGCACGCACAGTATAGTGGCCCTGGCGCATAACCTTATGTACCGGCAGCGAACCCAGCCTGTGCCCGAGAGTGCGGTCTGCCTCTCGCCGGGTCAGGATTCCGACCAGCCTTTCGCCCCCATCATCGCCTCTGCGCAGAACAGGAAATCCTTCATGGCCGTAGCGCTGCATCAACGCCATCGCCGCAGAAACGGACATCCCGTCTTCCAGCGAACGTGGATGGCCCCGGCTCATGATCTCTGCTACCGTTGCCTGAGACCCAGCGTGCTCCTCAAGCAGGCCGCCGATTCGTTCCTTTACCTCTGAAAGAGTTGTCCCTTCCAGCACGGCAGCCGCGGCGCGCCTGTGGCCGCCGCCACCAAGACGATCAGCAATCAGGCCGACGTCAATAGCGTCGGTGTTACTCCGGGCCACAACCTGCACGTGGTCCTTGAGGTTGACGACAACAAACAGCGCATCCGCGTTGAAGAGGTCGTTCAGCCTGTGCGTAAGTCCGCTGAGCTCATCGTCATAATCCGGGGCATCCGCCGTTGCGAGTACCACACTCTGACCCGCGACCGTCAACTGCTCAGCGGTCTCTGTCAACTGTACGGACAGTTCATTCTGCGCGTCGGTGGGAGGGAAATTCAGGAAACGGCGCATCACATCCAGGCGGGCGCCCTGCTCGACCAGCCACGCCGCGCAACGAATGTCCCGATGCGTAGTGGACGCGTAAAGCAGGCTGCCGGTGTCTTCGTAAATGCCCAACGCCAGCAGAGTGGCCTGAAAGGGGGAAAGCCCTCTGTTCTGCTGCATCAACTTCTCAACCAGCAGCGTCGCATTGGCGCCAGTCGTATGGGGGCCAAGTGACTCCTGCCAGACCTCCCAGCCCGACGGCAGCGGCTCGGCCGCCGTATGGTGGTCAATCACCAAATGTTGGGTACCTTCCCCCATCCCTTTAACAGCATTGAAAGACCGCGTGTCAACAACAATCGCCATCTCAACGCTGCCTCGTGGCAGATGCCGCGGCTCGATGAAAGGGAACTGGTTTCGGTACAGGGCCAAAAACGCTTGAACGTTGCGTTTAAGTTTCCATGGCAGGACCGGTAGCGCCTGTGGGAAGAGCAGTGCCCCGCCCAGCAAGGAAGCCAGCGCGTCAAAGTCTGTGAGTTCGTGGGTAAGTATGACTGTCTGGTTGCGCATCGGTGAAACCGGATTGGCTGCCCATGGAAACTTCAAACTACTATACCCATCGCTATGCGGATGGGCAAGCACAGGGCTGAAGGCGTCCTGCCCTCCGGGGCAAGCCTACTCCGACTCCACCGACACAGCCGTTAGCCGCCCTCAGCGCGGCGCAATAGTGCCAGAGCAGCCTTGTTGTGGCGTTCAGCCAGCTGCGGTACGTCGACGTGAAGAGGAATACTGTCCTCCACCAGGAGCCGCCCATTAACAAAGGAGAAATCAACAGGCTGCGGCGAACAGAAAACCAGCGCCGCCACCGGATCATGCACCCAGCCGCCCGCAAAAGTGAGCGCCGAGAGATCAAAGCCGATCACATCGGCCGCCATCCCTGGTACCAGCGCCCCAACGTCGTCGCGGCCCAACACCGAGGCCCCGCCCAGAGTCGCGATTTCCAGCGCCTCCCGTGCTGTCATCCCCTTGGGGTTGCCCATCACCCTCTGCAACAGCAGGCACTGGCGCACCTCTTCCATCAAATTACTTCCGTCATTGCTGGCGCTGCCGTCCACGCCCAACCCCACATGCACGCCCGCATCTCGCATAGCACGCACCGGCGAAATGCCGCTTGCCAGCCGCATGTTGCTCGTGGGGCAATGCGCCGCGCCTGTCTTTGTACGCGCGAACTTTCCGACCTCCTCCTCATTGAGATGCACGCAGTGGGCATGCCACACGTCGTCGCCCAACCAGTCCACTTCCTCAGCGTACGTCCCGGGCCGGTAACCGAATTGCTCCATGCAGAACGCTTCTTCATCAAGCGTCTCCGCAAGATGCGTGTGAAGGTGGACGTCCAACTCAGGTCCGAAGGAACGCGCCAGCGCGGCGCATTCGCGCATCAGGCCCTGCGATACGCTGAACGGGCTGGTCGGGCCAATCACCACTCGGCGCATCGCGAAGCGGGAGGCGTCATGAAACGTTTCGACCAGTCTCCTGGATTCGACAAGGATATCGTTCTCCTTCTCCGTCATCCAGTCTGGCGGCAACCCCCCTTTGCTTTCACCAAGACTGACACTGCCTCTCGCACCGTGAAAGCGGACGCCGATCTCCTCCGCGGCCTCGAACTGGTCGTCCAATCGTGTCCCGTTCTGCCACAAATAGTGGTGATCGCTGGTGGTCGTGCATCCACTCAACAGTAGCTCCGTCAACGCCACCTGCGTGCTGACACGCACATCCTCCGGTTGGATACAAGCCCAAATCGGATATAGGGCGCGCAGCCAGTCAAAGAGCACTCCGTTCTGCGCAGCCGGCACCACCCGCGTAAGCGTCTGAAAAAAGTGGTGGTGCGTATTGATGAAGCCAGGGAGGACAATCTTGCCCCTCGCGTCTAGAAATGTGGTAGACGATGGGTCCGATGTCGCTCCGTCCCTGTACTGGGCCGGCAGGTCGTCCGTTGCCCCGACCCAGACGATCTGTGACCCTTCCATCACGAGCGCGCCGTCAGCGATCTCCTCGCGCTCATCATTCATCGTTACAAGGCACTCGGCATGCGTCAAAACGGTCCTGGTGTTCATCGACAAGACTGCTCCCTTTCAGTGAATGCCCTCAGCGGGCTATAGTGCGTATTCCATTAACATGTGTGATTTTACAAGTACATTTCTAGCTGTTGTGTCTCTCTCCCAACCCGTCACGTCAATGAGAGCAGGCTGGGGGTCATTCCTTCCTCATCCAACATCTCTTTCAGTTCCGCGGTGGAAAGAGGACGCCCTTTGCCTGCCAGGGCCGTGAGAGCCGCCTCCATTACATTCGTTCCGAAACTGCGCCCATCCAGGCGCGGCGTCACCGTCGCCAGATGAGATGCGCCTCGCTCCTTGAGAAGCGCCACGTCGTCATCCGTCGTCGTATTGGTCACGACCGTCTTGCCTTCCAGGCTGGCAGGCAGGTGCTGTCTGATGTAATGGAAATCATCCGCGATGATCGAGGCCCACCTGTACTGCGCCCCGTACTTCGGCACGATCTGCTCCTGCTTTTCACCGGTGGGGTAAATCCAGGAGAACGGAAGTTGGGACATGACCGGAAGCAGGAACCGGGCCAGCAAATGGAGCGTGCTCAGGCTACGCAGAAAGACGGGGATGCCCAGTCCAAATGCCAGATCGCCAAACAACGGCTGATAGCCCATATCCAGAAAGCCGCGCACCATCGCGTAGCGGCCGACAGCCACACAAAATAGAACACGCTTGGAATGTGGGGATAGGAGATCCTGCAGTCGCCTTGCAGTCTGTCGCTCGACAACCGTGCGAATACCACCGCCGTCAACGACCGGCGCCTGTACGCCGGCAACGATGCTGCGTACCGAATGGAGCGGAAAGTAGCGGTCGTTTACATCCAGGCCGAGATCCGCGCCGCCAAAACCGAAGGCATCTACCTGGCCGTCATACGCCAGAAACAGCTGGCGCATCCGTCTCTGGTCTCCATCGGCGCCAATCCGTTCCAGAACGACCTGCTCGCCCCTGATCGTGGTCTCGACACGTTTGTTACGCTTGCTACTGCCCAAGCTGATGGAGACTACACGTTTCATTGAGACTCTGCCTCGGCACTATTCAGTTACGGCGCCAATCTGTTTCGGCTCCGTTGCGCGCCAAAAGACCGGTGCGCCCTGCGCACAAGTGATCCGCCCCGCTGGCCTCAGTCGATCACGCCAATATGGCGTCCCGCCTTGATGAAGACACTCAATGCAAACTCAATGTCCTCTTCAGTATGGGCAGCCGTAACATTGGCCCGCAAGCGAGCAGTACCTTCATTTACGGCCGGAGGCAGTACGGGCAGTACGAATATGCCGTTGTCTTGACAGTATTTGGTCATCGCAAATGCGCGTTCTTCAGTCCCAACCATGATCGGTACAATCGGGGACTCGGTCTGCCCGGTGTCGAAACCGGCGGCTTGCAGACCGCCTGTGAACTGCTGCGCATTGCGGAGGAGAATACGGTTGCGCTCTGCGCCTTCATCTTCCAGTACATGGAAGCCTTCGGTGATGGCGGCTGCCACCGCCGGCGGCAACGCGGCGCTGAAGACAAAGCCGCGCGCAGTATGCCGCAGGTACGTTACCAGCTTGTCGCTGCCGGCCACATAGCCGCCAATGCCCGGGATCGCCTTGCTTAGAGTGCCCATCTTCAGATCGATAGAGCCGTACATATCAAAGTGCTCCTCGATCCCGTGCCCGGTCTTGCCCAGGACGCCAATGCTATGCGCCTCGTCCAGCATCAGCCTCGCATTGTAACGCTTGCAAATTTCATGCGCATCCGGCAGATTGAAGATGTCACCGTCCATCGAAAATACAGCGTCCGCGATGACCAGCTTCCCGGCGTCTTCCGGTGCACGCTGCAGCTGCTTTTCGAGGTCATCCATGTCGTTGTGACGGAATCGGACAAACTTGCCTCGCGCCAACAGACAGCCATCTACGATACTTGCATGGTTCCACCTGTCCGAGAATACCCAGTCTCCCCGCCCGACCACCGTGCTCACCGTAGCCAAATTGGTAACATAGCCGGAACTGTATACAATGGCCTCTTCCCGCCGCGCGAAATCGGCAATCGTCCTCTCCATCTTGGTATGGAGATCTAAAGTGCCCCCGAGGATGCGGACACCATGCGTACCGGTTCCATATTTGTCTGCCGCCGCCTTGGCTGCTGCCACTATTCGAGGATGGTTTATCAGTCCGAGGTAACTGTAGGTCGCAAACATCAGCTTGCGATTGCCTTCAGTATGTACCCAGGGCCCCTCAAGAGAATCTACCGGCTGAAAATAGTAGTAGTGTTCGCTTGCCTTTGCCTCAGCGGTACGTTCCCACCATGCATCGATTCTCTGCGATAATGCATCGACCTGTTCACCACCGCCGTTCAGAAAGGACTCAAGGGAAGGGGCGTCTATGGCCGCCGTGGAGATGCTGTCGGGAGGAACCCCAATAGCCTCTTCCCCAAGGCGCGCTAGCTGATTAACCATTGTATGAGACCTCGTTTTCCACTACAGTACAATATACTAGAGCAGAGATGGCACCGAAATAATTCTAACTGCCACCGTCCGCAAGCAAAAACGCAGCCAGCCAAATTGACTTGGCGAAGGGCGCGACAATAATATCATAGAATTGTAGCGCATTTAAGTCCACCGTGCAAAGACGGCAATTCATGGCACGGATTTCCGATAAGGGGGCTCGCATCGCGTCCGTTTTTGAAACCGATCGATAGCGAAAACGACACCCCTTTCGTCGGCGTTGTCCCAAAAGGAACTTGCGAGTTTAGATATGCAGCCACCGCTTTCTTACCCAGACAATGTGTACCGGCCCCATCGGCTCCTTCGTAACGGCGACCTGCAAACTATTCTTGGCCGGCACATTCCCCACGAAGCCTCGTTAGTCAACCAAGACGAGCAGATGATCCTGCTCGACGCCGGCACTGACAAAACAGATCTCGAGCCAGGCCAGACCGTGAGGCTGCTCGCATTCTACACACCAGGCCGGCAACCCGTCGACCCCAGCGCCAAGCCTAAGGGGCTGGCCCTGTTGCTGCACGGCTGGGAAGGCGACAGTCACTCCGCCTACAATCTGATTCTTGGCAGTGCCCTGATTCGAGCAGGCTTTGACGTCGTGCGCCTGAATATGCGCGACCATGGACCCACGCATCACCTGAACAAGGGGATCTTCTTTGCAACACTCATCGAGGAGGTCCACGCCGCGACGCAGCAGGTTGGCCTTCTCGCCGCCGGAAAGCCCTTCCACATCATTGGCGCGTCTCTCGGCGGCAATTTTGTGGTCCGTATGGCCCTGCGTCACGCTCACAACCCCATCCCCAATTTGCGCCAGGCCATAGCGGTCAATCCCGTCCTCAATCCGCAGCGCACATGCATCCTCCTGGACAACCACCGACTCCTCCGCCGCTATTTTCGCCGCCGCTGGCTCGAATCGCTCCTCAAGAAACAAAGACTGTTTCCGGAACTGTACGACTTCACACCGCTCACATCCGCCCCGACCATCTGGGAAATGAGCGACTGGGTGACCAAAAGCATGTCCCCCTTCAACGGCGTAGAAGAGTACCTCAACGCCTACGCTGTCCGCCCCAAGGACATCCTCGACTTGGCCGCTCCGTTGACAATCCTCACCGCTGCTAATGACCCCCTCATACCTTCCGACGACATCGCCTCTCTGCCTCGCCATCCCAGCCTTCAGGTCCACGTCCTACCTTTCGGCGGCCACGTGGGATATAACGATCTCTTCCCGCTCCGAAACTGCCTGCCAGACCTGATCAAAAGCCTCCTGGCACAAGACACCGGGCAAAGCTGAAAATGTGAATTCTCACCCATAGTCAGTTCGCACCTCTGACTGATGCGAGCGCAGTCTCTCTCCTCTCTCCTCTCTCCTCTTAACTCTCCTTGCATCTGGGCGTTCGGGCCTTCGGCCCTCCCTTGTGCAGGGGCTGCGCCCCCGCAACGCCCCGCCCTGGCTAGCCACCGTGTTCATTCTTCCCCAGCAAAATGTCTAGCCAACAGTGTCTCCTCCCCCACTTGTTGTCCCAACCCCCCGATCCCTGTAGCGCCCTGGCAGTATCCCGCATTACCCCTGCAGTTTCCAGGCAGTTCCCCGCAGCAACCCCTTCCAATGCCGCTCCGGCGTGGACAAAAAGCAATCCACTGTCACTCAGCGCCCGCGACCAGGTCGTAGGCAATTATTCGTTCGCGCGTAAAGTGTCGGGTATACTGAGACGCGAAATCGGAGACGTTAACGAGGTAAAGGTATTGGTCGAACCAGATCACAAAAGCTACACCATGCCGCACATTCTGATCACAGGCGCAAATGGACAATTGGGACGGGCCCTGGCATCACAGTTCGATTCCGCCAAACAGCTGACCTGCTGGACGCGCCCCAGCCACGACATCTCAGATCCGGCGGTCGCCGACGCAGTGGCAGATGTGGCTCCTGACTACGTGATCAATGCTGCCGCCTGGACCGATGTCGACGGAGCCGAGAAGGCGCCACGGTTCGCCTTCGAAGTCAATGCCCTTGGCCCCAAATATCTGGCCGAAGGTTGCGCCCGCTGCGGCTGCACGCTGGTACAGATAAGTACGAACGAAGTGTTCGCCGGTGACATGGGCCGCTTCTACCACGAATATGAACAGACCTCTCCCGGTAGTGTATACGCCCGCAGCAAGGCCGCTGGCGAACGGGCCGCAGCTGCAACCCTGGATCGCCTCTACATCGTGCGTGTTGCGTGGCTCTACGGCGCGGGGATCGGCAACTTTCCCGCCAAGATCAGCGCCGCTGCAGACCGGCACGGCGCTCTACGCGTTGTCAGCGACGAATTCGGCAACCCCACCTACGCGCCGGACGTAGCCGCAGCGGTCGCCAAACTCATCGAGATGCAGCGCTACGGCATCTACCATCTTGTAAACGAAGGCGCCGCCAGCAGGCACGACTGGGCAGTCGAACTGATGCGTCTGACAGAACGCGAGACGCTCCCTGTCAATCCCATCAGCGCACACGAATGGCCCCGTCCCACAACGCCCCCACCCCATGCCGTCTTGGTCAATCAGGCCGGTTCTTCTCTCGGCATCACACTGCGCGACTGGCGAGACGCCCTGCACGACTATGTGAAGACTGAACTCAATAAATGAACAGGGTTACGCCTTGAATGAGAACGGTGACATGCGAAGCGCGGGCAAATTAAACGAGATTTCTGCACAAACGCCATTTTTCTCAATACTCATTCCCAATTTCAACGGCATCCGCCATCTTCCCGACCTGTTTGCCGGTCTGAATGCACAGCAGTTTACCGACTTTGAAATAATCTTCGCCGACGACGCCAGCAGCGACGACTCAGTGCAATGGATACAAGATAACGCCCGCCAAGCGCGCATACGCGCCAGCCGTGAAAACAAAGGATTCGTGGCTTCCGTCAACTCGGCCGCCCGTGCCGCACGCGGCCGGTTCATCGTGCTCCTCAACAACGACACGCAACCTGCGCCCAAGTTTCTGGCCGAGCTGGCCAAAACCATCTGCTCCCAACCCCGCGCCGGCATCGTAGCCGCCAAGCTCCTGCTCTTCGAGGAACGCGACCGCATTCATACAGCCGGGGACATGATGGGACGCGACGGAATCGCACGCAATCGCGGTGTTTGGACGATCGACAGCGGCCAATTTGATCATTTGGTGGAAGTTTTCGGCGGCTGCGGGGGCGCGATGGCCGTGCGCCGCGAACTTTGGGAAGCACTCGACGGCTTCGACGAGGAATTCTGGATGTATATCGAGGATGTCGACTTCTCGTTCCGCGCTCAACTCCTTGGCTGGCACGCGGTATTTGCGCCGGCCGCGCATGTCTACCATAAACTGGGCGGCAGCGGCGGCGACGAGCTGAGCAGCTTTTACGTGGGCCGGAACACCATCTGGTCGCTTGCCAAAAACATGCCCACATCGCTACTGCTTGGCCATGCCCCCAGAATCGCAACTGCACAGCTCTCGATAGCGCTTGACGCGCTGCGAAACTGTCGGGGCAGTGCCGCCCGCGCCCGTCTCCGAGGCCAGATCGCGGGCCTCCTCGGCCTGCCGCGCATACTTCAAAAACGCGCTTTGGTTCAGTCCCGCAAACGGCTCCACGATGTCGAGATCGACCGCCTGCTGATCTGAAGGTTCACACTCACCTCTGAAGACGCTCTCCGCTCGACGTCCATGTGTACAACGAAGGCAAATCCCCATCCCGCTCCCCGGGCGCGAACAGTTCCTCCAGCAACCTGTCATCCACCCGTTCGCCAATTATGTAACGCCGCGGACCGGCGACCCCTGTTCCGGTAATACAATACCGGCCCGGCTGCGAGCCGAGATAATTTTCCAGCAAACGATTTGTGATGTCACGCCAGCGCTGCGCCGCCAGCCTGTCCTGCCGCTGTAGCACCACCCAGTCGGAAGGGATCTCGATAGCGATACGGCCGCTCGAGGCGCTGAATTCAGGCGACCTGTCGCCCTGGTTGACAACCGTCAAATCCGGGTCTGTTTCAACCTCGGAAGGCCCGAGTCGCCCGTTGCCTCGCAGCGCCTTCTGCACTTTCCTTGAACGTACCGCCCACACCAAGTTCAATCTGGACGCCATCACAAGATTCAATTCGTTTCGAAATGAATACAGGCTCGGTTCAAATTCGCAAGCCACAGCCCCCAGTCGAGTGAAATTGAGCAGTGCATTAGGAAAGAGAAGTGGGTCCGTCGTCCAGTTAATCAATTCGATGCCCATCTCGACAGCCTGATGGGCTTGCATCCGTTTCAGCAACTGCCCGATTCGGCGCCTGCGCCTGCCGGGGGCCACCGCCAGCAGCTGAGATTCCAACTGCAGATCCTGGCGATAGTGACGCAGCCCCGGTACGGCCGGACCCGTAGGAAACCGGTAGAACCCCAACAGAAATCCCGC
Organism: Caldilineaceae bacterium; assembly: GCA_965207495.1. Taxonomy (GTDB): domain Bacteria; phylum Chloroflexota; class Anaerolineae; order Caldilineales; family Caldilineaceae; genus Bin5. The sequence continues at coordinate 2,458,024 of OZ242287.1, forward strand.
CAGGGCGCCGTCAACGCGGGCCACCAACGAGCAACCCATGCCCCCTTCGTCGCTATGCAAATCGCTGGGGTAGAGTCCGTCCGGGGCGCTGTGCCAAATCGACTGCTGCATCGCACGAACCTCCGCCGCCTCTTCAGCGTCAGGTCGCCCGCAGTCTACTCCCTCAAAGTCGATATGCGTTGATGTGAAGGCGTGGTCCGCTTCTGGAACGTAGAAGTAAGTCTCTCGATGCGGCGGCAATACCTCTTCGACGGCATTCGCAACGGCGTCGGCCCCGAGGGCAGTTGCGCCGGCAACATGCTCGTAGCGCAATGTAAAGGCGGCGCCCTTCACTCCGATTCCCCGCGGGAGCAGAAACGCGTAGCCGCAAGGGGGCTCACCCTCGCCCTCACTGCGACAGAAGAGAGCCATGCAGGCTCCCCCAATCTTCGGCAGAACAGCCTCCAGAAAGTGATGCGGCAGCAGCGATGACCGTTCCCCCAGCTGCCTTCTAATCTCACGCAGCTGACCCGGCCAGTCGGCAGATGATGAATCAATTCGCTTCGCATGAGTGGCGCGACTCATCCGTCTGCCTCGCCATAGCGTTGCTGCCACTCCTCAACCGTCATGCCATAGTATAGTTCGTCCAGGTATCGCCCGTGGGAAAATATCGCCCGCCGCACTGCCCCCTCGCGCACAAATCCCAGCCTCTCATGCAACGCTCTCGAGCTTCCGTTCTCGCTGTGCATCTGAACAGTCACCTTCTGGTAACGCATCTCCTGAAAATAGTAGCGAAGAATGAGAAGAACAGCAGCCGCAGCATAGCCTTTGCGACGCTGGGAGGACTCAACGCCCAGTCCGTACTTGAAAACGCCGTTTCGGGGATGGCAGTTATGCGTGTGTATGAATCCAACCGGCCTTCCATCGCGGTTTTCTATGACCCATCTGAAGGAATCGTTTTCCATATTATTTTTCGCCGCGCCGGCAGCCCACTCCTGCACCTTCGCAAGGGAGACGGGCGGCCAGACGAATTCAAGACTTCGTGCCATCTCGCTGTCCTGGTTCCATCGCCAGAAAACATCCCCGTCCTCCGGCTCTATCCCCCGCAGTCGGATCAGGTCGGTTTGCCAGTAATTCATTCAAAAGCTCCGAAAGAACATTGTCGTATCTCAGGATCCGCGTCCGAACCCCACATTCTGCATCGGTCCAAGGGCGATCTCACACTACTCTTGGACCCGGCGCTCCCAGAACTGCGCCGGCTGCACGGATTACAACAGGCGAGCGTGTCGAGCGCAAGGCAGATTAGCCAGTGTAGGTGCCCTCGCCTGTATCGAATTTAGTGCTGGAGATTGCGTGACTATTAGAGGGGTCAGGCACCTTCTGAAACAGTGTTGTTGCGCTCGAAACAGTGGCAATGAGGCATCTGTACCCGACTCAGGCGACTGGGGGCGAACTCTCCCTCGCCTCATGGGGTGGGTCAGAATCTGCGGACCGGGACTGGCGCCTTGCCTGCCCTGTCTCACCCATCGAACCCTTCAGCTCCGACCTGATCACCTGCACCGAGCGCACAATCCCAGCCAGCCTGCTGCTCGTAGATATCAGAGGCGAAATGAAACTGGAGCTCACAAACTCAGCCGAACCCTTGACCGTGCCCACCGTCTCCTGGCTGTCCTTGATTACCGGCTTCATCTCGACACTGATCATCTTGACCAGTCGCCAGACCTGCCAGATGAGAACAGCCAGCAGGGCGTTCATTATGAGGATTTCCAAAGCGACTAGAATGATTGCGATATCCCGAACTGTGGCGCTGACCACAACGCTCTCCTTTTGCAATCGGTCGAGTTGACGACGTTCGGTTCAGCCGGTGGTTTGTCCGGCTGCGCTGATCGGCAGGTTCACGACTAGTGAATAACCACTCTGACGAGAATCAGGGAAATAACGGATGCCAGCGTCGCCTCCAGCAGGCTGAGTTGCCCGACTTGCCAGGTATCCCATTGCAATGTCTGACTCACCCAATGCCCCAGCATGAAACCCACGCCGGCCGCAATAAAATACTGCGGCAGTTCCCGCAACGAACGGCCAGTCCACAGATGAAAGATGCTGGCGTAGCCCGTGATGAGCAAAGTAGCCAGCAGAACCGGCGGACTGAGAATTAGCGACGTGAATGGTGTACCTGTAACCAGTCGTGGCCCTCCTCGTTCTCAGTTAAAGGAGACACGATGGGCCGAGGAGTGCACTTCTGCCGCCGAATTTTCGCCTGGGTCCACTCTGTCGATCAGCCCACCGCCTAAACAGAGGGGGCCATCGTAGAAGACTGCTCCCTGACCTGGGCTGATGCCGCGGGCCGGCTCTTCGAAGACAACCCTTACGCTGCCCCCCTGCTGCGGGTATACTGTGCAGGCCAGCGGTTGTCCGGTATAGCGAATCTGGCACTGGACCCGGCTGCCGCCGCATACCGGTTCCCCCGACGTCCAGTTCACATCAGTGGCCGTCAGTTCGGTTCTGCCGAGCACCTCCGCCGGCCCAACGACTAGCTGATTCCTACTATGCTCCAACGCAACAACGTACATTGGGCTGGTCGACCCGCTGAGACCCAGTCCTCGCCTCTGCCCAACCGTGTAGTTCGGCAATCCACTGTGCTCACCCAGCACGTTGCCCTCGATATCCACGATTTCGCCCGCAGTCATCGCTTCAGCAGCCCACTCGGAGAGAAAGCGGCGATAGTCGTCATCAACCACAAAACAAAGATCCATCGAATCGTGTTTGCTGTGGATGGGCAGCCCGCCTGCCGCCGCCATCCTGCGTACCTCTTCCTTGCCGAAACCACCAACTGGGAATAGCAGGTCGCGCAATTCGGCCTGACCAAGCATGCTGAGGACGTAGGACTGGTCTTTATGCTGATCAACACCGCGCAGCAGTTGAACGTTGCCGTCCGGTTGCCGGTCCAATCGGGCGTAGTGGCCCGTTGCCAGGTAATCGGCGCCCAACCGCCGGGCGTAGTTGAGCAGATAATCGAAGCGAATGTGTCGGTTGCATGCAAGGCAGGGGTTTGGCGTCAGCCCACTGCTGTATCCCTCGATAAAGAGGTCCACAACCTTTTCTTTGAACGGCTGCTCCACATTGACCAGATAAAACGGCATTCCCAGCTTGTTGGCCACGCTGCGGGCGTCTTCCACGCTCTCCTCGTCGCAGCACTTATTCCCCGACCCTTCTCCGCTTGCCACCTCCGCCCACAACCGCATCATCACACCAATGCAGTTGTAGCGCTGCTCAGTTAGCAAAGCTGCCGCGACCGAACTGTCGACGCCGCCGCTCATGGCTACCACAACGGTCGTCTCAGATGGGGCCATGCCGTTCTTGTGTCTCATCGTCCTGTCCATCATGCTGCGCATTTTAACACAATCGCCGAGTTTCCGTCATGGTTACAGCAGTCTGCGTCTGTCCGGCCGTCTTCCTACTCATCAAAGATCCAACAGCGGGCAAATTCACCGACTTGATGTCAATGGTATAATGGAGCAAAGCTGCCGTAGATGAACGCCTTCAACACACGAAGACGTAGTAGATAGGCCAACGGACAGATCCCTGCACGCAAGGAGGTGCGCCGATGGCGATACCGCCCGACACACCAGTACAGGCCGTCCCACAGAAGCTTCAAGAGGCGCTTCAAGAGGCGCTTGAACTGGCCTCCGCCCGTCACAAACATCTCTGTCCCCGCCAGGTCCTGGGTGCCCGCTGCGCAATCGCCGCAACAGCACTCTTGGAGCTCGAAGTGCCCCGCGCCGACAAGCGCCTGCTCGTAATCGTGGAGACCGACGGCTGCTTCGTTGACGGCGTTGAGGCGGTCACAGGAGTTTCCGTGGGCGGACGTACACTGAGGGTCGAGGACTACGGCAAGATCGCCGCCACCTTCGTCGACGTCAAATCAGAACGCGCCCTCCGGGTCGCCCCCAAAATCGACGTCCGCGCCCGCGCCCGCCACTACGCCCCCGAACAAACTCGACGCTACTTCGCCATGCTCCACGGCTACCAGCGCATGCCCGACGAAGAGCTCCTCTCATTCGAATGGGTGAAACTGTCCAAACCGGTCACAGCCATCGTCAGCCGCGCCGGTGCTCGGGCCAAATGCGAAAAGTGCGGCGAAGAAATAATCAACGAACGCGAGGTCGAGGCGGAAGGACGCATCCTGTGCCTCACCTGTACCGGAACGGGATACTTCGAGACGATACCAACATAGCCCGGAATTCAATTTCGAATGTTCTTCGGTCGCTTTGGTTTGCACAGAACGTTTGCAAAATACATTTGTGCTATAATTGGTGCATCATAGGAATAGTACAGCTTTCTCGTGTCCCCAGCTTCTATTAGGGAGGCAGGATGTGATTAACGTAGAAACCAAGCTAACATATGCTGACTACCTGAAAACCTCGGACGAACTGCGCTACGAACTTCTGAACGGAGAGTTGGTCATGGCCCCCGCACCACTCCTGTATCATCAGTTCATCCTGCGGAAATTGCTCAACGCGATGTCCGCCTACATAGATGAACACAAACTGGGAGAACTCTTTTGTTCACCCACCGATGTTGTCCTATCTGACACAGATGTTGTTCAACCGGACATTCTTTGCGTTTCCAAGCAGCGAAGCCACATCCTCAAATCTGAGAGCGTCCAGGGAGCTCCCGACTTGGTCGTGGAAATCCTGTCCCCTTCCACCGCGGAACTCGATCGGACTACGAAGCTCGAACTGTATGCCCTATACGGCGTCGGTGAGTATTGGATCGTGGATCCCGACGCAAAAACGATTATGGTACTGTTGCGGGGAGAGAGCCGATTTGAGGTCTGTGGAATCTACGGTGAAGGCCACATAATTCAGTCACCGACACTGTCGGAATTTAGTATAGCCATAGAGGATGTTTTCGAGGCTTACTTGGAGACATGATTTCCTCCTCTCCTGATACATCTAAGAGTTTTCCCTGATCGAAATAGCAAGGCGCCGGGGACTTTTTCTCCCCGGCGCCCTTCCAACTCTATTCAATTCACAAACCAACCACACCTACATCATTCCGCCCATGCCGCCCATGCCGGGGTCGCCAGCGGGCATCGGCTTCTCTTCCTCAGGAATATCTGTAATCAGCGCCGCCGTCGTCAGGATCATCGCCGCAATCGAGCTCGCATTCTCGACCGCGCTGCGGGTGACCTTGACCGGGTCGGACAGACCGGCCTGCATCATGTCGACGTAGTCGTTCTGAATGACGTCGTAGCCCGTGTTGGCCTTGCCGCCTTCATGCAAGCCGCGCACCTTCTCGATGACCACCGCGCCGTCCAAACCGGCGTTGGTAGCGATCATGCGCATCGGCTCTTCGAGGGCGCGGGTCAGAATTCGGGCGCCAGTGGAGGCATCGGCATCGTCCAGGTTGACGCTGTCCAGTGCCGAAACGGCATTGATCAAGGCAACGCCGCCGCCGGGCACTACGCCTTCCTCTACCGCGGCGCGGGTGGCGCTCAATGCGTCCTCAACGCGGGTCTTGCGGTACTTGAGTTCGGTCTCGGTGGCAGCGCCGACGCGCAGGATGGCAACACCGCCGGCCAGCTTGGCCAGGCGCTCTTGCAGCTTCTCACGGTCATAGTCGCTGGTGCTGGCATCGATCTCGGCGCGAATCTCTTCGATCCTGCCCTGAATCTCCTCGGTGCCGCCGTGGCCGCCAACAATCGTCGTGGCGTCCTTGGTGCTGATGACCTTGTCGGCCTGACCGAGGTCCTCCAGCTGGGCGCTCTCAAGTGTGCGGCCGACCTCTTCCGAGAGAATCTGCCCGCCGGTGAGAATCGCAATGTCGCGCAGCATGGCCTTGCGGCGGTCGCCGAAGCCGGGTGCCTTGATGGCCATCGCGTTAAACATGCCGCGCAGCTTGTTGAGCACGAGCGTGGCCAGTGCCTCGCCGTCCACGTCTTCGGCAATCACAATCAGTTCACGCTTGCCAACCTGGACCAGCTTCTCCAATAGAGGCACAATGTCCTGTGCGCTGCTGATCTTCTTATCCGTAATCAAAAGATAGGGGGCTTCGAGCTCCGCCTCCATCCTCTCGTTGTTCGTGACAAAGTAGGGGCTGAGGTAACCGCGGTCCAGCTGCATACCCTCGACATACTCAGTCTCAAACTGAAGACCCTTGCTCTCCTCAACGGTAATGACGCCGTCCTTACCAACCTTGGCCATCACCTCCGCAATCAACTCGCCAATCTGCGTGTCGGCGGCAGAGTTACTGGCGACCTGGGCGATCTCTTCCTCACCGGATACAGGTGTAGCCATATCTTTCAGTGCGGAGACAATCGCGTCGCAGCTGGCCTCAATGCCTCGCTTAAGCAGCATCGGATTGGCGCCGGCAGTGACGTTCTTCAGGCCTTCGTTTACAATCGACTGCGCGAGAACGGTGGCAGTGGTCGTGCCGTCACCAGCGATGTCGTTGGTCTTCGTCGCGGCTTCCTTAAGAAGCTGCGCGCCCATGTTCTGGAACGGATCTTCCAGTTCAATCTCCTTGGCGACGGTGACGCCGTCATGCGTGACCGTGGGGCTGCCCCACTTCTTGTCCAGCGCCACATTCCGACCCTTGGGACCGAGCGTGGTCTTTACCGCATCCGCCAGGGCGTCAATACCCTGCTTCAGGCTGCGGCGAGCTTCTTCTTCAAACACAAGTTGCTTTGCCATTGCGGTCTATCTCCTCCAGTTTGACCCGCACTCCAGTGGCGGGCGAGTTGAGCCTGTCCAGTGAAGGGCAGATTAGTTGTCAACGAGCGCCAATACGTCCGATTCCTTGAGAATCAGGACCTCGGTCGCATCCAGCTTAATGTTCGTGCCCGAATACTTCGCGTAAAGAACAATATCACCGACGGAGACATCCATGGCGATGCGCTTCCCGTCTTCGTCCCGTGCGCCGGGACCCGCTGCGACTACCTCGCCCTGCTGCGGCTTCTCTTTGGCAGTTTCCGGCAGATAGATACCCGTGGAAGTCTGTTCGTCTCCCTCCAGGGGCTGGACTACCAGCCGATCACCGAGCGGCTTAAGATTCATTCGAACTTCCTCCTTGCCTTTCGACCTTTTCTGATGAATTACCTGTGAACTAAAATTCCCCGCCGTTGTGTAACGGGAATACGCTCCGATGGCACTCAACTGTCTGGCTGCACAACCCGCCAGAGACAACTCTGACTAGGCCTGTACTGCCTCTCATTTTCCGTCTTAGCACTCAAATGGCTTGAGTGCTAAACCATCAGAAAGTGTAGCACAGTTCCTGTCGCCTGACAAGATTCTGATCTATCAAAAACGTAAGCGTTTTGTTAGCGTTGGGAACTTCCCGGGGAGGCTACCGCGGCCACGTAGGACAGCATCTCGTCCTCTTCAGCCACGTACTCGTCCAACTGGAAGGCCGCGTACAACTCTCGGCTTCTCCTGAAATAGGCAGCCGCCTGCTGGTGGTCCTGCTGCTCCAATGCGACATGCCCCAGATTATGCAGCGTCGCCGCCTTGTCCATCCACGCGCCCCGCCGGTCCGACAAGTCCAGATCTTTCTCATACCAGTCGAGGGCAGCCGCGAAATCCTGCCGCGCGTAGCAGACAGAACCAAGATTGTTATAACAAGTACTTATGCCGGTGTCGTCGCGGTTTCGCTGAAAGAACGCAAGTGCCGACTCGTAGGCTCGCTGGGCCTCCGCGTACATCGCCATACCTTCCATCGCTAGACCCAGATTATTGTGAGCGCTGGCCACCAGCCCTTCGTCTCCCAGCCGCAAAGCAACTCTCAGCGCCTTTCGATGCTGTTCAATTGCCCGTTCGAAATTGTTCAGGCTCAGATAAGCGCTGCCGAGGTTCATATAGGCGGGCGCCAGTGAAAGCGAGTCGCCGAGTTGAGCGGCCGCCTCGAACGCAAGCCAGAAATGATCGAGAGCATGACGCGGTTCTTCCAGCACGCGGTAAGACGTGCCGAGGTCAGTGTGCCCGTAAGCCATCGCCATCAGCATGTCCCGCTCGTCAAAGATTCGCAGAGCCCTCTGCAACCACTCAATCGCCTCTTCGACTTCACCGTTGAAAAACCGCTGTCGACCGATGTTGGCCAGCATCCACCCAAAATCGCCCGCATCCCCCAGCGCGATGGCTGCTACCGCGCCCCCGCACAGCCAGCGCCAGATACCCGGCGGGTGACGCCAGAATGCATAGTGCGCCAGCGCAAGCGCGTAATCCCGCATCAACTTGAGGTCGTCCTGCACCTCGGGGAAGTTGATCGGCATGTCGCGCAACCCCTCGACCTCCAGCCTTTCAAGAACCATCTCCTCTACGGATTGACCGAAGATGCGCTCCACTCTATCAGTGGCCCAGTCCGCGCCCCAATGGATGTTTCCCCAAAACGGGTCGATCTCCCGCCAACGCTGGATAGGAAACTCCTGGTAACGTTGGGCGAACTGCAGATAATACCGGGCATGCTGTCGATGCCACTCTTCCCCCAGCATGACCGCGCCTTCTACGAGATAGCGCCGCACCACCGGCTGAACGACGATCCTTCGATCAAAAAGGTCCACTTCAACCAGCGCACGTGTTACCAGAGCCTCAAAAGTCTGGCGCTTTTCGTCCTCGCTGCCCATCCCCACGGTGAACAGCTCGGTCAGCGCCTGGTAGGTCGCCCCGCCGGCCGCACTCACCAGTCTATCGAGGATCAGCCCCGCCTCCGGCCAGAAAGCCGCAAAGTTTTCGACGGCAAATCCCGCCGCGCTGGACATGTTCAAGACACCGTCTTCGGCTGGCAGCTCCGCCAGCAATTCATCCAGTTCGCTCCAAAGACCAAAATCGTTCAGCAGCCCCATCACCAGCCGCATGCTAAGTGGACGCCCACCCGTACGGCGGTGAAGACCCTCTATGTTGCGCAGAGCCGTGTCTCGGACCGTTTCAGGCGCCCGCGCATGGACGAAGCCCACCGTTTCTGACAGCGGCAACCCGCCCAGATGCAGATGCCGGTCACCCACCAGTTCTGCAAACTCAGGATGAATATCGCGGTCAATGAGCAATATATGCGACTGTCCGCCCGAATCGTGCAGGTGACTGATAATCTCAGCCAGAATCTGAATTTCACGGTCGGTCGCACCCGACAGTTCGTCCAGAATCAGCAGCCGCCGTCGGCCGTAGAGTTGCTCAAGGATGCCGATTCCCCAACGTTCCTCGCTAACCCGAGTTAAGGTCGTGCCGAGCACCGTGTCCAGCGTTCTCACAATGTCGTACATGCGGAAGCGATCCCGGCCCGCCGCCCCTACCCAGATGATCCCGTCAGGAAAGTTGTGAATTGTCTTCCATGCGGCCGCCGTGGCCAGCGTACTCTTTCCGTTTCCCTGCCCCCCGCTGATCGCCAGCGCCGGCTGCTCGTGCTTTTCCAGCAGCCACCGGCGCAATGTACTCAGTTCCGCTTCGCGCCCGCTGAAGCCCCGCAGGCGGTAAACACCTAGATTGTGCCGGATCGGCGAAAAGTCGTCGGTCATCTCTTATTGTCTGCTAACTAGACCGAGGCGAAAGCCCCGAGCCAGTAGAATGGCCCTGTTCAGCTCTGGTTCGACAGCGAAAGGATCAGGCACGGGTACTCGCTGGCAATGATCGTCTCGTAGTTCAATGCGTCGGACAGAGCCTTGCCGCCTTCAACTGCACCGAAGCCCTGTTCGCCGATTCCCGGGGATAACAGTATCAGGTCCGGACGCACGCGTCGGGCTATCTCATTGACATTGACGGGCGATATGTTCGAGACAAGATCCACCCTTTCGATCAAGCCGCTGAGCACAGCCTCCGGTTGGTCAGATGGGTCACTGACGAAGATTTCGACAGCCGGGTTCTTCTGAAGTTGGCGCAGCACGACCGAACCGATATTGCCGGCGCCGATTAGCCATACGCGCATACACTACCCCCTGTCTTTTGCCCTTGGACCTGCACCTTTGTTTGCACACCTGATAGTAAAGAACGAAGAACGAGACCTTGCCTCAGATCATGCCAAATTGGCTGAGCACCAGGAAGAACACAAAGATTACCCCCGAACACGCCAGTCCCACGATCATGCCCGCACGCAGCATCTCCCGCCGGTTCACGACACCTGTGACCGCAATAAGAATCATACGTGCCGACCCGCTAGGCAGCGCAAATGCCAGCGCGACCGCAAATATCGTCGGAATGACAAGCCGCACAGGGTCAATGCCAGAGGCCTGGCCCAGAGTGATTAGGACCGGTGCCAGGATGGCGCCAAGCGGTACATTGTTCATAAACTGCGTGATGCAAAAGGCCAGCAGGATCAACGCGGCCAGCACACCAAAAAAAGGTAAGCCCCCAAACGTCGGCGCAACAAGGTTGGCAAACCAGGCACTGGCCCCCGTCTTCTCCAGGGCATCCCCCAAAGTCAAACCCGCGCCAATGACGAAGAAGACGCCCCAGTTTACGCCTTTCAGATCACTCCAATCGACGATCTTTTCGACCGAAAGCACAGCCACCGCGCCGATCGCGATCACCGCACTGCTTAGCAGAGTAGCCGGCAGCTTAAGCAGATGCTCTATATAGCCCCCCGCAACCCAAAGACTAATCGATACCAGCAGCACCGCGATAATCTCCCTCTCCGGCCCGGAAAGCCCGCCCAGCCGCTCGATTTCCCTCCTCGCCGGTTCGATATCGATCGTAAGTTTCGGCAGCGCGAACAATCGCGGCAGCAACAGCCATGCCAGCGGTATCATCACCAGTACCACCGGCAATCCGTACTTCATCCAGTCGACGAATCCGAACCCGTACAATTGCCCCAGCAGTCCACTGGCAATTGCGTTTTCCCCGCTACCCATGATCGTGGCAATCGCGCCAATGCTCGAACTGTAGCCGATCGCAAGTATCAGAACGACCAGTGCCTTGCGCCCATCCTCCGGCCGCGGCACCTGTTGGGCTATTGTAATAGCAACAGGTATTAGTACCGCTGCTGTGGCCGTGTTCAGTACGAACATGCTGAGCCCGCCGGTGATCGCCATGAGCGCCAGCAACAGCGGGCCGAACTGTCCTCTGCTCCTCACGATTGCGTGCAGTGCCAGGCGCCTCGTGAGGCCATGCTTTCGCAACGCCTCTGCCAGAAAGAGACTTCCCAGGATCAGGAACACGACAGGTGTGCCGAATGGTTCGAACGCGCCGCCGGCGTCATCCACCCCGAGCGCAATCTGAACGATTGGCACCAGCAATGCAACGATCGGCAAAGGCGCCGGTTCTAGTGCCAGGATCAAGCCCGAAAAAGCGAACAGCGCCAGCGCCTTGTGCCCGTCTACACTTAACCCGGCCGGCGTCGGCAACAGCAGCACGATAGCGGTCACCCCCAACACAAAAAGAAGCCGCCGAAGGTCGAACACCTTCCGCATGCCTGCCTGAATCGGTTGTTGGAGAACTCTGAGGGGCGTTCCCGGACGCTGCAGGCGTCGCTTGGATGTAACTGTTCTTGTGGCCACCCGCTCTCGGATCAGTGCACTGCGCTCTGCTTGAGCAGGGGGCCGCATCGGCGCTGGCGGCTGTGTCTGATCCTCGGGGCCGCGCCTCCCGTTACCGCGGGCAGGCGCCCCGATTGTAGGGCGGGGCAAGGAGGATTTTAAACGGGCGCGGTTGAAAGACATATGTGATGATAGTTCGTAACGACTGTCCAGCTATGCTTTTCCAACTAAGAACGGTGTTCGTTCACACTTACTTGCCAGACCAGGACAACCAGCTTGGCGCCCTTAACTACACTGCCGCATCCCGTGCAGCGCAGAAGAAAGTCCCGGAGCGAACTCCAGGGTCTTGCGCAGCCAGAGCACGGCCCGTTCGCATTCCTGCGGTTTCTTGTAGACGTGGGACAGGCCCAGTGTCAAAGTGAACTGGGCGTTAATTTCATCTTCATCGAGAAGTCCCATCGCCAACTCCAGCGTGTCCGCCGCGCTCTCGTAGTTGAGTCGACGATAATAGGCCATGCCAAGATGGGCCAGTACAATGCCATTTTCCGGCTCCAGTTCGGCCGCCCTTCGCAATATTCGCAGGGCCTGCAAATGGTCGCCGCTCTGCCACAACGCCCAGCCGAGTGCGTCGAGCGCGAATGCCGTCTCCCCCGCATTCACAGCTCTTCCATAGCTCTCGATGGCGAGCCCCCACTCTTCCTGGTGCTCATACTGCCTACCCAACTCAATAAACAGGTCGGGCCTGTTCGGCGCAAGTTCTGCAGCCCGGCTGTATTCGGCGATCGACCGCTCAAAGTCCCGCTGTATCTCATACAGATAGCCGAGATTGCGGCGGGCCAACATATTCAAAGGGTCGATGGCTAGAGCCTCTTCCAGGTAGTCCAGCGCGACCGCGTAGTTCCCCACATCACTGTATATCTCACCCAATACCGCCAGTACATCCGGATTATCAGGCTCCAGTTCGAGCGCCTGGAAGGCGAAATCGCTCGCCGAATCGTAGCTCCCCCGCCAGTCCAACACGCGCGCATGCATCGCCAGCGCCGCCACATTCTTTTCCTCTAGCCGGACCGCCTTCTGCGTGAGAGCATAGGCCTGATCGACCTGACGCGCAATCAGGTGCAGGTCTGCCAGAGCGACCAAAGGATCTGCATTCTCCGGCTCCAGTTCGGCCATTCTCTCGAGTGCTTCTGCGGCCTCTACGAAGTTGCCGGCGGCGATGTGCGCTTCCGCCTTCGTCTGCCAGTAGAGCGCGCTGGGCGTGGGGGTCGTCGCGGGCGGCGGCGGCTGCCTGATTAGCCAGTCCGGTCGCTGTATGTACAGATAAACAGCCAGGAGCAGAACCAAACCGCTCCAGACGATACACCCTCTGCGGCGTCGGCGGCGCGGCCTGTACGTCCAGTCAAGATCCATACCGGGTTAAGTATAACGCAAGACAGCGCCTTCTTATCTATACCGAATCAGACCGCATCGACCGGATGCTGTCCAGTTCGCAAGAGGTGAAGCGGAGATTGAAACAGTGAAGTCGGACCCCATAACCCTTACAGGCGCAAGCCTCCGTCCCCGCGCGAATACAGTTCCAACACGACCGAAGCCTCTGGCTGAGAACTGTCTACCAGAGCTGTGATGTTCTGGCCGGGCCGCAAACTCGACCGCTTCTCCCGTCGGTGATTGCGGCGGATTGCATTGCGGCCCGCATAGGCACGCTGCTGAAACCGGTACACGTAGTCAACGCTGAACTCCAAAGGAGTGAAGTTCAGACTCCTGATCTGCCCGGGAACAACTGTAGGGGTAAGCAAAATTCGGCGAAAGTGTTGGACCCGCCAGTAGAAGGTCGGCGCCGCCAACAAGAGGACAGTTCCCGCCCCTGCCACCAACAAGGGAATCTCCACTCCTTCAAACACCAGTATGTCCATGTTGCCGCGTCCCAGCGCGGCACTGAAGAAGCCAACAGGAAGATACCCGAGAGTCAGGACGAGCGATGCAGGAATGACCGCGCCCAAAACAAATATCATGCTGACGATTGCCGGCAAGTCCAGACTGAGAAGACCGACCAGCGTCAGGTCATGACTGCTTGAATGCAACTGATGAGGATGATTATGAGGAGAAGTGCGCATACAAATTTGGAGCGGCCGCCGGCCACCGTGACTGCAATTGAAACGACTAAAGAGGAGCGGGTATGCTCTGCCGGTGCCGTTCTATAATCCGTGGCAGCCTCTGCAGGAGTAGCTCGATCTGCTGTGCGTTGTTACTGTATCCAAGGCTTAACCGTAGCCCCCCGGCTAGCTCCTCAACCGGAACGCCTACTGCTTCAAGAACGTGACTTGGCTTCTGGCGCGCACTCGTGCATGCGCTTCCGCTGCTGGCGGCAAATCCTTCCAGGTCCAGTGCGATAAGTATCCCCTCCGCCTCTACATCGCGTATCGTGAAACTCGCGTGATTGGCCAGCCGCTTCGTGTCGCTGCCTGTCAATCGCGCGCCCGGCACCGACTCCTGCGTCTGGCCTATGATCCGGTCTCGCAACTGCCGCAGCCGGGCCATCTCCGACTCACGTTCTGCTTCACATAGGGCCAGAGCCTCTGCCATCCCAACGATGCCAGGTACATTGTGCGTGCCTGCACGCCGCCCGCCCTCATGACTGCCGCCGGTAAGGAAGGGATGATACGGAGTTCCGCGGCGCAAGTAAAGGAAACCAACACCCTTCGGCCCGTAAAACTTGTGCGCACTGGCGCTGAGCGCGTCTACATTCAATCCATCGACATCGAGTGGCAACTTTCCGGCCGCTTGCACCGCATCCGTGTGGAACGGCACACCTCGTTCCCGGCACAGCGCACCCAACTCACCGATCTCCTGGACGCTGCCAATCTCATTGTTGGCATACATGACACTGACCACCGCCACGTCAGAACCGTCGCCGAGTGCCCTCCCCAAATCCTCCGCGCTGACCAGGCCGTCGCCATCAACCGGCAGCAACGTCAACGCAAATCCAGAAAAGTCGCGCAAGTCCTCCGCACTGTACAATACGGCGTGATGCTCGACAGGTGTCGTAATGATTCGATTCGCACCGAACTGCTTGCGCCGCGCCAGCGCGATCCCGCGTAGGGCCGCGTTGTCACTCTCGCTGCCGCATCCCGTCAGAACGATTTCGTTGGGCGAAGCCCCTAGGACGTTAGCCACTTTGCGCCGCGCCTCGCTCAAACCGGCATGGGCTGCCCGGCCCGCCCCGTGGATGCTGGAAGGGTTCCCATAGTTCGCGTTTTCTTGCTGGTCGGTCGAACCAAAAAATGGTTCCATTGCCGCAAAAACTTCAGGGCGCAACGGCGTTGTTGCAGAATGGTCCAGGTAGATCATTGTCATCCGGTTAACTCTCGTCTGTCGCTGACAACCTGCACAACTTGCAGGATCGCCCTATGCGCACTATCGTAGTGCCAAAGGATACTAACTATTCCGGTTTTATTCAAGTTCTCCACCGGTACACTTGCCCAGCTCAATGAGCTATAGACCCGGAAACTGTTCGTCCCACCCCTCCTGAGGTTTAGCAATACAGTGCCGGCGGAAAGAAACAAGGAAATCTTCGATGACTCGTATCGAAACTATCGTAGGGCGGCAGATTCTGGACAGTCGGGGCAACCCCACAGTCGAAGTCGAGGTCGAGTTGAGCGGGGGAGCAACCGGTCGCGCCGCCGTGCCCAGCGGGGCCAGCACCGGTGTCCACGAAGCCGTAGAACTGCGCGACGGTGACAAGTCGAAATATGGCGGCAAAGGCGTCCTCCAGGCCGTGGCGAATGTCAACACCGTTCTCGCGCAGACGCTGAAAGGTGCCGACGCTCGCGATCAGGTGGCCCTCGATCAGGCCATGTTGGACCTGGATGGGACACACAACAAAAGCAACTTGGGGGCCAATGCAATCCTGGGCGTCAGCTTGGCCGCGGCCAAGGCCGCCGCCGCAGCATCAGGCCTTTCCCTCTACCGCTACCTCGGCGGCGTCCACGCCCATACCCTTCCCGTTCCCATGATGAACATCCTCAACGGCGGCAAACACGCCGTAAATAGCACCGACTTTCAGGAGTTCATGGTCATGCCGGCCGGTGCCCCATCCTTTGCCGAGGGCGTCCGCTGGGGAACCGAAATCTATCACGCGCTCAAGGATGTCCTCCACGACGCAGGCTACAGCACCAATGTTGGCGACGAAGGCGGATTCGCGCCCAGCCTCGGTGGCAATGCCGCCGCAATCGATGTGATTCTTCAGGCTATCGAGAAAGCTGGGTATCGACCAGCCGAAGACATTTTTATCGCCCTGGACCCGGCCGTCAGCGAGCTATACGTCGAAGAGACTGGCCGCTACCAGCTCGACATCGAGGGCATAGAGCTCTCCAGCGAAGAACTGGTCGACCTTTGGGCCGACTGGTGCAACCGCTACCCAATAATCTCCATCGAAGACGGCATGGCCGAGGATGACTGGAATGGCTGGAGTCAGCTTCAAGCAAGGATCGGAGATCGCGTCCAGCTGGTCGGTGACGACCTGCTGGTGACAAATGTGAAGCGGATCGAACGCGCCATCGAGGAAAGCGCCTGCAACGCACTCCTGTGTAAGGTCAATCAAATCGGAACCCTGACCGAAAGCATCGCCGCCATCGAATTGAGCCACCGGGCGGGCTGGGCGGCTGTAGTCAGCCACCGCTCAGGCGAGACCGAGGACGATACCATCGCCGACCTCGTTGTGGCATTCAACACCGGGCAGATAAAGACCGGCGCACCCGCTCGTAGCGACCGTGTCGCCAAGTACAACCAGCTCCTGCGAATCGAAGAGGATCTGGGCTCTGCCGCCATCTACCAGGGCATGACAGCCTTTGCTCACTTGGGCGATTGAGTAGGGCAATTAGAAAGAGCTGGGCTGACAGCAAGTGCAAGGTATTACCTGTCAGACACAGCAGCTGCCGGCAAAATATCCCCCTCGTGCAATGCCTACCGGCAAATTCACTCAACTTCTGGAATGCAAAAAGGGATGCGTGAACGATCTTCTCACGCATCCCATCTTTGGTGCCCCCGCTCCGACTCGAACGGAGATGCCCTAAAGGGCACAGGCCCTCAACCTGCTGTGTATACCAATTCCACCACGGGGGCGCACACGCCCTACATCATACGAGCCGGCGCCGAAACTGTCAAATATTGCGACCTTCGCAGACTCTCCTCTTCTCGCCGACCCTGCAGATGGTGAGCCCGGCAAGATGCCCGCTCAGGCCATCTTGCGCCTTTCCTCCTCCACCAGCACACGTCGCAGGATTTTGCCTACCTGACTCTTCGGCAACTCGTCTCGAAACTCCACCAGCCTCGGCACCTTATAAGGTGCCAGGTTCTCCCGGCAGAAGGCTTCGATCTCATCCTGCGTGCTCGTCTGGCCCGACTTCAAAACAATGTAGGCCTTGACCGTTTCCCCCCGGACCGCATCCGGAACGCCTGCCACCACTGCCTCCTGCACCGCCTCGTGCATATAGAGTACTTCCTCGACCTCTCTAGGCACGATATTGTAGCCGCTGGCGATGATCAGATCCTTCTTTCGGTCCACAATGTAAAAGCACCCATCTTCATCCATGCGGGCAATGTCACCCGTGTGGAACCAGCCCTCTTCAGTGATGGCTTCGGCCGTCTCATCGGGGCGCTTCCAGTAGCCCTTCATCACCTGTGGGCCCCGAATGACTAGCTCACCCTCTTCGCCAGCGGCGACAGTTTCATATTCGCCGTCCTCGTTCGGGTCGAGGCCAACAATTGCGACCTCAGTGCTTGGCACCGGAAAGCCGATCGATCCTTCTTTGCGCAATCCGTTGATTGGACTGGCGCATGCCACTGGCGAGGTTTCGGTTAATCCATAACCCTCTACCAGTTTGCCGCCTGTGAGCTGTTCGAAACGGCGCTGAATCTCAATCGGCAGCGACATACCTCCTGATAAACATGCCTTTATCGAACTTAGGTCCGCCTCGTCCACCTTCGGATGGTTGATGATCGCAGTATACATCGTAGGAATGCCGGGGTACATCGTCACCTTCTCGCGCTGAAGAATGTCCAGCACCAGATCCGTCTGACGCGGGTCCGGCGTCACGATCAGTTCCGCGCCGGTATACATCGAGAAAAGCATGGCCACCGTCATCCCGTATACGTGGAAAAACGGTATCGCCCCCAGCATCCTCTCCCCACCGTATTCTAGGTCTCGGTACCACGCTTCGATCTGCTGTACGTTGGACATGACACTTCGGTGCGTCAACATGGCCGCTTTCGGCGAGCCCGTCGTGCCGCCCGTATACTGGAACAGAACCACATCGTCCGGGGACACGTCTATGCTCGGCGGGTTGGGTGCGCTTGTCTCGAGCAGATTGTCAAACATCCAAATGCCCGGGCCGTCCGGTACCTCCGTCATCATGCCGGAGGCCTGCACCTTCTTCGCGACCAGCTTGTTGAAGGGAAAGCCCAGCGGGTCGGGAACATCAGTTACAATGACGTGCTTGAGCTCCGTATTGTCCCTGGCCTGGGCCACCCGCTCGTAAAACCCACTCAGAATCACGATGGCGGACGCGCCGCTGTCCTCGAGCAGATGGTTCAATTCCCGCGACGTATAGGTCGGGTTCGTATTGACAATTACGCAGCCTGCCTTCAGCGCCCCGAAAAAAGAAATAACCTGCTGAGGAATGTTGGGCAGCATGATGGCAATGCGATCGCCCTGCTGCAAGCCGATCCGTCGCAACGCAAATGCGAATCGGTCAACCGAGTCTTTCAGTTCTGCATACGTCTGCTTAGCCTGGACGGTGATGCCCAACGGCAAGTATGCCAGCAGCAAGCGAGTGGCTACCTGGTTCGTATAGGTCTGCGCCGAAGCATCCAACATTTCGTGTGTGAGTTGGCCGTTGTATTCAATTGAGTCCGGAACGCCCGATTCGTACTGCTCTACCCATGGCTTCTGATCATAGACTGACATCGCAATCGATTCTCCTTTGCTATTGTTCGCTGAGCCCTTGGCCGCACCGTCCAAGGCGATGGCAACGCCAGGAACTGCCCGCGTGGTGGAGGCACTCTGCATTTCGATTGTGTATAAAGTATATCAGAGGCAAAGCCCCTTTGGCAACGAAGTCAACTATAGGGTGCATCCGATATGGGGTTTACCTCGCATATCCCTCTGGTTTCGACTAGACTGTGTCACACCCTCACTTCCATCCACGAAAAATTTTCCGTTCACTGTCCCCTGACCACTGACCCCTGACCACTGACCCCTGACCACTGCTTTTTCGGGCGTCCGGGCCTTCGGCCCTCCCTTGTGCAGGGGCTGCGCCCCCGCAACGCCCCGCCCTTGCTAGCCACCGTGTGTATTCTTCCCCAGCACCGTGTCTAGCCAACAGTGTCTCCACCCTACATGCTGTCTCGTGCCACCGACCACTTACCGCTGCAGTTCGCCGCCCGCCCGCCCAGCTCCCCCCGCCTTCCCCGATATCGAACCAGTAGGTGCAGGCCTTGTGCCCGCCCTCCGTCCCTCCCAGAACCGCT
The DNA here is from genome assembly GCA_965207495.1 of Caldilineaceae bacterium. GTDB lineage: Bacteria > Chloroflexota > Anaerolineae > Caldilineales > Caldilineaceae > Bin5. The sequence goes on from OZ242287.1 coordinate 2,476,988, forward strand.
ATACAACTCCAGCCACAGCTGGCATGATTTCCCCGCCAGACTGTTCCCACCTCAAATCTGGCATACACAAAAATAGAAGGCATATCTCTCACCCCCCCCGCCAACGTGGCCAAATCCCAAGCCGGAGCACTTAAGCAAGTCACAGATTCACCCACGCCGCACAGTAGTCCAACCGCCTGATTCAACAACCCTTAACTTTGACACGTCAATTCGAACGAAAGTATACTCTCTACCTAAGCAGGCCAGCACCCTTTCAGGCTTCAACCAACTGGTGCTTCCAACCCATCGCCAAGGCGGGCAGTACAATGCAGGATCTGAAGTCCCTGATCGAGAAATATGTAAACGAACCTGTATGGGCCGTTGTGGGCGCCAGCAACGACAAGGCCAAGTACGGCAATCGAATCTATCTCAAACTAAGAGAGTCTGGCTACAAGGTGTATCCCGTAAATCGCCGTGAGCAGTTGATCGAAGGTGACACCGCCTACAGCAGCCTCACCGACCTGCCTGAACCTCCAGCCGTCATCAACATGGTCGTACCACCCCCCGAAGCCTCCGCCGTTGTCGAACAAGCTGAAGCCGCTGGCGCACAGGCAATCTGGTTCCAACCGGGTGCCGAAAACCCCGCCGCCGCCCTGTGGGCACAGGATCACGGACTGGACGTCATCGAAGCCTGCATCCTTGTCCAACTTGCCCTGATGCCGCAGCCAGAGGAAGCAGAACCCAACCTGCCTCCAACGCACACGCGCCCTGTCCCCTCCCCAGACCCTACAACCTCCACCCGTTGACGCGGACTCGCGCAAAGGCGGGTGGAGGAACTGCAGTAGAGCAGTCGTGAAGCCATTGGATGTCAGCGCGCATTCCGAGATGAACGCGCACCTGCGGCGCCCAATGCGAGAGACAACGAATTTAGAAACCGAACAAGGATAAACTGATATGCGGATGTCGAAACTGTTTTTCCAGACACTGCGCGAAGCCCCTGCGGACGCCGATGTCCTCAGCCATCAACTGATGTTGCGGGCCGGACTGGTCCGACAGGTAGGCGCCGGAATCTTCGAATATCTGCCCCTGGGACTGCGAGTCAAGAAGAAGATCGAAATAATCATGCGCGAGGAAATGGACGCCATCGACGGGCAGGAAATCGTCATGCCGGTCGTGCAGCCGGCCTCGCTCTGGAAACGAACGGGCCGTTGGTATGAAATTGGCGACGACCTCGCCCGCCTGACCGATCGCGCCGGCCGCGAGCTGGTCCTGGCCATGACACACGAAGAGGTTATCACGGAGCTGGCCGGCGGCGTGATCAACAGCTACCGCCAGCTGCCTGTCATGCTCTACCAGATTCAAACGAAATTCCGGGACGAGCCCCGGCCTCGCGGCGGCCTGATTCGCGTGCGCGAGTTCACCATGAAAGACGGATACTCTTTCCACCCCGATATCGCCAGCCTGGACGAATACTATCCTCTTGTATACCAGGCCTATTTCAACATCTTCGGCCGCGCCGGGCTCGACGTGATAGCGGTCGAAAGCGACACCGGCATGATGGGCGGGACCATGGCCCACGAATTCATGGCCCTCACCGAAGTCGGGGAAGACACACTGCTCCTCTGCGACCAATGCGGCTACAAGGCAAATCGTCAGGTCGCCACCTTCGTCAAAGCGGCGCCGAAAGGCCAGGCCGAAGAAGCCGCCCTCCCACTGGAGGACGTCGCCACGCCCAACGTCGACACCATCGCCGCGCTGGCAGATTTCCTCGATATCCCCGAGAGTCGCACCGCCAAAGCGCTCTTCCTGGTTGCCACCATCGAAGAAGACGGCGACGAAAAGGAACAGTTCGTCTTTGTCGTCGTGCGCGGCGACATGGAACTGAACGAAACAAAGTTGACAAATGCGTTGAAGGCCCGTCAACTGCGCCCCGCCCAGGCCGAAGAGATCAGGGCGATCGGCGCAGAACCCGGCTACGGTTCTCCTGTCGGCATCCGCAGGGACGAGGTCCTATTGGTCGTCGATGATCTGATCCCCAACAGCCCCAATCTTGTCGCAGGCGCAAATCGTGACGGCTGGCACCTCAGGAATGTCAACTGCGGGAGGGACTACGAGCCCGACCTGACCGTAGACGTGGTGGCTGCCGCCGATGGCCACCCCTGTCCATCCTGCCAAGCCCCCATGCGAGCAGTGCGCGGCGTGGAAGTGGGCAATATCTTTAAGCTGGGCACAAAGTACAGCCAGGCTATGGACGCCTCTTTCCTCGACGAAGACGGCGGCAGCGCGCCAATGGTGATGGGCTGCTACGGTATCGGCTCAGGCCGCCTTATCGCAAGCGCAATCGAGACGAACAACGACGAGAACGGCATCATCTGGCCCATAACCATCGCACCCCACCAGCTTTATCTCGTCAGTCTGGCCACTCGGCGCACGCCGGAAGTGACTGAAACAGCCGAGCGCGTCTTCAGCCAGCTGCAGGAAGCCGGAGTGGAGGTCCTCTATGACGATCGCGATGAGCGGGCCGGCGTAAAGTTCAACGACGCCGACCTATTGGGAATCCCACTCCGGTTGACAATTGGCGCAAGGGGTGTAAAGAACGGCGTCGCCGAACTCAAGCTACGCAACCGCGAGGAAATCCACGAGCTGCCCCTTGACGATGTCGTCAACCAGATTCAATCAGTTGTGGAGGCCGAAACGGCCGCAGTTCTCGCGAAAGTAATCACCGAGCCGTTGCAATAAAGCCAGCATATCCGGCAGTTCCAAATGCCAGCCTCTGAAAGTTGACTACGTCAGAGATCCCTGCTACCCTATGGCGCGTGTCTTGACACACTATCGGTTCTGAACGCAGTCCCACACAGAAAGGAGCGAACACCATGCGAATTGATCTGTCTGTCAAATCTGGTGGCTTCGCGTCCTTCGTGAGGAGATCTGCCCCTGACTCTTGAGTCAATGCTGAACTGCTCCCCAAACCGTGGACGCGTGTTTAGACCGCTCCACGGTTTTTTTGTTGCCTGAAGAAGTCGAAGACCACCGAAACGAAAGGAGGCGCATGAGCTACGATTTCGTCGACTTCAAACCCCGGAATCCCGATGATTAATTCAAATGGAGTATGAACCTTGATCACAATTCGACCGTTCGAACAAAACGATGAAGACTATCGCCAGGGTGTCTACATCACAAACAGCGTCTGGCCAGAATATCCCGACACTGTGGAAGAGTGGAAGGAGGGCGATGAGAAACGCTCTAAATTGCTGAAAGTGGGTCGCTTTTTCGCCGAATTAGATGGCCAGAAGGTCGGTTTTGCCAATTACGGCCAGTCCCTCTGGGTTAACCATCCGGGTAAGCTGTTTGTAGGCGTAGCAGTGCTGCCGGAATTCCGTAAACGCGGCGTCGGCACTGCTCTCTGGGAGCACCTATGCCAGGAGGTCCAACAGTTCGACCCTTTGCGCCTTCTCGCCCACACTCGCGAAGACTATGAAGAAGGAATCCGCTTCGCCCAAAAACTGGGATTCGACGAATGTATGCGAGACTGGGAGTCCCGTTTGGATCCGGCGAGCCTCGACATGGACGAGTGGGGTCGATACGCTCAGCAAGTCGCTGAGCAGGGGATCGAGATCAGAACAGTCGCCGAATTGGAGTCCGACCCAAACCGGGACCGAAAGCTATACGAGCTGGAGTGGCTTATCGACCGCGACGTTCCCAGCCCGGAACCCCCGTCTAAAGTGCCCTTCGAGGAGTTCCAGAAGATTTGGGAGAGGACAAACCTGCTGCCCGACGCCTGGTTTGTGGCCGTCGACAATGGCGAATATGTGGGAATGACCAATCTGTGGACGAGCCAGGCAAACGCCAAACTGCTCTATGTTGGAATAACCGGCGTAACTCGCTCCCATCGAAAGCGCGGTATAGCCATGGCCTTGAAAGTCCGTTCTGTCGAATATGCCCTGCAAAAGGGTTTCAGCGAAATCCGAACCTGGAACGAGATCAACAACCAGGCGATGTTGGGAATCAACAACCGCCTCGGCTTTGTGCGCCAGCCCGCACATATCGAATTCAGGAAAGTGATGCGAGAGGAGCGTCCCGAGGACGCCAATCTGAAGATCCAGGATACGTCGCAGGAAGAGGAGAAGGCGGAAATCAGCACAGGTTGAGGACCGTAGTAGGGGCGGCTAGCCCACCGCTCTGATGATAGGCACCAGTTGAGAACTCTTCCAATATGGCAGGGACCTGCATGATGAGGTCTCTGCCATTTCCATCTGTGGACTCGCCGAGCTATAAGCGTCCTAGGACTGCCGTCAGCAATGCCGTCAATCGCGGCACGACAATTCTTCCCGTCTCCATCACCTCTTCTTCGCTGGTCTCCTTGTCCGCGTCCAAATGATCAATGGCCACATTGGTAATCGTGCTGATGCCCAAAACCTCGATTCCGGCATGCACCGCCACCAGGGCCTCCGGTACGGTGCTCATCCCCACCGCGTCCGCTCCCACCAGGCGCAGATAACGCACCTCCGCCGGCGTCTCAAAGTTAGGCCCCGCCAGAAACGCATACACGCCCTGCCTCAGCGTGATGCCCAACTCCTGCGCCGACGCCAGTGCCGCCTTCCGCAACGACCGCGGATAGGCGTGCGTCATTGACGGAAAACGCGTACCAAACGCCGGCTCATTTGGGCCGATCAGGGGGTTGTGCCCCGCCATGCCCACAAAGTTCAGGTGGTCCACGATCAGCATGAGGTCGCCCGCATGAAAACCGGGATTTATCCCGCCGGCCGCATTGGTCAGAATCAACCTGCCGACACCAAGACGCTGCATAACTCGAATCGGAAAAGTAATCTCCTCGGCCGTATATCCCTCGTAAAAGTGGACGCGCCCCTGCATCGCCAACACCGTCTGACCGGCGAGCTGGCCCGCAATCAGTCGCCCTTCGTGCCCGGGTGCCGTGCTGGTCGAAAAGTGCGGGATCTCTTCGTAGGGAACCGCAACCGCACCCTCGATCGCCTCTGCCAGCGGGTTTAGCCCGCTGCCAAGCACAAGCCCGATAGGTCGGCTGTCGGACAAGTGCAGGCCACTTCGTTCGGCCCGTTCGCGTACAAAATCCGCCGCCCGTTCATATTCTGCAAGTCCTGAATTTTCAGTCATAGAGTTACCTGTGTGCCTTCAAAACCTTGCCTTCGAGCAAGGGCTGCCCTTCAATTTTCCTACCCAGCTCTCAGAGCATCGCCGTGGTAACGTGAAGCCTCCTGCCCTGTCGTATCCGGCGAAAGGTCGCGCCACTTGAACAGCTCTGCCCATTCATTCGGCTTGTCTTCCACCACATCGGCGATCAAATCACCCAGGACCGGCCCAAACTTGAAACCGTGACCGCTCCCACCCGTAGCCAGACTCAGTCCCTCTTTCTCAGGGTGGTGGTCGATCCAGAAATTCTCATCTAGCGTATCGTTGTACAGACAGCGTCGCGTATACGTTATCTCCGCATCCAGCAACTCGGGGAATGTTTCCTCCAGAAAAATGCGCAACTGCCTGAAATCCTCCTCGTACACAGTGCGCTCATCCTTCTCCGGGTGAAGCGAGACGCCGATACCGTGCCTTGAAATCTTGACAATGCCTTCCCGCAGCATCGGGAATCCATACCAGCCGGTTAGGGCCGTGTCACCGAAAAAGACGACAAATTCAGGCGCCGTAAAGGGCGCCGGATCCTTCGGACTCAGGTGAAAGATTGGGTGGCCGGTCGCATCCATCACCGACTGCATTTCCGGCAGCAACCAGGGCGTCCACGAGCCCGCCGCCAGTACCGTATGGTCAGAACCGAAAGTGGCTCCTTCACGCGTACGCATCCCCTGAACACGGCCGTTACTCATCAGGAACTGATCGGCTGTCTGACCGGGCCGCACCTCAACCCCGGCGGCCATCGCCTGTTCAACCAGCTTGCCCACCACGCGCCCGCTCTCCGCGTAACCGCCGCGCGGATTATAGAAGCCGTCAACATAGGCCCCCGTCGTCCAGGCGGGAAATCGACGCGTTATCTCCTCCCCGGACAGACGTTCAGGGCTCTGCCCCTCCTCAAGTAACATACGATAGCTGTCGTTGACGAACTCACTTTTCTCCATGTACGTCTTCGCAGCCGCCAATACGCCGGTCTCGTGGTACAACGTCTCCCCAAACTGCTCGTTCCAACGATGGAATCCCTCGATAGCGCGAATTACCATACGCATATACTGACGATTGGTACCGTACTCCATTCGAACGACCTTGCTGACATCCGTGGAAGCGGCAAGGGCATAAGGAAGAGGTCCAGGGTCAATCAATGTAACGCCGTAGCCCCGGCTTCGCAGCGACAGAGCCGTCGTTACACCAAAAATACCGGCTCCGACAACGAGAAAGTCAGACGAAGAGGACATCCTATGACTCCTTTTGCTTTCCAGACTCTTAAGGAAGTGGTCCTGGCAGAAAAATCTCCCACTCCCCCCTTGCTCGTAGTTTCGGCAGGATGACACGTCTGAATAACCGGCCGTGTCGTCCTAATCAGTGACTTCGGAAAGACGGGCGACCGCGCTGGTCGCGCCGGCCTCCAGCAAGCCTCCGTCACTGGTCGCAGTGATAAACCGAAAGCCCTGGCTGGCCCGACTCAGTGCATCCTCCACACTCCGCCCCGCGATGCCCGGAATCTTGCCTGTGTTTTCGCAGGCTTTCAGGATCGTTTCAAGCGCCCGCGCATGCTCCTCACGGCTGTCCATCTCTGACGGGTGAAAGCCCAATGATAGCGAAAGGTCACTGGGCCCTGTCCAGCAACCGTCAATGCCCGGCGTACTGAGAATCGCTTCCGCGTTTCCGACAGCCTCCACACTTTCCAGTTGTACCGCCACGAAGAGCTGATCATTTATCCAGTCCGCGTAGTCGGGCCCGTACAACTTGGCCCGGCCCCAGCCCCATGATCTCTGCCCCAACGGCGGAAGTCGGCAGGAATCGGCCGCCATACGGGCCTGCTCAGGTGTGTCCACCATTGGCACAACCAAGCCCATCACACCCTCGTCCAGCAGCCTCCCAATAAATGTATAGTCATTGCGGGCCACACGCGCCATGGGAACCGCGGAGCTCCCGCTGATGGCCACCAGCGCGGCAATTGCACTGTCTTCTCCCCAAGATCCATGCTGACGGTCAATCATCACAAAGTCGATACCGCTTCGGCTAATCAATTCCGCATTCAGCGCCGAACCCATTCCCAGCGCAAATCCGAAAGCGGGCTGGTCGGACTGCATCTTCTCTTTCGCTGCATTTGTAATCACAAGTTCCCCCTTTGGCTGGAAGAATCGAGAGACGCGTGGTTACGCGTCCGTCGGTAGCAAATCTTGGCCCACGCTTGGTACGGATTCAGGCAGAAAAAACTCTCTTCGACATGGCACCAGGGAAAGCACTTCATCCCGATAGTAGCTGTAGGGGCCCGCTCTGTCAAAGCAACAACCGCCCAGAACTGAACCTCCGATCACGGTGATTCTGCCCTCCCACAAGTGCAGCCTCGATTGCCCCGCCGACGAAAAAGGAGAAGCCGCACTCATCCTGACCCAATCCGATGTAAACCCTATGGCAAGGGCTATGATACAATGCTTCGAATCGGCGAACGCCCCTAAGTGAGATTACTGGCCGTGACTGTCTTTGGCCACCTGCCATAGCAGTCTGGCTGCCGCCATGTCCCAAACCGACCTGAAACCGCAGCCCGATCCGCCAACAGGCAGTCGGTCCTCCCTCCTGTCGCCCTCCACTACCCTGGTTCTGGTTGTTTCCGGGGCCGTCGGCTTTGCAATCATGGGCGACTCACTTCTCTATGCGATTCTCCCGCTGGCGGCGGGGCATCTTGCTCTGTCTCCCCAACAGGTCGGCCTGCTTCTAAGCGCCAATCGCCTTATCCGACTTTTCTCAAATACGTGGCTTGGGGCAATCTTTGCCCGCTTCGGTCCATACCGGGCCTTTGTAGTCTCAGCGATTCTTGGAGTTCTGACGACGGCTCTATATGGCTTCAAACTCGGCTTTGTCGTTTTCCTCCTGGCGCGGATAGGGTGGGGCGTCGCATGGTCCGGACTTCGACAAGGCACCTACCAATCCATCTGGGCAGGCGACCGAGCCGATGCAGGCCGGCTCATGGGGGTGATGTGGGGTGTGGTCCGCGGCGGCAGTGCAATCAGCGCCCTGTTGGGCGGGTTTCTCTTTGATTACTTCGGATTTCAAACCACGGTCTGGACGATTGCAGGCCTGTCAGCGCTAGCCATCCCAATCGCGTTTGGCCTCTCCTGGCCCGCCAGCGCCTCTCCTCACTACGAAGAGGAGCAAAATACTGAAAACTCCAATTCCCACTCTGGCAGCTCCCGCAACGTCCCCAAATCAAATCAGAAGGACCACGAAATCCTCGGCGGTTGGATTGAAGCCTTGTCCGATCCCCTCCAGCGCTCCGTTCTACTTGTAGGATTCTTCAAACTCCTTCTCAATTCGATCCTCGTTGCAACCGCATCCGTGTTTCTGGCCGATCGCTTCCAAGGCTACTCCGGCGGATTTCTGCTGGGACTGCAAGTAGGCGCACTGGCCGGAATCGTCCTAGGCACCCGCTGGTTTTCTGATCTGTTCCTTGGTGCCGCCATGGGTGCACTCGCGGACCTCGTTGGACGGATTCGCCTGACGATTGTTCTCGTGTTCCTGCTCTGTTTCGGTCTGACTCTGATGCTGATAATCCCCAGCAACCTGTCTTTTGTCGCCTTGCTGGCCGTTCTAATCGTCAGCACCGGCGTGAACGTGGTCTTGGACGCCTACGCAAATCAAGCCGCCCTCGCCACACACCACCCTCAGCTATTCGTCGGCGCCTACGCCACCGCCTCAGATCTGGGTTCCGCCGTCGGTCCGCTGTTCGCATTCTGGCTGGTCGCTTCAGTAGGATTCGCGCCCGTCTACGCAGTCGCCGCCTTGCTGGTCGTACTTACACTACTCAATCTCGTCATGCTCGACGCACGCCATGCCAAGTTACAAGCACCGGGGTCAGAAGGCTTGTGAAACGCCCGCCCCGCCTCCGTGCAGCCGTAAGTAGGTAACCCCATGCAGTTCATCGGCCAAGAAATCTCAGTGAAGTTGCCCCCAGGATTCTCGCTGGAGAAGAAACCCCCTCAGCCCGATGCCTTTGACTGGCAAGGAAAGTCCCATGCCATAGGAGAGTTGCTGGCTACATGGCATCGATATGGAAAACCGGAGATTCGAACCCAGGGCGGCCGGCCTCCCTACTTCGTACGCAGCGGACGTACGCAAGGCTCCTGGGGACAAGGCCGTGTCTATTTCCGCGTGCGCACGGTGGAAGGCAGGCTCTTTGACCTCTACTATGACCGCGCACCCAAGGGACAACGACGCGCCGGAGCATGGTTCCTGTGGCGCGAACTATCTGCTGCTGAAGAGCTTGTTGGCCTGGAAGAAGACCTATAACGCCCGTTAGGCCAGAGAGGTTTCCACTACTGCTCGCCGATGTTTAGCACCGTGGGCAGGAAGACTCTGTAACCGTCATAAGTTCTGCCCTCTTGCGTTGAAGGTGGAGTCGCTGCAGGAGGAGGAGGAGGCACTTCGGCCGGTCTCGGCCTTGCCGCCGGTCCACTGCTCTGCAGGTTCTGAGCCGGCACATCGCTAAGCGTTACAACGTCGATCAGCGCCTGCGTACGGCGGTTCGGCGACGATTCGTAGACATTGAAGATCAGGTTGACCTCCTTCCCCGCGTACTGCCCCATGTCGAATGATCGATACTGCCACCCGCTGCTCTGTTTCTGTGCCAACATATAGTTAGCCGGCTGCCCGTCCTCCACCACTATCACCTCAAACTTGTCGGTTCCTGTCACCGGTTCAGTCGTTTCAACCTTGTAGGCGATTGCCAAATATGGTCGCCCTGTTGGTACAGTCACCCGTTGCGAAACCGTACTGTTGCCGCCGTCGCTTCCCTCGGTCCCGGTTACGCCGTCATTGGCGACGAATTCACTGGCCAGCCGCAGCGCGTGGTCTGAGGCGCCGGCTTGCGCTTCGATCTGCGAGGCTGAGCTCCCCGACTTCGTCCAACCGGTGAAAGCATTCTCGAAGTCTCCATTTGTCACCGAGTTAGTCCCCGGAGAGTAAAGTAACGCCAGAGTCTCGCTAGTCCCGAAATCACGCCTTCGCATCAGCAACTGACTGCCGACCGATATGTTCCAGCTCCCTATCGGCACCGTCATCGTAAACCGGCCGCTCGCGTCGGTCGTGGCCGTAGTCGTGCCGATGCTCACTTGCACACCAACCCCCGCCTCACCTGCCGGGTTGATCACGCTGCCCGTTACACTGCTGTGCTCCGCAACGGTCGTTTCCGCCAGTGACGTATTGGCCTCCAACTTATGTCCCAAGGCGTCTTCGGCGGCTACGCTGAACGCGTATTTCTTGCCAGCCTCTCCACTATAGGAAGCCTTACCGTAGGCATCGACACCTTCCTTCCACAGCGCCCAGTCCCCATCCTCGACCTTAACATAGACCGAAGTCGATATCACGCCAGAGCCCCAATCTTTCGCAAGCCAGGTCACAGGAAATGTCTGCGGGGAATAGGCCGGCAGGTCCAATATCGACGCCGTCGGCGACATCGTGTCCGTCTCGATCAGCAGGACGGGCTCACCGTATATGCCCATGCTGTACCCGCCCTGTCCGTCAGGCCAGTTGGTATTTGTCGCCCCCGAAAGGCTGACTTCATAGAAGCCGGCGGTAGGAGTAACGACCGTCGTGGTGCCGTCCAACTCAATCAGACGCCCGCTCGTGCCGGTGGCGGGAATCTTGGCCGTCTGAGCCTGCGTATTCAGCGACCACGTAAGCAGACGCCGCTCTTCTGTATCAGGATGATAAAAGGCAATCCTCCGCACCCGAAATCGTTCGATGTCCGCCCAGGCAACTTCAGTGCCGGTAAGGTGCTGATTGGCTAACTTGAAGGCGGTATGGGACAACCGTGTTTCGGCATTGGACGGGGAGCAATAACTGGTGCTCTCGTTCTTTGCCAGCCCGAACCCATCCGGCGAATCGACCGCCACCACATTCCCGCAATCATCGTGCAGCATGAAGTGGAAAATAGGACCCCCGCCGGCTAGCCTCGTATAGGCGATATTCTGCCAAATGTACGAAGCCTGCTCATTCGCCGTGGCCCGCCACGGGCTGGGGCAGGTTGGCCCAGGGTAATCGTTACAAACCGGCACACCGCTCTCCGTTATCCAGATCGGCTTGCCCGGCCAGCCCCGCGCGTCCAGCGCGTTGCGAACTTTCCTTGTATACTGGTAGCCGACGTAGGATAGCGAATAATGATGACTGCCCGCCGCGTCAAAGAATCCACTGTTCTGACTGCTAAGCGAATCCGCCTGCAAAGCGTCCAGCATGTCATATAGCCACTGCCCGTTCTCAAAGTGCGCCAGACCGCCGAACACAACATAAGCGTCCGGGTCGATCCACTTGATTACGATATATGCGACCTTGAGTAAACGCGCGAACTCTTGCGGCGTCCCGGACCAAAAGTGGCAAAGATCCGGCTCATTCCAGACCTCCCAATGCCGTATATTGGTACCCGCACTGCCGCCAGGCTTGTAACGATCCACCGCCGCGCCGACAAAACGGGCCCAAGGATTAGTTGGGTTGAGTCGCGAATCGGTCCCCGGAACATCGGTGCCGTCTGTGAAAATCGGGTTAGACAACCCGAAAGGCGCGGGAGGACCCTCGTGCCGCTGGCAACTGCCGGACTGACTCTGCAACCCCTCACGTGTAACGCGCACCTGCCTCCCTGATGCATCCGTTACCTCCAAAAGGTCGCATTCACCCCCAGCCTCCTGCGGGAGGCAACCCCCTGACCTCGGCGCAAAGTTCTCTGGCAATTCTGTAAATGACCCACCAAGCGATGTAGATGATGACCGGCTGCCCAGTCGATACTGTCGCGGAGTGCCCAGCAAAATTGCAAGCGTGTTCAGGTTCTTGGCTTCGTTCGCGCGAATGGCCGCATCCTGGCCTGTCCAGGTAAACTCGCCAATACGTCTCTCTATCTGTTCCCAGTATACGGGGAAGCGGTCCATGCGAACACCCGTGTCCACCCCGCGTTGGATCCGCCCATCCCCACTGTTGGTTTCGGCCGAGTTGACGAAACCCAACCCGAACTCGGAAACGCCCAGCGTCTTCGTATAAGGGACAGTTGTAGTCTGACTCGATAAAGCGCGTATCTGAGTCCGGCTCTTCAAAAGCCTCCCATCTCCCGCTTCCACGTTCGTCAGACCACTGCCTGCAAGCCCGGTTGACTGGTTAACGTTCCCTGCCAAAACAGTCGAATCCGCACTACCTCCGTAAAGCAGCAAATAGAGCAGGACGCCAGCCAATGAGACAACCATCGACATGCGGCCTGCCGCGCATAACGCGCGTCGTATTGTAAATCGTTCTCTACTCTGATTCTCCAAAAGACGATCCTTCACTGCTTGCCTCTAACTGCTCACTTGATCTCTTCCCGATTAGGTCGCGAGCTGCCACCTTGCATACATATGATGAGATGTTAGACAAGGGGGGCGTTGCATGAAGCCGACAACCAGACTTCGTAGAATCTTCTGCGCCGCGGTCGGTAGGGGCCGCGACCGGGGTATCCAATAAATCCGCATCGTCTCCTAAGTGTACCATAGACAGATAGCGCCGGTTACCGGAAAACAATGTATTCCAAGGCAGATTCCCCGTCTCCGGGCGCTGGCTGCGGCCCTATGCCACTGAAGCGTCGTTCATTCGACCGACATTCGTAGAAGCTTTGACCAATTTGGGATCCTGTGGGATTCCCTCCTGCGGGCTCCTTTCCCAACACCTATGAGTGTATTCCAACATCAGGCCGCACTGTCACTGCGCCTCCGCACCTCCCACGTAAGGGCTGCCGTCAGGCCTTCTGCTCCATCATTTAACGTAAGTCGCCTCTAGAGCCGAAGTGCAAGCCGTACCTGTATCGGGACTTCAGACAAAGGCCCCAATGTTAGAGAAAATTGGATGCCGTGTCTGCAAGAACCGCGTGCTCCTCGGTGCACCTCTTTCGCCCCAATGCCTGCCCACGGCGGATAGAAAGCATCAGCTTCCCACCAAGAACGAGGACACGCCATCGGATCAAATTCAATGCAGCCAAGCCGTGCCCCGATGGCTTGATATTGTGAAAAACCAAAGGTAAGTGGAGATGCACCGAAAGCGGTCTGAAGCGTGGCAAAAAACTGGAGTTGAATCCCGAAATGTAGCACTGGGAACCGGTCAAATGTAGACAGTCAAGCAGGATTGCTATTTCCAGACTGAAGCTTTCACTTGACTGAGTCTAAGTGGTCTGGAAGGACCTTGAACGCCTGCTGGCGTGGACAGCTCATATTGCCCGGGTAAACCAATAGGGGTCAACTGACTGTGACGAAGCGGGCCACTCACCGTAGAGCACGAGACATGTTGAATGGCGAGGTCAAATCGCAATCGATCGGAGAGATGAAGAGGCTGCTCACTATCAAGCCGAGATCTCGCTGAGCGCCACCGCGCGCTTCTCCCTGGATGACTTGCCCGCAGCCAGGGCCAGCGCCACAGGAGCTCGTCCGTCGCCGCCCGTTACCTCCACCTCTGTGTCATCCAGGACCGCGCGAATGAAAGAACGTAACTCATCTGCATAGGCAGTCAGGTACCGTTCCAGGAAGAAGTAGAGTGGCTTGGCGTGGATCACGCCTGCCTCGGTCTGCCTAATGACCCGGTCTGGCGTGTTGTTCTCGCATGAGACCGAACCGAGTGAACCCAGGACCTCCACCCTCTGGTCACCGCCGTAAACAGCCTGGCGGGAGTTGGTGATCACCCCTAGCGCCCCGCAACCGTACCGCAACGTAACAACGGCCGTGTCGATGTCGCCCGCCTCGCCAATCGCAGGATCCACCCGAACTGCTCCCGAAGCCGACACCTCCTCCACCTCGTCGTCCAGCAGGAATCGCGCCATATCAAAGTCGTGAATCATCATGTCCAGAAAGAGGCCGCCGGAGCCCCTGACATAGCTCAAAGGCGGCGGCGTCGGGTCCCGGCTGGTAATTTGCACCAGGTAAGGCGCCCCTATCTCTCCGTCTCGCACCGCGTCCCGTACGCCGCGAAAATTGGGGTCGAAGCGCCTGTTGAACCCTATCTGCAGCTTGGTCCCACATTCCTCGACAGCTTCCAGCGCGGCGTCAACCGCCGGCAAATCAAGCGCGATCGGCTTTTCACAAAATGCGTGCTTGCCCGAACGGGCCGCTTGAATGATGAAATCCGCGTGCGTCTCCGTTGATGAGCAGATGGCCACCGCATCAACGTCCTCCCGACCGAAAATCTCCGCCGGCTCTCCACTTGCACACACAATGCCGAACCGCCGTGCCGTCTGCACCGCCGCCTCCTGGACAACATCAGCGATCGCGACCACCTCAGCTTCCTGAATGTGACGCGTCAGATTCTCAGCATGAACCTGTCCAATTCTTCCAGCGCCTATGATTGCGAATCTGACCTTCTTCTCCACCTCTGCCACCTCAGTTTATTTCTTGCATTCTGACCCAGCGCCCTTCTCGCGCGCTCAAATCGGCAGCGTCTGTGATCCGTTGCACGATTGCCCCGTCTTCGAGACTGGGGCTGAACGCCTCGCCGTCAGCAATCGCGTTGATCCATCCTCGCGTCATATGGTCCTCAACGCGAAAAACGTCCCGATACGTGTTGTGCACCGTATCCCGCCGCACCGTGCCCCAGACGTGCTCCGGCAACTCGAGCGGACGCGTGGGACCTTCTCCCCGCCGCGTACCCTCAACATCCTGACGCTTGTCCCAATCAATTACGCTGCGCAGCGTGCCTTCCTCCCCGTGCAGATCAAACTCATGCCTCTGACCGAAGTCGGTCTCCTCCGTGCACACCGCCGAAGCCTGAACAAGCCCCTGCGCGCCATTGGCAAAGCGCAGCAATGTGTACGCCGCGTCCTCCGTACGCTCGTACGGCTTCCCCTCCGGCGTGACCTCCGGTCGGTCAACGAACTCGCCCGCCAGGCAGAGCACGTCGGTTACCTCGCCAAACCACCAATAGGCCAGATAGAAAAAATGCGATGCAATGTTCCCCAGCACACCCGTGGCTGCAAATGCCCGATCGTGCCTCCAGCCATAGCCAGGCTCCCGTGCGTAGCCGGTGTAGTATCGCACATTCAGATGATACGGCCTGCCGATGTACCCGTCCTCCACCAACGCCTTGATGTACCGGTTGGTCGGCATGAAACGGTAGGTAAATGGCGTGCAATGTACTACCCCTCTTTCAGCAGCCAGCGCAGCCATCTCCGCAGCTTCTCCGTAGGTCAAAGCCAGAGGCTTTTCGCATAGCACATGCAGGCCGGCGTCCAACGCCTGCATCGTAATCGGGTGGTGCGTCTCATGGCCCGATGCCACAACCAGGGCCTCTATCTCACCGCTACCGATCAGCGACTCGAAGTCTGTGTATACCTGAGGAATGTTCCAGCGCGCCGCAAAAGCGTTGGCCCTGTCCTGGTTACGGCCGCAGACTGCCACCACATCCGCACGTGGGTGTGCGTCCAATGCCGGCAAATACATTGCGTCCGCCCACCAGCTTGTGCTGACGACGCCTACCCTTACTTTCTCTGACATCTCGGAGCTCTCCCTAGGCTTGACACGAGTTCGTATTGAAAGGGACGGCTACGCGCTGCTCTCGCCAGACAGCGGTCGTACGTCCTCCCACGCGCCGCTCTCCCAGGAACGCGTCATCGCCTCCTGCACTTCAGCCAGGCGCAGCGCATCAGCGAAGCTGGGTGACCGCTGCACGCCTTCGGCAATCGACATCAGGAAATTGTGCGCCTCAAGAACCTTCAGGTCCTCGTAACCCAGCCCGATGCCGTCTCCCGGGTTGAATCGCCCATGGGAAGGGTAGGCCGGTCCGCCCAACAATGTTGTATAGCCGTCGTGCATTCCGTCCGTGCCAGGCAGGTACAGCTCCAGCTCATTCATGCGCTCAAAGTTCCAATTGGCCGCCCCCGCCGTGCCGTTGACCTCGAACGACATTTCGCACTTTGGCCCAAATATCGCCCTACAGGCCTCAAAACTGCCCTGCACGCCGTTCTCAAACTCGACCAGCGCGCCAACATAGTCTTCATTCTCCACCTCGCCTGTCGGGTCGCCCTCCTTACCAACCGAGAAGTGCGTGCCCTGTCCAGGCACCGGCAGAGGACGCTCCCTGATGAACACGTGCCGGCTGCTGACCAGACGCTTTATTGGTCCGATAAGCATATGCGCCATGTCGACGGTGTGGGACACGATATCGCCCAACACCCCTAGGCCTGCCTGCTCTCGCTTGAAACGCCAGGTCAACATGCCCAATGGGTTGCTGCCGTACATCGTGAAAAATCGGCCCCGATAGTGGGTCAGTTGCCCCAACTTGCCTGCGCCGATAAGCGCCTTGCAGTGTTGCACCATAGGCGCCCAGCGGTAGTTGAAGCCGACAAAGCTCATTACCCCTGCCTCCCGCGCCAACCGTTCGATGGCAGCCGTCTCCTGCGGGCTGCGACCGACCGGCTTCTCGCAAAAGACATGCTTCCCGGCTGCCGTTACCGCCTCCACCATCTCCTTGTGCAGGAAGTTCGGCGCCGCGATATTGACGACCTGTACGTCAGGGTGGGCGACCACCTCATGCCAGTCGGTCGTTGACTCGTCAAACCCCAGCGTGTTTCTCGCCTCCTCCGCCCGGTGCGCCACATCGTCGGCACAGATTACCAGGCGCGTCCTTACATCGCTGTCGTGAAAGCGGTCGTTTACCAGTCTGTAAGACCGGCTGTGGGCCGTACCCATCCAGCCCATGCCTATGACGCCAATACCAATCTCTTGGGCCATGCCTACCTCGCTTGCTGCGTTCGCACCTGTGCTGTCAAGCCAAAACGGCCCCGCCGCTCTGCGCGTCCACAAGACACTGTAGTCGGTGAGGCCGTCTTGACTCCAAACTATGCAGGCCGCTGCCGCCTAGAACTTCCGGCTCCACTCCTGCGGCCATCGTTCCACCACAACTTTGGTTTGCGTGTAGAACTCAATCCCGTGACGGCTCTGAGCATGAAGATCGCCGAAGAAACTCTCGTTCCAGCCGCTGAACGGGAAAAATGCCATCGGCGCAGCCACGCCGATATTGATGCCAATGTTGCCCGCGTCGACCTCGTGGCGGAACTGCCGCGCCACCGCGCCGCTGCTCGTAAACAGACAGGCCATATTGCCGTAGGCGCTCACGCTCCGATCATTGATCAGCGCAATCGCCTCTTCAATCGTATCCGCGTGCATCAGGCTGAGCACTGGCCCGAAAATCTCCGTATGCGCGATTTCACTGGTCGGCGCCACCGCGTCCAGAACCGTCGGGAAAACCCAGTAACCGTCTTCATATCCTGCAACACTCTTTTGCCGTCCATCCACCAGAACGCGCGCCCCCTCCTGTGATCCAGCCTCGATCAACCCCTCTATCCGCTGCTTGCTCTCGCGCGTGATAACCGGCCCCATCTCGCTCGCATCGTCCATTCCGTAGCCGACCTTGCGGCTGGCAGCCAGGTCCGCAATACTTTCCCTGAACGGGTCTTTCGCCTCCCCCACGGTCACCGCCACCGAGACCGCAAGGCAGCGCTGGCCCGCGCAGCCAAACGCCGAATCGCCCATGATCTGGGTCGTGCTCCCGATATCCGCGTCCGGCATGATGACAACCGGATTCTTCGCCCCGCCCTGGCACTGGGCGCGCTTGCCGTTTCCGGTAGCACGGCTGTAAACATACTTCGCCACCGCGGTCGACCCCACAAAACTGATCGCGCGAATATCCGGATGGTCCAGGATCGCATTGACCGTGTCCGCCCCGCCGTTCACAAGTTGCACCACGCCCGGCGGGAAGCCGGCCTCTTCGATCAACGCAAACAGCTTCTGCGTCGTCATCGGCACCTTTTCGCTGGGCTTGAGAATAAAGCAGTTGCCGGTTGCCACTGCGTAAGGGAGAAACCACAGCGGGATCATCCCGGGAAAATTGAACGGCGTGATCGCGGCCACTACGCCCAGCGGCTGGCGCAGCATGTGCTCGTCAATGCCGCTGGCAATGTCCTCGTTGTTCCACCCCTGAATCAGCGAAGGCGTGCCGCAAGCGACCTCCACGTTCTCAATTCCGCGCCGCATTTCGCCCACGCTCTCGGCAAAAGTCTTGCCGCACTCCTCCGTGATAACCCGACCGATCTCCTCCAAATGCTCCTCAAGCAGCATCTTCAGGCGGAACAGCGGCTGAATTCGGTCGACCACCGGCGTCTCTCGCCACTCGGCATAGGCCTTCAACCCAGCGCGAGTCGCGGCATCCACCTCCGCAGCCGGCGACAGACCCACCGTCGCGATCGTCCCGCCCGTGGCAGGGTTATGCACATCGAGCGCGTCTGCCGCCCCGCTGCGTTGCCACTGACCGTCGACGAAATTGAGTAGTTCAATATTTTGTGTCATTTTTCCTTCCTCTCTTAGGAGAATATCTCGTCCAGCGCCACAACGGCATCCAAGGAAGTGTCGACGACGTTCCCTTCGCTGAAAACCTCAGGATCCGCCTCCGGCACGAAAACGGCCACCTGTTTCAGTGGCGGAAGCACCAGCCAAACTGATCGTACTCCAAATCGAAAATAGTCTTCTATTCTGGGGACGAAGTCATTGATGCTTTGAGAGGGCGAAACTATCTCAACCGTGGCCAATGGGGCTTCCGCGACGCGTATTTCATCATGTAGCCAATCAGGCTGTCGCAAACTGCAAATGGAAATATCGGGAGTCATAGGTGGTTCTGACGCCAGGGAGAGTTCGCTCGCAATCAGGAATCGATCTCTACAGGCGATATTGAGGGCAACTATCAGATTCGCCTGCACGACTCCGTGGTTGAAGCTCGGCATCGGTTTTCCCCGTTCCTTTTCATAATCTTCCACAACGCTCGACTTTGGTGTTACCGACGCAGCCATTGGGACTCTCCTTTGGCGAAGCCAAGGGCCTGACATGATACTTCTGGCGGCTTCCTCTCCCCGATGCAGCAGCGAACTACAGCATTTTGGTTGTAATGTTTCGTCTGTTGCATGCCTCAAATATAATACCGCTCCTGCGTGCGCATCTCCTCCCACTCTTCGCGCGCCGCATTGACCGAATCCAGCTCACTCACCTCAGCCACCGGCACATCCCACCAACTGTAGCCCTGAACGCCCAGATAGCGATCGTCCGGCACGTAAATGACTGTGGTTCTGTCGACCGCTTTGGCATCCTGTAACGCCTGAACCACGTCGCCCACGCTCTGGCACCTGATGACATGACAGCCCAGGCTTTCGGCGTTTGTCGCTAGGTCCACCGGCAGCGGATTGACATCATAGCCGGGCTCGTCAGTTGGCAACCCGTTAAAGGATTCTCCGTTGCGATGGGTCGCCTCGACCTGACCGGGATAAATGTAGCGCGTGCCGAAGCCCTCCTGCCCCAACGAGCGGCTGAGAGACCCGATCGAACGGAACCCGGTGTTGTCCATCAAGACAACGGTGAGTTTGTACCCCTCCTGAATCGAAGTGATCAAGTCAGAGTTCATCATCAGATAGCTGCCGTCGCCGACCATTACATAGACCTCACGCTCCGGTTCCGCCATCTTGATGCCCATTCCGCCCGCAATCTCATAGCCCATGCAGGAGTAGCCGTACTCCAGGTGGTACTGCTTGCTGTGCCGTGCCCGCCACAGCTTGTGCATGTCGCCCGGCAAGCTGCCCGCAGCACACACCATCACCGCATCCGGATCGCCCTGGTCGTTCACAGCACCGATCAGCGCACCCTGGTAGGGCAGTCCGCTCTCCGCTTGGTGCAAGTCATAGTTGCGCTGCACCTCCGCTTCCCATTCGTCATGAAGCCTCTGCGCCTGCGCAACACTTTCGTCGTCGTTGCGGAAGTCGCCCACCAGTTCGCTCAACTCCTCCAACGTGACCCGCGCATCACCCACCAGCGGCACCGCGCAATGCTTGTAGGCGTCGAACTCGGCCACGTTGATATTCACGAACTGAACGTCCGCGTGCTTGAACGCGGTCTTGCTCGAAGTCGTGAAATCGCTGTAGCGCGTTCCGATCCCGATCACCACGTCGGCCTCGTCCGCCACCTGTTCCGCAGCAAATGTGCCCGTCGCGCCCGCCGCCCCCAACTGCAACGGGTGGTCGTAGGGCAGGCTGCCCTTTCCTGCCATCGTCTCCGCAACCGGAATGCCAAAACGGTCTACAAACTCTCTCAGGGCTTCCGTCGCCTCGCTGTAAAGCACGCCGCCGCCTGCGATGATCAGTGGCTTTTTCGCCCCCCGGATCGCCGCCGCTGCCCGCTGCAGCGCTCCCAAATCAGGTCGGTTGCGCGGCACGTTCCAAACTCGCTTCCCGAAAAGCGCCGTCGGATAGTCGTACGCTTCGGTCTGCACGTCCTGCGGAATCGAGAGTGTTACCGCGCCCGTGTCCGCCGGACTCGTCAGAACGCGCATCGACTCGATTAATGAAGTGGTCAGTTGATCCGGTCGGTTGATCCGGTCCCAATACCTGCTGACCGGCTTGAAGCAATCGTTGACCGAAATGTCCTGGCTGTGCTCGGACTCCAACTGCTGCAGTACCGGCGCGACATTGCGGCGCGCAAAAATATCCCCCGGCAGGAGCAGAACCGGCAACCGGTTTATCGTCGCCGTTGCCGCACCTGTGACCATATTACTCGCGCCGGGTCCGATCGAGCTTGTGCACGCCAGCGTGCGCATCCGGTTCGTGTGCTTGGCAAAGGCGGCCGCCGTATGCACCATCGCCTGCTCGTTACGTGTCTGATAGTAGCGGAAATCAGGATACTGCTGCAGCGCCTGGCCCATTCCGGCTATGTTTCCATGGCCGAATATCCCAAAACAACCACCAAAGAAGGGCTGTTCCACGCCATCCCGTTCACTGTACTGGTTCTTCAAAAACCGCACGATAGCCTGCGCCATGGTCAATCGTTCTGTATTCATCGGTTTCCTCTATTCTCCTACAGATTCCGGAATTTTGAAGCGGCTGCCTCGCAAGCCCAAACTATGCCGCGCCAACTACCCGTATATCGCTGGCTTCTCCGGCAAACTGACGGCGACCGGCCGCGATTCTCGGCCCGACGCAATGCAGGCGTCGGCCACAAGTATCGACACATAACCATCCCACGCGCTCGGTCCCGTCGCCTCGCCGTCCAGAACCGACTGCACCCACGCCTGGACCTCATTAATATAGGCCGTGCTGAATCGCTGTAGCCAGTCCTCCTCTACCCACTGGCCGCTCGCATTGCTGTGACGCACGACCGGGCTCTGTAGAGGACTCGAATGTACTACGCCAGTTTCCCCCGTGATACTCACCTCGATCTCGTAACCGTACCCAGCATCCGCGTTACATTCCAGCCCGCCCAACGCACCGCTCGCAAACTGCAATTGGACCATGACATAGCGCGCGCTGTCCGGACGGTCTGACGAGAACGGGATATGCGCAGTATGGACGCCTACGATCTCGTCCCCCATCATCCAGCGCGCCGAGTGAATGTCGTGTATGAGAGAGCCCGTTATGACGTCGTCAAGGGAGGGCGCCCAGCCGTCCGAAGCGTTGATGTGGACACTACGAAAGACCAGTGCTGTTCCCTGCGCCCCACTGTCGCTTACCCGTTTGACGGCAATATGCGCCGGGTCATACTGCCGCATAAGGCCAACCTGGACAAGCCGTCTTCCCCCACTGACCTCGGCATCAACAACCCCCGCCGCTTCGTCGCCCCCGGTCGCCAGCGGCTTTTCACACAGGACCGGCTTTCCGGCAGCAATGCATGCCCTCGTCAACTCGGCATGGAATCGGTTCGGCGCCGCAATCACCACCGCCTCGACCTCCGGCGCCGCGATAAGTTGCTCGGCGTCAGCGTAAATCTGCGCACCGCCGCACCTCGCCGCAATCTCCTTGGCCCGCGCCGTATCCACATCCATGATAGCAGTGACGTCAGCCGCCGCGACAAGGTAGGTCAGATTAGAAGCGTGCCGGCCTCCCATCCCGCCAGTACCAATGACGCCGACGTTAACTCTTCGACTCACACCTTACCCCTTCTTAGTCTGTTCAAATGCCCTGTGGTCTCACATACTCTATTGCCAAGCGCTGTCGTCAGCGCCAATTTTCCAGTAAGGATCGTCCAGCGGTGGCGGCTTCGAAACCGGCCCCGCGCCCCGAACCGACTGGTCTAAGTCGATCAAACTGCCCGTCATCATCCCCGACTCATCCGACGCCAGAAAAGCAATCGACCGCGCCACCTCATCCGTCTTGAGCAAGCGCCCGAAAGGTTGCTCGGCCTCCGCCTTCTCCAACCAGTCCTCTCCGTCGGAATGGAACGTACGCTGTATGAAATCTTCCGCCGGCGAATCCATCCAGCCCACGGCTATTGCATTCGCGCGGATCCCGTAACGCATCACCGCAAATGCGACATTCTTTGTCATCGCGTTCAGCGCGCTCTTGGAGGCCGTGTAAGGAAGCAAAAACTGCTCGCTCCCAAATGAAGCTACGCTGGAGATATTGACGATCGATCCGCCGTTACCCTCACGCCGCATGAGCTTGCAAGCGTCCTGCATCAGAAGAAGCGGCGCCCTTGAATTGACGGCGATGATCCTGTCAAAAAGCTCAGGCGTCGTATCCCAGATATTGCCCCGCACAGTGAGCGCAGCGCAGTTGACGAGCACATGAATTGCCCCAAACCGCTCATCGGCCGCGTCGATGACGCCGCGGCATGCATCAACATCCGCAAGATCCGCCTGCACGAAATGTGCCTCGCATCCACCCGCCCGCAGGTCGGCCGCCACCGCGTTTCCCCTGTCAGCGTTCCGGCCGCTTACAATGATCCCCGCCGCGCCCCGTTCGGCAAACAGCCGCACCGCCGCCTCTCCAAGCCCTTGTGTACTGCCTGTAACAATCGCGAACTTGCCCCGCAGCGAACTGGGATCTGTAGCCATTACTGAATTCACCTGTTTATGTCCTTGACATCTGCTAATAGTAGTACCGAGTGTCCAAAAGGGCCCGCTGAAAAACTCTTAGTCAATCTCCAGGAACCCCGGTTACCAATTGAGCTCATTGCCCAGAAACGCGCGGTTTCGCTTGGCACTGGCCAGTGCATCGATCCCCATTTCGGGCAGAATATCCTGTTCAACCGTGCCCCAGCCATCAAACTCTATCTCGTGCAGAATTCTGTTGATGCCATGCCAGTCAACTGTCCCCCGACCTAGTTCAGGGAACACACCGGAGCTGACGCCGTCATAGTAGTCGCCACCGCGCCCGATCACCTCATCGCGGACTTCTCCATTGCACTCTTTGATGTGCAAATACCACGCCCGATCTCTCCACCTGTCAAGCACAGCAACCGGGTCGCCGCCTCCGTACGAAATGTGCGCCATATCAAAGCAGAGGCCCACAAGTTCAGCGTCGGTACGCTCCAGAAGAGCGTCAATTTCAAAATCAGTCTCCAGATAGCCGCCCACATGCGGATGCGCCGCGCTCTTCATGCCATATTCTTCGTAGACAACCCTGGCAAATGCATCTACGTTTTTGGCAGCTCGATCCCACTCGGCATCACTGAGCGAGTCCTCCTTACGTATCCGCCCGGCGCGCGCCGCCCGATTGTCCACCACAAAGAGTACGTCCGACAGTACAATATACTGACAGCCCAGCGCCGAAAGCACCTGCGCCGTCTCCATAGCCTCGCGATAGACCGTTTCGTCCTCTTTGCCGGCCAGGAAGTTAAAGATCGTGAAGGCCGACGTCAACGTCAGCCCGCGCCGTGCCAGGTCGTCTCGCAACTTAGGAATATCGAAGGGCAGGTAGCCGTACGGCCCCAGCTCGGTACCCACATAACCGGCCTCCTGAATCTCATCAAGGACCTGGCTGTAAGGCGGAACATTCGGCGTGTCCTTCATCAGGACGCCCCACGAAACAGGGGCAGTCGCAATTCGTACTTGCATAGTGGATTCCTGGAATATGGGTGTCGAAGTACAGTCAGTTGTCAGTCAGTGTTTCTGTCAATCCCTGTAGACGTCAGTCACCTGCCCTTGCCTTCGTCTGCCGCCTGCAATGCAATCTAGCTTCTGAATTATGAGTCTTGCCGGCTACTCGACCACGCTAGAAGCTGCACGGATCCCTTCGACCGCCACGCAGAATGACCAGCTAAAACCCGCCCCGCTCCTCAACAAAAGCCATTACCTCATCGTAAGTGGGCATAAAATTCGCGCAACCGTGCGCAAGCACGACAATCGCGCCGCACGCGTTGCCCAACCGCGCCGAACGCTGCCAGCCCCAGTCGTTCACGAATCCATAGATAAAGCCGGCGCCAAAAGCGTCCCCAGCGCCGAGAATATTGTAGATTTCAACCGGAAACCCCGGCGCCTCAAGAACTTCCCCACCCGCCAAATGCACTCTTGAACCCAGCGCGCCTACCTTCTCGACCACCGCTTGCGGTCCCAACTCCAGAAGCCAGCTAATGGCCTCCTGCACATCGCCTTCAACTTTGGCGTCAGAAACCTGCGAATGGGTCAATGACATCTGGCTGGCATCGCTGAGCACCGCCGCATTGATCTCATCATTCGTGCCGATCACCACGTCTACATTGGGCAGAACGGAACGAGCCACGACGCCGAATGCCCTCGGGTCATGCCACTGGTCCGGCCGAAAGTCTAGGTCGAATATGACGGTCGTGCCAACCTGCTGCGAATACTCCGCGCCAAACATCGTCGAGCTGCGGCTCGGCTCCTTGCTCAGATTCGTTCCGGCAAACTGAAACACCTTCGCATCGGCAACAGGCGCAGCCAGAACGTCGTCAATCGTCAACTCAATATCGGCGCAGTTTTCTCGGTAATACACCAGCGGAAATCGGTCCGGCGGCTCGATTCCGAGAACGACCGCGCTCGTGCGGTGACCCGGCTTGCGCGGGCTGAAGCTGAAATCGACGCCCTCCTTCTCCAGAAAGTCGGCGATGAAATCCCCCACCGGGTCCTCTCCCAGGCCGGTAACGAGCGCCGTATTCAGACCTAAGCGCGCGCCGCCAACACTGATATTTGTCGGTGACCCGCCAACATAGGCGGCAAAACTTCCGATCTCCGCAAACGGCGCACCAACGTCGTTACTGTACAGGTCAATTGAGGAACGCCCCATATGCAGAGAGTCATAACTTCTCGCTTCGTTTTCAGATGTCATGTTCCTGATTTCCTGTGCAAGTATGCGATGTCGACGCAAACAATCTGAAATTCCGCGCCCTCGGTCTGATTTCAGTACAGCGGCAGACGTTCATCAACCCCTGAGTACTTCTCCTTCACCCACGCGAAATTGGGATCCTCCTGGTTGGCCAGACTCTGCGCGCTGCCCGCCAGCACGTTCAGATAGTATGTCGTGTAACCGGGCATACTCACCACAGGATGGTACCCCTCCGGCACCAGCACAGCCTCATTGTGGCCGACCCGCACCAGTGCATCTATTGGATTTCCCGCAGCGTGCATCGGCGAGTTCTCGTCCGTATATACCCTCTGGTAGGCAAATCCCTCTGGCCGGTCAATATGATAAAAGTAGACCTCCTCCAGATCCGCCTCGACCAACGCCCCCGACTCGTCTTCAATGTGGACGTCGTGCTTGTGCGGCGGATAGCTGCTCCAGTTGCCGCTAGGCGTGTAGACCTCAACCAGAACGATCCTGTGGACCGGCGAGCCTGGCGGCAGCAGGTCATTGATCTGGCGGCTGACGTTGTCTCCCCCGCGAACACTGATGTCAACGTCCTCCGGCCGGATCAGCCACGGCTCGTGATCCGCAGTCGTCGGCACCCACGTAACCGCAAACTCACCTGCCGCCTCCGCTGTTACCGTCAGGCTGGTCTGCCGCGGTAGATAAAGCGCGTGGGCCCCACCGGCGAAAACATTCGCCCGCCCGCCAATCCCGGCCCAGGAACCTCTGCTACTGTCTACGCGGTACCGTCCGCTCAAATTAACAAATGCAAACTCATTTTCGCCAGTGTCAAACGACCAGCTCCCGCCGTCTCCCAGCCGCCTTGCCTGGAAGGAAATATACTCCCAACCGGCCCCTTCGGGCGTAACTGAAAGAATCAGGTCCGGGTCCTTGCCGTCGTTCACCTCTCTTACAAGTACGTTGTCTGCCGTGTATCGCATTCTCGTCTTCTTTCTTCAGTTCGTATGCAATGGTCGACCATAGGATACCTCGGTTACGCTTTCCTCCTCATGGCAAAGCGACCAAAATCGAGCGGCTCCGTTGGATGCCCCAACTGTGCCAATACAGGAGTCATCTGACTGCGGTGTTCAGTGGCGTGATTGAATACGTGCCGCAGCACGTCCTCAACCCTCAGCTCATATTCGGTGCCTTCGATGTTGCGGTACTGGAGAGAATCATCAAACCTGCAATCCGTCAATGAGCCCAAAAAACTTTCCCATGCCTCCCACAAAGGATCCCACGCAGCCCGAAGTTCGGCGAAAGAGGAAAACGCAGAAGCCCCGGGCAAGACCGAAGGGCTCGATCCCTCCAATCGTTGCAGCCACACCTGCTCAGCACCGTAACCGTGAGCAGTCAAGCCATGAAGCGACTCCCAGAAAAAGGGTCGTTCCTCGAAGTACGCCTCTTCCGAGAGCGCCTCCAAGCTGGGAAAGACGCGCCGCCAGGCCCATTTGTTGTATTCAAAAAGCCTGTTTACCGAATGAACAGCCATCTGTGTCATCCCTTCAGAGCATGATTGCGAGTCGCGCTTGGGTGCAGCGACACTGCACAGTTACGCTGATTCATATATCGATAAGTGGGTGGGGCATGGGGCCTGCTTGGCCTGCCTCATTCCCACTTGGCTGGCGCCTGCAGCTTCCACAAGAAAGATATAGCACGCACAGGTCGAATTGTCAATCCTTTTTGTGGGATTTGGCATAAGGCTTGACGCCAAACAATATCCGATCTCGACAACGCCGCCAGGGACCTGAGCCAATCTAGACCTCTCGAATCTGCAAGAGATCCACAGTCTGCTGCAAGACGCTTTGCAATGAAGTATTGCTGATGTCGAAGATACCGTCAGCGAGGATGCCTACTTGTCCGAATCGCTGAATTACTACAGGACTCCCGGACTAGCTCCAAAGAACCTCGGAATGCCCCACAGATTCAGCTGTTCGAGTTGCGTCCAAAGAATAGACAGAGTTGGAGGCGAAATGCCGCGCCTTTAACCAGGAACTTGACCCTCGATTCTAGCCCTCGAAGCTAACTACTTTTCTGTTATGGCAAAATAGGAAAAATCAAGAGGCTCAGTCGGATGTCCCAGCTGGGCCAGCACTGGTGTCATCTGGCTCCTGTGCTCCGTACCGTGATTCATGACATGGCGCAACACGTCATCCAACAAGATGCCGACTCCCTCACCAGCGTCACTGCGATACTGGATAGGGTTGGCCAGCACGCTCGGTGTCAGCGAATCGAGAAACTCTTGCCACGCAACCCACAAAGGTCCCCACGAACTGTGTAATGCCCCCAACGTTGGGAACTCCGCCACCGTCGCCGGCTGCGGCGAGCTCCCATCCCGCGATCGGAGCAGCCAGTTCCTTTCAGAACTGAAACCGTGCACCGTCAGGCCATGAAGCGAGTGCCAGAAAAAGGGGCGTTCGGCGAAATACTCCTCTTCCGGGAGCGCCGCCAAACTCGGGAAAACTCGGTTCCAGGCCCACATGTTGTAGGCGAATAATCTATCTGCAGACTGAACTGACATGACCGCGTTCCTCTCAATTGATTGGTTCTGGAATATAAACCTATCCGACTTTCCCGCTCCTTTGAACAGCAAGAATCAAACCGTTTCGTAGGGCAAGCAAGATGCCTTTGCGCGCCGTACTCCCTCGAACACAGGGCCTGCTACGTCTACTATGCCTACTAAACCGGCGCAAATGGTTTAGTCAAACGCCGCCAAAAACCTTCTGTCATTCCTCATGCCAGACACTTCCCGTTCGCGGCAACGCCGCCAGCGGGCCAGGAGCCGCTTGGACGCTGTTAACGCGCAGAAAGTCGACCGCCTGATTCAAGACCTTCTTTGGAGACAAATGGCTGGTGTCGATGACTAAGTCCGCATGGCTGCGCGCATGCGCCAGCCTCTTCAACTCGGTCCGTCGCCAGAGCTCGTTCCAACTGACATCAGGACGTCGCTCACCTTGGGCCATCAGGTCTACATCCAGGAATATCAGCCAGCTGGGCGGCCTGATGCGCTGCCACATATCAGGCACCTGGCTGTGCTCTTGGGCAACCGGCCGGGCATTATAGCCCAGCCGCCGCAGACTGGTCACAAGTGTAGATTTGCCAGCCGCGCTTACGCCTACGATTTTGACAAGGTCCAATTTCACGTGGGCCGCCCCCATTGGTGGTCAGAAAGAACACAATCTGTCCCCAAAGAAAAGAAAAATTCTAAATGGGCAGCGATATCTCCATTCTCCGGATCTTCTGTTCCCTCTCGTGCGACCCAACCTTGATGACAAGGACCGTCGAGTCGTCCCGTGGCCGCCCGTCGTCCAGTTCCAGGGCCGCCTCAAGAACCCGGTCAGCAATCACTTTGGCGCTGCTCTCCCCCGCAGTGGCAATGCTCGCTTTGCCGCACCCATTTAGACTGGCCGCCCCGGCCACGTCCATCGACCCGCCGCTGCGATGCCCCGCGCTCCAAATCCCATCGGTAAATACGACCGCGGTCAGTCCAAACACGAGCGGAAGCTCAACGATGTTCGGCTTCGTATTCCGATAGATGCCTATAGCGTCGCACTCTTCGTCCAACCACTCCGTCCCTCCATCCCGTTGCACCAATACCGGACAACGGCTGTTGCGGCTGAGTACAAGCGTCTCCGTGACCAGATCGACGCTCGCGATCACCAGCTCCGCGCTCACCTTCCCACCCCGATTTGTGCGCAAATAATCGTGCGTGGCCCGCGCAACCGCGCCGTCCCGCACACCCTCAGCAATCAGGCTCATCGCCTTCCGCGCCACCACATTGCTGATCGCCTTCGCGCTTCGACCACTCCGCTGACCGTCCGAAACGACGATGCTGATCCCTCCGTGAGGACGCTCCACGACCTCTACAGTATCCCCGCTTTCACTGGATGCGTACTTTGACACCTTGGCCACCGCAATTTGAATTTCAATCCGGTTCATTGCTCGGCAGGGCCTCCCGGTGGTGCGGCGCCTCTTCGCCATCCTTGACTGGCAGAGAAAAACGCCTTGATGTGCGAGAAAGTGTCCCCAATATGTCCACCCTAATTGGGATTGGCGCTCGCTACCCATTTGCCCGCCATAAAAACACAGCAGCAGCGATATGTCAATCGATAGCGGAAATAGAACCCCGCGAGTCTTGACACAGACTGCACTGTCAACGATAATTCCCTCAATCCGCCACAGGAGAAATTCCCATGAAAATCACACGCATCGACACGCATTTGACCGAACTGGCCAATCGCTCAATTCCCTATGTCGTCGTCCATACCGACGAGGGCATCCACGGTGTTGGCGAACCCTTCTCGTGCGGGCCCGACCGCGCCACCGTCGCCGCCATCCACGACTTCGCAGAATGGCTCACCGGCCTTGACCCGCGCGACATCGAAGGGCTCTACCATCTCATGTACGCCGGGGGCCGCTTTCCCGGTGGCTCAGTGGTCAACGCCGCCATCAGCGGCATCGAACACGCCCTCTGGGACATCGCCGGTAAGGCCGCCGGCCTACCGGTATACAGGCTCGTTGGCGGCAAAGCCCGCAACCGCGTTCGCGTCTATCAGAGCATAGGCGGCGATACGCCCGAAGAGGCGGCCGAAGATGCCATCCTTCTCATCCAGACCTACGGCTATACCGCCC
The DNA here is from genome assembly GCA_965207495.1 of Caldilineaceae bacterium. Classification (GTDB taxonomy): domain Bacteria; phylum Chloroflexota; class Anaerolineae; order Caldilineales; family Caldilineaceae; genus Bin5. The sequence goes on from OZ242287.1 coordinate 2,506,860, forward strand.
TCAAGATGAGCCCACTGCCCCCCGGCTGGCACCAAATGCCCTGGAATCGAGTGCTGCGCGAGACCGAACGACGCGTCGCAGCCGTTCGTGAAGCGGTCGGACCGGACATAGACATTGGTCTCGATGCACACGCCCGCATCCTTGAGATTGGCCGCGCAGCCCAGCTCTGCGAGGTAGTGGCTCCCTACCGCCCCTTCTTCGTCGAAGAGCCCCTGCGGCCCGAAAACTATGAAGCTCTCGCAAAACTCAGCAACAAAGTAAGCGTTCCCATCGCCACCGGCGAAATGCTCTACAGCCGCCACGAATTCCGCGAGCTGTTGGGCTACCACGCCGTCGACATCATTCAACCCGATATCTGCATCACAGGCGGCCTTTTGGAAATGAAGAAGATAGCCTCAATGGCGGAAGTACACTACGCCAGCGTCGCGCCCCACAATCCGTGTGGTCCGGTTGCCACCGCGGTCAACGTCCATTTCGCCGCCAGCACCTCGAACTTCATGATTCTGGAGTACAAAGCCGACGAAGGCCGCCGCGCCGACATCGTCGACGAACCCATTAAACTGATGGACGGCTACCTCGAGCTGCCCGACCGGCCCGGCCTCGGCATCGACCTCAATCTGGACGCCCTGGCCGCACGGCCCGGCCGCTCCTGGCACAGACCTTTCCTCATACGCCCAGACGGGTCCCTGGCGTATCAGTAAACTCGTCTCCAGGGCATCGAGTCCTATTGGGCTCAATCGGTTCTGGAGTAGGCCCTGTCAGCGAACGTTTTCCAAGAGTAAACCACCTGTTTCGCTACCTTAACAGTGAATGGACCCCGACTCTGGCAATTCGAGTCTCCTAATCTGTTAAGAGTGGCGCGAGCACTATACTTCTGTTCCGAGAATGGCCTCATCCAACGGCGACCCGCCTGCTCCATTAACCGGCAGCACGCACTGATCTTGATTGCTCACTACACTTCTAGCAGTCTAAGGAACTGTCTCAATGCACGCAATTGAAGTCGAACAAACAGATTCAGGTCACCTTCTCGTATGGCAAGAGGTGGAAGATCCTGTATTGAAGGCAGGCGAAGCCCTCGTCTCCATCCATGCGACCACACTGAATCGCGCTGATCTCTCGCAAGCAGAAGGAAACTACCCGCCTCCACCGGGCGCGCCAAACATCATCGGCCTGGACATGGCCGGCGAGATCCTGGAGGTCGGCGCAGGGGTAGAGGGATGGCAGGTCGGTGACAAGGTATGCGCGCTACTGGCCGGCGGAGGGTACGCCGAACAAGTAGCCGTGGACCACCGGCTACTGATTCCAATCCCCCCCGGTTGGACCTACCTCGAAGCCGCCTGTCTGCCGGAAGTCTACCTGACCGCTTACGTCAATATCTTCATGGAAGCCGGCTTCCAGCCAGGCGAGACAATCCTCATCCATGGCGGCGCAAGCGGGGTTGGCACGGCGGCTATTCAAATGGCGAAAGGCGCAGGGGGCCGTGTCATTACGACCGCCGGCCGCCCAGACAAAGTGGAAACCTGCCTGGATCAGGGCGCGGATCTGGCTATCAACTATCGGACAGAGGACTTCGTCGCCCGCACACAGGAGTTCACCGAAGGGGAAGGCGTCGACTTGATCTTAGACATGGTCGGGGCCGAATACCTGGCGCGCAATGTAAGCCTGCTCAAAGTGAAAGGTCGCCTCGTATTCATAGCCACACTGGGTGGCTCAGAAGCAATGGTCAACATCGGGCAACTGATGGGCAAACGCGCCCGGCTGATAGGCTCTGTACTTCGCGCCCGGCCGGTCGAAGAGAAGGCTGAAATAATTCGGCGCTTCCGACAGCAGTTCTGGGGGCAGATCGAGGCCGGCTCGATCCGTCCGGTCATCGACAAAGTGATGCCCGTCGCCGATGCCCACGCCGCCCACGAACGCATGCGCGCCTACCAAAATATCGGCAAAATCGTGCTCAAAGTGCGCTGAGTTCGTCCAGAAGCGCCAGTACCGCATTCTCAATGGCCGCCAGCGCCGAGTCTGCATTCGCCATATCCAGGTCGAAAACGCTCCAATAGCGAACGCATTCCGCCCATTCAGGAAATCGCGCCGCCATGAGGGGTCGGTGCTCCACCCCATTCATCGCAACAATCAGCGCCGCTGCAGTCAAATCTGACGACTGTAAATCCATCGGTAATCGCAACGGTTGGCTCGGCGCCATCCCAAGCCTGCGCAGCCTGTCCAGGGCGTGCCTCGACATGAAGCCCAGATTCTCCAGGCTCGGCTGCAGCCCGCGGCTGGTCGCCTGCCATGCCAGATTCCGCTGCCGGGCCTGTTCGTTAAAAAAGTGCTCGGCAAAACGACTGCGGTAGTAGTTACCGGTGCAGAGGAATAAAACAGTGGCGGTCATCCGTCCCGCCTCCCGTTCCCTAACTATGATTGCGAAGAGTTATCGCTTGAAAATTGGCGGCTCTCGACTGTTCTCTCGCTATCACCTCAAAAGACAGCACCTGGAAGAAACGTTCCAGGATCAGTCGCAACTCATCATCACTGTATAGTGCATAAAAGCGTTTGGGTTCATAAAAGTCCTCTTCCCGTACGCCTTCAGAGCTTCGACCTCCGTGCATGATGATGAATATCAGCCCATCAGGTCTTACGACTCGCCGGATCTCTTGCAGGACGTCGGCAAAGTCCGCCTTCGGCACATGCAGCAGACAGTTCTGGGCGAACAGCCCGTCAAAGTGACCATCCGCGAAATCCAGCCGCAGAAAATCCATCTCGTATGCTTCCAGACCCTTCTGTCGGCACAGACGAACCATCTCCGGAGAAAGGTCCGCGCACACAACCTTCAGCCCCGCCTCTTGGAAGAAGCGCCCTGCTTGCCCTGTCCCAGCCCCGATCTCCAGAAGGGACGTCATGCCCTCGGCCTGCAAGCCCTGCAGAAACTGCGACCACAGCGGGATCAGCCATTCCCGGACCGGATTTGCGTCCCGCTCTTCAGCTTTGGCATCGTAAGCGCGCCTGAGCTCAGAAGTGACGGAATTATAGTCTGTCACAGAGCAATGCTCCACTGGTCTTTCTCAGTTTTGGTCGGCTTGGCCCAAAACTGACTGCTCGAAGAACCCCGGGCCCGGCTGCGCCAGCATGCGCGCCAAAGGCCGCAACTCCATCCACCACTGCTCAAGAGGACGTTGATGTCCTTCGTCCATCAGCCTGGGAATCCGATAGAGCGGAGTAGCGTTTACATCACCTTCCTGTATTCCCAGACAGACGGCACCCACCTCTGAATAGCTCTGCCGCTCCGGTCGGCTCGCCGTCTCTTCGATCCTCTGCACCGCCTCCCACGCAAGTCGCGCTGCCAGGATGCGGTCATACGGAGAAGGGTTGCCGCCCTGTTGCAAATGTCCCAGAATAGACTGGCGCACCTCAAACAGCGCGCCCCCCTCTTCTTCGAAAAGCGCGGCAATGAAGGAAGTTGTATAGAAGGAGTTTGCAGCTTCGTTTCGAATCATCAGCCCTAAGCGCTTGCCTTGCTGAAACCCCTGTTTCAATAGCTCTATGTCTCGTTCGAGCTCCTTGAGCGTAATCCCCTCCTCGTGCAGATAGACGCGTTCGGCCCCCGTTGCAATAGCGCTCATCAGTGCCAGGTATCCGCAGTAACGTCCCATCACCTCTACAATAAAGCACCTGTTCAGAGCCACCGCCGACTGCTTAATCTTGTCCACCACTTCAACGATACTGTTCAATGCCGTGTCAGCGCCGATGCTCAACTCCGACCCTGGTAAATTGTTATTGATGCTGGCCGGAATGCAGATTATCGGTATGTCGAACGCTGGGAAGTTATGCCGCTCTTCGTATAATTTATGTGCCGCGTGATACCCGGCCCAACCCCCTATCATCACAATTGCATCAACCCTGTGTCTTTCAAGCACTTGGGCCGCCGCGTACAGCTCCGCTCCCTCCGGGGTCTTGCGGCTGCTCCCCAGCTCCGACCCTCCGGTCGGAGCCCAACCGTTAACGGTCATCCAATTCATCTCCTGGATGTCGTCGTCTATCAGGCCCCGGAAGCCCCACTTGACACCCAGTGGTCTATGGCCGTTGTCTTCCAACATCCGCACGACCGCGCGTGTCGCCGCGTTCATCCCCGGCGCCGGCGCCCCTCCCGTCAAAACGGCAACCCGCAACCGTCTTTTGTTCGGCTGTGGCGGGCGGGGGTTGGCGCGAATCAGCGTCCTCAATATGCGGAAGGAGTCCCTATATGCCTTGCCCCGGTACTCCATCGCCTCATCAAACCTGCATTCGTGGATACAACTTCCGACTTTGTGCGTCTGTTCCACGCACTCCGTCAAAGAGCTGTGAACGATCTTGTTGTTCTCGATCCCAATCAGAACGGCTTCGTCGCTGGATTTGGCATTCAACACCGCTTCCGCCGCCGCCGCGCCCAGTAAAGTAGCCAGGACCCGGTCCGAAGCGCTGGGGGAACCGCCGCGTTGCACATGGCCAAGAACCGTCACACGTGCCTCTTCGCCCAAATACTTGGTCAACACCTCCTCAACATAGGCGCTGGATATTGGGTTGCCGTGACGGTCTTGCGCTCCCTCCGCCACCACCACAATGCTATCCCGCCGCCCCATTTCACGGCCCTTGCGCAGGATCGAGCACATCCTCTCTTCCCACTCATCCAGATTGGGCGGGCTCTCCGGGATCAACGCGAAATCCGCCCCCGATGCCAGCGCGCCCATCAGCGCCAAATGGCCGCAGTGGTGCCCCATCACCTCCACCACAAACGCGCGCTGGTGACTGGCCGCCGTGCTCGTGATGGCGTCAAGCGCTTCAGTGATGCGGTGCAGCGCCGAGTCCGTACCGATCGAAAGGTCGGTTCCGAACATGTCATTGTCGATCGAACCCACCAGCCCTGCGACCGCAAGAAATCCGTACTCTTCCTTAAAAGAAGGATCCAGGCGCCCTTCGGCCACCAACTCCTCCAGCAGAGTGCGCCACTCCTCCCGCAGGACCTGCGCGCCTGTCAAGCTGCCGTCGCCCCCGATGACAATCAATCGATTGATGCCCTGTTGCAGCAGATTATGCACCGCCTCCTTGCGCCCCTCCCTTTTCAGAAAATCAGGGCTTCTGGCGGTGCCAAGGAGAGTACCCCCCTGTTGCAGCACGCCGCCAACCGAGTCCCAGGTAAATGGGCTAATCTGATCGCCGCCCTCGATCATCCCCTGAAACCCTTCGAATATCCCGAATACCTCCGCCCTCCGCTCCAACGCCGCTCGCACCGCCGAACGCACAGCAGCATTCATGCCCTGTGCATCGCCTCCACTGGTGAGAACGCCTAAACGAGCTGTCTTTGACATGCGCCGCCCTCCTATCGCGGCAGACCTTCTTACCTGCGCCGCCTTTCAGCAGCGTCATCTGATATCCAGAGATTATAGCATGTAGCAGGCTGTTCTCGCATCTGGCTTTCCATACCGGGGTGCATCGAGAATTGAGGGCGACCTCTCTTGTACCACTGGTATCGACTAAACCGCGGCAAGTCCTCGCATCCATCCCCGAAAGATCGCCCATTCACTAACAACTAAAAACTGCCTACTAAAAACTGACCTTCTGGGCGTTCGGGCCTTCGGCCCTCCCTTGTGCAGGGGCTGCGCCCCCGCAACGCCCCGCCCTTACTAGCCACCGTGTGTATTCTTACCCAGCATCGTGTCTAGCCGACAGTGTTCCCCCCAACGCTCCGGTAGGGGCAGGCCTTGGGCCTGCCCAGTGCCAACCTTTATCAACGGACCTCCGTTCAAAGCCGGGCCTAACCCCTACCCTGCGTCTCTCCAAGAGCCGGTAAACAACGCCAGCCACCTCCAGCACAATCTCCCCGCCAGTCTATTCCCGCCCCAAAAATGAGATAGAAATATTTACCCTTCACTCCTTGACCTGGGCAACTGCATCAAAAAACAGTGATATAATATCCCTGTGACGATACATGAAACGGCCTCGCTGAGAGCGAACTGCCATCACGAAGCCATGTCTCTAGCTGCCTGGGACTCTGAGGGCGAGGGAGGCCCCTCGCAAGCCTGTGAACTGCCCATAACCTAACAACCAAAAGTAAGGAAACGTGTGCGACATCAAGCGCTAGAGTCCAGCAGAAGACTTACTGCCCGCACTGATCCGACGTGAAACGTCCAAAATACGCACCACCATTACTCTTAAACACAACTTTTGTACAAATTTTGTTTTATTTATTGCACGCCCGCCTGTACCAGCGAAGCCCCCATCACCGCCAATCACACAAACTGAATGAATTGCAGTTCAGACAACGCCAAAACGCTCGTAAACGCTCATGAACTCTCGTAAACTCTCGTCCAACGCTCATACGAGACAACCTGACAAGCAAAGCCCCTAACACAGCCCACTGCATAAATCACCGGGACTGCAGCGCAGACAACGCCAAAACGCTCGTATACGCTCATGAACTCTCGTAAACTCTCGTCCAACGCTCACACGAGACAACCTGACAAGCAAGGCCCCTAACACAGTCCACTGCATAAACCACCAGGACTGCAGCGCAGACAACGCCAAAACGCTCGTAAACGCTCATGAACTCTCGTAAACTCTCGTCCAACGCTCATACGAGACAACCTGACAAGCAAAGCCCCTAACACAGCCCACTGCATAAACCACCGGGACTGCAGCGCAGACAACGCCAAAACGCTCGTAAACGCTCATGAACTCTCGTAAACTCTCGTCCAACGCTCACACGAGACAACCTGACAAGCAAAGTCCCCAACACAGCCCACTGCATAAACCACCGGGACTGCAGCGCAGACAACGCCAAAACTCTCGTAAACGCTCACAAACGCTCGTAAACTCTCGTCCAACACACATATGAGAAGGCCTGAGCCCCACCATCAAGATGAACCTGACTCAATCGGTCCACAATGAATGAAATGCTCGCATCAGCTCCCAAGGAATTTGCATCTCTTCTGAGTTGCGTTTCCTCCGACCCTGAGAAGCCATCACACCCGCCAAAAGACAATCTGAAGCCGATGGAGGGCCGCCCCAAATCTGTGAGCCGCTGTAAATTCGTGAGTAGCCCATACTTCATCTTTCGATACCAATCAAAGACGGCGAGGAAACGTCGGCGAAAAAAAAAGAGTCCAAAGAAAATCACGTCGACTTGGGTCGACTTAGATCGACTTGGATCGACCTGACCCAGGTTAATTGCATCGAATAGGCTCAATGCCCCGCAATGCTGCCTGAATCGAATTGGTACCCTCGAAGGGTGCCCTACGTGGACGATTCTGGAATCCGAACTTAGATGCGATTGCCCTGACTCCTTGACGATCAAGCCCAAAAAATGTAGACTAACAGGATAAAATAGGATCGTGATTGGCTCGACGACTTCGAAGCTGAATGTCGCCGCATAGCTCTTACCGGCGTATCAAGTCACTTGGACGAGAGGTTTCGATCATGGCAGCCAGACGAAGAACTTCATACAAAATAGGCGTAACGGGCCTGGGTGAGAGGCAGGAGATTGCGCCGGGTCTCTTCATCAACACGGTCTACAGAGGATGTACGCCGGGATTTGTAGTAACCGACGAGGGCCTGATCCTCATCGATACACCACTGATCCCCAAACAGGCCAAAGACTGGCGCGAACAGATAGAAGCCGAGGCCCCCGGCCTGCCTATCCTCTACGTGTTCAACACCGATCACCATCGCGGCCACGCCTTGGGCAACCAGTATTTTCTGCCTGCGACCGTTATCGCCCACGAGCGCGCCTTCAAAGAGATGTCAGGATACACTGAAAACTTCAAGGAACGCGTCTACAACAGCTTTAAGCGGGAGCCGGACATCCAGGAGCAGTTGACAAACATCGAGATTATCCTCCCCGACGTTACATTCACCGACAGCGCTCGCCTCAAATACGGAGGACGCGAAATTCAGCTAATCTACGCTGGCGGCCATACCCCCGCCACAAGCATCGCCTGGCTGCCGGAAGAGAAAATCGCCTTCGTCGGTGACATCCTCTGGGTTGACCAGCATCCCTATATGGCCCAGGCCGACTCCCTCGAGTGGATCGAAGCGCTGCGCCGTATCCGATCCCTCGGCGCCGAAAGACTGGTCCCTGGCCACGGCCCCGTATGCCGGCCCGATGACACCTACCGTGTTGAAGAATACATCCTGTTCAAGCGTGAACGCGTCCGTGACTACTACCGTGCAGGAAAAACAAAAAACGAAGCAAAAAGCGGACTGGTCGGCGAAATGTTGGAGCTCTTCCCCGTTCCGCTCGAACGTAAAGCCAAAATAGAAAGCCAGATAAAATCCGGTATCAATCGCGTCTACCGTGAAATTCAGCGGGAAGAGGAACTGGCCGGAAGCGATTCAGGTAACGGCTTGCTGCAGCCGCCTCCCAACGGAGAACACGCCCTTCACGAACCACAGGCTGAAGCTAACCTGATCCCAACACCTGTTGCCGCGGAGGCCAGTCAGTAGTGGCCTACTCGGTTCGGGAGGAACGCCAGAGTCTTGCCGTAAGCCTGCGCGAAGACCTTGGCGAAGCAGAGATAATGGTCGTTCAGCTGCGGCGCGACAACGTCGAACAGTTCCTGCAGCTACTCGACCGCATCGAACAGCGCTTCGCCGAGTTGGAGTCCGGTGGCCTTGACCTGCGCACTGAGTTCACTCGCTGGGGAAGCCTGCACAGCAAGGTGCGCGGTGAAGCAAGCCGGATTGTTCGCGTTATCGGCGTCGCCGGCGGCCCGGAGCAACTGCGTCAGGCAAACCAGCCCGCCGAAGGCTTCTGGTGGCACCTAGACGCCGTCGTGGCCGCCGCCCGCCGCCGTCTGGCACGCAGACTGGGCGTCTCCTTCGGGAGCATCACCGCCGTGCTGGTGTTAATCTGGGTCCTTCTCACCTTCGTCTTCCCTCCCGATCCCAATACCGTAGTTGCCTCGGAAGCCATCTCCACGCTGCAGCAACTGGCCTTTGAAGGTCGTTGGGAAGAGGCCCTGGCAGTCATCGAAGACGCCATGTCCCGACTCACCCAGCCCGATGCGGAGCTACTCATCTGGGAAGGAGTCATACGCCGCAAACTGGGGCAGAATGAACGAGCGGCGGAGGCCCTCGCCGAAGCGAAATCTTTAGTACCCGCCGGAAAACTAGTGGCCTACTGGTGGTCTCTGGGCTCAGTCCATCTATCGGTTGGCGATGTGGAGGAAGCCCGAGACGCGGGCTTCGAGGCAATTGGGTTGGACGAAAAAGATGCCCAGGGCTACTTCCTCTTGGCAAGTGTGGCCGAGGTGACAGGCGCCACCGTTTGTTCAGTTGACCTCTTTGAAGAGACCTTCCAACTGGCGGCCGACAGCAACCCCCAACTCGCAGTCATAGCCCGCGTACGCATGGGGAACCTCCTTCAACGCCCCGCCAACCTGCCCCTCATAGGCGACGCCGAGACGGAAAACGCCAACGAAGATGGCGGCGAAAACAGCCAACAGGCCGAAAACCCCGATAACGGTCTGCCCGAATCCTGCGCCGAACTTTAGCTTCTTGATTCAGTCACTAACTTCCCCTGTCTCAGCTCGAAATCCCGCTGGAATTTCCGTCCCACACCAAAATCTTGTAAAATGGCCCTTGGTCCGACTGGACCTGACTCGCCCCCTTAGCTCAGAGGATAGAGCAACGGACTTCTAATCCGTCGGTCGTAGGTTCGACTCCTACAGGGGGTGCCTGAAAATCTGTCGATGCGTCGTGCCCGTTCCATTGCCGTATCCATGGGCTGTATTCTGAAATAGCGTTGAGACAGGTACCACGTAGGTAAGGACAACCAATCAGGTTAAGCCCTGTTCTCAGAGAAAAAACAATCGGCGCTGCCACCCATGCCATGGGTCTGGCAGCGCCGATTTTCTTTTTCTAACTCTCTATTCGTGTCCCTGGTCGAATTGCCAGGGAAACTCCAGGCCTAACCAACCCGGTCCCGCACCGAACTCTTCTCCGCAATCGTCTCCAACGGGTCCTTCTCATTGATAGCAGTGAGGCCCGGCTTGCCCTCCTGAAAATAAGGGAACGTCGGGCCGCCGGCCGGCGCCGCCCAGTTCACACCGTTTGCAATCACCTGGCGAACTATATCCATGTGAAATATCGGGTACGTCTCATGCCCAGGACGGAAATAGAAGATCTTCCCGTTGCCGCGGTGGAAACAGGCGCCGCTGCGGAAGACATTGCCCCCTTCGAACCAGCTGACAAAAACAAGGTCGTCAGGCGGGGGAATATCGAATAGCTCCCCATACATCTCGCACTCTTCAATCTCAAAGTAAGGCGGCAACCCTTGTGCAATGGGGTGAGACGGCTTGACGACCCAGATGCGCTCCTTCTCGTCCGCCTCGCGCCAGCGCAAACTGCATGTCGTTCCCATCAAGCTGCGAAATATCTTAGAGAAATGGCCCGAGTGCAATACGACCAGACCCATCCCCTCCAAAACGCGCCGCTTGACCCGCTCGACGATCTCATCGTTAACCTGCGCATGCGCCCGGTGACCCCACCAGGTCAACACGTCAGTTTCCGCCAGTACTTCGTCCGTCAGACCATGCTCTGGCTCATCCAACGTAGCCGTTTGTACTGAGCTGAATCCGTGCAAACGCAGCCCCTCGGCGATCGCGCCGTGAATCCCATCCGGATAGATCCCGCCGATAAATTCGTTTATCTTCTCGTGTTGAAACTCGTTCCAGACCGTTACGCGAATGTCTCCCATCCTGTCTCCTCCATATACTGAATTCTGAAAAAGGCAATCAGCACGCACGTAGCTGGCGCGTTCCCGCCCCTTTTATGCTCTGTACCTTTACACCTTGACGCGCAAGCTACCGACCGTCACCGGCCTTCCACCCTGACCCGCCGACTCCTTAATCGCGTCCCACAAACGTGCCATGCGCAATCCGATCTCCGGTGGACAAGGGTTCTCTATCTCACCCGCCCGCACTCGCACAAACTGTTGCCACGTACCCAGCGATTCGGGCAGTTCTACAGGCGTCAGCTCCTCATCCTCCATCTCCTGAACCAGGAGACGCTCTCCCCAAATCCCCGTCTGCAGCATCCCGTTCTCGCACATCACGCGCACGTCCGAGCCAATCCCGCATTTCGTGTTTCCTGAAGCATTCATCGACACCAGCGCGCCCGACTTCAGCCGCGCAATCACTGCCGACAAAATGTCCACCTGCGTGCCGTGGTTGTCCATCCACGCCGCGACCTCGACAAAGTCCTCACCTGCCAAATCGGAGATAGTATTGAGCATATGCGCACCAGTGTCAAACAGGAAGCCCCCCCCTGCGATTTCAGGATCCTGGCGCCACATGCCGGTCGTGAAAGTCATCCAGTTCTGCCACACTACGCCGCTGATGTTCAGAATTCTGCCCAGTTTTCCCGACCGCAGAATCTCCGTGCCCGTACGAACCTGCGGCGACATACTGCCGTTGAAAGCCACCGAAAGCAAGCCCCCGCTTCGATCACGCACTGCGATCAGGTCCAACGCCTCCTTCGCGTTCATGACCATCGGCTTTTCCAACAGTACGTCCAGCCCAGCCTCCAAACATGCCTTCGCCTGCGTAAAATGCAATACGTGCGGCGTGATGATGAACACAGCGTCGAGCTCGTCGCACTGCAGCATCTTATCCAGATCAGGTTCATTCGGGGGAGGGCTCTTGCCCGCCTCTTCGAAAAGCGCACAGAACTCCTCATACGATTGGCCCGACGGCTCACATACAATCGTTACCTCTGTCGTATCCTGCTGCTTAAGAATGCGCCGCGTATGGCTCCGCGCCATCCCACCGCACCCGATAAATGCCATTCGAACGCGGGGCGACCCCCCGCCTGAGCGACTCTCCGTCATCCTCTGACTCCTGACTGTTCTAAGTGTGGAAGATTGCTACATCCCGGTACGGTCCGGATCGGCGGCGCATCCGCTAGTGTCGGAAGCGGCCCACTGCCTATATGGGACCCGTTGTGCCAGCATACCTGGGGGATGAAAAAGGTTTCCGACCGGCCAGACCATCATACCTTGCGCCGCGACCACCGGCAAGAATTCACCCCCGAAAACTCACTAGTATCTACTATGTGTAACTAGTATCTACTATGTGTAAGCAGCGTACGCCTCCTTACCTAAACGCACAGAGGCAAGACATACCCAGTTTTTGCGAACTCTTAACCAGCTCTTAGAATAGATTTCGGGCTTTCGCCCCCGTAACCGCACTCCCCACCGAATTTTTTTCGACCCCACGGCGACATGAACTGAATGCACTCCCTCATTCCGAGAAACCGTCGCCCCCGGCAACAAACACGCCTTTGGCCCAGCTTCACACCTACTGATCCCTATCTGCGCCTATGAATGCACCCAAAGTCATACTCGCCTCCAACAGCCCCCGCCGCCAGCAGTTCTTCCACGATCTCGGCATCCCCTTCCATGCCGAGTCCGCCGACATCGACGAGTCGCCCGCCCTCAACGAGTCACCCACAGAGCTGGTGACCCGCCTTGCCCTCGCCAAAGCCCTCACCGTAGCCGAACGCTACACCTCAAAAGCCGCCAGAACAGAATCCGGCCCGCCGAATCAACGTCTCGTAATCGGCGCCGACACAGTCGTGGCCGTCGACGGCACAATCCTCGGCAAACCTGCCAACCCCGTCGAAGCCCGCGCCATGCTCATCCATTTGCGAGCCCGCCCCCACCACGTCCACACAGCGCTCGCCATCGCCCTCGTCGTCAACGGCGAACTGATGCGCCACCTCAGCCTGGTAAATTCGACGACCGTCACAATGCGCGCCTACACCGACGACGAGATTGCCGTCTACATCGCAACCGGCGATCCAATGGACAAGGCCGGCGCTTACGCCATCCAGCACCCGCAGTTCCGCCCTGTCCAAGCCCTCTCAGGCTGCCCCGCCAGCGTCATGGGGCTCCCGGCCGCCGACCTTCTCAGCCTCCTGTCAGCATTCAACGTGACTTCAAAACACGCCCCGCTCCACGTCTGCCCCGCCCTAACCGGCCTCCAATGCTGCCAAATCACCACCCATACCTAGCCCTCTCCAGCCCTCCCGCCGCCCCACGCGACCGCCCGCTAACCACTAGCCACTGACCACTGACCACTGCAGTTCCGGGCGTCCGGGCCTTCGGCCCTCCCTTGTGCAGGGGCTGCGCCCCCGCAACGCCCCGCCCTTGCTAGCCACCGTGTTCATTCTTCCCAGGCAACGTGTCTAGCCAACAGTGTCTACCCCCCACATGGTGTCTCGTTCCACTGACCATCGACCACAGACCACAGACCACTGCAGTTCCGCACCCCAGCACAGGCGGCATGTTGCCAAACCGGCCCTTGAATTGATACACTTGGGCCGAAAAGGATTCGCCGGGAGCAGGCAAACCCATCGCACAGAAATCCCTCCAGGAGTTGCTCTTGCCAAGAAACACGGAAACATACGACGAGTGGGATGAAGCCTACGAGGACGACTACTTCGACGCACCAGCCAAGAGTAAACCAAAACCCAAGAAGAAGGAGCGCACTGTAGTCGGTGTCGTTGTGCGCGCCCGGGGGCATCACTACGATGTCTCCACCACGGATGACAGACTGATCAGCTGCCGTTTGCGTGGACGGCTACTCCAGGAACGAACCAAAGACCTGACACTTATCGCCGTCGGCGACCGCGTTCAAGTCGTCCTTGAGGGCAAAAGTAGAGGCCTGATCGACTCGGTCGAAGAGCGGGATTCAACACTGAGCCGCCAGCTGCCCGGCTCCAATCGCCCAGCCGAAGACGTGATTGTGGCCAACCCCGATCAGGTACTGATCGTCTTCGCCGTCCAGGACCCCGAACCTCACCTGCGCATGCTTGACCGCTTCCTCGTCATCGCCGAAGCCAATGAACTTCCAGCCGTGATCGTCGCCAATAAAGTCGACCTGACAGGCCTGGATTCCGCTCGCAAAAAATTCCTCCTTTACGAAGAGCTGGGCTATCCTCTCCTGTACATGAGCGCGACCGAGCATTTCGAAATCGTCCCTGGCAACAGAGAGTCCGCGCCCCCAGAGAAAACTGAATTCAAGCGCCTACGTCAATTGCTGACCGACAAACTGACCGTCGTTACCGGCCCCAGCGGCGTTGGCAAAAGCGAGCTGATCAACGCCATCCATCCACAACTGAACCTGCGCGTCGGCAATCTGCGAAACTTCGAAGGCAAAGGCCGCCACACAACGCGCAACGCCCAACTTTTTCGCCTGCCACTGGGAAACGCAACCTTCATCGCCGATACCCCCGGCATTCGTGAACTGGGCCTCTACGAGCTCGACCCGGGAAGTCTCGGCTTTTTCTTTGTCGACCTCAAGCCCTACGTGAACGACTGCCGCTTTCCCAACTGCACCCACGACCACGAGCCCGACTGCGCCGTGCGTCAGGCCTCCGAAGAAGGCAAAGTCTCGCCGGAACGCTACGACAGTTATGTCCGTCTGCTGAACGGGGAGAGCTTCCAGATGGAGGAATGGTAGACAGCCTCGGACTCACCTGGATTGAGGCTCAAGCCATCCCATCGACCCCGGAGCATTACAACTCGCTCCCATCGCTACCAGCGCAATTCGCAATACAACAAATGTCACAGATTCTTGAAGGTTTGAACAACCAGCAAAAAGCCGCCGTCCAGACGACCGAAGGCCCCGTCCTCGTCCTGGCAGGCCCAGGCTCCGGCAAAACCCGCGTCCTGACGCGACGCATCGCCTATCTGATCGAAGAAAAGAAGATCGACCCCTGGCATGTCCTTGCCGTAACCTTCACCAACAAGGCTGCAAAAGAGATGGGTGACCGCGTTGAAGGGTTGATCGGGCACCATTTCCCGCCACCGGGCGAGGGCCGTCGCCGGAGAATGGGCGGGCTGACCATCGGTACCTTTCACTCCGTCTGCGCCCGTGTCCTGCGCGTCGAAGTGGAAGCCGCAGGATTTCAGCGCAACTGGGTCATCTACGACACCGCCGACCAGCTGACTCTCATCCGCGAGACCATGAAAGAGATGCAGCTGGATGAAAAACGATTCAGTCCGCGCGCCGTCCTGTCGCAGATCGGCAACTGGAAAAACGACCTGCTTACACCGGAGCTCGTCAGCGCCGACGGTTACATGCAGGAAATCTGCGACCGCGTCTACGGCCGCTACCAGCAACTCTTGCGGCTCAACAACGCAATGGACTTCGATGACCTACTGATGCGCACGGTTCTCCTCCTGCGCAAAAACAAAGAGATCCGCCGCAAATACCAGGACAAATGGCGCTACGTGCTGGTGGATGAATTTCAAGACACCAACACCGCCCAGTACGAGATGGCTTCCCTCTTCGTCGGACCGCCGGACGGCAGAGGCAACCTGTTTGTCGTCGGCGACGAGGACCAGTCCATCTACCGCTTTCGCGGCGCCGACTACCGCAACGTCCTTCGCTTTCGCCGCGACTACCCCGCCGCCAACGTCGTCCTCCTCGAGCAGAACTACCGCAGCACGCAGAACATTCTCGATGTCGCCAACGCTGTCATCGCCAAGAACTCAAACCGCACGCCCAAACACCTGCGAACAGACCGCGACGGCGGCCTCAAAGTTACGCTCCACGAAGCCTACAACGAGGTTGAAGAGGCAGAATACGTGCTCGACGAAGCATCCCGCCTGACCTCCCAGGGAGGGATGGGACCCGGCGCGGCCGCGGTCGTCTACCGTACGAATGCCCAGAGTCGTGCCCTGGAGGAGGCCTGCGTCCATCGCAATCTTCGCTACCGACTCGTCGGCGCAACCCGCTTCTACGAACGCCGCGAAATCAAAGACGCCCTCGCCTATCTGCGCCTCGTGCACAACCCATCTGCCGCGCTTGCGCTCGACCGTATCATCAACGTGCCGCCCCGCGGCATCGGCGCCAAAACCCTCGAACTGCTCAAAGACTGGGCAGCCTCCGGTTCAGTAAGCGAATGGCAGGCCCTGCAGACACTCATCAGTCACGGCAATGAAAAAGAAGCTGTAGACGCCTCCCCCGTCCAACTCCCGCCGGTTCCCTTTGCCGGCCGTGCCCGCAACGCCCTGACAAGATTCGCCGCAATGCTCAATACCTGGGTGCGGCTGGCCGCCGCGGCCCAGTACGAAGACGTCGCCGCCTTGCTCGATCGTATCCTCGCCGACTCCGGCTACCTCGACCGACTCCGCGACGGCAGCGACGAGGGCGAAGAGCGCTTCGAAAACATCAACGAACTGCGCGCCGTTGCCGCCAACTACCGTCCCGGCCTCGAAGACCTCGAACCCGGACAGGACCCGCTCGGCCTCTTCTTGCAGGAGATCAGCCTCGTCAGCGAGCAGGATGACTACGAAGAGAACGAAGACGCCCTGACCCTGATGACGCTGCACACGGCCAAAGGACTTGAGTTCCCCGTAGTCTTCATGGTCGGAATGGAAGAGGGCCTGCTGCCCCATGCCCGCAGCGTTCGCAGCGAGGACGAGGAGGAAATGGCCGAAGAGCGCCGCCTCGCCTACGTCGGCATCACCCGCGCAATGCATCGCCTCTACCTGGTCCACGCCTCCCAACGCGCAATGTGGGGCAACAGCGAATCGCAGGCCGCCAGCCGCTTCCTGGACGACATTCCCGCCGAGCTTCTCAGCGGCCAGGTTGACCGCCGCGGCCGCCAGGCCGCCGCTTACGACAGAGCGACAAGCTGGCTGGACGGCCCCGCCATGTTCGGCAGATATAGAGACGGCAACCACCAACAGAGCGAATCCTCCGCCTACAGGACATCGAGTCGCCCCCAGTCCGACCCTACACAGTCTCGCCGCCCTCGCCGGCCCCGCCGTCGCCCCGCCAGGACCGAAGCCCCCACCCACTTCAAACGCCGCCAAAGCGTGGAACATCCCAAGTTTGGCGTCGGCATGGTGATCGACAGCATCGTTATAGGCGGCGAAGAGGAAGTTTCGGTCGCCTTCCCCAATATAGGCGTCAAGAAATTCATGGCCTCGCTGGCCAATCTGAAGATCCTTTAGGTAGCCTCTATGCGCACGCGTGCGAAGGACGACATTGTGCAAGCCGCGTCTCCTCCATGGAATACAACCACAAAGGCCATCGTCGCCGTCTCCGCGCTGGCCCTGTTCTGCCTGCTGGTCTGGGTATTTCGCGGACTCCTGCAACAGGTTGTTCTGGCTGCGCTTCTGGCCTACCTGCTTCACCCACTTATCTCCCTGATCGACCGGCGCACCCCAGTCAATCGAGTCACGGTCGTCTTAGCCGTATATCTTGCATTGGCCGTCCTCGTCGTGGCCACCTTCTTGCTCGTAGGTGTGACCACCTTTCAGCAGGTTCTCGACCTCTCCCGTCGCCTGCCCGGCTGGTTCGACGACGCACTTGCCCAGCTGCAGGACCTGCAAGCCCAGCTGCCGGAATCGATCATTGTCGGCGGCCTGAATGTGCCCGTCGCCGGCCTTATCCCCCAATTGCCCGGTTGGGACGAGCTTTTTAGCCAGGTATTCGCCCTGCTGCAGCCCATTTTCGGCCGCGGCGGCAGCCTTGCCGCCAGCGTCGTCACCGGGACAGTCGCCGTCCTCGGTCAGATTCTCCTGATCTTCATCATCTCCATCTACGTTGCCGTCGACATTCCCCGCATCGGCAGCATGATCGCCAACATCGCACACAAACCCGGCTATCGCCGCGACGCCGAACGCCTGACCTTCAGCGTAAGTAATGTGTGGGCGGCATACCTGCGCGGACAGGCCCTTCTCGCCATCGTCATCTTCGTTATGGTGAGCGTCGCACTCGGCGCGCTTGGCGTCGACAACGCCCTCGGCCTGGGCCTCCTCTCCGGCGCCATGGAGTTTCTGCCCGTCATCGGACCCTTGGCCGGCGCCGGCGCAGCCATCCTGGTCGCCTTCTTTCAGGGCACACCAAGTTTCGGCCTGACACCTCTCCAGTTCGCGCTCGCCGTCGCCGTGGCCATGATTGTCATCCAGCAGATCGAAAACACCCTCCTGGTTCCCCGCATCGTCGGCAAAGCCCTTAACCTCCACCCCCTGCTTGTCATGGTCAGCGTTATCATGGGCGCCTCTCTCGCCGGACTCCTCGGCGCGATTCTGGCCGCGCCCGTTGTCGCCTCCCTTCGCATCCTGGGAGAATACGCCTGGCACAAGATGCTCGACCTCCCGCCCTTCCCCGACGAAGAGGAAATCCAGGAAGAAGACATGATTCAAGTCGACAACGCAGAACAAAAACTGACTCGTGCTCCCGATCCCGGCGTCTACCCCCTATCTTTCCAGCCCGTCTTCAAAGACTACGTCTGGGGCGGCCGCAACCTGGCAACCCGTCTGGGCAGAGACCTGCCCGCCGGCATCGTAGCCGAGAGCTGGGAGATCGCCGCCCATGCCAACGGGCAATCCAAAATCGCAAATGGCACCTTGGTTGGCTGCACACTTGCCGATGTCCGGCAGAAATGGGGAGAATGGCTTCTCGGCAGTTCAGTTGATTCCGAAACCTTCCCCCTGCTCATTAAGCTCCTCGACTCCAATAGCTGGCTCTCCGTCCAGGTCCATCCGGACGATTCCTACGCCCAGGCCCAGTCCGGCGACCTGGGCAAGACCGAGCTCTGGATCATCCTCCACGCTGAGCCTGATGCTGAAATTATCTACGGGCTGAAGGCCGGCGTCGACCGTGAACGCTTTGCTGACTCAGCCGCCACCGACGCAATCGATTCGATGCTCCACCGCGTCCCCATTCGAGCCGGTGACGCCTTCTACCTGCCCGCAGGAACCGTCCACGCCCTTGGCCCCGGCGCTATCGTGGCCGAAATCCAACAGAACAGCGACACGACCTACCGCCTCTACGACTGGGGACGCGCCGGCGCCGACGGCCAGTCCCGCCCTCTCCACGTTCGCCAGGCCCTGGACGTCATCGACTGGCGCATAATCGAACCAGAAGTTGCTCCGCCACCGGTTCTTGCCGCCCCCCAAGGGTGGACCCGGGAGGCCCTGGCCGACCTGCGCAGCATCGGCGGCCCCGCCGCGAACCATCTGGGCATCGCCGGGCGCGACGATACAGCCTGCCCCTACTTTCGTGTCGACCGCCTGACCGCGAGCCCAGGCGCCGTCTGGGAAGACAGCTGCGACGGGACCGCCTTCCATATCTGGGGCGCCCTTTCCGGCCAGGCATCTCTGCACTGGTCCGGCGACACCGTCGAGCTCCAAGGGATATCCTGGCTTCTCCTTCCCGCTGCCCTCGGCAACTATGAAATCCGCGCCGCGACCGACTGTGTTCTTCTCCAGATCCAATGAGACTAACTTTCAAGGAGACTTTCTGTGCCCGAATCCGATAAGAGCGCCGTAACCACCTATCCTATAAACAATCTCCTCGCCAACCGCTGGAGCCCCAGGGCCTTTGACGATCGCGCCATCCCCACCGATGTCCTCGGCAGCCTCTTCGAAGCCGCCCGCTGGGCGCCTTCCTCCCGCAACCTGCAACCCTGGCACTTCGTCATCGCTGCGCGCCATCATGATGCCGACGGGTTTGCCCGCATCCTCAGCACGCTCATGGGGGCGAACAAGTCCTGGGGAAAAAATGCCTCCGTTCTGCTCGTGGCCGTTACCGAGCCAAATCCAGACAGTGCCCCTGGCCCCAACCGCTATGCCCACTACGACGTCGGCCAGGCCATGGCCCACCTTTCGATTCAGGCAATGTCCTGTGGACTGTATATCCATCAGATGGGCGGATTTAACAGAGAGATGGCACGCGAAGTATTGGAAATCCCCGATAAGTATGAGCCGGTTGTCTCCGCAGCCATCGGTTACCTCGCCGACCCCTCCATCCTTTCCAACACAATGAAGGAGCGTGAACTGGCTCCCCGCAGCCGCAACCCTCTTGCCGAACAGGTCTTCAGCGCCAAGTGGGGCCAAACGCATCCCGACTATGCATGATCTGGTCATCCGAAACGGGCAGCTGATCACGCCCTCAGGCCCCATCTTCGCAGATCTGGCAATCGACAAAGACCGCATCGCGGCAATCGGCCTGCAGCTGAATGCCGAACGCGACCTGGACGCCTCCGGCTGCTACGTCATCCCCGGCGGCGTCGACTGCCACGTCCATCTGCAAATGCGTCTTAACGGCCACACCAGTACCGACAGCTTCGAATCCGGCACTGTGGCCGCAGCCACCGGCGGAACCACCACCGTCGTCGATTTCACCGACCCGCAGCCGGAGCAGCCTCTCATGGAGGCTTTCCGCCATCGCAGATCAGAGGCCGACGACAGCGTCGCCGTCGATTACGGCCTCCACATGACCATCCCAACCTGGCACGCAAGCGCAGAGGACCGCCTGCATGACGTCCCCGACGCAGTCGCCGCCGGCTGTGCCACCTTCAAGCTGTACCAGGCCTATGACCGCATGCAGCTTGACGACGTAGCCCTGCTCAGAACCATGCGTGCCGTCGCCTCCGCCGGTGGAGCAGTGGTCCTCCACAGTGAAATCGGCCCGCTCCTCGACCAGCTGCGCGCCGACGCCGTCGCCGCCGGCCACAACGAACCAATCTGGCACGAACGGACCCGCCCCGCACCTCTCGAAGCCAGCGCCGTCCAGCGCGCCGCCGAGATCGCCGCCCTCGCCAACTGCCCCCTTCACATCTTCCATGTCGGCGCCGCCGACCCGCTCAGCCAAGTTCAAGACGCCCGCAAACGCGGCCTCGACATCACCGCCGAAACTTGCCCCCACTACCTTCTCCTGACCGCCTCAGACCATCTGGCCGCCAGCGACGGACACCTCTACATCTGCGCCCCGCCCCTACGCAGCACCTCCGACCGCGACGCCATGTGGCGCGCCCTGCACGACGGTTCCATCGACATGATAAGCACAGATCACTGTCCCTGGACCAGCAGCGAGAAACAGCAACCCTCGTTTGCCGACGTGCCGGGCGGTCTGCCCGGTGTCGAGTCGCGCCTGTCGCTTGTGCACCACTTCGGGGTCTCTGAACGGGATCTTCCCTTGACCACGTGGGTGTCTACCTGCTGCACCGCCCCGGCCCGCCGCATGGGCCTGCTGCCCAAAGGCGACTTACTCCCTGGATACGACGCCGACATCGTCATCTTCGACCCGGACAGAGAAAAGCGAATCCGCTCGAAAGATCTTAACGAAGCAGCCGACTGGACCCCATACGAAGGCGTAAACGTCGTGGGCTGGCCGCGAACCGTACTGCTGAGAGGAACTGAAATCGTGCTCGATGAACGGTTCGTCGGCCTTCCAGGCCAGGGCCGCTACCTGCATCGTAACCTTCATTCATAGCTACCATCCTCCCGCCACACGACCCGCATCAGATCTCCCGGAGTACACACTAACTAAACGCCGCGCCAAGCCGTTCAAGTGACAATTGGAAGCACCTACCTGTTTCTCCCAAACGCCTGCCCTTCCTCCCGTAAACTTAGAGGATAGAACCAATATGAAAACCCTTAACCAAGAAACGCTCGAAGAAGGTCTGCAATTCCTCGCCGCACAGGACGTCGACCTCGCCAGCGTCGTGACCCAGCACGGACCGCCCAAGCTTCGGCGCCAAGACCCCGGCTTCCCTACAGTTCTGAAGATCATCCTCGGCCAGCAGGTCTCCCGCTCCTCGGCAGACTCCACCTACCAGCGCCTGTGCGACGCCATTGGCCCGCCCCTACCAGCCAACTTCCTGGCTCTCGACGACGATGCCCTCCGTGCCATCGGCTTCAGCCGCCAGAAGAGCCGCTACGGCCGTGAGCTCGCCTCAGCCCTGCTTGAAGGCCGCCTCCAACTCGATCTCCTCGCCGAGCGCGACGATGACGAAGTGCGCTCAGCCCTCACCGCATTGCCCGGCATCGGTCCTTGGAGCGCCGAAATCTACCTCCTATTCGCCCTGCGTCGCACCGATGCTTGGCCCGTAAGTGACCTTGGCGTCATCGTCGGCGCGCAGAAAGTCAAGGGCTTGGCCGACAGACCCTCGCGCCACGAGTTGGACGCCATAGCCGAGCCTTGGCGACCCTGGCGCGGTCTCGCCGCCTTCATCCTCTGGCACGGTTACCAGATGCTGTGAATCAGTTGGCCGCAAAAACGGAGCTCCTCCTGATCTTACTGTTTCAAAATAGAAGATTTCCACATTCTCACCTTGACCCTTCTGCCCAAAACGCCCCCCTGGCAAGCCGCAAACATCATTTCTGCCAATAAATGGATGGCAGAACCACCAAACTTCAGCTATGACCGGTAAGCGTGCAAAAGACAGTTCCCATGCCCCCATGAAACTCGCCCAGATGCCTCCGTAGATGGATCGTAGGCAAATCACACAGCAATCATAAAGAACGTATAAAAGCGCCTCAACGAGCCCCAAAACCCCTCTTTTCCGAACGAGATCCTCCTCCCCACCAGAGTATTCGTTCCCCTGATTTGGCCTGCAACTGGCCCGATCTTTTGCATCCGATAATCCTCCGAAACGCGTTGAAAAGCCGCCCATATCGTGTTAAGATTCGTAGTCCTGAATTCCCTAGTTTTCAGGAACTGACGCGGCCCGGCAGAAGTCCCCGATGCCGGTCATCGGTCTCCGACCGAGGCCAATGATGGCCCGTCAGAACAGTGTAAGGCGGTCCTGATCTTACCGCCATGCCAACTGTCGCAAGCCAGGATGCTGAACAGTCAGCGGCAGTCGTACAATTCCAATCGGATTTGCCTCGGGGCAGCAACGGCGCTGGTTACGAGCCTTGAAAACGTTGCGTCGCCGCCTTGCCTGAGGCCAGGTCGGCGAAATGTGTTCCCAAAGGTGCAGAAGCCGGCAATCAAGCGAACGGAGAGCTTAAGATGGGCTTCAACATTGGGCAGAGTATAATCCACCCGTCCCATGGCGCAGGCAAAATCGTGGCCTTCCAGGAAAAGGAACTGGTCAAAGGTTTCCAGCGCTATTACGTAATTGAGTTCATACACAATCGCCTCACCGTACACGTGCCAGTGCGGCGAATCGACCAGACTGGCGTACGTCCAGTCATGCCGGTATCCCTCATTTCCGGCGTATTTGAAACCCTTGAGTTACATCCCCTCGACCTGCCCGACGAGTTCAGAGTGCGGCGTAACGCCATCGAAAAACAGATCCACTCAGGCTATCCCAATCAGGTCGCCGCCGCAGTTCGCGACCTGGCTTGGCGCGAAACCTCCAAATACCTTACCGAAGCCGACAAGGAAGCCCTCATAGAGGCCCGCGCTCTCCTCATAACAGAGTTGGCCCTCGCGCTCGAACAGTCCTGGGAGCTGACCGAGCGTAGCGTTGACGACGCAATCGCCCGTGGGATTCTCGACCGCCAGGAAGCCGAAGCCCGCGCGCTGGAAGAAGAGGCCCGCGCTCTCGAAGAACAGGAAAGAATCTCGACCGACTGGCCATTCCCTGTCACCATGCAAGCCGAAATGAGCGAAGCCGCCGATTAAGGCGTCCCCTGCTCCAATTGCAGGGCCCGCACAGCCGCCCTTCCTCCGCAAGGGCAGTCATCAAGTAACGTCCTATGCAGTCCGGGAGCGCAAGCCTCCGGACTGCCTCGCGTCAGTCCCGGAACGCCTTGAGATCCATCACTTCCAAACTCAGTGATTTGTAAAGGAGATTGACCATGCGCGTCCAAATCATGACCGACATGGAGGGCGTGAGCGGCATCATCGCCTGGGACCAGGTCAGCGGCGGCAAACCAATGTACGAAGAGGGGCGGCGACTCTATACCGAAGAAATAAACGCCGCCATCCGCGGCGCGGCCGCCGCCGGAGCGACCGAAATTGTCGTCGTCGACTGCCACGGTGCCGGCGGAGCCTGGACCTTCAACTCACTCATCCCCGACCTCCTCGACCCCCGCTGCGAATGGGTCGCCGGCCACACTTGGAGCCACTACACCGATACTCTTGAGGCCGGCTGCGATGCCGTCCTCCTCGTCGGCATGCACGCCAAGGCCGGCACAGCCGACGGCGTCCTCAGCCACACCATCTCAACCGTGCTCTGGCGTCATCTCTGGTTCAACGGCCAGGCCGTCGGCGAAGTAGGCGTCAACGCCGCCGCCTGCGGCTACTACAACGCCCCCGTCCTCCTCGTGACCGGAGACGAGGCCGTCTGTCGCGAATCCACCGAACTCCTCGGCCCAGGTCTGACCACCGTCGCCGTAAAGAAAGGTCTCTCTCGTTACGCAGCCCGCCACATTCCCCCGGAACGCGCCCGCCAGATGATCGAAGACGGTGCCCGCCAGGCCCTGTCAGATCTGAGCGCCGTTCCTCCATACCGGCTAAGCACGCCTACGACCATCACCTTCGAAGTAGGCAGCCCCGAAAACCTCGACACCTTCCGCGGCCGTCCCGGCGTAACGTTGGAGCCACCCTACACAGTCCGTAGTGTCGGCGACGACTGGATGGCCGCCTGGAATCAGATCTGGCACTGGTAAAAAATGGCGCCCAAACTCCTAATCACCGGCGCAACCGGCCTTCTCGGCTCCCACGTACTGCGGGCTTCCCAGGAGTGGTGGCATCCCGTCGGCACCTACCATCGGACGACCCGCCGCCAGGCCCTCTCTTTCTTCGGGAAAATCGACCATGGCCGCATCGACCTCGGCGATTACAGCGAGACCAAGGCCATGGTGGCCGACGTCCAGCCCGCCGCCGTCATCCACACCGCCGCCATCACCGACCTCGACTACTGTGAGAAATACCCGGACGAATCACTCCTTATCAACCTCAACGCTGCAACCGATCTGGCCGCTCTCTGCGGCGACAAGGACATCCCCTTCCTGTTCACCTCCGCCGATCTCGTCTTTGACGGCGCCGGCGCCCCCTACGCGGAGGACGACCCGCCCACGCCCATCAATGTCTTCGGTGAACACAGAGCCCTGGCGGAGGAAGGGATCATTGCCGCCTATGAAGATGCCGTCATCGCCCGCCTCCCCCTCCTCATCGGCTACGGCGGCCTAGGTCGAGAGAGCTTCTTCTACAAATTGGTCTCCTCATTTCGCCGCGGGCAGGAAGTTACCCTCTTTGGCGACGCAATCCGCTCGCCCGTCAGCGCCGCCGTCGCCGCCCAGGGCCTCCTCCAAATCGCCGGCAGTGGCTTCGAAGATGACGTCAACATCGCCGAAACCGAGCGCGTCGTCGGCCGTATTCATCTCGGCGGCCGCGACCAGATCAGCCTCTTCGAACTCGGGCAGTTAACACTCCGCATCCTCGGACTGCAAGAGCAGCTGGCAGTTCCCGTCAGCGTACTCGACTCATACGCCGGACTTCTGCAAACGACATTCTTGGCCGCCCGTTCTGCTAACGTCACACTCGACAGTTCCCTCGCCTACGAACTGGGCTACGACCCACCACCCCTGCCCTCGCAACTCGAAGAACTCCTGCCGCCCGCATGGCGCGTGCAGGCAGATGTGCTGGAGGACGACGAACCCGATCAGGAAGCTGCCGAGCTGGATGAAGGGACTTGACACACAACCAAGGCTGCTTCACCCACCTCGTCTGATCTGCAAGAATTTCGCTCATTGTTTCCTGCACATCCTTATCGACAGAAGAAGGTTCCCCGTGGTCGATTACGCAACGATTCTCCTCACTTTCTTATTCGGTGGTTTGGTCGGCCTTGTCGCGGGGAGATTCACCGAAAAGATATTTGACAGAATGGACTTGGTCCCTATGAAGATAAGGCTCCTTCTCGCCTTTCTCATCCTCACTGTCTGTTCGGTCCTGATCGAGCTCTTTCTCGAGAAATCGGGAATAGCACTTATGATCGCCTTCTCTTTGGGATTCACCCTCGTGGTCACATGTCATGAACTGATATTTCCTGACCCCGGCAAGGAATAAGCTACAGAACATCACACTTCTCTGTGCTGTTGATGTAGAGGGCTACGCATCCAGGCTGACTCTTCGGCAGGAATAACCACAGCACACCTTCCTCGTTGACGGTATTCCGAAAGACAGCCTCAACGCCTGGACAATGACCTGCTGGCAACCGGGCTTCCAACAGTAAACGTTGCACTTCGCAAAAACACGCACCGTGACAGGAGTCCTCGTATACGCCAAGTTGAACATAATCCTGGATGGACATCCTCTCCCCACCTCCGCGCGGTCCACACCGCGCCCAGTTCCAGACCTTGCACAAACTAGAAAAATCTGTAAAATTGGCGTTGTCTCCAGGCTCGGCCACAGAATCCCATTTGCAGCTGTCTGTCCCGAACAGGAGACATCTCAACAGAATGCATTCGATCCTTAATAGAACTTTACGAACATTCATCACCTTGTTGCGGACCACGACTCGAGAATAGTTAACATGCTGACAACAGAACAGAAACGCCAATTCGATAGCCAGGGTTTCCTCAACGTAAGCGGCCTCTTTTCCGAGGACGAAGTCCAGTGTTTCCAACAGCACTTCATGGACCTAAGAGCCGCAGGCTCCTACCCCGGAGACTCCGCCGGCGTCGACAACGACAGCAACGATCCCCTCAAGAAATTCCCGCGCATGATCCACATGCATCGCTGGGACGGGCTCAGTCTCAATTGGATGCTCGATAGCCGCCTGCGCGAATGCATGACCGACATGCTCGGCCGCGAGCCCTTCGCCGTGCAGACCATGCTCTACTTCAAACCACCCGGCGCCCGCGGCCAGGCCCTGCACCAGGACCAGCACTACCTGCGCGTGCAGCCCGGTACCTGCATCGCCGCCTGGATGGCCCTCGACGACTGCGACGAAGAAAACGGCTGCCTCCGCATGGTCCCGGATAGCCACGCCTGGCCCCTTCTCTGTACTGCCGAAGCCGACACATCCCAGAGTTTCACCGATGTCACCGTCGACCTGCCCGACGACGTGGACGCACAACCCGTCATAATGAAGGCCGGCGACGTCGTATTCTTCAACGGTCAGGTCGTCCATGGAAGCTTTCCTAATACGAGCGCCGATCGTTTCCGCCGCGCCTTAATCGGCCACTACATCGCCGGTGAAGCCCGGAAAGTCGCCAAGTACTACCACCCAATCTTCCGGATGGACGGTTCTGGAGTAGAGTTGGATATAAGCGAAGGCGGCGATCTGTGCGGCCGCTGGGTAGACGAAGACGGTACCCCCGTGATCGAAATGCAACCCAGTGAGCAACTGGCCTGGTAACAGAGCTTGAGCTGGTATTTCAAGGAGTGCAGATAACCGAAGTTCGATTTCCAGACAGACTCTCCTTCTGCCAGGCTCCAAGCACTTCTCTCCGGATTGGCAGGCGTACACTTGAGTAGACCGAACATTCTTCTGATAATGAGCGACGAGCACGACCCGGCCGTGGCCGGCTGCTACGGCCACTCTCTCGTGCAAACGCCCAACCTCGACCGCCTCGCAGCCGAAGGCGTCCTCTTCGAAAACGCCTACTGCAACAATCCCATCTGCGTCCCCTCCCGCATGTCCTTCCTCACCGGCAAATACGCCTCCGATGTCAACGTCTTTGACAACGGCTCCCCGCTGGCCTCCGAAATCCCCACCTTCGCCCACTATCTCGAGGCATCGGGATACGATACAACGCTCTGCGGGCGCATGCACATGATCGGCCCCGACCGCCTCCACGGCTTCGGCCGACGGCTCCTCGATGACATGAACGATTGGGTCAGACTCGGTAAGGGGCCCGTACGAACACCAGAGGCGCGGCGCAGCAGCAACTCCCACGTCACCGAATGTGGCCCCGGTCCGCCCCGCTGGCTCGACTACGACCGCACCGTCACCGACCTGGGCGAGCGCTTCCTGCGCGACAAAGCTGACAAACCAACCGCCAAACCCTGGTGCCTGGTCGCCAGCTTTATGTATCCCCATTTCCCTTTGTATACGCCGCAGGAATATCTCGACATCTACCCAACCGACCAAATCGACTTGCCCGAATCGCGCGCCGAAGCGCTGGAAAACCAGCACCCTGCTATCCGCCAACTGCGCCACTTCTTTCACAACGACGAACCGCTGTCTGACGAAACTACACGCACTGCGCTCGCCAGCTACTTTGCCCTGGTAACGTTGACCGACGAACACATTGGTCGCCTGGTACACGTCGTCGACAGCTCCGCTCTTTCCGAAAACACCGTGGTCATCTACCTCAGCGATCACGGCGAAATGGCCGGGCAGCATGGAATCTGGCAAAAGCAGTGTTTCTATGAATCGTCGGTGGGTGTGCCGCTCATAGTAAGGGGGCCAAATCTGGCACAGGGCATCAGGGCCAGCCAGAACGTCAGCCTCGTCGACGTCATGCCCACCCTGCTGGACCTCGCCGTAACTCCAATTCCAGACGAACTTCGGGGACGAAGCCTGTTGCCTGCGCTACGCGGAGACACCTTCTCGGATGACGTCGTCGTAGCCGAATACCACGCCCAGGGCATGCTCAGCGCAGGTTACATGGCAAAGAAGGGAAACCTGAAGTATAATCACTACGTAGATCATCCACCGCAGCTGTTTGACCTGGCCGCGGACCCCAACGAAGTCACGAATCTGGCAGGTCGTCCAGACTGGGCCTCCCCCCAAGCGAACCTCCTTCAGGAGCTGCTCGCCAGGCTGGATCCCGAAGATGTCGACCGCCGCGCAAAGCGCAACCAGAAATTACAAGGAATTGCAAGGTCCTATACCGGCTGAGATTGTTTTGTCCAGTCTTTCTTATAAGGAGGTGAAAGCCAGGAGGAGGAAGGTTAACGCAAGGCTGTTTTCCTGTGATTGCAATGGTCATTTTGAATGGAGAAACCTCGTTCGCAGATTCACTCCTGACCACCCGTACAAGAAAGGAGAACATTCCATGTCTGACAGCTCTCTTAGCCGTCGACGATTCCTACAGGGAATGGGCGTCGCCACTACAGGTGCAGTAATGGCCGCCTGCGTGGCCCCGACAGCGCCACAGGCCGGCGGCGATATGGCCGGAACCGCAGAAACACCTGAAATCTGGGTTTTCCAGGGCCAGCCCAACTGTCCCGGCGGCGGCAACCCGGAAAAAACTGAAGCCGTTCGCCAGCGCATCCTCGACGAAACCGGTGTCCTCGTTCAGGTCTACCTCGTCGCCACAGGCGCCGCCCAAACAGAGAAGCTCAACCTGCTCCTCGCATCAGGGACTCAACCCTTGGACCTGTTCGAAGGCCAGTGGCCGGAGTTCAAGGGCATCGCCATGCCTCTGGACGACCTGCTGGATGCCCACGGCCAAAACGTGCTTCGCTTGAACAACGACTTCGCCTGGGCCCGCATGAAGGACGCCGAAGGCATTACCTGGGGCTATCCCCGCCTTGGCCTGATGGGACATACCCACTTCTGCTTCTTCCGCAACGATTGGTTGGCAGAAGCCGGCCTGGAGATGCCCGATAACTGGGACGCCATGGAAGCCACCATCGCCGCCTTCCAGGGAATGAATCCCGATTCAGTCGTGGCCACCAACGGCCGGCGCAACATGATGAACAATCTGCTTGGCGCTTTCGTCGAAGAAGGCAACTCCAATTGGGTCGATCCTGCCGACAACATGCTCAAACCTGTGGAGACACATCCCGGCTACCAGGTCTGGCTCGCCAAAATGAACGAATGGTGGAAAAACGGCTGGTTCCAGCAGGAAACATTCGCCAACCCCGACTTCCGCGCCATGCTCAAAACTCTCAACATCGGCTCTTGGGTGGGTTGGTATTCACGCATCACCATCTGGTGGGAACAGATCAGGTTGGACGCCGGTTATACCGACATCGACTACGGCTTCCCCGAAACTATGACCGGCCCCGCAGGTCTCGCCAAAACAAATAACGTCGGCGGCAACTCCGCCTACATGATCCCGCGTAAGTCCCAACACGCCGACGCTGTAATTCGCTACGCCGACTGGTGTTACCAGGGCCTACCTGATGACCCCACCAATCTGGTCATCATTCGTCAGGGCATAGAGGGCCAGGACTGGGAATGGCACGACAAGGAACAGGGCCTTTACCGGTCCCTCGTCCCAGCCACCGCACCCTGTGAACAGCGCTACGCCTACGACTTCTACAATGTCAAGGGCATGGGTACCGAACCGCATGTCGTCAGAGTGCTCGACGATGGATCCACCGGCCGCCAGAGCTCCCATACAGTCAAATATAACGCACGCTACGATTTGGGTAAGATGCCCATCGACTTCGACGTACCCTACGATATCGCCGCCATTCGTGACAACTTCCCAGGCCTGCCAGACTTCCAGCGCCTCGTCGAAGAGGAGTCCGTCAAGTTCATAACCGGCGTGCGCCCCCTCGCCGAATGGGGCAACTTCCTCGACTCGCTACAGAACGCCGGCCTAGACAGGTGGAGCGAGTTGCACACCGAACAGTATCGGCAGTACCATCCTTAATTGAGTCGGCCCGCCGGTCGGGGCGAACTTTCAAACCGCCCCGACCGTTCTATATGGTTGTAGTTCCATTTATCCAAATTCTCAGCTAGTGAAAGGAATTCACATGACGACTGCAACAAAACCGACGCGCCGCCAGTTCCTGCAAGGCATGGGAATAGCGGCTACCGGTGCCGTACTTGCCGCCTGCGCCGCACCTGTCGCTCCGGCCGCCGGCGACGGCGCTACCATGGAAACGCCCGAAGTCTGGTTCGCTTCTGGGAACCCCTGTCCCGGTGGCGGCGACCCTGAGCGAACCCAGGCCGTACAGGAGTTGATCCTCGAAGAAACCGGGGTTTTGGTCAATTCCCACATTCTTCCGCCCGGTGGCGCCAGTATCGAAAAGCTTAACCTCCTCATCGCCTCCGGTACCCAGCAGCTCGATCTCTTCACTGGCAACTGGCCGGACTTCAAAGGCATCACTCTGCCCTTGGACGATCTGCTAGATGTACATGGGACCGACATCCTGGCCGGACACTCCGACCTCGACTGGAAGATGATGAAGGATGCCGAGGGCACAACTTGGGGCTATCCCCGCCTCGGACTCATGGGACATACCCACTTCCCCTTCTTCCGCTCTGACTGGCTCGCTGAAGCCGGCCTCGAAGTTCCCGACACCTGGGACGGCATGGAACACGCCTACGAAGCGATGAAGGAGAACCATGACGAAGCCGTCATCGTCGCCATGGGCCGCCGCCACCTCATGTACAACACGCTCGGCGCATTCACCCCCCACGGCTTCTCCCGCTGGATCGACCCCGCCGACAATATGCTCAAACCCCCTGAACTCCAGGAAGGGTACCAGGACTGGCTCGCCAAGATGAATGAATGGTGGGACAACGGCTGGCTCCAACAGGAGTCCTTCGCCAATCCCGACTACCGCGCCATGCTCAAAACGCTAACCATCGGCGTCTGGCTCGGCTGGTACTCACGCATGACCATCTGGTGGGACCAGATCCGCCGCGAAGCCGGTTACGAAGAGGAAGACTACGTCCTATCCCTCAAAATCACAGGACCGGCCGGTGTCGCCAAGACCAACAACGCCGGCTCCAACACCGCCTACATGATCCCGCGAAAGTCCGAACACCCCGAGGCAATGATCAAGTACGCCAACTGGATCTACGAGGACGGACCCGACGACGTGACCAACTACCTCATCGCCTCCTGGGGCGTGCCCGGCGAAGACTGGGAATGGGTCGACAAAGAGAACAAGGTCGCCCGCCTGCACTCCGCCGGCAGCTCGGTCTGCGAAGAAAAGTACTCGCGCGACTTCCAGGTGACTCTCGGCCTCGGTCCGGAAACATGGGCCACCGCCGTTAAGCTCCAGAATGATGACGGTGAGGTCGAATGGAACCGCCACTGGGAGCACATCAATACCTACTGGAACCAGTACGAAGGCGGCCGTATGCCCGTCGACTTCGACGTGCCCTACGACCGTACCGCTATTCGCGACGCCTTCCCCGGTGAGCCCGACTTCGAGCGCTTCGTCGAAGAGGAGAGCATTAAGTTCATCACCGGCGCGCGGCCAATCGTCGAATATGGCAACTTCGTCGAGGAGTTGCACGGCGCTGGCCTCGAGCAGTGGAGCGAGCTGTACACCCAGCAGTATCGGCTCTTTCACCCCTAATTGACCTGTACCATGGGGAAGGAGGGCGTGCCCCTCCTTCCCCATCCCTCCCCTCGGCGACAGGAGGTGGACGAATGCAACAACCCCTTGGCGAACAGATCAGAGTGCGCATGGACCAGGACGGGCCAGCGTTCGCAGACAAGCGGGGCTTCCGCGACGCTTGGCGCCAGATCAAGCGTGATCGATTCCTTTACGCCCTTGCCGCACTCCCACTCCTATACTTCGTAATCTTCCGCTATCTCCCCATGGTCGGCCTGATCATCGCCTTTCAAAACTACGATCCCTTCCTCGGCATCGGCGCAATGTTCGGCGGGGACAACTGGGTGGGTTTCAAACACTTCAAGAATTTTTTTGACTCCATCTTCTTCTGGAACATCGTTCGAAACACAGTCGTCATCAGCTTCTATAAGCTTCTCTTTGGCTTCCCCCTCCCCATCGTCCTCGCTCTCTTGATAAATGAAGTGCGAATCACCGTCTTTCAACGCACCGTCCAGACCATCTCCTACCTGCCCCACTTCTTTTCCATGGTGGTGGCCGCCGGCATCGTCCGCGCCATGCTTACACCGCAAGGCGGCCTCCTCAATCAGGCAATCGTCTACTTTGACGGCGAAGCCCAGGCCTTTCTGACCGACCCAGCCCTCTTCCGCTCCATACTGGTCACCATGGATGTCTGGCAGCAAGCCGGCTGGAACAGCATCATCTTTCTGGCCGCCATGGCCACTATCAACCCGGAAATGTACGAGGCGGCTGCCATGGATGGCGCCAATCGCTTCCAACGCATGTGGTATGTCACCCTTCCCAGCATCTCATTTGCAATCGTAATCATCCTTATCTTTCGTATCGGCGGTATGCTGGACGCAGGTTTCGAACAGATTCTGCTTCTCTATTCACCCTCCGTCTACTCCGTCTCCGACATCATCGACACCTACGTCTATCGCGCCGGCCTGATCGGCAGACAGTATTCCTTTGGAGCGGCAGTAGGCCTGTTCAAGTCAGTTCTTGCACTTATCCTTATGTATATGGCAAACAAAGTTGCCCATTATTTAGGGCAGGAAGGCCTCTGGTAGGAGGACACCATGAAACTATCCCGAGGCGAAAAGCTGTTCGACTGGATCAATATCTTTGTACTCGTCATACTTACTCTTTTCTTTCTCATCCCTTTCCTCTCTGTAGTGTCCACTTCCTTGGTCAGCGGTAGAGAGTACGCTTTGCGCGGGCTGTTTATTCTGTATCCGCACCAGCCGGTTCTCAACTCCTATGAGATGCTGCTGGGCCAGGGATCGATTGTAGTTAACGCCTATTTCGTCACCTCCGCCCGTGTCATTGTCGGTACCGCCTTCGGCCTCATCTTCACTTTTCCACTCGCCTACGTTCTGTCCAAACGCAGGCTCTATGGCCGTGTTCCCATTACGATGTTTATCTTCTTCACCATGCTCTTCTCTGGTGGCCTGATTCCTAACTTTGTCCTGGTGGAAAAGCTGGGGCTGTTGGATAGTTTCTGGTCAATGATCTGGCCGCCGTTGATCAACCCCTGGTGGCTCTTGATCATGCGTAACTTCATGCTGGCCATCCCCGAAGAACTGGAGGAGGCCGCCATCATGGACGGCGCCAGCCCTTTGGTGGTTCTCGTGCGTGTTTACCTCCCCCTTTCCATGCCCGTAATCGCAACCATCGGTCTCTGGTATGCAGTCTTTCATTGGAACCAATGGTTTGACGCCGCAATCTACATAAACGATCCACGCAAACTGCCCCTGCAACTGATCCTGCGCGGCATTCTCGAATACGGCACCGGCCAGTACAGTGACTACTCCGGCCTTGCCGAAATGACCGAGCTCACCGATCCACCGCCGGCTGAGTCGCTCAAAGCCGCAATGATCGTCATCACCACCCTGCCGATCCTTATGATCTACCCCTTCATCCAACGCTACTTCGTCAGGGGCATCATGCTCGGCTCAATTAAAGGTTGATCCCAGAATGAACAAAACTCTCCACGGCGCATGGCCCGCGCTCATCACACCTGCAAACGCCGACGGCACAGCCAATCTGACCGCCCTCCGCGAACTCGTCGACTATATGCTCAGCAAGAAAGTCGACGGCCTCTACCTCTGCGGCGGCACCGGCGAAGGCCTCCTGCTCGCGCCCAAGGACCGTCGCGACGTAGTCGAAACCGTCATGGACCAGGTCGGCAACAGCATTCCCGTCATCGTCCACGTTGGCAGTATCAGCACGCGCGAAGCGATGGCGCTCGCCTGCCATGCCCAGGAAAAAGGTACCGCAGGCGTGAGCTCTGTCATGCCCGTCTATCTTGGCGGCCTCGAAGCCACCTACCGCCACTACGAAGCCATCGCCGCATCCGCACCCGACATTCCCTTCTTCCCCTATCTGTTCGGTGGCCAGATCGACGCCACCTCTCTGATGAAGGAGCTCCTCTGCCGCATTCCCAATGTAGGCGGCGCGAAATACACCGGCCCCAATATGTACGAGATCGCCCAAATCATCGACCTTGGCGACGACCTGCCCCCAGACAAGGGCTGGACCATCTTCTCCGGTATGGATGAGCAGTGCATCTTCGCCGCCATGATGAACGCGCCCGGCAACATCGGCTCCACCCTCAACGTCATGCCCGGTCCCTACAGCAAGATGCGTGCATGCTACGAGGCCGGCGATATCGCGCAGGGCCTGTCCCTGCAAAGGCAGGCCAACCGGCTCACCGCCGTCATGATCGACCACGGTGTTACCCCCGCCATGCGCGTCGCCCTGAAGTCGATGGGCATCGACTGCGGCCCCCCTCGCCTGCCGCAGGATCCTGTTTCGCCCGAAAAAGAGGAAATAATCCTGGATGAGCTCCAAGGGGCAGGCCTGGCCGCCTTGGCCGCCATGTAGCTATCAGGCCGTCTGCTGCTCGTCCAATCCGAACTCCGGCGTACCGCCGGTTTTGACCAATCCAACCGCGTAGCATAGCATTGGCCCAGCGACCAGGCATGGAACGCCTCCGCGCTCGTGCCCCGCGCAGACGCGCCGACCGATTCTGCCAAGGGGAGAATTCCGCATGTCCTTTTTTGTCAAGCTTGAAGCGGCCGCACAGAAGAACAAGACCCTCCTGTGCGTCGGCCTAGATCCCACCCCCGAAGCCTGCCCTGACCAATACCTTGCTTCCGCACAGGTCTCTCGATCCGGTGCTGTCAACCGGCCCGACAAGACCTGTAATGCAATGCTGGCCTGGAACCTGGCAGTCATCGAAGCCACCTCCGATCTGGTCTGCTGCTACAAGCCCAACATCGCCTTCTACGAAGCCCTCGGCCAGCCCGGCATGGCCCTCCTGCGCGCCACCATCGCCGCCATCCCGCCTGAAATCCCCGTGCTTCTCGATGCCAAGCGCGGCGACGTCGGCTCGACAGCCGCCGCCTACGCCCGCGCCTGCTTCGAAGAGCTCGGAGTCGACGCCGTCACCCTCAGCCCATACCTGGGCGAAGACAGCATCGCCCCCTTCGCCGCCTACCCGGACAAAGGGCTCTTCGTACTTTGCCACACCTCCAACCCATCCGCCGGCGCATTCCAGCGGCTGACCGCCCGCAGCGACCAGGATCAAAACGGAAGCGGCCCTCTCTTCCTGCGCGTAGCCGCCGAAGCCGTCAACTGGTCCCCTGCCGTAGGCCTTGTCGTTGGCGCAACCTACCCCGAAGGCCTTGCCGACGTCCGCGCCGCCGCGCCCGACGCCTGGCTGCTCGCTCCCGGGATCGGCGCACAGGGAGGTGACCTCGAAGCGTCACTCAAAGCAGGTCTGCGCGCCGACGGACTCGGCGTCCTCGTCGCAGTCTCCCGCGGCATCACACAGGCCGACGACCCTCGCAAGGCCGCAGTGGGCATTCGAGAAGGCATAAATTCCGCCCGCGCACAGTCGCATTCTAAACCGAAAGAAGAGGCGGCATCCCCTGCCCCCCAACCATCGCTACTTTCACAATCCCACAGGGACCTCATCATCGGCCTCGCTGAACTCGACGCCCTGCAATTCGGCGACTTCACGCTCGCTAGCGGCAAACACTCCTCTATGTACGTCGACCTCCGCCTCCTCGTCAGCAGTCCCGACCTGATGCAGGCCGCCGCCACTGCCTACGCCGAAAAACTGGCCGCACTTCAATGCGACCGCATCGCCGGTGTCCCCTACGCCGCCCTCCCAATTGGCATGGCCGTCGCCCTGGCCAGCGGCGTCCCTCTCATCTACAATCGCAAAGAGAGCAAGAGCCACGGCCTCGGCAAGGACATCGAAGGCCTCTGGAACCAAGGCGAGCGTGTTGTTATTATCGAAGACGTGATAACTACCGGCGGCAGCATCGTCAGTTCAGTCGAACTTTTTCGCGCCGCCGGCATGGTTGTAGAGGATGCAATCGTGTTGCTCGACAGGCAGCAAGGAGGAGTGGAAAATCTGCAAAAGGCCGGAATACGCGTTCATAGCGTCCTGGCACTGGCAGACGTCTTGGCGTTGCTGTCCGAAACCGGCCATATCCCCGAAGAGATTCGCCAGTCGCTCGCGCTATCCGCCCCTGCCGGCGAAAATAAGTAGCTATGCTGCCTGCCTAGTAGAGGGAATTCCGCATTGAGCGAGGACCTACCCGACCTCTCAGTCGACTTTCTCAACCACAAACTGCCCACGCCGCTCGTGCTCGCAAGCGGCATCTGGGGCACCACCGTAAGCCTGCTCGAACGGGCCGCCGCAGAAGGCTGCGGCGCCGTCACGGCCAAGAGCTGCGGCCCCGAACCCCGCCACGGTCACGTCAACCCCTCCTGCATCGACTGGGGCGGTGGACTGCTCAATGCAATCGGACTGGCCAATCCGGGCGTCGAAGAAGAAATCGGGCTGCTCCGCGACGCGAAAGCCCAACTCCAACTTCGCAACGTCGCCGTCATCGCCAGCATCTTTGCCGGTACAGCTGCCGAATTCGGTGACGTCGCCCGCCGCGTCGCTGACGCCCAACCCGACTTCATCGAGGTCAACATCTCCTGCCCCAACGTCGAGGACAGCTTCGGCGAGCCCTTCGCCGCCAACGCCGACTCTGCCGCCGCCGTCACAAGGTTCGTAAAGGAGGCCGTCGCCGCCCAGGCCATCCCTGTCATCGTCAAACTGGCCCCCAACGTCCCCAGCGTCGGCCGCATCGCCCAGGCCGTAGTCCACGCCGGCGCCGACGCCCTCTGCGCCATCAACACAATGCCCGGCCTCGTCCTCGACCCATTTAGCGGCCAGCCCGTCCTCGCCAACCGCAGCGGCGGCATCAGCGGCCCCGCCCTCAAGCCCATCGCCCTCAAAGTCGTCTACGATGCCCGCAAAGCCTGCCCCCACACACCTATCATCGGCACAGGCGGCGTCAGCAACGGCCAGGACGCCGTCGAAATGCTCATGGCCGGCGCCACCGTCGTCGGCGTCGGCAGCGCCATCTACCACCGCGGCCCCGACGCCATCAGCCTCATCCACGCCGAGCTCCTGCAGTGGATGGCAGCCCAGAACGTCGCCCGCATCGCCGACCTCCAGGACCGCGCCCACACCGAGCCGCTCTACGCCGCATCTCCCTCCACGCCGCCCGCGCCGTCCGCAGCATAGAGCTACTCGCCAGTCTCAAGCCCGCGAAGATGGGGCTTTCACCTCATAAGATCAACATTGCATCGCCGAAACTGTAGAAGCGATACCCCTCTGCCATTGCCGCTTCATAAGTCCGCAACAGCATCCGCCGTCCCGCGTCGAGATCCCGCCGATGCGCCTGCCCCACAAACGCGCTCACCAACATCAGCAGCGAGGAGCGCGGCAAATGAAAGTTCGTCAGCAGCGCATCTACCGCCCTGAAACGGTACCCTGGGTAAATGAAAAGATCGACCTCGCCCGTGTAAGGGACAACCGCTTTATCCTTCCCAGCCGGCCCGTACCCTTTCCCGCCACGCGCGGTGGTAGCGCAATACTCCAACACCCGCGTCGAAGTCGTGCCCACCGCGAAAGCGCGTCCCCCTTGCTCTCTGGCCGCGTTGACCGCAAAAGCCGACTCCGCCGTCAACTCCGCCCACTCGCGATGAATCTGATGGTCAGCAACCCGTTCCGCCGTAACCGGACCAAACGTATCCAACCCCACGTGCAACGTGATCGTCTCCCACCCGACGCCCCTTCCTCGTAACGTCCGCAATAGCTCAGGCGTGAAATGCAGCCCGGCCGTCGGCGCCGCTACGCTGCCATCCGCCCGGCCGTAAACAGTCTGATACCGCCCCTTGTCACCAGCGAACTCTGAAATATACGGCGGCAGCGGTAACTCCCCCAGCTCTCCCAGAATCCCCCCAATCGGCGCCGAAAAACGCGCCCGCCGCAGACCTCCACCTTCCGCCGCCACGATCTCCGCCTCGATCGGGCCGCCATCCAATTCCACCCTCGCCCCAACCCGCAGTCCCCGCCCTCGCACCAGGCAACGCCACTCTCTACCGGTGTCGTCCAACTGGCGCAGCAAAAAGATTTCCACCGCGCCGCCCGTAGGCTTATGCCCTCGCAACCGCGCCGGAACCACTCTGCTGTCGTTAGCGACCAGTACATCACCGGCGCGCAGAAACGCACCTACCTCACTGAAACGGCGGTGCTCGATTCGCCCGGACTCGCGTTCCAGCACCAGCAACCGGCTGCTGTCCCTTGGCTCAGCCGGCCGCTGGGCGATGAACCTCTTCGGCAATTCGTAGTCAAAAAGATCGGTTCGCATTCTGAGAATTCGATTCGTCTGCTGCAAGACCGTTTCGGTGTAAATCGTCGCAGCCTGCCATGAAACCGCAATTTCACTCCGTTTTAACACAGGTGTTAGAATCGGAGAAGCGCGCGGCTGCATCTGCCATTCCACCCACCCAGACCAAAGCATTGCCACGTGATTCGATATAGACGAAAGCCCATGAACCTCATAACCGTGATACTGGCCGTCGCCCTGCTCTTCGTTATCATCCTCCTCGGCGGCGGGCTCATCGTCTACATCTACTGGTGGCTAGTCCAACGACCCGCCCCACAACACGAAGGCGAACTGGACCTCCCCGACCTGGACGCAACAGTGGAAGTCCTCCGCGATCAGCACGGCATCCCCCACATCTACGCCCAGAACGAACCCGACCTCTATCGGGCCCAGGGTTTCACCCACGCTCAGGACCGCCTCTGGCAGATGGAGCTGAACCGCCGCGTCGCAAAAGGCCGCCTTGCTGAGCTCTTTGGGCAAGCCGCCCTCGACGTCGACCGCTTTAGCCGCATCGTCGGCTTCCACCGCGCCGCCAAGGCCGAACTCGATGACCTCGACGAAGCCACGATCACCACCCTGCAACACTATTGCCAGGGCGTAAATGCCTATATCCGCAGCCGCAAAGGCAAACTGGCCGCCGAATTCAACCTGCTCCGCCGCCAGCCCGATGAATGGACGCCGGTGGACATAATCGCCTTTGGCAAAATGATGACCTGGAGCCTGAGCGTCAACTGGGAGAGCGAACTGGTCCGGTTGCAGCTTGCCGCCAGACTAGACCCCACCCTCGCCGCCGATCTCGAGCCAGACTACCCCGATACCAACCCTGTAATTTCTGAAGCTACAGGCAGCCAGGAGTCAATGCGTCTGCTCCACACCGCCGGTCTCATTCTCAACGAATACGAACAGCTCAAAGGCTGGCTTGGCGTCGCCGCGCCTGAGTTCGGCCAGGGCAGCAATGCCTGGGCCGTCTCATCACAAAAGTCCGCTACAGGACGCCCCATTCTCTGCAACGACCCCCACCTCGTCATGACCATGCCCGGCACATGGTACGAGATGCACCTCTCCTGCCCGCCTCAGCCCGACGACTCCGACACCGGCCTCCAAGTCAGCGGCGCCTCCTTCGCCGGCGCGCCCGGCATCATCATCGGCCACAACGAACACATCGCCTGGGGCCTGACCAACGCCTTTCCCGACGTCCAGGACCTCTACATAGAGCGCCCCCATCCCGACAACGACAGCGGCCGCACGCCCCGCTTCGAATACCAGGGCCGGTGGGAGGAAGCCACAATCCACCGCGAAGAAATCCACCTGCGCAATCGCGCCCGCCCTCACGTCGAAGAAGTAGTCGTCACGCGCCATGGGCCACTACTCACCGGAATACTCGGTTCCGACAGCCCCGACGCCAGCTTTCCCGACGAACCCGTGCTGACCGCCGCGCCCCTCGCCCTGCGCTGGATAGGGCACGAGCCTGGCGCCGTGTTGCGCTCGGTTCTCCGCCTTAATCGCGCCCGCAACTGGCAAGAATTCGACGCCGCCCTCGCCGACTGGACCGCACCCTCTCAGAATTTCGTCTACGCCGATCGCGAAGACAACATCGCCTACCGCCTCGCCGGCGCCGTCCCGATTCGCCGCAACGGCAACGGCCTCGTCCCCGTGCCCGGTTGGAACGGTGACTACGAGTGGGACGGCCTCATCCCGGACGAAGAGCTGCCCCGCCTCCTCAATCCCCCCAGCGGCCTCATCGCCACCGCCAACAATAAGATGACCGGCGACGACTACCCCTACGTCCTCAGCTTTGAGACAATGCCCGGTTGGCGCGCACGCCGTATCGAAGAGATGCTGACCGAAAAACAGCGGCTCACGCTGCGCGACATGGAACAGATCCAGCTCGACGAGACCAGCCTTTACGCCAAAGAGCTGACCCCACTGCTCACCGGCCACCTGAGCGACGACCCCTACGTGCGCGTAGCCGTCAACATGCTGCAGGACTGGGGCTATCACATGGACCAGGAGAGCCCCGCCGCCCTCGTCTTCCAATACACCGTTCTGCACCTCCTCGACCTGACCTTCGGCCAAAAGCTCGGCGCAACCGCCCCCGGTTTCTTTGGCAAAGGCAGCAGCCCCGTCTTCCTCATCAACGGCTTCCTGCTCCGCGCCCAAACCCGCCTCCTCGAGCTCCTCAAAAACGAAGAAGACTCCCCCTGGTACGCTGACGCCGCCACCGGCCGCCGCCGCACCCGCGCGGAGCTGATCGAGACCGCCCTCCAGCTCACCGTCCAACGCCTGCGCCGCGAAGTGAACCCCACCCCTCGCAAATGGGCTTGGGGCCGTATGCACCAGATCCGCTACAGCCATACACTCGGCAGCGCACCCATCCTCGGTTGGCTCTTCAACCGCGGCCCCTTTCCCATCGGCGGCGACGGAACCACGCCCAACCAGACCGGATTCATGTCCGAGCTGCCCCCAGGCCTCGTCATGGTACAAGCCGCCTACCGCCAAATCTACGACATCGGCAACTGGGACGCCGCCCAATGCGTTACCGCCAGCGGCCAGTCAGGCCACCCCATCAGCCGCAACTACGCCGACCAGATCCCAATGTGGCTCGAAGGAGCCTATCACAAAATGCCCTGGAGTCGCGCCGCCGTCGAAAAAACCGCCAACCGCCGCCTCCTCCTCAAAAGCAGCAGCCGCTGATCATTATCTCTCTCCTTCACCATCACACTTCAGTCAAGTGAACGCCACATTTCGCGCGCACCAAAAGGCAAGACAGTGATAGCCCAGCCAGGACCAGCCCAATACGCAATACGCAACACGCAATACGCAGCGGGTCTCAACCAGGATCAAGCTTCGGTCCCCTCCTCCCAGCCTCTCTAAAATGAACCTCTCCTCCTACCGCGGCTACCTTTACGCACTAATCGCCTTCGGTACCTGGGGCTTCCTGCCCGCCTACTGGAAGCAGCTCCACGCCCTTCCCATGCTGGAAATCCTTGCCTACCGCATCATCTGCTCCGCCGTCACCATGATTGTTGCGCTCGCAGTCCTCAAGGACCTGTCCTGGCTTCTCAAACTTCGCAGCTCGCCAACAGTCCTGCTGCTCGTTCTCGCAGCCGCCCTCCTCACCGCCGCCAACTGGACCACCTACCTCTGGGCAGTAGAAACCGGCTCTGTCGCCAAGATCAGCCTAGGCTACTTCATCAACCCGCTGTTCAGTGTCCTTCTGGCCCACCTCTTTCTCGGCGAACGCCTGCGCCGCGGCCAGATATTCGCAGTCTCCATCGCCGTCGCCGGAGTGATCTACCTCACCGTCAGCCTCGGCGAGCTCCCCTGGATCGCCCTCTCGCTCGCCGGCACCTTCGGCTTCTACGGCCTGATCAGAAAGAAAGTAGACCTGAGCGGCAAGCAATTCTTCTGCCTCGAGATGACACTCCTCCTCGTCCCCGCCCTTTTCCTCCTCGTATACACGGGCCAGCAAGGGCCCCCCGTCTGGACCGCCAGTGCTTGGCCCCGAATCGGCCCTCTCCTGCTCGGCACCGGCGTCATATCCGCCATCCCCCTCGTTAGCTTCGGCGCCGCCTCCCGCCTCATCCCCCTCTCCAGCCTCGGCCTGATGCAATACCTCGCCCCCTCCACCCAATTCATCCTCGGCGTTTTCATATACAAAGAGCCCTTCACCTCCGTCCAACTTATCGGCTACACCTTCATCTGGACCGCCCTCATCATCTACTCCCTCGAAGGCCTCCGCCACGCCCGCACCGCCCCCCGCATGACGAGCCTCCCCTGATTCACCAGCGACTGCAGCAAGACAGCCATTACCACCTCGTCCAATCCTCCACCACTATCCACTTCATTTGGGCGTTCGGGCCTTCGGCCCTCTCTTGTGCAGGGGCTGCGCCCCCGCAACGCCCCGCCCTTATTAGCCACCGTGTTCATTCTTCCCCAGCAACGTGTCTAGCCAACAGTGTCTCCTCCCCCACCAGCTGTTCCCCCCGCAGTTCCCCCGCCAACTGGTCCCTCCCCAAAAATTTGGGATGCACCCTTAGGCACCCAAAAATTGACTTTTCTCCCCCCGCAACCTATAATCGGCTGCGAACATCGAGAACAGCAGCGCACCGGAAGAGTACCCATGCGCGCGAACGGCAGAGAGACACCCTCCAGGCTGAAAAGGGCGTCCGTTATCGCAGCGCATCTGTCGACCAATGCCCGACTGATTCAGGGCCAGAGTCACAGAGGGGAATGTCGCCGGGAAGGCTGGGAGGGTGAACAGGCGTAGCACATAGCTCTCCCCGGGGTCCGCCCGTTATCGCGGTAGAGAGAGCCGGCAATATCCCTGCCAGCTAACCAAGGTGGTACCGCGGAGTCACTTCGTCCTTTGGACTGAGTGACTTATTTTTTTGACCGAATACCAACCGAAATTCGCGTAAGCGATTACCGAACACATAAACCGACCGTCCAGCCGCC
This sequence comes from Caldilineaceae bacterium, assembly GCA_965207495.1. Classification (GTDB taxonomy): domain Bacteria; phylum Chloroflexota; class Anaerolineae; order Caldilineales; family Caldilineaceae; genus Bin5. The sequence continues at coordinate 2,550,004 of OZ242287.1, forward strand.
CGACGTCTGCAAACTACCGATGGGAGCACGGGGAACAATGACAGCGACAAAAACGCCCGAAACGCGTGAGGAAATGCCCACGGTCTATGAACCGCAACAGTGGGAAGAGAAACTCTACCAATGGTGGGAATCGCAAGGCTTCTTCCGTCCCGAACAGCAGATCGAAAGCGGCCTCGCCGACCCCGATGCCCCCCCCTTCGTCATCTCCATGCCTCCCCCCAATGTCACAGGCGTCCTCCACCTCGGCCACGCCACCACCAGCGCCGTAGAGGACATGCTCATCCGCTACAATCGCATGGCCGGTCGGCCTACACTCTGGGTTCCTGGCACCGATCACGCCGGCATCGCCACCCAGAACGTCGTCGAACGCAAGCTCGCCGAAGCCGACACCACCCGCCACGACCTTGGCCGCGAACGTTTCCTGCAGGAAGTCTGGGACTGGAAAGACGAATACCACGGCCAGATCAGCGGGCAGCAGCGCCGCATGGGCATCTCCTGCGACTGGACCCGCGAACGGTTTACCCTCGATGACGGCCTCAGCGACGCCGTCCTCGAAGCCTTCATCCGCCTCTACAACGACGACCTTATCTACCGCGGCAACTACCTGGTCAACTGGTGCCCCCGTTGCGAAAGCGCCATCAGCGACCTTGAGGTAGAACACGAGTCGATCGACGGCAAGCTCTACACCTTCCGCTACCCCCTGCGCGCAGCCAACGGTGCCGCCTCCCCGACCGACCATGTCGAAGTCAGCACCACCCGCCCCGAGACCATCCTCGGCGACACCGCCGTCGCCGTCCATCCCGACGACGAGCGCTACGCCCATCTCATCGGCAAGACCGCCCTCGTGCCCATCCTCGATCGCGAGATCCCCGTCATCGCCGATGAACACGTCGACCCCCAGTTCGGTACCGGAGCCCTCAAAGTCACGCCCGGTCACGATCCCAACGACTACCTGATCGGCCAGCGCCACAACCTGGCTTTCGTCAATATCACCAACGAGGACGGCACCCTCAACGCCGCCGCCGGCCCCTATGCCGGGCTCGACCGCTTCGAAGCCAGAGAAAAACTCTGGCAGGACATGGACGCTGCCGGCCTGGTCGTTTCCGCTAAGTCGCACGCCCACGAGGTCGGGCACTGCCAGCGCTGCCATACCGTCGTCGAACCGCTACTGAGCACCCAATGGTTCGTGAAAGCCAAGCCTCTCGCAGAGGCCGCCATCGCCGCCGTGAAGGACGGTAGCATTCAGATCGTGCCCGAACGCTTCGTACGCAACTACTACCACTGGATGGAAAACATCCGCGACTGGTGCATCAGCCGCCAGCTCTGGTGGGGCCACCGCATACCAATCTGGTACGGGCCCGACGGCCATCAATTCGCCGCCCGCAGCGAGAGCGAAGCCCTCGAACAGGCCATCGATTTCTACGGTGAAACCCTCGAGCTCGAACAGGACGAAGACGTCCTCGACACCTGGTTCAGCAGCGCCCTTTGGCCATTCAGCACACTCGGCTGGCCCCAGTTCGAAGAAAGCGCAGATATCAACGGCAATTCTGTTGCGAATCCCTCCGATCTCGCCCGCTTCTACCCCACAACCGTTCTCGAAACCGGTTACGATATCATCTTCTTCTGGGTCGCCCGCATGATCATGATGGGCCTCTACTTTACTGGCAAAGTGCCATTTCACTACGTCTACCTGCACGGCCTGATCCGCGCCGAAGACGGCCGCAAAATGAGCAAAAGCCTCGGCAACGCCCTCGACCCCCTTGACCTCATCAGTACATACGGCAACGACGCCCTCCGCTTCACCCTGCTCACCGGCAGCACGCCCGGCAACGACATGAAGCTCAGCATCACCCGCATCGAAGCCAACCGCAACTTCGCCAACAAGATCTGGAACGCCGCCCGTTTCGTGCTCATGAATCTGGAAACATACGATGCCGTCCTCGCAGACGCCGAAGGGCGCCACGACGTCACCTATGCCCTTCCCCCCCAGGAGGCGCAGACGCTGGCCGACCGCTGGATTCTCAGCCGCCTGAGCTCCGTTCAAGACCACGCAACCCAGCTCATCGACAATTGGCAGCTGGGCGAGGCCGGCCGCCAGCTCTACGAATTCCTCTGGAGCGAATACTGCGACTGGTACATCGAGGCCGCCAAACCCCGCCTCTACGGCGACGATGCCCGTGCCGCCGCCGCCACCCGCCAGGTTCTCGCCTACACGCTCGAGCAATCCCTGCGCCTGCTCCATCCCTTCATGCCCTACGTCACCGAAGCCATCTGGAGCCACCTTCCCGGCGTCCCCGACCACGCCGAAGCACTCATGACCCAGCGCTGGCCCCGCCCAACCGCGCGCCGCGACACCGCCGCTGAAGACGACTTTGGCCGCATCCAGGAAATTGTGCGCGCCATCCGCAACGCCCGCGCCGAATACAACGTCGAACCCGGTCGCCGCATCGCCGCCCTCTTCGCCGGCGACGGCCGCGACCTCGCCCAGGACAACCTGGAACTGTTCACAACACTGGCGCGCCTTGACGACGCCCAGGTGACCGTTGCAACCGCGACCAACGCTACCGATTCCGGTCCGTCCGTCCAACTCTCTGCCGGCGGCATCACTGCCTACCTCCCGCTTGCGGGCATGGTCGATCTTGATGCCGAACGCAAGCGCCTGCAAAAGGAGCTTGACAACATCGACGGCCAGATCAACCGGGCCAACGGTCTCCTGGGCAACGAAAACTTCGTCGGCAGAGCCCCGGAGCACGTAGTGCAACGCGAACGCGACAAACTGGACGACCTCAACGCCCAGCGAGAGCAGGTCGCCTCCAGCCTGGGGCAACTGAAAGCCTAGTTGGCGCTAGAGTTTCCAGAACGATGGTTGTCCAATTCACCCATTTCTCTGCCCGCCAACAGCATTGGCATAATGTGTGTTAGAATCATGGGCGTAGAGATGTAGTCTCGAAAGGAGGAAGGGATGGCAAAGGAGACTGTCTCAGTAAACCTTCCTGCTGGCCTGTACGCCAGGCTCCAGGAATTGGCTGCCGAATCGGATTCCACTCCATCCGACCAGATCGCAATGCTTGTCGAAAACGCATTTATGCGACGCGCCTGGTTGCGCGATCTGGATGAGCTAAGCAAACAGATCAATCGGGACGACAAGCGAGTTAATGAGCTTGACCAGGAAGAGTTCATAGAGCAACTGCGCAAGGCCCGGCGAGAAATCTTCGAGGCCGAGTATGCGCATTTGTATCGATAGCAGTGTCCTGATTCCAGCAGTTAGGCAGACCGATCCCAACGCCGCTCGGATTCTTAGAGCTCTGGGTCCCGGCCTGTCTCTTGTGATTCCTCGACTGGTCGTACAGGAGGTGAACCGGAATCTGACTTCGACAACGCAACTGAGTCAGTTCTACCGACTGTTTTCTGCTCACGGCAATGCTACTATCGTTGAAGAACCGGTCCCACGCTCCTTTGTTGTGAAGTATATCGAGCTTGGTCTACCCGAAAAAGCTGATGCGTTCATAGGCGCATTTGTGGACTGGTTGCGGATTCCCTACCTCATCTCTGCAAACAGGCACTTTTTGCGAAATCTCCATATCGACGCCTTCATCGTCCTAAATGCCGCCGAATTTCAATCAGTGCTTCGCAGGGACTCGACTTAGGCCCTTACCAGATCATTGCCGAAAGCGCTCAAAGTGCCGAATGAGTCGTCTTCAAACGGGATGTTGTGGCATTCAAAATGATGGACAGATCGTTTGTGATAATTTTGACAATGCAACGCCCGCCTGCTATACTCTGATCGACTCTATCGAACGATGCACCGCAGTCCCGCCAGGCTTTGAATCCCGTTTCGTCAAGCCTGCCGGAAGGATGAGAAAGGGGCGAGAAGTGGGACCAAACTTCCCTCTTCCCCAAGGAGACCAGACACTATGGCGGAAGTGAGTCAGGCATGGCTCGACAGAGTAGAACGCGCGCAACAAATGGCCGCCGAAAGACTGGGCGTCGACGTCAGTTCGATGCTGCCCCCCCGCGACATTAGCGAGGGCGAAGCCGCAGAAACTGCTCCACCAACCCAAGCTGCCGCCCCGCAGCCGGAACCGGCTGCCGTTGCCGCCGAAGCAACACCCGAGCCAGCACCCCAAACCGAACCAGCACCAGTCGTCGAGGCCGAACCGGTCGCCGCCGCGGTCGCGCATGCCGAAGAGGCCCCAACCGAAGTCGCCGCGGCCACTGCTGAGGCGCAGGCCCCCACCACTGTCCAAAGTAATGGCAGCGTCGCCGCCGCCGCCGCAGAAAGAGTGGCACCCGTCGGCCGCGCCGCTGTTCTCGAAGGCTTCGAAACAGGCCAGGAAGGCATTAACCGCCGCGAGTTTCTCTCCTACGCCTGGGGCGGTGCCTTGACCCTTCTGACACTGGAAAGCGGCCTCGCCACCTACCAATTCATGTACCCGCGCTTCCGCGAAGGTGAGTTCGGCGGCAAATTCATTCTCGGAGACGCAACCGCCCTGCCCCAGATCGGCATCGATCCGGAAGGCAACTCGACCGGCAAATTCTGGCTCATCAATACCGACGAGGGGCCGCGCGCGCTCTACATGGTCTGCACCCACCTCGGCTGCCTCTACAAGTGGGAGCCTTCCAACAACCGCTTTGAATGTCCCTGTCACGGCTCCAAATTCAACCGTGAGGGACATTATATCGAAGGGCCCGCGCCCCGCTCGCTCGATCAGTTTCTGGTTGAAATCGTCGAGGGAGGTTCAATCGTATCGCAGACTGAAGACGCAGGCGACTTCATCTCGGCGCCAGTACTGCCCTCGCCTGAAGCTGAAATCGTAGTGGACACAGGCAAGCGCCTGCAGGGCAAGCCAAAAGCTTTATCACCGGCTAAGGCAGTGGTTTAAAAGCCGCCTTATAGAGCAAGGGGCAGGAACGCTACACGACGAACCTTGAACTTGGGGAGTGATATCTAACCGGAGACATCGGACAAAGTGACTGTCCGTCAATTGGTAGGGGAACAGGAACCAGGGAAAAGAGAAACCAGATCAGTCGCCGAGAAGATTGCGCCGCTCACGCGCGCAAAACTGTCCGGCTCACCATCTGGAAACCACCACGCCCGTAATAGGGGCGCGAGTCGACGCGAGTTTCTGATTTACGCTTGGGCCGGGATGTTGGCGGCAATGACCGTGGGTACTGGAGTGGCTGCCTATCAGTTCCTTTACCCTCGGCAGCGCATGAACGAATTTGGAGGCAAATTCTACCTTGGCGCCGCCTCCGACATGCCGCCAGTCGGCAGTGAACCGCAAGCGAATGTCTACGGCAAATTCTGGTTGGCCAACGCCGAGAAAGGACTGCGTGCATTCTATGAAATATGCACACATCCCTGGCCCAACAACCCCCACAAGTACAGGTGGGATTCTGCAAGGAGTCTCTTTAGTTGCCCATGGTGCGGCTCAAAGTTTAGCCTCGAAGGGCATTACATCGAGGGCCCTGCGCCCCGCTCCTTGGACCAATTTGAAATCGAGATAGGGGTCGGACGCGCCACCGTTGCAGAGACAACTCACGTAGGGGACAAAATCGAACCTCCTATCGTGCCTTCTGCGGAAGCCGAGATTGTGGTCGACACGGGAATGCTAATTGAAGGGCTGCCAAAAGGTGATAGTCCTTTGCTGAATAGATATCAAGGTTAAAGACAGCGTGTCTTAAAACCTGAGACTTCCTTACCAGGAGACGACAGAACCAGATGGGACTCCAAGAAAATATCCGCGAAAAAGGAGTTCTCGGCGCGGTAGCTGCCCAGGCAGACGACGTATTCACCCGCCTGACCGCCGGCATCGATGCCGGTGAGTTCCGCCGCATGTTGCAGGGCGAACCGCCCGGCCGCCCCAACCCGCGCCTCAAGCCCCATAGCGAAGGCTTCCTGCTCCACATCAAGCCCACCTACTACCACGAGAGCGTGACCCGCTTCACCCATACCTACCGGCTGGGTTTGCTCTCCACCTATCTCTTCATCGTCGAAACCATCACCGGCATCCTCCTCATGATCTGGTACGCGCCTTCCCCGGAACGCGCTTACGTCGATATGATTCTGCTCCTGACCAATATACCCTTTGGCCAGTTCCTGCGCGACATGCACCGGCTCGGAGCAGAAGCGATGGTGGCTATCGTCACCCTTCACATGGTCAGGTGTTACCTGACAGGCAGCTATAAACCGCCGCGCCAGTTTACCTGGTTTACCGGCGTGCTACTACTGGTAATGACCCTCTTCCTCAGCTTTTCCGGCTACCTGCTGCCCTGGGATCAGCTCGCATTCTGGGCTGTCACCATCGGCACCTCCATGGCCGAAGCCGTGCCGCCCGCCGTAGTCGGCGAAACCGTCAACCTGCTAGCCCGCGGCGCGCCTGACATCGGCGCAAACGGACTTCTGCGCTTCTACCTGCTGCACGTCCTTTTCCTGCCGCTGCTGCTGATCCTTTTCTTCTTCGTCCACTACTATAAGGTCGTCCACTTCGGCATCAGCCTGCCCGCCGACGAAGAGGAAGTAGGCGAGGACACCGCCAACCGCGTCCCCGCCGACAAGCGCGTCTACTACCTGCCCGACGTCCTGGTCGACGAGACCTGTTTCATGACCGTCATGACCTCCCTGCTCATCGTCCTCACGGTCTTCTTCTTCCAGGCTCCCTTGGAACACATTGCCAACCCGCAGTCAACGCCCCTCCATACCGTCGCGCCCTGGTACTTCTATTGGCTGCAGGGGCTGCTCAAAATCGCAGACAAGTTCATCGCCGGCGTCCTCCTTCCCGGCGTGCTTCTCGTCCTGCTCATGGCCATCCCCTATCTCGACTACAACCCCAGCCGCCGTGGCAAAGACCGCAAGGTAGCCATCGTCGCCGGAATCGTCGCAGGGGCTGTCATGATAATTTGGAGCTGGATGGGCACGCCCGAATACGCCGTAGAAGGCGCCCCCGCGGTCGAAATCGTTCAGGACGTGATGCCCGAAGAAGGCTCCGGCCTCTCCCGTGAAATCGGCTACAAACATCTGCCGCTCGGCGTCTGGCGCACCGACGAAGTGTACGACGTGCACGATCACGAATTCGAAGAGCTCCTCCACGAGTTCAACAACGCCGTCGATTTCTACCGCCGCCAAGACCCCGATTTCAACGCGCCCATCGGCATTTTGACGATTTCCCAGGCCCAACCCCGCCTCAAGAAGTTGAACTGGGAAGTCAACTGGTTCGACTCCGAAGGGACGGCCGGCAAATATGAAAAAACATTCTGGCTGCACCAGGACTCCCTTTACTGGGAGCAATACGGCTGGAAGCACCTGTTCCTTGGCTACGTTGCCGATGGATGGAAGAGTCTGTCCGGCGCTCTTGTAGGAGAGTAATACAGCCACTATGCATCGTCTCTACACCAGATCTCCTATCGCCAAAATAATGTGGGGCATTCTGTCCTCACTGGTCGGCATCGTCGTGCTCCTAATGGTCTTGGTAAGCGAAAACCCCCGCATGGAAGCGCAGACCATAAACTGGGAAGGCCGCTCAATCGAGAACGGCGCCAAGCTTTTCTCCGACAACTGCCTCATCTGCCACGGTCCCGATGGTCAGGGAATCCTGGGCAAAGGGCCCGGGCTGAATAGCTACTACTTTTTCACCGATACCGGGCGCCTCAAGGACGTTGGCTGGGTCGGCTCGCTCGAAGACTACGTGAAACTTACCATCGCCGCCGGCCGCCCCAGCAAAACAGAAAGCCAGTGGCCCGAAGTCATGCCCACTTGGGGAGGCCAATTCGGCGGACCCCTACGCGGCGACCAGGTCGTAGATCTGACCCTTTACGTCATGAACTGGAAAGAATCTGCTCTGGCCCAGTCACCGGCCGAAGACCCATTCCAACCCTTCGATGACGTCTTCAAACCTGCTGAATTCCAAAACACGGCCTATATCCTGCTCAGCGAAGAAGAACAGGCCGCAGCCCTTGAAGAATACAGAGCCCGCAACATCCGCTCGCCCCAGGACATCTGGAAGGGCGAGGCCTGTTTCGCCTGCCACAATCTCGAAGAGAGACAGGTAGACCTCGCTGGCCAGAACGGCCCCAACTTCGCCGACCTCTACGAACGCGCCGGCTCTCGCGTCGAAGGCATGACCGCCGAAGAGTACGTCTACGAAAGCATCGTCAATCCCACCGCCTTCGAGGTCGAAACTTACGACGCCCGCCAGATGCCGCAAAACTTCGCCGAAAAACTCAGCGAAGACGAGATCCAGGGGCTCGTAGCCTGGCTGCTCGATCCCGATCGGGAAGAAATTACGGAGGAGTAAAGAGCGAGGGGAGTGGGGTGGCTTCCTCGCCACGCCTCCCTTTGGAACCACCCCCCCATCTTCTCGCCGCTTCCTTCTCTTTCCTCTTCACAGTCATACAGTCAAATCAGAGGTTGTTGCGTGACAAGCGCAAAGCCGCAACATTTCCGGAACCGTCGCCACGCCGGCGCGCTGCTCGGAGCCATGCTCCAGGAGTTGGAGGCTGTCAACCCGCTTGTCCTCGGCCTGGTCCGAGGCGGAGTTCCCGTCGCCAGCGAGGTCGCCAGCGCCCTGCAAGCGCCCCTCGACGTCTGGCTCGTCCGCAAGCTCGGAGTCCCCGGCCAGACCGAATTGGCCTTCGGTGCCATCGCCGAAGGCGGAGTCCAGGTCATCAACCAGAAGGTAGTCGCCCAGCAGAGGCTGAGCAACGACCGCATCCGCAAGATCTCGCGCCAGCAGCAGCGTGAGCTCTCCCGCCGCGCCCGGCTCTTCCGCCGCGGCCGCCCACCCGCTCCCATCAAAGACCGCACAATCTTCCTCATCGACGACGGCCTTGCCACCGGCGCCTCCATGCGCGCCGCCATCCAGGCCCTGACCCATCGCGAACCGCGTGAAATCGTACCTGCGGTCCCCGTCGCTCCCTCGAGTACCATCGCCCAATTGCAGACGCAGCCCACGCCGCCGGCCCCCGGCGCCGCAGACGCCGGCGCCAACCTGGTCAGCCGCGTCGTCGCACTCCTTTCCCCCGCACCATTCTGGGGAGTCGGCGCCTGGTACGACGACTTTCGCCAGGTAAGCGACGCCGAAGTCGCCCGCCTCCTGGCAAACCACGCGCCCTCTGGCGACGCCCTGAAATGAATATCTCCGGCTTTCAGCCCTCCTGCCACTGTATCCTGAATACGAAGTCTGGTGCGAAAGCCATTGTCTCCTTGGCCAGTGACCGTCGCAGCTCGTACCTATCTCGATTTTCCCAATGAACCAATTATTTTATTCACTTGACACGCGTTTCTCAAACCATATAATCTACACAATCCCCCCTAAGTTCATCGGTGGGCGTTCAACATGAAAAGGAGACGCAACCATGCAACGTACGTTATCAAGACGTGATTTCTTGAAAACCGCGGCCTTGACTGGTGGCGCGGCGGCCTTGGCCGCCTGCGTAGCCCCCGCAGCCCCAGGCGCTGATGGAGGAGAAAGCGAAGCCGCGATGGCCCCGGTCGAAATCCAGTGGTGGTCCTTCCCCCTCGGCCTCCCCGGCGACATCCTTCCCCACGGTACCTGGGAACAGGAGAGGGCCGACGAATACAGCGATATGACCGAGGGCGTGACCATCACCTACCAGGCGGTGGGCTGGGATTCCATTGTGAAGGTTCAGACCTCGATCGCCTCCGGCAATCCCCCACATACAGTCCTCCGAGCCAGCGTTGATGGCATCATCCAGGCACTTCAATCCGATGTCGCCGTAGAGATCGAGCTTCCCCAGGAGTTCCAGGATGACCTCCCGGGAGGCTGGTACGAAGGCATGCATTTCAGGGGCAAGAACTACATGGTGCCCTTCTACACGCTTGCCAACGGCATGGTCTTAAACCTTGACATCGTTGAAGAGGCCGGCGCTGACCACCTGCTTCCCCAAGGCCCAGCAAGAACGTGGGACTTCGACACCTATCTGGCTATGATGAAGGCCTGCACCTTCGAACGCGATGACGGCTCGCAGGTCTGGGGAGGCGTTTTCTCCGCCGCTGAAACAAATCCATTCTTCTATTGGCCGGACCAGGTCCTCAGTTGGAACTGGGGAACCGACACCGTAGAGCTCAGAGACGGCGAGTGGGTCTGTAAACTGGCCGAAGAAGAAGGCCTCGCCTGGCTGCAATGGCTGCAGGACCTCTATTTCGTTCATGAAGTCATTCCCAATCCGTCCGGCCTCAGCGCCAGCCGTTGGGACTACTTCTTCCAGAAGTCCCTCCTCGGCGGTATCGGCCCCAGCATTGGCTGGTCACAGCGCCCCGGCGTCGAAGTCGATCCCACGACCCTGGTCGTCACTGATACCGAGCGCGAAATAAACTGGATGTTTGTCCAGCCGCCCACCAACCCAGGTGTCGATCACTCCCTTTACTGGGGTGGGCCCAATCTGGATGTCAATTCCATCGTCTACCGCGCCGGCGGTGCCAATGAGATAGGCCCGTCGATCGACTTCGCGCTCTGGCTCTCCAACAGAGAGAACCAGAAGTGGATCGCGCAGTACCTGCTGCCCGCACGCGTATCAGCAGTTGAAGGCGTCGACAATCCCATGTTGGAGTGGCACTACGAGCACTACATCCCCTATGGCCGGCAGAGAGCTTCCGCCCACGGCGGACGCGCACGAGAGACCGTCGAGCAGCTGGAGCTGGTGCATCAGAAGATTTTCCTGCCCACGCCTCCCGAAGAAGCAGTGCAGGATTTCTGTGACACGATCGCAAAACTGGACTGGTACGTCTAAAGTTCCATCACAGGCATTGCGTATTGCAGGGCGGCCCAAGGGCGCTCGCAATACGCAATGCCCCCCAATAACATGACAGACAGGGTAGACAAAATCGGCACCGGCTGGCGCCAGCGACCAAAGTCGATCCCGTGGCCGCGTCTGACCAACGCACAGTCGGAAACGCTTTGGGGTTTTCTCCTGATCGCCCCCTTCATGGTCTTGTTTGTAATCTTTGTCCTCCTTCCTTACGGCATGGTCATCTGGTTGAGCATCGTCGACTGGCATCCGCGCGGCGTCACCGAGTACGTAGGCCTGCAAAATTATGCAGACGTCATCGAGATGCCCAGCGCCCAGAAGTCAATGGTCAACTCCTTCTACTACACCTTCATGGTTGTCCCGATCTCGACTGCTCTATCGCTGTTGACCGCCATCCTGATCGTCTCGCTGCGCAGCAGTTCCATGCGCGGCTTCTTCCAGGCCGCATTCTACCTCCCCGGTGTCATCTCCGGGTTGGCAGTAGCAATAATTTGGCGCTTTGTTTTTGACTTTCATGTCGGCGTTCTCAACTACTTCCTTTCTGTTGTCAATTTGGAGCCCGTCAACTGGCTCGGCAATATCTACTCGGCACTGCCCTCTTTGGCCGGAATGGCCATCCTGTCCAGTAACGGCGTTGCAATTATCATCTTCTGCGCCGCTCTGTTAAGCATTCCTTCCAGCCTGTACGACGCTGCCGCCGTCGATGGCGCGGCCTTCTGGCGCAAGCACTGGTCGATCACTCTGCCGCTCCTGACGCCCGCAATGCTATATGTGATCGTCGTCTCCACGCTCGGCGCGCTTCAGGTTTTCGTGCCCATCTATGTGTTGACTCGCGGCGGACCTGTTCATAGCACCATTACCGTTGGCTACTACATTTACAACCAGCTGATCTTCTACGCCAACTCCGGCACCGCCGCCGCCGCCGGACTGCTTCTCCTTGTGGCGACCGTCGGCTTTACCGTCTTTCAGTTCCGACGCTTCTCCCAGGTTGTGGAATTCTGATTCGAAGGCCCGAACATGGCGACCAATACGAGCCTGCGCAACAGTCAACCCTCCTCGCTTTTCGAAACCTTACAGCTGCGCCTGTTGCCAGAAGGATCGGCCAGCGCAATACGCTACCTCGCGCTTCTGATGATTCTGGTTTTGGCCGGGATTTCCCTCTTCCCGCTCTACTGGGCTCTCATTACAAGCTTCAAACACCCGTCAGACGTCGCCACCATCCCCCCGTCCTTCGTACTGACGCGGCCAGTTCTCAAAAACTACATCGACCTGATGACCGGCAGCGGCGTTGCCAACTCCCCCGTTCTGAAATGGTTCTGGAACAGCGTCTTCACCGGCGTAGCCTTTACATTCGGCGTTGTCCTCCTGGCCTCCTTGGCCGGCTATAGCTTCGCCCGCAAGCGCTTTCCTGGTCGCGACAAGCTGTTCTGGCTCATTATCAGCACGATGCTGGTCCCTGCTTGGTCGACGATTATTGCCTCCTACGTCTTGACCTTGAAACTGGGCATGCACGATACCTACTGGGCCCTGATCCTGCCCGGATTGGCGTCCCCGTTTGCCCTCTTCCTCTTCCGCCAGTTCGCAGTCACCCTGCCAGAAGAGCTGTTCCAGGCCGCCCGCATCGACGGCGCCCATGAATTGCAGCTCTGGTGGATGATCACGCTGCCGCTGTCCAGACCTGTTCTTGCTACCCTCGCCATCTTTACGTTCACCTACCACTGGAACGATTTCCTCTGGCCTCTATTGGTGTTGAACAAGCCCCAGATCTACACAATGCCTGTTGGCGTGTCCATAATTATGTTCCAGTTGAAAGGCACTGGTCCCGCCTACGGAATAGGCATGTCCGCTGCCATCCTCATGTCGGTGCTGCCCATCATCGCCTTCCTGCTCATGCAACGCCAGATGATCCAAGGGATCACCATCGGGTCACTGAAGGGATAATTCAGCCAGCCCTATCGCAAGGAGCTTTCTATGGATTACAGTCACATCGAAAAACCGGACCTGGGCTACCGCTATGAGTTCAGCATCGATGAATTGGATGTCATGAATGAATGTGTGGAAGCCCACGGCTTTGCCATCATAAAGAATGTCCTGACCGAAGAGCTGGTGAAGGAGCTTCAGGAATCCGTGGTGGAGGTTCTCGATCCGGACAGCACACTGGGCGCGGGCAACAGCTTTACGCACACCGCCTTCGTCGAGCATTCCCCCGCCACTTGGAAACTGTTCGACCATGAGCCGTTCATGCGCGTAAACCGCTTCTACTGCGGCGACGGCGGGTTGACCATTCACCGCTCCGCCGCCATTATCCGCAATCCCGGCTCCGATCCGCTCGGTTGGCACACCGACTGGCATGGATTTGCGGAGGGTCCTCCCCAAAACGCGGGCGATGTGCTGAATAAGTTTCTTCTGCCCTCCGGGCTCTGGTTCTACATCACCGGCTCCTTCCCCAAGCACGGCGGCCTCGCCGTCATAGAAGATTCCCACGTCGAAGATTGGGAAGGGCCCGAGGGTTTCCAGCTGACCCCCGATAAGCGCTCCTTCCACCTTGAAGGAACCGAGCCCCACGGCTACGTCGGCTTCGACGTGCCAGGCATGGTACCGCTCTTCGGTGAGCCGGTCGACCAGCTCGTCTTCGCCACCCGCACATACCACGCCGCCTTCCCCAACCGCATCGACCGTGTCCGGCTCTCCTGCGGCGTCGGCTTCCGCCCGAAGGACTACAAGATCGACGCGCCCTGGCCGCTCCCCGACACCTCGAAGGCATTCATAAAGGCGCTTCCCGACCGATTCCAGCACTATGTCGAAGAATATACCGGCATCCAAAACGACTGGCGGCCCGATGATGCCGAACCGCAAGCCGACGCCATGATGGGGTAGTGCAGAGCGTTCAACAGCCACTCTCGACCTGAAGCCGCCGCCTCGCATTCGAAGTTCCCTGGTCTTGGTAGGCGGCTTGGTCTTTCAGAGCGTGGTAATCGGATCAAGGCACGACAGTCATGGACATGCCGGAGAAATGAATGGACTACAGCCACATCCAAAAGCCAGATCTGGGCTACCCCTACGAGTTTACCCTTGACGAACTGGACAAGGCACAGGACTGCGTTGAAGGGCATGGCTTCGCCATACTAAAAAATGTGCTCACCGCTAAACTGGTGGAGGAACTCCAGGAATCGGTCCAGCAGGTTCTCGACCCCGACAACACGCTGGGCGAAGGCAACAGTTACACCCATGGCTCTTTCATCGAACATTCACCTGCCATGTGGAAGTTGCTCGACCATGAGCCCTACATGCGGGCCCAACAGGTCTTCTGCCAGGCCGAAGAACTGACCATCAACCGTTCGGCCGCAATTCTGCGCAATCCCGGTTCCGCCCCGCTCGCATGGCACTCCGACTTCTGCGGCTTCTCCAACGGCCCCCGTAAATTTTCCGGAGATGTATTGAATCGCGGCCCCTGGCCTTCCGGCCTCTGGTTCTATATCACAGGCTCCCATCCCAAACATGGCGGGCTGGCAGTCATCGAGGATTCCCATCTTGAAGACTTTGCAGCGCCTGAAGGATTCCAGTTCACCCCCGATCGGCGCTCCTTTCACCCAGTAGGAACGGAGCCGCACAGGCATGTCGGCTTCGACGTGCCTGGCATCGTGCCCATCTTTACCGACCCGGGAGATGAGATCATTTTCGCTTCCCGTACATTCCACGCTGCCTTCCCCAACCGCATCGATCGCGTCCGGCTCTCCTGTGCCATCATCCTTCGCGCCCGAGAAGACACGATCGAGGCGCCTTGGCCGCTCTCCGCCGACGCACAAGCCTTTATCGAGGCCTTCCCCCAACGCTGGCAGCCTCTTGTTGAAAACTACGTGGGGATCGACAATGACTGGAGTGGCGATGAACTGATGATGGGCTAGGAGAAGCAGACCCTAACGCATCCTCGCCTGGACATCGTGGTAGCGACTGCGCCATCGCACTGCGTTGCTCGGTGTAGCTTGAGCCTCAGGATACGCCAGCAAGGCGAAGATCATTTCCTGGCGAGTGGCAGAGGAAACACCTTACCCCTTCCGGCATTTTTCCGAACGGAGCAGGTTCTTGGACGCAGCCCGGACAACAGCCCACTGGGGTCACAAACAGGTCACTGAAATTTATTTTGCAAGGAGTCTTTAATGGACTACAGTCACATTCAGAAGCCGGAGTTGGGCTACAGTTACGAATTCACACTTGACGAGCTCGAGGCCGCGCAGGCCTGCGTTGAGGCCCACGGCTTCGCAATTGTGAAAAATGTGCTCTCCGAAGAGCTCGTAACCGAGCTTCAGCAGTCCGTCAAGCAAGTAATCGATCCCGACGGCACGCTCGGCGAAGGCAACAGTTTCACCCATACCGCTTTCATCGAACACTCACCTGCCATGTGGAAAATGTTCGACCACGAACCCTTCATGCGCGCCCAGCGCGTCTTCTGCCAGGCCGAAGAGCTGACCATCAACCGTACCGCCGCCATCATTCGCAATCCAGGTTCTGCCCCGCTAAGCTGGCACTCCGACTTCTGCGGCTTCTCCGACGGACCTCCCACCTTCTCAGGAGACATACTGAATCGCGGCCCCTGGCCCTCCGGCCTCTGGTTCTACATCACCGGCTCCCACCCCAAGCATGGCGGGCTTGCAGTAATCGAAGACTCCCACGTCGAAGACTGGGAAGGGCCTGAAGGGTTCCAGCTAACCCCCGACCAGCGCTCCTTCCATCGCATCGGCACCGAACCCGAAAGTTACGTAGGCTTCGACATACCCGGCCTCGTGCCCCTCTTCACCGATCCGGGCGATGAAATCATCTTCGCCTCCCGCACCTACCACTCAGCCTTCCCCAATCGAATCGACCGCGTCCGCCTCTCCTGCGGCATCGGCCTGCGCCCGCGCGACTACCCGGTGACCGCACCCTGGTCGCTTTCAGAGGATGCAAAAGTTTTCCTCAAAGACTTTCCCGGCCACCTGCAGCCGCTTGTCAAGGACTATGTTGGCATCGACCCTTCCTGGCAAGGCGATAACGCCATGATGGGGTAGGGATCAGGTTTCCCGTAACCGCTCGCCTGAGTGTAGGTCAGATGCGTCGGGGCTTTTCTCTGCTCTCGTGAACGGTAGGAACCAGGATCAGAAAGTGTTATTAGATGCGCGGCGGCTGTCTAATGTCAGCCGCCCTGTTTTTCCATCTCCACGACCCACTAGGCTCCGCTTCTCTCCATCCTGACCGAAGCCACCCGCCTTCCATCCAATTCGAACTCTTCCCCAGCCCCAGTCCCGCGGAAACCCAGCGCCTCGAACCAGGACTGCTTCTCCTCATCCTCAACCGAAACGACGGCGAAGCATCCGCCTTCGCCCATTTCCTGCGATCGGCCGATCGCCGCTTGGACCAGCTCTTCCCAGGTGTCTGAATAGCGCGCATGCGCGAACGCGTCAATCTGGAACGCACCTCCGTCATCCCTGCGCGCCGTCGACAGCCCTACCACCTTCCCCTCCGCAGTCTTGGCCGCAAACCACGCACCGCCTCTCAACCGGATCCGCCCAAAACGCACATAAAGCCCCATACACGAATTCTGTGTCGCATAGCGTGTTGAACAGACCTTTGTGTTCGCGTCCAGCACCTGCCAGTCGTGCGGACAGAGGATCAGCGGGATCATTGGAATACGGTCCGCTGGCGACGATTCTGCAACCGTTACCCCGTCTCCCGCGAAATAGTCCACCAGGAAAGCCTCGGGCGACGCCCCGCTCAGGACATTGGCCATCACATTGGCCCCAGCCAGTTTTCGCCACCCGAGCCGGTGGTAGACCCGCGCCGCCGCCGGATTGACCGTCCCCAGGAAAAACGCCTCTCCGCCCCCCGCTCGAACATCCGCCACCGCCCGGCTGCATAGCTCAGTCGCAAGGCCTCTGCCGCGAAACTGCGGTTCCGTAGCCACTTCTCCGAAACCTGCCAGTGTCGGCAACGTCTTCGATTGCATTGTGAAGCACGTGCTTGCCAGCCTACCTGCCTCTCTTCGCAAGTATAGAGTTCCCCCGTTATAGTCCAATTCAGCGCCCAGGAAAACTTCTCGCGCAATGTCCGGCAAGACCGCCCCGAATATGGAAGCCCAGAAAGGGAACAGTTCGTCGATCAGCTCTTCAGGTATCGGGACTTCGTATCGCATCGAATCCACCCCCATTTCGTAGGCTCCAACATGAAAGTCACGAACCAGCTTGAACAAGTCCTGTTGCGCCACTGGCCGAGAACCAATCTCCCGGCTCCCGAACTACAAACGGAAACATGGTAGGCTCTCCATGTTTCTCTTCCGCTGAGCAAACCTTCAGTTGGCCTCACAGGTCGCTGCCCCTCCTGATTGCATCCGAGCCGAACCTCTTCCGCAGTGCCTTCACCGCCTCGTTCAGCTGGTCCTCTTTGGCCCTGGCCTCCGGGTCCTCCGCCATATCGAAAATGCTCATCTGCCTCACCGCCGCAACCAACCCGCTGCATCCAACCCCAATCAACCGCACCGCCGCCCCCTCCGGTCGGTTGGAAGAGAGCAGCTCTACCGCGATACCGTAGATCTCCTTTTCGTCCTCAACCGGATGCGACGGCGTAGTCTGCCGCGTCAGCGTGGTGAAATCAGTCCAGCGCAACTTCAGACTGACAGTGCGCGCCGCCAGCCCCCCGCGCCGCAAACGAGCCCCGACCTGGCCCGCCTGCTGACGCAACGCCCGTCGCAGCGTCTCCGTATCTACCACATCCTGAACGAAAGTCGTCTCCTGGCTGATCGACTTGGCCTCCCGCTCAGTGACAACCGGCCGCTGGTCGATCCCCTGCGCCTGCCTCTGCAGATCCCGGCCCAACTTGCCGAACTGCTGCGCCAGCTCTTCCCCAGACGCCGCTAGCACATCGCTCACCTTGTGAACGCCTATCGCCGCCAGCCGCTCCCGCGTGCGCGGCCCAACCCCCCACAACGCGTCCACCGGCAGCGGCGCCAGGAACTCAGCCTCCCTACCCGGCGGGACCACCTGGATCGCTCTCGGGTAGTCCCCTGTCTGCACCGCTGCCTTGCCAACATCCGTCGCGATCTTCGCCACCAGCTTATTCGTCGCCACACCCAGCGATGAAGGCAGTCCCAGCTTCTCCTCAACCTGCGACTGCACCATCGTCGCTAATTCAGACGCGTACTCCGGCCGCTCCGTCACCTCCAAGAACGCCTCGTCGATCGATAGCTGCTCCACCAGCGGCGTCACCCCGTTCAGAATCTCCATCACTCGCCCGGAAACCTGACCGTACTCTCGCATATCCGGCGGCAGGACACGCAGTTCCCGACACAGCCGCACCGCCTGCGACATGCCCATCGCCGAGCGAATGCCAAACTGTCGCGCCGCATAGGAACAGGAGGATACAACCCCCCGGCTCTCCGGCCGCCCGCCAACCGCAAACGGAACCCCCTTCAACTCAGGGTGCCGCAGCTCTTCAACCGCACAGTAAAATGCGTCGAGATCGAAGTGAAGAATCTTGCGAACCATCCACGTGGCCCTCAGCTACCTCCCTCCATCACAGGTCCCAATCCAATCGTATTTTAGCACAACCGACCCTGCCCCTTTTGGCGGCTTTTGGAAAGGCCGGATATGATGTGCCTCAAAGGAAAGGAATGCATCCACATGGCAAGACCATAACCTTATGCCATCGGCAATTTCCTTCCTGGCCCACTACGCCCCCAGCAAAGGCTGATCACATGAGGGACATGCCGCGCAGAAGTCCTTTCGCCCCGGCCTCATCACAAGACGGCGACAAGTCCGGCAATGCACGCGGTACCGCGCTCATAATCAGCCTCCTGATGATAGACAGTCTCCACTATGTATTCGCCCGCCTCGTCTTTCCCTACATCGAGCCCGCCTTAGGAGCCTTCTATATAATCGCTGTCGCTCTGGTGGAAGTCGGCCTGCTTGGCCTCATAACACGAAAATTGAGTCTGGCTCCCCTACGTCGAATGTGGCCCACATTCCTCGCCATAGGCATGTGCGTGGCGGTCAGTACAAGACTCAACTATGAGGCCATGGCCTTTATCGACCCCGGCGTCGCCGCCATGGTCGGCAAAATGACAGTCCTCTTCAGCCTCGGCTTCGGTCTCCTTTGGTTAGGCGAAAGATTCACCCTGATGCAAGGCGTCGGTTCGGGAATCGCCGTCGTCGGGCTAGCCGTCATCTCCTTCCAACCCGGCGACTACCTCGGAATCGGCGCCATGATGATCCTCCTCTCAACCTTCATCTACGCGCTGCACGCCGCCCTGACCAAACGCAACATGGGCGAAGTCGACCTCCTCAACTTCTTCTTCTACCGTCTCCTCCTGACCGCGGCCTTTCTCGCGCTCTTCAACCTCGCCCGCGGAAACTTCGCCCTTCCCTCAGCCAGGCATTTCCCTTACTCCTGCTTGTCGGCACCGTCGACGTCGTCGTCAGCCGCTTCCTCTACTACTGGACCCTGCGAAAACTCGACATGAGCGTCTTCGCCGTTGCCCTGGCTGCCAGTCCCGTCGCGGCCGTGCTCTGGTCCCAACTCCTGTTCGACGTCTTCCCCTCACCCCAGCAGCTGTTGGGAGGCCTCGCCATCCTCTGCGGCGTCGCCGTCGTCACCTCCGCCCCCGTCCTGGAAAGAAGATTGCGCCGCCGCGCCAAAGCCGCCGACGCTACCTCATAGCTGCCCCCGGCCAGTCTCGATCGTAGCAAGCTGCCCAAAAAGTCCAGCAGACTTTGGCGGAGGCTGGATTCGCTGCTACTTGCTCGAAGTGCAAAGACTCAGCCACAACTGATTAGCAACCCTGAGTGAGCCGAGCGCAGGTTTTCCTCACTCCTCTCTCCTCGCATTTGGGCGTTCGGGCCTTCGGCCCTCTCTTGTGCAGGGGCTGCGCCCCCGCAACGCCCCGCCCTTGCTAGCAATCGAGTCTATTCTTCCCCGGCAAATTGTCTAGCCAACAGTGTCTTCCCCTCCCATTCTGTCTCAATCCCCTAACTCCTGGCCCCCAGCCCCTGCAGTTCTGCGCCCCCGCAACGCTCCCCTCCAAAAAGTTACCTCGTCTACCATACGCCGTAATTTCAGCGGTGCGTCCCATGCAAGGCGGCGGCGGCCAGCGAGTACACGATGATATAGCCCGAATGGCGGTGTGACTGAAGGTCTGGTCCATACAGGCGCTGTATTTGACTTAATAGTTAACTAGGAGTTTCTGAATGAAGAAGAGGGTTAGGAGGCCAAAAACGGGGAATCAACACCAGTGGTTCCAGTCTTTGCAAAGTGGTCCCTCAGCGGTGTCCACCGATGACAACGATAAACTCGCCCAACAGTTTCTTCCCCCCCACCGCCTCCAACAGGGCAGAAACAGTTCCCCGCTGCACCTTTTCGTGCAGCTTTGTCAAATCGTTCGCCAGCGCGGCCGGCCTGTCCCCGTACACCGCAAGGGCATCGGCCAAAAATGCCGCCAGCCGGTGTTGACTCTCGTAAAAGACCAGCGTGTGCGGCGACTCAGCGTCCACTTCCAGAAAGCGCCGCCGCGCCGCCGACTTCCTTGGTGCAAAGCCGCGAAATGTAAAACTGTGCAGCGGCAGCCCCGACAGCACCAGCGCCATGATCAGACCCGTCGGACCCGGAATGGCGGTAACCGGCAGCCCCTCCTCCAGCGCCCGCCGCACCGCGGTAAAGCCCGGATCGGAGATGCCCGGCGTGCCCGCGTTCGTCACCACCGCGACCGAGCGCCCGCCCCGCAGTGCGCCGACGATCCGCTCGACAGCTTGCCGCTCATTGTGTTCGTGATATGAAAATTGGGGGGTGTCGATCCCGTGATGCTTCAGCAACCGGCCCGTCTTGCGCGTGTCCTCCGCCGCAATAAGATCGACCGACTGCAGCGTCTCCAGGGCTCTCAGCGAAATATCACCGAGGTTCCCAATGGGCGTGGCGACCAGATAAAGCATATCAGTCTGTCAACCACCCGACCGGCAGTTTCTCCCAACCGAGCCATCCACATTGGCTGACAGGGGCCCACAATTCCAGATCGCCCTGTCACGGAAATTTAACCTCATCACTCTGTACCCGCCGCGAACGCTTCAATCGCTCCAAACAGGCGCTCCAGGTCAGAAGGCCACACCTCGCCCATATGCCCGATGCGGAAAGCTTTGCCCTTGTAAGGGCCATACCCGTCGGCAATCTGCATCGCCCGCGTTCCCAGGAACCGGTTGAGCGCGCCAACATCCAGGCCTCTGCTGTTCTCGACTGTCGTCACCGTGTCCGACTCGTAACCGCGTTCAGCCATCAGTCCGAAACCATTCGCCGTGGCCCATTCGCGGCTCATCTGCCCGCAGTAGGCGTGACGGGCATAGCGCGCCTCCAGCCCTTCAGCAAAGATCCGATCTAACTGAACGCTCAGCGCCCGCAGCAAGGAGATGGCCGGCGTGGCCGGCGTCGTGCTCCGCTGGCGGTACTTCTCAAGCTGCAGAAAATCGAAATACCAGCCGCGATTGGAAACCGTCCCCGCACGCGCCATCAAACGGTCGCTGACCGCCGCAAACGCCAGCCCCGGCGGCACAGCCAGCGCCTTCTGCGAGGAAGTCAGCAGCATGTCCAGCCCCCAGTCGTCGAAAGGCAGCTTCACCCCGCTGAACGACGAAACCGCATCCACCAGGATCAACGTGTCCGGGCTGACCCGCCGCACACATTCGGCGATAGCGTCAATCGGGCTCGCAGCGCCCGTGCTCGTCTCATTGTGGACGACCGTGATCGCGTCCACGGGGCCATCGGCAAGAGCGGCCTGCAGCGCCTTCTCAACCAACTCCGGCTTCACCGCCGTACACCACGGCGCGTCCACCGCGATCGCCTCCTTGCCGCATCCGACCGAAACATCGTGCCATCGTTGGCTGAAAGCCCCGTTCACAAAATTGATCACCCGCCCACCGACAGCGTTCAGAATAGCCGCCTCCTGCAAACCCGTACCCGACGCCGCAACCGTGAAGACCCGCGCCGCCGTATGGTACAGCTCCTGCAGCTGTTCGCTGCACTTCCCGAACAGAGACTCCAATTCATCGCTGCGGTGACCGATCATTGGCATATCCTGCGCAGCCAGCGTCGCTGGATGCACGTCAGTCGGGCCCGGCACAAACAGCCTCTGTGGCGGCTTGTCCGCCGGCGTCACAAAACTATCCCTCTCCAACCCATCCCTGGCCAAGCTGTCAGTAGTTTCTGAACTCTGAACAGTCGCAGTCATCTATTTCGGTTTCCTCTATATGAGTGATCCATCCAGACCGGGTAGAGATCTACCTTACGCCTTCACCGGTTCCACGCAGCCCGGCTCGTCGTTGCGCGGGTTGTTCACAGTCCGGCTCACCGCCACCGCCTCCATCTCCGCGCCGCCGTACGGCCGCATCAGATGCAGCAGCGTATCCGCCTTCTGCACACTCGCATCGAGCCACTCGTCATAATCCTGCCGGTCGAGAATCACCGGCATGCGGTGATGCAGCGGCGCCATGAACTCGTTCGCATCCGTCGTTAGCAGAGTGCACGACTCGATCACCGAACCGTCCTGCTCCCAGTGTTCCCAAAGCCCCGCTATGCCAAAAATATCGCCCGACGCCAGACCGATCAGATACGGCTGCTTGCCGTCCTTCACCTTCTTCCACTCGTAAAATCCATCCGCCGGCACAATGCAGCGCCGGTACTTGTAAGCCGCACGAAACGACGGCTTCTCCGCCGCCGTCTCTGAACGCGCATTGATCATCCGGCTCCCGATCTTCGGGTCCTTCGCCCAGAAGGGAATCAACCCCCAATTCAGATAGGTCGCCTCCCGCATCCCCCCATGCGGATTCGTCCGCACCGCCAGCACAGGTTGCGTCGGCGCAATGTTGTACCTCGACCCCGTCTCCGGCGCCGCATCCAGCTCAAACAACATCTGCAAATTCTGCGGCGAAGCCCGCAACACAAATCGACCGCACATCTCCGCCTCCCATGATAATCCAGCAACATGTAATTCCTGCCAAAATATGGGTCGATCTTAGCCACTGCCCCCCAGCTTGTCAACTAATCACCCCCCCAATCGCGCCCCCACACGCCCCACCCATCCTCAAGCCAACCCTCCCTCCCCACTGACAACTGACCACCGACCACTGACCACTGCAGTTTTGGGCGTTCGGGCCTTCGGCCCTCCCTTGTGCAGGGGCTGCGCCCCCGCAACGCCCCGCCCTTACTCGCCAACGTGCTGATTCTTCCCCAGCATTGCGTCTAGCCAACAGTGTCTCCACCCCCTTTTCAGTCTCAACTCCCTATTCCCTATCTCCAGCCCCTGACCCCTGCAGTTCCCCCGCCGTTTCCCTGCAGTTCCCCGATTTCCCGCCCCCCTCCGTTTGACGGTTCTCCGTCCACCGGGTAGCATAGCGGGCAGTGTGCCGCAGACCATTTCCTGCGAAAAAGATCAAAACCCATGCGACTAGCCGTCCTCGCCGACATCCACGGAAACCTGCCCGCGCTGCAAGCCGTCCAAACCGAACTGGAGAGGCTTCAGCCCGACTTCGTCGTCCTCAACGGCGATCTCATCAATCCCATGCCGTTCAACAACGGTGTCGTTGACGTCGTCCGCGCCTCCGACTGGGCCGTCGTACGCGGCAATCACGAATTCTACCTGCTCGACTTCGGCACCGACCGCGCCCCGCAGGGCGCCGACGACTCGGAACGTTGGGGCAGCCTACACTGGCTTGTCCAACGCGTGGGCAAAGAGCAGGCCAACTACCTGGCCGCGCTCCCCGACGAACTACGACTGCAGTTCCCCGGCGCTCAGCCAATCCGAGTCGCGCATGGCGTACCCGGACGCAATCGCGTCGGGTTCTACCAGGACATGCCTGCCGAGAAAATAATCCCCCAAATCGACCCCATCGAAGAACCAAACATCATCTCTGCCCATACCCACGTACAGGTAGACAGGCATCTATACAAGCCCGATCCGGCCGATCCCTTGACCGACCCACACGAAAGTGACGCCCTTTTCAGAGAAGGCAACAAAGCGCATCCTTCCCCGCCCGAAGGCGCAAGCATACGCCCGCAATCGGACCCCGGCCGCGACAACTGTCGTCACTGGCACCTGATGAATCCCGGCAGTATCGGCCTCCCTCTCAATGGCGACACCGCCGCCCAGTTCGCCCTCATGCAATCCGTACCCGGAAACGAGCAACCGGGCGGTTGGCAAGTGCAGCACCACCGTGTCCCCTACGACCGCCGCCCCGTTCTCGAGGCCTTTTCCACCGAAGGACTTCTCGAAGCCGGCGGCGTAATCGCCCAGCTGTTTTACTGGGAGCTGGTCACCGCCGAACCTGAAATCATCAACTACTTCCGCTGGTGCTGGGCCAACGGACATGACCCCGATGCCGAAGACATCAGGCACTCCTTTATCGCCTACGGCCAGGCGACCGGTCGCGAGCGCTACGTGGACGAACGCGACCCGCTGAAGAAGGCGCAGTCCACATGAGTCGACCTATTCGCCTCGCATTCCTTGGCGACATTCACGGCAACCTGCCGGCACTGGAAGCTGTGCTTGAGGAAATAGACAAACAGACCCCCGACGCCGTCTTTCTGCTCGGTGATCTGTTAAACAGATGCCCCTGGACCCTCGATGTAGTCGACGTGCTGCGCCAGCGAGATTGGCTCTCCGTCCAGGGCAACCATGACCTGATTCTCGCCAATCTCAATACCCCCGAGGGACCACCCACGTTCAACGACAAAAACCGCTTCCCCAATATCCACTGGACTTGGGAGCAGATGCGACCACAGGATCTCTGTTACCTTCGCAATCTACCCCACGACCTGCTCATTGAGATCCAGGGCGCCCCGTCTCTGCGACTATTTCACGGCCTCCCCGACAACCCCTTTGCAGGAATCGTCCCTAACGCAGATGAAGAATCGGTCTCCGGCCAAATCGCAGTCTACGACGAGCCCGTACTGATCTGCGGACACACCCACCAGCCCATGGACCGCACCATTACCGCGCAGTCTTCAGAGCACAACGGTGGCTCGTATCCATTTAGGCAACGAATACTGAACCCCGGCAGTGTCGGCATGCCCTACAATGGCGATCCCCGCGCCCATTATCTCCTGCTGGACCTTGTTAAGGAAGACAGCAAATTGGGCTGGCAACCCCAGTTTCAAAGGTTGGACTATGACTTTGATCGCGTTGCCAGCGCGTTCCGCTCCAGCGGACTTCTGGAATCCAGCGGGGCAATTGCCGCACTAAATCTGCGTACCATCAAAGATGGCCATCCCTGGGCCAGCGACTACCAGCAGTGGGTGCGCAACCAACCCCACTCTGTGCGCAGCGACCACGAAAACGCAGTCGAACTGTATCTGCAGTCCCACGGCCCCAGCCAGTGGGCATTCCTCGGCTGAACTTCCCATTTGCCACGACAACTTTGAGCTATGTCGCCGCAAACAACCTATAATTGTCTGAGGTTCCCCTTACACGTACCGGTCATACAAACGAGAAAAAAGAGAATGTCACCAAATCTAACAGAAGTCAGAAATGAACTCCCCGCCGTCCAGGCCTCGGCCTACCTCAACACAGGCAGCTACGGTCCTCTCAGTCGCGCCGCGGCAACGGCCGTCGAGGTTGAAAATCGGCAGCAGTTTGAAGCCGGTCGCCTGACAAGCATGGGCGGATCCGGACAGTCGATTCCAGCCTCACTGCGCGCCGCCTTCGCCAGAGTTTTCGGTTGCGAGGCCGCTGAAGTCGCCCTCACCCATCACACAACCGATGGCATGAACATCGCAACCTGGGGTGTTCAATACCGTCCGGGCGACGAGATCGTCACAAACACTTGGGAGCATCCCGGCGGGATCCTTCCCGTCTTCGCCGCCGCCAGACGCTTCGACCTCAAAGTGCGCATGGTGCCCCTCGAAAAAGACGACGACGAAGAGACCATCCTCGCCAAGTTCGACAGCGTCATCGGCCCCAGGACCAAACTGGTTTCCGTCGCCCACGTCTCATGGAAAACCGGAACAATCCTGCCCATCAACAGCCTCGCCGATCTGGTTCACCGCCACGACGGCCTGCTCGCCGTCGATGGGGCCCAGTCCGGCGGCGCTATGCGTCTGGATATGGCTTCGTCTGGGGCCGATTTCTACGCCATTCCCGGCCAGAAGTGGCTTTGCGGGCCCGAGGGCATCGGCGCTCTGTACGTAGACAAAGAGCGCACTGGAGACCTGCTGCAGACCTACGTCGGCTACCCCAGCCTTCGCGACGGCGGAGCCTACGACGAGACCGGCATCTTCCTGCCGCCCGAAGGCGCCAAACGCTACGAGGTCGGCACAACCTATCGTCCCGCCATGGCCGGCATGTGGAGCGGTATGCAATGGCTGGAGGAGCTGGGCCTGGACTGGGTATACGATCGCACGCAGAAAATGACCCAGCTCACCCGTGAAGCCCTCGCCTCGATACCCACCGTCCGTCTGGTCCACACGCCCACACACGCCGGATTGACCAGCTTCACAGTCGATAATATCTCACCGTCAGCGGCCGTCGAGCGCCTGGCAGAGGCCGGCGTACTCATCCGATCCGTGCCCAATCCCGACTTGATCAGAGTCTCCTCCCACTTCTTCAACAATGAGGATGACATCGAAAGACTGCGGGCAGGTATCGAAGGCCTGAACGGTAGCAGCGCCTGACCGGGCAAGGATGCGCACAGGTCCAAAAACAGTCCATCTGGCGGTCACGACAGTAGGTCCGCCGCCGCCAGTTGGTCTCGCAAATGCGCACGCGCGCGGCTCAACCTTGATTTGACCGTGCCTCGCGGCAGGTCCAGGTGTGCCGCCGCCTCCCCGTAATCGTATCCGTGAACATCCACCAGGATCACAACATCCCGATACCATGAAGGCAGCCCGTTGATCAAGCTTCCAAGACCCGCTAGCTTCTCCCGCCGTAGCGCAAATCGCTCAGGATTCTGTTCGCAGCGCCATTCCGTCGCCTCGTAGTCAGACTCCTCTATCATCTGGTCGAGACTCAAGGCGTTTCGGCGTTTCTGGCTCCTCAGATGGTCGTAACACGTGTTTGACACAATGCGCAGCAGCCACGCCCGGAAGTTGCCGTCCTTAAAGCGAGGCATCGCCCGGTGCACCTTGATCAGCGCCTCCTGTACCGCGTCCGCCGCAGCCTCCTCCGTCTGCAATATACTGCGCGCCAGACGCACCGCAGGGCCCCTATGCCCCTCAACCAGTCCCTGAAACGCCTGCCCATCCCCGTCCCGGGCAGCCGAGATAATACTCTGCGGCCATCCTCCACGGTCTATGGCGCCAACCGCCGCAGTCACGCTGCCGGACTCCGATCCTGAACACCTGCCTCCTCCCTGCCTGCCTACCGCTTCAAATCCTGACTCTCCCAAGACCATTTCGCTTTGAAACGTTGACATCTGCTTATCCTTTCCCTTCCGCTTCCTGCCAGATTCCCTGTCGTCGCCCCTGTGAAGCGGCTCCGGCAAGAGTGCTGGAGGGTCTGTCATAACGGTGCCCCAAATGGCTTAGGTACAAGGATATGTCCGGTCCACCGTCTCAACCCTGAACATTCCGCAACGCAAATCGGACCGTTTGCTTACGATCGCGCATCACCGCCGCCTAGGGCGACTGCCCCGGCCAGGACACGGCAGGTTCACTCTTTTTCTGATGTGATTGGAGGAAGGAAAAGACCGAGGAGAAAGTGTGACTGCAACCTGAGCTTGGAGTGTCTACTACCCTTCTCTACAAGTGCCAGGGAAAATCAAGGCAAGATTCGAAGTGTAAATCCGGTAGCCGCAGGTCCGCTACCCCTCAGTCAACTGATACCCAAAACCGCGCACCGTAACAATAAATCGGGGTTGTGAATCCCCTTGTTTCGCAGAGGCATTCTCGATGCGGTTTCGCACTCTGCTGACCATACGGTCGATGCTGGCGTCAAAAACATCACCCCCGACCTCAGACCAAATGTGGGTCGCCAGCTCATCCTTGCTGACCACCCGACCCCGGTTCTGGTAGAGGTAACAGATCAGATCGAACTGCTTCACGCTCAACGGTGGCAAGAGCACCTTGCCGTCAATGTAGACCTGGCGTGTAGCCGAGTCAACCCGAATACCGGTCTCCGGAAGAGCCTCCAAATGAGCGGCAGTGATCGTGGCCGAAGGGTCGTGAAATCGGAAGCGGGTCGCCGCAAACTGAAGCTCGTCCCCGTCCTCCAGCCACGCTGTCGCCCCCGACGGCAGCCGGTTCCCGTTTACGAAAACACCGTTCTTGCTCTCCAGGTCGTGCAGCCGGTATGCGTCTTCGATATAATGCAGTTCAGCATGTATCCGGCTGGCAAACCCATCGTTCACAACGACAGTAGAGTCGGCAGACCGGCCGATCAGCATATGCTCAGTGGAAAGTTCGTATTCCGTCCCAGCATCGGGCCCGCTGAGACAGACCAATCTGGCGCTCTGACTTCGACCCATGGATTCTCCATTCGCAAAAAAGAATTTCTGCTGGGGCTGGATCATGTCATGCCGGTAACTGGCACAAGAAGGAGATAGCTAGGCCGTCCATCCATCCCCCTCGATTCGATATCACCGATTCAGCCGCCGCGCCCATAGGGAATCGGCGCCCTTTCTTCTCCGCACATTTTAGGGCCGAAGCCTTGAATGCGTCCACGGTTTTGGCCTCTTGTTTCCCTATTCCAGTTTCTCTGTTATTATAGTCCGCGAAGCGTAGATTTTCAACCTTCGCGCCCGTAATGGGCCGCGTCACTGCCGACGCGCAGGACAATGCCAATTATTAGCGTTCAATGCGCCGCCCTCGGGATGCGACGCCGCAACTGAACACTCTAGCCTCGATCCAAGTCACCCATAGCCAGGCAGAGAACAGCCAAGCTGCACCACCGTTGGTGCACAGTGTCAGCAACATTCGGCTTGAAAACGCGCCTTAGCCTATTGGAAAAATATGCTACCGGAGCAGCAGGAACCTGCCGGCGCCGCCGTCAGGTCTGAACAACAAGAAGATGAAGGCCAGGGCCCCGAACGCCCAGTAGAGCCTGCTGAGGTAGGCCAGGAACTCCCGCCGGCGTCGAGCGCATATCTGACCGGCCGCCAGGTCGGCAGATATCTGGTGGGCGAACGGCTGGGAAGCGGCGGCGCCGCCAAAGTCTACCAGGCTTACGATCACATCCAGGAACGCGCGGTTGCCCTCAAAATCCTGTCACCCGGCGCCGATGACGCAGTGCGTAGTCGCTTCCAACAGGAAGCCCGTACCGTCGCCAGCCTCAGGCACCCGCACATCGTTCAAACCCTGCAGGTAGGCGCTGAAACTGCAGAAGGCACCGCCTATATCGCCATGGAGCTCGTCGAAGGCGATAGCCTGGCACAGCTTCTCAAACGCCGCGGTCGCCTCAGCGTGGCCGAAAGCTGCAACCTTCTGGCCCCTATCGCCCGCGCCCTCGACTACGCTCACCTACAGGAAATCGTCCACCGCGACGTAAAACCAAGTAACATCCTTCTGCGTCCCTTCGACCCTGCGCCCTTCGCAAGCCTGGCCCCAGACGATGACTCGGCATCAGCGCTTTACGAAGCCGAACAGCTCCTGGTCGGCACGCCATCTAGCGACGCCTATCTGGCTGCTCACGCCGCTGTCGAGTTGCCCGTTGCCCCGCTTCTGTCCGACTTTGGCATCGCGCGTGCCCTCGATATGCCGGAACTAACCAATGAGGGGCGTACGATTGGGACCCCCGCCTATATGGCTCCCGAACAGTGTGCCAATAGTCGCAAAGTCACCGGACGCGCCGATATCTACGCCTTGGGCGCTGTCCTTTACCGTTGCCTGGTAGGTCGACCTCCCTTCACGGGCACAACCACCCAGATCCTCCACGCACACGTCTACGCGCCCCTGGCCTTACCCGACGATCTGCTGGCCACGCTCCCACCCGAACTGGTCGACGTGCTGCGCCGAAGTCTGGCCAAAAACCCCGATGAGCGCTACACCGTCGCCCGTGAGATGGCCGACGACCTGACAGCCATAGCCGGCCGCATCGCATCTCTTGAAAGTACCCTCGCCGAGCAGACGTCGACACTTACCTTTGTCTCATTGCCGCCCGTTGGACTGCCGCCATCACCATCCCAAACTACCGAAACGGTGATCGTTCACGGCTCCGTGAGCACCCTTGAAGTGCCGTCGTCTCAAGACTTTCCATCGCACCGGTCCGGAGAACCGGAGGCCCAGCCTTCTGCACCGAGCAACTCGAAACGCGCACAGGTTCCACTTATGGGCGTGGTCTTGGGCTTCGCACTCCTTCTCGGCCTGATGGTCATAGTCCCCGTCCTTCGAGACGCCTTGCGAGAATCACCTGCAACCGCCGTGCAGAACCCATCTGGGTCCGCCGCACCTGCCGCTGCCTTGCCGGCCGCTGAATCGCAGCCCTCCAACACGGAGGAGCTCTTGCAGTCGCAGACCACTGCCGGCAACGTAGCTTCCCCCTTGTCCGACCCCGATGCGCAGGCAGCTTCCGCGCCCCCTGCCGCGCTGGGACAGGAAGCCGCCGCCTGCCAGTATCAGACGGCAGTTGAATTCGAAAGCTATCTCGGCGACAGTGAACCGGTCGCCCTCGAGCTCGGCTGCCCGAAAGGCGTGCCAGTCCTCTTGGCGTTCGAAATTCAGTTCTTCCAGACAGGCTTAGCCCTTGGCCGACTGGACAAGCCCGTCGTCTACCTGCGTTACTTCAGCAACGATGAGTGGGAACAGCGGGAGCATGCCTGGCGCGATGGCATGCAGGAAGTAGTAGACTCCCCAGACCTTCTGTCACCCGCAGAAGACCTGTTTCAACCAGTGCGCGGCATTGGGCAAATCTGGGCTGAAAGCCTGTTTGTAAGACAGGCGTTGGGCTGGGCTTCCGCACAGCCGGTGCAGGCTAACGGTATTTTGCAATCGTTTGAAGGAGGGTTGCTGATATACAATAGTGATTTGCAAGACACATACATTTTCTTAAAGTCGCAGTTGCGGCTCTAACTATCCAAAATGGAGGACTAAGATGCAGAACTCGACAGTTGAACGAGCCAGATGGTTGCGCCGACTCTTCTCGGCGAAACCATCCTATATGGTCGTTCTAATCGTTTTGGTGGCAGCCCTGGCACTGGCCGGCTGTAACAGAAGGCAGCAGGCAGAGCCAACCGCTACGTCTCCGCCGCCCACCGACACACCCGTGCCGCCCACGGATACACCGGTACCGCCGACTGATACGCCAACGCCGGTACCGCCGACCGACACGCCTGAGCCGGAACCCACCGACACACCGGAGCCCGAGCCCACCGACACACCCGCGCCCACCGCTACACCCGCACCCGAACCAAAAGTGAGCATTCCTAGCGGCTGGAGCAAGGTCGAGAACGATCGCCTCGGTTACTCTTTTGCGGTCCCGCGCGGATGGTCCGTCTTTGACCTCCAGAGCGGTCAGCTCAGCCAGATCATGCGGTTCGTCAGCCCCGAGGCTGCCCAGCAGGTGGACGAAGCCCTCACAGGTCCCGGCGGCGAATACGCCGGCCACCTTGGCGTACAGCTCGCCATATTCTCCAGGCCGCCTATCGCCGCATTGGCCGGCGTCGGCATCTTCCCGAATCTCGACGACGACATCTCGTCAGAAAGATTGGTGGATTGGCTGGGAGAACAGTTGGAGAGTCTTCCCCTCCCGGTTCCCGTGGAGATCCAGAGCCTCGAGGCCGGCACAACCAACAACCTGCCCTCAATTCAGGGCGTTGCCAGCGCCGATCTGGCCAGCCAGGGTCTCTTCGACGCTCACGTTGTCATCACAGCGCTCCGCGCAAATGACACCGCCTACATCCTGATCGTTGCCGTTCCCGAAAACCAGGTCAGCAACAGGCAGGCAGAGATCAACGCAATCGTCGGAACCTTCCGACCCGAATAGTCTTACCTAGTGGCCCCAGACTGAGGAGAGAGAAGCAAGGGAGGTCGGTTGCATTCTGCACCGGCCCCCAGCTTTTCTCTTCTCGTTTTCTTCCCTTCGTAAGGGAACTGTAAGTTCACCAGGCCCGGCCCCGAGGTGAAATGGTGACTCCTATGCTCGCCGAAACGCCAAATCTGAACTACATTGTCGGACTGATGTCGGGCGAATTTCGCGCAGAAGTGGTTCAACGCGCTCTGGAGTGGAGGAAGAACGCCGGTGGAGATCAGAGCCGATCGTTCATATCGGTACTGCGCAAGAATGTGAAAATCAAAGGATTCCGAAACCCTCATAAGGCTGGCAACCAGCTTCTCCTGACCGAAATACTTCGTCTACTGCCCTTCTCAGCTGAGCTCGTTGGCCCCATATTGCGAATCTGGATGGATTCCCACTCTGAACTCTATAAGGAAGTGTCCGGACATCTGTCCGCACTGAATATGCCAGTCCATGGTCTGGACTTTTCCGAGAATCGCTTCTCAGGCAGTTGGCCTTCCGACATCTGGCATCAGGAGAAGGAAAACATCCTTGCTTCGCACAGTCATTTCAAGGAAGACGATGTAGCTCTCATGCTATGTTGTGTGTCAGGGAACATGCCAGACCCTGATGAAAGTGACAAAGACGATTCCGCAGAATCTCAGGGTGACACGGTCTTCTCCCAGTGGCTTGAGGAAATGAGAGAACTGCCGGCAGACGCGCCGCAATGGCAGCACGCGAACGACTTCGTAGCATCCGCCACCGAAATCATTCAATACAAAACAAAGGTACGAAGTTATACACTGAAATACAACGCAATTCTCGCTGAGATGAAGCAAGAGGTCGGACGTGAACTGGCCTTCTTTCAATGCGATCCGGATTCCTGGTCGGTAGAGCGACTGTCCGATCGGCTGGCAGGCAATCAACTGGCAGCGCCCGAGGACATGGCGGAATTACTTCGCCAGACAGAGTCGTTGAAGGTCTTGCTTTCCGAATATAAGCCGGTTCACAATATTGCTCCGACTATCGAAGAGGAGGTAGCCCTTTGGCCGCAGCGCGGAGAACTTCAGCGACAGATCCTCGGCTGCCTCAATCAGATCTATCAGCTGTTTTCGAACTCCGGCGAAGAAGACGAAGACCTGGCTGCAATAGGCAACAGGGAAGCCTCCCCTGTCCCCGAATCGGCGGCCCCTCCCGCCGCCGAAGAGTCGACTTCGAACAAATCAGCAGTGGAGGACGACGAAACCGATTCCACACTAGCAGCGATACGAGTGCGCAGCGATGAAAGTGTTCATGAATCCGGTGCAGAAACTCCCTATGTTTCCGATACTGTCATCTCCACCATGGAGTCAGAAAACACTTCTCTGAGACAAGAGCTTCAAGAGCTTCGCGGCGAACTGAAGACGACGCAGGATATTGTCAGGCTCTGGCGCATCGCTTACGAAAGAGCGCGCAAGCAGATGGCGCCAACCGCAAGGCCTCCGAGTGAAGATGAATTCCTGAACATTGAGGACGTAAGAACCGCTGTGGCGCTTGCCAGAGAAAAATACTCCGGCGAGCTGCTTTTTCAGCCCAACTCGAAATCTGAGATCGAAGATAATCCATTTGAGAAGCCCACGAACGTATTGGCCGCGTTCGAATGGCTCGCGACGACATTCTACCGTTCCAAGATGGGAGAAGTAAGCGTACCCGACTTTGACTCGTCAATTAAGAAAGTTTGTGGCTGGCGCTATGTGGGGGGTCAAAGCAAGAACACGATGACCCGGTACAAGTCCTGGTATACGACCAGTCTTGAAGGCAAAATGTACTGGTTGAAGAGGCACGTCGGCACAGGCAGCAACAAGGACTCTCGTTACACAATCCGTATTGCCTTCGACTGGGACAGTGTTCGACGAGTCGTCGTCATCGGCTATATAGGACAACATCAACAGACCGACGCAACCTGAAAATGGATCTTTAGCCACAATACCCCGTATTTGCAGAACCGCATCTTATTCGCAAGACGAAAGGTAACTGTTTTGACTGAAAAAGCGATCGATCTGCGCTCCGATACAGTAACGCACCCAACGGAAGAAATGCGTAAGGCGATGGCCTCGGCTCCGGTCGGAGACGACGTCTACGGCGAAGACCCAACCGTCAATCGTCTCGAGGCGATGACCGCAGACTTGCTCGGAAAAGAGGCCGCACTGTTCGTGTCCAGCGGCACGATGGGCAATCTGGCCTCTGTAATCAGCCATTGCGGTCGCGGCGACGAGCTTATCTTGGGAGATCAGGCCCACATCTTTACGTCCGAGCAAGGCGGCACTGCTGTTCTGGGTGGCGTGTATCCACGCCCACTGCCAACCTCACCCGATGGTACCTTGGACCTGGACCTGGTGGTGGCATCGATCCGCCCCGATGACGAACATTACCCCCGTACCCGACTGCTCGCGATCGAGAACACACACAATCGCAGTGGCGGGCGATGCCTGCCCGTGGAATACATGGACGCTGCCGGTAACACAGCACACAGCCACGGCCTCAAACTCCATGTGGACGGAGCCCGCCTCTGGAATGCCGCTGTCGCCCTCAACGTCGCCCCCGCCCGCCTCGTGCAAGAGGCGGACAGTGTCAGTGTCTGCCTGAGCAAAGGGCTCGGCGCCCCGGTAGGCTCCGTCGTCGTCGGCGACGCCGATTTCATCAATCGGGCGCGCCGCATGCGCAAAATCCTCGGCGGCGGCACCCGCCAGGCCGGCATTATCGCCGCCGCCGGCATCGTTGCCGTCTCCGAAATGATCGAGAGATTGGCCGACGACCACGCCAACGCCCGCAAACTGGCCCAAGGCCTGGCCAAATTGGACGGCATTGTCCTCAACCCTGAGAAGATAGAAACCGATATCGTCTACTTCGAGTTGCATCGCGACGACATCACCCCGGCACAACTGTCCGCCGGCCTGAGGGAAGAGGGTGTCCTGCTGAATCCTACTGGCGGCAACTTGCTGAGGGCGGTCACAAATCTGTCAGTCTCCTCCGACGACATCGACCGTACCCTTGACGCCTTTGCCCGGGTCCTGGACTCTGACGCCGTAAGCGCCGGCGACGACGTGCGCGTCTACGGGTAGGCGAAGTGGACGATGCGTTCACTTCCACTGCGTTCCATCTGGCAGATCGTCAGTGAGATCAACCTTGCCGAGATTCAGCGGGAGATCGAAGCCCCCTTCCATCTGTTGATCGCAGCTGACGATGAACCTGACGCAGAGCACGCTGCAGCCCGCCTCAGCTCCCCCAGCGCCGACTACGTCGATCCATGGATCACCGTAACCGACAGCAGCGGGTCCGGCCTGCTCTCGCAGAGCACCGATATTGCACCCAGTTCCCCTGCGAACCAGTCCTCTTCCGCGCAGCCCTCACTCCCATCTCCGGACTGCGCCCTGCTCGTGTCAAACCAACTCGAACTTAGTCCGGCCCTGCGCTCTCTCCACCAGGCCCTGACCGCCCGCTCCATCCCCTCGCTTATCGTCGTAATAGGTCCCGAAGCCAAACGCTCCGACAGCGCCATCACCCGCCGTGGGGAACACGTACGCGTGGCCATCTCAGACTGGTCCGATCAGTCAGTTGCCCGCGTCGCCGCTACGCTGGTACAGATCGTTCCCGCCCCTCTCCGCCTGCCCCTCGCCCGCCGACTGCCGCCCTTGCGGCCGGCAGCCCTCAATATACTGATCCAGGAAACCTCCCAGGTCAACGCCAGCTACTCCTTCACCACCGGTCTGGGCGAAACCGTGCCGGGGTTGAACTTCGTCCTCGGCGCCGGAGACGCAATCGTTCTCACAAAGAACCAACTGATGATGGCCTACAAAATCGCCCTGGTCTCAGGCAAGTCCGGTTCCCCGCAGAAGCTCTTGGGCGAAATCGTTGGCGTTCTCGGCAGTGGCTTTCTGTTCCGCCAGATCGCACGCCAGATGAGCGGATTGATTCCGGTTTGGGGTATAGTGCCAAAGGTGGCCGTCGCCTACGCCGGCACCTGGGCAATCGGCAGAGCGGTAACGCTGTGGGCCACGGAAGGACAGAAAATCACGCCGGAGCTCATGTCGGGCCACTACCGCGAGGCAATGGAACAAGGACGCCAGGCCGCCCAGCGCATCGTCGACAATGCACGCCGGCCCCGCCCTGCCTCCAGCGCCAAAAAGCTGCCCGCCCGCACGCAGGCCATCTCCTCACGTCTCCTGCGACGCGTCGGCAAACATATACCTCGCCTCCCCCCGCGCAAAGGCTGAAACAGCCACACATTCTGCCTTCCCTCAGCCCGAATCCAACCAATTTAGAACCGGTTTCATTTGACAACCTGACCCGTCCGTGATATCCTCACAATCGCATGTCTTGATTTCCTGATGGGGGCGTGGTGTAGCGGTTAGCATGTCGGCCTGTCAAGCCGGAGGTCGCGGGTTCAAATCCCGTCGCTCCCGCCACGGCAATACAAATGCCAGACCATGGGGAAATCGGGGGACGAGGTGAAGTGGGAAGCGCGTTGGTAAATCAGTCCAGCGTTCGCATGACCATCGCCTGTCGCTCCCCTCAAATAGACATGAAAAACAGGTCAACCCGTTAGTGGGTTGACCTGTTCGCATTCCGGATTCGGCTTTGCCCGCCTCTTACCCCGAAACGGTGTCCATCTCGGGGGCGCCCATGATATTGTAACCCCCGTCCACATAGACAACCTCGCCGGTAACCTTCTGCGCCCAGTCGCTTAGGAGGAACCGGGCCGCATTCCCCACGTCGGCCTGGGTTACATTCCCCATCGGCGCCACCGTGCCCACGTAGCCAAGACTCTTCCGAAATCCGCTGACACCCGCCGATGCCAAGGTCTTGATGGGACCGGCGCTTATCGCATTCACCCGCACCTGCTCCTTACCCAGGTCCCAGGCAAGATAGCGAACTGTCGCCTCCAACGCGGCCTTGGCCACACCCATTACATTGTAGTTGGGCGTCACCTTTTCCGCGCCGTAATAGGTCATTGCCATGATGCTGCCGCCCTCTGACATCAACGGGACCGCACCCTTGGCCAGCGCAATCAGGCTGTAGCAACTGATATCGAGCGCGACGCGGAACCCCTCGCGGCTTGTGTCCACGAAACGTCCACCCAGGTCCTCCCGTGGGGCGAAGGCAATCGAATGCACCAGAAAATCGAGGCCCCCGAAGTGGTCTCCGGCCTTTCCGTAGAGCGCCTCAATCGCCGCGTCATCGGTAACATCGCATTCCTCAACGAAGCTGCTCCCCAGCGAAGCCGCCAAAGGCGTGACCCGTTTTTCCAGAAAGTCGCCGGCATAGCTTAAACCAATTTCAGCGCCCTCCTCTGCCAGAGCCTGCGCTATCCCCCACGCAATTGAATTCTTGTTCGCGACACCAAATATAAGACCGCGTTTCCCATCGAATGTCCCCATCGCTCGCTCCTTACGTTTGTTCGGTCCTGAATCTCACTGAAGATCCAGGCACAGTGCTGTGCTTCGTCCCCGGCAGCCTGCCCGCCCGTCCGCGTCCTTCGACTTGAGACGAAGAGACTGCACCGCGCCCTCTATTCGTCACCTGGACCTCTACCTAGGCCGAAGAAAGCCCGGTTCTGGCACATAAACAAGAAAAAACCTTGAAATTCGTTGAAATTACCCCTTTACAAGCAAAGAAAAGCATGCTATAATTACTACTTAGGGAACCGAGTTGTCACGTTGTGGTTGGAAGCCACTATCGGGGGAAGCGTGGCATCCGGTTCCTGTTTTTATTGGTACTAGGAATTTCTCCAACCTTCCCCCGGGCATCGGTCGCCCCTATCCGCCGGAAACGACCCGCAAGAACCTCTTCCTTCCGACCTGCAGCACGTTTTCCCCGCCGTTCGGGGTAAGCGACGTTTGCACGCCGTCGGAGACCGCAACCCCGTCGAGCCGCACGCCCCCTTGCTGAATCAGACGCCGCGCCTCGCCCTTGCTGCGAACCAGTCCCGCCGCACTCATCAAGTCCAGCAAATTCATCTCCTGCGACAATCTGAACTGCGGAGCGTCGCTCGGCGCCGCCCCCTCGTGCATGCGCACCGCGTCCACAGCCGCCTGTTCCCCCCTTGCGTCACCGTGAAAGATACTGACTATCTCTTTCGCCAGGGCCCTCTTCGCAGCCTGTGGCGCCAACTCGCCGCTCTCTATCTGTGCCACCATGCCATCGATCTGCTCTTGGCTCCAGCGGGTCACCAACTCAGCGAAGTTCCGGAAAGTATGGTCCGGGAGGTTGACGACCTTGGTGAAAATCACACCTGGGGCCTCATCGATCCCAATATGATTGCCCGTCGACTTGCTCATCCGCAAAAGACCGTCCGTCCCTACCAGAATCGGGAAGGTCAACACGACCTGTGGCCGCATGCCTCGTGCGTTCATCAAAGTGCGCCCTGCCATCAAATTGAACAGCTGGTCAGTGCCCCCTATCTGCACGTCCGTGTCCAGCATGATGGCATCATAACCTTGCATCAACGCATAGAAGAATTCGTGTAGCCAAATGGGCTCCCCTTTGGCATGCCGCTTGCTGAAATTGTCCCTGGCCAGGAACTGCTGCACCGTAAAGCTGCTCGCCAGCTGGATAACGCCGCCAAAGTCCAACTCGCCTAACCACCTGTGATTGTAGTCAACGACCGTCTTCTCAGGGTCCAGCACCCTGTGCGCCTGCTGGGTGAATGTCCGCGCATTTTCCATAGCCTCTTCTAGGCTCTGTTGCTTGCGCGCGCTCTCCTTGTCACTGGGGTCCCCAATCGTTCCCGTGAAGGTGCCAATCAGGAAGACGACCGTGTGACCAAGCTCTTGGAACTGCCTCAGCTTTCGCAGCGGAACCGTATGTCCCAGATGAAGATCGCTCGACGTGGGATCGAAGCCGCAATAGACGCGCAGCGGCTGGTCATTCTCTTGGCTCCCTACAAGCCTCTGGCGCAGCTCCGCCTCCATATTGTCACGAGTCCGATCATCGCCAAACTCGACACCCCGCATCAATACAGCCATCTGCTCATCAACCGGCGGAAACTCAGGCATATCTCAACTCCTCAAATCTGCGACCCATCTCCCAAGTAAAATCCAATACTTAACCAATTGCGGTTCGCGAACGGTCACCAACAACGCCCGCCGCCTAAAACCACCAACCACTGAACCCTGACCACTACAGTTCCCCCGCCTGCGGGCCTAACTACTCAAAACTTGGGCTGCGCAATCGTCTCCACAGGGTCCCGCCCCAACAGGAAGTCAAAGTCCATTCCCTGCGGCGCCTGCATAACATGGTCTAAGAACAACTTACCATAGCCCCGTCGGTACGCCGGCTGCGGCTGTCGCCACTCGGCGAGCCGCCTTTGCATCTCTTCTGGCTCGACTCGCAATTCAAGCCGCCTCCCCGGCACATCCAACTCGATCTCGTCTCCCGTGCGTACAACCGCCAGAGGTCCGCCTACTGCAGCCTCCGGCGCTGCGTGCAGAACGATCGTACCAAAGGCCGTACCGCTCATCCTTGCATCAGAGATACGCACCATATCGCGTACGCCCTCTTTTAGCAACTTTTTGGGAATCGGTAGATTCCCCACTTCCGGCATGCCCGGTCCCCCAATTGGCCCCGCATTCTGCAGTACCAGAATGTCCTCGGGACTGACGTCCAGATCCGGATCGTCGATTCTCTCCTGCAGATCGGCAATACCGTCGAATACGATGGCCCGCCCCCTATGCTGCATCAGTCCCGGCGAGGCGGCCGCATGCTTGATTACAGCCCCCGCCGGCGCCAGATTGCCGCGCAGGATCGCCAGCCCGCCCTCCCCCTTCAACGGTTTGTCCAGAGAGTGAATCACCTCACTATCGACAATGTCGCTATCCACAACGTTCTCCGCGACTGTCCGCCCCGTGACGGTAAGCGCATCGCCATGAAGCAGGGGCAGGAGCTGCCGCAAAACCGCCGCCACGCCGCCGGCATAGAAAAAGTCCTCCATCTGAAAAGAGCCCGCTGGCCGTAAATTGGCAAGCAACGGTGTCCGCCGGCTGAAAGAGTCGAACAGGTCCAGCGGCAGATCGATGCCAAGCCGCCCCGCTAGCGCCGGCAAATGCACCACCGCGTTCGTGCTTCCCCCCAGGGCGCACAGCAGAGTAATCGCGTTCTCCATCGACTCTCGCGTCAGAACCTGCGACGGGCGCAGCCCCTCTTCCGCCATCCCCACTATGCGCCGCCCGGCCCTCTCAGCCAGAAGTATGCGCCGCGAATCTGCTGCCGGTATCGCCCCGTTCCCAGGTAAAGAGATGCCCAACGCCTCCGTCAGCGAATTCATCGTCGAAGCGGTACCCATCACCATGCAGTGGCCCCGGCTTCGCACCAGATTCTCCTCCACCTCCGCATACTCGCCATCGCTGAGATTGCCCGCCCGGTACTCAGTCGTCAGGCGGCGGCAATCAGTGCATGCCCCCAGCGTCTGACCGCGCCAGTGCCCGTTCAACATTGGCCCGCCTGAGACGAGCAATGCCGGCAGGTCAGCGCTCGCAACACCCATCAACGCTGCCGGCGTCGTCTTATCGCACCCGCACAGCACGACCACTCCGTCCATCGGATTGCCGCGTATCATCTCCTCGGTGTCCATGGCCGCCAGGTTGCGCCATAGCATCGAAGTGGGCGTCAGGTAGATCTCCCCCAGGCTGATAGTCGGAAACTCCAGTGGAAACCCCCCCGCCTGCCAGACGCCCCTCTTGACCGCCTCCACCAGCTCGGGGAAGTGCGCATGGCAGTTATTCATCTCGCTATACGTGTTCAGAATACCAATCAGAGGACGGTTCATGACCGCCCGGTCGAAGCCAAGCGAGCGGGTGAACGCCCTGTGC
The DNA here is from genome assembly GCA_965207495.1 of Caldilineaceae bacterium. Lineage (GTDB taxonomy): Bacteria > Chloroflexota > Anaerolineae > Caldilineales > Caldilineaceae > Bin5. The sequence goes on from OZ242287.1 coordinate 2,590,540, forward strand.
ATCAGCCCCGCCGCGTCAGGTTCATTGAAAAACGCGCGCCCGCGGGCGTCCTCTGTCATCTCAGTCAGTTTCTCAGTCACTTTTCCTCCAACTCTGCCGCTCTTTCCTCCAACGCGATGCAAACCGTCGCCGCCGCGAGCCGCTCAAGGTGATATCTGCAGGCGGTAAATGTTCCCGTTATCGCTGTCGCTCACCAATAGACTGTCAGGGTCGCCCGCCGTGATTCCAACCAGCTTCCGCAGAGGCAGACCACCCGCAAGCACCCAGGCCTCCAGGTCCTCTACGTCGTTACCGGAAATCCTGAGAATGCCGCCCTGCTCCGGTTGAGTGACGTAAATGACCCCATCGCTGTCAAGGGCCAGGTGGGGCCCGTCGACACTGTTAGCTGTGACCAGCGGCCACAGATTCAGCAACTCCCCGGACGCGTCAAATCGCAGCACGGAAGTCATTCCCGCCGTAGCTACGAAAATAGAACTGTCAGGCTGAAAGACGACATCAACGGGCTGCAGATCGGTACCCTCAAAATCAGTCGAGATGCGGATCAACTCCTGTCCCGAAATGTCGAACGCGGCAACAGCCAGCGCCGGTGTCATGGCCAACCAGATCCGACCCTGGCCGTCAACATCCAGCCCCCTGCTCCTGTCCGCAGCCCCGTCAGGAATAGGTACTACCTCTCGCAACACGCCGTCAGGACCGTGGATACTCACCTGGCCGCCATCGCCGGCGTCCAGGACGTAGACATTCCCTTCCTCGTCCGCCGCCACGTCGACCGGTTCCACGAATGGCCGGTCTGAACGGTCTATCTGGGCGATCTGCTGACCTGCGCCGTCCAGTACGAACAGCGCCCCTTGGCCTGGGTCGACAACGTATATGTTTCCATTCGCCGTGGTAACGCCCCGCGGTCGTTCAAAACCGGTGCCTACCGTCTCGAACTCTGTGGTCTTTTCTTCCCCCGTAAACGGGGTTACGATATCCAAGGGCAAGGCCATGCCCGGCACGCCCCCGGGGACAGCTTCGGCGCTCTCCCCTTCCAATGGTGGCTGCGCTTGCGAATCCACCCTCCTGAAATTATCCCTCGCAACCGCGCCTACCAGGACCACCAGCAACAGCAACGGACTCCCGCTCCAAAGCACGAGCGTTCGGATACCACCCCCCACTTTCTCTAGAAGAGTCGCTCTGGGACGATCACGTGCTCTGTTCGGTAACGCTTCAACCTCTGCTTCTGTCCTCTCCTCCACCGCCTCTTCTACACCAAGCCTGGTCTCGGCCACTTCCGACTCTTCGCTTATCTCGTCGGATCTGACTACCTCCTGGCCGCCCGCCTCCCACCTCGCGCCCGGTTCCCCCTCCGACAAGGAACCGCCGCACTGGTCACAGAATCTGGCCTCACGCCTGACCAAAGAGTCGCAATTGGGACAGAATAAGACCGTCTCTTCTCTCGACATGTCCTTCTCAGGTTTTCGATACATGGTGTCCTACGGCCAGCGGTCGCAGTTATGAATGACAATGAGGATGAAAGGATTTGACCCGAAGAGAAAACCCAGTCTGCCCCAGGACTTCCGCGCGCCCTGGCCGAAAGCAACAGAAAACGCCGCCGTCCCCCCGGGTCGGCAACTCCGAATGCAGCCTGGGACAACCAGAAATGAAGACTGCAACCGCAGTCCGGTCCTTGTTCGCCCTACGGCAAGACAGGAACGCGGTAAATATTGCCGTTCTCGCTGTCGGTCACCAACAGGTCGCCTTCAGGACCCACACTGACGCCAATCAGCTTGCGAATCGTTTGACTCGACGGTAGCGCCCATACCCCAATACTCTCGCCATCGTCTAACGGGATCCGCACAAAGCCTCCCAGTTCCGGCTGTGTGACGTACAGCGCCCCTGCCTCGTCCAGCGCCATGTGCGGGCCGTCCACACTGTTTGCCGTAGACAGAGGCCACAATTTCAGCGGTTCGCCGCGTATATCAAAACGAATCACCGCGGTCGTACCCACCGTCGAAACGTAAACGGCATCGTCAGCATGGTAAGCGACGTCAACCGGTTGGAAGTCCCCTTGGCTGAACACAGTCGAGATGCGGGCCAGCTCCCGCCCCTCCACGTCAAATGCCGCCACGGCAAGCGCAGGAGTGAGTGCCAGCCAGATGCGGCCCGCCTCGTCTACGTCAATACCTCTGCTTCTGTCCGCAATGTTATCAGACAACGGAACCGCTCGCACAAAGTCACCGGCCGAGTCATGGATCGACACCTGGCCCTCGCCCCCAGCATCGAGAACATAAATGTTTCCGTCCACGTCTGCAGCGACATCGACCGGCTCGCTGAATCGCCGGTTCGAGCGGCGAACCTGGGCGATCTCCTGCCCGCTCGGATCCAGTACGAACAGCGACTGCTGGCCTGGATCGACGACATACAACATGCCGTTGGCCGCGGCAATCCCTCGCGGCCGTTCAAATATGTCGCTTACCTCTTCAAACGCAGCCGTCTGCTCCACATCCACCGGTAAGAGCGATACATCAAGAGGTAGGCCCGCCAGCGACTCCTCCGCAGTTCTGTCGAATATCGCCAGGTCCTCTACCGAAAGATGGTCGTAGTTTCCCTGGGGAGGAATGAGCGCCTCGGCCTGCACCAGCGTCCGCTCCTGTCCCGGCGGCGCCCAGTGAAGGTTGACGTGATAATGCGAAGTGCGCGCCACATAGCGGATCCGAATGTCATGCAGTCCCGCCGTCAAAGTAATCGCGTCTTCATCGTACTGATTTGGCTCAGGGCTTGCAGCCACCGCGATGTCGTCGACCCACAGTTCGGACTCGTCTATAGACTCGATCCCCAATCGGTAAACACCGTCAACCGGTGCCGCCAGCTTCCCCTCCCACTCCACCGTGTACGGACGTGGCAAAGGAATATCGTGAAAATAGAGATTGATCTGCGGGTCAATTCGAGTGAATGCCGGCGGGTCCTCCCAGTCCCCATTGGCGTAGTATCTTCCCAGAAGCCCGTTGCTCGTCACAGGCGGCACATGAAGAGCCGACGACGGCACGATCTGCTCCGCCTCGCCCGGACGCTGCCACGAAAGGGATACAGGACCATCGCCGCCGACCGCGCGAATGCGGACCCTGTGAAGTCCTATTGCCAGCTTCAGGGCTGCCGTAGTTTCCCAACCCTCTGCCGTCTGGTCCGGTTCCCCCTCTTCTCTGATCTCGCCCACTAGCGCCTCGTCTATGTACAGTTCAGCAGCCCCGGGAGCGCGCAGGATCAGCTTGTGCGGGCCATACTCTTCGATGTTGAGAACCCCCGTCCACTCCGCCGAAAATGCTCCGGAAAGAGGAGCCTCGCCGGGCCAATTCACGGATACAGTGGCATGCCTCTCAACAGTGACCGGGCTGCCCGTCCACCCATCACCTTCAAAGTAGGCAACGTCCAAACCTTGTATCGAGGAGATGTCCTCCGGGCTGAGGCGGGCCTCATAGAGGACGGTAGGTCCGCCAAAGGGTGGCTTATGTTCGATAAATTCACCGTTCGGATAAAAGCTCCTGGCCTGCTCGAAGAAATTCCGGCGCTCAGGATCCATCAGAAAGAGCGCGTTACGATCGGACGAAAGCGGCATTGGCAGCGTTTCGGTATACTTGATCGCCCGGTAATACGGCACCGAGCTGCCCACGAAACGTACCGATGGATGCCCGGCATAGTGCGAAGTCAGATAGACGTCTGTGTCACTGCTGTCGATATGCTCTGCGACCACAGACGCCGCGATCGTTTCTCCAGTGGAGTATGCGTTCCAGACGGCAAAATCATTCACCTGCTGAACGAAGTACGTCCTGAAATTGTTAATACCTACTGCCGCAAGTAGCACTGCAAGGAAAACGGCCGGCGTGCCTCGCCACAGAATGACATACCGGAAACGCTCAGCTAACTTGCTGCCTGCCCCATAGAATCTGCTGTAACTATCTCCAACACCTGCCTCGCCCTCCTCCTCCTTCACACCCCACCCATGCAAAGAAGCCGCGCGCCAGTTCTGCCACAGCAACGCCAACGGGAGCAGGACAAGAATATACGCCACCGGCAACGTGCCGATGGCGCGCAATGACTGCGGCGCCTCGAAGCTGAGCGAAAACACGCCTCCTGCCAGCAGACCGAAAAACCACAGTATGAAAAGCAGAAATCGGGGGCGCCAGAAGCGGCTTAGGCTGAGCCCAAGGCCCAATATCAACAGACCGCCCGCCACCGGCGCAAGCATCGGCTCCCCTGGCAGGTTATGACGGCCGTTAGGATCGCCGCGAACGTTGTACATGAGCAGGTGAGTGACCGCGTTTTCCCGTACCTTCCCCCAGACCTCGTCCTCCCCATACTCCTCAAAAATCGAAACGGTTCGCGTCCGTTCCAGGTACCGGTCAAGTCGGGCAAAAGCAAAAGTGGCCAGCGGCGCCAGGAATAACAGTACGCCCATCGCCAGCACCACAAGACCCTTCCACTGCGAAAGAATGAGCGGCCAGTTCGAGATCAGAAGATACAAAACAAACACCGAAACAACCGCGAGAAACAACTGAAATGCGTAGTACGTGTTCAGGCCAAACCCCAGGAATAACCCGGCCCACAGATAGTCGGTCAATCGGCCTCTCCGCAACGCTTTGAACAAGAGGCCGATCGCCAAAAAGACAAACAATGTCATCAGAATGTTAAACATTCCGATTCGGCTGAAATTTACGCTCCAGCGAGAGACAGCGATCAGAAAAGCCAGCGCAAGCGCAGGGCCGCGGCCAAACAGTTGGCTCCCGGCCAGATACGCCGCCGGCACCGACAACACACCCGTGATGACGGTGGCCAGACGAACGACAAATGTGATCTTAGGCAATAGAGTAAACAGAAAGGAGATCAGATAGACATAGTGTTCAGGCCCCATCAACGCGCTTACATACAGCGGCCTATAGTCTGGCTCACTAAGTATTCGCTGGGCTTCCAGCCCGGCCGTGGCTTCGTCATACCACGTGCCCGCAGGGAACTCGGGCAGCAGATAGACCCGCATGAACATACCTAAACAGATGATCAGTAAGACTAGCAGGCGCTGGCCCGTGCTCCAGGGACTCTGTCGCGCGTCCGAGTTTCTGTCCCTTCTTGATTCTGAAGTCGTCTGAGGATATTCCGCGCTGCCCCGCTGCACACCTGCACGTTGCCTTCCCAGAACGCGTTGTGCTAAGTAAACACAACCAATGAGAAGCAGGATGCTCGCCCAGTGCAGCTGCCAGAAGCTGTCGGGAGGCCGGTCCGGGTTCGTCAACAGTCGTTCCAAAGACCAACCCGCAAACACGCCCGGAACTAACACGATTGCAAGCAACCACAATGGGTTGAACTGTTTCAGCTGCCCATGGTCGCCTAACGCAGGTAGAGCAAAGTCCGTACTTCTTCGAAAAGCCCAGAGGGCCACCAGGATTGCAGCGCCGAAAAGACCGACCGCAGGCAACGTCTGCCCGCGTCCTAGCAGCCACTGACCGCTCACCGCGCCAATAATTGCCAACACACCCCAAAAGACGTTAGCTCGGACCGTCCCCGCCGCGCCAAGATGGGCAACCTGTTCCAAAGAAATCCCTCCGCCGGCTTCAGTTCGCCCGCCCCCAGCAGAAGGCCGGCCCTGGTCAAAGGCATCTGCTGGGTCCGGCTTCACTAGAGGCCCAACCAGCCTCCCTATGGCCGACCCCTGAACTGCCGCAAAGGTGCCTCCCCAAAGGGCTCGCCATCCGCCGTGGGTTGAATCGTCGGGTTTCGGGCTCGCTCCAGTGGCGCCGGCGGGGACCTCTGTCCTTGCTGTTTCCCTCTCCTCGACGCCTTCCCCTGCCAGCGAATTTCCGCAGGCATGGCAAAAACGCTGCCCGTTGTCACACTCCTCGCCGCATTGGGCGCAGTCCACCGTCGCTGGCAGACCTCCGCCGCAATACTCGCAGAAATTCGCCGTGGGACGGTTGGCGTGCCCGCAAGCAGTGCAGCTCCTCTGCCCCCTGATTCCTTCCGTGTTCAGCATGGGCCTGTCACTTCATTCCTTCATTTATCAATGTTATATGGAAAATTCACAGGAAAACGTGCTGGCGTGAACTCGTTCGAACTTCGGCTACCCTCCCAGGTGATAAATGACATACACGGGGTCGGGCCCCTCATCCACGATGAGCTCCCCCCCGGGATACAACTCCATGATCCTGTCGATCTCTTCCACGTACGGGCCCTCCAGCAAGTACGTTACCGGTCCCGGATCGAGCTTCTCCAGGTCAAATTCCCCGAACTCCCTCGACCTGTCGACGCCGTTGCTATCCGGATAAAGGAACCGTATAGTCTCATACTTGAACCTGCGCTGCGCCGAAAAATAGTAAATCGTACCGGGATCATTGAATGAGTGGGCCGCCTCAAGCGATTCCAAATAATAGGTAGCGAAGGTCCATCGAAATGTCGACGTCGTAGGCAATTCGATGAAGTAGTAGCTGAGATTCCAGACTCCGCTCACCAAGAGCACAAGGACCGAAGCGCTAACCGCACCAGCTCGCCCCCAGGTCCCAAGTGAACGATACCCGTAGTGTACGATAGCCCCAGCGCCAACGCCTGCCAGCCCAAAGACCCACGGAATGGCGGTGATACTGCGTCGCATCGAACCGGCTGAAGGATCGGTGAGCACAAGCCCCGCAAGTGCGCCAATCACCACCAGCGCTGCCATCAAGTGAGGTGGGCTGCGCCACTTTCGAATCGAAATGGCCAGTCCAAAATAAGCCAGCAACGCGATGCCCGCGTCCACTGCGCCTACGCCACCAATTCCATCTACACCGTCTATCCTTGGGTTCCGCAGCAGCAGCGAAAAGGCTTCCCAAGCCCGTTCTATTAGAAACCCTCCCCTCTCTGCCAAGCCCTCCGCGTTCACAAACTCATGATAGTCAAACACCGACTTCTGGTTCATGCGCCCGAAATAATCCTCTGGCGATCGAGCAGCAAACTGAATAACGGGGGCCGCGCTCACGGCCGCCCCAATCGCCAGTAGAGAGAGAGGCAGCATCTTACGCTTGAACGACTCCTTCTGCAACAAAAAGTAGAGGGTAAGCGCAGCAGCCATGGCAGCCAGAAACGTTGGAAATGCAAAATACGTGTAGGGTATCAGACCCAGCAGAGCCCCGGCCGCAAACCAGATCCACAGGTTTCTGCGTCGCTCGTCAAGACTCCCTCCATCGTAAGACTTCATCGCCCACAACAGGGCCGCCGCCGCTGCCGTCGACACAAATGCCAATGGCACTACTCCAAAACCCAACCTGCTGAAGTGCAGATGCCAGTAGCTCACCGTCAGCGCCGACGTTCCGAACAGCGCGATCCAGCGGCCGAACCCTATCCGCAAGAGAAAGTAAGACGCCGGAACAGTTGCAATGCCGAATAAACCCATCGACAGTCGAACGGAGAATACGGAAGCGTCAAGAAGCCAGATCAACAGTGCAGTAAGGTAGAAGGGACCGGTCAGTTGACCTAATGCTGAGGAAGTATAGGGTCCTATCCAGCCCTCTTGCAGAATGCGCAGACCTTCGATTCCGGTCAAAGCCTCATCGCCGTGAAAACCGGCCGGGATCTCTTCGAGCCGGTAAACTCGCAGAAATGCTGCCGCGACGGTTAGCAGGACGACCGCCGTCAAATCCCAGCGGTTGCGAAGCAACCATTCCCCAAGGTACTGCCATGACCACCGCCATGCCTGGAAAGGCGTATACCAGACAAGCCCTCGACGCAGTACTTTCTTGGAAACACCTGCTAGAAGAATCCGAAGTCGAACACTAGTCCAGATACCGCTGTTAACTGAAGGTACGCCTCCGTAAATTTCCCCCCCGCATGCATCACAGAACTCGTGCCCCCCGGGGTTCTCTCTACCGCACTGCTGGCAAACCATATCTTCAGGCCTGCCGCAGCGCCCGCAAAACGCAGCGCTCGGCCGGTTCAGGAATTCACAACCGTGACAGATCCACTGCTCAACGGAAACACTGCTCTCGAGGGGTAGAGGAGAAGAAGAAGACAAGCCCGTAACTTTCAATGGTGGGGCGCTGCACAAGATCCGAAAATGCCAACGGCGCCAGAGGGCCAGTGGCGAAGATCGATGCTTGCCCAGTTGGCCCTCATGGCACCGCTCTGTACCGCTTTCTGATGCCTGGTTTTCCCGAACTCAATTGCCCGAAAAAACGAGTACCCGGTGGTTGTCAGCGTCGGCAACGAGAATCTCGCCGCTTATCGGGTCGATCGCAATGCCGGTCGGCTTGGCAAAGCTTTTTAGGTCCGAGCCATATCGCCCAAAGCTTGCCTGAATGTCGCCGCCCGAACCTATCACATAAATTTGGGAATACTGTGGGTCCGAAGCATACACCGTACCATCCGCCGCTGCCGCGATAAACGGCTTGTCCCAGATTTCCTGGCTCTCCCAGGTGGGAATGAGCCACTCGAATACGGGAACCAGCTCCGCCGTAAGCACCTGAATGCGGCGATTCCAAGCGTCGCTGACCAGGACATTCCCCGTCGGCGGGTGAATAGCAACGGCGACCGGTTCCTCAAAGTGACCTAAAAGTACCCCGCCCCCGCCTACCTGGCGAACGAACTCTCCCGCCGGCGTAAACTCCAGAATGCGCTTGTTGCCAGTGTCAGCAACGAGAAGGTTACCCGCAGGCGTCACGGCCAGTCCCCGCGGGCCAAATAGTGCGTAGGGGTCTCTGCTATCTTCAGTGATGGCATTGAAGACTCCCCACTTGCGCAGGAAATTCCCTTGGCTGTCAAAAACTTGTATGCGCCCATTCCAAGTGTCTGCGACGAAGACCGTGCCGTCAGCGCCAACCGCGATTCCCCACGGTTCCCGAAATTGGCCGTCACCCAGTTCCAAAGGTCCGTCTCCGTCCAGATCGGTGCAGCCTCTGCTTCCTTCCTCCGCCAGAAAACAAGTACTACCGAATGTCAACCGAAATGTACCATCGGAATCCAACGCGACAACGCGATTATTGCCAGTATCGAGAATGTATCGCATCCCGTCCAAACCAATCGCAACACCTCGCGGGTTGGCCAGCGGAACGTCACTATAGAGACCGTTGTACGCAACGCTGGCACTGCGTTCGACCTCTTCATAGCTAAACGACTGCGACTGCGACGGTCCGCCACCGGCAGTAGGAACAACATTCAAGTCCCACACAATTTCGGCGATGTCCCTGCGGACGTACATGCGGAAATCATGACGGTGAGGCCATTCCGTTAGCGTCCGGTCAGGATGATTGCGGAAGAAAAAAATCTGCCACAGGCGGCTACGCCGCTCACTATCTGTCAAAGCGCCCCATATCTGGTCTAAAGTCAGACCTCTGGACATGGATGCCTCCGCGTCCCATTCCCCTTTGTAGCTCTCCTCAGGCCACCAGACAAGCCTGTAATTGCGGCTGACATAGTCGCGGCCAACGTACGGCTCGACTTTTGCATAATTCTTCTTGCCGACAAGGATGACCGGCGCGCTCATCGCCTCAGTGGTCGGGTTCGCCCCGTAGAATATATGGTTTGGATAGAAGCGCATGTACCAGGTCATGGGCCAGGCAACATCATCGTCGTAAGAGACCTGGATTTCACGCTCGCCAACCGTGCGTTCGCTGATCGTCTCTATCTCCTCCAGAGCCCTCTTTACGTCCGGAGCAGCGTGGGCATAGACGAGATATTCAGTCGCCATGTCGTAGTTGACATAAGTGAGAAGATAGGAGAATCGAACTGTCAGCAGAAACAATATTGTGAACGCTGTCACCGCTGACAGCCGCAACGTTAGTCGCCAGCCTGACCGCTCAAATGCCAGATATATGTAATACAACAAACCACCCATCAAACCGAGAGCAAGTATGAAGCGAACTGTCCGAGACAGCGTGTCTACATCACGGCCGCCGCTGGGGATCGACCCAACCAGTGTCGCCGCGACAAAAACCAGTGCCGGCAGAAGCACCAGCAACCACCAGCCTTGCACCTCCCGCACCTTCTTCCAGTCGATTCGACGAAGGATCTCCGCCCCCCACCAACCTCCGAATAGGGCCATCGGCTGCGTCATGTGCGTCATCAACCAAGGCATCTTTTCACCTGCGTAGGAATAGGACAACCAGGCCCCAATGCCCCACCATGCCAGAAAGAGCACAAGATAGGGCCGCACGAACAAAGTCCCATTCGCGATGGCAGACGCGGACTGCTTCCATTCCGTACTACTCTTGCCCTCTGAATTGGCCCCGTCACGCTCCTCGGTGACCGGCCTTCCCCAGAACCCCTTTCGCAGACGAACCGCAAGCAGAGTCAACCCGCCCAGGCTGAGAAGAAGTGGCACAAATTCATAGAGCAGGGTCTGCATAATGTAGTAGTACCACGGCTGGCTTCCCCGTTGGACTTCCTGCTGAGCCAGCCAGTAGCCGAGACTGCCCACCACCCCGGTCGCCAGTCCGTCGACCGGATTTGTGAAAAATGTAGTGAACAACAGGATCTCAATTGCCCAGAACAAGGCCATAAATGTAGCCCAATTCGAGAACGTGAGCCTTCGCTCCTGCCCCTGTCTAGCTTCCGACTGGCCTCCACTCTCCCTTACGCTGGCCGGACCAAACCACCAGTAGGCCATTGCTGCGCTTAGTACAGTCATCAGCAGAACCAGAATGGCCGATCTTGCCAGATCCTGTGTCGTACTATAAGCGAGCGCATCCCAACCGAGGAGGAGGTGCCCAAATGGCGCGGCAAATGGCAAGACAAGAGTTAGGAGCAGAACTGCAATATCGGCAAAAGCACTGTCTCGTATCTGCTCTTGTCCCGTCCACCAGCGCCACACGGCCGCTCCTACCATGAAGACCCCAAAAATCGTGCCCGACATGAACTGGTTTTCTTTAGCAGCAAATCCAAGGGCCATCGCGGTCACAGTAATGTAGAGCCACTTCAATCTCCGCTCTTCAACATAGCGGAACATGCAGTACACCCAAACCATCGAGAAAAAGACGATGTAGATATCGTTCCGAATGTACCTGCTGTGAAAGAGAATGCTGGGACTGAAGAGCAGTAGCAGCGCCGTCAGCAGCGCGCCGGTTCGCCCGAGCCAACGTCGGTAAAACCACGCCGCAATGATGGTCCCAATGCCTGCCAGAGCCGGCATGACACGTGCTGTGGCATCGCTCACACCAAAGAGTAGGTAAATGAAAGCGTTTGCATGGAAGAGGAACGGCCCATGCATCATCGGGTTGTGTTGATAACTGCCGTTTCGATAGAGATCGAGAGAGTACACCGCGTGCAAACTCTCATCGTGACTCATCCCGCGGTCGCCTAGCGCGTAAAAGCGGCTGACTAACGCGACCACCAGGATGCCCGCCCATGCGACAGTCTCCCAATTGGCCCGCAGCGTAGTCAACAGGTTCGAGTCTAGGAAACTTTCGGACGCCCCAGCTGTCTCCTTCTGTAAGGACCGTTGCGAGTCCTTGAGGGCTGGAGTTTCAATCAGACTCTCCTCCTGCTCCTCAGCAACAGGAATCTCGCTAGAGGAATCCTGAACCTCCGTTTCGGAGACCTCTTCTGTGGTCTCGACTTGCTCCTCGCTCCGTCCTTCAGCCATCTTTTACTTCTCCCGTATTACCCAAAGTTCTACCTCTTGCAGCGCCGGGACGCTCTCCGGGACATGCTGCCTTTCACGATAGAGCATCCACCTCAAAAGGGCTCCAGTACTCTCCAACTCTGTGGGCAGCCAACGCTGTGTCACAGAGTAACTGCTGCCAACGAAACCGGCGGGAAGCAGATCCCATTCTCCCCTGTTACCCGGCGTGCCTCGAGACACCACCAGAGCATCCGCCTCCACGCCTGTCAAGTCGATTCCGGGGTGCCAACGCAGATCGCCCATTTCTCTCAAATGCCAGTAAAAGAATGGCAAATGGGAATACTCTACCTGCAAATAGACCGGCGCTTCAGTAGGATCACCGGTTCGCAAGGAGCTTAGGCGGGCGATATCTTCAGCCAGTAAGGCCATTCCGCTGTCGCCGGTCTCAGCAAAAAGTGTACGGCTATGCCCGAATTCCGGCCTCAGATTCAACATCCAGCTACTGCTAACCTGGGCCAGAAAAAACGCAATCAAGGTCAGGAAGCCAAAAACATGCCCGCTGGCACGCCCTCCTGACCACCAAACGAAAAACGCGCCAAGCGCGGGAATCAGCAGATAGAAAGTAGCCAAACGGGGATCAAGATTGCCGTCTCGAATCGAAAGGCTGATCGTGCCCGTCCAGAAAAAAGCGGTCACCAGCAGAATCCCCATCGTCGCAAAAGCCGGCATACGGGAGCTGTCTCGAAACAGCATTCCAACTGGTGCCATCCGCAACAAGCTAGTTGCCGTTCCCGCCGCCAAGAATAGCAACGGCAATCCAATAACGAGTAGGCTGACAGGTGTGCGCCCCGGCAACAGTATCAACAGTAGGCCCCAGGCCGCACCAGCACTGAGGACCTTGAGCCACATCGCGTCCAGAACTGCTCGTCTTCCAGTTTCGACGACTTCCCCATCGCTGACAACCTGCCCCGCCTTTCTGCTGGCAAAGAATACTGTACTGTAAAGGGCGACTGCTACCCCCGCGCCTCCGAACAAGAGTAGGAACGGTTCATCAACCAGCAGCCTCAGTAGCGCCCACGTAACGGTGTAATCGTGGTCCCCCAGCAGGATCCCAGTAGTCCCCGACCAGCCTACCAGGTGAGCGACGGCAGTTCCCACACTCTCTCCAATGGCCGACAACCCAGCCAGATTCGAAAACAGACCCGTCGAACCCACAACAGCCGTTCCCGCACAGATGAGTGCTGCCTGCCTCCCCTTGACCTGCAAGAGAACCGCAAGCTGGCTCCCTCTGAGCAAATAGAAAGCGTACAAGACTATTGGCAGCAACAGCCACGCCAGTGGGCCGCTAATCAGAAATAGACCCCCTGTCACCGCAAGCCGATTTAACTGCGCGCCCTCACTTCTGTCATCGAACAGCGCTGCTAAAAGCAACACACCCGTCAAAACTGACAGGGTCGACCCATCAGCCAGCCGGCTGAACGATAGCAACCATGGATCGAGAGCAAATAACCCCGCTGCAATCAGCGCGCTCCCGCGTCCCATCCTTCGCCGCAAACCCCAGGCCGCAAGAACCAGACCCGCCCCTGCGCAAGCCGACGGAAAACGGGCCCAGAAGCTGCTCCCGCCCCCTGTCACAAGAAACAGCGCGCGCTGAATCGTATACAGTAGAGGGCTGGCGGGTGGGCGTGGGTCCGGAAGTCCGCTTTCTTCCAGTATGCCGGCCGAATGGTCCAGCCAGGCGGGCCAGATCTGGGCGGCCTCTAAAGGAGATACGAGATTGAAGTCGCCAAGGGAAAAAAGCCGTATTCCCAAAGCCAGCATGAACAGAATCGCGTACAAAGCCTGTTCCACCGTTGGCGCGCTGCCTACCGACGCCTCCGCCTGCACGCCGTGAAACGGTTCTGTAGCTGGCTGGCCCTCAACTGGCGGCCTCTCACCTTCTCTTTGAACCTTCATTGTCCCCGGAGTCACCTGCAGCCTGTTTCCTCTTCTACCGATTTCCTATCTGTCTGACGCGCCCATCGCGCGGTATAACCGATAACTTCCCTGCTCATATGCCAGTTCGAGAATCTGGCCCAACCGGAATTCAAGCGCAGGCGTAATACCATACTGGGTGCGTTCTTCCGGTCCAACAAGGACATAGTCAATCTGCCAGCGATTCAGTGTTTCCTCCAACGTAGACGGCCGCGGGGACTGATACACTTCCCGGATGGCTTCGGCGCGTCCAACCGCCATTTCTCCATACGCGCGCCCGCGCCATTGGGCCTCGTGTCCATCCCATCCCAGCAATGTGGCCCGGCCAGTTGCAGCGCTGATCCGCGCCGTATTGAGTCTGTAGCTCGCCCCCTTTGCCTCCAGAATCACCGACTCAGGACGCGTATTGCGCCTGATCCAGTCGATAACTGCTAACTCCTCGTCACCAAAGTAGGCCAAGCCGTTAAGCGTCGGCTCTCTCGTACCGAATCCCTTAATCTTAGCATACGCCCCAGCCACAGGATATACAAGGCACGCTAAGATGAGTAGGAGAGAAAGAACCGATGGAACCAGTCCCAATGCGGGTAGGGCCGCCCCTCCACCTCCCGCCTGACCGATGCGCCGCACCGCCAGTTCCAGGTACCTCGCGATGGCATATGCCGCCGCGATCCCGAACAACAACCAGCTCTGATAATAGAACTTGAATATCGTATTCATGCGGGTGCCGAAGTTGTCACGAAGATACACAAACTCCGGCATATACGTCAGCAAGCTCCCAATTGCAAACAGACACAGGACAAATGTGGTCGTCTGCGTGCCCTTGCCCGGCCCGGCCAGCCGCTGCCAGAGCAGACTCAACGTGATCGCCGTAAGCCCGCCCAGAAACAGAAACGTCCAGGGCTGTCCCAGCCGCCTCCCGGCGATGCTCCCTAGCAGTTCACCGGAATCGCCTGCACTGCGCGCCGACAGCAGCCCGGTGGTGACCAGAAAGACCAGCGGAAGTCCCAGGACGAGTACCGCCGCCCCCACCAATATATCAGCCGGCGGTCGCTGCTCTCTCCAACCCAGGACGAGCAGACCCGCGCCGGCCAGCAGGAAATGACCGAACATTAACAGAAACTGTGGCAGTCGCGTAGGGTGAATCAAGTTAGGCAAAATGCCGCCCGCCTGACTCTGCGCCGTAAGAAAGTACGGCAGATACAACACAAGGGCCCCCAGGACAACTGAAACCCCGACTATGGCCCCCCGAGTCAGCGCCCTGCGCAGCAAATCGGCAACATCCCCATTTTTGCGTGCCGTCGTGAGCATCGCCACCAAAACAAGCAATAACCAGTAAGGAGGGAAGTCCCAGGTATTCAGAAAAAGTAGCGCGCCCACCGCTGCCACAATCAGCAAAAGCCCTGCGCCGCCTAACATCCTTGTAACTGACCGGATCTCAGTACCCACCGCCGATAGGAAAGAGCCGATCCCGCCTCGGTTCTCTCCGCTGCTTCTGTCCAGGCGTGCCGGCTTCTCGCCACGGTCCGACCCAAACGCGCTGAACCAGTTCAATGCCAAGGCAACGACCAAAAGCACAAATGGCATGGCCAGCAAATGGGGATGATTGTCAGAAAGTACATAACTGAAGATCGGGAACTCGTCGATAATCTCAATGTGGTTCCCATCAAGGTCGATATCTTCGATAACGCGACTGGCTCGCCACCACCAGCTCCATCCGCTGTCAATGTACCACTTGCCGGACACCCCTGACTGCTCGGGAAAGTTATACACATCAACCAGCTGAATCAAGCCGTTCATCTGCACGCCTTGGGCATAGAGCCACTCGAGAATAACGTGCAGATTAGAGGTCAACGCCACGGCAATCGCGGTCAGCAGCCCTGCCAGAAAAGAGAATGCATCTGAGGACCTCCCATCCAAGTGGCGAAGCACCCCGACTTCAGAATTTACAGCGCCCTTCCCCTCCTCGACGTTCTCTCTCGTACCCAGTCGAAACAGGTTGTACCCCATCCCAAAACTTGAAGTGACCAGCAGGCCGAACCAGCTCGCCTGCCCCAGGTTATAGGCGATTTCCGGCAGTTGGCCGGCCAGATGAGCCAGCGTCGCAATCATCCAGTAGCCAAAATAGTAGTAGCTGATGGCATAGCCTGACAGCCATGGATCTCGCGGCGGATATGTGGCACTGCTCCAGATGCCGTTGATGAACATCAGGTCCATCGGCTGTTCCGTGTGGCTGATCGCAGGGTCATGTGAACGTACCCAAGTCCAGGCCGCGAACGCGACCAGAAAAAGTAGCTCGACACTGACAATATATCTCCACGAAGGCAGCAGCCTCAGTGACGAGCCGAATCCGGCGTGTCCACCGTCCCCGTCAGCTTCGCCCCCGCGCCACAAAGCCCAGATGCTGAGCAGAACAACAAGGAGCGTGGCCAGCCACGCGCCCCCTGACGAATTTCGTAACAAGCCATAACTTGTACCTAGCCACAGCAGCAGACTGACCAGAAAGATTCCCAGAACGCGCGCAAAAGCGTATCCATGATCTGGCAGTGCACGGAACTGTCTCAGCGCCAATGGCATCGCCGCGAAACTCAAAACCTGCGTTACTAGGTACCAGCCCAGGAAAGGAAAGACGATCTCACGCACGCGGCGTGTCCTCCCCCTTGTGGGCAACCTCTACCGGTTCTTCTCCACGTGAAGACGTAGACTCCGCACTCGCCGTCTCCCTCGAAGTGCCGCCATGTCTATTATCTGCTCTGCCCACTCGTTTCGACTCCATAGCCTCAACCTGACTTACTGCCTGCCGAATCACCTGCCGGCTAAATGACTCCATCGGCGGCAGTCTGTCTGCCGCAAAGAAGCGGGCCTCCAGGATCTCCACAGGATCGATCCTCATCTCGCCGCCGTCTATTCGCCCCACCAAATAGAATTCCAGAATATGACGCGTCGCCCGATGGCAGACTATAGCTTCAACAGAGGTCTCCAGGGCCAGCTCTTCCTTCAACTCCCGGCGCCAGCAGTCGTAAATCGTTTCCCCCGGTGTCAGCCAGCCGCCGGGCAGTCCCCACATCCGCGTGTTATGAAATCGATGGCGCAACAACAGAACCTGCTCTTCATCGTTCAGTAGGACGCCGGTGACCCCAACAATTACTTTGCCGGTTACTGCCCAGGTAACTGCTCCGCGCAGCCACTGCGGCGCCCTGTTCCAGACGCCCGCCGCCAGCGGCGCCAATCGAGTGAGTCGGCGCATCGGCCCCCTAGCGGCCCTCTAGCTGGCCCTGAATGTGAGAGGGAACTGCGTAAACTGTCACCTCGGGATTTCGATAAACCGACTCCAGCAGCCCGGACTCTGCCAACTGCGCCAGTCTTTCTTCCGCGCCAGGATGTTGATGCCTCTCCAGCTGGCCCGCGTAGATGAGGCCGATCTCGAGTTCGTCGATGAGGCTTTCTATGC
The DNA here is from genome assembly GCA_965207495.1 of Caldilineaceae bacterium. Classification (GTDB taxonomy): domain Bacteria; phylum Chloroflexota; class Anaerolineae; order Caldilineales; family Caldilineaceae; genus Bin5. Next base: position 2,607,516 of record OZ242287.1, read on the forward strand.
GTTCCAAATCCTCCGTATTCCAAAACTCGGAAAGTTTACCGTGCCGTTCGCCGACGTCCTTACTGTAACGTTGTTCCCCCGCGTGCATTCCCAATAACCCGCTCAAACCCGTTAGGCTCGCCACACGGGTACCTCCTGCCCTGTAATAATCAAGCTGAGCAGACTCAGCCAGCACAACATTACCCCGTACATTCTCTAGGAGCCACTGGATTGCCTCCCAATCGTACTGTAATTCGATGGCATTATTGCTGTCAGGCCAGTGGTAAACGCCGTTCTCCATGAAAGCCATCCCGTTCAGAGTCCCAATCGGGGGCCGCCAGCCCGGAAACCGCTGCGACAGTCGCGACGGTGTCCCCAGGAGCGGATAGACCAGGCTCGCAGCTAGCAGGATGAAGAAGACTATTCCCCAGGCGCCTCGAACTGTTTCCAACCCAAGTCTGAGACGGGGGCGCAGTCTCCAGGATTCGACAGGAACTGAATCAAAACCCCTTTCTCTAACCCTGCTGCGCAGCACCGTCTCAAAGCGCGCAAATATTCTGGGCAGCGCGATCGCCGCCGCCACGCCCCATAGCACCCACACCTGGTTATAGAACTTGAAGAGCGTGTTCATTCGGTAGGCGTCGCCGCCCTGCAAATGGTCCTTCAGGTAAACAACCTGAGTACCTGCCAGAACAGCCAGGCCGGTCGCAGCCAGCAGCGCAACGCAAACTGTCCCCGTGTCGGCCGCCCTCTCTCGCCGCCAGATGTGCGAAACAGCTAAACCAAGCGCCGGCAAGCAGATGGCCAGCACCGTCTGATTCGTGAACAGGAGTAGCAAGAGTGATGCAAGAAATAGCGCCGGAAGCAGAAAGACACCGCTAAAATAGACAACTGTCGGCCGCTGTACGAGCAGCCTGTGAATACGCAAATAGCGAATCCGGCGTAATTCGCCCCGCCCTACAACCAGCCACGTAAAAATGACAAAAGCGAAAAACCCCCAAATCTGCGCCCACTTGCCCAGTTCATCTGGCGACCGCACCAACCCGATACCGCTCGCCGCGACATTTGTGTAGCTGCTGAAGAAAGGCAGAAAGAGTAGGTACGCCCCCCCCGCCAATACAATTCCTAGACCCGCCACCGGCACAGATTGCAGACGGCCGCCCCTGCGATAAAGTGTGACCGCTAGCGCGAGCACACCCAACCCCAGGTATGTGGGCAGGTCCCACAAGTTAACCGCCGCCAGCACCCCCAAAGTGAAGGCCAGTCCGCCGACGAGCACCGCCCCGTAATACCAGTTCCTTCGCCAATTGAGGTCGTAGCTGTTTATCAACGCCAGGACCAGCCCTACAAAAAACAGCGAGAACGGAATGCCGATCATATGCGGATGCAGATCCGCGTAAGTGAAACTCCAGTATGGGAACTCGTTGATTGTGTGCGGGATCACCCGGCTTGGTGCCCAAAAATCATACCCGGGCAGAGCAGCGTCGGAAGTAAAGACCCTCCACAGCCCACTGACTGCACGGACCGCCCCTTGAAGTCCGGCAAAGCTGCTCTCGAAGCTGCTCTCGCTGACTCGGCTCAGCGACCGCACCAACTGCACGAAGCCGGCCAGATTGCCGAAGATAGCAACAAACAGCGGAGCCAGCAGCGCCGCACCTACGCCTTCGTACCAGGGCAGCTCTTGCAAAACAGGTTCCCCCCTGGAAGGCTCCCGTTCTCGGAGATCTCCGCTTGCATTTACCTCGTCCCCCAATTCGGTGTCGGCTATGCCCTCCTGTTCATAGCTTATTAATCCGGGTGCCTCCGGTCGGGCGCCCCTTTCCAGCGCCCAGTGGGGACTGCCGCGCCAAATGTCGGAAGGCTGCGGTTCCGCCTCGTCTCCCACTGGCGGACCGTCGCTCTGCCCGGCAGAAGTCAGGTCCTCCGGCCCGAACGCTTCAACAGTGCCGACCGGAATCTCTGTCTCTCCTGTAGGTTCAAGCTCCACCCACGGCTCGCTGGTCGCTTCTGTCTGGCGCCCTGTCCGAATTGCGCGCGGCTGAAACCCGCTCACAGAATAGGCCACCGCAAACGCGTTCACCACTGTAAGCGCAAAAAGCATGGGAATGGCCAGATTAAAAGCAACTTCGGCGTAAATGCCGGTCAACTTGATCAGGTAGCCGACCAGATAGATCCCGTAGTAGTAGTAGTTGATGTACCCGCCCGCAAAGTGCGGGTCCACCGGCGGAAAATAAGGGCTACGCAGAATCCCGTTCAGGAAGGCAAACTCCATGAACTTTTCGCCCCCGAACCAGGGCTGCCATATGTCCGGATTCGCCTGCCGGATCAGCACAAAGAACAGGAACGAGCCCGCAAACAAGACCTCCCCGACCAGCAAGATCCCCCACATGCGCCGCAGAAACGCAAGTACATCCCGCCAAGTGAAAACCAACACCGCGGCGCTAACGAGCATTACGATTGCCGCGACCAGCCACGCATTGCGTACAGAGTTCTGTGCCAGGCCTGAACTGGCGAACACCCACAGCAGCCATCCGCTCAACAGCCACCCAAGCGTCTTGGCCAGCAGAATCCCCCGATCCCGCAAACCCCGGAACAGCCCAAAGGCCAGCGGCCACGTGATCCAGCCCAGCAGAGAAACGACCAACCACCACCAGCCTGCAGCCAGCCACGGCGCATTGCTGGCGGCCGTGTTCCACCTGTAATTGTCTACCAAAGGCAGTTCCCTCAGCGGCGTCGCCAGCAAAAGAGAAGGCTGTGACCCCTCAGCGCCGTCGGCCTCACCCCCGTCGCTGCCCTCCGGGACATCCTGCCCCTGCACGAGCGCGAGCAGTATGTTGATCAGGCCCCGGTCATGGCTCTCAGGCGCACTTCCCATTCCAACCGCATTCAAAAGCGGCGCGATCGCAGGTTCACGTCCCCGGTCCCAGTGCACCGCGCCCTCCCACGACCCATCCAGCAGGCTGTCGATTTCGGAGCCGCTCAACGCCCGCTCCTTCGCCAGTATCGACACACGCGGGTGGTCATAAAGACTCCAGCTCTCGTCGGCCTTGTGGTCCGCGAACGTCAGTCCCAGCAGTGCAGGGGGCGTTGTGAAATCAGCCGCCAGCGTAAAGCCCAACTGCCCGCCGAACATCAACTCATAGTAGCGGTTCGTCATCGGATACCGCGCCGGCAACTCATCCACGCTTTCATAGATACGCTTGGAACTGTAGATGACGTAGTCCGCCTCCTGCAGCTTTTCCCGCAGTATCTCGTACTTCTCCGCCGTATCCTCCTCATACGGGGACCAGTCAATATGCCGCAGGCCGTGGCTGCCCATGTCCATCCCCGGTTCGCCCGGAAGGCTCTTCGGCAGCGGATCGTCCCATGACTCCCACAAAATGACCGAACCCGGTTCCGCGTTGGCATAGACCCAGCGGCTCGCCGTCACCCAAGTATGCTCGCTCCCATAGACGCCGTTGGTGTACGCGAGCGACCAGAACACACCGCCCCCAACAGCGACAAGAGCCAGTACTACGCCCGGAATTCGCACGGCCAGCCGCAGTTTCGGGCTGACTCTCGACTGCAGTAGCCAGACGATTAACCCCGCGGCAAAGAGCAGGACAAATGGCAGAACAGGGCTCATATACCGGTTAAACTTGGCCAGAAACGCGCCAGTTATACCGAAATACGGCACCACCCACGCCCAAACGATCACTTCGCCGGCTCGCGCCCGGTAGAACGCCGCCTTCCCCAGCGCCCATATGCTACCGGCCACCGCTGCCAACCCTAAGGGCCAACCCAACCCCCAGACAACCTGCTGTTCAATAAAGTAAAGATAGGGTTCTGTATTGCGGTACTGCCGTGTAAAAGGAAAATCAGCCACCCCGCGTACCATCCGACCCTGTTCCACCAGCGTAGCCTGGACGAAACTCACCCAGTCGAGCACCGCATATGGGCTTGTGACAAAGAAGACAATAGCAGCGGCCAGATAGGCAACAAACAGCAGATGCAGCGAGCTCCCTGCTCTCTGGCTCCCGTCAATCGACCCATTCAGGCTTCCCCGCCTCCATTCCAGGATAAGCACCGCCGTGAAAGGTACCGCCAGTATCGGTAGCGCGCTGAATTTGGACGAAATCGCCAACCCCGCGCCAATCCCTGCTAAGAGCACGCCCCGCCACGAGCGCTCCTGCACCATCAGCACACCTCCGTACACAGCCAGCACCACAAACGTCGTGCTTGCAGGGTCCATCGCAAAGAAATGGCTGAGCTGAATGGCTTGCGCTGTGAACGCGTAAAAAGTCGCTGCCAGCAAACCTCCCAACGCGCCGTAAAGCCTTCTCCCCAACAGGAAGAGCAGAAAGATCGTCAAAGTGTCCAACAAAGCCATCATCAACCGGCCCGCGATAGCCACCCCTTCGCAAGCCGTATCGGCACGCTCCATTAGCTCGATCGACCGATCAGAAAGAGGCAAAAGACCTGCCGGTTTCGACAGACCGCTCAGCAATTCACCGGTCAAAATACCCAAATATAGGGGAAAGTGGCCGTACGTGAACGAACGGCGTCGTTCGTTATGGCGGTCCCACAAAGGGTTCAGCGGGCTGCGTTGCGGGTCGAGAAACTCATCGACATCCGAGGGCCAACCGATCGTCGGCGCGTAAAAGCACGTAGTGCTTCGCTCATCAGGATGAGAATTCAAACCGCCGTCAAACCTGACGTTCCATGTCCGTAGGCCTAGTCCAGCCAAAATGACCGCGCCCAAAACAAAATATATGACTATCGAAGAAGAATTTCGTGCAATTGCTTGCATCTCTATCCGGATGTCCCCGCCACAACAATTTCGAAATCCTGAATCCATAACAGGTAACAGGCAGTCTGCGAATTGCTCAACAATTTTATCACGGTCGCTCGCGAAAGTTGCGACACAATATCACCTCGATCTCAAACGCCCTGCCCCCAATTCGACCGGCGCGGCGCAGAGGAACAAGAATGACCATTAGAGGTCAGATATACGCGGCGCAAATAAAGAAAAATGACCAAAAGAGGTCGCGTCGGCGCACCGGGAACGCCAGGTCCGCTAACGCTGGTCATCTCAGACTATTCATTGAACTTTCTGTGAATTCACCTTGATGCAGGGCGAGTAACTGTCTGGGAGAGGATGGCCCGTTTCCGAGGCAATATGAAAACGTGCCAACTGGACCATCAGTTGGCACGTCAATCTGCTGCTCTCTGGTCTGAATTCTTGCCGTTACTGCGGCTCAATCGGCCAGTTGCGAATCACCCACTCAATCTGATGCTCAGGCGGCGGCGGCCACAACAGGTAAACGTCAACCCAGCGGCTCCACAACACCAGATTGTGGTCGTCATACCCCAGGTCTATGCGCCTGAACTGAATGTTTCCCCCGGTATCCAGCGCATCCCCCAAGCCGTAACCAGGAACGTAAACCTTGGTCCGCAGTGGAACAATCCTCGGATCTACCGCTACGACCCCTTTCCGCATCCGGTCGCCAGTGCGAGTAATCCCGTACCACGGTACGCTCGGAGAGACACCTGCCGTCGACGCACTATAACTGGTTGCCCGCATTCTGATCTTGCGCCAGTAGGTGATCTCCTCACCGTCTTCAGTCACAAAAATCTGCGGTTCTATCTTCTGGCCGTACACGATTCGCTTGTTGCGCGGTTCCTGTGCCACCCAAACGTCTTCCAGCGAGCGGTCTGACATCTCCCCGTCTCGATACAGAAGCCGGAAGCGTCTCCGCGTAATGCCTTCTGCCCCCTCATTTTCAATGAGAGTGTCGATCGGGAGGTTCGGGTCCCCGACCCACTCAGTCTCAAACGGAGCGATCTCGTCTTCGACTTCGACCTCTTCCCGCACGCGTACTATTTGAATCTGCACGTCCGGATACAACTCGGCGCTAAGCTGAGGGAACACCTCGTCAAGGCCCGTGAGCCCAACCCCTATCTCCGCCAGCACATCCGCCACTGAACTGCTCAGCGTACGCGTTTTGTATAGCACGCCGTCTGCCACCAGACTGACCGGTACGCTGCGACGGATGAACACGCGCAGTCCCGAACTGACACGAGTCCCTAACGCAGGCTGCACTTCATCGCCAAGATATATCGTAACCTGCGCATCGCGCAGCGCCTCGCCCACCGTATCGGCCAGCGTGTGGATCGTAAAGGGAATAGCGTTCTCATAGACGGTAAGTCGGGTAGATCGGTTGACCTCAATGAGTAGCGGCGCTCTCTCAACCCTCTCCCAAACCGGCCCGCCCGATAGACGGGTCTCGCTGATCTGACCCGGCCCCATCGGAATCACGTCGTCCCAACCAATTTCCGTACCGAATATCAGTACCTGGTCGCGAGGACTAAAGGGAATCCCAGCGCCAGCCAGGAGCTCGGCGGGTGTCTTCGCCCAACTCGAAACCTCGAAATCCCTTCTGTCCGCGACGATACGGAAAGGCTGCGGCCGCTCGATTGAGAGGCGCAAACCATCTGTAATTCTGGCGTCCAGATTGTGGGAAACACGTAGGCCTTCAGGGGGCGCCGTCCGCGATAGGGCAATACCTTCAGACGGCGGCGTATCACTGGCTGCGTTCTGGGCCTGGGCAACTTGAGCAGGGACCAGTGAGCTATCGGCCAGAGCCGCCTCAGTGACTCCCTCTGGCCCCATGAGCAGGCCGACATCGGTCAACAAATCACCCACATTCCGCCTGTGGGTCTGTACTGTTCTTGTGACTCCGTCCACTTCGATCTCAACTGTGCTAGCCGTCAAGTTCCAAAGCAACCAGAGCCCAGCGATCGCAGCCGTCAACGCTGACAACTGTACCAGAGCCCGAACCCGCCGGCTCGACTGCCGCCTCAGTGGGGGGTCGGAGACAGCAACATCCGGCTTAATCCGTCGGGTGACAGTAGCCATGGCAACATTCTATCCATAATCAAGAATCTTCAAAATCTCTTACCTTCCCGATGGCAAATAAGACTGAACAAATACCGGAAAAGTTCCCCAAATTTGACAAAAGTTCGACCAAATGCCCCTCCATACCCTCCAAACAGGCTGTAAGCACAGTTTTCACGCCCCAACCAGTGACCTGCAGCACATCATCCCTGAACACGAATAGGCCATCCTTCCTGTCATTGCCGGTCCCGTGCAGCATCGAAACACTCGCAACTGCCTACATGGACTAGCTTTCGCCCATCTGTGCGCAAGTGTCGGCCCTCGAGCCCACTCTCAAACCCCCACACCCACGCCCTTCTCCCGAACCGTACAAGAGGCGACCACTCACCGATAGTCTCTGCCCTTGCCCCCTGCAGTTTCTGACCCCTGACCCCTGACCCCTGACCACTAACCACTGCTGTTGTGCGTTCGGGCCTTCGGCCCTCCCTTGTGCAGGGGCTGCGCCCCCGCAACGCCCCGCCCTTGCTAGCCACCGTGCCCATTCTTCCCCGGCATCGTGCCTACAGAAAGATGTCTACACCCCCACTTGCCTCCTCAATCCACCGACCACTGACTATCAGTGTTTCACTAACCCCTAACCCCCGACCCCTGACCCCTTCAGTTCCGTGGAAGCTTCAGCCTACGTAACACGCGAGGCGAAGAACCAGACCAAAAAGGCCGAGAATCAGGCAATCTCTAAGCTAGGTTGTCTCTGACTTGGGAAGGAACTACCGCCATTTAAGGGGGAAGGTTTGCATGAGGAATGCAGTCACCAGAGCGACCTGGCGCCTCATTTCAACCCTTCATTCAGGAGAAGATAGCCGTGTACCAAGTGGACCCTACAAGGGCACACACACTCTTGAAACAATATGCAGAATTGCTGCGGATCGTCAGAAACAAGATGCCTCAACGCCGAAACGCGCCCGCCTCCTGTCAAGCCAGCCAGTTCATCTCCTTCAACATGGGCCAGCGATAGCGCTCTTCCGGCCCCGTATTACGCGCCCAGGACACCAGGATCGGCTCGTCCGCGTTCTTCTGCGCCATCTTCCGCCGCACCTGCTCCGGGTCCCACTCTCGCAAAATCTCGCCCCGCAGGTCCTGCAAAATCCTTTGGCAACCCGGGTCCTCCGCACGGTCGACCAACTCCTCCGGGTCTTCCCTCAAATTGAAGAGCTGGGAGGGCTGCTCGTGATAATATATGTACTTCCAATCTTCCCGCCGGATCATGCGCTGGTAGGCGCCCTCAGGCGGAGCAAATTTGTCGGTGCAGTACTCCGAGAACGCCGTATCTTCCCACGCATAGGACCCGTCTCGCCCGTCTATCAAAGGAAGAAAGCTGCGGCCCGCCGAGTTGGGCAGAGCCGGCGCTTCCAGTGCGTCCAGCATCGTCGCCGCAACATCGACCGCACTGACAATGTTCTCGCAGCGCTGATTCACGGGAATATGGCCCGGCCAGCTCACGATGAGCGGCACGCGCACCGACTCTTCGTAAAACACGTGCTTCCAAAAAAGACCGTGCTCCCCCTGCATGTCGCCATGGTCCGACGTGTAGATGATCAATGTATTCTCGTCAAGCCCGTTCTCAACCAGCGCATTCAGAATCTGACCGATCATCGCGTCCGTCCGATAGACAAGACCGGCGTAAGCCGCCCGCGACCGGCGTACCTCCACTTCATCCATCACCTCAATGCCCGTTGACTGCCGCCACCAGCGCAGGAAAGGATGCTGCTCGGGCGGTGCCAGCGCCGCTTTGCGCGGAAGAGTCATCCTGTCGGCGTAAAGATCGTAGTCCTCCTGCCGCGCCACATACGGCGGATGAGGAAGCATCAGCCCGACCGAAAGACTGAAAGGCTGATCCAAAAGCCCCGCCCGTTTCTGGACGCCCAACCGGTTCAATCGCCCGATCGTAACCGCTGTCACGTCCTCGTCATGCACCTGGTACGCGCTCTGACCGGGTCCCGAACGTTCCAGGCTCAGATGATGCGGCCCTGCCGTTACACCAAGAATGCCCCGATCAGGGCCCGGATTGCCCGGGTGATTCGAACCGTGGTCGCCCACAAAACGCGCGGCATACCCGTGCAGCTGGTCCGGCCCCAGCGCGTGCATTCGGCCCACAAGCTCCGGCTGATAACCGGCCGCCCCCATCGCATGCGCGAATGTTGGAATTCTCGATTCGAGGGCATGCTCATTAGTCCAGACCTCATTCTGAAAGGGATGGCGCCCGCTCAGCATCGACATGCGCGAAGGAACGCAAATCGGCGAGTTGCAATACGCATTGTCAAAAACGACTCCGTTGGCTGCGAGCCGGTCAAGGTTCGGCGTATCCACCAGATCGTCGCCGTAGCAGCCCGTAACATGAGGGCTGTGCTGGTCAGAGTGAATATAAAGAAGATTGGGGCCGTTGGACTTGTTCATTTCGCTCTCCGCTGTATGTCTAAATGATTCAATGGCTTCAACGCCCCCGGCAATTCCTGGTGACATTGGCGCCTGAATACAATCTTGCAGATGCCCGTTCAATTCGGTTGTAAATTCATTCTCAGTATCTGCAGGAGGAAGCAACTGGCCTGGGGTCCCGCGCCTTTCGGCGGGCCCACTGTGTTCATGACAGGACTTGGACCCATACTCGGCGGGCAAATTGGCAGGCAGGTCTGGCCAACCGTTACCAGATTCAACCGTGGGAAGCGTAGCAAATACGGCCAAGAGTGGCAAATGTTCTGAAGAGGGCTCACCTTGTCAATCGCCCGCTTCTTTTGGCCGTCGTCTTGAGACTCAAGTGCAGACCGCGATGCCTCCTGCCCAACCGAGACGTGAAAAAGGATCCTATGAATGGCAGGTCCGAGTGGTGGCTGAAATGGGCTGATTGTAACGACTATGACCAGGCGAGTCCTTGATCCCTTGTGTGCCAACGAAGGTCGTTTCTCCCCTTTCGTCTATTGATTTCGCTGGCGAAGATCGCCAAATTTAGCGGCCGGCCGCAAGTGGCCTCCCTATTGCGGGGGAGTCCCCCCGTGATACCCCCTGAAAACAGGCACCGCCGCCTGCGGGCCGCCAGCCCACGTACGATGACATGGTCCGGTTCCGCAACCTGCTTCAAGGTGCGTCCATTGTGCCCGCGCTGCCCACCACGCGGCCGCTGGCCAGAGCGGCGCAGACTCATGCGCTTGCCTTTCTTCGGACCATCGCTGCTCGGCGGCTTGCCGCTGTCGTGACCGTCTTTCGCAAGTTGATCCTGCAACTTCTGGATCAGTTCCCGCTGCACTTCCACCTGCTGCTGCAATTGCTGCACCAACTTCTGTTGCGCCCCATATTGCAGCTGCAGAACAAGAATCAGCTTGATCAGCCTCTCTCGGTCTTATCGCTCTAACTGCTCTCGGTCCAACTGGCCCAATTTGCTCATATGCCCTACTCTAGATCTGCCAAGAGCAAACGCACATTAGCTCTTTTTCATAACGTAGGCTAAGTAGATACATTCCAATCACGATGACTGCCGCACAGGAGCCTTCCCATCCTGTCCTCAAGCTCTTGCCGTGGCCGGATTTGAGAACTGGCTGTGTACGGCATATTTCATATGGCGTTCTTTCCCTTCATATCTCGGGAACGCCGCAGACTCCGCTTGAAAGCGAGGTTACAGAATGAAGTTCGGCGCATCTGTATGGCCATTCAAATGGACGACCCCCTATGCCCAGTCAATCTCTAGAATCGCAAAGTTAGGGTTTACCGCCGTCGAGCTGATTGCCTGGCGCCGCGAAGTCCTTGATGAATACTACACACCCCAGACAATCAAAGATCTCAAGAACATTATTGAAAGTGAAGGCCTCCTCCTATCTCAATTTGTTTCTACGCCGCCGGGAATGGCCAGCCCCGATGAGCTAGAAAGGGCTCGTTCTGTTGAGCACTTCAAGAAGGTTGTCGAAGTAGGTGCTGAACTCGGAACAGAGATCGTCAACAGCGTATCGGTCCATCCGTTCGACATTCAGTTCCCGCGGATTACTGACCTGCCACACATGCAGAAATTTCAGGTAGATATCCCTTCTGGTCTCAACTGGCAACAGAATTGGCGGGATTATGTCGAGACCATGCGGAAGTGCTGTAATCTGTGTGAAGACGCAGGGCTAAGGTACGCTCTTGAGCCCCATCCATATCGGTACATGGCGAACGCAGCCTCAATGTTGCGCCTGATCGAACATGTGGGGTCGGATTCCTTGGGGATGAATCTCGACCCAAGCCACTTGTTTCCGGTTGGGGAAATCCCACATGTTGTCATCTATCAGTTGGCTGACAGAATCTTCCACTGCCACTTCTCCGACAATGACGGCACGACCAATGTCCACTGGCGGCCAGGCAAAGGGAAAATCGACTGGGAAGCCGTGATGACAGCACTCAAAGATGTCGGCTTCGACGGCGTCGTTTCAATCGAGTTAGAAGATGTGCCAGGTGTGGCCAGAAGTGTATCCAATGTCCCCGCCGATTGGGTGGCAGCAGAGGCTTTTGACCGAGAGAATATCGCCGCTCTGCACTACATAAAAGACATCAGTGAGCGTGTCGGATTTGCCCCAGCTTGATCCATCTTGTGCCCCGCATGGAAGCTGGAAGAAAAACAACCTGTCAACGCAAAGAAGGGATTTGCCAAGAGATTCGCGCAGCTGAGCAGACCTACGGCAGGGTGGGAGAAAGCAAGAGCGGGAGAAATTCCATTCAGCCGTCTATGGCACGAGCGTGACTACCCCACTGGTTCACGCGCCGAACACTTTTCTTGACGTCCTGTTGTCTATTCTGCAGGCCTTCAGAAACGCTGATCGACAAATGACAGTAGACCGGAGGTCTCGTCTGGCAACTCTCCTGACGGAGTCTGGCCTGCGCTTTCTGCATCTTCCCTTCAAGAGGACGGCTTCCATTCAACCTGCTAGTGACTGCTTCGGTGCTTTGTCGGTAGCGACCGTTTCACATTATAATCCCCCAAAACCCGGTTACTTACCTCACAATTAAGACAAACTTCCCATGGACCGCCCCCATATTCTCCTCATAACAACCGACCAACAGCGCTTCGACGCGGCCGGTGACGCCGCGCCGACATTTATGCGCACACCCCATTTCAATCACCTCACCCGTGAGGGCGTCAACTTCACCTCTGCCTACGGCGACTGCCCGGTCTGCGTCGCTTCTCGTATGTCCATCATGACCGGCAAATACGTCACCTCGCACGGTATGACCGGCAACGGGCCCTCCTCGCGCGCAATCCCTGACGCCCGCAATGCGCTACCGACCCGCATGAGCGACCTGGGCTACCAGACCGCCGCCATCGGCAAAATGCACTTCACGCCCCAGCGCGCCCGCCACGGCTTCCAGGAAATGATCCTGCCCGAGGACTACTACCGCCACATGGCCCGTCGCGGCTACGACGTCCAACCTATGCGCCACGGCCTCGGTCAAAATGAGCTTTACCCCGGCATGGCCACCGTGCCCGAGGCGCTGACTCTCACCTCCTGGACCGCCGAACAGTGCGTCGAGTACATCCGTGAACGCCGCGATCCGACCTTGCCCTTTTTCATTTGGTGCTCCTTCTCCAAGCCCCATCCCCCGATCGATCCGCCCGAGCCCTACTACTCCATGTATCGAAACTGTGACATCCCCGCGCCGGTCTTCGGCGACTGGAGTGAAGGTGAGGATGTGCCTTACGCATTTCGACTAATGCGGGAAAAACAGTCCTTCGACCTCGTGCCCCCCGAAATAATCCGCGAGGCGCGCGCCGCCTACTACGGTGTCATCACCCAGATCGACTACAACATGGGCCGCATCTTTGCCGCCCTCCAGGACATGGGCATCTTCGACGATGCCCTCATCATCTATACCTCAGATCACGGCGAATATCTGGGAGACCACCACGCCGGCGCCAAGGGTTTCTTCCACGAACCCTCAGCCCACGTCCCCTTTGCCTTGCGTATGCCGCAGGGTTGGGACAACCGCCAGCACGGAACCCGCAACCAGTCTCTAGTCACCCTCGCCGACATTCTCCCGACCGCCGTCGCAGCCGCAGGCGGCACGCCCCCCGGCGACGTCGACGGCCTCGATCTCGTCGCCCTGGCTCGCGGAGAGATCGCGCCGCGGTCCTACCTGGAATCCGCCCTGGGCGGTCGGGACAGGCCAGGCAACTACGCCATCACCGACGGCCGCTGGAAGTACATCTGGTTCCCAGTCGGCGGCAGCGAGCAACTCTTCGATCTCGAAAGCGACCCGCAAGAACTCCACAACCTCGTCGCCGCCGCCGCCGCCTCAACGCATCTCGAACGTCTGCGTAACGAACTGATCGGCCGGCACCAGTCCCGCGAGTCCGAGGCTGTCGAGGACGGCGACTGGGTGACGCTGCCCGTGCCGCCCGATACCGAAGCAGATCGTCGCAACACCAGCTGGCCCGGCTATCATACCGAGTATCACAATGTGGACGTGCGCCATTAAACAAGGGAGAACCTGTCGTAGGCTCTCCTGTTCTTCCCTTCAGTCTCATATTCATCATGCAAAGGAGATTCCAGATGTCACGAGTCCAAACTAGCCCTTCCAGCCGCTCCGCGTACGCGGTGTGGGTACTGCTGCTGGCGCTTATGCTGGTGCTGGCGGCCTGCGGTGCCGGCGACGAGCCCGCTGCAGCGGAAGAACCGGCTGCCGCTGAAGAAGCCGCCTCCGCCGATGACAGCGATGATGCCTCCGCCGACGATGCAATGATGTCCTCCAACGAGGCGCCCCAACTCGCCGAAATGGTCGCTGCCGGCGACCTGCCTCCCCTCGAAGAACGTATTCCCAACGATCCGCTGGTAATCGACCTTCCCTGGATCGAGATCGGCAAATATGGTGGCGCTTTGAAGCGCACCACCACCCGCAGCGATTTTCGCAGCACTTCGGCCTATATGTACGGCCACTCGCCCCTGCATTGGGAAGAGGGCGGCACAGCCGTCGGCCCTGGGCTGGCCAGAGCCTGGGAGAGTAACGCCGACGCCACTGAGTGGACCTTCTATTTCCGAGAGGGCACCAGGTGGTCCGACGGCCAGCCCTTTACCGTAGACGACATCCTCTTTTGGTGGGAGGACATGGCTGCCAATCCGGATCATCCAATGGCAATGCCGGCCTGGACACTCGTTGGCGGCCAGCCCATGACTGCCGAAAAGATCGACGACTACTCGATTCGCTTCACCTTCGTTTCTCCCTCTCCCCTTATCGAGAGAGAGCTGGCCGCATTCGTCAATGGCGGAATCTCAGGCAACTTCGGGCCCTACCCCCGTCACTACCTGGAGCAGTTCCACCCCGACTACTCTGACGCCGCCGACTATGAAGAGTTCACCGAAAAGCAGGACTGGTGGATCAACCCCGACAGGCCTGTCTTGAACGCCTGGATGCCGGTTACGCTTGAGCCAGGCAACCGCCTGATTCTGGAGCGCAATCCCTACTACTATGTTGTCGATACCGCCGGCAACCAGCTTCCCTATATGGACAAGCTGGAAGTAATCTACTCTGAGAACGCCGAAGTGCTGAAGTTGCGCATCTTCAACGGCGATGTCAACTTTCACGCCCATCCCCATCTCTCGCTACGTGACCTGGCTGTCTTGAAAGAGAATGAGGCCAATGGCGACTATCGCGTCCTCCTCTGGGATAACGGCGCCGGCGGCGCACCCGCCTGGGGCGTCAACTGGAACAACCCGGACGACGGCAAGCGCGAAATCGTTCGCACAGTCCAGTACCGTAGAGCCCTGTCCCACGCCATGGACCGCGAGCGTATCCGAAAGATCACCTTCCTCGGCTTGGGCGAGGAGGCCAGCACCGGCACCATGTCCCCCAACTCAGTCCAATTCAATCGCTCGGAAAGAGGCAAAGAGATTCTGGTCGAATGGCGAGAGTCTGCAGTCACCTATGACCCTGAACTGGCCGCCAGCCTCCTTGACGAGATCGACGTCACTGACCAGGATGGCGACGGCTTCCGCGATCTCCCCGACGGCTCACCTCTCGAAGTCCGAATCGACTTCCCGGCCGGCAATACCGCCTTCCTCGAAACGGCCGAACTGATGGTTGAGGACTGGAAAGCGGTCGGCCTTAACGCCTATGTCAATTCGATTCCCGGCTCGCAAGTCGGCGTGATGACAACCAACGCCACCTACGACATTCGCCTCTATGGCGGCGGCGCACCTGACGGTCCCGATGTCTTGACCTACCCTGCCTGGCTTGTTTCTTACGGCAGCGGTGGTCGCTGGGCCCCCCTATACGGCGCATGGATGGCCGCAGAGGGCACGCCCAAAGAGGGCACAGAGCTGGATCTGGACCCGCGCGACCGCACGCCCCCGCGTGAAGAAATCCCAGTCGACGATCCCATGTTTCGCATGTGGGAGCTCTACAAGCTGGCAATTGCCGAAGTGGACGTCGCCAAACGCGACGAACTGACCTTCCAGATAATCCAGATTCACATCGACGAAGGTCCCTTCCTGCTGGGAGGCATCGCCGATCCTCCCAATATCGTAGTCGCCGGTAACATGATTCACAACGTGCCCACGCGCGATGACCTTCCGCTCGGCGGTTGGCATGGCCCTGGTGTCCTTGGCATGCCCGGCGCAATGACCTATCCGGAAGTATACTTTTACGAAGAGTAGAATTGCAGACCTGTCTTCCTATCTGATCGATTCGGTCTGCAACCGTTTTGAACGCCCGTGCAGGAAAACGCCGCAAGCCGAACCGGACGCGAAATCCAGTATCATCCGGCCAGTAAGGGGCGAAACGAAGGGATGACAGAAAAAGGGAGAGAGGAGTGGATTCCAAACTCCTCTCTCCCGCGTAGAAACTAGGAAACTCGTATTCAAACGGGCCGACAGGCGGGCGTTTCGTCCGCTTTCTTGTATACTATTGTCGCGTGAAATCAGGAACGGGCTGCACGTTGGAGGCCGGTGTTGCAACAATTCATCATCCCCCGCTTTCTATACATGCTGGTCACGATGTTCTTTGTCTCGATCGTGGGCTTCGTGATAATTAATCTGCCCCCTGGCACCTACCTGGATGTCTATCGCGAAGAGCTGGAAGCCCAGGGAACAACTACGACAGAGGCCCAGCTGGAAACGATTATTAATCAGTACGGCCTCGATCAACCGATATACGTACAGTATTGGAAATGGGTGTCCGGTTTCGTACAAGGAGACTTCGGAAGGTCGTTCGCCTACAATAAGGATGTCAGCGAATTGATCTGGGAACGGCTGATGTTGACAATGCTGATCTCGATTTCAACCCTGATCTTGACCTGGATAATCGCTATTCCAATCGGCATCTACTCTGCCACGCACCAGTACCAGGCCAGCGACCACCTTTTCACAACTATCGGAATGGTCGGCCTGTCGATCCCAAACTTTCTTCTGGCCCTTGTCTTCATGGTTATCGCTGCGATGGTCTTCGATCAGTCGGTGGGAGGCCTCTTCTCCCCTGAATATCAGGACGCGCCCTGGAATTTCGCCAAACTATGGGATCTGGTGAAACACATGTGGATCCCGGTTGTTGTCGTCGGCACCTCTGGCACCGCCGGACTCATCCGCATGATGCGCGGCAATCTTCTCGATGTGCTCAAAATCGCCTACATTACGTCGGCTCGCGCCAAGGGCCTCCCGGAGCGCCGCGTAATTTGGGTCCACGCCGTGCGCAATGCCATCCACCCTCTTATCATGATATTGGGCACCAGTCTCCCGCAAATCATCTCTGGCGCAACCATCGTTTCGATGGTACTCAGCCTGCCCACAACAGGCCCGCTCTACTTCACCGCCCTTCTTGAGCAGGACATGTACCTGGCCGGCACCTTTCTCGTCTTCCTGGCCGGGCTCCTGGTTATCGGCAACTTCCTGGCCGATATCCTGCTCGTCTGGGTCGATCCCCGCATCCGCTACTCTTGATCATGGCGACAACCGCTTCAACCGTCGATCTTCAGTCCGGAAATAATGCCCGCAAAACTGCGGCCCTTTCGCCCGCCAGGCTGATCGGGCGCCGTTTTCTGCGCAACCGGCTGGCAATCGGTGGCAGCCTCGTCATGATCCTCTTATACATGTCAGCCTTGTTTGCTGACTTTCTGGCCCCGGTTCCCTTTACCGACGTGCACGAAGACTACGTATTTGTGCCCCCGCAACTGCCCCGTTTTCTCGATGAACAGGGAAACTTTCACCTGCGTCCCTTTGTCTACGGCCTGGACAGCAAGATTGACATGGACACTTTCCGCTGGGTCCATGACGAAGACTTCGAAACCATCTACCCGATTTACTTCTTTGTAAAGGGTTACGAATACAAACTGTTCGGACTGATCCCGTTCGACCGCCATCTATATGGGGTCGAGGAGCCCGGCGTCTTCTATCTGTTGGGCAGCGACGATTTGGGCCACGATATGGTCGCGCGCGTCTTTATGGGCGCTCGCGTCTCGCTCACGATCGGACTTCTCGGTGTGATCCTGACCATCATCTTCGGTGCCTCGCTGGGCACCATTTCAGGCTATTACGGCGGGGCACTCGATACACTGATCCAACGAGTCATAGAGTTTCTGATGTCCTTCCCGGCCATTCCTTTGTGGGCTGCTCTCGCCGCGGCAATGCCTCCAACCTGGTCCCCCCTGCAACGATTCTTTGCCATTTCAGTAATCCTCTCCCTGATCCAGTGGACGGGCCTCGCGCGACAGGTACGTGCAAAAGTGCTGTCCTTCCGCGAAATGGAATACTCGCTCGCAGCCAGGGCCGCCGGCGCTTCTGACTTCCGCATCATCTTCCGCCACATGCTCCCCAACGCCTTCAGCCACATCATCGTCGTCGCCACCCTCGCCATCCCAGGCATGATTCTCGCAGAAACCGCCCTCAGCTTTCTCGGCCTCGGCATTCAGCCGCCTCAGACCAGCTGGGGAGCCCTCCTGAAACAAGCCCAGCTGGTGAGCGTCCTCCTCCAGCAACCGTGGCTCCTGATTCCCGCCTTCTTCGTCATCGCCGCCGTCCTCACCTTCAACTTCGTCGGTGACGGCCTCCGCGACGCGGTCGACCCCTATTCGCTGTGAGCGAAGGCAACAGGAGATCGATGACTTTCGTCGGGCGGTTCCCAATCCGAGATGGGCAACCACGTACTCTGCTTCGTCGTCCCTGCCTGAACTGCAAGCTACCTAACTGAACCCCGAGTCAAGAATGAAATTCCATGCGAGAACAGTCTCAAACCTTTCAATCCTGATTGTCTTCATCGCTCTCGCCACTGGCGCTTGCACCTCTGCTTCCACACCTCCTGCATCGGATTCTGGAAGGACCGAATCAGAATCAACCGTAACAGAGAAATCAATAGCGAGCCTGAGCCTCTCAGTATCTTCGAGACGGTCGGGGCAAGCCCCGCCTCTGCTTCTCCCGCCGCTTGGCGAAAATGTCGCGCCTCTCGCATCAGGGCTCGCCTACATCAGAGGGCCCGAAGATCACCTCATCGTCGACAAACAAGCTTATCTTGCAATCGATGGCGACCCGGAAACGATCTGGAGCTCAAAACAGCCCGCACCGCAATGGTTCTCCATTTACTTAGACCAAACCTACATCGTAGACAGAGTAGAATTGGTCATCACCCAGGCCCCGCCAGGTCCCACGACTCACGAAATCTGGCTGGGACATGGGTCAGGCCTGCGCACATTCTACAAGCGCCTGTCCGAAGTCCACACCGAGGATGGGCAGGTCTTGGCCGTCTCTATCGAACCCCCCCGGGCAATAAACGAAGTCATGATCCTGACCCTTCACAGCCCAAGCTGGATCGCCTGGCGCGATTTCCGCGTCTACGGCGCCCAGCCGGACCTACCTGCCGCACAAGACGAGGCGCCCCCCTTTGTTGTCTCCGAAGTGGCAAAGGGGCTGGAATATCCAGTCCGCGTAACCCACGCCGGCGACGGTAGCGGGCGCATCTTCGTAGTCGAGCAGCTAGGCCGCATTCGCATAGTCAACGAGAGTGGCGCCAGCGATATACCCTTCCTCGACATCTCGGAGCGCGTTAACTGCTGCGAGGGCGAACGCGGCATGTTCGGCCTCGCGTTTCCCCCGTCCTATCCCGAAACCGGGCTCTTCTTCGTCAGCTACACCAATAGCCAGAATGCCACAACCATCAGCCGATTTGACACCACCGTCGACCCCAATCGTGCCGACGAAAACAGTGAGGAGATACTCCTTACCATCGATCAGCCCCACGAGAACCACAATGGCGGCCACCTGGCATTCGGTCCCCAGGACGGCTATCTCTACATAGGAAGCGGAGACGGCGGACTCCCTCGCGATCCCGACAATCGAGGGCAGACGACCGACACGCTTCTGGGCAAACTCCTCCGCATCGACGTCGAGTCCAACGAAAAGCCCTACGGCGTACCTGCCGACAATCCCTTTGTTCAGGTAGATGGCTATCGCCCGGAGATCTGGGCGCTGGGCCTGCGCAATCCATGGGGATTCGCCTTCGACAAGCAGAACGGCGACCTCTATCTGCCC
Organism: Caldilineaceae bacterium; assembly: GCA_965207495.1. Classification (GTDB taxonomy): domain Bacteria; phylum Chloroflexota; class Anaerolineae; order Caldilineales; family Caldilineaceae; genus Bin5. The sequence goes on from OZ242287.1 coordinate 2,626,896, forward strand.
GACACCGGCAACTTTAAGCGCGAGGAAGTAAACTTCCAGAAGGCTGGTACGGGCGGCGGCCAGAACTATGGCTGGCCAGTCATGGAAGGCAGCATTTGTTTCGAACATGACGTCCTCACCTGCAGCGCCGGAGACCTCGTCCTGCCTGTAGCCGAATATGACCACACACTTGGATGCGCAATAGTGGGCGGAGCCGTCTACGGCGGAGACAGCCTCCCCGGCCTCCAAGGCGCTTTCATCGTCGCAGATTACTGTACGAGTAAAATCTGGGGAATAATAGGTTCCAAAGAGGATACTAGTAGAGGAACAGCAACAGTTTGGCAAAGTCAACTCTTGGCATCCGCTGGCCTGCCGGTCAGTAGTGTTGGTGCCGACCAAGACGGCAACATATACTTCACAATCCATGCAGAAGAAGATGGGGCAATCTACACCCTTGTCGAAGAATAGCCCGAACCGATAAATGGCCCCCTGCAAGAGGAAATCTGCAGAAAACAGAATGTTCAATCCAACACCAGTTAGACCAATGGCAACTATTTTGACTCCATGAAGAGATCTGTCTGCCTCCTGATACTGGCATTTTCGACCTTAACTGCATCGGCATGTGAATCAACGTCGCAGAATAGCCAAGCCGCCCAAGCTCCAGCCTCGATAGCCAACTTCACCGTCTCAGTTTTTCCCGCATCGGCCTGGGTGGCCTCCCCCTTTGGGCCCCAACCACTGGGAGAAAACGTCGCCCTAAAGGGCTACGCAACCGCCTCGGCGAGAGACTCTGCCGGCCTTCTGTCCGTCGATGCCGTGACAGCCAATCTGGCAATTGATGGCGATTCCTCCTCAGTGTGGAGCTCACAGCAGCCCGCCCCGCAGTGGTTCTCCGTGGCTCTCGACGATCTCTACCTGGTAAACCGAATACAGATGGCGGTTACACAGTCGCCCGCAGGCCCAACGTCTCACGAAATCTGGCTGGGAAACGGTTCCGGCAACCGTACACTTTTCACCAGGCTCTACAATGTCCCGACCGAAGAGGGTCAGCTTCTTAACGTGGAACTAAATCCTCCTCAGGTGGTCGACGAAGTCTTTATACTTACACTTGACAGCCCCAGTTGGGTAGCATGGCGCGAAATTAGAGTGTACGGGCTTCCAGTAGCAGAGTCGCCTGCCACGCACAGCCCGCCTCGACTGACTCTCCAACCCATCCTTACCGGCCTGAATATGCCGGTCCAGGTTACCCATGCCAACGATCAGAGCGGGCGCCTATTCATTGCCGAGAAAAAAGGACGCATTCGCGTCGTAAAGAATGGAACCGCCCTTGCTACACCATTCTTGGACATCTCCGAACGGGTTCGCTGCTGTGCGCATAGGGGCCTGATCGACATCGCCTTCCCGCCCTCGTCCGTCGCCTCCGGGCACTTCTACGTAAGCTATTCAAACGCCGATGGCCATACCGTCGTCAGCCGCTACCACACCTCAGACGACCCCGACCGAGCCGACCCCGACAGTGAAGAAGTTGTGCTGACCATCGAACAGCCAGCCGAACACCACAACGGCGGCCACATGGCTTTTGGTCCCCGCGACGGTTTCCTCTACATATCCAGTGGGGATGGAGGCTTGTTCAGCTATCCCGAAAACCCGGCACTGGACCGTGACACGTTGCTAAGCAAACTTCTACGCATCGACGTCGAATCGAGCGCCCGGCCATACCGCATTCCGGACAGCAATCCCTTCGTGCACGAAAACGGCTACCGCGGCGAAATCTGGTCAATGGGGCTGCGCAACCCCGGCAATTTCGCATTCGACAGTGAAACAGGGGATCTCTTTATCCCCGACTCCGGTCACCGCCGCCGCGAAGAGATTAACTTCCAGTCCGCGACCAGCTCCGGTGGCGAAGACTACGGCTGGTTCAGAATGGAGGCGAATCTTTGCTTCGACAACTTTGTCGTGCCCTGCAGCGCTGAATCGTTGACCCTTCCCGTTGCCGAATATGATCACTCGCAGGGCTGTGCCGTCTCTGGCGGCGGCGTTTACCGTGGGCCTGGCTCCCCCGCCCTGCAAGGCCTGTTCCTCTTTTCCGACTCCTGCAGCGGCCGCATCTGGGGACTGAAACGACCGGACAATGCCAATGAATTGGGATGGCAGAGCACGCTCCTGATGAACACACCCCTCTCAATCAGTAGCATCGGTCAAGACGAAGTCGGCAATCTCTATGCCACCAGCTTCGACGACGGCGTCCTCTATCGGCTAGCCGAAAGGCTTGACAGCGCAGAAAACGGCAAAAACGTCCGCGAAAACGTCGCCCTCCGGGGATCGGGACTTGCATCCTCCCTGAACGAGTCCGTTGCCCTGGCAATCGACGGTGATACCGCCACCGCCTGGGAAGCTGATCTGCCCCCGCCCATATGGTTCTCAGTCCGCCTGGATGACCTCTACCTGATCGATCAGGTAGAACTGGTCTTTCCTCAAGACGCCCACGCGCCGGCAACGCTCGAACTTTGGTTGGGCAACGCATCTGGGACCCGCACACGCTACAACCGGCTTGAGGGCGTCCGGCCTGATAGCCAACGCTTACTGACCATCCCAATCGATCCCCCACAAGTCGCCAATGAACTGATGCTGCTCTCTCTGCAGGGCCAGGATGCCGTCGCCTGGCATGAAGTCAGAGTCTTTGGCTCCCCTGCTGACTCCATGCGAACGGAAAGCGCCATGCCCCGCGTGCGTCTTGCCGAGACCGTGTCCGGACTGGAACTCCCAGTCCTGATTTCGCACGCTGGCGACGGCAGCGGCCGTATCTTCATAGCCGAGCAGAAAGGACGGATCCGGATCTTGAAGGACGGCCGCCTTCTGGAGGCTCCCTTTCTTGACATTTCGGATAACGTAGCCTGTTGCGGAGAACGGGGACTTTTCGGCCTCGCCTTTCCGCCATCCTATGCCGAAAGCCGGCACGTCTACGTCAGCTACTCAAACCTTGAAGGCGATACCATCGTCAGCCGCTTTAACACATCAGAGGACCCGGACAGAGCGGAACGTGAATCCGAGGAAGTCCTACTGAAGATCGCCCAACCCGATAAGGTCCACAACGGCGGCCACCTTGCCTTTGGCCCCAGGGACGGCTACCTGTATATAGGCAGTGGCGACGGCGGCACCTTCCGCGATCCAGAAAATATGGCTCAGAGGCCGGACACGCTACTTGGGAAAATCCTACGAATCGACGTAGAATCCGGCGTCGTCCCCTATGCTGTCCCGCCTGACAACCCCTTTACCAATGTAGAAGGCTTCCGCCAGGAAATCTGGGCCCTGGGTCTTCGTAACCCGTGGGGCTTTGCATTCGATAGGGTAACCGGAGATCTTTTCATTCCCGACGTGGGAGGCAGCCTGCGCGAAGAAGTTAACTATCTGCCTGCAAATGACGCAGCCGGAAGTAATTTCGGCTGGGCTGTCATGGAAGGCACCAACTGCTTCGATCACGACTTCCTCGTCTGCAACGCCCAAGGACTCACCTCTCCCGTCGCAGAGTACGACCACGCACAGGGATGCGCTGTCGTCGGCGGTGCAGTTTACGGGGGGACCGCCATCCCCGCCTTGAATGGCCTCTTTCTCTTCGCCGATTTCTGCCGCGGTGACATTTGGGGCCTCCAACGAACATTTGACGCCTCGGAAGGGCAATCTGAAATAAGGTGGCAGAGCGCCCTCCTCACTAACGCCGGCTTCCCCATCAGTAGCCTCGGCTCAGACGAAGAAGGCAACGTATACGCCGCCGGCTACCAGAATGGTACAATCTATATGATCACTTCGCGATAGACCGTCGACCTGCTTGTCCGGACCACTGGCTAAAAGAGTTTCCAATCTTTCCATCGTGTTCCGCCAAGCCATCTCAACATCACCTTAAACGTCCTCTCCCATCATATGAGCCCCCAATGAGAAACGCCGTCTCGTTCACAGGCCTGCTACTAATACTGATACTCTCGACCTCCTGTACAGCCCGATCCGAGCCCGAACGTCCGACCGCGGGCGAAACTGCTGCCCGGCAGCCCACGAAACCAGCAATCCCCACAACGGTCTCTGTGGCAACGCCCCCACCAGCCCCGGCTCCCACAAACACGCCAATGCCGGCAACAACGAGTCCGAATGTCGCCCCACTGGGTACAGTACGCGTCTCTTCAGGCGATGACACAGTGCAATACGCCATCGATGGCGATCCTGAAACAGTCTGGAGTGCCCAGAACCATCCTGCACAGTGGATTGCTGTTTCCCTCGACGACCTCTATCTTGCCGAGCGCATCGAGTTGGTTGTAGCGCAGGCCCCTGCCGGGCCAACGACCCATGTCCTCTGGCTGGACAACGGCTCCGGTGTGCGCACGCGGTTCAGACAGCTCACTGACATCCACACCGAAGATGGGCAGACGCTTGTCATCGCATTCAATCCCCCGCGACCCGTTAAGGAGGTCCTTGTTCAAACGCTGGCCAGCCCTAGTTGGGTAGCATGGCGGGAAATAAGAGTCCTTGGATTGCCTCTATCTCCTGAAGAAGAGGGTGCAATGGCTCCACAGTTGCAGCTCGAGAAAGTCCTGGACCAGTTGGTGCTTCCCGTGCAAATCACCCATGCTGGCGACGGTAGCGGTCGGCTCTTTGTCGTGGAGCAACAGGGCCGCATCACTATCGTAAAAAATGGGGTGGCAAACGAAACGCTCTTCCTTGATATCACAGATCGAGTAAACTGTTGTGAGGAGCGGGGACTGTTTAATATCGCATTTCCTCCCGACCGTCCCGCCAGCAATCGCTTCTATCTGAGCTATTCGAACAGCGACGACGACACCGTAATCAGCCGCTTCGCCACCACCGATGACCCAGATGTCGCCGATCTGGCCTCTGAGGAAATCCTTCTCACCGTCCCTCAACCCCACCATGTGCACAACGGTGGCCGGCTTGTATTCGGTCCCCGCGACGGATATCTGTACATCGGCATGGGTGACGGTGGAAGTGATGGTCCCCCAGCCCATTTCTCACAGGACCCGACTCTTCTGCTTGGAAAAATCCTGCGTATCGATGTGGAGTCAGGAGTCCAACCCTATGACGTCCCTGCCAACAATCCATTCGTCACTGAAGAAGGCTTCCGCCCTGAAATCTGGGCATTCGGATTTAGAAATCCTTGGGGTTTCGTGTTTGATGATCAAACGGGGGAACTCTACATCCCCGATACAGGGCACAATGATCGCGAAGAACTCAACGTCCAACCGGCGTCCAGCAGAGGGGGCGAAAACTATGGATGGCCCACAGTCGAGGGTACACGCTGTCCCAGGTTTGAGGATCTGCCAGTGCCCTGTAGCCAAGCCGGAATCTTCGTCCTCCCCGTTGCCGAGTATGATCACACGCGTGGTTGCGCCATTGTCGGCGGTGTCGTCTACCGCGGCAGCAAGCTGCCCCACCTCAAAGGCCGTTTCCTCTTCGGCGACTTCTGCCGCGGCGACATCTGGAGCCTAAGAAAGTCCGACCCAACTGGAAGTCCCGGCTCTAATCAGACGAACCAAGATGACTGGCAGAGCGAGATGGTACTGAAAGCCTCTGTCCCGATCAGCAGCATCGGAGAAGATGAAGAAGGCAACCTATTTGTTACCGGCTATCAGACTGGCGCAGTCTACTTGATCACTGAAAAGTAAACAGATAAAATGCTGTTTCCCTCCTAAGAGCCTAGTTTGCACCGTGACTTGAGAAATGCTAACGAAATAGCGACATTCCCCTGATCTTTCAGCCGAGGCCTCAGGATGCTCCACCCATGAACAATGTCAACGTTTTCGCCGCAGTATTCCTATGCCTTACTGTCCTGACTGCATGTGAGTTGCAGCCAGTGCCCGAACTGCCCTCCCCGGAGGCCCATGCTACCCAATCGCCAAGGGCCGCTGCCACCCCAACAAACACACCGCAAGCCGAGCCGGAGCCCGTACCTACAGCAGCGCCTCCCCCGCAAAGCCGAAACGTCGCCCGCACGGGAGAGTGGCGCTCTTCCGAAGGCGAAGAAACGGCTCACTTAGCCTTCGATGGCGACCCCGACACCAACTGGAACGCAAAAAACCTTGCCGCACAATGGATCGCCGTAACTCTCGACGCTCTCTACCTTGTGGACAGAATTGAACTTGTTGTGGCTCAGGCCCCAGCCGGCCCGACCTCGCACGTCCTCTGGCTCGGCAATGGATCCGGCGTCCGTACGTTATACAAGAGACTTACCGACATCTACACAGAGGACGGGCAGACCCTGACAATAGAGTTGAGCCCGCCCCTCCCGGTTGATGACCTGCTAATCCAAACCCTCGAAAGCCCCAGTTGGGTCGCCTGGCGTGAAGTCAGAGTGTTCGGCTCGCCGGCTTCAGAAACTGATGGAAGCAGCGAGACTCCTCAGCTGAAACGGGAACTGATTATCGAGAACCTGGTTCTGCCAGTGCAGGTCACACATGCCGGCGACAGGAGCGGACGCTTATTCATCCTGGAACAAGAGGGGCGCATTCGTATCTTCAAAGATGGAAACGAAAACGACCAACTCTTTATCGATATATCCAGTCAACTCACTTGCTGTGGTGAGAGGGGGCTAATGAATATTGCTTTCTCGCCTGGATTCCCATCCAACCGGCAGTTCTATCTGAGCTATACAAATCGTGATGGTGAGTTGGTCATCAGCCGGTTCAAAGCCGCGCCCGACCTCGAAACTGCGGACCCCGCCAGCGAGGAAATACTCCTAGCCATCAGTCAGCCACACCACGCTCACAACGGGGGCAGAATCGCCTTTGGTCCTCTTGACGGATACCTGTACATTGGCGTTGGCGACGGAGGCAGCGAAGATCTTCCTCCCCATGAAAGTCAATACCCGGACCAGCTTCTTGGCAAAATCCTCAGAATCGATGTGGAATCCTCGCAGCTCCCCTACGGTATCCCTGCCGACAACCCGTTTGTCGATGTCGCAGGCTATCGACCCGAAATCTGGGCCCTGGGCCTACGCAATCCTTGGGGATTCGCCTTCGACGCAGAAACCGGTGACCTCTTTCTCCCCGATACAGGTCACAGTAAGCGAGAGGAAGTGAATTTCGTGCCTCTATCCAGACAAGGGGGCGACAACTTCGGTTGGCCTACGATCGAAGGCACGAGATGTCTCAAAATCTCCGGCATGCCAGTGCCTTGTCACCAGGCTTCCCTCTTTACGCTGCCGGTTGCCGAATACGATCGCACTCGCGGCTGCGCCGTTGTGGGCGGCGTCGTATATCACGGCAGCGAGTTTCCCCACCTGAGCGGCCGCTTTCTCTTTTCAGATTTCTGCCGAGGAGACATCTGGAGTCTGCATCGTCCTTCCCCGTCCGAAGATCAGAACGCAGGTCTGGGCTTCCATGAAGGGTGGCGTTCCCAGCTGGTCCTGAAAGCATTCAATATAGTCAGTAGTATCGGCAATGACGAAGAAGGAAACCTGTATTTTGTCGCCTACCAGCCTGGCGCAATCTTCAAAATATCTGAATAGCAATCGAACGGAGACCCCTTGTCTCCCAATTGCGCCGCGCGCCAACACAATTCAGTTAGCCCACAGTGGAAACGCACCCCTAGCTGTACGACGATGGTCCCGGTCTTGTCAGCTCCCTTCAATCGCAGGACGGGGACAAACAGGATGAAAGTGTACCGGTTTCCCGTCGACGCAACCGTGCTTGGAGTTTCTGGTGGGAAGGACGAAAGGAGAAACTCCCATGGCTAACGAGAACCGACCCAACATCCTCTGGTTCTGCACCGACCAGCAGAGATTCGACACAATTCACGAACTGGGCAATCCTCACATCAACACGCCCAATCTGGATCGTCTCGTCGCGGAAGGCGTCGCCTTCACCCACGCCTTCTGCCAGAGCCCCATCTGCACGCCAAGCCGGGCCAGCTTCCTCATCGGCCGCTATCCTGCCAACGTGCGCGGCTGCATGAACGGCAACGAAAAATGGGGTGAAGGCGCACCCCTCGTCACTGCCCAGCTGGCCGAGAGCGGCTACGACTGCGGCCTCAGCGGCAAGTTACACCTTGCCGGCGCGCACGGCCGCGAAGAACCCCGCCCCGAAGATGACGGCTACAGCGTCTTCCACTGGAGCCACGATCCCGAAGATCGCTACCCCTCCGGCCACGCCTACGCCGACTGGCTGGCCGCGCAAGGATTTGCCCTGCGAGACCTGAGAGAGGATCCGGCCTCCATCCCCCCCGACCTGCATCAGACCACCTGGTGTACCGAACGTGCCATCGATTTCCTGTCCGAAAAGCGGCGCAAAGGCCCCTGGCTGATGAGTGTAAACGTATTCGACCCCCATTCACTCTTCGATCCACCACAGGAATACCGCGATCGCTATGATGCCGCCAAAATGCCCGACCCACTGTTTCGCCAGTCCGACATCGCTACCCAATCGGCAATTCCCGGCGACTTCCCAAACCCGTCCCGTCCCCCTCAGGATTTCAATGCCCAGGAGGTGATCGCCACTTACTACGCCATGATCGAGCTGATCGACGACAACGTGGGACGACTGCTCGACGCGCTCGAAGAAACCGGCCAACGCCAAAACACCGTCATCATCTTCACCGGCGATCACGGCGAAATGCTGGGAGATCACGGCTTGATTCTGAAGGGCTGTCGTTTCTACGAGGGGGCGGTGCGGGTACCGCTGATCATCAGCTGGCCCGGCCAGTTCCCGTTGCAGGAAGAATCGGAATTCGAAAGTAGTCCCGATGAAGACGCATCCGGCGAAGAGGAAGAAACGACCTCCGAGGAGTCCGATGCCACCGCGTCAGACGATTCACCCGCCCCGGTCGGGTTCGTCAGTAGCGCCTTGGTGGAGCTAATCGATATCGCACCCACGCTGCTCGAGCTGGCCGGCCTGCCCATCCCCCTTCGCATGCAGGGCCGCTCTCTTCTGCCGATCCTGCGCGGCGAACAACCGCCCAATCAACACCGCGACTTTGTCCGTTGCGAGTTCAACCGGGCTCAGAATCCCCCCGGTTGTCACCCGCGTAAAATACGAAGGCAGCTACGCCACAATGTACAGAGACGCCAGCCAGAAGATCGTCGTCTACCACGGCCACGAACAGGGAGAACTCTACGACTTGGAGAATGACCCCGGCGAGTCCGAAAACCTATGGAATGACGCCGACCACGCCGACCTGCGCTTCGACCTGTTGCGCCGCGACTTCGATGCCTCAGCCTTCTCCGTCGACCAGGGTCCGCCGCAAAAGACACCTTTTTGAATAGGAGAACATGAACGGCAGGCCATAACAACCTAGCCTTGAAGAGTGAGGACTTGAACGCCTCGACCGGGAGTCTGGTAAGTCAGGTCGAAGTCTCCAACCATGAGCAACGAAGCCGTCGCAGAGGCAAGGTGGGCTCACCCAAATGACGACATTACAGAATCTATTCCCCGTGTCCGAGTCGTCGCAACGCGTTTCAGAATGTACAGACGTTTGCGCGCCCGCTTGGCCCTGCTGATGCCCAAAACAACAAATTCTCAACGCCAAGCACGTAGCGTGAACCGGCCTTGCGGAGAAATGCTTGCGGAGAAATCTGGTGCGGCATCACATGAAGAGCTTGTTGGCAATATGTGCCCTCCTTCTGGTCGACAGAGTGGCCAACCGCCTCCTCTTCCTCCCTGGCCAATCCCATGTTATCCAATTCCAGCAACTCACAGCAAGGGACCAGCGTATCGACCGATTCCTCCGCAAGGCAGCTCTATAAGTCGAGGCCGATGCGCAGATTCCCCTCCCGGTTCAACACACAGGCGAAAACCGCGATCCGATCACGCCCCATCCACTGGGTTGACGCACTCTATCTTTGATTTCACCAATTAAGGAATCCTCACAGAAAAGGAACCACGAACTCAGGAGGCCCTACGATGCAACACGAGCGTCCCAACATTCTCTGGTTCTGCACCGACCAGCAGCGGTTTGACACAATTCATGCCCTTGGCAATCCCAATATCAACACGCCCAATATTGATCGCCTCGTCGAGGAGGGAGTAGCTTTCACCCATGCCTTCTGCCAGAGCCCCATCTGCACGCCAAGCAGGGCAAGCTTCCTCACCGGCCGCTATCCTGCCAACGTGCGCGGCTGCATGAACGGCAACGAAGTATGGGGTGAAGGCGCGCCTCTCGTCACAGCCCTGCTGGCCGAAAGTGGCTACGACTGCGGCCTCAGCGGCAAGTTTCACCTGGCCGGCGCACACGGTCGCGAAGAGCCTCGCCCTGAAGATGACGGCTACAGGGTATTTCACTGGAGCCATGACCCACAAGACCGCTACCCATCCGGCCACGCCTACGCCGACTGGCTAGCCGCACAAGGCTACTCCCTGCGCGACCTCAGAGAAGACCCGGCCTCGATTCCGCCGGACCTCCACCAAACAACCTGGTGTACTGACCGAGCCATCGACTTTCTTTCGGAGAAGAGGCGCAAAGGACCTTGGCTGATGAGCGTAAACGTCTTCGATCCCCACTCCCCCTTCGACCCGCCCCAGGAGTATCGCGATCGATACGACGCCGCCAAAGTGCCCACACCCTTGTTCCGTCAGAGCGACCTGGCCGCACAGCCGAAAATCCCCGGAGACTTTCAAAACCCGGCCAGAGTGCCGCAAGAGTTCGATGCCCAGGACATTGTCGCCTCCTACTACGCCATGATCGAGCTCATAGACGAAAACATAGGTCGGCTGCTGGCCTCGCTTGAAGAGACAGACCAGCGCAAGAACACCGTCATCATCTTCACCAGCGATCACGGCGAGATGCTGGGGGATCATGGTCTGCTTCTCAAGGGCTGTAGGTTCTACGAAGGGTTGGTGCGCGTTCCACTGATCATCAGCTGGCCTGGCCACTTTCCCGCGCAAGAAGAGTCGGTTCTCGAAGACGGCCTTGCAGACGATGATTCCAACGGAGAAGAAAATGTCGAAGCGGAAGAATCGGCCGAAGGTGCGCCTGAAGTAGATTCACCCGCCGCGCCTGCCGGCTTCGTCAGCGACGCCTTGGTCGAGCTTGTCGACATCGCGCCCACGCTTCTGGAGCTAGCCGGTCTGTCCCTTCCGCAGGGAATGCAAGGTCGGTCATTGCTCCCCATTCTCAACGGCGACGCCCCGCCGCATCAGCATCGTGACTTCGTCCGCTGCGAATACTATCGAGCACTCAATCCTGATATCCCCGGCCGCGCACAGTACGAAGGCAGCTATGCCACCATGTACCGCGACCGGAGCCACAAAATTGTCGTCTATCACGGTCACGAGCAAGGAGAGCTCTACGATCTGGAGAAAGATCCTGGCGAATTCGAAAACCTGTGGGACGACCGCGCAAGTGAAGCCCTGCGCTTCGACCTGATGCGCCGCAACTTCGACGCCCTTGCCTTCTCCATCGACCCGGGACCGCCGCAGACTAGGCCTCACTAAAGAGAGGCCAAAACTCCAATATCATAAAATGGCGGCAAATGCGCGCCAATGCCTGACACGATCCTGTCAGCCGGGCGTTTGGTAGGTAAGGTCGTACTCCCCTACCCTGCGAAGTGGCGTCGAAACCTGGCGGTAACTTGGCGCCCCATCCCAAAGCCAACTCTCGATCTCCTCCCGGTGACCCAACTTTCGAAGACCGCTCCAGCTTGCTCCGAAATGAGCGCGCCCGCTTGGCCCGGCAGAATCCCAAAAGAACAGATTCTCAACGCCCTGCGCATAGAGGGAAGCCGCTTTCCGGCCAAACGTTTCAGGCGCCATGTGGCGCGGCATCACATTCAAAGCCAGTTGACAGTCTGTACCCTCGACCAGATCGACGAAATAACGCACCGCCTCCTCGTCCTCCCAGGCGATCCCCATACTGTCCAATTCTGGAACATCGGTGTAAGGAATAAGCGTGTCGATCAGTCCTTCCCCGATCCAGGTCGCCAGGTCGAGCCCGTTCTGAAAATTCTCCTCCCGGTTCAGCACGCAGGCTGAAACCGCGATCCGCTCCCGCCCCTGCTCCCGTGCGAGTTCGTCAAGAGACTCTCGAAGTTCCCGGTGAAACGCCGTCAATGCCACGCTTCGATAGGCCAGCCAGCGCCGGTCATCGTCTGCCAGCTGCCTGGGGTCCTCGCCATGCGCCGCAATGAATCCCTCGACTAGCGGCGATTCATAGTCCACCAGCGGTGGACGCCGACTATACAGCATGCAGATGCCGTCGACCGGATGTTGCGCCACTTCCATCAATAGGCTGATAACGAATCGGCGCGTGTCGGCATAGGCGTAAGAAACCCGGGGGGCAGTCTGTCCGTCTTTCCCCTTCATCCGCAGGTCTGGCCGCGTGAAGTACAGACTGCCTGCATTCCACTGCTCCAGAGGAGCTGGGTAGAAAAACCCCGCCGGCCGGTAACTTGCGTGAAAACTGAGCCCCATCTCGTGCGCCGCCTCCAGCGCCACCACAAATGGATCGAGCTCATGTTCTCGAAAAGAACGCCAGCTTTCCGCGTGCAGCCGGTCGCCCTGCCGGTCAAAATCCTCAATTCCGTCGCAAGTGGGTAGGCGCCCCACCTGTCCCAGGTAGAACATCAAATCACCGGCCCCGCACTCCCAGTAGAGTCGCGAAAAGTCCGTATGTCGGTAGGGTTCAATCTCGTTCCGCACCGCCTCCTCTGTCGCCGTACCATACAGATAGAGATAACCATGCGCGTCGTTGTGCGCAAAAAGCCTCCGCGTATCCGTCCTCTGGCGCTCCCTTTCCACTTCCCCGACCAACTCCTCCGACATTGGAGCCAGCCTGATGTATGCTAGTTTGGTTCGTTCACACGACACTGCCGCCGGTTCATCTGATGAACCGGTTGGTGTGCAGACTTGGCGGATGGACAGTTCCTGCCCCGTCAGGTCAGCATCTTTCCAGAGAAGCTCATAGATGTTGTGACCGTGCGGATTAGAATCCGCCCAATCGGGACCCATGTTCAGATGTGTAAAGCAGGGATCCCCACTGAGTTTCAACTCAATCGAGCCGCGTCCCCGGTGGTCCGGGTAGACCCCGACAAAGATTCGATGCCAGCCGCTCACCGCGAGGCCGAGCGAGACCTCCGGTGCCGCCGTCTCTTCCCCCGCACTGAGCAGAGTGCCGCTCAGATCTGCTGTCTCGTACGACTGCACGTGCCAGGCGCGCCGCTTCGGCTCGGCTGCAAGCGAACTTTCCGGCTGACAGCGTGCAAGGTCAGTTATGTAAATCGACCCATCTCGGTCAGACACTATTACACCTCCATTCGCGGATCAAAAGCATCTCTTAATCCGTCGCCAACAAAGTTCATCGCCAGCACCGCCACCGATATCGCTATGCCCGGCGGGAGCCAGAGCCATGGCGAGTTGGTAAGTACGGTCAACGACTGCGCTGAGTTCAGCATGCTCCCCCAGCTGGCCTGTGGTATCTGTACCCCCAAACCCAGAAACGAAAGCGCCGACTCGGTCAAAATCGTACCCGCAACCCCCAGCGTCGCTGCCACCAGAATGTAGGGCTGCAGATTTGGCAATATATGGCGGAAAACAATCCTGTGGTGCGGCGTGCCAATACATCTCGCCGCCTCCACAAAAGCCTGTTCCCGTAACGATAACACCTGCGCGCGCAGCAGCCGCGCCAGTCCCTCCCAACCTAAGACTCCGATCACCACCATCACATTGATGATATTTGGCCCCAGCAGGGCAACCAACATCAGGATCGCGAAAAACGTGGGGAAGTTCATAACCAGCTCAGTGAAGCGCATCAGAATGTTGTCGATCCGCCCGCCAACGTAACCTGACACCGTGCCGATCAAGACACCTATCGAAATCGAGATCACATTCGCCACAAACCCCACCGACATCGAGATGCGCGCGCCGTAAACCATACGCGCCCACATATCCCTGCCCGCCGAGTCCGTGCCAAGAATGTGGTCTGCGCTGGGAGGCTGCCGAATCTTGTCCAGGTCAACAGTGTAAGGGTCTTTCAGCGCCACAATTGGCGCGAAAACCGCCACAAAACCCAGCACAGCAATTATTACCAAGCTGGCAACTGCCACCTTGTGGCGGCGAAAGCGAGCCGCCACCGTATTGGGGCTCTTTCTCGCCGTCAAATCCACCTGCTCTGAACTTTTTTCTGGCATGGGAGCGCTGGTCATGGCGCGGCGTCCCCTATAGACAGGTCGCATCTCCGACTGCAACTGGCCTGAGAGGGGAGAAAATGCCCATCATTCTCCCCCCTCTCTTTCCAATCCTTTTCTATCCGTCGAACGACCAGCCCTCCAGGTTTGTCCACCAGTCCCGTTTCGCGGGCAGCGGGTTGGACATATCCGCCAGGCTACCAACGACACCCTGGTCTGTAATCTCCGGTATGTTGACGCCGCCGTTGAAGACCCAGACATTATTGCCGACATACAGCGGCGCATGCGACGGGTTGTCGTTCAATGTCCTCTGTAGCTCGAAATAAATCTCCTGTCGAGCGGCTTGGTCGGTCAACTGACCCGCCTCGATCACCATATCCTCAAAGTCGCCGCCAATCGCTTCAGAATAGCCGTTGGCGTTGCGGCCCTGCGTAGTAAGGTGGAACTTGAGGAATCCATCCGGATCGGGGAATGAACCAAAGCCCACCCGTACCGCGTCAAAATCATGCGTGTCGTAGAATCGCTCCACCCACACCGAGCTGTCCATCTCCTCGATCTTGATCTTGAACCCGGCCTCCTCGAGCATCTGCTTCTCAGCCGCAACCTGGGCACGCGCCTCCTCACTCCTTAGAGTGATCAGGTTGACCGTAACCTCCTGGTCAAAGTCCCACCCGGCATCCTCCAGCAAACTGCGCGCCAGGTCGGCGTCGTAGTCGTACGGGTTGAGGTCGGCAGGGATCGACCAGCCGTGGATCAGCGGGGAATTGTAGATCGTCCCGTTGCCGCCCTGGAAGACCTCAATGATCTTCTTCCTGTCCAGCGCATGCAACCACGCCTGCCGCACACGCTTGTCCGCAAAGAAACCCCGCCTCAAGTTGAACGAATAGGCAGTGAATACGACACCCGTTGTTGCCACGACCTTGAAGTCGGAATTGTCGATGAACGACTGCACAACCTCACTGGAGCCCGTGTTGAGCCCGCCCCATGCGTTGAAGTGCGCCTCGCCCCTCTCCAGTGCAATCTGTCCCACGTCCGGCGAAGCCACGATCTGCATGATATAGCTTCCCAGTTTGGGCTTGCCCCAGTGCCAGTCGTCATTGGCATCCAGGCGAATGAACTGGTCGGCCTGGTACTCCACAAACTTGAACGGGCCCGAACCGAGCGGGTCTTCGAAGAAGAAGGACTGGTTCTCCAGCGTGTCGGGAGCGACATCGCCCAGTACATGCTTCGGCAGTATCGAATTCGTAGCCTGAAAGAGGAACAGCCCCGTCGGGTATGCAGTAGTGAACTGGACGGTCTTGTCATCAACCACTGTAATCCCGGCTACACTGTCCGCCTCTTCGTTCGAGTAGGCCTCGGCCCCCTCGATCATGGCCAGGTTGCTGACCTGGCGCGACTTTGTCGCCGGGTTCAGGTAGAGTTCGTACGTATAGAGTACGTCCTCGGCCGTAAAATCAGTGCCGTCGTGCCATTTTGCGTCCGGATGAATGTGGAAGGTGTACTGCGTTGCGTCGTCTGATACCTCCCAACTCTCCGCCATGATCGGCACAAAGCCGGTCTTGGGCACATTCTGTTGGATCAGCGGAGGCAGCACACACTGGAAAAAGTGCGCCTGAAAGCCCTGCACGGCTGTCAGAGGATTGAAGCTGTTAATCGGGCCCCCGTAAAGTCCAATCAGGTTGCCTCTCTGCATCTCTTCCGCCGGCGCCGCTTCCGAATCCGCTCCTGCATCGGACGCCACCGGCGCGCATGCCGCCAGCACCGTTGCGCCGGCCGCCAGCGCGCTTGCCTTGAGAAACGCACGTCGATTTACGCCATGAACCTTTCTGCTTCGCATAGTTTTCCTCCCGGAAAGTGAATGTAACGCTACCGATACCGTTAAGAAAGCGGAGAAGAGATTAGAGATCCTGGAGGGTCAGGTTACTGACGCCGCCAGCTCCTCTCCTGGACATCATCCTGTCAGCTAACTGAGTTTCAAGTCCACAAACAGTTGAGATAACTGCTCCATCTGCGCGTCCGTCAGCGAGTGGTACGGGGGCCTCCGCCAGCGCTGCGACAGACCGAAATGTTCAAAAGTACCATGCAGTGCCGCGTCAAAGCCGCCCTTCACACTTAGCACATAATCAAAGTAGGGCATGTCGTATTCCCGTATGATCCGTGCGGCCTCTGCCCAATCCTCCGTCTGCACTGCCTGCCAGTACGTCTGTGTGATCTGAGGCGCAAAAGTGACGAATGTAGACAGATAACCGTCGCAACCATAATGAATCAGGTCAAAATGATTCTGCTTCTGTCCGCCGGAAATGATCGCCCAGTGACCGTGAAGCAGGAGTGCCATCTTCCGCGCAAAGGCGCCCACCAGGTCGTCCTTTATCGCAATGACGCCCGGCGTCTCGTCACGCAACCTCCCCAACACCTCCAAGCCCATCGCCTGCGAACGACTGAAAACGTTGGTCACAACCATGACCGGGATTTCCGCGGCCACCGCTGCATAATGGGCCACGAATGTCTCGGCCGTGCATGAACCCGCCCAGTCCGGCGGTAATACCATCAGCACGTCGGCCCCAACATCGCGCGCGTACCGGGCAAACTCGACCGTCTTGCCCGTCCACCAGATACGGTCGGCCGCCACCACCGCGGCCCGCCCCGCCGCCTGGTCGGCCACGACCTTGGTAACTGCCGCCACTTCATCATCCGTCAGCAACGAGAAAAGACTGTCCCCATACGTCAGCAGCATCGTTGTGCTGCCTGCCTCGATGCCCCTATCCACCAGTCCGCGTAAACTGTCGTAGTCGATCGCGCCGTCGCGCATGAACGGCGTATGTACCGACATCACCGGCCCTGACAGCAAACTACGAAGTTCTTGTGAAGATCGCATCGACATATCCTATTCGTGGCGAATACGCGGGTCGGCTACCGCATACAAAATGTCTGCAACCAGGTTGCTGAACAGGACCAGGACCGCCGCCACAAACGTCAGCCCCATCAATACCGGATAGTCCCGCTGGGAGATGGCCTGAATCGCCATCCGCCCCATGCCCGGCCACTGGAACATGGTTTCAATGATGACAGTCCCTCCAAAGAGAATCGGCAGACGCAGCGTTACTATTGTAATGACCGGCAGTAACGCGTTTCGCAGGGCGTGCCCGATGACGACGCGAGTCTCCTTCAGGCCCTTGGCGCGGGCAGTGGTCACGTACTCCTGCCCAAGTACCTCCAGCATCCCCGACCGCATATAACGGGTCAGCCCGGCCGTCAGATCCAGCGAAAGAATCACACCTGGCAGCACCAAATGGTGCAGATTGTCCAGCAGCGGCGGCGGCGCGTCAAAAGCGACTGATTGCATTCCAAAAGTGGGAAACCAACCCAATTTCAACGCAAAAACATACAGTGCAAGCAGGGCCAGAAAGAAGGAAGGTATCGAAATCGACAACAGCGCAAAAAGCGTCAGCACGTAATCCCAGATCGTATACTGCTTCAGGGCCGCCAGAACGCCCAGGCTGATTCCCAATATCGAAGAGGCAACCAGCGCAAATCCCATCAGTTCCAAAGTGGCCGGCAATCGCACCGCGATCCGGCGCAGTACCGGTTCGCCCGTATGATACGAATAACCGAAATTGCCCTGCGCCAGCTGCCCTAGCCATATCGCGTAGCGTACGACGATCGGCTTGTTTAACCCCAACTCTTCCCTGAGTCGCTCAAGGTTTGCCGCCGACAACTCCTCTTCAGGATTGATCATCGCCATCACCGGGTCGCCCGGCGCGACACTGATAAAACTGAAGGTGATAAGTGTAATGCCAAGTATCAACGGGATCGCCAGCAGCAGCCTGTTTGCAATAAATGTTGCCATCAATAAGCCCAATGCGGCGGATACTTGTCAAGCACATAACCGCCGACGCTCCGCAGAGGAACTGTCCGGTGCAAGAGCCCTTCACCGTCATCCCAGCTATCCAACCGTTCCTTGTGCCCCAGTCGCCGAACCATGCTCCACTCTTTCAACCTCTGGTGGCGCCCATTCGTGTCCCAGAAACATAGGCCGTCTGCCCCCGCCGCATAATTCTCAATTGCCCGCCGCCTGAACGTCTCCGGCGGCATCGTTCGCGGCATGAGCTCAGGATAATACCGGACAGACGAACCCCGCGTCAGCTGCGCAAAGTAATCGACATCGACCTCCTCATCGCGCCACGGATAAGAGATCAGGTTGTCGATCAAGCCCTTCTCAACCCACGCCGGCACGTCCAGCCCATAGAAAAGATTGGTATCCGCGTCATTCAGCACGTGCGCCGAGACCTCGAGCGGTCGCCCCCGCGCCTCGCCAATCTCCTGCATCGCCCGCCGCAGGTCCGCCATGAAATCAGTCATTACCCCCGCGCGGTAGCGCAGATACCGTTCGTCGTCCTCCGCCAGCTCCCTCGCCTCCAGACCCGTCTCGCGCCTGAACCCTTCCACGAGCGGCTCCTCGTAAAGCAAAAAAGGCGCGCCCCGGTTGAATATCGGGTTCACGCCCTCAATGTCATAGCGAGTCGCCACTTCCCGGAAAACACGCAGCAACAGATCCCGCACCTCGGGGAATGCGTAGCTCATCCGCGCGATCTCGCGCCCGTCAATATCTACGCAGCGCCACTCCGGGTGTTCAAGGTAGAAGTCGCCCGTAAAGTAGTCCTCAAACGGCGGACAGCACTGAAACGCCTCCATGCGCTGGCTGATGTGGACCTCCAACCCAACGCTGTGCCCATACTCCACAACCGTCTCGACCGTATCAATATCCTTTCCCGTCAATATCTGCATCGACTCGGCAATATTACGGTCCACGACCCTCGGAAAGTCTCTCGTCTTGCTACCCGTCAGACTGCCAATGTCCGAAGGATATGTGAGAACATCGCCCCCGGCGCCCGGACACCAGAACATCTTCTGAAAATCGGTATCTCTGAACGGCTCCAGCCACTCCCAAATCTCCTCCCGGCTCGTAGGCCGGAATCGACCAAAATCACTGAAGCCGTCATTCATACAGATGAGTCGCCTGTTGCTGCCTGGGCTTCGATCGGCAAGAAGGCTGGCAACCTCGCTTTCGTCAAGCGGTTCAAGCTTGACATAGGCAAGGTAGGCAGGCTTGGAAAAACCGGCCGTCTGCTGGCCCAGCACCAGGTCCTGCCCGCTGAGATCGGCCGTCTTCCAATACCGTTCATCCACGGAATAGTTATCGGCGAAACCTCCCTGCTCGGCTTCCCGGTTTACCTTGACAAAAGAACTGTCTCCCGTCAGCCGGACGCGTACCAGGTCCTCAGTCCAATTGCTCCACAAGCCCAGGTAAAACCGGTGCCAACCCGATACACCAAGCGGGACCGTGACCGGAGGCGCCTCCGTCTCCGGCCCCGCGATCAACATCTTCCCGCTGAATTCAGCTGTCTCGTAAGGAACGACCTGCCAGTGGTACTTCCGCCTGTCGGTGGACAGGGCTTTCTGCGGCCTACTTAGACCAAGATCGGTTACATAGATCGGCTCATTCGCGGGCATTTGAGGTTCCTCCCGAAATATCTGGCGAATCGGATTTCGAGGATCCAGAGGAGTGGCGGCGCCACCGCAAGAGTCAGCGCCTTCCGCCCAGAATATAGCCCAACTTCCGGAAACTATGCAACTCGCTTTTTTTTAGGGGTTTGGATCAGATCTGTAGAGGTTTACTTGGGAGGCCTTGGTGCCTACCCGCGTCTGCGCCGTTTACGGGGCAGCAAAAATCCTGATGCTGGCCACCATCAAAGAGGCATGCTTTCGCAGGGAGAGTCAGGCGCAGAACTGGGAAAATCTGGGTACCTTTTCCGCCGCTGAAATGCTCGCCATCCCACAGCTGCCCATCAAACGAACTCAACGATGGGGAACCTGCCAGAGAGGAACTGCCATGCACTTTCTCGAGACAAAGTGCGACTGCTTTCACCAACATCCACCTATTCCCATTGCTGCAAATCGTTGCTCCCGCCTCCAGCGCCGTACACGTCGCAACCTGACTCGCCAAAAGGAAGTGAGATCTGAATTTCCGAGGGATGAGGAGGGCAGGCAACTTGAAACAGAGAGGAAGGTGCGAAATGTCGATCAATCAACCATTGCTTCCTGAAAACCGAACCTCACGAACCAATCCAACTCCCGTCTGACACCAAGACTCTAGGTGCGGATTATGCACAATAAACGCGCCATCCCTGTCTGCCATTACCCAATTCGAACTATGCAGTCCGCAATGCGCGGGGTTCCCAACATCCACGCACATCAGATCTGCCAGTGGAAATATCCAATGGACCCGAGAAGGAGGCGCGCTATGCTATGGCATCTCCAATCTCTCCGATTCAACACGCCGACCCTGGCGACAACTACACCATCACCGGCATGCGGCCAGCGTACTGGTCGGGAACAGCCGCGGCCAACATGCCGATGTGATGCGTGTAACTATGGCAACGATTCTCCATCCGGTTGTATAGCTGTCGCCAAGGTCCGAGCGTTGAATCTTTGAGCCTGATTTCATCCAGAAAACACCTTCACGTGATTTGGTTCCATCCCTCACCATCGATCAGTAAACCTCAGAACAAAGAATACACCATTGAGGTGAAGCAAATGTGAGAAAACGACATCCTCAAGGTGAAGTTTTGTGAACTGATAGGCAATGGCCCTATACTGGTTCTCGACGACTGGAGTCCACACATCTCAAAAATACGCCTGCACGACTCGACGTTCTTTCCGCACCGCTATTTCTCCCTGGGGCCGAGCAAAGGATGACATGACTCAAATCGAAAAACTGAAACAGGAAGTTGAAACCCTGCGCGACCGCCTCGCCCGCTTAACCGAGGCCAGCCATCGCATCAACGACAGTCTGGATTTCGAAAGCGTTCTGCAAGGGGTCTTGGACAGCGCCCGACTGCTGACCAAGGCAAAATTCGGTGTAATTACGCTGATCAATGAAACAGGAGAAATTCAGGACTTTCTCGCTTCCGGGATGACCCAGGAAGAGAGCCAGCATATGTGGGACTGGCAGGAGGGTATCGGTCTATTTGACTATCTTGGAAAGATGCAAAAGCCGCTGCGGCTGAATGACTTTCACAGTCACACTCGCGCCTTGGGTCTTCCCGATTTCCAACCCCCTATGTCTGTAAACTCGCCCTTACCCTTCCTTGCCGCGCCCATTCGCCATCACCGCGAAATCGTGGGCAACTTCTTTCTCGGCGAAAAGGACAAGGAAAATGGCCTGTTCACCACAGATGACGAAGAGACTTTGGTTGCATTCGCCTCCCAGGCTGGCCTCGTCATCGCAAATGCGCGACGCCATCAAGACGAACAAAAAGCCAGGGCTCGCCTGGAAACGCTCATCGACACGTCGCCGGTCGGCGTGGTTGTTCTCAATGTTTCGACAGGTGAGGCAGTAACATTCAACCGCGAAGCGGCAAGAATTATTGACGCCCTTAGAACATCGGATACCACTGTCCAACAGCTTCTCGGTCTGATTACCATTCGCCGTGCAGACGGACGCGAGGTTTCCTTGCAGGAGTTTCCCGTCGCCCAGATGCTGCGTGCCGGCGAAACAATTCGCGCCGAGGAAATCGAGATCAGGGTCCCCGGCGGCAATTCAGTCAGAACTCTGGTCAACGCTACGCCCATCCACCTGGAACAGGATAGCGAAGTCGATTCCTTCGTCGTCACCATGCAGGACATGGCCGCGCTCGAAGAAATCGAACGGCTGCGCTCCGAATTCTCTGCCATGATCAGCCACGAACTGCGTGTGCCGCTGGCTTCCATCAAAGGCTCTGCTGCCACCGTTTTGACCGCCCCCACTACCTTCGGCCCCACTGAAATGGTGCAGTTTTTTCGAATCATAAATCGCGAGGCCGACCACATGAGCGGCCTGATCAACGACCTCCTTGATGTTGCCCATATCGAAGCAGGGACGCTGTCGATTTCCCCTGAACCTGTCGGCATCACCGAGATGATCGAAAACGCAAGAAGCACTTTTTTGAGCGGTGGCGACAGGAATAGTCTCCAGATCGACATCCAGGCGGATCTTCCCCCCGTTATGGCCGACAAACGCCGCATCGCCCAGGTTCTGGGCAACCTGCTTTCCAATGCCGCAAAACACTCGCCCCATTCGTCGGCCATTCGCGTCAGCGCTGTCAGTCAGGGCGTCCATGTCTCCGTAACAGTAGCCGACGACGGCGCGGGACTGCCAAAAGAGCTCCTGCCCCAACTCTTCCGCAAAATTCCTCCCGGACCGGGCGATCATGGGCAAGGCCTCGGTCTGACAATCTGCAAAGGCATTGTAGAAGAGCACGGCGGTCGCATCTGGGCAGAAAGTGACGGGCCGGGCAAGGGAGCCCTCTTTACCTTCACCCTTCCAGCCGCAAACGACGGAAGTTCCTACGCCCCAACAACCCTGACCGACCACGCTTCCGCTGCCCAGACTGTCTCGACCCGCGACCAGAACCGAATCCTGGTCATCGATGACGATCCCAAGTCCCTCAGATACGTACGCGATATCCTATCCAATTCGGGATACCAGCCCGTCGTCACCGCCGAACCAAAAGAAGCCCTGCGCCTCGTCTCAGACAAGAAGCCCGCGCTTATCCTCCTTGACCTCATGCTCCCCGGTAGCAGCGGCATTGAACTGATGACCGATATTCTCAGTGTCGCCAACGTTCCCATCATCTTTCTGTCAGCCTACGGACAGGAAGATGTCGTCGCCAGGGCATTTGACATGGGTGCCGCCGACTACGTCGTCAAACCTTTTTCAAAAACCGAGCTGCTAGCCAGGATCAGAGCCGCCCTGCGACACCAGGAAGTAGTTCCTCCTTCAACGCCCTACCGCCGCGCAGAACTCGCCATCGACTACGCTAGCCGCACCGTGACGCTCGCCGACAGCCCTGTCCGCCTGACAGCCATGGAGCACCGGCTCCTCACCCATCTCTCAGCGAACGCCGGTAGAACCTTGACCCACGATCACCTGATGCAGCACGTCTGGGGCCTGCCGGGGAGCCTCGACCTGAGACCCTTGCGCACAGCCATCAAAACCCTCCGCCGCAAACTTGGCGACAGCTCCGCAGATCCCACTTACATCTTCACCGAGCCGCGTGTCGGCTACAGCATGGAACGAGGCGACGGCCCGCCACTCTCGTCCCACTAAATCAGCCTTCACACCCTCATCCCTATGACGCGTGTACATCCGCAGTCTCCCACCAACTCATGTTTTTCGCCGTTTTCACAGTTTTCCTTTTATCGGCACCCGTGTCATAATAGGTAGGCCATAGTTTAGCGTTCATAGGATGAACTGGATGGAGCATTATGCCCCCTTGCCCTGTGATGCGTGTAACTATGGCACCTGCACTCCATTCAGTTAGCAAGGGGGCACCTCTTTCCCCCTCAACGCTGACCTGGGCTCCACCTGATTTCACCTAACAGACTCGCACCGGCAGTCTAGCGACACGTCCTGAAATCCCCACCATCGCCGACAACCGACACGTTTGATTCCTTCAACCTGCTCTCCACCCCCCTGCCCTCCCCCTTCACTAACCACTAACCACTGCAGTTTAGGGCGTTCGTGCCTTCGGCCCTCACTTGTGCGGGGGCTGCGCCCCCGCAACGCCCCGCCCTAGCTCGACACCGTGTTTATTCTTCCCCAGCATCGTGTCTACAGAAAGGTGTCTACACCCCCACTTGCATCCTCAACCCAGCGACCACTAACTACTGGTGTTTCCCTGACCCGTGACCACTAACCACTGACCCCTGCAGTTCCGCGCCCCCGCAACGCCCCGCCCTTACTAGACCACCGTGTCTATTCTTCCCCGGCTTTACGTCTAGCCAACAGTATTCTCCCCAACCGGTCCTGTAAGGGCAGGCCTTGTGCCTGCTACTACACTCCCCTCTACACCAAACTTGTGCCGACCGTTACTCCCCTATACCCCAGACCCAAATCAGGACGAAATAAATCTCCACGCATTTAACCACCCAAATACACAAAAAAAGCCGCGCCTCGGAGCGGCGCAGCTTCATCTCCAGCCTATCCTGGATTGCATCGTTCAGGCGCGAGCACTTCTCTACAAAGAATCCCGCCTGATGGCCACAGACATATTCGTCAACGTAACATAGAGGAAAGCGTAAAGAAACTTTCCCTCAAGCCACACTTCATCCGACATGAAAGATTCGCCTCTGGCCTGCTCTACACGGTAGCGAAGCGAGCTAGGCCCAAACACCGAAACATCTCAGCCCAGAATTCGTTGTCACTGCTTGACGCGGAGTGATCCCTCCACCGCCCTGCGCGCATTGCCACCCGGTACCCGTTCTTGATCCGTGAATGGAACTCTTGACCGCCGGGTTCCAGCCTAAGCGCGTAATCCACTATGTAAGCAAACTCGTGGATGAGAACGATATTACAAAGTGGCACCGTATCGTTCTTCGGATCAGTTGGCGGATCCGGTGCAATGACCAGCCCCTCTCCACCTCCGCAGCGCAGGCCGGCGCATCCGAGTGCCGTAGGAGAACAGCCGGTTTCTCCGGCTTCGACTTCGGGCGCCTGGGTGATCCGGGCGTCAGCTTGGCTGCGGGTACGTCTATCATATATCACAACCCGAACATTATTGGTGACTATGGCCTCAAGCAGGTTGGGCCGGTCGGAGAGCATTCCGGAAATGATGTCCCGCGCTCGAAACAACACTTTATCAGGTATCGCGGCGGGGGAGACCACGGGAATTCCACCAGCGTCCAGGAATTTCTGATTGAACGGATCGAGCCCGAGGGGGGGGCCATGGTGGCGGCGTTCGTGTCGTCTAGCCGCAGTCGGGCAGACCGAGGCCCGCAAGGTCATTCCTATCAACATTCCGCAGCCCTGACGGAATGCACCCGGTCAATCCGTTCCCGCCTAGGTACAGGTCTGTCAGGTTGGAGAGATTGCCCAGTTCTGGCGGGATCGCTCCAGTCAACTGGTTGTCGTGTAGCCGGAGCTCTGTCAGGTTTGAGAGGCGGCCCAGTTCTGGCGGTATCGATCCGCTCAATTGGTTGGTGCCCAGGTTAAGCCATGTCAGGTTGGAGAGGCGGCCCAGCTCTGGCGGTATCGATCCGCTCAACTGGTTGTTTTCTAGCCACAGATCTGTCAGGTTGGAGAGATTGCCCAGTTCTGTCGGTATCGATCCGCTCAACTGGTTGGCGGCGAGTCCCAGGACTTCCAGGTTGGAGAGATTGCCCAGTTCTGGCGGTATCATTCCGCTCAACTGATTGTGGTTTAGCAACAGCAGTGTCAGGTTGGAGAGATTGCCCAGTTCTGGCGGTATCGTTCCGCTCAACTGGTTCCCGCCTAGCCACAGTTCTTCCAGGTTGGAGAGATTGCCCAGTTCTGTCGGTATCGTTCCGCTCAACTGGTTGATGTCGAGGCTCAGGACTTCCAGGTTGGTGAGTTTGCCCAGTTCTGTCGGTATCGTTCCGCTCAACCAGTTGTCGTATAGCCGCAGCTCTGTCAGGTTTGAGAGGCGGCCCAGCTCTGGCGGTATCGTTCCACGCAACTGGTTGTCTTCTAGATTCAGGGAAACGACCCGACCTGTGCTGTCGGTTTCAACGCCGTGCCAGTCGTAAAGCGGCGCCTCGGTCAGCCAATTGTCGCTCTTCAACCAGTTGGCTCCATCCGTGGCATTGTAGAGCGCGACCAAGGCTACCCTGTCCGTGTTGGCGCTGAACGCGGTCGGCGTTGGTGTCTGCGTTGGCGTCTGCCCGGCCGTCGCGGTAGCAGACGCATACCCCGACCAGAGGCCGGTCTCACCGGCGGCGTTCACCGCACGTACCGTGTAGAAGTACGTGGTGCCCGCCGTGAGTCCGGTATGGCTGTAGGTTGTGTCAGTCAGGTTGCCGTCGTCGAGCTTCTGCCAGCCGGTGTCGGCGTTCCACCACGTCAACAGTTCGTAGCGCGCCGCGTCTGCCACGACACCCCAGCTGAGGTCAATCGTACCCGCGTCCGTAACCTGCGCCGCCAGAACAGGCGCAGACTGCGCGGCTGCGGCCGTCGCCGATGGTGTGGGCGTAGGTGTCGTAGAAATCATCGGCATAGCGGTCGGCGTAGGTGTCGGCGTTGGCGTCTGCCCGGTCGTTACGGTAGCAGACGCATATTCCGACCAGGGGCCGGTCTCACCGGCGGCGTTCACCGCACGTACCGTGTAGAAGTACGTGGTGCCCGCCGTGAGTCCGGTATGGCTGTAGGTTGTGTCAGTCAGGTTGCCGTCGTCGAGTTTCTGCCAGCCGGTGCCGGCGTTCCACCACGTCAACAGTTCGTAGCGCGCCGCGTCTGCCACGACACCCCAGCTGAGGTCAATCGTACCCGCGGCCGTAACCTGCGCCGCCAGAACAGGCGCAGACAGCGCGGCTGCGGCCGTCGCTGACGGTGTGGGCGTAGGTGTCGTAGAAATCATCGGCACTGCGGTCGGCGCTGGTGTCTGCGTTGGCGTTGGCGCCTCTACGGTCGTCGCGGTAGCAGATGCATATTCCGACCAGGGGCCGGTCTCACCGGCGGCGTTCACCGCACGTACCGTGTAGAAGTACGTGGTGCCCGCCGTCGGTCCGGTATGGCTGTAGGTTGTGTCAGTCAGGTTGCCGTCGTCGAGCTTCTGCCAGCCGGTGTCGGCGTTCCACCACGTCAACAGTTCGTAGCGCGCCGCGTCTGCCACGACACCCCAGCTGAGGTCAATCGTACCCGCGGCCGTAACCTGCGCCGCCAGAACAGGCGCAGACTGCGCGGCTGCGGCCGTCGCTGACGGTGTGGGCGTAGGTGTCGTAGAAATCAACGGCATTGCGGTCGGCGTTGGTGTCTGCGTTGGCGTCTGCCCGGTCGTCGTGATAGCAGATGCATATTCCGACCAGGGGCCGGTCTCACCGGCCGCGTTCACCGCACGTACCGTGTAGAAGTACGTGGTGCCCGCCGTGAGTCCGGTATGGCTGTAGGTTGTGTCAGTCAGGTTGCCGTCGTCGAGCTTCTGCCAGCCGGTGTCGGCGTTCCACCAAGTCAACAGTTCGTAGCGCGCCGCGTCTGCCACCGCTGTCCAGTTCAACTCGACCGTACCATTGTCGGCCTCGGCGGTCAGCGAGGGCGCAGGGACCGTGGCTTCCGTCGAAGTCTGTTGGGCCCAGACCAGATTCGCGTATACCAGGAAGACAGTAGTTGCCAGGAGAGCAGCCGCCAGCCAGCCGCCGGGGCCGCGCAGGACTGTCGAAATGTTCCGTGGATGAAACATCGGCTCTGCCTCCCGAACGTGTATGGCGCGTCAAATGAAGTGCAGCTTATATCGGTCACAGGACCAATAGGGGTGGCGTCTCCCGTTTGGGCTGTCGTCGAGCAATCACCTAACCCGAACTTCCCCAAAAAAGATGACTCTCCTATACTCTAGCAAATTAATATAAGATATTTGTTAGGAAATGCGATCCAAGCCTGTGATTTCTTGTAAGAATTGGCCAAGGCCGGCAAATGTGCCCACAAATGCGCAGAACCATGCTTCAATTCAACCAGCGCATTGGCACAGGAACACCGAAACTCTGTCAGCACGATGGTAGTCCTGGAGTCGGTCGCTCCGACTCTGCTTTTCCCGCCTGCCTCCTCAACAATCACCGTCAGAGCGTGCATAAGTGAAGAAATCCGCGTCTTAGCCTCTTGAGGTGGGCTGAATTCACCACAGGCGCGCAAAAAGGCCGTCCCGCATAATCATGTGCTGAGAAGGCTTCCTGGCTGGTGCAATCAGCTAATGGGGATCGACAGCAGAGTAGGTCAAAACGCTGGCTGCGTTTTGCAAGCCCGAGGAAAGAGAAGTGTGCGTCCAATCGTTCGTGCACGGCGCGGGCGGCATGGGAACGGTTCTGGAGGGGATTCCTACCGCGGCAAAGGTAGCAGAAGCCTTCGGCCACCCAGTTCGGACCCTGCCGACAATTTGAAGAGGTTATGGAAGCACTGTGTGGAGATGTCGAAAACGGACTGGCCGGAAATACGAGGAAGAACTATCTCGGCCAGTGGCGACCCTCTTCGGGTTGGCCTCAGAAAATGGGTTTTCCCGCACTCCCAGCTGACCCCTCCCAAGTTGCCGCATTCAGCCCTGAACGCAGCGCTAATATTGTCCAATAACCGGCCACACTGCATTCTGAGGCCGCTGCCATCGCGCACATTCACAGTGCAGCAGGGTTTGGCAACCACTGTGACAACCATTGTGACAACCAAGGTGTCAAGTCGGAGTACACCTTCCCTGGCAAATCTGGAACGTTTTAACCCCAGTTGACTCATCAATCTTCGAGAAGTGGACGCCCTCTGTCCATCCCTACTTACCCCGCCGCAATCTCATTACGCTTGCGAGTTCGTACGGCTACAATCTAAGCCCCTATTGTCAAGACGGACAGTTCGATATCCCTCAATGACCTGATACTATAACCGCACACTGATAAGTTTGGTTTCCTTCGGCGACAATGAGAACAAGCAAGCTGAACTGGCGGCGCTATGGAACTGAGCGAATTGGACAAGTGGGCGGATTGATCAGTTCTAACGTGGATTTGACCCCTGGGGCTGCTTGGCCTGACGAGAAAGCCCCTGTCGTTGGTCAACCAGGGTTCTCTAGTTCATTCTTGAATTGCAAAACTCAGACTCTCTACAAGCTGAAAGGGGCGTATGATCTCTTGGAAAAAGGACTGCAAGATTTTCAGTTCGATCCTGTTTTCATTTGCCATTGGACAACATTGGATATAATTGGGAATTATATACGTAATTAGGAACCGAAACGGGGACACTCTGAGTCAAAAAAGTGACCGTTTCCGGTCACTTCGGGAAAGAAGGTAAAAGTTTTGCACCTTAAAGCTTGGCATTTCATTTTGCATAAGTGTAAAGTCTTGCATTTCCTCTCTCTAAGGTATTCCAATTTCTCTGAATTATAGTATTGTGGATTATATTTTGCTCATTTTACCTTTCCTCTCTAAGAAGTAGATAGATGCGATGGCAGCCACCAATGGAACCACAGCGATTGTTGTTGAAAGAGTAAATAAAACATCTGCCATCGAATGACCTGAGTGATAGACCAAAATGTACATAGGGGTCGTATGAAACACGACTGATAGAACAACACCAATTACGAAAAAGCGCGCCTTCCCTTGACTGGCGCTGCGCATGACAAGCAGGGATATTCCTACATTGTAAACCGTGACAAGGATTCCGAAATGCCATACTGCCGTCAAGGATATAGACGGAAAGGTTCCGTCGGCGATATACCATCTAGTAAGGGTCACTGCTGATACTATGACGGAATACAAGATCCCAAACGCAACAGTGTCTTTCCAATCGAGAGAAACATACCTAAACAGGAACCATTTTACCCCTTCCTTAAATGCGTCTCGCACGAGCCACTGAATTATCCGAATCACAATAAACGAATAAGCATTGTTAGCGATTATCCCCACTGCAGAGTCAAAGCCAAACGACAAGATAGTGTCTAGTTGCGGGCTGATTATATTAACAACGACAAAAACAGCCGAGGACATAGCTAACACAGCCCATTTATAGCCAGACGCCTTGCCCCAGGCCAGTATCACTACTGCGTGAATACTGATCAGTAGAAGGTTTAGGGGCAAATATCCGAGATAGGGCATCACTTTCCTTTGGTATTGATTAGACTAGAAATTAGAAGGAACACCAGAATCAGTACCAACGTAGTTGTTGTCACCTGTCCTTTCAGTGCCAAAACCCCCCCCCCCGCCTGATTTCCGGCGGGGGGGGTTGGTTGTTATCTTGGTTCTATTCTTAGCTCTACTATTCACCAGACTGTTTTTCGCCGGTCGGGGTTGGTCGCATCGTAGCCGTGACCGTAGGCGTACCCGTAGCTGTGGCAGTCAGGGTCGGTCGCAGCGTAGCTGTAACCGTAGACGTTGGTGTACGAGTCTCTACTGGCCCAGGGAATAGCGGCGGGGGTGTTCCTCCCGGCCCTAGCCCGTCATGCCACTCGACAGTGCAGGCACTGGCTAATACTCCCCACAGAAATAAGGATACAATCACGGGTGAGTACTTTCTGATCATTGCTCCTCCCAGTTGAGTCCCACGCCCTTGCATCTGAACGTGGAGTTCCCTTGAAGCGTGTGATTCACACATTCGACCCGCATGTTGAAAAGGTCACACGCTCTACGTGACCTGTGCCAAAAGGCACGAGGGTACTACTATGTCGCTTCCTAAAGCGCCCCTAATGTAGGCAGGGGAAGCTGTCTTTAAGTACACCATGAGTTTGTTGCTGACGGGCGCAACTACTGGTGGATGACTTCCCCAAAAATGCAGTACTGCCCGCCCTCTAAGCGTCACCAATTCCGGTAATTGTCCCCGTTTCGGTCTCTAATCATGTATATAGTTCCCATATAATTCCCAAAAAAAAGTTCACGCACGGAGAGTCAGTTTACCCGCGCATGAACTCGAATCAAGATTGAAAAGCTATTAATCTATATATCTGCCGAGCTGGCACCCCCTCAATCAAACACCAGCACCGACCGCGCCACCTTGCCCGCCTTCATATCGGCAAACGCCTCGTTAATCTCATCCAACGGCCTGTAGCGCGAAATCAACTCGTCCAGCTTGATCTTTCCCTGCTTATACAGATCTAGAATCCACAAGAAATCAACCCGCGGCCGCGCCGCACCGTGAAACGCCCCCATCAGTGTCCTGTCCTCTAGCAGATGCCAGCCCTCCACCGAAACATCCTGCCCTGTCGGCTGCACGCCCACCACAACCGCCGTGCCCGTCATACGCACCGAATCGATCGCCTGCCTAACAATGGACGGAAAGCCCACGACCTCAAACGCATAGTCCGCGCCCCCGCCCGTGATCTCGATAATCCGCTGCACAGGGTCCTCTTTAGCGCTGTTGACAAAATGCGTTGCCCCCATCTGCTCCGCCAGCTCCAGCTTGTAGTCCACAGTGTCCACCGCGACAATCTTGCCCGCCGACGCCAGCACGCCGCCCTGTATAACATTCAGCCCCACCCCCCCGCAGCCAAACACCGCCATCGACGCCCCCGTCTCGACCTGGGCCCGGTTCACTACCGCCCCGATCCCCGTGATCACCCCGCAGCTAATCAGGCATGCCTGCGCCAACGGCGTGTCGTCGGGCACCTTTACACAAGCGTCCGCCAGGGCCAGCGTCTGCTCCACAAAAGTGGGCCGTACGTGATAGATCGGATCACCATTCTGCCTATACCGGCTCACCGGCTCCATGCGGTGCGTCTCACAAAGCGCGGGACGGCCATTCGTGCAGTTGCGGCAGCTCCCGCACATCGCATCCAAAGAAAGAATAATCTTGTCCCCGGGTGCAAAGTCACGCACGCCTTCACCCACCGCACGCACAACCCCGGCCCCCTCATGGCCCAACAGCCACGGCATCCTGCGCGGCGTCCGATGGTCGGTAACGTAGTGGTAGTCGCTATGACAAACGCCTGCCCCTACGATATCCAGCAGTACTTCCCCAAAATCCGGTTCCTCCAACTCGACTTCCTTCACCGCCACCGGCGCATGCGCCTCATACAAGATCGCAGCCTTCATCGCTTCTCTCCTTCTGAATTCTCAGATATTCCCTTACTCCTTGAGTTTAAGCGTGTGCACGAAACCTACTACGAAATCCACAATGAGTAAAGCCAAATAAAACAATCCCGCCTGCTTCATCCCGGTTTCAAGGACGCCCTACACCGGCAACCCACACAATGCAAAAGAACTTCCGCCTCCAGACCTACCAAAATCGGTCCCACTTTGTTACCCTCGCCCAACCAATGTAGGGGCACCCTTGGTGGATGCCCTTCCCCCCCATCCGATTGCCTTCAACAGTCTTCAGCAAAGGAATCACCAGGGGATTCCCATGCCACTTTCTGGCGGAACAACACCCTCAATCACGTCCGAAACATACAGCAGTTCGCCTTCAATTCGGCCTGCTTCCCCCAAAATGATCCGTTAGGATCAGAATCTCTCCCCGTGCTAGAATACGCCCATCGCAGCCTCTCGGACGCAGAGCAGAAATCCTTCTCCAAACACGCCGCTTCCATCGAGGACGGCTTCGGCACTGCTCCGGCACATGAGGAAAGAATGGAATCTAAAGAGCGCCTACAAACGGAAGCACGAGAACAACAGGATAGCGGGCCGGCCAAAAGCCGCAATGGGACCCGCCGAAAGATACCCTATCGCGCTGGCGATCCTGCCCCTGATGAAGGGCGACGCGTCTCCAAGGAAGAGTACTTCGCCAGATGGTACGAAAACCCCTACCCAGATATCGACATAAGCTACGAGTGGAACAACGGCATTCTGGAGGCCAAACCATTGCCCAACCGCCCCCAACTGGACCTCTACAACTGGTTTCTTACCCTCCTGCAGCGAAACATTGCGACCTTCCGCCACGCCGATCTCATTAATCTGGAGACCGGTTTCGAGTTGAAAATGCCCGACCCGACCCAACCCTCGGGTGAAAGGGAAGCCGTCCGCAAACCCGACATCGGCGTCATCCTGATCACAAACCCGACTCCCTGGGGCCATATCGACCAGCGGCACTACGAGGGCGTCTGCGACCTTGTCGTCGAGGCGGTCTCCGACTCAACTACGGCTGAAGTCCTGCGTGACACCGAGGAAAAGAGGCAGGACTACGCGCTAAGCGGAGTAAAGGAATACTTCATTCTCGACCCCAGCGGCGAGCACATGAACTTCTATCGCCTCGCCTCTGATGGCCGCTATCAGACCATTCAAACAGATGACCAAGGCGTGATTCGCTCAGAAGAATTGGAAGGTCTGCAATTCCGTCTGGAGGACCTGTATGGTAAACCGGACCTCGAAGAACTTGCACTGGACCCTGTATATAGCGGCTACGTACTGCCAGGCTATCGCATCATGGCAGACAAGGCCGAGAGCGAAGCACAGCGCGCCGACCGCGAAGCCCAGCGCGCTGACCGCGAAGCCGTGGCTCGTCATCAAGCAGAAGAACGGGCTGAAGTGAATGAAGGCCAGTTGCGCGAACTAAGAGCAGAGCTGGACAGACTCCGCAAAAGAGACTCCTGATAACTCTGAATCCTTGATTCTGACCTTCAGAGCATTAGCCCTCACAAGACCCGGCCGGGACACGGTACCTGACTCGACCTCTGCCAGGAACCCAGCCCGAAAATCCCTCACCCCCATCCAATGAATAGGAGCCACAATGGGCATCAGCCTCGGTATCGTCGGCCTCGGATCCTTCGGCAGCTCCTTTGCCGACCTCTTCATGAGCCACCCTCTCGTCGATCGCATCGCCCTCTGCGACCGCGAACCGGATCGAATGACCCGCTTTGCAACCGATGAGCGCTGGGAATCAAAGTTCCACCCCCGTGATGCATATACTTCCCTGGACGAAATCTGCGCCAGCGACATAGACGCCCTCGTCCTCTTCACCCAACCCTGGCTCCACGCGCCCCAGGCCGTTCAGGCCATGCAAGCCGGCAAGCACGTCTATAGCGCCGTCCCCATCGTCATGTTGCCCGACGGAGACGAAATCCTCGAATGGTGCGCACGTTTGGTCGAGACTGTGGAAAGTACGGGCCAGTCCTATATGCTGGGTGAGACAACCTTCTACCGGCCTGAGGCGATCTACTGCCGCCGGCGTTCGGCCGAAGGTGCCTTCGGAAGCTTCGTCTACAGCGAGGGCGAATACCTGCACGATGTCGACAGCGTTGGTAGCAATCTGCGCCAGGTTCAGGCCCACCGCCTTGCCGGCGCCGCCGGACAAGAGTGGATCAAAGTCCGGGATGACTACAAGAGCAAGGGCATTCTGACAGGTCCCATGCACTATCCAACCCACTCGACTAGCGGTCCCATGAGCGTAATGAACGCCCACGCACGCAAAGTGTGCGCATGGGGCTACGCCAACCGCACTGACGATACCTTCTTCAAGGACCAGGGCTACGGCTTTAGCAACGAAACTGCCCTCTTCCACATGAGCAACGGCTCAACTATGCGCATCTGCGAACTCCGCGAGATCGGCCACCGCGGACGAGAAACTTTCCGCGTCTACGGCACGCAAGGTAGCTTCGAGAACGACCACTGGTGCGATAAGGAAGGAAGCACCCACCTTACTTTCGAAGAGATGCGCCAGCCTCTTCCCAAGGAAGTGGAAGATGCCTTCCGCGCCGTCAGCCGTACCTCCGAAGTCTACGGCGGCCACGGCGGCTCCCATCCCTTCCTTGTCCATGAATTTGTAGAAGCCGTCCACCAGGAGAGGCAGCCTGAAATCCACGTCTGGTCGGCAGTCCGCTACATGGCCGCCGGTGTCATCGCCCACAAATCGGCCCAGCGCGACGGAGAAATTCTCTCAATTCCGGATTGGGGTGACGGGCCGCGAGAATAACTGGGGGGACCTCTGCTCACGAACAGTTGCATTTAGATTCTGCGGAGCTTCCGAACCGGTCGTTCACTTAGGGGTAGACGATCGGACAACCTGAGACCTGCCCAGCTCGCCTTCAAACGAGGTTAGCAAGCCAGGCCTGATGCAGCCTCCATTCGTCCCCGGCAGGATCCCAACGCAGTTCAAATGAACTCAGGTCCAGCGTCTGCACCAGAAAACAGCGCAGGCGGCCGCCCTCAGTCCTCTCCTCCCACCGACGTCCGTGTGCAGTAACGTAGTGCCTACTGCCCTGCCAGTCGAACGCATTCACCACCACCTCGCCCGACAGCAGCATTCGCGCCTCCACCTGCACGGCCTCGTCGACCGCCAACTGCCGACTCATCCGCCTGCCCTCTCCTCCGCAAATGCAAGCAACATCTCTAACGCACACTGCGCACTCAGAAGCTTGTTCCCTCGCCGGTCGGCCGGCCACACCGCCTTCTCCGCCCGGCGTGTACCATCTCTTGCCGCCAAATGAAGGTAGACCAACCCCATCGGCTTCTCAGTTGTCCCGCCCGGCCCGGCCACCCCCGTAATCGACACCGCCACGTCCGCGCCATACTGCCGCAACGCACCGAACGCCATCTGCCTCGCCACAGTCGCGTTGACAGCCCCGTCCCGCAACAACACTGTTCCGTCTACGCCCAGCAGCCTCTCCTTCGCTGCATAACTGTAAACACCCGCGCTCCCCAGAAACCAGTCAGAGCTGCCCGGTATCTCCGTGATCAAATGCCCCACCAGGCCGCCCGTGCAGCTCTCCGCCACCGCGGCCGTCAGTCCCGCCCGCTTGAGCGCATAACCCGTCTCCTTCGCCAGTCCCGTCAGGGCCTTCTCATCGGTAGGTTCGCTATTCTGATTCGCCATATTTCCTCTGAAATTATTCTGAGATACCGTCTGCCTGCGCGATGCCCCAATCACGCGCATCGGCAATCGCCTGTCGGCCCATTATAGACCCCCCCGTTTCCGCTCAGCAACTGTCTGCGTCGTCAGGGAATAACCCTCTTCATTCCCCCTCTTTCCTCTGTCCAAAGGGAAAATGGCTGCCCGGTCAGTTCCGTAGTAGTTGACAGATTTCGGAGATTTCTGTATTTTCAATAGGCAATACCAAAGACAGTGCCTACATTCCCAAGACGTAAAACAGCGGCCTGGGTCTGCTGACGTGTAAGAAAAGAAAACTGGCCGCCATGGCGTTGCTGGCAGATAAGACAGCATAGTACCGCACAATTAGAAATCTGCCCCGAATCCGTATCCTTTTCTATTCCGGGTCCCGCGCAGAAGACGTACACCTCCGAGGAGAAACAAATGGAACTCCAGACCAAGCAGCCGCCTGAACTGGAATTCAGCATGCCGGAAGTTGAAGAATCGCTGACCGCCTACCTCTCTGCCATCGGCGGCGCCATCATCGGCCTGCTCTTGACTCTCCTGGTCCTGGCCATCTGGAATGGCGGCACCCTCAACTTTACCAACATCTCGAAAGTCAATGCTCTCGAAGCCGGCATGACCGATGTCAACGCCAATCTCGCAAGCGTCACCACCAACATCGACGCCCTCGGCGAGCGTCTCATCGTGCTCGAACAGGAGTCCGGCGCGGTCGCCGCCCTCCAGAAGAGCCTCGCCAACCTCGACGCCAGCCTGACCGACCTCGACGGCGCACTCACCGACCAGGGCATCCAGCTCACTGAACTGGATAGCGCCGTCAACGATCTCCAGCTAACCCGGCGCAATTTTGACCTCTTTACTGCCGCCCTGACAGACGCCCTGTCACAAATGGAAGCAGGTTCCTCCGCCACCCAGTCCGAGAGCGGCGCCTCGACTAGAGAGTCCCGGTCCGCCTCCACCAGCCAGAACAATGAAAAGCCCGTCGCGTCGACAGGTTCCAGCGCTTCGACCCGACAGTCCGCTTCACAGGCGGCCGCGCAAGCGCAATCCGCTCTGCCCAACCCCGAGCCCGCCGTCGTCGTCAGCCAGGACGTCGCGCCCGACGCCCTCCTCGTCTACCTCTTCCTCGACGTGAACGCCGACGGCCTCTTCGACGCCAACGAAAACCTCATAGCCGGCGCCACCGTAACCCTTACCTCCCCCGACGGCAGACCCGTCGCCGCCGAAAGCGATGTCGGCGCCACCGGTACCCGCTTCGAAGAGTTGAACGCCGGTAATTACACTATCACTGTCGAAGATGTGCAGGGCTACACGTTCGCCAGCCAGAGCAGCGCGGCCGTAACAATCGACCTCGGCGCCGAGACCGGCCAAGTTGTCTACTTCGCTGTCGTAACGACCACTTCCGACTGACCGGTAACGCCTGAGTTCCGGTCCCAATCCGCCTACTCCGCGTCGTCCGCGACCTCGTAAAAAATCAGCAGAACGTTTCCATAGCGCCGCCGATCGAACTCGATCAGACTATCCAGATCAATAGGCGTCTCTTCGCGCGGGTCAAGTTGTACAATGACCACGCTATCCTCCACCAGTATCGCCGCACTGTCATTGACAGCCGTCAACGCCTTCTTCCACAGCTCCTTGTACTGGGGCGGCGCAATATAGACCAGGTCAAACGGCTCTCCTTCAAACTTCTCGATGAATTCAAAACTGTCCCGCCTTGCAACCGTCGCCCGTTCCGCCACTCTGCAATGGGTCAGGTTCTGCAGGATCGTGCGCACCGCCGCCCGACCCCGGTCAACAAAAAAGACATGCTCCGCCCCCCTGCTCAACGCTTCGATGCCCACCGCCCCGGTCCCGCCGAACAGGTCCAGCACGTAACGCCCCTCGATCCAGTTTCCCAGAATCGAAAACAGGGCCTCCTTGGCCCGGTCCGTAATAGGGCGCGTGCCGTCCCCTGGTACTGACCGTAACCTGTGCCCTCTCGCGCTGCCGGAAATAACCCGCATACCTATAACACTCCCAGTCAATCTACCCGATCTCTGCCGTCTTAGCCGGACGGCCGCAGCCAATTACCGCGCCACAAAATTATAGTGGCCAACACTCGATTTCTGACAATTGCGCAATATCTAGGGCTGCGCTACAATTGCCAGCGTCAGGAAAAGAACCGAATACCATGCTGACGCGCGACGAGAGAGACTTCGAATCTGAAGCGCCGAAGGGGCAAGCCTGCAGGACTACCCAGCCTGCCTGGTGACACTCTCAGGCAAAAGGATCGTCGCGATACGGCACCTTTGGAAAGCGCCGCTCAACAGCAAACAAGCGGCCACCGACGGGGCAATCGCACGCCGATCGGAACAGCTGAGGCAGGGGGAAACCCCCCGATACAACCCTCACACTGGACCGTGTGCGTCAATCTCTCAGGTCAAGGACAGAGGCAACGGGCACTCTTTAGAGATGCCCGTTTTTTCTACCCGGAATGGCTTTCTCACAACGGCAGTCACAGGAAATACAGCTGTAGTGAGTCGGAGACCACAGGAGTGACCGATGAGCCCGCAATCCCACACCGCTTCGTCCAATGCCGCAGGTAACGGCCTCGGCCCGGCATCCCGGGCAGGCCTGGCGCGGCATCTCGCCGATACCAATTCGAGCGCACAGGGTCGGGAATCTCTGCTCCAGCGCACCGACGCCTTCGTACCCCGTCACGTGGGGCCCGACTCGCAAGAACAGAACGAAATGCTGCAAGTCGTCGGCGTCGACTCGCTCGACCAGCTGATCGACCAGACCATTCCCCCCCGGATTCGCCTCGATCGACCTCTCGCCATCCCGCCTCCCCGCCCGGAGTCCGACGTGCTCGACGAAATGGCCGATCTGGCCGGCCGCAACCAGCTCTTCCGCTCCTACATCGGCATGGGCTACTACGATACCATCACGCCTCCCGTAATCCTCCGCAATGTCCTCGAAAATCCCGGCTGGTATACGCAGTACACCCCCTACCAGGCCGAAATCGCACAGGGCCGCCTGGAAGCCCTGCTCAACTTCCAGACAATGGTCAGCGACCTTACCGCCCTCGACATCGCCAACGCATCCCTCCTCGACGAAGCCACCGCCGCCGCCGAGGCCATGATGATGTGCAAACGGGCCCAAAAACGGGGCGCAACCGCAAACGCCTTCTTCGTCTCCGAAAAGTGCCATCCCCAGACCATCGACACCATCAAAGTCCGCGCCGAACCGCTCGGCTACCAGGTCATCGTCGGCGACCACCAAGGCTTCCACCCGGACTCCGATACCTTCGGCCTCCTCCTTCAATACCCAGACACCGAAGGAACCATCAGGGACTACCGCAACCTGGTCGAAGAAGCCCACGCCGCCGGTGCCCTCGTCGTCGTCGCCACCGACCTTCTGGCCCTGACTCTGCTGTCGCCTCCCGGCGATTGGGGCGCAGACATAGCCGTCGGCAGCGCCCAGCGCTTCGGTGTGCCCATGGGCTACGGCGGCCCCCACGCCGCCTTCATGGCCACCCGCGACCACCTGAAACGCCAGATGCCCGGCCGCCTCGTCGGCGTCTCCCAGGACGCCCACGGCAAAACCGCTCTCCGTCTCGCTCTCCAGACCAGGGAACAACACATTCGCCGCGACAAAGCCACCAGTAACATCTGTACCGCCCAGGTCCTCCTTGCCATCATGGCCTCGATGTACGCCGTCTATCACGGCCCCGCCGGCCTCAAAAAGATCGCCCAGCGGACTCAACTCCTGACATCGATTCTCGCTTCCGAGCTCGAAAAACTGGGCTACCAAATGGCTCAGTCCGGCGCCAGCCCGCACTTCGACACGTTGAAGATCCACGGCGGTACCCGTACCCAGTCAGAGCTGCACCGGGCCGCCCGCGCCCATCGCGTCAATCTACGCCTGTACGCGGACGGAGCAGTCGGCGTCTCTCTCGACGAAAGGACAACCGTCGCAGAACTTGAGGCCCTCCTCGAGATCTTCGGTAAGGCCTCCCGCCCGCACGCCGCACCAGCAGTAGAAGACGGCCGCTCAAGCCATGCCTCCACCGAAATGACCGCGCTGGCCCGCGAAACTAACCCCGATCTTCCCGAGCCCTTCACCCGCACCAGCCCCTACTTGACCCATCCGATCTTCAATACCATGAAGTCGGAATCCCAGATGCTGCGCTACATCACGAAGCTGCAAAACCGGGATCTCTCCCTCACCCACTCCATGATCCCACTCGGCTCCTGCACCATGAAACTCAACGCCACCGCCGAAATGATCCCCGTCACCTGGCCACAGTTTGGCGGGATCCACCCCTTTGCGCCCCTCGAACAGACCCAGGGCTACCTCGAACTCTTTGACCGCCTGGCGCAGGCCCTGGCCGAGATAACAGGCTTCGCCGCCGTCTCCTTCCAACCCAACGCCGGCTCCCAGGGCGAGTACGCCGGCCTGCTCGCCATTCGCGCCCTGCACCACAGCCGCGGCGAAGACCATCGCGACGTTTGCCTGATTCCCTCCTCCGCCCACGGCACCAACCCGGCCAGCGCCGTCATGGCCGGCATGAAGGTCGTCGTCGTCCGCTGCGACGATGACGGCAACATCGACGTCCCCGACCTCAAAGCCAAGGCCGAGCAGCACAGCCAGAACCTCGCCGCGCTCATGGTCACCTATCCCAGCACCCACGGTGTCTTCGAAGAAGCCATCCAGGAAATCTGTGACGTAGTCCACCGCCATGGCGGCCAGGTCTATATGGACGGCGCCAACATGAACGCCCAGGTCGGACTCTGCCGGCCCGGTGACATGGGCGCAGACGTCTGCCACCTCAACCTGCACAAGACCTTCTGCATCCCCCACGGCGGCGGCGGGCCCGGTATGGGCCCAATTTGCGTTGCCCGGCATCTCGCCCGATTCCTCCCAGGCCACGCCGTCGTACCGGGCGTCGGCGGCGAAAACGCCATCGGCGCCGTCTCCGCCGCCCCTTGGGGCAGCGCCGCCATCCTCCCCATCTCCTACGCCTACGTCGCCATGATGGGCGGCGCCGGTCTCACCGAAGCCACCCGCGTCGCCATCCTCAGCGCCAACTACATCGCCGCCCGCCTCGAAGACGCCTACCCCGTCCTCTACAAAGGCGCACAAGGCCGCGTCGCCCACGAATGCATCATCGACACCCGCTTCCTCAAAGACCACGGCCTCCAGGTCGACGACATCGCCAAACGCCTCATCGACTTCGGCTTCCACGCCCCCACCATGTCCTTCCCCGTCGCCGGCACCCTAATGATCGAGCCTACCGAAAGCGAATCCAAGGACGAGCTCGATCGCTTCTGCGACGCAATGCTGGCAATCCGTGAGGAAATCCAGGCCGTCCAGGACGGCGACATCAGCCCCGAAGACTCGCCCCTCCACCACTCCCCCCACACCGCCGCCCAGGTCACATCCGACAGCTGGGACCGTTCCTACAGCCGCCAGGCCGCCGCATTCCCCGCCCCCTGGGTACGCGAAAACAAATTTTGGCCCGCCGTCAGCCGCATCGACAACACCTACGGCGACCGCAACCTCGTCTGCGCCTGCCCACCCCTGGAAAGCTACGCCGAAGCGGACTGAAGCAGAGAAAGTCTTTCTTTCTCTCCACCCTTCTCTCTTCTTTCTCCTCGCATTTGGGCGTTCGGGCCTTCGGCCCTCCCTTGTGCGGGGGCTGCGCCCCCGCAACGCCCCGCCCTTGCTAGCCACCGTGCTCTTTCTTCCCCAGCAGCGTGTCTAGCCAAAAGTGTCTACTCCCCCACTTACAGTCTCACCCCCCCAACCCCTGCAGTTCCCACGCAGCTCTCCGCGCCCAAGCAACGCCCCGCCCTGGCTAACGAACGTGCTGCCCTTGGCTATCGCTACCTCGGCCTCTCTGAACTTATTGAACACCTGCTCCGGCGTATGTCTCTTCCTGCCCATCGTTCCCCCAGTCTACGGCCCAATCCTAACATATTACCTGGACCAGTGGTTGGGGGGCAGGTCAGAGCCCTCGAATGTCAGAGTGGTAGCTTGCATGGGGAGAAAATAGTCGATTCTGGCAGTGCATCGGGTGACGCCAAATTTATCAATCGACTAGGCGGTCTTCCATTAAATCCCAGCCTGAATGAATTGGAATTCAAATATAGTGCGACAGGTCAGCACATGGGAGAGACCAAAAGGGGAATGCACGGGTTGCGGAAGGAAATGCGGAGCGTAAAATCGAGAAAAGAACCGTTCCTGACCTTTCTAGCCATTTGTGTCGCAGGATTAATTCTATTTGTATGGCTCTTGTATCTCGTATTGCATCGACTCAAATGAGGAGTTTAGAGTTAACGGACCGATGTTCTTTCAGCCTGTCTTTTGAGTCGCTGCTTTGAGGGCTGTCGATGTTAAACACGTGGGGCAGAATCAGTTTTTTCCGGCGGTCTGTAGGCGAGCACCTTGCGGACCATTGCCCGAAACCGGTTCACATTTGCTTTGGGAGAAGAAGTGGAATGCGGTCGAACCTCGTGAGCAAGGTTTGGGGTTGGGAATTCTGACCACGGGTAGACCACAGATTAAATACACTGGACAAAATCCCCGTTTCAGCTATTCAGTAGGGATGGGACGTCGTACGCGTGACTCTTCGTGCTCAGACTCGGGAATCTGGAGAGATTCGGGGTGATCCAATGGTTGAGGAGGTTCCATGTCTGAGAACTCATATTGCACGAACTTCTTTTTCTCTTCCCTCTCCCGCTTCTTCTCCTCTTTCAACCGTTCACGCTCGTCTTGCGTAAAGAAATTCTTGTTCTCCCTGATGCGATATTCCGCTTCTTCGATGATAGTCATATGACTTGCCATAAACCGCACGAAGT
Source organism: Caldilineaceae bacterium (assembly GCA_965207495.1). GTDB lineage: Bacteria > Chloroflexota > Anaerolineae > Caldilineales > Caldilineaceae > Bin5. The sequence continues at coordinate 2,669,104 of OZ242287.1, forward strand.
AGAAGGGATATACAAGAGCCGCTAATCCGCCGGTGAAAAAGGTAAGCAGTGCCCATAGCAATATGTGGACGCACAAGTCATTCCAAAAGCCGAACTCACACTGTATCCTATATCTCCTGGCCATGACGTGCCCCCTTTGTGGATCAGATGAGTGGTTGCCACCAAAGCGTCCACATATCCTATAGCCAACAAAGGGGCGCCATGCGCCGGGTCATCGGTTCCAACCAACTATAGGATGCTGACACTGTGGTACACAACTATTATCCTATGAGGGTTTAAGTCTAGTCAACCAAATAATTCCCCTTCAAAAAATGTAATCTGCTCTTAAAAGTTAATAGTTCACAAAATATTTCCTTACAATGGTTGCGGTAGGGCCAGGCCTTGTGCCTGCCCTGTCTCTCTTCCAAAGATGGAAAGCGAATCCAGTAAATCGAGCATGGATTCCTAGCCAGACTATGCCCCACCCAAAACTGGACCCCTCCCATTGCCTCTTCCGCCCCAATATGGGGATGCACCCTCCCCGCGATCGTGGTTGACACAGAAGTTTTCGAAATATATAGTATTGCCCGGAGCCGCAGGGCCGAACGGAGAAAGAGGTCCTCTGTCCTGCTTTCCCCCTTAGCCCTCTCCTCCACCTCTGTTTGGTCGGCTGCAAAGAATCAACAAAAGGAGGCTTGCAGAAATGTCTGTCCAGAATGGGCGTACCCAAAACGGAAGACGCAGCACGCTGAACCGTCGTGATTTCCTGCGCAGCGCAAGCGCGCTGGCCGGACTTGGGCTCCTCGCCGCCTGCGCGCCAGCCGCACAACCGGCCGGCGATTCGGGCTCCGCCGCGCCGGCAGAACGGACGAAGGTCCGCTACCTCTCCTGGTGGTTTGAAGAAGGCAATCGCGGCGAAACCTGGAACAACTTTGTCGACGAATTCAATGAATACCAGGCCGAAATCGAAGTCGTTGCCGAGAACATCCCATTTGACCAGTACACCACCAAGACGATAGTCGGTGCCCAATCTGGCCAGCTCGACGGCGACATAATCATGGCCACGCCGGAGCTCGCCCCCCGCCTGATCCAGTCCGACCTCCTCGTCCCCCTGGACGACGTACTCGTGCGCAACAGCATCACCGACCTGAGTTCCGCCCACGATGCCTTGCGCAAGGACGGCAATCTGTATGGCCTCGATATGGTAACTGTCGCCTTCGGCATCCTCTACAACAAGGATCGCTACGAGGAGGCAGATATCACGCCGGCCACGACTCCTCAGGAATGGGTGGACGTCAGCGCCGCCCTCACCGATCGCGAAAACCAGAAATACGGCTTCTTCGCAACACACCTGGTCAGCGAACCCTCCGACTTCTGGTTCCAGCTGGAAGTCTGGTGCATGCCCTATGACGGCATCTGGGCCGAAGGCACCACCCCGCTCCTGACCTCCGACCCGATCATCCAGGGCCTCAAGCTGTTCAAGCAGATGTATGACGCCGCCATGCCCCAGGGCGCCGACAATCCCACCGGTTACCGGCTCTTCCAGAACGGCGACGTCGCCCAGGGCCTCTATGTCTCCGCCGCCGTCGGCGCATTTACCAAGGACGCGCCCGATCTGTATCCAAAACTGCGCAGCGCCCCCATCCCTTGGGAGACCAACAAGTCGATTGCGCGCATCCACCCCATGATGATCAACAAGGACTCCGAGGCCATCGATGAGTCCCTGGAGTTCGTCACCTACATGTACAATCCGGACAACTACCGCCGAATGGTCGAAGGCTGCGAGGACGTCATCTTCGCGCAACCCTCGGCTGCAAGACAGGAGTACTTGGATGGTCTTGAGTGGCTGAAACCCGGCTACTTCGGAGTCGACTACGTAACGCCGTTCGATATTGTCGGCGACTTCGTCTACAATTTCAACGAGTTCGGTCAAATCGTCATCACCAACTTTGCCGATGTACTCGTTGCCGGCAAGTCGGTTGAGGAAGCAATGGAGGTCGCACAGGTGCAGGCCGAGGATCTGGCCGACCGCATCTCATAGTGCAGTAGGCGGGGTGGCGATGCGGCTTGAACGACTCTGTTCTCTCGCATCCCCCCTCGCCTTACCCACTCTCTCAGACAAGCTACCGAGCGGCTAACCGAACGCCTGCCTTGGCAGGCCCAATTCACCTCTCGCAAGAAGTCAAGTCAATTCCACAATGAGCGAACGAGTCGATGCAGACGCCCTGGCGGACCGCTCTAGCCGGACTGTGGCGCCTCCCCGCCTCTTCCGCCGGCGTTACCTCCTGCCCTTCCTCCTGGTCCTACCCATCGTTCTCTACGAAGGGCTACTGATCGTCTACCCAATTATCCAGGGCATATACGGCAGCTTTACGCGCATCGAGCTGGCCTCCAGCGCCGCCACCGTCTGGGTGGGTTGGGCCAACTACGAGCGCATGTTCTCCGACCCCGCCTTCTGGAAAGTCATCCGCACCACGCTCCTGTTTACCGCTCTCGTCATCGTCGTCGCTCTGACAATCGGCCTGCTGACCGCGCTGCTCTTCAACCGCCCTTTCCGATTTCGCCCCGTGGCGCGCGGTATGTTGATGATGCCCTGGGCCATCCCCGAAGTGCCCGTCGTTATGATATTCATCTGGATCCTCAGCCCCCAGTTCGGTGTAGTCAACATCCTCGCCAGAATGCTCCCCGGCGTAACAAAGAATCCACAGTGGCTGCAGGTACCCGAACTGGCGATGGGATGGATGGTCCTGATCTCATCCTGGAAGGCCTTTCCCTTCTATAGCCTCGTCATTCTGGCGGCGCTGCAAGCTATTCCCCAGGAACTGTATGAGTCCGCCCGCGTCGATGGCGCCAACCGGCTGCAGCTATTCTGGAATATCACCTTCCCAGGCATCGGCTCAACCCTGGAGCTGCTGGTCGTCCTGGCCGCAATCTTCTCCTTCAAACAGTTCACGATCATCTTCCTGATGACCGGCGGCGGCCCGTCAGGCACAACCGAGACGATCGTAATCCGCATCTTCAATACTGCCTTTCGCTTTTACGACTACTCCTATGCCACCGCCCTCGGCGTAGCCGGTTTCGTCGTCTCTCTGGCCGTCGCCCTCGTCTTTATCCTGATGCAGGTCCGTCGCACCCAGGAATCTGCCTGACATGGTTGCCCAAGTAGAGGACACTCGCACAGTAACCGCCAGATTCGACGCGCGGCGCCTGCTGAACAGCGCCCTGCTCTATCTCACAGTGGCTCTCGTCTCCCTGATCATCGTCTTCCCGGTCTACTGGATGTTGATCAGCACCTTCCAGCCAAGCAAGTACATTCTGCACTTCCCGCCCCCCCTGCTGCCCCAGGAGCTCTACTTCGATCAGTTTGCCGAACTGTTCACAGAACACCCGATTGCGAGATGGCTGCGCAACTCCTTCCTCATCGCCGCCATGACCATGCTGCTCTGCATGGCCCTCTCTGTGCTGGGTGCCTTTGCGCTTTCAAACCTGCGCTGGCCGGGCCGCAATCTGTTCGGCCTGTTCCTGTTGGTCACCCAGATGCTGCCCGAAGTCCTCATCCTGATCCCGCTCTACATAATCTACCGCCGCCTGAACATGCTCAACAGCATCCCTTCACTGGCCCTGATCGACGCCGCCTTTATCCTGCCGATCTGTATTTGGATCCTCAAGGGGGTCTTCGATAACGTGCCGGCGGAGGTATTGGACGCCTCGGTCGTGGACGGCTGCACAGAACTCGGCGCACTGTGGCGAATCGTCCTGCCCCTGTCCGCGCCCGGCCTGGCCGCAGTCGCAGTGGTCGCCTTCTTCTTCGCTTGGAACGAATACCTGTATGCCGGCATAATGCTCAGCAGCGGCGAATTCATGCCGGCATCTGTCGGCCTGTCTACACTCAAAGCCATCGCCCAGACACCGGTGGAACAGTACATGGCCGCCGGGCTAGTCTTCTCTGTCCTGCCTGTGGCTTTCTACTTGGCGATGCAGAGGTATATCGTATCCGGCCTGACAGCCGGCGCGGTGAAAGGGTAAGAGCTGAGAGCCCTAAAGGGGCGCGCCGCCATCCGAATCGCGGCTCGAACGACTCGCAGACAGTTAGGAGAGTTTAGAAAAGTGCAACCCGGTCCCATCCTCCTCGCCGGCGGCTCCGAGTTCGGCGGCCAGATGGCTGCCCCCGACCGCCGCAGCATCGAACTTGCCAGCGGCCTCGACGCCCCTATCGCCGTCATCCCCACTGCCGCCGCGCCCGACAACAACCACCGCCGCGCCGGCGAAAACGGCCGCCGCTGGTTCACAAGTCTGGGCGCGACAAACGTCCAGGTCGTCCCTTTGGTCGACCGCGATTCAGCTGCTGAAGAGACCCTTGTGGAGCAAATCAGAGAGGCAAAACTGGTCTATCTGCTCGGTGGTTTCCCCGGCTATCTCTGCGAAACCCTGCGCGACACGCCCGCATGGACCGCTATGCTCGCGGCCCGCGCCGGCGGCGCCGTCCTGGCCGGTAGCAGCGCCGGCGCCATGGTCCTCTGCCAACATCTCAACGACCCGCACGGCCAGGGCACTACAGCCGGCCTTGGACTCATCCCCGACGCCATCGTCCTGCCCCATCACAACACCTTCGGCCAGGGCTGGGCCGACCGCCTCCGCGGCCTCCTGCCCAGCGCAACCCTTGTAGGCGTAGACGAAGAAACAGCCATGATCAGCGACGGTTCGGCCCACGACTGGCGCGTCTACGGCGCCGGTGACGTCACCCTCTACCTGCCCGGCCAGCCCCTCTCTCACCCACAACGCTACCTCGCCGGACAGGAGCTGCGCCTCCAACTCTCGGACTAATGTAAATCCCGTTTGACATCAAGACTTTCCGCGCGGGTTACGCAATGGAGTCCCAACTGTCTTGCCCGCTTCTACGCAATACGGAATACGCAATACGCAAAAGTCGGATTTTCAAATTGAACGCACATAAGATCTGGGCCCTGGCCGCCCACCTTTCTAAACAGCCCAAGGCCCCAGTCGGCCGCCGTCAAACACGCAGAATGCGGAAGTCCTCAAATCGGATCCAGTGCTCCTCATCCGGCGGCCCGTTGTAACACTGGATGCTCACCTGCTCTCTGTCCGCCGCCGGCAGCTCGCCCGTCGCCGCCGTCCTGAACGCCGTCTCCCCCTCCGGACGGTACTGCGCCTCCCAAGACTCGGAATCCACCACCAGCCGCAGCCGCACACTCTGCGTCGGCATCGCCTTGCCGCCCGGAATGATGAACACCTCCCCGTCCACCAGCTCCTTGACCTCCTTGAACACCGGCTCGCCGTCCTGGTACCACGTGATCCCCGCCTGCTCATACTGCTGTGTAGGCGCACGATGATTGAAGATCGTCACCTCAATCGCATACACCCCCGAGCTCCGGTCCGGCGCCGGCCGTACCAGCGCATTCCGCACCGTACCCGCCACCCCAGGCTCGACCACGATCTCCAACCCCCCGTCACGTATCCGCCATCGTTCAGGATTCTCACGAATCCAGAACCAGTCGCCATCCAATTCCCCATCAAACTGCTCGCTAAACACCACCCTCTCTTCACTCTCGCCCATTCCAGTTTCTCCCTTTACCTTGCACAAACTTCGGTTCACCGCATCTTCGCTGACCACAAACCACCGATCACCGACCACTGCAGTTCGCAGTTCACCAAAAACTAATAACTGCCTACAAAAAACTGTGCCCCACTGACCACTGATCACTGACCACTAACCACTGCCTTCCGCACCACCAGATTCGCATACTCCCCCACCAGCGGCGCCATCTGCCGCAACCCAATCTTCCCCCCACCCAGCACCGGGCCATAGCTAACCCCGTCGTCTCGCCAAAAAAAGATCGGCAGCTCGTTGATCGAAAACGCCACATCCGCCCCAAACTTGACAACCTGCATCCGGTACGGAGGCGTCGCATCCGCAACCGGCGGGATCGGGTCCGCGCCCTGGGCCACCATGTGAAAGCCATAGCTCTTTCGCAGATTGCAGGTGTGAAACGCCCGCTCCTCCGGCCATCGCCGCCTGAAATAGGAAACATGCAGCGCGTTGATATCCCCATGGTGATACTGCTTGTACTCTCCCGTACGAGCAGTCAAAGAGGGATCGAACAGGTCATCCCCGTTGCGGCCCGTAGCCGCGAAGAACAGAATGCACAACCCCGGCTCCTGCACAGGCCAGAACTCCCACTCGATGCTCACATCCGCCGGAAATGTCTCCGGACACCAGAACACGAAGTTGGATCGCTGCCCCTCCGCCGGATCCCGCAGATTCTCCATCCGCAGCCGCCCATTGGGAAAGCTGATACTAGCCTCTCCCTCCAATCGGAATCCGGACGCGTCGGACTCGGCCGCCAGCGGGTTCCTATGGATAGTGTCACCAACCTCGAACGTGAACATCGCTTTCCTCCCGTGATTCCGCCGACCAATTCAGGAGTGCATCCTACGCGCCGAAAGAAAAAGTGTCAAAGCGCCAACCTCCTATCCGAAATCGGGCAGAACCCTGCAACTCGCCACAGCCGACCCTTCGCGTAGTCAAGTCTGGCCCGGCAGCGCTTCCCCTCAGTGGCTCCCTACCCCCAGCCCCTGCTAGCCACTTGACATCACAATTCACAATAAGTATCCTTGTAACCGTATCTGACCTCAAACAAAATCATAAATAAATTCAATTCGGCCCACAAGCCTGCGAAAGGAAGTTCCCATGCCCCAGGAAATCCGCGAGTTCCGCGTTTCCAACGACGCATTCGACGACCCCGCCGAACTCCAGCGCCGCCTCGCCGATGAGGGCTATCTCTTCTTCAGACAGCTCCAGGACCCCGACAAAATGAGCGAGCTGCGCCGCGTCATGATGACCAAAATCCAGGAAATCGGCTGGCTCCTGCCCGATACCGACCCCTACGATGGCATCGCCGACACAACCAAACAGTGCACCGAAGGCGATCGCGAATACGTCGACGGCTACAGCCATGTCTACAAACTGGAGCCCTTCCATCGCGCCGGCCACTGGACCGAAGTCACATCGATGATCGAAAAGATCATGGGCCGCCCCATCATGCCCCACCCCAACCAGATCGCCCGTCTCTGGTTCCCCAAATACACCGAACACACCACCCCCATGCACCAGGACTTCGTCCACTTCCAGGGCAACTATGAAACCCTGACCAGCTGGGCCCCAATCGGCGACTGCCCCATCGAACTGGGCCCCCTCGCCGTCATCCCCCGATCCCACAAGGTCGGACGCGTCCTCGACCACCACTTCTCCCTCGGGGCCGGCGCCTTGGCCGTCGACGTCGAAGGCGAGGAAGAAATAGAACCCGTCTGGCACTCCACTGACTACGACATCGGCGACACCCTTATCTTCCCCTCCCTCACAATCCATCAGGCCCTGCCCAACTACACCGAGGACCGCCTGCGTCTCTCCCTCGACAATCGCTACCAGGCCGTTGGCGACTTGATCGCCGAGCAGATGCTCATCCCCCACGGCCCCAGCGGCCTGGAATGGGAAGAGGTCTACGCAGACTGGAAATCCGACGAATACAAGTACTACTGGAAAAACTACGACAACCCCGTCGTTGCCCGCGACCTGAGTTTTGGCGAAAAGGGCTTCGCCGAAGCCATTGAACTGGCCCGCGCCGGCGACGAACACGCCGTATTCAGCCTGCAGCGCACCATCAGATTCGATCCCGATTCCGAGGCCGCCCAAATCGCCAGAGAAGTACTGGCCGAAGCCGGCATCGCCGCCTAGTCCGAAGCAAAAGCTGTAGAATTCGCTCCTCCGGGAATGGCCTGCACCACGCGCCAGACTCGCCGCGTAACGCCCATATTCAGAAACCTGCACTCTAGCTATCCAACCTGAAGGAGGTGAGAACGCTAAGTCCTGCTCGTCCTGTCTACGGTGCCGTCCGAGGCCCGTACCATACCCGGATCTATCGAAATTCAAGGACAAGGAGAAGATGCAGAATATGACTGGCAACGGACTGAGTAGACGAAACTTTCTGAAAGTCTCCGCTGGCGCAGTCGGCGTCGGCTTGATGGCCGCCTGCGCCGCCCCCGCCCCCGCCGGAGGAGAAATGGCGGAAGAATCCGGCGGCGATGAGCCTGCAATGGACAGGGTTGAAGTACACTCCACCCTCGGCCTGCTCCACCCTACCGAGTGGACGACCCGCTCAGCCGAACACCCCCTGGTCGGCAACGCAGCCCGCATTCTGGCAGAGCGTTTTGAGGAACTTAACCCCGACATCGCCATCCTTTTCGACGACGCCGGTGATGACGCCTGGCTCACTGCCGCTGTAAGCTCCGGAGAATCCCCCGACCTGATGGCCCGCCTCGACCTCGTTCAACGCGGCTGGTGCGTCCCCATCGACGACTGGCTGGACGCCCCCAGCCCCTACGCAATCCAGTACGACACCTGGTCCGAAAGCTTCTATCCTTCCATGATGGAGTCCTTGACCTGGTCTGACGGCCTCGACTACTGCGCCCCCATCCGCGCAATCTGGCCCTATCTCGAAGTCGGACTCGCTTGCAACATGGAGATCTTCAACGAGCACGGACTCTCGCCGCCTGCCACTTGGACCGAACAGATGGAGGTTTCCCAGGCCCTCAAGCAAGCCGGCCTTGGCCTCTCCCCTTGGCCCCGCGAAGGCGAAACCGGCAACTGCTGGCCCCTTGCCCTCCAGATCCTCCCGCCCATGATGCAGGAGGTCTGCATCGACATGGACACCGACAATGATTTCTTCGTCGGCATCGAGGAAGCTCTGCCCGCACACAATGCCGAGCTGATCGGCCCCTACACACCCATCTACCAGCGCGCTTGGGACGAAATGTACGCCCTCGCTCTGACCTGGGTGGACGGCTTCAACACCACCGACCTCGACCTCCTCTGGCGCGAAGGCTCGGTCGGTATGCAGTACCGGGCCACGTGGGAATTCGCTACCTTGGCCAACGACCCCAACGTCGACTTCGAGCGCACCTTCGTTCCCTCGCCAATGCCCGCCGCGGCCGATATTCCCCCCACCGTTTCCGTTCCCGGCGCAGTCGACCCCAATGACTATACTGCCGGTGACGGCAATGTGCCCGGCGAACACGTGCAGGCCATTCGCGGCCCGCAGGACGTAATGCTCAAGTCCTCGACCGAGATGCGCGGCAACCGTGACCAGGTCATCAACTGGTGGCAGTTCATCACAGAGCCGGAAAACAACGCCTTCCTCAACAACGAAAACCAGCAGTACATCCCGTCTGCCAAGGACGCCAAGCTCGGACCGCTGTGGTCCACCATCGGCGGCTATAAGCTGCCCCTCTATACCTACACCATCGCTTGGTGGGGCATGGGGCTCCTGTGGGACTGGGACTACTTCACCGAGTGGCGGCGCATCTTCGTCGCCTGGGTGATCGGTGACATGGACAGAGCCGAATTCTTCGAGCGCCAGCAGCGCTCCTGGGATGAAGGCGTCGCCCGCTACGAAGCCCTGCTAGCCGACCAGGAAGCAGACAGCTAAAGAATTGAATTCCTTGGTGAGCGGACTGCGGCCCTGCGCGCCCTGTCCGCTCACCACCATCCGTCTTCCTATTGCCGCTTACATGCTACGCAAAATCCGTCTGGCCGCAGTCAGCCTGCTCCTCCTGATGCTCGCCCTCCTCGCCGCGGACTTCATCCAGTCGCTGGTGCGTCTCAATAACGTCGTCATCGAGGGCGAGTTTAACAAGGAAAAAGTCGTCTCAGACGGCGAAGATTCAATCGTGCTAACGGTCCGTGTCACCGAGAACGGCCAACCGCGCGTAAACGACACCTTGCAAGCTTGGCTGCAACCCGGTAACGGCCTCATGATCCCGGAGTGGGCCTACACCGACGAAAACGGCGAAATCGAAATTACCTTCACGCCCAATCCCGCCACCGCCTACGACCTCAAAACGGACTCAATAATCAACGTCATCGATATCAACATCGGGCGCTGGCTCGAAGTGGACAAGAGCTTCTCCATCGAAGTGCCAGTCGAGATTCCGCTTTCCTCAGACTGAATCTGTGCACGTCAAACCCAAACGCCGGCTTCCAGTTCCAGCCTGACCCAATGCTTCACCCACTCTTGAAAACTTCAATCTGCCGGAATGTGCCTATCAAATGTATTACCCAACTGACGTCAAGACATGGCCCGCCGATCACGCCATCGCATCGCGCCAAAAATGTTTGCCGTTACGCAATACCCAATACGCAATACGCAATACAAATCCCTCCCCTTATTCAAAGTCCTGCGACTGCATAAACGCCGGGAGTTAGCATGACAGAAGTTACAAGTGCAGCAGAACAGAGCAGGCCGGCAGACGCCGCCGCTGGAATTCCTATCAGGTCGAACGAGCTCTCTACCTGGCAGGCAATGCGCCGCTCCTGGCAGGCCTACGCCCTTCTTGCCCCCATCTTCATTCTCCTCATCATCTTCAACTACTACCCGCCCATCCTCGGCCTCCTCCGCGCCTTCTACCGCTGGCGGCCAGGGGTCGAAGCCAGCTTCGTCGGCCTCCAGCACTTTGGCGTCTACTTCACCTCCCCCGAAACGGGCCGAGAACTCCTCAACATGTTCAAACTGCTCGCCTTCTTCTTTTTCTCAGGCGCAGTCGTCCCCTTCATCATGGCCGTTCTCATCTTCCGCATCCGCGACACAGAGTCCAAAGAGCTCTATCGCCTCTTTCTCATCATACCCATGCTCGTCCCGCTCATCGTCGTCATTCTCCTCTGGAAACAGATCTACGACCCCAATCTGGGCGTCATCAACGGACTGTTGGAACAATTCGGCCTCGGATTCCTGGCACGCAACTGGCTAGGCGACACCGCCACCGCCCTCTATTCCATCATGTTCATGGGCTTCCCCTGGGTCTCAGGCGTCGGCACCCTAATCTATCTGGGTGGTCTGGGCCAGATATCTGAATCGATCTTCGACGCCTGCGAAGTCGACGGCTGTACCGGCCTCCGCCGCACCCTGCTAATCGATCTGCCCCTCGTACTGGGGCAAGTGCGCCTCATGACCATCCTGGCCGTCATCGCCGGCGTCACCTCCTTCCAGACGATCCTCGTGCTTACCGACGGCGGCCCCGGTTTTGCCACCATGGTGCCCGGCCTGACCATGTTTCACAAAGCATTCCGTACCCAGCAATTCGGCTACGCCGCCTCAATCGGCATGATTCTCTTCGTTATCACCTTCACCGCCACACTTGCAGTCAACCGCACCATCCATCCCGCCGTTGAAGACGTCCGGCACTAGCGTCCATCGAGATAGCAGAGGCAGCCCCAGGAGAACAGCAAGTGAGTACCACAACCTCCACCCAGGTCGCTCCCCGCACCCGGCGCCCCCTCAGGATCTACCAGATCGGATCGCACCTGTTCATCTCCGTCATGCTGCTCCTCTCACTGATCCCCACCTACCTGCTGATCACCTGGTCCTTCAAGAATGGCCTCCAATACCGGTGGGAACGGTGGGCCATCAGCTTCCCTTTGCGCTGGCGCAACTATATCGCCGCCTGGGATGTCGTCGGCGACTATATGATTAACACCATCATCGTAGCCATTATCGGCCTTATGGGAATGCTGCTGCTCTCGCTCATCGGCGGCTACGTCTTCGCCCGCATGGACTTCCCCTTCCGCGAGACCCTCTACTACGCAATCATTGCCCTTCTTATGGTCCCATGGGTCCTCTCCTTCATCCCCGCCTATATGGTCTACGTACGCCTCGGCCTGTTGAACACGCGACTGTCCTTGATCATCCCCGAACTCGCCGGCGGCCCCATCTTTGGCATCTTCCTCATGCGCGCCTTCATCTCAGGCATCCCCGAGGAACTATTTGAATCCGCCCGTTGCGACGGCGCAGGCGTCCTCGACCTCATCGGCCGCATCACCCTGCCGCTGTCGCTTCCCGGGCTCGCCACCCTCGCCGTCCTCAACTTCATCGGCGTCTGGAACTCCTTCCTCTGGCCGCTGGTTATGATCCAGGACGACGATAAACAGATGATCGCGGTCGGACTCTACAAGCTGGCCCGGTCCGCAACCTCCGGCGGCGTCCCCGGGTGGACCAGCCAGGACTTCAGCGTCTGGGGTCCCCTCTATGCCGGATACGTGATCGCGTCACTCCCCCTTGTTCTCCTTTTCATCGTCCTCGGCAAATTCTACGTCGAAGGCCTGGTCGACTCCGGCCTCAAAGTCTGACACAATCCCAATTCCTCCCAGCAGCCAGGCGAATTTCCGGTCCCGAACTGCCCGCCGCTGCAAACCCGCCAGGAAAGCTACCTGAAATGACAAACGCAACCCAGTCCATGTTCTTCAAATCCGACGGCGTCAATGCCCACTGGGACACCTGGATGTTCTACAACGAGGGCACCTTCTACCTCTTCTACCTCATCACCGAATACAGCCCCGGCGAAGGCTTCGGCCTCGCAACCTCCCCCGACGGCGTCACCTGGACCGACCACGGCTGGGCCATCAAAGCCTCCGAAAAAATGGTCACCTACCTCGGCACGGGCGCCGTCTGGAAGTCCCCCGACTTCGACACCAGCGGCCGCTTCATCTGCAACTACTCCGAATGGCGCGTCGAAGAAGACGGCCGCCAGACCCAGAACATCTTCTTCGCCTGGAGCGAAGATCTCATGAACTGGACCAAATTCGGCGACGACCATATTTTCAAAGTCGACACCCGCTACTACGAGCAGCATGGCCGCTGGGACTGCATCTTCCCCCTCCCCCGCCCCCAGGGCGGCTACTACGGCTACTGGACCGCCACCCCCAAAGACGCAGTCGGCTTCGGCTTCGGCCAAAGCGAAGACGGCGTCCACTGGGACGCCCTCCCCTCACCCGAACTGGTCTGGGAAGGCACCGACCCGCCACACAGCATGGAAGCCGGCGCCGTCGCCGAGTTCAACGGCAAATTCTACGCCATCGTCGGCCAGGGCTCCAGGACCATGAAGACCATGATCGCCGACAACCCTGCCGGCCCCTACACCGTTGCCCCTGCAAACTACGCCCTCCTCGAAAACTCCGGCGAGCACAAACACACTTACTTCGCCCGCTTCCTCCGCACCCCCGACGACATCCTCGTCAACCATCACGCCGTAACCCGCTTCCAGCTCGACACCGGCCGCGACATCTGCTACTGGGCCCCCCTCAAAAGGGCCTTCGTCGACGACGCCGGCACCCTCTGGTTCGGCTACTGGCAGGGCAACGAAGCCCTGAAAAATGACCCAGTCTCGACCCAATTCGTCACCCAGGGCGGAAACGTACATATGGCTGACACATCTGCAGACACGCAGGGTGGCGTAGTCATTGAAGGCGCCGTCGCCCTCTCCCCCGCCGACCAGCCCGAATCCGCCTGGCCCGGCCTCTACATCGAGTACGCTCCCGGCCTCGGCAGCTACATCCAGATAGGCCCCGCCGGCGTCTCCCACTTTGGCCTCATGGCCGAATCCGAAGACCACCCCCAGCGCGAGGACGTCATGGCCCGCGCCTGGCCGTTCCCCAGCACAGCCCAATTCCGCGTCCTCCTCAAACAATCCGTCCTCGAACTCTACCTCGACGACCTCCTGATCCAGTCCTACAGCCTGCCCGCCGAAGCCACCGGCCGCATCGGCCTCCTCAACCCATCAGCCCAGCTTCAAGACGTCTACATATGGAACGCCGTCTGACCTGAACAAGGCTACGAAGGAGCCTCTCGCCCCACTTGTATTCACGCCCAATCTCTGGCAGACCAATCGCTGTCACTCTCTTCTCTCTCCTCTTCACTCTCTCCAATCTTTTGGGCGTTCGGGCCTTCGGCCCTCCCTTGTGCGGGGGCTGCGCCCCCGCAACGCCCCGCCCTTACTAGCCACCGTGCTCATTCTTCCCCAGCAAAATGTCTAGCCAACAGTGTTTACACCCCCGTCATATGCTGTCTCAGCCCCTTACCCTAGGCCCCCAACCCTGCAGTTTCCCCTTAGACCAGCGGCAAAAATACCGATTTTCGCGATCAAGTGATATGTTACACCCGACCCAACCTCGTATAAGCCAACCGACCAAACCGTCAACCGGATTCCACCTATGACACACATCCTGACACCCGCCCAGTGCACATTCTATGAGACCAACGGTTACCTCCACGCCCCCGCAGTCATTCCACCTGACATCCTGGATCTCATGACAATCGTCCTCTCCCGCTGGGCCGACGACACAATAAACGCCTGGCTGGCCGAAGGACTCATCACCGATCCCGGCGCCGACCTCGACTTCCAGCACCGACTCGCCCACCTTTGGGAAGCCGCCGGAAGACCTGAATACATCCGCAGCCCCCGCCGCGACCTCGTCAGCCGCGAGATGTTCGACATCCTCATCCATCCCAAGCTCCTCGCCCTCGCCCAAGACCTACTCGGTACCCCCGAAATCTCTGTCCACGGCATCTTCAACGCCCGCCCCAAACTCCCCGACCAGATCTGGACCCAGACCCCTTGGCACCAGGACGCACAATACTATCGCGACGCCGAGCAAGTCCACGTAACCTCCATCTGGATGCCTCTGCAGCCCGTCACCGAACACAACAGCTGCCTGCAGGTCGCTCCCGGCCTCCACCGCGGACCCCTCCACGAAGGCCGGAACGACCCCGAAACCGGCTTCCTCGGCCTCGCACCGGAAGTGCGCGAAGCTCTGGAGGGCGTTTCAATCGAAATGGAGCCCGGCGACGCCCTCTGCTTCACCCAGATCACCCCCCACCGCGCCCTCCCCAACCGTTCCAACCAGGTCCGCTGGTCCATCGACGTCCGCTACGAGCCCACCGTCCAGGCCACCGCAGCCGGCCAAAAGCAGGGCTTCGTCGCTCACAGCCCCAAAGACCCCAGCACCGTTCCCACCTATAAACAGTGGCTGAAAAAGTGGGAGGAGATCCCTTCCGGAAGCTACTGATCTGACTTTTCACCTTCAGTGCCTTGGGCGGTATAATTCCACCAAACGGACCGAACCAACCCCCCGCGCCGCCAGGACGCGCCACCACTCGGACCCAAAGCCATGAGCCTGACACAGAACGAACTCGCCCTATTCCATCGCCAAGGCTACCTGGTCAAACCCGGCCTCTTCACCGCAGCCGACCTCAAGCCCCTCCAGGACGCCCTCACCGAGATCGTCGACCAAGGTGCCTGCGAACTGCACGCAGCCGGCAAGCTGGCGAACACGCACGCCGACAAACCCTTCGGCCAGCGCCTGTCCAGCATCTACCTCGAAGACAGCGCAGCCGGCGAAGCCATCACCGGCCGAGTCATGGGCAAAGGCGGCGGAAGCTACAACGGCTCTGCCATGCTGCAAACGATTCGACACGCGCCGCTCCTCTCCTGCATCGAAAGCCTGATCGGCCCCGACATCGTAGGCTCCTCCGTCTACCGCATCCGCCCCAAACTGCCCGGCTGGGACCGCGGCGAAGTCCCCTGGCACCAGGACGCCGGCTACACCCTCGCCCACTGCGACGGCCATCTCATCGTCACCTGCTGGGTCCCCCTCGTCGACGCCACCCTCGAAAACGGCTGCCTCCACGTCATCCCAACCGTGCACAGCAATGGCATCCTCAAGCACTTCACAGGCGGCCATGCCGGCTTCCTCGAAGTTCCCGACGAAGAGCTGCCCCCGGTCGAACCCGTCGCCGTCCCCATGAAGGCCGGCGATGCCCTCCTTCTCACCAACCTCACGCCCCACGCCTCCTTCGAGAACCGCACCAACCAGGTACGCTGGAGCATCGACCTGCGCTACCAGAGCGCCAACGTCCCCAACAACGTCGAAGAAGACCCCGCCGCCTACACGCCCGAACGCGACCCCGTCACCATGGCCTGCTACCCCCCCGAAGCCGATTTTGTCATCCGCGATCGCCAAGACCCTGCCCGCGAAATCCACTCCGCCGACCAATTCCGCCAACTCCGTCAGCGCTACGAAACAACCCGCCCCAACACCCCCGGCCGCGGCTGGACGCCCCTCCAGGAGCGCTGATACGACGAATTCAATAAGGCACAACCAGTCCGCCCAAGGTCGTGAACCCAACGCGCCGTCCCGCAGGACCTAGAAATACTAGGGCTCGATTACGTATGTCAGAAGAGGGTTTGAGGGTGCGAAGCGCTTTTCCTCAAAGGACCACGCAGTCTACCACAGAAAATCCGCTACACCTCTGGTGTTCTTCGCGGCTCTTCGCGTGACTTCGCGGATCGATAAATTCTGCCTGTCACAAGATCAAGCGAGATTGATCCCTGACAGGCCTGCAGGCAATCCGTACCTTCTGGATTCTCAACGGCCTTCCCAAAACAACAACGATTACTACTACGCATCGGAGTCGGAGCCGCCTTTTGAAGGTGCTCCCGCACTGCCATGCCCCTGCCCTTCCCGCAAACGCGCCAGATCAAGTAACTTGTCGAACTCCTCCTGAAATGCCGCAATAATAGTGTCCGGGTCCGGCGCCAGTCCCCGGTCGGTGATGAGTCCGATATTCACCTGCCCGGCATAGCTGAATATGCTGATACCCACGCCGATGGACCCGGACTGCGGTACCCAGAAAACGATCGTCTCCAGAAGCTTGCCCGCAAAGTAGAGTTTCTCGGACGGGCCAGGCACATTTGTCAGGACCACACTCACCTTGTCGGCATAATAGCCGCGCACGCCCCTCGCGATTCTGTCCGACACAACGCCCAAGCTGGCGATAGCCTGATAGGTCACCAGCGCTTCAGGCGACCGTTTGATCGCATCCATGTTGCGCTTTGTTGCAAATAGCCGATCGACTGGATCCGCGATGCCGATCGGCAGGGGAAGATAGACGAGAGCGAATCGGTTCGTCAGTTTCGTATCATCGGGCGCACGAATGTCCACCGGAACCATGGCCCGAATCTCTTTGCCATCCGGATTGTCGCCGCGAGTCTCGACATACCGGCGCAGCGCGCCCGCCATCGCCGCGACCAGGACATCGTTCACCGTTGCCCCCATCGTGTTTTTCACGAACTTTACATCATCCAGGGGAATGCCCTCAGACCAGGCGACCGCTTTGCCTACCCCGACCTCACCTTTGAAAGCTGTCTTGTCGTCGGTCCGCATCAGCGCCAGCTTGGCAAGCACAGCCACGAACCTCCCAGCCAGCTGTCCGCCCCGTACCGCCAGCGACAGCAGACGCCCGCGTTGCGCGGCCTTCTCGCCGCCTTCCGGCAATTTCGCGCCCACCGGACGGGCCGCGACACGGGTTGCAGGTTGTAAAGAATTTCTGTCTCGCTGAGGCCCGGCAACCGGGGCCTGCTTGGGGCGCGCTCCCTCGGCAGACTCGTCTGTCAGGCCGAGCAGTACTCTTACGAGTGCCGCGCCGTCGCCGATACAATGGTGAATACGCCCGAAAAAGACGCTGCCGTCCCCGTAGCCTTCGATGAGAGTGATCGTCCACGGAGGCCGATTCATGTCCAAAGGAGCGGTGAGCAGTCGAGCTACGGTATCGTTGAGAGTTTGAGTGTCCCCAGGCGAAGACAGGACGATGCGCTCAACGTGCGCGCGCAGATCGAACTCCAGATCAGTCTGCCAATAAGTACGCGTTCTGAAAGCGCCTTGATACGATACCACGCGCTGACGAAAGCGCTCGTGAATCAGAAGGCGCTCCTCCAGCACAGCCAGCACACGCTCGTATTGCAGCATCTCCCTGAAGATCCAGAAACCATTGATCACCATCGGATTGGTTGGATCGTCCATCAAAAGCCAGGCTCGATCCACGCTGGACATCGGCTCGCGACCGGCCATCGAAACGCTCCCCGCAGGCTTAGTGAATTGCTCCATAATGCACCTGAGCTTGTGTTCCAGTTTTTGGGGTCAACCTCATCTGCGGTTTCCCCCGCGGGTTACACAGTGGAATCGCGCCAGTCTAGCCTGCCTCTACGCAACACGCAATACGAAGTACGCAATACGCAAAAAAGCGGGCCTTCAACTTAAACGAATAATTAGAAGGGGTCTTGCGAAGGAGTCCGGTCCTACCTGCGGAACCGGCAATTGCGCCTACAATCCTTCATGAATCAATACCAGCGTGCCCGGATTGACGTCGGTGCTGAACATAAAACCATCATCGTCGTCGTCGTACATCGTAGGCGACGCCCACTCGAAGAGCCACATGGCATCCTCCTCGGTCATATTTATGCAACCGCGGCTCATGGGCGTGCCGAAGTTGCTGTGCCAGTACGTACCATGAAAGGCGTAGTCCTCGTGAAAGTACTGAACATTCTTGACCTCAGTCACATGGTAGGAGTCGCCGGCGGCGCGGCTGCCGCCGCGCATGTCCTGCATGGCGATCTTGACCCAGATGTTGTAGGTGCCGGTGACGGTAGGCGAGCTGCCTACCCCGGATGAAATGACGAAAACTCTGACCGGTACTACGCCCTCATAGGCGATTGCCATCTGTTCGTTGAGGTCGACCTCGATCCAACGCTCGCTGAACGTAGGGTAGTCGGCCGGGTCAAGCCTTTGACCTATGCCTTCCAGGAGTTCGAGCGCGTTTGCCGATGGAATTCGCAGGACCAGGCCAGTCTCAGGAATGCTGTTGTTCTGCAGATCATTCAGCCGGGCCAAGGCGCCGGGGTTGACCCCGTACAACGCCGCGATGTCTGTGAGTGACTCGCCTGTCTGCACGGTATGAACATCGGGGCGAGTCCGCCCGGGCTGCATCCCGGTTATCGGAGGCGCGGGCTGCAGAGCAGAGATCAGATGAGCAGGTTGAGGGGCCGGTGCGAGCGAAGGCGGCACCAGCAATTCCTGACCTAATTTGAGCCATTCCTCCTCGGAAAATCCATTGATGGACATGAGCTTGGTCAGACTGATGCCATGCTTTCCGGCCAGACGGAATAGGGTGTCGCCCGGCTGGACCGTGTAAAGCTGATATTCCTCGGCGCTCTCAAGTGCCGGAACCACAGTTTCCTTGGCGCTCTCAGGTGCCGGAGCCACTGTTTCCTCGGCGCTCTCGGGTGTCGGAACTACAGTTTCACCGGCGTCGATTAGAAGGCGCTGGCCGTAACGGACATAGTCGGCATCCGGCAGACCGTTCAGCTCCTGCAGGTCTGCAACTGTCGTTCCATACTTCTTGGCGATCTGGCTCAGCGACTCACCCGGTTGGACGATGTGCACTTCAGACGCGGTGGCGCTGCCGGCAGCTGACATGACAGCAACAGCTGCCAGGATGAGAGCAAGTGTCCCCCGGGCTAAGGATTTCGTGAGCAGTCTCATAAGGCTGTCTCCAACAAATAGGGTTCGTCGACGATTGCCATAGCAGCGATTTGAGGGAGTTTACCGCCTATCCGCAATGGGCCCGCAGCATCGCAAAGAAAACACGAAATGCGAAGATTCCCGCCTACTCAAAGTAGTACCCAATCTTAGCAGGTTTTCGAACTGTGTGGCCGCGAATCAAAGTACGCTTTCACCATCCTTAAGTTTATCAACCCTCCCCAGGTCCCCTGAAATACGGGGCAGACAATCAGTTCAGCGCTTGAATACTGTCGCATAACTCTCTTTCAAGGGAGCCGAGGTGAACCCAATCCGCCTGATCTGAGTCTCCACCTGACTCGATGAATTCCCCCTCTTTTTAGGACCACTGGAGCAGAAAATGCTCCTAACCTCTCACCTTTCCCGTGATACCGGTGGCGACCGGCGCGGCCTGGTCGGCGTCTCCCGTCTGTCGAAAAAATCCCCGCCGAAACCGGCCCTTTCCACCTTTCAGGTCCAACATGCGATATTCCTACATTTAATGTATAATTTGCAACCGGGAACATGCCCGTGCCCAAATCGTTGCCCCCGCGTATACGCCGTGACCGAATCGGGCGTACCCTGCAATCCAGTACGCTGACTTCTCTTGCCCAGGCAAGCCTGTAACATACTAAATCCGCCAGCAAGGACGCGGCCCGCAGCGCCTGTCTTCGGCACATCCATCACACACTGTCGCACATCATCGCCCCTTCCCTCGTGCACGAGAAAGGAGACCTCAAATGAGCGTACAGACCATCCCCAGAGACTACAGCCTCTCCGGCGGCCACCAGGATGCCGTCGAGCTCGACGACGATAGCATCGTCGAACGCATGGAAGAAACGTGGTGGAAGCCCAAGCTCTCCCGCCAGCAAATGCGAGAGATCATGCAGCGCCGCGACGGCCCCGCCATCTGGCACTACAGCCTCTGGTTTGCTCTGCTCGCCGCCAGCGCCTGCCTGGCAGTCGTCTCCTGGGGAACCTGGTGGGCCATACCCGCATTCCTGGTCTACGGCACAATCTACTCCTCCTCCGACGCCAGCTGGCACGAATGTGGCCACGGCACCCCCTTCCGCACCCACTGGCTCAACGAAGTCCTCTACCACGTCACCTCCTTCATGACAATGCGCGAAGCCTATATGTGGCGCTGGAGCCACTCCCGCCACCATACCCACACCTATATCGTCGGCCGCGACCCCGAAATCCAGGTCCAGCGCCCCGCCGACCTTCTCAAGATCGCGATGGACTTCTTCTACATTCGCAGTGGTCCCCCCGAAGTCTGGCGCGTCTTCCGCAACGCCTTGGGCCGGCCTAATGCCGACGTCCTCGACTTCATGCCGGAACGTGAACTGCCCAAGATGTACTGGTCCAGCCGCATCTACATGGCAATCATCGCGGCATTTGCTATCTGGTCCATCGCCATCGGCAGCTTCCTCCCCATGATGTTCGTGCTCCTGCCCCGCTTCTACGGCGGCTGGCTGCACCAGCTTCTCGGCCTCACCCAACACGCCGGCCTCGGCGAAGACACCTACGACCATCGCGAAAACACGCGCACCGTCTTCATAAACCCGGTGTTCGCCTTCCTCTACATGAATATGCAGTACCACATCGAGCACCATTCCATGCCGATGACCCCCTACCACGCCCTGCCAAAGCTTCACGAAGCTGTCAAAGACCAGATGCCCCCGCCCTACAAGAGCCTCTGGCAGTGCTACAAGGAAATGATCCCCGCCCTCATCAAGCAGGCCACCGAGGACCCCTCCTACAAGATCATCCGTCCAATTCCAGCAGACCCGGAGTCCATTACACCTGAACAGGTTGCCGCGCCCGAGGCCTCCGGCGAATGGGTCGAAGTCTGCCCCGTCGAAGACCTCGACGAAGAAGACGTCATCCGCCTCGACCACGGCAGCCGCACTCTCGCCGTCTACCGCCTCAAAGGCGACAGATTCTACGCCACCGACGGTCTCTGCACCCATGAATACGCCTACCTCGCCGACGGTCTCGTAATCGACGGCGTTATCGAGTGCCCGCTCCACAACGGCCGTTTCGACGTCGCCACCGGCCGCGCCCTGCGCGCCCCGGCCTGCGACCACCTCGAAACCTATCCCGTCGAACGCCGCGGCAACACGCTTTTCGTTCGCGTCGCCTGAACCCCTGCACGAAGCGCACTGGCGTCCCATTTGGACTGTCGGCCTAAGGAATTCAGCCATGAGCGTGCAAGCCATTCGCAGAGACTATAGCCTCGCCGGCGGCAACCAGGATGCCGTCGCACTCGATGGCGACCGCATCACCGATCGCGTCCAGGAAGAATGGTGGAAACCCAAGCTCTCCCGCCAGCAAATGCGGGAAATCATGCAGCGCCGCGACGGCCCCGGCCTCTGGCACTTCGGCCTCTGGTTCCTCCTGCTCGGCGTCAGCGCCTACCTCGCCGCCATCTCCTGGGGGACCTGGTGGGCCATACCCGCCTTCCTCGTATACGGCACCATCTATACCTCCGCCGACTCCCGCTGGCACGAGAGCGGCCACGGCACACCCTTCCGCACCCGCTGGCTCAACGAAGCTGTCTACGCCATCGCCTCTTTCATCGCCATTCGCGAAGCATACCTCTGGCGCTGGAGCCACTCCCGCCACCATACACATACCTACTTTGTCGGCCGCGACCCCGAAATCCAGGTCCAACGCCCTGCCGACCTTGTAAAGCTCCTGATGGACTTCTTCTACCTGCGCAGCGGTCCGCCCGAAGTCTGGCGCCTGGTCCGCAACGCCTTCGGCCATCCGAACAAAGACGTGCTCGACTTCGTACCCGAACGCGACCTCCCCAAAATGTACTGGTCCAGCCGCGTCCATCTCGCCATCTACGCCGCCTTCGCCATCTGGTCCATCGCCATCGGCAGCGTGTTGCCCATGATGTTCGTCCTCCTCCCCCGCTTCTACGGTGGCTGGCTTCAGCAGCTACTCAGCCTCCCCCAGCACGCCGGCCTCGGCGAAGACACCTACGACCATCGCCAGAACACGCGCACAATCTACGTCAATCCCGTCTTTGCCTTCCTCTACGTCAACATGCAGTACCATCTTGAACATCACGCCATGCCCATGACCCCCTTCCATGCACTCCCCAAGCTGCATGAAGCCGTCAAGGATCAGATGCCGCCCCCCTACACAAGCCTCTGGCAGGCCTACAAAGAACTCATTCCCGCCCTCATCAAACAGGCCACCGGCGACCCGGACTACCGCGTGATCCGACCCATCCCCAAGGACCCCGAATCCGAGGCCGCAGAACTACCCACCGCCGCCGGATCCCCGGGAGAATGGGTCAGGGTCGGCCCGGTCGAAGACATCGAAGAAGAGGACGTCGTCCGCCTCGATCTCGGCAGCCGTACCATCGCTGTCTACCACTTGAAGGGCGGCCGCTTCTACGCCACCGACGGTCTCTGCACACACGAATACGCCTACCTCGCCGACGGCCTCGTCATCGACGGCGTCATCGAGTGCCCGCTCCACAATGGCCGTTTTGACATCGCAACCGGCCGCGCTCTGCGCGCCCCCGCCTGCGACCACCTCGAAACCTATCCTGTCGAACGCCGCGGCAACACGCTCTACGTCCGCCTCGGCTGAACCCTGCCCGTCCGCTGGACTCGCCATTCGCAACCATTCGTCCCAGTACGCAAGGAAACCACACGATGCAGATCGCATTTATCGGAGTAGGCGGAATCGCCCAGAACTACCTGGGCAGCCTCGAAAAGCTGGACCGGCCCGTTGCCGCAGTCTGTGACATAAACGCCCAGACCGCCGCCCGCGTCGCCGACGAACTCAACTGCACCGGCTACACCGACCACCGCGAAATGCTCGCACGCGAAAACCTCGACGTGGTCTTCGTCGCCATCCCCCCCGCCGCCCACGACACCCAGACAATCGACGCCGCCCAAGCCGGCGCCAACGTTTTCGTCGCCAAGCCGGTCGCAATGGACCTCGACGTCGCCCGCCGCACGCAGGAGGCCATCGCCGCCAGCGGCCGCATCAATCAGACCGGCTACATGGCCCGCTACTCCGACGTAACAGAACGCGCCAAAGAGCTCGTGCAGGGCCGTGACCTTGGCATGGGCATGGGTCGCTTCCTGACCCGCATGCCCCCCTCCCACCCCTGGTGGGGCAAGTTCGCCGTCAGCGGCGGCCAGCTACTCGAGCAGAGCACCCACGTCTTCGACTGGCTGCGCTACTTTCTCGGCGAAATCGAATCCGTCCAGGCCTTCGGCCACGATGGGCCCGACAACACCATCGCCGACTTCGAAGACAGCACCGCCGTAAATCTCAGATTCGCCAGCGGCGCCGTCGGCAGCGTACTCAGCACCTGCTCAGCACGCGTCAAAGACGGTTTCATGACCGAGCTCTGCGGCCGCGACCTCTACCTCCGCCTCGCCATGGACACCCACATCTCCGGCTACATCGACCAGGAAGAGATCGATTACCACGGCCAGGAGCGCGGCTACTTCCGCCAGATCGAATGTTTCCTCGCCGCCGTCGAAGCCCAGGACCAGAGCCTCGTCCGCTCCTCCTACGCCGACGCCGTCAAATCCCTGGC
Organism: Caldilineaceae bacterium; assembly: GCA_965207495.1. Taxonomy (GTDB): domain Bacteria; phylum Chloroflexota; class Anaerolineae; order Caldilineales; family Caldilineaceae; genus Bin5. The sequence goes on from OZ242287.1 coordinate 2,692,896, forward strand.
GGTCACCCTGGCCGCAAACCGCTCTCTCGAATCCGGCACAGTCGAAACCGTGGAATAAAACATGAAATTCGGTACCCTGCAGAACGTAATCGAACAGCCCCTCTCTACAGTCTTCGCAGTCGCAACCCAGCTCGGCTTCGAAGGCGTCGAACTAGACTGGTACGACTTTACTGAATCCCAGCCGGGCGGCCCTCTCGCCCCGGAAAACCGTGATACCATCCGCCAGGCCGCCGTCCAGGCAGGCGTCGACATTCCCTGCGTCGCCGCCCACTTCCTCAACCAGGGCGGCCTCGCCGACCCGGAAAAAGAGGCCTTCGGCCTTGACGCCGTCCGCGCCGGCATCCGCCTCTGCACCGACCTCGGCGCAGCCTACCTCCTCGTGCCCTTCTTCGGCCCCGCCATGATGCGCGACGATCAGGCCGTCGCCCGTCTCGAAGCCAACCTGCGCCGCCTCGCCCCCGCAGCCGAACAAGCCGGCGTAACGCTCGCAATCGAGCATACTCTGAAAGGCGACGAAACCGCCGCCCTACTCGAACGCGTCGACTCCCCCGCTGTCGGCAACTACTGGGACATGGCCAACTGCATGGGCCTCGGCTACGATCCCCTCGAAGAGATCGCCCAGCTCGGCCGGCACATCGTCCGCGTCCACGCCAAGGATTACTTCCAGGGCGACGCAGCCCCCGGCACGCCCGAAGAACCCCACTTCGACGGCCTCAACACAAAACCCTTCGGCGAAGGCGACGTGCCCGTGCCCGCCGTTCTCACCGCCCTCCAACAGAGCGGCTACGACGATTACGTCGTCCTCGAAACCGGCAAATTTGACGATGCCAAACGTTCGGCCAAGGCCGCTCTCACCCTCCTGCAGCAACTCTCAGGAACAGTGCAATGACCGCCAGTCCCCACGGAATGGCCCGCTTTGAGGGCAAAGCGGCCCTCATCTCAGGTGGTGCCTCAGGAATCGGACGCGCCACCGCCGCACGCCTCGCCGCCGAAGGTGCCCACGTTTTCATCGCCGACCTGAACGCAGCCATGGCAGATCAAGCCGTAGCCCAAATCCGCGCCGTCGGCGGCAGCGCAGCCCGCGTGCACGTAGACCTCGCCGACGATGACTCCGTAGAAAACTGCGCGCGCGAAGTCGCGGAGAAGGTTCCCTCTCTCCATATTCTCGTCAACAATGCCGCCCTACTTCGGCAGGGCCGCATCGAGGACGGCGGCTGGATTGAAAACTGGGAAATAGAGACTCGCGTCGGCCTGCGGGGCTGGGTGATGATGACCCAACAACTCCTGCCCCTCCTCAAAACCGAAGGCGGAGCCATCGTCAACCTCTCATCCGAAGGCGGCTACCTCGGCCGTCCCGGCATGTGGGTCTACGACGCAATCAAAGCCGGCGTCGTCTCCACCACCAAAACAATGGCCCAGGAATTCACCCCATACGGCATCCGCGTCAACGCCGTCGCCCCCGGCTGGGTCGTGACCGAAATGCACTTCGCCAGCCATCCCGACCCCGCCGCCCGCAAGAAAGAACTCGAAGAAACGCCCATCGACTCCTGCCTCATGCGGCGGCGCTGCGGCCCCGAAGAAATAGCCAGCGCCATCTGTTTCCTCCTCAGCGACGACGCCTCCTACATCACCGGCACCACCCTCCACGTAGACGGCGGCCGCGTCGGCATGAACCTCGGAAACCTCGGCATCCTGAAGTAAAATCCCCACACGGCGTCGGCCCACCAGAAGGCCCCCATCGGCACTTCGAAGACTGACCAAAGCTGTTCTTCGCGTCCCTTCGCGTGTCTTCGCGGATCAAAAGGAGTTCTTAGTGGCTTTTCTTGGATCAGAACGTTTTCTCCGCAGTCCTCCGTGGCCCTCCGGGGATCAAAAAGGTGTTGGGGTGTTCTCCGCGTCCCTCCGCGGACCACAATGTCTTCTTAGTGGCCCTTCGTGGACAAAAAGATTTACTCCGTGGCCCTCCGTGGTTCCAAAAGGTGTTACAAATGGCTCTTCGCGGTTTAACGATTTATAATCCCCACAAATAACAACCACACCAACCCTGACACACCCCCACCCCGGAGCCCAATGATGACCAACACCCTCAACGGACAACACTGGCAGGACCAACCCCAAAAAACCCTCGAATCCTTCACCCTCGACGGCTACGTCGCTCTCACCGGCTTTCTGTCCGCCGACGAACTGGCTGAGACCAAAGAAGCGGTAGCTCGCCTAATCAGCGACAAAGTCCCCAATCTGGCCCGCGAGCAAGTCTTCTATGAAGAACTCGGAAAGCCCGAAACCCTCAAGCAGATTCTGGGGCTGTACAACCACGACAGCCACTTCGAGCGTCTGATGTTCGGCAGTAAATTTGAAAAACTGGCAGAGCTGCTCCTCCAGGGCCCCGTCGTCGGCAAAAACATGCAGTACTTCAACAAGCCGCCCCAGATCGGCAAAGCCACTCCCCCCCATCAGGACGGCTACTACTTCATGCTCGACCCCTGCGAAGCCCTCACGATGTGGCTCGCCCTCGAAGAAGTGGACGAAGAAAACGGCTGCGTCCGCTACGTGCGCGGCTCACATCTCGTCCCGCTTCGCCCCCACGGCCGCACCCAAACGCTCGGCTTTTCCCAGGGCGTCACCGACTACGGCATGCCCCAGGACCTCGCCGACGAAGTCGCCTTCCCCGCCCAACCCGGCGACCTCCTCGTCCACAACGCCCTCACCATCCACCGCGCCGACGCCAACCGCAGCCAGACCCGCACCCGCCAGGCAATCGGCTTCATCTACTACTCCGAACGCGCCAAAGAGGACGAAGAAGCCCACGCCGCCTACCAGAAACGCCTCGCCGCCGATATGAAAGCCAAGGGCAAGATCTGACCGCCCCGCTCACCCTACTTCAGCGCCGGACCTGGCGTCCACTGCGTCCCGATCGGTTCGGCGCTGCCCTCATAAACGATCCTGAGCGGCTCCATCCGCGCCTGTAGCTCATTCCGCGGCCCCGTCTCCGTCTCCCCGTTCCTGCCTTCCATCGAGAAAATCGTCGCCTGTGTAGGCTCCGGCAGCTCGACAAAGTACGGATAATACCACATCGTCAGCACAGTTCTCCGCTCATCGCTCAAATTGGCGTGCGACGAATGAAACAGCCTCCCGTACCCCATCACCACGTCCCCGGCCTTCACCGGCACATCGACCTCCCCCTCCGCCCGCTGGAAGGCCACGTCCCCCGGGTTCGCGTACGTCCGCAGCTCGTCCGTATGCATCGGCTCAGCCTGGTCATGCAACGCATGCCGCTTCCGATGCGACCCCGGAATAACCCGCAAACAGCCATTCCTCGCATCCGTATCCGTCAGATAATACATCAGAAAACACTGGATCGGCTGCCACGTATAGCTCACTGGGTCACCCCAAAAGCGCCCGTCCTCGTGCCAGAAAAGCGGCGGACTCTGCGGCGGCTTGCTGATAATCCGCCCGTGCCCGAACTTCGGCTCCGCAAACCCCAGCTCCCCCAACGCCGCCATCACACCCGGATGAGCGACCAGCTCCACCAGCACATCATACCGATACGCCATCGCCCAATCGATCAGCACCATACTCCCCGTCGTCCGGTTTTGCTCGAAATGCGCCGCCTCCTGCTGCCCAAGCACCCCGTCGCTCCAAGCCCTCAACGCCTCCACCAACTCCGCCTCCAGAACGCCCCTGAACAGCACAAACCCGTCCCGCACAAACTGCTCCCGTAACCCAACATTCACCGACCCCATATCCTGCCCCTCCCGTGGCGCAAAACAATATACCCAAACGCACTGCAAGCCCGCGTCCGATAGGAACTACTGAAAACTAAAAACTGACTACTAAGAACTGCAGTTCCGGGCGGTCGGGCCTTCGGCCCTCCCTTGTGCAGGGGCTGCGCCCCCGCAACGCCCCGCCCTTGCTAGCCACCGTGTGTATTCTTCCCCAGCATCATGTCTACAGAAAGGTGTTCACACCCCCCACTTGCCATCCCAACTCACCTATCACCAAACGCCAGTGTTTCCCAGACGGGTGGTGTTCCACTCAAAACTAAGAACTGCCTACTAATAACTGCCTTTAATCCTTTCCGCCATGTGCTCAGCAATCATCACCGTCGTCAGATGCGTATTTGCCCGGGGCACCTCAGGCATAATCGAAGCATCAATCACGCGCAGGCCATCCACACCAACAACCCTGCAGTCCGAATCCACCACCGTTGCAGTGTCATTCACAGCCCCCATCCGGCACGTCCCCACAATATGAAAGCAGTCGAGACACTCCTCCAACAGCCAGCTGTCCAGCTCTTCATCGCTGACCGTGCTGTCCACCCCGCCCCGTCTCCCACCGTAAAGATCACCCAGCGAAATCTCCTCCGCAATCCCCCCGATAGCAGGATGACCCGCTAGCGCAAACAACCGTCGCACCCCATCGCGCAGCCGCACAAGGTCTCTCCGATCCGACAACATACACTCTTCGATCTCCGGCTCAACCCGCGGATCGGCTGAAGTGATACGCAAATGCCCCTGCGAAAACGCCTGAAATACCGACACCACGATCACGCCCCGCTCCAACGCCTCCCCCTCAATACCAAAGACGTTACAACTCGCCATCAACATATCATTGCGCCCCGCCCCTGCCAGCCCCGAACTATACCGCACGCAACAATGGGTTCGCCGCGCATGAAGACCGCCAGCCCGCGCCTCCGGACGCAACTTGAGATGCAGCCCCACCGTCGGATGGTCCCGCAGATTCTGCCCGACTCCCGCCAGATCGACCACCCGCCTCACTCCAGCCGCCTCCAAAACCCCGGCCGGCCCGACTCCCGACCGCATCAAAATCGCCGGCGAATGTACCGCCCCCGCACAAAGCAAGACCGCCCTGCCCCGCAATACAGTCTCCCCGCCTTCAACACCTGAAATTCTCCCAACGCGCACACCCACCGCACGCCGGCGCTGTCCTTCTCCTCCCCCTTCCGGTGCCCCCTCAAACTCAACCCGCTCAACCAGTGCCCCGCCAATGATCGTCAGATTGTCCCGTCCCCGCGCCGGCTCCAAATAGCCGTCATTTGTCGAAACCCGCCTGTCCTCCCGCACTGTCAAAGCCACCGGCGATACCCCAGTACTCCCCGGCGCATGATAGTCCTCCACCCAGCCGTAACCCAGCCCCACCGCCGCCTCCCGCAGCGCCAGATCCACCGCGCCCCACGCCGCCACCGGAATCCGACAAAGCGGTACCGGCCCGCCCCGCCCATGATACGGCGCACTGCCAAAGTTGAGGTCATCCTCCATCCGAATGAAAGACGGAAGTACATCTCTGCCCGACCACCCATCACAGCCAGCCGCCGCCCACCGGTCAAAGTCATCCAACTCGCCCCGCAGCCCAATCAGTCCATTAATCGCCGAGCTCCCGCCCATGCCCCGTCCCCGCACAAACGGCACCGGCTCCTGCGCTTCACTGCGCCGCGCCGCCAGCCCCGGCCACTGGTAGACCTCCCTGTACTCTTCCCCCAGCAAAATCTCACCGTGATTATGACTCTTCATCGCCGCCGGCGCCTCCCGCGATCGATAATCCGGTCCCGCCTCCAGCAGCAACACCCTCACCCCGGGATCCTCCGACAACCGCGCCGCCAGCACCGCCCCCGCCGACCCCGCGCCTACGATAATATAGTCGAAAAAAGAGTCCAGCATCTCCTCCTACACTTCACGCTTCAAAACCGCCCTTGGACCTCCATGGTTCTAAAAGAGATGTTGCCGTTGCCGTCCTCCGCGCCCCTCCGCGTCCTCCGCGGACAAAAAGACGCAGCCGTTGCAGTTGCCATTCTCCGTGTTACTCCGTGGCCCTCCGTGGTTCAAAAAAGGTGTAGCCGTTGCAGTCGCCCTTCTCCGCGCCCAATCATAACAGCAACGAACAGCCCAGTGAAGCAACCGGAAACCGCCGCCAATCAGAGATTGACAATCCGCGTAGCAGCAAATATAGTTGATTTGTAATCATTATCGTTATTCCAATTTCATTCACGCAGGAGAAACTGGCAGAGGGGGAAAAATGAAGAAACTGCTAAGTATATTACTCATCGTTGTTTTCCTAATCGGAGTCGGCGTCCCGCTCTATGCACAAGACGAAACGTTGACACTTGAGAGCCTCGCCGAAAAAGTAGAAGCAATGGTCGAACTCGTTACCTCCTTATCCGGTCGAATGAACGACTTCGAGGTCCGCCTCGCAGCGCTCGAAGCCACCGACACACCGACGGCAACGCCCACCCCGGCGCCAACGGAAACGCCAACACCTACAGGCACATCCACGCCCACACCGACCGCAACGTCCACCTCCCCCACCGTCTCGATCAACAGGGCCATGAACGTGCGCGCCGGTCCCGGCACCAACTATAACGTAATCGGCCAGGCGGCGGCCGGCAGCGAGTACACAATCTCCGGCAAAAACCCCGCCGGCGGCTGGTGGCAGATCATTTACGGCGGCCAGTACGGCTGGGTCTATGCACCGCTGGTCACGGCCACCAATCCAGAACTCGTCCAGGTTGCGCCCGCCATTCCAACGCCAGCCGCAACCCCGGTCCCACCAGCACCACCACCGCCCACCGCGACGCCTGTTCCCGCGTTCGCCTACTCCCTCGTCAACAGCGGCAGCTGCCCGGGCAACAACCAGCAGACATTCTTCGAGGGCCTGATCCATGACAGGAACAACAATGTCCTGAACAACGTCTGCGTACACGTCGCCTTCAACGGCCCCCGCAACACCAAGTGCTCAGGCTGTGGTAAACCAACCGGCAAATGGGGCTTCTCACCCTTCGGTGGGCCAGCTTCATCCGGCACCTTCGTCGAAATCTGGGTCGTGAACTGCCCTGGCGGCGTTAACACCGATGGCGCCCACAACTCAAAGGACTTCTCAAACCTGACGCCGCTCTCGCCCAAGTGGTCCATGACCATCAGCAACAGCGTAGCCTGTACCGGAATCACCTTCAAGCAAAACTAGACTTCCGCAGACGAGAATAGTCAATGAAAGGGCAGGCCTTGTGCCTGCCCTTTTGCTTCCAATCAAGAAACGAGCAAGTAGGGGCGGGCCTCGCACCTGCCTTGGTCCATCACAAAAAGCAAGCGATCAAGAAACCTGATCAAGCCTGCATGCGTTCCGTACTTGTTGAATGTTGAACCATCATCCCTCATTGTCAAGGGAACCAGGACGATCCAGTCCCTACAATTTCTTCATCACATGAGCATAAACATGCGATCGCTCAGGATCCTCCTTCCACGCCTCCAACACAGGAGCGATCTCCTCAGGTATCCGCCTCGCCATACTGAGCGCCGCCTTGTACGTCGCCCTTCGCACCACCGTCCGATCGTCAGCCGCCAACTTGTGTAGCAGGTCCGACAGCAGCCCGAAATGCTTGGCCGCCTCAGCCGCCGATAGCGCCATCGCCACATTCCACTGCGCCCTCGGATGGCCGCTCGCCCGACCCAGCCACGCCGCCACCAGCGCCGGCTGCGCCTTCAAAAAACTGTCCCCAATCGCAAACGCGCCCAGGTTCTTCCTAACATACGGATCGTCATCCTCCAGCAGCGGTGTCAACCCCTCAAGCAACTGCCTGCACTCACCTTCTGTACAGCTTCCCGCAGCCGACCCGCTCGCCACCGCCGCCGCCCGCCGCACATTCGGCGAAGCATGCACCGCCCAAGCCCGCACCGTCGGATAGATTGCCGCAAAGTTCTCGCTGATCACCCGCCTCAACGCACTCGCCGCCCACTCCCGCACCTCCCAATTCTCGCTGTCAGCCAGACTCAATATGATGGCCGTCACCTCCGCCGGACTGTGCCCAAACAGATGCCCCAGTAGCACGAGCCCTACCTCCTGCGCCCCCGCACTCTCCGAACGCGCAAACGCAACCCCCGCCTCGTACAACGCACCAGTAGACTCCCCAAAGTGCCTCTCCATCATCTTGGCCGCCGCAAGCTTATCAGCCTGCCGCGGCGTACCCGCATGCGCAGTCTTCAGCGAATCAAGCACCGAAATCGCCTCGGCAAACTCTCCACGCCCGATAGCCGTGACAAAGCCATCTTTCCACGTACTCTTACTTCGTGTAGCCATCCCGAGTCCTCCCCATACCGCATTGCGCCGTTCTCAGTTATATGGCATCCTGACCACGCCAAAAGCTCTCACTTCAGCGGCCAAACTATATACTCACATATAGACCACGCCGCCGCCAATCGCAAAGCAGCTGCCTGCCCAGTTCACTCACAAAATTCGACTAGACGCGAAAACCCACAATTACCAGGATTGACTGCCAAATTCCAAACCAATAAGAAATTACACCAACAAAGAGCCGGCCGTTTCCCCCGATATAATCCCATCACCTGCACCACCCAGAAAATGTATTCTCCGTGGAAAAAAAAGGTGTTCTCCGTGCCCCTCAGCGGCCCTCCGTGGTTCCAAAAAGGTGTTCGCCGTACCCACTAGCAACCCTCCCAGACCAGATCCAAACCGCGCCAAAAGGACCAACAATTCGTGAGAGCAATCGTAATCAGAAACCAAGACGCCAAAATTCGCGAAAAAGTCCTCGTCCCCGACTGGCCCGCGCCCGCCCCGCCGCACACCAACCAGGTCAAAATCAAAACCCTCTACTCCGGCATAACCAACGGCACCGAACGCAACCAGCTCCTTAAAGGCAACTACGCCCCCGGCGACCGCCTCCTCCCCATGCCCACCGGCTACCAGACCGTCGGCCGCGTCATCGAAACCGGCCCCGACACCCAACACCTCCAAACTGATGACATCATATTCATCGGCCAAAGCACCGGCGGCCATCTCGACTACATAGTCCTCGCCGAAGATGCCCTCCTCATCAAACTCCCCGACGCAGTCGACCTCAGCGAAGCCGCCATCTACGGAATGGCCGCTGTCGCCCTCAATACCATCCGCAACACCGACCCCAAGATCGGCGAAAGAGTCCTCGTCGTCGGCGCCGGCTGCGTAGGACAGGTCGCCGCCCAGTTTGCCGCCCTCCAGGGCGCCCGCGTCACAATCTGCGACATCGACGACCGCCGCCTCGAAATAGCCCGCCAAGTCGGCGCCGCCGAGCAAACTCTCAACGTCGAAGGCGATCGCTGGTCAGCCCAGATCGCCGACGAAAGTTTCGACGCCGTCCTCGACTTCGCCGGCGTCCCCGGCATGGAAGAACAGCTAATCCTTGCAATGCGCACCGGCGGACGTGTCCTCTTCATCGCCGGCCGTGACCGCGTCGACTACCCCTTCAACCTCGCCCAGCGCCGCCTCATAACCGTCAAACAAAACAGCCACTTCTATGTCGATGACCTCGAGAACCTCGCCCGCCTCCACAGCCGCGGCCGCATCGACCTCGCCTCTCTCATTCAAGACGTAGTCCCTGCCGCAGAGGCCAAACGCATCTACGACACCCTGCGCGACCGGCCCAACGACCTCCTCGGCACCGTATTCAGTTGGTGAAAAAAGGAAAAGAGCAAACGATGAGCGCGAATCAACCCGACAATGACAGCATCAAAGTCGCCGTCATCACCGGCGGTCACTTCTTCGACGTTCCCGGCTTCCATGCAATCTTCCGCGACATGCCTGAGGTCGACAGCTACATCCAGCTTGAGGCCAACTGGGCCGCCGATATAGGCAATGTGCTGGATACCTACGACGTCTTTCTCTTCTACAACATGCCCCGCGGCGTCCCCGAAGAGAGGACACGGTCCGTCCTCGAAAAACTCGGCGAGAGCGGCCAGGGCATCTTTCTCCTCCACCACGCCATCCTCGCCTACGAACAGTGGCCCTTCTGGTCCGACCTCGTCGGCATCCCGGATCGCGGCTTCGGCTACGACCATGAACAGGAGCTCACCGTCGAAATCGCCGACCCCGCCCACCCCATCACCCAAGGCGTCCAACCCTGGCAAATGGTCGACGAGACCTACTCCATGGCCAGCGCGGGCCAGGACAGCCACCTCCTGCTCACCACCGAACACCCCAATAGCATGCGCGTCCTCGGCTGGACGCGCCACTTCAGGAACGCCCGCGTCTTCTGCTTCCAGTCCGGCCACGACAATCTCACCTACGCCGACCCCAACTTCCGCAAGACAGTCCTGCGCGGCATCCAATGGTGCGCCCGCCGCATCTGATCTGCACCGGCTCGAACCACCCCCCGACCGAGCCGGCAGTGGAGCAGAGAACGCCCACCCTTAATCGGCATCACCCGTCACGCCTATGCGATCAGCGCCTCCACAACTGCCCAGTCAACTGCCTCCTCCACTGCATCCGCTAGCCGGTCATACTCTCCGTTCCGCAGCGCCGTCGTCGCAACAAGAGGCCCGGACCACCCCAGCCCGCGCAGCCAACCGTGCCGAAAACCGTCGTTCTCGAACACCCCGTGTACGTACGTACCCCACACGCTCCCATCCTCTGACCGGGCGCCATCCGCAACGCGTACCGCTTGGTCGCTTCGCTCGATGATTTCGCCAAACGGCAAAGTTCCCTCGCGAACACGCGATTCCCCTGTGTGGATCTCGTATCCCCGCACAGCCTCCCCGTCGGGTAACTTCATTTGGACCTGGTGCGTCTCCTTCTCCGCCGAGAACGCCGTCCCAACCGGCAACAGACCCAATCCCGCAGCCTGCTCCCCCCGCGCCCCCTCCACCCCCAGCGCATCCGTCAACCATTCGCCCGCCATCTGATAACCGCCGCAGATGCCCACCACCTGCGCGCCCTGCCCGTGCGCCGCCAGGATCGCCTCGTCCAGACCCCCCTCCCGCAACCACGCCAGGTCCGCAAGCGTCGCCTTGGTCCCCGGAAGAATGACCGCTGCCGGATGTCCAAGCGCCTCAGCCCTCGCCACATACCGCAACCTCACACCCGGCTCCACCTCCAGCGCATCGAACTCGTCAAAATTCGCGATCCGCGGCAGACTGATCACCGCGACGTCGAGCTGTCCCTCCGCCAGCGGGGCCGCCGTAGCACGGTCCCGCTCCAGAGGCACGGCATCCTCGTCAGCGATTCGCAAATCCGGCAGAAAAGGGATTACGCCCAGCGTGGGAACGCCGTACGCCCTTTCCTTCAGCATCGCCAACCCGTCGCCCAACAGTGCCGGATCCCCCCGAAACCTGTTGATCAGAAAGCCGCGCACCAGCAACCGCTCCTCCGGCTCCAACAGCAGCATCGTCCCCGCCAGCGCCGCAAACACTCCCCCCCGGTCGATGTCCCCAACCAGCAGACAGGACGCCCCCGCATACCGGGCCATGCGTAGATTGACGATATCACCCGCCTTCAGATTGATCTCCGCCGGGCTGCCAGCCCCCTCCATAACGACTACGTCGTACCGCGACGCCAGCCGGTCATAGGCCGCCGTCACCTCGCCCCACAGACGCGCCTTCTTCTCCATCCAGTTGCCTGCCTCGATCTGTCCCGCCATCCTGCCGTTCAGCACCACCTGGCTTCTCCGGTTCCCCTCCGGCTTCAGCAGGACCGGATTCATATCCGTGTGCGCATAGATCCCCGCTGCCTCCGCCTGCACGATCTGCGCCCGGCCCATCTCGCCGCCATCCGGCGTCACGCCCGCATTGTTGCTCATATTCTGCGCCTTGAACGGCGCCACCCGCACGCCTCTCCGCGCCAAAATCCGGCAAAAAGCCGTCGCCAGCAGGCTCTTCCCCGCATTCGAGTGCGTCCCCAGCATCATCAGCGCCGGCGTCATCTTCTCTCCCCTCTACTGAAGCTTGTGAAACCAGATCGGCTCATGCTCAGGCAGAAGTTCAGGATGGAAGATCCTGATCAAATCGGCCAGCACCAGGTCGGGGTTGGCGACACCGGTCTCCCAGTAGTCGTTCCCGCCCCACTCGTTCACCTTCGCATTGTTGTTGAAGACAGAGCCCCGTTCAACCGCTGCCAGATCGGCGTACCGCTCGTCCGCCGCCAAGATGTCATCCGCGCTTGACCATGCCCCTGTGTTGGGCAGCCACACATCCGCGCCGCTCGCGACCTCAAACACAACCTCCATCGCCAGCGGAACCGAGCCGGTCGACTCGTCCTCCTGCCAAAGATAGTTGCCGCCTGCGTCGGCAATATACTGGGCAAAATAACTGTTGCCCCCGGGAACGCGCCAAGATTCCCGCCGCGCAATGCCCACCAGGACCGTAGGCCGCGCCGCAACACCCGCCGCCAGCGCCGCCATCTCGTTGTAGCGGGTCGCGATGCCGCTGAAAACCCGCTCCGCCGCCGCTTCCTGGTTGAAGAACAGCCCCGTAACCTTCATCCACTCAGTGCGCCCCAGCGGCGAAGTCTCCATATACCCCGCCGTCAGCGCCACCGGCAGCCCCGCCTCAATCAGCTTGGGATGCGTGTCATAGTCCAGATTTCCGTAGGCAAAAGTGATGATTAGCTGCGGGTCCAGGTCGATGAGGACCTCGGTATTCACGCCCGTCCCCGTTCCAGCCTCCTGCACCGCGCCCGCATCGATCAACGCGCGCACATCCGCCGTATTGATATAATCAAAACGGTCCACCGCCACCAGGCGGTCCAATAGACCCAGCTCCTGCAAATGCGGCAATACCGTCGAAGTGAGAGCGGCCACGCTCCCAATCGGCACCTCGATCACCGCCGCACCGTCATAACCCTCCGGGACCGGCGCGCCGCACTGCACCAGCACATACTCGAACGTCTCCTCAGCGCCCCGCCACGGATTGTGCAGCGTCAGCACCTTGTAATGACCGTGATACGACACGCTCCAACCCTCCGCATACGCCGGCGCCACCTTCTCCGGAAAATAATCAGCATCCGGGTCAAAAGCCCCGATACATCCCGCATAAAGGTTCGACTCCGGCGCAGCCGAACTCGCCCCTTCGCCGCCCGCCGCCGCGCCCACGTCCCCCGCAGGTATCGGTGCAACAACACAACCCGCCAGTACCGAAAAGACCAATCCCACCAACAATACGCTCGTCTTCATCACTCTTCCTTTCATGCCAGTTGCCCACACAAAATATTGTCCAGGAAACAGCCCTTTATTCTCCAACCTCTGCTGTCCCCACAGTCCTGCACAAGCGAAAAGGCTCGATTTTACGACCGGTCTCTACCCGCCCGCACCGTCACTATCCACTGACCCCTGACCACTGACCCCTGACCCCTGCAGTTGTGCGTTCGGGCCTTCGGCCCTCCCTTGTGCAGGGGCTGCGCCCCCGCAACGCCCCGCCCTTGCTAGCCACCAGGTTCATTCTTCCCCGGCATCATGTCTAGCCAACAGTGTCTACCCCCCCACCCGCTGCCTCAACCCCCTGTAGTTTCCCCGCAGTTCCCCTTCAGTTCCCCCCGCCGTTACCCCCGCAGTTCCCCTGCCGTCCAATCCCAACTCCAACGCCGCCTCCAAGAGTGCCGTATCCACCGGATCCGGGTCCTCCCAAAGACCCCGCTCAACCGCCTCCAGCAGCCGCTCCGCAATCGCCTGCCACGCCCACGGATTGCTCTCCGAGAAAAACTGCTGCATCGTCTCGTTCCGTAAGAACTCATCCGTCACCCGCGCATACATCCAGTCGTCCAACACCTGTGACGTCGCATCGTATCCGAACAGATAATCCACCGTCGCCGCAATCTCCAGCGCCCCCTTGTATCCGTGGCGCCGCATGCTCTCCAACCATTTCGGATTCACCACCCGGCTGCGAAAAACGCGCCGAGCCTCCTCCCTGAGGTCGCGCGTGCGCACCAGGTCTGGGTTGCTGCTGTCCCCAAAATAGCGGCTCGGATTCCGCCCCGTCAGCGCTCTCACCGTCGCGATCATGCCGCCGTGATACTGCAGATAGTCATCGCTGTCGAAAATGTCGTGTTCACGGTTATCCTGGTTCTTCGTCGCAATCTGGACCGTGCCCAGCGCCCGCGCGAACGCCTCCTCCGCCGGCACACCCTCGCGCCCGCAGCCGTACGCATACCCGCCCCAAAGCAGGTATGCGCGCGCGAAATCCTCGTCGCTCTGCCAGTTCTTCGCGTCAATCAGCGGCAGAATCCCCGCCCCATAGCTGCCCGGCTTACATCCGAAAATCCGGTACCTAGCCCTCTCCGCCGCCGACTCACCCTCCCCGGCCATACTCAGCTCGGTCTCGCTGGCCATCGCATTTCGGCGGGGAAAGTTCATCTCCACAGCCTCCTCCGCACTGATCACAATCTGCACAGCACTGTCAATCAGCGTGATCAGGTGCGGGAATGCGTCGCGGAAAAATCCGCTAATCCGGCACACAACGTCCACCCGCGGCCGCCCTAGCTCCGTCAGCGGAATCAGCTCAACACCCGTCACCCGCCGGTTCTCACGCTGCCACACCGGCCGTACCCCCAGCAGCGCCAGCACCTGCGCAATATCGTCTCCCGCAGTTCGCATCGCGCTCGTGCCCCACATGCTGATCCCCACGCTCTCAGGAAACCTCCCCTCCTCCGCCTGGTACCGGCTGATAAGCGTATCCGCCAGCCCCTGCCCCACCTGCCAGGAGGCCATCGTCGGCAGCGCACGCGGATCAACCGAAAAAAAGTTGCGCCCCGTCGGCAACACATGCGCCATGCCCCGCGTTGGCGATCCGCTCGGCCCGGGCGGCACAAAACCACCGTCCAGCGCGTGCAGAATGTTGCCCACTTCGGCCTCTTCTCCCTCCCGCAACTTCGGCACAAGCGAACCGGCCGCATAGTGAAGAACCTTCTCCAATTCTTCTGCGCCAACCTCCTGGCAAGTCGGACCTGCCGGCGCTCCATTCCTATGCAGTGAAGAAAGACGGCCAACCGCCTCGGCCGCCGCGCCGCCAACCCGATCAACCCGCCACCCCGACTCCGCCGTCCCCGCTATCGCCCGCTTGCACTCGGCCTCGATCCGCTCGACCAGATCGGCATTCGTTCTCAGCCCTTCACAAAGGTCCTCCCGCCGGTCCCCCAAACTCTCCTGCAGCTGCAGCCAGTCCTCACCCGCAATCCGTGCCGCCGCCGCAGGCAACGCCGGCACCTCCTCGTTCGGCAGCTTGACAAGGTGATACACACTCTCAACCAGCTGCTCACCTTCCGGCGACGTACCCAGAATATGTAACCCGTCCCGGATCTGGGCGCCCGTCAATTCACACAGATACCCCTCGATATCCTCCAGCAGATGCGCCACCTGCGCCCCCTGCATTTCTCCCAAAGCGGTCGGCGTGCCGTCATCCAGATAAGAGCCGTCCCAGTCGTGCGTGTGGTCGCCGTGGTCGGCTCTCAATACATACTTCAGGTCCTCGTCAAGGCGGTCCCGCTGAACGATCTCCCAGATCTGCCTTTGCAGCAGCGGCAGCTTGGCCGGGTCCAACTGCTCCGCCGCATAATACTCGTCCGCCAGCTGCGCCAGCTCGGCCAGCGTTCCATACGCGCCCGCGCTCGTCATCGGCGGCGTCATATGGTCGACGATCGTCGCGTGCGACCGCCTTTTGGCCTGGCTGCCCTCGCCTGGGTCATTGATGATGAAAGGGTAAACAAGCGGCAGGTCCTCCAGGATCAAGTCCGGAAAGCACGACTCGCTCAATCCTACGCTCTTGCCCGGCAGCCACTCCAATGTCCCATGTTTTCCCATATGCACAATTGCGTCGGCCTTCCACACATGCCGAAGCCAGCGGTACAGCGCCAGGTAATTGTGCGGCGGCGGCAGATCTGGCCGGTGATAGATCTGGTCCGGGTCCATGTCATAGCCCCGCGGCGGCTGCAGCGCCACAAACACATTGCCGTATTCCAGACCGGCCAGCGCGAACCCGTCGCCGTGAATATACGCCCCGCCCGGCGCATCCCCCCACTGCTTCTCCATCCCCTCCCGGCTTGCCTCGGGTACCCCTCCGAACCACCCTGCGTACTGCTCCGTCGGCAGCTTCTGCGCCTGCGCCAGCTGCCCCTCATTCAAATACGTAACGTCGTATGAACAGCGCTCTATCAGTTCAAACAACATGTCATCTGAAGATTCAGGCAGCGGACCAATGCGGTAACCCGCCTCCTCCATGCGCCCCATCAGCTTCAATAGCGATGCCGGCGCGTCCAACCCAACCGCGTTCCCCACCCGCGCCGCCTTCGCCCCGCTGTTCGTCAGTACGAAGGCAATCCTCTTCGCCGAATTCGCCTTGCGCCGAAGTGCCGTATGCTTCTCCACAATGCCGGCAAACCGCCTGATTCGTTCACGGTCCGGAACATAGCGTGTCCCGCCCTCGCCCAACGTCTCCTTGAACGAGACCGGCGTGCCCACGATGCGGCCGTCAAACTCCGGGATGGCCACATTCATCGCCGTGTCCAGCGGTCCGAGTCCGCGCCCGTTGCGCTGCCAGGCCGCCCGGTCGTTGCTGCAATAGATCGCCTGAAAGACCGGCACATCCAGTTCGCCAAAGACCTCTCCGCCATCCCCCAAGGCAAAGCTCAGCGTGCTCACGATCGCGTCAACCGGGCCCGCCTCCGCCAGTACCTCCAGCGCCAGTGGCCGCCCCGCGCTGTCGCACTCCTTCAGAGACTGGGTATAGACCGCCTGGACCTTCATCCCCCGTCCCCTGAATTCGGCCGCCAGCGCATCCACAAACTCTGTGTTCCCGCTCAGCAGATGTGCCCTGTAGAACAGAATCCCTACAGTCGCCTCTCCCAAGCCCGGCCTGCTGTCCGCCACCGCTGTGTCTTCCGCATCGGGCAGCGGATTCCAGCCACCCTTGTCATCGCCTACCTCCGTCGCTTCCCAGGCCCCCGTCTCAGGTTCGTAGATACCGTGCAGCGGCAACGCCCGCGGCTGGTCAAACCCCCATCCTGTCACCAGCAAATGATCGCTCAAGCACATCAACCCATTCGCCAGATTCTGCGGCCCGCCGCACTGAAAATAGGCGCTCACAGCCTGCGCCAGCGGCACCCCCACATTGGACCGGGCCATCAGCTCATAATCGAACGCCTCCACCGCCGGCAGACAGATCAGAAACCCGTCCGTCCGCTCAGCCCACGCCTCAAGACGCCCCAGCCCGAATTCAAAAGCGCGCCCCGAATGAAGACGTGCCACAACCACCTGCGCCGCCGGCAGCAACCGCTGCAGCAATGCATCCACTGCCTCTTCATCCGCCAACCGCCCCACGTGGGCCCCGTTCACCTCCGCAAAACCGTCCGCAAGCAGCTCTCGCGCCCGCTCCAGCGCCAGCAAATCCGTATCCGACTGGCTGAGAAATAAGATCCCCTCACCGCTCGCCTCCGGCACAGCCGAAAGCGCATCTGTCGCCTCCGATCCGGCCGTGCCATTCCAGGCGAAACCGTTGAAAAGATGCGGCTGCAGCACCGGCGGCGTCGGCGTATCAATTTCCTCCAGCAAGCACTCGATATAATCGAATATGGCGCCTACAATGGCGCTGTCGTTCACCGAATGAAACCAGACCGGCCGGCCGTCCACCACCAGCATCACCACGTTCGCCAGCACACACGGCCCCAGGCACCCTCCCTGGTTCAGATGCACCCGGTTGCGCAGACTGCGCCTCTCCCACTCGGTGTGGTACAGGTCCTCGTCCACCTCCGCAAAGCCCCGCTCCGTCCGCCCGCAACAGCACCCCGTCGCGCATACAAACAACATGCCCCGCAACTGCCCGGAATTCACCATCCGCCCGTCCAGCCGCTCCACCATATTCCGCCTGCGAAACTCAGCCATCCCTATACCCTTTCCAATCTCCCCCAACGCCTCTCCACCGCCACCAACCGACCACCGCAGTTCGTAGTTCACCAAAAACTAGAAACTGACAACAAAAAACTGCTCTAACCACTGACCACTCACCACTCACCACTGCAGTTCCGCGCCCCCGCAACGCCCCGCCCTTGCTAGCCACCGTGTGTATTCTTCCCCAGCATCATGTCTAGCCAACAGAGTCTACCCCCCACCCGTAGTCTCCCTCCACTGACCACTGCCGTCCGCAGTTCACCAAAAACTAATAACTGACTACCAAAAACTTCGCCCCACTGACCACTGACCACTCACCACTGACCACTGACCACTGCAGTCTCAATATTCAATCCCCGCCTGCGCCCGAATTCCCTGCTCCCCAAAAGGATGCTTGACCGCCCGCATCTCCGTTACCAAGTCTGCAAAGTCAATCAGATTCTGCGGCGCATACCGGCCCGTGATCACCAGGTGCATCATCGGCGGCTTGTTCGTCTCCAGCCACGCCAGCGCCTCGTTCCCATCCAGCCAGCCGTAATGCAGCAGATAAGTGAACTCGTCCAGGATCAGAACGTCATAACCGCCGTTCACAATCCGCTCCTGGCACACCGCCCACGTATGCCGCGCCCGCGCAACCGTTTCGTCCATGTCGTCACTCGTCCACGTCCAGCCGTCCCCGCTGCCTATCCAGTCGATCTCCCCCATCCGCTCCGCAGCCCGGATCTCCCCGAACCGGGCGTTCTCATGCTTCAGAAACTGGACGACGCCCACCTTCATGCGCCGTCCCCAAGCCCGTGTCAATATCCCCAGCGCCGCCGTCGTCTTGCCCTTCCCCTCACCCGTATTGACGATCACAAGACCCTTCTTCCTACGGTTGCGCCGCGCCGACATCCGCCGCAGCTCCGCCGCAGCCTCCTCAGGGCCTTCAACCTCCCCGGGTTCACTTTCCGGCTCCGTCTCCTCCCCCAAAGGGGTCCACGCAACCGGCGCAAACCCTTCATCGCCCCGCACTTGGGGCGCATACGCAGGCTCCTCTCCCCCCGGAAAATGACGATGAAATATTAGCTCCTCAACCGGATTTCCCTCGATCAAATGCTCCCGGTAGATTCGCTCCAGGCCTTCCGCGTCCACCCCGTGATACCAGATCCCGTCTGGGTAAACCACAAGAATCGGACCCCCCTGGCAAACGCCCAGGCAGTCCGCCAGCGTGCACTTGATCCGATGCGGGTTACGCAGCCTGTTCAACTGCTGCTGGCGATTCCTCTCCAGGACATGGCGGTGCAGCGCCTCGGCCTCCTCGGCCGGCGCGCAGTCCCCGTGATTGCAGATGAACAGCTGCCGCCCGTACTTTCGCATGTTTGCTCCAGCCTTCTCAACCATCCTGTATCCCCTCCTCACGCCGTCCATTTCCCTGCCTGGCCGCCGCGCCTCCCAAAAATCTGCCTTCCGCAAAAAGGAGTGCCGCTACGGCAGCCGCTATCCCGACAAACAGACCAATAGACAGCATCCTGCCCGCTCGCCTGATATCTGCTGCCTTGGCCTTCGCCAACCCCTCGCCAAGCCGGTAATGCCCCACCTTCTCCAACTCCACCTCCACCGCGCCCGCCGCCGCGCTCATCGGTTGGCCCGCATTCGGGCTCGCAGTCTTCCCCCCATCCCGGCGCCAGATCCGCCATGCGCTCCCCGCGTTGCCTCCACCCAAAGCGGCGCCCGCCACGATCAACAGCGCCGTCAGCCTCGCCGGCACCAGATTCATGACATCGTCCGTCCGCGCCGCACTCTTCCCCAGCCACTCCCTCTCCGCATCCCGGTATCCCAGCATCGCGTCCGCCGTGTTTACAAACCGGTACGCCAGGGCCGCCGGAATACCGCCAATGCCATACCAGAGCAACGGCGCAATCACACTGTCCGAGCTGTTTTCCGCCAGCGACTCGATCGTCGCCGCCGCCACCAGGCCCTCGTCCAGCTTCGAAACATCCCTGCTCACCAGATGCCAGCCCAGCTGCCGTCGCGCCGCCTCCAGGTCTCCCTCCCCCAGCGGCCGCGCCACCGCCTCGCCCGCTCGCATCAGACCCCGCCACGCGATCAGTTGCGACAGCACCGCCCCCTCAGCCAGCCACCCGAACCGCCAGCGCCGCAAGCCGCGTGAACTCCACAACCCCACCAGCCCCAGCAGGCACGCGCTGCCGCAAACTGAAACCGCCCCGTAGACAAAGGAGGCCATCGCCCCCCGCCGCGGCGCCCGCTTCCGCAACATCCCAATCCAGCTTCCCATCCACGCCACAGGATGAAACCGCGACGGCGGATCGCCCACCAACGCGTCGATCAGCACCGCCGTCAACACCGCCAGCCCCCGCCATTCCCAACTACATTCAGAACCGCTGAAGTCCCGAACCTTCACCTTTACCCCTGTCTGAAACAAAAAAGGCGATCCACGCACAAAGTGGATCGCCTTGAAAGAAAAAAACCGCCAAGCGGCGGATGGCGTACAAACTGTCTCTGTCGCTCATCCCCCTCTATCCACGAAGGTGGTGTCCGAACATTCCTGCCTGCACGGCAGGTCCGCTCGACTGAGCATCCAAAGAGGCGGGTTATCGGGCTTGGCGAAACCTGCTTCACCTTACCGTTGCGGGACAGCGCCGGACTGGTTCATATGAACGTCACCGGTCTTCCCCCATTGTGCGCCGCGCATCCGGGCAGATGGCGCACCCCTTCGGAAACCAATTAAATTGTCCGCGCAAGTATATGTCCATAGACACCACCCTGTCAACTACCAAATCGAACCCTCCACCGCCCAGCTAGAGGCAGGCCCTGTGCCCGCTCTCGCCCCGACACCAATCTGGAACCCCACCCCATGGCACCCTTCAGCGGCCCTCCGCAGACCAGAAAACAATGTTCCCCATGCCCCTCCGCGGAGGAAAGGGGTTGAAGTTGCAGTTCTCCGTGGCCCTCCGTGGCCCTCCGTGGAAAAAAGATGTTGAAGTTGCCGTTGCCGTTCTCCGCGCCCCTCCGCGTCCTCCGCCGACAAAAGATGTTGAAATTGCCGTTGCCGTTCTCCGTGCCCCTCCGTGGCCCTCCGTGGTTCAAAAAGGTGTTCACCCTCCCATCCGCCGGCGAGTCCCCCCCTCCACCTACCCATTCGCAGAACCCCCCCAACCTCTCGTCAATCTCTCTTAAACGTTCACTCGACGCTCATACCGTCACCCCAACCCCTGACTACTGACCACTGCCGTCCAAGTTGCAAGACTCAACAGAAAACGCGAAAATACGTATTACGCCCCAAGAGTTACGCCACAAGGAGACAGACAAGATGAAAGACTCCTACCAACAAAATGGCTACCTGCATGTCCATCAGGCCATCCCCCCGACCGATCTCGACCCGCTGCGCGCCTACATCCACTGCCAGGTCGGCAAATACGCCGCAGAAATGTTCAACGACGGCAAAATCAAGGACGCCTTCGACGACCTGCCCTTCGGCCAGCGCCTTGCCGCCCTCCACCGCGAAAACGAGATCCGCCTGCGCTCTTGGAATCAGCCCGCCCTAGGCCCTGAACTCCACGCCCTGATCCAACACCCCGGAATCGTCGACGCTCTCGAACCCCTCCTTGGGCCCAATATCAGCTTCAATGGCGACTATCATCTTCGCCCCAAAATGCCCGACAGCGTACTGACCGCCTTCCCCCTGCATCAGGACAGTCAATACTACGGCAAACAGTCCCGCCACGCCCACATCATCACCGTCTGGATCCCTCTCATCGATGTCGATGAAGAAAACGGCTGCCTCTTCGTCATACCCGGCAGCAACGCCTGGGAGCTCATCGAAAGCAAGCGCGACAAGAACATGAATATGCGCTCCTTCGAGGACCCGGAAGAACGCGGCACCCCCATTCCCATGCCTATGAAAAAGGGCGACATCCTCCTCTTCTCCAACATGACCTTCCACGGCAGCAAAGTTAACCACACCGACGAAGTGCGTTGGAGCATCGACATCCGCTACTGCCGCACCCCGGGAACCTACGACGCGCCCCAGGAAGTCCTTGACGGCGAAGCTTTCATGCGCGACAAACTGGAAAGGACCAAGCGGCCGCCGTTCATCGTGCGCGGCAAGGGCGCCACCGCTACCTACGAAGAGTGGATGGCCGCCTTCGAAGCTCTCCGCAGCTGACCGTTCCCATCCGCGCCGCTGGCAAACGCCTGCCTTGCTCGCCAAAACCACCAAACATTCCAAACCCTACGAGAACGCAAAGGAGCAGTTGTGCATATCCATCCACGTTCAGTTGCCAACAAAGTCTTCGACGTCTGGCGTAGCCCAGGAAGATTCACAAAAAATCCCGACATCATCGAGCTGCCTACCGGCCGCCTCATGCTGATCTACTCAGATACAGACTCCCACTGGTCCCAGGTCAACCAAATCCTGACCCTGCTCGCCAGTGACGACGGCGGTAAAACCTGGTTCCAACACCGCGAAATCGACGAAGCAAATCTCCAGCAGGGCGACGAACGCCTCGTCACCCCCAGACTCAGCCGTCTCAACGACGGCCGCCTCGTCGTCATCATCGACCACGACGACCACAGCCACTTCCACGAAGACCAGCCCCCCGGCAACTGGCTCTACTGGAGCGAAGACGACGGCGACACCTGGACCGAAGCCCAGAAACCTGACATCATGGGCTTCGAGCCCGACCGCATCCTCGACCTGCCCGACGGCAGGCTCGGCGTCGTCTCACACATAATGCGCGGTGACACCCAGGAGTTCGCCGTCATTCTCTCCTGCTCAGAAGACGGCGGCGAAACCTGGTACGAAGCCTCCACCGTCGCCTACGACGGCTACCACCGCGTCTGCGAAGGCGCAATCGTTTTCCTGGAAAACCCCGACGCCGTAGGCGGCCAGGAGCTGGCCTGCATCATGCGCGAAAACCACCACGCTGGCATCCCCTGCTTCGTCACCTTCTCCACAGACAGCGGACGCACCTGGTCCCCCATGCAGAGGTGCCCTTTCGCCCTCGATCGCCCCTACGCCAAGCAGCTCCCTGACGGCCGCATCTTCGTCACCGGGCGCCACGTAAACGGACCACTCGGAACCTACGGCTGGTGCGGCGACATCAAGGCCGAGGCCGGCACCTACCAGATCGGCGGACCCCGCCGCAAATACGCCGCCAGTTTTGAAGCGACCGAGCTCGTGATCGATAACCTGCCTGGACACGAGGCCCGCTACTGCCTCCTGCCCCCCGAATCCGCACAGAGTGATGTCCATATGACGGCTGCGCTCAAGGTGGAAGGCCGGCCCGGCCAGGCTGCCGCCTTCATGTCGATCTCCCAGCTGGGCGTCGTCGTCAACATCGCCCCCGACGGGATCTGGAGCCGCATCGGCGCCGACTTCCGCCACGAAGTGGACATGACCCAACTCCGCACCATCGACATCCGTCACCGCCGCGGTCTGCTGCGCATTCAGGTCGACGGTGAAACAGTGATAAACCAATGCATCTTCCGTGAGGACAAGCCGATCGGCGACTCCCGGCGGGCAGGCCCCCTCAGCGGCTACACCCAATTCGGCCAACCCCAAGCCGGCGGACGAAGTTACTGGCTTTACGTTTCCTATCGCCTCCAAAATCCAACCCTCGACGACTTCGAGTGGGAATGGGGCGGCGAGACAGGGACCTTCCCCGACGAATACCAGCGATCCCGCATGATCCAGATTCACGGCAATCACCCGGAACAGCCCCCGGGCCCCGATCATGGCTACTCCTCCTGGCTCATGCTCCAGGACGGCACCATTATGTGGGTCGACTATACCAATTACGCTGATCCCGCCGGGTCCAGCCATCTGGTGGGTGTCTTCATCAACCCCGAAGACATCGACTGAAAGGACCGAATCACAATGGGCGCAAACGACAACTCTCATCAGTCCTGGTGCGATCAGGAGCATCTGTTCACCAGTGGCGACGGCACATATCATACCTACCGAATCCCGGCGCTCGCCGTTTCCACCCTCGGTACGCTCCTCGCCTTCGCCGAAGGACGCAAACACGGCCGCGGCGACGCCGGAGAGATTGACCTCATTCTTCGCCGCAGCTTCGATAACGGCCGCACCTGGACAACTGTCCAGGTCGTGGTCACCGAAGCCGGCATGACCTGCGGCAACCCCTGCCCCGTCGTCGAACGCGAGACCGGCGCCATCTGGCTGACCTTCTGCAAAAACCTGGCCGACGGCGACGAGACCATGATCTGCCAGGGCAAGGCCCCCCGCACAGTCTGGGTCACCCACAGCGTCGACGACGGCCACTCCTGGAGCGAACCGCGCGAAATCACCGCCTCCGTCAAAGATCCGCAGTGGACCTGGTACGCCACCGGCCCCTGCCACGGCATCCAGCTCACCTCCGGCCGCCTCGTCGTCCCCTGCGATCACATCGTCGGCCTCCACCTCGATCGCAGCCGCGACCCATACCACTCCCACGTCATCTACAGCGACGATCGCGGCCAGACCTGGCAGCTCGGTGGCGACGTCGAAGTCGGCACAAATGAGTGCACCGTCGCCCAGCTCCAGGACGGCAGCCTCTACATCAACTGCCGCAACTTCGTCCGCGGCACCCAACGGGCCGTCGCCCGCAGCTACGACCAGGGCGACTCCTTCACCGACTTCGAGTGGGACCAGACCCTCATCGAACCCGTCTGCCAGGGCAGCCTCGAAGCCCTTCCCGGCGGCCAACTCCTCTTCGCCAATCCCGCCAGCACCCGCCGCGAAAACATGACCGTCCGCCTCAGCGCCGACGGCGGCCGCACCTGGCCCGCCTCCCGCACCCTCCACACCGGCCCCTCCGCCTATTCCGACCTCGCCGCCCTGCCCAACGGCGACCTCTGCTGCCTCTACGAAGGCGGCGAAAGTCAACCCTACGAACGCCTGACACTCGCCCGCTTCAATCTCGCCTGGCTTGAGGAAGAACTGGACAGCTGATCATGTCTCCCCTACCCTTCACTTGGCCTATACTTTCCCGAAATCGCACTGTCATTGCCACCGGCCGCCGGTCTGCTGCACGGCTCCAGGCCAGCCAAAAGTGGAGAGCGGTCAAATGAACCAGCTCGTAAAAGTGAAAAGAAAGGCGCCCGTTCTCCTCGCCATCTTCGCAGCGCTGCTCCTGACCGCAGCCTGCGTACCGGTAGGCGGCCCTGCTGGACCGCCGGTCAAAGTATTTCTGCAGCCCCATCAGACATCGCCCCATCCCTGCGAAGATCGATTCGTCACCCATACCCTCGACCACATCACATCCATTGAAGGCGAAGTGGTCAGGACCTACGATAGCAACGGCTCCGGCCTGGCCGTCAACGACCTCGACCGCGATGGCGACCTCGATCTAGTCCTCGCGAACCTCGCGGGCCCCAACGCCATCTTCTGGAATGAAGGCGGCTTCTCCTTCCGCAAACAGGAATTCCCCCACGGACAGTCCCGCGGCGTCAGCGCCGTCGACATCGATGGCGACGGCTGGCTCGATATCGCCTTCGCCCACCGCACCACCCGTCCCCTTGTCTGGATGAATGAAGGCAGCTCCCTTGGCGCCCCCGGCAAAACCAGTGCGATCCAGGAAAATAAGCTGAATCGAATCCCCGGGTTCACGCTCGTTGACTGGTTTCCGGCCGCCCAAAAGGCCTACACACTCGCCTGGGCCGACCTCGACTTCGACAACGATCTCGACTTCGTCCTCGCCACCTATCAGAACGAATACACCCGCGTCGATCCCCACGACCTCGCCAATGGTGGCGTCGTCTACTACGAGAACACAGGCGATGACTTCATTGCAACCCAGCTCGCCGCCCGTTCCCAGGCCTTGGCCCTTCTCCTCGTCGACCTCAACCACGACGGCCGCCTCGACATCTGGGCCGGTCACGACTTTCTCATGCCCGACCAGGTCTGGCTCTGGTCCCCGCAGGGTTGGCAAGAGACCCAAACCTTCGCCGAAACCGCCCAGAACACCATGAGCTTCGCCGCCGCTGATATCGACAATGACGGCCGCGCCGAGCTCTTCTCAGCCGACATGAAGCCCTACCCCGAGACCCCCGAAATGCTGGCAGCCTGGTCTCCCCTCATGGCAATGATGGCCGACGCCGACATCCCCGGAGACCAGCAAATCATCGAGAATGTCCTCCAGGTTCCGGCCGCCGCCGGCGCCTACGTCAACGAGGCCGCAACCCGCGGCCTCCAGGCCAGCGGCTGGAGCTGGTCTGCCCAGTTCGGTGACCTTGACCAGGATGGCTTCGTCGACCTCTACGTTGTAAATGGCATGGCCGCCGAGGACATGTTCGGACACCTGCCCGGAGCCGAACTCGTCGAGGAAAACTTGGCCTATCGCAACGACGGCCGCGGCTACTTTCACCCCGTCCCGTCCTGGGGCCTCAATGCCACCGCAGGCGGCCGCAGCATGGCCATGGCCGACCTCGACAACGACGGCGACCTCGACATCGTAGTCAACAATCTGCGCGCCCCCGCCGCCATATTCGAGAATCGGCTCTGCACCGGCAACAGCCTGACAGTCGACCTCCACTGGCCCGCCACCAAAAACACCCGCGCCATCGGCGCCAACCTCACCCTCCACACCACCGCCGGCAAATACACACGAACCATTCGCTCCAACAGCGGCTACCTCACCGGCGAACCGTCACAGGCCCACTTTGGCTTCCCTGCCGGCAGCATGCCGCTCCTTTTGGAAATACGCTGGCCGGATGAGTCCCACACTACATTAGTGATGCCGCTGGCCGCAGGCGGCCGTGCGACTGTGGAACGTGCTGACTGAAGGGGCATAAGTTCCCTTGCCCTATCAGAGCATGGCTGGATTGTATTGTCACTGTTTCTAAACATGCCGTTCTCGGCCAAAAAAGTTCACTTGACTTTCGCTCCGCTAGACTGTAATATCCCGACTGTACCGGTGTGACGGCTGCCGCGGCAGATCCCTAACGCTAAACACCTGTCCCGGCCGTCCCGGACCCAGCCCAGCCGAACTACTCTCCCACCGGTCACTACCCTTCCTGCAATGGGAGTGGTTCATGTAGCACTTGGCCCTCGGCATACGCTTTGAACACACTTTAGTCATCGGTTCCGGATATTCATCAAGCACACGAGGAGAACCCGCAATGTCAATGAGAATGAGCCGTCGTTCTATGCTCAAGTGGATGGCCGCCGGCAGCGCCACCGCCGCCCTGGCAGCCTGTGCCATGCCCGCCGCAACCGATTCCGGCAGCGGTGACGAAATGGCCGACATGGAAGACATTATCATCGGCTGGGCCAGGCATGGCTCAGAGGGAGACGTTCCCACCGAAACCGGACTGGCCGAGCTGTTCAAGGCCAACAACCCCGGCGTCACTGTAGAACCCCTCGTCCTGCCCTGGGGTGACTACAACACCAAGATCCCCGTCATGGTCGCCGGCGGCACCGCGCCCGATACTTTCGGCTGCCACCCTGCCCTCATGGCCGAGACCCACACCGCCGGCGGGTCCACCCCCCTGACCGACTTCATCGATGCCTACGGCGCAGACCTTAACTACGATGATGTCGTCTACCACGGCGACGCCCTCTTCGACGGCACCGTATTCGGCCTCCCCCAGAAGTCCTGCACCCACCAGCTGCGCTACAACAAGACCCTCCTCCAGGAAGCCGGCCTGCCTCTCCCCGGCGACCTCTACTGGGAACAGGGCGCCGACGGCTGGAACTGGAACACCTTCGTCGAAATGGGCATTGAGATGACCAAAGACCTCGACGGCGACGGCGAAACCGACCAGTACTTCTACGGCGGTTCCGGTGGCACCAATCAGCTTGCCACAATCCGTGCAGCCGGTGGCGAGGTCTTCGACGAAGCCATTTCCACCTGCACGATCAACAGCGCCGATGCCGTCGAAGGCATCAAATTCATGGCCGACCTGGTTCTTGAGCACAAGATCCAACCCCCGCCCGAAATGCAGGCCAGCGAGCTCGGCATCAACTTCAACACCGGCAGAATCGTGATGGCCGGCGGCACCACCTGCGACTCCGTGCGTGACCTGCGCGAGGGCTACGAGCTCCCCTTCGAGTGGGATTTTGTGCTCGTCCCCGCCGGCAAAGCCGGCTTCCGCTGCTGGGGCGATACCGACCAGATCGTGGTTTCCTCCTCCAGCGAGAACGCCCAGGAAGCCTTCGACTGGACCGTATACCGTAGCAGCCTGCAAGCCTGGGAAGAAGGCTACGACAGTAGCATCAAGCTCGCCTTCTCCGACGGTCCTACCCGCTACTCGATCTTCGAGTCCAAGGCCTATACCGAACCGCTGGGAGTCCTCGACATCCCCATGATCCGCGAAGGGTACATCAACACCATTCCCAACCCCTTCGTACCTCGCAGCCCGCAGCCCTACCGCGTGCTCTTCACTGTCATGACCACCGAAGTCGACAACGCTTTGCGCGGCGCCAAGACCGCCCAGGAAGCCGCCGACGACATGTGCGCCCAGATTGAAGAAATCCTGGCCGAAAACGCATAGAAAAGCTGCTGCGCCATCGCAGACAGCATCTTAAGGAGACGTGGATTGCGGGCCCGTCCGCAATCCCGTCCTCCGCCTAACTGGTCCGGCCTGACTGAAACTGCAAAAGTCGAACCCAAATGCTGGGAAAAAGCAAACTCTACTGGAAGAACGTCTTCGAAGGCTACGCCTTTATCTCCCTCTGGATAATCGGTTTCGTCGTCTTCACCGCCGGCGCGCTTCTCGGCTCCTTCTCCATCAGCCTGACCAAGTGGAACATCGTCGGCACGCCCGAGTTCATAGGCCTGGGCAACTACCAGAAGATGTTCGATGACGAATTCTTCTGGAAGTCTCTCAAAGTCACCATATTATTTCTCTTCAACGTACCGCTGAATCTGGCCCTCGGCCTCTTCCTCGCCATGTTGCTCAACCAGAAGATCCGCATGATCGGCTTCTTCCGCACGCTATTCTATCTGCCCAGCGTGACCGCCGGTGTCGCCGTCTCACTGCTCTGGATGTGGATCTTCAACCCACGCTTCGGCGTCATTAACGTTCTGCTCAAAAAAATTGGCATAATTGGCCCGGCCTGGCTGGGAAGCGAGACCTGGGCTCTACCCGCTCTGATCGTGATGAGCGTCTGGGGTGTTGGCGGCGGCATGCTGATCTATCTCGGCGCCCTCCAGGGAATCCCCACCACCTTCTACGAGGCTGCAACTCTCGACGGCGCCAACGCCCTCCAGAAATTCCGCCGCATTACCCTTCCCATGATCACCCCCGTTCTCCTCCTCAACCTCATCATTGGGGTTATCGGCTCCTTCCAGGTTTTTACCCAGGCCTTCATCATGACCCGCGGCGGGCCGAACTACGCCACCCTCTTCTATGTACTCTATCTCTACCAGAACGCATTCCAGTGGTTCAATATGGGTTACGCATCCGCGCTGGCATGGGTGCTTTTCCTGGTGATTATGGCCTTTACTTTCCTGATACTGCGTACCTCTTCCAGCTGGGTCTACTACGAGGGCGGTTGATCGCATGGCGCAACAAAGTCTCGAACAACACAGCCAACACCCCTTCCTTTCAGGACTGGCAGGTCTATGGCAGAGTCGCCGCAGACAGGACCTGGTCCTGAAAACAACTGTCTACCTCATCCTGCTAGTCGGAGCGTGCGGCGTCATGTTGCCCTTCTTCTGGATGATTAGCACTTCCCTGAAGCGGCCGGGCACCGAGTTTACCTTTCCCATTGAGTGGATTCCAGTCCCGCCCCGCTTCGGCAACTACACCAATGCCTGGACCATACTTCCCTTCAACCAGTGGCTCATAAACACAATTCGCATCACAGGTCTCTCGATTGTAGGCCACTTGGTTTCCTGCGCCATCGTCGGCTTCGGCTTCGCCCGCATCCGCTTCCCCGGCCGCGACGCCATCTTCCTGCTGGTCCTCGCGACAATGATGCTGCCCTATCCCTCAATCATCGTTCCCCTCTTTATACTCTTCAAACAACTGGGCTGGATCAACACAATTCTCCCCCTGGTCGTCCCTACCTTCTTTGCCACCAGCGCCTTCTACATCTTCCTCCTGCGCCAGTTCTTCATGACCCTCCCCCTGGAGCTCGACGACGCTGCCCGCGTCGACGGCTGCAGCACCTTCGGCATCTTCTATCGCATCTGCGTCCCTCTCATCAAGCCTGCTCTCGGCATCATCCTCGTTTTCTCCTTCATGAACCACTGGAACGACTTTCTCGGTCCCCTCATCTTCCTCTCTGACCTCGACAAATACACCCTCGCGCTCGGCCTCCGCTTCTTCCAGGGCCAGTACAGAGTCGAATGGACGCTCCTGATGGCCTCGTCCCTGATCATTCTGTCGCCATGCATCATCCTCTTCTTCATCGCCCAGAAGAACTACATCCAGGGCATCGTCATCACCGGCGTCAAAGGCTGACCCAGGCTCTCATCAGCTATCGCACGCCCTCCGGCTGCCACCATCCCGCCCCATGTCCCCGCGCCGTGCCGAAAGCGCACAGAATCCCTTACCCTGGCAAAGCCGTGTGCCAGCCAAAATGAGGGCGACCTCTCCCGAACCTCTGGCATCCACCAGACCCTGTCCAGCACTCACCTCCATCCCCCAAATATCGCCCACTCACTGACCACTGACCACTGACCACTGCTTTCTTGGCGTTCGGGCCTTCGGCCCTCCCTTGTGCAGGGGCTGCGCCCCCGCAACGCCCCGCCCTTGCTAGCCACCGTGTGTATTCTTCCCCTGCAAAATGTCTAGCCAACAGTGTCTTCCCCCCAGTCGGACCGGTAGGGGCAGGCCTTGTGCCTGCCCTGTGTCCCCCTTCAACCAACGTGCTCCCCGGTAAATCCAATCCTGGCGAATGCCCTCCACCTCTCCAGGAACAGGTAATCAATCCCAGCAACCGCCAGCATAATCTCCCCGCCCCAATACAGGAATGCACTTCCTGACTGATCTGTTTGACTTTCAATTTGCCAGTCGGTATACTCATTTGACCACCCTTTTTTCGGCGGCACGGTTGCCAGCGCTGGTTACTGGACCGGCGAATCACAGGAACATGGCCCTCATCAAGACAACGATCGCCTGAAGGAGAACGAACGCATGCCCGCCAAAGACAACATTCGATTCCGCAACCTGCCACAGTCTGGAAACGGGCGCCGGCCAGGCGGAACATTGTTCATTTGGATGGCTGCACTGTTCGCCGCCGTGGTCTTGACCGCATGCGTCATCGTCAATCCTCCACCTGCGCCAACGCCAACGCCCGTCCCCACGCCAACGCCTACCCGCCAGACAGTTATCGATGTAATTCGAGTTGCCGAAGGCGGCGACCCCCCGGTGATTGGCCAAACAGTTCGCGTCGCTCTGACAATCGATGAGGACACCTACACCGATCGCTCCCGCTGGCAGTGGGAACGATCCGACGACGGCCTGACCGGATGGCGCGACGTACCCGGGGCCAGACTGACCGACTCCTCTCTCTACGCCCCCGTAGCCGCCGACGAAGGCAAATACCTGCGCGCCTCCGTCGATTATGTCGATAGCGACGAGGTCGGCAAGACCGCGGTCAGCCCGACCGTCGGCCCCGTAGTCGGAGCAGAAATCGACACCGAAACCGTGGATTTCGCCTTTGGAAATGACCCCGTCGTCGTCAGCCGCGCCGTGCGAGCAGATCTCACTCTCTCCGATTCCGACTACAGCGACCTCGGTCGCTGGCGTTGGGACCGCTCCGACAACGCCCTCAGAGGATGGTCAGACGTCACCGACTACGACTCTGAGGATTCATCAATCTTCACGCCTTCCTCCCTCGAAAACGGCAAGTTCCTGCGCGTGTCAGTTGTCTACCAGGATAGCGATGGGGACTACAAACGAGGGTTGAGCCAGACCATCGGACCGGTCATCTCCGTCGAAACCGTTGCCGACGTAGTCAGGTTCTCGGCTGGCGGCGACCCCCCCACCGTCGACACCCAGATCACCGTGGAACTTACCATTCCCAACAGCGAGTACACCAACCTCGGAACTTGGAAATGGGAACGGTCCAACGACGGTCTCGGCAAGTGGGAAGACATCACCGACTACGATGCCCCAAATTCGGCCCGATACACGCCCACCAGCGCCGACGAAGGCAAATACCTGCGTGCCTCTGCCCTCTACATCGACAGCGACGACGATCGCAAAAGAGCGCTCAGTCAGACCATTGGCCCCGTGGAAGACTGATCCGCGCCCTTTCCCTCTATAGGGAAACTCCTGTACGAAGATCGGCGTCCCCACTCTGCGGGTCGCTGCCCGTATCCAATCCTTGTCGTCCCTTTTTCCCTCGCATTCACAGCCACTCTGTAGCCGCGGCGCTTAATAGTCGAAATAGTCGCGCGGCCCTGCAACCATCTTCTCGAATCTGTCCCGCCCCCTCCTTTTGAACGTCTTCCTGACCGTCAATCTGCCCCAGTCTGACCGCCGACGAGCGCGACTCCGTCCCAGGGATCCGCAACCCAACGCCTCGGCACCTTCTGCCCTCGTTTCAAACGCTCAAGTAATCAGCCCGTGGGCTACAATACGCCACCTGTACGAACCATCAATTTCTTGGAGACGTTGACGGTTCGTAGCCATCCTGTCGATGTCGACGGCGAGTCCGGATTTCCCGCTGTTTCATCACAGAAAACGCCTCTCTACCAGAGTAATTCCAAAAGAAGTCAGACGTCGGTTTCCGAACTTCTTAGGTCGTAAATTCTGCCGCGGATGGATTTACAATCCAATTCCCAGCTACTATACTAAAAACGCAATCGGCATGAAGAAATACCTTTTTTCGAGTTGAGAATCCAAAGCCCGATTCTTCGCAACAGGCAAATATTATTTCGGACCTACGGACTCATTTATCTAGGAGGATGATAGAATGGCGAACCTGCCAATGAGGGAAGTAAATCGCGTTCAGATGGTCTTTCGTGTTTTCATGCAAGTCTTATGGCGCATGAGCTATGTCATGCTGCGTCTAATGGTCAACAAGGTCACCCTGGGCATCATCGGAGTGCTTGTCGTCGTCGGGGCAATTATAGCCGCGATGAGCATGGCGCCTCCTCCAAAGTCCATCTCAGGCCAGGTGCAGCAGCACTCGATGGAGGAGCTTACCGTCCAATTTGAGACGGCGCCCCTGCCGCTCTCTTTGCCCCTGCTCCACGTCTCCTCCTACGATATCCAATGGACCTCCGTTGGCACAGGAGAGTCCTGGACGACTCAGGGTGAAATCTCCATTTCCGGCGTAACAGAAGGAACTGAAGAAGTCTCCTATACGGTCAAGGGTCTCGATCCCGAACGAGTCTACCGCTTCCGCACGCGTGGCCGTAACCTGCTAGGCGCCGGCCCTTGGTCCGACTGGTTCCCGTCCAATGGCCTCGTACCCGGCCCTGGAGCCACCGCAACGCCTGAGCCGACAGCTACGCCAACGCCAGCACCTACCCCCCAGACCGAGACCAACACCGTCTACTTCAACACGGACCAGCGTCCAACGGTCGGGCAGGAAATCACAGCCCAGTTGTCAATCTCCGAGGACGCCTACTCCAACCTGAGTGACTGGCAGTGGCAGAGTTCTGAAACTGCCCTCAACGACTGGCAGGACATCAACAATATCAACGTTGAAGAAACCGCCTCCTACACCCCGACGAGCTCGGATGTCGGCAGTTTCCTGAGAGTATACGTAACCTATACCGACAGCGAAGGCGTCATCAAGCGCGGCCTGAGCCCGACTATCGGACCAGTTCAGGAATGATCTAGACTAGCTTCACGATAATCGCCTTAGCGCTGTTCCTCCTTGCAGCGCTAAACTAAACTCGGGCGGCACAGCGAATCTCGGCAACAATCGTACGCTGCGCCGCCCGAGCTCTTTCCTGAAACAGTCCAAATCTCCCGACACCCAGTTTCACAGTTTCCACCGCCTGCCCCATCGCCGGTGTACCTCCTTCTGCCCACCCAAAACGCCCCGGTATGTGCAACCCTTGTGCCTGCCCTGTGCACCACCAGAAGCCATCAAGAAAACGCAGATACCACTTGCATGACTTCCATGGAAGACCTTGCCCAACCCCACTGTGGCCTGTACGCCAACTCCCAGACCTGTTGCGCGAGCCCCCGAAATGACTTAAGATAGGCTTCACTGAGCCCCCCGAAAGTACGGTAAACAATTCAGGAGTTCCAATAATCCAGAGGGCGCAAAATGAGCGATCTTCAACTGCTTCAGTATCTCTTCGACGTGCAAGGTTACCTGGTGATCGAGGACGCCCTTACCGCGTCTGAAGTCGCAACCCTCAGCAGCCTGCTGGACGCGCAGCAACTGCCAGCCCCGGGTCAAACGCAACGCTTCGGCAGCGCCCCCGACGGCCCCGGCTTCCTCGAATGGGGCCAGCCTTTCGTCGATCTACTGGACCACAACAGAATCATGCCGGTCCTGCAGCTTCGCCTGGGCGACTGCTTCCGCCTCGACAGAATCTATGGCATGTACATGAAAGATGGAATGCCCCGCGGCCGCCTACACGCCGACTACGGAGCCACCTCCCCGACCACAGGAGCCGGCCCGGGCGAATACGTCCCCTTCCGCGACGACCAGATCTACAACGGCTTTGTCGTCGTGACCTGGTGCCTCACCGACACCGGCCCGGGCAAAGGCGGGTTCTGCTGCATCCCCGGCAGCCACAAGAGCAACTACAAGCTACCCCAACAGATCGACGAAGCGCCCGAGAGCTCGCCCAGCGTCATCATTCCCGAAGCCCCGGCCGGTTCAGCCATCCTGTTCACCGAAGCCCTTACACACGGCACCGCCGCCTGGCAAGCACAGCACGAACGAAAAGCTCTCCTCTACAAATACTGCATCTCACACGTTGCCTGGACTGCAAGGCGCGTACAGCCTCCCCGCAACGCCGAGCTTACGCCGCGCCAGCAAATCCTCTTCCGAGATCCAGGCGACCCCTACAGACACTTTCCTTCCCTCTTCGAAGAAGCCGTCGCCGTCTGATTCGAGTCAGAAAGACCTTCCCACCTCACCTCAGCCAATAAAAAAAGCGGTGCAGCACTCGCCAAAACGAGGTTGCTGCACCGCACTTGGACTGCTTGAACTTTACGCTACGACCCTGAAAGAAGACTTCGGTCCAGACGTAAACGACACAACCGGTCTGCGCCACCTTCCCGGTATGCCCGATACTACGAATCCTGCGCCTCAAGCAAATGGGGCGGAATAGCCTCCCCCTCCGGCCGCGCCTGCGGCTGCCAGTAGCCGTCAGGGTCAATCCCGCGGGCTATAATCCCCGTTGCCCTCTCCGGCTCGGTCCCTCGCACGTCAGGCGGAAAATAGCGGATTGTCAGGCCGCAACGGCGGCGATTGGAAGGGTTCGGCTGCGAACCGTGCAAGAGCATGTCGGTGTGCAGCGAAAGCTGACCTGCCTTCAACTCGACCGAAACCGGCTGGCCGTAGCGCTCCGGCTCGTGAACATGCTGGTTCAGCACGCCTTCTTCCTCGTCCGTCACCCACTCGAACGGAATGCGCCCCAGCAAATGCGTCCCCGGGAACAACTTCATCGCCCCGTTCTCAACATCCACGTCATCAATAGCCAGCCAGGCCGTCACCACTTTGCTGGGCGTAAGTGCCCAGAACGACGCGTCCTGGTGCCAGTAAACCGACTTTACGTCACTGGGCATCTTCGAAAAATAATGCGTCATCGTGCAAACTATGTTCGGCCCCAGAATATCCTCAACGTAATCGAGAATTCGATCGTTGGTCACCAAATCATAGAGACCCGCGCAGGATTGGTGCCAGCTGTTGACCGAATAACTGTCAAGACCGGCGTCCGAAGCCATTTTCAGCAGCCTGTCGAAATAGGCCCGGTTGGCATCCGCCTCTTCTTCCGAGAAGAGGTCAATGGGAAACACGTACCCAAGTTCGTTGAAGTAGTCAATCTGCTCACGCGTCAGCTTCTTCGGTTCCTTCGTCGTGGCCGGGAAATACCTCAGGTCCCGCTCCATCGTCGGAATTGCATCAATGACTGCCATTGCTGATTTCTCCTGTGGCCTTGTTACGGCGTACCAGCCTTCCCCCCGCCGCGTCGAACCTGAAAAAAGTGAGTGTTTTCCTTACTGAGACCTGACCCGATCCTATCCAACCGCGCCAGCTCTGTCAATATTCCTGCCAATTCACAGGCGAACCACTTCTCCCGTCTGCATCGACTCGGCAACCGCATCCAAAACCCGCATCTGCGCGATACTGTTCTCAGGTGAAATCCGATGCCTCTGTCCACCTTCAAGACAGCTGCAGAGATGGTCCAACTGGTGTGTAAACTGATGCGTCGGTGGAAAGTGGATCGTCTCCACCCCGTCCGCCGAATGGTAATCCAATGCAACATCCTGGTTCTCGTTATTCCAGGCCTTTTCAATCCGCACAAGGCCCGCGTCGCCGCTGATCTCCACGTACTGCGAAGCCCACCCGTCAAACCCGACCGACAACTGCGCCGTCCGGCCGCCGCTGAAACCTAGCGTAATGTATGCCGCGTCGTCTACCTCTACACCCTTCGTCTGAACCGCATAGACAGTCTCCGGCTCCTCTCCAAAAATGAAGCGCGCATGATGAACGTTGTAACAGGCCAGATCGTAAATCGCCCCCCCGCCCTTGCTTCGATTCCAGCGCCAATTGTCCTCAGGCCTCCGCCTATCCAGCGGAACATTCGTACAGAAAGTGCTGCGTATGTTCAGCACTTCGCCTATGCCCCCCTGCCGAACGATTTCCTCCGCCTTCAGATGCATCGGGTGATGCCGAAACTTGAACGCCTCCGCCACAAATACGCCGTGTTCGCGGCAGGCCGCCACAAATGCCTCGGCCTCACCTGCACTCTGGGTGAAAGGCTTTTCGCACAAAACCGCCCCGACGCGGCCAGACGACGCCAGCTGGATTCCGGCCTCAGCATGCAACACGCCCCAAAGGCAAATCACCGCTATGTCGTACTCCCCTGCCTCGAGCATATCATCCAACGTGAAATAAATACTCGGTACCTCAAACTGCTCCCTGAAGCGATCGAGAGCCTCTGGCGAGACATCACACACAGCCGTGAGATCGGCCCTTTCCAGGTTTTCGCAAGCAGTTGCATGCCCGCGCGAGATTCCACCGGTCCCGACCAGGGCAACACGAAATTTCTTCTGCGGTTCGTTACTCATCCTCTGCTGTCCCTTTCAAGTGGCGCCAACGGCAAGAGTGATACGTGGGCCAACTGTCCAACTTCAATCGCCTCTACGCGCGCGTGTAAAGTACGCCCTAACGGCCAGATGTGCTAACATTCCCTTCACCTTACGAGCCCGTAATCCTCTACCTTCGGCTCGCAATCCAAGCAGTCAGACTGTCCGCATTATCGCCCCAAAGAAAGGTTGACGCAATGAAAGTTTTCGCAGGTGGAGTCTCAACCGAAACCAACACCTTCTCGCCAATGCCGACCGGGATGCGCGACTACACCATCATCCGACCCGATGACGATTTCGAGAAAGGCACCAAGCCCGCCTTCGACCAGTTCCAAGCCGATACCGAGGCCCGCGGATGGGAATATGTCTTCGGTATGTCCGCCAACGCACAGCCCGCCGGCATCACCACACGCAGCACCTACGAAAGCCTGCGCGATGAGCTTCTGGAAAGACTGCAGGCCGCGATGCCCGTCGATATCGTACTTCTGGGCCTGCATGGCGCAATGGTCGCAGAGGGATACGACGACTGCGAAACCGACATCATCGATCGCGTCCGCCAAATCGTTGGGCCCGACGTGAAGATCGGCGTCGAACTGGACCTCCACTGCGATGTCACGCAAGACATGATCGATACCGCCGACGTCATCGTTCTCTATAAGGAGTACCCACACACTGATGTCGCCGCCCGCGCGTCCGACCTTTTCAACATTATCGCCGACGCCGCCGAAGGCAAGACCAATCCCACAATGGCACTCTTTGACTGCCGCATGATCGGTCTCTACCTGACGCCATACGAACCCCTGCGCGGCTTTGTCGATGAACTGCTCGCCATGGAAGGCAAGGACGGCCTCCTCTCGATCTCGCTGGTCCACTGTTTTCCCTGGGGAGACGTGCCCACATGCGGCGCGCAAGCCCTCGCAATCACAGACGGCGACCCCGATCAGGCCGCTCGCGTGGCTGAGGAGATCGGTCGCAGGTTCCACGGCATGCGACGCGAACTCGACCAGACACCCTACTCAATTGACGAAGCTCTTGAGCAGGCCCTGGCAGACCCAACCGGCCCGGTTGTGATCGCCGATCGCGCCGACAACGCCGGCGGCGGAGCCGCCAGCGACTCCACCTTCATGCTCAAGGCCATGCTGGACAGAGGAATCGACAACGCCGGAATCGCGACCATGTGGGATCCTATCGCCGTCCAGGTAGCCATGTCCGGAGGCGTCGGATCAACCCTGGACATGAGACTCGGCGGCAAGATGGGCCCTGCGTCCGGTGACCCGCTCGACCTGACCGTCGAAGTGACCGGTATCGTTGAAAACATGGTCCAGGAATGGCCGCAACAGGGCGACCCAATGCGCATCCCCTGCGGAGATTCCGTCTGCCTGAACTGCAACGGCATCGATATCATCGTCAGCAGCAAGCGAGGACAGCCATTCAGCCCCGATGTCTTCACCAACCTCGGTGTCGACGCGCAGAAAAAACATATTCTGGTGGTGAAGTCTTCCCAGCACTTCTATGCCGGATTCGCCCCCATCGCTTCACAGATTATCTACATGGCCGCGCCCGGCGCCGTCGCGCCCCGCTACAAGGAAATTCCCTTCAAACGCGTCGACCTGAACAAGTACCCCTGGGTCGACGAGCCGTTTGCATGAGCGCAGCCGCTCTCACTCTGAATTTGCAAGCTTTTCCTTGCTGAAAAGTGCCAGAATGAAGTGAGTTTCTCTGGAAGGACCTGCATCGCCGTATTCGACAGTATGACTTTGAAGGTAACACTGAAGTGTTACCAGTGATACGAAGAAGGGAGTTTCAAACTCAATTTCCTGCCGGTCTAATTTGGCAAGTTGACGACCCATGCTGATATAAGGCTTTGCCCAATCTCGGTTCGGCTAGGTTAGGAAGAAAATTTAAGAAATTGAGAAGGACGGGGCAGTCAATTCGTTCAGCAGATGGATCCTATGTCAACCGACAGATCCGACACCGCCCGAGTCCAGAGGCAGATCCCGCAACGGCCGCGCCCGGAAAGGCCGTTCTCTCAACGCATGCTCGTCCAGGTCAATCCCAAGGCCAGGCGTTTCCGGAAGCGTTATGTAACTGTCCTCCACCTCGAAACTCTGCCTCGAAATCTCCCTTCCTACATCCTCAAAGTTGACGAAGTACTCCGTGATCAGGAAATTCGGCATGCCCGCCGACGCGTGCAGTGTAGCTGCCAGGCCAACAGTCGTACTGTTATAGTTATGCGGCGCCATCGCAACATGATAGGCCTCCGCCATCGCGCCGATCTCTCGCAGCTCAAGAATGCCGCCGCAGTTGCACACGTCCGGGTTGAGAATATCCGCGGCTCTCCTCTCAAAGACCTCCCGAAACTCGTTCTTAGTATAGAGTTCCTCGCCAGTTACCACCGGAATTTCAATCGAATGACGCACCTCTGACAGTGCATCCAGGTCGCGAGCCGAGACCGGCTCCTCGAACCAGAAAGGGGCGTAAGGCTCTATCGCCCGCGCCACCCGCACAGCGTGCATCGGCGCCAGCCGCCGGTGAACCTCAACCAGGATCTCCACCTCCGGTCCAACCGCCTCGCGCACGGCCCGTACTCTCTCGACCGCCTCCTCCTCCTGGCTCCGGTCTATATAGGCCCGCCACAGACCGGGGAACGGGTCGAACTTCAAAGCAGTGAATCCCTTCGCAACCACGGCCTTCGCTCTTTCCGCCAGCTCCTCCGGGCCCTCCCCGCCGCCCCAGCCATTTGCGTAGACCCGCATTCGCCGGCGAGTTCGTCCCCCCAGCAAATTGTATACAGGCTGACCGGTTGCCTTCCCCACTATATCCCACAGGGCCTGTTCAATACCGCTGATCGCACAGAACAACTCCAGGCTACCCCTCTTGCCGGCGAAATCTGAGTACGCCGAAAAAAGAAACTGCTTGATATCGAATGGGGAACGCCCGATCAGGTATCGGGAAAGTTCATCCATTTGACGCTTGATGACTCGGTCCCGGTCCAACTGGGTGTAAGCCTCGCCCCACCCGTGTGTCCCTTCGTCTGTCTCAATCTTGACGAAAAGCCAGTGCTTCGCCGAGCCTGAATCAACAAGGAATGTCTTTACAGATTCTATTCTCATCATTTCAAGTCTTTGGTTTCTTCCTGACCTCTCTTCCCAGTCCAGACGCCAGATTTGGCTCGAGCTGGGGAGAAGCAGGCCATTGGGCGGCGGCATTCCCGCTACACATAGCGCAGCAGGAACGATTCGAGAGCATCTGCAAATGGACCGGTAAGGTTGTGCTCATGCACTTCGGCCCGAAAATCCACCCGCTCTTCAGCCTCGTAGAGTCGATACACCTGCCGCGTCAGCCGCTCGACCTCACTGAAGCCGCTGACAGGCCACCACTGGTCGCCAAGATTCGCACGTACCAGCAGCGGCCGCGGTGCGATGGCCGCGTGCAAATGCTGAATGTCGCAAACGCTTAGGATCCCAAAAGGAAACGGCGACGAGTCCGCGTTGGCGAAATAAGACGCCATTTCAACCATATGGATTTCAAATGTGGTAGCGGCGCACAGCGGCGCTGCTGCACAGAAGCGTTCATCCAGCGCCGCCGTCAACCAAGTATCCATACCCCCTTGACATAAGCCGGAAACGGCCACCCGCCTCCCGTCGACGTCGGCCCGCGCCCGAAGATACTCCCCAGCACGCATCGTCTCTGCCGCACGCAGGCCCAGCTGGCTCACACCCAGCACATCTCCCATGCCCATCAGCAGCGACATCCCCATATCAGCCTTGTCCTTCATCGGCGACGTCTCGCCAAAGGGGGCGTGGTCTAGGACCAACACCACAAATCCCTGCTCTGCCATCCGAACCGCGAAAGCCTGATACGCCGGCTTCCACTTGTCTTCCGGCCAGCCAGGATTCCATACCAGCCCCGGCATCTGCGATTCCGGCGGCTTGGAAGGCAAAAAGACGAAGGCAGGGATTGCGTAATCATCGTCCACATAGACGTCTACACGCTCACAAACCGTTTCCGAACCGACTTGGAAACGAGCACGAACCAGGCTTTCGCCAAGCGGTGGAAACTCTGGAATCCCAATCGTCCCAGGTAGACTGTCCTTCATCCGGTCCCGATACATTTCCCATTCTGCCAGACTCTCGAAATCCTTGGGCAGATCTCCGGCCTTCTCCATCACCTTCTTCTGAAGCCAGCGGATCGCATTTGTTTTTTGGCCAAGCGGCTCCCCCAGTACCGCGGAGGGTTCAAGAGCGCCGTTCTTGGACAGCTTCCGCTCTTGAATGGCCGAATCGTATGCAGTCATGAGCGAATCCTTTGCCTATGGTATGCAGAACTGATCTGCCTTGAGGTCGGTAACAAATCCATGTCCCGGCGCATGTGTGATCATCAACTCTGGTTTCGCCAGAAGAGCAGTCTGCTGTGGCGTTACCCCGCAGGCCCAAAACACCGGCATAACGCCTCGCGGAATGCCCTCCACAGCGTCGCCGACAAGAGGAGATTTCAAGTCTGCGCCGATCTCAGCCGGGTCGCCAACATGAATCGGCGCCCCGTGATTGAACGGATACCGACTCGTCAACTGAGTGGCTATGATGGCCTGGCTAGGGGACATCCATCTCATCGTCACCACCAGTTTGCCCCTAAACCTGCCCGCGGGAACAGTTGGCAGATCCGTATTCAATACCCAGACCTCCTCCGACTTTGGCACGCCCGCCCTTTCCAGCGCGTCGTCAAACGTAAGGCTCGAACCTATCAGAAATCCTACACTGTCATCCCGCCACAATGCACAAATGTCGCTCAGATCCCTACTTCGAACTCCGTTTCGAAAAATGGAATAGCGCGGCAGGTCCGTTCGCAGGTCGGCGCCCGGTGCACTCAATCGCGGCTCGGGCACCCCGCAATCTGTTACCTCAACCAGAGGGCACGCCTTAGGGTTTCTCTGACAGTAGAGAAGAAAGTCGTATGCCTCCGACTCCTGCAGAACAACCAGATTGCACTGAACGAAACCGGGAACCTTGAATGCCGTAGTACCAGTCCATTCCCCCCTGCGCATGGCCAACCGGGCCCGCTGTGCCTCATTCATATGTCAACTTTGTGTGCAGAACTCACCAAGTTAGACCTTGGTACCAGACCGACATGCTCTGCGAATTCAGTGGGGAGGAGTCCGCAGTCTGCTTCCAACCGCTTGCCTGAAAACCTCC
Source organism: Caldilineaceae bacterium (assembly GCA_965207495.1). Lineage (GTDB taxonomy): Bacteria > Chloroflexota > Anaerolineae > Caldilineales > Caldilineaceae > Bin5. The sequence continues at coordinate 2,734,920 of OZ242287.1, forward strand.
AGCCACACAAGATTGAAACCGTGCATTGGGCTATGACTCAGTCCGACAAATGCCAGTCCTCAGTCAGGCCCTCGCACGTGAAACGCTCCAAATAAGGCAACGGGCTGGACCGCAAGTTTATGTGCAGACCCCACTCGATGCCCGTAAAGGCCTTCCCATCCTCAAAACTGTCAGCCCGATAAGGACCCGGCGCCTGCGGAGGCCTCGCCTCTGCAAAAGTGCGAAAATGAATGCCATCCCGACTGTACTGAAGGGTCCCTCCCTCCGGGCCGTTCGGCTGAACAAGCGCGGCTACGCCCTCGCCTTGCCGCCAAACACAGACCTCATGCCCGCCCTCAATCAGAGGATTCTCAGGCGCCTTCCGATACGGCCCCATAGGCTGCTCAGCGACAGCAAGCCCCATCCTGGTCTCACGCGGGCTAAGCCCCATCTGCCGCCCCTTGTAGTACAGCCAGTACAATCCATCGCGCACCACGAGACAGGCGTCATCCACCCGGTGACTGTCCCAGCTGTTCTCCGGCCCTGTGCACAACACCGGGTTGCCCCCGTACTTCGTCCATGGGCCGTCCGGCGAATCGGCATACGCGACACCGATTGCGGTCAGCGCCTCCTCCGTATAGGGCTTTTCCACCGATGTATAGAAGAGAAAATAGCCGCCATCAGCAACCAGAATGTTGGGTGTGAAAACGCTCTGTTCGTCCCACTCTCCTGTCTCGCCGCGAGGAAGCGCTTCCACTCTCTCCTCCCAGTGTATCCCCTCTTCAGAAGTGGCGTGCCAGACTGTGGCGTCGTAACCAGACGGCCCGCGAGGAGTCTTCGTGTACCATACATGGAACAGCCCGTCCACGCAGATAATGCAACTGGGGTCCCGTCGCGTGATGCCCCGTTCGTATCCCAATCCGAGAGCTTCACTGTATTCAAATCGGACCGTCTTCTCTCCCTCCATGTAAGGTTCCTCTTCGGTCTTCGCTGCCAGCTACGCTAACGTATCGCCATCTCCGCAGGCAAGTTCCGCTGAAGACAAGCAGCCAGCATCGCCCTCAGGTCAGCATAGTCCTCGTCACCCGCCAGATTTCGCATCTCAAACGGGTCATCGATGGTGTCGAATAGTCGTTCCTCGTTTCCGTCGGTGAAGAAGAGATGGCGCAGCGTTCGCAATCCGCGTCGTCCCGCCCGAAATTCGGGGTCCGTCTGGTCTGTGCTGAAATGGAGAACGTAACGCGAACCAACACTGTCTCCCCTAAGCACGCCGGCCGAATGATCTTCTCCTCGCGCCCCTCTTGGCACCCGCAGTCCGCACAGTCCAATCAGAGTAGGATAAACATCTATCGTACCCAGCAACATCTCGTTTTCCTGGCCTGCGTCAATCCTCCCCGGCCACGACAGAACGAGTGGAACCTGAGCCGACTCCCTGTAGAATACCCCCTTGCGCAGCAGTCCATGTGAGCCAAGCATATCTCCGTGATCTGAGCTATATACGATCAAAGTATTCCCCAGGCCATCCATCTCCTCCAGCGCCGCCAACAACCGCCCTATTTCCGCGTCTATCGCACTGATGTGGCCATAGTATTGGCCCAACTGCTCCTGAAGAGTCATCTTCACGTCATTGCGATGGGCTCCCGCCGGCACAAGCTGTTTGCCCGAAGCCAGCGTCTTCGGCACGTTCTCGCGCAGTGTGAAACTCTGGTTCGAGTAGAGATTCAGATAGTCCTCCGGCGCGTCGTCGAGTGGTGGGTGGGGCGGATTTAGGCTGAGGAATAGGAAGAACGGCCTGTCCTTGTCCCGGTTACGTAGAAATTCCAAAGCCTCGTCGGTCATCAGAGTGGCGTTGTACCCGCGTGTGCGTACCGCGGTCTCGCTTCCTTCTTCGTAGCGCAGACTCTCCCAGTGGCGATTCGTCTCCGTCCATACGCTCATGCGTTCAAATCCGTGCCGTCCTGGCCCCGGCGGGATATACCGGTCGTTGCCGTCAATCGTTTCTGCTGGCACCGCGTGGAGATGCCACTTGCCAATGTAGCAGGTCTGGTACCCACCTGTCGCAAATACCTCTCCCAAAGAGGATTCCGAAGGTTCCAGCTCGGACAGATTGTTGAAAACCCCCGTGTCGCTGGGCCACTGCCCGCTTATCAGCATGCCGCGCGCCGGCGCGCACACCGGATAGTTGCTGAAACAGTTCACAATTGATGTGCCCGCTCGCTGTAGCCGCGCCAGGTTGGGGGCAAGCACTTCGCTGCCGTCCACCCCCGGCATCGAACAGAATCGATGCTGATCACTGAGGACGAACAACACGTTTGGACGGTCGGTCATCGACGTGATGTCTCCATTTCAATGGCGACTGTTTCAGGAAGGAGCCTGTAAGTCACAGTCAAAACGAACAATATACAAACGACCTCTGCCGCGCTCTTGAGTCACGCCCCAACTGATGCCGCGGCCGTAAGAAGTGCCCGAAAACGCATCCGCATCATAGGGCCCGCAACCCGTATGCACGAACGCCAGCGATGCCGCACGCCGAAAGTGGATCCCGTCAGCTGCATACCGCACCGTAAAACGTTCAGGCCCGGCGTCGTCAACCAGCGCTGCCACCCCTTCCCGGTGCGGCCAGACGCAGACAGTGTGTCCACTATCCAATATCGGGTTCTGTCCATGTTTGCGGAAGGGTCCGGCGGGGTGGTCCGCAGTCGCAAGCCCCCACTTCGTCTCGTTCGGTTTCAGCGTGGGACTCCGGCCCTTGAAATAGAGCCAGAACTCGCCTCCTCGCACGATGACATGCGTATCATCGACCAACAATGAGTCATAAAGAGAAGGGTCTGTACTGGGGCTGAGAATTGGGTTTCTGCCGCTTCTCATCCAGGGGCCGTCCGGACTCTCCGCTGTGGCAACGCCAATGTGCCGCAGCGTGCCGTTCGTGCTAAAAGGTTCGATGTCGGATGTGGCCGTATAGTACAGGTAGTACCGCCCGTCCACAACAGCCACATACGGGGTGATTACACCGAAACTGTCCCACTCGCCCCCGGGACCACGGTCGAGCGCCTGGCCGCGATCCAACCAGTTGTAGCCGTCCTCCGATGTCGCATAATATATCGTCGACGCGTAAGGCGCCACACCGGCTGGCCGCTGCGTGTACCAGGCGTAGAAAGTCTTACTCACCTGTATCACATTGCTTGGATCCTGCCTGTCAAGTGACGAATCGTAACCGATTCCCGACAGTTCGGTTCTGCGATAGTTTGGCGTCTTCAATTCAGGAGGGATGTTTTTCATGAACTGGAATCCATTAGAGGGACATGTCTTTGGGAGAAGCTGAGAAGTCCCTTTTCGCGGCTTCGACCAAAGGGCCGTGCCCGGCACGCGGCGTAAACAGTGAATCCGGTAGCCTATAAGCTGCGGTTTTCCTGCGAGTACGCGTAATTCTCCCCACCGATCTGCCAAACGCCGCGAAACAACGACCTCCGTTTGGGCGGCATTCCCTCTATGATCTCATGGTCCAGATTCAGCCGGTGCCACTGCGCCCACAATGAATTGTAACAGTTGAAAACGGCACAGCGCGGATTGTCCGGGTTGGTCCAATCGTTGGCGGCGTGCAGAAGGCTTTCGGTAAAGATGACTGCGGAGCCGGCTGGGCAGCTGTAGTCCTCCATCATCCCTCGGATGCTCTGTTCCCAGGAGGAGTCTCTGATGTTGGGTCTGTATCGGTCCGGCCCACCATAGCTGAAATGGGACTTATGCGACCCGCTCAGAAACGAAGTGCCCCCCTGCCCGGCCTTTACCTCTTCTAGCTCCCAAACCACACGCGTCAGACCGGCGAATATCTTCCCCCCGGCCGCTTGATAGCGCATCGCATTGGCCTGTTGCGGCGGGCGCACCACATGCGGCAATCCGCCGTCCCTGCGCTCCTTCTTACTCCACCCTGGCGGTCGAATAGTGATGAACGAATTCTCGCAACGGAAAGCGTAGTAGTCGTCGGAAAGAAAAGGTTCCTCCGCCAGGATCTCACTTAGCACGCCCGCGATGGCCGGGTGGTCAAGCAATGTCTGCAGTGATCCCTGAAACGACTGTTTGGGATTAATCGACTGAAACTTCTCGGCCTCGTCAACACCGTAGGCCTCTGCTTTCATCGTACCGATTTCCTCTTCTGAGAGAACGCCCGGTAACAGGATCCACCCGCGTAAGTCAAAGAAGAATTTCTGTTCCTCGGTCATCGGAACCGGGTCTGCAATTGAGGAATTCATTTTGTCTCTCCACATGCGGTAAGTTTCGGCACAAGCGGCCCCACTAGGCCATCCTTCCAGACCGTTATCCCTTCACCCCGGAAAATACGATACCCTGGATGAAGTATCGCTGGCCTAGAAAAAATAGGACGATGATCGGAATCGAAAAGGCAGCCGACGCAGCCATCTGAAGACTATAGTGGACCTGTGTATCTGTAACAAAGTATCTCAAACCTATCGCTGCCGTGAACTTGTTCAGATCGTGCAGATATATAAGAGGCCCGATGAACGCGTTCCAATGATGCTGGACCGAGAACAGCGCAACAGTGGCCAGCACCGGCTTGCTCAGTGGCAGCATGATCCGCCAGTAAATGCCGAAGATGCTTGCGCCGTCTATGCGGGCGGCGTCGTCCAACTCTGTCGGTAGCCCCATGAAGAACTGGCGCATCAGGAAAACGAAGAACGGGTTTGCGAACCATGCTGGCACGATTAGGGGCAAATACGTGTTGACCCAACCCAACTTGGCGAAGAGCACAAACCGCGGAATCATCGTTATCTGCCCCGGCAACATTATCGTAAGCAACAATGCAAAGAAGACGACGTCACGGAAGCGCCAGCGAAGCCGGGCGAAGGCAAAGGCTCCCATACTGCTGCTGACCAAAGTGCCGAGGGTTGCACCTGTCGCGATTATTAATGTATTGGCGATGAATCGTGCAAAGGGCAGAGCTGTCAACGCCTTGGGATAGTTCTCCCACAGGATTGGATTCGGGATCCAGATCGGTGGAAAAGCTACCAACTGGGCCTGCGGCTTGAGAGAGCTCGAAATCAGCCAGATAAAGGGAATCGTCACCAGGACCGCGCCGGCGATCAGAACCAAATATAGGACGACTCTGCCTAATAGACTCTTCAACCTGTATGGATTGGAGAGCACGCCCCATATGGACGCTACAGGTCCTTTGACTGCGTACGGAATCGTTCGCGCCATACCGACTACCTCAAATGACCATCGGGCTTAACGGTTACCTTCATAGTAGACCCAGGCTGTTGACGACCGGAACACTAGCGCCGACAAGACAATGATATAGAGGAAAAGAACCAGCGCCAGAGATGATCCGTAGCCAAGCCGGAAGTACTCGAACGCATTGCGATAAAGATGCAGCATATAAAACAGCGAAGCATTGCTTGGTCCCCCGCCGGTCATTACAAATGCGACTACAAACACTTGGAGGCCGCCAATGATACCCATGACAAGGTTGAACAGAATCAAGGGCGTCATCATCGGAATCGTCACGTTAAGCAGACGCTGAAGAGCGTTGGCGCCGTCAATAGATGCTGCGTCGTACAGATCCGTAGGGATGGCCTGCAGCCCAGCAAGATTGATTAGCATCCCTCCCCCTACGCCCCACAAACCCATTACAATAAATGCGGGCAACACCCAGTTGGGATCACCCAGCCAGTCTGGGGCCTGAATTCCCATCATCGCCAACCCGATGTCCAGCAAACCAAAACGCTTTAGGAAGATCCAGCGCCACAGAGCCGCTACCGCAACCAGCGGCACAATCGAAGGAAGGTAGTAGAGCGTGCGCATCAAAGACTGCCCGCGAATCTTCTGGTTGAGCAGCAAGGCGAGCAGGAATCCCGTGACTAGATTCAGAGGAATCGAAACAAAGGCGAAAATCGTTGTGATCCGCATGGAAAGCATGAACAGCTCGTCGCGAAATAGTATCTCCTCATAGTTGGCCAAACCAACCCATTGCGGGGGCGTAACGCCGTTCCACTCGGTAAATGAAATCAACACCGAAGCCGCCATCGGTCCGACGTCAAAGACTACGAGGCCAATAATAGCGGGCAGCGCAAATAACCAGCCGTACAACGCTTCACGTTGTTGATTTGTCTTGAAGAAAGAGACCATCGCGCTTCCATTCAGATGAAGGTCCCAAACAACTCTAGGACGTTCCGCTGGGGTGACGCCTAGAAATCGACTCTGCTTTCCCTACTTCCTGGAAGTTAGAAAAAAGCACTAGATAAGAGGCAAAATTGCGAGTTTTCCCTGGTACATGCTCTGTCCATCAGTGGACCCCTAAAGCGAACAGATCTCGCGGCGGATGTGGGTGGTCCTGCAGGATAACCGCTTCCAGGAGACGGTCGCGCATGGCGCCTCGAATCTTGGCCTTGCTGGCGTCTTCTGCCAGGTTTCGAGTCTCGTCGGCATCGTCCGAAATATGGAATAGCTGCTCGCCAGCGCTGCCTGGGTAGAGCGTATAGCGCCACTCATGGGTCCGGATCGTGCGGGCCCAGTTCTGCGGTGTCCTGCTATTCGTGTTGTTGTAGCTCTCGATGTAGACGGCATCGCGCCAGTCGGAAGGCTGTTCACCGCGGCACCACGGCAGCAGCGAAGCACCGGGGAGTGCCGATTGGGTCCCCTCCAAAGCGTGGGTGCCGCTAATAGGGAGCTGCGGCTGCGCCAAGCCCGCGAGTTCCAAGACTGTTGGCATGATATCCTCAAGCTGAACTAGGGCATCGCACTTGAGCCCTTGCCGCAACCCTGCACCGGCCACAACTAGAGGAATGCGCACACAAGCGTCATAGTGCCTCTCGCCCTTGCCAAAGAATCCGTGATCGTAGAGCAGATCTCCGTGGTCGGACAGAAAAATGAGAACGGTCTCCTCCCACCGGCCCGACTCTTCGAGTGCGTCGAGCACCAGTCCAAGTTGATGGTCCAAATGGGCAACATCTGCCAAATAGTAATGACGACGGTCGCGCCAGGCCGCCCTACTCCCCCGGAAACCGCCCTGTGCAAAGCAATGGGGTGCCAAGGGGTCGTCTTCCCATTCGGGCGGCACTGGTTCCGGTATATGGGACCGGTCTATTCGCTCCATGTACTCAGCGGGGGGACAGGACGGCGCGTGCGGCTGGACATAACTGATCTGGGCAAAGAAGGGGCGTTCGGGGTCAGCACAGGCGAGAAAGTCTAGCGCGTGATCACTAATCCATGCGGTTTGTGACAACTCCTCCGCAAAGGGCAGCACGTAGTATTGTGCAGTGCCATTTGGATAGTCATCCGTTCCCCATCGAAAATTCTCTCGGATTACTCTAATTCGGCTGGCAAGATCCGTCCTATTTGTACCATACGAGGAAAAAGCCGGTATAGACGTAGTCCAGACAGTAGCCAGGGCAGCATCGTACTCTTCTGGATGGTTTTGCTCGATCCAGTCAAGCCATGCCCCGCCGCGCGGGTCCTCTGTATTATGTACAACGTCGAATCCGTATTTGTGGAAGTCAACGTCGAACCCGCGGTAATGAGGCTCGAAGTGCAGTTTGCCAAATCCTCCCGTCTGCCAGCCCGCCGTCTGTAATGCCCCCATCAACGTTGACAGCTCCGGGTTCAGGCGGTAGCCGTTCTGCAATACGCCGTGCCCGCGGCTCGTCAACCCGGTCGCCAAAGTAGCCCGGGCAGCGCAGCAGACCGGATTGCTGGTGTATGCGTTCGCAAAAGTGGTTCCTGCCCGACGCAACCGGTCAAGATTGGGCGTCGGGCAGGCCAAAGCGGAGCCCTCCTCCAGCCATTTGGCGGAGAGCTGATCCACAACAAAGAGGACAATGTTCAAAAGGCTGTGATCCCTTCGTCCCCACGCAAAAACATGCGTTACGTTAGCTACGGGCCAAGAATCTGCCTACGCCCTCTCGTCAAATATCTCTTCCAGTTTCTGTTGCGTGATCTCGATTGCCTCCTCAATCGTGCGATCGCTGTTGGCGATTGCCGGCTCGAACAGCTCTGAGCCAACCGCACTGCTGATCTCACCGCCAAAGGGCAGCCGCAGGCCGGGGCGGACATGGCCGTAGTCGATCAGTGAGGGCAGAATTGTGGCGTGCGGCGCCAGCACAAGTGCCGCTTCGATAAAATTCTCGCGAAGACTGTATCGGGCCGGTGACTGCAGGTTGTCCGCGAAAACTCCGCCGGCATAGGAAGGATCAGTAAGCCACTTGACAAGTTCCCAGCCTCCGTCAGGGTTTTCGCTCCCTGCCACCACCTGGAAGGAAATCGGAATGACCTCCGCCGCGCGCCCGGCCGGCCCTGCAGGTACGTGCCAAAAGTCCCAATCTACCTCCGCTTCCCGCATCATGAAGTTCCAGGTTCCGATGCCGTGAATTGCATGGGCTATGCGGCCCGACGCCAACATCGGACGCAGTCCGCCAAACGCCTCGCCGTACTCCCCTGTTAACACCACATCGGCCTCGTACAGACTCTTGAGGAAAGTGAGCGCCTCAAGGTTGGTGTCCGAGTCGAGTATCGGCTGCTGGTCGTTGCTCTCGTCCAGGACATCGCCGCCCCAGGCCCACATAAAGACGAAGTAACGCTGTTGATTGGCCAGCGCAATCTTCTTGTCAGCAAATTCGCCAATCGCGATCAGCGGCGCGGTTTCCCCAAAGTCCTGCCACGTCCACGAATCCCAATCAGGATGGGGCACGCCCGCCTCGTCATAAAGTCCTGGTACCGAGACAAACGCCTGAATATTGATTGACCACGGAATCCCGTACATTACGCCGTCAACCGACGCGCCATTGATCGACAGATCGGGAAAGTCGTCAATCTGTACTATATCTGCGTCCCGCTCTATGTAGCTGTCGAGGGCCAAAAATGCGCCCGCCGGTGCTAGGGCGATAAACGCATTGGGGGACCAGTACCCGCAGTCCGGAGGCGTGCCAGCCGAGGCTAGTGTCTGCAGCTTCTGCGTGGCTTCGCTGTTTGTAGTCTGGATCAACGTCAGGTCGTACTGCGGATTCGTTTCGTCCCATTCCTCCAACAGTGCGATGATGAAGGGGGTGTCATTGGCTGTCCAGATATTGACGAACTGTACCTCCGTCGGCGCTTCGTCAGGAGAACCTTCATCGGTCATAGAGTCCGTTGCGCTCGGCGCGGCTGCCGGCATGCAGGCAAGCGCCGCAGTTCCGGCAGCTCCCGCGGCCGTAATTCGCAGGAACTGGCGTCGGGTCAGCTTCGAGTCTGTCATGGCTCCAATCTCCTTGGCTTTTGGAAAAAAGATGACACAGATTCGACTGCAAGTAAGAAAAGCGATAAATCGGCCGTAGTGAAGGATGCGGGCTGCACGTTGGAGGTACCTCGGGGGAGAGTCCGCCTTATTATAGTTGCGAGCCAACTCTGTATCAAGCAAGAAAAAAGTAAACGCCTCCCAGGAGCCCACTAAAGCCTGAGCGACGACGGCAATCTGTGCTTGCGAAGTGTGGCCGCTGTTGACCAATATGAAGTCGACAGCATAACGTCTGAAGACGTTTCCAGCCGCCTCCGTCCCCGAAAAACCATTTGCCACTTTCTGGCGAATAAGATAGATTTCTTATATCAACTGACTCAGTCAGTCAGCCTGCGATTCCAGGTAACCGCTCTCCAACCGGTAGCAGCTATTTCCTCGAATATCTGGCGTAACGCAGGCAAAGCCAAAAAAACTAAGGACGTCTGGCGTTTCCCTCTCCGGTGGATGTGCTCATAGGCAAGGAGTGTCTGTACCTGTCCCCAAATTCCTGCGTCGACCCGCTGAGCGTCGACTCTACCGACCGAAAACTGACTCTGAAAATCGAAACAAGACGGCACGCCGCGTTTGATATTGATAGAAAGTAGAGAAAGGAAAGTCGGATGAAAAGTACCCTCCTCACACTCTTGTTTACTGCTTCACTCCTTCTGGTCCCCGCCACGAGCCTCGGGGCCCCCCGAACCAGGAAGCCTCTCCTGAGCTCCCCATGAGCGTCACCGTCTTGGGCTACGGCGCCGCGTCGGCCGCGCCGGACAGTGTGGGCGTGAACCTGTATATTGGCGAGCAACCGTCCTATGGCCCTGGCGGTCCGGAACTGTCCTTCGTCGCACCGACCGACCTTGAGGAGGTGAAGGAGTTCCTGGTTGAACAGGGAATTGATGTAGAAACAATCGAGATTAACTACCTGAGCCGAAACTACGCCTACGGTCCTTCAAACTTCGCAGGCGAAGTTGTTTTCTCCTTTAACGAACTGGACCGGTTGCTATCTCTGATGCAGGGCCTCGTGGATGAAATGGAAGGCAGGCGCGGCCCAACGATTCAGGGCGCGAACATGCTCTTCCGCGTGGAAGACTGCGCCACTCTGGAGCTGGAAGCGATGCGTGCCGCACTTGAAGACGCGCGACAGCGTGCTTCGAGGATGGCAAGTCTCCTGGATATGTCGCTTGGCCGCGTCATTACAGTGTCAGAAGACGTCTCACCCGTTGGCGCGATCCGCCCGGCGGGCGGCTGCATCGCCCACGCAGGGCAGACAGCCACTGGCGGCTACTTCCTGATGGGTAGCTCCAGCTCCTTGGCCAATTCCCCGTCCGAGGTGGAAGTGGCAATCATGCTGAAAGCAACCTTCGCTCTGGAAAAGCCTGAATAGGCCAATGTCCGATAAGCGTCCGCGTCTTGAGTTGGCTGCCGGCCCGGCCGCGATTACTCTAGCCGCTAGCCAGTGATTTAATCAGGGAGATGCCGATGCGAGGCACAATGCAATCCAATTCTCATCGGACTACTTCCTTCGTCTGAGTCACCAAGGAGATGGCAATGAACGAACGTGAGAAATTCATGTTCGACCTGCAGGGCTTTCTGAAGGTAGAAGGTTTTCTTTCTCCGCCTGAATTGAAGGGGTTAAACGAAGCATTCGACGCCAACTGGGACAAGGCGATTCCCGACCCTAACTCCCACGCAGATGGCGATATGGCTGGCGAACTGGACCGAGACTTTTTTGAAGGAATGTTAACTTGGGAGCAGCCTTGGTGCCAGCCCTTCAGGGAACTTCTGGCTCACCCCAAGCTCGTCCCATACTTGAACACCATGTTTGGACGCGGCTGGAAAATGGACCATTCACCCTTCCTATTGGCTTCTTCAGCGGGTACGGAAGGGTTGCGCCTGCACGGCTCGACAGGCCGGCTTTTTGATGGCACCCAGCATTACAGCTACACCAACGGCCAGATCCGATGCGGCATGATCGTTTGCCAGTTCCAGCTGGCTGACGTCAACGAAGGTGACGGCGGCCTTTGCGTAATCCCTGGCAGCCATAAGGCAAATTTCACTTGCCCGGACGATATCAAGAACTATCAAAGCAACCGCGAGCTGGTATACAATATTCCCTGCAAAGCGGGCGACATGGTGATATTTAACGAAGCGACCATCCACGGCACCCTTCCCTGGAAGGCCAGTCATCAGCGCCGCTCACTTCTCTACCGCTACTCACCCAATTACCTGCATTTTCATGGCGGCGTCTACGAGACCAGCTTGCCCGCTTGGGTCCAGGAACTGACCCCAGCCCAGCAAGCGGTACTGGAGCCTCCCTACATCTATCGACGGCCGCTGATCGAGGAGGACGGCGTCACCGTGATCCGGCCCACCCGCGAAAACCCGGACGGAACAATTAGGCCATAGGTCTATTCGCCGCCGGTTATGTCCTCTCGTCGTGCCATGACATTGCCTCGCCGCGCACAAGGGTCGCCCGGCGTTCGTAGCGCCCCGGCCATTCCACCGCCAGTTCCCCGCCTTCTACCATCAAGCTCAGAGGATTGACACGCGTCTTCAGCGGCAGGTAGATCCGCTGCCGCTTGCGCGCCGATTCATACAGCGCCATCATCACCTCCTGAACTGCCCTCCCCCGCTCCCCGCCGCTGATTGGATCTGCCACCCGTCCTTCGACCCAATCTATCGCCTCCTGGCACTGCTGTGACCAACAGTCCTTCCAGGGTACCGACAGGGCCTCCCAGCCGTCTGTCCTTCCGTTCAGATAGCGAACAGTACCGATTTCGAAGTTGTAGCGCGCCGAAAGGCCTTCGGGCATGTGCATCGGCGCATCGGAAGGAATCACGCTCTCGGGGTGATAGGTCGTGCTGAGCTCCATGATCCCGTGGGTCCCGATCACGCGGCATCCCTGGCCCAGTCCCTGAATCAAGTCCCCCATGATGAGTATCGTGGCGCCATTTTCGCACGCGGCCAGGCCAAGGCAGGCATCCTCCGCCGGCAACCCGCGCTCCAGCAGCTCCGTCGTGCGTTCGACCGCACCCATCACCCACTCCACCTGCGGCTCATCCATGAGAAAGAGCGCCAGGCGGATATTGTGCGAATTGGTATTGAGCAGGTTGCCGCCTGAATCCAGCTGAATCTGCACGACGCGCCCGATTGCCCCCTCCCGCACAAGGTCCCTGGCCTTTTGCCAGGTTGCATGATGCGGCCTCTGGTATGCGATCATCAGCTTGACGCCGTTCCGCTGGCAAGCAGTCAACATCGCGTCTGCCTCGCCCAGGTCTACTGCCATCGGCTTCTGGCAGATGATCGCCTTCGGCTGGCGCGCCGCGGCCGCGATGACCATCTCTGCGTGCAGCTGGTGCCAGGAACACACGTCGACGAAATCAAGCCGTTCGTTGTCCAGCATCTGCCGGTAATCGGCGTAGCGATGCGCTTCGGGGACACCGAAGAAATCGCCATACTCCCTAAGAGCGTCCGCATTCGAGTCTGCAACTGCGCCAATCTCCGTAGGACTGCCCTCTACGCCTAGCCACGCCCTGGCATGGACACGCGCGATAATGCCGCAGGCAATTACTCCAGTACGATAGGTTGCCATAACATGCTCCTGATTGAGAGGCCAATGTTCCGCTTCAAACTGCTGTCAGCCGAACGCAGTCCCGTATCTGCTCCGCTGCCCACTGAGGTAGGTCGCGCCCTGAATGTCTAATCAAAGCTCCCTCACTCTGCCAGCAATGCCTTCTCCAAGTCGGCCAGGCTGGTAAACCAGCGGACCTGCCCAAAAAAGTGGGCCAAACTGTCGCTCTCCTCGCGCAGCTGCTCCAACAGGGGACCGATAGGATTGGACGATGCCGCGCCCGTCCCATAGTTACCGTTGAAAGCAAAATAGGCCTGGTTCAACACCCTCAGGGCGTACCCTTTCTCCACGAAATAGCGCCTTCGCCCTTCCATATAGGTTTCCGCCGTCTCCACCAGTCCGGCTTCCAGCAGCCTGTCCACATGCAGCCGCGTCTCCCGCATCTCCCGCCGAAAGTCAAACTGAAGCGGTCGCCCGTACTGCTCCCACCGGTTCTGCTCCAACTCGTATGTCTGCGACCAAAGATCGGCCGTGCTGCAGGCACAGGGCACGTCGTCAGTGGTCTCACCTGCTGTCTCCGCAGACGGCGGCGCAGTGTCATAGAGGCGCCGCCATACCCGTTCAGCGATCTCCACACCGATAATCTCCGAGACCGTCTCATTGATTGACGTCAAATCATCGCTGCTGGCGTAGCGAAGACCAAGCGGGAATAGAAAGAGATAGTGATGTACCCACTCGTGGGCGACCGTTTCCAACACCCATCTGAGCGAACTGCTCTCCACAACCATCGCCGGGAAGACTGCCATGCCCCCAATCTGTGAAATATGCGCACTGAGATCTGTACTCGCCTCGATGGCCCGTTCGCTCTCTCCAAGAGTAACCGGATCATACTCGGCCTGAAGAACGCGTGAATGGAGCGTCATGATCCGGTCGCGTGGGCTTACGGTCAGCTTCAGCGGGGGCTCGACGAAGGCGAACTGCACCGGCGGCCATACAAAACTGAGCAAACCCAGGCCCGCCTCCCGGACCTCCTCCTGAATCTGATTCTGCAGGACCGCTTCCACTAAGGCACGATCTTCCGCTTGCTTGAGGCGCAACCCGGCCAACGCCAGACGTGCGTCTTCAATCGATATCGAATGTCCTGCTTCATCGCCGGCATCAGTAGTATGGTTCGCCCTCGGTTGACCCACTACAGTAGCCTGAACAACCTTGCCTGTTTCAGAGTCCTCAGTTGCAGTCGAAGCCTCTTCCGAGACCAGCCTCTCCAGCTCTCTCTCTTTTTCCGCGATCTTCTTCGCCCGCTCAAAGTAGGCGCGTACCAATCCCACCTGGGCATCTACATCCAACCCTTCCTCCAGCGAACTCCCGCCCGCAAAGACTGCACGTCCCAGAGCATTCAACTCCCAAGCGAGAAAGTTGAAATCAGGCAGGGCTACCACTGACTTGATGATGTGGGCACGCGTGGGGATCCTGCGCGGAACGCTGCCGCCGATGAGAAGCAGGGCCAGCAGCAGTCCCATCACCTTCCAGGAACTCCGCCTCAGAAAGGCTGGACTGATGAACCGGCTATTGTCGTGTGGATTCAGGAAAGACACAGTGAATTAAGATCGAATAAAGGAAGCCGTCCGTCCTTGGAACGACGTACCTCACAAGAATGACCCATGGTAAGAAGCTGAGAAGCGAAAGAGTCAAGACTCACGTTTCCCTGGCAAATCCCCCCAGGCGCATCGCAATCCGGGCCAGCTGCCTGGCTTCAGGCTGGCCGGCGAGAAGCAACACGCCGGCGTAGGCAAAGGCACCCCCGCCGCCTCCGACAAAGATCCGTACAATGTCACTAGACAGGGAAGTCCTTCCTCCAGGATCTAAAAGAGATAGCAACCACACTATCACAACTGCCATAGCTAGAGCCGCCCCGAAAACCACCCCAACCGTTCGTACCGTCTGCCCGCTACCTCGCTCTTGCTGGCGTTCCAGTTCCTCTTGTGCACCGTCCGGACGCCGTTTCCTTGAAACATGCACCAGCTTCCAGTACAGCAAACCTAACATCACAACGGCATGCGCGCCCTGCTTGGCCGTATCCGCCCACACCAGACCAAGAAAGCCCAGCCCTTCTATCAGGACCAGAGCCACACCAGCGTAAACCACGACACTGAGCACACCCACCAATGCCGGCAGCAACGTATCGTTGCGCGCATAGAAAGCATAGATCAAAGGGAAATCGATCCCAGCGAAAAGCGCGCCCACAAGATAAACTTGGAGTGCCGACACCACCTGCGCCGTGTCCGCCACAGTGAACTGTCCCCGCTCAAACAGTAACCGCACCGTCGGCTCAGCCAGCAGCCCCAACCCAATCAGGAGCGGCACAATCATCACGATCACCATGCGAAGCCCCCGCCCCAACGTCGCACGATACGCCCCCTCGTCCCCCGCGGCAAACTGCTGGCTGAGGCGCGGCAAAGCCGCCAGCGATATGGCAACACTGATCATCCCCAGAGGCATCTGTTGCAACGTCGTCGCCTTGCTCATCCAGGCGATACTCTGCACCCCCGTGCCGCTGGCAAGCCGTCGATCCAGCCCAACCTGGAACTGCGCCACGATCAGCCCTGCCGCAATCGGCAGATAGAGCCGTACGATTCGGCCCAGCGCCGGATGGCTCCACTGCACCGTGAACTTGAGACCGGCCCGGCGCACGTCCCACGCCATCAACCCAAACTGAATCGCACTCCCGGCCAGCACGCCTACTGCCAGGCTGGCAATACCGACGCGCCCCGCCAGCAGCGGCGCGGCAACGACAATTCCAAGGTTGTAGACGGCTGAGGCCAGTGCCGGCATACTGAAGCGCTGAAGTGCAAACAGGACCGCTGTCAAGAGTCCGGCCATCGAGATAAACCAGATGACTGGCGCCATCAAGCGCAGCAGACTCGTCGTCAGAGGAAGCAGCGCCGGATCAAAACTGTCAAAACCCCCTGCAAGCAGACTGGCAACCTGGGGAGCAAAGACGACCATCAAGAGTACCAGCCCAGACAGTGAGACTACGGCCAGACTGAGCAGCGCGCCGACCAGCCGAACAAGCTCCGGATTGGGTCCGACCTGTCTGCCCTCAGGCGGGGCGTCGGCGTCCTCCGCCTTGTCCCTTCGGTTACGGTCAGGCCGGGCATAGTCACTCAGGACCGGGACAAGCGCCGCGCTCAGCATGCCTCCGACCAGAAAGTCGTACAGCATCTTTGGCGCCGTGCCGGCCGCCGTAAAGGCGCTCACCGGCCCGGTCGCGCCGAAGTAGCTCGCAATCACCATCTCCCGGGCTAGACCCAGAACACGACTGGCAACCGCGCCAATTGATAGGAGAGAGGCGCTGCGAGCCAGCGCCTCAGAATCTTTGTCTTGGGGAGTCGAACTAGGAGGAGGCGGCACTACCGATCCGGTCCTTCGTCAGGAACGATGCCTCTGCGTAGAGCAGGAGCCTCTCGCAGCACCGCCTCGCGTCTGCGCACAGTCTGGCGGCCCCTAAGGGGAATCTCAATCAGCCGCCACCAAGTCCGCCTTCGCTTTGGGAACGCCTGGTGTGGGCCAGGCTCGCGGATCCTCGCTCAGGTCGGGAAGACCCACTGCTTCCAGTGATGCCAGAAACTTCTCCGCCTGCATCGCCGCTGCGCAGCCCTGCCCAACGCTGGTCGCCACCTGCTTAAATACTTTGTCCGCGATCTCACCTGCCGCAAAAACGCCGGGTACATTGGTCCGCGTCATCGGGTCCGCGATCAAATGGCCGTCCTCGTCCAGGTCCAGCTTCCCGTGATACAGGTCGTTATTGGGGAGGTGGCCGATGTAAACAAAAACGCCGTCAGTGTCGAGTTCGCTCTCGGCGCCGCTCTGCGTATCCTGCGTGGTGACACCCGAAACGACGCCATTCTCGTTCCCGTTGATCGAGGTCACGACCGTATTCCAAACGAAATCGATCTTCTCATGGTCAAATGCGCGACTCTGCAGAATCTTGCTTGCCCGTAACTCATCCCGCCGGTGGATAACCTTTACATTTGTCGCGAATTTGGTCAGGAAAAGCCCTTCTTCCAACGCGCTGTCTCCTCCGCCCACCACGACTAGCTCCTTGCCTCGGAAAAAGAATCCGTCGCATGTCGCGCAGTAGCTGACACCCTTACCCGTATATTCCTGCTCGCCGGGTACCTGCAGAAAGCGCGGGCGCGCCCCAGTGCAGAGAATTAACGTTTTGCTTTGGTACGTCTTACCCTGGGCGGTCCGTACCGTAAACGGATGCTCATCAACTACGATTTCCGTGACATGATCATAGGAAACCGTGCATCCGAATCGTTCGGCCTGCGCCTTGAATTTTTCTACCAGGTCGGGCCCGCTAAGCCCCTCAGGAAAACCAGGATAGTTTTCGACCTCGTATGTGATGCTGACCTGGCCGCCAAAATCGTCGCCGGTGATCAGCAACGGTTCCAGGTTCGCCCGCGCTGCGTAAAGGCCCGCCGTCCAACCTGCCGGTCCGCTGCCTATCACGATCACCTCATGCAGCGTGTCTTCTGCCCCATCCTTTCCGACCTGGGCTCCAGCACCGTTCTGCATCTGAGCGCCGTTCTGATTTGATTCACTCATTCCAATACTCCTGGCTTTCTTTATGCTGTTACTTTCGTCACTGCATTCGTTTCGATACCTTCTTCACGCAAAGGGCTTGAATAGATTGTAGACCCCGCCAATGTGTCTCCAAATTCTTCGTCCTGAAATTCGGTCGACAAACTCTCACGTCCTTACGCTGACTATCGCCCTTTCCAACCTGCATTTCTGCGGGCTGGCACACAATTGACGCCTCCAAAACCTCCCTTAGGCGTCAAGTCTGCTGGATCTGGATCAGATTCCCACAAGTGTCGTCGAAGGAAGCAATCTTATAATGACCATAATCCGTCGGTTCGACTTTGAACGCCACACCCAATTCTGTCAACCTTTCATATTCAGCTTGCACGTCATCGACGCCAAGCGACGTGGCCGGGATTCCCTGTTCGTAAATACCCTTCTGATACTGTTCGGCGACGGGGTTGGCATTCGGTTCCAGGAGAAACTCTGTCCCGTCCTGATCGTCCGGTGACACTACAGTCAACCACCTGAATTCACCGACGGGAATATCTTCCTTCTTTACAAAGCCAAGCACTTCTGTATAGAACTTCAACGCCTTTTCTTGATCGTCCACAAAAACGCCGCTATAAATGATATTCACATGAGTGTCCTTTACAATAGCCCGGGACCAAGGTCAAGCGCCCTCGGGCAAAGTAGCGGCTATCGCCTCTACCGCCATGTCGATCTCCCCGTCACTGATGGTCAGCGGCGGCAGCAGTCGCAGAACAGTCGAGCCTGCCGGCAGCGCCAGCACGTTGTGCTCTTCCATCAGTGACCTCAGAAAGGGTACCGCCTTCGTACGCAGATCAATGCCGATCAGGAGTCCCTTACCTCGGATTTCGCGTACAACTCTGCGCGCGCCGATGGCCGCTTCCAGGGCTTCCCTCAGTCGCCACCCAGCCCTGTCTGCCTGTTCGATCAACCCATCCTCGTATACCCCTAACGCAGCAATACCGGCCGCGCAGGCCAGTGGGTTGCCCCCAAAAGTACTCCCGTGCGCCCCGGAAAAAAGACTTTCCTGAATCTTCTCAGTGTAAACCACCGCGCCCATAGGGAATCCTCCCCCCAGGCCCTTTGCCAGCGCAACGATGTCCGGCTCGAGGTCGAAGTGTTGAAACCCGAACCAGCGCCCCGTCCGCCCAAAACCGGTCTGCACCTCGTCGATTACCAGCAGCGCACCCCTCTCTTGGCACAACTGCTGAACGGAGGCAAGGTAATCGGCGCTCCCTTCGTGCACACCGCCCTCAGCCTGAATGACCTCCAACACCACCGCCGCAGTGCCGTCGCCAACAGCTTCATCCAGCTGATTGATGTTGTTAAAATGAACGTGGCTGACATCTGGCATCAGCGGCTCAAATTTGCGGCGGTATCGGGGGTTCCAGGTGATGGACAGCGCTCCTACCGTACGCCCATGGAAGCTGTTGCGTGCAGCCACAATTCCAGTACGCCCCGTAGCCAGCCGCGCAAACTTGATAGCGCCGTCAATCGCCTCAGCGCCGCTATTCCCCAAAAAAGCCCGCGTCAGGTGCTCTGGCGTGACCGATATCAGCCTGCTCAGGAACTCCGCCCGCGTATCGTTGTGAAAGAAGTTGGGGCAGGCGTGCATGCGCCCCGCCTGCCCCTGTATGGCCGCCGTCAACACAGGGTGGCCGTAACCCAACATGGCCACGCCCTGCGACGAAGTCATATCCAGGTACCGCTGTCCCTCGCTATCAATCATCCAGCAGCCTTCGCCGCGAACCATCACCGTGTCCCCGCGACGGGGAACAACGCCTGACTCAAAAGCCTGGGTATCTCTTACTGCGACATGGGTATCAGTTAAGTTCTGTGTCATATTCATCAAGTATCTGTTCGAGTCTCGGCTAGGTCTCTTCTATTGGGCTATCAATTCAGGCCGGGAGTGCTGATGCTTCCAGACCTGCCCACCCGTGTACTGCTGAAATGTCACGGCCCAGTCGAATCAGTGATTGGACTACTCTCTTCGCAGTACGCAATTCTCACGCAATCTGCGTACCTTGACCCTCCAACGCCCGTTGTATCGGACTCTCGACTCTCCCATCGGCAAATATCACCTTTTGAACGCCGGCTGCGACCGCCTCCGCCGCGCCCATCACCTTCTTTTTCATCCGCCCTTTGGCGAACTGCATGAAACCGTCGGCTTGCGCACGCGGAATCTCACGGATTAGGCTGGACTCATCAGGAAACTCGCGCAACAATCCCGGAACATCTGAGAGAATCACAAGCGCCTCGGCCTCGAACGCGGCCGCGACCATAGCCGCGGCCCGGTCACCGTCCACGTTTATCGCCTCTCCGATGTCCGAGGCGCCGGGAGGCGTGAGTACCGGCAAATAACCTGCCCCCAACAACAGACGCAGGAGATCCACATTCACCTTCTCAACAGTGCCGGTCCAGTCATCTCGCAGCACCAACCGTCTTCCGTTCACCCGCACTCGTAGCCTATCTTTCCGCTTCCCTTCAAAAACGCGGCCGTCCAAGCCGCTAAGCCCAACGGCATTCACGCCCGCCCGCTGCAGCTTTTCCACCCACATCTTGTTGAGCTGGCCGCAATAGACCATCTCGAAAATCTCCAATGTGCGCCTGTCAGTGCGCCGGCTCTCGAAGCCGCTTTCACTGGTTACAAACTGGGGCGGATGGCCCAGCGCCTCGGCCACGTCGTTCGTCGTCTCCGCGCCGCCGTGGACCAGGATCAGATCCCGCCCATCCTTTCGCAGCGCGACAATGTCACTGACGATCTCGTCTATATTCAGCTCTTTACCGCCACCCACCTTGATCACCAGCATCCAGGTTGCCCTATTCAGACTCCAATTGCCCTGCCCTGTGAGCCTCCAGCTCCGAAAGAGTCGGCTGCCCGCTAACCGATTTCAGCTATCTTCCTTTCGACCGCGCCGACTTCCTCTGCATCCAACGTCCCCAAAATATAATCACAACGCCAATCGCCGCCGCCTTCCAACTCTCTCACATTGCCTTTGGCCATCTCGGCACTCTTGCCCTCCGGCTCGGCAGTGGACGGCAGGACCAACCCCAAAGCGTCCTTGTCTGGCGTGCGGCATATCCAGCGGACCCCAATTGGCAGCTGCTCTGGTCGATGACGAACATAGTCAGCGCGCCCATCCGGATGCACCTGCAGCGTGTGCGCCCAGCCCGCCTCGTCCGCGTCGTAGTCGATACTGAACACCAGCTCCGGGACGAAAGTCATGCTTTCGTCGAAAACATGATGTTCTTCAGGCCTTTCGCCTAAACGGTTGACGAAGTCCCGGTATTCGGACCCTGTGCTGATGTGGTCCGGAATACTGCGGCGGACGCGTACCGTCTGCGGTGTAACCTTGGCGCTGTATACGATCCGCCCGCCGTCTACCGGCCGGAAGTTTGCATGAGCCAGATACATATAGTCCATTGGCGTCTTCTTGCAGTTCCGGCAACTCAGGGAGACGTGCACTTCCTTTGCGCCGGCATAAAGCTTTACCAGCGGCGTCGCAGTGTAGTTGTCTGCGAAGGCAATCGTGTGCTGGTACTGCCCACCCACGCCGATGTAGGCGCCGCTATCGTCTTCACCCAACACCAGCCACGCATGCTGAAACTTCGCGTTCGGCAGCTCACCATGCAGAGGATGGTCATCCTCCTGAGTCGGCACGCCCATCGCCGTGAATCCACAGTGGAGCAAAAACCCGCCGTAGGTCTGCAGATAGTCTGCAGTCGGCCGCGGCTGGTCGAACATCGACTTCATCGTGACGTTTCTGCCGCCGAATGTCGCCGACCAGATCTGCTGGCCTTGAAAAGGCAACATGACAATCTCGCTTACACCGTTTTCGAGCTCGACAGCCGCAACGCCGCTCTCAAACTCGAACAGTGATGCCTTAAGCGAACCGCTCTCCAGAAATACTCGTTTCTTCTCCGAGAAAAACCGCGGGTGAAGTGAAACCTTCGCTGGCTGAAGAGAGCTGTCAGACATGCCTGCGCTCCTCTTAACTCTGAGGATGAACCCAACCCGAAAATGCCAACTGCAATTCTGGCGAATGGTATCACGAGATGCCCCGTTTGAAAAGGTTTTGACCTTACTACTATGCTATAATGCGCTCACCGTCCTTGCTGACCAAGCGTGCATCAGGGCCTGATTGGGAATGCGCGCGTGATACGATAACAGCGAGAGTACACACGAAGCATAGGACCATCGAAAGGTTGTCGGGAGAGGGATCTGAGCCTGAGAATTCTCTTTCCATCTTGGAACAACTAATGCAGATTCATCGAACCCTTGGCCGCCTGATTCGCCCTCTATCCCCCTTTGCTACGCGATCTACCCCCGCGGAGCGGGAAGTGGAAGCGGAACAGGCCGCCAGAGAACCTGCCCAATATTCACCGTTCAGAAGAGCCGGGCGCGAATCGGAGTTTGTCGTCATTGGTCTTGGCCGCTTTGGCACCGCCGTCGCAACCACCCTCGTCGAAAACGGCCGTACCGTGCTGGCCATCGACTCGGACCACGACCGCGTCCAGGCCCTCAGCGGCGAACTTCCCCACGTCGTGCAGTTGGATGCAACCAACATTGACGCCCTGCGGCAGGCAGGCGTCGAAACCTTCGACACGGGCCTCGTCTGCATCGGCACCGACTTCGAAAACAACCTGCTGGCCACCGTTCTTCTCAGGCAACTCGGTGTAGAGCGCGTCATCGCCAAAGCCCTCACAATCACGCAGAGGGAAATCCTGCTGAAAGTCGGCGCAGACGAAGTAATATTGCCCGAGCATGAGGCCGGCCGCCGCCTGGGGCGAAAAATGGCCATCGGTCACCTTGTCGACTACCTCGAAGTGAGCAACGACGTCGGCGTCGTGGAGCTCCTCGCCCCGCCCAGCACATGGGAACACTCACTCTCCGAGCTGAGTTTACGTCAACGCTATGGACTCTCTGTGATCGCAGTACGTAGAGGCGACGACCTTATCGTCAGCCCCAATGCAGGTTTCCGCCTCAAAGAGGAAGACATCGTCGTCGTACTCGGTCGAATGGCGGACGCCGAGCGACTTCGACAGTAGCAAACACACAGTTATATCAAAGCGATTTTCCAGAAAACACAAGCGCCTGCTCAATCATCAAACCTATGACAACTGTCTTTCCCATTCTCGAGCCAGAAGCCGCCCGTAACTCTATCCTCCGCCGTCAACCCTGGGACGATTTCGAACTGCCGGAAGAGATACTGGACAGCAATGAACAAATCTTCGGATCCCGCATCGGACCCGATGAGGCTGTTCGCACGATTCTTTCCGATGTTCGAACCGGCGGCGACGCAGCCGTTCGAAAGTGGACTGAAAAGCTGGACGGCGTCAGCCTCGACGACCTGCGCGTCGATCAGCAGACGATCCTGAGCGAGTCAGCTGAGGTAGCTCCCGAGGCGTACGACGCCCTGGTGCTGGCGGCTGAGCGTATCGAGAACTTCCATCGCTGCCAGCCCAATCAAAGCTGGATCCAGAACGACCACGAAGGAACGGTCGGCCAGCTCGTACGTCCCATCGAGCGCGTCGGGATCTATGTTCCCGGCGGCACCGCCCCCCTGCCCAGCACCCTGCTGATGACCGCCATCCCGGCCCGCGTCGCCAACGTCGGTGAGCTCATCGTCGTCACGCCCCCACAGAAGGAGACCGGACTTCCGGACAGAGTAACGTTGGCAGCCGCTACAATAGCCCGTGTAGATGCCGTCTACATCGCCGGAGGCGCCCAGGCCATTGGCGCAATGGCCTTCGGCACCGAGACACTTCCCGCTGTTGACAAGATATGCGGACCAGGCAACCTGTTCGTTACCCTGGCGAAGCGGCAGCTCTTTGGCCTGGTCGGAATCGACGGCCTGCCCGGCCCTACTGAAACTCTCATCATCGCCGATGGAGCGGCCGACCCCCAGCTCGCCGCCGCAGACCTGCTGGCCCAGGCAGAGCACGACGTTCTCGCCAGCGCGGTGATGCTGACACCCAGCCGGAAACTCGCGCTTGAGGTCCAGGCGGCGGTCCACGCCCAACTGGAGGAACTGGACCGTAGTCAGATCGCGGCCGCCACCTTTGCTCGCAGTGCAGGTATCGTTGTTACCGATTCACTGGACGAAGCCTTCTCCCTCGCAAACCAATATGCCCCTGAGCACCTCTGCCTACTCGTTGAAGACCCGTGGCGCTGGATCGACAACGTGCAGAATGCCGGCGGTATCTTCTTGGGAGAACGCAGTTTCGAAGTTCTGGGGGACTACACTGCCGGGCCAAGCCACGTAATGCCCACGGGCGGTACCGCCCGTTTCGCCAGCCCCATCAACGTGACCGATTTCGTCAAGCTCATCAGCCTCATCGGCCTCAACGAGCAAGCGCTGTCCGCCATCGGGCCGGCAGCCGAAACCCTGGCCCGTACCGAAGGTCTCGGCGGGCACGCTGCCGCCGTGAGTCGCCGGCTGAATCCCTGAAACCCCACTGAACACGAGTCTTTGCAATGCAAGCCAACAAATTTCAGTCTCTGCTCAAACCGCATCTCGCCAGTCTCGAAGAATACACACCAATTCAACCCTTCGAAGTACTGAGCCAGCGGCTTGGCATTCCGGCCTCAGAAATCATCAAGCTGGATGCTAACGAAAACCCCTACGGGCCGCACCCTGCCGTCGCTGAGGCGCTGGCCGAATACGCTTACTACCACATCTACCCGGACCCGCAGCAGACTGAGTTGCGCCAAGCCCTGGCACAGCATCTGGTTAGTGAGCAGCGGCAGGATGAGTCAACAGGGTCAGTGCCCTTCGAGCAGATCCTGCCCAGCCACGGCACCGATGAAATCCTCGACTATCTCTGCCGCCTCTTTCTTGGGCCAGGCGACGCTATTATCAACACGCCCCCTACCTTCGGGATGTATAGCTTCGACGCCAAACTGGTCGGCGCCGAAGTTCTGGAAGTTTGGAGAACAGATGATTACCATATTGATGTCGAAGGCATCTTTGACCTGTTCAATTCCGACGCGCTGAAGCGGGAATCGGTCTCGCCCAAGCTCCTCTTTCTCACCTCGCCAAACAATCCTTCCGGTAACTGGCTCCCGGACGAAGACCTGCTGCGTCTGTTGCAGCTCCCTCTGATCGTCGTCCTCGATGAGGCCTACGTCGAATTCTCGGTCGAGACAAGTCGCTCGCCCTTGGTACTGGAGCACGACAACCTTGTCATCATTCGAACATTTTCCAAGTCCGCCGGAATCGCCGGTCTTCGTTTGGGCTACGGTATCTTCCCTGCCTGGATGATGCCAATTCTTTGGAAGTTCAAACAGCCCTACAATGTCAACGTCGCCGCCACAGTGGCCGGTCTGGCCAGTCTACGTTATGCCGAAGAAATGCACTCGATTGTAGAAAAGATACGCGCCGAACGCGAACGACTCTTCAACGCATTGCAACAGGTTCCCTACCTCTCGCCCTACCCTTCCGGTGCCAATTTCGTTCTCTGCCGGGTCGAGGGCTTTCGAAGTGCCGGGAACGGAGACGCCGCCGCCCTCAAACTTGCCCTCGAACAGCAAGGCATCCTCTTGCGCTACTATCAGAAGCCCGGCCTCGACAACTGCATCCGCATCTCCGTCGGCCGCCCCGAGCAGACCGATCGCCTCCTGGTCGAACTGCACCGGCTCGCCTGATCAACCCCGATTCCAGCCAGCCCAAACTGAGGACAGGCAGTTCTTCTGCCAGTCATTGGCATGGGGTGGAGAGGAGAAAGAAATCCCCTCTTCGCCTCTCTTCTCATGGAATCAGAGACGCGGCCACGATGGAGAACAAGGGTGCCCGTTCACTGCGAACGATTAACACCTGGATAATCCTGGCATACAATGATAGCGTTCCCACAGACCAAAGAACTGGCATGTGATTAAATTCACGCCATGCCAATGTTCGAGGAGGATTCTCTAACCGCAATTATCTTCGCCGAAGACGCCCTCAGCCGCCACGGCCTTGCCGCCATTCTTGATCCGGAACCTGCGATCGTCACGTTCCTGGCAGAGTCTCCGGCTCAACTAACCCAGGACAAGGTCGGGAGCGCGAATGTCCTCGTCTGGGATACTGGCTGGGACTTCTCAGCCTCCGATTCCGCCGAGGTCTGGGAGACGATAACAGATCTGGCTGAAGACGGTCTGCCTGTAATTGCCATACTACCCGACGGCGAGGCTCCCGGTATCATCCGTCAGATGGGACTCGTCGGGCTCCTCCCCCGCAGTGTCAGGGCGGGGCAACTTCGTGCCGCCCTCTACGCTGCCGCCGAAGGCCTGTCGGTTACAGACCCGGCCCTGACCACTCCCCTTTGGATGCCATCGACCTCTTTCCTGCCGCCAATTCCTGAGCCGCATACGCCAAGAGAACTGGAAGTACTGGGCTTGCTGGCCGAAGGCCTGACAAATCGCGCCATCGGTGTGCGACTGGGCATCACCGAAAACACTGCCAAATTCCACGTACAAGCAGTCCTCTCCAAACTAGGAGTAAGCAGCCGTACAGAAGCCGTCGTCCAGGCCACCAGGCTGGGGCTTCTCACCCTCTGACACGGCAGCCAGTTCCCACACCAACGCTGCTGCGTCTTCCGACGCGTGCATGCAGCCCAATCCGCCTCACACCTATCCGAACTGACGGGTTCCCCCTGCCATATCTGCCGATGTGTTGAAGAACGCGCCGCGCTATCATTGAAACTGCAGCAACGGAAGCTGTTGCAGGCACGTAGCCCGCAAGAGAGATTGGGATGGAGCCAAAAATGTCTAACCAGTTCAAAGCTTTAGCTGAAGGAATGGCCGCAGTCGTCGAATCAGCCGGGCAGGGGGTCGTACAGGTGAACGGCCGTCGCCGTTTCCCGGCAAGTGGGTTCGTCTGGTCGGCAGATGGCGTGATCGTCACCGCAAATCATGTGGTGAGAGCCGAGAATATTCGAGTCGGACTGCCCGACGGCGAACAGGTGGATGCGACTCTGATCGGAAGGGATCCCGCCATCGACATCGCGGCGTTACGTGTCCAATGTGATGGTCTTGCAGAGATGGCATGGCTGCCAGAAGAAGAGTTGCGCGTTGGCGCAATGGTATTCGCCGTCGGCCGCCCGGGAACAAGCGTCCAGGCCTCCATGGGTATAGTGAGTGCCATAGGGGAGGACTGGCGAATCCACGGCGGGGCCCGGATCAGTCACTACGTGCGCGCCGACCTGGTCATGTACCCTGGCTTTTCAGGCGGATCCATCGTCGGCGCTGACGGACGCGTCGTCGGCATGGCGACGTCTGCTCTCAGTCGCGATGGTGGCATTGCTCTGACCCACGCCACCGTCGCACCAACCGTAGACTCCCTTCTGAAATATGGCTCTGTTCGCCGGGGCTACCTGGGAGTAGGCGTTCAGACCGTTCAACTGCCCACGGGCCGTAGCAAAGAGTTGGGACAGGAGACGGGAGTGCTATTCAACTCCGTTACGCCTGACAGCCCTGCGGAAAAGGCAGGCCTTGTAGTGGGTGACATTCTCGTCAACCTTGACAGTGAACCGATCCTCAGTCCTGACGAACTGGCGATCGCACTGCGAAGCGATCTGGCCGGTAAAAAAACAACCTTGCAGATCATTCGCGGCGGCGAGCTGCACGAAGCAAGTGTCGAAATCCAAACAGGAGAGGAGCGGAACCGGTAATGACGGACGAACACGCAGTAATTACCAACTCTCTATCCCGCAGTTTCGGCGCCGTCAGGGCAGTCGAAGCCGTCAACCTCTCAATTCCCAGCGGAGAAATCTACGGCTTTCTAGGTCCCAATGGAGCGGGAAAGACGTCGTTAGTCAGAATGTTGACAACGCTGCTTCTGCCGACGAGCGGTTCCGCCAGGGTGGCCGGTCATGACGTAGTCACGGAACCTGCCGCCGTCAGACTCAAGATCGGCGCCGCGCTCCAGGCCGCGGCCCTCGATGACAAGCAGACAGGGCGGGAGCTCTTACAGCTCCAGTCCCGCCTCTACGGTTTAACTGGACCTGCCATCAAGCAACGGATCAGCTATCTTGCTGACCTGCTAAATATTGACGAGGCCTTGGACCTGCTCATCGGCACCTACTCTGGCGGCATGAAGCGAAAACTCGACCTGGCAGTTGCCATGATTCACGAACCGCAAATTCTGTTCCTCGACGAACCAACTACTGGGCTGGATCCCATCAGCCGAGTCGAACTCTGGGACGAAGTACGCCGTGTAAACGAGGATAGAGGAGTAACGATCTTCATGACAACGCAGTACCTTGAAGAGGCCGACTACCTCGCCCAGCGCGTCGGCATAATCAACCAGGGTAGAATCGTCGCCGAAGGCTCGCCCGCCGAACTGAAGCGCTCTGTCGGTTCCGACATGATCGTCGCCAGGATTGATGGCCAGACAAGCGGCGCAGCAGAGGCGTGCGAGCAAGTGGATGGCGTCGAAAGCGTCGAAGTTTACGCAAATGAAATCACGTTGAGCGTAGACCAGGGATCCAAGGTGATTGGCCCTGTCGCAATTGCGCTGGATCAGTCCGGTGCTTCTGTAGAGGACATAGTCCTCCGCACCGCTACCTTGGACGACGTCTTCCTTCACTACACCGGCGCTCGCCTTGAAGTAGACGCCGACATCGTCAAGGAGGAGCCAGCATGACAGCGATTGGACTCACCCAAGTTCAGGCCAGAAATGGAGGTTTCGCAAGTGACGTCGCCGCGATATCACGTCGGGCCCTCCGATCGGTCCTGAGGGACCCCGAGTCCGTGATTCCTGGGTTCATCATCCCCCTTTTCTTTTTCACTGTAAATACGGGCGCGCTCCAGAACTTCGTGGAGGCGGGCGGCACCCTCGATTACAAGGCTTTCCAACTCCCAGTCGCAATCATCATGGCTGTCACCGGGCCGCTTTCGAGGGCGCTGACCTTGGTTGAGGACGTTCGCAGTGGCTACTTCGACCGCCTCGTGATGACCCCGGTACGCCGCCTGGCTCTCCTGATGGGAATGATGGTCGCTGACATAGCTCTGGTCATAGCCCTTTCGGTCCCCGTCCTCATCCTGGGGTATGCAGTAGGGGTCCGGTTCGAGACCGGTGTAGCAGGCGTCGTCGCCTTTGTTGCCCTCGCTGCCTACTGGGGACTCGGTTTCGCAGGCTTCTCATATGCAATCGCCCTGAAAACAGCCAGCGCGGCAGCCGTCAGCAGCAGCTTCATGGTCTTTCTTCCCATGATGTTTCTCACGCCAATGTTCATACCTCTCGAGGCAATGACTGGCTGGATGGCAACTGTCGCCCTATACAATCCCGTTACCTATCTCCTTGGCTCGTTACGCTCCATCATCACCGTAGGCTGGGAAATTGACGAAATATTGAAGGGCCTACTCTCCGTTTCAGTAGTTGTTATCGTAAGCATGACAATGGCTCTCCTGGCGCTGAAGGGACGCGTGTCAAGACAATGAGAGATTCTTCCCTCTGCTCGAAGCTGTTCGCAGAGGCGCTACCCGGGCCGAGCCAACTGCCGGAGAATTCCGTAGCCCCCTCAATGCCGGCGCCTCGCAATCCCGCGACGAGGCGCCGGCAACAATCCTGAATTGACGTTACTAGCCAGCCAAAACTGATTTGCGAACCTGAATGTGGCGAGTAAAGGTGTTAACTCTCTCCTCATTCTCTGTTTTTGGGCGTCCGGGCCTTCGGCCCTCCCTTGTGCAGGGGCTGCGCCCCCGCAACGCCCCGCCCTTACTAGACCACCGTGTTCATTCTCCCCTGGCAACATGCCTAGCAAACACAGTTTCCTCCCCGACACACCGTCTCACCCCACTGACCCCTGACCCCTGGCCCCTGACCCCTGACCCCTGCAGTTCTGGCCTTCGGCCCTCCCTTGTGCAGGGGCTGCGCCCCCGCAACGCCCCGCCCTTACTAGACCACCGTGTTCATTCTCCCCTGGCAACATGCCTTGCAAACACAGTTTCCTCCCCGACATACCGTCTCACCCCACTGGCCCCTGGCCCCTGACCCCTGGCCCCTGACACCTGACACCTGGCCCCTGACCCCTGACCCCTGACCCCTGACCCCTGCAGTTCCGGCCTTCGGCCCTCCCTTGTGCAGGGGCTGCGCCCCCGCAACGCCCCGCCCTGGCTAGCCACCGTGCTTTTTCTTCCCCACCAATACGTCTAGCAAACAGTGTCTTCCTTCCCACGCGCTATCTCAGACTCCTAACCCCCGCAGTTCCCTTGCAGTTCACCAAAAACTACAAACTGCCTACTAAAAACTGCTTTCGAAAACATCCCTCATCCACCTTACGCCGTACTTCCAGCGGTGTGTTCCATCCAAGGCGGAGTCGGCCAACGAGTACACGATGAGATAGCCCGAATGGCGCCGTGACTGAAGGTCTGATCCACACAGTCGCAGTAAATGGCTTAGTAGTTACGAATTAAATTGTATCTGTAGTGGGTAGGATGTCGGAGCTCCTGCACGAGGAGCTCCGGCGGTAGACGGCCTCTGGGTAGGCCTCTCGAAACTGCCTTCGATTCTCACCTATTGGGGAGCGCGATCCGGTTACAGCTGAAGGTCTACGAAGAGTCCGGCCGGAACGCGTTGGCATTGATTGCCAGCGAGCCTTCTCTAAGCTTCCCGCACAACTTGAATAAGCGCGGCCTCGCCCACAGAAAGCGGCAAATCGAAGACTTCCTTTCGTGACCGAAACTCGGCGCCCAATTCGTAACCGCCAACCTCCATCGCCTCTGGAATATGCCTGTCAGCCTCCGCCTTGTAAAGTAACTGAAGAAAGTCGGGGTAAGGGTAGGCGTAACCCGCCGGTTCCGGTGAGCGTATGTGATAGTGGAACAGACCGATAAGCAGGGGTTCACCTCGGACAGTCCAGCCGGTCTCCTCCAGAAGTTCGCGCCTCAGTGCTTCCAGCAGACCTTCACCTTCGTCGATGCGCCCACCGGGCACGATATGCTCACCTACCGGATCCCGAATCACCATGAGATCTGTGCCACGGGTCACGAGCGCCCTGACAGAGGTTACTAGCTCCACTGGCGGAGACGCTGCTTCCTCGAGCCCATAAGTGTAGCGAGTTTGCACCAGCGCTAACCCGCCTCCAGACCAGTCCATCTCCTCTTCAACTAACGGCGTCCTCCCATTCAGGAATTCTTTGAGTACTTGGTCCATAAAAGCCTGGTTCGACGGGGAAGTCCGGACTCAGACCGACTCCACTAGCCCGGCCATGTGCCGAAACACTGCACAGGCAAGGCGGGCATCGTCTACCGCTCGGTGGCTGTTAGGAAGGGCAATGCCGCACTGCTGACCCGCCTTCTGAAGACTCTGCCATTTAGCGTTCTGAATACCCAAACGTTCGCCGTAGTGCCGAGCGTACATTTTCATGACGCAGAAGGCACTTCCACCTAAATCCTCCCACGGCAGGCCATGCTGTTGATGCGACTGCCGCATCATTCGCAGGTCGAATTCTGCGTTGAAAATCCCCACGCGACGCCCTATGAACAGCTGGCTGACTTTCGGCCAGACTTCTGCCCAGGTGGGAGCGTCTCTGACCATACCGTTTGATATACCATGGATCGCGGTGGCTTCATAGGGAATACGCCCGAGCGGGCGGACAAGAGATTCAAAAAGTGTCTTGCCCTCCGCGTCTACAATGCCTATTTCCACAATTTCAGCATTACTGCTGAGCCCTGTTGTTTCTGTGTCGAAAAAAAGAGGGCTGCCCTTTAGAATAGCGCGCGCCCGCCCTGCTGCATTAAGACTCATTGGTGGCCTTTTTCAATGGGTGGGAACAATATATGGCGGACGATGAGGATGCGGCCTGGAGTCGTGTCGGCCGCTATAAAACGGGAATTCTTGTGAATAGGTCCAATTCAAATTCCCGGCACAACTGTAAAACCAAGAAAAGCCCTCTATCTGATCTCTTCTGGTCGTGATTCGTTCCCTGCAATTACACCTGCAACGTAATCGGCTCCGCCAATCGCGCCGATTCGTAGGCTGCCAGAGCGACTTCGAGCGCACGTTGACCGTCCTCGCCGCTAATGGAGGGCGCCCTGTCCTCGCGTATCATATCCACGAAATCTGCCACCAACCCCTCGTCGCCGCTGCTGCCCCAATTTACCGCCGATGTCTTGCCCGCTTCGTCCGAACTGACCTGCAGGTTTTGCTCGAAAGCATCAACGCAGATCAACCCCTGCTCGCCGAGGACATCCAATTTAACATCCCCCCAAGTGGGGTAGCTATCTGGTCGTGACCAACTCGTGTCCAATGTGCCGAAGACGCCGTTTGCAAGCCGAAAACTCAGCATCCCTACGTCGTCGATGCCCAAGCCGGGGTTCATGAGTTCATTACCCACTTCGGCGTAAATCTCTTCGACTTCCGTGTTCCAAAACCAGCGCAGCAGGTCAATTACATGCACAGTGTGATCGAGCACCGCCCCGCCTCCCGAAAGTTTGTGATCAATAAACCAGCGTCCGGGCATCCAGCCGTGATTGGTGCTCTTGACACTGTAGATTTCGCCCAGCACGCCCTCGTCAAGCTGCTGTTTTATCTCCATTACCGGTGGGGCGAATCGCATGGGAAAGGCGATCTGCAGTTTCGTGCCTGTCTCGCGGCAGCGGTCGATCATCTCCTGACCGTCGCTGGCAGTGGTGGCGATTGGCTTCTCGCACAAAATAGCCCCGACACGGCCGGCAGCCTGGAGAACGAGGGGCGCATGATGTACATTCTCTGAACAAATGATAGCCCCCTCCAACTGCTGGTCGAGGAGCCCGTCCGTCCGCCTGAAATAAGGGACATTGTACTGGGCGGCAATGCGACCACCCCGATCATAGTCATCGTCGTAGATGCCCGCAATCGTCACGCCCTCCATCTGCCCAAGGAAGTGGATGTAGCTGGCAGCGTGCATATGGGCAAAACTGAACATGCCAAGGCGGACTTCAGTCAAAGGTTCGAGTTCGCGAGTCACCGGCCTATCCTTCTTCGGTATGTCCTACGAATTGTCAGTTATTGTAAGTCAACTGCTATTTGGACTGCTGCCGGCACAGAAATGGCAGCACTACGAGGCCTCAGCTGATATTGACCGGCTTTCCCGTCTCCAGGCTCTCAATAGCGGCCCGTGATATCTTAACCGCCATCATGCCGTCGTACGGTGTAACGATAAATGGCTCTTTCGCCTCCGTGCTGCGAACAAAGTGTGCCAGTTCCGCGTAGTAGGGATCGTCCTGGGGGGCGGTGGGTGAACTGCCGGAGGTAGCCAGCGATCCGTCTTCTTGCGCAAGGGCAACTTCCACGGGCAGCCGTGTCCTCGAATCCCACTCGATAATGCCTCCGGTTCCGGCAATCTCGATGCGGGTCGAGAAGCGCCCCCGCGGGTAGGACCAGCTGCCCTCGATGTGCCCAACTGCGCCGTTGCTGAAGCGCACAGTAAGAAGCGCGTGATCCTTCGGCTCCTTGCCGGCAAACATCATGCCCCGCGCGAAGACGCGCTCGATCTCGCCAAAACACCAGCGCTGGTAATCGATGTCATGAATGCAAAGATCGAGCAATACACCGCCGCTCTGGGCAAAGTCGGCGTAGTAGCTGGTAATCGCCAGACCCTTGCGCCAGCCTACGCTGGAATCAGGGAAACTCCCGCTCCGCACAGTTCGGATCACCCCCGGCGCGCCGATGGCCCCGCTGTCCAGCACCTCCTTGGCCTTGGCGAACTGCGGAAAGAAACGCACAACCATCGCCACAAACAAGGGCGTGCCTGTTCGTTCAGCCGCGTCTACGATGCGCTCGCAATCGGCAATGCTGTTCGCGAGGGGCTTCTCGCAAACTGTCGGTATCCCGGCCTCCAGCGCCGCGATGACCGGCTGTACATGGGCCGTGCCGGGCGTACAAACGTCCACATAGTCAACGGCATCGAACAGTTCGTTCAAGCTGCCGAACACCTTGCCGCCGGATCGCTGGACCGCACGCTGCGCAGCATCCTCTATAATGTCATAGAAACCGGCCAGCTCGATTCCCGGCATCTGATTCCAGCGATCAGCGTGCGTTCTGGAAATCCCACCTGCTCCGACGATTCCGACTCGTCGCATCTGGTTCTCTCCCTGTCTCGACTTCCAAGACTGGATTAAGTGATTCCTGGAGATTCCTGAAATCTGAACTAAGGTAACTACTCAGCCACAATTGATTTGCGAATTTGAATGAGGCGAGTCAAGGCGTTACTCTCTCCTCAGAGTTGTCATTTGGGCGGTCGGGCCTTCGGCCCTCCCTTGTGCAGGGGCTGCGCCCCCGCAACGCCCCCCTCCAAAAACATGCCTCATCCACCATACGCCTTAATTCCAGCGGTGCGTCCAGTCCAAGGTGGCGGCGGCCAACGAGTACACGATGAGATAGCCCGAATGGCGCCGGGACTGAAGGTCTGGTCCACACAGCCGATGTATATGGCTAAGTAGTTACGAACTCAGGCAAAATGCTCTGCCTGTCCCAACTATCAATCAACGAATAAAGTCCTGTTTGAATAATCTTAGCCGGAATTCGGTGGCGGCAGGGGCATCCCGTCCCTAATGTATGTCTCAACTGTATCTTCTATAATTCGACACAATTCCAAGAGCACTTTCTTCTCGTCATCACCGTGGCAGCCCCCAAAGAATAGCCCGGGGCAGCTTCCAACATAGCATTGATCTTCCTCAGACCATTCCACAATCTTTGTATAGCTAGCGCTGGACGTCATTTTCCTGGGCAGATTCGCCTATGCCAACCCGAAATGGTCGTCGATCTCCTGCTGGTAGCCCTTTACTTCGCCTGACAACAACTCAGCCAATGTGACTGTACGCTTTAGCTGCGACGATTCGATCATACCAAACGCAGCCGCCAGGTCACGCAGGCCCTCTTCCCCGTCAGTCTCAGGCTGGCCACCGCGGGCGATGGCATCCAACCAGTCATACTGCTGAATGGCAAAGGGATCCGTCAGACGCGTCTCGTTCGGTCCCACCTTCGGGAACTGAACGTCCAGCAGGGATGGGTCAGCTTCGGCCCAGAATGTATCCTGCAGATTGCTGCGGCTGCCACTGTCAGAGATAATTTCTCCGCCCTTTATGCACCCTTCACTGCCATAGAAAACCGGCGCCCCGGGAATCGCAGTCTCCTCACCGTGACCCCCCCACGACCACATGAGTTGCGCCAGTGCACCGCCCTCGCACGTGACCGTCGCCAGATAGGTGTCGTCCACGTTCGCCTCAACTTCCAGCCCCGCCGTGGGGTCACCGTACAGATAGCGCGTCGGCTCGAACGTGCGCACAGTGCCGCTCACAGCCGCCACTTCGCCGCAGACGTAGCGGATCATGTGCATGACGTGAACGCCGATATCAATCGCGCCGCCGCCCGCGCCTTCGAGCTTTCGATGACGCCACGGCGTTTCCCCCACAATCTTGTCCGGCGACCAAAGCCCGCCGATCCCGCCCAACAGGGCCAGTTGGAGGTCACCGATCAGGCCCTGACGTATCGCCCACGCAGCCGCTCGCGTACCCGCAGACTGGCGCACATTTTCGAACAAGCCAAGCGTCAATCCTTCTGCCTTGGCCCTATCCACAAGTAGGCGGCCCGCGGCAACAGAGATCGCCAGCGGCTTCTGCACCAGCAGGTGCAGTCCGGCGTCAAACGCGGCTGCCCCGATCTGATGGTGCATCGACAGCGTCGTGAAATCGTTGACCGCATCGACCACGCCCGCCGCTATCATCTCTCTGTAGTCCGTGAAGACAGCAACATCCGTGTCCGGTTGAAACTCGTCCAGATAGATGTGCGGCGCAGCCAGCGGATCCCCAGTCTCCGGCGCCAGCACCGCCGCGCGCGGCGTCGGCCCTTCGCCTCGCTTGCGGAACATCAACGCGTCGTCCTCTTTGCGGGCGCACAACGCCGTGATTCTGAAATCGTCTATCCCCGCCTCGCGCAGAAGCCGGTAGCCGTGAAGATGGGCGTTAAGGATGCGGCCGCAGCCTACAATACCGATTCGGACCATGTGACGATCTCCGCTCACATTAGGGCGTCAGTTCTTCCCGTCTCTCGCAAGTAGAACTAACCTGGCAGACGTGCATTCGCAGCCGCCCGACAGTCAGTTTACACGGCGTTCAGCCGTTCGGATATACCTGCGGGAAGTGCTTGCCCCGCATCTGTTCGCCGTCATCAACCTCAACGAACCTTTTCATGACATGCTCGCCACTGGCGACAAAATAGGTCTCGTTCGTCATGTAATGTAGCGCAATCGCCCTGCGCGGGCGGTTGCTGTGGTTGTCGTGAGAGCCATGCCACGTGAGCGAGTGATGAAAATGGACTTCGCCCTTCTTTACAGGGCAACTCGCCACCTGCAGCGCCTGGCCCTGGTACTCTGTCGGCATCGCATTGATCTCTTCCAGCTGCTGCAGATATTCGATGTTGTTGCCCCACTGGTGCGAGCCCCGAACCATCGACATGCACCCGTTCGACTCGTCGGCGTCGTCCAGAGCAACCCAGGCCGTCACCTCGGTCATCGGCCTGATGATTGGCCACAAAGGGGCGTCCTGGTGCCAGTGCGTCGTGCCCCCTGTCTGCGCTGGCTTGTACTGGATCTGGTCGTGCCAGATGCGCAGTTCGGTTGCGCCGGTCAGTTGCGCGATGCCAGTCGTGATGTCCGTGCGGCTGATCAAATCCCGAAAGGGCTTGCTCGCCTCCCAGATATTGACGATCTGCCACACCGCCTTGCTGCCGTCGCGGCTCATATTGCGAACATGAACGGGCTGGGGAATGTCGTCGCGCTCGCGATCGTCGATGACACGCATCACCTCGGTCCGAAGCGCCTCTACCTCCTCGTCGCTGAGCACCTGCCCGCCATTCAGGAATCCGTCGGCCTTAAACTGATCAATCTGTTTTGAAGTGAGCATGATCCTCTCCTCAGAAAATTGTTACAACGAGGTGTGACCAACCTGACGCCCCGTTTTGCTTCCTTGATATCTTTTTCAGCACTTTAACGTGCGCCGCACGCCTGCAAACAGGCCTGCATATGGCCGCGGCTCTCGGCCGCAATTACGCAGCACTGTTCCAGACTATATTCCCTCGCGCCGATCACCTCCAGATTCAGAGGCCCGTCGTAGCCATTCTCATGTAGGACCCGCACGTAGCCAACCAAATCAATATCCCCGCGGCCGTTCGCCTGCAGCTCCGGCTTGCCCGGCCCCTGCTGCCGCCCTTTGCAGTCTCGAATATGCACATGCTTAACGCGACTGATGACCGCCGCGATCGCGTCTACCGGATTCTCGTCAGCGCGGTATATGTGCGACGGGTCCATGTCAATGCCGAAGTTGGGCGAACTGATTGCCTCCATCGCTCGCAGAGTCGTCGGCGTGTCAAAGATGCTGGCGCCGACGTGCGCCTTCACGCATAAGGTCACACCGTACTCTTCGGCCCTCAGTGAGAGTTCCCCCAACTCGTCGATGGTCTGCACCAGGCTTTCCTCGTTTCCGCTCTTACCGCCCGGCCCGCAATTGACGATCGGAATGCCGCACGCCACCGCCGCCTGCATCGCCTTTTCCATGAGGTCCCGATCGCGACTGGGCTGCTCCATCGCCAGCAGTTCCAGTTCGTAGGTCTGTGCCAGCTGCTTAATCTCCGGCGCTATCTCTTGCCATCGGTCCAATACAAGATGCTGGGCCATCGCGTCGATAGCCGCAATCTCAATGCCGTCGTATCCAGCCATGGCGATACAGCGGAAAGAGGTCTCCAGGTCGTAACCGCCGAACAGGACTGAATTTGCGCCAAGTTTCATGAATCTCGCTCCATTGTGAGCCGATCGGTCGGGCCAGCCAGTCTGACTTTTGCCGCCCGGTCCATATCGTCTGGGTTTGTGCCTTCTATCCTGCTGAACACATCTGCGAACGCTCCCGCCGCAACGCCTCTACACTGGGCCGGCCAATCCGCAGATTATCATAGGCCTGCTGCGAGCTGGTGAAATAGTCAATGTCCTCGATATCGTGCCACCCGGGTTGGTGATGGATGGGATTAGGCAGCCCCGCCTCCGCCTCCCGTTTGCTCACCCACGCCTCCAGACGTGCCGTGAGAGCAGCCACGACCTCCGGCAGTTCTTCAGCCAGGTTACACTGTTCCTCGGGATCTTCGACCAAATTGTAGAGTTCGACCGGCGGCATGAAATGAAAATCCGGCTCCAGCGCACGAATCAGCTTCCACTGCGGTGTGCGCCACCCGTGTTTGCGCATCCAGGCGCACTCAGTGATGTAGAATTCGCTCTCGTGCGACGCCGTCTTGCCCTCAATCATCGGCAGCAAAGAGCGGCCGTCGAACTCGATGCCCGCGTCGATATCCGCCAGTTCCAATACGGTAGGGACCAGGTCTTTGTGCTGGTTGAAGCCCGCCACGCGCCTCCCCACAGGCAGCTTTGGCGGGTAGCGCAACATCAAAGGCACATGGAGCACGTTGTCATACAGTCCGTGGTGATCGTACCAGTATCCGTGTTCGTCGAGCTCCTCACCGTGGTCTCCGTTTACTGCCACGATGGTGTCGTCGAAAATATCGTGCGCTTTCAGCGCGGTAAAGATCGACTGGATGCAGGCATCCATGTAAGCGATGGCGCCGTCATACTGTGCGTTCACGTATTCCCGGTCGCTGATTCCCGGTGGCAGCATGTCGATCAGCGTATGCTTGAACGGTTCGAATGCAAAGACCGGCTCCATCGACCGGTTGCCAGGATCGCACTCGTCCCCGTGATAAAAGATGTGCTCAAATGGCTGCGGCGGCAGGTAAGGCGAATGGGGGTCCATGTGGCGCAGAAAGAGGAAGAACGGACTCTCTTCTTCTACCAATCGGTCGAGCGCGGGCAGTGCCAGTTCGTTCAGCCTTTGCGCCTTGGGCACGCGCCCCTCCGACCAGCTACCCGTCTGCGTAAAGGTCAGATACTCGTCGAAACCGCGCGCGCTGGCCCTGCCCGACAAGCCCACAGAGACCGTGTGGTAACCCTGCTCCCGCAGGATTTCCGCCAGCGTCTTCACCTCCGGCCGCAGTGGTCCTTTGGGCCGGTGCGCCACCAGCTGCGAGGTGAAGATGTCCATGCCCGTCAGCATCATCCCGTAGGCGCTCGTCGTCGGGATATGCGGGCTGAACGTGTTCTCAAAGAGGACCCCTTCCGAGGCAAAGCGGTCCAGATGGGGCGAGGTCAGACGGTCATAGCCGTAGCAGCTTAAATGATCGGCCCGCAGCGAGTCGATGCCGAGTATGACGATGTTCGGTTTCGCGGACGAAGCCATTGCGCCTTCTCTGCCCCTATTCCTCTTCCTCGACCTCGCGCGACTTTGCCTGGAGGCGCCGGGCGGCGCTGGCGTCGCCGATGTAGAGGGAGTCGTAGGCCTGCTGCGAGCTGGTGAAGGGGCCGACCCCCTTGAGACCGTGCCAGTCCCCCTGGTGGTGGATCGGATTCGGCAGCCCGGTTTCTGCTTCCCGCTTACTTACCCAGGCATCCAGTCGGGCCGTCAGCGCCGCCACGACGCCGGGCAGTTCGTCGGCGAGATTGCAGTTTTCCAACGGGTCTTCGACCAGGTTGTAGAGTTCCACCGGCGGCTTGAAGTGGAAGTCCGGTTCCAGCGCCAGCATCAGCTTCCACTGCGGCGTGCGCCAGCCATGCTTGCGCATCCACGTGCACTCGGTGATATAAATTTCGCTCTCGTGAGATGCCACGTCTCCCTCAACCATCGGCAAGAGCGAGCGCCCGTCGAAACTGATGCCGGCGTCAATGCCGGCCAGTTCGAGCAAGGTAGGCACCAGGTCCTTGTGCTGATTGAAGCCGGAGACCCGGCTGTGGGCCGGCAATTTGGGCGGATAGCGCAGCATCAGAGGGACGTGCAGGACATTGTCATAAATGCCGTGATGATCGAACCAGCACTCGTGATCATAGAGCGTCTCACCGTGGTCCCCGTTAATCGCCACAATCGTCTCGTCAAAGATGCCGTGCTCTTCGAGCGAGGTAAAGATCGACTGGATGGCCGCGTCCATGTAGGCGATCGAGCCGTCATACTGGGCGATCACATAGTCCTTATCGGTAGTTCCGGGCGGCAGCCAGGATGCCAGAAAGTCGCGGAACGGCTTGAATGCCAGCACCGGCTCCATCGACTTGTTGCTCGGATCGCACTCGTCGCCGTGATAAAACATGCGCTCATAGGGCTCAGGCGGAAGATAGGGTGCATGCGGGTCCATGTGGCGCAGAAAAAGGAAAAAAGGCTTGTCCTCTGCGACCATGCGGTCGATGGCCGGAATCGCCTGTTCGTTCAGAAGCTGGGCTTTCGGAAGACGGCCCTCTTCCCAGGAGCCCCAGGCCCGGTAGCTGAGATACTCGTCGAAACCGCGGCTGCTTGGGTTTCCGTCAAAGCCAACGCAAATCGTGTGATATCCCTCATCCCGCAGGATTTCCGCCAGCGTCTTCACCTCCGGCCGCAGCGGGCCCTGGTGGCGAAGAGCCACAACCTGAGTCGAGAAAACATCCATTCCAGTCAGCATCGAAGCATAGGCGCTCGTGGTCGGTATGTGGGCGCTGAACGTGTTCTCAAATAGGACGCCCTGCGAGGCGAAGCGATCGAGGTAGGGGCTGGTCAGCTTGTCGTACCCGTAGCAGCTCATGTGATCTGCATGCAACGAGTCGATTCCGAACAGGACGATATTCGGTTTTGCGTTCGATGCCATCGTTTTTTCCTTCGCAGCTGGTGAACTGATGGGTCAGAAAGTAGGGCGTCGGAGCCAAACCGGAAATGGAAATTCCCAGCCTTTTCACATTCTGGAGGTGGAGGAAGCCATGTTAAACGAAACCAATCGCACGCGGCCCAGACCGGTTGCACAGTACCACAACCCCCTGTTCGCCGCAAGAATCTGCCCCCATTCTTCAAGCCGTCCCTCGGCCCATCCCGTAAGTCGGCCAAAGTCAGAACTGTGCGCGATTGCTCTTTACCTGATCACTGATTACAATGCACTACACGCCCCTTCAAACACAGGCCTTTTCCACGCCCGGTCTGCGTGTAGCCGGGCAAGTCCGACCTGCGAAGGACTTCTTTCTCCATGTTTCCAATGTCCCGCGTTCAGCGGCGGCTTATCATCACGCTGTTCATTGTCAGCAGCTTGAACAGTGCGGCTATGATCGCCAGCTTTGTGCTGACTCCGATCATCTCCTACTCCCTCAGCGGCAGAGTACAACTGATCGGGCTTCCCAATGCCCTGTCGATGGTGGGAAGGGCCGGGGCTGGCTACCCGCTCGGCTGGTTGCTGGACAAAGCCGGGCGCCGCATCGGCCTGGCCGTCGGTCTCTCCTTCGTAATTTTCGGGATGCTCGTCTCCGCCTCGGCGATCAGCGCCGGCTCGCTGACCTTCTTCCTCGGCGGCGCCGTCCTGCTGGGCGTGGGCCGTGCCGCCCTGGAACAGACCCGTTACGCCGCCGCCGAAATCTTCCCGCTGGCCCAGCAAGCCAAAGTAATTGGGATGATCGTGTTTGCCGGCACAGTCGGTGCCGTTGGCGGTCCTCTCATGGTAGAGCCTGCGGTTGGGCTGGCCAGGCAGCAGGGATTTCATGAGCACGTGGGTCCTTTCTGGATCAGCGCCGCTCTTATGGTGCTTGCGTTAGTCCTGCTGCTCGTGGCGCTGCGGCCTGACCCAAAGGATCTGGCTGCGCTCTTGGATCGAGAACGGGAGGCCGCCAAGGCGGCGGAGGCCAAAGAGGACGGCTCGCTTGAAGCCCAGGCCTCCGACGAGGACTCGCCCAGGGGACTGCAGCAGGTTATGCGGCTGCTCAAGCTGCCGGACGTGCAGTTGGCGATCGCGGCGATGGCAATCGGGCAAATGGTGATGACGCTACTGATGGTGGTCACGCCGCTGCATATGAACCGCGCCGATTACAAAGCCGATGCAATTTCCTATGTCCTGATGGCGCATACGTTGGGTATGTTTGGTCTCTCAGGCCTCAGCGGCTGGCTCGCTGGGCGTGTTGGCCGTGTGCCCATGATTTTCGCAGGCGCACTGGTGCAAGTTCTGGCCGCGATCATGATGCCGCTTTCCACGGAGCTGCCAGTTCTGTTTGTTTCCCTTTTCCTGCTTGGTCTGGGCTGGAACTTCAGCTATATCGCCGGCTCCTCTCTCCTGTCGGCAGCGCTGGAGGGCTCGCCCCAGCGCGGGCGCGTGCAGGGCATCAACGAAGCAATGGTAGCCATCGCGTCGGCCTGCGGCAGCCTCGGTACCGGCGGCATCTATTCCATCAGTGGCGTGGTTGCCGTCGCCGTCAGCGGCGTGTTTTTCTCAGCAGCCTTGGGCGCGCTCGCTCTCTGGTTGGGGCGACAGCATCTGTTTACTCTGGCTGCCGAGCGCGGCTAGGGCCATAATGCCGGCCAAACTTCGAAGCCTCGAGACCAACACCTCTAGTTAACCAACCGGTCCCAACCGCAATTGCCACGCGAAGTAAAGCGTCAGGCAGCCGGCAACACTCTCCCAAACAAAGAAAGAGCACCGAGAATCCCACGCTGAAGCGTAGGCAACCAGCGCGTCAGATAACCCACTGCTTGAGTATGTATCGACGTCAATTACGCCACGTTCCAGCAGCCGAAGGGTGGTCGTAAGGCTCATCGTCCACCCGAGCCTGCAGGCGGTGAAGCTCCGCAGTCAGCTCTTCCACCACGTCGGCGTAGGCCGGATCATGGTAGACGTTGTTCAGTTCGTAAGGGTCCGCATCCAGGTCGAACAACTCCCATTCCGGCTCTTTCGATTCATCGATCACGCCCGGCTGGTCCAGGCCATCCGCGTAGTAGTAGATCAGCTTGTAGCGCAAAGTGCGCACGCCGTAGTGAGCGTAAACGTGATGATGGGCCAGGTGCATCCAGTAGCGATAGTACATCGAAGTCTGCCAGCCGTCAGGCGTCTCCCCACCCAGCAGAGAACCGAAACTGGTCCCTTGAAAGTGGTCCGGGATGTCGACACCGGCGTACTCGAGCAGCGTCGGCGTGAAATCGACATTGAGGACCATCTCTTCGCTGACAGTGCCCGCTTCGACCCCGCGCGGGTAACGGATGACCAGAGGCATGCGCAACGACTCCTCGTACATGAAGCGCTTGTCATACCAGCCGTGGTCGCCCAGGAAAAAGCCCTGGTCGGACGTGTAAATGACGATCGTGTTTTCCTCCAGCCCTTCCTCTTCAAGGTAATCGAGCAGACGCCCAACATTGTCGTCGATCGAGGCGACGCAGCGCAGGTAGTCCTTGATGTACCTCTGGTACTTCCACTTCTTTTCTTCCTCCGGCGTCAGCCCCTCCGGTGTCGGCTGCTTTAGATCCGTCAGCGTCATATCACGGTCAATGCGCATCTTGGCCGCAGCCGCGGCCGCGGCTCGGTTGCTATAGTCGTCGTTAAAGGTCTCAGGATACGGAATCTCCTCATCCTCGTACATAAGCGCATGCTTCTCGTCCGGCTCCCAGGAGCGATGCGGGGCCTTGTGGTGGCACATCAGCATAAAGGGCCGTTCCGGATCCCGGTCCCGCAGCCAGTCGAGCGAGAAGTCCGTGATCAAGTCGGTAACATAGCCGGGAAACACCTTGCGCTCGCCCATCTCGATCATCTCAGGGTCGTGATACAGACCCTGTCCGGGCAGCACGTTCCAGTAGTCGAAACCGGTCGGGTCGTTCA
The DNA here is from genome assembly GCA_965207495.1 of Caldilineaceae bacterium. GTDB lineage: Bacteria > Chloroflexota > Anaerolineae > Caldilineales > Caldilineaceae > Bin5. The sequence goes on from OZ242287.1 coordinate 2,777,980, forward strand.
CCCCGCCGTGGCCCAGGTGCCACTTACCCACGATCGCCGTCTGGTAGCCAGCCCCCTGCAGCAGCTTCGGCATAGTCACCTGGCGACCGTCGAGCGTGGAACCAAGAGTGGTAACGCCGTTGACATGGTTGTACGTGCCCGTCAGGATCACGGCGCGGCTGGGCGTGCAGATAGAGTTTGTACAGAAGCAGTTGTTGAACCGCATCCCGCCCTCCGCAATGCGGTCCAAGTGCGGTGTTCGATTGATGCGGCTGCCGTAACAGCTCATCGCGTGCGAAGCGTGGTCGTCCGACATGATGAAGAGGATGTTCGGGCGCGAATCGGGCATGGGAGGTCCTTTTGGAACAGTGAATTCCGTACTCTGTCAGGTCGAAGGGTCGCTGATATTATCTGTATTCTTGTACTGGATGAGGGAATCGGGGACAGGCTCGGCCATGCTATCAAACATCCAAAGCGAGGTCAAACATCGGGCGAAAGTGAGCGCAGCCCAAAATATGAGGGTGACCTCTCATCTACCCCTGGAATCGACTGGACCGTATCCAGTCATTTCATCCATCCCCGAAATATCGCCCATCCACTAACAACTAAAAGCTACCTACTAAAAACTGCCCTTCTGGGCGTTCGGGCCTTCGGCCCTCTCTTGTGCGGGGGCTGCGCCCCCGCAACGCCCCGCCCTTGCATGACCACCATGCTGATTTTTCCCCAGCTAGTGTCTAGAGCAAGGAGTCTAGCCAACACGATTCCCCCCAAACGTTCCCGTAGGGGCAGGCCTTGTGCCTGCCCTGGGCCGTCTCAACCATCGCCACCGCCATCGCCCCCAAACGCTCCTGTAGGGGCAGGCCTCGTGCCTGCCCTGGGCCTCCCAAAAGCCAGACAACGATTCCAGCCAACCAGGCATGAACTCAAAACCAGACTATTTCTACCCCAAATCTGGAGCGCACCCAGCAAATGAGTCTGAAATAGGAGTCACCGCAGGAAACCAAGCACCCTGGAACTCTTGCCGAGAGGTTGAAATTCGGTTAGCTTAACGGAGTTGAATTACGCATGTAGAGCACGCGTCAGGCCAACTGCAGAAGGAGAATCCATATGTCTGAACAGTCAGTACTACGTCACGTCGTCCTGTTTCAGTTCAAAGAAGGAACCCCGGACGCGAGCGTCCGCGAAATCGAAGACGCCTTCCGAGCCCTGCCACGCAAGATCGACCTGATCCAGGATTTCGAGTGGGGTACCGATGTCAGCGTCGAGGGCTTGGCAGAAGGATTTACCCACTGCTTCTTCGTCACCTTCGCCAGCGCGGCAGACCGCGACGCCTATCTGCCCCACCCCGATCACACCGCTTTCGGCGCGGTCCTGCGTCCTCACCTGCAGAAGGTCTTGGTCGTAGACTACTGGCAGAAGACGTAGACGACGTCGACAGCGGGTCGTACAAGCCTTCTAGCCTAAGCCAATCTCCACCATCTGGTGTCCCTCCAGCTTGGGCACCGTAAAATTCAACCGCCCCATCGCCTCGCCGAAGGCCAACTCCTCTCCCCCCGGGACGCACCGCACACTCGCCACCGGCCCGGGTAACTTCACGCTCGCCGCGACATCATACACCGGCAGCACGTCCTCAATGACGTCGAAATCCTGTCCTCGGCGCTCCGGGACGTAGTAGAGGAGGTGCAGGACCAGCCGTCTCTGCCCAGGCTGCTCGTTCAGAGCAGTCAACATGCCGGTCGGACCGCCGTGCCGTAGCAACGGGTCCGGCAAAAGCATGTCAAGCGCGTTCAGTAGCAGCTGCTTGCACCAGCCCGGCGCGTTCTGATTGTACTGCCGGAATATCGGATGGGCGAAGTAGATCAGGTCTCCCTTACGTGTAGCCGCAGGACTCGCGAGTTCGCCGCTGCACGGCGTCTGCCGGTGTGAGCAGAAGTGCTGCCACGTGCGATCGAAGTAGGCAGGGACCATCCTCGCCAAGACCTCACTGCCGTCCCCGGCTGCGATCTCCAGACCGCGCATGTACATGACATATTCGGTATCGCGCAGCCCCGGCGCCAGCATCCCCTCTGCCCGCAGATAGTCGACGTAGTCCCCGCTCCCAAAGTGCCGGCCCCGCACCGTCTCACCATCGGCGTCAACCGGTCCCTCGCCGGTCTTGTACACACCCCATTCCGGCAGCGCAAAATCTGCTAGGTCGGGCGTTAGGCCGGACTCGAAGGAGGCGATCAGCTTGCCGCCAGCGGCCAGGTAATCGGACACCTTTCCCGCAAGTCCTTCATCCAGCGTTACCGCGTCCGGCAGTATCAGGACTCGGTAGCCGTCCCAGCTCGTCTCGCTGTCGACAACGTCGAACTGGTGGCCGCCCTCCTGCAGCATGCGCACCGCGCCGACCGTCTCCGCGGTCAGCCGTTCCCCCGTGAACTCCTCCACATTGAAGACGCCGATATCGGTCAGCGGCCGCGCGCCGCGGCACCATGCCTCCTTGCGTGCGACTTCACGATAGACCGGGCCGATCAGGTCGTAGGTCGCCTGGTCGAGGCGTCCGGTAGGATGGAGCTGATCGCCTACCGAGCACTTGGCGTTCAACGCCAGCATCTGGAAACATTCGTACTGGAGCGCCGCTTCGTACTTGTACGACTGGAAGTCGCCCCAGGACGTGTGGAACTTGCCCGTCATGCCGAGGCCGTCGTGACCGGTGGTCCGGGCGTAGCGCTGTGACAGCGGGAAGTGCATGTAGCCCCACCCGCCGGAAGGCAGCGACTCAATCTCCCAGTGGCTGTAGGTCTCGCCCGTGGCGCGCTGCCGCGGCCCGACGTGTCCGGAGTTGTAGAAAATGGTGCAATCCTGGCTATGGCTGCGCACGTGCCCTGACATCGCCTGTTTGAACCGATCGGTCACCTCCCTGCCGAACGATTGCCTTTCGGCGTCGCAGGAAGCGTCCATGCCCCGCGACTGCATCTCTTGCCGGCAAGCTGTGCAGGAGCAGTCCTGGTCCTGAACTATATCGAAGAAGAGGCCGTCCACGGCCGGCAGCTGTGCGAACATATCGTCCACATGCGCCTTGAGAAAATCAACGTAGGCAGTATTGAGGCACATCTTCGCATAGAAACCGGCCTCGTACGGTTTCTGGCCCTGGATGGACCCGTCCGCGGCCAGCTGCAACCACTGTGGTTCCTGCTGAGCGGTGTAGTAGTCCCACTGAACCGTCGTGTAGATAGGAACGCGTATGTCGCGGGCGTGACCGGCCTCGATCTGCTCGGCGAGCAGGTTGCACTGCAAGTGAGGGTGGCGCCGGTCCGGGTGCGACTTCGTTTCGTAAAAGATCATGCCGTGATGGCCGCGCGCAAAGCAGGTAATGGAGTCGACGTGGGCCTCCACCAACTGTTGCCCCCAGGCCGCGGCGTCAAACTCGCCGCCGATATCAGCAAGCTGTTCGCTCGTATGAAAATCAAGGTGAATCTGGCGGTAGCGAAGGAAGTCGGACATCGGCCTGGTTGCTCCTGTAGTACGGGTTGTGAGAAGGGGTTCTATCTGTTCGGTTCGTGGTGTAGCGCAAAGGGCTGGCGCTTTTCAAAAGAATCCGTTTCGAAGCCCCTTGGATTTACCCAATCTGAACTTCTGTGACAAGGGCAGAACTCGCCCTTTGCACCAATGAGGAAAACGGAGGGGCACTGAATTGGGGAAAGATGAGATTCAACGACTGGAAAGTTCTCTGGCCTTGCCTGTTACGGGTTCCAGCAGCCCTCAGTGTAGGCTTCGCGAATAAAGAGCTTCTTACGAGCGGGGCCCGCGCGGGCGATCCATTCGCCGGGAATCTCCTGCGTGTGACGGTGCGGAGGGCCCGCCTCCTTAAAGATATCTATATTGAAGATGCGATACGGTTGTGGCGAGTCTAAAGGTTTCGGTTCAACACCGTGGAAGATGCGGGCGTTAATATAGACCAGGCTGCCCGGCGGCAATTCAAGTCGCTTCTCTCTAAGGGGGCGGCCCGCCTCCGCATCGTACTCGCCGGCAAGCAGCCTTTGGGGGAACTCGCTGGCAGCCGTCATGTCAGGCGCGGCATCCTCGGTCGGCGCAATGCGGTGGCTTCCCGGAATCACCTTCAGATTGCGGTCGCCGTCACTAAACCCGTTGAGATAATAGAGAATCTGAACGTAATACCTGTCTCGTTCAGCAAGATTGACGGGATTCTCGTGCTTCCAGTGGTGGTGGTCCTGGTGGTAGCGGATCGGCCCGATGCCGCGCGGCGCGATGTTGAGCGCCGAATGGCAGAAGTGGTAAGCCTCCCCAATCGTGGCCGTCAGCAAATTGGTGATAAACGGGTCGTCGATGAGCTGGTCGCTATAAGGTCCGCGGTCGTTCCAGGGGCGAATGAAGAAGACTTCGGGTTCGCCGCGATTCTGTGGCAGTTGACCGACGAACTCGCGCACCTGTTCAAGGCCCTCGATCTCATTGATGAGGGACTCCCTGGCCTGATCCGTGAAGACGTCGGGGAAAGCGATAAAGCCGTCATTATGGAAGGATTCGATGTCGGCCTCGGACGGGCCCGGTACGCGGAATAGGGTCCTAAATTCAGTTGCCATTTTCTTGCCCCCTTGAATCCGAACTGTAGCATACGGTGGATACAGACACAAGCAGCAACGCTTCCATGGGCACACTCCCAGGTGGGGGTGACCCGCTGTATTCCTCTGGTATCGACTAGACCGCGTCCAGTCCCCACTTCAATCCCTGAAAGATCGCCCATTCACTGACCACTGACCACTAACCACTTACCCCTGCAGTTGTGCGTTCGGGCCTTCGGCCCTCCCTTGTGCGGGGGCTGCGCCCCCGCAACGCCCCGCCCTTGCTAGCGACCGTGTTCAATCTTCCCCAGCAAAGTGTCTAGCCAACAGTGTTCCCCCTTCCCGCCCTGTCCTCCTAATCAATCGATTCTCCGCCGGTAAGGCCAGGCCTAACCCCTGCCCTGCGTCTCTCCTCCAGCCGGCAAACAATCCCAGCCACAGCCGGCATTCTCTCCCGTCAGACCGATCCCACCCCAATCTAAGATGCGCACCGTGAATCGGCACTTGAGAAAATGCTCCATTACCTGCACAATGATAGGGTGGCGAGTGGGAACCAAATTTGGTCAGATTCGCTGCGAAATCTACCTCAAAGCTCCTTCCAGACTTTCAGCATGGTAAAATGAGATAACTGCGCCGTCTACGTGGACAAGGGAAGTGAGATCATGACCATCAAACAACGCGCCTCCTTCTGGGCATTCGTTTCAATGGCTGCCCTGCTCCTCACCGCATGCGTTCCCTTACCCGCCGACCCCGGCATCCCGGTCAGTGGACCCGCGCCGGAAACACCGCTGATTTCGATTCACAACCCACTCGTGATCCCTATAGGGGACACTCCCTCGTCGTCAGGCGGACCGTTCCAGGATTGGCCGGCGTTCGAGGTCGAGCAGCACCGAATCAGAGTTTTCCATCCCAATCGGTGGCTCTTCTTGCCCACACAGGAAGAACTGGCTGCTCTCCGCCTGCAATTGGGCGCAGACGAAGCCGCCGCAGCCTTCTTCGAAGAGCGGGAAGGCTACGTCCAATCCCTGACACAGCCCGCCCAGGCCGAATACTTTGCCGGCGCCGGATTTCCTTACGACCCTGACTCACCGCCAATGGAAACCAACGGTTTCCACCTGCTCGCAGTACCCACCGAGGGCCGCACTCTCGAAACCTATGCCCGCAAGCTGAGCGACGAAATAGGGGCATCAGGATTGGCAGTGGTGGAAGGAATCGAGATCGGTCCTGGTCTGCGGCCGTGGGGTGAGGAAACAGCTTCGATCCAATACAGAATTGACGGCACGCAGGCTTTCGGAAACCGGGTCGTCACAGTCCCCGACGCCGAGGTGGTCGGCTGGCGAGTGATACTGCTTTCTCCCGATGGCGGGACCTTTCTCACAGTCACCTACGACGTATGGGGCGAGTACGCAGAGTGGGTTGAGGGTCTGCTGCGCGAGGTCGTTCGGCGAATCCAGTGGGTCGACGATCCTGCCTATCTGCCCCGCTCAGCGCCGTTGCTGACGCTCGATCACCTAATGAACGTCCGCGCGGGTCCAGGGACCGACTATCCAATCCTCGGCAAGGCCGGCGTGGGCGACCAGTTCCCCGCGATCAGCCAGCGCCCTTCCGGCGGGCCGGCCGGCGGCTGGTGGCAGATCGAGTACCGCGGTCAACTCGGTTGGCTGCACGGCGACTATGTCACCGCGACAACTGGCGCCGAAGACGCCCCGCAAGCAGACGAATCCGGCTGGCTGACATATGAGGACGAGACGAGGGGGCTGTCGCTTTCACTTCCGGCCGACTGGCGCTACTTTGACCCGGCGCGGCCCACAGAGGCCGACCTGGCCCTCCTGACCACCGCCAACAAGGTATCTGAAGAACAGTTCGACGTTTTGGGCCTGGGTGAGATTGTATCGGACATGAGCCTCCGACGCGACGACGCCGTTATCGGTCTTGGTCTGCAGACGAGCCCGCAGGATAGTGATGCCAGCAACTTTATGCTTGTCTTCTCGTTCGCGGCTAATGGCCAAAACCTCGAAGGATACGCCCAGGCAGCCGCCGAGCAGACCTACAGCATCGAGCCAGCTGTTGTTGAACTGGTACAGGCCATGAGGCCGTCAGGCGAAGACGTGGTATCCATCCGATACGGTGAATACGCAACCAATAACGTGGTATGGCAGTTCTGGCTCCTCTCACCAGACGGCGAAAAACTCATCGCCCTTGGGTTCAACATTCACCGCGACCAAATTGAGGATCTGGAACCTGTGATTACCGAAGTCGTGAACCGGTTACACTGGATCGAATGAGAAGGCATTGCCCTATTGACGGCCTTCCGGGAGACGCCTGGCCAATCCTGTCCTAATGCACAAGCGGGTCTATTGCTGCCTCAGTCCGATTCGGCGCTCCTGGAGCCTCCCGACTACATAGTCCATTCTATCTCAGATAAGTGTCGAACTGGTTCCTTTAATCTTTCTGAAATGAAGTCAGTGGGACATCAATACTTATCGTTTGGATTGCAAATGGATCACTGAATCTCATCTCTCTTCATCCCAGATGCGCAGACCTTGTGAATCCACGCTGCAATTAACGCCTGCCAGACTACTAGGGCCAACCTAATCTGTCTTGTGTCAAAGCAGGCCCCCTTGGATAGAGCTGGTGGACTAGACTGGGACCGATCTACCGGTTCCCCTTTCCGACTGGTCCAGTAGGCAGTCTCAGAAATCCTCTAACAGGGAGTTTTCCTGGCCAAGCCCCTTTCTGAGTCAGTTTCTTTCGAGAAATACGGTTCTTAAGGCCCCCGGTACGTAAATCCTTCACCTCCATCTCAATATGTGAAGTGCGTCGTATGGTCAAGCCGTGTGACTGTGTCATATCCAGAAACGGCTGAGCCAATCTTGCTGGCGCGCAAGTACCTCGAATTGCCCAGTCGACATATGGAGGACTACAATGCGGGAAACGAAGCTACGCTAAGGAAAAAAGAAAACAATGACGACGCCTGTCGTAGACCTGTTCAAATTCGACGACCTGTTAACGCCCGCCCAGCGAGAACTTCGCGACCGGGTCCGAAACTATATGGAGGACGTGGTCAGACCCAATATCAACGACTATTGGGAACGAGGCGAGATCGCGCTGGACCTGGCGCTGGGACTCCGCGACCTGCCAATCGTAGGCGGGACGTTGCAGGGGTACGGCTGCGCGGGTCTCGATCACCTGAGCGACGGCCTGGTCAAATACGAGATCTGCCGCGTAGATGGCTCGATTAGTACGATCTTCGGGGTACATTCCGGTCTGGCCATGGGCTCGATCGCTATGCTCGGCTCCGGGGAGCAAAAGGAACGCTGGCTGCCGTCAATGGCGCGCATGGAGCGACTGGGCGCGTTCGCGCTTACCGAGCCAGACCGCGGATCTGATGCAGCCCGCGTAACAACTACCGCCCGCCAAGTCGGCGATTACTACGTGCTCAACGGGAAAAAGAGGTGGATCGGTAACGGAACGATTGCCGACCTGATTATCGTGTGGGCGCGCGACGAAGGCGGGCGCTTCGGAGGGTTCGTCCTCGAAGATCCTGGGGAATTGCCCGGCTTCTCGGCTTCGGCGATGCATGGCAAGATCTCGAAGCGGGCCGTACACCAGGCCGAAATCACGCTTGAGGATGTGCATGTTCCCGCATCCAATCGGCTCGTCAATTGCAGCAGCTTTCGGGACGTGGGAGCGGTACTGGCAAATACGCGCGCCGGCGTCGCCTGGGAGGCGGTGGGCTTGGCGGCAGGCTGTTACGAGATCGCGCTGAAATACGCTTGCGAGCGGGAACAGTTCGGAAAACCGATCGCCTCTTTTCAGCTGATGCAGGCCAAGCTGGTCGAGATGGCATCCGACCTGACGCAAATGCAACTCATGGTGTGGCGGCTCGCGCAGCTTCAACAGGCAGGCGAAGCGACGCCTGGGCAGTTCTCGCTGGCTAAACAGACCTGCGCGGCCAAGGCCCGACGTGCTACGGCGCTGGCGCGTGAGATCCTGGGCGCAAACGGTATCCTGATAGATAATCATGTCGCCCGTCTCTTTACCGATGTCGAGGCAACCTACACCTATGAAGGGACGAACGAGATAAACCTCTTGATCGCGGGCCGGGAGATCACCGGCATCGGCGCGTTCGTGTAACACCAGAGGGTACTCGTCAGGGCTCGCAATGGCTGGCCTGGATCAGGCTTGAGAAGTGCATGTCCTTGCCACAAATGGCAGGAAGGCACTACAATTTCCACAGCGTTCCCCCACCCCAGCAACATCGAAGTCACTGTGTAAAGCCAAGGAGCCATCGTATGCTTACCGGCCTGATGATGGACTATCAGCTAACCATCGACCGCGTCCTGGAACACGGTAACCGCCTCTATCCCTACAAGAAGATTAAGACCAATCTCCCCGACGGCGCCCTGCACGAGTACACCTACAGCGACCTCTACAGGCGGGTAAAGCGCCTGTGCAATGTGCTTGAGGGGCTGGGAGTAGAGCCGGGTGACCGCGTCGGCACATTTGCCTGGAACAACCACCAGCACGTGGAGCTCTACTTTGCCGCCCCCGGCGCCGGCGCGGTTGTGCATACACTCAACATTCGCCTCTTCCCCGACCAGTTGGCCTACATCATCAACCACGCCGAGGACAAGGTGATCTTTGTTGACGCCACCCTGCTGCCGCTAATCGAGAACGTATCGCAGCATATCCGTGGCGTCGATCATTTCGTGCTGTTCAACGGGCCGCAAGGGGGCATTGAAACGAAGTTGCAGGGCGAGGTCCACGACTACGAGACCCTGATGGCTGCGGCGAACGATGAGTACAGCTGGCGCGTGGAGGGGGAGAATCAGGCGATGGGTCTCTGCTATACCAGCGGCACGACCGGCCATCCCAAAGGTTCACTCTACAGCCACCGTTCGATGTACCTGCACACAGTGGGGTCGTGCCAGGCGGCCGCCGTCGGCGTGACCGAAAACGATGTTGTGATGCCGGTTGTGCCCCAGTTTCACGCGATGGCGTGGGGCCTGCCCTATGCCGCCGTCAACGTCGGCGCTGACTTGGTACTGCCTGGACCGCACATGCAGCCGTCTGCGCTGGCGGAGCTGATCGAATCCGAGCGAGTCACAATCGCAGCCGGCGTGCCGACCATCTGGAACGGCCTCTATCACGACCTCAAGCAGAACCCACGCGATATTTCATGCATCCGCGCCCTGGTCGTGGGCGGCTCTGCCATGCCCCGCAGCCTGATCGAGGCCTATGAGAAGGAGCTGCATGTAAACGTGGTGCACGCCTGGGGCATGACGGAAATGTCGCCGCTGGGCACGGTTTCCAAGCTTCTAACCCACCACCTGGACCAGCCCCAGGACCAGCAATTGGACATTAAGGCTCGCCAGGGCTACCCGATTTCCGGGGTGGAGATGCGCATCGTCAACGAGGAGGGCCAGGAGCTACCCTGGGACGGGACAACGATGGGCGAGCTGCAGGTGCGCGGACCGTGGGTGGCACGCGCCTATTACAAGCTGGACGGCGGCGAAGACAGCTTTACCGAGGACGGCTGGTTCCGCACCGGGGACGTGGTCACCATCACCGAAGACGGCTTCATGACGATCACCGATCGAACAAAGGATCTGGTTAAGAGCGGAGGCGAGTGGATCTCGTCAGTGGAGTTGGAAAACCTCCTCATGGGCCACCCACAGGTACTGGAAGCCGCCGTGATCGCGGTGCCCCACCAGCGCTGGCAGGAACGGCCCCTGGCGGTTGTAGTGCCGACCGACACCGAAAACCCGCCCGCAGCCGAAGAGCTGCAACAGTTTCTCGAACCGCAAGTCGCCAGTTGGTGGCTGCCCGATGACTACCTGCTGGCCGACGAGATTCCCAAGACAGGGACCGGCAAGTTCGACAAAAAGGTGCTGCGGGAGAGCTACGGCAGCGGTAAGCCAGCGTCTACGAAATGACGTTCAGAGATCAGGCCCGACCCTATTCTCCTACTGACAAGCCTCTGAAATCCTTCTGCCCTTTGGTAGGACCATAGAGGACAACGTCGGACAACCCTCCTGATCCCCAGGGAATCCCTTCGAGGTCTCTTCTACCTCCAGTTGCGTGCCCACTAATCTCCGCGAGGCCCATCACCCGCGCCCTTGGCATTGCGCCCCTTGGATCATCCAGTCACCGAGCACAGGCAATTCAGTGCGCGTCCGCCCAGGCCTGACGCAGCATTTCGATGCTCTTTGGGACTGCCGTCGCCGCATTTTCTGCACCCTCCATCTCAATGGAGCAGTAGCCGCGCCAACCCGCGTCAAGCAGGATGCGGAAGACGCGCGCGTAATCGAGATCGAGCGTGTACCAGGAGCCGCCTCCGGGGTAAGTCTTGGCGTGGGCGAGGCAAACATGTGGAGCGACCCGTTCCATTGCGCCGTACATGTCCTCCTCAAAGATGAAGTTGCCCATATCGAGAATCGCCTGCAGCCACGGCGAGTCAATCGTCTCGATGATGCGGGCCATGTCTTGGGCGAACGTGGTAAGGCCCCAATGGTTTTCGAGCAGGAGAAGCACACCCCGCCGCTCTGCGTGCGGCAGGCAGCGTTCGATCGCGTCGATTACCCAGCCGAAGCCGTCATCCATGGTGACGCCGTCCCACGGCTCAACCCACCCCTTTGCCTTGATCAGATCATCAAAGCTTCCCTGCTTGCGGAAGCCCCCCGAGTTGACGCGAATCGAAGGGATGCCCATCTCATGTGCGAGGTCGATGCACTGCAGCGTGTGGTCGATGTGCTGCTGCCGAATGGCTGGGTCGTCGTGGACAAAGTCCTGGTGAATCGACAAATTGTACAAGTCTAGCCCGAGCGAGAAAGCGTGCCTTTTTAGCTTCTGCAGGTAGGCGTTCTCTTCCGATTCCATTTGACGGTGGAGGATTTCCACCCCCGAGAGGCCTAGCTCTGCGGCAGCGTCCAGCACCGATTCGATAGGCGTCTTCTCCGGCGTGAAATGCCAGTAGGAGTAGGTCGAAGTGCCGAGGCGGAGGCTGTTGTGCGATGAAACCGTCCCACCCGGCGAACTGTTTTGGCCAGCTGACATGGCGTTTTCTCCGTTTAGATTCTGGTTCTAGCGGTTCCCGAGGAAGCGGCAATCAACCGTCGGTGACGCAACCTTCGGAAGCGCTGGATACCGTCCTGATATATTTCCAAAGGACGCCGCTCTTCGCCTTGTATTCCGGCGGACTCCAGACTACGCGCCGGCGGTCGATCTCCTCCTCGGAAACCTCAAGCGTGAGCGCATTGCTCTCCGCGTCGATGGTGATGGTGTCACCGTTCTGCGCGAGTGCGAGCAGGCCGCCCTCCTGCGCCTCCGGCGTGATGTGGCCGACAACGAAACCGTGACTGCCGCCGGAGAATCGGCCGTCCGTAATCAGAGCGACATCCTTGCCCAACCCTTTGCCCATGATAGCCGCAGTGATGCTTAGCATCTCCCGCATCCCGGGTCCCCCCTTGGGGCCTTCGTAACGGATGACGACGACGTTCCCGGGCAGGACCTCGTCGCTCTCGATCCCGGCAAGACAGTCCTCTTCAGAATCGTAACAGACCGCCGGTCCGCTGAAACGAGTCCCCTCTTTGCCCGTAATCTTGGCCACGGCGCTGGTTTCTGCCAGATTGCCGTAGAGAATCTGCAGATGGCCGGTCTCCTTGATCGGCTTATCAACCGGCATGATAATCTTCTGGCCTTCGCTCAAGTCGGGAACAGTTTCCAGGTTCTCCGCCAGAGTCTTGCCAGTGACGGTCATGCAGTCACCGTGGAGGAAACCTTCGCGCAGCAGCATCTTCTGCACGCCCGGTACGCCCCCGACCTCGTAAAGGTCCTCCATGACGTACTCGCCGCTGGGCTTGAGGTCCGCAAGCAAGGGAGTGCGGTCTGAAATCTCCTGGAAGTCGTCGACCGTCAGTTGGGCGTTGGTGGCCTTGGCAATGGCCAGCAGATGCAGCACCGCATTGGTCGAGCCGCCCAGTATGACCGTGAGCGTGATGGCATTCTCAAAGGCCTCACGCGTCAGTATGTCGAGCGGTTTCAGGTCCATTTCGAGCAGATTTCGGATTGCTGCGCCGGCTTCAATGCACTCCTGCTGCTTGCCCTCGCTGGTTGCAGGGTATGAGGAGCTGTAAGGCAGGCTCATGCCCAGCGTCTCGATGGCGGATGCCATCGTGTTGGCGGTGTACATGCCGCCGCAGGCGCCCTCGCCGGGGCAGGCATTGCGCAGGACCTCGCGCATCTGCTCCTCGTCGATGTCAGCGGCCAGATACTGACCGTAGGCCTCGAAAGCCGATATAATGTCCAGCTTCTGTACGCTGCCGTTGCCAGGCTGCTGCAGTAGGCCGGGGCTTATCGTCCCGCCGTAGACCATCAGGCTGGGGCGGTTGACACGGGCCATCGCCATCAGCACGCCCGGCATATTCTTGTCGCAGCCGGGCAGCGAGATGTTTGCGTCATACCACTGGGCGCGCATCACCGCCTCTATCGAATCGGCGATGATGTCTCGGCTCAGAAGTGACAGTTTCATGCCGGAAGTGCCCATGGAAATGCCGTCACTGACGCCGATCGTGTGAAAGATAAGTCCCACCGCCCCCGCGTCCTGCACCCCCTGTTTGACCCGCCGCGAAAGGGCGTTTAGGTGCATGTTGCAGGTGTTGCCCTCCCAGCCCATCGAGGCGATGCCGACCTGGGGCTTCTGCATATCTTCGTCGGTCAACCCCACCCCGTAGAGCATCGCCTGCGAGCCGACCTGCGAAATCGTCTGTGTGAGTACGCTGCTGTACTTATTGAGTTTGCTGCTGGTGGTGATTGACATGGGATTCTCTATCCTGTTGAAAAGATGGCCTTCTTGCACTGTCTGCGAAATCACATCTTGCTACCCGGCGCTGGAGAGTTCCGCGCTCCGGCTACTCTCGGACATCATTCGTAAGCTGTCCGGCGGAGAGTCGCCGGCCGGCGGCTGCGGATGATCGATTTCGGCGCCGCGGGCCGGTAACCCGCTCTCCGCACCTGGGTGATAGTTGATAAGGAAGTATTCGACGGCGTCTGAGATCGCTGTCCAGCTGGCCTCTATGATATTGGTGCTGGCGCCAACCGTTGTCCAGTTGTGCACGCCGTCGGAACTGGTAATGAGCACACGTACCGATGCCCCCGTACCCTGGTCGCTGTTGATGATCCGTACTTTATAGTCAAGAAGGTGCATACGGTCCAGGTGGGGAAAGTGACCCTGGATCGCCTTACGCAGCGCCAGCATCAGGGCATTGACCGGCCCATTGCCCTCGGCTACCTCGTGATAGATCCGGTCCCCCACCTCAGCCTTGATCGTCGCCTCAGATGAGAGCCCGCGCCCGGCGCGGTTCGCCACCGATACGCTGTAGTCAATGAGCGAGAAGCTCGGCTGATAACCTTCCTGCGACCGGCGCAACATGAGATCAACGCTTGCTTCGGCGCTTTCAAATTCGAAGCCGACGTTCTCCAACTCTTTAATCTGCTGGAGCACCGCCCTTTCCTTCTCCCGCGACAGCCCTTCGACGCCGAACTCATCGGCCTTGATCGCGATATTGTCCTTGCCGCTGAGCTCACTGACAAGAACCCGCGTCTGGTTGCCCAGGCTTTCGGGCTCAACGTGTTGGTAGCTGTCCACGTTCTTGAGGACCGCGTTGACATGCGTCCCGCCCTTGTGGGCGAAGGCGCTCTGGCCGACAAAAGGCTGGTGCGCATTGGGCCGCAGATTCGCCAGCTCATTGACGTAGTGGCTGAGGTCGGTCAGGTGCGTCAGCTTCTCCTCCGAGACGACGTCATAGCCCATTTTCAGCTGTATATTTGCGACAATACTGACGAGGTTGGCGTTGCCGCAGCGTTCCCCATAGCCGTTGATGGTCCCCTGCACATGGCTGCAACCGTTGCGGACCGCCTCCAGCGAGTTGGCCACGCCGGTGTCGCTGTCGTTGTGGGCGTGGATGCCAAGGGTGACCTTCCCTTCCCCTTTCTGGCCGCCAGCCCGATCGCCGTTCCCACTTTCACGGGGGGCCGCCAGCACAGCTGACAGGTCGCGGCGCACTGCTCGCACAATCTTGCCAACTTCCCACACGAGGCTTCCACCGTTGGTGTCGCAGAGTACGACGCAAGTGGCCCCGCCGGCGATGGCCTGTCTGAGTGTCTCTACGGCATATTCGGAATTCTTCTTGTAGCCATCAAAGAAATGCTCGGCATCGTAAACCACCTCACGACCTCGGCTAGCCAGATAGGCCACCGACTCGCGAATCATGCGCAGATTCTCTTCCGGCGTCGTCTGCAGCACATCGCGAACGTGCAGGTCCCAACTCTTGCCGAAAAGAGAAACGACCGGCGTGTTCGCCTCCAGCAGCAGCTGAATCTGCGGGTCGTCAGCCGGGTCAGTGTCCCGTTTGCAGGTGGATCCGAAAGCGGTCAGACGCGCCTGTTTGAGTGACAGTTCGCTCCCGGCCCGTTCAAAGAACTCCATGTCTTTCGGATTGGAGCCGGGCCAGCCGCCCTCGATGTAGTCCACACCGAACTCGTCCAGGCGAGCGGCGATATGCAGTTTGTCGTCACAGCTGAGCGACACGCCTTCGGCCTGAGCGCCGTCGCGCAGTGTCGTATCAAAAAGTTGGATCTTCACGTCTCTAAACTCCGTTACAATTCAGTCACTGGTTCAATTCAGTCCCTGGTTCAATTCATTCACTGGTTCAATTCATTCACTGCAGCGGCCGCCTGGCCAGTCATCGTTTCCGGATCCCTGTCAAAGATCAACCCGTCGCCTGCAAACCGGCGGCAATTCCGTTAATCGACAGCAGAATCGCCTGCCGCAGACGGGGGTCATCCTCGCTCGCGTCTATACCCGCCTGCCCGGACCCGGACGGCAGTTCTGCACTGTCTCGCTGCTTGTTGAGCAAGGCGACCTGTATGTAGTTGAGCGGATCGACATAGGGATTGCGCAGATTGATGCTGCGCTGCAGCCAGGGCTCGTTGTCCAGTAGTGCAGCCTGGCCCGTAATATTCAGTATGAGCCGCTCAGTTCGTCGGAATTCCTCCATGATCTTGCCAAATATCGCGATGCGGGTTGGCTCCTCGGCCAGCGAAGCGTAAAGCGCGGCGATGGTCATATCGGCGCGACGCATCGAGAGCTGGGCCCTGTCGATCACAGTCCGGAAGAAAGGCCAGCTGCGATACATCTCCCGCAGTACGTCCATGCGCCGAGCTGATTCGACATCCAAACCTGTACCAAGACCATACCAGCCAGGCAGATTCACCCGGCTCTGGGTCCAGGCAAAGACCCAGGGAATCGCGCGCAGGTCAGAGATGTCGGACGTCTGGCGGCGTTTTGCAGGACGGGACCCTATATTCATCTGTGCCAGCTGTTCAATCGGAGTCGCCTCGTGAAAATAGTTCAGAAAGGCGGGATCCTCGACCAGGCTCCTGTACTCTTGTTCCGAGCGTTCACTGGCCGCGGTCAGAATGTTCACCCAGCCCTCTTCGACTACATGAGATTCGTTCTCGCCCCCACCTTCGTCCGCCGGTGAGCCTTGTTCTGTTTCGCAACTCGCGATCAGGACGGCGTTGACGAGCTGTTCAAGATGGCGCTTGGCAATTGCCCGGTTGCTGTAACGAGCGCTGATTACCTCACCCTGCTCGGTCAACTTTATCCGCCCTTGAACCGATCCTGGCGGCTGCGCCAGAATTGCACGATTGGCCGGACCACCGCCGCGACCAATCGAGCCGCCGCGACCGTGAAAGAGCGTCAGTTTGACCCCATATTCGCTGCACGTGCGGGCCAGCCTTTCCTGGGCTTGGTAAAGCGACCAGCTCGAACGCAGGAAGCCCCCATCCTTGTTGGAGTCGCTGTAACCGATCATGATCTCCTGACGGTTGCCGCGCAGGGCCAGATGTTCTCGATAGATCGGGGACTCGAAGAGCGCGCCCATGACCTTGGGCGCCCGGATAAGGTCGTCGATTGTCTCAAAAAGAGGCGCGATGTCGATCTTGCCGAAAAGCCCGGCGTCCTTGGCCAGCAACAGCACCTCCAGCACGTGACTGACGGAGGTGGTCATGCTGATGATATAGGCGCCGATAGCCTCGGGCGCGATTCGCTCGTGAGCCTGCCGGACGAGTCGAAAGAGCGCGACCGTCTCGTTGGTCTCGTTGCTGAACAATAAGCGCGCCGTCAAGGGACGCGGGCTCTCTATCTCCTCGACAAGCAGCCGGGTCCGCTCCTCCTCCGACAACGCTGCGTAACTGAAATCCGCGTCCTGCGCCCTGTAATAGCCATTCAGGAGTTCAGTGACCGCCTCGCGATGGCGTTCGGAGTGCTGGCGAATGTCCATTGAGGCCAGATGGAAGCCAAATATACGGGCCTGTTGCACGAGCCGGGCAAAGCGACCATCGGCCAGCCGGTCGCCCTTGTTCTGCCTCAAACTCTCCTGGATCAGCTCCAAGTCGGCAATGAATTCGGCAGCACTGGGATACGCCCAAGGGTCCGGTCGCTGCGCCTGCCAGGCTTCCCTGTTCTGGGCCATTGTCGCGCCCAGCCTCCGGTAGATTAGGATCATCTTCTGGCGGTAGGGTTCCAGAGAAAAGCGGTCTAGGCGCGCTTTGTCACTCGGTGGGGCGCTGTCCAGGTCCTCGGCCAAACTGTCCAGAAATGCCCTGGAGAAGGCGCCCCGCGAATTCGCCACGCTGAGATGCCCGTACATACCGACTACGGTCCGGCGATAGAGCTCGAGCGCCTGCTCCTTCTGCTGACGCAGAGCGTCTTCGGTGACATCCTGGGTTACATAGGGATTCCCGTCCCGGTCTCCGCCGATCCACGAACCGTATCGCAGAAAAGTAGGCAGACCGCCTGATGCCTCTTCACCGCTGTCGCTGACTTTGCTCTCAGGAAATTCCCTTTCCAGGGCAGAGTTCAGCTCGCCGTAAATGTCAGGCAAAAGTTCGAACAACGTAGTATCGAAGAAGTAGAGCCCTTCACGAACCTCGTCCAAGACATCAGGACGCCGGTCCCGGTTCACGTCGCTCTGCCACAGCGAGACAACGATTTCACGAATCTGATCCCAGTTTTCCTTCTTTTCGCTGGGCAAAAGGACGTGGGCGTCCAGTTCGCGCAAAAGTCTGGTCAAATCCAACAGTTTCAAGAGGATCGTTCGGCGTTTGGCCTCGGTCGGGTGTGCCGTGAATACGGGCTTGATCAACATTTCATCGAGCAGTCGCCGCACCTCGGAAGGTTCCGTTCCCCTTAGGCGCAGCCCTTGAATCGCGGCCGCAATGGTCTCGGGCATCTGCCGGCCGTTCTCTTCCGCCTCGGCAGTGCGCTGGCGAATGACGCGCACCCGCTGCTGCTCTTCGGCCAGGTTTATCAACTGGAAGTAGGTTGTGAAGGCCTTCAACACGCCGAGCGTGCCGTCGAGGTCACTGACCAGATCTCCTGTCAGGCGCTCGATTTGCGGGGCCGCGGTCTGGTCTCCCTGCCGTTGGGCTCGCGTCAGGGCGCGTAACTCTTCAACCAGGTCGAAGGTGGCCTGGCCTTCCTGCTCGACGATCGTTTCGCCGAGGAGGTTGCCTAACTGGCGAACCGTCCAGCGCAACCTGCGGTCCACGTCGGGTTGAGCAGTTTCATCGCCTCCACCCGGTTCGACCCTGGTCTCGATTTGCCCCTGCCTTGACAGAGTAGCCATTCCGCTATTCCTTCGCATACACCTTAAGCGGACGCTCCTTCTCTTATCTCGCCCCTTATGCAAAAAAGGGAGGCTGCAACAGCCTCATTCTTCGCAATTCTGCGAGCCTTTGCTATGCGTCACCCAACGCCTGCACGACGAGATTCCCCAGTACCTCTGTGCCCGCCGTCTCCGTTCCAGGTTGGGCAATATCCGGAGTACGTACCCCCAGAGCCAGAATCGCATCCACTGCTGCCTCGACTGCCTCGGCCTCCTTCTCCAGGCCCAGACTGTGACGGAGAAGCATGGCGCTGCTCAGAATCGCGGCCAGAGGATTTGCAATGCCCTGACCGGCAATGTCAGGCGCGCTTCCGTGGATCGGCTCGTAAAGGCCGAGCGGTAGATCATGTTGGTTGCTGACGTCGCCCAGACTGGCGGAGGGCAACATGCCCATCGACCCGGCCAGCATCGAAGCCTCATCCGTGAGGATGTCGCCGAACAGGTTCCCGGCAACGACTACGTCGAAGTCGGCGGGCCGGCGGATCAGGTGCATGGCCATGGCGTCGACCAGGATGTGCTCAACCTCTAATTCCGGATAGTCGGCCAGTGCCTCGGTAGCGACGCTGCGCCAGAGGCGGGAGGAGGCGAGAACATTCGCTTTGTCCACACTGGCAAGGCGGCGATTGCGGTCCATGGCAGCGTCCGCGGCCAGCCTGACAACGCGATCGATCTCCGGCCGTGTATAGAGCATCGTGTCGAAGGCCTCAAAATTGTCATCGGGCTCTTTGCGTTCGCCAAAATAGATGCCTCCCGTCAATTCGCGAACAACGAGAAGGTCCACACCTTCCAGTGTCTCCTCCTTGATGGTACTGGCCGAGAGCAACTGGGGCTGAAGCTTGACGGGCCTCAAGTTGGCGAACAAGTCCAGGCTTTTGCGCAGGGCAAGCACGCCCTGTTCAGGCCTGTCGGACAGGCTGGGGTCATCCCACTTTGGTCCGCCTACCGCGCCCAGCAGCACGGCCTCGGCCGCAGAGGCGGCTGCGACAGTCTCATCCGGCAAACTGGTGCCCAACTCATCGATGGACCGTCCTCCAATCTGCTGATGGTCGAAAACAAAGTCGTGGCCGAATCGGCCTGCTACAGCCGCCAGGACCTTTTTGGCTTCCGCCGTGACCTCCGGACCGATTCCGTCACCATCCAGAATTACAATCGTTGCATCCATTCGTTACTTTTCCTTCTTGAGTACCTTCCCGGAATCCTTGCTTCATTAGCAAAGTCAGGAGGGCTGATGTTTCTTCCGTAGGTAAGAGAATCCTTCTGGAGTACTTCGCTCGCAAGCCAGGTTCGCCTACCCCTTGTCTTCGAGCCTATTTCTCCGTTAAGCTAAGGCATGAGTCATATTTGCCAATAATGAAAATGGTAACGACTCAGCCACAACCGATTTGCGAACCTGAATGAGGCGAGCGAAAGTGTGTACTCTTTCCTCACTCCTCTTCCCTCTCTCCTCGCATTTTTGGGCGTCCGGGCCTTCGGCCCTCCCTTGTGCAGGGGCTGCGCCCCCGCAACGCCCCGCCCTTACTAGACCACCGTGCGCATTCTTCCCCAGCATTGCGTCTAGTCGACAGTGTCTCCACCCCCCGCTCCAGACTCAGCCCCCTGATCCCGGACCCCTGATCCCTGACCCCTGCAGTTCGCTGCGCCCCGCCCTAACTAGACCACCGTGCTGATTCTTCCCCAGCATTGCGTCTAGTCGACAGTGTCTCCACCCCCCGCTCCAGACTCAGCCCCCTGATCCCTGACCCCTGATCCCTGACCCCTGCAGTTCGCTGCGCCCCGCCCTAACTAGACCACCGTGCTGATTCTTCCCCAGCATTGCGTCTAGTCGACAGTGTCTCCACCCCCCGCTCCAGACTCAGCCCCCTGATCCCTGACCCCTGATCCCTGACCCCTGCAGTTCGCTGCGCCCCGCCCTAACTAGACCACTGTGCTGATTCTTCCCCAGCATTGCCTCTAGTCGACAGTGTCTCCAACCCCACCTGCTGCCTCCAGCCACTGACCACCGACCACGGCAGTTCCGCGCCCTTGCTAGCCACCGTACTGGTTCTTCGCCACCATCGTGGTATGCCGACAGTGTGCCCCAACCAACCTGGCGGCTGCCAACCGAATAAACCATCCGAAAGCCTGACTATCGGCGAAGATAAAGAGGTAGTCAAGACAGACACTGCTAGCGGCTTAGGAGTTACCGAAAACGAAAAAAGCAGGCTACGCCTGGTAGTCGATATCATCGTCTATCGACAAGGGGCGTCTGCCCCCAAAGACGGCAAGTTCGAACACTCTGAAATAGCAGTCGACATCCTCAAAGCCGATTTCGCGCAGCCAATCGCACTGCGACTCCACCGGCGACAGAATATTGGCCCCACTGTCCTCCCGGTTATGATAGGCCGCCGCCACCTGGTCGCGTGTCTGGCCGTCACCTTCGGTCAACTGGCTTGCCCACAGCGTGTCGATGAAATAATCGTCATAAATCGCTTCGATTCGAGGTGTCGCGGACGAGACATGTTCGATGTTCACGAAGATGCCCCCGGGCACGAGCAGATCAAAGATATCGATGTAAATCTGGCGCTTTATTGAATCGGGGTGGTGGTGAATGGAGAACCCGGAGACAACCACGTCAAACGGACCATGGGCGGAAATGATATCGAACCAGCCGGGGTCTGTGTAGTCGGCAGACGAGACGTGTAGCGAGCTGCTATAGGCCTGCAGATTGCTCAGGGCCGCCTGGAGCATAGGGGTGGAAAAATCGACCAATGTCCCTTTTGCGCTGGGATATTTCTCCAGGATCGTTGCCGCCAGAATTCCGTCGCCGCAGCCCAGGTCCAGAAAACTGTGTACAGGCCGGTCGCTCTGGGTCTGGTCGTCGCCCGGCCCCGCGATCACCCGCATCATCACATCCAACTGGATCTGCGCCAGCGGGACGCCTTTTCGCACACTTCGGAGGTATCCGTCAACCAGAGAGGGGTTCTTCCACACCGCACTCTTGCCATCCGCCAGAGGCGCGCCCGTTGTCATCCGCTTCATCCCCTTTCCACTTGCCAGCTCTTGATCTGCTGCGACCTGAATCCTCTGGGCGGGATTCGCCAACCTGAGATCAAGTGCCGTCAGAATGACGCAGCGGCCTCGAAGGCGCTGATCTGCTCCCCCTTGTCCAGTAGATAGCCAAGGTCATCCAGGCCCCGCAAGAGGCACTGCTTGCGAAAGGGGTCGATGTCAAATGACAAGGGACCTTCCGTATCTCCCACTGCCCCGCTGTCAAGATCCGGCAATGTGACCGTCTGGCTTGACAGGTCGATGCAAATGCTCGTTCGAGGAACCTCCTCGACCAGATCGAGCAGCCGCCCGACTGTCTCCTCGGGCAATTGGATCGGCAAGAGCCCGTTCTTCAGGCTATTGTTGTAGAAGATATCGGCAAACGCAGGTGAGATTACTGCGCGGAATCCGTACTGGGTAAGCGCCCATACAGCATGTTCGCGGCTTGAGCCAATGCCGAAATTTCGGCCGGCTACAAGTATTTGGGAACCCCGGTATTGGGGTTGATTGAGAACAAAGTCAGGGTTCGGGCTGCCGTCACGCGCGTAGCGCCACCACGAAAAAAGCCCCTCGCCCATGCCCTCCTGTGTGACGGCCGTAAGATAGCGGGCCGGTATGATCTGGTCTGTGTCGACGTTCTCGGTTCGCAGAGGCAGTGCGGTCGAAGTCAGTGTGGTGAAAGGCTGCATCAGAGAATCTCCCGCACGTCGGTGACACGGCCGTTGACCGCCGCCGCGGCCGCCATGATCGGGCTCATCAACAGCGAGCGGCTGCCCGGACCCTGCCTGCCCATGAAATTGCGGTTGCTGGTACTGGCCACGTACTTTCCTTCACCCGCCTTGTCGTCATTCATCGCCAGGCACATGCTGCAGCCTGCGCCGCGCCACTCAAATCCGGCCTCACTGAATATTCTGTCAAGGCCTTCTGCTTCGGCTTGAGCCTTAACCGCCTTCGAGCCGGGCACAACCAGCGCCTCCACCCCAGCCGGTACGCGGCGCCCCTTTGCGATTTCAGCGGCAGCGCGCAAATCTTCAATCCGGCTGTTCGTGCAGGAGCCGATGAAAACGATGTCCACATGCTGGCCTTCGATTGGTTGGCCCTCGGTGAGACCCATATAGTCCAGCGCATTCTGCAGGCTGCGTCTTTCCGCGGGGTCGTCCAAATCGCTCGCCTTGGGCACACGTTGGGTGACCGCCACGCCCTGCCCGGGATTGGTCCCATAGGTCACCATCGGCTCAAGCGCGGATGCGTCGAGCGTCAACGCCCGATCGAAGACCGCGTCATCGTCCGTCTTCAAGGTGCGCCAGTGGGCGACGGCCCTGTCCCAGGCCTCCCCTTTCGGCGCGTAAGTTCGCCCCTTGATGTATTCAAAAGTAGTGTCGTCGGGCGCAATCAGTCCGGCGCGCGCGCCGCCCTCAATGCTCATATTACAGATGGTCATGCGGCTGGCCATGTCAAGAGCCCGGATCGCTTCACCCCGGTATTCGAACACGTAGCCAACGCCGCCGCCGGCCCCATTCTTGGCAATAATGGCGAGGATGATATCCTTCGCCGTGACGCCCACGCCAAGTGACCCTTCAACATTGATGGCAAAGGTCATCGCCTTCTTCTGCATAAGGCACTGGGTCGCCAGCACGTGGCCGACCTCACTCGTACCGATACCAAAAGCGAGCGCACCAAAAGCACCGTGAGTGCTCGTGTGGCTGTCGCCGCAGACAATGGTCATGCCCGGCTGAGTGACGCCCAATTCCGGTCCGATCACGTGGACGATACCCTGAATGTCCCCCTCAATGTCAAAAAGTGGAACGTCGAACTCTTCGCAATTTGTGCGCAGAGCCCGAACCTGTGTGGCCGCGTCTTCTGGCCAGTCAAGCTCCACCGCCCCGATGCGGGTGGGGATGGCGTGGTCCATGGTCGCGAAGGTCTTGTCAGGGCGCCGTACCGGCAGGCCTCGTTCGCGTAGTGTGGCAAACGCTTGCGGTGAAGTGACTTCATGCACCAGGTGGGCATCTATGTAGAGTACGGCAGGCGCACCCTCGTCCTGTGCAATTACGTGCGCATCCCAGATTTTTTCGAACAGCGTCTTTCCCATTCTATGATTCCTAGCCTTTAATCTAATCGAAACAATTGGCTGGGGCGGACTAGGGCAGGCTCGTCTCACCCATCAAGTAACGGTCGCACTCTCGCGCTGCGCCGCGCCCCTCGTTGATCGCCCACACGACAAGACTCTGACCGCGGCGCATGTCGCCCGCCGCGAAAACGCCCTGTACATTAGTAGCGTAATCTCCGTACTCTGCCTGGGCATTGGAGCGGGCATCCCGTTCCACGCCAAGCTGGTCCAGCACCGGATTCTCCGGACCTCGAAAACCCATCGCCAGAAATACCAGCTGGGCAGGCCAAACCTTCTCGGTGCCCGGCACCTCTCGCAACTGGGGACGCTGGCCGTTTTCGCTCGGCAGCCACTCGATCATGACCGTATGCAACTCCTTGAGCCGGCCGTTCTCGTCTCCAACGAACCTCTTTGTGCTGATCAGAAATGTGCGTGGGTCGTCGCCAAACCGCGCCGCTGCCTCGGCGTGACCGTAATCGACGCGAAAGATGTTCGGCCATTCGGGCCACGGATTGCTTGCTGCCCGTTCGGGCGGCGGCTTGGGCATGATTTCAAACATGTTGACACTGTTGCATCCGTGGCGCATCGCAGTTCCCAGGCAATCATTGCCGGTGTCTCCGCCGCCAATAACGATAACGTCTTTACCCTCGGCAGAAATGAATGGATAGTCGAAGCCCTCACCGGGAACTTCACCGTACTTGCTATCCAAAACATGCTTTGTATTGCCGTGCAGAAACTCCATCGCAAAATGGACACCCTCCAACTCTCTGCCCTCAATCGGCAGATTATTGGGATTGGTTGCCCCGCCGCAAAGCACGATGGCATCGTTCCCTTCCAGCAGACTGTCGGCTGGGATGTCATTGCCGATCTCGCAGTTTGTGACGAATGTAACCCCTTCGGCCCGCATCAGGTCGACCCGCTGCTCGACGCGCTCCTTTTCCAACTTCATATTGGGGATGCCGTACATCAGCAGCCCCCCAATGCGGTCAGCCCTTTCATAGACAGTGACAGTATGACCGGCGGAATTCAGCTGGTCCGCGCAGGCCAGCCCAGCCGGACCCGATCCGACGACCGCCACCTTCTTGCCCGTGCGTATGGCCGGCGGCTGAGCTACGACCCAGCCCTCCTCAAATCCTTTGTCGATGATCGCGCACTCAATGCTCTTGATCGTGACAGGCGGCTCGATAATGCCAAGCGTGCACGACCCTTCACACGGGGCCGGGCAGACGCGACCGGTAAATTCAGGGAAATTATTGGTCGCGTGCAGTCTGTCCAGCGCCTCGCGCCAGCGGTTCTGATAGACCAGGTCGTTCCACTCGGGGATCAGGTTATTGATGGGGCAGCCGCCCTCCGGCATCGTCCCCGTATGGCAAAAGGGAATGCCGCAGTCCATGCAACGGGCGCCTTGCTCCTGTAGGTCCTGTGTCGACAGGTGGAGATGAAACTCGTCCCAATCTTGAATTCGTTCGAGGGGCGCGCGCTCCGGAAATGGCTGCCGCTCAAATTCAAGAAAGCCGGTTGGTTTACCCATTCGAAATCTCCTGGCTGCGTATTGCGTGGAAAGGGTTAACGCGCAATACAGGGTCGTTGTACTCAGTTACGCAGTGCTCAGTTCCCGCTCACGCGCGCCGCCAAATCCTGGCTGTTGCGCTCGAATGCGGCCATCATTGCCTCCGCCCCTTTGAGACCCATGGCTTCTACTTCTGCGAGACATTGCTGCATGCGCTTGTAATCTCTCGGCAACACCTTCACAAATTTGTCTACGCAATTATCCCAGTCCGAAAGGATCCGTCCGGCCACTTCCGAGTTGGTGTAGGCATAGTGGCGCTGGACCATTTCTCGGACTTCGGCGATCTCATCCGGGTCATCAAGTTTCCCGATCTCAACCATTTCCAGGTTCACGCGCCTGTCAAAATGGACGCCGTCCACCGGTTCTTCGTCCAGCACATAGGCAATTCCCCCGGACATGCCAGCCGCGAAATTCCGTCCGGTGCGCCCCAATACGACCACCCGTCCGCCTGTCATGTACTCGCAGCCATGGTCGCCTACACCCTCAATTACCGCGTGCATGCCCGAGTTACGGACACAGAAGCGCTCGCCGGCCATGCCGCGAACGTAGGCCTGACCGCTCGTCGCACCATAGAACGCCACGTTACCGATGATAATGTTGTCTTCGGCTTTGAAAGTTGAGCCGTAAGGCGGGTAGGCGATGATCTTTCCGCCCGAGAGCCCCTTACCGAAATAGTCGTTGCCGTCACCCTCGAGTTCCAACGTCATCCCTGTGGGTATAAAGGCGCCGAAACTCTGACCAGCCGCGCCCCGGAAGTGCAGTTGGATTGTGTCCTCAGGCAGCCCGTCCGGTCCGAAGCGGCGAGTGATCTCACTGCCCGTAATGGTACCCACAACACGGTTCGTGTTGCGAATGGGGAGAGACTCCTTGACTCGCTCAAGTACGACCTCCCGCCCGTCGCCGCTCTCGGCTGCGTGGGCCTGCTGTACGTCCTCTATGCTATTCTCCAGCGCGGGCTTGCAGAGTTCGAGCAGAGTTGTATTGTCCAGTGCAATGTCAAGTCCGTGGTCCTGGTCTATCTGGCAATAGCGCCCCCAGTCCTCCGGCACGTCGGGTCGATGCAAGATAGCGGTCAGGTCGATGCCCTGCGCCTTCCAATGGTCAATCGAATGTGGCGCTTCCAGGCAGTCGGTGCGACCAATCATCTCATTCACGGTCCGGAAACCAAGCTTCGCCATGTACTCCCGCAACTCCTGGGCGATAAAGTACATGAAATTGACAACGTGCTGCGGGTCCCCCGTGTACATCTTTCGCAGTTCGGGATTCTGCGTTGCCACGCCTACCGGACAGGTGTCAAGGTGACAAACGCGCATCATGATGCAGCCTAGCGCGACCAGGGGACTCGTGGCAAAGCCGAACTCCTCCGCGCCCAACAGAGTAGCAATCGCAAGGTCGCGACCCGTCTTGAGCTGACCATCGGTCTCGACAACCACGCGGCTACGCAGATTGTTTATCAGCAGCGTCTGGTGGGTCTCGGCCACGCCCAGCTCCCAGGGCAGCCCGGCATGCTTGATGCTCGTCTGCGGCGAAGCACCGGTTCCACCGTCATGGCCGCTGATCAGAATAACGTCGGCATGGCCCTTGGCGACGCCCGCGGCGACGGTGCCGACGCCAACCTCCGACACCAGCTTGACGTTGATCCGGGCGTGGTGGTTGGAGTTCTTGAGGTCGTGGATCAACTCGGCCAGGTCTTCGATCGAATAGATGTCATGGTGGGGTGGGGGAGAAATCAGTCCCACGCCCGGCGTCGAGTGCCGCACCTCCGCGATCCATGGGTAGACCTTCTTACCTGGCAGCTGACCACCTTCCCCCGGCTTGGCTCCCTGTGCCATCTTGATCTGCAGCTCTCTGGCATTGACAAGATAGTTGCTGGTTACGCCGAAGCGGGCAGATGCCACCTGCTTGATCGCGCTGTTCTTTGAGTCGCCGTTAGGCTCAAGCATGTAACGCGCCGGATCTTCGCCGCCTTCGCCCGTGTTGCTCCGCCCCCCGATACGGTTCATCGCGATCGCCAGGGTCTCATGCGCCTCTTTACTGATCGAACCATAGGACATGGCCCCAGTCTTGAAACGCTTGCAGATTGACTCGACTGGCTCAACCTCTTCGATAGGGATACTCTTGGCCCCTTCAAAGTCAAACTCCAGGAGGCCGCGCAGGTTGCACCACTCCTTGTTCATCTCATCGATGTCCTTCGTATAAGCCTTGAAGGAGCTGTAGTCGTTGTCGCGCGTGGCCTTCTGCAATAAGTGCACGGTACGGGGATTGAAAAGGTGCAGTTCCCCGTCTTTGCGCCATTGGTAATCACCGCCTGGCGAAAGCAGCTGGCCGCCGTGTCCATTGCCGTTAGCAGCAGTCGCCTCTGCATTCGCTGCAACAAGACCATGGCCGTTGGACTCGCTTTGAGCATAGAGGCGGACAGGATAGGCCCGATCGTGCCGTATCTTGATTTCGCTGAAGATCTCCTTGAGACCAATGCCTTCTACACGGCTGGATGTCCAGGTGAAATACTTGTCGACTAATCTCTGGCTCAGGCCAAGCGCCTCAAATATCTGGGCCCCGCAGTAGCTCTGGATTGTCGAGATGCCCATCTTTGACAGCACCTTGGTGACACCCTTCATCGCCGCCTTGACGTAGTTGTACATCGCTGTATCGTGGTCAATGCCGACGAGGAGCCGGTTCTCGATCATCTGGTCCAGCGTCTCCAGGGCCAAATATGGGTTTACGGCTGTCGCGCCAAACCCAATCAGAAGAGCGAGATGATGCACTTCACGCGGCTCTCCTGATTCGACGATCAATGCGGTCTGGGTTCGGGTCTCATTTCGGATCAAATGGTGATGCAGCCCCGATGTTGCCAGCAAAGCTGGGATGGGGGCGATACCGGGCCCAACGCCGCGGTCAGAAAGGATCAGGATATTGACCCCTTCCTCTATGGCCTCCGTCGCGGCCTGGAACAGGTCTTCGAGCGCCTGTTCCAGCGCTTCTCGTCCGCCGTTCACGTCGAAAAGAATTGGAAGAGTCGTCGCGCGGAAACCCTCTGCGTCGCTGCTCTCAATGTGCCGAATCTTGGCCAGTTCCTGGTTGGTGATGATGGGCTGTTTCAGCTTGAGTTGGCGGCAGTTCTCTGGCTTGGTCTCAAGCAGGTTTAGCTCCGTGCCCATCATCACCTCGGTAGCGGTGATCAACTCCTCACGGATGGCATCGATGGGCGGGTTGGTCACCTGGGCAAAGAGTTGCTTGAAATAGTTGTAGAGCAGCTGCGAGTGGTTGGACAGAGCCGCGGCCGGCGTATCGTTACCCATCGCGCCCAGCGCCTCTACCCCGTCAGTCGCCATTGGCGCCAAAAGAATGCGCAACTGCTCAAATGTGTAACCGAATATCTGCTGCCGTGCGAGCATCGTACTGTGGTCAACGCCCGGCACCTCCGCCTCCGGCTCTGGAATCTCGTCCAGTCTGACCAAGTGTTCGTCGAGCCACTCCCGGTAAGGGTGGGCTGAAGCCATCGTCTCTTTCAGCTCTTCGTCAGAGATGATTCGACCCTCGGACGTGTCGACCAGAAACATGCGGCCCGGCTCAAGGCGCGACTTCTTAAGTATGCGGTCCGGCTCCATCGGCAGTACGCCAACTTCCGACGCCATAACCACCATGTCGTCTTTGGTCACGCAGTACCGCGAGGGGCGCAGCCCGTTTCGGTCCAGCACAGCGCCCACAATCGTACCGTCGGTAAAGACCATCGATGCGGGCCCGTCCCACGGCTCCATCATCGTGCTGTGGTACTCGTAGAACGCCTTCTTGGCGTCGCTCATCGTCTCATGCTGCGACCACGGCTCCGGGATCATCATCATCATCGCGTGCGGCAGAGTGCGCCCGGAAAGATAGAGGAATTCCAGCGTCTCGTCGAATTTTGCCGAATCGCTGCCGTCGTCATGGATGATTGGCAGAATCTTCTTAATGTCGTCGCCAAACAATTCACTCTCGAAATGCGATTGGCGGGCGTACATCCAGTTTTCGTTGCCGCGCAAAGTGTTGATCTCACCATTGTGGATCATGTACCGATAAGGATGCGCGCGCTCCCAACTGGGGAAGGTATTGGTGCTGAAGCGGGAGTGAATAACGACCAGAGCCGATTCCATATCCTCGTCCAAAAGGTCAAGATAGAATCCCTTGACCTGGGGCGCCATCAACATGCCCTTATAGACGATAGTGCGCGACGAGAGGCTGGCAACGTAGAAGGCGTCGCCCTCCCGAAGCTGGGAATAGCGGATCCGGTTTTCGGCCTGCTTTCGGATCACATACAGCTTGCGTTCAAAGGAAAGGTCGTCGTCTCCGGTCAGCCGGTTAGGGTTTCGCCCGATAAAGACCTGGCGTACGACCGGTTCGCCGATACGGGCGGTGTGGCCCAGATCATCATTGGCTGTCGGAACTGTGCGCCAGCCAAGCACGGTCTGCCCTTCCGAGCGGATTATCCTTTCAAACTGCTGCTCACACAGAAAGCGGTATTCCCGTCTCGGGGGAAGAAATATCATCCCGACAGCGTACTCCCCCTCAGGAGGCAATTCAATCCCCTCCTTTGCCGCGACTTTACGCATGAATTTGTCAGGCATTTGCATCAGCACGCCGGCCCCGTCGCCAGTGTTCGGCTCGCATCCGCACGCGCCCCGATGCGCAAGGTTATGTAGAACCTCCAGGCCTTGTGTGACGATGGCGTTTGACTTCTCGCCCTTTATGTTGACAACAAATCCAACACCGCAAGCGTCATGCTCATACCTCGGATCGTACAGGCCTTGCTTGGCCGGCAGACCGGGCTGCGAGTGGGGAGTGGGCTTGTGACAACAGGAAGGGTTAAGTTTCATTTCCGACATAACGTCATCTCCTAGATAGAGCCTTACCTTTCGCGTCGGGCGCTCAGGGCATACGGTTATACGAAACCGACTCTGCATCTGAGCGGTTGATGCGAAGGTAGAGCGTGTGCCAAGACCCGATGACGTCGTTGTCGAATCGCGAAAACCTTGCCAACAGGAGTATTCTAGAGGGCTAACCCCCTAACATTTCGCATAACTTACACGAGATTTATCAGTACGTCAACTTTCCGGCCCTTCTGCGGTAAAGCGGTAACCATTGCCGTACAGGATTACTTCGACACCACCATCTACGACCAGAGGATGGCTGAATTTTACGCCAAGGACCCCATCATAACCCCGATCTGACGCCTTCTGCTCCAAATCGGCCAGGCCCTGCTCGATAGCTTTCTCGATCAGTGCTTCGTAGTGGGTCATGCGCCCGCCAACGAGATTGCGAATGTTCTCCCTGACATCTCTTACGATATTGGCGGCGTATACAACGACTACGAAGATGAGTTCGCCGACTTCGACATCGGAGCGGTGGGGTTGATCGAGGGCGATCAGTTTCATTTTCGTTCCCTGTCTGCCTCGCGGTGATCTGGGACATTGACGGTTACGTTCACCTCCGTGCGGCGACGACCCCAAGCGATTTTCAGAATGAGAAACAGCAGTAGCAATCCACCTAGAATGGGGAGCAAGTTGCGCGGATTGCTAATGGTACTTCCATTCTTTACCCAGAACAGCAGCCAGGAGACATCGCCGGAAAGCACGGGGCCCAAGTCCTCCAAGGCTTGGATAACTCTGCCTGGCCACTGCTCCCTATTCATTCCTTCTGAGAGAAAGCGAAGTGCTGCCTGCAGGTTCTGACTTTGAAGTACCGCATTCTGAACAGGTTCGCTTTCGAGCAAAGAAATCAGTGCCGGATTGTTCAGAACGAAACTCGCCAGAAATTCTGCATCCTGAGGCGACAGTGCCGTCAAATACCTAGTGGCGATTAGAGAAAGTTGATCTGTGTTCAAATCGCCGAGGAGCAAGGATCGAGCAGATTCCAATGTAAGGGCCAGTAGTGCCTCTCTCTCCTCCGAGTTCAGTGACATCGACTTACGAATGGCTGTCTCGTCTTCTAGCCTCAAGACGTTTTCCAATGCATCGCGGTCAGCGAATTCAGCTGCTTCACTCACGAGATACAATTGGTGCTGGACCACTTTGAGAATGAGGTCGCTAGCAAGTTCGGCCCAACTGATGAGTGTTTCCGATCTTCCCGAATGCCGAAAAATCTCCAATGCTTCTTCAGGAAGAGTTTGCATGAACTCGAACTGCCCTGAATTGAGCAGATCCTCCAGCCTGTCCGGCTCATACTCTTCCACCAATGCAACCAGTTCTGAAAGCTTGGCAAGCTGATCTACCTCGGTAAAGTCCAGAATCTGCTTGAAGCGTGGATTCGTCTCGGACAATTCGAGGACCCGTGCAAACTTCCGGCGGAATTCCTGCCACTGGCTGAAAGCACTATCTGCAACATTTCTCGCCAGAGTAGGCAATTCCAGTCGCAGCCCTTCACTCACAGCCTCAGCCATCCATTCTTGCATTTCAGTCTTGACGGCGTCTTCTTGGAATGAGTCTTGGATGAAAGGCAGCGCACCATCTCTGGAGTTGAACAGGTCAATGACGACAAGAGCGCCTCCGACAATCCAACCAACAAAAGGGATGCCCACGGCTGCAACTCTGACTAGGATACGTGACAGGATTCGGCCAATGATATTCTTCGTAAAGACGCTGGCCAGCCTCTTGGCTAACTCGACCCCAATTGTTGAACCGATAACCACTGCGACGCCACCCGCGAGGTTCGAATGAATCTCGAGGATGTCAAGGAAGCTCTGATCTGTATCCGGATCGAGCTTCAACAGTTCCAATTCTGCCTCTATCTGCCGGTCCAACTCTGCTGTTAACGTTTTTGAGAACCGTCCACCGATGAATTCCTGCACGCAGATCAGTGCCGAAGACGCCGACTTAGCCGTCACCAATCGAATTTCTTCAACGATGTCGTCTGCGACGACAGTCGAAAGTTCGTCGAATCGACTCGCGAATCCATCGGAGCCAAAAGCTTCCTCAGCCACCTTCGTAGCCAACTCTTCGGCTTTGGATGGCGACCACGCCGACCAGATCAGTTCCCAGAAACCTGTATCACTGCCTACCAATTCGATTGCGTCACTTACGGCGTTGTCTACTCTCGAGTCCATTCCCATGTCTCGCCAGTGGCGTTTTATAATCTCAGCCACATCGAGACTACTTTGCTCATCCGCCACCACCGTCTGGGTGATCCGGTTCAATTCGTCGCGCAGACTGGCTTCGTCAACCTGGTCACATTCTTCAAATGTGTAGGAAATGGGAGCGGTACTTTGAGCCCTTGCCACACTTGGGGGCGACAACGACATAAGCAGCAGCGAGATGAAAAAAGAGACCATCAGACTGTAGATCTGCTTCTGGCTTGGCTTCTGCACTATGCTTGACCTCCCAAGAGTCGACTTATAGTGTCACGAATCTTCGGCAGGCCCTGGCGGCGGCCGAGCCAGACGACTGAAAGCGCTAGAGCTACCAGCAGAAGGAGCGCTCCTAAGAGAATGATTGATTGTACCTGATGGTAGTGCCAGTATAGTTGCCAGGGTTGGTTGCCCGAGGAGACGTCAATCGCGCCTGATAGCATAAGAGCTGTGGGCCACCAGGCTTGAGGCTTCTCGACTC
Organism: Caldilineaceae bacterium; assembly: GCA_965207495.1. Taxonomy (GTDB): domain Bacteria; phylum Chloroflexota; class Anaerolineae; order Caldilineales; family Caldilineaceae; genus Bin5. The sequence goes on from OZ242287.1 coordinate 2,810,538, forward strand.
TTTCAGAGACGAAAGCCAAGGCTGGCTCGAAGTTCTGCGAATTCGCCACAGTCTGCCCAACACTCTCTTTGTCAAGCTCAGCCAACATAGTCGGTTTCTGGTCAATAGACTGTGCCACCAGAACAATGTTCTGTTCCGTCAGGTCAATACTATACTCGTGGAGCCACATTATTTCGGGGTCTGCTTCCAAAGAAAATATAGATTCCCTCGTTTCCGCTTCCAGCTGGACTAGCCATGTCAATGTGTCCGAACCAACAAGAGCCAAAGCCTTGTCAAGTTCCTCTCGATTCCTGAAGTGATCGGGGTCCGCTTCCTTATACAGCTCTGTCTCGGCGACCTTATCAATGGCGTCCCCGGCCAACTGCGCCCACTCGAGTGTCACTGCTGGATTCCCGCTCCAGCTAAGGATTAGAAATGCAGACTGAGGTGAGGCGAGTAACTTCTCGAACTGCCCAGACTCGTAGAATCCTGGCAGCAAATCGGGCGCAAGGGTATCCTCCGCAGTGACGACTAGGTCCGAGAGCTTCTCTATGTCATTCACATCAGCAGTTTCCAAGGTAATTCTCAAACGCCGAAATTCGGTAGCAAGTTCTAGCACACGTCTGAACTCTTCCTCCAGTTCCTCAGAAGCTCGCAGAACGGTTACCAGCTCCGGCCTCTGTGTTATTCTTATTGCGAATAGTTGCCGGGCCTTAGTTGAAAGTCGCGAAAGATAGGACGCGAACCAGGACAGTTCATCTTCGGACAAATCAGATAACAGGGCGCCTCTTGCCTCTTCCGCCGATAGATGAAGCACGGTTTCTCTTTCTTCCGGCTCCATGGCCATGAGTCTCTGGATCGCAAGATCGTGTTCAAGGGCAAGCACGCGTTCCAACACCTCCCTTCCAGTGTATTCTGCCGGAAGCGAAACGAGGTAAAGCCCCTTCTCCACTACTTGCACGATAGAGTCGCCAGCCAATTCGGCCCAGGCGAGGACGACTGGCGGACTACCAGTTTCGCGAAGGATTTCATTGGCCTCCTGAGGAAGAGCAAGGATCTCCTTGAACTGGCCCGATTCAATCATGTCCGCTAACTGCTCCGCATCCAAAACCTCGGTGGCCACCTTAACCAGCAATGACAGTTCCGCCACTTGGTCAGCCGGTGTCTCGACTAGAATCGAATTGATTTCACTGAATTCACCAGCTAGGTTGAGAACTGCGGCAAACTGAGACTTCAGGTCCTCAGTCTCCTGTAAGAGGGAGATCAGGCCACGATCCCGAATTAAGAACGCCACCAGCAGGACTCGAGAGGACAAAGGCAGATCCAAGAGATAAGAGATCACCCAGTCAGTCTGTGAACTGGACAGCTCTGAAAGTATCCACTTGGTCTGCGCAGTAGGCAATCCCAGCAACGCCTCTCGTTCTTCCACTCCTTTCTGCATCAGGTCCTGGATCAACAAGGTGTCTTCCAGAGCAAGGATCTTCTCCAGAGTCTCATGACTCCCAACCATTTCGGGCGATGTGTACTTATATAGTTCCGTCTCGACCACACTGACAATTCTCACGTCGGCAACTTGGGCCCACCTCAGGACCAAGCCCGGATCAGAGGTGTCACGAAGTATTTTGAATGACGCTCTAGGCAGATCAAAGATAAGCTTGAAATCACCCGATCCAATGAGTCTGTTCAACCATTCTATGCCTAGTACATCGACCGTCACCTCAACCAATTCGGACAGCTTGTCAACCTGGTCGGGCGTAACATCTTCCAGTATGAGACGAAAGTCTTCATTATTTTCGGCCAGCCTTAGGACGTGCTCGAAGTCCTGAAGGAAACTCCGCCATCGTCTGTAGATTTCGATCGTGACTGATTGGGAGATCCCTGGCATTGAGTTGGTTAATTCCTGATCCACGACAGACACGATTTCACTGCGGATGGTCTGCTTCACATCTTCAGACTTGAGGTCATCCTGAATCTGAGGCAATGAACCATTCCAAGCCTGATATACGTCGTAAATTATCAGGGCCCCACCGATTACCCAGCCTGCAACTGGGACGGCAGCGGTGGCCGCCCTACCAAGAATACGCGTGACGACTTTACCAAGAATTCCTTGGGCGACCCTTCTGGCAATAACATTAGCAATTTGTGTGCCCACGATTGCGCCAATGCCGACAAATGACAATGTCCGGTCTCCCAAATCGACAAAGTCAGTCTCTCCTTCAATGTTTCCTAATTCAAGACTTTCCAACCAGGCTTTCGTACTATCCTCCAAGACTTCCGACATGACATCAGAAAACTTGGCGCCGATGAATTCCTGTACACATAAGAATGCAGAAGAAGCAGACTTCACTGTCATCAAATGAATCTCGACGGTCAAGTCTTCGACGATTGCCGAGGACAGACTGTCGATGGCTGTGCGAAATTCTGGAGTGTCGAAAGCCTGATTGGCGATTGCCTCCGCAAACTCTGCCGCCTTTTCTTCCGACCATCCGGAAAATATCCGATCTAGTGTACCTCTTTCGTCTCGAACCCGTTGTGTAGCTTCGTCGACAGCCTTGTCCACCACGCCGTCCAGGTCAAGTTCAGTCCAATTCTCTGCGACGATCCCGGCCAAGTCCAGCCCACTCCTGTCTCGTTCCAATACCGAACTAGTGATACGATTGAGGTCGCTTAATAGGAGTGCTTCTTCGACTTCCTCGCACTCGGAAATCGTAAACGTAGGCGAGGCATCCTGTGCCTTTGCGGTTGCAGGCGGCAGAATTGTACCGAGTAGGAAAAGCGCGAGGAAAACTCTGCAAAACGGCTGATACCATTGCTCAGCCTTTCTGCAGAATCTGGTGGCCCGGGGCTCTTGGTCTGGAGTCGCCATGAAATCAACACCGCTGAATAGTAAAGCAGTTGAGAACTGAATGGTCGTTTCTTTTCAGTTCCAGGAAACAAAAAAAGGGGCGGCGATTCGGTTTCTCCCGTATCGCCGCCCCTTTGCTCGATACCTTAACTAGATCCCAACCGTAGCCACCTCACCATCCCCGGCAGCAATCGCGACCTCAGCGTCGTCCTCATCGGCCGCACACAACTTATTCAATGCCTGCAGATAAGCCTTCGTGCTCGCTACGATGATATCCGTGTCCACTCCTCGGCCACTGAACAACCGCCGCCGTGTGCGCCCCTGCGCAGTCCTGCTATGACCGCGGCTCTCTGGCGCCTCGATACGCACCGTCACGTCGCCGTTGGCGTCGATCCCCTCAGTCACCGCCTGCACCAGAAACTCGGTCAGCTCATTCGGTTGCTGTACGACTTTGTCTATGCAGGTGTAGACCGCGTCAACCGGACCTGAGCCAAAGCTCACCTCTGTGATCTCTTCGCCGCTCTCGTTATTGCGCAGCGTTGCCACCGCCGTAGGCATCATGTTGGTTCCACACTGCACCTGTACGCCCAACAGCTCCCAGATTTCGACCGGCTGATATAGCTCATCGGCCACGAGCGCTTCGATATCGGCGTCGGTGACCGTTTTCTTCTTATCAGCCAGATCCTTGAAACGAACAAAGACCTCGTGCAGATTCTCCTTGTCGAAGTGATAACCCATATCCTGCAGACGCACACTAAGCGCATGCCGCCCCGAATGCTTACCCAGAACCAATCGGCTCTGGTGCAGCCCGATGGTATCGGCATCCATGATCTCGTACGTGCGCTTGTTCTTCAGCATGCCGTCCTGGTGAATGCCGGCCTCATGCGCAAAGGCGTTTGTCCCGACGATCGCCTTATTGGGCTGGATGACCATACCGGTGTATCGGCTGACCATGTCGCTGCTGCGGTGGATCTCCTGGCTGCGTATGTTGGTGCGCAGGTCGAAAACAGACTGGCGTGTGTACAGCGCCATGACCGTCTCTTCCAAGCTCGTATTGCCGGCACGCTCGCCAATTCCGTTGATAGTGACCTCGACCTGACGGGCGCCGTTCTGCACACCCGACAAAGTGTTGGCTGTCGCCAACCCCAGGTCGTTGTGGCAATGTACGCTGAAGATAACGTCCTTGCCCCCTTCGACATTCTCACGCAAGTACCTGATCAGCTCGCCAAACTCCTCCGGCGTCGTATAGCCGACCGTATCCGGAATATTCAGCGTCGTCGCCCCGGCCTGGATCGCAACGCTACACACCTTGACCAGGAACTCCGGGTCGCTGCGTCCCGCGTCCTCCGGACTGAACTCCACGTTGTCGCAGAGACTGCGGGCATACTGCACCATGTCGCCTACAGTTTCGAGGATTTCGTCGGGCGACATGCGCAGCTTGTGCTGCATGTGAATATCGCTGGTGGCGAGAAAAGTATGGATGCGCGGACGCACTGCGCCCTGCACGGCTTCCCAGGCCTTGTCGATGTCGTTCTTGTTGGCCCTCGCCAGCCCCGCAATGATTGGCGGCCCCGTTACATTTCCGTCATCGTCCTTCCGAGGTGTACAACCCACCGTTTCCGCGATGCGCTTAACTGCCGCCAGGTCGCCGGGCGAGGCCGCCGGAAAACCAGCCTCCATAATATCGATCCCCAGGCGTCCCAGCTGGCGGGCGATCTCAAGCTTCTCCTGCTCGTTTAGCGTCGCGCCCGGCGACTGTTCTCCATCGCGCAGCGTAGTGTCGAAAACGAGAATGGTATTTCCATGGGCAACCTCTTTCGCCCACTCGTCGACGTCGGCCAAACGGAACTGTTCAACATCGATCGGCGAGACATCGTCTTCGGGTGTCTCATCCAGTTGTTGCGCATCAATTGTGTTGGTCATGGCAAGATGCCTCCGGAGGTGATTCTGTTCAAGAGATGACAGTTTCGTTCCCCCTTGCTCAAAGCAGTGGGGAACATCGTGAACGCGGAGCAGGACTCAGCGCACAACATAAGGTCACTAAGGCCGTCATCCATGTTCACCACCCCCTTTCCAAATAGTTCAGACCTGGCGCCGAAAGCCTAGATTTCCTTGGCGTCCAGGAAGGTCATCATCCTGCGCAACTCTTTGCCTACATTCTCCAACTGCTGATTCTGCTCGTTGCGGCGTCGCTCGTAGTAGACCTTGCCGCCGCCGTGGTACTCGTCCATCCACTCTTCGGCAAATGCGCCCGACTGGACGTCCGCCAGAATCTTTCTCATGGATTCCTTTGTTTCGTCGGTGATAATACTCTGGCCGCTCTTGTAATCGCCCCATTCGGCCGTATCACTGATGCTGTAACGCATGTAATTGAGCCCGCCTTCGTACATCAGATCGACGATCAACTTCAGTTCGTGCAGGCACTCGAAGTAGGCGATCTCGGGCTGGTAGCCAGCATCGACCAACACTTCGAAACCGGCCTTGATCAGTTCGCTGACCCCGCCGCAGAGGACCGTCTGCTCCCCGAACAAGTCGGTCTCCGTCTCCTCGGCAAAAGTCGTCTCCAGCACGCCTGCGCGTGCCGAACCAATCGCCTTGGCGTACGCCAGCGCGTTGGCCAGGGCATCTCCCGAGGCGTCCTGATGAATGGCGACCAGGGCAGGGACGCCTGACCCTTCGACAAATACCTCTCGCACTCGGTGGCCGGGCGCCTTGGGCGCTACCATCGACACGTCCACCTCATCAGGCGCAACAATGAAGCCATAGCGCACGTTGAAACCGTGCGCGAACATTAAGGTGTTGCCGGCCTCGAGGTTGGGCTGAATCTGCTCCTCATATACCTTGCCTTGGATCGGGTCGGGAATGACGACCATGATAATATCGGCCTCTCGGGCCGCGTCGGCAACGCTTACGACCCGCAAACCGTCGGCTTCGGCCTTGGCCTTGCTGCGGCTGCCTTCGTGCAACCCAATGCGAACGTCCTGGCCGCTGTCCTTCATGTTCAGTGCATGGGCATGGCCCTGGCTGCCGTAGCCGATCACGGCGATCTTCTTGCCTTCCAACCGCGCCGTGTCAGCGTCATTCTCGTAATAAATCGTTGCCACTTTCCCCTCCGAGGATCTGATTTCCTGGTCTTTGAATATTTCTCAACGGTTCACTGTCGCCGCGTCGGAAGTTGGGCGGCCCAATCGAGTCATGGTCACCTCGTCCGCACAAGCAACAGCCATTTACGCTTCAAACAAGCGTTTTGTCTACTACTTTTCGGCGTGAGAGCTGCCGTTAAGGCTTGCCGCGGCCTTGAATATCGACGTCGCCGGCTTATTCCGCTTGGGCCGTTCATCCCCGCGACACAATGCAACCCGGCCCGTCCGCACCATCTCCTCAATGCCGAAGGGCCGCAGCAGCTCGATCAACGAATCGACCTTGTCTTCCGTGCCAACCGCCTGCACGACCAGATTCTCAGCGTTGACATCCACGATCTGAGCCCGGTAAATCTCGGCGCACTGCATGATCTCCCCGCGAGTCGCCGGCGTCGTCCGCACCCGGATCAGCGCCAGCTCTCGCAAGATGGCCAGCCGGTTTGTGATGTCCTCCACCGCGGTGACGTCTACGACTTTGCGCAGCTGTTTGACAACCTGGTCGGCCACGCGCTCATCGCCGTCCACCACAAATGTCATGCGGCTGATTCCAGGCGTTTCGCTATGGCTGACCTGGAGGCTGTCGATGTTGAAGTTGCGCCTGCGCAGCATTCCGGACACCCGATTCAGCACACCGGGCTTATCGCGCATCCAGGCGACAAGTGTATATTGCATTGGTCTCACCTCTGGCGATTCTCTTTCTCAGTTTTCAGAGGCGCCAGCCAACCGGCTGCCTCTATGCCGCCGTCGTTCTTACCCAAAAAATTACCAGCTCGGCTGCACGCCGCTATAGCCCTGAACATGACCTGGCTTCGGCCGCCGAATCAGTTCATCCACGGCCGCGCCCGGCGCAACCATCGGATAGACATTTACTTCCTCTTTTACCTGGAAATCGACCAGGTACGGCCCATCGGTCGCATGCGCCTGCTCCAAAACCGAAACAACCTCGCTCGGATGGCGGACCACGGCACCGGGAATATCGTATGCCTCCGCTAGCTTGACGTAGTCCGGCGAAAGAATCGGTGTGCCGACATAACGCTTATCGTAGAAAATCTGCTGCCACTGCCGGACCATGCCAAGGAATCCGTTATTGATAATCGCGATCTTTACCGGCATTTTCTCTTGCTGGATGGTGGCCAGCTCCTGCAACGTCATCTGGAACCCGCCGTCGCCCGCCACGCACCAGACCAGCGCCTCCGGATCTGACATCTGCGCGCCCAGGGCCGCCGGCAAAGCATATCCCATTGTGCCGAGGCCGCCGCTCGTCAACAGCATCCCGGCCTGTTCGTGTATATAGTACTGGCTTTCCCACATCTGATGCTGGCCGACGTCAGTGACAACAATGACGCGCTTTTCAGTCCTCTCTGTGGCATGCCAGAGTTGACGTATGACATAGGGCGGAATCAGCTCTTCGACCTCATATTGAATGATGTCAGCCTCGTCCGTCTCCGAACGCCATTCGCTCAGGGTATCTACCCATTCCTGGTGACGCCTGTCCTTGACCTGAGGAAGAAAGGCCGGAAGCGTTTCCGCCAGATCGCCCACAACGGCCACGTCGGGAACGATATTCTTACCGACCTCAGCCCGGTCAAGTTCGAAATGGATGATCTTGGCATCGGCCGCGAATCGATCGAGTCGCCCCGTAATTCTGTCGTCAAAGCGCATGCCCATTGCGATCAGCACATCGCAGGACTGTACAGCCCGATTCGCGAATGCCTCACCGTGCATGCCGCCCATTCCCAGGCTGAGCGGATGTGTCTCAGGAATGTTGCCCGTGCCCAGCAGAGTCGTTACCACCGGAATACCCGCCTTCTCGACCAGCTGCAGCAGCTCGTCGCTGGTATTCGAAAGGTGGACGCCATGACCGGCCAGAATCAATGGCCGCTCTGATTCGTTAAGCAGGTCGGCCGCCTCCTGCACCGCTTCCGGACTGTATTCCGGCCACGGCTCGAAGCCGGGAAGATTGATCTCAAAGTCATAGCGAAAAGTGCCGGTCTCAATCTGAACGTCTTTGCAGACATCGACGAGAACAACACCCGGCCGACCTTCGCGGGCGATATAGAACGCCTCTTTCATGACCAGCGGCAATTCGGCTATATCGGTCACAAGATAGTTGTGTTTGCAGACCGGCTGCGTCACGCCCACGACGTCCGACTCCTGAAACGCGTCGGTACCCAGCAGGCTGGTCGGCACCTGGCCCGTGATTGCGACAACCGGAACGCTGTCCATCTGGGCCGTCGCCAGTCCGGTGACCAAATTCGTCGCACCCGGTCCGCTGGTGACGATGCAGACGCCTACGTCGCCCGTAGCGCGCGCGAAACCGTCGGCCATATGTGCTGCACACTGCTCATGGCGGACCAGCACGTGATGGATTCGGCCGTCTGCCTCGTACTCCGCCAAGGCGTCATAAGCGGGCAAGATCGCACCGCCGGGGTGGCCAAACACAGTCCTGACTCCCTCACGCAGCAGGGATTCCCAAATCATCTGCGATCCGGTAAATTCCTGGGGCCCCAGATCGTATCCGCTATCTGCCGGTTCTCTTTTGGCTAGCGCCATCCGTGTCCTCCTGCAAGCTGGCTCAATTACTGGCCGGATCCAATTTCAGACCCAGTGAACAGGTAGCATTCTGTCCAGCTACCACTATCTAAGATGCTCTACACGTCGCCGAAGTTCCCCGATCGACTTCCCCACCTAAAGAAAAACCCTTCCCGGCTGGGGAAGGGTCTGCACTGACCTGAGCAAGAAGTCCGTTACTCTGGACTTCCTTGCCTTCGCCAACCAATCAAGGCCTGGAGCCGCTTACAAGAAGGGCTACAAGGCCGAGAAGAAGGACCTTAAGGCTAATTAGCAGGTTCAATACAGTTAAACTTCTCATTTTCAGCGAGTTGGAACAGTGAATACAGTCGTCGCTCAATATCTCGTCCCTATTATATTCACAATTGTAAGATGTGCAACTTCCAAATCACGAAAATGCACAGTCACCCGAATTGGACCCAAACGTATGCAGGTTGCATGGGCCGCCTGACGGGACGACGACTTCTGTAATCCAGAAATCAAGCTAAGAGTAGGCCGTATTTCGTGTTGCCTGAGACGCGATTCCTGCTGTGACATAACAGAATGGTCCTACAATGCGTCCAAGGACGAGCCTCGCATTCCCAAATTCCGCCCAGCAAGTGGCGAAAAAAGACACGATTCGCGCGTATGTGCTATAATGCAGTGCATAACAGTGTGGGCATATAACGAGTGCGGAGAACGATTGGAATGGCAGACCGAATTCTCATGCTGGAGCGACTATCAGCTGTCTTCGACGAAGGGCAGGCAGAGGTTCTGGCAGAAGTCATCTACAATTCCTACAACAATCTCGTGCGCCGCGAGGATTTCAGTGAGCTCAAGGAAATCGTCCGCGATCTAGGAGCTACGCAACAGCGTACTGAGCAGCGCGTTGAGGATTTAGCAGAGGCACAACAGCGTACTGAGCAGCGCGTTGAGGATTTAGCAGAGGCACAACAACGTACTGAGCAGCGCGTTGAGGACTTGGCCGAGGCGCAACAGCGTACTGAACAGCGCGTTGAGGAACTGGCCGAGGCGCAACAGCGTACTGAGCAGCGTGTTGGGGATCTGTCAGTGGCGCAGCAGCGGACTGAAACCGCCGTCCAAAGTCTGGCCCGCGAGGTAGGCGGACTGAGCAATCGGATCGGCGGCGATCTGGAAGACGTGGCCGCCATCGTAATTGAGGATACGCTGGAGCGAGAATTGGGATGGGAGGTCGAAGAGCTGAGCCGTGTTTGGCACACGAGGGACGGTGTTGACGAGGAAATCGACGCCTTCGGAAAAGCGCATGACCCATCCCGACCTCAAATCCCTCTTTGGATTGTGGGTGAAGTGAAGTTCAATCTGACGATGCGAGACGTCGACCGTTTTTCCAAGCTGGTGGAGAGGGCAACCACACACCTGGAAGGCGAAGTCGTTCCGGTCTGCTTCTGCTACAGGATCCGGCCCGCAGTACAGCAAAATCTGCTTGAAAAGGGTTACCGCCTGGTTCTTTCAAATGGGCGCATGCCACAAGCGGTGAATGAAAATCATGCTAACCTTTCGTCATAAGCACGGGATCACCCATCTCCTCTTGCCAGCGAGCCAACTCCCCTTCTAGCCTTACCTGCTCAGCTGCAACCCCACTATCTCCTGAGAGATCATTCAACTCCCACGGATCGGTCGCCAAATGGAAAAGCTGGGTTCGACCACTGCCCTGATCTCCGTCCTGACTGTAAGTGATCAGTTTCCATTCCTTGTCCTGAGTCATCCTCTGCACATGCTTGTAAACCGAATGTAGGTACGGTCTGGTCTCGGCGGCATTTCCCTCCATCAGCGGCAGTAGAGATTGCGCATCTGCACTCGCAGGAATCTCCAACCCCGCGAGTTCACACAAAGTCGGGTACACATCATAGGTCTGGGTAAGCGAGTCTACCAGCATACCGCTAGGCATACCGGGTCCCCGCAAAATCAACGGCACGCGCACACTGTGATCGTACAAGTTCTGTTTTCCTAGCAGTCCGTGTTGACCCACAGAAAGCCCATGATCCGCGGTATAAACGACGATCGTGTCCTCCGCCAACCCCATTCGCGACAGCGCAGCCAGTATCTCCCCAATCTTCTCGTCCATATCCGAGATCATGCCGTAGTACTCTGCAATGTGCCGCCGCGTCTCCTCAGGCGTACGCGGAAACGCAGCAAGCTTTTCGTCCCGCACCAGCATCTCACCATTGTCAAAAGGATGTCTCCCAGCGAAGTTGGCTGGAAGGTGCATCGACTCGGGCCTGTAGGTCCCGGCCCAGTCGGGAGGCGGCGTGCGCGGGTCATGTGGCGCGGTGAACGCGCAGTAGAGAAAGAATGGTTGGCTGCCATCCTGTCTCTCCAGGAAGCGTATGGCCGCATTACCGAACAGATCTGTAGAATACTCTTCCCCGATCGTCTGACGGCTCTTGTCGTACATGCCACTCGGATCGTAGTCCTGGACGGGTACCGCGAAATGACTGTCCATCCCACCAAAAAAGACGTTCTCGACCTCGCCGAAGGAACGCGCGAAGCTGGCTTCGTCGTTGTGCCACTTTCCCGTCGCGAAGGTAGCATACCCGCTCCTTCGAAACAGCTCAGCCAGAAACGTGTGTCCAGGATCCAGCGTTCTCAATGAACTGCTGTCATCCATGTTGTTTCCAACAGACGCGCGGAAGACATGCGCGCCCGTGTGTATGCAAGCACGGGTCGGTACACAGACGGCTCCGCTCAATCCCCCCATGTGGCAGTTCCGAAGGAAGGATGTTCCGTCAGCACAAAGCCGGTCCAGCGTTGGCGTCCGCACCGTGGGATCGCCGTAAGCCCCGATTGCCGAAGCGCGGTGGTCGTCTGCGATAAGGAAGAGTACGTTGGGCTGCTTTGACATTCGCGGGGTGCCCCTTATCAAATGGGAGAGTTCGCAATCTGTGGGGTTATCCTGGGCCTGGCGGACGTCCCGTGACTTACGGAGTTGAATCTACATCTGGCTGCATCTGTCACTACACTTCCATAAACTGCCTCTTGTAGAGGGTAGCGTACACACCCCCCTCTTCCAGCAGCTCATCGTGCGTTCCCTGACTGACGATCTTACCGTCCTGCATCGCGCAGATGAGGTCGGCCTTGCGAATTGTACTCAGACGGTGGGCGATCACGATTGCAGTACGTCTGCTCAAAAGCCGGTCAAGCGCTTCCTGAATCAAAGCCTCGGTCGCTGTATCGACGCTGGCAGTCGCTTCATCCAGAATGAGAATCTTGGGATCAGCCAGTACCGCCCTGGCAATGCAGATCAATTGGCGCTGGCCCATCGACAAATTGGCCCCCCCTTCCAGAATCTCAGTCTCGTACCCGTTAGGAAGGTCCATGATGAACTCATGCGCATTGGCCTGCCTCGCAGCCTCCTTCACCGACTCGCCTTCTATGTCCGGCAGCCCGAAGCGGATGTTGTCGAGCACCGTACCCGCGAACAAAAATGGTTCCTGCGAAACGATTCCCGTCTGTCGTCGCAGCGACTGCTGCATCACGGTACGAACATCGATGTCGTCAATCAGGACTTTCCCACTGCTCACATCGTAGAAGCGCGCCACCAGATTGGCTATCGTCGACTTGCCAGCGCCTGTTGGGCCGACCAGAGCGACAGTCTGCCCCGCCTCGATAACAAGGTCAACGTCGTGCAAGACCGGAACGTCGCTTCCGTAGGAAAAGTCCACGCGACGCAGCTCAATGCGGCCTTCAATTGTCGGCATCTCCTTGCCGTTCGCTGGGTCAGCCACCTCAGGTCGAGCGTCCAGCAGTTCCAGAACGCGTTCGCCCCCGGCCATTGCCGACTGCATCGTCGTGTAAAGCTGGCTCAGCTCCTGAATAGGCTGGAAGAAACGAGTAACATAGGCCAGAAATGCCACCAGGACGCCGATTTCCAGCCCGCCCTGCGCCGCGGCCCGGCCGCCAAACCACAATACAATCGCTGTCGCCAGCACCGCCAGAAACTCCACCGTAGGCAGAAAGATGAATGAAAGCGACATCGCAGCGACGTAGGCCTTGCGATTCTCCTGGTTAGCGTCATCAAAGCGATTACGCATCGCCTCTTCCTGCGCAAATGCCTGGATCACTCTCATCCCGGCCAGGTGCTCGGCCAGCGTGCCCACGATGCCGGCTATGCTCTGGCGGGTCTGCCGGAAGGCAACTTTCGCCTTTCTCGAAAAGAAGAAAGTTGCCAGCAGCATCAGCGGAATAGTACTAAACGTCAGGAGGGCGAGCGAGGGACTAAGAACTAGCATCACCGTGATAATCCCGATCAGGACCAAGACGTCGCCGACAAGCGTGATCAAACCCTGCGACAGCAACTCGTTGATTACAGCGACATCACTAATCACCCGCGAAATTGTGACGCCTACAATATGACGGCTGTGATACCCCAGTGAAAGCGCCTGCAGGTGGCGCATCAGCTGGTTTCGCAATGTGGCCAGCACTCGCTGTCCCACCCAGGACAGAAGATAGCGCTGGCCTGATGCTGCTCCGAACAACATCAGAAAAATGACCGCCATAGCCACTGAGATCTGCGAAAGTCCGCGCAAGTCTTGGGTGGCGATGTACCGGTCGATGGCAACCTTGAGAAGAAGTGGAATGCCAAGCGTTGAACCGGTGACGACAAGCATGAGCGCAAATGCGGCAAGCATCTTGGCCCAATGGGGCCGCAAATAGGTCAGTAGCCTGCCTACTACCTGCCCGTCAAATGCCTTGCCCTCGGCCTCTTTTGCCATGCTGCGCAACAGGCTCTGTGGGCCGCCGCTTCGTCCGGATGATCCGATTGAAATAGACATGAGTTGTTTCCTGACAGCCGACTCCGGGCTGGCATCTGCGCCGCCTTCTAGGCTTCTACTGCAGTCAACTGGTCCTCATAAATCCTTCGATACAGCTCCGAATTCTCAAATAGCTCCTGATGGTTTCCGGCAGCTGCTATCTGGCCCTTCTCCAACATCAGAATCGTGTCGGCCAGGCGCACCGTGCTGAGTCGCTGCGCAATGACGACCGACGTTCTTCCCTTCATCAGATTCGAAAGGGCTTTCTGAATGAGGTGCTCGGTCTGAGTATCCACGCTCGAAGTCGCGTCATCCAGGATAAGTATCCGTGGATCGGTCAGCAGTGTCCTTGCGATGGCAACGCGTTGTCTCTGGCCGCCCGAAAGGGTTGCGCCCCTTTCCCCCACCTTCGTTTCGTAGCCGTCTGGAAAGCTCTCGATGAACTCGTGGGCCTGGGCCGCCTCCGCCGCCTCGACCACCTCTGCATCGGTCGCGTCGAGCCGCCCGAAAGCGATATTCTCCCGTATCGTTGTGGCAAAAAGCGTTGACTCCTGCAGGACTATGCCAATCTGACTACGGAGAGAATGCAGTGTTGCCGAACGAATATCACGCCCGTCCAGCAGAATACGCCCCTCTGTCGGGTCATAAAAGCGCGGGATCATGTTGATGATCGATGACTTGCCTGAACCGGTTGGCCCGAGCAATGCAAGCACTTGACCCGGTTCTATTTCAAACGAAACATCACGCAGTACATGGTGAGGGCGAGCGTAGCTGAACGAAACGTTGTCGAACCGGAGGTGCCCGTCTACCTCGCCCAGCGGCGTAGCGTCCTCCGAGTCCTTTATCCTTGTCTCCTCGTCCAGGATTTCGAAAACCCGTTCGGCCGATGCGCCGGCCATCGCAATGGCGGGAATGAGAAAGCCCAGCCTGCGTATCGGTGAAGTCAGCTGCGCAAGATAGGTGATGAAGGCCACAAGTTCGCCCAGCGTCAGACTCCCCCGGATAACAAGGTAACCCCCCAGCCAGATAATGATCACGGTGGCGAGATTGGCAATCAGGTCCAGCATCGGCATGTTTAACGCCGTCAGTCTGGCCGTTGCCGCCGCCAGCCCGAACCACTTCTGATTCTCGGTCTCGAACCGGTCGATCTCAGTATCTTCCTGCGCAAACGCCTTGACGATGCGCGCCCCGCGCAGATTCTGTTCCAGCCGCGTCGTCAGAACCGCCAGCTGCTGCTGGATCTCCATCGACAACGGTCTGTAGCGGGCGCCGAATCGCATCGCCCGGTGCGCCAGGATCGGCATGGTAAGCATCGCCAGCAATGCCAGCAGCGGGTCCATCAAAAACAGTGCCACGGCCGAGCCAATGAGCAGGACCACGCCATTTGCAAGCCCCAGAATCGACCGCCCGGTAAGCATGCGTAACCTGTCCACATCCTGCATCGCCCGCGACAGAAGTTGCCCCGATTCGGTCCGATCGTGATAGGCAAAGGAGAGGTCAGTGAGTTTCGAATGCAGTTCACGGCGTAAGTCGTAGGACACGCCCTGCGAAGCAATTTCAGCAAACCGGCTCGAAGCAAAAGTGAGCAGGCCGCGCACTGCCGTCAGCGCCATCAGCCCCACGACCGCCATGGTCAGCAGTTCCAGGTCATTCTGACGAATACCTTGATCGACGATCCAGCGTATGAATTGGGGCGTTACAAGAAGAATAGCGGTGGTGCCGAGGAGAGAGACGTAGGCGGCGACTGTCAGGCGAAGGTACGGGCGCAAACAACCGAGGGCCCGCAGCAGGTAGCGGCGGCTCTGGTCCGAGCTGGCATGTTTATACGGCTCGTCAGTAGCGGTTGACATGGTACAAATCCGGTTTAGTGGGGTTGCAAAGAAGACTGCGAACCCATTGTACCACGAATTCAGATATTTGGCTCGCGCCCAACGCGGGCTCCGAGTCGCATTAGCATGGGCAGCGCGACGAGCCTCGGCAAAAGTAGACCGCTACCAGCCAAAACAGGCTGAATCTGCTTACACTATTTCACACGGCGAGGGCTCCAACACCTTGGTGACATACCACCCACTGTCACTACCAGGCCCCGATAAGCTCCGCGAAAACAGTTTCGGACCGGATGGGATTGCACGCGTCGGCAGGAACCGAACGATTCCTCAACATCCCGTCAGGATCCTATCGCTAACGCAGTCAGGCGATCCGCCTGTAAACGCAAACCAGCGAAGGCGAATCCCGAGCGAAAGTACGCTTACCGGAAAATGAGTCCTCCTCGCAGTTCACCAAGCAAACAACAATCCTTGAACCCGGATGCCACAGTCAGGTTCACGCTATAGACTGTGAATTCAGAGCTTTCGTACCACGTCACCAGCCCGAATAGGGCCAGGCTGCACCACCTTGGCGTACATGCCGCGCAAACGCATTTCTTTGCCCACCGGAGTGCTGACGAACTTAACCGCATCGACACCGAAGCGCTCCGCGAACTTCTTGCATCCGGTATGGTCGATTGGCGTAACTTCGATCACTGCCTCTCCCAATGCAATACGCGTACCCACGGGCAGGTTAGCCTCGCTCAACTCAAGGTCGATGTAAAGTTGGTCGCCGAAAAGCTGCCAGCGTTCAGCGTCCTGTGCCAGCAGGCCCGCAACGCGGGCATTCATAATGGTAAGCTGGCGTTCCGGTTCAAGAGGGACATCCGGTGTGCGCGTACTCCAGTTGTCACCGACAAGCCCTTCGGCAACCGAGAGTTCACCTGCTTCGATCACTTCCCGTTCCCCCGATCGGGGCCGTCTCACGATCAGAGTCAATTCCCCTTCCCTTTTGGGTGAACGCCTGATCTCCTCCAGATTTCCTTCTAATTCCGCCATCTCTAAGTGGGTTACTGTTGACATGGATCTACTCCTCTCTATCCAATGCTGATCAGCCTGTGAACTCAAGCTCAGCTGGAGTCGCGGACTCTGTTTCGATCTCTTCCCAGTCATCCTTTAGTGCTGCAAGCCAGCGGCGTATGGCTATCTCGTCAGGCCTGTCACGCCGGCGCTGCAAGTATATCATTCCAGTGACCAGAAAAGGCAGCAGCACGGGGAAGAGGTAGGGCAGCGCCTCTCGCGCAGTGCTTTCAGCCGTTCCCCGCAACGCGCCGGCGACCAGGAATGCCAACGGAATCAAAGCGCTCAACCCTATCCACGCGACGGCATAAATGCGCCCAACCGGATGCCACTGGAAGTGACCCGCCAAGCGGCAGTTCTCACCATCTTCCTGGACAACGCCGTAAAAGTACGTCGAGAAAATGCCTTTGACCGCCGCCTTATTAGGAATGCGTCTGATCTTCACGCCTCGACCGGCTACCCCTCCGGTAACTTCCTCGCTCGAGGTCAACACATTCTCTAAGCGCCGAGCGGCCGCGTCGGCACCTCCCTCAAGGTTTAGCGAGAGCCGTCGCCGGCTGGGCGTCCACAGGAAAGCTATGACCGACTTCAGTTCAGTCGATAACATGTATTCCCTCGCCCTTCAGCCTACGGTCCAGCTTTATCCGGACCGACGCCTCTTGTCGGTGCTGTCCCACCAGCCGCCCAACCTCCCAAACCGTCTACCGCGGAAGAGCTACGAGTAAGTTCCCAATATGAAGCAGGCAGTAAGTCTATAACAGACAGGCCCTCGACGAAGGCTAAACGGGATGCAAACCTGGGAATCCCAATCCGGTCGCCTCGTCCCAGCCGCACATGAGATTCATGCTCTGCAGAGCGCTGCCTGCCGCCCCCTTCACCAGGTTGTCAATGGCGCAAAGCGCGACAACGCGACCCGTGCGCTCGTCCAGTTCGAAACCAACGTCCGCATAATTGCTTCCGCTCAGGATCTTCGGCTCGGGGTAACGGTAAATGCCGGTCTTCTCCTTGACGATCCGCACAAAGGGCTCGCCGCGGAAGGTCTGACGGTAAGCCCGCCACAGATCCCGTTCGCTGACACCCTCTTTGACGAAAACATGGGCCGTCGCCAGCACCCCCCGAACATTGTCGACCGCGGTTGCGCTCATATGGGCGGCTACCGCGCCATAGTCGTCCGCTTCGGCCTGCGCCAGCGCCTGCAGCAGCTCCGCAGTGTGCCGGTGACCGGTAGGCGCGAAACTGCGCATCACCCGCGCCCGCTCCGGGTGGTGCGTCGAGTCCCCAGCCCGGTTGCCGCCTTCACTGCTGCCGACCTTGACTTCGCAGATCAAATCCCGCTGCGGGTCTGCAAGCCCGGCCGAGAAAAGCGGCCACACAGCCAGCGTACTGGCGGTAGCATTGCAGCCAACCCCACTCACATAGTGTGACCCGCGGATTTTCTCGCGGAACAACTCCGGTAAGCCATACACAAATCTGCCAAGCCACTCCGGCGCGCCGTGTTCTTTACCGTACCAGTCCACATAAGCCTGCGGATCCCGCAGGCGGAAGTCGGCACTCATGTCGACGATACGATCGGCCAGCCGCGCGAATTCGGCGATGCGCCCCATCGCGCCGCCGTGCGGAAGCCCCAATACCAGCAGATCGCAAGGCGCCAGCTCGGCCGAACTGACAAACTTCAGCCTCGTGCGCCCGCGCAAGTTCGGATGGGTGAAATGAACGAACGAACCGGCGTTGCGTTCGCTCGTTACCTGGGCAATGTCGACGTGAGGATGTTCCAATAGGAGACGCAGCAACTCGCCGCCGGCATAGCCGCTGGCCCCCAAAATTGAAACTGAAACCTTTGAGCTGGAACTGACCTTCCCCACGCTTTGTACGCTCACATCTTGCATGTGGACTTCTTCACCTTTTCCACACTACTTGTTAGCCGCCTCCCAACCGTCACGCCCAACTTGCAGAGCAAAATCGGCGATGCGGCCCGGTATGTTTACCCCGGTCGGCATTACGCTGTTCCGGAACTCCATCGTGTAGTTCACCTCGTTCACGAGCAGCCCGCGATCCGGGTCCTCCAGAACGTCGATCGCCACGCACCCGCCACCGACCGCCTTGGCCGCCCCCACGCAAAGATCATTCAGTTCCGGCGTTACCGGACAAACAGAAGCCTGACCGCCGCGCGCCGTATTCGTAATCCAATGGGCCGAGTCTCTGTAGATGGCGCAGATCGTCTCGCTGCCCACGGTAAAGGCCCTGATATCGCGTCCCGGCTTCTCGATATATTCCTGTATATAGAAAATGCTGTGATGGTATGTTCCCAGCACCTCCTTGTGTTCAAGAACCGTCTCCGCAGACTCGCGGTCGTTGATCTTACTCAACAACCGCCCCCACGATCCAATCGACGGCTTCATCACAACCGGATAGCCCAACTCCTCCATCGCATCCAGTGCGGCGTCGGTAGTGAAGGCAACCTGCGTGCGAGGCGACGGAATGCCCGCCGCGGTCAGCGCACTCGTTGTCTGAAGCTTGTCGCCGCAAACATCAGCCACCTGCACTGAATTGACCGTTGGAATGCCGCGGTCGTTTAGAATGCGCAGACTGACCAGCGCCCGCCCATGATGGATACAGCGTTCGACGATCACATCGTAATCTTCGTAACGCGCCGTCCGTTCCTCCCCTCCGGTGATGTCGAAGATTAGCTTCCGATCATCAAGCAGGTCGAACGTAGCCCCCCTCTGTGTAAATTCCTCGAACAGCAGCTTCTCCTCGGCGCGCACGCGGCTGTAGAGGATGCCAACTCGCATCTGTCCTATTCCCCCCAATCTTCGTCCTCTTCCGGAGCCAGCTCAAGCGCTACCGGGTCGATCCCAATTACCTCTAGATCCACCCCGCATTCGCCGCACTGGACGATTTCGTTCTCCATCACGTCATTTAGCTCAATCTCGCCGAAGCATTCCGGACATTCGGCCACAGCGGTAACGGTTTTCACAGCCATTCCCCATCTCCTGGTCTCTGATAATCTCGTTTGTCAATTATGAAACGTAACTGCTAAGCCAAAACTTTTTTTGCAAACCTGAATGAGGCGAGCGCTGGTTTCCTCACTCCTCACTCCTCACTCCTCACTCCTCTTCACTCTCTCCTCGCCTTTGGGCGTTCGGGCCTTCGGCCCTCCCTTGTGCGGGGGCTGCGCCCCCGCAACGCCCCGCCCAAAAAACCCGCCTCATCCACCTAACGCCGTAATTCCAGCGGTGCGTCTCGTCAAAAGTGGCGGCGGCCAACGGGTACACGATGAGTTAGCCCGAAAGGCTGCGTGACTGAAGGTCTGGTCCACACGGGCACTGTATATGGCTTAGTAGCGACAATAAAACTTTGAAAATCAATGTTCACCAGTGCGCCGCCACTGCCACTTCGCCCGCTGCATATTCGGCGATCCGTCGCCGCGTGCCAGGTGAAATCCCCTCAGGCAGTTCGTCGATAGCAAAACAGTTGACGCACTCTATTTCCCTGTTGCTCGCATTTCGCCAACTAAAGTTTTCGCATACGAAGACAACGACGTGATCGCTCTTTCCTTCGAAAAAGTTGCTGTAAACGCCGAACAGCCGCAACTCCTGCAGGACCGCCCCAACCTCCTCGCCAGCCTCACGACAAATGGCCGCCTCCAAAGTCTCACCCGCCTGCACCCCGCCGCCCGGAAGATACCAGCCGTCCAGATATGTGTGCCTGACCAGCAAAACCTTTCCCTCGTCAACGGCCATTAGCCTCACACCGACTGTCAGTGGTCGGGTCAGTCGCCAGTACAACCGCCGCAGAAAATACAGCAATCTCAAGAACATCAGCGCCCACCCGGCTACAGTCCTGCTCCCAGGTTTCAGAGCAATCTACCCACTACCTTCGGAGGCCGGCCCCGCCAACGCGAGGCGCCGCTTGACCTGCTCTACCAATCCCCCTGCCTCCACAATCTCCTGCACCGTAGCGCTCAACGCCGGAAACGCAAACTGGCCGGACCTGCATTCGATTAGCCTTCCTTCTAGGTCGACCGAAACAAGCTCCTGCCCTTGGATCGCCTGCGCAGCCTCCGGGCAAACGATGGCCAACAGGCCGTTGTTGATGGCGTTACGGTAGAAAATCCGCGCAAAACTTTCCGCAATGACAGCACCCACTCCGTTGTAAACAAGACAGGTCGCCGCCTGTTCACGGCTGGAGCCGCAACCGAAATTGCGGCCGCCTATGACCAGATCGCCGCGCCGCACATTAGACGCGAAGGTCGGGTCCAGATCTTCCAATGCGTGGCTGGCGATCTCCTCCTGCCCTTTGACCGTGTAGGTGTACTTGCCCGGAAACAGTACATCGGTATTGATGTTATCTCCGTATTTCCAGGCCCTGCCCTGAATTTCCACTGATCCACCCTCCGCTGCCGAAAACTGCCTGGCGTTCAAAAAAGTGCCCGAACTGTATGGTCGGCGCCCGTTTCCTTTACTGAGATCAGGCTATGCTTCTCGGATCGGCAATCCTGCCCGCAACCGCCGACGCCGCCACCACCGCCGGATTCGCCAAATAGATCTCCGCGTCCTTCGTGCCCATGCGCCCCCGGAAATTCCGGTTCGCGCTCGAAATAGTAACTTCACCTGTTGCCGGTACACCCATATGATTGCCCATGCAGGGCCCGCACCCCGGCGTACCGATGGCAGCGCCAGCGGCAACAAGCGCCTGAATGTACCCCCGTTCTAAGGCCTCTTGCAAAACAAGGCTGGATGCCGGAATCACCAGCAAGCGCGTCCCAGCAGCTACCTGTCGACCCCGCACAACCTCGGCCGCCTCGGCGATATCTTCAAGACGTCCATTGGTGCAGGTACCGATAAATGCCTGCTGCACCTTGGTACCTGCCACGGCCGAAAGCGGCGCGACATTGTCCACAGTGTGCGGGCACGAAACCGTCGGCTCCAACGCCCCGGCGCTGTACAGGTAGGTCGCGGCATACCCGGCGCCTTCATCAGGCAAGAGTTGCAACTTCTCAACATCCGCACGACTCTCTTCCGCGAGGCCTTCCTGCCTCATTCTCGCCGCCCGCCGCGCCAGAGCAGCCTCCAGATAGGACCTCGTCTTGCCGTCCGGCCGGATGTACGAAGACTTCGCCCCGAATTCGGCCATCATATTCGCAAGCGCCATCCGCGAATCGACACTCATCGCCTCGATGCCGCTGCCGCTGAACTCAATCGACGCGTAAAGACCCCCGTCTGCCCCCCAGTCGCCGATAATACGCAAGGCGAAGTCCTTGGCTGTAACGCCCCTGGGCAGCTCCCCTTCCAGCACAATGCTGATCGACTCCGGCACGCGCAGCCACAACTCGCCGGTCGCCCACAGAGCTGCAACTTCGCTGCGCCCAATCCCCGCGCCGAACGCGCCAAGCCAGCCAAAGTGCGGCGTATGGCTGTCCGCGCCGAGAACTGTCTGCCCCGGCAGAACCAATGCCTCTTCACTGAGAACCTGGTGGCAAATCCCCCTGCCTACCTCAAAAAAACTGCTGATGCCCTGCTCCCGAACGAATTCGCGAATTTCGGCGTGATTCTGCGCGTGGCGCGTCGTCGGCGCTGGCACGGCATGGTCCAACGTAATCGCCAGCTTATCTGGGATCACGACCCGGCCTTGACCAAACTGCAGCCAGATCTCTCGGATGGCGGCCGTATTGTCGTGGCTCAAAACAACGTCAGGCTGCACGTCCACGACTTCGCCAACGTCGACTCTTACGCGCCCAGCCGCTCGCGCCAGCGCCTTCTGCGCAAATGTCTGTGCTTCAGGGCCGGCTGAATTTGACTGCACCCCCGATAGTTGGGAAGGTGACTTTTGGTTCATCTCAGTTCCCCTTAAGCCGGCGGAGGCGCCACAGTCACCGCCCGACTGTGGTACTCTCGCAGCAACACATCCACATCATCCAGGCTCAACTTTCGCTGGTCCGCCTCCACCTTGATGTGCGCGGTCACCTCCTTCACCTGCGGATCCGTCAGGTCCAGCTGCAGCTGCTCGGCGCGCTGCTTGACCGCGTTCCACCCCGTGAGTCGATGTGCAATGTGCAGATAGCGGGTCAGACCGAAGTCCTCCGGATCCAGGATCTCGTAAGTATCCGGATTGTTAAGAATCGCCTTGGCATGAATGCCTGCCTTGTGCGTGAAAGCTGTGTAACCGGTAATATAGTTGTTAAATGGCACATCAACGCCCACGATCTCGGCAACAAAGTTCTCCACCTCACGCAACATCGGCAGATTGTATTTGCTGCGAATCTGATCGGGATCTTGCGCATACATGCGCGCCACCAGGCCCCCCAGCGGCGTAATCCCGTTGCGCTCGCCAATCCCCAGCACCGAAGTATCAACGTGCGTCGCCCCGGCCGCCAGCGCACAGTAGGAATTTGCGATCGCGCAGCCCGTATCATTGTGCCCGTGAAACTCGATATCGCAGGAGACCACCCCGCGCAGCGTTCGCACCAGGTCATGCACCTGCAGCGGCGTGGCGATTCCAACCGTGTCCGCGATCCCCACTCTGTCAACCCCAATCTGGTCGACCTCGCGGTAGACCGTCAGCAGGTCGACAAGGTCGCTGCGGAAAGAGTCCTCGCTGCTGAAACGGACCTCCAGACCCTGGCTCTTGATGAACTCGACAACCTGCACCGCACTGTCGATGATTTCGCGGATCGACTTGCCATGCGAGAACTCGCGCAGGTAGCTGCTCGTGCCGAAGAGGACGTCAATGCCGTCAACGCCGGTGTCCACGGCCAGACGCGCGTCATCCAGATGGCAGCGTGTATGGGTCAGCAGTTTCGTGCTCAGCCCCAATCCCGCGATGCGTGAGCAATCCGCACGGCTCTGCGGGCTGGCGGCAGGAGAAGTCAACTCCAGATATTCAACGCCGAAGGCATCCAATAGCCGGGCGATTTCATCCTTCTGCCCGCTGTCAAAAAAAGCATTGGCAAACTGCTCACCCTCCCGCAATGTCGACTCGATTATCGAAAAATGTTCTAAGCTCATCCTCGCGCTCCCGCCGATCTCAATGGCAATAAAAAAACCGGTCCATCCTGTCTGGAATGGCCGGTGGCTACGGTTGCAACATCTGAGCAGGCGCAAACAACAGACAGGTCAGTCTGGATTCCGCTTCTTGCTCTTTATGCAATGCAACTCAGGATACATCCTGTATATTCTCATCCACTTACTTGCCAACTGCAGGGACTGACTTTAGTCCCACCTCGATTGCTCAATTTATACCTGATTCTCAATCAGCACAAATAATACTGAATCATATCGCCGTTGTCAAATTCGACAACCCTCTGCGTGCATCCCCAAAAGGAAGTGAACTCATTTGTAACTTAGGTATCGACAAGCCTCTCCCCCGTCCTCACATCCATCCTCAATAAATCGCCCAATCACTGACCCCTGACCCCTGACCCCTGACCCCTGACCCCTGACCCCTGCAGTTCGGCTCTCCGGGAATTGGCAGCCAGTTGACCAGAACCGGGTGAATAAAACAGGACAAAGGCCGAGTCAATTCGCTATGCTATGTCAGTGGGCCGCAAAGGAGCCCCTAACCCAACCAATAATCAGGAAAAATGCCAGGGATTCAGCACCGTATTCCCGTTCCACGAGCGTTGAGGGTGGAAGACCTTCAGTTCCTGGCATCGGAGAGTCCAAGACAAGTGCAGCAGTCAACATGAGTAGCGCGCCTACACAAGCAGTCGGCAAACGGAAAAGGGCGCTTCTGTTCCATGGAATGCCTGCTCAGTTATTCGCCATCGGCGAACCCTTACCCTACTTTCCCGGTTCCGTTCAATCTATAGACGCCTTCATAAACGCATGCATTATGCAGGTTGGACATTTTCTATACGGCACAGCTACGTAGGGTTGTCGCCTACCTTTGTAGAAGTGCGATTCGCTCCACTCGGATGGGTCCAGGTGAAGGCTGAGCTACAGACACTTTTCGCCTGATTTACTCTGGTAGTCCGACAGTTCTGTGAGGCCTGTAACCCGCGATTTCGCTCCATTTTCCGAGGTCCGCCGCAAATGCACAACTGCTTGACACCTCCAATGTGGATAACATAAATTTTCACTGAGGATCGTGCGACATTTTGCGATAACACGTTAGGTAAAGGTGAGTCTTGGACCGAATGAGGCAAAGGACAGAGGCGCTACAAAGGCGGAAAGAGTTCCTGATCGGTTCACTGATCGGCCTCTGCGTCATGCTGCTTGCTTTGCTGGCGGCCGTCGTAACGCCGCGTCCCCGTGCCGCCCTGGCTCAGGACGCCCCGCGGGTAGCGATTTCTATAGGCGAAGCTACGCTGACCCAGGGAGACGTCACCTACGTCCATGCCGGATTCTACAACATGCCCCAAGATCCCGATGACGCCACCGCATTCGGCACTATATCCTTCCGGTACTATTTTGATCGTAACTCTGACGGCTCTTGGACCAACGCAGACAACTGCCTGACGGGGCTGGTCGGAAGTGACAAATATATCACCAACGCATATTGGAGATCCCCTTGGGACCACGGTCCACACCCTCTTGAACTTACAACGACTTGCCCGGTCGGCGACTACAGGTTTCGGGTGGTCGTAACGGATAGGGACACCACCCCCCACACCAAACTTGTTACCAGCACACATGACTTCAGAGTAAATGTAGGCCCCTCTGTGACAATCGAAATGCCGTCTGGTCCCTACTACCGCGGCACAGCTATCAATCCAACCATCAAATTCAATGACCTGGCACAAGGCGCCGATTACACTTACAAGGGGCATCTGATGGCCAGGAACCCCTCCAACTATGCCGATGTCTGCGAAGGAACGGGGCTGGACAGACACAACAAATTCACTTTAGATGATGTCTCCGGAAACCCAGTGCAAAAGTCGGTCACCATCACCGACAACTGTCCGGCAAATGAGTACTACATAGATGTCGTTTTGTACGACTCCGACAACCGGAAGCGAGGATCGGACAGGAAAGAATTCGAAATCACTACGGATCCCAACGCCACTCCGTCCGTAAGCGTCAGCATGTCCGAGAGTTCCCCGGTCGCTCCAGGTACGGAATTCACCGTCACTTTCTCGTTTATGGATATTCAACCCGGCACTCAGACGAGGAATACCGATTATCTGACCAATACCAGCACAAATCAGGCAGTAGGCAGTATGGACTGCGGAGGGAGCCTGGTAGGATGGGGGCAGGACGTACAATCCGCGTTCACTAGCAACCCCTATGTAAATCGTGTGACGATTCCCTCCGACTGTCCCGCCGGCGCCTATAAGATGGTAAGCGAAATAGAGGACAGATTAGGAAATGACATTATTTCCGGTTCGATCGACTTCACCATCGGCGATCCAAATCTAACCCCAACCGCGCCAACTGTTTCCAATATGACGGCCAAACAGAATTCGCCGTTCAGCCAGCAGCTTCCCGAGGGAACCGGCGGCGACGGTACTTTGACTTACAACGCGACCGGCCTGCCTACGGGTCTCACCTTCACGAGCTCAACGCGCACCATCGCCGGCACACCATCTGCCTCAGGAACATCCACCGTCAGATACACAGTCACGGATAGCGACAATGACTCGGACTACGTAGAATTCACGATCACGGTCGACCCAGATCTGACGCCTACCGCGCCAAGCGTTTCCGGTTATACTGCAAAACAGAATACGCCATTCACCCAGCAACTGCCTGAGGGGAGCGGCGGAGACGGAACACTAACGTACGATGCAACGGGTCTGCCCGTAGGTCTAACCTTCATTGCCACAACTCGTACGATTACAGGCACGCCGACAGGCACAGGGTCATCTCCTGTCCGATACACGGTCACCGACAGCGACGGTGACTCGGCCCACGTTGATTTCAACATCACGGTTGAAGCCGATCTGACCCCTACCCTCCCCGCCATTTCAGGGTACAACATTAGGGTAGGCGTACAATTCACCCAGCAGCTGCCCGCGGCGACAGGGGGAGATACGCCTCTGGAGTACTCCGTCACAGATCTACCTCAAGGTCTCAGCTTTACCGAAGCGACGCGTACGATTACGGGCACGCCAACAACCGCGGAAGCCCCCACAGTGACCTATACGGTTCGAGACAGTGACGGCGACGAAGTGAGTACGACATTTACAATCACAGTCGCCGCCGATCTCATGCCGACGCTCTCAACCATATCGGGATATACGGCCAGAGTCGGGTCGCTATTCACTGAGGTGCTGCCGGCGGCGACAGGGGGCGACACGCCGCTGGAATACTCCGTGACAGACCTTCCCAACGGCCTCAACTTTATCGAGACGACGCGTACAATTACGGGAACGCCGACAGCAGTGGAATCTCCGACCGTGACCTACACGGTGAGCGACGATGACGGCGACGAAGCGAGCGAAACGTTTACGATCGCGGTTGCAGCCGATTTGACGCCGTCACTTCCTTCGATAACAGGTTTCACGGCAATGGTTGGCTCGCTGTTCAGCGAGGTATTGCCGGCAGCAACCAGCGGCGATACGCCGCTGGAATACTCCGTAACAGACCTTCCGAACGGCCTCAGCTTTACCGAATCGACGCGGACCATCACGGGCACCCCCACAGCGGTGGGATCTCCGACCGTGACCTACACAGTGACCGACGACGACGGCGACGGAGACAGCAAGACCTTTACGATCACAGTCGCAGCCGATCACATGCCTGCATTTGGCACCATTGCGGGCTATACGGCCAGAGTTGGGTCGCTGTTCACCGAGGTGCTGCCGGCGGCTACCGGGGGCGACACACCTCTGGAATATTCGGTCTCAGACCTACCCGACGGTCTCAGCTTTACCGAAACGACGCGTACAATTACGGGCACGCCGACAAAGGTGGAAGCCCCCACGGTGACCTATACGGTTCGCGACGATGACGGAGACGAAGGGAGTACGACCTTTACAATCACAGTCGCTGCCGATCAAATGCCGACGCTTTCCACCATTTCCGGCTATACGGCCAGAGTCGGGTCGCTGTTCACTAAGGTGCTGCCGGCGGCGACAGGGGGCGATGCACCGCTGGAATACTCCGTGACAGACCTTCCCAACGGCCTCAACTTTATCGAGACGACGCGTACAATTACGGGAACGCCCACGACAGAGGAATCCCCGACCGTGACCTACACGGTGAGCGACGATGACGGCGACCAAGCGAGCGAAACGTTTACGATCGCGGTCGCAGCCGATCTGACGCCGTCACTTCCCACCATATCGGGTTACACGGCCAGAGTAGGTTCGCCGTTCAGTGAAGTGCTGCCGGCGGCAACAGGGGGCGATACGCCGCTGGAATACGCCGTAACAGACCTACCCAACGGCCTCAGCTTTACCGAATCGACGCGGACCATCACGGGCACGCCGACAACCGTGGAATCACCGACCGTAACCTACAAGGTGCAGGACGATGACGGCGACGATGCGAGCAAGACCTTTACAATCGCCGTCGCCGCCGATCTTCAGCCAACACTGGCGACCATAACCGACACCCACGCCAAGCTGACAAAACTGTTCACCCTTCAGTTGCCCGCTGGCACCAGCGGAGACGGCGACCTGGACTACAATGCAACTGGACTGCCTCCCGGTCTTACCTTCGTCACATCCACTCGAACGATCACAGGTACACCGACGACTGCCAACAGATATGAAGTCACTTACACAGCAACCGATGAGGACGAAGACGTCGCGCGGCAGACGTTCTTCATCGAAGCATTCGCAATGCCTTCCCTGCAAGCGGTACAAGACTTCATGGCAACGAAGGATGACGTATTCACACTCGTGCTAACCGCTGTCTCAGGCGGAAGGGCGCCGTTCGACTACGATGCCACCCCTCTGCCGACTGACCTGTCTTTTGTGGAATCCTCACTGACCATCACTGGTACGCCGACAGTCATTGAAGACATCACCGTCACATTCTCAGTAGAGGACGAGGACGGAGACACGGCGAGCCGCGAATTCAAGATCACCGTCAGCGAGGGCGACACAGCACCTGCATTCCCCTACGAGATCCCCGACTTCGATCTGCGAGTGGGCAATCCTTTTGCGGTGACGCTGCCCAGCGCGACTGGCGGGAACGCCCCGTATACCTATACGATTTCAGGACATCCCAACACGCTCACATTCAATTTGGCCACCAAAAGACTCGCTGGCACGCCCAACGCGAGCCAGACCGGCGTGCACCAGGTTACCTACACCGTGACGGACAGCGATCTCGACGAAGTATCACAGACTTTCGAGCTGGATGTCGCAGCAGACAACCAACCTTCAACACCGTCCATAGGCGACATGCACATGAAGGTCGGCAGTAGTCTGCGGGCGGAGTTGCCGGCAGGTACAGGCGGAGACCCACCCTATACATATACGATCTCGGCTTTGCCGTCCGGATTGACCTTCAACCTGACAACGCGAATCTTGTCTGGCAGGCCAAACTCGGCCGGCGCAACAACCGTAACATATACAGTTCTTGACAACGACAGTGACTCCGCTGCTAAAGATTTTACGATCAACGTCTATACACTACCGTCTCTGTCAAACGTCTCAGATTCGTCAGGAATGAAGGACGAACTATTCACCCTCACGCTTCCCACCGCTTCCGGAGGCAGGTCCCCGCTCGAATACTCCGTAACCGGTCTGCCAGCCGGCTTAGCGTTTATTGCAAGCTCGCGCGTCATTACCGGAACGCCGACCCAAGTCGAGATTGCAAACGTTACCTACACTGTTTCGGACAAAGACAACGATCGAGACAGCGTCACGTTCAAGATAACCGTGACCGACCTGGATCAAACTGTGGTCAACAATGGCGGCAACAATGGCGGCAACAATGGCGGCAACAATGGCGGCAACAATGGCGGCAACAACGGCGGCAACAATGGCGGCAACAACGGCGGCAACAATGGCGGCAACAACGGCGGCAACAATGGCGGCAACAACGGCGGCAACAATGGCGGCAACCAGCAGAACCCGCCGGCACTGACCCTTTATGACTCGACAGGCTTCTCTGCCACCGTCGGAGAGCAATTCACACAGCAACTTCCGGCGGCAAATGGAGGAACACCACCCTACAGGTATAGCGTCTCCACCCTGCCCGACGGCCTGACTTTCAATAGCGGTACCCATACGATATCGGGAACGCCCACAACTGAAGGCGCGACGACCGTCACCTATACCGTGCATGACAGCAACTCCAATTCTGTCGGCGATGACTTCACAATTACAGTCAATGCAGCGCAAACCAACCCACAGAGTCCCCAACCACTGACAGTCGTAGATGTGACAGGATTCACGGCGACAGTAGGGGAGCTATTCGAGCAGCAGCTGCCTTTTGCAAGTGGAGGTTCACTGCCATACGCATATAGGGTCACGACCCTCCCCGCCGGCCTGGACTTCATAATGTTAAGGCGTACCATTACGGGAACGCCCACGATTACGGGGACGACTGTAGTCACTTACACTGTGACCGACGGCGACTTTTTCTCTGCAAGCGACGCTTTCACCATAACCGTTCAGAGTGCCGGCAGTAACCAGGGCAGCGGCAATCAGGGCAGCGGCAATCAGGGTAGAGATAATCAGGGCGGCGGCAATCAGGGCGGCGGCAATCAGGGCGGCGGCAATCAGGGCGGCGGCAACCAGGGAGGCAGCAACCAGGGAGGCAGCAACAAGGGCAATTCTGGCAACCAGGGTAACTCTAACAACAACAATCAGCAGAAATGGGTTCCACCGTCATCGTATTCGCCGCCTCCCCAGCAACAGTGGTCGCGCTCTGCCGTCCCGGTAGCAATTACCATCCCATCCTGGCTGAACGTACGCAGAGGGCCCGGGCTCGACTATGAGGTGATATCCACGGTTTCTCAAGGAACTCGGGGAAACATCTACGGCAGGGACCCCGCTGACAACTGGTTCCAGGTCCAGATTGATCAAATAAGTAACATGGTGTGGCTCTGTCAGAACCTTGCCACCGTCGAAGGCTCTTTGGACAACGTACGATTGCTGGCACAGTGGGAAATCGATCTCATTCCCAAGCCGGCCGACGGCCCCGTGGCGACTACAACGCCGGCAATTATGAACGTGCGCGCTGGCCCAGGGCTGACCTACGAAATTCTGACAACTGTGACCAAAGGGACGCAAGCAACTATCATTGGAATCGGCCCTAACGCCGAGTGGTACAAAGTCACACTGGACGCAATAAACACGCCTGCCTGGATTTACGCAGGTCTGACAACGGTTGAAGGCTCAATTGGAGGCGTCAAACAGTACACGCAAGCAGAAGTCGACGCATTCACGTCAGCAAATGTCGACGGCTACGACTTAGCCAGTGCCAATGCAACGGACACGTGCAGCAGCAACCCAATCGCCGTCACCACCCCTGCGATTCTCAACGTACGCAAGGGCCCTGGTACAGAATACGAGATAGTTACAACCGTCGTGGCAGGCACGCGGGCAGAAATCATCGGAATCAACACGCAGGAGGAGTGGCTCCTGGTGGAGTTGGCAAGCCTGACCGAACCTGCCTGGATCTATAAAGACCTGACGACGGTGGTCGGCTCGCTTGCCGGGGTCACGCGAACTGATTCAGGACAGGTGAGTCAGCCCAACATCGTCACAGATACGGACCGTCCGATTGCCGTAACCTATCCGTCCCTGGTCAATATCCGTGTAGGCCCAGGCCTGACTTACCAAATCCTCAAAACTGTCGGCCAAGGTACTAGGGCCCAGATCGTGGGACTGAGTCCCGATGAGAACTGGTATCTGGTCGAAATCGACGGCTTGAGCCAACTGGGCTGGATTCGCGAGGACCTTACCGTACTCGTTGGGTCGCTGAACAATGTGAAGCGCATCACTGCTGCCGAAATCGCAATGCTGCCTGTCGCCATCGTTGACACGCCCATTCTCAACGTGAGGTCCGGTCCGGGCACTGGCTACGGTCTCGTGACGACGATTTCACAGGGATCTTGGGTTCAGATTATCGGTGTCAACACACAAACCGACTGGTTCCAGGTAAAACTGTACGGCGTATCAGGTCAGACTTGGGTCTACCGCGATCTAACTAATCTCGCCGGACTCCTTGCCGGTGTGACCCAGATCTCCACAAGCACCGTGGTGGCGTCCGAATACTACCCTGATTTGCAGGCGACCACGATTCTGGAAGCAGCCTCTACTGTCGAGGCGACCACCACACAGCAGGTCGTCGTAAATGCGATATCCGTCGACCTTTCTCTTCCAGAAAACGGCAATATCGATCTCGATGTCAGCTGGACTGATGCAGATTTCTGTTCGGACCTCTACTCGATCTACTACAGGTCCAATTCCGACTCGACCACCTACTTCTCTTTGGAGAACGCCGTCATAGTAACGACCTCAACCTCGAAGAGCTTGAGCTTCCTCACACTGCCGAATAGAAGTCTGATTTCTGCCTGGTGCGGAACGCAAAACAGCGGTCGCCAAATCGCGGAAGTCCAGATCAACCCAAGTGAGGAAGGTACCTACAGTTCAATACCGACTCAGCAGGAAACAGGAACGGTAGCCACCGTACCCTGAACGGCTTCGTTCTGCTGACCTCCTGGCCAGCACCTGTTTGCCAAAGTGGCCGCGAACTCTTTACAGCCAATTGCAAGTGCACCAGGAACCTGGCCCGGCTCAACCCACAGCCCCCGCCAGTATATGGCGGGGGCTGCTGTTTTGCCTCACAATTTGAACGAACTCAAGATGCGAACCAACATTTTCAGGATAGGAAGTACCGCCGGTCTGCCCAATCAAAATTCTATGCAAGCCGGCAAAGCGACTAACACCATTCTTAAGGCGAATGGTATGTGAATGCAAGGACGAAACGCTCTAGGTACACCGACTACGCCCGTTTCAAATCCCGTACGACCCAGCCGAGAATTCGAATTGTCTAACGCATTCAATCTCAGCCTACGTCTCTTCTGCTCCCCATCGCGTGCCCTCGGGCACGTCCGTATCGCTCTCAATGTCAAGCCGGTACCCGTCAGGATCGGTTAGCGAAGTGAGCCACATCCCATTGCTCACAAAGGGCCGCGAAGCGTCGAGCCCACGCGCCCTGACCTCGTCGTATATCCGCAACGCATCCTCACAGATAAAGACAATCGTTACACCCTCGCCCACCTTCCCAGACGGAGTCCAGGAATCGTGCCCCGAAGTTGGGAACTGCTGCAACATAATCGCCGCCTCTCCCAACGTCAACCAGCACCAACGCAGCTTCCCGTCCGGTTCCCACTTGTCTCTGATCTCGCAGCCCAGCCCATCGACATAGAAGCCGATCGACGCCTGCATATCCGATACCTTCAAAAATGGAACTGCCTGCTTAATGCTCATTCCTGTATGAACCTCAACTTTCGCTTGCAATCTCGGAGCTAGGCAATCTCTCCGCTACTTGGGAGGAGCCACTCATCGCCGGACCTGCGAGTCTACCAGTTCGTCACCGACCCATCGCGACGCCGCAAATGGGGCGCCTCCCAGAAACGGAACTCCTCCGCCTTCGCCCGTTCCTCATTGAACTCAACCCCGAGCCCCGGACCGTCCGGCACGACGTAGTAATAGCCGTCCAGCTCCGGCTGCTCAGGGAACCAGTCCTCGTCGTAGAACCTGCCTTCTTCGGTCGGCGAAACGCGCACCTCCAGCCAGGCAAAGTTCGGCACGGCCGCCGCCAGGTGGACCGTCGCCGCGCTGCATATCGGGCCCAGCGGATTGTGGGGCATCAGGTCGATGTAGTGCGCCTCCGCCATGGCCGCCACCTTGACCGCCTCCGTCAAACCGCCCACGTTGCAGACATCGATACGCGCGAACTGCGTAATGCCGCGCTCGATATAAGGCAGAAACTGCCACTTGCTGGCAAACTCCTCACCGATGGCAAAAGGCACGTCGGTCATGCTTCGCAGCGCTTCGTAAGCCTCCGGAGTCTCGTCCCGAATCGGCTCCTCAAGAAAGTCCAGCGTGCCCGAAGGCATGCGCTGACAGAATGACGCCGCCTCGGCCACGCTCAACCGGTGATGGTAGTCGATGCCCATCACCGGTCCGGGCCCAATCGCCTCACGAACCGCAGTCAGCCACTGCGCTGTTATGCCCAGAGACTCGCGTGGTTCGAAAATATAGTCAGGTTCTCCCTCATCGCTGGCGGCGCTGCGGCCGGCCCTGATCGCCGGCCAGCCCAAATCCACAAGCATCTGTACGTTCTCGATCAGCTCTTCCTGGCTTGCCCCGCCGGTCGAGGCAAAGCAAGGAACCAACTCCCGCTGTTTTCCGCCTAGCAGCTGGTACACCGGAACGTTCAGCGCCTTTCCGGCGATGTCGTACAGCGCGATATCTATTGCCGAGATCGCAGCGGTCAATACGCGGCCCCCTTCAAAGTACTGACTGCGATACATCTCCTGCCACAACGCACCCATCCGCAACGGATCGCGGCCGATAAGAAACTCACGGTAATGGTTTACCGCGCCTGTCACAGCCAGCTCCCGCCCTGACAAGCCTGCCTCCCCCCAACCATGCAGACTCTCGTCAGTCTCCACCTTGACGATCATCTGATTGCGTTGGCCTACCCAAGCCGGATAGGTCTTGATGTCTGTTATTTTCATGGCTTCTTCCTGTAGTTCTCCGTTAAAACAGAACGAATAGGCATTTATGCGCTTGAATCCCGCGCCTGTAAAAGGGGAAGGAGCGATCTGCTTGTCAGGAACTCAGATTCTCGACCCCATCCTTCTTCTTTCTGTGCCCCTTACTTGAGGCGCGACAGAAAGGGTCCTAATGTAATTGCCGTTTCTCACCAAGACTTTCCGCGCGGCTTTCGCATCTGTATCGCGCCTTCCATGTCTGCCTTTACGCAAGACGCAATACGAAATACACAAGTCACAAAAAGCAGGTTCTCAACTTGAACGCCCATTAGATTGGGCTAACCATCGATTGCCGCCCGGTACCGGCTTGCTTCTTCGTCGGACAGTGCCCGGCTGCCCGCCGCGGCGTTGGTCTGCGCTTGCGCGGGTGATTTGGCGCCTGGGATCGACACGGATACGGCTGGATGGGTAAAGGTATAGCGGATCGCTGCTTGAACCATGTCCTCTCCAGGCGATACGACCTCGCCGAGACGGCCGACCTGCACCGCGCGGGTCTCGAATTGGTCTTGCTGGGAGCCGCCTTCGTTCCAGCTGGCCCGCACCGAGTCGGTGAAAACAGCCCCTTGAGAGTAACGGCCGGAGAGAAGCCCTTTGGCCAGGGGGCCGCGTACCATCACCGCGATTCCGTGCTCCTCGCAGTAGGGCAGGAACTCCTGCTCGGGCGCACGATTGAGTAGCGAGTAGTCGACCTGCACGACACTGCATGTCCCTTCGCGGTTGAACCGTTTGAGAACATCCAGGTCATTAGTCGATATGCCATAAGCGCGCAGGCAGCCTTCATCCTTCAGCGCCTCGAACCCCTCCAGAAAGATTGTCGGGTCGCCAAGGTCCCCTTTATGGCAAAGTATCACGTCGACCCAGTCGGTTCGCAGCCGGCCCAGGATTGCATGGCCGGAGATGCGGATCGAGTCGACCCCAGTCTGTGGTATAGCGCCGCCGGTACGCTGGCCCCAGTTGCCGATCTTGCTGACCAGGATAACATTGTGGCGGATTCCGGTAAGCGCCTGTCCCACCCGCATCTCTGACAGGCCGTTAGGGAAGCCGTAAGACTCGGCCACATCGAACAACGTCATGCCCGCGTCGTAAGCCGCCCGCACGGTCGACCAGGCCGTGACGTCATCAATATCGCCCCACTGGTTGCCGATATTCCACGCGCCCAGTCCCACTGCCGAGACGGGCCAACCTAGTTTGCCAAACGATTTGGTGAGCATAAAGTAGACTCCTGAAGTCAGTCTTGAAAGTGTGAGATTTTGAGAACCGTGTTCCTCCTAAGTAACCCGCGAATTGTCCGCTATCGTTCAGAAATTCGCAAGGTACACCCGGCGCAGAGTCCATCACAATGGGGTGAACTCCCGCACTCCTCAGCCTGCAACAATGCACTGATCAGTTCCCGTTCCAATTCTCCTGCAGCTAACCACTGACCACTGATCACTGACCACTGACCACTGCAGTTGGGCGTCCGGGCCTTCGGCCCTCCCTTGTGCGGGGGCTGCGCCCCCGCAACGCCCCGCCCTTACTAGACCACCGTGTTTTTTCTTCCCCGGTAAGCTGTCTAGAGAAAGGTGTTAAGCCAACAGGATTTACCTCAAACGGTCCTGTAGGGGCAGGCCTTGTGCCTTCCCCCGTCCCTCCAAGTGCCGGTGAACAAGTCCAACTACCGCCGCCATTATTTTCTTCCAAACCGTTCCCACCCTATAACTGGGATGTACTCCTGACGCAGAACGGGCCCTTCACCAATAGAACCCCCCAATCTTCCCTTCCCGAATTAGTTCTGCGGAATCCTCTGGTCCCGTTTCCATGCTGTCAGGCATGTCAAATCTCTCTGCAGTTCGCACCTCCTCTCTTTGGCGCCGACAAAAAGATTTGCCATACTGTCTGACATGAAAGCGCACTGAAAGCACGGCCACGGCCAAAGCGTCGCTCCTCTTACGCTAAGACTGAAGATCGGCAGCATTGACACGGCCCATTCGCAAACGCCGAAACCAATCGGATTCCGAGCCGTGCAGTTGCTGTGGGACTGTCCTGGTTTCCCGTACTTCCAGGTAGAATCATTCACACGGGATCCAAAAGCGCGATGGTTGGCAACCGTTCAAAGCAACGAAAATGCGAACGCCTGACCTGGCATCCTTCGGCAAAGCCTCACGAAAATCCAAATCATATAGGTGAGAGAGACCCATGCCTTCTAGCCCCAACATCCTCGTCATCCTCACAGACCAACAGACGCACACCGCCATAGGCGCCCACGGCAACCCACACTTGCATACGCCGCACATGGACTCGCTCGTCCAAGGCGGCCAGACTTTCATGAACTCCTACTGTGCCGCCCCCGTCTGCGGACCCTCCCGCGGCAGCCTGCTCTCAGGGAGGTTGCCGCATAGGACAGGCGTAGAGGTAAACGGACCTGCAGTTCAGCCCGGAATCACCACCATGGGTCAACACTTTCGCCAGGCCGGTTACCGACCCTACTACTCTGGCAAGCTTCATCTGGGACCGTCGCCAACGCAAGGCATCGAGGAAGTTGGAGGCCAACAGGGCTTTGAGTACCTCTGCGACGAACACCCCGAAGGGATCCCTCCACAGCTCGGTACCGACACCGACTCGATTTGGACAGACCACGCTGTCCAGTTCCTGCAAAATCAGGGCCAGCAAGACTCCGGTTCCGAGGACCCATTCCTTCTCGTGGCTTCGCTCCACAATCCCCACGACATCTGCTACTGGGTCATGGAATGGCACCACATTGTCGATGTCCCCTCCGATAGCGATCTGCCCCCGCTGCCTGCCAACTTTCAGCCATTCCCGGATGAGCCCGAGTTTGTCGGTCTCTGCCGCCATCGCACCGAGTACGGCCCCGAAATGAGTTGGACCCACGATTGGGACGAGACCGACTGGCGCAGATACCTCTATGTTTACGACCGCCTGACCGAGCGGGTCGACGAGCAGATTGGCAGGTTACTCGGGGCCTTAGAGGAAAGTGGGCTCGCCGACGACACGTTAGTCGTCCTGACAAGCGATCACGGCGAAGGCGTCGCCGCCCACCAGTGGGTCACCAAACTGATGTTGTGGGAAGAAGTAGCCAGAGTGCCCTTCGTGTTGCGCTTGCCGGGCGCCGTACCTGCAGGCCGGGTGGACAGCACGCATCTCGCTTCTGGCCTGGACCTGCTCCCAACCCTGTGTGACTATGCAGGCACTGCCGCACCCTCAGCTTTAGACGGCCACAGCCTCCGCCCCGTGATCGAGAATCCCGACCTGCCTGGGAGGGAAAGCGTCGTAACCGAGCTGCAGGCCTTCATGGACGATGAAACAAAAAAAGGCCGTATGCTCCGCACGGCCCGCTACAAGTATATCGCTTTCTCCTACGGCCAGCGCCCGGAAATGCTCTTCGACCTGGAAACCGATCCTGGAGAGACAAACAACCTGGCCTACAATGCCGCCTACCAGGATGTGCTGACAGAGCACCGCCAACTGCTAACGAAAGAGGTCGAGCAGACCGCAGATCCGTTCGTAATGCCAACCTGGCCGCCTGCGTAGACAGCCTCAGCCGGCAAACTCAACTAGGCGTCCTGGCCTCTCCTCCGCGTCCAGAAAGCCAGATAAGGCGGACTCACGGCCTTGAAGTGCTCCCAAGAGCCCGGCTCCGGGTCTTCCTCCCACGTAGCGTGTTCGCTAAAGCCCAGGATCTCGAACCCGCTTTCGATCAAGCCGTTGACAAACGTCGGCATCGTGTGTCGAAACTCCCTCGGACCCGGCACCTCCAACTTGGTGCCGTCGTCGGCTTCAACCCCCCAATTTTTCGTGCCATAGATGGCCACAACGTCGACCTCGCCATCCCTATAGATCGAATTGGATGAATAGCCCCTTACCGGATCATAGTCGTCAGGGTTGAATGTCTGCGTATAGGGATTGTGCCACTGCACGTGGTAAAGTCCCTCCGCCTTGAGAACACGCGCCACGCCCTCGAAAACAGTGCGGACGTCCGGAACAAAATTGATCGAGAAGGGCTGGTAGACAACGTCAAAGGCGTCCTCATCGAAACGGTTAAGATCCCGCATGTCACCCTGCAAGAGCTTGGGCGAAAGTCCGTAGTTTTCGGCCGCCAATCTATCCTTTTCAAGCTGCACATCAGACAGATCAAGTACCGTAATCTGGGCGCCCAGCAGACCCAGTGCGGCCGACTGCTGCCCACCTCCGCCTGCCAGGACCAGTACGCGTTTATCGCGCACGTCGCCAAGCAAGCCGACCTCGTCCACCATCTCTCGTGCAGCGGCTTCGTCCAAGTCCAATTTGGGCCGCGAGTACAGGACTCCAGCGCGCGACAATCCGTTCCAACGTTCTCGATTAAAGCGAGCTAACTCATCCATTTCTGATAGCTTTCCTGGTCCAGTCAATTGCTCGGCCTCGCTTTTCGGCGAGTGGGCAGATCCATTTCAATGACAGTAACCTCTGTGCACACAGGAACCAGACCCCAACCTTTGCATACGAATTCGGGACAGTTTTTCCAATCTATATCCTGTTTGACAAATACGCTAACCGCCAATCACGCAACGGCACCGCGCCATTCATGTCTGCCGCTACGCAATACGCAATACGCAGTACGCCAAAGTCGGTTCTGCAAACTGAACCCACATCAGAACCTTCGTCTCTCAATTCGCTGCCCGCTGCCCCAGCAACTCCTGCCAGCATGCCTGGCGAATCGTCCGCTCCTTATAGTGATCGCTCTGTGAGACACCCAAAGGGTTCCCAAACGCGAGGACATTGACCGCGTCTTGTGCCTTGTCGCGAGCACCCCAATCCCGCGCCCGGTTAAGCGCTTCAGGGTCATGGTTCCATGAAGGAACTTCATTCTCACGAGTGCGGTTGAAGAGGAACTTGATCATGTGGCGTTTGACGCCGGAACGATTGCTGGCTGTGCCGTGCCACAAATCATAATGTGTGATCGCGAAAGTGCCTGCCTTTACAGTCAGCGGCACCTGCCCGCGAACATTGGTGTAGGTAGCCATCCTGTCGGTCGGCGCGTTGCGGAACTGCGTTCCCGGAACAATGACCGTCGGCCCCATGTCCGCAGTGATGGTGTGCGGATAGTACAGCCCCAGCAAGCGGTCGATCGTCGTCCCGCGATTGTTAGTCCCGTCCTGGTGCCACTGCATGTCGCCCGACCCCGGCAGTTTACAGTGCCAGTGCCGGTGCGAATTAACACTATAATCCTCACCAAGAATGCTGATCAGCGCCCCCCGCACCTGCGGATGCGCCGCGACCTTCCAGAGCTCCGGCACCGATTCAGTGATCGCGTCGCCCGGGTTGGCCGTCAGCGCGTCCAGCTTCTCGGCAATCTGCTCGTTCAGGCCTTCTGGCAGTTCCAATTCGACGACGTGGTAGCCGTTTACAAGAAAGCGCGCCATGTCTACGTCCGTCAGCAGATACTTGGCATCATTCATGGAATTACCTCCATCTTCTGCAGAATGAACTCATATCCCAATATATCGAGTTGCGTATCACTGAATGGCGACTGCAAGTGCGGAAACTGTACGATCTGCCAGCCGTCGACAACGGCATCATGTACGCTCACATAAGGCCATTCGAACTCGCCGCCGCTGATCTCGACCCGGAATCCCTTCACCGGCTCTATCAGCGTGTACCCCAGAATATCCGAAAACACGCTTGGCGTACGCGCATGCAGATACAGTAGTCGCTGGCGAGGCTGGGCTTGGTCATCCATCTGCCATCAGTTCCTTTTGGCAAAGCGGAGCAGATCCTACGTCTGCAGAATTATAGGTGATGCCCCCAGCCTCCGCAAGATTTTCAGAAGTGGCAGCCCTCCCAATTCAGTGCCTCCGGCAGGTCCGTTTAGAGTTCAGTGCAGGACTTCGGGGCGAATCTGTCCTCAAAACCGAGTTCCCGCCACATCTACCAGGACAGATTCATCTGAAATAAGGAACTTCTTTTCACCTCCCTGGAATGAGGATGAGTGTCAACGACAGCGAGTCAACCTACTCGAGCCGGCAGGGGTACCAGTCTGGGACTGAGAGCGTCTCTACAGGATGAGCCATCTACGGAATATGCGTAACTTTGACTTAAGCGAATAAAGCCCGCCAATCCCATGATATACTTGTGATAGCTGTGTGCCCAGTCAAACGCATAGATTACTACCGTGTCGAGACTGAGTCCCTGGGTTGGCCAGAACTGCGTGGCTGGACGTACTGTAGGGACAGTTGTAGGTGAAAGCATAAGATCTCCGGAAAGCGCTTTGCTGCTCCGCCAAGTCCGAACTGATTGTGAGATCTCCTTCATAAGAATGACTGAAGCTGTAGTACGACCGATCTATTCCTTTGAAATGTCCACTCGACGAATGCCCTTAACCCAACGAGAACGGCGAGAGTACGACTGCCAAATCAAAGAAAAAGATACAGAAAAAAAAGAAATCCCGTCGACTTGCGTCGACTTGCGTCGACCTACGTCGACCTACGTCGACCTGGATCGACTTAGGACGCTCTGATCCAGGATTAGGCTACCCAATCGAAAAAGGGCCTTATGATGCTGCGTGAATCAGCGAAGAGGGCCCGCCGTGGGGGCCCTATAGGGCATCTGTGCTCTGGCCTTTTTGGCCATGACTCTTGCCTAACCTAATACCTGACAGATCGGGGAGACCGCTGCAGTATAGTGAATGGCGCATAATAGTTAATGGCGCATAGTCCAACTACCCCAGGCACTTCAAGAAAGGTGGGGAGACAACTGTGAGATCCGTTTCATCTGTCCAATAAAAGAAAGATTCGGTCGGACAAATCCCGACTTAATCCGCCATTTTCTGACACTGTCCGACACTGTCCGACGCAGTCCGACCAAAAACTGATCAACTGGGTCAAAGTGAGACAAGAAACCTGGCGATGTCTCCATCGGGAAAGTGCCCCTCTATGGACGTACTTCATGCGCTGATCTGAAGTCCAGGTAGAGAAAAGTTTGGCCATGTCCCATCCTGGCCTGGCGTTGACGCCAACGGCGCAAAGCGGTAGAATCTGCGTAACTTCAAGCCTCTTGGCAAACAATCGCAAACGGAGCGCGAGAGCAGGCAGCTATGACACCAAGTGCCGATGCACCGCAGCAACGTTCGGCTGCGTCCGAAAACGGACACAATCCCTCGAATCGCAGTCGAGCCGCAGCGCAACCCGTCAACGGGCGGCAAAGTCCCTCCCCCACGCATCCGGTGATCGACTGCGACATCCACAACGAGGTGTCGTCGATCGACCAGCTGATGCCCTACCTGGCAGACTACTGGCAGGACTATATCCGCGGGTCAGCCTTCAATAGTCCCCATGCCAACGACTATCCTCGCGGCGCGCCGACTTCGGCCCGTCCGGGTAGTGCGCCTGCAGAGGGCGGCCAAGCCGGTTCTAACCTGCAGCTGGTCCAAGAGCAGGCGCTATCCCCCTGGAACACTGAAATAGGAATCCTGAACTGCGCCTACCGAGTGCAAAGCATTAGACAGGAGGACCTGGCCGCAGATCTGGCTAGCGCAGCCAACCGCTGGCAGATCGACGAGTGGCTGACGCCCGAACCGCGTCTGCGCGGGTCTCTGGTCGTCCCAAGCCAGACTCCGGCCCGCGCCGCAGAGGAGATCCATCGCTTCGGCGGCCATCCGCAGTTCGTCCAGGCGGTCCTTCCCGTGCGCTCCTTTATCCCCTACGGCAACCGCTTCTACGATCCGCTCTATGCGGCCGCGGTCGAGCATGACCTGGTCCTGGGAATCAATTTCGGTGGCGCGCCCGGCCACCCGCCCACACCCGTCGGCTGGCCCTCGACATACCTCGAAGAGCATGCCGGCATGGCGCAAGTATTCCAGTCCCAGGTCATGAGCATCGTCGTAGAGGGCGTGTTTGACCGCTTTCCCGATCTACGAATCGCACTGATTGAAGGCGGCTTCGCCTGGATGCCCTCTCTCATGTGGCGGCTCGACAAAGAGTGGAAAGGGCTGCGCTCCAATACGCCCTGGGTGAGACGGGCGCCCTCGGACTACATCCGTGACCACATGCGCCTGACAGTGCAACCCGTTGGCGCGCCGCCCGATCCCCGCTACATCCTGCAGACTATCGAGCAGCTGGAATCGGACACGATGCTCATGTTCGCAACTGACTACCCGCACTGGCACTATGAGGAAGACAGTGACGCCTGGCCGGTGAACCTGCCCGAGCCGCTCAACGCAAACATCTGGTCGGAAAACGCCCGCTCTTTCTACCGACTCTAAGGAGATCTGACATGACGCTGGATCTGGAGCTCACCGAACAACCGCAGAGTGCAGAGAAGACCAAGCTGGCGGTAATCGACTCCGACATTCACAACTTCGATGTCTATGACGACCCTGTCTTCAATCAAATCATCGCCGACTACCTGGCGCCGGAGTGGCGGGATTACCACGAAATGATGGGGATGCGGGGACACTATGGCGTAGGCTACCCTCGCGCCCAACCCAACGCCGCCCGCACCGATGCCTGGCCGCCCAGCGGACGGCCACCCGGCACAGACCTTGATTTCATGCGCAAACAACTGCTCGATGCCTTCGATATGGACTACGGCATTCTGA
Organism: Caldilineaceae bacterium; assembly: GCA_965207495.1. GTDB lineage: Bacteria > Chloroflexota > Anaerolineae > Caldilineales > Caldilineaceae > Bin5. The sequence continues at coordinate 2,852,930 of OZ242287.1, forward strand.
ATCCGCTCGCGGGAGCCGGCGGTCAGGTGAATCAGGAGTACGGCGCACAGCTGGCACGCGCCATTAACGACTATCAGATCGCCGAGTGGATCGAACTTGAGCCGCGGCTGCGGGCGTCAATCCTCGTCAACTACGAGGACGCCGAACTCGCCTGCGAGGAGATTCACCGGCTTGGAAACCATAAGGGCTTTGTTCAGATTATCCTTGTAGCCCGGACCCAGGAGCCGCTCGGGCGCCGCAAATACTGGAAAATGTACGAGGCCGCGCTGGAGTATGACCTGCCCATCGGCATTCATTTCGGCGGCAATGCCGGACATCCCTTGACTGGAGGCGGATGGCCTTCCTACTACATCGAAGATCACGCCGGCATGGCCCAATCCTTCCAGGCCCAGGTCGCCAGCCTGGTCTGCGAGGGTGTCTTCGAACGTTTCCCCGAGCTGCGTATAGTCATCATCGAAGGCGGGTTCGCCTGGATGCCCTCGCTGGCTTGGAGGCTCGATCAGAGCTGGAAGCGGCTGCGAGCCGAAACGCCCTACCTGAAAAAGGCGCCGTCAGAGTATATGCAGGAACACTTCTGGCTGTCCACGCAGCCGATGGAAGAACCCAGGCAGCAAGAGCACTTCAAGCAGCTCCTGGAACAGATGGACAATGGGAGCAAGCTGATGTTCGCCACCGACTACCCGCACTGGGACTTTGACTCTCCCGACCGGGCGCTGCCTGCCACGCTCCCGCTTGAAGTCAGGCGTAACATCATGGCCGAAAACGCCCGCCAATTCTACAATCTGGCGTAGAATCTACCGGAAATAACGGTATGGGCGGTATCTTCCGCTTCCTGAATACACCAGTAACGACAGTACAAGGCACGGCACTGACGCCGATCGATCTGTCTCTCACGGCCCTGTCCGTGCTGCTGTTCTACATCTTGGCACGCGTCGCCGCCCGCCAGTTCCAGAGGCGCGTCGAGCCCGAGCTTCCGATTACTGCGACCAGCAAGCGTCTCGCCCGCTCCGTCGTCTACCTGTCAATCCTGTTGGCAGGCGTCTACACATCACTGACCTTCCTCGGGGTTAATCTGTCCATATTCCTCGTGCCCCTGGGCGCGCTCAGTATCGGGCTGGGGTTGGGCCTGCAGAATCTGGCCAGCAACTACATCGCCGGACTGGTCCTGATGACCGAAGGGACGATCCGTGACGGCGACGTGATAGAGGTCGACGGAATTCGCGGCACCGTACAGGAAATGAGCCTGCGCACCACAGTCGTCAAGACATTTGGCAACACAGAAGTGATCGTCCCAAACTCGCTCATGGTCTCGCAACGGCTCGATAACTGGACAAAGTCGGACCAGATTCTGCGCATCGAATCCCAGATCGGAGTCGCATACGGATCCGACATCAGGGCCGTGCACGAAATCCTTCACTCACACATCACGGCTCATTTCGCGGTGTTGTCCGACCCTGAACCGCGTACATTCCTGGTCGAGTTCGCCGATTCGGCTCTTCTCTTCCGTATCCAATACTGGATCGACGACCCGGCGCAACGGCTGTCTTCGCTCAGCGAAATCCTGGAAGCCATCTACAATGGACTGCAGGAACGCGGGATCTCGATTCCCTTCCCGCAGAGAGATGTGTGGATGAAGGCGGACTCTGTTGGGCAGAACGCTGCCCTTGAAGCAGTTACAAATCCCGACTGAAATCAGCAGGTTACCCTTAGAAAGTTTGCCAGATTTCGGTTCGCAAGGAGATCTTCCCATGACTAAGCTAGGTGCAGCCCCTGTATCGGCGCCCGGTTGGACCGCTCAACCCAAAGAAGGCGTAAAACTCGTGGACTGCGATGTCCACCACAACTTTGAAAGGCCTGAGCAACTGTTGCCCTACCTTTCTAAATTCTGGCAAAACCATCTGATCGACCAGGGACTGCACCTCCCCAGCGCCGGCTATTCCAACGTCCCCTACCGTACCAATCGCCCCGATCTGAAGGATCCGGGGCTGAAGGAACGCGACTTCAATTTCTCGCTGGAGTTCCTCCAACGCGAGCACCTTGACCCGTGGAATATCGACTATGCACTCCTGACCGGGCCTCCGCCCTTTTACGGCTACACCGGCCTGCCTGATCCGGACTGGGCCGCGGCACTGTGCCGCGCCTTTAACGACTGGACAATCGAACACTGGCTCGAAAAGGATGACCGCATAGTCAATTCCATCCTCATCTCACCCTCAGACCCGGCGCAAGCCGTCAACGAAATCAACCGACTGGCCGACCGCAAAGACACCGCTGCCATCATGGTCCCGATGGGCACAAGTATGCCCTTTGGCAACCGCTTCTATCACCCAATCTGGGAGGCATGCGAGGAGCACGGACTAGGGGTTGTCGCCCACATCGGCGGTGGCGGCGGCGCAGCCCGCACCACTCCCACACCGGTAGGTTTTCCCACCTACTACATGGAGTCGCGCATGAGCCGCCCCTTCGTGGCCAGCACCCATGCCTCGTCTCTGATCTGCGAGGGCGTCTTCGAGAAATTCCCAAACCTCAAGTTCGCCTTGACAGAGGCGCAACAGTTGTGGGCCGTGGCCGTGATGTGGCACATGGACTCTGACTGGAAGGCCATCCGCGATCAGACGCCATGGCTGAAGCGGCTGCCCAGCGAGTATTTCCGCGAGCACATCCGCGTCGGATCCCAACCAATGCACGAAGCCGAAACAACCGAGCAGCTCTACCAATTCCTCGAAATGCTGCACGCCGACGAAACGCTCGTCTACTGTTCCGACTTCCCCCATTTCGACTGGAACGACCCTGTCACAACCTTTCCCAAACTCGATCCCGAGGCGCAGCAGCGCATCTTCGCCGACAACGCCCTCGAGATGCTGCGCATCGGAGACGACTGGCAATGACCGTAGTCGTCATCGCCAAAGTCTGGGAGATACCGCCCGGCGAGCGCAAGATCGTCGTGCCCTTTCGTGGTAGAGCCGGCATTGGCGTCTTCAATGTAAACGGCGACCTCTACGCGCTTCGCAATATCTGCCCGCACAAGCGAGGTCCCCTCTGTACCGGAGAGCTGACCGGACACATCGACGCAGCCGCGCCGCCCTCCGCCCATGAGGCGGAACTGACGGTCGAAGGCGACGGCGAGGTGCTCCGCTGCCCATGGCATCAGTGGCCCTTTGAGATTGCAACAGGCCGCTGTCTCGTAGATCCGAATGTGCGGGTCAAGACATACCCCGTGCGTATTGTTGGCAATGATATCGTCGTCAATCTAGACGACTGACCCGAATAGCTGGACGTCCGGCAACACTCGGGACCGAACAGGAGAAGAAATGACAACCAGAGACCTGATGGCCCGTCGCGATCATCTGCTTGGCGAGGGCGCGCCGATCTTCTATGAGAGGCCCGTCAATATCGTGCGCGGTGAAGGCGTCTGGCTCTACGATGACTCCGGACAACGCTACCTGGACATGTACAATAACGTGCCCTGCGTCGGCCACTGCCACCCCCGCGTCGTCGAAGCAATGCACAACCAGGCCCAGACGCTCAACGTTCACAGCCGCTATCTCAACGAAGGCGTTCTCGACTATGCCGAGCGTCTGGCAAATCTGCACGCGGACCCGCTGACCAGCGTTGTTTTCACCTGCACGGGCACGGAAGCAAACGAGGTGGCTCTCGGTATCGCCCGCGCAGTAACCGGCGGCCGGGGGTTCATCTGCAGCGACTCAGCCTACCACGGCAACAGCGCCGAAGTAGGTAAGTTCACTCGCGTTGGCCAGCAGAATGAGCAAGACAAAGCCAGGGAGATTCGCGCCTTTCCCTTTCCACAGCGCTACCGGTCGCTCCAGGACGGCGCATCCGATGGGGAACTGACCGAACTCTATCTGGCAGAGGTCGAAACGGCCATCAATAGTCTGCGTGCCGACGGCATTCCCCTGGCAGGGATGCTGGTCTGTTCCATCTTCGCCAACGAAGGCCTTCCTTCGATCCCGGGCGAGTTCATGCCCCGCGCTGCAGAAATCGTGCGCGACGCCGGTGGCCTCGTGATCGCCGACGAAGTGCAGGCGGGATTCTGCCGTACCGGCACCTGGTGGGGCTACGATGCAACCGGATTCGTGCCCGATATCGTCACGATGGGCAAGCCGATGGGCAACGGCATGCCCGTTGCCGCCGCCGCGGCATCAAGCGAAATGGTAGACGAATTTCGCCGAAACATGCGGTACTTCAATACCTTTGCAGCCAGCCCGCTGCAGGCCGCGGCCGGGATGGCGGTAATTGACGTAATCGAAGATGAGGAGTTGGCCGGCAGTGTCGACCAGGTAGGTAACTATCTGCGCGGCGAACTTTGCAAGATCCAGTCCGGCTGCGAACCGATGGCCGATGTGCGCGGCCACGGGCTGTTCATCGGCATGGAGTGGGTGAAAGATCACACTTCGAAGACCCCGGATACAGAAGGCGCCAATACTGTTGTCAACCGCTTGCGAGAGAAAGGATTCCTGATCGGCAGCGCCGGCCCAATGGGAAACATACTCAAAATCAGACCCCCGCTCGTCTTCAAGCGGGAACACGCCGACCTCTTCCTGACCGCGTTCGAAGAGAGTATCCGCCAAACTGAAACCGCTTGAAAAGCAGGATTTGCGCTTCAGCTGGCTCCCCACCGTCCCATGTCTGAAATTCCCGGGCTCATTCGTGTCTCGGCCTGCGAAAAAATTAGGAATGTCAGCCCAGTGCAACGTAGCAATTTCGGGAGATGGTCTACTTCTACGAATGAGTGAGATTCACATTGAGGAGGCGTTGCTGGTCACGGCCGCCCGCGCCCTGGACGCCTGGGACATTCGCGCAACGGAAATCTCCCTGGTCTCACATTCCGAAAACATCGTTTTTCGAGTTGACTCGGACTGCGGACAACCGTTCGTATTTCGCTTCCACCGCCCCGGCTACCATACGTTGCCCGAGCTGCACGGCGAGTTTCAATGGACTGCCGCCCTCAACCGGTCAGGAATCGGCGCCCCTGTGCCCCGCCTCTCGAGAGAGAAGCGCTTTTTCGTCCCTGTCAACCTTCCTGAGCTATCTCAAACAAGGTACGTGAGCTTGGTCGAATGGGTCGAAGGGACCCCGATGGCAACACTCATAGAGCAGGAGACCGATCCTGCCAGACTTGCCACTTACTTTCACAAGGTCGGCAGCCTGGCTGCCCGCATACACAACCAGGCCACAGCGTGGTGCCCCCCATCCGGTTTTGAGCGCCACGCGTTCGACGCCGATGGGCTGATGGGCGAGGAACCCTTCTGGGGGCCCTTCTGGCAGCAGTCGCATCTCACGCCGGCAGAACGGGCCCAGATCCTCTACGCTCGCCGCAAGATCTACGACCTCCTGACCGATTACGGCGAAGAGCCAGCCACATACAGCCTGATCCACGCCGACTTGCACCCCGGCAACCTCATCACCACCGGCGAGAACGTGCACATCATCGATTTCGACGACTCCGGTTTCGGTTGGCACCAGTATGAGCTGGCGGTAGCCATCTCCTACTACCAGGACAACCCCAACTACGAAACAATCAGTGAGGCTATCATCGCCGGCTACCTGACAGAACGGCCTATGTCGCAAGCAGATATCGAGCTACTGCCCGTGTTTGTACTCGTCAGGAGCATGGCGTCCCTCGGTTGGATTGAGCAGCGACCGGAGCTGGACAGCAGCCACAAACTGCCCACACTGATCAAGAGATCCTGCGAGCAGTCGAAGATGCTGTTTGGCAGCGCCTGATTCGAGGGCCTTGGCGGTTCGCCTGTCCAAAGAAGTGCCTTCCACCATCTGGTTTCCCGCTCATTCAAGCCGATTGCTTTCTGCCGAAACGATAGCCTCACTATGGTTCCCTGCGTCACCAATTACTACCAGTGGAACTTGAATCTAGGCGGTTGCAGGACTTTGAACTGAAGCAACTTCAAGCATTCTGTTGACTGTTGCCCGACGCGATCGGAGGATCACCTGTGAGAAGAGTTCGATACAACTGCGCAATGAGCCTCGACGGCTACATAGCCGACGCCGACGACGGCTATGACTGGATTGCCATCGATCCTGACATTGACTTCGAGGAGCTCTCTTCACAGTTCGACACCTATCTGATTGGGCGCAAGACCTATGAAGTTGTCGGTGGATCGGGGCCGCAAAAGCCTGGAGACAGGCAGTATGTGTTCTCAAACAGCCTGAAACAGAGTGAGAACAAAAACATAACGATTATCGGCGAGAACTGGATCGAGGCGGTTCGGTCTTTGCGGGCGGAGGAGGGAAAGGACATCTGGCTTTTTGGTGGCGGCCGGCTGTTCGGAAGTCTGTGCAACGAAGGTCTGGTCGACACGATCGAAGTGTCTGTAATCCCCGTCCTGCTGGGCGCTGGCGTGCCGCTTGTTGCCGGGCTGTCGCAACGGGTTAAGCTTATTCTGAAGGAGCACAAGGTCTACCTGACTACTGGAACGGCCTTACTTGTGTACGAGGTAGACAGGACAGACGTCACGCAAGACTGCTGATATGCCCTTGAATCCGGGCCACAGCACCGGATCGGCAGATTGTCCCAAAGCAGTTGCCCCGGCGAAGGAAGGGGAAACTGAAGCATGCCAATAATATGTTACCGCCAAACAACAAAGTAGAATGGGACCACCGACAGATATCAGTTCCCTTACTGTCGATGATTACGCATACAAGTAAAGCAAAGGATTACATGACCCAGAAAGATTCCGAAGGTCCAACAAAAGAAGGTACCCGGCCTGCCGCTTCCCCCGACACAGATCATGCAGACGAAAACGTCAATCCGCTGGACCTGGTTGAACCGGAGAACGCGCTGCCGGACACTGCCCTCGCCGACCTTCCCGAAATAGCGCAAGAGGCCGCCGCCGCCGCCGGCTGGACCAAACTGATGCCGGTCCAGGCAAAGGCCATCCCATACCTCTTGGACGGACGCGACCTCATGGTCCAGTCGCGCACGGGGAGCGGCAAGACAGGCGCGTTCTTGCTCCCGATACTTCACAAAATTCAGCGAAACAAGCGTGCCTGCCAGGCCTTGGTCCTGGTGCCCACTCGCGAGCTGGCTCTCCAAGTCTCCAAAGAAGCGGCGCTCCTGGGCGAGGCAACCGGCGTCAGCTCCGTCGCAGTCTATGGCGGCGTCAAATACGGCCCCCAGACTTCAGCCCTTCGCGACGGCGCACAACTGGTGATCGGCACACCGGGCCGTATCCTCGACCACCTGTTACAGCGCAACCTGCGCCTGGATAACCTCCACCAGCTCGTGTTCGACGAGGCCGATCGGATGTTGTCGATGGGCTTTTACCCCGACATGGTGCAGGTGCAGACCTTTCTGCCCTCCAGGCCGATCAACGGTTCGATGTTTTCCGCCACCTTCCCAGCTCACGTGATGAGGTTGGCGCAGCAGTTTCTGACCGAGCCCGAATTCCTCAGCCTCAGTCGCGATCGCGTCCACGTAGCCGAAGCCGAACATATCCTATACGCCGACCCCGGCATGAAAAAAGACCGGGCGCTCGTACGCCTGATCGAAGTCGAAAACCCGGCCGCCGCGATCGTGTTCTGCAACACACGCCGTACGGTCGACTATGTGACCATCGTTCTGCAACGCTTCGGATATGACGCTGACAGAATCAGTTCGGACCTCAGTCAGAGCGAGCGCGAGCGTGTAATGCGCCGCGTTCGCGAGGGAAAACTGAGACTACTCGTGGCCACCGATGTGGCGGCCCGCGGCATCGACATTCCCGAACTCTCCCATGTTATACAATACGAGCCGCCCGAAGATCCGGAATCTTATATACACCGCGCAGGCCGCACCGCCCGCGCCGGCTCATCCGGGGCCGCAATCTCCCTGACAGCGTCGTTCGACGAGCGCATGTTGATGGAGCGGATCGCCAAACGCTACAGCATCCCAATGGAGGAGCGCAAGCTACCCACCGATGATGAAGTGGCTACCACCGTCTCCGAGCGGGTCACTTCCCTGCTGGAAGCCAAGCTGCGCGGCCGCGACAACCTGCAGACCGAACGCATGCGAAGATTCCGTCCTTTAATCGACGAGTGGATGGAATCTGACGAAGGCCAGACGCTGCTGGCGATGCTGGTCGACGACTTCTATCAGGATTCCCTGCACGCACCCCCTGCCCTTCCAGAAGAGAAGCCTGCGCAACGGCCCCCTTCGCAAGGACGTGAAGGACGTGATGGGCGTGAAGGACGTCGCCGAAGCCGGCCCCGCCGGCCTCGCAACCGCCGCCGCTGAAACGATTCTCCTGATACATCGAGAGGCTTCGCCCAATCTGTCCGCAGAAACGGGAAGGGCACCGTAGACAGTGTAATGCTGGGTGCTAAAGGGGGGCCAGGGCCGCCTTGTCCAGCTGTGGAGAAAGACCCGTGTGCGTCAGGCCCCCCACGACAAACTCCTTACTGGGTCGGCTCTTGACAGTCAACTAGGGAACATTCTGACGCAACTCAGCTAACCACGCCGCGGCAGAGGAATCACTGGGCGCGCGCCAGTCGCCGCGTGGACTGAGCGACCCGCCGCTGCCCACTTTGGGGCCGTTGGGGACAGCCGTCCGCTTAAACTGGCTAATTTGGAAGAACCGAAAGAGAAACAGTTCCAGCCACTTCCTTATTTCAGTCAAGTCGTACTCATTGCGCTTGTGGTCAGGCAGGAACTCTGGCCACATGCCCTGGCCGCGGTCGCCCCAAGCCTGCAGTGCCATAAACGCAACCTTACTGGGCCGGAAGCCATAGCGGGATATATAGTAGAGAAAAAAGTCCTGCAGCTCATAAGGCCCGATCTTGGCTTCCGTCGACTGCGCCGGACCGTCCGCCGACCCGTCTCCCGGCACCAGCTCCGGCGAAATCTCCGTGTCCAGAACCGACTGCAATACCCTGCTGGCGGCTTCGTCAAACTGCGATGTGGCGACTGCCCACCGAATCAAGTGCTGGATCAGGGTCTTGGGCACTGAGGCGTTGACATTGTAATGGCTCATCTGGTCGCCCACGCCGTAAGTTGCCCAACCAAGTGCCAGTTCGCTCAAATCACCCGTCCCAAGGACCAGCGCGTCATTGTAATTGGCCAGTCGAAACAGATGGCTGGTGCGCTCCCCGGCCTGCACATTCTCAAACGTAATGTCGTACTCCGGGTCTTCTTCCGCAAACGGATGGCCGATGTCCCGGAACATCTGCATGGCGGAGGGCCGAATGTCCAGCTCATGTCCGCTGACGCCGAGTGCGTCCATAAGTCGGTGAGCGTTGGAGCGAGTGCCCGAGCTGGTCGCAAACCCGGGCATAGTATAGGCGAGGATATTCTTCCGCGGCAGCTTGAGGCGGTCCATCGTCCGCGCCGCCACGATCAGCGCTTGGGTCGAATCCAGACCGCCGGAGATGCCCACCACAATCTTTTTGATTCCGGTTGCTCTCAGACGTTGCATCAGGCCGTGAACCTGAATGTTATACGCCTCATAGGCCTGTTCGTCGCGGCGCACCGCATCGCTCGGGACGAACGGAAAGCGCTCAATCCCACGCCGGAGAAGGTCGGTTCCTTGCGCATCGCCCTGCGACCCACCACCGGCGGCCCCCGAGGCCAGGCGCGGGATCTGAAAATCGAAGTTCACGCTCCGAACCGCCTCCAGCTGAGTCCGGTGCAGCGCAGCCGCGTCATTGAAGCTGGTCTGCCTCATGCGGCTCTGCGCCAGCCGTTCGATGTCTACGTCCGCTACGATAATCTGTTCGTGATCGGCGAATCTTTCCGACTCGGCCAGCAGATCACCGTCTTCGTAGATGAGTGCGTGGCCGTCCCAGGCCAGATCAGTAGTCGATTCGCCCGGCCCCGCCGCAGAATAGAGGTACGCGGCAATACACTTGCCTGACTGACTGGCGCACAGGTCCTTGCGATACAGTGACTTACCGATTGTGATGTTGGAGGCAGATAGGTTGGCCAGCACAGTGGCCCCCGCCAGCGCCGCGTAGGAGCTGGGCGGTATCGGCGTCCAAACGTCCTCGCAGATCTCCACGTGCAGGACGAATTCGCCCTCTGTGCCGCCCGACGCCGCGCCTACCTTACGAGATCGGTTCTCCTTGTGTTCATTCGCCTCTTCCGCGGCAGTCAATCCTGCTCTGAACAGAAGATCGTTTCCGAAGGGCACGGTTTCATCCAGAAACTGTACCTCGCGGCCGACCGCATGCCGAGCCGCACTGAACTGGCGCGTTTCATAGAACTCGCGATAGCTGGGCAGATAGGTCTTGGGCACGATCCCCAGCACCTCGCCTCGATAGATCACAACCGCGCAGTTGAACAGACGATTTTCGAAACGGAGTGGCGCGCCGACAAGCAGAACGGGCGTAAGTGACCTGCTCTCATCAGCAATCCGGCCGATACCTGCCAGGACGCCTTCCAGAAGGGCTTCCTGCTGCAATAGGTCGTCGATAGCGTAGGATGATATCCCCAGCTCAGGAAACAGGGCCACCGCCGCGCCTGCATCAGAAGCTTGGGAGGCCAGGGCAGATGTGTGCGCCGCGTTAAACGCCGGGTCTGCCACCCTGACATGGGGTACGCAAACGGCCACCCGAACGAAGCCATGGTTATAGATTGAGTTGAAGTTTCCAGTCATCTTCGCCTAGTTGATTTCCAAGTCTTGCAGTTGACGCAGCAAATGGCTAATTGATTCGTATTATCCGGGATACTGACAGCCCGTGCAAGGCCCAATTGACACGCGTCTCAAAAATTTGCGATAATTGCAATACCTAACGTACCGCCGGATGGCGCCGCTAGTCGGCGTTATGACGGGCTGTCAAGTCCTGTCGCGCCGAAGACCGCTGCATCGCAACTGGCAGCGCAAGAGCCAGCTACTATATCCCAAAGCCTTGAACAAGAGGCGCCACTGAAGGCACAGACGCCAAAATGACCTGGAAAGTTGCCGGCATAAACTTCGACCATTCCCATATGGGCGATCTCCTGCGCCTGAGCCATGAACATCCTGACGTAGAGATCGTGGGAATCTGCCACTCCGACACAGAGCGGATGGCCTCAGCAATCGAGAACTTTGCCATCCCGCAGGAGCAAGTCTTTACCGACTACCAGGAGTGTCTCCAAGAGACGCGCCCGGACATAGTGATACTTTGCCCTTCAACCGCCAGCCATGCCGAATGGGTTCTCAAAGTGGCGCCTTACGACGTGCATGTACTCCTGGAAAAGCCGTTCGCCGCCGACCTGGCCTCCGCCGACAAGATGATCGCCGCGATGGCAGCGACAAGGAAGCAGTTCATCATCAATTGGCCGCTGCGTTGGTACCCTTGTCATGTGACCGCCAAACGGCTGTTGTCAGAGGGAACAATCGGCGATCTGGTCGAAGTCCACTACTATGACGGCAACCGCGGACCGCTATTCCACGTTGCCGACAAGGAGGAAACCGACGAAGAGTATCGACTGCGAAAAAACGATAGCTGGTTCTACCAGAAGGCCGAGGGCGGCGGTTCACTTCTCGACTATCTTGGCTACGGGGTTACGCTCGGGACGTGGTTTCTCGACGGCCGCGCCTCGCTGGAGGTGACGACAGTGGTCGACGAACCGGCCGGCCTGGAAGTGGACGAGCATAGCATCACTATCTGCAAATACGCCTTCGGGCTCTCCAAATTCGAGACGCGCTGGGGCACCTTCACCGACCCGTGGACGCTGCAGCCGCAGCCCCAATGCGGTTTCGTGCTCAAAGGGTCCGAAGGGACGATCAGCAGTTACGACTACGAAGACACAGTGCGAGTCCAGACACGCGATCGTCCCGAAGGCTACGACCATCCCGTAGACAGTCTAACGCCGCCGAGTGAGAATGTTATTCAGTATTTCGTCCACTGTCTGGAAACTGGGCAAGAACCAGAAGGTCCACTGTCGCCCGCGATCTGTAGAGTCGGCCAGCAAATCGTCGATTCGGCAATCCTCAGCGCCCGCGAGAGACGAACGGTCCCCCTCCTGACCTAGCCTGAACCGGTTCATCCTTTCATGAACTGATCGCCACAGTCGGTACAGAAGGAGGCATCGGACCTATTTGGACTTCCGCAATGACTGCAGACAATTGCTGCCTTGCCTTCCGTGCGCGGAGCTCCGCACTTGGTGCAGAAACGGTTAAACATACTCATGAATTCGTTACAATTCTCACAGCGCACTTGAGGATAGTTCCGCCGGAACCGAAATGGGGAATCTTTCTGTCCTCTGCGAATTGCTCGGTAGCTCCATATTCCACCGGCGACGGTTAAGGCTACTGCACCCAGGGGAAATGAAAATACGAGAATATTGAAGAGTGCATGGGCTCCCGCTGCCAAGGCTAGTGAACCAAGCAACATTGATCGTCGTCTCTTGCCCTTGATGTAATATTGGCCCAAAGCAAAACCCCAAATGCTGCCAAAGACCAAGTGGCCGACAGTGCTCAATGGCGCCCTACCGATCATCACTTCGGGGCCATACTGCAGGACGTATAGGAAATTCTCGAGCGAGGCAAAACCCAGGCTTGCAGCAAATGAATAGACTAAACCATCCACCGGCTCGTCGAAATACAGAGACCTGAAAGGCCCTAACCACACTGCTCCAAACTTGCAAAGTTCTTCCACCGGTCCCACAACGAGTGCCATCGCGGTAACTACACTGATAAAGTTAGGAGATCCTTCAAGGAGATTGTCGGCACCGAAGAGGTAGTTACCTAGACCAGCAGGAATGGTGGAGACACAGCCCAGCACGAAGGTGACTGCAATTAAGCGGAGAGGTTCGGGGCGAATCTTGTCGTGGCGCAGGAAAAACCAGAGCCAAAACAGACCCGGTGTAAAGGCTACGAGGACAAAGCTCATCTACTCACTGGTCGACTGCTGAGCCTTACAACTCTCGTACCACTTATCAGGTCGTGTAAAGACAGTTTGTCTTCGCGAAACGCTACCTGAAGATAGCCAATACCTAGTATCAGTCCTGAGAGATAAGTAGCAAGATGGCGAACAAAGGCACGGCCTAGCCCAACACTTAGATGGACGCGTCGTATTTCATCGCTGATCGAGGTGCCTGGCCGCGTGCCAATTCCTTCCACGCCACTATTTGAATCGCTGGCTCTAATGACATAGAGCCCGAAAATGCGCTTCCCGACTGTTGTTGACCAATTGCCAATGAGTACAGTCTCATATACAGCCCGCACTATGATGGGAGCGTATAGGAAGAAGCCTTGTTCACCAAAATTAGTTAGGTCGTTTCCTGCAGCTGCCAAGTAAATTCCGTAGAAGATTGAGAGAACAAAGTAAAGGATAGCGATCGCTACAGTGTCGACCACGTAAGCAAGAAAGCGAACCCAGAATCCCCCTGGAATGGGCACTGAATCGCCTCCTGGGTTCCTGGGCAAGGATGAGCCAATGCTGGATCCCTCCAGAGGCAGTCCGCAGGCATAGCAATATTCTGATCTGGGAGAATTCACTTGATGACAACGAGGACAGGGGAGGGACTGAGTTTCGACCTGGATACGAACTGCGCTTTGTGCTGGCGTCTCGGTCTGCAGAAGTTCAGGCGCCAACTCAGGTGTTTCCGGTTGCTCCTGCTTTACTTCAGGGGGAGGAGCTATTTCCTCAGGCAAGCTGCGCCCGCACAATGAGCAAAACCGACTTCCCAGGTCATATGGGTTCTGGCAAGCCGGACAGCGGAGTACTAGAGGCGAACCGCAATCTACGCAAAACTTAGCTTCTGGTCCAGCCTCGCGCCCACATTTTTGGCAAATCATCAGGGGGACCCGGACTTTACGTCCTCGTCTCCTAGGTGTAAGGGTTCAAGACGAGGACAAATGTGGAAAAACAGTGGTCGTTTGCGACCATTACTTGAAGGCTACGACAGAATTGACAACTTTCACCACTTCATAATATTGTCTGGACTCATATCTGTTGGTGGGCGGTGACGGACTCGAACCGCCGGCCTATTCCTTGTAAGGGAATCGCTCTAACCAGCTGAGCTAACCGCCCGTTTGGGCCCATAGTATACAACACCACTTGGAGGACTGATAAATGTACAACCTGTCGGGGAAAACCGTGTTTGTGACCGGCGCCGGGGGCGAACACGGCATCGGCCGAGGCATCGCGCAACGGCTGGCAGAGGATGGCGCGGACGTTGTTGTAACAGATCTGGTGGAGAAACCGTATCCCGACGCCGAGTGGGGAGGCCTGCCGGCATTGCAGGGGGAGATAGAGGGGCTCGGACGCCGTTCACTTGCCTTGACCTGCGATGTGACCGACTCCGCATCCGTTGAGGCGGCCATGCAACAGGCAGTTGAAGCATTTGGAAGAATCGACATCCTGGTCAACAACGCAGGTGCCCGCGGCGGCAAAGATCGCGTGCCGGTCGTCGACCTGGAGGAAAACGAGTGGGACCGCGTCATGTCCGTCAACCTGAAGGGAACGTTTGTATGCAGCCGTGCGGCCGCACGCCACATGGTGGAACGCGGCGGCGGCGGTCGCATAATCAGCGTTTCCTCAGTTCTCGGGTTGCGCGGGATCGCTCGCTTTGCTGCCTACTGTTCATCCAAATTCGGCATCGTCGGCTTAACGCAGTCGCTTGCCCAGGAGTTGGCCGAGTTCGGGATCACCGTCAACGCCATATGCCCAAGCCTGACCCCTACCGAGCGCGTCGGCCACATGACAAACCTGTTTGACAACCCTTCCCTCCAGGTAAAAGAGGCCACGGACGCCTTGCTGTCCGGAGCGGCGGGAAGTACACCACTCGGCCGTCTAGCCCATACCAACGACCTTGCCCACGCCGTCTCCTTCTTGGCTTCGGATGGAGCAGACTTTCTGACCGGTCTCTCTCTTCCCGTCACGGGCGGGTCATTCATGAGATAGAAGGCTGAACTGTAGGGGTGTAGCGACTTACTCAGCCAGCCGCAAACGAGAAGCATTTCAGGATCTCTTCACGCCGCAATTCATGGTGGCCGGAGAGATAAAGAATTCCTACAGACCAAAGGCCGACCTGTCCGTACCTTCATTTGCGGCAGTGCTTTGCTCGGGAAGAATGTGCTCGCCACCCCGCATTCCAACCACTGTAGGGACTTCTCCTCGAGTCCGCCGGCGCCGCGAGTTAGTACTACGCGCTCACTTCAGAATGCGCTGATCGCTCAAGTCCTTGCCCCCGATGGTCTGCGTTATGGCCGCGCCGCGATATTCCAGAATCTCCAACTCTTCGAGACAATTTACGATATTGTACTGGGTCGGCATATCCTCCCACCTGGCCCGATACCATGTAACACTTCCCTCACCCCGCCACATTCCCAGCACGCGGCGGTTGGGCGTATGCGCCGGGGTCAGTACGGCATATTCGGCGTCGGCCGTTCCCCACTCCCCAGTCCGCGGAATGTACTTGTAGTGCAGAGTCCCGTCGCCGACCGCCTTTGCAGACTGTCCCGCGATTTCCTGCTCCGACAGTTCGGTCATGTCATGCAAGCCCAGGTCCAGAAAGCGAAAACCGAGCCAGCTGCCAATGCAATGGGAAGTGCCGTTGTAAACGACAGGCTCGGGCAGTTCGCAGTAGATCTTGGAAAAGCCCAGCTCCTCGCGGCCGGTCAGAATGGGGTCCGCCAGGTTCTCCCACAACACAAGCAGCAGACTGCCCGTCACATTGTCCACCTGGCCCGAATAGGCGACCGGCAGCGAAGCCCCAAGTGTGTTGTAACCCCGCCCCGCCAACCAGTCGATCTCCTTCATGTAAGTCGCGCTGACCGTCACAACGGGCTCACCGTTCAGTGTGAATCCCGGTGGCAAAACTGCTTCCGCAGCCGCGGCATGCGTGAGATAGCTGACCGAATAGGACACGCTCTTAGGACTGTCAATACAGTCAAATCCCCGCCCGTCCGGCCCTCGGCGTGGACCCGTCCTTGGTCCAAAATGGGTGGGCATTCGATACATGGCGTCTCGTTGGAAGGAGTAGGGCATCTCATATGCTCCTGATGACTCTGTAATGGAATTTTGCTTGACTCGGAATCTGCGGACAATTGAGGTGGCCGGCCGCAAGGCACGTATCAGGTCAGAACTTTCTGAAATATCAGATCTCTTCAAGCGCCTCGTTTTCCTCTCCGGAATCCGAACCCGCCTTGACAATTACCCTCCGATTCTGGCCGCCGCCCGCCTCTGCGCTGACAAGGCCCTTAGACTCAAGCAGACTGACCAGCCGCGCCGCCCGGGGATATCCGATCTTCAGCTCCCGCTGCACAAAAGTAGCGCTGATGCTCTTCTCGCCGCGTATGGCGTCAATGGCCTCCGCAAGCAGTTCCTCTTCATCATCCAGCCTGTCCAGCAGGCCGATCCAAGGGGCAACCTTCACAGAAGGAGCTCCGGGGTTTTCAACAAGGTCCCGTTCCCGCCACCAGTCGACCATTCGCTTGATTTCTGAATCGGTGACGTAACTCCCCTGCACACGTTCGACCTTTGCCTTGTCCGGCCGCATAAAGAGCATATCCCCCTGGCCGAGCAGTTTCTCCGCTCCGGGCGAATCCATGATGACCCGGCTATCGACCTGGCTGGTGACAGCGAAGGCGATGCGCGAGGGAAAATTGGCCTTGATTAGCCCCGTCACCACGTCCGTGCTTGGCCGCTGCGTCGCGAGCACAAGATGGATGCCGGTGGCGCGCGCCATCTGGGCCAGGCGAACCAGCTGCTTCTCGATCTCCTCGGGCGCAGTCATCATCAGGTCCGCCAGTTCGTCCACGATGAGGACGATGTGGGGCAAGGATTCCAGCTTCTTTCGCCTGCGCGCCAGGCGATTATAGGCCTCAATGTCGCGGACCCTGTTCTCCCTGAACAAATTGTAGCGATCATCCATCTGCAAGAGAAGCCAGGTCAGAGCGCCGTGAACGTCCTCCATGTCAGTGATCACCTTGCCAATCATGTGCGGGATGTGGTTGTAGCCAGGCAGTTCCACCAACTTGGGGTCGACCATGATAAACCGAAGCGTCTCCGGGCCGTGGTACATCAGCAGACTGACAATTACCCCGTTGATGCACGCCGATTTGCCCGATCCGGTCGCGCCGGCTATCAACAGGTGCGGGGCCCGCGCCAGGTCCGTCACAACTGGCGAACCGGAAGTGTCCCTTCCAAGCGCCAAAGGCAGCCTTCCCCCCTGCTTTGCCATCTGCTTGCTCTCGATGATGCCTTTCAGACCCACCATCGATTTCTCTGGGTTTGGCACTTCGATGCCGACATAGGGCTGACCGGGAACGGGCGCCTCAATGCGAATAGCAGGTGCCGCCAGGGCCAGCGCCAAATCGTCGGCCACCGCGGCGATTCGGTTGACCCTGACTTTGCGCTTTTGGCCAGCGCGCTCAACGTAGAGTGGTTGTACGCCAAACTGGGTCACGGTCGGCCCGGTCTGAATATTGACGATTTCCACCGGAATGTCGAAATCCGACAGTGTCTCCCGAATAACCTCTGCCATGCCCTCGATATCCCACGCAAGCTGGCCAGCATCCTCCTCTAGCAACTCGGCAGTTGGCCGCTCTCCCTCTTTTCGCAACGGCTTTAGCGGTCTCCCGCCCTGACTCCCGGACTTGGGCCTGCGCTTTGTCGACTCTGCTTCCGGAGCAGGCAGTTCGGCCTGAATGGGCCGGACAGGTTCCGTTACTTCGGCCAACTCAGGCTGGTGCAATTCAGGAATTTCATCGTCCAACGAGGATTCGGCCTCCGCAGGCCCGTCGCTCTCTTGTTCAGTCCAGGAGTGTTCCGATTCAAACTCTTCCTCGAACAGGTCTTCACCCGGGTCCGGAAGCGGCGCCTCGGAGGCGTCGCCCACAGGTTCGGCCAACTCCCGGCGCAACTGGCCAATGAATCCGAATAGGTAAATTAGAGGGGTATGACGAAACAGCAAGTAGAGACTCAGAACAGCAAGCAGAACTGCTGCGAAGACTGCCGGCAACTGGCCGAGCAGGCTGATCAGCAGGTTACCTGACACCCAGCCGAGCAGACCGGCGCCCTGGCCCGAGGCAGGAAACGACCAATCGGTAACTCGGTTGTCGCTGATATGTTCCAGTGAGACCAGTGACACCAGCAGGAGTTCGGCCCCGACAAGCGCCTCCGGATGCCAGTAGCCGGCCCTTGGCCCCAGCATCATCACAGCGCCCGTTACAAGCAGGCTGAGCACCAGTGGCCAGGCCATTCTGCCCGCCAGCCACAGAGTCCACGATTCCTGCCCCGAAACCGAAAGATTGAATCCTAGGTACCCGCCAAAGAGAAATACCGCCAACCCCAAGGCTTCCCTGGAATGCCTGGCGAGCAGTTTCTGCGCGCCCGCCTGTATCCCAGCTGTGGGTCCGGTCTTCTGAAATTTTCGCCGCCTACGCCGCTTGGCAGCCATCGGAATTTACCTCGCAACCACCGGCAACGTCATCGCACTGCGCCACCGGGAATCCTTCAGCTTCAATTTGCTTCCTCGACTATCTCCGCATCCTCTTCTTCCTGCAATCGGAGGAGCGCGTCCCAGTCGCCCTGCTCCATCTCCGTCAACACCTGCGCCACCTGGCCGATAGCAACCCGTTGCTTCCGATACAGATCGCTCTCGCTGATAGCCAGACGGCTGGCAATATCGCGAATCCTGCGCCCCTGTATGAAGCGCATTTCTAAAATGTTGTAGAGTAGCCATTCAGGCGTGCTCAGATCCTGCTTCCCGCCAGGCCGCAGGTTTTGAATGGCGCGACCGAGCACCAGCCGCAATGCCTTGCCAGGGTTGCCGTCCGCCTCTTCGACGACCCGGTCCACCACACGCAACTGCATCAACGGGCTACGCGTCAGCTTGGGGCCGCCCCAATAATGGCTGAGCGCATCCTTCACCCAACTCTCGAATTCAGGGTTGTGGATCGGACTCGGCTCAAGCAGTTCGGCCGGCGGCACCTCGGTATTCTCCGACACGTAGGGCACAATTCCCCGAATCTGCTGGATACGATCGATGCCGGGAATGATCCGTCTCAAGACTACCATGACCTGCATCTGCATCCTTCGATCGAGCAATGCCTTGGCTACGCTGTCAATCTGTTGTGCCAAAAGAGCACTTTCCTCCGAACTAATCAGGGGCGCTTCGCTGCGGGCGCGCACACCCAACATGCCCAGAACGATCTCTCCCTTGCTCTCACCTCCCGGTTCCAGAACGGGCCACAGCCAGTATCCACCGAATTCGACCGGCTCAGGCGCCATCTGCCGCGGCGACCTTCTACCATTGTCCGACGGCACTACGCCCCCTTCGACCACCTGGGCCGTTCGCGACACATGGGCGGCCCCGTTCTTGCGGGCATGGCTCAACGCCTCGCTCATGGCATCGCTCCAATCCTTGTCATCCAGGATCTCCTGCCGCGTTCCTTCCGGTCCGACCGTCGCCTCCAGGATCAGATCGGTGCCGATAGCCGCGGCCACGAAGCCCGAAGGGACCCGCAGCAATTCACATAAGACAGTCAGGTGGTTCTCCAGAAACTGCCGCAGATCCGTAGTAGTCAGCAGACGCCTGTCCAGTTCGCGCAACCAGGCGATCTCCTGCCGGTCTTCGCCGTAGACCATGCGGTCGGTCAACTCTCTGGAGACGCTCAGAATGACCTGTGCGGCCACGATCACACCCGTGATGACGCTGAAGAGGACGATATTCCGCGGCAGGCCAAGGACATGCTCTACGGTTGGGATCGTCTGAACGGCCAGAATCACAATGATCGCAACAACCGGCCCGCGCGCAAAGTAGCGAATCAGCCGGTAACGCACGACCCTGTCCGGCGTGTATACCCCAAAAAAGGCCACAGTATAGCTCAAGCCGATCAGCATGGTGCCGATCGCAGAATTACCAACGATGGCCAGGCTGAGTATCCACTCCGGCGAAAGCAAACCAGCTGAGGATTTGCCTAACGCGATCAGATAGGGAAAGGTGCCAATGCCGGGAGCCGCCGAAGCCAGCAAGAGATAGGTCATCCGCTTGCGGCTCTCCGCCGTCAGGCAGCGCTGGCGCGCTTTCCAGATGTTCAAGTGAGAAAGAATGACGACGCCCGCGAAGAAGGCGGCAAAGGGCCAGAACAGGACACCAGGCTGCAGATAGCTGAGGAGTGGGTCAAACTCTACGACGTCTACCAACCAGCTGGTGAAAAAGGCGAGTAGAGCGCTAACCACCGAAAGAACGCCGATCGCGATATTGATCAATCTGCGGCGGTCCGTATGGTAATTCGTCGTTCGCAGAACAGCATACGAAAACGCGAAGTAGGCTCCGGGCAAAAGCGCGATTCCCAACCATTCGAAATGCAGCCATTTGGACGCCGAATCGGCGCCGACCACCTGAGTCAATGCGACTTCAGAGGCGTACGTAACCATGACCAGGCCGAGGAGAAAGGCGAAGCGTCGCGCCACAGGATGGCGGAAATTGTAGGTTAGAGTGTATGCCAGAAGAGAAAAGGCAAGAATCACAACCACCGACGCGACAAGAGTATTCAGGAAACCCAGGGCATCGGCAAGCGTCAATGTAAGTTCGTTCATTTGTTTCTTTTGTGAGAACTACAGGACCCACGCACGTGAAAATTGAATCCGAGCAAGCCGCCAACCTACGGCAGTAACCCGACCGGGTTGGCTCGAAGGCCTTCAGCCTGAAGGATCACCTTTCAATCACGGCCGGTGGCCCCACGCTAGGAAGCCCAGTTGACCTGCTCGCCAACCACAACCCACATATTATTGCGTTTCTCCATCTGAATTCGGAAGTCCCCGCCAACGGTTGGAGTCCTCTGTATAAGCAAATCTACACTCGCGCGATCAACCGTTTCGAACCGTACCGATTCCATCTGGATTATCGGACCCTGGATTGGCATGGTCTCCTCATGCGTTTCCAGCCACACTGTCGGTCCGTCAAAACCCAATTCACCGAGCTGTTCAGCGGGATGACGCACAAGCCGCAACTGGGCCGCCATCCCGTCGGCGCCGGGCTCAAGCTGCCTGCGTTGGCCCAGCTTGTGAATTAGCGCAGTACGCCGGATTCGCATACTGTCCGGCTCCTGCGTGTCGGTGCTCTGATAGTAATGAGCCAGGGCGTAGATCGGGCCAAATGCATGTTGGGAGGCGAGCAGGCCCAGCAGCTCCTCACGCACCCGGTTCCACATCGATCGCCACTCTGTCGCTGCAATCTGGTCGCCGTGTTCCAGCAGCAGCAACGTCGTATCTGCCCCGAGCCGGTTGATAATCGATGCCGGCGTCAAGTAGGTCGGATCCTGCTTCAAGCGCGCCAGGAGGGTTTCCGGAGTGGCTTCGGCCTCCTGAAACGCGTGAAAACGGTACCGCGTGTTCAGCGTAAAAAAGACGCCCAGTATAACTGCTCCTGTCAGGAGCAGTACCAGCGTCCATGACAACGGGTCCATCGATTCAAGAATCTGTTGGTACGTCGGCAGGGAATCCAGACCGAGCCGGCGCAGCAGCTCCTCAAACCCGTTTGCGTTTTCCGACATGCAGAATCATCCTGTACAGACAAATGGCAGAGCGGCTCCAACCTCGAAACCTGTGATCACCGCATGGGGCCGCGTGATTGCGGCTCCGTCTGCGTCATTTGCGAAACTGCTCTGCACTCCGGACGATTATAAACATTAGACCTAAGTCTCTACTGTCCTGACCAATTGTATCATATCTTGACCTGCAAACGATTGCCCTTTTCTCTCGGTTCCAGCCAGGTCAGGAGTCCAAACAGGCCGCACCGACCCTTCTCTGCCCGGTGGCTGAAAAACTCCTCCGTCCTGCGCGCAGTGTCTATTCCCGACAGTTCGATCTGCCCTTCGGGAACGCCTTCATCTGTCAGCTGGTCCACATTGGCTTGCCAAAGGTCGAAGCAGGGGTTCGACTGATCCCCGTTGCGCCTGCAAAAATACCTTTCGCCGCCAGGCAACGATGAAACTGCCCTCCCGATGACCTCCTCGCCAACCTCATAGCTCTCCGGCCCGATACTCGGGCCGATGCCAACATGCACGTACGCCGCATCAGTACCGAAAGCAGCCTTCATCGCCCTTAGCGTTGCGCCAACCATCCCCGCGACCGTGCCGCGCCAACCAGCATGGCACGCGCCAAGAGCATGGTTTGCTGCATCATAAAATACAAGGGGGACGCAGTCGGCAAACACGAGGAAGAGGGGCAGGTCAACCGCGTCTGTGATGAGGGAGTCGCACTTTTGCATCCGGGTGCCGGCGTCCTCCCAGCCGACCTCGCCAACCACGGTGCTGTGCACTTGGTGTGTGCGCACGGGACTGGAGGGATCTCTACCGACCGCTGCACAAAAGCGGGCAAAATTCTCTAGGACTCGTTCCCGCTCATCGCCGCGACTGTAGCTGAAATTCAGGCTATGCCAGGGCTCGGGCGATACGCCCCCGTGACGCGCGCTTACGTGGGCCTGGAGAGGAAGGGATGCAAAACTCTCGAAGGCATAGGCCACTACGCCATTGTTGTAGCAAATGCGGCGCATCGTTCTGAATGTTTCCCTTTATGGACCAATTCCCTTCGGTTGGGCCGCCAGGTCATCCAGGTGTAACTGTCACTCCTCCCGGATGACCGACTTCATTCGAGGGGGATAGGTTCAATCGTGACATTACCCAGACCGGTTTCGTGTTCTTGGGCCTTGAGCTTCGTCCAGGGCAGCCAGTCTTGGGCCCGCCAGGCTCCCCCCTTTGCAGTCTTGATCGGGCGGTTCTCGTTGGCGCCGTAACGGAAGGCCCAGCCGTCGTCACACGCCTGGCAGGTGAGGCAGCCCGCAGTATCGGGCGGGCACGAGAGGCCGGTGCGTTCCTGGTTTGCCAAACGTAGCTCGTAACTGAAGTAGCTCTCACTTACGCCGCTCTCCACAATATCCCATGGAAGAGGACTTCCTCCCTCCCACTGGCCCAGATAATGGTCCTTGTCCAGCCCCAGCTTCTCCATGGTTCGGAAGAAAAGCCGGGTGTTTAACTGGCCCGGTGGAATCGCCAGGAGCACATCGGCCAGGGCGCGGTCCCCCCGGCTCAGAACCGCCTGTACTTCAGCCCATTCCGGCGAGTCTGCACGCACCTCCACGCCGTGCCGCGCCAGCGCTTTGTTTATCCTGCGCTGACGCCGCTTTAGCTCGGCTGCCGGCATCATCGCTTCCCATTGGAATGGGGTGTGCGCCTTGGGAACGAAGGGTGTGGCGTTTATCGCCAGCCTCCGCCTGTAAATCTGGCGCGCCTTGAGCGTGAAGTCGATCAATTCCTGGATGTCGTCATCAGTCTCGGTTGGGTGACCGGTCATGAAATAGAGCTTGAGTTGGGGGAAATCCAGCTCGGCGGCCAGGCCCACGGCCCGCATCATCTGCTCTTCCGTCTGGGTCTTGTTGATCACGTTGCGAAGACGTTCACTGCCCGCCTCCGGCGCAACCGTCAGAGTCTGTGTTCCCCCTTCTGCCATCGCCCGGATTAAAGGAACGCTGATTGGATCCATCCGCATCGAACTGGCGCTGATCGAAGCGCCCTTGCCCGCAAGTTCGGTTGCGAGTTCATCTATCTGCGTGTGGTCGCTGACCGCGGCGCTCACCAGACCAATGCGGTTCCGCCCCTTCGCTATGGCCTTTTCTGCCCAGCCCAGCAACGTCTCCAAAGGCTGTTCGCGCGGAGGCCGGTAAACGTATCCCGCCAGGCAGAAGCGGCAGCCGCGCCCACAGCCGCGCGCGATCTCCATCAGATGCATACCGCTGAATTCCGTGTCAGGCGTATAGAGCACAGACTGTGTCTCGTACTCAGGCAGCTCGCGGACCCATAGCCTCTCAACCGGGCGAAAGTCTACGTGATCGCGATTTGAAGGGCGAAGATGAGGCACGTAGAAACCGGGCGTTCGATCGAGTGTCTGCAGGAGGGCCTCTCGGTCCTCGTGCAGAGCATCGCGGCAGATGTCAATGAACTGGGGCACGGCCTCCTCGCCCTCGCCGATGAGAACCGCATCGAAGAAGGGTGCCATCGGCTCCGGGTTCATGGTGATTCCGGGCCCACCGGCAATGATGAGCGGCCAGGGAGACCCGTCCCAGCGGCTGCCGCGCAGACGATCCTGGGCAAGTGGCGGAATGCCGGCCTGTCGCAGCATCTCGACAACGTTGAAGTAGTCCATCTCCCAGGAAACGGTAAACGCCCAGATATCGAAATCGTCTGCCGGGCGCCCGTTTTCAAGCGAGAGTAACGGCTGGCCTGCCGCGGCCGCGCCCTTCTGCCAGAAGATGCGCTCGCAGACTACATCCTGCTCGGCGTTAAACCATCTGTAAAGCAGCTGAAATGCCAGGCTGCTCATACCGACATAATAGCTGTTGGGAAAAGTCAACGCGATCGGAAGACGGCCTCCCCAGTTCTTGACGACCGCGCCTTCCTCCACCGGCTGACGACGGTCCTGCCAGCTGGAATCTGTCTCTCTTTTTTGCGAAGTCCGTCTGCGTTTCTTTACCATTCCTGAATTTAACGTTTCCATTCATTCGGGAGGCCAGAATCTGAATCTATCCTCCCTGCAAAAGTCCTGCGACCTTACACTTTACCGCCCTCGACAGTTATAGCAGGATGGGTCCTGGTCGCGCTGGCCCCATTCTAACACCTGGTGGTCAGCCTTGAGAAAGTAGAGCAAGCGCCTCTTTCCACTCGGACGGCCTGTTTACGTTGGCAAACGTGAGCAGGTCCGGATCGAAAGGACGTAGCTCTTCCGCCTGGACCTGCCGTACCCGCACTTCATTCCAGAAGCTGTCCATCCGACGCATACCGGCTGCCAATGCCCTTTCGACTGAGGGCAGACAACGCCGGCTGTACACAGCATGAAGCGGCTGAACTTGCCCATCGAGAACCGGCACAACCGCATCGCAACTGCTGTCACTACAGTCTATCAGATAACGGCAGCATGCCGCCGATATGAGCGGCATGTCACCTGCGACTGTCAAAGCCCACCCTTCTGTCCGCCGCAGCCCGGTTGCAAGGCCGCCAAGGGGGCCGTTGCCAGGTGTGTCGTCGGGCACGCAGTTAACCAAAGTGCAAGCAGGCATCCATTCCCTCTCTCGTTGGACCTCCTCTCGACCAAGATCCTGAAGAACAGCACAGACGCCAGGGTCGTTGGCAACGACCGTTACTTTCGCTGCAAGCGGGAGCAGTCGCTCGGTTACGTGCCGGACCAAAGGTATCCCCTTCGGAGGTACCGGCAGCAGAAGTTTGTCAGTGCCCATACGGCGGCTGCTGCCACCAGCAAGGATCAGCAGAGCTGCTTCTACACCCTCACCGGTTGTCGACGACGCCACAATTGCCCCCTGATTACCTCCACGCACCAATAGAAAGAGCGAGTTGCATTCACAACTCGCTCTTGAAAAGCAGGCATTTTACCCACAGACAATTCAGGCCGTTTGAGCGTCGAGATGCCTCACTACATCGCCGACCGTCTCGATCTCCTGGGCCTGCTCGTCGCTGATCTCGCCGCCAAACTCCTCTTCGAAGGACATTATTAACTCAACCAGGTCCAAACTGTCTGCATCCAAATCCTCTTTGAACTTGGCATTTTCAGTTACTTCATCAGGATCAACATCTAGCTGATCCACTATGATATCGCGAACCTGCTCAAAAGTTGTTGACATTCTCGAACCTCCTTTGGTCGATATACGTGTTCAAAAATTAATGCGAATGTCTTGCATTATAAATCATATAACACTAGAATCGAAAGAGAGTTACGTTTTTCGGGACGATTATCGGTTGTAGTTGCATGACCCGATCATCGAGCGGCATTTTCAAACCCTTGCCGGTTTTCAACGAAGGGCCGGAGGCGAAATCCTGCCCTGCCCAGAGACCTGAAGGTACTGCTGCTCAGATCCGTTGGCAAGTTGGCCGTGGGAGTCTCTCCCTCGCCTTCTGTGCCCTGTGCAACAGGTAGGGGGAGGGCTTGTTTGTCCACCGCAGGTCGAAAAGACGATCACATTCGCATTAACCTGGAAGAGGATGTCGCCTTCCGGCAGTTGACAACCGGTCTGGAACGCTTCCATTTCATTCACCAGGCCCTGCCGGAGATCGACCTCGCATCCGTAGACCCCACTGTCCTCCTCTTCGGCAAGCGACTCTGTGCTCCCATCCTGGTCAGTTCTATGACAGGGGGCACCCAGCAGGCAGGTCTCTTTAACCAGCGCCTGGCAGAGGCCGTGCAGGCGAAGGGCTTGGCTATGGGCGTCGGCAGTCAGCGCGCCGCACTGGAGCACTCCGATTCTCAGGCCTCATTTGCCGTGCGAACACATGCGCCGGACGCGCTGGTCTTTGCCAACCTTGGAGCCGTGCAGCTCAACTATGGTTATACAGTCGATCACTGCAAGCAGGCTGTAGACATGGTCGAGGCCGACGCCCTCATCCTGCATCTGAATCCGCTGCAGGAGGTCCTGCAGCCTGAAGGCGACGCCCTCTGGGAAGGACTGCTGTCCCGAATCGAAGAGGTCTGCGCGCACGTCGGCGTCCCTGTCATTGCCAAGGAGGTCGGCTGGGGAATCAGTAGTCAAGCCGCGCGTCTGCTGATCGGAGCCGGAATCAGCGCGATCGACGTGGCCGGCGCCGGCGGCACTTCCTGGAGCGAGGTTGAGAAGCACCGCGCGCCCACAGAGCGCCATCGCAGGCTGGCTGCAGCCTATCGAGAGTGGGGCATCCCCACTGTCACCAGCCTCGCCTACGTCCGCGCAGCCCGCGAGGACGCAGGACGGCCAGAACTACCGATCTTCGCCAGCGGGGGCATGCGCAGCGGCCAGGATGTCGCAAAGGCAGTGGCGCTAGGCGCAGATCTTGTCGGGCTGGCCTCACCATTTCTCAAGCGAGCAGTAGAATCGTCCGCGGCCGTAGTAGAGGAGATCGATATCCTGGTCGAGGAGCTGCGAATCGCGATGTTTGCCAGCGGCTCCCGAAACGTCGAAGCCTTGCGCCAGCCCGGCGTTCTGGTCCAAAAATCCGCCCTTATCCGAGGGACCACCCCCATTCAGGCACGTTCGCGGCAAACTGTTCCAAACGAAAGTGAGGAGGGGGCCGGCGAGGAAAGGCTGTTCCCCTCCGCCGAGGACGCAAATTTAGTGAAACCGGGCGCGGTCACCCAATCGGACGCGAGCAGTACGGAACCAGAGCAAGTTTTGCACGACGCTGCAGAACCCGGTTCGTTTGCATCAAGTTCTGAAAAGCCCAAGAAAAAGTCAATGGACGCCTTCGCCTCAAAGTGGTTGCCCCGCCTTGAGGAGGAAATGCAAACGGTTCTCGCCATACGCCATCCAATGCAGGCCAACCATTACGCCATGATGCACTATCACATGGGGTGGGCCGATGAGTCCCTTCGTCCAGGCGCTCTTGGCGCTGGAAAGCGAATCCGTCCCCTCATCTGTCTGATGGCTTGTGAAGCGGTCGGAGGAGATCCGGTCAAGGCCATGCCCGCGGCCGCGGCGGTCGAAATCCTGCACAACTTCTCCCTTGTCCACGATGATATCGAGGATGGCGACGAGACCCGCCGCCACCGGCCCACTCTCTGGGCGCTCTGGGGCGTGCCCCAGGCAATAAACGTCGGTGACGGGATGTTCGCACTCGCCTATTTCGCGCTGCTGCGGTCGGCTGAAAACAATTCTGCCGACCCAACTTCAGATTCAGCTGGCGGGAAGAGCCGCTCGCTCGCCGCTGTCGACCGCCTCACCCAGATCTGTATTGAATTGACAGAAGGTCAGCATCTGGACCTGCGCTTTGAGGAACGAGACGATGTTACCGTCGCCGATTATTTGCGTATGATAGGAGGCAAAACGGCGGCTCTCATCGCAGGGTCAACCGCATTAGGGGCTATGTTCGGGGGCGCCAGGCAACCTGAAATTGAATGTCTGTACCGTTTTGGCTATAGCATGGGCCTGGCGTTTCAGATCCAGGATGACATACTCGGCATCTGGGGAGATACCGATGTCACGGGCAAGCCGGCCGGCAACGACATCCTGCGCCGTAAGAAAAGTCTTCCACTTATCTATGGATTGGAGCAAGCCCAAAAAGGAAGAGGTATCAGATCCCTGTGGCGTATAGGAATAACCGAGGAAAACCTGTCGGAAGCGATCACGTTACTGGAGCAGTCTGGCGCCAAACGTTGGTCGACAACACAGGTGCTCAAATACCACAACGAAGGTATGCAGGCCCTTAGACAGGCACTGGGAAATCAGACCAGCAGTTCACTGCTTCTGGAACTTGCTGATCAACTGCTCCAACGTCAGAGCTGAAGCAGCGCCACATCCGCCTACCCCACCCCCTTTTGTCCCCAATGACCAACAGTTTCCAGAATAGAGTGCCGCCCGCCTGACTTGAGGAACGGGCGGAGCTAGGCCGAATCCGGCCACTCCTCAAGCACCCGCCTTACCGCCGTGCAAAAGGCATCGGCACTGGCCCCATCGAGCACGCGATGGTCATAACTCAAAGCCACGTCCATCATCGGCCGAAAGGCCAGGTAGTCGTCCACGCTGGCTTCGTAGGGCTTGCTGCTGCTGACAACCACGGGCCGCTTCTCGATGGCTCCCGTCCCAAGTATGGCAACTTGCGGTTGCAGGATCACGGGCGTCTGAAAAAGACTCCCCGAGGTACCATAGTTCGTTAGGGTGAAAGTGCCCCCCTGTGTATCGGCGGGCGTGAGTTTATTCTCCCGGGCCCGTATCGCCAGGTCGGCTACCTGGCGCGCAATTCCCAACAGATTCATGTCACCGGCGTCGTGAATGACGGGTACGATCAGCCCGCCAACCCCGGTGGCGTCAGCAGGAAGGGCGACAGCCATGCCGACGTTGTACGAATGCTTGAGAATCAGCCCTTCCTCGGTCCACTCTGCGTTGACAGCGGGTACAGTTCTCAGCCCCTCCACAACGGCCGCGACGATGTAAGCAGTTAACGTCAGTCGCACGCCCTGCTCGGCGAACCCGGCCTTATTGGCCTGATAGTGACCGGTTACTGTGCCCATATCCACGCTGTGAACCGTCGTGACATGCGGCGCGGTGAACGCGCTCTGCACCATGTTCCTGGCGATGATCTGGCGCATGCGGCTGTGCGGGACCAGCGATTCACCCTTTGCCTTCTGCTCGCGGGAGGCACTTCCCGCCGCCGCCGACTCCGAACTGGTTTCCTTGCCCGCTTCGGTCCTGCTGACCTTTGCAGGAACATGGTCGATTGCTGCCGCGATCAGGTGGGTCAGCCCCTTGTGATCGCGCGCAAACTCGATCAGGGCCTGCCGGGTCAGCGCGCCGAGCGGCCGTCCTCCTGCAGCTTCTCTGAGGTCGATGTTGTAGGTCGCCGCCAGACGCCGCAGCTCGAGGGGAGCGACTGAATCGTCGAGAGTTACACTGTCGCTCTGTGATTCCGGCCCTTCCTCTGCCGCGTCATCCTGATCCAGGCTGCCTGCGCTTCCCTGTTCCTTCAGGTACGCCTCTACGTCGCCCTTGGTCAGCTGTTCGCCTTCTCGACCCGGGATGGCAGAAAGGGCAATGCCCGCCTCGGCCGCGATCCTCTGGGCCACAGGTGTGGCTCTCACCGCCCCAGGGCGAACCTCCAGTCCATCGCCCGCTGGCGCGCCTTCAATGGCGCCTACCTCATCCGCAGAGTCAGTCTGGACCGATTCGTCATCAGCGGAGCCAGACTCCGCCGGCGCCGGGGCAATCTCCTCCCCTGCCTCACCAATGACGGCAATGACCGCGTTCAGTTCGACGATCTCCCCCTCGCCGTAACGAACTGACAGCAACGTCCCGCTCGCGGGAGCCGGTAATTCAGTGTCCACCTTGTCAGTTGCTATCTCAAGAAGTGGATCGCCGGCACTGACCTGCTGGCCTTCTTTCACGAGCCAGCGGCTGATCGTCACGTCTTCGATTTCCTCTCCCATATCGGGCAGGGTCACTTCCGTTGCCATTGATCTACCTTTCTAGCGCCGCTCCATCTCAAGTGCAGTGGCGACAATCTCTTCCTTCCAAGGCAGTGCCTCTTCCTCCAGGACGCGGGAGACCGGGATCGACACCGGGGCCATGCCCAGGCGCCGGGCGGGCGCACGCAGCAGGTGCGGCGCCTCCTCGTAAGCGCGCGCCACAAGCTCTGCCCCCACGCCGCAGTTCGCATAGGACTCGTGAACTGCCAGCAATCGTCCCGTTTTCGCTACCGATTCCCACACCGTCTCCGTGTCTAACGGTTCGACAGTGCGCAAGTCCACGACCTCGCAACTGATCCCGTGCTGTTCCTCTAAAGTCTCCGCCGCCTCCAGGGCTTGGAACAGGCAGAAGCTGAATGTGACGATCGTCAGATCGGTTCCAACCCGCTTCACGTCCGCTTTTCCTATCGGAATCAGGTACTCCTCATCCGGCGGCGGCGCCTCTCCACGAGTGAAGTAGAGCATCTTGTGCTCCAAAAAGGCGACTGGATTGTCGTCGCGGATGGCCGACTTGAGCAGTCCTTTGGCATCGTACGGCGTCGCCGGCGCAACAACCCTGATGCCGGGAAAGTGCGCGTAGAGGGAGTCAACCGACTGGCTGTGTTGGGAGCCGTACCGTTTTCCCCCGCCTTGCTGGCCCCGAATCACCAAAGGTACGTTCAGCAAGCCGCCGGTCATATACCTGTATTTTGCGATCTGATTGAAGATCTGGTCCGCAGCCACCAGGGTGAAGTCCATATACATCAGCTCGACGACTGGGCGCATCCCCACGGTTGCCGCGCCAAGGGCCATACCCATGAATGCCTGCTCGCTAATCGGTGTGTCAAGCACCCTCTTTTCCCCAAACTCGTCCAGCAGGTTGCGAGTTACACGAAACAGACCCCCGTAGTGGCCGATGTCCTCGCCAATTAAAAAGACGTTCTCGTCGCGCGCCATCTCTTCTCTGAGCGCTTCGTTTATCGCCTGAATATATGTGGTTCTTCGCATAGAAATGATTCTCACTTCTCGGCCGCACGTGCTGGCTCCACCTGCGGCCCAAACGGCTCAGTACTTTGGCGTCACTGGTTGTTGCATCACTGGTTTTGGCAACACTGGTTTTGGCAACACTTGCATTGTGTCAAACATAAACGTCCAGATATGTCTCGGCCGCGTCTGGCCATGGGCTCTCTTCGGCGAAATCAACCGCGTCTTCGATCATTTCATCGACTTCCTCATCGATCACCGCGATACTGGCTTCGTCGACCCCTCGAGTGGTGAGCTTCTGCCGCAGCACCGTCAATGGCTCATACGCCTCCTGCTTCTCCACCTCCTCAACCGGGCGGTAAGTCTCCAGGTCCCCTGCCATGTGTCCGGCCAGGCGGTATGTAATGCCTTCGATAAATGTGGGCCCCGCGCCGGACCTTGCCCGCTCAGCAGCCTTGCTCACCGCGGCGTGGACGACCTCCACGTCGTTGCCGTCAATCTGCATCGTCTCCATGCCGTACGCTCGGGGGAACAGGAAGATATCTTCGATAGACGAGGTGCGCCAGATCGGCGTCATCTCCGAGTATCGGTTGTTCTCGCAGTAAAAGATGAGCGGAAGCTTCCATTTGGCAGCCATGTTGAACGTCTCATGCATGACCCCCTGGAACAGCGCGCCGTCCCCGAAAAATGTGATGGCCACCCGGTCCTCGCCGCGCAGATGGCTCGCCAGGGCCAAGCCGGCTGCATGGGGAACTTGCGCGGCGACGATGCCATTCGCTCCCATCATGCCGTTCTCCGGAGAAACAAAGTGCATCGATCCGCCCTTGCCCTTGGCAAAGCCGTCGCTGCGGCCCATTACTTCAGCAATCGCCCGCCCTGGGTCCATTCCCCATGCCAGCCCGTGATGATGACCGCGATAAGTACAAGTAACGTAGTCACCCTTGCGTAGGGCGTTGGCAGCGCCAACCGCATTTGCCTCGTGGCCGATGGCAGTGTGCATCGCCCCGCCGATCTGCCCCTCTTCGGCAGCAGCCAGTAGCGCCCTCTCCATCAGCCGGATCGCCAAGGCCTTGCGGTACATTTCCAACAGCATCTCGGTCGGCAGGGCAGGAACGTCCAGTTCCGTAGCCGAATCCGAAGGTAAGACTTCGGTAGTGATTGACGCTGGTAACGCCGATTCGGCTGCTGCTTCTGTATTCTGCTCCGGCGCGCCCTTCTCAGCTGTTCCTACATTGGTTTCGTTTTCGACCGGCTTCATTCCGGATAATCCTCGTCTACCGCAGAAATATCCAGGCTCCCTCTGTCCTTGGAGCGGACCGAACTGGAGTCATTCTGCGCAAAACAAACGGAGTGCGTTGCCGCACCCCGTTACTTAGCATCCTTAGTCTGGAAACGCGATTCTCGGCAAGGAGACCCTATCTTGATCCCCAATTCCTCTCGCGTTGTTTGTAATGCCCTTCTATCCTATGAGCAGCCATCGTCTAGCGAATTCCAGCCATTTCCTGCAACAGATGCCAGTTCGCAAGCCGGTCGGCCTGAGCTGCCATCAGCACCTCTGACGGGTTGCCTTCTTTGTCGAACTGCTTGGAGAAACGGCCTTCAGATCGGGCAAACGTTATGAAATCGATTGTTTCGCCCGTCTTTTTAATCGTGTACCAGTCTTCCTTTGCTGCCGGATTGCCCTGAAGACTGAGGCGATCGCGAATCGTCTCGCCCTTGCGCGGATCATAGACAAACATCGGGAATGCGCGGCTATCTACCGCCAGTTTCGCCTGGTGGCGAGCCATGTTGTCGGCAACGCCATGCTCAGGCTGGCATGTTGTGAACACATTTACGATCGCCGGTCCTTGGAATTCTGCAGCCTCCAGGATCGACTTGTAAAAATGGTTGGGGGTAGACTGTACCGTCTGGGAAACGTATGTGTTTGGGTGCATCATGGCGATGCGCCCCAGCTCCTTGCGCATCTCCTGTTTGCCTGCATGGACTGAGCCATGGGAGTACATCTTGGAGTCCTGCCCCGTGAAGGAGGCAGTGCTGGTCTGGCCGCCCGTGTTGGAGTAGACCTGCGTATCCAGCACGAGGACTTTGATGTTCATGCCGCTGGCCAGCATCCGGCTCAGCGCCTGAAAGCCGATGTCGAGCATCGCGCCGTCGCCGCCCATAACCCACAGCTGCTTGTCCTGCCAGCCCAGCTGGTCCCAACGCATGCGCAGACCCATCGCGAACGTGGGGCCGTCTTCAAAAAGCGAATTGCTCCAGGGGACAATGTAGGGATTGTAGGGATAAGTGCTACCGTAAACCGTGTTGCAGCCGGTACTGGCAGCGATGCCGATATTTTCGGAACCGTACTTGTAGCCCAGCGCAGCCAGCCACATGCGTATTGCAGTAGCTTCGCCGCAACCGGCGCAAGAGCCGGCCCCGCCCACATATAGCATGCTCTGCTCGGCGAGCATCATGTCGACCGCGACCCGATCGTTGATGAACTCCTGTGGCGTCGGCGGCAACTTGCGGAAAAAGTCGATACTCTTCTGGTAAATCGGAACTGTCGTATCTTCCTTTTCGATCATCTTCAGCGCATGGTAACCGAGGTCGTCGCACGCCTCGACACATTCAGCGCAACCCTTGCACTTCGTTGGATCGATGAAAATGCCGAATTTCCCGGGTGTCTTCTTCCTCTTCGCCGGAACATTGTAGAACTTGTTTGTCTCAGCAAACTGCTTTGACATAAAGCTGCGTTCGGCGTCGTCGTCGATGTCATCCAGCGCAAGCGTCAGTTCGTCATCGGTCACGACCTTGCCCAGGATAGCCGTATCCGGGCACTGCGTGACGCAACTCATGCAGCCGGTGCAGTTCTCCTGGATGTATTCGGGAATCTCTGGCGCAATATAGCTGAAGTCGCGATAAGCGCCCGTACCCGCAGGAATGACGGATCGAGCCACACCTACGTCAGCCTCGAGCGAATCAGGCCCTGGCCCCTCGTTGTACTCATGAAGTACCCTATCGAAAAAGTCGTGGGCATCTACGACCATCGAATCGAAGCCGTTACCATAGCCGTTCGAGCCGTCAACCCCCGACTCATCGTGGTCCTCGGCATGCGACTCTGAATCCTGACCGTTCGTCGTCCGGGTCAAATTGCGAATGTCGAATGTATTAACTGTAACACCCATAGGAGTTTCCGCCTTTCGGGTAGATAGAGAACCGGTGAACCTGATTTCGGCAATCGATTAAGAAAACAGTGTAATCTCTGCGCCAGGCACGAGAACCGGCGAAGTAATGTCCTGCGCGATAATCTCCGGCGGAATCTCGAAGGCCTCTTCGTAGCCTCGTCTTACGCAGCGCATATTGGCCTGCACGACTGCTTCGCCGCGCTTGCCGAAGTACTTGCGCAACGCCTGTTCCGAGCGTTCCATAACATCATCATCACTGAGATTCGCGTCGCCTGCAAAGGGCGTCACTCTCAGGAAGATACCCAGCAGCACGATACCTTGCATACGAACTTCCAAATCAGCGACCGGCGCCTCCTCGCGGGAAATTTTGGCGCCGTCTGCGGCCACGACCCGTAGGTCCTTCTCGCGGATCAGTTCCTTGGCCTTGGGCGGTACATTTGACCACACGTCTTCCGGCGAGGACTTGTTCGTCTGCACGAAGAGCGTGCCTCCTTGCTGAAGTCCAGCCAGAGGATTGCTTGTAAAGAAGGCGTTGATGTCGTTCATCGGCACGAAATCAACGTTGTTGAGTTCGCAATGGGTCAGGATCGGTTCGTCTGCCACCGTCAGATAATAGGTAGTCGGCAGGCCCTTCTTCTCTGATCCGTACTTGGGATAAGCCTGTACCTTCTTGCCAAAAATGTCGCCCGCGATCGTGGCGATAACCTTGTTGGTGGTGACCGAGCCGAAACCGCCGACCGAGTGGCCCCGCATCGAGAACGCGCCGGGCGGGCGGACATCCGGGTCGCCGTTCATTGGCAGAGCGAGGTCATGCTTGATGCCCACCACAAAGAAACGGGGGCCTTCCTCCACCATATTGCGGGCGATGGAGATAAAGTGACCCGGGCGCACGTCGCGACTGCCCAAACCGGCCGAGCCGCTGAATATCGTCGGTATGTCGTCGATAGCTGCGAAGCCGGGAGTGCCCGTATATGCGTCTGCAAATGCGGCCTTGATATCGTTCGTTACCGGGTTGTTGGGCGCAATCGGGTCGTCCATGCGCTCGAGCACGGTAAACCCTCGTAGATGCTTCAGCGTCTCCACGATCTCCTGGCTGGGGAAGGGTCGATAACAAGTGATATGGACGACGCCAACCTTGATTCCTTCTTCGCGGCGAATGTAGTCGACAGTAGCTTTTGCCGTCTCTATCATGCAGCCCATGCCTACAATGGCATATTCGGCGTCTTCCATACGGTAGGTGTCCAGCATCTGGTAGCGCCGGCCCGTCAGACGGTAAAACTCGTCCATCGCATTCTGGACCGCGTCCCCTACCTTTGAATAGTATTCACGCTGGGCAATTTTGCCCTTCATGTAGCTGTCCTGGTTCTGTACAACGCCGGTCATGACCGGATTATACGGATTGAACAGATTGACCAGTTTGTCTTCGGGCTTGCCAATAAACTCCTTCATCATCTCCGGTTCGCACAGCAGAACATCCTCAACCGTGTGCGTGGTGAGAAAACCATCCTGGACGTTGAAGAAAGGTGTGCGGCTGTCTTCAGCCGCGCGACGGGTGATCAGCGCCAGGTCACCTGACTCCTGGGCAGTGCGCCCGAAGAGGATGCCCCAACCGGAATCAGAAACGGACATGACATCGTCATGTCCGGCGTGAACATTCAAACTGTGACTCGTCAGTGCGCGGGAGCCAATGTGGAAAACAACCGGCAGCCGCTTACCCGAAATCGTGTATAGTACTTCGTGCATCAGAATGAGACCCTGGCCGGATGTGTAATTGCTTACACGGCCGCCGGCCACCGCAAATCCCTCACAGGCCGCAGCCGCACTGTGTTCGGACTCCGGCTCCAGGAACATCAACTCGTCGCCCCACAGATTGCGGGCGCCATTGGAAACCGCCGCCCCATATCCACCGCCCATCGTTGTAGAAGATGTGATCGGATAAGCGCAAGCGGCCTGGGTTATATGTGTCTCGGCCCAAACCACCGAACCGGCTCCATCTGTCGTCGTCGGGATACCCGGGTACGGCACATGCCCATTCAGGTTGTCTGAAAGCTTCTCAGAAGAACCGGAAAGGTTCTTTGTGTCTGCCATGGTCATCCTCCTGATGCCAATTAGGCGTGCGGAATAGGGGCGGATTCAAAATCTGCTACAGTCCAATCCGTCCGTTTAGAGCATTGTACCACAGATCCACACCAAGAATCAACCCTAAGCTTGTGCCAATTGCCACAAAAGAGGCAAACCCCTCTTGGGCATTCTGATCAACATTCTCTGCCAAGTGCAGTATGTCTGTTCACTCTCCCACTTCTGGCAACCGCGGGCACGAATCCGCTAGCAGCTGTCAGCAATGCCCTTCGTCTCACCAACTAACTCTCCCCAAAAGGCTGAAAGAGGCGCATTACCGCCTTGGCGGCCTCCGCAGCGCAGCACAATTTGAAGACGGGCTGCGGCACGCCTCTTTTGCGACACCTTCAAAGTGAAACCGGTCCCCATGGAGAATAGGGCGAGGGATACTTACCGGACGGGATGCCAATGACAGTCTATAGCACTGTTTTCCGGCCGATACAAAACCTGGGCAGTCGGAAATCTCTGATAAGCCTAATTGGGAATGATGCAACAGGTGATATCAAGTATTGCCTTTCCAAATCAAGAGCTTCTCAAAGAGCGCAGTCCCAGTTACTGCTAGGGCTCGTTGACGTTTGTCGGAACAACGACTTCCGTGTGCAAATTGTGGCTGATCGTCGAAAGGCCGGCGCAGTCACGCAAAGGAAATCCGATACGCCTTTGGTGTTCTCCACGTACCTCCGCGTCCTCCGCGGACAAAAAGGTTGTTCTTCGCGACACTTTGCGTGACATCGCGGATCAATTGGTTTTGGCTATTTCAACAATCAAGCGAGAAACATCCCTAACAGGCCTGCGGGCTCTCCGTCCTTGTTGAAATCTGAACAGCCTTCCCAAAATGTCATCGGAACCTGGCCGCCCCATACAGTTCCCCTAAGCAGTTGAATCTGTAGGTTCGACTCTGGCAAGATGCCGCCCCACCGGAAACAGGACTATAGGTACAGATATGTCGATGAACACCCATAACCAGCCGAGGCTCATTTGAGGTTCGACCAACCGCGACCCGATCCAATTCCATAGGAGCGCGTGAACCAGGATAATACCTCCGTAAAACGTCAGGTTGGCCTCGAAGTACTCCTTACTTAAGCCCCCCTCATTGGCACTGTCGAAAATCTGCTTTCTACGAAAGCCAACATAAATCGTTATCAAAGTGCCCGCCGCCACGAAAGGATCCAGTACAGTCCAGACCACCGAACCGATGCCTTCCGAGGCTGGGTCGTAGAGCTTAATTGCAACAAATTGAATCCAGAAGACAACAGCAAAAACCTGTAGGGCGATACCCAAGACTCTTTTCACGACCGAATTTCTCCTTCCGCACCGACTCCAAGCCAGGTGCTCGTTTCTGGTCCTTCTAAAGCTCTTCGCTCCTGGCCAGTTGCCTTCCCGTAGAGAACAGAAGCAGTGGCAGAGTAAGGTCAATTAGGATCCACAACCACTGATAGCTGACCACCGGGTAGGACCATCTGGACCCGATCCAATTCCAGAGTAAAGCGTGAAGCAATGCGATTCCACCGTAGAGGGCAACGTTCGCTTCGAAATACGCCCGCGTCAATCCCCTCTCTCCCGAGCTGTCGATCTCTCTCTTTCTGCGAATCGCAAACCATATCGTGACCACCATTGCCAGGACCATCAGCGGGTCGAGGACCGACCAAATCTGAAATCCCACACCTTCCTGGGCGGGGTCGTAAAACAGGATGGCAAGGAACTGAACCCAGACCACCACGGCCAAAACCTTAAGAAATAACCCCAGAATCTTATTCACGACCATTTCTCTCCTTTCGAAGTCCAATGATCCCCCACACACCTCAGCGCTGCATCTAATGCTCCGAACCTCACGCAAATAGTATACATTATTTGACGAAATCCACCCAAGGCTTTCCATTTTCGGGTGCATCCCAAACTGGCGGTAAATTCTCACTTACCTCTGGCATCGACTAGCCCGTCTCCAGTTCCCACTACCATCCCTCATTACCATCCCTGAAGAGTCGCCCATTCACTGACCACCGACCACCAACCACCAACCACTGCAGTTCTGGGCGTCCGGGCCTTCGGCCCTCCCTTGTGCGGGGGCTGCGCCCCCGCAACGCCCCGCCCTTGCTAGACGACCATGTTCATACTTCCCCAGCAAGATGGCTAGAGTAAGGTGTTTAGCCAACAGTGTCTTCCCCCCACATGCCGTCTCAACCTACAGACCAAGAACCACCGCTGTTCGCAGTTCACTAAGAACTAAGAACTGACTACCAATAATTGCAGTTCCGCGCCCCTCCGCGTCCACCGTGGACAAAAGGTATTGAAGTTGCCGTTCTCCGTGGCCCTCCGTTGCCCTCCGTGGACAAAAGGTGTTGAAGTTGCCGTTGCCGCTCTCCGCACCCCTCCGCGTCCTCCGCGGACAAAAGGTGTTGAAGTTGCCGTTGACGTTCTCCGTGTTCCTCCGTGGCCCTCCGTGGTTAAAAAGGTGTTGAAGTTGCCCTTAGAGCGAGATTAAGTGACACAAACCTGCAGGACTAGATTCCAATCCACAGAAAACCAGGAAGAACTGCCGGTACGTTGGCAGTGTGTAACAAGGAGATGGGCTAGCTCTTGGGGTTGTGGCTTGGCACCGAAGAAAGGCGATCCAACCGAAAAAAGTGAGGCAGAATTGGGCAGCTCAAAATTACCCTGGAAAGCTTGCGGAAGTCCAGCTCTCCAACTCTTGTCCCTGACTGATTCAACCCCGTGAAAGGATTTTCTTACTTTGAAAGGCAAACTTTCGAGGAGACTATACTGCTAAATAAGGCTGGAGTCGCCAATTGGCAGAGCGCCTGAGGTCGAAAGCGAGAGGTCCAGCCCATACTACTCCAGAGTAACGATCCCAAGGGGCGTCTCGAGCCTTGCCCGCATTTCCGGAGCAGCCCCGGCGGTCACCAGAATGTCGATGTGAAGCGCCGACAACATCGGCTGCACCTCAGCCGGACGGGGATGGAACAGAGAAAGCTCCAGCAGCCGCACCCCCTGCGCCGAGGTAGCAGAAGGATGCGGAGTCTCCCCTCCCCACTCGATCAAAAACGGTACGATCCCGTCCCCCGGAGGTGGCCACTCTTCTTGAGCCTCCGGTCGTTTTGTCGAACGCCAGCGCAGTTCCGCGCCGTCCGGTCGAACCCGCCCGCCCTCTACCACCACGCCAGGATCATAACCTGCAGCCTGCGACGCGCTCGCCACCTCTTCCAGCGAAGGAGCCAGCACAGCCCACGTCACCAACCTTGGAATCTTAAGCCAGTCCAATCCGAAGGCCAGCGGCCGATCGCCCTGCTGCTGTGATTGATCCGGGTCCGGCGCAATGATCTCCAGGTAACATGAGTCGCTCAGTGCCAGCAGCGCATTGTGGGTTCCGTTGGGATGTTTACCTCCGGCAGAAGGACGTACACCGAAACGCCCAGCTAGGTCTTCTACTGCTTCTTTCAAATTGGGCGCGGCGTAAACGAGATGATCGGGTGAGAGAGCCATGATTGTTCTTTCGAACTGCCTCCAGGTATCCTGTCCGCTTTCAGTATTGTATAATGCTTGGAACTGCCGCACGCCCGCGTGACTCCTGATTCACTGTCGTGGGGCAATGTGCGCTGCATTGTAGCTTACCCAAAGATTCGGCCAAAATGGCCAAGCCGTTTAACAGGAGTAATGATGGGCGCAGAACTACAAAAGCCAAGCGATATCGATATCTTTCTCTTTGACCTTCGAGGATACCTGCTCGTCAAAGACGCCCTTAAGGCCGACGAGGTCGCCGCCTGCAATACCGAAATCGACGCCATCCTGCCTCTGGAAGTAGGTCAGTGGGCCGGCTACGTCCACGGCCACCAGTACGGCAGCGCCGACGGCCTGAACCTGCAGCAGATCTACGAAGCCGGCTCCGGATTCGAGAACCTGATTGACCATCCCTCCTGGTTCGAAAAAGTCAAGTACTTTGTTGGCGGGGAAGGCTCGTTTGACTTTCACCACGGGCCCCTCTTCATTGACGAAAACTTTGCCAACCTGCGCGGCCCGGGCGAGGCAATCGGGATCCACTCTGGCGGACATCACATCAGTAAGCGAAATCAGTTCCGCTTTCACAACGGCCACTTCATGAGCGGCCAGATTAATGTTCTGGTCGCCCTCACCGATATCGGCCCCGGCGACGGCGGCACGATGGTGATCCCCGGCAGCCACAAGTCCAACTTTCCACCTCCCGCATACGACGATCACAGCATCGGGCTCGGTGGCTCAGCCGACGCCGTAATCGGCGCCGAAGAAATCTACATGGACGCCGGCGACGCCCTCATTTTTGTCGATACGATCTGCCACGGCTCCGCCCGCCGCTCAGTCCCAAATGACCGCAGAGTCGTCGTCTACCGTTACGGACCTTCCTGGGGTATCTTCAGATTCGGCTACCGCCCGTCACCTGATCTGCTGGAACGGCTCACCCCTGCACGCCGCGAAATTGTCTGGCCGCACGAAGTGATGGAACGAATGCCGCAGAAGTAACACCCCGGTTTAACGCATCCGCGAGGGGACTCGCCACATATCAAGGTTGTCGCCCAATCGGTCCTTGACAGGGTCAGTCGCCGCCGACAGTTGGGCCAGGACCTCCTCGCCCAAGGTCAATTCAAGTGAAGGCAGATTCCGCCGCACTTCCTCGGCATTGCGCGCGCCAACCAGCAATGATGTGATGCCCGCCTGCTGCCGCGCCCAGGCCAGACATACCGTTGCCATCGGTTCTCCCAGTGCTTCGGCTATCTGGCGGATCTCAGCGACTGCCGCAAAAAGTTCCGGCTCGAAACCGGGCTCACCGTGTAGTGAGAATTTCCGCCCGCTGGAATAGTGTCGCGTCCGCGCCAGACCTTCGGGCACCTCATCAGCATTGGCATAGCGTCCGGTAAGTACCCCCTGCGCCAGCGGACTGTAACATATAACGCCGATGCTGTTGTCGCGACACAGTGGCAGCACCGCCCGCTCTATGACACGCCACACCAGACTGTACGGCATCTGGTCCGAAACACATCTGCCCGCAGCGATCATCGCGGACAGGTCCTGCTGGGCAAAATTACAGACACCGTAGGCCCTGATCTTTCCCGCGTCCTGGAGCGCATCGAGAGCGCCGACCGTTTCCTCCAGCGGAACCTCCCAATTCGGCCAGTGAATCTGATACAGATCAATATGATCGGTCTGCAACGTACGAAGGCTGCGTTCGCATGCCGCATTCAGATCCTCCGGGGCCAGATTTACCGCGTTCACTTTGGTGGCAATGACAGCCTCGTGCCGCCTACCCTTCAGACCACGGCCCAACACCTCCTCCGAATGAACATACCCTTCCGCAGTGTCAAAGAAATTAATGCCCGAATCCAAGGCTGCGTGGACCGCCGCAATCGAGTCCTCATCCTCCTGATTTCCCCAGAACTCGCCGCCCGAGAATGGCCAGCAACCCAACGCAATAGGCGATACCTGAATGTCATCTCGACTACCCAGCGCTCTGTACTGCATTGACGTTACCCTCCCTCAGTACCTTCCCTTCAGTACCCTACACTTAGAACTTGTCTGCTGCGGATACGCTACCGCAAGGGCTAGGCTTTTGCAAGGTGCCTTTTCGTGGTAATCTCTAGGGCAAATTCACATCTGCCAACAAAATAGAATAGCCAAGCCGAACAATGCCAACTCTACGTAGCCAGATATTCAAACTCTATTTCCGCGCACGCAACAGCCGTCTTCCTCTGGACCGCCCCATCCCTGACCAGCGTGAGACCATGGACCGACGCGGGCTTCAACTTCTTCCAATGGCCGAGGGCATGCTGGCATCGTCTGTCGACGCTTTCGGCGTACCCTCTGA
Source organism: Caldilineaceae bacterium (assembly GCA_965207495.1). Taxonomy (GTDB): domain Bacteria; phylum Chloroflexota; class Anaerolineae; order Caldilineales; family Caldilineaceae; genus Bin5. The sequence continues at coordinate 2,894,891 of OZ242287.1, forward strand.
ATGGATCGACTTGCGGGAGACACGGTCGGACAGGGCTTTTCTCTATCTGCATGGAGGCGGCTATTTCATCGGCTCCTGTCAATCCCATCGAGGCTTCGTCTCACAAATCGCCAAGGCCTCTGGTTGCCGTGCACTACTTCCCGAATACCGCCTCGCGCCGGAACACCAGTTTCCAGCCGGCCTGCTCGACGCCCGCGCCGCCTACAGATTTCTCTTGGCCCAGGGCTATGCGCCCGACCACATCATTATTGGCGGCGAATCTTCCGGAGGAGGTCTCACTCTCGCGCTTCTGCAAACCCTGCGAGATGAAGGGATGCCAATGCCTGCAGGCGCAGTTCTTCTTTCTCCTTGGACCGATCTGTCGGGGACCGGGGACAGTTTGCACACCCGCGCCCGCAGTGACCCCTGGCTGCGTCCTGCGGGAATTCCAATAGTGGCGGATCGCTACCGCGGCAGCTCACCCACCGAACATCCCCTCGTGTCTCCGCTCTACTCAGATCTAAGTGGACTTCCCCCCATGCTCATACACGTTGGAAATGACGAGATCCTGCTCGACGATTCAACCCGTTTGGCGTCCAGGGCAAGATCGGTCGGCGTAGACGCGTCTCTGAAAGTCTGGAAGGGAATGTGGCATGCCTTCCACGCATTCTATCCTTGGGTCCCGGAGGCAAGACAGGCGCACAGAGAGATAGGAGAATGGGTCGCAACCAGGATGGAAACAGGAGCAGTGCCAGAGCCAGTGCCAGAAACAGCGCCAGAGGCAAAAAATGATTCGATCAGCCGACGTTCGTACCGACGCCGAAGCGCGCAGTTGGGAAGCGCGCCTCAATCGCGAGCGGCCGCAGCGCCAGGAAGTAGCAGCCTGGATCGCCAACAAGATCAACGCCAACTCGGCGGGCTCGCCGCGCGTCGTTGAACTGGCCTGCGGTGCCGGCTTTCTGGCCGAGGTTTTCAGACGGCATCTGCCAGACGTCCGCTTCTGCGGCTTCGATCTCTCCCCTAACCTACTCGAATTCGCCCAGCGGCGACTCGGGGAAGTCCCCGATGAACGGGGCGAGAGCAGCGAACTGCATTTTATTCGCGCAAATCTCGTGAGCGATGACTGGACCTCACAGCTGGCCGAAATGGGCTGGTCCGGAAAAGTCGACGCCGTCGTCTCGATTCAGGCCCTGCATGACCTCGGCGACCTCGCGCAACAGATGCAGGTACTCAAAAAAGCACACGGCCTCCTTCGCAAGGGCGGCCTGTTGGCCTACGGCGACCTGCTCCTCGATACCGAAAACCCACATTCCAGCCGGTACAGTAGGGCCGAACATGAAGAGATGCTTCGCCGGTGCGGCTTTTCCATTCCAGAACCTTCTCCTCCTGAGAGTGTTCGCGATGGTCTCAGTTCCCGGGGCTACGCCGCCGCCGCTTTCGGGGACTTCGGCACTTTCGCCTGCAGAAAATGAGCCCTGCCTCCGCAGTATCCGACCAGAGCCAACAACGGGAAACCGCCGATCTGGCGCCCGGGACCCTGTTTCCCTACTATGGCCGCGGCGATCAGCTCAAAGCAAAACACGTCGGGACAAAAATGGCATCAGGGCGCAGACTGGAGACCTGGGCGCTGGGGCTCGTGCCGCTAGAGGCCAGCGCCACCATACTGGACGCCGGCTGCGGATGGGGGAGATTTACATGGCCTCTGATCGAAGAATTCGCTGTACAGTCGACCAAGGTCACCTGTCTCGACAGCTCGCTGGGCATGTTGGAAACCGCCTCTGAGGAAGCCAACCGGCGTCAGCATCGACCTGGCTACCTATCCGCCGACTTGCAAGCCTTGCCTTTCCTGAACAACTGCTTCGACGGCGCCATGGCCAATCACGTGCTCTACCATCTGGCAGACATCCGGGAAGGGGTGCGGGAGCTGGCAAGGGTTGTGAAAGAGGATGGCTGGCTGCTTGCCACCACAAATAGCGACGATGTCAGCGTACCCGTGCTGGAGTTTCACTATGCAGCCTTAGACAGACTTGGGATCGAATATGAACGAGAGGGCCGGTCTCCTTTCTCCATGGAGAATGGCGAAGCCCTCCTGGTCAGCGGTTTCAAAGAGGTCGACCGGTTCTACTTTGAAGACGAGACCTGCTATGCCGACGCCGATAAATTTCTCGCAAGCTACAAGACGATAGGCCGGTACCGTAACCTCCTTGCGCGGGAGGATATCGATCCCGACAAAAAGCGGCAACTGCCGGTCCTGGTGCATCAGCAGGCTGAGGAAGTCATTGGCAAAAAGGGAGAACTGCGCTCGCCTGTGCGCATGGGGGCTTTTGTCTGCAGGAGTCCCAGGCGTTGAAGATGCTGGCAGACAGCCCCCAGGCCCATAAATGGAAACGCATTCACGATAAGGTGCCAAAACGGTTGGAGAATTCTAGATGACAACGCTCAATCCGGAAAGCGATGTGGCAAAACTGATGGGCAAGCCGACGAAGGCCGGCACAGTAGAGTGGATCGGCCTGCGTGCCGAGCGCCGCGGGCCCTTGCAGTCTGTGACTGAGGCCGAAGTGGTTCCCGGCTCCGGCCTCGAAGGCGACCATTTCCACGGCCAGGGCAGTGGCGTCCGCCAAGTGACCTTAATCCAAGGGGAACACCTCGACGCGGTCGGGGCATTCCTGCGAGGTCCGTCTGCCGACCCGTCGCTGGCCCGGCGAAACATTGTCGTACGCGGCATCAACCTGTTCAGTCTCCAGGACCGAAGGTTTCGTATAGGCAACGTCGTTCTCGAGCACTCAGGACCTTGCCATCCCTGCAGCCGCATGGAGGAAAATTTCGGGCCGGGCGGCTACAACGCGATGCGCGGGCACGGCGGTATCACCGCCAAAATCGTTGAAGGCGGCCTGATAAAGGTCGGGGATGAAGTCGAAAAACTGCTGCTGGGCGAGGAGTTGGAGGAGGGCGGCTAACCCTGGGCTGACACAAGCGGAGAAAATACCCTCCGCAGGCTATCGGCCTCGTCGCCAGCATTCTGGTAGGCCCGCGCCGTTTCAAGACCATTCCCGGTAACTATTGAGAAGGCATCGGGCCGGGCCGCCAGCTCACGCAATACCCTTTCAAGCTCTCGACCGAGTGCAGGGACATTCCCGTTTTCCACGAGCACGCAGTTTTGCTCCGGCCCGTCAGATTTCATGTAGACGCGGCCGCCGACACCGCTGAAACCGACGACCAGGCATCCGCAAGCCATCGCTTCAAGCACGGAACTGTTCATGCCTTCCTGCATATTGGTCGTGACGTAAACGGTTGCTTCGCGCAAATTCCGGGCGTATTCATCTTCGCTCAACTCGCGCAAAGGCATCCACTCAAAGCGGTCGAACGGATCGCCCTTAGCCTCCAGGACCTGTTGCAGCCAGGCCGCCGAGCGGTCCTTGCGGGTGAGATAGCAGACCTTGGGTCGTTTCGCCTCCACTGCCAGGTGGTAGCGCTCAGGGGTTACATACTCATGGATGAGGGTGGCCTCGATGCCCATGCTCCAGCTGAGGTACCCCTGGATGAGGGGCGACTTGGTGATTACCCGGTGGATTCCGAAACTGGGCCACATCTGCCCCGCCGGCAAATTCCAGTAGGTGGGTGACCAGCTCAACGCGATGACGATCCGCTCACCCGAAAACTGCGCCGTCTGCTGCATCACCTGTGGCATCACTTCCGGTATGACGAGGACATCCTCCGGGGTAAACCTTGGGCGCTCAGACAGCCAAAGCGTCGGTGCCACGTAACCATGCCACGTCACCCGGAAAGGGTGCTTCTGGTGTACGATATGGGCGTCAAAACCCATCTCCACCAACCTGGTTACGTGACGGTAAAGCGTTTTGATTCCCCCCGATGGCTGCGGAAAATCGGGGCAAAAATAGATTATGCGCGACATCGGCTTTTTCGCCTTTGGGAGAGCTGTTCAGACAGTGTCGTCAACGCCGCCAAGCCTTGAGCAGGCGGCCAGTGAAACGAAAAGGAGGTTCCAGTGCCGTATCAGATACTAACCGACTCTGCCCTACCACCGGAAATGGCCGAGATGGTGTCCGACACCTGCGATGTCCACCTCTGGGACCTGACCGAGGAGGACCCGAACCTGCCGATCATCGAAGGTTTCCTCGTGTACGGCCATCCCATCGTGCCCGGTTCTCTCATGGACAAAATGCCGAAGCTTCGCTGCCTCAGCAACTTCGGCGTTGGCGTAGATCATATCGTCCTCCAGGACGCCCAAGCCCGCGGGCTCCCGGTCGGGTATACGCCAGGCTTTGTCGACGGCGCCACTGCCGACATGGCCTTCACTTTGCTGATGGCGCTCGCCAGGAATCTCGTGCCGGGCTGGCTCCACGCGCGCGGTCCTGACTACCTGGTCTACGACGGCAACATCCTGCACGGACACGAGATCTACGGCTCGACTCTCGGAATTATCGGCATGGGACGCGTAGGCCGGGTTGTCGCCCGCCGCGCCAGCGGCTTCGACATGAAAATCCTCTACCATAACCGCAATCCAAGCCCCCAAGCCGACGAGCTAAACGCCTCCTACCGAACCTTGGATGGTCTGCTTGAAGAGGCCGACTTTGTCGTCCTCAGCGTGCCGATGGGGCCGGAAACGAAGCACCTGATTAGCACGGCACAACTTGAGCGCATGAAAGAAAGCGCTTTTCTCATCAACGTCGCCCGCGGCGGCGTCGTCGACCACGAGGCCTTACTCGACGCCCTGCAACGCAACCTGATCGCCGGCGCAGCCATGGATGTAACCGAACCGGAGCCACTGCCGCGCGATCATCCCCTGTTGCGGCTGGACAACTGTCTCATACTCCCCCACCTGGGGAGCGCAACCTTCCAGACAAGGTTCCAGATGTCCCGACGCACAGTGGACAATTTACTGGCCAGTCTGCGCGGAGAAGAGATGCTGAGCCGCATCATCTGACCGTTCAGATCCCGTCGGCAGGCCGCCAATCGATACAACGACTATTCGTCTTTCGGCGGGCGTAGAAGCGCCTGCGGTGCCTCAGGCGGCGCGCTGAGAGTCAGGAGAAAGGCTTTCAGCGCCTCGCTCTTCTCCACGGTAAACGCAAGCGGCACCAGGTCGGAATGACCCGGGAATGCCGGCGGCGCGTGATTGTAGTGGCGGAGCACGGCGTCCAGATCGGGAAAGATACCGTTGTGCATGTAGGGAGCGGTGAGGGCTACGTTGCGCAGCCCGGGCACCTTGAAGGCACCGACCAGTTCCTCCCCTTCGAGCTTGATAAATTGAAGTTCCACGCATGCCTCTTCATTCGCATCGCTGTATTCGCCCAGGCAGTTGAAAATGTCCTCAATCACCTGATAGGTCCCTAGTGTCCTGCCCTGATCGAAATTGCTTCCCTCCGGCAGTGGCAGTCCGATATTGTGAAACGTACCGTTGGTAAACAGGGGCCCGTTGTGACAGTCCGTGCACTGGCCGTCTCCGATAAACAGCCTCAACCCCTCCGCCTCCTGCGTGCTGAACAACTCCGCCATCCTTGTCTGGTCGTTTACAAGCGCAGCCGCTGCGTAGTCGTCAAACCGACTCCGTCCGGGCAGAATCCTGCGGGAGTAGGCCGCGATGCTCTTGCCGATGTTCGCGAAAACGCGGTTAATCGCGCTGCGATCCCCTTCGGTCATTCCCTCCCAGGCCTCGCGCGCCGTCTCGTCCTCCACGGGAGCGGCCTCCGGCGGAAAGCGCGACGTATCGCTGAAGTCAGGAACCGGCCCGAAGACCGCCTCGTACTCGTTGGCGTAATGACTCAGGACATAGCGCGCATGCGCCGTTCGTGTGCCCCCGTGCTCGATCGCCGCCTCCTGGGGAGCCAGCGCCTGTGCCCACTGGCTGTCTTTGCGCCCGTCCCAGTAGAACCAATCGCTGTAGGCGACGCCTACGATGGTCGGCGTATGCCGCGGCGTATCGATATCTCTCACATTGGCGAAAACCTTCCCGTCCGTGAAGTAATTTTCGGGCTGGTGGCAGGTCGAACAGGCGACCGATCCGTCCGGGCTTAGCCCGCTATCGAAGAAGAGTGCATGGCCGAGAGCAACCGCGTCAGGACTGTCCCCGACGGCGTTTGAAGGGTCGGGCGGCAAAGGAGGCAAGCGGTCGATGCTGAGTGAGGCGATGAGCCCCCGCTCAGTCTCCGTCCAGCTGTGAGCCGGCGCACCACCGGGCTGAAGTGCCCCGCCTCCCCCGCCCCCAGACCTGCTGAAGACATCGCGAAAGGTGGCCCCGACTGTTCCACCGCCTATCAAGTCGGTAGAGATCAGGACCACCGCAATTAAGAGTATGAGTGCCAGTGACCCACCGGCAACGAAAAGGCGGCGCACGTTCTATTTCAATTCGAACTCAAAAGTGACCGTATCGCTCAGGCCGCCAGAGCTGACCTCCAACGTCAATACCCAGACGCCCCCCATATTGAACCGCATCCCTTCCAACAGATAGTCTCCCTCTCCCAGGTTTTCCGTTACCCGCGGCGCCGTGGGAAAGCCATGGTTGTGTTCAGGCATGCCGCCGTCGATCGCGATTTCGGCATCAGTTACCGGGCTGCCGTCATCGGTTTCGATGTGCAAAGTCCACGCATGGGTCTCGTTGATTACGACAGGATCTAATCGGCTGACAGCGCTGACTGTGAAGAGGCCGTTCTCCGTGATCTGGGGATCCAACGCATCGGCCGCCATGGAACCGCCGGACATGTCCATCGACATGCCGTCATCCATGTCCTTGCCATCTCCACCCGATGTTGGCGGTGCTATCAGATTGCAAGCACTCAAGGCGAGGGCCACTGCCAGGAGGCAAAAAAATAGCCTTGAATTCATTCCATATGACTCCAATGAAAGCATGCTTGTTGACCTACACTACGAGCAGTATAGCATTGCCCAAAGTGTCCGCCTGTTTTCCGGCTTACATTGTCGCAACTGAGAATCGATCGAGTGGCGAAAGCGAGGGTAATCCGCGACTTTCCACACCGGGCCCAAAAGGAAAGCACAGCACCCGGCGGATGCCGTCGCGGGCGCGAAGCATTTCGGCGGCCAGTCCGCTGGCCGCCAAACTGGCCTGAGAGCAGGCGCTTGAGTCAAACCGGAAACCGGAGGAGAAAGGGGTCGACGCCCTGGCCACTGTCCCCCTCGAATCTGTTACTCGCCGAACTCCCGCCAACGGGCTGCCAATCTGTCCAGCTTCTGCCGGAATCCCGGCATCTCGATCACCTCCCGGTTGACCGGGAAATCTGGTAGATCGCCGCGGAATACCGCAAGCAGGCTTTCGCAGGCTATGGTGCCGTTCATCTCGTAAAGATCGTCGGTCCATGCCAGCGCATGCGGCGAAAGAATCACGTTTTCCATCTGGATCAGCGGGTGATCGAGGGGAAGCGGCTCCGGTTCCACCACGTCCAGACCAGCCCCCGCAATGGCTCCGGCCTGCAGCGCCGCCACCAGGTCCTCCTGGTTGACAATTGGACCCCGCGCCGTGTTGATGAAGTAAGCACTCGGCTTCATAAGGGAGAACAAGCCGGCGTTGATGAAGCCCCGCGTCTCTTCTGTCAATGGGCAGTTGGTGATGACGAAGTCGGACTCGCTGAAAATGGTCTCCAGGCTGACGAGCTCCACGTCAAGCGCGTTGGCTCGCTGCGGGTCCAGATACGGATCGTGGGCCAGGCGCCGTCCCAGGTCGAATGGCCCCAGTAGCCTGAACATCTCGCCCCCGATGTTGCCCATCCCGACCGAGCCTACCGTCTTGCCGCTCAGCCCAAGCCCTGAAGTCTGCGCTTTCAAGTCCCAGCGGCCGGTCCGCACCAGCTTGTCTTTCGCCCACAGCTTCTTGGCCAGCGCCAATATCAAAGTCAGAATCGCCTCGGCCACAGGCTTCCGCACCGCGTCCACCGCGATCGCCAGCAAAATATCATTGGCTGTCAGAGCCTCTGTGTCCACGAGATCATAGCCGACCCCCCAGCGCGCAAGACAGACCAGCTCCTCGTTCCCCGCAACCGTTGAAGAATCGTAAGGGCTCCCCAGCGCGATGACGCCTTCGAAGCCGGCTATCGCTTCGGCTGCAACCGGCTCGCCCCCGCCCGCGTCAAAGAACGCCCACTCCACCTGCGGCAGAGGGTCAACCAGCCGCTCCAGGACCGGTTCGATAGTCCCCGGGGCTGCCGTCTTGAAACCGGAAGATACACCAATGCGGAATGGTTTGGGCATCTGCTTTCTCCTTTCCTCGATTCCTGGAGGTTGGCGGTGCACTCTGGAGAGCCGTGCTACCACTTCACGAAACGGCCTGCAGATCCGCAACCGGACCCGCCCGTCTCGCAGCTACTCACCTTCTTCAAATAGAGACGGGCGCGAGTTGAAATAGGGCTTTTCAAACAGAAGCTTCTGGCGGGCCGTCAGCGCAACCGTCCGCGGCGCCTGCGAGTACTTCGCGCTCCAGGACTGCTGACCGGGGCTGTACTTGTAGAGCAAAGAACGCCGGTGAAAATCTGCTGCCCACTCCACCGTACCGTGAGTCAATGCCTCGGTGAAGATGACCACAGAGCCGGCCGGCGCCTCCGGAACGACCACCGCCTCATGCCCGTCGTGCGCAACTCGGATGCCGTCAGGGCACCGAAAGTTGGCCTTGTGACTGCCCGGAATCCCACAAAAGCCGCCCATGTCCGGCCCGGATGGCGACAGGTTCCAGGAAACGACCGTCAGGCCGTTGAACATCTGGCCGTTATTATAGTGATAAAACTCCGGCGGGTCGTATGGCGTGGCGCCGCCGTGCAAGCGCAGCCGTTCGGTGCCGGCCCGCATGTAGATGCCGTAATAGTGGTCCAATCGGAAGCCGTCGCCCAGAATTGTCTTCAGATAGGGCATGATGCGCTCATGGTCGAGCAGCGTGCAGAAAGCCTCATCCCACTCCAGAAAGCCGCCAAACCTGGCCCCCAGCGTGTCCAGTTCCGGCCCCGGCAGTCCCTGGCTGTCGATCAAACGGTTCAGTTCTGCCACCTCCTGCGGTGACAGCACATCTTCAATGACAAGATAGCCTCGCACATCGAACAGATAGCGTTCTACTTCGTCCATCGGCCCCCTCCTCGTCCACCCAAACGGGTGCCCCGTTCCCCCGGGGCCCCCTGTTGATCTACCGCGCCCTACTCAACAAGATTGGCCTCGATATACTCCCAATTGATGTCCTGGCCTAGACCGGGCAGCTGCGAAATATGCACAAATCCCTCGTCGTCCATCGGGTCGTCAAGACGGTTGAGCCAGGGCGACGGCTGTTCGTAATCGATGAAAGGATGCAGCAGGCCGCGCTCATAATACTGGCCGGGAATCCCCATCGCGCACAGGGCATGAAAATTCCCCGGTCCCCCGCCGTGGACCTCCATCCTCATCCCGAACGACTCGGCCAGATGGGCGACCTTCATCAGCGGTGTCAGCCCGCCAAGATCGCCCACGCCCCCCCGCACCAGGTCGCAGGCCCCTGCCTTGATCCACTCCGCCCGCGTGTACATCTTCCCCTCCGCCGTCTCCGGTCCGCAGATCGGCAGCGAAGTCTGCTCGCATAACCACACATACGATGACATGCTGTGCTCATCCATCGGCTCTTCCATCCAGTAATAGTCAAGCTTTTCCAGACCCTTCGCCAGGTAGAGCGCTTCCAGGCGTGAATAATAATGATACGGGTCCAGCATGAGATGGGCATCTGGCCCGTACACCTCGCGTACCGCCGCGCAAGCCGCGATGTCCCGTTTGACGTCGGGCGCGCCTTCATACGGTGGCTGCCATGTGTGCAGTTTGAACGCGGGGTAACCCCGTTCAATGCACCATGTCGCGAAGTTGGCGTAATCCTCCGGTGTGCCCAGGCCCCCCTCAATATCGTCCCCGCACATCGTACTGGCGTAAGCGGGTACCTTGTCACGCGTAGCCCCTAAAAGCTTGTGCACCGGCAGGTCCAACGCCCGACCGGCCAGGTCCCACAGAGCCAGGTCCACCGCGTTGAGCAGCCTGTCCGACATCGTAGCCATATTCAGACGCTGACGCTCCTTGAGATTGTGCCAAATCCGCTCGCGATAGAACGGGTCCTCCCCTGTGATGTAAGGTTTGACAAGACTGCCAATCAGGCCCTGCGGCGGGCTGCCAAAAAAGTAGCCCTCAACGCCCTCGTCAGTGTGGATGGTGAGCACCGACTGCACCGCCTCGTGGTCGGGCCCCGGATGACCGTGCCCTTCCGAGTCGCGCACGGTGTTCGAAATATAGCGAAATCGGCGGACGGACAGATCCGTGATCTTCATATAGTTCTCCTACTGGAAAGCGAGGTGAGGGGGCAAAAAAAGTCTGACCATTTGGAGCCCATCTTCCGACGTCAGCGCCCCATTTCCCTGCAGTTTAGCATACGCCCCCAATGCGCAAAAGCAAAGACACGCCAACGGGTGCAAACTAGAGATCCAGGTGAACTCTCATATTCCACTGGTATCGACTAGACCCTATCCAGTCCTTACATCCATTCCCGAGAAATCGCCCTCTCGCTGACCACCGACCACTGACCACTGCTTTTTTGGCGTCCGGGCCTTCGGCCCTCCCTTGTGCAGGGGCTGCGCCCCCGCAACGCCCCGCCCTTACTAGCCACCGTGTTCATTATTCCCCGGCAAAATGTCTAGCCAACAGTGTCTACTTCCCTACATGCTTTCTCAGCCCCCTAACCCCTGGCCCCCAGCCCCTAACCCCTGCAGTTCCCCCGAGGTTCCCCTGCAGTTCCCCCGCAGTTCCGCGCCCCCGCAACGCCCCGCCCAGTCTCGCCACAGTATTAATTCTTCCCCGGCAACGTGTCTAGCCAACAGTGTCTACTCCCTCACTTGCGCTCTCCAGCCCCTGCCCCCTGACCCCCGACCCCCGACCCCTGACCCCTGCCCCCCGACCCCTGCCCCCTGCCCCCTGTCCTCCCACGCCAATCGAGCAAAGGCCAGAAGTCAATTCGGCCTGCAGTAGACCCCGCGCAAACTACCCTCGGGGCGATCGCAGGAATGCGCTTTAAGACAAAAGGTAGCTTCCCCACTTTAGAATTGGGGTTAATGTGGTACAATCCTGCTAACATCCGGGTCCAGATCCCACCGCGGCTCTGGCCGTTTGACCGCGGCCTCTTTTGAATGACCAGTACGTTGTACTGCGCTACTCGCTAAGACGCTGTCGATGTCAGCGGGAAACAGGCGCCGCAACAGTTTGGATGAAGACCTGTGTGCTAGACCACTGGCCGGTTCTCTCCAGAGCAAATACGACCCTGAAGGCTAGCCGGAATTCCTTTCAGTCGTTTTGAGATTACTATGAGTTCGGAACAGGAAAAGAAAGACGAAGAGCAGACAATAGAGAGGGAAGAAGACCCGTCCACGGAAGAGGCGGCGGACGAACCCGCGGAAGAGCCCGCTGACGAGAGCCCCGCGGTTGAGGCAAAGGTCGAGACCGAGACCGGTCCGGTAGTGGAAGAAAGCGACCTTGACTCCGCAGACGAATCTGTCGCGACGGACTCGGAAAAGCCTTCGCTGAGCGAAGTCGCCGATGACCTGCCTGTCCTGCCCCTACGTGGCATAGTCGTCTACCCCATGATGTGGCTCCCCCTGACCATAGGCCAGGAGCGCAGCATCAAATTGGTTGAAGACTCGCTGCCTAAGGACCGCATCATTGCCCTCGTGACCAGCCGCGATGAATCGGTCGAAGAGCCTGCCCCCGACGAGATCTATCAGATCGGCACGGCCGCGCAGGTCCACCGCGTCTTGAAAGCCCCCGATGGCACCATCCGTTTGGCGGTCCAGGGTCTTGAGCGCATCCGCCTGAAAGAATACATTCAGGAAAAGCCCTATTTGCGCGCACGCGTGGAAGTTCTGCCCGAAACATTGGAGGAAGGGCTGGAGCTCGACGGTACGGCCCGCGCTGTCCAGGACCTGTTCCGGCGGCTGGTCGAACTGGATGGTCAGATGCCCGACGAACTGGCCGTTATGGCGGCCAACGTCGAGAACGCCCGCCAGCTCGCCTACCTCGTCGCCAGCAGCATGCGTCTGGAGATGAACGAATCGCAGGAAATCCTGGAGCTCGACAGTGTTCAAGAGAAGCTGCTCCGCCTCACGCAGCTCCTGCACAATGAAGTCGATGTCACTGAGCTGGGAAACAAGATTCAGTCCCAGGCCCAGGGCGAGATGGAAAAAATGCAGAAGGATTTCTTCCTGCGCGAGCAGATCAAGGCGATCCAAAAAGAACTTGGCGAAGAGGATGAGCAGGAAGCCGACATTCGCGAATTGGAAGAGCGAATCGAAGCCGCCGGCATGCCCGAAGAAGCCTACAAAGAGGCGTTGCGCGAACTGAACCGGATGCGCCGCATGCCAATTCAGGCGGCCGAGTACAGTGTCATCAAAACCTACCTCGACCTGATGGTCTCTCTTCCGTGGCAGAAGACGACCGAGGACAACCTCGACATCACCCACGCACGCGCTGTTCTTGAAGAGGACCACTACGGCCTCGAAGAAATCAAAGACCGCATCGTAGAGTATCTCGCAGTACGCAAATTACGCGCAGCCCGCAAAACCCAGCGTGCAGAGGAAGAAGAGGAGGACGCCCGCGACAAGATTCGCCGCGAACGCGAAGGGGTCCTGCTCTGCTTTGTCGGCCCGCCCGGCGTCGGCAAGACTAGCCTGGGCATCAGCATCGCTCGCGCAATGGACCGCAAATTCATCCGCCTGGCGCTGGGCGGCGTACGCGACGAAGCCGAAATCCGTGGCTTTCGCCGCACCTATATCGGTTCCATGCCCGGCCGAATCATCCAGAGCCTTCGTCGCGTCGAAACCAAAAACCCCGTCTTCATGCTCGACGAAGTGGACAAACTGGGACGCGACTTTCGCGGCGACCCCACCAGCGCCCTGCTGGAAGTCCTCGACCCGGAACAGAACCGGGAGTTCCGGGACCACTACCTCGACGTGCCTTTCGACCTCAGCGAGGTCATGTTCATCACCACCGCCAATGTGTTGGACACGATTCCCGGCCCGCTGCGCGACAGAATGGAAATCATCCAGCTCAGCAGCTACACCGAACACGAAAAAGTCAAGATCGCCCAGCAATACCTGGTGGCCCGGCAGATCAGGGAAAACGGCCTCCGCGAAGGCGAGATCCTCTTTGACGACGACGCCTTGCAAAAAATCGTACATGACTACACCCGCGAGGCCGGCGTCCGCAACCTTGAACGCGAAATCGGCAAAATCTGCCGCAAAGTCGCGGCCAATATCGCGGCGATGCAGCCCTATTGGGTCCAGCCGCCGCTACCCCTGGGCCTCGACGACAGTCAATCTCAACAGGGCTATCTGGAGGACCCGACCGTAAACGGCGAGGGAGTCCCTGCCAACGGCAAACCCGGCGGCGACGGTAACGACTCCGGGGCCCCCCTCCCCCAGCTTACAGCTGTGGCCGAAGCCCCTTTCTCACCCGTCCACATAACAACCAACTCGCTGGTAGAATATCTGGGCAAGCGTCGCTTCCAACGCGAAGAGATCGCCGACCGTACCAGCATGCCCGGCGTGGCAGTCGGCCTTTCTTGGACGATGGCTGGCGGCGAGATCCTCTTCTTTGAAGCGACCAAAATGCCCGGGCAGAAGGGTTTTGTACTCACTGGACAGTTGGGCGATGTGATGAAGGAGAGCGCGCAAGCCGCCTTGAGCTACGTGCGCAGCCGCGCCGCCGAACTCAGTATCCCGCCAGACTTCTTCGAAAAAGTCGACATCCACCTTCACATCCCCGAAGGCGCGCTCCCCAAAGACGGCCCCAGCGCCGGCGTGACCATGGTCACGGCCATTGCCAGCCTGTTGACCGGCAGACCGGTCGACCCCGAAATCGGCATGACCGGGGAAGTGACCCTACGCGGCAAAGTGCTTCGCATCGGCGGACTGAAGGAGAAAGTCTTGGCCGCGGCGCGCGCAGGCCTTAGCACAATCGTCATGCCTGCCGCCAATGAAGCCGACCTGGAAGACCTTCCGGAAAACGTGCGAGAACTGATGAACTTCATCCCTGTCGATACCGTCGACGAGGTACTCGATACGGCCCTCCTGGATCTGCCGGCATTGCCGGAGGATTCACCTTCAACCGATTCGCCAGCCCAGCGCCAGCGAACGCCCGCAGACGACGAAGTCGAAGATTCGTCGCAACAGATCGAATACGCATCGCAGCCCGGCGGAGCAGCTTCCGCAACCAAAACATTTATGACAGAGAACAGCCAATGAGTAGAAGAAGAAGGACAAGAGCCGGCGGACAGTCGGCCAGGCAATCGAAGACGACCGAAAGCAGTAATCAGGCAGTAAACAGAAATGACGGAAACGCCCAATCAAGGGGACGGCAAGGCGGAGGCAGGTTCCGCTGGTTCAAAGCCGACCTGCATACGCACACGCCGGCTTCAAACGACTATGAAGAACCCGGCATTACCTACCTGCAATGGCTGACCACCGCCCGCGAGCGAGGGTTGGATGTCGTCGCCATCACCGACCACAACACCGTTGCCGGCGTGGCGGCAATTCGCCGCGAAATTGAGTGGCTCACACGCCTGAAAGAGGAAGACCGCCTGACAACCGAAGAACGAGGCAATCTCGAGCAGTGGCTCAAACTCGCCAACGAAATCGTCATACTGCCCGGCTTCGAATTTACCGCCACATTCGGTTTCCACATCCTCGCCATCTATCCGCCCGACACCTCGGTCCGAAAACTGGAGCACACGCTCCTGAGCTTGAATGTCCCGGAGGATAGGCTGCTGGCCGGCTCGACCGAGACCGGTGCCAGCACAGACGTAACGTCGGCCTACGAAACGATCGTAAACTCCGGCGGCATCGCGATCGCAGCCCACGCCAATAGCACCAACGGCGTGGCCATGCGCAACTTCCCTTTTGGCGGCCAAACCAAGATCGCCTACACCCAGGACGAAAACCTCAGCGCCCTCGAAGTGACCGATCTGGAGAGCCGCAGCCGCAGAGCGACCGCCCGCTTCTTTAATGGCTCAAAGACCGAATATCCCCGCAAGATGCACTGTATCCAGGGCAGCGACGCCCACCGTCTGAACAACGACCCGCGCAACAGCCGCCGGCTCGGCCTCGGAGAACGGGCTACCGAACTCCTCCTGCCCGAAGCTACCTTTGACGCCATCAAAGAGCTGTTCGCCAGCCGCTCCTTCGACCGCACGCGCCCCTTTCGCGCGCCTGAAAAAGAAGTCGATCATCTGGCTGCCGCCCGGGCCGAAGGCCCCAATCAGACCCAGAGTTTTCACGAGTCCGCTAACAAAAAGGGCGGAAGGCAGACAGTCGTCCTCGCCGATCTCTGTGCCTTTGCAAACACCGACGGCGGCACCATCTTTGTCGGAGCCAGCGCCCGAAAGGGCCGGATCAAAGGACTCGCGGCGTCCAAGCAGGTCCAGAAGGAGCTGCAGCAGGCCGTTTCCGAAAGGCTGTCACCCCCTCTCGAAGTGCGCTTCGAAATCCTGACCAATAGCGACGGTGATGTACTTCGCCTCGGTGTTGACGCCGGCGACGCCAAGCCCTACTGTCTGGACGGCGCCAAGTTCTACGTTCGCAATGACGCCGAAACGAGCATGGCTCTGCGCGACGAAATCGTCGCTCTCGTTCTGGAGAGTGTCGGGCTCAGCTCCGATCTCGTCGCCAGCGGGGACGCTGACGAGGCCGCCACTGACGTCGAATCCCCCGGAGACGCAAAGACCGATGGCAGCAGAGGCAGGAGCTCAAGAGGCTCGAGCGGCCGCGGCAAGCAAGGTTCGGCCGGTTCGGATGACCCCTTCTATCTTCCCCAGGATGGCGTTGAAATCGTCGACAGCGAGACGCGCGGAGGAACGACATACTACGTCGTCCGCAACATGCGCAATCAACGCAGCGTAGGCAATGTGACCCGAAAGGGCGCCCGTAAGCTGTGGAACTACGCCATCGCACAGTTCGAAGACAGCCCGGTCAAGGCCAACCAAATCCGGTGGAAAGAGAATGTCGGCTACATCCGTGCGGGAAAGAGGGCCGGTAAGAAGAGGTTCGATTTGGCCCTGCGCGTAGGTTCAGACCTGCGCGTCTTCTACGGTGTCACCAGTGAGGGAATGGAGGGCGCGTGGGCCCAGTTCGTCGACGAAGCCGACTGAATTGCGTTCCAGCGCCCCTTCCTGTTTGGTCTGTCCCCGCTCAACGGACATAGATGACCGCCACCACAGAGAGAACCCACAGGACGACAGCCGCCAGCAATGGACGATCTGCAAACAGCAGGTCGTCCGGCGCGCCGCCGCGCTGTTCAACGTGAATCAGATAAAGATAGCGAAACACGACGAAGACGATCAGCGGGACAGTCAGCATCATGCGTGATGGGTCGGCCAGAGCCGTCTCGGCCTCAAAACTGTAAAAGGTGTAGCTGATAAGGCCGCTCGTCGTTACGATGCCGATGATCTGGTCCAGGAAAGGCAGGTTATACTGCTTGAGGCTCGACCGGTGGCCGGATGCAGCTTCCCTCAGAAGGATGATTTCGTGTCGGCGTTTGCCAAACGCAATGAGAAGCGCAAGAAGGCTGACGCAAATGTAGAGCCAGGGGCTGAAGGCACTTACTTCGACCGCAACCGCGCCGGCCGCGACACGTAGAACGAAGAAGACCGCAATCATCATTACGTCGATGATCACGAGGTTCTTGAGGTAGACACAGTAAGCTACGTTTAGCAGCAGGTACACCCCCAACGTCAACCCGACGTTGAGGCCAGTAAGCCCGCCACCAAGAAGCCCGGCAGCGGCGAGAGCCACCATCGCTGTCCTGGCAAGTCCTGGATTGAGCAGGCCGCTCGCCAGCGGCCGCATTCGTTTACGCGGATGTTGTCGGTCCCTCTCAATGTCAACCAGGTCATTAAGGATGTAAACGCTGCTCGCAACCAGGCTGAAGCAAACAAGAGTCCACACTGCCGTCAGTGCCAGCGGCAGGTCCAGGAGCTTGCCGTCAAAGATCAGCGCAACCAGAACGAATCCGTTCTTCGTCCACTGTTTGGGCCGCATGGTCCGCAACAGGTACAATAGGCGCCGGCCCATGGATATCGTAGACTCTTCTGCTAGACTGGGCTGTTCCGCCGATGCGGGCGGGAACGGCTCCGTGGCTCGATCCATCAGTAACTACTCCGGTTTGCCGAGTCGGTATGACGGCCTTCTATTCCCGCCTCCAACCCGTGCCAACGCTACAGGCATCTCGTCGGGCCAGAAATATGGACCGTCGGCTGAGCGACAATCATACTTCACGCGCAAAGACGGAACCAAACCGAATCGGGATTCAACATGCTTGCGCTGCCTCAACTGGCCATCTGCCCAGACCATCGGCACGCCCTAGGAGTTCAACTGGCCCCAGCGCGATCAGTTTACAGACGGGATCGATGGGCCATTCTCAGCCCAGCGAACGTTTACCTGGCATAATACGTCCTAACCCTTTAGAGAAGGGCATCCAGACAGACAGCATTCGATTTCTCACATGGTTATCGTTTTCGTAGTCATCACTGTATTTATCCTCATAACCTTGAACGGCCTCTTTGTGGCCGCCGAAATCGGTACCGTCGGCGCTAGGCGCGCGCGCATCGCCCAGGTGGCGGCAGACGGCAACCGCCCCGCGCAGATTCTGCTGCCGATTCTGGAAAGCCCAAATCAGCTCGACAACTACATCGCCGCCTGCCAGCTTGGTATCACCCTCTCCAGCCTCATGCTGGGCTACTACGGCAAAGCCGTTATCACGCCATTGGTAGAGCCTGTTCTGAACAGTTCAGGCTTTGTGAGCCAGGCCGCAGCCGTCTCGATCGCCGCCACCGGCGTCCTCGTGGTACTTACTGTGATCCAGGTGGCGCTAAGCGAGCTTGCCCCAAAAACTGTCGGCATCCAGTTCCCCGAGCCCACGGCCCTCCTGCTGATCACGCCTGTAAGCTGGGCAATGGTCCTGCTG
Organism: Caldilineaceae bacterium; assembly: GCA_965207495.1. Taxonomy (GTDB): domain Bacteria; phylum Chloroflexota; class Anaerolineae; order Caldilineales; family Caldilineaceae; genus Bin5. Next base: position 2,912,837 of record OZ242287.1, read on the forward strand.
CGCCCCCTGATCTGGTTCTTCAACGGCAGCGGCCGTCTGTTCCTGCGGCTTATAGGCCTCAAAGCAGTGTCGGATGGCTTTCATATCCACGCACCTGAAGAAATACTGATGATGGTGCAGGAAAGCGGCGCAGGAGGCATCCTTAAAGAAGGCGAAACAGAGCTGCTGGAGAACACACTGCAGCTACGCCAGCGTTCCGTGCGGCATGTGATAGTACCCCGCACGCAGCTTTTGGCTGCTCCGGTGGAGATGCCCGGCGCCGACCTTCTGCGCATGCTGGCCGAATCGAGTCATTCCCGACTCCCCTTGTACGAAGGTACTGTCGACAATATCGTCGGCGTCGTCCACCTCAAAGACCTGCTCTGTGTGGTAGCCGCCCCAGGCTCCAATTCCGCCGATGGCGCGGAAACGACCTGCGCCGAGGGCCGAGACGTCCGCGATGTCATGCGGGTCCCTCCATACGTGCCCGAGTCTGCTCCCGTGGCCAATGTGTTCCGGCAGCTGCAGGCCGAACATTACCATATGGCTGTCGTCATCGACGAGTACGGGGGCACCGCCGGCATCGTCACCTTCGAAGATCTGATAGAAGAAATCTTCGGCGACATCGCAGACGAGTTTGATGCCGACAGCCAGGAAATGGCGCTGGCAAACGATGGCCGTCTCGATCTCGCCGGCGAAGTCGACCTCGAAAGCCTGTCCGAGGTCCTGGGTTCAGACCTTGAAATCGAAGACGTAGATACGCTGGGCGGCGCAATCCTTGCCGAGTTGGGCGCCATTCCTGAGCCAGGCCAGGTCGTGCGCCTGCAGGAATTCGAATTCAGGGTCGAAGAGGTAAGTGGCTACGCCGTCTCTAGGGTCAGCGTTGCGCTGCCGCCCGGCGCCGCCGCAAAACTGCCCCAATCAGGCGCCATTCAAGAGTAGTGCAATCCCAGGTCAAGTCCTTGCGTAGAAGAACATACAAACGCCAAGTGGAATAGAACGAGTGGAATACCTGCTTCCAGTAGTGATCATTGCAGCATTGATATTTTTCAACGGCCTGTTTGTCGCTGTGGAATTTGCAGTCGTGGCTTCATCCAGGGCGCGCATGTCACAGCTGGCCGTCGAGGGCTCGTCCGCCGCCGCCAGGGTGATGCGCGTTCTGACCGATCCAACCGGGCAGACCCGCTTCATCATCATGGCGCAGTTGGGCATCACCTTGTCCAGCCTCGGGCTGGGCATGTACGGCGAACACACAATCGCGGAATGGATCCTGTCGCTGCTGGAGCACCAAGGCGTGGAAAGGGGCCTGCTAAGCGTCGCTGCAGCCCACAGCGCCGCCCTGGTTCTCGCCATCGCCGTCATGACCTATCTGCACGTCGTCCTCGGCGAAGTCATGCCCAAATCCCTTGCGCTGCAGGCGCCGGAATCCACTGCGCTGCGTGTAATTGGGCCATTCTGGGTCATCGAGCGCATCTTCTCTCCGGCTATCTTTGTCCTGAATGCAATCGCCCGCGCCATCACCCGCGCCTGTGGCGTGCCCGAACGGAGCGCCCACGACCACATGGTCTCCCCCCAGGAGCTCGAGATGATTGTCGAGGAAAGTTCCGAGGAAGGGCTGATCGCACCCTCGGAGCAACTGTATATCGAAAACATCTTGGACATGAGGGAGCGCACTGTCGGTCAGGTAATGACGCCCCGAACCCGCATAGTCGGAATCTCCGCCCAAGCAACTGATCGGGCGATTCTGCAGCTTGTCTGCGCCTCCAATCACTCCCGCTATCCCATCTTCGAAGGGGACCTGGACAAAATCCGCGGCTTCCTGCACGTCAAAGACCTCGCCCGCCACCTGCAGAACGGCTCAGACTCAGGTCCCCTGGACCTGCGCATGATGGCGCAGACGCGCCCCGTAATAGTCGTGCCTGAATCGCTCTCCCTCGACCAGATGCTGGGTCGCTTTCGCGCCGAGAAAGGTGCTCTTGCCGTTGTCATCGACGAGTTCGGCGGCACTGCCGGTATTGTCACTTTCGAGGACCTTCTGGAGGAAGTCGTCGGCGAAATTCAGGACGAATTCGACGCCGAACGCGCCCCCTTTGAGTTTGTCAGCGAGAGTCGGTTACGCGTCGACGGCTCGCTACTGCTCGACGAGTTGACCCAGCACTTCGATATCGACTACGACGACGAAGAGGTTGACACCGTCGGCGGCCTGATCATGGCCCACCTGGGGCGAATCCCCATTGTCGGCGATGTCGTCGACCTCGACGGTGTTCGTTATGTTGTCGAGCAAATAGCCGGTCGAGCAGTGGACTCGGTCTTGGTCGAACTCCCTCAGTCTGAACCGGATCCAGAAGAATCCGAGAAAAACGATTCCTGATCCGCGACCCCGGCGCAGCCCCAATCGGCTGTAAACATCCACACGCCTCTGTCCCCCGACCGCTGACTCCCCCACCCCCCAAATTGACAATCCTGTTACCCGCGGTTACAATTGCCGCGTTCTGTTCAATTGAGAAGACCATCGGCAACGACGGAGACGAGTAACTGTCGTAACGTCCCCAGCGAGCCCGGGTCGGTGAAAGCCGGGCGGACCACTACGACTGCGAAAATCCCTCCCGAGCCGCGGCCCGAAAAGGCGGCCAACCGCCAAGTAGACGTCGCCGGTGTCGTGAACCGTTACTCTCACGGCCAGAAACCATGGATCTATCCTCTGGCACAAGAGCGGCCCGGTCTCAGCGCCGGGAAGCAGGGTGGTACCGCGGACTTTTCAGCCCGTCCCTGATCAGGGACGGGCTTTCCTATGTCCCAGACATGAGTTTTTGGTCTGGCCAGGAACTGAAGCGAGGAACGGATGACTGCAGAACTTTTCTACGACGATGCCTACATGCGGGAATTCGACGCCGCAATTACTGCCGTCGACAAGAAAGACGGCCAGCTGCGCGTCGCCCTCGATCGCACCGCCTTCTACCCCGGCGGCGGCGGTCAGCCCAACGACACAGGATGGATCACGATCGACTACCGCAGGCTGCCCGTCAGCAAGGTAAAGAGAGAAGGCGGCAGCATCTGGCATACGCTTGAAGGGAAAAAGGGTGAGTCGATTCCGATTAGGCCGGGGCAGAAGATTCACGCGGATCTGGACTGGGACCGACGCTACCTGCTAATGCGCACGCACACCGCCATGCACATTCTCTGCGGCGTCGTCTGGCGCGACTACGGCGCATCCGTCACCGGCGGCGACATGAAGCCCGGCAACGGGCGCATGGACTTCGAGTTCGAGGCCATGAGCGCCGATCTCGTAGCCGAGATCGAACAGAAGTGCAATGAGGAAATCAAGGCCGCACGCCCAGTTGCCACCAAAACCTTGCCCCGCGAGGAGGCCTTCCGGATCCCGGACCTCATTCGCACAAAGATCAATCTGCTGCCAAAGCAGATCAAGGAAGTACGGACCGTGGAGTTGAAGGGACTGGACCTCCAGGCTGACGGCGGTACCCATGCCGGTAACACGAGCGAAGTCGGCCTCATGCGTGTGGTCGACTACCGCAGCAAGGGCGCGATCAACAAGCGAATCTACGTGGAAATCGGTGAGGCCCAAGCCTAGCTACGCCTCATTCCACGAACGACAGGGGATGCTGACATGACTCAGACAATCGCAGGAACGACTGCCTCGACGAACGGGGTGACACAGCGGAACAGGTTCAATGAAGTCCCCGCCAATGTCTCCTATCCCGACATGGAGGAAGCCATCCTGAAACTTTGGAAGAACAATAATGTCTTCCAGCGTTCAATGCAGGAACGCGAAGGCGGGCCGGAGTACGTCTTCTTCGAAGGGCCGCCAACCGCCAACGGCCGGCCGGGCATCCACCACGTCCTTGCACGCGCCTTCAAAGACATGTTTCCCCGCTACAAGACCATGCAGGGCTATCACGTGCTGCGCAAGGGCGGCTGGGACACGCACGGGCTTCCGGTGGAGCTCGAAGTCGAAAAACAGCTGGGCCTCACCGGCAAAGACCAGATCGAAAAGTACGGCGTCGCCAAATTCAACCAGATGTGCAAAGAATCGGTCTGGGAGTACCTCAGCGATTGGGAGGCCCTCACCGAAAGAATGGCCTTCTGGGTAAGTCTCGAAGACGCCTACGTGACGATGAACAACGAATACGTCCAGTCGCTCTGGTGGATTCTCAAGCAGCTCTGGGACAAAGGTCTTCTTTTCGAAGGCTACAAAGTCGTTCCCTACTGCCCCCGCTGCGGCACGCCCCTCAGCAGCCATGAACTCTCGTTGGGCTACCAGGAAGGCACCGTAGACCCCAGCGTCTATGTCAAATTCGCCGTCAAGGGAGAAGATGACGCCTATCTCTTGGCCTGGACCACCACACCCTGGACGCTGCCGGGCAACGCCGCTCTCGCCGTCGGTGAGGAAATCGACTATTTGAAGGTAAAGGACAGTTCAGGCGCGACGCTCTACGTGGCCAAGGAGCTGGCAGAGAAGGTTCTGGAACCCGGCTACGAGCTTCTCGCCGAGATGAAAGGCGCCGCTCTCGTGGGAAAGGAGTATGAACCTCTCTTCCGCTTCGGCCCTCCCGTCGAAGAGCGCTACGCCTATGTAATCGCCGCCGACTTTGTCAGCACCGCCGACGGCACCGGCATCGTCCACATTGCGCCCGCATTTGGCGCAGACGACCTCGCGGTCGGTCAGGCGCACAATCTTCCGGTCTTTCACACCGTCGACGCCTCCGGTTGCTTCAAGCCGGAGGTCACCCCCTGGGCCGGTCTCTTCGTCAAAGAGGCTGATCCGCACATCACCTCTGATCTGAAGGACCGGGGTCTCCTCTACAAAGCGGGCACCTACGAACATACCTATCCCTTCTGCTGGCGTTGTGAAACACCTCTCATCTACTGGGCAAAAGAGACCTGGTACCTCCGCACAAGCGAATTCAAGGACCGGCTCGTCGCCTTGAATGACACGATCAACTGGGTGCCCGATCACATCCGCGGCGGGCGATTCGGCCGCTGGCTCGAAAACAATGTCGACTGGGCCCTCGGCCGCGATCGCTACTGGGCTACGCCCATCCCCATCTGGAAGAGCGATGCCCCCGGCAGCGAATATAAAGAATGTGTCGGCAGCGTCGCCGAACTCGCCGAGAAGAGCGGCCGCGACCTCAGCGGCCTGGACCTTCACCGTCCCTACGTCGACGATATCACCTGGCCCGCCCCCGACGGTGGCACAATGCGCCGCGTCAGCGAACTGTGCGATGTCTGGTTCGACAGCGGCTCGATGCCCGTTGCACAATGGCACTACCCCTTCTCAAACCAGGATCAATGGGAGACCTACAAACAGGCCGACTACATCTGCGAGGCGATCGATCAGACCCGCGGCTGGTTCTACACCCTGCACGCCGTCAGTACGCTGCTCTTCGACCGGCCCGCCTTCAAGAACGTCATCTGCCTGGGCCACATCCTGGCCGAAGACGGCTCCAAGATGAGCAAGTCTAGGGGCAATGTGGTCAACCCGTGGCAGATCTTTGCCGACCACGGCGCCGATGCAACCCGCTGGTACATGTATACCGCCGGACCGCCCGGAAACGCCCGGCGCTTCAGCGGCAACCTGGTGGCTGAGGTGAAGCGCCGCTTCCTGAATACATTGTGGAATACCTACAGCTTCTTCGTAGTCTACGCCAACCTTCAGGAAGCACAGGACGGAACGGGTGAAGGAGCGAACGCCACAGAGGTTTCTGCCGAAGCCGAACTCCAGGATCGATGGCTCCAATCCGAGCTCAACCGGCTCGTTCGTGACGTGACCGCCGCCTACGAGGCCTATGACGTCACCGCCGCCACGAGGCCAATCGCCGACTTCGTCGACGAGCTCAGCAACTGGTATGTGCGCCTCAATCGGCGCCGCTTCTGGGACGGTGACGCCGCAGCCCTCGCAACACTGCGTAACACGCTCGTCACAGTGTCGAAACTGCTCGCGCCCGCGATCCCATTCATCTCCGAAGAAATCTACCAGAATCTGGTTGCCGGCGTAGATCCCGATGCGCCCGACTCCGTCCATCTGGCAGACTGGCCGCAGTTTGACGAGTCGCGCATCGACGACCGCCTCCACGCCGATATGGCCCTCGCTCAGAAAGTGACGACGCTGGGACGCGCGGCAAGAGAATCGGTTGCGCTGAAAGTACGCCAGCCTGTACAACAGGTCGTTGTTCGCGCCCGGTCGCAAGAGGAAAACGCCGGACTCGAACGGCTGAGCGACCTGCTCCTTAAAGAGTTGAACGTCAAAGAGCTCGGCTTCGCCGACCAAGCCGGCGACCTCGTCGATGTAACCGTCTTTCCGCTGCCCAAGCAACTTGGCCAGAAATACGGTCGGGGCTACCCTGTTATCAGAAACGCATTCGCCGAGATGGACCAGCGTCAACTGGCCGCTCGCTTTGACGCCGGAGAATCGGTGACCGTGGCAGACCAAGACCAGGACTATGTCGTTGAACCGGAAGACGTGGAGATTCGCCGGACCCCGCGCGCCGGCCTCGCCGTCGCCGAAGACGGCGGCTATCTGGTGGCCGTAACCACGACACTCACGCCCGAATTGGAAATGGAGGGCCACGCCCGCGAACTCGTGCGTCGCATTCAACAGTTGAGAAAAGACTCCGATCTCGACATCAGCGACCGTATCAAGCTGACGCTGTCAGACTCTCCGCTCCTGAGCAGCCTGCTGTCTGCGCATCGGGACTACATCGCGTCAGAGACTTTGACGTTGGCCGTAGCGTTAGAGTCCGATTTTGGGGAAGTTTCCAACAGTGAAACTGTCACCTTTTCTCTTGGAGAAGAGGAGATCACTGTTGGCTTGGAGAAAGCATAGTCGAAGGTCTGGCGGGGCCAATTCTTACTCAAGCTGAACCCGAGTGCGGGTCAAGCGTGAATCGACTGGATGTGTGCTTCTGTCAACCGCCCAACTGGTAACAGGTGCCAATTGTAAGAAGGGAAGAACGTGATGTCATCCTACCACTACGAACAAAGCCTCAAATACGCCGACACCCACGAATGGGCTAGACAGGAAGACTCCCAGGTCGTCATCGGGATCAGTGACGCCGCACAGGACATGATGAGCGACATCGTTTTTGTCGAGCTGCCCGAAGTCGGTGCCACTGTATCCGCCGGCGATGCCATCGCCGTCGTCGAATCAGTCAAGGCCGCCGAGGACATAATCGCGCCCGTCTCCGGCGCTGTCTCGGCCGTCAACGAAGAGTTGAACGACACGCCCGAACTGGTGAACAGCGATCCCTACGGGGCCTGGTTCCTCAAGATTGAAGCAGAAGACGGGGCCGGACTCGAGAGTCTGATGGACGCAGATGCCTATTCAGCGTTCGTTGAAAGCCAGCAGTGAACCACCACCGGGCAGGTGCAACTTTGGGATGAGCGCGGCAGTCTTCCATACCCCCCGCCGCCTCCCATCACAACTGATGCTCTTGCTCCTGGCAGCGCTGTTGAGCGGCTGTGACGCGCTGCCTTTTCGCCCCCGCTTGCCCGAACTCCCATTCCTTCAAGTCTGGGGTGAATCCGAGGCAGCCGCGCGTCCTCTGCAAGTCTTCCTTCCTGAGGAAGGCCAGGTTACCGAAGCCCTTCGGGGCCACATAAGTTCATGGGCTGACAGCAAGGAGTTGCCACTCGATCTGTCCGCCTCATCTGCCTACGGCCTGGAACTCGCCAGCAGGCTGTCCGCAGAAGACCCCCCCGATCTGGTGGTCGTCTCCGCCTTTCTCTTCTCGGACCTCGCCGACCAAGGACTGCTGGCCCCCGCAGAAGAAGGCTTCCTTAACCCGAACGGATACCAACCCCAACTAGCCGCAGCCTTCACGTGGCCCGACCAACAGGCCGCGTCTCAACGCTACTGTCTGCCGCGCGAAGTGCGGACGCTGGCGCTGGTCTACGACAGCACAGGCCTGGCTGAGAAAGGGTTCGCCCCGCCAACCACTTGGGACTCTCTGAGAGAGGTTGCGATTGGGCAGACAGACCTCGAACGAAACCGGTTCGGATTCATCGAGGCGCCTGATCTCTCCCGCTGGCTCCCTTTCCTCTATGGGGCCGGTGGTACCGTCACTGACGAATCCGGCGCCATGGCCATTGAATCTCCCGCCTCCGCCGCCGCCATCGACTGGTACATCCAGATCTTTCGTGACAACTTTGCCGGTCATGCCGGTGAGTCTAACAACGAATGGGCTGGAGAGGTACTGGCAAAGGGCAAAGGAGCACTGGCGATTGAGGGAAATTGGATCGTTCCCTACTTCGAGACCGAGTTTCCGGACTACCGCTATGCCGTAGCCCCTCTCCCATCAGGTCCTGCGGCATCGAACACGTCGGTCGCTTTCACCAGCTGCTATGCCGTTCCTGCCGGTTCGACGCGCAAAGATGATGCATTCGACCTGGCCGCCTTTCTCACCAGTCCCGAAGTGGTTGCCTCACTACCCAATGACGGCGGCTGGATGCCCGCCTTGAACGAGTTGAGAAACGACTGGACAAAGAGCTATCCCAGTCTCGCCCCCTTTGCTGATGCTGTTCCTACTGCCAGAGTCTGGCAACTCCCTCCTGGCTTCGACACCTTTTTGACCACCTTCAACAGGGGAATGGTCCAGCTCTTCGCCGCCAACATCGAAGCCGCCGACTTTTTTGCCGAACTCCAGGATTTGGGCGAAACTCTACTGCAGACGGCCGCGGAATCGAATGAGACGCAAGACGCAGACCCAACTTCCGGCCCCTGACGGAGTCATCCAAAATGAACCTTGACGGAAATGTAGCCCTCGTAACCGGCGCCGCTTCGGGTATCGGCCGCGAGACCGCAATTCGCTTTGCCGAGCTCGGCGCATCTGTGGTTGTAGCCGATGTCGACGTGGCCGGAGGTTCGGACACCGTGAATAAGGTGCAGGAATGCGACGCCGAAGGTCTGTTCGTTCAATGCGACGTATCTGACGCCCAGGATGTGGCGCGACTATTCGAAGAGACTGCCATCCTCTTCGACCGCCTCGACTTTGCAGTCAATAACGCCGGCATCGGCGGTCCATGGGAGAAACTACATGCCTACCCCCACGAGGGCTGGGACAGAGTGCTGGCAGTAAACCTCAACGGTGTCTTCTACTGCATGCAGGAGGAGATCAGCCGGATGACCGCTCAGGGAGGGTCCATCGTGAACGTGGCTTCGATCGCCGGTAAGCAAGGACTCCCCAACCAGGCGCCATACACCGCCTCAAAGCACGCCGTCATCGGCCTCACCCGGGTCGCGGCACAGGAAGTCGCCCGCCACAACATTCGCGTCAACGCTGTCTGTCCAGTCTACACCGAAACGCCCCTGTTTAATCCGCTCATCGCCGGCAACCCCGGCAGAGCGCAGAAAATGCTGGAACGTATCCCAATGCGCCGCTTTGGTCTCCCGCGCGACATCGCCGATGCAATCGTCTGGCTCTGCTCAGATCAGTCTCGCTATATCACAGGGCAAGCCATCAACCTTGACGGCGGCATGACCGCCTGACCGGCGCCGAAACAGTACCATGGAGAAAAGCATGTCCCGACAAAAGGCATACGAAGATCTGCAGTCAAAGGTCGGCGCGCAATCCGACGCAAGCGACTGGTTTACTGTTACCCAGAATATGATCACCGGTTTCGCCGACGCAACCCATGACCATCAGTGGATTCACATCGACGAAGAAAGGGCCGCGCGCGAGTCTCCGTTTGGCGCAACAGTCGCCCATGGCTTCTTCACGCTCGCGCTGATCCCCCACCTCACAGGCATGGTTGAGCCGGATAAGCCCAAGTATCCTGGCGTGGCGCTCACTGTCAACTACGGCCTCAATCGAGTGCGCTTTCCCCACCCGCTTATCGCCGGCTCCAGAATCCGCGCCCGAACGCAGCTCCAGTCAGTTGAGGAAGTGAGGGGAAACGGTCTCCAGTTGATTCATAACGTAACCGTTGAAATCGAAGGCGTGGAAAAGCCCACCTGCGTCGCCGAAATGGTTGCCCGCCTCTATTTCAATGAAGACTGATGCAAACGACCACGAAACATCGACCAATGACGGAATTCGAAATGCTATGTTCAACGACCAAACGATAGTCATTACCGGTGCAGGTCGGGGAATCGGCGCCAGCGCTGCCCTTCAATTTGCACAGCATGGCGCAAACGTCGTCGTCAACGATCTTGACACAAGCGTGGCCGAAGAGACCGCGCAGACGATCCGGTCCCAAGGTGGGCAGGCAGTCGCCGTCGCTGGTGATGTCACCGCCCCCGGTTTCCCGGAACAGCTGATGCAGATTGCGGTCGACAGATTCGGCCGGTTGAACGTCCTGGTCAACAATGCCGGCTACACCTGGGACGCCATGTCGCATAAGCTCACCGACGAACAGTGGCAGGCGGTCCTGGACGTTCACCTGACAGCCCCCTTTCGCATGATCCGTGCCGCCGCTCCCCATCTGCGCGCAGCCGCCGCGGCTGAAATCGAGTCCGGCGGGCGCCCCACAAACCGCTGCATCGTCAATGTGTCATCGACCTCCGGCCTGCACGGCAATATCGGCCAGGCCAACTATGCTGCCGGCAAAATGGGGATCGTGGGTCTGACCAAGACGATCGCCAAGGAATGGGGCCGGCTCGGAATCCGCTGCAACGTCGTCGCCTTCGGTTTCGTCGACACCCGCTTGACCCGTCCCCAGGAGGTCCAGGAAGAATCGATCGAAATCGAAGGCAGCGAGATCCTGCTGGGAATCCCCCAGAAGGTACGCACGATGCTCGACAAGGACATTCACCTGCGTATCCCCCTCGGACGGCCCGCCACCGATGATGAAGCGGCATCGGGAATCGTCCTGATCGCCTCCCCCCTGGCATCCTACATCACCGGCCATGTGCTCGAAGTGACCGGCGGCATGGGAATCTGACCGCATTCTATCGAAGACCGAAAGTTTGAACTGAAACAGATCAGAATTGAAACAGAGTAGAATAGACTTTCGAACCCGCCCCCCGTGAAGAAGAAAGAAGAAATGCTCGCAAGTCCCCCTCCAAACTTGTGAATGACCATATGTCAACCAAGACAAGGACAGTGGAACACAGGAGAGAACTGACCAAGTCTGTCATGATCACAGGGGCATCCAGCGGCATCGGCCGCGCATGTGCCCTTTGGCTGGATCGAGCGGGATGGCAAGTGTTTGCCACTGTTCGCAGAGACGCCGACGGCCTCCGTTTGCAGACCGAAGCATCCCCAAGACTTCGCTCGATCTTGCTGGACGTAACAGACGCAACAAAACCTTCCGGCGAACTTCGGCAAGTTGGTCGAGAAAATGTACATCAGTAGAAGCTACTTGCCCCTGCCACAGTTTCCGCGCCCCCCAAGTTGAAAGTCCAGCACCAGAAACGGAGAAATTAAGAGTGAATCTCACCCCAATTGGAACGATACGCGCGCTTGCCACGGCCCTCATACTCCTCCTCATAGTAGGTTGCGCCTCGGACTCAACGACCTCGGAAGAGCCTCAGGCTGACACCTCAATCTCGCAAGCAGAAAATGCCCCCGAAGAAAGCGAAGCAGAACAGCCGGCCGCCGACCCCATTCGAATCGGGGCCTTCTTCCCGCTCTCCGCCCCAGGATCCGTCGTAGGCGGCGAGGCAATGCGAGACGCCATGTTAATCGCCGCCGATCACATCAACGCAAACGGTGGCCTCTTGGGGCGGCCCGTAGAGCTGATCGTAGTTGATAGCGAAGGCCTTCCCGAACGGGGATCCGCTGTCATCGAAAGGCTGATCAGTCAGGACAGGGTCGTAGCCATTGCCGGAGGCTACCACAGCTCCGTTGGCGTTGTCGCCAAGGAGGTAGCACACGACAACAACATTCCCATCGTCCTCGCTAATACCTGGAATGACACCATTACCAGCGTCCAATATCCCCAGGTCTTTCGCATAGCCCCGCTCAGCTCAGAGGTCTCCGCTGTCGATGTCAAATTTATGCAGTGGCTGAGAGACGACGCCGGCGCCCGACTGGAAAAGGTCGTACTCCTGACAGAAAACACCGACTACGGGATTCCTGCAGCCGCAGATACATCGCGGCTCTTGGCAGAAGCGGGAATCGACTCCGTCACCTTCGGCGTCGACATTGGAACACAGGATTTCGCCGGTATTGTCGAGAGGATTAAGGCAGAGGCGCCGGACCTCATTATGTCTTTGGCTACGGGTGAAGCTTCCTATAACTTCGCTCAGCAGGCCGCAGACGCCGGCATTGGGCCCCAGGACCTGCCGACTCTCTGCGACCATAACGCGCTTGAAAGCAACTCGTTCTGGAGGAACGTCCCCGACGGAAACTACTGTTTCGTGCGTCGAATCGGCCTGCCGGTGCAACTCTACAACGATGTCGCCCTCGACTTTTTGGCCGAATACGAGGCGCGCACCGGCAAAGAAGGAGCTGAGTCCTACGCGTTCGCTGCCTACGATGCCGTTCGAATCATTGCGCAGGCGATTGCAGAGGCCGGCACGACCGACGCCGACGCGATCATCGCAACGCTGGAAGGGATAACCTATATCGGTGCACTAGGCAAGATAACGTTCCCCGTCAACAGCGGCAATACACCCGAGCAGGCCGGCGTCGATCCCAAATGGTGGCACCAATTCCCTGATCCCGCCGTGACTGTCGTTCAGTATCAGCACGAAGGGGAAGACTCCGTCTCCGCAACAGTTGTGTTTCCCGAGACCTATCGAACCGGCGCCCCGGTTGTTGTGGGGCAATAGACTGGCACTATCTACCCGTCTGGCGCCCCCTTGGAGGGAAATTCTGGCGTCTGAATCCAGGCTTTTTTGCTCTCCATATGGACCATGGCACCATTGACATGCATCTTGCGCTGGTGCATAATATGAGAACACAACGTGTGTTCCCCCTGCTACCCACATGGTTCTACTGACCCGTTCCTAAACGCGTACAGTCGGGATTTGGCAACTGTTGGCAATTGGCCCAACAGAACAAAGGAGAAAACCTGAAATGAATCTAAAGCGAAATCTACTTTGGAGTGCAATCGCACTGACTATTCTGGCGCTGCTGCTGGCAGCTTGCGGAGGCCAGACGGAAACCGTCGGCGAGCCGGAACCGGCCGCGGAAGAAGAGGCTGCCCCCGCAGCAACCGAAGCCCCTGCCGCAGAAGAGTCAGACGACATGGACATGGAGCCGATCAAGATCGGCGCCCTCGCACCTCTCTCCGCGCCCGGCGCGGTCGTTGGTGGCGAAGCCATGCGCGATGCGATGCTGATCGCCGCTGACGTACTCAATGCGCGCGGCGGCATTATGGGCAGACCTGTAGAGGTGATTATCGTCGACACCGAAGGCCTGCCGGAACGTGGCACCGCCGTCGTTGAACGTCTCATCAACCAGGATGGCGTCGTCGGCATCGGCGGCGGCTACCACAGCTCGGTAGGTGTGGCTGCCAAAGAGGTCGCTCGCGATAACGGCGTTCCCATCGTCTTCGCCGAGACCTGGAACGACACCATCACCAGCGTCCAGTACGATGAGATCTTCCGCATCGCCCCCCTGAGCTCTGAAGTCTCTGCCGTTGATGTCAACTTCATCCAGTGGCTGCGCGATGAGAACGGCATGAAACTCGACAAGGTCGTCATCCTCACCGAGAACACCGACTACGGTATCCCGGCCGCCGAGAACACGACCGCGCTCCTCGACGGGGCCGGTATCGCCTCCGTCACCTTCAGTGTTGACATCGGCACCCAGGACTTCGCCGGCATCATCGAGCGCGTGAAGGCTGAGAGCCCCGACATGATCGTGACCCTCGCCACCGGTGAAGCCTCCTATAACTTCACCCAGCAGGCCGCCGACGCCGGCATCGGTCCCCAGGACGTACCCTTTATGTGCAACCAGGTCTCGCTCGTTAGCGATGCCTTCTGGACGAACGTCCCCGACGGCAATAACTGCTTTGTGCGTCGCATTGGCCTTCCTCAGAAACTCTACAACGACGTTGCCCAGGAACTCGTCGCCGAGTACTCGGCCCGCACCGGTAAGGATGACATCGAGTCTTACGCGATGGCCTCCTACGACTCAATCATGCTTATCGCCCAGGCTATCGAAGACTCTGGCTCGACCGATCCGGCCGACATCATCGACGCCCTGGAGAACATCAACCACATGGGCGCCTTGGGACCCATCACTTTCCCGATCAACCGCAGCAATACGCCTGACCAGGCGGGTGTGGATCCCAAATGGTGGCACCAGTTCCCCGATCCCGCTATCACCATCGTCCAGTATCAGGAAGCGGGTCAGGATGCCGTGGACACCGCAGTCGTCTACCCGAATGTCTATCAGACCGACCCGCCGGTCATTGTCGGTCAGGAGTAACACCACGACTTCTTGAACTTGAAAATGGAAGGAAGGCCTTTCGAGCTATCCCCTTGGCTCGGAGGCCTTCCACCATCACATTCCCAAACTGTCGCATCCGACAGTGCTTCCTGAGTCTACTCTACAAACAGAACTACCTACTTCCGACCAGGCCTTGAACTGAACCATGGAAAACGCAGCTATTTTCGGTTGGGCGCTTCTGTGGATTCTATTCTGGGGTGCCCTCGGCGGCGTCGTGACGCCCCGCGTCTACGCCCGCAAAGACCTGGAGATTTCCCAGGCTTCGTTTGGCGGTGCAGTTATTGGCGCCGCCCTCGGCCCCTTTAGCCTCCTCCCGCTCTGGTTCGCCACGCCCAAAATAACCAGCCGTCTGATTGGCATCGCCATCGCCATAGTAGTCGGCATATTTATCGCCGCTTTTGCTCTCGCCGACCCCGACAACCTGTGCGTCGCCAATGGCGGGTTCGTAATCTCGCAGCTTGCCAACGGCATCGTCATCGGCATCATTTACGGTCTCATGGCCCTCGGCCTCACGCTGATCTTCTCAATTCTCGGCGTTGTCAGCTTCGCCCACGGCGAGTTCTACATGATCGGCGGGATGGTCACCTATTTCATGACCGCCGAATGGATTCCCGGCGTTTCGCCAATTATCGCCATTCTTGCAAGTTGCGTCGTCACTTTCGCAATCGGCTACCTCTTTGAACGGTTATTCCTGCGCCCAATGGGCAGCGGCGAGATCGAACGCCCCACCGAGTATGCCATTCTCGTAACTTTCGGCCTGGCCTTCTTCCTGCAGTACTTGACCCAGGCCCTGACATCGGCAGTGCCCGTAAAAGCGCAACGTTTCTTCCCCTTCCCGCGCACGGAAATTCCTGCCGATTCGGGGGTCCTGCTCAAGATGACGCCCGGCAATGTTACCGTCTTTGACGCGATTTCAATCCCGAATCCCCGTTTCACTGCCGCCCTTCTTGCCCTGATGATGCTCGCCGCACTGCTCTGGTTCCTCTACCGGACCTGGGTCGGCAAGGCCCTTCGCGCTGTCAGCCAGGACAGGCAGGCAGCGGCCGTCACCGGCATCAATCCCAACTCCATGAACACCTTGGCCTTCAGTATGGGCGCGATGCTTGCCGGGTTATCAGGGGCCTCTCTCGTTCAGGTCTTCTCCTGGCTTCCCCAGGTGGGAATCCCCGCAGCCGCCCGCTCCTTCGTAATTATCGTGCTTGGCGGCATGGGCAGCCTTCCCGGCGCATTCCTCGGCGGCCTTATCGTCGGCCTCGTGGAGGCCGCAGGAACCGGCTGCATTCCCGATGCCACAAGAGCAGCCGCCTACATTCCCGCTTACGGAATGGTGATTCTAACGCTGGTTCTCCTCTTGAAACCGACCGGCCTCTTTGGGCGAGAACTATGAGCCCTACCCGCATTTACCGCGTCGCAGGTACGATTGCAATAGTCCTCCTGCTGTTGATTCCGCTGGCCTCCTCAGAACTGGACGGCCTCGGCCCCCTCGTCCTCAGCAGCTACTTCATGCACCTCGCCATCACGGCTTTCTTCTACGCGATTCTCGCCTCCAGCTGGTCCCTCCTGGCCGGTTACGCCGGCCAATTTTCCTTCGGTCACATGGCATTCATGGCCATCGGAGGATATACCTCCGGCCTGATCGGGAAATTCATCCGCTTCACAACCGCCCCTTCCGAACTCTGCACCGACATACCGCTGTTAGGCAACTGGTGGCTCGTGATTTTGAATATCCGCCGCGTGGGCACCATCGACGAGTCCTGCCTCGACATGGCCAAGACCCAGACCCTTCCCGCGGGTACGCTTATCATCTTCCCGCCTGTATGGGCGAGTATCGCCATGGGCCTGGTCATGGGCGCGATCTTTGGTCTCCTGGTCGGCTGGCTGGTTCTCCGTTTGCGCAGTACCTATCTTGCTCTGTTTACCATCGGCTTTTCCGAAATTCTGCGCGCCTCTATCAGTGCCGAAATCCCCATCACCGAGGGTCAGAGTGGCCTTGAGCTCGTGCCGCTCTTCCCCGCTGGCATTATGGGCTTCAGTTCGACCAGCAAGATTCCGCCATACTACGCCATGCTGCTCCTCTTCCTCTTTGCAATGGCTTTGATGACTTGGCTGGCGGGCTCGCGCTTCGGCCTGTTCATCCGCGCCATTCGCGAAGATGAGGAGGCCGCGGCCGCCTTGGGCGTCAACATCGTCCGCTACAAAGTTCTGGTCTTTGTGATCACCAGTACTTTGGCGGCCGCTGCCGGCGCACTGCAAGGCCACTATATTGGCATTATCACGCCCAATACGGTGATAATCCTGCAGATGTCACTCGTGATCGCCATGGCGGTTATAGGCGGTTTGGAGAATATCTACGCGGCATCGGTGGGCGCTATTGTCATAACATTTGCCCTGGAACTGCTGCGTACTAACATCACCATCGGACCGCTTCACGTCGACATGACACTGTGGCGGCTGGTCTTCTTCGGCCTGCTGCTGATGCTGACACTCCGTTTCCAGCGCAACGGTCTCCTCTTCCCCATACTTGAACGGATCAGTCGAGGCCGGGTAGCACAGGAGACAGTCTCTATTCGCGTAGAATCTGAAGAAGTGGAAGAGGTCGTAATTGAGGAAGAAGATGTCGTTGTAAGCGAAGAAGACGAGACCCAATCCGCCAGTAGCGAAGAGAACGCAGGATAAATTTACCAGGCGGTTACCGATCATGTTGAAACTGACCTCGAACAGCATTTACAAGAACTTCGGCGGCCTCGAAGTACTCAAAGATGTCTCCTTTACCGTGGAAGGGCCCGAGCTAATCGGCCTCATCGGCCCCAACGGCGCCGGGAAGACGACACTGACCAACATCCTGGACGGCGCGCTCAAACCCTCCAGCGGTACCGTCTACATGAACGGGGAAAGAATCGACACGCGCCCGCCCTATGGCGTGGCGAGGGCCGGCCTCGGTCGAACGTTTCAGGTTACGCGCGCCTTTCGCCGCATGACCGTCTTGGAAAACCTGCTCATCCCGGCCATGGCAATGCGGGCAACAGCCCGCCAGCGCGACTTCGAAGAGAAGGCGCAGGAAGTGCTGGAATTCCTGACAATTTCCCACCTCCGCAACGAGTACGCCCGCGCCCTCTCTGGTGGCCAGCAGAAACTCTTGGAGCTGGGCCGCCTTCTCATGCTCGATCCCCAGATGATCATTCTCGATGAACCCTTCGCCGGCGTCCATCCCCGGTTGATGGATGTCATCTACCGCTACATCACCGAAATCAATGCCCAGGGCAAAGCATTCATCATCATCAGCCATGATATGGATACGATCTTCACGCTCAGCCGCCGCCTGCTCGTGCTGAACTACGGCGATCTGATTGCCGACGGCGACCCGGAGATCGTACGCGAAGATCCCTTGGTGAAAGCCGCCTACCTCGGTGAGGATGAAGAGTAATGCTGGCAGTCACTGACCTGTACGTTGGCTACTACCGTGATCTGAACATCCTTCAGGGTGTCTCCCTGCAGGCAGAGGGCGGCAAAATCACCACCATCCTCGGCGCCAACGGGGTCGGCAAGTCGACCATGCTCAAGGCGATCTATGGCTTCTTGCGCCCGAATGAGGGCCAGATTCGCCTCAACGAGCAGGACATTATCGATGTGCCTACGCACGAACGCATAAACATGGGAATCTCCTACATTCCCCAGCAGCCCGGCGTCTTCCGCTTCATGTCCGTCGAGGAGAACCTAGAGCTGGGCGCGTGGACCTTCAAGAATGACAAGAGCCGCATCAAGCGCAAGCTCGAAGAAAACTACGACCGGTTCCCCGATCTCAAACCCCGTCGCCGTTCCAACGCTGGCGAACTCTCTGGCGGCATGCAGCGCATGGTCGAAATCGGCCGTACCCTCATGACCGACCCCAAACTGATCCTGGTGGATGAGCCCACCGCCGGCCTCGCCAAGCTGCTCTCCGAAGAGGTCTACCAGATGCTCGTCGACCTGCGCGACCGCGACGGCCTGACAATCCTGCTCGTGGACCAGGAGATTCGCTCGGCCCTCAAGGTTGCTGACTACGTCTACGTGCTGGAGCTGGGCCGCAACAAATTCCAGGGGCCGGCCGAAGAGTTTACCGACCTCGAAAAGGCCTTCTGGGTTGGCTAGGGCCTGCCTCCGCAATGCGCAAAACTCGCAAGTGAATCTCTCACTCTCCTCCTCTTTGGGCAACAGGCTTGCCCCGTCGCCAACCCTCCGTATCAACGAACGCGTTCGCCAAATGTGGGCCAGCGGCGAAACAGTCTACCACCTTGGATTTGGCGAGTCCCGCTTTCCCGCCCACCCAAAGATAGTCCGTGCGCTGGTTGAGAACGCCTCCCGGCAAAGCTATCTGCCCAACGCCGGGATTCCCGAGCTCCGGCAGGCAATCGCAACCTTTCACTCGCGACAGCTGGACCGTGAAGTCGGCGCCGACCAGGTAATCGTCGCCCCCGGCAGCAAGTCCCTCCTGTTCGCCTTCCAGATGGCGCTGGCCGGCGCCACAGTACTTCACACGCCTTCATGGGTGAGCTACGAGCCCCAGTCCCGGCTGTTTAACCGCCCCGTCCTGCGCCTGCCCGCAACCCCGGAGGACGGCCACCTTCTCCATCCAGCAAGGCTCCAACAGCTCCTGAGGCACTCTCCGTACAATCAGCACCTGCTCATCCTCAACAGCCCCAGTAACCCCACCGGCCAGATGCTCGAGCCCGCTCTACTCCAAGAGATTGCCGAAATCTGCAGGCGGGAAGAGGTCCTCGTTCTTTCTGACGAGATATACGGCCTCACCGCATACGGCCGCAAACATGTCTCAATCAGCAGCTTCTACCCGGAGGGAACGGTCGTCCTCGGCGGAATGAGCAAGCATCTTTCACTCGGCGGCTGGCGTCTTGGCACTGCCCTCCTGCCGCCCGGCGACGTGGGACAGCATCTCCTCCAAGCGGTCGCAAAAGTCGGCAGCGAACTCTGGTCCACCGCGTCCGCCCCGATCCAGTACGCCGCCGTCACCGCCTACGGCGCCGACGCCGAACTGGCCGCATACGTGGAGAAATGCACGGCCTTACACGCCGCCCGAACTCGTTACCTATGGCGAGGCCTCTCCGAATTGGACGTCCCCTGCGCCGAACCAATGGGCGGCTTCTACCTGTTCCCCAATTTCGATCACTGGCGCAAACCTCTGGCATCTCTAGGCGTCCAGACATCGGTCGACCTTGCCCGCTACCTCCTGGAAGAATGGCAAATCGCCACCCTGCCCGGGTCAGACTTCGGCACACCCGCCCATGAGCTCTCACTTCGCCTTTCCACCAGCTACGTCGACCTGGAGACGGACGAAAAAGCCGCCCAATTGATCGAACGTGCCGAAGCCGGAGTTAACGATGAAGATCTGCTCCGCGACCACCACCCTGGAATGAACGAAGTTCTGGCTCGCCTACAGCGCTTCCTGTCCTCCTTGTGAGCCATTCTGATTCAACCAGCAGTACATCGCCCATCACACTCGACGTCAAATGCAGGAACTTCAGCGGTCAGAGAGACGACTTCGTATAGAGAATCTGAAATGGACCCCCATCATTCTGTAGAGCCCGGACCAGTCGAGCATATTAAGACGGTTGCTGTTATCGGTGCAGGTACAATCGGGGCAAGCTGGGCAGCCTGTTTTCTCGCCAACGGCCTGAACGTTGTCGCCGTCGATCCGGTTCGCGAGGAAGAAGACTTGCGCCGCGCCATCGACAAGATGCCCCCCGCACTCGAGAGCATCGGTCTGGCATCCGGCATTGACCAGGATCGTTTGCGATTCTCATCCCAAATCGGCGAAGAGCTTGCCGCAGTCCAATTCGTGCAGGAAAACGTACCCGAACGCCTGGACATTAAGCGCGAAACCTTGCGACATCTAGAGTCTGTAATCGGTCCACAAGTAATCGTAAGCAGCAGCGCCACCGCCCTGATTCCGTCCGACATTCAGGCGGAGGCCAGGCATCCGCAACGCCTGCTCGTAGGCCACCCCTTCAACCCGCCACACCTGATTCCACTAGTGGAAGTTTCCGGCGGCGCGCAGACTGCACCCGTATTCCTGGATTGGGCAATGGAGTTCTACCGGGCAATCGGCAAGGCGCCCGTCCTGATGAAAAGGGAGGCCTACGGCCACATCGCCAACCGGCTCGCCGCCGCTCTCTTCAGAGAGGCCATCCACCTCGTGGCCGAAGGCATCGCAACCGTTGAGGACATCGACAACGTCATAACACAGGGCCCGGGCCTGCGCTGGGCCTTGCAGGGCCCGTTCACCACCTATCATCTGGCCGGCGGCGACGAGGGAATCGCCCACTACATGCGCCATTTGGGACCGTCGCAAGAGGCGCGCTGGCGAACCTTGGGCGAACCAACCCTGACTGAGGAACTTACAACGCAAATCGTCAGCCAAGTAGAAGAGGCGGCCGCCGGACTCTCACCAGCCCAGCTCGCCAGCATCCGCGACGCCGGCCTCGTGGAAATCCACCACCTCAAGAAAGGCCTCCCCAAATAGGTATTTCTCGAAACCACCCATCCCTAGCCCTCTCCAGCCCTCCTGCCGCCCCACGCAACCGCCCGCTAACCACTAGCCACTGACCACTGCAGTTCCGGGCGGTCGTGCCTTCGGCCCTCCCTTGTGCGGGGGCTGCGCCCCCGCAACGCCCCGCCCTTACTAGACCACCGTGCGCATTCTTCCCCAGCATTGCGTCTAGTTGACAGTGTCTCCACCCCTCGCTCCAGACTCAGCCCCCTGACCACTGACCACTGACCTTACATTCCCCCCTCGCACGGTCTGTCACCCAACTCTCTCTGTAATCTCGCTAACTCGACTTTGAGCTCGTTCACCAGCTCCGCGTTGGCCGGGTCATGGAAGATATTCTGCATCTCTCTGGGATCATTCTCGAGGTCAAAGAGCTCCCACTCCGGCGTGGTAGGCTCGTCAATCGCGCCTGCGCTGCCGAGAGCCTCCCCATAGTAGTAGATCAGCTTATGCCGCTCTGTGCGAATGCCGTAGTGGGCTGGGATGTTGAAGTGGGCCAGGTGCATCCAATAGCGGTAGTACATCGACTTGCGCCAGTCTGACGGCGGCCTCCCTTCCGCGAGCGGGCGCAGACTCCTGCCCTGCATTTCTCTCGGAACCGGAGCCCCACAGTAATCCAAAATAGTCGGCGCAAAGTCTACGTTTAGCGCAATGCGTTCACAGGTAACCGCCCCCTGCACCAGTCGCGGGTAGCGCATCAGAAAGGGAATCCGAATCGACTCCTCGTACATGAACCGCTTGTCATACCAGCCGTGGTCGCCCAGAAAGAAGCCGTGGTCTGACGTGTAAATGACGACTGTGTCCTCGGCGATCTCGGTATCGTCCAGGTAGTCCAGCAGGCGGCCCACATTCTCGTCGATTGAAGCAACGCAGCGAAGGTAGTTTCGCATGTAGCTCTGGTAGTTCCACGCCTTCTGCTCTTCGGCCGACAGCCCAGGGGGAACCGGATCGGGCACATGGTTCTTCAAGTGCATCAGCGCCACCTGTTCGGTCGCCATACCGGCCGCGGCCGCCCGATTCCGGTAGTCGTCGTGAAACGTAGCAGGCTCGGGTATCGGTTCATCCGCGAAGAGTTCTTGGTGCTTTGGATTAGGCTGGAACGGATCGTGGGGAGCCTTGTGCGCGCAGACCAGGAAAAACGGCCGCTCTTCTTCCCGCTGTGACAGCCAGTTCAGAGCTTTGTCAGTCAGGACGTCCGTCACATAACCCTGCTCTACCACCGGCTCTCCCATCTCGGTCATCTCAGGATCGTAGTATCGGCCCTGTCCAGGCAGAACGCTCCAGAAGTCGTAACCGGCTGGGTCGCTATGCCCACCATGCCCGAGATGCCACTTCCCTACGAATGCCGTCTGGTAACCTTCATCGTGCAGGAGCATCCCCAGCGTCGTCTCCTGGGTCTGGTCGATCACGTCGTTAAGCGTCTTGATTCCAGTCGCATGGCTGTACTTTCCGGTATGTACAGACGCCCGCGCAGGGGTACAAATCGCATTTGTGCAGAAGCAACGGTCCAGCCGCAGACCTTCCGCTGCTAACCGATCCAGGTTTGGTGTTCTGTTCAGTCTGCCACCATAGGTTGAAAACGCGGCCGGCGCGTGATCATCGGCCATGATCAGTAGGACATTTGGACGGCGTCGGGCGGTCATGATAGAGCCTCGCTAAGGAAGAAAAACACCCCCAAGCAAGAGCTTCTGCAAGGGGGTGCATTGGCTTTTCGTTGACTACGCTGAGAACTGAGTGAAGGAAGTATTCCCGCTTCTAAACCTGGGGAACGGCTGCGCGCCTTCGATTAACTCTTGCAAAGAGCTGGAATTCTGCCAGTGATTAGGCGTCTGCCAGCAGTTCATCTACCTCTGCCTTGACACCATTTGCGGCATCCTCCACCGAAATGTCGCCAAGCCAGACCAGCTCAAACGCCGAGGTGAGCGCCGTGTTTATCTGTGCACGGTTCTTGTGTTGCCACACCGGTACACCAAATTCATCGATGCGGTCCATGTAGAACTCCACGAATGTGTCCGGGACATCCATCTGGTCCAACACGTACTTCGACGTAGAGCGGCGTGCGTTAATGATGCCTCTTTGCGCCCAAGTTTGGTGAGCCAGGTCGGTGGCGTTGAAACTCACCCATTCCCATGCCTCCTCAGGGTGCGGGCTTTCGCTTGGAACCGACCACGCAGAACCACCCACATTCAAAGTGTGGGTCCCATTTGACCCACCCATCGGGTACGGCGAAATCTCCCACACAAAGGAGCCGTCGAACTGGTCGATGATTCCCGGGAAGGTTGATATCATGCCGGAGCTGCCAGAAACAAACAGGTTGCCCAGCCCCTCGATGAGGTCGGCCGAAGGGTGAATGTTGTGGGTCTGAATCGCGTCCAGATACCAGTTGAGAAATTCCAATGTCGCCTCGGAATTGACAATGCACTCAGTCTCATCCTCATTGAAAATATCCGTACCCCACGCCACAGCCTGGGGACGGATCTCATTGACCCAGTTGTCCACCATATTCGACATGCCCCAAACCGACACCTCTCTCTTGTTGAAGCCGTCATCCTGGGGATGGTTGCCGCCCCGGTCCGTGGTCAGCGTGAGACCGTGCTCCAGAAGATCGGCATAGGTCGTTCCCACACCCGGTCCTGTCAGCCCCGCCTCCTCGTAGAGGTTGCGATTGTACCATATCCCCTGTACGCCCACGTCCCAGCTACTGCCATACTGCCCACCCTCAAACTCAAACAGGCCCCAAACCGAACTGTACCAGTCGTCTGGGAAACCCGGTGTGGCGTCGATCCGAGGATTCAGATCTTCGATCACGCCCAGGACAGCGTGCGGTCGCACCCAGGCCGTATGCGTCCAGGCAGCGTCAGGCGGCGAACCGGACGCATACAGTGTGTTCAATTTGGTCCAGTAGTCTCCCCACCCCAGAGTCTGCCCCTCGACAGTGATCGCTCCGTCATTCTGTTCGGCGAAGACCTCCGACAGTTGAGCCATCAATTCGGTCCAGGCCCATGTCATGGACGTGATCGTCACGGGTTCGCTCGCTGGAGCCGCGGCAGCTCCCTCCTCCCCGTCCGACGTGCCCCCTGGCATCGGCTGGCATGCAGCAAGAACTGCTACCGCGCCGGTCCCAAGACCAGCGCTACGCAGGAAACTTCTTCGGCTGATTTGATTCGACATACGTCATTTCTCCCTTTTCTTGTCTGAGTGCTTAGAACGGCTGCGTTTTTGGGTAATATCTACCCTTTCACACCCGTAAACACGACCCCTTGAATAAAGTAACGTTGCCCAAAGTAGAATACGAGCAGTACCGGTAACATGCTGACGGTGGCGGCTGCCATCATCAGCTCCCAATCGGTTGTGTACTGGTCCTGGAACAGGCGCAGACCCAGGGCCAGCGTGTACTTCTTCTGGTCGAACAAATAGATCAGCGGCACGAGAAAACTTTGCCAGCGATTCTGCACGATGAATATGACGACCGTCATCAGTGCCGCCTTTGACAGCGGGATAATGATGCGCCAGTACACCCCGAAACGGTTGCAGCCGTCTATGATAGCTGCGTCGTCCAGCTCCGGCGAGATGGTCATGAAATACTGCCGCAACAGAAAGATATTGAAAGCGCTGCCGCCGAAAAAGGCCGGGACCACCAACGGAAGATAAGTATCCAGCCACTGGAGCGAGCGAAACAGAATGAACTGCGGAATCATGATCACCTGAAATGGCAACATCAAAGTGGTCAAAACGAGAACAAACATAAAGTTTCGACCGCGCCACCGCAATCTGGCAAAGGCAAACGCCGCCAATGAGCCGGAAAACGTCGCCCCTACGACTGCCAGGAACGTTATCTGGGCTGTATTCAGAATATAGCGCCAGAATGGCAATATCGTCATCGAATCAGGGTAGTTGGCCCACACCACCGGATCAGGGATCCAGACGGTGGGAATCTTGAACACCGATGCCGGTGTCTTCAAAGACGTCGAAACCATCCACAAGAACGGCATGATGACGATCACCATGCCCACCGCCAGGACAAGATAAATGAATGTCAACCTGACGGCCCGTGACCGACTCTGGCTTTCACTGATTGAGCGTATAGCCATCTGTCAGTCTTCCCTGACTTCGCCTTCGTAATAAACCCAAACCGCCGAGGAACGAATGATCATTAGCGTCAGCACCATGATATATACAAATAGCACCCAGGCCAGCGCAGAAGCATAGCCCATCTGGAAAAACTCGAAGCCCTGCCTGAACAGATAGAGCATGACAAACAGGCTGGCGTTTCCAGGGCCGCCTTGCGTCATGATAAAAGGGCCGGCAAACTCCTGCAGCGCGTCGATCATTCCGATGACAAACTGAAAGAAGAGCACGGGAGAGATCATCGGCAGCGTAATTCTCCAGAACTTCACCCAGTCGCCGGCGCCGTCGACTTCGGCCGCCTCGTAGAGCTCATTGGGAACGCCCTGAAGACCGGCAAGGTAGATGATGATGCCTGCCCCGACGCTCCAAAGACTCATTAACACGAATGAAGCGAGCACCGTACTCGTGTCGGTCAGCCAGTAAGGCCCTTCAATTCCGATCAAACTGAGCGTCCGGTTCAACAACCCGAAATCGCCGTTCAGAATGAGAAGCCAGACCATCGCCACCGCCACACCGCTGACAGTCGCCGGCAGGTAATAAACCGTGCGAATGAAGGCCAGCCCCCGAACGCTGGCGTTCAATAGAAGGGCCACCAATACGCCCAGAGCAATGCGCAGCGGGACCGATGTTACCGAGAATATAGTCGTTACTTTGAAGGCTTGAAGTACCAGGGGATCGCCCGAAATCATCTCGGCGTAGTTCGACAGCCCAATGAACTTCGGCGGCGTAAACATGCGCCACTCGGTCAAAGAGAGCCCCAGCGAGGCCAACATTGGTCCAAGCTGGAAGGCCAGAAAACCGATGATCCAGGGCAGGACCAGCAACCATGCCAGCCGCTCCTCGCCGTTCAGGTAATACCACGGCCGTTGCTTTTGCGTGGAAGTCACGGCGATCTGATCTTGAAGAGTCGCCATTCGCCTAACCGATTCAGTTTAAGATTTCAGAGACTCGCCGGAGCACCAGCGTTTGTTCGGCTCCAAGGCGATTCAGGTGGACTTTGCACGGGAAGATACAATAGCACCCACAGATTGTCAAAAAAGCCCTCTGCCCGGTAGTCAGTCCAATGTCACCGCTCAATGTCACCGCTCAATGTCTGCCCTTGCGAGCAACTCGCCCGCCCGGCCGCAGGCAGCCCATCAGGTGTCACTCTCTCCTCACTCCTCTCCACTCTCTCCTCGCTTTTGGGCGTCCGGGCCTTCGGCCCTCCCTTGTGCAGGGGCTGCGCCCCCGCAACGCCCCGCCCTTGCTAGCCACCGTGTCTTTTCTCATCCAGCAGTATGTCAAGCCAACAGTGCCTACTCCTTCACTTGCTCTCT
This sequence comes from Caldilineaceae bacterium, assembly GCA_965207495.1. GTDB lineage: Bacteria > Chloroflexota > Anaerolineae > Caldilineales > Caldilineaceae > Bin5. The sequence goes on from OZ242287.1 coordinate 2,939,158, forward strand.
CCAGCCCCTGACCCCTGATCCCTGACCCCTGACCCCTGCAGTTCCGCGCCCCCGCAACGCCCCGCCCTTGCTAGCCACCGTGTCTTTTCTCATCCAGCAGTATGTCAAGCCAACAGTGCCTACTCCTTCACTTGCTCTCTCCAGCCCCTGACCACTGACCACTAACCACTGACCCCTGCAGTTCCCCGTCCCCGCAACGCCCCGCCCTTGCTAGCCACCGTGTTAGTTCTTCCCCAGCAACGTGTCTAGCCAACAGTGTCTGCTCCCTCCTTGTCGTCTCAACCCGCAAACCACTGACCTCCAAGCGCAGAAGTTACTGACCACTGACCACTGACCACTGACAACTGACCTTTGCCCCCTGACCCCTGCAGTTCGCCCCGCCCTTGCTAGCCACTGTGCATCTTCTTCCCCGGCAACGTGTCTAGCCAACAGTGTCTGCCCCCCCCTTGTCGTCTCAACCCTCAAACCACTGACCTCCAACCGCAGAAGTTACTGACCACTGACCACTGACCACTGACCCCCGACCCCTCAGCGTTGCCAGTTGAGCGCGTTTCGAGTAGAATTGCCGCGTCTCGGCAGTGCGCCACACACTATGAATTGCGAGGAACGCCTTGTACCCAGCAACCCGCACAACGAACTTCAACCAGTCGATGATCCGCGAGATGACCCGGCTGGCCATGCAGCACGAAGCCATCAACCTGAGCCAGGGCTTCCCCGACTTCGACCCACCAGAGGCAATTGTCAACGCAGCTGTAGAGGCAATTCGCGGCACAGCCAATCAATACACGGTCACGTGGGGCTATCCACCATTGCGCCAGGCCCTGGCTGAACAATACACCACTCAGCTGGGCTGGAACGTAGATCCCGATGTTCACATCTGCGTCGTCTGCGGTGTCACCGAAGGCATAACCGTTGCATTGCTCGCCCTGCTGAATCCCGGCGACGAGCTGATCATTCTGGAGCCAGGGCACGAGACCTTCCGCCCTTCGGCGCTACTGGCCGACGCCCAAGCGGTTCAGGTCGTCCTGGATGCCCCCGGATATCGTGTCGACGCCGACCGACTGGAGGCAGCAGTCACCGACCGGACGCGAGCCCTCCTCCTGAATACACCTCACAATCCGACCGGCCGGGTCTTCGACAGCGATGAGATTCAGATGATCATCGAATTTACCAACAGGCACAATCTCATTCTGATAACTGACGAAATCTATGATCGCATTCTCTACGACGGCCGCGAGCACGTTTCGCCGGGCAGCCTCGATGGCCTCGTTGACCGCACGGTAACCATAGGCGGCCTGGGAAAAAGCTTTGCGGTTACAGGCTGGCGCTTGGGCTATGTGATCGCCCGCGAACCACTCGCCTCAGCCATCCGCTCCGTGCACGACTACGCCACCATCTGCGCGCCCACGCCTTTGCAGGCGGCAGCCGCCGCTGCCTTGAGCCAGCCGACCGCCTATTGGCAGAAGATGCGGGAGGATTACACTGAACGCCGCGAAGTAATGTTGGACATGCTGCGAACTGCCGGATTTCGCGCAGTCCGACCCCAGGGCTCCTACTACACCATGGCAGATTACACAGCCATCAACGCGCCGCAGGCCGAGTGGGACTCGCACCGCTTTGCCCGCTGGCTGACGACTGAGGTCGGTGTAGCTTCAGTGGCCGGTATCAACTTTTACACGAAGGACAGAGAAAAATACGGCGAGGGGATCGTGCGCTTCGCCTTTGCCAAGCGGATTGAAACTCTGCATGAAGCGGGAAGGCGACTGGCAGCCATCGCAAATTAACTGGCCGCTATCTTTTTGCTATCCCGCTCCCCACTCAGTTGGCTATGCTCCCCTCTAGTTCAACTTGAGCCTTGCGAGTAGCAGCTCGGGCTCCCAGGTGCCGTCCTGTACAACCGTCTCCAAGGTCTCGGCGTCGTACAAAACCAGACGCAACTCATATTCGCCGGCAGGGAGTTCCGGCGGTAAAGACAAGTGAACGAGCGAGTCGATTGTGGTGTGGGACCACGCAGCCGCACCTTGACCAACGCCTTGACCATCAACTTGACCATCAACTTGTCTCCACAAGTTCGTATCCTCCTGAAAGACCCAGGTTCCCTCCGATCCCGCAGCATGAAGCCGAAGCGAGGTTGCGTAGGCAGTTTCTGAATCCACGCGATCCTGCCACTGCAGAGCGACCCAAATGGAACTGTTCTCCTCGATTTCAATCAGCGCCGTCGTCGAAAACTGGACCTCCTCCACGCCCACCGCCGCCCCGACTAACGAGATTCCGCTATCGTAATTTACCGACAACGACTCCAGCTGTGCGTAATGTGTCCAGACGACACGGCTCCCGATTCTGGGCCCGCCTCCTGCCACCGGCAGAAGTCCTTCGCTCTCCAGGGCGGTGGATGACGGGTCGACGAAGCCAACGTACAACCTGGCAACTTTTGGCGATGGGCGCTCGAGCGGAATCAGGTAGGTGTCCTCGTAAATGACATCAGGTTGCCACAATGTGAGTGGCCGAACACCCCATCCCGGTTGCGTTGTTACGTTTCCTATCTGTCTGTCATTGGCATCCAGTAGGTGAAGAAACAGTTCGTGGTCCTGGTCCTGTACCTGAGAGGCGCGGAAGTACAGCGTCACCGGCACCGAATCGCCTGAAAAAGAGTCTGGGTCCGGCGAACGGGCAGCCACAAGTTCGATACCGTCTCCATATACTTTCCCAATTGGGATCGCGTCCCCCGGCACTTCTGACACAACGTCGGCCATCGTGTCCAGCCCGTACGCATCTGGCAGCAAAACACCCAGGGCATACAAGGAGCAGCTCCAAAGGCCAAGCGGGACAACCGTCCCAAGCGCAATGCGCACGATACGCGGAAGGAGCCCGGCCCAGTAGCGAAGACCCCCCACCGCGACGACTGCCAGTGCGCTCACCGCCGGGAACAGGAGCCTGCCCTGAGAGCCCTGTGCGACCGAAATCCAATACGCCATCAGCGCGAGAGAAATCAATACCCATCCCCAGGAGATTCTGGCTGCGTTCACAACATGCTCTTCCTCCGCGCTGGACCCGCGGGAGGCCGTACGAGACCGTAGCCAGGCGATGACGGCGCCCGACAGCGCCAAAGCGGTCAGCAACTCAAAGAGCGTGTAGGCCCACGATGGCAGGAGAATGCTGAACCACCCGAAAATGCCCCAAAACGACATCTGCAGGCCGCGTAGCTCTCCCAACAGTCCCGCTAGCGTCAGTGGTTCCACCCGCTGGCCGGTTACGCTGAGCAGATTGCTGGTACCGAACGGGTCTCCGTAGAGGAGAATGTTGCGAGCGTACCACCACCCTGCCGAGATGAGGACTACACTCCCGACCCATAGCGCGCCGTGAAGTGGAGTTACCCAGTCCTTTTGTCTTCTGGCATACAGAACAAAGGTAAAGGCCGCCAGCGGAAGCAACCCCAGCCCCTGTAGTTTACTCAACGCGCCCAGACCCAGCAGCAGCCCGAGTCCCACCCATTCCCACCAGCGGATTCCCTTGCCCGCAGTGCGGCCGCCCAGCGCGGCCAAACAGACCAGTGAGGCCGCGCTCACGGCGGTGATCATATTGTCGTTAGAAAGGCTCGCGCTGATGAATATAAACTGCGGAATGGTAGCCACCAATGCGGTCGCCAGCAGGCGCGACCACCTGTCAGCCGGAAAGGCGAAGCGAGCGAGTAGGTATGCAAAAAAGACTGTGAGAGTGCCAAAAACCAAGGAAATCCAGCGGCCCACGTGCAGCGCAAGATTTATTCCGATGAGAGGTCTGCTTTGGGCACTGAAGAGCATGACGTTCTTGTTGCCCTGCTGATGCGGGTCGCCGAGATTGGCCCTTGGATTCTGAACGGCGAAACTATCGAGGCCGGCCTGATCGATGCCAGCCGTCGCCAGCGCGACCAAACCGTAATACAGGGGAGGCTGACTTCCTTCCTGCTCCCAGGGCCCAGTCTTTTCCGGCCCCTGCACCGGCAGGCCGCCGCCTGCAGCCAAATGGCGGGCGAAGGCGTAGTGATAGATCTCGTCAGGAGTCTCGAAAGGGGGAACGACCAGGCTATACCCGATTCCCGTCAGGAAAAACGCAGTAAGCAATAGGCCGACCAGTACTTTTTCCAGATTCGGCATTCTGAGAAACCTAGAGTTCACGGGGGACCGCTTCTCCCGCAACCCCGACAGCCGAAGCTGACGTGGTTCCGCTGAACTGTCTAAAGGTAGGGAACAACGCGCACGGAAAAGGTAGCAAGTTTCCAGTTAAGTTGGCGGAAACTCCACCTTCTAAAGACGATTGTACCGGCTTGTTGCGATAGTGGGTGCCGCGAAGACCAGGCAGTCCGAAAACGGTAAAGCCTGTCATCTTCCGCAAACATCGCAATCTGAAACGTGAAAGTAAACTAGAAGCAGGGAATCCTCTCCCGACGCCGTCAGAATCCGCGGCGCTCCTTCCACGGTTACATCGTATATGCCGGCCAAAATGCGCAGGGAACCCTCCGGTAGCGAAGAAGGAATCGGCATCGCCGCCGCAGTCCAATGATGTGCACTTTCCATTCGGAGTTCCGGGTCCCACTGAGCAATCAGATTACCCGTTTCGTCGACCAGGTGCAGAAAGATCTTTTCTCCTCCGGTCAACGCCGCCGGATCCCCCCTCCACTCCATGTGCACAACCAATCTGCCGCCTGCGGGAGGGAACTGCGAGCTGACCTGCGCCCGCTCAAGAACCAGTCCATTGGCAAATTCGAGGTCGAACAGCCGCCACGCCTCAGGATACGGCCGCGAATACAGTTCGACGAGCCAGTCTCTAAGCGATTCCTGGCCCGCCAACCGGTAGGAGCTTGCAAGTGCCTGCCTGGCAAGGTCTGCACCTTCCTGTCCATGGTTCAAACTGACCGGAAGTATGATTCTCAGTATGTTGCTCTCCTGCAGCGCCTTCACGGCTTCTGTTGCGCCTTCCAAGTCGTGGTCATGGCGTGGCAGCACCGAATCCTCGACATCTCCCGTGTAGTAGTAGAGAAAGAGCGTGGGGTCGGGAAAACTCTGGAGGATATGTACCTCGTCCGCATACAACCCGGCACTCCACCGCTCCAACACTGAGGACAACGCCCGCAAACCCCTCGAACTGCTGAACTGAGGATCAAAATGGTAGTTTCGCCATGTGAACAGATTACCCGCGACCAGAATGAGAACCAGACCGACTGCGGCAACACTGCCGACGCGAACTCTCCCCAAAAGAGTCGGACCGTCTGCTCCTTCGTCGTCAGTCCATGCCCTCCATCTCCATCCCAGCCAGCTCTCAGTCCATGCGCCGATGTGTGTCAGCCCGATAGCCATCAGAAGTAAGTATGGGGGCAAGATTACAGCGTAGAGGCTTCCATGCCAGAACCAGTGCCGGAATAGAGGGCCCCAAAATGCCAGCGGTGCCACGGCCAGCAGAAGCAGGAGGAAGACCACGGGGCTTTGAGTTGGAACCTGGGGCGACGAATCCTGTATCGCAGAACTGCTACCCTCTTCGCCTTCTCCCGCACTCTGGCCATTTCGCCCTCCCAGCGACGTTCTCGCTCGCGCCAGCAAAAGAGCGCCAACCATTGCGGCAGCAATCAAAACAGAACCGAGTAAACCGGCATTGAACAGCCAGATTCGCCCTGGCACAAGATCACCCACTGGATAGCCTGCGAATCGCCACCACAGCATCGAAATAACGGACGGGTCTGTACTGCTTCCCGTTAATTCGAACGTACCGTTACTGGCGCTCAACAACCATGGAATGCATAGGACCACTATCGAGAATTGCCCCCAGGCCCAGCGTACCAGGATTGACCTGTAAGGGCTTGACGAGAGCGAGTTAGCTCTGCCGCGACGGTCGCGCATGTACAGGTACAGCACATACAGATTCTGTGCCAGGAGAGCAAGAACTGCGAAAACTTGTGTATAAAAGGTAGCAGCCGAGAATAGGACGTACCCCAGGAAAACAGTCCTGCTCTTGGACCCGCCGATGAGCCGCAAGGCCAGCACAGCGCTGGCAACAGAAAGAGTAAGACTGAGAGGATTGATAAGAACTTCCTGGCTGGCCCGAACCGCGTATGAACCTACCGCCATCAAGAGGGTTGCCGTCAGTGCAGCAAAGGCGGGTATGCGCAATTCCCTGGCAAGACAGTAAAGAAGGGGAATGGCCAGAGTGCCCAGCAGAGCCGACACAGCCCGTAGGGCAAACTCGCTGCCCCCCGCGAGACGTAGCCAAAAGTGGTTCAACCAGTGGCTGGCGGCGAAGGTCGCACTCCCTCCTTCACTGAACATCTGAACCAGACCTGAAAGTGGGATCTGGCTATACCAGTATGACACTGCCTCCCTTATGACCAGTTCCTGGTCGGCCAGCTGGTAGAACCGAAGCGCAAAGCCGGCTAGTATGGCGAGCACCACCACCGCGCGCTGAAACCGGATGTCTCCGAACAGCACTTCACTCGATGGGCCGATCGATTGGGAAACATCCTGACGAGTTCCGAGAATCCCCCAAATGGCTGACTTCGAGTAAGTCACCTGCCGCAGGCCTCCTGCAATCCATCGAATTCGATTCCACAAGGTACCGAGTCCCGCCGCAACATATCTTCGCAATACGAGCAGCATAGCGACCCAGGTCAAGGCGCTGATCATCAGGCCCCAGCGCACGCTGGCGGGACGATAGACCAGGTCAACTGTCCCACTACCTGCCGGAACAGGGATACCCAAAAAGGCCTGATGTGCACGTACGATCGGCAAATCAATAGGCTCCCCTGATTGACTCCTTGCCCTCCATTCCGCCTCCCAGCCTGGCAAATAATTCTCACTGACAAAGAGCAGGCCAGGCTGCGTACTCTCAATCTGGACCTCGACGTGGGTAGGCCCGAGCCGGGTTGCCCCAAGGGTGGCCTCACCCCCGTCTCCAAAATGCAACCGACCGTCCTCCCACGCCTCTCCCAGGACTTCTGCATCAGAATTCGCAATCAATACCTCCTGAAGCGGGTCGAAGCTGGGATCAGCCAATAGCGCAAGCGCCGGCAAGTCGTCCACTCTCCTCGCCTGCTGCGCCCACCAAATGCGCGGGGCGGTGCTGGTCAGACTGTGCAATCGAGTTGCTTCGTTCTCAAGAGGGAACTCTTCCACGAGTTGGCTTTCAACTGTCAGCTCCTCCCTCCACGTGAGCACGGTGCCCACACCTGTAAGCATCCACATGCGGACCGGTGGAAAGTCCACAAAGAACCCATTGTAGGCGGCAAGGCGCAGCACGCTGGCCGCCCACACATCCTCCCAACCGGCCACCATTCCGCTGTCCTCCGGCAGACGGCGCTCATTGTAAACTCGTGCCGGAAGCGCAGCCGATTCGCTCTCCATACTCTGCGCAGCGTTCAGCGTAGCAGCAATTTCCGGACGCGTCAGCGCAGAACGGATTTCCTGCCCGTCCGCAAGAATGGTGGCGAAGTTGGTTGCAAAGAGGTCGACCACAATGACAAAGAGCAGAAGGATGAGGTGCGTACGCCAGAGCCGAACACGACTGCACAGATAGTAGAAAACCAAGGCAATCAGGATCGACTTGCCTGCATGAAAGATGAAACTCGCATCCGATACGTAGAGTCGGCCAGGAAGATGCCATACAGCGAACACCAATGCGATTCCGCCGGCAACAAAGACAAGCAAGCCCCAACCAAGTCTCTGCCGCAAGCGGGCAGCAAGACTAGGCAAAAGTGCCAGCCCGTAACCGCTCAGGACACTCAGCGAAAATGCAAATAGATAGGCCACCCGCTCCTGCCCCCGGAAAAGGGACCAACCCGGCGCAAACCGATGTAGAAGAGCGTAAATCGGCAGAAGCTCCCCAAGAGAGACCAGGATGGAAACGCAGCCCACGACGACAAAGAAGATCGCAGCAGGGCGGGCAAGAGGACCACCTTCTAAGAGTTGAAATCGTTTCCACAGCAGCGCGACCGTGGCAACTGCGGCCAGGCCCAGCCCGGAAATCCCTACGTACAATGGCGAATAGAGACTCAATACCCCAGGTACGACAAGCTGCCAGATGTCCTGCGGTGGAAAGCCGCTGCTCAATTCATGAAAGGGACGCGCTGAGCGTACAGACAAAGCGGTAAACTCCAGTGCAGGCCACAACTGCCCAACTGTCAGACAAATCAGAATGGCGGCATAGGCGACCATCATCCCCACGTGCTGCACCAAAAGCCTGGGTCCCGAAGACCCTGCCTCTTTCCCTGGCCCGGCGCCGTTCCCTGCTGAGCGGCTCTGTCGCCACTGAGAGACCGCCAACATGATCATCCACCCGCCTACGGCATAGGTAAGAAAAAGAAACGTCTGCGGATGGTTGGCAAAAAAGGCCACCGCGTGTGCAGCGCAGGCCCAAAGCCACCGGCTCCATCCCAAACTTCCTGACCTTGCCGGCAACAGCAGCCACAAAATAAGTGGCAGCCAGACGGCCACGCGCAGAATGCCGAGTTGCAGAGGAGGATAACCTGTCAGGTAACCCGAAAAACCGAATACGAGCCCGGCAGCGAATCCTGCCATGCGGTTTTCCGTCAGCCGGTGCACCAGCAAGGCAGTGAAAACGCAAGCCAGTATAACGTGAACAAGAGCTTCCACCTGCAGCCAGTAGAGTCTGCCTACGATAGAGGAGCTGAAGGACGTGATCAATAGGAGAATGTTGCTGACCGGATAAAAAACGGCAGACTCGGTATCTGCCAGGAACGGATGACCCGAGTTTACATGTGGATTCCATACGGGCAGCTGCCCCGCCAGGAGCGACTTCTGCTGAAAAAAGCTGTAGGGAAGGTAGTGCCTGGTGAAGTCGCCTGCGGCAAATGCAGACAGCCCAAGCAGGTAGGGGGCAAAGAACAGCGCGGCCAAACCAAAGTAAGACCAGAAGATGGGGAACTTCGAACTACGCTGGTGTCGGTTCATCGATTAATGTTACTTCAGCGATATGCGGCTCAGAGAAAAAGTCCAGGACCCGTCTCTTCTCCGTGAGGTAGCTGACTCTGCCCCTCACTCGTTGCTGCCGGAAATGTCCCGAATGTCCAGCAGACACAATTTCATTTCAGTGCAACAACGCTGCCAGAACGAACGCAGCTACCCCCGACAACGATCCAGGAAACTTCTGATCAAGCCGACAGTCAGACAAGCCAGGCGACAAAGTAGCTCGCCAGACCGAGAAATATCGCAAATCCCAGGATGTCAGTTGATGCTGTCACCATCATGCTGGACCCATAGGCGGGGTCGACCCCGAATCGACGTAGGGTCATCGGGACCAGTACGCCCACTACGGCTGCCACAAGGAAATTCCCCACCATTGCCGTCCCGATTACTGCGCTCAAAATCGGATTGCCTAACCAGACGTAGATGACGGCAGCAACCAGTGCGCCGAGTGCCAGGCCATGCAGTATACCGACACCGAGCTCGTGTCGGAAAACAGCCCAGAAGTCTTTCAAATCGATCTGTCCCAGCGCGAGAGAACGCACAATGATCGTCATCGACTGATTACCGGCATTGCCGCCCTGGGCCGCTACGATGGGCATCAGCGCGGCAAGGATGGCAACCGCCGCGATCGTCCCGGCAAACTGGGCCACGACAGTGGACGACACGAGTGCCGTGCCCAAATTGACAACCAGCCACGGCATTCGGGCACGGATAGCTCGCGGCAGAGGGCTGAAGATCACCGCCTCCTCGTGCACTTGGGCCAGCCGGTAAATGTCCTCCGTGGCCTCCTCCTCGATGATGTCCACCACATCGTCTACAGTGACAATTCCCAGCAAACGATCCTCGTCATCGACAATAGGCACCGCCAACAGATTATAGCGCGCAAGGATCCGGGCTACCTCCTCCTGATCGGTATCAGCGGTGGCAGTCACCAAGTCTTGCTCCATTATCGCTTCCAGTTTGACCGCCGGGTCGGCAAGAATGAGTGAACGGAGACTGACGATGCCCACCAATCTGCCCTGCTCTGTAACCGCCTCAGGAGTGGCCTCCGCTATGGACGGTACACCGCCTTCAAGAACATACAGATAGAATAGGTCGTGCGCGTCATCGTAATGCTCTCGCAGAAACTGCATGGCCTGCCCGGCCGACATGTCGCGTCGCAGCATATGACGGGGGGAGTTCATGATTCCCCCGGCACTGTCCTCCGGATAGTCGAGCAGGGGCGCAACGCCTGCCGCGGTCTCCATCTCGTCCAGCAAATCTGCGGCTGTCTGGTCGTCTAGTTCCCCGATGAGGTCGGCCGCCATGTCCGGTTCCATCTCGTCCAGCACATCAGCCAGCTCGGGCACCGTTAACCCCCGGACGACCTCCACCATCTCCTCTTCATCGAGTTCCTCCAATACATCTGCGACCTCTTCCCAAGGGAGCTCCTGCAAGATCGCGTGCTGCGCATCCGGCTCGATGCGGTAGAGGATCTCTGAACTGTCGGCAGGGTGCAGCCTGCGCAGTATTTCGGTGACTGCGCGCGTTTCCCCCCTGTGCAACATGGACTGCACACGTTCTAACAATCTGTGGACGGCTACCGGGGCGACCATCTATCTCTCCAAGTTACTTCAACAGCGTCTTTAATCCTTCTACTTAGCACTGTGCGTTACAAGACTGATGGCAGGAAAGCGCAAATGTCTCCTTACCAATCAGAATCGCCGGCCGAATCGCGGCCGGCGAAGAGCATGGCTACATGCTGGTTGCGCCGAAAGCCTGAACTTTCAAGTAGGCAGCCTTGCGTCATCAATGACTACAGGCAGCTACACTTTCGTTTACATCAAGGCGCGTATATGCCCTCTTCAACAGAGTCCGGATCGGGGTACGGGCTGGACTCCGCGAACTCGATCGCGTCTTCAATTTCAACCGCGGCCCGCTTACGAATCTCCTTCAACTCCTCTATGTCCGCGACCTCTTCGGCCAACAACTTCGCCTGATAACGGGCGACCGGGTCCTTCTTCTCCCACTCGGCCAGAAGCTCACGCGGCACATATTCGGCGCCGTCATGGATGGCGTGGCCCAACATGCGCATGGTCTTGGCTTCGATAAGCGAAGGGCCGCCTCCCTGCCTGGCCCGGTCCACCGCCTCGCAGGTTGCCTTATAGACGGCTTCGACATCGTTTCCGTCTACAATAGTCCCAGGCATGTTGTACCCGGCCGCCCGATCCGCAATATTCTCGATCGGCATCTGGTCGGAAACATGGGTGGAGTAGGCGTACTGGTTATTTTCGACAATCAACACGTAGGGTACCTTGTATAAGGCCGCCATATTGAGCGTTTCGTGCCAGAGGCCGGCAGTGCTGCCGCCGTCACCCACATAGGTCATCGCTACTTTTGCCTCGTTCCGCAACTTGAGGCTCATCGCAACGCCCAGCGTGATCGGCATCGACATCGGAATGTGACTGATATAGCCCACAATGTTCAGGCTCAAATCACCCATCCCATGGATATTTGCGTCCCGCCCTCCGGAAACACCCGTCACTTTTCCCAATAGGTTGCCAAAGACCCTCCGCGGCGTCAGACCCCTCAGAAAATAGGCGCCGATATCCCTGTGCATCGGGGCAATGATATCCTCTGGCCTGAGTGCGAAAGCCGAACCCACGCTGACCGCCTCATGGCCCCGCTGGCTGAAAGTTCCCCCCAGCCCCCGGCCCTGTTTCCAAAGCGAAACCATGCCCTCATCAAAGGTCCGAGCCAGAACCATCCAATAAAAGATTTCGAGTTTCTGCTCATTGGCCAGCGCGGCCATTTTCCTACCCCTTTGCGCTGAATTCAACTGCTGATGAACCAAGGAGAATTCGCCAAAACTGCCTGCAATCATACCACAGTCTGGTGACAGCTGCAGCGAAAGCAGACGCGGTTTTTTGGAACTGGCAGTGGGTCAGAGAGAAACGAACAGGCGAGGAGGAAAGTTGAACATTGACTGCGTAGAACTGCAGTCCTAGAACTCATCGTTACTCGAACTAGCATTGAAAGGAAGGTCTCTGTCACCAGCAATAGCCGGACCGACACCCAGAATCTCAGCGGCAAGCGAGTGTATCTGATCGACGACCTCCTGTACTGATTCGCCGTGCGTCTGAATCAGGTACGCGTCCTCCGCTGGCCGCAGGGGCGCGTCTGCTCGCTCACTGTCGATCTGGTCCCGAAGCCGCATATCGTCCAGCACCGCGGCTTGATCGGCCTCTTTCCCTCTCTCAGTTAACTCCTGAAATCGGCGCCTCGCACGCTCCTCCAAGGGCGCCTCCAAGTATACTTTGACAGGGGCCTCAGGAAGGACGACTGTTCCGATATCCCTGCCCACCATAACCACGCCAGACTTGCCGGCAGCTCCCGATCCGTGCTCAAGCCCGATAAGACGCTGTTTCCAGCTCAACGCCTGCCTGACCTGTCTGTTGGCAGCCACGACCGGGACAACGCTGTCGACCTTAGGCGTGCGGATGGACCAGGTGATATCCAGTTCTCCTATGTGGATCGTCGCCTGACGCCCATCGGACTCCTCGCCGCCGGGTGCTTTGACTCCAATGGGTAACTCCTCGGCGATACGCCCAACAGCCTCACGGTCCTCGCTATCAATGCCCTTGTCTAGAATGGCCCAGGCGACTGCCCGATACATGACGCCGGTATCAAAGAAAAGAAAGTCCAGTCGCTGACCAACCAGGAAGCCGACCGTGCTCTTCCCGGATGCAGCCGGACCATCAATCGCTATAGCATTCAAGGCCATTGCATTCACGGCTATTTCCTGTGCCAAAGGGGCAGTCCACCACTTGAGTTGAAGCGCAGTCCAGCCGGAGGAATGGGACGGAGAGAAAACTGCGTGAAGACACGTCTATCGGACTGCGTTCCATCAAATTACCGAGCTGCCGGGAGGCGAAAGTGACGCAGACTAAGATCTTGAACGCCTGTTTCGCGGCGCAGGGCCCCGCCCGGAGCGGGGTCGGTCGGCTCTCGCTCCGGCCCTGGCTCTCGACGAGCGCCTGTCTGCGCCTTTGACCACCATCTGCTTTAGCGCATAGACCTCGCCCGGAGTCAACTCCCTCGCCATTCCGGGCTCGAGACCCTCCAGCGTCAATGGGCCTATCGACCAGCGTATCAGTCGTCTCAAACCGATTCCGACAGCGGAAGCCATGTGACGAATCTGTCGCTTCTTCCCCTCGCGCAGGACAATCCGCAGCCAAACGCCTTTCTCGGGCGGCGAGCCTTTCCATCCATCCTCAGGCGCCGCGGCGAAGCTATGGGTGCCCTTGTCAAGTATCAGCCGTTCAGGCAGCCCGTCCGCGACTTCTACGCGGGCCGGCGCGGTTCGACCACTCTCAAGTTCAACACCTTCACGCAGTCGAACCAGTACGTCGACAGGTGGCCGTTGTGACACCAGTACATAATATGTCTTGGGATGCTCAAAGCGGGGATGGGTCAGCTTGTTGGCCAGCTCCCCGTCGTCAGTCAAAAGGACAAGGCCCTCGCTGTTCAGGTCCAACCGGCCAACCGGAAAAACGCGGCCCGCGCCCTGCGGCAACAGGCGGGCAACCGTCCTGCGCCCGCGCGTGTCTCCGCCAATATCGCTAAGGATTCCCCGCGGCTTGTAGACTCTGAAATAGACATTGCTATCAGAAAACCGAACTGGACGGCCGTCTACTGAAACATCAGCCTTGGCCGGGTCCACCTTAGTCCCCAGGGTAGTAACGACCTGACCGTCGACACGCACGCGTCCCGAGGTAATCAGCTTCTCACTTGCTCTCCGGCTCGCGATTCCCGCCGCAGCCAGCACTTTCTGCAGTCGCTCTTCTGTCATGTCCTGTCAGTAACCTTCACTATGCTGTACCACGGCAAAGCCAAAACCCGTGACTATACAGTTCCCTCACTGAACAAAGATTCGCTGGGTCGCAATCAAAGTATCGCCCAAGCGCCATTCCAACTCGCCGGCCGGCATGCCAGTGGTCCACATTCCCGCAGCAGGAGTGTGAAGGCGCCGGAAGACCCGTAGGTCCCCACGTTCCCATCCGGCCAGCAAAGTCTCGAAGAACGGGCCCGACTCAACCGACGCCGGATTGATGCTTAAACCGTCTGCACGCAGATACAACCAGTTGCCTTCCCCATCGAAAAGCCGGTCCAGAGCGGTTGGGCGTTCGGGCATGCGCAAGGGGACCCAGCTATAGTTGCCCTCGACAGCCTGCAGGACCAGTCTCATGTCGTGGTAACGGTCCACACTTCCCAACACCAGGGCAAATAGCTGATGACCATTCTCTTCCACGCCCGCGATCAGCGACTGGCCGCTCTCCTGAGTAGTGCCGGTCTTGACCCCGTTAACGCCTGGGTAGGAACCCAGTAGCCGATTTGTCGACTGAAGTTCTCGGTCCCCTACCGTCGTCGCAGGTGTCCCAACAATTTCACGGAAAAGAGGATACGCCCAAAGCTGTCTGACCAAGGTCAACAGGTCCCGCGCACTGCTGACCTGACCGTCGGCGTCGAATCCGTTGGGATTATGGAACAGCGTGTCGTGCATGCCCAGATCGCCGGCCCGCAGATTCATCTGTTCCACGAACGCATCCACCTGCCCGGAATGATGGCGGGCAAGTGCCATCGCCGCGTCATTGCCGCTTGGTATCAGTAGCCCCCACAGAAGCTCTTCGACGCGCAGCGCCTCCCCCTCTCTCAGCCTCATAGTGGCTTCGCCAATTAGGTCGGCCTGCTGAATCGTGACCCGTTCCGAGAGTCGGTCCTGCTCTAGGACGAGCAGGGCTGTCATCAGTTTAGCCAGACTGGCTGGGGATACCGGCAGATGAGCCGCCTTTGCCATCAATTCGCGCCCGCTCTCCAGGTCGTACACTAAGACCGACACCGCACTGATTTCAGACGGTGCCGTGCGCGCCCGCTGAATCTGGCCCAGCTGGCCCACAGTGTACCGCTGCCGCGCTGCTAGGTCGCGATCGACAATCGTCGGCGGCCCGAATCCGCAAAGGAAGAGGGCAATTAGGCAATACAACGGAAACAAGAACGAGAAAAGTTGAGCCGTGCGCACGCGACAGAGAAATGAATCTCGAACCGCGCCCTTCCCAATGCCTAGTCTCCCGGTACTGTCAAAAGTCATTATGTGCATGCGAAAAATCGACCGGTAGCAGTGAGTGGTCTGTAGCGAACGGCTGGAGACTAAGTGGGGCGGTGCCCCGCCTGGTCCAGGCTCTGCGAATGCATATCGGTCCGGATTAGCAGCCGTGGCACGAGTAGGCTGCTTTCCGCTGCAAATTCAACGAGTGGGGAAAATACCTGACTGAGTGGCCTCGGCAAAGCCCGTTGAAACGCCAGGGGTCTTTCTCTATTCTAATCTAAGCAGGCGCTGCCTGTTCCCTCGCCCTGACACGCTTACTTGCCTTGGGGAGCAAGGAGCCTTCCTCCCAGGCAACGACGAGCGGAGTGGCTGTGAATATGGAACTGTAAGTACCGGAGACGAGGCCGACTATCAATGTCGCCATGAAAATGCGCAATGTGCTCCCGCCAAAGATTAGGATGGCCGCCAGCACCAGCAGCGCCGTCACCTGTGTTGCGATCGAACGTTGCGCCGTCTCAATAATGCTGCGGTTCGCAACCATCGCCAGCGGTTCCCCGCGATGACGCCGCAGGTTCTCGCGGATTCGGTCAAAAATGACGATTGTATCGTTGACGCTGAAACCAATGACTGTCAACGTAGCCGTCAGGAATAGCGCATCCAACTCCCAACCGAGCACAAGATTCATGATTGAAAGGAAGGAAACGGTTATCAGAACATCGTGCACAAGCGCCGCGATCGCCGCCACACCATAGCGAAATGGGTGCGATATCTCTCGAAATGCCACGGCAATGTAGGCAAGGATCAGCAAAGAGGCCGCAATAACTGCAAGCAGGGCCGCCTGGCTTACCTCCGCGCCGATGGCAGGTCCAATGCTGCGATATAGCCGCTCATCAAATTCTCCGAACCGCTCTACAATCGCTAGCTCGATAACCTCTTTCTGGGCCATGTCG
Organism: Caldilineaceae bacterium; assembly: GCA_965207495.1. Lineage (GTDB taxonomy): Bacteria > Chloroflexota > Anaerolineae > Caldilineales > Caldilineaceae > Bin5. The sequence continues at coordinate 2,955,141 of OZ242287.1, forward strand.
ATATTCTTGAACTTGACCTGAACCGTGCGGTCATCGTCGACGTGAAAGGCCTTTGTGTCGGTGAACCCAGCTTCAACAAATACATTGCCCAATGCTGTCGGCGCAACCGGCTCGGTAAAACGCATCTCCCACTGCGTGCCGCCAGTGTAGTCGATACTGAGAGGCAGAAGAGTGCCGGCAGAGGAGACGTTCCAAATAATGAAGAGGATGCCCGGCAGAATCCCAATCAAAGAAACCAGGAACCAGAGCTTTCTACGTTCAACCAAGCGATACATAAGATACTCTTTCGTGTTGCAAACAGCGATCAGACAATCAGAGTGCGCAGCGAATGCGTGAACTCATCCCAGTTAACCTACACGGCCTATTCCGCCTCTGCCCATCTGGAAGGGAAAGACCGGCCCAACCCCTCCGCCATCAATAGCCCAGCAAACCGCGGCTACCAAGAAGCCTTTCCCCCTGAGTCGAGAGAAAGCCGCGCATAAATGTGCGCGTAACAAAAACGGCTGTAAACATGGAGAGGAGCACACCGACCGAAAGCGTGATCGCGAAACCCTTTACAACACTGGCGCCGAAATTATTGCCAAACCAGTAGAGTACAGCACATGAAATCAGCGTAGAGAGGTTTCCGTCACGAATCGCCGGCCACGCGCGGCTGAAGCCGGTTTCGACTGCCAGCCGCAAAGATCGGCCGTTTCGCAGCTCTTCCTTCATCCGTTCAAATATCAGTATATTGGCATCAACCGCCATGCCGATTGAAAGAATGAACCCTGCGATGCCCGGCAGGGTAAGCGTCACCGGCATCAGCTTGTACATGGCAATATTCAAGGTCACGTAGATCGCCAACGCAATCGTCGCCAGAAAACCCGGCAAACGGTACAGAAGAACCATGAAAAGCAGGACCAGAATGCCGCCGACAATGCCTGCCTGTAAGCTCCGGTCGATCGAATCTTGGCCCAGGCTGGCTCCGATAGTCCGCACGTCTACAACTTCCAGAGGAATCGGCAGCGCGCCGTATCGCATCTGGATAGCCAGGCTTTCTGCCTCCTCCTGCGAAAAGTCGCCCGTGATGACTCCGTTGTCGTTGATGGCAGCATTGATAACCGGAGTCGACAGAACCCGCCCGTCCAGAATAATCGCCAGGACTTCACCAATGTTATCGCGCGTGTAATTAAAAAAGTCGCCGCTGCTCTCGCTCTTCAGATCGAACTGGATCTGCCAGAACGTAAACTCATCCTGCGTGGCGACCACAGCCTGCAGGATGTCGCCCGTCATAATCGTCTCAAATGTTTCATCCGGGAACGGAATCGATTGGGGCGCGGCTTCTCCCGCTAGAATCGCTTCCTGCAAGGCCGTGACCGCGTTCGGCCGGTTAGTCGTATTGATAAAGTCATCGGGACGCACAGGCAGCCCGCCAAGATTGACGAACTCCAACTGGCCTGTCGAGCGTATCGTCTCGATGGCCTGATCAGGATTCTTGACGCCAGGCAGCTCGACGATCATGCGTCGCTCTCCCTGCAACTGAACGGTCGGCTCCGCCAGGCCCAGGCCGTTAACTCTCTGCTCGACGATGATCTTGGCCGAATTGAGAGCGTCCTCGGGAAGGGGTTGGTCCTCGCTGATTTCTGCCTCCAGCAAGACCTGTGTTCCTCCCTTCAGGTCCAGCCCTAGCGTCAGTTCGCGGATATCGCGCTGGGTGTCAACCCCCGGAGCCAGGCCTTCCTCCAGCCAGAGAGGGTGGTCAATCGGCAGCGCCACAAACAGTGAGACGGCGAACAGACACAGGATAAGAAAAACGTAGACAAGTTGATTGCGCATAGGAAACCTTTACAAATTGCACACTTCGCGATGCGATACCTATTTCGTGGACCCTGTGTTGGAATTGCCGACCCTGTCCCGGCTACCTCTCTAGAACGACTGCCATCTATCATATCACCGGTCCGGCCTGCCACTGCCCTACTGACGCCAATGGCGCAAACTGAATGCCGAACCTAACAGGCTGAAATAGGAACGCAATCTTATCCATTATAAACTTTGAACTGGACGACTCCAAAACTCGAGCCTGTTTTCCTCTACTTCAGCAATCGGGCCGAACTTACCCCATTTTCCCATTTTGACATAATTCTTAAACTGTGAAATACTGTCGGCGTATCCTTAACACAAGGAGGTGATGCCATATGGATAATTGTAGTAGCAGTACTGGTCCGTTAGCATCACCACTGGAGATTATTCTCTAAGAGATGCTTTCGGACCAGACGCCGCAAGACCCCGTCATTGGCGGGGTCTTGTTCTTTCTGGTAGGCGCGGTCCTTCGTTCCACCCAACGGGTGGTCTGCTCTCTGCTTTCGGCAGAATTTCCACTAGGACGACACTTGACAATCGATTTGTTCAGTGCTAACCTTGTTTTTGTGAAGTAATTCACAAAAAGTACCGTGATTTCGGCTAGTCAGTCGATAGGCCCTCACGCAATCAAATGTCTCGAGTCGAGGCAGAACGATGCGAAGAGAGGGCGACGAGGAGTAAACATATGACCAGCGCAGTCGTCCCGAAGGAGCGGCGACAAGCCCCCCCCACGCCGCGGGCCAATCGCCTATTCGGCACAGCCAGGCGTCTCCAGCGCGACCCTCTCGGGTGCCTGCAAGACTTCGTTACGGAAGTCGGCCCCGCAGTAAAATATCAGTTCTTCGCCCATATGTGGGCCTATCTCTTTGTAAACCCCGAACACTACCAATACATCCTGCAGGACAACTACAAGAATTTCACAAAAATGCCCAGCCCCGTCTTTCAGTTGCTGCTGCCACTGGTTGGGAAGGGCCTTCTTAGCAATGACGGCGATTCCTGGCTGCGGCAAAGGCGGTTGGCCCAACCCGCTTTTCACCGTAAACAGATCCAGGAACTTGCTCAGATCATGACCGCGTCCGCGGAGCGGCGAATGAGTCACTGGGATGAGTTGGCTCACGCCGGGAAAGAAGTCTCCTTCGATCGTGAGATGATGGAGTTAACCCTGGAGATTGCCGGCAAGGCTCTGTTCAGCGTAGATCTGACCGGCCCCGCGCGCGAAGTCGGCGACATCTTCAACAGGCTGAATGAACTGTTCGCGAAGTTGATGGTTGCACCTCTCGCGCTCTTTACGATGCGGGTCCCCTTCTGGCCAAGTACGCGCCAGGTTACACTCGATGTTGGTGCTATCGATCAGTTGATCTATGGCATTATCAACGAGAGGCGCGAATCCGGGACGCCTGGTAACGACCTGATGGGTATGCTGCTCTCGGCTCGCGATCAGGACACCGGTGAAGGCATGGACGAGAAGCAACTGCGTGATGAAGTAACTACCTTGCTTATCGCAGGACACGAGACCACCACACTTCTGTTGACCTGGTTCTTCTATTGCCTGGCGAGATATCCCGAGATCGAGGCACAAGTTCACGAAGAAGTAGACAGGACGCTGAACGGACGTCTACCAACGGTCGAGGACATTCCCAATCTGGTCTATACGCGCCAGGTAATCGATGAAACATTGCGCCTCTATCCGCCGGCCTATGCCTTGTCACGATTTGGCAACCGCGCCGACGTTATCGGTGGTTACGACGTTCAGGCAAGCGCGTCAATCTCACTGTGCCCCTTCATAACCCACAGGATGCCAGAATTCTGGCACCAACCTCTGAAGTTTGATCCTGAGCGTTTCAATCAGGCCAATAACTCTAGTCGCCACCGTTTTGCCTACATTCCCTTTGGCGCAGGGCCGCGCCAATGCATCGGCGAAGGCTTTGCTCTTACAGAGGGTGTTTTGGTTGCCGCGGCAATCGCCCAGCGCTTCCGCCTGCGCATACCGGACAACCATGTCGCCCAACTGGACCCGCAGATCACCCTGCACCCGAAAGGCGGAATGCCAATGCGATTCGAGCACCGCTAACCCTGCCGCGATGCCGGCCTGACTGAATCGCCAACTTCTGCCAGAAAAAATGCCCCCGTCGCCAGAAGGGGGTATTTCCGCGCCCAGTGCAACCATGCAGGCTGCGTTCGATTTCTGAACTCTCCCATTCTCTTCGGCTAAACTATCTCTCAGCTAAATTTTATATAATTTCATCCTGATCACCCTCCATCCTCTTCGCCATTCAGGCTATCGCGGTGTCTGGGCCGTTGGCATCCGCCACTTTGGTTGCCTGCTGCAATCCAGCAGCAAACGCGCAGGCCAAATGGTATCCACACGCCCGCAGCGTGAGGGCACTCGAAACCGCGAAAATTGCACATCGCCTGTACAATTTTTCTCCTCCATCGCGAGCGAATCCAAAGCAGTCAACTGCACATCGCCCGCGCAATTTCTCTCCGTCAATGTGAGCAAATCCAAAGCAGAAAAATTACACATCAAGTGTGTAATTTCACTCTCCCACTTCGAGCCAACCAAGAGCCGTGGAATTACACGCCAGCTGTGTAAAATCTCCCCCCATAGCGAAGGAACATCCGACCCGTGAGCGTTCCCTAAGTGGGTTTCCCAGGCTCACCGAATTCGCAGCCCGGTCTATTTCCTTGGACGTTTGCAAACCGTACCTTCACTTTGGCCTGCACCCCAACCGCCTTTTCGTTGTGGCTTATTTGTGGGAATGCTATACTGGCCCATACGACACGATTTGCAATCAGCGGAAAAGGCGCCGCGAACAGCCGGTACCATATCGAACAGACATATTTCGTAAGTCGGTGCTGAATCCGGGCCGTTCCGCGTGTAGCCGAAGAGTGCGACCAAGAAAAACAACAAGGAGTCAGATTCCAATGGCTAAGAGATCACTGATGATGTGGGGCGGCTGGGAAGGACATGAACCGAAGCAGTGCGTGGATATATTTGCCCCTCTGATCGAGGATGCCGGCTTCGACGTAGACGTGGAGACTTCCCTCGACATCTACACGGACGCGGAGCGAATGGCCACTTACGACGTCATCACGCAGGTCTATACGATGAGCTCCATCACCAAGGAACAGGAAAAGGGCCTTCTCGACACCATCGCCAACGGGGCCGGCTTTGCCGGCTGGCACGGCGGGATGGCCGACGCCTTTCGCCAGAACACCGAGTATCAATTCATGGTCGGCGGGCAGTGGGTAGCCCACCCGGGAAACATCATCGACTATACCGTCAATATCGTCGATCAAAGTGACCCGATCACCGCAGGGCTGAGCGATTTTGCCATGCATAGTGAACAGTACCTGATGCACGTCGACCCCAGCAACGAGGTACTTGCCGCAACGACCTTTTCCGGCGAATACGCCCCTTGGATCGATGGCACCGTCATGCCAGTCGTCTGGAAGCGCCGCTGGGGCCAGGGCAAAATCTTTTATTGCTCATTAGGCCACGTGGCCAAGGATTTCGATGTCCCCGAGGCCAAGGAAATCGTGCGTAGAGGAATCATCTGGGCGGCGAGAGACTGACCAGAGCCAGTAGGTTTGTCCGACCAGTAGGTTTGTCCGACCAAAAGGTTTGTCCCAATTGCATAGGCATCAGGAGTAGACGGAGATGACAATGGAACTACCGGCGCGTATCGGTCTGGTTGGTTGCGGCATCATCAGCAGCAGGTACATTGAAGTCATCGCAGAACTGCCGGAGATCGAAATCGTTGCTTGCGCCGACGTCATTCAGGCCGCCGCCGAAGGCCAGGCCGAGAAGTTTGGACTCGCGGCCCTGTCTCTGGACGACCTGTTCGCTGCGCCGAATATCGACATCGTGCTCAATCTCACACCGCCTCCGGCACACTATTCTGTCGGCAAGGCAGCGCTGGAAGCCGGCAAAGCAGTCTATAGCGAGAAACCGCTGGCTGCCACGTTCGCCGAGGGCAAGGCGTTGCTGGAGCTGGCCAACCAGAAGAATCTTCGCATCGGCAGTGCGCCCGACACCTTTCTCGGCGCCGGCCATCAATCAGCTCGACTCTATCTGGATGAAGGAATTGTAGGTGCGCCGGTGGCGGCCAACGCCTTTATGATGAGCCGTGGACACGAATACTGGCACGCCAACCCGGCCTTCTTCTACAAACCCGGTGGTGGCCCCGTGTTGGACATGGGCGTCTATTACATCACGGCGCTCGTCCATCTTCTCGGGCCTGTGAGTCGCGTGACCGGTTCGGCCCGGGCAACCTGGTCCCAGCGCACCATCCACAGCGAGCCGCGCAGAGGCGAAATTATCGATGTGGAGGTTCCAACCTACGTCACCGGCGTTCTCGACTTCGAGTGCGGCGCTGTCGGCACCGTCATCACCACCTTTGATACGCAGGCCTCCGCGCTGCCCCGAATCGAACTGTACGGCGCAACGGGCACACTCAATCTGCCCGATCCAAACACCTTCGGCGGGCCGCTGCAGATTCGTACCCACGCGGACGATTCGTGGAAGGACCTGCCGCTGCGATTCGGCCACGCCGGCAACAGCCGCGGCATAGGCCCTGCAGATATGGCGGCCAGTACGAACGAAGGAGTTCAGCATCGGGCCAGCGGCGAAATGGCGCTCCATGTGCTTGAAATTATGGAAGCAATTCATGTAGCCTCTGAAACAGGCCGCCACGTAGACCTGACCACGCGTTGCGAACGCCCGCGGCCGCTCCCCGAGGGCGAATATTCCGGGGTCAGGCCGGCATAGCCGCAACCACAGCGCCCTTCAGGTTGCGTGGCCTCACTGCTGTTTTCCTACATTAGCCATCGAGGAAAAAATGACGGTTGAAATGATTCAGGGCGTTCCAGTCTGGGGCGATCCGCTGAACAACGCAGTCGCCCAGATTGTCAACTGCGCCGACGAAGCCGACGCAGTCGCGTTGATGGCCGACCACCATTTGGGCTACTCGGTTCCCATCGGCGGCGTCGTCGCCTATCGCGACAAGCTGAATCCTGCCGGAGTCGGTTACGACATCGCCTGCGGTAACAAAGCCGTCCGTTTGGATGTCCCGGCAGTTGAGGTCAAGGCAAACATTCAAACGATCATGGATGACATCTGGCGAACCATTTCTTTTGGCATCGGTCGCAAGAACAAGGAAAGGGTGGATCATCAGCTCTTCGACGATGATCGGGCATGGCATCTGCCAGTTGCCAGCAACCTCAAGAAACTGGCATCTGAACAGTTGGGAACGGTTGGAAGCGGAAATCACTACGTCGACATCTTCGAGGATGAGAAGAACCGCATCTGGATTGGCGTCCACTTTGGTTCAAGAGGGTTGGGGCACCGCCTGGCGACCCACTTCATGAAGGCGGCCGACCGCGAGCGGACCGGTCCACAGGAGCCCGCACCAGTTGGCAAGAAGCGTTCCCGCCGCCGGCGCAGCGCATTGGAAGTCATTCCAAGCCTCCTGCCTGTCGACTCGAACCTTGGCCAGGAGTATCTGGCCTGTATGCAATTGGCCGGTCGCTATGCCTACGCGGGGAGGGACTGGGTCTGCAAGCGAGTCGCCGCGCTGCTGGGCGGCCACATCGTCGAAGAGATTCACAACCACCACAACTTTGCCTGGAAAGAGGACCATGAAGGTGACACCTTTTGGGTCACTCGCAAGGGTGCAACCCCGGCATTCCCCGGGCAGAAAGGATTCGTCGGCGGCTCGATGGGCGATGTCTCGGTCGTGCTGGAAGGCGTCGAAAGCGAAGAAGGTCCAATGGCTCTCTACTCAACCGTCCACGGTGCTGGCCGGCTGATGTCCCGCACCCAGGCTGCCGGCCGCGTCCGCTGGAGAAAAGGACGCCGAGTTCAACTGAAGGAAGGGCAGATCCACCGCGACCAGATGCTCGACTCAGTCCGAAGGATAGGCGCTACGCTACGCGGGGCTGGAACGGACGAGGCGCCCCAGGCATACAAGCGCCTGCCCGATGTCTTGGAACATCACCGCAACTCGATTCGAATTCTCCATACACTCAAGCCATTGGGCGTAGCCATGGCTGGCGAAAACGAATACGACCCGTACCGAGACTGAACCGCGCCCCTGCTCGACCGACCAACTGTCCCCCAAAGACGAGGGCCTGCCTACCTGCCCTCCTTCCCATAAACAGCAGGTAGTCTAGCCCGCACGCTCCTCTCCAATCAACCCTCGATCCTCTGCTTCACCCAAAACAGCCTGTATCGTCTCAACAAGCTGACGCGCCCCCTCGACGCTCAGTTCCACCGCTACGCGGGCGCCGGGCCCGTAGCTCTCGTTGACGAAGTCGATGTTGAGCGCGTGTTCCTCCGGCGCATGGAAGGGATGGTCCCAGCTGACGTTCGCCTGGTTCATGTCAAACCAGCCGTCGGTTCCTCTGCCAAACCCTTCGACAATAGCCTTCTGACTTATCATCGTACACATATGTTGGCTCCTACTGGTATGAAGTCCCCTAAAATTATCCGAAGCTACTGAGCCACAACGAATTGCAATCCTGAATGATGCGAGTGAAAGTGTCTGCTCTTTCCTCACTCCTCTTCCCTCTTTCCTCGCATTTTTGGGCGTTCGGGCCTTCGGCCCTCTCTTGTGCAGGGGCTGCGCCCCCGCAACGCCCCGCCCTTGCTAGCCCACCGTGCGCATTCTTCCCCAGCATTGCGTCTAGTTGAAAGTGTCTCCACCCCTCGCCCCAGACTCAGCCCTCTAACCCCTGATCTCTGACCACTGATCCCTGACCACTGACCACTGACCACTGCAGTTCGCTGCGCCCCGCCCTAACTAGACCACCGTGCGCATTCTTCCCCAGCATTGCGTCTAGTTGACAGTGTCTCCACCCCTCGCTCCAGACTCAGCCCCCTGACCCCTGACCCCTGACCCCTGATCCCTGCCGTTCCGCCCCCTTGCTAGCCACCGTACTGGTTCCTCCCCACCATCGTGGCGTTTCGAAGGGGTGTCCCAACCAACCTGGAGGCTGCCAACCGGATACGCCATCCGTAAGCCTGACTGGCGGCGAAGCGAAAGAGTTGGTCAAGACAGACACTCTATGCGGCTTAGTAGCTTCAATGAATCTCTTTCCCAGGCTCGGACTCAGCTGGACAGCTTCTGGCCGAGGAACGCCCAGATCTTTTCCCAGCCGTCCACGGCCTGGGCCTGCCGATAGCTTGGCCGGTGGTAATAGAAGAAGCCGTGTCCTGCCCCCTCATACATGTGGAACTCATATTCCTTTCCGTGCTTCTTGAGGGCTTCCTCGTGTACAGCCACGTCATCCGTAGTTGGGCTGTGATCCTCGGCGCCGAACAGACCTAAAACGGGGCTGTCCAGATCGGCAGTATAGTCGATGGGAGCAACCGGCCTCTGGGGTGTAATCTGGTCAGCCGGCATCACAACGCCGCCGCCCCAACAGTCGACGACCGCGTCGAACCCACTAACGCGGCTCGCTGCCAGCACCGCGTGCCTCCCGCCCGAGCAAGTGCCAAAGACGCCGACCTTCCCGTTCACATAGGGGAGTGCCCGCAGATACTGCATCGAGGATTCCAGGTCGGCAACCGCCTGATCGTCGGGGACCCCGCCATCAGCCCGAACCGCTGCAGCCACATCATCAGGTGAGCCGTGCCCGAATCGTTCATACAAATTCGGCGAGATTGTGACGTATCCGTGGTGGGCGAACCTGCGGGTGGCCTCTCGGTACCACTCATCCCAGCCGGGCATATGGTGGATCAACACCATCCCGGGAAACGGGCCTGACCCCATAGGGCGGGCACAGTAGGCGAGGACGCGATCTCCGTTATCACCCCGGATTGCGACGGTCTCTGCAACCATACCCTCATACTGATCGGTTGTGTACATTGCTTATTCTCCTGTAGTCTTCTAATCTGGTTGAAGTCGTGGAGACAGGGACTGGGCATCCGGGTACAGTCGTAGCCGGACCCAACTGCAAGACTTGTGGACTCGTGGTTCTTCCAGGCAACTGTCCCCCAGAATAGCACATTCGAAAGTGAATTGCTCTACACCGCCACCAGGAAAAGCGTTATCATTAACTTGATTTGTACTACGTGGGCGACTAAAATAGGTAGAATTAGGTCAACTACGCGATTCACGTGTCTGCCACTGCCCGATTCCAACGCTTGAACTTCTAATTTCATGGTTCACCCTGTTGTGCAGGCACGCCCTTCAGGCTAGAAGAAAGGAAGTGCGCCCTGACTCTCCGAACTGTTCCCAGGCGCCCGGGGCGACGTCCAACAAGTGGTGCAGGTCTATCAAGTATATTCAGTCCGAAAAGGTGACCAGATGAACATTCTGCCACATGCCGTCAACCGCTTCAACGGCATAGAGATCAACACCGAAGATCTGCCCACGGATGTTTCGTCCTTTGAGCAAAACCTCGCCTCCTCTCTCGTGAAATGGATTCAGGACGGCCGCTTTCTCGTTTGGTTGCATCTCCCGATTGAACGGGCTGCACTCATTCCAATCTCCACCGCGGCTGGCTTCGAATTCCACCACACCGAGCCGAACTATGTACTACTCGTCCGCAGACTGGAAGAGGATGCTCTGGTTCCCGGGTATGCAACCCATTATATCGGCGCGGGCGGTGTTGTGATCAATGAGGATCGGGAGCTCTTGGTCGTCTCTGAAAGACATCGCGGTTCATCCCGGGCCTACTATAAGCTTCCCGGCGGCGCGCTCCATCCGGGGGAACACCTGGCTACGGCTGTAGTGCGCGAAGTTCTTGAAGAGACAGGGATCGAGACAAAGTTCGAGGCCGTGGTCTGCTGGCGGCATTGGCATGGATACCGCTACGGAAAGTCGGACATCTATTTCATTTGCCGACTCTCCCCGCTGACCCGCGCCATTGAACGCGACGACTGGGAGATCGACGAGTGCCTGTGGATGCCGGTCGGCGAGTATCTGCAGCATGAACTGGTAGGCGACTTCAATCGAGCAATCGTCGAGGCGGCCATCAAAACGCCAGGGCTGAGGAATGGATGGATGGACGGCTACGATGATCCCACCATGCGGGAGTTTTACTGGCCTGACTACGAATAACTTAGTCCCCACAAAGTGGCCCAGGATTGCATGCCAGCCTTGGCAAGTTCGAGCGCGACAGGATCCCTACTATAGTCGTCACAGGTGGCAAGAGTCTCAATCCAATCGCGATGCTGTTCCGGGCCGCAGAAACTGTCCTCTTTCGCCCCCTTCGATTAAACAGAAAGCTGGTCCCCGCCTACGAGTTTGGAGTAGATAGTGTGCGTCTAAAATCAAGCAACGGGAATCCACGAACAATTTGTGGGCTGAAATCGAATTACGTGCGGATAGCGCTAATTGCGATTGCGGCCTCCTTCATGGCCACCGGATGCGATTTCTCAACAGGCCAGCTGGAAACGGCTCTTTGCTCCAATGGCATCGCCGTCGACAATCATACTGAAAACATGGGGCTGGTTGATGACTGTGCCGCGCTACTGGGACTCAGAGATAGACTTGCAGGGCAGGCTACCCTGAATTGGAGCGCCCAGCACCCAATGACAGATTGGGAAGGCGTCACTATCGACCCAGAGTCGACCCCGCTGCGTGTGACCGGGATTCGCCTCGATGGCAGAGGACTGACCGGCGAACTGCCGCCTTCACTGGGAACTCTATCCAAACTCGAAGGGCTTTGGCTTCACGGCAATCGTCTGCACGGCGAAATCCCTCTGGAGCTGGGCAGGCTGGTCAACCTGGAATGGTTGTGGCTGTACGATAACCGGCTCACTGGAGAGATTCCGACTGGGCTGGGCGCGCTCTCAGAGCTGCAAGGTCTCGGCCTTCATGAGAACCATCTGACCGGATCAATTCCGACCGAACTCGGCGCGCTCACCAAACTCACGTGGCTGCGCTTGGACGGCAACCGCCTCACCGGCACGATACCCAAGACTCTCGGCGCCCTCGTCAATCTCGAAGGTCTGGGTCTTCACCGGAACCAGCTAACCGGTAATATTCCCCCTGAGCTTGGTGGCCTAACCAGCGTGGAGTGGCTCCGGATCGATGGCAACCACTTGGAAGGCGGAATCCCGGCGGATCTGGGTCTGCTACAAAACCTGGAAGGTCTGGGCCTACAGGAGAATCACCTAACCGGGGATATTCCGCCAGAGCTGGGCAATCTCACTAATCTGGATTGGCTCCATCTCTTCAACAACGATCTGACTGGTTCAATCCCCACAGAGTTGGGCGATCTCACCAATTTGGTATGGTTACGGCTTGACGGAAACGGCCTGTCGGGCCCGGTTCCCAGTGAACTGAGCAACCTGACTAACCTGCGTGAACTGGATCTCTCCGACAACAGACTGTCCGGTCCAATCCCCATTGAGTTGAGTACGCTCTACCGGCTGGAATGGGTAAGACTCAATGACAATCGACTCGAGGGAGAGATTCCCATCGAGCTCGCAGGCCTCAGCAAACTGCGTGAATTCGGGCTCGCAAATAACCGGCTGACCGGCGAAATCCCCTCGGAGTTGAGCAAACTACTCTTTCTGGAAGGACTGGACCTCCAGGGAAACCAGTTAACCGGGCCCATACCTGGCATCTTGGGATTACTGTCCGACCTTGAGTGGCTGCATCTCCAAAGCAACCGTCTCACAGGAGAGATTCCCCGCGAACTGGGCGCTTTGAACAAACTGCAGTGGCTTCGGTTGGACGGCAACCAGTTGACTGGGGAAATCCCTTCATCATTGGCAGCTCTACTGGATCTGAAAGAGTTGCGCCTGAACGATAACAAACTGACCGGCGCGATCCCCCCAGTGCTGAGTGAGCTGGCAAACCTCCGCCAGTTAGACCTCGCAGCAAACAGTTTGACCGGAGACATACCACCTGCACTTGGTGCCCTTGATGACCTTAGGTCGCTGCTGCTTGACGATAACAGGTTGACATTCGAAATTCCTGCCGCCTTGGGCGCAATGTCGAATCTGAGGGAGCTGGGCCTCAGCAGGAATGATCTTTCGGGGACCGTCCCTGAAGAACTGGGAGAATTCGCCAACCTGAGAACACTTCGTTTGGCCGGCAACCTTCTTGGCGGATGCCTTCCCCGGACTCTAATCAAAGTCAGCAATAGCGATCTACCCGATACAGGACTTCCCTACTGCGAGTGAAGCAGATAGACGAAGAACGGGGCCTGCTCTCCAGGCATACAGAACTTTCCGCAGACAGTCCGCAAAACTGAGCGCACACAAACTAGGAGCAGTGAGATGAGTATTCCAAGCGACTATACCGAGAGGGTCTACGCGGGTGTACTGGGTAAGTTGATCGGAGTCTACCTGGGCCGGCCGTTCGAAGGCTGGAAATATGAAGTGCTAAACGATCGGTTTGGCGAAATCAACTATTACGTCCACGAGCACCTGGATGTCCCCCTAATCGTCACCGACGACGATATTTCCGGCACTTTCACCTTCCTGCGCGCCTTGCCCGACTATGGGAACAGCCGTGCAATCACGGCGGCGCAGATCGGGCAGAGCTGGTTGAACTACATTGTAGAAGAACGCACTATCCTGTGGTGGGGAGGGATGGGAAACTCTACCGAGCATACCGCCTTTCTGCGCCTGAAAGAGGGCGTCTCCGCCCCCGAAAGCGGCTCAATGGCCCTGAATGGCCAAGTCGTCGCCGAGCAGATCGGGGCCCAGATCTTCATCGACGGATGGGCCATGGTCGCGCCGGGAGACCCCGAGCTGGCCGCCGATCTGGCGCGGCGGGCGGCCAGCGTCTCCCACGACGGCGTCGCCATTCATGGCGCGCAGGTTCTGGCCGCCATGGAAGCGCAGGCCTTTGTGGAAACCGATATACAGAAACTGATCGATACCGGCCTTCAGGTCATCCCTGCGGACTCCCTCATATCCACAATGATCAATCAGATTCGGGAGTGGCATGCCAGCCACGGAGACGACTGGAGGGCAACGCGTGAGCAGATCGCTGCCAACTTTGGTTACGACAAGTTCGGCGGCAACTGCCACATGGTGCCCAATCACGCACTCATCATTCACGCACTTCTTCACGGCGACGACAACTTCCAGAAGTCGCTGATGATCGTCAATACCAGCGGCTGGGACACCGACTGCAATTCCGGCAATGTCGGATGTCTGTTGGGCATAAAGAACGGGCTGGCCGGCCTGGAGGACGGCCCCGATTTTCGCGGACCCCTGTCAGACCGGCTCTATCTGCCAACCGCAGACGGAGGAAGGGCAATCACCGATGCCGTAACTGAGACCCTGCATGTAGCCAACGTCGGACGCGCCATGAATCAGGTACCCCCGCACGCGCACAAGAATGGCGCCCGCTACCACTTCGAACTGCCCGGATCCGTTCAGGGCTTCATGGCCGACGATAGCGTCGACAGCCGCGGCACGTTGACACTCGAAAATGTGGCCGGTCACAGCCAGACCGGTAGCCGCAGCCTGGCACTTCACTTCCAAGGCATCGCGACGGGACGCCCGGCTCGCGCCGCTACCCATACCTTTATCCCCTCCAAAGAAACTGCACAATACTTCGAGCAGCGAGGCTACGCCCTCCTGGCTTCACCCTCCATCTATCCTGGACAGACTGTTACCGCCGTGTTGGAGGCGGACGCCGGCAATGAACGAGCCGTGGACGTGAATCTGTATTTGCGCCGATACAGTTCGCAGGACGACAACCTAGCGCTTGTGACCGGGCCTGGCCACAGACTGAAGCCAGGTGAACGCTATACATTCAACTGGACTTTGGACGGTGCCGGAAATGAGCCAATCGCCGAAATCGGAGTGGCCGTCCACAGCGGCGAACGTACGCATGGCACAGTTTACTTGGACTACCTCACATGGGAGGGCGAACCTGAATTGACCATTGCCCGCCCTGACGCGCCCCTCGATCGAAGTCGCCTGGGTAGGACCATTCCCCAGATGTGGAGGCGGGCGTGGGTCAACGGCGTGGACAGCTACGACTTCTGGTGGCGGGAGTCATTTCGTCTTGTCCAGAATCGGGGACGCGGCCTGCTCATGACGGGAACCAGAGAGTGGCGTAACTATGAAGTGAAGTCGGAAATCACTCTTCACATGTGTAATGCTGCCGGGATTGCCGCGAGGGTGCAGGGGATGCGCCGCTACTACGCTCTGTTGCTTTGCCGGACAGAAGACGGGCGTGCAGTTGCCCGGCTCGTCCGAGCCTTGGACGGTGACACCATACTGGCTGAAGCAGATTTTCCTTGGGAATTCGGTGAGAAACACGAATTCACCCTGCAAGTGGAGGGCGATCACCTTCGAGGCTGGATTAATAATCTCGAACAACCACTCTTTGACGTAAACGACAGTATGCTCGCCACGGGGGGAATTGCTCTGGTGGTCGAAGAGGGGCGGGTGATGAGCGATGAAGTTACGGTGCGCCCTGCTTGAGATTCGCCGCCGACAATTGAATTGCCGGATCGTGTGTGAGATAATGGAAGGAGCACTGGCAATCCTCAAGCGTTGATCTGGGCTCGTTGTGCATGCAACTAAAGCAAATTCCGTTTCCCTTTGCCCCGCCCCATGGGCCAAAGGCGAAACCTTTCCTCAAGTGGGCAGGAGGCAAAGGGCAGCTTCTGGCACAGATAGGGCATCACCTACCTCCCGGACTGTGGGAGGGAAGTCTCACCAAATACGCCGAGCCCTTTATCGGCGGTGGCGCGGTCTTCTTTCAAATCGCAAATAGTTTCAACGTTCGTGAGTTCTTCATCTCCGACATGAACGAAGACCTTGTGCTTGCCTACCGCACCATCAGCCAGCAGGTCGAACTGTTAATTGACCGTCTTCAGACGATAGAGCTTCTCTATCATGGCCTGGACGCGGACGGCCGCAGCGAATTCTTCTACGATACGCGAGACCTGTTCAATCAGGGCAGGTACTTGAGTCTCGCAACCTCGCCCGAAGATGAAGCGGAGCGCGTTGCGCGTCTCATATTTCTGAATCGGACCTGTTTCAATGGCCTCTACCGGGTTAATTCGCGCGGGGATTTCAATGTGCCGCACGGCAAGTACCGCAATCCCAGAATCTGCGACGCAACCAACTTGCGGTCAGTCTCACGCTCGCTCCAGAATGCGGAAATCCGATTTGGGGACTTCACCGCCTGTAGGGATTTCGTGGACGAAAATACCTTCGTCTATTTGGATCCACCTTACCGGCCAATCAGCAGGACCGCTAACTTTAACTCATACTTCAAAGCGGCGTTTGGTGACGAAGAGCAGCGGCGACTGGCTCACTTCTACCAGGAGTTGGGAAACTCAGGGGCCAAACTGATGCTTAGCAATTCCGACCCGAAAAACGAGAATCCCGACGACAGCTTTTTCGAAGACCTCTATGCCGGATTCAGTATTCACAAAGTTTCCGCCAGCCGCCGGATCAACAGCAATGGGGCCAAACGCGGTCCAATTACAGAACTCTTAATCTCCAACTATTGAGTCTGAAGCATATTGAAGAGCCATACACAAAACATGCTTCATTCAGTGCGAGGATTTCCAACCTAAGAATTCGGGATCTGTATTGGTAACCAAGACCTTCGTCTAGTAGGATCCCACAAAGACACGGATCGAAAGATCCAGAGACTAAGTTGCCAGCAGTTTGTCAGCACGACAAAAAAAGGGCCGTCTGGCCCTGTTTGGCGCAATGCTGCGGGACGTAAGAGACCTTGAAACCCCTATGGGCTGAGCATAGACAGGCAATCGTTGCAGAGAAACCTGCCCTTCCGTTGAAACTGAACTGTTAGAGCCAACCTACCCCAAACGCATCTCCTCAGACCGCACGACATCCTTCATCGCCGCTTCAATATAAGGATAAGCCAGCCACACCGAAGCCCCGCCGAAAAGAGCGCCGGTCACAGTGCGCAGCCACCAGTTGCTCTCTCTCAGACCGAACAGCTGGCTGAGGCCGTCTAGAGCTATTGGGATCAGCAATAGAAGATAGAACTTGAGCCCAATCGTGGGAGTCCGACGGCGCAGAATGCCGAACAACAGGCCGGCCACGACAACCGATCCGTAAATGGCCACATCCCGTTGACAGACCGCGATCTTGTAACCAGTGCTCTCGTTGCCGCGGAAGGCACGGCGTTGAAAGAGTCCCTGGCCCTCTCCCAACCCGCTCGTTTCCAGAGATGCCAGGCTGTAGAAGGGTTGCTCGCCGAAGAGGAAATAGCTTCGTTCCGGCAGTTGGTGACAGGTAGCCGAGTAGACGGAGTAGATCAGGGATGATGGCGTCGAAAGACCCGCTCTAGCCAGTACAGGGGCCAGGAACGGCAACAGCAAGTAAAGGCCAACCAGGACATTGAAGAGCGCGAGCCAGTGCCGCGCTATCCACATCACCCCGCCGTCAACGCGACGGGCAATCGCCGTCTGGACCCGGTCCTCTACCTCCTCGCGGCCATTCGAGTCCACTGGCTGGCTCACTCTTGCCGCTCCGACCTGCTCTCCATCTCTGCCCGGACCGCGCGGCGGAGTTCAGCCTGGTTTACCGGAAACGCGAACTGGAGAATTACCTGGCCTTCTCGCTCAAAATGAACGGAGGGGACGCGATCTTGTTCTCCTTCTTGTGCGTTTGAGTCTGTCTCCACGAACGCCTCTCTGAATTCAAAGCCGTATTCGGCCTCCAAGTCCAAAAGTTCATACTTTATCGCGTCGCAAAGCTGGCAGTTCGCTTTGGTGAACAGAGTTACCTTCATGTCCGCGGCTCACTGCGTCCTGATCTGCTTAACAAAATCATTAAGCTGCTCGCCCGCTAGGAAGCCGGACCAGCGAGCGCCGATCGTACCGTCCGCCTTGACGAAAACCGTCGTCGGCATGTTGCGAACCCCATATGCGCGGCGAATCAAGTCCTCCTGATCCAGCACGACCGTCATTTTCATCCCGAACTCAGTGGCAAACGCTTCGACCGCCGACAGCTCCTCCCCGACATTGACTTCGAGAACGACAAGATCGGGATCGCCTTCATGAAGAGCAACCAGGTCAGGCATTTCGGCCCGGCAGGGACCACACCATGTGGCCCAGAAATTAAGGACGACAGGTTGGCCCTGCAAGGAGGCCAGATCGGCGCCCCGACCATCAGCGAGGAAGAAGGCGAAATTTGGCGCGGTCTCGCCAACGCTCGGACTGCCCTCCTCGACCAGATCAGCGATAGGGAAGCCTTTCCCCAGTTCAGCAGGGAACTGTTCAAGAGGCGTGGCCTTGAACCCTTCAGGTGCGCTGTCTCCGGGCGCTGCCGCCGCGCACGCGGTCACAAGGACCGCAATCACGAGCACCACCACGACCTTCATTGTCGCGAAAAATAGATGCTTCATCGAACTCCTCTTTCGCCCTCAGCTCCTGCTCCCGGAGAGCGCAGCGCCACTCAAATAGCCGATATAGGCCGGAATGAGTGGCAAAACGCACGGGCTGATGAAGCTGATTATCCCGGCGATAAAGGCAAGAGGGGCCGCGCTCAGCGCGCCGGCGCTAAAGGCCGTATCAACGCCAATTGACGTCGAAAGCGCATCCTCCAGCACAAATACCCACTGATTCAGAAACGAAAACTGTGTCGTCAGCATGGTCAACTGATCAGCCCAGAGAAGCCATGCCACATAGAGAAGAAAGACCCCGCTGACGAGGCTGACGATATTGGCGTGTCGGTTGAGCCGGCGAAGAACTGCTGTCGCCTTGCTGAAGGCTGCTCCGGTTACCAGGAAGGGCAAGCCAAGTCCCAGACTGTAGATGGCCAGGAGGAGGGCGCCCTGGGCGACAGTCGCGCTATCGCTCGCCAGAAAAAGAATGCTGGCCAGGATCGGGCCTACACAGGGTACCCAGCCGGCACTGAAACTCACCCCCATCAACGCGCTGCTGAGATATCCCCAACCACGTTTCACTTTGTGAAGTTCCGTCACACGCCGCTCGGTATACATTAACGCATTGAGAAAGCTAAGAATATCCACCAGCGCGGCAACAGCCGGATTTGCGATTAGCTTCCCGTTTGACTGAACCCGATTGACGATCCAGCCAATTATGCCCAGAGTCGTCAGCCCAAAAACTGCCAGCAATATCGCGCCGATCCGCTGAATGAGTGGCAGGTAGGAATTCAGATTCTGTCCCAGGAAGCCGGCCGCGGAGCCTAGCAATGTGAATATGGCGCCAAATCCTATGACGAAGGCAAGCGAATGCAAAAATGTGCTGCTGCGCCTGTCCTGTGCCCGCCCCGAGGGGTTCGACATACTTCCTGTTCTTACGTTTCCTGCGCTTGTGACGTCTTGCACCATGGCATCAACCTGTTTGCGTAGTCATGCTTCCTGCGTTTGCCCCTCGAGCAGCGCTTCAGTTCTCTTCATACAGTCTAAGCCACCAGTGCCTGAGAGGAAGTAAACAATCTTACCAAGAACTGGTTTGCCCTTGGGCCCACCTCACTCAGGCCCTGGTCTATCCTCTAGTCTTTCCTCTAGGGACTGCAACGCCCTTTCCAGAGTCCGCTGTCGGACCAGCATGAACAGCAAGTAACCGCCCACCAAGATCCACAGCAAAATCAAGACGGATGCGAGATAGATCATTCGTCAAATCTCTCCCGAATTGCATCGATGCGGGCCTCAAATTCAAATTGGCGGACCCTGTGGAATAGTAACGCCAGGAAAAGGAGCGCGAACCCTATCATTGCAATTGCAAGCGTCTGCCCCATCGTTGGGCCGATGGCAAAGCCCCCTTGCGCTTCCTCATTGCCGCCGTCGAAGACGATTGGATGAATGGAGCGAAATAGGCGCGCGCTGTAGTAAGTCAGCGGAACGCTCAAAAAGGCGAACATGGCGTAGACAGCCGCGAATCGGGCTCTCGTCTCTGCATCATCAAAACCGTTACGAAATAGCATGTAAGCAATGTAAATCAAGACGGTTATCGTCGCTGTAGTCAAACGGGGATCCCAAGTCCAGTACGTATTCCAGGCAGGCTTGGCCCAGATCGCACCCGAAAGAAGAACGAGTATCCCGAAGATCGTGCCTATCTCAACACTCGCCGCCGCCCAGCGGTCCCACACCAGACGACGGCTCACGAGATAGCCGACACTTCCGACAACCGATCCCAAAAAGCCCAGAAGCGCCGCGATGTTGCTTCCTATGTGAAAGTAGAAGATGCGCTGGGCCGCCTGTTCTTCCCCGGCAAGATTGACCGCGTCACCGGCATAGACAAGCCCTGCCCACATCACCGCGACCATCGCAAGCCCTGCAATCACATCGAATACCAATAAGGGTGCGAACCACCGATCGGGGCTCGAAGGTCTTGAAAGAGTGCTCATATTACGATTCTGTCCGATGGTGTCAGCTTTATTCCCAGATTACATCAACCAATAGGAATGCGATTGCGAAAACAAGTGCATCATATAGCCCAATGATTCCGAGCCACGGCCACGCTTCGGCTGTAGCCCGGCCATCCAGTATGACAGACGTCAGGCCCACCCCCGAAATGAAGAGTGGGACGAGCACCGGCAGCAGGAGTACCGGCAAGAGCGTCTCTCTGGCTCTGTTACGCGCAGTCAGCGCGGCAAAAAGTGTTCCCACGCCCACGTACCCAATTGTACCCAGTAACAACCCCAGCAGAACAATAGGCTTCAGCAGATTGACGTCAAAGAGAATGAGCAGGGCGGGCACGAGAAGGGCCTCGACAATCAGAAAGTAAAGCAGATTCGCGGCAACCTTGCCTAAATATATCGCCGACCTTTCCACTGGCGCCAGCAGAAGCCCAGCCAGCGTGCCGCGGTCTACTTCAGATCCGAAAGAACGGTGCAGCCCCAACACCCCCGCAAACAGGACGATTACCCACAAAATCCCGGGTACCACCAGATCGGCACGGGGAACACGCAGGTCAAAAGCCAGCCCAAAAACGACCGCGGCCAGAACTGAAAAGGCCGCCATCGTCCCCACGACCTCCTTGGAGCGCATTTCAGCGCGGACGTCCTTCTCCGCCACAACCCATACCCGGCGCAGATAGGCTGCAATCCCCCCTTCTCTGTGCGTAACACGGTCAGCCTCTGAAAACTCTGCCATAATCACTCAAGGGCGCCAGCCAGCCCCGTCATCGAGAGCACAGAAGTAAAAACGCCTCTTCTGTCCCTAATGAGTATTACGATCCGGACACCCAATTTGATGCAGATGCCCGGACCGGATTTCAAATACCCGGTCGCCCCACTCTTGTGCACGCTCAATACTGTGGGTCGTTGTGACAACTGCCCGGCTCCGTGAACGCAACTGAGCCACGAGTTCGGTCAGAAGTTCAATGCTTTCGCGATCGAGCCCGGTATCCGGCTCATCGAGAACAACCACTGGCGGATCATGCAGTAGCGCCCTTGCAATAGCCAGTCGCTGAGTCATGCCCCGGCTGAACGTGCGTACCGCGTCATCCCGCCAGCGCCAAAGGTCCAGGGTTTCTAGAAGCTGCTCTATACGCTTCTGCGGATTCTCCAGATCATACAAGCGTGCGTAGAAGCTCAGGTTTTCGGACCCGGTGAGTCGGTCGTATAGCATAGGCGCATGCGCGACAACGCCGACGTAGCGGCGGATCTCAGTTGCGGCTGAAGAAAGGGGAACCGGCCCCAGCCACACTTCCCCTTCGTCCGGTCTGTCTAGTGCAGAGATAATCCGTAGAAGCGTCGTCTTCCCCGACCCGTTGGCCCCCAGCAGGGAAAGAACCTCCCCTGCCGCAACCGTGAAGGAAACGTCACGCAGGACCCGTTTGTGCCCAAAACGCTTTTCAACGTGCTCGCATCGAATCAGCGGCGTAGCGCGGTCGGTCATGCTGCTTCCCGCAACCTGTTTTCCGCCAGGGCGATTTCGATTAACTCGTGCTTCAACGCAGCCCTCTTCCTCCGCCAGGAGCGCTCTTCCAACTCGCCCAGAGCATGCAGATCGTCCAACCGGGCAATGCTGTCCAGCAGTTCTTCACGACGTACCGCCAATTGTTCGGTTGACTGGGGGCTTCTGGTCCTTTCACGCAGAACAAAAAGAAAGAGTGATACCAGAAGGACGAGTGAAACGATACCGCCGAAGGTCAGAGGAATGCGGACGTCAAGCGGCGGCGCCGAAACCGGCATCTCTCTATTCGGCTGTGTGTCTCTGTCCGGGCGGGGATCACTCTCGCCAGCAGCGATCAGGCCGCGCAGGGAAAGGTTTACAGGATTGCTGCTTGATAGCGGTGCGCTCCAGCTGCGGAACAGCACGCCTTGAATTGTTTCCTGCCCAGTGGGCTCAAGAAATTCGCCCTCAACCCTAAAGTCCACTTCCAGTCCTGGCAGATCAGCTACCAGGAGATTCAGCAACGCCGTTTCGTATTGGACAGGGAAACCGATCTGTGCCCAATCGCCAGTATACGGCAGACGATAACGCACAAAGACCTGTCGCGAGCCGGGCCCTGGAATGACTGGCCGCGTATCGTAAAGGGTCTGCTCCAGCAGTCGATAAGCCTCGCCAACTGAACCATCCTGGATTTCAACTTCCTCGGCGTTGTCCGGTAACGGAATAGCCAGGGTCACGGGTACATCAAACAAGCCGTTATCACTGCCGATGTATGTGCGCCCGCTGCGGTTGCCAAATGTGTAGAGCTGGCCGATCAGCAGGCTCCCCGGCGCATGCTCGACTATCCAGTTTGCCCGTGCGACATGCAATCCGCCCGCGTCGTTTGTTGTCTCAAATACCGACAGCGTCGTCTCGATGCGTTCCGGGCCGATTCTGTCTTCGGTGAAGTCGGGACCGCTGAATGCAAGAATCGGCGACGTGTAGCGGACACTGCTGTGCTCAGTCTCCACCAGGAAGTAGAAGCCTTCGTCCACAGGCAGGCTCCCGAATTCAAAACTGCCTCCCTCACCGATTGAAGCCTCCCGTGTCGTCAGCAAGTTGGCCTGCTGGTAAATATTGAGCCTGACCGTTGACTGTTGGAGTGCAGGACCGCCTTCAGTGCCCTGGCGAAGGTCGCCAGAGATTGCACCGGGACCAGAGACCTCGACAGGCTCCCATACCGGTCGATATGTGAAGCCGCGAATGTACTCAAGGACCGCTTGCCTCCCGGCAGATGACCAGTCTGAGCCAATTTCAGGATGGGACTCTTGCCACCGACGCTCCAACTCCGCTTGACTGAGGAAAATCATGTGGTCCTGCGCGGAGAAGTCGGGCAAACCCCCGCCAGCCTCCGGGCCGTCGCCTTGTCCGCCTACGCCATGACAGACAAGGCAGGACTGGGCATACAACTCGCCTCCTTCCGCGACCGCCGCCTCGTCTGTATGCAGATTCCACGAGAAGTAGACCGCCTGCCAAATCTGTTCGTCACTCATGCTGTTGCGCCATGGCGGCATCAGATTCTCTATGCGACCGAACTTGGTAACGAAGAAGAGTTCGGCCGGAGATAGATCCCAGATTTCGTCAGGGTCGGAAAAGATGGTGGGGTCAGCAGCGGCGCCAGCAGGGCCGTCGCCGCCGCCGCTCGGCCCGTGGCAAGGAGCGCAGTTCTGTGCGTAGGATGCCGTGGCAAACCCGGCAATAGGCGGACGTTGAGGAACAGGGACCTGCTGAGGATCGTAAGGTGGAGGAGATTCTTGCGCTCTAAGGCTTTCCGTCGTCAGCGCCACTGAGAGAGCTACGGTACAAGCCATTAGTAGTAGTGCACAGGCGGACCATTTACTGTACAATCTCTGTCTTTCCGACTATGGGCTGATCCTGTACACCTGTGAAACTGGCGTGAATTGAGAGCCAAACGCCCCGCCACGGGCTTAGGCCACTCGCCCAATCAATTCTTTTTTGCCTCAGTTAAGTGCCTGAGACAGGATGTCTTCGGGCGATTCCTCATACCGACTGGGGCACTTGAGAAGCAGTACATCGGCCTCAAATACGCCCCCCGGCAGAAGCTCTCCCTCTACAATGACCGACGCTGCTCGATGGAAATTGTCCGGTCGGGGTTCGTAGTGGACGACCGAAAGCTGATGGCCCGGGTTGTCTTCATCCTGAATCTTGAAGCGAAGAGTCACCTCTTCGGCGTTCCAATCTTCGCTGCCATCGACAACAACGCCATTGACTCTCAGGCGCTGAGAGACGAGAGTGTCGCCTTCCTGATGCACCTCGTCCACAGTCAACCAGTAGGCTTTAGCCGTCGTCAGACCATAGACCATCAACGAGATGATAACCCCAATCAATAAGAGACCGGCAACCAGGAACTGCGGCTTGATACCGGTTCGATTGCGGGCAAGATGAGCCGGGATTGGACCTTCCCACAACTCGTCTTCATTGAATTCGTCTTGATTTGGTGATGCTGGAGTCATTTGGAATCTTACCTGATTCGCTCTAAGAACTGCCTCGGCCAAAGCGCCACAAATTGAGATCGTCGATTGGCTCGGCAGTGAATGTTCCGCTGTATTATAGGCGCTTCAATCGATGCAGCCGAATCCAGACTAGGTACTGTCTCCACTGTCCGAGTCCCAATCGATCTCCTCGGACAGGATCTCCTCGGCAGTCTCGGCCAATGGGGCGGGCACCAGGACATCACGCTCCGCCAGTCCACCGTAGACGAAGCCGTATATCCGGCCCATCGATTCACCGCGGACAATAGCCGGAATGCCTGCACTCTGAAGCCGCCCTTTTACGATCTGCGCTTCCATCGGATTTGCAGCCTGCCATACCACAACCGGCTCCTGAGAAACAGGTCCGCCTTTCGTCGCGGTCGGTTCTTCAAGCTCAGCCTCAACTGTCCGGTTGCTGCTCTTACGCCTTCCCCATAGTCTCTGGAGTCCACCAGCCAAAGTCGTCATGGCACTCTCCTGTTGGGTCATGTGAAGGAGAACGCGGCAGTCCTGCCCACAAAGGGATTCGTCTCTCGTTCAATGCCAATGCTTGTCGCCTCCCCATGTCCCGGGTAAACGACATAGTCGTCGGGAAGCGTCAGCAACTGGTGTTGGATACTGTGAAGAAGCGCTGGGCCGTCAGCGAGCGGCAAATCGAATCGTCCTACACTGCCGCGAAATAGGGTATCACCCGCAAAAATCTGCCCGTTTCCGTGGTCAATGAAAACGACGTGCCCGGGTGAGTGACCTGGTGTGAAGCGGATTTCCAGGCTCTCCGTGCCAAATTCTATCGTTTGACCCTGCTCCAGGAACTGGTCCGGTTCGTCGATCGGCTCGACTCGGGCGCCGAGCCACTCGCGCACCCTCTCTGGCGCCGCTCGCAGTATCGGGAGATCTTCCTCATGCAGGTGAAAGGTGGCTCCGGTAGCGGCTCGCACTTGGTTCACCGCCAATACGTGATCAAAGTGAGAGTGCGTGTTGATTATCTTTTCAATGGTGAGACCCATCTCATCGACTTCGCTGAGGATGGCTCGGGCGCTGTCCCCGGGGTCAATGATGACGCCGCGCATCGTATCCTCACATCCCAGAATGTAGCAATTTTCCTCCAACAGTCCGACTGTGAGGCCTGTAATCAACATACTTGAAGCACTCCCTCGTCCATGTTTCAGAAGCTTCTACAACGCGCCGACCTGTCCCTCTGCAATTGGCTCTTCCTCACTGCAGATCCAGCGCTGGCTCCAATCGGACAGTTCAGCGATAACAGGTGTCAATTCGCGGCCCTTATCCGTCAAACTGTACTCAACGTGTGGCGGGATCGAACTGACCTGCTCCCGCATCACCAAACCCTCGTCTTCCAGCATCTTCAATCGGCTGCTCAGCGTGCTGGGATTCACGCCTCCCAACTCCTCCTGCAGTTCACAGAAGCGCTTATTGCTGGCATTGAGAAGACGGTGCACGATCTGCAGCGTCCACTTCCGTCCAATTATGCGCGCGGCCGCTTCTACGGGGCAGGGCAACTCATCCGGAAGAACGACTGGATGCGTTGGCATGCGCATCGGGCAGAGTCCTTTCCTACTCAATGGCCCTCACCCTCCCGGACGAGGTATGAGCGCTACGCAAAGCCGGGCAATTCACTTATCGTAAGGCGTCGGCCCGGTGTAACCCCCGAATCGGAGCACAGTCGACGTCTGGCACTATCGTACTATGCGCATTGCGCCTTGTCAAAGCAAACCGAGCCAAGGGTAATCCCAAATGAGAGCCAACGCTCATGTACCTCCGGCGCCGACTAGACCACGTCCAGTCCTCAAATCCATCCCCGCAGAATCGCCCTTCCACTGACCACTAACCACTAACCACTGACCCCTGACCCCTGTAGTTGTGCGTCCGGGCCTTCGGCCCTCCCTTGTGCAGGGGCTGCGCCCCCGCAACGCCCCGCCCTTGCTAGCCACCTTGTTCAATCTTCTCCAGCAAAATGTCTAGCCAACAGTGTCTATTCCCCGACTTGCTGTTTCAACCCAAAGCCCCCTGCAGTTCCCCCGCAGTTCCCCCTGTAGTTCCCCCCGCAGTTCACCTGGCCCCACCCGCCTTGCCCACAAACTCTTGCTCCCCACCATCAACTCTACCTAACGGTCTCTATCTTCCGACCACCACCCAACTGAACCAGTGTCAGCGCACCCCAGATTCCACCAGTCTCGCACCGTCTGGTCCCAATTCGACGTCGATTCCCTTGTCTGGACTGTGTCAGCTCGTGCCAAGTCGCGCCAGGTCGCCCCATTCGTCCATTGGGCCAAACAGTTACCTGCGGAAACATCTTCTCATCGCCTTAGAGCGACTAAGGTCCGACGTACTGTGACCAGTTCAACCGGCTGCAGTGGGCATCATTCGTTCTCCGATTCTCGATCGCCGGGAGTTATGGCTTCCTGTGGCTAGAGCAGTCACATAGAGAATCAGTCTCGGGAACAGCGCAGGCAACGCACCTACGAATGCACCGCTACCTACTGTAACGTATGCTGCCCATGCGTTTTCGTGAGTCGCCAACTTCGAGCCACAGCACAGGATCTGAACCATCGAACTGAATCTCGAAGGTGCTCCGAACCAGCTCGTCGGCCTGCCACTGACCGGTTGGGTAACCGCCGCCTGCCAGGGGAGCCTCAACTGACCCGTCGCCGAGTACAAGCCGCAAAGTCAAGTCCTCCGGCCAGTCTGTGGGAAGGGCCGAAGGCGCCTTCCAGTACAGGGTAACCTGGAGCATATCTCCTGCAGCCAGGGCCGTCAGAGGCGCATGGGCAAACGCCTTTCGATGGTAGTCATATCCGATGACCGCCAAATGGCCGAAATCGAGGCGCCTGCGGTACTGAACAGGAAGCATCGTCACCGGTAGGGCTTCCTCCGGTCGAGTCAGACGCGGCCGCGCGAGTTCGACCGCATCGCCGGACTGAACGAGCAGCCGCTCGCCGGTTTCGGCATCATAGATGGCGACAATCAGTCGATAGTCGCCAGGAGCAGTGCCAAACGGCAGCGAGAGACCATGGTTATCGACTACGATTTTGTCCTGCTGCCAGGCCGTAGTTGGCAAAGACCCCCCTGCCGGTTCTCCGTCGCGCTGAACAACCACCTGTTCGCGGGCGTCCAGCAGCTGCACAGATACTTTAAGACGCCGGTCGGGTGTCCTTATCGGTCGCCAGCGCAGCCCAACCATGAGTGTATCGCCGGCCGCCAGCGGACCCTGTGAAAGGCAAAGTTCAGTTAGCTCAGCGACGTCTCCAAAGACATGAGGCATATCAAGAGCTGTGCAGGCAAGACCATCAGGCATCGAATAGGTCGCGAAACGCACATTGCCTTGCCAGCTTTCCCAACCCTTGAACGCGTGTCTTCCCAACCAGTTCTCGACGATGCTCTCCCGATCGGACTGCTCAGTTGCCCAGAAGAGAGCAAAGATTCGTCGACTGTCGGCTGTTTCCGCCAACAACGCTGCCTCGGTTTTGCCCCGTTCCGGGGGCCTCTCTGCGGGCACGCCGAGAGAGTCAAACCCGGCGTCGTAAAAGCGCCAGACATCCGCCTGACCCGCGGCATTGAGTATGACAAGGTCGCTTTCCGGGTCGCCAAGCGCAGCCACCGTGCGGGCCATGCCCGCGTAGTCGTCACGCGCCGCCGGGTCGGAATAGTAGGTAGGGAGTGCCGACAAAGAGAGGAGGGCTGCCAAGCCCGCGATTGAGACGCTTCCGAAAGCTGAAAGCGGGAGTCGAGTTCCCTCTGTGACTCCCGTCTCTGCCCGACTCCTGTCCGCAGGAGTCCAACGCAAGCAGGGGAGGGACAGTGATCGTGTTGGGAGGCGTAGCGGACAGGCGGCCACCGCGAGGCACCAAGCCGGCGACAGAATCAGAAGGAATTTCAGGAATGACGGATTGACCAGGCCGAAACTGAACATCACGCCTATGGGAAGCAACATCCACAGAAGAAGGGCCGCGCCCGCACCGCAACGCCTCAACTGCCACAGCCCGCAAATGGGCAGTAGAACCACCAGGACAAGCCAACCCCACCCAAGCTGTGGTCCCGTGCGGACCGTACCGACGCCGATGGTCTGTAAGGTCAGGCGCACCCCTTCCAGCGAACCGATGGATACATCCTGGGAGGGCCAGCTGAGCAATCGGTCTATTCCCGTTGGCAGCCAGGGCAGGTACGCAAGAAGCGCCAGGACATTGAGTGTGAGGAATACAAGAAAGGGCTTCCAGCGATCTGACGCGACTCCACAGTCGCCGGCTTCGAAGCCTGGCTCTCGACCGTCTCCAGCCTGCTGCGCCCTGGGGCCCAGCCACCACCAGACGGCGGCTCCCCCCGCAGCGGCCAAGAGTACCGCAAATATGTAATGAGTCCACAGGCCGGCGGCGGCCGCCAACAGGTAGAGCGCGGCATAACTGGCAACCGCAGGGCTCAGGCCCTGCGCGGCCACTCGCCTTCCCATGGCCAGAAGAGCCCACATCAGCGCCGCACCCTCCAGGGTCAGCAGCGCGTACATACGTGCTTCCTGGCTGTAGAAAACCTGAAAGGGACTTAGGGCAACCAAAAAGGAGGCGAGGAGCGCGAATTGGTAGCGGTGCTTGTCGGCGCTTCCTGCAATCTCCTGCGCGGTCCGGTACACCACCGCCACCGAGAGGATTCCGGACAGCGCCGAAAGGCTGCGTATCCCCCATGCAGAAAAGCCGAAAAGACTGGCCCAGATCTTAAGCAGCCAGTAGTAACCTGGCGGATGAATGTCTGCCGCGGCGTCCTTGGCGATCTGATCGAAGCCGCGTTGTGCCACCGCCCACGAGTTGCCTTCGTCGTGCCAGAGAGAAGAACAGGTGAGGCAATAGAATCGAACGAAGGCGGCAAGTGCCAGAATGCTAACGAAGATCGCGCAGCGCAGGAAAGACGGTCGCGCCGTCATCCTCAACATCGTTCAGTCTTGACCGCCCACGCTGGCAATATAGGCCCGGACCGCTTCATAGACCGGTTCCGGAGTGAAATCCGGCGCAAGGAGACGAAAATAGGCCTCCGGCTGTCGGTTCTGCTCCCACTGATCGGTAGCGCGTTTCAGATACCAGACGTTGGCGACGCCCAGCCACGGCCAGTCACTGAGAATGCGTTCGTACGCCAGCGGAAGATTGGCTGCCTGCTCTTCGAGACTGACCCGTCCGTATCGCGGTTCAACCTCTTCCGGCGCCGCGTTCCAGTTCATCTCGCTTATCCAGATTGGCTTGTGCCCGTCGCCGTTGGCTACCATCAGATCGCGAATGAACTGCGGCCGGCCAAAGTTCATGACTCGCGGATGCATCCGCCGGTCGGTCGGCCCCGACCACAGCCCGTAACCCTGCGTGGCCATCACATCGAAGTAGGGCGCCGCCCCCGCGTCGTACATTCTCTGTAGAAAGAGCAGGTCCGAAAAGCTGCGCCCGGGGACCGTGGTGCCGTCC
Organism: Caldilineaceae bacterium; assembly: GCA_965207495.1. Taxonomy (GTDB): domain Bacteria; phylum Chloroflexota; class Anaerolineae; order Caldilineales; family Caldilineaceae; genus Bin5. Next base: position 2,984,739 of record OZ242287.1, read on the forward strand.
ATGTCCACGGTCGCGGCCAGCGCGCCGGCAATGATCACTGCATCAGGGTCAACGGCGCGGATCGCGTCCGCGCCCGCCTTGAGGAGCTCGACAGATCCTTCCGGATGGATCGTGAAGTTGCCCCATTCAGGGTAGATATTGGGTTCGTTCCACAGCTGGTAGAAACGGACGCGGCTCCTGTACCGAGCGGCCACGGCGCCGGCAAAATCGGCAAAGTCCTGGTAGTCGTCGGGCGGCGCGTACGAGCCGGCGTCGTTGCCTTCGGCCCGGCTCCAGGCCGGTGGGTTTGAGATCCTGACTATCAGGTGCATGTCGTAGCGCTCGGCAAGGGCAACGATATGATCGTATTTTTCCCAGGCGGAACGTGCCGGCTCATGACGGCGGTCCTCAAAGTCGCCCTTCCCGTGAACCTCGATATCCTCCCATGTAAACTCCTGCCGCAACCATCTGAATCCAGCCTCTGAGGCCAACTGCACCGCCTGCTCCCGTTTGGCCTGTTCCACCTCCTGCTCCAGAAAAACATTCACGCCGAATGGAGAGACGCCGGCATGCTCCCTGACTTCCTGCGAAGCAAGCTCCAGCCGGGGACGGAGCATCCCCCCTGCCAGGTCGGTTAATCCCTTGATCTGGGGCAGAAACGCCGACTCGCCAGTCTGAGCCCAAAGCAACTGGCGGCTCGGATTCAACGCCAACAGAAAAAGAGCCAGCCCGCCGCACAGCAGCAAGCCGGCCCACAGAATCAAAAGTTCACGTACAGCGCGTTTCACAATGTTCGAAATGACAGTCAGTTGACTTCCCGGGGTATTTTTGGCGCCTGAGTCGTCATCACACGCGCGAAGTCCGGCAACGAATAGATGCTTTTCCTGTACCCTGGTCAAACCTCGTACGCAGACATAAAACTGCAGAGGCAGTAGCTCAGATCAACGTACCCACGCACAGCCGCCTGGTTGGACGCCACTCTCAGTTACTTCCAACACCCCACTATTGGCAAGATTCTCTCAAATGGGCACAGGCATGGATAAAGCCATGCTCACAATCCGACTCACAACCCAAAAACCTGAAAAGCAATCTTAATCCCCGCCGATCTATGTCAAGAAACTAGAGGCCAATATTCGTGACCTCTAGTTTCTCCTGAAGGTGATGTCTTTACAGGTTTGGCCGCCGCTAAGTGTCTTGGTCCACTTTTCGGAAATCGGTGAGAGCGGCCCTGATGAAGTCCCTGACAGTCCCCGGTCCCTTGGTACGCCTGACGGACAATTGACCACATAGATTTCCACTGTAGTTCCAGACCCTGTGTCCTGGCCGAATGGTGTGAAGCCCCACTTTCCTGGGTCGTCGCCGCACCCAGTACATTTGGTGTTTCTGGGACCGTGGAAAGCGATGTGCACGCAAACTTCGTTCACAGGATTGTTATTGACATCGCGTACGAAGCCACTAAAGAAGCTTATAGCAGAATGAGCGTTGCAATTCCCTTGGCTGACCAAGGAGTACGGGAAACGAGGCGCCGGAGGTTGCGTCGGCACAGGAACCGGTGTCGGCGGGATTGGCGTAGCGGTCGGCGGTGGAGGAGCCGGAATGACCAGGGCCACCTGCACTGTTTCGGCGTTGCTTGCCGTGACCAGCTGGCCGAAGACCCAACCTGTCTGGCCGCTAAAGTCAATCTGCCACCAGTCGCCCAGCCCCGGATTCTTACCCGTAATTCGGAACTGCTGACCTGGTGAAGCCGTCCCGACCACGTTGTAATTAGTGCCAGGGCCACCGCGCACGTTCATCAATACGTTACCAATCGTAACCGTGGCTGCCTCAGGCGTCGCAGTCGCCGCCGGCGCCACCGCCACCGGCGTAGCTGCCGGTTGGGACGGAGTCTCCGAACTGACCTGTCCGCCGCCAGTGGACGACGCCGGGCCGACCGGAGTCGACGTAAAAGTCGGTACCGGAGTGTTGGTTGGAAGAGCCGGTTCTACCACCGCACCCCGCGAACCACATGCGGTGAACAACAGAACCACAAACAAGAAAGTTGGCAGGCGTAGCCAGCGCATTGAATGAATCCCCCTGTTCATATCAATAGAGAAACGGGCAATCGGATATTACGGAGGAAAAATGGCCAACAGATTATATCACACGCCAAACATGAAAAAGCAAACGTCCTGAAAAACACGACTACCCAGAGTACTTCCTACGTGACCTTCCCTGCGACAGCCGGGGCTGGTGGGAAGACGTCTGGTCTGCGCTGCCCCGGTAGTTGGCCGCACTGATCGTCCACACTTGGCAGAGGTCAGCATCACGAATGCGAGTGCGCAGCCAGGGCTCCAGTCTCTCCTCTTTTATCGTCGTAGTGAGAACCGTCGGCAACAGTGCATTATGGCGGTAATTGAGCAGTTGGAAGAGTTTCTCCTTTGCCCAGGGTGTCGCACTCTCCGTCCCAAGGTTGTCCAGAACCAGGAGCGGCACACGCTTCAATTCATCAAACCGCCGCTGGTGTGAATCGGTTGAGTCCGGGTTGAACGCGGCCCGCAGATAATCCAGTAGATCAGGAACGACGACAAACATGGTGTCGTCTTGGCCTGACGACCGCAACTCATTTGATATTGCCGCTGCCAAATGAGTCTTTCCTGTCCCGCTATCCCCAATCAACACAAGCCAGCCCCGAGGATCTTCGGCAAAAAACATCGCCGCCTTCTTGACCTCTCGTAGGTTTGCTGTCTCCGCCGGTGAGCTGTTACGCCGCTGCACGTCGAAGGTCTCGAATCTCTGTGATGCATGCAGAGAGAGAGTGCTCAGGTCGCCTTGGGCAGGGTCTGCCCCGGCACGGTAGTCGGGGGCGCTGATATGGATGTGGTCTACTAGGTTTAAGTCCTGTAGTCGGCTGCGCAGTCGTTGGTCCACGTCTACCAGACGCTGATTCGTCGTCAAGACAGTCGGCAACTGGCTGTTGTAACGGTGGTTCAGAATCTGAAACATCTTCTCCTGCGCCCAGGGAGTTACGCCCTGTACGCCGAGATCGTCAAGGATAAGCAACCCTGTGTTTCGAACTTCGTCAAAAAGTTCATCATAGCTTCCTTCGCTGCTGGGGCCGAAGGTGGAGCGCAGATGGTCCAACAGATCGGGTACGACGACGAAAATGGCTGACTGGTCACTCTCAATACGTTGATTGGCGATGGCCGCCGCGAGGTGAGTCTTACCGCAACCATAGGCCCCCGTAAATAGCAGCCAGCCTTCCGGCCGCACGGCAAAATCATACGCCGCGTTATAGGCCCTCACCAGATTCTCCAATTTATGCGCCGGGAGCCACGACAAATTCGTGTCAAATGCTTCGAAAGTAAACCTGGCTAGCGCGTCCAGATTGTGAACGTCTCTAAAGCTGCGACGCCGTCTCGAACGGCGTTCTTCCATTTTGCAGTGGCAAGGAACCGGTTTGCCATATTCGGGATGGCCCACCGGCAGATCGTCTATGAGAAAGCCCGTGCCTCCGCATTCTGGGCAAAGGTCCTCCTGGGAAGCCCCCAGACGTTCAGAACGGGAGGGCAAGCCTGGCGGTGCTGGACGGTTCCGAAACGCGCCAACACCCGTTTCAAGAGTGGATCGCTGATCCGCGGCGACCCGCCCTTCGGGATCCGTATCGCTCTTCATTCCTTCAGTTAGACCACGCAGCAGGTCGTTCAACTCATCCATAGCCTTCGTCTTTGCCTTCCGTCTCCCACCTTCGAAGAATCCCCCGGATGTAGTTCAAGTGCCGCTTGTTATTGAGCAATGCGATCTCCATAGCTTCGGTGATCCAGTCGGGCGGATAACTCTTCTCAAGGTCCCGGAGTTGGTCGGCGATCATTGCTGTCATCAGACCGAAGTTTTGTTCGTATAGCACGAATATATTCGGGCGCTCAACCTGGAGCCGGGCCTCATCCGGTACAACCCCTCTCAGTTCAGCCAGCATGCCCTGACGAATTGCCGCTACCGACTGGCGCCCCTTGGCAGTGTTCAGGAAATACCAGTCCTCGACTGAACGTTCACCGTCCATCGCCGGAGAGACTTCCCCGCTTTTCCCGCCTTGACCGTTACTGTGCTTCACATCGCCTGCTGGACCTGTATCCACATCCATTCGAATCAGTGTGTTGCGGGCGACAGCACGCTGCAGCGCGTCCTCCAGCACAACCAGGGGACTACGCAGCTCGCTTTCCAGATTCAGGCTGTTGAGCAGCGATTCGTCTCCGCGCAAGTCATCACCGCGGACAAAGCGCAGCGGGCCTTCCTGCTCGTTCAACAACCAGAAAAAGTATACGGTCAGCTTCAGCTCCGCAAGGTCGTCGATTTGGGGAAGAAGGTCAACAAAAAATAAATCTGGCACGATTACCGCCAGCATATCTTGGTCTGGAAAGCCAACAAACCCGGGCAATTGTCGAGTCACTTCTCCTCCGGCGAGATTCCTGCCTGCATCTTGCTCCCCACTGCACTACCACTACTTTCCCATCCAGGAATCTGAAGGTAGCGCATCCGTACATCCGCGATACATAAGCCAAGAATGAAAGTACGCAAGATACCGAATTCCATACATTGAATTACGTTCCGCTCGACCAGTGCTTCGCCGAGAACGTCCATCAATAGTCCAGATCCTCCCGCCGCAGCTCCAGGTCCCGAAACTGTGTCAATTCCTTGCGGAAATAGAGACTGACCGTTCCGGTCGTTCCGTGGCGGTGCTTTGCTACCATCAGATCAGCGATGTTCTGCTGTTCCGATTCTTCATTGTAATAGTCTTCCCGATAAACGAAAATGACGACGTCGGCATCCTGTTCAATCGAATTATGTACAATCAAACTGTTGGCGGCGAAATTGTGATAGACCGGCACCGTGAGGTCGTAAACCTCTTCTACGCCGTCGGCTTGAATAGAAAACACCTGGTCCCATCCTACATTCCTTCCGACAGCCTCCCTACTCGCGTCAGCATTCGGCATAGCCGCAGGAGAACAGTCGGATCCTGCCATCTGTTGACTTTCCAAAGGTCCCCCTGGCTGGTCGGCAATCCGCACAGGCGCTGTCAGGACGGCGGGCTCGCCATGTCGTTCACCGGCAATATCAGAAGAAGAGCAAGACCCTGGGAGGACCGTTCTCAGGGCGTTCTCATCAGTCGTGGCAATGTTCTCGTAGACGCCAAGTTCGTCGAGGCGCCTCCACCCGTTCTCGGACAGAAATTTGTGATTGGCGGTCGCACGTATGGTTCTGCCCTCTCTTGTCGTGAGACGGAAGACAGGCTTTGTGCCGGTGCAGAAAACGTTGCTGACTCTGGCTGACACCAGCCCTGGCAGGCTCTGATCGAGCGCTGCAACTAGGAACTCCTGCCGGTGCACAAGGTCCCGTATCGGGAGCGACATGCCTAGTTCTGGAAGGAAGACCAGCGTATCCCCGCTGAGGCAACCGCTTTCCCTTAGGTCAGAAAGTACCGGCTTGTTGTTCGCCCGCGTCTCAACGGCCCGGCTGAGCTGGCTAAGGGCAATCACTGGTACGTTTAGCTCCCGGGCCAATCCCTTCAGAGAGCGGCTGATGAAGCTAATCTCTTGTTGACGGTTCTCGCCTCGCCCTCCACCTCCTCCGCCCGACATGAGTTGCATATAGTCGACAACAATCAAGTCGATGCCGCGTTCGGCGAAGAGCCGCCTTGCCTTGGCGCGAATCTCCAAAACTGACGCACTAGGCGTGTCGTCGATGAAAATACTCGTGCCGGCCAGCGTATTGGCCGCCTCGACCAGGATCGGCCACTCCTCCTCATCGATCTGACCCATTCGCAGGCGATGGCTGTCGATGGCCGTCTCAATAGAGAGTAGACGCTGAACCACCTGCTCGTTGCTCATCTCCAGGCTGAAAATAGCTACGCGTGCGTCATAACGACGCGCAGCATTCTGCGCAATTGACAGTCCCAAACTGGACTTGCCCATTCCCGGACGGCCGGCAACAATGATCAGATCACTCTTCTGAAAGCCGCCCAACATTTTGTCCAGCAGTACAAATCCCGTGGGGACTCCCATCATCCGATTCTGATTCCGGGCCAGGAAGTCGATTTGGTCAACAACCTCATCCAGAACTCTGGCAACCGGTGTCAGATCGCGGTGGATGCGACTCTCGCTTACACCGAAAATGATTGATTCGGCCCTGTCTACAACCTCGTCGACCTCATGGCTTTCGTCATAGGCAAGTTCGGCGATCTGGTTGGCCGCGCCAATCAGCCGGCGCAGCGTGGCGGTGCGCTCAACAATACGCGCATAGTGGTCCGCATAAATGGCTGTCGGCGTATTGTTGATCAGTTGCGTTATATAGGCGGGCCCACCGATCTCCTCGAGCTGATCGTTCCGTTCCAGTTCGTCGACGAGCGTGACGAAATCGGCCGGCTCACGCTTCTCATGCAGCGCCAGCAGTGCCCTGAATATCCACTGGTGCGGCTCGCGATAAAAGTCTACGTCTCGCAACGTAGTCGAAACCTTTACTATCGCATCCGGATCGATCAACAGTGAGCCGAGCACGGCCTGCTCGGCTTCCACATTGGCCGGAGTCGTCTTGATTGTCGCCTCAACTGTTTCGCTCATCGGAGTTTTCTGAAGAAAAGTACTACCCATATGGACCGAACAAGGCAAAAGGTTATGGTCGCCTCATTCACCCGGCCCGTGCTTTCGGATGGCACAAGTACCGCGACCCCCAATCACAAGAGAGACAAAAAAACAGCGAGAACCGCTTGGATGCGACCCCGCCGCCGTCTTAGTGCCCTATAGTTGCGATTGCGTAGCCCCTGTTCCTACCGGTCGGCCCACCCTGATCGTGGCCGACGAACACCTCTACCAGGCCCCCTTAATTGTCGATGTCGAGTCCCTCAATGAAATCCCGAAAGACGTCCAGGTCCTCATCCCTCGTTTCGCTAACCTCTTCTTCGACGCCATCAGTGCCCTGGTCCAGTACACCTAACTCTTCTTCCGGCTGCATACCTGCCCGTTCCATCACGTCCTCGGCTACGTAAATGGGTACATCAACCCGGACCGCCAAGGCGACGGCGTCGCTGGGCCGACTGTCGATCTCCAACGTCTCGCCGTTAGCTTCAAGAACAATCTCGGCGAAAAAAGTCTCGTTCTGCAGATCGCTTATCACAACATGCGTGATCTCGCCGTCAAGCGATTCCGAGATCTGGCGAAGCAGATCATGGGTCATCGGCCTTACGACTTCGATGCCCTGCAGTTGTATTGTGATTGCATCAGCCTCAAAAGGCCCTATCCAAATAGGGAGATATCTTTCGCCGTTCTCTTCTCGCAATACCACAATTCTATGTTGGGACATCAGACTTACGCGCACACTGTCGATTACAACCTCAATCATCCTCTGCTCCTGTACACGATATCCTGAACCCGTTTCAGGGATTTTCCCACTGAATCGCCGGAGGCGGCCAACTCAGGCTGAATATTCCGGCTGGCCCGATTCGGATTATAGCATAGGCGAATTTTCCCGCAAAGTGAAATCTGAATTCCATGTGGTCGGCTGACTCCGCCAACTCTTTCAAGCTTTGGCCCGAGTGTCCCAAGGGTCATTTACCAGGTATGGTTTGAAAGAAGCCACCTGATGAGGTACCGTGGGTAAGCGTCTTGAGAACTGCTAACTCGCTAAGTATCAAGTTGTGTCCCACCGGATGGGAAAGTTTGTGTCCCAAGCGTAAGAGCCGGCATGAGTGTGCCCAAAAAAAGTCTTGCCGAACGCCTCCAGCCGCCTTTGGCCACCACCGACCTGGAATCAAGACCCTGATCGATGACGAATTCAGTTCCTTCGAATCCCCTCATCATATGGCTTCTCTCCCCCTACCACACCGGAAGCCACCGATCTTGGGCGGAAGGCTATCAGGCACACAGCAGCCATTCGGTTCGCCTCTTCACTCTGGCCGGCCGTTTCTGGAAATGGCGAATGCAAGGGGGCGCTATTGAACTGGCCGCGCAAACAATGTCACAAGGCCTCGCCCCGCCCCCTGACCTGGTCCTGGCCACTGACATGACAAATCTACCAGCTTGGCTGGCTCTATTGCGGGGGAAGCTGCCGTCGAGTACCAGGACAGTTCTCTATATGCACGAGAATCAGCTGACCTACCCCTGGCGTCCTGGTGAAAAGCCAGATCTGACCTACGCAATGATCAACTGGCTGAGCCAGCTTTGTGCCGACCTGGTCGTTTTTAACACCGAGTATCATCGTCGCAGCTGGTTCGGGGAGCTGCCAAACCTGCTAAAGCATTTTCCCGACTACAGCCACCTTGAACAGATCGAGCAGGTTGAGTCCCGCACACGAGTAATGCCGGTCGGTATCGACCTTCAGAAGAACGCGGGCCCCCTTGCGCGACAAGGTCCACCGTTAATTCTGTGGAATCAAAGATGGGAATACGACAAGCGTCCGGACCTTTTCTTCGACCTGCTATACAAACTCGAAAAAGCCGGACACGAATTCAGCCTGGCGGTAGCGGGCGAGAACTTTCGGAAAGTGCCGGTTGAGTTTGAAGAAGCTGCAACGCGCCTCGCGCATCGAATCGACCACTGGGGTTTCTTACCGTCGAAAGATGAGTACCGTTCCCTACTGCAAAAAGCTGATCTAGTCGTTAGTACGGCCGAGCACGAGTTTTTCGGAATAAGCATTTTGGAAGCAGTGCAAGCGGGGGCCTTTCCACTCCTGCCGAACCGCCTCAGCTACCCTGAACTGATTCCAACCGAACTACACGCAGCCTGCCTATACGCGGACGATGAAGACCTCTTCACGATGGCACGTCAACGCCTCGCATTGCCGCGAACGGCGCCGCCTTCACTTCGTCGGTCTATACGGGACCGCTTCAGCTGGCCTGTCGTCGCCCGCGCTTACGATCACCTGTTCGCCGAGTTAACAGGGGCCCCCGTCACGACCAAACTCTAGATTTTACTGGAAATTGGCAAGTCGAGAGCAGGCTCTTTCAATTACTCTTTTGTTGTCTGGAGAGCAGTCTGACATCCACCGCTGCGGCGCCCTTCTCTGTTTCCTCTATCGCGAATTCAACCAGGTCACCCGGCCGTAGGCGGCCAACACCGTCGAAACGTGAACGGTGGGCAAAGAGGTCCGGGCCATCAGAACGTGAGATGAAACCATAGCTTCTGCTTGGGCTGTACCACTTTACCAATCCGCGTTCCCGATTGGCTTCAGGCAGAAGAAAACCGCACCCCGAGCAAAGTGACGGTGGTTTCTGTCCTACAATATCTATACGTTTGTCCTCCACCGTCCAAAGAAATGTAACACCGCAACGTTCGCACACGATCATTTCATCCGACAATGCCATAGCAGAAACCTTCCTCGAAATGTAGACTGTCCCGAGCAGTAATTTGGAGGATAACGCCAACATGCCTGATTTGACAATGCCATACAGTCCTGATACGATCGTTTGCGAGTTGATTCCTGCAGGTTGTGTGGCGACGTAGCCAAGTGGTAAGGCAGGGGTCTGCAAAACCCTGATCGCCGGTTCGAATCCGGCCGTCGCCTCAAACCGCTCGAAAGAGCGGTTTTCCTGTTTGACTCCGATGCGATTCCATAGCAATCTATTAAGGATTGCCGATCGACTTTTCTACTTCGCAGTTTTCGTTCTTCGCGCATGTAGAAACTATTAGTGTGATACAATTTAGAGTGCGGCCCCCGTTATTAATGATTTACGCTTTGAACGGGAAGATACCCGTCTCCCAATTTCGTGCGAGCAATTCACACAAATTGGGCCGTGTCGAGGCCCAAAAGGCATAGTGGTGTCACGGAGGACAGTAGTACCATGAAGGAAAAAAAAGGGACGGGGACATCCTCTGAACCGCGGCGCAACGTAGCAAGAGGACTTGGAAAACAAGATTTCTCCGAGAGGGATTACATTTCAATGTCCGAACGGAAATTCCTGCACCTCTTTCTGAACTGCTTGAGCAGCTTAACAGGGCGTGTATACCTGCGGCGTGCAGCTATCGCAGGTCTTCTGGTGTTAGCAGTGCTCTTGTCGGCGGGCTGTTCAGACGAGGATTCGGAAGAGGCAGAGCTGGCCCTGGAAAACATTCCCTTCGGATTCGACCAATTTGAGGTGCCACCACTGGACGACCTTGTCCCAGGGAGATTGGGCCCGCGTCCTGAAGGATCGATAAAGACCGTTGTAGAACACTACCTGCAGCAATATCAACCCAACGGCAGCCTGCCTAAGCTCTTTGAGACAACCCGCGTCTACGATCGGAACGGCGTCCTTCTCGCAGAATTCTTCGAGGAAGGGCGGCGCACATGGGTCACACTCGGCCAGATCTCGCCCGCCCTGATCTCAGCCACCATAGCAACCGAAGACGCTTCCTTCTTCACCAATCGCGGCGTGGACAGCCGTCGCATTGTCGGCGCGGCAATTCAGAACGTTCAGACACAATCGATTGCCTCCGGCGCCAGTACGATCACAATGCAGTTGGCGCGCAATCTCTTCCTTGAACCTGAAGAAAGATTCGAACAGACCATCGACCGGAAGTTCCATGAAATTGGACTGGCCCACGACCTGACGATTCTGTTCAACAAAGAAGAGCTGCTTGAGATCTATCTCAACCTTGTCAACTACGGACATCTTGCCTACGGGCCGGAAGCAGCCGCACAAGTCTATTTCGGCAAGAGCGCCATCGATCTGAACTGGGCTGAGGCGACAATCCTCGCAGGCGTGCCCCAGCAGCCGGCTTCATTTGACCTGTTTACTAATTTCGACGCTGCCAAACAGCGGCAGCGTGTCGTGCTGGACCTTCTGGTTCGTCACGAATTCCTGTCGCAAGAGAGGGCCGATGCCATATTTGCGGAGGAGATCTTCCTGATCGGCAGCTCCGAAGAAAAGGACTATCTGGCGCCCCATTTCGTGCTCTATGTGGAGAAAGCTCTGGAGAGGCGCATGGCCGAACTCCTGGGCATCGAGAATGGCCGCTGGAAGATGCGCCGGTCCGGCATGCATATCATTACCTCGCTGGATATGCCAATGCAAGTGCTGGCGGAACAGGAGCTGAAAGACTGGATCGACAGGGTCGGCCAAGCCTACCGAATGACCAACGGCGCGCTCGTAGCCATCCAACCCCGTACCGGCGAAATCCTGGCCATGGTCGGCGGAATCGATTTCAACGAGGAGGATGCCGGTCAGGTGAATCTGTCTGTCAGCTTGCGGCAGCCAGGAAGTTCCTTCAAACCAATTCTCTATGCGGCAGCGCTTTCCGAAGACCTGATTTCACCTGCCACCGTCATCTGGGATACCCCAACTGCGTATCCTGTGGGCATGGGTCACTTCTATAGCCCCCGCAACTACGACCGGACTTTCCACGGACCGGTCACTGTACGCACTGCCCTCGCCAACAGCTACAATGTTCCTGCTGTAAAGCTTATTGCATCGCTGGGCAACCAACGCCTGGTTTCCAAAGCCGAAGAGTTTGGCATCACAAGTCTTACGCGAGAACCGGACAGCTACGGACTGAGCCTGTCCCTTGGGGCCGGCGAAGTATCCCTCCTCGAGTTGACCAATGCCTTTCGCACCTTTGCAAACGAAGGGCTCTATTCTCAACCGGAATTCGCCATGTTCATGGTTGATGATCTGGGCCGCTATCGTTCACCGCCCCCGGTCGCACAGAAGCGCATAATCTCTGAAGGCGTCGCCTTCCAACTCGCCGACATCTTGAGTGACAACGAGGCCAGAAAACCAGCCTTTGGCTTAAACAGCCGACTCAAACTGAGCCGTCCTGCCGCTGCGAAGACGGGAACGACAACCAACTTCAAAGACAACTGGACTGTCGGCTTCACCAAATATCTTGTGGCCGGCGTGTGGACCGGGAACAGCGATGGTACCCCCATGTGGGGCAATAGCGGCGCAGCCGGCGCAGCGCCCCTCTGGCACAACTTTATGGAAGCGGTAATCGCTGACAAAGGGATGCGGAAGCTGATAGGAGCGCCCGATGACCCGAACCTCTGGGCCTTCGACGTTCCTGATTCCGTCGTTCAACTGCCAGATTGTCCGCCGGCGGTAAGCTGCCGCACCGGAGGTGAGTACTTCACGTCCAGCTGGCTGAGCAAGACCAGGGGGAACGGTCTGCTGGCGGGCACCGTGGTCACTGGCAAGACTCTGCCGACACACTTTGCACGATCTAACGATTTTGAAGACCTGTCTTACTGTATAGTCGACGAATCGGTCGGTGCAGTCAACGGCGGCAGAACCAACACTGTCCCGGAAACCCGTTCTCTGCTCCGGATTTCAAGTTGGGTCGGCCTTGCCTTCCCCCCCGGCTACTCCACCGTAGGTAGGCCACTGGCGCCGATGCCAGAGATTCAGGTTGACGAGGACGACGATGGCCTGAATACCCCGCCTCCTGAATACAGAGATGACCTGGTCTACATTCCAGCTACCGAACTGGAAAAGTTCAGACTGCTCTCATATAGCATGCAACAGGGCATTCCCGTTTCGCTTGGTTCCTGTTCGGACCTGCGTTACTACACCGCGAGAAGCGGAGACAGCTGGGCCGCACTGGCCAGAGCCCACGGTCTGCCCGAAAGTGTGTTGCGTAACGCCAACCTGCATGTAAATGGTTCACTCAATGGGGAACGCCTGCTCTTACCCCGGGCGATTCCCATTCGGCTCCATGAAGAAAGCATGCTTCACGAAGTGCAGTCGGGCGATTCCTGGGTAAATATAGCCGCCAAGTACGACATTCCAATCAGCCTGCTCCGGGCAGCAAATCCAAACGCGATCCGGGCATACTACATCCTGCGGCCAGGGGATCTACTGCACATTCCAGAGAATCTGGAAATCTTTCAGAATCCTTTCGAGTAAACGACTCGTTCAATCGCCACATTTGCAGAATGAAGTTTGCCAGACAGAGACATCGTTCGTCCTGGTTAGCATCAAAGAAGATCTGCTACAAGCCACTGCGTAAGTGGAACCAAAAGGCGCCGTCCTGACGTTTACTGGATCGAGGCGTAGATTCCACGATGGAACACATCAAGTTGAGGCAGTGGGGTAGCCGCCGCATTTTAGGATCCGACCCGCATTGATAGAGACTGCTACGCCTCATGCCTGCACTTCCTTTCGATCGGCGCATCCCAATCCTATCTCTTCTTATCTTGACGATCCTCCTGGCCGGTTGCGGCTCCCGGCGGGGGGCCGTCGGGCGAAGGCCGGCGATCTCACTTTCTGATGTTGCCGAAGCCTATCTGCAGATCTATCAGCCCGGTCCCCTTCCCCGCGTCTTCCAGACCACCTTCGTGTACGACCGTAATGGGCAATTGCTCGCCGAGCTGATCGGAGAAGGCCGGCGTGAATGGGTGTCGTTGGATCGCATCTCCCCCCACCTGATCAATGCAACCATCGCAACCGAAGACGCAACGTTCTTCACCAATCCCGGCGTTGACCCGGTTCGTATAGCCGGTGCCGCGCGCCAGAATGTCGAGCAGGGCGAGATCGTCTCCGGAGCCAGTACGATTACCATGCAACTTGCGCGTAATCTGTTTCTGGGGTCCGAGGAACGCTACGACCAGACCTTCGATCGCAAGATCGCAGAAGCCGGACTGGCTGCCGAACTTACGCAGACCTACGCCAAAGAAGAACTCCTCGAACTGTATCTGAATCTCCTCAACTACGGGCAACTAGCCTACGGGCCGCAGGCGGCCGCCCGCACCTATTTTGGCAAATCCGCCGCAGATCTGAACCTGGCTGAAGCAACCCTAATTGCCGGCATTCCCCAATCCCCCGCGCGCTTTGACCTGTTTGAGGACTTTGGTTCCGCCAAAGAACGGCAAAGAACTGTCCTGTCCCTGATGGTGCGACACGGACTTCTGTCTCTCGACGAAGCAAATGCGACATTTGCCACAAGAGTAGAACTGGGTGGGTCGCCCGAAATAGACTCACCCTATGCCCCGCATTTCGTCGACTACGTAGTTCGTGAACTGGACCGAACCTACGGCGAAGGTTATGTTCGGCGGACCGGGTGGCATATCTATACAACGATTGACTTAAAACTACAGGATAGAGCGCAACAGATCGTCTCCCAGCAAGTTGCTGCTCTCCAACCCAGATTCGACATGAACAATGGCGCGCTTATCGCTCTCAAGCCTGGAACAGCAGAGATTCTCGCCATGGTCGGCAGCATCGACTACAGAAATGAAGAGATTGACGGCCAGGTTAATGTCGTAATCAGCCCTCGGCAGCCGGGCAGCGCTATCAAGCCTGTACTCTACGCTACAGCCTTCAGCGACAATCTCATTAGCCCGGCAACCGTAATCTGGGACACGCCCATCACCTATAAAATCAGCAGAATTGAGCAGTACAGGCCCCTCAACTACGATCGAAAGTTTCACGGGCCTGTCACCGCACGCGCGGCCCTTGCCAACAGCTACAACGTCCCCGCGGTAAAACTTCTTGACGCAGTGAGTGTCCAACGCATGCTGGAGAGCGCCCGCAAGATGGGCATAGGGAGCCTGCACCGGGGCACCGACTGGTACGGACTAAGTCTGACCCTGGGAGGAGGCGAGGTCACACTTCTCGACCTGGCAACTGCCTACCATACAATTGCCAATCGAGGGCTCTACGAACCTCCGCGCTATGTCCTCACGATTACTGATGGCCAGGGCCGGACCCTGCTTGAAGAAAACTCGAATGAAGGACTGCCTGCGATCTCAGAGGAAGCCGCCTCCCTGGTTACCGATATCCTCAGCGACGATCCGGCGCGGGTACCCATGTTTGGGGCCGGAAGTCAGTTGACCCTGAACCGACCTGTGGCGGCAAAGACCGGTACAACGGACAACAATCGCGATGCCTGGACAATGGGCTTCACTCGCCATCTACTTGCAGGAGTTTGGGTAGGCAACACCGATGGTCGCCCCATGCGCAATGCAACCGGTGCCGGCGCTGCCGCACCGGTCTGGAACGAGTTCATGCGCACAGTCCTCGCAGACCCGGAGCTACTGGCCATACTGCAGGCGCCCGCAGCAGAAGCCGATTGGGATTTTCAGGTGAGCGATAGTGTGCAACTACTGGATATCTGCCCGCCTGGCCTCACCTGCCGGCAAGGGGGCGGCGAATTTTTCAGCGCAACTTGGCTGGACACCGCCACCAATCTCGGACAGGGCGGCAAAGAAGATGATGGAATCGAAGACGCCGAAGACCATCAGAACAATATGGCGCTACCCCTGGTCGACAGTGTCCAGAACATCCCATCAGCTCCCGTCTACCTGAATCAACAGACGGATGCCGGTCTGGAAACGCGCCTCCTCGGCTACTGTGGCCACCCAGGTGGCGGGCAGCGCGCTCTCCTGGCCCTGCCCGATCCCTTTGGTCTGCAAACGGAGGCGCTCACGAATTGCCTTGGCTGCTGGTCGATTGAGGAGGAGGACACCGAGTTGTTCGACGAAGGCAGGCTGTTACGCGACAGGAAGGGCGCGCTTCTGTGGAATCTGGGGCGAGGCTTCCCCGTCTACCTGGGACAGTGTGACGAGATGGACTTGATGGCTGCCAATACCGGGCTGTCAGTCGGAATCGACTTCGCCAGCGCCGGCACCCTGGTTTCTCCTGAAATCTTCTCAAGTGGACAGTTGTCCGACGTTGGAAACGCTGACTTCCTGGGACCCCATCGTTTCATCCTGGATCGCATCTGGCATGATGACCAGTGCCCCGGAGAGTACGTCATGGGACAGGCCATCGACGACAGAGGTATTGCGCTCCCTGGCCTTACGATACGCCTGACTGATGCGTGGGACAACACTTTTCAGACTGTCTCCAAGAGCGGCGCAAACGACGCCGGCCGATTCGACTTCCCCATCTACGGCCGGGAGGACCCTCAGAGTTTCACACTGCAGGTCCTCGACGCTTACGGGAATCCCAATGGCTCCCCCATCCTCGTACCACATCGTACCGACCAATCCAGCAACACACGCTGCCACCACCTCGTCGTACGCCGCCAGTCTTAGCAGCAGCAAATCAACGATTACAATGCGTTGTACCTACGGTCGCGCCACAATGTCATTTTGACTGGCTATAATATGGGGAAGACCGACCACAATTCGGTACAAAAGTGTTGGGTAATGGCGCTGCATTTGGTTACACTGGATAGGATACGTGCAATGTCTCCGAAACGAAACCGTATTCTGAGGCCGTGCCCGATGTCGCAGCAAGGAATTCACATCCGGCAGTATGGGGGCCGGCTTTCCACCTATACGGGAATCTGGAGGAAATAGATGCATCTCAAAATTTCATGGCGATATGTAAGCCTCGCCGCATTCTTGGCGCTGGTTCTCGTAGCAGGCCCATACGCACTGACTGCGCAGGGTTCCGTCGAATCTTCGATTGTAAGCGGGCAGCTGAATGAGCAGTTCGAAAAGCACTACCTTGGCCTGCAAGTCATCGATTCTTCACAGCCTGTTACGATAAAGATGGACTACCAGCCCCAGCACAGCCACCAACTGGATGAAGGGACCGGCTTCTATGTCTTCAAGCAGTCCGGATTCGACAGATACATCAACGCCGCGCCTCCCTCGGATACCGCCTTCCGAACAGGCACACAGGAATCGATGGGCGGCATCAAGCGCAAGGTAACCCAGATTGGCGCTGAAGAAGTCTCCGAAATCGTAACGATCGTAATCTACAATGACACAACGATGGACCTGTCCTATACCCTGACGGGTGAAAACGTCAGATTCGTCGACGAATCCGGTGAACAGGTTGTAAGCGGCAGCACGCCCTCTGCGCCTGAGACCTCCACGCCTACTCCTGCCGGGCTCCAGGCGGCCGCGGCCTCTGCTGCAACCCCCGTGGCTGTCGTGACAACCAGTGCTGTTCGATCGACGTGGGTCACAGGCGAGCTTAATGAACAGTTCGAAAAGCACTACCTCGGACTGTCGGTTGTCGATACAGGGCAGCCGGTAACCATTAAGATGGAATACGATCCCCAGAACAGCAGTCAAATCGACGACAGTTCCGGATTCTACGTCTTCAAACAGGCAGGTTTTGACCGTTACATCAATGCCGCGGCGCCGTCGGACAGTGTCTTTGTAACCGGCTCCCTGGATTCGATGGATGGCATCAAGCGCAAAGTGGTCGAAATCGGTGTAGACGACGTTGGTGAAATCGTGACACTGGTCACCTTTAACGACACGACCATGCCCTTCTCCTACACACTGCAGGGTGAAAACGTTCTATTCCTCGACGACTCGGGCGAGCAGGTTGACGGCGACAGAGTCGTTGTCCAGCAACCCGCTGGCGGAACCACTGACTCGACTTCGGCTGGCACAACCGAAATCACTCTGGGCAGTTCATACACGGTCCAAACGGGCGATACACTCGGCACCATCTCCTCACAAGCGTACGGCAGCACTGTGTACTGGTCCTCTATCTGCACGGCCAATTCACTTTCAAACTGCGACCTGATTGAAGTAGGCGACGTACTGACGATTCCGAGTCAGACTGATGCCGAAACCATTCGCACAGGGGGCGCACCGACACCTGCCGCTACGGCTGAGGCGACAGAGGCTGCGTCACCCACGGCTACAGCGGATGCAATGCCCGAGGCAACTGCTACGGCAACCCCAGCCGCTACCGCGGTCGCAATGCCCGAGGCAACAGCAGCTGCAACGCCGGCTGCCACCGCGATGCCGGAACCGACCAGTGATGCAGGCATGATGGAGGACGATCTCATCGAAGTTGCCGAGGACTATGAGCAACTGGACATTTTGCTCCTGGCACTGGACCTGGCTGGCTTGACTTCCTCCGTAGCCGACGGCGGACCCTATACCATCTTTGCTCCGACCAACGCTGCCTTTGCCTCACTTCCTGAGGCTAGACTGGACATGCTGATGGCCGACTCTGACCTGCTGGCCGATACACTCAGGTACCACATTGTGTCCGGAAAGCTGAAAGTGTCCGACCTCTCGGCGCAATCCTCGCTAACCACGCTCCACGGGGGGACTATCAGCTTATCCACCGGAGATGATGGCTCTCTCGCAGTCGAAGGGGTCACCATTGTGACCTCCGATGTGGAGGCTTCAAACGGGGTCATACACTTCATCCACCAGTTGCTTCCGGACCCGGATGAAGACAGCTCACAATAGCGCATAGCCATCAACGAACGCTAGCGCCCAAACTGGTTCCCAAAACGCCCTCTTTTCCTTGAAAGAGGGCGTTCTTCTTCTTGCCAGAATCGCACATGCGTGCTATCATCTCTCAATGGAATCTCTCGAGCATACTTACATTTCAGAAACGCCAAGCGACCTCTCCCAGATATCGCTAAGGGAAGAAGAGGGCCGCCAAGGTAGCGACGACAGCCCTGAAGCCGATCCGTCACCCTTGGAAGGCGCCGATCTGGGCGCGTATTTCGACGCCGGCGGCACACTGTCCTCTCTCATGGAGGACTACGAACTACGACCGGGACAGTTGGAGATGGCCGAGGTCGTGAAAAGAGCGATTCTGGAACGGCGCCCAGCGCTCATCGAGGCCCCAACAGGAACGGGAAAGTCGCTAGCCTATCTGCTCCCGGCTATTCTTAGCGATAGTACCGTAGTTGTCGCTACCGCCAATAAATCCTTGCAAGACCAGCTATTTCGCAAGGACATCCCTTTCCTGCGCCAAGTCCTGGATCGACCGATTGACGCCGTTCTAGTTAAGGGTCGCAGCAACTACATCTGCAGCCACAAGTGGGAAAAAGAGGCGGTAGAGCGAAGGCGCCTTGCCTTTTTGGATAGGGAGGACGAGCAAGTCGCCTTCCTGCGAAGCTGGCTGGAAAAAACCGATAGCGGCGATGTAGACGACTTGCCCTTTGTCCTGAAGAACGACCTGAGGCCCCAAGTCGTCAGTTTCCCCGATGACTGCATCGGCCGTAGTTGCCTCCACTTCGATGACAACTGCTTTGTCAATCAAATGCGGGACAAAGCGCGCAGAGCGCAGGTGATCATAACGAACCATCACCTCCTGCTCAATGCCTTGGAGCTGGGAGAGATGGGGCAGGCAATCCTACCTGAAGCAGCGATCTATGTTATCGACGAGGCGCACCAGCTGGAAAACACTGCGACGTCTGTCTTCGAGCAAGAAACCTCCGACTACGCCCTGGAGCAACTGCTGGCGGGAGCCGTCTTTAGGGAGCACGTCGAAAATGAACGCCTTGACGACCTGGAACTGCAAAACAGTCTGGCCTTTGCCGAAGTGGAAAAGCTATCGGAGGCCAACGTATTCCGTATTGATTCCGATTTGCAGGAACTTAAAAAGCTGGCAGGAAGTTTGAGCGCCTTGCAGGACGAGATGCGCCAAGCCAGCCCCTTCCGTCGTCAGAACGAGGAAGCCCAACCCCCCCTTACCACCGAGGAATCCGAAGCAGAGGCCAACTATGACCTGGCTGTCAAGGGGCTCGGCTCCCTGTCAGGCAAACTACAGGCAGTGGCTAGTGGCTCGAAGGACGACCTTACTGTTCGCTACGCTGAACGAATAAGGGGCTCTCGCCATGTCAGGCTTCGTCTCCATGCCGCGCCCATCGACCCGGCCCAGGACCTTTCTCGACACCTGTTTGACGAGGAGGGGCGCACAGTAATTTGTACGAGCGCCACCTTGTCAACCGAAGAGAGTTTCGAGCTTTTCAAGGGCAGGGCTGGCGTGACCGGCGTCCCACTTGAACTAATCGCCGACCCTGTCTTCGACTACTCAAATCAAGCCCTGTTATATCAGCCCCCACTTCCTGCCTTCGATTGGCGCAACAAGGCCCCATTCTACGATGCGGTCGCGGCTGAGATCGAGCGCCTTCTCAATGTGAGCCGGGGAAGGGCTCTGTGTCTCTTCACCAGCTGGACCGGTCTGCAACAGGTCCATGAACGCCTGAATGACGTCGCCTGGCCTCTGCGGGCCCAGGGTCAACACCCCCGCAATTTGCTTCTGGACTGGTTTCGCCAGACTCCGCATAGCGTTCTGCTGGCGACGAAATCCTTTTGGGAAGGTGTCGATCTGCCTGGCGACGACCTGAGCCTGGTCGTACTGGATAAACTGCCCTTTCCAACGCCAAGCGATCCCCTGCATGAGGCCAGAACCAAGGCTCTTGAGGAGATCGAAGAAGGCAGCAGCTTCAGAAAGTACATGCTCCCACTGATGACGCTGACCCTGAAGCAGGGATACGGTCGCCTGATCCGGCGCACAGCAGACCGCGGCGTAGTGGCAATTCTGGACGAACGGCTATCCAGCAGAGGCTACGGCAGACAGGCTCGCCGCGATCTGCCTCCTGCACAGTTCAGCCGCGGCTTTCGCGAAGTGTACCAATTCTATCGAGATGCGCTCGCCAGCCAGGCCGACTTCTCTCTGAACGCTCATGCTGCTGAAGACGAAGACACCGGCGCCCTGCAGTGGCGCTGGCAACTTACCCGGTTGCAGGACGGCATGACCGACGAAGAGACGGGCACTTTGGAAGAGGGCGACCACACCGGAGGAGAAATTCACGCGGCCACAGCCGGTCTTCGCAATCTGCGTGACCGGGTGTCAAAGGCTGAGCGCAACCCCAGCAGTTTTGGCGTGGAACTTCGTTGCAGCGCGGAGACAGGGCGCCGATTGCTTGATGGCGCCCTGCCGGATACTCTAGAGAGTCAGTGGATTGCCGAGCGCGCAGCCTGGAAGTCGTTGCAAATCATTGGCTTGCAGCCAAAGGAGGAGGCATAGGAGCCGTCTGCGACGTTTTCGGCAGCGACAGGTCTCGTGTTATAGATCTAAGGCCAATATTCCGCGGGCATTCTTTCCCGCTTCCATGTCGGCGAAGGCCTCATTAATCTGCTCCAACTGGTAAGTCTGCGTGATCAACTCGTCCAGCAGAAGCTTCCCCTCATCGTACAGACGAAGGTATTCAGGCATGTCTACCCGCGGACGAGACGTTCCATAGTATGAGCCGAGCAGACTCTTCTCACTCCAAATCAGCTCTTGTGGAGGAATCGGCACTATATCATCATGCCGTGCCAGGCCAATCGCCACAGCCGTCCCAGCCGGCCGGACCATATCGAAGGCCTGCCTGATCGTCACTGAGCTCCCGATCGCCTCAAATGCATAGTCCACGCCCAATCCGCCTGACAGCTCTTTGACAGCCTCGACCGCATCCACCTCAGAACCATTGACCGTATCGGTCGCGCCAAACTGACGTGCGAAATCCAGTTTCTTTTCAACCAGGTCAACAGCAATAATGCGCTCGGCATCGACGATTTTGGCGCCCTGGATGGCATTCAGCCCAACTCCGCCCGCACCAATCACTGCTACAGTACTGCCAGCCTCAACTTTCGCCGTTCTCAGAACCGCCCCCACTCCGGTCGTCACGCCGCAACCAACAAGTGCCGCCCTGTCCAGAGGATACCCCGGATCGATCTTGATCAGAGCCTGCTCTGGCACCACCGCCAGGTCAGACATGGTGGCGATGCGGGACATCTGCGGGATGTCACGGCCGGCGGCGTTGTGCAAACGGCATGTGTCGTCCAGAAGATAGCCCTTGCGCGCGTCGATGCCCCGGCACAGACACACCCGGCCAGTCTCGCACATCACGCAATCTTCACAGTAAGTCACGAACGAGAGAATGACATGGTCACCCGGCTTGACATAGGTGACATTGGCGCCTATCCGTTCAACGATACCTGCGCCTTCGTGGCCGAGTGCAACCGGTGGCGGGTAGTAAATCGTGCCGTTTACAACCGACAGATCGGAATGACAAACACCGCTGGCTCCCATGCGCAGCAGGACCTCGTTGTCTTTGGGATCGTCCAGGGTCAGCGTTTCGACAACAACGGGAGCGTCGTGCTCATAAACTACGGCTGTTCTAGTCTCCATTCCTTTCTCCCTCTGCATAGTTAATTCTTCGAATTACCAATTTCCAACACCACCTGCCCCTATCCTGCTGAGGCGGCCAACCGCAAGAGAACGCCCGGGTCTCTCTCCTTTAGTCAGGCGATTCTTACCCTTCGGAACTGCTAGTGCCCCATTCTGCGGACGAGCCTGCGGGCCGCGCCGTGTGTCGGCAGCCGGACTCTCTCGGCCTGGTATCCCCTTGGCTGCACGTCCACCTCCCAGTCATAGCCTGACCGGTTTATCAGGAAGAGCAGGCTGTCTCGTTCGCTCTCGACCACGCGAGCCTCCACCAATGACCGGTACTCGTCGGGCACACCTTGAATTGTAACATCAGGAGGCAGCGAATCGGGAAGCCAGCTCTTGATCAGACGTCGAAGTCCGCCATGGAGCGAGGAATAGTAGGAGCGGCCAAGCGAAAAAGTTGGGATCAAGAGTCGACTGTCGGGCCCTGAGCTATTCAGGGCCGGTACTCCGCCGTCTCGTTGGGTGACAATCGCCTTTGGCTGCAAACGGATTTGCGCCAATTGCTCCAACTTACCACCTGTTGTCTCTTGTTCCCCTCCTTTCCCACGCATCGGAAACTCGCCCAGGTTGCCTACCTTGCCGCTTGGATAAATAGCGCTGAATGACGCCGACGGCCGGGCGCCATACCCGGCCTGAACTCGCAATCCAGTCTGCCGGCGCACCCTACCACTCCCAGTGCGAGACCTCGTTGTCCTCGTCTACTACAAAAATGTAGGGCTTCATCGAGCCGTCATGGCGGTCGGGATAATATGTGTGCACATGGAGGACCTGCTCAGCAGACAGATAGCTGATGACAACCGGTGCGCCCGAAATCGAGTTTTCCCCTTCGAAAAGTACGACGTTTCCCGAATCCGAAGAGTGTTTACGAGCTAGTTTCCGGACCGTCGGCAGTACCGGCCCTGTTGCAACGCCGCCGTCTCCAATAAAGTGAGTATTGAAGGCGCCGTCACCGCCAATCGTAATGTTTACCGGCGTGGCTTCGTGTCTGAGGAGACAGGTAGCGCAATCAAGACCTGCATAGACCGAAATATAAACGGCAGCATGGAGAGTCCGCCCGTTACTGTCAGAAATCAAATAGTAAAAGCCGTCTTTCCCTACATAGCTCGGGTTGGGACTGTAATTGAAGGAGAGACTCTTTGTGGTTGAATTGCTTGTAAAGGAATTTATCCTTCCAAACTCAGGGCCAGTGAAATCAAAACTTCTGAAATCAGGGAGTGAATCATTGCCCAGAACCTCAATTTCCACATTCCCATCTTTGGGAACCGAAATGTAATCGTCGACCAGAACATTTGGGGAGGGAGGTGACTCAGCGAAAATGGGCGTTACCGCGAAAGCCAACATCGCCAAAGCCGCAAGAATCGCCAATCCAATGATTCGGAACAGACGGAGATTGAGATGGTTCAGGTTTTCAAACTGATTGTCCTTTTTGTCACAGATAAGTGTAATCATAGGAAATTCTTTCGTGAATGGCTGACGGTCAATGAACCAAGTTCAGTTAGACGTCAAGGGATAGGAATGTGCTGTCCTCGATGTATGGCGCCTTGCGCCTACCGGACAGCTTATATGAATTGACGCTCCGGACCAGAGAAATGTTCCGCAGTTCAGCTCAATAAGGCACGAAGAAAGAAATGCACTTTGGCAGTTTTCTTTTCCCACGAAAATTTATGGGACCCATTTGCTCCCACCGCCAGTCGAAAGGGCAAACAGGCTGGAGGGAAGAGCCGTCTGTTGGATGTGCAATGAAGGGGCGAAAGAGGAAGTCTGAGTAACTTCTTGCCAAATGACTAGAATCTACAGTCGTTCTCATTGAAAGAAGATGACCTGTTCCTCGGGAAGCTAGAGGGCAAGATACCACTATGCATCAGGCTAGTCAAGGCGGGTAAGAAATTGTCATTCGCTGAATAGGCGAGTCTCAAAATGTAGGTCATTTCCTATACTTGATACCTCTCCACTGTTCGGCCAACCAGTGAAAGGAGTTTCCAAGTCGACGCAAGACCCACCAGTGCTGCCGCAGAAGGTTCCAGACGAGGCGTATGAAAGCCAGACAAACCAGCCCAATCAAACTTCCGTAATAGTTTTTTATGAATTTGTTCATAAAAATGTTTGACACGGCCTGTTCTTTCTGCTAAAATAATAGCCAACCAGCTAACTCGATACCTTGGAGTACGCTTGTGCAGACCGTTCGCAGTCGCATCTTGGAAATACTCAAACAGGACGGCCAGGCCTCGGTCGGAGTTCTGGCTGAACACCTGGATTTGGCGCCCATATCGGTAAGGTATCATCTGGACATCCTGTTGTCAGACAATCTGATCACAGTGTCCAAAGACAAAGAGCGCCGCAAGGTCGGTCGTCCACAGCAAATCTATTCCCTGACTGCCAATGCAGATGCACATTTTCCCGACAATTTCGCCTTGCTTACCGCCGGCGTCGTACGCCAGATGAAACAGATGCTCCCTCCTGACAAGATCGATGGCTGCTTTCGAAAACTGGCCCAGGAGATGGCACAGCCGATTGCACTTGACTGCCCGGATGATGAAGGCCTGGATGAACGAATGGACAGAGTCGTCGACTTCCTCAACGAACGAGGGTACCTGTCCCAATGGGAGCCTGCAACCGGCTTGCTGCATACGCACAACTGTCCCTACACAGGCGTGGCCTCGGAGCACAAGGAACTCTGCTGCATGGATCTGGCGTTCATGGAGTCCCTCAGCGGGCAGGACTGCGAGCTCGTTCAAGCCATGGCCGACGGTCAGAGTTGCTGCAGTTTCCGTGTACAGGTCGAAATGGGTGAAAGTGCGCCAGGAACACAGAATGTTGAACTGATCCTCTGAAAAGAGGCACGGTCCTAAGCGAGAATCTGAAAGCATGCCGACAACAATGCGCAACCCGAAACTGCAGGAACTGCCCTTGACTGAAGCGGCAGTGGCCGAGCAGAACGGGCAAAAGCATCAAACAAAATATGGCAGCGTAACCTTGTCGCCTCCGCCTGGCGCCGACGCTTTGACTGCGATGACAGAGCCGACCCACGATAGCTATGGCCGCCGCGTCCGCTATCTGCGCATCAGCCTGACCGACGCCTGTAATCTGCGCTGCGTCTACTGTATGCCCGAACATATGCAGTTTCGCCCCCGTCACGAACTGATGTCTGACGACGAAATCATCTTTTTGGTCAATGTCGCAGCCAGCCTCGGCGTGGACAAGATTCGCCTGACCGGCGGCGAACCGACAATTCGTCCCGGTGTCGTCGACCTTGTACAGCGGATCGCCGCCGTTTCGGGCATACGCGACGTGGCCATGACGACAAATGCACTGCTCCTTGACAAGTTGGCACAGCCTCTGGCAGATGCCGGGCTGGGTCGGGTTAACATCAGCATCGATACCATCGATCCCGAGCGCTTCCACCGCATTACCCGCTGGGGCCATATTGAAGACGTATGGCGCGGGATCGAAGCGGCCGAGAATGCTGCGTTGCTCCCTATAAAACTGAACTGCGTAGTCACCCGCGGCTTCAACGAAGATGACGTCATAGACCTGGCCGACCTGACGATGGAAAACGACTGGGAAGTCCGATTCATCGAAATGATGCCCTTCGGAGAGGTCAGCGACTTCCAATTGAGCCACGTCGTCTCGTTCCGAGAAATCCGACAAAAAGTCGAGTCGGTCTTCGGCGAGCTTGAAGAGGCAAGCTACGACTTCGTCGACCCCAGCCGCCCGTATCGAATCCCAGGAGCCGCCGGCACGCTCGGATTCATCAGCAGCGTCACAGAACCGTTCTGCCAGGGATGCGGCCGTGTCCGTCTGACCGCAGATGGCAAGCTGAGACTCTGTCTTTTGCGCGACGATGAGGTCGACCTGTTGTCTCCTTTGCGCGGCGGCGCTGATTTCGATAAGATACGAGCGCTGATGAAGGATGGCGCGTTCCATAAGCCGTGGGGCCATGGACTGGATTCAGGCGTCTTCGCCGAAAACCGTGCCATGAACCAGATCGGCGGCTGACATTCTGGCAACACGGGCCGCAAAAGGCCCTTCTGAATTTGAGGAGTAGGAGCTGACTTGCTCAGGCTCCCTCCCAATGTAGAATGACCTGTGTAATCGTCGAAGTGCAGAACAAGAACCTTAGTCAGATTTATCCATAAATTCAAGGAGATTCCGATGGACATTTCTCTGACCGACACAGCGACAAAAGATATCACTCTTACGGAGACGGCTGCCGACAAGCTGGGCGGCATCCTCGACCAGAAAGGCTTGCGAGCGTCGCACGCGTTGCGAGTCTTTGTCAAAGGCGGCGGCTGTGGAGGGATGCAGTACGGTATGACCTTTGACGACGATATTCAGGAAGCGGATCAGGTCTTCGAGCAGTTTGGCCTGCGCGTCGTCGTCGATCCCACTAGCTTCTTCTATGTAGGCGGCGCCAGTATCGACTACATTGACAACCTGATGGGCGGCGGATTCCATATCGAGAATCCCAACGCCACCAGTTCCTGCGGTTGCGGAAGCAGCTTTCGCACCAACGGCGCTCCCGAAGGCGCGGCCGCCGGCGCAGGCTGCGGCAGTGGCTGCGGCCACTAGTCGTTGGCCGAAGAATTTGCGCCGGCCGGGGCAAGGTACAGTTCAATAGTTCACAGGTTGTTCGTCTAAGGAAAGGACGGGCAACCTGTCTGCCTTCCCCCTGCCCTGACCGAGTTGGAGTGCTATGCAGGCCCGCTATTACACACTGAATGAGGCAAGAGCCGCGCTTCCCGTCGTCAAAGCGCTGATGTCACAAGTGCAGGAAGCGCGCGGCGAGATCCTGAGGCTGCGACCAGATATCTGGCCCGTGCTGCAGAAGGCGGCACACAACGGCGGCAACGCCGCCGCCGGATCCGTCTACGCTCAGTTCGACAAGTTGGAGACAGGCGTTAAAGGAATCCTCAAGATGGGTGTCCTTGTCAAGGACATCGACATGGGTCTCATCGACTTTCTGTCGATTCGCGACGGGCGCGAAGTCTATCTCTGCTGGAAACATGGTGAAGACGATCTCGCATTCTGGCACGATGTCAACGCCGGATTCGGCGGGCGTCAGCCAATCGATCCCGCAGATTTCTGAATTCAGACCGGGTGATCTCCCTTCGCCAGCGCTCCTTTCCCATTTCACACTACTTGCCACTCGAAACAAGAAAACGCGAGTCAAGACGATGCCCAACCCGTATGGCGCCCCGGAAATCAGCGTGCATGATGTCGTTGCCAAACAGAAAGACGCTTCGGAATTCCTGCTTATCGACGTGCGTGAACCGAATGAACTGGAACTGGCAAGTCTCCCTGATGGAGATTTCATCAGCATGCCATTGAGCGAACTCCGCGAACGGCGTCTCGACGCCCTGCCACAGGACCTGAGCCAGAACAAGGAAGTGGACGTGGTCCTGTTCTGCCATAAAGGACTGCGCAGCGCACAGGTGACGGTCTTCCTCCGCCAACAGGGTTGGCCCAATGCAGTTAGTATGGCTGGGGGCATTGACGCCTGGGCCGATGAGATCGATGAATCGGTCGGAAAGTATGCTAGTCCGTGAGGTATGTTTCTGCCCTTTAAGTCATTCTGAGAGCCAGCAAACTTTGGCCCCCTCTGAATGGCTGACGCCACCCGCTGTCCGCTGATGGCTGCAAACACGGGTCGAACTGGAACGCGCGCGCTGGGCTGTGAAACAGCGCCTTTGGATTTGTCTGCCTAGGTAATTTTGGGTAGTTGGAGGAGCATCTTTTGAAGTGGAACTGGCCGGTTAACGCAAAGCGCGAAAGCGATATCGTCTGGATCGACCTGGGCGACTTGGGTGATCTGGTCTACCCCCAGGGCCCCCACGAACAGTGGCAGGACCATGGACTTGGGCTCTTGCGAACAATAATGCACCAAAATGGTGTGAAAACTGATATCGTCTCCACGCGGGCCGTTACCTCTTGGGAGCAGTTGGCGCCCAAACTGCGCGGCTACAAGATGGCTCTGATGAACGTGCGCAGCTACACCTTTCCCGTGGCCCTGAAAGCCGCCCAGATCTTCAAGGAGATCAATCCCGATGGCCTGGTTCTCGCCGGCGGTATGCATGCAACCGTAGCGCCGGAGGAAATGGCCGCAGCCGAAGCCTTTGACAAGATCTGCCAGGGTGCCGGTGAAGAGACAATCCTCGATCTGGTGCGCGATCCTGAAAGTTTTCCAAGAGTGTTCCTGGGACAGGGCTCCCGTTCAATGGCCGACTGGCCCGAAATTGACAGAGAGTTGTGGCCCAAACCCGCCAACTGGAAAGAGGCGCTCACCAATGCCCGGCCCCGGCGAGCAGTGCGCGCTATGAAGCTGGAGCAGAAATTCAACTGGCCGATGGAGCCAGAGTGCGGCTGGGGCCCTCCGCCCGTTGCCACCATCATCACCAGCAGAGTCTGCCCTTGGCAATGCGTCTTCTGCAACGAGGCATCCTATATCCCCAACATGGGACGCCGCCCCGTTTCCATGGTGATCGACGAACTCAACGCGCTCGACGAAAAGTACGGCGTCGGCTCAGTTGTAATCCATGATTCCATGTTCTTCCAGAACCCGAAATGGTTACAGGAATGGATCGAACAGTACCCCCGGCGCGCCAACAAACTGTGGCCCTATTGGGCGGCCGGTCGCGCCGACACCGTTCGCCAGTGGCCCGAACTGTTCACCGCGCTCGTTCGCGAAACAAACTGGAACCTGATTTCGATCGGCTTTGAGTCGGGCAGTGACCGCATTCTGAAGCTGCTCAACAAGGAATGCACCGAGGAAGACAACAACTTCGCCATCGATCTTGTAAACCGCATCGGCGATGAAATGGTTGCCGAAGGCAAGGAGCCGCCTGTCTTCTGGTCGAACATCATGCTCGGCATTCCCGGTGAGACCGACGAGGACGCCTTCAAAACGATGCGCATGCTCAAACGCATGAAGCGTGTCTTCCCCTCCATCTCCTACTACGCCCCCTACCCCGGCTCAGCACTCGGCTTCCAACTGATCGCCGAGGGCAAAAGCCTCATGAGCAAGGACAACTATCACCGCTTCCCCGACGATGAAAAGGTGAAGGGCGTCAACTACGGCTTCTACCGCGAACTCCTCGCCGGCAAGTTCGATGCCGAAGTGAACCGCGGTCTGACCGATGAGCAGCAGCAGCGCGGCTATGAAGGCATGTACCAGCAAGCACTGGTTAAGGCCTGACCGATGAGCAGCTTCTCAAATCCCCACTACATGTACCTGTTTGACATGAAGAACGGCAAGAAAAAGCTTGCCTACGGTCAAAGCCCCGAGGACGCTCTCGACATCCTGCGCTTGCGCCTGTCAGACGAGGAAATGGCCCAGATTAGACCGGATCAGTTCTTGAAAATCAGCCAGCGCAAGCTGCAAGAGCACGTCCACGAACTGGGATAATGCGCCGCGCCACCGCCTCGAAATTGTCCGAAAGCCTGATGGCTCTTTGTTGGCGGCTCGGACGCCCTTCTCCTCAGAAGCGACTCTCACCAACACAGAAGCAAATTCTGCAGGCTCTACTGGCCGGCGCCACGCTAAAGTCCCACCGCTATCTCGACGGCGGCAAGGAGTATCGCCTCCATCCACTTAGCGGTGAGGCCGTTCCCGTCCCGGCGCAAGACGTTCGCAGGCTTGAGGATAAGCGCCTTCTACTAAGCAATCACAAGTTCCCCGCGACCACACTTTTCCTGTCGCAGCGCGGACGCCGTGCGGCGATGGCTGCGCAAAGAGCCTCCGGCGCGCCTCCCACTGACAGAACGCACCCCACATCCTTCCAACCGTAAATTGGAGCCCCGCCGTCTATCTACAGTAGCAGCTTCTACGCAAGCCTATTCCGCCTCCTCTTCACCAGGCAGAGTGATTCCAAGTTCTTCAGGCGTGGCTGCATCGAAAGGGTTGTCAAACTCCACCCTTGGGAAGGAAGCGCATGCCGCTTCAACAGGTTCCTCTGCGCCTAACTCAGCCAAATCGCGATGAATCTGCTCGGCCGACGCGCGAAATGCGCCTACCTCTATCCCCTGGCATACGTCGGCCACACCTCGCAGCCTTGGCAGGCCGCGGCGAAACATCTTTAGTGCCCCGCGCCGGTTTCCCCGCTCCATCTGCAGAAAGGCCACCCCAACCTGCAAGATGCCCTGGTACACATCGCGAACAGCACGCGTATCCTCGTTCCAGGCCAACTCCAAGTATTCGTGCTGCTCGAAATACTGGCCCTCGTTAAAGGCAAGCAGACCGGCCACCGCGGCGCGGCTGGGCAAATCGGCACAACCCTCCAGATCGCGAACGGGCGGATGTATATGCCGGTCAACCACTGCGACCAGTTCCTCCATCATCCTGCTGCGGGCCCAAGCATGGTCGACCCCGGCTCTGCGGGCGCGCTTCAGCGTCTCCACGTCAACGTGGCTGCCGAATGCATAGATCGGCACCAGGCGCGTGTGCGGCTTGACTTTGCATTGACCAACGGCAGCTTCCCAGTCTCCTGGTGTCTTCAAATCTAGCAAGGCCAGCACGGGAAAAGTCCGCGCCACCGCTGCCACAAACTGGCCTGCTTCATCGATAGTGACTGGGTCGCCACCCGCCGCCCGCACAACGTCCTCTAGCCGGACCGAAAAGAAAAGGTCCGGCTCAACTATCACGACTACCGGTCGGTACTGGCCGTTGTCGGCCATCCTGTCCTCCGTCTCTCTATAACCTGCGTCTGGCCTGCTCGTCCCCATGTCGGCGACACGAAATACCGTCGAAAATCGGCTCTGCGTCGGCGCCGAATTCTTCCGTTTACTGCCCAATGTGAGCTGAAACTTCCGTGACCGAAGCAATGCGTTCCGGCACCTTCTTCTCCATTGCCGAATCCTGTGTTCCCTCTGGTATACTGATGCCAAAATTGGCTGGTACCAAAAGGAAGACAATGGAAAACCAGAACAGCGGCGACGGCCAGGTTGCCGAACTCCCATACGAAGAAAGCTACGCCCAGCTTCAACTGATTCTGGAGCGGCTGGAAGCTGCCGATCTACCTCTCGCCGATTCGCTTGACCTGTATGAAGCAGGCGTGAAACTCGCCGCACGCTGCGGCGTTCTGCTCGAAGAGGCCGAACTCCGAGTCAGAAAGTGGGAGCCGGACGGAAGCTTGACTGACTTGAGCGACGCCTCGGATCCGTAAACAGATGCAGCTACTGGGTAACAGTTCAATCATCTGGCTTCCGTTGAGTGCCGGCCTGCTTATTCAACTCTACAAGTTTCTATTCGAATGGGTTCTACGGCGCGACTTCGACCTGCGCGTACTGGCTCGTGCCGGAGGCATGCCCAGCAGCCACGCGGCGATGGTCTGCAGCCTGGTTTCTGCGGTCGGCTATCGCTCCGGGCCGCGCAGCGACATCTTTGCTTTGGCCGCCATATTCGCCCTGGTCGTCATGTACGACGCCACCGGTGTGCGGCAAGCCGCCGGAAAGCAAGCCAAGGTCCTGAATCAGATCCTGCGCGAGCTCTTCACGGGCCAGCCGGTCAGCGAAGAGGAGCTGAAAGAACTGATCGGCCATTCACCGACCGAGGTATACGTCGGCGCGCTCATCGGCGTGCTCTACACCGTATTGTGGTTTCAGCTCGCCTCCTGACAAACTATCGACCCGCAGCCTGGTCGCCTCTCAATTCGGAAGCGTCGATTCCCCTAGTCTATACAGCAGCTTGCAATAGGCCACCTGGCCCTTGCGAAAACTTCCCAGGCGGAAGAACTCATCCGGCGCGTGAAAGTTCTCGTCTTCGATGCCGAACCCAAAACTGATCGTATCCGCACCGAGTTGCTCCTGAAATACACCGGTGATCGGGATGCTGCCTCCGCTACGCGTCTGGAATGGTTCCCGGCTGTACAACTCTTCCGGTACAGCTGCAGCGGCCCTGTTGCCCCAATGTTCCGCTGAAATACTGTATGGCCTGCCTAGAATAGACATCGGAGTCACCTCTACAGTTACACCTGGCGGCGCATGCAGTGAAATATGTTCCTTCAGCAAATCTAAGATACGGCCGGGATCCTGGTCGGCCACCAACCGGCAGGTGATCTTCGCGTGCGCTGAGTTGGGAAGGACCGTCTTGATTCCCTCCTCTTGGAAGCCGCCCCAGATGCCGTTCATCTCCAGTGTCGGTCGAACCCACCCTCGCTCACGGCTACTGTATCCCGGCTCGCCAAACTCTTCCTCAAGGCCCAGATCACGCAAATATTCGTCCCCGTCAAAAGGAACACGCGCGATCGCGGCGCGTTCATCCGCTGTTAGCTCCATCACATCGTCGTAGAAGCCCTCGACAGCTATCGAGCCGTCAGCCCTGCGCAATGACCCTAAGATCTGTGTCAGAGCGTGAATCGGGTTCTGAATGCGGCCCCCGTGCAGCCCGGAGTGGAGGTCGGACGATGCGCCATGGACATCGACCTGTAATCCGCATACCCCGCGCAGTGACATGAGTAGCAGGGGCTCCGTTTCACTGAACTGTCCGCCATCCGCGCTGACCGCAAGATCGCAGGCAAAGCGCTCCCTGTGCGGCGGCATGAAATCAGGAATCTGCGGACTGCCGATCTCCTCCTGGCCTTCAAAACAGAACTTCAGATTGACCGGCGCACCGCCCTCACTTTGCAAAAGAGCCTCCACCGCGAGAATCGGCGCCAGCATGTTTCCCTTGTCGTCCGAGGCGCCCCGAGCATAAACACGGTCCTCGACTACGACTGGCTCAAAAGGCGGATTTGTCCACAACTCAACCGGGTCGACCGGCTGTACATCAAAGTGGCCGTAAATTAACACCGTTGGCTTGCCCGCCGCGTGCAGCCAGTCACCGTACACGACAGGGTGGCCGCCCGTAGGCAGCATCTCAACATTCTCAACGCCCGCTGCCGTCAATCGCTGAGCGACCCAATGCCCGGCCCGCTCTACGTCTTCGGCTCGATCTGGCAGCGCTGAAATGCTGGGAATACGCAGGAATTCGAGCAACTCCTGCAGAAATCGGTCCTGGTGGGACTCGAGATAGCTTTCGTATGCTGCCATGCTCCATTCTCCTTGGGGTCAGATTTAACGCCAGCCATTCGGCGCATTCTACTGCAGCGCCGCGCCGATGGTCAAGACGAGCGCTCAATCGGCTGCATCCCAAAATGAACGTGACCTCTCGTTTGCCTCCTATCTAAACTGCCACAAGATCATCTCCAGCAACCATCCCCTGACCCCTGACCCCTAACCCCTGACCCCTGCAGTTCGGCCCTCCCTTGTGCAGGGGCTGCGCCCCCGCAACGCCCCGCCCTTGCTAGCCACCTTGTGTATTCTTCCCCAGCAATGTGTCTAGCCAACAGTATCTACCCCCCACATGCTGTCTCAATCCACTAGCTCCTGGCCTCCAGCCCCTAACCCCTGCAGTTTCGCTGCGCCCCTGCCCACCGCCCAACCCGCCTCCACCGTCCAATTTCGTGTAGGGACAGCCCTTGTGCCTGCCCTGTGCCACCCCCAAAGCCGGTAAACAATCTCAGCCACTTGGGCATGACTTCCCAGCCAGACTGTTCCTCCCCCAAATCTTGACCGCCTACATTTCATTTCTCACCCAAAAGAAGGGATGCCACTTTTATCCTCTCGGTCCAAATAAGCCATAATTCCTGAAATGAGCGGCCAATGCTATGACCCGTGTATGTCAGACTAACCTTAGTTTAGCCGCATAAGAACGCTCCTGGCGGCCCAAATGACTGAGCCGTCGCCAACTCCTGGGCGCTTCACAATAGCACAATCGCTTTGTCCCCGCAGGGGTCTGGGGTAGAATTCTGCTCCAAGCTATGAAACTCTCACCCACGCTTCCACAGGCTTCCCAATGATAGAACCCCAGGACTGCAAATCACTCGATGAGGTTCGGTCAGCAATCGACCAACTCGACCTTTCCCTCATCACTACCATCAGCCGCCGCCAGGAGTATGTCCATGCCGCGGCCAGATTTAAGAACAACGTAGAACAGGTTCATGCCAGCGAGCGTCAACGCACCATGCTGGCCGCCCGCCGCCAATGGGCAGAGCTCGAAGGCGTAAGCCCGGACCTGATCGAAGCGCTTTTTCGTACGATGGTCCAACACTTCATCAAGGCAGAAATGGCCGTTCTTGCAGAAAATATGAGGACTGAGGGCGAAGGCCCTTCCCCGTCAACATCAGCCGCGGCGGCAGCCGCTGGCCCCTCCCAAGGGTCAAACTCTTGAGGGACGCGTCGTCGTGAGTATCGAGCCTGATCCCAGCGACTGGCGGGCCACTACCCGCGTGGCCCTTGTCCACGACTGGCTCAATCAGATGGGAGGCGCAGAAAACGTCCTGGAAGAGTTCGTCGACCTCTTCCCTCGCGCCCCGGTCTACACCAGTATGTACGGTCCTAACAAGATGCCGGATTCGTACAAGGGCTGGACCATCCACACAACTTTCATGCAGCGCCTCCCGCTGGTGACCGACCACCACCAGGCCTACCTGCCGCTCTATCCTGCCGCGTTTCAAAGAACCGATCTGAGCCGTTTCGACCTGGTTCTCAGCAACAAAAGCGGCTTCTGCCACGGAGTGCGTACGCGTAACGGCCCGCGCAAAGCATTGCACGTCTGCTACTGCCTTACGCCAACCCGCTTTCTGTGGCTCTACGACCAGTATCGTCAACGGGAGCAGATCGGTGGACTGCTCGACCTCGGCCTGAGACCGTTGCTCGCGCTCCTGCGGCGTTGGGACTATGCCGCCGCCCAGAAAGTCGACTACTTCATCGCCATCAGCGGCGCCGTGCAGGAGCGCATCCGCACAATCTACGATCGCGATAGCGTTGTCGTTCACCCCCCGGTCGACACCCGGCGATTCTCTCCTGACCCATCGGTGCCAGTTGGCGACTACTATCTTATCGTTAGCCGTCTGATCCCCTACAAACGCATCGATCTGGCAGTAAAGGCCTTTCAAGAGCTGCCGCACGAACGGCTCCTCGTTGTCGGCAGCGGCCGGGCCAGGCAGGCGCTCGAGGATCTGGCTGGCCCGAATGTCTCCTTCCTCGGCTGGCAGCCCGGTGAACGGATCCTGGAACTGATGCGCGGCTGCAAGGCCTTTCTCTTTCCCGGACTGGAGGACTTCGGAATCACGCCAGTTGAGGCAATGAGCGTCGGCCGGCCTGTGATCGCATTTCGAGGCGGAGGCGCCTTGGATACCGTCATCCCTGGAAAGACCGGCGAACTCTTTGATCAGCAGACGCCGGAACGGCTGCGCCAAGCCATCGAAAACTTCGACGTCCACGCCTACGACCCCGCCGAGTGCCGCCTTCAAGCGCAGCGCTTCAGCCGCGAGGCGTTTCGCCGTCGCCTGCTGGAAACACTAAGTGAGTTTGTCACCCAATGACTGCCATAATCTGTTTGCTTTGTAGCCAGCTAAGAAGGGTCTGATGGTCCCCAAATCCGAAGGCTCCTCGCGTCAGTCATCCGTCTCGGACTGCCTGAGCGAATCACGAATACGTCAACTATATCTTTCCGGCGACCCGTCCCACGATCTGGACCATGTGTTGCGAGTGACCCACCTGGGGTTGCGCATCGCCCAGGCCGAAGGCGCCGACGCTGAAGTCGTGCGCGCCGCCGCCCTCCTCCACGACCTGCCCGTTTCAGGACAAGGGCGCACCACGCATCACCTCGCCGCCGCCGATTTCGCCGCCGAATACCTGTCCGCCGCCGGCATGGCCGCACCCCGCACTGAAAACGTCGTCCACTGCATCCGCGCCCACCGCTATCGCGACCCCTCCGTCCAACCCCAGACACTGGAGGCGAAATGTCTCTACGACGCCGACAAACTGGACAGCATCGGTGCCATAGGCGTTGCCAGGGCCTTCGCCCACGCCGGCAACTACAGTTGCCGTCTCTGGAGCCAGCCCGTCGCCGAAGCGCCGCCGGACAACGCCCAACCCTCCGGCCCCGAATACACGCCTGTCCACGAATTCGTATACAAGCTTCGTCATATCCTGGCTACACTCTACACCCCCACCGCACGCAAAATCGGAGCGCAGCGTCATGAGTTTATGGTCCGCTTCTTCGAACAGTTGGACGCTGAAATGACCGACCCCCTTTGAATTCGTATAGCCATCCGAAGGCTGTAACGCTTTCCAATGCCCCGTTCATGCTTTCAATGGCTGGAAAACCGTCCTTCTGCCAGCCCTGAAACTGGGAATTTCTAGCAAATGTGTTAGGCTATCGGAATTGACAGAACCGACTCCCCACTGCGAGGGTGAAGCCATGGCTCAAGCACACGACTCTCACACCGCTTCTCCGCTGCCCTTCCATGAGGTGGCCCGCCTGCCTCTACCCGGCGACAATGTCGCCATCGCCACACGTACGCTGGCAGCAGGTACCCACATAGCTCTTGGCGAATCCGTCTTGACATTGGACTTTACCACGATGGAGGGACACCGTTTCGCGGTGGCCCCGATCCCGGAAGGAGCCCCCCTTCTCTCATGGGAGTTGCCGTTTGGCTTGGCCACGCGGCCCATTTCTCCAGGCGAATACATTCGCAACGCCGAGATGCTCGACGCCCTGGGAGTTCGCGCGCTCGACTTCGAACTACCGGGCGAACCGAACTTCGCCGATCACGTACAGGCCTACCAACTTGACGCCGACAAATTCCAGCCAGGCCAGCAGATCTCTCGCTACAGTGAAGACCAAGACACTGAAGACAGCTACTTCGAAGGGTATGCCCGTCCCCATGGCCGGGGCGTGGGAACCCGCAATACAATCATTCTCCTCGGAACTTCCTCTCGCACGGGCGGATTCGTCAGGCAGCTGGAGTCCCGTCTCGCTGACGTCGCCGGTCAATACAGTAACATCGACGGCATCGTTGCCGTTGCCCATACAGAAGGCGGCCACGATAACCCCAATAACGTCGAGCCCACCCTTCGCACCCTGGCCGGGTTCATCACCCACCCCAATGTCGGGGCCGTGCTGTGCGTGGACTATGGTCTCGAACCCGTCAACAACGCCTTGCTGCGTACCTTTCTGGCGGAAAACGACTACCCGATCGAGGCTGTCCCCCATGCCTTTCTGACCCTCAAGGGCGGATTTCAGACCGGGCTGGAACAGGCCGAAGCGATAGTGCAAGCCTGGCTGGATGAGGTAAACGCAACCCCGCGTACCCCTCAGCCCCTTTCTGAACTCAAGCTGGCCCTGCAATGCGGCGGCTCAGACGCCTTTTCCGGCATCTCAGGCAACCCCCTCGCCTCATGGGTAGCACGCGAACTCGTCCGTTACGGCGGCGCCGCCAACCTGGCAGAAACCGACGAACTGATTGGCGCCGAGCCCTACATCATGCTCAATGTGAGCAACACGGAGACCGCCGCCGAGTTTCTCAGAACCATCGAACGCTTCCAGGAACGGGTCGCCTGGCACGGCCACTCTGCCGCCGGCAATCCCTCCGGCGGCAACAAATATCGTGGCCTGTACAATATCGTCCTCAAGTCGATTGGGGCGGCCATGAAAAGACACCCGGACGTACGCCTCGATCATGTCATCCCCTATAGCGGACCCATGAAAGAGCCCGGTTACTACTTCATGGACAGCCCCGGCAACGATCTGGAGAGCATTGCCGGTCAGGTCGCATCCGGCTGCAACATGATCTATTTCGTCACCGGCAACGGCTCGATCACCAACTTTCCCTTCGTTCCCACAATAAAGATCGTGACCACCACGCGCCGCTATGAGCTGCTGAGCCAGGATATGGACGTGAACGCCGGCCAGTATCTGGACGGAACCCCCATGGACGAGCTCGGCGCCCAGACACTCGATCTCACGGTGCGCGCCGCTTCCGGCGAGCGAACGGTCGGCGAGAAAGCAGGCCATGCCCAGGTCCAGCTATGGCGCGACTGGCGCCAGACGGGGCCAGGCCGCGTCGAAGAGATCAGCCGCCGCCCGCAGCCTGCAGGCCGCCCGTTGCCGCTGCGTCGAACCTCCGCCGCGCCTGAACTCGATCTTTCATATCCTGCATTTTCCACACCGACAGGTCCGGCTGCTGACCGTATCGGGCTGATTCTGCCGACCAGCCTTTGCTCTGGCCAGATCGGGCAGATTGCTGCCGCCCGGCTCAATAGCCGCTACACCGCTGGCAGCGAGGCAACGCCCCCTCTCAAGCGATTTGTCGCGCTCGCCCATACCGAGGGTTGCGGCTTCTCCGGCGGCCACACCGGCGATCTCTACGTTCGTACTGTTCTGGGCTATCTGCGGCACCCACAGGCCGCCGAAACGCTGCTCCTGGAACACGGCTGCGAAAAGACGCACAACGACTACTTCCGCAACGAGCTGGAAGAACACGGAATAGACCTGGACCAATTTGGCTGGGCCAGCATCCAACTGGATGGAGGCATCGACGCCGTATTGGAGAAGGTTGATGCCTGGTTCGAACAGCGACTGGCCGCCGCCAAAACACCCGAGAAGACGATGGCCGGCGTATCTGCCGTGCGAGTCGGGCTTCTCAGCGCCGGTAATCCGCCGGCCGCGGTGTCTCGGCAATTTGGGCGGTTGGCCGCGGCCATCGCGGCTGGCGGCGGAGCCGTTATACTGCCGGAAAACACATCGCTTCTTTCGTCTCGTGCATTCCTGGATGAGTGCATTGGCGACGGCCCGCACCTACCCACGCTTTCCTACGGGCAATCTCTGGCCGACGCTGCCGATCAGGGCGGTCTCCACATAATGGAGACGCCCACCGAACACTGGGCCGAAACGTTGACCGGCCTCGGCGGCGCCGGCGTTGAGGCGATTCTGGCCTATGCGGGCACCCACCCGATCGAGGGCCATCCGCTCGTGCCTGTGCTCCAGGTAACGACGGCCGGTTGCTCGGCAATGCAATACGTAGAAGACATGGACGCAGTCCTCGAAAACAACCCCGAATCCTGGCCCCAGGATCTGGCCACCCTGTTGACGCAGACTCTTGAAGGCAATCACCAGCCAAAGGCGATGCGGGCAGGCAATATCGAATTTCAGTTTACTCGTGGTCTGCTCGGTGTTTCTCTCTAGCCCCAAACGACCGAAAGAACCCAAACTATGTCCCAGGATCGTCCCAATATCATCTACGTCTTCGCCGACCAGTGGCGCGCGCAGGACACAGGTTACGCCGGTAACCGGCAGGTCCGGACACCCCATCTCGACACTCTCGCGGCGCAGAGCGTTAACTTTACCCACGCCGTGGCAGGTATTCCTGTCTGCTGCCCGGCGCGTGCCTGCCTGTTAACCGGCCAACATGCACTGACCCACGGCGTGTTCGTAAACGACGTTCACCTGGCCGATGACGCCGTCTCTATGGCCAAGCTATACAAGGCCGCCGGCTACGATACCGCCTACGTGGGCAAATGGCATGTCGACGGCCGCGGGCGCAGCAATTACATCCCGCCCGAGAGCCGCCAGGGCTTCGACTACTGGAAGGCGCTGGAATGTACCCATGACTACAACGACTCCAAATACTACGCCGGTGACTCCGACCAGCAGTTGACCTGGGAAGGTTACGACGCCATTGAGCAGACCAAAGACGTACAGGCCTATCTGCGGTCCCGCAGGCACGACGACGGCGCCGGCAACCCATTCCTGCTCGTCCTCTCCTGGGGTCCTCCTCACGCGCCCTATGAAACCGCCCCCGAAGCCTATCGCAAACTGTACCCTCCCGACGACATCGAGCTAAGACCCAACGTCCCTCCGGAGATGGCTGCCGATTCCCGCGAGT
The DNA here is from genome assembly GCA_965207495.1 of Caldilineaceae bacterium. Classification (GTDB taxonomy): domain Bacteria; phylum Chloroflexota; class Anaerolineae; order Caldilineales; family Caldilineaceae; genus Bin5. Next base: position 3,024,300 of record OZ242287.1, read on the forward strand.
GGATCGCCGGCTACTATGCCCACTGCACAGCCCTCGACGATTGCCTCGGCGCCCTGTTGCAGACCATCGAGGAAGAGGGCCTGGCCGACAACACCATCTTCGTCTTTACGTCGGACCACGGTGATATGCTTGGATCCCAGGGGCAAGTCAAAAAGCAGCGGCCCTGGGAGGAGTCGATCCGCGTGCCCTTCCTGCTGCGCTGGCCGCAACGATTCGGACTGCAGGGACGAGAAATTGATGCGCTGCTCGATACGCCCGATATTCTGCCTACGCTGCTATCACTGTGCGATATGCCCATTCCGGATACGGTCGAGGGCAAGGACTTTTCGGCCGTGATCGATGGTGGCCCCGATCCCTCCGGCGGCGCCGCCCTCATCTACTGCCCCCATCCCTTTGGCCAATTCCTGAGACCTGACGGCGGCCGCGAGTACCGGGGTCTTCGCACGCGCACCCACACCTACGCCCGCGATCTCAACGGTCCGTGGCTGCTCTACGACAACGAAGCCGATCCCTTCCAAATGACAAACCTGGTTGACCGCCCCGAACTGAAATCTCTGCAAGCCGACCTGGAATCGCAGCTCCAGGATAAACTGGATGACCGCGGCGACGAGTTCCTGCCCGGCGAGACCTATATAAGAAGATGGGGCTATCCGCTCGATGTAACAGGAACAGTTCCCTTCAACTGGTGAGTGATTCGAAGCAGGACGTGTAGCGCACTTAGCAAGCGCTGGCTGTAATGAGACAAACCCAGGAGGATTAGAAACACTTTGAATCCAGCAACTGCCTATCTGGAAGAAGCCCAAGCAATTTTGGAACGCATTGTCACCACCCAGACCGGGAACATCGAACGGGCTGCCGAAATCTGCGTAGACACCATCGCCGCAGAGGGACTGGTGCATCTGTTTGGAACAGGCCACTCACGCATGTTTATCGAGGAGATGTATCCCCGCCACGGCTCCTTTCCCGGCTTTCATCCTATCGTCGAACTCTCATTGACCTTTCACAACCAGGTCGTCGGCGCCAACGGGCAACGCCAGGCAATGTTCATCGAGCACGTGGAGGGCTTTGCCCGGCAAATTCTGCGAAACTTCGTACTGCGTCCGCCGGACAGTTTCATGATCTTCTCGAACAGCGGTGTCAATGAGGTAATCGTAGACATGGCGCTGGAAGCAAAAGCGCTGGACCTGCCCGTGATCGCAGTCGTCTCAGTCGATCACTGCAGCGCCTCGGCGCCGAAACACAGTAGCGGAAAGAAGCTCCTGGACATCGCAGACGTAACTATCGACAACTGTACCCCTGCTGGTGATGCCATGGTCACAGTCGATGGCCTCGAAGATCCGGTCGGCCCAGGCTCGACTGTCGGCGCGGCCGCAGTTGTTAACGCCATCAAGTGCCACGTCGCCGCTGGCCTGACCGCGCGCGGCAAGCCGCCTCTCGTCCTCTCCAGCAGCGTCTTCTCCGGCGACGCCTCAGCCGCCAAGTTTGACGCCTCCTACGACGATTACCGCCGCCGGGTTCGCCGCGTCTACGGTGCCTGACCGAACGCAAGGCAATTCGCACTGAATCCCAAGACCCTTCCTAAGTCCAAGGGGCGCCAGAGTACGCCAAATTCACCATGCAACCCATTCCGCTTCGTACAACCGTTATTGGCAGCTATCCTTTTCCCGCCTGGCTCGAGTTTGCCAGCGCGCATCTGGACCGGTTCGGCACTGAAGACATCGCCGAAATGGTAGACGACGCAGTCGTTGCCGCCGTCCACGACCAGCTCGAAGCAGGGACCGATGTCATCACCGACGGTGAACAGACCAGGCTGGACTTCAACCTTTCCTTCTACGGATACCTCGAAGGCATCCAGCCGGAACAGGCCTCGCCGCGACGCTGGGGACCACCGGCGCACGACCAGCGCGGCAAACACGCGATCGTCGGCGAGCTCGCAGCGCCAAAAGGGCTTGGCGCGGTGGCAGAATTCCAGCGCCTGCAACGGCTGGCCCCCGATTCGGAAGGGAGCCCGACGCTAAAGGCAAGCGTGCCCGGACCGTACACGCTCAGCGGTCGGCTTCTGCCCAACGACGACTACCCCGACCGCTATGCCGTAACCGAGGCCCTCCTTCCGTTCGTCCGCAAGGAGTTGGCAGACCTGGTCGAGGCCGGCTGCCGCGAGCTTACGGTAGATGAACCTTCCATGAGCTGCTACGCCTATCGGGAAGATCCTGCCCGCTTCGTCGACATCTTCAACCGCACAGTTGAGCCTGTCATCGGCAAATGCCGGCTCTCAACCCATCTCTGTTTCGGCAACTACAAGGGCCATCCGGTCGGCTTCCGCCGCTACGCGCCCATGTTTCCTGCCTTCCTTGAAATGGAAGTCGACGAGATTCATGTGGAGATGGCCAACCGGGAGTATGCTGAGCTCGAAGTAATCGGACTCATAGCCCAAAAAAAGGACGCGGCTGTGGGCATCATCGACGTAAAGAGCTACTTCATCGAGTCGCCTCGGCATGTCGCCGACACGGTTCGGCGTTGCCTGGAGTTCGCCCCCGCCGACCGTCTGGCTTTCGCGCCAGACTGCGGACTCAGTCAGACCGCCCGCTGGGCCGCAAGGCAGAAGCTCAAAAACATGGTGGAGGGCGTGCGCATCGTTCGGGAAGAACTGTAACGTAGGTGCATCCCAAAATGTGGGTGCCCTCTCTCATACCTCCTGCAGCAATCAGCCACGTTCATCGCCAGTCCCAAACTCCGTCAGCCCAATCGGTGTTACTCTCTTCTCTCTCCTCTCCACTCTCTCCTTGCCTTTGGGCGTTCGGGCCTTCGGCCCTCTCTTGTGCAGGGGCTGCGCCCCCGCAACGCCCCGCCCTTGCTAGACCACAGTGCTGACTATTCGCCATCATCGTGTCTGGAGTAAAGTGCTTAGCCAACAGTATTCCCCCCAAAAGATCCCGTAGGGGCAGGCCTTGTGCCTGCCCTGTGCCCCCCTTAACGACCGCCCCCACCCCCCGCTAAGTCCAGGCCTTGGCGTCTGCCCTAAGTCTCTCCAAGAGCCCCCAATCAACTCCAGTCACCGCCAACACAGGTTCCCCGCCAAACGCTTCCCACCCCCAATTTGGCCTGCACCCCTATAGCGTCAAAAATTTGGCGTGCGCCCGCCGCTATGGTAGACTGCGGGGCTGTGTGCTTACCAGTCTCTCTAAGGAGGGATTGGGTCCCCAGGTCAGACGATGGGCCGAATTCCGATAGCGGGTTCAGCTTCAGGGGTGAGAGCGCAAGAAGGCGAAAGAGGCGCAAGCGAGGGCATCGCAACTTCCGGCGGTGGCCATGTAAAGGATAGAAGGTGGCTTAAAATGACAAATGCACTAATGGCTTCTCTCCAGCCGGAGCTGCCCGAGGGCACGGCCAATATCGATCCCGGCGACACGGTGCGCGTTCACCAGCGAATCACCGAGGGCCGCAACGAACGTATTCAGGTGTTTCAAGGGGTTGTGATCTCGAAGCGCGGGGGCAGCGACGCCGGCGCCAGCTATACCGTGCGCCGCACAGGCTCACACGGCGTCGGCGTAGAGCGTACATTCCCGCTATACAGCAAGAACATCGACAAAGTTGAAGTTCTGCGCAAGACAAAAGTGCGCCGCGCGCAACTCTACTACCTGCGCGATCGGCAGGGCAAGTCTGCCCGTCTACGCGAGAAACGCTTCATCAGCGTGTAGTCTGTCCCGCCAGAAATTCCGGCGGCGCTTCAACGCGCATTTCCCAATAGATTCCTTTGTCAGAAACAGCGCCGGCACACGAACTGTGTGCCAGGCGCTTCTTTCTTCCCCTAACTGGACTCTAGAACCGCCAGCCCCAGCCGCTCGAACTGCTCCGGCGGCGCGTCGTTGGCCTGCATCAATTCCGCCATGCGCGCCGACAGCCGTGCCTCCTCGCCCACATTGTCAATCGGCTTCTCTTGCCCAGGATCCTCTTCCAGGTCAAAAAGCATTGTGTATCGTGGCGGAGCATCGAAGACCTGGCCCGAAGCGATCTTCATGGTACGGCACCCCTTCGTAAACGAGAACGGTTCGGCCAGCTCTATGTCCTGCAGTTCCTCGATGTCAAAGCGGCCCCGCATATGATTGGGCATCAGTGTGTAGTTGAATAAGGGCTGGTTGTAGGAAGGGTCGACCGGTCCGCGCATGTACACATAGCGCCCGTCCGTAATATTCACGTGCCCGCCGTGAACGCCGAACAGAACTGCGTCGCGAGTCGGTGCGTCCTCCGCGATGGCTTCACCTAGTGGGATACCTTCCATGTCCAGCGGCCGTTCAACGCCAAAGTACTCCAGCAGCGTCGCCGGCAGGTCTATCATCTGCGCCAGCTGTGCCCGGCGTCCGCCGGCAACCCGGCTGCGAGGATCCCAGATGAAGAGCGGTGTGTGTGCAACCTCGTTGTAGAAGGGGGGCACAATCTTGGCCCACCAGTCGTGCTCGCCCAACAGGAAACCGTGGTCCGTACACACGATCAACATCGTGTCGTCCCACATGTTCAACTCATCCATCAGGTCCAATACCTTTCCCAGGTATTCGTCGCACATACTCAGCAGCGCCGCGTATTCGTAGCGCAAATGCTGCACCTCGTCATCTGTTTCCTCAACTTTTCGATAGGATGGCCAGTCGAAAAGTTTGCCATTGTACTCGTGCGGATAGAGATCCTTGTACTTCTGCTGCGTAAAAAAGGGCTCGTGAGGATCGAACGTCTCTACCTGAAGGAACCAGCTGTCCTCCCCTTGATTACGCCGGATGAAGTCCAACCCCGCCGCAAAGGTCTTCGGCTGCGGCTGCTTCTCCTCGCTGTCCATCACCGCCCGGTTGATCCAGTCTTGCCGAGACGTATTACCATTCCTGCGCTTGGCTCCATGCCGGGAAGGCCGCAAGCTGGAAGAGGACGTCCGGTTGATGTTTTCCGGCTCTTCCGGATCGGCCACCTGCCCGATCCAGCCGTCACCCTCCTGGCCGCGGTGAAAATCCCAGCTGTCGTAGCGAGTGTGATAGGTCGCGCCACCATCCTCGAAATAGTGCTGGTGGTCTGTACTCAGATGCGTGTAAACGCCGTTCTCCGACAGGAGTTCCGGCATCGAACTGTCGAACGGCTCAAGCGGCCCCCAGCTGCGATGCAGGAAATTGTAGCGGCCAGTATGCAGCTCCCGTCGCGCCGGCATGCACGGCATACTGCCCACATAGCAGTTATCGAATGTGACAGTTCGCTCCGCCAGGCGAGTGAAGTTCGGCGCATGCGTCCAATCGCAACCGTAGGGCGGCAACATGTGCCGGTTCAACGTATCGAACATGACCATCACAGCTCTCATGAGGAATCTGCTCCCGTAGTCTGAACTGAGCAAATGAACGACTCAGTCTCTTCTTTGCAAACCAGCCTGACTATGCCTGAATGAACCCCAAAACCCGCCCTTCAAGGAGGACGCCCGTCATGCATCCTCGATTTCCATGACCACCTGTCCCTTGTTCTCTCCGCGCAATATTGCCACCAGAGTAACGAAGGCTACCAAAAAGGGATATTTTTTTCTCAGACCGCTTGCCATTGACTTCTTCACCTGTTCGTCGTCTGAGATTGACGTGACCACGCCATCCACCCAAGGACCCTCGACGTTTCCCCTCATATCGCATTTGGCTACCCGAACACGCGAATCGCTGCGCGCGCGCTTGACCTTCCAGCTGTCGCCCTGCGTCCACACCAATAACTTGCCGTCCTGTGCCACGGTCCAAACCGGGGTCTTGACAGCCTGCCCATTCCTTCGAAAGGTCTCCAAAGCGATGTACTTGGGATTGCCCAGTTCTTGCAACTTCACCAGATTACATCCTCCCTTGCGAACCCTCACTCTGAGAGATTCATTCGCAAAATGATATCGCGTCTACCGATCAGCGCCCGGTTCCCTTCAAAGTCTATGCCTTCCTCGATCTCCATGATTAAGGCCTCTACCTCCTCACCCGTACGTGCGAAAATTGAGTCTGCGGAAGCCTCCGGGTCGTTACTGAAATAGAACTGAGTGGTCAGTACCTCCTGTCCGTCAACCCTGACCTTGACATGGATATGTCTGGGACGCGGGTCATACTCGCCCGGCATAACTGTCCTGAACGTGTAGCCCCCGCCTTCTCCGGTTATCGCCTCTCCGTAGTACTGGAAATTCGCGTCCCGATCTGCACTGTCCGAATCGCCGGGATGCATATAGATCCCTTTGCCATCAGTCTGCCAGATCTCTATGACTGCACCGGGAATAGGCATACCAGAGCCATCGTACAGCCTGCCGCCAAACGCCAGTATCTCTCCGGCCGGGCTTCCGTCTGCGCCCCCCAGAACGAAAAGGTCGTTATCTCGGTCAGTTAGCTTCTCAACCGGATAGTAAGGACCCTCCGTCTGCGCAGGGGTAAAATACAGCACTTCGATGGGAAACTCATCGCCCGCGACCTCCGCCTGGTCCGCTTCAGTTTCAGTCTGAGCTGCTGCCTCTTGGGCAACGGAGTTTTCGGATTCCGCAGGAACCTCAGGCGGCACACATGCCGCGAACAACAGAACTGCCAGTACGACCAATGCAATTGCGAAAAAAGAGTTCTCTGACTTCATCGTCGGTTTTTCTTTCCTATAGGGAACGACCTGGCCTCAACCGATTTGCAACCCTGAACGAGGCGAGCAAAGATGTTAATTCTCCCCTTACTGCTGTCATTTGGGCGGTCGGGCCTTCGGCCCTCCCTTGTGCAGGGGCTGCGCCCCCGCAACGCCCCGCCCTTACTAGCCCACCGTGCGCATTCTTCCCCAGCATTGCGTCTAGTTGACAGTGTCTCCACCCCTCGCTCCAGACTCAGCCCCCTAAACCCTGACCCCTGCCGTTCCGCGCCCCCCTCTGTCTACCCACCGTGCTGGTTCTTCCCCACCATCGTGGCATGCCGAAGGTGCGCCCAAACCAACCTGGCGGCTGACAACCGAATACGCCATCCGAAAGCCCGACCGGCGGCGAAGATGAAGAGTAGGTCAGGACAGACACCGTACACGCATAAGTAGCTACGCCTATAGTAAGCGACACACTATACGATCAGGCAGAATGGCTCAGGCTTCCACAGCGATCGCGAACGCCGCCGCAGTCTTTGCGCGTACCTCGTCGACCGTGGCCCCCTTCATCAGTCCAGTAAGGGTCAACCGTCCGCCGCAAAATCGGAATACCGCCAGTTCAGTGATGATCACGTCCACAACACCCGTCGCCGTCAACGGCAGGGTACACGCGGGAACGATCTTGGACTGACCGTCGCGGCTGGCATGCGTCATGGTCACGATCAGACGCTTTGCGCCCGAGGCCAAATCCATCGCCCCGCCTACGCCGAGCAGCGGCCTCCCCGGCGCCGCCCAATTCGCCAGATTGCCCTGCTCGTCCACCTGCAAGCCTCCCATGATCGCCACATCCACGTGCCCGCCGCGTATCATGGCAAAAGAGTCAGCACTGTCAAAGTAACTGCTCCCAGGCAGCGCCGTCACTGGAATCTTGCTGGCGTTTATCGGGTACTCCATCGCCCCGCCGCTCTCCGGCGCCGGGCCGACCCCCAACATGCCGTTTTCCGTATGCAAAATGATGCCGTGTTCCGGCGTGATCAGGTCGGCGACCAGCGTCGGAATTCCGACCCCCAGGTTGACAATGTCCCCTGGGTTCAGCTCGGCCAGCGCCCGACGCGCCAGCTGCATACGAGTCCCGCCTGCTCGCTTGCCGCTGTCAGCAATCGACGCCGACGAACCCAGGTCGGCCTCAGACGTAGTCACCGGTACCAGGTAGTCAACATAACATCCCGGTGTATGGACGGCCTCCGGGGGCAGTTCTCCTGCCGGCAGGCACGTCTCGACCTCGGCGATGACGAGGTCTGCTGCTGTGGCCATCGCTCTGTTGAAGTTCTGCTCAGTCATGCGGTAGGCGAGATTGCCGGCCGTATCGGCGGTCCACGCCCTGATAAGCGCGACGTCAGCCCTCAAGGCCTCCTGGAATACATGTAAACGGCCGCCGATTTGCTTCGTTTCCCGCCCTTCGCCCAGCACCGTGCCAGCCGCGGTGGGCGTATAGAATCCGCCAATGCCCGCCCCGCCCGCGCGGATGGCCTCTGTCATCGTACCCTGAGGCACCAATTCGAACTCAATCTCCCCCGACTGCGCCGCCGCCACCGCTTCGGGATTGCTGGTAAAGAACGAGCCGATCGCCTTCTGGATCTGCCCGTTGCGCAGCAGCCGCCCCCCGCCCAGCCCCGGCTCGCCAACGTTGTTGGCGATGTAAGTCAAACCGCCAACCTCCGACTCCGCCAGCGCATGCAAGACCTGGGTGGGATTGCCTGTCATGCCAAACCCGCCCACCAGAACCGTGTCCCCGTCCTTGACAAGGGCAGCCGCCTCCGACGGTGTGATCAACGGTAGCTGCTTCACTAGTCCACCCTCTCCACAACTGTCGCCTCGCCCTGGCCCACGCCTACGCAAAGTGTCGCCAGACCATAGCGCGCTGTCTCGCCCGCAGCAGCCCGTCTCTGCATCTCATGGATTAGCGTAGTCAAAATTCGGGCGCCGGAGCAGCCCAGCGGATGACCGAGGGCTATCGCCCCGCCGTTCACATTCGTAATCGCCTCGCCCAAGCCCAGCTCCCTTATGACGGCCAGAGTTTGCACCGCGAACGCCTCGTTGATTTCGACAAAATCGACGTCGTCCGTGGATAGCCCCGAACGTTTCAACACCTTGCGCGCGGCGGTCACCGGCCCGAGGCCCATGACCCTTGGGTCGACCCCCGCCGCTGCCGAGGCCACCCAGCGCGCCATTGGTCTGACTCCGAGGGCTTCGGCCTTGTCACGCGTCGTCAGGACCAGCGCGCAAGCACCGTCGTTCAATCCGCTCGCGTTGCCGGCGGTCACTGTCCCGCCTTTGCGAAATGCAGGACGCAGCCCGCTCAGCGCCTCCATGCTGGTCGCGAGCTGAAAACCGTCAGTATCTTTCGTATAGCGAGGGTGCTCGTCGATTGCCATTACAACAGGGTCGCCTCGCCTCCGCGGGATCTCTACTGGTACTATCTCCCGCTGAAAGCGGCCCTCGTTGATAGCGTTGACCGCCCTCCGCTGGCTTTGCAACGCGAAGCGGTCCTGCTCTGCGCGGCTAATCTCTCCCCCCGCGATCTCCGACGCGCAGCTCATGTCGTAGATGTTCTCGGCCGTCTCACCCATCGCCTCCAGGGGGAAGAGCGCTTCAAGCGCCGGGTTCGGGTAGCGCCAGCCAAGGGTCGTGTCAAAACCGGTGATATTGCCAGACGGACCAAAGCTGGTCGGGTTCTTTGGCAGGGAGTAAGGCGCACGTGTCATGCTCTCGACGCCGCCGGCCACAAAGACATCTCCCTCGCCGCACACAATCGCCCTCGCAGCCTGATTGACTGCCGTGAGCCCGCTTGCGCACAGCCTGTTCACGGTTACGCCCGCCACCTCCTGCGGCAGCCCGGCCAGCAGAGCAGCCATGCGGGCGACATTGCGGTTGTCCTCGCCGGCCTGGTTGGCGCAGCCGAGATAGACTTCCTCGATCTCAGAATGCTCCACGCCCGCCCGCGCTACCGCTTCCCTGACAACAAGCGCCGCCAGGTCATCAGGTCGGACCGAAGCCAGTGTGCCTCGAATCCTGCCAATTGGTGTCCGAACAGCACTGATAATTACGACTTCGGTCATCAGGATCAGCCAACGAGGTTTATCAATGCCTGGATGAATCCGAAATGCTGCGACTCGTGATACGTGTTGAAGACCAGCGCCCCCTCAAAGTCGGACAAGGAGACCCCAGACCCGGTCGTGAACGGGGTAAACTCGCTTTCACTGAACCGTCCCGCAGCGAAGTCCGCCTCCAGTTGCTCCTGCTGCGGCATCAGACTCGCCACCAACGCCTCAGCATCCGGCTCAGTCTCCCAGTCCGCCGGAGACGTGTTGGGCAGATACAGCGGGACCATATCTTCAGGTACCGACGTAGCCAGACCGCAGCGCTCATAGAGCAAGCGCTGCTGCACGACCAGAAGGTGCCCTACATTCCAGGCTACGTTGTTATCAAATCCTTCCGGCACTGCGTGCAACTGCTGTGCCGACAAGCCCTCAACCGCTGAATAAATAGAAGAGCGAATGTGCCGGTGTATTCCAATCGCCGCTTGAGACATCTCATGATTCCTTTCAGTTTATTCGATTTGAGTATGGGTCCGAGGTAACTTCAGTTTCGACTGATGAAGAACGGAGCCAGTTTCTGTTCGGCCCTGTTCAGCCAGCCCTGTTCAGCCAGCCCTGTTCAGCCAGCCCTGTTCAGCCAGCCCTGTTCAGCCAGCATTGTACCACAGCCGAATTTTGCCAACACAGGTGCACGGGCATAGCAGGGCGGTGACTTCTCCTGGCACGCCAGACTCGGGCTAGCGCGGGGAAGTTGCGTTCTGCAGTCGCAGCCCGTATTCTGACCGGCCTTGTCGAATCTTCAGTATGTCTTCATACTTTCTGAACATTTCTGCGCGAAAATAGGGTTGACATTTGATCGAATCTTGGTTTGGATACATTCGCAACAATGTCCATGCCGCCATCCTCCCTTTCACGCCTGTACTGACTATCCAACGCAGGTATAGGATATACCGCCGTGTCTCAGACCATCTTGGTTGTCGACGATGACTTGAATCTACGGAGAATGGTACGCGTCTACCTGGAACAGGAGGGATATCGCGTCGTTGAAGCGGCCAACGGGCGTGACGCGCTGTTCACAGCGCGCTATGAAAAGCCCGATCTCGTTCTCCTCGACCTGATGATGCCCGAGATGGGAGGTTATGATTTCATCCGTCACTTTACGCAGGAATCCGACGCGCCGATAATCGTGCTGACTGCGAAACTGGAGGAAAGCGACAAAGTCGCAGGCCTCGAGTTGGGCGCCGACGACTATGTGACCAAACCCTTCGGCGTTCAGGAGCTGATCGCCCGCATTCGCGCGGTGCTCAGAAGGGCCGGGCAGCAAAGCCGTCTGCCCGAGATCCTTCGTTCAGCCGAAATCGCTCTCGACCGAACTGGCCGCACAGTCCAGGTTCGCGGCCGCTCCGTATCGCTAACGCCTTCGGAATTCGACCTGCTGGAGACATTCATGTTGTCGCCCGGAAGAGCCTTTTCTCGCCTCGACCTGCTGGAGACGGTCAGCGGTGACGCATACGAGGGCTACGAGCGCACCATAGACGTTCACATTCGTAACCTGCGTACCAAGATTGAACCTGTTCCCAGCAAGCCCCGCTACATTCAGACAGTCTATGGCATGGGGTACCGCTTTGCCGCGGAAACCAACTAAATGATCCGCTCTCTGGCAGTCAAACTTACGCTTGCCTTTCTCGCAGTTGGTATTTCAGGCTCTCTGCTGGTCGCGGCCATCAGCGCGCAACGAACGCGGCTGGCCTTCGATCGCTTCGTCTCGCAAAATAGCGACAATTCAGTCGTTGCCGTTCTGTTGCTGGGTTTCTATGAGGAAAACGAATATAGCTGGGAGGGCATAGAACGGTGGCTGAACGAGGAGCCCTCGTTGAGCTTTCTGAGCAGACTGATCGTCCTGGCAGACAGCAATCACAAAATCATCTACTCGCCCGAACCCGGTCAAGTGGGGCGAGAAGCAGATTCCTCCGATTCGGGCGGTGGCATATCTGTCATCCACGACGACGAGTTAGTTGGAACTGCCTACCTGAGCGGCAGCGCCATTCCAGGTGAGAGTCTGCCAGGGTTTTCCCCTGAAAGCTTCTTTCTATACAGCGTCAACCAGGCGACGGTCCTGGCCGCCTTCATCGCCGCTCTCCTTGCCCTCGCGCTGGGCATTCTGCTTTCGCGCGCCCTGACCCGCCCTCTGCGCCAACTCACACTTGCCACCCAGGAGATGGCCGCCGGTCAACTTGGCAAGCAAGTGGACACACCCTCTCAGGATGAAATCGGAGATCTGGCGACTGCCTTCAACAAGATGAGCAAAGACCTGGCCCAGGCCAGCGCCCTTCGCCGTCAGATGACAGCCGACATCGCTCACGACCTGCGAACCCCGCTTACAATTTTGCGGGGCTATACCGAGGGCCTCTGCGACGGTTCGATCAAGGGAGAAGAAGAACTCTATGAGCTTCTCCACCTGGAAGTAGTCCATCTTCAACACCTGGTTGAAGACCTGCGAACACTGTCCTTGGCAGACGCAGGCGAGTTGACCCTCTCGTTCCGTGTTATCGATCCCAAGGCTTTGCTGGAACGAGCCGGACTGGCGCACGTTGTCTCAGCCCGTCAGAAAAACATTTCAATGCACGTAGACGCGCCTGACACACTCCCTTCAGTGTCAGTTGACGTGGGGCGAATGACCCAGGTCCTAGACAATCTGGTCTCCAATGCCTTGCGATTTACATCTGAAGGAGAAATTGTCCTCAGTGGAACCAACCAGGACGGGACCGTCACCCTCCACGTTTCCGATTCCGGAACAGGTATACCGCCTGAAGAGCTGGACCACATCTTTGAACGCTTCTACAAAGTCGACAGGTCCCGCCACCGCAACGGGCAAGTGCAGTCCGGGCTGGGGCTCGCCATTGCCAAAGCCATTGTCGAAGCCCATGATGGCACGATTTCTGCCGAATCAACCCCGGGCGAAGGCACACGATTCACAATTCAACTCCCCAAAACCCCAAACTAAAACAACTTCGAAACACCTCCTTCACAATTTCTGAATGATCCTGCTGTAAGATCTCTGTCAGAGTCACGCGCGGCGGGCGAATTCTGCTTTCCCTCTGGTCTAGCGATCAAAACGTAGAGCCCAAGGGAGACGAGCAAAGTGAGAGATTCTGTGCCGAAAGTTAGACCTGGCTATTCTTCCTTCGCGCTGTTCAGTCATCTGCAAACGGTTCCCGAATTCACGCACGGCACAGCCAGACAACTCTGGAATGAGTCGAACCGCTTCAGCGTCTGCCTAGACTGCTTTCGGACTCTGACATCGCACGAGCTTGCAGTTCTTCCTAAACTCTTGACTGTCGATAAGGTGGCTCATCTCTGACAGCCTGACCTGCCTTAACGACCTGTCTTGGAGGTCGAAAATGAACAATCTCCTCCGTCTCCCCTGCACCCTCCTCTTAGCAGCCACTCTGTCCCTACGCGGGACCGTTGCTGTCCTTGCCGACAGCACCGATGGCAAACTTGAACCCATTGGGCACATATTCAGGTCCAATCTGGACGTGGAAGAGGATGACGGCGACGCCAACGACGATGATGATACACCGACACCCACCGACGATGACGGCTTCGACACGCCCCATACGGACTACGACGGGGTCGATACACCTGCGACTGACAACGATGGGATAGATACTCCCTTGTCGACCGACGATGACGGAGTAGACACACCCTATACCGACTATGACGGTGTCGATGCGCCTGGCGTCCCGACTCTACGGGCAGAGGCGAAGGGCGCCAGTGTAATACTGTCCTGGAACGCATCCGCTGCCGCTGATTCATTTGAACTCTGGGCTTGGGATGAAACAAACGCCTGGCAAAAAATCGGCGGAGAGAGTCTTAACGCCACGACGTACACTCACACAGAGGTCGTCCCCGGTACGACCTACAGTTACACCATTCGTGCAATAAGCGGGACAGGGGAAGCAAGCGGCTGGTCAGCCTATGTGACTGCGACAACTGCAGTGCCCGGCTCGCTGACAGTCGCCCCTGTGCTTACGGCAGTTTCTGGTGACAGTCAAGTTGACCTCAGTTGGAACACAGTATCCGGCGCGGTACGCTACGAACTCTGGGCATGGGAGAGCGTGGATGGCTGGCAACAGATCGGCGGCGACAACCTTACTGGCACAAGTGATCAACACACAGGCCTCTCCGCGGGCGATTCCTTCTATTACGCAGTCCGTGCAGTGGACGCGCAAGGAAATACAGGGCCATGGTCACAATATGCTGAGGCAACGGTAGGGGCAACCTCCGGCGCATCGACCTCAACGCCAACCTCCACCCCAACCTCCACACCCACCGCTACGCCAACCTCCGCCGCGAGTGTATCACCCCGATCTCTGCCAGGCGTCGGCCCCAGATCAAATGGACCGACCGCAACGCCAACACTCACATCGACAGCAACAACAACCGTCACGCCTACGCCGACAGCGAACGCCAACGTAAGAATCCAGCCCCCAGACACAGACAACGACGGATACAGTACTCCCCTGACCGACTACGACGGAATCGACACTCCGACGACAGACTATGACGGCTTAAGCACACCTCCCTTTACTGACAATGATGGTATCTCCACACCATACACCGATTACGATGGCATCGATACACCCGCAACAACCGACAACGATGGCATCGACACACCCACAACAACCGACAACGACGGTATCGACACACCCACACCGACCGACAACGACGGCACCGACAGCGACGGCATCGACACGCCCACACCGACCGACAACGATGGCACCGACAGCGACGGCATCGACACGCCCACACCGACCGACAACGACGGCACCGACAGCGACGGCATCGACACGCCCACACCGACCGACAACGACGGCACCGACAGCGATGGCATCGACACACCCACACCATCAAGCGGTTCAGACAGCGGAGCGAGCAGTGTTAGCAGTTAAAGAACAGCCTCAAGCCTCACCTGCAACCATTCCTCTTTATCCCCAGGTAGCATTTCCTCACGACCCATATCTGCCTGGGTTGCCCAAACTCTTTGACGGGCAGTGGGTTTGGCAATCAGCTCGAGAATACTCTGAATTCTGGGACGCTTCCCCTGTTCAAATTCGCGTGCGCCAGTTCAGCCACATTCCCGGAAGAACAGCCATCGTAAGTTACATCGCCGAGTGGGATCCAGAGGCATACATCCCGTCGGAGATTTTCACTTTCCGTCTTGAATCGGGCAGGCCGCTATCATTCTCTCGCTACCCGCAGGACCATGCGTTACCGGGGCTTGAGACCGCTGCCCATCCCGACTCAGGTCTGAGACTACTGAATCAACACGTGTTTGCGTTCCCAAGGCGCAAGCTGCGTGTGGAAATGGTACGGTACCGACCGGGCAGTCGCGCCGTTCTTCGACACCGATCTGGCAAGATTCGTTTGTATGTACGCGTGATGAGACCTTCAGCGCTACCCAATTTGCTCGCGGCTGCAGAGCTAGCCGGGCACTCCGACTTCGCAGTTCCCAGTGTCGTTGGATCCTGGGGCGAAGGAGGGGTCGTCTGGCTTTCCGAGATTCCCGGGAGGAACGTACGACGGCTCATGGGCAGTGGCGGACCACCAGAACCCGACCTGGTCTTGGAAGCACTCGAGAGCCTCTGGGCAGTTCCTCTGCAGACCGAAGGTCGCCCGTTCAGTCTGGAAGGGGCATTTCGGCGGGCAAGACGAACATTCAGACATGCACTAAACGGCTTCGACACTGCACATGAGCTTCTCGACACAGTTACGCGGGAGTTGGCCCCATTTGTTCGTTCGTGGCAGCCCACAACGACCGCTCACAACGACTTCTACGATGATCAGATGCTGGCCCTGCCAGACGGGCGCGTTGCCATCGTCGACTTTGAAGAAGCCGGCCCGGGTGACCCAATGTTGGACGTAGGAAACTTCCTGGCACACCTCAAATGGGCATCCTGCATGGGACGCAGGCCCAAAAAGGACGTGAGCGGCGCATACTACGCACAGCTCAGATCGGCTGCCCTCAATCGATTTCACTGGAGCGAGCAGGAGCTGAACCTGCGCGAAGCAATCTGCCTGTTCAGAGTTACCACCAACACGATAAGACGACCCTCAGAAGAGTGGCGAGGTCGAACCCTGAAAGGATTGAGCCTGGTTAACGAGCGACTAACTTGATCCGACCCCAAGACGTAAATACCCATTTTGCGTCAAACTGGTTTCGCAAGAGAGCCCATCGCAATAGCCCAAGATGTCAAAACAGGCTTGGGTGACGATCGGTTCCCTGTCGGCCCGGCACCGACCCTGACATTCGACGCGCCGGAAACTCGGCCTGAGCAAAAGCCATTCTCTCAGACTCGAACTGTCCTGACTCCCGTCCACCTCAGATCAGACATCTAAGAACCGAAGACTCGATGCTCGCATAGTCGTCTGACAACGCGCATTCATGCCGTACACTGACGCAAGTCAGAGACCAGCAGAGAAGTCGGCCATCTCGCGGCAGAGGGTCCGCAAGAATATGGCGGCCTCGACCTGAGCCTCCCCTGGTATGCGAGTCAGTTTCCCTTGAACTATGCAACCAAGAGTCTAACGGCTGAGTAGCATCAGCCCTCAGCTGCGGATAGTTTCCTGGACCTACTTTCGCCTCCGCCTGGAATTTCAACTTCCTATGAGGGCTTCAATATGTCACCTGGAGTCGAATGCCGCCTCCCCGAGCACCGGTCTACAGCAAAATATCAAAAGTCAGACTATGTTGCGGCATCTCAACATCGTGTTAATATCCTGTTAACAGGCAACTAATAGAGTAGTAATAGGAAGTTGGCTACTCGGCAGATGAAGTGTTGCGGCCTAAAGGCCGCGGCGCGCCTCCAGCAGAAAGGAAGTCAAGTATATGAATCGGGCAATGGCAGTCCTTCTCATCGCTGTAAGCATATTGGCACTTTCCGCCTGCAACCGAAACGACGATTCCCCGCCGGCAGGAGCCGACGAGGCCGCCAATGGCTCAACGCAAGAGACGGAGACTGTTTCAACAGCCGACGGCCAGTCATCTTCGTCGTTGGACAATTCCTACGAAGGAGCCCTACCCCCGACAAACCAGCTCATTCTGGGGATTCTCAAGTTGGAAGATACTGATCATGCCGTGAACGGAGCCCAAGCCGCCTCAATGCTGGCTCTGTGGCAAGCTCTCCAAAGTGGGACCATCCAAAACCAGACTGAGCGCGCCGCAATTCTCCGCCAGATCGAAGGAACCCTGACCGACGCACAGATCGACGCCATCGGCGCCATGCAGCTGACCTTCACCGACTTGAACGACTGGGCTGAAGCAAATGGGTTAGAACTGCCCCAGTTCGGGCAAGGAGGCGAGGGTAGGCAGGGAGGCCAGGGAGGCCAAGGGGGCCAGGGCGGCATTTTTGCCGATATGTCGGCAGAGGAACGGGCCGCATTCCGTCAGGAGATGCAGGAACTCTCGCCGGAAGAACGCAGCGAGCGACTGCAGGAAATGGGAGTTGAAGTTCCCGAAGGTGGTTTCCAAGGCGGCGGCGGGCAAGGCGGCCCCGGCGGAGCTGGCGGCCGCTTCGGCCAACTGATGGTCCCTCTGATCGAGCTACTTGAGTCCAAAGCTTCACTCTAGCAACGTTGCCGTGCCAAGTCGCCAAACCGCGGCGAACGGAGACTACCTGTGAAGACGATTCTTCTGAGTCTCGTAATACTGCTCGTATTCGGCACCGGTGCCTACTACGGTTACAACACCTATTTCGTTACCGAACAGCCTGAAGCCGCCGCGCCTGAACTGCAGACAGCCCAGGTGCGCCGCGGCGATCTCGTTCTGACTGCCGGAGGAATCGGCACGCTCTTCGCCGGTGAAGAGACTAAAGTCGGCTTTCCCAGCAGTGGAATCGTCAGCAGCATCGCAGCACATGTTGGCGACCGAGTCGATGTAAATCAAGTACTGGCAACGCTGGCGTATGACTCTACGCTGAATTCACAGCTCATCTCGGCCCAGATCAACCTGCGACTGGCCGAAATCGCACTCATCGAGTTGACCGGAGAAGTGAGCGGGGCCGACCTCGCCGCGGCTCAATCCAGTCTGGCATCCGCGCAAGCCGAGTATGACCGCCTCGTCGCTCCGCCCACAGCCGAAGAAGTCAACGCCGCCCGCAGCGAGCTGGTCAGCGCGCAGAGCGCCCTCAACACTCTCCTGGCAGGTCCCTCGGACGATACAATGACAAGCCTGCATTCCGACCTGAAGTCGGCGGAAGTCGCTAGGGCCGAAGCCCAGTCCGCCTACGACAGGGTCGCCTGGCGCAACGACGTCGGCAGAACCTCTGAGGCAGCAAACCTTCAAGAAGCTACACTTGCCTACGAAAAGGCCCTGGCCCAGTTCAATATTGGATCTGCGGGCGCTGCAGAAGACGAGGTCGAATCAGCCAGAGGGCGAGTCTTACAGGCCCAAAATACACTCAACCTTCTGCTTCAGAACGCAGAAGAACTCGACGTGGCCGCAGCAAGGGCCAAGGTAGAACAGAATCGCGCCGCGCTGGAAGACCTTCTGGACGGGCCCAGCGCTGAAGCCCTTGAAAAGGCTGAATTGGCTGTAGAGCAAGCCCGCCTGGCTGCTGAAGACGTTAAGCGAGAGATTGAAGGCGGCGCCATTCGGGCCCCTATGGCTGGGGTAGTCACGTCGGTCTCCATTGAGCAAGGGGACGCCGTGACCGGAGGGCCAATCATCGGCATGGCCAACATCGATGTCGCCCAGGTCCGCTTCTGGATCGAAGAGCTGGATATATCCGCTGCAGTGCCCGGGTTTCCTGTTAGCATCGTCTTCGAGGCTTTCCCCGAATTCAGCTATACAGGAGAGATTACACGCGTCGAACCGGCTCTGGTGGATGTCGACGGGGCCTCCGCCATTCAAGCGTGGGCCAGCATCGATATGACCCAACACGCGGCGCCTCTCCTGTTCGGCATGAACGCCGAGGTAGAGATTATCGCCGGCGAAGCCCGAAATACGCTGCTCGTACCCGTCCAGGCCCTGAGAGAGATCAGTCCCGGGCAATTCGCTGTCTTCGTGGTTGGACCGGGTGACGAACTCGAATTTCGCCCTGTGCAGGTAGGACTGAGGAATTTCGTCAGCGCTGAGGTACTTACTGGGCTGGAAGAAGGCGAGACCATCAGTACCGGCGATGCCCAGGTAGGAAGCAACTGATCGTTAGAGATAGCGCAACTGCCCGCGGCCCATACTTTACGGAGACGAAATGAGCGATCTCGTCATCGAGATTACCAAGTTGACCAAAGTCTATGGCGAAGGTGACATCGCAGTCCATGCTCTCGATGAGCTGGACCTGCAGGTTGAACGCGGCGAGTTTGTCGCTGTCATGGGGCCTTCTGGTTCAGGCAAGTCGACCTTGATGAATGTCATAGGCTGCCTGGACCGGGCAACCAGCGGTCTCTATATTCTCGACGGCGAGGACGTCAGCAGCCTCAATCGCGACCAGCTGGCATCGGTACGCAATCGTAAAATCGGATTCGTCTTTCAGTCTTACAATCTGTTGCCGCGCCTGAGCGCACGCAAAAATGTAATGCTGCCGATGATGTACAATGGCTTTCAGAACTGGACCGAGGATCAGCGCAGCCAGAGGGCCTCAGAGGTACTCGATCTCGTTGGCTTGGGTGAACGACTCCACCACCTGCCCACCGAGCTGTCCGGTGGACAACAGCAGCGAGTAGCGATCGCCAGGGCTTTGATTAACGACCCGTCACTCATTCTGGCCGACGAGCCTACAGGGAACCTTGACTCCCGCTCCAGCACCGAAATCATGGCTATTTTCCATCGGCTGCATCAGCAGGGAGCGACGATAGTGATGGTTACACACGAGGCAGAACGCGCCCGAGAGGCTGAGCGGGTCGTCAATGTTCTGGACGGAAAGGTCGTCGCGCTTCAGTCTGAGATCGATCGAATGGTGGTAGCTTGACATCCGCCGAAAACGCCCAAGGAATACCCGTCATTCCAACGGCCCGCACGACGAACAAGGTAATCTAAGAGGAGAAATTGCACATGCTGCAGGACTCTGTCAGAACTGCACCCATAGGCAAACAGAGGCTGGAGGATGAATCCTTCAAAGACCTGCATGGAATGACTCTCCCCAACTCCTTTCGCGTCGCCTGGGAAGGCGTGATGCTGAACAAGCTGCGTTCATTTCTTACCACCCTGGGAATTATCATCGGTGTCGCCGCTGTAATCATCATGCTGGCAGTAAGCGCCGGCGCAGAGGCAGAGATTGAGGATCAAATCAGCGGGCTGGGTGCCAATCTGATCATGGTTACCCCATTCCGCAGTTTTGGAGGCGTCCGCGGCGCCGGAAGAGGGTTCTCAGGTGGGGGCCCGGGCGGCATCACCACATTTACTTATGACGAAGTTATCTTCCTCTCCGAAAACCTCAGCAACGTCAGCGGGGTATCCTTGGAGCAGAGCACAACCCAAACTGTCAAAGGTGGCGATGCCACGCTGAACAGTGTCTCAATCGTTGGCGTAACAGCTGACTTTCTCGAAGTACGCGACTATGAAATCGGGCAGGGCCGCTTCTTTTCCCACGCCGAAAACGAAGCAATTCAACGCGTCGCCATCCTCGGCGCCGGCATTGCCGCGGACCTGTTTGATACCGCCGACCCGATCGGTCAGCAAGTGCGCATTGGCTCCTCCCGCTTTACCGTAATCGGCGTCATGTCCGAACAGGGCGTCGTCGGCGCAACCGACAACGACGGCCGCATCTATATTCCCGCCTCGGTTGTCTTCAAAAAGTTCGGCGGAACCGGCTTCGGCGGTGACAGGGTACGTATGATCCTGGTTAAAGCCGAGAACGGCGACGTGATGGACAGCGTGATGGAACAGATAACTGCGTTGCTGGCCGGGCGCCGTCAGGTCGATCCCACCGAACCCAACTTTGGCGTGCGAACCCAGCAGGACATCGTTGATGCCCGGGCTTCCACCACGGCAGCCTTCCGCAGCCTCCTTGCCTGGGTGGCCGCAGTGTCGCTCGTCGTAGGCGGCATCGGCATCATGAATATCATGCTCGTCAGCGTGACCGAACGAACCCGCGAGATCGGCCTCCGCCAGGCCCTCGGCGCACGCCCGCGCGACGTGCAGCGGCAATTCCTGCTCGAGGCGGTCATGCTCAGCCTGGTCGGCGGACTGGCAGGTCTGATATTCGGCGTGGGCGGCTCTTTCGTCTTCGGAGAACTAGGCGGACTGCGCACCGAACTCGTGCCGCTGTCGCTCCCTTTGGCCTTCGGCGCATCTGCCGCTGTAGGCATCTTTTTCGGTTACTACCCCGCAACCCAAGCGGCGCAGTTGGACCCAATCGAAGCCTTGCGCCGTGAGTGAACACTACCTCGGCCAAGTCGTGTCAAACCATTTCGGCTTCTGAAGCCGAAAGCCCCCACATTATCTGGAGTTTCTCTTGATGAATTCTGCGATGAGAAGTATTGCCCTTTCTGTTGTGTTACTTGCCTTCCTTCTAATTCAGAGTGCTTGCACGCCACCGACCTCGCCGGCGGACTCGTCCTCGACTGCCCAGCAAGAATCGGTCGCTGCCGGGCCATCTGAAAACACGACCTCTGAAGACTCAGCCACTGATGGCGAGATTGTTCTGGATAGGATTAACCTGAACGACATGACTCGCGAAGAGCTGCTGGAAACAATCCCCGACTTTGGCAATCGCATGGTGCGGGAGTTCTTCGAATATCAACCCTACGTCAGCATTCAGCAGTTTCGCCGTGAAATCGGCAAATATGTCGACGACGAACAGGTCGCATACTACGAAAGCTATATCTATGTGCCGGTCGAGGTCAATGATTCCGACGCCGAAACGCTGAAGCAGATTCCGGGTATCACTGACGAGATTGCAGAGGCGCTTATGTCAGCGCGCCCCTTCGACTCAACCGAAGCTTTCTTGGCCGCGCTTTCCGACCACATCGGCGAAGAGCAGATCGAAGCGGCCTCTGCCTACCTGAACGAGTGACGCAATGAGCTCAGACATCCTGGTCAACCGATTTCGGACCTTTCTCCTGCTTGTCGCAGGCATAACCTGTGTCTTTACAATCGTAGAACTGTGGCTGGAAGAACATACAGGAGACCCTCCCCAGCTGATTCCCTTTGTCCTCTGCGGGCTTGGCACTGTCGCGATCGCGGCCGTCCTCATTCGTCCACGACGTGCCACCCTGAGGACGCTTCGAATCGTTATGGGCGTCACGCTATTTGGCAGCCTCTTTGGACTCTTCGAGCATATCGAACATAACTTGGAATTTGCCCAGGAAATCCGGCCCAACGCGACTTTCTCAGTCCTGCTTTCGGACACCTTGCACGGAGCAAACCCGTTGCTGGCCCCAGGAATCCTGGCCCTTTCCGCGGTCCTGGCCATCGCGGCCACCTACTTTCACCCACGGCTGCAAGAGCCAGACTCCGCCGGATAAGATCGACTCGCCCTTCGGTTCGCCCGGACTGATTCCCGCCTGCGCGTTCCCATTGCCATGAGGTTGCCCTTTCAAAACAGCCAGGGCTAAACTGCTTTGTAAGCGAGAAATTTCCCCCACACTTTCGGGCGCACGCTGCCCGAGCGACAAACAGCCCCTGGTTCTTGCCAGGAAACCAGCCACCATGTTTCTCCCTCTCCTTCATTCAGGTATACTGGCAAAGAAGAAGCTCCCGGTAACCGCCCTATGAAGGAATCTCCCATGGACAGTCGCTATATCGGCTTGGCTGTAACTTTCTGGCTTGCCCTTGTCCTTGTCATTGGCCTCACTCGACCGGAACCGCCTCCCCGGTTTCTGACCCTGTCCGCTGACAACTACTACGACAAGGCCTATGGATCCTGGAAGGCGACAATGCTCGCCAACCACGCCGGCCTTGATCTGCAAGGCGTCTACATCGAAGAGCCCGGCCCGCCAGGATCGTTCTCGCCCCCCCAGTTCGAAGAATGGTCGACCGACGATGACACACACGTCGAATGGGTCGACCTCCACATCCTGGAGACCCACGGACTCAATCCAACTCCCGAGCAAATACGCGATGAGTGGGTCGATCACCTCAATCACGACATCTGGGTGTCGACCCGCCGCGCCCGCGACCTGATGGACGAAGGGCTCCTCCCACCGGAGACTGGGAATGCCGAAAACAACCCCGACGGGACCTGGTCCATCGACGCCCAGCTTCAGACCGAACTCTTCGGTATGTTGACCCCAGGCATGCCAGCACTGGCCGCAAACTACGCCGAGCGGTTCGCCCGTGTCACCAACAGCGGACCCGCGGTGGAAGCCAGCGTCTTCTTCGCAACCCTCTACAGCCTTGCCTTCTTTGAAGATGACGTCCCAACCCTGATAGCCGCCGCACGCAACATGACCAAAGACGATGCCATCGTCGCCCCCATTGTGGACAATGTCGTGATATGGCACCAGGAGAATCCCGATGACTGGCGCGCGACGCGGCAACTCATCCGCGACGAATACGACACCGACCCCATGTGGTGGGCTTCACGTGTGAACTTTGCCGTCACCATCATGGCCCTTCTCTACGGCGAAAGCGACACGCTCCGCACTATCGAGATCGCCGCCCTCGCCGGCTGGGATGCCGACAACACCATGGCCACCGCAGCCGGCCTGCTCGGGCTGATACATGGCTATAGCGGACTGCCGCAATCGATTGCCGACAGTACTGACACCTATTTCAATGAGGACGTCACCGGCGACCTTCCCCGCTATGACACCGTCACCGAGTTCGCTGTCAGGACCCAGCGACTGACAGAGGCAATGATCTCTAGCGCGGGCGGGACGACGCAACAAGGTATGTACCGGATTCCGGCTGAAACGCCGCCGCGCCAGGGGCGTTGACAAGAATGACGCGTCTGAAGTCCCTGTCCGCTCCTTTCGTCCTCCTGGTCATTGCCGCCCTCGCCTATGGCGGCATGGTCTCCATGCAGTTTCGCCATGGAAACCTGGGAACCACCGAAGTGGCCGAGTTCCTTGTCTGGTTCGGCTTGGCATTCTCAGTCTACGCGGTCGCAGTCTTTTGGGTGGAAAGATGGTGGCAAAGCGGTGGCCGTGAAGGCGCCGCGTCAGGACTTGGCGCCAGGCAGTTCTACCTGCTGGTCTGGATCTGGGGCGGAGGACTCCTCTTCAGATGGCTCCTCCTGCAAACATTCCCCACACTGTCCTCCGATGTCTTCCGATATATGTGGGACGGCTACGTCACTGCCAACGGCGTAAGCCCCTATGAATTCCCCATCAACGCCTCACAGCTGGACTGGCTGGAAGTGCCTTTCCGATCCCAGGCCAACCATGCTTGGATGGCCAGCCCCTATATGCCTGCAGCCCAATGGTTTTTTGCGGCCATCGCCTTCTTCTACCCTCTCGACCCAGATTCCTTTCAAGTCGCTGCCGTTCTCTTCGATCTGGGAACCGCGTTCATTCTCTCCCGGCTGCTGGTTGCAGTCGGTCTGCCTTCCCATCGCTTGCTGCTATACCTGTGGAATCCGCTAGTCGTTGTGGAGACCGCCCAGGGAGCGCACGTCGATGCGCTGATGGTTTTTCTGACCATGGCTGCCGTGTATGCAATGGTACGTTCGGCCGCCGCCGGAGGCAGGGCTCAAGAGCCCGGTGACCCAATTGCCGATTCCGGGATACCTTCGTTCTCTCTACTGGCGCCTATGCTGCTGGCACTGGCCACTCTTACCAAACTGATCCCCATCTTTCTGACTCCCATATTCTGGTGGCGGTGGAACTGGGGCAGCCGTCTGCTATATGGATATCTCTTGATTGGGATGCTTGTGTCCCCTGCGCTGAGAGCTGGCTGGGGTCTGAGCGGGGGGCTGGACGGGCGAGGGCTTTTCGGCGCCCTACGCATCTATAACGCCCAGTGGAACTTCAATAGCGGTCTTTTTCGCTGGCTGCAGAACTGGCTCGAAAGCATGGGAATCGCCGAACCCATGGCGCAAGCCCAGGAAATCTCCTACTTCTTGCTGTTCCTGCTTCTACTGGGTGTGTGGCGCCAATGCCAGCACTTCAACACCGATCTGAGAGCAGTCCTGCGCTGGATGGCAGTACCTCTGGCCGGCTACCTGCTGCTGGCTACGACCGTTCACCCCTGGTACCTTCTGTCTCTGATGCCCTTCCTACCCATCCTGGCGCCGGGCGACGACGAGCCACAGAGTCGTTGGCTGTTGCCCCTTCCCTGGCTCTGGCTCAGCGGCATCGTATCGCTCTCGTACGTCACCTACATCGACCCCGAGAATCTGCGCGACTTGGACTGGGTACGCCTTCTGGAGTGGCTGCCAACTCTGTTTCTTTTGGGGGTCGCTCTTCTGTGGGGATTTGGGAAGAAGAGCTTTCCGCGGCCACTCACACAATAGACCACATCACTATTTCCTACGCAGGTTCAGCTACCAACGTAAGTTGCCTCTCAGCATCTCGCCTGAAAGTGACACAATCTCTAGTTTCTTCCCTCGAATCGAACAATCTGTATCCCTTCAAATTCGGCTATCTCGGACTCACCGAATATCTTGCCCAGCTCCCGAGGAATGATGCCGTCCGGGTCTGAGTACCAGTTGTGAGAGTAAACGAGCCAGACCCGGTCTCGACCCTCCAGAATCTCCTGGATGCGCGGAATGTCCGCCTCCTCCATCGCCGGTTCCAGCTCGCCCCGGTCAAACAGGTCTACAGGCAACCCCTTTAATGCAGTGTCAAGTTCGTATCGTTCGTAGTAGTACGCAAAGGGAATCTGTACCCAGGTTGCATTGAATACGATCATCTCTCCAGGCACTACCTGCTCCGCAATATGAGATGCCGCCTCGTCCCAAGCCTCCTTCTGGAACCAGAAATAGTAACCGTTCAAAGAGAGACCGCTTAAGCTCAGGATTGCCACCAGGAGTAACAGCTGGGCGCCAAGCCTTACTGGCGACACCAGTCCAGCTAAGTTTACGCCGCGTCGAAGGGAGAAAAAGTCCAACACGCCGCGTTTCACGGGGCCGCCAATAACGCGAATTCCAGCGGAAACAAGAACAAAGTAGGGCAAAGTCGTCCATATCAGAGCCCGTTCCGCATAGATCGGACTGCGTATACTGACAAGCAATGCCACGATATGGGGAACGAGAAACAGACTAATAAGCAGAATTGCTGCTCTGTCGCTATCGAGCGACGGTTCCCCTATATCTCCCGTCTCCGGCCGCTCTACCTGGCTCTCCGTCCGATTCCCTCCCCATTCTCGCGAAGGCGAACCCAATCTGAAGAGCAACACAATCAGCCCCAATACAGCCAGAAATGAATAGCCCCACATCCAGACTGGACGCACTGGCAAATCCGATGGCAGAAAAGCGAAATGGAAGTTGCGAAAAGTATCCAGAACCAGGTTTGGCCAGGGAGGAGGCAACCAGAATCCTGACCCGACGTCGATGACCTGAATAATGAACGGAACCGCCCAAGGCAGCCACAAGAGCACGGCCAGACCCTGGAATCTGACCCAGTTAAGCCAGAAAGCTTCTGCGCCGCCGTCACCGGTCGGTGGACCTGTTTCACTGGCCCGCCCTGCCGACCCTGCATTCGGCCCCGCATTCAGTGAAAGCTCGTCCCCGCCCGCGCCTGCCTTCTCCCCCTCAAGACCCCACTTCTCCGTTCGACCTCCTACTCCGGTGGGAAAGAGCAAAAAGATCAGCCCCGCCGCCGCGTTCAAAGCAACCGGCAAATAGACCGCTGCCGTGTTATGGGTCAGCATCACGAGCGCCTGCGAGACCGCGAGCCCGACCCAGTCTCTGTTCTGCGTAACTGGGCCTGAAAATAACCGCGCCAGGAAGTAGATTACGCAAGCCACCTCGAGAGTGAGCAGCGCATACATGCGGGTTTCCTGGGCGAACTGCACATTAAACGGCGACACCGCCAAAATAAGAATAGAGATTCCTGCCGTGGGGCCGTCGAGCAGACGGCGGCATGCCGCGTAGAACACAGGAATCGTCAGCACTGATGCCACAGCGGACAGCGTTCGCACGGCGCCTTCCAGTGACCCGAATATCCCTATCCAAAAATGCAGCAGGCTGTAATAAATCGGCGGATGCTGGTCCACCTCAATGAGCCACCGCCAACCCTCCCATAGACTGTGCCGGGCAATCCACAAGCTGAATGACTCATCCAGCCAGATGCTTTTTTCATCAATCAGGTAAAAACGCAGGACGGTGGCAACAACAATGACCCCCAGGACATACAACCGCTCGCCAGGATTTCTGAGTATACCAGTCACATTGCCTGCATTGATTCTCGCGTTCATCTTTCCCATTATGGCATCTGCTTCACAAGGTTTCAACTACAAGGGTCAAGGTGGGCGCATCCCAAAATGGCTGCCACTCTCTTGTACCCTCTGGTATCGACCAGACCACATCCAGTCCTCCCATCCATCCCCGAAAAATCGCCTATCTACTGACCACTGACCACTGACCACTGACCACTGACCACTGACCACTGACCACTGACCACTGACCACTGACCACTGACCACTGACCACTGCAGTTGTGCGTTCGGGCCTTCGGCCCTCCCTTGTGCAGGGGCTGCGCCCCCGCAACGCCCCGCCCTTGCTAGCCACCGTGCTCATTCTTCGCCGGCATTATGCCTAGCCAACAGTGGTTACCCCCCACCATCTGTCTCGTGCCACTACGCACTAACCACTGGGGTTCGCTACGCCCACCTCCGCCTTCCCCCGCAAAGGTTCGGCAGGAGCAGGCCCAGTGCCTGCCCTCCGCCGCCTCACCCATCGCATTCGCCAATCCCCAAACCACTACTGTATGGGCAGGCCTTGTGCCTGTCCTGTGCCCCCTAAAGGACGGGACCACCGGCAAAACCAGCCCTGCTCCTGCTCTGCGCCTCTCTACAAGTGCCGAGAAATAACTCTAGCCACCTAATGCATGGTCTCTCCGCCAGACTGTTCCCACCCCGAATCTGGGATGCACCCCGACCAGTTAGAAAGTCTCCGTTGCATCGGCTTCAAAGCCCATGTACAATTCATCACACAATCCGCCCCTCAAGTCAAAGACAGGAAGCCCAGTGGACAACTGGAACAGGACGTGAGCCTGCGACGGCTGGCGCCCACAAAACAGTCCACACAGGACAACCCTCACCGTCCACCGAGAAAACCTATGACATCCCCACTCCAGCTTGAAGACGATGCCCCATGGCGGCAGCGATTCCGCTGCAACAGCTTGGGATATGTCTACGTGGCGCCAAATAACGCCTCCCGTGGGATCGCCCATGCCAGCCTGGAAGGCCCCGCCAAACGAATTCTCGCTTGGAACACGACTACTGGCGAACTGCGTCCCCTCCTGCCCGACGATGAGACACCGTCCTACGCATGGTTGGGACCCCAAGGCGACTACCTCTACTACCTGAAGGACGATAAGGGCAGTGAACTAGGCCACATCGCCCGTGTACCCTTCTCCGGTGGCCCCCCTGAGGACCTGACACCCGAACTACCCCCTTATACGATACGCGGCTTCGACATCAGCCGCGGCGGCGCCCGTCTCGCCTTCGACGCCGTCTATGACAACCGCTACTGGTTCTACTGCATCGATTTGGGACCTGACGGGGCGCCTTTTGCGCCGCGACTCATATACACAGCCCTGGAAGAGACGTGGGCTTGTCATCTTTCCCATGACGGAAACCTGCTTGCAGTCAAGTCTACGTTAAAGGCACCCCACAGCCGCCGCTACACAGTTCTGGTCTTCGACACAAACTCAGGCGAACAGGTCGCTGAACTTTGGGATGGCTTCGACTTCAGCGTCGAGCCCGTTCAGTTCTCGCCTCTTCCTGGTGATGACCGACTGCTCGCCACCACAACCGCCAGCGGCGTGCCGCTGCCTTTACTCTGGGACCCGCGTTCAAAAGAGCGGCGCAATCTGGCGATGCCCTCAGCCGAAGGGTCCATCCTGCCGCTGGACTGGTCGCCCGACGGAAGAAAACTGCTGATTCAGACGAAAACCCAGGAACACGAAGGGCTCTTCATATACGATCTGAATGACGAAGACCTGCTGCCCCTTCAACACAGGCCAGGTTCTTTTCGCGGCCGCACCGGAACCTACCATACGGGAACGGCCGCCAGCTTTTTCGCCCCGGACGGAACAGTATGGGCGCAATGGAGCGACGCCGCCCATCCTTCCCAACTACTCTCGCTGACCGCTACTGATCGGCCCAAGCCTGTGTTGCCCGCAGAAAACTGCCCGCCTGGCCGCCCTTGGCGTTCAGTCAGCTTTCCCAGTTCTGACGGCGTTTCAGTCCAGGCGTGGCTTGGCCTGCCTTCCTCAAATGAATCCTCTGAGGGACCTTTCCCAACAATCCTCCACGTCCACGGAGGTCCGAGCGGCGCCGTCTCCAATTCCTTCGACCCCACCGGCCAGGCCTGGATCGACCACGGCTTCGCCTACCTCACCGTCAACTATCGCGGCTCAACCAGCTTCGGCCGTGAATTCCAGGAAAAGATTAATGGAGATGTAGGCCGTTGGGAGCTGGAAGACATGCTCGCAGCCCGCCGCTGGCTGATCGAGGAAGGTATAGCCCTTCCGGATCGCATTCTGCTGGAGGGAGGTTCCTACGGAGGCTTTCTGACAGTTTGGGCGCTCTCACAGGAGCCCGAACTGTGGGCCGGCGGCGTTGCGCCGGTGGCCATCGTCGACTGGACCATGAACTACGAGGACTCTTCGGCAGCCATGCAGGGCTGGGCGCGCATGATATTCGACGGGACGCCTTCCGAAAATCCCGACCTGTACCGGGACCGCTCTCCCCTCACCCATGCCGCTGACATTCAGGCGCCGCTCCTCATCTTTCAAGGACGCCGCGACAGCCGCGCCACACCCCGCCAAATGGAGCACTTCGCCAGCAAAATGGAGGCGTCAAAGAGAGACTTCACTCTCATCTGGCTGGACGGGGGCCACGGTTCCACGAGCGCCGCTACAGCCGAACACGTACAGGAAACCCATCTGAAGTTCGCCTACCGGGTACTGGGGCTCCAAGGGCCAGATGTGGACTGATCTTTCCAGGCGCTATCAGCGTCTATTCCAGCCCGGGTCCGGGGTCCGAGAGACTCTGGCCAACTCAGACTATCGCCTGCTCCTGGGTTCGAGTACCCTCTGGTGGCTGGCCCACTACATGGAAATGATCGTGTTGGGCTGGCTGGTGCTGGAACTGACCGACTCGGCCGGCCTCGTCGGCCTCGTTGGCTTCTGCCGCTCAATTCCATCTCTGCTGATTGGCGGCTTTGGCGGATTGCTTTCCGACCGTATCGGCCGTCGCCCCCTGATCATCGCCTCGCAGACGCTCACCTTTTGCATGTATGCAACCGTCGCCGTGCTGCTGGCTGCGGGACAGCTCGCCCTTTGGCATCTCGTCGTGATCGCACTGACCCTCGGTTGCGCCTGGGCGATGGACTGGCCGACACGCCGCGCTCTCATACCTGACCTGGTGGGCCGCCCTCGCGTCATCGACGCGCTCATGCTGGAGAATCTGGGCATGAGCGTCGCACGCGCCCTGGGACCGCTTCTCGCTGGGATTGTACTCGACGCATTTAACGTGCTGGGCTGCTTCCTGACACTGAGCGGACTGTCGGCCATTTCACTCCTCCTCCTGCGCGCCCTTTCGCGCCAGCCGATCCCGCAAACATCCTCTCCCACCAGCGCATCGCCTCTGGCGCAGATCAGGGAAAGCGTCCTCTACGTGCGACAGAACCAGTCCATCCTGGCCGTGACACTGATCACGATGATCATGAACATGCTGGCCTTTCCCTATATGAACTTCCTTCCCGTATTCGCTCGCGACGTCCTGCATCAGGGTCCAGTCGGGCTTGGCTACCTCGGCGCCTCTGTCGGAATCGGAAACGTGGTCGGCCTCTTCCTGGTCAACTGGGCAAGACGCTACGCCAGCGCAGGCTGGATATTCATTGCCGGCACGCTGCTACACTGCCTGGCGCTGCTATCCTTCACCACCAGTTCCGTGTTCGCCGTCTCGTGGGCTTTTCTGCTGTTGGTTGGGATAGGTCACGCCTGCTTTGGCATCATGCAGAGCTCCATCGTGCTGCTCGCCGCTGCCGACGAGAGACGCGGCCAGGCTATGGGGGCCATTGCAGTTGCTATAGGCGCAGGACCGTTTGGACGGCTCCAAACAGGGGTCCTCGCAGACGCATTCGGCGCGCCCTTGGCAGTCGGGGCCGAGGTCGCCCTGGCTGCCCTGCTGGTATCAACAGTAGCTTTCACTCTTCCAGGACTGCGTCAAGTGGATAGCAGCCCGGCAAAGGCTGGCGAAGCCTGAATGTGGCCTTTCCTGCCCTACTGCCTTCACGCCATCGCCTCCTTCATCGCCGCCACCGCCGGCTCCTCAACTGCACTGATCTTCAAGACCTGTTCGGCAATCTGTTCTCTGAACGAGGTCACCTCGTCGTCCGAGAGGGGGAAATCCGTCTCCATCTCGCCTCGAATCGCAATCAGGCGCTCGCAGTTGGACTGCCCCCTATCAAAGGCTTCGCCACCAACTTCCAGGAATAGCCGCTGGTTCTCCAGCATCAACCTTCGGGCCTCCGCCCAGACTGGAACACTGTCTGGCAAAAGCATCTCCCCCAGATCCCGCCACGCCAAAGCGCTTACTCGAAACTGTTCTCCGGCTTCTCGCAAGACAGGTCGATCCAGGATCTGCGCAGCCTCATCCAGGAAGTCAGCAAAGACGTCCCTCTCGGCAAACCCTTCCTTGCCGTAAGTGTGAGTATCACCGAACACTGACTCCAGTCCGGCGTACATTTTACGCCCGGGCGGAAACTCCTTCTCCCAGCTGCCTCTCATATTCGGTTTTCGCAAAGCATCGGCCCAGCGCTGGTAGGCAGCAAAGCCGAAATTGTGCCGTGCCCCCTTGGGCGGCTTCTCCGTAAACAGCTGAATGCTGTCGCCGATACCTGCCAGGACCGCCTCCGGAATCCCGTCGGCATCCGGCATCGCCAGCGTCATGATGCGGTGCCGGAACTTCTTGACTTTCGCTCGCGCCCCTGCCAGTTCACCGGTCGTGGCGAACAACGGCACCCGCGCGCGGTCTGCGATCGACACCCGGTCGGCCTCCTCGTCGTACCCGTATACAACGACCGGCTGCATGTGTGGAAACTCAAACTCATAAGTATGCGGTTCGTAAGGGAGACTTTGGGCATCAGCCCACGTGATGGCTGGCCTGCCGCTTTCCAGCGTGTCCACCAGGTTACCCACCGCCCGGTCTGCGCTTGCCGTTTGGCGAACGTCCGGCTCAGCGCCCAGGCGCTGCAGCAGCGTCTCCATTGGGTCAAACGTGTTTCGAGTGAGGATACGCGCGTGCGGATCGATGCCTTGGTAAGCAAAGACAAAATACCCCGTCACCGCACCGCCGCTGATACCCATCAGCAGCGCCTCCGAATAGGGCTTCCCCGTATGCGGCGCCTTCGCGCCACAATAGTCGAGATAGTTGCGAACCGATCCCGTCTCCCAGTGGAGTCCGTCGAACTGGTTGTAGTCAGTCAGCGTTGGCATCCGTGCATCCCTCTATTACTGTGTACCGGTTGGTCCTCTTGGACGATCGACAAAACAACGACAACGTCGATGGTGAGGCAAGGTCCATGTTAACGGGCGGGAATCCGCCATCGGGTGGCGTCGCTTGCCATGCCGCTCCAGGCGATGACCAAGTGCGGAAAGACGGCAAATAGTCCCTCCGGTGGAAAACTGGACTTGCTCTGACCATCCAGATGTTCACTGGGGCGATAAGTCTTGTACTTGCGAACGAACGCCTCGTCCACGTTTTGCAGCAGCTCACGGCTCGGTCGCCTAATCTCCTCAAATCTACCTTCAATCAGTACCACGTCGTCGCCGCTTTCCAGGTGAACTGCCGCCTGCGGATTGGCGCGCAAATTGCGAACTTTACGACCCGTACCCACGAAATAAAAGACGTCCTCCAGCCATGCCCCCCACACGGGCACGGCATGCGGCCTTCCATCACCTCCCGCGCTCGCAATCCAATAGTTCGAAGCATCGCGCATTCGACTGTCTACGTAATCCCACGACAACATAGCGTCATCATACGCCACAGGGCCGGACGCGCCGAGATTCGGGCGGCTGCGCTCCCCGCTGTATCGGTCATCCATCATTCTCTCCCGAAATCAGGGGCAAGACTCGCGCGCCGGAGCTCGGCGGGCTGATGTAAACCTCCGGCCACACGTTCATCGCTTTTGCATAGGACTCTTGCACCGCCTCTCGCACATCCTTCTCCGTCCCTGCCTGGACTAGAGCCACCGCGCATCCCCCAAAACCCGCACCTGTAAGGCGGGCGCCAAGGCATCCTGTATGGCTCCGCATCGATTCAACCATGCGGTCCAGGGCCTCGCTGCTAACTTCGTAGTCGTCTCTCAGGCTTTCATGGCTGGCGTCCATCAACTCGCCAACCTCACGGAAGTCGCCCTGCCCAAGTGCGTCAACCGTGGCCTGCACCCGTTCGTTTTCGCTTACAACATGACGACATCGGCGGTAGACTATCGCGGGAAGCAGCGAGCGATGTTCCTCCAATTCACTGAGACTTACATCGCGTAAAGCGGTTATATCCGGCAATACCGCTTGCAGGCGGCGCACGCCGTCCTCACACTGCGCTCGGCGCTCGTTGTAAGCGCTCCCTGCCAGCGACCGGCTTGCCTTGGTATTGCCAATCACCAAAGACACGCCCTCAGGAAACGGCACCCGCTGGTAGTCTAGACTGCGGCAATCGATCAACAGTGCGTGTCCCTCCTCTCCCAATGCACTGATGAACTGATCCATAATGCCGCAATTAACCCCGACGAACTCGTTCTCCGCCTTCTGAGCGGCCCTGGCCAGTTGAGGTCCCGTCAGCGCGTGGATCTGGTTAGCCGCCGTCAGAAATGCCTTGGCCGCAGAGATCTCCAGTGCGGCTGAACTGCTCAACCCGCTCCCCCTCGGTACGTTTCCGCTGACAACCCCTTCAAATCCCTGCAGTTGTACCCCAAGCTCCGCCAGCTCCAGACCGACTCCCTGAACATAGTTGGGCCAGAGCTGCCGTTTGTTCCGCTTCGTAGCCCCAATCTCGAAATCTGCCCACGAATCAAACTCAAGGGCGTATAGCTTTACGCGGCCGTCGTCTCGGGACCGAAAAAGAACCCTCACGTCCCGGTCCAAAGCCACAGGCAGAACGAATCCGTCGTTATAGTCGGTATGCTCTCCGATCAGATTGACCCGGCCCGGTGCAACAGCAAGATGGGTCGCCTCGCCCCCGAAGTGAGTGTCAAAACCGTCCAGTATCGTCTGCGTTCGCTTGTCTGGTTGCATGGCGCCAGTCGTCCGGTTCTTTGATTGGTCGAATCTACTAAGCCACAACTGATTTGCAATCCTGAATGAGGCAAGTGAAGGTGTTTACTCTTCCCTCTCTCCTGGCATTTTTGGGCGGTCGGGCCTTCGGCCCTCCCTTGTGCAGGGGCTGCGCCCCCGCAACGCCCCGCCCTTGCTTGCCACCGTACTGGTTCTTCCCCACCATCGTGGCATGCCGACTGTGTGCCCCAACCAACCTGGCGGCTGCCAACCGAATACGCCATCCGAAAGCCTGACTGGCGGCGAAGATAAAGAGTTGGTCAAGACAGACACTGTATGCGGCTTAGTAGTTACGATTGGTCAGGAAACGCATGTGTCTTCGCTGATGGACCTGACTTAGAGTTGCCCCGTCCTGGAACTTGCGTGGCCCAGGACTGCATAGAGATTCAGGTCGGACTCTTTACCGTCGGCGCGGAAAGTATGCAGTACAGTCTGCCCCGAGTCGGCAGCAAGCCGACCCAGCTCGGCCTCATCCACCTGGTGAACATAACGAACGGACTCAACGCCCTGCCGCCAAGGCAAGAGTCCGTCACCCGGCTCTAGCTCGGCAGCGCTGATCCCCACCGTGGCCGGATCGATAAGCTTGCTTCGGAACCTTTCACTGCTCAGAAACTGCCAAAACGAAAGAACTACAGGGCCTGCGCTCAACCGCCTGAGTTCTCTCATCAGACGCAGCCGCAGCGCATAACCCGGTAAGTGTTGCACTGTTGCTGTGCAGAGCACTACGCTATACCTTGGCATATCTATTGGACCGACAGGCCCGCCGCTACCACTGTCGTCGCCGCGCCCGGCCTTCGCCAGAACGCTGTGCCAATGGGAGTCTGCCAGTTCAGCCTGTATGAATTCACAGTTGACTCGTTCGAGGTTTGCAGTCGACTTCCGCGCCAGTCGCAGCAGCGACCCGTTGCCGTCCACCCCCGTATAGGAGGCGAAGAAACCTTCGGCCTCAAGCAGTCGGGCAAAGCGGCCGTTGCCACAGCCGACGTCCAGCACGGACAGCCTTTCCTTTCCGGCCGACCCGAAATAAGGTAGAATGGCCCGGAGTCCCGGGGTCCAGTTCTGACGCGTTGCGTCGAAATGGTGGACCACTTGCTCGTAGAAATCGCGATTCAACGTCAGCAAAGCATCCTGCGTCTGCGGGTCCATGCAAGCTGTTTGCATCGGCGTCCTTCCCGGTTGCCGTGACAGTTCAGGGGGCCTTTCCACTAGCATGAAACGAGTTCTGGCTCCGGAAGAGATTCCGGCCGAGGTAATTCAGATTTCCCAGGAATGGCAGCGAAAACGGAGCTTCGATCCCACTGCCCATCGTACCGCCCTGTCAGCCATCTTCCGGGACGTCCTGGCCGTGCAGGAATCTGAATGGGAAGCAAATCGATCGCTGCGGTCCATTCTAGCCCGATACCCCAAAGACGGCAAAGGATTCTATGCCAAGTCTGATCTGGTGGCCGGTTTCCGGCTCCTGATCGATGAGGGTGAGCTGGAACCCGACCCCAACCTGCTCGACAGAATCCGTATGAAGCCCGTGCGTACAGCCAGTGGCGTCGCGCCGGTAACTGTCCTGACCGCGCCGGCCGGCTGTCCCGGCCAGTGCATCTTCTGCCCCGATGACTATCGTATGCCTAAGAGCTACATTTTCGACGAACCGGGAGCCCAGCGGGCCGAGCGCGACGGCTTCGACCCCTTCAAACAGACGCTGGGCCGCATCGATGCCTTCGAAAGTATCGGCCATGACGCCAGTAAAGTGGAGCTGCTGATACTGGGAGGCACGTGGAGCGCCTACAGTCACGACTATCGCGAGTGGTTCGTGCGCCGCTGCTACGACGCCATGAACGCCTATGCCAACCCCGAATATGTGCCGTCTGCTTCGCTGGAGGAAGCCCAAGCGCGCAATGTCTTGGCCGCGCATCGCAACGTTGGCCTGGTCGTAGAGACCCGACCAGATTGGATAACGCCGGACGAAATCCGTCACCTGCGCCGTCTCGGGGTGACAAAAGTACAGATCGGCGTTCAAAGCCTGGAGGACGACGTTCTCGAAAAGAATAAGCGAGGTCACACCGTCGCCGAGGTCAGAGACGCACTCGGCCTCCTCAGAACGGCAGGGTTCAAACTGCATCTGCACTGGATGCCGAATCTATACGGCGCAACGCTGGATTCCGATCGCGACTCGTTCCTAAAGTTCTTCGATGACCCTTCAGTCCGGCCCGATGAACTCAAAGTCTACCCGTGCTCCCTGATCGCCGGTACGGAGCTTTACGATAAGTGGAAGGCCGGAGACTACACCCCCTATACGGAACAGGAGCTGGTAGCGATGCTGGCAGATATCAAGCCGGCCGTACCCCCCTACACACGTATTAATCGCCTCTTTCGCGACATACCGGCACATCACATCGAGGCAGGTGTGAAGACGAGCAACCTGCGCGAAGTGGTCCACCAGGAGCTGGCGCGTCGCGGTGACCGCTGCGGCTGCATTCGCTGCCGCGAAGTACGACGCCAGCGCGTGCGGGAAGAAGCGCTGCGGCTGACCGTCACAACCTACAAAACTGACTTGACGGTCGAGCACTTTCTGCAATATGTCGTGGACGACGACAATACGAACGGCTCGCAGGCAGACTTGGAGCGGGCTCCCCTTGCAGGATTCCTCAGACTAAGCCTTCCCATATCGCCTTCGGCAGGCAGCCGTGCATTCCTGGACGAGATTCGCGGCAACGCCA
Source organism: Caldilineaceae bacterium (assembly GCA_965207495.1). Taxonomy (GTDB): domain Bacteria; phylum Chloroflexota; class Anaerolineae; order Caldilineales; family Caldilineaceae; genus Bin5. The sequence goes on from OZ242287.1 coordinate 3,061,083, forward strand.
TGATTCGCGAAGTGCACGTTTATGGGCCGGCACTGGCTATCGGCAGCGCAGAGAAGGGAGCGGCTCAACACGTCGGCGTCGGCACGCGCCTTCTCAACGAAGCCAGGCGCATGAGTCGCGAAGCAGGGTTCGAACGTATCAGCGTCATCGCTGCAACCGGCACCCAGGCCTACTACGCTGCCCGCGGCTTTGAGCCTGGTGAACTCTACATGACCGGCTCCACCTAGACAGCGTCCTAGCGTAAGCGGTGACCCATCTCCAACCTGGGGCCGGATAGCCAGAGACGTAAGACACGTAACGCTTCCTCCTGTAGGCCCCGATGGCTTCGGACGCGCAACAGAACCCTCCCACGACCGCAACGGTCCTCACTCGGAAACCCACTACCCTTTCGAACGCCAGCCGAATTCACAGTGAAACTGAATCTGCCAATGAAAAAAAGGTGCGGCGATTATCGCCGCACCTCTTCTATTCTGACTGGAATCCCGCCCTACTTTTTCAGGCCTTGCCGCCAGCCAGGCCAGTTCAGGCGGTAACCGACCTAAAAGTGCAAGGTCAGGTCGAATTCTGTCGCCTGGACCAGCGGCAGAATCTGGAGAATCGTCGGTATCATCTCACCCATGCCCGGCATCGCCATGTCCAGCATGGGGATGTCGGTGATCAACTCGATGAGGTTGCTGGCCTTGCCATCAGACCAGTCCAGCGTCGGCAAAGAGTCGCCGTCAATTGTAATCGTGATCCCGTCGACGTTGGTGCTGATGCCCAATTCGGAGATCCCCAGGGCCCCGGCCATACCGATCTGGCTAAGGGTCAATGAAAGGGCTGAAAGTGAACCGCCGGTCATGGCATTCATCTCATCAATGGACATGTCGCCGATGCTGAAGCTGCCATCCGCCTCATAGAAGATGGGCAGATTGATGCGCGGCGGCGTGCCCACGGCTGCCAGGAACTCTTCCTGCGCCGCCTTGGCTGCCATCGCTGCGTCGCTGTCACCTTCCACGTAGAGCGGAATCTCATCTGCGCCTGGCGCAACCGGGAAGCGAGCAATCACGCCAATCCCAATTCGGTCCACCAATGCAAAGAGCAGATCTGCCATCGGGATGACCATGCCGAATGTGCTGAGCGTGCCTGGCAATGCATTCAGCGAATCGCCATCGTAACTGATATTCGGAATACTTCGGCCGTTGACCAAAAGCAGCAAACCATCAGGCGTGTTGCTCACCTGGATGTGCTGAATGTTGCTGGCCTCCATCAGAAAGACCATTTCACCTGGGACGGCCACATCCAGAGGTACGCCAAGCGTACTCACCAGGTCGGCCAGGGCAGCATTCTTAATCGCGGCCATCCCGTCCGCGCCAAAGTCAAGTACCAGCGCGGGCAGATCAATGACCAATTGGTCGGCATCGGCTTCGATGCTTCCCTGGCCTGCGCGAGGCGCACAGCCCGATACAGCAATAACTGCAATAAGCATTATGGCGGCCCAGAACCTCACACGTCGTTTTAGCATTTCATACCTCCTAAGGGCGGTCAAGGTAAAAGAGTAATGATTGATATCTGCAAGAGTGCGGAAAACACGGCCGACTATGATCAATCCCGCCGACTGAATCAGCGGGGATTGTACCATCAACTGTTAACAGAGACAATGCTCCTGAAACAACGGCTGAAGGGGATTTCCGTACTTGCGTCCCGAATGATAAGGGAAACTCTCGATTAGTGCAAACTCCCGTTTCTTTCGAAGAGGATGACCCAAATCGGGCACAAGTGGCCACAATTCTATACGATGCTCGGCCTTTCGTCAACCTCTCTTAGGGAGAGAAAAAAAGCAAGAAAGGAGCATTTCCCCGCAAATCCTTCTGTGAAGGCCCTATTTAGCCGGACGCTTCCAGCGAAGGCCATCTTTTCGCTCCAGCTCCCGTCCAAACAAGCTTGGGAACCAGTGGCAGCGCGCACCACCAATTTCATTCGAAAGTGGCTCTTTTCTGAGTTGGGGAGGGCTCTCGAAAAAATCCGGGCAGGTTGGGCGGCTGATTTCAATGATCGACCGGCCAAACCGTCCTCAATTCATGTCAAACTCGATGAATTCACCGGTGACGGTAAAGATTATCCGCTCACATATGTTGGTCACCCTGTCCGCCGCCCGTTCCAGGTTATGTGCTGCCCAAAGCAGGTAGTTCGAGCGGTCGATAAGCGTCGGATCCTCTAGGATCATCGCGATCAGGTCGCGATGGACCTGGTTATAGAGGGCGTCAACCTCATCGTCCCGCAAGGGAATCGTGCGAGCAGCTTCCAGGTCCTGGTTCAAAAATGCATCGAGAGCTTCTTGTAGCATATCCGTAACGATTTCGCACATGCGAGGTATATCAACAAGCGGCTTTAGCAGTGCCTCTGGGCCGATCAGCAGGATGATTCGTCCTATCCCCTTTGCATAATCCCCAATACGCTCCAACTCCGTGCTGATCTCCAGCACAGCCGCGATCAGCCGCAGGTTCCCCGCCATTGGCTGCTGCGTCGCGATCAATCGAAGACAGTCAGCCTCGATTTCGAATCGCCTCTTGTTGATCACCTCATCTTCCTTGATAAGGCGCCTGGCAGTCTCCATATCCCGATGCCGCAGCGCCTCGACCGACTCCTTCAGCGCTTGGATTACCATGCTCCCGAGCATCAAAGTATCAGTCTGGAGCGTCTCCAACTCACGCGCAAATGAGGTTCGCAGGAGTTGTCCCATCGATCGTCTCCTTTCCTTCCGAAGGCCTATCGACTCTGAAGGTAGGGGAGTAACGTGTCACGCATCAGATCGCGCACCTGCCTGCAGGCTGAAATCCTGTCAGCATCGCTGCCTGCCAGCTTGGTGGGATCGTCAAACGGCATGTGCTTGACCTCCTCATCCCCCAGCCAAACTGGGCAGTTTTGGGCCGCATTACTGCAGACCGTGATTACCAGGTCAGGCTGCAACCCTCGATAGTCTTCGACCGAGTCCGTTGAGCCCTGACCTATGTCTATATCAAGTTCTGCCATCGCCCGCACTGCAAGCGGATGAACCATGCCTGAAGGCGCAGTGCCGGCGGAAAACGCCTGCCACGCTTCGCCAAGATAGGCGTTGACCAGGCCCTCCGCCATCTGACTGCGGCAAGAGTTGCCAGTGCATAAAATGAGAACGCGCTTCTTGTCCATGCTCACGCTGACTCCAATAAAAGTGTGACCCTACCCGAACCGGCCCGTAATGTAGTCTTCCGTGCTCTTCTGACTAGGATTCGTGAATATCTTCTCGGTATCGTCGAACTCTATCAGATTCCCGGTCCGCTTGTCATCCACGCTGAAGAAGGCGGTAAAATCAGATGTTCGGGCTGCCTGCTGCATGTTATGCGTCACAACAATTATAGTATATTTCACCGACAACTCCTTCATCAAGTCTTCGATTCGTAGCGTTGCGATCGGATCCAATGCAGAAGCAGGCTCGTCCATGAGGATAATCTCCGGCTCAACCGCGATCGCCCTGGCAATACACAACCTCTGCTGCTGCCCACCTGAAAGGCCGAGAGCGCTCTGTTGCAGTTTGTCCTTTACCTCGTCCCACAATGCCGCTGACCTCAGGGCCTTCTCAACCATTTCATCCATGTCCCCGCGGAATCCGTTTATTCGGGTACCCCATGCGACGTTCTCATAGATCGTCTTGGGAAATGGGTTCGGTTTCTGAAAAACCATTCCGATCCGGCGTCGCACCTCCACCGGATCTATGGCATCGTCGTAGATGTTCTGGCCTTGAAAAAGGACCTTTCCTTCGATTCGCGCACTGGAAATTAGATCGTTCATGCGGTTGAAGCAGCGCAGTACCGTGCTCTTGCCACACCCGGAAGGACCGATGATCGCCGTGATCTTGTTTGTCGGCACCTTCATGTCTACGTCGCGTACCGCACAGAATTTGTCGTAATGAACGCTCATCTTGTCGGCCTCAATTGCATACCTTCCCGTCCCATTGGGCGACGTCCTGCTAGACTCGGACTGGGACTGGGACTGTGAAGGGCGTTCAATGGCGATTGTCATGTATTCAGAAACTCCTCTAGGCGCCGGCCTGGCTACGGTCAAAGCGATTGCGCAACAACACTGCCGATGCGTTTAACGACAGTAGCAGTATCAATAGAACCAGAATGGCTGCTGCAGCCAAATTCCGGAATTCGTCCTGCGGCCGCGATGTCCACTGATAGATCTGGATCGGCAGTACCGTAAACTTCGAAAATGGCCCGCTGGGATCCAGCGCGATGAAAGTCGAAGCCCCTACAACGACCAACGGGGCTGTTTCGCCAATTGCCCGGCTCACGGCCAGAATCGTTCCCGTCAGGACACCCGGCATGGCACTCGGCAACACGTGATGCCAAATCACCTGCCAGTGCGTCGCGCCCAAACCAAAACCCGCCTGACGGAGGGAACTGGGGACGGCGCGAATCGCCTCCTGGCCGTTGATAATGATTAACGGCAAAATCAGCAAGCCAAGGGTCATGCCGGCCGAAATGATCGTCCGTCCATTGGCCGTCGACTGGTCACCTATTCCCAGAAACGCTCCGCTTGTGAAGCCTTCCAATATGCGAACAAATATTGCCAGCCCCAACATTCCGTAAATGATCGACGGTACACCCGCCAAATTGTTGATATTTGTCTGAATCAATCGGTTGAGCAGACGCTCCTTGCGCGCATACTCTTCCAGGTAGATCGCTGCGCCAACGCCTATGGGAAAAGAGAACAGTATCGTTATGGCGACTACCCACAAAGAACCAAGGATCGCTGTACGAACGCCTGCGCGCAACGGTTCGCTCGACTGCGAGTTACTTATGAAACTGGTCGTGAGCCAGCTCCGAAAATTGACGTCAGAGCCCGGGAACCGCTCCTCAGCCTCTGCGAAGACGCTACCCCGAGCGAAAATGGAATCAAATAGGCCCCATGTTGCCTGCACCTTCGGCTCTACGACGCGCTCAAGTATCAGTTCGTGTACGTTCTCGCGACTTCTATCCGCAAATGGCCTGTCATGCTCATAGCGACGCATTAGCCCTGCCGAAATATTCGCTTCCAAAATCTCCACCAGCTGTTCTTTGGGCAGCCGGTTCAGCGGCACATCGTCAACTGTCAACTCCGCAGGATCTATGTTGTTGACGATTGCAACGTAACCGAAGGACTGATTGAGAATGTTCAAAAGAAGGGCGCACAGTGCTATGATTCCGACAAGGACTGCCGCCTGAAATACTGTTGCCCACGCCCGCCCTCTGCGTCTCCGACTGTCCACCTGGTCATGATAATCCGGTCCCGAGGGCATGAGCCCCACTGCAGGCTCGGCAACAGTGTGCTCTTGGTGGAGGGCCATCATTCGTACTCCTCACGGAAGCGGCGTACAATCCACTGGCTCAATGCATTCAGGCTTAGCGTCAGCAGGAAGAGTAGCAATCCGATGGCAAAGATGCTGTTGTAGTCGATCGAGTCGTAACTGAGGTCGCCCCCACTGATACGCACGATATGCCCTGTCATCGTTTCCGCAGCGCGGAACGGAGAAAAGGTAAAGTTTGGACCCGCGCCTGCCGCAATCGCGACGATCATCGTCTCTCCGATCGCCCGTGAGATGGCCACAATGAAGGCCGCTGCCACGCCTGATAGCGCTGCCGGCAGCACGATTCGTACTGCCGTTTCCAATCTTGTGGCCCCCAAACCATAGGAAGCCTGGCGCAGCGTATTTGGCACCGCCCTCAAGGCATCCTCGCTCATCGAACTTACTAGCGGAATGACCAGGATCCCGATAACGATGCCGGCAGAGGCCGTGTTGTAAATCTCGACCAGATCGCGGCCAAAAATGCCGCGTAACAGAGGCGTCATAAATGTCAGTGCAAAATAGCCGTAAACAACGGTTGGAATCCCGGCCAGAACCTCCAAAATAGGCTTCAAAATGCTTCGCGTCCGCTTAGGGGCATATTCGCTCAGGTAGATGGCGATGCACAGACCAATCGGCAGCGCCACCGCCATCGCGACCACACCCGCCATGAATGTGGCGGTCACCAATGGCCAAATGCCGAACCTTCCTATGGCCGGCTGCCACTCGGTTCCGCCAAAAAACTTCAGTAAGTTAACCTCCTCATTCGCGAAGAACAGCAGTGACTCACGCCCAAGTACATAGACAATGCCCAATGTCGTAAGGACCGATATCGCGCCGCAAAGGAAAAGAAATCCCTGGATAAACGACTCGGCTACTCTCGGCTTACGCCTCAGATCCATCTGAGGTCCTCCGCCCAGGGCAGTTTCTCCTTTGCTGTCCCCGCCTGCCACCGGCCCGCGCATCGCCTCTGCAGATACGGCAGCTTGCGCCACTGGCGCCGATCGCGACATAGTTTTCCCTCGTCTCTCCAAACTATCTGACTAACACAGGCTCTAAAGTGAAGCATCGGAACGGCCTGTCACTCGCCCTTTTGCAGCCGTAGCAAGGCTTGCGATTTCGGCCTATTCTAATGGATTTCCCGATTGACACCAAGACTTTCCGCGCGGCTTTCGCATCTGTGTCGCGCCTTCCGTGTCTGCCTTTACGCAAGCCGCAGTACGAAATACGCGAGTCGCAAAAAGCGGGTTCTCAACTTGAAAGCACATGAGTCCCACTGACTGGAATTGGAAGGAGTTGGCGCCAGGAAAATCCCTGTTCCCCAACTCCTTCCAATGCACTTCAATAACACTGTCCCATTTACAACCGGATTCGTAGCGTGTTACTGCTCTATGCCCTGCATTGCCTCTAAGAGGCTCTGCTTGGCAGCCTCGAGAACGGATGCCTCTGCCGGGAAATATCCCACCCGCTCAATCTCTTCGTCGACGTAAGTCAGGAAAAAGTTGACGAAGGCGGCGACCTGAGGTTTCTCGGCTATGATGCCTGCATCCGAATAGATATACAGCGGGCGGGCAAGCGGGTAGCTGCCGTTGTCGACATTGGCCGCAGAGGCCTCGACGTCGTTGATAGCCAGGATCTTCAGCTGCTCAGCGTTTTCGTGGTAGTACGCATAACCGAAGTAACCGACGGCGTACGGGCTGCCTGTGATGCCCTGAACCAGTACATTGTCATCCTCGGAAAGCTGAATGGCGTCCGCTTTCAGGATGGGCTCCTTGTCCTCATCGAATACCTCTTCGACAAAGTAGTCGAAGGTACCGCTGTCAGTGCCGGGGCTGAAGCGCTGAATCGGCTCTGCCGGCCAGTCGGGATTGACGTCGGCCCAAGTGGTGGCGGTGGAAAAGACCTGTGCCAGTTGCGCCATGGTCAGGTTGTCGACGAAGTGATTGTCTTTGCTGACTGTCACGGCAAGCGCATCGGTGCCGACGCGGAACTCGATCGGAACGCGGTTGATGGCCCCGCAGGACTCTATTTCGGAATCCTTGATAGGCCGGCTGGCATTGGAGATGTCCGACTCACCGGCAACGCAGAAGCGCTCGAAACCCGCGCCGCTGCCTATGCTGTCTAAGGTGATATTATGCGCATAACCTTCGTCCCTGAAACGCTCGGCCATAGCCTCAGACAACGGGAAGACTGTAGAACTGCCAGCCATGATAATGTCACCGGTCACTTCCAGCGGATTCACCTCAGGCAGCCCGTCCGACATGTCGCCTCCGGCCACCGTCTGCACTTCCCTTGCGGGCGAATCAGCCGGAGCCGCCTCTCTTTCTGAGCCGCCGCATGCAGCCAGCACAAAGGCGGTCATCACAAATAATACAAGCAATCCTCGACGCATTTTTTTCTCCTGATGAAAATGTTGTGGTCGATTTGCTGTCGCAAGAAATTACTGGAGGCAAGCCTGGACGCATTGCCTGCACGACGCATCCCCCCAAGATCGAAACGAGGATACACAGACCAACCACTGTCGCAATCATATCTCTTACAGATTAATGTCCTGTGACGAAACAAGGCACCGGCGTTAACAACCCTGATCCTTTACGTTAAGAGTCCTTTAACGCCTGAGTGCTTCATCCACATTTAGCGTCCTATCCCCAATGCGTCTAGCCAACAATGTTTACCCCCTATTTGCAGTCTAAACTCAATGACCACTGACCACTCCGAAAGAACTATCTACACCGGAACCGAAGCACCCCTGTACAGCCTGCGCAGGAGATCCTGTCGGCCCAGCGGATCCTCAAAAACGCGTGCCATCGTGTCCAAGTCAGAACGCACCTCCGGAGCACCTCTGAGGCTTAGTGCCTCTCCAGTCGCTATCAAGAGCCCTGCGTCCTGAAGTTCGTCAACTGCCTCATCCAGCGTCGGCGCGTCCGCAAAAGTCACCTGGCGCAAATAATCTCGGTTGATCCCGTCTTCGTGTGAGCTTTGGTGAAGAAACAGGAGGAGCCAGACCTTGTGGAATGAGTCGATCTGGCGGAGGAGCATGAATCTCTCAAGTGAAGCTGGCAGCATCTGCCCTCTTTTCATTTCTTGCAGCCCAGTTCGCATGACCCTTTGACATTCGCCGCGCGCTGTTGTCGCAGCCTGTGACTCTCTAATCTCTTCTGGGCGAGGTCGAATTGTTTTATTCTTCATATCAGATAGCAGAATAACGCCACCCGATTAACGCGAAGTACAGGTGTTGCAAATAGGGGGTTAGGGATCGGTTAAGAGGAAGTTAGTGGGCGGCTTAACGGTGTGGAAAGAAAGTGAGGTAAGAATGCGAGGAAAGCGGGGGCCTCAACCGGAGGCGCAACAGAGAAAGAAGTCTAGCTTTTCGTCTGGCTCCCTTCACCATTCGGCGCGACAGGAAGGGTAAACGAAAACGTGCTGCCACGATTTTCGACGCTGACTACCCAAATCCGACCGCTGTGCGCCTGAACTATATGCTTCGCTATGGCAAGCCCGAGACCCGTTCCCAGGCTTGCACGCGCTCGATCTGCCTTGTAAAACCGCTCAAATATGCGGTCCCTGTCTTCCGCGGGAACGCCTATGCCGGAATCGGAGATAGAAATCTTGACTCGCTGGACCTCGAGCAGCACGTCTGCTGAAATCTTGACCGACCCCCCTGCCGGCGAAAACTTCAGGGCATTATGGACCAAATTAGTAATCACCTGATGAATGCGTTCGGCATCTGCGTAGACTCGCGGGAGACGGTGCGGCAGGTCGACGATAAGGTTGATGTCGCTACGGGCGGCCAATGGCTGAAGTCGTTCCACCGGCGTCAATACAGTTTCACTGACCGGCACCGGTTGGAAGCGGAACGGAACCTGGCCCGATTCGATTCGGGAAAGCTCCAGGAGTTCCCGCACCATCTGTGCAAGGGCATCCACCTCCGTCTCGATCCGGTCCAGAAAGCGCGGCGCGGCCGTAGGGTCGTCCAGCGCCCCGTCCCGTAGGGTTTCTGTTAAAGCCTGCAAGGATGCAAGTGGTGTACGCAGTTCGTGAGAGATGTTGCTAACGAAATCGCGCCGCACTCGTTCAAGCCGGTGTAGCTCAGTCATATCCTGCAGCAGCAGGATAAAACCGTCGCTGCCGCCAGCAACAAAGGGGAGAGCTATCACTCGCGTTGTTCTGTCTCCCCACTGAAAAATGCTCTCTGCCTGCCTGCCGTCCTGCCTGCAGTCCTGCCATGTTTCAACGATGCGGTGGTCGCGAACAATCTGGGCCAGGGGCTGTCCCCGTAGACTTTGCCAGTTGAGGTTTGAGAATGGCGAACCATCCTGTGAATCCAGCGGGGAAGCCCCTCTTATTCCAACTTCCGCTGCCTCTCCATATTCGTAAGTAGACGTGGCTCCCTTCTCCATTTCGAAGCCCACCATGCGCGCCGCAACCAGGTTGCAGAGTCGAACTCGCCCCTCGCTGTCCAAAATGAAGACTCCGTCCACGAGGTTATCAAGGACAGAAGTTAACCGCTCCCGCTCACGCGTAACAGACGCAACCTGAGACTCCAGCCGGTCCCGCATACGATTGAAGACCCTGGCAAGCTGGCCCGCCTCATCCGAACCTTGAGGCTCGATTCGGACCCCTAGCTCTCCCTGGGCCAGGCGTGCTGCCGCCCGGATCAAGTGCCGGAAGTGTCGCCCCGTCACATCGGATACGACCAAAGCGACGCCGACCAGCGCGCAAAAAGCCAGGAGCACCGCGAGGAGAAGCGCCCTGCGCAATGGTTCAAGTGCTGTGTCAATCTCGGAACTCGGCGCCGACACGCGCAAAACGCCCAACGCCTCCCCGCTATCCCCAGACTCCGCGCTCCCCTGTTCGCCTCCCGTCACAACTGCCGCAGCCGCGTATAGCGTCTCGGTGCCAAACGCCCGGTTCGTCCGGGCGCTGAATCCGTTGCCTTCCTGAAGTGCCGCCAGGATTTCCGGCTGCTCGTACTGATTTCCCATGGAAGACGGATCGGCCAGCGAATCCGCCAGCACACTGCCGTCGGCAAGAACTACAGTCACTCGCGCATCCAGCTGTTCGCCCCAGCCGCGCACAAGACGGTCTAGCCCGATGTCGCCCGCCTGCCAGCGTGATTCGGCCAGCCCGTCACGCAACTGACCGCTACCCGACAACAGTAGAGCATCGGCACCCAGGCGCTGCCGATGCTGTTCAAATTGAAATTGTCGGAACTGGGAGAGGGAATAGAAATAAAGACCCGCGAGAATAGCCGCGGACAAGAGGCTAATCGGTACTGCGATTCGCCAACGGATCGAGCGGAACCCAGGCATGTGCTGAGGCCTGAATGGCAAGGCATCCCTGTTGAGTAGAGAAGCGCGAATCTGGGCACCGATGCTGGCGCGCTCACCCGTCAAAGCGGTAACCGATGCCCCGAACTGTCAGAATGCGAGTGGGTTGGGCCGGGTCAAATTCGATCTTCTCTCGCAACCAGCGGATGTGAACGTCAACCGTCCGACTGCCGCCGTCGAAATCCCATCCCCATACTCGTTCCAAAATCAGGCTTCTTCCAAGGGCAATCCCGCGATTGCGAGCTAAAAACAGGAGCAGCTCAAATTCCTTTGGCTTGAAGGCCAGGACTTCGCCGTCACGCCGTATCTCTCTCCTGCTCTCGTCAATGACCAGTTCGTCAAACGCCAAAACCACGCCGCCGTTGGGTGACCCCTGAACCGTCTGGCCTGAACTCTCTATTTCCTCCCGCAACAGTCGAACGCGCCGCAGGTGCGCCTTAACTCTAGCCAGGAGTTCCCGCATGCTGAACGGCTTTGTCAGGTAGTCGTCTGCCCCAACCTCCAGGCCGACAATCTTGTCCACCTCTTCGTCTTTGGCCGTCAACATCAGAATCGGCAAACTCATTTCTTGGCGCAGTATTCGGCAGACCTCAAAGCCATCCAGGCCCGGCAACATGACGTCAAGGATTACCAGGTCGGGCTTCTCTTCCCTGGCGGTAGAAAGTGCCTCTATACCGTCCGAAGCGGTGACTACGTCGTAACCCTGCTTCTCGAGACTGTACGTCAATGTCTCAAGCAGTGTCTGTTCGTCCTCTACGATCAGCAGTCTGGTCTTGTTCAAGGCGTGAGTCCTTCCGACCTCTCCCATTCGACGACGCCCTTAATCTCCTCGGACCTCATCCTGAATCCTGACGCGAGTCCGGCCTGTCTTACGCCTTCTCTGCGTCAGTTGCCACGACTCTAATGCAGGACCACGCTTTCGCGCAAAGTCCCGGCGCGGTCGCTCAGGACCTGGACCCCTAGCTCGACGCCTGCAGGACCGCGAAGCACCCACTCCGCCCATGCGCGGTTGTAGGTCGGGCTTGCCGCGTAGATAGACGTGACTGAAAGCCTGCCGCTGCGGCCCTCTAGATGGCCCAACTCTGTCTTCGCCTGCCCACTGGTCAGGCTTACACCGTCAGGAAGTTCCAACTCGACACGCACCGGCCGCGCCGCTTCCCGTTTTCGCCCTTGGGCACTCGTATAAGTCGGCAGAAACCCGCTGTTCTCCACCACCAGCCGCAGGCGATAGTCCCCCTCATCCGTAAGTCGTTCTACCGCCAGGGTATGAATTGTGATTCTCGGCAACATGTCCGCCAGTGACATTGCGAATGTCGTGTTCCTTTCCGCCTCTTCGCCAACTAAGCTGCGAGGCGGATTCGTCCATGTGTACATCTGCTTATATCCGCCGATCTCAACCGGCCCAAGCTGTGGATGCTCGAACCGATACCAGTCCACAAGCGGCGGTTCATCTCCGTTTTCTTCCAACCACCTCAAGATCTTCAGGTCTTCCTCGTGCGGATGCTTTCGGAACCAGCCAATGAAGTCCCTGTCCTTGATCCCCGCCCTGCCCGGCAAGTCCCACAACTCAATTGTGAACGAAAACATCCCCAGGTAATCGTAAACCCAATCGTCAAATGAGCCCGTCGTAACTTCCTTGGGATGATAGCGGAAACCGTGATACACCGACACACAGGGATATCCTGTCAGCTCCTTCCCCCGGGTGCCCATAAGTTCAAACACCCAGAGGTCGCCCGTCTCCATCTTTTCGTCCGGCCTAGTACTGTATGGCCGCAGAATGACCCCGCTTTGCGTGTGATAGGTAATCGCCACATTGATGTTATTGTGCCGGCTGATAAAGTCCACAGCCGCCCGAATCTCCACCTCCGAAGCCGGATACGGACCCGCGCCAGACTGTGTCGACTCCGGCTGCCATTCAAACGGGAAGTTGCGGTTGAAGTCGAGGTTCTGTAGCGGCTTGGCCAGCTTGATCTCCACACCATCGAACGCTTCAAGCCGGCCTTCAGGCAACAGCCTGTAGTAGGTCCCCCCATGTTCGTCCGGACCCCGCTTTTCCATAAGGCGAACGTCCAGCGAGCTGACCTTCCAGTCGCCATTGGGGTCGCGTAACCGCATCTGCAGTATGCGGCCGTCGCCATCAATGTCCTCTTCATGCAACCCCGCTAGGGGTTCGGAAAAAGGAAAGGGCCGAGTCCCGGATCGCACATACTTCGGGCTATCGGATAGCGCTAAGGCTGCCCCGTCGGGATTCAGCCGCGGCACAATGTAAAACGCAACGGTGTCCAGCAACCGCGTACATCGTTCGTCGCTGCCGTACCCCGTCAGGAGCGTGTGGGCGATGTGCAAGGCCACCGTCGTGCCGGCCACCTCTGTTGCATGGATGTTGGAATCGATCCAGATTGCTGGCTTGTCTTCGTCTCGACCGGTGTCTTGATTGGTCAAAATCAGTAGATTGATCGCCTGGTTCTCATGACTTCTGCCCAATTCAACTGCCTTGGCCAGCCGCGGATAATCGCCAGTCCACCCCTGCAGAACTGTCTCGACCTCATCGTTTGCGAAGTAGCGGTTAAAGTCCATGACTTACGCGGCCCCAGAGGCAGTGACAAACAGGGTTCGTCCCATACCAACATCCGAATTCTATCGATTCTATCTGCTTCACGTCGTAAGCTCCATTAGAAGGGCAGTCAGCAGACCCGCCCTCTCGCCAATCTTGTCTACTTCTATGTGTTCATGGTCGGCGTGCGCGCCGTGCCCTGGGATTCCCAGACCGTCCAACGTAGGCACGCCCAGTGCCCCCGTCAGGTTGCCGTCGCTCCCTCCCCCTGTTCCGGCTTCTTGCAGGTCCAAGCCAAGCGTCCGGCCGATGGCCTTGGCCTGTTCAAAGGGTGACCCCGTGACAGACCTCTCCAACGGGGGACGATTCACGCCGCCGGTCACCTCAAGTTCAGTTCCCATAACGCAGGGGTCGAGGCCCATTACCTCTTTGTTGACACGCGCCATCTCAGCACCCGTCCACGCCCGAACATCCACGAGTGCTTCTGCGTGCGCAGCAACCACATTGGGGCGCGTCCCTGCCGCAACAACCCCAACATTTACCGTCGTTCCCGCCCCAAGATCCGTCAGACGGTGCAAAGCCAGGACCTGGTGTGCTAGTTCCTGAACTGCGCTGATGCCCTTCTCCGGTTCCACACCCGCGTGCGCCGCCCGTCCCGTAATCGAAAGCGCATAGTGGGCCCCGCCCTTGCGGGTCGTTTTGAGTACACCGCCGGGGAGCGGCGGCTCCAGCACCAGGACGTAAGCGGACCGCCGCGCCTCTTCTTCAATCAACGCCCGCGAGGTCTGACTTCCGACCTCCTCATCCGATGTCGCAAGTACAGTAACCGGCCGCGGCAGCCGCAAATTCAGGCTCTGAACACCCCGGAGCACGTACTCTACTAAGGCCAGACTTGATTGCATGTCGAATATTCCGGGCCCGTAAGCCCAACCCTGGTCATCCACTCGGAATGGATGCGTCTCCAGGGAGCCGACGGGCCAGACCGTGTCGTGATGGCACAGTAATAACGCCGGCGCAGACGCCGGCTGGGCAACATACTCGCCATTCTGGAAACGGGCGCGCAGGTGGTTTCCTCGCGTCTGATTGTGGAGAATCTCCGTTTCCAAACCGGCTGCAGAAAAGCGTTCACCCAGTCTGGCTGCAAATGCATCCAGCCGGTCCTTGTCGTCGGTTGGTGTCTCTTCCTCAACGTGCTCCCTGATCGTTTCAAGAATCTGCGGTTCCTGTTCTTTGAAAAAGGGGATCAGCTGGCGGGGATTCATAGCAAACTCCTGCTGAAAAATGCGTGTTCAACTAGTAAGCGTTCTGCCAAATAAAACGTGTGGCCGATGGCTCTAGCGTCCAAAACCAAATTCAACGGCGCTGAAGAAAAGCGGTACCATCACCACAGCACCTGCAAGAATTGCGCCAATCTCAAGGTAGACCCACCCCTGCGCCACCCGCAGCAGTACTCTCCTGCCGTCAGTTTCAGCGCGCTCCCTCGAAGTGCAAATATACCTGACTATGTGCTGCTCTTCAGGTCTTACCGGCTCTAGCGGCTGAACTGTCCAGCCGGCCTGCTGAAAGACTCCAGGGAAGGATGTCACAAAACGGTGGGCGCCATATCCAAACGGCAGCAGGATGAGTACGACGTAGGCGAGTGCGCCCAGAAGGATATCTATGGACCGCGTCTGAAATGGGCTTAGGATTCTGAACAGGTCCAGCCAAAACCACCCTATGAAGAAAATCGCGGGTGCCGACAGTGCCCAATGACCCCATCCCCCTGCGCCGGGCGTCGCCTCGACTAGATGGGCCCTCACCTTCTGTCGCCCCTTCTTTTTGGGTTCTGCGTCGGTTGTCATGGGGACGCACCAGCGACGCGCAAAAAGCCAGGCATCATCGGCCTACTCACCTGCGTAATCCATTCGTTGGGGAGTACTGATATCTCAAATCCCGCTGAAGATGTGTCTTGTTTAGCGTCTGCGCTGCTTGCCCTTTAATCTCTTGCGAAGAGCCTCTGTGTCCCGCGAAAACGCGCCACGGCTCGGCGAAGGCGCACGACGTTCCACCCGTGCCGGTCGCTTGGGCCTCGCATCTGAAGGTCCAAATACGTCCATCCATTCAGTAACTTCTGAGTCAGACAGACTCACGTGACTTTCCTCGCCTTCTTCAGCCGGCAAGCCGTCCTCCCCTTTCCCATCGGGGCCTCCGGACCCCGGACGCGACGCGCCGACATGGGCCGCGTCATGGCGCCCCCGGCGACTTTCCATTCGCTGAACGAACTCCTCCGCCTCCCACGTTTCAATGTCGTACAGTTTTGCTTCTTGGCGCAACGCCCAATCGTTTGTCACCACGATCAACCCTTGCGGTCGCCGCTGGATACGACGCCTGATCCAGTCGTCAGCTTCCTGCGGGTTCCGTGCAAAGATGACCTCAACGCCCCCGCCGCTCAGTTCCCGCGAAGCCCCCCCGACAATGCCCCTATCAAAGATCACGGTCATCTTTCCTCTATAGTTGCTTCGCCAAACGCGCAGGCGCGATACGAACAGCTCCTCATCGTTTTCGTCCTGTAAGCTGATATTTTCCAGGACTCCCGATCCGATTACATTGTGGCCATCTATTAGTAATGACACGTGTTGTCTCGCTGAGTTCTGTTCTGAAGAAAAGCCCAGACTGCTATTCCTCGCGCCAGTGGATTCCTGGGCTGTGCCGATTCCTCCGGCGCCACAGCAGGCCCACGGGATAGCCAGCTATCTTCGCCGCGTCGCCTACCAGCCGAACGACCGGCACCAAGGCGGCAGCCTGGATCCACTCTAAGAGTGGGAGATCTTTCGCCAACCGCCGCAGTCGCCACCAGGGCCGTGCGCAATTGACGATTCCTCCAGCCATCAGACCAAGCACACCCAACCATCGCGCCTCCTGTCCCCATAACGCGTGGCTAAGTAGCGCAGGAATTAGAATCAGATAAGTAGCATAGCGGACAGCATGCCGCAACCGCCACAGGTCCGCCTTCCCATCACCCCTTGCGTACCGGTAGTACTGCTGCCAGAATGACTTCAACTCAGTCCGGGGACGAAAGTATGCGATAGCCCGCGGCGCCCAGGCAAATGCAGAAACCTTTGCCTCAGAGAGTATCCGAAGATCAAAGACCAGGTCCTCACAGTAGTCGAGCCATTCAGGATACCCGCCGACCCGCTGCCACAACGCCTTTGTGTACGCAACCGAACGGCTGCTGGGCAGGAAACGAGAGGGCTCAATCTCCTCCACCAGAGGCAAAACAGTGGCGCCCATTGCCACCTGGAACGGGCCTGAAACCTCCGCCGCAAAGAAACCGCCCACGGCCTCTACACTGCACTCCGTGGTATTTTCCTTCTCCTCAAAGGGCGCAATCAGCTGCTCCAACCAGTCGGGGTCCAGTCTTACGCCGGCATCCGTGCAGGCTATAACAGTCCCGTTTGCCTCAGTGACCGCGCGATTGCGCCCCTGGCTGATGTTTGCACCCTGATTGGCGACAATTCGCAGTCCAGGCACTCTGCCAACGTATTCCTCTAGATGGGCGACAGTGTCGTCTACGCTGCCTCCATCGCAGATAACAATCTCATCGGGCTGACGTGTCTGATACAGAAGGGAATCCATCAGCGTCCTGATGTTATCCCCCTCATTGTAGACCGTGGCGACGACCGAAACTCGCATCAGAGTCTGTTAAACCGCCCGTAGACGGGGATGTTACGACCCCAGCCGGGCCCAAACAAGGCGCGCCATGCAAAGGCGCGCAAACTCTCACCAACAATGTCTGTTCCGGTCTGGAACTCCTTGCTCTCGGTCGGGCTCCGCTGACCCTGACACTGTCGAACTGACCTGTCTCTTCTCAACTTCGCAGGCCCCGGCTTGAAAGAAGTGATTCCACAAAAAAGCACTTCGGTCCCCTTCAGTGCAGGGCCCCCTTCGCGCGGCTCAGTTAACTCGGGGCTGAAGAAGCCCGTAGTTCCCGTCTCGACGACCGTACACGATGTTCAGGGAACGAGTGTCTACATTGTGAAAGACAAAGAAGTCATGGCCGAGCAGTTCCATCTGTTCCACCGCCTCCTCAGGCAACATCGGCTCAGCGACAAACTGCTTGGTCCTGACAATTCTCACCATGTCATCGGGCAACTCCGTGGCCGAAAGCTCCACTGCCGCGGCGGCTGCCGCGGCATCACGCCTCCTGCTCTTGAAACGTCGCCCTTTGAATCGTTCTATCTGGCGATACATCTTGTCGGCAATGGCGTCAACAGACGCGAACAGGTCTTCGCTGGACTCCTCCGCACGCAAAATCTGTCCGCTGGCCCATATCGTCAATTGCGCTGTATACCGGTCTGCTGCCGCCCGAGTCTCACTACGTACCAGTTCTGCTCTGGCCTCCCTGATCTGCGGCAAATACTTTTCCAGCCTGCCCACCTTCTTCTCAACGTAATCCTGAACTCGGTCGGATATTACGACATTTCTTCCGTGGACCGTCAGGTTCATGCGATTCTCCCTTCATTCTATATTGAAATACTCGCTAGAGTCCCGGTAAATGCGGAGATATGGACGCCTCTGTCGGTATTTGACTCAACCCTGCGTCACCTGAGATGCTCAGCCTAAGCTAGCTTGTCGCAGGTGTCGCCAGCGCAAGCCCATAAACAGATTCCGCGCCGGCTTCGCGCAGAACATAAGCGCACTCCCGCATCGTCGCACCTGTTGTAAAGACATCATCCACAAGCAGTAAGACATTGCCAGCCACTAGCCTCGAATCTGCCCTAAACCTGCCTTTCACATTCTCGGCCCGCTCTGAAGGTGAAAGACCTACCTGCGAACTGGTCGCCTCAAACCGCTCGATAGCGCCGTCAAGTACCCGCGTCTTCGACTCTGACGCAAGAGCGGCCGCCAACAACCTGGCCTGATTGTATCCTCGCTCCAAAAACTTGTCCCTGTGCAGAGGGACAGGAACAACGCCATCCAGCCTTCCCATGATGGCAGGCCAGGGCGCCTCTGCAGTCACAGCCCGCAAGTAGCGGCCCAGGTTGGTACCCAACTGACTTTCGTCATCGTACTTGAATGCATGGATTACCCGCTGAAAGGGACCCTCGTAGAGCGCCGCGACCTCAACCCGTCCAAGGGCATCGTTGCAGCCTGGACAAGGTAACCCGAGCCCCTTCACATCTCCTGCCAGCGCCAAACCACACCGTTGGCAGACTCGCCTTGATGGAGCGGGCAACACCTGCTGCGCACAGAAGTCGCAAAACAACTGGCCGTACCGCAAGCAACCGATGCATCGGGGAGGAAAAACAAGGTCGAGCAGGTAGAAACCGATTCCCTTAACTCTCTCCAGGCTGGTCCTATTTCTATAGGAAATCATCACGGCCGACAACTGGTACGAGCCAAAGTATCAGGAACGGTGCTTCAAGGAACGCCCCATCTGTAGTCGGAAACCAGCGCTGGAGTACGTCGTTGATCAAGGTTCGCAGGTCGTTGCCCAATATCAGCAAAATAGACAGAAGGACAATTGACACCAGGATCAAGATTATTGCGTATTCGACGAAACTCTGGCCGCCCCGACCTGGCGAAGATCTGAAAATCGACATATGCGCACTCTCCCCTGTCGCACTGCGAGCACTGCGCGAAAACCCGAACTGATCCAATCTCACAACGCCTTTTCTGCCACCCTATTCTTACGGAAATTGGCAAGAAACGCAATTTCCTTACGGCCCAAGTCTCTCTGCTCTGACACCTGTGACGCCCAATGAACCCGTCACAATGACGTTCATCCGAATGGAGCGTCGTGCAGTAGTGATCTGAGACAAAGCAGCACCATCACTGGCTGCCCGGCTCCTAAGAGCACACTCAAAAAATAAAATTGCATTATATTTAGTATAATGCCCACGTGGCGCATCCCGACCCATCTCTGTTCCCGGTCCAGACCAGGTGTCACCCAAATAGCAAGAATGTCCAGGCTGTTCTGCCAGCCCTCATGCAACTGAGAACACCCCCGACTTTGGCCAATGCCGCCCACAAAAAAAGCTCTCCGCGCTCTCGATCCAGCGTGCGAAATGTTACCCACAGGACACGCCGAAACTACAAATCCCTGTACTGTCCATCTGACCCCTTTCGAGAGCTTCCCAGAGCAGAGAAATTACACATCCACTGTGTAATTCTTTCCCCCGTTTCCTTCCCGTTGCGATAGCCTTCCAGAGCAGAGAAATTACACATCCACTGTGCAATTCTTTCCCCCGCTTCCTTCCCTTTTCGAGAGCTTCCCAGAGCAGAGAAATTACACATCCACTGTGCAATTCTTTCCCCCGTTTCCTTCCCTCTGCGAGAGCTTCCCAGGGCAGAGAAAATACACATCCACTGTGTAATTCTTTCCCCCGCTTCCGTTCTCAGATCTCCGTTCTGAGTGTGATTCAGTGCCGAGAATACCCGGTCTGACCGTTCCCGCCGCTTGCTCTGCTGACCCCATGACTCCCTGTTGGAATCTTCTGCCAACGGTCTGTCACGCAGACAAAATAATGAACGCAACCCTCAAATATTCGCGTTGAGCGCTCTGGGAGAAAACAAAATCCCGGTCACTCGGAATGACCGACTGCCCACCCCGGTCAACAACCCCAAAGACGAAAGCGCACTTTCGCGTAATCCTGACTGCGCCAGGAATTCTGAAAGGTTCTTGCTTCGAAAGATAAAGGGGTGATATGATAAAATGAGTCCAATGGTCTCCTGCAGTTGCTATGCCACCTTGTACAGAAATTTCGCGACCGAACTGATCTGGGTAAGCCAGTCGGAGAACGTCCCTCCGAATAGCCGGCCTTCCCCACCGTCCCCCAAGTTCGTTGCACTGCATCTGCCCGTGCGCTGGTGCAAGGTGTCGATCTCATCGCAGACAACCAAGCCGGGCTCATGCTCTACCGGCTCGAAATTCGCCGGCTGTCAGATCCACTTTCGGCGGCGCACACGATCAAACTGTAACCTCAATGGGGAAAAACGTGAACGCAAAAGCTGCATTGCTAAAAATGCACGAAATCGATTCACTCTACGACAAAGTTCGGCGACGCATTCTCCTCCTCAACAGAGCAGCTGAAGGCTCGACAGAACTGGAGTCGCTTCGCGAGGAAGTCGAATCTATCGATCAGGAACTCCATGGCACCCGTACCGAACAGCAAGACCTGGAACTTGAGTCGCGATCACTTACCGAAAAAATTCGTGAATCCGAATCAAACCTGATGAGCGGCGAACTGAATAATCCCAGAGAACTTGAAGCCTTGCAGGCCAGCATCGACTCGATGAAGGAACACCGGACAGACCTCGAAAATCGGAGCGTGGAGCGTCTGGTCATGGTCGATTCACTTCAGGTAACCCTGGAGAATAAACAGGCCAATCTTGTCGAGGTTGAAGAGGGTTGGACGAATCGAAAAACTACCTTGGAGACCGAAATAGATCAGCGCAAGAAAGAGTACCTCTATCTGAAAAGGGCACGCGAGCAGGTGGCTGATACCCTTTCCGAAGAGAACCTCGAGATGTACGAACATCTGCGCCGCAGAAAAAACGGAGTGGCCGTCGCCGTGCTTGAAGACGAAAATTGTGGCGCCTGTCACACGCAAGTTGCAGTCGGAATCCTGAACAATATTCGATACAGCGACGACCTGCTCAGTTGTCCTTCCTGCGGCCGCATTTTGCTCACCGACCTCTAGGCCTTAGCGGTAGCGGCTTGCCAGGAAAACCTTAATCTCTAACGCCCCACTCTTCGCTCGGGGGCCAGCCCCGGCACCCGGCTCCCATTGACCTTTGGTCGCAATCCTCCAACTAACACCCGCCAGGAGCAAAAAGATGATGGAACGAATTCTGGTGACCGGTATGAGTGGCCTGATTGGAGGCGCGGTCCGTAAACGTCTTGAAGGCGATTACGACCTGACCGCTCTTAATCGCAGCCTCGTACCCGGCATGCCGACGGTGCAAGCGGACATCGCCGACTTTGACGCAATCCTCCCTGCATTTGAAGGTCAGGACACCGTCGTTCACCTTGCGGCCTCAGCCCGCGGCCGCGACCCCTGGGAGCGCGTCCGCGATCCCAACCTGATTGGCGCTTACAACGTTCTCGAAGCCGCTCGCCAGGCACGAGTTTCGAGAGTCATCTTTGCTAGCAGCGGATCGACCATCTCCGGGTGGGAACTGGTGCAACCATACCGTGCGCTTGTAAACGGCGACTACGAGAGTGTCAAACATCCATGGCCGATGATAACGCACGAGACCCCTGTACGCCCTACCGGTGTCTACGGGGCGACAAAAGTCTGGGGAGAAGCATTAGCGAGGCACTTCTCAGACAGCTTTGAACTGTCCGTCTTCTGTCTTCGAATCGGCCTTGTCAACAAGGAGGACCGGCCGACCGATTCGCGGCAGTTTTCAGTATGGTGTAGCCAGAGAGATATTAGTCAAATGGTTGAACGATGCATCGAGGCGCCGCCGGGGCTGCGATTTGACATATTCTACGCCCTCTCCAGGAACAAATGGAGCTACCGAGATATTTCACATGCCCTTGATGTAGTAGGTTTCGAACCGGAAGACGAGGCCGAAACCTTTCGCTGATCCCTATTCGGCTTCGAGACTTGACCGTTTCTTGGTGCCGCAGCGGACAACCCAGTTCGCGCTTCCCCTAACAGAAGTAATCGAAGCGTTGCTCTCTAATCGGCAGAACAGACTCACTTAGAATTGAGAAATCAGACCAATGGATCCGCTAAAAGAGTACCGTTACAATCAACTGACTTGGGCGGAAATGAATGATGCCATCGCCGCGCAAAAAGTAATCCTACTGCCTGTAGCGTCAACTGAACAACATGGGCGCCACCTTCCCCTCGATGTAGACGTATTTCTGTGCGAATCGGTTTGCCTGGAGGCGGGCCACCGCGCGCCCCAGTCTATCCTCGTCCTGCCTCCGATATCCTATGGTCTGAACCTCCACCATATCGATTTCCCCGGCACAATTCACATCGAACCGGACGTCTTCATCGCCTTTTGCCTCAACATCACAAAAAGCGTTGCCTACCATGGATTTCAGAAGATTCTCCTGGTCAATGGACACGGCTCGAACACACCTTTGATCGACCTTGTCGCCCGCAAGACTGTACTTGAGACCGACTCGCTGTGCGGCGCACTGGGATACTTTGGGTTGGCGATGGAAGCCTTCAACCGTGTCAAAGAAACAGAGGTGATGGCGCACGCAGACGAATTCGAGACCTCCCTCTATCTCCACCTGGCTCCCGAGCGCGTGCAGATGGACAAGGCCAAAGCCGACGACGACGTCCGCGGACAGTTTGTCAGCTCAGACAGCATCTACACCAATCCTGTTCGATTCAACGACTTCTGGGGCCGCTGGACCAGCCTGGGCGTTCACGGAGACCCGACTTTTGCAACCGCGGAGAAAGGGAAGGTCATCTTTGAAGCAGCAGTTGAGGGCTTGATCGCGGTGGTAGAAGAATGGCGCGACTGGCCGATCTCGGAGCGCTCCGATCAGCACACAGGGCCCGTGCAAAGTCACATTCGCTGGTAAGAAACCCCACTCTTGAACAACAAAGATGAAGTAAGGAAACCGGGCGCTGTTTACATCTCGACCCGACCTATGTCAGGCCTTGACCTGTTTCATCCGGCCCGGCCACGCTTCCGGATTGGCAATCCATCTCGGCCTTTCACCTTTCAAGACATTTGCAATGTTTTCCACCGTGCCGGCTTGCATGGCAGCCATTCCGGCATCGGTGTAAGAGGCAATGTGGGGAGTAACGACAACATTCTTCATTTTCAGCAGAGGGTTGTCAACTAGCGGTGGCTCCGGATCGAATACATCCAGGCCGGCTCCCGCCAAGTGTCCCTCCTGCAGGACCTTAATCAAGGCAGCCTCGTCCACTACACCCCCACGGGATGCATTGATGAGATAGCTGCCTCGATTCATCAGCCTGAGCCGCCTCTCGTCGGCCAGATGGCGTGTTTCCGGGAGCAGAGGCGTGTGCAGCGTTACAAACTGGTTCTCTGCGAAGATCGCGTCAAGGTCGTCAGTCCGCGAGACTCCCATTGGAAGCTCGAAATCGCTGGGCAGAAGTGGATCATATATGGAAACGTTCATCCTGATTCCCAAGGCGGTCATTTCAGCAACGCGCCGGCCGATCCTGCCAAAGCCAACTATGCCCAGTGAACTGCCCATCAGCTCAGTACCCAGCATCTCCTCCCGACCGATTTCGGCGGCGCCTCGCAAATGCATGTCTCCGACTATCACGCGTTTGGCGACCGCCATCAGCAGTGCGACGGCATGCTCCGCGGTGGATTCCGACGGTGCATCAGGCGTATTGCAGACCAAGATTCCCCGAGATGTGGCCGCGTCAAGATCAATGTTGTCGACCCCGATGCCAGGCTTGGCAATCTGTATCAGTTCAGGGCCCACCCGATCCATGAACTCGCCGTCATAGTAGCGCCGAATGCCGGAAATGACCGAAGAACCTGGCAGCTTTTCCATATCACCGTCATCGATGTACTCGGCCAATTCAGAAACCTGCGACAGCAGCGAGGGTGGCAGAGACCATTCCATCCAGACTTTCTTCTTCATCGTCCGTTTGCCTTTACAGAGTTAGCGGTTTGGGTCAATTCCGCCAACATTACATCAGTCGCGAATTTCGCACAAACCAGGATGCAATCGATGTCGAGAGAAGAAACTCGGTGGGGCAACTTTTTCGATGGTGCTGTAAGCATGGGAATGATAGGCCTAAATGACTGATTTCCTACACGTTGACTCCCAGTCTTCCATTTTCCTATTCTGTCAGAGGAGCGATGCATGACAACACTCGTATACATCACCCTTTCCGGAGACGACCTGATCCGGATCTGTGAACTGCATAGCGACGGCCAGTTGAGACAGCGCCAGGTTGTGGCTGCGGCCGGGGGTCCTTCCGCTCTGGCAAGCGCCCCTGACGGGAAAACCCTCTACTGCTCTCTGCGAGCCAGCAATGAGCTGGCAGCTTTCCGTCTCGAACCCGATGGCGGCTTGCGCCTGCTGGGCAAGCGGCAACTGGACGCTGACTCCTGTTACCTCGCCACGGACAAGAGCGGCCGCTTTCTGCTGAGTGCCTACTACCGTGCTGGAAAAGCCGCGGTTCACCGGATTGAACTCGATGGCTCCGTCGGCCCGGAAGTGTGCAGCGAGACAACTGCTGCCCGTGCGCACTGCATCGAAACAGATGCTTCAAATCGCTTCGCCTTCGTGCCTCATCCTCTCGATGCCAACAGCATCTTTCAGTTTCAGTTCGACCAAGAGACCGGTCAATTATCGCCCAACCAGCCCTCCCACAGACTGGTAGCATCTGAAGGACTTGGACCAAGGCACTTCGTCTTTTCATTGGACCAGCGCTTTGTCTATACGTCCGATGAGGATGCGTCAAGCGTAACCGCCTACCATTTTGACAAATTTCCCGCCAGCCAGGCTCAGTCGAATCAAGGGGGCTGCGAACTTCGCCCGTTCCAGACACTCTCGTCGCTTCCCAATGGATTCACCGGAGCCAACACCTGTGCCCAGATTCATCTGCACCCGACAGGGCGCACCCTCTACGTCTCGAACCGGGGCCACGAAAGCATAGCCGTCTATAAGGTCGACACGGAGAGCGGGTCCATTACGCTGAGAGGATGGCAAACTACCGAAGCCGTTCCTCGGGTCTTCGGTGTCGATCCTTCTGGCCGCTACCTGTTGGCAGCAGGACAAGGGACTGGCAACGTCGCAACATACGCAATCAGTCCCGAAAATGGAATGCTGTACCCCCTAAACTCATATGAAGTAGGGAACCAGCCAATGTGGGTCCTGTTTCAACAGCAATGACCGCCCTGGCACCGTGCAGCATGCGGTCATGAGGGCCGAATGGCGCGCCTCGGCCGATCAAGAGGGCCAGGTCTACTGCTTCGATGATCCGACCTCCTCAAATCGCCTTCGCCGATAACGTGTTACATAGACCAGAACCCACTGGAGGAGACCGGGGAAGTGAATCGCGAACCAGACTAAGGCGCGATCAAACAGAGTAATATAAACTTCCCGCTCGCCTCTTTTTATCGCCCTCACAGTTCGGCGGCCTACTCTCTCCGGTTCGACGCCGCGTCCTAGTGAGTGTCGCTCGCCCTGGCGATGCTCTGCGCCAGGAACACTGATTCGGCTATGCTGAGAAAACTCGGTGTCGGTCAGTCCCGGGCATACCAGAACTACGTCGATATTGTCGCGCTTCAACTCTGCTCGCGCTGCTCCGCTCGCCCCCTGAAGAGCGAACTTAGTTGCCGTGTAACCTCCCCCCAAGGGCTGCGCAAACTTGCCAACGATACTGCTGACGTTGACGATAGTACCCCCGCCATTACTGCGCATTATGGGGACGGCTGCCTGCAGTGCTGCAATCGGCCCAAAGAAGTTGACCGAGAACACATGCCTGAGATCGTCCAGATGCAGCTCGTCCATCGCACCGAAAATGCCCATGCCAGCGTTGTTCACCAGGATGTCTACAGTGCCGAAATGGCCCGCCGCTGCGTCTAAGAGATCTCGAGACTGCTGTTCTTCGCCCATATCGGTGGGCACGACCAAGACCTCAACCCCGTGCCTCAGCCTCAGGTCGTCAGCAACTTCCTGCAGGCGGTCTGCACTGCGCGCCGCCAGAACCAGTCGGCAGCCTTCGGCAGCGAGGGCCGCGGCAATTGCTTCGCCAATGCCGCGGCTTGCGCCGGTGACGACGGCAACTTTTCCGTTGAGCTCTACATTCCCGGTGTCCTTCGTTCGCACACTGTTGTTTGACTTTGAACTGTTGTGTGACATTGAGAATATACCTCCAATCTGGCGCAACTTTCAATGAACAAGATGACGCCTGCCGAAACCAGTCAATCAAAGTCCAATCATTCCCTTACCTACGAGTCAGGTGAACCGTCCAATCTGACCCCCCGCAGACCCGTGAATCGATTTCAGCATCCGCATCGGACTTCCGAATGCCACCGGGTTCAAACGTGACGTGCGGCTCAACAATTCCAAAGGAAGCTTACCCGGCACCCCGCCGCAGAGGAAGTCAGCCAATCTGTCCGCTTGGGAATTCCAGCGCCGTTTTGTGAAGTACAGGAATCGGTGCTATATTCCAATATCAGGCCTTGCACACAGATCGAGGGCCAAGCTGGATTTTGAAAGTCCCGGAAACTGCAATCATATGACCACACTTCTTTGAGAAATGGCAGACTTGCACATGAGATGCGTTTGACCATGTTCGCCAATTTGCAAAACCGTCTGTCCAAGAGCAGATCGCGGTTGTCACTGAGCCTTATGTTGGTCGGTGGTGTCGTTGTACTGGCAGGACTGATAGCTGTCATCCTGGCCGCGTCAGCAGGCGGTAAGGAATCCTCTGTTGAAACACCAGACTATTCAGGTGTTCCATCCGGCTGGCAGAATCGTAACATCCTGGGCGATCCCGAGGCCCCCGTGACCGTTCAGGCATGGGAAGACTTCCGCTGCCCAGCCTGCGCTGCATTCAACCAACGAGTCAAACCGGGCCTCGTTGACGACTACATCACCAATGGAAAAGTAAAGCTGGAATTCCATCACTTCCCGCTGCAACAACACGAACCCGGCGCCTCTCTTGCAGCCCAGGCCAGCGAATGCGCCGCCGACCAGGGACTGTTCTGGGCTTACCACGATCGTGTCTTTCAGGCAACCTCGTCGGGCCCGAGCGCCTTTCTCATGGAGCGCCTGATCGACTACGCTGTGGAACTGGAAATGGATAGAAACACCTTTACATCCTGTCTTACGAATCAGACGCATCTGCTAACCATATCGGAGAGCCTGCAGGCAGCACGAGTGGCCGGACACAACAGTACGCCAACCGTGTTGGTCGACGGGGTACGCGTCGACAACCCGCTGGACTACGAAGCGGTCTCGGCTGCGATCGACAAGCAACTGTCGTCCGACCAGTGAACACCCGAAATAAATTCAGATGAACAGTTCCCGTTTTTGGACAAAGCTAGGCCTGTATGGGGCACTCATCTCGGCTTGCATCGCTACGATGGGCAGCCTCTATCTCAGTGAAGTGACAGGCTTTACGCCTTGCACTCTCTGTTGGTACCAGCGCATCCTGATGTATCCATTGGCCGGCCTGATTACTCTGGGAATATTGCGAAGGGACCATCACCTTCCCCATCTGGTACTTCCCTTCTCACTACTGGGCCAGGGCTTCTCAGTCTATCATTTCCTGCTTCAGAAGACGCCCTATCTTGGATCACCGTCCTCATGTGGCATTGGGGTGACCTGTTCGACAGTCTGGATCGATTGGTTCGGGATAGTCACGATTCCACTCCTGGCCATGGTCGGCTTCATGGTAATTACGACAGGCATGTTGTTGGTGATTGCCACTGATACGCGCGACGCCGGCAATGTCTGGTCCTATCAGTGGCCACGGTGGCCGGCGCCCTTAATCGTGCTTGTTGCGATAGGACTCTACTTGACTGGTGCTGCTCGGGCCGGCAATATTCAAGTTTCGCTCCCAGAGGTTGTCATCCCTATCGTTTCAGAACTCCCCATTCTGGGACTGTCAGCGGATCCGACGGCGACTCCCGACCCGACTGCCACCCCTACGAGCCTGGAGAATGGGGCATCGCTCTATTCGCAAGCCTGCGCCTCATGCCACGGCGCGAATGGGATAGGAGCCGAAGGATTGGGAACCGCCCTGGCAAACTCACCCCAGATAACAAACCTCACTGAGAGCGAAATGTTCGCCATAATCCGGGATGGCCGCGCCGCAGATGCGCCGAATAACCGCACCGGCATCGCAATGCCACCTTCAGGCGGACAACCTGACCTGACCGACGAACAGATCGTTGACATCATTCTTTACATCCAGTCATTGCAGTAGTTCAGCACATTCGGATCGGTTTACATCGCCTGACTGACAACAGGCATTGGCCTCCTACCGGCGGGAGCCGTTTTGATTCGCCCCACAAGGACCAATGAGTTCATGACCGTATCTCGCAGATTTCGCTTTATGATTCACAGGCAAAACCTCCGATCGGTGACTCTCTTGTTGCTAGCTATCCTGTCTGCAGGACTGTTTGGGACGGCCCTCATAGCCGGCACTTCCTATGCCGCGGAACACCCCCTCAGTGCCTCCTATTCCCCTGACCCATTTCTGGGTCCTCGCCTGGATAGAGTTCAATCCCGCAACGAGCAGACGGGTCAGTCGGGTATTACTTCACCAGAACAAGGCAGCGGCGTCAGTGGTCCTGTGCCGATCATAGGGACAGCAGCCGGCTCCCCCTTTGCCCGATATGAACTCTCATATAAGGAAGCGTCCAGGGGAGATGAGGCCTATTCGTATTTCGGCGGGGAAACTCGACAGGTTGTCAACGGTCAGCTCGGTGTTTGGCATACCGATGTCCTTGCGCCTGGTATCTATACCCTGCGTATGCGTGTCGTGCGGCCGGACGGAAACTATGGAGAGTTCTTCGTACACAATATCACTGTCGGCAGGGAGCCGATCACGCCAACGCCTGACGAGCCCACTCCCACACCAATTCCTATAGACACGCCAACGCCTTACCCACAACCCACCGTCGCAGAGGTCCAGGTTGAACAGCCTAACATCGAAGGGGCAGGCGACGAACCTACCGCGACGCCTCCGCCCCCATCCCAAAGTGACGGTGGAGGTACAACAGAAGGCCAGTCCTCTTCGACCAGCCAGACTAACGTTGTTCAGCAACCCGGAATCCTGGGAGACCTCGGTGAAACGTTTGCGCTGGAAAGACTTCGCGGTCGCTTCTTCACCGGAGTCCGATGGAGCGCAGGTCTGTTCCTCTTGTTGGGAGCGATATTCGCCGCAAAACGCCTCTTGGAATGGGTTCTCGCTAAGAACGAATAGAACGGGCAACTGCAGACGCTTCGAATCCAGGACCGTGCAAGTTAGGCCGGCCGCGCGCCGCAGGCGCCGCCGGCCTTTCTCACTCCGCGAAAGTTCAAAAGCCTCTAACAAAGCAATAAAGTGTATCGAGGGGCGGCAGGCTGAGTCTCGACGTGTCAAAGGTAGGAAGAGTGCGCTACAGGATACCGTGCCGCCTTCAGAAGATTAGGATTCCAATTGATCAAGCCGACACAAAAGGCTCTGATTCAAGATTCCCCCTGATTCTGTGACCGATTGGCCTCTGAATTGTACCCAGTGGTAGCATTTGAGAACGGCCGTCGCCACAATTGAGAAAAACCATCAGTTCTGATTCGGCGTTGGCCCACGGACAGCGTTGGTCTTACCTTCCCGGCCAGGTGAAGAACCGGCAGGTGCTGAGTATACCGGAAAGGCTCCATTTTGAAGCTTAGTCAAAGTCTTGATATCACCCGATTAAGACCACGCGCAAATCTGGCTTTTGCCACTTCGGCTTTGATTTTTTTGGCCTACCTGTCGCAGGGCGCAGCGTATGCCCAATCGAACACCTCGACAACTTTGGCGGCTCCAACTCTTACCGCGAGCACGGCCAACGCGACCACGGTCGAACTCTCCTGGAGCCCGGTCTCCGGTGCGGTGGGTTACGAGCTGTGGGTCTGGTGGCAGACCGACCCAGGCTGGCAACCCCTGGGCGGCGGCACCTCGACCGGCACCTCACATACGCACAGCGACCTGACAGCCGGCCGTACCTACTTCTACGCGGTCGCAGCACTGGACAGCGAGGGGACTAGGGGCGATTGGTCCGAGACTGTGTCAGTAGTCCTGCCGGCACTTTCACAACGGCCCGACGCGCCCGAACTAACCGCGACTTCAGTGGGTTCGACAGCAATAGTAGTCAACTGGAATGCTGTCACCGGTGCAGTCACCTACGATCTGAGGACATGGTGGGACAGTGACACAGGCTGGCAACCACTCGGTGGCGGCAGCTTGACTAGCACAACTCTCAACCATTCCGACCTTGTGCCCGGACGTACCTACTACTATACCATCGCCGCCACTGATGCTGGGGGTGTACGAAGTGACTGGTCGGCGCAAGTTAACGCAACCGTCCCCACCTCCTCGGCAGCGCTGCCCGCCCCAGCTCTCTCAGCAACGTCCGATGTGACGGCGACTGTCGAACTGAGTTGGACCGAGATAGTCGGGGCGTCTTCATACGAATTGTGGGAGTGGAAGGACGCTGTCACCGGCTGGCAGCAGCTGAACGATGTCAATCTGACTGTAAACTCACATACCCGTACTGGGGCAACCGCGGGGCATACCTACTTTTACGCCGTCGCAGCGGTCGATACAGACGGCACCAGGGGTGCTTGGTCGCAGGTGGTATCGGTGCTCGTCTCCGAGTCACCAGCGAATCCCGACCAAACCGACGAGAGAGCAACGCTCATCGCACTCTATCAGGCAACCGGCGGGGAGAATTGGGCCCAAAATGACAACTGGCTGTCCGGCGCTTCGATTGCAACCTGGTACGGAGTCAAAACTGACGAAGAAGGGCGCGTCGAAGAATTAACTCTTGCCGGCAACAGGCTTAGCGGTTCGCTTCCTGACATCAGCGCCCTCACCCATCTTGCGGTTCTTGACCTCGACTTCAATCGACTCAATGGGTCTATTCCTGTTCTGAGTGCCCTTACTGAGTTGGGGTGGTTGTCGGTCTCCAGCAACCAGCTGACCGGTTCAGTGCCAGACCTGGCCGCGCTTACAAACCTGGAAGTCCTCGACTTAAGTTTCAATCAGTTAACAGGATCGATTCCTGACCTGGCCTCCCTCTCGCAAATCAGTGATCTATCTCTCGCCGACAATAATCTTGCTGGGTCTCTCCCTGATCTGAGTGCCCTCACCAACTTGACTGCACTTCACGTTGGAGCCAATCAACTGACCGGGTCCATTCCCGATCTGAGCGCTCTCTCCAACCTTACCGTGCTTTCTCTCTCTGGCAATCAACTGAGTGGGTCGATTCCAGACTT
This sequence comes from Caldilineaceae bacterium, assembly GCA_965207495.1. Lineage (GTDB taxonomy): Bacteria > Chloroflexota > Anaerolineae > Caldilineales > Caldilineaceae > Bin5. The sequence continues at coordinate 3,092,234 of OZ242287.1, forward strand.
GAGAGCCCTTACCAACCTGACGGACCTGTACCTTGGCAGCAATCAGTTGACTGGAACTGTTCCAAACTTGAGCGCTCTCACCAAACTGGCTTGGATTGATCTCAGTAACAACCAGTTAACAGGCCCGATTCCAGATGTCAGCGCACTAGTCAATCTCAGGCTAATGCTCCTGCCTAACAATCAGCTCTCCGGCCCGATCCCAAACCTTGCCACCCTCACAAAACTTACCGACTTATCCCTGGCGAACAATTCGATCTCGGGATCGATTCCCGAGATCGGTTCTCTTGCCAACCTTAATTGGCTAGATTTGAGCAACAATCAATTGAGTGGGCAAATGCCAGACCTTGGGTCTCTCACAAATCTCTCTAGGCTCAACCTTGGCCGCAACCAGATAACCGGATCGATACCGACCCTCGGCGCACTCACAAGACTGACAGCCCTCGATCTTGGCTCCAACCAGTTGACCGGGTCGATTCCGGACATGAGGACGCTAACAAACCTTACCAGCCTGATCCTCGCGTCGAACCAATTAACGGGGCCAGTGCCGGATCTGAGCGCCCTCACCCATCTATCGGGCATTGACCTGTCTGCCAACCAGCTGTGCCTCCCCGACGGCATTGATCCGGCTGATGCGAATGCTGTTGTGTCAGCTCATCTTATCGGTCTAAATCTGCCCTCCTGCACGGTATCCTCTATATCCGGCCCCGCTGCGGGTTGAGCCGAGTTGTACCAATCCAATTCGCCCATCGTCGGTTCGAACCGACGCCAGTACTGTCACAACGTCCTCGAGAAGCTGGGCGCACTGGGAGGCGCACGCGCCTCAGGCCTTAAGCCTATGTGGGCAGCAGAAGGCGCGGTTTGGCCAGCGGATTCAGATGCGGGATAATCAATTGTTGGCGGTCTTACTCGGGTGAATGTGTTCATCCCCGCTTAACGAACAGCAGTTGACAGTTCCGTATTACTGGCAGCCTATGCGATTCTCTTTAGGGATGCTGATTTCACAGAAACTTGCATCCCGCAATGTGATTATCTGTTAGAGCGGTTGACCATGAAGATGATAGTGGGTCTGGGCAATCCCGGACCCCAATACTCGCGCAATCGACATAACATCGGCTTTCAAGTGGTGGACATATTGGCCGAGAGGCATGACATTCCACTCTCGCGTGCGAAATACAATGCCCTGTATGGCCTAGGTACTGTTGGTCACTCGCACGCCCCCGGACGAAGCCGACTGCAGATAGAAGACATGACTAACCAAAGGGTGCTGATAGTGCGGCCACTCACATTCATGAATCTGTGCGGAAACGCCGTCGCGCCAATGGCGAACTATTATCGAGTGGAACCACAAGACATCTTTGTCATCTACGACGAACTCGACCTGCCGAGCGGCAAACTCCGCCTTCGTCCCTTTGGCGGCAGCGGAGGACACAACGGGATGAAGTCGCTCATCCGAATGCTCGGAACTGACCGGTTTCCGCGCGCAAGGGTGGGTATTGGTCGGCCTCGGACGCCAATGAGTCCGGCCGACTACGTTTTGCAAAACTTTAGCGTTGATGAAGAGATCATTTTTGAAACACTTAGGAAACAAATCGCCGACGCCGTCGAAACCTGGCTTCATCATGGGATCGACCTGGCAATGAATCGGTTTAATTCGGCCCCAGCTACAGCCGTTTGAGCTGGGCACCCATCTTACACACTCTGTCAGCCTTCCTCTTTCCTGACTTAGGCCGGCGCCCACAAACCCGATATTGACAGTAAAGCACGGATGAATCTCTCAGGCCTCATTCCACTTCTCAAAGACCAGCCAGCCTTCCAGGCTTCGCTTGAGCGACACGGGTCGGCGCCTCAGAAGCTGTACGCGGCAGCACGCGCATTAGTCGTCGCCGCCGCTGCAACCGAGAGGGAAAGTCCTGTCCTTGTTTTGACAGCCACCACTGACCAGGCCGAAAGATGGGCTGAGCTGCTTGCAGTGTACCTGCCGCATTCCGATGGTGCGCCGCAAATCTCTCTCTTTGCCGATCCCGATGCACTGCCCTATGAACGCATTCCCTGGACAGGACGCACTCGCCAGCTCAGACTGACCGCGCTCGCATCGCTACAGCAAAAGGGCAACAAGCCAGCGGTGGTTGTTTCGTCGGCGCGTGCCCTGATGCAGAAAACGTTGCCGGCAAGAATGTTCCGAATGGCTTTGCGGCCTCTGCGCGTCGGCAGCTTCGTACAGTTGGATGAGTTGACAGGCCGTTGGGTGCGTAACGGTTACGAACCCGTGCAGGTGGTAGAGGAACCTGGGACATTCGCCCGTCGCGGCGGCATCGTTGACATTTGGCCTCCTAATCTGCCCCATCCTGTCCGCATTGACCTGTTTGGCGACGAGGTGGAGACGCTAAGGTCCTTCGACCCGGCAACACAGCGGAGCGAACTGCAACTTCAACGAACTCTGATTGGGCCTGGAAGTGAAGCCCTCGGAAGTGTCCTCTCTGACAGTGTCCAATCGGCGCTCCCCAACGAAGTTTCCCCAGTCGAAGTAGTCCAACACCAGCAGATTAGCGCTTCAACTGTTCAAGATTCGTTGGAGAATGGGTCTACAGTTAGCGGTGGAGCCGGGACGGGCCCGACCAGAGATGTTGGACTTGAGAGCCTGCGTGCGACTCTGCTGCAGGAACCGAACCTGATCTTGGCCATACGAGAAGAGATCGCTCGCGAACTGGAAGACCTTGGCGGCGGTCGTACATTTAGAGGCATCGAGTGGTATCTGCCTTATCTATACAGTCGCCCTGCTTCTCTGTTGGACCACTTGCCCGACAATGGCCTGCTCGTCATCGACGACGGCGACCAACTGGCTGCAAGTATCAAGGAGGCCGATGAAGAAGGAGCAAGAATCTACCAAGAGCTTCTGCGCGGCCACGAACTTCCTTCGAAATTCAGATCCAGCTCCTTCGGCCCAGAGGAAATCCTTGAACAGATAGAAGCGCGCACCCCGATCGTTCTGGGTACGAGCGGGCTCCCTGGGGATCAAACGGATCACGAAAGCTCTGATCTCGCGCGCATGTTTGTCCCCTGCCCCCACTTTGCCGGTCAAGTCAAACGCATCCTCCAGGAGATGCGAAAATATGCCAACTCCTCCGACAAGGTCGTCCTCGTCTCTCGCCAGACTGCTCGACTTCAGGAGGAACTGAGCGAAGCCCAGCTGCCTGCGAACCTGATCTCCGATCTGGATTCCCTACCCCGCCGCGGAATCTCTCTCCTTCAAGGTGTTCTACCGGAAGGATTCGTGTTTAACGGGTCCACGGCTGAGGGGAATGAAGGCAATGGCCGGCAATCTGCCTCCTTGCGCCTCTACACCGATTCGGAACTGTTTGGCTGGACCCGACAGGCTCGACAACAGCGGCGAAGGTCCCAGTCCTCGGTGGCCCCCGAACTGTTCTTTGCCGACGTAAATCCAAACGATTATGTCGTTCACATGGAGCATGGCATCGGAGTCTATGAAGGCCTGAAAAGGCTTGAAATGGGCGGTGTCGAGCGGGAATACCTGCAGGTGAACTACGCCAGGGGCGACAAACTTTACGTCCCCGTGCATCAAGCAGATCGGCTGAGTCGTTACGTAGGCGCGGGAGACTCGGGCATCCCGCCCTTTGTAACTCGCTTAGGCACGAGCGACTGGCAGACAGTAAAAGCTCGCGCCAAGAAAGCCGTTGAAGACATTGCGGAGGATCTTCTCATACTCTACGCAGAGCGGGAGGTCGTTCCCGGCTATGCATTCAGCCCAGACGGTCCCTGGCAGGAGGAGATGGAAGCAGCCTTTCCTTTCCGTGAAACAGCAGACCAGATCGACGCCATATTCGACGTAAAACGCGACATGGAAACTGACCGGCCAATGGACCGGATTATCATCGGTGACGTAGGCTACGGCAAGACGGAAGTCGCCATTCGCGCGGCGTTCAAGGCAGTGATGGACGGAAAACAGGCGGCGGTGCTTGTGCCGACGACCGTTCTTGCGCAGCAGCATTTCCGCGTCTTTAGCGAGCGTCTGAAGCAGTTTCCCATCATGGTGGAGATGCTTTCACGCTTCCGAACGCAATCCCAGCAAGAGAAAGTCTTGCAGAAATTGCAGGAAGGAACGGTGGACATCGTCATCGGCACACACCGCTTGCTTTCTAAAGATGTGGAGTTCAATTCGCTGGGACTTCTCATCATTGACGAGGAGCAGCGCTTCGGCGTCAGCCACAAGGAGCGCCTTAAGCAAATTCGTTCCCAAATGGACGTGCTTACGCTAAGCGCGACACCGATCCCGCGAACTCTGCATATGAGTCTGAGCGGTGTACGCGACATGAGCACCATAAATACGCCGCCCAGAGAGCGGCTCCCTGTACGGACAATGCTCTCAGAGTTCGACAACACGCTGGTTCGCCAGGCTGTCCAAAGGGAACTTGAGCGTAATGGGCAGGTCTTCTTCGTCCATAACCGCGTTCGTGGCCTGCAGACTTTGGCGACGCGTCTGCAACGCGAAGTGCCTGAAGCGGTCGTTGCCGTAGCCCATGGACAGATGGCCGAGCGCGAACTGGAAGACACGATGATGCGCTTCGCCGACGGCGAGATCGATGTGCTTGTCTGCACAACTATCGTTGAGAATGGGCTCGATATTCGCCGGGCCAACACAATCATAGTTAATCGGGCCGACCATTTCGGGCTGGCTCAGCTATACCAGTTGCGAGGCCGGGTCGGTCGCGGAGCCGTGAGGGGCTACTGCTATCTCTTCCATGATCGCCACAGCACATTGACTTTCGACGCCCGCCGCCGTTTGGAAGCCCTTATCGAAAGCAGTGACGAACTGGGCGCAGGTTTTCGCATTGCCATGCGAGACCTTGAAATCCGGGGGGCAGGAGAGCTACTTGGCGCGAAGCAACACGGCCAAATTGCCAGTGTGGGTTTTGAACTCTATACCCGCCTACTGGCTCAATCGGTCAATGATCTCCGAGCAAAGAAGGAGCGTATTGCAAAGGTACAGGGAGAGAACGGCACCGTTGCTGGAATGGAAAGCCCAAATGGCCAGAGCCCGCATTACGTGACGCCGCAGCCACCGGACGGGGGCCCTCTCCAGATGGCCGTGGACGATCCCCTTGCTCCTCCTGTCACGCTTGACCTACCACTGCGTGCCGAGATTCCGTCAGACTACGTTGAAGATGAGGGTTTACGTCTTCAACTCTATCGCCGCATTGCCGGCCTGAAATCTCTCAAAGAATTGGAAGAAATGCGAAAGGAGATTGAGGACCGCTTTGGGAAAGACCCAGAGGCAAACGCCATCCCACTGGAATTGGAGAACCTATTCTACCAGATTCAGGTGAAAATGGAGGCGCTGAGAGCAGGCATATTGAACATCGGTCGCCGGCGGGATCAGATCGCCGTCAGACTTCCGGTGGGGTTTCCATTGCATGCAATTGGATCTTCTGACGTTGTAAAAGGGGAATTGGACGACGGTCCCCGGCGAAAAATGCAAACCTTTCTGAGGATGGGCCTGGGCCACACAACAGACGAAGGCGAGTTCATTCCCAATAATGCGATTCACGTTGGGCGCGAGGCCATCTATATCCCAATCGATGAAGAAGGGCGCTGGCGGACTCTTCTGATAGATTCGTTGAAGGCACTTAAGGCGGACAAATAGTCGGAAGCGATTTTACTTCTCGACCTTGCGTAGAGGCTTCTTGGCGGATGGATAGAGAGGCTTGTATATCCTGTCCCTGCTAACAAAAGAGTCACACTAAGTGTTTCGTATGCACTGTAGGGGGCTCCACAGCGGCCGCAGAGTTGACGAGCTATGCCAGAAGTAAGACACAGCGCGACGGTCGATCTTTGGCCCAGTTAATTCACTTCGGATTTAGTCTCCCACTCAATGGGCAGCCAACTTCCCCCCTAATCGCACATATTGCGCATAGTCTATCTCGATACGTCTGCCGATGTATTCTTGGGTTGCCGGAGCCTTGCTCTGTGCTTCGCTGAGGCGACCAGTTGTATGTAGTAGGAATGCATCGGAGCCAGCCCCACTGCCATAGCTGACGACAAGAATAAGCTGCCCCTTGGCAGCGATATCCAGCACCGCCGTCAAGCCGACGATAGCAGAGCCCGCGTAGGTGTTGCCTATCTCTTCGACCAATAGCCCGCTCTTCCACTGTCCTTCCTTGAATCCCAACGTGCGCATAGCCCTGATTGGGAACTTCAAATTGGGCTGATGGACAATAACATGGTCGATTTCCGCTGCAGTCACCCCTGTTTCCTGCATCATCTGCTCGGCGGCTGGCAGCACATGGCCGAAGTAGCCAGGGTCTCCGCTAAAACGTTCGGCATGACTGGGAAACTGACGGCCAGGCCTTCTCCAGAAGTCAGTCGTATCCGAAACAAAACTCAAGCTTCGCTCGATGACAGCTACCGATTCCTCTGCTGCGCCCAGAAGTAGTGCTGCACCACCTGCCCCCGCAGTGTATTCCAGCGCATCACCCGGTCGACTTTGTGCGGTGTCCATCCCAATTGCCAGGGCATAGGGAGCCATGCCGCTACCCACCAGACCGATCGCGGCCTGCATTGCTTCTGTTCCTGCCTTACAGGCGAACTGCCAGTCTCCGGCCTGAGTGGCCGGTGTGGCGCCTATCGCCTCGGCTACAATTGTGCCCGTAGGCTTGACCGCATAGGGGTGGCTCTCGCTCCCGACCCATACAGCGCGAATTTCCTGCGGGTCGACCTGAGAACGCGCGATTGCGTTGCGGGCCGCCTCAATGCTCATCGTAGCAGTGTCCTCGTCGAGACCTGGTACGGCCTTCTCCTTAATGGGAATGCTTGCAATCCTTTCCTTGGCGCCGGTCTCTCCCGCAGAGGGCATTCCGCTCCCTGATTCAATGTCATCCATCCAGATCCTGCTGATCTCTGACCCTGGCAAGCGATATCGCGGAATGTAGGCCCCGTATCCAACCACCCCTGCTTGCAGTACTGGCTGATTCAACATGGATAATCCTTTTCCTCGCAATCTCTACATCCCATTCATAAGGGACCGCAAAATTCACGTTTGCAACAGTTCTCTGGCCCGCTCTACTCTAACTCTGCCTTCTGCAATGAGCTGTCCGGCAATATATTCGACTGCCTCACCCTCAGCGCCGGCCGAAACCGCAACCTGCCGCGCGTGGAGACGCATATGGCCCTTCTGAATCCCCGTAGTCGCCAGCGCTCGCAGTGCAGCAAGGTTCTGAGCCAGGCCTACAGCGGCAACAATTTCGCTCAGTCTCTTCGCGCCGTGGCTGCCCGACAGCGCGCCGGTATCGCTGTCAGAACCACAGTTTCCGGATCCATGGCCACTCGTTCCATCGATTTCGTAGCCCAGAATCTTCAAGGCAACGCGGGCCGAAGGGTGGCTCCGAGTCGCCCCGCCTACCGTACCAACGGCAAGAGGCAGTTCCAGACGTCCGTACAAAGTCTCACCTTCCTTGCAGCCGCGCACTTGCCAGTCAGTGAGCGCGCGGTACTGACCATCACGCGCCGCCCAAGCATGGGCTCCTGCCTCTACCGCACGCCAATCATTTCCTGTAGCCAAGAGCACCGCATCGATACCGTTAAAGATGCCCTTATTGTGCGTCGTTGCTCGATAAGTGTCCGCGATGGCAAAAGCGTTAGCCTCTGCGATCCCCCGAATGACATCCCCACCGGTGTAGTCATTGCTGTCAAACGCCTCGGCTGGGACCTCTACTTCCGCCCAGGCCCGTCGCCTATCGCTCAAGTTGGAAAGGATACGAAGTCCCGCCCGGCCTCCGCTCAGCTGCTCAATTACCGGCGCTGCTGCCTCGGCGGCAGTGTTGGCAGCATTGGCGCCCATGGCGTCTCTGCAATCGATCAACAGATGGACTATCAGCATCGGCCCTGCTGGCGTGTCTGGCAGATGGCGCACTTCGATTCCCTGGGGCCCGCCTCCAAGACGCGACAGGGAGGGACTGGTATCGGCGCAAGCCAAAATCCTCTCCTTGGATGCAAGGATAGCACTCTTAGCTTTTACCGCATCAGCTACGTCGAGAAGCTGAATCTGGGCGATCATCACAGGATCCGTGCTCCCTGTCGAGAATCCTCCTCCTGCTCGCGCCAAGAGCGCGGCGGAGCTGACAGCCGCCACGACCGAAGGCTCCTCTATGGCCATCGGAATGAGGTAGTCTCGCCCGTCGATGAGAAAGTTCGCGCCAATCCCAAGTGGCATGGCAAATCGCCCCACGACATTTTCGATCATCAGATCGGCATGGTTCGAGCCAACACTGTCGGCCAGAAGCGCTGTCTCTTCGCTGGTCAGCGCTGCCCACTCAGAAATTAGGGCTACACGGTCTTCCAAGCTTCGCCTGTAAAACCCTTCAAGTCTGGAAGAACGATTGTGCACGATATCGGAAATGGCTGGCCCCTTTAAGAAAATAACGCGGATTCGGCAATACTCTGCATCAGAACGCGCAGGTTTACGTGCCTCATAGGCTGACACCAGTACAGCACCTGCAATGCAAACTATAGCAGGCGCGGCCTATCAATCTCTATCAGATGTAAGCTGGGAAGACTCTGACAGGTTCAATTCAATCAAATGCTAGCAGGGTTCTGACAAGAGGTCCTTCGAAAAGCTGGGGAGCGATGGCCATGCCGGTGACCAGCAATATCGCAATCAAGGAAAAGACTACGCCCAAAGGCCTTTCGCGCGGCAACTGTGGAAAAGCAAGTCGCCCAAAGAAGATGCCCACCATCCGAACGAAACCGAAAATAACGCTGCCGCTTGCGATCAGCACGATCGCCGCGAAACGCCAATCACCTTCGGCCAGCGCCTGAATGGCCGACCAATGTCCGGAAAAGCCGGCCGTCAGTGGGAATCCGGCCAGCCCCAGGCTACCCAGCAGGAACGCCGCCGTGCTCCAGGGCAACCGCGCGCCAATCCCGTGTAGGCTTTCTGCATCCAAGCTACCTGCCGCCTGTCGAATCTGTGAGAGACCGGTGGCCGCGCTCATTGCGCTCAATATACGGAGCGCAAATAATGAGATGACCATTGGAAGGCTGCCCTCATCTGAGCCGGCAAGAAGCAGGAGAATCAAACCCCAATCGTGAAGCATTGCATAACCCAACAACCGGCCTGGATGGCTGGCCGCTGCCGCCGCTACCCCACCCCACACTAGAGTGATTGTGGCGGTTGATGTCAGCCACACGTTAAGGGCTGTGCTGTTCAGGAGTAGGGGGAAGTTCGAGGTGGCAAGAAAGTAGAGGAATAGAGCCAGGGTCTGATAGAGGAGAATTGTCAGAGCCATCGCTATCGGTGGCGAAGACTCGCCCAACTGAGGCTGCCCACTATGTAACGGCACCGGTGCCAGGAGAATTAGCAGCCCAACGCCAAGAAGCTGCGCACCGCCTGCCGCAAGACGGATATCCTGAGGATTAAGGGGCAGCTGCTCCATATTCCACGCTGCGAGTAACACGAATGGCGTCGCCAGTATGGGTGGTAGCATCGCCCGCAAGGAACTTAACGCCTCCCCGCCAATGCCCACCTGAAGTGGGAAGACACTTACAGTCATCAGTATCGCCAGAAAAATGGGGGCGAGAAACACCGGCGAAATGGGTGCATCCACAGTCAGCGCGATTCCGATATAGCCCGCTCCCACGAGCAACATCGACGGTGGGAAGACCCTCCCCTGACTTGCTGCGGCTGTAAGGAGCGTTCCCGTTCCCAGCAAAAGGAGGACAATGACAACGATCGGTTCATTTGTCTGTGTCAGTTGGAGGCGGAAACCGTACTGCCATATCCCTGCGCCCAAATCGAGCTCGACTGGAACGAACGGGAATGTCAGCAACGGCGCGTCCACCGGATACTGCCACAGCAGAACACCCACAAGACTTAACAAGGCGCCGTTGACTAGTGAGACGCCTCGTTCCCAGCGGCGAAGGATGTAGCTGGAGAGAATTGCCAGGAGGAAGAGGCTGAACAGGAAGGAGGGCAGAGCAAGCTGAATCATGGAGCGCAGTAAGTCACGATCTGTATTTCATTTCTGGGCATTCCCAAGTCGTCCTCCCTGCACCCGGACAGCCACCCGGCTGAACTGGCAACGCATTTACCTGTCCAACGTGCGGCCTGTCTGTCCAGAATCAATTAGCCCTGCATCAGCCGTTTCCGGTCTCAGTATTCCGACGTCGATTGGCGAGTGTATAGAACCAGTATCCGACGCCGTACCCTAGTACCCTAGCGCCAGAAGTTATGCTGTGGCGGCGATGAACGCCTGGGGCCACGTCGGGGTCAGTCGATGGCACTTCGATCAGCATAAGCGCGTCGTCTTCTGCCAGTAGGAGGTAGCTGCAAGCCAAGGCAACCAATATTTGGAGAATCCCTATCAAGACGATGACGGCGGGCAAGGGAAACAAGACTGACAGAAATGCCTGAACAGGAATCAACCACAAGAGAAGACCAATGCTTCCGAACAGTGCAGTCTCGGTCATTCCCAGGGTTATCAGCGCTACAGCTGCAAACCAAATGAACAACACCTTGGTAGCATCTTCCAGGCGTGGCAATTCAACTGTTTCGGTCGCAGTCCAAACCATCAGAGCCGCAATACCCAAGATCAACAAGCGAAATAGCCTTGAACTGAATTCCCCCGAGTTTCGCACCTGTACGTTACTGGTCTGTAGGATGGATAGCAGGAGAATCAGGCAGGCCAGGAACTGAATGCCCAGGTGGACCGCCGGCCAAGGCGCCGGGAGTCCGTAAACAGTGCCGATCAAGACGCTTGTTCCCAGTTGAACGACTAGAAGCCCGGGCAGAGCGATTCGCCAGTCCCAGAGTATGACTGGAATGCCTGCTACGACTCCAAGAATGACATGTATTGATACCGAAGCCCAAAAGGCAGCCATGGATTCAAACCGTTTGACGTTCGTGTCTGGAAATCGTATTGCTCAAATGCGGTCGGCCAATGAACTATGTTGGACCGCTTGGATCACAGTAAAGTAGTCGCCAATACTATATGAAGACTCGTACTACGGTGAATCTAATGTCCTTACACCATACAGACCTGACCGTGTGGATCAAACGCCCTGGGCCAGTCTCAGAACAGATCAATCTACTCAACGAAACACTTTGGCTATGCACTCAATAGCAGATAGCCTATGATGCCGAAGACGACGACCCAACCCATGTGGCCGGCGCCTTCAACAATTTCCAGGCCAACATCCCACACGGCGCCCGCCCTGCCCGTGCCCCAGCTGGTAAGGCGCGAAATCCAGTCCAATGTTGCGAGACGCGCTATGCGGCTCGACCATGTCCGAAGTGTCGGCAGTGTTCCGGCTTGATTGCTATTCGCACTCAGATAGTCTCTGACGTAAGTACGGGCGATCGCAAGGAAAATGCCTAGAATGAGCGGTCCGGCAAGCGTCAACCAGACCTGCCAACTCGCGACAGCGCTAGGCGGATTCCCGGCGCCGCGCGGAATGGCATCCGGAAGATTGGCAAGATTTGTCATCATCACGGGAAAGAGGCCAGCCGTTGCCAGAGGAATAGCGAGAACAACCACATAGACCAGAAGTCTGCCGATAATCCACGCGTTTGGGCTAAGTTCCCAAACCGAGCCGTCGGGATCACTGTCCCAACTCCGCAACAGCGAGGAGACGTATATCGTCTGGGTTACTACATATGCTGCAAAAAGGGGCCACATCAGAGCCCCAAGCTTCCCGCAAAGAGCGCTCGCGTCGGGACAGCTTCCAATGACCAGCAGTTGCGCAACGACAGACTGTGTTAAGAAACCTGGCGTAAAGGGAACGCCGACCAGAGCCAGCACACCTACACTAATCGGGATTTGCCAGTGCCAGGCCCGCCAGATCCGCTCGCCGATCAACCAAAGGCCACCTCCCAATGCGAAAGTCGTCGTAGGCCACAGAACGGCAGCCGGGCCGCGAATTTCAGACAAAATACTCGTCAACCCTGCGATTCCCACCGCAGTGATCAATACGAAGGTGGTGTGTTCTTGCCTGGTCGTGGTGGTGAAAGTGGCAATTGCAGAACCGAGCAGCCCAAGTAGTGCAAGGGCTACGATTTCAGGACGCGCAAGAAGCTCTTCCCCTGCCAGGCCGCTTGACCAACCTAGCAGCCAAAGACCGCATAGCGCCGGCGGCATCTGGTCTATAAGGCGGTCCGGCATATATAGCCGTTCGCCCCGGTGAGGCAAGAGCCAAAGGTGCAGTGGGTAGACACCGGCCCTGATGATACCGGCGATTAGCATCAGAATCACTGTCTCTTGGGGCAGTTGACCGCCCGCCAGAAGTTCGCCAGGTCCACTTTGGCCGGCCGGAAGCAGTCCAATCAGCAGCAACAGCGCTCCCATCATGCTCAGGCCCTGAAACTGACGCGTGGGCAAGGGCCCTGTGCCTTCAGGGACCACTGTGCTGCGAGCAATGACAAATAAGTCCATCACCACCCACATCAGTGTTACAGTCAGAAGATTCCCGCTACTGACAAAGAACAGGGCGCTTGCAATGGCGTTCAGGGAGAGTGCAAGCGTCATCGCTCTACCGTGCCAGATTTCTTCCGCTGTCTGATCACTGCTTTGTCCTGAGATGCCGCTGAACAGCAGTCCTCCTCCTCCAAGCAGAAGAATCAGGCAGGAGACATACCAATTCCAGCCATTACTGACCCACAGCAGGTCCGCGCCAGGTGAAAAGAATGGTTGCCAGGGAATACTGTAAGTAGGGGCGGTAGGTTGAACGCGCAGCCCTACCGTCATTGCCGCTGCCAATCCCCAAAAAAGAAGAGCAATCCCACTGAGAAGACCGGTCGCACTTCCGTAAGCGTGCCAACGGGCGGCTGGACGCACAAAGCGACCCATTATCCAGAGTACAATGCTGCCCAAAGTCAGGACGAGCGGAGGCCCGACAGGAACAATTATTGCCGTCCAGGGCAATTCGAAACCGTTCATATCTGACAATTTTAGCACAGCCAATCGCACGTTCGAAACAGTTCAGGTTGGTCTAGGATTCCCATAACGGCCCAAAGCTGAACGGGCTGGCGCCCACTCCAATGAATGACTAGAAGGCCCTGCAAACCAGTCCCTCGCGACCCAATCCCCTGCAGACGATTCCCGTCGGCCAAAATGACCCCGTTGCAGGTAGGCAATGCCCTACGAGAAGAGAAAGTCAGTCGGGGAGCAAGTGCAAGACCTGGTTTTCTACTTCTTAAAGGCACTTTCAAAATACAGGCAGTTTTCGAACCAGAACCATCCTATGATAAAGCAGGCTCCCACAACCAGTAGTGCTCTGGCAGGAAAGGAAGGATAGCAGAATGCAGAGTTAGGGCGTTCCAACTGTAGTAACGTCAGGGAAGGACAGCGTTGCCGTGCTGGCGAAAATGGATTACAGTACCAGAAACAGTCCTGCCCGGAGGAGTCCAATGCATCCTATCTCAAACCTGCCCAAAGCGACTTCAAACATAGAACAAGCTAAGTCCGATATCGATAAATTTGGGTTCTGCCTGATTGACAACGCATTGGAACCGGCGGTCGTGGATGCCGTTCTCAAAAGATTGAAGGAACAGGCGGCAGCGGAAATGGATCAGGGCGCGGCCTTCGAAGACGGTGGACCTAAACAGCAATGGGGAGCGTTTACAGACGGGGAGGGTCGCCTCCGCCAGCAAGCCTACACAGCCGCGGCCGGGGGCGTCAATCAGCGTGTCTGGATGCTGGTAAATAAAGGCCGAATCTTCTGTCAGATACTGTTTACAGAGAGCGTACGCGCCGTCGTCGACCATGTACTTGGCAAGGATTATCTACTCTCCAGCTACTCAGCCAATATTGCCAAGCCGGGTGGCGCCGCCATGAATCTGCATACCGATCAGTGGTGGATGCCCCACCCCACTGAAAGAGAGCCGTCACCGGTTCCGGTGGGTTCGATAACTCGCGAGCGACCCAATCTTGCTGGGGAAGATCCTCCTGCGATGATTGCCCCGTGCGTTTGCGTCAACGTAATGTGGATGCTCAACGATTTCAGCGCTGAAAATGGTGGGACCCGATTCGTGCCCGGCAGCCACCTCCGAGGTCGGCCCCCCGGGCCAATGGACAAGGAGGATACCTTGTCTGCAGAAGGGGCTGCAGGAACGGCCATGGTATTTGATGGTAGGCTTTGGCACGGTACCGGCGCCAATATCAGCTCCGAAAACCGTTACGGGTTGCTCACAACTTTCTGTGGCCCACAGTTCCGACCTCAAGAGAACTTCACCATAGGCGCCCGCCCCGAACTGCTGGCAGAGGCTTCTCCGGGGCTGCTTGCTCTTCTAGGATTCAAAGTCTGGAGCGGTTATGGGCGAGTGGAAAGCCCGGTGGCCGATTATGTGAGGCAGGACGAGAGGTCTCTCGGTGAACTGCGCGCGTGACCCGAGAGTATAGGTGCCTCGGATATCCTAACCTTAGACCGCGTCATATTTGACCGAATTCACAGTGCAATCGCATCACTTGCTACCAAAAGTGTCGAATAGGAATCCGGCACACAGCCGAGGCTCGCCCAATTGGTAATAATTCATGTTAGAGGGACCTCTATGATATACTCCCTGTGCAGCAAATCCTGACTGCTGAGGAGGCATCGTGAGCGGGAACTGGACACGAAACGCGTTTGTTTATCTGCTTATATTGGTGGCCGCCGCGGCCCTTTTCTTGAATGTTTACGGGCCCAGCGAAAGGCCGCAAAACATCAGTCTGAGCGATGTTTCAAGGCAGATCGAGCGGGGCGAGGTTTCACGTATTGACGTCCGCGGAGAAAGGCTGCAAATCTATGCCTCAGGCAGCGAACAGCCGCTTGCCAGCCGCAAAGAGGAAGGCGTTGCCCTGACTCGAACACTGCAGGGGATGGGCGTTTCAGAAGAGAGACTGGCCCAGGTCAAAATAAATGTCCAGCCTCCCTCGAACTCGGGCAACTGGTTTGCACTGGTCATAAACCTGCTCCCTCTCATACTGATTGCCGGTCTCTTTCTGTTCCTGTTCCGCCAGAGCCAGTCCGGCAACAATCAGGCCCTTTCTTTCGGAAAGAGCAAAGCGCGCATGTTTGTTGGCGACCGCCCCACCGTCACTTTCAGCGACGTCGCTGGCGCGGATGAGGCGAAACAGGAGCTTGAGGAGATTGTTGAGTTCCTTAAAGAGCCTCAGAAGTTTGTTGCACTGGGGGCTCGCATCCCCAAGGGTGTACTACTGGTCGGTCCGCCCGGAACGGGCAAAACCCTGATGGCCAAAGCAGTCTCAGGCGAAGCAGGGGTGCCCTTCTTCAGCATTAGCGGCTCCGAATTCGTCGAAATGTTCGTCGGCGTTGGCGCAAGCCGTGTGCGCGATCTGTTCGAGCAGGCCAAGCGGAACAGCCCTTGTATAGTTTTTATTGACGAGATAGACGCAGTTGGACGCTATCGCGGCACTGGACTGGGCGGATCTCACGATGAGCGCGAGCAGACGTTGAATCAGATCCTCGTGGAGATGGACGGCTTTGGCACCGACACAAACGTAATCCTGGTCGCCGCTACAAACCGTCCGGACATCCTCGATCCAGCGTTGTTGCGCCCCGGCCGTTTTGACAGGCGTGTCACCATGGATCGCCCAGACCTTCAAGGACGAAGGGCAATTCTCGACGTTCACGTCAAGGGAAAGCCGCTCGATCCCAACGTGAACATGGACCTGATTGCTCGACAGACGCCAGGCTTCGTCGGCGCGGATCTGGAAAATCTTGTCAATGAGGCCGCGATCCTGGCCGCAAGACGTGACCGGCGCACGATAGCCATGACGGAGATGCAGGAGTCGATTGAGCGCATCGCTATGGGTGGGCCGGAACGCCGCAGCCGCCTCATCACAGACCGAGAACGTCGCGTTGTAGCCTACCATGAATCGGGCCACGCCATCATCGCACATGTCGTCAAAGGAGCAGACCCGCTCCGGAAAGTCTCTATCATTCCCCGCGGAATGTCCGGTGGCGTCACTTTGACTGTACCCGAGCGAGATCGCTATCTGTTGCCGCGGTCCTACTTCGTGGACCGTATTGCTGTTGGGCTGGGAGGTCGCGTTGCAGAGGAGCTTGTCTTCGGGGACATCTCAAACGGGGCCAGCGACGACATTCAGACAATTACGCGGATGGCGCGGGCGATGGTGACGAAATATGGAATGAGCGAAAGTATGGGACCGCTACAGATTGGAAGCCAGGAAGAGAACCCGTTCCTTGGAAGGGAACTGACAGAGCAACGCGATTACAGCGAAGAGGTTGCGGAAGCGCTAGACGGCGAGGTTCAGAGAATCGTCAATGATCAGCACGACCGTGTGCGAAACATTCTCAGGATTCATCGACTTCGCTTGGACGCCGTGGCAGAGGCTTTGCTCGCTCGCGAAACGTTGGAAGAAGAAGAGTTCGTCGACATATTCGAAGGAAACGTCGGTACTGACGACTTGTCCAGCCCGCTTGCACTCCAGCCCGCTTGACGGACGCCCCCCAGCCCATAGGCTCTGAGTCCTCTAACTCCGACTATGGCAATAGCTAAGAGATTTTGTGCGAAGATTCGTCACGTTTCTGATCAGCTCGAGTCGACGTTGCCAATCAGTTTGAAAACTGCATTCCCATAATTCTCTGCCTTCCACTGCCCCACAGAAGGAATCTCCTCGAACTCGGCCAATGATGTCGGTCGACATACTGCTATCTGCAGCAAAGTCTCATTGCTGAAGACGATATCGGGATCAACACCGCGTGCCCTGGCAGTTTCTGTCCGCCACTGACGCAAGGATTCATAACGCTTCTTTGCCGCCCTTGTGAGATGAGGCTCCGCCTTTCGAACTGGAGTCGTTCGTTGAGGTATAGGGAGTCGTGCCCCTCGTCGAACCGCAGCCAGCAGCTCCTTACCAAACCAAGAGATCTGCCGAGAACTGAGCCCTGAAATATCCCTAAGTGAGGCCAGCGAATTAGGCCGCCTCTGGGACATCTGAATCATCGAGTTCTCTCCCAGGACCTTGAAAGGCGGCCGATCTTGCTGCAAGGAGAACTTCTCCCGCCATTCCCAGATTGCCTGCAGGACACCCAGGTCATTCTCAGCCACCGATCGAGTCTGCTTAAGCTGCCAGACAGTTCGCGGCTCCGGTGGCCTATATTCAATTCTCTCCAACATCCGAAACGCGGCCTGGGCTTCTTCCCAACGGCCAGATTCTTCCAATCTGCTAGTCTGCCGAGCGCGTAGCGCAGGCAAGTAGTGTGTGTCGATCTGTGCATAAGTCAACTGTTGGGGAGTCAACGGACGCTTACCCCAATTCGTGCGCTGCATTCTCTTATCGCTGACTACGCCAAACTCTTCCTGCAGCACTTTCGCCAAGCCTACGCCCTGCCGCCCTAGGATCCTAGCGGCAAGCTGCGTATCGTATAGCCGCCGTAGCCGGAAATCCAGGTCCCTCTGAAGAGTGAAAATATCATTTTCGGCTGCATGGAGGATTACGTCAGTGGAGTCATCGCCCAAGATTTCCCCCAGCTCGGCCAGTTTCCTCAACTGCAATGGATCGATCAGATAGTCGACAACGCCGGCGGAGCCAGATACCGAAGGTTTTCCCGGCGGATCGGCTGGCGCAGATATCTGGATAAGGCAAACTCTAGGAGCATATCGAAACAGGCTGTCGCTCTCCGTGTCCAGCGCCAGCCAGGGCTGACCAGAAACATGCTTCAGAAACTGTGTGTATAGGGAAGGGGACTGCACCAGCGTGGGTGGGGCGATGTAACCTGGCCGCCCGTTCGTAGGCTTATTGCGAGTCACTTGCGAAGAACTTCCCCCTTGCCATCTGAACTACCTTTCACCTGCACAGCGGCTGAATCATACCGCAATTCATCCGCCTCTCCAACTCCTGGCGGCATCTCTCTGCTGTGTGTGGGCGACCTTACGGTCAGAGTCCGGCCACCAATATCCTGAACAACCAACGGTCCGGAATACCTTGAAAAAAGAGGGAAAAATTCGATATTGATGCACATATACTGGCCTAAGTCGGAGGAGCACGGGACACTCCATTCGCAACCTTTCGGGCTGCAGTTTTTCACCGACTGTGATATGATTTGGCCTGTTCCTTATTCCGACTGATGGGGCAACGCTCGACTTTTTGGCACCCATGGAGTGCCCGGATATACACTGGTTAGCGTATGCTGACTGGGACTGCCCGACGCCATCTCGTGCTCGGGGAACGCCGACGCATGGAAACTCATTGTCAGGGGACGTATTGTATTCCTCGAAAGACGGAGCGCTTACCATGGCCCTGTGGTACTGGTACGATGATGACAGTTCACCCAATAATTCCCCCTGCAATCCCCCCCTGAGCCGACCAATCGCCACGGCTGTGGAGTGGCTGAGTCCGCCTCTAATTTCGAACTTGCACAGCCATTTCGCACGATGGACCACGGCGCAAGTGTCACCAGGGCCGGTGATTCCTCACCGCCTGTGGATTGACCAGGATGGCAGAATCGCCTTCCGTTTCGCTGACGACGTGCCCGCCGCGATGCCAGTGGTCGGCGCAGGCGAAGCGTTGGCACAATGGTTTGTCTTACTCTCAAAATGGATGGAGATTCACGTCGTTTTGGCTCGCGCCCGCTCAGTGTGGTCGCACGCCGAGCTGTTGGAAGCGCTGCCCTTTACTACGCCTTCGCTTCTGCCTCGTCAACTTGCACTATTCCCTCCGGACAATTGGGAACAGGTAGCTCGCGGACTGGCCGCAATAGTTGCAGAAGGCGCTTTAGCATTCGATGCTCAACACCTGGACGGAACAGGCTAATCAGTTGAGCTACAGAAGATCGAATTGGCCCTGGTTCCACCCAATGCAGCTGTGGCGGTCACCGGAACAGGTAAACCACCTCTACCTTTCTTTGAAAGGATGTTGATGAAGTCTCAACGAGATAGTTGTAACACCGAAAAGCAATCTTTGGAACACAACGACGGGGATAGCCATGTAAAGCCTGCCGGTCGGAGTGCGGTTGAGCCGGAGAATTCGAACGATTACACAGTCCGCCATATCCATTCCGCAGGTGGCGTTGCGTTTCGCCTGCTTCAGGCAAGCGCCACAGGATCGATTCAAGTTGCATTGATCGCCACAGACAGGGAGTGCCGCCGCTGGCAACTGCCCAAAGGGCGGCTCTACCCCTCGGAAGAATCTCTGCCAGCCGCTCTGAGGGAAGTTGAGGAGGAAACCGGCCTGGAGACCAGATTCGAGTCCTTCCTGAAAACGGTGCGTTACGAGTATCTCGATACTTTCGCCCGCACTGTGCCGGAGCGGGTCTACAAAAAAGTGGACTTCTATCTTCTTAGAGTAACTGGAGGGAGTCTCTCGGGCGACAGCGTGGAAGTCCAAAAGGTCGAATGGGCCTCACCCTACGACGCGCTATGTCGTCTGGCTTACGACGGAGAGAGAGACTGCATCAAACTGGCATTGGAATATCTGAATGGCCACTGAGATTGATATAGCTAACCCCAGACAGGTTCGCGAAGTCTTGAATCTGCTAGTCTCAGGCGTAACCAGCGATGCTAGTAGTATGGAACAGATCGCTGGCAGCTGGTGGCGGCGTTTCCTATTCATGCGCTGGTTCGGCCCCCGCTTTCTGGGCAAACAGATGGATACCTTCGTGGCCACACAGGGTGACCGCATCATCGGATTTGTCATCATTCAATACGATGGCGATGCCGCCGGCACTTTCGACTGGGCGTTTATCGAACCCCTGGATGTAGAGGAAAACAGAGAGGATTTTGCCGATTTGATCGACACTGCTCTGGATCACATTGAGGACCAGGGCATTCATCCTTACTTCTACTTTGGATTCGCTACCGCATCGCCAGGCGAAGTAACACGGATTCTTGAAGATCTCGGTCTTGGTACGGCTGACTACCAGAATAGCCAGATGGTGGGTGAGTTGCCATTGGCTGACACATCCCCGCTACCGGAAGGCTTTCGAGTTTCTCCGCAGATTTCTGCGCGCTTTGGGGCCCGCATGTCCGAACTATTGCCCACGGTCTACCCGGATGCTTCGGAAGATGAGACTGAAATGATCGCCGCAATCCACTCCAGCACACTGCGTTCCTCTAAGGTGTTCCTGATACTGGAGGAAGAGGTCGAGGTCGGCTTTGCTCAACAGTTCCGATGGCGTGATGAACTTCGTCTCCTGGTCGCTCTTCCACCCAGGTTGTGGGGCGCCCCGCCAGAACGACAGATTGTTTCTTACTTTGCGAGGACCCTGCAGGGAAAGACCAGAAGCCTGCGCCTTCGCACCTTCAGCGAAGGCCACATGGGAAAGTCACGCCATTCATTTGAGAATCTGGGTCTTGTCTGGCAACAGGCCCCATGGAAGCGCTGGGTAGTTGCTCTGGAGAACGAAGAAGCAAACGAGGACCCTACAGAACCGGAAAATAGTCGGAGAGGCAGATACGACTCAGTCTGGCCGCCCGAGGGTCCCCCTGCGGCGCAAGACCACCACGGCGAAACCGACGGCCAATCTGATGACAGCGCCAACCAAGAGACACGCGTAAGCAATGAGAAAAAGGGCTGACCATACTGCCCATCCCCCTGCAAACCTAAACAACGAACAAAGAAACGAAGTAGGTGGGGCTCACACCCCTAGCTCTCCCCCCTGCGGCAACGTAGAGTTCTTTCCTTCGGAAGAGGAGTTTATCCTTTCGACCCCGTGCTCTCCTCCACGCCAAAGCAGTCCGGCACACTCAACCGGCTACCTTCGCAGTGAGAGCGGACTACCCATCTTCTACGGCTGCTGGCGTCCGGAGGGCCCTGCAAGAGGAGTCGTCGTCATCCTCCACGGGCTCGGCGAACATAGTGGGCGCTATCGCCACCTGGTTGCGGCCTTACTTCGCGCAGGGTACATGGTCTACGCACACGACCATCAGGGCTTCGGTCGCTCCGGTGGCGCGCGCTGCTATGTCCAGGGCTTCCACGACTACTTGAGCGACATTACGCAGGTCGTGTCTATGGCCCGAAAGCGCAACTCCGATCTCCCATGCATTCTCTATGGACACTCAATGGGTGGGCTGATTGGCCTCCTCTACCTCATGGAGGCCCCCGGTGCAGTGGATCTTGCCGTCGTCTCTTCCCCTTCGCTGCAATCACATGATCTCTCGTTGGTAAACCGGCTCCTTAAGCGCATGCTTGAACTGCTCCACCGCGTCCGGCCCCAGCTCACTTTCCGTCAGCGTGGCAGCCTGGACATACTCTCACGTGACTGGGAGGAGGTTCAGCGGGCTATGGGGGACTCGCTGGGGGTACCACTGCGCAGTGCAAATTGGGTCGTTGAATTCTTTGAAACGATGCAGGAGGTTGGGAATCGCGCCACCGAGATTCGTATCCCCATTCTGATGATGCAAGGACTGGCAGACGCTGTGGTCGTCCCCGCGGCAACCCAAGCGTTTTTCGCCCAGGTTGGCTCTGAAGACAAGAGTCTGCGCCTCTTTGAAGGCTACTACCATGAGCTTCACAACGACTTGGGGCGGGAGCGTCCCATTGGCGCCGTCCTGGACTGGCTCAGTGATCGGTGCCCTTCTTCCAACTCATCCTAGCAATTTCCCCGGCAACCTTCAGCAGATTATCCCTTTCTTCGCTTCAGGACCGTGAGCAATGGGATTCTCGCCAATCCATCGTTCGTCCACCGGTTCGGAAGCTAGCTGATAGCGCGTGTCAGTCGACAGCCTCAGCCGGTTCGTATGGTTGTCCATGCTGGCGTGCATTGTGTACATGCTAAAGACCAGCAGGTCGCCGAGTTGGTAGTCGGTCGTGAGCCAGCGGCTGTTCAACTCTTCGCGTAGCGCCACAGCATCAGAGGAGTAAGTTCCGAAACCGCTGCCCTGCCAGCGTTTCTGGTCTACTTCCGTCTCGGCGGCGTCCGGCTCATTCGTGCAATATTCATCAACGTCCATCTGGCCATACGTAACCTTAATCTCATTCTGTCGGTGGGAGTTTTCCAGGATCATCAGACCGCCCATCTGGCGAGGAATGTCTCCGAGCGGGGTCCAGCTCGTGTACAAGTTCTTGGTGCCCCGTCCCATGAAAACGACATCGTAGTGGGGGTTGGTAGCCGTTTCCTCACCCGACGTTTTGACCCGGCACCAGGTGAAGTCTAGTGGGCGAACCGGCCCGCCCAGGAAGCGCTCATAAAATGTTATCATCGGCCCGGCGAAGAGGGCTTGGCGTAGTGGCTCATTGTTCTTGGATAGCTCTACCATATCCCTGGCAGATACGGCCAGTTCACGCTTGGCAACGCCGTCGCCAATAGGGTAGTCCAAGTCAACAAAGTCCAGGCCCGCCAGCGCCTTCAACATGGTCAGCCGCGCGTTGTTCAAGGTATCTCGATCTAGCAGGCCGGGAAGATAGAGGTAACCATCACTCTCAAATCGAGAGTGAAGTTCGTCAAAGTCTTCGAGCGCGCCCGCGGAAGAGCGCAATTCGCCGAAACTTCCGGATCCGGTTTCGAGCTGTTTCCCATGGACTGTGAGCATCTTCTGTTCGAGCATTTATTCACCCTTCGCACAATTGCATTCTGAATTTGGATTTCAGGCTCGATGACTAGGCATGACGTGCTACCAGGACGGCCTCGAAACTCTCAAACGCGGGCATACTTCCTCAACACGCGCCAGTCCTTCGGCGTTGTCCCGTCAGGATAGGAGTACGCAACCTCTCCTACGTACAGATCACCCCGCGAATCGAACGCGATGTTGTGCGGGCTGAAATAGCGACCGGAACCGTAAGGATCTTCCATCCCCCATTCGCTTAGGATCTTGCCGTTCAGATCTCGCACCGTGATTCGGGCTGGCGGATTGTCAAAGACCGGAATCTTCGTTTCACCCATGAAGATGCCGCCCACTTCGGCCAGATACATGTGGCCTTCAGCGTCCAAGCACATGTCGCAGGGCCACCAGACATCCTCCCACTGACCGACCTGTTCACCTTGCGGGTTGAAGAGCTGCATACGCCGGTTCTGGCGGTCGGCAACATACACTGTGCCGCCGCCGTCGACGCAAACGTTGTGAGGCGTAACAAACTGTCCATCCCCTGTTCCAGGTTCTCCCCAGGAAAACAGCAAGTCGCCTTCCGCAGTAAATTTGTGCACACGGGCGTTGCCGTAACCATCAGATACATAAAGTTCGCCCTCCGGGGACAGTGCGATTCCTGTAGGGTAGTTGAAAGGAGGGCCGGCGCGCAGCACCTCCTTCTGAACATCCCAAATGTATCCTGTATCAGCAGGATTGTCTGCAGTCTCAATAGACATCAGTAGCTCGCCTTCGGGCGTGTACTTATGAATTGCATGTCCCCAGTCGTCAACGCAATAGATGGAGTCATCCGGGCCGACAATGATGTCGTGAGCCCGTTTGATCAGCCCTTCACCCCATGAACGCAGGAATCGCCCCTCACGGTCAAATACGATGAT
This sequence comes from Caldilineaceae bacterium, assembly GCA_965207495.1. Classification (GTDB taxonomy): domain Bacteria; phylum Chloroflexota; class Anaerolineae; order Caldilineales; family Caldilineaceae; genus Bin5. The sequence continues at coordinate 3,115,658 of OZ242287.1, forward strand.
CGGGTGTTCACTTCGACAGAAGACATAGACCCTGTCTTGGGAGTCCACTGCCACGCCCGGTACCTCTACGATATTCCAGCCGTCAGGAACTTCTCCCCAACCGTCTACCTCTTCATAAACAAATTGGCCGCCGCCCAGTTTCATCGTCTTTTCCCTTCTTTCCACGGAATTGGGCCATCACGGCCCGTGAGTAGGCTAGTTCAGTGATCCCCGATTTCTCCTAGCCGCCATAGCTTATGGATTCCACCGCCCGCCGATTCAACAGCGAGGTCTCGGTACAATTTCATCTCTCTCAGGTTCGAACCACATCCCGGCTATAGGTGGTGGAACTGGATCACGGGCGATCTTCATGTCTACTACGCACGGTCTGCCACATTCCAAGGCGTAGCACATCGCATCTTCGATCTCTGCATATTTGCTGACCGACAGTCCTTCGGCCTTGAGCGACCTGGCCAATGCCGCATAATCGGCATTCTCACAAAACTCCGTTCCGACGATTCTCCCCCCGTAACTGGCCATCTGGCCCCCGCGAATAGCCCCTAATGTCTGGTTATTGAAAACGACCCAGACAATCGGCAGTCTCCACTCAACCGCCGTGATCACCTCCTGACAAACCATGAGAAAACCCCCGTCGCCTGTCACGCAGACCGCCGGCAGGTCAGGCCTTGCCAGCTTCCCCCCAATGATAGAAGTAGGGCCAAAGCCCATCGGCGTCCAACCCCCTGGGTAGAGCAATCGACGTGGGGAATAGATTGGGAAAAATGCGCCGAAAAAGTGATTGTGATCGCCCGTATCCAACGAGAAGAGAATTTCCCTTGGCAGTACGCGCCGCAACTCGTCGACAACGCGCAGCGGCTCCATGCCCCCGTCGTCACCTTCCTTGTCGGGTACATCAACGTGGAAACCGGACTTGACCTTCGCCGTGAGCTCTATATTCGCGGACCTGAATGGGATCGCCTCCTTCGCAGGCAACGCAGCAATTGTCTCCTGCAATGTTGCTTTGGCGTCGCCCAACAGACCGATCTCCACCGGGTAGGTTCGTCCGATCTGGTTGGCATCGATATCGATCTGGATGATTCGATTCTGCTTGACAAACGGCATGCCTTCCGTCCACCAGCAGGTCGACAGATCGGAAAAGCTGAAACCAACTGCCAGCACGACATCGGCATGTTGCCGGATTATCTCATGTGCGTTCGGATGGCCGAGCCACCCTACGTTTCCCAAGCTAAGAGAGTGGTCCTCAGCTAGGATCCCCTTAGCGGCGTATGAAGTTGCTACCGGCGCTCCCAGCAATTCAGCCAGTTCCAGAATCTCTGGCCCTGCGTCGGCGAGGACTGCACCGTACCCGGCAACAATGACCGGGTTGCTCGAACTGTGAAGCGCATCGGCCGCTTTCGCAACTGCTTGCGCATCAGCCCGTACCCGCCCTGCGTAACCGAAGCGGTCCGGGGAGGGAATCTCATCGAAGTCGTGGAACGCGGCCTGCATGTCCCAGGGGATTTCAACAGCGACCGGCCCGGGATTGCCAGCACGCGCGAGCGCGCAGGCTTTGCGCATCACCTCAGGAATCAGATCAGGATGTTGCACCTGCCACACCTTCTTGACAACCGGCTGCAAGACCTGCACGAAGCTCTGGTCCGGCAAGCCGTAGAACGGGCTGGTCTCCTGCAACTGGCCGCGGCCGACCCATCGCGATATCACGCCGCCAAATATTGCCACTACCGGACTGGATGCGGCAGCGGCCGAAGCCAGCCCCATCACCATGTTAGCTTGCCCAGGCCCAACCGAGGCGCAACAGACTCCTATGTCTCCAGAAATACGCGCATAGCCGTCAGCGATATGCGCAGCCGCCTGCTCATGCCGCGTCAACTTGAATTCGATCTGCGAGGAGTCGTAAATGGCATCCAGAATGTTGGTATTGCCGTGCCCCGGATGGCCAAATACGTACCGGACTCCTTCCAGCTCCAATGCTCTGATTAACGCCTCAGCACAGCGCATTCGTGCCATGTTCTCTAACTCAGGCTGAAGAAAAGGAGACAGTCAACTGCTGGACTCCCCAGGAGGACCGCGTCGCCCTGCGGCATTCTGTTCAGTACAAAGTGCTTCAAATAGCATCAGGAACCCCATATGGGCTATCCATGTATTTGCCGACATTTCGGTTTAGCGGCCAACCTTGTCCCCCTGCCAGCGCAAAAGAATCTGACTTGCCAAGCAACCAGAAAAACATCTCCGCAGCATCATTGCAGTCACGGAACTGCTCTCTAAAAGTCGGATCTTCCAACTTATAGTTCGCCGTCGCAATGTCGAAGTCTGGCTCCCTGATCCAGTCTCGATGAGGAGACTCGGTGCGCCAGTAATTGTACTTTAAAAGGTTGCGTAACCCCGTCCCGCTGGCAGCGGATCGCCTGTGCCAGATGGAATAGACTGTAAGAAAGATCGACCCTGCCGGCGCAACAGCCTGATAGGAGCCGCGGATCCCCCCATAGTGGCCCATCTGCTTGGATAAAGAAAATAGAAAATGGGATCCGGGCAGCAACTCCGTCGGACCAAGGTCCACCGGGCAGTCCTCTGGATAGTAGAAGACCTGCAGATAATTGAGCGCCGGTCCGTGTTTTGAATTGCCATCACGGTGCCAGTTCTGGGCAGGTGAAGGGCAATTGACACGGTGATTACTCATTATAATGGGGAGCCCAAAGTTCTGGCCCAACAGGCATCGAATTGCACCAGCCGCCTGCCCGTTTAAGATCACATTGTCGACGAACCAGTCTTCCAGCAGAATCTCCGTCGGTTCATGCGAAGGGTACTGGTCCAGGAATTTTACGGTACGACTGTTGATTTCGTCCGGCACCACCCCTTCCAGCACCATGTAACCATTCTTGCAGAACTCCAATACCTGCGTGTCTCTCAGTCCCGGCCGGCAAGAGTGCGTTTTCATAGTAATCTTTCTCCATACCTTAATTCCGGATAAACTCGACTCCAACCCAATAATTCTAGGTGGGCGCATCCGACAAGTGGCGGCAGGATTGGAAGGAAGCCGCTTTTTACCTTCTACCCATGTACTCCGCTACTGCCGCTGCTCGTAAATCTCCTCACGCTCTCTCGCGACTCTGTTGCGCGTGAGTCTTTGCAGCTCTGGGGGCATCCGTTCGAAAGTCTCTGGCCACACCGGTTGATGGCCTCCCTCCCGTGCCAGGTTCCACCAAGGGGGATAATAGGCTATGTTCAGCGCCATTCGATGCTGATCCAGCGTCGTGTTTGCGCCGTTTGCGTGCCATACACCGCCGTGCCACAGGAAAACCGAGCCGCGGCGCCCTGTTATCGGCAAGAGACGTCGGTCGTCCGCCTTCATACCTCTAGGTGGGCGGCGGCGCAGGCGGTGGCTGGTGGGCATTATGCGCGTTGCCCCGATCTCTTCGGTGAAGTCCGTGATCATCCAGATCGAATTGATCATCCAGGGATTGTCGGGAAGTACGTCCGGCAAGTCTTGCGCCGAGTCGGTGTGGACTCCGCCGGCTGGTGCCCCTGGTTTGACCCACTTGGAACAAGCTTCAGCCAAGCGAATGTCCTGACCCAGGAAATGCCTGGTTACGGCCAGTACGTCGGGATGGGCAGCGCAGGCCCAGCTAGCCTCATCCAGATTGAGTAGGCCGAACAGTGTCTGGTACAGATCGTCGTTCGGATCCTGGAAGTAGGGGCGACTCCCCGGGTCCTCGTGAAGCGCAAATAATTGCTCAGCCAAGCGATCGGCCTGGTCCGCCGGGATCGCCTCCTCCAGCACGCAGTACCCGAACAGATCCAGATGGTCGATTGCCTCTTGTATGCTCACTTTGTTCTGCCCTTTCGCCGCTGTGGTCAGCGCTTCACTTCTCGAGAATAAATTCACATCCAAGGCCAAATGTCCGGGTCTCATCCAGCAACAGGGCCTGGTTGGGAAACTGGACTACCCGCCACCCGTCGCGAATTGCCTCCAACACAGTCTGATACGGCCAGTCTTCAGCCTGCGGAATCTCTTCAGCGATTTCGCCGTCCTGCGCCAGCAGCATTCCATGAACTTCACTGGTCAAGGAGGTACTGCCAGCTTGTAGATAGAGCAGGTCCTGGCGCTTTTCATCGCTGCTCTTTGCCGCCTCCAGTGCTTCGTTCAGCATCTCCTCGCTAAGTGTTCCAGCCCTATAGGATTCGATGCAATGTTCGAGCTGTTGCCTGACTTTTTCTCCTGTCATTGCCTTCCGTCCTCTCGAGTAAGCTCTTTCAGGTTCCCGAATTCAGAGGCACCCAACCAAAGAAAGCACGAAAATGAAGATTGCTCAACAACCGTATACCTGAATCGCGTTCTCTCCCAGAATCAGCGCTTGGTCCCGAGTTGAAAGAAACGCTGTGTGAAGTTTCGCCAGCTCTACATACTGAAGATAGGTAGCGTGCAACAAGGTCCCAGGCTGGTCTGTTCCCCACATTACCTTGTGCGCGCCAATGCGTTCAACGGCCATTTCCAAGTATCGCTCCACGCTAGGGAAGGGATAGCCTTCCTCGTTGACAAATGCGATGAGCGAGGCACAGTCGAACCAGATATTGGGCAGCAGGCCCAGGTCTACCTGCTCCTCCCAAAGTTTCCAAAGTTCAGGCTCAGTCTCTGCTTCAGGTCTTGGCTGTCCCAAGTGTGCAACGACTATTTTCAGACTGGGTTGCCGAAAAGCGATGGTTCGAACTGCCTCGGTTTGGTACGAGCGGCTGCCAATGGCCCCCAAGTCGAGCACCAGAATCAGGCCGCGCTTTTCCAACTCTTGCCACAGCCAGTCAAGGTCAGGGGAGTCAAGCCGCGCCTCAGGGTGGATGCCGCAAAGACCGGATGGAACTGAACACTCCAGCTTAACCGCGCAGTATCCGGGAGATGCCAGAGTCTCTTCGAATGTCTTTCGGCTTCCAGCCATCCAAGGGTCGAAGTAGGCGGCGCCGACCAATCTGTCGGAGTACTGCTCGAGGGCGTCAAGCACATAGGAATTACACTCGCCATAGAAGGGGCCCTGCAGCAGGACCGCCCTCTCCACGCCGGCCCAATCCAGATTGGCCAGCAGTTGCCCAGTTGAGTGGGACAGACCATCGCCCAAGGGGGGAGTAACTTGGACCTCACTGTCCCCTATAAAGGCCCGCCCAAAACCTGTACCACGCGTCGGTCCATTCGCGTTGAGGCCATGAATTCGAGGAAAGATGTGGCTATGGGCGTCGACAATCATAGCTTTTCTCAGTATGGATTCACATATGTACTATGATTCCAGATGCCGGGAGACCCGGTCCACTCACCGTATCATGTGGTGTCGACGGCGCGTCGGCCAGCCGGCGTTAACAACACAATCCTCCCGAGGTTTTCGCCGGAGCGCAGCACTGCCAGCGCCTCGTTGGCGTTCTCCATCGGGAACGTCTGGGTGACGATCGACCGGATCTTTCCGGACGCCATCAAGCGAGAGACTTCAATCAAGTCCTGCTTCCGTCCTGCACGCGTGCCGATAATCTCCAACTCATTCTGGGCCAGGTACTTTCCTTCGACCGGATAGTAATCAGGCGTGTAGCCTACAATCACCAGTCTACCGCCGTTTCGAAGAGATTCGATTCCAGCTCCCATCGTCTCGGTATGGCCAACGATGTCTATCACGCAGTCAACGCCCTGCCCGTTGGTTAGAGCCCGCACCTCAACTGCTAAATCACCCTCCTCAGGATCGAGCAATTTATCGGCCCCCAGTTGACGCGCCCACTCCCGCTTGGCTTCTGAAAGCTCTACGGCCAGTACTCGTGCCCCGGCCGCCTTGGCTAGCTGGACTGCAATCGAGCCGACGCCGCCCACCCCGACTATCAGTACGGTCTCGCCAACCCGCAACCCGGCTCGATCGATGGCATGGAAGGCGGTCATGCCCGCGTCGCAACAAACTGCGCTGTCCGGCCAAGAGACCTGTTCCGGCGCATGTACCAGTTGGCGTCCTGGGATGGCCACAAATTCGGCATACCCTCCGTGCCTGTCCTTTGCCCCCAGTACACCACCCATGTTGACGCAGATCTGCTCGCGGTAGGTCCGGCAAGGAAGACAGTCGCCGCAAGTCGTGAAGTTGTAGGCGATCACGCGGTCGCCTTCTTCAAAACCGGTCACCCGGTAGCCCGCTTCTGTTACTACGCCGGCGACTTCGTGCCCCATGATGAAGGGTAAGTCAGGCGTGTAACCGAATCCGTCCAGGAGCTTGAGATCGGTACCGTCGATTCCGCAGGCCATTACCTGTACCAGGACCTCATCAGGCTCCGGGCTGGGGGTAGCGACCTCCTGCCATTCCAATGGCTGTTTGAATGCGCGTAGTACGGCCGCTCTCACGATGCTGCCTCCTGGTTGTACAGTAGAAATGGGAATCGCGTAACGCAGACTGGCCTCGCTCAGCCCTCAGTCCTGTTCGAGAATGCCTTCCACGAACGTTTTGCCTTCCCTAAGCACTTGCAAGGGACTGTCAGGGTAACCCCAAGCCATCGCCTCATACTCGATCGAGATATACCCGGAGAAGCCGCCGCTCACCATGGCTGTTATCAAGCTGGCAAAGTCGATTTCGCCCTCACCGAGTGGCGGAAAACCGAAATCCTCGCTGTCGCCGCGCGCGTCCTTGGCGTGCATATGCTTTACACGGTCACCTAACGCCAGATAGGCCTCAAGAACGGAGTCGCCCCGCACGTGGTAATGGGCCGGGTCAAATAGCACCCCCAAGCCCTCCAGTCCGGGCGTTGCAAGCAGGCGCTGCAAACGGGCCAGATTGTGAACCAGCGAGCCGTACGGGCTGGCCGCCTCGATCAGGATCATCACGCCCAGACGCTCGGCATCCGCGGCCAGGTCATTCATTGCCTCAAGGCACCATTCCCAATACGTACTTTCCCACCCGTAGAAAAGCTTGACCCCGCATCCACTGATTACGAAGGGTACTTCCATATCGGAGGCCAGCTGCAACCCGCCGCGGATAAACTCCGTGTTCTGCCGCCGAACTTGCGGGTCTCCGTGAATCACATTCGTATGTGCGTTCAATGCGCCAATGGCAATTCCAGCACTTTGCGCGTAGTCACGCACAGCACGCCGACGCCCCGCGTCCGCGTTCGAATCCATATGCGGCTTGGGAGGCGGGATAAATGGCGGCGCGAGCTCCAGGCTGATGTCGATCGCCTGGTATCCCTGGTCCGCTAGAATATCGATCGACTCCTCGACACTGTATGTGTGCAGAAGACCGGAATTGCAGCTCAGACCTTTCATTGCTCCTCCAACTGTGCAGTTTCACCTGTCTGGTCACTGGACCGGCGTAAGCCCTGTAATCTCTCTCGCCTCCGTTGCCGAGGCAATTTCCCTGCCAATTTCGCGGGCGATGCGCACCGCCTTCTCCACGAGCTCACCGTTCGTCTTGGCGTACACGCCATCCTCGATGAACGGGCAGTCCTCCATGCCGATGCGCACATGGCCCCCTATCGCGATGGTATGGGCCACCATCGCCCAGTAGTTGGGCGGATCCATGCAACTCATGCTGAAGTTGGCTTGCGGCGGCAGATTGTCCACCATGTATTGGAGCGCCTTGGGCGTCGGCGGCGTCCATCCCTGGCCTGCCCAGCCGAAAAACAGAGTCAGCCACAGCGGTTCCGGCAACAGGTCCTTCTCGAACTCGCGCACACCATCCTCGGTCCAAAAATCGCCGCCGCGAATCTTGCCAATCGCCCAATATGCCCCGGTATTGAAGCACTCGATCTCCTGCTTTACTCCATGTTTCTTGGCCAGACTCGAGTACATCCTCAACTCCGGGATCGGGTGAATCGAGTAGATTGGCGTCGGCGGGTGATCTGCGTCCGGCTGGAAATACTCGTCGTGCGAATTGAAGTTGATCGAACTCATGTCGGGCTTAAGTTCCCTCCACAACTCCAATTTCTGTTCCAAGCGCATACTGGCCAGCCCGAACTGCACGATCGGCTCTCCCGCCGCTCGCACGCGGTCGGTGATGTCCCGCCACCCTTCAACGTTGGGAATCGACAACTGTTTGCCGTCAGGCTGGATAACCGGGTCGGACTTGTACTGGCCATGCGTGTGAACAATCGTCGCGCCCGCGTTCATGGCGCGAATATACTCTTCCGCGACCCCCTTCGTGTCGTCACAATGCGTAAGATAGGGGTTGCGAGGGTACGACCCCGCTGAATCAGTGGTCACGGTAATGACGAGTTTTTCCATGATTTTCCTCTCACTGAAAACTGCCTGGACCTACGAATCGCTATCAGGACTGTATTGAAGCAGAGTAGTCAATTCCTTGCAGCTGCAACTGATCGGCGAAGTGACATGCAACGTGGCGGCCAGGTGTCAATTCGGTCAACTCGGGCACTTCGGTCTGACAAATGTCTTCCATGTATCGGCAACGCGGGTGGAAGACACAACCGGGCGGCGCATTGGCCGGATCGGCCGGTTCGCCCTCCAGGCTCAATCGTTGCATGGCGTGGTGGGGATTGGGACGCGGCACTGCCGATAACAAAGTCTCGCTGTATGGATGCTTGGGGTTACGCAGCAACTCCTCGGACTCTGCCACTTCCACCAGCTTGCCGACGTACATCACCGCTATCCGGTTGCTCACTTGGCGGACGACACTCATATCGTGCGCGACGAACAAGTAAGTCAGATCCAACTCCGACTGAAGATCCTGCAGAAGGTTGACCACTTGGGACTGCACCGATACATCCAGGGCGGATACAGGTTCGTCACAGACGACTAGCTTAGGACGCTGCACCAGCGCGCGCGCGATGCCGATGCGCTGGCGCTGGCCGCCACTGAAGCTGTGTGGATAGCGCGGCAAATGCTCGACCTTTAGTCCCACCGCATTCACCATTTCCGCGACCCGGTCCTCCAACTCCAGACCGCGGGCAATCCCATGCGCAAGAAGCGGTTCACCCACTAGCTCCAGAACCGTCATGCGCGGGTTCAATGACGAAAATGGGTCCTGAAAGATCATCTGCATGTTTCTGCGAAATGCTTTCAGCTCCTGTCGTGCCAGCAGATTTAGATTGACCGCTTCACCCTCGTCATGGAAAACAATTTCCCCTTCCGTTGGCTGGTATACGCGCACGATACAGCGACCAGTCGTGGTCTTGCCGCAGCCGCTTTCACCGACCAGTCCCAGCGTCTCGCCCTTCTTGATCGAGAGGCTCACCCCGTCGACAGCCTTGACATAGCCTGTCGTCCGTCGCAAAAGACCTTTCTGAATCGGAAAGTACATCCTCAGGTTATTGACTTCTAGCAGTAAATCGTTGTCAACGGCCATTGGCAACCTCAGTCACGACCTCCTCAGCCTCAGAATACAGGAAGCAGCGGACGCGATGCTCCAAGCCCGTCACGGTCAGGTCCGGCATAGCACTGTCGCACTTCCCCGGCATGAAGCTGGGACAGCGGTCACTGAATGCACAGCCGCTTGGGATATCATACGGATCGGGCACAACACCCTCGATGGCACGCAAGCGCGCCAACTTCGCTTCGTCGATATGCGGAATCGAATTCAGCAGCCCCTGCGTATAAGGATGCTGCGGATTGTCGAAAAGTTCATTGACGCCTGCCTGCTCTACGATTCGCCCCAGATACATGACCGCCACTTCATCGGCGACTTCGGCTATCACGCCCAAATTGTGCGTAATGAAGATGACAGCCATACCGTACTCCTCCTGCAAGGCTGTCATGAGTTCCAGTATCTGCGCCTGAATCGTAACGTCTAGCGCAGTCGTAGGCTCGTCTGCGATCAGTAAACGCGGCGAACAGGAGAGCGCCATCGCGATCATCGCCCTCTGCCTCATTCCGCCGCTCAGCTGGTGCGGATAGGCGTCCACAATCTGATCGGCCCGCGGAATGCCCACCCTTCGCAGATTTTCAACCGCCAACTCCCTTGCCTCCGAACCGTCCACGCCCTCTTGATGGAGCAGGATGCTCTCGATGATCTGGTTCCCGATCGTATGCATCGGTCCGAACGAAGTCATCGGTTCCTGAAAAACCATGCTGATTTCGGCACCGCGGATGGCACGGATATCCGCACCGCGCGGATCCAACTTGGCCAAATCGACAAAACCGTCGCCGTTGCCATTCTCGCCCCGATGCAACAGAATCTCGCCGTTCACAATGTTGCCAGGCGGGGAAGGCACCAGCCGCAGAATCGAGTGCGCCGTCACCGATTTGCCGCAACCGCTCTCTCCAATGATGCCCAACGTCTGGCCGCGTCGCACCTCGAACGACACGCCGTCAACCGCCCGCACAATTCCTTCCTGCAGGTGGAAGTGGGTCATCAGATCCTTGATTTCAAGCAGCGTGTCGTAAGCCATTCTGCCTCTAGACGACTGGATGGATCTCTCCGCCCTTGGGAACCTGTCAGTTTATCGAATACGGGTCTGCTGCGTCTCTCAATCCATCCCCCATGAAATTGAACATGAGGACCGTTACAATAACAAACAATGCCGGAATGAGTAGCCAGGGATGAAGAGCGACATTCGCGATCATCTGCGAATCCTGCAAAAGCGTTCCCCAGCTTACTGCCGGCGGCTGGATTCCCAGCCCTATGAAGCTCAAACTCGTCTCGCCAATGATCATACCGGGAACTGACAGCGTTATCGCAACAACGATATAGCTCGCAAAAAGCGGCAGCAGATGCTTTGTTATGATTCGCCATTCGCTCACACCGGAAACACGGGCAGCCACCGTGAAGTCTTCTTCGCGTAGCGATAGCAAACGGCCGCGGACCGTCCTCGCCAGCCCGGCCCAACCCACGATCGAGAGTACCACCGTAATGGCAAAATATGTCTGGATCGAGTCCCATTCTCGAGGCACGGCTGCTGCCAGCGCCATCCACAACGGCAGTTGCGGAATCGACACCAATAGGTCGATGAGTCGTTGAATGACTTCGTCGACAACGCCGCCGAAGTAGCCTGAAATGCCCCCAATGATCAGGCCTAAGACAAAACTCAGGAAGACGCCTACCAGCCCAATCGTCAGCGAAATACGGGTACCGTAAATCACACGCGAAAACAAATCCCGGCCCAGGCGATCGGTCCCAAAGAGAAAAATCTGGCCTTCTTCACCCACGCCGAAAAGATGGAGATCGGTTTCGAACAAACCCCAAAACTCGTAGGAATCGCCGCGTACAAAGAGGCGCACCGGGTACTGCTCCTCCTTCACTTCCTCGAAAATCCGTTGGTAGCTCTCATCGCGGCCGCCCTTCAGCCCGTACACAAAAGGTCCAACAAAGCCGTCTTCGTCAAACAAATGGATCTTGGCCGGGGGGGCATAGACGAATCCCTTGAAGTCGTGGCTGGTCTCGTAAGGGGCAATGAACTCTGCAAACGCTGCCAACACATACAGCAGAGCCAGCATGACGATCGAAACCTGCGCCAGGCGGTGCCTTCTGAATCGGCGCCAGATCAGCTGCCGCTGCGAAGCCGTGTAGAGTTCCTGTTTCTCGCGGTCTGCAACGTCCGCAGATTCTGCCGCCTCGACCGCTGGCCCAGCTTCATGCCGGACGCTCTCGGTCATCAAGCTACCCCTTCATAACGAATGCGCGGGTCCAGCCAGACCAGCAAAATGTCGGAAATCAGCGTGCCAATCACGGTCAGGACACTGAGGATAAATACGATGCTGCCCGCCAGAAACATGTCCTGGTTCAAAAGCGCCTGTAGAAGAACGGGACCGGTTGTGGGTATATTCAACACCATCGATACCAGCACTTCGCCCGATATTATGCCGGGCAACATCCAGCCTATCGTACTGAATACCGGGTTCATGGAAGTACGAACCGGATATTTCACTAGTAGCCGCGTCTCGGTCAGCCCCTTGGAACGCGCCGTAATCACATATTGCTTGTTCAGCTCGTCCAACATCATGCCCCGCATCGTCCGCATCATTCCCGCAGTGTGGGCCATGCCAATAATTACAATCGGGATCCAGATATGCTGGAGCATGTTTATGATTTTGGCCCAACTCCAGGGCGCGGACTCATACTCCTGAGAGAACAGGCCGATTGCGGAAATGTCGAACATGACGAACGCCATCCAGAGGAAGACGAGCGCCAGCAAGAAGCCGGGCGTCGCCACGCCGATAAACGACACAAAAGTCCAGAAGTAGTCGACCAGGGAGTACTGGTGGGTGGCGGAGTAGACGCCAATCGGCACCGCCATGATCCAGACAAAGACCGCCGTGAAGATCGACACTGCCGCCGTCAAAGGAACGCGCGCTGCCAAAATCTCGCTAACAGGTTTGACATAGGTAAACGACGTTCCGAAATTACCCTCAAACAGGATATTGGTGATCCACAGCCAGTACTGCTCCGGCAGTGACTTGTCCAGCCCATACAGTTGCCGCAGGGCTTCCACCTGCTCCTCGGAAACCTGCGTTCCGGCCGACCGCAAACGCAGAACTTCCATATTCAGGATATCCCCTGGCGGCAACTGGATCAATACAAATGAGATTATGGAAATTATGAATAGTAACGGACCCAGCAACAGTAGCCGCCTGCCTATGTACTGTGTAAGCATGGACGCCGTTTCCTGTCAGAACGCAGAGGGGAGTTGTCTTGATATTTGCTGCCGCATCGACACTGCACGTGGATCGAAGAAGAACGAGGAGCGAGTGGTGCTCGCCCCCCGTCCTTCGAACTCTTAAATCAGCGTCGGGTCTCATCCACCCAGTAGTAGAACTCAGCCTCATTGGCCGACTGGATATGGAAGCCCCTCTTGGCCACGTTGCCAAGTCCTTCATTCACAATCAGAGGATTCTTGAGCGGGTCAGCACCTGAAATCCAGTAGTAGTTATCGCGGAAAATCGCTATCATCTCCGCCCAGATCACTTCGTGCTCAGCCGCCTTCGAGGTCGCGAAGAGCTCCGCCTGCAATCTGCGCAGGTCCTTGTAGGCTTGCGGCGGCTCAACACCCACGATCAAGGGATCGGTCTCATCAGCATTGTCCGACGCCGCCTTGCCTCCGCCCAGATTCCACTCATACCACGCCATCCACAAGGGGGCGTAATGGCGCTGCCAGGCCTGGCCGATATAGTCGTTGGCCTCATGCCATGGCCAGCGCGGATAGTGTGCCCACCAGACCATTGCCTGCGTCTCATTGGCGCCGGCTTGGGTCAGGAAGAGGTTCTGCTCCAGCTGTTTGACGGTCGTGCAGATGCCAATGTCATTCCAGTTCTCCGCCACGATTTCGGCCGTCGGCAGAGATTCGCCCGTGAACGGAGTGAAATTGAACTGGATGGTGATTGGCAGACCACTTGGCGTCAGACGGCAGCCGTCCGAGTCGCGCTGATCCAAACCCAGCGAATCTAAGATCGCCTCTGCCTGCTCTACGTCCGTGGTCGGGTCCATCGTCTGTGGCGGTTCTGCCAGACCGGAGTAGACAGCGTCAATTAGGGTGGCGCGGTCGACCGCAAAGGAGAGCGCCTTGCGGAACTCTATATCGTTCACGACCTCCTGCCAGGCTTCGTCAGCGTAAGTCATATTCAGGTAGATTTCACCTGTCGACGCATGCATGTCCAGCACTACGACCTCATAACCCTTGTCTTCAGCATTCTGCACATAAAGAGCCATGTCGGCCGGGTTGACGCCGCGGCGCACCATATCGGCTTCGCCCGCAATGATCTTCAGCGTGGCGGCATTAACATCCGGCACAATCGAGATCTGCAAGCGGTCGATATACGGCAGCTGCTGGCCCCACTCGTCTACCTTCCAGTAATAGGGATTTCGCTCCATTACTGCCTGCGTTTCCCCCATCTCCGTCAAGACGTAAGGGCCAAGTGAAGGCAGGCCCGTCTCATGCTGCCGGTTGCCACTATTGAAGATGCCGTATAGGCGGTTCCACTCACCGGCTTCGAATCCATGCTCGTCTAGCAACGCCGCCAGCTCATCCGCATCGGCGAAGTCGCCATGGAACTTCTTCAGGTAATCGCTGTCAGTAAAGCGGTGTGGTCCGCCTCCGTATGTGAAGAGACCGGGCCAGCCGCCATAGGGCGCGTCGTACGTGATCCTGAAAGTGTACCGGTCGATCACCTCCAGCACGCCGACATTGCCGGTCGGTGTGTTGCCCGCACGCCAGGAGCTACCTATAATTGGCGTGAGAGTCTCGTTATGCAAGATATTGTCCCAGAAGAACTGAACGTCCTCCGTGTCAAAATCAGCGCCGTTCGAAAACTTCATGCCTTTGCGCATGTGGAAGGTGAATTCCTTATCGTCGTCACTGATTTCCAGGTCGAAGATATTGCCGGTCATCGTGGCAAAGTCATGCGCAATGTCCTCAGTCTCCACCCAGGGCTCGTTTGAGATCCAACCGGCATCATGGCCGATCGTGCCGGCGTCGAAGTCCAGCAACCGCAACGTGCCGCCGTACTCGCCCCGCTCCATTACCGCTTGCCAGTCCGGAATACGATTGTTTCCGACCACCGGATTGACAGGCAGACGCTCATCTACCGGAGCCAGCTCGCCCGCTGCAACACGCTCCGCCAACATCGGCGCCTCGCAGAAATTCATCCCTGCGGCCTGGGACTCCAGACAACTCTCATAGGAAGATGAGGCCATTGCCTCTTCCGATGTGTCCGCGGCTGCGGGCGCCTCCTCCATTGCTTCCTCGGCCGCCGGCTGCGGCGCACCACACGCGGCAAGCAACGCGATCGCAGCGATCGCAATGAGCAGATAATACAGTGTTTTCCTCATCGGGTCACTCCTTTGGACTGATCGTGTGGAAGAAAAACTCTTGCAGACCTCACTCCAGAAAGGATTCGGATCGGCCTCCTTTGTTTTCGTTGGGCAGATTTCTGACTGAAGTGAGTCAGAGGGCTCTCACCAGTTCGCCAGTCACTACCCCGGAAAGCTGAGAGTTGAGCGCGTGAATATTACGCGCATCATGTGTACAATGCAAACATGTTAAATCTTTCCCATCTCGCTGTCAAACTGCCAAAAAAATGGCCTAATTTTTGTCAACTTCCGGACCGGCATCCGGTAGTGTCCAGCGTTTCGTGGTATAGTCTTTGAGAAAAGACGAAACCCATATCCATCCAAGGAAGCTGAAGTGCCTTTACTGCTCGCTGTCATATTGTTCGCCTGTGTAATCGGCATCGTTCTCGCGCTCATATCCCTCTCCCTCCAGAGAATCAGTGGCCGCGTTATTGAGCAGTACAAGGAGAGACTCGACGACGCCAATTCGATTATGGATCAGAGGCTTCCACCGGACTCTTGGGTCGAGCAGTTTCGCCGGCAAATTGAGGGAGCAGCAGATGATTCCTCACCCGGCTCTTCGTCGAAAGGTATCCCTTCAATGACTTTGGGACGCGACAAGTCGGCTGAACAAATCGGAGAGCAGGCCAGGCGGCACTGCTTAAAGAGGCTAAAAACGCTGACTTCGTTTATGGAGAAGGGAAAGTTCTATGACGAAGACCGGACACGCGACACAGTGGTGAAATCGCTGAGAAATGTGTATGACATGTGGGCTACCTGCCACTGGTCAGAACTGATCAAGGGCGACGAGGCCGAACAAAGTGACTAGCGAGCACCCGGAAATCGCAGGTCTGCTCCTCATGGACCGCCTCTAAGGCCTCACCCACGCTCAATTTCCACTGCCACGAATTCCTGGCGCCCCACTGCAAGGTATACGTAACACCACTCCATCGCATTCACTTCGAAGCTGCCGGCCGGTTCCCCTTCCACCCCCACCGCGTATCGGCCAGGCTCCAATCCATACAGCTTCAGAGTCGTCTGGTGCCGGTCACCGCTACGGTTCTCCAGAGCAAACCTGATCGCTGGGCTCTGCTCTGCAGCTCTAACCGGACTCGAAAAGCAGTTACCCAAGACGATTGGCTGACTGGCGGCAAAGCCGTCCCGATCCAGCAGCATGTGCAATCGCTGCTCTCGGCTGACAACATGCAATCGCTGACGCAGCCCGTCCTGCACAAACACTTCAAACGCATCGTCGGCTTCTCTGAGACGCCCGCCATAGGCAAACCAGCCGAATATTGGATCTTCAGCAACGATTGTAGCCGCAGTGCGCAGCCCCGCCCCGTACCCCAGCTCAATCTCGCCGTCGTAGGGCCAGCTGCCTCTACCATTGTCCTGCCTGATCCACATGCCGCTGTACTTCTCAGGCGTAATTGCCCAGCCCGACGCGCCGTCGTTCTCCTTGCCTGGAAACCAGTACCCGTAGTCAGAGTCGGCCGTTCCGGTATTCATCAGACACCAGGAGCTGAGGTAAGAGGCATATCCTAACCGCAGGTATGGGAAAGGGTCCTCTGCGAAATACAGTGCATAATCCACTATCGCCCAGCCGCCCAGCTGCGACATATAGCTCAGACCGTAACGCGACGAGTCGCCGCCGCGATTGTCTCCTCCCAAAAGCGTGTATGAAGGCTCCAGCCAGCCGCGCAGCGCAATGTTGGCCTCAAGCTGCTTGACCAGAAACGCTTCAAAGTCGGCTCTGTTGACGTCGGGATGCTCGTACCACTGCTCCCTGTACTTGTCATACCAAAGCCGCCTGTCCGGCTCGACCTGCCTCGTCAGACCGTACTTGGCGACCGCATGGGTGGTCTCAAAAGCCGTCGTATCAAAGGGATATTCAGAATCAAAAGGATAGGGATCGTCGTACACGAAATACTTGACCTTCTTCTCCCACTCGCCTCGCAGCCAGTCAGATCGCTCCTGCCATCCCTCATCAGCCAGGGCATCGATCAAATCGATAATGAGCATCTCATTGTACAGGCCAAGTCGATAAGCCCAGTACCCCTGAGCTCCGTGGGGCAGATTGTCCAGCCCCGCAAGGCGAAAGTGAGCTTCAGCAGTCCCAAAAGCTCTCTCTAGATAGCCAGTACTGTCCAAGTAGCCGGTCGACCCGGGATATAGCTTGGCGATCTGGTACAGGTGGAAATAGAGCATGATCATATGGGGATAATCATAGCTGCGCCAGAAATGCTCTAGGCCTTCTCCCCTGGTACCGAACCCGTGCTCGCTATGCCTGTTCTCATACCAGTTGGGCACCCCATAGATGAAATACGGGTAAGGCTCCTCCTCATCCGTACGCTGCAGTCCCCCCCACACAAACTTCTCGATGTAATACTCGACCGCCTCAATCTCACCTTGTTCGGGAAAATGCACATTCTTCGCGGCGATGAAAGGCGCCTTCGGCAAAGCCGTGTCGTCGCAAGTCAGCGTATAACCATACCAGCCATCGAATCCGCCGGTGTTTTCCGGACCGCGCAAGACCGCCTCCCGCATGTCCCAAACCGAAAACAGTCCCTCGTACCACCTTCCCGTATCCCGGTGTTGCTGTTTGTCCACCAGGAACGCGGTCCGTTTCTTGATCAAAGTCTCCAGCGGCTCCGTAACAAAAAACTCGAGATTCATGTATAAGTCATCACCGTACTTTACCGTCAGAACGTTCTCTCCCAGACGAGTGAAGCGGACTTGATAGCTGCGGGTATCCAACGGCAGTTCATCAACCAGCTCTAGGCTGGTCTGGTCGGGGAAATCCGCCGATATCTCGTAGTCTCTGTGCTTAGTTCGCATCGAGAAAGTTGCGCTCAAATCGTTCGGTACCGTCATCCCTGGCACCACATGGACATCGAACAGCCCCTCCCGGTAGAGCGCGTCCCGCACACCCTCGTAATCGTCAGCCCATTGCAGGCAGAACCCGTACGCGACGCGATCGCCTTCAGTACCTTGAGGCGAAAGCGTGACACTGGTATGAGGCTGGCGCCAGGTTCCGCGCGTCTCCATGCCTCCAGTCAGGGCGGAGTGGACATAGACTCGAAAAGGCACACTGGTTGTAGAGGGGTGAGGGTCTATTTCCTCGTAGTACTCCAGCTTCGTTCCCGCTAGAGGCGTCATGACCAGGTAGGGGCCAACACCGTTGGGCCGCTGCCAGAAGAGGAAGGAGCCGTGGCCTGATATGAAGCTATGGCGGGCGACTACCTGGGTGTAGTTAGCCAGGTTGTCGCGCACAAACTGCTTGTTGAAAGGCAGTGGCAGGCCGATGTCGCCGATCTCCACGGTCTCGTCTGTCTCGTTGTGGAACGCCAAGCCCCAGATGACGCGGCCCTCTTCCAGGCTAAAGCGCTCCACAAGTCCCAGCCCGCGCAATCCCTGCAGCAACTGCGCATCGCCGCTGTAGACGAAAGTTCGCGACCCGCTCCCATTCTCTTCAATTGTGCGAATGTCGCCAGAGGAGAAATTAGTCGCAGACCTCCATTCCCCGCCGCCAACGCGAAGTCCAACCAGAACTTCACCTAGCGTTTCGCCCGGCGTTATGTATTCGGTATCGAAGACATCGTCCTTGAGCTTTAGACTCTTGATACCGCCGCGGTTCCATTCCAACAGAAACTGTCTCGGGGACTGCTCTGAATTTGCTGTCATTTCTTTTCTTCTCAACATTCTGCGTCACGGTGTGTACATGCGGAGGGCGTCGGCGCACTGCCAGACCCCTATGGAGCAAAGGCAATTCCAACCCGATGTTTTCGCATTTCCCTCGATACTAGGTGAAGGCTGGACCCGAAGAGTGTTGTGCCAACCGAATCCTAATGTGAACGTCTAGAGAGTGCTTTATGACCCTGGAGATCCTCCTAGGACTTTTCTGGCCGGCAATCGTTCTTAGGAAAGTTGTGGAAGTTAGGTCGCGCTCTGTCGCCCGTACCTAGAACACTAAACCATGCAACTGACGCCAGACGCCAAACGCGGCGCGCATCACCACATTACCCAGCCGCCTGAGTTAATGTCCTGTCCTGTCATGCTGGCGGCGTCCTCCGACGCCAGAAAGACCGCAATCGCCGCCGCCTCCCTAGAACCGGCGCCCTTCTCGATAAAGCCTTCGTCCCCGCACCAACGTCCGGCCAGGACGGCGTTCGGCCTTGGCTCCTGGTACCGGTTCCTCACCGCCTCTTCGTCGAAAGGATCCCCTCTGTACTCTGCCCGAGCCCGTTCCAGCTCGACACCGCGCTCCTCGTGTGAGCCGGGGCAGATGGCATTTACCGTGATGTTGTACCGGCCTACATCTGCTGCCAGCGTTCGTGTAAATCCGAGTATGCCCATTTTCGAGGTCGTGTAGGGTGTTCGATGTGAGAGTGGTTGTTTGCCCGACCCTGAGCTGAAATTGATGATGCGACCATAGCGCTTGCTGATCATCTCGGGCAATACATACTTGCAGCCGAGGAAAGCAGAATCGAGATTGACGGCCAGTGTATGCCGCCACTCCTCCAGGCTCATCTGCCAGACATCTTTAGTCGGACCGGCTATGCCCACAACATTCGCCAGAATGTGGATCGTACCAAAATGGTCGATCGTGCGCTCTACCAGGTTCCGGACCTGCTCTTCCTCCGAAACATCGGTCTGGGAACAGAGCGCCTCCCCTCCTGCCTCCCGAATCCGGGCGCCAACTTTTGCGTCGAGCTCATCTGCGGGAAGTATGTCACACGCTGCAACCGCCGCCCCTTCCTCAGCAAACCGGATGGCCAGGGCCTCTCCGTGCCCACGCCCCGCGCCGGTGACCAGAGCCACTTGTCCTTTCAACCTGCCCATGGGTAAAGTTCCCTCCGCTCTGTTACTTATCTATGACTGTCTCTTGACAACCGCTTCATCCAATTCAATTCCCAATCCCGGCGTTGTAGGCGGCACGATGTAGCCGTTTTCAAATCGAATCGGCTCCTTGAATAACTCCTGGTGAAGACCGCCGCCGTTGTACTCCTGGATCAGGAAATTAGGAGAACAGGTATCAAGTTGCACTGCCGCGGCCGCCGCAACCGGCCCACAATACATGTGGGGGGCGATCATCGCGTAATGCGCTTCGGCAATCGCGGCGATCTTCTTCGACTCCAGGATGCCTCCGCATTGCCCGACGTCCAACTGAATAATCTGCGCCGCTTGCTTCCTCAACAGCTCGGCAAATTCAAACTTCGTTACCAGCCGCTCGCCTGTAGCAATAGGGATGCTGGTATGCGCTGCAACGCGCGCCATCTCGTCAATATTCTCCGGAGGCACCGGCTCCTCGAACCAGAACGGGTCGAACTCCTCCAATATCTTGGCGACTCGAATGGCCCCGGCCGTGCTGAACTGACCGTGGGTACCAATTCCTATCTCCAATTCATCACCCACTGCGTCCCGTATACACTGAAATATCTTGGCAACATGCCGGATAGTCTTCAACGGGTAATCTCGCGGATGGGGAAAAGTCGGTGTAAAAGGGTCAAACTTGCATGCCGTGTTCCCCTCTTCAACCAGTTTGACGGCGATTTCTCCGGCCTTCTCCGGGTTCTCCCAGATGCCTTCGGTCGGCATATAGGCGTAGGCGCGCAGCTTTTCGTGGAAGCGCCCCCCCAACAGGTTGTAAATCGGCTGCCCCAGAGCCTTGCCGACAATGTCCCAACAGGCCATTTCAATCGCGCTAATCGCCGGCGTCATGTCCAAGCCAGGATTGCGATAATCGTGACGCGAGGCAAACATAGTCTGCCACAGCTTTTCGACGTCAAAGGGGTTGCTTCCGACCACAAACTGTTCACCAAGATCCTCGATCAACCTTATCTGGGCATCCAGTTTGGTTGCATTCCCCGACGGCCTCTCCCCCAAACCGACGATGCCTTCATCCGTTTTCAGTTTCACAAACAGCCACAAGCTCCCGCCGCGAAAAGGAGGGATGTTCCGCACTACAATAGTCTCTACTTCGACGATTTTCATTCTTCAGCTCCAATAAATGCCGTGCTGCTCCTGACCCGCCCGATCCCCAGATTACCCGTTTCCAACAGAAATGCGGGAGACGCACCATCGTACCTAAGACGCGCCCCCCGCAACCCCTCTCTTCCAGAAAACTTCTCCCAGCGGAGAGTACCTGCAAAACCCTTTATACGAAATTTCAGTCTGCGGCCACTGCCTTTTCGGCCCTGATAACCGGGTCGTCCTGTACCTTAGCCTTGCTGATTCCGTTGGCCTCCCATCCCTTGGGCCAGCGGAAATACTCGTTCATCTCCCTGTGGAAATCCTGTCCTAGAATCGCCTCCAGTACTTCTTCTGCCTGCGCATACGAACGCGTTTCATTGGCGTCAAGCAGCTCCCACAGCAGCAGGGATCGATCGCCAGTCTCTATCGCCAATAGCGTTCGTTCCAGAGAAAGAACCAGAGGAAGGATCTGCGTGAGCATTATTTTCGGGGGCAACGGTTCCACTTGGATGCGGTGGATACCCTCCCTGTTCACCACCGCGGGAATCTCGACAACAATGTCGTCCGGGACACCAGGCAGGGCCCCGCAATTGGGCACATTCACCTGGAACTGGCCCTCTTTATCATTGACTAGAGCATCGATTATTGGCACCTGCTGCTCGATCGTCATGCTTCTGCCAAGGTTTTCCACCAGGCTCGCTGACGGGTCCTGGGCAAGGCGGGCAATCTGCTCCACCCTACGCTCCTGGTTGTCTACATACATGGGCCAGGAAAGGTGCGAACGCTGACCCCCCCAGGGCTCTCCGAACCAAAAACGTTTGGCATCGAAATCTTTGTGGTACCACCACCCGATATACTTCATCCAGGTCGTGTCGCCCAGCGGCATCAGCCCGTAGAGCCTGTACATATGCACCGCGGCCCGCGACAGGTCGATTTCCCACGCCCGCGTTAGCTCGCCCGACCAACCTGTTTTCCCGGTAGGCAAACCCCTGCTGGCAGCAGTCTCCGCCCAATATTCCTCCCCTTTGGATTCAATCCATTCATCGATCAGTGGATAGGCGTCCTTGCCCTCGTATTCAAACTGCGTCAGCCAGATGTTGTGGTTCAGCCCTGGTGCCTGCCAAGTGACCTGCGAGTGGTCGATGCCGAGCATATTGCAGATGTCCCGGTATCCATAGTAGCCGTGGCACAGCCCGCAGACCTTGACATCCGTCTCACGGCCAATCGCAGTGCAACCGTCGTATACAGGGTTTCCCGACTGAATCAGCCAGGCGTCGGGGCAGATTTCCTCAATCTCTCTCGCCACCTCCAGAATGAAGGAGGAGTTATAGAATGAGTACTCAAGCGTACTGGGACCATCCCAATCGTAGCCGAATTTCTTGATAAGCTCTCGTGTCTCCAGCCCCGAACGGTATGTCACGACTGAGGCCGTGTTTATCACGAAGTCGGCATCCTCCATTGCCTCGCGGCGCTCCAAGGTCTGGTCAAATGTAATGTTAGCACCCAGCTCGTCGGCATACCGTTCTGCCAGTCTGTGAATCATTTGCAGCCGTTCGGTATCTACGTCCATAAATGTCACATGGCTGCCGCTCAGGCTTTCCGTCAGGCACAAATCCTTAACAAGCCCCAGAGAAAACGTAGCGCTCCCTGCTCCGATCACACCGATCTTGACAGCGGTTCCCATAGCTTGAGCTCCTGTCTTGAAAGTACCATGACTTCAGACACTGATAGATTGGCAGAGCAATGCCGTTGAGGATAAAGGGTGTCCCAGTGAGGATTCCAATATACAAGAGCGGATCGACACTGTCAATTGCGTTGAGAAACTCGGGCTTGGCCCAAGGATACGGAGACCAGCCCTCTCTCATCTGAGTCCGACCGTTAACCCTGCGATGGTTGAAAGAGGTCTGCTGCCTGCGACCCAATACTAAACGTGAACTGAACATCAGAACTTGGTCGCCAGGAGGAATGTGTATAGGCTCGTCCTTAGGGTTGAGTGACGAACTGATGGACGTTCAGCCGCGCCGTGGGGCTCCCGCAGATACTCTTCAGATACTCTTCTATAGAATTCTCTCTTCGCGCAGCTATTCCACGCCGTCTGACAGCCTTCCCGGTATTACAGAGAAAGACCTGTTTCCACTGGCGAGTTGCTTCTGGATTTAGCTGGTCCAATAGAAAACGATCCTGTGAATGGTAAATTCCTTTCAAAGGATCGCTCTCGCCTCATTAAGTTTCAATTTGAAGACTGCAGGAAACGTCACCTGTCAGAAGCTAATCAACCGGGCCGTCAGGGAGTTCTAGATTTCTTCCACCGCGCACCCTTCTCACCCGTCGCTCATCTCCATCGCTTCAACAACGGGCAGATCTTCAAACGGACCTGCAGTCGTCACGTAAGTAGCCGACACCCAGCCATACCCGCTGGGCAGATCGGCAATGGCAACCTGTACCCAGTCACCGGACTCGTTTCGTCCGAGAGCGTTAAAGGTTACGCCAGCGACCGCTTTGGCAATAATGTCATATTCAGTACTTGGACCTGCGCGTACGTTCAACCGTAGCCCGAAATCAATGACCGTGACTGTAACCTTCTCGGGTGGTCCGGCAGGAGTTGGCGTAGGTGTTGGAGTCTCCGTACCAGGAACAACCTCCCCATCTTCGACAGGAGTTACTTCCTCCAAAGGAATCGTAAACTCTTTGACAGTCAGAATCTGGCCGCTCACGACCAAAAGCTCATCTGCAGAAGCCCAACCATGGGCCCCCTCATCGTGATATACGTAATACCACTCACTACTGTCCGTTCTGAATGCCGCGGTCAACCGTGAGCCAGCCCTGAAGTGTTCCACAAACGACCCGTCTTCGCCGTCCCACAGGACTGCTCCACCAATTCGAGCCAGCGACAGCGCCGTTGGACCTTCAGGCGGAACGAATGGTGTCGGAGTCGATTCTGGGGCTTCCATTTCGGAAGTAGCTTCGGGCATCGCTTCTTCTGTAGGTTGCGGCGTCGACTCCCCCATCGCCTCCGGCGTTCCTGTAGCCCCTGGCGTCGCCGCCATCTCTCCCTGTGAAGCTGGCTCAACAGTCGCCGTTCCCGTGACCTCCGGCGCTTCCATGGACTCAGCTTCCGAAGTTGGGGTTGGCGAAGGCGAAGGCGTTGGCGAAAGCGTAGGCGCTGGTGTCAGCGTCGGCGTCGGCGTCGGTACTTCGACCGGAAGCCGACCCAAACCTGCAGCCAACAGAGTCCTCACCTCCACCCAGCCTTCCGATTGATCGCGCGTCTGAACCAACACCCAGAGTAGGTCTGTTGAACGCAATCGTGCCGTGACAAGAGAGCCGCCCACGATATCCTGCAGAGGCTCGCCGTCTGGCCTGTCGTGAAGCGTGGCCCCCTGATTTCGGACGACTGCGAGGACTGTCGGCGTTATCGGCGTTGATTGGGCTAGCTCGTTTCCGAGTCGTCCGCTCTGTACTGTGCCAGGCTGCGTGATCGCAAGGAACCACAGAGCTGCGAACCCCAAAACGAGTCGTATAATCATGGTCATTTCTCCAACACTCGAATGCGGTTCGTCATTGCGCTCTCCTTTGGGTGCAGTTGACGCATTCCCGAAAACTGGTGGGAACCCGAGCAGCCGCGACGCCATCTTTGCCGTCTCGATAGCACGGCTCGGTTCCTTTGCGTGTGATCAAAAGTGCCGCCCTTTGTAACCTTTCGGCTCAAAGGGCGGTCTTGCCTAAGGCACAACCTCGAAGGGAGGTTCTGCCTCCATAGTTGGGCTAATGATTTACTCGAAAGTCGCCGAAACAAAAATTCCAGGGTTGAACTGCGCCGTGCCATCTTCAGGAAGTCGGATTGTTACAGGGAAGGTCGAGTTGCCTTTGCCCGGCAAGCTGATCGGCGCGATCTTCGAAATCGTCGAGAGTACGGTTATGTCATCGCTGCCGAACCGGGTAATCCTCACCGGATCACCCACAGACATGGTCAACACTTGGTCCTGGGGAATCCCAACCACCAGTTCCAGCGCAGAAGGATCGCCGATTACAGCAGCAGGTGACGACCCACCTATGACCTGTCCCTCGTCGGCGTTAAGGGAAAGGACAACCCCCGTCAACGGCGCTCGAACGACGGCCTTGTCCAAGCGCTGTTGGGACTCTTCCAAGTTGACAAGCGCCTGGCTAACCCGCAATTCAGCTGACTTCTGGCTGGTCGACAACTCCATTATCCGTAAGACTGTGGCCTCCGCAGCCGCGACTCTAGCCCTTCCTACAGCCAGATCCACTTCCGAAATGCCTTCTTCAAGTTCGTTTAGGGCATGTTGGGCCCGGTGGGCCGCGGCAAGGGCGTTCTGTAATTCCGAAGCGCGTGGGGGCTGGGTTGCTTCATTATAGGAAGCTTGCGCAACATTCAGATCGATAGTGACACGCTGCAAATTCGCTGCCTGCGGCGTTTTTCCAACGTCCCCCCGCCAGGCAACCTCATTGTATGCCCGTTGCGCCTCCGTTACCCCCAACTCCGCCTCTCCAAATGTGCCCGCAGTTGCTGCAGACGGGCCTCGGTCGGGCCGGCAAGAAGCTCATTATAACGCGCCCACGCGGCAGAGGCGCTGGCGCGCGTAGCCGCCAGTTCGTCTTCAGTCACGCCACCAGTCGCCAACTTATCCAGATTGGTCTTCGCCAGCTCCAGGTTGGCTTGGGCAACGGCAAGATCGCCCTCAGACGACTGCTCGTCAATCTCCAGCAGTGCTATCCGGGCCAGCTCCAAGGAAATTTCTGCCCGCTGAACGGCCCAGTCCAACTGCGTCGAATCCAACCTGAACAGCTCCTGTCCATCTTCAACCAGGTCGCCCACTTCGACATACACTTCCATCACTTCCCCACCCACGCCAGGAGTAACCGCGCGTGATTTCGTAACCTCCAGAGAACCGAAATATGTAGGGATGCTGGCTTGCGCCTCAACTGCATTGGGCTGTGCCCCTGTTGCAGGACCAAACCAATTTCTCGCGGCCAAATCTGGCGTGAAATGCTCACTTTGAAACAAGACAACACCGGCCGAAATTGCGCCGATCAGAAGCAAAATGGGCACTACTCGACTAACAATTCTTAACATGGTGGCCTCCTCTGAAGAATCCAAATCCTTCGGAGCCTGATTTCGTATAGAATGTAGGGGGAGAGCCGTACTGGAACCTGCTTCCAGGTTCGCCGGCCGCCAAAACGTCGGACCAGCGCCTCCAGCCCAACTCTCGTTCGACGGCGCAACCCAAACAGTATACCAATCCAGATAATTCAGCGCAAAGTTGCTTCTGAAACAAGACTTCCCACTTTGCTAAGAGTTTGGTGTAGTTTCAAGAACACCATGGGGCAAATCGCCCCAGACACGGAGACAACATCGTACCTTCAAGGAGTCTTCGGACTCTAACGAATCTCACGAACCCCTAAATCACACGATCATTCCCGCCGTCTATAGGAATCTGGGCTCCTGTCGTCTTGGCAAAAGCTGGACCCGCCACCGTGCAAGCCAACTCAGCCACGTCAGAAGATGAAATCTCAACACCTAACAGATTGTTGGCCTTATACGCATCCACGGTAATTCCATAGCTGGCAGCGCGCCTCTCCAACAGCTCTTCCGACCAAAGAGCAGTGTCAAAAACAGCATTGGGGTGAAGCACATTCACTCGGATGCCATTCTCGGCCAGTTCCAGCGCTGCAACGCGGGCCAGTTGCGTTAGGCCAGCCTTTGCAACTGAATAGGACCCTGCCCCAGGCCCAGGAGCCGGCGCATTCTTCGAGCCGATGAAAATGACCGCCGGGTCGAAGCCCAACTTCAGAAACGGTGCACATGCCTGCAATAACCGTTGCTGACTGGTCAAATTAACCTGTATGCTTCTGTCCCACTGGTCGGCATCCATCTCAGACAACGACTGACTGGCCGGAAATATGCCGGCGTTACAAACCAGAACATCGAGTCCGCCCCAGCGACTTATAACCTGGGCTACCGCCTTCTGGAGCCCTTCGTCGTCAGTTACATCGCAGCTGATTCCAAGCGCCACATCAGAAGCGAAGAGATCCGATACAGCGGGACTGATGTCCAACGCTGCAACGACCGCTCCCTGACCGAGGAAGGCTTCCACACAGGCCCGGCCGATACCGCTGGCTCCACCAGTGACCAGTACCACATTACCTTGAAACGGCGGCGGCGCTCCCGCGCCTTTCAGTTTGGCCTGCTCCAACTCCCAATACTCAATATCGAAGATCTCGCTCTCACCCAGCGGCTCCCAGCCTCCCAAAACCTCAGACCAGCCGATAGCCCGCAGGGTATGACGCTTTATATCATCGATCGCAGTTACTTCCTTTGGGTTCGCCCCGAATGCTACGCTGCCCTGACCAGGCCAAAGGGCCCAACGCGGCGCCGGGTCGAGACGAGAGAGGCTACCGTCTGAATGGCGATCAAAGTACTCGCAGTATGCCGAGACATACTCGTCCATATCCTGTTCCACACTCGCTTCTGATACGACAATCGGTATCCTCTTCGTGCGGAGCACATGGTCCGGAGTAAGCAAGCCGCGTGTCGCCAGCTTCGGAGCGTCCCGCAACGTCGAGAACTCTTTCGCTTCCGCGCTTTGATCGAATGAAGCGAGTACAGGTTGCCCTCTGACATCTGAAACGGCTTTCCGCAGCCGGGCCAATTCAACCAGCGGTGCCGCTGTAGATGGCCTCCCGTCCGCTAACGCACTCTCACTTCTGTCCTCTGCCTTCAGCTCAATATATTCTTCTGCCGCCGTGACGATTTCGATGTGTCGTTCGTAACTCTCGCGGGCCTCGTCGGCGAAAGTAAAGACACCATGATTGAGCAGTATCATCCCCGGCAGTGCATCCCAGTCCGTGTCTTTCGTCATCTCGTAAATCGTTCGTGCGAGTACAAAACCAGGCATCACATAGGGGACAATCATCATCTGCGGGCCATATACGTCGCGAACGATGGCCTCGCCGTCCGGCGTGTTGGTCAGCGCCACAACCGCGTCTGCATGTGAGTGGTCGACGAAACGGTATGGAATGATCGCGTGCAATATTGCTTCTACAGAAGGATTGGGCGCATACGGATCGGTCAGGGCCGCCCTCTGCGCCGTAACCATGTCACTGTCGCTCAGCTCCTCCAGAGTCGCCATGCGTCGCAACGCGCTCAAACGCACCGGCGAGAATCCCGGCGCCTCGATCGTCGCCAGATCCCAGCCGCTGCCCTTGACGTAAAGGACCTCCTCCTCGTCACCAAAGATGTCCCGTGCTGTCGCCTTTACCGATGTATTGCCGCCGCCGTGCAAAACGAGTGAGGGATCGCTTCCAAGCAGTCGCGACGAATACACTCGCAGGCTGAGAAGATCCCCGGCAAACGCAACAGCCTCTTCGTCATTCCATCTACTTCGCATGATCTGGTTATCTCACCACTCTAGAGTCTCTAATCGGCCAACCGTTCCAGCGATTCTTGCACGCTCGGTCGCTTGCCTGCGGCGACATCCTCTCTCCGTCTCTCGTGGAAGACCGTCAGGATTCCGTTGGACTTGGCCAACCCGTTGATCTCCTTACAATAGGACTCTAGTTTGTCGCCGGGGAGTGCCCACAACGCAACATCATCTGAAAGCGCGTCCAGGTAGGCCCTCGCACCGCAACAGCCCAGGCTCATAGCAGCACTTCCACCATTTCGGACCTGTGGGACGACTGCGCAAGCAGGCCTTCCCATCGCCGGCGGAACGCCTTCATCGACTCTGGCCACCGCCTCGGTAAGAATCAGACTCTGTTGAGCGTGGGCAAAAAGCAGGACTACATCGGCATCCGTTGGAAATTCGGCCAGTGGACCGTAAACCGCATTCTGGACCGGTTGCTGAAGGACCGGAATCGCGGCCACCTCCTCCTCCCGAACATAGTCAAGGCCCTGCATGGCCTCCAGCGCCGTCATCAGTTCGCCCGGCTGCGACTCGGATGCGCCTGAAAGATTATGAGTGTGAACGCCGATTGCACACAGTTCATGGTCCTTGGCACTCGTCGAAAAGACCTTCTGAGACGCCTCCTGCCAGAAATAGCAGCCGGCAGGCGCCGCTTCCTCATAGGACGAAATCCCTTCAGGCACATCGTCTGTGAAGGCTATCGCCACCGGGGGCAGCGATAGACTTAACGACTCCTCAAGTTGTGCGGCCTGCGCCTTGTAATTGCTCATTGAGAGCAATCTCCTTTGTGTGTCGGGGCATAAAACTGGCTGCTGGGTAAATGACTGAAATGTCAAAAGCAAATTCAACTTCGGTATACCTGGGATGATGACCTGAATCGGAACAATCGAGAAAATCTCTAAGCCTTCGTTTCCCTTACAAAGTCGACCCAAGCCGGTTTTGGCTCGAAGCCCAGTCTTTGGTTGAGTACAAACATCGGACTCTCTTCCTCGTTGCTCGTCTGGATCGTCTCTGCGCCGCTCGCCTGAGCATACTGAATCGTTCGCATTTTGAGGGCCGTTGCTATTCCTCTACGTCGATAAGACCGGATTACACCAGTCAGTCCTGTGTCCAGACGCTTGCCCTCCGGGTCGTTACGCCAGAGGTTGCTCATTCCTATCATAGAACCATCGGCAGCCAGAGCAATGAAAAAAGCCTCTTCATCCAGAGCGGGGTCTCTCAGGACCATTTCCTCGAATTCTGCAACCGTCGGCTTGGCAAACGGCTCAGTTGACGGCACGTCCTGCACGATCGCCCACCGCAAATCGCGCAGATTCTTTTTCCATTCCGGATTTTCTTCGTATAGTTCCGCCAACGTGATCAAGCGTATCCTGTTTTGGGCTAGCCGCTCGTATGCCCCGTGGCAAACAGATGCGTCGAATTCCGCGACCTGCAACGTAGAGGAGGGCGAGCGCATTTCTTCCCAAAAGCCATTTCTGAGAAGGAATCGGACCCTGTCGCTGTCGTCTTCCCTTGCTCTGGAGACCATCCGCCTGAAATCGCATCCCTGATGAGATAGCAATTCCCGGACGCCCCCATACAGGACGGGAAAAAGCTGTAACGGCGAGCGGTCCGGATGAATGTCAAATCGCAGGTGGACCGTGCAAGGACTGTCCTGCCAGTACGCCTGATAACAGGTGCCTACTCCCACCATGTCCCCGCTCGGCGTATAGGCCGAGACCCGTTGCAGTAGTGAATCCTCTGGCCAGTCACGGTCCTCCCGCTTGAGGTCCTCGCCTGACTCAGGTCGTTCTTCAGGCGAAACAGTGTTCAGCAGGCTTGAGAGAGCCTCGTACTCCTGCTCGGTAGAACGAAAAGGGCGAAGAATGTAGTCTGTCACCTCCCACTGTCCATCGATGGCATCCTCACAGCGGCGTCGCGCCGCTCATGCATATTATGTTCCATCGACTTGGGATATCGATCAGGCAGGTGAGAAACCTCGTTGAGACGGCCGAGCGCTTCTGCCGGCATAGCCCACCCGCCTGCCAGGAGATTTTCACCAGCCTGCTCTACCGTGCGCGCCCCAACGATGGCACTGGTGATGGCGGGTTGCTCTAGAACCCAACGCGTGGCTACCTGTGCAGGCGTTCGGTTCAGATCGGCTGCCACATCCAGGAGCGTCGTAAGTGTCTCGTCGGCAGTTGCTGCAAAATAACTCTGCGGAAAGGCCCACCCCTCCTCCGAGCGTGTTCCACTGTGCGAACGTTCTCCCGGTCTGTATTTGCCCGTCAGAAAGCCTCCTCCCAAGGGGCTCCATACAACCACGCCGATGCCCTTCAGTTCGCACACTGGGATGATCTCCTGTTCGATATCCCGTACAACCAGGCTGTACTGAGGCTGATAGGCGGCGAAACGTTCCCAACCGTTGTGGTCGCTGAGCCACATCGCCTCCATCAGGCGCCACGCCTCAAAATTGCTGCACGCGGTGTAACGCACCTTCCCCTGCCTCACCAGGTCGTCCAGGACCCGCAAAGTCTCGTCCAAGGGCGTCTGCGTGTCGACATGGTGTATGTAGAGAATGTCGATGTAGTCCATCTGCAAGCGGCGTAGACTGTCCTCGACTGTGTGCATTATATGGAAGCGGCTTGTGCCGGAACTGTTTACATCGGGTCCCATCGGATTGAAGAACTTGGTGGCAACGACGGCGTCGCGCCGACGTCTCTTGAGCACTTTGCCCAAGATCGTTTCTGAGGCGCTGTCCGCGTAGGAATTGGCCGTGTCGAAGAAATTCACGCCTGCGTCCAAAGCCAGATCGACGATACGCGCAGCCTCCCCTTCATCTGACCCATGACCAAAGGTCATCGTTCCCAAGCAAATTTCCGACACTTTCAGACCGGTGCGACCCAACCGCCTGTATTCCATTCCAGTCTCCTGTTGAAATTTTTCCCACTGACCTGCAATATACCTATACCCGCACGATCTCGAATCCGATCGCCTCGGCGAAAGTTTCCAGCGCCTGGCTATGGTCGCCGTACCCCATCGCAATATGATGCGACGGTCCCTCCTTGCACCAATCATCCATCACTTCGTGTAGCGGCCGTTCAACCTTCACCCTGGCGTTTGGATTGCCGATGTTGAGAATAGGGCCGTCAACGACCTCGCCGATGGTATAAATCAACTTGAATGTATCTCCCGCGCCGAACTGGGTGAGGTTCAAGAGCGTTGCAGGTCCACTTTTCAAATCAAAGTCGATCCCCAGACCGTGCCCCGACTTTCCGTGGTGAACGTCAAGGTGCATCAGGCGCGGCTGACCGTCGGCCATGCCAATATTCGACGGACCGTCGTGTCCCATCAGAAAGGAGTTTTCGTCGAAATCCATGGCGAAAAACTCAACGAACATGCCTCCTGCCCCCAGCAAGTCCAGTAGCTTCATCGCCATCGCCGTCTTGACGTCCCCCTCGGTCACGCCGGGACATCCCTGCGCCGCAAGCCTGGAGACAGCCAAGCCCGACTGCGCCCGCAATTGGGTAATCAACGCCTTCTCACCCCACCAATAGTAGCCGAATGCATCGAGTTCATGTCGGCGGATTACCTCGTCGTACGCGACCGCCAACTGCGCCGAAATCCGCATATGCTCGTTCGTCACCGTGGCGTCCACCGCGTAGATCCGCCGAAACTCGGTGTACATCTCCTCCAACTGGTCGTCCGTTACCCGCAAGTAGGCCTCTTCAATCTCCTCTACTTCCGGCCGTGCCAACATCCGGCCCGTCACCCGCAGCAGACGGTGTTCGTCGGTCGGCATATCGGTCATGCCGGGGTAGACCTGGCCGATCAGGCCGACATTCAACTGGCGGAACGAGCGGGCCGCCGCCGCGCCGGTAAAATCAGCATGCAGTTCATTGCGTAGGCGGTCGTCGTCAAAGGGCCCGGTCCGTACCTTAAATCGGTGCCCTTGACTCCTAAGCGCACCTGCAAATTCTGGGATGCAACAGACGCCTTCATGATGGAGATAGTCGGTCGTGTCGGCCGCGGCGTAATCGTAAGCGCGGTCCTCGTGGGCGTTGAGCAGTCGGATCGGAACATCCAACCCTCGCACTGCCGGCAGCATATCCATACTGGGTGTGTAACCGAACGGAAAGATCAGCAGGAGATCGACTTCAGCGCTGCGAAATATTTCACCTGCATCGACTGCCTTCTGCGGCGTATCGACCAACTCCGGCGCGACGACTTCACCGAGCGGATCCAGCAGATCCCTGAGCTTGCCGTACATTTTCAGGCCCATAGACTTGAGCCTGGGAGACTGCTCCCAGTAATAGTGGTGTCCTGTCGGCAGCAGGCCGATTCTCGCTTGAAGCCGTTCCGCCATATCCTTCCTCTACGGCTGTTCGCCCAGCGTCAACCCGTCCTGCAGCCGGCGCATTTTGAGCACGAAGGAATCCTCGTTCAGCGCCACGTCCCCATATCCAATGGCGCCTCCCTTGGGGATCGCCCGCTTAAGTACGGCTCGCTCAGCAAGGCCCAGGGGCAGCATTCCCTCCTTCTGCGCGACCGATGCCTCTTCGCACTGGCCTACGACTGTGTAGCCCCCTCCGCCGTCCAGATGCTCGCCGGCGCCCAGGTCCCGCTTCGCCACAGTTATACATTCTGCCGTTGGCGTAGGTGCGCAAGAGCCGTTTGAAGCGTTGAAAAGAACAGCGCGAGCAATACTAAGCGGCGCAGGCACAGCCACCAGGTGATAGGGCCGGTACAGGAGAAAATTCTTGCCCTCGCCGCCAACGTGGCAACCGTGGTAAGCCAAGTCTTCCCTGGTGAAATGGTGGTCCGAACGGACTACAGCAAACACGCCCATTTTGAGGGGATTTGGCAGCATGCTCTTGCCATCTGCGCCAACCGAATTAGCCAGCTCCACCACGCCGTGCCGGCTGAGCAACCCGCCTTCTTCCTTCAGACTGAAACGAAGCGGAATCTCTTCCAGATTCACCGAAGGCTCGTGCATGCCCCGGCGGTCCGGTACGAGGCCGGCGGCATTGGCGAGTGCGGTCATCTCCACCTGCGCCTTAGTGCCATCGCGAAACGAGTTGAACATCTTCAAATTGATCGTGCGCCGCTCTATATGCTCCTCGGTGAAGCCGAAGCGGGAAGCTGCCGTATCAGGCGTACCTTCGAAATCATCGTTGTAATAGATTGTTCCCCGACCGGCGGCCACTATCTCCAGCCCGAGACTTCGCGCCCATTCTACGATGTTCCAGGTTACGGCCGGCTGGTCCCCGTCAACCATAGTGTATACCACGCCGGCGGCGTCGGCAGTGCGGCGCAGGAATGGCCCGACAGTTACGTCAGCCTCCACGTTTACCATCACCACGTGTTTGCCATTGCTCAGTGCTTGGAAAGCGTGACGGGCGCCTACCTCCGGCAGGCCGGTCGACTCGACAATCACATCGACGGATTCGCATTCAGTCAGTGCCAGCCCGTCTTCAACGATAACCGGTTTGCCGGCGCGGACAGAGTCCTCCAGTTCGTCCACCGTTTCCGCAGTGCGAATCTCCTCCTGGCTAACGCCGCTTGACAGATAGGCATAGCGGGCGTTGTGGCCGTTGATGTCGGCAATTGCCGACACCTCCATACCCTTCATCTGTGAAATCTGAGCGACGAGACCTGCCCCGAACTTGCCCGTGCCAATTATCCCTACTCTGATCGGGTTCGATTCCTCTGCACGCTCAGCCAACAACTGACTTATCACGAGTCGCTCCTACTTGCCCTGCCTCCAGGTCAGCCGGAACCGTCGCTGTCGGGCTCCGGCGCGAAGGCCAGCTCCAATGCCTTGGCCGACACTTTGAAATATATCTGAGATAGTCTGTCGTAGATTTCCGGACTGTCTTGCTGAAACGGAGGCGGCCCCAGCCGGCGCAGAAGTGCCATACGAATCAAGGGCGGAGCAATATTGTAGTGCAGAGCCCGTAGTTCGTGGCGCGTTCCCCCTGGCCCCAACTGGCGCCCACCCCAGAAGGCATCGATCTGCGCTTCCAAGTCAAGGTCGTCACTCTTTCGAACTGACGAATCCTCCAAAGCGCGCAAACCATCGTAGCCGGATAAGGAGTTTTCGGAAACTCTACCCGGATCTTCGCCTTCACTGTGGGTTTCCTCTCCAATACCGTTGCTGCGGCGGAGCCGCAGTCCGGTCAGAACCTGATGACGGTCCCTGCCCCTCAGCAGCAACAGCATCCAGGGATCGTCTGAAATCATCTGTCCAAACCGGTACAATACCACCAGTGCATGTTTGCATGGGGTGCTGTGGCTTTGACAGTCAGAGCAGCTCGCCGTGACCTCACCGGCTTCTGGTGACGACGACAGCAGCGCGACTTCAGCGTCATCGAAGACGGCGTCAAGTACCGACAGAACCGTTTCCCATTCGTTTCCCCCAGCCAGCAACTGTGCCGCGTACAGTGCCTCCTCGGCCAACGCGTCAAGGACCGCCGACCACTGGTCGTCGCGCAATGGCAGAACCTCAATCTCAACCTGGCAAGCGCCTCTATTGGTTTCGAGGACCTCCACCTTGATTCGGCCAAACTGCACGTCAACGGACTTCACTTGCATCCGTCGCGCCAAGGACTGGCCTCTCTTCAAGTCGAACCCTTGACCATTCAGGTATTCAAACCAACGGGCCGACCACGAAACGTCCTTGCTATGTACGTCAGTCATCTGCTTTTCGGATCCTGTCGAATTCACCCATGCGCGAACTGTCCCGTCCCTGCTTTTCAGCAAGTCACGCTCGTTAACTCGCCCAAGTCGGCGCAGCCGGTCCTGCCGCCGGAAACTGCATTCCAGTCAATGCGATACGTACTGATGTCATGCGGTCGTCCCATCTGGCTCACCCTACCCCCGACCGCGAAGAGCAATCAACTGTCGAAGGCCTTCGGTATCCATATCCGCCAACCAGTCTTCGCCACTGTTCACGATCGACTCTGCCAAGTCCTGCTTGCTCTCGATCATTTTGTGAATCTGTTCTTCCAAAGTTCCCGAAACGACAAACTTGTATACTTGGACGGAACGCTTCTGGCCAATGCGAAAAGCCCGGTCTGTGGCCTGGTTCTCAACCGCCGGATTCCACCATCGATCAAAATGGAAAACGTGGTTGGCTCTTGTCAGATTCACGCCAACGCCGCCTGCTCTCAAACTGAGAACAAAAATCGGAGCCCCATTACTGTCTTCTTGGAATGAGCGCACCAACTGCTCACGTCTCGATGCCGGCGTACCGCCGTGCAGGAACAGGGCCTCCCGGCCCAATGTTTCCATCAAATGATGACGCAAAAGATGACCCATCTCAACAAACTGTGTGAAAACAAGCGCTCGATCCCCAACCGCGAGCGCCTCCTCAAGCATCTCAGTCAGGCGGCTAAGCTTTCCGCTCCTTTCCTCCAAGGGACCCTTCTCGCCCAAAAAGTGGGCTGGATGGTTCGTCACTTGTTTCAGCTTGAGCAGAAGACCCAGTACCAATCCCCTACGTTGCACGCCCTCGCTCAATTCCACGCGGGCCATTGTCTCCTCAATGACCTGCGTGTAGAGCGCTTCCTGCTCCTTGGTAAGAGAGCAGTACACGACCATCTCATTCTTCTCCGGCAGGTCTGAAATAATCGTAGGATCGGTCTTAAGACGGCGCAACAAAAAAGGCTGGACCATCCGCCTGAGATCGGCAGCTGCAAATTCGTCATTATAGCGCTCAACCGGAAGTACAAACTGCTGGCGGAAGTGCTCACGCTTCCCCAGGTAGCCCGGATTGAGGAATTCCATTATGCTCCACAATTCAAGAAGCCGGTTTTCCACCGGTGTGCCGGTTAATGCAACGCGAAAGGGCGGAGTACTCCCCCGTTCTATCTGGGTGCGGGAATTGCCTGTCAACCTGCGGATCGCTTGCGTCTGTTTGGCCGAAGGGTTCTTGATATTCTGTGCTTCGTCCAAAATCAGGTCGCTCCACTCTTGCGCCTCCAACATATCTATGTCCCGCCTGGCGATTCCAAAACTCGTTATCACCATGTCATGCTGAGGCAGTGCAGACCGAAACTCATCTCCACTCAACCTCCCGCTCCCATGGTGAAGCAACAGACGCAGACCGGGTGCAAATCTCTCGATCTCGTGCCGCCAGTTGGCGACGACACTTGTGGGGCAGATCAGTAGTGCCGGATGGTTCCGCCCCTCATCCTTGCCATTGCGGGATTCGCGCCGTTGGTCGGCAAGAAGGCGGGAATGGAGCAATAGGGCGATTGCCTGAATCGTCTTCCCCAACCCCATGTCGTCGGCCAGACAAGCGCCTAAGCCAAGACGCCGCAGGAATGAAAGCCAGCCTACCCCGCGGCGCTGATAGGGTCTAAGCCTGCCCACGAATCCTTCGGGCTCCCTGATTTCTTCAATCGGTTCTATCCCTCGCAGGCGCTCCAAGGCAGCGCCTAGCCAGCCATCAGCGACTACCGCTTCCAAAGGCAGTTCAGGACCACTAAGGCCCTCTACAGTATCCAAGTCACCGGACTGATCAGAGGGCAGTATCAAGTCTTGCAGTGGAGGACCTTCTCGTCCCGCCATTAGGCCGTTGGGTCTCAAAGATTCGAAAGGTGGCGTCGCCCAAGACGCCAATTCATCCTCCTGATCGGTCCTGGAAAAGGCTTGCGCCAGTCCCACAGCCTGCAACAGCGGCATACTTCCGGCCGAGTTATTCTGGTCAATAAACTGTCTGGCTGCCTCCACCTGCGCCGGATCCAACTCCAACCACTCGTCCCCCAAGCGGACAAGAGGTGACCCCAGTTCCGCCAGCGTTTCAAACTCTTCCCTGGTCAGAGTCCTTTCTCCAAGAGTCAGCTCCCACCTGTACTCGATCAGGCCTCTCAAGTCCAGAGATGCTCCGCCGCGAAGGACGTCATTTTGGTCCCGCTGCCGCCCTTGGCCTCTCTCGTCAGTCGGCTCTCCGCCTTCCAAGCTGGATTGCTCTTGGCTACCCATGCGCAATCGCAATCCGAGACGGGAACGACTGCGGGCCGCCCACCATTCCGGCATGATGACACCGAATCCACTGCTCTGGAGTAAAGGGCCGATCTCCTTCAAAAACAGATACGTCTCTTCCAGAGAAAGAGTGGCCCGTTCGGGTCGCGGCGTCCGGAGGCTGTCCCGAATTGGTGAAAACAGGCGACTGGCTACACCCAATCCGGTCAGCAGCCGTTCCTGTGGCTGGTCAAAGCGCCGGCCTTCTACACGGATACTCTGACCATTCTGGTTCCAGACCCTCTGCGCAGGTATCAATAAGTCCGGGTCATCCTTATCCTGCAAATAATATTGGAGATGCCAGTGGTTCAGCAAAATAGGGGCGGGGGAGGATTCAGAGGTCCCTTCCTCAGAATGCGACTGCTCTTCGACGTCCTGCTGCAATTCCAATGCAAAGGCGACTTGAAAATTGGAATCCGCCACCGAGGAGTGTAGTTGCTCCATCCACTCGATCCATCGCTTATATAGCTGATGGGCAGGTTGAGGAGGAAGTTGCAACAGCGGATCCTCTCCCGAAAGGCCATCCAGCCACAATGAGCCTGAAGACGGGAGAACAGGCAATTGACTGCGATAGATTCTACCAAGACCGTCACCAAGCCGGCCCTCTCCATTTGCCCCGCTAGCAGCCGGCGCCCACTCACGGATCGCTCGATTCATCAGAACGCCAATGAAATGCTCAACTACCGCACTGGATGCCGGGGCATCGTCCAACGATTCCAAGTCGTACGCCCGGCAAATGGGAGGCATCAAGGCGACCAGATACTCAAGTCGCTCTCGCAGGCTGCCTTCCAGCAAAAATGGCTGCCAGGCAGCCCAGAAGCGACCGTTGCTGTCCGGAATTAATCCAGGCAAAAAGTGCTGCCCTGCAAGTAGCTCCAAAACAAACTTCGCCGCGTGGCTCCAGAACAGGAGGTCATTTCCAAGACGGGCATGGCGCAACAGCGCAGTCGAGGATGGGAGTTCGATTAGCCTTTGATTGGTAAAACGGCTGAGGAAGGCCAGCGTGTGGAAAGGATCCAGAGTCAGTCCTGTTACCTGCCAGGGTTGAAGTCTGAGTGGCTCCTTGACGCCAGACAGTGCATTGACGCCCTTTTGGAAGGTACCCAGATGGGTCTGAGGGCGCCCCTCCTGGCTGGGCAGCCAGACGCTGGCAGTAGCCGGGCTTCCCATCAGACTGGTAAGCTCGCTCGCTGTTGCCAGCTGACGCAGTATCTGACGAAGCGTACCCACTTGCATTTGGGTAGGATGAGAGGGGATCTTCCCGTTACTTCGCAAGCCCCTGGAGCCCCTGCCCCCGGAGTCCCCGGCGCGGGCCGAAGTCAGGTTCGACTCTGTTAATTCTCCCCGTTCGCCATCGCCAAGTTCACCCTTGTCCGCGAGTTCGCCCTCTTCCCAAACACTGGGGGGTTCATGGTTTTCTCCCCACAAAAATAGCCGGGGACCATTTTCGGCTGCCGGCCATTTCGATGTGTCAAGTTCAGCAATCGGCCCAGATTGTGCAATGCCCTCGTGAGATCCAGCGCCCGGCGTTCGGCCAGGAGTGCCCTCTTGCAGCGGCGCAGCACCATCTCCCTGCCCCTGCACTCGGGTGAAGTGCCCAAGGCCGAAGGCATCCTCCTCCTGCCCGTCTAAATTATGCTTGCCGGAAGTGAGCCATGCTGCATGAAAGGTAAAAGGCATAACCTACATTGTACCTTGATTTCCCTTAAACAGTCCAAATTCAACTTTGAATCTTGATCAGCACAAACGAGCAAAGCTGCTGTTGAGTTCATGTCCTTCCGGGCGCCTCCTCTTCGTGAGAACTCCGAATTCAAAGGCATGTCAGGTGACCGGCGGGCCTGAACTGGGCCAATCAGAATAGCCCGATCACCTGTCCGGTCTCCAAATCAATGTCCACACTCTGTGCCGCCGGCCTACTGCCAAGACCCGGCATCGTCCTCATCTCGCCCAGAAGGGGATAGACAAAACCGGCGCCTACGCTGGCTCTAACCTCCCGAACAGGCACTGTGAATCCGGACGGCGCGCCTTTCAGCTTAGGATCGTGGCTCAAACTCAAATGTGTCTTCGCCATGCAGATAGGTAGATTACCGAACCCACTCCGCTCGTACTGGCGAATCTGCCTGCTGGCCAGCGCCGTGTACTCAATACCGTCCGCGCCGTAAATTGTAGTCGCGATCTTCTCCATCTTCGCCTTCAGGGGCAGCTCCAGATCATAGAGGAAACGGAATTCGCTGGGCTCTTCGGCAGCTTCAACCACAGCACGCGCCAACTCTTGAGCGCCGCTGCCCCCTTCCGCCCAATGCGTTGAGACCGCCCATCGCGCGCCTTCCTCTTCTGCGACCCGTCCGATTACATCGATTTCACTTTGGAAGTCGCTGGCAAAGCAGTTGACGCAAACTACCGGGCTTACGCCGTGCGCCCGCACGTTCTGGATCTGCTTGCGAAGATTCGCCGCGCCCTCGGCCACGTCGTCAGGGTTTTCTTTCAGCATGTCATCCGGCAGTGGTCGGCCCGGCACAACCCTGTACCGACCCGTATGCGACTTGAGCGCACGGACAGTTGCCACCAGGACGGCCGCATCAGGCCGCAGACCGCTGTACCGGCACTTGATGTTGAAGAACTTTTCCGCTCCGATATCGGCGCCGAATCCGGCCTCCGTAATCAGATATTCACTCGTCTTAATGCCGATCAGGTCTGCCAGAACTGAGCTGTTCCCGTGGGCGATGTTGGCAAACGGCCCGGCATGGACCAGCGCTGGCGTATTCTCCAACGTCTGGAAGATGTTGGGCTTGATCGCCTCCTTCATTAACACCGTCATCGACCCCGCCGCCTGCAGCTGCTCCGCCGTAACCGGCTGGCGGCTCCCATCCCGGCCAACCGTCACCCGGCCAAAACGCGCCCGCATATCTTCCAACCCTGTGGTCAGCGCCAGGATAGCCATCACTTCCGAAGCCGCAGTAATGTCAAAACCGGTCTGCCGCTGCGGTCCGTCCGATTTCGCGCCAAGTCCGCTGATGATGTTGCGCAGCCCCCGGTCGTTGACGTCCAAAACGCGCCGCCACATGATACTGTAAGGGTCAAGTCCCAGTGCGTTGCCCTGGTATATGTGCGCATCGATCATCGCCGCCAGCAGGTTGTTTGCCGCCGTAACCGCGTGCATGTCGCCGGTCATGTGCAGATTGAACTGCTCCATCGGTACGACCTGGCTGTAACCGCCGCCGGCCGCGCCCCCCTTAATGCCGAATGTCGGGCCCTGACTGGGCTGCCGGATCGCAACGGTTGCCGTCTTGCCAATGTGGTGCATGCCTTGACCCAGGCCAACCGTAGTCGTCGACTTGCCCTCGCCCAAAGGCGTCGGCGTGATCGCGGTCACGAGAACGTAGCGCGCGTTTGGACGATCCGCCAGCGCCTCCACAGCCTCCAGACGCACCTTCGCCATGTGGTCGCCGTACAGTTCGATATCCGATCTGCCCAGCCCCATCCTTTCCGCAATCTCCCATATAGGTCTGAGATCCGCGGCCTGGGCGATTTCGAGGTCAGAGGGCACACTGCTTCCGCTCATGAAATGGCTCCTGTCGTTTACAAAAGTGTTTCTTTCAAATGTCGGATATGCGGACCTTGGCCCGCTATAATCGTCTCCACTACAAGTCCTATCGAGTCTCAATGTTTTCGAATAGCTGCCGTGTCACCGCGGCGATATCATGAACAGCGCAATTGAATGCCCTTTCATTCGCCCTCGACGGCTTTCGATAACCGCTCACTTTCCGGACAAACTGCAGGGCCGCATCTTCCAACTCCTGCTCTGTTGGCAATCGCTCCGGCTGGCGCAGTTTCCTGATGTTTCGACACACTTCCCTGTCTCCTGACTCATGAAAACACTCATTGCTGCGCGTAGGGCAGTACAAATAGCTTATTCCAAACCTGCCCCGCCTTCAACTCACGCCATCGCCTACCCAAACCCCATGGTCAACAGTCGTTCAGGTCGCAGTACGATAACTGCGCTCGTTGTGTGCTTGATCGTCTCGTAATACCGTTCTGCCGCCGCTTCGTCGGCGTGATAATGCCTGATGATCTGCCAGCGCAGCTCCTTCTGTCGCTCACCAGGTTCAATCAGTTCAGCCTGGCCGCTCAGTACTACGTAGCGGGCATCGCCGCGGCCGCCGTCAATGCAGACGCTAACGGTCGAGTCGCGTCGCAAATTCCGGACCTTGACCGTTGACGTTTGCGCACTGACGTAAAGTACCCCATCCTCGAACACATACCAGACTGGCGTCAACTGGGGAGTTCCGTTTCTTCCCTTCGTCGCCAATATGGCGTGCCGGTCCGCCTCCAGGAACTCCAAGACTTGGGCATCCATCGCATCCCTCTCTTCCGTGTGCCGTTGCGCCTTTCCCATATTAGATGTACCGTTCAACGCTCTGGCAAAGTCAAGTGTGGGTTTACTCAACACATGTCAACCGCAAATCATATCAGAAAGCAGTGCCAATGTCGAGGCGTGAATCGAGAATAAGTGCACCCCCAAAAGGGGGTGAACTCTCGTGAACATCACGGATCGACTAGACCGTACTCAGTCCTCGTAGCTTTACCCGAAGATTCCCCCATTCACTGACCACTAACCACTGACCACTAACCACTGTAGTTGGGCGTCCGGGCCTTCGGCCCTCCCTTGTGCAGGGGCTGCGCCCCCGCAACGCCCCGCCCTTGCTAGCCACCGTGTGTATT
The DNA here is from genome assembly GCA_965207495.1 of Caldilineaceae bacterium. Taxonomy (GTDB): domain Bacteria; phylum Chloroflexota; class Anaerolineae; order Caldilineales; family Caldilineaceae; genus Bin5. The sequence continues at coordinate 3,157,500 of OZ242287.1, forward strand.
CTTCCCCAGCAAGAAGTCTAGCCAACGGTGTCTCATCCCCATTTCTGTCACATCCCCCTGACCCCTGCAGTTCCACCCAACTACACCACAATCTCCCCGCCAGCCTGTTCCCACCCCAAATCTGGGTCGCACCCTTGAGAATTCCCCCAAATTAGGATATTGTACCCTGTAAGATGTGGCGGCAAGACGCCCCGGTCTTGCGCACTAAATGTGATCGTCAGAGCGCCGGAAAATTCTCACGTTACGCAGAGCCCCAAATGTCTCCAATCATCCACTGAGCCAGATCGAAACCAATATTCAGGAGAGAGCCATGCCTGTAATGACCCAGACGCAGATTGACGACCTTCTGCAAAGCAACACCATCTGTCGCCTTGCCTGCTTGGACGATGAAGGCGCGCCCTACGTTGTGCCCTGTTGGTTCACATACGCCGACGGAGGCTTCTATGTCGTGCCCCGCGCCCGATCGGCCTGGGCCGGCTATCTGAAGCATGACGGACGTGTCTATCTCTGTATAGACGCCGAGGACGGGCGCCGAGTTCTGGTAAAGGGGAACGCCAAAGTTGTGGAAGAGCCAAACGTTGGCGGAAAATGGGTCGCAATCGGCCAGGAGATGGCCGAACGCTATGGGGGTGCAGCCGGCCTGAAATATCTCGAAGCAACCATGCAGGAGCCGCGCTGGCTGTTCTTCATCGAAGCCGGCGATATGCTCTCATCGAGCGGGGGCTGGGCGCAGAAGTATAAGCATTACGACTGGTGAAAACGCGGCCTGGGGTATTCCACCAGGCCCGCTCGCCACTGAATCCTGCTAAGCCTCTTTTACTCATACCGTAACGCCTCTGCCGGATAGATCCGCGAAGCTTGCCACGCCGGCAATATCGTTGTAAGCAGCGAGAAGAACCACGCAGCCAGCAGCATCCCTCCAATGGTCAGCCATGGGGTCGGAAAGCTCTGCTGCGTCGCCAGATCGTATGCCTGACCTATAGTCTTGTCGCCCAGAATGAGGCCGGTTACTCCGCCCAGAAGGATTCCTGTTAACGCGATGAAGTTTGCCTCCAGCACAAAGAGCAGCGCCACCCTACTCGACGGGTAGCCAATCGCGCGCAATACCCCGATCTGCTGCCGCCGCTCCACCACTGTCCGGCTGCTGATCACACCCAGTCCGGCGATTCCGACAACCAGCCCCAGAGCCAGGAATCCCTGAAACAGACCTAGTATCCCCCGCAGAACGGCTTGTCCCGCTGCAAACAACTCGGAAAGAGGAGCGGCATTCAGTCCGCTGCTAAGCATCGACCGCTCCAGCGCCTGGGCCGTGTCGGCTATGCTTTCGCCTTCGGCCACTTTGGCGTAGAAAGCGCTTGGCTCCACGGGTTCACCATTCAGGAAATCCAGCACCCGGCGGTTCATCTGAAAGCTGCCTTCAGCCAGTGAATCTTCCTCTTCAAGGACACCAATGATCTGGACAATGTGGGTGAACGCCTCGCCTTCCCCTACGCCCGTTGGTCTGCTGGTCGTGACCTCGGCCTCAACCCCGCCAAAAGAAAAGCCGGAGCCTGCAGTCAGAATGCCGGGGCTGTTGGTAAGCTCAACCTTTACGAGTGGCAGTGTTCCTCCCTCCTCCAAGTAGAAACCTTGCAATTGGATGCCCCGACGCCACGGCGGGCCGCCAGAGCGATCGCCTCTACCCCGTCTTCCTTCGGTGTCCCCGACATCCTCTTCTGGAGGGTCTTCCACCCACCTGGAAGTAACCACTGCCACGTCGTCCCGCTCCGCCAGTGCCTGCCAGACCTCCTCGTCGCTATTGAAGCCCTCCGCCCGCATCTGGAAACCGTAGTGCTGTGCCGCCTGCTGCGCATATCCCGCATCAATGCCGGTCATTTCAATCGAAGCCGTGACATCCACGCCGGCGTCGGCGCGGTCCAGTTGCCGCGCAGTAACCCCCATTCGCGCTACTGATCCAAGGACAGCCAACTTCTCACTCGGGAAGTCCGATCGCCTTTCCGCCTCCTCGTGGATATCCGTCACCGGATCAAAAAGGCTGAGAAGGCTCGGTGACAATACAATGTCAAAACCTGCCGTACGCTCTTCGCTCGGTTCGGTCACCACTTCAGTTGCCCGAATCACCACGCTCATCACCGTAACCGTCGTGATCACCATCGCAAACAGCAGCATCGCCGTCCCCGTGCGAAAACGATTGCTCAGGGGATAGGCCACAGCCGTTTTCAGCACAGGCGTTAGTGGGCCGATCCCCCCAACCAGGCGCACGAACAACCCCGCCAGGCTGTCGGCGTTGAACATGACGACCATTATCGCGCCCGTTATGATTAGCGGGCCGCTCAAGGCGAAAGAGAGCAGAGTAAACCCGGGATTCTGGTTGAACCAGGGCGAATCAGTGTTAAGTACATCGCTCCACGGCACCCCCCATAGAGCAAGCAGCCCCACGCCAATGACCGTGTTGACTAGGCGCTGGCGTAGCGCGGCCCGACCAGGCGTCCATCGCCGGCTCAGCCATCCTCCCCCCCATCCGAGCCCTGCCAACAGCAATGTTGCGCCCACAAAGAGAACTGTCTGGCCATACTCTCGTCCCAACCAGATAAGGTACCCGCCGCTGCCGAGGACGAGGATGAGCGCAACTGCTCGAAATGCTTGCCCGATGCAACCTCGTTGCTTTCCATTCGAAGTGTCAGGCAAGTTGCGAATCGCAGCGATAATATTGAGCCGGCTCACATTCCAGGAAGCGATTGTCACGACAAAAAAAGTCAGTATCACGCCCAGGCAGTAGGCGATGATCAGAGACGAAGGGGCTGCCTGCCAGTAGAAGCGGATCGGCGCCGATGCACCTTCCACTTGCTGGACGATGCTGTTCAGCAGGCCGCTCACAAAGCCGATCATCGCATACGACACCAACAGTCCTAGACCAAGTCCTACCAGGGCGGCGGCCAGGTCATAAATCAGCCCTTCGGTCACAAACATTTGGACCAGGTGGACGCGCCTCATCCCGACCGCACGGGCGATCCCCAGTTCGCTGCGACGCTCTGCGGCCAGCATTACGAAAATCAAAAAGATCAGCAGCACACCCGCAATGATCGAGAGGATTCCCAAGCTGGAAAATACAGTGCCTAGGGCGATTCCTCCCACCTCGGCAACGTCGGTAACAAACTGCTTGCTCAGAGGCGCCAGAACCTCGAAATCCCTCAAATCCGCAAGCCCAGCTTCAAGCGCCCGCTGTTCATCGCTTGCCAACGGCAGAGAACGCAGCCAGCCCTGAATGGCGCCACTGCTCAACGCCGCCCGAACTTCCGTTGTGATTTCTGCGTCGGAAGGGCCGTCAATGTGGTCGGTAAGAACCTCCAGGTCCGATTCAAAATTCGTCGCCTGCGTCCACATACCGGCAATCTGCATAATGAAATCGGGGACATCTTCATCGTCGAATAATGGATTGAATGGAGCCACAGACTCACGTCTGATGACCTCGGCAATACCCGGCCTGCGCAGAATCTCCACCAGGACCGTAAGCCGTGCTTCGTTTAGCGAAAGCGCTCGCAGCTGGTCGCTAACCTCAGAAGTGTGGGCCATGCCGCTGACCTCGTCACCGGCATTTGAGATCAAAATGTTGTTGACCTTGTCCGGCATGAAGAGCAGCTTCTGCGCCTCATCGGTGTGCATCATGACCACCGGAAGAACGGCTCCCAAGGGCCCTGCTTCTTCGACCACCGCGCGCACTCGATAAGGAACAGGGATCGGCCCGATAAAGATTTCCAGGAGGTCGCCGGCTCGCGCGTCGAGCTGCAATGCTCCCATTTCATTCAGATACACTTCACCCTGGCGCAGTTGAAGTCCGAACTCGCCAAGCGTATCGTCCACATCCTGGCCCAACGTGTTCAGGTTGATCGAGCTCAGGAACTCTGTCGCTGCCAGGATCAGCTCGTCCTGATCGGGGACGTCGAATCCAAGCATAGGTAGAGTCGGCACAGTGATCGGTGCGTCCGGGTCAACGTTCAGTTCAGCCAGATCCTCGTCGCTTATCCCCAATCCCTCCAGACTGATGACATCTGAGTCAACCTCGTCCAAGATCGCATCGGGGAATCCCAAATTGCGCAGAATCTCAACCGGAAACTCTATCTGACGCAAGGTAAAACTGGGCCCTTCCTCCTGTAATAGCACGGCTCCAGCGGCGCCAAGAGCCATCGCCGTCCCAACAAGGCCAGTCTCTTCCAGCCCGAGCGCCGTCCCGACCGCGTCTGCAGATTCTCCGGAAACCTCCCACAGCCCGACCAGATCGACGAATACATCGCCAACGCCATCCCGCAAGTCAACAGTGCTGACAGGTCTTCCTTCAATGTCGTGGAGTCCGAACCCCGTGTCGTAACCCTCGTCCACCGCGAAAATGAAGCCCAGGGGCTCCCCTTGGCCGGTACTTACGTTCCGAATTATCGTCGGAAAGAGCACCGAGCCGGCAACGCCGTCGATCAGAGGATATTCCCCTGCCTGCTCCGCCAGGAGCGCCAGCCTGTCCTCCGTAATGCCCGGCAGACCCTCGTCGAGGATCGCGATTAACGCGGTCAGGTCGCCGCCTGTGAGCGCATTCAAAAGGGCCGCGCTCTCAGGACTGCTCGCGTTCTCCGGGTCAATAGTGCCCCCGTCGGCGATCTGCGTCAGGTCCATCAGGAAAGGAGGCGAGACAACCTGATCGATCTGTCCATAAGCGTTTATCGTCTGTCGCCGGATTGTGTTCTCCAACGTGTCGCCCAGACTGAGTGCCGAGACGATGATCATCGTGCTCAGTGTAAGCCCGAAAACAATCAGCGCCGATTGCGTCGGCCGTCGCGGTATGTTGCGGATTCCCAGCTTGCCAATGATCGGATTTCGCAGCGAAATGAGGACCGCGCCGGCCAGGATCAGTCCCAGCGCGACAGCCAGGTAGAGGGCAACCGAGTTCAGTAAACTACTCATTCGCTACAATCTCCCCGTCCTCCATGCGCACGATACGCTCGCATAGCGCAGCCACCTGGGGGTCATGTGTGACGATGACAAAGGTCTGGCCTCTTTCCTCGTTAAGGCGTTGCATAAGCGACAGAACGTCGTTCGAGCTGCCCACGTCCAGATTGCCCGTTGGCTCGTCCGCCCATACGAGCGCCGGATTGTTCACGAGCGCTCGCGCGATCGTTACACGCTGAATCTGTCCGCCGGAGAGCTGCATGGGTCGGTGCGAGGCCCGGTCAGACAACCCCACATTATCCAGGCTCTCTAGCGCCTGTCTGCGAGCCTGCGCCGGGCGAACGCCGCTCACAAGCAGCGGCATTTCCACATTTTCGACCGCCGAAATCACCGGAAGCAGATTGAACGACTGAAAGACGAATCCCATTCGCTGTGCCCGGTATTCGGTGCGCTTGCGGTCGTTCATGTCCGAAAGCGGAGTGCCCTCAATCGTCACCTGGCCGTCGTCAAAGCTGTCCAACCCCGAAAGCGTGTTCAACAATGTCGTTTTGCCGCAACCCGAAGGCCCCATGATTGCGACCATCTCGCCCGTCACGATTGTAAGGTCCACCCCTCGAAGCGCATGAACTTCCACTTCGCCGCTGCGAAAGGTCTTGTGAATCTGTTCGGCGACTACAATCGGAGCCCTTTCGCTCTTGGGTTCCATAGCAACTTTGTCATGCTCCGCAACCGGCTCTGCTAGCCCAACCATTGCCGTATTTCCTTCTGTCTGGCTCATCGAATATAGTCCCGTCTTGGCTGAGAAAAAAGCCCAGTCCCGCCTACGCCTGACACTGGACCCAGATAGTTGACATGATATACTTGGCTATACGCTGCGCCGCAAAAACTGTTTCACCACCCTCAAGACTTAACGCGCCAACCGGCCGGGCCAACTGCAGGAGTCGAAAGAAATGATCCTTCTCGACGATTCGCAAATGCAACAGTTTATCGTCAACGGCTTCGTGACCGTGAAGGCGGATTTCCCTCGCCCGTTTCACGAACAGATCCGTACCCAGGCCGAAGAAATCTTCTCAACCCGCGGCAATCCCGGCAACGACATCCTACCGGCCATCCCCCAATTGGAAGAGGTCTTCTCACACCCTGCCGTGACTGGCGCGCTGACCAGCATCCTCGGCCCCGGCTACGCCAGACACCCCCACCGCCACTGCCATCTGTCCCCTCCCAGGCAGCCCGCCCAGCGCCACCACCAGGACAGCTACGAAGCAGATCAAAACGTGCGCCATCACCGCACCCGCTGGGCGATGGCATTCTATTACCCCCAGGACGTGACTACTGAGATGGGTCCGACTTCCGTACTCCCAGCTTCACAATACTACACAAGCCGCACAGAGGCAGAAAAGATTGACGAAGCACTTCTTTGCGGCGACGCCGGCACCGTCACCTTCGTCCACTACGACCTCTGGCACCGCGCCACGAACAATCGCAGCGTCCATAACCGTTTCATGATGAAATTCCTCTTCTGCCGCATGCAGGAACCAACCGCGCCTTCATGGGACTGTTCCAACCCCGCGTGGCGCGAAACGGCTAAAGGCGACAAACTTACTCAACTGTGGCACAGCCTGTGGAACTGGCACCAGGGCAACGACTCATCCAATGAGAACGGGAAAGAAGCAGACGAAAAGCTCAACTCGACCGTCGATGATGGAAGGAATCTGTACGTGGAAAGGGGGGCCCTGTCCGAAGGCGACCAGTTGGAGCGAGTCTACCAGCTCTCCCGCCAGGGGCAGGAAGGGACCAAGGCGCTGATGGAAAACCTGGCAGTAGATGCCGCGAGTTTGCTCGAGGCCAATCTGACCGCCCCGCACACGAATCCGAGCCAGCTTTCCTCTGGTTTCGGACTCAGCGCCCAGGGGCCCGGCGCTGTCCCTTACCTTCTCGATAAGCTGAAATCCAGGCAATGGGGGCTACGCGCGGCAGCTGCCGACATCCTCGGCGATATCGGTCTACCTGCCAGTAACGCAGTACCCTTCCTTCTCGACGCCCTGGGCGATGACTCCAGTTGGGTGCGGCGCAACGCAGCCGAGGCCTTGGGCAATATCGCGTCGCCCGAGGCAGTCAATTCGCTGGCACGCGTGTTGACCGAAGAGAACTGCCACTACGTTCGCCACAACGCCGCCCTGTCCCTGGCCAAGATAGGATCCGAAGCCGAATGCGCCCGCCCCGCATTGGAGCAAGCCTTGGAAGATGAAAATCTCTATGTGCGAGAAAACTCTCGCATGGCTCAGGCGCGAATTGGGCTCCTATAATCCCCTCAAAAAAACTTCCTTCCCCAAAGTAGAGTTCTGACGACGTTCACCTTTTGCGGGACGCGAATGGGCCTTCAATTGGGATCGCAATCTCCTAAGGAGAAAATCCACGCGTATCCAGCACCGACCGTCTCGCCGAAATGTCTTGGTTTCGGGACTAAGATCTCTCGAAAAAGGACCAATAGCCGTAATGCCTTCTTCAGTTGAGTGAAGAGTACTGGCCTGAGGCAGGAGGGCACATCCAGAGGCGAAAGGAATCTCTGACTGGATTCTGGCAACAGTGCCGGGCGTCGCGACCTGCAGGTCTGGTCACCGCCGAGTATGGGGCACACGCGGCGGCCGGCAGAAGACGCGACACGGATGCGGTCCTAATGAGAAGCAAGGACGAGCATTTGGTCTGAAGCTATTGTCAATTCTTGAGTCTTGTCTTGTGTCTTGCCTGCACTACTGAGCAGAACTGTCGCCTACGGGGGTCAGCGACCTATACCGATGACCTTAGTAAGCGTGTCACGAGACAAAAGTGGAACGAGGAACTTCGAACTGTGGCGGGAGAAGTGTCTGCACTACTTCAAATCTGGCATTTCACGGCTTGCAGTAGAGGGGTACCGACGCATCGCCGAAGACATCCTCTATCAAACTGGTAACCTCAGCATCGTAGTCCGCCAGCATAAGATTTTCCCCGGCCAGCGACCGAGGCAAGGCCTCCCAAAACCAGTACTTAACCGTCGCAGCCCAGTACGCCTCGACATGAGTAGCCGCGAGACTACCCTTCCACAGTCCCGCGTCTAGGGCCTCCTGGTACACGCTCTCGAGCTGCGACTTGAACTCCTGTCCATCCGACTGAACTTCGAGCGCCTGACGAACCAGGTGCGCGAATTCCTGCAAAAAGTCCCCACAATTTGGGTCATTCACCGAAACATGTGCCACCCACTCGTCGGGTTCGCTCCCCGCCTCGCTCCAGTAGCCGAAATACTCGATCCGTGCCTCGTTGGCGGCCAGAGTGTCAAGCAAGTCCGACCGGCTGGAGAGGACACCGCTGATTATCTCCCGTGCTTGCACCATTTTCTCATCAGGGACCTCAGAAGGGCCGACCACGACAACCCCGCCAGTTTCCAGATATTTCTGATAGAACAGATCAAATTCGAGAGAAAGTGGCGGGGGCGAAAACTGCTGCGTGACCACCGCGGCGAACAAGCGAGTTGACCAGGCGCCGCGCACGCCATTGGCATCGCGCGCACGAACTTGATAGTGGTAGTTCCTGCCATCAGTCAGCGCATCGTGTGTGAACTGTGTATCCGCAAGCGCGTCCCCGATAAGGCGCCAACGTCGATCAATACTGTCCCACACACGCAAGTCGTAACTGACCCCGTTCGGCGCCGCGTCCCACCCGAGCATGACTTTACCGTCACTGATTATTGCCTTCAGATTCCTGGGCACGGCCGGCGCGGCGGCTAATTCTGCCATGGAGCAAGTCGCCAGGGAGAGCGATTCAAGATGAGCCTTCACGTAGGCATTTGAAACTGACCCGTTGGACGTCCTCGCCAGGCAAAACTGGTTGCCCGTGAGTTTCAGATCGATCAGCTTTGTTAATCCCGTAAAGTCAGGAATAGGGCCTGCCAACAGATTGTCTCTGAGGGAAAAGCGTGTAATGTCTTTGAGAGCTCCCAGCTCGACGACAGGCCCTTCCAACTGATTGTTACTGAGGTTTAGCACCTTGAGATCGGCGAATAGGCTGAGATCCGGGATCTGTCCGGCCAACTGATTGGAGTCCAACAGAAGCCATCTCAAGTTCGTCAGAGCGCTCAGATCCGGAACGGGTCCGGTCAATTGATTGTCCCGCAATGAAACAACAGTCAGCCTTTCCAGATCGCCAAGACTCGGAACTGGACCCCCAAGCCCGTTTTCAGAAAAGTCTAGTGTTTCCAGTCTGAAGAGGGCACTTAAGTCAGGCATCCCTCCCGTTAGACCGTTCTTGCTGAAGTCTATATCTTTCAGAAACAAAAGGCCGCTCAGGACAGGAACTGATCCCGTCAGACGGTTTGAGTTGAGTCTGAGCGTGGTTAGTCTCAAGACGGCGCCAAGTTCGGGCAAAGGCCCTTCTAGATCATTGTTGCTCGAATTCAGGTCAGTCAGTTTTGGAAGGCTCCCCAGATCCGGAATCGACCCGCTCAGCAAGTTATTCTCAAGGAAGAGCTGCGTCAGATTCGTCAGCCCATCCAGGTCCGGAATTGAGCCAATCAGCCGATTGGATCCCAAGGACACCCTCCACAGGTTAGTGAGGGCGCTCAAGTCTGGAATCGATCCTGTCAACCTGTTGTCACTCAGATACAGTATCTCGAGGCTGTTGAGTGCACTCAGATCCGGGATCGGTCCTGTCAATTGGTTGTTACTGAGGTACAGCGCCTTCAGGAGTGCCAGGTCGCACAGGTCTGGAATCGTCCCGGTCAACTGATTGGGGCCGAGGTAAACGTGGGTCAGATTCGTAAGGGAACAGAGATCTGGCAATGGCCCGGTTAACTGGTTGGAGCCGAGGTCCAGCCTCGTCAGGCCAGTGAGTGCGCTCAGGTCGGGAATTGGCCCCGTCAACCGGTTGTCGCTGAGATAGACCGAAGTGAGGCCGGTTAGACCATCAAGGTCGGGAATCTGTCCCGTCAACTGGTTATCGTCCAGGTACAGGTGTCTTAGACTGACGAGCGAGTTCAGTTCGGGAACGCTGCCGGTCAACTGGTTTTCTCTGAGTGAGACGTATGTAAGTTCAGTCTGGGCGCTCAGATCGGGGATCGGACCGGTTAGCATGTTGAAGCCCAGGTTTAGGCTCGTCAAACTGGTGAGAGCGCTCAAATCGGGTATCGTTCCCTCCAAACCGTTATTCTCAAGAAATAGACGAGTGACGTGACCCTGTTGGTCAGTAGAGACGCCATACCAGTTTGCAATCGATAGATCGGAAAGCCAGTTGTCGCTGCGAGTCCAGTTGGTGCCGCCTGTCGCCTCAAACAGGGCAACCAAAGCGGCCCTTTCTTCAGGAACCTCCGGAACAACCAGGTAGCCGGGTACAGTCGCGGACACCTGGTGCCCCCACTCGCTTGCCCCGCCGCTCTCACCAATAGCACGTACCACGTAGAAGTAGGTCATTCCCGCAAGCAATCCGGCATGACTGAAGGTCGTAGCGCCCAGATCTCCCTCGTCCAGCCTCTGCCAGCCCTCCCAGCTGGTCCACGCATACAGTTCATAGCGAACCGCGCCGTCCACCAGCGTCCAACTCAACTCGACCAGGCCCTCGGTGGCATCTGCTGTGAGTATTGGTGGCGCAAGTGTCGGCTGCAAATCGGCAAGAGTGGCAAATACCTGTTCCGACCACTCTCCCGATTCTCCCGAACTACTCACGCCTCGTACCAGGTAGAAGTAGGTTGTGCCTGTGTCGAGGTCTGAATGCAAAAAGGTCGTGCCGGTCAGGTCGCCGTCGTCCAACGGAACCCAGCCCGTTTCACTATCCCACCACACCAACAGTTCGTACCTGGCAGCGCCCTGTACTGCAGTCCAGGTCAGTTCAACGCCGCCCTCACTGGCTTCCGCCGCCAGGACAGGAGCGTCCAGGACCGCCTGCGGCGCTGTCTGAGCGTAAGACACAATGTAAGTGCTGAAGGAGACGACGGCGAGCGCTGCCAGGACGGCAATGTGAATAAAGGAGTTCCTGAAAAAAGAGGCCAACAGGGGAGTTTTATCTTCCATAAGTAAATCTATGTTTGTCCGATGGTGTTCGCCGCGACCTGCAGGCCGGTAAGGGAGATTCTACTATGTAGCGACGGTCGCGTCGAATGGCAGGCTATTCATAATTGCCAGTTTCCCGGCTTTTCCTGTTAGACATCCGGCAACTGGTACCTGCGGCCAGCCGGCTGTGAATAGGTCGCATGTCTGCCAAGAGGACGCCTGTCTCCAGTTCTGCAGCGGTGATGGGGTTCGCCTGCGCACTCGTGACTGCGCCGGCGATCACTCTACAGAATCCCCAATGACACGTATTACCGACCGCAAGCCCACTGCTGGTCACAGTAATGGCGGTCCAACTCACTCGGTTCAGTCGAGCGCAACCGATTTCACCGTTCCGCCTTATTAAGTACGCGTACCGGAAAGCGGCCTTCACTCCTTCCGAACTGTTCGTCAAAACGCCGCCCTCGTGCTCACCAGAATCGGGCCTCTCGCGAGAACCGTTACCTCGTCTCTGCAAGCGGCGCCGGCAGACAGTAACGTGTACGTACGCGAAAATGCGCGCCTGGCTCCGGCGCGCACTCTTGCATCTTAGGCTTCCCCAAGGGTACCGATACCTGCCTCCCCCCAGCCACTCAATTGTCAGAAAGCTGGCCCGTGTAACATGTAGACGACTGACGCACTCTTCTCAGCTGTGTCTGTCCTCAAAACAGGCCCCCGTCTGGCACTGACGATGCTCCGCTCTTGCTAGTTCGCGCTACTCGTGTACGCTCTCATTGCTTCCCCGCTTCTCACCGCCTGTGCCCCTTTCAGCCCTCTAACCAGGAGTCGCCGTTGGCCTCGGCGTGAAGGTAGGGGTAGGCGTGGGCGTAGGCGTGGCACAATAGGCCAGCCCAGTCTCGTCCAGGTCGTTCGAGCTCACACTGCCCAACGATGCCGGAATACAACCACTCAGCTGATTCCCCGCAACAAACAGACCGAGCAGGTTGGACAACGTCCCCAGCGAATCAGGGATCGGGCCGGTCAACCTGTTATTGTGCACATAAAGAATCCTGAGGTTTGTGAGCGCGCCAAGACTGGGAATCGACCCGCTCAACCGATTGTTGTGCAGTCGTATCCTTGCCAGACTGGTGAGGGCGCTAAGGCTTGGAATCCCCCCGCTCAATCGGTTGGCCGAAAGATTCAATATGCGCAGCTGTGTAAGCGCGTCCAACTCTGGAATCGACCCGCCCAACCGGTTGTTGCGCAGGTTCAGGTACGTCAGCTCAGTCAGGGCGCTGAGACTTGGAACTGTGCCATTCAACTCGCTGGAATTCAGGTTTATCCTCGTAACGCGTCCATCGCCATTGGTCGTTACACCATACCAACTGTTAAGCGGCCCGGTGGTCAACCAGCTGGCGTTGTTCGTCCAATTAGCGCCATCCGTCGCGTTGTAGAGCGCGATGAGCGCCGCCCTGTCACCTGCGGTAGACCCTGGTGTATTCGTAGCTGTGGGAGTGGCCGTAGGTGTAGGCGCAAAAGTGGCCGTAGATGTAGGCGCAAACGTAAACGTTGCCGTAGGTGTCATCGAAGGCGTGGCCGTGGCATCCGGGGTTGGCGTGCCGGTAGGCGTGGAAGTGGCCACCTCAGCCCCACCCTCTATTGACAACGAACGTGACCCGACCGCGGCATCAGGCGTCGCCGTAACCGTCGGGGCTGGCTCATCGCAAAAGAGCAGACCTAATTTGTTGAAGTCTTGAGAATCCAAGTCCCGCAATGTTTCGGGAATGCAACCTGTCAGTTGGTTTCCCCCCAGTCTCAGAAGAGTAAGGCCAGAAATGCCGCCAAGTTCGCTCGGAAACGGACCGGTTAACTGGTTGTCGTTTAGAACCAGCCAATTCAGGCTGGTAAGCGAACTAAGATCTGGAATACTGCCGCTCAACCGATTGTATTCGAGCTTCAATATTTTCACTTTCGTTAGTGCGCTCAAATCAGGAATCGACCCACTCAATTGGTTATCATCCAATGTAAGGTTCCTCAGTTTTGTCAGAGCGTCCAGACTCGGAACAGTCCCACTAAGTCGGTTGTCATCGAGCCACAGTTCTTCCAATTCCGTTAGGGCGTCCAGGCTCGGGATCGGCCCGCTCAAGTCGTTTCCTCCTAGAGACAGAATCTTAAGTTTCGTGAGTGCGCTCAGACTGGGAACTGATCCGCTTAATTCATTGGAACCAAGTCTTAACTCAATCAGGTTCGTGAGGGCGGTCAAACTGGGAACTGTTCCGCTTAATTCATTGGATCTAAGTCCTAACTCAACCAGGTCTGTGAGGGGGCTCAGGCTGGGAATAGTGCCGCTCAAACGATTGTAATCCAGGTCGAAGTACTCTAGTTTGGTATTCGAGCTCAAACTAGGTATGGTACCGCTCAAATCGTTTATGGAGACGTCGAAAAATTTCAGGTCCTTGAGACTGCTCAGGCTGGGAACGGGGCCGCTCAAGTCGTTTCCCCCAAGATGGACTTTCTCCAGTTTCGTATTGGCGTCCAGGCTGGGAATAGTGCCGCTAAGGTCGTTGGTGACAAGATTCACTTCTTTCAAGTTTGCTAGTGAAGATAGGCTGGGTATAGGGCCATCCAAATCGTTATGGTTGATGAGCAATCTTTCCAGCTTGGTAAGTGCGCTCAGACTGGGAATCGCGCCGCTCAAATCGTTTGTGGACAGGTCTAGAGTTCTTATCTCGGTAAGTGCGCTCAGGTCCGATATCGAACCGCTCATCCAGTTTCCTTTGAGCTGAAGCGCGGTGACCCGCCCGCTTTCGTCAGTTGTAACGCCGTACCAGTTTCCAATAGGCTCCTCGCTCAGCCAGTTGTCGTTTCGTTTCCAATCTGCCCCGTCAGTTGCATTGTAAAGAGCCACAAGTGCTGCCCGGTTCGCTGATGCAGATGCAGGCGTGCCGGTGGCAGTAGGCGTGGGCGTGTGTATCGATGTGACTGTGGCCGTGGGCGTTGGCGTAACCGTGGCAGTCGGCGTAACTGTGGCTCCTGGGGGCAACGTGGCAGTCACGGTCGGCGTTGGCGTTTCCGTCGGAGTAGGTGTCACCGTAGGTGTGGCGCAATATGCCAGGCCTAGATCGTCTAAATCAGATTCCCGCAGGCTGTATAAAGATGTTGGAATGCAACCGCTCCACTGATTTCCCGATACATAGAGACGATACAAGTTGGGAAGCGTACCTAGATAACTCGGGATCTCCCCGGTCAACTGGTTGTTTACGAGGAACAACTGCCTAAGCTCAGCGAGTGCACTAAGGTCGGGAATCGATCCTGTTAACCAGTTACTTCGCAAGTAAATCGCTTTGACACTCGCTGGGAAGCTGTCTCCTGCAATTGGCCCGCTCAAAAGATTGAAAGAGAGATCCAGACTTGTCAGTTTCGTGAGTGCGCTGACATCCGGAATTGACCCGGTCAACTCATTGCTACTCAGATTGATTCGGTCCAATTCTGTTAGCCCTGAAAAACTTGGGATCGACCCACTCAATTCGTTATTTGCAAGGTCTAAAGTTTCCACTTTAGTCAGCCCGGACAGACTGGGAATCGACCCGCTCAACTCGTTACCTGAGAAGTCCAGTTTCTCCAACTTTGAAAGAGCGGCCAAACTTGGAATCGTCCCGCTCAACCCATTTATATCGAGTGATATACTTTCCAGACTTGTTAGAGCGCTCAAGTCGGGAATCGAGCCGCTCAACTGATTCCTGTCAAGGTTCAAGCCTTCTAACTTTGTTAGCGAACTAAGACCGGGAATCGACCCGCTCAGATCGTTAAGGTTGAGATCCAACTGTTCCAGATCTGTCAATGTATCCAGACTGGGAATCGATCCGCTCAGACTGTTCCATTTCAAGTCTAGCTCTCTAAGCTTTTTCTGGGCACTGAGACTGGGAATGGAGCCGCTCAGTTCGTTAAATGAAAGGTCCAGGTATTGCAGTTCTGTTAGTGTGCTCAGACTTGGAATCGCCCCACTCAACCCATTGCCTTGAAGGTCCAACTCCGCCAACTTTGAGAGGGCGCTCAGGTCCGGAATCGGCCCATTCAAGGCATTTATTCTGAGGTTCAGGCTCCTCAGGTCTGTGAGAGCGCTCAAACTTGGAATCTGACCGCTCAAATCATTCCAAGGCAGACTCAGGTGTTCAACACGTCCGTCAGAGTTCGTGGAAACACCATACCAACTGCCTAATGGCAGTTCGCTTAGCCAGTTATCATTTCTCTTCCAGTTGTCACCGTCAGTCGCATTATAGAGCGCGACCAGGACCGCCCTATCCGCCGTCGGATCCTCTCGTGTAGCCGTAGCGGTCGGCGTGGCAGTTGGAGTTGCTGAAGGCGTAATGGTGGCGGAAGGGGTAGCTGTCGCCTCGGCCGTGAAAGTGACGGTCGGGGTAGCAGTAACCGTCGGCGTGGCCGTTGGAGTTTCTGAAGGGGCTATAGTTGAGGTCGGGGTAGCTGTCGCCTCTGCTGTGAAAGTGACGGTAGGAGTAGCAGTAGCAATCGGCGTGGCAGTTGGAGTTGCTGAAGGCGCTTTAGTTAAGGTAGCGGTAGCTGTCGACTCGGCCGTGAAAGTGACGGTCGGGGTAGCAGTAACCGTCGGCGCGACAGTTGGAGTCGCTGAAGGCGTTATAGTAGCGGTAGGGGTAGCTGTTGCCTCGGCTGTGAAAGTAACGGTCGGGGTAGCTGTCGCCGTTAACGCACCGCAATTGGGCAGATTCAGGCTGTTCAAATCATGGTTAGGTATGTCACGTACTACCGCAGGTATGCACCCGCTCAGCTGATTGTCACCCACGTACAAATGAGTCAACTCTGTTAGATTGCCCAGTTCCGCTGGGATGCTTCCTGTCAATTCGTTCTGTTGGAGCTCTAGCCTTTCCAACTGTGTCAAAGCGCTCGGATCGGGAATGGTCCCGCTCAACTGGTTCCAACTCAGGTCCATCCTTTTCAGACTTCTGAGCGCGCTCAGGTCAGGTATCGACCCGGTGAGGCTGTTCTCTTCGAGGTAAAGGTGCGTAAGTTTCGTCAAGGCACTCAGACTAGGAATCGACCCGGTGAAACTGTTATTTTCGAGAAACAACCCCCCCAATTGGGAATTAGAGCTGAGGTCGGGAACTGTCCCGCTCAACTGGTTCCAACCCAGGTTCACCCGTTCCAGTTTGGTGAGTGCGCTCAAGTCCGGAATCGAACCGGTTAGCCTGTTATTGTTCAGATACAAATCTAGCAATTTTGTCAGACTGCTCAAATCTGGAATCGAACCGGTCAACCTATTACTACTCAAGTAGAGCTCTCTGAGCCTGGTCAACGCGCTCAAATCAGGAACTGATCCTGTAAGCCTGTTGTTCATGAGGTAAAGCTTTTTGAGACGAGTCAATCCGTCCAAATCAGGAATTGACCCCGAAAACCTGTTATTGTCGAGGTTCAAGGTTTCCAAACTCGACAGATCAGTTACACCCGAAATCGACCCGTTCAAACTGTTTGCACCCAGGTCCAATATCTTCAGACTCGTGAGAGCGCCAAGATCAGGGAGGGGACCGTTCAATCGGTTGTAGAAGAGGTCCAATTCTTCCAGGCTGGTGAGCGCGCTAAAATCTGGAACCGACCCCCTCAGCTTGTTAGAGCCCAGCCTCAAGACTTTCAATCGTGTGAGGCCGCTCATATCTGGAACCGACCCGCTGAGATCGTTATGACTGAGGTTTAGGGCCGTTAGGTATGTAAGTGCGCTCAGACTGGGAAGCGACCCATTGAGGTTATTGCCAGCGAGGATCAAAACTGTAACTCGTCCATCTTCGTCCGTGGTAACGCCATGCCAACTGCCGACCGGCTGCTCGCTCAACCAGTAGTCATTACTATGCCAGTTATCTCCGTCAGTCGCATTATAGAGGGCGATCAGACCAGACCTCTCCGACTCTAGGTCGGTGGCAGTGGCCGTGGGTGTCGGCGTTGCAGAGGCCGCCGCCGTAGCCGTTGGTGTAGCCGTTGGTGTCGCTGAAGGCGTTGGTGTGATGGCTGGCGTCTGAGTCGCTGTGGGTGTCGCGCTTGCCGTATGAGAGGCGGTAGGTGTTTGAGTCGCCGTTGGCGTCGCCGTGGCCTCATCGCAATAAGGCAGGCCCAGGCTATCCAGATCATTCTTCTCCACGTCCCGCAATGTCTCGGGAATACATCCGCTCAAACTGTTACCCGCAAGAAAGAGCGACCCCAGGATCGGGATATCCCCAAGAGACACCGGAATCGACCCCGTCAAACTGTTGTTGCCAAGGTACAAACGCTGCAACTTCGTCAGGGCCCCCATTTCAGGGATCGACCCACTAATATCATTGGACGTGAGGTCCAGCGCACCCAGGTTGGTGAGTGCGCTCACATCAGGAAAAGGCCCCGTCAACCCGTTCGCGCCCAGATCAAGCGTCAACAGCCGCTCTAGCGCGCTCAGGTCCGGGACAGTCCCGCTAAGATTATTGGTAGAAAGGCGCAGTTCAGTCACACGCCCTTTCTCGTCAGTGGTAATTCCATGCCATTCTGATACCGGCCTGTCACTCAGCCAATGGGCCCTTTGCGTCCAGCTGTCGCCGCCAGTCGCATTGTAGAGCGCGATCAGTGCCGCCCTCTCCGCGTCAACAGGGTCCGGTGTCATGGTGGGCGTCGAAGTTGACGTGGCAGTAGATGTGACTGTAAACGTCGGTGTTGGGGGCGTAGTCGCAGTGGCAGTGGCAGTGGAAGTGCCTATCGTCGCAAGCGTGGGAGTAAAAGTAGCTGTGGCGGTCGAAGTCTCTACTGGTGATGGCGTTGCAGTATGTGTAGGGGTATGCGTTTCTGAAGCACTTTCGGGAACAGAAACTGACACCGTCGCCGTCCACGGACCCACTGCACCGTCGGCGGTCACAACACGTATCGAGTAATAATAGGTAGTACCGCCAGCGAGGCCGCTATGCGTGTAGGTGGTGCCCTTCAGATCACCCCCAATCCGAACCCAGTCGCTAAAATCCGCATCCCAGAAAATCAGCTCGTACGAGTCCGCGCCAGTCACTTCATCCCAAGAGAGGGCAACCTGGCCTGCGCTCCCCACCGCAGTCAGCGACGGCGCGGCCAAACCTTCCGACGAATCGGTCTGCGCATACGTCTCGCTGTAAATGAGAAAAATGAAGGCGGGAATAGCCGCAAGAACTGCAATCAGCAGAAGGGGCGACCGCGCCCGATGGGGCACAGTTCTAGGCGAAGTTTTCATATCGGCACCAAATATGAAACTACATTGCTATAGTACAATGTTAAGTTGCAGCTGAATGTACTATTCTGTCTAACTATTGTCAAGCGGGAAAATTGACCTGCCTGCTGCTCCAATATCAGTCAAGGGGATTGACCAAAGGGAAGAGCGAATCGGCGAAAAGCCTTAGAGGTATCTAAGAAGGAGTTGAATTCACGAACAATCTAATGCGATGGCTACGATTTAGCCGGACGTGAGTCGTGCAACACTTAGATTGTCGTTCAAGTGAGATCCTGTCGCCTGTTTCGAGGAGTTCACCGAGCAAGTCTGCCAGCCTAAAGAGCGGCAATGTTGCAGCCTTGCCGAATTACTTGGTGGCCAAGTGATGAAGGAGTCGAAGGGAGAGCACAGGCCAAAGCGTGGATGGAAATCTCAGGGGAAAGAAAAGTAAACGATCAAGTCAAAATTTCAAGACGGTACACTGAGAAAAAGCTGGAGATTATAGCATGCATTCGAAACTGCAGCTGTAAAGGCTCGTTGACGTTTATCTGAACATCGATTTCCGGGTTCTAATTGCAGCTGATCGTCGAAGGGCGGCGCAGACACGCAAAGAAAACCCAATACGTCTCTCGAGTTCTCCGCGTCCTCCGCGGACAGAAAGGATGTTCTTCACGACCCTTCGCGTGACTGCGCGGATCATCAGACCCGGCCTTCCCCTTCCAAATACGGCAGCGCCCGCGGCAGATTCTCCCTGCCAAACATCATATCCGAATATACGCCGTCCGGAATGTGTAGCGGGTCCGCCAGACGGCACTTCTCGACAATTTCTCCGTTCAACCCGATTCCCAACCCCGGCGCGTCACCAAGAGCAATCTCACCGTCCACAACCTCAAGCGGCCGCCCCAACAATTCATCCACAAACGGATTATTCATCCGGTCGATCTCCACAGTCAAGCCGTTCGGCATCGCGCTTACGACGTGCGCGTTGGCCACGATCGCAACCGCATCGCTCCAACTATGCGTCGCGAATTTAAGCCCGTGCTCCGCCGCCAACCTCGCAACCCTCCAGACCTCGCTGATCCCGCCGCAGCGGCACGCATCAGGCTGCACGATATCGACCGCCCCCGCCCGGATCAACTCCCGGAATCCCTGAAGGCCGAACTCATTCTCGCCGGCAGCTAAAGGAACGCCCACGGTCCCACGCAGCGATACAAAATCGTCAATATTCTCCGGCGCAAACGGTTCCTCATACCAGAGAACCCCCTCTTCGGCCAGAAAATCTCCCATCCGCCGCGCCAAGTCCAGATGATACCGCATCGACGCGTCAACGATGACGTCATTCTCCCCGCCAACTGCCCCCCGCACCGCCTCCACCGCGGCCCTATCGTATTCTTCGCTGCGGGCCAGGCGCATCTTGACGCGGCGGAAACCGGCATCAATGTAGCCGCTGGCCTCGTCCGCCAACTCCTTCACGTCGTCCTTCCAAAGCAGCCCGCTCGCATAGGCCGGGCAGCGATCGGTCTCGCCGCCCAGAAGGGCCCAAACCGGCTTGCCCTCCGCCTGCCCCCGCAGGTCCCAGAGGGCCGTGTCTACGCCCCCAATTGCCGAGAGCGCGGCCCCCTTGCGCCCGTACCAGCGCGTCAAGGCGTACATCTTCTCCCACAATGCCTCGACCTCCGTCGGGTCTTCTCCAATCAGGACGGAAGCCAGCTGTTCCCGCACCACCAGGTACACCAGGGCAGGATACGAGTACACCGAACCGACGCCGACCGCGCCGCATTCCGTATGCACCAGGATCAGCGTCGTCAGTCGCGCGTCGCAGATTCCGCCGCCGTACTGAAACTGGTGCTCTTCTGGATAACGGTGAAGCAGATTGATCGCTTCTACATGCTCAATCCGCACCGTTGTAGCCCGCTTTCTCCTGCATCCACGCTCGCAGCGGCACGTCCTCCGGCTTCGGCGAAGTATACCCGTGCCCTCCCGTGGCCGACGCTCCCAGCAGTTGCTGCCGGATAGGATCAAGATCTCCTATAATGTGATCAACCGTCATATCGTCCCGTGGGCGCAGCCACCGGTAGCTATAACCGTAGAAGAGGGCTTTTCGAGTTACTTCGGACGTGTTGGGGCTGGACGCGTGCCAGATGCGGCGGTCGAAAAATACAGCGTCCCCAGGCTTGGCGAGGATTGCGATTCCACCCTTCGGCTTCTTGTCTTCATCTACCGGTAGCTTGTTCAATAAATGGCTGCCCGGAATCACATACAGGTTGGCCCGCCCCAACTCCGAAGCGTCGCTCAGGAAAAACGCCACTTTCAGCGAAATGCGCGGCTGGGGATCAGTCTCCAGCTCGTTGTTTAGCCGGCCGCTATCTTTGTGCCAGTTCAACCCCTTCTGGCCCGGCCCTGAAACTGCATTCGGCGGCGTGATGATCATGTGCGAATGGTACAACTGAATGTTCCAGCCTAGAATTCCCCACACAAGGGGAAAGGTCGTCGGATAGTCGAGCAGCTCCAGGAAGACATCATCCTTGCCGACGAAGTCAAACAGGAGAAGGCCGTCAGAAGGTCCCAATCCTTGCTTTTCCTTCGCCTCCGCCGTAAGCCGGTCCGTTACCTGCGTGGCCCGCTCCACCAATTCCTTAGGTATGGCGTTCTCGACAATCATATAGCCCTGTTCGGCGAAAGTACGATCTTCCTCTTCTGTGATCAAATGCTCAAGCCAGGCGTCATTCATCTCGTCTCTCCTTTTTCTGCAAACTGCGAATCTCTGCCAGAATCATAGAGCCCAACACCGATTTGTCAAACCTGTCAGCCCAATGCCCTTCAAACCCCCAAACTCCCGCACGATGGTTCTCTTTCAGCGCAACCGTACTGAATTCAGTACCAGAATCTGTCCTGACTTCTCAACAAGAGTCAGCTCGCGAGGCGGAACGAGGCGCAGGAAGTCTTCTCTCTCCTCTCTCCTCTTCACTCTTTCCTTGCATTTGGGCGTCCGGGCCTTCGGCCCTCCCTTGTGCAGGGGCTGCGCCCCCGCAACGCCCCGCCCTTGTTAGCCACCGTGTGTATTCTTCCCCAGCATAATGTCTAGCCAAAAGTGTCTCTTCCCCATTTCTGTCTCATCCCCCTGACCCCTGACCCCTGACCCCTGCAGTTCCGCCCTTGTTAGCCACCGTGTGTATTCTTCCCCAACATCGTGTCTAGCCAACAGTGTCTACCCCCTACTCGCAATCTAAACTCACCATCCACTATCCACTATCCACTATCCACTAGAAGTGCCCCTTATGGGCGCATTGAGTGTGCTATAATAATGTCCGAAGTGAACAGAGTTCCCTCCGACTTTGAGAAGCCATGACTCCCGCCAAAAGACAATCTGAAGTCGAAAGAAGGCCTCTGTAACCGTAAGTCTGTGAGTTGCTCATTGTTCATCTTCCGTTACCTATCAGAGGCGGCGAGGAAACCTCTGCGAAATCAAGAAAAAGTCAAAAAAAAAAGAAAACCCGTCGACCTGCGTCGACTTACGTCGACTTACGTCGACTTGCGTCGACTTGGATCGACCTGACCCAGGATAATTGCATCGAAATTTTTCAATGCCCTGTGAGGCTCCCTGCATTGAATTGGTACCACTTTTCTGGCACCCTGCGGGGGCGATTCTTGCGTCAGAACTTGGATGCAATTGCCCTGAACTCAGTCGGCAATTCTAGAAATTCATCGTGGTATAATAGTGAGCACAGTTTGTCCCGTTGCCCATCGAAGACTCGTTTACGTTTCTCACAAGAGCGATCTGCGGAAGGAAAGTGCCAATTCCTGCAGCGCCGCGCAGCCTGGCTAAGAATATTCAATACGCCATTGTTGTTGATCGCATCCAGCCGCGTGACGTCACGGATCGATCCGTAGGGTCAATCCTTACATTCATGCGAGAAACATTCTTAGCCGGACTGCAGGCCTACCGTTCTCGTTGAATCTGGAGCCGCCTTGCAAAAAAGTCTACAAAACCTGGTCAATCTGCCCAATGCCCTTGACGCAACATTCCGTAACCAGGTCAAATGCGGCGAGGAAACGACTGACAAACAAAGCCTGAGGGCCCGCAAAAACTTGAAAACCACGCGACATACGTAGACTTGGCGCGACATTTGTAGACATAACGCGACATGTCGCGACCTGACACGAAACAATCCCTCCGACTGCTACAAATCTTGGACAAGCCCAGACTATTACGTTGCCTGAATCGGGCAGATGCCCATTTGCAGGTGCCTTTCCAAAGCAACTCTGCCGTCCGTATCTGGATGCCCATGCTCCTGTAGGGGTCGTTTTTCTACCCTTGACGGCATGCGCCCAGATGTTTAGAATGTCGGTGCCCCTCGACTTCCTCTGAAATAGATCAACCATGGCAAAAAGGAGAACCTTCGATGAAAAAACTGGAACCCCGGTCCAACGACATCACCCGTAGGCGATTCCTCCAGTTGGGGGCAATGGGCACCGCAGGATTGGTCGCGGCCGCCTGCGCCGGAGGAGATGCAGAGCCAGCAGCAGAAGATATGCCGGCAACAGCTGCCGAAGCAGAGAGCGAGGCGCCGGCGCCGGCTGCAGCTTCTCCGGGCGGGTACAGAGAGGCGCCTATGCTGGCCGAAATGGTGGCCGCCGGAGATCTGCCTCCCATCGATGAGCGCCTCCCTGCCAACCCCCTGGTACTCGAAGGCATGGAGGGCATCGGCAACTATGGTGGCGTAATGCGCCGCGGCTTCAAAGGCGTTTCCGATCGTTGGGGACCCACCAAGATCGCCCGACAGGGCTTGACCTGGTATACACCGGAACTTACGCTGCGCCCCAACATCGCCGAGTCATGGGAAAACAATGACGACACCACCGTCTGGACCTTCCACCTGCGCGAAGGCCTGAAGTGGTCGGACGGCGAAGCGTTTGACTCTGACAACTTCGCCTGGTGGCAGGAAAATGTCATGCTCAACAAGGACGTCACGCCGGCTGTCGGCCGCAACTGGGTGACGGGCTCCGAACGAACGCCGATGACCATGGAGTTTCCCGACAAACACACCGTAGTCTTTAACTTTGCTCACCCGAATCCGATGTTCCTCGATCGGGTCGCCCCGCTGACAAGAGACCTCTTTGCACCTCATCACTACCTCTCCCAATTTCATATGGAGACGACCGACGACAAGGAAGCCCTGGAAGCAGCCGTAGAAGACAGTGGCTTAGACACCTGGACGGCTCTCTTCTCTGACCGCAACTGGTGGTACCTCAACCCCGAACTACCCAGCCTCTACTCCTGGACCGCAAAGAATCCCCTGTCCGAGGAACTCTTCCTGATGGAGCGCAATCCCTTTTTCTGGCAGGTGGACCCCGACGGGAACCAGATGCCCTATATCGACACCATTAGGCACCGGCTCTTCGACACCAACGACGTCTTCGACCTGCGCATCATCAACGGTGAGGTCGACTATCAGCAGCGCCACGTCACCGCCGCCAACTTCACGTTATATAAGGAAAGTGAGGACAGCGGCGGCTATCGGGTACAGCTTGGCGCAGGTGACCAGCACGTCTGCCTGACCCCGAACCAGACGGTCCAGAAGCCCAGGTTGCGCGAGTTCTTCCAAACCCGCGACGTGCGTATCGCCATGTCTCTCGCAGTCGACAGAGACACACTCAATGAACTCGCATTCGAAGGGCTCTACACGCCGCGCCAGTACAGCCCGCTTGAACAGTCACCGCAGTCCTATCCAAAACAGGCCAACGCCTACCTCGAGTACGACCCGGACCGCGCCAATCAACTTCTGGACGACGCCGGCTACGCTGAAAAGGACGACGACGGATTCCGAGTCTATCCCGATGGCAGCGGCGAAACAATCAGCTTCGTCGTCGAAGGTACAGCACAGCCCGGCTCGCCTGATGAGGACGCTGTCCAAATCATCCTCAGCTACCTGGCAGATGTCGGCATCAAGGCAACATACAAGGGCATGGAGCGCTCTCTGTACACAGAGCACTGGGGCGCAAACGAGATTGACGCCGCCTTCTGGGGCAGCGGACGCTCACTCCTGCCGCTGGTCGACCCCGCCTTCTTCCTCGGCACCGGCCTCGACCGGCCTTGGGGCGAAGCCTGGGGCCGCTGGCGCCTGGATTCCTCCCACCCCGTCGCCGAAGAACCCCCGCAAGGCCACTGGATCCTCACAATGTGGAACCTGTGGGACGAGATACTGGTTGAACCGGACGAGGCCCGGCGCAACGAGCTTTTCTTCCAGATCCTGGACGTCTGGGCAGAAGAGTTGCCGCAGATCGGCTTCCTGGGCCAGATCCCCAATCCGCTGATCGTGCTCAACGGTCTGCGCGGCATCGACCCTGAATATGTGTATCCGCTCAGTAACCCGACATCGCACGGGGGCCTGGTGCAGGCGCATACTTTCTACTGGGACGATCCGGCGAGCCAATCCTAGGCTGTCACCTGGCTTTTCCTGACGCCGGTGGCCAGTTCGCTGCCAATCGAATGTAGCCTGGAGCAGTGTGGCCCGAAGCATTCGCGGGGCGTTCTCTCGTCAAGAGAGCGCCCCGCATAATCTACGCGTGTATACTCGCCGGCACTTTGGGTACCAATGTTGGCCCGCATCCCTGTCCCACCTAATCTCGCAAGGCCCGCAGCGAGCATTGATTAAGGACCATTCCCATGGGCTCTTTCCACAGAAGCCAACCCGAACGCAGTACCTACGTTGACCAGCATACCGGCCGCACTATCGAACAGCTGACCAGCAGCCCAATGGCCGATGTCCACACCTACTACGATATTTCTCCCTGGTCGCCCGATGGCCGCTACATGGTATTCTCCGCAGCCATTCCCACCGAAGTGTCCACCGTCCACCGTGATACTTATGCCACCGATCAAGGGCGGCTCTATCTCATGGACCTGGAAACGTATGAACTGCGGCTCCTGGCGGAAAACGCCTTCTACAACACCCACACCGGCGCCTTCCCCGTTTGGCATCCGACCAAGTGTGAGGTCTTCTTCTATACCGCACCTGAGGAAGTCGGCGTGGTTGACGCTGAGTGGTCGCGGCTTGGCAAGCACGGCGGTAAACTGTTGCGCAAGATGAAAGGCGGAATCCGCCAGGTCAGCCCCGATGGCGAACTTCTGTCCTGGACGACTAACGACATACGCACCGACCTGTCGAGAGGAGTCTATACCCTGCGCGCCGATACCGATCTGAGCCGGCAGGAAGACGCAGACCTGACTCTCATCGCCTCCACTGAAGCACTTTACGACCTGACGCCCAACAACCACCTCTTTCACATCGATCAAATGACAGTTGGCAACACAAAGTGGACGCCTGACGCACAACATATGCTTGTCGCCATGTGGATCAAGGCCACACCGGACGATCTCTCGCCCTGGAAGAACCGCTTTCGCCGCAGCATCTATGTCGTCAGCCGCGACGGCAGCGAGTGCCGCTGGCTGACCTTCTTCGGCCATCATCACAGCTGGACCGCCGAAGGCACGAAAGTTCTCTACTCCGGCTACCTGGTCCATACCGACGAGGGGCGGCAGGAAGAACCTCGTCTTCACATGATCAATTTCGATGGCACCGGCAAGGAAGTCGTCATCGATCATCCCCTGGGAGGGCATCCAATTGCCAGCCCCGACGGCAGCAAAATCACAACCTGGGATAAGGAAGGCGTCATCCTGGCCGACTTGGAAACGCAGAAGGTCGACTATCTGGCCGCGTTCGGCCCCCACTGTGATCACAACTCCCATCGCGGCACCCACCCCCACTGCCTATGGAGCCTGGACGGCAGCCAAATCCTCTACAACTCCGCCCAGTCTGGCCGCAGTCACCTTTACCGGGTTACCGCCGAGTGACTCCTGGCCCTAAAGAGACTCGCTTTCCCATCGCTGCCGTCCCTTCGGAGTGCATGCAATGAAGATAGAAAAGATCACGCCCTTTCTTGTGGACAGATTCCTGCTGGTGCGCGTCTACACCGACCAGGGCCTTGTCGGAAACGGCGAGGCCGGCCTCTGGGCGCATCACGGTATGGTCCACAACGCCATCGTCGACCTGAGCGACTACTTCATAGGCAAAGACCCATCACGCATCGAGCACCACTACCAGACCGTCAGCCGCGATACCCACTTCATGGGCGCGGCGCTCAGCGCCGCTCTCAGCGCCATCGACATTGCGCTTTGGGACATCGCCGGCCAGGCAGTCGGCCAGCCTGTGCACCAGCTACTTGGCGGACGCGTGCGCGACAAAATCAAGGTCTTCGCCAATGTGCAGGGCGCGTCCGTCCCAGAATGTGCCGCCAGCGCTCAGGAGCAAGTCGGAAACGGATATCTATCCCTGCGTATGTCACCCTTCCTTCCCCGCTTTGAACAGAAGACCGCCTCTCAAGTCATCGGCGAAGCAGTAGACTTGGTCGCAGCCGTACGCGAAGCCGTCGGATTCAACATCGACTTGGGCCTGGAAATCCACCGCAACCTGCGCCCGGAGGAAGCAATCATACTGGCACGCGAACTTCTGCCCTTCCGCCTCCTCTACTACGAGGACCCGCTCGCTCCAGAAAGTCTGGAACCTATGGAATACATCGCCAGGACCGTCCCGTTGCCCATGGCCACCGGCGAGCGGTTCTACAATATCTTCCAGTTCAAAGACCTGATCGACCGCAAAATCGTGAGTCTGATCAGGCCGGATCTTTCTCTGGCCGGCGGCTTTACACAGGTCAAGAAAATCGCAGCTATCGCCGAATCTGCCTTCGTCGGCATCTTCCCCCACCTGATGGGCAGCCCCGTCAATATCGCCGCCTTCTGCCAGCTCGACGCAGCCATTCCCAACTATGTACTCATGGAAAGCCACACCACCGCCGACGCCTACAACGAGATCGTCGACTGCCCGGTCGAGCGGCAAGGTGGCTATCTCGTCGTCTCCGACCGACCCGGCATTGGTCTGGAGATCGACGAAAGCAAGCTGGATCGCTTTCCCTATCAGCCCAAAAAAATCCTCGGCAGTTTCCACGCCGACGGCTCGGTAGCACACTAGCGCGCGGCGAGGACTGCCTCTGATGAAGACAACCAAGACGGGCGGCGAGGCCCTGGTTCAAGGTCTGCTCTTCTATGGAATCGACACGATTTTCGGTCTGCCCGGTGTACAGAACGACCATTTCTACAACGCTGTATACGACGCCGGTGACAGCATACGTCACATTCACGCTCGCCATGAACAGGGCGCAGCCTATATGGCCCTCGGTTACGCGCAGGCCTCCGGCAAGACCGGTGTCTATGTCGTTGTCCCCGGCCCCGGATTCCTCAATACCACCGCAGCACTCTCAACAGCATACGCCCTTAACGCGCCTGTCCTTTGCCTCGCCGGCCAGATCCATAGCGACCAGCTAGGCCGCGGGTATGGAATGCTTCACGAAATCCCCGATCAACTTGGGATTCTGCGTTCATTGACCAAGTGGGCCCGTCGCGTCGAAAGCCCTGCCGAACTGCCCCGCCTCCTGGCCATGGCCCTTAGTGAAATGCACTCGGACAGGCCCCGGCCCGTCGGGCTCGAAGTGCCCATGGACGTGCTTGCAGGCACAGCCGAAATTGACGACAGTCCACCGCCCCTGACCGTACGAAGACCCATCTTGGATGTCAGCGCCATCGAAGAGGCCTCCCAGCTCTTGGCCAATGCGCACGACCCCATAATATTCGTCGGCGGCGGCGCAAAGCACGCCGGCAGTGAGATCCGCGCCTTGGCCGAAGCCCTCCAGGCGCCGGTCCTCGCCAGCGGCAGCGGGCGGGGTATCCTCTCCGACCGCCACCCGCTAAGTCACACCTTCGGGCCAGGCATCCGCCTCTGGGAACAGGCCGACGTGGCCATCGCCATCGGCACCCGTCTGACCAAACCCTTGATAGAGTGGAAAAGCCCCGATCATCTGAAACTGATACGTATGGATATTGCGCCCCAGGACATGAGTCTGCTTACGCCTGCAGCCGTGACAATCGCAGCCGACTGCAAGGACGCCCTGCAGGCGCTGCTGCCAGTCCTCGCTCGCCGCAATCCGCCGCGGCCCTCCCGAACTGCCGAGATGCTGGCGCTTCACGAGGAGATGGAAGAGCTCTACGAACAGATCCAACCCCAGCTGGACTTCATTCGCGCTATCAGAGAAGCACTTCCCGAAGATGGCTTCTTTGTGGAGGAGATCACGCAAGTCGGATATACAAGCCGTGTGCTTCTGCCTGTTTACCAGCCGCGCACTTTCATCGCTTCCGGTTACCAGGGGAGTTTGGGATGGGGCTTTCCCACCGCGCTGGGTGTGAAAGTAGCCTTTCCCGACAAAGCGGTCCTATCCATCACAGGTGACGGAGGATTCCTTTTCTGTGCCAATGAACTGGCAACCGCAGTCCAGTACGGCATTAATACGGTGACGGTGGTTTTCAACGATGGCTCGTTTGGCAATGTCCGCCGCATGCAGAAGGAGTTGCACGACGGACGCATCATCGCAACAGACCTGGTCAATCCCGACTTCGTCGCCCTGGCCGAGTCCTACGGCGCCGCAGGCCTAAGAGTCCACACCGCACACAGTCTTCGCGACGCCCTAACCGAATCATTTACGGCCGATGTGCCTGTTGTAATCGAGGTGCCTGTCGGAGAGATGCCCGGACCCTGGCGGAGAATGTACCCCGCAGAAGTACTCTTCCAAAAGTCGGACAATTAGTGTCTTCCTTCGTCCAATCAAACAGTTGTATTTCGATCTTTCCAGTTGCCCCGACCAGGCTCGCGCCTTCTGGCTACGAGCAATTCCACAGACTACCGCGCAATGCCGGCCCACTGGCTGCTTTGCCCATGAGTACCTTATGCCCTGCGCATCCTGTATAATTCATTCCTGGCCGCCGGCAGCCATTTCTACCGGGTTGCGCTGAACGACAAACGGACTGCCGACCTTCCATCGCCTCCCGTGCAAAGAGTTTCGATGAAGATCCAGAAGATTACGCCCTTTCTTGTCGACAGATTCCTGCTAGTGCGCGTCTACACAGATCAAGGCCTCGTTGGCAATGGCGAGGCCGGTCTTTGGGCGCATCACGGCATGGTCCACCGCGCCCTCCTCGATCTGAGCGACTACTACATTGGCAAGGACGCTTCTCGCATCGAACACCACTTCCAGACCGTCAGCCGCGATTCCCATTTTATGGGCGCCGCACTGAGCGCCGCCCTGAGCGCCATCGATATCGCGCTGTGGGACATCGCCGGCCAAGCCGTTGGCCTGCCAGTGCATCAGTTGCTGGGCGGCCGCGTCCGCGACAAGATCAAAGTCTACGCCAGTGTGGGCGGCGCCTCTGTCGCCGAATGTGCCGCCGTCGCCCAGAAGCAGGTCGGGGCCGGCTACCACGCCTTGCGCTTGACTCCTTTCATGCCCGGCTTCGAGTGCAAGACATCCTCCCAGGTCATCTGCGAGGCCGTGGCCATGGTTTCCGCCGTACGCGAAGCCGTCGGGTTCAATATCGATCTGGGCCTGGAAATCCATCGCAACCTGCGCCCCGAAGAGGCGATCGTCCTCGCCCGCGAACTCCTGCCATTCCGTATCCTTTATTACGAAGACCCCCTCGCCCCACAGAGCTTGGACGCGATGGAGTACATCGCCCGGACTGTCCCCTTGCCCATCGCCACAGGCGAGCGTTTCTACAATATCTTCCAGTTCAAAGAGCTTATCGACCGTAAGATCGTGAGTCTCATCCGGCCAGACCTTTCCCTTGCCGGCGGCTTCACACAGGTCAAAAAGATCGCGGCCATCGCCGAAGCTGCATTTGTTGGCATCTTCCCCCACCTGATGGGCAGCCCCGTCAACATCGCCGCATATTGTCAACTCGACGCTGCCATTCCCAACTACGTGCTCATGGAAAGCAATCCCGCCGCCGATGCCTTCAACGAAATCGTCGACTACCCGGTCGAACGGCAAGGTGGCTATCTGCTAGTCTCAGACCGACCCGGCATAGGTCTCAAAATCGACGAAAACAAGCTGGATCGCTTTCCCTATCAGCCAAAGAAGATCAACGGAAACTTTCACGCCGACGGTTCGGTCGCCCACTAGACAATGCTACAGGAACCTGCACAATGACTACAACGCGCACGGGAGGAGAGGCGCTTGTACACTCTCTTCTCTCCCAAGGCATCGACACCATCTTCGGCCTGCCCGGAGTCCAGAACGATTACTTCTATACAGCCGTTCACGACGCGCGCGACCGCCTGCGCGTAGTCCATACACGCCACGAGCAGGGCGCCGCTTACATGGCCCTCGGTTACGCGCTTGCATCGGGCAAGACCGGCGTCTACGTTGTCGTGCCCGGCCCCGGTTTCCTCAACGCCACTGCAGCCCTTGCCACAGCCTACGCCACAAACGCGCCCGTACTCTGCCTGACCGGCCAACTCCATAGCGACCATATCGGCCGCGGCTTCGGAATGCTGCACGAAATCCCTGACCAGCTGGGAACACTGGAATCACTGACCAAGTGGGCCCGGCGTATCGAATCTCCAGCAGATGTTCCTCGCCTGCTCGCAGAAGCGCTCAGCCAAATGCACTCTGACCGGCCCCGGCCCGCCGGCCTCGAAGTTCCACTAAACGTCTTTTCCCGGAAGGCCGACTTCGAAGACGAGCAAATCCCCCTTTCCTTGCGTCGCCCCGCGGTGATGCCAGATGCAGTGGATAGGGCGGCCCGTCTCCTTCAAGAGGCGCAAACGCCGGCCATTTTCATAGGCGGTGGAGCAGTAAACGCCGGCGACGAAATACGCTCACTGGCAGAAGCCCTGCAAGCGCCGGTCATTGCCAGCCCCTCGGCGCGGGGCATCCTCTCCAGTCGCCATCCATTCAGCCATTCATACGGCGCCGGGCGGCGACTGTGGGAGCAGGCCGATGTAGTGATATCCATCGGTACCCGCCTTTCCACGCCTCTGATGCGATGGGGTAAACCGGAATCCCTGCGCCTGATCCGCATAGACATCGACCCCGAGGAGCACGGCCGCTTTGAACCGCCGGCCGTGTCGCTCGTAGCCGACAGCCGCGAGGCGTTGCAGGCGCTGTTGCCTGTCCTGGAAAAAAGCGGTCGCGACCGCCCCTCACGCCGCATCGAAATGTTAGCGCTTCAGGACGAAATGGACGCAATCTATGAATCGGTTCAGCCACAAATGGGGTTTGTTCGCGCCATCCGCGAGGCCCTTCCGGACGACGGCATTCTTGTCGAGGACATTACCCAGGTCGGCTACGTCAGCCGTGAGGCGATGCCGGTCTACCAGCCGCGCACCTACCTCACCTCCAACTATCAGGTTACGCTGGGTTGGAGTTTCCCCGCCGCCCTTGGCGCCAAAGTGGCCGCCCCCGACCGACCCGTTCTCTGTGTCAGCGGCGATGGCGGATTTCTCTTCGCTGCCACCGAAATGGCGACCGCCGTCCAACATGGGATCAACACAGTAACGGTCGTCTTCAATGATGGGGCGTACGGGAATGTGCTCCGCATGCAGAAGGAACTCTATGGCGGACGCGTAGTTGCCAGCGAGCTGCACAACCCCGATTTCGTTACTTTTGCAGAATCCTTCGGCGCCCGCGGAATCCGGGTGAATACTCCATTCGAACTGCGCGAAGCGCTGATTGGCGCTTTCAACGCCAACGCCCCCGTCCTGATCGAAGTGCCCGTGGGAGAGATGCCCGCGCCATGGGAAAAAATGTCAGCCCCGACAGGGCGGAGGCAAAGTGATTGACATGGGTTAGGATGGCCAAGTCTGGTTTCCGATGCAGTTCTTGGGCCGACCCCCGCCAATTTCAAGTCGGTCGGGCACAACTATCACTTCAAGCGGCGCCCGCTGCTTTCCGAGTCTTGGACTCGGCCGCAGTGGAGGGCAACGGAAAGCAGATCCAACTGAGCTCCAGATTGGACGCCATGCCGTCCCGATTACAGGAAAGGGGTTTCACGCAAAGCAAGAAACGCCGCCCCGCGAGGTCTGGGGGCGAGCGTAAGGGTGGTCTCGATTAGCGGATGGGGTGCTAACTTCTCGGTGAAGACTCCTGCGCAGGGCGGAACGCCGCGTCGCTATCCGTCAGTTCCGGGCCGGTCGTCGTACCGGCGCCGCCGGCCCGATGCCTGGAATTGCTCCGCCCCTCTCTCGATGAAGGCCCCTGCTCAAGCTGGTTTTCACCGCAGTTCACGCATATATCCCACTCGTGGCGCATCGCTTTGCCGCAGTTCGAGCAGGCATAGCGCAGTTGACTATGGCAGTTTGAACAGAAATTCCAGTTGTCCTGAACGGGTAATCCGCAACTGTGGCAGGAGAGCGTCGACTCCAACTCCCGCAGGAGAGACTCTTCCTCCAAAGCACGGTCAAACACGTCGGCCAGCGTTTCCCTGGGGCGAATCATCATGTAGAGTACCAGTCCAACCAGAGGAAAGACCAGCACCAGAAGACTGGCCAGAGCAATTGCGAGCCAGTCCCGTGTTCGGCTGCGAATGTCATTGAAGGTCCAGATGCCCATCGCGACCCAGAAGGCGAAAAGGAACGCACCCAAAAGTGCAACGAAAATCCCTATCAGGGTAGCTATAGTATTGGACAGCTCCGCCAGCATCCGGTTCTCCTGTCAGTATGGTAGGCCGACCTCAGTGATCTCTCGCGGCGGCTGGACCATTCGCAATGCACCAGCGTCAGGCATTCGGAGATTATAGCCCACGGCTCCGATTTGCCCAAAAGCCGGTAAGTTACATGCCTCCGGTCTCTGTTCGTTTTTCCGAAGCCTTTCAGAGGCTTCTCGGAATCCCGGCCAACTCTTTAACCGGCTGACAGGGTCTCTCTCGCCTGCTCGAAGTGCTGAACCGCGGACTCAATTTGGTCGCGGCATCCTGGATAACAGAAGCCAACCACGAGTCCGTCATAAAGAGAGAGCGAATCAGCCTCGACTGGGTCGCCTGATCAAGGGCAAGACTCGTTGACGCAATCGCCAGTGGCGAGATTCCGAGCCGATTCGTTCAACTCCATTGACTCTTCTTTGACCCTACACATTCACTTCTTACCAACAGGTCGGAACCTTCATTGCAAGAGTGCGTAACGGTGACCTACATGCTCAAGATTACTTCCCCAAGATCTATAATTCGAAGCCTACATGAATTCTGCAAAGAAGCGCTATACTAACTGTCTAGGTTACACTTGACCAAATCAGTGAAAGCAGGTCCGATTTGCTTGAACTCCGCCACTTCCCGTTAACGAATATGCACAGCTCCAGGTTCCTTGACCTAAGTCACGAGCGTTTTAAAGGGCGACCCCAATGGCAATTACCCGGCCCACATCACGTATGTTGAACCCTGTTGTTGCGCGGAAAGAATTGTATTATACTTGAATTCTAAGCTTCCTTCGCAGGTCCACCTGCATGGAAGACTGGTCGAAACTTGCATGCAATTTGCCTGCGGGGGGCGCATCAACGCTCGGCCAAATGACCGTCCCGGCTCGCCAACGGTTGACGGGCCGCGGTATATTAATTCCTCTCCACCATCTGTTAAAAGGAGCCTAGAATGAAAAGCATGAGAAAGCTCAACAAAGCAGGCATGATCCTGTCGATGGTCATTGGCATGATCATCGCCGCCTGCATGAGCCCCGCAGCAGGTCCTGAAGTAGTCGAGTCCGACGAGGCGGCAGCGCCGGCAATGCAGGAAGTGCAATCCACCCTTAGCATCGTGCAGGAACGCGGCAAGCTGGTCTGCATCGGCAATTCACAACTCCCTGGCTTCGGCTTCCTCGACTCCGAAGGAAACTTCACCGGCTTTGACGTCGACTACTGCCGCGCCATTGCCGCGGCCATCTTCGGCGACGCCAACGCCCTTGAAGTGAGGCCTGCAACGGCACGAGAGCGCTTCACCATCCTCTCGAGTGGCGAAGGCGACGTCATCATCCGCAACACCACGTGGACGATGTCTCGTGACACCGACTTGGGCATGAACTTCGGCCCCACCACCTTCTACGATGGCCAGGGTCTGATGGTGCGCAAGGAGAGCGGCGTCGCTACGCTGCAGGACCTGCAGGGCGCCTCCGTATGTGTCGTTACCGGTACGACGACCGAGCTTAACCTCGCCGATCAGTTCGCTGCCGCCGGCGTTGACTACGAAGCCGTCGTATTCGAAGACTTCGACCAGTCCTTCAATGCCTACGACGAAGGCCGCTGCGACGCAGTCACGACCGACAAGTCCAGCCTCGTTTCCCGCCAGACCACGCTCACCGTCCCCGAGGACCACGTAATCATTAACGTGACGCTCTCTAAGGAGCCCTTGGGTCCGGCAGTCCGCCATGGCGATGATCAGTGGTTCGACCTCGTCAACTGGGTCGTCTACGCCACGATGCTGGCAGAAGAGGCCGGAATCAATTCCCAGAACATCGACAGCTTCATGGACAGCAACGACCCCAATATCCGCAAGCTGCTGGGCCTGGAAGGTGACTTCTGCTCCAAGGTCGGCATCGCAAACGCTGGTTGCTTTGCGGACGTGATCAGGCTGTTGGGCAACTACGCCGAAATCTACGACCGCAACCTTGGCCCGGACACGGTCTTCGACCTGCCCCGCGGTCTGAACAGCCTTTACACAGATGGCGGCATCCTGTACGCCCCGCCGATTCGCTGATTTTCTTACCCAGTCATACGGCCAGCCAATCGGCTGGCCGTATGACTGCATCTTCGTAAAGGTGCCCAATGCAGGAGATTCACGCCAGTCAGATACGCCCTCCCTTCTATCGCGACGAGAAAGTGCTTGGCATCTTCAGCCAGCTCCTGGTTGTGGTAATCGTCGTGGGGCTCGGACTCTTCTTCTACAGCAATATGATTACGGGGCTCCGGGAAAAGCACAACGTGGCCATCAGTTTCAGCTTCCTGGGGCAGGTCGCCGGCTTTGACATCGGCGAAAGCCTGATCGAATACTCTCGTGAGAGGACCTACGCTCGCGCCTTCGTAGTCGGCCTCTTGAATACTTTCCAGGTGGCCTTCTTAGGTATCGTCTTCGCCACAGCGTTCGGAATCGTCATCGGCGTGATGCGCCTCTCAACAAACTTCATTGTCAGCCGCATCGCCGCTGTTTACATCGACATCTTTCGCAACATCCCCTTGCTCGTTCTGCTGATCTTCTGGGCGCAGGCCGTCTTTCTTAAGCTGCCGCGGGTTGCCGAAGCCATCATTTTGCCCGGCCCGATCTTTCTGAGTAATCGCGGCGTGGCCATACCTTGGGGTATCCCCACCGACTCGTGGGGTACCTATCTGATTGTCTTGGGCGCAGGCATCATACTCGGCGCAGTCGTCGCATACGTCCTGCGTGAACAGGGCAAGCGCACCGGCCGCATGCCGCTCGTCACACTCTGGTTCCTCGTTACGGTCGCTGCTGTCGGCCTCGTCGGTTGGATCGTTCTGCCGCAGCCGATGACGCTCGACCAACCTTTTCTCGAGGGTTTCAATACCCAGGGGGGTAAGATCCTGAGCCAGCAGTTCATGGCCCTGCTCTCCGGACTCATCATTTATACGGCAGCCTTTATTGCCGAAGTCGTGCGCGCAGGAATCCAGTCCGTATCCAAAGGCCAGCGCGAGGCCGCGACAGCTCTGGGACTCACCCCGGCTCAAACTTTGCGCCTTGTCATCTTTCCCCAAGCACTGCGCGTCATCATCCCGCCGCTCACCAGCCAGTACCTGAATCTGACCAAGAACTCCTCCTTGGCCATCGCCATCGGCTATCCAGATCTGTTCGCTGTGGCCGGTAACACGATTCTGAACCAAACAGGACGCGAAATTGAAATGTTCACCTTGATCATGGGCACCTACCTGCTGCTCAGTCTGCTGACCTCGCTGCTCATGAACATTTACAACCGCCGAATCCGCCTCGTAGAACGATAAAGGAATGAAGGGTAGGGAACGCTCACTACCGGCAGCACGAGTCTCGCAACGCACACAACAAGGAACTACCTGCAGATGACCACAGCGGCTGGCACACCATCGGACCGCTCAGTACTTCCCGTAACTGAACGTTATATGCTTCTCGGTTGGGTGCGGCGAAACCTTTTCAGCGACCTGTTCAACTCGGTTCTTACGCTGGTCGCCTTGGCCATCATTGTCGTTATCGCCCGCCTCCTCCTGCGCTGGGTGCTCGCAACCGCCGAGTGGGGCGTCATCCCCGCGAACTTCAACCTCATAATGCGCGGCCAGTACCCCGCCACCGAAGCTTGGCGCCTCTGGCTCAATCTCTACATGCTCGGCGGCATCGTCGGGCTGGCTTGGAGGCTCATTTCCGGGCAGTTCAGCGGTGCCGCCCGCGTTCTGATCGCCATTCCATTTGTCCTCATGCTCATCCCGTTCTTCTCCATGGGGACACGCCTCAATCTGCTTATCGTTGCCGCTGCCTCCGCCGCCGGCTACTTGATCGCAGGGTACTTGCCTATCCAGCGCCGCGGACGTACCGTAGTCAACTTTCTACTCGTCTATCTCGTCCTGATGCTCATTCTCTTGCGCGGCTCCGGTGCAGAGGAAGGCCTGATGCCTCCCGTCGCCCCCATCCTTTGGGGCGGCCTTCTCCTTTCCCTTCTGCTCGCCTTCTTCGGCATCACACTCTCATTCCCGCTCGGCGTCGCCCTCGCCCTTGGCCGCCAGTCAAAGCTGCCGGCCATTCGCGTAATGAGCGTGGTCTATATCGAGTTTATCCGCGGCGTCCCAC
Source organism: Caldilineaceae bacterium (assembly GCA_965207495.1). GTDB lineage: Bacteria > Chloroflexota > Anaerolineae > Caldilineales > Caldilineaceae > Bin5. Next base: position 3,194,335 of record OZ242287.1, read on the forward strand.
TCATTAGCCTGCTCTTTATGGGCCAGGTCATGTTGCAGCTATTTCTGCCCGACGGCTTCCCGCTCGTCGACCGCGTCCTGCGCGCACTCGTCGCCATCACCCTCTTTTCGGCCGCCTATACCGCCGAAAACGTACGCGGTGGACTACAGTCGATCCCTCGCGGCCAGTATGAAGCCGCCCAAGGCCTCGGGCTCAGCACATTCCAGTCCACCATGCACATCATCCTGCCGCAGGCGTTGCGCGCGGTGATTCCTGTACTCGTAGGGCAATTCATCAGCCTGTTCAAAGACACAACCCTGGTCGCGCTCGTCGGCATCTTCGACCTCCTTGGCATCGCACGCACCATTATGGCCAACCCGGACTGGCTCGGTACGCAGCAGGAAGTTCTGTTCGTAGTCGCCGTTCTCTTCTGGATCTTCAGTTTCAGCATGTCCTACGCCAGTCGCCGTATCGAGCGACGCCTCGGAGTCGGCCAGCGCTAATTCGCATACCGGAAGCCCAGAGGCTTTAGGTCCTGGTTTCACTTCAGAAAATCCACCCAAAGAGGTGCCAACTATGTCCGAAAACGACACAACCGATGAAATCATCATCTGCCAAGACGTCTGCAAATGGTTTGGTGACTTCCAGGCCCTTAAAGACTGCAGCCTTCGCGTCATAGCCCAGGAAGTGGTGGTCATCATTGGCCCGTCCGGCTCTGGAAAGTCAACCTTTATCCGCTGTATCAACCGCCTTGAAGAGCACCAGGCCGGCGACATCATCGTCGACGGCATTCCCCTGACTCGAGACGTCCGCAACATCGAACAGATCCGCTCCGAGACAGGTATGGTCTTCCAGCAATTCAATCTTTTTCCTCATCTCACTGTACTCGAAAACATCACCCTGGCGCCGATCCAGGTTCGGAAAATGAAAAAGGACGAAGCCCGGGATACGGCCATGGGCCTGCTCAACCGCGTCGGCATCCCCGAGCAGGCTGACAAATATCCCGGTCAACTCTCCGGCGGTCAGCAGCAGCGTGTCGCCATCGCCCGCTCGCTCGCAATGTCTCCCAAAATCATGCTCTTCGACGAACCGACTTCAGCCCTCGACCCCGAAATGATCAAAGAGGTGCTCGACGTCATGCAGGAATTGGCCGAAACTGGCATGACCATGCTCGTCGTCACGCACGAAATGGGATTCGCTCGCGAGGTCGCAGACCGTATCGTCTTCATGGATGGCGGCGAAATCATGGAAGTCGGAACACCGGAACACTTTTTTACCAACGCCCAACACGATCGCACCAAGCTTTTTCTCAGCCAGATCCTTTAAGTGCTATTTGAGAGAGATCGCCGGCGGCTCTTACACGGGGAAACTGGTCCTCGCCGCAGGGAGGCGAGGCAGGTACGGAGTTCCCACAAAAGAGGGCGTTGGGAAATCTGAATTGACGCCCTACCTCTGCATTTGAGTAGTAAACCGTCAACTCTTGATCAGTTGACTGGCCATACAATGATCGCAATGGAAGGTGGCAATCTCAAGCTGAGACCGAACAGATACCGACCCGAGACAGCTTCCCCACCGGAATGCTTATCGGGCCCGGGTTGCTGACCTGTGCTACGGGAATCGGACCCGACCCGGTGTAGATTCCCAGTTCTATATGCGATTGCCGACCCCAAGCCCGCACCAGCCACACACAATTCAAACTTGAGATGTTCAACGATCGGGATTGAGGATGAAAAAGACACGACTAGTACTGCTCATAGTAGTAGCCCTCCTCGGGATAACCGTACCGCTGTATGCACAGGAAGCCGGTTTGACCCTCGAAGAACTGGCGTCTAAAGTCGAAGCCATGGTAGAACTGGTCGCTTCGATGTCCGAACGCCTTGCCACCTACGAGGAGCGGCTTGAAGCATTGGAGGCAACTGCTACGCCTACGGTGACGCTGACGCCGACGCTGACGCCGACGGCGTCGCCTACGCCGCCACCTACTCCGTCACCCACGGCAACTTCCACATCTCCGACAGTGAGCATTTCGCGCGTCATGAACGTGCGCGCAGGCCCTGGAACAAACTATCCGGTACTGGGACAGGCCTCGCCCGGAGACCAATACCCCATCTCAGGCAAGAATCCTGCCGGCGGCTGGTGGCAAATCATTTTCGGCGGTCAGTACGCCTGGGTCTACAGCCCGCTGGTGACGGCAACCTATCCGGAACTCGTGCAAGTGGCGCCCGTAATACCCACGCCGCCTGCGACCCCGGTTCCAACGGCCACGCCTATCCCGCCAACGCCCATCCCGCCGACACCCGTCCCGCAACCGCCTTCCGATCCCTGTGCAGGCATTGGCGGTGACGGCTGCAAATTCAGGTTGCGGAACACAGACCTTAGGAATAACGGCGGGGGTGAGCTGAAGCTCTATGTCGGCTTCGTCCATGAAGGGCGCGGCGACGAAGTTCAAGGCATCGGCGGCAACTACTATGTGGAGTTGCACAAGGATGGCGCTCATGTATCCGCTGTAAACAACGCAACGCGCGGCGGAAACTCGACCCATCGCGGGCCCCAGGGCGACAAGTATAACTACCTTAAAACGGTCCCCCTCAGTCAGGTTCCAGGCGGAAATGTGGCCGGCAACTACACGATTCTTGTCAGAGACGGCAACGGCGAACGCGACAGCCAGAACTTTACCTTCACCGTGTCAGGCGGGAATGGCGAAGTATGGCTCATCTTCGCTCAGAACAATTGACTTAGCCTATTCTCGGAGATGTTGGCGCCGACTCTGTGGCGGCAAGGTGGCAATGCACCCTTGCCGAGCTGCGTAAATGTGTGCCGAACATATCCGCCTGTCTCATTCTCTTCCACCTATTGGCATGAGTCGTTCCGAAATCTCGCCGGCTATCTGCGAACTCTCGGTTTGAAAGGAGTGCATCGGCTTTGACCACAGAAAATGCCCATATAGCCGCACCCGAACTAGCTGTCACCCGCTGGTTTAACACGGACGCCAACCCGACTCTCGCCGATCTTCGAGGCGAAGTCGTTGTGATCGAGGCATTCCAAATGCTCTGTCCCGGCTGTGTCTCTCACGGGATTCCCCAGGCTCAACGGATCCAGCAGCACTTCGGCGATGACGTCACACTGCTGGGAATCCACACCGTCTTCGAACACCATGAAGCAATGACCCCCGTGTCTCTGGAAGCGTTTCTGCACGAATACCGCATCACCTTCCCCGTAGGCGTAGACGCCCATACGCCCGGCGTTACTACACCCGTTACGATGGGGCGCTACCGACTAAGCGGTACCCCCAGCCTCGTCGTCATAGATCGCGCCGGCAAACTCCGTGTCAATGCCTTCGGCCATGTCGAAGACCTTCCAGTCGGCGGCGCTCTCGCCCGACTGATTGACGAACCTAGTCCTTAACGGGATGCAGGGTAGGACGCACTCTGCGAGAAGTGAATGGCGCTCAACCTTATCGAAGAACCTCCATCTTCCGAGCAGCGCCCTATCTCGGTCGACATCTCAGAACCATAAAGAGAGTCCGTAACTCCATTAGGGGACGGCCCAGAAACAGTAAGATGCCGTGCCTTGAACCGAGTACTGTAGTTAGGGCACGCAGCAGTGATGCTGGCCAGCAAATTTCTTGCGGTGACACTCATTGGCTGCTCCTCAACGAGTGGGACGAAGCCTGTCACAACCTGCGGGCCACCTCTTCTTCCAAGTACTATTCTGCATTCAGTCTCTTCTTAACACTGCATTTCCGGTTCTGAGTCTTCGGGAAACCCCCTTCCCACTACTGCATTCGCAATTCGAAAGGCCTGCAAACCATGACCCCTCCAGAACTCTTCCGGACGCCCGCTACAGAACTCACCGCCGCCATTCGAGACAAGCAACTCTCTCCGGTCGAGCTGACCGAAGCCGTCCTCGCCCGCATCGAGGAAGTCAATCCCGCCATTAACGCCTTTCTTGCCTCCGATGCAGACCTCGCCCTCGACGCCGCCCGCGCCGCAGAAGACGCAGTCGTGCGCGGCGACCGACTCGGCCCCCTGCACGGCCTTCCCGTCCCCATCAAAGACCTCGAACCAAGTGCCGGCCTGCCGTACACCAGCGGCTCCATTCTCCAGAAGGACCATATGGCCGACTTCGACGGCGCTGTGACCGGCCGCGTTAAAGCAGCCGGAGGCATCATTATCGGCAAGACCAACACACCCCACCTCGGCCACAAAGATATGTGCGATAATCTGCTAGGTGAGCCGGGCCGCAACCCATGGAACACAGAACGCACGCCCGGAGGCTCCAGCGGCGGCGCGGCCGCAGCTGTCGCCGCCGGCCTCTGTCCTCTCGCCCATGGCTCAGACGGCGCCGGCTCCATTCGCATACCCGCAGCTCTATGTGGTGTCTTCGGCTTCAAGCCCTCTTTCGGCCGTCTCCCCTACTGGCCCAATCTCGACATCTGGTCCGCGCGCTCTCACAATGGGCCTATCTCCCGTACCGTCGTCGACGCCGCCCTCTTCACCCAGGCCACCGCCGGTCCCGACCCCCGCGACCCCACCGCCATCGCCAACCGTCCCGAAGATTATCTTGCTGCAGTGGCCAATCCCCTGCCCGCGTTGCGAGGTCTGCGCGTCGCCTGGAGCGCCGATTTCGGGTACGCCGCCGTTGACCCCGACGTGCGTCGCCTGGCAGGAGAGGCCGCCCAGCGCTTCTCCGACTTCGGCTGTAACGTCGAGGCAATCGACCCAGGTTGGGATAACCCCCGCAACGGCGCCGAAGTCTGCTGGTTCGTTTCTATGGCCGCCCGCGTCGGCCAGGCATACGATGAGAACCCAGAGGCCTTCGAACCGAGCCTTGCAGAGATGATTCAACAAGGCCGTCGTTACTCCGGCGAAGAACATGGTCGCGCCGAGATGTCCCGTACCCTGTTCTACCACCAGGCCCGCGAGTTCTTCGAGGAGTACGACCTCCTGCTTACACCGCAGATGCCCCTCACTGCCTGGGGCGTAGATGACTGGCCCGCCGAGATCGACGGTACACATACCCCTTCGATCTTCGATCGCTTGCCCTTCACCTACCCCTTCAACCTCACCGGCCAACCTGCCGCCAGCGTCCCTTGCGGCTTCGCCTCCGATGGCCTACCCGTTGCCCTCCAAATCGTGGGCAGGTACCACGCCGACACGCTTGTCCTTCAAGCCGCAGCAGCACTTGAAAAAATCGCGTCTTGGTCATCGGTTTGGCCTGATGTATCATAGGGCCTGTAGGTCCAATGACGGACACTTCGGTCTGTGCAACTGCGACATTCGTAAATTGCACACATCAGATTCCATAGCCCTTTGGGGCCCGTTAAGACAAGGAGGTCTTAACCATGTTAAACAGGCAACGGCGCCAAGAACTCGAAGGCTCCCCCCAAGCCGGCACGAATCCTGTCCGTGTCGGCTGTATTGAGTACCTCACCGCACGCCCTCTCTGGCAAGGTCTCGGCGATCACCCCCACCTCTTCTCACTCAAGTTTGCTGTACCTTCTGAAGTTTCCTCCTGGCTGCACAGCGGTGAAGTCGACCTTGCGCTCGTCTCCTCCATCGAGTACGGACCCGGTTACCGTATCGTGCCCGGGGTTGCGGTAACCTCGATGGGATCGGTTGCTTCAGTGGCGGCGTTCTCCAGCAAGCCACTGACAGAAGCCAAGACCGTCGCCCTCGACACCAGTTCCCGGACCGCCGCCGCCCTCATGCGTATCCTCTGCTCCGATTGGTTCGACATTGAGCCGGAGTTCGTGTCCATGCGTCCGAACCTGTCGGCCATGCTCCAGCGCTGCGATGCCGCCCTTCTCATCGGCGACAACACCCTCTTCGTCGACCACGTCGGCATGGGCCTACACAAGTATGACCTTTGCGACGAATGGCGGGGCTTAACCGGCCTTCCCTTCGTATTCGGGTTCTGGGCCGGCCGGCCCGATGCCCTGACCCCAGCACATTTGCAGGCCTTGCGCGATTCAAGTCAAGCCGGGGTTACCGCACTCGACGACATAGCCTGCGCCCACTACCCCGACAACGAGACCCTCGCCGCCACCAGCGGCGAATACCTGCACAAAAACATCCAGTACCACTTTGACGACGACTGCCTCGCCAGCCTGCAGAGGTTCTACAAATCCTCTTCCAAGCTCGGAATCATTCAGCAGGCCCCGAACGTCCTATTCTATGATTCTTGACCCACTAGAGTGAAGGAGTGCACCGACACAGTATGGTCTGGGGCCTAGAGGGGATCCCCAAAGCCTGTCTCCAGCGCAACTTCTCAAAGTCGTTTGGGACAACGATGGGATTCCCCCTTACCCCTGATTCCGGTGAAATACCAACCAGGGAAAATCATGACTTAGATTATGTCAGCATCGCCCGCAACCGCTTCTACATCCAGGCTCTTGGGTTCTTCGAAGAATACGATCTTATTTGGACACCTCAGATGCTTCTCACTGCCTGGGGTGTCTCCGACTGGCCCGCGCAGAACGAATGCAATCCTACGCTATCCATCCTTGACCGCCTGCCCTTCACCTTCCCCTTCTATCCCACCGGGCAGCCTGCCGCCCCAGTTCCCAGCGGCTTCGCCACCGACGTCCTGCCTGTCGCCCTTCAGATCGTGGGCCGGTACCACGCCGACACGCTTGTCCTTCAAGCCGCAGCCGCATTTGAAAAAATCGCGCCTTGGACAGCCGTTTGGCCTGATGTATCATCGGGCCTGTAGGTCCAATGACGGACACTACGGTCAGTGCGACTGCGACATTCGTAAGTTGCACACATAAAACTCCATCGCCCTTTGGGGCCCGTTAAGACAAGGACGTCTTAATCATGTCTAATTGGCAACGTCGCCAAATCCCAACATGCTCCCCCCAAGCCGGCACGAGAACTGTTCGCGTCGGCTGCGTTGAGTACCTCAACGCCCGCCCTCTCTGGCACGGTCTCGGCAATCGCCCCGACCTCTTTTCTCTCAGATATGATGTACCCTCGCGATGCTCCGCCTGGTTGCACAGCGGAGCAGTTGACCTCGCCCTTCTCTCCTCCATCGAATACACACCCCGTTACCGCGTCGTGCCCGGAGCCGCCATAACCTCAACCGGCCCGGTCTCCTCAGTCGCCGTGTTTTCCCGCAAGCCCCTGACAAGAGCCCGTACCGTGGCACTGGATTCCAGCTCGCGAACCTCCGTCACTCTGATGCGCATTCTCTGCGCCGAGTGGTTCGACATTGAGCCCGTTTTCGTCACCATGGGCCCCGATCTGCCCGCCATGCTCAAACGCTGCGACGCCGCCCTCCTCATCGGCGACAACGCCCTTTTCGTTGACCACGTGGGCATGGGCCTGCATAAACATGACCTCTGCGACGAATGGCGCGGCATGACCGGCCTCCCCTTTGTCTTCGCATTCTGGACTGGTCGTCCTGGCGCCCTCACCCCTGTCCATCTGCAGGCAATCCGCGATTCACGCGAAGCCGGCGTCTCCGCGCTCGACGACATCGCCTTGGCCCACTACCCCGCCGACGAGACCCTGGCCGCCACCGGCCGCGCCTATCTGCAGAAGAACATCCAATACCGGCTCGACGTCGAATGCGTCGCCAGCTTACAGAGGTTTTACGCCTCAGCCTCCAACCTGGGTGTCATCCAGCAGCCCCAGCCAATCCGCTTTTTCGACTCCTGATGCGAGGGGGTGAAGTGAGGCAGGCCTTTCCCCCTGTTAGGAGAACATACAGAGTCTCGCGACAGCTAACAAAATCAGGTACAAGAAATATTCCTGGACAAGGCTCCAACTTCAGGCCAGTCCAGAAATCCTGGAGAATCTCAAAGCCTGAGAATCCTCGTTCAGACGGCGACTGCAATTCCCCGCTCGACGGTGCCTACAATCCGTGGGCCGAGCCCAAACCTCGTGCCGACGCCACGGGCCGCGCCTCAGATTTCCACCTCTCTGGCGAAGAGCGGAATCTGTTCCCGCTATAACCAGCAGACACTCCAATTACTAATGCGCCAGCCGCTGACTGATTAATCGACAGAAGTACTACCTCGATGGCACCTCGGAGGGAAATATTTTTTCCACTTTGACAACTCGTTGTCCAAGCATATACTGTTACCTAATCTCTCACTGGTCACGAGCCCACCGAGTGTACGATGGCTACCCCTCTTAGCGCCACGAAATCAGTAGCTTCCGATGCGCGCCGCCTCCGGCGGCGGGCGGAATTCTTGCGCTCCCTGGAACGGTCGGTTATCCATCTTGTCCTCCTGGTCGGTACCGTCGCCATGTTGGCGCCCCTTTTCTGGATGATATCCACTTCTCTCAAGCCGGAGTGGGAGGTCTTTCTGATCCCCCCTATATGGTTCCCCAGCGAGTTCCAGTGGATCCATTACCGCCAGGCTTTCTTCGACTACTTCAGCTTTCCTCGATACGGCGCCAACACGTTGATCATCACGTTGGGCGTCCTGGTGGGCAGGCTATTGAGTGCTTCGCTGGTCGCGTTCGGTTTCGCCCGTATCCGCTTCATCGGCCGCGATGTCATCTTCATTGTTGTGCTGGGCACAATGATGGTGCCCGGCCAGGTAACTATCATCCCCCTCTACATTCTCTTCCGCGATCTTGGCTGGCTGAACACCTACCTGCCTCTGATCGTGCCGGCATGGTTCGGCGGCGGCGCCTTCTTCATCTTCCTGCTTCGCCAGTTTATCCTGACCATCAACCCGGAACTTGACGATGCCGCCCGCATTGATGGCTGCGGTTGGCTCGGCATATATTTGCGTATCGCCCTGCCATTGATCAAACCGGCGCTAGCTGCAGTGGCGATTTTCTCATTCCTGGGAACCTGGAACGACTTCTTCGGTCCTCTCATATTTCTCCGCAGCCGCGATATGCTGACGCTGGCCGTAGGCCTGCATTTCATGGCCACCGCAGCATCGTCCTCGGTCCGTCCAAACATGCCGCACCTGATGGCCGGCTCGACGATGTTACTGCTTCCTCCGCTGCTAGTTTTCTTTTTCGCGCAACGTTACTTTATTCAGGGCGTTACATTTTCCGGTATCAAGGGTTGACGTCAGTCTCTTCTGGCACCTATGTCCAAAGTCAAGAGTTCGAAGTCTGAAGAGGATTCGCGATTCATTCTCACGATGGAGGAGAAAGTCATGTCGAACAAGAGATTTAGCCGTAGACAGCTCCTGCGCGGAGCGGCCGTGGTCGGAGCCGCCGTCCCATTCCTGCAAGCATGTGGAGCACCCTCTCCGGACGAAGGAAGTGCTGATTCAGGTGCTGAAGATGCTGCACCCAGCATGGAGATTACCACTGTTCGTTATGCCCAGGTGATCGGTCCGCTCGACAAGCAGGTTGACATGTTCAACGAGCAGAGCGACTCGATTCAGGTAGAATTTGAGCTCGTGCCCTGGGGCGAACACGCTGATAAGCTTCTGATTGACGTCGCTGCCGGCACCGCGCCCGACCTTTGGTTCATCGGCGGCCCCTGGTGGATTCAGATCAAGCGCAAAAAGGTCGCCCTCTCCATCAGCGAATTCCTGGCCAACGACCCCGACGTGGTGATGGACGACTTTGAATTCCCCGCCGATAGTGACTGGGGCATGCTCGACGGTGATATATACGGTCTTCCCACTAATTCGGTTATCCTGCGCGGACTTGCCTACAGCGAGGATCGCTTTGAGGAGGCCGGCCTCGACCTGCCCAACGAAGACTGGACCCTGACCGACGTGGCCAGAGTGGCTCCGCAACTTAACCGCGGAGACGAGTCGTTCGCCATCACATCGCCGCTCCTGGCCGCTGACCTCTATCTCACAACCATCTGGCAAAACGGCGGCCAAGTCATCAACGAGGACGAAACCAAGTGCTTGCTCGACCAGCCAGAGGCTGTCGAGGCGATTGAGCAACTTGTGGCCTGGCGGGATTTTGCTATGAAGCCCGGCGCAGATCAGGCCCTGGGCGAATTTCCCACCGCCGGCGGCAAAATCGCCATGTGGCCGATGGTTCTGGCCGACTGGGACACTTGGCTTAAACGTACAGCCAATGACACCACCAACCAGTGGATGACCTTCTGGCCTTCCACCTCCAATCCGCCCGCTGTCGACGTCTACGCAGGTAGCGTCCACATGGAGGCAATTTGGTCTAAATCCGAAAAAATCGACGCTGCCTGGGAGTTCTTCATCTGGCGTGCGATCAACCAGGATTCCCTCGACTACCAGATCACGCTCTTCCCAATCAACTACCGAATGGAAGAGACAGTCAATAGCGCTATAACTAACGAACGTCAGGCAGATTTCCTGACTCTTCACCTGCCCATTACCGGTAAATCCACAGGCGAATACTGGGGCCCCAGCACGACCGAAATCTTGAACGCCTTCCGCTCCGAATACGAGCTTGCTATCCTGGGCGAGAAGACGGCGAAGGAAGCGATGGAATCTGCGACAAAAGCCATTGACGTGATTCTGGAAGACGCATAGTCGTCCGACGAACAGATTCTGGAGATTGGTGACTACGTTATGTGGACACCAATCTCCAGCTACACACCATCGAACTAAGAATTGAGTTATCGCAATGGCAACGGCTGTCAGCCAGTCATCGTCCCCAATTCCCAGACCGCGCATGTCGCGCACGGCTATATTCGAGAACGTAGCCGGCTATCTCTTCATCAGTCCTTGGATTGTCGGATTCCTGGCATTCGAATTCGGACCGTTGATCGCGGCAGGCTATTTGGGTTTGACCAGGTATGATATCCTTTCACCGCCCAACTTTGTTGGCCTTGCAAACTACGACAAAATGTTCACCCGCGACCCGCTCTTCTGGAAGAGCATGTATGTCACCGCGATCTATTCGCTGAGCACGGTCTTTCTCGGCGTCATTTTTGGCGTGGCGCTTGCAGTCTTACTAAACCAAAAGGTGCGGGGCATGTCACTGTATCGCACCATCTACTATCTGCCTGCAGTCGTTTCCGGTGTTGCAGTCGCCTACATGTGGATTTGGGTATTCACTCCTGAAGCCGGGATTGTCAACTATGCCCTGAGCCTCATCGGCATTACCGGGCCAAACTGGCTCTTCAGCACTACTTGGACGCTGCCCGCCTTTGTTGTTATGAGCCTGTGGGCCGTCGGTGGCGGAATGGTGCTCTATTTGGCAGGACTGCAAGGTGTACCCACACAGCTCTACGAAGCCGCCTCGCTCGACGGCGCCGGACGCTGGGCCGCCTTCTGGAACGTAACCCTGCCCATGATTTCGCCCGTCATCTTCTTCAATTTCGTCATTGGAATCATCGGCTCGTTCCAGGTCTTTACGAACAGCTTTGTTATCACGAATGGAGGACCCGCCAACTCCACGCTGTTCTTTGTGCTCTACCTGTACCGCCACGCGTTTGAAAACTTCAAAATGGGGTACGCCGCCGCGTTGGGCATGATCCTGTTCCTTGTCATCATGATGCTTACCATCATTTCATTCCGGCTATCAAATCGTCTCGTCTTCTACGAGGGACGAGTTACGTAAGCAATAATGATCCGTGAAATAATGGGCACTACGCACTGAGTTTCGGCTGTCCAGCACTCCGAGAGCTGGCGGCCATTCGCATAAGGAAGGGAAAGAAGAATGCTGACAGACGAGCAAAAAACACATTTTCATGCGTTGGGCTTTGTAAGAATAGAAGGCGCGCTCACTGCAGAAGAAGTTGATGAATTCTCATGGCGGTTCGACGACATCATCGCCCGTGGTGAAACCCAGGGCGATAGCTCAGATGCCGGCGCTCGTATCTTCCCGGACGGGCACCGCGTTATCCTCCCGCTGATCGAGGCCGATCCGTATTTCTACAACCTTCTGGATCATCCCAACCTGGCAGCCATTGCCGAAGACCTGTTGGGAGAAGATTGCATCTTCTACGGCAGTTCAGACGGGCAGATTCACGATGGGGACACAAACTGGCATCGCGATGGCGGCTCCCCCGAAGGCGCGATCGAGGCCAAACTGACATTCTATCTGGACGAGGTAGCCCCAGGAAAAGGTTGCCTTAGCTTCATCCCCGGCAGCCACCTGTGGCCGCTCCATTTCAATGACCTGGAAAAGCAGATCGACGAACAGGTGCTCGGCTATCCGACTCAGGAGTTCCCTGGGCGTTACGACTTGCCCGCTGGCAAGGGAGACGTAATCGCCTTCCAGACTCGAATCTGGCACTCCTCATGGGGTGGCGGCGCCAACCGGCGTCAGATGGCCTGGATGATGCGCACGGCTCCGCGTATGCAATGGGAAATAGACAGCATTGCCAACTTTAACAAGTGGTATTCTGAGAAGTGGTCAAAGAGAACAGGTCGGCTTATTTCGGACCGTCTGTTTGAAACGGCTGACCCACGGCGAATGAAGAAGATTCAGCTACTCAAGGATCTGGGAGTGTGAGCATACCGTTTATGGATTCTGGTTCGGATGTTCCGGTTAATCCCGCAATTGGGCACAATTGCTGCCTCCTGGCAACGGACTGTCGAGTACTGCCTGTAGCCGCAAAGAAAGGATCGTCGCCTCGCCCTTGCCCGAACCTGAGCAGGGCGCCTTGACGGTCATCCCCTAATCAATGACGTGACACGAAACCCAACGCGCCATTTGGTGATGAATACGCAGGGGAGCAACGCGATGTCACCCTGCACACCTTTCCGCAGTCTGAAGATGTCCTGACCTCGCCTCATACCGTCGTCAAGAATGCGGAATTCTGGGAATACTCACTCCATCGACCGGTTAAGCAGTTGGTCCTACTGACGACTGGCGCGAATGCTTACTAGCCGTCTGATACTCTGGCTTTCCCACTTTCGAACGTTTCCACTACAATAGTCCTTGGCATCCGATGCTCCCTCCTCTTGCTTCGTCAGAGCCGACCTTTGGCTATTGCATAACTCCGGAGTCTCCTTCCACCATCAGCCCAATAGGAGAAACAAGAATGTCGAACTTGCAGAATGTAACCCGCCGCGATTTTTTGCGTTCAGCCGGTCTGGGAACAGCCGGCCTCGCCCTCGCCGCCTGCGCCGCGCCCGCAGCGCCGGCAGGAGATGATTCTGCCGCCGAGTCCGGCGCATCGCCGTCCCAGGAGCCGGTCACTGTCACACTCATTTCCTGGTGGAACCATCCCTTCCGCGACCTGATGCCCGCCTTCAATGATATCCATCCAGATATCCAAGTCGAATTCACTGACTCCGGCACGGGCTACGCTGAGAAAGTCATGACCGCTATGGTCTCCGGCTCCGAATTGACCGATATCGTCGGCAGCCAGGACTTCAACCTACCTCTTTGGGCGGCCACTGGCGGCATGGCCGACCTAACCGACCACATGGCGCCGCACCAGGATAGGATCGTCCCTTATAAGCTCAGCCTTGGTGTCTACGAAGGCAAGAATTACGGCGTTCCTTGGGATGGGTCGCCCTGCCTTCTGTATTACCGCCGCGATATCACCGAACAGTATGGCATCGATCCGACTGCCATCAGCAGTTACGAGGACTGGCAGGCCGCGGGAGAAGAGTTGTCAGCTGCCTCCGACGGTGAAAACCGGCTCTGGGGCATTACAAAGAACAACTATTTCCCCTGGCTCAGTTGGACTTGGCAACGAGGCGGCGGCATTTACGACTTACAACTCCAGAACGTAATTGTCGATCAACCAGAAGCGGTCCAATCACTAGCCTTTCTTAAGACTCTTTGGGATTCTGATGCAGTATTCCAGGACTTTTCGTGGGACATCGGACTGGCCTCTTACAAAGACGGCTCCTCTGCAATCTTCCCTGGCGCCATCTGGTTGGCAGGCAGTATCGAAGCTAACGCGCCCGAAACCTCTGGTCAGTGGGCAGTTACCCAATTGCCGGCGTGGATGGAAGGTGGCAGCCGCGCCTTTACCTGGGGCGGCTCCCAGCTGTGCATCCTCGAGACCAGCAAGAATAAAGCCGAAGCGTTCACTTTCCTTGAGTATTCCCAGCTGTCACAGGCAGGCCAGGAGGTTCTCTGGACGTCCGGGGCCCTCTTCCCAGTTCTCCACGAGGCGGTCGACTGGCCCATCATGAACGAGCCCGTCGAATTCTACGGGGGACAGGTCGCTCTAAGAATGTACGCCGAAGTCAACTCCGCCGTTCGACCATTCGTCTGGGGCGAAGGTTGGTCAGAATCGTGGGATGTTCTCGTTCAGGCGCAAAGCCAAGTCCTCGATGGCGACATGGGAGCTGAAGATGCTCTAGCCGCGGCCGCACAAGAAATCCGAGACCTGCAAGGCCTGGGCTAATCGAAATAGCAATAATACCGGTCCGACGCTCGCACACTTATCAATCCCGCGCGCGTCGGCCGGTGCTTTGTACCACAGTCAAGCCGACTGTTTCGCGCTGGAGCGCCATAGCAGTCCCCTCTGTCGCCATGCTCTAAAGGAACACGAAAATGGGAGTGGCAACCACCCCCTCAACCCTTGGACCTGCATCGCCTCCCCCTAGGTCTCGCTATTTCATCTGGGAAAAAACCGCTCCATACGTTTTCATCTCGCCATTTTTTATCCTCTTTGGTATATTCGGCGCTTTTCCCATCCTATTCGCCATCTGGATTAGCTTCCAGGACTGGAAAAGTGTTCGCGCCAATGAATTCGTGGGCTTCAAGAATTACGCACGCCTACTCACCGACAACAATTTCCATATTGCGCTCTCGAATACTGTCATCCTCGGTGTTCTAGTCGTCCCATTGATGATCATTTTCAGCCTCAGCCTTGCCAACGTGCTCAATCGGCCTATTCGCGGTCGATCCATCTATCGCACGGCTTACTTTTTGCCCGTCGTTACTTCGCTTGTCGTTGTTGGCATACTCTTCGACTTCTTTCTCGGCTCCGTCTACAGCCCTCTTGGATCAGTGCTGCAGATCTTCGACATCGAGTATAAGGGACTTCTGAACCAACCGGTCTATGTCAAGCCCGCCATCCTAATCATGATTCTCTGGCGCTGGGTCGGCTACAACATGATGATCATGCTTGCCGGCCTGCAAAGCATCCCTGCTGAGCTCTACGAAGCCGCCCGCATGGACGGCGCCAGCGGGCTGCAGGCATTCCTTCATATCACTGTACCGCTTATGCGCCGTGTCATCGCCTTTGCCGCCATCCTTTCTACAATTGGCATGTTCAACATCTTTGAAGAAGCCTACATGCTTGTAGGTGTCGGCGGCGGAGTCGACCGTGCAGGACTGCTTATGGGTCTCATCATTTATAGACAGGCTTTTGTCAGCTTTAAGTTTGGTTATGCCTCCGCGCTCGCCTATGCAAACGCAGTCATTATTATCGCACTCTCATTCCTACAAATCTTTGCCAGCGAACGCGCCGCTGCCGAATAAATGAAGCTCCGAGGAAGAACTGCTCCAAATGGGCCATGAAGCCGAAGCCATCGCAGCCGGACCCGACACCGGTCCTTCTATCCGTTGGAGAAGGCCATCACTGGGCCAATTCCTAACCCATTTCTGCCTTATCATTGCACTCCTCATCTTTATTTTTCCCTTCTACTGGATGGTCGCCTCCTCCCTTAAACCACTGGCTGACATCTACGTTGTTCCCGTGCAATTCTGGCCTACAAGCCCCACCTTCAATAATTACCTGGAAATTGCAGGCCTGATTCAGTCGGACGAAATTGACTTCCGCGGCGGAATCTCCTTGTCCCGTACTTTCCTGAATAGCACATTCATCGCTGTAGTAAACACTGTCGGCAATGTCTTTCTAGCTTCACTAGCCGGCTATGCCTTCGCCAAGCTGCGCTTCAAAGGGCGAAACGCGCTCTTTCTCTCCATGTTGGCCACCATGATGATCCCAAACAGCGTCGGCCTCGTCCCCAACTACCTGATCATGGCCTGGTTGAAGTGGATCAACACCTGGTACCCGCTCATCATCCCCGGCCTTGCCACCCCCTTCGCAGTTTTCTGGATGCGCCAATACATGACCACGGTACCCGATGAGATGATTGAAGCCGCCCGCATCGACGGCTGCGGCCCCTTCGCCACCTACTGGCGCGTCGTTGCGCCCGTCGTCCTACCCGGCATGGCCGCCCTCGCCATTTTCTCTTTCATGGGTCACTGGAACGCCTTTATGGGTCCGTTGATATACCTAAACAAGCCGGAACTGTACACGCTACCGCTATTTCTTGCCGTATTGGATTCGGGCGTATCAGGCCGGCCTGTTCCACTCCATCTCATTTTCACGGCCTCCTTTGTTTCCATCCTACCAATCCTGCTCATTTTCCTGTTTGCACAGCGCTATTTTATCGCCGGCCTGACCGCTGGCAGCATCAAGTAAACCGCAATTCAAACTTTGAAATCCGGAATCTGAACTATGAAACTAACGATGGGGAAACACGATCTCGAGATGGGAGGACGATATCTCGATGAACTACGGGATTCGACCGCCGACAGGGAGGACATGCCTGCCCTGCGCAGTCGTCTGCAGGATGAAGGCTATTTGCTCATTCGCGGTTTGCACGACCGGCAGAAAGTTAAAGAGGCCCGCCGCGTCGTACTCGAGAATCTGGAACAGGCCGAGCAACTCGCGCCCGGCGCATCCCTCATGGATGGCGTAATCGCCGAAGGTAAACGCGGCAAGTTCTACGGCGGCTCCAAAGCAGTCACACACACGCCAGAGTTCCTTGAAGTCGTCGAAGCCCCTAGCCTGATGCAGTTCTTTGCCGAATACCTCGAAGGCCCCAGCCTTACCTACGACTTCAAATGGCTGCGCGTAGTCCCAAACGGCGCCTTCACCGGCGCCCATTACGACATCGTCTACATGGGCCGCGGCACCCAGAACGTCTTCACCGTATGGACGCCCCTCGGCGACCTGCCCTACGATATGGGCCCACTCGCCCTACTTGTCGGCTCCCACCGCTTCGATCGCATCAGGCAGACCTATGGCGAAATGGACGTTGACCGCGATAAAGTAACCGGCTGGTTCTCCAACGACCCCGTCGAGCTCGTCGATACCTATGGCGGTCAGTGGCGCAGCGCCGAATTCGAAATGGGCGACGCCCTCATTTTCGGCATGTACACCATGCACGGCTCCCTCACCAACACAACCGGACGCTTCCGCCTCAGTTGCGATACCCGCTACCAGCGCGCCGACGAACCGGTCGACGAACGCTGGATCGGCGAGAACCCGATCGCACATTACGCCTGGATGAAGGGCGAAACCGTCCCCATGGAGCAAGCCCGCCAACGTTGGGGCGTCTGAACGCGAAAGCCGCCTGGGAATGACTGTCGCTGAACAGCACCCAGGCGGCATGAATCTCCCGCTTTCTATTCTAGACTTCATCTCGTGCCAACAGGACACATATGGAAGACTTTACGTTCTGTACTCCGCGTTGATAGACACGTAGTCGTAACTGAAATCGCAGGTCCAGACCGTTGCTGCCCCGCTCCCCAGTCCAAGCGAAACCCGAACACTGATCTCGCTCACTGCAAAGATCGCTGAGGCATCAGCCTCCTCGTAGGCCGTCGGCGTGCCGGCGTCTACCAGTTGCAGTTCTGGATTGCCCGCCTCTGGTTGGCCGGCAGCGATGAACAGGTGCGCCTTGGTTGGGTCCACAGTGGCTCCTGAATACCCGACCGCACACAGTATGCGCCCCCAGTTGGCATCATGTCCAAAGAAAGCCGTTTTCACCAAGGGGCTCTTGGCGATCGAATTGGCAACTGTGTGAGCCTCGTCGTCGCTGACCGCGCCTTCAATTTGGATAGTCACGAATTTCGTCACGCCCTCGCCGTTGCGAACAATCAGTTTCGCTAGCTCCATCGAGGCCGCCGTCAGCGCATCCACAAACGCGTCGTAATCCGCGCCCTTGCTGGTAATCTCGGAGTTCCCGGCCGCGCCATTGGCGAGCACGAGCACCGTGTCGTTTGTACTCGTATCGCCGTCAATGCTGATGCGGTTGAAACTATGGCTGACCGCATCAGCCAGCGCCTCCTGCAGGAGCGGCTGCGCGATCGCAACATCTGTCGCCAGAGTCGCAAGCATCGTGGCCATGTTGGGGTGAATCATACCTGCCCCTTTGCCGATTCCTGTTACCGTCACCTTCGTCCCGTCAATATCCGCCTGACCGGATGCCCACTTGGGAAAGACATCCGTCGTCATGATAGCCTCGGCCGCTTCTTCCCAGCCGTCTGGCCGCAACTTGGCCGCAACTTCAGGTATGCCAGCTTCAACTACGCCAATCGGCAGTTGCACGCCGATCACGCCCGTACTCATTACAAAGGCAGTATTGTCGGTGCTGCCCAGACTCTTCTCTGCGGCCTCTGCCATGCGGCGGGCATTGGCGTTACCTTCGGCGCTCGTACAAGCGTTGGCATTGCCGCTGTTGACGACGACGCCATGCGTCCCCTCAGGATTCAACTGTAGCAGATCTCTATCATACAGAACTGGCGCAGCCGGAAATGCATTTTGTGTAAAGACTGCCGCGGCCTTGCAAGGCGCCGGGCTGGCGATTAACGCCAGGTCCAGCGCCCCCGTCGGCTTTATTCCACAGTGAATCCCTGCCGTGTCGAATCCCTGCACGGGAATTGGTGGCGATGACGGCCCCGCAAAAGCATGTTCTTTCTCAGACATATCTGTCTCCAAGTATTTTGAATGTACCAAGAGCTGTTTGAGCCCTAACTGCTGTTTATCGACTTCTGCCAGTTGCTCCGACCAGTGACGTTTAATCCCTTTTGATCCAATCTCCTTCTGCTGTCGCAGCCCCCTCCGGCGAGGGCGGCATAGAATCCGCGGGGTGCTCCTCTCTTAACAGCGCCTCGACTTTCAGAGGCAGCCCGAACAGTCGAATGAAACCCTCCGCGTCGGCTTGGTTGTAGACGTCGTCTTCGTCAAAAGTGACGTAGTCCTCACGGTATAGGCTATGAGGCGATCTGCGCCCAACCAACATCGCGTTGCCCTTGTAGAGCTTTAGGCGTACTGTACCGCTGATCGCTTTCTCAGTCTCCCGCACAAACGCGTCCAGTGCCTTGCGCAGGGGAGTGAACCACTGGCCGTTGTAAACCAATTCGGCGTAGCGTAGACCAACTTGCTGCTTCCAATGCAACGTGTCTTTATCCAGGCACAACTGCTCCAGCGCGGCATGCGCCTTATATAAAATCGTACCGCCTGGGGTCTCGTAGACGCCTCGGCTCTTCATTCCTACTAGGCGGTTCTCAACCAGGTCGACGCGACCGATGCCGTGGAGGCAGCCGATTTCGTTGAGCTGCTGAACCAGCTCGACCGGCCCCATCGCGGCACCGTTCAGGCGTTCAGGAAACCCTCGGCGGAAATAGACTTCCACGTATCCCGGCTCATCGGGTGCCTCCTCCGGTGAGCGCGTCCATTCAAACATGTCGGCTGGAGGCTCTGTCCACGGGTCTTCCAACGGCCCTCCTTCGTTACTCAGGTGCCAGAGATTTCGGTCTTGGCTGTAAATGCGGTCGGCCGACGCCTTCACTGGAACGTTGTGCTCCTCAGCGTAATCCAGCGCATCCGAGCGCCCCCGAATATCCCATTCCCGCCACGGCGCGATGATCTTCAGCTTCGGATTCAACGCCATCACCGTCAACTCAAATCGCACCTGGTCGTTGCCCTTCCCTGTCGCGCCGTGAGAAACCGCGTCCGCGCCCTCAAGTTGCGCAATCTCCACCAGCCTCTTGGCGATAAGGGGTCGCGCGAACGAGGTGCCCAGCAGATAGTCGCGCTCGTAAATCGCGCCAGCCTGCATCGTCGGAAATACGAAGTCGGTCAGGAACTCGGCCCGCAGGTCCTCAACGTAACATCGCGTGGCTCCGGAAGCGATCGCCTTTTCCTCCAGACCGTCCAACTCCTCCTCCTGGCCCAGGTTGGCGCAGAAACAGATGACTTCGCAACCGTAGTTGTTCTTAAGCCACGGAACAATCACGCTCGTATCCAGGCCGCCTGAATAGGCGAGCACTGCCTTTCTGACAGATCCTATAGCAGCCATACACACTCCTTTATCCACTGGGTGGCTCGTCTGTAGACTTTGCCGTTACTCTGCAGTCCTGATGAAAAAAAACTACCGCCAAGCTAGCGTCTCTTTCGCTTACGTGTTAGGTGCCCAAACAAAAATGCCACTTCGGGCATTCCGAAGCGGCTTACGGGAAACGAGCGAAGAGTGCTACGTACTGCAACAGCCTTCCTTCAGGAACGCTGCTGTCGATCTTTGCGCCCGCTTCCCGCGGGCCTCCTCCTCGCAATTTCGGGACTATGGTGCGTCATTCTCGAGAAATGTCTCACTGACTCTAGACTTACAGCCTTGAAGCAAGGCTAACGTAATTGATAGGCAAAGTCAAGATTCCGGCATCGTCGATTCAGACATTCCGAGTTGTTCATTGTCAACCGCCGCAATCCGTGAAGGGCGCTCAACGTCAATCAACAGGTTTTCGACGCCTCGCAGAACGACCTGCTTTCTCTGCTGAGGCTCTGCCGCCAGGCGAATCGAAGAAAACCGCTCCAGCAGACCGGCCAATGCAATTCGCCCTTCCAGCATCGCCAGTGATGCGCCCAAACAATAGTGAATCCCTCTTCCAAAAGAAATGTGGCTCTTCTCATCGCGCCCGATGTCAAGCCTGTCCGGATTCGAAAAAGCCTCGGGGTCACGATTTGCGGCGCCAACGACGCCAACAACCTGTTGACCCGCGCGCATCCGCTTACCCCCCATTTCTACATCCTCTACTAAGGTCCGTCCGTCTAGTTGCACAGGACTGTCGTAGCGTAGCAGCTCGTCAATGGCCGAGTCTAGTAGCTCGGGCTGCCCTTTCAGACGCTCCAACTCTTCAGGATTCCGAAGTAAAGCTAATGTGCCATTGCCTATCAAATTGCGTGTCGTTTCGTTTCCCGCAACCAGCAGTAGCAATAATGTAGCCAGAAGTTCGCCATGAGAAAGCTTGTCACCATCTTCCTCGGCCGCCAACAGTGCGCTTACTAGATCGTCCTTCGGATCCTGCCGCCTCTGTGCGATGATACCCTCGAAATACTCGTATAGTTCCTGTTCCGAACGACGGAACTGTTCTCTCTGCTCTCTACTGAGAATGGGTTCCAGCGAAAGGACGATGTCATTGGACCAATCTTTGAAGTTGTCCAAATCGTGTGCCGGAACGCCCAGCATTTCTGCGATGACGATGACTGGGAGCGGGAAAGCGAAACTGTCGATCAGGTCGAACCGCTCCTCCCCTTCAACGTCGTCAAGCAATTTTTCCACAATCTCTACAATGCGCGGTTCCAGCGCCGCCACCGAGCGTGGTGTAAACGCTTTGGAAACGAGAGATCGCAGCCGCGTGTGATCGGGAGGATCCAAGTCGAGCATGCTGCGGTCCCTCGTGTACACTCGATCGCCTGCCCCGGGTCCCCAGTTCGAAAAGCGCTGGTGGTCCAGTAACATGGCCTGCACGTCATCGTACCGAGTGAGGACCCAGCCATCCACCAACCTCATCCTGTGGACCGGGTCTCTTTCTCGCAGACTATGATAGGTAGGATAGGGGTTGGCTAGCATCTGCTCCGAGGTCAGATCAAATACTACTCCAGACTCCAGCCGTTCCCAGGTCAAAAGGCCACGCTTGGCAATTGGCTTCAGCAAACCTATTAGTGGTCTTGAAATCGAACTCGCCATCTGTATCTCTCAGTCTTATTAGCGCAAAGGTGGGTCATCCACCGGCCCTGTTGGTCGCGGGCTCGATCCCCTCTACTTGAACGCGCCCATTGTCATGCCCGATGCGATCTGTCTTTGGAAGAGGAAGAACAGGATTAGGACGGGTATTGTTGCAATTGCCATCGCCGCGTACTGCAGTCCCAGCACAGTCTCCACCGTCATTGGCGCCGGCTTGTACAGGGCGATTGCCAGCGGCAAAGTGCGTACGTCGGCCTTATTCATGAGAATAAGTGAGAAGAAAAGCTCACTCCAAATCCAGTTGATGTTGATTATCGCCATACCGGCGATTGGGCCGCGGCTAATTGGCACAACAATGCGCAAAAAGACGCCCAGCCGACCGCACCCGTCGATACGCGCGGCCTCTTCCAGCTCCACGGGCAAATGCATGAAGTAGGCGCGCATGAGGATAATTGTGAACGGGGCACCAAGGGCGGCATAAACCAGTGTCAATCCAAAGAGGCTGTTACGAAGTCCCAGGCTTCCGACAAAAAAGTATAGTGGAATCGCCAGTGCATGAGCAGGTACTGCCAGGCTGAGCAACAGGGCCTGATGGAGGGTACTGTTTCCGGGAAACTGTCCGCGAGCCATTGCATAACCGCAAAGACAGGAAATCGCCAGCATCAACACCAATGTGGCTGCAAGCACAATCACGCTGTTGAAGAAATACCTGCCGAAAAACATCCCCGTGCGGTCGCCGGTCCAAACGTCCACAAACGGAGCGAGTGAAAAGTTTGTAGGCAGACTGAAGGGCGTGTTCAGTATCTGGGTGTCCGTTTTGAACGTGTTCATCAGCAGGAAGAATATCGGGTACACTTGAACAAGGGCTCCAACGACAAGCAGTCCATAGATGACTGGCCGCAAACTGCTCCCGGCCCACCATCCCGCCGTCTTGCCTCCATTTACACTTCCTTCTGTTCGCTGTGAAGCTAACCTGTCAACTGCCATCTGTCTCAACCTTTCCCCAAGATCGTCAGTCTCAGACTCGCAGTTCAACTCGTCTAAGTCAACTCGCAATGCCTGACTCTCGGTAACACCTGCAGATCAATACTCAACATTTTCAATTCGCACGCCCTTGACATAACCGTAGGCGACAGCGAAGACGACACCGAACATTACAACTGCAATGGCTGAACCGTAGCCGAAATTGCCGGAACGAAAGGCCGTCTCGAACAGGTAATAGCCCAGGACTTGCGTGCTGAAGGCTGGGCCCCCCTTCGTCATCACCAGCACTATGTCGAAAACTTTCATCGCACCGATGATCGAGAGCATGGTTATCGAGGCCAGCACAGGTTTGATTAGCGGTACGATCAGACCCCAGATGCGCTGCCACTCATTGACGCCGTCCATCGTAGCGGCATCGTGCATCTCCTGCGGAATGCCTTCTATCGCGGCCAGCAAAACGATCATTGGAAAGCCCACCGACTGCCATATCGGCACAAGCATGACGCTCATCAAAGCGACATTTCGGTCTCCCAACCAGTTCTGGGCCAAGCCGTCGAGTCCAATGCCGCGCAGAACAGTGTTAAAAAGACCGTGGTTGAATTCAAACATGTTCGCCCAAAGCGTCGCCACCACCACGCCCGACATCATCACAGGAATGAAGAAAGCGATGCGATAGACCTGCCACCCCTTCATGCGGCGGCTGATTGCCACCCCAAGGAACAGACCGATCGACACTGTGACAAAGGGAACGACAATGGCGAAAATAAAGCTGTTACTCAGCGCGCGCCAGAATATCTCATCGCCGAACAGCTTGGAGAAGTTTCTCATCCCCACAAATGTCTGCGGCCCCAGCCCACCCCACTTGAAAAGCGACAGCCGCAAAGTGTCGAACAGCGGGTAGGCCATCAGGGTCAGTAGCATCAGCGAAGCCGGCGCTATGAACAGATACCACGGCAGCGCATTCCTGAGGTCGCGCACAAACCGTCTGCGGCCTGCAGTTCCTATTCCCTGCCTTGAGTTGACCGTAGCCAATTCTGCACCTCCATACCAAAACAGGGAGGCCCTTTCGAACCTCCCTGCTCAAGTTACCCGTACATTTCAATCCTGTTTTCCGGATTCCTTCGCCGTCTAGCTCTGTTCGGCTTGAATCTCCACCGTCTTTTCCTGCATCCAGGCACCGGCCTCTTCAGGAGTCAACCCGCCCGCCATCATCTGGTCGACCGACTTGATGGTCGCTTGCTGGTAGGGTTGACTGCTCGATGCTTCGTAAAGCGCCGGTGTCCCGTACTTCTTGTTGTCTTCCAGGAAACTCAACTGCATCTCGCTAAGGATTTCAGCGTACACTTCACTGGGAATATCGGCGCGACCATGGGGGATTCCCGCAGTCTGTGCATACAGCGAAGCCTGCGGCAGACGGTAGGCCCAGGCCACGAACTCCAGCGAGGCTTCGATGTTACTGCCCGACTTGGGAACGATCAGCCCATCGGGAACCCAGGCCCCAACCTTGCCGGTCCGTTCCGGCCTAATCTCCGGATAATAGAAGTACCCCACTTCGAATTCGACGTCTCGCGTCAGCCCGGACCCGCCGCCGTCCCACGATCCCGTCTGCCACATCGCCGTCTTGCCCGTCGTGAACAACGACCTGCCGTTCTGATAGTCCGTGAGTCCCGTTACGCCGTCAACGAAGACCCCGTTGTCAACCATCGCCTGAATGTACTCAAAGATCCGCACCGAGTCCGGATCCGTCCAGCTGTACTCGTTGCACGCCGTCGGCCGGTCCGACCGCCAGAGAATCGGCATGCAGTTGTACTGATCCCGGCTCCAGGATCGCAGCTGCATGCCGTCACTGAAGTGGCTCTGAATGCCCATATTGTAGTCGACGGCCAGCGGTTGGTAACCGGCCGATCTGAATTCTGCCGACATTTCATACAAGTCATCCCAGGTTTCCGGCGGAGACGCACCAATTTCGTCGAAGATCTCCTTGTTGTAATAGGTGTAAGGCGTCCAAACAACAGCGATAGTCGCTGAGTAAAAGTGACCGTCCGGCTGACGCTGAAAGTCAACGATGCCTTCAGGGTAGGCGTCGAACCATCCTTCCTGCTCGTACAGGTCATCAAATGGTACCAGGATCTGATTGGTGACCATGTCATTATAGCGGTTCGCTGGTACGCACTGATACCACGAGACGTCTGGTGTGTCCTCGCTCGAGAATAGCAGGAACGCCTGTTGGTACTGCTCATCGGCCAGCACATCGATCGTCACCGAAATGTTGGAGTTTTCCTCCATGTACAGGTCTGCTAGCGCCTGCAAGCCTTCAGTTACAATTCCCGCAATCGCTCCGATCCGCAGTTCGAGCATCTCCTGTGAGGGCGCCGAGGCGCCGTCACTCTCTGTTGCCGGCGCTGCTGGCGCAGCGCAGGCCGCCAGCAATCCGCCAGCGGCGGCGAAGCCGGCCCCTTTCAGCAAGTTCCTACGTGAGACTTTAGTCATTTCGTTTTCTCCTCATACTGTGGTTGGCCATACCAAACGTAGAAAATAGGGAGAATTGCAAACTCTAATCCGGCAGAATGCCAAACGGCATATGACTGCTACCTTTTCGATTTGCGAGACTCGCGTTTTCGAGTGAGTTTATCATCTGCACTGGAGACCGCCAAACGTCTCAAAATATCCCTTTTTCGTCGAATTACCGCTCCTGTCAAAAGCTCTTTAGTGGCACTTTAGCAAAGTTAGTTCTTGATGTATGATTCCATCAGAAGGTTGGCTGGAATCACTGGTGGCAAGCCAATGGAACAGCAGCCACTCGTTTAACCGAAAGGATCGGAACTACCATGACGACCAACAGCCAGAACGCCAAGAACACACCTTACATCTTTGCCCATAGCCTCGGCCAGCAACTTGATATGAGTATGCAGGAATTCCCCTCCTCAAACGCTGACGGACTACCTGTCGTGAACCTGACGCAGGAGCAGAAATACATCTTCGACGCGCGTGGCTGGCTTCTCATTCCAGGCGTACTGTCGGAAGACGAAGCGGCGGAGATGCGCGATTTCGGCCTGCGGCTTCAACACTCACCTGAATCAGTTCCTGAGAAAGAGCGCTCTACACTTGGCGGCCCTCTGCAAAGGCTCGCCGACCATCCTGTTGTCGTCGGCTTTTTGAACGAATTTGTCGCCTTCCCGCCTCTTTCGCGACAGAACTGTTACGGGTTCCGCTTGGAGTCCTCTCACCTGTTTTACCGAGAAGCTGGCGAAGGTAAGTTCGGGCCTCACAACGGCAGCGGCTTCTTTCGCTTTCCCGGAGACACGCACTTTTACCACAGTGTTCCCGGCAAGTCGCACGCAGGGCTCACTCGAGTAGTCTGGGAACTGAACCCGGTCCGCGAGGGCGATGGCACGCTCCTAGTGACCGGCAGCCACAAGACCGCCTATCCCGCTCCTGACTCGATTCATGACCAGCACTCGCCGATCTGGGATGAATACACCTGTCCTGCCGGCTCGGTTCTCTTTTTCACCGAGTCGCTGACCCACAGTGCCCGGCCCTGGACCAACCGCGATACGCCGCGGGTGGCGATATTCAGTTGTTACAATACGGTGGACAGTAAGTGGCACGACTGGGATCCGAATCCCGAGCTCGTGGCCTCGATGCCGGCGTTGCGCCAAACTCTCTTTCGCCCCGTGCGCGCTGCAAACAACCTGAGCGATGGTTCGCACTATGGTGTGTAGTCGAAGCGTGTCTGAATTCTTCGACTTCAGCATGCCAATTGCCGGGAAACTAGTCCATTCTTCACGGGCAGACAAAGTCAGCGCCCAGAATTCGGGGCACTAAGTTCCTAGTCATGGGCCTGCGCCCACATCAAAAGTAGCCGGAGATGAAACATGGCAACATTGCTATCTGCGAGACAGGCGGCCACATTTCAGATGGGCAAGGGCGATTCGCGCAACCTGGTCGGGCCGGCCACAGGCGCAAAGGACATTACCCTGAACTATTCGATTTTCCAGGCAGGCGAGGAATTCCCTCAACACTTTCACGAGGATTCTGCCGACATTTTCATAGTGCTTGAGGGAGGTGTGTCCGTGCGACAAGGAGATGCCTACACGCCCATTAATGCAGGCCAATTCGCCTACGTTCCATCGCCGGAAGTACACGGTACAGTTAACACCAGCGGGGCCGAAGCGACCCTCATTAGCTTCCAGGCACCTCCAGACTTCGCGCTGTACCGTGGAGAGCGCGACCCCTCTCAGACGGGAAAGACGCCGCGCCCGCCAGACAATCACGAGACCACTGTCCGCATCGACCAGCTTGCATCTGGAGAATTCTCGGAGCACGGCGAGGCGCAAGCGTGGCAGCCCGCTTCACCTGTTTCTGGGACGCCAGAAATGCGCCTCGAATTCTATGAAATTGATGAAGGGGGACGGGTTAAGGCGCCCGCATCCATAGATAAGGAGGCCGTCTGGTTCGTCTGGGATGGGGAAGTAACCATCAGTTCCGGCGGCGACACCTTTCAGGCAGGTCGCCACGATGGTGCGTTCATACCCCCCGGCGAGGCCCAAGTAGTCCGCAACCACCACAACGAACCAGCCCGCCTAATCCGCTGCCAAGCCGTCTGACCCTCGAAATCTACTATTGACAGACCTGCCTCACCCGCGAAGTAAACGGAGTTCGACATGGCAAGTATTTCTTCTTCATAGGTGAGCGAGTATTCTAAATCCTTTCAGATTGCCACTGCAGTCGAAACTGAGGCTTCACGTACCTCTTCAGCGCTCACCTCACGGCCCAACTGATTAGACAGGTAAATGCCTTCCGAAATGAGCATGCAGTTCAGCGCAATTTCCGCCGTCGGCAGCAATTCAACCCTGCCTTCAACCGCCGCGATCCAGTGCTGCTGAGTGCCGTCGTAAACGTCTCCCAGCTCTTGGACGTTGTGCAGACGAAAGTCGAACATTCGTAAATCGGCCGAAGAGTCCAAGTCCAGATC
Source organism: Caldilineaceae bacterium (assembly GCA_965207495.1). Taxonomy (GTDB): domain Bacteria; phylum Chloroflexota; class Anaerolineae; order Caldilineales; family Caldilineaceae; genus Bin5. The sequence goes on from OZ242287.1 coordinate 3,221,865, forward strand.
GCCGGCGCTGTGGAAGTATCCGAAGGGATCGAGCCGGACGCCGCCCTCGTTGCCGACGACATAGGACCCCTCGAAAGCGTCCAAGTGGATTGCCCAAGCCTCGATGATGTCCAACGTGATGTTGTCCGCCAACCGTACAAAGCCCAGCCCCAACTCCTCCACATTGTAGTTGCTGCGTTCACGCCTTGCCGCATCCATCGCAATTTCCTGATAGGTCTTGCCGGAGATGCGTAGCACGTCAGGGTTGCCCAGCAAGAAGAGCACAGTGGAAATGTGATAGACGCCCATGTCGTAGAGCGCTCCGCCGCTGGCGGTAGCTTTGTTCACGAACAACGGCGAGCCGTAACCGTCCACAAAGGGACGGCCCCGCCGTCGATAACCTGTTGAGCGGGCATGATACAGCTTGCCAAGGTAACCGCCGTCAATCAGCGATTTGGCAGCTTTCGTCTCGTTGATGAAGTATTCGCGGTTCTGAATGCTGAGCATCAGGCCGCACTCCCTCGCCGTCGTCAGCATCTTCTCAGCGTCGATGTAAGCGCCTGCCATCGGCTTCTCGCAGAATACATGCTTGCCGGCCTCAAGCGCCGCCACAGTCGCCGCGGTGTGAAAGTTGTTGTGCAGGCAGACGTCGACTGCTACGATGTCGTCCCGAGCAAGCAACTGCCTGAAATCCGTGTAAATGTCGGCGATTCCGTTTTCTGCCGCCACCCTCTGGGCCTCGGCCTCGTTAATATCGGAAATCGCCGCGATCTCCACGTGCGGCATGCTCATATAAGTGTGAACGTGGCCCTTTCCTATCTGGCCAACGCCTATAATTCCGATTCGAGTCTTTTCATCTGTCATTGTCAGATTCTCTTGGCTAAGATGATTGATTGTAGATAAAAAGAGTTTTCGCTGTTGGCTACTGTTGCCGAAGTCTCGGAGCCCTCCGCATACTGATACTTACCCGTCCAGCGCTCGGCGTATCAGATCTCTTGTCTTGACAGAAGCGCCCTTCTCGTCTCCATCCGCAGGGGTTGATTCAATACCCCAGACACCGTCATAGTTGTTCTCCAGCAGGATCGAAAGCGCTTTGTGAAGATCGACCGATGGATCATTGCCCTGGCTGTCGAATGAGAATGTCTTGAAATGAGTGAGGCGAGCGTAGCGTGCGCACATCTGCCAGGCCCTTTCCTGCATTCCCTCGGCCCAGTTATTCGTGTCGAACAAGAGCCCAAGTCCGTCAACTTCCTCAAGCAGGCGCACTGTGTTCTCCGGATACTTGGTCGGCCCCCAGTGGTTCTCCACCACGATCTCGACTCCTGCCGCCTGTGCCCTGGGTATGAGGTCGTTGTAGCCGTCGACTATTGTACCGAAGATTTCGTCGGTCAACTCCTCAGGCCCGCCGGTATCAATGCGCATCTGCGAAGCGCTTAGAGACTCAGCAACATCCAGCCAGCGATAGGCTGTTTCCCGACGCTCTAGACGCTCGGCTGCGGTTGTCTCGTAGATATGACCGCCGTCCACCGCAATGCATCCATAGGGCAGTCCTGCGTCCTCCGCCATTCTCTTGGCGTCAGCCAGCCAACTCCTGTCGTCCAGGGCCGGCTCTACGTGTTTCATCCACGGGTCCAACTGGGAAAAACCATGGATCCGGTTGAATTCTACATAGTCGCGATATTCCACTTCGCCGCTCTCGAATGAACGGCGAAAGCTATAGGAACAGATGCTGAATTTGGGAGTCATGGAATCCTCTCTCCATATATCTGAGGAATCGCGCATCGTGCAGCCATTCCGTCTTTTGAGCGGAAAAATCTCCAGGATGTACGTTTCACACATTGCCTGCCAATGAGTCCGCCGTGGCCCCGTTTACAGAGCCGACCGATATCCTCTTGACAGGCGTAATTCGATTTGGGTTTGAAACGTAGAGAAAATTATCGTAATAATCCAATAGAAAACAGCAGCGATCAGTAAGGCTTCCAGACTGCGAAAATTGGCCCTGCCTTGTTTCTGTGCCCTCCACAAAAGCTCCCATACGAATCCCGTCACCGAGATAAGCGAAGTGTCCTTCAGCATGGCAATGAATTGGTTGCCGATGGGGGGGATGACCAAGCGTAGAGCCTGTGGAAGGACGATGAAACGCATGATCTGAAAATGGGTCATGCCCATTGACTCGGCCGCCTCCCGCTGGCCGGCGTCTACCGACTGGATGCCTGCCCGCATGATCTCCGTCATATAGGCGCCGTAGTTCAACCCCAGCGCCAGCACCCCGGCCGACAAGCCTGACAACCGAATGCCCAATTGCGGCAAAGCCAGGAAAAAGAAGACGACCTGCAGGAGCAGGGGGGTGCCCCTGATTAGAGAAATGTAGAAGGTCGCCAGCGCATAAGCGGGAGGTGATTTTGACAGTCGTCCAAAAGCGCCCAAGAGCGAGAGTACGGTCGCCAGAAGGATTGACAGAACCGATAGCAGAATTGTCAGCCAGACACCGTTGAATATAAAGAACCAATGGCTGCGAATGAAGGCCCAGTCCAGGGAGATTGTTGTGAACTTCAGGCCGCCGACCGTAAATTGGGACCCACTAAACGCGTAGGCTAGAGACAGTAACAAAACCGCGTATGAAACGCGCACGCCTAAGGCAAAGCGACGGGCGTCTCGCTGCTGAGACTCTAGAATCTGCTCAGCCTGTGCTGCAAACTTATCTTCTGTGGGCACAGCCGACATATCTGTTGTTTCCGTTATGAGCGACTGCGCCCCCGTCTCTGCCAAGCAGAGGATGTCTCAGGTAAGCAGTTCTGACTGTATGTCCTGCTCTCGCCTATTTGGTCGGGTCAGTTGTCAGATCCTCTCCAAACCATTCGATCGACAGGCCGCTCAGCGTGCTGTCTTCATGCATATCAGCGATTATCCCGCTAACCTTTTCTACCAGGCTGGATACGTCACGGGACGCACTCTTGTCGAATGCCACAGCAAGATTCTCCGAGAAGACCGGCGTTCCAACTTTGTGGACCGGCACCCCTTGGGCGATGGCCGCTTCTACTACAGTATTCGAAGTCAGGAAAGCTTGAAACTCGTGGCGGCCTGCTTGAATCTGCTGTGCACAATCGTTGTCTGTCGAAAGGGGGATAATGGAAACATCGGCGGGCGGCCCGTCAACGTAGAAGCTGGCGGCAGGCAACCCCAGTCCTTCCATATCACCCATCAACCAACTTTCATACGTGGTAGAGGCCCCCACGCAGACCGTCGCGCCGTCCAGATCGTCCAAAGTCTCTATCCCGGAGCCGTTCACTGCGGCAAACTGCGCGGGTGTATAATAGTATGAGGGAGAAGCGAAGTCGAGGATCTCTTGCCGCGCCGTCGTGATGGTCATCGAACCGACGCTCATATCCCACTGGCCCCCCCAATTCCCGGCCGTGATCAAGTCCCAATCGGGCGTGACGAACTCCACTTCAACGCCGAGCCGCTTGGCAATCTCCTGGGCTACGTCTACGTCAAAGCCCACGAAGTTGCCACTCTCATCCAGGAAACTCTGGGGGGCATAGTTGGGGTCCGTGGAAATACGGATGGTGCCGCGGGACGTGATTTCTCCGAGCAGGTCGTCCATAGCTTCGGTTGCGCCCTCACTAGAGGGAGCACCTTGTGGCGCAACTGGCGCCACGCACGCGCCCGTTAACAAGACCAACATAATCAGTACTGACTGTAATCGTTTCATTGTTCCTCCACTTACCGGTTCAGGTAGAATATGTCCAATGAAAGGGCATGGTACCATGCCAATATGATATTACAGGATGGAGCAGATCAGGGAATACGTGTCTCCACTTAGGAATGCAAGCCCATGTCACCCGCACTCTCAATTGCCGTATCTTCGCACCCTTATCCCGAATATCAAGAGTGGTGGCCGATGGGGGAGACCCTTCTGGCACTCATGGCTGACTCGATCTTAAGCCAGTGGCAACCCTTGGCTCCGTCTGAGAACAGTGTTTCTTCGATCCAGGAAACTGTCGACGAGTACATTTCCCTAGTGTACGGTCGGCAAGCTCGACCTGGGCTGGCAGCAAGTTTTGCCGCGGCGACAGATCCGGGCACAGTTCAATCAGGCGAATTTGACGCGCTCTCCTATGCATTCTTTCTTTCAGCCTTTCGGAATCTTGCTTCCCAATTTAGCGACGATGAACTGAGTCGTTCGCGCCGCGAATTCACGGAACGCGTAGGAGCGCATTTCTTCTCTCATCTTTCAGAGCATCTGGCCCTAGATTTGCCACGAACTCTTCAAGGTGACGCTGATATGGCTCTGGTGAAATCCGCCATCCACAACGTCGCAGTTTTCCTCCAGAAGGAGGGATATCTGCGCAGCCACTTCGCCTTTCGGTTCGATGTAAGCACCTCACATTACGGTGTAAGGATCGACCAGGAAGCCGACGACTTCCTGAAAGCACTGGAAAACAATGGTACGGCCTATGCATTATATGAAATGGGCCACCCTGTCATCTTGCCATCCGCGGCCTATCTCTACCAGATGGTGGGCGAAGCACAGCATCACTCTTCCCGAACGATAGAAGAACTGTTCGCCCGCGTAGGGTGCGATGCATGGGAGACCGACGATTTTGATCCTACGCATTACCCTGCCAGTCTGGTCGTGGAGCTCTGGCAGATCAGTAGGCGGAACCCCTCCATGCGGTAGGCATCGAGTGTCTTTCTCAAGAGTCTGGCATCTGATTGGCAGCCACAAAATGTCAACCATCGAGCAAGTTTGAACCGATCTTCAAGGCCGCGAGATTTGACCACCTGGCACCTATGCTGGTAGACTTGCCCTCGTGCCAGCCTCCAGCACGCCCCCATCGTCTAGAGGACTAGGACTCAGGCCTTTCAAGCCTGCAACAGGGGTTCGAATCCCCTTGGGGGTACAGAAGAGCCGCCCGGTTGGGCCGGCCGAATCAGTGCCTGCGGTTTCAAGAGAGCCCAATGTCATAAGGTGGTCTTCCACAAAATGACATCGGGTCTTTTTTGTGCAGAGGAATGCAGTGAAGATCTTCCGCATAGAAGTAACCAACCATAGCGGCGAAGGCGAAACTAGGATCACGGCAGCCGCTCACCGGTTGGGGATTCATTCCCTTAAGTCCTGCTACAGGACTCAACTCTATTTTCTGACAAACAGTTCAACTGAATCTCCTAGCCCAGAACAGATCGAAAGCCTCTGTGTCCTCCTATTGGTCGATCCTGTCACCGAATCGGCCCGGGTTACCTCGCTGCCGCACACTCGCTCGGATGAAAAATCATGTCAATTCGCTCCCAACTCGGCGGAACACATTGTCGAGGTGGCTCCACGCCCGGGCGTAACCGACGTGGCCGCACGCGTACTTGAACGCGGCGCTGCTGAGTTGGGAATACGCAGATTAGAGGCGGCAACGGCTACGCAATATCGCCTGACCGGGGGGCTATCAGAGGAGGAATTGCACAGAGTTGCCCGAGGCCTGCTGTGTAACGACACAATCGAGCGATACAGCCTGGGCGCCGTCGAACCGGTCTTTGGGCACAGCAGCGATGCTCGCAATATAGTGGACCGGGTTTCTCTGGCAGGTCTTAACGAGGAGGCGCTGCTCGAATGCAGTCGAAAGCGAATGCTCTCACTCGACGCCGAGGAGATGAGGGAGATCCAAAGCTTTTATGACGAGTTAGGCCGCGACCCCACAGACGTAGAACTGGAAACACTGGCACAGACCTGGAGCGAGCACTGCGTCCACAAGACTTTCAAATCAATTATTGCCTTCACGAGACAGGATGCCCGTAACCAGGCACTCCCAGTCGAGGAGATAAAGGGGCTGCTGCAGACCTATATTCAGGCCGCAACCGAAAAGGTGAATCGTCCTTGGGTTCGGTCAGCCTTCGTCGATGATGCCGGCATCATCGAGTTTGATGATCACTATGACCTGGCCTTCAAGGTAGAAACACACAACCATCCTTCCGCTCTTGAGCCGTTCGGCGGAGCAAATACCGGTATAGGCGGCGTCGTGCGCGACATCATCGCAGTCTCGGCCAGGCCAATTGCCTGTACCGATGTCCTCTGCTTCGGTCCCCAGGACCTTCCGCCGGACGAGATCCCCGCCGGCATCCTTCACCCTGCCAGGGTTAGAGATGGTGTGATTGCCGGAATCGGCGACTATGGAAACAAGCTGGGCCTGCCGACCGTCAACGGTGCCGTCATATACGATGAAGGGTACCTGGGCAATCCCCTGGTCTTTTGTGGCGCGGTGGGGTTGCTTCCGAAGGGCTCTCATCCGATTGAACCCAAGCAAGGAGATCGTATTGTAGTCCTTGGTGGGCGCACAGGTCGTGACGGAATCCATGGTGCTACATTCTCTTCGGCAGAGTTGACTCAGGCTACGCACACAGAGTCCGGGAGCGCCGTACAGATCGGCGATCCTATTACAGAGAAGGGCTTGATCGAGTTGGTCGAAGCGGCCCGTGACAAGCGCTTATACAATGCCATTACCGACTGCGGCGCCGGCGGACTTTCTTCAGCTGTGGGCGAGATGGGAGAGGCGCTTGGCGCTGAAATCGAGCTGCAGGACGTTCCCCTAAAGTATCCCGGCCTGACTCCGTGGGAAATCTGGCTCTCTGAAGCACAGGAGCGCATGGTCCTGGCAGTGCCTCCTGGCAACCTCTCACTGCTGCAGGAACTGGCAGATCTCTGGGACGTCGAAATGCGCGACCTTGGCCAATTCAGCGGCGATGGCTGGTTGCGCGTGCGCTACGGAGGCCTCGCCGTGGCAGAGCTACCGATGGCATTCTTGCATGGCGGCCTCCCCATTCCTCGGCGAAAAGCCAAGTACAACGAACCAACTGTGGAACGGTCCACGCCGCCTTTTACTGGACGCGACCTACCGCCGACGAAAGCCAAGGAGATTCTCCTCCGGATGCTGAGTCATCCTTCTGTGGCGAGCAAAGAAGGGATCGTTCGCACCTACGATCATGAAGTTCGCGGTGGTACACTCGTCCGTCCTTTTGTCGGTCCACACATGGACGGACCAGCAGATGCGGCGGTGCTAAAGCCACTTGGTACCTGGGGCCACCAACGCGCCTTCACCCTAAGCGCAGGCATTAACCCTCTGCTAGGAAAGAGGGATTGCTACGCCATGGCGGTCAGCGCAGTCGACGAAGCATTCCGAAACGCGGTATCAGTTGGCGCAGACCCGGATAGCGTCGCGCTCTTGGACAACTTTTGTTGGGGTAACCCAACGATTCCCGACCGACTTGGCGCGCTGGTACGTGCATGTCAGGGATGTTACGACGCTGCCGTCAGCTATAATGCCCCTTTTATTTCTGGAAAGGACAGCCTGTACAATGAATTCGAAGGACAGCCGATTCCAGGTACCCTTCTAATTTCAGCCATTGGAATCGTACCGGACATGAGCAGAGTTTGCACCTCCGACCTGAAGCAGTCGGGGAATCTTATATACCTGCTAGGAGAGACCCGGGAGGAATTTGGAGGGTCTCTCCTCAGCCATCTCTTCAAGTGGGAAGGGGGCGAGCCGCCCGCAATGACCAACGAGCCTCTAGATCGTTATCGTGCACTGCACGCCGCCATGCGGTCCGGGCTGATTCAGAGTTGCCACGATTTGAGCGAAGGCGGTCTTGCGGTCGCGCTGGCAGAGATGTGTATCGGAGGCCGGTTAGGCGCGGAGGTGGACATTTCAGCCGTCAGCGGTGGCGAATTCACCCATCCTTTTGTCCCACTTTTTGCCGAAAGTAACGGCCGGCTCTTATTGGAAGTGGCTCGTCGCGACGTGAAAGACTTCGAAGAAAGATTCACCGGCCTTCCGATCGCGCCATTGGGTACTGTCACTCAGACTGAACAACTGGAGGTGAAGGAGAGCGGGCAGCGGCTCTTCGCCCTATCGCTGGAGGAAATCGTTACTTCCTGGCAAGGGGCTGAATACGAATGACTGGGCCAACGGGAAACCCCCTGTGAAATTCGGCGAAACAGTGAGACGGCCATGAGACCGCCTGTCCTGATCCTTCATGCCACGGGGACCAACCGCGATGCCGAGGCAGCCCGCGCATGTGAATTAGCTGGTGCCTCGCCCCATATTGTACATATCAATCAGCTACGTGCGGGCTCCCGACGATTCTCGGAATTTGGTATGCTAGTCTTGCCGGGTGGATTCTCCTACGGCGATGCACTCGGGGCGGGCGTACGTCAGGCACTGGATCTCCGAGTCTTCTTCTTCGATGAACTGAAAGAGTTTATCGAGGCTGGTAAACCGGTCTTAGGCATTTGCAATGGCTTTCAGACCCTTGTCAAGGCGGGCTTCTTGCCAGGCTCCAGCGACAATGGCTCACGCCACACTGATGAACTACGGTCAACCGGGCAGCGACAGGTGACGCTAACCCAGAACTCTCGTGGTCGATTCGAGTGCAGGTGGGTACACTTGGCCGTGGAGCACGGGGCAAGGGCCAGTTGCCTGGCGAGTCTAGAAGGGCCGGTCTTTTGCCCGGTGGCGCACGGAGAGGGCAATTTCCAAGTTTCCAGTGACGAGGCACTCCATCGTTTGGAGAGTGATGGGCTGGTAGCGTTTCGATATGTCGACGAGCACGGATCACCGGCCAGGGGGCGCTACCCGATCAATCCAAACGGATCTGTTGCAGACATCGCCGGTATTTGTAACCGAGCAGGAAATGTTATCGGGCTGATGCCCCATCCGGAGGATCACATTGACCCGATTCAGAGTCCCCTCGGTGGAAGAATGGGCTTAGGACTATCAGTCTTTCAAGCGATGATGGGCCTTGCCTCTGCCTGAAAGGCACTCGCGAAGAGTAATGGGAATCTTTTTGTAGGAAGGAGCCGTTCACGATGGACCCCGAATTGCTGAACCAGACTTTTCCCGGACTTGACTTGGATTTTCTCGGTCCAAAGCGCAGTGGCAAGGTACGCGACATCTTTGAGAATGACAATCGGCTCATCATTATAACTACTGATCGACTGTCCGCCTTCGATCACATTCTGGGTCTGGTTCCATTCAAAGGGCAGGTGCTGAATCAACTTGCGGCCTTCTGGTTCGAAGAAACTCGAGACATCGTCGCCAATCATTTCCTTGAGTCTCCGGACCCGAATGTGACAATCGGGCGGAAGTGCCGTCCTCTGCCAATCGAGGTAGTTGTTCGAGGGTATATTTCGGGGGTTACGAAGACGAGCCTCTGGTATCGCTACAGCCAAGGCGAAAGATACATATATGGCATGGAGTTTCCAGAAGGAATGAGCAAGAATGAGCAGCTTTCCAAACCAATTATCACGCCAACGACCAAGGCCGAAAAGGGCGGCCATGACGAACTTATCACGAGCAGGGAAATCGTCGAAAAGGGTCTTGTTGACGGTGAGCTTTGGGATAGAGTTTGTACTGCCGCGTTGGCTCTCTTTGCTCGAGGCCAGGACGTGGCAGCGAGGGGAGGTCTGCTCCTGGTGGACACCAAATATGAATTTGGCTTGAACGATGAGGGTGAACTCCTACTGATCGACGAAATTCACACACCAGATTCAAGCAGGTTCTGGATGGCGAAGAGTTATGAAGAGATTCATACCGGCAGTGGGCATCGTAGTAGCAAGGGCCAGAAAGTCGTAGAACCAGAGAATTACGACAAAGAGTTCGTAAGATTAGCCTACGCCGAGCGCGGCTACATCGGTGACGGGCCCCCACCGCCCCTGGAAGTCGATCTTGCAGTGCGAGCCAGCCAACGCTACATCGGCTGCTACGAACTCTTGACGGGCAGCACATTTGTCGCTGGCAAATATCCAGTGGCCGACAGAGTGGAAAGGTGCCTCAGGTCACGTTTCAGAGCGAATTAGGATTGGTGGAGCAGTTGGGAGCGTCTTGAAGTGGAAGCCTCAGAAAGTACGCCTATCGTAGGTGTGATTATGGGAAGTAGCTCCGACTGGGAGCGGTGCATGAAGTTCTCCTCGGAGACATTAGCTGAGTTCGACCTGCCGCATGAGTGCAGGGTTGTTTCGGCACATCGTACACCCGAATGGATGAGTGAATACGCCGATCGGGCAGTCTCACGTGGTCTGGAAGTGATCATTGCGGGGGCAGGCGGGGCTGCACACCTGCCCGGCATGGTGGCCGGCCATACCCTACTGCCGGTAATTGGCGTGCCGGTTCAAAGTCAGGCTCTGAAAGGTATGGACTCACTACTATCCATCGTGCAGATGCCCGCCGGCGTACCTGTCGCTACGATGGCAATCGGCAAAGCAGGCGCCATCAACGCAGCACTGCTTGCTATCTCTATATTAGGAGCTTCGCGTCCGGAATTGCGACAGAGACTTCAGGAATATCGCGACGGGCGTGCTAACCAGGTGCTGGCTACTCGCCTGGGCGAAGAGGAGTAGGACCGTGGCTTCTGCCCGTCGATCCCCACTACCACCGGGCTCTACGATAGGCGTATTTGGCAGTGGCCAACTGGGACGAATGCTGGCGATGGAGGCCCGAAGAATGGGCTATCGGATTCATACATTTTCACCTGAAAGAAACAGCCCAACCGGCCAGATAGCCGATTATGAGTGTGCAGCGGCATACGAAGACTCAGCAGCCGTTCACTCGTTTGCCAAAAAGGTGGATGCGCTGACTTTCGAGTTTGAGAACGTCCCTTCTTTGGTGGCAGAGATTGCTGAAGCCGAAGGCGTGCCGGTACGACCTTCCGGTTCAATCCTCCATGCAGCCCAAAACCGACAGCGAGAGAAGTCAATGCTTAGCCGGGCGGGCTTGCCCGTAACGCCGTTTCGCGTCGTTGCAGATAGATTTGAACTGGAAGAAGCTGCCCAAGAAATCGGTTTTCCCGCCATTCTCAAAACAGCCGCATTCGGTTATGATGGTAAAGGGCAGACAAGAGTTGAAAGTGAAACGAGACTGGAACCCGCTTGGCAGTCTCTTGGCGGGCAGGTATGCGTTCTTGAGGCGCACGTAGACTTTGAGAGAGAGCTGTCGATGGTGGCAGCGCGCGGGGTGAATGGCGACTTTGCAGCCTATCCACTTGTCGAAAATCGCCACGTAAACCACATTCTGGATGTCACAATCGCGCCAGCAGAAGTAGAAACAGCCGTAGAGTACGAAGCGGAGAGATTGGCCCGCCAGTTGTGCGAGTATCTTGGTCTGATAGGGATTCTCTGCATCGAATTCTTTCTCCTTCCGAAGTCGTGTAAGGGAAACGAAACTCAGGCAGCGGAGGCAGGGTCGACAGGACGTCTGTTGACAAACGAAATTGCACCTCGGCCGCATAACTCCGGCCACTGGACTATCGAGGGCGCGGTTACTAGCCAGTTCGAGCAACAGTTGCGAACTGTTTCCGGCCTTGGACCAGGTTCAACCAAGCAGTTGAGACCGGCTGCCATGTTGAATCTACTAGGGGATCTTTGGCAAACTGGTGAACCGGATTGGCAGGCGCTGCTGGCTTTTTCCGATGCGAAGTTGCACCTTTATGGAAAGCATGAAGCTCGCCCAGGACGCAAGATGGGGCACTTAACGGTGACGGCGGATACAACTTCCGCGGCTTTGGAAGTGGGACTTGCGGCGCGAGCCGCCTTGCAGCGGATATGAGGTTCAAACCTGGCAATAGGCCTGATGCCTTTGGCTGAGCAAATTCGGAGTGTGCGTTCTCCCGACCTGAACGCACTCTGTAATTCAAGGAGTTGCAAATATGCTTCCGTTCGATTCGCCCCGTGAAGCATGCGGCGTCTTTGGCATCAGCGCCCCCGGGATGGACATTGCACGCCTGGCCTATTTCGCCATTTACGCTCTGCAGCATCGAGGACAGGAGGCCGCGGGAATCGCCACTTGCGATGGCAGGACCGCCCACATACATAAAGGGCTGGGCCTCGTCTCCCAAGTCTTCAACGAGGACAATCTGCAACATCTGCAAGGGCATCTGGGCATTGGTCATACTCGATATTCCACGACCGGATCACCCCGTCTGAACAATACTCAGCCGTATATTTTGGAGACTCTCGACGGCCCCCTTGCCATAGGGCATAACGGCAATCTGGTGAACGCACCTAGACTTCGTCGTGAGTTGTTGGAGCGGGGCGTTGGCCTGTCTACCTCGACCGACAGCGAACTAATCATCCATATGTTGGCGGGGGCCCGCGGCAATTGGTTGCAGCGGATTCGCCAGATGATGACGATTGCAGAGGGTGCCTACTCTTTGGTCATCCTTACTCGCGATGCCATTTACGGCGTGAGGGATCCTTGGGGCCTGCGTCCGCTCGTTCTTGGTGAGTTTGAGAACGGCCTTGCCATAGCGTCGGAGAGTTGCGCATTCGCCACTATCGGCGGGCGGGCCATTCGGGAAATCGACCCTGGTGAAATCGTTCGCGTTGACAAGGACGGGTACGAAATCATACAGGGCGTGCCAAAGGAGAAGGCAGCTTTCTGCACATTTGAGCAGATATACTTTGCCCGTCCGGACAGTGTTCTCGGCGGTCGGCTTGTCCACAGGGTGCGTCAAGCCTTGGGGCGCCAACTGGCCCGCGAGTCGCCGGTTGAGGCCGATATCGTTGTGCCTGTACCTGACAGCGGCACTCCTCATGCCATCGGCTATGCACAGGAGAGCGGCATTGACTACAGCGAAGGTCTCATAAAGAGCCGGTATATTGGACGTACCTTCATCCAGCCGACAGACCGGCAACGCAAGGTCGGTGTGGCAATGAAATTCAACCCCCTACCCGAAAATCTGAGGGGCCAAAGGGTTGTCCTGGTTGACGACTCTATCGTGCGCGGAAACACAAGCGGGCCGCTCGTGCAACTTCTGCGCGGCGCGGGTGCCGCCGAAGTTCATATGCGTGTTGCCTGCCCGCCTATACGATACCCTTGTTTCATGGGCGTTGACATGGCAAGCCAGTCGGAACTGATCGCTGCCCATAAGAGTCCGGATGAAATCAAAGAATACATTGGCGTCGAGTCATTGAGCTATCTGAGCGTTGAAGGCATGATGAACACTTTACGTGCGCAGGATGGCTATTGTAATGCCTGTTTCACGGGCGCCTACCCTTTCGAAACTCCAATGCTGGAAATGGAACTGGAACTAAAGGAGAAAGAGAGATTCGCAGGCGCACTGGGCAACTGATGGTTGGCTTTCCTAGACAGGAAGGAATCCGAACGTTCAGAAGACCCCTTGATTTTCTTCTTCCACTCCACACGATCCGACGCTCCATGACCGTTATATGAAAATTCTATTGATCGGCTCCGGAGCGAGGGAGCATGCCCTGGCCTGGAAGTTGGCGCAATCACGTCATGTCGACCACATTTACGCAGCACCAGGGAATGGTGGTACAGCTGGGATTCCCAACTGCACTAATATTCCCATACCGGTGCACGACTCGCAGGCGTTGCGGCTCTTTGCAATCGACAACCAGGTTAATTTGACGGTGGTAGGACCGGAAATACCGTTAGTTTCTGGCGTCGTTGACGAATTCGATGCCGCGGGTCTGACGATATTCGGGCCGAGCAAGTCTGCTGCCCAACTTGAGGGCTCTAAGGCGTACTCCAAGGCGTTCATGAAACGGCACGGGATTCCCACCGGTTGGGCGCGTGTCTTCACAGACTTTGAAGCGGCGGCCGACTTCATTCATGAGTTGGACGAACTCCCAGTCCTTAAGGCCAGTGGACTTGCAGCCGGTAAAGGCGTCCTATTGCCAACGAGTCGAGACGAGGCTGTCGATCAATTGCGTGAGATGATGGTGAGTAGGCGCTTTGGCGACGCTGGTTCTACTGTCCTGGTAGAAGAGCGTCTGCAGGGCCCTGAACTGTCAATTCTGGCATTTTGCGATGGCGTGAACCTACGAGTCGTTCCTGCGGCTCAGGACCACAAGCGATTGCTAGACGGGGATCGAGGTCCCAATACGGGTGGTATGGGAGCTTTTGCGCCTTCCCCGCTGGCAACAAAGGAGGTCTTGGACGCAGTTGAACACAATGTACTACGGCCAACCTTAGTCGGCATGGCTTCTGAAGGCGCTCCCTATCGGGGCGTCCTGTACGCCGGGCTGATGCTGACCCCTAGGGGACCTATGGTTCTGGAATTCAACTGTCGCTTCGGAGATCCGGAAGCTCAGGTCATATTGCCCTTATTACAGAGTGATCTTGTGGAACTGATGTTGGCGTGTACGGATGGCTGTCTGGCGGAACACGACCCGGATTGGTCCGCAGAGTCTGCAGTGACTGTGGTAATTGCCTCTGGCGGCTATCCGGATAGTTACGAGACAGGCAGGTCCGTCTCAGGTCTACCTGAGAGCTTGGACACCGAGGGTAGCGCTCTTGTATTTCATGCGGGCACTAAGGTGGACGACACGCGCCTCCATGCTGAAGGGGAGCATGAACCGGTTGTACTTACCGATGGCGGCCGCGTGCTCTCGGTCACAGCAACGGGGGCCAACTTTGGAGAGGCTGTGAGTGACGCGTACCAGACCGTTGAACAGATTCATTTCGAGGGCGCAGTGTGGCGCACCGACATCGGAATCGACTTTACTCTGTCCTAAGAGGATGCAGTGTCCAAAGAGGAATTGTCACTGCAGGTTTTGTGTTCTGTTGGCAATCGGCCTGAAGCAAGATTCAAATGCCCCTAATCCGAATGATAGCTTTCCCTCCCTGAGGTTTCCTCATTTTTCAGTCAAACAGCTTAAACAGGAGAAACCATGGCTCTGATTCCTTCAATGTTGCTCAAGCGTCTATACACATACGCCAGCCTGCAAAATACTGAGAATGGCGTACAGTTTTCGATAAAGAATCGCCTCAGTGACGCCAGGTTGACCGGATTTCATGGTATCAGCATTGACGGCAAGGAGATATCGAATGACGACCTTTCGCTGGACTTTGGCGAAGGGACTGTGATTTCACCTGAACAGGTCAACAGCGGCGATCCGGTTGAGTTTCCTCTGCGCAAGGAAGTGTTCATCACGGTACGGATTCCTCATCTCGATATGGGGCACCATGAGATTCAGATCGGAGTGCAGACGACCCCGTTTGGCCGCATTCAGTTTACGGTCGATGACGCCATTTCTGAAGAGGTCGATGCACCGAGAATTCCTCGCGACCGCGATGACGACTACGGTGACGAAATAATCAAGGCCCGCCAGAAATTCGTGAAGGACTACACAGGCCACTCGCTTGAACACATTTCGCAGTACTCGTTTGATCCCCAAGAGACGCAAGGCAATATTGAGAACTTCACCGGGGTGGCTCAGGTGCCGATTGGCTTCGCGGGCCCTCTGACAGTTTGCGGTGAACATGCCAAGGGCGACTTTCTTATTCCTTTGGCGACGACCGAGGGGACGCTCGTCGCCTCCTACAACAGGGGCATGAAGCTGCTAAATCTGTCCGGCGGTGTAAAGTGCACTGTGGTGGCCGATGCGATGCAAAGGGCGCCTGTCTTCGTTTTCGAAGATGCTCGCGGCGCACGAGACTTCATTGATTGGATAGGGTTGAACATGAACCCAATCAGGGAGGAGGCCGAAGCAACTTCCAGCGTAGCGAAGCTGGACAACATCGATCCCTATCAGTCAAATAAGTTCGCTTTTCTGCGATTCAACTACCAGACAGGGGATGCCGGCGGTCAAAACATGGTGGGGCGGGCGACTTTCGCGGCGTGTTCCTGGATTCTGGACCATTACGACGGGCAGGAGATCAAGCGCTTTTATCTCGAGTCCAACTTTGCTACTGACAAAAAGGCCTCTCAAGTCAACATTATGCGCACGCGAGGCAAACGCGTGACGGCTGAAGCAGTTATTCCCCGCGATGTGCTTATCCAAAACATGCGCGTCCAGCCTGAGCAACTTTTCTACCATTACGGCGTCGCCAATATAGGTTCGATACTGGCAGGTGTGAACAACAACGGACTTCACTCTGCCAACGCCATTACCGCCATTTTCATCGCCACCGGCCAAGACGTCGCCAATGTATCTGAATCCTCCGCTGGCATAATTTACGTCGAGCTGACGGATGAAAAGGATCTTTACATATCCATTACCATTCCGTCGCTCATTGTCGCCACGTTTGGTGGCGGCACAGGGTTGGCCACGCAGCGAGAGTGCCTTGAGTTGCTGGGCTGCGTCGGCAAAGGTAAGGTCAGGAAATTCGCAGAGATTGTGGCGGGGACTGTCCTGGCGGGAGAGCTCTCGCTGGCTGCCGCCATAAGCTCTCTAGACTGGGTCAGCAGTCACGAGGAGTACGGACGGAATCGTTGAGACTGGGAGTCATGACTGTATGACTGGCGTCCAAGAAGGGAACTGGTAATTCGTAAAACGAATGTTGCCGTTTCATGACAAGAAAAACGCTGCTTTCGAATCACGGGAAAGCAGCGTTTATGTGCAGGAATTTCGCCTTGAAGAGGCGGTAATGGCAGGTGCGTTAGGGTAGAACTGGGGGACAGGGATTTGAACCCCGATTACCTGATCCAGAGTCAGGCGTTTTGCCGATTAAACTATCCCCCACTGGAGCGATCATTCTCCCGATCCTAACACAAATATCGGTGACAAACCAAATAAAGCAACTATATGCGATCTCATCAGACGAAAGATCGGTCAGCCGATTTAGCGGTTTCGGACCCACCCTCGCACAGGCGATTAACCGCTCTCCCTAGCTCTAAACTCTTCCAAGTATGCGACTGCATGATGGATGCGTTGCAAGGTTTCTTGGCGACCAAGGGCCTCAATGCTTTCGAACAGAGGAGGAGAAACCTTCTTCCCGCTGATGGCACCGCGGACAGGCCCAAAGAAGCTGCCCGCCTTTACCCCCAGTTCCTCGGCCTTTTCTCGAAATGCTACGTGAATGGCCTCTGCGGAAAACGGTTCCACCTCCGTCAAGAGTTGTGCGCCAGAACGCAACATTTCGACACTCTGCGCCGCGTCCAACTTGCGACCTATCAACAGTTTTGGATTCGGATAAGATATCGCGTCCGAGTCCTGGTACGCCCAGTCAATCCACCCTGCCGCCTCGTCAAGACGTTTAATTCGCTCCTGAATTACCGGAATCAGAACGTCCAATTTTCGGTCGGAGTTCAGCTCAGTTTCGGATACACCGAGTTGCCGGCTCAGAAATGGCAAGAGTGCCGATTTTAGTGCCGAAGGCGTTAGCTCCCGAATATAGAGGCCGTTTAGCCAGTCCAACTTTTCGTATGGAAGCGCCGCCGCCGAAGGATTAATTTCTTCCAAGCTAAACCGTTCGATCGCTTCTTCACGACTGAATACTTCCTGCTCGGGATCGAAATTCCAACCTACATTGGTGAGGAAATTGAACATTGCGTCTGGAAGATAGCCTGAATCCTGAAATTCGTGTACTAACGCAAGGAACTCCTTGCCCGCCACCAGTTTCTTGCGTTTGCTCATTTTGCCTTTGCCACTGGGATCGAGGATAACAGGCAGATGGACCAACACCGGCATTTCCCAGCCAAATGCATCAACAATCAACTTGTGAATCGGTGCTGTCGCCAGCCATTCTTCGCCCCTAAGGACGTGTGTTATCTCCATCAGATTGTCATCCGCCATCGCGGCGAGATGGTAGGTAGGGAGCCCGTCCGCCTTCAACAGGACATCATCCTGAAGCTGACGGTTTTCGACTTCGATATCGCCGCGCAATAGGTCATTGAAGACGGTGACGCCTTCCAACGGCACGGCGAAACGAATGACTGACGTCTCTCGCTCCGATTCACGCTGCCTTATCTCTTCGTCGGACAGGAACCTACAGTGTCTATCGTAGCCGGTGCTTTTCCCTGCACGCCTCTGCTCCTCTCGCATACTTGCCAGGCGCTCTGGCGTGCAATAGCAACGATATGCGTGACCCCGGTCGATGAGTTCTTGGGCCTTCTCCCTGTAAAATTCCTGCCTCTGCGACTGCACGTAAGGCCCGAAGGGCCCTCCGATTTCTGGGCCTTCGTCCCATTCCAGTCCTAACCAGCGCAGGCCATTCATCAAGCTTTCCAGGCTTTCTGGATCGAATCGCTTGCGATCTGTATCCTCTATCCGCAGAATGAATTGGCCATTGGTCTTCCGCGCCCACAACCAGTCAAAAAGAGCTGTCCGTAGTCCACCCAAATGCAGATGGCCAGTTGGACTGGGCGCAAATCGAACTCGGGCTGGGCTGTCTCCGTTGTTAGTCATTTTCTCGCCTCGAAGAAGGAGCAACTATCTGATCTGCCGACAAACGCGCCGGGTAGCCTATCACATAGCATCAGACGCGTCAACGTTTCGGGAGTTTAGATTAAGATAGAGACGGAGGTTGGGAGCCCATGGCAATCCTCCGTCTTTTGCATCGCATTCAAGATTTCCCGTAGATCTTGGACTGTTCTGGCGAGTGCCGAAGAAGTCGTCTGTAAACCGGAATTGCGATGCCTTGCCACGTCGGCTATACTGTTGGTCAATTCCGCCGTCCGATTCGGGCCCGCCAAGTGCGGCGGGGAAGGTCAAATCGCGGCGGAGGACGTAGTGCGCGCAAAAGCGGCGAAGCCAGGCAAAGGGATTCAACTTGCCAGTGACTTACAACCCAGTCGGTTTCGACATTGCAACAGGTGCGGTTGCGGCTGTTGCCGCGGCCTTGGAGAATAGATTTCACTTTCCGGCGGCAAATGCCAAGTTGGGGCGGCAGCTATCTCTTCTGCGGCTTAGCTCCCATCTTCCCCGTAGTTGGGGAGCCGGTCTGGCCGTCTGGGCTACCGAGAACCGCCCTCACAATCGTTCGCTCTCCTTCAACCTGACTACGGCAGACTTAGCTCAGTGGAACGTTAGCCAGTACGATGGCCTTGATCCAGAAAGGCGCTTCGATACTATAGTAGTCGGTGTCCCATCCGGAGCTACTGCCCACTTGTGTGCCTGTCTGGGCGCCCCTCTGTTGGCCGACGGCTTTCCCATCGCCTTTTCCTCTCGTGGAAAACCTGACGACATAGCTGGCTATCAGCAGCGAAGTGTTGATCTTCTCACACCTATACTGAATCACAACCCTGATCTCCTGGCTGTAAGTGTTTTCGATCCAATCCACTCACGGCAGCAGATAAAGAGGAGTGTGAGCATATATCTCAAACTGGCGACGCTGCCGGACCAATATAAGAGGTTTATCCGAGAGCGCCTGATGCCCGGCGGGTCTCTGCTGCTGTTGACCTGTTCCTCCAAGTGGAGTCAGTACGAAATCGGCGCAAGACACAGATTGCAGATTGGAGGATACGGAGGCTTCACCGATCAGGAGTTCATACGGGGCACGCCTTGGCTGGATGACTGGTTGCATGATGAAGGTGGCCTCCAGCGCAGCGGCTGGCGTCTTTCTCGCCACTGGACATATCAGCCAGAGGCCCAGTGGGGCTCGATTTCAGGTTTTGCAACCTCGGTTCGCGACCATGCCGGTGATGAGGGATTGCCGATTCAGTCGATCTCCTTTTCCTCTATCGACGATATAAGTCGGACTGGCTTCTATGCCTGGCAGTGGCTCTATTATCTGTTACGGATCCAACCGGGTGCAGTCTTGATTGAAAGCGGGCCGCAGATGAATCCGGCAATTGGACTCAGAAGCCCTGTGATTCCGTTGTGGATGCCTTCCACATGCACCAGAAGTCATCAGCTGTTGCAAAGCATTCTTCCTGACTTTCCGCCAAGGATCCCCGTTCTCTTTCAAGCGTGGCCAACTGGCAACCTTACGCCTGACGTGATTCCCGCCAAAATCTGGAATACAACTCTTGCGGGAAGACACGGCCGCTGGCTTGGCGGCGATCCTCTGCGTTTTCCCTCTGACTTTTCCACGATAGCTCAAATGACACCTGCAATAGAGGAGTGGAGTCGCCGCCATGGTCACAAACTTCAACGCTACTTACTGTGCGATGAGTTGATTGAGTTGCAGTCTTTGTTGGAGAGCAGTGGAGACCAGTCGGAAGAACCGATTGCAGAGGGAATAGAGCAGACGGAGTATTGAGAGAATGTACCTGTCGTGTTGTGTGTGGGCATTGACCGCAAAACCAAGTGAAGTTCTCTCAGATATGCGATCCTTGGGATTCAATAGGATCGACATCAGGCCTGATTTTCTGGAAGATGAGGATGTTCAAGCCCTAAAGGGCACGCACCCTCTGGGTGTCTCATCAGTAGCAGCTTCCTTCGGGGTGCCGGAGGATTCCGAGCTAGATGGTTTTGACGTTGACGCGCGCAAGAAGGGTGTGGCGCATGTCGAGCAAGTCGTGAAACAGTGCGCGGCGTTGGGCGGCAATCTAGTCTACTTGGTGCCCGGAAGGGACGACAGCCCAGCGACCCTAAGTCGTTATGGCGATTCGCTCGCTCAGGCTGCAGACCAAGCCGCAGGTCACGACGTCAGACTCTGCATCGAGCATTTTCCTGGGACCGCACTTCCCACTGCTGCAGCCACGCTGGAATTCATCGGCGCAATTGATCATCCAAATCTAGGGCTACTCTTCGATATTGGCCACGTCCAGATTAGCAACGAAAATCCTGCGGAAGTCATCAGATCTTCCGGTGCGCGTCTGGACTATGTCCACCTTGACGATAACGACGGTCACGGCGATTTGCACTGGGCGCTGCTCGACGGCGTTCTGACAACTGAGACGCTTCGTGAAACATTTGGGGCATTGCAGGAAATCGGTTATAAGGGCGGTGTGAGTCTTGAACTGAGCCCTCAGCTGGAAGATCCTTATCAGGCCCTGAAACGAAGTCGTCAAATCGCAATAGATTGTGGATCCGACTTCTCGCTCAAAATCTAGAGGGAGGCAGTGATGGCCTGGCAGTTTGAAACCTTGCTTGAGCCGATCGGTTTGACTGAAGGGCCGGTCTGGGACGGCAGCTCGCTCCTCTTTACCAACATTCCAAACAGCCGCATCATGCGCTACGACCCGGACAGCGGTGAGGTCAGCGTCTGGCGGGAAGGCACAAACGGGGCCAATGGGCTCATGTTGGATAAGGACGGTGTCCTCAACGCCTGTGAAGGTGGCGGCCGGAGGATGGTCCAGTACCCAGAAGGCCGAGCAACCATCGAGGTCTGCGCGGAATACGAAGGACGCCGCCTTAACAGCCCAAACGATCTGGCAATCGACAGCAAAGGCAGGATCTGGTTTACTGATCCACGGTACGGCGACTTTCGTGAAGACATGGAGTTGGATCACGAATCCGTTTACAGGTTGGATAGACAAGCAGGCGGAAACTGGCGGCGGGAGCGCGTAACTTTCGACACTACTGCTCCGAATGGGCTTCTGCTTTCCCCTGATGAAAGTGTGTTATACGTCGCCCAGAGCAAGCACGGGGAAGGCGAACTGCGGGAACTACGGGCCTACCCAATAAATGAATTGGTATCGGACGACGATGTGGCGATAGTGGGCAGACACGAAGTGCTCCACAACTTCTATCCCCATCGCGGCGTGGATGGTATGTGTCTTGACAGCGAGGGCAACATTGTTGCCACGGCCGGTTCGGGTATTAGCGGTCCAGGGGGAATGATCTACGTCTTTGCGCCGAACGGCAGAGTCCTGGAAACACACCCTTTGCCGTGCGACAGTCCCACCAATTGTACGTTTGGTGGAAGCGGTCTGCGTGACCTGTACGTGACAAGCCTCGAAGGACATCTGTTGCGCGCACGAACTGATCGCCGGGGTTTGGTCTCCCGGTAGCAATGTTACGCGAGGCTTGTTAAGCCGTACCCCACTCTGGGGCAGCCACTCTACGGCCTTCCCCCGTCTTGCTCCCCAAGTCCATATTGCTCAAATGCTGGGTCGAACTGTCCTCGCTTGGAAGTCACTTCTCAACCCTCTTCTTCAGTGAGCTTACCCTGTTGGTTTCCATGAATACGTTCGTATCATTGCCCCTCTTTTTCGGACTGTGGTATAATTCCCTTTTTGACGTCTGCCCTAGCCAAGCGATAACGGAAGGGATATAGAGAGTGGCGATAACGCGCACCAGGGTTGCAGATGACACTTGGGTTTTCACCAGTGCGCTGTACGCAGAGGTGAATGCTGGACTGGTGGTATCCTCTGAAGGGGGCATTCTCATTGATACCCTGCCCTTTCCCTCAGAAACCAAGCAAATCATTGACTTTGCGGAGCAAGTCTGTCCCGCGGGCATTCGCTACCTTGTAAATACGATCAGCCACGCGGACCATGTATACGGGTCCTGTCTGTTCCCGGAAGCGGAACTTATCGCCCACGAAGCCGCACGCGACTTGCTCGTCCGCTATGGTCGTAGAGCCTTGGAAGAAGCGAGGGAGCATACGAACGAGCTGATGCGGGTAGAGATCCGACTGCCGAAAATAATCTTCAACGAAGGCTCGGTTTTGCGTTTGGGAGATAAGACCGTACACATCATGCATGCCCCAGGACCTGGGCCCGATGTGTGTGTCGTGCACGTGCGCGAAGAAAAAGTGCTTTTCGCCAGCGACTTAATGATGCCTGTGCCAGTAATCGCCTCACCACTCGCTGACATTGAGAAATTCAAACAGTCACTGCACAGCCTACATGAGTTTAATCTGGAGACGATTGTTCAAGGACATGGGGATATTCTCTTGCGAGGCGAAGTAACTCCCAGCATAGAAGAAGGTATTCAATACTTGAATGACGTTGAGGCACTGGTCGATCGACTCCTCACGAAGGGTGCGGCCAAAAGAGAGCTCCTTAGTCATGGTATTGAAGAGTTCGGTCGGTCGCGGATCGCCTTGGGTGGGCTTGTCCAGAATTTTCATCAGGCGAACCTGAGCTTCCTATGGGAAAAAGCAAGGGCTGCCCAAAAGGAACGCCAGCCGGCATAGTGTTCAAAGGCGATCCACGATTTTCCTCTTGATAACTCTTACCTGACAGTCGCAACTTTACCCTAGTATCTCAGTTCGCTCTCGGCCGAGAGCGCTTTCAAGCTCCTTGACGTAACGTTCAGGTCCATCAGGTCGGAAATATTATTTACTGAAGTAAGGCATAGGTTACGTGAGTCGAAAAGTGGAACAGCTCATAAACCAGATTGGAAGGCTTGCGCCTGGCCAAAGACGAGTACTATTTCGTCAGCTGAAGGCCATGGGGTTGATCGAGGCTGACGTCTTGCTCTCGGATCGGGACCCCCTGCCTATTGCTCTGGCGGTACCACCGAAGAACCTCGAAAGAGACAAGAAAGAGGCCGTGAGTGAACCCGATAGGCCCAGACCCCCCAGACCTGCCGACCGGCCCCAAGTGATGGACCCTCTTTCTGTTGATAGTGGTACTTCCGCGGCTGGCTTGTCAGTGCAACAGGAAAGTAGTCAGCCTGCGACGCCATCTGTGCGCGGCAGGGCGCAGAAAGGCCCAATACGAATTGTTTTTGATGGGGGCAGCCGCGGAAATCCAGGAGAAGGCTACGGAAGTTTTGCACTGGACTGGCCTGGGTACAAGCGAGAGGTTATCCAGTTGACGTTCGGGGATCAGGCAACAAACAATGAAGCCGAGTATGATACTCTCATTGGAGCCTTGGAAACTGTGCGCGACCGCATGTTGGCACGTCAGATTGATCCCGGGTCTGCAATACTGAGTATCTGGGGTGATTCGCTACTCGTATGTAACCAAGTTCAAGGAGAGTGGGCGTGCAAAGAGCCTCGCCTTCAAGCCAGGCTGAAGACTGTAACCGACCTGCTATCCGGTTTTGGAGAGAGTGAACTCCACCACCACCCTCGCGAAAAGAGTGTAGAAATCCTCGGGCACTAGAGCCCAGTGGTTGAAACCAGTCGGCGGTAAGCGCCAAGCAAATTGCGCATAAGCATCACGTTCGTCATCGGTCCTGTCCCGCCGGGTACTGGTGTTAGCATGCCGGCTACGGATTCCACACTTCCCTGTTCGCAATCCCCCTTCAGGGAACCATCAATATAAGTCGTACCAAAATCTACTACGACTGCACCGGGCTTTATCCAGTCTCCGGTTACCATTTCGGGGCGACCCACTGCTACGCACAGAATGTCCGCCTGCCGGGCGACTGCAGGCAGGTTCTCAGTACGGCTGTGTGCTATGGTTACCGTACAATGTCGATGCAGCAACATGAGGGCCATGGGCTTGCCTACAATATCGCTGCGCCCAATCACGACTGCGCTTTTGCCTTTGAAAGCCACATCAGCTTCTTCCAACAACATTACCGCTCCTGCGGGCGTGGCTGGCACGAAGTGCGGCTGACGCTGCGCGGCCAGTCTTCCGGCATTCAAAGGATGAACGCCGTCTACGTCTTTGGCTGGGTTCAGGCCGTCGATTAGCTGCGAATCATCAATGTGATCCGGTAATGGCTCCAGCACCATTATTCCGTGAACGGTCTCGTCATTGCTCAGTTCGGTTAGCGCCGCCTGGACCTCTGCATCGCTGCTCTGCTCATGAAGTTCGACAGGCCGAAAGTCGGCTCCAACGCCCTGGCAGGCGCGACGAATTGCGCGCAAGTAGCCTGAAGCGGCTGCATCCCCGCCAACCTGCATGGCTGCCAGAGTCGGCCGTGCGCCGGTAGATGCTGCCAGTTTTGAGAAACTCTCGGATAGTTCAGTTTGCAACTTTTTGGCCTGTTGCCGGCCCTTCAAGAGCTGTGCGGTCATATTTCTAAGCCCAAAGTTTCGGTGCATGCAGATCGAGCGGCTTCATAGTTCTTCTCGGCAGACGCTTTCAAGGACGCCACCTCTGCCTGCGTCTTGGTTACAAAAGCAGGGTCCTTGAGCCACTTCAAGTTGATATAGACGTTTACCAGGGCACTGTGAAGGGCCGCATGAGCCAGGTGGGCAGCAGTCGCCGCATCACTGACGACGTTGGGATTGCCCTTCTCGGCGACCGGGATAGTATGTTCCAAGAGTTCGGCGCACAACGCGGCGATCGAGAACGGCACCTCTGTGGCACCGCGTAGCGCGGCCTGCATCGCCTTGGTTCGTGCCGCCTTTTCTTCCTCTGTTGAACGGGGCATCGTGTAGCAGGCGGCCACTGCACCGAAGGCTACGGCATCCTTGTCTGCGAAAGCGAGGAGTTCTGCACGCATCTCTTCCGTTCGCAGCAAGTGACCCCTCAACTCTTCCTCCACCGCAGCGTACTTTTTGCGTCCGACGGTGAAGTTCAAGACCATACTAAGTAGGGCGGCGGCCTGGCTACCTGTCAGCGCCGCGGCCGCGCCTCCTCCAGGCGTGGACTCGCCTGAGGCCAGGTCATTCAAGAATATCTCGATTGTAGTTCCAGCCGTATCCAAATCAGTCACACAATTTCCTCTCTGTCGGAAGGTCCAGACTCAAGACCCGTACACTCAACTAGAAGTGTTCGTCTGAAAGTGTTCGAGCTGAAGGCATGGAGGTACCGGTTGCTCCGAGATTTGAGTCGAATCTGCAGGCGCCGCGACAGGCTTCCATGCAAGAATTCGGAAGAGGCGAATGCTCTTTTCCAGGACCGATTATAGCATTCGGCACGCCATTCAGCCAGCCAATCGGCAAACTTAATTGGGCACCGGCCGGCGAAGCAGCCGCTGGAAATAGGGAAATACAGGACATCATCATTTCTAACGGAGCACTGAAAGCTGATAGGTCAAGCTCATTCATTTCCTTCATTGTAACGAGGGCTATTCCTGGGCAGCGTCCCGAACCTCCACTTTTGCCAAGGTAAACTCTGGCTCCCACACACCAACCTGAACGGTCGGCACCAGATTCTCGACATTGTAGACAATGAGCCTAAGATCGTAGTTTCCTGAAGCAACGTCCGACGGAAGATTGAACTGGAACAAGGTATCGGTCCTATCACCTGGTGTCCAACCGCTTGTGGGTTGATGCAGTGGACTCCACAGAAGGGCGTCTTCTTGAAAGACTACGTCTCCTTCGACGCCATACAGTCGAAGTGATATTGAGTAATCGATTTCCAAATCCTGTAGGGTTTCCCAGTTCAACGTTATCCAAAGAGGCCTTTCTCTTACAAGGTCCAGCGGGCTGGAGTCTGAGTGCTCCTCTACGCCTTGACCAAGGGCAAACCCCATGAGTGAAATGCCACCGTCGTATTGGACAGTCAATGGAGCTAAACGCTCGAAAAATGTCCAGGGCCGGTCCAAAGAGACATTGGTATAGTTGTTGATCCTAAAGTCATTGAAGTGCTGGGTGTCGATGAACTGAGCATATTTCCCCAGAAGAACTGATACGCGCCCGGTGTCATTGCCGATCCAGCCAACGTGGACATTGTTGAGTTGTACGACCTTCACTTTAGTCAGATTCTCCATGTCGGCGAGCGCGGCTTCGACCTCTTCTGCCAGGAAATCAAGGTCTGTCGTTTCGCGTGGAAAGTAGAAAACGGGGGCGGGGCCCTTGTAGATGTAATCAAGGCTGGGATGGTCCAACGAATTAGGGACCAGATATATTTCTCCGTCTTCAGTTGGCAATGAATCGAGAGTTCGAGCAAAGTCCGACCAAGGAACTTCGTAGGCGAACTGGACTCCCCGTTCAAATGCCCAGATTCCGAAAAAGTTGCGGAATGACGTTACGCCTTGAAACAGTATCGTCGCAGTTAGGATGGCTCCCAGAGCTACAGCACTTTCCGAGACTCTGTTCGGGAACATACGTCTTTTGGCAAACTGGAAGGCTTCCCAGAGGCCGAAGGCCAAGACCAGGTAGACGGCTGGTGTGGCTCCGAGCATTCTAAGCGTGTTTGGTGCGTAATCTACTGCAATGAACGCTGGCAGGAGCAGGAATGCTCCCCAGAGTAGCAATAGCCTGCAGGCAGGACTCCGCCATCGCCACAAAGAGACGCCAACGCCGATCCAGAAGAAAAGTGCCTCCCACGGATTGAGCATTGGCAAGGCGCCAAAATTGTGACGCCAACTTACATCACCTTTGAATCCAAAGGCCGCCAGATGCCAGACCACGCTTTCCACGAGAGTTCCGAGCGGGTTTCCCCGATTGATTTCGGGTTGAAGGACGGAAAGAGAGTTGCTGCGCAGGAAAAAATGTTCAGGATTTGAGGCAAAAAAGATCATAATCGGTGCGGCGGCGAGGAGAGCTGCTCCCCAAAAATTAATGATCCGGGGAACTTCCGACCTTAGGTCTTTCGACTCTGCAGACCTACGCGGGATGAGAAAGCTCAAGCCAAAGGCGACAAAAAGAAATGGGGTGAAGCGCGCCGGAATGTAAGTGTACTGGACCAGACCGGCGCACACCCCGGCCAAAGTGATCGCCCACCATTTTCGCTCTCTCCAGCCCCACCAGAGCAAGGCAAGGCAAAGAGTTAGCAAGAGGAGCAGGTGATTGGCCCGGAAGACCGTGCGCCCCAGCACGGTCTGCCCTATCGAAACGGCCATAAGGCAGGAACTTACGCCCCCAATGAAGACACCACGCCAGGGAGTCACGCCGCCTGTTTCATCTCGGCCAAACAGCAGTCGCCCTAACCAAAATACTACAAAGACTGTACCGGCACTGGCTATGGCCGTGGGCAGGCGTAAGGCCAAGTCTGTTTGGCCCAGAATCGCTATCGAGAGGGCTATCAGATAAACAACGAGCCCCTCGTGACCGCTAAACTCGGAAGGAAAGAACACTGCATGTTCGCCGTCAAGAACGCGGAGAGCGTCCACCCCATTCAAGGCCTCGCTGACCTGGATGCCGGCCGGCAATTCGCCGAGTCTGTAGAGTCGTAGCATAGCAACAGCCAGAGTCAAGGCCACGATGATCGCGGCTGAAATCAGGTGGTAGCTGGGCAGACCTGACCTTTGTGTTTTGGAACTACCAGCCGACGGCACTGCCGCAGGCACGCTTTCGGGCATTGTCCTCACTCCGACGTAGGGCAAATTAGCTATTCAACAGTCTTGGCTCGTTCGAAAAACCCTGTATGGGCTGCGAGACAAAAGGTATTTTCTCATAGAACGCGCGCGCATACCAGAGTTCAATGAGTCCAATGAATTCAAACATCTTGGACTATTGACACACTCTGGGCAGTGCACAGTGACCCTCCAAACTATGGCCTACCGAGAAATTAGCTTGGGAATCGACTTGGTGCCATACTCAGTCGGCGCAAGGAGCGAGCATATTTCCAAAGGTAGACCTGGCAAGGATGCCTCACATCCACGCCGGTCCGGGAAGAAGGAATCACCACATGTCATTGACAGTTTTGGAGTGCTTTAGTACTCTGCCATTGCTTGACGCTGAAAGGAAGGAGCCTTCGATTCGCATCACCATGTTATTCGGTGGAGAGCGCATCGTGCGGCAATTGCATTCCAACTATCAATTGCAGGGGGACGGTCAATCATGAAGAGCAGTGTGCTCGTCTGTACGGCCCAACAGCAGTTCTCGTTGCGGGAGTTCGATATTCCCCGGCTCGCGCCCAAAGATCTCTTAGTACGCTGTGCCTGGTCCGGAGTCAGCGTTGGGACAGAGTTCGCTGTTATTCGCAATAAGATAAGTTACGGACCTTACCCGATCTGCACCGGTTACCAGGCCGTGGGCTACGTGGAGGATACCGGCCCCGCGGTAAGGAAGTTTGCGGTAGGTGACAAGGTATACTACCGACGCAGCTTTCTTCCCATGGAAATCAACGGGCAGCCGGTTACGATCTGTTCGGGCACCCATTCTACGTATGCGCTCATGCCGGAAGATGCAGAAGTCGAACATCTGCCTGAAGAGGTGGATGAGGCTACGGCGTCCCTCTTTGTCATGCCTGCGGTGGGCTACAATGCTGTCGATATGGCTGGGGTCCAGATGGGCGACGTAGTTGCCTTTCATGCCGTAGGGCTTATCGGACTGGGCGCACTGGCCGCGGCACGATTGCGCGGCGCGGTGACCATTGCTATTGATCTCGATCCTCGACGGCTGGAAATGGCCAGGGAAATGGGGGCGGCGCACACGATCAACGCAAGCGGGGTGACTCCAGACGAGCTGACAGCGCGTGTACAAGAGATTCAGCCAGGCGGCGCCGATGTCGTTTTTGAGGGTAGCGGAGTACCTTCATGCCTAGATCTGGCGTTTCCTCTTGCCCGGCTGCGGGGGAAATTCGTCTTTCTCGGCCACTACGGGAAAGAACCGGTCTCCTTTAATTATCTCGTGCCCCACGGTAAACAGCTTACGGCGTTCTTTCCGTGTAACGATGGGCTGTCACCCTGTCGGGAGGCGGTGCTTCGGAACATCGCAAGCGGCGCCATTCCCTGGGAGAAGACGATTACTCACCGAGTGGACGCTTCTGAGGCACCGGAATTGTACGCAAAGATTAACCGAGATGAGCTACCAGATCTTTACGGTGCGGTGATTCGTTGGAGTTGAAATCTGTCTGCTCTGCGGTTACCTAGCCATAAGAGGGCGTATGTTTAGGAGGGGGCCTTATTACCGGGGCGACGCCGCTTGGACCATTTAGCAAAGTCTTCCTAGAATGCCCTCAATTCTGCCAACCACAGTAGATGGGCCTTGCTTCATTGCCTCTGCCCTCAGCCTCTATCTCCGGGAAATGATGTGTTATCTGACCTGGAGCATTTGGAGGCTCAAATCTTTATCGGCGAGATTGCAGACCAGGAAGGAAGCGTAAACAGATATGAGCAGGATACTCATTACCGGGTCGAGTGGATTTATTGGGAAAGCGCTGGCACGAGAAGTCGCTGAGAGCACGAATCACGAGCCTATTTGCCTGTCTCGCAGTCCCACCGAAGTGCATGGCGCGACAGAAATCAGGGGCGACTTTTCGGAACCGTCTGAACTGCGAAAGCTGGATCCCTATGAAGGAATCGACGTTCTTGTTCACCTGGCCGCAGTGATAGGGGGGTGCCCCGAGGAGGACGGGCTGCGCGTCAATGTGGCCGGGACTCATCACTTGCTGCGTTATCTGATTGACAGAGGCTGCACCAAGTTTGTCCTGGCCAGTCCCATCGCCGCTGTGGGGATGCAGTCGGTAAAGTTTCGCCCGCTGCAGCTTCCCATGCCTGACGAACACCCCTGCCTGGACCGCGACGGCTACGGATTCTCCAAATATATGATGGAGGAGGTCACGCGATACCTGTCCAGGCAGAATGAAGCACTGGATTTCATAAATCTGCGGCTGGCCAGCATCGCCCCCGATGATCGTGAACTGACGCCGGCAGAGCCTGGTCAGGTACCAATTTGGAGTATGGGAAGGATTTCGGTCATGTTTCTGAGTGATACGGTGCGCTGTCTGCTTGCTGCGGTCGAGGCGCCATACAAGCCCGGCGTGCGAATCCTCAACGCAGTCGGGGGTCAATCCTGCACGGCGGTTCCAGTTCCAGAACTCATGCGCTCCTGGTACGGCAGCGAAGTCGACTCGTGGGACCTTTCCCACTATGAGCAGCCTGGTCGTGAAAGGGATCCCGTGTACGATATATCGAGGATTCGAGAGGAGCTTGGTTTTGCGCCGCAGATGCCAATTCTGGGAGATTGACAGGCAATGAAGATTTCGCGAGTTCGTACCGACCATTATCGGATTCCCTTACCCGTCGTTCTCTCGGACTCTACCCACGGTGACATTTCTCATTTCGGGCTTATCGTGACACGGATCGGGACCGCCGACGGACAGGAAGGGATGGGATATACCTATTGTGTCGGCGACATCGGCGGCTCAGCAATACTGGCCCTTATCCGAGACGACCTTGGGCCTCTATTGTTAGGTGAAGATTCTAGTCGAATAGAACATCTGTGGGAACGGATGTGGTGGCACGTGCACTTTGTGGGGAGAGGGGGAGCGGCCTCATTTGCGTTAGCGGCGCTGGATATTGCCTTGTGGGACTTGCGAGGGAAAGTTAACGGAGAGCCCTGGTGGCGGCTCCTGGGGGGCCATGACCCCAAGGTGCCGGTCTACGCCGGCGGTATCGATCTACAGTTCACGTTGGACGCGCTGCTCGAACAAGCAGATGGTTTTCAGGTACAAGGCTTCCGCGCCATCAAGATGAAGGTTGGCCGCGAACAACTCTCTGAAGATGTAGAGCGAGTCGCGGCGATGCGCAGTCACTTGGGGGCCGATTTTCCGCTGATGGCCGACGCAAACATGCGCTGGCGGGTGGATGAAGCGATTCGCGCGGCACGCGGCATGGCTCAGTACAATTTGTACTGGCTGGAAGAGCCGACAATTCCGGACGACGTGGCGGGACATGCACGCATTGCACGGGAAGGCGGACTTCCGATCGCCACGGGAGAGAACTTTCATACCGTCTACGAATTTCAGCAGATGATAACCCACGGAGCAGTCTCTTTTCCCGAACCAGACGTGGCCACTTTGGGCGGCGTGACGCCTTTTCTGAAGGTTGCTCACCTCGCCGAGACCTGCAACCTGCCGGTTACGACCCACGGCGTTCATGACCTTCAGGTGCATCTTCTGGCCGCGATTCCTAACAGCTCTTACCTGGAGGCGCACGGTTTTGGGCTGGACCGGTTCATCCGACACCCAATGGAGATAGAGGAAGGGGCGGCCATCGCTCCGGAAAGGGCAGGGCACGGCGTCGAATTCGACTGGGACGCACTGCAAGAGCACAGTGTTTGAACGGAGGATACGAGATTATGGAAAAGCGATTGGAGGGAAAGGCCGTAGCCATCCTCACTGCCCACGAGTTTGAGGATATTGAAGTAATGTACACAGTGCTACAGTTGAGCCAGGCCGGCGCGGATGTCGTAGTTGGTACTCTACCGCAGACGGCGCTCGGACACTTTCACGGTCGCCCGGCGTGGCCGGAGAAACCGATTACGGGCAGGTTCGGGCATACGATACCCTTTGACGTGCTTGCGCTGGGCAATCGGTACTCGGTTCAGAGCATTTGGGAGATGAAGCCAGAGGCGTTCGACGCGGTCGTCTTTCCGGGTGGACTTGCGCCCGATTTCCTTCGAATTGACGACAAAACGTTGGAATTTGCTGCCGAAATCCATCGTTCAGGGAAGATTCTGGCCGCCATCTGTCACGGGCCGCAGGTGCTAATCTCGCTGGACAGGCAGAAGGGAACCGACAGCGTGGCCGGACGCAACGTCACAGCCTACTGTGCGGTTACAGACGATCTGCTGAATGCAGGGGCGATCTACCACGACGTACCTGCGATTGTCGACGGCAATGTGGTTACGGGACGGGTGCCCGATGACCTGCCTGAATTCTGCGACGCCATCATAGAAGCTTTGTCGTCAACCTGAGTCGCGAAGACGCCAAAACGGTAGGAGAGGTGGTCGTTCAATCAGGGGCCGCCCGGCACATTGGATCTGACGGGAACTTGCTCGGCCCACGCAACCTGAAACGGGAGGGATAATGGACTTCTCAGATGTAAAGGCGATGACTTTCGACGTTTTCGGCACGGTTGTGGACTGGCGGGGGTCAATTATTCGCGAAGGGGAAGATGTTTGGGCGGCGAAAGGCGTGGAAGTAGATTGGCCAGAGTTTGCCGATAGCTGGCGGGGCGGCTATGGACCGTCAATGCAACGTGTTCGAACAGGCGAACTCCCGTGGATGAACATTGACGCGCTGCATCGAATGATTCTGGATGATCTGCTGGCGCAGCATAAAGTCTCGGCACTGTCTGAGGCCGATAAGGTAGAGCTGAACAAGGCCTGGCACAGGTTGAATCCCTGGCCCGACGTTGTATCGGGACTGGAGCGCCTTCGCAAGCGTTTTATCGTGGCATCACTGTCCAACGGCAACGTGGCGTTGTTGGTTAACATGGCACGGCACGGCGGTTACTGCTGGGACTGTGTTCTCTCTGCGGAGCTTGCTATGCATTACAAGCCTGATCCGGAGGTTTACCAGACAGCGGCGGAGCTTCTCGGGTTGAAGCCCCACGAAGTCATGATGGTTGCCGCGCACAACGGAGACCTGAAAGCGTCAGCAACTGTTGGCTTCAAGACCGCGTTTGTCCACCGGCCCCGAGAGTTTGGACCTGAACAGACCTCAGATCTCGTTCCAGATCCTTCCGTAGACGTAGTTGCCAAGGATTTCAATGACCTCGCCACTCGTCTGGGAATTCAGTGAAGTAACTTTCATCTGATTTTCAGGCGAATCGGTGCGCCCTCCAGTGCAGCCGTTTTCCACTTCACGGCAGACGCGGCACAGCCCGGGTTCTGGGCCTGCATACGAATGTTTGACGCGAGAATGCCCACTTCCGCGATCGAAACTCGGGGACATGACTCAGTTTCATTTCACGGTCCCAGTCCTTCCAGTAAACCTACTGTCTGTTGCACTTGCCACCTGAGGGGGCCGAGGCGTCGGTTGGAGACCGCTCGATCAAGAAAGCAAACGAGAAAGAAGAATTTCAGTTCAGATGGAAGTAGCCGGCGGCAGGTGCGTCAGTCGAGTCAACGAAAAGATGAATATTCAAGACCGAATCGCCCCGCTGTTGCTGGCATTTTTCTCCGGTCTAGCCTTCTTTGTGCTGACGGCCGTCTGGCCCGTCGACACCCATGATGGAATAACCCATATTCGACGAATCGAGGCCTTGACTGGCGCGCTAGTAGAAGGAGTGATATATCCGCGCTGGTTCCCCGATTTCATGTTTGGCTATGGCACGCCAGTCCTCAACTATTATTCTCCTGGCTTCTATTATCCACCTGCACTGCTACATGCAGTCGGGCTCGACTTGCTTCTGAGCATCCGCATCGCGCTATCTCTCGGATTCGGGATTTCGGCATGGTGGATGTATCGGCTGTCCCGCATATTCGTAGCGGTCTGGCCGGCAATTGTCGGCGTCATCTGCTTTCAGTTCTTTCCTTATCGAATTTACGATTTCTTCATAAGGGGTGCATTTCCAGAATTCAGCGCTTTTATCTGGCTGCCGCTCATCGCTTTTTGCACTCTTCAGACCGCAAGGTTGGACAGGAAGGCTTCGGACGGCCCTCAGATTTCCTTGAGGTTGGCAGTTACTGGATTGGCATGGGCAGGGCTGATTATCACTCACAATTTGACTGCCCTCATGGGGGTCCTCCTGCTTGGGGCCGTACTCGTGTTGTTCATCGTATATCGACACAAGGAGGATTCCAGTGTTCTTCGCATTTTAGTGATCAGCATTGCTCCAGTTGCACTCGGCCTTGTATTGACCGCATGGTATGTGATTCCGGCCTTGCTGGAACTTAGCTGGGTGATGAATGGAAACCGACTGTTCACCGGAATTGGAATGAGCCACTTCTTAGCGTGGAGTGAGTTGCTTGATTTCGAAGTATTCTATTCCTACAGCTATCCGGGCGATCGACCCCGGCTGCCGGTCTACATAATTCCGATTGCCTTGGCTGCACTGGCGGCGGTCTTGACAACGAGATCCCGCAAGTTGCGTATCCTCCTGCAGGTGGCGATTACGTTGACCTTTGGCCTCGTGTGGGTGATGACGGATACAAGCAGGTGGCTGTGGACTCGCAATGACCTGTTTTTTGACCAAGTCCAATTTCCCTGGCGCTGGCAGATCTTTTCGGCCCTAGGCGTCGCTCTGCTGCTGGCCGCGTCAATTGAGTCATTGCGTAGGAACGGTAGATCCTGGGCGGTTTCGGTGCCTCTAACGAGCCTTCTCATTTCAGTCTACCTGTTCGCTCACGCTTCGTTCGGCCTCAATTATGCGACAGCCGATGATGCACCCGATGTGTCACACTGGTCCGACTCATTTGAGGACTTGTTTTGGAACTCGTCGATAAGCATTTGGGCCCAACACCTCCTTCCTATCTGGTCTGCAGTTCCCATGGTAGAAGCCATCAACGCTGGACGAAAACCGTGGGAAGAACTTCCAATGCCAGGTCCGATCAGATCTGTTGTCGTGACGCCAACGCAGACGGGCCCACTTCAACAGCAATATCTGGTTACGACCGATGAGTCGTTTCGACTGCTATTCCATCAGTTCTACTTCCCACCATGGCGCGTTGCCATGGACGGAACTGAAGTAGACGCCGAGCCGGCGTCTGGACTCGGGATCGCGAGTGTTTTGGTCCCGCCGGGGGCTCATACTGTCGAGATTTATTGGGGGACGACAACGGCGGTGTGGTTGGGGCGGCTTGTAACGGCAGCGGGTTGGGTCGTGGTGTTCCTGCTGCTGAGCCAAGCGGGAAGAGGACTGGGTTTTCTCGGCAACGGGCGAGGTGTTTTTCTGACGCCAGTGGGGCAGGTCTGGCCCCCAGTTACTTGGCTAGCCGTAGGAGCCTTTATGGTACTGGCGGCCTCTGGTATAACTGCTCGTACCTGGGACTTTTCGGCGATAGGAGCCGATTATGGAATCGTAAGGCTAGAAGGGGTGCGCTCTATACCACCACTGCGCGCGGGAGACGTAGCTCCTGTATCCTTGACATGGCTTGTCAAAGGCCCTGGCGAGCCGGTGAAAGCATTTGTGCACCTGGTTGACGAGGCGGGGGTCGGGCTAAGCCAGGACGACATTCCTCCTGGTGGAGTGAACTCCCCCTATCAGAGTTGGATGGCGGGCCAAATCCTACACTCAACCCACAACATCAGGATTCCGGAGTCGTTGCCGCCGGGGAGTTATCGGCTCGTTGCTGGTCTGTATTACCCTGATCAAGTTGGTGAACCAATTGTGCCTGTGAACGGCAACCAGGCCCGCCTGGAAATAGGTTCCGTGGACGTGTTGCCTTGACAGCCCTGGCACTGGTGCTCTGGGGGCAGCCAGTCGGCTTCAGGAGACGCTTTACTCTTCTAACGCTGTCAGAACTTAGGAATGGAATTCAGCGGTTTCGAGAGCCCAGGAGCATTCGGATATGTTGGGAATTCGGGCTCTCAGGTGGGGCGTAATCTTTGCTGTCAGCCCTGCTGATAGCGGGGGTCGATGGCATCGCGGAGGCCGTCGCCGATGAAGTTGATGCTGAGGACGGTTAGGAGGATCATGACTGCGGGAGGGACCCAGATCCAGGGGCCGTCCTGGAGAACGTCCAGGCTGCGCGCAGATTCCAGCATGTTTCCCCAACTTGGTGTTGGTAGTGGGATGCCGACACCGAGAAAACTCAATCCGGCTTCAAGTAGAATGGCGCCGTTGACTGCGAAGGTTATTGAAGCGAGCACGGGCGCAACGACGTTTGGCAGCACATGCGTGACGATTATGCGCCGGTTGCCGGCGCCTAACGAGCGCGAGGCCAGCACAAACTGCTGTTCCCTCAGAGAGAGTACCTGCCCACGAACCAGGCGAGTGATGCCCGGCCAACTGAAAATCCCGATCAGGAAAATGACGCTGGCAATGCTCTGTCCGAGGTAGATTGCAGCGGTCAGGATGATGACAACGCGAGGGAAGGTCATCACGACGTCCGTGAATCGCATGATAACCTGATCGGCCTTGCCGCGGTAGTAGCCGGATATCGATCCAAGAATGACGCCGATGACGGTGGAAATAGAGGCGGCGGCGAAGCCGACTGCCAATGATACGCGTCCTCCGTAAAGTGTACGACTCCAGATGTCCCTCCCTACCCTGTCGGTGCCCAAAAAGTGATCAATGCTTGGCGACTGAAACTTGTCCGCTAAGTTAAGATAGGCGAAGTCATAACGCGTAATCAGTGGGGCTATGACGCTGGCAAGGAGCACGATGCCAAACAGAATCAGGCCGGCCAAGGCCAGTGGATGGCGTCGAAACCGCCGCCAAGCTTGTGCAGTCGGCGACTGGGAGTTGGATTGCCGTCTTCCTACGTCAATAGACATTGAAGGATGTAAATGTGGGCTCTTTTGCTAGCGAGTCGATTTCAATCCGGTAGACATTTGTCATACACGATAGGGATCCGCAGTCTACTCGTAACGGATTCTGGGGTCGGCCACGGCGTAGGCCAGATCTGTGATCAGATTGGCAGTCAGCACGACCAAGGCGGTTACTAACATGATTCCCATGACCATGGGATAGTCCCTTGCGGCCACGGCGTCGACAAGGAGTGCCCCCATACCTGGCCAACTATAGATGGTTTCCGTAAAGAGTGCACCGGCTACAAGGGTAGGCAGGCTCAAGCCAACGACGGTGACGATAGGGAGGAGAGCATTGCGGAACACGTGGCGCCATGTCACTGCGGGCGGCTTCAACCCTTTTGCTCTGGCTGTGCGGACGTAGTCCTCCCCTCTTACCTCCAGCATGCTGAAGCGAGTGTAGCGCATGAACGTTGCTAGGTTAAAGATCGCCAGGGTACCAGCAGGCAAAGCCAGGTGATAAATTAGATCGAAGACCGATTCAGGCTTGCCAATTGTGCGCATTCCACCGGAAGGAAACCAGCCCAGTTTGACCGAAAAGATGTATAAGCCGAAGATGCCGGCAATGAAGGCCGGCATCGATATGCCAACGAAGGAGAGGCCGGTGAATGTGAAATCCCACAGTGAGTATTGCCGCAATCCAATGAAGATTCCAAGCGTTACGCCAACGGCGATGCCGATGGCCAAGGCCGTTCCCATCAGCAAGAAAGTACGCCTAAGGCGGACTGCAAGCACTTCGGCTACGTCGTCACCGTTCTTAAAGCGGAATCCGAGATCGCCTTGCATGACCTGCCCTAGCCATTTGACGTAACGGACAGGGATGGGGTCGTCGAGCCCATAGCGTTCGCGCACGAAGTCCAGGTCTTCCTTCGTGATCCCGATCTCTTCATTGACAAAGAAATCGACCGGATCGCCTGGCGCCAGATTTATCAACAGATAGATGACAATAGTGACCAGGAGCAGAACCGGAATATTAACGAGGACGCGCCGCAGGAAGTATTGCATTGAAGTGTGAGGGGCAGCTGCGAACAGCCAAGGATACTGCGAAAGACGGTGCTGATGGCCTCGTGTGTCAAGCCATCAGCACCGCCGTAATTCACGCTTATTTCATGTTCCAATCCTGGGAGCGGTCAACGTACGGGCCGCCACCGGGTGCTGGGAAGTAGTGGAAGTCTTCGATATCGACTGTGGCGATACCGTAACGGGTGGAGACCCACCAGTATGCGAAGGTGGCCTCGTCGTTCTGATACTTGCAGAGAGCGGTGCGGGCTGCCCGGTAGTCATCGGCATTCTGCGCCGCGTCCATGGCAGCGAAAAGGTCAACGTATGCGGAATCATCAATTCCCCATTGGTTGTCTTCCACGTACCAGATTGAGCTGTAGGATGCCGGTCCACCGCCGGCGCCGCGATAGGCGATGTTCCACTCGGTGGCATTGTCATCCACGACCGTGCGCCAGGTCGGCACGTCAAGGAAGGTCGGATTGACGTTGACGCCGACTTCGGCCATGTTGGCCTGCATTACGGTTAGGATGTCTTTTGCCAACTGTGAGGTGTAGTAGGTGGGGATGTCAAGGTTGACATCGTCCAGCGTAACACCATCAGCGGCGGCTTCGGCCAGGAGTTCGCGGGCCTTGTCGGGATTGTATTCGTAGTAGTTGGCGTCTGCAGGCCAGAAAGTCGGATAGGGATCCTGGCAAGGCGTGGCCTGCGCGGTGCCGTTAAACACGTCGCTGATGATCGATGCGCGGTCGATACCATACATGAAGGCCTGCCGGATTCGTTTGTCATTCCACACGTCGTTCAGGAAGTTGTAGTTGAACATGTTTGTTACAAACGAGGGGCCTGAGAAGATCTGGTAGTCGGCGTTGCCTTCGAAACGGCTTGCCACATCGGCGCTGACGTAGGTGAAGTCGATGTCACCGCTCTCCAGAGCCAGGACGGCGGCAGTTTCGTCAACGAAGTAGCGGTTGATCAACTGATCCAGCTCGGGCACGCCGTCCCAGTAGTATTCGTTGGGCTGGATTGCCATGAACTGATCTTTTTCGTAGGAATGGAACTTGAACGGGCCGGTGCCGATGGGGCTGGAGAACCACCAGTCGCTGCTGAAAATCTCGGTGGGTTCGAAATCGATAGCGTGCTCGGGCAGGGCGTAGAAGCCGCGCACCGAATCGTAGAAACGCGGATTCGGAATGTTGAGCTCGATTTCAAGCGTCAGGTCGTCAACAGCGCGAATGCCAGCGATCTCGTCAGCTTCGCCATCGTTGTATTCGGTCCAGCCCACGATCTGCTGGGGCTGACCGATACCAAAGTGGGTCACGGAAGCCATGGGCGCAGCGACGAACTCAGCGGTCCACTTCAGATCAGAGGCGGTGAAATCCTCACCGTCGTGCCATTTGACGCCTTCTCGCAGGTTGAAAGTCCAAACGGTTGCATCGTCGTTTGGCTCCCAGCTCACCGCGAGCGCGGCTTCGCTGGTGTGGTTGGAGAAGGTGGAGTCCATGATGATCAGCGGCGTGAACATCTTGACGAACCAGACGTTGCCGGCGCCGTTGTTGTACAGTACGCCCTGCGGGTCACCGCCTGGGCCAACGTCGAAGCCGCCGATCAGGACCTGCTCGACTTCGGCATCTTCAGCGGAAGAGTCTTCCATCGGCGCCTCTGCCTCTTCTGCGGCCGGCGCGGCAGCTGGTGCGGCGCAGGCAACCAAGAGTGCAAATGACAGGACGATTACAAGACTCAGAAACTTGCTTCTGAACATAGGTGCCTCCCTAGAGACTGGTGATGGTTGAAAATACGACAATGATAAACGTCCAGGAGTTGGGGGATAATCGCACGTCGGGGCAACAATTGTCAAATTCTGGGGTCAGTGCTGTGAACTGGGCCATGCCAATTTAAGGGAAGGTAGAGACTTCCGCATTGCTTACGAGAGCGATGATCTTGTCAGGTCGCCTGCGCTTTATCCTGTGTTATACTGGCGCAGTGGCTGGTAGGTGAATTGAATCATGAGGGTTGCCATGCTAAGTGCAGCTGACCGGAGTGGTTCTGCATGAGAGCGATGGCCATTGTCGCTACTCCAACCAGAACCTGGCAGGCGTGTGAACTCGGGGTATTTTTCTCGAGTTATCGACCAGTTCCTTCCGGAGTATTTTGACTCTCCACTGCCGCTGGTTTACGGCACAGAGCCAGTGCGTCGTTCGAAAATCCAAGCGGATTCCCATAGCTAGAAAAATCTTGAGGTCAGGAGGAGATCAGTGGCAGACCAAAACTACCAAATCCTCTTCGTGGAACGAGGTGTTGCTGATGTTCGGGCGTGCGAAATGCCTTCGGCGGGTCCGGGTCATATTATGGTTCGGGCGCTGGTCTCGCTGCTCAGCCCTGGAACGGAGAGGGCATTTCTCCTGGGTCTTGCGAATACTCCGTCTGAGTATCCGCAGAGGACTGGGTACAGCCACATCGGTGAAGTGGTGGCGGTAGGAGAGGGCGTTGAGGGATTTGAAGTGGGAGATCGGGTTGCGTCGCGCTCGAACCACATGATGTATGCTGCTGTGCCAGCTTCCGACTGCCATCATGTTCCGGACGGGCTATCGAGCGAGCGGGCGGTCTTTTTCCGGCTTACGTCGATTGCGATGCAGGGTGTACGCAAGGCCCGGATTGAGCTTGGGGAGCCGGTGGCGGTCATCGGCTGCGGGCCGGTCGGGCTGATTGTGATGCAGTTGGCACGGCTCAACGGCGGGCTCCCGGTCGTCTCTATTGACAAAGACGCTCGCCGCCTCGAGTTTGCGGCGGCGCTCAATGTCGACGCCGCGCTGGGGGCGGATGACGGTCTCGGGGCCGCTCTGCGGGAACATAGCGGCGGTAAGGATCCGGCGGTGGTAATTGAAGCGACGGGCCATCCGGAGGCCATCCCTGCCGCTTTCGATCTGGCACGTTTTGGAGGGCGGGTGGTCTTGCTTGGCAGTACAAGGGGCGATACTGAGGCGGTGAACTTTTACCGCGATGTTCACAAGAAAGGACTGACTGTGTTAGGCGCACATGAGAGCGCGCGGCCGCGGCAGGATTCGGCGCCGGGCTGGTGGACTCATCTTGCGGATGAGGACACTGCCCTCAGGCTTCTTGCCGGCGGGAGGCTGGTGGTTGATCCCCTGAATACCCATCGATTCGCGTGGAAGAATGCAGCAGCGGCCTACGATTTGCTGGCAAGATGGGAACCGGAGATGTTGGGAGCCGTTCTGGACTGGCAGGCCTCGTAGCAGACCCTCCAAACTGAGAAATCATACTTGTGCCCCAACTTTCAACACGAGGCGTCCTCAAGACCTGGTGGCCGCTGGCGTTGAGTTGGTTCATGATCACCGTGGAACAGCCGATTCTGGCGGCGGTCGTGGCCCGAAGTGCTGAACCCAAGGTCCAGCTGGCGGCCTGGGGCTTGGCTTTTTCGCTGATTCTCGTTCTTTCCGCTCCATCCATTTCGATGCTGGCGGCTTCGACGGCTCTGAGCAGAGACAAAGAGTCTTACAGGCGGGGCCGCCGGTATATGATCTGGCTGAGTGTCGGACTGACGTCCGTTCACTTTCTGCTCGCCTTTACACCTCTCTTCGATTTTGTTGTTTTCGGGCTGATTTCGGCGCCGGCGGAACTTGCAGGGCCGGTCCGCAGCGGTGTCCGAATCATGCTCCCCTTAATTCCGAGTCTTGCTTTACGGCGTTTCCAGTATGGAGTCCTGATTCGCTGCGACCAGACGCGCGCGGTATCGTTGGGAACTGTGCTCCGGCTTCTGCTTGAGGTGGCGCTGGCGGTTGGGCTGTTTCGGTTTTCAGGCTGGAACGGCGTCATCGTTGCCAGCACCACGATTTCGACCGGTGTCGTGTTCGAAGCGGTCTATGCAACACTGCGCGTACGACCAGTCGTTCAGAAGAACCTTTTGTCAAAGATTCCGGGCGCCGCGTCTCTGTCTTGGAATCGGTTCTTCCGCTTTTATCTGCCGCTGGTTCTGACGACATTCATGCAGATTCTGCTGCAGCCTCTTGTCAGCGCCACGCTCAGCCGCATGCCGGATTCACTCGGTTCGCTCGCGCTTTGGCCTGTGCTTTTTGGTGTGTTGATCATGACAAACAGCGCGGCTTTTGCATTCGTTGAATCGGTCATCGTGCTGTTGGACCGACCTGGTTCGATTGAAGTTTTGCGACGATTCACGTGGAAACTGGCTTTGTCCCTTGCCGCGGTCCCGCTGGTGATGGCGGTCACTCCGTTTGGTGACTTCTGGTTCTTGCGAATCGCTGCGCTACCGCCGGAATTGTTGCAGCAGGCAAAAGCTGTCCTCTGGCTGATCATTCCATTGCCGGCGATGACGGCACTTTCGAGCTTGTTCCAGGGGACGCTGATCAACAGCCAGCGGACGAGGAGCATCACAGAAGCGGACGCGTTCTCGTTGACGACGTTGACTACTCTTCTGATTCTCGGTAGCGTTTGGGGCGGGAGGCCTTGCCTTGCCGGGGGCGGGAGCGCTTTTCTGTGCGGTGTTTCTGGCGTCTATATCGCGGTGGCAGCTTACAACTTCGGTTCGATTGTGCGAAACTTCTGGCTTTGGCGGCGATCGCAGCGGGTTTACCTTTCGATTCGTCTGCGCCACGCGCGGGCATAGAAAAAGGCGGCCGGCAGCCGCCTTATGGTGAACGAGTTGTGGATGAGATCGGAGAGGTAGCTGCTTCCTAAGCGTCAGCTATTCTACCGGTCAACCGCAGGAGGGTCTCCTGTACCAGGAGTTCGTGTTCAGGAGAGCGGTCGGGTGGTTGTTGGCCGCGCAAAGTTGCTACGAAGGCAACCAACTCCTCTTCGTAGGTCTGCTGCCGGCTTTGGGTCGGGACCGGGATTATCTGGGCTCCGGCCTCGTAGTCTGCGGCGGCCACTTCCAAGCACAATCGAATTGCGTATGGGGGTTCGAAAGGATCGAGCAGAATTGCGCTTCCCTTCGTTCCGTAAACTTCAAAGCGGCGGGCCATCGGTTTGGGCTCCATCGCCGCGATGTCGACGAAGGCCAGTCCATTCTCGAACTCGAGAACTCCGAGCGTGTTGTCGGCACAGCTCGGACCGTCTACGCCGTCGGTACGGAGAAAACTGGTCGTTCGGGTGGGTCTGCCCATCAGCCATACAACTTGATCGAGCATGTGGCCACCCAGGTCGAAAAAGATACCTCCCTGATGAACTTCAAGGGCCTTGCGAGACTCTGCGGTTACGCTGGTGGACATGTGGGCGCGGGTACAAAATATGTCCCCCAGGAGGCCGCCGTGTACCCAATCGGCGATCTGACAGAATCCGTTCTGGTAACGGAACATGTAGCCCATTTGGATGAGCAGGTCTTTATCCTGGGCCTTCCCCATCACTCTCTGCCAGCCGGGCCAGTCTTCGCCGGCGGGTTTGTCGTACCACACGTGCAGGCCGGCGTCGACCAGGGCTTCGGTCTGCGGGAGGCTCTCGGCGTTCTTGCCCTCTGACGATACGGCGACGATTGAGGTGTCGGACAGGAGTTCGTCTTCCGAGTCAAACCAGCGCACATTGCTGAACGGACCGGAGGTTCCTTCCAGTTCGGCGCGGCGTACGGAGTCGGGCTCGAAGACGCCGACAATTTCCACGTCGGGCGAGTCCTGCATGGCCTGGAGCTTGCCGGCAGCGTGTCCGTGCTTGGTCCCGTATTGGGCCATTACCAGAGGCGGCGCGTCTGTACCGGTGGTCATTTCCTGACCCCTTTATTGGTGGATTTGTCTGTAGTAAAAAAATTTCAGTTTGCCGCCGACAAGGTTAGGTTAGGCGCAAACAGGGTTGTCCTTGGTCCAACGGTTGAAGTTACCGGCATCCTCAATGGTTGCCATGTAGTCGCGAGTGTCCCGCCACAGTTTTTCCCAATCTGACGGCTCCTGCAGGACGGTATCGGGATATTTGCGGCTGCGGGCGACGAAACCTGGAAAGGCTGGTCGGCCGGTTGGCTGTCCGACAGGGTTGTAGCGCAGATCGAAGCTCCAACGGATCGCATCGCTGTTGTTGGAATAGGAGGCGTGCAGGGTCTGTTTGTGCATCAGGAGCGCGTCGCCCTTTTTCATGACCATGGGCACTGCCTTGCCGTCGAGAAGTTTGCCGGGAACGGAGAGCCCAATGTTGGAGGGACAATGGTCAATGAGGCCTCGTTTATGGCTGCCGGGCCATACACAAAGGCAACCGTTCTCTACGTTCACGTCCATGAGCGAGAACCAGACTGTCAGCATCTGAGTTTCGTCCGCTTCGGGGCGAACAACGCCGTGGTCCTGGTGGACGGGTGTCTTGCCCAGTTGCACGCGCCCTGTTTCCTCGTTGACCGGTGTGAGGCGTTCCGGGGGCTTGAGGCGGACATGCTGGACTGGGTTGGAGTAAATCTCCCCACCGAGGATCGACTCGACGGAATCCAGCAGACTATCGTTTGTCAACATGTGGAAGACAGCTGGGCCGGCCCAAAACGGCGTGTCCGGCTTCACGTTGCCTTGCGGCAGGGAGAAGTCGAAGTACTGGGCGTGGACTTTTCCGCTTTCCTGGTAGATGGCGATCAGCCTATCGGAGAATGGGAGATCTTCGTACAGGGAGGAGATCTCGCCTGCTTCAAACAGTTCGTGCGCCAAGCTGTCCAGCACACCCTTGTACTCTTCAATAACGGGGTCTATGTCTTCTTCGGGACTGAAGACGCCTTCGACAATTACGTATCCATATTCGTCAAAATGTGCGAGCTGCTCGGCCGTGAGTTTCATGGTCATGCCCTCCTGTTTGCATTCCCATTTACGAGAGACGGATTAGTGCTATGTAT
The DNA here is from genome assembly GCA_965207495.1 of Caldilineaceae bacterium. Classification (GTDB taxonomy): domain Bacteria; phylum Chloroflexota; class Anaerolineae; order Caldilineales; family Caldilineaceae; genus Bin5. The sequence continues at coordinate 3,266,218 of OZ242287.1, forward strand.
TCTGCGTATCGTCGGACATATTATCGTTTCTAAGCTGCGCAGCGCGTATATCGTACTTGCCAGGGCGCTGCGGCGTCAAGTGGCCTGATTCCACCATCAGATCGAGGGGATTGACGCGTGTTTGGAGGGGCATTTCCACCTTTTCGTGCATGCGGGCGGACTCGTACACGGCGTGGATCATCTGAAGGGCCTTGTAGCCATGCTCGCCCGCTCCTCTGTGGGCGTCGACCTTGCCTTCGACCCAGTCGGCCAGCTCATCTGCCTGGGCGGCTGCGCCTTCCTGCCATTCGAAACGGCTGCCCAGTTCCTCGACGGTATAGAACTTGCCGTCGGGAACATGCTCTTCCCAGCGGCCGCCACTCTTCGCGTTCAGGATCTGCAGCGTTTCGGTGGTGATGCTGATCATGCCGTCGCTTCCGAAGATCTGTGCGCCCTGATAGTAGTTGGGAACGAGGTCGCTGAGGATCATTGCGCGGGGCCCGCCGGCGAACTGGAAGACTGCCATGGCGCGGTCTTCGATGCGGGTGGCGCGCTCGTGCTGGTCGGTCTTGCGTTCGATGTTGCCCATGACCCAAACGCATTCGTCGTCGGACAGAAGGTAGCGGTACATGTCGGCCTGGTGGGAGCTGTAGTTGGGGAGGCCGGCGCCGCCCATGCTCTGTATGAGGTTGACATCGCCGATCGCGTTGCAGCCTATCAGCTCTTTTGCCAACGTGTAGGCGGGGAGAAAGCGGCGCTGGTGGCCGATGGCGAGTTTCACGTCGTTGCGGCGGCAGGCGATCATCATCTGCTCGGCGGCGCCAACTGTATCGGCCATCGGTTTCTCGCAGAGAATCGCCTGGGGCTTGAAGGCGGCGGCGGCTACTGTCCAAGGGGCGTGCCCTTTGTGCCAGGTGCAGATAGAGACGACATCGGGGCGCTCTTTCTCCATCATCTCCCTGCCGTCGGAGTAGTGGGCGGGAGAGATGTTGAACTGGCCGTTCTTTTCGGCCATTGCCTCGGCACTGAGGTCGGCCAAGGCGACGACTTCATAGCGACCGGAGGCCAGATAGCCGTGAATATGATTGGCGGATATTCCGCCTGTGCCTATGACGGCAGCACGCAGCTTGTTGGGCATTTTCGTATCCACCCATTGTGGCTTTTCGGGACGGCATTGTCCGTTTCTCGGCGGCCTAATTCATCGATTTCCGCTTTACAATTGCAGCGAATACGACAACTAATGCGTTCGAATCAGACCGAGGTATAGCCGCCGTCGACGACGAGAATCTGGCCGGTCACCATGCGGGCGGCGTCGGAGGCCATGTAAATGATTGCGCCAGCGATTTCATGCGGCTCGGCGATGCGGCCCATAGGAATCTTTTCCAGGTTTTTGGCGAAGTCGGGGTTCTTGATGGCCTGTTCCAGGAGCGGCGTGCGGGTGAAGGTCGGTGCGACGGCGTTGACGGTGATGTTATGGGGGGCCCATTCCACTGCCAGGGAGCGGGTCATCTGGCCGACAGCGCCTTTGGCTGAGGCGTAGATGGAGCGCAATGGGCCGCCGACCACGCCAACCTGCGAGCTTATGGCGATGACGCTGCCTTCGATGCCGGCATCGATCATGCGGCGGGCGCAGGCTGTGGACATGAAGAAGGCGCCTTTGAAATTTACATCGGAAATGAAGTCGAATTCGTCTTCGGTGTAGTCGAGGGCCGGTTTGGGGCTGTTGTAACCGGCGTTGTTGACGACGGAGTCGATGCGGCCGAATGTGTCCCATGTCTGGGCGACGAAGCGGTCGATGCTTTCCAGGTCGGTTACGTCGAGATGCCAGGCTTTGGCCTTGACGCCGTGGGCGCGGCACTGCTCGGCGGTCTCTTCACTTTCGCTGACCGTGCGGCTGCCGAGGGCCAGGCTGGCGCCGTAGCGGGCGGCTGTTTCGGCGATGGATTTGCCGATGCCCTTGCCGGCTCCGGTGACGATCATGACTTTGCCGCTCAGGTCGAAACTTACTTCATCAGACACATTTGTCTCCTTAGTTCATTCTGGACGCATCGTAGTTGGTTAACTGTATGTCTAGAGTGCCGATATGGTGAATTGCGGCGACTCTGCTCGCAGGAACCGTCAGCGGCCATTTCAGGCGCGGAAAATTGGGACCGGCCAGTTAGACCGCTGCTTATCCCCGTTCGATACCGGCGTCGTTGAAAGCCTTTGCCAGGACATCATAGGTCTGGGTTGCGACTTCCAGCGGGTAGTAGGGGGTCCGTCGCTGGACCATGTTGCTGATTTCAGCGGTGATGAAGCCGGTGTAGCCGTGACGCTGCATTGATTTCAAGTAGGTGACGTAGTCGAATTCGCCTTCACCCGGGATGAGGAATTCGAAGTCGGGCACGGTGCCGCGTTCGTCCTTGACGTGTGTGTGGCTTGCGTGGGGGGCCATCGCAGAGACCGACTCTTCGATACCGATTCCCATGACGTTGAAGTGGCTGATGTCGAAATTGACACCGACGGCGTCGGAGTCAACGCGATTTATGACCTCTAGCATACGTTGAGGGGTGTCGATGATCGAGCCTACGTGGGGTTCAATGGCAATTGTGACGCCCTGGCTCTGGCCGTAAGCCGCGGCCTCTTGAATGCGCTCGACGAGGAGGTCCAGTTTGCTCTCCCAGTCCTCTGGGCTGCCGCCGGCGGTTGTGTCGATTACTGGAGGTCCGTCTGCTGTGGCCCAGTCGAGAGCCAAGTCTATTGTTCGCTTGAGGCGTTCGAGATTGGTGGCATGGCTGGCGGCGTCCTCGTCCATCAGGCTGACGTGGCCGGCGATTGCGGGCAAACGGAGATTGTGGTCCTTAAGCAGTTTGGGAATGCGGCTGCGTTCGTTCTTGTCCAGCTTTTCGAGGGCGGTCGAATGGTGGGAGAGGACGGTGAGCTCGACACCGTCGAAGCCGAGGCCGGAGAGATGGCGAACGATGGCGTCGATGGGAACGGTCGGCATACCCCACGTGCTGAATCCCAGTTGCATAATTGTATCTACCTGTCTTTCAGCTGGCTCGCAGGGTGTGAGGCTGCGCGAAATGTGTTTTGACTGGACGGAAATGTATTCCCCGGATCATACGGAATTATCTGGGAATATGCAAACTTTCTCTGGTGGGTTCGAACATAAGCCGGTCGAGAAGGTGAGAGCTTATGAAGCGGGTCATTCCAAGGTCACGACGCCCTTCAGATATGTTGTGTCGCAGGACAGAATCTCTTCCATCAGGGAGGGATAACCTCCCAGAGATGCTGTATGGGTTACGAGGGGCCGCAGGTCAAAGACGCCGGCGTCGATCAGCTTGATGGCGGGCGGGAATGTGTTGCGGAGCTTGGAGCCGGGGGCGGAGTTTACGATTGTGAATCCGCCCAGGTGCCACTTGGTGGGGTCGAAATGGGCTGACTGGCCCTTGATCCAGCCGAACAGATTGATGCGACCGCCTGTCTTTACGATGTCGGTGGCCAGGTCCAACCCCGGCTGGCTGCCGGTAGCGTCTACGACGACGTCGATATCGCGGGCTTTCAGGGTTGCGGCGAGGTCGTCGCGGTCGTGCTGAGAGATGTCGATTGTCTCCCGTGCACCTTGTTGCCGGGCGAGCGCGAGGCGGTCTTCGACGATGTCGAGGGCGATGAGGTTGCCGACGGGCGAGTGCAGGAGGCCCTGGAGGAGGAGCTGGCCCATGAAGCCGCAGCCGATGAGGGCGACAGTTTCGCCGGCCTTCAGGTTTGTCTGGTCGATGCCGGTTACGGCGCAGGCGACGGGTTCGACGATCCAGTATTCGTCGTTGAGAGCTGAGTCTGGTATTGGGTAGATTCGTTCGCTGGGGAGGTTGCGCACGGTGGTGAAGCCGCCGCCGGCCACTCTGTCTCCTTCTTTGTAGCCGGTGACACCGGGGCCGATCTTGGAGACATAGCCGACGCCTTCGTGTCCTGGCGGGGCCATCGGGATCATTTCGGAGCCGAGCTTGGCGGTCACGATATCCCAGGAACAGATACCGCAGGCGCCGCCGGTCAGTTGGACTTCGCCTTCTGATGGGTCGCCGACTTCGGTTGTGTAGAGTTCGATGCTGCCGTCGTCGTGATAGCGCAGTGTCTTGCTTTCCATGCTGGTTTCCTTGCTGGCGAAAGTGGTGCTGGCGGGCCGTACGGTTTGCGGTCGGTTTAGTGAGGCAGGGGAAGGCGTCACTCGAGGGCATCTTATCACAGATCGAGCCAGGTCTACAGGAGATTGAATCGGGAAAGGCTGGCATTCCGGGACTTTCATGGCGACAAGTTTGGCGGGATCGTGTGTGGCGGGCAGAGCGTTATACGAGTGTTTACGAGAGATGGACGAGAGAATCAGGGGGTTTCTTACGTAACGGTAGGAACAGGGGCATTGGAGGCTCTGTGACCGGATGAGTGGTCTGTTTGAGACGGGCATGACGAGTGCGTGGTGTATTTCTTGGCGGGGTGGGAGCAGTTTCGGCGGAATTGGGGTCGGGTGGGAGCTGGTTGGGGTAGATGAGCGGTCTTCGCGGCGATTGATGGGTAGGGGCGTACGGCTGCTGCCTTAGGGAGCAATGATGTATTTTATATTATTTATTTGTTTCAATCCTATTGCCAGCCCTGGCGCTTAGCCGGTTGACCTTTCGGGTCCTTTTGGGCATCGAGAAAGGCCGCCAGCTCTTCGTGGGCTGCCGTGGGGTGAAACTTGTTCCGATTTCGGTTGTAGTCGTCGTCTTCCATGAGGCCAATTACCTCATCTGTCATTTCCTTTATCTGGCGTTGTTGCTCTTCAAGGAAATCTTCGGACAGTTCTTCGGTGTGGACGTAATAGCCGGACCGAGAACTGCCTTTGGCAGGGGGCGGGAGCTGGTGGAGGGCCTGACCGGTCAGTGGGTCAAGCGGGGGTGGGGAATCGGGCATGGCTGCGGGGTCGCCCTTGATTCTGGCCAGAGCATTTTCGGTGGCTTCACGAAACTCTTCCAGGAAAAGCAGCACTCCGGGGAGATCCCACTGTTTGTAGGCAAATTGCCTGACTTCGTCCTTCTTTGCATGGAAGAGCAGTTGCAGAAATTCGGGGCGGGTGTGGTAGCCGTAGCGGTGCCGACCTTTGCCGTTCAGGACCACTTCGGGGGCTTCGTTGGGGTCGGACGGTTCTTCGAAGGCGGCGAAGCCCTGGTCGACGAGGGACTCGGCGCGGTACTGGTTCTGTTTGGCGACGATGGCGTCGGCGGCTTCGAGGATTTCGAGGTTGGCGTGTGCGCCGACGAACTCTGCTGCCGCGGCCTGTGTTTCTTCGGTGTGGATGCGTTCCATTTCCTCGTCGGCGCGGCGGTGGAGGTCGACGAGGGTTTTGGCGCTGCGGCAGATGGCGTTGCAGACGGCGGGGGAGAGTGTACCTTCGGCTACGCGGTTCATGCTGTCATGGACGAGGTCGATGGCCTGCTTGAGCCGTTCGGGGATGCGTTTGTCGAGTCGGGCGGCGGTGGCGGAGTTTTTGCCGCCGCGGGAGCGCCATTCGCGGGTAAGGTCGGCGGGCGCGTGGGCTATGCAGTAGCCGTCGAATTGGTCGAGGCCGTTTCCCTGGCAGGGGCTGCCGTCTTTCTTGATTCCTTTGCATGGTGTTTTGGACATTGTTTATGGCACCTCATATGCGGGTTGTTCTTGTCGTGCGGCCGGGGGGCCGGCGATGGTGGTGGGTATGTGATCAGCGCCGGGATAGAACACCGGTGCTGACTAGGTATTATAACATGGAAATTGGGTGTTTTTGGGGCAATTTTATTGGATTTTGGTTTTGGGTTGCTGGCGGCGGGGAGGGGAGGGTGGACGTCTATTGGAACCACGGGCAAGGGCAACTTCAACACCTTTTTTAGCCACGGAGGGCCACGGAGGGCCACGGAGAACGGCAACGGCGACTTCAACTTCTTTTGTCCACGGAGGGCCACGGAGGGCCACGGAGAACTGCAACTGCAACGGCAACTTCAACACCTTTGTCCACGAAGGGCCACGAAGGGCCACGAAGAACTGCAACTTCAACACCTTTTGTCCACGGAGGGCCACGGAGAACTGCGACTGCAATGGCTACGCCTTTTTGTCGACGGAGGGCCACGGAAGGATGCAGGGGGGGAATTGTTGGCTAAACACCTTGCTCTAGACACATTGCTGGGGAAGAATGAACACGGTGGCTAGTAAGGGCGGGGCGTTGCGGGGGCGCAGCCCCTGCACAAGGGAGGGCCGAAGGCCCGGACGCCCAAAAGAGCGAGGAAAGAGTGGTGAGGAGTGAGGAGAGAGAAGATGGCGTTTGTATTGATGAGTTGGGGGTAAACTGACCGGTTTAGCGAATCGGGTGGCGTTGTGCTAATATTTCGCTTGTGGACCCTCGGTTAACATACCCCACTTCCAGGTTGAATTGAACTGTAGAAAAGGAGATTGCAAGATGAAGGACCAAGTTTCGAACAGTGTATCGCGACGTGGATTTCTGCGTCTTTCCGCTCTCGGTGTCGGGGCAACGGCGCTGGCGGCATGTATGCCGGTTGCCGGTCCTGCCGGCGGAGACTCTGGCGGAGACGATGGCATGGCTGAGCCGACGGCGGTGTCGTTCCTGACGCAGGGAGGAGGCGAGATTTCTTTTCTGCGCTATGAGCCGCTTATAGAGGATTTTCAGGCGGCTAACACCGGGATTACGATTGATCCGATTTGGGAACCGGGCGGCGCGATTGAGATTCAGACTAAGCTGCTGACGCTGATTGCGGCGGGCGACGCGCCAGATTCGTATTGGGCGCACAGTTACACGAACTCGGGGCAGGCGGTGCGGAACATCCAGCTGGATGTCAATCCTTTCCTCGATGCCGACGACGACATCAGCGGGGATGACTTCCTGCTGGCCGCGTTGAAGGATTTTCAGTATGAGGGCAGGCAGATTGGATTCCCGCGCGAGACGACGAGTACGGTGATTATCTACAACGCCGAGCTTTTCGACGCGGCAGGCGCGGCGCGGCCGTCGGACGGCTGGACTTGGGGCGACTTTGTCGAGGCCGCGGCGGCGATGACCCAGGGTGAAGGCACTGAACGTGTCTTCGGAACGGCGGACTGGCACCGGAATCGCAATACGTGGGTAAAGATGTGGCAGAAGGGCGGCGACGTGCTGAGCGAGGACCGCACGAAGTTCACGATGAACCAGGAGCCGGGTCTGTCGCAGGTCGTCGAGATCCAGGACTGGCATCATGAAGGGGGCATTCATGTGCCGGCCACTGTGACGGAGGCGGGCGGATTCAGCACGGGCGACCTGTTCACGACGGGGCGCATCGGCATGTTCCCACAGTTCTCGGTGTTCTCGAATGTGATGAGCTCGGAGTTCGAGTGGGATATTGCGCACTTCCCGGTTGATGAGGGTGACACGCAGACCACGCGCGTCGCTTCAGCGGGACACAGCCTCTACGGCGGCACTGAGAATCCGGACGAGGCGTGGCAGTGGATGAAGTTCCTCGGCGGCGAGAATGCCTTCCGTCACTGGGTGGAGGCTACAGGGTTGAACGTACCGTCGCTGAAGGTCGTGGCCGAGAGCCTGTTGGAGACGATGGCAGACGTACTGCCGGCTAGTGCGCAGATCATGTTGGACGCGTTCGAGTACGGCAGGCCGGAGCCGGTCGCGGGCGACTGGATCGGCGTGCATCGTGAAGTGCAGCCGGCGCTGAACTCGATCTACGGTATCGAGAAGGCAGATGCACAGGGTACGCTTGATGCTATTGCGGGCCGGGTGGAGGAGTTGGCGGTCTACGTGCCGGGTGTATAGGGGTAGATTAGCATGGTGCTGGCAGCTATCCACCGGCTGCCAGCACTATTGATCATTCATCCACCTGATCACTCATCCGTCTAATCACTCATCCATTTGATGGACAGCCCTGGAATCAACCCAGTCAAAGAGAAGAAGGGACGCGGCCTGCTCTGGTCTGAAACCAGGGACGGGTTCCTGTTTATCCTGCCGTGGATGTTCGGCTTTCTCATATTTACGGCCGGGCCGATGCTGGCGTCGCTCTATATTTCTTTGACGCGCTGGGAGATCGTGACGCCTTCGGTTTGGGTGGGCGGGGCGCAGTATGTGAAGTTGTTCAGTGACGACCGTTTCTGGCTAAGTTTATACAACACAAGTTACTACGTGTTTATCGGTGTGCCGCTGCATTTGTTGATGGCGCTGCTGGCGGCACTGGCGGTGAACATGAACTTGCGGGGCATTCACTACTTCCGTACGGCCTACTATGTGCCCTCGTTGACGCCGGTTGTGGCCAATTCGATCCTGTGGGTGTGGATATTCCACCCTTCGTGGGGGCTGGCCAATGCTTTTCTGGAGTGGATCGGTCTGGAGGGGCTGTACTGGCTGCAGGATCCGCGGCTGGCGAAGCCGGCATTGATCATTATGAGCTTCTGGTCGATTGGGGGCCAGATGGTGATTCTGCTGGCGGGGCTAAAGGGCATCCCGATACCGCTCTACGAGGCGGCGGCGATCGACGGGGCCAACTGGTGGGGCCGGTTCTGGCGCATCACGCTGCCGCTGTTGACACCGGCACTGTTTTTCAACCTGATCATTGCCATCATCGGCGCGTTTCAGATATTTACGCAGGCGTACATCATGACCGAGGGCGGTCCGAACTATTCGACTCTCTTCTACCTACTCTATCTATTCCGCGCCGCCTTCGAGAATTTCCGCATGGGCTACGCGTCGGCGATGGCCTGGGTCCTGTTTATCATCGTTCTGTTATTCACCATCATTCAGTTTATGCTGTCGGACCGGTGGGTCTTCTACGAAGGCGATCTGCGGCGCTAGGGCTGAAAAGACACTATTCGGATGACATCAATAAGCGGCAGAGCTGCATTAGAGATCCTGTGGGCCGGAATCTGGTACGTGGTTCTGAGCATCTTCGCTTTGACGCTGGCGCTGCCCTTGGTCTGGCTGATTTCGACCTCGTTGAAGACGGGAGGGCAGACTTTTCTGATGCCTCCCAAATGGATTCCGGATCCGTTTGTGTGGAGCAACTACGCGGAGGCGTTCAGGGCTGTTGCCTTTCACGAGTATTTCTGGAACACGATTCGCATCGTCTTCTTTGCCACGACGGGCACGCTCTTGACGGCGTCGCTGGCGGCCTATGCGTTTGCCCGGCTACGGTTTCCGTTGCGCGGGCCGCTTTTTCTGCTGGTGCTGTCTACGATCATGCTGCCGTCGATCGTGACGCTGATTCCAACCTTTATTGTCTTTCGCACCTTGGGTTGGATCGATACTTTTCTGCCTCTGATCGTGCCGCTGTGGTTTGGCGGGGGCGCGTTCAACATCTTTCTGTTCCGGCAGTTCTTTATGACGATTCCGCTTGAATTGGACGAGGCGGCCCGCATTGACGGCGCCAGCAATTTTCGGATTTATTGGACCGTGATTCTGCCTCTTTCCAAGCCGGTACTGGCGACGATCGCGGTCTTTGCCTTCATTCACAACTGGAACGATTTTTTCGAGCCCCTGATCTATTTGCAGAGCCCTGAGAACTGGACGATGGCGATTGGCTTGCGGGGTTTTCGGGGGCTCTATTCGACCGAGTGGAACCTGTTGATGGCGGCGTCGACGGCGATGATTCTGCCGCTGCTGATTCTCTTTTTCTTTGCTCAGCGCTACTTTGTGAGTGGCATACAGATGAGCGGACTGGCGGGACGATGACAACACATAATGGGAACCTGGTGGTTGACACGGACATTCATCCGGTCGTGAACGCTGCAAGCGTGCAGGCGCGACTGGCAGAGCCTTGGCGTACTCGATACGCCGGGGGGAATCGCGGCCCGGGCAATTTGGGCTGGTGGAATCCGATGGGCGTGGAGAGGGCGGACGTGCGATTGGAGAACGGGCAGACGATCCAGAGCGACCCGGGGTTGTTGGAAGAGCACTTTCTGGACAAGTATGGGATTGACTACGGGGTCCTGCTTCCGGGCGGCATCCTGCATACGGCGCAATCGCCTGAGCCTGACTATGCTGCGGCGGTGATCAGCGCGGTCAATGACGTCTATGTGGATGAGTGGCTGGCGCAGAGCCCGCGCTTGCTTTCATCGCTCGGGGTCTATCCGCATCTGCCGGAGATGGCGGTGGCTGAAATACACCGGCTGGGCGGGCATCCGCAGTTTGTGCAGGTGCAGCTACCGAGTGCGGCGCGCATCCCTTGGGGCCAGCGGATTTTTCATCCGATTTACGAGGCGGCCAGCGAGTACGGGCTGGCGATCGCGATTCATCCCGGTTCGGAGGGGGTGGGGCTGTCGGGTCCTCCGAATGCGGCGGGCTATCCTACGAGCTATTTCGAGTGGCATACGACTTTGGTGAACAGTTACATTGCGCACGTGACGAGTATGCTGGCTGAGGGTGTGTTCGCGAAGTTTCCAAACCTCAAGTTCGTGCTGGTGGAAGGGGGAATTTCGTGGCTGCCGCCGATACTGTGGCGCTTGGACAAGAATTGGAAGGCGTTGCACTCGACTATTCCGTGGTTGAATGAACTGCCGAGCGAAGTCGCGGCCAAACACATCCGCCTGACAACGCAACCGCTGGAGGAGCCGCCGAACACGGAGCATTTCCACGCGATGTTGGAGATGTTTCCGGCTGAGCAGATGCTGATGTTTTCGAGTGATTTTCCTCATTGGGATGGCGATGCACCTGATTTTGCGGTGCGGCAGTTTCCTGAGCACATGCGGGCGCGGATCATGGGCCAGACGGCGGCGGCACTGTACGGATTGGACGCTGGATAGGAACAGCATTGCATACGACCATCGGGGCGCTGGCAGCGCGCGCGGAGCATACCCTTCTGCAAGTGGAAGGCCGGGTCCTTCACGTCATCCTCAATCGTCCCCAGGTTCTGAACGCCCTCCATCCCCCGGCCCACTTTGAACTGGCAGAGATATTCGACGCTTTTGCGGATGACGGCGATCTTTGGATCGCTGTCGTACGGGGCGCGGGCGAGCGCAGTTTCTGCGCGGGCACGGATTTGAAGGCGCTGGCAGAGGGAGGCCGGGACGAGTACCCGCCGAGCGGGTTTGCTGGGCTGACAAGACGCTTCGATCTGGATAAGCCAGTAGTGGCGGCGGTGAACGGGCTTGCACTTGGGGGCGGGTTGGAGATCGCGCTGGCCTGTGATCTAGTTGTGGCGGCAGAGCATGCCCGGTTCGGGTTTCCGGAGCCGCGGGTGGGGCTGGCGGCGTTGGGTGGGGGCGTGCACCGGCTGGTGCGGCAGCTGCCTGACAAGGTGGCGATGGGGCTGCTATTGACGGGTAGGCAGTTCAGCGCGCAGGAGGCGCTGGCTTACGGGCTCGTGAATGAGGTTGTGCCGAGGGAGCGGCTGGATCTGGCGGTTGAGGGCTGGGTAGAGGATATGTTGGCGTGCGCGCCGCTGGCTTTGCGGGCTACGAAGCAGGTGGCGCGGCGGAATCTTGATCATGCTGCCTTGTCGGACGCGATTGGGGCGGATTATCCGGCTGTTGGGAGGATGCTGGCGAGTGAGGATGCGGTGGAGGGGCCGCGGGCTTTTGCTGAGAAGCGGGCGCCGCGGTGGCGGGGTCGGTGAAGGGCAACGGCAACTTCAACACCTTTTTTAGCCACGGAGGGCCACGGAGGGGCACGGAGAACGGCAACTTCAACTTCAACACCTTTTGTCCACGAAGGACCACGAAGGACCACGAAGAACATCTTTTTTTCCACAGAGGGCACGGGGAAGGGCAACTTCAACTTCAACGGCTTTTGTCCACGGAGGGCCACGGAGGGCCACGGAGAACATCTTTTTTTTCCACAGAGGGCGGGGAGACCAGCTTTATTCTGTCCGCGATGGGCATTACATGGTCTGGACGAGAGTCTGTTGCGAGTGAGGTTGACAGGGCTGTAGGTCGAGAATAGGACAAAAGGCATTCAGAATTGGGTTCGAAGAGGCAGATGGCTAGAGGAAACTTCAGGCGGGCGGCGGCTGTGCTGGCGGATGCTTGGTTGGGCGGACGGGAGGTCGACTTTGCGGCGGCTTTGCTGCCGGTGGACCGCGGTGGGGCGTATGCGATTCAGGACGAGATGGCTGGCCGGTTGGCGAGTGGGTCCGGTCATGCGGTTGTGGGGTGGAAGGTGGGCGCGACCAGTTCCGGTGTTCAGCGGGCTGAGGGGTATGATGGGCCGATTCCGGGGAGGATTTTTGGCTCTACCGTTTATGGTGACGGGTCGGCTGTTCCGGCGGCGCTGTGCCGGCAGGGGAAGGTTGAGGCGGAGGTGGGCTTTCGTTTCGCTGCTGCGCCGGTCATGACGGGGGGCGAGTTCAGTAAGGAGGGTCTTGCCGAGATTGTGACGGCGGTTCCGGCTATTGATATTACGAGTACGCGGTACAGGGCTGCTTGCCGGGCGAAGTGGGACAGTAGGCAGAATATGTTGGCCGGGATCGCGGACAACGGGAACGGGGGCGCGATCGTCCTGGGGGCGGAGTGCCGGGACTGGAGGTTGCTGGATTTGATGCAACTGCGTGTGGCGTTGCGGGTGAACGGTGGGACACTGGCGCCGAATCTGCTGGGGACTTGGCGCGGGGACCCGCTGGATGCGCTGGTTTGGACGGTGAGCCACGTGTATGAAAGAGGTCTTGCTATTGCAGCGGGGGACGTGGTTTTGACCGGTTCATTGACGGAGCCTCAGCCTGTGAAGCCGGGGGACAGGGTGGAATGCGAGATGCCTGGGCTGGGCAGCCTGAGCTGTCAGGTCAGCCTTGCGTAGATGTCGCCGCTGTCCTCGTTCGGATCCAACGATTCTATTCTAGAGGTCATCTCGGCGGGCGTGAGCCAGTGGTCTTCGCGTAGTCGCTGCAGTTCGCCGCGGCTCCAGTTGTACTGGTATATGCCGAGGCTTTCCAAGTGGGCGATACAGGCGGCGGCAGCGGAGCTAACGGCGGGAATGTACTCGAACGACAACAGGGGCAGGGGTCTGCTCAAGCCTTGCAGGACGGCCAGTTCGGACCCTTCGACGTCTATTTTGCACAGGTCAGGCAGGCCGTAGCGGTCGATGAGGTTGTCCAGGGTTACCTGGGTGGTCGGGACTGAGTCGTCCCAAGTAACGTCGGAGAAGGAAGGAGAGAGCGACACCTGTTGCTGCCATTCGGCATTGGTGGTAGAGACGGTGGGCGTGCGGCGGCTGATGTGCAGTGCGGTTGAGCCGGCCTGGCTGCCGACTGCTGATGGTATGAGCGTGAAGTTGGGATGGCGGCCGTAGAACCGTTGCAGCAGAGCGGCGAAAGCCGGTTGCGGTTCGATTGCGATACAGCGTGCGCCCAACTTGAGGAAGACGCCCACTCGATTGCCAACGTGCGCGCCGATGTCGAAGACAAGGGCGTCTGGGCCGATGAACTGCGTGTAGAAACGGCGGTCACGGCGGGCGCGGCCGGGCTTACCGTAGTAGATGAGGAGCGAGCGGGCGAGGCCCCATAGGCTCCAGAACTTTGCGGCCGGCTTCATGTGGCCCAGTATCCTACCCGTCAGCTTTCGACGTGTCGTCCTGGTCAACGGATTAATGGGCATCAGGGGCCTGAACCATCTCAAGGCGGTCGGTCCAGGGCAGCAGCGGGAAAAGAAAGTCGTGACTCCTTTCTAGTTCGACGGTTTCCTGCTGAAGCTGTTTGGGGGAGCGGGGCTCCTGGTCGGTTGCGAAGAAGACGGTTGTGCTGCCGCGTCCTGGGCAGGCGTAGACCGTGGAATAGAGTTTGGAGAGCGTTCTGGATACCTCATCGAAGGCAGGGTCCCTGTTGCCAAGATTTATGGCCAGCAGCCCGTTTTCATGGGTGCGATGGCGGCAAAGGGCCAGAAAGTCCGGTTCGGTGGCGTGTTCAGGGGAGACGCCGTGGTCGCAGAAGACGTCGAGAAGCAACAGATCGTAGGATGATCTGTCGCGATTGAGGAAGTCGCGGACGTCTGACACATGGATGGAAAGCCGTTCGTCGGGTTGGAAGCCGAAGTAGCGCGTGGCGGCGGTCACGACCGGGGCAGAGATTTCAACGCAGACGAAGTTGGCGCGGGTCAGGTGGTGGTGGAGGGTGGTGGCAAGGCATCCGCCGCCCAGTCCGCTGAGGAAGACTGTTTGGGGGGATGGCTGCCAGAGCAGGGCAAGAATCATCGCTTGGGTGTAGGAACTCTGGAGGCGGAGGGGGAAGCGGAGGTCCATCGCGCTCTGAATCCAGTCGGTGTTGGACGCTTCGGTGTCCAGCATCCAAAGGACGAGGCGCTGGCCTTCGCGGGTGACGGCGACGTAGTATTTGCCCCATTCCTCGGCATAGAGGGTCGTCTCGCGGCTTTCAATCCAGAGCTGGGCGTTGCGACGCAAGCGGTCTTCGTTGGCCTGCTGCCAGATGTCGAGGGGCGTGCTTTCAGTAGGGCCGGGAGCGTTCATAGGTTGGCGCGATCGCCATCGGGTGGACTGAAATTACAGGTAGACGGCGTTTCGAGTTTGCTTCTCTTGCGTATGTCGCCTGGAAAACGGGACGCCGCATAGGAATTCAAACTTGCAGACGGCGGTTGCTGATCTTGCCGCCGATTGGAATGTGAACCTCAAGTCAAGCACAGTGAAGGCGAAAATGTCAAGCCTAGTGAGACCGGAAGGGCCAACATTTTATTTTGTCGGGGTGACGACAAGTCAATCTTCGTCGCGGCGTGTTTTTCCGCTGTGGATGGAGGCTTTGGGCCGCGAGGAGGTGACGCTGGCAGGGATCGATATGGAGATTCATGCCGCGCCTGCGCGTTATCGACGGGTGGTGGCAGGAATCAAGGCGGAGCCGATGGCGCTGGGCGCGCTTGTCACAACGCATAAGATCGACCTGCTGGCGGCGGCGGGGGACCTGTTTGACGACTTAGGGCCGTATGCGAGGGCGACGCAGGAGGTGTCGAGCATCGCCAAAGACGGGGGCAAGCTTGTCGGGCGGGCGACGGACCCGGTTGCGGGCGGGTTGAGCATGGATGCCATTCTTGGCGAGGAATACTTCGGGCGGACGGGCGGGGAAGTGCTGATGCTGGGTGCAGGCGGGTCTGCGGTGGCATTAGTTCTTCATTTGATGTGGAAGACCAGAACGACGGATCGTCCGGGGCGGATTGTGGTGGTCAACCGATCGGCGCCAAGGCTGGCGCGACTGAAAGAGATGGTGGAGCGGACCGGCGTCGAAGGGGGTCGGGAGATCCAGTTTGCGTTTATTCAGAACAATGTTGCGGCGCGCAACGACGAGATTATGGCGGAGCTGCCGCCGGGCAGTGTTGTGGTCAATGCGACGGGGATGGGGAAGGACACGCCTGGGTCACCTTTGACAGACAGTGCTCTTTTTCCCCGGGACGGTGTTGCGTGGGAGCTGAACTATCGCGGTGAATTGGATTTTATGCGGCAGGCGGAGAGGCAGACGCGCAGCCGCGGGCTGACTGTTGCGGATGGTTGGGCGTATTTTGTGCATGGCTGGTCGCAGGTGATTTCGCATGTGTTGCATGTGGAGATCGATGGGGTGATGTTTGAGAGGCTGTCGGAGTTGGCGGAGGGTGTGAGGTAGGGATGCAGACAATCTGTAATTCAACTCTGTCGAGGCCGAAAGAAACCCCATAGACTGTGAGTCAGCGTGAGACTGAATGAACATATCGAATTGACTGGGCCGAATACTGAGAACCTGTCAAACCGAATTAATGGGTAAATTAAGGGACTGTCAGACGAACTGAGAAGCAAGAGTGGTAGCCCCGTGGAACAAGCCTCACCGACGGTTTGTCATGGGTATTTGTGTGCATGGATGAAGTCATGCTTTCTATAGTGTTTCCCAACTTTTCCTAAGTGTGCACGTTCCGCAACTTTTCTTGCTGTAGAACAACCTCTCCGTCTCTGTTGATTTGCACTGTTCTGGGCATCAGATGTGCTCGACGCCACATCGACTCTTGCAAACTACGCCACAGTCCCCCTGCAGGCAGTCCCATTGTGCATGTAAGACGCCGGCAATCTGGATGAATTTCAGCGCCCCGCGTTCATCAGTCCTAGCGTTTCCTTCCCCGCCCTCGCCAAGTTACCTGCCATGCAGATCCGCGGCGAATTCCCCATGAAGCCAGTCCCCAGACCAGCTGCCCGTGCTGCCTGCATGATTGGCCTGGAAATCTGCTTGGGGCGCAGCCCAATGGAGCTGTCGCCCTCTGTCGCTCCGTTGCGGACGGCGTTTAGCGATTCAGTCGTGTCGAAGGAAATGAAAGCGATTGGGCCTTCCCATACTTTCTCTCTGGTACCTTCTTCGAACGCCTAATCAAAAGCGTTCTGTGTCCAAGAGTTGGACTTCGATAGTCTCCCACTTGCCCGGCGCCGCTTGCGACTCCTGTAACTTTGCGTGCCCCATCAAGCTGACTAAGGCAAGTCAGCATGTCCACTTCTCTTAGCGGCTTTACTGCTCTCCGAGTTGGGCCCCCAGCCCTGACGCGGTTTACAAGCCGTTGCTCGTCACTCCACTGACAGTACTATATTGAGCGCTTCTGCATGGGGATGCAGTTCTCCGGTCCTGCGGGATGCGCATTTTGGCGCGGTCTTGACATCAAGGAGGTGACTACCTTCTCTTATGCACTCTCTGACATTGACTGTAGAGCAGACAGGCTGTGCATGGCGGTGTGGGGGCGCCGGCCATTTGAACAACCTTCGTGTTGTTAGAGATGTGGATATCCCGTTCTAATGCACTGATAGGACGTGGAGCGTCATCTGGCGACTATCTGGGAAAAAATACCGGTGATGGTTCAATCTCACAAAAAATCACAATCAATGACGGAGTTTTCTGATAACCATCTAATAAGAGCTTGCTATAGTAGTAGCAGGAGCTACCTTTTCTGGGAAGCTCGTGTTCGGTGTCTGCTCGGAATCATCGCAGATCAAAGGATCTCGCGCCATTAGTCCTTTGGCCGATAATATCTGCGTTTAATTTGAGTTGCCATGCACATCCGGGGAGAGAGGCTGATGTTTCAGCAAGGGAACATTTCGCCAGTCCTGCGCGGCTCTCGTGTCTTTCTGGTAGTTGTCCTCTCAGTTGTCGTCGCCCTCTTGTCTTATATGAACCTGGCTTTGGCGCAAGAGACTTCGACGGACGCCACGCTCTCTGCTCCTGCACTGACCGCTGAGGCCGGCACGGGCGCAATCGGGTTGACCTGGACAGCGGTGACCGACGCGGAGAGTTATGAGCTGTGGGTCTGGACCAGCGCCGATGGTTGGCTGCGTTTGGACGACGGTGCCCTAACGGACACGACCTACAGTCATGCCGGACTCACGGCAGGTACGACCTACTACTACGCGGTGCGTGCGGTACACGCCGGTGGCGTGAACGGCCCCTGGTCTGAGTATGCGTCGGTGACCTTCGAGCCGCCATTAGGCGCGCCGGCGCTGACCGCCGAGGCAGGCGAGGGAACGGTGGAGTTAAGCTGGACAGAGGTAACCGGCGCGGAACGCTACGAGTTGTGGGTCTGGACCAACGCCGATGACTCGCGGCAGATCGGCGGGGATAACCTGACCGGCACAACCTACAGTCATGCCGGGCTCACGGCGGGCACGACCTACCACTACACCATCCGTGCAATCAACGCGGCCAACGAGACAGGCCCATGGTCTGAGAATGTGTCTGCGTCTCCGCGGCAGGTGGAGGTGCTGCAGAATCCGCAAAACACGCCTACGGTCACATCTTCGGCTACGCCGAGGATTCAGGTGCAGGTTGTGCCGACAATCTCATCTACATCCACGCCGACAGCCACGGCTACATCGATACCAGTGGACACTGCAACATCCACGTCTACTGCTATAGCCACGGCTACATCGATACCAGTGGACACTGCAACATCCACGTCTACTGCTATAGCCACGGCTACATCGATACCAGTGGACACTGCAACATCCACGTCAACTGCTACAGCCACGGCAACGGCATTGGTGGCAGTTGGCCCGCTGACCGGATTCACTGTGGTGGACGCATCCATCCAGCCCCAGACGGTGCTGGCAACGCTGACCGACGGCGGAACCCTGACTCTGGACGATCCGGTCAACGGCAGCTACGGAATTCAGGTCAACACCGATTCCGGGGTGGTGGTTCGCAGCGTTCGGTTGCAACTCAGCGGAGCGTTGTCGGTTGACAAGACTGAGGGTATCCCGCCGTACTCCCTCTACGGGGACAACGGAGTTGGAGCCTTGCACGGTCAAGCGCTCCCGGTGGGAGACTACACTCTGACGGCCACGGCCTACTCGGAGGCGAACCGCGGCGGCAACTTGCTGGGCACGTTGGAGGTATCCTTCACGGTGGCAGCAGCCAACACTGCCGCCACAACCACGCCGACAGCAACGGCGACAGCTACTTCTACATCCACGCCTACTGCTACCTCCCTCCCTGTGGACACAGCAACGTACACGCCGACAGCCACGGCTACGACTGTGCCGCCCACCACCACACCCACGGCAACGGCATTGGTGGCAGTTGGCCCGCTGACCGGATTCACTGTGGTGGACGCATCCATCCAGCCCCAGACGGTGCTGGCAACGCTGACCGACGGCGGAACCCTGACTCTGGACGATCCGGTCAACGGCAGCTACGGAATTCAGGTCAACACCGATTCCGGGGTGGTGGTTCGCAGCGTTCGGTTGCAACTCAGCGGAGCGTTGTCGGTTGACAAGACTGAGGGTATCCCGCCGTACTCCCTCTACGGGGACAACGGAGTTGGGGCCTTGCACGGTCAAGCGCTCCCGGTGGGAGACTACACTCTGACGGCCACGGCCTACTCGGAGGCAAACCGCGGCGGCAACTTGCTGGGCACGTTGGAGGTGTCCTTCACGGTGGCAGCAGCCAGCACTCCAGCGACGGCGACTGCCACAGCGACAGCTACTTCTACGTCTACTTCTACATCTACGCCTACTGCTACCTCTCTCCCTGTGGACACAGCAACGTATACGCCGACAGCTACGGCTACGACTGTGCCGCCCACCACCACACCCACAGCGACTGCAGTAGTGGCAACTGGACCGCTGACCGGATTCACAGTGGTGGACGCATCCATCCAGCCCCAGACGGTGCTGGCAACGCTGACCGACGGCGGAACCCTGACTCTGGTCGATCCGGTCAACGGCAGCTACGGTATCCAGGTCAACACCGATTCCGGAGTGGTGGTTCGCAGCGTTCGGTTGCAACTCAGCGGAGCGAAGTCGGTTGACAAGACGGAGGGTATCCCGCCGTACTCCCTCTACGGGGACAACGGAGTTGGAGCCCTGCACGGTCAAGCGCTCCCGGTGGGAGACTACACTCTGAGGGCCACGGCCTACTCGGAGGCGAACCGCGGCGGCAACTTGCTGGGGACGCTGGAGGTGTCCTTCACGGTGGCAGCAGCCAGCATTCCAGCCACGGCCACGGCGACTGCCACAGCGACGCCGACAGCCACAGCCACAGCGACGCCGACAGCCACAGCTACGGCTACAGCTACAATTACACCTAACATTACGCCCACGCCCACTGTGACGGCAACTACTTCTTCATCGACGGACAGGGAGGTACTCGTCGCCCTCTACAATGGTACTGACGGAGCGAACTGGCGCTTCAGTACGAACTGGCTGAGCGAAGAGCCGGTCGGCACCTGGCATGGGGTGTCCACCGATGAGAATGGTCGTGTAACTGCGATAACTCTCATTGGCAACAGCCTGAGCGGAAACATCCCGTCACAACTGGGCAACCTCTCCGAGCTCACGCGCCTGGAACTAGGTGGTAACGGACTGAGCGGAAACATTCCGTCACAACTGGTCAATCTCTCCAAACTAGAGTATCTGGATCTTGTGTCTAACCAATTGACTGGAACCATCCCATCCTGGCTGGGCAATCTCTCCCAGCTAGAGTATCTGAGGCTTGACACTAACAAACTGACCGGGTCTGTCCCATCGCAACTGGGCAGCCTGTCCAAACTCGTACATCTATATATTGGCAACAACGCTTTGAGCGGGAAAATCCCATCGCAATTGGGCAACCTCTCCAACTTGTATGGCCTGGCCCTTGATGGAAACGATTTGACTGGATCCATTCCATCGCAACTGGGCAGCCTGTCCAACCTTCAGCATCTGAAGCTTGATAACAGCGGGCTGAGCGGAACCATCCCTTCACAGCTGGGCAACCTCTCAACCCTGGGCACATTATGGCTCAACGACAATGATCTGAGTGGGACCATCCCGTCACAACTGGGCAATCTCTCCAACCTGGGCACTTTGCGACTCAACGACAATGATCTGAGCGGGACCATCCCATCTCAATTGGGTGATCTCACCAACCTGGTCACCCTGTACCTCGGCGGTACAAACCGATTCAATGGGTGCATACCTGCTGGGCTCGGAAATGTGGGAAACAATGATTTGGACAGCTTGTCTCTGTCGTTCTGCAACACGCCCACACCTACGGCCACGCCGACTGCCACGGCGACGGCCACGTCGGAAACTACACCTAACCTTCTGGGAGACAACTCGAACACTATCGTCTTCCTGAACAACGCGTCAACGCCTACGCCGACAGCTACGCCGACTGCCACGCCGACAGCCACGTCAACAGCCACGACGACAACCAGTAGCTCAGCAGATGCGGCCTCGGACAAGGCCGCTCTGATCGCGCTCTACAATGCCACTGGAGGAGCGAACTGGTCCGTCAACACGAAATGGCTCAGCGCCGACCCGATTGGCACTTGGTACGGGGTCACCTGTGACACAGACGGTCGCGTCATCGAACTGGATCTTCAGTGGAACAATTTGACCGGCTCATTTCCATCGGAAATTGGCAACCTCACAAACTTGGTTGTACTGAATCTCTCATATAATTACGATATGAGCGGTTCGATTCCGGCACAACTGGGCAACCTTACCCAACTGAAACGGCTGCTCCTGGAGGACAACTACGACATGAGCGGTTCGATTCCGGCACAGCTAGGCAGCCTCGTCAACCTGGTTGAACTGGACCTGGCGCGTATCGGCTTGACCGGTACGATCCCGGCCGAGTTGGGCAACCTCACCAACCTGGAAACGCTGGACCTTGCCTCAAACAATTTGAGTGGTACAGTGCCAACGCAGTTTGGCAATCTCAGCAACTTGAAAGAGTTGTTACTCAGCTACAACGATCTGACTGGTGCGATCCCGACCGAGTTGGGCAACCTCGCCAAACTGGAAACGCTGCACCTGTATCAAAACGACTTGACTGGCGCCATCCCGACCGAGTTGGGCAACCTCACCAAACTGGAAACGGCAGACCTGCAACATAACGACTTGCGTGGTCCTATCCCGACGCAGTTGGGTAGTCTAGGCAACCTAAAGAAGCTGATTCTCGGCAGCAACGTTCTGACCGGTACGATCCCGACGGAGTTGGGCAACCTCACTAAACTGGAAATGTTGCATGTCTCATTTAATCAGTTGAGCGGGTCGATTCCGACAGAATTGGGCAGCCTTGGCAATCTCACAAAGCTGCATCTCGGCAGAAACCAGTTGAGCGGATCGATCCCAACGCAGTTGGGGAGTCTCACCAAGTTAGAGGAACTGCATATCGCAAACAACCAATTGAGCGGGCGAATCCCAACTGAACTGGGCAACCTGACAAAAATGAAAAGGCTGTTTCTCTCAGACAATCAATTGACCGGATCGATCCCGTCAACACTAAGCAACCTTACTGAACTGCAGGACCTGTTTCTCGAATACAATCAGCTATCCGGCTCAATACCCAGGGAACTAGGCAGCCTCGCCAAATTGCAGAGAGTAAGCCTGATAAACAACGAATTGTCTGGATGTGTCCCTGCAAGTTGGAGCTACATCACGACTCCCGGCTTCGGTGGTCTGCCGTTCTGCGAAGTGCAGACTGGCACACCCTCTCCACTGATCAGCACGTTTACACCCAGTGGATCGGGGACATGGTCCGATCCATTCATAATCAGCAACCCGATCAGCGTAACTGCGCATTCGATCCTCAGCTACGTATCCAGCCTGAGCGCGGGCGAGACGGTGAGGTTCCAGTGGAACGTCAACGAAAAGTCCGGGTCCTGGACAATTAGCATTGACTCTTCGCCGGACGGACACGATTTTGACCTTTATGTCAGGGATGATCGGACGAACAATTTGGACGACTCGTCTGTCGTCGAATCTACTGGAGACGAGAGCGTCACTGTCACTGTGCAGGCTGACGGGCACATTTATCTCATTGTAAGGAACACCGACGGTAGTGCGCCAACGGACCTGACTCTCACAATTACGCCACCCTCGTAGGCTGATTCCCCTACGCCTTCGGGGACACGCTCGACAGCGGTGACACTCACGACAGCGGTGACACTCACGACAATAAGCGGCGAGGGAAACAGGAATGTGCGTTCATTGGACGAAGATTTCATTCACGGAGACCGATGAAGTCACACGGTGGGTGAGGCATGTTTTTGTAGGGGGGCGTTGCGGGGGCGCAGCCCCTGCACAAGTGAGGGCCGAAGGCCCAGAACTGCAGTGGTCAGTGGTCAGTGGTTAGTGGTCAGAGACTGCGGCGATTGATTGAGGATTGGTGTGAAGAGAAATGAGGAGTGAGTCACCTTTGCTCGCCTCGGTGAGGGTTGCGAATCTGTTGCGGCTGAGTAGTTACGATTATTCTGCGGACGCCTAAACACTGGTTTCAGTGCTGAAATCACAAACGGGGAAGCCCAATCAGGGACTTCCAATCTCAATGCCGACGGAGTTTTCACTCTTATGCGGCATCCAAACTGTGTAACTGGAAGGATTTACACCGACTCGACAGAAACAGGAATCCAATCTGTCGAGACAGATACGGCTTTCATAGCCAATATAGCAGAGACGCTAAAAGCAGGCGAAGGGGCATACTTGCCCGAAAATTTGCCTGGATGTCATCCGGTCGGGTCGTTGGGGGCGCTGGGTAGCTGAGTCCCGATCGGATTGCGTCAGAGGTTCGATGTTGAACTGATCTTACATTGAGGTAGGGACAAATGATACGACGACGGAAGGATCTGCCGTTAGCGGATGGACGGGGTCTTTGGCTGGCCGCGGCGTTCCTGGCTGCTGCCTCAATCCTTTTGTTTACGAACCTGGCTTCTGCGCAACAGAGCTCTGCGGAAGGCAGGTTCGTCGCGCCTGCCCTGGCGGTTCCGTTGGGCGAGGGCCCATTTATGTCTAGCCGGGACACGGTTACATCTACGGCAACATTGGTTCCTGCGGACACAGCAACAGCTACGTCCACAGCGACCGCAACTTCCACAGCGACCGCAACTTCCACAGCGACCGCCACCGTTCAGCAGCAGGACGTGGACCCGGTGTACATCACTACTGTGGGGCCGCCGTCGGACGGAAATCAGCAGGCTATCGTAATGCCTTCCTCTGTCAGGGTATCGGACGACGATCCCTGGTTTGGCCCGTTTTATACTGTGAACGATCCTGACCGGGTTGTCGGGGTTGACATCCTCAATGAACACGGCTTTGCAATCGCTATCACGCCGAGCGAGGGTCTATGTAGTTTACCAGAATATATAGATAGTAGTTTTGCGATTGGCTACCAGACACTGGCGACCAAAGGTTTCTACGTCAGACGCTGTCCCGGGTTTGAACACTTGACGGAGATAAATCTGTCGGTGACCACGTATCCTGACGCGGAGAGTTATACTACGCACCGTATCAGGATCATCAGCGACAGCAGTGCTACAGCCACCAACACGCCCACGGCCGTTCCAGGAGACACAGTTACGTCTATAGCAACGGTGGTTCCAGCGGACACAGCAACGGCGACTTCCACAGCGACGGCTACCCTGGTTCCTGCGGACACAGCAACGGCAACTTCCGCAGCGACGGCAGTAGCAACGTTGGTTCCAGCGGACACAGCAACGGCAACTTCCGCAGCGACGGCAGTAGCAACGTTGGTTCCAGCGGACACAGCAACGGCAACTTCCGCAGCGACGGCAGTAGCAACGTTGGTTCCAGCGGACACAGCAACGGCAACTTCCACATCCACGGCAGTAGCAACGGTGGTTCCTGCGGACACTGCAACAGCTACGTCTACAGCGACGGCCACCGTTCAGCAGCGGCAGGACGTGGACCCGGTGTATATCACTACTGTGGGGCCGCCTTCGGACGGCAGTCAGCAGGCTATCGCAGTACCCTCATCCGTCACGATCTCGGACGACGATCCCTGGATAGGCCCGTTTTATGCTGTGAACGATCCCGATCGGTCGGTCGGTATTGAAATTATTCATGAGCGCGGTTTTCTTACCGTTTCCATATTTGGCAAGGTGTCTCCTGAAGATCTATGTAGTGTGCCAGGATACTTAGACTCCAGCTTTACGATTACTTACCAGAGAGCGGCAGAGTCAGGCTTCTACATAAAACGATGTCCCGGTTTTGAACACTTGACAGAGATAAATCTGTCGGTGACCACGTATCCTGACTCGGAGAGCTCTACTACCCACCGCATCACGATCATCAGCGACAGTAGTGCTACAGCCACCGACACGCCTACCGCCATTCCTGCAGATACGGCGACGTCCACATCCACGGAAATAGCAACGGTGATTCCTGCGGACACAGCAACGCCCACAGCAACGCCCACAGTGACGGCCACAGTGGCGCCAACAGTGACGGCCACAGTGGCGCCAACAGTGACGGCCACAGTGGCGCCAACAGTGACGGCCACAGTGGCGCCAACAGTGACGGCCACAGTGGCGCCAACAGTGACGGCCACAGTGGCGCCAACAGTGACGGCCACAGTGGCGCCAACAGTGACGGCCACAGTGGCGCCAACAGTGACGGCCACAGTGGCGCCAACAGTGACGGCCACAGTGGCGCCAACAGTGACGGCCACAGCAACGGCCACAGCAATGCCCACAGCAACGCCCACAGTGGTAGCGGGGACTGGCCCGCTGGTCGGGTTCACAGTGGTGGATACATCCACCGGTCCGCAGGCGGTGCTGGCAACGCTGATCGACGGGGGAGTCCTGACCCTGTTGGATCCGACCAACGGCAGTTACGGTATCCGGGTCAATACGGAGCCTGGCGTGCAGATTGGCAGCGTCCGACTGCAACTGACCGGAGCGAAATCGGTTGACCAGACCGAGGGGATTCCGCCGTACTCCCTCTACGGGGACAACGGGCACGGCGCCCTGCATGGTCAAGCGCTGCCGGTGGGAGAGTACATTCTGACGGCTACGGCTTACTCGCAGGCGAACCGAGACGGCGACATACTGGGGATGCTGGCTGTGTCCTTCACGGTGGCAGCAACCAGCTCTACGGCCACAGCGACGGCTACTTTGGTACCTACGGACACGGCGACGCCCACATCCACTTCAACAGCTACCGTGGTTCCTACGGACACGGCAACGGCAATGTCAACAGCGACGGCCACAGTGGTCGCGACAGCGGCAGCGGCGACAGGCCCGCTGGTCGGGTTCACAGTGGTGGATGCGTCCACCCGGCCGCAGGCGGTGCTGGCAACGCTGAGCGACGGCGGCGTGCTGGCCCTGGACGATCCTACCAACGGCAGCATCGGTATCCGGGTCCATATCGAGCCCGGGGTGCGGGTCGGCAGCGTCCGACTGCAGTTGACCGGAGCGAAGTCGGTTGACCAGACTGAGGGCATCCCGCCGTACTCCCTTTACGGGGACAACGGACATGGCGCCCTGCATGGTCAAGCGCTGCCGGTGGGAGAGTACATTCTGACGGCCACGGCTTACTCGCAGGTGAACCGAGGCGGCGACATACTGGGGACGCTGGCGATGTCCTTCACGGTGGAAGCAGCCAGCGCTCCGGCCACAGCGACGGCTATCCTGGTTCCTACGGACACGGCGACGTCCACAGCCACCAACACGCCCACGGCTGTTCCTGCGGACACGGCGACGTCGACATCCACTCACACGCCCACGGCTGTTCCTGCGGACACGGCGACTCCCACAGCAATCCCCACGCTGACGGCCACCATGACAGCAACGCCTACGGCCACAGTCACACCTCAGCGTTCGGCGACCGGTACGCCGACTCCCGACGGGTTTACAACGGGCGGTTCGGGAACACATTCCGATCCTTATATTATTGGCAACCCAACCAGCGTAACCGCTCATTCAATTCGCAGCTACGTTGCCAGTCTGTCACGCCTTCAGGTCGTTTATTTCCTCTGGTACGCAGAAGTCCGCGCCGGCTCGTGGACGGTCCAGGTCGACACTACGCCGACCAGCCACGACTTCGACATCTTTGGCCGCGACGAGCAAGGTACAGCTTGGGACGACACAAGCAGGGGCTTAGACGGGGATGAGACTATCACCATATCAGTGCAAGCGGGTGGAAACATTTTTGTCGGGGTTCAGAATTTCCACGGGGGCGCGCCAACTGAGTTGGCCCTTACGATTGAGCCACCAGACCAGGACTGATACGCTTGCAATTACACTGCCGTCCAGACTGTAATCGGAGGCTGATCTTGCTTCGTAATGCCAAGGAGCAGGTCAGCACTCTACAGCGTCCACAGACTTTGCGGGCGTCTCGTTAGCGACTGAGAAACAGGCGGTAAGGGGACGAGGCGTTGAGCCAGTTGAAGCATGTTCGTTACCTATGAACGGGAGGGAACCAATGTTTCGACGAAGGATGGAGGCGAAAACTCAGAACGGGCAGCGTATGTGACTGGCAATTCCAGCCCTTCTTACCGTGACCCCCGCGCTGCCCGCGATTCCTCTCAACCAGGGTGAACTCGGCCACACTCGGTTGGAACTCGCACGTAGGGGCGCCGGGCCGAGAAACCAACATGGGAGGAACAAGGATGACCTGCAAAGCAAGAAGGAGTGCAGCTCAATGCACTCCCGAGAGCAAGTCTTCTATGATTTCGGACTGCTTCCCGCCAGGATTCTCAGGAACAGAAATGAAAAGTCACGGGCAGATTGCAGAGCTTCGGAATACGCCGAAAACCATGCTTGCTTGATGACTCAATTGTCATAGAACCCAGCAGAGATATCCCAGATTCGCAGCCAACTGCCGGCAGGGTGGCCGCAGCGGTTTCCTGACAATCGTGCTCCCCCTAACCAGGCTTAGGTGTTTTGCTCCAAAACACACCTTAGCTCGTAGTCCAATTTTGGGGCCAAGCTCAGTAGACGACCACGTGAGTGCAGGGAGACGCGGGACCGGCTGGCCCGCGTCTCTGCAGTCGATTCATTTTTGGGCTGAGTTTCTCAGGCGACTCCCGTGCTCAACTGGAATTTCCGAACGCAGTTGACTCCGCCCTATCCCATACGCCAATGCAATCTGACCTCATTTACCTGCGCCATGGGAAGGCGAGGGTGGGTGTGTTGGCGTAGCGGTCGGTTGCGATTTCGATGGTGGCGCCGCAGCCGGGGGCGATGTTGACTTCGAATGTGTCGTTCTCGATTTCGATGCTCTGCCCGTTGACGGTGGCCGATTTGAACTGGTGCTCGGCGTAGGCGCCGCCCTGGACGGTGACGCGGCGGGAGGATACCTGGCTGGTGTTGATGAGGGTTACGGTGACGGCGTCGGCGGTCATTTTTTCTACGAGCGCGGCCACGTCAGCGGGGACACCGGCTCTTCGCTGATCCGGGTCGAAGTAGCGCAGGCGGCAGTGGAGGGGGCCGCCGGTGCGGCCTGTGGGCAGGCCTCCGAGCATGAGCCTGGTGAGGTTTTCGGTGACGGCCGGGTTGATGTGGTTCATGTCGTCGGAAAGGCGGGTGTCGGGGGTGGCAGTGTCGGCGCGCATGACTTCGAGGTTGTGTCTGAGCTTGTCGAAGTCGGACAGGAGCGCCTGCTCGGGGAAATCGGGGTTGTCGCCTTCGAGATATTGGATCCAGGGGTCGCCGGCGAGGAGGTCGCGGTGGTCGGGGTTCATTGACCAGAGGTAGACTTCGAGCGCGCCGGACGTGAAGGGCTCGGGCTTGAAGGCGTACCAGTCTTCCTCGCCAAAGTAGTCACCATAGGCATCGGGATACATCAGTTGGCCATCGATTTCACGGGCGTTGCTGTTGACGTGGTCGATTACCCCGCGCCAGGAATCGGCGTAGCGCTGGTCGCCGGTCAGTATCATGGCGTTGCCGAAGCCGTGGATGGCGCGGGTGTGGAAGTAGGTGCGGTGGGCGAGCTCGCCGGTCTGGGGAACGGTGACGGTGAAGCCCCAGCCGTAGACGCCGCCGTACCAGCGGCCGCCACATTCGCTGCCGACGACGTTGTCGAGGCCGACGTTGGTGGGGATGATGCCGCCGTTCTGCTCTGTACGCTCGACCCACTGATCTACATAGTCGATGACCCACTGGCGGTACTTGTCTTCGTGACCGAGCATGAAGGCGTTAAGAGGCAGGATGGTGGCGGCCATGTTGATGGGGTGGTCGCCGACGACGTCGTTGTAGTCTTTGAAGTGGGCCACCATCTCGTCGTAGTTGCGCTCGCCGTGACCGAGGCGGAATCTTCCTTCGATTTCGATGGGGTCGCCGGCCCAGTCGAGGCCGGTGGCTTTGCGGAGGAGGGGGCCGCGGCTGCCATTGAACATGCTGCGGATCAGCTTGTGTTCGGGGTCGTAGTTTTTGGCAATCGGGTCTTCGTCCATGTAGAAACCGGCGAAGCGGCGGCAGCGGCGTTGGAAGTCGGGGTCATCGGGGTCGGAGAGGCCTTGAAGGAAGAAGGATGAGAAGCCTTCGGCGTTGTGGAACCAGTCGAACATGACTGGGAATTCTTTGAAGTACATGCCGTCGCGGGCCATGGGCACTTCGACTGTTTTGGCTTCTGTGTACTGCAGGAGGTGGCCCTCCCAGCCGAGTTTGTAGAGGTCGAGGATGTCGTCGTCGGCGCCGAGGGCGTGGAGCATGGTCCAGTTGAGGATGTTTTCGGCGGCGTCGTCGGGGCCGTCGTCGCCGCCCCAGCGGGGGACACAGAGGAGGTAGCCGCGGTCGTCGAAGTAGTGGTCGAAGAAGGCGCGGCAGCCGTCGGCCAGCTCGCGGAGGAGTCTTCTTTGGAGGAGGGACCAGTGGGGCGGGGGCATTGGTGTGTTGATGGTCAGGTTGGTGGTCATTTGGGCGGTCCTTCTGACTGGGATTTTGGGGTTGGTTTGGTTGGAATCCGTTGGAGATTGATCTGCCTAAAGTAAGGGTGAACACCTTTTTTTAGCCACGGAGGGCCACGGAGGGGCACGGAGAACTGCAACGGCAACTTCGACACCCTTATTTAGCCACGGAGGGCCACGGAAGGGCACGGAGAACTGCAACGGCAACTTCGACACCCTTATTTAGCCACGGAGGGCCACTGAAGGGCATGGAGAACTGCAACGGCAACTTCGACACCTTTTGTTCGCGGAGGGGCACGGTGGGGCACTTGGAGACTGCTGGGTGATTTGGTGGCGTCATGGGCTTGATGATTGGCGGGTCTTTGCTTTCCAGAAGATGGCGAGGGCTGTTGCGGCGGCGAGGGTTCCCTGGACTGAGACTGCGAAGCGGGGGCCGACGGTTTCGGCGAGGGAGCCGGTTACGAGTTCGCCTGGCAGGCCGACGCCCTGGCTGAGGGCGACGGTGCTCATGGCGCGGCCGCGCATTTCGTTGCTGGAGGATGTCAGCAAAATGACGCTGCGCATTGTATAGAAACTGGCCTGGCCTACCCCTGCCAAGAATTGGAGAAGCATCGCGAGGCCAAAGAGCGGGGAGAGGGCGAAGAGTACCCAGGCCACACATTGAAGGAGTGATCCGAAGGCGAATATCGAGTGGAACGACATATGGCGGCGCAAGCGCTGGGTCAGAAAGAGGCCGACGAAGGAGCCGAAGCTGAAACTCCCGCTTAAGATGCCGAGCCCTATGGCGCCGCGTTCGAATACGTCGCGGGCGAAGACGGGCATCAGGCTCAGCGCGGGAAAGACCAGAATGTTGATGAGCGCGGAGATGACCACGACGGTCATAAGGCGGCTATTGCCGCGCAGGTAAGAGACTCCTCCTCCGATAGATCGCCAGACGCCTTCGCTGGCAACAGGTGTGGTCTGCGGCACTTGAACACGACCGAGCCAGATCAGCAGTAGCAGATTGAGGCCCGTCAGCGTGGTAAGAGAGCCGAAGCCGGCGGATGCGTCGAAGTATTCGAGCAGCCAGCCGGCCATGAAAGCACCGGTGCCTAGAAGGACGCTGTGGGTCAAGCTCTCCAACAGCATGGCGTCGGCGGTGAGCCTTCTGCCGAGAAGGTCGGGCACAAGCGCGGCGCGGGCTGGCGCGTCGACAGTCCAGGCGGCGCCGATAATGAAGGCGGCAGCAGTGATCTGCCAAGCGCTCAGCCGATCTCCTTCGAAGAGGAGAAGGAGCGAAAGGCAGGCTGCGAAGATGACGACCTGGCTCAGAATCAGGGTGGTTCGTCTTCCTAGGCGGTCGCCGATGAAGCCTGCGAAGCCGCCGAAGGCGAGCTGGGCGGCGCGGCGCCAGAAGGTGAGCAGAGTCACGGCCAGGGCGGAGTCGGTCATGTCCAGGACAACGACGCCGGCTACAACGACCCAGATTGAGTAGGTCTGCCACCAGAGGACACTGCTGAGCAGTAGGTGCCGGTAGGTGGGTTTTGCCAGGGGAGCCAGCAGGCCGGCGCTACCCTGGTCGGGTTGGGTCAGGCGGCGGCTCCGTTGGCGGCCCAGAGTGTGCCTTGGCGCATCATCCGCTGGACGGCTGGGCGCGTGAAGGTTTCGGATGTGTGGCCCAGGGTTGTGTAAAAGACGCGACCGTCGCCATAGGGCTTCACCCAGGCCATGGGGTGCGCTTTGTCGGACCACTCCGCGCTGGCCAAGATGTTTATGGCAGGGTCCCAGGCGGACATGTAGATTTCGTCCTCGACCTCGAAGTCATCGATGCCCTGCATGACGGGGTGGGAGGCGTCGTCAACATTTACGGTGAAGGTCAGGCCCGGAGGATGCCAGTTGGCGTGTCCGCCGAGGAGGTTAGCGGCTTTGCCGCCGATCCACCAGCCGGTGCCGTGGACGCCGATAAAGCCTTTGCCGCCGGCAACGAAGCCAAAGAGTCCGGCTTCCTGTTCGGTGGTGAGCTCTGCGTGGTAGGTGGCAGTGCCGTCTTCGTGGCGTTCGGAGCGGGTGAAGCCGGAGCCGAGGATGCAGGCGTCGAATTCGAGGAGGTTGGAGGAGGTGAAGATGCTTTTGTCGTCGGAGATGGTGACGTTGACGGCGGAGTCTTCGCCGAGGAAGCCGCCGATGACTTCGGCGCTGGCGGCGAAACCGTGGTTTGTGCCGGAGATAACGAGGACGTTGGTCATTGGGTTGCCTTTCTTTTGGCGGGTCGGGCTGGGTGACTATGGTTTGGGGATTTTGTGATCATAGCATAGGGGGGAGAGAGATTCAATTGTGGTTTGTGGATGGCTAGGGGGCCGCGGAGGACGGCAACTTCAACGTCTTTTTAACCACGGAGGGCCACGGAGGGGCACGGAGAACGGCAAATTCAACACCTTTTATGGTCACGGAGGGGCGCGGAGGGGGACGGAGGACGGCAACTTCAACACCTTTTTAACCACGGAGGGGCGCGGAGGGGGACGGAGGACGGCAACTTCAACACCCTTTTAGCCACGGAGGGCCACGGAGAGGCACGGAGAACGGCAACTTCAACACCTCTTTGACCATGGAGGGCCACTTAGAGGCACGGAGAACACCATTCTTGGCGACAAGGGCCGCGGGGAAAGCCTATTTTGGTCCTTTATGGGTTAGAAAGTATACCTTTTCTGGTCTCCATTTGGGATATGGCGACGGCATGTTTTTCGTTTGTGTCTGACGCGGTCAAAGCTGGTAGTCTGTTTGAGAAGATTCTTCTACGCCGACCTCTGAAAATGGGTTTGAAAGGACAGTCATGACTGAATTGATTCATGAAGATGAGACATACGCCGTGATCGGGGCGGCGATTGAGGTGCATCGCGTGCTTGGGCCGGGATTTCTTGAGAAAGTCTATCAGGAGGCGATGCAACTCGAGTTAAGCGCTCGCAAGATCCCCTTTGAGGCGGAGATGCAGATCGATGTTAGTTACAAAGGCAGTCGGCTTGCACAGAGATATTCTGCTGATCTTGTCTGCTTTGGGAAGATAGTGGTTGAACTCAAGTCGATAAAGAAGCTATCGAAAGTAGAAGAAGCCCAGATTCTTAATTATTTGAGGGCGACTGGTTCCAGCGTGGGACTACTGTTTAACTTCGGGAGCCATGGGAAGTTAGAGTATAGGAGATTCGTGGTCTAGGGTTCCACGGTTACGTTGTAACTTGGCTTGCTTTTCTTTTGGACTGACGGCAAGATGCTGAAATGGGAAACTGGTGGTTTTACTGTTGAATGGAATTTCGGGAGGAGGACAGATGTCAACTGAGACGATGGAGGGCGTGTATCCGATATTGGTGACGCCGTTTGATGAGGACTCGCGGATTGATGAGGAGAGTCTGCGGCGGTTGATTGATTTCAATTTGGATGCGGGGGTGCATGGGTTGGGCGTTGCGTTGGGGAGTGAAGTGTATAAGTTGACGGAGGCGGAGCGGGCGTGGATGACGCGCGTGGTGGTGGACCAGGTGGCGGGACGGGTTCCGGTGGTCATCAACACGGGGGCGAATGGGACGGACCTGGCTGTGCATTACAGCCGGATGGCGCATGAGAATGGGGCGGATGCGTTGATGGTGCTGCCGCCGGCATTTTTTCCAGCTGGGCCGGAGGAGACGGTGGCGTATTACCGCGCCATCTCGGATGCGGTACCGTTGCCGATTTTCATTCAGGATGTGGCGGGTTCGCCGATTTCTGCGGGTCTGGCTCGGCGGCTGGCGGAGGCGTGTGAGTGGGTGCAGTACATTAAGGTTGAGAGTTTCCCGGTTGTTGCGAAGGTGGCGGCGATGGCGGAGGAAGCCGGGGATGTATTGACGGTTTTTGGGGGCGCGGGAGGCGGGTACTTTATTGAGGAGATGCGGCGCGGATCTGTGGGGACGATGCCATTCTGTACGCAGCCGGAGGCGTTTGTTGATATCTGGAACCGTGTGCGGTCGGGTGATGAGGCGGGGGCTTGGGATACGTTTAACAGGTACCTGGTGCCAGTTGCCCGGTTGACGGCGCAGGGGGCGGGTCTCTTTCACGGTGTGCACAAGGAGATTCTGGTTCATCGCGGCGTGATTCGAACGGCCGTGGTGCGTGCGCCGGCGCCGTCGATGGACTCGGTGACGAGGGACGAGCTGGGCGTGCTATTGGAGGAGTTGTATCCGAACGGCAGGGCGTAAGGAATTCCGGGGGAACTGCTGGGGAACTGCTGGGGAACTGCTGGGATACTGCAGGGGAACGGCAGGGGAAATGCAGGGAAACTGCTGGGGGGAGACAGCAGGCGGGTGTGGAGACACCTTTCTTTAGTCAATATGCTGGGGAAGAATGAACACGGTGGTTTAGTAAGGGCGGGGCGTTGCGGGGGCGCAGCCCCCGTACAAGGGAGGGCCGAAGGCACGACCGCCCGGAACAGCAGTGGTCGGTGGTTAGTGGTCAGTGTTGTAGTTACAGGTAACTTTCATTAGGGGGAAGGTGGGATTCGATGAAGATTGTAGACATTCAGGTGGTTCCGTTTCGGGTGGTGAGGGAGCAGTTTCATCAGGGGCGGTTTTCGTTTCCGCGGGAGGTGACGCAGACGCTGATCAAGGTGATCACTGATGAGGGCGCGGAGGGATACTATTTTGGCGGGCATGGCCATGGGGACGCTGATGGGCTGACGCCGGAGGACCGGGCGCAGGTGGAGGGGCGGCTCAAGAATATGGTCTTGGGGGAGGACCCTTATGACCGGGAGCGGTTCTGGCACTGGATGTGGGTGGCGAATGTGCCGGAGCATTTGCTGAGCGCCCTGGACTGCGCGCTGTGGGATCTGCAAGCGCGGGCGATGGGGCTGCCGCTCTACAAGCTGCTGGGCGGCTGCCGGGATAAGGTGAAGGCGTATGCGAGCACGTTTCCGAATATGGGGAGCGTGGAGGAGTATGCGGCGCATGCCCTGGCGTGTAAGGAGGAGGGGTATACGCACTATAAGATACACCCGTATTACTTCTGGAATCCGGAGACGCAGGAGGCGGTGCCGGGGCGGCCTTCGCACATCGCGAAGGACATTGAGGTGTGTTATGCGGTGCGGGAGGCGGTCGGCGACGATATGGTGCTTAGCTATGATCCCTGGGGCACGTATCGGACGTATGAAGAGGCGTACAAGGTGGGGCGCGTGCTGGAGGAGCTGAATTACTACTGGTATGAGCATCCGATGAACGAGTACCGGGTGCAGCCGTATATCAAGCTGTGCCGGGAGCTGGACATTCCTATTCTGTCGCCGGAGATTGCGGCGGGGAGTCTGTATACGCGGGCTGATTGGATTTTGCGGGGCGCTTCGGATATGACGCGAATCGATGTGCTGCGCGGGGGTATTACGGGCGTGCGCAAGATGGTGGCGGTGGCGGAGGCGTTCGGCGTGAAGTGCGAGATTCACATGAGCGGGTTCGCGAACCTGCAGATGCTGGGGTCGACGAGTGAGGATACGTGCGAATATTATGAGCGCGGGCTGCTGGCGCCAGGCATTGACTGTAATACTGCGCCGCCCTATCTGGAGGATATTGGTGACAGGATGGACAGCGATGGGTTTGTCCATTTGCCGCAGGAGCCTGGGATGGGGTATCGGATTAACTGGGACTATATTGGGGATAATCTGGTTTGAGGTGGGGCGTGTTGGTAGTTGGAGACCAGGAGGGAACACCTTTTTTAGCCACGGAGGGCCACGGAGGGGCACGGAGAACGGCAACTTCAACTTCAACACCTTTTGTCCACGGAGGGCCACGGAGGGGCGCGGAGAACGGCAACTTCAACTTCAACACCTTTTGTCCACGGAGGGCCACGGAGGGCCACGGAGAACGGCAACTTCAACAGCTTTTGTCCACGGAGGGGCACTGAGGGGCACGGAGAAGGGCAACTTCGACACCTCTACTTAGGCTGTGGGGGTTGCTGGGCAGGTCGGGGGACCTGCTGGTGGCAAACTTATGCGGTCCTGACTTAGAAGGCGACGCCGAGTTTGACGTTTTCTTCGGGCGCGGTTGCGATTTTGGGGTAGGCTTCGAGGAGGTCTTCGAAGGGGACTACGGGCTGGACTACGGGTTCCGATTTGAGGCTGCCGTCGCAGAGTAGGCGCCAGACTACTGAGAAGAGGCGCGTTTCGTCCCAGTTGGGGTATTCGGGGTTGGGTTCGCTGCAGGCGCGGGAGAAGACGATGGTGGGGCGGTTAAAGTGGGCCTCTGCGCCGAGGTCGAGGCCGGCGGGGTAGCTGCCGGGCCAGGCGCCGGCGACGACTGTGCCGAGATAGGCGACGCCGCGGAGGGCAGCTTGCAGCGCGGTGTAATGGCCGCTGTAGTCCACGCAGACGTCGGCGCCGCGTTTGTCGGTGGCGAGCTTGATTTCAAGGCCGGCGTCGCAGGCGGTGGGGTCCATGACGATGTCGGCGCCGCACTCCTCGGCCACGTCGCGGCGCAGGGAGATGGGGTCGACGGCGATGATTGGGTAGGCGCCGGCCAGTTTGGCGAGTTGGACGACGAAGAGGCCGATGGCGCCCATGCCGAAAACGGCGACTGAATCGCCGATGCGGATGTGGCCGTCGCGTACGGCGCCGAGGGCGAAGTCGGCGGGGTCGAGGCAGACGGCGGCCTGCCAGGGGACTCCGTCGGGCAGTTTGCGGGCTCTGTCTACGGGCCAGACGTGCTCCTGGCGGAAGGAGCCGTGGGCGAAGACGGTTTCGCCGAGGCTGAAGTCCTGTACGGATGATCCTTTTTCGATGACTTCGCCGACGCAGATGTTGCCGAGGCCGTTGGGGTAGGTGACCATCTGGCTTTCCTGGGTGAAGATGTGCAGGTCGCCGTCGTAGTTGCCGCGATGGCCGGCGTAGCCCTGGAACATGGCCATTTCGGAGCCGTGTTTGGCGGCGCCGAAGCGGCTGCGGACGCGGATCTGGTCGGGGGCGAGGGACGGGCTGTCGTATTGGCGGAAGGCGACTTGTTCGCGGGCAGGGGCGATAAGTTCGGTGGGCATGGGGTTCCTCCGGAAGGAAAGTGACACAGTCAGGAGCAGACTGTTCCGTTTCTTAAGTTGGTGATTGTACAACCTTCCTCCTCTGGCGACAATTGTGTTTGCTTAATCCTCTGTGCTATTCTATCCCCGCCCTTGACTGGCCAAACCTCCACAAACTTCGAATACTATGCCACTCTGGTTGACACGAGACGACGTAGAAAATCTTCTTGACATGCCTGCTGCGATCGAAGCGGTTGGCGAGGCTTTTCGCTTGATCTACCAGGGGGAGGCTGAGCTGCCGGTGCGGGCGAATATTCCGGTGGCTCGGCACGACGGGAGCCTGATGTCGATGCCGGCGTATCTGGGCGGCGAGATGGATGCGCTGGGGGCGAAGCTGATCTCGTTTTACGGGACGAACCCTACGCGGCGGGGTCTGCCGGCGATACAGGGGAATGTGGTTCTCTTTGACGGCAGGGACGGTGCTTTGCTGGCGTTGATGGATGCGGGGTATTTGACGGCGATGCGGACGGGGGCGTCCGGTGGTGTGGCGGCGCGCTATCTTGCGAGGGAGGATGCGCGCACGCTGACGATATTTGGCAGCGGTGTTCAGGCTCCGTACCAGGTTGAGGCGGTGTTGTGTGAGAGGGCTTTGGAGCGGGTATTTGTTATTTCACGGACGCCGGCGAATGCAGAAGCTTTGGCCGTTGCGCTCCGGTGGAGATTTGATGTTACGGTCGAGGCCACGACAGACGTTGAAATGGCGGTGGGCGCGGCCGACATTGTCGTCACTGCCACCAGCGCGCATGACCCTCTCTTTGATGGGCGTCTGCTGTGTCCCGGTGTTCATGTCACGGGCATCGGATCACATTTGCCTTATGCCAGCGAAGTCGATGCTGTCGCAGTTCAGCGGGCCAAAGTCGTTGTCGATCAGATGAGCGCGTGTCTTGAGGAAGCGGGTGACCTGATCGAGCCGATCAATGCGGGGTTATATGACGCCAGCCGGATCCATGCCGAGATCGGCGCGATTATTGCTGGTGATAGTCCTGGCCGTGACAG
Organism: Caldilineaceae bacterium; assembly: GCA_965207495.1. Lineage (GTDB taxonomy): Bacteria > Chloroflexota > Anaerolineae > Caldilineales > Caldilineaceae > Bin5. The sequence continues at coordinate 3,303,276 of OZ242287.1, forward strand.
TGCTGATGAGATCACGTTTTTCAAGTCGGTGGGCCTGGCGGCACAGGATGTGGCGGTTGCCAGAGTTGTGTACCAGAGGGCTGTGGAGCAAGGCGCTGGGATCAGATTGGACTGAAAACAGGTCAAACAAATGGCGGAATCACCCACGGCGTCAGAGATTGCACTGATTGCCTTTGACGTTACGGATCCCCAACACGTACGGTGGGCAGTGGAGATTTGGAACGACGCCACCGGCAACGAAATCCCCATCACTGAGAGATTCCTGAAATACAACTGCACTGAGGATGCCGGCGTCGTCCGTGAGGGACGCGTTGCTTTGGTGGAGGGACGCCCCACCGGATTCGTGCTTGGCTGCGCCAGTCCAGGCGTGCCGCCGGCGATGCGTACCGATGTTGTCGGCTGGGTCGAGGCAATTGCCGTTGCAACGATATACCAGAGGCGCGGGATTGGGAGAGCTCTGCTGCGCTGGGTTGAAGCGTGGCTGGCTGCGCAGAATGGCGGTCGAGACGGGGGTTCTGTTGCAAGCGGCGAGGGCGGCGGAGAACACAGGACTCTTGCCGGCCCGGTTGGGGGCGGTCGTCTGCGGGTAGGCGGGGGACTACGGCCATTTGTGCCGGGCCCTTTGGCGGACCGGGCAGCAGAATCGTTTTTCCAGGCATGCGGTTACGAATACGAAAGGGAGCAGTTTTCCTGGGATGTGGCGCGTTCTCTCAGCGACTACGAGCCGCCTCCACTGCGTGAAGTGCCGGCGTCGGCGCGGCCTGGGCAGCCGGGCCAGGAAAAACTGCTGTTGAACTTCCTAGCCAAAGAGTTTCCGGAGAGGTGGCACTGGCAGGCGGAAAGGTTCCTGGAGGAGGGTGGGCGAATCTCTGACTTCATGCTCCTTTGGACGGAAGAAGGGGTGCAGGGATCGTGCCACCTAACATTTGAGGACTCGGGCAACCCGATTGACCGTTTTTTTCCTTATGATCTGCCGCGTCCATGGGCACAGCTTGGCTCGATTGGTGTCAGCGCACACCTGCGCGGACAGGGGATGGGATTGTACTTGCTGGATGCGGGCCTGCGGCGACTGCACAACAGCGGCATTAACGGTTGTGTGATCGACTGGACCACGCTGCTCAGCTTCTATGCCAAGTGCGGCTTCCGCCCTTATCGGAAGTGGGCGCTGCTGTGGCGGAGATTGGGCAGCGAGGAATAGTATGGCGGGCAGGTTTTTGAAACACCCTTTTCGGAAAACAGGTGTACGGGGCTGGCGATGAGAGTCATTGGCCTGATGAGCGGCACCTCTGCGGACGGCATTGACGCGGTGCTGGTGGAGATTACGGGTTCTGCCGAGCGTCCGGCGATGCGTCAGATCGCTTTTGAGAGTGTTGGGTGGCGGCAGGCGGAGCGGGAGGTCATTGGGCTCTTGATGTCGGGCCAGAGTGATACGCGGAGTGTGAGCCGGGCGGGGTTTTTGCTTGGCGAGCGGTTCGCCGAAGCGGTGCTGCGCGTAGTCACGCGAAGTGGACTTACGATCGGCGAGGTCGATCTGATCGGTTCGCATGGGCAGACAGTCTGGCACGAGGTCGAGGAGGGCGGGGCGGTTCAGTCGACTCTGCAGATTGGTGAGGCGGCGGTTATCGCTGAGCGGACCGGGGTTACGACGGTGGCCGACTTTCGCGTAGCCGACGTGGCGGCGGGAGGGCAGGGCGCGCCGCTGATACCTATTTTTGACCAGTTATTTCTCCGGCCGGCGGTTGGATTGGGTGGATGCAGGGCCGTGCAGAACATCGGCGGTATTGGTAATGTGACGTTTCTGCCGGCGGTGGGGCGTTCCGAGGGAGTTATGGCTTTCGACACGGGTCCGGGCAATGTGTTGATTGACTGGGCGGCGGCGCGGGCGACGGATGGTGCGCTACAGTTCGACAAGGACGGCGCTCTGGCGAGACGGGGCAGGTGTAACTACAGCCTGGTTGAGAGCTGGCTGGCCCATCCTTATTTTGGGCAGGCACCTCCGAAGTCGACAGGGCGGGAGCTGTTCAGCCAAGCGCTGGCTGAACGGTATCGTCTTGAAGCTGCCGAAGCGGGGCTTTCGGACGAGGACTTTGCGGCGACCGTGACGGAGCTGACGGCGGCTTCGATCGCAGAGAGCTATCGAGCATTTGCGCCTTTGCCAGTGGCAGAGGTGGTTGTCTGCGGGGGTGGCGCCCGCAATCCGGTGCTGATGGAGAGGCTACAGGCACAGATTTCGCGAAGGTGTGGGCGAAGCATCACGGTCGTGCGTTACGGCGAGTTGGCGGATGTGCCTGGCGACGAGGCGTCGAAGGAGGCGCTTGGTTTTGCGCTGCTGGCGTGGCTGACCGTACAGGGTATAGCGGGCAATGTGCCCGCGAGTACGGGAGCCAGTGGTCAGCGTATTTTGGGCAAGATTGCGCCGGGTCGGAACTTCCGCCAGGTGTTGGGACAGCTTTAGTTTTGCGTTAATCGCCACGCGGCGCGGTGCGCATCACATCATTGAGACTGGGTCGATGTCGATGCGCCAGCCGAAGGGGATGTCGATGCCGTGCAGGAAGGCGGAGGGATCGGCAGCCCGTATTATGATCTGCCAGCGGTAGTAGCTGCGAGTACGGGCGTATGGTGCGGGGGCAGGGCCCAGCAGGTCGACGCCTTCGCCCCAGATGCCCATCTCCTCGGCGCGCAGCTGTAGGTTCCCCATCATCCGGTCAGTCTGCCCCAGGACAGTTTCCAGTTTTTTGTGCCAGAAAATTAGGCGGGCCAGCCTGCTGACAGGTGGGTAGTTCTGCTCGCGTCGGAATTCCATTTCGCGCTGGTAGAATGCGTGGTAGTCGTGACCGGCGGCGGCCTGGAGCGCGTAATGTTGGGGCGTGTAACTCTGAAAGATGACACGTCCGCCTCTGCGGCTGCGGCCGGCGCGACCGGCGACCTGTGTCAGGAGCTGGAAGGTTCGTTCCGGGCCGCGGAAGTCGGGAAGATAGAGGCCTACGTCGGCGGCGACGACGCCGACCAGGGTGACGAGAGGCAGGTCCAACCCTTTGGCGATCATCTGGGTGCCGATGAGGACGTCTGCCTCGTGGCCGGCGAATCGATCGAGGATCTGCTCGTGGCTGCCTTTGCGCCCGGTTGTGTCGCGGTCCCAGCGCAGGAGGCGGGCGCGCGGCGCGATCTGGCTTACGAGCTCTTCGATGCGTTGGGTACCGGTGCCGAAGAAGCGGATGCGGTGGCTGCGGCAGGCCGGGCAGTGTTCGGGGATGGGTTCGCGGGCGTTGCAGCGGTGGCAGATGAGCTGGGCGGCGCGTTCGTGGAAAGTGAGGGGCGTTTCGCAGCGTTCACATTCGGCGACGAATCCACAGTCGCGGCACATGACGAATGAGTGGGTGCCACGGCGGTTGAGGAAGAGAATGGCCTGTTCGCCGGCGTCGAGAACTGCGTGGAGCTCGGACTGGAGGCTGCGGCTGAAGATGCTGCGGTTGCCGGCGCGCAGCTCTTGGCGCATATCGACGATTTCGACTGGGGGCAACGCGGCGTATACGGGCGGTGCAGGTGGGGCGTCGCTTTCGTTCGGTTGGGGGTCATCCAGTTCGCCGTGGCCCATCACTCTGTCGGGCATTTCGAGGAGCTTCAGCCTACCCAGTTGGGCGGCGTGGTAGGCGTCGAGCGACGGAGTGGCTGTTCCGAAGATGAGGGCGCTGCTGGTTGCTTCTGCCAGCTGGATTGCGATGGTGCGGGCGTCGTAGAAGACGGTAAAGCTGCCCCATTCGTCGGTGTCCTGTTTGTAGGTGGACTCGTGTTCTTCGTCGACGACGATGAGGCCAAGGCGGGGCAAAGGGGAGAAGAGGGCGCTGCGGGCGCCGACGATTACGTCGATCTGGCCGTCGCGTGCCCTGCGCCAGACGTCATAGCGCTGGCTGGTGCTCAGGCCGGAGTGGATTACGGAGACGCGGTCGGGGAAGCGGCCGGCAAAGCGGGCGACGGTCTGGGGCGTTAGGGCGATTTCGGGGACGAGGACGATGGCCTGGCGATTGCGCGAGAGCGTTTCGGCGATGGCGTGGAGGTAGATTTCGGTCTTACCGCTGCCGGTTGCCCCGTGGAGCAGAAAGCCTTCGCTACTAATCGGGGCGGCTGCGAGACATCCGTCATTCTGGTCGGAGCCCATTGGTTCAGTTTCAACTGTTGGGAAGCATTTCGTCCTGATTTCATCCCACACATGTTGCTGCTGGTCGGTCAATTGGGGCGGGTGGGTCCTGGGGTAGATGCGACCACCTAGCGGGTCGCGGTAGCGGATCCTGTGCTCCAGGCGGATCATGCCTGCGTCTCGCAGCTTTCGGAGCGCATTCAGGTCGGTGTCTACTTTGGCGTAGAGATCGGTCTTCCACGTGGGCGTCTTGGCTTGGGCGAGGGCCTGCAAGACCGGCTCCAGTTTTGACGCGCCTTTCAGTGCCAGGACGGCATCTTCGGCGGCGCTTAGCGGCTGCGCCAACTTCACTACGTCGTCCTCTACGCGGACCAACTCTTTTTCCTGCAGCGCTAAGACGGGGCCCTTAGACGGGAGGTTGCATGCAGTTCTAAGTTCTTTGAGGGGCCAAGCGCGGGATGGCTGGGTCAGGAGTGTATTCAGGATCTGGGCTTGCTTGCTCTTGTGGTTGAGGCTGAGGAGGCTATGGCGGATGGAGGCGGGATCAATCAGCAGCTCTACCTGTTCTTCGCGCTTGGCACGGACTTTGGGAGGCTCGCCGCTCTTGCTGAGCAGGCCTGGTGTGAGGAAGAGTTTTACGGCTTCGGAGATTGGAGCGACGTAGTAGTCGGCGATCCAAAAAGCCATGCCCAACTGTGCTGGCGTGAGAACGGGCAGGGGCCGGGCGAGTCGGTTGATGGCTTTGGTCTCGACGGGGGATGAGTTCGCGGGCCCTACAACGATTCCCTGAACTTCCTGTGGGCCGAAGGGGGCCCATACCAAGTGACCCGTCTCGACTTCGCCCTTCAGATTGGGAGGCAAGTGATAGTGGAAGGTTTGAAAACGGGCGGCGCCGCCGGTGCGTTGGTGAACCGATTCCGGTCTCAATTGACGAGGGGAGAGGGTTAATGCGCCATCTCCTTCGGCGCCACCAAAGTCGCTTTCTGGCGGCGGATCCTCCTCCTGCCTGAAAGAGCGGCGAATTGGGAGAAATACAATTACTTCAACCAGGGACATCGAGTCTGGCACGGTGTGATCCCAAGAAAGTGTGGCTCAAATGTTCGGTTGGCCCACGGAATTGTAACCCGAAAGGGGTGTGACCGGCAAGGGCGCAGGCTTTCACCCGGATTGAGATTTGGAGGAAACGTTTCGTTTCCCGATACAAGGGCAACTGGAGAGCGGGGCGGTAGTGGTCTTGCTGGGCAACTACCAACGGCGACGGCGCTGAAAGGTGAGAAGGCGGGTGAAGCGGAAGATTGCGGCGTAGACGTATACTTGCCAGAGGCCGATAGGAAGGGCCAGGGCAGCGGGCAGGTAGGAGGTTACGGGATGTCCGATTATGGAGGCGTCCAGGCTGTTGAAGAGGAAGACGAGTAGCGCGTAGGCAATCAGGCCGAGGAGTATCCCCATCAACGGCTGTATCATTGCGCGTAGAATGTACTGGCGGTCGAAATCTTCATGCACTCGCATTCGCTCGAACAGGAAGGATACGGTTCCCAGGCAGCCGCCTATTCCACCGGCTGCAACCGTCCACAGGAGTGCAATGTAGTGGGACGTATTCCATCCGGTGCTTGAGGAGATCAGCAGGGTGATCTCGTCTACCTCGAGCGGATAGAGGTAGAGAGAGGCGCCGAGGCCACCCAGCGCGGTCAGCCAGAGAAGGATGAGCCCGAAGGTGCGGAGTGCGATGCCGCGTGATCGGCTGCGGCCGGACTTGGCACGTTCGATTATCTGTCTGGCCTGTTGGATGTTGTACTGGGCCCGCTCGATGCGATGGGGCTGGCCTATGATAATCTCTCTTGCTTCGCGCAAGAGGGACAGAGCATGGCCGGTGTTTTCGCGGCGAGTCTCCCGGAAACGTTCGATTGCATCGTAAAGCCCGGCGATCTCTTCCTCGATCAGTTCGGCGTCAGAAGATAGAGACTCGGGCGCAACTTCGAATTTGAGCCAAACGGGCCGAGGCGCGACCGCAACGGGATTATCCAGGAGTGATTCAGGCTGCGGTTGAACGCTCTGGATAGGAAACTGCTGCTCTTGAGGCCCAGGCGGGCCACCTGGACTCTGCTCGGACTGTGGAATGGGCAGGTCGGCCCCGGCGGGGGGTTCGACTTCTTGGGGAGACTGGCCGAGGCTTTGGGATGGGGGCGCGGTTGCGGAGGTGGGTGGTGAGTTCTGTAGGGGAGAAGGCTGGGACTGATGGGGCGTCTCTGCGGTAGGCAGGGTAGGGTCGGGCGTGCCGGGAGCGAAGTCGTGTGCCTCTGGCATGGTGTCATCGGTTACGCTTCGGTCTGTCTGGTCCGGTAACGAGGCGGGTCTCTGCTGGTTTTCGACAGCATCGTCGGGTTGGGGCTCGATGCCATCCGGGGCTTCGCGGGCGGGGGAGGTGTCGGCGCCGGCATTTATCTGATCGAGGAGAAACTCGGCGCGTTGACGCAGGGCGGCCAACTGTGCCGCCGATTCTTCAAGCATTTGCAGGGAAGACAAATCTTCCCGCGCCAAGCCTTTCGGACCTGGTTCCGCCTTAAATTCTTCGGGCGATCTTTCGTTGCCGGCCGAAGATCGGGAGGCGTTTTCAGATTCGGAATTCAAGATAAGCTACAGTTCATTTTGAAACGCCAAATGCCCGGAGGCGGCACCGGTTTGACGGAAGCTCAGCCGCTCAACAGTGAACAGGCGGCTCTCTAGTACTATATCATACGCCAAAATTTAGCGGAAAAGACCGCTTTCGAGTTCCTAGTCTTTCCGGCTGGCTGTACAGTTTAACGGAGCTGGTCGGGATGTGCATTCTTGGGGGGGATGACCTGGACTGAACTGGAATCAGTTCACTTCTTGGAATTCTGTCGAGTGGCCCTGTTACGATTCAGCTACTTTATGCCTGCCGAAAAGACCTCGAGTTGGTTAGGTGTATCTCATCATCGGGTCGGGAAAAGTATCGGAGTGGGCAGCAGACAGGTCGAGGTCCATTTAGGGAGAGAAAAACCGGTTCGATGTAGCTGCTGAGCGGACTCCGTTGTGTGAGCTTACGGTATGGGGCACTGCCGTGGTCGGTGAGACGGTTTGGGATGGGGCGCGTTGCCGGACTTGAATTGGGCGCAATGGGGATTGGATTTCCCCGAGTCGGGTTCAAGTTGGCGAAAACGCGGCGTATCGAAATTGGCGGAAGATTTGACAGGCATAGCCGATGGCACGTATAATTGACGATTGGTAGTAATTACAAATTGTTATTTTGAAGGAGTGAAGAGATGCCCAAACGAACCTGGCAGCCAAAGGTTCGCAAGCGGCTGCGCACACACGGCTTTCGCAAGCGGATGAGCAAGCCTGGCGGACGCAATGTATTGAGGCGCCGCCGACTCAAACAGCGGACAGAACTTTCGGTCCAGCTTTCAACTCGCAAAAGAACCTACTAGGAGCGCGACCCCCAATAACCGGGTGGCTTGTAGGGCAGCATACGTGAGCGATTGTCAGATAGGAAGGCCAGTGCTGGGGGTATGCAATCAGGTGCGAGGCTCGATGGCCCTCACGGCCTTACTCGGAGTCAGCGAACAAGGGTTTACTGAGTCTTTCGGACATAGAGCGGGGTGAGACGACGCTTCCGAGTACGGGACAACAGCCGGTTCCAGGCAATACGCCGCAAGGGCAGGACCTATAGCACCCGCTATGCCGTATTGTGTATTCTAGAGAATCGCCTTCCCTATAGCCGCTTTGGATTCTCCGTGAGCCGCCGTATTGGCAATGCAGTCCTGCGGAATCGTGTGAAGAGGCGAATGCGTGAGTCGGTACGGCTGCGCATGAACCAGATTCAGCCCGGGTGGGACTGCGTCATTATTGCCCGATCCCCGGTTCGAAAGGCAACGTACGGTCAGATCGACGGCACCATTACGCGTCTCTTTGATCGAGCAGCACTTTTTGACACCGATCAGGGCCGAAACGACGGCCGGACCCGGGAGGGGTAAGTTTTGCGCGGTTTCCTGCTGCTTCTGATTCGACTCTATCAGAGAGGGATTTCGCCACTCTTGGGGAACAACTGCCGGTTCCACCCCTCTTGTTCCCAGTATACGTACGAGGCGGTGGAGCGGTACGGGGCGGCTCAAGGGGGCTGGATGGGCTTGCGGCGCGTCTGTCGATGCCATCCATGGAACCCGGGTGGATTTGATCCTGTTCCTTAGCGAGAAGCTGCGAGTTCACGGCTATTCGTCGCGTTCTATTGCGAGTTATATTTAGCGAGTGATGATAGGCAGATTGCCGGACTGCAAGTCATATGCAGGCGACACGAATTGGCGGCAGGTTACGGCACGTTGTGGACGATAAGCGGGTGAGACGGCCTGACAACATGCAGTCTTGGCGCGTCAAAGACTGTGTGAGTCAAGACTCAAACCGGCCATGCCGGCGCCAGTGTCTGGTGCGGCGATTAGGAGAAAAACTGTGAATCGCAGAAGGATTCTCTGGCTGTTGATCCTGGTAACGGCGGCGCTACTACTTGGCGGTTGCGGTGTGCCACGTGAAGGCGTGGTGGACTGGAATACGGCCGAGGCAGATGGCTATTGGCAGGTACTCATTGTATTTCCTCTGGCAAAGTCTTTAATCTGGCTTAACACAAGTTTGGTCAACTGGGACATACCCTACAGTTGGGGATTTGCCATCATTATATTCACCGTAATCATAAAAATGATCACGTTCCCGTTAACGATGATCCAGATAAAGAGCATGCAGGCTCAGAAGAATCTGCAGCCAAAGCTGCAGGAGCTGCAGAAGAAGTTCGGCAAAAACAAGGACAAGATGGCGCAGGAGCAGATGAAGTTATATCGCGAGGCGGGTGTGAACCCGCTGAGCGGCTGCTTGCCTATGGTCGTGCAGATGCCGGTGCTATTTGGGTTGTATTCGGCTTTGGTGGCGCTAGGCCCTTCCTTATCGAATGCTCGCTTCTTTTGGATCCCCGATCTTGGCTTTCCAGAGTTCACGCGGGGGCTTGCCTGGATTCCCGAGAAGTTCAATGAGGGCGAGTACCTGCTTTTGCTGGCGTACCTGGTGTTACCGGCTTTGCTCATGGTCAGTCAAGTCTACATGCAGCGCATGACGACGGCGACGACGCCGCCCGGCAGCCAAGGCCAGGCCGGAATGATGAAGCAGATGACGACGATCATGACTTTGATGTTCGGCTTCTTTACATTGCAGGTGCCGGCAGGATTGTCGTTGTACTGGGTTACAAGTAACCTGTTACAGTTGGGGCAGACCTATATCGCCAACTACTTGGGTGGGGTGAATCAAGTCATCGCGCCGGTGGCGCCGCAGGCTGTGACGGCTGCGGTAGGCGCGGGAACCGGGGACGGCGGTTCGACGGTGACCCCGGCAGCAGAAGCGACCGAAACACAACAAAAGAGGACGCCACAGCGTCGACGGAATCGGCGTAATCGAAAGAGAAGATAAGATGAATGAAGGTCAGAGCTACGAGTACAGGGCTAAGACCGTAGAGGCCGCTGTCGATGAAGGATTGCGCCAGCATGGTGTATCCCGAGATGAGATCGAAATCGAAGTTATCGACGAGGGGAGCCGCGGAATCCTTGGAATCGGGGCCTCCGATGCCCACGTTCGTCTGACTCGGAGAGTTGAGGAGCCGTCGTCGGAAGCCATGCCCGAAGAAGAGGGCGTAGTATCGGAAGAGACTGTGGTGGTTGCTGAGACAGAGGAGGCGTATAGCGCCGATAGCGACCTTGTTGAGGAGACAGTCGAGGACACCGAACCGGTCGAAGAGGAAAGTGCCCAGGACGTGTCTGAAGAGGTAGTGCCGGATTCCGATGCCGAAGTGGATGAGGACGACGCGGAATTGGAAGACCTTGCGTTCGATCTGTTGAACCAGATGATGGTTCACCTGGGCGTCGAGGCCGAAATTGAGATTACCTGGCAGGACAATCCGGAGGACAGCGACAGGGCGCTCTGCCTGAATGTAGTCGGGGATGACTTAGGGGTTCTGATTGGCCGCAACGGCGAGACCCTTGCGAGCATGCAGTACCTTATTCGGCTGATGGTCAACCAGGAGCTGCATCGTTGGAAGAACATCGTTGTCGATATAGACGGGTACAAGCAGAGGCGAGCTGAGCAGCTTAGCCAACTGGCCAACCGTCTGGCTGAGCAGGTCGTATCGTCAGGGCGGCCTGCGTCATTGGAGCCGATGCCGGCAAGCGAGCGCCGACTCGTTCACATTGCCTTACGCGACCACGAGCACGTCTATACGTCGAGTACCGGAGAGGACACACGGCGTAAGGTACAGATCCTGCTCAAGTAGCCGCGACCAACCCTGCACTGGGTCTGTGAAGGGCTGCATGGTGGGGCGGTTTGACGGGTCCAGATTATTTCCTTAGAGGCTCGGGGGCGGTCGACCGGGCACCGAACGGGTAGGGGTACCAGTCGCAAACAGCTCACGAACTGTCCATGTCGATCGATTTTCTTGCGATAGGAACGGTGACTCGCGATATTGCGATCGCGGATCCGTCCGCGACCGACTATGTATTGGGTGGTACGGTCAGTTTTGCGGCGGTCACGGCTGCCCGACTTGGTCGCAGGCCGGCAGTTCTGACCCGAGCCGGGGACGATGTTGAACTTAGTGAACTGAGTAGTCTGGCCGACCTACACGTACTGCCTTGCGAAAGCACGACGACATTCGCGAATCTATACTCAGCCGACGGCCGCATCCAGTATTGTTACACGCCTTCTCCCCCAATCGCGGCTGTGGACATTCCTCCCCAACTTCGGGCGCCCCATATCGCACTACTGGGTCCTCTTGTCAATGAGGTGCAGTCAGAGGTGGCCTCCCTATTTGGCAGCGACACGATTGTGGCTGCTGTGCCCCAGGGCTGGATGCGGCGGTGGGACAAGGAGGGCAGGGTATACCCTACTCCTTGGAGGGAAATGGCGGAGATCCTCCCTCACCTCGATGCGCTCATTCTATCGATTGAGGACATAGACGGCGACTTGACCCAAGTGGAGACTTTTCTCAAGTACGTTGGGCTTGTGGTACTCACTGCGTATCGGGACGGAAGCACAATCTACCGGCGCAGGGCCGACTCGGAGGTAGAGATTGTCCCTATTCCTCCTCGCCCGGCAAACGAGGTGGATCCTACAGGGGCCGGGGATATTTTTGCGACGGCTTTCCTGCTGCGGCTCGATGAAACGGGGGATCCTTTGGACGCGGCACGGTACGCGAATATAACGGCATCCTTTGGCGTTGAGGGTCAGGGCGTGGCGGGGATTCCGAGCCACGAGACGGTCCTGGACTACATGGGCCGGCATCCCTGGCGGTATGGCGATGGCGATGCCTAGCTTGTGAAGGAATTGATTGACGTGATGGCAACTATGCGTGCAGGCGACCATTTGCATATGGGAGATCTATGAGGGCTCAGATTTTCGCGATTGCCAATCAGAAGGGCGGCGTGGGCAAGACTACAACCGCCGTCAACCTCTGCGCCTATCTGGCCGGCGCCGGTTGCCGTGTGCTACTCGTTGACAGCGATCCGCAGGCGAATGCCACGACCAGCTTGGGAATCGATCCCAGGCAGCCAGGGACAAGCCTTTATGATGTCTTGATAGACAACAGGCCCGTCCAGGAAGCAGTTACGGCGACGATGTTGCCGGGATTGAGCCTGGTGCCTGCCAATCTCGATCTGGCCGGCGCCGAAGTCGAGATGGCGGCGAGGATGGCGCGCGAGCAACTCCTATCCAAGGCGTTGAAGCCTCTGCACTACGAATATGACTATGTGATTATTGATGACCCGCCAAGCCTGGGTCTGATCACGATAAACGGACTGACCGCTGCAGACGGGATCATTATTCCTGTCCAGTGCGAGTATCTGGCCCTGGAGGGATTGAGTCAGCTGCTGAGCACGATTCAGCAGGTGCGCAGGGTCCTGAACGGCCGATTGAAGGTGGCGGGCGTGCTATTGACCATGGCGGACGCGCGCACGAATCTCAGCACGCAGGTGGTGGCGGACGTGCGGGCGCATTTCCCTTTGGAGACTTTTGAGACGCTGATTCCCCGCTCGGTACGGCTCAGTGAAGCGCCAAGTCACGGTTTGACAGTTCTTAGCTATGCGCCTGAGAGCGCTGGCGCGCTGGCATATAAGGCGCTGGCCTCAGAGTTCATGGGTCGATTTCCGGCTAAGGTTGAGGCGGCCTCGGAAGGTCTGCATGGTGGGCTTGGCGCTGGAACCCAGGGTTCTACGGTGCCCTAAAGATGAGCAGAGATACAGAATCTGATCAATTGAATCCCCGCCGAAGGCACGGACTGGGCCGCGGGCTGGGTGCGTTGCTCGGCAGGTCAGACCCACACGACGAGGTCGAATCCGAGGAGCAGATCGATCCGGCGAGCGATGGGGGGATCAACGAAGTTGCTGTCGACGAGATCGAGGCGAATCCTCACCAGCCGCGGACGCGTTTTGAGCCGGCAAGTCTGGTGGAGCTGGCAACTTCGATCCGGGAACACGGTGTCATCCAGCCGGTGATCGTGGCGGAGCGTCCTGATCAGCCGGGGCGCTACTGGCTGATTGCTGGTGAAAGGCGTTGGCGGGCGGCCAGGCAAGCCGGATTGGAGGTGGTGCCGGCGGTAATCCGTGAGGCGACCTCGCAACAGCTGTTGGAACTGGCTCTGGTCGAGAATTTGCAGCGCGATGATCTGAGCCCCCTGGAGGAGGCGACAGCTTTCAGTGTGTTGATCGACCAGTTCAGCCTGACCCAGGCACAGGTCGCGTATCGTGTGGGGAAGAGCCGGTCGGCAGTGGCCAACGCAGTGCGGCTGCTAGGGCTGCCAACCGAGGTTCAGGCAGCGTTGAATGATCGGATGATCAGTGCCGGCCATGCGCGCGCGCTCCTGGGCCTCGAGAGCGACGAGGACAAAGGCAGGGCTCTCGACCAGATTGTGGCGAGAGAGCTGAATGTGCGGCAGTCCGAAGAGCTCGTTCGAAGGTGGCAGGAAGAGCCAGCTGTGCAGGAGACGGAGGAAGCTCCTCCGCATCTGCAGGCTCAGATGCGGTACTGGGAAAACCGATTTCGCGACCGTCTCAGCACAAAAGTGAATCTCGACCGGAAGACGGACGGCAGCGGCCGGCTCGTCATTCATTTCTATAGCGATGAGGACCTAGAGACGATTTACAGAGAAATCGTCGGAGATGAGTCGGACTGAGGGCCCAGGTCTGAGAGCGCGGGACGGATAGGGCTGCAAAGTCTGGGCGACGGGTTCTCTGGGGCGGCCGCCCTTTTTTGAAATCCTCATTATTTCGTAACCGGGAAGGCCTAATGGCTGAACAGATTGGCGATGCGCTTCAGGCGGAACTGAGACTGGTTGCAGCGAAGCTTGAGGAAGCGGTGGCCGATCTGCCGGATGGGCTGGCCCAGTTCGTCCGCAGCGAATTGGCGGAGAACCAGGTGCTGGCAGGCGTTGTGCTGGCCTCGGCGGCGCCGGTGACAGATACGGCGGATGAAAAGTTACGTCGCGTGTCACTGGCCGCGGCGCTTGAGCTACTGCAGATTGCTCTGAACATTCACCGCCTGTTGCTGAGGCCGGAGCAGACTGGTTCAATTGACAGCTTCCTGCTTGGCGGTACTATCTTGGCGGGAGACTACTGTTTCAGCCGGGCGGCGGTGCTGGCGGCCCACACTAACCATCCGCAAGTGGTTATGGTTTTTGCCGAGCTTCTTCAGGAGGTAAGCCAAGCCAATTTGAGGCGAGTCGTCTCCGAAGATGGTTATTGCCAGGCACCAGCTGCTATCGAAGAGCGAGAGGCCCTGTTTCGGAGCGGCGCGTCTGCGGGCGCGTTGTTGGCTGGACTTACCGGAGAGGAACGGGAGGTTGTGGGTCGGTATGCCGCGTGTCTGGGTCGACGTGGGCTTTCGGACGGGGTCCGGGCTCTTGGGGCAGAGGCAGCGGAGACTCTCAGCAACATGCCGCCGAGACAGAGGGAACGCTGGCGGGAGCTTGTCGCTAGTTTCTGAAGTCTAAATTCGGCCGGGCCGCGAACTGGAGTACGGCGTGTCCTCAAAGAGAGCACTTCTTTTCACCACCCCTAACAGCTACCGCACGCAGGACTATGTCGACGCTGCTGAGCGATCGGGAGTCGACTGTGTGGTGGCGGTGGACTTACCCAAGACGCTAGCCGAAGAATGGAAATTTCCCCTTGGGGCTGATTTTGGCCGCCCTGATCAGGCTGCCAAGGAGATTGTCGAAGCGCTGGCCAATCGGGGCGGGTCGAAAGACGGTGAAGTCCGTTTCGATGCGGTGCTGGCGTTGGATGACTCCGGCGCCAGAGTGGCGGCGCTGGTTGCGGACGCGTTGGACTTACCTCACAACGCTCCGATGGCGGCGGAGGCTGCTCGAAATAAGTTTCAGATGCGGACGCTGCTGGCCGCGTGTGGTGCCCCGGTACCGACTTTCGGGGAATTTCGAACAGGCGGGAATTTGAAGGAGACTATCGCCCGAGCGGAAGAAGAAATCGGGTATCCCTGCGTGGTTAAGCCGGAGGAGTTGAACGGGAGCCGCGGCGTCATCCGCGCCAATATGCGGTGCGAGCTTGCTGCCGCGGTCAGGCGGCTGACCGCGCTGATTGGGGACGAGCAACCGTTCCTGATAGAAGGCTATATCCCTGGCGTAGAGGTGGCTCTTGAAGGCCTTCTGGACAGAGACCGACTGCACTGCCTGGCGCTGTTTGACAAGCCGGACCCGCTGGAAGGGCCTTATTTCGAAGAGACGATTTACGTTACACCTTCAAGACTGCCGTCGGAGTTGCAGAGCAAAATCGTCGAGACGACGGAGGCGGCGGCGCGGGGACTCGGCTTGCAGACGGGGCCTATTCACGCAGAGCTGCGGATCAATGCAGAGGGACCCTGGATCGTTGAGGTTGCCGGGCGGTCGATTGGGGGGCTATGCTCGAGGATTCTGCGGTTTGGGATGGAGGTGGGCAACGGACTTTCGCTGGAGGAGTTGGTACTGCGGCAAGCGTGCGGGCTGCCATTGGAGAGTTTAGAGCGGGAGTCGCAGGCGGGCGGCGTGATGATGATTCCGATTCCGGCGGGGGGCATTCTGCGCCGGGTGGACGGCGTTGAGGAGGCAAGAGGCGTTGCGGGAATCGAGGATGTTCAGATTACCGCCCGGCTGGACCAGTCTCTTGTCCCTTTGCCTGAGGGCGATGCTTACCTGGGCTTTATTTTTGCGAGAGGGTCTTCACCAGACCTGGTCGAAGGATCATTACGACAGGCCCACAGTTTACTGCAGTTCGAGATTGACCCGGAATTTACGCTCGTCCAGTAGAACCCCCACTATTTCCTGGGGGCGCCTTTCCCAGCGGGCACACCTTTGCCCGCGCCGGGCGTGCCTTCAGGCGTCCATCCTTCCGGCATTTGGGCGCCTTCTCCGAAGAAAAACTCTTCCATCTGCTGCATCAGGAAGTCGCGTGACTGCGGATCGCCCAGACTGAGGCCGTAGTGGTTAATCAGCACGACGGAGTACTGCAACCACAAATCCCAGCCGTCTTTCGAGATGTTTTCGAATATCCGCTGGCCCAACTCGCCATGGTAGGGGGGCGACTCCAAGCCCTCCAACTCCTGTCCGATCTTGGCACACTGCACTAACCGAGCCATAGTTTTTGCTCCAAACCCTAAGTAAGGAAAGTCGTGGGCATCATTATAGGCTTGAGTTGACGCTGTGTCAAAGGAATTGCGCGTTCTATTCATGGGGATGTCGGGCCAGTTCAGCCGCATTGTGCTCGGGAGGCTTCTCGCGAGCGATATTGAGGTTGCTGCGGTGGTACTGAGCGGGCCGAAGGGAGGCACTTTGCGGTCCCTTCCTGTACCGGGGGAGGGCGTAGGTCTGCTTTCCAAAGACAAGCTCGAACTACCGGTCTTAAACACGCCTGGCGACGCTAGTCGACATGGGGAGGCGTTGCCTGCAAGTCTCCTCCGTCTGGCGAGTGAGGAGGGGATACCTGTTTTCGAGTGCGGGGATATCGGCCAATCGGACGCAACGGGCTGGTTGGCGGCGATGTCACTGGACGTTGTTTGTGTGGCTTGTTGGAATCGCCTTGTTCCTGCCTCCGTATTGGACATTCCACGGTACGGTTTCCTGAATGTGCATCCTTCGCTATTGCCGGCCTACCGGGGCCCGTTTCCTCTGTTCTGGCAGTACCAGGCTGGAGAGACTGCAACTGGTGTGACGGTGCACTGGATGGACGCTGGCCTGGATACGGGCGATATTGCCGGGCAGCGGGAGATTCGGTTTGAAGATGGACTTCGGGGGCCAGAGGCTGAGGCACTGTGTGCTTGGGCCGGGGGCGACTTGCTGGCGGAGGTGCTGGAAATGACGGCACGAGGAGAATCGGTGAGGCGGGCGCAGCCGAAGGGCGGCAGCTACTTCCCGGCCCCTTCGAGGGACGATTTCGCCCTTGACCCGAACTGGCATCCTCAGCGGGCCTTCAATTTCATACGTGCGACCGCCGAGTGGGGAGTTCCGTTCCGCCTTGCGTCGGAGAGTTCTGTGCAGTGGCTGGCTGACGCAATTGCGTGGCGGGAGGGCGCAGTTCTGGAACCGCCAGGGGAAGGAAGGACCTGGGCGGCGTTTCGGGGCGGCACGGTTCTTGCAGTGGAATGGCCCGCGGCACCCATTTGAAGGACGAAAGAATTTGAGTTGTCTCCACCGATCTGTGTCGACTACAATGGTCAAGACTTCACTAAGCTTTAATCCAATTCAGTAACAGGAGTAGTCTGATGTCTCTCATGTCTATACCACCAGGGATGAAGATCGCTGCCCAAGTGTCACCGGAAGCGAGCGACGAGGATTTGCAGCTTGTCAAGCAGATGGGAATAGACTGGGCCGTCTGCTGGACGGACGGCGAACATGCCGGCTATGACTACTATGCCCGGGCTAAGGACAGGTTTGAGAAGGCGGGGGTCCAGATCTACGGTTTCGGAAATCGTGAAGTGCATAATCAGGACGCGATTGTTCTGGGGCTCGAGAATCGGGATGCCAAGATCGAGGAGTATATCAGCCATTTGAGGGCACTGGGCAAGGCCGGGATTCCCTATACCACGTATGCGCATATGGGGAACGGGATCTGGAGCACGGAGCGTGAGTCGACACGCGGGGGCGCGTCGGCGCGTGGTTTTGACCTGGCGAAGGCTGATGCCGGCCACTGGGCGGGCCGCTATTACCATCTGCCCCTGTCGCATGGCCGGACCTATTCTGAAGACGAGATCTGGGAGAATTTCCGCTACTTCATAGAGCAGGCAGCGCCGGTGGCAGAGGAGGAGGGGGTTCGAATCGGTATTCATCCTGACGACCCACCGGAACCGGAGCTTGGCGGCATCCCGCGGTGCATATTCAGCAGTTACGATGGGTACTATCGGGCGATGGAGGTGGCGGATAGCCCCAATGTGGGCATCTGCTTCTGCATCGGCTGCTGGTTGGAGGGCGGCGACCTGATGGGCAGAGGGGTGGAAGAGTCGTTGCAGCAGTTCGGGCAGAACAACAAGCTCTTCAAGATCCACTTTCGGAACGTTGACCAGCCGTTGCCGCACTTTGTAGAGACTTTCGTGGATGACGGCTACTTTGACATGTACAAGGCGATGCGGGTGTTGGAGCAGACCGGCTTTGACGGCGTGCTGATTCCGGACCATATTCCGATGATGGGGGACGACCCACGAATCGGTACGGCATATACGATCGGCTATATGAAGGCCTTGCTGGCTCGGGCACAAGAGGAAGTGAAAGGGTAGGTGCACTGATGAACACGGTTGGGATTCTGAGCCCGGGCGACATGGGGCATACGGTAGGTGAGCGATTGAGATCGCACGGTCTGCGTGTGATCGCGCAGTTGAAGGACCGCAGTGCACGCACACGCGGGCTGGCGGAGAAGGCAGGGATTGAAGAGGTCAGCTCGTACGAGGCATTGGTGGAAGAGGCGGACGTCGTGCTCTGCATCCTCGTTCCGGCGGAGGCTGCTGCGGCGGCGAAGAGGGTTGCAGACGTTCTGCGAAGTACTGGCGCCGACCTCCTTTATGCGGACTGCAATGCCGTGGCGCCGCAGACTACGATAGAGATTGGGGAGACGATCACGAGCGCAGGCGGACGTTTTGTGGATGCTTCGATCATTGGGCCTCCTCCCCGTCGCGAGGGGGCGACCCGTTTCTACGCGTCGGGCGTTCATGCGGGGGAACTGGCGAAGCTAGAAGGGTATGGGCTTGCCGTGCCGGTGATCGGCGACCGGATTGGTGACGCGTCGGCGATCAAGATGTGCTATGCGGGGTTGACGAAGGGATTGACGGCGCTTTGCACGAACCTGCTGGTGGCAGCAGAGGCGTTGGGTATTCGCGATGCTTTGTTTGACGAGTACGATCTGAGCCAATCCGCCATGCTACAACGGATGCAAGGCTTGGCGGGCATGCCGCCGAAGTCGAGGCGCTGGGTGGGGGAGATGGAGGAGATCGCGGCGACGATGGCGAGTGTCGGCATGTCGCCGAAGTTTCATGAGGGCGCTGCGGATATTTACCGTTTTGTGGGTAGTTCAACGCTTGCGGATCGTACTCCGGAGGACCCGGACGAGCCTACGTTGGAGGAGATGCTGAGGGTGCTGGTGGGATCGCTGGGCGGTAAGTGATAGCTTCAACTTGACCTTTCGCGACCTGGAAACTACGGTTAGGCACCGTTACAAGAGATATTCTGGTTCGGAGACCTGACTACTTCGTATTTCGTATTTCGTATTGCGTATTTCGTATTGCGTAAAGGCAGACATGGCTTGCGCGATGCCTTTGCGTGACGAGCGGGGAAAGTAATGGTGTCAATTGGTGTGTACATTAGATTTGTTCAAGAAAGGGATCTTCGTTGATGTAATCAAACTCCCTGCCAATATAGGGTACGGGTGGGAGATCGTGCCAGTCGCGCAAGATCTGGTAGGCTACTGAGGTGAGCATTTGGCAGGCATCTACCGCCTCGCGCCATTCCGGGCGTTTGATTTCTTCGACGGTTTCTTCATAGGGCAGAATCCCAAAATCCCAGGCACCACAAAGGCGAGCGAGAAAGTCCACTCGATCGGCCAAGGTCTCCAGAGCCTCTGGCGTTTCGGTGTCGGGATACAGCGCCCCGTCAATCCATTCCTGCATTGATAAACTCTTCTTTGAACCAGTTTCTGGTTCTTTCCGCTTCGTCTCTTTGCTGTTGATTTTCGATGCTGATCAAGGGTCGCCGCAATTCTATGCGTGAGAGACTCGTGGTAATCGCCAGCGTTGCTCGAGAACGGGAAGTCGATCCTCCGCTTCGCTCCTGTCTTAAGTGCCAAAGCTGCCAGCATTCCTGGGGGATTGCGATTTTGGCTTTACATACGGCGAAAAGATCAAGAAGGTCGCGAGGTGCTCCGCTTTCGACAAGAGCGACCGTCGTTTCTGCAATCAGATCGTTGAGGCCGCCTAGTTGGACATCGATCCACTTGGTGGGAACTGATTCCTCCAACTGAACTGATCGATCCGCAATCTGGAAGCTAAAGACTGTATTCTTTTCGCGTCGCAACTCAAGGCTACAGACATCGCCCCACTCGCGTATACTCAAGTCTCCATGGTCTGCCAGTACGCCAGAGATGAATTCCACGACTCGTCGCTCTTGGGCGCTTTACACGCACTCTGACCACTAAGCGGCAGAGTAATGCCTGGCCCATGGTCGAGGTAGTATAGCAGGCCGAATGCCCCTCCCGAATAGATAGCCTGCCCCGGTCGGGCTGAAGAAAGCGCTGGCAAGCAACGTGCGTCCCAGGTCTGGGGTGGGCACAAGCCGCCGGGGAGACTCTGCCGACGGTGTATGGAGCTGTCTGTCGAATCTGGGAGAGACTGAAGGCAGTGGCAAGGCCAGGGCTTGCCGGGCGTCCCTTGAATGGGGGCGAGGGCAGGCAAAAGGCCTGCCCTTGCAGGAGTGTTCTGGGTGATGACGAGGCGGATGGCTGAAGCGGGCAGGGGCAGGCAAAAGGCCTGCCCTTGCAGGAGTGTTCTGGGTGATGACGAGGCGGATGGCTGAAGCGGGCAGGGGCAGGCAAAAGGCCTGCCCCTACAGGAGTGTTATGGTGGATGGCGAAGACACTGTTGGCTAGACACTATGCTGGGGAAGAATGAACACGGTGGCTAGCAAGGGCGGGGCGTTGCGGGGGCGCAGCCCCCGCACAAGGGAGGGCCGAAGGCCCGAACGCACAACTGCAGTGGTCAGTGGTTAGTGGTTAGTGGTCAGTCGCCGGAGATTGGAGTTGGAACTGTCAAGGGTATGGTTGCTACCAAGAGAATGGGGTAGTTTGTACCCATTCTGTGATGCAACCGTTAAGTGGTCCTCTGGGTAGGAAGGATGCGAGTGGGGCGTACTGGACTTCTGGGGTGTAGGCTCTTGCTCAGATTTTGAGGCCGCTGAGGACGACGCCCTGGATGAAGTAGCGCTGGGCAGCAGCGAAGAGGGTGATGACGGGTATGGTCATGACGGCGGCGGCGGCCATGAGCAGGTGGTCGCGCGGGTCGGATGTTTCCATGGGGATGTTCTGGAAGAAGCGGAGGCCGACGGCAGCGGTAAAGAGGTCGACTCTATTGAGGTAGATGAAGGGGCCAAAGAACTCGTTCCAATCGCCGAGGAATTGGAGGATGGCAACTGTTGTGAGGGCGGGCTTCATGAGTGGCAGGAGGACGCCCCAGAGGATGCGGATGGGGGACGCGCCGTCCATGAGCGCGGCCTCGTCCAAATCTCTGGGGATCGACATGATGAACTGGCGCAAGAGGAAGATCATGAAGGCGCCGCCTCCGAGCCAGGAGCCGATGGTAAGGGGGACGTAGGTGTTGATCAGTTTCAGGTTGAAGAAGAGGACATATTGGGGAATGAGAGTTACCTGGGTAGGAATCATCATGGTTCCCAGCATCAGGACGAACCATATTTCTTTGCCTACGTAGTTGAAGCGGGCGAATGAGTAGGCGGTCAGGGATCCGGTGATGATGACGCCGGGGATGGTGATGGCGGTGATCAGGAAGCTGTTGCCCATCCAGCGGGCGAAGGGAACGGCTGAGAAGACCTTGACATAGTTGCCCCATTGGGGGATTGCGGGCAGGAGGTGGGGCTCGAAGGAACGGAGCTCTTTCCAAGTTTGCAGGGAGCTTGAGACCGTCCAGAAGAGCGGGAAAGCGAACATGAGCGCTGCGACAGTGAGAAGAATGTAGGTGATGCCCATTTGGACGCGGTTGCGTCTGCGGCGGTAGACATCGCCACGGAGTTCTGTACTGGGCAGTCGTTCAATTGTTGCGGCCATCTTCTTCTAGCTCCCGTAATAGAAAACCCAGCGGCGTGAGAGTCGCAGCTGCCAGATGGTGAGGGATACGATGACGAAGGCGAACAGCCAGGCCAAGGTGGCAGCGTAGCCCATGTTCCAATAGTCGAAGGCGTGACGGTACAGATGCAGGCTATAAAAGGTCGTTGCGAAGCCAGGGCCGCCCTCTGTGGCAACGAAGGCTGCCGTGAAGACTTGCAACCCTCCGATGACGCCGAGCACCATGTTGAAGAAGATGGTCGGGGTCAACAGGGGGATCGTCACATGGCGCAGTTTGTGCAGGGGCGTGGCGCCGTCGATGGAGGCGGCTTCGTAGAGGGACTCGGGGATTCCCTGCAGGCCGGCGAGGAAGATAATCATGCGCGTTCCGCCGAGGCCTTGCCATAGGCCCATGACTATCAGAGAGGGAATAGCCCAGCGGCGGTCACCGAACCAGCCGGGCGGATCTGACCAGCCGAGGTCGACGAGCCACTGGTTGATGATACCGAAGTCGGCGTGCAGCAGCCATTTCCATAGAACAACTGAGGCAACGATGGGCACTAATGAGGGCATGAAGAAGAGTGTGCGGTAGGCGGCGAGGCCGCGCAGCTTGGCGTTGAGGAGGATGGCCAGGAACATGGAGCCGATGACGCCTATGGGCACGCCTACGCCGGCATAATAGAATGTACGGCCCAGCGAGGTGTAGAAGAGGGGGTCATCGAAGAACATCTTGATGTAGTTATCGAGGCCGATCCATTCGGGAGCGCTGAGGACATCGTACTTGGTGAAGCTCAAGTAAAGGGAGAAGAGCCCGGGGCCGAGGAATAGGCCCAGGAAACCAAGCAGCCAAGGGGTGAGGAAGAGGTATCCGTAGAAGTTTTCCCGCCTATGCCGCGATGTGTTGAGCATTTCTGAAAAGCTCGACAGTCTCAAGCGGTTGGCCAAAGTCGCCATGGGTTACTCCGAGAGATGGGAGCGGCGGGCAGAATACGCTTTTCTGCCCGCCGCCCTGCATATGCCTTATGAATACTAGGCCGGGTCCAGATCCAGGACGGTCTGGATGTTGTCGTTCAGGTCCTGCAGGCCCTCCTCGAACTCCACCGGCTGGTGGGGGTCGAGAAGCAGGTCGGTCCACTGCTGGACGGCTGAGGTGTATTCGCGACCGCGTGAGTTGGCCGGCGCGTGTGCGGGGATCCCGTTCTCGAGGCTTGAGATGAACCATTCGTGAATGGGATCTTCGTCGATGAGCGACTGGACAACGTCGGGCCGGACCATGGCGAAGTTACCAGCTACAAGGTTGAAGCTGAGGCTGCCATCGTGACTGGAGATGTGGCGGAGGAACTGGAAGGCGACATCAGCGTGGTCCTGGTCGGTACGGAGGTTCCAAGTGCCGCCGCGCAACTGAGACGGGAAGCGACCATCTTCGCGTGCGGGGAAGAGAATCTGCCAGGCTTGGGCAACGCTGTCGTCTTCGATCTGGTTGTTGAAGTTACGGACGCAAAGGGAGCCGCACCAGTTCATGGTAAGCAGACCGGCAACGAGTGCTCCGCCGGCGTTTTCGAGGTCTCCCGGCGCGGGAAGCACCTGGTCGACGACACCGAGGTCGTAGGCCCAGCGCATTGCTTCAGTGGCATTGGGGTCGTCGAGGAGGAGGCACTGTGTGCCTTCTTCGTTAATGAGTGAACTGCCAAACAACCGGGTCAATACGACGACAGTTGCTTCATTGTGGCTGATGTTAAGGCCGAACCGTTCGCCTTCCACATAGAAGGAGTGTGCCCATTCGTAAATGGTATCGATGGATACGTCGCGTGCGGTGGGGTCTGGGACGTCCATGCCTGCTTCTTCGACATGGAGTGCATTGAGTACCAGAGTGTCGAAGCCGGCCCAGCCCCAGCTGGGGAAGCCGTACAACTGGCCCTGATAGTACTGAAGGCCCAGGAAGTGCTCGAACCATTCGTTGAGATCGGTGTCATCAGCGGCGACGAGTTCGTCGATCGGCATGATGATGTCTTTACTGATCGCGCGCCAGAAGTGGTAGTGGGAGGGGTCGAAGGCGACGACTTCGCCAAGGTCGCCGGCAGCCTGCGCGGCGTACATCTTGGCGTAGTTGTCCTGCTGACCCGAGCCTGCCAGTGGCCGCAGTTCGATGGTGACGTCAGAGTGCATCTCGGTGAAGGTTTCGATGCGCTCTTCGTTCCAGCCGCTGCCGATGCCGCGGAAGGTGTCCCATCGCAGGTGGACGGGTTCCATGGCGGCGCCTTCGTCGGCCATGTCTCCTTCGGGGGCGGCGGGGGCGACACAGGCGGCAAGTGCTCCGGCGGAGACAGCCATTGCTCCCTGCAAGAATGAACGTCTTGAGACCAGGTTTTTCATTGTTTCCTCCGAATGATTATTGCGGGAAAGAATTGGAAATGCGTTAAGGGCCGCGGCTCAGGGTCCATCCGTTCCTGAGCCGCGGCGGTTTCGGCTTCAGATTACAATTAAACCAGCGGGTCCTTGTCAAGCACTTCCTGGACCAGAAGATGTGTCTGTTCGACGCCTTCTTCGAAGTCGACGGCTTCGGTCCAGATCGCCTGCAGGTTGTTGTTCATCGTGTTGACGAATTCCGACGTGCGGGCATTGGCGGGCCGGTGCCACTTGCGCGGGCCTTCAGGGTAGATTTCCTGATGCTGGCGGAAGATGGGATGGATGGAGTTGAGCTCATCGCTTTCCCAAACATCCTTGCGTCCGCCGGGGCTGCCGGCGCCGAAGAAGACATGCTCGATGCCGTCTTCCTTGGTCGAGTAGAAGTCCAAGACCTGGAAGGCATCCGAAGGATGCTGGGAGTTACCGGTGATGCCGAATGCGGCTGCCGACACTTGTGAGCCTCGCAGACCTGTCGGTCCTACCGGGCCTACGACTGAATCCCAATCGAAGTCGAGGTCGCCGTCGTTCATCATGTTGTTTAAGCGACCGATCCAGCCTGTGGTTGTGTTGAAGATGCCAACAGTCCCAGCGACGTAGTTGTTGGCAACTTCGTCGCCACACTGGCAGGGGTCGATCTCATGCGTGTGCTGCAGGTCGTAGAGCCAGCGCAGGCCAGCGATAGATTCTTCCTGATCCAACAAGGAAGTCATGCCATCCTCACTGATTGCATCGCCGCCGAAGATACGCAGGTAGGAGGGTACGTGCTCCTGGCCGGTACCAAAGGAACGAACGCCCCAGACCTCGGGCGGGGCGGTGACAGCTTGCCCGATGGTAACGTAGTCATCGACGGTCCAGTCGGGGTTGGGTAATGCGGCGCCTGATTCTTCGATGAGGGTCTTATTGTGGTAGTAGGCGGTCGTGCCGTAGTGGCCGTGATTGGGGATGGCGTGCAATTCCCCGTCGAGGCTAACGGCCTGGAGCAGAGAGTCCCAGAACTGTGACAGGTCGAAGTCTTTGGCGGCGACGATGTCGTCAAGAGGGATGAGTACGCCCTTCGCTTTGTGTTCTGGCGGATTGTTGAGATAGGTCCAAACCACGTCGCCGACGGTGCCGGAGGCAGACAGGGCGTAAATCTTTGGGTACATCTCATTGCCCGGCAACTCGTCGATTTCAAGCGTTATGTTTGGATTCTGTTCGTGGAACAGGTCCTGGCGGCTTTTGTGCCAGTCGGCGTGGGTACCCAGGCGGGTATGGAACAGGACGGTAACAGGCTCTGTCGACGGTTCCATCGAATCTCCGCCTTCAGCGGCGGGGGCGGCGGCGGGCACGCAGGCAGAGAGTGCGAGAGCACCGGTAGCTGCCAACGAACCGGCAAGGAAATTGCGGCGACTCACGTTCTTTTGAAGCATGTTTGGTTCCTCCTTAAGGATACCGGAAAATACTGCAACGGCCGAGGGCTAACGAATTGGGCTATCCTTTGATGCCGGACATTACAATTCCCTGGACCAGATACCGTTGCGCAAGGAAAAAGATGATGATGATGGGTGCGGTCATCATGACACTAGCTGCCATCAGCAGGTGGTATTTGGGCTCGGTGTCATCGGCGAAGCCGGCGACAGCCTGGAAATAGCGAATCCCGATCGCCAGCGTGTACTTGGACTTGGTGTTGAGGAAGATAAAAGGTTGGAGAAATTCGTTCCACTGTGCCATGAAGGTCAGAACGGCGGCGGTAGCGGTGACAGGAATGGAAAGCGGAATCAGGATCTGCCAGAAGATGCGCAGGTAGTTGGCACCGTCTATGCGCGCTGCTTCGTCGAGGTCGATGGGAATGCTCATGAAGAACTGGCGCATGAGGAAGATGAGGAAGGCGCTGCCCCCGAAGAATGAAGGGACGATAAGTGGTCTGTAAGTGTCCAACCACCCTATTTTGGCGAACATGAGGTAGAGGGGAATCAGGGTAACTTCTACGGGCAGCATCATGGTGCTGAGCGTGATCATGAACAGCACGTCGCGCGCAGGGTAGCGGAAGCGGGCGAAGGAATAGCCGACAAGGGCTGCGGTCAGAACGGCGCCGAAGGTGGATACAATAGACACGAAAGTGGAGTTCCACGTCCATGCGGCCCAAGAGACGATCTCAAAGACCTTGGGGTAGTTTTGATACTGTGCAACTTCCGGAAACCAGGTTGGCGGGAAGGTGAACAACTCGCCTCCGGTCTTGAGGGAGGAAAGAACGGTCCAGACGAAGGGGAACATAAACATGGCCGAACTGGAAATGGCGACCAGGTAGAGAATCCCACGGCCCAGGGCGCGTTGGAATGGGGCAGATTGGAACAGTCCTAACTGCTGGAATCCGCTCCCAGCCTGTTTGCGTTCAGGGGCAATTACATCACCCGTCATCAGTCCACCTCCCCTGCATAGTAAACCCACCGCCGCGACTGTCTGAACTGAACATATGTGAAGACAAACAGGACGAAGAAAAAGATCCATGCCAGGGCCGATGCATAGCCCATTTCAAAGTATTGGAACGCGCGCGTGTAGATGTGCAGCGCGTAGAACCAGGTAGAGTATGCCGGTCCGCCTTGGGTGGCAACGTAAGCGGCTGCAAAGACTCTTAATGCGCCGATGATGCCAAGAACCATGTTGAAGAAGATCGTTGGCGTAAGCATTGGGAGGGTCACATTACGAAATTTGGCCCAAAGGCCGGCGCCGTCCACGAGTGCCGCATCGTACAGTTCCTGAGGAACGCCTTGAAGGCCGGCCAGGAATATCAACATGGTGTTGCCGCCGATGGCGCCCCACATTGCCATTATGATCAGGCCGGTCATCGCCCAATCCGGGTCCCGGAACCAACCCGGGGCTTCGCTGCTGCCGGTGATGGTACGAATCCAGTGGTTAATCGGGCCCACGTCGGCGTTGAAGATCCAGCCCCAAAGCACGGCGGCGGCGACGATGGGCGTCAGATGTGGGAGGAAGAAGAAGGTACGGAACCATGTGGTACCGCGCAGGGCCTGGTTGAGGAGCATGGCCGCAGCGAGGGCACCGACCAGCGAAAAAGGTACGACGATAAGCGCATAGCGAAAGGTTAACAGAAGCGAAGGCCAGAAGAGCCTGTCTTTTGTGAAGATCTCTATGAAGTTTTTGAGACCGACGAAGGTGGGAGGATTTACCATGTCGTAGCGGGTAAAGCTGAGGAAGCCAGAGGTCATCATGGGGCCAACGATGAAGAGAATGATTCCCAACAGCCAAGGCGACAGGAAAATGTAGCCGGCGATCGCCTCTTTGGCGCGGAGGCTTTTCGTCCACTGGGGAAGCGGAATGCGAGGGCTTGAAATCGCCTCAGTACTCATGACGTCCTCTCTTTGACCATTTCATGTCCCTCGTACAGATCGCGCGCCACCGTGCCCTGGGCTTGTGCGGGGGGATCTACGCCCAGGATGTGGCAGAAAGTAGGGACGACGTCGACGGCGTGAATGTAACCCAGGCGGTCGACGGGGCGTTGGTAGCCCTTCTTCAGGCCGGGCCCGTCGAGGAAGAAGGAACCGAAGGTGGAGGAGAAACCGTTCTCGGTTGGGATGAAACCGCCGTGATGGGCACCGTAGACGAGGGGGGCGCCGACATTTCCGCCACCATCGATCCCGAGCCATTGCACGTAGTAACCGCTTACATAGTTGTGGTCCCAGGCGAAAATGACGTCGCCGCATTCGTCTCCCCACTGGCCGAGCAGGTAGGCGTCGCGTTTGGGCAGGGCGATGGCGACAACTGTGTTGCCGGTCTCTTCGTCGATCCAGGTGCGGAGGGCGGTAAGAAGCTCGCGCTCAATTTTGTCGAATGCCGGGCCTGGTTCGGCGTTGATCGTTATGTCGAAGCCGCGCCGTGCGAGGAAGGCTTTGGTGCGGTCCCAGTCGATATTGTCGGGTGGGGGATCAAGGTCCTGGGCGATGGCCTCTTCGCCGCCATTCTTCAGGACGAGGAAGCCCTTGTCGCAAAGGAACTGGCGAAGGTTGGCGATGCGGACGTCCGGGACCGCGCCGTGATCGGAGATGATGCCGACATAGACTTCGCCGCCGTTGCGGTTGGCCTTGTCGGCTGCCGCGTACATGAGACCCAGGACGCGGTCGCCGACCTGGTAGGTGCGGCGGAAGTAGTCCAGATATTTCTCACTGGTATCGGGATTGAAGCCGGGACAGGCCGGATCGACGTCAGCCAGGTGGATATGATTGAGATAGTCATACAGGTGCCAGTGGCAGGTGAAGTAGGCGCAGTCTTTTTCGTGGAGCATATAGTTGGCGACGTTGGCGAACCAGAGTCCCTGGTATTCGCACTCTTCGAGGGCGGTATCGAAGTCGATCATGCCTGACGTATACGGGGTCATGGAGGCATGTTCCTGATAGGGACCGAAGCGCTCGATCAACTCGGCTTCTAGTTCGGCGTCCCCGTAGGTAAAGCCGTTGGTATAGGTAATCTGGGTACGGTAGAGCTTGAGGCCTGTGCCATCCGGGGCCAGTTCGGTCAGCTTGAAGCGGACGGAGGCCTGTTGATCATTGCCGTCGATGCGAAACTGTTCGATGGCCCAGCTGCTCCATTCGCCCAGGTTGGCGGCGGCGACGGCGTCGTTGCCGTCGCGGGTGCGGCAGATCAGGACGCGGTCGTAGCCGTCGCCGCGGCTGTCAAGTGCCAGCAGATGGAAATCGTTTGCATCGCCACCGAGGCGGGCGGTGACTGTCAAGCTGGTGGCAAGGGGCGGCGAGGCACTGGATGGCAGGTTGGTCCAGCCGTCGGCGGCGGCGAACGGGGGGATTGGCTCGACACTGCGAGGACCGGAAATCGCGGAGCCGTCGTGAGCCATAGCAACGTCGCTTGCCTTGGAGGCATCGGTGGTGTATGCCTGGGCGGCGGCTACTTCAAATTCAGTGCTATTGTGACCGGGAGCCCCGAAACCGTCGACAACGTAACCGATTTCCACGCCGGAGGGATGGGCCCCGGGGTAGTGAACGGCGACGCCTTTGAGACCGGCGCGCTCCAGTGCATTCCAAATGCGCTCGGCGTTGTTGGCGCGGCCGTCAAAGCTGCTGACGGTCACGTCCTTCTCGTTGGCGCCGGACTTGCGTTCAATTACGGTCTGCCAGGTTGGGACACTGTGGGTGCCGGTGTGGGCGCCGGTGGAGAGGGTGGCCCAGTTAGTGGGGGTCCAGACAGGGAAGGAGGGATAGGTCTCGTTGACGGTTCCTTCTTCGAGGAGGCGGCTGAAGTTAGGCAGACAGCCTTCGGCTGCGAAATATTTCATCATGGGGGTAACGAAGCCGTCCATCCCATAGGCGTATATTTTCTTGGTCATCGCTGGCAGCATTCTCCCTGAAACGTACGCGTGATCTGAGGTAGGCGCCTCTGGCTAAAAGACTCGTGTCTGTTGCATTGCCAGAATCGAGAAGGCGCAGAGTTCAGGTGCAAAAAGCGGGCGCATTCACTAAGGTGAGGTCTGTGACCCAAGTGGCATGCATCGACAGAAGTGGCACTGTCGAAAGGTCTTGCGGTGGCCGGTCCAACTCGAGACGGGACGTGCAGTGGGGTCTGATTGTCCGGGCCCGCAAGGAGCTCTTGCTATGTTGTTTTCCTCCATTTCGTCGTGTGTCAAGCCGGCGTTCGGACTCTAATCACGCAAGGGGGAACCGGTGGAGTGCTTTGCGTTTGGACCTAAGAGGTTCTACAGTTTCCAAGCAGGGCGCCCCCATAGTTTGTCCTGGGAACGGTGTGAGTTGGCTGCCTTTGGGTGCTTGGCGGCGGGAGATCCACCAAATTGGCGCAAGTGTAACACAATAGCGATTGCGTGCGCAAACAGTCGCGCGACTTGCGGCGACCGGACAAGTCGAGGTGCTTTCTGGGACTTGGGCACAGGTTTGAAAGCTGAAATTGAAGCCGAAGGGACTCGCCTCCGAGGCTAAATTCATGTCAAGAGCGAGAAGAGATCTGAACTAAACCCAAGGAACCAGGGGGGCATTCGCGGTACCCCAAGTGACGCCTAAGTCGGCAGAGACGCTACTCCGGTGCTATGGGGTCTACGTTGAGGCTTGAAGACGGGACGTTGAAGAGAATCGTCCCGGGTCAGGAAGAGGAGAGACTACGAGGTGCAACAGTTCTAAGAGACTATAGATAGCGGGACGCAGAGGAACGGCTTTTCGGGGATGGGTCGTTTCCTATGAAAGTGTATGTTAGCCTGGCCCCAGCCCGACCGGCGGGGCAGCAACAATCACAGCGCGGCGGCGTCTGGCGATCCTGAGCGGTGTGGGAAGCAGTGGCGCAGTTTTGTGAAGCAGTCCACAGATGTGAGAAGGTCATTCATAGCGACGCGGGCACACGGGAATAGCTTGCAAGCCAAGCTGAATGCTCTTAGCCTGCGAATGCGCCGACGACTGACATGGCAACTACTGCGATCAGGGTAAACACGATCATCAGCGCCGCCCAACTTCCAAACAGCAGACCGGCGAAGGAGTAGGCGTTGGGACGGTCTTCAGCCGGGGCATCTGAAGCATCGCCTCCGGCTATCACGGTTTCTGCGGCTTCAGGCGCTGGGGTTTCCTGGACAGTTTCTTCAGCCATTGGTCGCTCTCCTAGCAATAGAATTTGGTTTCGTGGCGGGCTGCACGGATCAGTGGGCAGCGGCCTGATTTTCTCATCCCAGTAAGGGCGCGAGATGGAATTCTGTATTCGTTGACGCCTCATTCTGTTCTGTCAGTTTCAGCGAAATGACAGGCTGGCGCCTGGGCAATGTAGCATGGAGTTGGTCTCAACGCACGATTTCATGTGCCCGGAGAGGCGCGTTACAATGGGCCAACGAGTTGGCTAGAAGGCGCATCAGTAAGTGGAGGTTCGGATGGATTACTGCACATTTGGAAGGACGGGGCTGGAAGTCAGTGTTGTCGGAATGGGCGCTGGCGGCCCGAGCAGGCTTGGCGTGAACACGGGGGGTAGCGAGCAGGAGTCGATCGCGGTTGTTCGCAGGGCGCTCGAGTTGGGGATTAACTATATTGACACGGCCGAGGCGTACGGCACGGAGGAGATTGTCGGCAAAGCGATACGGGGGGTGGACAGGGACAGCATAGTAATTTCGACGAAGAAGAACGCTTTCCGCAAGGGCGAACCTGTACCTATGCCTTTGGCGGCGGAAGAGTATGTTGCCGGGGTTGAGGCCAGTTTGAAGCGGCTCGGCGTGGAGACTATCGATGTCTTCCACTTTCACGGGGCAAGGCTGGACCAATACAGCCATATCTGTGAAGAGCTTGTGCCGGCGCTTCAGCGCATGCAGCAGGCAGGAAAGATACGCCATCTGGCCGTCAGTGAACACTTTGCCTCCGACTTTGAGCACGGTCTTCTGCGGCAGGCGATAGAGGACGACCTGTTTGACGTGGTTATGGTCGGCTTCAATATTCTCAATCAGACGGCCAGACGCGACGTGTTGCCGGTGACCCGTGAGAAGGGGATCGCGACGGAATGTATGTTTGCGGTGCGACGGGCTTTCAGCAATCCGACCCGGCTGCGTGAGATCCTGGTCGACTTACGTCGGAGCGGAGAGATCGACAAGGATGCATTGGACCTATTCGAGCCGCTGGATTGGGTATTGGAGGAGAGTGACGCGAAGAGTTTGCCGGAGGCGGCTTACCGGTTCTGCCGTCACGAGCCGGGGATTGACGTGGTGCTCACCGGCACAGGCAATATCCGGCACCTGGAAGACAATGTGGCATCGTTACTGCGACCTCCGTTGCCGTCGGAGTTGGTGGCACGACTGAGGAAGATATTTGGTCGTGTTCACTCTGTGAACGGCAGCTGAGGTGCGTTGAGATCGGGAACCCGATACCTTTTGTATAGCGTATTGCGTATTGCGTGTTGCGTTGAGGCCTACTTGACAGGTGTGATGTCTCGGCGTTGTTTACCAGGGGAGTCTTGGCTTGGAACGGGACATACGTTGGCTTGCGCCAGTTGGTTTTTCTTGCGGATTCAGTCCAGGATTTCGATTGTTCCGCTGCTTCCATCGACACGTACTCTCTGGCCGGTCTGTAAACGGGATGTGGCCTGGTCAACGCCTGCGACGGCGGGGATGCCGTATTCGCGGGCGACGACGGAGCCGTGGGTCATCATGCCGCCGACTTCCATGACCAGCCCGCCGGCGGCGAGGAAGAGGGGCGTCCAAGAGGGGTCAGTGCCTGGGCAGACGAGGATGTCGCCGGGTTCGAGCCCTGCTTCGAGAGGACTGAACAGGACTCGCACGGTACCCTCGACAGTTCCGGGAGAAACGCCCGAGCCGGAGAGGAGGTTTGCGTCGGCGCCCTGCGTTGAGGTGATGCCGGCGTAGAAGGCGGCCCCGTCGCTGAGTAGGAGGCGGGGAATGGGTTGACGGCTGGACTCCACCTGTTCGGCGGATCTCCTGGACCGGACCAGTTTTTTCCAGTCCCCTGGCGCGCCCATCGCCAGGGTTTTCAGTTCTCTTACTGTCAGATAGAACAGGTCGTCGGGCCGCTCCAGGATACCTTCGTCTGTGAGTTCCTTTCCGCTTTCCAACAGGGCCTTGCGTGCGAGGCCGCTGATACGAATCATGGTAAATTTGGGACTCTCGCGAAATCCCGCGAGAAGGCGCACGCGTTTGGCCAGCAGGCGCACGAACCAACCTCCCAGGGGGGTGCCCAAGACTGTGGCGGCGGAGTCTGCCAGGCGGTCTATCGTACGCAGCGCGTCGTCTTTGCCCTTTTGGAAGACGCGGTCGGGGGTCCGACTTTCGTCGTCAATTGACAAGTAGCTCTGCAGCGATCTTATGATCGGGACGGGCTGGTCACGCCAGCGCGCCTTACCGATATCGATCTCGCCGACACCGCGCATTCCGTACCGACCAAGAAACTCATCCAGCGCACTCTGGGTCGTGGGAGGAAGACTCCTGGCACGGTATGTGGCGGCAATGGTCTCGGCGTCTTCGGCGAGAAATGAAGCCGTCGAGAGGGAATCTTCGCGAATTTGGGCGGCCAACTGCCAGAGTTGCAGGTCCATCTCGGTGGTGACGTTGTTGGGCAGGCTGCGGGCAAGTTCAAGGGCAAGTTCGGGTTGGATTTCCGGATCGGAACGGGACAGAAGTGAGGCAATAAGGGTGAGCAGGCCGAGCGATGCATAGCCGACGATGATGGGAGGAATCAGTTTCGGCAGGAGGAATGGGAACTGGGCATTGTAGCAGAGCCACTCGAACAGTTCGACGCGCTCGGCGAGCGTGCTTGTCCTGTTGGTTTTCTCAGAAACGGAAGCGATGTGTTTTTCGATGTCGGCCTGTATAGAACGTGCGTGTGACTCCGGGTCGAGAAAGGCTTTCCCGGCCGACCTCAGGACACGGAGAAGAAGAGGGGCGACAGGGCCAAAGGAGCGAGGGCTGACCCTGGACTGCTGGAATTGGGGTTCGGTGACCAGATTTTGGATCACCTGCGCGGCACCGGGTTCAACCATGGGAAGGGCTCTGCGGAAAATGAGGCGACCGATCGGGCTGCGCAGGGCGCCTGTCACCTTGATCCAGGGCCGGTCGGCTGCGGCATAGAGGAGCTTCTGGTCGTACAAGGTGACTTCGTTGGCAAAGAATTGGGCGATGCCGGCAAACATGCCGCGAAGCATGTCCAGACCGAGGGGCGTAAAGGGACCCAGAACCCCCTGAATGGCGCCGAGTGAAATGTATACCTGGCGGTCGGTGTCCTGCGGGTTGTGAGGCAAGGGGAAGAGGGAGGTGATGGGGCGGGTCTGGA
Source organism: Caldilineaceae bacterium (assembly GCA_965207495.1). Classification (GTDB taxonomy): domain Bacteria; phylum Chloroflexota; class Anaerolineae; order Caldilineales; family Caldilineaceae; genus Bin5. The sequence continues at coordinate 3,336,911 of OZ242287.1, forward strand.
GGAGAAATAGCTTCCCATAGACGAAAGCCCATTCGATGTCCTGGGGTTCACAGTAGAAGGCGGCGACTTTGCCGCCCAACTCAGTGAGCTGGACGATCTGATCGTCGGTAATCGCCTGCTGGGGGCGGGGCTCTGTCAGTTCGGTGGTGACGCCGCCTGTGGCCTGGCCTACGGTGGTGGTTGACTTGGCTCCGATCACCCTTTGGAGGATATTGCGGCTGGTACTTTCGACGACGAAATGATCGGGTTCAACGTGTCCGCTGACGAGGGCTTCGCCGAGGCCAAAGGTGGCGTCTATCACCGTCTCGGTGCGGCGGCCGCTCAGCGGGTTTGCCGTAAAGAGGACACCCGATGTATCGCTCTGTACCATCTCCTGCACGACTACTGCCAGGGAGACGTTGGACTGGGCGATGCCGTAGCGGGCGCGGTAGGCGATGGCGCGTGCGGTCCACAGGCTGCTCCAGCAGTTGACGACGGCGTCTAATAGTGCCTCGTCGCCTATGACGTTGAGGAAGGTGTCCTGCTGGCCGGCGAAGGACATACCGGGGAGGTCTTCTGCGGTGGCGGAGGAACGCACAGCGACAGGGGGGCGGCCAATGTTGGCATAGGCGGCGATGATCCGGTCTGACAGTCTGGCGGGCAGATCGTGGACCTGAAATCGCTTGCGTATGGATTCGGAGAGAGTTGCTAAGGCGGTTGGGTCGGTGGTGTCAACTGCGCTGGCTTGGGCGGCTATCCATTCTGAGAGGCCTGCGCGGTCGACGAATGAATTATAGGCGTCGGTGACGACGATGAAGGCGGCAGGTACGGGGAAGCCGGCCAAGGTAAGTTTGGCGAGATTGAGGCCTTTGCCGCCCACTCGTGCTAGGGTCAGTCCCGGCGTGGACAGAGGCAGGCAAACGGCCGACGTGTCTTCGGAAGTCGTGGAGTCGAGTTCAGGCATGGGCGTTCCAAGAGGATTCTGAGAAAATCGGCGCGCGCGAGTGCCGACAAATGCATTTCAAGTTAGTGTACAGGGCCATCAGTCTAAGCGACCGGTTGTAAACTGGTCAACTGAGCAGGAAGTTGCTTGTGGGCAAGGGCAGCGGAACTGCAGCGGTCAGTGGTCAGTGGTCAGTGGCCTGAGATAGCACATGGTGTGGAAGACACTGTTAGCTAGACATTCTGCTGGGGAAGAATGAGCACTGGGGCTAGCAAGGGCGGGGCGAACTGCAGTGGTCAGTGGTCGGTGGTCAGTGGTCAGAGACTGGACATAGCAGGTGGGGGTGGAGACACTGTCGACCAGACGCAATGGTGGGGAAAAATGAACACGGTGGTCTAGTAAGGGCGGGGCGTTGCGGGGGCGCAGCCCCTGCACAAGGGAGGGCCGAAGGCCCGGACGCACAAATGCAGTGGTCAGTGATCAGTGATCAGTGGTCAGTTGGTTGCATTTACAGGGAGGGAGGGGGTGGAGTGCGGGGGCGTATTGTGGGACTGTGATGTGATTGGTCGTTTCTCAGGGGCGGAGGCGGGGGAGGTTGGGCGTGAAATTGCTGGGGGCGGTGTTGACGAGTTTTTGTGAAGTTAGTATGCTTAATGCGTACCTCTTTCCTCTTCCCTTTCACACAAGGAGTGCTCCATGTCACGGGAGAATGAACGCGTGGGAGACCAAGTGGACGTTCAGGTAGTTGGCAGTTCTCTTCCTGCATCGGAAGATATTTTGACGGCCGATGCGCTGGCATTCGTTGCGGAGCTGCACCGGAAGTTTGACTCCCGGCGCAAGGAGCTGTTGGCGGCGCGGGCGGTGCGGCAGGCTCGAATTGATGATGGCGAGGCGCCGGGTTTTTTGTCCGAGACTGAGAGTGTGCGTGACGGTGACTGGCAGGTGGCTGATACGCCCGATGACATGCAGCGGCGCTGGGCTGAGATTACGGGTCCGGTCGACCGGAAGATGGTGATTAATGCGCTGAATTCGGGCGCGGATGTTTTTATGGCGGACTTCGAGGACGCCAATTCGCCGACGTGGGAGAACTGTGTGGATGGGCAGCTGAACCTGTACGATGCAGTGCGTCGAACGATCCGGCTGGAGGATGAGGCGCGGGGGCGAGTCTATGAGCTGAATGATGAGATTGCGACGTTGCTGGTGCGGCCGCGGGGCTGGCACCTGGTCGAGAAAAATGTACTGGTAGACGGGGAACCGGTTTCGGCCAGTTTATTCGACGTGGGGCTGTATGTTTTTCACAACGCGGCAGAGCGGCAGCGGCGGGGCAGTTCTTGCTATTTCTATTTGCCGAAGCTGGAGAGCCACCTGGAGGCGCGGCTGTGGGCGGAGGTGTTCGCACACGCTGAGGAGGCGCTGGGAATTCCTCACGGGTCGTTCCGAGCGACGGTGCTGATCGAGACGATACTGGCAGCGTTGGAGATGGAGGAAATCCTTTACGAGCTGCGAGATTATTCGGCGGGTTTGAATGCGGGCAGATGGGACTACATTTTCAGCGCGATTAAGAAGTTCCGGGACAGTCCCGATACTGTGCTGCCGGACCGGGCGCAGGTTACGATGACGACGCCGTTCATGCGGGCCTACACCGAGCTTTTGGTGCGTACATGCCATAAGCGGGGGGCGCATGCGATTGGGGGCATGGCGGCTTTCATTCCGAGCCGGCGAGATCCCGAGGTCAACGAGGAGGCGCTGGCGAAGGTGCGGGCGGACAAGGAGCGGGAGTCTGGCGACGGCTGCGACGGGACGTGGGTTGCACATCCTGATCTGGTGCCGCTGGCGCGAGGGATATTCGAAGAGGCGACGGGCGGCGCGCCGCATCAGAAGCACAGGATGCGAGAGGATGTGGCGGTGACGGCGGAACAGATCGTCGATGTCGGCGTTCCCGGCGGGACGATAACGGAGAGCGGTTTGCGCACGAATGTAGATGTGGGGCTGCAGTATTTGAATGCGTGGCTGCTGGGTGTGGGCGCGGCGGCGATTTACAATTTGATGGAGGACGCTGCTACAGCTGAGATTTCAAGGTCACAGATTTGGCAATGGATCCGGCACAGTGCGAAGCTGGATGACGGGAGGCCGGTCACGCGCGAATTGTACAAACAGATTCGTGACGAGGAGTTGAAGAGGCTTGGCGAACAGGGTCCGGGCCGTCTGGAGGAGGCGGGGGAGATTCTGGACAGTCTCATATTGACGGACGATTTCGTTGAGTTCCTTACACTAATTGCCTACGATCATTTGACGTAACCGGTAAGGCCCCTTATGCCGTTCGAATCGGGGTTTGCCAAGTTCGGTTCGTTGTGGCAATACTGTTAGACTGAGGTTAACTGTTTTTGCGGAGATTGCGACACAGAGATGTCAGAAGACGGACAGGAAAAGATCCCTCCCCCTATTAGAAGACAGATGGCCGCCGCGCCGGACGCGCCGATGCACCTGCTGTTGCACGTCAAAGAGACCGGTCCGGCGCAGCGTGCGGCGATTGTGAGCGCGGGATACGAAGTGCGGCATCAGACTTCGATTGTGCCCTGCTATGCGGTTAGCGGACCCGGTCGGGGGCTTCAGGCTCTGACGAAAGAGGCTTGGCTCGTCAAGGTCGAGGAGGACGGCGCGGTTGAAACGATGTAGATGGATGCATCGTCCCTGTAGGATCAAGCCACGAGGGTGCAATTTGACGGTCCTGTCACAATCGCGTGTGGGCGATGCGGTCTGGTTCGTACTGACCCACCCGAGATTCTGATTTCGGGCAAGTTCTGTCTCCAGCTTAGCGTCTCCTTTCGTACGGGCGTTAACCAACGCAGAGACCAGAGGAAGTAAACCCCAGGACAATCGTGTCTCTGGGGAGGCGGCGTGTTACATGCCAACGGAAGCTGCAGTTGCGTCACAGTTCGAGGCACTGCCCCGATTGTCTTGCCGGATGTGGGCAAGGATTTTTCAGGAGGAGTTTGGTCAATGTATTCGGAGAAGTTCTCCGCCCAGGTTCGGGACGCAGTTGAACAGGCCCGTATGGCCAGTGAAGAAGTGCAGGTTATCGTCAGATTTCAATCGGAGGGCGGCCAACGGAGTATTGGCAGGTTGGCAACGGGGGCGGGCACGATCAAGGTCAACCAGGAGTACAGGACGATTCCGGCGACCGCCCTCTCGCTTACGGCGGCGGCGCTGGACGAATTGACTGACTCGGACGACGTGGCAGAGGTCTGGCTGGACGAGACAGTACACATATTGTTGGATGTATCGACGCCGCACATCAGGGCGCCACAGGTCTGGGAGCAGCTGGGGAATGACGGGGAAGGGGTCACGATTTGCGTTGTTGACACTGGTATCGACGCGACGCACCCTGATTTTGCGGGCCGGGTTGGGCTGACGGCAGATTTCAGCGGCAAGGGGTCGGCTGAGGACGGTAACGGGCATGGCACGCACGTTGCCTCCACGGCGGCAGGGACAGGTGCGGCGAGCGGAGGCAAGTATATTGGCGTCGCCCCGGGGGCGACGATCATGGCGGCGAAGGCGCTCGCTGACAACGGCAGCGGCCGGATGAGCAATGTGATGGCCGGCCTTGAGTGGGCCGCCCAGAACGGCGCTGATGTACTGAATCTGTCGCTGGGCAGCCGCGGTAGCAGCGACGGTTCGGATGCGCTCAGTACGATGTGTAACGCGATCGTGGATATGGGCAAGATCATGGTTGTCGCGGCGGGGAACAGCGGGCCGCGGCAGAGCACGATCGGCAGCCCAGGCGCGGCTGAGCAGGTGATTACAGTTGGGGCGTCGAATGACCAGGACAGTGTCGCCCGGTTCAGCAGCCGGGGACCGACTGCGGACGGGCGGGCGAAGCCTGACGTGGTGGCGCCCGGAAGCAGAATTGTGGCCGCGCGTGCGGCGGGCACTTCGGTAGGGCAGGTGGTGGACGACCACTATACCACGGCCAGCGGAACGAGCATGGCTACGCCGCATGTGGCCGGGCTGGCGGCACTGATGCTCAGGGCGGATACCGGTCTTGGGCCTGCTGAGGTCAAAAGGATGTTGATGGCGACGAGCGTAGACATCAACAGTTGCGATTTAGGACAGACAGAGGCGGACAAGAACATTCAAGGCGATGGCCGCATTGACGCCTTGACTGCAGTTCAATTTGCGGATTCCGGTCAGCAGCCGCCACCGCACAAACCCTCATTACCGGTGCCGTCTCCTACCCCTCCGAATCCCAGCCCCCCCATCGGTTGCATGGCAGCCCCGTTAAAGTTGCTGAAGCTCATATAGCCCCTTTGTACCCAGTTGAGTCTGCTTACACCGCGCGGCGCGTATTGCGATGCTTGGAATAGGGCCGCGGTATTTGGCGCCGGCTAAGAACTGGGCCCGATTGATACAGTCATGGTTGAATCAGACGTTTCTGCGAGTGAGTTAGCTAAACGGGCGCGCAGGAGGGAGGCGATCGGCCTCTCGCCACAGCGGCCAACGGCCAAGACGGTTGTACACAGCCCGCCTGAGGCCAAACGAAGCGTTCCTCTCGTCCTGGTGATGCTCGTCGTCTTCGCAGCTATTGCGGCTGCCACTGTGCTTTTGCGCCCTTCGCTCCTGGGGCTTGGGCTTCCTGGAGGGCGAGCAGGTTCAGAAATGGAGGTCGGGCGACTCATCGAGAGGGACGACTTTGCCGAACCCCAGTTCGCCTTGGCGGTAGGCGGTAGCGACGGTTGGGAGAAGGGGTATGTTGGCGATCTCTACCGGATTCGGATTACGCGTCCGGGTGGCAGGGCGTGGTCGACTCTCGGGCAGCCAGACCTTGGGGCTTACAGGGTGGAGACTGACCTGCGTTTGGCTTCGCAGGAGGCGTTTTCCTGGGGATACGGCGGACTCATTGTCCGCTTTCAGAATGACGAAAACTTCTATCTCTTCGCAATAGACAACCGGGGGCAGTACCAGGTAGAGCTGGCAGAAAAGGGCGCGTGGCGGACAGTGCGGCCCTGGACCGAGTCTGACGCGCTGTCCAATGGGCGACGGAACCTGCTGTCGGTAGCTGATGACGGGTCTGAGCTTCGCGTCTATATCAACGGCGTGCAGGTTGACGCAGTACCCGATCCGAGGCTGCCGGCAGGGGATATTGGCCTGTTGGTCGGCGCGCGCAGCCGGGGCCAGGCGCAGGGCCTATTCGACTGGGTTGCCCTCTACGAGATTGAGGTTGCTGAGTAGAAGAACAGGGTGCGGGGTCGGGGGGCGCCTGCGCCTTTAGTGGGCGAGCCGGCTGTTGCGTGGTCGTCGGAGGCACGCTAGGTGAGAGGGATTTGGGTCCCCAATACGTCAAATGCCCTGACCTGGGCGGCGGTCACTGGCGTGTTGGCGAACTGATCGAGGAAGAGCGTCCAGATCACAGTGTCTCCCAGCGAGCCGTCGGTGGCTGTGTCCCGACGGCTGAGGACGGCTTCCTGCGTGAAGCCCAGTTTGCGTGGGATCGCGGCGCTGCGAACGTTGGCCGGGTCGCAGTGGATTTCGACGCGATCGACTTTGTAAACGGCGAAGGCGACTTTAGTCAGAGCCGCGGTGATCTCGGTCGCCAGGCCCCGGTTGATCAGGTCGGCGCGAATCCAGTAACCGATTTCGAGGGCGTTGCCCGCCAGCCGTTTGTGTAACCCCGTTCCTCCCCAAACCTCTTTTTCGTCGGGCGAGAAGATCCCGTAGGTGTAATCAGTGTCGAGGTCGAATTCAGCGCGCCAGTTGCGCAGGAGAGCGACCTTTTCCTCCAGGGATGTGGGTTCATTTTTTGCCCACGGCATCCAGTCTCTCAAGTGGTCGAGGCTCTGTGTTACTGCTTGCAGCAGGATTCGAGCGTCGGTTGGGTTCCAGCAGCGCAGGACTGCGCGCTCGGTCTCGATACGATAGGCCGGGGACCTGGGCTGGCTTTCAGGATCGGCGCAGTTTTCGGATTTCACGGGCGGCGCCAAAGCATCAATGCTACTCCTGCGATCCCTGGCTTTCGCGGCTGGGGCCGGCTTCGGTCTGTGTTCCCGGCGACCACTCGACCGCGATGGGCTGTGGCTCTTTGCGCACAAATACCAGTTTTTCCTCGCCTCCCTCCTCTTCCTGGGCATAGTCGACCAGGATTTCGTCTCCCGTCTTATATTCGGCACGCAACAGGCGCTTACTGAGCTCGTTCTCGACCTGCTTCTGGAGAAGCCGGCGCAATGGCCGGGCACCGTATTCGGCGTGGTAGCCGGTATCGGCGAGGTGATCGCGGGCCTTTTCGGTCATCTCGATGGCGATTCCAATTTCGTCGAGGCGCTGGGCGATCTCTTCCATCAGCAGGGAGACGATATCGCGGACGCTTTCCCTGGAGAGTGGATCGAAGATGATGGTTTCGTCGATGCGGTTGAGGAATTCGGGACGGAAGAGCCGTTTCATCTGCTTGCTGTATTCGCCCTGGGCGAGGGCGCTCTCGTCGAGCTCCGGTGTGGCGAAGCCGAGGGGGCCGCGCTTGACGGTGTCGGCGCCGACGTTGCTGGTCATGATGACGACCGTGTTGCGGAAGTTGACAGTGCGGCCCTGGCCGTCGGTCATATGGCCGTCGTCCATTATCTGTAGGAGTGTGTTCCATACTTCGGGGTGGGCCTTTTCGATTTCGTCGAAGAGCAGTACCTGGTAGGGGCGCCGGCGCACCTGCTCGGTGAGCTGGCCGCCCTGCTCGTAGCCTACATATCCTGGCGGGGCGCCGAACAGTTTGCTGACGGTGTGTCCCTCGCGGTATTCGCTCATGTCGACGCGCAGCAGCGCGTCTTCGGTGTCGAAGAGGAAGGCAGCGAGGACCTTGGCCAGCTCTGTCTTGCCGATTCCGGTCGGGCCGAGGAATAGGAAGGTCCCGATGGGGCGGCGAGGGTCTTTGAGGCCACTGCGGGCGCGACGGATGGCATCGCTGACCGCTTCAATGGCTCTCTCCTGGCCGATGATGCGCTGTCGAAGGAAATCTTCCATGCGGAGCAGCTTTTCCATCTCCTCTTCGAGCAGGTCCATGACGGGAATGCCGGTCCAACTGTGGACGATGGCGGCGACATCGTCGGTGTCAACGACGTCATCGAGGTTGGTCTCGTTCTTCCAGGATTTGAGCGCAGATTTGAATTCTTCCTTCAGGCGGGCCAGTTCGGCTTTGGTCTGGGCGGCCTTTTCGTAGTCGCGTTCGGCCCAGGCGCTTTCCTCCAGGTCTTCCAGTTCCTGGATAGAGACTTTGGTCTGTTTCAGGTCTTCGGGCATGGCGTGCATGGCTACCCGCAGGCGGGCGGCGGCCTCGTCGATGAGGTCGATGGCCTTATCGGGGAGCTTGCGGTCGGGTACATAGCGATGGCTGAGGCGGACTGCTTGTTCGAGCGCGTCCTCGGTGTAGGTGATGGCGTGATGCTCCTCATAGCGGATTCGCAGGCCGCGCAGGATGTCGATGGCGTCATCGATGTCGGGTTCGTCGACGTAGACGGGGGCGAAGCGCCGTTCGAGGGCCGAGTCTTTCTCAATGTGCTGACGGTATTCGTCGAGCGTTGTTGCGCCGATGCACTGGAGTTCACCGCGTGAGAGGGCGGGCTTGAGCATATTGCTGGCGTCAAGCGCGCCGGCGGCGTTGCCGGCGCCGACGACGGTGTGCAGTTCGTCGACGAAGAGGATGATTTCGCCCTCGCTGCGGCGGATTTCATCCATGGCGGCCTTCAGCCGCTCCTCGAACTCGCCACGGAAGCGGGTTCCGGCGATCATGGCTCCCAGGTCCAAAGAGACCAGGCGTTTGCCGGATAGGATTTCCGGTACGTCGTTGGCCATTATCTGTTGGGCAAGGCCTTCGATGATTGCGGTCTTGCCGACACCGGCCTCGCCAATCAGTACAGGATTGTTTTTTGAGCGCCGGCAGAGGACCTGCATGACGCGGGTTACCTCTTCGACGCGGCCGACGACAGGGTCCAATTTGCCTTCGGCGGCGGCCTGGGTGAGGTCGCGTCCGTACTTTTCGAGTACCTGGAATTTGCTTTCGGCGTCGGGCTCGCTGACTTTCTGGCCGCCTCTCATGTCTTCGATGGCGTTGTAGAGGCGCTCTTTGGTGATGCCTGCTTCACTCAAGATGTTGGCGCAGTGCGTGTTTCGTTCGCTGGCGATGGCAAGCAGGATGTGTTCGGTGCTGATGTATTCGTCCTGCAGTTTCGTGGCTTCATCGTTGGCGACGCCCATGACGCGGTTAAGCCGTGGCGTGATGAAGACCTGGACCGTCGGGAGGCCGCTCTGGGGCGAGTTGCCGCTCTTGTGGGAGGCTTCGAGGACGGCTTCCAATTTGCGGGCGATGACGTCGACGGAAGCACCGAGGGAGGCCAGAAGCTGGGGTACCGTTCCCTCCGACTGTTCGACGAGGGCCAGGAAGAAGTGTTCCGTATCGATCTGCGAGTGTTTGTATTTCTGCAGAATTTCGAGGGAACGGGTGGCCGCGTCCTGGGCCCTCTGGGTGAAGCGATCAAATGGCATCATGGTAGTTCTTCCTGATGTTGAATGGTGGTCTTCAATGAGTGAAGAGATGATTCAAAAAAAGCGTCATTTTCCGCTGGTGGGCCGACTCTGCGTTCGGTTGCAGGAAAGATGCGCCGAATGGGTGATTTTCCCTTTGTATATTGAACGTAAGGAAGTTTCGAGGCACCTACTATAGTAAACCATTTCTTCATCAGAACCGCCATAGAGAAACATTAGAAAACCGTTATCGGTTCTGTCTGGGTGATGGAGAAAATTGTAGGGATTTTCTTTTTTAGAACTGTTCCAGATAAATCTTGACAGGCGACCAGATAGCGGGTACACTGTACTTAACTTGTTTAGATTGGTTCTAAATTAGGCGGAGGGGCACGAGTATGGCGGTTCGGTTGATTGAAACGATCAGGAGGGCAGGGTTGCGGGTAACAAGTCAGCGCGTTGCCGTATGCGAATACCTTGCCGGCACAAAGACCCACCCAACGACTTCTCAGGTATTCGAAGCGGTGAGAGCGTTGCATCCAGAGATCAGTCAGGCCACGGTGTATAACACGCTCAATACCTTGCGTGACCTGGGCGCTATTGTCGAGATCAGTGCGGGAACGGAGCATACCCGATACGAGACGGACCCATCGCCGCACATCAACCTGTTCTGCTTGCGGTGTCATCAGGTCTCGGACCTGCAGGACAACGTTTCACCTGACGTCCTGATGGACAATATATTTCAGAATACGGGCTTCCGCGCCACTTCGCTTCAGGTGCAGGTATCAGGGTTTTGTCCAGAGTGCCAGCAGGCGAAGCGGGAGGAGATTGGCAGGAAGTTGCAGACCAAGGCAGAACGGATAGAGGGCGGCAAAGCCGGAACACGGGGGACGCCAGGCGCGTCCCATGGTGCATCTTGAGTAGAGAGGTGGATGGAATGGCCACCAGTTCAATTGACCCAATGATTGTGAAGGAAGGGAGCGGGCCGCCTTCGATCAGTTTATGGTCTCTGTCACCGTTCTCGGCAGCTTTCTGGCGGGACAATCCCGAGCTGCTACTTGCTTCGGTAACTCTTGTCGCGCTGTTGATAGGCTGGATAGGCGGTTCTGTCAGCGGGCTGCTGCCGGGCTGGGCGGTTGTGGTCTTTGCACTGATCGCGTATAGCGCGGGTGGCTATTCCGGGGCGAAGGTGGCTTTGGCGAATGCCTGTTGCGGCGTATTCAATATCGATCTGCTGATGGTGGCGGCGGCACTGGGCGCGGCGTTGATAGGTGAGTGGGAGGAGGGCGCTCTGCTTCTCTTTCTGTTTACGCTCAGCGGCGCGCTGGAATCGTTTGCATCGGACCGTACCCGGCATGCGATTACCGGGCTGGCAGAATTAAGACCAGATACGGCTCGGGTCCAACGGGACGGAGAGGTCGTGGAGATCGGGGTAGAGGCGCTGTCGATCGGCGACGTGGTCGTGGTAAGACCGGGTGAGCGGATGCCGGTTGACGGCTCGGTGGTGGGGGGCTCCACGACGGTGGACCAGAGCCCAATCACGGGCGAAAGCATCCCAGTATACAAGGGTATTGGGGACTCCGTTTTTTCGGGAACGATAAACGGAAGCGGGGCACTCGAACTGCAGGTTACGAAGCTGGCATCAGAAAGCACTATCAGCAAGATTATCGGCCTGGTGCAAGAGGCCCAGAACAATGCCGCTCCGACTCAGCGCCTGATCGACAGATTCAGCCAGCCCTATACGCTGATTGTGATAGGTGTAACGGTTCTGGCTGGGGTCGTTCCCATTTTGGTTGGGAATGAACCGGTCAGCACGACGATCTACAGGGCGATCACTTTGCTGGTGGTGGCGAGCCCATGTGCGCTCATCATCAGCACGCCGGCGTCTATATTGAGCGCCATTGCCGCAGGTGCGCGCGAGGGGATCCTGTTCAAGGGAGGGGCCTACCTGGAGGCGGCGGCGAGGCTCGATGTGCTCGCCTTTGACAAGACTGGAACTTTAACCTACGGCAAGCCGCAGCTGACCGACATTGTTCCGCTCAATGGTTACTCTGAGGATGAGCTATTGTCGATTGCCGCGGGGGCGGAAAGCCTAAGTGAACATCCGATTGCTCAGACGATCGTGGACACGGCGCAGGAGAAGGACCTGCCGGTTGAATCTCCGCAAGACTTCCGCGGCATCGCCGGGCACGGCGTGCAGGCGATCTATATGCGCGGCGGGAAACAGGAGATGATCTACATCGGCAATGACAAGTTGTTTATGAGCGAGTCGATGGATCTGTCTCCGGCCATTCGTATGATCGGGCGGCAACTGCAAGAGCAGGGAAAGACGGCGATCCTCGTGGTGCGGCGGAGCATAGAAGCTGACAGCGGCGACCTGGCGAGCGGGAGCGAAGGTCAGATTGAGAGAGAGATTCTGGGGGCACCTGAACGCGACTGGGAGGTTGTTGGATTTCTGGCGGTGGCCGATACGGTTCGCTCCAGCGCGGCTGAAACAGTTGGCGCGCTCAAGCGATTAGGGATTGGCCGAATGGCGATGGTGACCGGTGACAATCGGGACGTGGCAGGCGCGGTCGCCGACGAGATCGGTATGGAGGACGTCTTTGCCGAGCTTCTGCCGGAGGAGAAGGTACAAATTCTGGACGAGCTTGTGAAGACGGGCTCGGTTGGGATGATCGGGGACGGTGTCAACGATGCGCCTGCGATGGCGACCTCCGATCTCGGGATAGCGATGGGAGGGGCGGGAACGGATGTTGCATTGGAGACGGCCGACGTTGTGCTCATGTCCGATGACCTCAGCAAGCTTCCCTTTATGCTGCGGCTGAGCCGCCGCGCCAGCGAGATCGTGCGGCAGAACCTCTATTTTTCTGTTGCGGTGATTCTCACCTTGGTCACGTTGACGGTAGTCGTTCCTCTGTTGGTACCCGGGTTCCGGCTGCCCCTCCCGATAGGCGTGCTGGGGCATGAGGGGAGCACTCTGATCGTTGTCGTCAACGGGCTGCGGATGTTGGCGATGAAGTCAACATAGTAACGGGTCTGGCATGATGCTTAGCATGGAGCCTAACTATTCGAGTTCTGGGTAGGCGGCGGGCAGAGATTTTCTGAAGCCCAAAACAAGGCACCAGACACAGTAAAAGAGTAAGGCAATCAGCAGGTGCCTGAGCTCGGGCAACAGGAGGGGAGAGAGTAGGGAAAGGAGGCCGGCGACTGCCCCGGGTACCATCCAGGAGGTGGGCAGCTTATTCAGGACAACCAAATCGATGCAGATCCAGGTTGTGACGCCTCCTCCCATGAGCAGCCCCGCTTCCAGGGCTGTCAGGGCAAGATGCTCGACGAATTTTTCGACGACGGGGAGGAGTTCGGTTTGCAGGTCGGCGTTCAGGACTCCCGCCAGCCCGAAGCGGTTCATTCCGGCCAGGACTCCAGCGACCAGAAGCGTAGCCGCGATGCCGATCAGCCCCGACTGGATGGCCGTGCTAATGCGGTGGGCAGGCGAGTAGCGGTGTTTTAGTGCCACCAGCAGGACCATCCACGTAAAGATCGCGACAAGCCAGAGCCATCCACCCAAACCCCATTGCCATAGGGACTCCGCGGCCAGCGGCCGCGGGTTTAGCGACTCTGCAAACTCGAGATAAAAGGGTCTGAGGAGTAGAAGGGAATATAGTCCTGCGGCGAGGGCAGATATCGCGGCAATACGGGCCGCGCGGATCAGCTTCATCGGTTTGCCCCTGTGTACGGCGGTTCAGGGGCGGGTGGGCTGTGGCTGTCATCACTTGCGGCACTTTTGGCCGAGTGCGCTGCTCCGCTCTCTCTACCGACCGCTGTCTGACGCAAGCGGTTAATGAAGTCGGTGGACTTCAGGCGGCGCTCCAGCGTGGTCGAGAGGTAGCGCTGCAGGACGCTCTCCACGGCCTGGGCGGTGTCGGGTCCGATGCGGAGGCCGCGCAGGGCATCCCAGTGGGTACGGAAGAGATGGCGCAGAATCTTCAGGGTTCGGGCGTTGATCGGTTCTGCGCCTTGCATGGCTCGACCGCAGTTGGGGCAGAATACGCCGCCTGCGTTCAGGTGCAGGAAGTTTTCCACGGGCTGCAGGTCTTCGCCGCAGCCCAGACAGGCGAACAGCTCGGGTTGGAAGCCCATCTGGCTAAGGAGCTGCAGTTCGAACCAGCGCAGTAGCAGGTCCGCTTCTGCCAAATTGGCGGAACCGGCGTCCAACTCCCGCAGACAGAGAAGAAGAAGCTCCCAGAGGGGCTCGAACTCGTCGTCCTCGGCGGTGAAGGCGTCGACCAGTTCGCAGATGTAAGCGGCCCGGCTGATGGTATCGAGGTCGCTGCGCAGCTGCAGGAAGCCTTCAACTGTCTCGCTTTCGGTGATAATGTCCCAGGTGCGGGCCTGCGCGACGAGCAGGTTTGTATGACTGAAGGGTTCCAGGTGTCCGGCCTTGCGGCTGGTCGTCTTGCGCGAACCTTTGGCGATGAGCATGCGCTTGCCCAGGCGGGGCGTGAAGACTGTAAGAATGCGGTCGGCGTCGCTATATTTTCTGCGCCGCAGGATTACGGCTCTGGTACGATAGGAATGGCTACGTTCCGCCACTGGTCATACTCGCTTTGCCGGGCTAGAGTCCCTTCGGTGTCTCAAGTCAATTCGGACGCGGGGCAATCGCCGGCTGATTCGCTCTACGCTGAGTCGGGAAGGTCATTTTGTGGTTGTTTCTGAGCGGCGTCGCGGGCGGAAGGTGGACCGGCAGCGGTGTTGGAAGGGCACTGCGCTCAATACAGTGTGCACTATATAGTGCGGTCAACTTTGCTGCGGGGCAGGGCAGGCGTTTTTTGGCGTGCCAAAGTCTTCGGTTGATGGTCCAACTTCGCTAACTTCCGCTTACTTGGTCTCCCGCTTCGGTGGCCAAGACATCGAGCTGTTCCGGCGTGCCCAGGGCGATCAGGGTATCCCCCGCGCGCAAAGAGAATTCCACGCCAGGGTTGACGAAGGTTTCGCCATCAGGCCGCCGCACGGCCAGGATGTTTGCCCCTATCCTTCTGCGAACTTCGGTGTCGGCGATGGTCTGGTCGCGCAGCGAGGACCGTTCGCCCACGCCGATGTCTTCGATCAGGATGTCGACTTTGTCGCGGTGCATGACTACGTCCATGAATTCCAGGATGTTGGGGTGGATCAGTTGACGCGCCATGCGGCGGCCGCTGGTGACATAGGGATTGATAACATGGTTCACGCCGGCAATTTGCAGTTTGCGCTCGCTCGCATGGCTGTTTGCACGGGAGATAATCGTCAGTTCAGGGCTGAGGGAGCGCGCGGCGAGGGCCACATAGACGTTGTCGGAGTCGTTTGGGAGGCAGCAGCAGATCCCCGCCGCTCTTTCGATTCCCGCTCGAATCAAGGCAGAGTCGTCGGTGGCATTCCCTTCAACTGGAATGACACCCAAATCCTCCAAATCCGGGCCCAAGTTTGCCAGGATTTCAACTACTACGAGAGGAACATTGTTCGAAAGAAGCTCGTTCACGACATGCTCGCCGACGCGGCCGTATCCGCAGACGATGAAATGCCCAGTCATTTTGTCGATTCGATTCTGCATACGTCTTCTCCAAATCAGGCTGCGAAACTCACCTGCGACGATAACGTCCGCCAGCGTACTAATGGCATAGGCGGTGGTGCTAACCCCCAGGACAATCAATCCGCCGGTGAACACGCGGCCAATGGGGGATAGTGGTCGGATCTCGCCAAATCCAACAGTGCTTATCGTGATGACAGTCATGTAGACACTGTCCGTCCACGGCCAGCCCTCTATCAGTATGTAGCCGCCGCTACCCAGGACAAGCAGAAGGCCGTAAAGCGTAGCAACGAAAAGGAGGTGCCGATATAGTTTGCGGGTAGTAACAGTCAAGTCCGCATGCCTTCCTTTGTCAGTTTGCCTAGAGGTGAATCTGTTGCGATCAGGGCCAAGCCGTGAATTCTCAAACTCTTGAATGCTGGCGTTAAAGAACAGAATCTACGTCGACGTTTCGGTACGGTATTGCGGGTCCTTTTGGGTGAAGCTCCCAGTCCGACACCGGGACATGTGTTTGACGAAGACAGGCACCGGACGGCCGCGCTTTTGAAAGTGAAGCGATTCGTACAGATTTTGGGAGGGCGAGTTACTTTCCTGCGTGTTGAGAAAGACACGATCAATTCCCAGTTGACGGGCGTAGCTGAGGCAGGCAACCAGCAGCTGGCGACCAAGACCCCGGCCCTGGACAGTTGGATGGACGGCCAGCCGCACGACCTGGGCTGAACTGAATCCTCGAGGCGACCCATCTGAAGTCAGTCTGAGCGCCGAGTACCCTAGCGTCTCCTGTGCCGTTTCAGCGATTTCAAAGCGACAGTCGCGATGCAGATATTGAAGCTCGGTTTTTCCCATATGCCATAGCGGGCTGAACGCTGCGGCGTCCAGTTCAGCCAGCTTCGGCAGGTCGGATGGCTGCGAAGGTCGCAGGGCGGCCACCTGGGGTACTGGTCCGACTGGGCGAGACCTGCGTTCGTAAAACCTGACGGCATCATGAAGGTTGAAGCCGGATTCTCTCAGGCTGGCGCGGAGCCATCCCTGTTCGGTGAGTGCGGAGAAGAGATAGCCCTGGGATTGCGGAGGCAACTGCTGGCACGCGTGTTCGAAGAGGGCGCGAAACTGCAGTCGTGCGGCCGCACCAGCGGATGCGAACGCCGCGGCGCGCAGTGAGACCTTGGTGGGCGCTGAGGCGGGCAGGGCTTTTGAACGCTTGACGCGATCGAAGGTGACGAAACCCTTCAATCTATCTGTCTGCCGGTCGACCAGGACGGCGTTCACGCCCTTGAGGAGATCGGGCTCCTCACAGTCGGCGAGGTCATCGTAGTAGTAGCAGCGCAGGCTGCTGGCGTGCAGTCGATGCAACTCGGGCAGATCTTGCAGGCGTCCTGGGCGAATCGACGTGAGATTCATCAGTGCGGTTCGAGCTTTTTGCGCGCGCCGTAGACGCTGTCGTAGTAGTCCTTGAATTCGCCGTCCCGGATCGGTTGCCACCACCAGCGGTTGTCCCGGTACCAGCGGGCGGTCGATCTGATGGCTTCTTCCGGTGTGTAGTCGGGCTCCCAGCCCAACGACATAATCTTGCTTACGTCGAGGCTGTATCGCCGGTCGTGACCGAGGCGATCTTCGACGTGCTGAATGAGTGTGCGTGGTTTGTCCAGTTCGTCGAGGAGGATTTCAACCATGGCCAGGTTGGTCATCTCGGCGCCGGTACCAATATTATAGGATTCGCCGATGGTGCCTCGACGCAGGATGAGATAGATGGCGGCGCAGTGATCGGCAACATATTGATAGTCGCGCATCTGTCTTCCGTCGCCGTAGACGGGCAAGGGTATGGATTCGAGGGCGTTGGTGACGAAGAGGGGCACGACTTTTTCGGGGTACTGGTAGGGACCGATGTTGTTGGCGCCGCGGCTGATTGTCACGGGCAGGTCGTAGGTGACGTGGTAGGCGTTGACGAAGAGGTCGGCGCTGGCCTTGCTGGCTGCGTAGGGGCTGCGGGGGGCCAGGGCGTCGTTCTCGACTGAGCGGCGATGGCCCTCAATGTGGCCGTAAACTTCGTCGGTGCTGATTTGGTGGAAGCGGAGATTCCCGAATTTGCGGGCGGCCTCCAGAAGTACGTAGGTGCCGTAAACGTCGGTCTTGACGAAGGCGTCGGGGTCGAGTATCGACCTGTCCACGTGGGTTTCGGCGGCGAAGTTTATGATGGTGTCGATATTGCGGGAGGCTAGGGTTTCCTCCACCCTTGCGGCGTCGCCGATGTCGCCATGGACGAAGTGGTAGCGGGCCCCGAAGTTTTCGCTGACGGCGGCTAGGTTTTCGAGGCGGCCGGCATAGGTGAGCTTGTCGTAAACGGTTACGCTGATTTCCGGTTCGCAGTTCAGAATGTAGCGGACAAAGTTACAGCCTATAAAGCCGGCGCCCCCTGTGACCAGAATGTTCTGCATGCAATCTTTCCCGTGCTGATTTCTAACGTTGTATACGCCGCCTGGCGTTACTTTCCCAGGTGCGCCGAAGGCGCCTGACCCGGCCGGGCTGGCGGCTCGCGGGCAGAGGGAACTCGACACCCAAGGTCAGTGTCGGCAGCTGCTGCAAGGGCGGCAGGAGGCGGGGATCCAGGCCGGGCGGGGCAGGACCGCGCCACGCCCACTGCCACTGCGCTTTCTCTTCGCCTCCGCCGGTAGCTGCCAGAAAGTCGATGTCGTTCCATAGTGCGCGCCGCGTCTCGGCCATGACAGTTATCAGTTTGTCCCAGTAGGCGCGCATTTTTGGCTGTTCGAATTCGACGAAATGCGCGGTGAAACTGGAGCTGTCGGCGGAGGCGGTGAGCGGGGGCCTCGCCGTCTGGTAGGCGGCGAAAAACTCCTGGGCCCAGTACTGTTCGGCGCGCTGGAAGGAGGGGAGAAGCAGGTCGGCAAAGAAGGTGACGTTTACCGTGCTTACGCGCTCCTCGACGTGGACGAGGTGGGGCGCATGTTCCGGCCACAGGTCGAAGAAGGCCGGGATGTCGAACTCCTGCCATTCGCCGTATGCGCGGGCCATACGGCGGAGCTTGTCAGCGATCTGGGCGATGGTGGTGACAGCAGTTTGTACCTCTCTGGCGCCGACATGGTTCTGAACCAGATAGGCCGGCGAAAGCGAGCGCGAGTTGAAGATGTCGGTATAGGCGGCGGGCAGGGCGCAGGTGTCGATCTGACGCATTTTGGCGGCGAGGGCCGGTACGCTGCGGACTTCGGTTACGGTATTATGCAGGACGCCATTGCGCCTATCGAATGGGAACGGCGAGTTGGTCATGAGAATTGCGGGTCTTTGAACTCATCGCGCAGTAGCTGCAGAAGGTAGCGGCCGTAGCGATTTGTTTTCAGTTGCTCGGCCAGTGCGCGGAATTGGTTGCGATCGATGAATCCTCGGCGGAGGGCGATTTCCTCGGGGCATGAGATCATCATGCCCTGTCTTTCCTGCAGGGCCTGAACAAAGTTAGCAGCCTGGAGGAGTGAGTCGTGGGTACCGGCGTCGAGCCAGGCAAATCCCCGGCCAAGGGTCTCTACTCGCAGTTCCCCCTGCTTCAGATAAAAGTTGTTGATGTCGGTTATTTCCAGTTCGCCGCGGGCGGAAGGTTCGAGATTGCTGGCCACCTCGAGGACGCGGTTGTCGTAGAAGTAAACACCAGGCACGGCAAAGTTGGAGCGGGGTTTCTGCGGTTTCTCCTCGATGCTCAAGGCTTTTCCGGCGCGATCGAATTCGACCACGCCGTACCGGCTGGGGTCGGCGACCGGATAAGCGAAGACCAGCGCGCCCTGCTGGAGGCTGGCCGCATTCTGCAGGATGGAGGGAAGGCCGTGGCCGTAGAAGATGTTGTCGCCGAGTGCGAGACAGACGGATGCGTCGCCGACGAACTCCTTGCCGATGATAAAGGCGTCGGCAATGCCGCGAGGTTGGGGCTGCTCCACATAGTTGAAGCTGATGCCCCACTGGGTGCCGTCCCGGAGCAGTTCCTGGTAGAGGGGAAGAGCTGAGGGCGTGCTCACGACGAGAATGTCCCTGATCCCGGCCAGCATCAGCATTGACAGGGGGTAGTAGATCATTGGCTTGTCGTAGACCGGCAGGATCTGTTTGCTCAGGCTGGTGGTAAGGGGGTAGAGCCGAGTGCCGTGTCCGCCGGCGAGGAGGATGCCCTTCATCGCACGTATCCTGGACCGGTCCGGAAACGCCGGATGTCATCGTGAAGTTGAGAGAGAATGCACATAGCTATGTTCAAGGGCAGGAAGATCTACTGTCCGTATCCTGTGACTACCATCGAGTCCTCGGCGTCGAGAAGCACGGCGCCTACGATATTTGATTGAACCTTTTCCAGTACTTCCTTGGCGCGTTGCGCCTGCTCGCGCTTGGTGCGCCCGGCGGTGACGGCGAGAAGTGTTCCGTCTACCTGGCTGGCCCAGAGGGCGGCGTCGGTTACGGCCAAGACCGGCGGGGCATCGACAAGGACATATTCTGCTTCGCCTGTCAGGGTCTGGAGCAGTTCGGCCAGCCGTTTGTGGCTGAGGAGGGCGACGGGGTTGGGCGGGAGCGGCCCGGCTGCTAGCACGCGGAGGTGGGATACCTCGGTGTCGGTCAGAGCCGGTTCTCCTCCGTTCTGTAACCAGTTGGTCAAGCCGGCATCCCCTCTGACGCCGAAGATTTCGTGTTGAAGGGGACGGCGGAGGTCGCCGTCGACGACGATGACACGGTCGCCGGCGTCGGCCATGACGACGGCGAGATTTGCCAGGGCGTCGCTCTTGCTTGTTTCGGTATCGGGACAGGTGACCAGCAGAGATTTCAGGTCGTTGCCCAGACTTGAGAATTCGATATTGGTGCGAAGGCTCTGGTAGGCTTCGGCGGCCGCGCTGCGAGGCGCAGTCAAAGTAACAAGGTTCAGGGACATCTACAATTCCTTTGTGGAATTCGCAAGGCAGAGGTCGGGTTTTGTGTTGGCAACCCCTGTCCGTTAAGCACTGACGGCCGGTGAAGGAACGCCTTTCCGCGCCTCCGATTTCGAAGGCGAGCCGGAGGTCGTTACCGGGATCGCGCCAAGTACGGTCAAGTCAAGGGTCCGCTCCACCGAGTCAGGTGTTCGCAGAAAGCCGCTCTCGATCCAGACGATCAGCAGGATGAGGCCAATCCCCAGGAGGAAGCCGAGTACTGCCCCTGCCATGGTATTGATGAGAGGCTGTGGTTGGTAGCGTGCGCCTTCGATCGCCCTACTGACGATCTTGACCTCGATTCGATCCCGTTTGTCCTGTTGCGCGTAGTAGGCGGTTCGTTCATCGACAAAGTAGTCGGCCAATGTGAGGGCCATGACTTCGGCTACGATTTTGTCACTTGATCTGGCTTCTATTTCGATTGTGAAGGTCGACGTGTCGTCAGCAATGTTAGTCAGGCGCAGGAATTCGCTCGGATGCATGTCCAGCTGGGCGCGGGCGATGACCTGTTCGGCTACTTCAAAAGTGTTCAGATTGAGAACGAAATTACGCATCAGCTCCTTGGCCGAGTTTCCCAGGCCCCAGTCCGGCCGGGCGGGCACGGTGCTGACGTGAATGGTGGCGCGGTACATCTCGATCTGGAAGTAGCTGATCCCGTAGGAGAGGGCACCTGTCAACAGGACTGCTACGATTGGGATCCAGCCGAACCGACGAACCACTCCGCTGTATTCCTGTATCACGGAAACCTCCAGTTTGCAGCATCGGCTGCGCAATGGACTGTGGCAGAAAGCGCCACTGTCGACCTATCCCGGGCCGGCGTCTAGCTTCGCTGCTTGGGAACGGCGACCAGACAGGGCAGGCCCATTTCCTCCAACTCATTTCGGCGTCGCACGGTGTCGTCGAGGTACTCCTGCAAGAAGGCGAGGCCGATGCCGGCGACGAGCGCCAAAAGGATTCGCAACGGCCACTCGACGCGCTGGCGTGTGCTGGGGCCCACGGGCACTACGGTGGGCGAATCCATCACCTGGACGCCGGCGCCTTGCGTTCCGAGCTGGGCGAAGTAGGCGGCGGCGTTTTCCTCCAATTCGGCCACTGCGGCGTTTCCGATCGCCTGCAGTTGACCGGCGTCATGCCAGTTGAAGGTGAGCCGGATGATCCGGTGCTGCTTGCCCGTGTTGGCGCTTGCTCTGAGCAGGCCGGCCGGAATGGCGATCTCTTGCGCGGCCAGGCGGGCATTGACAGCATTGGCGAAGAGTTCGGAAGCGAGTACCTCGGTAAAGTCGTCGACGAGGTATTCGCTTGTCATCCACGCATAATAGCGAGGGTCGTACTCTACGTCATCGACTCCTTCGAGCGGCAGCACTCCCACCAGTATGCGCATCGAAGCGCTATAGGTGGGAGGAGGTGTCTCCCAAGGGCGCAACTGCACGGCGCTGAACAGGGCGACCAGGACGGGCAGGATGATGGGGGCGGCCCAGCGTCTCCTCAGGATCGTCCAGTATTCCCGTAGTTCCATGGGCGGCCGCCTAGGCTTCGTCGGTCATCAGATTGGCGACCGTCACACCGTCATCGCCCTCACCCAGCTCGCCTGGGCGGTATTTGCTGACCAGGGGATGACCTTTCAAGGCGCCGCGTACGGCATCCCGCATTGCTCCGGTCCCTTTGCCATGGATGATGCGCACCCAGGGAAGGTTCTCAAGATAGGCGTCGTCGAGGTAACCTTCGAGCCGCTGCAAGCCGGCGTCCACCCGTTCGCCGCGCAGATCGATCTCTGTTAGAGAGTCCGAATCGCCGCCGCCTGCTTTGGGCTTTTTCTGAACCCGCACAGCAGGTTGGGGCGTAGTCGGGGCCTCTGGCTGGGCCTTGCTACGCAGCTCCAGACGTCTAACGGGCAACCTGAGGCGAAAGTTCCCGACTTGTACGTCGGCTTCGTGCGGCACACCGCCGCGCTTTTCGACGGCGATCACTTCGCCAGTGGCCTGCAGGTTGGGGACGAAGACGCGGTCTCCCTTTTCGATGGGCCCCTGAATACGCGAGTCCGGCGCGCCGGGTGTGGCAACATCCTTTTCGATGCGCCCTTCGGAATCCAGCTGGCGGCGGCCGACGGTCTGGCTGGCCTGGTGCAGGAACTGGCTGTGAGCATCCTGGCTACCGGCGCCGCCTTTCGCCATGCGACGGCGGTAACTATCTATTTCGCGGCGGATTTCGGCGAGCTCATTTTGCATGGTGGTGCGGGTTTCGGCGACGACCTGGCGGCGGGCCTCTTCGATTCTGGCCAGCTGGTAGCGCAGGTCCTCCTCGGCGACATGGGCGCGTCTTTCTCTATCTTTGGCGTGATCAAGCACGCGTCTTGCTTCCTGGCGGGCCTGGCGTACGTCTTCGAGCATGGCTTCGACTTCGAGGGATTCCGGGCGGGAGATCTTTTCGGCGTCATCGACGATGACCGGGTTGAGGCCGAGGCGACGGGCGATGGTCAAGGCGTTGGAGCGGCCTGGCAGGCCGATACTGAGCTCGAAAGTCGGGCTCAGGTTTTCGACGTCAAATTCGACGGAAGCGTTGCGAACGCCGGCTGTGTTGTGCGCATAGAGTTTCAGATCGCTGTAGTGGGTCGTGGCCAGTGTGGTTATGCCGCGGTCGCGCAGGTTCTCGAGGAGAGCGGCGGCGAGGGCGGAACCTTCGTCGGGATCTGTGCCGGCGCCCAACTCGTCGAGCAGGACGAGGCTCTGGGGGTCGGCCTCTTCCAGGATGCTGATAATATTGGTCATGTGGCTTGAGAATGTGCTCAGGTTCTGCTCGATGGACTGTTCGTCGCCGATATCTGCGTAAATGCCTTCGAAGACGGATAGGGTACTGCCCTCATCGACGGGAATCATCAGGCCGGACTGGGCCATGAGAGCGAGGAGGCCTACGGTCTTGAGGGTAACGGTCTTGCCGCCGGTGTTGGGGCCGGTAACGACGAGAATGTAGCATTCGTTGTCAAAATAGACGTCGATGGGGACGACCGAATCCGGGTCCAGAATGGGGTGCCGGGCCTGGCGGAAGTTGAGGACAGAGCCAGGGTGCTGGATGGTGCGTTCTTCCTTGGTATCCTCGTCGATTCCGGCGAAGATTTCGGCGCGTTTCTGCTGGAACGGGAGGATCTCGGGGGCGTTGGCCTCTGTTTCGAGGGCGTACTTGGCCTTAGCAAAGGTAAAGTCGAGCTGGGAAAGGATCTGCACGTTGCGGTTGATGTAGAGCCCTTCGTCGGCAACGAGATCGGAGAGTTCGGCAAGGATGCGGCGCACCTCTTTTTCTTCTTCGAGCTCCAGTTCGCGGACTGCGTTGTTCTGCTCGACCACGGCGATCGGTTCGATGAAGAAGGTGGCGCCGCTGGCCGACTGGTCGTGAACGATGCCCTGCACCTGCGATTTGTATTCGGAACGGACGGGTATGACGTAGCGGCCCTGGCGCTGGGTGACGATGGATTCCTGCAGGAAGGGTGTGACATCGGTATTCTGAACGAGCCTGTCGAGGGTACTGAGAAGTCTGTCCTGGGCGACGCGCAGCTGGGCGCGAATGCGGCCCAGATCCGAGGAGGCGCTGTCTACGACCTCGGCGCGGTCATTGATGCAGCGGCTGATTTCGCCGATGACGTGCTCGCAGGGCTCGATGGAAAAGGCGATGTCGGCGAGGCGTGGAAACTGACGGTTGAGGCGAGTCAAGGTGTTGCGGAGTGTACGGGCCCGCATCAGTGTCGTGCGAACCTCGACCAGCTCGGTCGGAACCAGGATGCTACCCCGTTCGGACTTGGCGACGAGGGCGCGCAGGTCGTAGACGCCGCCAAAGTAGATGTCGGTTTTCTGGTCGAGCAGGCGGCAGGCCTCACTGGTCTGCTCCATCCAGTCGTTGATGGTGCGGAGGTCGTCGCTGGGAAGGAGAGACGCGGCCAGTTCGGCTCCGCCTTCGAAAGCGCAGAAGGTGGCCAGCTTCTTCAGAATCTTGTCGTATTCGAGAACGCGAATCGTGTGTGGATTCATGGAAATCCTTGGCACATCATGTGTGCGAACCTGGGGCGATCATATCACAGCGCGCGCAGGGAATCCAAAGCATCGGGCTGAGGCTAGGGGGCCAGGGCTAAGGGACAGCGACAAGAGGTGAAGGCTAAGCGTTGCGCGGGTAGGTCAACATGTCAGATGTTGGTCAACAGAATTTGTTGAGGCCATTACATGTGATATCCCAGTCTCCGCAAGAGATTCTCCTTGCGGCGCCATTTTTGCAGAACCTTAACCCAGAGTTCCAGGTACACGCGAGTGCCGACCATTTCTTCGATATCGGGTCGGGCGGCTTGGCCGATTTTCTTAATCATGGAGCCCTTGCCGCCGAGGACGATGCCCTTCTGGCTGTGCCGTTCTACGTAGAGGGTGGCGGCGATATGTGTCATTTCCGGGCTGCGTTCGTTCCACTCGGTTACGGCGACTGCCAGGCTGTGCGGGATTTCCTGGCGCAGGAGTTGGAGGGCTTTTTCGCGGACGATTTCGGCGGCGATAAAGCGCATTGACAGGTCGGTTACTTGTTCACTGGGATAGTAGAGAGGGCCGGGGGGAAGCAGATCGGCCAGCGCGGCGACAAGGTCTTCAACGCCTTCCCCTGTCGTCGCGCTCAACATTCGCACAGGGACGGACTCCTGACCTTCACTGGCGGCGATAAGCCAGTTGAGGAGGGCCAGGTACTCGTTTGTCCTTTCGTGGACATCGACGCCACCCAAGCTGTCGATCTTGTTTGCGCCGAGCAACAAGAAGGGCAGCTCGCCGGCGGCCTCGAGCAGCTCCCTCAGGCGTTCGACGATATAGCGGTCTTCATCGTTTGGGGGCGTGCTAATGTCGACCAGCCACAGGATGACGTCTGAGTCGCTGGCGATGGCCTGTTCGGCCACGTTGACCATGTGTTTGCCGAGTTTGTTACGGGGCTGGTGGATGCCGGGCGTGTCGAGGAAGATGAATTGCGCGTCTTCGTCGGTGCGAATGCCGAGTATCTGGTCGCGGGTGGTCTGCGGCTTGTCGCTGGTGATGGCGATTTTCTGGCCGAGAATCTGATTCAGCAAGGTAGATTTGCCGACGTTGGGCCGTCCGATCACGGCGATAAATCCGCTGCTAAGCAGCTCCGGGGGGTTATCGGTCCCAATTTCGGCTACTGGTTCCAGGGTCATGTTTGTCCTCGCTGGGGCAGGGCCGGCCTGGCCGGTCTACCGGGGTCAATCAAGTCGCGGGGCATTATAGCACAGGCGGGTCTCGCCTATTCAGTTTGAATCAGGAGAATCAACGGCTAGGGCGCGGTGGTCAGTTCAAGGCTAGCAGAGGCGGGTTGGAATAATTGGCAGCGGCCGGCGGACGCGGCCGTTGCGGCGGTCCGCTTTGACGGGCATGTGGTAAGGGGCGGGACAAGAGGGCAGATGGCGAGAGGGGGTGGAGAGTGGATCGGACAGGACTCGAACCTGTAACCCAGGAGTTATGAGCTCCTTGCTCTGCCATTGAGCTACCGATCCAACGTTGGGACGTGGGTAAGAGAGCGGGTAGCGGGGATCGAACCCGCATCGTCGGCTTGGAAGGCCGGCGCTCTACCATTGAGCTATACCCGCAAGTCGGGGAGAGAGGATTTGAACCTCCGACCCCAGCGTCCCAAACGCTGTGCGCTGCCAGACTGCGCTACTCCCCGGATCTGCATCGTATGATTATAGCTTCATCGGGCCGAAAAAACAATTTTGGCTGTGGGCTGGGTGCGTCCCAGGGTTGGGTGTGGGAGCAGTCTGGCGGGGAGGGGATGCTGGAGGCGATGGTTGAGGCGAGGCGGGCAGGCACAGTGTAGGAAAGGGGGCCTGCCCCTACCGGAGCGTGTGGGGGAGAAGGCGGAGGCGATGGTTGAGGCGGGGGAGGGCAGGCACAGTGTAGGAAAGGGGGCCTGCCCCTACATGAGCGCTCTGGGAGGAGACACTGTTGGCAAGACGCAATGCCAGGGAAGAACAGACACGGTGGCTAGTAAGGGCGGGGCGTTGCGGGGGCGCAGCCCCTGCACAAGGGAGGGCCGAAGGCCCGACCGCCCAAAGGCAAGGAGAGAGTGAAGAGGAGAGAGGAGAGAGTGGCACGGTCTGTTCTGTTGAAGAGTGGAACTGACCAGGGTATGTTTGCAACAGGAGGTATTGGAGGGATTTCTTCTCTTGTTGCGCAGGCGCAGGAGTCTGGCTGGGGGATAAATCGGGTCTAGCCGGTACTGGCGTTGCGGCAGCTGGCGGCGAGCTCGTCCCTTCTTGGCCGCAGCTCCAGCCAGTCGAGGGCTGCGATGGCGCTGGTGTATTCGGCGGCGGCGGCGCACCAGTTTTCTTCGCGGGCGAAGCCTTCGCCCTGGTGGACGTGCGCTCTCTGCAGAAGGAATTGGACGTCGCGATAGTCAGGGTCGATACGGTAGAGATCTTCGAGGAGGCGGATGACCCGGCCCCAGTCGGCGCCCCAATAGGTCTTGACGTCGACATAGTGGGCAATCAAGTAGCGCTCTTCCTGGACTTGGGCGTTGTTCGGATCCAGCTCGAGGGCGCTGTCGAAAAGCTGCACTGATTCTTCCATGTTGCCTTCGGCGATCGCGGCTCTTGCCAGCTCGACGTAGGATACGAAGAGTTTCTGTTGCAGGTCATCGCTTCTGTAATCAGGTTGCAACGACTGGACAAGGGAGAAGCGCTGGATTGCTTCCTGCCAGCGCCCTTGTTCGTACAGGGCCAGCGCCCTGGCCCACTCGAGGTCTGTGGCGGTCGGCTCTGTTACTGTCTCGGCTACGGTCTCGGGAACCGTCACGGTCGCGTCGATTGCGTCCACAGAGGCGATGGCGCTGCGGGCGGCTTCGTTTTGCGGGTCGTACTCAAGAATTCTCGTGTAGACGACGCGGGCTTCTTCGTGCATGCCGGCGTCCAACATGTCGGAGGCGCGCTGGAGTAGGATGGCGGTTTGCTGGCGGGTCTGGGCCTCGCCGCGCCTGAGGCCGTCGCGGTAACCCAGGACGACCATCACGAGGATGATGACGAGGGCCACACCGGACGAAATCGTTACGATATACCAGAAGAGTGCCGGCAGTCCACGGAGGGACAGGTGTGCGCCGTCGGAGTGTTGCTGAGTTTCCATAGGCATCGGGCGTCTCAACCTGCAGCTTATTTCAGACGGGCGGCAATACTGGTGTCTTCCCAGGGCAGGGAGACGTCTTCGCGGCCAAAGTGCCCGTAGGCTGCGGTCTGCCGATAGATTGGGCGCCGAAGTTTGAGGTCGCGGATGATGGCGCCTGGTCGCAGGTCGAAGTGCTTTGCGATCAGTTCTTCGATCTTGCTGTCGCTGGCCCTGCCGGTGCCGAAGGTTTCGACGTTGACGCTGAGGGGCCGGGCAACGCCGATGGCGTAAGCGAGCTGGATTTCGCAGCGGTCGGCGAGGCCGGCGGCGACGATGTTTTTGGCGACCCAACGGGCTGCGTAGGCGCCACTGCGATCCACTTTTGTGCAGTCTTTACCGCTGAAGGCGCCGCCCCCGTGGCGGCCCATGCCGCCGTATGTGTCGACGATAATCTTGCGACCGGTTAGGCCTGCATCGCCCATCGGGCCGCCGACGACGAAGCGGCCGGTCGGGTTTACGAAGATGCGCATGTCATCATCGACCATCGCTGCGGGCAGAGTCGGTGTAATGCAATGTTCAATGATTTGACGACGGATTTCTTTCTGGTCGATGTCGGGAAGATGCTGTGTGCTGATCAGTACGGTGTGGATGCGCTTCGGTTTTCCGTAGCTGTATTCCACGGTTACCTGTGACTTGCCGTCGGGGCATAGCCAGGGAAGTTCGCCGCTCTTGCGCAGTGTGGCGAGGCGGCGGCTGAGCTTGTGGGCGAGGTCGATGGGCAGGGGCATCAGTGCGTCGGTCTCGTTGCAGGCGAAGCCGAACATCATACCCTGGTCGCCTGCGCCGACCGACTCTATCTCGTCCTCCTCGCTGTCCATGGTGTCATTCTTGAATTCCTGGGCGCGGTTTACGCCGAGAGCGATGTCTGGGGATTGGGATGCGATGGCGACCTGCACACCGCAGGTGTCGGCGTCGAAGCCTTTGTCACTGCTATCGAAACCGATGTCCCGGACTACGTCGCGAACGAGCTCATCGTAGTTCACTGATGCCGAGGTTGTTATTTCGCCGAGGAGAATTACGAAGCCTGTCTTGACTGCCGCCTCGCAAGCAATACGTGCGTTGGGGTCCTGATCAAATATGGCGTCGACGACGGCGTCGCTGATCTGATCGCACATTTTGTCCGGATGCCCCTCGGTTACCGATTCGCTGGTAAAGAGGAGGGAAGGAGCGGTCATGAAGGTGCTGCTCATCTGTTATTCTCCTGACTGCCGCCCGCTTGCCGGCGGGCGTAGGTTCTATTCGGCTGTGCCAAGAGACCATTCATTGAGATAGGCCTCCTGTTCTGCGGTAAGTGTATCTATTGCAACGCCCATGGCATTGAGTTTCAGCGCGGCGATTTCGCGGTCGAGCTCTTCGGGCATATCGTAGACCTCACCGGTCATATCGTCGCTGTGATTGAGCAGGTACTCGGCGGCGAGGGCCTGGTTGGCGAAGCTCATGTCCATGACGGCGCTGGGGTGGCCTTCGGCGGCGGCGAGATTGACGAGGCGGCCTTCGCCGGCAACGTAGATGCGGCGGCCGTCCTCCAGGAGGTACTCGTCGAGGAAATCGCGTACGCGGGTGATCTTGGTGGACATTTCTGCAAGCGCTTTCATGTTAATTTCAACGTCGAAGTGGCCGCTGTTGGCGAGGATGGCGCCGTCCTGCATCTGCTGCATGTGGTGGCGGTCGATCACGTTTATGTCGCCGGTGGCGGAGCAGAAAATCTGTCCCGATTTGGCTGCCTGGGACATTGGTTCGACGCGGAAACCGTCCATGACGGCCTCGAGGGCGCGCAGGGGATCGATCTCGGTGACGATGACGTTGGCGCCCATGCCACTGGCGCGCATGGCGATGCCTTTGCTGCACCAGCCGTAGCCGCCGACGACGAAGGTCTTGCCGGCCATGAGGACGTTGGTGGCGCGGATGATGCCGTCCAAGGTGCTCTGGCCGGTGCCGTAGCGGTTGTCGAAGAAGTGCTTGGTCATGGCGTCGTTGACGGCGATGACGGGAAAGGCTAGTTTGCCCTGGGCGGCCATGGCCCTGAGGCGGATGACGCCGGTTGTGGTCTCTTCGGTGCCGCCGACGACGCCGTCGAGAAGGCTGCTGCGCTGTGTGTGGAGCTTGGCAACGAGGTCCATGCCGTCGTCCATGGTGAGGTGGGGAGTGGTATCGAGGGCGGCGTTGAGATGGGCGTTGTACTGGGCGGTGGTTTCGCCTTTGATGGCGAAGACGGGCATTTCGTAGTAGGAGACGAGGGCGGCGGCGATGTCGTCCTGGGTGCTGAGAGGGTTGCTGGCGCAGAGGGCGATTTCGGCGCCGCCGGCGATGAGGATGCGCATCAGGTTGGCGGTCTCGCTGGTGACGTGCATGGCTGCGGCCATGCGTACGCCTGCGAAGGGGCGTTCACGGCTGTAGCGTTCTTCCAGCAGGTCGAGGACGGGCATCTCCTTGGCAGCCCATTGCATGCGGAAGCGGCCGCGTTCGGCTAGGCTGATGTCGGCTATGTCGTAGTTTTTCTGCTGAACTGCGGTGGACATCTGTAGAGTGACTCCTCAAAGGATGGACTTCTAGATAATCAAGAGTTCTTTGTACGGCGCACGAAAATGTGGCCGTATATTTTGGCGTTTAGCCTTCAAATGCCTTGATCAAAGGTGACCCGCATCGAATTAACTTAACCGGCGTCGGCATATTTCGAAATGTTACGTAATTGGCCCTCTTCAGGAAGTTGTCACGTTCGCTGCGGCGAAGTTTGCCACCATAAGCTGCCACGGGTCGAAAACTGACCTTCTGATTCTGGGGAATGAGTCTGCTCGCGATTTCAGCACCTGCTCGTAGCTGTGGCAGGAACTTGCTTACTCGGGCCGAGCTTGCCGTGAGTTCTATTGGGGCAACCCACTCCGCATTGGGAGCGTTTCCTCCTACAAAAAGAAAATCTGAACGTGGTGAGTTGGGGCCTACGGGCGCCGCCTCGTGTTCGAGATTGATAAGTGTCATCGGCTTGGGCGCGTTTTCCAGTGACAGCGAGCAACGTCCTTCGCGACATGACGTTGTGTGGCAGCGTAGGTCAGTACGTTTAATTATCGCTTGCACAGCAGACAAATGGGCTATACCTCTTGAATGCGGGTGGAAATCTCCACCCATCGATTGTATAGGGATTCGGTTACAAGTCCGAAGCCGGCCGGAAATGTGGCGGATTCTTCGTCGAGTGAGATCTCGCGGATTACTGAACCCCCCGCGTCCTGATTTGGTTCGAAAAACCAGGTACCCAATTGTTCAGGATTGAGAGCAATCTCTGGATCCTCTATCCCTTCTCTTTGGTCGGCGGGAAGTTCCGATAGTCTTACTAAATTGGCGAGTTCTTCAAGGATCCATTCGCTGTGTGTTGTGATGAGAATTCTGATTCCAGATTGGACCGCAGCAACGAGTTGGCGTGTGAATTTGGCCTGCATTTCAGGGTGGAGGTGTGCCTCCGGCTCTTCGATGATAAGCAAGTTTCCGGGCAGGACGACGTGCCTCAGGTACAAGACGACTGGAGCCAGCTCAGAGACCATTGAAGACGCATTCATCAGTGGGAGGTCTCGCTTCCATTTCTGCGGCCTGTAGGTAACGGAGGGATAATTGATCTGTTCCGACCTTTCTGCGCTGACTGCCCCTTGGAGCAAGGAATGTTCCAAATTCGACGCGATGGTGTCGTAATCTTCATGAGCAACATGAGAGACATTGGATAAGGCTACAAGCTGATCGAGAAAGTCACCTAATACACCTGAAAGTACAGGCAAAGGGGAATCAGATCGCAAGGCGGCTCGAGACGCACTGGCAATTAGAGACCGAACGACTACTTGATGAGCATGCATTACTCCTGCCCGGTTGGCAGGTAGATAGTGAGAAGGGAGACTAAGTGGAGAGACGATTTCAGATGTAAATCCGTCTGCAAGTGAATCAAGCAACTTAAGTGCGCCGAATACTTTGAGTTTGTCGTCGGAAGTCCAAGCAGTGTCGAAGAGCCAGCGAAACTTCAGGTGTTTTTCTAGGAAGCTACGATCAACACTCAAGTTCATCGTGTTAGGGATCGTAGAGCAAAATGAAACCCCCTCGTCTCCCAATTTTACTTCGTATGAAAAAGTTTGGCTCAACCCTAATTCAAACGGGAATTCACCCTTGAAAACAATTGCTGTATCGTCCTTTCTGTGAAAATTGCAAAGATCCCTAGTCTGTTCGACTCCGAAGCATCTGGCAAATTCACTATCCAGGACTCTGCTGAAATCGACGACGTCATCGATACGGTCTTGAACCAAATGGGTAGCAAGCTTCGGCAATTGTAAGAGGCTTTGACCGGCGTCCTCTTCGAGCGCCGTGAGTTGTGGTATCGATTCGGCGAACCAATTGACTAGCTCATTAGCATCTGATTGCGAAAACAGACCTGTTCTCGCCCATGTCTTTCGTGTCGACTCAGCCCAGAATTCTCTCGGCAAAGTTGGATTTTCCTCCAAGGGCCCCAAATTGCCGCAGAAAAACCTATGAAGCGTGTAAATCAGCGATGCAAAATAGGATTTGCCAGTATTGCTCGGTCCAACGAAGACTGTCATTGGCCGCAACTCAATTGTGCCACTGGCAATAGGTCCAAAATTCCTTACAGTTAATTCAATGTGTTTGGCGTCGGGTGCGTCCGTCATGCTATTGCCTTGGGTTGTTTCTAAACAGAGCCGGGTCAAAGAAGCCTAGACTCAAGAATTTGCTGCAAACCCTTCTATGAAACGGCAATGAATCTCAAATCCTAGCTTCTCATATATGGATCGGGCAACCAAATTCTGTTTGTTGACATTGAGCACAATCAGGCTGAATCCGTCTCGCTGGAGGGCTCGGTTGATGCTGGTCGTGACCGCCTGGCCGTAGCCTTGGCCGCGGAGGTCGGGTCTTGTATAGATGTTGCCGATGGCCGCGACGCCTTGCGAAATGAGTGTATCTAGCGAGCATGGGCAGGAGGAGGAGATCGGGTTTGCGCCGGTCGGTGGGGGATTCTGCGAACGGAAGACGATATGCGTGCCGCCGGCCGCGGCGAGGGTGCCGTCGCCGTCTTCGATGCCGAAGAAGTAGCCGTCGTCGAGCTGGCCGCTGTCGAAGGCGTCTGGCGCGTAGGGCCCCCCGTGTTGGTAGAGGGCGATCAGGCGGTTGGCGTCGGACGGGGTGAGGCGGCGTGTTGGCTGAGTCGGCGCTGGGATATTCTTGCCCGGCGGGAGCACCATGCGCACCATTTTCTGGGGCGAAACGCGTTGGTAGTGGTGCTGGACGGCGGGCAGGTGCGATGGCAGGACGCTCAGGAACAGTTCTGGCGGCAGATTGGCGTTGGACAAGGCGGCGGAGACGCCTTCCGGCGTGCCGGCGGTCAGCAGAATCGGCGGCGCTAGGCCGTGGTACAGTAGCGCCAGTCCGGTGGCATCCGGGGCGACATGCCAGCGGCAGTGATGCGCCAGGTCCGGGCGGAGGTCGGCGATTGCGTAGGCGGCCCAGGCGGGATCCTGGGACAGGATGTCAAGAACGGCCGGGTTGGCCGCGTGCCCGTTACGCATTTCAGGCCGGTTCTCCCCAGAGCAGCTCTTCGCCGAAGGCCTGCTGGTAGCGTTGGGCGAATTCCTCGAGTGTAAAGCTGTGATTTGTGGTCCCGAACTGCTCCAGGACGTAGGTTGCGCAGAGAGAACCGACGCGACCGCACACGTCTACCGGCAGGCCGGCGCTATGGGCGGCGAAATAGGCGCCGCGATAGGCGTCGCCGGCGCCGGTTGGCTCGGCAACTTTTTGGGGCGGCGCGATGGGGATGTGGAATTCCTGGCCCTGATGATAGATTAGACTGCCAGCGCGGCCTTCGGTGACGATGAGCGTGTCGACTTCCTGGAGAATCGTCTGTCTTGACCAGCCGGTCTTGTCTTCGATGACCGCCATCTCGTAGTCGTTGACCATCAGCCAGGCAGCGCCGGGAATACTGTTGCGCAGATCTTCGCCGCTTAAGCGGGCGGTCTGCTGGCTGGGGTCGTAGGCGAATGGCACGCCCAGGTCCCGGCACTCTGCCGTGAAGTTAAGCATGGCCTGCGGGTCGTTGGGGCTGATGATAACGACGTCGGCGTCGGTCAGGCCGTGGTCGGCGAGAGAGATATCGCGGCAGTCGCTCATGGCGCCTGAGTAGAAGTTGGCGATCTGGTTCTGCTCTTCGTCGGTACTAACGAAGAAACTGGCGGTGAATTTATTGGGTATTTCGACGATATGGTCTGTGCGGATGCCGTGCTGGTTCAGCCAGGCCTCATAGTCGCCGAAGTCCTGGCCTACTGTGCCAAAGAGGATGGGATCGCCGCCGAGGAGCTTTAGGGAGTAAGCGATATTGGCGGCGGTTCCTCCGCGCTGGCGCACCATGTCTTCAACCAGAAAGCTGACACTGAGGCGGGTCAATTTTTCGGTGATGATCTGGTCGGTGAACCTTCCTGGGAAGGACATCAAGTAGTCATATGCGATGGAGCCGGAAACGACGATTCTCATAGGACACCTATTCGGAGGTTTGTTCAGATTGTAACCTGGTCGCCGGCTTCTTCCAGCGTAAGCAGGTGGGAGGCGTGAAGGGTAGTTTCGGAAGCCCCTGCGGGAGTGGGCATGACCTGGTAGGCGGTTGCGCCGGGGCGGGATGCGACAATGCGAGGCTGCTCGGCGCCTACGAAATGCAGGGCTGCGTAGTCATCGATGCCGTAGCCGGCGGTTACCTGGCGGTCTGCGATGAGCCGGTGGTAGCTGGGACGGCGTTCGGCTTCGCCGTCGAAATGTGGGGAACAGCTGCCGGGCAGAATGCCGAGGCAGTCGAGGGCAGTGAGCCCGCCGGGAATGGAATCGGTAAGACCCTGTTCGAACCAGCAGATCGCGCCGGCGCTGACGCCTGAGAGAAGGCTACCCTGTTCCCATGCCTGGCGCAGAATCTGGTCCACTTGCCATTCGCGCCAGAGGGCCAGCATAGACTTTGTGTTGCCGCCGCCGACGTAGATTATGTCTTGGTCCAAGAGAAAGGCAGCGATGTCGGCGGTGTGGGGTTTGAAGAGGGAAAGGTCTGACGGGAGGGCGTTGAGCTCCAGGAAGTGGCGGTAGAAGTTGGCAATGTAGAGGGAGTCCTCGCCGCCTGCCTGGGGCAATAAGCAGACGCGGGGGCGCTGGGCAGGAACCTGGGCCAGTATGTAGCGGCTCAGGGCAATGTCCTCTTCATTGGTAGTCATGCTATGGCCGCCCACGGCGATGATCTGGGGCAGGGCCTTACTTTCTGCTGACATACGGTTTTGCGTCTCGCGACAATGTGGCTGGAAGGGCCTAGGAACTCCGAAGTGCGAACTGGTTAGCGGCGGGCTGAAGGGCGGTCAGGCCTGCGCAGAGGTGATCCACTGGACAGCGCTCTCGGGCGTTTCGTGGCTGAGCAGGTCATCGATGAGCTGGGCAGGATCGTCTGCGACGACGAGCAGGCGGCTGTACCTCTCGGCGATGAAGCCCTGTTCGATCTGGTGGGCAAGCAGAAGACGCAGGGGATCGTAGAAGCCGTTTACGTTGAGTAGGCCCATCGGTTTATTGTGGATTCCCAGCTGGATCCAGGAGATGGTTTCGAACAGCTCTTCCAGCGTGCCGATCCCGCCGGGCATGGTGATAAAGGCGTCAGCGAGGTCGGCCATGCGGGCCTTGCGCTGGTGCATGGTCTCGACGACCTCGATGTGACCGATTGTTTCGCCGGCTATTTCCTTGGCTGCGAGAGGCGCCGGGATGATTCCGTAGACGGTTGCGCCGGCTTCGAAGGCGGCCCTGCTGACAGCGCCCATCAGGCCCAAGTTGCCGCCGCCGTAGACGAGCCCGTAGCCTCGACGGGCGATTTCGTTACCCAGGGCAGCAGCCTGGCGGGCGTAGCCTTCGTCGACCCCGTCGCTGGAGCCGCAAAAGACACAGATGCGATCGATGCGGCGCGGTTCGCTCATGGTTATCCTCTTTCGGATCTCTCTGCAAGAATTGCGGCCCGCCCTTTTTGGACGGCGTTGCGCAAGCTCTGGTCGAATGGGGGGTAGCAGATGCCCTCCTCGGTGACGATCCCGGTCAGGTAGCGGTGGGGCGTTATGTCGAAGGCCGGGTTGTAGACGGGCACGTCGGTGGGAGCGATTGCGCGCGCCCCGATTTCGGCCACCTCTTCGGCGCCGCGTTCTTCGATTGGGATGTGGTCACCGTCGGGGAGGTCCAGGTCGACGGTGCTGGTGGGTGCGACGCAGTAAACGGGAATGCCATTTTCTCTGGCGACGACGGCGATCTTGTAGGTACCGATCTTGTTGGCGACATCGCCGTTGGCGGCGACGCGATCGGCGCCGAAGACGACCACGTCGACCTGGCCGGTGCGCATGAGGTGGCCGGCGGCGTTGTCGGCGATGAGGTGCATGGGCACTTCGGCGCGCATGAGCTCCCAGGCGGTGAGACGGGCGCCTTGCAGGCGAGGTCGGGTCTCGTCGACCCAGACATGGATCTGTTTGCCCTGTTCCTGGCAGGCGTAGATGACGCCGAGCGCGGTGCCGAAGTCGACTGTTGCGAGGGAGCCGGTGTTGCAGTGGTGGAGGAGGTTGGCTCCGTCGGGTACGACCGCGGCGCCGTTGAAGCCCATGCGCCGGTTGATTTGAACGTCCTCGTCGGCGAGTGCCTCGGCTTCGGCGAGGAGTGCCTCGCTCAACTCGCGGGTTGTCGTCTGTGCAGCTGGATCATCCTCTGCAATTTCTTCGGCCACTGTAAGGAGGCGGCGTGTGGCCCAGCTCAGGTTGACGGCTGTGGGTCTGGCGGCGTCGAGCGTTTCCTTGGCCTGGCGCAGATCGTTGAGCAGGGAGGCGTTGTCGGCGGCGTCGCTGAGGTGGGCGGCCAGGGCCATGCCGTAGGCAGCGGTTGCGCCGATGGCGGGCGCGCCCCTTACGTACATGTCGCTGATGCTGCGAGCGACCTCGGCTACGGTTGGAAACTCGGCGATCACTTCTTCGCCGGGCAGCAGCCGCTGGTCGATCATTTTTACTTTTCCGTCCTGCCAGAAGACGGTGCGCATATTTGGCACTCCCTTCGCCAAAATGAAACCCCTCCGGGTTGATCCAGAGGGGTTCGTTTACCTAGGGTAATCTCATCTTTCGAGACAAAGTGGCTCGTCGGAATTGGCACCTCTGGAAGAAACCCAGCGGAACTGAGCGGAGACTGCAGCCTGCATAAAGGGCCCGATTTGAGATCTGCGGGCCGTTCGGTCTGAGGCGCCATCTACCGGTCAGCAACCGAGAACCGGGACTCCGGCAGGTTGCCGGGGGATCATCGGGCCGGTCCCTCCCCCCGCTCTGGATAAGAGAAGTCGATTTCTAAGGTTCTTCTGGAGACAGATTAGCATAGGGCGGTCCGGTGTGTCAAGGGGTGAACCGGAGTCTGGGAAGGGCGGTCGCACTCGTTCCTGGAGTCTAGCGTAGTCATAAAGGGCATCCGCCTGGAATGTTTTTTGCCATGCGAGGGACTGCCCGGGGCGCAGGTTCAGTTACTCTTTGCGAAGGCCGCTAAGAATTCAACAAGAATGGAACGCCTCCAGGTCTTTCAGGGACTTCTTCGCTAGCTTGTTGTTGTAAACGAAACCGATCAATCCGCGAAGTGACGCGAAGGGGCGCGAAGAACGGCAATGGCAACTTCCACACCTTGAACCACGGAGGGCCACGGAGGGGCACGGAGAACGGCAGCGAAAACTTCAACTCTTTTTTGTCCGCGGAGGACGCAGAGGGACGAGGAGAACACCAAAGGCGTATTGGTTTTTCTTTGCGTGACTGCGCCGCCCTTCGACGATCAACCGCAATTTCTACCAGGAAGTCGGTGTTCAGACAAACGTCAACGAGCACTAGTAATTGCTTGATTCATCTGCCCGTGTTCGGGTCGTGTTTTGTCTACAAATGTCGCGAAATGTATACGTATGTATACGTATGTCGCGCCAAATTTCTGTTTTTGGGGCGCCATTTTGCGAGTCTCCGAACAGTTCCTTGCCAACTCTGATGGTTACAGCGAGGACGATATGCGGGCATTTCGCAGCGTTTCG
Source organism: Caldilineaceae bacterium (assembly GCA_965207495.1). GTDB lineage: Bacteria > Chloroflexota > Anaerolineae > Caldilineales > Caldilineaceae > Bin5. The sequence continues at coordinate 3,374,094 of OZ242287.1, forward strand.
GCTGGCCTCCTTCGCCTTCGAGTTGTGTTAAGGCGGGCGCTGTGGATTCTCAATACATGCGCCTCGTTTTTCCACGAAGCGGGTCGACAAAGGGGCGCCACCCTAGGTACATTATAACATGCTTTTTGGGCCGAAAACCCGAATCTGGTGACCAATTTTTCCAGAAAGTCCATTACAATTGTATTGCCATGGTAGGACCAGGTGAATCCCAGAATCTGGATGGGTACTGTCTGGCAGGGAGCAGGCGCCAGGGCCTGGCCTTACGGGGGCGTCGGTCGATTAGGGGGCACAGGGCAGGCACAAGGCCTGCCCCTTCCCTAGCGCCTGGGGTTTTATCGTTTGCCAGACTCGATGGTGGGGAAGAATGAACATGGTGGTCTAGCAAGGGCAGGGCGTTGCGGGGGGCGCGGAACGGCAGGGGAACTGCAGGGGGCTAGGGCAGCATGCGGGGGAGGAGACACTGTTAGCTAGACACGATGCTGGGGAAGAATGAACAAGGTGGTCTAGTAAGGGCGGGGCGTTGCGGGGGCGCAGCCCCTGCACAAGAGAGGGCCGAAGGCCCGAACGCCCAAAGGCAAGGAGAGAGTGGAGAGGAGAGAGGAGAGAGTAACACCGATTGGGTTGACGGAGTTGGGAACTGGGACAGGGGGGCGGCAACTAACGGCATTGGCGTGCGTATTCTATTGTATAGGCAAGGCGGCGCAGAGGGTGACGCCGTGTTTTGCGTAGGTGAGCAGGTGTTCGCCGGCTGGTATGTTGGCTGGAGTGAACTCGGCTGTGTGGTTAGCAAGAGGGGGCGAGGCGGGCGGGAACGGAGCTGCTCGACCTGTGAAGACATTTCTTGGGAATTGCTATGACTGATGCGGTGGTGTCGGCTCGGGGTGTGTGTAAGCGGTATGGCGGCCATGTGGCTGTGGACGAGTTGTCGTTCGAGGTTCGGAAGGGCGAGATTTTTGGCTTGCTTGGGCCGAACGGGGCCGGGAAGACGAGCACGATTCGTATTCTGATGGATATTTTCGAGGCGGACTCGGGCGAGGTTGCGCTGCTGGGCGGGGAGCCGGGGGAAAGCCGGGAGCGGGTCGGTTATCTGCCGGAGGAGCGGGGGCTGTACCGGGACCAGAAGGTTTTGGAGGTGTTGGTGTATTTGGGGCGGCTCAAGGGTATTGACGGCGCGACGGCGAGGAGTCGGGCGCTGGCGCTACTCGAGCAAGTCGAGTTGGAGGATTGGGGCGGTAAGCGGGTCAAGGAGCTGAGCAGGGGGATGCAGCAGAAGGTGCAGTTCGTTGCGTGCCTGATTCACGACCCGGAGCTGCTGATTCTGGACGAGCCTTTTCAGGGGCTGGACCCGGTCAATGTCGAGTTGATCAAGGGGCTGGTGCGGTCGCTGGTGGGTGAGGGGAAGACGGTTGTGCTGAGCGCGCATCAGATGAACCTGGTGGAGGAGCTTTGCGACCGGATACTGCTCATCGACGAAGGGCGGGCGCTGCTGTATGGACCGTTGCAGGAGATCAAGCGGGACTTTGCGCCGAACTCGGTGCGTGTGCGGGCGGGGGCGCTGCCGGCGGACCTTCCCGGCGTGGTGGCGTGTGAGCGGCAGGGGGACGTCAGCTTGCTTACGCTGGATGGGATCGGGGCGCAGGAGTTGCTGGCGGAGCTTGTGGCGCGGGAGGTAGAGGTGGAGAGTTTCGAGCGTGCCACTGTACCGTTGAACGACATCTTCGTGGCGATGGTGCAGGGGAAAGACGGTCCAGCGTAGGCGCAGATTTTGGATTGGGGGGCAGTTGAAGAAGATTCTCATCGTTGCGCGTCATGAATACTGGGTGAATGTTCGGCGGCCGGACTTCATTATCTTTACGAGTCTGGTGCCACTGCTGGGGATTATCGCGCTTGTTGTCAGCCTGTTTTTCGGGCGGCAGGCAGGGGGCGCCCTGGTGCGCATGTTTGACGGTGGCCCGGATATCACGGCGGTTGTGGACCGGTCGGGCAGGTTCACGCCTATTCTGGCTGGCTTTGACCATGAATTTGTCGCGTACAGCGACGAGGCAGGGGCACGGACGGCGCTGGAAAGCGAAGCGGTGCAGAGGTTGGTTGTCGTGCCTTCGACGTATCCCGAAGATGGGGATATCAGAGTGGTCACGACGGGAAGCAGGTTTTCGCCGACTGGGACTAGCGGGTTGCGGATGTTCTTTATTTCGCATCTGGCTGAGGAGATCGGGGACGCGACGCTGCGGGCGCGGTTGATTGACCCATACGATGCGCAGCTCGAGTATTTCAGTGAAGGGGAGCAGGCTTCCGGCGGGGTAGCGGGTCAGGTTCTGGGGTTTCTGGTGCCCTTCTTTTTCGGCATTCTGCTGGCGGTCACGATTTTTGTTTCGTCGGGCTATCTTGTGCGCAGCGTGGCCGAGGAGAAGTCAAGCCGGGTGATCGAGATCGTCCTGTCTTCGGTAACGCCGCAGCAGTTACTGGCGGGTAAGGTCATTGGTCTGGGTGCGCTGGGGCTGACGCAGATCCTCGTCTGGATTGCATCGGCGACGGGCCTTGGGGGCGGGCTGGCTGTGCTGGCGGGGATACTGCTGCCGATGCTCATGCGGGTTGAGGTGTTCGGGCTGGCGCTGGTCTACTATATTCTGGGATTCAGTGTTTACGCGGTTCTGATTGGGGCGATTGGGACTTTGGGATCCAGTTTTCAGGAGAGCCAGCAGATCACGGGGATTTTCATTTTCATCGCGGCGGTGCCGATGATGTTGACCGGCGTGATCATGACGAATCCCAATGCGATGGTTGTGCGCGTGCTTTCCTGGTTTCCACTTACGTCGCCGACCACGATGATGCTGCGGCTGCCTCTGACTGACGTGCCCTGGACCGATGTTGCGGGGAGTATCGCGTTGCTGGTTGCCACGATCCCGCTGGTCGTGTGGGTTGGGGCGAAGGTGTTCCGGCTGGGAATGCTGATGTATGGCAAGCGCCCTGGGATCCTGGAAATCGTGCGTCTGTTGAGGCATGCGTAGGGCGGGTCAGGTGGCGGCAGCCCCCTTTTGCAGAGCGCGGACGAGGGTATCCATGTGGGCGGGCGTGTTGTAGGCCTGGACGGAGATGCGGGCACCCGGCTGGCCGCCGTGCTGCCCGACAGGAACGATGATGCGGTCTTCCTCCCAGAGCCGCTGATAGGCTTCGACCTTGCCGGGCAGCAGGACGACGCGCATTTGCGCCCACATTGACTCAGGACTGATCGGGGGCAGGCCGGAGAGTTCGAGAATGCGCTGCTCGGTCTCATGAAGGAGTTGGTGGCAGGCCTGACGCACGTGGGGCCAGTCGTTCTGTTGTTGGAAGTCGATGGCTGCGGGCACGCTCAGGTAGGCGGCGGGGTCGATAGTGCCGACGGAGGTGAAGTAGTCCTGGAAGCGGGAGTCGCCGGGCAGGTCTCTGTCCCACCCGTGGCTGACGACGAGGGGTTCGAGCAGGTGCTGGCGTTCGGGCCGGGCGTGGAGGAAGCCTGCGCCGCGGGCGCTGCTGAGCCATTTGTGGCAGTTGCCGCCGTAGAAATCCGCACCGATTTTTTCCATGTCCAAGTCCAACTGACCGGGAGCGTGAGCGCCGTCGACGACGGTGAGGATGCCGGCTTCTCTGGCGCGGCGGCAGATCTCGGCGACGGGCAGAATCAGCGCGCTGGGCGAGGTGATGTGGCTTAGGGCGATGACTTTGGTGTGTTCGTCAACGCCGGACCAGATCTGTTCGACGACGGCGGCAGGGTCTGCGACGGGAACGGTGATAGGCTGATTGACGAGCGCGGCGCCCCTCTTTTCGCAGTTGAAGCGCCAGGCGCGGTCGATGGCACCGTATTCGTGGTCGGTTGTGAGGACTACGTCACCTGGTTGCAGGTCGAGTGAGCGGGCGACGATGTTGAGGGCGTAGGTCACGTTGGGGACGAAGGTCAGGTCGTTGGGGGTGGCGTTGATGAAGGCGCCGAGTCTTTGGCGGGAATCTGCGAGGAGGTCGGGGACGCGTCTGCCTAGGAAGATGACTGGGTTGGCTTCGAGCTCTTTTTGCCAGTGCTGGTAGGTCTCGAAGACGGGGCGGGGGACGGCGCCGAAGCTGCCGTGGTTGAGGAAGACGATGGCGGGGTCGAGGAGGTACTGGTTGGCCAGGTGGGGGAGTGGTAGTGAGAGGGTCATTGGTTGTGGTTTCCTGGGATTGGTGGTGGGTGGGTTGGGATTGTTCGCGAATGGTTGGGAAACACCTTTTTGAACCACGGAGGGCTACGGAGGGCGGCAACTTCAACACCCTTTGTAACCACGGAGGGCTACGGAGGGCGGCGACTTCAACACCCTTTGTAACCACGGAGGGCCACGGAGGGCTACGGAGGGCGGCGACTTCAACACCCTTTGTAACCACGGAGGGCCACGGAGGGGCACGGAGGACGGCAACTTCAACACCCTTTGTAACCACGGAGGGCCACGGAGGGCCACGGAGAACGGCAACTTCAACACCTTTTGTCCACGGAGGGCCACGGAGGGGTACGGAGGACCGCAACTTCAACATCTTGGTCCACGGAGATCTTCCTCAACTGAATGTCCTGGAAATTCAGGGGGTGGAGTCGGCGAGCGCGGAGCGCAGTTTTTGGGCGTAGGGTTGGCGTTGGGTGGGGGTTGTAAGGAATCGTTCGGCGGTGCGGGTGTAGAGCTCGTCGCCGGCGTAGCGGGGGAAGAGGTGTTGGTGATAGTGCCAGACTTCCTGGTTGGCGGCGGGTTCGTTGTGTTGGCGGGTTGAGATGCCGTCGCAACCGTAGACGTTCTTCATTGCAATGGCGATGCGGCGGCTTGCGTGGAAGATTTTGGCTCCGTAGTGGTCCGGGAGATCGAAGATATTCTCGTAGTGATCCCAGGGGATGAGGATGACGTGGCCCGGGTTGCGGGGCCACCAGTGGGAGGATATGAAGCCGACGACAAAATTGGTGCGCAGCACTACGTCGTCGGGGACGGTCAAGACGGACTCGTCCTTCTGTCCGGACGCAACTGTGCAGAACGGGCAAAGGTAGTCGGGGGGCTCGTGGTTGTACATTGGGGGGGCCTTTACAGTTGGCTCAGACCATCGTCGATGATTGGCGCCAGATCGCTCATTTGGGTTAGGGCGGCGGCTATCTGTTTGCCGAATCCTGTTTTGGTGAAGCGAACAGGGAGGCTCAGTCTCTCTGTGAGGTTGGTACGCGAGAAGCGAATTCCGTCGGCGTCCCAGCCGTTTACCATTTCTTCCATGCGTTCGACGGTGAGGGCATTGAACTTTTCGCGGTCGAAGAGGTTTTTGTGGCAAACATGGAGGTCGATGGAAAGAGACTTGGCGTCCAGGCTTTCCTGCGTTAGCCCGAATTCGAAGTGGATGCCGTCGAGGCCGTAGTTGTACCAGTTGCCTTTGGCGACCTGCATGTATATGCCGGCATGGTACTGGCCAATGAAGGAGGACCAGCCGCCGGTCTGGTACCAGTCCAAGTTGCTCAGCTGGCGCAGTACTTTCATGCATTGGGGATGCTGGTCGATGAACAGCTGCCAGCTTGGGGAAAGAGTAGACATTGGTTTGCCTCCGGAAACGGTGAAGGTTCGCGGGTTTGGTCAGAAATAGAGCAGTGATGCTTCAGTCAGTCTTGCAGTTGCTTGAATTCCTCGCCGGTCGCATCGACAGAAATCCGCCACAGTTCTCGAGCCGATCCTGAATCGTAGGCATGCTCTTTGGCGGTCACCTTTTGTGGATACCCGCGCATTTCCATCCAGCCGTCGGGGCCGATATAGTCGCCTCCCTTCACAACGGGGGAGGTGGCGGCGTACAGCTGAGGCAGAGCACCTTGTTCGGCGCTCTGGGCGAATATTGCGTTCAAAGTTCGCATCACCACCAATTCGAGGCGGGAGCCGGTCTCACTCGGCGATGCATATTGTAATCGTGTCGCGGCCCAACCTGGGTGGGCCGACGCGCAGATAGTGGGGGCGGCTATGCTTTCAAGACGACGCTGCAGTTCGAGCGTGAAGAGCAGGTTGGCGAGCTTGCTCTGGGCGTAGGCGCCGAAACGGCTGTATTTTTGACGGCTATGCAGGTCACTGAAGTTCATGCGCCCGTTACGATGGACCATGCTGCTGACGTTAACGATGCGGCTGGCGGGCGTCGCCAACAGGAGGGGGAGTATCGCACCGGTCAGAGCGAAGTGGCCGAAGTGGTTGACTCCGATTTGCCGCTCAAACCCTTGGGCGGTCTCCTGTTGGGGTATCGCCATGACGCCGGCATTGTTTATGAGGATGTCGAGGCGGTCAAGGTTGCTATTGAGATTCTCGGCACAGCGGCGTACGGAGTCCAAGTCGGCAAGGTCGAGGGCGGTGACCTCCAGTTGTGCATCGGGGAGGCCCTGGATGATCTCTGTTCTGGCCTGATCGCCGCGTTGGGCGGAGCGGCTTGCCAGGAGAACGCGTGCGCCTTTTGCGGCCAGCAGGCGGCAGGTGTGAAAGCCGAGGCCGCTGTTTCCGCCGGTAACGAGGACGGTGCGGCCGGTCTGATCGGGGATGTCGGCGCTGGTCCAATTTGTTGGCATGGTTAGACTCTGGGTCGGTGCTTGGTTTGTAGGAGAAAGCAAATTGAAGGACGCTAACTATCTGTAGTGTGTAGGCCGGGCAGCTTCCTTTCCCCGTTGGCTGGACTATCACGCGAGACAGTCTAATCTTAAACTGCGAATGTACCATGGTCAATTCGGGTGGTTAGCTTTGCGACTCCGGGCAATGGGAAATGCCTGAGGGGCTTCCTTGAGGAAGGCAACTATGGTAAATTGTAGCGGCTGCAGCGGCTGGCTCGGAGGCGTCTGAATAGCGTCATTTATGACAGAATATACGCTGCGATTTCTTGGAATAGGAGCGGGAGAGGGTAGGTGTGTTAGTACGGGAAGCCAAGCTGGCGGCGGAAGAGTGGGTGCGTCATGAAGGAAGCAGGTTGCCAGGTCTGGTGGGGGCCTTTCTCGCGGGTTCGGTTACGACACTACCCGACTCGATGACAATGCCGGGAAGTTCGGACGTGGACATCACGGTCGTTCTGGCGGAGCCTCCGGCCGTGAAATTGGGCAAGTTCAGATACCGGGACGCCTTGTTGGAGGTGTCCTACGGGACGCCGGAGAGGCTTTCGTCAGCAGAGTCTGTCCTGGGCGATCCTCATCTTGCAGGTGGGGTCAGGGCGATGCATATCGTTGCGGATCCCACAGGGGCTTTGGGTCGGTTGCAGCGTGAGGTAGCGGGAAAGTATGCATGCCGGCGGTGGGTACGGGAACGGTGCCGGACGGCGTGTGAGACTGCAGCGGAGCGGCTGCAGCCGCTGGATGCGTCGGCGGCGCTGCACGACCGGGTGACTGCCTGGTTGTTCGGGACCAGTCTGACGGCGCTTGTTTTGCTGCTGGCGGGACTGCGTGCACCGACGGTCAGGCGCAGGTATGTTGAGGTCCGGGACCTTCTTTCTGAACAGGGCAGGCTGGACTTTCACGAAGAGTTGCTGGACCACTTGGGATGCGCCGACTGGAGCAGGAGACAGGCTGCTGGGCATCTGGAAGCGGTGGCGTATGCGTTTGAGCATGCGATAGGCTTGCCCAAAGGGGAATTTGCGTTTGCTGCGGATATCAGCGACCCGGCTCGGCCGGTGGCGATCGGTGGCAGCCGGGAGTTGATAGGGCAGGGACTTCATCGCGAGGCAGTCTTCTGGATGGTGGCGACTTTTTCACGCTGCCTGTGGATCTTTGATTTCAATGGGTGCGATGGTGGAGGGGGGCGGTTCGGCCAGGGCTACCGGTCGATGCTGGGCGATCTTGGAATCGGATCGTGCGCAGATTTGGAGTCACGCTGCGGTCAGGTCCTGGCGTTTTTGCCGCGAGTTATGGAGATGGCGGAGGTGGTCATGGATGCTTCGCCTGAGATTGAATAGGGGAAGCAAGAAGGGAGTAGGGCCGCTTCGAACAGAAACGGTAACTTCAACACCTTTAGCCACGGAGGGCCACGGAGAACTTCAACTTCAACACCTTTTGTCTGTTGAGGGCCGCGGAGGAAGAGTGTTTGCGTTGACACTGTTCGTGGCTATAGAGAAGGAAACTAGACGATTCACGTTTTGATTTAGCCGACAGGTGTATGACGATGGGCTCACTCTTAGCAGTGTTGTCCTATTGTCGATTAGACCTGTTTACACGCAGTTGACCCGTAGAGGGAGGACCATCGCTTATGACACTACGAAACTGGTCGGAGAACATACGATTCGAGTCTGGGGTGGTTCATGCGCCGCGGACTGTGGAGGCGTTGCAGGAGATAGTCAGGGCGAGCGGCAAGGTGCGTGTGCTGGGTGCACGTCATTCGTTTAACGACGCGGCGGCGATTGATGCGCAGGTCGACGTTGACGGGACGCAGGAGGTGACGGCGGACCCTTCGTGGGCGTACATTGCGTTGGAGGCGCTGGACACGCCGCTGGAGTTCGACCGCGAACGCGGAACGGTCACTTGCAGTGGCGGCATTACGTATGGGGAGCTGTGTACGCTAATGCACGCGGAAGGGGTGGCGCTGCACAATACGGCCTCGTTGCCGCACATCACGGTGGCCGGGGCGTGTTCGACGGCTACGCATGGTTCGGGTGACGGGAATGGCAATTTGGCGACGGCGGTGGTTGGCCTGGAGTTTGTGACGGCTGACGGCGAGCTGAGAAATGTTACGCTTGAGGAGGACGGCGAGCAATTCGAGGGTTCGGTGGTGGCGCTAGGGGGTCTCGGGGTGGTGACGCGAATGACCCTGGCGATGCAACCGGCCTATTCGATGCAGCAGTATGTTTATCGAGATCTGCCGTCGGCGGAGCTGTACGCGAATTTCGATGAGATCATGTCGGGCGCCTACAGCGTCAGTCTTTTCCCGGACTGGCAGGATGGAAAGGTCAACCAGGTCTGGCTTAAACACCGTACGGGCACAATGGGGGAGACGGAAGGCGGGAACGCGGCCGAACTGGAGCCGGTTGATCTCAGGCTGCCGTCGGAACTCTATGGGGCGACGGCGGCGTCTACGGATTTGCATCCGGTGCCTGATCTGTCGACGGAAGGGTTGACTGTTCAGATGGGGGTACCGGGGGCGTGGCATGACAGGCTGCATCATTTTCAGATAGGCAGCACGCCGGCCAGCGGCGATGAGCTGCAGACTGAGTACTTTGTGCCGCGGGCGCATGCGGTTTCGGCGTTGCAGGCGGTGGAGGGTCTACGCGACAGGTTCAGGTCGATTCTGTGGATTTCGGAGGTGCGTTCTGTTGCGGCGGACCGGCTGTGGTTGAGCCAGAGTTACGGCACGCCGACGATTGGGATTCACTTTTCGTGGCGGAAGAACTGGGCGGCCGTGCGCGAGGTCTTACCGCTTGTTGAGGCGGCCCTGGCTCCGTTCGAAATGCGTCCGCACTGGGGTAAAATCTTTACCGTGCAGCCAAAGCAGGTGCAAGCGGCCTACCCGAGGATGGAGGATTTCAAGGCGTTGCTAGGGTCGACCGATCCCGATGGCAAGTTTCGGAATGGGTATCTGGACCGTTTTGTCTTTGGGTAGGCGTGTTAGAACGGAGAGTGGATTTCTTCCGGCGGGTCAAACTCTTATGAGACCTTCTGGGAAGCGGGTCTGGACGAGGAAACGCAGTTTGCAGCAGAGGCGCGCGAAGGTATCTGTCGCGAGGTACCAGAGTGGTGAAGGCGTGCCCAGCTGCGACTTCTGAGAGAGCCTAAAGAGGCTGCCAGGAAGCTAAGAAACGTAAGTGCCAAAGAAAGAGAATTCATTCACTAATGCCGCTTCGCAACTGGTCGGAGAACGTGCAGTTTTCGTCGGCTCCGATTCATACCCCAGAGACAATCGAAGAAGTGCAGGAGATTGTAAGCGCCAGCCGCAAGGTAAGTGTGCTGGGGGCGCGCCACTCGTTCAATGACATCGCTTCGATCGATGCGCAGGTCGAAGACGCAACTGCGGGACCGGGACGGGCAGAGGATTCCTCGTGGGCGTACATCTCTTTGGAGAAACTGAAGGCGCCGACAGAGTTTGATCTCAGCCGTGGTACTGTAACCTGCAGTGCTGGTATTACTTACGGCGAGCTATGTCAGCGGATGCACGAAGAAGGGGTGGCGCTTCACAATATGGCCTCGCTGCCGCATGTAACGGTGGCAGGCGCGTGCGCGACGGGTACGCACGGTTCGGGCGACGGGAATGGGAATCTTGCGACAGCGGTGATCGGGTTGGAGCTGGTGACGGCAGATGGGGCGTTGCGTACGCTATCTCGTGGCGAAGACGGAGAGGCGTTTGAGGGCGCGGTTGTGGCCCTGGGCGGGTTGGGCGTCGTGACGAGGGTCACGCTGGCGACGGAACCGGCATACACGATGCAGCAGTATGTTTACGAAAATATGCCAGCGGCGGCACTGTATGAACATTTCGATGAGGTGATGGCGAGCGCCTACAGCGTCAGTCTGTTTCCCGACTGGCAGGATGGGATGGTCAACCAGGTCTGGCTCAAGCACCGAACAGGTCCATCTGATGGGACGGCTTGTACAGGGGCAAGGTCGATGGCACGCGAGGCAACTCGACAGACGGGCCTGGGTGGGGAGGAACTGTTCGGCGCGACTGCGGGTCGGGCCGAATTGAATCATGTGGCCAATTTACCCCCGGACGGCGTTACGCCGCAGCTGGGGGTTCCAGGGCCGTGGCACGCGAGGCTGCCCCATTTCCGTGCAGACAGCGAACCTGCCAGCGTGGTCGAGTTGGAGTCCGAGTACTTTGTGCCGCGGGCCCATGCGGTTCCTGCGTTGAAGGCGGTGGAGGGTCTGCGGGCCCTGCTGAAGCCGGTGCTGTTGATCTCAGAGGTACGCTCTGTCGCCGGCGACCGGCTGTGGCTGAGCCAGAGTTATGGCACGCCGACGATAGGAATTCACTTTTCCTGGAAGATGGATTGGGATGGGGTGCATCGGGTTATGCCGGAGGTTGAGGAGGCTCTGTCGCCTTACGAGGTCCGACCCCACTGGGGCAAGCTATTCACGCTCCCGGCGGCGCAAGTGCAGGCGGCCTATCCGAAAATAGATGACTTCAGGAAGCTGTTGCAGGCTTACGATCCAGGAGGCAAGTTCCGCAACGGTTTTTTGGACCGTTACATTTTTGGGTAGTCGACTGAGGGCGACCCGGTAACCTGCGCTGTCAGGTCAGGCGCCTTTCAGGCCTTTGAGGAAGCGGGGCGCGACGAGGAAACGCAGTTCACAACTGCCCCAATGGAGCTGGCGCCAGCGGGCGATGTCCACTTCGAAGTGGGCGAGGCCTGCGGTGGGGAAGCGCAGGTTCATGCGGCCGTCTGTGCCGGCGCACAGTCCTGAGACAAGACTAGCAACCCCGGGATTGTGGCCTATCAGCAGGACATGGTAGGCACTGTCGTGGGTTTCCTGCAGAATGTTCAAGAGGGTGTAGGGCGCGGCGGCGTAGATGCGATCGTTCCAGCCGAAATTGCGCGTGTAGCCGAGGAGTTCGGCGACTTTCTCTGCTGTCTGGCGCGTGCGCAGGGCGGGTGAAGAGACGATCCAGTCCGGCTTCTCTTTCACTGTCTGCAGAATCCGGCAAACGCGCTGCAACTGTTTGAAACCGCTCTTTGCCAGCGGGCGGTCGATGTCCCCTCCGGAGACGCTCGTCGGTTTGGCTTTGGCGTGACGGAGGACGGTCAGGTAGCGAGTGTCCACGGCTTCGACATCCTCAATGTCAAGGGCAATGGCACGTACAGGTGCCCTTGCAAGCGCAGGTTTATTGTAGTTGGAAGTGATGAGGGAAGTCAAGGAGGCTACTTGCGAACCACTTGTGCCCACCGAGGGATGACGATACTCCGCTGCCTGGGCGTGGAATGTAATGCCTCGACTTCCTGTGCCTGTGCAATAGACATTTCTGCATGGTCAACCCGAGCTGTTCCGGCATGCTGAAGTGAAATTATCGCTAGTTAAGTTAGGACGTGTTCTGACATGACCGAGAACGCAGTGACGGTTATATCATATCTTCCCCTTTTTCTGATTGTCATTCTGGCAAATCTGGCCGATAGACGGCGGATGGCCGGGGGTCTCGGTAAGGCGGCAACTAGAGTTGCCTATGCGCTTCACATTTTACTTTTCGGTTCGATAGCACTCATCGGGGTGCTACTGCACGTCATTGGCTTCAGGCTGTGGATTGACGAAGGTTTGACTCATTTTGTCTTCAGCATACTTGCAGGTGATCCTGCCGATGATCCAAGTGAAATTATACCTTTCTTGCTGAGACTGAAAGCAGTAGGGATGTCTCTGTGGGTGCCGGCACTAGCAGCGATCTTGTGCTTGTTGCCGCCTGTCCGGAAGCAACTGAGCAAGGTGATCCCAATTGACGCCCGCAGCAGCGTACATGCGGTCGCCATTTCTCTTGGCTTCCTGGTTGCGACTCGCCCGGCTTTGATGCATGCCATTGGTCCGGAGGCACTGTCGAGTCTGACCGAAGCTTCCGACAGCGATGTTGCCTCAATCGTCTCTTCGCTTCTGGCTGAGAGACTTACATTCGCTCTACTAACGCTTGTTGGTGTGGGGTGGCTGACCCGGCGCAAGTGGCCGCATGTGCTTGAACGGCTGGGGCTCGTGATGCCGCGCCGAGCGGGAATCGCGGCAGGCATTGGAGCAGGACTGCTTTGGGTGGGCATCACCCTGGTTTTGCCAAGTATAGCTGAAGCAACTGGTCTTTGGGATATGGGTCTGGATGACCAGATCGGAGAAGGTCGCTATGAGGCCTTTTTCCAATCAATTCCGGCGATGCTGTCAGTGGCTTTGGTTTTCGGAATCGGAGAAGAGGCGCTATTCCGAGGAGCACTGCAGCGCCGATTTGGGTTCTTTCTGACATGCCTGGTCTTCGTGGCGTTCAGAGAGCCATTTGGCTTCAGCATTTATGCCCTGGAATCAGTTGCTGCAGGGCTGATTTTGGGCTTGCTGCGGATGCGTTTCAACACGTCGACAAGTGCCATAGCTCACTCCAGCTACTATATTGTCCTTGGTCTGACGGAGCACTATTTTCCACAGGTCTTTTGAGAGGCGGCTGGTGATGTCCCAATTCCGGACGCGACTCCGCAGTTTCGAGTGTATTTCACGGAACGGTAGTCTTTTGGCATCGCCAGGGTCACCCACAAAAATGGCTGATGACACTCGCGCCAGCGATTTTGTATGATTCCGAAACGGATCTGCAATCGAACAAGAATCTGTTTGCCCGCATGCTGGGAATCGCTATACTGAGTTTATTTGATCCGGAAAAGGCATTAACCAAGTTCGCAAAGGAGCCCTGCATGGGTGAATGGAAACCTAAGATTGCCGTGGTCGGTGCCGGTGCGATGGGATGTCTGTTTGGCGGGCTGCTGGCTGAGGGCGGCCTGGACGTGACCCTGATCGACGTGTGGCAGGAGCACGTCGACCTGATAAACCGGGAGGGGCTGCGGATGCTCGGATACGGGGGCGATCGCAGCATCCCTGTGCGCGCTACGACCGACCCGGGCGACATGGAGCCGGTAGACGTACTGTTCGTTCAGTGCAAGGCGCCTTATACAAAGGATGCGGTCAGGCGGGTCCTGCATCTGCTGCGCGAGGACAGCGTCGCGATCAGTTTTCAGAATGGACTGGGCAACGAGGAGAACATCGGCGAAGTTACGGGTTTGGAGCGGGTGTTGGGCGGGGTGACTGCCCAGGGCGCGGCGGTGGAAGGGCCTGGCGCGGTGCGCAACTTCGGCAACTTGCCCACGCATATCGGTGAGATGGGCGGGGGCGTCAGCGAGAGGGCTGAGCGGATCGCGGCTGCGCTTGACAGGGCGGGTCTGCAGACTTCGGCGGTTGCGGATGTACGGCAGGCTATCTGGAAGAAGCTGCTTGCAAACATCGCGATCAGCCCGACGTCTGCGATTGCCAACATGACGATCAAGCAGGTTTTTGCGGTACCTGAGTTGAGAGAGACTGCATATGAGGCGCTGGACGAAGCGGTTGAGGTGGCGCGTGCTGAGGGCATTGACCTGAATGTTGCTGAGACACGGGAGGTGATAGACCAGATTGCAGGGCCAGAAGGAACAGGCGACAACAAGTCCAGCCTCTGTGTTGATATTCTCAACCGGCGTCCGTGCGAAGTCGATGTCATAAGCGGTGCGGTGGTGAGGCTTGGCCGGATTCATGGAATTCCCACCCCTGTCAACAAGACGCTTGTTGCCGCGGTCAAGGCGCTTGAAAGCCGCTACTTGAATTGACTCTTGATGAGAAACAAGGTGATCGACGCCCAAGAGGCTGCCGCGCTGGTCCCTGACGGCGCCACACTGGGTACTGTTGGCGGCGGAGGCGGCCTGGTAGAGGCCGATACGCTGCTGGCTGCGGTCGAGGAACGCTTTCTCTCAACCGGGGCACCGACGAGACTGCGGGTTATCCACTCGCTGGGGATTGGCGACCGCGATCGACGCGGACTGAACCGGCTGGCCTACGAGGGGCTGGTGCGCAAGGTGATTGGCGGCCACTGGATCTGGTCGCCGCGCATGCAGGCGCTGGCGCGCGAGGAGAAGATCGAGGCTTACATATTGCCAGCGGGCGTTACGGCGCAGCTGATGCGGGAGATTGGCGCGGGCCGGCCGGGCTTGATTACACACGTCGGCCTGGGCACTTTCGTCGATCCGCGGCAGGACGGCGGTCGGATGAACAGTTCGGCCAGGGACGAGCTGGTCGAATTGATTGAGATAGATGGCCGGACGCTGCTGCGTTACAAGCCTTTTCCTGTGGATGTAGCGCTCCTGCGAGGCAGTTATGCGGACGTGGACGGGAACATAACCATGGAGGAGGAGCCGGCCAACCTGGAGGCATTTGCAATGGCACTGGCTGCACACAACAGTGGCGGCGCCGTCGTTTTCCAGGTGCGGGGCTTGGTGGAAGCGGGCGGGATTCCGGCGCGCCAGGTGCGGATTCCAGGGGCGCTGGTTGACGCCGTTGTCGTCGAGCCCGAGCAGCCCCAGTGTCATGCATTTTTCTATGATCCTTCGATTTCGGGGCAGGAGACGGGGAAGGGGCAATTGGGAGGGACACAAGGGAAGCCGACGATGGACGAGGCTCCTGGGCCGAGGGCCATCATCGCGCATCGGGCCGCACAGGAGCTCTTTGAGAATGCGGTGGTCAATTTCGGATTCGGTATTCCCGACGGGGTGGCTAAGCTAGTGGCTGCGCGCGGCGAAACCGACCGCTATTACCAGACGATTGAACATGGCACGTACGGCGGCGAGCTTCTGGAGGGCGTACTCTTCGGTTTTGCCCGTAACGCCAGCAGCATGATCGACTCACCTTCGCAGTTCGACTTTTACGGCGGAGGCGGGCTGGACATTGCATTTCTCGGTTTCGGCGAGATGGACAGGAAGGGAAATGTAAATGTTTCGCGATTGGGGGGAACGACTGTCGGGCCGGGCGGATTCATAGACATAGCACAGAACGCGCACATGGTCGTCTTTTGCGGCACTTTTGAGGCCAAGGGTGTCGACTATGAAATCGGCAAGAAGAGCATTGCCATCAGGCGCTACGGCCAAATTCGCAAGCTGGTTGACGAGGTCGATCAGATCACTTTCAGCGGTCAACATGCGGTGGAGAGCGGGCAGAAGGTGCTTTGTGTTACTGAGCGGGCGGTCTTTGAATTGACGCCGGCAGGTATGTGTCTGCGGGAGGTCGCGCCGGGCATCGATCTTGGGGAGGATGTGCTGAACCGGATGGATTTTGAACCGATTGTGCCTGCCGAGGTGCCTTTGATGCCGTTTCTGGAAGAGGGCTGAGCGTCAGACCAAGAGCCAATAACTTTGTGTAATTCGATGATGTAAAGGCGCGAGAGTCCTCGTCGCCGCATCCCACATAATCAGGAAAGAACGGTATCATAATGACTGAATTGTCCACTTTGCCCCCGCCGCCCAGTTTTGCCGACGTGCTGGCTGCGCAAAACGTGCTGCGCCGCTACCTGGCGCCTACCCCGCTGCACAACTACCCTGTTCTGGACGCGGCCACGGGGGCCGAGGTCTGGGTGAAGCATGAGAACTATCTTCCGATCGGCGCGTTCAAGCTGCGCGGAGGCATCAACTTTATGGCCGGGCTGCCTGCCGAAGAGCGAGAAAAGGGCGTTGTTACGGCGTCCACCGGCAATCACGGGCAGTCTGTGGCGTACGCGGCGCGACTATTTGGCGCGAAGGCGGTTATTTCGGTGCCAGAGAACGCCAATCCTGTGAAGCTGGAGGCGATGCGCGCCAACGGCGCGGACGTGCGACTAAACGGGGCCGACTTCGAGCAGGCGAAGAAGCACGGCGAACAGGTTGCGGCCGAAGAGGGGATCCCATTTGTTTCTTCGGGGGATGAACCGGCGTTGATCGCGGGTGTGGCGACGCATACGCTGGAGATAATGCAAGAGAAACCGGATATTGACGCGATTATCGTGCCGGTCGGCGGGGGGAGCGGCGCGTCGGGGGCATCGATCGTGGCCAAGGGGGTCAATCCCAAGATACGGACGGTGGCGGTGTGCGCCGAGGCTTCGCCGGCGGCTTATCTGGCGTGGCGGGACCGGGCATGGCGGGAGGCGCCGAACCGGACGGCGGCCGAGGGGCTGGCGACGGGCGCGCCCTACATGCTGCCGCAGTCGATCCTATGGGAGAAGCTGGATGACTTCGTCACCGTTTCCGAGGGGGAGATGTTTGCGGCTGTGCGCATGTACCTGGAGACGGCGAAGACGCTAGCCGAGCCTGCGGGGGCGTCGCCGCTGGCTGCTCTGTTGCAGATGCGGGATGAACTTGCAGGCAGAAAAGTGGCACTGATCCTTAGCGGGGGAAACATCTCGCCGCAGCAGTTGCAGGCTGTATTGGAATCGCAGGACTGAGCCTAGTAAGGGTTAGGCTCCGAATCTGCATTGGGAGCCTCAGGCTCATCTGGCGCCATCGCGCCATCGTCGAAAGCCTGCAACAGGTGGCGTAAGGCGGCCATGTCCTTTTCTTCGATGAACTTGTGGAGAGCGGGCCTGTTTTCGAGCAGCGTCTGACCGAACTGGCTCTGCGCGAACATGCGCAGGTCTTCTTCGAGCGGGTCGGTGATGCGGTGATCTGAGACGATGCGGCCGTCCTGCATGCGCAGGATGCGTTGGGTCGCCTGGGCGACGCGGCGGTCGTGGGTGACTACTATGATGGAGGTGCCCTGGCTGCGGTTGAGCTCGGCGAGCAGGGCAAGAATCTCGTCGCTGCTCTGGCTGTCGAGGGCGCCGCTGGGTTCGTCGGCCAGGATCATGGCCGGGCTGTTGGCGAGAGAGCGGGCAATCGCCACACGCTGCCGCTGACCGCCTGAGAGCTGACCCGGCAAATGATCGAGGCGGTCTCCGAGGCCGACGAGCTCCAGCAGGTGCGCGGCCCGCTGCCTGCGTTCTTTGCGGCTATTGACGTGACCCTGGAGGGGTACTTCGACGTTTTCCTGCGCTGTCATGGTCGGTAGCAGATTGTGGAGCTGGAAGACGAACCCGACGGTGCGAGCGCGAAAGCGGTCCACATCTTTCAGTTCTGACAGATCCTCACCGGCAACCCAGACTGTACCTTCGGTCGGCTGGTCGAGCGCGCCGAGCATGTTCAACAGCGTGCTTTTGCCACAGCCGCTGGGCCCCATGACGGCTACGAATTCCCCTGCCTGTACTTCGACTGAGAGTGCGTTGAGCGCGCGCACGGCTGTTTCGCCACTGCCGTAGATCTTCGTCAGGTCTTGGACGCGGACGATGGGCTGGTCGGGGTCTGGGTTATCTATTTCTGCTGACTGTGGGTCTGATGTCAATTGTTCTGTGTGCTTTCGATAGAGGGCTGCTGGCTTCCCCTTGGACTGTTTCCTCTGCTGTAAGTTGATTCCAACTGGAAATCAACATCCTTAAAGATCATGCATGAACATTCCCGCTCCGCATTGGGAAACTCTACTGCGGCGAGATAAGTATGTTCACGAACGCGGTCATTCCCCAGCGGAGGTTGTCGTCCAGCTGCGGAACGTCGACGTGGACGGTGAAGTTGGTGCTGCCCCTGTCGCTGGTGCTCACAGGCGCGATGTGAGTGATCAGGCCGTCAAAGATCTGATCTGGCAGCGAGTCGAAGGTGACCTCGACGGTCTGGCCGCTACGGAGTTGGACTACGTCGGTCTCGCGCAGGTCGGTTGTCTCTATGTGCATGCTGCCGGTGTCTCCAAGGAGAACGAGCACCTGACCTGCTGCAACAAGCTCGCCGCTGCGGACGAGAAGGGCGCCGACCTGGCCGGAAAAGGGGGCAGTAATCTGGGACTGGACAACATTGGCCTGTGCGCTGGCGAGTTGCGCCTTGGCGGTGCCGATGCGGGCGAGAGAGACGGCGATATCTTCGGGCGAGGCGCCTTCGTTGATTCTGCGCAGATTGGCCTGCGCGCTTGCGAGCGCGGCTTGGGAGGATTGGACGCCGGCCTCGGCGGCGGGTATTTGGCTTTCTGCAACCGCTACGCGTGACTGCGCCTCCTGAATGCGTGAGCGGGCGACGGCGAGCTGCTGCTCTGAGGCACCCTGGGTGGCGACGGCGAACTCGGCCTGAGCGGCTTTCAACGACTTGGTGGCCTGCTCCAACTGCAGAGCCTCAAGCTGTGTGCTGCCGATGGTGGGATCGCCGCGTACGGCGTTGTAGGCGGCCTGGGCGTGGTCGAGGGCGGCCTGGGCGACTTCGACGCGTGCGGAGGCTGCGGCCCGCTCGGCCTCGGTGGGACCGGCGGCCAGCTCATTGAACTGTTCCTGGGTGATGCGGACCTCCACCTCGTAGAACTCGACGGTCTTCTGCGCCTCGAGCAGGCGGCCGGCAGCGAGGGATACCTGGGCCTCTGCCGTGGCTATGCTGGCTTCGGCGGCCGCGATTTCAGCTTCACTCGCGCCTGCGAGCAGTTTGGCATGGGCCGCTTCGGCTTCGACTAAAGTTGCGGCTGAGATTTCGACCTGGCTGTTAGCGGCCGGATTCTCGAGCTGCACGAGCACCTCTCCTTCCTCGACCCAGTCTCCTTCGTTGACCTGAAGGATCTGGACGATTCCGCCTTGCAAGGGCGACAGATTGGCCCATACGGTGGGGAGAAGCTTGCCGGAGGCCCAGATGACGGAATCCAGCCCGGCGTCGATCTCTTCCGGGGAACCGCCTTCGGCTTCTTCAGCGGCGGACTCGGTGGTCTGGGGGATGAGAGAGGGGTCGACGTAGGTCACATAGGCCCAGCCGCCGGCGGCCAGAATCAGGACCAGTCCGAGGAGAATCCAAACTCGTTTCATCGTATTCCTTACAGTTTAGCCTGGCAGCGGCCGGGTCCTGGGAACGGGCCGATGCATATGAATCACTCGTAGCGCAGGGCTTCGACGGGCTGCAGTTTGCTGGCCCGCCAAGCCGGGAAGTAGCCGCCGAGGAGGCCGAGTACGAGAGCCAGGCCCACGGCGGTCACGAAGGTTGCCGGCTCCCAGGTGGGACGCAACATTGCGCCGCCGGCGATGGGAATCCTGGACAGGCCGCCGAGGAGCAGGACGGCGCCGATACTGCCAAGCAGGGCTGAGAGCAGGCACAGCAGCAGACTCTCCTGCATGATCTGTGACAGGATGCGCTTGCCGGGCCAGCCCAAGGCCCGCAGCGTGCCGATTTCGCGTGTGCGTTCGTAGATGGACATGATCATGGTGTTGGCGACGACGATGCCGCCGACGATCAGGGCGAGCATCCCGATGGCGGCGACCATCCCCTGCATGGAGGCGATGTCATCGGTGTTTTGGGCGAATTCGCTGCTGATGCTGGCCCTCACCTTGGGAAACCTGTTGTTGATGGCGTCCTGGACGGGCACGGCCAAGGCGGGGTCGGCGACGTCTACAAAGAGGAAACTTACGTTGCGCGGGCGATTGAGAATGCGCTGCGACTCGCGCAGCGCCAGGATGCCGCCGCCTTCTTCCCAGGCCACGCCGGTCTCGTAGATGCCGACGACTTTGTAGCGCGTGTTGTACAGGGTGAGGGTGTCGCCCAGACCGAGTTTGTAGGATTCGGCGGCGTTGCTGCCGATGATGATTTCGGACGGACGTTGGAAGCGGCGACCCGCTACGAGTTTGTAGTGGTCCATGGCGTCGCTATTGGGGTCAAGCCCGTGGAGAATGAATAGCGGCAGCTCCGGAGTGAGAACGACTCCGAGGACCATCGGGCTAACCGATTTAACCTGTGGCATGGCCTGAATCTGACGCATGACTTGCTCGTCGACGCTGCTGAGCGACATGTCGGGCACGTCGCGCTGCATGACGGTGAGGTTGCCGGGGCTTCCGCTGCCGGCGAGGTTATTCATCTGGCCGATGATGCCGGCGGTCAGGCCGCCCAACATTACCAGAGTGCCGACGCCGATGCCGATGCCGGCGGCGGCGAGCAGGGTGCGGTTGCGACGCCGCCACAGGTTGCGAAAGCTCTGGTTGCCGAGGCGGCTGAGGGCACCGCCTTTGAAGTCGGATGCGGCGCCGCCCTCGTAAGAGAGGGCTTCTACCGGCCGCAGACCGGAAGCCCGCCAGGCCGGGTAGACACCGCCTACCAAGCCCAGGACCAGGGCTGTAGCAAGGCCCTGGATTAAGATGGCGGGCGTATAGACCCCTTCGAGCAGTGCGCCCATGCCGGGGACGGTGCCGGCCAGCTCTGCCAGGCCGACTCCCAAGATGACGCCGACCAGCCCCCCGAGCGCGCTGAGGGTCAGTGATTCTCCGAGGATAATCCAGAGGACGCGCCAGCGACTCCAGCCGAGGGCGCGCAGCGTGCCGATTTCGCGCGTGCGTTCCAGAACGCTCATGACCATCGAGTTCATCATGCCGAGGCCGCCGATGAAGATGGCGATGGCAGCGATGCCCCAGGCAAAGCCCTGCAGCATCTGTTCGTATTGCTGGTTGGTCTCGCGTTCGCTGGTCTTGCTTATTTTCAGCTCCAGATCGAGGGATTCGATGCGGCTGATGGTGACGTCGGCGTCGTCGCCGCGGCGCAGGCCGATCTCGTAGAGGCTGACCTTGCGCTCGAACTGGGCTGCGGTCTGGGCATCTTCCAGGGTGAGGACACCGCCGGACTCTTCGATGCCCTGGCCGGTCTCGTAGATGCCGACGACCCGGTATGGGGTGCCGTGGATGCGAATGTTGCCGCCGACGTCGATGTCTATCGATTCAGTGGCGCGGCGCCCGATCACGATCTGGCCGGGACCGCTGACCGGTTTGCCCTCTACGATGCGGTAGTGGTCCATGGCGGTGCTGCCGACCTCGTAGCCAAAGAGGAGGAAGAAGGGAAGCTCGGGTGTGGTGACCCATGTGTAGACGCCGGCCTCCACGCGTTCGACGCCGGGCACGGCCTGAAGTCTTTCGCCGATGGTATCGTCGAGGCTGCTAAAGGCGGGGTCTATGGCTTCGGCCTGTGTAATCAAGAGGTCGTTATTGCTACCGCCGACAACGACGGCGAAGTTGGACGAGATCCCTTCGGCGATGGCGCCGAGCGCCACGACGGCGGCAACGCCGATGGCGATTCCGAGGAGGGTAAGGCCGCTTCTTACGGGCCGTCGCGTCAGGTTTCTGAAAATCATGGGACGTCGATGTGCAAGTTCTTGGCCGCCAAACAGCGGTCAGGAATCGATAGCAGGAATATGCAGACGGTTGCGCAGCGTTTTTCTTCTGTCAGGACATCATTGTAACCGGCGGAAGTCACGGTATGGCCGGTCCTTACTGAAAGGGTACGGTTCAACCACGATCTTCTCACATGGTGCGGATAGGGGACTGACAACACAATGTCAGAATCCTGACAGATAGCTTACTCGGCTGACGCGGGCACCACCTGGAGAAGGGCCGCCATGTCAGCTGCCAAGGCGTGTTCTTCACCGGCTACTTCCACCAGCACGGGACCGTCGAATGGGGCTTGTTCGCGGAGGAAAACTTCGACGTTGAGTTGCAGACCCAATTCTCCCAGGTAGGCGAGCCGTTCTTTTTCCTGGCTGAGGACGCGCACGAGACGATAGGCGCGGCCGGCTTCGGACTGCGAAAGAGGGTGACCTGGTGTGTGGCTGATCTCGCCGTTCTTGGAGGGGATAGGGTCGCCGTGGGGGTCAACTTTTGGGTAGCCCAGGGAGGCGGCGATGGCGTCTTCGAGCGCTTCGCTGAGTACGTGCTCGAGGCGTTCAGCTTCTTCGTGTACGCTGTCCCAAGGAATGTCGAGGGTCTGGTGCAGGAAGAGCTCCAGCAGGCGGTGGTGGCGCAGGATCTCGAGGGCGACGCGGCGACCGGTGGGCGTCAGGGCTACGGCCTGGTGGGGGCGGTAGATGACGAGGTCCATCTGGGCGAGCTTTTTCACCATGTTGGTGGCAGAGGCGGGTGTGAAGCCGATGTATTCGGAGAGGGCGGAATTGGTGACCTGTTCGCCGCGCGTTTCCAGGATATAGATGGCTTTCAGGTAGTCTTCGTGGTTGGAAGAGAGCGGGCTGCTGATCTCGGAGGCGTAGTTTTTAGTCATGGCTAAATTGTATCTGTTTTGGGGGCTTTTGTCAAGTCTTTTGGTTGGGGTGGCAGTTTGCGGCGAACTTCCTTTTGAACCACGGAGAAGGGCAACGGCGACTTCAACGACTTTAGCCACGGAGGGCCACGGAGGGGCACGGAGAACGGCAACTTCAACTGCAACTGCAACATCATTTTGTCCACGGAGGGCCACGGAGGGCCACGGAGAACTGCAACTGCAACGTCTTTTTGTCCACGGAGGAGCACTGAGGGGCATGGAGGACGGCAACTACAACATCATTTTGTCCACGGAGGGCCACGGAGGGGCACGGAGAACGGCAACGTCAACACCTTTTGAACCACGGAGGGACGGAGGTGGGTTGAGACTGCGGGTTGGGGGGCATCACTGTTGGCTAGAGACGGGGCTGGGGAAGAAGAAATACGGTGGCTAGCGAGGGCGGGGCGTTGCGGGGGCGCAGCCCCTGCACAAGGGAGGGCCGAAGGCCCGAACGCACAACGGCAGTGGTCGGTGGTCGGTGATCAGTGATCAGTGGTTAGGGGCTGGGAAACTCTTGGGGGATGGGATGTGAGGGTGGCGGGTTAGATTTGACCGAGGCTTTGTTGTGTCCAGTCCATCAGGGTTTGCTGGATGCCGTAGGTGCGGGCGGCGCTGGCGATGCCGTTTTGGAGGCGGGTGGCCGAGGTTTCGAGTGCGTCGAGCGTGGCCGGGACATCGCCGTCCGGTTGTGCGGCGGAGGCGCCATTGGAGGGCTCCGGTTCTTCGCGGCGGTGGTAGAGGCCGTCGACCTGGAGGGTCCATGATTGGCGGCGGTCGTTGAGGCAGCAGTCGAGGATGCGCTGCAGTTGCTCCCGGAGGGCGGGGTCTTCGACGGGGACGATTGCTTCGACGCGGGCGGTGAGGTTGCGGGTCATCCAGTCGGCGCTGCCGATGAAGTAGAGTGGTTCGCCATCGTTGACGAAGGAGTAGATGCGGTGGTGCTCGAGGAAGCGGCCAATCACGCTGATCACTTCGATGTTTTCGCTGAGCCCTTCGATACCGGGCTGGATGCGGCAGTTGCCGCGCACGATAAGGCGGATGGGAACGCCGGCCTGACTGGCGCGGTAGAGGGCGCGGACGACGACGGGGTCATCGAGCCCGTTCATTTTGGCTACGATGCCGGCGGGGCGGCCGGCAAGGGCGTTGGCGGCCTCGGTGTCGATCAGCTCTACGAATCTGTCCTGCATGTTGACAGGGGCAACGAGGAGGCGGCGGAAGTGGCGCTGGCGGCTGTATCCCGTGAGAAAGTTGAAGAGGTCCATGAGGTCGGCGCCGACTTCGGGACGGGCGGTGAGCAGGCCGAGGTCGGTGTATAGGCCGGCGGTCTTGGGGTTATAGTTGCCTGTGCCGATGTGAGCGTAGACTTGAATTCCTTCTTCCTCCTCGCGTACGACGAGAGTTGTCTTGGTGTGGGTCTTGAGGCCGACGAGACCGTAGGCAACGTGGACGCCTGCGTCTTCCAGGGTTCGGGCCCATTCGATGTTGCGCTCCTCGTCGAAGCGGGCTTTGAGCTCCACGAGGACGGCCACCTGTTTGCCGCGCTCGGCGGCCTGGATGAGGGCGCGGCCGACCGGCGAGTCGGCGCTTGTCCTGTAAAGGGTCTGCTTGATGGCAAGGACTTGCGGGTCGCGGGCTGCGGCTTCGATAAAGGCCTGGGTGCTGGTTGCGAAGCTGTGGTACGGGTGATGGACGAGGATATCGCCTTTGCGGATGATGGAAAAGATATCGGCGGGGCGGGTCTGGCTGCCGACGCCGGAGAAGGCCGGGTGGGTCTGCGGGGTCCAGGGCTGGTTTTTGAGATGGGGCAGGTTGACGTCGGTGAGGGGCAGAAGGTCGGCGACTCCGAGGGGACCTTTGTGAGGGTAGACGTCGGTGCTATGCAGCTCCATCTCTTGCATCAGGATAGTGCGAATGTCTTCCGGCATTGACTCGTCTACTTCGAGGCGGACGATGGGGGCGAAACGGCGTTCGCGCAGCTCCTCGCTGATCATTTCGAGGAGGTCGTCGGCTTCTTCTTCACTGCGGGCGATGTCGGCGTTGCGGGTCACACGGAAGGGGTAGGCGGCGATCAGGTCCATGCCGGGGAACAGGAGCTCGAGATTGTGGGTGATAACCTGTTCGAGGGGCACGAAATCGAGAGATTCGTTGACGGTTACCCAGCGGGCGCGATTGGAGGGCACTTTGACGCGGGCAAACCGGATTTCGCCGTTGACCGGGTCACGCATTTCGACGGCAAGGCTGAGGCTGAGGTTGCTGATGAAGGGGAAAGGGTGGCCGGGGTCTACAGCCAGTGGCGTAAGGATCGGGTAGATTTCCCTGCGGAAGAATTCGGCCAGCTCCTCCTGCTGGTCGGGCGGCAGTTCGTCGTAGGCGACGACTCGCATTCCCTCTGCACGCAGACCGGGGAGAATCTCGTTGAGAAGCGCGTGGGTCTGGCACTGGACCATTGCGCGCACGTGGCGAGCGATAAGCCGAATCTGATGGTCGGGCGTCCAGCCATGGAGGGTCAGGTTGGCGACACCGGCGGCATGCTGACGTTTGAGGCCTCCGACACGTTTGCGGAAGAACTCGTCCAGATTGCTGCTGGTGATGGCGATGAATTTGAGCCGTTCGAGGAGCGGGTTGCGGCTGTCGAGCGCTTCGTAGAGGACGCGCCAGTTGAAGTCGAGCCAGCTGAGCTCCCGGTTGTAGACGGCGGCCGAATCGACCAACTCATCGATAGAGAGATTGGTCAGGGGTGTGGTTGATGGTGGGTAAGCGGAGACCGGCGGCATGGTGGTCGCGGAAGAGGGTTCTGCCTGCCAGTCGAAATCCAACCCGGCGGCAGCGTCGTCTGCGGCGTCGGTGATCAGCTGTTCGACGGAAGGCGGGCCATCGGCCTCTTCATCTAATCGATAGGTATAGCTGTTCATCAGTACCGTCTCCGACAGTCCTACTGCAATGGTTTGGGCGACACGGGGTGGAAAGATTGAAACTATTCTAGGGAAAATCTGATAAAATGTAAAACCTGCCGCAGGGTGGGTTGGTTCGGTGAAGGGACGAGGTTCTGGCTACCTCTGGGAAACAGCAAGAGAGCCGCTGCTTGAAAACGATGAAGGCTCGATATAAATGTTGGAGCGTATTCTGAAATGGATGAGAGTATATTCACCGTAATCCTGTTTGTGCCGCTGTTCCTGATTGTCCTCTTTGCGAACCTGGCGGACAAGCAGCGGCTGGCTGGCGGTTCTGGGAAAACCATTGCCGGGTTGACCTATGCTCTGCACCTGTTCATATTTGGAACGATGGCGGCGGCCGGGTGGGCTCTCCACGCGGTCAAGTTTGCTATCACAACGAACGAGGAACTCAGGCAGAGTCTTCTTGACTTCGTGGCGGGAGGAGGAGGAAACGGCGAGGTCGCGAACTTTATGCCGGTGCTGGAGAGATTGGATGTGCTGGGCATGGGCATCTGGATGCCGGCCGCGGCTGCGCCTCTCTTTCTGCTGCCGCAGGTGCGGAGGCTGCTGGCGAATCTGACCGGGATGGATGCGCTGAGCAGCGTTCATGCGGTGGCCGCATCCTTCGTCATGTTGGTGGTGATGAATCTGGCGGTCACATTGGCGATTGGATTGGATACGCTGGCGGACCTGTCGGAAGGGACTGAAACTGACGGCGGTTCGCTTCTGGTATCGCTGTGGGTGCAGCAGATTACGTTTGCTCTATGGGCTGTAGTTGGGGTGGGGTGGTTGACGCGGCGAAGGTTGTTGCAGGCGCTGGAGCGGTTGGGGCTAATGGTGCCGCGTCCTGTTGAAGTGGCTGTCGGTATCGGGACGGGCCTCGTGTCGGTCGCGGTGATTTTGGCGCTGGAGATCGTCGCAGGCGCGGTGGGGTGGGGCCTGAATGAGGACGTACAGCGGTTGACCGAGGTGCTGATCGGACCGCTGCTTGGCTCGATACCGGGTATTCTGACGCTGGGTCTGGCTGCGGGGATTGGGGAGGAGACGCTGTTTCGGGGGGCTTTGCAGCCGCGATTTGGCTTGTTAATTACCAGTCTCCTGTTTGCTCTGCTTCACAGCCAATACGGCATTACCCTCTCTACTCTTGCGGTGTTTATCGTTGGGATGATTCTGGGTCTGGTACGGAATCGGTTTAACACGACAACGTGCGTGATTGCGCATGCGTCATATAACATCACTTTGGGTATGATTGCCTACCTGTTTCCGCAGATGTTTTGAGAGAATGTGGGCAGCGTTCCGAGTTTTGGCAGGGAGAGGGACGAAGAATGGTGCATCCCTGATTGTTTGTTAAGTCAGGTGAGGCCAAGGGTCGCGCGCAGGTTAATGTGGGGCTGGCTAAGTAGAGTTGAGCGCAGAGCGAGCATAGCTTGAGCACCTAGACGGGACCAGCGCATACCGGATTACTTGAGGCGCTGCTGGACGACATGTTTGCAGGCGGATTCGACGGTGCCACTGCCGATGCGTAACCTGCCTCCCGGAACAGGTGATAGCTCATACGCCAACGATTGTGGAAGAGATAGAGAAGGGCGTTACCAATGTCGTCCGGCAGGGGGTGTCCTCTGGGGTAGAGTAGGCGGATGTGGAGCAAGAGAGTGCGTAGACGACCTGTAATCAGGCGTTGTTTCCGGGCAGAGACCCTGTCGGTCGCCTCTTCTGTCTCGGTGTCGAATCGGTGTTGTGCGATCAGCCATGGCTTTTCGACAGCGTGCCCGCTATCTCATCAAGACTCGCTTGCGGATGCTCTTCCCCCACTCCCACATCGCCTCAAACATCTCCTCCTCTCCACGCATAAACTTCGCCTTCGCGTCTTCTCGTTTCATCTTGCTCTCCCCCTCTTTCTCTTCTCTTTTCCCTTACTACAGGTCCACCTCCCTTCTGCCTCTCAAAAAATCTTGGATGCACCCTGTCAAACCCAGGGAGTTGTGCCAAAAGCATTATGGACTATAATACCTCCCTGTGACTGAGAGATTGCAGCAGAATTGGGCAGAGCAAGAGCGTGCCGAGCCGAATTACACCGGATTTCTGATTGAGGTAAGCTGAGGAAATATCATGACGCAGGAAGACTATAGCCTTAGCGAAGAGCAGATCCAGCTTTTTGAAGTTTTCGGGTTCCTGGTCCGGAGAAATCTGTTCAGTCCCGAGGAGATGAATAAGATAAACGAAGAGTTCGATCGTCGCCTTGCATCCATTCTGGAGGAAACCGATCCTGAAGAGAAACGTATCTTCAACAACTGGGGTAACCGGACCCCGGAAACACCCTTTATTGCCAGCTTGCTTGAGGACCCGCGTATTTATCTGCCCGCGGAACAACTGATAGATGAAGATTCCGTTCCCGTCCATTCTAACGCCAACAGCTATGAGAATAATACCGATTGGCATCCGGATTGGAGCGATCCTCATCTATTGGCAATCAAGAACGTCATGTATCTGCAGCCGACAACCGCTGACCGCGGCGCATTGCGTGTCATTCCAGGGTCACACAAAAATCCATTACATGAAGAACTTCATAGCATTGGATTGCGCAGTACGTTTGGCCCCAAAAAGGCCCGGTTCTTAGAAGAGTCTGGTCTGGGCGGTGAAGATATTCCCTGCTATGTATTTAGTTCGAATCCGGGTGATATCATCATCTTCAACCAGTTGACCTGGCACGCTGCCTTTGGCGGCTATAGAGACCGCCGCACCTGCACTTTCAATTTTTATGGCACCCCAAGGACACCCGAAGCGGTAGAGTCGATGCGCAAAGTGGTGGAACACATTCCTGAAAACAAGAAGAACCTGGGAACGGTGGGGTTGCAATATCATCCCTGGTGGCTGGAAAATCCTGAAAATAACCCCCGGCGGGCGCGCTGGATCAGTTGGTTGGAGGAATGGGGTTTCGTGGAAGCTTATAATAACTAAGAACCTAGAAGCGTCAGGTGTACACCACCGCGCTGGACGCCGGCCTCTAGCTCAATTTGAATAGCCGGTGTGATATAAGAGTTCAGTTCGGGGATCTCCGCAGCGCGACCTAAACTCACTTCCTCCGAAGTATACAGATCTACGTTCGCTTAACAACGCAATGCTGGCGCAAGTTGCTGGAGCCATGAATTCAAGGCATGATGAAGCAGATCATCGAGCGAGGCGATGTTGCTCAAACGCATGATCGCATCCGACATGTCCCGCCATTCGGCTTGACCATTTGTCTGCGTATCTTGTTCAGACAAGACAGTTTCCATCACGACTAGCCTTTTCATGGCGTGGGATCCATTTCTGGTAAAATCATACCAAAAATTAGAGAGTAACGCCTTGAAGAGGGGTGTGTCCTGGTGTTTCTTGACTAGGCACTCTCTGACTTGACATTCTGTCTAAGCTTAATGCGAAGGTGGAGTGTGACACTGGTCGACTCCCTGTTTCTGACCAACCGAGAGACTCTCCACCTGAGAACTGCCTTTGAACCTTCACAAGGGTCTAGCCTTCCAGGTATTCGAGCACCCCATCCCAATCACAATACGTGCCGCCGACCATCTTTTGGGGCTCCGGGCGCGGTATGTGCATGTCCGAACCACCGGTCTTTACCAGTCCAAGGCGATCTGATATCCGTACATACTCGTCCTCTTGGGCCTTGGTGTGCGCGGGATGGAACACCTCGACACCGTCGAGTCCTTCGTCAGCCAGGGCAGCGATATTCTCTTCGTCGAACGTGAACACGACGCCCGTGTCGTGGCCGGGATGAGCTACCACGGCAATGCCGCCGGCCTCGTGAATAGCCGGAATTACCTCCGGTAGCGGTGGGTGGAGAACCCGGACGCCGGACTCCTCCCGCAAGGCCATGAACTCTTTTTGATTCGACACAACGCCTTTTTTCAGCAGCAGTTTAAATAAAGCTGTCGACTCGGAATTTTCCTGAGCCTTCACCTCGGCGTCGTATTCAGCGATGGTCACCTTTGTGCCTTTCCCCTGCAAATATTCCAGAAGGGCGAGACTGTACCTTCTTCTCACCGACCAGATTTCATCGGCCAGAAAACCTTCCAGAGAAGAAAGCGGACCATCGCGGAAAAAGCCCAAAACGTGGGCCGGTTCCCCGCGCCACGAACTTGTGATCTCGATGCCGGGCAAAAAGGTCACGTCGTATACGGTCGAGAGTCGTTGGCCTTCCGCGATGCTATCGATGGTGTCGTGGTCGCTGAAGGTCACGGCCGTCAGTCCGCGCGCCATGGCAATGCTGAAGACCTCCTCCGGGTCAAACGATGCGTCGGAGGACGCATGAGTATGGACGTGCAGATCTGCTCTTCTCACGAGGTTTATCTCCTTACCTGCTGTGATTCTACTCGAATTGTGTTGAGCCCGTCGATTACAAAGAGTTCGCTGAGAGGTTGCCTGGGTCCACCTGGGCTCGGATACGACTTGGGGGCACGCTCATTACAGGAAATCCTTTCGTTTCGGTGCTGAGTCGTAGCGGGTGTACGGGTCCAGGTAATCTTACAAGAGATCAACGAGCAAATGAGCGAGACTATTGCTGTCGAAGGGGATCGAAGACATCACGCAGCGCGTCGCCAATGAAGTTGAAGCCAAGCACACAAAGGATCACGGCAACGCCCGGCGGAATCCAGAGCCAGGGACGGATCTGCAGAACGACCAGGTTATTGGCCTGAAAGATCAGGTTTCCCCAGCTTGGCGTCGGTGGCTGCACACCCAGGCCGACAAAGCTGAGGCTGGCTTCGAGCAGGATGAAGCCGCCGATGCTGGTCACCATGCTGACCAGGATGATGCCGGAGAGGTTCGGCAGGATGTGCCGGAAGATAATGCGACGGTTGTCTACCCCGATGGATCGGGCAGCCAGGATGTAGTCCTCTTCCCGCACTGTCAAGATCTGGCCTCGAATCAAGCGGCACACTCCGTGCCAATTCAGGAGTGCAATGGCAATAAAAAGATTGACCAGGCTGGGTCCCAGCAAGGATACCATGATCAGGAGCATCATGAAATCGGGAAATACCTGCATCACCTCGACTAGCCGCTGGATCACGTTATCCACCCAGCCGCCGAAGAAGCCCGATATGGCGCCCATGATGGTGCCGATGACCGTCTGCAGCATCACCCCCAGCGCACCGACCAGCAGGGAAATGCGCCCCCCATAGACGACGCGGGACCACATGTCTCTACCGATCGCGTCCGTACCCAGCCAGTGTTCACTGCTCGGCCGTTTGACCAGGTTGTACGCGTCGGTTGCGGAAGGTTCAAAGCTCGTCACCAGAGGCGCAGCCAGCGTGATGACCAACAGCGCGCCGATAATGATCGCGCCGAGGACGCCGAAACGATTGCGCAGATAGTTCTTCCAGGCGCGAGACTGAAACAGGCCCCGTCGGCGCGTCAACGCAGCGTCGTCGCTAGCAGAGGGTTGCTCGCGCTGTAAGGAAGGTCGTTCCAATATCTCTGTACGTTTTGTCATGATGGTGAGCCCCAGTCCATGCCGAGTATCTCACGCCGCGGTGCAGCGTTGTCCAGGCCAGAAATGAGGCCTGCGCCCGTCATCCTGAACGCAGCCAAGGATCTCATCGGTGTCCTCGCGAGATCTGCAGCTCATTTATAGGCGATACGAGGATCGACAAACGCGTAGGCGATGTCGGCGATCAAATTTGCGATCAGCGTCAGGATGGCGATGACGATCACGTTGGCCATCATAACGGGGTAGTCTTTCGACAGTGCAGCGTCGAGCACCCAGCGACCGATGCCCGGCCAGTTTGCCAAACGTTCTACCAGCACTGAGCCGGCAAACAGGGCCGGCAGCCGGTAGCTGATGATCGTCACGATCGGCATGAGCGCGTTGCGAAAGGCATGGCGCATGATCACGACACGATCTGGGAGTCCTTTGGCCTGCGCCGTGCGCACGTAGTCCTCGCCCATCACCTCCAACATGCTCGTACGTGCAAAGCGGATGAAACCGGCGGAACCACCCAGCCCGAGCACCGTGACCGGCAGGATCATGTGCTTGAGGCTATCCCACAGCCCTCTGTCGCCACCTACGGAATACATTCCGCTTGCGGGGAGCCAGTTGAGCTTCAAGGCAAACACCCATATGGCCAGAAGCAGGAAGAAGAAACCGGGCAAGCTGAGGAAGAGGAAGGAGATGACGGTGGTCACGACGTCGAATAGCGAGTACTGGTAGAGGGCGGAGAGGATGCCCAGCCCAAGTCCTACCACAAGGCTGACCGTCAGGGAGGTCACCGTCAACCTCAGCGTCACCGGTAGTCTTCGGACCATCTCCTCGAACACGTCCGCTTGATCAATCATCGAGCGGCCAAAGTTGCCCTGGGCCAGGTTCCATAGCCAGCGGAGGTACTGCACGTGGATAGGTTTGTCCAGCCCTAACTTCTCCTTAAGGTAGTCCTCGTACCCCTCTTTTGCCTCATATTTGTAGCCATGTCCGTCAATCGTGATTTCTATGTGTTCGAACGCAATGTCGGGCGGCAACATGAATTGGGTAGGATCACCAGGCGCCAGGTGCATCAGTCCGAAGTTGACGACGGTAATTATGAAAAGGATCGGGAAGATGAGCCATATGCGCCGGATGATGTAAGTCGTCATCAGATCCCCTACGGCGGGCATAGGGGCACGAGGACTGACAGCCCCATGCCCCTACCCCTACCAATCAGATTCTACACAAACTCAGTTCGGGCGTGACTAGCCCTCATCGCAGATGTACCAGTCTAAGAGGCCATAGTCTGCACCGCCGCGGTGCACCAGCCCAGTTGTGGTATTGGGAACGACACCGCAGATATTGGATCGCGTGCCCCACACGCGCATATTGGTGGAGAAGGTGATCCAGGGGCCATAGTCGTACCAGATTTTGGTGGCCCTGGCGAGGTTTTTCGTGCGTACTTCATCTTTGAGCGTGGCCCGGGCCTCCTTGCACAAGGTGCCGAATTCCTCGTCGAACCAGCCGGTATTCTCATAATTCCTACCAAGTGGTCGATGGAAGTAGTAACAGGCTCGGAGGCTATATCCCCGAACGGTTCCGCCCCCCCCTTCGCTAACGTCGTACTCGCCAGCGAGCAGTTTGTCAGGGAAGGCCAGGCCGACGATCTCCATCTCGACGTCCAATCCCACTTCGCGCATCATCTCAATCCACAGGTTCCAGATGGGCTTTTCAGCGTCATCGAGGAAGATGATGGTGCGGTCGGCATCCCATTCGCCCGCGTCGATGGCTTCCTGGATCAACTGCTTCGCCATTTCGGGGTCGTACTCGCGCCACTCCATGTCCTCGGCTCGATAGGCTCCTTCGTTGGCCATCCAACTGTAGGTCTTGCTGCCATGGCCCAGCGTGTGGGCGGCGACGATGGCGTCGCGGTCGGTGGCGTATTCCATCGCGTAGCGGATCTTGTCCGGGAGGGACCCGGGCCGGCGGTTGAACTGAATCCCAAGCATCCCCAGGGATTCGTCCACGAGGATCTTCAGGTCGGGATTGCCCTCCAGGCCTTCGATGTCGCTCACCTGCAAGTACTGGGTGACATCCAGGTCGCCAGCGACCAGAGCCGGGATCTGCGCTTCGTGTTCCATGGTGATGGCAATGATCTTGTCCACCTTGGGTTCGCCGAAGTACTTCGCGCCCCACCAGTCATCGACCGCAACAGCTTCGAAGAACACATCCCTCTCCAAGTCGCCCAGACGGAAGGGGCCGCTCACCACGGTGGGATTCATCGCCTCGGGATTCTCGCCGGTGATGAGGGTTTCCAGGGGAAACTTCTCAAAGATATGCTTGGGAACAATGCCCACCCTGGGGCCGTATTCCTCGTGGTGGGGCGTGCAGTTGTTTCTGCCCTCTTGCATGTCAAAGCGGACCGTGTGGTCATCCACCATCACGATGCCCACGATCTCGTCGGCTTCGCCCTTCACGTATTCCTGCTCGCCGACCCACCCATAGTTCCGGTTCATGACGTCGGGATGGGACAACATTTCGAACGTATACTTGACGTCTGCAGAGGTCAGCGGGGTGCCGTCGGACCAGGCGGCATCTTCATACAGGTGGAAGGTGGCGGAGTCGCAGTTCTCCGTGAGTTCCCATTCCTCCGCCAGCCACGGCACCGCCTCGAAATCTCTGTTGTGGAGGAGCAAGGGCATATAGAAGTAAGGCTCTATGTCGCCCTGGGCCTTATAGGTAGGATAAGGAAAAATGTTGAACCCTTGGGCCCAATTGGAACGGAAGCCCACGCGGATCACGCGTTCCGCATCCTCATCCGTTGTGGTGAGCGCAGCCTCTTCTCCTGATGCGGTATCCGGAGCAGGCTCGGCCGGCGAGCAGGCGGTAATGACCATGCCGAGCGTCACCAGCATGGCGATAAGCATGAGTTGCCACTGCTTGTTGTTCATCTCGTGTCCTTCCTTTTGGCAAATGTCTTGGGGTTGTTCGGAGATACTAAACGTGAGAAGGCTAAAAAGGACCGAAAGCGGTACTATATGATTCACGTAAGGGCGGGACCTCAAGGCCGAGTTGGCCTCCCACTTACGTTGAACACTGCGAGGAATCCCACTGCGGGCAGAAACAGCCAAACCGCTCGATGAACATCCAGATCGCACTCATGATCATCGTCATCTGGCCGTCCAGAATTTGCACCAACACTGCTGGCAGATTCCTGACCAGGTGCCGCCGTCTCGGCTAGTCATCCTTGCAGTGTATTTTTGATATAATATATACTGTAACACATTAGAGAAAGGACGTCAAGGACAATTTATCTAATCCTCATATACCATCGCCGAAAGAAATTGGCCCCAAAAACCGCGTTTTTGGACAGCCTACAATATGGGCAATCACAGTCTAATTCTGACGTGCGCCCTCAAATGTTTCATTAACGATGAGTCCTGTCTTCTCATTCAGCACAAGAGTTACTTTATCCGCTTCAAATGACATTCTGAGTTCGAATACGTTGATATCAGCCATCTCATCTATGGTTAAGAGAAATTCACCATTTGTATCCCAGTTTCCTTTTATTCCCGTAGACAGCCCAAATCGTCCAGGAACGATGGTGTAGATACCATCCAACCTCAATGGCGCCACGAGTTGTGTGAATACTGGCGCTACAAGTTGCTTGAATTTTCCGGATGTGGGATCAATCAGAGAGAACCTGACTTCTGCTTCTTCTTGACCACTGAAACTCAAAGAAATTGTCTTGAAGTTAAGAAAATTTTCGTCAAGAATAAATGTCTCCCCTGATATGATTTGCGCTATTTCTGGCAAATATATATGTTCGGGAGACGACGCGGCTGTGATCGCTTCTGTCTTCTGCTGAAGATTCTCATTACTTTCTAGATTTTTCGGTAATGCCTGATCTGATATCGACAATATAAATTCACCAATTTTTCCTCCATCATATTCCAGCAACTCATTCTCTCCGCCAGTGATAACCGTTACGATATCTGCATCGGGTAAAACAGTCAGCGACTGCCCACCACGACCTGCAGCATAGTACATTCCAGAAAAAGGCCCTTCTGAAACGAGGTGCCAAGCAAATCCATAATCGCGACCTGGACGGATGAAGGTATCCGTCTTTTTGGCACGATCAATTTGGGGTTGTGTTGAT
Source organism: Caldilineaceae bacterium (assembly GCA_965207495.1). Lineage (GTDB taxonomy): Bacteria > Chloroflexota > Anaerolineae > Caldilineales > Caldilineaceae > Bin5. Next base: position 3,409,219 of record OZ242287.1, read on the forward strand.
TTTTCTACCCATGCTGCATTCAATACCTGTTTCCCCTCCCAGAGTCCATTGTTCAGGTAAAGGTACCCTATCTTAGCCAGATCACGAGGATGCAGATGTAGATCCCCCCAACCTCTAGTAATTCCCTGAGGGTCTGGAGGCCAGATAACCTCATTAATGCCAAGCGGAGTAAAAAGGTGTTTCTGCGCAAAATCGAGCATGCTCATTCTTGTCACCTTTGTCAGGATCGCCGAAAGCAAATGTGAATTTCCGCTGCAATAAGCATACTCCTGGCCCGGTCCCCCAGCCATGGGCAAATCTAACACAAACTGCACCCAGTCTTCACTTGTGAACATCTCATTATGTTCTTGTTCTCCTGGTTGATATCCACAACTAAAACCGGAAGTCATGGTGAGCAGGTTTTCTATGGTTATCTTTTCTTTATCAGCATCACGATTGGCGATGGTACGTTCTGGGAAATAAGATAACAGGGGCTGTTCGACACTTTCAATAAAACCCTGATCAATAGCAATACCGATTAGAACCGATGTAATACTCTTAGTAACAGAAGCCACATCATGGACAGTCCCACCCGGGGTGAAGGGATAAAAGCAAGCATCTAGTCCGATATTGCCGTTTCGAATGATCAACAAGCTATGAATGTTCACTTTGCTTTCCCGGTAAAAACTTAGTAATTCCACCAAGCTTTCGGAATCCATTCCTTGATTTTCTGGAGTTGAGGTTGGCCAATCTTCAGTAGGCCAGCTTATGGTTGCATTGGACGTGGAAGTGCCGTTAACATAATCTGAATTCTTCATTTTGAATTTCCTTCCTAGTTAGAGCGTGCCTAAGCCGGCGGATCGGGGAAATCCGAGAAATGCCCATTGGTAAATTCTATATCGTGTGCCGTTGCCCTATCATGACACCGAACCGGCATGACCACAACGTGACATCTGTGCCCTGATGACAAACACAGACCGGCAACATCAAGACAGCCCATGGAGCAAGTCCTTTTCCTCTGAGGCAAGGTTGCACATGATAGGGGAGCAATTTGCGTAAAATAGGAGAGTAAATGACCGCTTCTTTCCCATTATATGGCGGTTATACGGAGGAGGCGCCTGTTAGTGAAGGTTGCATGCCGGCCAGCGCTCCCCCAGCCATTGGCGCCGGCGTTGACGTCGCCCGCCATCACTTCAGCCATACCCAGGGCAAGTTTGAGCGAGTGCCACAATTGTGGCGTGGATACACCGAATGAGATCATGCGTGGCTGGCTAAGGAGAGTTGAGCGCAGTGCGAGCATAGCTTGAGCACCTAAACGGGACCGGCGGATACCGGACTGCTTGAGGCGCTGCTGGACGACATGTTTGCAGGCGGATTCGACGGTGCCACTGCCGCTGGGGTAACCTGCCTCCCGGAACAGGTGATAGCGCATACGCCAACGAGTGTGGAAGAGATAGAGAATGGCGTTACGACCGTCGTGCGGCAGGGGTCGTCCTCTTGGGTAGAGTAGGCGGATGTGGCGCTGGAGAGTGCGTAGACGACCTGTAATCAGGCGTCGTTTCCGGGCAGAGACCCAGTCGGTCGCCTCTTCTGTCTCGGAGTCGAATCGGTGTTGTGCGACCAGCCACGGCTTTTCGACAGCGTGCTACCAGTCGATGATCTCGACACAGTAGTCACAACACATGTGCACGATGTTCCAGATCCAGGCAGCGCCGTCATCGACACTGCTCAGATAGCTGGCATTATCCACACCCCGGCGACAGGCTTCCCCCCACTCCCACATCGCCTCAAACATCTCCTCTGCTCCACGCATAAGACTCTCCTTCGCCTCTTCTCGATTCATCTTGTACTCCCCCTTTTTCTTGTCTATTTTCCCCTACTACAGGTCTACGTCCCTTCTGCCTCTCAAAAAATCTGGGATGCACCCACACAGAAAAGCTGTTTGTTCGATGCCCAAGATTATGGTAATATAAGTTTCGTCCCACTTTAGCGGTTTACAAAAGCGATTTAGTTGGCACTGATCCCAGTCCAACCGGTCAGCCAGGCGAGATTTGCCATGCCAGAGTGGCGTCGCAATCTATATGTGCTGTTCATGGTGCAAGTACTCTCTGTTGCGGGCTTCAGCCTGGTCTATCCTTTCATGCCTCTGTATGTGGAGGAGCTAGGTGTGGCCACGAGTGGGTCGGTGGCGTTCTGGTCTGGCCTGGTCTTCTCTGCCCAGGCGGTGACGATGATGTTATCGTCGCCTGTGTGGGGTGCGGTGGCGGACCGTTATGGGCGCAAGCCGATGCTCATCCGGGCTACTTTGGGCGGCGCAGTGATGGTGGCGATGATGGGTTTCGCGCAGAGCGCTGAGCAGCTGGTGCTGATTCGCACGTTGCAAGGTTTTCTGACCGGAATTGTTTCGGCCACGAGCGCGATGGTGGCGGCAACGGTGCCGAAGGAGAAGTCGGGCGAGTCTCTTGGCTTGATACAGACCGGGCTTTGGGTAGGGGCGGCGGTGGGTCCACTGATCGGGGGCGTGGTGAGTGAGGCCTTTGGCTACCGCGCCAGCTTCTGGTTTACAGGGGCGGCGCTTGCGCTGGCTGGCGTTGCAGTCATCGTCTGGGTCAAGGAGGACTTTGAACCACCCCCTGTGCAGAAGCGGGTGAAGTTCTGGGCGAACTATCGCAATTTGATACGGGCGCCTGATATGGGGTCGCTGTACTGGGTCTCGTTCTTGCAGAGCCTGGGCCGCTCGGTGACGATGCCGCTTCTGGCCTTCTTCTTTGTCGATTTGCTTTCGTCGAGTGATGGGGCAGCTGTTCTGGCGGGATTGAGCATTGGGGCGAAGGCGGCGATTGGGTCGGTCAGTGCGATTTACCTGGGGCGACTCAGCGACCGAATTGGTCACGCGCAGGTCTTGACGGCGGGCGCGGTTTTCTCCATCTTGATCTACTTTTCGCAGACGTTTGTCAACAATGCCTGGCAGTTGCTCTTTTTCCAGGCCCTGATTGGCATTAGTGCCGGGGCGATCATGCCGGCCACGAGTGCGTTGCTCAATCTGCGGACCCCGGAGGGATCGCACGGCACAACATTCGGTTTGAGCAACAGTGTCAACGCTGCGGGACGGATGGTGGCGCCGATGTTGGGGGCGGCCGTTTACCCGCTAATTGGGATGAGTGGCGTGTTCGCGGTGGTGACGGCTGTCTATGTCGTGCTGGCACTGTCCGGGCTCTATGTGTGGCGCAAGAGTCCTGCCGGGATCAGGTTGGGCGCTGCGACCCGGGTAGCGGGGGACTGACGCGAGGGGCGTGAATCACCTAGCAGTAAAGAGTCCGCTGACGGTTAACTTTTTCTACGATGTTGTGACCGGCGAACAGCCGGTCTTCCTCTGAAGAACATTCAACTCCACAATTTAGTGTACTTCGATCACGAGCCGATGATAACGCGGTCGTACAGTTCTTGCTGGCGCTGCAGAGCCTGGGTGTAGGCTGCGCCTGCTTCTCTGTCGGGCATTGCGGTGTGAATAGTGGGCGGATCGGGTGGCGGTGGAAGTCCCAGTGCCTGCAAGGCGAGGATGGCGGCGCCGCGGCTGGTTGCTTCATCGACGTTGACGAGGTGCACGGGAACCTGGAGGGCGTCGGCGAGGATCTGGCGCCAGAGGGGGTTGTCCTGGAGGGCGCCGCCGCTGGCGACGATTTCGGCGCCTGGTGGCAGGAGAGGTTGGAGGCGATCGTAGATGAGGCGGAAGCGCAGGGCGACGGCTTCGAAGGCGGCGCGGACGAGGTGGGCGGCGGTGGTTGCGGGCGAGATTCCGCTGATGGTGAGAGCGGCTTCGGTGGCCCAGCCGGGTGCGCGTTCGCCGCGGAGGAAGGGGAGGATGGTGAGTCCGTGAGCGTCTGGGGGGAGTTCGGCGGCGTGGGCGAGGAGGGCGGTTGTGTCTTCAACGGCCAGTCGTTCGTGTAGCCACGAGAAGAGCGAGCCGCCGTCTGTCAAAGCGCCGCCGACCAGCCAGCGTTTGCTGTCGATAGGGTAGCTCCAGAGGCCGGCGGGGGTCGGCTGTACATCAGGCTTGTCGGGGCCTGGTTGAAGGTTCTGCGGGTCGTTGGGCAGGACGACCCTGATGGCGCCGGTGGTCCCGATGGTGAGGGCGATGCGGGAGTTGTCTGAACAGCCGCTGCCGAGGTTGGCGCCGACGCCGTCACCGACTGCGAGGAAGAAGGGTGTGTGTGCGAGGTCCGGCCATTTCGAGGCCCAAGGTTCAGCAAGTCCGACTGTAGAATTCGCATAGTCAAGCACAGGGGGAAGTTGGCCTAGGTCGATGCCAACGCGACTAACAAGCGCCTCATCCCAAGACATAGTGCGGCGATTGAGCAGTCCGGTCCAACCGACTTCGCTGTTACTAATGGGCGCGTGCGGGCGGCCGCGCCAGCGAGCGAGGAGGCAAGCGGCGAGCGTCTGCCAGCAGGCGACAGTTTGGACGAGGTCCGGTTCTTCGGCTGCCAGGCGGAGGATCTGGGCGGGTGCGTAGGCGGTGTGGATGGGTGTTCCGGTGCGTTGCCAGGTGTCTTCAAGGAGGCCTTGATTTGAAAGCTCCTGGCGCAGGCTGTCGGCAAAGGGACCGCTGAGGGCGTCAGCGTAGGTGTAGACCGGCGTGACAGGCTGGCCTGCGTGATCGACACCGAGCCAGCTCATGGCAAAGGCGGTCCAGGCGACGCCGATGAAGCGCATACTCCCATTCATCTCTCTGACGCGTGCGAGGCAGTCGTCGATTACTTCTTCGGTGAGGACGGTGAGAATATGCGGATCGAAGGTGCCTTCTGCTGACTGTTGGGTGTTGCGAAATCCGGTTGTGCCCTCGAGCCTCGAGCCGTTTAAGTGATATGCCGTAGCCCTCACTGAAGAGCTTCCCAAATCGATCGCCAGAATGAGGTCGCGTCGGTTGTCTTGCGGGTTCCGGCTCGAGCCGAATTCTCCGGCATCAAGGTTTTCGTCGGTCATCGCGTTTTCCTTCCGGGAGACCTACTGTTCTGCCGGGTCGGCCTCGTCCTGCTTTTCCGATTCGACGGTTTTGGAGAGCGCGGCGAGGTCGTCGTGCGAGAGCACGAACTGGTCCGAGGGGCTTGTGCGGTAGGCGGCCCTGGCCATGGTCGTGGTTGCGATGGGTGCGGTTACGAAGAAGAGGACGATGAGGGCGATCATGCGAAGCATCTGTCCTTCGGCGAAGAAGTGGAGGCCGGTGGCGAGCAGCAGGCAGGTGATTCCCAGGGTTGCGGCGATGCCGGCGGCATGCATGCGCGTCAGGACATCGGGAAGCCAAAGGATGCCCACGGCGCTGATGAGAAGGAATAACGTTCCGATGGCGGCCAGGGAAACTACTATCAGGTTTACTGTCGTCAAGTCCATGCGTGCACCTCGCCAAACTGAGAATCCGGCGGCAACTATTCGTCTTCCTCGGGCAGTCGTTCCAGCCATCTGGCGTGGGGAAAGCGTTCCAGTGCGCGGGCAAACATCATCGTCCCCAGGAAGCCTAGTACAGCGGTGATTATTGCCCCTTCCAGCAGAACGTACGAGTCGCTGCTCACGGCAAACAGTACAAAAATTCCGACGGCGTGGATGGATATCAGGTCGAAGGCTACGGTTCGGTTAGGTAGGTTCGGGCCGCGCAGGAGCCTGCCGAAGCACAGGATCAGAGAAAAGGAGAGCAGGGTCATCAGAACGACAAGGCTCAGTTCGAACAGTTGGTTGCTCACCTTCGACCTCCAGTTCTAGGTATCGGATGCGTCCAGATCGGCGATCAGATTGCGCAGCTCCAGGAGGGGACTCTCGAAGTCGCGCTTGATGTCGGCACGGAATTCTTTTGGGTCGGAGATATCGATGGCGTGGACAAGCAGCGCTGCCTTCCCCCTGTCGCGCGGAGGGGTCCTTTGGAAGGGCACCTGTGCAGCGTGTTGTTCTGTCGGCACTCCCAGATCACCTTTTTCGGCTTCCATGCCGATCGCGTCTTCTTCGGGTTCCCCGTATGGCAGGAGCCGACCGGATACATCCTCGCCCAAGTCGACGCTGAGCGTTCCCGGCGTCAAAGTGATAACTGTTGCAAGAATGGTGATGTCAAACGGGTTGGCCAGGTCCAGTGGGACGGCAACGATACCCGGGCGCATCGAGGTCTGCATGCCGACGGCGATAGCAAGCACTTTGGCGGCCAAACGCAGGTTGCTCTGCAGGATGGCCCAGAGCACGAATGCAATGAAACAGGCGGCTCGAAACGTGTAGAGCCCGTACTTTCGCTGCACGATCGACATGAATACGAATCCGAAAATGAAACCGAGCAAGAGGGCGCCCAACGTAAAGTCGTTGTTGAGAATCGGCCACATAAGTGAAATAAACAGATTCAAGACAAGGAGTCGCTGCATCGATTGACTTTCAGCTCCCTATACTCGGGATTCGGGCTAATTTTCTTCCAGTCAGGGCTTGAGGCACCGTAGCTGTTTGGTTCATTGCGATATAAATAGAGCTTGCGTCGTGTTACCGGTCACAACTTGCGGGCTGTTCATTCCATCGGTTCCTGACGGGGCCACGAGACTATTGGCCGGCTGTGTCGAGAACTGAGTCGAGGGCGAAACCGCTTCAATGTAGGCCTGCCGATCCAAGGCCTGCTGGGCCACTTGCATTGACAAGCGGAAGGCAGGTTCGCCCCAAATGCCAAGTGCCAAACTAAGGAGGACCAGGACGGCAACCGGTGTCAGCATCAGCTGTTGTCGGAGGCCACTTTGGAGAATTCTGGAGGGTATCCTGCTCGGACGTTTGTAGTCTCCCCAGAACGACTCGCGCCAGAGACGCATCATGTTTAACATGGTCAGCAGGCTGGCGAAAAGACTGACGCCCGAGACGACCCAGTGCCTGGTGTCGAGCGTGATCTGGAGGAGGCTGAGTTTGCTCACAAATCCGCTGAAGGGCGGGACGCCTGCCAGAGAGATGGCGGCCATGAAAAAGAGAAAGGCCAGGAAGGGCTGTCTGGAAACCAGTCCGCCGATGGAGGCCAGCCGGTCGCTGCCCATGTGCAGCTCAACTGCGCCACCGGCCATGATCAGGGCAGTCTTGATGATCATGTGGTGACAGAGATAGATGATGGCCGCGCCCAGGCCGAAGCCGATGGCCAGGTTGTTTCCGCTCAGCGCAACGGCGAGGCCCATCAGCATGAATCCCACGTGGCTGATGATATGGAAACTGAGGACACGGCGGATACCGGGTTGGGCCAGTGCGCCGAGTGCGCCGACCAGCATTGTCGCCCCGGCAATGGTCAGGAGGGTCGGCTGCCAACTCAATAACAGCTCGGGGAAGAAGAGTGTAAAGCTGCGAAAGAGCGTGTAGACGCCGACCTTGGTCAGCAGGCCGCCGAACAGAGCTGTAACTGCGGGAGGGGGCGTGTGGTAGCTGGCAGGCAGCCAGAAAAAGAGGGGAAATATGGCTGCTTTGCTGCCGAATCCGACCATGAGCAGACCGGCGAAAACGGTGCGGACGGCTGGAGATGCCAAGGGCAGACGCTCCGCGATCTGGGCCATATTGAGCGTGCCCAAAGTCCCGTAGGCGATGCCGGCTGCCACCAGAAAGACTGTTGAGGCGAGAAGATTGAGAACGACATAGCGGATGCCACTGTTGGTCTGGGCAGGCTGGGCGCCTACGGTTAGCAGGACAAAACTGGCCATCAGAAGGACTTCAAAAAAGACGTACAGGTTGAAGAGATCGCCGGCGAGGAAGGCACCGTTTACGCCCGTCAGGAGGAATAGGTAGAGGGGATGAAACCCCATGCGGGCCCTGTGGTAGTCGATGGTTGCGACGGCGAAAGGATAGACGGCCAGCGAGACAAGCGCGGTAAGCAGCAGGAGTGTTGCCGAGAGACCGTCTGCGTATACGGTAATACCAAAGGGGGCGGACCATGCACCCAGCTGCAGCACGAATCGTTCCCCCTGCACTGCTGTAGCCCTGAATAGCAGCACCGCCACTACAAGATTGACGCAAAGGGCGAGAGTCGTCAATGCGATCTGATGTCGTATCAGGGTACGGCCACCCCAGCGAGCAAACAGGAGTATTAGAGCGGCTGTCAGAAGAGGGCCGGCGGCAGGGACGGCAAGCAGGTTTGCGCTCAGGGCCATTGGTATTGGTCCTCTTCCATCGCGGTGGATTCGTCTCGTTCTGAAGGGGGCAGAGGGGGAAGGCCTGGCAGAATTTCGTCGCTGTCGTAGACTTCGTCAACTTCGTATGCCAGCCAGTCGTACTGGTCTGTTTCAGAAGAGTTGGAGAAGTCGAAGGGGTCGCCTTCGCGTAAGAGAGGCACAAGTTCGCCATGGACATAGTCGGACTGTGTAACTGTATGGCGTCGATTCACGAGTACGATAACAAAGGCGGTAATGCCGAAGCTTATCACGATTGCAGTCAAGATTAGGGCCTGCGGCAATGGGTCGGCAGGCAGGTTCCAGGCGATGGTCTGGGCGTATTCGGATTTGTTTACAAAGATAGGAGGCCGTCCTTCAATCAGCCTACCAGAACCAAAGAGCAGGAGATTGACTCCATGGCTCATCAGTGCCAGACCGAGGATGAGTTTAATTTGCCCACGTCTCAAGATCAGATAAGCACCGGATGCGAAGAGGCTGCCGACGGCGAATGCCAGAAGTAAGGAGATCATGAGTCTGCTCTGCGAGTTGGATCGACGTTCAATTCCGGCCGATCGGTGGTGTGAATGTCGGAACGAACGGGAGAAGCCGAGCCATCGCGTAGGCGGGCGGCTGTGTCCGAAGCACGGCTGAGGCCGAGCAGGTAGGAGGTCGCGACACTAACCACTACGAGGAATACGCCCAAATCGAAGATTACTGGTGTACCTAGTTTGAGATAGCCGAGGAGAGGCAGGTCCAGGCTCAACCACACACCTTTGAAGAAGGTTCCCTCCAGCAATCCAACGATGCCGGCGCAGATGGCGACGGCCAGACCCAGGCCGATACTGCTGTTCAGGTAAGGTCCGATGGTACGCCGAACTCTGACGTGGCCGCGGCTCAGGATCTGTAACTGGAAGGCAGCAGCAGCCATCAACCCAGCGATGAAGCCACCGCCGGGCAGGTTGTGGCCGCGGAAGAGCAGGTAGAAGGCCAGTAGCAACAGCACTGGCGTCAGAATGCGATTCAAGAGACGCAGATATAGTTCAGGCATAGGGACTCAGTACGGCATTCAAATGAATTCCTTCACTTCTCACCTGTATTGACGGGCGATTCGGTATCCGGCAGTTCATTCTCGTCCGCTGGAGGGATATGACTGCTCTCGGCGGACTCTGACCCTGTTCGCCTCGAAATTGATGAGGGCAGATTTACACGCGGGGCGTTCAGTAAGGCGTAACCCCCGAGAGCCGCCAGTGCCAGAACGGTGATTTCGCCCATCGTGTCGAAGGCGCGGAAGTCGACCAGGATAACATTTACTACATTGGAACCGTGGCCGGCGGGCACGGCATTGTGGAGAAAGAATCCGCTGATGGACTGGGCGGACTGCAATTTTGCACTGGTGTTGAAGAGGACGAGAAAGAAGCCAAAGGCACCCGCTGCCAGCGCTACCAACACATTGCGCGCCTGTTTCAGCTTCTGCATGGGCGGTCGGGTATCCGGTGGGAGCTTAGTGAACACGAGAACGAGTAGCACAACTGTCAATACTTCGATAAGAAGCTGAGTTAGCGCCAGGTCAGGCGCGCTGAAGAAGACGTAGAAAAGGGTTACTGAAACACCGACTACGCCGAGGCTAATGATTGCGCCCAAGCTCGTTCTGATGCGGACAGTGACGTAGGCAGAAACGACTGTCATGAGTATCAGAATGGTTTCGGGGGCACCGGGTAGGACGCTGGTGGCGGGGAGGAGATCGTTGGGCGCGACCTGGCGGAGGGCGACGGCAACGGGAACGAAGGCTGCGAGCAGTACGATGGCCGCCTGCGAAGCCAGTGTGTAGCCTTGGGAGAATCGGGCCGTGACCTGGCCCAGACCGTAGATCCCGTCCAAAGTCTTCTGAAAGATTACGACGCCGCGCAAGCTTTCGGGCATCATTGTCAAGGTCCGGCGCAGGAATGCTCGATTCAGGAAGAACCATGCGCCAACGGCGATTGCAAGCAGACTCGTCAGCAGCACTGGCGTGAATCCATGCCAGAGGGCAGCGTGCTTATGGACAGGCGCGCCCGATATCGAGGCCGCTGCAGAGGTCAGGAAAGTGTCGAGCGGTTTCAGGGCGAAGGGGACAACAGTTCCTAAGACAACGAGCGAGAGCGGTGCGGCGATGAACGGGCCGGCCGGCGCATGATGTACTGGTGTCTGAGCAATATCGCGGTCTTTCTCCTGCGCAGGACCTCCGGATTCACCTGGAGAACCTGGGCGCAAGAAGGCTTCCCACATGAGGGTCAGGCTGTAGGTTACGAAGAAGGCGCCGGCGACGGCTGCGGCGCCGAAGGCAATCCATCCCGCTAACGAGCCGTGTTGGGCGGATTCAAAGAGTGATTCGAGCAGGGCCTCCTTGGCTACGAATCCGAAGAGAGGAGGGATGCCGGCCATGGACACGGCGGCCAGCAGCGCAACGGCAGTGGTGACAGGGAGAGATCGTCTGAGGCCGGCGAGTCTTCGCAGGTCTCTTGTGCCGGTGGCGTGGTCCACGATTCCGGCCACCAGGAAGAGGGGTCCTTTGTAGAGCGCGTGGGCAAGAATTCCGACGACGACGGCGAGGACGGCGGCCTCGCTGCGAAAGGCTAGCAGGGTGGTCAGGACGCCAAGCTGGCTGACGGTTGCGTAGGCAAGCAGGGCCTTCATGTCCCAGTGGCGGACGGCGGAGACTGCGCCCACGAGCATGGTTATGCCGCCAAATGTGAGCAGTGCCCACAACCACATGGGATGGTCGCTGAGGGCAGGGTGCAGGCGGGCCAGGAGGTAGATGCCCGCCTTGACCATGGTGGCGGAATGGAGGTAGGCGCTGGCGGGCGTCGGCGCGGCCATGGCCCCCGGCAGCCACCAGTGGAAGGGAAATTGGGCAGACTTTGTGAAAGCGCCGAGGAGGACCAGGACCAGGATGGCGGGATAGAGTTCGAGTTCGGTCAGGCCGGGACGGGCGACGATATCGCTGATGGTGTAGGTGCCGCTTTGCTGCCCCAACAGGATCAAGCCCGCGATCAGGGCGAGGCCGCCGCCGGCTGTAACGATGAATGCGTTGCGGGCGCCGCCGCGGGCGATGGCAGACTGGTGCGAGTAGCCGATGAGGAGATAGCTGGTAACGCTCGTCCCTTCCCAGAAGACAAAAAGAGTCAGGAGGTTGTCGGCCCAGACCAGACCCAACATCGAGGCCATAAAGGCGAAGAGAGAAAGGTAGAAGTAGCCCTGGCGTTCGTCGTCTTCGAGATAGTAGTGGGTGTAAAGGGCGACTGCTGCGCCGACGCCGGAGATGATGAGGCCGAAAAGAAGGGAGAGGCCGTCGAGGCGGAAGGAGAGTTCCAGTCCGAGGCTTTCGATCCATCGGTACTGTTCGGCTATGATGGCCCCGTTCTGCAGGGCACCGTTGCTCCCGGCCTCTTTTGCGGCGGCGCCTTGCAGGAAGGGGAGGGCGGCGGAGACCTGCCAGAACGTGACAGCCAAGGGTGGCAATGCCGCCAGCCAGCCGGCCCACGGGCGTTTGTGCGGGCGAATCCAGTAAAGGATCGTGCCGCTGATTATAATGAGCGAAATGGATGCCGCTAACATAGTTGCTTCGAAGAGTTGGTGGCCTGAGGGCCCTATAAGTACGCGGTCAGTTTGTCGGAAATGGAAGGGCGGGCCCCACACAATACCCTTGGCCCTGATACCCTTCTGAGGATCCTAGCCTGGGCAGCACGCGAACAGGCTAACCCTCTTATCCTTTCCCACGATTCGCAGCGAAAATAGTCGACCGGAAGCCCTGCCCCATTGTGCGTGCGTTTGGGACCTGTCGTAAGGTTGCGATCAGATTCGCCGGTAGTTTTGGGGGTTGTGAAAGAGGTGGAAACGGCGGGCCGACTGAGGTGACACTCTGGAGAGATTCGCATTGGCGCGGGCAGAATATAAGTGCCTGCCATTGATAAATTCGGTTCTTGCCTGATCTCTGATGAGAACGATTTTCGCTTATCTTTTACCACAGATGCAAGAGCTACCCTAACTTTGGCATCCGGTTTGGCGCGCTCAGGGCAGGAAGATTATGTCTTACGTAGGGGGGATTACTGTGCTACGTCTCCGACAAGGCCATCTTGATAGTTACGCCCGATATCTCGACTGGGGCATTTGGGCAACAGGACAGAGGCGTAAATGGCCCAAAAGATGTTTGCGGTTGTCGTGACGAGAGTTGACTTGCGACAGGAAGGGACCATTGAAACTGTCTGTTTAGGAGCCGACAGCTGGCCTTTTGCTAGAGTTCCAAAGCTCGCCGAAATCACGCGCGTCGTGAGGAGCGGGCTGAGGGTGACTGATTTGGGACTGTCAGAACGAGGGCAGCGTCTTCTGTAGGGGGTTTCCAGACTGAGTCGGTGCAAAAAGAGGCCTGGGCGGTCGCCGGCGTTCCCGCAGGGGCTCTGGGCTAATGCAGGTCTCTGCCAAAGGGGAAGAGCGCGAGCGGGATGAGTTTGAGATGTTGCTTGGCGAAGGGGATGCCAACAACGGTGACGGTAAGTATCAGCGCCGAGATCAGGTGGGCGAGGGCGATTTCCCAGCCGAAAAGGATCAGCCAGACCAGGTTAAAGATGACGCGAAGAGGACTGTTGGCGTGTTGCCCTTCGACTACTTCTTTGCCAAACGGGGCGAGGGTCGCGAAACCGAACTTGATGGACTGCATTCCGAATGGGATGCCGACGACCGTGACGCAGAGGAGCAGTCCTCCGATCATGTAGCCGAGAGCGGCAATCAGGCCGCCGAAGATTAGCCAGACGATGTTTCCGAGCGTACTCATATTGGTTCCTCTTTTGGGTCGAAATAGTGCGGTCCGAATCTAACCGGAGTCGCTGATCTACTCTAATGCTCTATACGCAGGTCCAGACAGGAGGTTTCCGCGACTGGCGAGCTGTGGGGGATAGTGGAGACTTGTGTTTCGGTATGCTGGACAGGAAGTTGATAGGCGCGCAGATTCTTGCGCCAGCGCGGCCATTCTGTCGGGTCAGCCAGCACGGGAGAACAGAGACTCTGGGGGGGCTAAGCCTGTGGTCCTGGGGAGGCCACGGGGGAAAGCTCCAGCACAAGGGAGACCGCTTGCGGCCGACCGGCCAAAAGAGAGTAATTGGTTGGCGGACATCCCGATTACAGAGGTCGCGATTTCAGAGATTGCGAATGCAGAGGTACCGATTTTTGCGAAAAAAGTGGCGATCTATTTGCCTTGAATCTGCGGTTTAAGACGTGATCAGGGGTTGACTGTGGATGATTCGGAAGAAAAAGTGAATGGAGCGGTGCAAAAGTGGGACAAAAAGGCCCAAAAACGGTTGACGTTGGGCGATTTTCTGCTATACTCGAAGTTAGTGATCAATGGTGAAAGGGCGCGTTCTGTATGGGCATTTGTCTTTCATGCGCGGCCCCATGAGCCCGCCTTGTGGGAGGACTCCAAATGAGCCGGGTGCGCTGCCCGCAGAAGCGCTGTAGTTTCTGGTTGAATGGATGGTGTGACGCCGATGAAATCGAGTTGGATGCCGTAACACTTGCGTGCATGACTTTTGATGAAGTTGAGGATGCAGACGTCCTAGAAGGTGCAGGCTCAGCCGGCGACAGTGACGGGAATGAGTTTGAGTGGCTGGATGACGAGTCGATTTTCGAAGACGACATGGATGAAAGTCTGTATGGCGTAGACGACGGTGATCCGGAACTCGAAGAAGAAGAGGACGACCCGCAGGAAGAAGAAGATTCCTGGCCTCTCTGAAGTGAAGGAGAGGTAGGTTCAGGTATTGGTTGACGTTTCAGGAAGCCTGAGCCCCGGCGGGCGGCTGTTCGGCGCTGCATGCGCCCTACCAGTTTGTCAGAGTCAGGTCTTTTGTCGGCTTGTCAGAACAGTATTGCCGGGCTTTTCGGCCGCTGTTCCATCGATGATACTGTGTCGCAGATGCCAATTTGCATCGCGTTCGCGAGTGTGCTATCCTCGTTTCAGGTATAGACAACTGAACATTTATCGTGTATACTCAGTTGTATCATTTCGGATTTATCAGGCATTCATTGGGTAAGGAGAGCAGCCATGACTTATGAAGCCGCTTTTCCACGATTTTCGCCACGGAAGAGCAGGAGCCGCTCGAGCAAGCAGTTGCCGGTGAGGTCCCGGTTGATGTTGCCGGTAAGGTGGCAGCCATCTCAGCTTCTGAGGCAGAAGTACAGTGCCAGATTTTTCCTGGCGATGGCTGTGAGCGTCGTAAGCTCGATCAGTTTTCTGTGGGTTCTGCTCTTGGCAATCGGTGGGTAGGTTGTTCAGAGCACGACCGTAAGAGGATCTGAATTTTGCTGTAAGGCAGGAGCCAGACCCAGACAGGTCGAACAGAACAAGTCTTGAATCCCCTGACGTCATCATTGACGTCAGGGGATTTTCTTTTGTGGGGCAAACAGGTCTAACTGCTACTCATCCGTTTTCAGGGACAGGAGGTAGGCAACGACGGCGTTCAGTTCATCTTCGGTCAGGAGTTCGCCGTAGTTTTCGGGCATCACCTGCAGGCACTGACCGAGGGGACATTCTTCGACGATAAAGGCGCTGGGCTCGAGTATGGCCTCCCGAAGGTACTCCTCGGCGGTATAGCCTTCGCGACGGGTGCCAGCAATGGCGCCCAAGTTTGTCTGGTCGGGGCCAAGCATGGCGGCGTCAACTTCGGGAAGTCCGGTTGTAATGTGGCAGCTGTTGCAGCCGGTCCTGGTCATGGCTTCGACGGCCAGGTCTATTGTTTCTTGGGCGAGTGATTCCTGGGCAGGCTGATCGGAGGCGGGCGTCTCCGGTTGCGTTGCCTGGGCCTCTGCGACGATGACTGTGATGGTGTCACGGTACTGGTCACCTTCGAGGGCTGTGTGGAGGCCGTCTGCGAATTGGAGGCGCAGCGTGTACTCGCCGGGTTCGAGTTCGAGGGTGACGGCGGTCTGGCCCTGGCCGTAGTGGAGGTGCTGTTCGTCGGTGGGGATGACCTCCCCGGCGGTAGTGAAGTCGGTGTCGACGAGGATGTGGAAGTGTCCGGCGCCTTCGTTGACTTCGCCGGAGGGCTCGACGATGAGACCTGTGGCGGCCATCACGACTTCGAATGAAGAGTTGACGGTTGCGCCGTCGGACGGTTGTTCAAAGCGCACCGACGGCGTCTCGTCGCCTGCTTCGACGACGACGGTTATGGTGTCACGGTACTGTTCGCCTTCCAGTGCGGTGTGGGCACCGTCTGCGAATTGGAGACGCAGCGCGTGCTCGCCGGGCTCGAGTTCGAGGGAAACGGTTGTCTGGCCCTGGCCGTAGTGGAGATGCTGGTCGTCGGTGGGGATGATCTCCCCGGCAGCGGTGAAGTCTGTATTGACGAGGATATGGAAATGGCCGGCGCCTTCGTTAATTTCGCCGGTGGGCTCGACCACAACGCCGGCGGAACCCATTACGACCTCAAAGGGGGAGGAAACTGTTGCGCCGTCGGCGGGCAGTTCGAAGCCTACGGACGGGGTTACGTCGCCCTCTTCTACTGTGACGGTGATGGTGTCGCGGTACTGGTCGCCTTCGAAGGCGATGTGGGCACCATCTGCGAACTGCAGACGCAGCGTGTGTTCACCGGGCTCAAGTTCAATGTAGACCGTTTGCTGGCCTTTGCCGTAGTGGAGATGCTGCTCGTCGGTGGGGATGACTTGACCGGCAGGGACAAAGTCGGTATCGACGAGGATGTGGAAATGCCCGGCTCCTTCGTTTATCTCGCCAGAGGGCTCGACAATGAGGCCGGCAGCCGCCATAACGACTTTGAAAGTTGAAGAAACTGTTGCGCCGTCGGCGGGCAGTTCGAAGCCTACAGACGGGGTTATGTCACCCTCTTCGACTGTGACTGTGATGGTGTCGCGGTACTGGTCGCCTTCGAGGGCTGTGTGGAGGCCGTCGGCGAACTGGAGCCGCAGCGTGTGCTCACCGGGCTCAAGTTCGAGGGTGGCTGTTGTCTGGCCCTGGCCGTAGTGGAGGTGCTGTTCGTCGGTGGGGATGATTTCCCCGGCGGGCGTGAAGTCTGTATTGACGAGGATATGGAAGTGTCCGGCGCCTTCGCTAATTTCGCCGGAGGGCTCGACCACAACGCCGGCGGAACCCATCACGACCTCAAAGGGAGAGGATACGGTTGCGCCGTCGGCGGGCAACTCGAAGCCTACAGATTGTGATACCGGGCCGGATTCAACGTTAATGGTGATGGTGTCGCGGTATTGATCACCCTCCAACGCGATGTGGGCTCCGTCGGCGAACTGCAGGCGCAGCGTGTGCTCGCCTGGTTCAAGTTCAACGTAGACTGTCTGCTGGCCCTTACCGTAGTGGAGATGCTGCTCGTCGGTGGGGATGACCTGTCCGGTGGGGACGAAGTCGGTGTCGACGAGGATGTGGAAGTGCCCGGCGCCTTCGTTTATTTCGCCGGAGGGTTCGACTACGAGGCCGGCGGCCGCCATGACGACTTTGAATTTTGAAGAGACTGTTGCGCCGTCGGCGGGCTGTTCAAAGCCAACTGCCGGGGTTTCGTCGCCCTCTTCAACAGTGACGGTGATGGTATCGCGGTACTGTTCGCCTTCGAGCGCTGTGTGGAGGCCGTCGGCGAACTGGAGGCGCAGGGTGTGCTCGCCGGGCTCAAGTTCAAGTGAAACGGCGGTCTGGCCCTTGCCGTAGTGGAGGTGCTGTTCATCGGTAGGGATGACTTCGCCGGCGGTAACGAAATCGGTATCGACCAGGATGTGGAAGTGTCCGGCGCCTTCGTTGACTTCGCCGGACGGTTCGACGACGAGACCGGTTGCCGTCATCACGACTTCGAAGGGTGATGACACGGTCGTGCCGTCGAGAGGATCAAAAAAGGCCACAGATGTTTCGGCGGCGTCTTCTTCCACGAAGACAATGATCGTGTCGCGGTACTCCTCGCCTTCGAGGGCAGTGTGGATTCCGTCTGCGAATTGCAGGTGCAGGACGTGCTCACCGGGCGTCAGTGTCAGTTCCGCTTCAAGAGAGGCGTCGCCGAAGTGGAGGTGTTGTTCGTCGGTTGGGATGATCTCGCCGGCTGGAATGAAATCGGTATCGACGAGAATGTGCATGTGACCAGATTCGGGAAGAACGTCACCTGAAGGGTCAACCGACACGCCAACTGCACCCATTTTCACGATGAAAGTAGGTGGTACAATTGCGTTGGTGGTTGGCTGGCGGAAGAAGACGTCCGGGGGTACGGTTTCCTCCTGTACCTCTTCGTCCTGGGATGGCGCTTCGGCGTCTGTTTCCTCTTCAGCCTCTTGCTGCGATTCGGCCGCCTGCTCCGTTTCGGCCTCTGCGGCGGCCAGAGTTGCTAACCGTTCCGCATCGCGAACCGCCTTCAGATCGGCGCGGAACGTATCGACCGCCCCGTTAATGACATAGATGATGATGAGGAGACCCAGAATGGGGCCGCCAACTCGAATCCAGGGGTGAACACTGTTCATCGGGACGCTCCGTCGCAGTTAGTTACGCTGTACATATAATATGAACAACTGGCAGGTTGCCGGTTGTCACTTGGTGGTTTCCCAAACGGCATTATACTGCTTCCGCATTGGCTGGCAAGTGGGAAGGCCTTCGCTTTGCAGAAGACAGAGGCAAGTTCTGCCTCGAAAAAGAACTGATAGGTGAAGCGCTGCAGCATTGCGTTGCTGATCCTGCCGACAGAAAAAGCAGGTCAGATTCACATTGCTACAGTGGTCATGGGTTCAACGTTGTCGTCTTCAAACGCCTGCAATGCGTCTGCCGCCAGGCGCAGGCTGATCACCTTGCTGACGCCGTCATCACCCATTGTAATGCCATAGATGCTATTGGCGATTTCGAGTGTGCGCCGGTTGTGCGTGATGATGATGAACTGCGTCCGTTCGCGCAGCAGATCCATGGCGGATCGAAGGCGGTCGACGTTGGACTCGTCAAGTGTTGCATCTACCTCATCGAGCACGCAGAACGGGGTGGGACTGACGCGGAGGATAGCGAACACGAGGGCGCAGGCGGTCAGGGAGCGTTCGCCTCCTGAGAGGAGGTCCAGGCTCTGGGTACGCTTGCCTGGCAGGCGGGCGTAGATCTCGACGCCGGTATTGAGAATGTCGGCGGGGTCTATCATCGAGATCTGTGCCGTTCCGCCCTGGAGGAGAAGCTTGAAGAAGCTCTCGAATTCGGTTGAGACAGCTTCGAAAGTGCGGCGCAGGTCACCTTCCATGCGAATGTCCAATTCGCTGATGACTTGCTGCAGGTCAAGGGCGGCCTTTTCGAGATCGTCCGACTGATTCTGGAGGAAGTGGTAGCGGTTGGCCACTTCCTCGAATTCCTGGGGGGCTTCCGGGTTGACATTGCTCAGGCGGCGGACGCGGGCGCGGGTCTCCTTGACGTCATCTTTCAATCCGGCGGGCAGGTCCTGGACGACAGGCAGCTGGGCGACAAGCGCCTGCAGCGGAAGGGGAGGTTGGTATGCCAGGCCGACGGCTTCCTCCATATCCGCGAGGCCGAAGTCCTGGCGGATCTCGCGACGGAGGGATTCGAGGCGATCTTCGGTGCGCTGCAAGGTGAGGCGTGAGTCGTTCCAGTCTGATTCGGCCTGCAGCACGAGCTGCTGTCCGGCGCGTTCGTCTTCCTCGGCGCGAGCCAGATCCTTGTCCAACTGCCTCAGGTCAGAATCCATTTCTGCAGTGGTTTGCTGGTGCGCGTCGCCTTCTGTCTGCAGTTCTTCTTCCTCGGCAGAAGCCTGATCAATCTGGCAACGCAGCTTTTCTGTTTCCAGAGAAAGGTTGGCCTGCCTTGCGGTCGTGGACTGGAGCTGGCTGTCGATATGGGAGAGAGAGCGGCGCTGTTCGGCTTCGAGCGCGCGCCGGTTGTTCAGGTTTTCCTGGGCGACGGCAGTCTCGGCGCGCAGGTCCGCCAGTCGGCGGAGCATCTGGTCCTGGGTGGTTTGGGCCGCCTGCTCGGACAGTCGCGCCCGTTCGCGGGCGTCCTCCAGAGTAAATTCGGTCTGCTTCAACGAGGCTCCGAGCTGCTCTTGCTGCCTGTCCAAGCCTGCCAGTTCGGAGTTCGTCTGATCGAGCACCTGTTGTTGCCATGCGGCTTCCTGTCCGGCCTGGGCGGCGTGCAGCCTTGCCTGCTCCAACTCGGCCTGCCGACGCTGACTTTCGCTGATGAGCTGCTGCCGCTGTTTTTCAAGGTGCGTTCGCTTGCTGGTCCTTTTCTCTACCTCAATTCGGGCTGCCTGGGTCTTCTCAGTCGCCCGCCTAGCCTGCCCCTGCGCGCAATCCAGTTCTGCGGGAATTTCGCGGGCTTCTCTTTCCCAGGCCAGGACCGACCTGCGTTGGCGGCGGCCGTCGTTACCGCCCGTGACGGCGCCGCCGGGGCGAATGATATCCCCGTCCAGAGTGACAATGGTTGGCAGAGCGACATAATCGGAGGAACGTCCACGGGGGCGGCGGCCGTTTTTGGACGTACCTGAACGCTCATCAAGGGCGTGGCGAGCGGCGGTCAGATCGTGGGCGATCCAGACCCGCTGCAAAAGATGGTGGATGGCAGGCTCTACTTCAGAGTCGAAGTGGACGGACCTCGCCGCGTTTCCAAGGATGCCGTTGGCGGTGGGCGCCGGAATGGGACCTCCTGACCTTAGGCGGTCCAAAGGGAGAAACGTCGCGCGTCCGGCGCCGGCACTTTTCAGGAATTCGATGGCTGCCTGTGCGTCCTGCCACGATTTTGCGATCATGTTCTGGAGGGCGGCTCCCAGGGCAACTTCAATAGCCCGCTCCAAGCGGTCCGGAACCTGAATTCTTGAGGCTACGGTACCCAGGATTCCGTTCAGCTGTCCTTGCTGCGAAGCCTGCAGGATGGAGCGCACGGCGCTGGCATAGACGGTTCCTTCGCCGCGTACAGGCTGAATCAGGTCGAGCCGTGTTTGCAGTCGCTCGACTTCACGCTGTTGCAGGTTCTTCTCGGTTTCCTCGGCGCGAAGAGATTCTATCGCCAGTTCGATGGCACCGGCCAGGGCGTCGATCTCGGTTTGCGCGCTGTTGATTTCGGCACTGCGTTCGACGTTTTCCGACTCCAGCTTGGTCAAAGTTGCCGCGGCCTCTTGCGCCGCGAGGGTGCGCTGATCGATTTCTGCCTGGGCCTGGCTCAATCTTGCTTTGAGCGTAGTGCGTCTTTCCGTCAACTGTTGCGACCGGCTGCGGAGATCGGCGTTGCGGCTCTCGGCAGTGCGCAGCGCCGCAACATCTTCGCGCCAGCGTTCCCGGGCAGCGTCCTGCTCTTTTTCCCTCTCGGCCAGTTTTATCTGGAGGCGGTCAAGATCCTGCTGACAGGCGTTTCGGCGTTCGCGGACACCCTCAATTTCGACGTTGAGATCTTCCATCCGGCCTTGTACGGTCTCACGTTCAGCCTGCAGCCGACAGCACTCCTCTTCGAGGTCAGCCTGGCGGACGTTGATTTGATTCAGCCGTTCCTGGGATACGGCGAGGCGGCGGATCACCTCGGCGGCGCGGCGGTGGCGGGCTTCGCTGATTTGAATGCGTTCGCTCTGTTCGGCGCGCAGCCTGGATTGGCGAAGGCGCAGCTGGTCGAGCCTGGCGTGCACTTCGTCCAGGCGTTCACGGCGATTCCGGGTGGCGTTCTGGTCGTGCTCGGCTTTCTTTCGGGCTTCGGCGAGATCGCTGAGGGTGCTATGCCACTGGTGGCCGTACCAGACGTGGAGCAGGTCCCTCAGGTCGGTTTCGATCTGGCGCCTTTCGAGGGCCCGTTCTGCCTGTCGCTTGAGGCTTCTGAGTCGAGGAGAAAGCTCAGCCAAGACGTCGCCGACGCGGTCGAGGTTCAACTGCGTTGCTTCCAGGCGGCGCAAGGCTGCAGATCGTTTCTGCTGATAGCCGGTAATGCCTGCAGCTTCCTCGAATAGCACGCGCCGTTCTTCCGGTCTCAGGCTGAGCACACGGTCTATCAGTCCCTGACCGATGACAGCATAGGCGCGCCTTCCCAACCCGCTGGGCCCCAACAGCTGCGTAATGTCCTGAAGACGGACTCTCTGGCCGTTGATCAGGTATTCGTTGTCACCGTCGCGGTAAGCGCGGCGCGTGATCTCGACTTCGCTGAAATCGATGTTGAGGTCGCCGGCCTCATTGTCGAGGACGATGCTGACGCTGGCCATTCCCTGCCTGGCCCTTTTGGCACTGCCTGAGAAGATGACGTCGACCGTTTTCTTCGAGCGCAAGAGGCCAAAGCTCTGTTCGCCCAAACACCAGCGGATGGCGTCGGCGACGTTGCTCTTGCCGCACCCGTTCGGCCCGACGATCGCGGTAACGCCGGAACCGAAGGCGATTTCGGTCTGCTGGGCAAAGGTTTTGAAGCCCTTTAGGGTTACGCTCTTAATTCGCAGCATATCAGTAGTTGAGGGGCGAAGTCAGTTCGCCACGGGCCGGGAGCCTGCCCAGCCAATCGTTGTTTTAACTTTCTTTGCAATCCTTCTACAGGGTGGGGCAGCACACTGGGGGGAGACCAGAAAATGTAGTGAGGATCGGCAATCGTGGGACTGCGGCGGGTTCCGTGTCGGTTTGGCAAGTCCAGTATGTTCAGGTCCGTAGGCCCCGAATATTCCTCGGCAAAATTCTATAGTGCAGGCAGACCTGGGACTTATAACACCCAAATTAGGCGCCACAGGCCCGGGAGTATGAATTCCAGTATCAATCCAAGAAGAATCAGTAAAGCGGATACGGTTGCCAGGCGGCGCTGCCTGGAAAAGTAATGGGCAGGGTTCCATTTATTTGTCAGGAGAGGCTGGGCCAGCAAGAGGACGAGGCCTGCGTAACCGGCTAGCGTCGCCAGCCGCCAGGGCATCAGCCCAAGAATAAACCCGGTCGGGCCTTCAACAGCCAGCCGACCGATTCCATACCCGAACTGATTCACCGCCCGCACGAGAAACCAGAGGCCTATGAGACCGGCCGACAGCAGGCTACCCAGGAGCGTGCCGAAGAATTCGACCAGGCGAGCTCCGGGACTATGTATGATGGCGCCGGGGAGGTTGAGTCCGGTAACGGACCACTCCAGCAGGGCTCGATGATAGGCGAAACCGTCATGAATTGCCCGCTCAAAGACGAGGGGGAGGAGAAGTGAGCCGAGGATCATGACGAGGAGTTGAAGGAACAGCCAGGAGGAGAGCACAATGAGGGCGGTTGTGATCCTGCCTCTTCGAAGTGGGACGGCCAGAAAGAGGGTGATTGCCACCGTCTGAACGATGGGAAGGAAGTTGGGTTGTCCCAGGGCAGCGGGCAGAGCGGTAGTGAGCAAGGCGAAGAAACAGAACGTAATATAGTATATGGGATCCTTCACCAGGTCGTAGTTGCGCGCCTTTGGTGAGCCGTTTGGCGCGGCTTGAACGGAATCTCGCATAGATCGATTATAGCACCCGATGGGGAAGATGTACGAAATCGAGCAAAATGGCCTTGGCGGGTCGGCCTTGCCCAGTGGGCTGATTCTGCGCCTGAAGAGTTTGGTAAGGATGGCGACGGGGATAGTTGAGGCGGGCGAGCGCAGGCGCAAGGCCTGCTCCTACGGGAGCGCGGAACGGCAGGGGAACGGCAGGGGAACGGCAGGGGAACTGCGGGGGAATTGCGGGGGAACTGCGGGGGAACGGCAGGGGAACTACGGGGGCTAGGGGCTGGGGGCCAGCGGGATGAGACAGCAGGTGGGGGAGGAGACACTGTTGGCTAGACATTTTGCTGGGGGAGAATGAACAAGGTGGCTAGCAAGGGCGGGGCGTTGCGGGGGCGCAGCCCCTGCACAAGGGAGGGCCGAAGGCCCGGACGACCAAAAAGGCAGTGGTCAGTTGCCAGTGGTTAGTGGGTCAGTGGACAGTTGCCGGTGTTTGGAAGGGGAACTGACCCAGGTATGGTTGCAGCAAGAGGCATTCGTGAGTTCACAGTCGAATGTGGGATAAACGGGCTGAAATCAGCCGCCTTGCCTTATACCTGTGGTATACTGCGCAAATGGACGAAATGTTGCTTCAAGGGCATTGCTGGGGGCGGCCGCGGGCCTGGCTGCCACAAGGAAAAACGGGATGCGTTGACTGTGCGATGCCCGTCTATTGATCGGTCCGGAAAGCGGATCGACTCAGCTGAATCAGGGTCGCCCGATGACATTGGATGTGTGGCGGCGGTGGTGGCTGCTGCCGGGTTCAGCAGCAGGATGGGGCGGTTCAAGCCGCTGCTGCCTTGGCGACACGGGACCGTCATCGAGTCGGTTGCGTCAGCACTTTCAGGTGGGGGGGCATCCCCGGTATATGTCGTGACCGGGCACAGGGCGGAGGCAATTGCTGAACAGCTGAAGGGAGGACCCGCCAAGACCGTTTTCAACGCCGACTACCACAAAGATGAGATGGTGCGTTCCTATCAAGTGGGGATCGAGGCGGTGTGTGGCGATGGTAGGCCGGTCCTGGGCGCGCTGCTGGCGCTGGGAGACCAACCGCACATGCGGAAGGGCGTGATCCGTCAGGTCATCGGGAGGGCGCGGGCGGAGGTAGAGGCAGTCGTTGTTCCAAGCTACAAGCGGCGCCGCGGGCATCCCGTCTATTTGCCCAGATGGGCTTTTGGCGAGCTGCTGGGATTAACGAGGGGACAGTCGCTGCGGGATCTCCTGGACACTCTCGACGAGAAGATAGTTTACGAAACAGTTGACAGCGATTGTGTGCGGAGGGACATGGATGTACCGGCTGAATATGAGTCTCTGCGTGCGGACTTTGAGTGGGTAGACTGAACTGAAGCGTCCAGGGGCTTTGGGCTCGTCGAAATTGGTTCTCAAAGCGCGACCCCGACTGGGGCGGCTGTAAGGAAAGGGAAGACCTTGACTGCGACACTTTATCATTATCTGAAGGAGATGCTGGAGGAGGAGCAGGCCGTTGCCGTGGCAACGATCGTCGACGCCAAGGGCTCAGTGCCCAGGGAAGTGGGCGCTAAGATGGTCATTCACCCGCTGGGCCGGCACTTGGGGACTGTGGGGGGCGGCTGCGGGGAGGCCGACGTGATTCGGGCCGGGCTGGATGTTATCCATGACGGGATACCGAGAACGGTGCACGTGGACCTGACCGAAGACATCTCGATGAACAGCCTGGGCGTGTGCGGCGGCGTGATGGATGTGTTCGTGGAGCGCTGGGACGGCGTAGGGGACGACGACTCCGCGGGCGGCGCGGCTTGAGCAACTGAGGGCGCAGGACCGGCCCATCGCGGGGTTTGAACCCTAATCCTGCTGGCCCTCCTCTTCCTCTTTTTCTTCCGAATCGGGAGCCGGGATGCGGCTGTGCAGTTGCACGGGCTGCGACTTTTGGCGGACGCGCAGGTTGATCATTTCGACGGCCAGCGAGAAGGCCATGGCGAAGTAGGCGTAGTTCTTGAGATGAAGCTCCTCAACCGCTTGGTGGAGCCAACCTTCCAAGACAAGCATAAAGCCGATCAGAATCAGAAAGGCCAGCGCCAGGATCTTCATGGAGGGGTGGCGTTCTACGTAGGCGGCGATGGGTCCGGCGAAGAAAAGCATCACAGCGGCGGCCAGGACTATGGCTGGAACCATTACCCAGAGGTTGCCTGAGATGCCGACGGCGGTGATGACCGAGTCGAGTGAGAAGACGATGTCGACAAGGATGATCTGGGATATGACGGAGACGAAGGTTGCGGTTGCCTGCGTTTTGCGTTCGTGCCCAGCGGCTTCGAGTTTCTCATGGATTTCGAAGGTACTCTTGCCGATGAGGAACAGGCCGCCGATGAGAAGAATCAGGTCGCGGCCGGATACGTCGTGTTGGAAGAGAGTGAACAGCGGGTGGGTGAGCCGCATGATCCAGGCGATGCTGAAAAGCAGCGCGATGCGGGCAACCACGGCCAGCGCGATTCCGGTTGAACGTGCCCTGGCCTGCTGGCTCTCGGGTAGTTTACCGCTCAGGATAGCGATGAAAATGACGTTGTCGATGCCCAGAACTATTTCGAGCACGATAAGCGTCAACAGTGCGACAAGGTTTTCAGTTTGAAAGATTGCAGTCATGGGTAGCTTGACTCCTGGCCCAGCCGGTCATCGACGGGGCGCAAATTTGCGTGAGCGGGGGTGACTCTGCAACAGTTCATGTGACGGATTCTAGCATCTGGATTCGGACGTGTCTAGCGGCACTCGATATGCAGATGTGCTGGCGGTGTATGGCTCTGGCAGACAGGACCAGTTGCTGACCGGTTGGCTAACATTAGCATTCACAAGGTTAACATGCAGGAAGAGCTGCTCAGGTCGCTTCTGGAAGCGATCGAGAAGAGAGAGGCTGTTGCGTTGGTAACGGTCACTTCAGGTGACGGCGAATTCGCGCGGGCGGTGGGCAAAAATGCGGTCGTCTGGCCGGAGCCGGACAGGCGCCCTGCTGGCGAGCTGGGACTGGGTGACCAGTTGGAGGGCGTGCTGGGCGATGCCCGGCAGGCTATTGGGCGCAAACGGCATGAGCATTTTCGGTATGAGGAGGCGAACGGGGGATTCTCGGTCTTCGTGGAGGTCCAGGCCAGGCCTCCTCATCTGATCATAGCCGGCGCGGGGCACATTGCCATTCCGCTGGCGTCGATTGCGAAGACGTGCGAGTTCATGGTTACGGTGATCGATGATCGGCCTCAATATGCCCATACTTCGCGCTTCCCCACAGCAGACCGTGTCGTCGCGGGCCCCTTCAGGCCAACGCTGGTGGAACTTCGGCAGGGTAAGGAGACTTTTGACAGCGACACCTATATAGTCCTGGTGACGCGAGGGCACCAGCATGATATCGACTGCCTGCTGGAAGCGCTGGATGATCCGCTGGCCTATCTGGGTATGATTGGAAGCCAGAGGCGCATTCGGGCGGTATTTGAGCTGCTGGAACAGGAGCAAGGGATACCGGCTTCGAAGTTTGACCGTGTGCGTGCGCCGATCGGCATCGATATCGGGGCGATAACGCCGGCCGAGATTGCCGTGTGTATCATGGGCGAGATCATATGCGTCCTGCGGGAAGGTCCGCTTCCCGGTCTGAGCGAACAGATCCAGCAGGAGCGGATCGAACGCAGGAATCGAGCAGAAGAGAGATTGAGGGCGGTCAAAGACGGACGGCAGGGGGCGGGACGGTGACCCAGTGCGGTCCTCGACTCCCATTCGGGGCGACAGGCGAGAGTGATGGAAGGATTTGAGGACGTCCAGTCCTTCAACCGTTACGCCTGGGACAGGGCGGTCGAGCGCAAGAGCCGGTGGACGGTACCGGTCAGCGGGGAGACGGTGGCTGCGGCACGCGGCGGGAGCTGGGAGATCCTCGTGACGCCGACGAAGGCTGTGCCGCGGGCGTGGTTCCCGGATTTCGGGGGGGCTGAGATCCTCTGTCTGGCCGCCGGCGGCGGGCAGCAAGGGCCTGTGCTGGCAGCGGCAGGAGAGAGCGCTGGCGCTCGGGTTACAGTTTATGACATCTCGACGCGGCAGCTGGCGCAGGACCGTCTCGTGGCAGAACGCGAGGGCCTGGACCTGGTGACGGTCGAAGGCGACATGGGGGACCTGGGGACATTCTCAGACGAGAAGTTCGACTTGATCGTCCATCCTTGTTCAAATCTGTTCGTGCCCGACGTGCGCCCTGTATGGCGTGAGTGTGCACGGGTGCTGAGGCGGGGCGGCGTATTGATGGCGGGCTTTATCAACCCTGTTCTCTACCTGTTTGACCAGAAGAAGATGGATGAAGGTCAGTTTGAAGTGCGCCACAGGCTTCCGTATTCGGACCTCACGAGCATAACCAAGTCTGAGAGGGATGCCTATATTCGGGCGGGAGAGGCCCTGGAGTTCGGACATACACTCACAGACCAGATAGGGGGTCAGGTCGCTGCCGGGTTTGTAATAAACGGTTTCTATGAAGATCGATGGGAAGGTCAACCACCGGCAGACTATATTGACACCTATATTGGTTCACGGGCCGTAAAACTTCGTAATTTACAGTAAAGAATAGTTGTGTTTTTTGCGGTTTCGAAAAGCTAGATTACAATTTATCTAACTGTATATGGTACAGTTCATCCTGTTCGCAAGCCGGTTTCCGCCATAGGGTGGCCGAACTTCTGCGACCGGGTAGAGGAAATGGATGTTGTAGTTTGCAAAGGAGCATCAAAACATGGCGTATGCGCACACGAACTCCAAGGGCAGGACGTACATTCTGCATTCAAAGGAAACGACGTTGCGTAACGGTCGACAGCAGACCCTGTATTTCTTCGCCAAGGAAGAGAAGGAGGGCTCACTGGAGGCAGTTCCGGAGGGATACGAGGTGTCCGAGAGCAAGAACGGCCTACCAGTCTTGAAACGCTCAAAATAGAATTTATGGCTGCGCTCTGTCGGCGGCATGGCTGACGGAGGGGCAGACCCTATGTGATGGACTTCGATCTAACACTTGAAGAAAAGATAGACAGGACTCCACCGCCTCTGCGGGAGATCATCGAAGATTTTCGCAGCATGGAACCGCGGGAGCGGCTGGAGTCCCTCCTCGATTTCTCCATGAATATGCCGGAGCTTCCCGGCTTTCTTCATGATGCCCGCGATCAGATGGAGCAGGTGCATGAATGTCAGACACCGATTTTCGTGTTTACCGACATCGTAGACGCCGGCGTGCAAGTCTACATCGACGTGCCTAAAGAGTCGCCTACTGTACGGGGGTATGCCGCGATTGTTCAGGAAGGACTTGAGCGGGCGGAACCTGATACGGTATTACAGACTCCGGACGACATCCACTACCTGCTCGGCCTGCACGAGGCGATCTCTCCACTACGGTTGCGCGGCCTGCATGTCCTCATGGCCTATCTGAAGAGGCAAGTTACCGCCCAGATGGCGAATAGTGAATAATGCGCTGAGCGACGTTCAGGGCATCCTGGTCGGCCACTGGTCGGATCCTGTTAACGGGACCGGCTGTACGGTCGTGCTTACGCCTGAGGGGAGTTGCGGCGGTGTCGACGTGCGTGGTTCTGCCCCGGGGACGCGTGAGACGGCGCTGCTCGATCCGGCGAACCGTGTGGACCGGGTTCACGGCGTGCTTTTGAGCGGGGGCTCGGCCTACGGTCTGGGGGCGGCACATGGTGTCGTCGAGTGGCTGGCGGGTCGGGGACACGGCTGGTACACGCCGGCCGCGCCGGTGCCGATCGTGCCGGCTGCGATTTTGTACGACCTGGGTCTCGGGGGATCGACGGTCTATCCTACGCATGAGGATGCGTTTGCGGCGTGCGAGGCGGCAACGGAGGCGGACGATAGCCGCGGGTCGGTCGGCGCCGGGGTTGGCTGCACGGTGGGGAAACTGCTTGGGTTTGATCGATGCACACGGGGCGGTTTGGGGCAGGCATCGGCTGAACTGCCGGGCGGCGTCGTGGTTTCGGCGCTTGTCGCTGTCAACGCTATTGGAGACATTGTCGACCCGATGCGGGCTCAGCTGGTGGCCGGGGCCAGAGAGCCGGGGAGCGGAGACCTGGTAGACAGCCTTTCGGCTACCGCGGCTTCATTGGATTCCTTCCTATTCAGACCGCCGCGCCCGGACCCCGGCCAATCCTCAGCTTCGCGAGGCGGCTCCCAGAGTACAAGCGCTCATGCCATTCCGGAGAACACCACGATCGGTGTTATCGCCACGAATCTCAGTTTTAATAAGACGGAAGTAACCAAATTGGCGCAGATGGGGCAGACGGGGATCAGCCGTACTACGCGACCTGCGCACACTCTTTACGACGGCGACTGTCTGTTTGCCCTTGCAACGGGGGCCCTTGACACGAGTGTTGAACTCAGCCTCGTGGGTGCCATTGCCGCTGAGGTGGTTGCGGCCGCAGTTCTCGACGGTGTTCTCAACGCGATGCCCGCTTACGGCGTGCCGGCGGCGTCAGAAGTAACCCCGCGGTCGCTTGCCGCTTAAACCACATTTCGACAACCTAACTCAATTGCGCGGCTTTCTCGAGTGGACCGTGGTCGAGGACGGGCCCGTCCAGGCACAGAACATTGCCATGCAGCTCGCAGGAGCCGCAGATTCCGACGGCGCAGCGCATGTAGGCTTCCCAGGAAAGCTGGCGAGGTATGGCGCTTTTTTCTCCCAAGCGGTCGAGGGCAGCGAGCATTGCGTGGGGTCCGCAGGCGCACAGCAGGTCGATGTCTCGTGAGTGCAGAGAGTCTGCCAGTAGATCGGTGACTTGACCCTGGGCTCCGGCGCTACCGTCCTCGGTGCAGGTGAGTACCTCCAATGCGGCGGCGTCGCTACCTTTTTCCCTCTCCAATTCGGTGAAGCGATTAACATAGAGCAGGTCTTCGGCGGCGCCTGCGCCGATGATGACGGTGAGGGCTTGCAGCTGTTTGCGCCAGGCGCGAGCCAGCCAGAGGAGGGGCGCCACGCCGTATCCCCCGCCGATGAATGCAGGGCGCAAGCCGGGGCGGGGAAGACGATAGCCCTGTCCGAACGGTCCGCGAATCCAGAGCAGATCTCCGGGAGCGAGCGCGTGCAGCAGATTGGTGAAGGGTCCGACGGCGGTGACCATCAGTGTTACGGGGTCGGCGGCGACTAGTGAGAATGGTTTCTCATCGAAGCGGGGCAGCCAGGCCATCACGAATTGGCCGGGCAGGGCGTGGAGGCTGAGGTCGAGGGTGAAAGTCTTTGTGCGGTAGTTGTCGGTTTCTACTGAGAGGATCGGGAAGGGGGTAGGAAGGGCAAGCGAGCCGTAATGGCCTGTCCCTCTGATAGGATCGCTCATAGTCGCAATATGGTGGTGCGGCGGCGATTCTGCGAATTCAAGCTCGTTCCAGGACGACGACTGGGATTACGCGGTCGGTTTTGGCCTGGTAGTCGTTGTACTGGGGCCAGATTTCCGCCATCATGTTCCACAGGGCCGGCTTTTCTTCGGGCGAGGCGGTTCGGGCGGCGGCGTCAAAGCAGTCTGCGCCGACGCGCAACTGGACTGCCGGCGTTTCATCCAGATTGAGGTACCAGGATGGGTGGTGGGTGGCGCCGCCGCGGGAGGCGACGATCACGTATTTTTCCTCGCCTTCAACTTTGCCGTAGATGAGCGGCGTCGTGCGGGCCTTGCCGGTGCGGCGGCCGGTGGTCGTCAGCAGCAAGGTAGGTACACCGTTCCAGATGTGGCCGTCTTCGCCATTGGATTCGAGATAGCGGCCAATGTGTTCTTTTACCCAGCCGGGTACTTCGCGTTCGGCCATGACAGAATTCTCCTCAGAATTGGGGCCCGATGCGGGCCGTTTCCTTTTGCGGCATAGTCTAACACAGGGTAGGGCAGTTTGCACGACCGGGGCCGTTTAGGGGTGCAACCCGGTCTTGGGGCGAACAGGGCAGGCACAATGCCTGCACCTAGCGACGTGTTAAGGGGGAATGCCGTTGGGTTGGCACCTTGGTGGGGAAGAACCAGGATGGTGGGTACGTCAGGGCACGGAACTGCGATGAAACTGCGGGGGAACAGCGGGTGTTGGAGGGCTGAGACTGCAAGTTGGGGGTAGACACTGTTGGCTAGACACGATGCTGGGGAAGAATGAACACGGTGGCGAGTAAGGGCGGGGCGTTGCGGGGGCGCAGCCCCTGCACAAGGGAGGGCCGAAGGCCCGGACGCCCAAAGACAAGGAAAGAGTGAAGAGGAGAGAGGCGATAGTGATTTCTACTGTTCGGCCTGCGACTGGAACGTGAACTGACCAGGGGTTCGGGGCTTCCAAGAAAATACGGTAGTCTTCCCTCAAATTTGGGCTGCTCTCCCGTTTTTTTCTGCTTGCAATTGCTGCGTAGAGCGTTTATCCTCATCTGAAATCGGAATCGAAAACGCCAAGGAGGGTATTATGATCCTTTCTCCCGCCCAAGTTGAAGCCTATCGGCGCGACGGTTACATTGGAGCAATCGATGTAGTCGACGGACCGCAAGTTGCAGGCTATCGAGAGGCCTTCGACGATCTGGAGGCCCGTGTAGGTAAGGAGACCGCGCAGATCGGGCTGATAGATCACCACTTTGAGGAGGAATTCATCTGGCGGCTCGCCACGCATCCCATGATTCTGGACGCGGTTGAGGCGCTGGTCGGTCCGAATGTGTTTCTGCTGGCGACGCACTTTTTCAATAAGTACGGGGAAGGCGAAGGGGCGGAGGCCTTTGTGGCATGGCACCAGGACGTGACCTTCTGGGGCCTGGAGCCGCCGACTGCGGTCACGGCCTGGTATGCGGTCGATGACAGTGACGTTGAGAACGGATGCATGCAGGTGATCCCGGGCACGCACGTTGCCGGGGTGGTTGAGCACGGCACGGCGGACCAGGCGGGTAATCTGCTCAGCATTAACCAGGAGGTCCCCGTTACGGCTGAAGAGGCGGGGACCGCGGTCGATTTGCCGCTGCGGGCCGGCCAGATTTCGATACACGACGGCACTCTCGTCCACGGCAGTCTGCCTAACCGCTCGGACAGGCGGCGATGCGGGCTCACGCTGCGCTATGTGCCGACGTCCGTGCGTCAGGCCGAGGACAACTCTTTGGACGGGCGCTGGAGGCCTCTACTGGTTCGGGGCAAGGACGAGGAGAATAACTTCGGCGAGTTCAAGACGCGTTGGCAATGAGGAACTGAGGGATGCCAGGCGTTCGGCCTAACGTCGTCTTTGTGCTTACGGATGACCAGGGGTACGGCGATCTTTCCTGTCATGGCAACCCGGTCCTGAAGACTCCCCACATTGATGCGTTACATGAAGTCAGTGTAAGGCTGACCGATTACCACGTAGGGCCGACGTGCGCGCCTACGCGCGCCGGCCTACTGACCGGCCATTACGCCAACAGTACGGGCGTGTGGCGGACAAGCGGCGGCCGCTCTCTGCTGCGGGCCGATGAAGTCAGTATGGCCGACTATTTTCGGAGGAATGGCTACGCTACCGGAATCTTTGGCAAGTGGCATTTGGGTGACAACTTTCCATACCGCCCGCAGGATCGCGGCTTCGAGACTGTGGTCGTACATGGCGGAGGAGGCGTGTCCCAGACTCCGGACTACTGGGGTAACAGTTATTTCGACGACCGCTATTGGGATGGGGAGCAGTTCAGGCGGTACGAAGGGTATTGTACTGATGTCTGGTTCCGGGAAGGGTTGACGTTCATCGAGCGCAACAGGCACAGACCCTTTTTCTGCTATATACCTACTAATGCACCTCATGCACCCCACCTGGTCGAGCCCAGCTACAGCGACCCCTACCTGCCTCTGACACCGCACGAGCCGCGGGCCAAATTCTATGGAATGATCGCCAAGATTGACGAGAATGTGGGCGGGTTGCGGCGCCGGCTAATGGAGATGGGGCTGGAAGAGAACACGATATTCATCTTCATGACAGACAACGGATCTTCGGGCGGCCTTGACGTTGACGAGGACCACTATGTCATTAACGGCTTCAACGCTGGCATGCGCGGCAAGAAAGCGTCCGAATACGACGGCGGGCATCGCGTGCCATTCTTTCTGCACTGGCCTGCGGGCGGCCTTGACACTGGTCGAGATGTGGACAGGTTGACAGCCAATGTCGATGTTCTGCCGACCTTGATCGAGCTATGCGGCCTTGAAGGACCGGGCGACGGCGAGTTCGACGGTCGGAGCCTGGCCCCGCTGCTGCAAGGCGATGAGGCGTCTTCTGATCCGGAGTCGGCCACGCAAGGTGGGGCTGAACTTGGCGATGGATACACCTGGCCGGAGCGAGCGATCGTCACGGATACGCAGCGTCTGCCGCGACCAATCAAGTGGCGAAGAAGCGCGGTGATGACAGATCGTTGGCGGCTTGTTAACGGTGAGGAGTTGTACGCTATCAAGGAGGACTCTGAACAGCGGCGCGACTTGGCAGGGGAGCATCCAGATGTGGTTGCGGAGTTGCGAAGGTCCTATGAGGATTGGTGGAAGAAGGTTTCGCGTCAGTTTGCCGAAGAGATTCCGATCGCGATAGGCGGGCCGGGAGCCTCCAGACTTCGACTCAACACGTACGACTGGCGCAATTTCCACGATGAAGAGTGGGAAGGCGCATGGAATCAGTGCCTTGTCCGTCAGGGTCTGATTTGCGAAGGCTACTGGGAAGTGGACGTTGTCGAGGAAGGCTATTACCGCTTCAGCCTGCGCCGCTGGACGGTGGAAGAAGACGCGCCGATTGCCGCCGGTCTGGCGGGAGATGGACCGGTTTCGTGGACGGAACTACGTATAGACCCTGACGCGGAGGCCTTTGCCGGTGCGTCGTGGAAAGAGCGGATCGGATGGGGCGGCGGGGTTGCCTTGCCGGTCCACCGGGCGGGAGTCTCTATTGCTGGAAAAGAGGCATGGAAGTTAGTTGGGACCGACGACAGGGGCGCGGACTTTGCGCTGGAGCTTCCAGCTGGCGCGACCCATTTGCAGACCTGGTTTGAACTGGAGGACGGCGGAGCGTTAGGGGCGTACTATGTTTACGTCGAGAAGCTGAGCAAAGGCCAGCGCCTGTGATCGTTTTGCAGTTCATTCATGCCAAGGCCTGAGCGCTCCGCTCATTTCCCCTGCAGTCTTGGATTCTGCCCGATACAAGGGCAGTAAATCCAGCCGAAGAATTGAGCGGAAGAGCAAGTAGCCAGTTCTGTTTCGTATAGGAATTGTGTCATGGCGACCGACCGACCCAACGTTGTGTTTGTCTTAACCGATGATCAGGGATACGGCGATCTCTCGTGTCACGGTAATCCCGTGGTCAAGACACCTCACATCGACGCGCTGTACGACGAAAGCGTGCGTCTAAAAGATTACCACGTGGGACCGACGTGCGCGCCGACTCGCGCCGGGCTGTTGACTGGCCATTACGCCAACAGCACTGGCGTTTGGCACACGATCGGTGGGCGTTCGCTGTTGCGGGCCGACGAAATTAGCATGGCAGACTATTTTCGGGATAGCGGCTATGTGACGGGGATTTTCGGCAAATGGCACCTGGGTGACAACGCCCCTTACCGCCCGCAGGACAGGGGTTTCGACACTGTGGTTGTTCATGGCGGCGGCGGCGTCGGGCAGACGCCGGACTACTGGGGCAACAATTATTTCGATGACAGCTACTGGGACGGAGAAGGCCACTCTCGTTATGAGGGATACTGCACTGACATATGGTTTCAAGAGGGGCTGAAGTTTATTGAGCGCAACCGGAAGAAGCCCTTCTTTTGTTACATTCCCACCAATGCGCCGCACGGGCCCTTCCTGGTTGATCCGGTCTACAGCGATCCCTACGTGCCGGTCACACCCCACCAGAAGCGTGCAAACTTCTATGGGATGCTTGCCAACATTGATGAAAACGTCGGCGGTTTGCGGCGCCGCTTGGCAGAGATGGGGTTGGCTGAAAACACGATCTTCATTTTTATGACTGACAACGGTTCCGGAGGCGGCCTGGATGGGGATGACGACCATTTCGTCATCAGCGGTTTCAACGCGGGAATGCGCGGGCAGAAGGGATCGGAGTACGATGGCGGGCATAGGGTGCCTTTCTTTCTCCACTGGCCTGCGGGAGGCATCGATGGAGGTCAGGACGTGGAGGAAGTGACGGCCAATGTCGACATTTTGCCGACGCTGATCGAACTGTGCGGACTGGAAGGTTCGGAAGGCAACAGTTTCGACGGTCGCAGCCTGGCACAGTTGATGCGACCTGAAATTGGCAAACGGGTGGATTGGCCCGATCGTGCGCTGGTCACGGATTCGCAGAGACTGACGTACCCGGTCAAATGGCGCAAGAGCGCGGTGATGACCGACAGCTGGCGTCTTGTGAACGGGCGCGAGCTGTATTCGATCAAGAATGACCCGGAGCAGCGCAGCAACGTTGCCGACTCCAACCCAGACATTGTATCTGTGTTGCGTCTCGCCTATGAAGAGTGGTGGCGGAAGGTCTCGCGTCAGTTTGCCGATGACATTCCGATAGCCATCGGAGGGCCGGGGGCGGACAGGCTGCGGTTGAATACGCACGACTGGCGCAACGACGACTGCGAATGCGCGTGGAACCAGAGCCTGGTGCGGCAGGGCCTGATCTGCAACGGGCATTGGGAGGTTGAGGTTGTCGAGGCAGGGACCTACCGCTTCGAACTGCGGCGCTGGCCGGTGGAGGAGGACGCCCCGATTGCTGCTGGACTGGCTGGAGGTGAGCCGACACCCTTTGGCATGATCTCCATTCGCGCTGCAGAGGAAGTCAGCGTAGAGCAGACGGGCGCCGACTCCGAACCGTCGCTTAAGGAGCGCGTGGTATGGGGCGGCGGGGCTGCTCTGCCGATACGCCGCGCACGCATTGTAATCGGTGACGAGGAGGCGGAGACGGGTATCGATGCCGAAGACGAAGCCGCCAGGTTCACGTTGACCTTGCCAGCGGGCGGAACCCATTTGCAGACTTGGTTTGAGATGGAAGACGGCGATGAGCTTGGCGCTTACTATGTCTACGTGGAGCGGTTGGGAGACTAGGTGAAACGGCCCACTTTTGAGGCTCATTTCGGGAAGGGGCTACTACCAGAAGGGGGGCGAGGTGCCCCCTTTGCACGGGGTTTAAAATTGGATGGCCAGCATGTCCCCCCCAGGGTATACAGTGAGGGGGTAGTCAAATATACAACGGTTGAGGGAGAAGAGTAATGACCCAAGAGGAGAGTCAGAGGCTGGCCATACATGGCGGCGCGCCAGCGAAGCAGAGTCCGGATCCGCCGATGTATCCGGGCGGCATGGCGATTGCGGAGGAGGAAGAGGCAGGCGTGCTGGAAGTGCTGCGGGCCAAGCGGCTATTTCGATATTACGGTCCCGGTGAGGCGGATTCCAAGGCGACGCAGTTGGAGGAGGCCTTTGCGGAAAAGAAGGGCTCGAAGTACGCAGTGGCGGTCACATCGGGAACGGCGGCGCTGGTCTGTGGATTGCATGGGATTGGGATTGGGCCGGGCGATGAGGTGATCGTGCCGGCGTACACGTGGATCGCGTCGGCGTCGGCGGTCGTGGCGGCCGGCGGGATTCCGGTTGTCGCGGAGGTCGACGAGACGCTCTTGATGGACCCGGAGGACGTTGAGCGGAAGATTACGCCGTACACGAAGGCGATCATGCCGGTGCATATGCGCGGGGCGCCCTGTCGTATGGATGAGCTGATGGCGCTGGCGAACAAGCATGGGCTGCGGGTGATTGAGGACGTTGCGCAGGCAAACGGGGGCAGCTACAAGGGGCAGGCGCTGGGATCTTTTGGCGACGTCGGCTGTTTCAGTCTCCAGTTCAACAAGATTATCACGTCAGGCGAGGGCGGGATGGTGGTTACGGACGACGAACTGGTTTGGAAGCGATCGAATATGTTTCACGACGTGATCGGCGCGTTGCAGCTCAAGTTTAATGTGGAAGAGTTGCTTTGCGGGGTCAACTTTCGGATGCCTGAACTGTTGGCGGCGGTGGCGCTGCCGCAGCTGGCGAGGCTGGACGGGCTGATTGATGACATGCGGCATCGCAAACGGATGATCAAAGCGGGCATCGAAGGCGTGACCGAGCGCAAGGGGATCAGCTTCCGCGAAATGGCGGACCCGGATGGGGATACGGCAATCTCCACCGTGTTTTTCATGGAGAGCGCGGAGAAGGCTGCATCGGTGTCTGAGGCGCTGCGGGCCGAAAATATCGGCGCGGGCACACTGTATTCGCCCGACGCGATTGACTATCATGTGTATGCGCACTGGGTGCCGATCATGAATCAGCGCACGTGGACAGATGCCGCGGGTCCGTGGCGATGGGCTCAACGGGAGATCGAGTATCACAAGGAGATGTGTCCTCGCAGCCTGGACCTGCTGGGCCGGGCCGTGCATTTGAATGTCAGTCCGTTGCTGACCAACGAAGATGTAGAGGAGACCGTAGAAGGGTTGAATAAGGTGCTGGAAGAACTGGGGTAAGGAAGCATATTACCGACCTGACAAGCCAATCTTTCCCATTTTGAACCGAAGAGGCGTCGCATCTGCTTCTGCCTCACAGCAAGCCAAGGAGGAATCCACCATGGCTACCGGTACAAAGTTGTCCAGACGTAGTTTTCTAGCTCGTTCTGCCACTGTGGCAGGTGTAGCGACATTGGGAGCGGGGCTTTCCGCCTGTGCACCGGCCGTGCCTGCTGCCGGCGACGACAGCGGCGACGCGCCGGCGATGGAGGTTGTAACGCTGACGATGTGGAAGGGGCCCCATAAGGCAGCAGGCGATGAGACCAAGCTCTGTGCCCAGCCCACGTTGGATGTGCTTGAAGAAATGCTTCCTGGGATCAGCGTCGACTTCAGCGAGGTTCCCTGGGGGCAGTACAACGAGAAGTTTGTTGCCGCGTTTGCCGCCGACCAAGGGCCGGACGTGAGTTATCAGACGGAGTCTTTCCCCCGCTTTGTAAACACCGGCCACATCATGCCGTTGGACGACATGATTGAGTCTACCAATTTCGACCGTTCGTATTTCTACGAGCGCGCTTGGGGGCCGGGCACGTACGACGGCACAACCTACTCATTCCCGTGGATCATTGGCGGGTCCAATTTGTTCTGGAACAAGGACCTCTTTGAACAGGCCGGACACGATCCGGATACGCCGCCCGATACGGTTGAGGATTTCCTTAGCATCTCCCAGGACATCACAGCACTGGGGGAAGACATCTACGGGTTTGGCGGCCATCCCGCGAGCTGGCATGAGAACGGGCAGTGGCCGCGCCGCTTTGGCGGGCACTGGTTTAACGATGACTTGACCGAATGTATCGTCAACTCGGAAGAAGCGTACGATGGCTGGAATTTCCTCAACGCTATCTATCACGAATACGAAATTGCGATGCCCGGCGCCATCTCCGGCCAGGAACCGGGCGCGGGAGGCTATTTCCGCGACGGCAAGATTGCCATGATCACGGCCCAAAACGTCTTTGCCAACTCGGTACGCAGCGAAAAGCCAGATTTCAGACTGGGGGCGTCGCGCATGGCGACGGGGCCGGCTGAAGGGCCGCGTGGACGGGCCTGCTACGGCGGCGTCGGCATGCTGGCGATAGCCGCCAAGACTGAGCATCCCCAGGAGTCATGGGATGTAATCGAGACCCTGGTCACTCCTGATTTGCTCACCTCCTGGATTGGGTGTCTCGGGTTCATGAGCGTGTCACCCCATGTCAACTTCTATCCTGATGACGAGGTGTTGACAACGGCGCAGGGCACCCTGGAATATACTTTCTTCTGGCCGTACCGCGGCTGGATCTTCAAGTTCTGGGATATCGAGAGCACTTCGATCGAGTCCTTCATTCTGGGCCAGCGCACGGTTGAAGAGGCAGTGGAAGACATGGTCGTTCAGGTGAACGACATGCTGAGAGAAGAAGAAGGGTAGGGCTTGTTACAGGGCTGGGCTGCATTTGGGCTTGATCATCTGCAGTCCGGCCCAGACCTTCAATGTGTATGCTTCACTGACGGGGTTAAGTAGGGCAGTTCTTTTGACAGAAGTTCGGTTTTCTATTGGGCGCGTACTGGAGATTCATTCCAAACCGGGGCAGAGCCTATGACTTCAGCCACATCATCTTCAGTGCAGAGCCGGGCGGCTTTGGAGTCGTTCTGGAAACAGGCCGCTGTCAGGCGCAACATAAGCGCCTATCTCTTTATTCTTCCGTTTATGATCTTGTTCGCTGTCTTCAATGTCGGTCCTTTTTTTTGGGCGCTTTGGCTATCGCTGCTTCGGGGCGACCTGGTCCAACCGGTCAAGCCGTTTGTCGGACTGCAGAACTATTTCAGCTTAACGACCGACAATATAACCCTTACCGTGTTCAAGAACTCCGTTCAATATACGGTGTCGGTCGTGCCGATAGCAGTCATCACGGCGCTGGCGCTGGCATTTCTGATAGGCAATAAGCTTGTTCGCTTCAAGGACTTCTACCGGTCGGTTGTTTTCTTTCCATTGCTAGCCTCCGCCGCGGCGACGGCTCAGATCTGGAGTTATATTCTGGCTCCGCGCTATGGTGTCATGACCTATCTGTTGAGTTTTGTGGGCGTTCCTGAGATTTACTGGCTGTCCGACCCTAACTTTGCGCTGTACGGCATCCTCCTGGTTGAGTGGTGGCGGGGGATAGGTTTCCATATCATTCTGTTCCTGGCTGCCATGTTAGGCGTACCGGAGGAGCTGCATGAGGCTGCGCGCATTGACGGAGCCAACGCGTTCCAGGTCGCGGTCCGCGTCACGATTCCACTGATGCGGCCGGTCATCCTCTTCTCGGTGGTTATGGGAACGATTTGGGCATTTCAGCTCTTTGATACTGTGTTTGTACTGACAAACGGCGGCCCCGTACACTCAACCGCCACCATTGTCTGGTACATCTACAATCACGCCTTTCGCTACGGTCAAGTGGGTATGGCCGCGGCCATGGGCGTTGTGCTCCTGCTAATCATTATGCCTATATCTTTTGTGCAGATGCGCGTGCTGGGCGAAAGGTAGTTTGCCCGGCCTAAATCGCAACTTGCGCCACGCCGGTCTAAGGGGAAGAGTCTGTGGCCCAGAGCATTTTCAATCGCAAAACGCAGAAGTTCATCAGAATTTTGCCCCAAGCGGTTGTGGTCTACGTCCTATTGGCGGCGCTGGTCATTACTATGCTGGGGCCCTATCTCTATATCTTCTCGTCTTCGTTTAAGGAGACGTACACGCTCATTTCGATCCCCCCGCAGTTATTTCCAGAACAGTTCGTCTGGGACAACTATTCCTACATTCTGAGGGAACTGCCTTTCAGCCTCTGGTTCTTCAACACTATTCTTGTGGCCGTGCTCGTCACGGTGGGGACGGTTCTCATCGACGCTCTCGCCGCGTACGCTTTCGCCAAGAAACAGTTCTGGGCGCGTGATTTTCTGTTCGGGCTGATGCTGGCAACGATCATGATTCCGGGGGCGCTGCTCCTGATTCCTGCCTTTCTCATTACGAATGAGCTTGGACTGTTGAATTCTTACGGTGGGCTGATTATACCGGCGCTGGCGAACGTACTTGGCGTCTTCCTTTTGCGGCAGTTTATGCAGACTATTCCGGAAGAGCTGGAACACGCGGCACGCATCGACGGCTGTTCCGATTTCGGTGTGTTTTGGCGCATCATTCTGCCGCTGTCGGCGCCGGCACTGGCGACCCTTTCGATTGTTGTTTTCACGTCGCAGTGGAATAACCTGGTGTGGCCCCTGGTCGTCCTCAATGACAAGGACCTGTACACGCTTCCACTAGGCCTTGCTCTGCTGCGCAGCGAATTCCAGGTGAACTACGGCATTACCTCGGCGGCGGCGTTCTTAAGTGTGGTCCCGTTGATCATCGTATTTATTTTCCTGCAACGTTATTTCCTGGAAGGGCTTACTGTCGGGGCAGTAAAAGGGTAATCGAGTCGGCAAAGCCTGGTGCTTGACCAGATGGGCGGGCAACTTCAACCGGAGAGGGAGACTAATGACCGTTTATTCATGGAGTATTGACGACGCGGGTTCGGGCGGCAGCGCGATGGTGGAGTCACTCACAAAGGCGACGGCGTTTTTCAGTTCCCGGGGTCTGGACTCGACCTGGTTCACGGTGCCTAAAGGCGGCGGGAAGCCGATGACATCGGAATGGAAGGAGGCGTTGATCGCGGCACGCGACGCAGGACATGATATTCAACTTCACGGTCTGACCCATGCGGACTGTTACGAGTTCGGACCTCCTGCGTGGCCGGCGACCTCGATCCTGTCCACTCTGCAGTCGGAGTTTGATGAACGCCGCGAGGAGCTGATGCCACGCTATACGGTGGATAACCTGCGCGAACGAATTGAAGAAGGGATGGAGGTCTTTGCGATGGACCTGGGGGTTGAGCCGACCGTGTTCCGGGCGCCGTGCGGGGCGATTTCCAAGCCGATGTTCAGTGCGTTGCGCGAGGTGGGCATAGGCTATCACACTTGCATGTATATCAGCGGCAGCGGTTACGCGCATCTTCCTCATAACGGGGGTGATCTTTCGCAGGATTGGGTCGACAATATCCCTTACCATCCTTTCAGATGGTATGACGACATAATCGAAGTGCCGATTCTGAACGAATACACTTGGCGCGGGTCGGGTGAGCGCAGCGATGAATTCATCGACCTGGCGCGCCAGGATTTGGACCGAATCAGCGAGCACAGCCCGGTTGTGATCATGCTGATGCATACGCACGGCATCGCCGACGACTATGAGCACACGTTTCGCATGATCGACGCGGTTTCGGAGCATGTGGGGAAGAAGCCGGGCGCGTCGTTTGCGACGATGGGCGAGCTGGCGGCATCGGGGGCGCTGGCTGAGGCGGCGACGGTTGACGGGCCGGATATTTTGGCCGTGTGACAGTGACTATTGCGAGGAACCGAAGGCTATTGCGAGGACAGGAACAATGAATATTATTGTCATAATTTCCGACACGTTCAGATACGACAATCTTTTTGATCGTGCGGCGGCGATGCCTGTACGCACGCCGCACCTTGACCGCTTTTCGGAGCGGAGTGTAAGCTTGTCGCGTCTCTACACGGGGAGTTTTCCGACTATTCCACATCGGACGGATTTCACGACCGGGCGAGTGGGGTGGCCGTGGTACCCGTGGCAGGACCGGCGGTTGAGCAGCCCGAACCATCTGCCGGAAGTCCTCAGGGAGGCCGGCTATGTCAGCCAGCTGCTGGGCGACTGTCCGCACCTGGTGCGGGCGGCGTTCTTCGAGGGGTTCGACGGCGCGCATACGCTGCCCGGACAGGAGGGCAATACGTATTTCATTGGCATGAATCACCCTATCGAAGAGGCGATGGCCGACGAAAAGACGCGCAATATCGGCAACCATTTTCAAGGGCGCAATCTGATCGACCTCCACACATGGATAAACCGGCGTTGGTACCGGGAGATCGACCGATTTGCGCCACGCACGGCTGAGCTGGCGGTGGAGTGGCTGGAGGAGAACGACCAGCACAGTCCGTTTTTCCTGTGGGTTGATTTTTTTGACCCACACGAACCCTGGGACCCGCCGGAGTACATGGTGCGCCGCTATGATCCCGACTATGACGGGCCGCCGATGCTGCATCCCAATTATGGGAAGGCGAGCGACTACACCGAGGCGGAGCTGCGCAATCTGCGCGCGCATTATTGCGCGGAGGCGGAGCTGGTGGACCGGTGGGTAGGTCGCATCCTGACAAAGATTGACGACCTGGATCTCTGGCGCAATTCGATCGTGGTGTTTATGTCCGACCATGGATTCAGTCTTGGCGAACATAACCGCACCGGGAAGTCGAACATTAGCAAGTTCGATGACCGGTTCTGGCCACTTTATCCGGAGATCGTCCACATTCCCTTTCTAGTGGCGGCGCCGGGGTTGGAAGGAGGGCGCACGGTCGATGCGCTGCTGCGCCCGGCGGATATCGCGCCGACGCTTATGGACCTGGCAGGCGTGCAAGTCGGGACACCGGAGCCGATGCACGGACAGTCGTTTGCGCCGCTGTTGCGGGGGGAAAGCAGTGTTTCTCCGAACGACTGTGTCGTGTCGTCAACTTTCACGCGATTGGAAGAAGGCGAGTTGGCGCCAAATCGAGTTACGCCGATGTTGTATACCGATCGCTGGGCGTA
The DNA here is from genome assembly GCA_965207495.1 of Caldilineaceae bacterium. GTDB lineage: Bacteria > Chloroflexota > Anaerolineae > Caldilineales > Caldilineaceae > Bin5. The sequence goes on from OZ242287.1 coordinate 3,451,899, forward strand.
CGCGCCGGTTGGGTCAACCGGTGAACGGGAGCTCTACGATCTAGCGGCAGACCCGCAGACGGAGACGAATCTGGCCGCAGATCAGAGGGAAGTGGCGGACGACCTGCATGACGCGTTTATGCAAGAGCTTCGCAAGCTGGACGCGCCCGAAGAGGCCGTTGAGGTCTGGCAACGGTAGGCATGCTGGAGAGGGGCGAGAGTTCCAAACCCTTCCGATCTGTCGCCGACTGGGTTACGCAGAAGGAATCGCGATACACAACCCATAGAATTTGGACATGACGGCAAATAACGGTTATTATCCTTGCGTTAGCGCGCAAGTCCCCTATAAGCGCGCCCGCAATGCACAGTCGTCGAATGTAGGACCTATACTAGGAAGGCCACTTTTTTCTGGCCAAATTTATTGTCGTGCCGTGATTGGCCCTGGCGAATAGGATCGGTGATCTGGCCTTGGAGCCATCGATAGGGTCAACTGAACTGTCATATAGTTCGGAGAGGTTGGGCTAAATGCTCCACACCACTCCATCCCTTTCAACCCATTTTCACATTTTCTAACATGGAGGAATGAATGGACACACAGAAGACGCTTTCGCGTCGTCGCTTCCTGCAGGTTTCCGGCTTGGCAACAAGCGCGGCCCTGCTCGCTGCGTGCCCTGCGCCCGCGGCTGCCCCGGCCGACACTGGCGGAGATGGCGATGCAATGATGGAAACCAAGAAGCTGGAAGCCTGGTCTCGTATGACCGACCTGGCGCAGGAGTCGATTAAGGAAATTATCGACATCTACAACGAGCAGAACACGATGAATGTTGAGTTAGAGTTTGTCTACATCGCCCGTACGGCTGGCAGTCAGGCAGATGAGAAACTGCTCACTGCCGTTGCTGGCGGCACGCCACCTGCGCTCCACTATGCCGACCGCTTCACGGTTCCGCAGTTCGCCCACGAGGGCTTCTTTACCGACATCACCGACTTCGCCGAAGCCGCCGGTGTCACCAAGGAGCTTTACTTCGACTTCGCATGGGACGAGACTGTTTACAAGGGCGGCATCTACGCGCTCTCGTTCGACACTGATACACGCGCCCTATGGTACAACATGGACATTATGGAAGAGGCCGGTGTCGATTCCTCTTCGCCGCCCTCCAACCTGGAAGAGCTGATGGCAGTCACAGAAGCCCTGACCGTGCGCGACAACACGGGCGCGGTCACCCGCTACGGCTTCAACCCGATCTATGATCAGGCGTGGCTCTACACTTGGGGCTTCGGCTTCGGCGGCTTGTTCCAGGACGATGATCGCCGCATTACTTTTGCGGATCCCAAGAATATTGAGTCAATGCAGTTTGTCAAGTCCTTTGTCGACGAAATCGGCATAGAGGACGTTGATGCCATGCTTGCGGCCTGCGCCGGTGGCAACTGCCGCGGTGAGAACGACTACTTCTGGACCGGTCAGAGCGCAATGACTTGCAGCGGCAACTGGAAGGTTGCGCAGCATCATCGCTACAAGCCTGACACCAACTACGGTGTCGTGCCGATGCCGGGTCCGGACGGCCCCGCCCCGGGTGCAAGCTGGGCAGGAGGCTGGAGTTGGGCGGTGCCTTTCGGCTATGACGATGTGGAGTCGGCGTTTGATGCCTGCTTCTACCTCTGCGGCCCCGAAGGCCAGCTCAAGTACAACAAAGACACGTTCCACATTCCGACAATCAAGTCGGCCGCCGAAGATCCATTCTTCCGCGAAGATCCCCTGCACGAGGTCTTCATGGACCTGTTGCCGGTATCCCACGCCCGCCCGCCGATTCCGTTGGGCTCGAAGTTGTGGGACCTGCAGGTCAAGGCCTTCCGTGATGAGATCCCGCACGGATTGAAGACGCCGGAAGAGGCGCTCGTGGATATCGACGAAGAGATCAACGCCGGTCTTGAAGAGATCGGGTTCTTCAGCTAATCGGAGAGACGCGAAACGTTCGCCCTAGCTGAATGAAGATGGACCTTTGGCACAGGCGACATTCGTAAGCGTCAACTGAACTGGAGCGGTTCTGGCCCAAGGGCAATTGACACATCTACTTGAGCGGCAATTGCAGTAAGGCAGAATCCGTTGACGGAATACGACAAGAAACTGTAGAGAAGGGTAGCGGCTCAAATGGGCCGCTACCTGACTTCTACCATTAGAATGCCGGCACCCCAGCGCGGCACTCACAATACCATTATGGCAACTGCCCTTTCTTCAACCAGCCCACCCCGCCGCCGTCTTTCGCAAGGAACCCGCCATACAATAAACGGGCTGCTATTTGCCTCGCCCTGGATTTTCGGCCTCCTTGCTTTTTGGATCTATCCAACCGTGGCGTCGGCGTACTATAGTTTTACCAAGTATAATGGCGTAAAAGACGCCATATGGGTCGGGTTAGCCAATTACATCGAGCTTTTTACGAAGGACGGGGACTTCGTTGCGGCGGTTAATAATACAGTATATTTCGCGGTAGTCTCGATCCCCTTGGCCATTGTCTTAGCTTTTGGATTGGCTCTGATGCTGAATGCCAAGATTCGGGGACAGGTTGTTTATCGGACTATCTACTTTCTTCCCACCCTTGTTCCAGAAGTGGCGTTGGCGTTGGTTTGGATTTTCATTTTTACACCGCACAATGGTTTAATAGCGGCCCCGTTCAGAGCCTTCGGTTCCCGTGGGCCATGTTGGCTCACATGCGCTGCCTGGGCAAAGCCGACACTCGTACTACTCGCGCTATGGATCATCGGTCAGCAGATAATCTTGTATCTCGCTGGCCTGCAGGATGTTCCCCAGGATTTGTACGACGCCGCTGACGTTGATGGCGCCAACTTCCTGTCCAAGTTCAGGAACGTGACCTTACCTATCCTTACGCCAGTAATCTTCTTCCATCTGATAACCTCGGTGATTGGGGCGCTGAATTTTTTCGCCATCCCCTACATTATGACGGGGGGAACTGGTTTTCCTGCAAACACGACTCTGTTTTATTCGATCTATCTTTACAAGACTGGGTTCCAATACTTGGAAATGGGATATGCTTCGGCGATGGCTTGGCTTCTCTTCATGTTTACCCTGGTCGTGACCCTGATCATTTTCCGTTCGGCGCGGCTGTGGGTCTTCTATGCAGGAGGCGAAGACTGACATGGTCGCAGATAGCCAGCAAGTACAGCCACAGTTTGCCGACGATCACGCCAGACGTATGATGGCAAAGCGCGTTCGCGGGCTTGTCCGCAGCATTCTCATCCATGCAAGTCTGGTTCCTGCAGCCATCATATTTACCTTGCCCTTCCTGTGGATGCTTTCAACCTCGCTGAAGCCTGACGTTCAGTTTTACGCCTACCCACCAGTCATATTTCCCTCCCCGCTTCAGTGGTCCAACTACCCTGACGCTGTTACATTTATTACATTTTTCCTCTATCTTCGCAATACGCTCACTATAGCGGTGCTGTCCACGGTAGGTGTATTGCTCTCTTCGTCCCTGGTAGCCTATAGCCTCGCTCGCATTCCCTGGGCAGGCAGAAACTTCTTGTTTATTCTGACGGTAGCGACACTGATGCTACCATTTCAAGTCACGCTGATTCCACTATTTATTGTATTCACGAAATTCGGCTGGGTAAACTCGTGGCTGCCTCTTATCGTACCGCACTGGTTTGGTGGCGCACTCTATATATTCCTTTTGCGGCAGTTCTTCATGACCATCCCGATGGAGTTATCGGAAGCGGCACGCATCGATGGCGCAAACGAGTTGAAGATTTACTATTCGATCCTTTTGCCTCTTTCGAAGCCGGCCCTGGCTACGGTCGCGATTTTCGAATTCATCGCCCGCTGGCGCGACTATATCGGGCCTCTGATCTATTTGAGCGATCAGGAACTGTACACGCTGTCGCTGGGAATCTACGAATATCAGACCCAGTACGGCGCTGAGTGGGGACTGCTGATGGCCGCTTCAGTGATGATCACGCTGCCCATCATTCTACTCTTCTTCTTCCTGCAGAAGACTTTCGTGCAAGGCATTGCATTGACCGGCATCAAAGGCTGAGCCGATTCCCCGGCTGGTCGGTGTCAACCCAGTCCTCTCGATCCCAATAGATTAAACGCCAGACTCAGTCATATTGTTAGAGAAGGTCCCCTCTATTTTCCCATTGACAGAAAAACAGAATTCTGTGAGGATATCTCAATGCCCATACGATTGGCTCTAATCGGCTGCGGCAGGATTTCGCGTCGCCATGTGCTGGCGATGCAGGACCTGAAAAAACGGGGACGCGGTGACTTCGTCGTGCGTGCGGTCTGCGATGCCAACGAACAGGCGGCGATCGAGCGGGCCGACATGTTTGAGGAGCTGCTCGGCCAACGGCCCACTGTCTACGGTTCGCATCTGGATCTTCTCGAAGAGGCGCAGGTTGATGCGGTGGACCTGTGCCTGCCGCACGGATTCCACCACGGGATTGCCGTGGACTGCATGGAGGCCGGGTTGCATGTGCTGTGCGAAAAGCCGCTGGGCATCACTATCAAGGCCTGCCGTGTGATGATAGAGGCTGCTGAGAGAACCGGGAAGGTACTGTCGACGGCCGCGCCGCACCGCCGTCAACCTGGCCAGAGGACGGTGAAGTGGGTATTCGATGAGTCGGGACTGATGGGCACGCCGTTGAGTTTCTTTCACCAGTTTCGTTCCGCGGCCGTCCTGCCGGGTGCACCGGGGCAGGGGTCGAACCAGCCGAATCCTTCGCAGCTTTGGGGACAGACCGGCGGGTCCAACGAGCCGATGCCGGCACATAAGCGCTGGCGCAGGGACAAGCTGATGTCGGGTGGGGGGCCGGTTCTCGACAGTGGATTTCACTATTGTGATTCGCTGCGCTACTTCTTTGGCGAGGTGGATAAGGTTTACGCCGTCCTGAAGTCGGTGAAGTCGGGAACACCGGATGCTTTTGGCGACGCGCCGGAGGATACCGTTTTCGTTACCTTTACCTTCAAGAACGGCGTCACTGGAAGTTGGGCGTGGAGCCTGGCTGCCCCTGGCGAAGAGGCCTATGATGTGACTTTTTACGGCAGCCAAGGTTCGTTGCGCGACACGACGGCGGCCCCCTTTTCAATCTTCCACCTGTTCCAGCGCACACCTCAGAAGCTGGAAACGGCCCGATATGAGGGGTCCGACGGTACTGTTTATGACATGCAGGAACTGGAGGCGATGCACCGTGCGTCGCTCACGAGGGACGAAGAGGAGTTCCTCTACCCTGGCGGCGCGACTGATGGTTTCTCAATAGAAATCTGGGAATTCCTGGAGATTCTGCGGGGTAACAGGGCAGCACCGGAGATCGACGGCTGGGAGGGAATGCGCTCGCTGGCGTTGGGCGATGCCATTTACGAGTCGGGCCTGACGGGTGAGGTCGTGCAGGTTGATGACGTTCTGAATGGGTCGCGCTCTGTTTTTCAGGACCCGATCGATGAACACTGGGGCTTGTCGTAGTTGGGATAGGCCATGAATGACAGGAGGGAATCCATGTCTACCGGCATGAGCCAGCAGCAGAGGGCGGACTTTGACGAAAAGGGGTTCATCGTCCTTGAGGATTTTCTGGCCAAGGATGAGTTGAGGAGGTTGTTGGCGGCGATCGACGAAGTCGCAGAGGAGGTCAGGGAGGTCGAGGGGCTGGGACCGGGCGATCCATTCGCCATCCGCAATGCGCTTTCGCGCCATGAGGCATTTCTCGATCTCATCGATCACCCTCGTATTTTGCCGCTGGTGGTGGACGCTATTGGCTGGAACATTCAGATTCGAACGACACACCTGGATTACAGGCCTCCATACCCTGAGACCGTGCAACCCGGCACACTTGGAGTTGGCGACGGGGCCGACGGGGAGGTCGGCTACCGTAATCTGTCCTGGCACCCTGATCTGGCCAGTGACTCCCTCTTCATGGGCCCGTCACTTGACGGTCGGCTGCCCTTTATGGAACTCAAGGTCTTCTATGTGCTTTCGGACTTGAGTGAATCGCAGAGCGGGAATCTGTGGATGGTTCCGGGCAGCCATCTGCGTTCGCCTAACGAGCTGCGGGAGAATGGCAGGCAGGTTGACCCGAGCGAGGCGTTGGAACTGCGGTTGAAGCCCGGCGCGGCGGTCGTGTGGCGGACGGCAGTCTGGCACTGCGTCGGCCCGAATCTTTCTGACCTTACACGCAAAATTATGCATGTCGGCTACCATTACCGCTGGCTGCGCCCTACTGACTACATCAGCCAGGACGCGGCCCTCGTTGAGCGGAGTTCACCAGTTCGTAAGCAGCTGCTGGGCGCGCTTGCCAGCGGCGGCGACCCGCTGGGGGGAGAATCGGCCTTCCATCCCTCTTCGCAGTACTGGCTGACGAAGAACGATGAGGATGTTCCTTTGCGTGCGTGGGCGGCAGAACGAGGCGTAGGGCGTGAGGGTTATTTCACTGCTCTATGAACGGTTAAAGGCTACTAGAACTATGGCATGCTATGTCGAACAGTACTGAATTCCAGATGGTGAAGGACCAGGTTTTCGCCGACCTTGGGTTATACGAGCAGGTATCGGGCCTTTATGATGGGCAGTGGCTTGCGGGCGAAGGCCGCCGTCGCATCGCGGTTCATTCACCGATAAACGGAGAGCGCCTGGCTGAAGTCGCGGTCGCTGATGAGGACGACTATAGTCGTCTGATCGAACGGGCATGGCTGTCCTTTGAGGAGTGGTCACAGGTGCCGGCGCCGAAGCGTGGCGAGGTTGTACGGGAGATTGGCGACCGACTGCGTGAGTATGTGGATGCACTTGGTTTACTGGTTTCGCTGGAGGTGGGTAAGACTCCGGTTGAGGGCAAAGGCGAAGTACAGGAGATGATCGACATCGCCGACTTTGCGGTCGGGCTGTCGCGGCAGTTGTACGGAAAGACGATCGCCAGTGAGCGACAACACCACCGGCTGTATGAGCAGTGGCATCCGCATGGCGTTGTGGGCGTCATCACCGCCTTCAACTTTCCCTGCGCGGTCTGGTCGTGGAACGCTTTCATTGCTGCGGTGATCGGCAATGTGGTCGTGTGGAAGCCCTCGCCCAATGGCGCGCTCACTGCGATTGCCATCACCAACATTGTCAACGAGGTGCTGGACGAGCAGGGGCTGCCGCCGTTGTTCTTTGTGGCGGTGGACGGGGCCGGGGAAATCGGGCGACTGATGAGTTCCGACCGAAAGTTGCCGCTGCTATCCTTTACGGGATCTGTGCGGACAGGGCGAGAGGTGGCGGCCAGGGTGAGCGAACGGCTTGGCCGCTCGATCCTCGAACTAGGGGGAAACAATGCTGCGATTGTTACCCCGGATGCGGACATGGAGATTGCGCTGCGCGGGGTTGCTTTCGGCGCGCTGGCGACGGCGGCACAGCGGTGTACGACAACTCGGCGCTTGATTCTACATGACAGTCTGTTTGACGGCTTTCTTCCGCGGCTTGTTGAGGCATACAGAAGTGTCAGGGTCGGCAGCCCGCTGGAGCCCGGTGTGCTGGTTGGTCCGTTGATCAGCGGGCGTGCAGTAGAAAGCTACTCGAGTGCGATAGGAAGAGCGGAGGCCAGCGGCGGACGGGTTCTGGTTGGGAATTCTGTGTTGGCGCTGCCGGGTCTTGAAGGTGGGAACTATGTTGCGCCGACACTGATAAAGGGACTGGCGCCGGACTCGGAGATTGTTTGTGAAGAGACTTTCGCGCCGATTCTCTATGTTCTCCGTTATTCAGACCTTGAAGAGGCCTTCGCCATTCACAACTGTGTGCCGCAGGGCTTGTCATCTTCCATTTTCAGCAACAACCTGCGTGAAGTCGAGGCTTTCCTGAGCGTCATTGGTAGTGACTGCGGGCTGGCCAATGTCAATACAGGAACGGCGGGGGCGGAGATTGGCGGCGCGTTCGGCGGCGAGAAGGAGACCGGCGGCGGGCGGGAGAGCGGGTCCGATGCCTGGAAGGCATACGCCCGGCGTCAGACGGTCACTGTCAATTATGGAGAAGAGCTACCGCTTGCCCAAGGCGTGACTTTCGACGTGAGCTAGGGCAGTCAGCGGCCACTCCACAACCCCCATAGAGTCTTTGGCCCCTCGTATGCCCTCTTTTGCGCTGCAGGCACAGCGCCAGAACTCTCTGGTCCGGCGCACCCTTTCTTTCGCATAGTAAACCGAAACAAGCTCTGGTGTTGACCCCTCTCCTATGCGATCTGGATCCCCTACTGGCTGGACACTTCCAATATAGGTATTGCGGGCATCAGGAGTGAATAGAGGTCCTCTGATCAGTTGCCGGCCGGGTATCTTCGGCCCTGGGCGGCGGCGTGGATTCGTTCAATGGGTCCGCCCAGGGGGACGAGAATGGCCGAGAAGGTTGTGACCCCGTCGGCCGCGATTACGTTTTGCGCAGGGGCGATTGTGCGTGCGGCGATGACGCGGTCCAGCTGGTCATAGGCGGTGAGAATGACCTGCACTTCAAGGGTCTCGTCCTGGCCGACGTTGCGAACAGTGCCTGTGACCAGGTATGAAGTCAGACGTTCGCCTTCGAAGGCAAGATCCTCTACAACAAGGTGCTTGTAATATCCACCCTCATACGCTGGTACGCCACTAAGCGGGTAGATCTGGTAGCTTGCAAACTCTTTGGGAGCCTTTTCAAAGAGTATCGCAAAGGGGGCAACGGCCCCGGGCTCAACCAGGTTCAGCAGAGCCGAGCCTTGTTCGACGGCGAGCGTTGCTTGGTTGGCGTCCAAGAGGGTAACGCCTACACGTATTTGCTCAAGTGTAAAGGCATTGGTGTTTTCCACTTCTCCCAGTACCCAGAGGCCTCCGAGCGGAGTAAAGCTGAAGTGGATCTTTTGGTGTGCGAATGGAATAGGCGTAGGCGTAGGCCTGGACAGGGGCTGGCCGCCTTCGGTTGCATTGCCGAAGGGAATCACGAGCTGCTGCCCAGGTTGAAGCGTGCGTGGGTCCAGAATGTTGTTTTCTTCCTGGAGCGCTTCGACGGAAACACCGTACTGTATGGCAATACGGGATAGCGTGTCTCCGGGCTCGACCAGGTAAACGGTCGGTTCCGGTGTTGGCGTAAATGTCGGCGTGGGAGGAGGCGTCACGGGAGCCGGAGTGGCCGTAGCGGCTGGCGTTGGTCCGGATGGGGGCGAAAAGGTGGCTCCAGCCTCGGGCCCGGGCGTCGCCGTTGGAATGAGGGCGATGACTTGCCCGCATGCCGACAGGAAGAGCAGCGCCGCCAGAACGCCGATGGCAGACAGAGCCGACCTTCTTGCTATCATAGAAAGAGAGCTCATTTGTAGTGGCACCTGCCGATTTTACTAACTGGAAGTCCGCACTATCCCGGGTCAGTCCACTGACTAGAAATGACGTCAGTTCGGTTGGCTACTAGTGACCGGGGCCGAAGTACGTTGCTACATCGCAAACGAGGGGCTTCTGATGAGATTCGTTGAACAGAAACCATTGCGGAAGCAGACACCTTTTCATTATATCATAGCATCTTTCCGTTGCCGACAAGATTGCGGTCGGATATACTAGCATGGGTATTGCTAACGGGGGTAGAGGGTAGTTCGGGGCCATGGAGAAAATGAATGAAGATTGCCATCCTTTCTGATAGCCATGACAATATCTGGAATCTCGAGAAGGCTCTTGTTGACGTGAGCGAGCAGGGCTGTGATGTACTGCTGCACTGCGGAGACCTGATAGCCCCGTTCATACTGGCGCAGATGGCGGAGGCGTTTGCGGGACCGATCCATGTCGTGGAGGGCAACAATGACGGCGACGGGAGACTGCAGCAGCAGGTGGCGGCCGGCTTTCCTCAGATCACATTGCACGGCCCCTATGCCGAACTCGATTTCGGGGGACGTAAGGTTGCCCTGATTCACTACCCTGAACCCGCGAGGCGTATAGCGCAGAGCGGCGCATTCGACCTGGTCTGCTACGGCCACGATCACTTACAACACTGGGAGCGGATTGGCGACTGTCTCTTGGTTAATCCAGGTGAAGTGATGGGCCGCTACGGCTCCCCTAGTTGGGGCATCTATGACTGCGAGAGCCATGCATACTCGTCTCAGGCAGTCTGAAGCTCTTGCGTAAACACAGGCGCTTCGACGCGCTCCCCTTCCTTTTCGCCGCCTCAACCCTGTAAAAGAGAGAGAATACTTTGTTTGAATTGGTTTTTCTAGGGACCTCGGCATCCGCGCCTTCCGTTCATCGCGGACTATCGGCAGCGTTGGTCATGGTGCAGGAGCACCGGTTTCTGATTGACTGCGGCGAAGGCACGCAGCGCCAGATTCTGCGCAGCGGGCTTGGCTTTCGCCGACTGGACAAGATACTTCTCACCCACGGCCATCTTGACCATATTCTCGGACTTGGCGGGCTTGCAAGCACGCTCGGTCACTGGGAAACCTTGGAGGAGCTGGACATTTACGGCGGCGGGCCGGCCCTGGCGCGGGTTCACCGTTTGATGGAGGTTGTATTCGGGGCGGGGAACGTTTCCAAGGCCGGCGTTAGTTTGAATGTCATCGAGGGGGGCCCACTATTCGAAGGCAAAGGATTCACGCTTTCGGCGTTCACTGTGCCGCATCGAGGCAACGGCTGTTTTGGATTCACTTTCGAGGAGGAGACCCGGTCCCCATTCGACAACGCGAAAGCGCAGGCGCTGGGCGTTCCAGCCGGGCCGGAACGAAGAGAGCTGGTGGCAGGGCGGCCGGTTGTGCTGTCAGACGGGCGTACTGTTCATCCGGAAGAGGTGTTGGGCGAACCGCAGAAAGGGGCGAAGCTCTGCTTTGTCGGCGATGTGAGCCGGACAGGCCCGCTTCACAAGATCGTTGCCGGGGCAGACCTGCTGGCGATAGAGGCGACCTATCTTGAAGAGGAACGGGAGCTGGCGAAGGGGCACGGCCACATTACGGCGCGGGCGGCGGCCCGTCTGGCGCAGAAGGCGGGGGTGAAACATCTTGTTCTACATCATATCAGCCGCCGCTACCATGCCAGGGAGATTCTGGACGAGGCTCGTGCTGTGTTTCCTAATACTGATGTTGCGGGCGATCTGGATCTTTTTCGGGTGCGCAGGGGGAAGGCGGTTGAGTTTCAGGCGGGGCCGAGGTATGTTGCGCGGTGAGGGGTCGTTGGGGGTGACTGGCACGTTGGATATGGGGAATCTCTGGCGCACACCTTTTTTTGCCACGGAGGGCCACGGAGAACGGCAACTGCAACTTTAGCCTCTCCGACGGCGAAGGGCTGTGCTGATCAGGATAAACTTTGGATGCGCGGCTATTGAAGTCAGGATCGCAGTTTTGCGTCTGTGGCCTTTTCGACTGTGCGGATGATTCGCTGCCTGAGGCGGTTGACCTCTTTTTCCTTCAGGTTGCGCTCGAGGCTCTGGTAGGTTACTCGATAGGCCAGGGATTTGTAGCCTGCCGGCAGTGACTCGCCGCGATAGATGTCAAAGAGCTCCACGGAAGTAAGTCTGGGGTCGCCGGCGCGGCCACCTCCATCCAGAATTGCATCGCGCAGGCGGCGCTGTGTAACTTCCTCCTGGACTACGAATGCCAGATCTTCGACGACGGGAGGGTAGACGCTGATGGGAGCCATCTGTGAAAGGCGCCAACTCGGGCGTACAAGCGGTTCGATGTTCAGTTCCGCGAGCACGACGCGCTCGTTTCCCAGGCCAAAGGCATTGCGGACCTGCGGATGGAGCTCTCCCACGATTCCGAGATGTTGGTCCTGCAGTGAAATGAGAGCGCAGCGGGGTCCGAACATGGTTTCGCTTTCGGAGTCGTCGGCACCGCTTTCAGGATGGGCGCTGAACAGGTAGCTGCTCTGCAGGAAATCGAGTCTTTCCAATAGCGTTTCGATAACACCTTTCAGATCAAAGAAATCAAACAGTTCTGCTTCGGATTGGGACGGGTCGGAGGCAGGGTCGGTCTTGTGCGGGTCGCGGCGTCCGCGCAGGGCAATGCAGAGCCGGCGCTGTTCTGCAGGCAGAATCGAGCCAGGGTTTCCACCTTTGGCGGGCTCGCCAGGGGCCGGCTGAGGCCGGTATGTGCGTCCGATCTCGAAGACGGCCAGCCGATCGGTGTAGCGCAGGTTGTGGGCCAGGTTTTCCAGCGAGCTCACGATCAGGTTTCTGCGCAACACGCGGCGCTCTGGGGAGAGGGGGTTGGTCAAGGAGATGAAGCGACTGGGATCGCTCGCCGCCTGGCCGGCTTCGTCATCGCTGGTCGTTGTACTTTCCCGCCCTATACCAACTAACCTGGCGTGGTTTTCCGGCGTTGTGAGCGTGTGATTCACGGTATCCTGTAGTCCACATCCGACGAGGATATCGCGGATGTTTTCCTCTGTCTCCAGGGAAGCGTTGCGGCGTTGGGGAGGCAGGACTGTATCGAGGAGCGTTTCGGATATCCGGTCGTAACCCACCACACGCGCTACCTCTTCGGTCAGGTCGGCTGGCACTGAGACATCGAGCCGATGCCAGGGTACTGTTGCCGCGAGTACGGGTTCGCCTTCAGCACGGGCCAGCCCGAACGCGGCTTGCTCAGAGGCATTCGCGGGTGGTTCCGGCAGCTCTTCTACTTCGAACTCCAACCGCTGGAGGGCGGCGTTGATCTCGGGCAGTGACAGATTCATGCCCAGCAGGCGTTTCACGTCGCTCTGGGAGGTGAAGACCTTGACCTGGGGTTGTTTGACGGGGTAGGTGTCGACGACTTCGGGAACGACGCGTCCACCGGCCAGCTGCTGCATGAGGTCGGCTGCGCGGCGCGCGGCGCGGTCGTTTAAGGAGGCGGGTACACCGCGGGTGAAACGATGGCTGGCCTCGCTGTGCAGGCGCAGCTTCTGGGAGGTTCGTCGGTTGTTGATTCCCTCGAAGGTTGCCGCTTCGAGCAGGATGTTACGTGTCCCTTCATGAACTTCGGTCTCTGCGCCGCCCATGACACCGGCGATGGCGACCGGGCCGGCCTTGTCGGCGATGACCAGCATTGATGGATCCAGTTTGCGCTGTTGACCGTCGAGGGTCTGCAGTTCCTCATCTTTAGCGGCGGTGCGCACGATGATCGCAGGCGCGGCATCGCCGATATTCCGGGCCCTGGCGGTGAGAAGATCGTAGTCGAAGGCATGGAGCGGCTGGCCCGTCTCTAACATGACATAGTTGGTGATGTCGACGATGTTGTTGATGGGCCGCATTCCGGCGCTTGTCAGTCGATTCTGGAGCCATTGCGGCGACTCGCCGACCTTGATGTCGCGGAGGACGGTTCCGGTGAAGCGCTGGCACAGTTCAGGGTCGTTGATTTGGGCGGACACGTAGTCCGAGGCAGTGTCTTCGCCTTGGGAGGCGTCGACATCTTCGGGAAGATGAAGCGCGCCGCCGGTGAGGGCCTGCACCTCTCTGGCTATGCCCCACATGGAAAGGCAGCGCGCCATGTCCGGGGTCAGATCGATTTCGAGGATTTCGTCGCCCAGGTATTGGCGGAGGGGCTGTCCTATGGGCGCGTCATCGGGCAGCAGGAGAATGCCTTCATGCTCTTCACTGATCCCCAGTTCCAACTCCGAGCAGACCATGCCGCGTGATTCGACGCCGCGGATTTTCGCCTTTTTCAGCCTTTTTCGTGGGCGGGGTTGCTTGTCGCTGTAGGCATCGTTAAGGCTCGCGCCTTCGCGAGCAAAGGCGACTTTCAGGACAGGGAGGTCACCTGTGGATAACGAGCAGTTCTTGAATTGGAAGAGATTGGGCGCGCCGGTCACCACTCTCTGGAGGTTTTGATCGGCGGGATCCTGGGCGGGCTCGTGGTCTACATCCACGAGGACCAAGCGGTCGGCGTCGGGATGGGGAAGCACGGACGCGACCTGGCCGACAACTATCTTGTCCTCTTCCCACCAGTCGCCGGTGTTGGTCAAGCTCGCTTCTTCCAGGCCGGCGAGTGTAAGACGATCGGCAAGATTTGGCGTGGGCAGGGGGATATCGACGTATTGCCGGAGCCATGACAAGGGGACAAGCATAGTAGATTCTCAACTGGTGTGGCGGCGTCAGGCCAGAGCCTGAAGCCGCGGACTGTTTCCGGATTCCCGGTGATTGTAGCAGAAGAAGGTCTGAAAGCGCAGATTTGCTAGGTTGGCTGTCCGCAGGTTAGGGCATTGTGGACGATATCGTGAGCGAGAGAGCGCCAGTACCCCCAGCAGCGCCGATGGGAATCCAGACTTCGCAGCTCTTGGGCGATGGTTGCCATTTCGTTGGCAGGTATGGTTCGAAAGCCTGCGATTTCTTCGGTGTCGCTGGGGCAAAGTTCCTTGCTCAGGCTCTGGAGACAGAATACGTAACTAACGAAGGGGATGATCGAGTCTTCATTTACGAAGTGGCAGTCCAACACGCCCAGAAAACGACACAGTTCGACCTTCTGCCCGGTTTCTTCGGCAATTTCGCGGTAGAGGGCTTCCTCGATCAGTTCTCCGCGTTCAATGCGGCCCGTGGGTAATCTGTAAATGGGCTTTTCGTAGCGGTGCTTCGTGTGCAGCAGGATTTCGCCGTTAAGCTGGCGGATGGCGAAAACCACTTCGCCGGTTCGGTCCGGGTTCTTCTGCCCGCGGTAGGCGCGCATATAGGCGTCGGTTTCGATATGATAGCTTCGGCAGACAGGTTGACCGTATTGCCCGGCCAGGGCCTGGATTTCGGACTGGTCAAGATGGGGCGCTACAGTTAACTGTTGGGACATAGTTTGGGACATAGTTGCACCATTTGAGTTGGAAAAGAGAACTTTCCAAAGCCTTCTATATGTGAAAAAGCAGTTTACTTAGCTAAGATCTGAAGGTTGTTGGCTGTGTTAGCTGTCGTCGAGGTCTTCTGCGATGAGGGACTGGGCCTCGGCGGGATCGAGGATAATACCTCCGCCCTCTGCTCCGCCTGGTACGCCTATCCCTGACTCGCTCAGTTGTCGTGAAGATGAATGTCGTTCGAGGCCTTGCCGTAATTTCAGCCTGCTCTGTTGCAACCCTTCAACTTCCACGAGTTGCAGTCCGTAGCGATTTTCGGGATGGAGCAGCGTGTCGATGAGGTCCAGCCCGATCTGCTGTCCCAAATCATGGCTGTTGTAAAAGGATTTCCAAGGTGCATGGGCAATGCGTAGGAATTCGCGACCGGCCTGGGTGCGCATTCCCCGGATTTTGAAGGGAATGATGGTCCTTTCGAGGCGAATGCCAAGTTGCCATTCTGCGCCGAAGGGCGCCGTGATGTCCCTACCAAGGAGAAAGTAGATTCTGTCGACGTTGCTGATCAGCTCAAAGAGGGTGTCGTAGTCGACCCCTGTGGCCGGCGTGCGTCGGATTTCGGCGCCCACCTGCACCGGCAACTCAGCCAAGATGCGCCCGACAAGCGCCCTTTCCTGCTCCAGGTCTTTGGTTGCACCTACGAAGATGCGAAGTTTCTCTGCCATAGCAGACTGACTGAAACGTGAGAGGATCCCGAGGAGTTAGATGTCCAACCGTAACGATTCAATTTAATCGTTACAGCGCTATTAAACATGATAAGGGGCTAAAACGCCAAAACCTTGGGTGTTTGTCAGCAAATTGTACTTCAATATGGATTAGCAGCAACTTGGCCGTTTTCGGTTTGTGATTTCGCAGTATCTGGTATTGCGGTGGTCAGTACGCGGTGAACAGTGGCCGGGTACTGAATGAGGTCAGGAGTTATGACTGAATGGGGACTCACTTGTTGGCGACTCTCAGGGCCGCGAATGGACGGCAGGGGCGTAGGTTGTCGAACTATGAAATGGCGACTGCAAGGGATGGCAGGATGATTTGAATTCAAGCCGAGGATGCGGCGTCTCTTTTCAGCTGCCGCTGCCAGTATTCGAGGTCTGCGTCGACCATGAGGCGGACCAGTTCGCCAAAGGAGACGGACGGCTCCCATCCGAGCTGACGGCCGGCCTTTGAAGCGTCGCCGACAAGCAGGTCGACTTCTGCCGGGCGGTAGTAACTTTCGTCCTGGACGACGTACTCCTGCCAGTCGAGGTCGACATGGCCGAATGACTCTTCCAGGAATTCGCGTACACTGTGGGTTTCGCCGGTGGCGACCACGTAGTCATCGGGGTCATCCTGTTGGAGCATGAGCCACATGGCGCGCACGTAGTCCGGCGCGTAACCCCAATCGCGGCGGGAATCCAGGTTGCCCAGGCGGAGTTCTTTGCTCAGTCCGAGCTTGATACGGGCGACGCCGCTGGTGATTTTATGGGTAACGAATTCCAGGCCGCGGCGAGGGCTTTCGTGGTTGAATAGGATGCCGGAACAGGCGTAGATGTCGTAGCTTTCCCTGTAGTTGACGGTAATCCAGTGGCCGTATACTTTGGCAACGCCATAGGGACTGCGGGGATAGTAGGGTGTGCTTTCAGTTTGAGGGACTTCGCGGACCTTGCCGAACATTTCACTGCTGCTGGCCTGGTAGAAGCGGATGTTCGGATCGACGATGCGGATGGCGTCGAGAAGGCGGGTTACACCGAGCGCGGTGAACTCTCCGGTCAGGACCGGCTGCGAAAAGCTGGTGGGGACAAAGCTCTGTGCGGCCAGATTGTAGACCTCCTGCGGACGGTATTCCTGCAGGATGCTGATAAGACTCAACTGATCGAGCAGATCACCCTGGGCGATTTCGATATCGTCCTGAATGTGCCTGATACGGTCGAAGTTGATGGTGCTCGTACGGCGCACCATACCGATGACCTTATAGCCTTGCTCGAGAAGAAGCTCGGCCAGGTAACTTCCATCCTGTCCGGTGACTCCTGTAACCAGTGCAATGGGCATGAATTAGACTCCTGTGATTAACTGCGCCGCCTCCGTCTGGCAACGTGTCGATCCAGCAGACGGGTTGAATGGGAGCGGTGTGAAAAGTGGCGTAATACAGATTCCGGCGACAGTCAACCTGACTCTTACATTAGAACTCGCCGCCATTCGATGTATGTTCAGGCTTGGCTGGGGTGATGTCACGCCAGTACTTAAGGACGTCTGCCAGACTCTCGCGATTGGAAATGTTCGGAACCCAGCCGGTCTTATCGGAAAATCTTTGCGGATTGCAAACGATGCGAGCGACATCGCTCGGCCGCAGACGTTGTGGATCCTGTTCGACAGAGATTTCGACGGCGCTCAATTCCAGGAGGACGTTCAGCAACTCCTGGACCGAGATGGACGATCCACTGCCGATGTTGTAGACGCCGCCGGGCTCGCCAAACTGGAGCGCGAGCCAGTAGGCGCGGACCATGTCCCTTACGTCAGTGTAGTCGCGTTCGGCTTCCAGATTTCCAACTTTGAGGACCGGCGGCTGCAGTCCCGCTTCGATCTCAGCGATCTGACGCGCAAAGGCGCTGGCGACGAAGCTATCGGCCTGTCCCGGCCCGATATGGTTGAAGCTGCGAACGCGAATGGCCGACAGCCCATAATTATACCAGTACTGCTGCGCCATCAGGTCCTGGGCGACTTTGCTGATGCCGTAGGGGGAGTTTGGGCGCAGGGGAGTCAGTTCATGGATGGGAAGATCTTCAGGCTCAATGAGACCGTAGACCTCTGAGGATGCGACGACGAGAACGCGGGCTTCAGGTGTATGGAGGCGCAAGGCCTCCAGCAGGTTCAGCTGGCAGGAGATGTTCAACTCGTAGACGGCCCAGGGCTGGTCCCAGCTGGCGCGGACGTCGCTCCAGGCGGCGAGATGGAATACGCGATCTGGCTTAACGGACTGGATGACGCGGTCGGTCCAGGAGGGGTTGCGAAGGTCTCCTTGATGCAGGTGCAGGCGGTCGCGCAGGTTCTGGATTCGGCTGTCGGCGCGATGGATCGTCCCATGGATTTGCAGGGAGGACCCGGTATCGAGGGACAGGAGGTATTTCGCAAGGGTGGAGCCGACGAAGCCGGAGATTCCGGTGATTAGGACGCGCACGGGTTATGCCTTTCCTGAAAGCGCAATTATAGCAGACTCGCGTAGAGCTGCGCGAACAGAAGTGGTGAGAAGGCTATTTCTGTGCCGCGAAGTACTGCAACGGCAACTTCGTTTGAACCACGGAGGGCCACGGAGAGTCACTGAGAACTGCAACGGCAACTTCAGAAGTCCACGAAGGGCCACGAAGGGCCGCGAAGTACTGCAACGGCAACTTCGTTTGAACCACGGAGAGTCACGGAGAACTGCAACGGCAACTTCAAGTGTCCACGGAGGGCCTTAGAGGGCCATGGAGACAATCTCTTTGATCTGCTGTGGTTTATGAATGGCGCACTCTTGGGGCCTAGGCAGTTCATGGTCTTGGCTGAAGAGGGGGAGGATGGAGGTGGTCTATGTGCCTGCAGGTATCCCGTCTTTTTTTGACTGTGAAATCTTCGCCAGGGGCATAGGGAACATGGAAGGGGCAATTTGCGTTCTTTCTCTTCAGGATGGATTCTGGACCAACCTTGCAATTCAGCTGCAATTCAGTTCAGAAGGTGCCCTCTGGGCTTGAGGCAGCCTTGCCGCATAAATGGGCTGTTAGACCTTATGGTCGTGACGGGCGTGACAGGGGCGATTTTCCCAGAAATTCATTTTTTTTCAATCTGGGTGTTATACTCAGACACTAATGTTTGGTCCAAAGAAAGGTATGAAATGGAATGAAGAGCCTGCGAATTTGCTACGCAGCGTATGACTCTTTTGCGGACAGGGTAGGCGGGAAGTCATGGATCGCACGCACATGCCTCCTCTTGCTCTTGGTTGCGGTGTTTGTTGGCTGTACTCGTGAAGCGATGCTGTACGACCATCTGGACGCGAATCGTCCTGCCCTGTTTGTGCCAAAGGCGCAGGATGACCAGGTCGTTGTTTTTGAGATAGGGACGGGTACGCCTGCGCGTAGCATTTCAGAGAATCTGGTGTCGGCAGGCCTGATTCATGACGCCGAGCTGTTTGAGGCTTACGTGCGGTCGATTGGCCGGGCACAGGAGTTGAAAGCCGGGACGTTCCTGCTTAAGGCGAGCATGACGCCGGTGGAGATTGCTGACGCGTTGCTAGCCGAGCATGCGACCGGTGTCTCACTGACGATTCGCGAAGGTTGGCGCTTGGAGCAGGTAGCTGACGCGTTGGAGGTAGAAGGCGTTGTTTCGGGTGAGGCTTACTTGCGTTCGGCGCAGGCGCCGGACCTCGACGCGTTGAGCGAAATCGTCCCTTCCAATGCAGCCGCCTCGCCTGCGGTAGATCCTCCCTCTTGCTGCGACGTCAAAGTCGACCGCTGGCCATTTCTGGCAGAGCGGCCTGAGGGCGCGAGCCTGGAGGGATTCCTTTTTCCCGCGACGTACCAGCTGCCGGCCGTGGAACCGACAGCGGACGAGCTAGTCGCCCGGCAGTTGGATGCCTTTGCTGCGCGTATCATGCCTATCTACCTCCAGGCCGTAGCTGACGGAATTGATCCACCTGACCTGTATAAGGCGTTGATTCTGGCCAGCCTTGTCGAGAGAGAGGCGGTTGTGGCGGAAGAGCGGCCGACAATCGCCGGTGTTCTGCACAATCGACTGAATGTTGGCATGTTGCTTGAGATCGACGCGACGGTGCAGTATGCGATGGGCTACCAGCCGGAGAGCGGTCAGTGGTGGAAGACTCCCGTCTTTCTGGAAGAGTATCAGGGCGTCCACAGTCCGTACAACACGTATCTGAATATTGGTCTGCCCCCCGGTCCGATTGCGAGTCCGGGCGAGGACTCGTTCAGGGCGGTGCTGTACCCTGAAAGCCACGATTTCTTCTATTACGTTGCGACAGGTGATGGGAGCGGCGGACACGTTTTTGCGGAGACATTCGCCGAGCATTTGCAGAACGTCCAGCGCTATTTGAACCGGTAATGCTCTTCGAGACCCGGGATTAACGCCCTTTGCCTTCGATTACGTGCCGCCTGAATGCCGACCGATTCAGGGTCAAGTTGGCTCAGGTAGGAGTGGGCGCCACACAGATACCAGGGAATCGACAAGATAATCCAAGCAGTAACGTGTAGAGACGGGCGGCTGCCTTGGAGCTAACGCTGTCGCCGTGTGCTTTCCAAAATTGGAGTGGGACAAGTCTGTCGGGGCGTATGTACCGGCGGAGGCTTGAAAAGTTTACCGATTCTTGAAGAGGCGCAGAGATGGCGCAGGGGCCTGACCGATCCTGGGCGTCCGTTGACCAGGTGGGCCCAGGGCAGGCACAAGGCCTGCCCCTACAGGGGCGTCTGGGGGGAACACTGTTGGCTAGACGCGTTGCTGGGGAAGAATGAACACGGTGGTCTAGCAAGGGCGGGGCGTTGCGGGGGCGCAGCCCCTGCACAAGGGAGGGCCGAAGGCCCGGACGCCCGGAACAGCAGTGGTCGGTGGTCAGTGGTTAGTGGTCAGTGAATTGGTGATATATTGGGGATGGGTGTGAGGACTGGACACAGACTGGTCGATACCAGAGGTAATCGAGAGTTCACCTCTACTTTGGGATGCAATGTTGACGCCAGATTAGTTGACACTGGAGGTGGGATTCTCTAGAATGGCTTGGCGGGTCGGTGGCGGAATGGCAGACGCAGCGGACTTAAAATCCGCCGGGGTAATACCCATGTGGGTTCGAATCCCACCCGGCCTACTTGCGACAGAATGTCTTGCTTGCGATCTGGATGACGACTGAATTCAGACGCACAGTTGGACGGTCTCTACCCCTTTTTCAGCCACTTTTTTCACAACTGCGTTACAGTCTGTTCGGCCATTCCCGTTCGGGTCTTTTGCCGCTACGACCGCACGCGGCGTGAATTTTCGGGCCTGGCTAGAATGGCGTCCCAGGCGCTGAGGCAGAAGGGCTCCGTCCGCGAACTAACTGCAATGCAAGAGGTCGACAGATTTGACAATCATTGTTGCCTTATCGATACTAGGCGCAATTCCCCAAGGAAGGCGCCCAGTTTCAGATTTTTTGTGTCAGATCTGACAGGGTTAGGCAGTGGATTGAACGCGGCGACTAACACGGCGTCGCAACCACTTTTATTCTTTTCCACATCCCCAACAGGAGGGAATCTCAATGAGGCAAACCAGACTTATTGCGAGTCTAGTCATTATTCTTGGCTTGATTCTGGCCGGCTGCGGCGGCGGACAGCCGCAAGAAGCCGAGATGGCCGAGGAACCGGCTATGGAGGAAGAGGCCGCGTCTGAAGACGACTCCATGGCCGATGAAGGTATGATGGGCGACTTCACCGGGCAGGTGGTGCAGTACAACACCATCGCCGACTATGAAGCGGCCACAGGTAATGAAATTTCTACGTTCCAGCAGTCTCCGATACTGGATGCGATGGTGGCCGATGGTTCGCTGCCGCCGGTCGAAGAGCGACTGCCGGATGAGCCGCTGGTGATGCAGCCGGCCGACCAGATTGGTGAGTACGGCGGCACGATGCGGAATACGCACGAGGGCAACTTCGACTTCCTCGAGGATCTGCTGCGTGAGTTCCCGCACGTATACGGCTCGAACATGCAGGGCGTGCTGCCCAACGTGTTCATGAATGCTGAGACGAGCGCGGACGGCCTCTCGACGACGTTCACGATCCGCCCCGGCATCAAGTGGTCTGACGGCGAACCGTTTGGCGCCGACGACTTCGTATTCTGGTACGAGGCAATTGCGGCGAACGAAGAGCTGAACCCGAATGGCGTCAACAATATGAAGGTTGGCGGCGAGATGGGTACGGTCACCAAGGTCAACGAGAATACCATTGTGATGGAGTTTAAGGCTCCTTACGGTGTGCTGCTCGAACGCCTCAACCGCTGGCGCCCGATGCCGTATGCTCCTGCGCATTATCTGAAGCAGTTCCATCCCGACTATACCGATGCGGCCGCGGTTGACGCGATAGCCGAAGAGAGAGGTTTCTCGAACTGGGTAGAGCTGTTCCAGGCCGAGCACGACTGGTACGGCAACCCCGACGTTCCGACCATCTTCGCCTGGAAGGCCGTTACCCGCGGCGCCAGTGTGCCGGTGCAGGAGCTGGAGCGCAATCCCTACTACTGGAAGATCGACACTGCTGGCAACCAGTTGCCCTATGTTGACCACATCAACCGACCCAACCTGGGTGACCGCGAAGCGATTCTGCTGGACGTGATCGCTGGCCAGACAGACTACATGAACCCGTATACGCTGGGTTACCTGACCAACTATCCGGTCCTCAAGCAGAACGAAGAGAGCGGCGGTTACAGGGTGCTGCCTCAGTTTGGCTGGTCGGACGTGCTGGGCGTGATTACGTTCAACATGTCGACAGAGGATGACGTGTTGCGGGAGCTGTTCCGCAACAAGGATTTCCGTGTTGCGCTGTCGATCGGTTACGACCGCGACAGAATCAATGAGGTCGTTTTCAACGGTCTGTACAAGCCTTCGCAGGTTGCGCCTCCGGACGCATCGGTCTATAACGGTGCCGACCCGGGCTTCAAGCTGCACACTGAGCACGACGTTGATGGCGCCAACGAGATCCTTGACGGCCTGGGCCTGACCTGGAATGAGGACCAGAGCCAGCGACTGCTGCCCGATGGCCGCCCGTTTGAGCTTTCGGCTCAGGTACATACCGGTTGGGTGCAGCAGGTTCCTATCGCCGAGCTGATCGCCCAGGGCTGGGAAGACATTGGCCTGAAGACAACGATTGTTCCGTTGGATGGTCGACTGCATACTGAGCGTCGACTGGCCGGCGACTATGAGCTGCAGGTTCGCCCTGTCAACTGGGCTGGCCAGGCTCCGATCATCGGCGCCATGCGCGGCGAGCCGATGCCAATCAGCAACAGCTGGCTGGTGAACCCGCCGTGGGCGCAGTATGTCATGTCGGGCGGCGCCGAGGGCGAAGAACCCCCGGACGACGTCAAGCGACTGTACGAGATCTTCGAAGAGTTCATCGCCGAGCCGGATGGCCAGAAGCGCTTCGAACTCGAGTCTGAAATGTACAAGATTCATCAGGACAACTTGTGGGTCATTGGCTCGATCAAGCAGCCTGGCGACCTGGAAGCGGTCTGGTACGCGGTGTTCTCGGGCCGCATGTACAACATCCCCAACCCGGTGGCTCCCGAGTGGTACTATGCCGCTCCCGAAACCTGGGCCTACCGGTCTGAGTAAACGGCTTCAGTAGTTCTTCTGAAACAAAGGGAGGCCACCCAGGTGGCCTCCCGACTCTGAGTTAAGACAGATGCTGATATACATCTTGAGAAGACTGCTCGTCATGATTCCGGTGACGATCCTGATCAGTATCATTGGATTCATTATCATCCAGGCGCCGCCTGGCGACTTTGTGAGCTCCTACATTGCCGGGTTGGAGGCACAGGGTGACATCATCGAGCCGGAACTGATCGATTCACTCAGGGCGCGCTATGGACTTGGTGAACCGATCTATGTACAGTACTTCAAGTGGGTCTCCAGC
The DNA here is from genome assembly GCA_965207495.1 of Caldilineaceae bacterium. Classification (GTDB taxonomy): domain Bacteria; phylum Chloroflexota; class Anaerolineae; order Caldilineales; family Caldilineaceae; genus Bin5. The sequence goes on from OZ242287.1 coordinate 3,475,233, forward strand.
TTTATTGAGGGCGATCTGGGTTACTCGATGATTTACCGCGAACCAGTTGTGGATATCATCGCCCAAAGGTTGCCGTCCAGCTTTACGATCTCGCTGCTCTCCTTGATTCTGGTCTTTGTGATCGGTATCCCCATCGGCATTCTTTCGGCTACCAAACAGTATTCGCTGGCAGACTATTCGTTTACGGTTGTCGGATTTCTGGGCGTGGCCACGCCCAATTTTCTGCTTGCCCTGGTAGGGCTTTGGCTGCTATTCAAGTGGACGGGAACCGTTGCGATTGGTCTTTATTCGCCGGAAATGCAGAATGCCCCCTTTGGATTGGCGAAGTTCATTGATTTGGTTGGCCATATCTGGTTGCCGGCTCTGATTGTAGGCACAGCAGGCACTGCGGAACTGATCAGGACGATGCGCGCAAACTTGCTGGACGAGCTGCCCAAGCAGTATGTAACGGTCGCGCGCGCAAGGGGGGTCAAGCCGACGAAACTTCTCTACAAGTATCCATTGCGGATTGCGATCAATCCTGTGATCAGTACGGTTGGCTGGCTGTTGCCTGTTCTGGTCGAGGGCGAGGTCCTGGTTTCTCTGGTTTTGGGACTGCCAACGATTGCGCCGGTGCTACTGGACTCGCTCATGCAGCAGGATATGTTCCTGGCGACGAGTATCATCATGATCCTGGGCATACTTACGCTCGTTGGCACTCTACTCTCTGACATTCTGCTGGCGATCGTCGATCCGCGTATACGGGGCGCCGTATGACCGAGATACAGCGTGGCGGGACTGCAATAGATGAGCTGGGTCCATCAACCGAGGGAATGGATGGGTCGCTGCTATCAGTGCGTGATTTGCAGACCCATTTCTTCTCGCGCGAAGGGGTGGTCAAGGCTGTCGACGGCGTGAGTTTCGATATCAAACCTGGCGAGATTCTCGGCATCGCGGGGGAAAGCGGCTGCGGTAAGAGTGTGACAAGCCAGTCGATCCTGCGAATCCTTCCCAAGAACGGCAAGATTGTGGGAGGCGAGATCCTCTTTCAGAACGAGGACCAGATTATAGATCTGGCGACTGAAGATGCTGATGGCCGGGTTCTCAGGAATATCCGGGGCAAAGATATAGCAATGATCTTCCAGGAGCCGATGTCTGCATTCAGCCCTGTGCATACTGTCGGCGACCAGATCATCGAGACAATTCGCATCCACCAGGAGGTAAGTAAAGAGGAGGCACATGACCAGGCCATTGAAATGCTGCGGCGGGTCGGTATGCCTAATCCGGCGAGGAATATAGACGAGTACACGTTTAATCTGAGCGGTGGAATGCGACAAAGGGCGATGGTTGCGCTTTCGCTCTCTTGCAGACCCAAACTGTTGATCGCGGATGAGCCGACCACGGCCGTGGACGTGACAATTCAGGCGCAGATGCTTGAACTGCTTCGGGATATCCAAGCCGATCTGGGCATGGCGATCATCATGATTACACACGATTTGGGCGTGATTGCCGAACTGACTGACCGGGTTATGATCATGTACCTGGGCAAGGAGGTTGAGCACGGAACGGTGGAGGATGTCTTTCACCGGCCGCAGCATCCTTACACGCGGGGGTTACTGGCATCGATTCCGAAGATGGACCCTGGCAGAGTGGAAATCGAACCGATCGAGGGAGTCGTGCCCAATCCTTACGCGATGCCAAGCGGCTGCAAGTTTCATACGCGGTGCCCGGACTTTATCGAAGGCGTGTGCGAAAGACACGAACCCCCGCTCACGGCGGTCGCAAGAGGTCACGAAGTGAGTTGCTTCTTGTACGGAGGTAGGGAGGCGCTCGAGTGACGGAAACCACGCGCGAGACGGGCATGAACGAGCGCACAATCATTTCGGTCCGCAACCTCGCAAAGTATTTCCCGATTGAATCAGGCTTCTTACGCCGGCAGGTTGGCGTCGTGAAGGCAGTCGATGGCGTGAATTTCGACCTGAACGAGGGCGAGACGCTGGCCCTGGTCGGGGAAAGCGGTTGTGGAAAGACGACAACCAGCCACTGCATTATCCAGGCGCAACGACCTACTGCTGGCCAGGTTCTGTTTCGCATCGGCGACGCGGAGCCGATGGATCTCACGCGGATGGAGAAAGAGGAGCTAAAGGAAGCTCGTCGTAACATCCGCATGATTTATCAGGATCCCTATTCTTCGTTGAACCCGCGAATGACACTGCTCCAGATTATCGGCGAGCCGCTCGTCATACATCGCATGGTCGAAAGCCAGGATGAACTGCAGGAACGGGTAGCGGAGCTGCTGCGTTTGGTGCGACTCGATCCTTCGACGCTGAACAGGTATCCGCACGCATTTAGCGGAGGCCAGCGCCAGCGTATCGCAATTGCGCGCGCCCTGTCTCTCTCGCCTAAAGTTGTGATTGCAGACGAGGCGGTGTCGGCTCTGGACGTGTCAGTGCAGGCGCAGATTTTGAATCTGATGAAGGAGCTCCAGACTCAGCTTGGGCTCACGTACCTCTTTGTTGCCCATAACCTGGCGGTCGTAAAGTATGAGGCCGACCGGGTGGCGGTGATGTACGCGGGCAAAATCGTGGAGATCGGCGAAACCGAGGAACTGTACACGAACCCCAGGCATCCCTACACCGAGGCGTTGATTTCGGCGGCGCCGAATCCCGATCCCGACACGAAGTATCGGGAGCGAATCGTACTTGCAGGCGAAGTGGCCGATCCCGGCAACCTGCCAGGCGGGTGCGCCTTTCATCCACGCTGCCGTTATGCTGAGGACCGGTGCAGGCAAGAGACGCCGGAGCTGATAGACGTCGGCGAAAAGGAGGGTCAATCACATATGGCGGCCTGCCATTTCGCGGAAAAACTGGAATTGACGGGGATCGCAGGCTCTGTTAAGCGTGAGGAGAGAGAAAGCGCATGACGCAGGCAGCGGGCGCGGCGCCAATTGAAGGCATCGCCGCAGGAGACCAGACCGACCAACGGGTATTGGTCGCTTCACAGTGGCAGTTGATCCGCTGGCGCTTTCTGCAGCACAAGCTGGCGGTGATTTCGCTGGTTGTGCTGGGGTTATTCTACTTTGTCGCGGTTTTCGCAGAGTTTGTGGCACCGTACGATCCGTATATCTTCAGAGCAGAACTGACGCTGGCGCCCCCGCACACGATCCGCTTCATCGATCCTGAAGGGAACTTTCACCTGCGGCCCTTTGTGCATCCTTTCAAGAAGACGCTGGACCCTGAAACATACGCCGCGGTATTCGTCGAGGACGAGACGATAATGCAGCCTCTGGGGTTGTTCGTGCGCGGCGACCCGTACGAACTTTGGGGTCTGTTCGAGAGCGAGATCCATCTATTTGGCTTGCAGGATCAGGAGGCGCGTCTTTCGCTGCTTGGCCAGGACACGGTGGGGCGCGATCTGTTTACCCGCATCGTTTACGGCGCGCGCATTTCGCTGACGATCGGTCTGGTGGGCGTTGCCATGAGTTTTTTCCTGGGCATTTTGATAGGCGGACTGTCCGGCTACCTGGGCGGGACTGTGGACATGGTGATCCAGCGCGTGATTGAATCGTTGCGCGCCCTGCCTACGCTACCGTTGTGGATGGCTTTGAGCATCGCTCTGCCTTCGGACTGGCCGGTTGTAAGAACCTATTTCGCCATTGTTTTGATCTTGTCGATTGTTGGCTGGACAAGCATTGCGCGTGTCGTTCGTGGACGATTCTTCGCCCTGCGGGAGGAGGACTTTGTCGGCGCGGCGGAATTAGACGGCGCAAGCAACCTGCGCATTATTTTTCGCTATTTGCTGCCGTCGTTTATGAGTTACATTATCGCCCGTTTGACTCTTGCGATACCGCAGATGATTCTGGGGGAAACGGCTCTCAGCTTTATCGGGCTGGGCTTGCAGGCGCCGGCCATCAGCTGGGGGGTATTGCTGAAGGAAGCGCAGGCGATACGCGTTCTGGCGCTGTCGCCCTGGCTTCTGTTGCCGACTGTATTCATCGTGGTCAGTATTCTAGCGTTCAATTTTGTCGGCGACGGTCTGCGCGACGCCTCGGACCCTTATACCCACGTTTAGCACGGTTTGAGCAGCAGCCTATCGGCCCACTACTTGTCCGGCGTAAATGCCTGGAATACAGGAGAACATGACGATGAATCCCTTTGTCGACTCCAGCGATATCAAAGAAGACGGAAAGGCCCTTTGCCAACGTGCTGGTCGTGACGGCTATCTTTATATACGCGACTTCGTAGATAAAGATGCCGTCTTACAGGCGCGCCATGACATAGCCAATGTCTTGCAGGAAGTCGGTTGGATCGATGCCGGCACCGACCCAAATGAGACGATAACCAGCCATCCTCCTCATGTATCGGGAGAACCGGAATTTTCACCGGTATACGACAGGGTCCAGATGCTGGAGTCATTCCACACGCTTGCCCACGACAAGGCGATCATGCGCGTCATAGGGAATCTTTTGGGTGATGACGTACTCCTCCAGCCCAGCAACATCGCCCGCTTCATCTTCCCGACGAATCTGGAACAGACTACGCCGGCCCACCAGGATTTCGTCCACATCCAGGGCACGCCTGATGTCTGGACCGCGTGGCTGCCGTTGGGTGACTGTCCCCACAGGATGGGCGGGTTAAGCGTGTTAACGGGTTCCCACAAAAAGGGGATTCTGCCGGTTTCCCGAGCACTTGGCGCCGGCGGATTGCGCGCCCACTTCGAGAAGATCGGCGGTGAGTGGGTTTCGAGCCCGTTCGAAAACGGAGACATTCTGTTTTTCCACAGCCATACTGTGCACAAAGGACTGCCCAACTTGTCCGGCGACCGAATCCGACTGTCGGTGGACTACCGCTACCAGAGGGCATCGGACCCGGTTATGGACAAGGTCTTGGGGCCGCACCAAGGCCGCCTCAGCTGGGACGAGATCTACAAGGGATGGAAGTCGACCGAATTTCAGTATCACTGGGAGAAATACGAGCTTAACCCAGTGGAAAAGGTACCGGTTCAGCCGGTAGGAGAGGCGACCGGCTAAGAGCAGTCAGACAGTTCGCGTTTGGAATATCAGTTGCACAGACGGGGGCATTTGCGGGAAGGGGATTCACCTACCGCAAGTGCCCTCTGTTTGATCTGTCAGCTGTCCTTACCCGCGCAGGCTCCTCCAAGCACGCCTCGGCGACAATCGAATTCTCTCGTTGCTGAGACACTTGCTCAAGAAACCACTCTCAACAATTTAAGGAAGGGCTCTGCGTTCGCAGTTTAGTCTGCCGGCCAAGAGATTGACTGTAGCGGCACCGAGCCGACTGCAGCTGGTCTACAGCCTTTTGTGGGAAACGATGCAACTCACAAGGACTTTGCGTCTGTAAGGTCTTTGGCATCCCAGTTGAACTCAGAGTCGAGGGAGGTGAAACTCGATCAGTTGGCTCTCCTGGATTGTGCGCATATTCATCTCATACTGGAGCGGTGAGTCGAATTCGAAGGCCAAGCGGCCGCGGGATTTGGCCAGATAGGTGGCGAACAGCTGGCCGGGGACGCAGTAGACGAGCGGCGAAAGCGCTTCTGAGACTGACCCAGCGACCGGCAGGGTTACGTCGGCTGCCGCGGCGAGTTCCGGGTTGCTCTCGTCGGTGACGACGACAGCGGAGCCACCCATGGTCTGGGTCGTATGCAGCAGCTCCCGGATGCGGCTGACGGAGCGGCCCTGGGGCGCGATGAAGAGTACCTGTGTGCCCTTGCTGGTGATGAAAAACTGCTCGTGCGCCCACTCTTCCAACTCCTGGGCGACGCCGTACACGCGGGGCAGTTCATAGGTTTTGGCGGCGTAGAAAAGACTGGTGGCGATGCTTGGGCCGGAGCCGAGAAAGGTGTAGGTGTCGATGTCCTTGACCTGCTCGGCGTAGGCTTCGGCCGCGGGCGTGCATATGCGGACTGTCTCGGCGATCAGGCCGGCGGTGGACCGTAGCTCTGCCCGCAGGGTATCGGCCCGCTCCTCAGAAAGTAAACCCCGTACGACCCCTGTCTGGAATGCGATCAGATAGAGTGTGGTCAGGCTGGCCAGATAGTTGACGAGGCCGAAGGAGCCGCGGCGCGGTTTGTCGTCGTCTGCGTCGGTGGCTAGATTGCTGGGCATGCCGATCAGCTCCCCGGCGAGGCGGACGCTCTGGTCGAGGATGGTATCGGCTTCCTGCGCGAGCCAGCCCTCTGAGTTGCCTGTGATGGCGACAGTGCTGGCGCCACCCAGGCGGGCGTTGACGAGTGCTTCGATTGAGCGGGTGGCTTTGCCGGAGTTGGAGATGCCGAAGACGAGGGAGCCTTCAGGGAGAAACTCGGCGGCATAGCGCCCAAATTCGAGGGCTTCGAGCGCCTCGGTGGGGACGCCGGCATAGCGGGCGAATGCATAGCGGGCTGCAAGGCCTGCGAAGTAGGAGTCGCCACAGCCTGTGATATAGAAGTGGGAGGTCTCTGCGAGGAGGGCGGGGTCGAGGGCCTCGAGTTGCGGTTGGACCGAGTCCATGACCGCGGGAATGGCAGGGCCCTGGTTGCTGATTTCATTGAGCATGTCTTCGATGGTGACGGGGATTGGTTCGCCAAATTCGGCTTTGCGGATTGGGCGCGCGATTGAATTATTTTTTTCCATTTCTGCCTCTTGCTGAAGGGAGTGGAGATGGGCAACTTCTCTTGAACCACGGAGGGCAACGGAGGATCACGGCAACGGCAACTTCAACACCTTTTGTCCACGGAGGGCCACGGAGGGCCACGGAGAACGGCAACTTCAACACCTTTAGTCTACTGAGGGCCACGGAGAATGCCATGGTTTGGAATGGGTGGCTGGCTTCAGGTGAGAAGAAATACTTGGCCGTTTTCGACTTCTACATCGTAGGTTCGCAGTTTGAGGTTGTAGCCAAAGGCTTTGCCGCTGCGGATGTCGTATTCCATGCCATGGCCTGGGCAGACCAGAACTTCACCTTCGTGGGCCCATTGCGTTTCCCAGCATGTGTCGGCGTTGCAGATGACGGTACCCTGCAGCCGGCCTCTGCTCAAGGGGGCGGACTGGTGGGGGCAGCGGCCAAACAGTGCGAAAAAGTCGCCGCCAACGTTGAACACCGCGATCAGTACGCGGCCGACCTGGACTTCCATGCGCGTGCCGGGCGGAAAGTCATTCAGTTGGGCAACGAAGATTCTGCGTCGCGAAAGGCTTCTGCGAGTGGACTGCTTTTCGGGAGTCATTTTCGCGGCTTCAGCCCGAAAAACTGGAGCGCGTTCTCGCCCAGGATTTTGCGGCGGAGTGTTTCGTCCATGTCGTAGCGCATGAACCCTGCGATCAGGTCGCGTTCCAGGTGGGGCCAGTCGGAGGCCCACATAGTCGTATTGTGGCCCTGGTACAGTTCGATCAGTTTGACCAGGTCGCCGCGGCGGGGGAGGGCTTCCAGTTCGTGGGTGCCGATGTACCAGTCGCGGATGTAGTCGCTTGGCTTTTTCTCCAGGGCAGGCAACTCCGTACGGTAACGCAGGTAGGCGGCGTCGAGCCGGTACATGATAAAGGGCATCCAGGTGAGCCCTGCTTCGAGAATGGCGAACTTCAGGTTGGGAAAGCGGACGGGGATGCCGGCGCAAACGACGGACATGATCTGCAACATTGAGGTGAATGGGAAGCCCATGCTGTTGACCTGCATGAGCGTATGAAAGTGGGCCACGCGCAGGGGGTAGTTGTCGTGTATGAGGGCCTCAATGCCGTGGAAGCTGATCGGGAGGTCGTGCCTGGCCGCGGCTGCGAACATCGGCCAATACTTCTCGTCGCCGATAGGCGGGTTGACGCCCACGTCGGGGACACAGACGCTGACGACATCGGGATGGGCGGCATGGCGGTCGATCTCTTCGGCGGCCCGGACCGGGTGCTGGGGCGCGACGACTATAGCGATCTTGACGCCGTCCAGATTCTGGTAGGCGTCGACCATGTACTGGTTGTAGGCGGTGGCCAAGGCGGCCGCCCACTCCGGCTCCGGCAGGTAGCCGACCGGAAGGAGCTCGCTGGGGAAGAGGATGCTGTAGTCGATGATCCCCTTCTCCATCCTCGAAACCAAATCCTCCTTGGTCGCCAACTTAGCGCGGGGCGGCTTGTCGTAGGAGGAACCGAGCCAGGCGATGTGGGCGATCAGGTTGCGCAGCGAGTTGCCGGGCTCGCCTTTGAAATCGGCCTGGAGGACGGTCTCCATGCGCTTGCGGAAGTGGCCCTCCATGTAGTCGAGCATGAACATGAGCGTATCGTCTACGTGCACGTCTACGTCGACTATGGTCAGGCCTGAGAGTTCTTCGCCGTACTGATCGAGATCTTCGTCCTGGACGGGATTGGAAGAGGGCTCGACTCTTCGCACTGTGACCGAATGCTCATCAGATGCCATTGAACAATCTCCAGTCGAGCTTGGCGGAGTGGGGACCTAAGCTCGGACAGGCGAACTTTGCTGAATCGGTACCGCGTTCATGGAGTTTAGCAGACGCGAGCGACCGTTTCCAAATCATGCGGCGGAATCGCCTCTGCGGGTGCCCCTGGCGGCGCGAGGGTTCATCACGTCGATCAGGCCGTCGCCTAACAGGTTGACGCTCAGTACAAGCAGGGTCAGCACGAGCCCGGGGAAGCCGGGGTACCATGGGGCGACGGTAATGTAGCCGCGGCCGTCGCTGATGATGGAGCCCAGACTCGGGGTGGGCGGTTGAATGCCAAAGCCGAAGAAGCTCAGACCGGCCTCATACATGATGGCGCCGGGAATGCCCATCGAGAAGGCAACGATAATCGGACCCATGCAGTTGGGCAGTACGTGACGGAGGAGGATGCGCCAGTTGCCGGCGCCAACGCTGCGGGCCGCTTCCACGTAGGTCTGCCCTTTGATTGCCAGGACCTGTCCCCTGACAAGGCGGGCCACGTCGGGCCATGCCACGAGCGCCAGCGCTACACAGACCGTCACAAGACCGGGCCCGAGCACGGCGGTCACTGTCATCGCCAGCAGAATGACGGGGAATGCGAGCATGATATCGGTAATGCGCATAATGACGTCATCGATGGCTTTGGGGAAGTAACCCGAAATCAGGCCAAGGATGGTGCCGGCAATCATCGACAGGCCGCGCACCAGGATGCCGACGATAAGGGAGGTGCGCAGGCCGAAAACCACCCGAGCGAATATGTCTCTCCCCAACTGGTCGGTGCCGAACAGGTTGCGGGGGCTGGGAGGGAACGGTGGATGGATTGTCTCGCCGTCCTGTTCACGGCGCATTTCGATCTGGGTTGGGTCGGTGACAATGTAGGGCGCAAAGGCCGCAAGGAGGACGAAGACAAGGATCACGGCGACACCGATAAGCGGCAGCCGGGTTTGCCGGAACCGGCGCCAGTCAAACGTAGCGAATTCGCGGATTGATAAACGCATACAGCAGGTCCACTGCGAGGTTGACCAAGGACACGGCGACGGCCAGTACGATTACAGAGGCTTGCAAGGCCGGCAGATCGCGAAAGACGAGGGCGTCGTAGGCGTACTTGCCGATGCCCGGCCAGGCGAAGATCACTTCGATGATGGGGATGCCGCCCAGCAGGCGCACAAAGTCTGTGCCTACGGTGGTCACAATCGGGATCAGCGCGTTGGGGAGAATGTGCCGGCGCATGACCAGTGCGCTCCTCAGCCCCTTGGCGCGGGCGGTGCGGATGTAATCCTCCTCTATGACTTCGATCAGAGCGGCGCGGGTGATTCTGGCCAAGAGGCCCAGCGACGGCAGAGCCAGAGTAAATGCAGGCAAAATGACAAACTGGTCGAATCCTGACCCGTATCCCGAAGGCGGCAGAAGGCGCAGAAAGACTGCGAAGACGATTTGTAACATGAGGGCCAGCCAGAAGAGGGGAAAGGAGAGATTCAGCGCCGCTATCGTCATGATTATTCGGTCGGCCCAGCCGTTGCGGCGGGTTGCGGCGATGACGCCCAGCCAAATGCCTATGAACGCGCTCGTAACTTCGGCGGCGACGGCCAATTGCACGGTCTTGGGAAAGACTACAAGGAGGTCCTTCAGAATGGGCCGGCGTGACTGGTAAGAGCGACCGAACTCGCCGCGCGCCAGGTTCCAGAGATTGTCCAGGTACTGGACCCAGAGGGGGCGGTTAAATCCCATCTCCTCGCGGATCGTCTCTACGACATCGGGGTTGGCGAAGGGTCCGGCCATCATGCGGGCGGGGTCGCCGGGCAGGATGTTCAGCAGAGCGAACAGGACTGTGACCAGCCCGATAAGGATAGGGATAAATTGCAGGAGGCGTCGAGCCGTATAGCCGAGCATACTAGTGCGGCGGCGGTCTCAGTGGACTGGTGTCGCGTTTTGGCCCGAATTTGTGCAAGCGATTCGGGTTGACCGGAGTTCTGGAATTAGCGAGAGACAGTTTTTCAGATACTCAAGTCTCTCAAATTGTAGTTCTTGAGTATGGCCGCACGCGTGGCTTCGCTCCAACGATTGGCGTCTTCCTCCCCTGCAAAGGGCTGGTAGACGTAACGTTGTTCGTGGGGGAAGCGCTGATGGCGGGCGTCGATTGCGAGGGCGATCAAACGCGACCGTTCGCGGACTCGTTCCTCATCGTAGACGACCTCCTGGCCGCCGTGTACGGTCCGGACATTGAGAACGGAGCGGCGACGGTGAAAGCCGAAGTTGATCGTAATTCGCTTGTCCGGCGAGGTATTGGCGAACGAGGCGTGTAACGCCTGGCGGTTGGACATGCAAACGTCGCCGGGCTCACAGACCATCGGCACAGCGCCGGGCAGCCGGTCGGAGCCGTTTTCCTCCACCATCGCCTTAATGTCGTATTTGCCCTTCTTGTGGGAGCCGGGAAGCAGCCAGACGCCGTTTTCGGCCGTGCTACCGTACAGTTGCGCCATGAAGTTGAAACCGTGCGAGCCTTCGTCCAGGTCGGGGCTAGCCCAATGGGTAGTCCCGTCGTGGTGCCAGGCGACGGATGGTCCTAACCCTGCTCGTTTGACTATGACCGACTCGGTGAATGGGGTAAAGTCGGGGCCGTTGACGGCTTCGGCTATCGCCAGCAGTTGAGGGTGTCCGTACAGCCGCAAGCAGGAGTCCATGATCTGGAGGGGGCTGCCGATACTGTTGATGACATAGTCAGGGGCATCGGTCGGCGGAGCGGGCTCGTTCATCTTTGCGGGATGGCGTCCGCTTACCAGCTCTGTTCCGCCGTAGGGATCGCTCAACGGCTTGGCGAAGCGAAATGATGGCCTTTCGAGATCGGACCCCATGGCTGGCCGGCCCTGGGCGTCAACTGTTGCATCTTTGGTGTAGGGCGCCCGTTCCAGTGCATTTTCCATTTCCAATTGCAGTTCGCTGAGCTCATCCGCGCCCAGGGCTCCTTCGAGTACGTAGAATCCGCAGCGCCAGTAGGCATCAATGATCTCCTGATCTAGCGTGCCGTCGTCGTTGAAGCGGATCGGGCCCCGGTTGCCCAGCTCGTAGGCTTTACGTTTTCCTGCGCGGATGTATGCATCCAAACTGCTGGTGTTCTCGACATTGGCGTTGGCGCTCATTGTGACTTTCCCTTTCTTGAGGACACTTCCTTCGTTCAAAACTTGTGAGACTGCACGTGACTCTTGGTTCGCTTGGTCAATGGCAAACGAGTTTCAGTTAAGATCCCTGTCAGGACGCAGTTTTGTCATGCTTTCCGAACTCTATAAGTCTACGGTTCCTATAGACCCACCCATAAACTTCCTGAATTGCCCTACACTACAGAGGGATCCCCGGCCGTCTTGGAACCGTCTGAGTCGCCTAGTCATAGGTAGGTTATTCAGGAGCCCTACTCGGGTCATGGAGATTTTTCCACGTATCAAAAGGACCTTTAGCGCCATAGAACAGGCCTGACCCACAATCAGAAATTGCGCTGCGGCGTATAGGGCAACACACCATAATCGTACACGTTGGCCAGAATCAGGCACGCTACAGCAATGATAATCAACAGAGCGCTTACTCCCCAATCTGCCCTTCGCCAGTGGACTTCATGGATAAAAGTCCTTTCGGTGGGGGCGCCGAATGCCCGAGTCTCCAGAGCGAGGGTCAAGTCGTGGGCACTTAGCAGAGAGCTGGTCAGCACGGGCACAAACAGAGTCGTCAGTACTTTGATCTGGCGAATGGGATTGTAGCCGCCGAAGTGGACGCCGCGGGAACGTTGGGCGTCCAAAGTCTGATCGAATTCACGGCTGACGGTGGGGATATACCGAAAAGCTGTTGTAAACACGAAAATAACGTTGTAGGGGATTCGCCAGGAGGCGATTCGTATCTGCGACAGAAACCTGGTCAGATCGCTAGGGTGGGTCGTCAGAACGAGAATCGGGAAGGCGAGCGAAATGGCGACTACCCGCAGGCCCAATGAGAACCCATAGTTGGCTCCTTGTAGAATGACGGGTATACGGGGACCACCCGGCGCCCAGGCAGGCCACAGGTGAAAGAGCGTCCGCCACTCGAAATCCACGGTGATGTCGCCGAAGTCGCCGAAACTTGTGAACCAGACTCCCTGGGTAATCACCATGAAGAGCACGATGTAGACTAGCACCCACATATAGCGGAATTTCCTCGCAGGGATCCTGGCCAGCACGGCCACTCCGATGATCCCCAGGATGACGGCGGCAAGAAAGAGAGGTTCATTGAAGGCTGCGGCAATCACCAGCACCGAAAACTCAAAAAGGATTTTCGTAAATGGGTGCAAGCGATGTACGAAGGATTCTTCCTTGAAGTACTGAATGTCAATTGTCGGCATAGTATAGTAGTGCTACAGATTGTCTTGAAATGTTTCTAATGCCGCAAGGCTGTAATAAGAGTTTCTACAAGCTCTGCTTGCGTCAGTGTTGTTTCAGAAATACCGTACGCCCGCAATCCACGTGCAATTTTTGCCACTGGAGGCAGATCCAGCCCGGTGGAATTCAGAATCTCGTCGTTCTCGAAGACTTCCTTTGGTGTGGCATCACAGACGGCGGCTCCTTCCCGCATGACTATGACTCTCGTGGCATATTCGGCCACCAGAGCCATGTCGTGTGTAACCATCAGCACTGTGCGGCCCTCGGCATGCAGTTCAACGGCCAGCTCCATAATCTGACGTCTGGAGAGGAAGTCCTGGCCAGTCGTCGGTTCATCGAGTACCAGGACAGGCGTATTCAACGCGAGTATGGAGGCGGTCGCCAAGCGCTGGCGCTGGCCCCGGCTCAGCGCTCTGGGGTGGCGATCTCGGAGAGCATAGAGGGAAACTGCACGCAATGCTTCGCTCGTCTGTTGTTCGACAGCTTCCGCATCAAGCTTATGCAATTTCAGGCCAAACGAGGCTTCTTCCCAAACCGAGTAGGCGAATATCTGATGGTCGGGATTCTGAAAGACGAAACCGACGATGCGTGACAGCTCGGACACCCTGGTGGAGCGGGTGTCCAGTCCATCGATACGTACATGACCCTGTGAAGGCTTCAGGAGACCGTTGAAGTGTTTTACGAGTGTTGTCTTGCCTGAGCCATTCGAGCCGACAATTGCAACAAACTCACCTGGCCGGATATCCAGATTTACACTGCTCAATGCGGAGATCCCACCGGGGTACGAATAGCTTAGATTGCGCGTCTCGATAATCGATCCGTCCGTCAATTTGTTCCCCGACGAATTAGAGAAGCTCACCAAATGCCTGGACCGCTTCCTCGGTTGTCAGCGGCCAGTGCTCGAAGGTATAACCATACTTGCTTAGTTCATACGCGACTTCTGCCGCGGCCGGCGCGACCAGACCCAACTGGTGGAGTTCCTCGGCCTGGGAGAAGATGTGACGGGGCTCCCCTTGCATTGCAATTGTCCCTTCGTGCATTACCAAGACGGAGTCGGCAAATTGGGCCGCGGCATCGATTTTGTGTTCCGCAATCAACACAGTCTTGCCATGCTCTTTATTTAGTGACCGAATCAGCTCCAGAACGCGCACACTGCTTTGCGGATCGAGATTGGACGTAGGCTCATCCAGGATCAAGATCTCAGGAAGCATTGCCCAAATTGCGCCGATGGCAACGGACTGCTGCTGGCCTCCAGAAAGGTAAGCGGGCTCGCGCTCCAATAGTTGGTCGATGCCAATCGTATTGGCAGCTAGCTGAATCCGACGGAGGATTTCTGATTTTGGAAGGCCGAGGTTTTCGGGCCCGAAGGCCAGCTCTTCCCGCACGGTGTGGGAGAACAGTTGGACATCGGGGCTCTGGAAGACAAATCCGACTTTTTGCGCCAGCTCCGAAATCGACTGATCACTTGTGGCAGAGCCGTCGATTAGAACGCGTCCGCCGACGCGCCCAGGCACAAGATGCGGAATCAAGCCATTCAAGCACATATACAGGGTGCTCTTGCCGGCCCCCGTCGCGCCGATGAGCAGGGCGATTTCGCCGCGCTGAAAGGTCAGATTAATGTCACTAAGTGCGGGCTCTTTTGTGCCTGAATAGAAGAATGTCAGCTCTTCTACAGTTACGACGGGATCTAGTGCAGACATGGATTTGGGAAAGAAAGAGTGGAGGGTAAGCCTATAGAATCCTCAACGCCTTCTGGCGGTAACTATTGGGCCAGCAGGTTGACCAGAAAGGTTGGCTGGGGCTGCACGTTCTGTTCGCTCAGGTTCGAGTTAGGCGGTGAGTGAGTGAGAGCAGTCTCCGGCAACGAATGGGACTCTTGAACACCCCCACATTATCGTATGCAGATCCGGCTACATTGCGCGGCCGTGCAAAAAAAGGAGTAACTTGCCCACGTTATGTGCCGGAGTTTTGGCGAATGGAGTCTAAAGAAAATGCGACAATCGAATTGCTTTTTCCCGTAGTAGGTCTGCAAGTCGTAGCTGTGGACCGGCGGGGGCTTGCCAGTCCCAAGGAATGAATTCAACGCAGGTGCTTTCTGTGTCTCGAGTACTGGATTACCAAGCCCTAAGCTTCGGATTCATCGGCAGCCAGGATGGAACCGGAGCTGGCAGAGAATCGTATGCCGGCACGATGCAACCCGATGATAACAGCTGCTCCAACGACGACTGAGATTACGGTCAACAGGATACGTTGAGCGGGCACGATACCCGACCAGAAGGCAAACACCCACTGATCGGGCCCTTCCGGAAACAGGAAAGACCAGCCCAGGCTTAGGTAGACGTGATTGATCATGTATGCCGTCCATGAAATCACAGCTACTCCGATAGATGTAGGCACTGGTTGCAATTCACGAATCTTTCCGACTGCCCAGGGAGAGAACCAGATTCCTACCAAGCCCGTGAGATACATGGGCCAGTAGGCTGCTTTCGCGTAGACATGTGAACCGATTGCCGAGAACATAGGCAAGAGCGGCCAAGCCAGCAGGGCGACTACGAAAATCACGAGCGTCGCGATGCGTGCATTGCGCGTATTCAGCATGAGGAGTCCCGCTACCAACGCGCCGATGGTATGGGGATAAAAGGTGGCAAATCCAAAATAGGCAGTGGCCGGGCCGATGAAACTTGCCAGAATACCGCCGATCGTGGCCGCGATCGCGCCGGCAATAGGGCCGAAAAGAATTCCGGCCAGGGTCAGGATAAACTCCTGGCCGCCGAAGGTTCCCCCGCCGACAAGGGGAATTGCGGGAAGTATAGAGGCAACCGCGTAAACAGCTGCCCAAACTGCGAGGTACGCTACTGGAATACCGGCAATGGCTCCACGCCGGCCACCTGAAATCTGAGTCGTCATGTCTGCCTCCTCTTTAGATTGCATGTCACCTGTCAGATTTCACAAGACAGGTGACATGCAATTCATAAGCACGCTGACTGAAGGAGCAGATCCTGGATATTGCCTACTGCTTTGCCACCTACTCCTTTACCCAAACACGGTGAAACATATGGGTGTCCATCGGCGACGGAACATAGTTCTGCACACGAGGCGTCGATACGTCGACATAGATGTTGTGGGTCAGCGGAATGTAGGGCAGGTCTTCGGCGAATTGGGCGTCGACGGCCTGGTATAGGGAGGTGCGTTCAGAGTCATCGACCGTTGCGCGGGCGGCGGCGATGTTGGCGTCAACGTCGGCGTTGGCGTAACGGGCGTAGTTGCCGCCGGCGCCCAGATTGTCGGAGTGCATGAGCGGAAAGTAGAAGCCATCTGGGTCGGCGTAGTCGGTTACGCGGTACATCCAGGCAAGGTCATAGTTGCCTGTTTCCAGAGCTTCCATGTAGGGACCGAACTCTGTCGGTCTGATTTCGATATTTATGCCGATCTCTTTCAGGTTTGCCTGATAGATTTCCAACAACTTGATCAGGTTGCCCCACGGCGGCAGAATGACGTCGAAGGTGCCGGGGACGCCGTCGGCAAAGCCGGCTTCGGCCATCAGTGCTTTGGCGGACTCCAGGTTGGTCGGATAGTTCAGGACTGCCTCCTCACTGTATCCGAGCAATCCCGGGGGAAGCAGACCCTGGGCGACGTTGGCCCGCCCTTGCAGGCTGGCTATGATGGCGTCCAAATCGAGCGCGTAACGCACGGCCTGCCGCAGCTTTGGATTGGTGCCGAAGGGTTCGTTGTCCAGGTTTACGGCAATGAAGTCGGTGTGGAAGGTCTCGGCCCAGCCCAGCTTTTCCTTGTAGACAGGGTCGGTGCTGAAGCGCTCCCAGTGGGCGGGTGGGACCCAGGCCATATCGAGGCGTCCGGCATCCAGTTCAACGATGCGTGTGTTTTCGTCGCCGATGAAGCGGAAACTGACCGCATCCAGGTAGGGGCGCCCGTTCCAGTAGTCCTCGAATGCGTTGAGTGTTATGTCCTGGTTGAGGTTCCACTCGCCCAGAGAGAACGGCCCGGCGGCGACGACGTTCTGGCCGAAGTCCTCGCCCCATTTCTCGACTTCTTCCTGGGGCACGACGGCCAGGTTTATGCTGGCGAGCATCGACTTGAAGGGCGCCAGCGGTTCGGCCAGCTCGATTTCCAAAGTGCCAGCGTCGACGACCCCGATACCGCTGACTTCATCGGCGGCGCCGTCCTGGAACTCCTGGGCGCCGACAATGATTGAGAGCATCCAGGCCTTGGGGCTCCTGGTTTCCGGATTCAGCACGCGTTCAAAGCTGTACTTGAAGTCATCTGCGGTGATCTCGCGGCCGTTGTGGAACTTTGCGCCGGCGCGCAGGTTGAAGGTCCAGGTCTTGCCGTCTTCGGACACATCAAAGCTCTCAGCTATGGCCGGTTCGATTTCGCGACCGTCCGGTGAGAGGCGGAAGAGACCTTCAAGCAGGTTGGGGGCGATGACGCCTTGGTCCCAGCCTGCGATCGCTGCCGGGTCGAAGCTCTTGGGGTCGGATGAGACAAAGCCGGTTACAACTCCGCCCATTTGCGGCCCTTCGGCCTCGCCTGAATCTTCGGCCATGGCTTCGTCGGCCGGGGCGGATTCGGTCGAAGCAGCGGGCGCAGCGACGCAGGCGATCAGGAGTGACCCCAGAAGAGCCAGATAGACAACAAGGCTCATTGCGCGTTTCGCAGGATTCATGTCAATCTCCTTATAAAGGGTGGATTCGGACTGAACTGCAAGGAATATAGAGAGTTGCCTTGGCAAGAGTAGAGCGTCGCGGACAACGGTCCAGTTCGGCCCGGAGGGTTGCGCCAAAGTTAACAAATCAACATTTTATTGTCAAGCGTCCGATTCTTGAAGGCCTGGATGCTCCTGCATCTTCTGCAACCTCGAATGTGCCTGCGCCGCGTCGACGCTGAGGGCATGGAGGACACCGAAATCCTCTATGATGAAGGAGGCGGAGACTGACCCGTAGAGAGCGGCCTGGACGGCGTCACCGGTCTTTGCCAAACCCACGAGAAAGCCGCCGCAGAAGGCGTCGCCGGCGCCGGTAGGGTCGACGGCCGTTGTCGGGTAGGTCGGAATCTGAATCCAGTTCTGTTCTGCATTCGGCAGAAGGCGCATTCCACGAGCGCCCATCTTTACGCCGATTCCCTTCGGCCCCAGTGCGAGCAGCCGCCGCGCCGCATCGAAGACGTGTTGACCCTCGGCCTGGCTCGTGACGTCAATGTTGAAGATGGCGTCGGCATGAACGGAGAGTTCCTCGATGCTCGGCAACAGATAGTCAAGGCTCTGGAGGAGGTCAAGGTCGGTCTGGGCTTCCTGGTCCCAATCCCACCAGGGCCAGTCGAAGGTGATCATGATTTGGTCGCCCCGCAGGCGCTTGAGAAAGGAAGCGTTGGCGCGGGTGCATGGCAGTGGGCCGGGCGCCAAATGGGCGTAGGACGCTTTGCTCGCGAGACCGGACCACTGGGTCAGGTCGGGGCAGAAGCTGGGCCAAATGCGGCGGTGGAGGGGACTGCCGTGGTCGGCGTATTCGCTTTCGAGGTCTATGATTTCGCCGGCGTGGTCGGGCAGGAGGGCGCGTGCTTCGTCGATGCGGTCAGTTCTGCTGCCATCGGGGAAGTAGAAGGCGCGTGAACGTAGGAGGTGCGGTTCCTGCATCTGGGTTACGGCCGAAACGTCAATGCCTGCTGCGGCCAATTGGTCGATCCACTCGGTGCGATAGTCGGAGCCGATCACGCTTACCAGGCTGACGTCGGCGCCCCAGAGGCGCATGCCGGCGGCGGCGTAGACGGCATTGCCGCCGAGCTGTCGAGGCGAGATCTGCCCGTCGGGCATGACAACGTCGTCAAGGGTACAGTTGCCGATCGCAAGGAACGGGCTGGCCGAAGTCAAAGGGGCACTCCCGCGTGGCATCCTCTGGTTGTGATGGCTGGCAGTAGGTTTCTCGCTGTTCTGACAGCGTCCGCATGCACACAGATGCGAGATGTCATACGTTCAGACACGCATGCGAAGCATGGGATGGGTGAAGTTGACAGGGATTGTCTCTCCGGTGCGCGCCGATTTGGTGCCCGGCGTCATGTAGTGGATGGCGAGGGCGCGACGCTGGCGATCGGTCGTGTTTGGCGCGGTGCGGTGCAGGGTCTGACAGTGGTGGAGGGTGATGCCGCCGGCCGGCAGGTCGCCTACGACGGCCTGGCCGTCGTCGACCAACTTGCCCATGTCGAGGAGTACGTCACTGCCCTGGGCCTGGTCGTGGATCATGGGACGCAGGTGCGAGCCGGGAATGAACTGCATCGCGCCGTTGTGGAGGTCGACGTCGTCAAGTGTCAACCAGCAGCTGACCAGATTGGGAGGCAGGCATCTCCAGTAGGCGTTGTCCTGGTGCCAGAAGATGGGACCACCGTGGTGCGGGGGCTTGTATAGCGCCTGGTTGTGGAACTGCTGTATGTTGGGTCCGATGATGTCTTCGATAATGTCGAGGATTCCTGGGTGGTAGGTAAGCCGGTGGAACCGAAGGTTGTGCTCGGAGATCTGCATAAACTGGAGCATCTCCTGCTCATCTTCGTCATCGTGGTCATGATCATCTTCGAAGACAGCCAGGTTGCGGACTGGCCGATCTCCGCTGCGTCCGAGCGCAAATTCTTCGTCGTACTCTGCGCGCATTTCCTCGATGAGATCGTCTTCGAGAACCTTGCCGACTACCAGGAAGCCGTTTTCCCAGAAGCTGGCAACCTGCGTTTGGGTCAGGGCTTTGAAGCCGCTTTCTTTTACGGCTGATTCGGTTGTTTGCATTAGTGATTTCTCCTTGTTTAGTCTGGTTTTCCTCATGTATCAGGAAGGTCTAGTCACTCATTCGCCCTCGCAGTGAAGGAAAGGCGAGGAAAGGCATACGCACATCTGCGCAAGAATCAGTCCTATATTCCCTTCTTTGCATTGCCCTGGCAAAAGGATAAATGAGCCAGGGAGAAAACTGCGACTGGCATGAGCGAAGTTTGGACTGTCTTCACTTTCAGGAACAGTTTATGAAAAGGGTGCGGCTAGTACTACTCAATCTACTGCCAGCGATACTTAGTTGACACAATTGGCGGGATGCTCTTCCTTTTAGAGTGTGCGGCCTAAAGGGGGTGAATTCGCTTGTTGGCCCGGCATTCTTCGCGTGTGGGATCGCTTGCATTGAAAGCAGCATCATGGGGAATAAGTGGGCCATGACACGAGTCAGTATTGGCAGCTATGAATAAGGGGAATCTGTCACTTCGCGTTACTCCCTGACCGCAACTGCAATGGACCTAAAGGAACACGGCGAAATTTCGCCGCATTTTACAACGGCCTCCAGGGATAAGCAAGCACGTTTCACGCATCTGGTACGGGCTAGTCAGCAGGTCAGAATGCAGAATCGGCGCGTTTGGCGGGTACGGGGTCACTTGAGAATGGGAGAGAATCTTCCTCTGGGAACTGTTGGGTATTCTCGGTAGAAAAACTGTCAACAAGTAGGACTGGCCGGCTTCAAGGTCTTGGAGGAAGTACGTCAGAATTCGCAAAGGCGTCCAGCACATTCCGGGTGACGCGGGATACGTTGTTATCGTAGTTGTTGTGCGAGAGACTGGCGCACCAGCAGATAGATCCCACCGAGAAGACGGCCCCGTTGTTGGGCGTTTCGAGGTAGACCATGTCGGCGCGTACGTTTGGCGAGTTTTCGGGGAGCATACCGCTTCCGCTCTGAAGAAAGTCCTCGATGACCGGATAGAGCGACGGCCCATGTCCGCTCGATGAGGCCAGCAGGAGCGTGTGGTGGGGTGTGCCCAATTCATAGTCGATTCGGTCAATCTCGTCGCCGGCGGCGCCGTCAAAGATTAATCCGAAGTTGCCGACAGTTTCGTCTGCGGCGATTCCCTCAAAAATGAAAGCCGCCCGCTCGTCATAACTGCCTGGCTGCCTGGTGTAACCAGGGGCCGGATCGCTCCAGCCTTGGGCGGTAAAGCCGATGCCGACGAGTTGGTTGGGCGGCTTTCCTCGATAGCGCCAGAGTCCCCCCATTTCGCCTGTTGTACTGTGGTGGCTTTCGCCGGGTGCGGACTCCCAGGCGCGCGTGCCGGCAAGGCCGCGCCGGACTTCAATTACGTGGGGCCGCTCCGGGTCGACACTGGTAACCCAATAGAAGCCGTTTCCTCCCAGATATGCGAGGCGGCCGCCCTGGGCCAGGAAGGATTCCAGAGCCTCCATCATCTGAGCAGTCCAGTATTCCGGGTGCGTGCCGGTGACAATGACTTTGTAGCCTGACAACAGGGCCAGCCCTTCCTGGTGCAGATCGCTGTCGGCGGCGACATCATAGTGGTATTCCATTTGTTCGAGCCAGTCGACCAGGTAGAGTTCTGCGCCCAGATGGCGCCGGCCCTTGTTCAGAATGTGGCGGTGCTTGGGACGCATGTTGACGATGGGACGCAGGCCAGTGGAGTAGCAACAGCCGCTGCCATCGGAGTGACTGTCGTAGAGGGACATGGCAAATTCAGGCCGCTGGGCAAGATACTGGTCGAGCGGGTCTTTGACGAATTTCCCCGGAGGCTGGGCGGCAAAGAAGCTCTGACTAGCCGACATCCGATCATTTGCGTAGGCAAGGTAGGTAAAGGTTGGGACGAGAAAGAGCATGGGCGCTTGGGCGGCATCGCGAGGCGGGCGGATGACGAAGGGAATATGGTCCTCGGCACCGTCTCCTGTCAGGCGTGCAGCATAGATGCCGCTGCGCAGCCCCTGGGGAATGGTGAGCTCGAAGTCGGGCTGCCAACCGGCGTCTTCGAGGTCATCGTGGTGAAAATGGATGGCGCCGTATTGGTTGGGAGCGATTCTATGGTCAGTTTCTGTGGCATTCCAATTGTGGCCGGTTACGGCGCGGGTGGGCATGTTGACGGCGGTAGCATGCAGACCGTGAGGGCCTGAGTCTGTCACTCTTGACGAAGAATGGTCAAGCGAAAGATCCCAGGCCGCGAACAAGGTGGGTCCTGCCACTTCCGAGGGAGGACTGCCCTGTCTCAGAAGTTCGACTTGGCCGGGCTCCAGGGCCCGACTGAAGAGGCGAGGGCTGTCGATTTTGCCGTTGAAGAGGCCCTGGGCAGCACGTTTGGCGGACGGATCCATCTCGAGATTTGAGGCGGCTACGAGCAGAGGCTGGCTATTGCGGCAGGAGACGCGTGCCGGATTTGTATCTTCTGATGAGATTGAAGAAGAGTCGTCCGGCCAATTGGAGACCGGCCGTTGGAAGAGCCTCGTCCTCCCTGTTTCGCCGTCGAATGAAGCAGCGACGAAGTACCATTCGCGGGCTCTCATCGCGCGGCCGGTACTGAAGGTGGAGGTGACGCCACCTTCGCCCAACCGGAGCTCAAGTGCGCCTCCCTCACCTATTGCCAGGCAGAAGCCGTTTCCGTCGACCGACCATTTACTGAGGAGACCCTGTGTCTCGCCGATTAGAGGGGTTGTCGGCCAGATCCAGGCTTGAAGGGTGAAACTGTTCAACTCACTCAGCAGGTTGCAGTCCGTCACGAGGGCAAAGGAGCCCGTTCGGACTACCTGCCGGCGGCCGGTCCTGCGGCCATCAATTGCAGTGTCGACGCGTTCTTCCTTGAATCCAGGTCCTGAGGGATTGTCATCCCCATGAATCAGGCGGACAAGTGACGATCTGTAGCTCGGCAGGTCGGTGCTGACCATGAATTGAACTGTTTCGCCGGGCGCTACGCTAAGTTTGTCTGTGTAGCCTATCAGTTCGGGCGTCATTTTTGATCTCCGTTTGCCGCGGCAAATGGTGACCTGCTGCGATCCTGAATGGAATGCTCGGTCAACTCAGGCAATTGGGTCTTGCCGACACGCCGATTGACCCATCACCTGCCTCAGCGCAAATTTAGCACAGACGCCCGCGCCTTTCAAAGTGTATTTATTGGGAGGCAGGATACAGACTAAGGTGACAAGCTTAAAGTAATATGGGAGTTAAGGGCTGTAGAGAGGCCGCTCGTTCAGTCGGGTGTGAGTCTTGGGAGAGCGGGTGCGAATGAAGTCGGTCAAAGAGCGGATTTTTGAGTCACTAGGGACTCTGCCGGGTCCTGAATTGGCTGAGTGATTCCAGCTGTCAGAGAAGGTGGGTCCTTTTCTGCGTCTGTCCCAAAACAGGTTGTATTTCCTGACGAGTAGAGGCCTTGGCGGCCGTTTCCGATTTCCATAAATCAGTGCATTTGTGTTACTGTTGGAGAAAGACTGGGTTGGGCAAAACTTGGCACGACTTTTGCATGGGACGGTATTCATTCGATTGAGTGCAAACAGTGCCGGACTGCGTTTTGCTTTGGAAATGGCGGCCGAGTCGAAAAGCTTTATGGGACTCACAATGGGGTGAAATTCTCAGGAGCGGTCTGTAGGAAGTTGTCCGCAGATTCAGACGGACTGTTGGAGTCGGGCCGAGAGTCCTTTTTCGGAATTTACGTCAGCCTGCTGGTTCAAGTTTGACCCCGAGACCTGACTGCAATGCGCCGGACAGATGTGTTGTCCAGGAAAGGAACGCGGGCCAACAGATGAACGAGCCAAAGCAACTCAGTGTCCCGGTAATCGGGATGACCTGTCTCGGATGCGCGGCGGCGGTGGAGACCAGCAGCAAAAAGGCCGAGGCCGTGGAGGACGCTGCCGTCAATTTTGCCAGTGAACGGTTAACGTTGACTGTGGATGCTGCGCACCCGCGAGCCAACCAAGCGTTGCCAGAGGTGCGGCAGCTTGTCAAGCGCGCTGGCTACAAGATCCCAACGCTCACTCTGACTCTGCCGATACTTGGCATGAGCTGCACAGCTTGCTCGAATGCCGTAGAACAGGCAATCAGGGAAGTCGATGGCGTAGTCTATGCCAACGTCAACTTCGCGGCCGAACAGGCGCAAGTCGAGTATGTGAGTGGTCTGGGCTCGCGCGGTCCGATAGTAGAAGCAGTCCGTAAGGCCGGTTACGACACAGTTTCCGTTGCCACGCCGTCGCCAGACGTCCCACCCGTCGTCAGTGAGGCCGCGGCGGTTGAGGGCGATACGTTCGTCCCCGCTCCTGCCCCGGTCGCCAGTGATATTGCTTTGGAACCCGTCGAAGATGCTGAGGCTGCGGCTCGCGCGGCTGCAGTCAGGCATCAGGTCACGCGGTTGCAGGTGGGGGTGCTGTTCTCGTTGCCGCTGGTGGTGATCAGCATGGGGCGAGACTTTGGTCTGCTGGGCGCGTGGGCACATGGTGGCTGGGTGAACTGGCTGCTCTTGCTTCTGGCTACGCCGGTGCAGTTCTTTGTGGGTTGGGACTACTACGTCGGTGCGATCAAGAGCCTGCGCAATCGCAGCGCCAATATGGATGTCCTGGTGGCGATGGGCACGACGGTGGCATACGTGTTCAGCCTGGGTGTGCTGGCGGCCCAGTCTGTTGGTAGCGGTCTGCTAGGGGGCCACGTCTATTTCGAGACCTCGGCGGTTATTATTACCCTAATTGTACTAGGCAAGCTGCTGGAGGCGAGGGCGAAGGGCCGGACCAGCGCGGCGATCAAGGAGTTGATGGGTCTGCAGAGCCGTACTGCGCGTGTGTTGCGCGGAGGAGAGGAACTCGACATCCCGGTCGAAGATGTCATGGTCGGCGACATGGTCGTTGTCCGTCCGGGTGAGAAGATTCCCGTGGACGGCGTGGTTGTTTCGGGCGAGTCCAGCGTCGATGAGAGCATGTTTACCGGAGAGAGCATGCCGGTGGAAAAGGTATCTGGGATTCATGTTTTCGGGGCGACCCTAAATGGCCGGGGACTCTTGGGTGTCGAGGCGACGAAGGTTGGTCGCGAGACGGCACTGGCGCAGATAATCAAGTTGGTGGAGCAGGCCCAGGGAAGCAAGGCCCCGATTCAGAGGGTCGTCGACCAGGTCGCGGCCTATTTTGTGCCGGCTGTGATCGGGCTGGCAGGCGTGACGTTTGTGGTGTGGATGTTTGCCGGCGCGGGTTTCGTGGCGGCGCTGCTGCGTGTGGTGGCGGTCCTGGTGATTGCGTGTCCGTGCGCGATGGGACTGGCTACGCCGACGTCCATCATCGTGGGTATTGGAAAGGGAGCGGGTGTAGGCGTTCTGTTCAAGAACAGCGTCGCCCTGGAACATACGCAGAAGCTTACGGCCGTTCTGCTGGACAAGACGGGTACAATTACACAGGGTGAACCGGCGGTCACAGACCTGGTGGTAAGCCAGGCATTCCCTGCGATCGGACCGGGCGAATCGCCGGCTCAGCTGCCGGTACCGGCGGGACGACCTGATCTTCTGCGGATTGCAGCCTCGGCGGAGAGAGGATCGGAGCATCCGCTGGGCGAGGCGATTGTGCGGGCGGCGCAAGCCAGTGGGTTGGAACTTGCCGAACCGGCAAAATTTGAGGCGTTCGCCGGTCATGGGATCGCGGCGGAGGTCGAGGAGAGGCGGGTCCTGCTGGGCAATTTACGGCTGATGGAACAGGAGCGGGTCGATCTGAACGGCCTTGTGCCCCAGTTTGAAGAGCTGCAGGCCGAAGCCAAGTCCGCGATCTGGCTGGCCGTGGATGGGCAGGCGGCGGCACTGATCGCGGTTGCCGACACGGTGAAGGCGGGTTCCCGGGAGGCTGTAACCGAACTGCGCAGGATGGGGCTCACAGTGGCTATGTTGACCGGTGACAACCAGGCAACCGCGGACGCGATTGCAAGGGAAGTAGGTATCAACCGTGTTATTGCCGAAGTGCTGCCCGGCCAGAAAGCCGATCAGGTCAAGGCGATGCAGGCGGAAGGCTTTCGCGTGGCGATGCTTGGCGACGGCATAAACGACGCGCCGGCTCTTGCCCAGGCTGATGTTGGCATCGCCATCGGCGCGGGGACGGATGTGGCGATGGAGGCGGCCGACGTGACCCTGATCCGGGGCGATTTGCGCAGCGTACCGCAGGCCATCGTACTGTCTCAGGCGACGATGCGGAACATCAGGCAGAATCTGACGTGGGCATTTGGCTATAATGTCGCCCTGCTTCCGATCGCAGCCGGCGTTCTGGCGCCGTTTGTGTGGGCGCCGCCATTTCTGCAGCAGCTGCATCCGATTCTGGCTGCGGCTGCAATGGCTTTTTCGAGTGTCAGTGTCGTCATCAATGCGTTGCGTCTCCGCCAGCTCCAGCTGTAACAGGCGATGATATTTGATTTCGCTTACTTGACGCTGGTGTTGGCCCTGATCCTGTGTGCCTTTGGCATGGCGGCAGGATTCTGGGGAGGCCGGCTGGAATTACGCCAGGCCGAACCGGGCGCCCTAGCCTCAGGGCGACGCACAACTCCCAACGAACCGATTGGATCTTCCTGGAGCGTAAGGCTCACGGAGAGCAGTTTTCACTCGGTCTACGCTGTTTGCGTACTAGTAGGCATTGCTGCGGCGGTCCTTTGGTACGGCCTGCTGACGGACCAGTTCCAGATCGCCTATATTTGGAACAGCTCGGAGCGAAGCCTTCCCACGTTCTACAAGTTCGCGGCGATTTGGGGGGGCCAGGCGGGCAGTCTCCTCTTCTGGACGCTTCTGCTCAGTTTGTTCAGCACGGCTGCGGCCCTGACATTTCGAACGAGCCAGCGTACGCTGATGCCTTACGTCAACGGGACACTGCTGGCTACTCTTCTCTTCTTTCTCATCCTGTTGGTGTTCAGCGCCAACCCCTTTGAACAGATCGGTGTTGTGCCGAGCGATGGGCGCGGATTGAACCCGTTGCTACAGAACTACTGGATGGTGATCCACCCTGTCATGCTCTACCTGGGTTGGGTTGGGCTGAGTATTCCGTTTGCGTTTGCGGTGGCCGCCCTCTTGAGCAAGCGGCTGGACAGGCGCTGGGTGCGGACTGTGAGGCGCTGGACACTGATCCCGTGGATGTTCCTCTCGGCCGGCATCATCATGGGCAGCCAGTGGGCGTACATGGAGCTGGGCTGGGGGGGCTACTGGGCGTGGGACCCGGTGGAGAACGCCAGTTTCCTGCCCTGGCTGACGGCGACGGCCTTTCTGCATAGCATCATCATCCAGGAGCAGCGCGGGATATTGAAGGTGTGGAACGTCACATTGATTTGGCTGACGTTCACCCTGGTCATCCTGGGCACATTCACGACTCGCAGCGGCATATTGAGCAGCGTACACAGTTTCGCGCAAAGCCCGGTGGGTCCGTACTTCCTCGTTTTCCTGGCGGTTACTACGGTTGGGTTCCTGTTGCTTCTGTTTCAGCGCTTGCCCTATTTGCACGGCGAAAACGCGATCGACTCAATCTCGAGCAGGGAAGGGGCATTTCTGGCCAATAACTGGCTGTTTGCCGGCATCGCGTTCGTCGTACTGTGGGGTACGTTTTACCCCATGTTCAGTGAGATCTTGACGGGAGAACGCATTTCGGTGGCGGCGCCCTGGTTCAATCGGGTGGCGGGTCCGCTCTTCCTGCTGCTGTTTGTACTAATGGGCGTGGGTCCATTGCTGGGCTGGCGGCGGACGGGCGCGCAGGCTTTACGTCGCCAGTTCACCTGGCCGGCGGCGGCGGCGCTGATCTCAATCCCCTTTCTCCTTTTCACCAGCCGGAATGTCTTTCCGGTGGTCGGGTTCAGCGTCTGCATTTTCGTGGCGGGGACGATCGTACAGGAGTTTGTGCGGGGCGTGATTGCACGGCGGCGTTCAAGAGGCGAGCCGGTAGCCGGGGCTCTATGGGGGTTGATTCGCCGCAACGGGCGCCGCTACGGCGGTTACGTGATTCATTTTGGCATTGTGTTGATCGGGGTCGCCATCATCGGCAATGAGTTCTATCAGTCGACTACGCATGTGACTTTGTCGGAAGGGGATTCGGTTGAGCTGTCCGGCTATTCGCTGAAGTACGTTGCACTCGAATCAACTCAGCGGAGCAACCATATCGAGATCAGGGCCAACCTCCAGGTGTCGGATGCCGAGACAGGGAATGTCCTGGGGAAGATCTTCCCCCGCCGCAATATTTATGACAAGACGCCGGACCAGCCTACGAGTGAGGTCGGGCTGCGCATGACACCGGCAGAAGACGTGTATGTGATTCTCAACGGCTGGGAAGGCGACGGAAGTAGCGCTACATTCACGATCTACATCAATCCACTGACGATGTGGATGTGGGTGGGCGGGCTGCTCGTCGTGCTGGGCACGCTAGTCAGCGTGTGGCCTCATCCTCAGCCCGCGCGATCGTCCCGCGAAGTTACTTCTCCGTTTCCTGAAGGGACTGCGGCAGGTCAGGCGTCGGCTTGACAAAGGGCGTTTCCCGCTTCATTGGCCACGGTTTGCGTTTGAATTCACTTCAAGGCAGTAATGAAATGTTCTGGCAGTTTACTCAGAGCCGGCGTTGTCATTGGTTCGGCCTCGGTGAGATATGTGGTTAGCCATTGCGCTGATCAGTGTGGTGGGTATTGCGGCGGTGGGATATGTTATCCTGCCTCTGTTTGGCCGGACGCGCACTGTTATCACATCGGAGGGTGAAGAGCTGGCCGACCTGATCACGCGCAAGGAAGTCGCGTTGGAGGCGATCCGCGAGCTTGCGTTTGATCACAGCGTCGGCAAGATTGAGGACGCGGATTTTGAGCGCTTCAATCGCATACTGCGGCTCCGAGCGATGAGGCTTATTGAGCGGTTCGACGCCGAGTTCGGCGGTAGCAGTGGGTTTGGCCCAGAAGCGGCTCTGATGGATGAAGGGTTGGAGATCGAGATTTCGAACCGGCGAAGGGTAGAGGAATCGATCCCAGATGAAGGCGGCAGTCGTTTACCAGAAGAATGACATCAGAATCTCTGAAGTGCCCCTGCCTCGGGCCTGCAAGGGAGAGGTCATCGTAAAGGTAAGGGCATCTGGCATCTGCGCGACCGATGTCAAGATCCTGAGCGGCGCCGGTATTCCTGCCGATCTGCCGGCGATTCTGGGGCACGAGGTTGCGGGGACGGTCCTCGAGTTGGGGCCAGGGACAGATGAGGCTGGTTTGCGCATTGGGCAGCGCGTGGCGGTCTATCCGATCGCGGCGTGCGGCGAGTGCATTTACTGTCGTCAAGGACGAAACAGCCTTTGTCTCAGTGAGCACGGCTTGGGACATGGCGATGACGGCGGCTTTGCCGAATATGTAAGGATACCGGCCGAGGTTGTGCGGCTGGGCGGCGTCATCGACATCGGTGACATGGCGTTCGACCTGGCGGCGATGATAGAGCCGACCTCCTGTTGTATTGCCGCGGCCGAGCAGTGCGGAACGAAGCACGGGGATACGGTTGTCGTGGTTGGTGTGGGCCCGCTAGGGCTTCTGCATACGATTGTATCGACGGCTTTGGGCGCCGATGTTGTCTGCGTAGACGTTAGTGAGGACCGGCTGGCCAAGGCTAGGAGCCTGGGCGCGAAGCGGGCGGTCAACCCCGAAAAAGAGGACGCGGCGGAGGTTGTTGGCGGGATGACCGGTGTAGGCGCCGACGTTGTCATTGCAGCCGTGGGCTTCCCGAAAGTGATGGAGAGTTATCTCCCGCTGGTACGTAATGGCGGCGTGTTCAACATCTTTGGGGGTACGCCGCGCGGGGAGATGATGACTGTTGATCCGCGCTGGATCCACTATGGTGAAATCGTTCTGACAGGGACGTTTGCCTCGTCGGTGGACCAGTTCCACAAGGCGTTCAGCTTCGTGGGCGAGCATGCTGACGACATCGAGGCAGTAATTTCAACTCGGTGCGGGCTGGATGACATTCTGGGGGCGGTGCGGCGCGTCCAGAGGGGTGAGGGGACGAAGTCGGTTCTCTTGTTTCCGGAGTGAGTCTGTGGGGGCCACCTAATGCTGGAGGGATGGAATGAGAATCAAGTGGTATGCACACGCCTGTCTGCGGATTGAAGGCGACGGCGTCAGCATCATTACCGATCCCTATACGCCCCAAAAGTCCGGATTTGCCGCGGTGGCTGAGACGGCTGATATCGTTGTTCGCAGCTCGGATGATGACTCTGCCCATGCCAACGCGGAGATGATTCCTGGAAATCCCGAGGTGGTAACGGCCACGCATTTTTTGAGTTTCGAAGGTGAGGACCGGGGAGACGCTCACACGGCTCCGGATACGCGCCGAGACAGTTCGACATTCCTGAGTCAGGCGGGTGTCCGATTCAAAGCGATCCCGGCGATGGAGTCGATGCGGGTGAAGCTGCAGCCGCGTGACAACGCGATGTACTGTTTTGAAGTCGAGGGCGTCCGCGTGGTCCATTTTGGCGACGTGGGCAATCGCCTGGAGGGTTGGCAGCTGGAGCAGGTGGGAAACGTTGACTTGGCAATTGTCCCCACGGGCGGACCCCCCACAATTGAACTGCCGGACCTGCACGACGCCCTTGAAATCCTGCGCCCAGCGGTGACTATCCCGATGCACTATGAGCTGCCCGGCTGCAAGTTTCCCAAGATGGCAGTCGTGAGAGAGTTCACGCAACGGTACCCGGTGTCGCGTGTGCGGTGGGCTGAAGGGCCGGAAGTGGAGCTTTCTAAGTCTGACTTGCCGCAGGAGCCGGAGGTATGGGTTCTGCAGGCAACCACGGCAGGATAGACGGTTCGAGAGGGCCGGCAGTTTTGTCGGGGCACATCGAAATCGGCTGCGGCTATTGGCCTTCGACTTGTCAGGCTTCGGCTTGTTCTTGTGTGTATTGTCCGCCAGACAGAATTGGGGCGGTCAGAGCGCCGATCACACTGACCAGCGCTGCCGCCACGTACAGTCCCGTCAGGCCGGCCGCATTGAGAACCAGTCCCAGAATCCAACTCCCCACGCCAATCCCAAGATCGAAAGCCAGATAGAAACCGGCTGTGGCGCGACCGCGCTGGGCGGACGGCATGCGGTCCACGCAGATTGCAATCAGTGCCGGATGGCTGATGCCGGAGCCAATGCCCATCAGCGCCGCGCTGCCGACGAGGAGGGGCATGCCTGCGGAGGCGGCCAGGCCTGCCAGGCCGACGGCGTTGACGATCAGCGCCGGAAGGAGCAACTGGCCGCGGTTTACGCGGTCGAGCAGGCGACCGGTCAGGATGCGGGTGGCGATTATGGATACGCCGTAGACTGCGTAGGGGGCCCCCACCGATGCTAGCTCTCTTCGATCAGCCAGCAGCGGCAGGAAAGCAAAAAGGGCGCCGAAGCTTACGCCGAAGAGCGCGGTCGTGAGCATCGGGCCGCGCAAGGGTCTGGGCACCGAGACAAGCTGGGCGGGACGGAATTTCCCGAACGTGCGCCTGGCGGCCTTTGGGATGACTCCCCAGACGAGTGCACCAGCCAGCAGTGACATCACCGCACTGAGAAAGAATGCGCTGTGGCCGATGCCCCTGCCCCAGAGCGGGCAGGCAACATCGCCGGAACCGGCGGGTGCGAGCACTGGCGTACACCAGGTAGGACAGGGGGAGGTTGGGCAGGCGAACTGGGGGGTGAGGATGTCGAGGCCGGCGCTGACGGCGGCTGGGGTCAGGGTGATGGCGACATTGGCGGCGGCGCCGAAAAGGGCGAGCGCTGCGCCCCTGCGTTGCGGTTCGGCCAGGTCGGCGACGAGAGCGGTGGCTGCGGTGGTAAAGGTGACGTAACCGGCCGCTTGCAGGACGCGCAACGCGAAGAGCAGCGCGGGGTTGGAGGTAAAGCTCATCAAGGCGGCGCCGGCGGCCAGGGACACCGTTCCGAACAAGATGACGGGCCGGCTGCCCAGGCTGTCGCTAACTGCGCCTGTCAGCGGACGTCCGATCAGGGAGGCAACGCCGAAGGCGCCCAGCACCAAGCCGATTTGCCAGTCGGGCAGCCCAACTGCCTCCAGGTAAAGTGGGATTGGTACCAGGAGGGCGTAGAAGGCGGCAAAGAACAGCAGTGCCGCCGACCAGACCGCCCAGTACCGGCTCACCGTCAGGGCTTTCGCGCCTGGATGCTGCTGCCGGTAAAGCGTTGCAGCAGATCCCGCAGCATGTTCGGATTCAGATCCGTTAGTGCAGGCGGCAGCTCGCCGTTGAAGTCGGCAGCGGTATAGCGCTGTTCGATGGTTATCGCGATTTCGTGGAAACCGGCGGCCTGGAGCAAAGAGGTGAATTGGCTGATGGTCAGGGCGCCGGCGATGCAGCCGGCCCAACTCAGCCCGGCCCGAATCTGTTCCTCGCTCACGGGCATGCCGGAAAGGTCGCCATCAACGACGATGTCCGAAATTGCAACGCGTCCTCCCGACTTGAGCACGCGGAAGGCCTCATTGAGGACCTTGCCCTTGTCGGTGGTGAGATTCACGACGCAGTTGGAAATGACTACATCGACCTTATCGGCGGGTAGGGGGAGGTTTTCCAGGTCGCCCTTGCGAAACTCCACGTTGGTGGCGCCGGCCTTATCGGCGTTGCGGCGGGCCAGCTCCAGCATGCTGTCGTTCAAGTCGACGCCGTAGACGTAGCCGGACTCACCGACCTGTCGGGCAGCGAGCAGCGCGTCAAGGCCGCCGCCGGAGCCGAGATCGAGGACAGTTTCGCCGGGTGCCAGGGAGGCGATGGCGTTGGGATTGCCGCATCCGCGGCTGCTGTTGACGGCGGAGTCCGGCAGCTGGCTCAGGTCTTCGATTTCGTAGAAATCGCTACCGCAACAGTTCTGACTGCCGTTACCATTCAGCTGCTCTTCGGCGACCCGTCCATAGTGTAACTGGACCTCGGCGCGGATGGATTCAGCGTCATTGAGCGATGCTGAAGACAGTTCAACAGAGGTACCACAACAGCTGCCGGTCTGCAATTCGTCAGATATCTGCAGCACTTCAGTTTGAGATTGCATGGTTTATTTCTCCTGGATCGCGAATTATCGACTTTACAAATGAATTGAGTGGCTCTACCCCTTCTCTTCTGACCGAATAGTAGATCCACGTGCCGCGCCGCTCGCTGTTTACAAGGCACGCCTTGCGCAGCAGGCGCAGATGATGGGAAATCGTGGGCTGCGAGAGAGTGAAACGGGCCTCGATATGGCAGACGCACATGGGGCTAGACTGACGAGACAGAAGATCAAGGATCCGAATTCGAACGGGATGGCTAATCGCCTTGAACGTGGAGGCAATTGTTTCGGCTTGGGCGGTGTCGCCGATCTGCATACCAGCGAATTCGCTGTGAGGCGCTGCTGGCAAACCCGGGAGTTGGGGTTTTCCGGTGCTGCTGCCGGTTGTCAACTGGGTTACCATTGTGTTCTCTCCGCCCCGTCTTTTGCGTTTCTTAGCTTGTCCACCACCCTAATCAAAGGAAGCCAAAGGTTCAAAATCGGCCGCCTACGGGACAGTCTATCCCTTATATTGATATTTGTCAATATATTGTAGGGGCGGGTACATCCCAGATCTGAAGTGGGACCGGTTTGGAAGGGAGACTGTGCCGGCGGTGGCAGGTACTGTTCGCCGGTTCTTGGAGAGAAGCAGGGCAGACGCCGGGCCTCCGGCCCTACCGGGTGTCCATTGGTTTAGGGGGAACAGGGCAGGCACAAGGCCTGCCCCTACGGGAGCGGCTGGGGGGAATGCTGTTGGCTAAACACCTTTCTCTAGACACGTTGCTGGGGAAGAATGAGCACAGTGGTCTAGCAAGGGCGGGGCGTTGCGGGGGCGCAGCCCCTGCACAAGAGAGGGCCGAAGGCCCGAACGCCCAAATGCAAGGAGAGAGTGAAGAGGAGAGAGGAGAGAGTGACACCGTCTGTTCCACCGGAGATTGGGATTGGAACTGACTGCGGCTTGGTTGCCATTAGAGAAAAACGAGTGTATACGCCCATTTTGGGATGCACACCGGAAAAGAAATTCCTGTGAAATCGGACGTTGGGCGTGGTACAATCCAGGGCTATGAATCCTCTGACGATTACGCAACTGACGTCGCATGTTACTTCACTGTTCGAGCAAGACGAGCTGCTCCGGGATGTCTGGGTCCTGGCGGAAGTGAGCCGATGGACGAAGGCGGCCAGCGGGCACATTTACTTCAGCATGAAGGACAGTGGCGCGGTCATCAGTGCTTTGATGTGGCGGGGAAACGCACACCGGCACGCCTGGCTCCCGAGAGAGGGCGACCAGATCCTGGCGCACGGGCACGTGACTGTCTACCCTGAGCGCGGCCAGTACCAATTCTATGCAGACGAGATCCGGCCGGCGGGGCGCGGACAGTTGTACGCGCAGTTTGAAGCGCTAAAGGAGAGGCTCGCGGCTGAGGGCCTCTTTGATGCGGATCGTAAGCGGCCGATTTCAGCTAAGCCGCGGCGATTAGGAATCGTCACGAGCCAGAGCGCGGCCGCGTTTCAGGACGTGTTGCGCGTTCTGGGCCAGCGCTGGCCGCTGGCGGAGGCGGTCCTGTTTCCGACGCAGGTCCAGGGGGCAGAGGCGCCAGGGCAGATCGCGGCCGCGCTGGCGGCTGCGAACAGATTCGCGGGCGGGGCAGCATCGCGCGGCGCCATTTCCAAAGAAGATCAGGCGGAAATGCCTTTGCTGTTTGCGGGCAACGGTCACAGATCTTCGGATTCGCTGTTCGAGAGTACTGAACAGGAGGAGGGCCTCCTAGACACAGTTCTGCTCGTACGGGGGGGCGGTTCGATAGAGGACCTGTGGGCATTCAACGAGGAGGTCGTGGCGTACGCCATCGCACAGAGCAATGTGCCGGTCGTGACCGGGATCGGCCATGAGACCGACTTCACGATCGCCGATTTCGTCGCTGATTTGCGGGCCCCGACGCCGACAGGGGCGGCAGTGGCGGCGACGCCTGACCGCCGGGAGCTGCTGCAGGATGTCAGGCAGATGCAGGTGTGGTTACTTCGAGGCGGCGCTGGCGCGGTTTCGGATCGGATGGTACAGCTGGAAGAGGTGCGGCGCCGGCTGCTGCGCAGCGCGCCGCTGCGGCAGATTGATCTCTCGCGGCAGCGGCTAGATGAGACTGAGGACCGAATCCGTCGCGTTCAAGCTGGGGTGCTACAGCGAAGGAAAGAACAGTTGGCCTCCGCCAGGGCGAGGCTGGAAGGCCTTAATCCTTCGGCCGTGCTTTCGCGAGGGTACAGTATTGTGCAACGCGGCGACGGCGCTGTCGTCAGCGCCCCAGAACAGACGTCTATCGGAGAGCGTTTGCTGGTGCGCTCGTCTGGTGGAGCTTACCCCGTGATCCGCGAGAGCGACTGAAGTGCAAACGACCCAGAGTTCACTCTGTCCCAGTCAAAGCGGTTTCGGTGCGATTCTTCGACTGATGGAAACCCCATAGCAAACATTCGGGACGCTGGCGATCTACGGAAGCGTTCCGCGGATTTCCTCGATGGCTGGGTCGATTTCCTCGATTTTCGCGTACTCCTCATCCCAGAAAACCTGGCTGGCCATGCGTTCGATCTGGTCGGCGCTATAGCCGAAACGGGTCCACAGGTCCTGTTTCATGCTATGGAGGCGGTCGTGTTGACCGGGCCGGTTGAGGTCGATGATCTCGCCGATCGACGCACCCAGGAATACGGCTTTGGCCCATGCTTCCAGCGTATCATCGTCCGGCCTAGCGCCATGACGCTCGTAGAGCTCGGCGCTGACGGATGGATAGCGGTCGTAGCTGTCAGTGGCGATGGTGACGACGTTATCCTGCGGGCCAAGTCCCAGGTATTTTGCAGTCTTGATGGCGCCGACGATGTTGCAGATGCAGCTCGGACCGAACTTGCCCTGCAGCGCCTCGGCATCCTGACTCCTCAGCCCGAGGCGGTCGACGAGTGCACCGGTCCCTGACTGGGCAACTTCCATACCCTGGACGGTCTCTTCGTCGTTGATAAGCATGAGGAGGTCGGAGTTATGGACGTTATGGATGAGAGTAACCATTTTGTCGCCGATGCCTTCGATGCGGTGCTGGCCCTGGCCGCCGTCGAAGAGGGTTGAGCACTGGCGGGGTTCGAGTACTACGATGCTGGCGTCGGGGTAGATCGACTTGATATGGTCCCCGGCCGCGAGCGTGCCGGCGCTGCCTGGTGCGCTGACGAAGGCGGCAACCTGGCCGTTGCCTACGCTGGCGGCGGCTTTTTCGACGGCGTCGCCGGTGACGTGGCGGTGGAAGCGGTAGTTGGGCATCAGTTCGAACTGGGCGAGGACGACGTATTTTTCCGGCTTGCTGACGTATTCGCTGTGCGTGCGCTCGAGGGTCAGGATCACGTCCGATTCGGTGCCGGGTGTGAGGTCCAGGTCGCCGCCGTATTTGCGGATGCGCTCGTAGCGTTCCTGGCTCATGGTGTCGGGCATGACGACGACGGCCTGGTAGCCTTTCAAGGCGCTGACGTAGGCCGTGCCGATGCCGAAATTTCCTGTGCTGGGGCCGATTATTTGGCGGTCGCCGGGTCTCAAGCCGTTTAGCACTTCAGATTCCGCGAGTGTTGTGTAGGCTGGGCCGACTTTCATCGAGCCACTGGGAAAGTTGCGACCGCTGAGGACGATAATATTGGCCTGGACGCCGGTCAGCTCCTTGGGCAGGATGATGTGCTCTACTTCGGTACCGGTGTTTTTCCAATTGATGTTAAAAAGGTTGAGGGGGGCGAGTTCGTTCGCGGTCAAGGCTGATGACGCTTGGCTTCGCAGACTGTCCGACAGCAGGTTCGGGTCGCGCATTTCCGCGTAGGTTGGGCCGGGTATAATTGGTAAAGTCAAGTCAGATTCTCCGCTTTCAGGAAACTAAGAGGCATGGAATCAGAAATGCTCAAGTGAGCCTCTGCCCTATGGTACCAGAATGGAAGAGGCCATGCGAACGAATCACGGCCAGGACACAGAATCAGGCTGGCGTCAGCAGTATGGTCCATCGCAATCAAGGTCAAGATTCTCGGCGACTGCGTCCAATTCGGGCTGAATGACTGTCGGTTCTCCCGCTACCTTCATGGCGGCGGGAACGTCTTTCAGGCCGCTGCCGGTGCTGATTACGACGACGGTATTGCTGGAGTCCAGCAATTGCTGACCTAGTGCGAGCTGGAGGCCGGCGAGGGCGGTTGCGCCGGCAGGTTCCGCGAAAACGCCGCCCAAGCGGGCCAGCGGCAGGATGGCCTGGAGAATTGCCTCGTCT
The DNA here is from genome assembly GCA_965207495.1 of Caldilineaceae bacterium. GTDB lineage: Bacteria > Chloroflexota > Anaerolineae > Caldilineales > Caldilineaceae > Bin5. The sequence goes on from OZ242287.1 coordinate 3,512,023, forward strand.
TCTACAAGGAGAAAGGCGCCACCACTTTCACGAACAGCGCGAAGGGCTTTGGTGGCGTCGCGGGGTTCGTTAACGCTGATCGAGTCGGCTGAAGTAGCGGCTCTGACGGGCGTGGGCACGTCCAGGCCGTCGCGCCAGGCGTTGTGAATGGCGGCGCTGGCGGTGGACTGGATCCCGTAAATGCGGGGGATGCGGTCGATCCACCCAAGTGCGTGCAGCTCCCAGAAGCCCTTGTATACGCCGCCGATGATCGAGCCGTCGCCGACGGAGACAAAGACGGCGTCGGGGTGAACGAATTGGGGGGGATTGACGTGATTGTCGATCTTTCCGGCACTGTCGTTCGCCTCGGCGAGCTGGGCGGCGATCTCGAAGCTGACCGTCTTTTTGCCTTCGGTCATGTAGGGGTTGTAGCCAGTGTTGCGATTGTACCAGCCGAACTCATTGCAGGCGCGCACGCAAAGATCGAAGGCGTCGTCGTAGGTGCCGTCGACGGCGAGAACGCGGCTGCCGTAGACGAGGAGCTGGGCGATCTTGGCCTGGGGCGCGGAGCGGGGCACGAAGATAACGTTGGAATGTGCGGCCGCGGCGCTCATGGCGGCCAGCGCGGCGGCGGCGTTGCCCGTGCTGGCGGTGGCGACGACATCGCGGCCGGTCTCGCGGGCGCGGGCGACGGCGACTGCGGACGCCCGATCTTTGAAAGACCCGGATGGGTTGCGGCCGTCGTCTTTCAAGTAAAGATTGGGTAGATTCAGTGCTTCCGCCAGGCGATCTGCGCGTAGCAACGGCGTGTCACCTACGGGAAGTGGCGGGAGAGAATCGGGCTTCACGGGGAGCAGCGGCCACCAACGTTCGATGCTGCGAGTAGTGTTTGGGGTCATGAAAGAGAAGGGACGGGACAGACCTGGCTCAGACGCGTCGGGACGGGCTGTTCGCATAGCGTTTATCGCATCATAGTCGTAAACAGCGTCAAGATGGCCCAGGTCGCTGCCCCGGTTTGGCCGGCAGGGGCAGACATATTCGATTGAATCGGTCGAAAAAGTGCGGGCGCAGCGAAGGCAGCGCAGGCCAGTCAGAAAGGTTTCTGAGTGGGATGATGACATAGCCATTTTCCTTTACTATGGCTCCAACTTTCAGACGATATGGTATAGTAGGAGGGATGGTTTCGTTTAGCAAGTCGTGACGGCCATGCATACACGAAATTGGGTGTGCCGCCGGCAGGAACCAACTAGGTCGAGATATGCGCTCGAAGTGCCGGAGCGGGCGGAGTTAGGCACAGTGGGAGAAGAGATTCGAGAATGACGGTCTATGCCAAAACAGAAGTATCGGTCAGGGCACTTTCATGGCGAGTGCTTGTTGCGATTGATGTACTGTCTTATCTTGTTTTCGCCATTGGCGGGCGCATGATGCACAGTTCGGGCGGGCCCGCAGACTGGCTGTCCAACATGCCCCGTATCATCACCCCATTCTTAGTCGGATGGTTTGTCGCGGCGATTGTATTCGGGGCGTACCCTCGTTCAGGTCGCATTGGGCTGCGTCGATTTGCGCTAAACTCAGTTCTGGCCGTCCTTATTGGGAACGCACTTGGGTTCGGCCTGCGCGCGATTGTGTTTGGCGACGGGGTCGCATGGATTTTCGTTTTGGCCGCGGTGGGTCTGACGACGCTGGTCCTGGTTGGTCTCCGTCTGACCTATTTTTGGGTTGTAACGTCGAGGGATATAGCCGGCGGAGAGGTATGACTGGCGGAGAGTGATGGGAAGAATGCCTCTGCGTTTGCCAAAATTAGCGCCATTAAGACCAGTGCCTTTACAGCAATAACTGCCAGTGCTTGATTAGGACGGGTGTGCAACCATCTCCTTTCCGCAGCGTATTCAGAAGAGAGATACAAAATGGATTCGGGCCGACCTGTACGTATCTCGTCTGTGTATAGTGGACAAAGCCACCGGAACCTGTAGTTCGTCTGCAGCAGCCTGGCAGGCGCCAGCTGACGCGAAAGGAGAAGGGCAGTAACACAATGCGAATCGCCCTCTTTAGCGATATATACAAGCCCTATATCAACGGTGTCGTAAATCACGTTGGACTACTTAAGGAGCACTTCGACCGCTGGGGAGAGCAGGTCTATCTTTTTGTTCCAGAGCAGGACAAGGAGACTGCAGACGAGAGCAATGTCATTCGCCTTCCAAGCATCCCGATAGCCGACACTGGATATCACTTGACGGTGCGAGTTGACTCGCGGTGCCGGGACATTCTGAAGATGATGGACGTGATTCATGTTCACCATCCATTCATAAGCGGCAGTTTCGGCCTCACTTTTTCGCGGCGCTACGACATACCGCTGGTCTTTACCAGCCATACACGGTACGATCTTTACGTGCAGCAGTACCTTCCACTGGTGCCGGATACTCTGTCCGACACGGCCTTGCATGCGTTCTTCCAGCGGTTTAGCCAGCGATGCAGTGCGATTATCGCGCCGAGCCAGAGTGCGGCGGCGGTCATGCAGACTTGGGGCATTCAGGGACGTGTGGCAGTCATTCCCAACGGCGTCGAGTTGGGTCAGTTTCAGAGTCCTCAGCAGGAGGCCAAGCGGTCCGAACTCAGGATCCCTGACGATATGGTGGTGGGCGTCTACGTGGGAAGGATCAGCCAGGAAAAGGCTGTGGACCGCCTCCTGAAGGTCTTCGCGGCGCTGAAAGACGAGTGTCCGAAACTTCACCTGCTGCTTGTCGGGGGCGGCCCGAGCCTGGACGAGTGCCGCCACCTTGCACGGAGTTCCGAAATGGATGACAGGGTGACGTTTACTGGCCCGATCTCATACGAACGCATCGCGGGTGTCCTCGGTGTTGCGGACTTTTTCGTGTCCGCTAGTGTGAGTGAAGTGCATCCGCTGACCTTTATCGAGGCCGCGGCCGCGGGACTGCCGGCCGTTGGGATCGATTCGCCTGGCGTGGCTGATATGATCGTCGACGAAGAGACCGGTTTCTTGACTGAAAACAACGACCTCAGCTTCGGACTTCGCATAATGAAAATGGCACAGGACGTTCAACTGAGACGGGAGATGGGGTGCGCGGCACGAAATTACAGTCAACGTTTTTCCGCGCGCCACAATGCGCGTGAAGTTCTGGCGCTGTATCAGTCTTTGCAGTAGCAGAAATCCGGGAGGAAGAGGCTGAATATCGATGCAATACATCGTCGGGCGTGACCGTTACCGGTTCACTGAATCGGCTGTTTTAGCGCACTCACTTTCGGATAGAGAATTCTAGCGTTGCGCTCTATTTGCAGATGCTGTATTATGAATTTAATGCGAAATTATCGTTTTCCTTCTTCAGGGGAGTTTGGATATGCGTTGGGCGTTGATTCTAAGGAGTCTGGTCACTTTTGTTTTTGTCCTGCTGGGATGGGAACTGGGCAGGCAATTCACAGGTGTGGAGGCTCTTGAGAGTCTGACGCTCTCGTCAGCGCGCCTGATTATTCCTCTTTCAATTGTCAGCGGAGTTGTTGGGCTTTTCGCCTCCCCGTGGCTGACGGTCAAACCGGCGAATGCGCTTCGGACCAGCTTGCGGCAGATACCCACGGTTCAGCTCATGGCGGCGACCGCGGGTATGGCGATTGGGCTGGCCATCGCCGCGCTCCTGGCCTATCCTCTGTCACTCCTGCCCAATCCATTCGGTACCATTCTGCCCTTTGTAGGCGTCATCGTGATGGGCTACCTGGGGGTAACGATGATGGTGCTGCGCCATCGGGAGATCCTTAACTTTTTCGGCTTTCCCAACGAGAGCGAAGATACCAGGGATTTGCCTAAGCTGCCTCTCTTTGCAAAGGGCGGCCGGCCCCAGCATTCGGACACGATGCTTTTGGATACCAGTGTAATCATTGACGGACGCATCGCCGATGTGGCCGAGACGGGTTTTCTCTGGGCGATTCTCGCGGTTCCAAGATTCATACTCAATGAGCTTCAATACATTGCGGATTCGGCTGAGGTGTTGCGACGAAACCGCGGCAGGAGAGGACTTGAGATTCTTGACAGGCTGCAGAAGATTGAGGGAATGAGCATCGTTTTCCTGGACCAGGATCCCGCCGAAGCACAGCAGGTGGATGAAAAGCTGGTCTTTCTGGCAAGGGAGATGAGCGCAGCCATCGTTACCAATGACTACAATTTGAACCGAGTGGCAAAACTGCAGGGCGTGCGCGTCCTGAACATTAACGAACTTGCCAACGCGGTCAAGTCGGTGGTACTTCCCGGGGAGGAGATGACGATTCAAGTGATTCAGGAAGGAAAGGAGATGAATCAGGGGGTCGGCTATCTTGATGACGGGACTATGGTGGTGGTAGAGCAGGGAAGGCGCCATATGGGGTCGCGGCTCTCTGTGCGTGTCACGAAGGTGCTGCAGACGAATGCCGGGCGACTGATTTTTGCTGTTCCGGAGGAGGTACAGGAGCGCCGCAGGGCTTACGAGTCAGTTCGCTAATCGGGTGGGAATCTCCTTCAAAACCGGGTGAGCCAACGACAGGGACATTGATGACGCTCAACATCTATAATACGCTGACTCGTAAGCGGGAACCGTTCGAAACATTGGAAGAGGGACGCGTGCGCATGTACGTCTGCGGGCCGACGGTCTACGCTGACGCCCATATCGGCCACGCGATGAGCGCGATCGTCTTTGATATGATCCGCCGGTACCTGGAGTTCACCGGGCATGACGTAACGTACGTCACGAACTTCACCGATGTGGATGACAAGATCATCATTCGGGCGCAGGAGACCGGGCAGGATCCCTTTGAGTTGGCGCAGTTCTATACGGACAAGTATCTTACGCATCTGAGCGATCTGAACATCAAGCCGGCGGACACGTACCCGCGGGTGACGAGCGAGATTGCGAACATTGTTCGAGCGATCGAGGACCTTGGCGAGGCCAACTACGCCTACGCTGTGGATGGAAGCGTCTATTTTCGGGTCGACAGGGATGATGATTACGGGAAGCTCAGCCGGCGCCGGCAGGAGGACGCCGTAGCCGGCACGCGTGTGGCCGGTGAAGAAGGCAAAGAAAACGAGGCGGATTTCGCCCTTTGGAAGGGAGCCAAGGAGGGTGAGCCTTCCTGGGAAAGCCCGTGGGGCCCCGGCCGGCCCGGATGGCACATCGAGTGTTCGGTCATGTGCTTGCATCATCTGGGAGAGCGGATCGACATTCACGGCGGCGGCAACGACCTGATTTTTCCGCATCACGAAAACGAGATCGCACAGAGCGAGAGCCTTACCGGTAAGCCATTTGCCCGTTACTGGGTGCACAACGGGATGCTCCAGCTGTCAGGCGAGAAGATGAGTAAGTCGATTGGCAACCTCGTCACAATCGACAGTTTTCTTAGCCAGTATTCAGCCGACGCGTTGCGGATGCTGATCTTCTCCGGGCACTATCGCAAGCCGGTCTCCTATTCGGATGAGTCGATTGGCGCGGCGGTGCGAAGCACGGCCCGGCTGCGAGGAGGACTGCGCCCGGCAACAGGGACTGTCGCGGTAGGCGATGAGGCCAACAACTTGCGGGAAGTGACAGAGTCAGCTCGCAGCGGTTTTTGCCAGGCAATGGACGATGATTTCAATACAAGTGCGGCCCTGTCGAACCTGTTTGAGTTGGTGAGAGCCATCAATTCGGCCCGCGCCGCCGGAGTCTCCGGCCCGTTCTTTCAGGCCGCACAGGAAACACTGCGCGAGCTGGCGGGCGTTCTGGGCCTGTCGCTGACCGAAGCAGACGGCGCCGACGGTGACGTTCTTGCAGCCAAGCCATTCATCGATCTGCTGGTCTCGGTACGCACGGCGCTGCGAGATGAGAAGCAGTGGACGGTGGCGGATATGGTACGTGAAGGTTTGGCGGCGCACTCCGTCCAGTTGGAGGACACTCCGGAGGGTACGACCTGGCGGATCGAGGACGCCCGGTGAGCGAACTGCTCGTGGGCCGGCACGCTGTTCTGGAGTCCTTGCGTGCCGGACGGCGGCATTATTACCGGTTGTGGTTGGAAGGCGACGGCCAAGCCGCGCCCAAAGGAACCCTCGCAGAGATCGTACACCTAGCCCAAAAGACCAAAATCCCTACCCGGCACATCGAAGGCGGAATCTTCGACCGTATCCGGCGTGCGCAGTTGAATCCTCAGGGCGTTGCACTTGAAACGGGCCCCTTTCCCTACGCCGAGCTGGACGACATTCTTGACCTGACGCGGCGCAAGGCGGATCCGCTACTGCTGGTGCTGGACCATCTGGAGGATCCGCGCAATCTGGGCACGCTGTTTCGCAGCGGCGAGGCCTTCGGTGTGGACGGTGTGATACTGCCCGAGCGCCGGGCTGCAGGTATTACCCCTGCGGTCAGCAACGCCTCCTCCGGGGCGGTGGAGCACATTCCTGTCGCCCTGGTGGGTAACGTCAACCGCACGATTGACCTCCTCAAGAAACAGAATATCTGGACAGTCGGACTGGACTTGGGACAGGAGGCGATTTCGCTAACCGATGCGGACCTGAGCGGTCCGCTGGCCGTGGTGGTTGGCAACGAAGGCAAAGGGCTGAGCCGGCTGGCGCGGGAGAAGTGCGATTTTTGCGTTACGATCCCCATGGCTGGATCGGTAGACAGTCTGAACGCAGCGATCGCGGGTAGCATCGTGCTCTTCAATGCGTTTCAGGCGCGTGATCCCCAAGAAGCGATCAAGAGCGATTGAGTTGAAGGCAGCCTCAGACTGTTTGAAGGGGACTTATCGTAAAGTAACCTGATGGCAGATCGGCCGAACCCAGTCCGAGGGTCAGTCCTTCACTTTTCAGCTGCGAAGCCAATCCTTGGGCCGAGCGTCCGGAGCATCTCTATCCCTTCGGGGCCAGTTAACAGTTTGCTCTATTTTCAGAGCCAGGTCGAAGTCCTTCTGCGTAAGACCTCCGGCATCGTGTGTTGTCAGGTATATCTCGACCGAGCGATAGTTTAGGACCATCCTCGGATGGTGGTAAGCTGCTTCGGCCAAGAAGCCGATAGCACTGGTCGTCATCAGCGTCACTCGCCAGTTGGCCGTACTGAATCGTCTGTACAGTTGGTCCTCGCGCAGTTCCCACGCGGGCAGATTTTCCTCCAGCAACTCGCGAGCTTTCGCCACATCTATTCGTTGTTCCATGGTTCCCCCTATGGTCGTTGCAGATTGTCGTCAGTTGACTACGCTTTTCGGACCGCCCCTAATTCGTCATGCGGCGTTGTTCGTCAAAGCCTCTAAGCTCAATCGTGAAATCTGTTTCAAGCGGATTGCGAATGCGGTAAAGAACGGCTTCGTGTTATATAATAGCTGCTGAATTTCGAGACATACCTATTCGCAGTTGCGAATGAACTACTTCAGCTCTTGATGGAGATTGTGAATGGTACGTCGTAAGTCTTATCTGCTTGCAATTGTCGGTTTTCTTCTGGCTCTCGTCGTGGTCAGCGCCTGTGCGCCGAATCCGCGGCTGCAGCTGATTTCGCCCAGCATGGTTGTTTTGGCCGAGGGTGAGGCCTTTGTACCCCCCACGCCTACGCCGCGGCCGAGCATTGCCGGCCTGAGCGATGAGGAAGTATTGGCAGGGTTGCCGGATGAGGTGATTGCGCTGATTCCTGGTGATGTTGACAGGGGATTGGATTTGACGGTACCCCATAACTGCATTGGTTGCCATGTGACGGACAACAGCCTTATCGACGTGGCTCCGACGTGGCTTGAGATTGCCGATACTGCGGTTGGGCGGGCGGCACAGCTCGGTCTTGCCGGGCCGGCATTCTATCTCTACACGAGCATCACCGAACCAAACGACTATATCGTCGACGGCTATACTTCGGGCGTGATGCCTGAGACATACTCCGTGGACCTCAGCGATCAGGACATGGCCGACCTTTTGACCTACCTGCTTTCGCAGCGGGCCGAATAGGCACAGGTTTACTGAAACAGAATTTAAGTTAGGGAGCCGGACTTTTTTGAGAGTCCGGCTCTTTTCGCGTCCAAACCTAGCATTCGAGCGTGTTCTGACAGGAATAGGTGGAAAGTCGGGCGGCCAGGGACCGGATATCGTCGGGGGCGGTGCGGCAGCAGCCTCCAATGAGGCGGGCACCGGCGGCTTTCCAAACGGGAGCAAGGTCTGTGAACCGACCTTGCTCGCTGCCGGCAATCCATGAATGGGAAGGACTGTCCCAGAGCTCGCCGCTATTGGGGTAGCAGACGAGAGGCTTGGCTGTTACCTTGCGGGCTCTGTTCAGCAGCTGCTGGGCGTAGCGGGGCGCGGTGCAGTTCAGGCCGACAGCGACGATGGTTGGCGACCTTTCGGCCAGCCCCACACAGGCGGCGAACGGCTCGCCGCTGCCCACGTTTTCGCCGTCGCGGCAACTGAAGCTCAGCCAGGCCGGCGTTTCCCGGTATTCGTCTAACAGCTCGACCAGGACTTCGCCTTCCTGGAAGCAGGGGATCGTTTCGCAAGCCAACAGGTCCGGTTCGGCTGCCAGCAGTGCCTCCAGTCGCGGGCGGTGCCACGCTTTCAGCTCCTGGTTGGAGATGTTGAAATCGCCGCGATACTCAGAGCCGTCGGCGAGGTAGGCACCATAGCTGCCGACCGACGCGGCGACCAGAGGGCGCTTTCGAGGCGCGTTTTCGGTGGGGTCATGCAGCTCCTCCCAGAACCGGTCGCGAGCCTGCTGTGCGATGTGTACGCTGCTCTGTAGCAGGACAGCGCTCTCCTTGCGACTGCGGCCGTTTCGTGCGAATCCCTCGAAGCTGGCCTGGTAGCTTGCGCTGATGGCGACGTCGGCGCCGGCCAGGTAGTAGTCAAGATGGAGCTGTCTGATCGATGCCGGATCTTCGATCAGAAGCCGTGCAGACCACAACTCGTCGTTGAGATCGGCACCTCTCCGCTCCAGTTCGGTCGCGAGGGCGCCATCGAGGATGACGACGCCCCGATCAGCAAGAAAAGGTTGCAGGGGGTCGTCTGCGGTCATGCCAGAACGGCGGGCGTGTAGCGGCCCTCACGCATGATTGCAAGTTCGGATCCGTCGCTAAGGTGGCCCGTGACATCGAGCGTGGCGGTGCCGATCATCACGTCCTGGTGAAGATCGGAGTTGTTTACGCCGGCCTCCAGGAGCTCCTCCTCTGACAAGTCACCACCGCCTTCGAGCCCGATGGGATAAGCTTTGCCAAATGCGACATGGCAGGCGGCGTTTTCGTCGAAAAGGGTATTGTAGAAGGTGAGGCCGCTTTTGAAAATAGGGGATGACACGTCAACGAGGGCGACCTCGCCAAGATGGCGGGTGCCTTCGACATCGAAGAACTGTTCGTATGTTTCCTGGCCTTCGCCGGCGGAAAAGTCGACGACCAGGCCGTCTTCGAAACGGAAATAGGCATCGGCTACTTCGCGGCGGAATGGGAAGCTGGGGCGGGAGGTGCGCGTCCAGCCGTTTACCCGCAGGCGATGGGGGGTCGTGAACAGCTCTTCGGTGGGTATATTAGGGAGAAAGACAGGCGCAGTGGAGGCCCCGCTCTCCTGTTCTGCATCTGTACCCAGCCCACTGTTGCCGCCGGCCCAATTGGGCCGGTCGGTCAAGCCGATGGTGAGGTCGGTAGAGGGCTTGCCGTCAGGCGCGGGCGCGGGGTCGTAGAAGTGGAGGGCACGCACCTGTTTGGATTGCAGCGTTTCACGGGCCGCCGCCAGGTTGGAAAGATGTGTCTGCCAGGCCGCGAGCGGATCGTCGGCGTCCAAACGGATGATGCGGCGGATTTCCTCCCAGAAGCGGGGCAGAGCCTCCTCGGCGGGCATGCCAGGGAAGACCTTCTGCGCCCAAGCTGGTGTGGGCATGGCAGCCACGTTCCATTGCTGCTTCATCTCCATCATCGAGGCGCGCCAGGGCATTGTGGCACGGTACTCGGCCGTCTGCAGGATGCGCAGCTTGTTGGGGTCGAGTTGGGCGGGCAGACCGGGATCTTCTTCGCCGACCAGGCTGATGGCGGCCCACCTGTCCTCTTTACGTTCGAGGGCGATGTCTTCCACGTAGGCTGGGAGATGCTCGAGCTCATCAGGCGAGTTCTTGCGGACGCGAATGCTCTGCAGCCGCATGTCGTTGTACTCAATTGCCACGAACTTCGCGCCGGCGTCATAGGCGGCCTCGGCCAGCTTGAGGGCGAATTCGCGGTGGATGGGTTCGGTGCGGATGTCAAGGGACTGGCCGGGCTGTAGATTCACCCCAAGCCGGATTAGGAGATGCGCGTACTGTTCGAGGTCCCTGTCAGAAAAAGGCATTGGAAATCTCAGTCCTTTGCTAGGTAAGGGTACGGTGTTTGAAAGGAAATCGGCGGCCTAAAATTTGACAACTGTGGGCCGCATACCTACAATATCCCTTGGCTGACGGCCCACTAGCTCAACTGGCAGAGCAGCGGACTCTTAATCCGCGGGTTCGGGGTTCGAATCCCTGGTGGGTCACTGCAAAGCGGGAGAACTCTTGAGAGTCTCCCGCTTTTTTGTTGGGCCGTCGGGCCGATTTGGGCGTCAGGGAGACCGGGTCTGAATCGGTCCATGTGCCCGTACCAGGGACCTGTGCAAGAAATCAGAAACCCGCTGCTCCGGAAAAACTTGGCAGCGGGCTCCACATTGCATTTTGTAAGGGAACTTTCGACACAGTCGCATCGCAGGTAGCGGCGCGGTCGGACAATCACTTCACTCCTGTCGTTACCGTGTTTCCCGGTAGACGACATGCTTTCGCAGGACCGGATCGTACTTCTTAAGTTCCAGTCTTTTGTCGTTGTTGCGCCGGTTCTTGGTCGTCAGATAGAGATGATGGCTCTCGGTGCTGCGCATCTTCACCAGCTGACGGGGTCCTCTCTTGGCCATTTTCGCCTCCGAAACATTTCCTGAAGATGCGGTTTCCTTCGCTCTACTGGGCAAAGGAACTTCCGCAACTCAACTAACAACCTCACTTGCCCCAGTTGAAAGACAGATCGGGGCGGATGGGCAAAGGGCGGCACGTTGCACTCTTTCGAACTCAACTGTCGCCGTCCGAGATTATAGACGTTCCGAGTCCAGAAAGCAAATTTCCACTGCCAGGGGAAGTTGGTGAGTCGTACTTCTGCTCTGGCGTTGCCACCTGACCGTTTTCCGCTACAATTGAGAACAGGTCAAATCGCGGGGAGAACAAGTCAGATCGCGGGGGAGAACAGTTCATATGGCGGGCAGTTTGCGTTATTGCAGTCCGGCCCATAGTGTATTGACCTGAGGGGCAAAGCCGATTCCCCGGGTTGGGAAGAAGATAGAGGAGCTACGATGACAGGATCTGTACGCGTTGCATTGATGGGCTTGGGACAGCGGGGGCTGCAACATCTGCGATGTCTGTGGACTCTTCAGGAGCAGGGCCTTGTCCGGCTCATCGCTTTGGCGGACGCCTTTGAGGCTAATCTGGATACGGAGAAGATCGGTAGCTACGTGGAAGGCTTCCGGCCAGAAGGCATTTTGCATACAACCAGTTTTGAGGCGTTACTGGAACTTGAACCGGACGCACTGTACGTATGTATTCCGCCGAATGTCCACTCGGGGGAGGTCGTGCGCGCGGCTGAGGCAGGGTTGCATCTCTTTATCGAGAAGCCGATGAGCCTCTATCTGGACGAGGCGCTGGAGATGGAGGCGGCAATCGGGGCGTCGGGGGCGCTCTGCACGGTCGGGTTCCAACAGCGTTTTGACGGGCGGCATGAAGCCGTCCACCAGTTGCTGCGCGAAGGCCGGCGGCCGCTGATGGCCAGTTACACATATCACGGTGCGTTGGAAGGGCACAATGTCAAGCACCATCAGACGGAACTGGAAGGGGGGCCAGGCAACAGGGTGTGGACGGCGAACCGGGCCTGGAGCGGGATGACGGTTGTCGAGGGAGGCATCCATCTGCTCGATACGTGGCGGTACTGGTTCGGCGACGTCGAGTGGGTGCAGGCCAACTACCAGCACCGGCCGGAGGACGATGTCCACGACGGGGCGGATAATCCTTACACGTACACTGCGCTATTCGGATTTGCAGGAGGCGCCGTGGGCACGATGACGCTTTCGCGCCTGCGGAAGGTCTATGCAGACCATATGGACCACCAGGTCCTGTGGACGGAAGGGCGGGCGGAGATCTGCCGGGAAGGCGTTACCGTGTACCAGTACGAAGGGCCCTATCCGCCGTCGCAGCCGCCGACGCGGGAAGCAGTCACGAGAATAGTCGGCGAAGTGCAGGGCGGCGAAGGGCAGGGCGGGGACGGTACGTTTGCCATCAGTCAAGTCTTCGCGCAAGCAGTTGCGGAGGGCCGTCCCGAGCTGATTCGCTCGCCTTTCGGTGACGCCATGAACAGCCTGGCAGCCGTTATCGGGGCGAACGTTTCGGACGAGTTGGGCGGTGAGCGGGTTGATATAGATCAGCTGCTGCGGGCTGAAAGGTACGCGGCATTCAGGCGCAAGCCATCATAGCAACGAGAGGACTGAATTCGATGAACTTTCTCATCTATCCACCGTTGACTCCTGACGAACTTGAGCAGGTGCGGGCGGTGTCGCCAGAGCTGGAGATTGTCAACGCGCTGTCCGAAGAGGAGGCGCTGACCGCGATCCCGCAGGCGGTCGGCATGTACGGCAATCTGACGCCTGACCTGCTGGCGCGGGCCGGGAACCTGCGCTGGCTGCAGACTCCGATTGCAGGACTGGAACACTACATGTATCCGGAGCTTGCCGAGAGCGACGTCGTGGTCAGCAACATGGCGAAGATCTACGGTGATATGATTGCGGACCACGCATTCTGCTTCATTCTGATGTTCGCGCGCGGCATTCATCTCTACATGCGGCGCCAGATTCAGGGTGAGTGGCGTAAGGGGACGCCCGTACGTCATCTGGGAGATTGCACGCTCGGCGTGATCGGGCTGGGAGGCATTGGTTCGGAGCTGGCGAAGCGGGGCAAGGGGCACGACATGCGAGTTATTGCGGTTGATGCACGGCCTGACGCGGCTCCAAGCGATGGCCTAGACCTGGATGAACTCTGGCCGCAGGAGCGGCTGCACGACCTGCTGGCAGAGGCAGACTTTGCGGTCAGCTGCGTGCCGCAGACGCCGGAGACCGTCGGGATGATAGGGGTAGACGAGATCGGCCGGATGAAACCGACAGCCTATCTGATCAACATCAGCCGCGGGGTCGTCGTCAAGCTGGACGCGCTGGTGGCGGCGTTGGAGTCCGGCGGCATTGCCGGCGCGGCGTTGGACGTGTACGAGACGGAGCCGCTGCCGGCCGAGCACCCTCTGTGGAAGATGGAGAATGTGATCCTAACGCCGCACGTCGCTGCGGACAATCCCCACGTTCCTCAGCGCCGCATCGATACGTTGGTGGACAATCTGCGTCGTTATATGGCGGAAGAACCGGTTCGCAATATCGTGGACAAGCGGCGACTGTTTTAGGCCTGGTTTCACCCGTCCCGGCCCGCGGTTCAGGTGGGATGGCACCTTTCGTCAGATGCCCAGGTATGCTTCGGCTACCTGCGGGTTGGCCAGAAGGTCACCGGCTGGGCCGCTGAGGACGATGTTGCCGGTCTCGAGGACATAACCGCGGTCGGCGACCTGAAGCGCGGCTTGCGCGTTCTGTTCCACGAGCAGTATTGTCATGCCCTGTGCATTGATCTCGCGAATAATCTGGAAGATCTGCTGCACGAGTAGCGGCGCAAGTCCCATCGAGGGCTCGTCGAGGAGGAGAATGCGGGGGCTGCTCATGAGGGCACGTCCGATTGCCAGCATCTGCTGTTCGCCACCTGAGAGTGTGCCGCCGGGCTGACTAAGGCGTTCCTTGAGACGGGGGAAGAGCTCGAAGACTCGTTCCAGGTCGTGGAGGACGCCATCGGGGTCGGAGCGGGCGAAGGCGCCCATCGCCAGGTTTTCCTGCACTGTGAGCCGGGCAAAGATCTTACGCCCTTCCGGTGACTGGGAAACGCCCAACCTGGCAACGTCGTGTGCGGGCAGCCGGTCGAGCCGAATGTCGCTGTGGCGAGCGTGGGGCGAACCGTCGCCCGCGCTTCGAGGGCTATCCTGAAAGTAAATTGCACCGGCACGCGTGGGCAGGACCCCGCTGATGGTGTTGAGGGTGGTGGTTTTGCCGGCGCCGTTTGAACCGATGAGCGTAACGACCTCGCCTTCATTCACGGTCAAAGAGATTCCTTTGAGCGCGTGGATGTGGCCGTAGTAGGTGTGGACGGAATCCAGTATCAGCATGGTTCAACGGCTCGCTGTCCCGGCTGTTTCCTGCACGGCGACATCGGGCCCAAGGTAAGCCTCTATCACGCGGGCGTTGGCGCGGACCTCCTCCGGTGTGCCTTCGGCGATCTTCTCGCCATAGTCCAGAACGGCCACACTTTCAGAGATACTCATCACGACCTTCATGTCGTGTTCGATCAGGAATACCGTAACCCCCTTCTCGTCGCGTAGCCTGTGGACGAGCTCCATCATGCGTTCGGTCTCGCTCGGATTCATGCCGGCGGCCGGTTCATCGAGGAGTAGCAGGCGGGGGCGACTCCCCAGGGCGCGTGCCACCTCAAGCAATCTCTGGTCGCCGTAGGGCAGATTGGTGGAGACGACCTCTTCGCGGCCGCGCAAGCCCACGAAATCGAGCAGCTCGCGTGCGAATTCGCGGGCCTCTCGTTCCTCTGCCTGCTGGCGGGCCGTGCGCAGAACCGCGCTCCAGTGGGAGGCGTGCAGCCGCAGATGCTGGCCGACCAGGACGTTTTCAAGCGCGGTCATTCTGCCGAAGAGGCGAATGTTCTGGTAGGTACGGGCAACGCCGCAATCGGTGATCTCATCCGGCCGGAGGCCGATCAGCGAGTCCCCATCGAACAGAATCTCGCCAACTTCCGGCCGGTGCAGCCCCGTCAGGCAGTTGAAGAGGGTCGTTTTGCCGGCGCCATTGGGGCCGATCAGCGACGTGATCGACTGCGCCGCGATGTCCAGGTCCACAGCGTCGACTGCTGTCAGGCCGCCGAAGACTTTGGTGACGTGCTGGACGCTGAGAAGCGCCGTCATTTGGCCTTCTCCTGTCCGTTGGCCGCCTGCGTCGAGGCCCCCGCTTGTTCCACAAGGTCAGGCTCTTCAACCGGTTCTGCGATGCTGACAAGCTCGGCTTCAACGGGATCAGCTAACTGGATGCGGCGGCGGGCTGAAGGCAGGATGCCGGCAGGACGCACTATCATCATGATTACCAGTAGGGCCGCGAAGGTGACGATGCGGTATTCGTCGACGCCGCGCAAGACTTCCGGCAGGCCTTTCAGCGCAAGGGCGCCCAGAACGATGCCGGCAGGGCTGCCAATGCCGCCGACGATGATGAGTGCCAGTGCGTCAATTGAGACAAAGAGCGAGAAGTTCTCAGGGAAAATGTTTATCTGCCTGGCGGCGTAAAGCTGGCCCGCCATGCCGGCGAAGGTAGCGCCAATGGCGAAGGCGAGCAGCTTGGTGCGCACGAGATGGACGCCGGTGGCCTCGGCTACGTCTTCGTCTTCCTGCATGGCGAACCAGGCGCGTCCCAGCCGGGAGCTGTTCAGGCGGATTGCGACAAAGGCGACGAGGGCGGAGCTGATCAGAGCCACAAGGAATGTCCAGCCTTGCGAGCTCAGTAGACCGGAGGTAACAGTAGACGGTGAAAGGCCGAACAGATTGGGCTGCGAGATCTCCAGTATGCCACGCGGTCCGTTGGTCAGTTCGCCCAAGTTCAGCATGAAGAGTCGGATGATTTCGCCAAATCCAAGCGTTACGATAGCCAGGTAGTCGCCGCGCAAACGCAGGACAGGAATGCCCAGGAGTATGCCCCCGACAGCAGCTGTCAGCATTGCGACCGGCAGGGCCGTCCAGTAGCCGAGGAGAGGCGTTTCCGGCGATATGCCCATGATGTTGAGCAGGTTGCTTATGTATGGGGAAGAGAATGGCGCCGACAGGAAAGCGTAGGTGTAGGCGCCGATAGCGAAGAACGCCACATAGCCCAGGTCCAGGAGGCCTGCATAGCCGACAACGATGTTCAGCCCAAGCCCCATCATGACGAAGATGAAGACAAGACCCATCACGGAGTTCTGAAACTGATCGAGGATGAATGGCAGCGTGAGAACGCCCAGGCCGAGCAAAACTGCTACGATTCTCCGCTCCCGGCCCGGCAGGGAAAGACGCCAGGCAAACAGTCCACTGCCGGTCGCGACCAGGGTGAAGAGGAGGCGAACGGTTCCCTCGTTGGACCCGAAAGCTGATACGCCTGGCAGACCGAGCCAGCCAATGTATGCAAGCAGGACAAAGGGAAGGGCGATTCCCGCATAGCGGCTGGCAGACGCGAGAGTTGGGCCTGACACTTGCTCCGACAGTCTGGCGATCGGCGCGGCTTGCGTAAGGCCGCTGCGTCCGGCAGCCGCGGCCAGCGAAGCAATCAGGCCGGCGCAGGTGAAGAAGAGGACCTGCAAGAGATAACGAAAGAAAGGAACTTCGGCTTGGGGGATTTGTCCGGGACTTACGCCGATTAAAGCTGCGACGTTGATGGGAACGATCTTGTCGAAGACGGGTTGGATCGCAATTCCATTGCCCATGGCCGCGGCAGCGATGCCACTCACGACTGCGATGAGCAGACCCAAAGTGACACCCGCCAGCAGTCCTTTGAGGGGGAGATCTGTACTCATACGTGAGGGGAACTGTTCGTGGAGGTTGGACTCAACTGAAGCGGAACGCGGCCCTATTTCCCAGCCTGGCTTTCTCTCAGAGGAGGCCAGGCCTGGTCCAGTTGGGGTAGCGGACGGGACGGCGGATTCCCGGCGCAGGATCAGCCAGAAGAACATGGCGGCGACGAGCGCGAGGACAGGCAGGGCCGACCCGCCCAGTTTTCCGGGGATGCCGATGAGGATCAGGTATCCCAGGAAACCAAAGGCGACGAGTCCGGTCCTGACGGCTCCGGTTGCAGATGCGAGAGGCATCAGGCTTTTTTCTCGCTCAGTACTTCACCGAAGAGTCCGGTGGGCCGGAAAATCAGTATGAGCACGAGCAGGCTGAAGGCGATGACGTCCTTGTATTCGGTAGGGATGCCGAGTGCGCTGGGACCGATGGCTTCAATCAGGCCGAGAATGAGCGCACCAAACATTGCCCCGGGGATGTTGCCGATTCCCCCCAGAACGGCGGCTGTGAAGGCCTTTAGTCCGGGGAGGAAGCCACTGTTAAACTTCACGACGGTGTTATGAAAGCCGAGCATGACGCCGGCGGCGCCGGCCAGGGCCGAACCCAGCATGAAGGTGACGACAATAACGGCGTTGACGTCTACGCCCATGAGGGAGGCGGTGGCGCGGTCTTCGGCTACGGCACGCATGGCGCGACCCAACTTTGTGCGTTGGATAATGAAGAAGAGGGCCAGCATGAGGAGGATGGAGGTTATGAAGATGATGGCCCCTGTATAGGGAATAAATACATCGCCCAGCCGTAGCCCACCGGAGATGAGGGCCGGCTTGCGATAGCTGTGCGGGCTCACCCCGAAGATCAGAAGTACTGAGTATTGCAGGAAGAGTGATGCGCCGATGGCGCTGATCAGGGGGACCAGACGCGGGGCTTGTCGTAAAGGGCGGTAGGCCAGCCGTTCAAGGGCGACACCGATGACGACGGAGGCCGCCATGCCGATGAACATGATCAGGAGCAAGGCAATTACGACTAACGGCCACGGTCCCTCCATCCAGCCGCGGGCCAGGGCAAACTGGAGAGCGAAATAGCCGGTGATGCCACCGATCATCATGACTTCGCCGTGTGCGAAGTTGATCATGAAGAGGATGCCGTAGACGAGTGTGTAACCCAATGCGACCAGGGCATAGACACCGCCCAGCACCAGCCCGTTAAGCGCCTGCGATATCCAGAAAGAGGCGGGATAGCCTTCTGCCAGCCCGACAGTGGCCACTCTCCAGATGACGAGCAGTATGATCACTACGCCCAGAACCCGAGTGAGTTGCCTCAGGACGGTCCGGCCGTCTGTTCCTGCCGCCTGCGCTGTCGCCGGGCTGGATGTCATTGTCGTTTACGAGGAAATGGCGGGGGAAAAGCGGAGAGGGGACTTGAAAGTTCCCTCTCCTCGGTAGGCGGAGGGTTACTCCATGCCGAAACCTGATACCTGATCGAAACCGCCGTCGGTGACCTGGAATATCTGGACACCACCTGCTCCGCACTCTCCCATGCTGTCGCACTTGATGGTGCCGGTGAGGCCCTCAAATGCATCGAGCGAGCGGATGGCCGAGAGCAGTTCTTCCCTGTCAATAACCAGGTTGCCGCTGTCGTCGACCGTCGCAACCGAGGCGATGGCTGCCGCGATCAGCTTCACAGAATCGTAGCTCTGGCTGTGGAAGGGACCGAGGTCGTCTGGGCTGACGCCGTATTTCTCCATGTATTTGGCGTCAAATTCGGCGTTCATATCTTCGGAGTCGGCGCCGGCTACGAAGGAAACGTAGGAGCCTTCAGCCGCGTCGCCGGCAGCTTCGAGAAACTGCTGTGTATAGGCGCCGTCAACGCTCATGAATGCGGTGTCTTCCAGGCCGGGCGTTTCGGTCATTTGCTGGGCGACCAGGCCGGCTTCGGTGGAATAGCCGCCGAAGAAGATGACCTGGGGCGCGTCGGCGCCAACTCTAGCCAGCATGGCGCGAAAATCGGTATCACCGACCTGGACACCTTCAAAGCTGGAGACTTCGCCTCCCAGGCCCATCACGTTGTTCTGGAAGATTTCGGCCAGGCCCTTGCCATAGTCGGAATTGTCGTGGACTACGGCGACCTTGGTGAGGCCAAGATCATTGACTACAAAGTTGGCGTCTGTTGCGCCCTGCAGAGCATCGCTCAAGGCAACGCGGTTACAGACATCGCAGTCGGCGGAGGTGACGTCCGGATTGGTGGCGCTGGGGCTGACGAAGGGTATGCGGGCCTCTTGCAGAATCGGCATCAAGCCGAAAGTTTCGCCCGAGCAGGTGCCGCCGGTTACGGCGACAATCGTCTCGTCGGCGGCGAATTTGTTGCCCACGTTGGTACCTTGCGTGCCGTCACATGCGCCGTCTTCGGCTACCAGCTCGAACATGAAGCCTTCGAGGCCCCCCATTGCATTGAGGTCATCGATGGCCAGTTCCGCGCCGTGACGGATGTTCAGGCCAGGGTCAGGGATTGGGCCGGTCAGCGCGAAGGACCCGCCGATTCGGATCATCCCGCCCGAAGCGACGACCACCTTTCCGCTCGTATCGGCTGCGGCCTCTTCCATAGGGGCCTCTTCTGCGGGGGCCTCTGCGGCCGGCTGCGCAGCCACACATGCGGCTAACATCAGCGCCGCAACCAGGACCAAACTGAAAAACTTGAGTTGCTTTGCCATTTGAACCTCCTTGGTCAAATTTTCATCTAGTTGAACGAAGTCTTGGTTTCGGCGAATTGCCTTATCGAACATCAAGGATTTGCCGGTTACCTCCGACGGGACATCCTCAGATCAATTATAAAGGAATGAAACGAATTCGGGCAAGACCTTTTCCGGACCCCGAAATGGGTATCCTTTCGAAGAACGGAGTTTATCTGGTGACGCATATGGGAGAGAATCGTAACAATACTTGCACTAGACTTCTCAGCAAAACCGGTCAAGTTCGCGGTCCATCCATGCAAGTCGAACCTATTCGAGCAGACGCGGCGCCGAGATCTAAGAATTAGCTGGGTTAGCATTGCACTGTAAAGGAAGGCATTCGAACCGCGGGGTGCGTCTCGGATTTGGGGAGGGAATTGTCTGGCAGGAAGGTTATGCCGGCGGTGGCTGGAATTGTAAACTGGCCCCCGGAAAGCAGGCAAGATGCCAGGCCTTGCCTTGCAGGGGGTCCCATGATCGAAGTGGAAGGGGGCGGGCACAAGGCCTGCCACTAAAGGAGTGGTCATGCGAAAGAGTGGGTGGGGGAGGAAACACGGTTGGCTAGACATTATGCTGGGGAAGAATGAACACGGTGGCTAGTAAAGGCGGGGCGTTGCGGGGGCGCGGAACTGCAGGGAAACTACGGGGGAAATGCAGGGGGACTGCGGGGGTGAGGGGTTGAGACAGCGAGTGGTGGAGGAGACACTGATGGCTAGACATTATGGTGGGGAAGAATACGCACGGTGGTTAGCAAGGGCGGGGCGTTGCGGGGGCGCAGCCCCTGCACAAGGGAGGGCCGAAGGCCCGAACGCCCAACTGCAGTGGTCAGTGGCTAGTGGTCAGTGAAAAGGCGATTTTTCGGGGATGGAAGTGTGGACTGGACACGGTCTACTCGGAACCGGAGGCAAAACAGAGTTCACCCCCATTTTGGGATGCAACCGAACCGTGTGGGGTATCGCTCAGACGGCAAAAATGTGGTATACTCCCCGCACGTAGCCAAACTGCCGCCTGTTCTGTCGGGCTGGACGCGACCTGGTTAGATTGAGGGTGCAGTTTGGCCTTTCTGTGCGCTTCCACCACTTTACGTTAGCCTTCGCATGAGTCTCCTGGTTGCCAACGACATTTCAAAAAACTATGGCGATCTCGACGTACTAGAGGACGTTAGCGTTCGCATCGAATACGGGGACCGGATCGGGCTGGTCGGGCATAACGGCGCCGGAAAAACAAGCCTTCTCAGGGCGCTGGGCAGGGTCGATACAAGTGTTAGCGGCGAGCTCTCGGTCGCTCAGGGAACGAGTATTGGCTACCTTGCGCAAGACCCGCCGTCTGCAGGGCAGCGCACTCTCTATGAAGATCTCAGGCTAGTTTTTGCCGATCTGCTGGCCGAAGGGGAGAAACTCCAGCGCCTTGAATTAAGGATGACTGAGCTGACCCAAAACGACCAGGAGCTGGCGGGCCTGCTGACACGCTACGGGCAGCAACAGGAGGCGTTTGAGAGGGCCGGCGGGTACGACGTAGATCAGCGGATTCGATTTGTCCTAAGCGGTCTCGGCCTGGAAGAGTCGCTCTGGCGGGCGCCGCTGTCGCACCTGAGCGGGGGACAGAGAACCCGCGCGTGTCTGGGCCGTCTGCTGCTTGAGGAGCCGGACCTGCTGCTGTTGGATGAGCCCACGAACCATCTTGATGTGCGTTCGATGGCGTGGCTGGAAGGCGTGTTGACGGGCTGGAAAGGCGCCCTCGTGGTCGTTTCACACGACAGGTACTTTCTCGATGCGGTCGCGACGAGGATATGGGATCTTGCCCACCGTCGCGTGGATGCCTACCGGGGCAATTACAGCCACTATCGCCTGCAGAGGGAGGAGCGTCGGGCCCGTTGGCGCAAAGAGTATGACCGCCAGCAGGAGTTTATCCGCGACACGCAGGCATTTGTTCGGCGCTACAAAGCCGGACAGAGGACTAAGGAAGCGCAGGGCAGAGAGACGAGGTTGAAGAGGTTTCTGGAAGAGGAAGCGCTGCCGCCTCCTCCGACTGACCAGTTTATCCGGCTCCCGTTGCGCGCACACTCCCGCGGCGGCGACCTGGTGATGCGTACGCGCAAGTTGATCGCCGGCTACAAGGAGGACTCCTTTGCTTCGGTCAAGAGTCCTGCGGACACACCGAGCCCGGAGTCACGGCGCGGTGAAAACGGTTTGGACTCTTCGCTATCGATAACCGAAGGATCCGGGAATTCCGGACAGACGGCTCGGCTGTCGGCGCCACCCGTTCGTCAGGGCCGTTTGCGCACTATGCGCAGCCTCGCGCCCACTGACACTCCTATTCTTGAATCACCTGACCTTGACCTTTTCCGGGGCCAAGTGGCAGCCCTGATCGGCCCCAACGGCGCTGGTAAGACGACTTTTGTGCGGACCATATTGGAAGAGCTGGAACCGCTCAGCGGCAGGGTGGAGCTAGGTGCTTCGGTTGACCTGGGTTATCTTGCACAACGTCATGTTGGGAATGGTTACGGCCTGATGAAGAACGGCCAGACCGTGTTGGACGCGCTTCTCGAGATAAAGCGCCTTCCCACTGAGCGGGCGCGGACATACCTGGGCCAGTTTCTCTTCAAGGGGGATGAGGTTTTCCAACTCATCGAGAGTCTGTCAGGGGGCCAGCGCAGCCGCATCGCGCTGGCAAGGCTGGCGTTACAAGGCGCAAATTTCCTGATGTTGGACGAACCCACGAATCACCTGGACCTGGATAGCCAAGAGATCCTGCAGGATGCCTTGAGACAGTTTGATGGGACAATTTTGCTCGTCACCCATGATCGAGCTCTCATCGACGCCCTGGCCACGCAAATCTGGCAGGTGACACCGAGCAAGGGGGACAGTCCCGGGCGGTTGGAGGTGTTCAAAGGCAGTTGGAAGCAGTGGCAGGAGGAGCGACTTCAGACGGCCGGTACGGATTTGCCTAAGAAGGAGGAGACTGCGCCAACTGTTGCAGAAGAGGAGTGGGAGCGGCAGAGGGAAGTGCGCCGGCAGCGGCAAAGGACGCAACGACAGGAGCAGGCCGTCGTCGAAACGGAGGAGCGAGTCGCTCGTATGGAAAACAGGTTGAGCGAGATTGAGGAAGGCATGGCCCTAGCGAGCGCTCGACAGGATTTCGAGGAGCTGAAGGTGTTGCAGGCGCAGCACGGGGCCGTCTCCCAGCGGTTGGAGGAACTGATGGAAGAATGGGCTGCGCTGGCAGCATGACAGGCTTGTCAGCAGTCCACTCTTTCAGCTAAAATAGGGCCCAAACGGGGCAACCATCTGTAAAGGGTTTAATTGGACATGTCGCGAAAATCGCTGGTAATCGGGCTGACGGGCAACATCGCCACGGGCAAGAGCACGATTCTCAACTATCTGATGGAGAAATGTGCCTTCATCATCGATGCTGACAAGCTGGGTCACCGCGTGATCGAGCCGGGCGGTCAGGCTTACGATGCGGTTGTACGCGCTTTCGGTCGGGAGATTCTGAGGGAAGACGGGACGATCGATCGCAAAAGACTTGGCAAAATAGTCTTCTCCAATCCAATTGACCTGGGCAGGCTGGAGAAGATCGTTCATCCGAAGGTCTTCGAATTGGGAAAGCAGGAGATAGCCGATAACGAGGCCCCCATAATCGTTCTGGAAGCTATCAAGCTGCTCGAGGCAGGTTTGATGTCGACCCTTTGCGATGAAATCTGGGTCGTAACCTCCAGCTTGACCACCCAGTTGCGGCGACTCCTTGAGTCGCGCAGTATGGAGGAGGGCGAAGCCAGGCGCATGATCGATTTGCAACCTCCGCAGGCGGCTAAAGTGAACCAGGCCGATCGCGTCATCGAGAACGACGGCAGTCTGGCGGAATTACACTCTCAATTGGACGCGATCTGGGAGGAATTGAAGCGGCGCTATCCGCGGCGGATGACGACGCTAGTACGATAAAGGAGTCCTTAAAAACATGGACTTTCTGCGACGATTCTGGACCGATCACACAGTCCTGTCCAATTGGGCTGCCCTTGCCATCGGCTTTGTCGTGATACTGCTGTTCAGTGCACGGGGCGTCGGTTTTGACGGCTCGCAATGGGCGGCTCTTATCGGGGTAACCGTGGGCTTGGCCGGTTTGTGCGCATGGATCATAAGTTGGGAATAGCTTCATGAGCGAAAAGCGGGACTATTACGAGGTGCTTGGCATAGAGCGGGGCGCGGATGAACAGGCGCTCAAAAGGGCCTTCCGCAAGCTGGCACAGCAGTACCACCCGGACGTCAATCCGGAGGCGGACGCGGAAGCCAAGTTCAAGGAGATCAACGAGGCCTACCAGATCTTAAGCGATCCGCAGAAGCGGGCGGTCTATGATCGTTTCGGGCATTCCGGGCTAGGTGGATCCGGGGGCTTCAGCGATTTCAGCCAGGGTTTTGGGGATCTGGGAAGCATATTCGAGGAAGTTTTCGGATTAGGCGGCATGGGGCGCGGAAACCGGCGGGCACCGCGCCGCGGTGCAGACCTGCGGGTAGACATCAGGTTGAACTTCGAGGATGCAGCCTTTGGCACGCAGGAAGAGATCGAGGTGCCGCGCATGGAGGACTGCGATGCCTGTCATGGCAGCGGCGCCGAGCCCGGTACTACGCCGGTAAGATGTTCGACCTGCGGCGGCAGCGGCGAGGTGCAGCGCCGTCAACAGAGCCCGCTTTTTGGTACGATTGTCACGGCAACTACCTGCCCTGCCTGCCACGGAGAAGGCGAGGTCATCTCCACGGCATGCAGTCAATGCAACGGGCGCAAACGCGTACAGGTGTCCCGCAAGATCAAAGTTAATGTCCCGGCAGGCGTCGACAATGGAACGCGTATACGCCTGGCAGGAGAGGGCGAGGCCGGTACGTTGGGTGGCCCGCGCGGTAACCTTTACGTCATGCTCAGCGTTGAAGAGCATCCATTGTTTGAGCGTGATGAGTTTGATATTCATCTGGAACTGCCAATCAGCATACCCCAGGCAACTCTCGGCGCGACCGTAGAGATTCCAACTTTGGGGGGCGGGACGGAGAGTTTCGACATTCCTGCCGGGACGCAGACCGGAAGAAGTTTTCGCAAAGCGGGGATGGGGATTGCGCGTCTGCAACGCAGCGGCCGGGGCGACATGATCGTGACGGTGAAGGTAGTGACGCCGACCGACCTGACGGAAGAGCAGGAGATTCTGTTGCGGCAGCTTGCAGAGAGCCTGGGCGATGAAGTGAATGAACCGCGGCGCGGACTCCTTGACCGGATTTTGAGGCCGGACTAGGACGCCCCAATCGTTGTTGCGAGCGCTCTTTCTCGTTACGGGCTCGCGATTCGGGGCCCCTGACTTCTGGATCGGGCTATAGCCGCCAGCTTGGGCCAGGACTGCAGAAGAATACCGGCCAATATCAGTATCAACCCCGAGACCGCCGAAGCGTGCACAGGTTCGTCGAGGAACACTCTGACCAGTGGCAGCGAGAGTACAGGCGTCAGGTAGAGCAGATTTGAGACGATAAAGGTCTCGCCGTGTTTCAGCGCTTTAAACCAGAAGAGGTAGCTGACGCCGTTGACCAGAAGGCCATTGTAGAGCAGCCAACCCCAGACGGACAGCGAAGGCAGGGGGAGTTTGCCGGTCAAGGCGACGGCAGCGCCAGAGCATATGAGAGCAGCAAAGAAGTAGATGAAGGCGGCGACTGTCAGGTCGTAATTTGCCCGTCTGCCAAGGATTGAGAAGAGGGCAAAGACGAAAGCGCCGCTGAGAGCCAGCAGGTTTCCCGCCAAATTCTCCACCTGAAACTCCACCATTTGCCCCCGTGTAACTATCACCACGACGCCGCTGAAACTGACAGCAATTGCGGTCAGACGGATAGGCGTTAGCCTCTGTCCCAGGAGCGGCACGGCCAGCAGGCTGATGAGGATTGGCCAGGTGTAGGCCAGAACGAAGCCTTCGGCTGCGGACGTGTTTGCGAAGGCTCCGTACAGAAGCACGTAGTAGAGGAACGCCCCCAGAAAGCCCAACCAGGCCAGGTGAGCAATGTCACGCAGCTTGTGCTGGAAGAGGCGGGCAGTTTTGCGTTGCCATAGGACCAGCACACCGAGCGCGATGGCCGAGAACACAGTGCTGTAGAAGAGCATCTGCAGATTGTTCAGCTCAACCAGGATCTTCTTCGAGGCAACAGGAATCGACGCCCACAGCAGAATGCACAGGGCAAGGTTTAGATAGGATTGGCGGCGGGGGGTCATGGCATTGGGTCGTGTGTTGGTATGGGTCGGGAAATTGGATTGTGAGGTCTCCGGAATTCCCCGCCTACTGAGGTGTGGTAGTATACCGCAGGTGCGGACACACCAAGAACGGAAGGCGGTCGAAACAAACACGCCATGAACGACGAAAAGCTTGTCGAGATAGCGGTTGAAGTCGATGGCGAGGCGGCCGAAGCGGTCGTCGAGCTCTTCAACCGTTACAACGGCGGCGACTGGATTGAGGACAGTGTAGCTGGCGAGGCGTCGGGCGGCGGGGCAGTGGTGGAGACGACGGGCTATGACGATTTCGGCGGCCCGGCGGCATGCGAGCTCAGTATGACAGTGAAGACCTACCTCAAGCCAGGCCCGCGCGGGCGCAGGATTCAGAGGCAGATTGAAGAAGGGCTGTGGCGTCTGCGCCTTCTGTACCCGATGCCAGAACCGGTGGCGCGAACCGTAAAGGAGGAGGACTGGGCGCACGCCTGGAAAGAGCACTACAGGCCGCTGCGCATTGGGAGGCGTGTGCTGCTGACGCCGGCATGGGAGGAGCCGGAGGCGCTGCCCGGCGATGTGGTGGTACGGCTTGAACCCGGGATGGCATTTGGCACGGGGCTGCACCCCACGACGCGACTCTGCGTGGCCGCGCTTGAAAAGCGGGTGCGGCCGGGTGACTCGTTTCTGGATATCGGCACGGGAAGCGGCGTCCTCGCCATCGCGGCTGCGAAGTTAGGGGCATTGCCTGTTTGGGCGACCGATATCGATCCGCTGGCGATTCGAGTGGCGAAGGAAAATGCGCTGCTGAACGGGATCACGCTTGCACACGATGGGCTGTTTATAGAACAAGGGTCTGTACCGGGGAAACAGGCCGGGCGTTTCCAGGTAATCACGGCCAACATCCTGGCTGAGATTCTGATCGGCCTCTTCGAATGTGCTTATGACAACGTACCCCTTGACGAACCCCTTGCACCGGGTGGCCACCTGATACTTTCGGGCATCCTCGAGGAGAAAGCGGAGTTGGTATTGGCGGCCGCGGCCAATCACGGGTTGACAGAGGTCGAGCGCAGACAGGAGGGGGACTGGGTCGCCTTGGTGGTGCGGAGCGAAGATGCCGACTGAAGACCGTGGGGGGAGCGGCGGAGACCACTGGTTCTTCCTTACAGCGATGCGCGCGGCGCCGGGTCAGGAAGTTGATCTTTCGTCTATCTCCCACCAGTTGAGCACGGTGCTGCGCTTGAAGAAGGGCATTGTGATCACGTTGCTCGATGGGAGCGGCGCGGCCTACCCAACCCGAATTGAGGCACTGGATGCAAAGAAGGCGACAGGCCGCGTTCTCGGCAGGGAGCCGGTGCGGGGTGAGCCTGGCATCAAGTTGACACTCTTTCAGTGCGCATTGAAAAGGGACCGATTTGAGTGGGTGTTGCAGAAGGGTACTGAGCTGGGTGTGAGCCAGTTCGTGCCGGTGATCAGCAGCCGAACGGTGGTTCGTCCCGCGGCACGGCTGCTGCAGAAGTATGAGCGGTGGCGTGCGATCATTCGAGAGGCGGCAGAGCAGAGCCGCAGGGGGCGGCTTCCAATTCTCGGAGAACCCCTTCTATGGGATGAAGCCCTTGTAGAGGGTGCCGGCCTTCGCCTGTTGCCCTGGGAAGACGCGGTCGAGAACAATTCAGGGTGGCGTCGCGCAAGTAGCAAAGCGGAGGAAGTTACGCTGCTTGTTGGACCGGAAGGAGGGATTAGCAAGGAGGAGGCAGATGCCGCTATCAAACAGGGGTGGCTGCCACTGTCTCTCGGACCACGAGTCCTGCGGGCCGAGACTGCTGCGGTTGCCGCGGCGACGGTGGTCATGCATTCTGCCGGTGAGCTCGGTTGAATTTCCGCCAGCATAGGTCTGGGTCATGCGGGACAGGAAGGATCAGAAGTGTGCAATCCAGATTTCGGGGCGGGAACCGTCAGGCGGGGGATTATGCCGGCGGTGGCAGTTATTGTTCACCGGTCTCTGGAGAGACACAGGGCAGGCACAAGGCCTGCCCCTACCGGAGCGTTTGGGGGAAACACTGTTGGCTAGACACGTTGCCGGGGAAGAATGAGCACGGTGGCTAGCAAGGGCGGGGCGTTGCGGGGGCGCAGCCCCTGCACAAGGGAGGGCCGAAGGCCCGACCGCCCAAAAACCAGTGGTCAGTGTTCGGTAGTTAGTGGACGGTTTCCGGAGATTAGGTTGGGAACCGACCAGGGTAAGGTTGCTACCGAGAAACGGTAGTTCATGCCCATTTCAGGATGCACTTAATCAGTGACTTTTCTTGACAAGCAGCTTGCTTTCATCGTACAATCGCCGCGTCCTGTCCTTTTGCCATTCAGATCACTTCCCCTTTGATTTCAGATCCCTTCGCGGGAGGAGCCACACTTCGGCAGGAAGACTCGCGTTGAATGACCTCACTGTGAACCATAGGGTCCCCGAGGAGGGATGACGGTTGTCACGACATGGGCGGGGCAACCATTACCGACTTTTTTCTATTGGTCTGCCTCAGAAAAGTTGGCGGGGCACCAGTTCGCTACTTGGATAGTCTGAAATTCACTTCGTTTTGGCTGAACGTTTGATACAGTATAGGCTTGGCTGCATACCCGTGTTGACTTGCGGCAAGGATCAAGTCAATTGAGACTCTGTCTACAAGGTGGACGTACTACAAGCTGGACGTATTGGGTAGCACTCATTTTTCACCAACGAGGACAAAGGAGAGGCACGATGAAGAGCAAGAGGTATCTATTTGCAGTCCTGGTTCTTGCACTGGCTGTGATCGTATTGACAGCGTGCGAGACTCAGACTGTGGAAGTTGAAGTGACGCGTGTCGTAGATGTAACGGCTACTCCTATGGCTGTCACTTTCCATGAAGAGTCGGCCATTGAGGAAATGACTTCACCGCATCAGTGTAAGCCCCTGGCGACGCTCCCAACCACATTCTCGCAGCCCTGGCGCCTTGGATTTATCAATCCCAACCTGGCACATCCATTCTTTGGTGAATGGTCGGGTGCGATGAAGACAGCCGCAGAGTTCTACGGGGTGGAGTTCTTCGAGTCGGACGCGGCAGGCGACTATGCGACCGAGCCGGACCTGCTTGAGACGCTGCTGCTGAACGACCTGAGCATTGTTGGCGCCCACGGGCCCAATGTATATGAAGGCCTTGCGCTGCGCGCGCTCGACGAAGGCATTCAGTTCATCGGCATCGACAATGGCCCCAGTGAATACACGCCGATCGTATACGGTATCCCCGATGGGATCGCCGGCATGCGCGGTGCGGAGCTGCTGGTCGAGGGCGTAAGGCAGCGCATGCAGGAGGATTGGGCCGGTCGTGAGCTGTTCTTCATCGAGTTGACCCACGGCGGTATCCCTGCCTGCGTCACACGCACCGGCTCGGCCGCCTCCACCTTCCAGGAAGCAATGGAGTTGGATGACGACCATGTTCTGATGGCGGACCTGACCACAGGCCGCTCCGCAGAAGACATGGTGAACGACACCATGACAGCGAATCCAGACGGCGTTTTCGCGATGATTCCCTGCTGGGACGGACTTGGCATCGGCCCGTACAATGCCGTTGCTGAAGCGGGTAACGAAGCGGATGTTATGCTGGTAACGCTGGGCGGCGATGAACCGCCGGCCAAGTTCCTGAAGACCAGGCCGATGGGCTACTACGGGTTCATCGAATTCCAGCCTTACTGTGAGGGTTGGGGCTGGGTCGAGGTAGCGCTCGCCACGCTGGAAGGTCTGCCGTTCGAGACCTACCAGGTGCGCAAGGCTATTACCCAAGAGACTGTCGATCAGCGCTACGCTGAGCTGTACGAGTCCGAATAGGATAGACGCGAACAGCAAAGAATTTCGAGGGTGGGGCTAGTTCGGCCTCACCCTCTCTGCATTGGAACAGGTTCCGTCTTCCCTTAGAAAGGTTCTGGCAGGCCGATATGGCATCGGATTTGCGGACAAAGAGTGCAGGGTCAACGATGACCGGTCAAGTTGGACGAGAGCGCAGAAAACGAGTTGTTCAGTTTCTTCTGGACAACGGCCTCTTCATCGCATTCGTGCTGGAGCTCATTCTCTTTGCCGTAGCCGCTCCCGACCTCTTCATCAGGTCGAGAACGCTAGAGGCTATTCTGCGTTTGAGCGGCCCGGCGGGGATCGTACTTGCTTCTTACACGATCACGCTGATCTCGGGTCAGATCGATCTCTCCACGGCCCAGGTTGGCGGCATGGCATCGCTCATGTTTGCCGCGGTCTTCCAGCTGTTGGAGTGGCCGCTCGGCGTTGCTCTTGCCTTAACCGTGGTGTTGACGATCGCAGTCGGCCTGTTGAGCAGCTATCTGATCCAACAGGGCATTCCTTCATTCGTGTCCACACTGGCGGTTGGCGTCGTCAGTGGTGGAATCGGCTACCTGATCATCAATCTGACCAAACAACCGGGCATGATCCGGCTGGTGCGGCCCCCGCTGCGCGATATCGCGAATTTTGAAGTCTTTAATGTCCCTTTTGTCATTCCTCTGATGTTTATTGCCTACGCGATAGGCTGGGTGGTGCTCAACCAGACCCGGTTTGGCGCCCACATCTACGCATTGGGCGGAAATCCCGCCGCGGCGGCTCTGAACGGAATTAACGCCGACCGCATTGCCCGCATCGTTCTGGTGATCAATGCAGTCATCACCGGCATGGCCGGCATCCTGATCGCTGGGCGGCAGCTGGCTGCGCAGCCCGGTGTGGAGGGCCTGGGGCAGTCGCTGACGGCGGCGTTGTTTGCCGGGGTGGCGCTTTCGGGCGGCAGCGGAAAGATCGAGCGCACGTTGATCGGGCTTCTCTTTCTGTCTACGCTAACAATAGGTCTGGGCATACTGAACGTTTCGGCGCCGGTGCGGCAACTGATCAACGGGCTTGCATTCGTCTTTGCCATCCTGCTGGACAGCATCCGCCAACAGCTGGCGACTCGATAGAGGACGGTGACGTGCTAGGATTCTTGAACCAAGGAGATCTGTCGATAAGCAGGCGAAGGCGGGAACAACTCCTGTTCCTGATGGACAACGGTATCTACGTCGTAACGGTCCTCCTCTTCATCGCCTTCATTTTTCTGGCCCCTTACTTCTTCACGACCCGCAACCTGGTAAATGTCCTGATCAGCGCTTCGCTGGCCGGGATCGTTACAGCCGGTTACACAGTGGCCATCCTTGCGGGCCAGATCGACACCTCCACCCAAGGTGTTTTGGCGGTCGCAACGGTGATGACGGCTCTCCTTTTCGAGGAAGTCGGATTATCACTTCCTTTGACAGTGATATGCGCGCTTGGAGCCGGCATAGCCGCGGGGCTGTTCAACGGTGTGATCGTTGTCAACGGAAGAATCGTCGCATTTGTGGCGACCTTGGCAACTTCAGGGGTAATGCTGGCGATATCCCTGTTTCTCAGCGGCGGACAGACGATTACGATAGCCCGTGAGGGCTTGCAGGAAGTGGTTTTCATTCGCCTGTTCGGCATCCCGTCGTCGGTCTGGATCATGTTCATGTGCTACATCGTCGGTTGGGTCATGCTTACGCAGACGAAGCTCGGCGCTCACATTTATGCGACCGGCGCAGACTATCGTGCGGCGTTGCTGAGCGGTGTGCCGGTGAACAGAGTAATCCGTGTCGCGCTCGTGGTATCGGCCCTGACTGCGGCTCTTACAGCCATCCTGGTCACGGCGCGGGCGAAGCAGTCGGCCATGTTCGGGCTGGCGATTGCGGGCAGCGTGGACTTTGTCACAGCGTTGACGGCTGTCCTGCTGGGGGGGTTCAGCCTTTTCGGCGGCGTCGGCCGCATTGAACGTAATCTTGTAGCGGTACTATTTCTGACTATTCTGGGCAACGGGCTGCAGTTGATGGACGTTGCCACCGGAGTTATTCTGATCGTCCGCGGCTTCGCGCTGGTTTTTGCCGTTATTCTCAGTGTGCTGCGGGCGCGCATGACCTGAGTCCACTTTGCCGGCACTGAATTCGGAGTAATGTATGGCGAGCGACCAAGTAATCCTGGAAACAGTTGATGTAGATAAATCCTTCGGTGCAGTGCACGCGGTGCGGTCGGTCAGCTGGAAGGTTTATCAGGGGCGCGTAAACGCTCTTGTAGGGGACAATGGGGCCGGTAAGTCCACATTGATCAAGCTGATCAGCGGGGCGCTGCAACCGAACAAGGGGGGCTTTCGCGTTCGCGGACAGGAGACGCGGATAGGGGGGCCAGCAGGCGCATTCGGCCACGGAATCGCCGCCGTCTATCAGGATCTAGCGCTGGTAGAGGGTCGCGACGTTGTGATGAACATGTTTCTGGGCAGTGAATTGACGCGGGGGCCGGGCCAGATATTCCTGGATCACAAGGGCATGCTGCAGCAGGCGCACGACGTACTCGATGACATTCACGCCCGCATACCCAATGTTCGTGAAATGGTCCGCAATTTGTCAGGCGGACAGCGCCAGGCCGTAGCCGTGGGGCGTGCGCTGATCCGCGGCGGTGAAATTATCATCATGGACGAGCCCACGGCTGCTCTGGGTGTGGAGCAGACGCAGGAAGTGCTGCAGCTGATCGACACTTTGAGGGGGCAGGGCAAGACTATCATTCTCATCAGCCACAACATCCAACAGGTCTTCGAAATTGCCGACTACATTTCGGTAATGTTTCACGGCGAGCTAATCGGGACACGTACCAGAGACGAGGCGACTGAGGCCGAGGTGGTGGCCATGATTATGGGAAGACGCTCGCCCTAGGGTGTCAGAGTCAAGACGGCAATGCACAGGCGAATGTGGGCACAGTTGTCCAGACGAATCGGCCCGGCGCTCAGCCCTGTTCTGCTCGCAGCCAAGCGTCTGAAGGTCGAAGCATGGCTGGCTGCCGCGATCGCCGTCGGGTTGCTGGCAGCTGTCGCATTCACTACCTGCATCCCAACCTACAGCAACGCCGTCTATGTGCGGCTGCTGCGACAAGAGCTACATGAGAAGACGAAGAACTATCCTCCCTTCGCGTTCATGTTTCACTTTCTCGGCGCCAAACATGGGAACGCCGAATGGGATGACGTTCGCTCGGTAGACAGCTATTTAACGAATCAGGCCGCTGGCAGTTTGGGCCTGCCCCGTATCGTCGATGTCCGTTTCTTCCAGACGGTACCTTTCTCCATTTTTCCCCAGGACTCAGAGACACAGGCGATCGCGCACTCTGCCACTGCCGATCTGAGCTTCGCCTTTCAGAGTGGTCTGGAGCAAAAGGTCACGTTGTTAGAGGGGCGCTTCCCGACAGCCGGCGGTCTGTTTACGAGCAGGTCGGCGCCGGTCGAAGTCCTCATCAACATTAACCTGGCAGAAAAGATGGGCTGGCAGGTCGGCGAGACTCTTATTGCCTTTTCGCAGAATAGCGAGGAGTCGGAGGAGGCGCCGAGGCAGATACCAATACAGGTGGCGGGCGTCTGGCAGGTGACGGACCGGCATGACGAGTACTGGTTCTACAACCCGTTCGCCCTCATACGGAATCAGCTGCTGGTGACGGAGGAGGCCTTTTCCAGGCAGATTGGTTCCGTCCTGAGCGGGGAGATTGCGGTCGGCGCCTGGTACATGGTGCTGGACGGGGAGTCGTTTGAAGTCAGGGAGGCCAGCGCATTTCTGGAGAGGCTGCGGCGGGTCGATCAGGGGGCCGGTGCGCTGCTTCCCGGCACGTCGTTGCTGGTGGCGCCCAGCAGCTCTGGATTGAAAAGGTACCAGCGGGCGGCGCAGGCGATGACGCAGTCGTTATTTGTGATCGCGCTGCCGATATTCGGATCGATCACGGCCTATCTCTGGCTGGTTGCAGGTGTCTATGTTGAGAGGCGGCGGGCCGAGATTTCGTTGTTGCGCAGTCGAGGGGCGTCTGCAGGCCAAATTGCGATCATGGTCGTGTTGGAGGGGTTGGTGCTGGGCGCTGTTGCCTGGGCCGGCGGTGTGCCGGTCGGCAGCAGAATAGCGCAGGTGATCGACAGGACGCAGGGATTTCTGGAGTTCGGCGGCACGTCGGTGTCTCCTATGACAATCACGCCGTCTGTGGAGCGCATCGCCATGGTGACGGTCGCGCTGGCGCTGCTGTTCATCCTGGTGCCCACGCTGGGGGCAGCTCGCCATACGCTGGCGTCATACCGCCGCGAGCGAGCGCGCGGGCGTTGGAAGTGGCGGCACGGCCTCGGCCTTGACCTGATCATTTTGTTGGCGGCCGGTTACGGTACTTACAGGCTGCGAAGTCAAGGGGGGCTCGTTCCGATGGGTGTAGACGACCCGGAGGTAATTGGGCCCACGCTCGATCCGCTGCTCTTTGTCACGCCTGTTCTGTGGCTCCTCGGGTTCGCGCTTTTGGGTGTGCGGGTCTTGACGCCCCTTATGCTGGCGATCTCCTGGATTTCGCGGCAGCTGGAGGGGCTGGGACTGCTGCTCGCGGTGCGCCGGTTGGCCCGGTCTACGGGAAACTATCGGATTCCGCTGCTGCTTCTCATTGTGACGCTGAGTTTGGCCGTGTTCACCGCTTCGCTGGCACAGACGATGGGCAAACAGATCGCAGCGGAAATTCGCTATCGAATCGGGGCGGACATGCGCTTGACCGAGGTCGGCGAGAGCATTGAGATCGACCCCTTGGGAATCTCCTCTTCAACCGGTCGTGGAGGTGTTGATTCTGACACTGTCCAGCAGGAGTCAGCGTCTGCTGAGGGGTACACGTCGTGGTCATTTTTGCCGGTCGCTGAGCACAGAAGTGCTCCCGGCGTGCAGGCGGTGGCAAGGGTGGGGAGATACAAGGCGCTGGCCGAGGTTGGTCAGTGGAAACAGGAAGGAAATTTTATAGGGATAGACCGGGCCGACTTTCCCGACGTCGTCTTCTGGCGACGTGATTTTGCGGCCAGCAGCCTGGGATCACTGATGAACGCTCTGGCAGTGGAGCCGAACGGCGTATTGGTCCCGAACAGTTTCTTACGCCAGATGGTGCTGAAGGAGGGAGACGACCTGCGCGTTGTAGTGTCGATTCCCGAGCAACTGAAGGAGCTGACGTGGCTGGAGGCGCCAATCGACTTCAAAATCGTGGGCAGCTTCGAGAGGTTTCCATCCTGGGAGCCGGAGGCGGGACCCGTCATCGTTGGCAACCTGGAATACGTGTTCGAGCGCGCAGGCGGACAGTTCCCTTTCGATGTCTGGCTGCGAACCGAGCCTGACCCGAACTATGACCTGATCGAACAGGATCTGCGAGATAAAGGGTTTCAGATATTGGGTTGGGAAGCGCCGGGGCCCTGGGTCTTGCAGGCTCTACGGAGGCCGGAGTTCCAGGGCGTCGTTGGGCTGCTATCGATTGGCTTTGTGGCCTGCACACTCTTGACAGTTCTGGGCTTTGTCCTTTTCACTATTTCGTCATTTCGCGAACGGGCGATCGAGACGGGCGTGTTGCGCGCCCTGGGGTTCACGCCGCGTGAGGTCATTTCACTCATGGGATGGGAGCTGAGTGTCTTGCTTCTATTTGGGTTGACGGTCGGGACGGGCATTGGGATCTGGACAAGCGCCACCTTCATTCCCTATCTACAGAGCGGCATCGACCCCATGCCGACGATTCTCCCTTTGGCGCCGCAGATCGCGTGGCCGCGGGTCTACCAGGTTTACCTCGTTCTGGGAACACTTTACCTATGCTCAACGGCACTGCTGACAGTCTCCCTGATGCGTTCGCAAGTTACACAGGCCATAAAGATGGGTGAAACGGTCTGATGGCAGCTGCAAACTGTCAGGCGGGGTGCCGGACAAGGGTTGAAGCCTAGCGGTCCTGCCTGAATAGTAGGAACCGGACAAATACGCGACTAATTCGTACATCCTAGAGCCAATACGATATGCAAGAGACAGTCATTCAGACGCCCGCCCGCCTACATTTCGGCCTCCTTGACCTGCACGGGGGTCTGGGTCGAATCGACGGCGGAATTGGTTTGGCTCTCGAAGAGCCCAAGACGGTGATTTCTGCCAGGCGCAGCCGCAACCGCGAAGCATCCTGCCCTATGGAGCCAGCTTTCGAGGCGCGCCTTGGGACAGCAATTCAAGCTGTTTGCAAACACTACGAGTTTCCCGGCGCTGCCGTCGCCGTAGAGGAGAGGGCGCGGCCTCACTCCGGTCTGGGCAGCGCCTCCCAGACGCTAGTGGGCGCGGGGATCGCCGTCTGCGCGCTCTACGGTCTGAGCCCGAGCGCAACGGAGATCGCGGGGCTGGTCGGTCGCGGCGGGACGTCCGGCATCGGCATCGGCGCGATCCAACAGGGGGGATTTATTCTGGATGGAGGACACCGTTTTCGGCGGGGAGAAGGAAGCAAGACCGGGTACTCGCCTTCATCGGCTTCTGTTGGCGCGCCGCCTCCTCCTGTTCTGGCGCGCTACGACTTTCCGGCCTGGGATGTCCTGATCGTGATTCCAAGGGGGGAGGGCGCAAGCGGCGACCGCGAGCGTGACCTGTTCGAGGAGGCCTGTCCTGTCCCGGCGGGGGAGGTGGAGAAGATGTGCCGGATTCTCCTGGCACAGATGCTGCCCGCAGTTCTGGAGGCGGATCTAGAGACTTTCGGGGCGGCGATGGAGGCCTTCCAGGGATTCGGGTTCAAGGTGTTTGAAGCGGAAACACAAGGTCCGCTGGTCGCGGCGTGCGCCGAATTTCTGCGTTCTAACGGCGGAATAGGGGTGGGAATGAGCAGTTGGGGTCCGACACTGTATGCTTTTGGCGACGATCTTTCGGCGCTGCGGGAAAAGGCGGACACGTGGTTGGCGTCAAGAGGCGGCGGGGAGGTCATTCTGACCAGAGCCAACAACGATGGGTTCAGGAGACTGTGAAGAGAAGATGGCAGTCCTGGAAGCTTCCTTTCATGTTAAATGAAATCTGCAATCGCCGGAGGCAATTCGATTCCCCCTGGCGGATTCAATTTGGGATGGAGCTGAAAAGATGACGGTCCTGAAGCTTTGCGGAACGACAAGCGCAGAGGATGCGCGGCTGGGGCGCGGGGCAGACTACTGCGGTATCGTGGTGGGCGTGGCATGGTCGGAGCGAAGCCTGTCAATGGTAGAGGCCGCGGAGGTGGCACGCGCTTCGGGCGTGAGAAACGTCATTTTGCTGTGCAATCCAAGCGCTGCGTTCGCGGGGGAAGTTGCGATGGCCCTACGCCCACACGCATTGCAGCTTCTTTGCCACGAAACACCGGAGCTTGTTGCCGAGTTGAAGCAAACACTCTCTTGTGAGATCTGGAAGACCGTTCATCTGCCTGCCGTGGACGGACAAGCTTCAGCCGCGGCGTACGCCGACGCTGGGGCAGACGCGCTGCTGGTGGATGCGGTTGACGCGAGTGAGGGCTTTCAGCGGCTGGGAGGTACCGGAAAAGTAGGAGACTGGGCGGCAATGACTGCGCTCAAGGAAGAGATAGGCATTCCCATTTTCCTGGCTGGCGGGATCAACCCTGAGAATGTTGCCGACGCCGTTCGCTCGGTGCGCCCACATGGGATCGACCTTTGCAGCGGTGTGGAGGCGCAGCGGGGCGAGCGCGATGCGGAGAAGGTGCAGAGGCTACTTTGCAGGTTTCGGGATGCGACAGCGGAACTCTCGGGCCTGCCAAAGCCATGAGCGAGAAAAACTATGCTTGCGGCAGGGGCAGCAGGTCAACTTTGTCTCTGCAGTTCGAAGCCTTCGCCGGAAGTGTGCCGTGAGAGAGAGGGCCGACCTGCCATGTCGGGGAAAGTAGGGCTGGGGAGATTCCGGCCTTGGGCCAGGAGCTGCTCTGCAATGGTTCTAATTCCGCGCTGGCTGGTTATCAGCCCCTGGTGCCGGAGCGACCACACTGCCATGTTACTGGCCGCGGTAAAGCGGGAGTTAAACGGCGGCAGAATCATGAGGTCGAAAGGGCTCCAAATGGAGACAAACGGGATGCTGGAGAGGATTTCGGCATCGGCGTTCAGATCTTGAAGGAATTCGCTATTTGGGCGCATTTGTAAGGCGCCGGGAAGGCTGCTGGCGTAGGCCATCAAGGTGCCGTAGTGGGGCGCGGCGACTGTCAGGAGGCGATTGGTGCGGGCCAATCCACCCATTCGCTGGATGTAGTAGCGTGTGACGATGCCGCCAAGGCTGAAACCGACGAAGTCGAGCTTCTGGTAGGAGAGAAAGTTCCTGTCTATGAACTCGGCCAGCTGTTCAGCTAACGTCTCCAAAGGAACGCTGCAGTCGCTGGGCGCAAGCGTGACCGCGTGGGGCTCCAGCCCCAGTTCGGACAGATATGAGGCAAGGGGGTTGAAGACGGCAGCTTCATCCTTGTAGCCGTGAACCAGAACGGTGCGGTTGCGCCTGGTCTGTTCCAACGGAGAAACTGGGGGCAATGGTACCGTTCCTTCCACATTTTGCCCCGCGGGAGGCAGTTCCCACACTGACTGGGCGGCCTCTTGGTACTGTTGCCACAAGCGGTTTCGGATCGTGGACATTGTGATTCCTACTCCTGTGAAACTTTTCTTTTGGATCTGAACTTCTACTCTATCATAGTCACCAAGGATGTTGAAACAGGCAATTGGCCTGCTGTTTCGGAGGAGCAGGTCTTTAGCATTTCCACTCTTTAGGTTAGAATACGGGCCAGACCATCAACTTGGAACGGTGGATTCTTAGAGAGAGGATGAGGGCCCTTTGGGGGCAAGCAATCAGACTGGCACCCCGGTTCCATCCAGACATAAAATGGCAATTTCAACGGGAGGAAAAATGAGAACTGAACTTACTACCGGCTCCCCCGCCCCGACTTTTGAGGCCAATACGGACAGTGGCGAAACGGTTAGTCTGACTGACTATCGCGGACGGAAGGTCGTACTCTACTTTTACCCTAAGGACGACACCCCAGGATGCACTACGCAGTCCTGTGGATTCCGTGATATCCATGGGGAGTTTGAGGAGAATAACACGGTCGTCTTCGGAATCAGCCCAGACGGCCAGGAGAGCCACGAGAAGTTTCGGTCCAAGTTTGATCTACCTTTTACCTTGCTGGTGGATGAAGACCACTCGATTGCCGAAGCCTACGGGGTGTGGGGTGAACGCACGATGTACGGTCGCACATTCATGGGAATCCACCGCAGTCACTTTGTAATCGATGAAAAAGGGGATCTGATCGAGGTTTCTTACGACGTGGCTCCAGCTGACAGTCCCACCGGGGCGCTCGCAGCTGTTTCGTGACGGAAGAGGGGAGGCTCGCATGGTGGGGGCGTTGACGGGCGTCGGTTGGGTCAACGCGCCGGCCTCTCTGGGAGTTTCCCCTTTGATCCTGACCCCGACGTTCAGGCGCTACGGAATTCCTCCGCTTACATAAGCCCTCCAAAGGCCAAACGCAAAATAGACAGCGACTACGATCACGAGAAGAGTCAGGATCGTATTCCACTGTCCGCGGATTCGTTTGAACTCTGACCAGACCGTTTTGGGCTTTAACAGGACGATGAAGACGAGCAGAAGAACTACCAGTAGGAGTCGTCGGATGGTCACGGGCGTTCGGTTTCGCTAGTATTCAAAAATGTTTAGTAGCTGGCTGTTAGACCTACTCACTGCTCCTCCGTCGCGTGCTGCCATTTGGCTGGCGTTGAGCTTCATGTTGGCCGGAACAGCGACCTTTGTGACCCGCATGATTGCCCCCGAATTGGATCGTCTGGTGCGGATTGTGCGTTGGGTCCAAGTTCCCTACTTTGGGCTGATTCTGGGGGGCCTGTCTCCCCGTCTGATGGGGTTCACAGTATTGGAGTGGGATTCGCGATACACCTTGGGCCTGGTCGTGCTCGTCTTTCTGCTCGTCCTCCTGGTTCTGATTCGCATTCGGTTACACACTGGGACAAACCCATATGACACCGTCGCATTTACGGGTAGGTCTTGGAGTCCGTCGCTTTTTGAGAGCTGCGCCCAGGAGTTTCACTGGTGTTTCTTGCGCGGGGCGGTGGGGGAGCTTCTTTATTTTAGCGCACCTGCTTCGCTATCCCCGCAATACTGGGCGGTGTGGATCGGCGCCGTTATCTCACTGCCAGGAATCTACTTTCACCCTGGATCGCATTCGGACCGGCTCCTGACGGCCCTGGTCCTGGTGGCGACCTCGAGCCTTTTCGTCGTCACGCAAAGCTTTTGGCTTTGCTGCTTTCTTCATCTAGGAATTCGGGTCATCCTGTTGTGGAACCAACCCACCCAGCAGCCGGCAATGTGACTTGAATCGCAGGGGGGCTGAGGCTGCTTGCAGCCATCAGAGAAACAGCCCCACAGCAAGCATCACCGCGAAGAGCCCCACCGATACGATCAACAGCTGCTTCAAGTCGGAGAAGACCCTGCTGTACTCCGTGGTCCAGTCGACCTGAACTTTGCCTCCCTGGCTTGGCGCCGATCGGGCGGGTCGCTCTGACGCTCTTGGCTCGATTTGAGAGGGAGCCGCTGGTGTAGGAACGTCCTCTGGGCCCCTCCTGGCGCGCAGTTCGCTGAAGCTGCGGGGATTGGCCTTGCTTGGGCTGTGGCGGCGTCTTCGCTTGCGTCGTGCCATCTTTTCGTCCTTCATGGTTTCGGATCGGTCAGATCTACATCCAAGTCGTCATTATACCGAAACCGATTTCCATTTCCCAACTTCAAGGGTGAAGGAGATTTCTTCAGGGGCGCGGCGAACAAAGGTAGTCTGTACGGCTGCATGTGAACTGTCCTGAAGATGGTAGCGTGGCTAGGCGGAGCAGTAGACGATATTCGGCGACTTTGGGCGAGCGGCCAGTGCGCCTACGTGGCCGGCAGGCAGCGTCAGAGCGTGAAGGTGAAAGCTCCTTCGGTCGAGGGCTGCGTTTGCGCCGGAGCCGGATGGCGCGTTGTCCTCCCAGCAGTTTGCGTCAGATAGGCCCGGCAGCATTTGGAGACCCACGCCTTCAGCTTTGGCTAAGGCTTCGCGGCGGGTCCATGCCTGGAAGAATTCGAAGCTGAGCTTGGTCGCTGACCTGTTTATGGCGCATACCTCTTCCCCTTCGATCGAACCGCGAGACGCTAGCCCTTCGTCGAGGCGAACCGTTCTCAGCCTTTCAACATCGAGTCCTACAGGTTCTCCCAATCCCACAGCAAGAGCGGCCATATCGCCCGAGTCGGACAGACTGAACTGCAGGTCCGAAGAGTGTTCGGGGGCGAGGAAAGGCTTGCCGTGGGCATTGTAGACGAATCTAATGCGTTCAGGGGGGTAGTCGAGGTATTTTCCGAGGATTTGGCGAAGCAAACCGCGTCGAACTATGAAGCGGCGTCCCACGCTTTGAGAAGAATAGCTCCTGACCCTCTTCCACTCTTCAGCAGACAGCATTTCTTCCTGCAAGGCGAGGGACTCTCGGTCCGGCTTAAGGTCCAGAATCCAAACATGCAGGACAGACTCTCCCAACGGCGGCACGCAACCGTCCGGCCCAGTCCGCGGCCCGCCATGGGCGCGGTCTATGCTACTGCGCGGCGTCCCTTCCATATGGGTCCTCCATGGCGCCAGTGCCACCATAGTGATTGGCCGGCGATAACGGTCATCAGAAGCACCGATACGGGGAGAAGCAGCGCGTCACCGACCCGCTGGCCGGTCCGCCATGACGATATACCTCGAACGAGGAGGGTGGCGCAGACGAGAAACAGCGCCCAGAACGGATGCCAGGGAACGGACACACCCGCGAATCCAAGCCCGAGCAGGGCCCAGGGGACTAGAAACACGACCCAGTGGAAAACAGCGCCGGCAATCAGGCCGGCGGCGCCGCCGAATCCTGCGAGCATGTTCTTCGCATAGCCTTCACGTACGGATTGCCAGTCCGTATACATGCGGCAGGTGATGAGTCCGTCAGCCTCGACCATACGTAGACGCAGGCCAGCTCTCTTGGCGCGGCGGGCCAGACCGATGTCGTCAAGTATGTTGCCTCTCACCGCGGCATGGCCTCCGATGCTGTCATAGGCGGCACGGTTGAAGGCGATGCACTGGCCATTGGCAGCAGCCAACAGTGGGTGGTTGCTACGGTGCACGGCAACCGCCGGCAGGTAGGCGTGGATGGCGAGCGCCATGAGAGGAACGCAGAGGCGTTCGGGCCAGGATTCGGTGCGCTGAGTAGGCATGACGGCGAGCATATTGGCGTCGGTGCGGACCAGTTCGTATAGCAAAGAATCCAAGGCATGTGGCTGCCAGTGCACATCAGCATCTGCAAAGACGAGAATCTCTCCTACCGCCAGTTCGGCCAGCTGTTGACAGGCCCAGTTCTTGGCCAGCCAACCATCGGGAATGGGCTCGCCTCTGATTATCCGCATACGTTCGTCGTTTTTCGATGCTTCCACTGCAGCCTTGTCTGTTCCGTCGTCGGAGTCGTCATCCAGGACAAGAAGTTCCAGCCGCGAATGGGACTGGCGCAACAGACTGTGCACCGAAGCCCCAATTACGCCTGCCTCATTTCGCGCCGGAACCAGTACAGAGACTTTGGCTGCGCTGCCGGAGGGGTTGGCACCGTTGAGACCAGGAAAACTCCGCAGATTTGACAGGAGTATCAGGATCATAGCCGAGAGCGCGGCCGAGGCGAAGACCAAAAGCAGAGCGGTCATAGCAGGAACGAGAGACGAATTTCAGGGCGTTGAGCCAGGTCTCGGCGGTGTTTCCAGGCGATAATCAGGCCGTTGCCAAGCCAGACAGGCAGGTAAGAGCCGATTGAACCGGTCACGGCCAGGAAAAGCAGCAGGCCAGAGAAGGCGCAAACTACCGCCCACCCATCGATCGTAACTGAGTAGTAGGCGAGCAGCAGCAGCGCGCCGAGAAGGAAGAGTGTACTCCATCCGGTCAGTCCGGCCCAGACTCCAAAGGTGACTGCGACCGCCTTTCCGCCCTGGAAGCGTAGGAAGATGGAGAATGCGTGTCCGGCTACCGCGGCCAGTGCTACGGCGTCGATCGCCCATCCCTGCAGGCCCCCAATTTCCTGGGCGGCAAGCACCGGCAGCCAACCTTTGAGTGCGTCGAGGACGATGGCGGCAAGGCCCAGCAGTCGCCCCCCGGCTCGAATCAAGTTTGTGCCGCCCGGATTGCGGTCGCCGACCTGTCGGATTTCTTTTCCAAGAAATAGACGACCCAACCAGACGGAAAAGGGCAAACTTCCGCAGAGATAAGCGGTGAGAATCCAGACTAACAGGTTCATTTGGGAGAGGTGTTGACCTGCCACCAGGCCAAAGCAACGAAGATCCCCATTCCGATAAAACCAGTTGCGGCGGCCCCGGGCAGGTTGAAGTACAGTCCAAGGCCCACGGAATTCAGCAACCAGACTGCCGTATAGATAACGAGCAGGGATTCCAAGGGAAGGGTACTTGCTTCAACGGCGTAGGAAAGACCGAACAGAACGACGGCGGCTATCAGGGTCCAACCGACAAAGTTTATGAGCGGGACGCCGAAGTAGCTGCCCGGCAGTTCCCATTGCCAGATGCCCCAGGCTACCATCTGCGGATCGAGGAACAGGTCCCAAGCCGTGAAGGCCAGTCCTGAAGATAAGGAGGAGACTGCCTTTTTTCTCCAACCTCGGCTGTTCTCCCCGCCATACATTTTCGTGCAGATAGTTGTCCCGGCAGCCCAGGCCGGGGGCAGCATCATGAGCCACGCGACGGGAATCTGTACCGGGACGGCACCGATTTGGGGCCGTAGAACGTCAGTATAGGTATAGCGGCC
Source organism: Caldilineaceae bacterium (assembly GCA_965207495.1). Classification (GTDB taxonomy): domain Bacteria; phylum Chloroflexota; class Anaerolineae; order Caldilineales; family Caldilineaceae; genus Bin5. The sequence continues at coordinate 3,555,309 of OZ242287.1, forward strand.
GAATGGAAACCCGGTGTTGTGGCCTACGAATTCTGCCAGCCACGCCAGCGCGATGACCAAGAGTCCTATTCTGATAGTTACTTGCCCTTTCAAGGCAGGAAAGAGCAAGCTGAGAACCAGGCCAACCTGAACCACGATCGAAAGTGACAGGGCGATAACAAGGGTATCCTGATCGCCCAAACGAACTATATGGGGGATCAGGATCATCAGGAACAGCCATATGCCTAGCAGTATGCGACTGCCCAGGTTCAGCTGGTGGCGCAGCTCGCAAAGAATCAGACCCAGGTTGCTGGGATGGGATTCAGCAACATTGGAGCCGATCGCCGGCCGGCGTCTACTCACTGGCAACGTTCTCCCGCACCTAGAAGGGTAACCAGTAGCCGCATGAGCCAAGAACAACTGGGTGTAGCCGTATCTGACCCGGTTGCCTCTGATCTCGAAGCGGGAAGCTCTTGGGCGGAGTCAGTGACGGCGCCTTCGGCTATTTCGGTGTCGGCTGACGGCGAAAGCAGTACCGGTTTCCAGTAGTCTCGCAGTTTGCTGGCGAAAGCGAAATCTCCACCAATCACTTCTCTTTGGCCTACGACGAGCGTATAGCGGCCAACGGATTCCTGAGGATGCCAGACAACAACAATAACCTCGCCTTCGGAAGGAAATGTTATTCGCCGGCGCTGCCGCTGCCAGTATGCGGTACGACTGAACGGTTCGAAGAAGTTGGTCGCTTCAGCTGCTTCCAACACGACTACTCCCCTCTGCCCCGATACAAGGTCAAGGGCATCGGCTGGCAGTTCAGAAGTCGAACCTCTGTCCAGTCCAACTGCGATAACGCCTACTGTGGGCGCGAACTCGTTCTGTCCTTCGATCTGCGGGATTGTCATGCCGATTTCGATAGTCTGTCGGGCGGAAACGGTGAAGGAAAAGTAGTCAACATCGCCTGGCGTTTCCAAAGTCGAATATAGAGCCGTAGAAATTTCAGGGTCGCTGACAGACATTGGGGCGCTGGCGGTTGTGTCCGGGTCCTCGAAGAACGGTTGGTGTGCGAAAGCCGCATCTGACAGGATTACGGCCAGGAGCAAAGCCAGCAACAGGATGTAAGGGCGGGGCAAAAGTGCTACTATCATGGCAGTTTTCACGACTCCGACGGGATCCAGCCGGCTCTCTGGTGGCTTTGACCAGCTATCATCAGAGTCACCCCAAACACGACCATTGATGTTGTCAGGAGAAAAAATATGAATTCCTCCAGGGGTAGTGTTCCACCGACTACAAAGCCAAGTGACTGTTGCGGATCAATCGTCCACGTCCCGGAGTCAATAGCGATGGCGTCCGCAAGTGACAGGAGGAGGGTACCGGGCAGAAGTGTCCAGAGCACTGGACTCCGGTAGTGCCAGAGGATGTCGGCGCCGAAAGCCAGCTGAACTGACAGCGGGATCATCCCCCATGCCAGTTCCAATCCCAGATAGGCGCCAGGACGATGCCCCAGGCCCAGCAGAGAGAATCCTAACAGCCAGAGGGCTAGAGTCAGGCTGGCCGAGGTCAGACGAATCCGGGGCCGGGAACGAAAGGGGCGGGCAGGCCGCGGTAAGAGGCGCGCCGCTGCCAGGAACGCCAGGCCTAGAAGCAAGGTCTGCCCCACAAAGAAAAGGTATTCCTCTAGGGGCACATAGCCAATTGTGATGCCTAACACGAGGTCCGGGTCGTACCACCAGACGCCTGCGGCGACCAGATAGTTGTCCCAGGGGGAAGTATAGAGGAGCGCCAGCAGCACATGTCCAAAAACTACCGGTAAGGCCGGCCAAGCCTGGAGCGAAGCGGGGAACTCATACCCTGACCTGCGCAGCCAAACGTTGAGAAAGGCGAAGAAGAGGGTGGGAATGCCAATGAAAACAGCCAGGAAATCTAGGTAGGCCATCCGTACCGAGCAGCCTTCAGGAAACGCAAGCCAAGCCCCAAGTATCCGCAGCCGGTCTGGGCCTTGCCAAGCCGAGATTCTGCCTGGGTTAGTTCTCGTTGAAGCACTGGCCCACGTCTCTGTGTAGCGTTTCCAACATTCTAACGATGGGGTCGCCCTCAGTGCCAAGTTCGGCCCGGACAGCAGAGATGCCCAGATTCAAATACCCCTCCAGCGTCCCGAACTGTAAGCCTCGAGACTCCAGGAAGGTATGGATCCATTCAGCTTCCAAGGAGATCAGGGAAGGATCACCGAAGCGCAACGCTGACATCATCGACCTGGTGATGCTGAATGAAGGCCTTCCCAGCCTTGCCCAATCCGGTGGGCTTCCCTGTTCTGCACTTAAGACGCGGGCGGAAATTCGATGCAGTTTTGCCCGATAGACAGCGATGAGGTCGTGGAAACCGTTGGTCAAAGGAGCAGGCTTTCTCAAATGTCCTGGTGACGCAAGCAGGGCTTCGGCTCTGCCTCCTGCCTGAAGCAGGTCTGCGCCAAGGAATTCGCCAGGGACCCTGCGCCAGATGGCCTCAGAGAGATTGAATATGCGGCCTCCGAACGCCACTGGCACTTGCCCGGAAATCTGTTCACACATTTCCAATAGACTTCCGGCTGACCTGAGTTGCTGGGAAACGAGCACGACCAGGTCAGGCTGGATTCTTTGCAGCGTGACTTCCATCTCGCTGAGAGAGAGGTTTTCACCCAGAAAGACGGTCCCAAAACCCATCCTTTTCAGGATCAGCTGCAATAGTGCCAAACCAAAGGTGTGATGTTCACCTGGGGGGCAAGCCATCAATACCAGGCCGGGTCGAGACGGAGGAGGGGAGGCGCCAAGAAGAATTTTAGTCCGCTGCATGGCCTGCGCTGCGGCGAAGGACACTTGCTGAGACGTCACTCGGGCGAAGTGCCATTCCTCTCCTAAACGGCGTAATCCTTCACAGATCACATGAAGGCAGACGGTTTCAACTGGAAACAGTGCGAAAGCCAGGGAGAGTATGCGCTGCGCTTCAAATTCATCGAAAGCAATGCAGGCTGCTATCCACTCGGCGCAGGCTGTACTGATCTGATCATCTATATCATCGCTTTCGCCGTACTCGTTCTGCGGGACTTCTGAAAACCGGCCCGAAAAGATGTGTTGGTCGGGATCCATATTCTGCTCTTGCAGAGGGTCCCGTCCTTCGTTCTCCAGCGTCTGCCAGCGTTCAGCTGCCCGACTTATGCTGAGACCTTCCAATCGACGCCGATTCAACCAATGTAATGTGTCGATATCTCGCCGAGAGTAAATTCGGTGCCTGCCCGCGCTTCTCGCGGGACGGGGAATTCCGTACCTTCGTTCCCATGCCCGCAGCGTTTCTGCCTTGATTCCTGTTTCTCGGACAACGGCTTTCAGATTGAATGTAGGGGTTTCCGTGCTCATTTGTACACGTACTCCTTCGTACTTGTACTCCGCATTTTCTTCATGCGCGGTGTCGAACAATTAAACTATGATATACTACGCACTTTTTACTTGAAGTACAAATCCGAAAATTCAAGGATTGAAAATAAATTGGGCAAGCTTCAAAGGTTTAGCACCAAGAGAAGACAGGGGAAAAGGCGAATGTCGCCTGCCCGAACCCTCTCAAATCATGGTTAGACCGTGAAATCCCATCATGATAATCATCTGTCTGGCTGTGCCAAACTGTACAAAACACGGACATAATATTGAATAATCATTGACAGATCTTGTTCAGAAGAATGAAGTGCGTTAGGCTGGGAAGTTAACGTTGATAAGTTAACGTTGATAAGTAGTATCGGCGAGATAGAGGGTTCACTTCAGGTGACGAATTAGCCGCCTGTCCAATGAGAAGCCCGTCGCGTTCCCCGACGGGGCAGTTGAATGCGGCCAGGTGCTGAGGAAGACGTCCAGCAAGCTGGCAAATGCTCTGAGACACGCTTTTCTATTCGACAGCCTGAACGATCCCCTTGTGACACCATCATAGAAAGGTCCATATCGAGGGAGGCAACAGAGCAAGTCAGGAGGATGTTTCCCGGTTTTGGTAGATCCCTTGACTCAGGTCGCATAATGCATTAATTTGGAACTGTAGAAACCGTGTTTTATGGAAGTGTCGGAGAAGGGGACAATCAATGAGCAAAGGGGCTCTGATGACTCTGAGAATACGCGACTGGGAGCGCCCTTTGCTTTCTCTCGCGTATGAGGCCGGACAGGCCTACGGCCCGCTGCCACGCCCTAAGGTCAAGGACAAGAAAGAGCTGGACCTGGCCTATGACTTCTGTGAAGCCGTTACAGCGGTGAACAGCCGTTCCTTTTTTACTGCGTCGCGACTCCTGCCTCGGGAGAAGAGGCGGTCGGTACGTGCCCTTTACGCATTTTGCCGCAAGAGCGATGACATAGTAGACAAGCCACCCATAGGAAGGCGCGACCCTGACGCGGTGCGCGATGCACTCGCCGCCTGGCAGACGCGATCTCTAAAACAGACTGCCGACGGTCGCGATCCTGTTGCCCTGGCGTGGTCGGATGCCCGGAGCCAGTTCGGGATTCCACCCCGCTATGCGGAGCAACTCATCCAGGGCGTGGCACGCGACATCACGGACAATCGCTACAATACCTTCGCCGAATTGACCACTTACTGTTACGGTGTGGCGGCAACAGTTGGATTAATGAGCATGCACATCATCGGTTTTTGCGGTGCAGAGGCGATTCCCTATGCGCTTAAGTTAGGTGTGGCGCTGCAGCTGACGAATGTCTTAAGGGATGTGGGCGAGGACTGGGAGGCAGGGCGTCTCTACCTTCCTTTGGAGGATCTGGGTCGATTCGGGCTCGATGAAACTGACATTGACGCCGGACAAGTCGATGATCGGTGGCGAGCCTTTATGCGATTTCAGATTGGGCGCACGCGTCAACTCTACGAAGAGGCATGGCCGGGCATCGGGCTTCTTCACGAGGACGGCCGTTTCGCTATCGGCGCAGCAGCCGAGCTATATCGTGCGATACTTGCCGGCATCGAAAGAAATGACTACGATGTATTTTCTCGGCGGGCCCATGTCAATGCGTGGGGCAAACTGAGGCGGCTTCCGTCTATCTGGTGGCGCAGCAAGAAAACAGTTAGTTCGGCGCAAATCGGCCAGACCTAGCGGGCGCGGGCGAATTCACCCAATTCACATGGCTCTACATGCATTCTGCGAGAGGACGATTCCAGGCTCAGTTTCCTAAGTTCAAGTACTGACCTCAGGACGCAAGCGACCCAGGAATAGGTAGCCAGGGACGAAAATCTAGGGTTTCGGTGGGGTTTCCCTGCGAATTGACCGACGTGTTATGCAAGTCCTGACACCTTAGCAGACCATTTTCCTCGTCCCGATGCGGAACCCAGCAAAAAGTTACAGTGCCCACAGCCGGCTCCAATTGATCCTCCAAAATGTACAACCGAGTCTGATATTGTGTCTGGCCGGATCCCGAAACGTCAAGGTCAGCGGAACTGACTCTAGCAACGGAAACCCCTTCTCGACTTCCTCACAACTCTTATACAACCCGCTCTGCCTATCCGGGCCAAGTCCAATTAATGCACCGCCTTCAGTCTTATGGTGTTGGATCCAAGCATTCTACGCAAATTGTCGGAGGGTAGGCTCCGCCGATCGACAGAAGGTCAATGGACGTTCCGACAGAATTCACTTTTCCAATGCAATTCATAGGACCCGAAAATTGACATTCGTTCTTGTAATCGCTACAATTCCCCCGCTCCCGGCCTGACTTCGCGGCCGAAGCTGTTTGGGCGGCCTGCCGTGCTTTCTCATGAACGGCAGTAAGACGAGACTACCCCCCTCTTTAGTCTTTGGCCAGTGCCGGGCCCGCCTCACTTGCGTTTCACTCTCACTTTTCTCCCGCTGGCGACGAACCGGCGGGTAAGAGCAAGTCTATGACCTTGAGTCGGCAGGCGCCGTCGCGTGCGGCGACGAACGAAAATAGCGACGCTGATGACACGATCCTCGAACTTCGAGATCTGAAGACCTATTTCTTTCTTGAACGGGGTGTTGTGAAGGCGGTTGACGGTGTAAATGTTGCAGTAGGGCGCAGAAAGACCCTGGGCGTGGTCGGCGAAAGCGGGTGCGGGAAGAGCGTCACATTTCGCTCAGTGATGCGGCTCATTCAGTCTCCGCCAGGAAAGATTGTGGAAGGGGAGATACTGCTCCACCGCAAGGATGGAGACACTGTCGATATCGTCAAGCTGGATCCGCGCAGCCGCCAGTTGCGCGACATTCGCGGCGCCGAGATTGCCATGATCTTCCAGGAGCCGATGACTTCGCTGAACCCGCTTCATCCGGTCGGTCGGCAAATTGCAGAATCGGTCCTGTTGCACCAGAGCATGTCGCGGCGGGCGGCACAGGAACGGGCCGAAGAGATGTTGAACAGGGTCCACATTGCCGATCCCGAGCGCCGCATCGGCGAGTATCCGCATCAGTTGAGTGGAGGGATGCGGCAGCGAGTCATGATTGCGCTGGCGCTGAGCTGCAATCCGTCTATCCTGATAGCGGACGAGCCGACCACCGCGCTTGACGTAACGGTTCAGGCACAGATTCTGGATTTGATGCGGGAACTTCAGTCTGAATTCGATTCAGCGATTGTGCTGATCACGCATAACCTGGGCGTTGTGTCGCAGATGGCGGATCATGTGGCAGTCATGTACATGGGGCGGGTGGTGGAGTACGCGCCTGTCTCTGAAATCTTCCATAATCCGAAACATCCCTATACCATCGGGCTGCTCAACTCGGTGCCGGTCCTGGGACGGAAGGAGGACACTCGTCTGGTCCCGATCACGGGGATGGTACCAAGCCCGATGGAGGATATTCGAGGCTGCGCCTTTGCCGAGAGATGCCCTGATGCGATGGAAATTTGCTGGGAGCAGTCTCCTGAGTTCAAGGAGCATGAGCCAGGGCACTCGGCGGCCTGCTGGCTGCATGAATAACGCGGCGCCTGCCCGAGCGAATCGGTTTTTCGGGGATCGAAGTAGAAGATGAGTTCGATGTTGCCCGTACTAGACTGACATCCAGTTGCCTGGTCGCGTCAATGTTGGCGCGAAGTGGCAATATCATACACACACATTTCAAGGAGGCATGTGAATGTCAAGAAGCAAAAAGAGGACGATCTTCCTCATTCTTTCGCTGTTGATCGTAACGGCGATGCTGGTCAACGCCTGTGGCGGCGGCGACAGCGAACCGGCGGCCGCTGAGGCGCCGGCCGAAGAAGCCGCACCTGCAGCCGCTGATGCGGAGGAAGAAGACACGGAAGAGGCGATGGCGGAAGTGGACCTTTCTCCTTCCGAGTATCCTGAACCACAGTTGATTGTCGGCAGCCGTGAAGTGCAAAAACTGCCTCTGGACCAGATCCTGACCTATAAGGCACTCGACTCCTACAGTGAGCCCGATTGGGTGAGTGAGCTTGTGGCCGAAGGCGTATTGCCGCCGGTCGAAGAGCGCCTGCCTGTCGAGCCGCGGGTTATTCTCGAGAGTGGTATGGCCGATGGGATTGGCGTCTACGGCGGTGTCTGGCGCGACTTCTCAGCCTGCCCGACCGAAGGTTACAACCGCGGCGCTGGTCAGAGCGCTGGTTGGTTCGGCATCGAAGCGGCCGCCTATGCGTCGCTGCTCAAGTCGGGCCCGATCTATCGCCGTTCCGATTCGCTCGAGCCGCTGCCGTATCTGGCTAAGAGTTGGGAATGGAGCGAGGACGGCCATGAGCTGACCATGAGCATCATCGAGGGCGCCAAGTGGTCGGACGGTCATCCGTTCACCACAGAAGATGTACTGTTCTCGTGGGAAGACATGATTGTCGACCCCAATGTACAGTCACCCAAGGGCGCGTCGGCCTGGATCTTTGAAGATCAGATGACGGAACTTGTGGTGATCGACGACTTCACTTTCAAGTTTGTCTACCCGGTTGCCTTCCCAGTTCAGTCCCTCTTCCAGATGGACGAAGGCGACTTTCACATCTCGCCGGCTCACATCCTGAAACCGCTGCATCCCAAGTACAACAGCGAGATGGACTACGTCGATTTTGAAGCGGCGATGCCGCCTGACAAGACGCCTGTCGTTCTGGGCGAGTTTGTTCCGGTCGAGTACATCACCGATGAGCTGATGATCCTTCGCCGCAACCCGTACTACTGGGGCGTCGACGAAGCCGGCAACCAGCTTCCCTATCTGGACGAGGTTGTCTTTGAGAAAGGGCCGTCAGGCGTTGGGCGAACGCTGAGCACGCTCGCCGGCTCGGCTGACCACTCAAACCTGGAGAATCCGAGCACCTTTATCGAGACGCTAAAGCGGGCTGAAGAAGACGACGCCCATTTCTACGTCGAGTGGGGCCCGGAGACCTTGGGATTCAGCATCAAGCTGAATCTTTCGACGACGTTGGGCGTGAAGGATGACCGCGACGGCGCGGTGCGCGAACTGTTCCGCGACCTTCGCTTCCGCCAGGCCGTAAGTTTCGCGCTGGACCGTGAAGGCATTTCGCAGTCGATCCTGCGCGGGCCGTTCCTGAGAGGCTGGGCAGGCGGTCTGTTCCCCGGCTCCTCCTATTTCGATCGCAATACTGTAGCCTATTACAACCACAACCCTGAGGCCTCGGCCGCGCTGCTGGCCGACCTGGGTTTCGAGGACACTGACGGCGACGGCATTCTGAACTGGCCGGCCGACCGCCTTGCCAGCGGTGAAAACCTGGTACTGGCGCTGGTCACCAGTGAAGATGCTGAAGAGACGCAGACGGTAGGTGATGCTGCCGTTACACTGCTCGGCGATCTGGGTGTTCAGATTAACGTGCGGCCGTTGAACAGCGCGGCCCGCCGTGAGATGAACGAGGCTGGCGAGTGGGAGATGAGAGTCGACCGCGACAGCCAGACCTTCGCCGTTCCCTTCACTCGCTGCCGTGAACTTGCTCCGATCGAGCGAGAGTTCAGCTTCCATCGCGAAGGCTCCGAGCCGCGCGAGCTTCTTGACTTCGAGCAGGAGCTGGTCGACTTGGCGCTGGCCTTCTGCGTGGAGCCCAACACCGACATTCGCAAAGAGCTGATGGCCGAATACAACCAGATTTCGACAGAGAATGTCCACTTCGTCGGCGTCTTTGTCGGTCGCTACGGTTTGGCCGCGGCCAAGCGTTTCAAGAACGTCCCGGCGGGAATGCCCGTGTTCATGTACAACTGGACCTGGGAAAATGTGATGCCGGAGCAGGTATGGGTTGCTCCTGAGGAGCAGATCGATCAGTTGCGCCCGGGCGTGATTCCGACCTACGAGAGCGAATAGATGTTAGTATAGAGAGAAATGAGGAGAGAGGAGTGAGAACCGTTCTCACTCCTCGCTCTTTTGTTTTCAGAGCAAGCATTCCTGACACTACGTAGAAGCCTATCTAATGATTGGATTCATAGTTCGCCGCTTTTCCGTCTCAGTTGCCGTCGTTCTCGGTATCGCGCTAGTCAGCTTTATCGTGATCCAGTTGCCTCCGGGCGACTATGCTGACGGCTACGAGTCCTTCCTGATCGAGCAGGGCGGCGCCACCGAGGCGGAGGCGGAACGTCAGGCGAATCTCTTCCGAAAGCGCTATGGGCTGGACAGGCCGCTCCCAATTCAGTTCTATGTCTGGATTCGGGACATGGTGACGAAGGGGAGTTTCGGCTTTTCTTTCGCCTATAAGCGTGATGTAGGGGAGTTGATCGCTGAACGCCTACCGCGCACCTTGCTGTTGGCAGTCCTGGCCCACTTGACGTCGACTGCGGTCGGCATAATCGCCGGCATCTTTGTCGCGCCGCGCCAATATTCGATCGCCGACAATGTGGCAGCATTCATTGCGTTTATCCTTTCGGCGCTGCCGCGGTTCTGGATAGCACTAGCATTAATGTTTTTCCTTGTCTTTACGCTGGAGCAGGAGCATGTAACTGCTTTCCACTCTCCACAATACGTGGTTGTGCCGTGGGCGTTCGGCAGCGTCGAAGAGGCGCGAGAGAGCTGGGCCAAACTGGTCGATCTGATGCAACACATTTGGCCGGTTGTGGTCATTGCCGGGCTTGGCGGCGTGGCCCGTAACATGCGCGTGATGCGCGGCAACATGCTGGACGAGTTGAACGCGCAGTACGTGACGACGGCCCGCTCCAAGGGGTTGACCGAGGGGCAGGTAATGCGACGGCATGCGGTGCCGAATGCGCTGCACCCGATCATCATGTACCAGGGCACGGTGCTTCCCTACATGCTACAAGGTGAACTGCAGGCGTCGATTGTGCTGGGTCTGCCGACGATCGGGACGCTGCTGTTGACCTCGCTTCGCAATGAGGACATTTATATCGCCGCCAGTTGTCTTCTGATCTATGGCGTGCTGCTGGTGGCGGGCAATTTGATCGCCGATATTTCGTTGGCGGTGCTGGATCCGCGGGTGCGGTTCTCGTAAAGAGAAAATGGGGAACTTGGAGATGGTCGTAATGTTTTCTGGAGATGAAGTACTTTCCACAGAGATCTCTGCCAGATGCGGGATCTGCCGGCTGGAAGACTCCCCAATGGTCCAGATCTGTCTAACTGACCTATTGAAGAAACTATGACAACTATCCAGGACGGGGTTGGCGCTGAATCTGGGCTGCTGTCGGATGACCCAGGCGAAGAGCAGCACGAGTCCTACTTTCAACTCGTCTGGCAGCGATTCAGGAAGAGCCGGCCGGCCATTGCCGGCGGGCTTATGGTGCTGTCGCTGATTATTCTGGCTGTTTTTGCCGAATTCTTTGCGCCGGTCGATCCTGGGGACGCCAATCTCCAGGACAGCTTTATCCCGCCCACCAGAATCCGGATGATCGATCCCGAGGGAAAGTTTCACCTTCGTCCTTTTGTTTACAATCTGGAGGTGACGATTGATCCCAAGACTTTCGAGCCGCTATGGGAAGAGGACCCCGAACAGCGCTATGACATACAGTTCCTGGTCAAGAGCTGGGAGTGGAAGATCCTTGGGTTGATCCCAACCCGCTATCATCTTTTCGGCGTGGGCGAAGGCGGGAAGATCCATCTGCTGGGAACGGAGAAGCAGGGTAGAGACCTGTGGGGCCGGGCCTGCACGGCTGGGCGTATTTCGCTGTCGCTGAGCCTGTTTGCGACGCTGGTCAGCATCGTTGTGGGCGCGGTGGTTGGCATCGTTTCCGGTTACTATGGGGGTTTGATCGATAATGTCATACAGCGGTTTGTGGAGTTTGTGGCCTCGTTTCCGCAGCTCCCGCTGTGGCTGGCACTGGCAGCGATCATCCCGCGCACGTGGGACTCGCTGCAGGTCTTTATTGTTATGGTGATCATCTTCTCGCTGCTCTCATGGACGCTGCTGGCGCGCGAAGTGCGTGGCAAAGTGCTGGCCTTCCGTGAGACTGATTTTATTCTGGCTGCCAAGGAGATGGGCGCTTCCGACGCGCGCATCATCTTTCTGCACCTGTTCCCCAATTCGATCAGCCACATCATCGTCGTGCTCACCCTTACCATCCCCCAGATCATACTTGCCGAGGCCTTTCTCAGCTTCCTGGGCATTGGAATCCAGGAACCGCTTGTGAGCTGGGGCTTCCTGATGCGGGATGCGCAGAACTTGCAAACACTCGGCACGCATACCTGGATCATGACACCGGTTATATTCATCATCGTCGCCGTGCTGGGATTCAACTTTTTGGGTGACGGTCTGCGTGATGCGGCCGACCCCTATTCGATCGTCTGAGAAGCTGACGGAGAACGGAGTTGGGCAGGCGTAGGTCATTTCAGGACGGGGGCAGCGCTCTTGCCATTATGCTTCGGGCCTGGGCCCGCCCTATAATATTGCTCCTCTTTCTGCTCGTATTGCTCTGCTTCGGCACTGTGGCTGCCGTCTTCGCCTGGCCCCAACCGGCTACCGCTTCCGTCAGCGGCATCGTGACCGACGCGGATGGGCCTGTCGAAGGGGCCCTGGTCCGAGTGCAAACGACGGCGAATCATACCTATACGGATGAAGCCGGGGCGTTTACGATCGAAGGCGTTCCGGTAGAGGAAAGCGTGACCCTGGTGGCCTGGGCGGAGGGTTATATTTTTGGTTGGACGGAGGCGAGCGGCGGCGAAGGGGAAGTTGGTATCGAGCTGCATCCCCACAACCGGGTCGACAACGCTGTTTACGACTGGGAGCCGTCCGAGAACTGTGGTGAGTGCCACCCCTCCTATACCGAGTGGAGGCTAGACGCGCACAGCCAGTCGGCGGTCAACGTCCGCTTTCTGACGATGTACAATGGGACTGACATTGAGGGCAACCGCAGCCGCAACAGCAACTACGATACAGGTCTTCCTCGCACACGAGACCCGGACGATCCATACTATGGTCCCGGCTTCAAGGTGGACTTTCCCAAACGGGACGGAAACTGTGCCTCCTGCCACACGCCGATGGCTTCGAAATTGGACGCCGACAACAGCTGCGGGTGGAATGGCTGCCACATGCAGGAGACCAGCGACGCCAGCGACGAATTGCCGGACGGAGTGAGCCCAAATGAAGCGGTTGGCGTGGCCTCTGAGGGGATCTCCTGTGACTTCTGCCACAAGATTGGGGCTGTGAACTTCTATACCGACACGCTGCTCCCGGATCCGGCGATGCCGGGCATTCTCTCGATGACACTCTACAGGCCCAAAACGGGCGAGGACCTGTTAATGGGTACCGTCGACGACGTCGCCCGACCCAAGGACAGTTTCAATCAGCTACACCGGGAGAGCGCGTTCTGTGCGGGCTGTCACTTCGGGGTCAATGACAAGACTGAAATCTATAACTCCTACGGTGAGTGGCTGGAGAGTCCTTACAGTGATCCCGATAGCGGCCAGACCTGCCAGAACTGTCACATGCCGGAGGCGCCGCGGCTGACATCTCGCATGGAGTCGGTGGTACAGACGGCGGCCTGGTTGGAAAGGACAAGCGGACGCACGCTGCCGGCCGGACTGGGTAAGCTGGCCGAACAGTCGCAGCGCAGCTATTTTGTTTACCCCGAAAAAGGTGGACTATTTCGGGAGCTGGACCAGATCCATCTGCATCAGATGCCCGGCGCAAACGACGAACAGTTTCTGAGAAGCGCGATTTCGCTGGAAAGCACCGCCGAAGTCGAGGGCGCCGAGATAGTTGTAAACACGGTTGTAGTCAACACCGGGGCGGGCCATCACTATCCCACGGGCTCGCCGTTGCGGCAGGTGCTGCTGGTGGTACGGGCAACTGACGGTAGCGGTGAAGAACTTGCATTGGTTGAAGGCGAGTTGCTCCCCGAATGGGCAGGCGATGTTGCTGGACTTGCCGGCCAGGCGTATGCCAAGATCCTGAGGGATACGTTGACGGGAGAAGAACCGACTTACTCCCACTGGCGGTTGGTGGAGCTGGTCGAAGACACTCGCATCCCGGCCCTGTCTTCGGCAGAGGGTAGCTTCCGCTTTAGTCTGCCCGACGACGACGGCCAGGGCGGCGGCGAAATCAACATTGAAGTGCAGCTCATTTATCGCAGGGCGTTTCAGCAGCTGCAAGAATGGAAAGGCTGGACTGACCCGGACATCCTGCTGGCTACGGATGAACTCCGGATTGCCGCCAAATCCAACGACTAGCGCTAGAGCTAAGACAGAGTATGGAAGAGATTCTGCTTGAAGTAAACGGCCTGAAACAGTGGTTTCCCATTCGCGAGGGATTCCTGCAACGAATTGTCGGGCACGTCAAGGCCGTTGATGGCGTCACCTTTGCTATAAAGCGCAATGAAGCGTTGGGGCTCGTGGGAGAAAGCGGCTCCGGCAAGACCACTGTTGGACGGTCGGTGCTGCGGCTCTACGATCCGACGGATGGCGAGATCTGGTACACGTCGGGCGAAGGCGAGCGCATCGATATCGCCACGATCGACCAGGCGGAAATGAAGCCGCTGCGCAAAGAGATGCGCATGATCTTCCAGGATCCATTCAGTTCGTTGAATCCGCGTTTGACTGTGAAGGACCTCATTGGAGAACCGCTAATCATCCATAAGGAGGCGTCCGGCCGCGAGTTGGAGGACCGGGTCTCAGAGCTGATGACGGCGGTCGGGCTGGAACCGAATTACATGCGCCGCTATCCGCATGAATTCTCAGGAGGACAGCGGCAGCGGATTGGTTTGGCGCGGACGCTTGCGCTCAGGCCGCGCCTGATTATAGCTGACGAGCCGGTCTCGGCGCTGGATGTGTCGATTCAGGCCCAGGTGCTGAACCTTCTCCAGGAGTTGAAGGACGAACTGGGGCTGACCTATCTGTTTATCGCACATGACCTCTCGGTTGTCGAGCACATGTGCGACCGGATCGCGGTCATGTACGTTGGCCGGTTGGTGGAGATTGCCGATTCGGAACGGCTGCTGGGACGGCCGCTTCACCCGTATACCGAGGCGCTGGTTTCGGCCATTCCGCCGGCGGACCCGGATATAGAGCTGAATCGGATCATACTGGAAGGCGACATTCCCAGCCCGGCCAATCCACCTTCGGGGTGTGTTTTTCACCCGCGTTGCCTATACGCGCAGGAGCAGTGTAGGCAAGAGGAGCCGCACCTGGAGGAGATCGAGCCGGGGCACTTTGCCAGTTGTCATTTTGCACGGGAGTTAACCCTACAGGGGATCGGAGAAGGGGAATGACCGAAAGCGAAATGGAGAAACGGGGGCCTAACATCGACGCGGCACTGCTGGCCTATCTGCTGCCTGTTCTAGGCCCAGCCTATATTTTGGCGCTGCGGAAAGAGGATTCTTTCTCGCGCTATCACGCGATGCAGTCGCTGTCGATAGTTGCGGCACTGATACTGGCCCCTGCAGTCTGGATCCTGTTCTCCTGGCTCATTTCTCTACTGCCCTTTGGCGGCGTCGTCGCGGCCTATATATTTGCACTTGTCGTCGCCGTCTATCTTGCGGTGGTCATAGCATGGGTTGTCGGCATCGTCAACGCCCTGCGTGCGCGTCGTTCTCCTGTGCCGTTTTTTGGTCGGATTCTGGGAGTATAGGCGCATTGTTGTTTGGTAAGGCGGCAATGTCCGATGCTAAGATCCTGAAGTGTGGTAGGTCGGCTTACCCTCAGTGGCGCGGCAACCCAAGTTGCCAATGCAACCTGTTTGGCTGAAGCCCCTTGGTCGGCTTTAGTCCAAGATTTCCGACTAATCTCAATAGGAGGTAACCCGTTGTCGAAAGTCACATTCATAGGAGCCGGCAGCTTTGGCTTCACGCGCAAGCTTGTCAAAGACGTACTAACTTTCCCGCTTCTTGAGGACGCTACCATCTGCTTGATGGATATCGACCCACTGAAACTTGGCTATATCGAGCAGGCGGTGCGACGTATTGTACGCGAAGGGAACTATCCCGCTAAGGTCGAGTCAACAGTCAGTCGGGAAGAAGCGTTGGACGGCGCCGACTACGTTATCGTCACCATCCTGGTCGGCCAGACCGATGTCTGGCGCAACGACATTGAGATCCCCAAGCAGTACGGGATCGACACTAATATAGGCGATACGCGGGGCCCTTCAGGCATATTCCGGTCTATGCGCACAACACCTGTAATGGTAGACATTGCGCGGGACATGGAGCGGCTATGCCCCGATGCGGTGATGCTTAACTATACCAACCCGATGGTGATCAACTGCCGCGCGATTCAGAAGGAGACCAGCATCGTCGCCACCGGTCTTTGCCATAGCGTGCAGGGCACGGCAAGCATGCTGGCGCGCTGGATCGGGGCACCGCCTGACGAGATTACCTACACCTGCGCCGGCATCAACCACATGGCCTGGTACCTGAAATATGAATGGAATGGCGAGGACGCCTATCCGCTGATCCGCCAGGCGATAACCGAAAGGCCGGAGGTCTACAACGAGGAGCAGGTTCGCAACGAGATGTTTCTGCACCTGGACTACTATCCGACAGAGTCCAGCGGCCATCACTCGGAGTACAACCCATGGTTCCGAAAGCGCCCGGACCTGATCGAAAAGTATTGCACGCACGGCACCGGCTGGAATCCAGGCGAATACGCCTACGTTCTGACACATTATTCGGCTCGGGAAGATGACTGGGAAGAGCAGATTCGCGCCTGGCTCGACGACCCGGCGCCATTGAATCTGACGCGTGGATACGAGTACGCCGCCTACATCATCAATGCGCTTGAAGGGGGGGACTCGTTCCAATTCAACGGCAACATGCCCAACGGAGACGGCTCGACGCCGCTGGTTGACAATCTGCCGGTGGAAGCCTGTGTCGAGATTCCGGTGTGGGCGAGCAAAAACGGGTTGGAGAGCGTCAGGGTTGGCCCGCTGCCGGCGTCAGTCGCGATGCTGACAGGCCTCAGCGCCCAGATTGAGGAGCTGGCGGTGGAAGGGATTATTGAGGGCGATCCGAGGAAGATCTTCCAGGCCATTCTTCACGATCCTTTGACCACCGCTGTGCTCTCGATGGCCGAGATTCGTGAGATGGTGAATGAGATGTTCGCCGCAAACGAGGAGCATCTGCCGACTTTTTCCCATTTTGAAGTCGAAGGAAACAGACCGATGCGGCTTCTGACCGAGGCCCAGCCCGAGCCCATTCCTGCCGACTGAGAATGCCGAAATCCACCCCATGAGGAGACCGACCAATGTTGTACGAATACAGGATATACGAGTGTCACCCCGGCAAACGCGACGAATGGGTTGTGTACATGGAGAATGTAATTATCCCCTTTCAGGTGTCGAAGGGGATGGTCGTTGCCGGGTCTTTCATTGACGAGGAAGACGAGAACTGCTACGTGTGGATGCGCCGCTTCAAGGATGAGGCAGACAGGGAAGAGCTGTATGAGGCGGTATACCAGTCCGACGGTTGGCTCAACGAGATTGCTCCGAAGATCTCGGATATGCTCAACCGGGAGACCATCAAGGTCGTGCGTCTCGTGCCGACGCCAAAGTCTGTGATTCAGTAGAGTCTAATTCGGGCGAAGAATTCACTCAGCCTTGAAAAACCGAGAAGCCACGACTCTAAGGGTCGGCCCGCGAAATCCCGCGGTCGGCCCTTTTTCATTGCTCGAAGCTACTGCTGCTGATGCTGTTCCTGTTTGAGGCGCAGCCGCGTGCTGCTTTCGGCTTCGACATACTCTCTTGTCGTGATGTGCCCGTTGTCGAGCAGATCGTGAGGGATGTCTTCGTCCTCGGTCTCGGAGATGTGGACGCCTACTGTCAGTTCGCTGCGGGCATTGCCTTTATATGTCCCCCTGGTGGGAGGAATATCTGCATAGTCGCGGCCAACTGCTATGCGGATGTGATTGTCACTGACGTGGGTATTGTTAGTCGGATCGAAGCCGATCCAGCCGGTACCGGGGAGGAACGCCTCTACCCATGCATGTGAAGCGCCGGACATGTCTTTCTCTTCGTTTCTTTCGGAATCCTGAAAGATGTAGCCGCTGATATAGCGGGCAGGTATGCTTGCCCTTCTCAGGAGGGCGATCATGATGTGCGAGAAGTCCTGACAGACCCCGCGGCGGTTCTCCAGCGCCGTGTCGATGGGGGAGTCTACGGCCGTACTCTGTGGTGTGTACTCGAGTGCGGCATGGATCTTTTGGTTGAGTTCGAACATAGCGCTGAGTGGATCCGGAGACTTGCCGAAGCCGACCTCTTCCGCGAATTCGGAAAGAAGGGCGGTCGGGCGCGCAAAGCTGCTGGGCGTCAACCAGTCCCAATGCTGACCGGTCGCGGAGGCGTCTTCCAACTCTGTCCAGGTTGAGGCTTCGAGGTCCTCCGGCAACGGATCCGATTCCTGCACAAGGACAAGGGCCTGGGCACGCAAGACCAATTCGGAATGGCGTCTGGGGATATCGAAATAATGTATGGCGTTCTGCATGCAGTCGTTCGTCGCCAGTACTTGTGCATGCGGCCATACTTCCAGTATGAAGTTCAAGCAGCGCTGTTGTCGGTCAGTGCGAGGCTGCATGCGTACTTCCATCGTACTCTCGCTGACTTCGGAGTCGTAACGGTACCGGGTGTGGTGGTGAACGGTGTAGTATTTCATATCGCGGTTTTGGGTGGAGAGCTATGCAAAAGCCTCTTCGATATTGTAGTTGAAGTAGGCATCGGAGAGTGCACTGTGGATCTCATCACAACTCTCCATGATGCCGGAGACGAAGGTATTGGCCCCTATCTCGATTACGTCGTCAATTTGACTGTACTCCAGTTGTGCCTGCAGCTTTCCGGACAATCGGTTCAGATCGCCGGCGCGTCGCGTCTCGGTTGCGCCGGCCACCTGCCGCAATAGAACGGCCATTTGGTCTATATTGAAGCGGGCCGAATTGGGGAGATATGGGTTGAGCAGCAGGAAGGACGTTACCTGACGCGTCTCCGGCCTCGGGTCGTACACTCTGCAGTAGGATTCAAAAGAATTGCAGGCGCGGAGGACACCGATTCCATTGAGCGGGTCGACTGTCTCCAACCGCTCTCCGCCATCGATGCCGAAGTGTTGGAAGTGTGCCTGAAGGAGACTGCAGACAGAAAGAACTCGCTCGAGGTGACCCCCAACTTGGATGAATAGCCACCCCTCATCGTGCAAAAGCGAAGAGAGAGCCAGTCCCTGAAAAAGGGAGACACTGCTCTCAAGTTCTCTGAAGAAATTGTCGCGTTCCTGGTGCCAGTTCTGGTGTCCTTGCCAGGCGTGAAGACGCAAATAGAGCCGGTTCATGTGTTCCCAGAGTTGACTACTCAGCTGGGACCTCACCGTACGCGCATTCGATCTGGCCAGATTGATGCAGCCCGAAATCGAGGTCTGATTTTCGGCGTTGAAGGTGAGGTCGTGGGCCATCTGCAGAGCCACCTGGCTATCCACTACGCCGTTCTTCATTGCCGGAGGGGGCTGGCGCAACGCAGTGAAGAACTGTTGCCAGCCGCGATCATTGCCGGGCTGAGCGGACTGCCCGACCATGAAGTTCAGACGCACTCTCAGGAGGCGAATGGTGTTTTCCGCCCTCTCCATGTACCGACCGATCCAATACATACTGTCCGCGGATCTGGATAGCATTGGCTCACTTCCTGTTCTTGTTTCAGTTCTCTTGCAAGACCCAAGTGTCCTTGCTGCCCCCACCCTGGGATGAGTTAACGACAAGTGATCCTTCTCGCAGGGCGACGCGCGTCAGTCCTCCAGGGACGATGACCGTGTTTTCCTGTTCGCCGCCGTACAGTATGAAAGGCCGCAGGTCAACATGGCGGGAGACAACATTGCCGTTGATGTAACAAGGCGCCCGCGAAAGGGCCAGAGTTGGCTGGGCGATGAAGTTACGGGGATTGTCCAGAATCTGCTGGCGGAAGCTATCCCGTTCCTTTGCCGTACTGTAAGGGCCGATGAGCATGCCGTATCCGCCGGACTCGCCAACCGCCTTTACCACAAGCTTGTCAAGGTTCTCCAGAACGTAGGCCCGCTCATCGTCGCGTAAGCAGAGATAGGTCTCGACATTCTGAAGGACCGGCTCTTCACCCAGATAGTAGCGGATCATCTCAGGTACAAAGGCATAGACAGCCTTGTCGTCCGCGATCCCCGTGCCTATCGCGTTGGCCAGCGTAACGTTTCCGGCACGATAGGTGTTGAAAAGGCCGGGAACGCCCAGGACGGAGTCGGGCTCAAAGTGAAGCGGGTCGACAAATTCGTCATCGATGCGGCGGTAGATTACGTCAACTCGCTGCAAGCCGCTGGTCGTGCGCATGTACACAAATCCGTCATGAATGAGCAGGTCGGCTCCTTCGACGAGCTCGATGCCCATTACGCGTGCAAGAAAGGTGTGTTCAAAGTAGGCGGAGTTGAAGATGCCGGGCGTCAGAAGAACGATAGTTGCGTCGCGCCCCTTGGGCGACAGGGCCTGCAATTGCTCCAGCAAAGCCTGACCGTAATGGCCGATGGGTCGGATCCCGTAGCCGCCGAACATGCCGGGGAAGACCTGGGTCATCACCTCGCGGTTGGCAAGCATGTAGGAGACACCGCTGGGAACGCGAAGATTGTCTTCCAGGACGGCGAACTCGCCGCTGGGAAGGCGAACGAGGTCGGTGCCGACTATTGAGGTGTATACGTCATTGGCGACTTTGACGCCGCGCATTTCGCGCTGGTAATTTGGGCAGCTGTAGATCAGGTCGAAAGGCACTTTGCCTTCCTGCAAAATGCGTCCCTCGTGGTAGACGTCTCGCAGGAAGAGGTTGATGGCGTGGATGCGTTGGCTCAAGCCGTGTTCAATCGTTTTCCACTCTTTGTCGCTGATGATTCGGGGCAGGATATCGTAGGGGAAGATGCGTTCGATAGTGGAGTCTTCACCGTAGACGGTGAAGGTGATTCCCCGGTTCAGAAAGGTGAGGTCGGCGGCCTGTTGACGTTGGGTGAGCTCGCTGGCTTGCAGTTCAAGTATGCTCTGTAGGAGCTTTTGGTATGGTCCCCGAGGACGGCCGTTCTCCTGAAACATCTCGTCGAATATGGATCCGTCCAAAGCATAGGTGCTGAACAGGCTAATGGCACTCTCGTTTACAGTCTCTTCTTGGGTAGGCACGCTTTTCACCGCCATTGGTGTGGTTCAGATTAGCGCTTTCCGGCTGGCAACGTTGAGAGCTGATAGAAAGTCTTGGCTGGCTGTTCGCGAATTGGTCAGCAGAATACTTTCTCGCTCCGAGAAGCTCCGCCGCAAAAATCTTCAGATTCCCTCCAACCTTGCTCGTGAGGACAGTTGCCTCAAGAAGTGTTGGTGAAATTAACCACAAGTCAGCCCTGATTGAGGAATCTGCGTATTATGCCCAAATTTGGTCTCAATGTGCAAACAGTGAAATTTGCCTCCCTGTAATGGTCTGGTCGTGGGCAGTCTGCATAGGCTCAGGAAGCCCGGCGGTCTCACGAACAAAAGAAGCGTGAACCCCTTAACTGCTGATCTGTGCGCGGATTTCAGCTGAATGCATTCGATGAGGACGGCATCCTTGCTACCTGCAAGAAGTACTTCGGTTGCTCAGAGAACTTCCTTGCGTAAGCCGCCGTCCACGATCTATTTGCTCCTATGTATCTCTTTTCAACCCAGGTGTCATCGATTCTATCAGGGACATTCGATGACCGGATCCCGGAGTCATTGCGCGCGAAAAGAGAGGCGGCGTTTACTGGATACCGCCGCCTCTCTTTTGGGGACGGCTATTACTGGTCGGGATATTCGAACTGTGGATTCCAACCGGCCGCGCCGTCCGGAAGAAGGTCGAACAGGTGCCAGGCGCCGCAGTAGGAGTCGCCGGGACCGAAGTGGTCTTTGGCTACACGCGTGATGCTGCCGTCGTCGTTCCTGCGAAAGACGGAGACGCCGGGCTGGTAGCCGGACATAAAGCCGCCTTCCGAGCTCTGGAAGCCCATGTCGGCGGTAAAGGCCGAGCCCTGGGCTGAGTAGACAGGAAAGCGCCACCCACGTCCGCGCGCAAACTCCTGCTGGTCGGCCGGGCTATCGGGCGAGACGAGAACAAAGGCTGCACGGTCCTGCAGATGGTGTGCGACGCCGTTGAAGTTGTCGGCCCACAGGGTGCAATATGAGCAGCCGGAGCCCATGTTGTGCACGAGGATGAGGTCCTGCTTTTCGCCGAATAGAGCTGACAGACTTACGGGGCCGTCGGGACCTTGCAGTTGATAGTCATCTACGGGTTCGTGCGGGAGTTTGCGGCGAATTTCTGCCAGTTTCTTCTGTGCTTTGTCGAGCTCCAGGTAAGCAGCTTCGAGTTCTTTGTCTAGACTTGTGTCGTTTTGGGACATTGCTTTCTCCTGGTTTCAGTATAGTCTTTCAATATCAGAAGTTATTTTACGATCGCATTGACCAGATCGCCATTTTCCAGCAGGCAACGAACGACGAAGGGCAAGCAGGTCCTGGAGGGTTGCGTTCCTGTTCCAAATGACTTGTAAAGGGAGAGTCAAGCAAATCATCTGCATGACGGCAGGCGCCACTCAGCCCCGGGTGCACCCCAAGCATAAGGTGGGAATATTGGGCGAGGAGAATGTGCCGATGGTTGGTATTCTTTGCCGGTTCTTAGTGCGATGCAGGGCGGGGGGGGGGCGGGCGTGGCCTTAGCGGGGCTCTGGTAGATTTGGGGGGTGCTCGGGCAGGCACAAGGCCTGCCCCTACAGGAGCGGTCTTGGGGGAATATTGTTGGCTAGACATCTTGCTGGGGAAGAAAGAACACGGTGGCGAGCCAGGGCGGGGCGTTGCGGGGGCGCAGCCCCTGCACAAGGGAGGGCCGAAGGCCCGACCGCCCAACTGCAGTGGTTGGTGATCAGTGGTCAGTGAATGGGCGATCTGTCGTGGGCGGATGTGAGGACTGGACACGGTCAAGTCGAAACCAGTGTTACATGAGAGTTCACTCCCTTTCTGGGATGCGGCCCTCAGACCCAGTCCATTTGACAACGCCCGCCCGGCGGTCGTAACATGTAGCCCAGCGACTGACAGCGCCGGCAATCACTGAATGAGTAACTGATAAAGGAACGATTACATGACCGAACTCTCACTGCGCGGCGTATTTGCCCCCACGCTGACGCCCATTCGCGCAGATCTTTCCATCGACCTGGAGGCCTACACGGAGTTTTGCCACCGACTCTTGGAGGGGGGGTGTCACGGACTTGTGCTGTTCGGCACAAACAGTGAAGCCACTTCGTTTTCTGCCGGAGAGCGCATGGCCGCGGT
Organism: Caldilineaceae bacterium; assembly: GCA_965207495.1. GTDB lineage: Bacteria > Chloroflexota > Anaerolineae > Caldilineales > Caldilineaceae > Bin5. The sequence continues at coordinate 3,577,906 of OZ242287.1, forward strand.
CGATGCGGTCATCGAGTCGGGCGTTGCGGCAGACAGGCTTGTCGTAGGCAGCGGCTCCGCCTCCGTCGCAGAGGCTGCCGATCTGACTGGTCACGCAGTGGCGGCCGGTTGTCATGGCGTCCTCACCCTGCCGCCGTTCTACTACCCGGGCGTATCCGATGAGGGTCTGTTCCGCTCCTTCGCGGCTGTGCTCGATCGCGTCAACGACGAGCGGCTGCGCATGTATTTCTATCACATCCCACAGGTGAGCGGGATCCCGCTGAGCCCATCGCTGCTTGAACGTCTGGCGGAGGCCTATCCCGGCCAGGCTGCTGGTGTGAAGGACAGCTCCGGCGACGTGGACACGCTGCTGGGATTGCATGACGTGGCCGCGAAACATCCGGGCTTTGCTGTCTTCTGCGGTACTGAGGCTCTATTGTTGAAGAATATGCAAGGAGGAGGCGGAGGCTGCATTTCAGGTATGGCAAACGTGCTTCCTCATGTCATTCGCGATCTCTACGAAAACTGGCAGGCGGACGATGCCGAGGACCGTCAGAATCGTACTAACTGGGTCCGCGACGCCATACTTGAGTCCGGGTTCAACATGATTGCATCGCTCAAGGTAGTTGTGGGTGACCAGACTGGTAGGCAGGGCTGGAGTCGCGTTCGCCCGCCGCTGGTGGACCTTACCGAAGCGGAGCAGGCGCAGCTGCTGGCCCGTCTCTCGCCGCCGGTTCCTGCCTAGCCGAAAAGTCGACCTCGGCCTCACGGTCGGCGCTTACCGATAAGGGGGCGAGGTGTCTTTGCCCAGTTCGTGTCCCTTTTGAACTTCCTTCGGTCGTCTTCTGTCCTGCCACGCGCAACCTAGGAGAAAGGAAACCATTCATGTCACCCCAAATGCGGATTGGCCTGGGCCAGTTCAATGAACTGACCGACGAAAAACTGGCATTCATCAAGCAGCTTGGCGCTGACGACTTCTTGATGAACACGCCGAAACTCCCGGGCGAAAAGCAGTGGGAGTACGATGACTTGAAAGAGGCTGCCGATAGGGCGAAGGCGGCCGGATTGCGATTGATCTGTCTTGAAAATGTACCTGTCAGCTTCTATGACAAGGCGATGTTAGGGCTGCCGGGCCGGGACGAGCAGATCGCCCATATGCAGACGACGGTTCGAAACATGGGCCGGGCGGGTATCCCGATTCTCGGCTACCACTGGATGCCCAATTCGGTATGGCGTACTCCGGAGCCGGCCGTTCTGCGGGGCGGCGCCCGGGGAACGCGTTTCAATCTGGCCGAACATGATCCGGAGGAGCTGACACACGGTCGGGTCTTCGATGCCGACGAGATGTGGGCGAACTTCGAGTACTACCTGGAACGGCTTCTGCCGGTGGCGGAGGAGGCGGGCGTCACCCTTGCCCTCCACCCTGACGACCCTCCGGTAGAATCTCTCGGCGGTGTTGCCCGGATTTTCCGCAACTTCGAAGGGTTCAAACGGGCGATCGACCGCTTTGACAGCCCCAATCACGGGCTGGATTTCTGTATGGGCTGCTGGTCGGAGATGGACGGGCACGACTATGTCATTGAGGCGGTCCGCCACTTCGGCGGACGGGGCCGCATCGTCTACGTTCATTTTCGCGACGTGCAGGGCACGGTCCCCAATTTCCACGAATGCTTCATCAACGAGGGCAACGTAGACCCTTTCGACGTGATGAAGACGCTGAAGGAGGTGGGGTTCACCGGTTTCATGATCACAGATCATGTGCCGAGGATGGTCGAAGACTCGGACTGGGGGCACCGCGGCCGCGCCTATGCCATCGGTTACATGACGGCTATTCTGGAGATGGTGAACCGGTTGGCTGCGTAGAGCTTCGCTGCCGGACCGGTTAGGACCCAAGACAACCTATCAAATGTTTCATCACTCACACCAATAAAATGGACTTCACGCAACTCGATCCCCAGTTTATTCTGGCCCGCGTCCAGCCACCTTCCGGGCGGGTTCGAATCGTATTGGACACGGACACGTTCAACGAAATCGACGACCAGTTCGCGGTCGTATATGCGCTTCTTTCTCCTGAACAGATGAAGGTAGAGGCATTGCATGCCGCGCCGTTTCACAACAGCCGCTCCTCGGGCCCGGGCGACGGGATGGAGAAGAGCTTCGAGGAGATTCAGCGATTGCTGGCGCGCCTGCCGGAGGTCGACAGTTCGGTGGAGGGGTTTGTCAGACGGGGGTCATCGAGTTGGCTGCCGAGCGATGGCAGGCCGGTCGAGAGCGATGCCACCGCCGACCTGATCGAAAGGGCTATGGCTTCTCCTCTCGAAGATCCGCTCTATGTCGTGGCGATCGGCGCCATCACGAACGTTGCCTCGGCGCTGCTGCTGGAGCCTGAGATTCGGCATCGAATTGTCCTGCTGTGGTTGGGGGGCCATGCCCGCCAATGGCCGGATACGCGCGAGTTCAATCTGCGCGGGGATCCGGCCGCGAGCCGGGTCGTTCTGGACTGCGGCGTTCCCCTTGTGCGATTCCCCTGTATGGGGGTCGTCTCCCATCTGCATACGACGCAGCCGGAGATGGCTGAACACGTCAAAGGCAGAGGCGCCATCGGCGACTATCTCTTCCAGATTTACAGTGACTACCATGCCGATCAGTTTGCCTATTCAAAGCAGATTTGGGACCTTGCGCCGCTGGGCTGGCTGGTCAATTCCGATTGGGCGCAGACTGAGCTTGTCAGCTCGCCGATTCTGACCGACTCGATAACCTGGGAGTTTGACGAGGGACGCCATACCGTTTCCTGTGCCCGCTACGTGGACCGCGACGGCATTTTCCGCGACCTTTTTACCAAGCTGGACCTTGCAGCTTCAGATCGTTAGATGGAAGGCCGACTGAGTTCTCCTGCCAGAAGCCTCTCGATGAATTTCGCTCTCCTTCCAGACGAAGACCCGTCGGATTCGCTGCGGCGTATCGCCGTCGAGCAGGCAGAGGGCGCCATCTCCCAACTTCAGCGGAGTGATGACCTGAACGAAGGGATCCACGAAGCCCGTAAGCATTTCAAGAGAATTCGGGCACTGTTGCGTCTGGCTCGCGGCGCATTGCCGCCCGAGACGTACTTATCAGAGAATCAGTATTTCCGAGACCTGGGGCGGCTCCTCTCTCCTGTTCGGGACAGTGCTGTCTACATCGAGACTTTGGACCTGCTCCGAAACAGCTACCGGGCGCTGGCAGCCGACAAAGCTTTGCTGCAACTGCGGCAACAGATGGTAAGGGAACACAAAGCTGTTCTCGATGAATTTGCGCAGGATGAAAGGCGACGGGAGTCATTGATCGAGTCCTTGCAGGGCGCTGGACCAAGAGTAACCAACTGGAACTTTAGCGGAAACGAATTCTCCTTGTTCAGGACCGGCCTTAGAAGGATCTACGGACTCGGGCGCGCCGAGAGGGCAGCTGCCTTTTCCCGACCGACGACAGAGAGTTTCCATGCGTGGCGCAAACGCGTAAAGTATCTGTGGTACCATCTGCAGATTTTGCAGCCGTTGTGGCCGGCGCAGCTGAAGGCTATGGAACGGGAATGCGACCGCCTAGCGGACAGGTTGGGGGAGGAACATGACCTGGCCGTTCTGATGGAGACGCCGGGCGTTCAGGAACTGCTGACTGACCGCAACGCTAGCGCAGAGCTGCTCCGTAAAACGGTGTCGCGGGAGCGAGAGCGGAAGCGACGTGCGTCGATTCCTCCTGCGCAGCGAATCTATATGGAGAGCGCCGGTCGATTTGTCGCCCGCATTGAAGAGTACTGGTTGGCATACCGCCCGCACAGCCAGTTTCTTCCCCAAGAAGCGGTCCCCCAGAGAGAGCGATGACGAACGAGAGACTCGCCTGCCAGTTACAGTTCATCCTCGAACTCGACAAGCTAAAGGGCATTGTGCGCCGGTCACTGCTCCTGGGCAGCCGCCGGCGGGAAAACTCGGCCGAGCATTCCTGGCACCTGGCCATGTTGGCGCTGGTACTGGCCGAGCACGCTAATGAGCCCATAGACCTGCTGCATTCGCTCAAACTAGTCCTGGTACACGACATCGTCGAGATCGACGCCGGCGATACCTACGCCTACGATGCGGCCGGGCACGCAGGCAAGGACGAGCGGGAGAGGGCAGCCGCACGGCGCATTTTTGGGCTGCTGCCGGCCGACCAGGCGGAAGAAATGATCAGTCTCTGGGAGGAGTACGAAGGACAGAAGACCCCGGAAGCCAGATTTGCTCTTGCAATGGACAGGCTCATGCCACTGCTCCACAACTACCATACGGGCGGTGTCACATGGCGCGAGAACCGGGTAACGAGCGGGCAGGTCAAGGAACGCATGGCGCCCGTTGCAGTCGGCTCTGACAGTTTGGGAGAAGCCGTTTCAGCTATCGTAGAACAGGCAATTGCCTCGGGTCTGCTGCCAAGCTCCTGGTCAGAGTCCTAATTTCATTCAGGAATCAATGGGCAAGTCAGGTCGAGCCGTAAAGGCCCAATTGCATCCAAGCCGGGAGGAAGGGGCGCGGTCCACTCCTCCAACCGCAAAGGCATTTCGGTCAATCGCACATCTGACGCCGCGCTGGCGGCCATCCTCCGAGCTTAGTTTCTGGATCTCCTTTTTCGTACTGCACGTTTTCCTCTTTCTCCCGGTCGTCCTTATGGACCGGGAGGGCGGCGCTCTTCTGCCCACATTTCACTTCGCCGGCCTTTCTCCGGACCAGATCTGGATGCAAATCGCGGTCTGGCGCAGAGAACCCGACCTTCTGCGTTTCAATTCCGAAATCGTACTCTTCGTCGCGCTGTGGGCAGTCGTTCGACCGCTGCGGCATATTGCAGTTCGCATCATCTTTGTGGTCACCTACCTCCTCGTATTCTTCTATTACCTCTACGAGGGCGCCTCACTCACCTTTTTCAGCGTCGAACCAGTCTTCTACAGCCAGCTGCGCATGGCAACCGAAGGTTTCAGCTTCTTCCTGCAGAACGCGCGCGTTACTACGGCATTTGTCACCGGAACTGTCTTGCTCATCGCCGCCGGCGCTGCGCTGGTTGCGCGACTGGCTCGCTTTGTGCTGCCCGAACAGAGTCCCGGACCCACGACTCGCGCGGTATTGGTACTGGCTGCGCTCCTGATTGGCGTTCAGTCCGTTTTGCACAGCGACCTCATGGCTCGACCCGAAATCGTTTTCAGCAGCATAGCCGCAAAACTGCACCGCAACATCGGTGAATCCCGGCGGGTCTATCTCGACGTGCAACGGATCGAGACCCTCGACGCCACACCTGTTGAAGAATACAGTCAGTTCGACTTGGTCGAGCGTCCCCCTGTGTACATCATATTCTGCGAGTCTTATGGATCTGTACTCTACAAGAGGAACGACTGGCGGGCGCTTTACAGGGAACTGTCTGAGCGCCTGGAGGCGGATCTCACTGACGCAGGCTGGCACGCTGCATCGGCTCTGAGTCTTGCCCCTACGTGGGGGGGCGGATCCTGGATGTCCTACACGAGCGCGCTATTTGGTATGCGGGTCAGCTCAGACCCGCAATATTATGCGCTGCTCGACAAATATGAGGAGGGAGGATACCCGGACCTGGGCCAATTCATGAAAGAGCAGGGCTACCAATACTACCGGTTAACCGCGCTTTCGATGGGTCTGCCTGAATCGCAGTGGGAGAAATACGCCACCTTCTACGGCGTAGACCGCTGGCTTCAGTACGAGGATTTGAACTTTGCCGGCCCTGAGTATGGGTGGGGTCCTGCTCCCCCGGACCAGTTCTCGCTAAACTTCGCGCGTGAAACCGTTCGCGGCGAAACCGAAGGGCCCTATCTCTTCTTTACGATCACGCAGAATTCCCATTATCCGTGGGCGCCGCTGCCTGAACTGGTCGAAACGTGGCGGGAGCTGAACAGGCCGGGTCCTCCTCCTCCGCCTTCTTCAGAACTGATCGAGCACACCGAACGACGCCAGAACTACTGGAACGCGATCGAGTATCAGCTGGAAATGCTCACCGATTTCATCCTCAGCGAACCGAATGAACAGGCAATCTTCGTTCTGGTAGGCGACCATCAGCCCCCGCGAGTTTCCAGGGGGGAGGACGGCTGGGACACGCCTATGCACATCATTGCCAAGGACGCCGTGTTTGTTGCATCATTCAAGGAGTATGGGTTCACGAGCGGACTGGCAGTTTGGGATCCTGAGCCGACATTTCGGCATGAAGGTTTTCTCTCAATGTTCGTTCGTCAACTTCTGGCGGCCTACGGAAGCGGAGCAGAGCTTCCATCCTATTTGCCGGAGGGCGTCCCCGTTGGTGAGAAGGGGCACCAACCAGTATTGAGCCCTCATTAGACGATTGCGACAGAAAGCTGTCAACCGTTTGTGTTGCTGTTTGCATCAGGGCAAAGTGCGCATGAAAGTGAAAACAAGAATTCTCCTCATCATTGTAGCGGTTTTTGTAAGCGCCGGCTGCCGCGACCGTAAGAGCGAGCAGCCTCCGAACGACGCGCCAGCGTCAACAGCGTCAACAACGGGCCCTGAGACCGAGATTCGAACGCAAAGCGTGATTTCGGAAAGCGCGGCGGCGGCATTTGCCGGTCTGGATCCGATCAGGTTGCAGCAGGGGGAGGGTTGGCGGGTATTCCGAATCGACGCCGTATCCTCAAAGGCGACATATATCGTCGACGAGGAACTCTTTGCCGACGCCACACGCAAGTACGGCCTGGAAGTCGGTAAGACAGTGGTAGTAGGCGAGACACAGGACCTGGTTGGACTGATGCAGCTTGACCTGGACCAACGACTTATCGGGGGGAATCGCTTCGTTGTCTTTCTGCCAACTCTTAAGACCGACCAAGCCCTGCGAGACGGTTGGATCCGTGAGAACGCGTTGGAGTCCGACCGGTTTCCCCTTGCCATCTTTGTCGCCGAAAGGCTCCTCGATGCGCCTAATACCTACTTGGAGGGAGAGGAAGTCCTCTTTCAACTTGAGGGAGAGTTGGCCCTGCGGGGGACGTCTCTTTCAGCTGTCTGGGACGTTGTCGCCAGCCTGTCCGGCGCTACGATTCAGGGCTCGATGCAAACCCGTTTGCGGATGTCAAGCCTCGGCTTTGATCCGCCTGACTTTGCGGGAACTCTCACTGTGCAGGACGAGTTCACTGTCCGGATAGATTTCGTTGCCCACGAGGAGTAGCGCACTCAGATGACTCGCGATCTACGTGACAGAAGCCGAATCTCTGCGGAGCAAGGCACTGCGACGGCCAGTTCGGACACGCGGCTGCCTGCATACGCCGTTCCAGTGGATGAAGAAGGCGTCGCACGCGCCAGGGCACTTGCGGCAGGACTGAAGACTCGTCTGCAATCCGCTCAGCAGCCGGCCCCAGTCGTAGAAGCTGCTTACCTCTTGAACGAAGCGCGCGGGCAGGACAGCCCCCTTCTCGAACGGATTCGGATTCTGGGACTTCTTGCTTCCGTTCTCGACCATTACTTTGTAGACCGGGCGCCCGCCCTGTCAGAAGAGGATCAGCGAGAAATCGCGGCGAACCTGGATCCTCTGTTGCAGCAATCCTTTGTGGAACTGAGGGAGATACTCCTTCCTGCTCTGTCGACCGAGAATGGCATCGAGGTGCGCCGCCCGCATGAGTTGACGCCCGGGCAACGGGAGTACTTACGAGGATTCTTTCGGCAGCAGCTTTACCCCGTGTTGACCCCATTGGCAGTGGATCCCGGGCATCCCTTTCCTTTTATCAGCTCCCACAGTATCAATCTCCTGGTCCATCTGAGCAGCCCCGAACTGGGAATGGGTCCTCTCTCTTACGCCCGGATCAAAGTGCCCAGACTCATGTCCCGTTTCGTTTCCGTTCCTTCGACGGCGAAGAAGCGGATATACATTTGGAGCGAGGACGGAGTGACAAGCTTCCTTGACGAGCTGTTTCCCGGTATGCAGATCGAGAGTGTCTTTCTGTTTCGAGTTCTGAGAGCGTCAAGTGGGAGTCGAAACGGTGACGAACTCGAGGCGCAAAGCCGAGGACTTCGACATCAGCAGCTTTCCTCGCCTGTGGTCCGATTGGAGGTTGAGACTTCGATGCCGGAAACAGTAGTTGAGTGGCTTTCGTCCAACCTACGGGTACCACTACAACTCTGTTTTCGGAGTGACGGACCGCTAGCGCTCTTCCAATTAGTAGACTTAGCCAACCTCGCCCATCCTCTGGAGTGAGAAGTCCCCAACCCAATCTCGTAACCGGACGACTGAGACACCCAATTCCTGGAATCTGCCTATTCGTCTGGCCGCGGTGCAAGAATGAGGGATTTCCTGTTCGGGGCCTTTTGTAAGGGTCAGGTCCGGGAGACCTCCCCATCCTCATAAAGAGGAATAGCTGGCAGCCGATGGCTCGTGTTGGCACGGTCGTTCATCGCCCTCCCTTCTGCCTGGCGCCAGAATATTGACAGTGGGTATGTCATGTGATACGCTCCTTTTTAACTCAGTAGTTACTGCTGTGACTGGGGAAATGGACCGTCCGAACGACCTTTCAGAGAGTTGCCGGCTGCTGCGAGGCAATAGGCGACGAACGGTATAGCGCCCCATGAGCATCCGGCAGAAAATGGCCGGACGGTTTCGCCCCGTTACCGGCGCAAGAGGCAGACGTTGTCGTCTGCGAACTCAGGTGGTACCACGGGTCCTCTCGTCCTGAACAGGCGGGGGGACTTTCTGTATTGGAGATAGTAGAGACTTCGCGAAATGTAGTTTACCTGGCAGGAGCGAGAGATGCTTGACATTCGATGGATGCGAGAAAACCGGGAAGCGCTGGCGCAGGCGATGGCGAAGCTTAACGACTTCGAAGCGCCCTGGGAACTGGCGTTGGCGCTGGACGAAGAGCGGCGTGGGCTGCTGCAGCAAGGCGAGAAACTGCGAGAGGAGCGTAACACCGGCTCCAAACAGATTGGCCTCCTCTTCCGGGAAAAGAGGGCCTCGGAAGCCAATGCACTGAAAGAGCGGATGAGCCAGATCGGCGATGAAATAGCGCAGATCGACGAGGCGTTGCGCAGTGTCGACGCCTCCTACCATGATGCGATGATGCGCATTCCCAATCCGCCTGATGAAGATGTCCCTGTAGCGCCGGACGAAGAGGGGAATGTCGTTCTGACACAATGGGGAGAGCTTCCCGAGTTCGACTTTGCGCCGCAGGCCCACTGGGATTTTGGGCCAGAGCTGGACATCATCGACTTTGAGCGGGGCGTTGCCACTGCAGGCAGCCGTTTCTATTTTCTCAAGGGAGCGGGGGCGCGACTGCAGAGGGTCCTGTCGAACTGGTTTCTGGACGTACACATTCAGGAGCACGGTTATACCGAAATCTACCCGCCGATGATGGTGCGCGGACATGCCATGGAAGGGACGGGCAATCTGCCCAAGTTTGGCGACAACCTGTACCGGGACGCTGAAGAGGACTACTGGTTCATTCCAACGGCTGAGGTTTCGGTTACGAACTTGCACAGGGATGAGATTCTTGAACCAGGCACTTTGCCCCTTTATTACGTCGCAAGCACCCCCTGTTTCCGGCGAGAGAAGGTGTCGGCGGGCAAGGACGCGCGCGGCATCAAGCGCGTTCATCAGTTTCAGAAGGTGGAAATGGTCAAGTTCGTTGAACCAGAGACGGGTCGCGAGGAGTTGGAGACGCTGACAAGGGCGGCTGAGGTGCTGCTGGAGCGGCTTGGGCTGCCGTACCGCCGCGTTGCCATCGCTACCGGCGACCTCTCCTTTGTGGCGGCGATCAAGTATGACCTGGAGGTTTGGGCTGCCGGCTGTCAAGAGTGGCTGGAGGTCAGCTCCTGTTCGCTTTTCCGAGACTTTCAGGCCCGGCGGGCGAATATCCGCTATCGTCCGCGCGAGGGGGCGCGACCGGAGTATGTCTACACGCTCAATGGCTCGGGCCTTGCCCTGCCGCGTGTGATCATTGCGCTTCTGGAGAACAACCAGAGGGCGGACGGCAGCATCAGACTGCCCGAGGCGTTGCGCCCGTATCTTGGTGACGAGTTGGAAATCGGTTGAATGAGCCCAACTGTGGCCTGTAACGCGGGCCGTCCAATTCGCGGGTCACTGCGGCTGAGTTCAGACGGGAGGTCGACCAACCGCGACTGAATGTCTACGTGAATTATTGGGAGTGAACTGGGCCGCATTATTTGACAGCGATTCGGCGTTGGGTTTATACTGACCCGGTTGATGGCTGGCAAGTCCTGGCCCGGAGGGATGGCCGAGAGGACGAAGGCGGTTGTCTTGAAAACAACTGTGGCAGTGATGTCACCGGGGGTTCGAATCCCTCTCCCTCCGCCTGGCTCAGCCGAAAAGTGAATGTGGGGAGGTCGCATAGCCTGGTCGAGTGCGCCCGCCTGCTAAGTGGGTAGGGGCAGCAATGTCCCTCGAGGGTTCAAATCCCTCCCTCCCCGCCATATGCGCCAGTAGCTCAGTGGATTAGAGCGTCGCCCTGCGGAGGCGAAGGTCGCAGGTTCGAGTCCTGCCTGGCGCGCACAAACAGTTCGCCAGAACCTCCGATAGGAGGTTCTTTGTTTTTCGGGCTTCTTCATGCGGTGGCCCCTGCAACGTCCCCGTCCTTGACAGACCAAACTCAATAAAGAATCCGTAAAGCGCAGGAGGATTTCGGTATGAACGCTGTCTCAGAGGAGCTGCTAAAGCGCTTGGGATCCGGCGAGTCAGTTTCATCACTTTGCCGCGCGGTCGGCATGTCGAACGAGTATTTCGATAGGTGGTGGGGCGACGAGGTTAAGCGCAGGACCCCTGATCCGGAAGTTCGATTGTCTACGAACGTGAAATCCGGCGCTCGCATCGTCCGCAACAGGTGGGGCGTTCCCAAGATCATGGCCGAGAATGACGAAGACCTGTTCTTCGCCTTCGGATTTGCCATGGCGCAGGACCGGCTCTTTCAACTGGACTATCTGCGGCGGAAGGGCCACGGGCGGCTGTCAGAAATCCTGGGCGAAGAAGGTATCCAGCTGGACACTGTCGCGCGTACGATCGGGCTCAACCGCATCGCGGCCTCGGAATGGATAGCGACGCCCGAGGAAACGCAGGGGTTGCTTCACAGGTTCAGCGAAGGGGTAAACACAGTTATCGAGCAATCGAGCGACAATATGCCGGTGGAGTTCGCGCTGCTTGACTACGGGCCGGAGCCCTGGAAGCCCGTTGATTGCCTCGTAATCGCCGCAGAGTTTCGCTACTATCTGACCGTTCGCTTTCCTGTGATCGTCGGGCCCGAACTGGCGAAGCGGGCGCTCAACGACGAGGCGCTGTACGAGGCCTTTCTGACTGGCGAAGCCGACGAGGAGAGCATCGTCTCCGCCGGCGCGTACCCCGCCGCGGCCAGTGGCGTATCTCCCGTCGGCGCCAGCGTGGGGGATCCCAAGGAGGGAGAAGGCAGCAATAACTGGGTAGTGGGCGGCGCCTATACCGTTTCGGGGCGGCCCATGGTGGCCAGCGACCCGCACATTGCCTTCGCCGCGGTCTCGTGCTGGTACGAAGTGCAGTTGAAGGGGGGTTCCTTCGATGTCGCCGGCATGGCGTACACGGGCATGCCGGCGGTGATGTTCGGACGCAATCGCGACGTAGCCTGGGGCATTACCAACAACATCTGCTCACAACGGGACCTATACCAGGAGCGGACCGACCCAGCCCGGCCAGGCTTCTTCCTCTTTGACGGCGAATGGGAGCCCGAGCGCAAGGTCATCGAGACGATTCGTGTGCGAGGCGCCGACCCGATTCACAAGACGGTCCGGTTCTCTCGCAACGGACCTATCGTCGACGAAATCCTGCCCCCGGAGGCGGCAGGCACGGGCCCAGTTTCAATGCGCTGGCTGGGCCACACGCACTGCGGCTGGCTGACTTCGCTGCTGGGGATGGACCGCGCGCGTAGTGTCTCCGAACTGCGCGAAGCGACTCGCGGGTGGAGGGTCCCTACCTGGAGCCTGGTGATCGCCGACAGAGAAGGCCATATCGGATACCAGGCCGTCGGCGGCATCCCGGTCAGGGGAGTCTGGGAGCGAGGATACCGGCCCGGCTGGGATCCTGCGCACCAGTGGCAGGGTCTGATTCCGTTCGAACAGATGCCACGTCTCGAGGATCCGGACAGGGGCTGGATTGCCACTGCGAACAACAGGGTCGCCCGGGACGACTTTCCCTATCCGCTGTCGGGAACGTGGGCCAGCGGCCACCGCGCGCGCCGGATACGCCAGATGATAGAGGCGCAGGACGGCTTCTCCAAAGAGACTTTCGCGGCGATGCAGCAGGACACGCGCACGCTGCGCGCAGATGAAGCGATTCCGGGGCTATTGCCTGTTCTTCAGGGCAGTGGGGACAGCCGAGTCCAGGAAGCCGCCCGCTATCTGCAGACGTGGGACCACAATATGTCGCCCGATTCTGTGGCAGCTTCGATCTTCGAGGTCTTCTTCAACCGTTGGTGTCACAGGGTTGCTTCAGAGAGGTTCGACGGAGAACTAGCGGCTTCCTTGGCTGGGACATGCGGGGGTTTAGCCGGACAGTCGATCCACGAAGACAAGGTAGGCTGGTTTGAGGGAACAGATAGAGAAAAAGCAATAGTCGATGCGATGCGCGCTGCACTCTCGGAGATCGAAAGTAGACTTGGGACCGACTTGTCTGGGTGGGCCTGGGGGAATCTGCATAAAGTTCAGCTGCGCCACGTCCTCTCTGGACGCGGCGACCTGGGGGTGCTGCTCGATCGGGGCGGTCAGCCGGTGGGCGGCAACGGCGTCACAGTCTGCAACACGGGGTTCGATCCGAACTGGGCGGCGCCGATGGGGGCCAATTACAGGCTGATCAGCGACCTGGGCGAAGACGGCATGTGGGCTGTGGAGTCGCAGGGACAGTCCGGGCATCCGGGATCACGGCATTACTGCGACCAGCTGGTGGAGTGGCTGGAAGGCAGGTACCACTTTCTCGGCTTTGGCGAAGAGGGCTCGCATGAAGAGACCGAGTCGATCGGTGAGCTACATCCGGAGGACTGACCGGGCAGTTAATGCAACGCCTGTAGAGCCTTAGGAATCTTTTGAGGCCTGGATGTGCCGGTGAATCTGGTCGCTGAAGCGGTACTCGCTGTTGTCCTCCGGCTCGTAACCGATAACTTTGCGCGCGTTGACGATGCTCCAGAAGGCCTGTGAGTTTCCGCTGATGCCGTAAAAGACCTGGAATGGAACGCCCTGTTCGTCGTCGATATCTTCGGCCTCGATGCTCTTGATGAACAATTGCTGCAGGTCGCGCTGGCTAATGTAGACTGCCAAGCCGCGGACCATGCGGCGCAGATTTCCCGGTTCAGTTCCCTCCAAATCGTCTTCTCTGGGTCCGCCAATGCGTACCTGAACATTTTCCAAGGACTGTGGGGACGTGTCCTCGACGTGAACACCGCGGAATTGCATCCGGCCAACGGCGTAGACGAAACCCAGGTGTTCATAGGCCTCTTTTGCCCAGCCGTAGAAGTTGTCGGAAAACGGTCTCATCTCCGGCGTGACAATATCCCATTCATTGTCCAGGATCAGAGGCTCATAGTAGTCGGCGGCGTGGTTGGAGCTGGCTACGACGACGCGGCGAACGCCTTCCTCCTGCGCTGTCTGATAGACGTGGAATGCCATTTCCACGTTTGCCAGTTCGGCATAGAAATCCTGGTTCGGGTCCGACTTGTCTTCGGCACGTGTGAAGCCCAGATGGATAACGGCGTCAGCGCCGCGAAAGTGATGGCGATAGGTGTCGCGGTCACGTTGGGTCAGGTCGGCGATCTGAACGCCTTCCACTTCATTGCCATCGCGGTCGGCAGTGCGTACGTCCAGCAGGGTCAGTTCATAGCGTTCGCGTAGTGCGGGCAGCAACAGGCTTGCGATGTATCCGGAGGCACCTGTAACAACCACCTTTCTTTTCTCGCTCATTCTTTACTCCACAGGCGTTCGATGGTCTCGCGATGTTCGGCGTAATGCCCGTACGTGTTACCGGCAATTAGCCATAGAATAGGTATATGCCCGTCTGGGCGGCGGTCCTGGGGTTGAAAATCGTCGAAGGGGCGCAGGAGGTCTTCGTCGCCAAGTTCTGCCACTGCGGCGATTGCGTCCCGGTGCGCGGCTTGAAGTTCCTCCAGAACGTCATCGAGTGGCATGTCCCGATTTCGTTCATAGATGATCTGGTTCATGCCTTCAACGCCAAGGGTGTTGGGTGCCGCGTCTTCAGGCAGGCCCATTGGCGGGTAGCGGCGTTGCTTCCTCACCAGGGCAGCTATTCCCCTTGCCCAGGCCGCCAGGTGGGCCAGTTCATCCTTGGTCGACCAGCCTTCCTTTCCAGGCGTCGTAATCTGTTCGGCATTTAGCCCGGACAGAACCTTTTGCAGTGCCTCCCATTCCATCTCTATGCTTGTCAGGACATCCTGGACCGTTGGCGGAGGCGAAGAACTGTCTTCTGTCATGCTCTGATTACCTGCTTATGAGTGACTGTGGTTGGCGAGTTGTCAAAGGCTTGGACCTGCACTGCAAGTAGGTTTCAGCCTGAACTGTCCTCTGTAGCAGGCGCCGGCGTGGGCGAGGGAAGCGGCTCGGGCGTAGGATCGGGGGCCACACCACCCACCTCCATCATGCGATCCAGGACGTCCTCAAGCGCCTCCAATTCGGCTCCGTAGGTTGCCCAATCTCCTGAGAGCAGAGCATCCTGGGCCTGGCTGTAGCGACTGCTCGCTTCCACGATCAGCTCCTGCAGAGTCGATGCGGCCAAGTCGACGTTGACAGCCGCTTGTTCTGCGGCTGGCATTGCGGCCGGCAATTCACCCCTTCCAGACGTCGCCAGTTCCGCAAGTTTTGTGTCCGTAAGAATATCTGGGCCAAACAGTTCTGCCAGAGCCAGGCCAAGATTCTCAGCCATGATGACACGATCGGAGGTGGCGAGTATAACTCGCTTCAGCTCCGGGATCTTGCCGGTGGCCGCCTGCAGATACAGGGGTTCGACATAGAGCAGGCTCTCACCGATCGGGATCACCAACAGATTGCCGCGAATGACCTGGCTACCCTGCTGATTCCACAGGCTGAGGAGCGAACTGATCGTTGGGTCCTGGTCGATGCGCGCCTCTATCTGTTTAGGTCCGAATACGAGTGAGTCTTTACCGAAGCGGTAAACGAGCATCTCGCCATATTTCTCTGGGTCATTCTGTGCGGCCAGCCAGGAGATCATATTCTCGCGGTTGGCGGGCGTAAAGGGAAGGATCTGGATAAAGTCGAGGTCGTCGCTGTTCGGGAGTTGCATCAACACATAATAGGGCTCCATCGGCCGCGACTGATTGTCGAAGATCTCTTCCGGCCACGCCCAGACGTCCTCTCTATTGTAGAAATCGGTCGGTTCTGTCATCTGGTAGGTGCGGAAGACACTGGCCTGGATGCTGAAAAGGTCGTTAGGATACCGGATGTGGTTGTTGAGGTCCTCTGGCATCTCTTCGAAAGGCGTGAAGAGATCAGGAAATATGCGGGCATAGGCGGCGGCGATGGGTTCATCGGGCTCTACCAGATAGAAGTCCATCTTGCCTGTGTAGGCGTCTATGATGATTTTTACCGGATTGCGAATGTAGTTGAATCCCGGCGCAACGGTCCTGGTCCCGAACTGGCTCGGTTCGCTGTAGGGAAATCGCCCGCTAACGGTATAGGCGTCGAGGAACCAGTAGAGGTTGCCATCACCGCCAATAACGATATACGGGTCCGAGTCGAAACGCAGGAAGGGAGCCACTTCCAGCGTGCGCTGCAGGATATTGCGCCTCCAAAGTAGCTGGCTCTCTGAGTTCAATTCCTGGCTGATAAACAGGTTTACGTCAGCAAACTGAACTGCAAATGCGAGCCGAGGAAGGACTCCGCCGATCCTGATGCCAGTGTCGCCCTCAAAGGTCGTGAAGACGTTGCCGCCTTCACCACGCGGGTAGTCGAACTCTTCGGTTTCCGTCTTGACAATCACGTATTCGTTAGTGCGTTCGCCAAAGTAGATCTGCGGGCGAGTGACTTCGAGAATGCCTTGAACGGGGAGGTCCTGCAACACAAACGTTGGCAGCCCGTCCGGTGTGATCTCGGCCACCGGCGAAGCGGCTACGCCGTAGCCGTGTGTATAGACTAGCTTGCGGTTGACCCAGGTCTGAGCAGGCTGTTCCAACTGCTCGGGAATCAGTTCCCGCGCCGATAGCATGAGCTGGCGGCGTTCTCCTCCCACATCGTAGCGATCGATATCTATGTCGGTGAACTGGTATTGTTGCCGCAGTGCCTGCACCTGGTTGTAGGTCTGCAATAGGGGTCGGTAGTCCCACAGGCGTATATTCCGGATCGTATCGGGTTGGTCGAGCAGTTCAGCACCGGTCAACTCGGTTTCGGCTTCGAAGTTTTCATCGACGATTCTGTCGAGACCGTAGGCGACCCGAGTAAAGTCAATGTTATGTGCTATGTATTCCCGCTCACGCGTGAACTCGTTGGGGTTGACTTGAAAGCGCTGAACCAGGTTGGGATAGATGTTTCCTGCAAGTGCGGAAATCGCAATCCAGCCCACCAAGACGACGACGATGGCGCGCCATGCCTGCTGCAGGAAAACGTTCACGAGCAGCAGTACCGCGGCGATAATGGTGACGAAAACGAGAATTGTAAAGGCGGGAAGCTGGGCGTTGACGTCGGTGTAGCCTGCTCCGAAGACTGCGCCGCGCGTGCTGTAGACGAGTTCCAGCGCGTCCAACCTGTATTGCCAGGCAATCAGAAGCAGGATCAGAGCGCCCAGAACGCTGAGGTGGGCGCGTACTGAGGCTGGCGCGCCCCAGCCCCGCCATCCTATGCCGCTGGCAAGGCCGGTTGCGATCAGCGTGATGACAAGCATCGTCATCAGCCAGCCGCGCAGAAACTGCCAAATCGGCAAGGTGAAGAGGAAGAAACTTACATCTCGTTCAAAGATGGGGTCGATCAGTCCGAACGGCTGTTGGTTAAAGTAGAGTAGGAGTTCCTCCCACGCTGAGGAGGCCCCGGTGCCCATGAAGAACGCGAAAAATGCGCCAACCAATAGGACAACTGGGGTAAGACGGACGCCGATTGCCTGAATCGCTTCAATCACCGGCGTATCGGCCAACCCCTGCGGGTTCAGGCGTCGGACCAGCAGGACATTGAAGACGAAGACCAGCCAGAAGGCGAGCGCGCCAGCGGCAAATAGGCCGAGCGAGGCGCCGATGCGGGTGAAAAACACCGAAGTCAGTTTGAGGCTGTCATACCACAACCAGTCCGTGTAAAATCCCAGGACGGTATTAAACAGGATGAGGGCCACGAAAGGGATCAGCATCCACCACAATAGCCGACCGCCTCCTCCTCCTTGTCCGCCGTTGCCCCCACCCGGCCGGGGCGTGCCCGGACTTGCTGGACCGTTGTCATCGTGGAGCAGTTCTTCTTCTATCTGCTCCCAGTCGTCTTCATCCAGGTTTTCCAAGAGTTCATGAAACGGGTTGCGTTCAGCCATTGCTGTTCCTTGTCGATTATGAGGCGTCGCAGGTGGGGTGTCTGCTGATTGTGGCAACTGGAATGGAATTAGACCGGTACGCCGCACCATTCAAAGCCCCTGCGCCTATTCTGGCAATTATAACAGAACTCCGGCTAATCGACGCGCCTTACTCGCGTTCGGAGTGAAACACACAGTCTTCTGTCACCTTCAAGGTCAGACTGGCAAACAATGGGCTCGAGACCGACTGAAGTACCGGGGGACTTTCGGAATCAGATCCAGTGCCATGCTATACTTAAACTCCCCTTAATCTGAGAATTGATTCTTTCCCAATGTCTATGGCCTTTGAATTCTATCCTTTAACTGAACTACCCAGACATCGTGCGATTCTAAAAGCCCTTGTGCCTGGCCTGGCTTCTTTAGAGCAGGTCTGCGGTGTTTGGCTGACCGGCTCCCTGGCGCGTGGCGATGCCGATCGTTGGAGCAGCGTTGACCTACATCTGCTGCGGGATCAGTTCGGGCCTGAAGAAGAGGCCTCGGCAGAAACTTCGCGTGAGATTCTGAATTCAATCAAGGAGACGCTGGGGGAGGAGAAGGTCTTCGTCGAGCAGGAAGGCGAATCGGAAAGAGGGGGCTTTCTGCGAGGCGTAGCTACTGGCGGGCGATCAGGAGTCGATGGACCAGACGACTTGGGACCGGCCGCCGTTCTCTTTAAAATCTCTTGGACGCTCTCAAGCAATGGCACGGGAATGGAGACCCACAAAGGTGCTATGCGTCCGCTGCATATAGCAGAGCACCTTGACGGCGCCTCAATTTGGGCCTTGGCCAGTAACCAGGAGGTGTTCGGGCCTCCTGACCCCGGAGTAGTTGAAACGCAACTTGGCCGATTCTGGTTGCTGTTGGCACGGCTGCCGGCGGCAGTCAGGCGTGGGGAACAGCTGGCCGCCCACTTGTTATTGACTGAGATTCACGCTTTGCTAATTGACCTGGTGGTGTCCTTGAATGGAGGCAGCCGGCTCCAGACGAAGTCTCGCATCAATCAATACCTGGGTCCTGCCCAAAGAGAGGCATTTGAGAAAAGTTTGGGCTTGGGACTGTCGGGCCGTCAGAAGGGTGCAGGTGGGGGCGCGAAGTGGATTGGGCAAGCGGTCGCCCTCGTGGTCCTCTATCGCTGGTATGCGCCCCAACTAACGGAAAAATACTCGTTGCTCTATCCGCAGATGGCCGAAGATACTGTACTTGCCCTGTTGAGCGCAGAACTGGAGAACTGGCCGGATCGCATTTCAACGGGTTGACGGCGGTCTATTGGCGCAGAAGAAGCCGCTTGCGTCAGGGAGGTGCAGGTTAATCACAGTAATGGCGCCGAGCGCTCAGTCAGCTGGCGCCAGACAGGTCTCTGTTGACGTAAATGGGATTGCTGAAAATCCATCCTCGCGATTTGCCCCAACGTTGCTTCCATACCTCAACTCTGTAGACCCCTTCATCGCGTACCTGGTATGCAATGGTTTCGGCGTGTCCTTGCGTGACGACGCGCCCGTTGCGAAGTATGCGTATGTCTGCAACTTCAGGGCTAAGCACATGCAAGTTAAGGGTGCTCCCCTGTGCAAGGTTGATCGAGTCGCCCATGACGGCAGTTCCTCCTGTACCATCTGCTGAAGGCGCCCCGGGGGAATCGTCGACCTGTCCACTACCATTTCCTACGCCTTCCGCCCAGAAGCGAAACCGCTGCGTAGATCCAAGCAGGTCGTAGCCCAGCCAGCAGTGTCCTCTGCGCAGGGCATCCAGGACTAAGTCTCGGTCGTGGAGCGTGTTTGGATCGCGATAGTGGTAAGAGCCATTCTCCGGTGCGCCGAGCAGGGGCGTGTTGGTCAAGACGTGGGTATTCAGCGCCTTGGCGCTCTCTTCATAGGTCAGAAAGCGACGGCTTATAGGCCCGAGGTGGTACTTGATGGCATGGACATCGGTCCCGCCGATTGCCACAACCGGTCTATTCTGTGTCAGTTCGTCCCACTTTGCCAGCATTGCCGGCAGCGGTCCGTCCGGGAAGAAACGCGGGAAGAAGCCAACCAGCGCTGCCTTCAGGTAGCTGGTCGTGAATCCGCGGAACCCGGAGAGGTAGTTCCACAGTTCCACGCCGTGATAGTCAGTAACTTCCCAGCTCTGCCATGGATAACTCGTGGAGAAGAGTTCTGTCGTCTCTTCGATTGGATGGGCAAGAAAGGTCAGCCCGTTCTGCTGATTGACAGCCTCAATGAGCTGCTGCGGATCCGAAGCGTGGCTGCTGACGTCGGACTCCACTCCAAGGCAGAGCAGATGGTTGCCTGAAGGCTCTCGCTGCGTGTCGTGCACTTCCTGACCGACAAGGGTCAAGACGCCTTCCCGGTAGCCTTCCTCCTGCTCACGAACCAGGACGTTGTGGTCGGTGACATAGACAAAGTCCAGCCCGCCCTTTGCGGCGCCGTCGACGAGGTCCTCGAAGTCGCCGAATCCATCGCTATGGGTCGTGTGCATATGAATGTTGCCAAAGTACTCATAAAGTTCCGGGAAGGGATTTGCTTGGTCCATTGCGAAGTCTTCCAATTTCTTTTAGCAGGAGCGGCGTCGAATTCAGGACGACATTGGATGTAGCCTGAGACGCCCTGCGTTCCAAGGCGGAAAAAGTTATTCAGGGCAGTTTTGGATGAGGATGCTTCGTCGCCGAAGACTGCGAAGCGCGCTTCTTTGCTTCTTCTGCTATCTGCTCTTCCAGGACTTTGCGGGCTTGGTAACGCTTGCGCTCTTCCGAAAGCCAGCGGCCCGGGTTTTCCGGGTCAATTATGGGGCGCGCCGAGGTCAGAAACACGGTGTGGCCAACCATCGAGTCGTCGGGTCGCAGGCGATCGGGAACCGGTTTGTAGGCGCGAACAAGGACTTCTTCTACAGTGATGTCGGCGAAGCCTGACCCTTCCAGCGCGTGCAGAAGTTCGCTGACCTGGTTTGTCGTAGGAACCAACGCCACAAAGAAGCCTCCAGGACGGAGAGCTCCGCGGACCTGATCCAAGAAGACCCAGGGCGTTCGCAGATCCAGAACCAGAGCGTCTACGTCAGTCTGGTTGAATCCTTCGAGGATCGAGGCTGCGCGCAACTCCACATGCTGAAGGAGTCCCATCTTCTCCAAGTTGCTGCGTGCAACCTGAAGGTTGTCTTCCCTCACTTCATAGGAGTAGACACGTCCGCCGGGAGCAACGGCCCAAGCCAAAGCGATGGTGAGAGCGCCGCTGCCGGCGCCTGCTTCGATCACGCGGCTGCCGGCGCGCAAGTTCAGCCGGCGCACGATCATGGCTGCATCTTTGGGAAAGATAATCTGCGTATTCCTCTTGATCCGAGTCATGCGGTCGTCCAGGGACGGTTCCAGCAGCAGCATGGCGTGGCCCAAGTGACTGTACACTGTAGTACCGTATGGAAGGCCGATCAGATCGTCATGCTGAATCTTCCCCAGGTTTGAGTGGAACAATCTTCCAGGTTGAATACGCAGCAGGTGGCGTTTTCCGCCTCCGGTCAGGAGCAGCACCAGGTCATTGGCCGTTGACAGCCACGGAACGGGTCGTACCTTTTCTGAAGAAGCGGACTGCGGGGAGTCCTGCGGGCGGGCCAAGCCCGACTCTGTATGCTCATTTTCGGCCAGTTCGGAAACCGGCACATTCCTATCTTCTAACATTCCGGCCTCATAGCGGGGCGGATCTGCAACATGCGAATTGTGGATCTGGTACGTTGTGGGCAAGGCTTACGAAGAAAGTCTCCCGGCATCCTTGCAAGCTGATTATAGTCACTGATGGGCGAGATCGACAAGGGCAGGGAGCCAGGAGTCGCTTCGCAGGTAACTCAGAACTTAATCCGAGGGTGAAAGGCAGGGAATCGCGGCGTCAGTTCGTTCGACGATCAGGATGTGTAGCATATGAGTCGTAATCATTTCGGAGTTTATTCGGAAGCATTTCGAGGGGGGGCCCTCCCAAAATGAAATTGACACGCACTTTAATGGGATGTAGAATACACAACGGTCTAACGGTTCACTGTTTTGGACTAATGCGGGCGCGGTCAGAGAATGTTGGCCGGTAGCCTCGCATGGAATTATCAGCTTGGACAGAGGCCAAAGAGCCTGAGCCACTTGTACCAGGACATTCCTGGAATGGCCGGTGCGGCTCAGGCTAGGAACCAGGTAGCTCCCAAGAGGTTGACATAACTGAGCCTGAACTATGACGGCGAAGAGAAGTACACCTTATTATCGGATTCTCTATTGTCGAGATCTACTCTAATTTTCAGGAGGCCTCGAATGCAGAAACGCGTCACGTTTTGGGCTGTGCTCTCGCTAGTCGTCGCGTTCGTTTTTTCAGGTTGCACGGCCAGAATCGACGCCGATTCGATGGTCGAGAGAGGGCCGGATGAATTCTACATCGACCTGCCGCCAATCGTCATTGATTACTCTTCAGACGGCACTGCATCCATTGGCGAGCTGTCACATATGGTCGTGGGTAATGTAGAGCAGCCTCCTGGAATGATTTACGTGCCCGATCCGGGAGTAAGGCTGGGGCTTGCCACGTTACTCTACGGGTTGTCTTTGCCTCCGATCTGGGTACAGCACTTCACTGCCTCCAACCTCCAGCATTTGCGCGTAGCAAACGGGGACGAAGGAATCCTGCTTTTTGCGAACGGGCAGCGTATTCCCTCGCTGGTTTGGGAAGAAGAAGATTCGCTTTCCGCTACAGGGGAGGCCGTGTCGGCTTTGGGGCTGGGCGTCCCGGCACTCAATAGGGTGCTGCCATTGGTTCGGAACTTCAACCTTGGTGTCGTGCTCAGATTCCCTGTTCAGGAAGGGGCTGAGTTGATTCCGCTTAGCGGTGCCGGAGAGAGTGAAGAAGTCACCATGGCGCGCATGCTGCAGCAGCAGGTCCTGGAGACATTTGGTGGATCCTTGCCGACAATCGACATTCCCATCCTCTATCACGCCGATGGCAGTTGGACCTTGGGGGAGCTGTCCGATGTGGATTGGACGGTACTGACCAGTACGCCCTTCTACGCTCTGCGACTGCCGCCTGACTTGATCAGCGGACTGACCAGTTCGGGCATCTATACCGTGACATTGACCACTGACCCGGACGGCATTCACATCGCGTTGAATGGCATTGGTCTCCCGTACCTTTCGTGGGGCAGTGGCGAAGTGCAGAATGTCCTTGCCCTCTCCAAGCAGCTGGGCGTCTTCGACAGTGTTTCAATGCTGGTTCCCGGCGCCGACATGGACTCAGTGCTCTCGCTCGTGGAGAACCTGCTTCCGATAATCCAGGCGACAAACGCCAACATCACGATTTATTTGCCGGGCTCTGAGATGGGCAACTGAGTCTGGTCTAAGGTCGAAACGTAGTAGGGCAGGTGAGAACTACATAGCGGTTTTTTCTTGTAGAGCAGGTGTAGCGTTCCTACACCTGCTCTATTCCTATTCCGGGCGAAGGTGAAGGCTGTTATCGACGTGGGAGAGTCTAATTGACCTAACCGTTACCCGAAGCGGGCTGACCAGACGCTACAATGTTTCGGTTACCTTTTGAAGACCTCTGGGCCGGTCCGGGTCGAAGTCTCTGGCGGCTGCCAGGTAGAGGGCAAACAGCTGACCTGGAACTATCGCAAAAAGAGGTGACAGCCACTCGGGAATGGAAGGAAATGGGAATTGGGTACGTCCCAGATCCAGAATGGAACGGTCGTTGCTCACGCAGAGCAGTTCGGCATCCATGTCGCGTAGCTGCTGGACAAAGGGTTGCAGCTCCGGCATGAGGACGCCGGAAGGGGCTACCACAAAGACTGGAAAAGCCGGTTCGATCAGGCTGACAGGGCCGTGCAGAAAGTCAGCGCTGCTGTAGGGTTCCGCAAGCGTATAGGTGAGTTCCTTTAACTTCAGCGCAATTTCAAAGGCGGTGGAGTAGTTGAAACCCCGACCTACAACAACGCAGTTGCGCACGTAGCGGTATCGTTCGGCCAGTCTTTCTACTTCGCTGTTCATAGAAAGAGTCTGCCTCATCAGGTCAGGCGCCGTCTCCAGTATGGCGATTCCATCAGAGTCGTCAGCCAGGTGGGCCGAAAGAAACCCGACCGCATAGAGCTGAGCGGTGTATGTCTTGGTGGCGGCAATGGAGCGTTCTTCGCCTGCTCTCAGTCCGACTACATGGTCGGCCTGTTCCGCTAATGGGGATTGAACAGAATTAGTGATCGCGGCGGTAATGCAGTTTTGCCGCTTGGCCTCCGCGAGAACACTGACGATGTCCGGGCTTTGTCCGCTCTGGCTGATCCCCAGTACCAGGGTGTCCGGGGCGAAGAGCGGGGGCTTTTGATAGAGAGAGAAGAGGCTTGGTGTGGTCAGGCTCACGGGGAGCCGGTTGTTGGCGCCAAGCAGATACTGCGCGTAGCGAGCGGCATTGTCGCTCGTGCCCCTGGCTGCGACGACGACCTGCCGAATGCCGGCGTCGCGCATGCGGTAGGCGAGCTTCTTCACGGGGTCCTGCTCCATCTGAGCAAACCGTTCGATAACGTCCGGCTGCTGGTTGATCTCCCGATATAGAATGGTATCTGACCCCATTGTTTGTCCTTTCGCGCCTTGTTTTTTGCGAGTGCGTAAGAGTATAACATTTCCGCCGAAAATCACACGGTCGGCGATTTGAGTAAGATGAGGATCTAATCCAATGTATGAACTTCCTGAAGACGTCAAGATGTTGCAGGAACTGGCGATGGACTTCACGCGCAGAGAGATCATACCGCGTGCGGAGTATTACGATCAGAATGATGAATGGCCATGGGAGGTCTTTCAGAAAGCCCGCGAGGTCGGGCTTGTCAATCTCAATATTCCCGAGGAATACGGGGGCATGGGCGCGACCGCGATGGAAGAGTGCGTGATAGCCGAGTCGATGGCTTACGGCTGCTCTGGCATCCAAACGGCCTTGATGTTGAATCAACTGGCTACTTTGCCGTTGCTGATCGCAGGGTCTGACGAGCAGAAGGGGCGCTATCTTCCCTGGATAGTGGATGATGGCAAGGTTGCCGCGTACTGCGTGACGGAGCCAGATGCAGGGTCGGATGTCGCCGGCATCAAGTCCACTGCATTGCGGCGCAAAGATTCTTATGTTCTGAATGGTTCCAAGACCTGGATCACGGACGGTCCGGTCGCCAGCTTCTTCGCGGTGTTTGCAAAGACTGACCCGGATGCAGGTCACAATGGCATCAGTTGCTTTCTGGTCGAAAGGGACTGGCCCGGCGTAAGCACAAGCAAACCGCTTGCGAAGATGGGCCAGCACGCTGCCCAGGCCTGTCAGGTGTTTTTCGAAAACGTTGAAGTCCCGGCTTGCAACCGTCTGGGAGAAGAGGGTGAAGGATTTCGCATCGCAATGAAGGCGTTCGACAAGAGCAGACCAGGGGTGGCGACCGCTGCGATTGGCGTTGCGCGGCGGGCGTTGGACGAAGCAGTTGCTTATGCCGGTGAACGTACGGCGTTTGGACAGCCCATTTCCCACTTCCAAGGCGTAGGCTTTATGCTTGCGGATATGGCAATCAGGGTGGAAGCCGGACGGCATCTGGCCTATAAGGCGGCCTGGGACGTGGACCAGGGGAACCGCAATACAATGTCAGCAGCCATGGCGAAGGCGTATTGCGCAGAGGCTGCCATGAAGAACGCGACAGACGCTGTCCAGGTTTTCGGCGGAAACGGCTACAGCAAAGAGTTGCCTGTTGAGAAGCTGATGCGTGACGCCAAGATCTACCAGATTTACGAGGGGACGACCCAGATCCAACAGATGATCATCATGCGGGAACTGTACCGTGAGGGCTGAAAAACAATGAAGAAAGCAGAACGACCTGGGCACTGAGTCTGTGTTCCTTTGCTTCCCGGCGGGTCACCGTAAGCCACGTTGACAGCAGCGAACATCAACATTTCTGTTGCACTGTCTACTGCCATTCGCCAACCAATTTCATTGACATTTTCTGGGAAAAACGATACAATGCGCTCCGGCAGCATGGCAGCATCTATTGGACAAAATGATACTCGGCGGAGGGCCCAGGTCATTTGGCCGCGACCGCCATTTTTTCAGTTACCATAGATAGATCCAATGTCTCGTTTCGAGTCAGAGCAGAAAGGTGTGAGGAGGATTCATGGCCGAGTTTTCGACTGACAAGATTCGCAATATCACAATTCTTGGACACGGCAGTTCGGGGAAAACTTCCCTTGTAGAAGCGCTGCTTTTCAACGGTGGCGGGACAAGCCGTGTAGGACGTGTCGAGGACGGGTCGACCGTTTCAGACTGGGACGATGAGGAACGGCGGCGCGGCATTTCCATAAACCTTTCTGTCGTTCCCGTGGAATTCCAGGAAATCAAGCTCAACCTTGTCGACACGCCCGGCTATCTGGATTTTGTCGGCGAAGTGATCAGCGGTCTATCCGTATCAGAGGCAGGCCTGGTGCTTCTCGACTCGGTGGCGGGCGTTGAGGTCGGGACGGAACTGGCCTGGGAACAGCTGGAAGCGGTCGAGAAGCCCCGTCTGATATTTGTCAACAAGATGGACCGGGAGAACGCCAACTTCGAGAACGCGCTTGCCAGCGCAACCGAGGTGTTCTCCGGCACGATTCTGCCGTTCCAACTGCCAATCGGGTCAGGCGAAAGCTTCGAAGGCGTCGTCAACCTGGTTGATATGAAGGCATATATGGGCTCTGACGCGACCGTCGCTGATATCCCAGCCGACATGGAGGACGCCGTGGCCGATGCCCGGCAGAATCTTGTCGATGCTGCGGCCGAGACGGATGACGAGTTGATTATGAAGTATCTCGAAGGCGAAGAGCTTACCGAAGAAGAGGTACGGCAGGGTCTGAGGAATGGCGTGCAGGAAGGCCAGATTGTGCCGGTTTTCTGCGGCAGCGCCATCCAGAATATCGGCCTATTCAGCCTGGCGCGGGCATTGACGAGCTACGTGCCTTCGCCGGCGCAGGTGGTCAGTTCGGTTCCCAACGGAGACGATGAACCGCAAGAGCTTTCTGGCGATGCAGGGGGACCTCTGGTCGCCTACATTTTCAAGACTATTGTTGATCGCTATGTGGGTCGTATGAGCTACGTTCGCGTCCTTTCGGGTACACTCTCGGATGACAAAGGGGCGAAAATCCAGCGCTCGAGAGATACCGTAAGACTGCAGAATCTGTTTCAAGTCAGCGGAAAGGAGCTCGAGCCTGAAACTGCGCTCACTGCCGGCGACATTGGGGTTCTGACAAAGATGGACGGGTTGAAAACGTCCGATACGCTCAGTGAGCAGGAGCTTGTCGTATCGCCGCCCGAGTATCCCAGGCCGCTTTACTCGGTAGCGGTGATGCCGGCGACAAAGGCTGACAGCGCCAAGATGGGTCAGGGACTGCAGGCCCTGGCGGAGGAGAATCCGACTCTCCAGATCGAGTACGTTCAGGCAACAAAGCAGAACATATTACAGGGCATGGGCGACACGCATGTCGATGTCGCGATCAGAAGCCTGGACAGCAAGTTCGGCGTTAAGGTCGAAACGGCTATGCCCAGGGTGCCTTACCAGGAGACGGTAACGCGCAGCGCCAGCGCACACTACCGTCATAAGAAACAGACCGGCGGCGCCGGCCAGTTTGCCGATGTCGAGCTGCGTGTTGAGCCGCAGGACCGGGGCGACGGTTTCGCCTACGACAGTGAGGTCTTCGGCGGCTCCATCCCAAGCGTATTCATTCCTTCCATCGAGAAAGGAATCCGGCAGATTCTCGATCAAGGCGTTATCGCGGGCTATCCAATAGTCGATGTCAAGGCCATCGTCTTTGACGGCAAGCATCATCCGGTCGACTCGAAAGATATTGCGTTCCAGACCGCTGGCCGCGAGGTATTCAAGATCGCGATGCAGGAGGCACGTCCGGTCCTGTTGGAGCCGATCTATACGATGCGGGTAACGGTGCCGGACGAATTCATGGGCGATGTCATGGGCGATCTGAACAACCGGCGCGGTCGCGTGATGGGGATGGAGAACCGAAACAACCGCGCCATCATCAACGCCGAGATCCCGCTTGCCGAGATCCTGCGCTATGGTACGGACCTGCGTTCCATGACTCAGGGACGCGGCATCTACACGATCGAGTTTGGCCGCTACGAACCTGTTCCCAGCCACTTAGCCGACCAGGTCATTACGCAAAGTAAGGAGGAGGAGGCTGAGCAGGAGTAGGTGATAGGTGATTAAGCGAATACTGAGCTAAGGCGTTGAAGTTTGCCTTACGCGTGAACGGCGCGAGGCCCACTTGGGTTTTAGTCCTCGCGCCCTTTCATGCGACGAGTAAGATCAGCTCGCTTAGTACATTCCTTAAACTTGTGACAGCTTTTCTCAGGGATAGAGCCCTCAGGACTTCCAGGCAATCCCCAATTTGAACTATACTTTGACATGACGACGAGGCCTGCGGCAACCGTTGGCGTTTCTGTGTAGCGACGCAAAGCCAGATCAAATTGATGTTGGCATTGGTTTTTGATGCTGCTAATCAGAGTCCATACCACGAAAAGTCCAAGAGAGGGTAGCCGCAGGCACATGGATACCTTATCGAGAATCAGGCGAGTCCAATCGGAGCGAATGAATTGCTGAATGCACTGTTCCTGGCGACCCTGCAGACCCTCTACGCAGTCGGCGCAACGGGACTTGCCATATACGGCCTGCAAGCGCTGATACTTACCTGGCTGAAACTTCGCAAAGAAAGGTTGCTGCGCAAGGAATCGTTGGTTGCACTAGGGTCTCCTTCTTATGACGGTTGCCTGGAGGGTATCGACTGGCCGGCCGTTACTGTGCAACTCCCCGTTTATAACGAAGTTCACGTTATCAGCCGTCTCATCGACGCCTGTGCCAAACTGGACTATCCCTCTTCAAAGCTTCAGATCCAGGTGCTCGACGATTCTACGGACGGTACTACGGCCATCGCTGAAAGGCGCGCGGAATACTGGCGCAGGCAGGGTGCCGATGTCCGCGTGCAGCAACGCAGCGATCGACAAGGCTACAAGGCTGGGGCACTGAAGGAGGGACTAGCCCAGGCAACTGGGGAGTTTGTCGCTGTTTTCGATGCAGATTTTGTACCCCTCCCCGATTTTCTCAAGCGAACCATCCCCACTTTTCTCGGTGAGACCAGTCAGAATGTCGGATTCGTCCAGACACGCTGGACCCATCTGAACGAAAGATACTCGAGGCTGACGAAGGCGCAAGCGCTGGCACTTGACGGTCATTTTGTTGTTGAGCAGGCTGCCCGCCATTCTGTAGGACTTCCATTTGGATTCAACGGGTCCGCGGGTTTGTGGAGGCGGGCCTGTATCGAAGACGAGGAAGTCGGTGGCTGGCAAGACGACACGCTCTGTGAGGACCTGGATCTAAGTTACCGGGCCCAACTGGCAGGCTGGCGCGGGGTCTATCTTGACGATGTAGAAGCGCCCGCCGAGCTGCCTCCCCAGCTTCTTGCCTTCAAAAGACAGCAATTTCGCTGGGCGAAGGGCAGTGTTGCGACGCTGCGAAAGCTGGCCGCCGGCGTTTGGAAAGGTGGCTGGCCGGTCCTGAAGAGGACCGCCGCTTACGTCCACCTTGGCGGTTACCTGATTCACCCACTGCTGCTGCTCCTTCTCCTCGTCTCCCCTCTTCTCATGCTGTTTGGCAGCCAGCCATTCTGGCCTCTTGCTTACCTGAGCCCGGTATCGGTTGGTCCCCCCGCGCTGTATGCGTTGGCACAGCGTCGTCTTCACGGCCAGGACTGGTTGCGACGATGGGCTCATTTGCCTCTGCTCATGCTTCTGGGGATGGGGCTTTCGCTCAGCAATTCGGTTGCCGCGTGGCAGGCCTTTTTCGGTAAAGGCGGGGCTTTCCTGCGGACTCCGAAGTTCAGTGTCGAGGGCAGTTCCGATTCCTGGCACCGGAGCGGATACGCACTTGATTTGGAACCGCTTGTCGCTGCCGAGATATTTCTTGCAGTCTATGCCGGGATTGGCTGCTACGTTGCAGCCATTCACGGCCAGTGGTGGAATCTGCCATTTCTTGCCTTTTACGCTTGCGGGTACGCGCTTGTCGCGGCAGTCGGCCTTTACGAGTCATGGAAAGCGCGCGCCGCACGCATGCGACTGGGAAGCCGAACAGCCAGGCCGTTTCCACCGTAGATCCTTGTCAAATCGTGATGGGGCCTGTACAATTGTTGTAAGCCAGTAAACCATTTTCGGTGTCTTGGTAGACCCAGTTACCGACACTGATTGACGGCTAAGTCTGCCGGGCCGCACCGCGGAATCACGGACAAAGGAAGGTTGCCGTGTCAAAACGTAGCTATGATGGCATTACCTGGTTGGAAGATCCGAAAGACGTAATCGTACTCGCCAACCATAGCGAGAAAAACTATATTCTGGAACTTCCTACCGGCCAGTATCGTCTAGATTCTGGCCGCAGAATGCGTACTCTGCGTTCAATTCTGGACATTGGTCAGATTAGTGAACTGGTGTCCAGAGGGCAGTTGGTTGTCGAGGACAAGTAGAACTGCCATACTTAGCTTAGCGAAACTTTGCGGCGTATCTTCTGGGCCTTCTTTACCGGCAATCAGAATACGGTACGACGTTGAAATCGACTGGTGGTGAGCGAACGTGTCAACCTACCTCCTGATTGACGGTCATTCCCAAGCCTTCCGAGCCTTTTTCGGTGTAAGGACACCTCTGGTTACCTCGCGGGGGGAATCAACCACGGCCGTGTTTGGCTTTTTTCGAAAACTGTTCAGTGTTCTGAGGGAGTACCAGCCTGACGGTGTAGCTGTCGCGTTTGACAAAGGCGCTACCTGGCGCCATGAAGAGTTTGAGGCGTACAAGGCGACTCGGGACGCCATGCCGGATGAGATGCGTCCCCAGATGGATCGCATTGAACAGGTCCTGGAGGCCCTGAAGATCCCGACTTTGACACTCGAAAATTTCGAAGCTGACGACGTTCTGGGCGGTCTTGCTCGTCAGGCTGAAGAGGAAGGCCATGACGTCCTCATTCTTTCCGGGGACCGAGACATGTTTCAGCTGGTCTCGGATCGGGTCAAAGTCCTCTATACGTCAGGCGGTCCGTCGCCGACCACGTTAGCCTATGGCGTCCCGGAAGTTGCCGAACGTTACGGCGGTCTGGACCCTGAACAGTTTCTCGAGATGAAGGCGCTTGTGGGCGACAACTCCGACAACATTCCCGGCGTGCAGGGCGTTGGCGAAAAGACCGCCATTCGTTACCTGAAGGAGTACGGTTCTCTCGAAGGGCTCTACTCTCACATCGACGAAATCAGAGGCCCGAAGACGCAGCAGAACCTGCGGGATGCCGAGGAGAACGTCCAACGCAACAAGAGGCTTATGACCATCGTCTGCGACGTGGACGTCACGTTCGATGCCAAAGGTTTCCTTTTGCAGGAGTATGACGGCGGCACGGTACGCCGCATTTTCGAAGAGCTCGATTTTCGCGGTCTTCAACGTGAATTGGATCAGCTGGGCGAAGCAGGTTTCAACGGCTATGGTCAAGGCCAGCCGGTTCAAGCAGGCGCCGAGCACTCGCAGTCAACTCTCTTCCCTGATTCAGAGTCCGTTTCAGATTCATCAGGCTGGCGACCGTCGGAAAATGCTACCGAGGATCACCCCTATCTGTGCATTCAGAGCCAAGGCGACCTGGAAACGCTGTGCAAAGAGCTTGAACAGGCGAAGATCCTTTCCTTTGACGTTGAGACCACTGGCCGAGATCCGATGAGCGTGGACCTGGTCGGGTTGGGTATCGCCTGGGCCAAGGGTAAGGGCTGCTATATTCCGGTTGCGCATAGCAACGGAAAGCAACTGCCCTGGGAGGACGTTCGCGAGGCGGTACAGCCTTATTTTGCAGACGAGAAACTGCCGAAAGTGGCGCACAATGCGAAATACGATCTGGTTGTCTGCCGCCGGCACAGACTTGAGGTGGAAGGTCCAATTCACGACACGATGACCATGGCCTGGCTGCTGGACCCAGCCAACCGAGCGATCGGCCTCAAAAGCCAGGCTGAAACGGAACTTGGCTGGATGATGACTGAGATTTCGGAGCTCATCGGATCAGGCCGCAAACAGATCTCGATCGCAGAGGTGGACATTGACAGGGTTACCAGCTATTGCGGAGCAGACGTGGACGCCACGATTCAACTGTGGGATGTCCTCGCGCCGCAATTGAGAGAGGCCAGCGAGCAAGTTTGGGAGCTCTATGAAGAGATTGAGCTGCCGGTTCTGACGGTACTTGCCGACATGGAGATGGCCGGCATCCGCCTGAACACTGGTTTTCTTTCGGACCTTTCCAAGAGGTTGGCATCGCGCCTGCAGGAGATTAATACGCTGTTGAAGGGCATCGTTGGCCACGAATTCAACCTTCGCAGTACTCAGCAGCTCAGTACGGTGATGTTCAATGAACTGGCGTTTCCGGCCAAAGGGCTGAAGAAGACGAAGTCCGGTTTTGTCAGCACAGCGGCCGGCGAATTGGATAAGCTTAAAGCGTCCACGACCGAGTTGTCTCCCGACCAGAACCAGTTTCTGGACCTGCTTTTTGAACAGCGCCAGCTCGAAAAACTGCGGGGAACCTATGTCGATACATTGGGCGGGCTTGTCAATAAGAGTACTGGCCGCGTTCATACAAGCTACAGTCAAGCAGGTTCCTCGACAGGCCGACTGAGCAGCAGCGGCCCGAATTTACAAAATATTCCCATTCGCACGGAGCAAGGGCGGGAAATCCGGAAGGCCTTTGAAGCAGAAGAAGGCTGCGTGCTGCTGGCCGCGGACTACAGCCAGGTTGAGCTGAGGATCCTGGCTCACATTGCCGAGGAGGAACCCCTCCTTGAGGCTTTCCGTCAGGACCAGGACATTCATGCCGTGACCGCATCGCGGCTGTTTGACATTCCCTTGGACCAGGTCTCGTATGAGGAGCGGGGACTGGGCAAGACTATCAACTTCGCTACGATTTACGGTGTCAGCGCCTTCGGTCTGAGCAGCCGAACTGACATGGACCCTAACGAGGCCCAGCAGTTTCTGGACCAATATTTTGCAACCTATCCGAACGTACGCAAATATATTGACGATACGATTCGAACTGCCGGTGAAGATGGATTTGTCGAGACGCTGTTGGGTCGCAGGCGCATTTTCGATGAACTTCAGGGAAACCTTGCTTTCAACCAAAGACAGGCACTGGAGCGCCAGGCGATCAACGCTCCGATTCAAGGGACTGCCGCTGACATCACGAAGCTGGCGATGCGAAACCTCCACAGGCGTATCCAGGAAGAGGGTCTGAAGGCGAAGATGCTGTTGCAGGTTCACGATGAATTGGTTCTGGAAGTCCCTCATGCAGAATTGGATGTCGTTGCACCACTCGTACGTAGAGAAATGGAATCGGCCTTCACGTTGAAGGTACCCTTAAGGGTTGATATTGAGGCCGGACCGAATTGGTACGACATGGAG
This sequence comes from Caldilineaceae bacterium, assembly GCA_965207495.1. Lineage (GTDB taxonomy): Bacteria > Chloroflexota > Anaerolineae > Caldilineales > Caldilineaceae > Bin5. Next base: position 3,610,860 of record OZ242287.1, read on the forward strand.
GCACTGCCTCTTCCGCTAGCTCAGCCGCATTGAGCCGGCGCCGCGTTCTGCCGAGCCGTACAGAGGTTTTTCGCAACGCGCCTTAATCGATGCCGGCCATCCGGAAAGTAGATAATGATACGAGACCAGATTCGGCAAATTGTCACAGATGCAATTGCCAGCGCACAGTCGGCCGGCCATTTGCCCTCGATTGAGTTTCCTCCGATAGAGATTCAACGACCCAACCAACCTGAGCACGGCGACTATAGCTCCAACGTCGCCCTTCTCGCGTCTTCGGCCATACGGAAGGCCTCCGGCCAAAAGGCGAACCCGCGCCAGATCGCGCAGTCAATTGTCGATCAAATGGAAACCGGCGAACTCGTCGGCGGCGTCGAGCTGGCCGGTCCTGGCTTCATCAATTTCCGCCTCCACGAGAACTGGCTGCAGCAAAAGGTTCTGTCAATCATCGATCAAGGTGCAGGTTTTGGCGCCATCGACCGGGGCAGTGGCCAGCGATGGCAGGTGGAATATGTGAGCGCCAACCCCACAGGGCCGCTCCACTACGGGGGCGGACGCAACGCAGTGCTGGGCGATACACTGGCGAATGTATTGGAAGCGGCAGGTTACGAGGTGCAACGGGAGTTCTATGTCAACGACGGCGGGTCGCAGATCCAGCTTTTCATCGAGAGCCTTTACGTCTGTTATCTTAGGTTGTGCGAGGAGATGGATGGCGCGCCGAAGCGGGACGTGGAAAGGCCCGAAGGCGCCTACCAGGGCGCTTATATGCACGACTATGCCAGGATTGTAAGAGAGCGGGTAGGCGATCGCATCGCCCACCTGGAGCCTACCGAGGCGAAGGACGCCTTGCGCGAAATTGGGCGCGAAATCGTCGTGACGGACATCAAGGATGAGCTCGCGACCGTGGGCGTCACATTTGACCGCTGGTTTAGCGAGAAGAGCCTATATGACGAGGGTCTGGTAGACAGGCTGCTTAACGAACTGTCGGATAGAGGTGAGGTGATAAAGCGGGACGGGGCGCGCTGGTTTCTGGCCAGCAAATACCCGGGCAACGAAAAGGATGAAGTGGTCGTGCGGTCCAACGGCGCGCCGACTTACTTCGCCAGCGACATTGCCTACCACTACGACAAGTTCTTTCGCCGCCAGTTTGACCGTGTGATCAATGTCTGGGCGGTGGACCACCAAGGGCACATACCTCGTATGGGCGCGGTCATGCGGGCCCTGGATCTGGATCCGGAACGTCTGAGAATACTTCTGTACAATCTGGTCAAGCTTATCCGCGACGGTCAGGAAGTGAAGATGAGCAAACGCTCCGGGGACTTCCTGACTGTGCGCGAAGTCGTGGAAGAGGTGGGGCCGGACGCCGTGCGATTCATGCTGCTTACGACCAGTCCGGAGAGCAGCATCGAGTTCGATATGAGCCTGGCTGTCCAACGCAAGAACGAGAACCGAGTCTTCTATGTACAGTACGGGCACGCCCGCATCTGTTCTCTGTTACAGAGGGCGGCGCTGAGCGGTCATAAGAATCCAGAGTCAGTTCCTGAAGACGCTGCCGAGATTGTGAATCTCCTGAGCGACCCGGCGGAGATGACCCTCATCCGACGCATGTTGGAAATGGAAGAACAGATCGAGCTGGCGGTCGAACGGCTGTCGCCGCACAATCTCACCTATTATGCCGAAGACCTGACAAAGACGTTCAGTGTTTTCTATGAAAACTGTCAAGTACTGCATACTGACGTTCCCCCGCAACTGGCGCGAGCAAGGCTGTTGCTGGTTCTGGCCGCGAGGACGGCCCTCTCAAGAGTATTGAACCTAATGGGTATGAGCGCACCGGAGGCGATGTGAGCCTCTAATTCACAGGAAGGCGACTGCCCTACCGGTCGGCGGCGACGACCTGACAGTGAGTGAGAGGCAGTTTTCTCCTGTCAGATGGATGTCCGATGACGAGCGCCTCCCGACTCGCACAGAGAAATTCGCAATGTCCAAGAGTCTCAAAGTATTGGTGAGCGACAAGCTCTCAAACAGGGGTTTACAGCCCCTCTTAGACGCCGACAATATTTCGGTTGACATATGCACAGATCTTTCACCACGGGAGCTGGTCTCCCGGATTCGCGAATACCATGCGCTCCTCGTTCGCAGCAGCACGCAGGTCACCGCCGAACTCATAGGTGCTGGGAAGCACCTGCAGGCGATCGGGCGGGCCGGCACTGGCGTAGATAACATTGATGTGGAGGCCGCGACCCGTGCCGGCGTGACTGTCGTTAACACGCCAACCGGCAATACAGTCGCCGCGGCTGAGCATACGATCGCCATGTTGATGGCCCTGGCCCGCAATATACCTCAAGCCGACCGAAACGTGCGCGCCAAGCTGTGGGACCGGAACGAATTCGTCGGTACGGAGGTAAGGGGCAAAGCACTTGGAATCGTTGGACTGGGCCGCATTGCCCAGGAAGTGGTCCAATTCGCTCTTTCGTTGGGAATGAAGGTATTCGCGTACGATCCCTTTGTCAGCCAGGAGTATGCCTCGCAGCGGCAAGTAACGCTCGTTGCTCTCGACGAGATGCTGCCGCTGGTGGACTTTCTCAGTGTGCATGTGCCCCTTACCGAAGCAACGCGCCACATTATGGACGCGAACAGGCTGAAGCAGTTGAAAAAAGGCGCCCGCGTTCTGAACGTCGCTCGCGGCGGCGTCATCGACGAAGAAGCGCTCGCTGAAGCGGTCGCATGCGGTCACCTGGGGGGCGCTGCGCTGGATGTCTATGAGACGGAGCCCCTGCCAGAGGACAGTCCTCTGAGAAACAACGAAAAGATTATTCTCACGCCCCATCTGGGCGCAAGTACGGTCGAAGCAATGGACAGAGTGGCGGAGGATGTCGCGGTTCAGGTATTGGACATATTGCAAGGGAGGCCGGCCCTGCACGCTGTCAATGCGCCCATTCTTCCTCCCACTGCGCTGAACACGATCATCCCATACATAGATCTTGCGGAACGAATGGGTCGGTTTTTGCGCCAGATAGACGAAGAGGGTATCAGAAGGCTGGAGATTACCGGCCACGGCCCTGTGACCGCCTTTGACATGGCGTATGTTGTGGCCTCCGCCATTCGCGGCGTCTTGTCGGGAATCATAGAAGAACGCGTTAACCTGATAAACGCCGAATTGATGGCCCGTAGTCGCGGCATCGAGATCGTTCAACGCAAGATGCCAAAACACGAACGCTATGAGAGTATGATTACGCTGCGCCTTACTAGTGCCGGCGGAACGAACTCGGTGCTGGGAACAGTTTTGTTGGAAGAACTGAAGATTGTGGCCGTTAACGATCTTTGGGTGGAGTTTCCAGCCGCGGGGAATCTTCTGCTGGCATCGCATACGGATCGACCCGGAATGATCGGTAGAGTAGGTACACTTCTGGGCCTTTCCGACGTGAATATCAGCTTTATGCACGTCGGGCGTCGAGCACCGCGTGGCGAGTCGATAATGGTGTTGGGCACCGACGAGCAGACTCCGGCCAAGGTTCTGAAGAAGCTGGCCAACATTCAGGACATTCGCTGGCTGAAGGCTGTCGAGTTACGCGAATCGTAATGAGCATAGACTCAAACTCGGAGAGTCGTTTCGGAATTCAGACAGGGCACCACTGCAAAGAGCGGAGCATCAGATCCTCCGGTCGCTGCCCTAGGGCGATTTCCTACAATGTGGTTCGGAACGATCCTGTTGCTGCCGCGGCGCCGGCGGCAGGGAAGTCCCAGCGAGCAAGGCCCGCGCATGGCCTCTCCATAGGCCTCGTGGCAATGGCACTCCTCTGGGTGGGCCCTATCCTCGCATGCGGCAGCTTTCAACCGCGACCGACACCAACCAGGGAAGCGCCGGTTGCAGCGCCCGCCGCCGAAACGCCCGTACCGGATCAACCCGCCCCCACAGCTCCGCCTACGGCAACGCCCAGCCCGACTGAAACGGCGGTACCAGCTCCTACTCCTACGGTTTTCGTAAGGAATCCACTCCCCATCGGCGAACCGGCGCGGATCACCATTTTGGGTGGACTCAATGTCAGGGAGCAGCCCACTGTAAGGTCACCCGCGGTGACACTCCTGGCCCAAGGGAAACGAATCATAGTACTGGAAGGCCCGGTTAGTTCAGATGGGTATATCTGGTGGAAGGTCGATGACAATCAGGGCACTGTTGGATGGGTGGCGGGGGGTCAAGGGCAGGAGGACTGGATCTCAGCTCAGGTAGGTGACGCTCGCCCTGTAAACCGCTCCCCAGTAATCGGCGACCGGGTTGTCGTAACGCTAAATGGTGAGTTGACGGTGCGTGCCTTGCCGGGCGTCGGCTCGACTATCGTGGCCCGTGCCGGGACCAACGCCGCGTTTACGGTCGTGGCAGGCCCCCAAGCCGCGGACGGATACTTCTGGTACCAGATTCGTTCAGACGATGGTCAGGTGGAAGGCTGGGCGGCCGATGGCCGTGAGGACGAACGCTGGCTTAGTCCGTTAGAGTAGACAGCCCCCGAGATCTCCAAGTGTTTCAAACTAAATGGTAAGCAGCTGCCTATATTCTGTATCGTTAACTTTCTCGTGTGGGCGGGAGGAGGAAATTAAAAGGTACAGGGGACAGGAGCGGCCTTTATGCCAGCCTTTTCAAGGCAGTCTCAAGAATCAACACGGCTTGCCAGTACTCGTCCAGGCTGACGTGTTCGTTGGGCGTATGGTCCAAGTTGCTGTCGCCTGGGCCATAGGCCACAATCGGACACCGCCAGGCTGGCCCCACCACGTTCATATCGCTGGTTCCGCTCTTGCTCACAAAGCGAGGACGTTCGGACGTCTGTTCGCGTATGGCAGCCAGAAAACTGCGTACCAGCGGACTGTTGCGGCTGCTTCGCCAGGCCGGTTCGTACCCGTGGAAGTAGAATTCCATGCCTAACTCTTCGTCGCCAAAGTGGAGTTTCTGACTGGCGGCATCAGCGCTCCTAACAGATGGCCTATCTGATGGCGGGTCGTTTTCTTGTACGCGCTCGCTGGCCCACCGCCACATTTCATTCAGGAACGCGTCAGCGTCAAACTCAAGCGGCAAGCGGATACCGATCTTGGTCCACACAAGGTCCCGCATCGATTCGTCGGTCCAGGTGCGCAGTTCACGAAGGCTTGGCCGAAGCTGGTCGAAGGTCTTTGACCTGTCGCGATTGTAGCCATCCACATACTCTCCAATCCAGTTCCACAAGTCGACCGCTGTCGTAGCAATACCGGGATTGGGGCCCGCCGAGTGCATCATGGGCTGGTCGGCTTTCATTTCCAGCAAGAGACGCCCCATGTATGAGAGTGTGATGCGAGTGGTGCCGCTAGGCTCGCCGATAACACAGAAGTCGGGCGCTGGTTGCTGGCAGCCGTCGAAGCGGTCGCGGATAAAACGGGCGCCCTTGCTGGTTGCCGCCTCCTCCTCAACCGCGCCGACAACGACCAGACGGACGTCGTTTCTATGAGCCCAGTCAGAACCCAGTCGTGCTGTGGCAGCCGTAAAGGCCGCCAAGGGCCCCTTGGCGTCGACGGCGCCGCGTCCATAGAGGACCGGTCCGTCCTTTTTGTGTTCGACGCGCACCGGGATGTCTCCGAAAACGGTGTCGATGTGCCCGAGCAGAATTATGGTCTGCCCGGCGTCGACTGCACCGATTTCACCGACCGCGTTTCCCACGGCGTCGACCTGGCACCTGTCGAAACCAAGGGTGCCCATCGCGCCGGCCAGGTAGGTACTGGCATTCAATTCTTCGCCACTAAAGGAGGGGATCTTAACTAAGCGGGTCAGCAGATCTTCGGCTTCAACCCGGGAGATTCCAGACATGTCCACCACAGTATCAGATCGAATATTCCGAGAGCTTTAACTTTCCAGATCGTCCAACAGGTCACCCAGCTCCCTCTCCCAAACATCGTCCAGCGGCATAAAGGGATTCTCAGTGAATTCTTCTTCCAGCTTCTGCATGTAGGCATTTACATCGAGCTGGGGGGCCTGCTGGGAGAGCTCTTCCATCTGTTCTTCCATCGAGGAGATCAGTTCGTCGCTCTGGATCCGCAACTCCGAAAGATCCATTCCCAGGTGAAACATGAAATCGGCCCTGCGCATAATGTCGTACCAGGCCTTGACATCGTCTTCGATGCGGACACTCTGCGCCGGGAGCATCACCTGGCCAAAGTCGTAGGCAGGGACAAATCCGTGGAAGCAGATGTATTCCATGTTACGCTGTCCAGCATGGTAGGCGAGATAGGAGCCGATGGTCGTGCCGCCTTCATAGTTGGAGAAGCGGACGGCATATTCTTCCATCTCTTTACGCATTGCTTCCAGACTGAAAACGCAGGAGATATCTCGGTCCTTGTTGTAAGGCATGGCGCCGTAAACGCCGCCTACGGCCACAACTCGTTTGACCCCCAGTTTCTCGACGATATCAAAGAAAGCTTCGGCATACTCTTCTTCGTTGACGTGCGGTTCCTCACCAAGAAAGATGAAAATGCCCTTGTCGCCGAGCTCGGCGTAATAGATCTCCGTCTTGATGACACGCATCTCCTGAACGACGCCTTCTTTGGTGTGGACTTCAGGTCTCAAGAGGTGATGAGCGCCGGGCATTTGAAACAGGAAGAACCTGTCCCGGCTTATTTCGCCGATCTTGCGCGTATCCAGCTTCTCGATTAGATAGGCGGGAAGGCCGGACGAGATCGAGCCGGCGTCTGCCCACTGGTGCCAACCGGCAATCATGACCATCTCACTGGCGGTCGGGATCTCCCACAAATGTACTCGCTCGTCCATGTCTTTACCTCGATTTCGCTAGATTCGAACTGCGGCGGCGGCGGGTCAAGGACGCTGCATACGAAAGATTATCACGGGTGGGATCTCACTGAAATTCGGCCCCCAACTGACATCCCGCCTTCCAGGAGGGTGCGTGGTAGGGAATGCCCTTTCTTCAATGCCGGTCAAAACAAAACCTGCACTCAATCCGATGCTCAACAAAGAGTGAAGAGGCCTGTGAAAGTACGGCTGTGGCACAGGCTGACCGACCAGAGCGCGACCTTTGTGCATGGTTGGCGTCATATAGCCGCTTACGCGCACGCCGTAGGCATTGACCTCTTCTCCGTCGACTTCTGCCCTTTCGCAGTAGAGAGCAGAGTGGGCCTGATTGAAGCAGGGATGCATCATTGAGAAGACGAAGCATCCGCCGGGCTTCAGCAATCTGTACAAGGACCGAAACAGTGGCTCGATTTCGGCCATGTCAAACAGGGCCATATTTGACAGGGCGGCATCGAGCTTTTCTTCACAGATATTCGCAATCCCCTCTTCGTCGCCGGCGTCGAGTACGAAGTATCGGATGTCACCGTCGTCGGCGGAACTGCGCTCCTTGGCAAAACGAATCATCTCCTCAGCAACGTCGAACGCGACCACGCGAGCCCCCAGGCGGCCCAGCCTTCTACTGGTCAGACCGTTGCCGCAGGCAATATCCAGTACCAACTGACCAGGCTGAACCGAAAGCAACTCTTTCATGACGGGCCAACAAAGGACATTGACAAAGTCGTTGCCTTCACCCATGTGACTGTCCCAGTAGGCAGAGTTGTGGTTCCAGACCTGTTTCACCTCTTGTCTGTATTCGGGAAAGGATGTGTCGGGATTTGTAGGAGGCCCGGCGTTTTTCTGACCCTCGACTGATGGTGTATATTCTTCGGCCTCTCCCTTCAATCCGGCCATTGTAACCCTCCTGTTCAGACACGGTGGGAACGCCCTGACGCATAGTCCGAAGCATTGTCCAGACCTTACGGAACAGGGCACGACTCGGCATATTGTACCACAAAGGCGTAGGGGCAGGACATAGCGTAGCAATAGGGACGAGGCCAACGTAAGCGGTGTGGGCGTCGATGGCAGGCACGGTTTCCGTGCCGGTATGGGTCGAATTTACCTCCCACTCGGCGTCGAGGCGAGGCAATTCTAGGCGAAGTCTGAACTCGAGCCGGGGGCAGTCGGCAAGCAGCAGTCAGACTATAGGGGGGAGAACTGGGAAGGCATTGGGCAGACCAGTGAGACGGCTTCCTGAACACCGGTGAACGAAGAAACAGGAATGTGCCGGCAAGAATGGGCTCATTATTCTGCCAGATCCATCAGATCAAAGACGGGGCCGTGCACACAGGCGCGGGTCAGGCCGCCGCGTGCGGTAGGTACAGCGCATACGAGACAGGCGCCAACGCCGCACAGCAGGTCTGCGTTTACCAGAACTTGGGCGAAATTCCTGTCCACCCTGAAACGGGCCCTTCTGACGATGGCAAGGAGTTCGCCATACGATTCGGAGGGAACCCCTGCGCAAACCTGGTCGGCCCACGCCATCGTGTTGCCAATCTGCTCGAGCCATTGACTTGTGGTCAAGGTAGTTCGGACCTCGACCTGAACCGGCAGAAAGGGGACCAGGCTGGCAACCGATTCTTCGCTGCCGGCTCTGATGAGGATGGTCACCCTGCCGCCTCTGTCCAACGCCGGCTCGCACAGTGGAAGCAACTTCCAGAACCAGGCATAATCATGCTCTACGTCAGCCAGGATGAGCAGGTTCTGCGTCCCGGGTAACAGAGAGAAACCGTTGCCAAACGGCCCATGTAGATTTAGAGCGTCGCCGAAGGCCCGCGCGGCCAACCACGCGAAACCCGCATCGGGCGCATATTGTCTTTTCGCAAGGTGGGATTCTGCAGGTCCGCCACGGTCATTCATAAAAGAAGGAAGGTAGAACAGCAAGCGCTCTTCTTTGCCGAGCGTCTGGCGCCCGCAGATGAAGAGTGGCCGGCGAAGGAAGGCCGACCAGTCGGCCCCCCTGTCGTTATCGACCGGACTGCTGCACTGCAGAAGGAAATAACGGCCGCTCAGGGTGTCAAACTGTGGGATCAGACCGACAGGAAGGCGAATAGCAATAGTCTGATCTGGAAGGACTTCACTGTCCAATTGACCCACAGTTGGGGGAGGCGGCTCCCAAATGGACATGGTCACAGGAGACTGTTCTTGGTCGGAGTGATCTCAGGCATGTTAGCTACGGGCCTTCCTTCTGATCTAGTTTGCCCTCGTCACCCGCCGGCCTGGTGTGCGGATCCGGTGAGGCCCGAAGCTCGCTATCCGACTCCGACCGGCTGGTTCGTTCTTTTCTAGAAAATGGGCGCCTCTTAACCAGTGGCCCAGGCTCGATGATCGCCAGGATTACTACAAGAACGATTCCCGCTACTGCCAGAATTGCAAGAATCTGCCAAATCGAAGACAGAGGTACTCTTGCAGTCAGGTCCACATAAAGGAAAATGTGGGCTAAGATACTAAGCGCATTAGACATGAATGCAACCGACCGTTTGCAACGCGGCCCGCACCCCTAAGAGACAGGTTGCATCCCTGTTCCTGGATGAAGGTCAACTATGTGGTACAATCTGTTCAATCTCGCCCGGGAGGAAGTACAGCAGAAAACAGCACTTGGTGCCAGGACATTTGTAAAACGCCATTTTGGGGCCGTTCAGGTCGACTCCAATGGGACCTGACCAGCCGGCGCCACCCGCGCCAATTTTCACATAGCTTCAGAGATAAGCCAACCTTTGACGTGGCAATTGAGACTAACTGACACATGAGCCGTTCCTCAGTGCTTTCACGCCGCCTAAATCCTCGAGTGGCGCTCGACAGGTTACTGAACCGCCAAGTGCCCGCGGGATGGCGCATTGAATTGCGCAGCGGCTGGCCCCTTTTCTTCATTCCCCTTCTCATTTTCATGCAGCTCCTGGGACCGAGCCCGATCTGGGTTGCGCTCCTGATCTGCTTGATCGGCCTTTACGCAGTCGGCTATGCATGGGTCCGTAATCAGGTACAGCAGATTCACTTTGAGCGGCGGCGTGAAGGGGCGATGCTGGTAGTAGGCGACGCATTGCAGGAGCGGTTCACTGTTCGCAATGAGAGTTCACTACCGCTGCACTGGCTCGAGTTTGCCGACAGTTCCCGACTGCCCGGTTACAATCCGAGGCAGGTGGTCAGCTGCGGTAGCGGCAGCAGCTACCAGTGGAGGGCGGAGGCACAATGTACACAACGCGGTGTTTTCCGACTGGGACCGCACGTACTTCGCACCGGCGATCCGTTCGGATTATACGGCATGGAAATCGTGGAGACCAGATCGGAATCGCTACTCGTGTATCCCCGGGTGGCGCACATTCCGGAACTGGAACTGCCGAGGGGTAGCTCTTCCGGCCAGGACCGCCGACGTCGAGCCTACAGCGGCTCAGAACGAGCGCAAGTTGTGAGGGCCTATCAGGCGGGGGACAGTCTGCGCCATGTGCACTGGCCTATCAGTGCCAAGAAGGGTGAACTGATAGTGACAGACGTTGAAACGGAACCCAGCGGGGATCTGTGGATAGTGCTGGACGTCAATCGCCTGGTACAGTCTGGCAAGGCTGAAGAGAGTACGCTTGAGACGAGTATTGTTCTTGCGGCCAGCGTTGCGGCCGAGTTTCTGGGCGGGGGTGAAAGAAGATCCGTAGGTCTTATGGCGGCGCCCGCTGCCGAAATCTCATCCCAGGAGCTTGAGTGGCGTGACTCCGCAAGCGAGCTCTTGGAACTGGAGAATCGCTCATTTGGAAACAATGGCGGAACCTGGACAGGAAACGGTGAAGTTGGTCATCGGAGCCCATCCCCACTGCTGGTCGATGTCCCGCCACAGCCGGGCAAGGGCCAGGTCTGGCGGATTCTGGCCGCGCTTGCTCCTGTTCAAGCAGGAGATTTGTCTCTCGAAGAGCTCCTGCGCCGCAGCCGGGGAACTTTCAGCGCTGGCCAAACAGTTCTGGCAATCACTTCCGACATAGGGGATGGAGTCCGAGACTGGATTGGGGAGTTATTGCATTTGCGTCAAGGAGGCGTGCCGTCCAGTGTACTTGCTGTGTCGCCCTCATCCACACTTTCTTACAAAATGCCTGAAGACGCAGAGACTGGCGGCGAGTCACAGTCTCCATCCTCCCATGAGGACGCTGTTCCCCAGGACATTCTGAAGGAGGAGTCGGAATCTGTTCCGAATGCCATTACCCACGAGGCCCAAGCAAACCTAGCCGATATACTGGCGAGATATGAGATTCCGCTTCGGTTGATGCAGGCTGGCGCCCCTCTTACCCCCGCATTGACGTACCGCCGCACGCGAACGATTCTGCGTACAACACCAAGCGGCGGGGTCGTTGCCCATCAAGTTGAGGAAGAGGTAGGGTGACCTTCGTTCCCAGTATTGAAGAAAAGCACGTGATAGTCCGGCTACTCCTGTTGGTGGCTGACCGGATGCGCCCTTCCCTGGGTTGGATGGTTTGGGTAATCGGGCTAATGATCGCCCTTCTGCCGGCCCTTGCTATCCGGGAAGCCGAATGGATCGACCTGGGCCGTGTGCGCGTCAATCTTGAATGGGTATGCATATTCAGTTTGTGGAGCGCCTGGTGGCTGGTGGCCCGACTGCGCGGCTGGGCGGAGCGCCTTCTTCCTCGAATCGATGGGCCGCGCACTGAAGAAGATGGCAGTTCAATTTCCCCTGTACGCCGCCGTTTGCAGACGCTCGCCGTGTTCATAACTTATGGCCTGAGCTTCTTTATATGGACTTGCCTGGGGACACTGATTCTTTCGCAGGTTCTCGTACACTGGATTCCAGGCCCGTTTGATTTGTGGCGTGCAGCAAACGCCAATGACCTGCTCGCGCTTGTCGAAGGGGTGGCGGTTGATCTGGACGAACTGGTCTTACGTTATACCGATTGGGCCAGGGGCGTTCAGGCCGGCGGGGCGTACCAGGACGACTTCGTCTTTCTCACGCTTCTTGGTGTCATCTTCTGGCTACTAGGAGGCGTCACGGCGCTGCTCTCTCTAACGACGCGTAACGGGCTAATCGCAGGAACCCCGGCACTGTGGGTGCTGGCAACCTTTCTCTTCTATGGAAGGCAGGGGCGCCTTCTCATTCTGATCGGGTTTGCAGCAGCGATTCTGTTACACGTGTTACTAGATCAGCAACGCATGGAAAAACGTTGGGCCAGGTATCGAGCGGATTTCAGCCCCATGTTGCTGGCTGACCGGATGCTATCGGTCGGCGCCGCCGCGGTGCTCATTGGACTGACTGCGGCCTTCATGCCGAACGTTGTGATCCGTCCACTTGCCTACAGAGTCTATCAGACGATGACCCCGGTCTACGACTCGGTGGACGACGTCACCGAGCGCATGTTTCCGGACCTGAAGGGAGGAAGGAGAGGCCTGGGCCGTCTTGGAACAGGCCTGCCCAACCGTTTCCTACTCGAGGGGGGAGCTGAACTGGGCCGCTATGAAGTCATGCGAGTTTCAACGAACTACCCCTTTGGCGCGGTGACGGAAATGGGGGATATGCCGCCGCGCCTCTATATGCGGCGTGGGACGTTTGTCAACTACGATGGGCGAGGCTGGAGCAATAGCGGTCAGCAGCGGGACGCGGCATATGATGCGAATCGAGACTGGCGAAGCGAAGACGACTGGCCGGGACGCGTCGCGCTGACCCAGCGCGTGCGGCTGACTTCGCCTACCGCTGTGTTGCCGGCTGCGGGTGAGCCCGCAATGTTTAGGACTGAATATGAACTGGAGAGGCGGGGCGGCGACGACCTGGTTTCCGTCTGGTCCGGAACCGGCCCCGTTGATCGGTATGAAGTGGTATCCTTTGTGCCTGCCATGTCGGTCGAGAGTTTGCGTGCCCTACCTGCATGGGGCCAGGAAGACGCTGAATTGCCGCCTGAAATGGTCCCCCACCTGGGGATTCCCGAAACTATCACACCGCGTACGCGCGACCTGGCCGAGCGGCTCGCCGTGGGCCACGGTGATCCATTCTCCATCGCTGAATCAATTGAGTCCCACCTGCGCGGTATCGAGTACAATCTCGAGGTGCCTGGCCCGCCTCCAGGGGCGGATGTGGCCGACTTCTTCCTTTTTGACTTGAGGGAAGGGTATTGCGACTACTACACCACCGCTTTCGCGGTTCTGGCCCGTTTAAACGGACTGCCCACTCGATTTGCAACCGGCCACATTGGCGGTTACTGGGACCTGGAATCCGGTGAATGGACGATCACCGAGGCAGAGGCTCACTCATGGCCAGAGGTTTACTTCCCGGAGATCGGTTGGGTTCCATTCGAACCGACGGCTGGAAGGCCCACGCTGCGACGGCAGGCGTCGTTGCGGGCGATACCAGACAGCTTCACGAGACAGCCAGCGGGTGATGACGCACAAGAATCGAGCGCGGAAGAACTGTCCTGGAACTGGCAGCTCCTGTTCTGGCTGCTGCCCCTGGCAGGCCTGCTCTATCTGGCGGGAAGGTGGTTCGAACTTAGACCTCAGGACCCCTGGCTTGGACTGCTAGCCTGGGGTCGGCGGATAGGATGGCCTCACGAGCCCAATCAGACCGAATTGGAGTACGGCCGGGGACTCTCGGCCCACCTGGCCAACCATGAAACCGAACCGGAGCGGCGACGCAGGTTGACCCGAAACGTAATTGGTCTGACCGCGGCAGTCAGCCAGGAGCGCTACGGCACAGCGACCATTCGCCCGGTTGCGCTTGCGCGGGCCGTTGAACTTTGGCGAGCAATGCGCAGAGACATTCGCCGCCTTCCCTGGTAAGCGCGGTGCCTTGCGTTGAGCTGCCTCGTGTAGGGCCTACTCTTCCTCCTCTTCGAAATCTTCCTCGAATTCGTCGATCATGACACTCGACAGATCGGCGGCAAGGTCGTCGGGGTCTGGCGCGGCATATTCTGACCACAGCTCTTCCGCCAACCGGCTGGCATTTTTCCGGATTCCGTAGCGGCGGAAGTATTGACAAATCCGTTCCACGTCCCTGGTCAGGACGGCCTCTGCACTGTGATTGGCTTGTATGTCGATAACCTGAGGAAAGTCGATCAGCTTGATTTCGCCCTGCCAGTAGAGGATGTTGAATGCGGACAGGTCCCCGTGTACGAAGCCCTTTTCCAGCATCACGGCTATGCTCTTACACGTCAGGTCGAACAACGGGCCGGCTTCATCGTCGTCCAAACGCGTTTCATGAAGGGTCGGCGCCGCCATCTGTTCATCGCCGATATACTCCATCAGAATCGCATTCTCTCCCACTGCGTACGGTTTCGGGACGGGTACACCGGCCTCATACAGGGTCTGCAAGGCAGAAAACTCGTACATGAGCCAGGACGTATGGCGGACCTGTACCCCGAAGGCCGATTTCTTGTTGACAGCTCTGGCAACGCGGCGATCGCGGCGATTTACTGCCTGCGGCCGCCCGTCCTCCGCGGCCAAGAGATCCCTGCCCTCGCGGTAAAGGGAGTCGTTGCGCAGATTGCGAAACTGGCGAGGCCGGTAGACCTTGGCAGCGATCCATTGCAATTCCACAGAAGGATGTGCTTTGCACAGGTAGACATTGGCCTCCTTTCCCCCTTTCACCTGTGCCATCACATCAACGATCTGGTCCTCCTGGTAGAAGGGTCTCAAGGAGGTTCTGAGGAACCCTCCCTCAAAGCGCGCAGGCGTGTAGGTGATTTCCCAGACGCTTTCCAGGTCCGCAACTTCGGCGACCTGTTGCACCTCGGCGCGGTGCATCTCGAATCTTTCTCGTTCGTTCCTTGGTTGTCGTCTGACGCGAAAGGTAGGTTCGGCCAGCCCAAACCTCCTCCGGTAGTATTCCAGATCCGCCATTTCCTCTTCCCACTCGCTGTCTGGATATTGCGAGGGCGGATCATCCTCTTGTTGAATCTGGTCCCTGCTGTCCATTTCCATTCCTTCTTGCTCTTTCAATTTGGTTCCCAGTCCTGATCTAGGGCGCGAAACTTTTTGTCGATGACTTGAACTGCGCTTGGCCCTCGGCCAGCCAGGGGAGGCGAATGCATAATCAAGGTCGCGTCGTATTGTTCACACGCACGGCCCGTGTTCCCTCTGCGCCAATGTTCGCCGGAGCGGTCCGCTGGATGTCGCAATGAAGTGTGCTGAAAAGGGATCAAAAAAGGCCGCGGGCGGGGTAGCGCCGGCAGCCTCGAAGTCGAGGGGCAGGATATATAGCGGCTAGGCAGAAATCGATTCTTTTCGCTCGCACGGGAGGGGCATCCTCCACGTGCGTTTCAAGAGAATCAGCTAGCTGCGCTCCATATGCAGGCAGTTACCCGTAACACTCTTTTTCTTGTTCACCATTCTCATATGGAGCCTCCTTTCGCTGACTGGTTTTCGAAGAATTCTCGCCGGAAGGGGCAAGTAGAGTAGCCTACTTTCGGGTAAAATCTAACACAGAACGCGCTGTATGCAAAAACTGCTGTACTGGCCAAGAAGGTTGCCGGAACTGGAGCAGGTTCTCGCGCCTATTGTCATGGTTGAGAATGCCCGGCGAGACCTGGGCTGATCAGAGTCGGCGGATCAGAAGCGTCACCGAATCGGCTCAGCGTCAGGATGGGTGATCCCTGAAATCTGTCTGGGTATTTTAGATAGCGGGAAAGTGTCTATTCCTGTGTCAGAACTGTGGTCAAGTCTCTTGCAATTCGACCAGGCGACCGTCCGGGTCGCGAGTGTAAGCTGACCTGCCCCATGGGTACGTCGCGGGCGGAATTGACCCAGGGTCGTTGTCAAAGGGGGTCTCGGCCCAATCTTTTTCCAGGGATTTCACGGCGATAGCGAAGTGATCCTCGTTGGGGGGCCCGTCCGGGTCTGCTTCGTATTCTGACTCGGGCGGCTCGTGGTGATGTATCAAAATGTGCACGCCGTTCAACTGGAAAAGAGCCATGCCCTCGGACTGGAAAGCAGGGGGCCCGCCAAGGAGATTCTCATAGAAGGCGACAAGTGCGGTCACGTTCTGCGTGAAAAGGGCAAGTTCAACAAGCTGGCGCATGGCGAGAAACTCCTCGGCGGTGGATTGGTGTGGACGGCACAGGTTCAGCGTAGTTCGTGGAGTAAGTGCTGTTGGGCGGGATAGCGGGCGAGCAGCGAGGCGAATTCGGCATCGTCGGGAAGAGAGAAGTCCTCATCACTGTATGCCGGTGCAAGGGTACAGGCCATCAGCGCCCAACTCCCGCCGGTCTGCAGACGTGCACCGAACCAACTGTGGGCGGGGACGACCGCCTGGACTGTTTGCCCATCTAGAAGGGCATGCCCCAGCTCAATCTTCGTGTAGTCATCTTCAGTCCCAAACAAGAATAGATCAACACCATCACCCAAATAAAAATGCCACATCTCATCAATCTCCAACCGGTGCAAGCGGGAAATTGTGTCCGCAGTCAGAAGATAATAGATCACAGACTTGGCGGGCCGTTCGGACCCGATGTAGGGAGGCAAGACACTGGCGGGTAGCCGCAGGTCGCCTGTGTAGGTTACTCGATAGTAGCCGCCCTCAACCGGCAGCGGTTTCAGGTCGAAGTGGCGGATGATGTCTGCCGCCGAGAGTTCTGTCATTTGCATAGTCTTCTAGAAGGCAGGCGCCGCCAAGATGCCGCCGTCAACGGCAAGCGTGACGCCGGTTATCCAGCGTGCCAGAGGGGAGGCCAGAAACAGGCAGGCGTCGGCGATGTCTTCGGGCGTTCCGAGCCGTGCAAGGGGAACGCGATTCTGCCAGCGCTGCACGCCGTCTGGCCAGGCTTGTGCCAAGCCAGGGCGATCGATAAGCCCAGGCGCAACTGCATTGACTCTGATGCCCTCTCCTCCCAGCTCGAGGGCTGCGTTTCTCGTGTATTGCTCTACGCCCGCTTTGGCGGCTGTGTAGTGACTGTGCGCGAAGGCGGTCGAGGCGGCTTCAATAGAAGAGATGTTTATGATCGAGCCACTGCTCTCGCTAGATTTTCGCTGCGCCGACAGTTCGATCATCGCGCGTGCTGCTCGTTGCGTACAAAGGTGGGTGCCGGTCAGGTTGGCCGCCAGCACCTGTTCCCATTCGTCGTCGGCCATCTCCAGAAGGGGCGAAAGAGGATAGATGCCGGCGTTGTTGACCAGCACATCCAGCCTTCCACACCGATCTACTGTCTGCGAAACCAGCCTTTCCACGTCATCTGCCAAGGAAACGTCAGCCTGAATTGCAAGCGCTTGCCCGCCAAGCTTCTGAATCTGGTCGACGACCTCCTGGGCTGCCTCTTCAGCCTGAACGTAGCTAACGACCACCGACGCGCCTGCCTCGGCAAAACGCTTCGAAATCCCCGCGCCAATGCCCCGGCCGCCGCCGCTGATTAGGGCAACTTTGCCTGCAAAACTGAGGGCGCTTTCAAGTTCTGGTGCTCGCTCCTGCACTGCAGATCCCATAGTCACAATACTTTCAGTTGATGTCCGACTTTCCTAGCATATTATTACAGCCGCTCTGACCAGCCAATTCCGGGTCTCCAGTGAACCTTCTGGAGGCGACCAATAGGCTCCCAGGATGATACCGTTCTGGCACGAGGGTGCGTCCCAGATTTGGGGTGAGAACAGTCGGTCGGGGTAATTATACCGTCAGCGGCTGGTATCCTTTAGTGGGCCCCGGATAGACCTAGGGCAGTCGCCAGGACATCAGGTTTTACCGGTTAGACCGCTGGCTGGGGGTACAGGAGGGGGTCACAAGGCCTGCCTCTACAGGACCTCTAAGGGGGAAGGCGGCGGCGGGCGTTGGGCGGGGGCGCAGCGAACTGCAGTGGTTAGTGGGTCGTGGCAATGGGGCGGCAAGTGGGAGGTAGACACTGTTGGCTAGACGCATTGCTGGGGAAGAATAAACACGGTGGCTTGCAAGGGCGGGGCGTTGCGGGGGCGCAGCCCCTGCACAAGAGAGGGCCGAAGGCCCGAACGCCCAAAGGCAAGGAGAGAGTGAAGAGGAGTGAGGAGTGAGTGAAACCGAATGGTCTGCAGGAGGTTGGACCTGACCGTGGCTTGGTTGCAACAAGAGGCAAGGGAGAAGCCACCTCAATTTGGGATGCGCCCTGGCAAGAGGCGCGGTTGACCTACGCATTCAAATTGTGTACGATTTCCCAGACACTCGTTCCTCCCATTCAAATCAGGAGACTCCTATGATCACCCTTGCTCAGAAGCGCCATTTCTATGAAGAGGGCTACGTAAGAATTCCCGGCGTCGTGCCCAAAGTGCTGATCAATGAGGCGCTGCGCGCCGTTAATCACTCGATTGGAGAAGTTGGACTCGGCGGCGAAGACATGGAGAACAATCGCTCCGCCTTCCACTGTGCTGAGCTGCTGCGAGCGCCGGTCATATTGGATTTGTTCAGCAAGTCACCTGTAATTGAGATCGCCGAGGAGCTGATGGGCGAGGGCAACGTCTTACCCATCGTCCAGGCCAAACCCTATCCCCGTTTTCCGCTTCCGCTGGGTGAAGACGCACCGGCGCCGCGCGGCCATATCGACGGCATCGGCAGCGGCACCAACGGCATGCCCAAGGGGTACTACAATCGCGGCTTTACTGCCTTTGCGGTTGTGTATTTGGACGACCTGCTCGAGGCGAACGCCGGCAACTTCACGGTCTGGCCCAAATCCCACCGGACCTTCGAGGCTTATTTCAAGGCGAACGGGCACGAGGTACTGGCCAACGGCAGGCCTGACATTCAACTGCCGGAGGGGCCGGTGATGGTCACGGCAGAGGCCGGCGACCTGATTCTTGCCCACTACCTGATGTTCCATACGGGAGGACCCAACGCATCACCCAACGTGCGCCAAGCGGTCATCTGCCGACTAAGACACAAAGAGGTGGAGGGCAACGAAAAGGCTGGCTACACCGATATCTGGCGCGAGTGGCCGGGCATCAGAGAGGCCGTGGAACTTCAGGCGGAGGAAGCGCTCGCGTAGCGCTCTTGGGAGAAGGCGTCGACATTCATTTGGCATCTGCTATGCCTAGGGGCAGTAGGCGTTATTGAAAGACCTCTCCGTTTTGGATCGCTCTCTGGCGTCCCTCTTCGAGGAGAATCTGAATTTCAACCACGTCCAGAGGATCGCTCGTTGCCAGGAAGAGTTTTCTGAGGACCTGGTTGAAACTCGCCCGCATGCTATCGGGCAGAAAGAAATACATTGGAGGGCCGACTTCGTCAGCTTCACTAACGATCTGGTCGCCCTTGTAGGCTGCGGCTGAAAGAAGTTCGCGGTCTATATCGCGATGAACAGGCACGTAGCCAATGTTGCTCTCGTCGTTTCCGATTTGTTTGAGCTGCAGCTCCTGCGCTTCAACGGAACCCATATAGCCAACAAAGGCATTGGCTTCAATGCGGTTCAACGCGTCGGCTGGAACAACGTACCCAAACACAATCGAGACCTCACCCGTTGGCTGGGTGTCGTCTATTCTGGGAAACTGGAAGAAGTCGAGTTCATTGGCGAATATAGGCGGCAGATCGGCAAGGCTGTAGTGGGGCGCCAGCGCCATCACGGCCTTCTCCCAGGTCAACGGACTATCGCCGTCTCCTCGGATCAGGGCAGTCATGCTATTCATCTCAGAGGTGCTTCCCGGTCTCTCGACGAAATAGCCGCGGTCGAGGAGCGACTTCCACAGCTCCCACACCTCTGCCACCCTCTGGTCAAGGAAGTCGACTCGTCCTTCAATCAGATCCCGATGGAACTCGGGGCCGTTGAGGCGCATATTCAGGTACTCGAACCAGTAAATGCTGATAAAGGGATTCTGACCCGCAAGCGACATCGGGGTAATCCCGTTGGCAAGTAACGTGTCGCAGATGGCTATGAACTCTTCCCATGTGTCGGGAGGCTCCAGCCCCAACTGATCGAAAACTTCCTTATTGTAATAGATCCCCGACCAGCTGAAACCCGAAGGCACAAAACGCAGAGTCCCTTCGAAGCGACTGATATCCCGGAAACGTCTCCCGTAGGCCTCGGTAAAGTTGCCCTCAGTCCAGACTTCGGAGACGTCTGCCAAAAGCCCCTGGTAAGCCGCGCTGCTCAGTTGACCTCCGTTCCACATTAGCAATACATCAGGGGGCTGCTCGTCCATCAGGTAGTCGCCTACATTGAAGCGGTAGGACTGGCGATCGACTTGGATGCTCGGGGCCAGTTCCTGAAAGCGCTCGATTGCTACCTGTTCAGGGGCGCTGAACAGCGAATTGTTGGGCGCAACGTAAGTGAGCGTCACAGGAGGACTGTCGGGCGCAAACAGGAATTCTTCCTCAGGTTCGCGGCCGCAAGCGGCCAGCGTCCCGAGTAGGGCGACCAGAGTCAATACGATAGTAATCCGTCCGGCTATCGGTAGGATGATCTTGGAAGAAATCATACTCTTACTCCCCGCAAAAGAGGCCCTCCTGCAAAAGAGAGTCGAGACACTGGACCCGGCCTACCAGAAGCGTGACGATTAGGAACCCACTATTTATCAGGCGACGGTAAGGGATAGCCGGTCGGAGAGCGCGCGAATATGGGCTATGCCAATGCCACAACAACCCCCTACCACGCTTGCTCCCATCTCGACCCAGGCCTGGGCCCGATCAGTGAAGTCGTTGGGTGGAATGATGTCAACGAACTGCCAGTTCGGCTTCTTGAAGTACCCGCTCTCCGGATAAACTCCAGTGGGCCCATCCCACACGGACTGGACAGTTTCCAGGGCCGGTCCGGTAATGTCCACGTGGCTGTGCATCACGGCCGCCAGCGAACCGCCTTCGGCCATCACGGCGGCCACGCCCTCGGCGAAGGGAATCTCCCCGTGGATGGCAGGCGCCATTTTGATGCCACCATCCTCTGCCCTGTCGCAACTGAACCCCACCCACACCGGCAGGCCTGTGGCCAGAGCCGCTTCGAGGGCAGTGCAGGCGTAGTCGATGTCCCGGATCATTTCCAGTATCAGGAAATCGACGCCTGACTCGGCCAGCAGCCCCGCCTGCTCTTCAAAATCGGACCGCATTTGCTCCAGTGACGACTGGGTCGCGTCGCCAAGACCCCCCGACATCGGGGAGATCGAACCCGCGACCCAGACATTGTCGGGTGCGGAGTGCCAAGACCCATCTCTGTCGTCGCTCTTGGCGACCATGGCATCCTCTCTGGCCTG
Organism: Caldilineaceae bacterium; assembly: GCA_965207495.1. Lineage (GTDB taxonomy): Bacteria > Chloroflexota > Anaerolineae > Caldilineales > Caldilineaceae > Bin5. The sequence goes on from OZ242287.1 coordinate 3,631,819, forward strand.
CAGAGAGAGGCGAGCAGCCTGCCGATTCAGGTCAGCTGTTCGGTTCTCTTCACCTGCGAGTCGCAACATGTTTCTGCCAGTAGCAAAGGTGTTTGTGATTATAATTTCGGCGCCGGCGCGAATGTAATCGAGATGAACTTGGCGAACGACGTCGGGATCGGTTGCTACGGCGAGGCCGCTCCAGGCGATACTGTTCATTGGCACGCCATTGCGTTCCAACTCAGTGCCAGTTGCACCATCCATCAGAACTGTCGTGCCCTCTTCGAGTCTCTGGCTGATCGTGGTCATGGTGAACTGTCCTCCGTGGAAAAAGTAGAGGCAGAGAGTAACGGTTTTCGTCTACATTCCAAAGCTGCACAACTGCAGCAGCGCGCAACCAGCAAGTAAGGCTGGCGTCGGGGCTATTGTAACAGGCGAGAATGAATTGGAGAACTGGCACCGGGGGCGAAATACTTTCAGAGACGCTGACGCGCGCTTTCGGCATCAGGGCGCAGAGGCAGGCCGCAGGTTTCTCAGCCTTCACAACGGGATAGGACTCGACTGCGAGAAGCCTGGGTGGTGGCGATTCCCATGCACGAAAACTGGCACCTTCCACTCTTGCTGTTACCGCCTGGATAAGATAGGCTTGCGGTCAAAGTTAACTGTTCGAATTGGGAGAACCGCATCGAAGTTGGTCGTTTCTCCCTTCGACCAGAGGCAGTCTGGGAGCTAGGCAAGCCAGTTCGCTCCCTCGACAGATTCTTTTCAGGAACAGTAGGCCAAGATGACCACAATGATACATGAACGACCGACCGACCTTCTGCGCACGCTTGTCCGCTTTGACACGACGAATCCGCCTGGAAACGAAGCCGAGTGCATCGGCTATCTTGATGGGCTGTTGCAGGATGGGGGTCTGGCGACCACCGTCCTGGCGAAGGATCCAAACAGACCTAACCTGGTGGCGCGCCTGCCTGGAAGGGGAGAGGCTCCGGGACTGGTACTTCAGGGCCATGTCGATGTGGTAACGACCGCCAACCAGGACTGGCAACGCGACCCCTTCGGCGCGGAACTGATCGACGGCACAGTCTGGGGCCGCGGCAGCCTGGACATGAAGAGCGGCGTGACGATGATGACGTGCGCCGTGTTGCGCGCCGTTGCCGAGGGACATACGCCCGCCGGCGACATCATTCTGACAATTATGAGTGATGAAGAGGCCGGCAGCGACTACGGCGCCCGCTTCCTGACCGAGGAACACCCCGAGCAGTTCGAGGGCGCGAAGTACGCCATCGGCGAAGGCGGGGGAAGCGCGCAATATCTGGGCGACCAGCGCTACTACCCGTTGATGGTTGCGGAGAAGCAGGTCTGCTGGCTGCAAACGCGCCTCACCGGTGCGGGAGGACACGGATCGATGCCCTTCCGCGACGGCGCCATGGCGCGGCTGGGCAAGCTTCTGACGACCCTCAACAGTAGCAGGCTACCTGTTCATATCACGCCGGTCATGGAGCAAATGTTGCCTGCACTGGCCGAACACGCCCCAGAGCATCTGGCCGAGGCTGCCCTGGCACTGCTGGACCCTGCCCGCACAGACGCAACGCTGGACCAAATGGCCGCCGAAGGCCAGCCCCAGGCCCGCTCCTTTGACTCTCTGCTGCACAATACTGTCAATGCAACCGTCGTAGGCGGCGGTATCAAAACCAACGTAATCCCCAGCGAGATATTGCTGGAGTTGGATGGGCGCGTCCTGCCCGGCTATAGCGCCGATGACTTGATTGCCGAACTTCATGAGTTGCTGGGAGACGATCTTCGGTTTGAAATAATTCGCCACGACCCTGGCCAGGCTGATGTGAACATGCGTCTGTTCCCGCTGCTGAAGGAAATCGTGGAGGAACTAGATCCGGATGGCGTTGTCATCCCTTCGATGGTGGGCGGCTTCACTGATGGGCGGATGTTCTCGCGGTTGGGAATCCAGAATTATGGATTCTTGCCAATGAAACTGCCGCCAGGCACCAACTTCGGCGCAACAGTTCATGCAGCTAATGAGCGCGTGCCGGTGGAGGCCCTGGCGTTTGGATTGCAAGCCATTTCAACGATATTGGAGCGGTACGGAAAAGACGGCAAAGTATAGCGTCGGTATGACCCAACAGAAATGACTAGAGAGAGCGATCTGAAGGGCGCGGTACAGGAGCAGTTCGGTCGCGTAGCAGCCAAATATCTCACGAGCGCTGTGCATGCGCAGGGCGAAGATTTGCCTGTAATGGTGGACTGCGCCAGCTTGCGGGGGGATGAACTGGTACTGGACGCAGGCTGCGGTGCAGGGCATACTGCGGCCAGCTTCGCCCCTTACGCTGCGGAAGTCGTGGCCCTTGATTTCACTGCATCAATGCTTCGTCAGGTGGAAGTTCTGGCCGGAGACAGGGACCTTACAAACATCAGGACTCGCCTCGGGGACGTGGAAAACCTGCCCTTCCCCAATTCAACTTTCGACCTCGTAGTTTCCCGTTACAGCGCGCATCATTGGGCCAGGCCGGGCAAAGCATTGGGCGAATTTCGGCGCGTATTGAAGGATGGCGGTCGGTTCATCCTCAGTGATGTGCTCGGATTCGGTGATCCGGTGTGCGACACCTATCTGAATGCCATTGAGGTGCTGCGGGATCCCTCTCACGTACGGGATTACACGCTTGAAGAGTGGAGCAATCGTTTTGCCTCGGCCGGTTTCAACCTGGAAGTCGTTTTTCCCTATCGTATATACCTCCATTTCGATGAGTGGACCGAACGCATGGAAACGCCGGCGGTCAATCGCGCTGCTATTCGAGCGCTCTACAACGCTTCGCCGGAAGAGGTGAGAGAGGCACTGCAATTCGACGACGAGGGCCACTCCTTCCAATGCGCGGTCTTGCGGGGAACATCCTCGCCGCGTTGACTTTTCGAACCCAGACTTTAGCCGACCAACGTTCACAACCAGGGGCTAGAATGCCTGAAACAGAAGCAACTGTTCGCCAGTGGTCTCTGATCCGCCGATGGCTGACAGACCTGAAGAAGATACCCGCGCTTGATCTCGTCTGGCTGGAAGGCAGCCTGGCCGACGGGCGGGGCAGTCCCTACTCGGATATCGATATACGATTTGCGATTGCAGATGACGAGTTTGAACTGCTCTGGCAAAGGCCGATGCAGGAAGCGAATGCGGCATCAGACCCTTTGAGTGCAAAGGGACCAACGGCGCTGCTCGCGGGTTTGGGTGATTACCTGTTGTTGGAGACCACCTTCGTGCGGGCGCTAACGTCGGATGGCCTCCTGGTGGAGGCGGGGGCAGTACCCACGAGCCAGGTGGATGAGCAGGCGCTATTTGAATGGGAGATTCTCTTCACGCGCCTGCCAGACGGTGCGCCGAATTTCCGCAAGATTCCCATTCTGCCGCCGCACGAGGTCTGGCCCGAAAGGGAACCGCTGACACCGGCTTCTGTCTGGCAGCGGGCCAAATTCCTCCTGCTGATGATGCTGCACACACCGGCCGTTTTCCATAACAGAGAGCTCCAGTCAGTGCTGATCTCGCTCGACCTCGCACGAAATGATCTGCTGAAGCTGATGTGGCGGCGGGCAGGCATATCCTTCGGCAAACGGGCAAAACATATGTCGGAGATCTTCCCGGCGAGTTGGCTCACCGCGCTGAGCGACACCTACCCGACAGACCCAACGGTCCTGACGACACTGGCCGCTCCTCTGCTTCGCATCTACATGCTGCAAGCGCAACACCTGCAAGAACTGTCGACGGCGGCTGGTGGCGGTTTACCGGTCAATTGGTTCGAGCGGCAATTCGCCTGGTTAACGCGCGAGCTTGACAGCTTTCTCGGTGATTCCGGCGAAGATATTCAGCAGTGGCGAGAAGAAATGCCGGTAAGGTAAAATGGTGCCCATTGACATCGGCAGTTCGGCCCGCGCGGGCCATTGCTTTCCTAACGACCAACTATGAAGTGCCGACAGGGAACAGGAAACGGCGGTCCTTATGCAGCATTGCACAGTGAGAATCCAGAACCATCACGAAAACGGGGAGGTATGAAAGTGACAGCAAATCCCACCATCTTCGCAGGCACAATCGGGCAAAGTGTGTGGCGCAGCCAAGACGGCGGCGACTCCTGGGAGCGGGCCTCAAAAGGCCTGTTCATGGAGTCGGATATCCGCGCCATCGCCATCGATCCCGGCGATTCAGCCGTTCTTTATGCGGGGACAGAAGCCGGAGTCTACCGCACGCGAGACGGCGGCGACTCCTGGGCGCTGATCGATTCGCCGATGAACGATCTCGAGATCTGGGCGCTCGCGATCGATCCTTCAAACTCGGACACGATTTTCGTCGGGACCTGCCCTTCGGCCCTATTCCGTTCACAGGACGGTGGCAGCTCGTGGCAGCAGCTGGACGTTGATCTGGCAGAAGAGTGCGAAGGCATTCCGATTACGCCTCGAGTGACCACCATTCTCTTCGACCCGGAAGATTCGCAGACAGTCTACGCCGGCATTGAAATCGACGGCATGCGCATCAGCCGCGACGGCGGGGATACCTGGGAAGAAGGCAGTGAGGGTCTGTCCAGCCTCGATATTCACGGCCTTGCCGTCGTACCCGGCTCACCAAAGACACTGGTCGCGGCCACAAACAACGACGTTTGCGTGACCACCGACATGCAGAACTGGACGCCTCTCGAGGTCAGGAATCACTATCCCTGGCCCTACTGCCGGGGCGTCATTCACCTTTCAAACGGAGATAGCCGCATCTGGGTTGGCGCCGGCAACGGGCCTCCCGGGGACGAAGGCGGCCTCTTTCATAGCGGCGACCTGGGCAAAACGTGGGAGCGTGCCGACCTGGGCGGCGTGGCCAACAGTACGATCTGGGCGGTTACCCACAATCCGGCGCTACCCGACTGGATCGTTGCCTATAGTGTTGCCGGACAGCTCTATCGCAGCACCGATGGCGGGCACGCTTGGACGAAGCTGGAGCGGGAATTCGGCGAGGTTCGAGCAGTGGCGCTTGCAGTATAGACTGCTCCATGTGTGAAATATGAAGCCCTGCCGGACCGACATGCGGTTCCGGCAGGGTTGTTTCTTCTGCTTCACAGTCAAGCGTTTTCCAGATTCCTGAAGGTCTCCACGCCCGGTTGGATTGACTTGGCCAAGAGCTGATAATCTGGCCCATAGCTTAGGAAAGTAAAGCCCCTCGCAGCGAGGGCCTTCAACTCCTCGGGGCTGCCAGCCCCTGCCCCAACTGCCACACCACTAGAACGGCCCACTTCCAAAGCGCGATCCATCACTGCTTCGATTTCCGGCAATGGCATGTCGAAGGGGTTCAACCCCAGCGAGAGACAGAGATCAAACGCGCCGATAAACAACACGTCGATACCAGGCACGCTGGCGATTTCTTCCAGGTTCTCGACCGCCTCAGTGGTCTCAATGATCAGCATGATCAATACATTCTCGTTGGCCCGCTCAAAGTATTCCTCGTATTCGATTGTGTACCGGGATGCCCGCAGCGGCCCGAAACTGCGCTTCCCATGAGGAGGATAGCGGGAGGCACTCACGATGGCCTCGGCCTCTGCAACGGTCCTGACCATTGGCACGGCAATCCCCATCCCGCCGATGTCCAAGGATCTCTGAATAAAGACGGGGTCGGCTGACGGAATGCGCACCAGCGGAACCGCATTTGTCCCGCCTATGGCCATGAGGATGTGTTCCACTTCGGCCATGTCGAGGCCGTTATGCTCCATTTCGATCAACAGCCACTCACATCCGGCATGGCCAAGCAGTTCAGCGACCGTCGCGCTTCCCATACCCAGGAAGCTGCCGAAGGTCTTTTCCCCGCTGCGTACTTTTTCCAGCACGAAATTGGATTGCATCCTGATCGCTCCTCGATTGATGGTCGTGATGCTGATGATTTAGGGGAGGCTTAACTTCCTATCGTTATGGAGTAAGAATTCCTCACTGAATACAGGCCCCAAGTGCCTTAATCACAATAGGCCCAACCGAACAGTCCAAGTGCGAATTCTATTACCCAAGGATAGCCCGCGTATCCGTTTGGAAGGTTGGCGCACTGTATGATTGTGAAGAGAAGGATTAACTGCCCTTTCAAATCAAGTTGCTTCCGCCCATCGCCAGCTGCGTCATCGCGCGGTAAATCCCATGCGGTCCTGTCTCTTTCCCGGGCGCTATTCGCGTTGGAAATCCATCACTTGCCAGGCAAGTCCGGCATTGGGGAAGGAGGATGGAGTTGCCGTGTGCGCGCCCGAAACTGCATACCCTTTTCGGCCAGCGCGGCCAGTTCTTCGCTGTCTCCCAGAAACCACTCTTTCAACTGTTGGCGGGCAATCTGTACATGCTCAACCTCGTCGGCCCAGTCGAAGTCCTGAAGTGTTGTCATCAGGGGATGGCGCGCAATGTCGCGGCAGAACTCATACTCGGAGCGTTTTCCTGGTGGATATTTCATCAGGGCGGCCTCGACGCCGATCCCCAACATTGCGTAGAGTTCCAAAGGCGTCATCGCGAAGAGGTATTCAATCTCGAAATCCCGCAAGGGCAGGGCGGATCGGTCGCCGTATACGTGCTCGGCGGCGGCCTCTCCGAACAGCGAATGGCGCATTTCATCCCACATGTGGCGGGAAATGGCGACGTAGAAGGACCAGGGCTGATACTTCACCTCCAGAAGGACAATGGCCAGCGCTTCGGCAATAGTGATTTCGCCCAAACGGGTGGCGATCATCTGCGCGAGACGCTCTGGCACGCGGTCCTCGTCAACGTGGATAACGTCCCACACACTCGAGAACGAACTGTCACGTTCAGGTCTTCTCGCAACCTTAAAGGCATCGCCACTGCGGGCAGGACGTACGACTTCTGCCCCCATCTCGCCGTCGCCGGCGATGCCTCCGGCGGCCTTCAACATCGCCTCCAGTGTAAAGGACCAGCCTCTTGCCAGTTCCTCATCCTCTGGCGTTTTCACCACATCTTCATAGGCGGCTTCCAGCAGGCCAAGCGTCCCCTGTTCCTCAGCGATGATTTGCTGTATCAGACGGACCGATTCATAGTCGGCCAGGCCGTTAGTCTGACGAACATAGTTCCGGTAGGCCTCCAGCAGCGCCGGTTTGAACGCTTTGACCAGGGCGGCCAGCAGCTCGACGGACCCCCGTGAATACATCGCTTCATCAAAGACGATCTTCAGACCATCGGCCGGAACGCTATTGCTCTTGGCCTTGGATACGCGTAATTCAGTCAGCCGGTTCTTCAGCAGGTCGGAATGAAGACCATCCTCATATTGGAGACGCGACAGCAGCCCTTTCAGGTCTCGCTGCGGAGTCGTGACGATGTGCGCGGCCTGCAGGAACATCAACCGCTCTTCGACGTAGGACAGCCTGTGAATCCTTCGGGCGCACTCTTCCACGCTGTGACCGGGCTCTTTCGCCCTCTGCAGGCCGGCGAACTGGTAGCTGGCGTTCATCAGTTTGCCTTTCGAAGACTGGTTGGACTCTGAAGAGAAGAGAGAAGGTGGGAGACTTGCCCGGTCAACAGGTTGAGAATCAGTATAGGAGATAGTCGACGAATCATCAACCGCTGTCCGATCCGCCGAATCCCGTTGAAAAGATTGCGCAAAGATGTTAGAGTCCGGGAAACCCAGGTTCGTTCTGCTGGCAGACTTGGAGAAGTATGCAATTTCAATCATTCATACTTGACGACAGCTGACACGGGGGTTGGCTATGCCCGATATAGCAGTGATCGGCAGCTACGTGGTGAGCCTGACCGTGCGCGTCCCGCGACAGCCGGTCATGGGCGAGGCGCTGATCGGCGACCTGTTTGACATGGGGCCGGGCGGCAAGGGGACCAACCAGGCCATAGCTGCGGCGCGGTTGGGGGCACAAGTGGAGCTCCTCGCCTGCCTCGGCGATGATCCATTTGCCGATTCAGCCGAGTCTCTCTATGCGTGCGAAGGCGTGGCAACGAAACACATTCATCGACTTCAGGACACAAATACTGGGGTCGGCATGGTCACGCTCCTGCCTTCAGGTGATAACTGGATCGTTGGGCACCTGGGGGCCAACCTTCTGATGCAGCCCCAGCACGTGGTAGCATTCGAGCCCGTCATCGCCCGAAGCGACGTCCTGATGGCCCAGCTCGAAGTGCCGATGGATACTGTGGCCATGGCAATGGAGCTTGGTCGAAAACATCAGGTCACAACCATCCTCAATCCGGCTCCAGGTCAGCCACTGGATCCGGATATACTTGCAAATGTGGACGTTTTGACCCCCAACGAGAGCGAGACCCGTATTCTGCTCGGACTTCCGCCCGATGATCCCACGCCTACTCCTGATCTAGTCGGCCAACTGCTCGACCTTGGTGTCGAGAGTATCATTGTGACCCGCGGAGAGGAAGGCGCCCTCATCGTTACGGCACAAGGCACAGCATCAGTTCCGGCTACCCCTGCACAAGCGCTGGACGTCACCGGCGCTGGCGACAGTTTCAACGCCGCGCTGGCGATAGGTATCGGAGAGGGCATGGACTTGAAGTCCGCCGTAGAGCAGGCCACTCGCGCCGGGGCCTACACGACCACACACCTGGGCGTGATCGACGGTCTGCCGACAAGAGCGGAGCTGGAGGCATTTCGAAGTTGAACGACACAAGACTTTCTCGACGCAGCTACTAAGCCATATGCAGTGCCTGTGTGGACCAGACCTTCAGTCACGTTGTCATTCGGGCTATCTCATCGTGTACTCGTTGGCCGCCGCCACCTTGGACGGGACGCACCGCTGGAAATACGGCGTAAGGTGGATGAGGCATGTTTTTGGAGGGGGGCGTTGCGGGGGCGCAGCCCCTGCACAAGGGAGGGCCGAAGGCCCGACCGCCCAAAAAGCAGAGAATTTGGAGAGAGGTACTGTCACTCGCCTCATTTAGGTTCGCAAATCAGCTGTGGCTGAGTAGCTACTTCTCGACATTGCCGCGGGCATGCTATTGCTGACAGATTAAAGACCTCAACGCATGTACTACAGAGGAGGACAGAATGACGGCAATTCACATTCAGGACTGCATTGACCAGATCTTGAAGACTGGTTATTGTGTTCTACGCGGCCACTTTCCGGTCGACGCGGTCGAGGCCTGTCGCAAGGCCTTCATTCCCATCGCCGACGCCTACCTGGCCGAGCACGCCGACAATCCGAATCGAGGGCCTAACCGTCATTACATACCCCTACCGTTTCACCCTCCTCTCTATAATTCCGCCTTTTTCAATGACGACACAGTTCTCGCCATCGCTTCCGGAATCCTGGGGGAAGACCTGGTCTTAAGCCAGTTTGCCTCCGACACGCCACTCATAGGCTCCGTCCATCAGGATATCCATTCAGACCTTCCGTTCTTGTACCCGGAACAGCCCGACCTCATCCTGCCGCCTCATTTCCTGGTAGTGAACTGGCCATTCGTTGATGTCACGCCAGACCGGGGCCCATTTCAGATTGCAGAGGGGACGCACCTGCTGCCGAAAGCCGAAGCGCTGGCCCGCACTGAAGCCGGGGATTTGCCTCTGAAATCGCTTCTAATGGATGTGGGAGATGTGATGATCCGCGATCCAAGGTGCCTGCACCGCGGTTCGCCCAACCTTACATCCACCCCGCGCGTCCTGGCAGTGTTCGGTCTTGCGCGTTCCTGGTTTTACCGTCACCATCCAGACAGACACCCGATCGCCCGTTCCTTCTGGGAGACGCTTTCCGATCGGGAGCAGCACCTTTTGCAAAGACTCACCGTAGACGAAGGGCAGTAGAGCACTCCATCAGCCGTTCGGCGCTAAGGAGGAAATCCTCCATGAATCTGGTCATCGACAGGGAACTGGCAGAAGGCCCTGGTCTGGCATTGGAAAAACTGGCCGGCGTGCTGAACATGCAGGGGGAGACGATCCGGGTAACGGATGCACCAGGCGAAGGACCTGCGCTCCTCATTGGCATGGCAGGACGATCGGAAGTAGTAGACGAGGCGCTGGCAAGGACCGCCCTGGAATGCCCAAGTGCGCCCGAATCTGTTTTTCTTCACCCACTCTCACCCGACCAGTTTCTCATAGCAGGCAGCGACGACCGCGGTCTCGTCTTCGCCCTCCTGGAAGCCGCGCGCGCCATTCAGATTGCTCCGCTTGAAGAGGGGCCCGCCGCCGCTTCCCTTCTCGACTATATTCCCACTGAAATTGGCTCCCCCTGCCTGAGTTGGCGCAGCATGCAGGTTTTCATCTGCAATCGGGAACTGGAACAGGAATGGTTTTACGATGAGGACTATTGGGAGGAATACCTGGATCAACTGGCACTCTACCGTTACAACAATCTGAGCCTCACCTTCGGGCACCAGATCGCCTACATGTCGCCTCCCTATCCTTTCTTGCTGGATCTGCCTGGGTTTCCCCAAGTACGGGCACCAGACTTCACGCCGGACCAGCGCAGCCGCAAACTCAACATGCTCAAGTTCGTTTCAGCGAGTGCCCGTGTCAAGGGGTTGCACTTCACACTGGGCACCTGGTCTCAGCACGCACATGAATACGGCGAGCCGATGGTTGAGGGCCTCACGTCCGACATTCTGGCCGAGTACAATGCAGCCGGCCTGTCAAGGCTGCTTGCAGAGTGCCCGGAAATAGATGGCGTGCAGTTTCGCATGAACGATGAGTCCGGCGTCGCCGAGGATCGACAGGCCGAGTTCTACGAGCCGCAGTTTCGTGCCATCGCCGAGTGCGGGCGCCCCATCCGCCTCGATTTGCGCGCGAAGGGGCTGGCCGACAGCACCACAGAACTGGCGAAGCGCCTCGTACCCAACACCGTCGTTTCGACCAAACATTGGTGTGAGCACTTAGGCATGCCTTACTCGATGCCGGTGATTCTGCGGCGCGATCACCGCAGTTACCGGCGCTACGGCACATGGGATCTCCTGCGCAAACCGCGCACGCTTCCACTGATTCACCGCCTATGGAGCGCCGGCAGCCAGCGTGTGTTGCTCTGGGGCGATCATGAGTGGGTCAGGCGCTTCGTCGACTCCTGTTCTAGCAGTGGCGACGGCTTCGAAGTGATGGCCCCATTGACCAACAAAGGCGTGCGTGATCACCAGCCTCCCTGGCTCACATATTCCGATCGTTCTGCCTACCTGAGCCACGTTGACGAGAGAGAGCGCTTCTGGTTCTTCAATCTGCTGTTCGGTCGCTTGGGATACGACCCCAACCCTAAACCAGACCTATGGCGTCGCGAAATGCGCCACCGTTATGGCGAATCCGCCGGCGCCGTCGAGCAACTCTACGCCGTGGGTAGCCAGATTCTGCCGCTACTCACGACCGTATTGCAGATGTCGGCCAGCTTGTGGACCTTCTGGCCAGAGCGATACGCCGGACGCAGCCTGGACGAGGACGCCCGTGTCGAACCGAGCGATCCGACGCGCTTTTACCGTGTCGACGAGTATGTGGAAGACATTTCGGTGGAGCGAGTGGGCGGCAAGTGGACGCCTATCCAGGTTGGAACCATTCTTCGAGAGCTGGCTGCAAGGACAATGGCTTCTTTAGCCCTGATCGATCAGACTTCGACTGAGTTGCGCTACACCTGTCTCGATTTCTCGATCCTCAGTAAACTGGCGGAATACCATGCCAGCCGTTTGGAAGCGGTAACCTACATGGCCCTCTACCGGAAAACGCAAGAATTGGGGCTGCTGTTGTATGTACATTATCACTTGGAGCAGAGTCGGACGCACTGGCTCTCGCTGTCAGGGACTGCCGAAGGCAACTACGCCGACGACCTCCTATTCGGCTTCCGCGATAAGGGTCATTGCGGGCAATGGAAGGACGACGTGGCCGTTGTCGAAAGGGATCTGGCAGAGGTAAGACGGCTGATTGGAGACAAAGAGGAGGAACTACCTGTACGCGTTGAGTGGCCTGGAGGCACCGTTCACCCACCTGCTCCTGACGTCGATTTCGATCCCCCGAAGCGGGCTGAGGGAGGAAGGGATCTCCCTTTGAGACTCACTTCGCAAGAGACGAAAAATCGCGCGCTTCGCTCAGTCCGCTGTTTTCACCGGATCGCTAACCAGGCCCTGCCGTTTGAAAGTTTAGAAATGCTGGCGGGCGGAGGGTACTACGGGACGGTCATCCCCGGCGGCGCCATCGACCCTGAATGGGACCTGATGCTGTTCTTTGAATTCGAATTCGATGACGGAACTGCGACGCGCTGGCCCGACTGGCAAAATGGGACGCCGTACTTGGTGATTCCAACTGTTTGACAGTTTCTTTCGCGCCGGCAGCGCTCGCGGGCTATCCGGGCGGACAGAAAAAGAGCAATGCAAATTGCCGCTTCCGAGCTGCCTAATCGATGTGGAAGACCTCTATCAAGTCCGTTGAAACGGGGCTGTTGTCGGGATTGGAGGGCATGATATCACCCATGTATTGCCACCATTTCTGACAGATCGCTTCATCCGCGATACTGGCCCATTTCTCCTCGCTCTCGATTTCAGCGTACGCGAACAGCTGATCGGTTTCGGCGTGCAGGAAGATGGAGTAGTTGCTGACGCCATGCGCTTTGAGAACCGCTTCAAGTTCGGGCCAAATGGGCGTATGGCGGTCCTCGTACTCTTTGTGCCGGTCGGGATTAACTGACATCACAAAACCTTTTCGAATCATATTAGCCTCGCCTTCATTGATGTAACGAGGGACGTCGCTACTAACTGATAGGGAACTTCAATGGTTATGCCTCTGACATACTCATGCCGAACTGGTCGGGCCGGTCAACGGAATACTCAGCATAGTTCCTGTAGTGGCTGCCAGTTGTCCTACAGGGGGAATCTCTTCCCACCGACACTTTTGGATCATAAGCTTGTCATAGTTGAGTGATTCGGCCAAGTTGCTGCTGAAGTTATCCTCAAAGCCTCTCGAAAATTCAGCGCCGGGAAAATTTCGTAGCGAAAATCTTCCAGGAACATGGGACAAGTCTGGCCGTAGTCAGCATCGGTCACTTTCAGATCTTCCGTTCAAGGACAGGCCACCTGACCACCCGCTACAAAACCAGAGATGCTTGCTCACCGAAGTCGTTCATCGAGACGTTGTGCTATATTGGAGGAATGGGCAAAGAAGCCTCTCAGATGTTTATTCCCTTCACTTTCTGCCCAATGTCCCATCAGTTCTGACCCAAGGAGAAAGAGATAATGCGTTTTACCTCCGCTGCGCTTGCATTCGGCGTACTGATTTCTCTGTTAGGGTTGGCAGGCTGCCAACCAATTCAGCCGTTGTCCGGTGGAGGTGAAGGTCCGGCCGCCGCATCGACTCCTATCCATACGGAGACGTTTGACGCGTCGAAGTATGAGAATGTCTGGGTCCTGGCGATCGAAGAGATTGACAATGAAGAACGTTCGCTGCTCAGAGTTTCATATCCCATTACTGAGCAGGATGCGATAAACGCCCGCATGGAAGCGGTAACGCAGGAATTCATCGACGAATACCGGTCAATCGCAGCCGAGATCGAGGCGGCTTATCAGGAATACAAGAAGGAAACAGGAAAGGAGGCAGCCACTTTTGTTACCCACTACCGGCAACACTTCGACGTATCGATCGCCAACGACAACCTGATATTCTTCGATCTTGTGCGATCCATTTATACAGGCGGTACAGGCAACATATACGTCGTCGGATACATATTTGATCGGCGTACCGGCGCTGAATTGACCATACCTGATCTCTTTGTCGATGACAGCTACCTGAATCGCCTTTCGGATTTGACCAGGGAGGCACTGGCAGAGCGCATAAGCAAGGAGGAGCTGGCGAGCGACTTGCAATGGGTCGAGGATGGTACGGCTCCAACAGCCGAGAATTTCGATAACATCTTCATCAGAGGAGACGGGACTGTCTTGGTCATGTTTGACAAGTATCAGGTTGCCGCAGGGGTAGAAGGTGTTGTTGAAGTTGAACTGCCGCTGGACGCGATGGCTGATCTGCTCAAACCGGAAATTCGCGATCTATTGGGCATAGAAGCAGACTCTACGTCACAGAGATCCAGGATTGCCGCTACAGCAGAACTTGCAGCTGCATCGGCCCTTTCGCCGGCAGTGCCATTGGCTTTTTCCAAGACGACTGTATTCCGTGATTTCCCTGAACTCACCCTTTTGAAATTCACATTTTCAGCACAGCCAAAGTCTTTGGCCCAGGATGAGATCAACTGCCTGGAAGTCGCGTGTGTAGCGCTCACTTTCGATGACGGCCCCTCCTTCTACACGGAAGGCCTATTGGATACACTTGATGAGCACGGCGTTAAGGCTACATTTTTTGTCCTGGGGACCCAGGTCCGCATCCAATCTGAGACCATACTTCGCATGTTTCAGGAAGGCCATCAGATCGGGAACCATACCTGGGATCATCCAAATCTGACTCAGATGGGCGACGATCAGATCAGGGAACAGCTGAAATTGACCGACGACCTTATCACCCAAATCATCGGCGTACCGACACCGTTTCTGCGGCCTCCCTATGGCGCATACAATGACCGCGTATTGGCGGCCTCAGCCTTGCCCATCATATTTTGGAGCGTTGACCCTTTGGACTGGAAGGATCGAGACGCTGAAGTCGTGGCTTCCCGAATAATCGATGCGCCCATTGGCGCGATAATTCTGGCCCATGACATTCACAAGTCTACTGTTGCCGCAGTGCCGGCGATAATCGCGGCACTAAAGGCAAGGGGGATTCGCTTCGTGACGGTTTCGGAGTTGTATGCGCCAAGGACTCTGCTCCCAGAAAATGTCTACAAGAGTCAGTCCGATGCACCGTCACAATGACCCGCCTGAGGAATTAGCTGCGACAGATCGGCTTTGAGGAGTCACTGCGAGGGTGACGCGGCGGCATTCGGGAAAAACATAGAAGGCCGAGGCCCACGCCCTGCCTCAGCCGTGCTACAACCTGCCGAGTTTTCACTCCCTTCTTGGGGACAGAGTAAATCGCAAGTAATCGGACGATCATACGCCAGAAATACGGATGGAAATGTGACATGGACAAGAAACCCAATGTAATCGTCTGCATCTGTGACCAGTTGCGTGCATTTGAAGTGGGTTGCTATGGCAATCAGGTAATCCGTACTCCTAACATAGATCAGTTGGCTGCAGAGGGAGTGCGATTCCAACACGCCGTGTCGACGAACCCGGTATGCATGCCGGCGCGTTCCTCGCTAATCTCTGGCCAGTACTCTCGTACCTGCATGGGCGCGCTCGGAAACGCCTCAGTTCCCGACGAACACGGCAGGCCCATCGTTGCCTCGTGGCCGCTTCAGGAGCGAGTACACCTGCCGGACCCAACGGTCGCCGAACAGTTCAAGCCTGCAGGTTACGATACAGCGCTAATCGGCAAGTGGCACATTCATACCGCTCCCGAACTGGTTGGTTTCGACTACACGCTGCACCCGAGAGTTAATCACCGCCACACGGGGCAGGATTTCGTTGAGAACGGAGGAGCCCCCTCAGTTGTTGACGGTTTCAGCGTGGAGTACGAAATCGAAAACGTACTCTCCTATCTGTCAGCAGACCGCGAAAACCCCTTCTTTCTCTACTACAGTATCTCGCCACCCCACATGCCGCTGGCAGACGCGCCGGACAAGTACCTGACAATGTACGACCCGGATGAAGTGCCGCTCAGGCCCAACGTGTTCCTGGACGGCGAGATGGCGTATGACGAGCACTGGTTCAAAGTCTATCTGTGGGACTTTCTCTACTATTCCCTGAAGCTACCCCATACGTTGGACCTCTCAGAAGGCTTCGACCTGCGGACGATGACCGCGCTTTACTATGGGCTGACGACCTGGGTCGACGACATGGTTGGGCGCATGATGGATGGGCTGCGTAAGAACGGCCTGCTTGACAATACAATTGTCGTCTTTACGTCGGATCACGGCGACAACCTGGGCAGCCATCATCGGTTCAACAAGGGTTTGCTAATCGAAGAGTCGATTCGTGTTCCCATGATCTTCCACGCACCCTGGCTGTGGCAGGCGGGTGTCAACAGTTTGCAGGTAGCACAGCTCATTGACATCATGCCAACAGTGCTGGAAGCCAGTGGATGCGAAGTACCCTCCCAAGTTCAGGGAAGAAACCTAACGCCGATTCTGACAGGGGAACGCCAGCAACTGGAAGAAAACTGGGGCTTCATCGAGACCAGCGGGGGGGAGATAGGAATCAGAACGCCCACCCACCTCTTCGGGCGCCGCGGTCCCGGCAGTGACGGACGTTCAGAACAGGAGTCTACTTCCTTTTTCGACCTGCGAAACGACCCCTATGAGTTGAACAACCTCGCCGGGAGTGGCCAGCAGGCGAATACTTCGGCTGAGCTAGAGGACTTACTCACCGAGTGGGATGCGAATACTGTATGGATGAAATAGGTCAGGAAGCAGGGCGTGTCTTAATCCGTGCGAATCACCTGATTCTGTGTGTCCAAACGAACGAATTTAGAATAGTGATATACCTCAATCCCTTCCCCTACCGATGTCGGTGCGCGCACAATAAATTCCGCCCAATCGGGCGAATTGAGGGCAACGTAAGCCAGCTCGAACCCGGCGATCAGATCATCCGGTTCCCGTGAAAAATCGGGCATGAGGACGGGTCCCGTGTCGGTCTGATATATAAAGTCCCGCTCACTTGCGTTCATCGTTTTGACCGGAAACTCCAGCACTGCCGTGTACCGACCCTCCTGGATGACAGTTCTCCCGACCAGCGGCGGCCCGCTCGGATCCAGGGTCGCCTCGACAATCTGCTCCGGCGTATCCAGAATCTTCCCTTCGACACGCCGAACATCCAACCGGATGTTTTCGTAGGCATCGGCTACGTATCCTGTCTGTCGTTCCGGTTGCATGCCGCGTGAAGGAGGGTAGAAAGGTACCCCCATATTGGCGACTTCGTAGGTCTTGACGATCAGGTAGCGATCCTGGGAAAGGATGGGAACGAAATCTGCATTGGGATGGATCCAAATGTCCCGCTCGACGCCGACGCGTTCGGTCTTGCAGCTTGCGCCCATGACGAAAGTTTGCGCCGCACCTGTTTCGTTGTCGCTGATCTCGCATACACATTCGAGAAGAATGCGGGCGTTGTTCAACGAGGACGGCGGTTCGTGCGAAGCGGTTTCAGCCGGCCTTTTCAGGTAGTCAATGCGAAAGGTGAGTGAGGAACGCGCAAAGTCAACGGTTTGCATTGGAATCTCCGGCCATGAACCGGCGCGAGGCTTGGGTTAGAGAAACTGCGCAGGGTTGAAGATGTTTCGACAGTGGACTATATAGCACATTCAACTTGCGATGTCAACGAGTTTTTTCTCAGTGTTCAAGGGTCGGTGCCCATGCTACAATGGCGCTAACGACTGGAGGGCTACTATGGATACGGGCCATCCACCCCATTACTCCCCAGAAAGGAATGCGTACAATGACATTGCGAGCCGGCATCGTCGGGTGCGGTGGGATCAGCCGCGCCCATGCTACAGCTTACGCCAACCTCGATGGGGTCACACTCAGCGCGCTGTGCGACATCAACCCCGAGGCACTCAACGCCCGTGCCGATGAGCACGGTGTTTCCGCGCGCTATTCAGACTACGAGGAGATGTTTGCGAAGGAAGAGTTGGACGTGGTCAGCGCCTGCACGCACGCCCCACTGCACGGGCCCGTCGCCATCGCCGCTGCCAGGCAAGGCATCAATGTCCTGAGCGAGAAGCCGCTGTCAGTCGACCTGCAGACCGCTGACAAGATGCGTGCTGCATGCAATGAAGCCGGTGTGCGACTCGCAGTCAGCCACCAGTTCAGCTTCACCCCGCCCTTCCAGGAGGCCAAGGCATGGATCGACGCCGGACGCATCGGCGAGTTTCGCTCTGTCCGCGAAATCGGAAAAGGGCGGCCGGCCGGCTTTGAACTGATGGAAATGGGCGTCCATTATTTCGACGGTATGGACCTGTTCCTCGACGGCATCGAATGGATTCATGCTCAAGTAACATACGAAGGACACGAGGTCGGCGTCGAGGACATTATGACGAGCAGAGAGCTCTGCACGACCGACAAGAGAGACAACGGCATCGTCGCTGGCGATACAATGCTGATCCATATAAAGGGCAAGAACGGCGCATCCGGAATCATGGAACTGTACCGCCGCCCGCAGGTACAAGGCTGGATGATGGGACCCCATATCCTAGGTTCCGAGGGCCAACTCATGATCAGACCCAATCCGGAAACCTTTGTTGACGAGCTGTGGCACTGTCCATTTGACGTCTCCTTCCCGAGCCATACACCCGAGTGGCAGAAAGTGCCTATTGACCCAGAACGCTTCAGAATCGGCGAGCAGCTTTGGCAACGGCGCCAATCGATCTGGAGCGTCCGCGACATGGTCGACTCCATTAGGGAGGGCCGCCAGCCGCGACTGGGCGGTGCCGCTGCACTTACATCGCTCGAGTGTGTCTTCGCGGTCTACGAGTCCCACTTCACTGGCACCAGGGCGACTTTGCCTCTGAAAGAACGCCGCCACCCGCTCGTCAGCCGGCTCCAATCAGTTTCAGGAAACGGCAAGTAGTGGCCCACGTATCCTCTCAGAAATCTTCGCTCCAAACCGGATAATCAGTTGATTCCCCGTTTCTTCTATGGCTGGTGGATCGTCGCGGCGGCGGTCCTCCTGCAGTTCGTTTTTCTCGGCGTGAGCCAGTCTACTGTCAGCGTTTTCCTGCGTCCGGTCGTCGAGGAAATGGGCTGGCAGGTCTGGCAATTCACGCTGGGGTCGTCGCTGTCCGTGCTTGCCGGCGCCCTCTCCGGCGTTGTTGTTGGCCGCATAGTAGACCAGCGCGGCCCGCGCCTGCCCGTGCTCGCCGGTTCCCTTGTTGCCGCCACTTGCCTTTGGAGTCTGGGCAGACAGTCCAACCTGTGGCTTTTCTGGGCCCTGCACCTCTTTGCCGGCTTCATCGGCTGGACGCTGTTTGGGCCGCTTGTCGTCAATACCACCATCAACAAGTGGTTCGTCCGCCGCAGGGGATGGGCGCTCGCCATCGGCTCGAGCGGCATCTCTTTCGGCGGACTGATTGCCCCGGTTGCGATGACGCTTGTCGTCGACTCGCTGGGCTGGCGCAATGGCTACTTTTTCCAGGCTCTCTTCGTCTTGGCGGTCGTCGCACCGATTGCCTTGGTAATGCGGCGCACTCCGGAGGACGCCGGCCTCCAGCCTGACGGCGAGCCTGCCCCAAGCGAGAAAGACGGCGCCTCTCCGCGCGAAAAGGAACCGTGCTCCTACACCAGTAGCCAGGCCCTGCGTTCGCCTGGCTTCTGGCTGCTCCTTCTCGGCTACAGTATGAACCAGGCCGCGCTGGCTTCAGTGCTGGCCCACGCGGTGCCCTTTGCCACCGACGCTTCCTTTACCCGCAGGACAGCCGCCCTTGCCCTCGCCGTAAATGGGCTGGGAAATCTGCTGTCCAAGGCCGTGTGGGGCTACTGCCTTCAGCGTTATCCACCGCGGGCGCTTGCCGTGACCGCTTTCTCGCTGGGAGGCGCAGGCGTCGGCCTGATGCTGATTTCCGCAGCCACTGCAGAACCTGCATTTCTCTTTGCCGGCTTCTTTCTCTACGGATTCGGATTTGGGGGCACGATTCCAATTAGTGAATCCCTTTGGGTAGGTTATTTTGGTCGCACTCACATAGGTGCTGTCCGCGGCGTCGCCCAGCCCCTTACCGTAATCGGTCCCACGGTTGCACCGGTGCTTGTTGGCGTCGCTTATGATCTGCAGGGAAGCTATCAGCTTGGCTTTCTTGGTATCATCGGCGTCTACCTGCTGGCGGGCCTGCTGGTGGCAGTCTCCCGCCCCCCTAAGGCCGAAACGACACAAGTGTAAGTCATGGGCGGCGGACGCATGTTCGAGCCTGCACACTGAGCTTTCCCTATCTGTATCTTTGCTCGTTTTTGGGCTATGATTAGGCTATTTCAGAAGGCGTTCGCGTCGGGGAATGTTCGTGCACTCCCTGGCGGCCTGGGCGGCTGCAACTGTAGATCTGGACGTCGAACCAACTCGGTCCTGGCCCCTCTTGCAAGAACTCTGCGGGACCTTTCTCCGCAAAGACTGCGACTATGCCTGACAATCAGAGCAGTCTGCTACTACGGATAGCAGATGAAGACAACGTTTACATCCTACTGCGCAACTTGGACGCGGGGACCCGTTTGCAGCTAGGAGAACGGACAGTCGTTTACGAAACCTCGCTTGAACTGGGACACAAAATAGCCGTGTGCAATATCGCCGCAGGCGAAAAGATCGTCAAATACGGCGCGCCGATTGGCTCAGCCACACGCGACATTCGCGCAGGTGAGCATGTACACCTGCACAACATCAAGAGCGATTACATTCCCACCTACATTTTGAATTCGGAGACCGATTGAACGGGTCGAGGAGAGGTTCGATGTCTGCGAAAACGGAGTTTCCAGGTTTCCTGCGGCAGGATGGACGCAAAGGCATCCGCAATACGATTCTGGTCGTCTATCTGGTCGAATGCGCCCACCACGTAGCCCGCGAGATAGTCTATCCCTACCGCAAACAAGGCGTTCATCTGATTGGTTTCAGCGGCTGTTATCCTAACGAGTATGCATTCGACATGATGGCCCGGCTTTGCACCCATCCAAACACAGGCGGCGTCCTACTCGTCTCTCTGGGGTGCGAAAGCTTTGACCGCCGCGGCCTGGCGCAGCACGTCAAAGAAAGCGGCCGCCCTGTCGAGACCCTGGTGATTCAGGAGCGAGGGGGCACGCTGACAACGGTCGATCAGGGCCAGACCTGGTTGGAGGAGACACTGGCTGAACAGGAAGAAACGACAACGCGTGTGACAATGTCGGTGGATGAATTGGTCGTAGGCGCCATCTGTGGGGGATCCGACGCCACCAGCGGTATCACCGCCAACCCGGCCATTGGTCGCTGTTTCGATCTGCTGGTGGAGAACAACGCCAGCGCGATTTTCGAAGAGGGCGGCGAACTGATCGGCTGCGAACAGATTATGGCCGACAGGGCGGTGACCCCGGCACTGGGCGAAGAGATCCTCTCGACCATGGAGAAGACTGCCCGCTACTACACGACTATGGGCCACGGCAGTTTTGCGGTCGGCAATGCCGACGGCGGGTTGACAACAGTCGAAGAGAAGTCGATGGGGGCTTACGCCAAGAGCGGCTCTTCACCGATCTCCGGTCTGATCAAACCTGGCGACGTGCCCCCAGTGGGCGGCCTTTACCTGCTCGATATCGTCCCTGACGGCGGCGCCCGCTTCGGCTTCCCAAACATCAACGACACCGCCGAAATCGCCGAGCTGATCGCCTGCGGCGCGCATCTGACGCTCTTCTCAACCGGACGCGGTTCGGTGGTAGGATCGGCGATCTCGCCGGTGGTCAAAGTGTGCGCCAACCCTGAGACCTTCCGCCGCATGTCTGGTGACATGGACGTGGACGCCGGCCGCATTCTTGAAGGTCAAGCCACGCTTAACGAAGTGGGCCAGGAGATCTTCGCGCAGGTCTTGGACGTTGCCGGCGGCGCGCCAACCAAGTCGGAGAGCCTCGGCCACCAGGAGTTCGTTCTGACCTACAAGACCTTTGAACCAATCGGTCCCGCCTGCCTTCCGGTCTAGTTTCAATTGCACTCAACCACCCGCAACAGCCTGCAGATCGGTAACTTCAGCCTTGCCCAATTGGCCGGGCTTCCCGACGTAACCGGGAAGAACGTGGCGGAACCACCGTTGGGACCGACCGGCAGGGGAATCCCCAGAAGCGAGACTCCTATCCAAATGTTCGCCCCTACTGAAATCTGTTCCGAGCCCTTGCAATGACCGCGGATTCCCAGACCACGCCGGGGCGGGCCTCTCCGGTTCGCGACTCTGATATGCAAGCCCCGGCCAATTTTGCACCCAATCGAAGCCTGCGACAGTACTTGGGCTTGATTGCGCGCGGATTTGCCATGGGAAGCGCCGACATCGTGCCCGGCGTCTCAGGTGGTACGATGGCCTTCATACTCGGAATCTATGAAGAGCTCGTGATGAGCATTCGCGCCGGCGCGCGGCGGCCATTCTGGCAGGCGCTTCTGCGGCTCAACGTCCCCGCCGCGCTTGAGGCGGTAAACGCCCGCTTTCTGGTCGCAGTTCTGGCCGGCATCGCGATCGCCGTCCTGACACTTGCCTCCTGGCTGGAGTGGGTCCTGGAGCGCCACCCCGTCCTCATCTGGAGCTTTTTCTTTGGCCTGGTGTTCGCCTCAATCGTCACAGTTCGCAAACGAATCCAGAACTGGAACCCCACACTCTTCATCGCGCTGGCGGTTGGCGCAGTGGGCGCATACTTCGTGGTCGGGGCAGTACCGCTGCAGACGCCGGAGTCGGCCTGGTTTCTGTTTTTAAGCGGCATGTTGGCCATCTGTGCCATGATCCTGCCCGGCATTTCCGGTTCGTTTATCCTCGTACTCCTAGGCAAATACCAATTCGTGCTAGCCGCCGTGAACCAGAGGGATATCGTCAGTCTAGCCGTCGTCGGCGCCGGCGCGGTCGTCGGCATCGTTACCTTCGCACAGGTTCTGGCCTGGCTGTTCAAGCGCTACCATAACGCCACCATCGCGGTGCTTATCGGACTGATGGCAGGGAGCCTGCGCAAAATCTGGCCTTGGAAGGAAACGGTCGCCTCCATCATCGATCGGCACGGTGAAATCCTGCCGACGGTACAGCGTAACCACCTACCCTCAGCCTTAACGGGAGAGGTCTTTCTGGCGATTGGCCTGGCTGTCGCGGGATTTGTCGTCGTGATGGTGCTGGATCGTGTCAGCGCGTCGAAGTGAGCTAGCCGAATCAAGAGAGGGTGAACGGGACAAAAGCCAAGTTCAGGAAGCAATCCTGACAGGCTGCTCCTCCTCCAAGCGCTGCGGCGTCGTCCGCCGCGGCTCCGTGACCCAGAACAACATCAGTAGAAGAGCCGCTGCTCCAACCACCATCGCCGCACTAAACAAGGCGGCGTAGCCAAACGCGCCGGCCAACCAGCCTCCCAGAATCGGTGCGCCGATCAGCATCGGCGCCAATACTGTATTCGTCAGCCCGATATATGTCGGCCGGTCCTCCGGCGCGCTGAACTCCAGAATGATGGGGAGGGATGAGGTGTGATCTGCCGCCAGGAAGGTACCGAGGAAAATGAAGGTAAGAATCAGTCCCGTCGGTACTGATCCCAGTACATTCGGCAAAGCGAATGCGCCTCCTTGGTTCGCGGCCGCACCCATGCCGCCGATCACGAGCGCGCTCAGCGGCGCCAAGGCCACAAAGAAGGCCGCCGCGGCCAGAACAGTTTTATGCCCGACCCGGTCGGCCAGCAGCCCCAACAGCGGATTGAAAACCGCCTGCGTTCCAACCAGTACCGCCGTCAATAGGCCGACGCCACGGCCGTCAAGCAAAAACATCTCGGTGCCGTAGACGGCAAAGAATCCTGTGCTCATCCCGCCCAGGTTGATCAAAGACTTACTGATCAGGTAGCGGCGATAGTTGATATCCCGCTTCAACACCCTTGACACGCGACTAAGGTAGCGGAACAGGGGAATCGCCTTCCTCGTCACTTCGCTTCTCGGCTCACGCGTGAGAGCAAGTCCCACCCAGGAAACAACCACAAAAACGAAGGCAATCGTGAAGAGGAGAGCGTAGTTGCCAGGGAACGCGCGACTGATCAGAATTCGCCCGACAAAGAAGGCGCCGACGACGCCCATGAGCTGGCCGAGTCCATGGCCGAGACCGAGCCAGATGCCGCGCCTTCGGACAGGAATTACTTTGGCGATCATTTCCAGCCACGGTGGTGTCCCCAGACCGGCGCCCGACGACGCCAACCCGATGCCCACCAGGACCGCGACAAGGGCAACTGTAGGTCTTTCAACGGCAAAAATGAGTACGACCAGACCGATCAGAAGGTAGGGCAACCGCTCGAGGAAGAAGCCGATGACCATCACGAACGGCTTCTTATAGGGCATGCTTTCGGCCCAGTTAGCAGTCAGCAGTTGAGGGAGGTAGAGGCCGAGGGACCACATGGCCGGGACAAGACCGATCACCAGTTTGGAATCGGTCAACTGGCTCACCAGGACGGGAACCACAGTTTCCCTGGAAATGAAACTGATGCCCAGCGTGATGAAGGTTATGTCCCATAGACTTACGGAGAAGTTCCAGCTTGTATTGTCGTTACAGCGCCCCATCGCTGCCGGCCCCGTCCGCTTCTGCGTAAGGCCGGAAACCCCGAACCATCAATCCCTGAGGCTCGTCCTCGCGGCGAGCCTGTTGCGCCCGACTCTCAGCGTCGGCGCGATTGGAAGTGGTCGTCGCTCTGATGATGGCGAAGTCATCGGGACGCCTGTAGCGGTTGATAAAGACCGGACGGGGTGTGTCCGAGTGGTTTTGCTTGGAGCCGTGTACCGTTCTGACGTGGAAAAAGATCGAGTCGCCAGCCTGTCCGGTGATCGGCAGTGCAGCTTCCCACGGCCACTCATCCTCATCCAGACCCAGGTGAGAAAATGTATCGATGTGTTGGAGCTGACCCTGCTTATGCGTACCGGGCACTACGTGCAGCGCGCCGTTCACCAGGTCCGTGTCCACAACGTATGTCAGGATCCCAACAGGACCTTCAAAGCGGTGCTCAAAGTAGGCCGAATCCTGGTGCAGATGTTTGGGGTGGCCGCCCACCGGCTCTTTGACCAGAGACTGCCCCTGGCCGAACAGTTCGATATTGGGCCCCATTATCGCCTCGAGAATATCGAGGGCGGTCAGGTTCATGGCAGCACGCAGAAAGGCGGCGCTTGTCGTATAGCTGATGCCGACCGTCATGATCTGTTTATCCCTGCTGTACCCATCTGGCGCGGGAATGAACAGAGAGCCGTTAGGCGAAACCCAGCCCTCCGGTTTTCTTTCCGCCCGGTCGAGCATCTCGATCGACTGGCGTACTGTGGCGTCAATATCGGCCGCCATCCCCTCGATGTACGGTTTCATCAGACCGCGCACGACCAGGCAGCCCTGTTCGCGGTAGACAGCCGCGGCCTTGGCAACGTCCAGGTCGTCGACAGACATCGAGATCTCGTCGGCACTGACTTCCGGTTGCTTTACCATCGAGGACATTGGCAATTCCTTCAAAAAAGATTGTCAGGCGTTGTCGACGGGCACCAGCGATGCGCGCTCAGATAGTCCAGTGCGATGTTGAGCGCCTCGCTCGTCCCGATCCGGCGCAGAGCATCCACGGCACTGGCGCGAACATAACGGTTTTCGTCACGGAGGGCCGCCTGCAGGGCCGGCAGAGCCGCGGCCGACTCGGCGCCAAGTCGTTGCAGCGAAAGCGCCGTAGTAAAACGCACCTGATCGTCGTCATCCGTCAGACCATGTTCCAATGCCGGCAATGTCAATTCAATAGGGTCTCTGATCTGTCCCAGCGCCTCGACCGCGCTGCGGCGTACCACAACCGACGGGTCCGAGACTGCCTTGGCCACCGCACTGGTACATTCGGCGTCCGCCTGCCCCAACTCACCCAGGGCAAAGGCAGCATGCATGCGCGCCTCTTCGCTCTCGTGCCCTAACGCGTCCAACAGGGCCTCCCGGGCTGCTCCGCCAACTGCGCTCAACCCGTAGCCTGCATTGCGGGAGGCGGTCTTGTCGCCGCTGGTCAGCGCCCCTGCAAGCGCTGGAATGGCCTCTTCAGAAAAGGTGGCCAGGCGATAGGCGGAGTCGACGCCCTCAGGTTCATACTTTGAGGCGAGGCTGCCTGCCAAATCGGACATGTCGCTTGACGCAGCATCGTGCCCATTGGCCTGCGTTGGCTCTCCAGCGGCTCCGTGAGACTGCGCTCCCATTTCCCCGCGATGCCAGCGCCACTGGTGTGCCCACACTTCGTTGTGATCGACCGGAGCGTCCACGACCGGCGTCCAACTGGCCTGCCTGTTGTTCCAGGCCGGTGCAGCGGGGGCATTCATGCGCACAAACTGAAACTTCATCATCGCCCGCGTCTTCTGCGACAGATTGGCGCCGCCCCTGTGCCACAGGTCGTAATGTATCAGGGCGAATGTGCCTTCCGGCCCTTTAAGGTAGACCGGTGTTTCGGTATCGTCACCGGCACGTTTCGTATAGTATTGGGATCCGGAAAGGAGGCCCGATGGCCCCATCTCCTCGTCCACCGCCTGCGGATAGTAGAAGATCATCGCCCACCAGTTGTGGTGGTTGCGGACCTTCTGGTGGCCCCAGTAGCTGTCCTTGTGCCATGTCTGCACTTTGCGCCCAGGATAGGTGAAGTGACAGTGGCGGTGTGGGTGTATCGTATAGTCATGCCCGACTACGCTTGTCAGCGCGCCCTGCACCACCGGATTCTGAACGATGTCGCCGACCTCGCTGAAACGCGGCAAAAGATTGTTGCCGGGATTGCCTTCCTTTTCCATTACTTCTTTCAGCTTGGCGTTCAGCCTCTCATGAAACTCTTTCGGGAAGTCGGTCTGCAGGATCAGGTAGCCGTGCGAGATGAACTGCCTCATCTGGTCGTCAGTCAGGAGATGGTTCGAAACGCTCATTTCACTTCCCTTTTTCATAGGTTGCAGGCGGGCGAATCAACATTGGAGACTTTGCAAGCACGGAAATTCGAGACGCCCCGCGTGCAGATGCAGGCCAGATCAATGCTGCTCGGGCGGCCCGCACCGTCTGCCGTCCTGCAATATGGGAATCGCCTGCCCCCACAGGTCGGTGCCCTCGCGATTCATTATCGGTTCAGCCGAGTACTGTGCCAGGTAACAGCGCCGGATTCCTGGTGTCGTATTCGGGCCGCTCCGGTGAAAAGTGCGGCTGCTGAATACAACGATACTGCCGGCTGGAACGAGAGCCGGGACACCAGGATTGTCTCCCTGGTAGCCAATCTTGTCATTGCTTCCGGCTTCGATTTCGTGATTATAGAGTTCGTCCG
The DNA here is from genome assembly GCA_965207495.1 of Caldilineaceae bacterium. Classification (GTDB taxonomy): domain Bacteria; phylum Chloroflexota; class Anaerolineae; order Caldilineales; family Caldilineaceae; genus Bin5. Next base: position 3,658,713 of record OZ242287.1, read on the forward strand.
GCGTCATCCCAATCGCAGAATAGGGCAAGACCGATACTGTACCATTCTCAATCGACATTTCGTCTAATGCGCACCAGCACGAGAGATAGGGCCTGTGGTAGTGGCCAACGTAACCTGAGTCCTGATGCCAGCCGAACTTCGTGCCCACTTCGGCGAATTTGACGACGTATTGCTCGTGAAACAAGAATGCATTCTCACCCAGCGTCGCTCTGCACACGTCCGCCATCAGTTCACCGAACAGGAAGTCCGTGATTGTCGGACTTTCCAAGCCTCGCCGGCTGATAAAGTAACGCTTCTTGTAGTGATTGATCCCCTGGACGGTCACCCCCTTGGCCTCCATTTCAGCGTCGTACCGGTCAATGTAACGCTGACACTCCTCCCGGAGGCCTTTCACCTGCTCTACGGGGATGGCATTCTCGAGAAAAAAGTACCCTTCGTTGCGGAATTGCACCCGCTGTTCTTTAGATATGTGCATGGAAGTCCTCTGTCGCAAAATATTGAGACTCCTGACCCGATGCCGAAGGTCCTGCCGAAAGTGGGGGAAAACAAACGTAAACGCTCCGGCGCATGGCGTCCAAGACCCGATTCGATGGCTGTTCTTCCTGCGTAGTTGCCACTCTGTTCCGGCAGGAATTCCACCTTACGAGTTGCCCTCTCTGCCTCATTTCTTATACATCAGCCCCGACTGAAAGTCAAGCGGATTTCTGTTCTAGCGTGCATCCCAATTGGAGGTGATCTCACGCATCCCTCTTGCTGCAACCAAGCCACAGTCAGCGCCAGTTCCACTCTCCTGCAAACCAATCGATGTCACACTATCCTCTTCACTTTCTCCTCTTCACTTTCTCCTTGCATTTGGGCGTTCGGTCCTTCGGCCCTCCCTTGTGCAGGGGCTGCGCCCCCGCAACGCCCCGCCCGGCCTAGCGACCGATTTCAATCTTCCCCAGCAACGTGTCTAGCCAACAGTATGCCCTCCCAATCGGTCCGGTCGGGAAAGGCCTTGTGCCTGCCTTCGCGCGCATCACCCATCGTCGTGGCCATCCTCCAGAGGCTCCGGTAAGGCCGGGCCTGGCGCTTGCCCTGTGTCTCGCCAAGTACCGGTTGACAGTTTCTGCCACCGCCGGCATTATCTCGCAGCGAGACTGGTACCACCCCAAATCTGGGATGCCCCAATTTCGCGCCAATTTGCCTTGCCCTGGGATTCTAAGCTATACTCTCGAAACCGCTTTAGTATGCTGGCGTGACATCAGTCGCCGCCGGCCGAAATGAAATTCCCAAGAACTTCTGCCTATGAGTGGATTAGCCAGGGTCATTCGCTATCTGCGCCCCTATCTTTGGATGACAGTGCTGGGCATCGTCACGACGATTCTGCCGGTGCTGATGGAACTGGTGACGCCGCGCATGGTCCAGTTCATCATCGACCAGGGCATTCGTGCCGGCGACATGACGGCCGTTTGGCAAGGCAGCGGGATCATGATGCTGGCCGCGATTCTCGGCGCCGGAACCACAATCGGCCAGGGCATCGCACGCGCCCAGCTTTCGCAAGGCATCGCCTTCGACCTGCGAAACGACCTCTTCCGCCACATCCAGCGCTTCTCCTTCGCCAACCTGGACCGCATGCAGACTGGTCAGCTCATGACCCGTGTCTCCAGCGATGTCGACGTTGCGCGCATGTTTCTCAGCGCCGGCATGGCGCTACTGTTGCGAACGCTGCTGATGGTCATCGGCAGCCTGGCCATGATGCTTGTCATCGACTGGCGACTCGGCCTGATCATGGTCACGATGCTCGTAATTTCGGGGACAGTAATATTCTGGTTCCTGCGTGTCGTGGGCCCTCTGTTTACGATCGTACAACAGAAGCTGGGCAAGATGAATACTTTGGTCCAGGAAAACCTTGCCGGTGTGCATGTAGTCAAGGCTTTTGTCCGGGAACAGCATGAAATCGAGAGCTTTAGCCGCGACAACGTCGACTATATGGAGCAGAACATCGAAGTGGGCAGATATCTGGCACTGGTGATGCCGGTGCTGCTGGTTCTGACGAATCTGGGTGCAACGATCGCAATCTGGCGTGGTGGCGTCGACGTCATCGGTGGACGTCTCACTATCGGCGAACTGGTCGCCTTCAGCAACTACATGTTGATAGGAATGTCGCCACTGCTGCTTCTGAGCAACATCCTGTCGATGATCTCACGCGCCGAAGCGTCGTCAAAGCGCGTTGTTGAGGTCCTGGATACAGAGCCCGCCATCCAGTCGCCCCCAACACCGGCTGTCATTGCCGAACCTGGCGGGGAAATCACTTTTGAAAATGTCTCTTTTCACTATTCCGGTTCACGGATCAGAAGAGGTTTGGAGTCCGCTGACTCCGGCAATGGCCAAGCCCCGGCGCAGAAGAGCATACCTGACGCGCCGTCTGCGAACGGGCAGCCGCTGACTCGCACGGCAAATGGCAATGTCCGTCCGGTCGGCGAAGAAGTGCTGGATGGAATCTCCCTGCATGCGGCCGCCGGACAGAAAGTCGCCCTGATGGGTGCAACCGGGGCCGGCAAGAGTACGCTTGTCAATCTCATTCCTCGTTTCTACGATGCCGAAGGCGGTGTTGTAAAGGTTGATGGCGTGGATGTGCGCAACTGGGAGCCGACCCAGCTGCGAAAGACCATTGGCGTGGTCCTGCAGCAGACGACTCTCTTTGCGGGAACCGTGCGCGAGAACATTGCCTACGGCCGGCCCGATGCGTCGATGGAAGAAGTCGTCAGCGCGGCAGAGGCCGCGCAGGCCCACGAATTTATTGTGCAAATGCCAGACCAGTACGAGAGCCTGGTCGAGGCACGCGGCGCCAATCTCTCAGGCGGGCAGAAGCAGCGTATCGCCATCGCTCGCGCCTTGCTTACCAAACCATCCGTCCTCATACTCGACGATTCTACCAGCGCCGTTGACCTGGACACCGAGTTGAAGCTGCAGGAGGCGCTGGAAGAGAAGATGAAGGGCACGACAACCTTCATCGTTGCTCAGCGGATCAGCAGTGTCGTAGACGCCGATCTCATTCTCGTCCTGGACGACGGGAAGATCGCTGCCAAGGGCACGCATGAGGAACTTCTGGCCGGCAGCGAAATCTACCAGGAGATATACTACTCCCAGTTTGAAGAGGCTTGAGCCGGGCTGAGACCGCTGGCAAGGCCAACAGAACCGCGCGAATCTGACTACTATGACTGTTTCCCGACCACCACAACGACAGCCTATGCGCCTCGGGTTTGGCGGCGGCGGCATGCTCACCGGAGAAGCCGCCGGCAATACGCGTCACACTCTCATGCGCATGGCCACCTATCTGCGGCCCTATCGACTGCAGCTGCTGGTCGTTGCCCTCTTTGTCACCATCAGCACCGTGCTGAGGCTCTTCGGCCCCGTTCTGCTTGGCCGTGCTATCGATCTTTATATCCAACCCGGTGACGCCACCGGACTTCGCATCCTGGTTTTTCAGATTATCGCTGTCTACGTGGGCGCCGGCTGCACATCAGCTGTGCAAGGTCTGATCATGGTTGTGCTGGGACAGCGATTCGTGTCCGACATTCGCGCCGGCCTCTTCAACCATCTGCAGGAAATGTCGATGGCATTCCACGATCGCAATCAGGTCGGCGATCTGATGAGTCGTATCACCAATGACTCGGAGGCGATAAACCGCACGCTTTCAAATGGCCTGATCGAGTTTACATCGAACATCCTGCTTCTGGGCGGCACCTTCATCGCCATGTTTTTTCTCAACTGGCAGCTTGCCCTGGCCATGCTCGTCCTGATGCCGCTGATGTTGATCATCACTGGTGAGGTGACCCGCCGAAGCCGCGCGGCATTTCGCACCGTCCAGCATAATCTCGGCGCACTGAACGCTGTGATGGAGGAGAACATAACCGGTGCACGCGTGGTGCAGGCATTTGCCCGCGAGAAAGACGTATATGCTACCTTCCACGAGGTTAATTCCAAGTACCGCAAAGCCGGAATGACCGCCGATATCATCACCGCGGCTCTCGGTCCGATGTTCACCACCATGATGACCATCACTATCGCGGTGGCCGCCCTCCTGGGTGGCTGGCTGGCGATTGGGGGGATCCTGGAAGTCGGCGTCCTGGCGACTTTTATCATCTACATCATGAATTTTTTCCGGCCCATGCGCGGCATTGCCATGCTGTATAACCAGTTGCAGTCGGCCCTGGCTGGCGCGGAGCGCATATTCCAGACATTGGACGTGGAACCCACCGTTACCGACCGGCCGGATGCGCCCCCTCTGGACGAAATAAGGGGTGAGGTGGAATTCGAGAATGTGAGCTTCAGCTATGATGAGCCTACGGACACGATGCCGACCCCGGACAGTCGCGGAAACGGTCGCAGGCCGGCAGCGTCAGCCGGAGGGGAAAGTGAGGGTGAGCCAGGACCGGAAGTGGTACTGGAAAACATCAGCCTCCATGCCCGACCCGGCGCCACCATCGCCTTGGTGGGACCAACAGGCGCCGGCAAGACGACGATAATCAGTCTGTTGAGCCGCTTCTACGACGTGGACGAAGGCAGCATTCGCATCGACGGCCACGACATCCGTGACATTCAGCAGGCTTCGCTACGGAAACAGCTCGGCATCGTGCTGCAGGATACCTTCCTCTTCTCCGGCACTGTGCGCGAGAACATCCGTTATGGCCGGCTCGACGCAACCGACGAAGAGGTTGTGGCCGCGGCAGAACTGGCAAACGCCGACAGTTTCATTCGATTGCTTCCAGGGGGTTACGGCTCACGAGTCTCGGAGCAGGGGAACAACTTCAGTGAGGGTCAGCGCCAGCTTATCGCCATCGCCCGCGCCGTCCTTGCCGATCCTCGCATTCTCATTCTCGATGAAGCAACCAGCAGCGTGGACACTCGAACCGAAGTTCATCTCCAGCAGGCTTTGTTGAGGCTGCTGGAGGGCCGCACAGCCTTTGTAATCGCCCACCGGCTCAGTACGATCCGCAATGCCGATGAAGTCCTGGTCGTCAACGACCATAGGATTATCGAGCGCGGCTCACACGAGGAACTGCTGGCGTTGAAGGGCTTCTACCATGACCTGTACACGAGCCAGTACATGCGGGTCAAGGCCGCAGAACCGGTCCCCGAATGACCGGTAGCCAACTGAACTGCAACTCAGGCCACGCGGGCCCCGCTTTCATCGTCAAAGAAGTGAAGTCCAGAACTGTCAAACTGAACAACAACCTGCTCTCCTACGGCAATCCGGTCCCGGACATCGGCTTGGCCCAGAAAGCGGTGCTCCCCTGACCGGAAGCCAATGAACTGGATATGCCTACCGTAGTCCGGTTCAACAGACACCACTGTACCCTGCCACAAGTTTGCGCGCGGCCCCGGCCCGCCTTCCACTGACTCTACCGTCCCTTCATCAACGGTCACTCTCGCCGATTCGGCCGGAATTCCAACAGTCACCCTCTGCCCTGCCCTGAGCGCCTGCAGCTGAGAGGCCTGCGGCACGATCCGCAGCCCTTGTCCTGCTTCGATCCCGCCTTCAACCACGACAGCGTCATGTAGAAGACTCATCGGCGGAATCCCCAGAAAGCCGGCCACAAACGTGTTGGCGGGCTGCCGTCGGACTTCCTCAAACGGGCCAACCTGTTCGATCCGCCCTGCACGCATCACCGCCACCAGGTCGCCCAGGGCCATGGCTTCGGTCTGGTCGTGCGTCACGTATAGCGCGGTGATGGAGAACCTGCGCAAGAGCCGCTTGATTTCGACACGCGTCTGCGATCGAAGCTTCGCGTCCAGGTTGGAAAGCGGCTCGTCGAAGAGAAAGACCCTCGGTCTGCGCACGATAGCCCTTGCGATTGCGACCCGCTGCTGCTGTCCTCCCGACAAAGTGCCCGGCTTGCGCTGCAGCAGTGCGTTGAAGCCTATCCCCATGATTTCCGATGTGACGCGGATCCTTTCTTCGGCCTCGGCGTCAGGCGTTTTGCGGAGGCGGAAAAAGAATGACAGGTTGCCGTGACCTTCGAAGTGTGGGTAGAGCGCGTAATTCTGAAAGACCATCCCAATGTAGCGGTCTCTGGGCGGTATGTCCATCATGTTTTGGTCGTCGTAAAGGAGTTCGCCATCGTAGTCGGCTTCCAACCCGGCAATGACGCGCAGCAAGGTACTCTTTCCGCAGCCCGATGGCCCGAGCACTGCCATCGTACGCCCATCGGGGACGGTCAAGTCGACCCGGTCCAGTGCCGCGACGCGACCTGGTTCTTCGTCTTCACCATCGCGAGGCTCCGGGCCGGATGAGCGAAGCCAAGGTATTGCCCCGCCCTTGCCTGCCCCGAATTGTACGCTGAACTCTTTACTGACCTTGCTAAGATGAATAGTTGCCAAACTGAATTCTGTCCCCGATTTTGGGAATTGTGATCTTGACGGGCCATTTGGTGTGCAGGCACGACCTGCAGCTTGTATGCCCCCAGCGACTGTGACACGGCCATTCTACTAGCGATAGCCGTTAAGTGCGAACCTTGCCTGAGGACGGAATCTTTGTCATTTCGACTTGAGATTGGGTGAGTCCGCGTCAACGCCCACGACTTGCAACTTGGCGAAACAAAGCGGGCCGCCAAATCCCGCGCGGCTCCCTCCACTTTGCGATCGCTTGAAATAGGTGTCTACAGTCACGAGACCGTCGATGGAGTAAGAATTAAAGGGCAGTATTATATACTTCATTTGCGTTGATCCAGATGATCAGTGTAACCTAAAAGTTGTGACAAAAACACAGGTAGAGTTGACGCCATAAGGGGAAGATTTTCAGTGGCCGAAGCGACGAAGGAACGCCAACTTAGCAACAAGCAAGTGGCCGGTGTATTTAAGGCGACCGGCGACCTTCTGCAGATATTGGGGGAGAGCCGTTTTGTCGTGATCGCCTATCAGAACGCTGCGCGAACCATTGATAGCCTCGAACAGGACGTAAATGAGATTGCCTCCGAAGGCGCTCTGCGGGATCTTCCAAGAGTTGGAGAGGCGATTGCCGAGAAGATCCAAACGCTTCTGGATACAGGTTCACTGCCATACTATGATGAGCTTGTATCACAAGTGCCCGAAGGCGTTGTGGCGATGTTGCAAGTGCCGGACGTTGGCCCCAAGACAGTGCAGCGCCTGTGGCGGGAACTTGACATTACCAGTATCGAGGCCTTGAAAAGGTCTGCGGAGGAGGGCCGGTTACGCGCCCTCAAAGGGTTCGGCGCCAAGACGGAAGAGCGGATCCTGAAGAGCATCGAGCTGCTGCGCAGCCGGTCCGATGATCGGACCCCAATTGGTACGTCTCTGCCGCTTGCAGAGAGTATTGCAGAAGGGCTGACAGCAGAGACGGCGGAAGGTGTCTTCGAACGTATTTCTGTAGTAGGAAGCCTGCGCCGCTGGAGAGAAACAACCGGTGAAATCAAACTGCTGGCCGTCAGCCGATCAGCGGATCAGGCGTTGGATGCCTTTCAGAACTTACCTCAAGTTGCCGACGTAGTTGAACGGGGTGCAGACTCGGCGACAGTGGCCCTGGTTGACGGTCCCACTGCTTCATTGCGGCTCGTAGAAAAAGGAAACTGGGGCACGTTTCTGTGCCTCGCCACGGGCAGCCAGGCCCATCTGGCTGCAATCGATAGCCGCGCCCAAGAACTTGGATGGCGCGTGGGCGACAACGGGCTCGTCGAACTTTCGAATAATTCCGCGACTGACGGTGGCTCCCACAACGGGCCCGCGTCGGGTGCCGGTCAACGACTATTTGACAGCGAAGAGTCGCTTTACGAGTTTGTCGGGCTGCAATGGGTGCCCCCGGAACTGCGGGAAGGCGATGGCGAGACTGATGCAGCCTCGAGCCGCAAACTTCCCGAGCTTGTATGCGCTGCGGACATAAGGGGCGAGGTGCACGGGCACACTACTTGGAGTGACGGAAAGTCGTCAGTCGCAGAAATGGCCGAAGCGGCACGAAGCAGAGGATATCGGTACTGGGGCGTAACCGACCACAGTATTGGGTTGGGCGTTACACGCGGCGTTGACGCAGAGGCTCTCACTGAACAACGCCAAGAGATTGATGCGGTCAACGAGACTTACGCGGCAAAAGGGATCGACTTCAGGCTCATTCAAGGCACTGAGGTTGAGGTGTTGGGCGACGGAGAGTTGGGTCTTCCCGACGAGGTCCTGGAGACATTAGACGTGGTTGTTGCCAGTATTCACAGCGGATTGCGGCAGGATCGCCAGCGAATCACCGAACGCTGCTTGAGGGCGGTACACAATCCGCATGTTGATATTTTAGGGCACCCGACCGGCAGGCTTTTGGGTCGGCGATCGCCTTCAGAAATAGACTTGGAGCAGGTTCTGAGAGCCTGCGCTGAAACAGGCACGGCGGTCGAGATAAACGCTAATCCTGAGCGGCTGGATCTCTCCGCCGAACATGCGCGCCTTGCCGTGAGCCTGGGCTGTACAATTGTAATCAACAGCGACGCCCACAGAATAGCCCAGCTGGATCTCATGCGATACGGTATACATACGGCTAGGCGGGCCTGGGTAAGTGCTGAGGAAGTTCTCAATACCAGGCCCCTTGATGAGTTTCTCGCACTGCTGAAGAGAAATAGAACCGGGAGGAGCAAAAGGTGAATGATGACACCCGGCGACCAGACAGCGAAATCGACGAGCCAGTTTTTTCGTCGGATGACCACGATGTAAACGAGAGCGAATCGGAATCAGACTCGGGCACAGACTCTAGTCCTGTCACTGCTTCGGAACCTAGATTTCTGCCTGAAACCGGGCCAGAATCACCTGGGAATGTGGATTCCGCGGTTCCCCGCGTGGAGGAGCCGGTCTTTTCGCCGGGTGACGAGCCCGGCGTTTGGCAGGCATCCGGGCCACTTCAGGAAGTCCCTGAGGCTTCAGACGAGGCCCCGGAATGGGAGTTTCCTTCTGGCGACCCTGCAGGTGTCGAGGCGTTTTCCGAGCCATCAATCGGGAGCGAGATCAACGAGGAGTACGATAGCTCGCTAGCCACGGCAGCCGCGGACAGTGGTTGGGCAAATATCGCGCCCGATTCTGAGGGGACGGAAGAGGCCCGTCCAGCAACTGAGTACAACTACTTTGAGGAAACCCCGGCCGCGGAGGTTGCCGCGTCGCCCCCGCCAACACGAAAACTGGGAAGAACAGGTCCGGTCTGGGTACTCGGTGGCATCGCGCTGGTCCTGATCGCGGGCCTGGTCTGGTTTGGCGTCTCTCGCCTGACGGGGACAGCGGAAGTCAGTACGTCGACGCCGAGTGAGCCGGCGGTGCAACAGGTGGCGGCCGACGCGCCTACGCCGGCACCACCGACAAATACACCCGGTCCCACGCCAACCCCGACTCCGATTTTGCTGCCAATCAATGCAAATGTGACCGTCGCCAACACCGACGGCCAGGGGGTCCTACTTAGAGCAGATCCTGGCCGGGCAGGAGATTTCATCCAGACCGTCGAAGAGGGCGTGACAATGGTGGTGCTGGACGCCGATCCGGAGTCGAGCCACTCGGAATACCCGGTGCCTCTCGATGGATATCTCTGGTACAGAATGCGAGTGCCAGGCGTGTTGGATGAAGATGGAGATCCACTCGTAGGTTGGAGCGCCTCTGAGTTCTTTGTCGTGGACGTGCCATGACGATTAATTCTCAAAGCGAATCAACCGTTGTTGATCTTCCTGGCAATAAGATTGAGGGACTGAGAGAACGAATTGCGCATCATCAGTACCGCTACTACGTCCTCGACGACCCGGAGATCACCGATGCTGAGTTCGACTCCCTCTTTCGCGAACTCCAAGCGCTTGAAGAACAGAACCCCGAACTGAGTGACCCCAACAGTCCAACCGTTCGCGTAGGCGGCGCGGTCGCTGACCGTTTTGAAAAGGTTCGGCATCAGGTCCCTGTCCTGAGCCTTGCGAACGCCTTCGGCGAGGAAGACCTTCACCGCTGGCGCGAACGCCTCCTGCGTTTGCTGCCGGAGGAGGAGCACGCACGCCTTGCTTACGTGGTGGAGCCGAAGTTCGACGGCCTGACCGTCGTCTTACAGTTCGACGAAGGTCAATTCACGCTCGGCGCGACGCGGGGAGACGGTGAAGTTGGCGAAAACATCACCCCCAATTTGCGAACTGTCAATCAACTACCTCTCCAGATTCCCGTGAAGAGTACCAATGGCCGCCGCGGGTTACATCCCCCCCGTCGCCTAATCCTCCGCGGTGAGGTCTACGTTGAGGAAAGCGATTTTGAGTCGTTCAATCAGGAGCAGGAAGAAAGAGGTGAGCGCACTTATGCCAATCCTCGCAATTTCGCTGCCGGCTCACTGCGCCTGCTCGACAGCGGTATCACCTCTGAACGCCCGCTAAAACTGTGGACCTATCAGATATTCCTTGAAGATGGACTCGAGAAGCCTCCTGATTCGCACTGGGAATCGTTGGATCACTTGCGCGCTTACGGTTTCCCGGTCTGTGATGAATCGAGACGGTTCGGCGACGCAGAGTGGAATGATCTGATCGAGTTTGTCGGAAGGTGGCATGAACTGAGAGCGAGATTGCCGTACGATTTGGACGGCATGGTCGTAAAGGTTGATCTGCTTGCGCAGAGGGAACTTTTGGGATTTACCGGCAAGGACCCGCGCTGGGCTGTCGCCTTCAAGACAGGAGGCGAGGAGGCAACGACCAAGCTGTTGGATATTGGCGTCAAGGTAGGACGAACGGGCGCAGTTACGCCAAACGCGGTCCTGGAACCGGTCCCCATTAGCGGTGTTACTGTCCAGGCCGCCACGCTCCATAACGCCGATTACATTGAGGAACTCGACATACGCATCGGCGACACCGTCCTCGTAAAGCGTGCAGGCGACGTGATTCCCAAGGTGCTGCGGCCGATAAAGGATGTTCGAGACGGCTCTGAACGGCTCTGGAAGATGCCGTCCGAGTGCCCGTCCTGTGCGGAGCTCCTGGAGCGCCCGCCGGAAGAAGCTGCAACGTACTGCGTCAATAATGCCTGTCCGGACCAGCTGGTGCGAAAAGTCGAGTACTTTGTATCCAAAGGGGCGATGGACATCGTTGGTATGGGTTCCAAACAGGCGGAACTGTTTGTCACTGAAGGCTATGTAAAGACCCTTGCCGATATCTACCGGCTGCCTTGGGAAGAGATCGAAGAGATAGAAGGCTACGGGGATAAGAGGATTGAAAACCTGCGCCACGCCGTCGAAGAGAGTAAGTCCCGAGGGGCAACGCGTTTGCTCACGGCTTTGGGAATTCGATTTGTTGGAAACGTCGTGGCCGAACTGGTGATGGCCCATTTTGACACGCTTGATGATCTTATGGCGGCAGACTTGGAAACGCTTAGCGAGATCGAAGGCATAGGCCCCAAAATCGCCGAAGCGCTGGTCTCGTACTTCAAACTGGAACCAAACCGGGCCCTCGTGCAGTCGCTTTCCGAGTTGGGCGTAAGTCTAGAAAGCCCTCGCCAGGAACGAGAGGTTGGGAAGCAGCCGCTCCCCTTTGAGGGCAAGACTTTCGTGGTCACCGGGACGCTTCCAACGTTAAGCAGGACGGAAGCCAAGGCCCGCATCGAGGCCTGCGGGGGAAGGGTGACTGGCAGTGTCAGCGCAAAGACGGATTTTCTGCTTGCCGGCGAAAAGGCAGGCAGCAAGTTGACCAAGGCCAAGCAGCTTGGCGTTCCAATCCTGGGGGAACAAGACTTACTGCAAAGCACTGAATTCGAGAAGTGATTGAGAGCCACTGAAGAGCCCAGGAAGCTTCGACGCGCGCGATGAACCAGAATAGGCCAAACGGGCCTGATTCGTTAGAATTCTAAGGGTTGACTATCAATTCTCAGTCTGTCATACAACCTGCGCCGCCTAATACCGGCGAACGTCTATCCCTACGACCTTCAGATGCCGTGTCTCGCATGCTGGAGAAGGGCGCTGCATGCCTCGAGGAGGGTGAGTTGGACCAAGCCGCCTCCAGCTTTGCAAGCGCGGCCGAATGTGCCAGGAAGGGAGACGATGCCGCGGGTTACGGGCGGGCGCTGGCCCAGCTGGCGGCCCTGGAAGAGTCCCGCGGCGAGGTGGAGGAGGCTTTCGGCCACAATCGACTGGCCCAGGAGAGCTTTCTGTCGATTGGAGACGGCCCCGGGCTGGTACAATCCTTTCGTGTGGAAGGGTTCCTTCACATCCGTCGAAGAGAACACACGGCTGCCGCGCATAGTTTCGCCAAGGCGTTGGGCTTGTCAATACAGCTCGATGGCAGGTTGGTGGTGACGACACTTGATCAGGTTATGCCGGCGGTAAAACACTTGGTCGAAGCTGACCAGCTTGGCGCTCTGCTGCCGATTGGGGCGGCACTATCCCAGGCAGTGGAGAGCACCGACCGCGACCAGATTCCGGAATCGCGTGAGTTTGCCGAATTGGCTGCGACAGTGGCCGGCGTACTGGCCCCACTTGGGGTGATGGCCGGTGAACCGGATCTGTCCGAGTCGAAACGGCGCCGGCTGGCGGCGCGGTCAACACACCAGGCATGGGTCGTTGACGCGCTGACAAAGCGGCGCTGGGGTTTAGCTGTTCTAGTAAAATATACGCTACAGACAAAGCTGAGTTTTCATGAGGAATTGGACTGAAAATCATGACTGAAATCTGGACTCCGGGCAGCCCAACCCCCTCCGAATCGTCGGGTGGAATCGAACTTCCAAAGGGATTTTCCACCCCCAGACGGGAAGAGCAGAGTCCACCTGATGCCGACGCCGAAGCGTCAACGACTGACGATCAAGCGACGAGCCAGGAGGGCGATGATTCAGCGGCCCAGCCAGAAGGTGCGGCACAGGGCGACCAGGCTCAACAGCCTGAAATCGATCTGCTCTTTCCACCGACAGGCGCACAGGTCACCTGCCCAAGCTGCGGGGCAGCCTACACCGCAGCCGTCTTTACGATTGTTGATCTGGGGGCAAATCCCGAACTAAAAGGTCTGCTCCTGGGCGGGCAGATCAATACAGCGGTTTGCAATGCCTGTGGTGCAGGAGGCCCTCTCAGTGTGCCCCTCATGGTCCATGAGCCGGAACACGAGTTCCTGGGCGTTGTCGTCCCCGGCCAGGCCAGACTGGATGACATGCAGACGCAGAAGATGATCGGCGAGATGAGCCAGACGCTCATGGCGCGGCTCCCGTCCGACCAGCGCAAGGGGTATATGTTCCAGGCGCAGCAGTTCTTCGAGTGGGACTCTTTGATCGAGAAGCTGTGGGGATTTGAAGGTGTCACGCCGGAGATGCTTCGACGCCGCCGCGAACAGTCGGAGTTGATCAGCAGTCTCGTTCGCTTGGGCAGCGACGAGAACGCGATGAAAATGGTTGTAGATAGAAACAAAGGGCTGATAGATTCGAGTTTCTTTGTGCTTCTGGGTCAGGTCATCAATGCCGTTGCCGCAGAAGGCCAGCCGGACCAGCACGAAGCGCTGATAGGCTTGCGAACCTCTCTATTGGATTCCACAGAGGCCGGACAGGAGCTCAAAGCACTGGAAGAACGGGTCCAGGAAGGCCTGTCCAAGATCGGTCCGAGTACGACCCGGGAAGAACTGCTCTCCCAACTGCTGGACTATTGGAGGGAGGGAGAGAATGGTGAAGCAGTTGCCACCGCGGTTCTGAACGCGGCGGCCGGCCTCACCGATTACCAGTTCCTTCTCGGACTTGCCGATCGTTTGGAGAATAGCTCCGATCCTGAGGAACGTTCAGCTCTGATCGCCATACGTGAGCGGGTAGTCGAGATCGGCGAGCAGCGTAACCAAAGCCAGCAGATGGCGGCGCAGCAGGTCCAGGCGGTATTGCAAGAGGTGTTGCAGGCGCCGGACACCGACGCTGCCCTTAAGGAAAACATCGAACAGATAAATGAGATGTTTCTCGCTGTACTGGCATCGAACATCAGACAGGCTGAACAGAACAACGCTGCCTTCGCCGCGCAGAGGCTGCGTACCATCTATGAGAAGGCGGTTGCCATTCTGGAAGAACAGATGCCGCCGGAGATGAGGCTCCTCAATCGTTTGCTCTCGGCCCCAGATGAGGGCGCGATGCGGCGCCTGCTTCAAGACAATCGCTCCGATCTTTCGCGTGAGTTTGTAGATGCCATGAAGTCACTGGAAGAACGCTTCAGCCGCGAAGGGAACAGTGCGCTGGCGGGCCGTGTCAGGAGTATCCGAGGACAGGCCTCTCTCTTGCTCTAGCTGAACAGAATGCTCTCGCTGCAAAAGAGCACCATGGCACTGAGTTTGGACCAGTGGATCGGTTCGGCTCGGACAGAATCAAGTACGGATAACAACCATGACAGACTCAAAGACCGTTTCGTGTGAGCTGGTAACTTCCGGTACGGAGATTCTTCTGGGCGACATCGTTGATACAAACGCCGCCTGGATCGCTCAGCAACTCAGAGAAATCGGTGTAAATCTCTACTACAAGACCACGGTAGGCGACAACGAGCCGCGTCTGCGCGGGGTTCTGGAGATGGCTCTGGCTCGCAGCGATGTCGTTCTTGTAACAGGGGGCTTGGGACCGACTGCAGATGACATCACGCGCGACGCGATTGCCAATGCCACGGGCTGTCCTCTGGAACGCCATCCCGACATTGAAGAGAATCTGAAGGAGCGCTTCGCGCGCTGGGGTTACCAGCGAATGAGCGACAACAACCTGCGTCAGGCTCAGATTCCAGAAGCGGCGACAGTTCTGGAGAACCCGGTGGGCACCGCGCCAGGATTCATCAGTTTTGACCGGCGGCACGGGCAGGGCGGGAAGGTCATCGCGATGCCAGGCGTTCCTCGTGAAATGAAACGAATGATGGCCGATCTTGTGTTGCCATTTCTGCAGGAACTGACGGGAGGCGTAGGCGTCATTCGCCGGCGTATATTGCGAACTGTCGGTATTGGAGAAAGCAGCCTTGATGCCGAGTTGGGACACCTTATGGACAGCAACAACCCGACTATGGGACTAGCCGCGCATCTAGGGCAAGCCGATGTTCGCATCGCAGCGAGGGCCGCCAGCGCCGATGAGGCTGAAGGACTTCTCGACCAGATGGAAGAGAAGGTGCGCACCGTTATCGGCAGTTACATATACAGTACAACGCCGGACGAAACCGTTGAGTCTGTCCTGGCGGGTTTGCTGCTCAAGGCTGACGCGAGCGTCGCGATGTTGGAGACGGTTTCAGGTGGGGCGATCGCTGAACGAATGAAGGGTGGTTTCAGCTCGGACGACTCGGTCCGGATCCTGGAAGCCGACCAGAAAACAGCCCCTTTTCGGCAGCTACTTGACAGACCGCCAGCGAGCGAAGTCGCCCGCGATCTGGCCCTGCAGCTGCGCCAAGAATGCGATGTGTCGCACGGTCTGGCAGTGATTACCAGCGGCCGGCCGGAGGAGACCTTTCATTCCAGCCAGGGCGGCGAAACGTGGATTGGCTGCGCCGGACCAGAACGAACTGAAGTGGCCCGCTTTCCATTTGGTGGGGCGGACCGCCTGACAAATGCCTGGGTAGGAAATCGGGCCATGGATATACTTCGTCGCATCCTACTAGACTTGGAAGTATAGTTAAATGGCCGTGCCAAAATAGTGGCGTGAGAAAGGGGAAGATAGGACTGGTCTAACTTCCACAACCTCACTTCTCTTCGATTCTTTGCCCCTTACGTTCTTTAATCAGGAATTGGGTGGCCCTTTGATTCCACCACGTTCCTGCGACGAATTTTCAACCTATGAGACTGCGGCGTAATCTCCCAGCTCCCCTGAAAAAGACGCGAGCAAGTGTCAGACGAACCCTGCCCGCTTTTGTACGGCCTTACTTGCTGCTAATTCTTGGCAGCGCTATTTTGCTCAGCTTCTTCATCGTCAACATCGAAAGCAGTTCGGTAGACGCGGAACAGGTTGAAAACTCCCAATCTCGTGAGGCCCTTTCGGAAGGTCCCCCCGCAGGCAGCAATTCTCAGGAGCTTGAAAGTACTGTACCCACTCCACAGCATCAAGCGCAACAGTCAACACAGCAAGATCCCCCAACTGCAACGTCCACGGCAACTGTTGTGCCAACGGCTACACCCACCGCCACGCCTACTCCGCAACCGACCCCGGCGGTATCCGACCTGGACAGAACCACCAATGTGCTGATCCTGGGCAGCGACCAGCGGCCGGATCAACCTAACTGGCGAACAGACGTAATCATTTTGCTCATGATGAACCCTGACCTGGGCGAGGCGGCTATCGTCTCATTTCCACGGGATATGTACATCGACCCTATTCCCGGACATCTTTCCAACCGCATAAACGTGATCGATTACTTAGGGGAGATGGACGCCCCGGGTGGCGGAGGTCCCAAGCTGCTAATCGATATTCTGGAAGATCGCCTTGACATTACCATTGACAACTACATTCGTTTCCAATTTGAAGGTTTCGAAGACCTGATTGACGCCTTGGGCGGCCTCAGAATTCATGTGGACTGCTACCTCTATGAGGTATATCCTGAAGAAGGCATCTACTTGAACCTGCCGCCAGGAGAGCATCTCTTGACCGGAGAGCAGGCACTCAGCTATGTGCGCAGCCGCCGTTCAGGCGGTGGTGACCTGGAGCGCGCCAGGCGTCAACAGCGCGTGGTATGGGCGTTACGAAAACAGCTTGTTGAGCAGAATCTGTTGCCGCATGCGCTGGCACTGTATGACGCGCTTCGATATTCTGTCTACACGGACATTAGCAAGTGGGACACACTGAAGTACGGCCGGTTTGGTCTGTCACTTGGCGAGGCAGACATAAAAGGGCTGGTTTTGGGACCACCTGATGCAATGAAGCCCGGCTGGCGGCAGGAGATGTCCGTTTTCATTGTAGATTGGGACTATATCTCTGAAGAACTCAGGCGCATTTTCGACCGGCCGCCTCTTATAGAGACGAACACGTCCATTAGTCCGGAAAACCCACAGCCGGACGACGGGGGCGGGTCTGCCCCGGTTGCGAGGGCCGAATGTCCCTGAGCGAGGACCTTGGGGTATTGAGACGGGGAAGCGAATTCCTGCTCTGGCATTCCTGTGTGTCTAGGAGACCCTGGGGGTCTTCCTGAGAAGAAACCAGCGCGAAGGGCGAGAGGCCATGTTGGATGAGATACCTATCTCCTCAGACACGATCTCCAGCTTATCGTCAAAGAGCCTTGCTACCTCGCCTTCACGCATTCCCCTGGCTCCGGGACCGTCCGAATCGCTCCTGTCAAAGACGTACAAATGGAAGTGACCACCGTCCTTCAAGGCGAGGTGGACTCCCTCGGCGTACGCGGGACGAAGTGCGTCGGGGAGGCTGTGAAGGCAGCCGATGTCCAGGGCGTACACCGCTCCCAGCCCGTCCACAGGCAACCTGCTGACATCCGCCTGCACGAAATCGGCATTTCCGTTCGAGCCGAGGCGTTCTAGTTGGCTGATGGACTGTCTCCTCTGCAGTGCCAAACGCAGCGCCTGACCTGAGAGATCGAACCCGATGGCGCATAGTCCTTGCCTCGCCAGGAAGAGCGTGTTCAGCCCCGTACCGCAGCCGATATCGAGAGCGTACGTTCCCGCAGCGGGCTCCGGCTGCTCCTTCCAGAACTTCTGAACTTCCGGTGGCGTGATACCGGTATCCCAGGGCGTCTGTCCACTGCGATAGCGCCCGTCCCAGTGGGCTCGCCGTTCCTGCTGACTTTCAGAGCTCATGATTCTCTCCGGTCACCGGACGCATCGCATTCGATCGCCCATGTGAGGACCGTTTCATTTGGGTATCGTCGATTCACCAGGCGATGTTGTGTGATCTTGCGCATAGTCCCTGGCTTCCTCAAAGCTCTCGAAGTCCTCGGTAATAAAATCGATAATCCTTTCAGCAAGAACTACCGGTGACTCGATCATCGGACTGTGGCCGACTCCTCGCAGTATCTCGAGGTTTGCCGCCCCCGGAATGGCGAGTAGAGAACGGGTTGCGGCGTCTCTTTCAACGATAATGTCTTCCGTTCCCAGCAGTAAGAGCGTCGGCAAGGTCAGCCTGTGCGCATCCTCTAGACGATTCCAGCGTCCCAACGCCTCGGCCACAGCAGTAAAGGCAGCGGGCGCCATGGCAGCAGCATCGTCTACCAGTTGCTCGAAAAAGGTCTCGAACTCCTTGTCGGTCATTGTGGGGGGAGGCGCTGTAGGAAACAAGGCGGAAAGGGCTTGCTGCAGCAGTGAGCGGTCCTCTTGCATCTGAGAGAGTAACTGCAGCCCTTGTAACGGCGTGAAAGCACCTTCAATGGGCACGCTGTCAACCAGAATCAGGCTGCGCAACCGCTGGGGCTGGCTTAAGGCGAATTCGATGGCGATGGCTCCGCCGCTGCCGTGCCCCGCTAAGTCGAAATCCGAAAGAGAAAGCTCCCGCACCAGCTCGGCGATATCTTCAGCCTGCGCTTCGATTTCGTAACCGATTTCTGAATGGGAGCTCTGGCCGCAGCCCCTGAGATCGGGGGCAATTGCCCGGATGGAGTCTGGCAGGATCAAGAAGAAGGGTTCCCACCAGCGGCTGGTCGCGTGCGAGCCGTGGAGTAGCAGAAGGGGGACACCGTCTGGGCTCCCTGACGTGCGGATATTGAACTTTAGGCGAGCAGTTTGAACTGTTATCATCTCATCTTTCGCATAGTCATAATAAACATCAAATAACAACAATCCTTAATCAACAATACTTAACCACGCCTTTCCATTTCCCGATTGCCTTCATCCTCCTCGGGCACAAAAATCAACAGCAAAGCCGCCGCTGCGACCTGCAACTGAGGCCCTTCAACGCGGCCAACTTCCTCTTCGGCAAATATGAGTCCGCCCAGCATCACCGTCCCATCCGGTTCAAGCCAGCCCAGTCTGCCTCCCTGGAAGAGGCCATGGCTGTGGATGACGCCTTCGACCGTAACTCGACCCAGTTCCTTTTCGTCAAATCGCGTCGCACGAAATATCGTCCAGCCGTCATCATCGCGTTCACAGCGCCCTACATTTACGCCCTTTCCCCAGCGCAAGCGCAAGATATCTTCGCCACTGACAAAACCGACAGCATCGTCGCCGCGGCTGCGGCTTCGATAGATGGTTGTGCGTTCCAAGTCCGATTCCTGTTTGGAGTCCATGCGCAGATTCTATCACCTTGGTCAGACGTTTACAATGAA
This sequence comes from Caldilineaceae bacterium, assembly GCA_965207495.1. GTDB lineage: Bacteria > Chloroflexota > Anaerolineae > Caldilineales > Caldilineaceae > Bin5. The sequence goes on from OZ242287.1 coordinate 3,677,860, forward strand.
TTGGGTTTACGCGGAAGGAAATATGTGAGGTTTGGAGGCAAAACTCATGGGTTTCTCCATCCCCGGAAGCGACGTTTACGGCTCAGATCATGAAGGAGAACCGCGGCCGCGTTCCTGCCGGCGGCGCCCATTATGCCCCCGCCCGGATGCGTACTTGCCCCTGTCAGATAAAGGCCTTTTGCCGGTCCTCGATAGTTGCTCATGCGCAGCGAAGGTCTCAATGTGAACATCTGGTTGACCGACATTTCGAGATGCATCACGTTCCCACGCAGCAGTCCCAACTCTCTTTCCAGCCACAACGGCGTCTGCACAAGCCTGCCAACGACTGAAGAAGCCACATTCGGGGCGTACTCTTCAAGCTTGGCCAGCATCCGATCCGCAACCCTATCGCCGATGTCGTCCCAGCTCTCGCCCGATGCCAGTTCATAGGGGTAGTACTGGCCCCACAGGAAGAGAGTGTGTTTGCCAGGCGGTGCAAGCGTGTCGTCGACAGCAGAAAAGGTCATGGCGATCAGGGCCGGATCCGAGGATGGACGGCCTTCAAGATAGTCGCCGTAGGCGCGTTCCAGATAGTCCAAATCAGGACAGATGAATTGCAGGGCCCGGTGTTCCGGACCGGGCAAGCCGTTTTCCGCCCTTTCGGTGCCGCCATAGTTAGGTAGCGCATTCATGGCAAACCGCACCATCATGCCGAACCCATTTCCAATCCTTGATCTCCGCGCCGAGGCCACGCGTGACGTCGGAATCTGACCCGCCAGTAGCTTGAGCGTCGTGTGGATATGCGCACCCGAGACGACAGCGCTACTGGCAGTATAGATCTCACCGTCCACAGTGCGAACACCGGTTGCTCTGCCGCCTTCGACGACTATCTGGTCGACAGCGGCAGAGGTGGCAATCGTACCGCCATGCGAGGTGATCATACGCGCCAGCGCCTGAGTCAGCATGCCTGAGCCTCCACGCGGCCTCTTGGCGCCGGAGTGGTGATACATTGGGTGCCAAAGTGCGAAGGGGGCGCTGATTCGCTCAGAAGGAGGCGGACCGGACTGTGCCGCCATCCAGCCGATGATAGCCTGAACGCGGGGAGACACGAAGGTCTCTCGGAGAAGCTGACCGTAACTGCCCAGAATCGCCGGTAGGCGGCGACGGATGTCCTTGTGTGACTCGCTTCGGAAAATGAGGTTTTTGGCGACATTGAGAGGGGTTGGAGCCTGCAAGAAGGACGCCACCATAGCCTCCGCCATCGGTCTCCAATCATTTACGAAACTGAAGTACCTGTCTGCGTCCTCAGAGGATATGCCGGCAATGCTGTCGCAGGTACGCGCAATGTCCTTCCAGACGAATATGTGCTCGCCGTCAGGATAAGGCGCGTAAAAGAGGGGGTCCAGGTCGATGTAGCTGAGGCCGTGTTGTTCCAGGTCAAGGTCGCGAACTATCGGCGTGTGGTGAATCAGAATGTGGGCGCTGCCGCCAAGATCGAACCGAAAACCGGGAATGATCTCTTGCGTGACAACTGCGCCTCCGACTACAGAACGCCGCTCCAGCATTCCGACCCGATAACCCGCCTTGGCCAGATACCCTGCACATACGAGAGCGTTGTGACCGGTACCAACGAAGACTACGTCGAAGTCCGGCATCTTCAGAGGAGTATTCCGAGGGACAATAGCAGACTGAACTGCAGTGAAAGCTGCGCGGTTGCCGCCAATACAGCATTGAGCGCCTCCCCCTTGGCAGAAAAGATGGAGAAGGCCCGGCGAGCGGCCAGCGGGAGGCTGAGGCAGGACAACAGGACGGCAGGGCCAAGTCCGAAAACCAGCCAGAGGAGGATAGTGATCGAATAGGCCAGGATGAGTAGGGCAAGATACTGGCGCCGCGTATTCTCAGCCCCGATGAGAACTGCCAGCGTGCGCTTGCCTGCGCGGGCGTCTGTCTCGATATCTCGCAGATTGTTTACGACCAGGATAGCGGTGATCAGAAAACCGACCGGCACAGCAGTAACGAGGACGGCTAACGAGAGCGTCCCGGCCTGCACGAAGTATGTGCCACAGACGGCGGCGAGACCGAAAAAGATGAAAACAAACAGGTCCCCTAGTCCACGATAGCCAAAGGGAAGAGGACCGCCCGTGTATAGCAGGGCGGCAAGTATCGACGCCGCGCCTAAAACCAGGATAGGCCAGCCGCCCACAAGGATCAGATAGATGCCGTCCACTATCGCCAGGCCGAGCACGACGGCCATGCCTAGCCGCAGCTCGCGAGCGGAAAGAAGACCGGCCGCCATGACGCGAGTGGGCCCCACGCGCTCTCGCGTATCTACACCTTTGGCAAAATCAAAGTAGTCATTGGCGAAATTTGAGAGAATCTGCAGTAGGAGGGCGCCGACGGCTGCCGCCAGCGCTGGCACTAGGGAAAACTGTCCGTCTGCCCAGGCGAGCGAAGACCCTACAAGGACCGGTCCGATGGCCGCGGGGAGAGTCCTGGGACGGGAAGCCATCACCCAGATCTGCGGCTTGCGTTGCGGTGCCTCCCGTCTTGGCGAACGCTTCGGTTCGTCGAGGGAGTCTTCGGCGGCTGTCGGGTCGGGCTGACGTTCGCTCATGTTCAGGACTGCAACGGGAAGATGCCCGGTCCCATCACGCGTGTCTCAAACGCCTGACCGTCTTCGCGATCCTCAGACCTAGCCAGAACAGGCCTGCAAGGACAAACACAGAGCCATATTCGATGAGAGGAATGCGAATGATTTCGTTGAGTCTGTACCAGCCCATATTGCCGTATACAAAGAGGGCCGAGCCGGCAAATGCACCCAGAATGAGCAGACGGACCGGCAGAGACAGGCCCAAGCCATGCATCTGGGTTACGACCAGAATGCCCGCAAATCCGAAGAGAAACATAGGCCAGAGGCCGTTTCCTTGCATTACAGCAACGAGCGTTCCGTGGATCAGTACGGTCAATTCCAGTGTGAAAGTCCACCATCGATTGACGTGAATGCGCGTGAAGAAGAGACTGCCTTGCAGTAGAAGCAGGAACATGTAGAAGAATCCGATCAGGTGACCGGATGTTGATACCATGGGGTGAAACCAGAAAGTGTAAATGATGGCCCAGGCGAAAAAGTATCCGTGATAGGTGCGGGCAAAGCGAACGACCTCTTTGGAGAAGGGAACCGGTTTGCCGAAGAACTGGCCCCGGCGGTTATTTTCCATCAGCAAGACCCAAACAAGCAAGACGATTACGGCGCCCTGGCTGCTGAAGATAGGCGTATCCTGGGCGAGCCCGTCATACCAGACATGTGTTTGGAGCAGGTGCAGGAAGATGAAAAAGGCGTTGGCTGCCAGAGCCCAGATGTTGGCCTTGTGCAGTCCTTTCGTATAGCGATGTTTGCGATACGTCTGAGCATAGTAAATGATGCCCCAGATAGCGAGTTGATGGGCGAGGTAGAAGCCCCACGAAGTGGCCCGTGTCCAGAACGTGGGGGCAGGGAGTTTCCAATAGTACCAAGTGGCTCCGCTGTCCGGAAGAAGCTCAATACCTGCCAGACGATGATCCAGCGCCCAGATGAGGAGGGTGAAAAGTGCGCTGAATGCGATACCGGCCCAGAGAGTGAGTGAGGAGGAGGGCCCAGAGGCGTTCCTGACCCTCGAATTCCTCGCGGTGGTCCTCTTTGCGCCCTGCACCTGCCCTGTGTCTTCAGCCAAAGGTTTCAGCATGCCTAGTCAACTCGCAGACGGGCTGCAATCTGAATGACGAAGCATTTAGAGATTTGCATAACATATCCTATGTATCACACTGCTCTAAGCTTACAGCAGATCGTGCAGTGCGGCAACGGGTTCAGGGAAAGTGAACTCGTAGCCTGCTTCCTGCAATCTGGATGGATCTGCCCGCTGCCCATCCAGCAGGACGGTCGACATCTCGCCAAAAAGGGCTCGCAGGGCAATTGACGGTGTCGGCATCAAGGAGGGCCTTCCCATAGCCTGCCCAAGGTGGCGCACGAATTCTTTGTTTGTGGGCGGGTTGGGGGCTGCCAGATTGAAAGGGCCGGACGCCTCCTCGTTTTCCAGTAGAAAACGGATAGCGCCCACTTCGTCGTCAATGTGAATCCAGGGAAAGTACTGTTTGCCGCTACCCAGGGGTCCTCCGGCAAAGAGCCGGAAAGGCAAGGCCATTTTAGGTAGAGCGCCGCCCTGCGGGCTGAGTACGACTCCTGTTCTTATGACAACACGCCGTACCCCCATTGACTCGACAGCCTCAGTCGAAGCCTCCCAATCTACGCACACTTGCGCTAGAAAGTCGGTCCCGGGCGCGGATTGCTCGGTCATGACCTGGTCTGCGCCCGGCCCATAGTAGCCTACAGCCGATGACTGAATCAATACCTTAGGGACCGATTCAGCACTGCGAATAGCGGACACAAGCGCCTGACCGGCCGCAATTCGACTTTCTCTTATTTGCTCTTTGCGTGAGGAACTCCAGCGGCCGTCGGCAATGCCCGCGCCGGCGAGATTGACGATTGCATCCACATCGGAGACCAGGCTGCCCCAGCCGGTCTCTGTCTTCCCGTCCCACTTCTCAAGTTGCACGCCCTCAGGTACAGAGGGCTGGTGGCGGTCAGGTGACCTCGTCAGAACTGTAACGTCACATTGGCTATCGACCAGGCTCTTTGCCAGGGCCGATCCGATCAGACCTGTGCCTCCGGTAATCAGTATTCGCATCTGAGCCTCCTTGCTCTTCGTGCCTTCTCTGATCACTCCTATGCGCTCTCAACCGCGGGTCGCCCGACACCGCCTAGGCCCAGGCACTCAGTCCCAACTCAAGCGGATGAATGAGGGCGGGGTGATGGGGCCGCGCTCGCACGCCAAAGCTATATTTTCCTGTTTCTTCCGGTACAAAAATCCCCTTGTATCGGACACTGCTATCATGCGGATCGTGACCGGGCTCATGGGGGGTGTGATTGGCCAACTGCATGGTGATCGATTGCAGAGCGACCGGCAGCTGTTGCTCGGCGTTCGGCTTCATGGCCTCCTCGCCCTCGGCAGCAGCGAATGTCACCAATTCTACGGCAATGTCATGCGCAGACAGCCTTCCTGGCCAGACCTGAGCCTCGATCTCAATTGGATCTCCAGTCTTTGCCTGCTGGGGAGGAAGTTCCGGCACGGCCACAAAAACGGTCTGCCACTCATTGCGTACATGTTGCTTCCAGTGCGATAGCTGGCGCGCCGGTTCCCCGTAGTTTTCGCGGTAGGCATGGCTGCTGTCCATCGCGGGAACGTAGAGTGAGCGCGTGTACTCAACAACCATACGCCGCATGCTGAACTGCGGTCCACAGGACTTTACCGCCTTCCGCATCCGTCCTGTCCAGTCTGACGGATGATCGTAGAACTCAGGCACTATTTCTTCTTCCAAGATCGTGTAGAGGCTCAGGGCATCGGCCTCGTCCTGTGTTTCCTCGTCTTTGTATTCCCGCTCTTCGCCGATAGCCCAGCCATTCTCGGCATTGTGGCCTTCATTCCACCAGCCGTCCAGGATGCTGAAGTTGGGCGCCCCGTTTATCGCCGCCTTCTGACCGCTTGTACCGCTGGCTTCGAGTGGACGGCGAGGCGTATTCAGCCAGACATCGACCCCGCTGACGAGGTGACGGGCAACATTGATGTCATAGTTCTCAATAAACGCGATCTTGCCGAAGAACTCACGCTCCTGGCTTAACCGATAGATGCGCTCGATCAGTGCTTTGCCGTAGTCATCGGCAGGGTGAGCCTTGCCTGCGAAGACAATCTGCACTGGTCGATGTGGATCGTTCAGAATTCGGAGAAGCCGTTTCTTGTCATGGAATAGGAGCGTTGCGCGCTTATAGGTGGCGAAGCGGCGGGCGAATCCAAGCGTCAGGGCCTTTGGATCGAACACGCTGTCTATACTTGCAAGTTTCCAGTGCCCTTCGCCATGGCGCAACTGCTGCCTCTTCAGTCGCGTGCGCAGGAAGCTGACCAGCTTTTCCTTGCAGGCTTGGTGGGCCGAAAGGAGCTCCTGGTCGGGAACCTGTTCAATTCCCTGCCAGGCCTCCGGGCAGTCCACTTCGTCGAGCCAGCTGCCGCCGAAGTAGCGCCCGTACAGCGCCCGCTTCTCCGATGCCAGCCATGATTCCGTATGCACACCGTTGGTAATGTGGCTGATCGGTACCTGCTCTTCAGGCGTTCCCGGCCACAGAAGCCCCCACATCCGCCTGGATACTTTACCGTGAAGCGCGCTCACTCCATTGTGATAGGCGCTCAAGCGAAAGGCCAACACGGTCATGCTGAATTCTGCTCCCCACCCGTGCTCATGGCGGGCCAAAGCCATGAAGCGTTCACGGTCGATGCCCATCTGACCCCAATATTGCCAGAAAAACTTATCGACCAGCTCCAGGGGAAACGCGTCATGACCGGCGGCCACCGGCGTATGCGTTGTGAAGACGTTGCCCGCACGCACAATCTCTGCGGCTGCGTCGAAATCCATGCCCTCCTGCACCAATTCACGGATGCGTTCAAGACTTAGAAAGGCGCTGTGGCCTTCGTTCATGTGCCACACTGTAGGTTGGTAGCCGAGGGCTCTCAGTGTTCGAACGCCAGCAATGCCCAACACATATTCCTGGCTGATACGCATTTCGCTGTCGCCGCCATACAGCCTGGCGCTGAGCTCTCTATCCTGTATGGCATTCTGCTCAACGTCCGTATCCATCAGATAGAGAATCACCCGCCCTACCTGTATCTTCCATACTTTGGCGTAGACGGTTCGGCCAGGGAGATCGACGTGGACGACAACCGCATTGCCCTCGTCATCCATCGCCTGTGTAGCCGGCACTTCAGAGAAGTCGATCTTCTCGTAGATCGCTTCCTGACCCCCCTTGGCGTTGATCTGTTGGGTGAAGTAACCCTGAGGATAGAGGAAGCCGACTCCGACAAAAGGCAAGCCCATGTCGCTCGCCTCTTTGCAGTGATCGCCACTGAGAATTCCCAAGCCGCCGCTGTAAATGGGCAGGGCTTCATGAAGTCCGAACTCTGCACTGAAGTAGGCGATCAGCTCGTCCTGCCGGCCAGGAAAGTTGCGCTTGAACCAGGTGTCGGCGTCATTGTACATATAGGCGTCGAACCGTTGAAGCACAGAATTATACTTCTGCAGGTAGTCTTGATCCCGAGAAGCGTCCTGCAGGCGCTGCAGCGAAACGGTTCGCAAAAATTTGACCGGATTCTCGCTGACCTGCTCCCACAAGCTATTGTCAATAGATTCGTAGAGGTCCTGTGCATCCGGATTCCATGTCCACCAGAGATTATATGCCAACTCCTGCAGCCGCCTGATGGCCTGCGGAAGAGGAGGGTGTACGGAAATATTTCCAACGATTTTCACAACAAGGTGCTCCTGAGGCGAAGGTGCTGGGATCTATGGACGAATACTCAGGGCAGCGTCAGCATCGACTAGCCATCTAAACTGCCCGGTGGTAGGCTGCACGCCCTGCACAGGGAGTGCGCTCGGCTGACGGGGGCCCGTCAGAACTGCGTTCAATGTGGCCGCCTTAGAGGCCCCACTGACTAGAACAAGGACGTGTCGACCAGCATTGATAAGTGGATATGTGAAGGTCAGGCGGTACGCATCAAGCTTGTTGACGTAGCCTGCCGCCACCAGCCGGCCGTTTTCTTTCAAGACCTTAGAACCGGGAAACAGGCTGGCAGTGTGGCCATCGTCTCCCATACCCAGCAGGATTAAGTCGAAACGAGGTATGCCCGTCCCGTCTGAAGATACATATTCGCGAATGGTCTCCTCGTAACTGTTTGCTGCCTGTTCGGGCGGAAGTTCGCCAGGCATACGCGCCACGAGGCCCGGCGCCAGCGGCAGTCGATCCAGCAAAGTCTCGCGGACCATTCGGTAGTTGCTGTCGGTATGTTCCGGAGAAACACAGCGCTCGTCGCTCCAGAAGATGCGCCAGCGCTTCCAGTCGATATCTGGTACTGTAGCCATGCGTTTATAGACTGGCCCAGGTGTGGAACCGCCTGCGAGAGCGACATTGAAAGCCCCTCTCTGCTCGATACTGATCAGAGATGCGGCCGCTACCATCCCGGCCGCGGTTTCGGCCAGTTCGGAGCGGTTGGGCTGGACGATGACTTTGTCCCCCCGAGGAAAGGCTTCGCCGACATCCAGGGTCTGCTTCCCGGCCAAGTCGTCTCTTCCGGCTTTCGAGTCTCCTCGGCTTTCTGATCGTGTACCAGGTACTGTTTCGGTCATTCCATTCCTTTCATGAAGAGGAGGCCCCTTGGGAACAATCTTACTTTGTCTGAAAGTCGTCTACTGGTATCTGACTTCCAAATGCACATAGAGATCGTCCTGGCGACGTTTAATCGTGTCTTTCAATACGGGGTTGCGGCCCGTGCCAGATTCCACCTCAGGACCTACCAATCCGCGCCCTTCGGTGTCATTCTCATAGGGAAGGCTTCCAGTGGCCGGTCCCGGCCACTCGATTGAATGGCATCCTCCTGGTCTGGCTACTGCTGCCAGACTATAGAATTGGCACTGGGTGTGGCAAATACGAAGGTGGAGAGCAGCAACCACGCCAGGCCGATAGTGGCTGGCTACTGCTTTCGAAGAAGTTTAGCCCTCATTCCTTATCACTGTTCTTGCCGCGGACAGGCTCTGCCATTTCGTTTGGGAACTGTGGCAAAGATTGCGAAAGTGCCGCGGCTTCTGCGGTCATCAACTGGCACGTCTATTCGGTAAACCAGTGTTGACCTTCCTTTTCCAGCAGCGTATCGGCTTCTTTGGGGCCCCAAGTGCCTGCAGGGTAGTGGGGAAGACGGAAGGGCTTCCTCCCATTTGCACTGAGTTCTTCCTGCATCCGCCATCCATCCAGCACCTGTGTAATACGCTGCCAGGCCAGTTCCACTTCATCTCGCCTGGTAAAGAGAGTGGAGTCACCCAGAACTACATCCAGAAGCAGGCGCTGGTACGCGTCCGGCGGTTCGCCGAAGCTGTGGCCGTAAGTGAACTCCAGATTGACAGGCGTAAGATTCACTGACGGGCCCGGACGCTTCGCCAGCGTCTTGAGTGTGATTCCTTCATCCGGCTGGATGCGCATGGTCAGGACATTTCGACTCAGACTGTCGCCGTTCAGCTGTAGCCCCTGAGGCGCTGCGAAAACACCCTCGTCAGCCTGACTCGAGGAGTTCTCAAATCCTTCGGCGGAATCAAATAGAAGATGCGGGGCCCGGCGGAAAGTAACCGAAATTTCCGATGCCTTTCGCGGCAGTGCCTTACCAGTGCGCAGATAGAAGGGGACGCCCTGCCAGCGCCAATTGTCGATTTCGAGGCGCCAGGCCACATAGGTCTCGGTAGTGGAATCGGAAGCGACTCCGTTCTCGTCGAGATAGGATGGAACCGGGCGGGTGGCGGCCGTGCCTGCACCGTACTGGGCACGGACTACGAATTCGGGCACTTCTTCCGGCTGCAATGGACGGATCGCCCGAAGCAGGTTGACCTTTTGGTCGCGTACTGCCTTGGCGTCAAAGGCGATCGGCGGCTCCATTGCCGTCAGCGAGACAAGTTGCAAGAGATGATTCTGCATCATATCCCGCAAAGCACCGGATTTCTCGTAGTACCCTCCGCGTCCTTCTACGCCGATGCTCTCCGCCACAGTAATCTGCACGTTGTCAACGTAGTTGCGGTTCCAGATCGGCTCAAAAATCCCGTTGGCAAACCGGAAAACGAGAACGTTCTGAACCGTTTCTTTGCCCAGGTAATGATCGATACGATAGACCTGCTCTTCACTGAAGACGGAGAGGACATGGTCGTTGAGCTTGTGGGCGCTCTGTAAATCGCTTCCGAAGGGTTTTTCGATTACGACACGGGTCCAACTTTGTGGGCCGGCAGTTTCAACGAGCCCGGCAGCGCCAAGACAAGTGATGATTGGTTCGTAGACAGCTGGAGGAGTAGACAGGTAGAAGAGTCGATTGCTGCCGATGTTCCACTGCTCTTCCAACATCGAAATACGATCGCGAAGTTTCTGGAAACCTTCGGCGTCGTCATATTCGCCTGAAATGTAGAATAGTCGCGCGGCAAAGGCATCCCAATCCGCGCTCTGGAACTCGACTTCGGGGTTGGCCAACATGCTGGTCCGAGCGCGCTGGCGCATTTCGTCATCGTTCAAGGGTGAACGCGCGTAACCAAGAATCACGAAATTGGGAGGCAAAAGCCTTTGCTGGGAAAGCCTGTAGATAGCCGGCAGGAGCTTACGGTTTGCCAGGTCACCGGAAGCACCAAAAATGACCATTATTGCCGGAGTCGTAACCTGAAACTGCTCGTGGATATCCGGGGCTTCTTCCAGAATGATTCCTTCGCTCATTGTCTGTCGCCTCTCGACTAGGTGCCCGCTGCGTGATCCGGAGTGCAGGCCTGAGTGCAATGTTCAATTAGTACCAACGTGGATATGCGATAACGGGTGAGCGTACAGCCACTCGCAGCGGCAGATCCGGTACATACGCATCGGATGGGCCCAACCGCGCGGTAAGATAGGTACCTGTTGGGAGTTGCACTGTAATCAACTGGTCGTGGCCGAAAAAGAGTGAGTGCCTTACCCGGGCCGCGGGCAGTCCGGGCTGTGCGGCAAGGAGCTCGATATTTTCCGGTCGGAGTAATATGTCCACCTGACCGTGAATCTGCTTGCGCGTAGCTAAGATCCCTAATTCACATTCGATGGTATCACCGTGACCGACGCCGGGAAGGAAATTCGCGTCGCCAATGAATTCGGCGACTGTCCGCGTGGCAGGGTTTGTGTACAGTTCATGGGGGGAGGCCACCTGCTCTACGCTGCCATTCAGCATGACCGCAACTCGATCCACCAGACTGAGCGCCTCCTCCTGATCATGCGTGACGAAGATCGCAGTCGTTTCAGCGGCGTGAAGGATATCGCCCAGCTCTGCGCGAACGCGAGCGCGCAGACCGGCGTCCAAGTTACTGAACGGTTCGTCCAACAGGATTAAGGCTGGGTTGGGAGCCAATGCCCTCGCGAGAGCAACTCTTTGCTGCTGGCCCCCGCTCAGTTCATGCGGCATCCGCCCTTCCAAGCCTGCCAAACCAGTCAGATCTAGGATCTCGCCTGTGCGCACCCTCTTGTCCGTTGCCGACATGCGGCGCAGACCGAACTCAATGTTGGCCAAAACACTGACATGGGGGAAAAGGGCGTATTCCTGGAAAACCATGCCGACGCGGCGCCTCTCGGGCGGCAGGTGAACCGAGCTGTTGGCCACAAGCATTCCGTCAATGTCGATGGCACCTGCATCCACTCGCTCAAACCCGGCAATGAGCCGCAAGGTGGTCGTTTTGCCGCATCCTGAAGGGCCCAGGAGTGCGATAAACTCTCCGTGGTCAACCGTCAGTGCAACGTCGTTGACGGCCCGTACGGGGGCATCACCGCTGTCGAACTGTTTGGAAACGCCTTTCAGTTGAAGTCCTGGTGGCGTCTGTTCTAGTTGAGTCACGGCTCGCGTCGAAGGTGTTCAGAGGCCGGTAAACTACCCTAGCCGCTAACCACTTCCCTTTCCTCCTGCATGAGCACAAGAAAAATACTAAACGCTGACATCGCCAAGAGAACGAGTGCGGGCGCGGCGGCACGCGCAAAGAAAGCTTCGTCCGTAGCTGACCAGATCTGCGTCGCCAGAGTCGAGAAACCTGTCGGACTCAAGAGCAAAGTCGCCGGCAACTCCTTCACCGTCGTCAGGAAAACGAGAGCCATGCCCGCCAATACCCCTGGCCGCATTATGGGGGCGGTAATCCTTCTGAATACGGCGCGGTTGCCCAAGCCCAGGCTTCGTCCTGCTTCTTCCAGCCGGGGATTCATCTGCAGCAGACTGATCTGCATCGCTCCCATGGCCTGGGGCAAAAATCGGACAACATAGGCGAACACCAGAATCCACAGCGTCTGATATAGCCACGGCGCAAAATTCGCCCCGAAAAACACCAGGCTGAGCGCGATGACGATGCCCGGCAGTCCGTATCCCAGATATACAGCCCTCGCCGCAAGGGACATTAGCCTTCCACCCATCCTGACCGCGGCATAGGCGACCGGCAGCCCCAATATCGCTGCGGCAACAGCCGCCAACGCGCCGGCGCGGAAACTGTTGAGCGTTGCCGCCCAGACGGGCGCAAGCGATTCGCCCGACGCCAGACCACGCACCAGCCAGTAGAAAATTACGCCCGTCGGCAGGACCAGAGCCGCCATGACTACAGCGGTACAGAAGGCGAGCGCCGGCCACTTTCGGTGGGCGAGCTCGATGCGTTTGCGAGGGGCGGAAACTCCCACACTGCTGCGATAGTAGCGAGGACGCCCGCGCCCTCTGCTATTTCTCTCCAGCAGCAGTAGTATAATCGTAAAGACTATCAGCGCCAATGAAAGTAGAGAGGCGACGTTTCGATCGAAGCTGCTCAGATACTGAACGTATATTGCCCGCGTAAAGCTGTTGAAGCGCAAAAGCGAGACGGCACCGAAATCGCTGAGCGTATACAGGGCCACCAGCAGTCCGCCGGCGGTGATCGCCGGCCGCAGATTCGGTAATGTCACTTTCAGAAACGTCTGCAGCCCGTTGTACCCGAGCGACCGAGCCGCTTCCTCAAGCGACGGATCAAACCGGTGCAGGCCGGCGCGAATACTCATGAAAATGTATGGATACGTGAAGAGCGTCAAGACCCAAAGCGCGCCAGTGAAACCGTAAATCGAAGGCAACCTCTCCACCCCAAAGGGAGACAGGAGTTCCTGAAGGACACCACGGGGTCCGAACATGGCGATCAGCGTGAATCCGCCCACATAGCTTGGGATGACCAGTGGCATCATCGCCAACACGGTCCAGATCTTCCAGCCCGGCAGATCGGTCCTTTCTGTCAGCCATGCGAAGGGCAGTGCAAGCGCGAGCGAAAGCATGGTAACGCCGCAAATCAGCAGGAGACTGTTCCACATGATGGGCAGCATGCGAGTGCGGCCCATCAAGCCCAGAAGCTCCGTCCAACCTACTCCGCCAGCTCTGAATAGCAGATAGGCCAGTGGCAAAAGCATAGCGAGGGAGATCAGCAAGACCAGCCCTCTGAACAGGAACCCGAAGTAGCGGTGAACGGTTAAGCGCGTCACTTCCCGCTCCCGGCTGGGTGGCCCTGACAAATAGGCCTTTCGCAGCACCTGAAACGCTATACTCCTCCTGGAAGGCGTCGGAGACTCGTTCTCACCCCGCATCTAACCGGTGACCTCGAAATTGCCGGAGTTTGCGTTTCTTTCCACCATGTACACGCCTTGCTTTAGACCGTACTGCCGCATGATCGATGGCCAGAACAGCCAGGCAAGGCCAATGGCCGGTTGAAAGAGAGGAAAGTAACCGTAGTCTGCGCCGAAATGGCGCCAGACCGTCCGACCTATCGTTTCTGGAATGATCAGGCTGAGGGTACCCACGACCAAAGTGAGGATCGTTTCAAACAGGAGAACGCCGACCGAGAGCCGCCAGGCCCACCGCCTGCGGTAGGCAAAACCTATCGTCGCCGTCAAATAGCAGACTGCTGCAACCAAAGTCAGCGACGGCGCCAGGTAGTTGACAACACCATCCTTCAACAGGAGTTGAAACAGTGCCCGCACGCCGGTGGACAGCGCCAGTAGAGGATAAGAAAAAGTTAGAATGTAGCCAAGAACGGTGACCAACTCCGTTGAGCTGGACTTAGGTGCCGCTTGGCTGGACCCCTCCCGAGTTCTGGCCATTTAACCAGTCATTGTAGCACTGCGGTTTGCACTGCTTTCGACTACTATTCTCAGTCCAGCAGCCAGTCCTCGATCTTTGCCTGAGCCTCTTCGTAATTTCGGACCACGGGCAGATCGGGATGGTCGTCTATAACGTTGGACGGGGGGTCGTAAAGGACCCCTATATCAGCCTTCTTCAGCATGGCAATGTCGTTATATGAATCGCCCATCGCCAAGGTCTGAAACTTGAGATCACGAAAGGCCGCAATCGCCTTGCGCTTGGACTGGTCGAGGCGGAGACGGTAGCCGGTGATCGATCCCTCCGCATCGACTTCAAGAGAGTGACAGAAGATAGTCGGATAGCCGAATTGAGCCATCAGAGGCTTGGCAAATTCGTAGAACGTATCCGACAGGATGACGAACTGTGAACGCTCGCGAACCCAGTCTACGAACTGCTCGGCGCCGGGCAGGGGGGAGATGGTTGCGATGACTTCCTGAATATCCTGCAGGCGAAGATTCCGTTCCTTCAGGATTTTCAGCCTCATCTGCATCAACTGATCATAGTCGGTAACGTCCCGAGTAGTAAGGCGTAACTGCTCGATCCCGGTCTTCTCGGCAAAAGCAATCCAGATTTCAGGAACGAGTACGCCTTCCAAGTCGCTCGCGAGTAAGCGGGGGCGTGTATCAGCCAATTATGACTCCTCTCAGTAGGTCATTTGGTCGTCTACCAGATGGTCGGTCCGGTTCGTATAGCGAACAGTCACTGTTAGATTCCCTCCGGTTTCGGAAGGAGAAAAGTCGACCCGTGTGACCCCGGTGTTGTGGTGGTTGAAATAGAGCCCCTTGCCCGGCAAGCGGCCTAGGAGCGCCTTCAGTAGACTGTCCATAAAAGTGCCGTGACTGACGGCGGCAATGGCCTCATTCTCGTTTGCTTCGCCCGCCATTCGATGCAATTCATCGGTCACCCGCACTGCCCGAGCGTGACAAGATGCCAGGTCCTCTTCGCCACCGTGCCACCAGCCGTTCTCACCAATTCCGTCCAACCGATAGCCAGGAAACTTCTGGCTCATTTCAGGACGGCTGAGGCCAGGATAGCCGACAGCTTTCACGTCTGCCCCTGGACGGAGGAAGACGCCGCCGTGTTCGTGTAAATCGATCCAAACAGTCGGATCGCAGCCCAGGGATTCGGAAAGGGGCTTGATAGTCTGCATCGTGCGCAACATCGGGCTGCAGTAGAGACGCGAAATCGCCATTCGTGGGCCATACATTCCCAGCTGTTGCGCCTGCCTCTCCCCCAACTCGGTTAACGGCGGTTCTGCTACCCGTTGACCCATATATGTTTCAAACGTGTACGTACTTGCCCGTTCCTTGAGCTGTTCGGCAAGTAGGTTGTTAGCGGACTGTCCGTGACGAATCAGATACAGAATCATTTAGGGGACCTTTTCCTACTGAGCTACTCGGGACAAGAACAAAGGAAGAACCTTGGCCGCACGTTCGGAGTGAGGTTACATGAACAGAGGCAAAATGGCAAGAAATGGGGCAAATGAAGAGGGGGCCCGTCCTCATATTTTTATTCCGTATAATATGTTTTATACCAAGTTAATATACAGTAGAGGAGGACACACCACGCGCCAGCGTCGCCCGGTTGGAAGGCGACAGTCCATATGGGCCAGGACTGTCTCTCCAAAGAATCTCTTGTCCTACGCGTGTCCAGGGGCAGTTGCTGCCAGCCGCCGCAGAGCGCCGTCCGAAAGAAAAAGCGCGTCCTGCCTCCCCCATTTTGGACGGGAACTTGCTCGCGTGTAAATTACCAATTGCGTAGGTCGATGCGCGACTTCCGTCTGGGATTAAACCAGATCTGCGATGCCAACAGCCGGCCGGCACTAGTCATGAACCATCGTTCCGAAGAATCGAGTAGCCAAGAGCCTCCAACTTCTGCCGACGAGGATTCCGAAGGGATTCTGCTGAAACTCGGAGCAGATCAGGAGGAAAGGTTTGACCATCCTGGGCTGGCCCGCGATGCCGACCGTTCAGGGGAGGCCGCAGACCATCGACTGTCCCGGGCGCAGGCGCCCCGCCTGCTGATACTTGGCTTCGCCGGCATTATCGTCTTGGGAACGCTCCTCCTCAAGATTCCAGCTGCAACGATGCCGGGCGTGTCGATTTCCTGGATGGAGGCCGTATTCACCTCCACCAGCGCCGTGACAGTGACGGGCCTGGGCGTGCTCACGACGGCTACTGATTTCAGTCGGTTCGGCCAGTTCATTATACTGGTCCTTCTACAGGTGGGCGGCGTCGGCTTCATCGCCTTCAGCGTGTTGCTTTTTCGCCTGGTGGGCCGGCGCGTAACGCTGAATGAGCGATTCCTGATCCAGCAATCTCTGGGTGCCGAAAGACAGTTCAACCTGACCCGCAACTGGGGGCGGCTGGGCAGCGTCGCCAATCTTGCGCTTTATATCTTAGTCGTAACAGTTTCGATCGAGGCGGTGGGCACACTCCTGCTCTGGCTGCGCTGGCGGACCCAGCTTCCCGACGGTGAGGCGCTCTGGCTGGCGCTCTTCCACGCCGTCAGCAGCTACTGCAACGCCGGTTTCGACCTATTCGCAGGCAGCGGCCGCGCCCCGGTTTTCGGATTTGGAGCCGACTACTACACTCTCGCCGTGATGTCGGCCCTGATAATTCTGGGTGGCGTCGGAGTGGCCGTGTTGTACGATGTGGTCAGCTTTTTCAGAAATCGTATGCTGGCCCTCAACACGCGTATAACACTGGGCTTGACTGCCGTCCTCCTCGTCCTGGGCTTGGCCGTCATGTTGCTGGACCGACATCTATACGAAGTTACACTGGCTGCCAACTCTCTGGGTGAACAGATCGCGATCAGTGTCTTCACAGTCATCTCCGCCCGTACAGCGGGATTGACTATTCTGTCCCTTGAGGAGCTCAGCCAGAGTACGCAGCTTATGCTTCTGTTCTGGATGTTCGTCGGGGGCGCACCGGCCAGCATGGCCGGCGGCGTGACGACCAGCACCTTTGGGGTGTTGATGATCTCGGCCCTGGCGACTGCCAAGGGTGGAAATAACCAGGCTGTGGCGTTTGGCCGCTCCGTACCCAGAGAAACACTGAATAAGGCCGTCGCGATCATGACGGTCAGCACGCTTCTGGTCGCGGCCGTCACGATCATCCTGTCTCTGTTTGCTCAGGGCGACATTTTTGCGCTTGGTTTCGAGGTAGTTAGCGCCTTTGCCAATGCAGGCTACTCTCTGGGCTTCACGCACAAGCTCGACGCTTGGGGGCAGGCCCTGATCGCGTTTACCATGTTTTGGGGCCGCCTGGGCCCACTGACCATAGTCATTGCTTTGGCCCAGCGCGAGCGCCCTTCGCTGCTCCAATACCCTGAAGAGCCGGTGATTCTGGGGTAGCCAGAGAGTCAACCATTGGGGCGACTCCTGTGCTCTCAGGAATGCCGTTTCTGCTTACATCACAGTCCGGGAGGACCGTTAAGCCATGACCGACAGAGTAGGTTACACCCTCGAAGACATGCGGCCAGGCGCTGAAGTCGCAGTGCGAATCTGCATGGCAGTACAGCCCGGCGAACGCGTCCTTATTCTGGGCGACGAAGGCTCTTCGCTGATCAGCCAGGCACTGGCCGATGCCGCAGGCCCCATCGCAGAGGCAGTAGAGACTCACACGTTGGAATCGCTGGGCACCCGCCCCATAACCGAAATGCCGGCAGGGCTACAGAACACATTGGAACAGTATCAACCTCACGTCAGTTTCTATACCGCCAGCAGCCGGCCTGGTGAGCTCAAGTTCCGAATGGCCTATATGCCGGCTGTGATGCAAGCGAATCCTGCCGGGGCCCGCCACGGCCATATGATCAATATCACGCCTCCCCTGATGATGCAGGGGATGCGAGTCGATTACCAGCAGATCTACGAAGTAACGATGCGAGTACACGAGATTGCAAGTCAAGCTAAGGAGATCCAAGTCACGAATCCGAAGGGTACCGACTTCACCGCCACCTTGAATCCCGATTTCAACTGGATACCATGCCATGGGCTTTACCACGAGCCAGGAAAATGGGGCAACCTGCCGGAAGGGGAGACCTTCACTTCACCTGGAAACGCAAACGGTGTGCTTGTGGTGGACGAGCTCGGCGACTACTTCAGCGAACGATACGGAATCCTCGAAACACCGGTCAGATTTGAGGTGGAAGAAGGACGCGTAAAATCTGTGCAGAGTAAAGACAGATCTTTGGAAGAAGATGTCCAGTCTTATATCTTCGGCGCCGAGAACGCCGATAGGGTTGGAGAATTCGCTATTGGTACCAACATCGCTTTGACAGGGCTTGTTGGCAATCTGTTACAGGACGAGAAGTTTCCAGGCGTGCATGTTGCTTTCGGCGACCCCTACGGTAAGCAGACGGGCGCCGACTGGAAGTCCGACCACCATGTCGATGTCATTCCAACGCAATGCACAATTGACGTGGACGGAAGAGTTATAATGTCGGACGGAGAGTTTGCGGCTGAAATACTCGGGGATCAACTGCCGAAAGCTTGAGACGCTCCGCTTCTCTTTGCACAAAAAGAATCGCCCATCCAGTTCAGCGCTGGCTGAAACAGGACGGGCGACGCATTTAAGGTATCGTAGTTAGCTACAGCGAGATTCGTCCGTTGACTCCTGCGACGCTAGTTGCCGGCGCCGAAAGTTGAGATTCGCGGGCGAAATGCTCGGTCAAAAGCCTCCAGCTTTTCCCTGAACCAGTCATGCTGCTCCTGCCACTGTGAACGGTTGGTCGGGTCGGCATTGTACTTGCGTAACATCACCTGACCTTGCTTGTGTTCTGGCAGTTCGCGCCACTCCAGTGCGTCGCCGATCTCCGCCCCTATCTCGCCGCGCTGCTGGTAAAGTGTGTTATAGGAAACCTCGGCGTCACCCTCACGAATCACCAGTTGAACCCCGATTCCGCCTTCTCGCATATTGTTAAAGGCAGTCATTCGCAGGCGCCAGTGTCCTACGTCAAAATTCATCCAGTTCTGTGAACGAGGTGTGCCCGGACGGATGAAACTTCCGCCGTCTTCCAGATGCTTCCGCAGTGCTTGCCAGTACTCCATCTGCAGTTCGTTTTCTACGAGCTGATATTCCAGTTGAAGTTCATTCTCGACCTGTTGCAGTTGATCCTCTAGAGACGTATCGTCGGCTTCGGCCGCAGGGGTTGGGGCAGGAGTCGGAATCGGGCTCGGGGTCGGAGTCGGGCTCGTCGCGGTACCAGGGCTGCTCCCTTCCGTTGCGACTGAACTTTCCACCCAACCAGATGGCTTGCTAACCAGATAAAACTTGGGAGCTAGCGGCGATTCGCCGATACGCCACAGCTCAACTTCCAGGCCGAAAAATCGAATGTTATTGTTTGTAATTTCGTTCAGCCAGTCCAGTGTATTCCGGTCCTCCTGAGTAAACTCAGCGGCCACCCACACCATCGTAACTGCTTTCAACTCTGCCGCGTAGGTGAGCAGTTGCCCTAAGTGGCTCTGGTCTGTATGTTCCAGTTGATTTTCGATTACAACGTAGCCGCCGCCGCTGCCGCGTGAACGGCAGACCACGCCTCGCGGGTAAGGTGAGACCCAGCCCTCGGTGTCTTCCAACTCAAGGTCCATGTTTATCGCTTCACCGAGTAGGGCCAGACTGTCGCCTCGTGCCAGCCAAGTAGCAAAGTCGCTGTCCTCACTAACCCATACTGTTCGCAGTTCCACTTGTTCCAGGCGGCCAAAGTCAAACTGAATCATTCTTACGTCTCCTCCTATTACGAAACGCTCGTCATTTTGTGTCTAGTGTAAGCCATACCCGGAACGATTTTTCCGAAGGGGCGCTGCCCGATTATTGATGTATGAAAGGGGGCTTTCCTGATCCGAAAGCGTAGGACTCCACATCATAGTTTTACACGAACTAAATGTATAGCGCAAGCGACGATTTTGCTAATTTGACAGTGCGCGAACGCACCCGTATTATAGTGATGACGTTTCGCAGGCCTCATTTCCAAGCGTGCGTAGCTCACAGCGCCATCAATTTGCGGGCGTAGTTCAGTGGTAGAACGTCAGCTTCCCAAGCTGAATGTCGACGGTTCGAGTCCGTTCGCCCGCTCTCTTCTTATTGCTCTCCTGGCCTCCTTGGCCATGGGTCTGGCCTCCGACGCCCTTCAGCCTTTCCGTTGACCGAATCCCTGACGAAAACCCGCCTGTGCGGCAGCCTCAACTGTCCAACAGATCCCTTTCGGCTACGCGCAACCGGAGGTCACCCTGGCCTGTAGTCACCCAGAGCTGTCCTGGGCCGTATTCAAAGACGTATGGATAGGATATCCAGGCATCCTTCTCGCGGGCGATCACACGCGGCGCCGACCAGCTGACACCCTCGTCTTCAGACAACGAGATGGAAAGTTCCTCTCGATGCCAACTTGCCTCGTCTTCCGACAGTTGGCCGCTGCGGCGGGGAAAGCTGTCAGCCCCCTCAGGATGGAGGCGGTTCCAGGCAAGTAAGATACGCCCGCTCTGCAGTCGAATCAGATAACCCGGCGACGTACTGGCTTCGATCGAACTGGGTCGGATCGTACGCCACGACAGGCCTTCATCGTAAGAAATCGCTTCCCAGAAACGGTCCCAATTCGTGCGAATAAGCATCCAGAGAGTGCCGTCCCGCCTCTCTATGAATGTCGGCTCGAAAGCGCCATCGTGGTGTCCATGTCCGCCCAGGTCAATAATATTGCTGCCTCGCCAACTCTTCCCACCATCCCCTGAAGAGTAGACCCGAATGGCATTTCTCCCTGGGCGGCGCAGGTAGAACTGGTTCGTAATGACGATTCTGCCGTTGGCAGTTTCAATCATATTAATGGGAGGATGACCGCACACCCCGCGAAATAAACGCTGACGGTCAACCCACGTAGCCCCTCCATCCAGGCTGCGAATAGCCCAGAGGTCACCGCGTGCATCGACGCCCGGTTCGCCGCTGTCATCGTCCCAATTCAGGACCCGCTCGTCCATCCAGACTAGGACCAGTGTGCCGTCTCTTGTAGACAGCAGTTGACCCGAATTCCGTGGAATCCCAGTTCCTGGAGAAGGCAGCTCTTCCCCATCGCCGCGGAAAATGGGGCGCGGCGCTTGCCAGGTCGACCCATCATCGAAGCTGGTGATTGTGGCGTTGCCAGACACAGCCATAAGTCCCCCATCAGGCAACCTGACGAAGGGCCGTCTCGCTTCAACCGACAGAGGCTGGCATACTGGGTCGATCCAGCGTTCAATTGAGCCGCTCTCTCCGGTTGGGTCACTCATCCTTTGGACCTCCAGAAGCATTACTCGCAACAGCCAAGTTTGGACCTGCCGCACGCCGTTCGTACCTCAAATGATTACACGAACAATAGCACGATGGACTTTCAGCGTCAACACGAATTCTTGCATAGTGGCCAGCTGAATTCGATGGCCCGTCACACCCTTACTACGCACTTCCGGGCTTGACTCAGTATGGGCAAGACAGTATCCTGATAATCGTCCCCGTACGAAAATTGCATTCCCGCCTTTTTGTTCCTGCTTCTTCACTATGCGAAAATCGTTGGCAGAAGTGAGCAGGCTCTTGAACTCTTCACACCAATGCATTGCTGCTATGAATGCCCGAAACTCAGTTCTGCCCGCTCACTGTCCCTGCAGGCATCCCGGTATAATCCAGTGCAAAAGTGAAACGACCCTGTGTGACCTCAAGAAATAACCTGATATGACCGCTGACATGATCATTCTAGTCGCCATTCTCATCGTGGCGACCTATCTCTATCTGACGGACTGGCTAGCAACTGAAACGACTTCGGCTCTTGCCATCGCGTCCCTTGCCCTGTCCGGAATACTGGATTCTCGCGAGGCATTGTCAGGATTCGCAAGCACCGCCACGCTGACGGTGGGCGCAATGTTCGTGATCAGCGGCGGCCTGCTGCGCACAGGCGCGCTGGAGATCGTGACAATCGGCCTGGCGCGATTCTCAGGCGGCAGTCCCCGCCGGCTGCTGATCCTGTTAGGTGGGGTCATCCCACTGGCCAGCGCCATCATGAACAACACGCCCGTCGTCGTCATGATGGCGCCCGTCGTCCTTTCCCTCAGCCAGCGTTTCCGAATTCAGCCGTCCAAACTGCTCATCCCTCTGAGTTATTTCGCCGTGTTGGGCGGCACGATCACACTGCTCGGCACAAGTACGAACATCCTTGTCGACGACCTCTACCGGGCCACGGGTGGACCGGGTTTCAACCTGTTGACCTTCACCCCGCTCGGTCTGATCTTTACGGTGGCCGGCGGAATCTTTATCGTTTTGACCAGCCAGAGGCTACTGCCTGACAGGTCGCCAGCAGGCAGCCTGGGCGAAGGCCGCCACCAGAGTACGCCGTTCGTCGCCGAACTGCTCGTTGAGGAATCAAGCCCGTTACTCGGCCAGAATGTTGGAGAACTATTCAGCGAGGCCGCCAGCGTCCGATTCTCGCGGCGCAGGTCCGAGCGTCACCATCGACGCCTGACCCACTTGCGCGGCGCGCTTCACAGCAACGGCGAATCGGCCCAGGACCGGATCGAACTCCTCGAACTCCTGCGCGACGGCAGGCCCCACCGCGCCCGGCGGCCCCACCCGTCTCGCTTCGGGCTGGTCAGACGTTCCGAGCCGGATGACGCAGAGTCACTTCGAATCCAGGCCGGCGACGTACTGGTCATTTGCGGGGCTCCACCTGTGATTGCCCGCTTTATCGAAACTTACTCGGGTTACGTGTCAGAGCCGGGGCAGTTTGCGCCGCCACCATCCGAAAGGTCGTCCGGCGCCTCGCCAGCCCTGCGCATTGTCGAGGCCGTCATACTACCGGACTCAATAGCAATTGGCCGTCAGCTTGCACAACTGGAATTCGAAGATAGCCATCAAGTTCATGTGCTGGGGCTGCAGCGTAGGGGCGGCCAACGCCGAGTCGGCCCCCGACACGCGCGTCTCAACAGCGGGGATGTCCTGCTCCTGCAAGGGACCCGGGCCGGCCTGCACGCGGTGAGCGAGATCTTCAAACTTCTCCTCGTCGAGGGCGTGGAGTCCGCCATTGTCAGGCGCGCCAAGAATCGTCCCGCCCTCATTATCATGGGCGCGGTGATCCTCCTGGCCAGCCTGACCGACATCCCAATCGTCATGCTGGCGCTGGGAGGAGCGGGACTGATGGTCGCCACACGCTGCCTGCGCGCCGATGAGGCGATGTCGTCACTCGACGGGGCAACACTGTTGCTGCTCGCCGGCACGATCCCAATGGGAATAGCTATGCAGAAGACCGGCCTTGCCCAGCTGCTCGTGGATCAGCTGATTGCGGTCTCAGGCCAGGTCAGCCCGGTCGTCATGATCTCCCTTTTCTATCTCTTCACCAGCCTGCTGACCCAACTGATCAGCAACAACGCCGTTGCCGTGCTCCTCACCCCGATCGCGCTGTCCATGGCCGCCACGTTGCAGGTGAATCCACAGCCGCTGCTTATGACAATCGCCTTCGGGGCATCGGCCAGCTTTATGACGCCGATGGGATACCAGACAAACGCCATTGTAAGAGGCGCCGGCGGGTATACGTTTGGCGACTATCTGCGTATTGGGATTCCGCTTACTATCATCATGTGGGCGCTGGCAACGTTCTTGATACCAATATTCTGGCCGCTGTAATTCTGGGCAGGCGGGCGGCTGGTCTGCGATAATGTCGAGCAGAAGCAAGACACTCACTCACCGTCTTTCAAGAAGGAGAAACCTACATGTCCACGCCATCGTTGGCTGAAAGGGATTGGAGCGGAGGCGTTGTTCGTTACCCTGACCCCGCCGTCGAGGTGCTTGATGACCGCTTCAGCGGTTACAGGATCGGCAACGCGGTCGTTGAACGACTCTTCACAGGTTGCCGTTGGGCTGAAGGCCCCGTCTGGTTCGGAGACGCCCGAAGTCTGATCTGGAGCGACATTCCTAACAACCGCATGTTGTGTTGGCACGAGGAGAGCCAGGAGGTAAGCGTCTATCGCAGTCCTTCCCACCACACCAACGGCAATACACGCGATCGACAGGGCAGGCTCATATCCTGCGAACACACCGGCCGCCGCGTAACCCGTACCGAGCCCGACGGTTCGATCACCGTCTTGATGGACAGTTTTGAAGGCAAGCGGCTCAGCTCTCCCAACGACGTTGTGGTTCACTCGGACGGAAGCGTCTGGTTCACCGACCCTGGTTACGGCATCATGCTCAACTACGAAGGCGCGGTGGCCGAACCGGAACTGCCGACGCGCGTTTACCGGCTGGACCCGGAAACGGGCGAAGCCACGATCGTAGCCGACGACTTTCTGCGTCCCAACGGACTCTGTTTTTCACCCGAAGAAGACCTGCTCTACATTGTGGATACGGGGCGTTCGCACGACCCCAACGGTCCTTCCCACATCCGCGTCTTCGACGTAACCGCAGACAACCGCCTCGAGAATGGCCGCCTCTTTGTCGACATGAACCCGGGCATGGCCGATGGGATTCGCTGCGACGTAGATGGCAACCTTTGGGCCGCTGCCGGTTGGGCCGGGGCCGGTTTTGACGGCGTACACTGCTACGCACCCGACGGGACCCGAATCGGCCAGATTCATCTGCCTGAGATCTGCGCCAATCTCTGTTTCGGGGGCGCGGGCAAGAACAGACTATTTATGGCAAGCAGCCAGTCGCTCTACGCCGTATACGTGGAAACGGCCGGCGCGCAGCATCCCTAGATTCACTTGTGAACGAAAGAGAGATTCCAATGTCCCACAGCATACACTCAACATTGCAGAGTATACTTAGTGACGAGCGGGCAAAGGCCGTCCTGGAGAAGCACATGCCCGGCGCCTCCTCCCATCCAGACCTGCCCATGGCCATGCACATGACCTTGCAGCAAATCTCCTACTACCCGGAGGCGGCCGAGGCAGGCCTCTCACAGGAAAAACTGCAGGCGATTGACGCCGACTTGAAGGCACTAGGCTAAGGAAAGTCCGAAAGGCAGCTTCTCCGGGCTTAGTTACAGACTGCCGCGGCGCCGCGCCATGTCGAAGGCGTCGTCCTGGGGTGAATAGTTGAGGATTTCCTTGGTGTCGGTCATGTCGAGGCGTTTGTAGCGGTTGTCCGAAATGCCGTGGAAGTTGCCAAACATGACATCGGCGCCGGCCTCGACCGCGGCTGCAATCAGGCTCGCGTTGTCCTCCAGCGTCTGAATGATTTCGACATACTCATGATCCCAGTGGATCCATTCAGAGTCGCGCGCCTGAACAGCGCCGAAACGGAGGCAAAGCGACGAAAGGCCGTGCGCGGCAGAATAATATCGGCCCAGGGCCTCGCCCCAGCATTTTGTCGCGCCATACAGGTTGATCGGATAGACGGGCTGGCTGGTGTGGACCTGCTGATCGCGCGGATAACCTAACACGGCATTGATGCTGCTGGCGTAAACGACCCGCCGGCAGCCGGCTTGACGCGCGGCCTCAAAGACATTGTAAGTGGCAATCACGTTGTTTGGTAACAGGCTCTCCCAGGGGGCATCCATGCTCGGATCCGCCCCCAGGTGGACTACGGTGTCGACGCCGTCAAAGAGCGGTCGAATCGCGTCGAAATCGCTTAAATCCGCCTGGGTGAAGGGGTCACCCTTCGTATCCTCCGGTTTTGCAATGTCCGTGAGCACGAATTCATAGTCATCAGAATAGGCATCGCGGAAGAAACTACCGATTTTGCCGGCTGCCCCGGTTAAAAGGATTTTTCGAGTCATATCAGAACCTCATCTATCGTTTTGGAGGCAGACCGCCGACGTCGCTCTGCCAGTTCAACCCTCTTTTTCTATCACACCAACATACTGTCCACCGGTTGCGCCAATGAACTCAGCTACGCGCCAGCCGGTTCCCGCCGCGATCTCCTGCATCTCTCGTTGAGAGACCATCAGATAGTCGAACCAGTCGCCGATCAGATCACGGTAGCGCACCCGAAGTCGAATCTCGCCGGCCATACGCCCGCGCTGCCGGTTCCGGTCATGGTAGCCAAGATGCTCTGGCTTGTCTGTTCCATAGATGTCGAGCGACTCTGCCACGATACGGGCGTTCCGGCTGGTGAGTTTCTTGAGTCGGCGAAGCATCCATCTTGCCCGCCTCGGGTTCGCAAACAGCCCGAAATTATTGCCCATCATCAAAACGGTATCAAAAGTGCCAAGTGATGCGTCAGCTCTGTGGAAGGGCAGCTGCCGCACATTCTTCACGCCTCGCCGGCGGCAGATCTCGAGCGCGCCGGGCGAAACATCGATGCCAACCACCTCATGACCTCTTTCCTGCAGATACAGCGCAAAGCGGCCGGCTCCCACGCCCACATCCAGGACGCGGCCGCGCACGAATTCCATCGCCTGCTGCATGCGGGGAGGCCATTCGGCGTAGGGCGCAAAATAGGCGGGCAGATTGTCTGTTGCCATGAGATAACCGTCATCACGCTCGATGAACTCATCACAGGCTTCTCCGGCAAAATGGTGGTTCAGCAGGAGGCCGAAGGCATCCTGGCCCTGTTCACTCTTCATCCGCGATTCCCCGGTTGACTACAAGAAAGAGGTCCGTTCGACGGTTGTCCATCTTACTCGCCCGTGCTATAAAGAGCAAGCAGAAGGCCCCGGAAATCCAGACAACATCAGGAACTTTTCTCCGCAAAGGAAGCGATAATGGCAGCCAACAGTTCCAGCCGAATACCGGTAGACAACGACGATAGTAGCCTCTTCGATGTCCAAACCAATGCCCAGGGCCCCTCCGGCTCCCTACCCCTGGACGAAGAGTTCCTGCGCGACGCCCCAAGCGGTGACATCTTCGGGCTCACACAGGACGCCGGTATGGGGTGGAGTCCCCGGCGTCTGCGCAATCCTGAGTTCCTGATCCTCAGCACCCAGGGCGGCATTCGCGCCCCCGACGGTACGCCTGTCGCCCTGGGTTACCATACCGGTCACTGGGAAGTCGGACTGTTGATGGAGGCGGCGGCCGAGCGGCTCAAGGAGCTCGGAATGGTGCCTTTTGCCGGCTTTGTCACC
The DNA here is from genome assembly GCA_965207495.1 of Caldilineaceae bacterium. GTDB lineage: Bacteria > Chloroflexota > Anaerolineae > Caldilineales > Caldilineaceae > Bin5. The sequence goes on from OZ242287.1 coordinate 3,704,643, forward strand.
GACCCATGTGATGGCCGCACTCAAGGCACGACCGGTATGATGGACTCGCTCCCCTATCGCAACGACGCCGCCATCGTCCTGCGCCGGCTGATCAGGTCGCTACCTACACGAAAGGGGGTCATGGGCGTCGCCACGTGCGACAAGGGCTTGCCCGCAATGATGATCGCCCTGGCAGCGCAACGGGAACTGCCGGTTGTAATAGTGCCCGGCGGCGTGACCCTTCCGCCCAGTGACGGCGAGGACGCGGGGAAAGTACAGACTATCGGCGCCCGCTTCTCTCACGGTGAGATCACGATGGAAGAAGCCGCTGAATTGGGCTGCCGCGCCTGTGCATCGCCCGGCGGCGGCTGCCAGTTTCTCGGCACGGCCGCGACCGCCCAGGTTGTCGCCGAAGCGCTGGGCATGACGCTCATGCATGCCGCGCTGGCACCGTCAGGTCAACCGCTCTGGCGAGAGGCAGCTGACCGTTCTGCGCGCGCCTTAGTGTCACTACACGAAAATGAGATCGCCTGCGCCGACATCCTCACCGAAAAAGCCCTACACAACGCCATGGTCGTGCACGCCGCTTTCGGCGGGTCGACCAATCTGCTGCTCCACATACCTGCCGTGGCCCACGCCGCCGGACTGCCCCGCCCCACCGTCGACGACTGGCAGCGCGTCAATGCGGAAGTGCCCAGGCTGGTGGACGTCCTGCCCAACGGGCCCACTGGCCATCCCACGGTTCAGGCCTTTCTCGCTGGAGGCGTGCCCGAAGTGATGCTGCACCTGCGCGACCTGGACCTCCTGCATTTGGACGCCATTACCGTCCACGGCCGCCCGCTTGGTGAACTGCTCGACGAATGGCGGAGCAGCGAACGCCGCAAGCGCCTGCGCGAGCGGCTCTTCGTGGCAGACGGCATCGACCCAGACGACGTCATCATGGACCCGAAGACTGCCGCAGAACGAGGGCTGACCAGCACGGTCACTTTCCCCACCGGCAACCTCGCGCCGGAAGGCTCTGTGATCAAGAGCACAGCCATCGATCCCTCGGTCGTTGACGCGGACGGCGTCTACCGCAAGACCGGCCAGGCGCGTGTCTTTATCAGCGAGCGCGAGGCCATCGCCGCCATAAAGGGCAACCACGACAAACCGGTCCAGGCCGGCGACATCATCGTGCTGATCGGCCGCGGTCCCATGGGCAGCGGCATGGAGGAGACCTACCAGCTGACGTCTGCCTTGCGCTATCTGCCCTTTGGCAAGCAGGTGGCGCTCATCACCGATGCGCGCTTCTCTGGCGTCAGCACGGGAGCCTGCATCGGCCACATCGGCCCGGAGGCACTGGCCGGCGGCGCTATCGGACGCGTGCGTGAAGGGGACACGATCCAGATCGAAGTTGACACGGTCAACCTGCGAGGCACTCTCGACCTGATTGGGCAGCCAAGCAGCAATGGAAGTGGGGGTAATGGCAATGGTTCGGGGCTGGCGGCGCAACGCGAGGCCGGTTCAGAACTCCTGGCCGACCGTTCTCTGCATCCGGACCTGTCCCCCGATCCGCGGCTTCCTGGCGATACTCGCCTGTGGGCGGCATTGCAGGCGGTCAGTGGAGGCACCTGGGGCGGCTGCGTCTATGATACTGACACCATCCTGGAAGTGCTCGCCGCCGGCGAGAAAGCCTTGGCGCAGCAATAAAATGTCTTTGAAGAAGGGTCTCAAACCGCGGCAGTGGGCAGTTCTTTGAAACCGCGGTCAGGGAAGAACTCAGATTTCGGCCGCCGCTTCTAGGGATCGCTGCAGTCGCGGGTAAATCCGCACTTTGTGCAGATTATTTTGCAGTGCCTCTTACTCACGGCGGCGCCGCACAGCCAGCAGAACGTGTCGTCCACCGGCTCGTAGGTCGGCACGAATGCCGCCTGCTCTGCTTCGGCTCTGTGTTCGTAACTTTCTCGCTCGATGCGTCCATCTTGGCCGTAAAAGGTGGCCTCATATCCCTCAAAGTCGCCATCCTTGTAGAGGAATTTCGCCGAAAAATAGCGGTCCTCGAACAGCCACGGAATAAATAGTCGATCACCCGGCCACAGGTTCAGATCCAACAGCCGGTCGTTGTCGATCCAGGCAAGCCTTCCCTCCTGGGAGTCGCGAACCTGCCCGGTCCAGTGCCTTGCAAGGAAGAGCCACACGTACCAGTCGGCCTCGCCGTCAAAATTGGGGAAGGCGATCTGCCCTCGCAGCGCCGGGTCGATGCAAGTGAGCCCGCTTTCTTCGTAAACCTCGCGAACCACGCACTCTTCGGGCGACTCCCCCTGCTCGAACTTTCCGCCGAGACCGTTCCATTTGCCCTCGTGGTAGTCGTTGGCCCGCTTGACCCTGTGCAGCATGAGCGTCTGCCCAGGCCGCTGCACATAACATAGAGTTGCCAGCTTCAGGCTGCTAGTGGCCATGTTCAGAACGCCGCCAATTCTTGCGCAAGTGCATAGATCTTTTGCGCGCTGGGACGGTATGCGTCTTCCAGCGTCGGGCTGAAGGGAACGGGTATATCCAAGCCCGTCAATCGCTGTATCGGCGCGTCAAGCCACTGAAACGCCTCCTGAGCGATCAGCGCCGCCACTTCCGCGCCCACGCCGGTGTTTCCCGTGGCGCTGTGAACGATCAGTACTTTCCCGGTCTTGCGGGCGGTCTCCAGGATCGCCTCTGTGTCCAGCGGCTTGAGGGTGCGCAGGTCCAGGATCTCGGCTTCAATTCCCTCTTCCTCCAGTCGCCCGGCCGCCTCCTGGGCTTCCCGCACCTGTGCGCCATAGGTGATTATCGACAGGTCTGCGCCCTCGCGCGCCGTGTGAGCCTCGCCAATGGGAACCGAGTATTCACCTTTCGGAACCGGACCACGCTCGGAACGGTAGAGGATCTTGCTCTCCATATAGATGACCGGGTTGTTGTCGCGGATGGATGCGATCAGGAGACCCTTGGCGTCGGCAGGCGTGGCGGGCGCTACGACTTTGAGGCCCGGTGAGTGTGTGAACCACGCTTCCGGGTTCTGGCTGTGGAAGGGGCCGGAGCGAAGCCCGCCGTCGCAGGGCGCGCGAATCACCCACGGCACAGGCGCGCCCCAGCGGTAGTGGTTGGTAGCGGCGAACTGGACTATGCTGTCGAAACCGCTCGAAATGAAATCGGCAAACTGCATCTCGATAACAGGCCGCATTCCCATCAGCGCCATGCCGGTGCCCATGCTGATGAAGGCGTTCTCGCACATAGGCGTGTTGAAGATGCGGTCGGGCGGATATTTCTCGGTCAGCGGCTTGGTCACCTTAAAGGCGCCGCCGAATGGGCCGGCCACGTCCTCGCCGAATATGATCACTTCCGGATCGCGTGCCATCTCCACATCCAGTGCATCTGTGATGGCGGCGATGTAGGTCAGATCCTGTGTGCTGGACATCTTTGCAGTCCTCCGGGCTTCCGCTGACATGCCCCTCCGATGGCAGCGCGCGGGCTGTTTGGCGCGTATTTTACCATACAGTGACGGAGAATACTCCGTTAACGGAATCATATGTATGCTTGGCGAATCAGAACATATGTCGTACTATGGTGGAGTGCAATTCGAAAGAGCAAGTGTCCTCGCAAGTAACTCGGAATCTGACCCATGTAAGCAGGCTCACTAAACTCTCAACAAGAGAAGGACACCAGGCTCTCGATGTCGTCAATTCTGCGAGCTGGACGCTTACACCTATGACACATCAGCATTAAGCCCGTTCTGGCTGTGGCCCGTCGCAGGAGCCGTCACTAAGATTGACTGGAGCTTCTCATACCATCGGGCAAGAGTCGGCGGCAGTCTGTGCCTTGTCTTACGATGTTAGACTTCGATGAATTGCAATCGCAGATACATTCGAAGCAATCCTCCAGGAGAACTGCTGATGAAGCCGTCCGAAATCATATTTGAAGTAACTGAAGCGGTCGAGGGCGGATATGACGCCAAGGCTTTAGGTTACAGTATCTTCACTCAAGGGGAGGACTGGGCCGACCTGAAGGAAATGGTGAAAGACGCTGTACGTTGCCACTTTGACGAAGAAAACATGCCTGGGATAGTCAGGTTGCATCTTGTCAGGGACGAAGTCATCGCAGTATGAAATTGCCGCGGGACATATCTGGCGATGAGCTTGCAAGACTGTTGCGACTCAATTTTGGCTACCGATTCGAGCGACAGAGAGGCAGCCACATGACTCTAGCAGTTGTAGCTCATGGTGCTGAGCATCACGTTACGATTCCCCGCCATCAGGAATTGCGGGTTGGAACGATAAGTTCGATTATTTCGGCTGTTGGAGAGCAGGTAGGTCTGTCCCGGGACGACGTCCGAGCAAGGCTGTTCGAAGGGTAGTCTACAGAATCCGCTGTATCGTCCCCCGGCGTCCATGTCGAAGCCGTACTCCAGAAAGTCTCTTGTCTAGTGCCTGGCCATGACGCGATTCCTGATTCTCAAGTCTCTTGCACAGAGCTCGGACTATTGAAGCGTAGCCAACTGAGTTGATTGATTTGAAGATCAGGACTATATTCATGGCGCAGATCCAAACCGCTGCGGCAGTCCCAGGAATTCTGACCCCGTAAAGTGGGGAACCAATTTCAGATCGGAGTAAACTGTGAACGTAGAAATTCGCCATGAGAGTTTCAGCGCCGTCGTCGGCCACGATGTCGAAATCGAAGAAGTCGGCAGCGGCTTCGAATTCACCGAAGGTCCAATCTGGAACCACGTCGAAAAACACCTGACCTTCAGCGACATCCCGGGCAACATCATGCGGCGTTGGCGTCCTGACGGCAGCATCGAGACCTGGCGGCAGCCCAGCAATATGGCCAACGGCAACGCCTACGACGCGGCCGGCCTCGTCGTCACCTGCGAACACGCCACCAGTCGCGTCACCCGTACCGAGAGCGACGGATCGGTCACAGTACTGGCGACGCACTACGGCGACAAAGAACTCAACAGCCCCAATGACATTGTCGTCAAGAGCGACGGCGCAATCTACTTCACCGATCCCGGCTTTGGCCGAGGCGAGTACTATGGACTGCCGCGTGAGCAGCAGCTGCCCTTCCAGGGCGTTTACCGCCTCGACCTCGACAGCCGCGAACTGACCTTGCTCGTGGACGATTTTGACCAGCCCAATGGGCTCTGCTTCTCGAACGACGAATCGTTGCTGTTCGTCAACGACACGATGCGGGCGCACGTTCGCGTATTCGACGTGAATGCGAGCGGCACCCTGGAAAACGGCCGCGTCTGGGCCGAAGTCACTGGCGGGCGCGACGGCGCTCCCGACGGCATGAAGGTCGACAGCGCAGGCAACCTCTTCGTAACCGGACCGGGGGGCATCCACGTTTTCGCGCCTGACGCCACCTGCCTGGGCGTAATCTACACGCCCCAAGGCTGCGCCAACTTCTGTTGGGGCGACGACGATATGAAGAGCCTCTTCCTCACCGCCAGCTCATCACTCTATCGAGTGCGCGTCAAAGTTGCCGGAAACCGTGCTTTCTAGCAACATAAAGCGGTTGTCATTCCCTGATGGCAGTTGCGGCACAAATTTCGCTGCAATAGCGCTTGTGATTGCACGCCATTCGCAGGGAAGGACGCACTCTGGCCCCCGGGGCTATCCAAGCCGAGTCCGACCAACACGAGAATTGACAATACCAGGAGAAGGAATGAGATGATTTCCCTTGACGTCTATTTCAACGCAAAAGACGGCAATGACGCCGAGCTTGAACGAGTGATCGTAGATGTATGGATGGAGGCGATGCGTCAGCAGCCGGGCTTTATCAGCGCCAGCCTGATGACGCCACTTCCTCAGGAGGAGCTTGACGCCATGGGCGCGGTCAGACCCCCGTTTTCGCACGAGGTGATATCGTACTGGGAGAGCGAAGATTTGCGCCAGGAGTGGGTAGGCCGCGATATCCACCAGGAAGTCTGGCCTCAGGTGGAAGCCGCGGCCGAAGTTGCCATGTATACCGTGTCCAACTGCGATCAGAATTGGAACATATAAGAATCACGAGCGGGAATCGAAGCGAGTGAATCCTATTCCTTAGTTCCCGCTCCTGTCCCCTTCTTCCTGAAACTGGGCGTCTACAACAGCCAAAATAGCCACGTTGACGATGTCCACCACCTCTGCGCCCGTCTCCAATACGTGGATCGGCTTGCCCATCCCCACCAGAATCGGGCCAATTGCCTCTGCCCCGCCCAGGCGGTGCAGCAGTTTGTAGGCCGTATTAGCTGATGCCAGTTCCGGAAATACCAGTACGTTGGCATCCTCTATCGCGCTAAATGGATAGTGGCGGCGCATCAGGTCAGGCACGACCGCCACGTCGGCCTGCATTTCACCATCGATCTGCAGACCCGGTTGCTGCGCCTTGACCAGCTCGGTGGCTTGCTGGACCTTATCGACCTGCGGATGGCGCGTGCTGCCGAAATTGGAGAAACTCAGCATCGCCACCCTCGGCTCGACGTCAAACTGTCTCGCCACTTCGGCTGCGTTGATCGCGATGGCCGCCAGCGTCTCGGCGTCGGGATCGATGTTCACCGTGGCGTCGCTGAAGAAATAGATGCGATCTCGGACGATCATCAGGTAGACGCCGCTGAGAACACCGCGTTCGGGTGCAGTGCCGACAATCTGTAAGGCGGGCCGCAGCACATCCGGGTAGTTGTAGGTCAGCCCTGAGATAAACGCGCCGGCGTCGCCGTTCAGCACCATCGCCGGCCCGAAGAAGTTGGCCTGGCGCATCAGCTCGTTGGCCCTGGCCAGTGTTACCCCTTTGCGCTGGCGTTCACTGTAGAAAGCGGCCGCGTAGTCGCGATACCTGGGATCCTGGTGTGGATTGACCACGGTTGGCCGGTAGTCCAGGCCCAGCTCCTCGCAGCGAACGCGGATTACCTCAGAGTTGCCCAACAGTACAGGCGTGCCGATGCCCTCGGACTCGACCGCATAGGCCGCGCGGATAATCTTCGGGTTCTCGCCTTCGCCGAAGACCACCCGCTTCGGATTCTTTCTGGCTTTGCTCTGCTGTGTACGCATCACCTGCACGCCTTTTCCGATGCGTAGCGCCAGCTCATCCAGATACTCGTCAAGATCGATGGTACGGCGAGCCGCGCCAGTCTCCATCGCCGCCCTCGCCACCGCAGGCGCCACCCACATCAGCACGCGGCTGTCCAGCGGCTTGGGAATAATGTATTCGGGCCCAAACTGCAGCGTGTCGAGACCGTATGCTTTCATGACGCTATCGGGCACGTCCTCTTTGGCCAGGTCGGCCAGTGCCCGCGCCGCGGCCAGCTTCATCTCCATATTGATGGCCTTCGCCCGCACGTCCAGCGCGCCGCGAAAGATGAAGGGAAAGCCAAGAACATTGTTGACCTGGTTGGGAAAGTCGCTTCGTCCCGTCCCCATGATGACAGTGTCGCTACGCGAGGCAACGGCGTCAGGATAGGGAATCTCCGGATCGGGATTGGCCATGGCGAAAACGATCGGATTCTCGGCCATAGAGCGAACCATCCCCGACGAAACCGCCCCCGCCACGGAAAGGCCGATAAGGACGTCAGCGCCCGTCATGGCTTCACCCAAAGTCCTTGCCTCCGTGTCGCTGGCGAACTCCTCTTTCCACTCGTTCATGTTCTCCATGCGGCCCTGGTAGATGACGCCGCGGCTGTCGCACATGACAATATTGCTTTTCTCTGCCCCCAACGCCACATAAATATCCGCGCAGGCGATTGCCGAGGCACCGGCGCCGTTTATCACAATGCGGGCCTCGTCGAGCGGCTTACCCGCGATCTCCAGAGCGTTTATCAACCCTGCCCCCGAGATTATGGCCGTACCATGCTGGTCGTCGTGGAAGACCGGGATATCCAGTCGCGCCTGCAACGTCTGCTCGATCAGGAAACACTCCGGCGCTTTAATATCTTCGAGATTGATGCCACCAAAAGTAGGCGCGATCAGTTCGCAGAATCGCACCATTTCCGCTGCATCCTCGGTGTCCACCTCGATGTCGAAGACGTCGACGTCGGCGAAGCGCTTGAAGAGAACCGCTTTCCCCTCCATGACCGGCTTCGAGGCCAGCGCGCCGCGGTTGCCGAGCCCGAGGATGGCCGTGCCGTTGCTGATCACAGCGACGAGGTTGCCTCGCGAGGTGTAGTCGAAGGCGTCCTCCGGCCGCGCTGCTATTTCCAATACCGGGTGCGCCACGCCGGGCGAGTAGGCCAGCGATAGGTCCAGCTGCGTCTCCATCGGCTTGGTCGGCGTGATCTTCAGCTTACCTGGCCGGCCATTGGCATGATAGTCAAGTGCGTCCTGCTTTGTCAGCGTCATCGGGCGTCTCCGCTATGGAAGGTTCGTTCTGTCTGCATCCATTGTACGCGAGGTGCGCTGGATTCGCCTACCCGCGAGGCAAGTTAGCCTTAACTCAAGCGTGCATCCCCTAAATAGGAGTGTACTCTCTTGTTCCTTAGGTATCGACTAGCCCGTGTTCAGTTTTTACATACATCCCCAATAGATCGCCCATCCACTGACCCCTGACCACTGACCACTAACCACTGACCACTAACCACTGACCACTGCTCTTTTGGGCGTTCGGGCCTTCGGCCCTCTCTTGTGCAGGGGCTGCGCCCCCGCAACGCCCCGCCCTTGCTAGCCACCGTGCTTATTCTTCCCCAGCATAATGTCTAGCCGACAGTGGCTTCCTCCCCACGCGCTATCTCAGCCCCCTCACCCCTGGCCCCCAGCCCCTAACCCCAGCAGTTCCCCCAACGCCGGCATAGTCTCCCTGCCGGACTGTGCCCACGCCAAATCCTGGAATGTACCCAGAACTGGACTCTGCAGGCCCCCTCGCGAGACCGATGGTACTGGGCCAATATTGCTATCATAACTGTGCAGCTTCACACAAGCTTTCTTCAAAGTCAGATTATTTGCATCGCAGATGACATATGCTATACTCACGCCGATAGCGTCCCCCCCCAAGCCATTGGACCCAGCGGCTTGGCCCGGATTCACCGGGGCACTTAGCAGGCTTCCTGCTCAAAGCCGGCAGGACGCTCTCCCGAATTCGCTAATTATACAGACTTGGACAACGGATATGGCCACAGTGGCTGACGTAACAAGCGTCAGTACCGGGCGCACCAGCAGCCTGCTTTCCATCCTTGGCGCTATTTGGGGTTCTTACTTTTTCCGCAAGTTCCTGCGTGCGCTGGCCACCATCTTCATCGTCACCACAATTATCTTCTTTTTGGTTCGCCTCCTGCCCGGCAACCCGATAGAGATTTACGTTAATCAGTTGGTCGTCACCTACGGAATGCCAGTTCACGAGGCAAAGGATCAGGCTGCCGCTCTCTTCGCAATCGACCTGGAGCAGCCGGTCATACTCCAGTATTTCTCCTATCTGCAGAATCTCGCGCGGGGCAACTTTGGCCAGTCGGTTCTCTCCCCTGGAACAACCGTAACCGAAGTAATTCTGCGATTCCTGCCATGGACCCTATTCAGCGTCGGTACCGGGCTCCTGATCAGCTTTTCGGTAGGCGTCTTGTTGGGCGTCATCATGGCCTACCGCCGCGACAGCTTTCTCGATCACGGCTTTACTGTCGTGAGTTCTATAGTCAGTTCCGTTCCGGATTTTCTCATCGGTCTTCTCATCGTCGTTTGGCTGGGCGTTCAGTGGAAGATCCTGCCGATCGCGGCCATGCGCGGCGCCTATTCCTCAGGCATGGTGCCGGGCCTGAATCTGGAATTCTTTATCGATGCCTTCTTCCACGGAGCTCTGCCAATCTCCACCTATGTGTTAACCAGCATAGGTTTCTGGATGCTGAGCATGAAGAGCAACACAATCAGCACCCTGGGCGAAGATTATGTAACGATTGCCAAGGCGCGCGGGTTAAAGGAATGGCGAATCACAACCGCCTATGTGGGCCGCAACGCAATCCTGCCCCTCTTCACGATTCTGACCATCCGCATCGGCTTCGTTGTCGGCGGCTCGTTGCTGGTAGAGCAGATCTTCGAGTACGGCGGTATCGGCCGCATGCTGGGGCAGGCCATTAACCAGCGCGACTATACCATAATGCAGGGAATCTTCTTGATAATCACCTTTTCGGTGATCTTCGCCAACTTCTTTGCAGATGTACTCTACGGTTGGCTAGACCCCCGAATCAAGCTGCAAGATAACGAAGGCTAACCGCAGAATGCCTGACTACACGATACGCATTGCAGAAAAAGCACGCCCAAAGAAGCACGGGAGCAGATAAATGGCAGCGCAGGTGATGGAAGGCGAACAGACCGACAGCATCCTGGTCAGCGCATGGAAGGGATTTCGTACCGGCGTGCGCCTACTTGCCTACAATCGGGTCGGCTTTATCGGGTTCCTTGTAGTAATTTTCATGGTCCTGCTCTCTTACGTTGGGCCCGTGTTCATTGAACTGGATACAAAAACGAAAATCGACAAGATCTATATAACGCCGACTGTCGAACATCCTCTGGGGACCGATCATCAGGGCCGCGACATCTGGTCCCAGATTGTCAACGGCGGCAGAGACGTAATCTATGTGGCGTTTCTGGCAGCGCTGATATCGACGGTGATCGCAGTCGTTTTTGGAACGATGAGCGGCTTCATCGGCGGATGGATCGACAGCGCCATCATGTCGGTCACCGATATCATCCTCACGATCCCTCAGTTCCCACTATTGGCCGTGCTGGCCGCCTTCATTTCGCTAAACAGTTTGACATTTTTGGGCATTCTCATGGGGTTGCTGAATTGGCCAACCCTCCTGCGCGCCTTGCGCGCCCAGGCCCTTTCTCTGAAACAACGCGACTTTATCGAAGCAGCCAGGGCGCTCGACCTGGGCGTATGGCATATCGTCCTGCGGGAGATGGTGCCCAACATGATGCCCTATATCGTGGTCAGTTTCGCGTTAGGGATGACCTTCGCCGTCTACCAGCAGGCCGGCCTCGTCTTCCTGGGCCTCGTGCCCATCAGCGCCGGCAACTGGAGCGTAATGATCCAGCTGGCATGGGTACGAGGGGCGATCTTCTACAAGGACAGCGTCTGGTACATCATGGCCCCAATTGTTGCAATCGCCATTCTCCAACTGTCGATCATTTCCATGACCCGCTCGCTGGAGTTAGTGTTCAATCCGCGACTGCGAGCCAGCGAGTAAGGGACGCGTTTCAAGTCAATAATGAGCCAATCAACCGACCTTTCCTGGCACCAGAACGTTGAAGAAAACGGCAGGCAGCCACCTTTGAGCCTGCAAGACGTTCATGTCAGCTATCGCACCCGCAAAGGCAGCGTCCAGGCCGTTCGCGGTGTCACGCTCGACTTGCAGGCCGGCGAAAGCCTGGCCCTCATCGGCGAAAGCGGCTCCGGCAAGACGACATTGGGGCTGGGAATCGTGCGCCTGCTGGTCGACACCGCAGAGGTCAGCCCCGGCAAGATCATTTATCGCCGCGACGGCCGCGAAGTGGATGTGCTATCCCTGGCTGATGGTCCCATGCGCGAGTTCCGCTGGCGCGACTGTGCCATGGTCTTCCAGTCGGCCCTCAACGCCTTCAATCCTGTGCTCAAAGTGTGGGATCAGGTGTGGGATACCGCCAAAGCCCACCGCTGGAACAACCGTGAGGAGGTCCGCGAGCGCTTCCTCGACCTTCTCCGTTTCGTCCAATTGGATCCGAGCCGGGTAATCGACGCCTACGCCCACGAATTGAGCGGGGGCATGCGCCAGCGCACTCTACTGGCGATCTCACTACTGCTCGACCCCCAAATTCTGATCCTCGACGAACCAACGACGGCCCTCGACATCCTCACCCAGCGCACCATTATCGATCTGTTGCGAAAGTTGAAGGAAGACCTGCACTTTACTATGCTCTTCATTTCACACGACCTTGCCATCGCGGCTGAGTTGGCGGACAGAGTGGCGACTATGTACGCTGGGCAGGTCGTGGAACTTGGTCCTGTTGAAGACATTTTCTATCGCCCGCGCCATCCCTACTCTTTGGGGCTGATTCGAGCGGTACCGACGGTGACCGGCGGCTTCGAGGAACTTTCTTCTATCCCTGGCTCTCCTCCTGATCTGATCAATCTGCCAACGGGCTGCAAGTTTCATCCCCGCTGCCCGTATGCGAGTGAACGCTGCAGCAGTGAGGAGCCGAAATTGGAACGCGTCGGCGATAACCACTTCGCCGCCTGCTGGCATACCGATGCCGTGCAGGACGACATCGAGCGCAACGGGCTGCGCGGCAAGAAGAGATCATGACCGAAACGACGAATTGGGCGGATGTAACGCACAAACACGGCGCGGCCGCTGGAGGCCGCAATAGATGACACCAATTCTCGAACTACGAAAAGTAACCAGATACTTTGGCAGCGGCCGCGATCGGGTCACTGCCGTCGACTCGATTTCGCTTGACATCGAACCCGGGGAAATCGTCTGTCTGGTCGGCGAGAGCGGCTGTGGCAAGAGCACCACCGGCCGCATGATCGTCGGTCTGTTGCCGCCGTCAGACGGGCAGATCCTCTATCAGGGCCAGGACATCGCGGCGATGGACAAGGCCGACTACCAGCAGTATCGCCGCGCAGTCCAAATCATCCATCAGGACCCTTACGCCTCACTCAATCCCACCCAGACCGTGCGCCAGATGATCATGACACCGCTGCTGCGCCACCAGTCACAGAGGTCGGCGCAGAATGGTAGCGGTGGCGGCAGAAGATCACGGCGCCGCGACGCGGAGCGACGGGCAGCCGAACTGCTGGAAATCGTCGATCTTACACCAGTAGCGGAGTTTCTCGACAAGTATCCTCACCAGTTGAGTGGTGGACAGCGCCAGCGAGTATCGGTAGCCAGGGCGCTAACTGTGGAGCCGAAATTTATCGTCGCCGACGAAGCCGTTTCGATGGTAGATGTTTCGATTCGGGTAAGCCTGCTGAACATGCTCTCCCGGCTGAAGGAAGAGTTCGACGTCACCTTCCTCTTCATCACCCACGACTTGGCGCTGGCGAAGTACTTCGCCTGGGAGGGGCGCATTACTGTCATGTACTTGGGGAGAATCGTGGAAGAGGGGCCGACGCCCCGGCTGATAACCGACTCTCGTCACCCCTATACACAGGCGCTATTGGGAGCTGTACCCGAAGCCGACCCGGAACTGGCAAAGAAGAAGACACACATAGAACTGCGGAGCGCCGAAATTCCTAGCCTCCTCAATCTGCCGGCAGGCTGTACTTTTCATCCGCGCTGCCCTTACATCGCCGAGGGCGATTGCGACACTGTGGTGCCACCGTTGGAACGTATCTCCGAAGGGGGCAGCGTAGCCTGTCCCGTCCGCATGTCGGAGCCAAGCCAGATAATTTGAAGCTATTGGACGCAGACCGCGTTACCTCTTCGGATGCGGTATGGGTCCCGATATAGTGAGTCCGAATTCAGATGGACCCCTTTCTTGGTAGAGCAGCCTTTCACCTTGGGTTCTACATTGCGTTTGTCGCCGGCGCCCTTCTGCTTTTTCTGGACAAAGGGACCGCCGAATATGTGATAACCCAGTTTACTCTCGGTATAGGGCTAATCTATCTACTCTTGGTTGTGATTCTTGTACAGTGGGGGAAGCGAAGGGAACGGTGATCCAAGCCCGCTGGCGCGCCATGCGCGTTACCGTGCGCGGCCCCGCCCCCTAATCCCCTAACCCTACACTTTCTCAAATATCCTAAGGAGGATAACGAATGAACCGGAAAATCTTGCTTGCACTTGCCTTGATCGCGGCGCTTGTCATCAGCGCATGCGGCGCGCCCGCGGCCGACACCGGCGGCGGCGAAGCGGCTCCGGCAGCACAGGAAGAGGCTGCGCCGGCCGAAGCAGAAGGTAGCGGCGTCGCCGAGTTCCATCCGGCCTGGCCCTACGCGCCCCCTCCCACCGGCCACTTCAACACCTGGGTCACCAATGGCATGACCCTCGGCATCTATCGCGCCCTCATGGAACCGCCGTTGTTTATGTTCCTTTGGGCCGACGGCAGTTGGATGCCGGTAGCCGGTGAGGCCTGGGAATGGGTCGATGACGTCACCTTGCGCGTCAGCCTGATTCAGGGCGCGAACTGGAGCGACGGCAGCGCCTTCACCTCGCAGGACGTGGTCGATACCTTCTCGATCTCCCGTCTGCTGAGCCAGACCGTCTGGCGCTTCCTGGACGACGTGCAGGCCGTTGATGATCACACGGTCGACTTCGTTCTCAGCGGACCGTCCACGACCGTGCCCCGCCGTGTGCTGCGCGAGGTACACATCACGGCCTCCTCAGTCTATGGCGACTTCGCCCAGCGCACACGCGACCTGGTCGAGGCTGGCATGACCAACGAGGATGACGATTGGAAGCAGCTTCTGCAGGAGTTCAATGAACTGCGACCTGATGAGATGGTCGTTCTGGGGCCGTACGCGATCGACCCGGCCAGCATCACCGAATCCCAGATGATCCTCAACAAAGTTGAGACCTCCTACTGGGCCGACACGGTGCGCTTCGACCGGATGGTCAACTACAACGGTGAGACGCCGGTCGTAACGCCGCTCGTCCTCTCCGGCGATGTCGACTATGCCACGCACGGCTTCCCGCCAGCCACAGAGCGCGAGTTCATGTCTCTGGGTTACCGCATCATTCGAGCCCCGATTTACAGCGGCCCGGCCCTCTACTTCAACCACACCATCTATCCCTTCAATGTGAAAGAGGTGCGGCAAGCCCTGGCCTATGCCATCAACTTTGAAGAGAACGCCTTCATCTCGCTGGCCGAATCGGGCATAGCCCAAGAATGCATGTGTGGATTCTCCGACAACATCACGCCTCTGTGGCTTAGTGATGATACGCGCGCCAACCTGAATCCTTATACGCAGGATCTGGAAAAGGCCGAGCAGATGTTGCTCGACATCGGCTTCAGCCGTGATGACGACGGTGTCTGGGTCGACGACACTGGCGCACGCATGGAATGGAATCTGACCGCGCCGGCCGAGTACTCCGACTGGTCTGCCGCAGCTGAAAACGCGGCCGAACAGCTGACTGCCTTCGGCTTCCAGACCAGCTTCCGCGGCGTGAACTTCCAGCAGCATCCGATCGACATCAATGAAGGCAAATTCGAGTTGGCGATTCGCGGTTGGGGAGCAGGCAACCCCCACCCGTCCTTCTCCTACGAGAATGACTTCAGCACCCACAACGCGGCCGCGACCGGCGTAGGCGCATCGGGCGCAGGCAGCATTGAGCTTCCCGGCATGTCCTTCGACCTCAACGTCAGCACCGACAGCGTTGGCGACGTCGACCTGTGGGCTCTGACAAAAGATGCCGGTTCCGGCGGTGACGCCGACATGCAGATCGCGGCCCTGGACAAGATCGCCATGGCCTATAATGAGCTGCTGCCACAGATTCCTCTGTGGGAACGCTATGGCAACAACCCGGTTCCCAGCCGCTTTGCCAGTGGCTGGCTGCCGGATGGCGACCCGATCTACGTCAACAGCCCGTATGCCGACTCCTTCGTAGTAATCCAGATTCTGACTGGACAGCTTGGCCCGGCGGAATAGGCGATACGGCAGAGCAATTCCTGTGGTAAAATGAAGGAAGTTAGGGCCGACACCTCGGTGTCGGCCCTACGCTTTCAGTCCCAGCGGACAGGCAGGCCCGCCAAACAGTAAACCAGTTCCAACCCCTGCGCCACCAAAGAGGCCAGCATGAACACAGACTTGAACCAGGAACAGATCGACTCATACCAGCAAAACGGGTTCGTGGTCCTTCACAACTTCCTCAGCCCGGACGAACTGGAAGCCTGGCGGCAAGCGGTGGATGGGGCCGTGCGCCAGCGTGGAAAGCAGAGGATGTTCAACCAGGAAGTGGACGAGGACCGCGAAGAGACCTACTACGACTATGTATTCGTCCAGCGAGTCAATCTCTGGCAGGACAGTCCGGACATACGGCGGCTTATTCTGGACCCGCGCCTGGGGAAGATGGCTTCGGATCTGGCCGGCGTGGACGGGGTTCGCCTCTGGCATGACCAGGCACTGATCAAGCAGCCGTGGGCCAACCCTACTGGCTGGCATCTCGACAACCCCTTCTGGTCCTACTCGTCACGTGAGACACTCAGCCTCTGGGTCGCTTTGGACGATGCCACGCTGCAGAACGGCTGTCTCTACTTCCTGCCCGGCAGCCATAAAACGGCCACGTTCGATAATGTCAGTATCGGCGAAAACATCGGCGACATTTTTCGCGTTTACCCACAGTGGAAAGAGATAATGGCGGCCCCCGCCGAGATGAAAGCAGGTTCCGCATCCTTTCACAATGGATTAATTGCCCACGGCGCCGGCGCCAATATGACCCCAGGCTGGCGGCGTGCGATGACATGCGGCTTCATGCCCGACGGTTGCACCTTTAACGGCATACAGAACATCTTGACCGATGAACAGTTCGCCAGCTACGAGATTGGTGACCTGCTCGAAGACGACCGCCAGAACCCCCTCATCTACCATCGGTCCAAGCCATACAAGGAGAAACTGGCCGAGCGATTCGCTTGACAGGTGCAGACAAGGAGATTCCGGCAGCGGCTTCGGCCCAGCTTTCATCCGCCTGTTTCTCGCTCGCACTTCCTTTTGCTACACTGCCATATAGAGACCTCTGGGATTGCAGGGCGCCCGAAATCGTCGAGGCAGAGTTGAGAGAGTATCTACGTGATTAGACCTTCGATCTCGCTAAGAGAATAACTGAATGCGAAGGAGGTCAGTTGAAAATCTGTGAATTGCCAGCTAGTCATCTGCCCTTTATCCACAAAGGACCGTAAGACATCGTTGACGAAGCTGGACAAAACCGTTCAACAAGAAATTTCCGTTTAGGCGCGACATGCGTATACATGGCGCGACATTTGTAGACTTGGCGCGACATGGCGCGACCCGTCCCCGGCCAAATGCATCGGTTTTGTACAACAACCTGCGGTGTTGCCTGAACGATGAAGGAGCCCCTCCTGCGCGCGCTTTTCTATGGCTGATTTGGTGTCCGATCTGAGGCGCAATGGCGCCGGTCAGAAGAAGCCGTCACGCTCGCCAACGCATATTCTGAATAGGAAGGTGGGCATCCGACAGCCGATGACTCGCCTCCAATCAAGCCGACCATAATCCACCAAAGAGAGCGACGCAACGAATTCGAAGTCAAGCAAGACCAGGGAAACGCACCACTAGTCCGCCCAAGTCCGCCTCAATCACCCGATTCCGACTAAATCCTGCGCAAGTGCAATGAATCGCGACAGAATCTCGCCAGGCTGTCTGAACTGTTTGGCGGGCGACCCTTGCAGGCAATTCTAAGGTCCGATTCTTGGCACGATTGACGGGCGTACATTCAAAGTGCCGATTGACAGTTTTCTCCTGCTATGCTAGCATTGCCGTCAATCTTGAAATCCCAACAGCAGCCCTTAGACTATACGAATCCGCTCCACTTTGAGGAGGATGCTTCGTGCTGAACGTAGCGATTATTGGATTGGGCAATATCGGTAGAACGCACGCCGGTGTCTACCAGGCCAGCGAACGGGCAAATCTGGTCGCCGTCTGTGACATGGACAAGAGCATTGCCGACGCGGCCGCGTCGCGCTTTGGCGTTCCCGCCTATTACAGCGTATCGGAACTGCTCGACGCGGTTGATTTGGATGCAGTCAGTGTCACCACCGCCGGCCCCGAAAACGGCGGACATCACCACGAACCAGTGATGGAATGCTTCGATGCAGGGCTGCATGTATTATGCGAAAAACCGATTTCCAACAACATCGAACATGCCCGCGAAATGGCGGCCAAGGCCGACGAGACCGGCCTCTATTTCGGCATCAACCTCAACCACCGCTTCGTGCCGCCGGCTGCCAAAGCCAAGCAGTGGGTGGATGAGGGCAAGCTGGGCGATTTGCTGCTGATGAACATGACGATGTGGATCGGCAACCCGAATGACACGTCGCCCTGGTTCCATATTCGCGCCCTCCACCCCCACAGTCTCGACATCATGCGTTACTTCTGTGGGGACGTGAAGCGCGTCCACGCCTTCTTCAATCAGGCCCCGGGACGCGTCTGCTACTCCAATGCTCAGGTCAACCTGGAGTTTGAGAACGGTGTCGTGGGTCATTTGACAGGCAGTTACGACACGAACCCCCGGCACAACCTGGAACGCTGCGAAGTGATGGGCACGGCCGGCCGCTTCGTGCTCGACAACCTGTACCAGGAGTTGACACTCTACCCCCGCCAGAGCGACGAACTGACCGTCGTGCGCAACAGCATTATGGGCGGCCTCAGCGGCTTCGACGCCACCTTCACCAACCGCATCAACCGCTGGATTGAGCAGGTGGACGACGGCGCGCCGCGTGATGAAATCGAGGCTTCTGGTCGCGAAGGGCTGGCCGTGCAGGAGATCATCGAGGCCGCCATCCGCTCTCACCATAGCGGAAAAGCCGAAGATGTGCCTGCCGTCTGACGATTCGTTGCGAGGATGAACAGTGGACCAGCACTCTCCAGAAATCCAGGTGCAGCTCGATCAGTTGAACCGCGATGGTTTCATCTTAATTCCCAACGCGCTGCCTCCTGAGCGGGTGGAACAGTGGAAGACCGTGCTGTACGCTCTCTACGATCGCGGTGCTTACGAAATCAGCAACGGCGTGGGCAATGTCGCGTTCGAGAAGCTGCTCGCTCTCGAGCCCGAGTTATCAGGCGAGTTGATTGGACACGAAAGCGTTGCCCCCTACCTGCACGCCGTTATGGGAAAGCAGTGCCAGCTACGCAGCCTGCGCGCCCACGTCAACCCGGCGGAGTACCTGCAGGAATGGCACATGGATTTTTCCGACTATTACTACCAGGTGGAAAAATCCGAATCGCAGAATCCAACCCGTGGCCTTTGTCTGAACTCCACTTTCTATTTGACCGACAACACACCCGACCGAGCGCGACTGACCTTCGTCAAGAACTACTTCGACCGGCCCGTACCTGAGGACCTGATCCCATTCCTGCGCTATACCGAGGATCGTAACGATCCCTTCCAGAGCTGGTGCGACCAGCAAGATTTGGCTCATTTGTATCCGATGGCGGGTGACGCGGTCGTATTCTACAGCCACATTCCTCACCAGGGCGCAAAGATGGGACCGGATCCGGAAGGCGAGATTCGCGCCAACATCGTCCTTCACTACCAGCAGAATCCAATGTTTCCCGGCATCAAGTTTGTCAGCAACCCGCAGTTCACATTGGACACGCTCGGTTACGAAGGTACCTTTCCGTTTGCGGAGAATTGATCACAAACATTCCACTGGCCTGCTTCGGCCTCTTGCGACATAGAGCGAAAAGCACGAAATCGTAATCATTGCAGTCACAACGAAAGGAAAAAGTCTATGAAACTTTACCGAACCGGTCTCGGCCTGCTCCTGCTGTTGGCGCTGGTCATACTTGCGGCTTGCGGCGCGCCCGCTGACGGCGGCATGGCTGGAGAAGCGCCCGCCGCCGAAGAAGCGGCGCCCGCTGATGAAGAGGTCGTCGAGATCGAGGAATCCGAAGAAGAAGCAATGGAGATGAGCGGCGAAGTCGTCATCAGCATCGCTTCGAACGACGTCCAGACCTACCAGGCGATTGCCGATGCCTACATGGAGATGCACCCGGATGTCGACGTTCTGGTCGAGCTTAAGCCGCCGGGCGTGGACGCCTATCTCCAGTGGATTCGCTCCCAATTCACCTCGGAAGTGCCGCGCGTCTCGCTGATCGAGTCGCCCCACTTGCGGGAATTCGCCCAGGAAAGCCGCCTGGTCGACTGGGGACAGTACCTCAACAAAGTGAATCCATACACGGGCGAGAAATGGGTGGAAAGCTTCGAAGAGTGGGGCTTGAACCTGGTGCGCGACCCTAATACCGGCCAGATGTTCACCATGCCTTACCAGTCGGTCCAGACCTTCTGGATCTACAACAAGGATCACTTTGAACAGGCCGGCATCACCGATGTCCCGCCGCGCCCCACCTGGGACCAGTTTGTCGAATGGAACGAGAAGCTGCGCGACGCCGGCCTCATCCCCATCGCCATAGAAGGTACAACTGAGCAGATTTGGGGCGGCGGCCGCATGCCCTGGCTGATGCGCTCGGCGATGGACCAGTACCACCGCGACGACCTGCAGATCATCCAGTGCCAGGATGGCGACTGGTGCTTCCGTGAGGGGATCGACGACGTGTGGACATACGATCCAACCGACGTCCGCAATGACGACCCCGACCGTGTCTCAGTCAATATCGCGCGTCACCTCCAGGCATTGCGCGAAGGCGATATCAACTTCAACAACGAGTGCACCGTCGAAATGATGACCCAGGTTGGGCGCATCTTCAAGACGGCGAACGGCTTTGTGCCCGAAGGCTGGACCGGCATGACCGATGCTTACCCACTCTTCCTGACCCAGCGAGCTGCCATGCGCATGGTGCACGGCGGTATCTACACCAGCCTGCCCAAGGACATCCGTTCACTGGCACAGGGTGAGTACGGTGGTCAGGCTGAAGTATCCGAAGAGGATTCGGCGGCAGCTGTCGAGTTTGAATACGGGCGCTTTGCCTTCCCAACAATCGAAGGACCTTGCGTACAGGGCACCGCCCGCGCAAACGAGTTGACCTCAGGCTATCTGGCCCTGCCGCTCAAGGACCGCGCCCAGAACGATCTCGAAGTCGACTTTGTCATGTTCTGGACTAGTCCACAGGGGATGCAGATCTTCCTCGAGAACAAACTGGATACTGAAAACCTCCAGGGTGGCATCGCTGGTCCGCCTCTGATCAAGAACGTTTCGCTGCCGGGGAAATGGGAGGAGATCTTCGCCCAGAGCGTCTTCATCGGCAACTATGAAAAGCCCGGCGCGCCTGGCGACGCTGTCGCCCGCGGCTTCTTCAAGTATGAAGAAACCAAACGCGAATGGTCGATCATGGTTCAGGAATTCTTTGAGGGCAAGCTGACAGCCGAGGAGTTCGCCGCCGGCTATCAGGCTCTACTCGAAGACAACTTTGACGGACTCCTGGAATTCCTTAACTTGACACACGAAGACCTCGACAGCCCTGAAAAACGCCCGCCGGGTTGGGTCGCTGCTGGACCGTACTAAAGATTAAGTCCGCCGTCCTTCTTTGACGACGGATAGATGTCCAGCTTACGCTAACGACTAACTATGGCGTCTTCCTTGAATCGCGTGCGGGCGAAAGCTCGTTCACAATATGGTTCACCAGGCATGCCGCTCCTGCACGGGAGCGGCATGTCGTGTTGGCCGCGAGGTGGCAGCCTCGTCCGCCTCAGACCAGCTATATGCAGCATGGCCCTCGCCGTTTCCCTCTTGTTGGGCCTGGCTCTGCCTCTTGCCGCACAGTCCCCTGATGGCCTGCTATGGGATCAAGACACTGCAGCCCGCATTCAGGCGCTTGCTCTCACGGAAAACGGCGGCCGCGTGGTCATAGGCAGCCGCGACAACACGCTGCGAATGTTTGACGATTCAGGTGCATTAATCTGGCAATTTGAGGCCGAAAACAGTATTGCCGGAGTGGACGTCTCATTAGACGGGCAGTGGCTGTCCGTAGCATCAGAGGATCGGTTTGTTTACTTGCTCGACGGCGAAGGCAACATGCTGTGGCAGTTCAAGGCTACCCGGCCAATGAACAATGCGGCAGTCGCCAGTGACGGCTCACTCGTCGCCGCAACGTCCGATGATCTGACAGTCTATGTCCTTGACGGCGAGGGAAACCTGGTCTGGCAGGAGGTCTTAGGCATTGGCGTGCAGGCAGTTGACATTTACGGCAGTGGCGAAAAGGCCCGCGTCGTAGTTGGCTCCAGTGACGGGCTGATCACCATCTATAGCCGCACAGGCAGCGCGCTGTTACAGGCCGGCCTTGACTACAGTGTGCAGTCCGTCTCTGTAACGCCAAACGGCGCCCGCATTCTGGCGGGCACGGAAGACGGTTCTGCAACACTCCTGAACGGCGCCAATGGAAATGAAATCTGGCGCTTTGAGGCCGAGGACACAATTGTCGGCGTAGCGCTTGCCGCCGACGGCTCCAGCGCCCTGATTGGATCGGAAGACGGCAACGCCTATCTGCTAGCAGGCGATGGCTCACTCACGCACCGCTTCAGGCAAGACGATGATGTGTTGAGCGTCGCTCTGGCTGGAGATGGCAGCCGCTTGGCCATTGGAACCATCGCCGGCGCCGCCCGATATTACGACCGGGCCGCGGCCGAGTCTGGAGCCGCCCAGTCGACAGCCCAACGCCAGAGACTCATTATCATTCTGGTAGGCATATCCGCGCTGCTGATCCTGTTGGCCACGTGGGCAGCCCGCAACACCGCCTCAGGCCAGGTGATCTACCAACGCAGCGCCGCTGGACCCATCGGCCTCCTGCAATCCATGTGGAGGGCGCGCCTTTCCTACCTGCTGATCCTGCCGACCTTGCTCTTGCTGCTGACCTTCAACTACTATCCCGCCTTTTCGGGCCTCTACCATGCATTTACCAAATGGAGTCCCGGCGTCAGCACCGAATGGGTTGGACTTGAAAACTTCCGCTTTCTGATGGGAGATCGTTTCTTCCTCTCCGGCTTCCGCAACGCCGGCATCCTGGTCGTTGTCTCGATCATTAAGACAATGACTTTTCCGCTGTTGGTAGCCGAATTCATCTTCAATGTCCGCAACAGATTCTCCCAATATTGGTTCCGAACGCTCTTTGTCATACCGATTGTTCTGCCGGCAGTGGTCGAGATCCTGGTCTGGAACAACATCTACGATCCCGCCATCGGCCTCCTCAACGAGAGCCTCAAACTCTTCGGCTTGGAACACTTGACTCGCGTATGGTACGGAGATGCCAGCGTGTCTCTCGGTGCCATTATCTTTATCGGTGTGCCCTGGGTCAACGCCTTCGCCCTGCTCATATTCTATGGCGGCCTTATTTCGATTTCCAACGAAATCATCGACGCCAGCCTTGTCGACGGGGCCAGTACCTGGCGCCGTTTCTGGACTATCGACCTGCCCCTGCTTATGGGCCAGATCAAGCTGCTCCTGATTCTCATTTTCATCAATGCGGTGCAGACATTTGAGCTAGTCTTCCTGACAACCGGCGGCGGCCCTGGCGCCGCCACCTACACGCCTGCGCTGGAACTTTACTACCTGGCGATGCGCATGGATCGCATGGGCGTGGCCTCGGCCATCGGCATGATTCTCTTCATTATTATTCTGGCGGGCACAGTCATCAATATGCGATACGTCCGTTCCTCCACCGAATATGAGGCCTGAAATGGTATCGGCACGAGGACAAAAAGGGTCGGAACAACCGCTTCCGGTAACAGGGGACAGCCAAAGCGGCGAAACCGAAGACGGGAGCATATACGCGTTGACTTCCCTCTTCAATGCCTCGAAGTTTAGCGTTGGGCAAATTATCCTGTATGCCGTCTTGCTCATACTGCTCTTCATTACTTTTATCCCTATCCTCTACCTGATTGTGCTTGCCCTCAAAGACAACGGCCAGATCTACGGTCGGTTCTGGTCTCTGCCCAATCCATATCGCTGGGTGAACTTCACTCTTGGCTCACTCGCGATTTGGCGGTCAATCCTCAATTCCATTCTGACTTCCGGCACTTCCACCGCGGCAACAGTTTTGCTCGCCAGTCTGAGCGGCTACGTTTTTGCGCGCCACCGCTTTCCTGGCAAGGAGGTTCTCTATACGGGAATCCTCGCCCTGCTGATGATCCCGCCGATTCTGACACTCATCCCCGCTTATGTGCTTATCCTCAATATGGGGCTGGAGAATACCTACTGGGCACTGATTCTGCCTTGGACATCGGGCGGTCAGGTGTTCGCCCTGCTGCTCTGCCGTAGCTTTTTCGCTACCCTGCCGGAGGAGTTTTTCGACGCAGCCCGCATCGACGGTGCGAGCGAATTGCAAAGTTTCGTCCGGATCGCTGTGCCCCTGTCCGCGCCAATTCTCGTGACAGTCGCAGTCGTCAGGCTCGTGACCACATACAACCAGTTCATGTGGCCCTTGGTCGTCATCTCAAGCCCGAAACGACAGGTCGTGGCAGTGGCCCTGACCCAATTTACCTCCGAAATCGGCGTGACCGACCTCGGTCCGCAGATGGCCGGCTACATCCTGGCCTCGGTGCCCCTGATCGTTCTGTTTTCCTTCGGCATGCGACACTATGTACGCGGTCTGACCGCTGGTGGCCTGAAAGCCTGACCCCACTACCTTCCCACATTACATTTCCGAGGTATTCACATGGATAAAGTACGCATCGGCGTCCTGAGCCACGCCCACGGTCACAGCAACGCTTATTGCCGCAAGATGTTGGGCTTCGACGATGTGGAACTGGTGGCATGCTGGGACGACAACGAAGAACGCGGGCGCGAGGCCGCCGCCGCGTTCGGCATGGAGTTTCGCGCCGACGCCGAGGCCGTCTCCGACGACCCCAATATCGACGCCGTCATCGTTGCGACCGAGACAAATCGTCATGCCAAGTATGTCGAACTGGCCGCCGCCGCCGGCAAGGCGATCCTCTGCCAGAAACCACTGGCAACAACGCTCGACGACTGCGATCGAATCATCGAAACCGTTCGCCGCACCGGCGTAAAGTTCAGCGTCGCATTCCAGATGCGGCAGGACCCGGTCAATCGCAAGATCAAAGAACTGGTTGACGCGAAAGCAGTGGGCGAAATTGCTGTTGTGCGGCGCCGGCACTGTATCAACGTACTCAACAACGAGGCCTTTTTCACCGGACCCTCCCGTTGGCACGTCGATCCCGTTTCTAACGTCGGCATGTTCTTCGACGATGCCATTCACGCGGCCGACTGGTTCTACTGGACGTTTGGCCCAGCCAAGCGGGTCATGGCTGAAATCGACAACATCGTTTCGAATGTTGCTCCTGACGACAACGGGATCGCTCTGTTCCGTTTCGAGAGCGGCGCTTTAGGCACACTGTTCAATGGCTCCACCACGGTCGCCGGAGTCAACACGACCGAGATCTACGGCACCGAAGGCACTATCATTCAGGACTACGGCGACGCCGTGTCCACTTTACCACCGCGCCCGCCAGGAGTCGGCCCCTTGCGCATGATCCGACAAGGCGACACCGATTGGCAGGAGTTTGACCTGCCGATACCGGAGAGCCAGGGAGAACGGATCGCAGGCGTACCGCGGCCTTTTATCAACTACGTTAGAGGCTTGAGCGATGAGCACGTCAGCGCCGAGGAGGGACGCAAGTCGGTCGAGATGATCTTGGGTGCTTATCGCTCGGCGCGAGAGGGCAGGAGGATTTCGCTATAGAAACGCTTTTTCATTGTAGCGCAAAGAAATGGTCAGAATCTGCGGAGCGTCTTAGTACCCTTTACCGATTTCTTGTGCACTCTCAATTTAATAGCGGCCAGAAATAGTTTAGGCAGGCCAATTGAGTAGAACTGAAGTGGTGAAATACCTGATTGATTCGTGTCCCAGTTTCCCCCAGTGACATACGGACCTTCGCACGTAACATTTCTGTCTGGTTGAGCCATAGTAGTTCTTTGGGGAGAATATGCTTGAAGGGATTGCCACGCCAAGTGACAACTTGTTCTACTCCCAGTTGAACTCTTCGATATTTGGTTGAGAAGAAACTCAATCTACCTGTATATGAATCCAGTTAGGAATTCTGACCAGAGGAGTACTCCCTCTGGTGTTCGCTTTCGATCTCCAACCACTCGTCTACTATTCTTCGCAGCTGCCGATATACCTCTGCTTCGTCATCACCATGACAACAGGGACCAATTATGCCTGGCCAATACCCAATGAAACATTGGTCTTCTTCCGACCATTCGACAACGCCGCCATTGTTTGCGTTACCGGTCATCTTTCAGCCTCCTCAATGTTTCTTCGGACTTCCCTTTCTTGGTAAGGCTTGGCATCATCTTCGGGATTCCCAGTAACCGTTACCCTCAGCCCCTTTGGATGCCAGAAATTCCTGTGGCTGCCTTTTCCTCCCCTGTTTGTAAACCCAGCCCTCTCCAGTTCTCTGATCAACGTTCGGATCTTTCGGGGCATATCTTTCCGGTCAATTCTTCAATGTACGGCTCTAAGCCTGAATTAGACACTATACTATCGGTCTATCACAAAGACTCAGACCTGCGCTTGTACGAGCTATAGCGCTAGCAGGCTGAGCCACCAGTCTTCAAATTGGGCAATAGCCACTGTGCCTGAGACGATTGAGGTTGGACGAATTAACGCCTCAGATCAGGGGCAGCAGAGTTTCCGCCGTCTCTTCCACGAGCCAGCTGTAGAACTCCTCCGACAGCACGCCACTGCCGTGATCCTGAATGAACTGTAGCTGTTCCGCTGTCAGCTCTGCTTCGGCTGCGGCCACCGCGTTCTGGTATGGGTTGGCCGGCGTTCTGTCCAGCGGCGCCACAAACTCAACTGTCACCGCGCCGTCGTAACCAATCTCCTTCAGCGTATTCACAATCAGCGGCCAGTCTAGCGCGCCCATGCCGCAGGCCATGCGGTTGTTGTCGGCCACATGAAAGTCGACCAGGCGCTCCTTCGTGCTCTTGATCGCCTCGATCATGTTGGCTTCTTCGATGTTCAAGTGGAAGGTGTCGATGCAGACGCCGCAGTCCGGCCCAACCTCCTCGGCCAGCAGCATGGCCTGATCGGCACGATTGAGGAAGTTGGTTTCGAATCGGTTGAGCGGCTCCAGCGCCATGCGTATTCCTTCCTTCTGGGCATGGACATAGACTTCCTTCAAGCTCTCCACTGCCCAGGCCCACTCCTGCTCCGGCGTGTCCATCGCCGCCACCTTGCCGACCTGCGACGGCACGATAGTCATTTCATAGCCGTCCAACTCCTTGACCATCGTAATGCAGTCATAGAGATAGTTGATAGAGGTGGCACGCACGGACTCGTCGGCGTGGATCAGGTCGCGCCCCTCAAACATCAGTGAGACTGCCCCCCAGCAAGCGATTCCGTTTTCGGCCAGCAACTTGCGCAACTCTTTTGTATCGAAGACATCCGGCTCACCACTGATCTCGATGCTTTTGTAACCATAGCGGGCCAGCCTGCGGATGGTTACTTCGATCGGTTCTGCGCGCATCCAATTGTGCATGGAAAGGTGCATGAGTTTCCCCCGCTTCACTGTGACAGGTCGGTCCCGGTCTTCTGCTGATGAGGCAGATGCAGCCTAGTTTGGCGGCCGGCCTGAACCCGTGCCAACCCAGTGTGTTTCCAGGTTCGCCCGCATCATCAGAATTGTACTCAGATCACCCACGTGCTGCTGCAGATGGCGGATGTTGTAGACCTGCAATTCCATCTTGTCAAACGGCAGCCAGTGAAAGCCGGACGGTGAGCTCAGGTCAGTCGTTGGCACCATCCTGTCTACCGCGTCGCGGCAGAATTCGAGAAAGTCCAGGATCTCTTTGGGGGTATAAGGTTGATCGGCCTTCGTTTCCTCATATGGTGGGAAGGGCGCCGGGCCCAGGAACTGATAGCCTTCGCGCGCGCCCTCCCAAAGAGCATGATCGTGCTCAGTCGTCTGCAGGTAAAAGTTCACGTAGAAGAGCGCATGGTAAGCGACGCGCCAGAACGGCGTTGCCTGGTCCGGCTCGTTCCACAACTCGTCAGGACAGGTACGAACTGTCTCCTCCATCATCGACAGGGCGGCGTGAAATTGTGAAGCGATTGTTTTGGAAACATCCATACTTCGAAATCCTTTCTATAGCAGGTAGCTGAAGGGCTAGAATTCACCCTTTCAAGTCAGTTTGGACTGCAAGCGCGGGCAGGCAACGGAGATTCAGTCAGATTGCAACTGCCCGCCTACACACTGTAAGTGGCTCCAGCCTATAGGAGCCCGATTCACATCCGGCAGATTCCCGACTGCCTCCGGCTCTATTGGCAAATTCAGAGCCCAGAACTGAAGCGGAGTCACAAATGGACCCGCTTCAGCGGGTTTCGAAAAATTCGTAGAACCTGTCAATCGCTCTCCTTGTGCTTTACTAAAACCGTGCTTACGACGGTAGAGCTCGGTATTAGGCTAACCTCATTTTCAGAGTCCAGCACAATGTGCATCAGAGTAATGTCGGAAACGACCCCTGAGTTTCTGCCGATGGTCACATTGTCACCAATTCCAATGGGCCGAAACAAGGCCAGGAAGATCCCGGCCACAGTGTGTCCCATGACGGTTTGCGAGGCGAAGCCGGCGACCAGACCCGCGAAGCTGCCCATCGTCAACGCTGCCGCGGCGTTATCGGTTAAGACAGAAACCAGAAACGAAAAAATCAGTCCATATCCGACCAGTCTTGAGATGACGCGTATGGTTCGGGCAACGTCTTCTGTCATTCGCCTTTGAACGACCACGTACACCCATTTGGTCCCGGACTGTACTGCTATATGCCCCAGGAGCACCACCAAGGCGACCGAAATGTAGTTTTCGTACGGCACCAAGAAGCCGAGAGCTTCAAACTCCTCCATTTTGGAAGTAAGGGCGAGGAGGGCAAAGAGAACAAGAACGGAGATGACCGTAGTCAGCAAAGGAAGGGTAGGCGAAGCGCTCGATTCGGGCTGGCTAGTTCTGACGGACATTGTGCGATTACCTCCTGGGGGAGCTCGTGCTGCCTGATGCTGTTGACGCTGTTCTTAAGCGCCGCCGCCGTCTGTTGTCCCACCGGATCCAGACACAAGAGTGCCAGCGGCGAACGCCTGAACGAACGATATGCAACGAGCCTATTGTTGTCGTCAGGTCTGGACCGACTAAGCTCTAACGATAGTAACAAGACGGCATACTGATGTCAAGGATCCCTCCGGATTCCAAGAGTTCAAACATCAGTTCGGCAGGAGATTCCCTGTGAGGACGTAGTGCCTGGAAAGAATAGCCCTCAGCCACTCGTTTGGATGCTGGCTGGAACCTGGCGGCTGGCTTTAGGCGTCAGGAGAATCTCGGATGCCCTTACGCCGCAGGTCTTTCCGCACACGCTTCGGAGCTTTTCTGTGTACCGGAGTTCCGTCAGAAAGAGTCGGTAAGTATCGGCAAAACTGGAGGCGGCCAACCTTCGACGACCGCCACCCTATCTGGACAATATCTGGTAAGACTGCTAGGCTACGGTGCATATTGCAACCGGCATTTTGAACGAGCCAAACAAGAGAAATGGCGGAACCAGTTCCCGGGGCGTTGATTCAGAAGGCGGTCTATCGCTTTGCCCGCACGTCGAACATAAGGTACTTCAGAGCAGAGCGCACGCGTTCCGGAATCGAATTTCTCTACCCGATCAGCGTCAAAGGCTCGCGCATCGTCGACACCAGCCGCGACGGGCGCGACTACGTAGTCCTTTATCTGCTCACAAAGTGGGGCAAGCTGGCGGCCGGTGGCTACTGGCTGAACCCCAAGAAGATCTTCGAGAAGGCTTACGTCACCGATGCGACCCCCGCGGACTTAGTACTTGTAGCCGAGAGTCTCGAAGACCTGCCTGAAGCCCATCTTCTCCTGGATGACGTTGTCAACCGTGAGGAGGTAGAGGTAGATATGGAAGTGTGGGGAAGCGCGCTGGAATGAGCTGAAACCAGGTAGACAAGTACTTACATTTGCAGAAGAGAACCACAATGAAAAGTTCCGACAAGAACACCGCGTCTTTGTCCTCCGATTTGGAGGAAGGGAACGCTTTGGCGCTGGACTTTTGCAAGTTGCAGGCAATTGGCCGCGGTGAGACCGCTGTCATCCCGGTGGCGGTCCAGGACTTCGACACGAAGGACGTACTCATCGTTGCCTACGTCAACCAGGAAGCTCTGGCTTACACGCTGACACACGGCGTTGCCGCTTTTTGGAGCACTTCGCGCAACGAATTGTGGGTGAAAGGCGCGACATCCGGCGACAAACTCGAACTGGTTGATGTGCGCGTCAATTGCGAACAGAACTCACTTCTCTATCTTGTGCGCCCTATGGGTGCAGGCGCCTGCCACACCAAGGATGATGACGGCAAAGCGCGGGCGAGTTGCTACTATCGCCGCGTCGACCGGCCAGGCAACACAGCCGGGGGACGGGAAGAGCAGTCTGAACAATCCTGGCGGTTGGCTCACGTATGACAGCAGGGCGGAGTACTCTAATTGCCCCGGTACACTGCAATAAGTTCGACACCAGAAACTGAAAATAACTTTTCACTTTGATTGAGGACCATAATGAGTCGTTTGACACTTGGAATCCCGAAGGGAAGCCTGCAGGAATCAACAATCGCTCTATTTGCCAAGGCCGGCTATCAGGTCTATGTACGCGGCCGTTCATACGCTCCATACATTGACGATCCGGAAGTCGGCTGTCTGATGTTTCGCGCTCAAGAGATAGCGCGCTACGTAGAGAGGGGCGTCCTAGACGTCGGCCTTACCGGCAAGGACTGGGTGCAGGAGAATGAGGCCGATGTTCGCGAAGTGGAGGACCTGGTCTACAGCAAGGCCACCAATCAGGCCTATCGCTGGGTGCTGGCGGTCCCGGACGATTCCGAAATTCACAGTCCGAAAGACCTGGAAGGCAAACGAATCGCCACCGAGCTTGTGCAGGTCACGCGCCGTTACCTGGAACGGCATGACGTGCGCGCCGAAGTAGAATACTCATGGGGCGCGACCGAGGTCAAAGCGCCGTTGCTGGTCGATGCCGTCGTCGAAGGTACGGAGACCGGCTCTTCGCTGCGGGCCAACCGGCTTCGTATCGTCGATACCGTAGCCGAGTCCACAACCAAGCTGATCGCAAATCACCAGGCCTGGGCCGACAGTTGGAAGAGGCAGAAGATCGAGAACCTGGCGATGCTCCTGAAAGGCGCCCTGCAAGCCGGCGCGAAGGTCGGCCTCAAGATGAATCTTCCCCGAGCCTCTCTTGAAGCGATAACGGCGAAGCTGCCCGCCCTTCACACGCCTTCGATTACCAATCAGACCGACCCGGACTGGGTCGCGCTCGAAGTGATTATCGACGAAAAAGTCGTTCGCGACTTGATCCCCGACCTGAAGCAGGCGGGCGCCACAGGCATTATTGAGTATCCCCTGAACAAAGTGATCTACTGATCTTCGGACCGTTTAGAGTTTGCTCCTTCTCAGGAGGTACGATTGCATGCCTATCAAACAGTCAGTCTGCGTCCCGATTCTTCCCCAAGGCAGCATGTCGCAAGACCAACTCTTCGCAGAGATAGCAGAAATCGGTTACCCAGCGATAGAGATTTGGGGGCGAGGCGACGATTTCGTAAGCTTCTGCGAGGCCGCCGCCGGCCACGGCCTTCGCGTGGTCAGCATAAGTGGTCATGACTCGCTCCCGGACGGTCTTAACAATCCCGCCAACCATGACAGGATTGTTGATGAGTTACTCGAGTCGATTGACGTTGCCGCTGCGAACGGTGTGTCAGGATTGATATGTTTCAGCGGCAACCACATCGCCGGATTGGGCGATGTGGAAGCCATCGCGAACACTGCTGCTTGTCTACGCCGCGCGGCACCGCATGCGGAGGCCAATGGCGTCAATCTCAACCTGGAGCTTCTCAACTCCAAAGTGAACCATGCCGGCTACCAGTGTGACCACAGCGCCTGGGGGCTGGCTGTAGTGCAACAGGCAGAAAGTCCCAACGTGAAGCTCCTCTACGACATCTACCATATGCAGATCATGGAAGGTGATGTCATCCGCACGATGACGGAAAACCTGGACGCAATTGGCCACATCCATACTGCAGGCAATCCAGGCCGAAACGAGTTGGATGACAGCCAGGAATTGAATTACCGCGGCATCTGCCGTGCGCTCAGCGACGCCGGGTACGAGGGCTACGTCGGCCACGAATTTCACCCTAGAGGCGAAGTCGTCGAAGCGCTGCGGCAGGCCTTTGTACTGTGTAACGTTTAAACACGATGGCCGTGTCCCGTCCTGTCAATGACGGATGACATAATGAGCAGTATCCACTCTTCATTTCGCCACGCGTCAAGGAGTTGAAATGGCCCGTCAACCCCACGTAATTTACATCCTGTCAGACGAGCATTTTGCCGGCGCGATGAGCCACATGGGTGACGCCAACGTGCGTACGCCAAATATGGACCGTCTGGCCGCCGAAGGGGTCAGTTTCGACCGGGCCTACGCCAACTGCCCGATCTGCACGCCTTCGCGGGGTACGATTTTTTCCGGGCGACACGCGCACGCCGGTCCCGTGCAGTATTTCTTCGATGTGTTCAAGGCCAGCGCCCCCAGCACAGCGACGGCTCTGCGGGAATCCGGCTACCACACCGCCTACTTCGGCAAATGGCATTGCGGCGTTGTTCACGATCAGGAACCGCCTACAGTGCGCGCAGAAAGGGAAGAGTACACGCGCTGGCCCCATCGTACCCCCGAATATCATCGGGCTGGATTCCAGGACTGGTACGGATTCGAGATCAACAATGCCCCGTTCAAGGGCTTCTACTATCACGAAGATGAGCCCAATCCGAGAAATATGGATGGCTATCAGACCGACTTTCTCACCGATTTGGCCATAGACTATCTGAAATCCTACGATCGAGATGAGCCTCTGTTTCTCGTTCTCAGCGTGGAACCGCCCCACTTCCCCCTCGAAGCCCCGGAAGCTTTCGAACGGTTCGACCCGGCCGCGCTGGAGACACCGCCAAGCTTCGCCGACTCGCCGGAGATGCGCACACAGTTGGCCACCTACTACGCCATGGTAGAAAACCTGGACTGGAATATCGGCCGCCTGCGTGACGCCCTTGACAGCCTGCCGGAGTTCGAAAGCGACCGGTTGACCGTCTATTTCTCCGACCACGGCGACTATATGGGAACGCACGGGGCCATCAACCGCAAAGAGAATCCTCACGAAAACTCTGTGCGGATCCCCGCAGTATTCCACTGGCCAGAGCAGATTCCGGCACAGGGGAGGAGGGACGGGCTTCTCTTCAGCCTGGTGGACTTGTTCCCGACCACGCTTGGACTACTGGGGTTGGACATTCCGGTCCACTGTCAGGGGCTTGACTTCAGCGATGCCTTACGGGGGCAGCAGGACTTTGCTGGTCCAGATGCCGTACTCCTCGAAATGTCAGGCAACCCCCGATGGAATCTGGATTTTCTGGACTGGCGCGGGCTGGTGACTTCTCGCTGGAAGTACGCCTTCTATGAGACGGGGCACGAGCGGCTATTTGACCTCGAAAACGACCCCTTCGAGATGAACAATCTTGCCGGAACGGACACCAAAACCTGCGCGGAGATGCGCACAAAGCTGTTGCAGTTGCTGGCAGAAAGCCGTGAACCCTATTTCGATGTGCTTATCGAACATGGGGTTACTGTCGAAGGACCGGTGCTGGACGTGGGTGAACACAATTTCAAGGGTAAGCTGGCGCCTATCTGGCCGAACCTGGTACACCGCCACGAACCGTGACCTGTACGCCGATGGAACTTCCTCCCGAACTATCTTCCTACTTAGACGCGTGGACAACCCCTCATACCGTAGCCTTTGCCCTGCTGGGCAGCTTCGCACGCGGCGACGCCGGGCCATTCAGTGACGTAGATGTCGTACGCTTCGTGAACGAAGACAAGCACGACGCCGAGGCCCAGAGCTTCCTGATTGGCGGCGAAGAGGGCAAGCCCACTGGTGGGGAGCCCCCTCCCCATCTCAGCATTCCCCGTCATCGGTTGGTCGTGCGCAGCACGATCACTCCCAGCCAGGTTGAAAGCTGGTTTACTGAACCAGGCCAGGCCCTCGGTATCATCGATGGTCTGCGTCGCGGCAAGGAACTATGGGATCCGGACCAGGTTTTCGCATCCATCCAGCAGCGAGCGCATCGATTTGAGTGGACCCCAGAGCATCAGGAGAAAGCCGACCAACTGGCTGGCAAGGAGCTGGTCGGTTGGATCGAAGAAGCCCACAAAGGGTTGGAGGGCCTGCGGCGCAATGACACCGGCCGCCTGCTGAATGCCCGCTTCGGACTCTCCTGGGGCCTGTCATGGGTGATGCGCCTACACAGGGGAGTTCTCACGACTAGCGACAATACATTTTACGACGATGTTATCAATACTGTCGGCCCTGAGAGCAGGTGGGCTTGGCTTCTGCGCCGTGCTTTTGGCACAGTGAACCAGGGTGACGGAGGCTCCCTATCACTACGCGCAGAGGTGCAGTCTGGCCTGCTACTTTACTGCGAAACCTTCGAACTCCTTAAAGATGCTCTTCCTCGACAGGACTACGCCCTCATTTCGGCCACGGTTCGCCTTATTCAAACCGAACTCGAAGGCAATGATTAGGTCGGCCGCGTAGACGCAAAGAGCCTGCCTTTCGCTGGATGACTCCAACGACCACGGTTGCGTCTTTCCCCCAACTTTCGGTACACTGTGCGAGATAAACTGATCCGGACCGGCTAAGCCACAAAAGTACTGTTGAAGGGCACTTTGCTCCAAGCTTTTCGTCGAAGTGGGCGGCGGCGGTTGCTATACCTGCCATAGCCCAAACCTCCGACCTCGCGGCCACTGCAGTCACAGACTGTGAATTCCAGTAAGGAATGAACCCCAAGCACAAACTTACAGGAGATGACCCAATGCTGACTCAGCAACAGATCAACTTCTATCACGAGCACGGCTACCTCCGTATTCCCGAGGTGTTTACACCGGAAGAAACGCAGGAACTCTCGAACGAGATGGACCGCCTTGTCGAAGATTGGGCGTTCACCAGCCCAGGATGGACCGGCCCCTGGCGCTTGGCTTATATGGACCCGGATACGGAAAAGAAAGCCAAACTAACGGCAATGCACGACCTGCACTTCTACTCGGTGGCCTGGATGCGCGCCGCCACCAATCCCAGGCTTGCCGAAGCACTCAGCCAGCTGCTGGACAGCAGCGTGGAGCTGCATCATACAACCTTGCACATCAAGCCGCCGCAGGCCGGACAACCGTTCCCGATGCACCAGGACAACCCCTTCTACGGTCACCAGGACGGCCGCTTCATTGATGTCCTGGTCCATCTGGATGACACCTGCCACGAGAATGGAGAAATCCGATTCCTGGATGGCTCACACAAGATGGGCCACCTGGAGCACATCACAGAGACCGAAGACGGCCCTTGTTCGCCCCATCTGCCCACCGATAAGTTCCACCTGGAGGATACCGTGGCGGTCCCCGCCAAAGCTGGCGATGTCGTGCTGTTCTGTATTGACACGGTCCACGGGTCGTATATTAACCAGACGAAGAAGCCGCGCCGTCTAGTGCGCATGGGATACCGTGACCCGCAGAACCGCCAGGAGCACGGCCAGAGTATGGGGAGACCGGGCGTTATCGTCAGCGGATACCGCGAACGTCAAGAGGGCGACGAGCTCCTGCCCATCGCCTGAGCCAAGGCAGCATCAGTTTGCGCCTGCCTCAAAGTGGGCGCAACGCGCTGTCGCCTGGAATTGATTTGAATTGAACACGAGGCCGCACTGCGACCAATGGCGTAGTAACCCAACACACAAAAGGGAGATGACCCAGTGCTTACACGGCAACAGATCAGCTTCTATCACGAACATGGCTTTTTGCGCATCCCTCGCGTGTTTACGCCCGAGCAGACCCAGGAACTTTCCGACGAATTGGACCGGCTCGTAGAGGACTGGGCCTTCACAAACCCAGGCTGGACCGGCCCATGGCGGCAGGCCTACATGGACCCGGAAACCGAGAGCAAGGCCAAGCTGACGGCGATGCAAGACCTGCACTATTACTCGGTGGCCTGGATGCGGGCCGCGACGAATTCCAAGCTCGCCGATGCGCTAAGCGACCTACTGGGCCCGAACGTGGAACTGCACCATACTACACTGCACATCAAGCCGCCGCAGACCGGTCAACCCTTCCCAATGCACCAGGACAACCCCTTTTACCCCCACCAGGACGGACGCTTCATCGACGTGCTTGTACACCTTGACGATACGTGTCACGAGAATGGGGAAATCCGATTCCTCGATGGCTCGCACAAAATGGGCCACCTTGACCACATCCTTGAAACCGAAGACGGGCCGTGTTCACCACATCTTCCTACCGATAAGTTCCACCTCGAAGACACGGTGGCGGTTCCTGCAAAGGCCGGCGACGTTGTGGTTTTCTGCATAGACACCGTCCATGGCTCGTACATTAACCAGACAAAGAAACCGCGCCGGCTGGTGCGCATGGGCTATCGCGACCCGCAGAATCGCGAAGTAGCTGGAAAAAGAACAGAACGGGCCGGCATGATCGTCAGCGGCTATCGCGAGCGCAAAGAGGGCGATGAGCTGCTGCCGACGAAGCCCGCCAGTGGGTAATCCGGGGGGCTTGTAAGACGGGGGGTAGTTGCTGCTTGATCTATGACACTCTGATCGTGGGCGGCGGTTCGGCTGGAAACGCCCTCGCCGCCCGTTTGACCGAAGACGAATCTCGTCAGGTGCTCCTGTTGGAAGCCGGCCCCGACTACCCGACCACGGACAGCCTGCCAGCTGACATCCGCCTTGGATACGGCACGCCCTCCGGTATCATCGCCAAAAGCCACGACTGGGGATACAAGGCCCAGGCGACGCGGCAGCGCGACGACTTGGATGTTCCGCGAGGCAGAGTGGTAGGCGGCTCCAGCGCCGTGAACGCGCAGATTTTTTTGCGCGGGATACCTGAAGATTTCGCGGCCTGGGAGGCCATGGGCAACGACAGGTGGAGCTGGGAGCAGGTGTTGCCCTACTACTGCAAGCTCGAGAATGATCACGACTACGGCGATGCAGCTTATCATGGCGACGACGGCCCCATCGGCGTGCGCCGCTACCCCGAGGAAGAATGGGGTCCGGACCAGCAGGCCTGGGCTGAGGCTTGCCGGCAAGCCGGCTTCCCGGATTGCCCTGACGCCAATTTACCGGGGTCAACCGGATTTGGCCCTTACCCCATCAATAATATTGCGGGGATTCGCCAAAGTACAGCTGTGACCTACTTGGCCCAAGCCCGAAACCGCCCCAATCTTCATATTCAGGCGGAATGCACTACGCGCCGAATCCTATTGGAAAGTGGGAGCGCAGTCGGTGTGGAAGTGGTACGCAACGGTAAGCCGGAACGGTTCCACGCTGACGAAACAGTCCTCTGCGCCGGCGCGATTGGCACGCCGCAGATTATGATGCTATCCGGAATCGGCCCGGAGTCGCATCTGCGGGAATTCGGAGTTCATGTCAGTCACCATCTACCTGGGGTGGGAAGCAACCTGCGCGACCATCCAACCGTAGATTTGTTCTGGCACTTGTTATTCAAGCCAACGGGGCGTTTCCACTGGCACCAGGCCGGCCTGCGTTACACAGCCGACGGTTCACAGTTGAACAACGACATGATCGTTTACATCGGTGCCGTTCCCGACAACGCGGCCGACACAGAAGCATTTCTTTTCGTGCGCCCGACTCTCAATCTTGCCATAGGACAGGGTGAGCTGCGTTTGCGCAGCGCCGACATTCAGGACCAACCCTTACTCAACTACCGCTATTTCGAAGAACTGTTCGACCGTGAACGGCAGAGGGAAGGCATCCGGCTTTGTACTGATCTGATAGAGGAGCACCCATCCTTTCGCACAGTAAGCGGGGAAGTTTTGCAAGGCCCTGGAATCGCGCTGAATGATAATGCAGCCCTAGACCAATGGATTTTGGCCAACGCCGAAACCGGGCATCATTCTTCCAGTACTTGCAAGATGGGCCCGCCTTCGGACCCTTTGGCAGTCGCCGACCAGTCCGGCCGTGTACACGGAATCGACGGGCTGCGCATCGTTGATGCCTCACTAATGCCGGATAGTGTTCGCGCCAACATCAACGCAACTGTGATGATGATGGCAGAAAAGATTGCCGCGGAGATGGTGGGCGAGAGTTGAACGCCGTTACGGAACTTTCGAGTTATCGGAAAAAGAAGGCCGCTGCCAAACGTGTGCCTGGCCTGACAACCTTCTCAGGAACAAAATGGAGCCGCAGAAATGACCCGTCGAATTTTAATTACCGATATTGCCTGGCCAGATCTCGAAATCGAAAAGGAGGTGCTGGCGGCAGTTGATGGCGAGGTCATGTTGGCAGGAGACGGTACGCCAGACGAGATTATTGCCCTGGCCCCCCAGGCGGACGCGATCCTGACCTGCTGGAAGGACGTGCCGGCAGAGGCCCTGGACATTGCACCAGACTGCCAAATGGTCAGCCGCTATGGGATCGGGCTGGACAACATCCCAATCGGCCGTGCCACCGAGCTGGGCATGCTCGTCACCAACGTTCCGGATTTCTGCCTGGAGGAAGTGTCGGACCACGTCATGGCCTTACTGCTGGCAACCGCTCGTCAACTGTTTCCTCTTGCGCGCACGCCCGAGCGCAGCGGCTGGACCAGGGAAACGCCCCGCCCGATTCCACGGGTGAAAGGACAGACGCTTGGCCTGATCGGGTTCGGCAACATCGCTCGCGCGCTTGTTCCCAAGGCGCTGGGGTTCGGACTGCGCGTGATTGCTTACACACCGCGACTGCGGCCGCAGGACGCGCCGCAAGGTGTTGAGGTAACTAACGACCTCTCTGAATTGCTTGCCGCGTCAGATTACGTGTCGATCCACTGCCCGCTAACGGAGGAAACGGCCCATCTCATCGACGATGCCGCGCTCGCACAGATGAAATCCGATGCCTTATTGATAAACACAAGCCGCGGCGGCGTTATTGACGAAGAGGCGCTGACCAGAGCGCTTCGAGAGGGACGCATCGGAGGGGCAGCCCTCGATGTGACTGATCCGGAGCCACCATCAGGTGATAATCCACTGTTGACGCTGGAAAATGTGATCGTCACGCCACATGCTGCCTTTTATTCTGTTGCGGCCACGGCAGAGTTGGCTCGCAAGGCTGCGGAGAATGTGGTGACAGTGCTGCGCGGGGAAGTTCCCAAGACGCTGATAAATGCGGAGGTGCTGGACCAGGAGAACTGCCGACTGGTCAGGTAGAGGAACCTTCTTTCAAAACTCTCAAGCGAGGCTGGCTTCGACACTTTCCTCCAGCCCAAGAGTATTCAGTTCCGGGAACTGCAAGACGGCCAGAAAAGAATCGTTGAAGTCACCTCGGCCTGAAAGTTCATGGTACTCCACGATCTGGGGCAGCGATCGGGCCACCATTCGCTCACGGAATGAGAGCAGTGCAATTTTGGCCCCCTCACCGGCAGCATTACCCACCGCCTTGATCCGTTCAACCGGCACGGGCGGCACCAGGCCGATTATGCGTGCGCTCTGCGGGTTGATGTAGCTGCCAAAAGAACCGGCCAGGTAAATCTCGACAAGCTCATCCGCCTCTACGCCCAGTTCCTGCATAACCACATCGATACCGCCCGCTATGGAGCCCTTGGCAAACTGAAGCTCGCGCACGTCGCGTTGGGTCAGTACTATCGCTTTGTCGCTGCCGGATTCTTCGGGCCAGGCCAAGACAAAAGAACGCCGACCTTCGTCTCCCGTTATGATACGCTGTGCGAGGTCCGGTGTGACCAAATCAGTCGCTTCGTCCGCCTTAACGAACCGCCCAGACGGAAGCAATAGTCCGCTCAGTCGCAGCTGGGCCACCGCGTCCAGCAAACCGGAACCGCAAAGTCCGATCGGTGGAACATCCCCAATCACTTGGAGCTCTATCCCATCGCGGGTGATGGTAACTGCCTCAATCGCGCCTTCGCTGGCTCGCATACCGTCCTGGATCTGCGCGCCTTCAAAGGCAGGCCCGGCAGGCGCGGCCGTAGCCACGGTGCGCGCCTCAGACCCTAGAATGATTTCACCGTTCGTGCCGACATCAACCAGCAGCCGTACACCCTCGTTTTGCGCAAGACCTGTAGCCAACAATCCTGCCACCAGATCGGCTCCGACATAGGCGCCAAGATAGGGAAGACAGTGCACTTGTGCCTGGGGATGTATGTTGAGGCCAACCTCGTGCGCCGAAGCCTGTACCATGTCCTCGACCGCCGGGATGAACGGTTCAAGTCCTATCGGTTCCGGGTCCACGCCCAAGAACAGGTGCTGCATAGTAGCGTTGCCGGCGGTAACAACTTCATACACCTCCTGTGCCGCCACCTGCCCTTCTTCCAAGAGTCGAGCGATAAGCCCGTTTAACGTGCGGAGAATAACCTCGTTCAGTTCGGCCAGTCCGTCCTCATTGAGCATTGTATAGCTGATTCTGGAAATTACGTCGGCACCCTGTACGGCCTGCCCGTTAAGGGCGGATTGGACCGCCACCGGTCCGCCACTGTTGAGATCGATCAACATACCCACAACTGTGGTTGTGCCAATATCGAAGGCCAGCCCAAAGGAGCGGTCGCTGGTATCGCCTTCCTCGACGCTGACCAATTCGTGCCCGACTACCACAGCGGTAACCTGCCAATTGCTGCGCCGCAGGACACCTGGCAACTGGCGCAACAGGTTCAACGAGGCCTCAACCGCATACCCTTTAGGCTCCAATGCGTCTCGGATGCGGCTGAAGTCGCTGCGCTGGTCTTCTAACGAGGGCGGTGTCAGGGTCAAGGGGATCTTGTAGACGTTGGCGTTCAGGATAACGTGGCGGTCGAATCCCATCAGCGCCGCTTTGGGGTTTCCCATCAACCGCGGCACGTGACAGATTACATCGGCATTGGCCTCACTGCGGCAGGAGAGCCGCCAGCCGTCGGCCAGCTCATCTTCTGTGAAAATCCTGCGATCGGCTGCGGTCGCGCCGTTGTGCCCGCGCAGGATGCGGACCTTGCATTTGCCGCAGGTTCCTTTTGCGCCGCAGGTGCTGTCGATGGGCAGGCCGATCCAGTTGGCGGCGTTGAAGATCGTCATGCCGGGAGGCACGCGGGTCACCTTGTCGTGGGGACGGAACTCGATGGAGACCTTAGTTGTGCCAGAGGGCGCAGTGGTTGTCATTGCAGCGAACGCAGATGCGTGTCCGTTTGGGACGGATCGAAGGCTAACCCGATGCTTGCTGGCGCTTTCTTTCCGATCGAAATGCCTGAATCAGGTTTCCCGCATATGCGTCGTGCCCCATAAGCAGGTCGGCTGCGTAGATCGTGTGGCGGATTTCGGTTTCGAGTGGATTGGTTATGGCTGAGGTCAGCCCAGCAGCGATTGCCATCGAGAGAAACGCAGCGTTTACGGTGGGCCGCCAGGGAAGGCCGAACGAGATATTGCTGGCCCCGCAAGTCATATTGACACCGAGGTTCTCGCGTATCAGGCGAATCGTCTCCAGTGTGATCAGGGCGGCGTTGTCATCTGCGCTGACTGTGAGGGCCAAGGGATCGATCACCACGTCTTCGGGCGGAATGCCGTGGTCAGCGGCTCGCTCGACGATACGGGTGGCTATACGAAGCCTCTCCTGCGGGTCGTTGGAAATACCTGAATCGTCATTGGCAACGCCGACGACCGCCGCGTTGTACTTTTTGACCAGAGGCAGCACTGTATCCAGCCTCTCATCCTCGTAGGTGACCGAATTGACGAGAGCCTTGCCTTCATAGACGGAGAGGCCTGCTTCCAGCGCCTCCACAACCGATGAGTCGATTGAGATTGGCACGTCCACTGTCTGCTGAACGGCCTGAATCGCTTGACTCAGGATCTCCGGTTCAACGCCGTCCACAGGTACGCCGGCGTTCACATCGAGCACATGCGCGTGAGCATCTACCTGCCGGCGCGCGTCGCGACAGACCATTGTCATGTCGCGATCGATCATCTGCTTGGTGAGGATTTTGCGGCCGGTGGGGTTGATACGTTCGCCGATGATTACAAAGGGGTGTTCGGGCCCGATCACAACAGTTTGCTGCGCGGAGGAAATTACCGTGTTCATGTCGGGCTACTCTTCGTGCTGTCCGGACTTGACCATGAGTTCCTCGACGGCCTGGACTGCGCTCGCCAGGGCTGTTGCGCCTTCATCGTCGCCGCCGCCTCCCATGCTGACGTCGTAACCCATGTCGACCATGAGTTGCTTTGCCAGGCGCACTGCGGCGCTAGCATCGGGGGCGAAACCGTCGGCGCCTACGCTGTCGGCGTACTCCTGGGTAACCGGAGCGCCGCCGACCATCACTTTGACAGATTCTCGCAGCCCGGCATCTGAAAGCGCGGACAGGTTGGACTTAAAGAAGGGCATCGTTGTTGTCAGAAACGCGGAGAAGCCCAGAAGTTGAGGCTCGTGTTCTTGCACTGCGCTGACCACCTCTTCCGGCTTGACGTTTACGCCCAGGTCAACGATTTCGAAGCCTTCGCCCTCCAACATGATATTGCACAGGTTCTTGCCAATATCGTGGACGTCGCCTTTGACAGTCAACATAACTACCTTGCCAATTGGCTCGGCCCCTTTATCGACCAACAAGGGTCGAAGCAGGGCCATGGCTCCCTGCATGGCGCGGGCAGCCACCAGCATTTCGGGGACGAAGTATTCGCCAATTTCAAAAAGCCTGCCAACTTCCTGCAAAGAAGGAATCAGCGCGCCGAAGAGGATATCGAGCGGGTCCATTCCCAGGTCAATACCTTCCTGGGTCAGCTCGACCACTTCTGCCGCCTCACCGACTAGCGTGTGCTCGTACAACCCTTCCTTGATTTCTTGTTCGCGGCTCATGGTAAGGGGCTCCTATTGATATCGATTGTCTTTGCAAGTTTCCACGATCGACTGGAGGTTGGCCACCGGCGCCTGAAGGGGAACGGCGCATTCGGGGGCGATGATGTCGACGCCAGCGTCGATTGCGGCCTGGGCTTCGGCGCGAGCTTCCTCAGGGCCGCGGGCGTACAGTGTGATGGGATTGTTGACGTTGCCCGTCAAAGTCATCTTGCCGGCGGCCTTTTCTACCATCTCGTCCGGTGGATTGGCCGACTCGAAATGATAACAGGCAAAGCCGGCCTCACTGAAATATTCCACCCGGTCCAGGGTCTTGCCGCAACAGTGTAAGATGACTGGCGCCTCAACCTGGGGCACCAGTTCCTGGTGATGGGGCAGGAGATAGTCCCGGTACATTGTGTTACGAACGAGGTCGCCGGTAGCGTGGTCTGCCCAAACGATGGCGTCGGCGCCGGCCTCTAGTTGGGCATTCGCATATAACAGCGGTACGGGCGCCAGCGTTTCCAACGACTTGCGAACACGATCCGGGTCCATGATGGTATCGAAGAGGAACTCCTGCGTGTTGTAACAGTGGTAGGAGAGGGTCCACGGCCCCATGACTTTGCCCAGGATCATGACCTCTTCGCCGAAGTGCTGTTTCAGCAGCCGGATGGCATCGATGGAGCACTTCACGTATTTGTCTTCGAGGAATGAATCGGGAAAGCCGTCGGGCAGCTTGATTTCGACATCACGGTCGGCCCAGGGCGAGTCTGTGGGGTTGGGCATCATATCGGTATCGGACCAGTCCACCTCGCAGCCGAGAGCCATCGCCTCCTGGGCGATGCTAAAGATTGGCATCACGCTGTCGAACCCCATTACTTCATGTGCGCCGGCGGCGAGGGTCGCCATAGGCTCGGGCTCAGTGTTGGCATGCGGGAAGTGGGCGCCGGTAATGTCCATCAGTTCGTAGGTGATGACGGACACAATGCTGGCCGCGGGGGGCCTGTCCAGGTGATCGCCGTTCAGCCCAGCCAAAAACCGCTGTTTTGAGGTCACTTGTTCCATGGCTTGCTCCCTTCAACGAAGCTTTCGGATCCGTTCCTGCGTGAATGGTAGGGTGGCAGCAAATGGTGTTCTCTACCAGCTGTCCGGGTTGAGACCCAGAATTCGCCCTTCCTGGCAGATGTGAGCCCAGGTCGTTTCGTCGATCTCGATGCCTTCCTTCTCT
This sequence comes from Caldilineaceae bacterium, assembly GCA_965207495.1. Classification (GTDB taxonomy): domain Bacteria; phylum Chloroflexota; class Anaerolineae; order Caldilineales; family Caldilineaceae; genus Bin5. Next base: position 3,748,309 of record OZ242287.1, read on the forward strand.
TTTCGCTCTGCGTTGCGAAACTCGGGCTCGCCGGGCGCCAATATCTCCTCAAAACCCGGAGCGAGGCGACTTGACTTGACATGGCGGAGCAGGCCCTCTACTTCTTCATAGTAGGTAGAGAGCTCGGTAAAGTGTTCGATGTTGTATACGGTGAAGAGGACGCCATTGCTCCTCATGGTCCGGGAGCCGTCCGCACAGCCCTCGCCGCTTAGCGCGCCACCCAGCAATTCTACCACAAGACCGAGGGCAAAGCCTTTATGTGCAACGACCCCGCCCAATGGCAGGATGGCGCCGGGCGGGTCTGCTCTGAAGTCGTTGGGTTCGGTCGTTGGGTTGCCTTCGGAATCGATCAGCCAGCCCTCGGGGACCTGATTGCCCTGATTGATGGCGACGCGGACCTTGCCTTCGGCGACGACAGAGGTGGTCATATCGACCAGGATCGGTTCGGTGTCATGGCGAGGCGCGGAAAAAGCGATCGGATTGGTACTGAGACGGCCCTCCAGCCCGCCGAAGGGGGCAATCTGGTAACCAAGCCGCCCGGCGTTGACAAACGCCAAGGCAATCATGTTTCCCTGGCGTGCCGCCATCAGCGGATAGGCGCCTGCCCGACCCACATGGCTGGTGTTGCGCAAGGTAACCGTGGCAAGACCGTGCTGGCGTGCTTTCTCGATTGCCAGATTGATGGCGAAGGTTGCGCCGACCTGGCCCAGTGCGCCGCCAGCGTCGACGACGGCCGTACTTGGATAGTCGCGAACTATGGTTGGGGCTGCCTGCGGTTGAAAGCGTCCCTCACGAATCGCGCGGGTGTATTCGTAGTAGCGAATCGCGCCGTGGGAATCATGCCCGAATAGGTTGGACTCAACCAGATGGTCGACCACGGCCCTGGCATCCTCGACCGTGCAGCCTGAAGCTTCGAACAGTTGATAGCCGATATTGCGCAGATCAGAAGGCTGAATATTGGGCATAGTTCTCCTATTTTACTCTATAAATCGACTGCTGAACGAATCCTGATATGAGGGAATCGAATTGCCATTTCCGGGTAGTTTGTGGAGCTGACCTCATGGACCTAGCCGGCGCCTTCCGCATTGTCTGTGGCCACGGTCTCCCTGTGGTCCTGGGACATGTGCGCCCCCAAATGGGACCTTGCAGCGACCAGATCGGCACTCTCCAGGTAGTCTTGCACCTCGCTGAGAGTGTAGCTCTGCACCTCTTCAGGGATTGGGAGGGCAGGTTGCAATGGGTCCGGAATTACGGGCACCATGCGCGTTACAGGGGGTTGCAGGTCGGTGCCCTCCGGTTCGGCTCCAGTCGCCAGGTGTGCGAAGAGTACATGGGACAGGATGTCGGGCTGACTGATGAAGACAGGTGAATGCGAGTTGCAGATCACTTGACGCAGAGGCGCTCCTTCATGGGGCGACGCTGAGAAATCGGTGGTCAAGTCTTTCAGAATCTGCGTCAAGTCCCTGAGACGGGAGGGATGAACACTGTTCTCCGGGTCCTCAAAGCACAGGAGGCCGCCGTGCTCAGGATCGTTTCTAAGTGTAACCAAGGCGAGCGCACGCAGCGCACCGTCGGAAAGAACTCGCGAAGAGAATCTCCGGCCGTCTTCGGCCTGCGCCCAGATGACATACTGACCTGAATCGTAATCTTCAGCCACGTCAACCTGTATGGCCCCAGGTACGTGATTGGCCAGATCCCTGGAAACGTTGGTCAGAAGATCGGAATCGGCGGCCTTCATACGTGCGAGGACGTTTGGCAGGTTTCTTCCTCCGTCACCGAGCCTGGCGGGAGCCCTGGCATGGCTGGGCTGGCGAAGGAGATCAGGATCCAGGCGAAGAAACTGCCATGCGCGCATTTCCTCGGCGGCGGCGAATGCATGAGGAAACTCGGTGTTCCTTGCTCCACTCAACAGTGTTCGTTCTGCGTTCAGGGCCTCGACGTCACGTCTGCCGCTGGTGCCGTCCTGGTGCAGAACCAAGGTCGTTCCCCTTCTACTATCACGTGTTGAAATGAAGGGAGAGGAGCGTCCGCCAGTCATCGCTGGAATCCAAGGGCCGCCGGTTCTCAGCTTGTTGGACTTTGTCCACCGGTCCTTTTGACGCGGGATGGGAGCCAGGAATTCATTGTGGACGGTGAGCCGCTCCTGTCCTTGAGCGTCCGTGAGGCGAACAATCTCCAATTGATAGCGCATGCGGGGGAATTTCAGAGACTGGACGGCACCCCAGTCGTCCCGCACCTGTTGATTGACAAGCATCTCGACGGCCAAACGGATGCGGTCATTCGACCCGCCTTCCGGTCGGAGAGAAAAGAGCTCGCCGACATCGCCGCGCATGTCGTTAAACGTGGCACTGACCTTGGCGTCGGCCAGGCGCCCGAGCAGGTGGAGGGCGTCGAAAAGATTGCTCTTACCCACTCCGTTGGCGCCGACGATAACCTGAAAAGGGGACAGAGCCAGATTAAAATCCTGAAAGGTTTTGAATCCATCCAGTTCGATTCGGGTAATCACTGGTCTTCCCACACCAATGGTTGGCCTCTTTGGCAGGGCACTTTCGCTTCCTGCCAGCCGGGCCCCATCTGGCCCAATTGCAGTCCTGCGGATATGGGCAATTATACCACAGGAATTTCTCGCCTCGCTCCGTGTATGGCTGAATCGGGGCCTTAGTTCACCAGGAGCCAGTCAAGGCAGAAACGTTGTTACGTTTCTGCCAGGAGACATGTTCCGTATTTAGAGTGGAATTCGGCAGAAAGAGCTGGCAGGCGCCTCATTCTTGGAGGGTAAGGTTTGCGGACCGAGAAGGGAGTGACGTGAGGCTGCCACTCCCTTCCTTGACGCCGAATTGCCCAGGCTTACATCAATTACTCGGCTTCGACCAGGACACTTCGCTTATCTTCAGACCTCGACATTTCTATATCTGACGTTCGTTCTAATCGGAGGAAGAAACATGCAGTTTGCGGCCTACGTATATCAGGCTGGGGTCCTGGATGTCGAAGTCAATTACTGCCTGCTGACAGTTGCCCTCATGAGCATCTTTGTCCGTTTGGACATGCGCCATCTCTGAAATGCGGTGGTCGTCATCGTTTACGATCCAGAACCACCAGTTCCCTTCACGGGGGCCGGAGGCTCCAAGGATGTGGGTGTAAGTTCCGCCCTCTGATGAGCCTTTAGTGGCCACCACTTCCCCGTCCGGCTGCCAGCTGAAGGCAACCTTGTAGCCGTCGGCCGGGTGGCCGTTTAGCCGCACTGTGCCAACCGCCCGCGTGCTGCCGGCATTGGGATGGCAGTGGACCAGCATTGCCCGATTCACGAGGTTATTGGATGTTTTGAGTTCCTGGACTGAAGCTCCGTAGACCTCGGCGATGTTGGAAATGGTTTCGCCAGACCGGACGACATGGCCATAAACGACCTCGGCAGCGGGCTGCTTCACCAGCGGGGGCTTTGCGACAATTGGTTGCCCCGATGCGGGTATTTGCAGTTTGCGCCCAACATAGGTGATATCGGGATTCTGTATGTCGAAGTCGATTACCGCCCGCTGGCATTTGCCTTCATGGGGTTCGCTGTCAGTCTGAACGTGGGACATCTCCGAGATGCGGATGCCGGCGCTGTTTTCGATCCAGAACCACCAGTTCCCTTCTCGGGCTCCCCCGCCGAGAATGTGACTATACTGGCCTCCGTCCTGGCCGCCGCCGCCGGAAATAGCCCGGGCAACGATCGTCTCGTCAGGGTGCCAACTGAATACAACGCGGAAACCACTTGTTGGCTGACCGTTCAGCCGTACCGTGCCGCGCACTTGCGTGCTGTCGGCATTGGGAGAGCAGCTCACCAATTGGGCGCGGTTAACGAGATTGTTGGCGGCGCGCAGGTCGTCAACCGAAATGCCGTATAGCGCTGCAATGTTGACAAGGGATTCGCCGGGTCGGACGATGTGGAAGAATACGCTGGAGTCGTTGGGGCGCTCCGTGGGGGCTGCAAGCACGGACTGGGGAACCATAAACAGCGACAAAAATAACATCAGCACGGTGGCAATTGAGGCTCGCTGAGGCCGCCAAGTCGATCTGGCAGGCGAAATATCTACAGGGATCACGATATTCCTCCTTAGTGGTTCAGATTGGATCCTTTTGGATCAGTTTTCGGTTTTTCTGGTTCTGACTTTCCTTTCTGTTAAGATAGCCGCGTATTTCAACTCAAAACGGGGTAGCTTAACCGGGATATACCTGATTTTTCCGTTTTTGTCAAGGAGCAGCATAAAAGCACCGCTCTTTTGACAGTGTATCCGACTTGAGCGATGTTTTCTGGATAGTATATTCCTATTTCCGTTTATCGACCTCCCTTTTCCGGTAGGATTCTGTGAATGCTCTCTTGTATTGTGATGGGCTCAAGGTTTGCAGATATCCTTGGCTATCGCCTTCTGCGGTTATGTTGCCTTCGTGGAGACTGTAGTAGAATCTATCGCAATAGCGAAGATGCGACACAAAGCAGGATTTCTAACACTATGAAGACACCTAGATTTGGCGCTCCCCGCCAAGGATTGACCGGCGCCATATTTATGATTGGGCTGGCAATTTTATTCGCTACCGATTGGATCTGGCCGGGGATTCTCGTCCTGGTCGGTGTAACCAGTTTGGTCGGCGCTTACCTTGGAAAATCGGAGCCAGACCCGGACGACATTCCTTTGCGGGTCGAACAGCCATTGGGGGACGAACAACCGTCGATGGTGCGTTATGCGTCTCAGTGCGCGTCTTGCGGCGCCGCAACTCCAGAGAATCTTCGAGAAGGCACCTCCGCTGAACCCAACGCGGTCTGCAGTTTTTGCGGTTCCCCACTGGCACAGGAAGAATGAATCGGACGCGTTTATTCATTGTAGCCGTACTGTCGGCGTCGGCTCTCTTTGTGGTCGGAGTGCTGGTGTGGCGTACTGTCGGCGTCGGCGGCAGCCCTGACGCGGCAGCCTCCAGCCCAGGGGTTGTCCGAATTCAGGTCGTCACGGCCCTTCCTGTGGAGCAGTGGGTGCGGGCGGCGGCTGAGGAGTTCAGTGCAACCGGCATCGGACCGGACAACGCGGGCATTGAGGTCGAAGTCCTCCCGCTGGATGGCCTTGTCGCGCTAGGCAAGTGGGAGCGCAACGAATTCTCAGCCTTGAAGGCAGACACACTCCCTGAAGACCGAACCCCTGGTGCGTCGGAATCCCTCAGCTCCTTCCCAGCCGCATGGATTGCCGATAGCCGCGATCTGGTGGCTATTGCCAACGCGTCAAATCGGGAGCAGTTTGGGCAGGACCGATTTCTCAGCGACGGCCAATATAGAATGAGGCCGCTGGCTAAGACGCTTCTCGTATGGGGTCTATTTCGCAGCAGGGGGGCGCCCTTGCTCGAGAATCTTGGCCCACTTTCCTGGGACACTATTCACAAAGCGGCTGTCGCGCCAACCGGATGGAAGGAGTTGGGCGGAGATCCAGCTTGGGGGAATTTCAAGTTAGCGGTTGCCGCTTCCGGACAGAGTGCGGGCGGTCCGGCGGCTATTCTCACAGCAGCTGGAGAATTCTTTGACAGAACGGAGGTTACGGTTGAAGACCTTTCTGACCCCGGGTTTGGCAGCTGGCTGACCGAGCTGATGGGGGCGGCATCCGGTTTCGGCGGCGGAGGGACGAGTGCTGCGGAGAGCGTGGCCGTGTTCGGCTACACGGCGGGAGATGGCGGCCAGTTCCTGGAAAGCGATCTGCTGCAGAGTATGGAGGGCATCCAGACCCGCTGGCATGAGCCGGTGGTTATTCATTATCCGAGAGTTACGACGTGGTTCGATTTTCCCTACGCGATTTGGGTTGGCCCGGAGACAACGGCGCTAGAGAAGAATGCTGCGCTGGCGTTCCAAGAGTTCCTGCTCAGTGAAGAGCAACAGCGCAGGGCGTTAGAGTTCGGATTGCGGCCCGCGGATCCCAGCGTGCAGGTCGACGCGGTGGCGGGAAGTCTTTTCGGGCGCTGGCAGCGGTTAGGCGTCCAGGGAGAAGACCTGCATGTCGAGGAGATGAATCCAACAACACGAGACCTCCTGACTGCGCTAACCCGCTGGCGGGAGCTGAATGAAGGGCGATGAACGAAAATCAGGAGGGAACGGGGCAAGGTCACACCATGCCAGCCGGGGAGGGGCGACTGCAAATTCTGCCACGCCGCCAGCTTGTTGCCTTGGCGGCGGCGGGCTGCTTTCTGCTCTGCGCATGCGGGGTGACGACCATACGGGCTGGAAGCTGGGTTGCAGGCATCCTGGCGGGCAGTGGGTCCGGGGCTTCCGGAATCGGCAGTGCGGTTGCAGCAGAGTGGCCTGCCACCAGCGCAGAATTGACGGTGGCCGTGTCCCCGCTGATGGCGGCAACGCTGAGGGACCGAGCAGACAGCTTCAACGACCTAAAAGAGCGAACGTCAGACGGCGAGTTGATGCAGATTGAACTGGTTACGCGTTCCTCACGCGAGATAGTTGAGGAATCGCTGCGGCAGCCAGCCTATCAGGCAGTCGCGCCGGACAGCTCGCTTTGGCTGGGGCTGATTGATCAGAGATGGGCTCAGCTGTTTCCAGAGGAGGGCGGCAGTCTGCAGGCGAGCCGGGTGGGGCAGTCCACGCTGTTTGCTGTCAGCCCTGTTGTCATAGCGGTACAGTTGGAAGCGGCTCAGCAGTTGGGCTGGCCACAGCAGTCGATTGGTTGGGAAGAGGTGCAGGTCCGGGCAGCTTCTGCATCGGGGGCATTCAGGTGGGGACATCCCGGTCCAAGTAGCATGCCCGGCATTGCCGCGACACTGTCCAAGTTTTATGTGGGCGCCGGCATGACGCGCGGTTTGACGGTGGAGACCGCAACGCTGCCCGACGTAATGGAGTACGTACGACTGGCAGAAAGTGCCGCGTATGTTTCCAGTGCAGGTCGGGGCGGACGTTCACCGGTGGGAGGCGGAGAGAACAGAGCTGTGGGTGGAAACGGTGGATTTCTCGACGCCTTCGTCACGCAGGAGCAGGCAGTTATCGCCTGGAACCAGGGCTCAGCTCGCGACCTCTCGCCGCTTTCAGGGTTGGACGGCACCGGACAGCTCCTGCCAGACGGTCAGTTGGTGGCCATCTACCCGCGAGAGGGGACACTTTGGGCTGATCATCCGCTGGCTCTGCTGGAATTGGATGGGCGGGCGGGGCCTGCTGTGACGCCGAACCAACGCAGCACGTATCGCGCGTTCACTGCGTTTCTTCTGGGTGAAGAGAGCCAGTCGGCTTTGTTAGAGGCCGGGTTCAGGCCGGTCGACTCGACTATTGATCTAATGGAGGCGCCCAGCCCGTTTGCGGAGACGGGAGCAGTGAATCCCCTCCTTCCTTTGACGCTGATGCAGCTGCCGTCTCAGCCGGTCCTGGAGATTGTGTTGGAGGCCTGGCGCCTGTCAGCGCTTCCCGCAAACATATTGCTGGTTGTGGATACAAGCGAGTCGATGGAAGGGGGAAAGCTCGCAAGAACGAAAGCTGCTTTGCACGGATTCGTGGACCAGATACAGGTAGACCGCAGTAGGGTGGGGCTGGTGGAGTTTGGCTCCGGTGTAAAGCGGTTCGAGGCTCTGCGGCTGTTGGATGCTGAAGGCCGCAAACAGATATCCCTCTTGATCGAAGGTCTGGAGGCCGGCGGCTCCACAAGCCTGCTCGATGCGGTGTGGGCGGCGCACGGTGAACTCGGGGAACTGGCTGAAGCTGATGCCTCTTACGCGATTGTCGTGTTGACCGACGGCAGGGACAACGACAGCGAACACCGACTACGCAGTTTGCAGCGGGCAATGACAGGGGCGGCGAACCAGGTATCAGTTCACACTGTGGCATTTGGCCGCGATGCTGATGAAGGGCTGCTGGAGGAGCTGGCGCGCATGGGCGGGGGCAGGTTCTATAGGGCCGACGAAACGACGCTAGAAGAAGTGTACCGCCAGATCGCGGCTTCCCTTCAGGTGGGAGCTGACTGGTAGCCAGATTCACTTTCCTCCGAGCAAACAAAGTTCCGGGAAACCCGTAATCCAGCTGAAATCGGTGGAGGCTTCCCGAACCGCCTCGCCGGGAGACGGAGATTTTGCAGCGTCTTATCAAGAGTCCTTTTGCACTGTTCGTCGTTCTACTGATCATCACATTTGCCTCGGCTTGCCAGAGCGGAGACGGCGACCGCTCTGCTGGCGAGGCTGTCGTCTATGTGGCGGCGCCATTGAGCGGCGTGCAGGCGGAGGCAGGACAGTCGGCGCTGGGCGGGGCGCGGCTGGCGGCTGCGGAGATCAATCGCGACGGGGGGTTGCTGGGGCGCCGGCTGGTTGTCAAGGCGATGGACGACCGCTCGGATAGCGGCACCGCTCTGACTATCGTGAACAGAATCGGGGAGGCCGTCGAGCAGGGGGAACGGATCGCAGGTGTCATCGGCCACATGGAGGGAGGCACGACTTCGTCAGCTCTGCCACACTATGACGAGATGGGGCTTGTGCTGATCAGTCCTGGGGCCGGGATGCGAGCTCTTACGCACCGCGGGCACAGTACATTCTTTCGCGTAAACGCCAACGACGGCGTTCAGGCCGAACTGAGTGCACGTTTCCTGGTCGAGGAGTTGAACGCAGACCGGGTTGCTGTTATCAAGGTTGCTACAGCGTACGGCATTGACCTGGCCAATTTGCTGGCGGGCAGCCTGAGGGCGTTGGGGGCGACGACAGCGATCGTGGTGGAGGTCGCGGAGGGGCAGCAGGACTTTTCGGACGCGGCGCTGCGGATCGGTGAGGCCGGGGCCGATGCAGTCTACTTCGCCGGCACCGGGAGCGGAGCCTCTTTTCTGTATGCCAGCCTGAAGGCAGCGGAGCTAGATCTGCCGGTTCTGGCCAGCGACAGCGCGTTTGTGGCATCGGTCATTGATAGTGAAGCTGGCACTTCCGAAGGCCTTTATATAAGTGCGCTTGCACCCAGCCCAGAAGAGACGGCCGAAGCCGGGTGGATTGAGGCTTACCGGGAGGTCGTGCACCGGGACCCGGGTCCATTCTCTATCAACGGTTACCTGGCGATGCAGGTGCTTGCGGCAGGCGTCCGAGCGGCCAACTCATTCGAGGGGCAAGCGATCGGCCAGGCAGTTCGAGAGAGTGGGGCGGAGACACGATTTGGGCCGATTCGATTCAGCGCAAACGGCGATAGGGTGGACGCTCGAATCTGGATATACAGGGTGGAAGAAGGCAGATTTCGACAGTTAGACTAGGATGTGTCCTGAAGTAGGCGCCTCGCTCAACCTCCCCTTCCGAGAACGAATCCTGTCATCTCCTTCAAGCAGAACGGGGTCAGAACGCATCAGTGCGACGCGGCGGGCGGCCCTGTCTTAACAGATGCCATTTCCCTGTTCGATAATGAAGATCCCAACCGTATAGGTTAGGTAGAGGGACAACATGATTGCTCCTTTCCAACGATTTACCTGGTGAGGCGATCGCAGCACGAGTAGGAAGGGAAGCGTTGCCACCAGGAGCATGGCGGGAAAGTCCACGCAATGCATGCTGAGGGGGGCGGGCAAGGGGCGAACGGCAGCGGTAATGCCGACGATTGCCAGCATATTGAAGAGATTGCTGCCGACGAGATTGCCCAAGGCGATGTCGCCGCGGCGGTACAGGATTGCCACCACTGAGGCTGCCAGCTCGGGCAGGCTTGTCCCCAAGGCGACCAGACTCAGGCCGATCACAAGCTCACTTACGCCAAAGTACCTGGCGATGAAGGTGGCAGAGTCGACGAGCAGGTCCGCGCCATAGACCAGGACGGCGATGCCGATCACGACCATGCCGATGTCGCGCAGGAGGAGTGAACGGAAGAGCCCGGAGATGGCTGCTGGCAGAAGTGGATTTCTGGTTGCGCGGGCGATTCTTTCCTGCGACTGTTGCAGATCGGCCTGGGCGTCTTCCGCCTGGCTGGCGGCGGTTTCATCCTCATCGTTCGAAGAGGAACTATCCTCGGCCTCCCCGCCGATGTACTCGAGCGCCTCGCTTTCTTTTTCCTCGGCGAGCGTGCGGCTGCCGACGTAACTCCAATAGATAAAACCGAGCAGACCCAGGAAGAGAAGGACCCCTTCCCAGCGGACGACCTGCCCGTCCCACGCCATTGCGGTGAACAGCAGGGAGACCCCGATCATCAGTGGGTATTCGCGTTGAATCAGCTGGCGGTCAACTGCCATTGGGCGCAGCAGAGCGACAACCCCGAGGATCAGGGCCAGGTTGGCGATGTTGCTGCCGACGACGTTGCCGATGGCCAAGTTGGCCCTGGTGCCGCCCTGGAGATTCGCAATCATGCTGACGACCAGTTCGGGCAGGCTGGTGCCGAAGGCGACGACTGTCAACCCGATCACGACCAGCGGAATATTGAGACGGACAGCAAGGCGACTGGCGCCGCGCACAAGAAAATCGGCTCCGCCGGTAAGGAATGCGAAGCCGACAAGGAAGAGTAGTATGTTGAAAACCAGGGCGTTCATATTGGCGAGAACCGACCAGGCCGCGGCCCGATTGTTGGATTCGTCTCAGCGTTTGCTAGCGGAGCAAACGCCGGCATGCGCTCACGCTTCGACCGGTGACACGTCTCGGACAAAGCGTCCCTGCATGCTCCAAGGGCCGGTCCAGGTTATCTGCGCTTCGACAAGGCGCCCACGCAGATCACCAGAGCGGTCGTCAACAGTGACGAATACGAGCTTATTTTGGCGCGTGCGGCCGCGCCACTTGCCTTTGTGCTGTTCTTCGATAAGCAGTTCGACCGTCTCGCCAAGCAGCCGGGCATTGATCTCTGTGCAGACCTGCTCCTGGAGTTGTTCGAGCGCCTTGTGGCGGCGGACTTTTTCTTCTTCGGGCACGTCATCTGCCATACGGCGTTCGCTTACGGTGCCTGGCCGCGGACTGTAGCGAGCAAGGTGGGCTTTGTCGAGCTTCAGGTCGGCCAGGACCTGGTAGGTATCGTCGAATTGCGCGGGGCTCTCGCCACAGAAGCCGACGATTATGTCGGTATTGATGGCAGCATGCGGCACTGTCGAGCGGATGTGGTCAACCAGGCTGCGATACTGGGCCTGTGTGTAGCCGCGTTTCATGCGAGCCAGGACTTCGTCATTGCCGGCCTGGATCGGTACTTCGATATGCTCGCACACTTTGGGCAGATCGCGCACTGCTTCGAGAATCCTGTCCGACATGTAGTTGGGGTGGCTGGTAAGGAAGCGGATGCGCCAGAGCCCTTCTATCTCGTGGACGGCGTGGAGCAGGTCGGCCAGATCGGGTCTGCCAGGCGCGGCATTCCCTGCAGAGGCGCCGTTGCCCCATTCATGGCCGTAGCGGTCGACGATCTGACCGAGAAGGGTGACCTCGCGGACGCCCTGGGCGACCAGCCCCTGTACTTCGGTGACAACTTCGTGAACAGGCCGGCTGCGTTCGATGCCGCGGCGGAATGGGATGATGCAGAAGGTACAGGCATGGCTGCACCCGTAGACGACCGGAACGTGGGCGGTCACGGCGGCCTCGCCTTTCATCCTGAGGCGGCGGATGGACTGACCGGAGACGGGCGGCTGGACTTCGTCCTGCAGTTCGTGGCGGCGGGCGAGCTGCTCTTCCTCGAAGTGGGAGGATTCCAGCGCGATCTCGTCCCGCTGCAGGAAGGTGATCAGGGGCGCAGGCTCGCTGGGCGGCATGAATACGTCGACGTGCGGAAAACTGGCCTGCATTTGCGGGCTGGGTTTGACGCCTACCATACAACCCATCAGGGCCAGGGTCCGATTTGATCGGGCCTTTTTCCACGGTTTGAGGTTACTGGCCTTGCCGATGCCCTTGTCTTCTGCGCTTTGGCGCACAACGCAGGTGTTGAGTACGACGATATCGGCCTCATCGATCGTCTTGGTGGGACTGTAGCCGATCCGTTCCAGCTCCGCGGCCACATGATTGGAGTCGGCAACGTTCATCTGGCAGCCAATGGTCCAGATGTGGTATGCGCCTCTGCTGTCTCCGGCCTGCACTGCCTGAGGCGCGGGGGCGCTCTGCGACAGCGGCCTCTGATCCAGATGAATGGCAGGCGGCAGGCCTTCCGGGCCGCGGGTAGTAGCAATCTCAAAGATTTCGGGGTCTGGGTTGGGATTGCGCTTTGTCATGTCTTTACCTTCAGCGGACAGTGAAAGAGGCTGTCCCCCGGCAGTTCGTGCTGCGGCGCGTTTTTCGGATGTCCTAGCCGCGCCAATCAGAGGACATTTTAGCGAGGAAGGGCCGGTTGGTCAAAAAGCCGGGTCTACCCTGCCTTTGGAGAGTGAGCGCAAAAGACGCTCTTGCAGGGCCCAGAGCTTCTCGCTAACAGAAACGTGGTAGAAGTGGGGATTGATCAGGCGTCGAACGCCCTCATCAAGATTGGCCACATCGGTTCGGCGGATTGCCCGGATCTGCTCGGTCGTGGGCCTCTCGCACACCAGCCTCCCGTCTACCAACACGTCCAGCAGCAAGGGCTCGACTCGGGAGATGTCCTCTGCCGGCAGCGTCCTGCGTTTGGATCGTTCGTGATAGTGGCGCAGCCGCAGGGAAGGAGCAGGCGCCCGATCATTGAGGAATTGTTGGCGGTCAGATTTCCAATTTTTTGCGGGGTCTTCATCGTCCAGCGTCAAAAGGTCAGCAGTTGCGCGGCCACGTGCATCGTAGATACGCCATACCTTCTTGCTGCCTGGAATCCCCGTTTTGCCTGAGTCTTCCGAAACCTTGATTGCGGGCCGCCAGCCCTGTTCGCCCCGGAGGCCGACCAGCTTGTAGACCCCGCCCAGAGAACTGTCCCCTGCCGATGTGATCAGCCGCGTGCCGACACCGTAAACGAGGCGGCGGATGATATTGTCTGCGTCCAATCCGCCGCGCGCGGCCTCTTGCGCGATCTGCAGCTTTATTTCGCGGATGATCAGCTCATCGAGCTCATTCGACAGGACAATCGATGCATCAGGGAAGCCGGCATCGTCCAGCATTTGGGCGACACGCATGCTGAGGTGGGCAAGATCGCCGGAGTCCAGGCGGACGCCGACGGGGGCGTACCCTTTCTGCCGCAGCCTCTCGAAAACGCGTATTGCGTTGGGCACGCCGCTGGCCAGCGTATCGATGGTGTCGACCAGGAGCAGGCACTCGTCGGGATAAATGTCGGCGTAGGCCTGGAACGCGTCAAGCTCGGTCATGCCCTGGGCGAGAAAGGCCTGGACCAGTGAGTGGGCGTGCGTGCCTTTTGGCGGGTAGCCGAGGGCGTGGGAGATGCCGGCATTGGAGGAGAAGTCGGCGCCGCCGATCAGGGCAGCGCGGGTGCCGGCGTTGCCGCCGCGGTCGTGTGCGCGGCGCACGCCGAACTCGAGCACCAGGGCGTCACCGGCGCTTTCGCGCACGCGGGCCGCCTTTGTGGCGATGAGCGTCTGGTAGTTAAGAATGTTGAGCAGGGGGGTTTCCAGGATCTGTGCAAGGGCGAGGGGGCCGCGCACTACGGTCATCGGCGCGTTGGTGTGGACGACCCTTCCTTCGGGTATGGCCTGAAGCGAAATGCCGCTGAAGTCGCCATAGGAGCCCAGCCACGATAGGAAGTCTTCGCCGAAGAGCCGGCGTCCTGTACTCGAGGTCATCCCCCGCATCAGGGCGAGTTCTTCTTTGCCGAACTTGGCGGCGCCCATCCAGTCGATCAGCCAGTCCAGCCCGGCGTTGACACAGAATCCGGCCTGGTGCGAGCCATAGTTGGGATAGTTGCGGAAGAAGTGGTCGAATTGCGCGGGCATTTCGTGCATCCCGAGGCGAAAGTAGAGTTGCGCCATCGTCAGTTGATACTGATCGGTGAAGAGGATGCCTTCGGCTGTGGAACGGTAGTTCATGCGCTCAGTTTAACCGGCCAACTGGTCGGCGGTGGGCTCCGCTCAGCAGAACCAGTGCTCAGTAAGACGGGGGGGCCGGGGATAGTAGGCGGAGAAGGCCGGCAGAATGGGTGGTTGGCGGCCGGCGGCATCGAATGCCGCGCACTCGACGGCGTGGAATGCGGCGAAGGGACTGGTCTCGTTTCCGACAAGAGCGGACGGACTTTCGCTTGCGGAGTTGGACGGGTCCTCGTCTTCGCTTTGGGAAGCCATTTCGGCGATGTGGGCTACTTGCTGCTGGAGCGCGTCCATGCGGGGATCAGGATGCTGCCAGCGGTAGGTGAAGTTGGGCGCGTCGAGCGTTGCCCGCCATTGATCTGCGTCTTCGCCGGTGAGCAGGGCGCTCTCGGGAGGGACGAGCATTCGAATCGATAGCTGGACCGCGGGCACGTGCGGAATCAGACCCTGTTCGCGGATCCAGCGCAGCATGAATATATAGTCTTCGAGGCTGGTCCAGGGCGTAAATGGCATCCAGGTCGGCTGGATGGAGAGGCCTGCCTCGTCCACGACGGTCAAAGCCTCTTCCATATGCTGGCGCGTGTGGCCTTTTTCGAGACGAGAGAGAACATGTTCGCTGGTCGATTCGAAGGCGGAGACGACGAATGAGGCGCCGTGCTCAGCCAGCTCCGGCAAGAGGCGCCGGTGCTTGAGCAGGTGTTCCACTTTGGCCGTGAAGTCGAAACTGACGTGGGGGAAGGCGTCGTGAAGGGCGCGGGCTACCTTTCTGGCGTGGCCGGGGCCGTTGAGGAAGTCGGGGTCGCCGAAGGTGATGTGGCGGGCGCCGTTCTCGACCTGTTGGGCGACATCGGCGAGGACGGTCTCGACCGGGACGACGAAGAAGCGGCCGTTGTATACCGGTACCACAGGGCAGTGGCGGCAGGTGTGCAGACAGCCGCGGCTGGCCTCGGTATAGCCGGCCGGGTAGGCGACGGGGTCTGCGGCCTTCGCGCCGTTACCCGTTGCGGTGGTTTGTGCGGGGGAGCCCGGGACGTAATGGGCGTAGTTGTCGAGTGCGGGCAGTGACGCTCGATCCGGGAGCGGCAGAGCGTGCCGGGCCAGATGGGGTGATGCCTCTTGATCGGGGGTGGTCAGTCCGGGCACATCTGCCGGCGGTCTGCCTGTGCTGAGGGCCTGCGCCAGCGCGACAAGGACTGGTTCCGCTTCGCCGGCGACGACCGAGTCGGCGATCGCTCTGCGGCTGTCGTCCCGTTGCAGGAGGTAACGGCGGTTGAGCCAGGCGTAGAGGCCGAAGAAGCAGATGTGGGCGCCGGGATTGGCGGCACGGGCTTTCAAGGCCGCGTCGAGGCCGATGCGCAGGGCAGTGTGCATGGGCACGGCAATGGCGATCAGATCGGCGGCGGCCGCTGTGTCTGCAGGGAAATCCTCGACGGCCAAGTCTACAGTTGCTGCGTCAAGTCCGGCGGCGCGCAGGGCTGCCAGCGGCCAAGCCAGGCTGAGAGGCTGGTGGCCGAGTT
The DNA here is from genome assembly GCA_965207495.1 of Caldilineaceae bacterium. Lineage (GTDB taxonomy): Bacteria > Chloroflexota > Anaerolineae > Caldilineales > Caldilineaceae > Bin5. The sequence continues at coordinate 3,763,673 of OZ242287.1, forward strand.
CGTAGCAGGAGATTAGCAGATTCGGGCTGTGCATCGTTGGCTCTTTGAGGGCGACCAGTTGGGCCGCGCTCGATTCAAGGGATTCAGGAATGCCATGCGGTTCGACCGCGCATGGATTATATACTATCATCGCCGATTCGCTGTAGCGGCCTATCTTTCGACGGGCGTGGTTACATGAGTTCATGAGGGTCTATGAGCGTTTGCGTGCATTGCATCAGGTAACATGCTGGTCTCACTGTTGTCTGTGAGAGGCTATGAGAGTTCACGAGAGTCTATGAGCGTTTACGAGCGTTTGCGTGCGTTGCATCAGGTAACAAGCTGGTCTCGCTGGCGCCTGTGAGAGGCTATGGGTGTCTATGAGAGTTCACGAGAGTCTATGAGCGTTTACGAGCGTTTGCGTGTGTTGCATCAGGTAACATGCTGGTCTCGCTGGCGCCTGTGAGAGGCTATTCGTGTCTATGAGAGTTCACGAGAGTCTATGAGCGTTTATGAGCGTTTGCATGCGTTGCATCAGGTAACATGCTGGTCGCACTGTTGTCTTTGAGAGGCTATTCGTGTCTATGAGAGTTCACGAGAGTCCATGAGCGTTTGCGAGCGTTTGCGTGCGTTGCATCAGGTAACACGCTGGTCCCACTGTTGTCTTTGAGAGGCCATTCGTGTCTATGAGAGTTCACGAGAGTCTATGAGCGTTTACGAGCGTTTGCGTGCGTTGCATCAGGTAACACGCTGGTCCCACTGTTGTCTTTGAGAGGCCATTCGTGTCTATGAGAGTTCACGAGAGTCTATGAGCGTTTACGAGCGTTTGCGTGCGTTGCACCAGAGGCCGCAACAGTTTGTGAAGGTCCACTAGCCTCGCACGAGAGATTACGAGTGCTGTATGAGAGCCTACGAGAGTACATGAGAGTTTACGAGCGTTTGCGGGCGTTGCACCAGAGGCCACGACAGTTTGTGAGGGACCACTAGCCTCGCACGAGAGTTTGCGAGTGCTGTATGAGAGCCTACGAGAGTCCATGAGCGTTTACGAGCGTTTGCGTGCGTTGCACCAGAGGTCACGACAGTTTGTGAGGGACCACTAGCCTCGCACGAGAGATTTCGAGTGCTGTACGAGAGCCTACGAGAGTACATGAGCGTTTACGAGCGTTTGCGTGCGCTGCATCAGGTAACTTGCAGGTCTCGCTAGTGTCAATGAGAGCCTACGAGAGTCCATGAGAGTTTACGAGCGTTTGCGTGCGTTGCACCAGAGGCCACGACAGTTTGTGAGGGACCACTAGCCTCGCACGAGAGATTACGAGTGCTGTATGAGAGCCTACGAGAGTCCATGAGAGTTTACGAGTGTTTGCGTGCGTTGCACCAGAGGCCGCTACAGTTTGTGAAGGTCCACAAGCCTCGCACGAGAGATTACGAGTGCTGCATGAGAGTCTACGAGAGTCCATGAGAGTTTACGAGCGTTTGCGTGCGTTGGGCAGAGTCCACGACAGGTTGCGAGAGTTCACGAGCGCTGCATGAGAGTCTACGAGAGTTCATGAGCGTTTACGTGCGTTTCTCGCGAGCATGTGATTGTCGGTAGTCACTTGACCATTGATTGAAATAACCTGCTTCCTGAAGAAAAGGGAGCAATTTCTTGTGATCGAGATGCTGCTGCTCCAACTGGTAACTTTCGCGGATGTCGAATGTATTTTGTGAAATCTGGTAGCTACTAAGCCATATATGGTGCCAAATAAGGTGCCTGTCTTGACCAGCTCTTTTCCCTGCCGCCATTCTGGCTATGTGATGGTGTATCCGGTTGGCAGCCGCCAGGTTGGTTGGCGCACACTGTCTGCGTGCCACGATGGTGGGGAAGAACCAGCACGGTGGCTAGCAAGGGCGGGGCGTTGCGGGGGCGCAGCCCCTGCACAAGAGAGGGCCGAAGGCCCGGACGCCCAAATGCAAGGAGAGAGGGAAGAGGAGAGAGGAGAGAGAAAACTTCGGTCGCCTCGTTCCGGGTTGCTTGTCAGTCGTGGCGGAGTCGTTACAGATCTGGCAGGTATTCTCCGAGCAGCGAGAACGCACCTAAACGGGTATATGTTATATCTTCGATACGCCATTGGTAGATCTTAGTGACGTTACTATTGGGGCAGTTGGCGCTGGCGGGCCTGGATTATTCATTGCTTCGTCGCGATTCTTCAGGGAAATTTTACGACATAGGTGAACTTTCTGATATGCTAGGGCCGATGTCCGAATGACTATTATACCACGATAATTTCTCCTTTTCGGGACAGATTTGCTCAGCGGCGCACGTCTTTCTGTAGGCTGCGTCGACCTACACATTTAGCGAAGAAAGGAACTTAGCATGGCAGACTCGAAGGCTACGAGTGCTCAGGAGACGGGAACGTCCGAGGAGCCTTTGCGGATTGGAATCAGCGGGTTGGGGCGGAGTGGATGGGGCATTCATGCCAACGTCCTGGCCCAGATTGGCGAGAATTTCAGGGTCACGGCGGTTTGTGATCCGGACCCTGACCGACAAGAGGAGGCAGTTGACAGGTTCGACTGTCTGGCCTATTCGAACATAGAGGAGATTATCGCTGACAATGCGGTTGAGCTGCTGGTGGTGGCGACGCCGAGCCAGCTGCACGTGAGCGACGCTTCGGCGGCGATGCGGGCGGGGAAACACGTCATCGTGGAGAAGCCGATGGCGCCGACGCTTGCCGGTGTGGACGAGATGATCGCTGTCTCTGAGGAGACGGGGATGCTGCTGACGGTGAACCAGAACTACCGCTACCATGCGGACTTTCTGAAGGTCAAGGAGGTCGTTGATTCGGGTGTGCTGGGGCGTATTGTGCAGATGCGGATCACGGGGAACGGTTTTCGGCGGCGCTGGGACTGGCAGACGCTGAAGCGGTACGGCGGCGGCGACCTGAACAACAAGGGGGCGCATTCGATCGACTGGGCAATCCACTTTTTCGACGATCCCAACCCGGAGCTCTTCTGCCAGATGGAGACGACGCCCCTGTTTGCCGGGGACGCGGAGAGCCACGTCAAGCTGGTGATTAAGCCGAACGACGGGCCTGTCATCGACGTGGAGATGAGCAACTGCTGCGCCTATCCGCAGGACGCGTGGCTGGTCATGGGAACGCAGGGGACGCTGGTGAGCGCGGACCGGCGTGAGGTGCGTTGGAAGTATTTCGACCCGGAGGAGGCGCCGGCGCTGGTGCTGGACACGAAGCCTACGCCGGACCGCAGCTACAACAGCGAAACGCTGCCGTGGAAAGAGGAGACGTTCACACCGGAGTTCAACTTCTTCACGGGCATGTTCACTCTTTACGAAGACATTTTTCAGACAATCCGCAGTGGGGAGCAGAAGGCTATATCGGCGGCGAGTGTGCGGCGCCAGGTGGAGCTTCTGGAACGCTGCCGGGAGATGAGTCCGGTTTGAGGCAGGCCTGATCAGCTGCCGAAGGCGGCCATATAGAGTTTGGTCCGCTGGTTGAGGACGCCGTAGAAGGCGCGCGTCTCGGCGTCGGGGTGATCCCGCCAGAGCGTGGCGGGGATGCCGGAGTCGTTGGCGAGCGGGGCGCGGTCGCGGTGCCCGTAGTAGATCTGAACGGTCTTGCGTTCTGACGTGGTCGGGCGGGTCGTCGCGGTATGCAGGGCAGCCACATTGAATAGGGCACAGGTCCCAGCCGGTCCGTGGAGGTCGTAGATGCCGCCGCGGTCGAGCTGGGACTGTTGATCCTTGAGAACCGGCTGGTCTATTGACTCGGGCGAGAATGAGATGCAGTGGGTGCTCTCGTCGACGTCGGTCAGGTAGACCATCAGCTGAATGTAGTCCATTCGCAGCGGGTGGTCGGGCCGGTGGGGTTTGTCGCGATGCCAGCTGCGGTGGAGCTGGCCGTCGTAGGGGGGCATGTAGCGCAGACCGATTTCGCCGAAGCAGACCGGACCGCCCATGAGGTCTTCGATGACGGGCAGGATGCGCGGATGGCGAATCAGCTCGTCGAATCGCGGGGTGGTGATCAGCGCGTCGTAGTTGGCGTTTTGGTGATGGCCGTAAGCGCGCCAGAAGTAGGGGAACTGTTTGCGGTCAGCGTCGAAAATATCGCGCCAAGCGGTCAGTTCCTCGTTTTGAAGGATCTGGCCCAGGTTTGCGATGCCTGTTTGGGCTAACTGGTCCCGCCATTGATTGTTCATTGTTGTTTCCCGTTGGCTAGGTGTTGGACACCCATTTGAGGATGTGTTGGGCAACGGCGACTAGAATCCCGGCTTGGTTGGTGACGCGGATGTCGGCTACGGAGCGTCTGCGCTCTTCGTCGATAGCGGCAATTTCGTAGTGGACAGTGATGGTATCACCCATGAAGACCGCCGCCAAAAAGCGGATGCGATCGTAGCCGAGGGAGACCGGGGTCTCGTTGCCATCGGTGCGAGAGCTGGCGATGGCCATGGATGAGGCGGTGGACATGTAGCCGATCAGGAGGGCGCCGTGGGCGATGCGGCTGCCGTAGCTGGAACGCTTCATGTACTCTTCGTCGACATGGTTGGGCGCGAGGTCGCCGGTGATGCCGGCGAACAGGTAGACGTCGCTCTCGCCGACGGTTTTGCTGAAGGATACGCTGTCGCCTATTTCCACGTGGAAACTGCTCATCTGTAGGTTTCTCCGCTGTTTGACCTCGTTGGACCAGTTCTAATCTTGGCCGGATCTTCTCATACGTCAGCGCTGTGCAGTGGGGGCGGACCCCAGGGCTCGTTGGCATTTTGGGAAGGCTGTTCAGATTTCAACAATGACGGTAAGCCTGCCGGTCAGTTAGCGTTATTTCTCGCATGAATGTTGAAAGATACAAAACACATTGATCCGCGAAGTCACGCGAAGGGTCGCGAAGAACACCTTTTTAGCCACGGAGGGCCACGGAGGAACACGGAGAATACCTCTTCCACAAAGCCGGCTTTGCTGATTTCAATACCTGTTTCAGAGAGAGGCTCCGACGACCCATGGCCGAGAGAGTCTGCTCAGGCTGGCGGGAGCTCGACCGGTCGGCCCTCGGCGCCGGACGTAAGGACGGCCTGGGTGGCTTCCAGCGTTCGGACACCTTCTTCGGCGCTTACGAGAGGCGGTACTTCTCTGCGAATTACGCGGCAGAAATGTGCCAGCTGGGCTGCCAGCGGGTCGGAATTGGGGGACTTGTGCTGTTCCCGTTCGAGTGGCTGCTCCCAGCCGGCGTTGGCGTTGGTGGGATAGCGCCACAGTTCCATTCTGGGGAAGGCGAGTGAGCCTTCGGTGCCAAAGAAGAAGGCGCAGTTTTCGGCTTCGTGAGCGTAGGATGGATTCTCGAACATGGTCAGCTCATAGGACCAGGGGGACGGGGCGGCATCGGAAAGAAGAATCGAGCCGACCACACCGTCGGCGAATGTGAGGGTAATGGCGGCGGCGTCCTCGACCTCGAAGCCGCGGGTGGCGGAGCTGGTGGCGGCAAAGACGCTGGTTATTTCGCCGCAGATATAGCGGAGCGTATCGATCTCGTGGATGAGGTTGATCAGGACGGGTCCGCCGCCGGCGCGGGTTCGCCAGAGGATGTCAAAATAGACGTCGGGCTTCTTGACGGTCCAGAGTAGGGAGACCCCGATCAGGGAGCCGATTGCCCCGCCCTTTACCAGTTCCCATAGGCGTCTGATGCGAGGATGGTAGCGTCTGTGATGTCCCACCAGAACGGGCACGCCGGCTGAGGCAGCTTCTTGCACCAACCTTCGCCCTTCTGCGGGTTTGGCGGTGACCGGTTTTTCCACAAGCGGGACTATGCCGCGGCGGATGCAGCCCAGGGCGAGCTCTTCGTGCAGTTGGGTGGGTGCGGCGATGATTGCGCCATCGGGAGCGGCCAGGTCCAGGGTTTCGATTGCGTCGTGGAAGTGGGGGACGTCATTGTTCGCTGCCAGTTGGGCCGTCCTGGCATCCGGATCGCAGATGGCAACAAGATGGCAGTCGTCGCTGGCGTTGACGTATTCTATGTGGCGGCGGCCCATTGTGCCTGCGCCCAGTATGGCTATACGCAAATTGCTCACGGTTTCGCTCCGGCGGGGCGACACCATGTCTCAGAAATTAAGACGAGTCGCCCCTGTACTGTTGTACTGGAATTTTACAGCAGAACGAGGGCCTAGTCGACCTTCTCTGTAGCACTTTCACTCGACTTGGGGTATAAGAGAACTGCAGTGGTCAGTGGTCGGTGGTCAGTAAACAGATGAGTCCGGCGAGAGTAGGTCGGTGAGGGGATGGGTAGATGATTGAGTATGATTTTGGCGGGCGGACGGCGGTTGTTACTGGGGGGGCGAAAGGGATTGGGCTGGGGATTGCTCAGCGGCTGGCTGGCGCGGGTGCGGGTGTGGCGGTTTGGGACTTGGACCCGGGGCCTGTGCGCGGGACGGCGGCCGGGCAGGGTTTTGAGGCCGCTTTTTCGGTTGACGTGACGGAACCTGCGAGCGTAGAGCAAGCGGTGCAGGACACGCTGGCCCAGTTGGGTGTGATTGATATTCTGGTCAACAATGCCGGCGTCTCCGGACCGACGCTGCCCACGTGGGAGTACCCGCTGGAGGCGTGGGACCGGGTTGTCGCGGCGGACCTCACTTCGGTCTTTTTGTGCAGCCGGGCCGTTATCCCGTTCATGTTGGAACAGGGGGGAGGCCGGATCGTCAACGTGGCGTCGGTTGCCGGCAAGGAGGGCAACGCGAACGCATGCGCGTATTCGGCGGCCAAGGCGGGCGTGATCGCTCTGACCAAGTCGCTGGGTAAGGAGCTAGCCCAGAGCGGCATCATCGTCAACTGCGTGGCCCCGGCGATGGTGCAGACCGATCTGCTCGGCGAGATGACGCCGGAGTACATCGAGACCGTGACGGCGAAGATCCCGATGGGACGGTTCGGAACGGTTGAAGAAAACGCGGAGATGGTGGCCTGGCTGTGCAGCGACGCGTGCAGCTTTGCTACGGGCGCGGTGTTCGACGTGTCGGGTGGGCGGGCGACCTATTGATTGCGGTGTCGATGCTTGCTGAGATACGGCAGACCTGTTGGGATAAGCGAAGATGAGCGACTTCAGCAGACTGGCCATCAACCAGTATACGACTTTGCACCAGTGGTCTCTGCCGCAGGCTATCGAAGGGTATGCTCGGAACGGCGTCCACGCGATTGGCATTGTGCGGGACAAATTGCAGGAGGTGGGCGTCGCGGAGGCTAAGAGGTTGCTGCAGGCTCACGATATGACGGTCACCTGCGTTTGTATCGGCGGCTTGTTGACGGCCTCGGACGACTACCGGTTTCGGGCCAACCTGGATTCGACCAGACGGGTCATTGACGAGGCGGCCGAGCTGGATGCCGAGTGTGTCGTGTTCGTGGCAGGCGGGCTGCCTGAGGGGTCGCGAGACCTGGCGGCGACGCGAGCGCGCTGTCTGGAGGGGCTTGCGGAACTGCTTCCCTATGCGAAGTCGACCGGGGTGACGCTAGGGCTGGAGCCGTTGCACCCGATGATCTGTGCGTTCCGCTCGTGTCTGTCGACTTTGGGCCAAGCCAATGACTGGATCGAGGCGCTGGGGGCGGGTCCGGAGCTGGGCATCGTTGTGGATGTGTATCATGTGTGGTGGGACCCGGACATGGAGCGGGAGATTGAACGCGCGGCGGATCGCATTGTCTCTTTTCATGTTTGCGACTGGCTTCTGGATACGTCCGACCTGCGGCTGGATCGGGGCATGATGGGTGACGGTGTGATCGATATTCGCCGCATACGCGACCTGGTGGAGGCGACGGGCTACGACGGCTATCGAGAGGTGGAGATCTTTTCGGAACGGAACTGGTGGCAGCGCGATCCGGATGAGGTGGTTGCGATCGCGAAAGCGCGTTATTTGTCGGACGTCATTTGATTCTCGGTGGCCACAACGAGATACTGATTTGAAGGGGGACGAGAGATTGTCCCCTTTGTTGAATGTGGACTTTTCGGCTCTCTCAAAGCGCCGGCTGAAGGAGATATATTACCTTGTTTGACAATGACTACCTTCCCACCAAAGGAGACAGACTGGCAGGTAAGGCGGCAATCGTCACGGGCGCGGGTTCGCGGGGGCGTTCTGCTCCGGGGATCGGCTATGCCATGGCGGTTCTTTTCGCGCGACAGGGCGCGCGGGTGGTGGTGGCAGACCTTGACGAAGAGAGAGCCGAGGCGACGCTGAAGATCATCGGGGAGGGGGGCGGGGAAGGTTCTTACATTTGCGCGGATATCACGAAGGAAGAGGACTGCAGGAGGCTGGCCGAGGGGTGCGTCGATCGGTACGGCAGTCTGGACATTCTGGTCAACAACGCGGGCATAGCGGGCTCGGGGAAGGTCACTGATTACGACGAGGAGACCTGGGATGTCGCTTTAGACGTCAATCTAAAAGGGCCGGTGATGGCGTGTAAGTACGCGGTGCCGTACATGGCTGCAGGCGGCGGCGGTTCGATCATCAATATTTCGTCGATTGACGGGCTGCTGGCGGGGGCGTATCTGAATGTGCCCTATTCGGTTGCGAAGGGCGGGCTGGCTACGCTGACAAGGCTGATGGCTGTGCATCACGGGCGAGAGAATATCCGCGTGAATTGCCTGGCGCCAGGGCACGTGCATGCTTCTTTCACTGCCGGGTTCGCGGAGGGGGAGCGGGAGAGGCGGCGCAAGATCGGGCCGCTGGGGACGGAGGGTACGGCGTGGGACGTGGCGTTTGCGGCGCTTTATTTTGCGAGTAATGAGGCGCGGTGGATTTCGGGTATTGTGATGCCGGTTGATGGGGGGTTGCTGGCGGCTACGCCGCTGGCGGTGATGGGGAATTTGGGGGGGTGAGGGGGGGAGTAATTCTGCGCTTGAGGAAAAGGACGTATGCTTCAAATTCTGCACACATGGGGCCGTTCCCCCTCACTCCCTGTCCATGCCGCGAATCGCAGAAAACGGATTCACCGTTCCGGAATTGCTCGTAGAGAACACCCTTTCACAGATTGCGAATTTTGGTTGTCTAAGTGCCTTATTCTCAGCGACTGTCCTCCTTTTTCAACGTTGTTTATTCGCCTTGATCTTTTCACCGATGGCACATAGACGTTTAGAAGTGTCAGTTGTAAATCTAGCTGCTCGACGACGGCAGACATCTCCGCGGCTCACTGACGAATTACGGATAATCGGACAGCGCCTGCCACTATAGGACGCCAACTGACGGAGGATGTCAACTCAGAGTGTAAGTCCTTCTAAATCGAAGGTCTATTTCTTTCTCTCTCAAGCCGTATTTCGGTAAGTATATCCTCAATAATCGTTTGACTGCGGCTTTCCTTCCAAATCTGAACGGCCCTGCCCATGCAATAAGGGATAGCTACTATGGCCAGGGCAATGGCAGCGCCTGCAGCTTCCTGCGGTGCACCTGTGCTTTGGGCGAGTGTAATCGCTAGGACTGCAGACGCTAATAGACCGGCAAAGAATATGACAACAGCGAAGAACTTCACGATGAATCTTCCTCCTTTTCTGAAGGTTTAAGAGCGGCAATGATTGAATAATCTGCGCCTCAAAGAGGAAGAGAACAGAACAGCTTTCAGTCTATCGCCCTTAAGGGAACACGGGGTAGACATTATCCATTTAGGAAACGGAGGAATGGCTGAGCCCGAGCAACTTACCCTGGTGTCGAACACTCAGAGTCGGGTCTGCTACTTCGACTATACGCCGTCTCTCAAGAACCGAAGCGGGCAATTTTTTTTCAGCCACTCAAGTACCATCTTTAGCCGCCCGATCTGTTCATTGAGTTCTGCTTCCCGCGCCTCCTGCTCCCGTTGCTTGCGCTCGCCGTTGCTGGCGAAGACGCTGGGCTCGTCTTCCAGCAGTTGCCGTTTCCAAGCCCTTATCTGATTGGCTTGAATCTCGTGCTCACTCGATAACTGGCTAATCGTCTTACTGCCTTCAACCGCTTCCAGCGCAATCCGAAACTTGAAGGCCGCTGTGTGTCGCCGCCGTTCTTAGACCATCGTTCTGCCCCAACACAAGCTGGGTGAATTGCTCCATCATTCACCTTAGCTAGTGGTCCAGTCTTTGGGGCCAAGCTCACCCTTTGGACGATTGCGCCAACGCCGACCAGATTCAAGAAACGCCTGGTTCTTATCGTTAGGGAAAATTTACTGCGAATTGCAACTCAACGTATTGGCTTGTTTCCAATTTTATTACTGATTCTGCTCTTACTTGGGCACTTTCGGGTAGATGTCCATTCGGTCGTGTGCGTTTGCAATGCATCTCTATGCAAATCCTGCTGAATCGAGAATTCGTTGATCCCTTTACTGGACTGGTGAAATCAGTACGCCTAGTAATGGGACCTGCCGTCTGGTTCAGTGAAACCGAAGAGAGTTGAGTTATGTTGAACAGGCTTAAAGAGGCCTGAGGTATGAAGGCATCAGAAATCCTGCAGGTTGCTGATCAACCTAATGTAGATCCCAATTGAGACCAAGAGCTTGTGTATTTCAAGCATGCAAATTAAACTCCTTAGCTCCAATTTCGGAGTCATTGCGAAAGTTCGTGGTTTGAAGTGGGATCCACATTAGTGTCTAGATTCATCTAGTTTTCACAATTTGGCGAAAGATGGCATCGACTTATTTCTGTGAATTACGGCGTTAACATTGAATACCTACTATTTGTGGCCTTGTGCCAAAAATTTTAGCTGCCAAAAGAATAGCTGTAGGTGTGTCGTCGAATTAATTGAGAGAATGAACCTTATGTGACGGTAGGAGGCAAGACGAGTATAACCGAGCGGTTTGAAATAGAGCCCCCGCCTTCTGTAAGGTGAGGCGGGATAGCATGGCGGAGTAGGATTAGGTTGAACGGGTTGCGAATCTTGTGCAATGTTGTCTAGTAAGTGGTGGCTTCTAACTAGCGATTAGTGTTGTGTCATTAGCGTGGACTCTTGAGAATCCTGTCTAATGTTTCGTGTCTACGGACGAACACGAAACCGCAGACGGAACACTCGTGTGCTGTTAGATCTTGGTTCATGTAACCGCCAAAAACTTGGCGGCGTTCTCTTGCTCCACGGACGCTTTTCCGTCCGCAAGAAGGACATCGGCTCGCCACTGTTTCTAATGGTGGAAAGCCAACGTCAATTGCGTGGCGTATATCGACGATATGGGAGAGAACCAGTCCAGTACTGTGGAATCGATCTTTAGGGTCATACTGGATTGTATTGTTAAAGATTCGGTTTAGGTGCCAGATTTCTTCATTATGGGGAATCATGTTTTCCATGGATTTTCTGTTCATGATAGGTGCTTCTCGATCGAAGGCGCGCTCTGACGTAATGGTGGACCATAACACTTTCGCGGCGGAGTAAATGTCGGAGAAGGTTCCAATTTCGAATTCGCTACCTGCTCCGCACTCTGGTGCTGCGTAACTCCGCGTGCCAAGGTTTTCTCCGGTCAGCGTAATAGTGGTGTCGTTGACGGTATGGCACAGTCCGAAATCAATGAGGCAAACATTGCCGTTTTCGAGCACCAGGATGTTCTTAGGGCTGATATCTCGATGAAGAATGGAATCTGACTGTACTTCGCACACTTGGATTGCTGTGATGATCTGCTCGAAAAGATCTAGGCATTTCAGTATATTTCCGTGAAACGGGTTGCATGCTGGCGGAAAGATGATCTCTTCCAGTGTTTTGGCATTCTGGTGATATTCCATTACGTAGAATTGAAATTCGTCATCTATGTCTGAGTGATCCAGCACTTTGATTATTGTGTGGTGACTAAGTCTCTTTACGGTTTCAATCTCTCTTTGAAATCTTTCTTGTGCATGTTCGGAGTCAGGCCTATTAAGTTCCTTGAGTGCTCGGAGGGTTTGAGAAGGGTCATTTTCCTGGAAAACGATCCAGACAGTTCCTTGCCCGCCTGAGCCGAGTTTTTCTCCGGTTGGTTTCCAGGAAAGACTGTCAGGGACAGGCATGGTGATATTCTCCGGTTGCTAAAGGCGTTGGGGCCCTAATTACCACGAGACGAATCGCGGAGTTTAACAGGAGGGTAAGGGATGGATGGGCCGTCATGGAAAGTTTCGGCTTGTGTTTTGTTCTCGCTACACGATTCTTTCTCTAGGTTACCCTATGCTGCACGAGAGAGGCTAGATAACTTTACCTTCTTAGCTTCCTCTTAGCCAACCTGCCGAACTGGTTGATCACGTCATTCCCTTGCCGCATGGCACCCACCACCTCGACAACCTTCAACCTCTTTGCCGCTCCAGCCACGCTGTTAAGACCGCGACGGAGCGTCAGCAGCGACCATAATCCCCTTCAAAACCTGCAGGGTGGCCGCCGGGTACCGCCGTGGGTGTCTCGCGCGCACAAACGGTTTTGAAAATTCCTGAAATGGGGCCTGAAATCGGCAAGCCGCTTTTAAAATGTCAAGGCACTTTGAGAATGCTCGGCCTGCTCGAATACGTCTACCATTTCAAGCCACTTGCCGGTTGTTGTACAATGACCGACGCAATTCAGAAAAAAAGCCGGTCACTGCATCCACAGGACCGGCACGCCCATGGGATGGGAGCCCATGGATATTCCCATTATACAGTAAAACCGAACTGACCTTTACCTGCCTAAATGATCGTATCGCGCATAGGCGGGACTCGCCGAAGATTGGCTCGTATTTTCGTGTCTTCATTATCTGCGTTTTCTGCGTTTTGCATTCGAGGAGTCAGCCCGAAAGAACTGGTCCAAATGGAATGGGTTTACTGTGCCACAGAAGGGGATAGAAAATGACTATTAACACTACAGAAGTCATTACCGAACAAAAGGGACCGTTGCCAGATGTTTTTGAGCGAGCCTTAGACGAAGGAGTCGGCATCGAACATGAAATAACCAATGATGGGAAGCCGGGAGAGGTTGAGCCTTTCGATCCTACACTCATTAGTATCATTACAAGGCCAGTGACCGTTGATATCATCCTCAATCGCATCGAGGAGGATGAAATAGATCTCCAGCCGGAGTTCCAGCGCGAGGCAGGCATCTGGAATGATGCTCGGAAGAGCCGGCTCATTGAATCTATGTTACTTAGAATTCCTTTGCCTGCATTTTACATTGATGCTTCAGATGATGACCGGTGGCTGGTAATCGATGGCCTCCAGCGTCTTACGACCATAAACAGTTTCATGGTTTCCAAGGACTTAGCATTAAGAGATCTGGAATTCTGGCAGGAATACAATGGGAAGAAATTCGATGACCTGCCGCGTCGACTACAGAGACGGCTTGAAGAGACCCAATTGATGCTTTACTTGGTCCAGCGGGGGACTCCCCACAAGGTCAAGTTCAATATTTTTAGGCGTATCAACACTGGAGGAATGCCACTCTCCGGTCAAGAGATCCGTCACGCATTGAACCAGGGAGCTTCGACCAGCTTGCTGGAGAAATTGGCAAAATCCGAAGAGTTCCAAATGGCAGTGACCGGAAGCGTCAGCCCGAAACGCATGACAGACCGTGAGTGTGTGCTTCGCTTTCTGGCCTTCAAGCTGTGTAGTCCATACGATTACTCGTCAAGAGGCGACCTGGATACTTTTCTTAATGATCGAATGAGACAGATCAATGAATTGGGTATGGACGATCTAGAGTTGCTAGAGCACGATTTCAAGCGGGCGATGGTAGCTGCAGGGAGAATCTTCAAAGATCGAGCCTTTCGCAAATACCCGCTTGAGCTCCGTCGGTCGCCTGTGAGCAAGGCACTCTTTGAGGCTTGGTCAGTGAACTTGGCGAAGCTAGACGATGGGCAGCTCGAGTCGCTTGTCGACCGCAGTGGACGGCTATTGGAAATGTTTACGGACCTCATGTATGACACTGAGTTCATGAATGCAATTTCCTATGGTACAGGGGATTCAAGACGAATCCATTACCGATTCAAGAGAATTGAAGAGATCATAAAGGAGACGCTCAGTGATAGAGTTGCTCACCCTCGCTAATTTCAAAGCCTTCAAATACCAGGAAATCCGATTGCGTCCGCTGACGTTGTTTTCAGGTCTCAATGGCATGGGGAAATCATCCGTTCTACATGCAATGCTCGTGCTGCGGCAGTCTTTTCAACAGCGGGCACTGGTAATGCAAGGAGAAAGTAGCTTAGTTCTCAATGGTGCACTTGCCCAGCTTGGAACAGGTAAGGACGTTCTATTCGATGGTGCCGACAAGGATGAAATTGGGTTCATTTTGAATTCGGCAAATGAAGTTGCGCATTGGCGATTCGCTTATGACAAGGAGGCCGACGTCCTTCGCCAAGTGAACGAGAAGGAGAAACCACACTACATCTTTGAAGAAAATCTTTTTGGAAAACTCTTTCATTATTTGGAAGCAGAAAGGGTGGGACCTCGAACTTCATTCGAGATGGCCGATTTTGTGGTCCGTGAAATGGAGCAGATAGGTACGAGAGGCCAATATGCCGCCCATTTCCTTCACCAATTTGGTAGTAGAGTTGTGCTGAAGGAAATGCACCACCCCACTGAGAGTTCATCCGCGCTTCGTGATCAAGTGAATGCATGGATGGGGGAAACTAGCCCTGGGGCAAAGATTAGAGTGCAAAGCTTTCCTGAGATGGATGTTATGCAGCTGACTTTCGGCTTCGAGCGTGCTGATACTACTGGTGATGTCCGAGGTTTTCGGCCCAAGAACGTCGGTTTTGGTCTGACTTATACGCTGCCAGTCCTTATTGCGTTACTCTCCAGTCAGTCAGGTTCACTGATTCTCTTGGAAAACCCTGAATCGCATCTGCATCCACGCGGCCAGTCAAAGGTTGGAGAATTGATTGCCCGCGCTGCCGCCGCTGGGATTCAAGTCATAGTTGAGACGCACAGCGATCACATTCTTAACGGCATTCGAATCGCCGTAAAACGCGGTGTTACCATTCCGGATGATGTCGCCATCCATTTCTTTGAGCGTCCCGCCGATGATAGTGAAGCTAGCGGCGTTGAGGTTGTGTCGCCCAATATAGACAGTGAAGGCCGACTAGATGATTGGCCAGAAGACTTTTTTGACGAGTACGGCAAAAGCCTTCGCCACCTTCTCTAAACTCCTGGTTATCGCCAACTATGACTATCTCACTCGTACTTAACGATCTCTCCCTACGCCATCAGGCAACTGACAGACACGCTGCCCGAAGATTGATGAGGGAGTTCGTTGATACCCTCATTACGGCGGTTGACCACAAAGTTACCGTTTTGAGAACGCATGAGGACATACGTAACATCATTCTGTCGCCTAACTATCCCCTGGATGCGTGGTTAGGCGACCACCAAGTTCCTAGGGAAGAAAATCTCTTCCTACTAGACTATATGTCTAGATACCCTTATATTCAGCCGTATGATGACAATCTCCAAGACAATGATGAGTTACAAAAAGACCAAGGCCTCTTTGAGGGGAAATTCAAAGGCGATAAGGCCGATGGACTCGGCTTCGCCTATTTGATGAACGGTTTAGCTCTCAGTTTCCTCTCAGAACCTTGTTGGGACACTCCTTGGCTCGACCTGGACTGTAAAGAAATGGACGATGAGTCCCATGAGATCATCGAATTCCATGAGAGACAACGTCATGTTTCGCGCGCTCGGCATATCTCGAAGGATCATGCAGCCTGGATAGAAGAGCGACTTGTGTCTGGCGTTCGCAACGGGTCCGATCTACTTAGAAATGCCGTGACACTGTTTCCGAATCTTGTGTTTTGTAGAGACGCGAGCAATCAGATTAGAGTCCTAGGTGCTGGATCAATGTACTTACCAAGCATTCTTAGGCTCCTCCTTGCATTGGAAAAACAGGCAAACTCTTGGACTGAAGGCGACTTCGATTATCGTTGCTTGCATAATGCAAGCTCCGAAAGCGAATCGACTATGAGCAGGTTTGGCGACAAACGTAGATTCGTCTGTCCTGACGGCATACGCAGGACGTTTGAATGGCATCTCAAGGGACTGCCACGCCCCTGGCGAATTCACATTTGTGCAGACTCTCGTCAGAAAAGGATTCTGATAGGGTATGTTGGAAAGCATCTGCCTACACAGAGAGATCCAACATGAGAGTTGACTTCATGTAGCTTGTTTTATGGCCCAGACATAGGAAGAATCACACAGCAGGCTTAAATGTAAGCAGTACAAAGACCAGGACTATTTCAGCACATGAGCAAGCCAAACTGGGCCAATCGCACAATGTGGACGGGCGACAACCTGGACATTATGCGGGGGATGAATTCGGACTCGGTGGACCTGATCTACCTCGACCCTCCCTTCAATTCCAATCAGAACTATGCAGCCCCTATCGGCTCAGAAGCGGCAGGCGCAGCATTCAAAGATACATGGACCCTGGATGACGTTGATTTGGCTTGGCACGGCGATTCGCTCCATTATACACCTTAGCTTGTGGTCCAGTTTTTGGGGCCAAGCTCATCATGCACACCAAGGAGACCAAGCCCATGAAACGGCACCTCATCACTATCGCACTGATTGCCATCATTCTGCCCGGAGCGCTGCTGGCCCAGGACGAGTTGACTCTTGAATCTCTGCAAGAGTTAATCTCCACACTGGACGAGCGCCTCAGCGCCATCGAGGAGCAGTTCGCAGACCCGTGGTCGCCGGACTTCATTACCGAAGATAGTGTATGCCAGAGCCCCTTGCATACGGGACCCGAGAACATGTTCGGCAGAATTTCGCTAGAGGAAACGATTCACCAGGAAACGGCGGATGCGTATCGGGCCCAATACGGCACTTCTGTCGACCCGAAGGATTCCCACCTTATGAGCTTTAGCTTCTCCGTAGACAGCAGCGAAGTCTACATCGAATATAAGTTGAATGAGAGATACGTGGTGGAGACCTGGGCCCATTGCGAGTATCTTGGTCACTCTGAATGGACAGATTAATGCCGTTAGCCGGCAGGCTCATCGCTTTGTGGCATTTGAGCGCATCAGTCGACCAAGGACAGGGTCCTAGATCCAACTTGCGAACGTTGCATCCTTAAGGTGACCGCGTGGCAAGAAAGATTGCGCAGATTCAGTGCACGAATCAGCAGCTCGAGCAGCAAGACAACTTGAGGCGCCAACCGGCCTGACCCGCACCGAGCTCGCACGACGAGCAGACGACTACTTCATTCTTCATATCAGGGAGCACGGTTATAAATCAACCAAGATCCCTTTACTTGACAGTAGGCAGGAGAAGGGCCTGCTATAGTCAAAGTGCCTTACCGTTTATGTCTACCCCCGTACACCAAAAAAATGCAGTCGGTTGAGTCCCCCTTCCGTTAAGGATAGAAGACTCAACCGGACAATTGGGGCGCCTAACGGGGCTCGAACCCGTAACCTTCTGATCCACAATCAGACGCTCTGCCTTTGAGCTATAGGCGCCATATTTTGTTGTCTATCTTCAGTGCCGCATCCCGACGGCGTTCAGGACGGGGCGGGGATGGCCCACACCGGACGAGGCTGGGGGACAGGGATTCGAACCCCGATTGACGGTTCCAAAGACCGTAGTCCTGCCATTAGACGATCCCCCATCGCCAGCCGGATCGGGAACTGAGAGTTTGCTTCCAGGCTGGTTGAAAATGGAACTCAGCCAGGTCGTTTTGTTTGAGAGGCGACCGTGGAAGCGGGAACTCTCTTAGGTGCCGAGGCCCAGACTTGAACTGGGGACACATGGATTTTCAGTCCATTGCTCTACCAACTGAGCTACCTCGGCAAAAGGACCGACGCGTAAGGCGACTGAGCCGCAGCAACCTGAACTCCGGCCGGCGACGGCTCCACCCCCTTAAGGGCCGGTCCTGTAAGAGCGGGCGATGAGATTCGAACTCACGACCTTCTCCTTGGCAAGGAGACGTTCTACCACTGAACTACGCCCGCAGATGAGATGTTAAGGCTAATTCTGTATCTGTGAATCCGGCAGGACTTTAGGTGGACCCGGTCGGATTCGAACCGACGATCTCCTGCTTGCAAAGCAGGCGCCTTCCCGCTTGGCCACGGGCCCGGACGCTGATTCCCAGTGCCGACGAGAGGACTCGAACCTCCACACCCTTGCGGGCAATAGATCCTAAGTCTATCGCGTCTGCCAATTCCGCCACGTCGGCTTTCATGCCGGCAAGCTGTCCGGCGCCGATTGAGCAGAGCAGCCTCGCAAGCCTCTGAGGTTGTTGGACGCTTCGTGTGTGAAGCAGTCCTGCGGAAGGCGGGTGTACCCCCGATTCTGTCATCAGAGCGCCCGAGGGCGAACTCTGACCGTCATCATCTGTCTCGGGCAGTATCTGCCCGGCGGATTGTGACTTGCCGGGTGTTATCCGGCTTCATCCGCACCGCTGCGACGAGATCTTACACCATCTTCGCAGAGTGTGCAAAACCCACTCGCCTTGCTCTCAGTTGCACGCTCGCCCAGCCGGTTTCGTCACCGAAACCGCTGGTGGGCTCTTACCCCACCGTTTCACCCCTGACCGTTCGGTCGCCCGAGCGGCGGGTCTGCTTTCTGTTGCGGTTGTAGTCGCATGGCCGTTACCGGACATACGCCCCCACTTACGGTTTCGTGGGGCAACGTCCCAGCGATGCTGCGTTGCAGGCATCGCGGGTGAGAGTCGGGAAGTTCCTCTGCCGGCAGGTTGCCGACAGCGATGACTGCACCTACCTCCGAATTGTTAATCTGCAAACCTCAGTGCAATTGGTCTTTTCTGCACGGTCCTGGCCGGATTCACAGCGATCTATCTTAGCATGGCATGGGGCAGGCGCCAAATTTCCGAGGTCTAAAGTTAACCGCAGAATTCACCTGGAACCATGGCGATGGAGGCCGGAGAGTCGGCAGTCGGGGGAGGCGTCCGGATGCTATTTCGACAGAGTTTCGGGCGTACTGACGTCGAGCTCGGGCTGGCGCGGGCCTTCGACCCAGACTTCGCCGTCGCGCCAGTTTTCCTGCTTCCAGATGGGTACGATGGCTTTGAGGCGCTCGATGGCGTAGCGGCAGGCTTCGAAGCAGCCGTCGTCGCGGTGGGGCGTGGCGACGGCGATGAGTACGGTGGGCTCTTCGATGTCGCAGCGACCGATGCGATGGAGGATGCTGACGCCTTTGACGAGAGGCCAGCGTTCCTGGATCTCGTCGCCGATGCGGGCCATCATCTTTTCGGCCATGGGGAGGTAGGCCTCATAGACGAGGAAGTCGGTCTCGCGGGCGCCGTCGTCGGTGGCTGTGGCGCCACGGACGGTCCCTGCGAAGGTGACGACGCCGCCGCAGTCGAAGCGGCTGACGCGGCGCAAAATGTCATCCTGCGAGAGAGGCTGTTCAGTTATTTCGAAGAGTTTGGCGGACATGGTGTTGACTCGACCTATGGGCGCGATGGGAAGGTGCCGCCGGATACGGGAGGCAGGAGGGCGACTTCATCGCCGTCCTGCAATATTGTATCGCGTTGGGCGAACTCCTCGTTTACGGCGACGTAGAATGTGCGGTCACGGAGCGCGGGAACGCGGCGGTCGAGCAGGTCAGCTACGGTGGCGGATTCGGGCAGGGAGACTGTATCTCGCTTGAAGCCGGCGGCCTGACGGAGGCCTGCGAAAAGGACCAGGCGAACGTTCACTTGGCGGTGTCTCCCTGGTCGGCGGTGGAGACGGCCCGCTGCCAATCGCCTGACTTGCCGCCGCGTTTCTGCAGAAGCTGGACATCGCCGATGGTCATGGTTTTTTCGAGGGCCTTGGCCATGTCGTAGATGGTCAGCGCGGCGACGCTGACGGCGGTTAGGGCCTCCATTTCGACTCCGGTGCGGCCTTTGCAGCGTACTGCGGCAGTGATAATGACGCGATTTTGTGGTTCGTCGATTTTGAAATCGATCGATATTTTCGTCAAGGGAAGGGGGTGACAGAGCGGGATCAGGTCGGGCGTGCGTTTGGCGGCCATGATGCCGGCGATGCGGGCGGAGGCGAGTACGTCTCCTTTGGGCACGGCGCCATCACGGATTGCGGACAGCGTGGCCGGGGCCATATAGACGCTGCCCTCGGCTACGGCTTCGCGGGAGGTCGTTTCCTTGTTGCCGACATCGACCATGGATGCGCGGCCGTCTTTGTCGAGGTGGGTGAGCTCAGACATGGTTTCGACCGTTTGTCCCTTACAGTTCGCCGATCAGGAGGGCGTCGACAGGCTCGCCTGCGGCCAGGGTGCCCTCTCTCTGGGGCAGGGCCAGGAGCGCGTTGGCGGTGCGCATGCTGAGGAGGCGGCTGCTGGCCTGGATTCCGGTGCTGGCGGCGACGAAGCAGGCTTGATCGGCGTCCCAGTTGAGTGTGGCGCGGTGATATTCGGGGCGGTAGGCGTCCAGCGGCAGGGGCTGCGCGAGCCGGGCTTTGACTTTGCGAAGGCGGGGGTCCTGCCAGCCGGCCATTTTGCGCAGGGCGGGCACTACAAAGAGGTAGAAGGTTACCAGGCTGCTGACGGGATTGCCGGGGAGCCCGAAGACGAGGCGGCGGCCCTGTTCGACGTCGGCGGTGGCGAAGGTGACCGGTTTGCCGGGCTTCATGCGGACACGGCCGTAGTGGACGGTGCCGGCGTGTTCCAGGAGCGGCTTGACCAGGTCCAGGTCACCCATGGATACGCCGCCGGATGTCAGCAGAATATCGGCCTGTTCGAGGCCCTGTTGCACGTGGGATTCGAGCGCTTCCTGCGTGTCACCGGAGATGCCGAGGTCGACAGGTTCTGCGCCCACGGCGCGGATGGCGGCCAGCAGCATGGCGCGGTTGCTGTCGCGGATTTGGCCGGGGCCAAGGGGTTCGCCTGGTTCGATCAGTTCGTCGCCGGTGGAGAGGACGGCCACTTTGGGACGGGGAAAGACAGGGACGTGGACGTAGCCGGCGGTGGCGAGCAGGCCGATTTCGGCTGGGTCGAGACGCTCGCCGGCATCCAGAACGGTCTGGCCCTTCTTCACGTCGACGCCAACAGGGCGCACATCGTCACCTGCGTGGACTTTTTGTTTGATGCGAATTTGGGGCGCATTCGGGTCCGTTTCGAGCCGTTCCGTTTCCTCGATCATGACGACGGCATCGGCCCCGTTGGGAAGCGGCGCGCCGGTTGTGATATAGGCGACGGTGCCCCTTTCGACTGAGAAGTCGGCCAGGGCGCCGGCGCTGACTTCACCGATGAGTGGATAGTCGCCGGGTCCGTCGGCGGCTACGACGGCGTAACCGTCTTTGGTCGAGGCGGGAAAGGGTGGGAGGGGCTCCTCAGCGGCGATGTAGGCGGCCAGAATCGCGCCCCGTACTTGGGAAAGGGGGAGGAGTACGGGCGCCAGCGTGTGCGCCTGCTCCAGGGTTACATCGAGGGCATCCTCGACCGAGAGCATCGAATAGGGCGATCTTGTGGTCATATGTCGTTGGGTCCCTCTGTGGCGTGCGTACTTTTAGAGCTGGCAGATCAACTCGACCTCGTTTCCGTCCGGGTCGTCAATGTATATGGTACGGCTGGCGAGTACGGGGTGTGTGCCGCCGCGGGGTTCGTAGCCGGCGGTGCGGAGCGCCTGTTCCTGGGCGTCGAAGAGGTCGGCCGGCAACTCGAAGGCAAGGTGGTGGAGCTGGTGGCCGGGGGGCTGGCTGGCGATCTCGGGCGGCATGGGGACGATTACGATCATCTGGGGGATCCCGGCTGCGCCTTCGCCGGCCTTTAGGAAGACGTTGGGTAGTTCTGGCGGCGAGATCACTTCGAGGCCGAGAAGGTCTTTGTAGAATGCTACGGCTTGCTGTTTGTCCCGGGTCCAGAGGACGATTTCGGCGATTCCGGAGATCATTGACATTCTATTTTCTCTCGCAAAAGTGCATTGTGTGACTACGGCTTGTTGCTGGCCGGACTTCGAACTCATTCGCGTGCAGTATACCGAAATCGAGGTCATTGTGCCAGAGGGGAACTGCAGTGGTCAGTGGTCGGTGGTCAGTGGTCAGTGACTGGAGACAGCACGTTGGGGGGGGTAGACACTATTGGCTAGACACGTTGCTGGGAAAGAATGAACAGGGTGGCTAGCGAGGGCGGGGCGTTGCGGGGGCGCAGCCCCTGCACAAGGGAGGGCCGAAGGCCCGGACGCCCAAGGGCAAGGAGAGAGGGAAGAGGAGAGAGGAGAGAGTGACACCGAATAGTCTGCGGGAGAATGGATCTGACCGTGGCTTTGTTCCAGCAAGAGATATAGGAGAGTTCAGCCCCTTTATGGGATGCGGCCCTGCGTTGGTGGGACATATGGTGATCGGGTGGGCAACTGTTACAATGGGGCCGAAATGGACGTGGCAGCCTCGTTTACGGTGGTCAGGCTGCGCGAAGAAAGTATGGCGACAGACTGGAGAGTGAATCGTGCAAGAGTGGATCCGAAGAGAAGCCGACGAGCTGCTTCCCCAGCTTGTGGAGTGGCGGCGGGACTTTCACAGGCATCCGGAGTTGGGATTTGAGGAGGTGCGTACGGCCGGGGTGGTGGCGGCGCATCTGCAGGAGCTGGGGCTCGAGGTGAGCACTGGCGTGGGCAAGACGGGCGTTATTGCGATGGTGGAGCCGGACGGTCTGCCGGAGGACAGCGAGACGGTTCTGCTGCGTTTTGATATGGACGCGCTGCCGATCCACGAGGAGACGGGGCTGTCCTTTGCTTCGGAGAACTCGGGGGTGATGCATGCCTGCGGGCACGACGGCCACACCGCGATCGGGATGGGCGTGGCGCAGCTGCTGACGCGGCATCGTGATGAGCTGAAGGGGCGGGTGAAGCTGGTTTTTCAGCCGGCCGAGGAGGGGCTGGGCGGCGCGATGGCCATGATCGAGGACGGTGCGCTGGATGCGCCGCAGCCGGCGGCGGCTTACGGGCTGCATCTGTGGAGCCGGCTTCCTTACAACCAGGTTGTGGTGCAGCCTGGTCCGCTTTGGGCGGCGGCGGACATATTTACGTTGACTGTCCACGGGAAGGGCGGTCACGGCGCCACGCCGCACGACACGATCGACGCCACCTTGGTGGCCTGTCAGCTGGTGGTAGCGCTGCAGACGATTGTGTCGCGGAACGCCAATCCGTCGGATACTGCGGTGGTCACAGTGGGGTCGTTTCAGAGCGGGAACGCAGGCAATGTGATTTCTGAGCACGCGGTCCTGAAGGGCACGATTCGTAGTTTTGAGCCGGAAGTACGCAACCTGCTGCTGCAGCGCATGGACGAGATCTGCACAGGTATTTGTGAGGCGTTTGGCGCCCGCTATGAGATCGAACTGGAGAGTTGCGTGCCGGCGACCATTAATTCGGAGTCGGGCGCGCGGGTGATGGATGGTATCGCGAAGGCGGTCGTGGGCGAGCAGAATGTGGCGCAGATTGCGCCGATGATGGTGGGCGAGGACATGGCGGAGTTTCTGAACCGGGCTCCGGGGTGTTTCGTTCTGGTTGGGGCGGCGAACCCGGAGGAGGGTTTCTACAGTCCGCACCACAGCCCTACGTTTGATTTTGAGGAGAGCGTGATGCCGACGGGTGTGGCGCTGCTGGCTGAGGCGGCCTATTCGCAGCTGGCGGTTGGTATTGGTGCCGGAAACGAAGAGAAGGGATAGGCTCCGGGCCTGTCTTTGCGGCGCAGTGCATTCTTGGTCCGCAGATTACGAGTTTCGCGATGGGTGCATCTCAGATTTGGGGCGGGAATATTCTGGCGGGGAGATTATGCCGGAGGCGGCTGGGGTTGATTGCCTGTTCTTGGAGAGGCGCATTGCAGGCGGCAGACGTGGTTTGACCGGCGGGCCTGTTGATTGAGGGAGGCCCAGGGCAGGCACAAGGCCTGCCCCTACCGGGGCGTCTGGGGGTAAACACTGTTGGCTAGACATTATGCTGGGGAAGAATACACACGGTGGCTAGCAAGGGCGGGGCGTTGCGGGGGCGCGGAAAACTGCGGTGGTCAGTGGTCAGTGGTCAATGGCTGGAGACAGCACGCGGGGGGTAGACACTGTTGGCTAGACAGTGTGCTGGGGAAGAATGAACACGGTGGTCTAGTAAGGGCGGGGCGTAGAACTGCAGTGGTCGGTGGTCAGTGGTCAGTGGTCGGTGGCTGGAGACAGCACATGGGGGGGTAGACACTGTTGGCTAGACGCAATGCTGGGGAAGAATGAACACGGTGGTCTAGTAAGGGCGGGGCGTTGCGGGGGCGCAGCCCCTGCACAAGGGAGGGCCGAAGGCCCGGACGCCCAAAGGCAAGGAGAGAGGGAAGAGGAGAGAGGAGAGAGAGGCTTCTTTTCTCGCTTGAGTCGGGGCCGCGACGTTAGGATCGCTGACTAAGCATAGTTGACATTTTTGCGCTGATCATATACGATTAAACCGTTTGATAGTATTGATATGATTAATCGGATGATTGGGTCAGTTTTGGCGGACTTTGTAGCGTGGTCAGGGCGAACATGATCAAGCAACTGCACAGCGACTCGGAGCTGCTGGACTATATTGTGAACAACGGGTATGTGCCCGGCGCCAGGCTGCCTTCGCTTAACGATTTGAGCGCCGAATTGGGTGTCAGTATCGGCAAATTGCGAGAGCAGCTGGAGGCGGCGCGTGTTCTGGGGCTGGTTGCGGCGCGTCCAAGGCGGGGCATTGAGTGCAATCGTTACAGTTTCACGCCGGCGGCGCGGGCCAGTCTGATGTTTGGGCTGGCTACAAACGAGCGGCTTTTCCGGGAGTACAGTGAGCTGCGCAACGGTATTGAGAGCGCGTTCTGGAGGCCGGCGGTGCTGGCGCTGACGGATGAGGACAAGCAGGAGCTGAAGCAGTACGTTGCGCTCGCCTGGCACAAGCTGCAGCAGAGCCGCGTTCAGATTCCTCATCAGGAGCACCGGGCCTTTCACATGACGATCTTCCGGCGGCTTGACAATCTGTTTGCCACGGGATTGCTGGAGGCCTATTGGGACGCGTACGAGGCGGTCGAATTGAATATGTACGCTGATTACGGCTACTTGACCGAGGTCTGGGGCTATCACGAGGGGATTGCAGAGGCCATTGACAGGGACGAGGTCGACAGAGCCCTGGCGTTGCATGAGGAGCACCTTCTGTTGCTGCGGACAAGAGACGTTTCGCGAAACAGTGCACGCCAGGAAACATTCGCAGATGGGAACCGTTAGGTAAGGAGTCAAGCATGAGTGTAGCAGTTCGGGAAGCACCAATTGTCAAGCCGGACGCGCCGGCGGCGGTCAATGACTTTGCCATCAATGTGGCGACGGCAAACGGCTCCGGCAGCCAGACGAGCAATGGTGTCTTGCTGCGCGCCCTGTTTAAGATGGGGATTCCGATTAACGGGAAGAACCTGTTTCCCAGCAACATCCAGGGACTGCCCACCTGGTACATTATTCGGCTTAGCAAGGACGGGTTTCTGGCGCGCCGGGAGATGACGGACGTTCAGGTCTGTATGAACGGGCGTACGGTGGCGGAGGATATGGAGAGGGTGGCGTCGGGCGGCATCGTACTCTACGATGATTCGCTGCCGGTTGCCAATAGGCGCAAGGACGTTACGTATTACCCCATGCCGGTGAAAGATCTGGTTAAGGAAGCAAAGGTACCGCGTGCGCTACGGGACTATGTTGCCAACATGGTCTATGTGGGTGTGCTGGCGGAGCTGTTGGGCATCGAACCGGTTGAGATTGAAGCGGCGCTGCTGCACCATTTTGAGGGTAAGGAGAAGGCGGCAGGGCTCAATATGGAGATGGTCCAACGTGCGATTGACTGGGCCAGCCAGAACGTTGTGCAGCATGAGGGCTACCGAATCGAGCGGATGACAGGTTTCAACGAAGGCAAGATCCTGGTGGACGGCAATACGGCCGGGGCGCTAGGCGCTCTGGCGGGCGGTCTGTCGCTGGCATCCTGGTACCCGATCACGCCTTCGTCGAGCATGGCTGAGGCGGTGGAAAAGTACGCGCCGGCATTGCGCACGGATCCGGATACGGGCAAGGCGACGGTTGCGGTCATTCAGGCTGAGGATGAGCTGGCGGCAATCGGTATGGTTGTGGGCGCGGGCTGGACGGGGGCGCGGGCGATGACCTGTACGAGCGGCCCTGGGATCAGCCTGATGTCCGAGTTTGCCGGGCTGGCCTACTTTGCGGAGGTGCCGGCGGTGATCTGGGACATCCAGAGGATGGGTCCGAGCACAGGGCTGCCGACGCGCACTTCACAAGGTGACATTCTTGCGGCCTATTATTGTGGACACGGGGACACGAAACATGTGGTGCTTTTCCCCGCGGATCCGGCCGAGTGCTTTGAATTTGGGCGCATCGCCTTTGATCTGGCCGAGGCGTTGCAGACGCTTGTTTTTGTCTTGAGCGATCTCGACCTGGGAATGAACTCGCATATTTCGGAACCGTTCGAATATACGGATGCCCCTTTCAAGCGCGGCAAGGTACTCAGCGCCGAGGATTTGGAGGAGAGGCAAGGTTCGTGGGGGCGGTATATGGATGCTGACGGTGACGGCGTTGCTTACAGGACGCTGCCAGGGACTCGACATAATATGGCTGCCTATTTCACGCGGGGCACGGGTCACAATGAGTATGGCTATTACAGCGAGCGGCCCGAAGACTGGGAACAGAACCTGGAGCGGCTGAATAGGAAGTTCGAGACAGCGCGGCAGATGGTGCCCAGACCTGTGCTGGACGAGGTGGAGGGTGCCCAGATCGGGATCATCAGTTTGGGCAGCAATCACGACGGGGTCGAGGAGGCGCGGGCGCGCCTTGAGGCCACTGGCTTGTCCACCAACTACCTGCGCTTGCGTGCCCTGCCGATTGAGGAGAGCGTTCGCTCTTTCATCGACCAGAATACGACAGTCTTTGTGGTTGAGTCTAACAATGACGGCCAGTTGCATACAGTATTAACTACTGAAGAGCCGGCACAGGCTTTGAAGCTGGTATCGCTGGCGAAGTGCGACGGACTTCCCTTGAGCGCTCGCTATATCGTCGAGGAGATTCAACTGGCAATGGAGGAGGAACTGATATGAGTACCAGGACCAGGACAGAAGGGGCGGCGAGACGGGCGGCTCGACCTGCAAAGACCAATCGCATCGGCCTGGAAAAGACCTCCTATCGTGGACGACCTTCGACATTGTGCAAGGGCTGCGGGCACGACAGCATCAGCCAGCGCATTGTCAACGCGGCGTGGGAGATGGGCCTGGACCAGACGCAGGTCGTGAAACTGAGTGGGATCGGATGCAGCAGTAAGACGCCGGCCTACTACCTGGGGTGGAGTCACGGCTTCAACAGCCTGCACGGGCGCATGCCGTCGGTGGCGACCGGGGCGATTATCGCCAACACCTCGTTGGAGGTAATTGGAGTCAGCGGAGACGGCGACACGGCTTCAATTGGCATCGGTCAGTTCAAGCACGCGGTGAGGCGCAATCTGCCTTTGATTTACATTGTCGAGAATAACGGTGTGTACGGCCTTACGAAGGGCCAGTTCAGCGCGACCGCGGACGAGGGGCAGTTTCTCAAGTATCAGGGCGTAAACGATCTGCCGCCGCTGGACATCTGCATGGAAGCGTTGACTGCGAATGCAACGTTTATCGCGCGTAGTTTTGCCGGTGACATGAAGCAGCTGGAGGCCTTGCTGAAGGCCGCCATAAACCACAGGGGCATCGCGGTCCTGGACATCATCAGCCCTTGCGTGACCTTCAACAACCACGATACGTCCACGAAGAGTTACGGGTTCGGGCGAGCAAATGAGATCCGATTACACGATCTGAGTTTTGTGCCTGAATTTGAAGAGATCGAAATCGAAGACTACGAGGACGAAGTCGAGGTTGAATTGCATGACGGCGGCAGCATCGTTCTGAAGAAGATCGATCCGGACCATGATCCGAAGGATCGCACGGCGGCTTACAATGTGATTCAGCAGTCGTTAGACGAGCAGAAGTTGATCACCGGATTGCTTTACATTGATGAAGAGCAACCCACCCTCACCGAGCTTCTGAACCTGACCGACACGCCACTCACGCATTTGCCTGACGAGAAACTGCGGCCAAGCCGGGAAGCGCTGGAAGGCGTGATGGCGACGCTGGCATAGGGATAGGGAACGCCTTTGGGGTCGTTCAGGGCAGCCGGAGAGCCTTAGAGAGGTCTCGGTCAGCCGGTTGGGATGTTGTTGGCCATTTTGTCGACGGATTCAGGCAACCCTGAGTCGGGCGGGTTTGGATCCTGGGACGAGGTCAGGGCTTCCGCATAGTGTCCGTGCAGGTCCGGAGGCAACATGCGCGCAATCTCCAGCATGACGGCAGTCGTATTTTCCTGCACGTCTTCCATTGTTCCCGGAGGCAGCCTCATTGGCTGCCCGAACTGAACTGACAGCTCAGTGCGTTGGAATGGATTAAGCAAGTATCTGTGCAGATGAGGGACCCCCAAGATTGCCACGGGAATCACAGGCACGCCGGCGTCCATCGCGATGCGTACGGCACCGGTCTTTCCTTTCCGCAAGGGTTTACCGCGGTTGCGCGTCCCTTCCGGAAACATGCCAAGGACACGTCCTTGCTTCAAGAGTTTCACGCTATGCTCGATAGCGCCTGCGTCACGGGCTCCCCGGTTTATAGGAAAAGCGCCTATCCTGTGCAGGAGGTAGGTCAAAAAAGGATGGATGTTGAAGAGTTCTCTTTTGGCCATGTAGAATACCTGGCGCGGGGAGCAGAGCCCCAGAACAAAGCTATCCAAACCGCCCGGATGATTACAGGCCAGGACTACGCCGCCCTGCTTGGGTAGGTGTTCCACGCCTTCCACCTTCAGAGAGGCGCACAGGGGGCGCAAGATAGAAAGCGCCACGAAACAGAATTTCCATAGAGGGTAGGCGTTTTTAGGAATCCTCATACTTTGCTCTAGTTCAGTCTTCTGATTTCATCCCGGATCTGTCTCAGTACGAACAGTACGCGCTGATCCTCCTGGGTGGGTTTCTGTTCCGCCACCGGCATCAGGCCTTCGAAAGCCACGCCACTGAAAACCAGCTCGGTTTCTCCGGTGAAGAGGTGCAGGCGGTTTCGCAGGAGGAAGTAGCGCCGCAGATCGTTTTCAGCGGAAAGCATGTTTTCGAGGCTGTAGTGAAGCATTCCCCGGTCTCGCCAAAGGCTTGCCTCTTCCGGCTCCACGACCACCATGTAATTCAATACTGACAAAGCATCATTCAGACGATGCTGCGAGATGTAGACTGAGCGCAAGTTGTTCAGAATGCGCAGCATCCATGCGCTGGTGTCTGTCCGGTATTGTTCCAAAGAGACTGAAATTCGAATCGGCTGCTGGAAGATCTGGGTGAGGTAGTAGGAGAGTTCCTCGCTGGCTACGACCTTGCCGTGAAATGCATCGAGGATCCACACGCCGTTCATATCGGTGTATTCCAACATGAAGTGGCCGGGTAGTCCGAGACCGCGCAAGCTCATACCGATACGGCGCCCGACGGCTGTATAGAGGAGGCACAGTGTGATGGGGAGGCCCAGATGGGTGTCCAGCACACGGTGAAGAAAGCTGTTGGACGCCGCGTAGTAGTTTTCGACGTTGCCGAAGAAGTCGAATTTCTCATGTAGGACGGCGATAAGAGCCTCGGCGCGGGCGCGGCCAAGAGCGCCAACGGGCATGCTCTGTTCGACCTGATCGGCCAGTTCATCGAGTTGTCTGACATAGTTATCCACATCGAGCCCAGGGTCGATGAGTTTGCCGGCCAAGAGGGCCAGTTTCTCAGGACGGTCGCTGTCCTTGCGCAAGGCGGTTGAGAATTCTGTCAGAAGGTCCACCGGAGCTCCTTTCCCGTCCAGGGGAGTCCCTGGAGCAGGTTAACTTCACTCCTATGCTCAGGCCTATGGCCTTCGGAAAGGCACGCGATCACGTTACCAAAATCCAGCGATTCTGGCAAGTAATCGGAGGCTCCTCCCGGCAGTGCTACGGCGCCGAGAGTACAGTGAGTGTCATTTGGGAGGTGGGCAAGGAGGGTTCAGGTGGGCGGCCTGAGGCGGAGGCTGGCTTGGCCTTGGTTCAGAACGATCAGGTGAAGATCGCCAGAATGATGGCGTTCAGCAGGGCCAGTGCGATGGGCCCGACCAGCGCGCTGAAGCAGCCGCGACGGAGTTCGAAGCCGCTTACCAGGCGCGAGGTCAGCCAGAATACAGCGGCGTTGATGAAGACACTGAAGAGGCCGAAGGAGAGGATGAGTAGGGGGAAGGAGAGAAAACTGAGGATGGGGCGCAGAATGGCGTTCAGCAGACCCAGGACAACGGCAACGACAAGCGCGGTTCCGACGTCTTCGATGTCGATGCCGAAGATCCCGATGCGGGAGATGACCAGGATACTGATCGATGTAACAATCCAGATTGTCAGCAGTGCCATTGTCCGGCTCCAAACGGTGGTTGAATCGTGCTGTCGTTTATCTCTACGGTTCAGGCGGATTGAAGTTTCTCAGGCAGACTTGGGCGTCGGGATAGCAGACGCAGGGTTGAGCCAGGAGGCGGGGTCATAACGACTTGGGCTGTGTTGATTTCCGGAGGGAAACAGGGCAGGGCGGGGGCTGGGATTGCGGACCACAGCTCCTACAGTTGGAATGGGCTGGCGCCGGCCTAATGCCTGATCGTTTTCTCTCGGGCAGTCGGCTTCATCAACCAGAGACGGACCGCTTCGCGATCAGATCGCCGCCATCGACTCGCAGAACTTCGCCGGTGGCATAGTTGGACTCAACCAGGAATCTGACAGCGTGGGCGACGTCCTCGGCCTTGCCCCAGCGCTTGAGGAGTGTCCGATCGCCGCTGCTGCGGATCCGTTCTTCGGTGTAGTGGGGTGGAGGCAGAACGGAGCCAGGCGCGACTGCGTTCACGCGTACATAGGGTGCCAGTTCCAGCGCCATCTGCCGGGTCAGGGCGAGAAGCGCTGATTTTGCGACGGCGTGGGCGGTGAAGTTGGGCCAGGCTTGCCAGACCGAGAGGTCAACGATATTGACGATTGCCGCTTCTGGTTGCTGCAGAAGCAGGGGGGCCAGTTCGTTGCTGACGTAGAAACTCCCGTGTACTGAGACGTCGAGGGTCCGGTGCCAGGTGTCGTAGGATTCGGTCGGAAAAGGGTGCTGGGCGAAGTAATCGGCAGAGTTGACGAGTATGCTCAGTTTGCCGAAGCGGGTGCGCACGTCGCTCGCCGTCTTCTGTACCGCCTGCAGATCGGCGACATCACATTGTATTGTTGCAGTGTTGACGCCCAGAGACTGGGCCTCTTTCGCGGTCTCTTCGGCTTCTTTGCCGGACTGGTTGTAGAGAATGACGACATCGGCGCCGGCGCGTGCAAGTTCGAGGGTTATTGCTTTGCCCACGCGATGTGCGCCGCCTGTTACCAGCGCGACACCGCCACGAATATCCATCAGGTCTTCGATGCCTCCAGAGGGAAAGTGGCGTAGGAGACGACAATGTAGGCGCGTTGCGTGGCGAAACTTAGAGCCTTATTCTCGCGGTGCCGTATCCCATGCCCGGTTGCGCCAATCAAAAAGCGACGGAAGGTAAATTCTTCCGTCGCCCAGTTCGGGTGAGATTCGCGTTGTAGTTCTACTCGCGCATTGTATTCAAGGTGCGCTGAATGATATCGGCCTGTTCGGTGCGTGCGCGGTGCTGACGACGACGTCGGCGGCGGGATTTGGGCAGGACAACTTCCTCGCCACCGGCTTCCATGGCGCGCTTAAAGGCCAACTCCATTGGCGAGAGAACTTCCACGTTCTCAAACTTGTCAACTACCTGTCCTTCACCGTCCTCGCCCTGAGCGGCTTCCGCGCCAGCCGATTCCGAATTCTCATCTTCGGGCTCTTCCCGCAATCCTTTGATGCTGACATCGATGTGGCGACGGCGGCGATTGAGGGTGATGATGCGCACTTCCAGCTTTTCGTCGATTTCCACCACATCTTCGGGCTTTTCGACGTAGCTGTTGCCCATTTCACGCACGTGGAGCAGCGCGTCGGTGCCAACGCCGATATCGATAAAGGCACCGTATGGAACCATTCTGGACACAACGCCGTCGACAATTTCGCCCTCCTGGAGGTCACGAATCGTCCTGGTGTCAGGCGAAATCATGGTCAAGCTGATGCGGTTTCGTTCACGGTTGAGGCGTTTGATCCAGACGGTTACGTTCTGACCTTCTTCCACAACCTCTTTGACGTTGGTCACACGTCCAACCGTCAGTTCGGAGATATGAACTAAACCATCGCGGCCGGCGCCAATGTCGACGAAGGCGCCAAAATCAGTAACTTGCTTGACTTTGCCGGTTATTTCCTGGCCGACGCTGAGGCGAACGACCTTTTTGGCGGCGTCGGCCTCGTTTGCGGCCTCAATTTCTGTCTGTGACTCGTCGGTACGGGTTTCTTCGGTCATATTCCGCTCCTCGTTGACAACGGCGCTGTCCCTGCGCAACACCGCTACGCAGTATAACTTTCTTTGATTCTCAGGACAAAAGCAAGGAGGTCCGAAATCACTTTAGGGTTCCCATCAGACATTGAATCGAATGGTGAGGATGTCACCGTCCTGCACGGGGTATTCCTTGCCTTCGAGGCGCAAGAGTCCCTGATTGCGGGCTGAGGCCATACTGCCGGCTTCCTTGAGGCTGTCGAAGTGCACTGTTTCGGCGCGAATGAAACCCTTCTGCATGTCGGTGTGGACGACGCCGGCGGCCTCGGGCGCTTTTGCACTGGCGCTGACAGCCCAGGCCCGCACCTCGTTGTCGCCAATGGTAAAGAATGTGATCAGACCGAGGCGTTGGTAGCAGCGGCGAATCGCGCGATTCAGGCCTGGTTCGGCGATGCCGAACTCAACCAGGAATTCGGCGGCTTCTTCCGGGGTCATTTGAGCGATTTCGGCCTCCAATCGCCCTCGCAGAAAGAAGGTCTCGTCGTTAAGGAGGGCCGCGTACGTTTCCTCTTCGTCGTCATCGCCGGCGTTGACGACCCGCAAGAGCGGTTTCAGACTCAGGAAGCCGAAGCCGCCCAGCAGCTTCATTTCGTCGGCGGACAGCGGCGCTTCCCTCAAGGGGGTCCCGTCTTCAAGCAGGGGATAGAGCCGTTGGAGCAGCGCTTGCTCGCGCGCCAGGCGTTGACGCTCTTCGACCGGGCCGCGCGACCGCTGGGAGGCGATGCGTTCCAGGCGTCCTTCAATCGTAACCATGTCGATGAGAATGAATTCCGTTTCCAAGTCCGCCAGATCGGCGCCCGGGTCCACCTGGTCATTGGGATGAGGCACATTTGGATCATGGAAGGCGCGCCCGACCAGAAGCAGGGCATCGTTGGCGGCGATTGCGTTGAGCAGGGGGCCGCGAATCTGGCCCGCTCTGCCGGCGTCGCTCGTCAGGCCGGCGATGTCGTTGTAGGTCACTTGGGCGTAGACTGCTCTGCGGGGCGCGAACATTTCGGCCAGGAAGCCGAGCCGCGAGTCCGGCACGTCTACAACAGCGGTGTGGACCTCCAGTTGTCCGCTGGTGTAGGCTGTGGCGTCGGTTGCGCTGCGGGTTAAGGCGTTAAAGATCGTGGTCTTCCCGCTATTTGGTCCGCCTACGATTCCGATTCTCATTGGTCCAGATTCGTTCTCATGGCTCTTTTGAGTCAGTTAGAGGTGAGACCAGGAGGTCTGCTTAGGGTTGGAAGGCGGTGGAGAAGTGTGCAGGAGGCGGATGCCGCCCTATAGACGGGACTCGGGTCTGAAATTGAACAGCTCACTGTTGGAGTCAGGCCCGGAAGCAGAATTGCGCTTACCCTGTTCTGAAGAGTGGCGACAGTGGGGCGGGTGAAGTAGGAAGCCCGGCGGGCATGCCGCCTGTCAAGACAACGTGCATCTGCATCATTGGCATCTGCATCATTTGCATCTTCATGCAGAGGAGAGGGTCTTGGTCCTTTCACAGCGCCCGGTAGGTTGGGGTTGAGGCTCCGCCTGCCGCGTCATCGGTCCCATCTTACCGCAGAATCATATTCGGCGCACGGAGTCAACGCGCGCAAAACTGCGCTTGTGGCCTAAAAAGGGTAGGGTGTACAATTATGTTTCGACTGTCTCCAGCTGGCGCCGCGGGAACAACCCCAAATGGACGCCCCGGGAGTCCAACAGGCCAAATCCAGTCGCTCAGAGCGACTTGGGTCCTCGCCGCAAGATTAAAATAATATGGCAAATACAGCTTCTTCGGTACAATCACGCGTCCATTCGACCCCGTTGATGGATCACCGCAATCCGCGGGCCACTCACTTGGAAGTAATCGAACCGGGTTGGGGGGACGAACGCTCGGCCAGGGGGAATCTGTATATTCTCGTTGAGCTGATTGGCAACAGTCCGGTCAGCAGTCACGCGGTTCGCGAGATACAGGCGACGGTTGAACTCACGTACTATTCGGCAGGCGGGCCGGTCAGCCAGGTACTGAAGCAGGCGATCGCCGACGCCCACGAGATATTGCGCAATATGAACCGGAACAGCCCGGACATAGACTTGCAGGCCGGGATCATTTGCGCTGCCGTCGTCCAGGGGCACCTGGTCATCGCGTCGGCGGGCCCGACAGTAGCGTTCGTGTCCACGAGTCAGCGCCTGGACCAGTTCCCCCAGGATGAAGAACGCTATTCGGGCGCCATCGGCGGTGAGACCGGGCCGAATGTACATACTTACAGGCACATTCTCGATAGCGGGGATGCCCTTTTCTTAGGTGAAAGCGAGTGGACTCTGCAGTCTGACGTCAGGACTATTGGCGGCGCGGTGGTCAGCACTTCTGTCGACAACATGCAGGATGTCATGATGCATCTGCGGGAGCAGGGCGACAACGTACCTCTTCTCGGCCTGCTGCTGGTTTACATTGAGGAGGAAGCGGGCGCGGAAGAGGAGACTGGTTCACCTCTTCCAACAGCTGTTGGGGCGGCACCTCCGGTCCACAATGTGCCAGGGGAAGAGAGCTCGAGAAACGTTGTGCCGCTTCGAGATCGACTGGGCGGGTCAACGCCGGAACTCCCCAGCGCCACAACAATGCAGCACCAGTTGACTGTCCCTGTTCGCAAACCGCAGAAAGAGCGAGGCCAATGGCGCAGTCGCGCGCTGCGCCTGATGGACAGACCGTCCAGGTGGTTCTCCAACTTGCTACAAGACCTCTTGCCTGAGCGACGGGCACGGCAGAGCGAGCCGGCGCAAGAACCGCAAATGGAGAGGCCGACCCTGGAACCATCGCCCACACCGGTGGAACCGTCGCCCATGCCTGTGGAAGCCACGCCCACACCGCCGGAACCATTGCCCACGCCGCCGGAGCTATTTGAGCCGATCTCGGAGGCCGGGCCGCAGCCAACTTTGGATGCTACGGAGCAGGCTCAAGCGGAGGAACGAATTCAGCTGCCGGCGTTGCCGGGTTACGCGCCGCCGGCACCTTCGCAGGGCAACAAGCGCAGGTTGATCATTGCCATAGCAGTTCTGATCCCGTTGCTCACTTCGGCTGTGGTTGGCGCGGCCTTCCTACGCGAGGGGAACATTAACCAGGAGGAGGGCCTGCAACTCGTCGAGCTGGCCGACAGCAAACTGCTTGAGGTCCAGCAGGCGCTGGCGGTGGAGGACAGGGCGACCGCACGTGCGTCACTGAGTGAGGCACAGCGATATCTTGACGAAGCCATTGTCCTGGTAGGGGTGACGGATCAGATTCAGGAACTGTCGGAGGTGATTGCGACGGAACTGCAGGATTTGCTGCAGGTGCGGGCGCTCTATTCGCTTGATGTTCCGCTGTTGGCGTATGCAGCGGATGCGGAGCCTCAGCGGATCGTTGTATCGAACCAGGACATCTATGTGTTTGACAGCGGCAGTCAAACTATCTCTCACTACCGCACTAATTCTGAACGCACGTTGCTGGAAGAAGATAACGGAGCAATACTGGGAGAAGGGGACGCTGTTTCCGGGGTAACTGTAGGCAGGTTGGTGGACATTGCCTGGCAGCCGCGCATTTCGGGCTTTGCTGACAAAGCAAGCCTTCTGGTTCTGGACACCAATAACAATGTCTTTCGATACAATCGCCTGGATGGCGCGACACATCTGATCTTGAGAGAGCAGAACTCGCTGGGAAGCATAGGGCAACTGGGCATATATAACGGTCGCCTGTATTTGGCCGATGAACGTTCGGACCAGATTTTCCGCTACGCGCCGGCTGGTCTGGCCTATGATGACCCGCCGACGGCGTGGTTTGACGAGCAGGTACGGGGCGATCTTGCCGGTCTGATCGCGATGGGAATCGACGGGGATATCTGGCTGCTGAGCGAAGATGGCACGTTACTGCGCTTCCGCGAGGGGCAGCAGTTGCCCTTCAGCCTGGAGAGGATACCTGGTCTGGGCGGCTTGTTAGTCGATTTTGCGATGGCGGAGCATGCTGACGGCATGCTATATCTGGCCGACGCGACGGACGAGCGTATCCTGGTCTTCGACAAAGAGGGGCGATACATTCAGCAGTTTGTTGACGCCGAGGACATGGCGCTGGCAGGACTACGAGGTCTGTTTCTGGATGAAGTTACCGACATTTTGTACATATTGACCAAGTCAGGGCTGTATGCCCATCCGCTGCCCCGCTGACACAGGGAATAGAGGAGCTTTTGACGCATAGTGAAGTCAGACACCTAACTTCGTATTTTGAACAGTTTTGCTTCCTGGGAAGCACTAGTTAGTCCCGCGTTCCCCCTTCAAAGATTCTTCGGCACGCATAAAATCGTGCTATAATTGCCGCATTATGTCAGAGTTCGGTCACACGGCTGCCAGCTCAGAGGGGACTGGTGTAAAGAAGCGGATCGGCACCCTTCTTGGGGGCAGAACTGCTTCTTTTGCGTTGGCAGGGCTGTTTGCAGTAATCGTCCTGATTGTTGCCTTCGTTGTCGGTAGTGTCCTCGGCGATCGCGCCCGGGATTATGCCCAGCGAAGGAGCGTTCCTGAAGTTACCTCCGGTCTCCCTGACTTGTCAGGCGCGAGGGTGGACTCTGGAAGTCCAACCGAGCAGGAGGCTGTTGCTTCCCAGAACGCCGTGCCGCAGGATATTCCGGCTGAGGCCGAGGCTGCAGAAAGCCAGATCAACATTCTCCTGCTGGGATCAGACGAGAGAATAAACGGTGAGGAGCCTCCGCGCACGGATACGCTGCTGCTGCTGACTCTTGACTTGCGCAGACAGACGGCGGGTATGATTTCTCTGCCCAGGGACCTGTGGTTGCCGATCCCCGGCTACAATCTGACCTCGAAGGTCAATACGGCTTACGCCATTGGGGAGCAACGGGGTTATCCTTTTGGCGGCGCGCAGCTTGTGAAGGATACGGTGAGCAGCTTTATCGGTCAGCCGGTACAGTATTATGTGCAGGCCGACTTCAATGGGTTCGTGCGGTTCATCGACGAGATCGGCGGCATCACGGTCAACGTACCCCAGACAATTCATGACCCGGAGTACCCGACAACTGATTACGGCTACCAGACATTCTATCTGGAGGCCGGGACCCGGATTCTGGACGGCCAAACTGCGCTGAAGTACGCGCGTACTCGCAACATGGACAGTGACTACGGGCGCGCCGGGCGGCAACAGCAGTTGATACGCGCCATTGCGGACAAGGTAATTGCCGCCGACATGATCCCTACGCTAATTGCCAGGGCCCCACAGCTTATGAGCTCCACTTGGGGAAGCGTTCGGACCGATATGCCTCTGCAGACAGCGGCCGAAATCGCTTACTATGTGCGGTCCAACCCGTTGGAAGTGAGCACGCTGGTCCTGGATGACCGCTATGGTGATGAAGGCTACAGTGAGAATGGGGCCTGGATATTGCTGCCGGACCGTAATCTGATCCGCCCCGAACTCAAGAGGTTCTTTGACGCTGCGGTCGGGCCTGACATCGTAGCCGACTCCGCAACCGAGCCCCTTCCTCAGATTCAGACGCGGACACGGGCAAGCGCTGATGTCGGCTCCAGAGAGTTACTGGCCGCTGACATAGACCGCGATGTACGCGTGATGGCCGCGAGGGAGGTCCGGCTGGAGATCCTGAATGGTACGGGGGAAGCTGGAATGGCTGCCCTGGCGCGGCGGCATCTTGAGGCGAGCGGCTGGAAAGTGGTATCGATTGGCGATGCTGATCGAAGCGACTATCAGCATACCCTTCTCGTCAATTACAACACCGATGAAACGCTCGTCAGGGAGTTGGGCCGCCAACTCAATCTGACGGCCTCTTTGTATTCGCTTCCCGGTCTGCTCATTCCGGAGTCTACCGACTTGCGAATCGTCATCGGCGAGGATTTTCTCAGTACAGTCGGCGTCTATACGCAGTAGTCCATGTTTCGCGTCTGACCTGCGTTTCCCTTCCTGAAAGTCTGCACCCTCCCATGGGCACAATCTACTTTGGCGAACACTTTTTCGACGCCTCGCTCGTCGTCTTTGACAAGGACGGCACGCTCTTTGATTTTCATGCCAGTTGGCGCCCCAGATTTCTTGCGGCGGTGGACCGGCTCCTCTCTCAGTTTACGAACCAGACCGAGATACAGGGTGAACTGTTTCGCACGCTGGGATACAACGCGGCCGACGGCACGTTTGGCGAGGACGGCCCGTTTGCGACGGCCACAAGCGATGCGACGGTGCATGCGGCGGCAACCGTTCTTCACCAGTGTTCTCGGCCCACTTTGCCCTGGTACCGTTGCGAGCAGTTGGTAAGGGGAAAGTTTGCGCCGATACTCGCCGCCTTAGGTGACCCTTCGCCGGCGACGGAGCTGGTTCCGCTCTTTGCTTCACTACGCGAAAGTGGAGTGCGGGTTGCGGTTATCACCAGTGACGACAGCGGACCAACCGAGGCCACACTGGCGCAGTTTGGACTTACCAATTGGGTTGACTACATCGGTTGCGGAGACAGTCCTGGCCGTCACAAACCGGCGCCGGACCTGCTGCTGGCGGCCGCGGCGCAGCTGGATGTTTTGCTGGCGCAGACTGTGGTGGTAGGGGATGCTGCGGCCGATCTTCTCATGGCCCGAGCGGCAGGGGCCGGCCTGGCTGTGGGCGTGCTAACGGGGGTGGGCAGCAGAGAGACGCTCGGGCCCCTGGCCGACCTGGTCCTGAATTCGATTGATGAGATTCAGGTGGGCGCTAGATCGCAGGGTTAACGGAAACGTGAGCCTGACCGTTCGTCAGATCGGCCATGCGAACTTTGAAGGAATCCACGTATTTCGCCGGCATTTTCAGGCGGTATGAGACCACGTCGGTGAAACTGGCCTCGACGATTTCGGCGGAAAACTCAGGCAACATGCGCAGAAACAGGGTCACTTCGCGGTGGCCGAAGACGGCTTCTACTTCCGCCATCGGCATCTTCTCGATTGTGGGAATGGTGTCCAGAGCGGCCTTGACGCCGCCGCTGTAGGCTCTAACCAGTCCTCCTTTGCCGAGCTTAACGCCACCGAAATAACGGGTAACCACGGCGACAATGTCGCCGATTTCGCTGTGCAGAAGGACGGTGAGCATTGGCCGCCCGGCCGTGCCGTGCGGTTCGCCGTCATCGCTCATTCCGGCATGGCCGGTAGATCCCGGAGGGCCGACGACGTAGGCCCAACAGTTGTGGCTGGCGGTATCGAACTCAGCCCGCATTTCTTTGATGAAAGCCCGCGCGTCCTCGACTGTGTCAGCCGGCCCCACTGTCGTGATGAAATGGCTGCGACGGATCTTCTCGTCTACACGATGGTGGGCGGCAGGTATCGTGTATTCCTGGTTCATTATTGGAACCTGTCGGGCGTCAATGTTGGCCGGGCCAGGACCGGGGCGTATGAAAGAGTAGGCGGCATATAGATGGCGGTGTCAACGCTCTTTGGTAGCGACTCTTCTGGACAGCAGCTGATATGGATAGGTTTGCGGGCTGTGGCCGAGCGAGGTTCTACAACCCTTTTTGGAATGCTGCAGGGGCGAAGGAACCGCTCTGCGTGCAACTACTCGGACGGTGTCCGGCCTGCTCAGTCTGCCCGTTCGGGCAGAATCACTGCGTGACGACGGGTTCCGGTTGAGCGAAGGTCGGTGTACTTTCGTTCGCCTGGTCGGACCACTCTCTCACGGACCGTCTGAACCGTTTCCAGAGAATAACTGCCATGACGGGGGAAGTGATTAGGAAGACGCCCCATACCTGGGCGATGCCGCCGTTGAAGTAGGTCACGGCAAACCAGGCGATTATCATGGTTGACCAGATTCCACCGGCATTGGCCCGCAGGGGAAAGCTTGTATTGCCCATGCCGCGAAGGGCCCCAGACTGAACGAAGAGAATTGCCCAGAAGGGTTGGGCCAGAGCGACCACTTGGATGGCGGCGACGCCGTCGTGAATGACAGCAGCTTCCTGGCTGAAGAGACGCATTATGGGCTCAGCCAGCAGGTAGGAGACGACACCCATGGCCGCCATCCAGATTGCTGCCCAGCGCGTGGCGATGGCGGTGGCTTCCGCTGCCTCCTCCGGTTCCTGGGCGCCGACAGACTGTCCAACCAGGGCCGTGGCAGCGATGGCGAAGCCAAAGCCGGGCAAGAATGACAGAGAGAGGACGTTGAACGCGATGCGGTGGGAGGCCAGGGCCGCTGTTCCCAACGTAGCGACGATCGCGGTCATTGATGTGAAGGCGGCAGAAGTGAGTACCTGCTCCAACGCGGCCGGTACGCCAATTCGCAGGATTGAGGAGGCCACGCTGAATTCAGGCAGCCAGTTTCTGGTACCTGAGATGGAGACGCCTTTGCGGCCTCGCCACATGACGATCAGGAGCAGGACTGCGGCCAGCAGGCGGGAGAGAAATGTACCCCAAGCGCTGCCCACAGCACCGAGGCCGGGCAGGCCGGCCACACCGAAGATCAGGCCGTAGGTCAGGAAAACATTGACGAAATTGGCTAGCGCCGTGACTCGCATCGGCGTCTGCGAGTCGCCCAGACCGCGCAGGGCGCCTCCGCCGATCATCAGGACAATCAGCACGACGACGGTTGCCATGGTGACTTGCAGATATTCCTTGCCGATGAGGGCAACGTCGGCTTCGGTACCGAACAGTCCGATAACCGGTCCTGCAAGGAAAAAGCCTGTCACGGCAAGAGGGAGAGAGAGAATCACGCTCCAGACAATTGACTGACGTGCCAGGCGCGCCGCGTCTGCGAGCTTGCCGGCTCCGAATGCTTGCGCAACAAGGACACTGCTGCCGACGCTGAGTGCCATGAGGGCCGCGATTATGAAGAAGAGGACTTGCACGGAGGCGCCGACGCCGGCGACCGCGGCAGTGCTCAATTGGGCAACCATCCAGGTGTCGACGACCATCAGCAACGTCTCAAGAAAGCTTTCGCCGATTACAGGCCAAGCCAGATTGAAGACGCGCTTTTGCGAGGACGGGCGCGGATTTTCGGCGGCGCTTGCAGACACAGCGCCGTCAGGCGATTCATTCATTCAGTTGCTCCCCTAGATACCCTCGGGTTTGGGGCTATAAGTCAATGGGGTACAGTGTATCAGACAGCGGGCTTGTCCGCATTTCTGGGTGACTCTGGTTGTCGTAAGGCGTCTTCATCTCCTGCCGCCCAGAAGAACTCCTCTTCCTGAAAACCGGTTTCGAAACCCAGACCTTGGTAGAACTGTTCTGCGTCGCCTGTCTGCAGTCCGGCATGGGAGTACCCTTGGTTGCGGGCTTGGGCTAGCAGTTCGTTCGCAAGCGCGCTGGCGAAGCCATTGCCCCTGAAGTTGGGAGGCGTAGACAGGTCATAGATCCCTGCGATGCCGCCGGCGAGGATAAGTGTGGCGGTCGTCACCACCGTCTGACCGACCTGTCCCGTGTAGTTGGTGACATGGGCTTGCGGGCCGAAACCATGGCGACGGAAGGCGTCGTACCAGGGTAGGGCGGCGCGCTGGGTTGTGCCGAAGCCGTGGGCGGAGGCGGTCCACCAGGCACGCAGACCTGGGCCGTCCTTAACGGGTCTGATGCTAAGAGAGGAGCGAGGCCTGTTTTTTGGAAGTTTCTGCAACGGCCGGAACATCCAGAGGTCGCCTTGTCCTGTAATCAGATCTCTTTGCATCAGCCTGGCGTGCAGGTCCTTTGGTCGGTCCTGGGGGAAGAGCAGCCAGCGGATGCCTCCGGTCAGACTGCTGATGTTTGAGAGCAGTGCATCGATCCTTTGTTCCGCGTCCGCAGCGGGGAAACTCGTCCGCAAGATGTGGTTTCCCGGGGGACCGTTGGCGACGATCCACGCGGTCTCCTGGTCGACATGGGCGCGGATACCATGCTGGTTGTGAAAGAGGCGGAAATACTCGATGTAGTTGAGCCGCAAGGCTTCGATAAGGTGGGAGTTATCCATGAGGCGTGCTGGTTGCGTAGCGGTTCCGATTCCACAGAAGTAGATCCTGACGACACCTGACAGGGGTTATTCCCTATTTCAGTCCACTTTGTGCCGGGTTGGATCCGTGATATAGTCTGGCTGTGCGATAGTTTCTCCTTCGAGGCTACGCTCAGAAGGCAGACCTGTGTGCGCATTATCCCAGAATTGCGTGTGCAGGCATACTTTGACTGGCCTCACTTTACCTGACCCACAACATTCGAGATGGCGATCGGAATTCTTGCGCAGCGAGTGGGTGAGGGCTTTGTTCAAGTCCCCTAAAGGCTGGAGGGGCTCTTGGAACTGCTCCGGTCTCTTTGGGCGTTGGAGGGTAAACAACAGTTTAGGAGCGAGATGTTGGCGCCGGCGCCACGGCGGTAGGCTGGTTGTCAACTTGCAATGGTCTTGCAGACGCTTTGTCAAGAAGGACACTGCAAGCGTGCTCTGGCCGGTTGCAATTGGGACCGAGTTCGGTCCTCCATTTTCCAATTTACTTTGGCATCCAATTGGCTGTTAGAAGGAGCATACAATGCCACTACCCCCCCTGCGGCGAGTATTCTCTTGGACACTTTTGCTGACTGTTCTGCTGAGTGGCTGTGCGCAGTCTGCCGTATGGCCTGGTTCGGCAACGCCTGCGGCTTCGGTTCGGGCTGAAGAGGCGGCCGATCAGGTGGAACTGGCAAGCCAACTTGCCACTGAGTACGGGTTGGTTGAGGAGCTGGGCCCGTTGGTTTCGGTGCAGACGGTAGAGCATACCGGCGGTGATGAACCTCTTTTTGTAGCCCACACGCACGGCTTTCCCCCCGACGATCCATCTTTCAGACAGAAGGTTTCGATCCATGCGGCATTGCCGGATGGCTGGAAGACTTTGGGCCGCGTGGAGTTGGAGTGCGCGGAATATTTGAACGAATTCTCAGTCGAACAGGTAACGATAGAACCTGTCGACCTCTGGCTGGCGGTCACGGGAGGCGTTGGCGCGCATAGCGGTTGTATCGAACTGTTGCGGTGGGACGGCGAGGAGCTGACGGTCATCATCAGCGGTTTCAGTAGTAGTCCGGATGCCGGTCGGCTCACTGATCTGAACGAAGACGGCTACTTGGAACTACTGTTGAATAACAGCGATCCTTATATTTTCTGTTATGCATGCGGTGTTCGACAGTATTGGGCGCAGCTCTATTATTGGGACGGACAGACGCTGATGGAGGCTACGCCAACCCCCTTGGCAGAGGATAAGCCAGAAGAACTGCGCGCCTTTAACGATCGCGCGGCAGAGCTGGCCACGGCCAGCCTGTTCGCCGACGCGCTGGAGCAGATCGAAGAGGCAGAGGCTATTGCACCCGAAAACGCGATTGTCGCCTGGAATGCGATTTGGATCCGCCATCATCTTGAGGCCAGCCGGGAAGAGGCTTCCTCCAGCTCTTATCCCTTACTCAATCACGTTTTCGCGGGCGACTGGGAAGCGGCTTTTGAGACTCTGTGGGGGGTTGGCTTGCCGACGCTGGTCAGCGACGAGCCGATACCTGGAGACTCGGCGGCCGCGGGGTTCGAGCACGTCGTAGGCGTGCTCCTGGCCCAACATGCTGATACCGCCATAGCGCTGAGACCCGATAGGGCGGCTGTCCACGCTTTGGGGGCGTGGGGACGCTTTCTGATCAATCCGGATGATCCGGCGGTGCAGCTTGGCTTGCAGCGGGCTGCGGAACTGGAGACGTCTGACGACCGCTACGAGGAACTGGCCAATTCCTTCGAGGGTCGAACCGACACTGTTTCGGCGTCGCCCACTGCGACTCCGCTGCCCAGCACGCAGGCGTTACTGAGCCAGCTTGCCGGCGAAAATGGTTCGGCAGAGGACGCGGCGCGCGGCGTGGCGGTCCAACACTTGAAAGCCGATGGTGAGGTGAGTTTGTTGGCCGCCTATACCTTTGGACTCCCGCCGCTGAGTCAATCGGCTTTGCACACGGTTTCGATCCACGAGGCCCGGCAAGGCGGCTGGCTGGAGTTGGGCCGTGTTGAGCTCTCCTGTGTCAACTACCTTGACGAAAACTCGCTGGAACAGGTAAACATAGAGCCGACCGGGCTCTGGCTGGCCGTGCAGGGCGGGGCAGGCGCGCACGGTGGCTGTCTTGAGATTTTGCGCTGGGACGGCCAGT
The DNA here is from genome assembly GCA_965207495.1 of Caldilineaceae bacterium. Classification (GTDB taxonomy): domain Bacteria; phylum Chloroflexota; class Anaerolineae; order Caldilineales; family Caldilineaceae; genus Bin5. The sequence continues at coordinate 3,808,014 of OZ242287.1, forward strand.
CATTGTCACTGGTAATCAGCAGCTTCAACAGTATCCCCGATGCGGGGGCGGTCGTAGATCTGAATGGCGACGGCCAACTGGATCTATTGCTGAACAACAGCGATCCTTATATTTTCTGTTATGCCTGCGGACTGCAGCTCTACTTGGCGCGGTTCTTCCACTGGGATGGTGAGAAGCTCGTGGAGGCCGCGCCCAGATTGTTGGCGGAGGACCGACCCGTCCACTTGCGCGCGATTAACAGTCATGCGCTGGCGCTGGCCGAGGCGGGCCTGTACGCGGATGCGCTCGACGAGATAGAGCGTGCGGAGATCGCGGCGCCGTCTGACCCGACAGTCCAGTGGAACGCGCTCTGGATTCGCCACCACCTGGAAGTGAGCCGCCAGCTGGCGCTTGTCAGTCCATTTCCGCTTCTCAGCCACGTGTTTGCGGGCGACTGGGACTTTGCTTTCGAGGTCCTGTGGTCGATGGGCCCTGCGACCTTGTTCAGCGATACGCCGATTCCCGCCGGTTCAGCAGCCTTTGGATTCGAACAGACGGTTGGCCTCCTGCTTGTCCAATACGGGAATAGCGCGCTGATCGTTCAGCCTGAAAGGGCGGACATTCATGCATTGATCGCTTGGGGGCGGTTTCTGTTAAACAGCGACGATCCAGCAGTACTCTCGGGATTGGAGAAAGCGGCAGAGCTGGCCGGCGGCAGTTCTCGCTTTGCCGAATTGGCAGCAGCATATCGGTAAAGGGCGGGGGGAGGAAATTGAGGAAACTGGCGATCGGAGAAGAGAGTAGTTTGGTACTCCAGGCTCCGGACACTCACTGGTTTTTGCGAAGAGAAGGGGGATGTAGCCTTGCGAACAATCGATGTCCGTGATGTGAGACAGGCGGTTGGTGACCTCCTGCGCCATTCCGCGCACAGCTTGCCTGAAGACTATCTGGAGGCGATGCGCACGGCGCGCGTTCAGGAGCATTCGCCGACCGGCCAGGAGGTCATTGAACTCCTGCTAGAGAACGCCGCCTACGCAGAAGAAGAAACGATCCCTACTTGCCAGGATACGGGTATGGCGATTATGTTTGTCGAAGTCGGCCAGGACGTGCATTTCAGCGGGGGGGAGATAGATGCGGCGTTGCAGGACGCGACGCGAGATGCCTATTCCGATCTGCGGAAATCGGTTGTGAGCGATCCTTTGCTACGAGTTAATTCTGGCGACAACACGCCGGCACTGATCCATTGGGAGATTGTGCCGGGAGACGGGTTGCGTATCAGTACGCTTCAGAAGGGTTTCGGGGCGGAACTGATGAGCCGGGTCCAGATGTTTCCACCGGCAATTGGGGAAGAGGGTGTACGGCAGTTCGTACTCGAGACTGTTGAAAAGGCGGGTCCCAATGCCTGCCCACCGCTGATTGTGGGTGTCGGCATTGGGGGCACTCTTGACACTGTGGGGTTGGCGGCAAAGAAAGCTTTGCTGCGGCCGATCGGCAGCGTGAGTCATGAACCGCATGTGGCAGAGCTTGAGGCCGAGCTGGTGGTCGCCATCAACAGACTTGGTATCGGACCGCAAGGGCTGGGCGGCGTCGTTACGGCGCTGGCGGTCCATGTCGAAGTTGTGGCGACGCACATCGCGGCGCTGCCGCTTGCGGTGAACCTCAACTGCTCTGCGCCAAGGCGCGCATCATTGGAGTTGTAATGGCTAGAACAGTGCGGGCGCCGCTGGATGAGGCGACGGTGAAGTCGCTGCGGGCGGGTGAACGGGTGGTCATGACGGGGACGATCTACGCGGCGAGGGACGCGGCCCACAAGCGGCTAGTGGCGGCGATGCAAGAGGGGGAAGAGCTGCCACTGCCTCTGTCGGGCCAGGTCATTTACTACGTGGGACCGGCCCCGGCGAAACCGGGCGCTGTCATCGGGCCGGCGGGGCCCACTACGAGCGGTCGCATGGACCCCTACACGCTGCCTCTTTTGGAGCGGGGCGTTGCCGGACTGATCGGTAAGGGGAGTCGTTCAGAGGAGGTAAAGCAGGCGCTTGTGCAACACGGGGCGGTCTATTTTGGGGCTGTCGGGGGTGCTTCGGCGCTGCTTGCCCGCCAGATTCGCAGTAGCCGGCTTCTTGCCTATCCCGATTTGCTGAGTGAGGCGGTGCGTGAACTGGAGGTGGAGGAGTTCCCGATGATCGTGATCAACGATTGCCACGGCGGGGACGCGTATCAGGCGGCAAGAGAGGTATATCGGAGCGACGGCGGAGGTCCTCAGCGGTCCAGATAGTGGGTTTCGCTCTGCATTCTCAGGCGCTGCGCGGCCTGTTCGGCGGTGAGGTCGCGTTGGGGGGTCGCCAGCATTTCGTAACCGACCATGAATTTCCTGATGGTAGCCGAGCGCAACAGGGGCGGGTAGAAGTGGGCGTGAAGCTGCCAATGGACGTGATCGCCGGCAGTGGCCGGCTTGCCGTGCCAGCCCATTGAATAGGGGAAGCTGGTCTCGAATAGGTTGTCATAGCGGATCAGCAGGCGCTTGAGGAGGTCGGCGAGGGAGTTTCGCTCTTCAGGTTCAAGTTCTGCCAGGTGCTGGCGGTGGCGCCGAGGCAGTAGCAGCGTTTCGAACGGCCAGACGGCCCAGAAGGGTACAACCGCGACCCAGTCGCTATTCTCCACTACGATTCTCTCCCCTGCCGCCAGCTCGGCGTTCAGGTAGTCTAACAGCAGGGGAGCACCTTCCTCTTCAAAATAGGCCCTTTGTTCCCGATCTTCTTTGGCTGGTTCTGTGGGAATATGACGAGTCGCCCATATTTGGCCATGTGGATGGGGATTTGAACTGCCCATCATGGCGCCCCGATTCTCGAAGAGCTGGACGTAACCTATTTGCTCATCCAGGCTCAGCTGGTCCACTTGTTGCGCCCACAGATCGACTACGCGGCGAATGTCGGGCTGATTCATGCGCGCCAGTGTCAGATCGTGCCTTGGGCTGAAGCAGACGACGCGGCAGATTCCCGTTTCGGCGTGGGACTGAAAGAAGCGGTTGTTTTGAAACGTCCCGTCCGGTGTATCGGTGCGCAGCGCGGCAAAGTCGTTTTCGAAGACGAAGGTGTGCGTGTAGGCCGGGTTGACCTGCCCGCCGGCCCGTTCGTTGCCGGGGCAGAGGTAGCAGGCGGGGTCGTACTGTGGCAGGGATTGGGGCGGCGCCGTTTCGGTCTGGCCCTGCCAAGGCCGTTTCATTCGATGGGGCGAGACAAGAACCCACTCTCCGGTAAGCAGGTTGCGGCGCCGGTGGGGATGCTCGGTGGGGTCGAATAGATCGATCATACGGGGCAGCGCGAAGGGCGTGATGGTGGCAGAGAGCTCATGGCGGTTCAGTGGTCCTGAAGGGCGCGCTGGGCCAGAGCGATTGCTCCCAGCACGCCGGAGCGCCCTCCCAGGGCTGGCGGGACGATGTAGCTGTCAATCCCTTCCAATATTGTCGGACTCTGGATGTAGCCATTGAGCAGGGACTTCACTTCCTGGTGGATGAGTGGGAATATGTGCTCCTGCTCCATGACACCACCCCCCAAGACGACGAGCTGTGGAGACATGATCATCATAATGCTGGTAACGCCCAGGGCGATATAGTGCGCCTCCAGCGGCCAGGCTTCGTGATCGGGAGGAAGTTGTTGGCCTGGCTGGCCCCAGCGTGCTTCGAGAGCGGGGCCGTTGGCAAGGCCTTCCCAGCAGTCACCGTGAAACGGGCAGGTACCGGCATAGGGATCACGTTCCCAGTCGTGGGGAATTGCGATGTGGCCCATTTCCGGGTGGATCAGGCCGTGCATCAGCTTGCCGTCAACCATGCCTCCTCCGCCGATGCCGGTCCCGATCGTCAGATATACAAAGGTATCCACATTTCTTGCCGCGCCCCAGCTGTGCTCGCCCAGGGCGGCGACGTTTACATCGGTGTCGAAGCCAATGGGTATGCCGAATTCATCCTTCAGTATCGGGGCCACCGGTGTGTTGGCCCAGCCTGGTTTGGGCGTATTGGTAATGTGCCCGAAAGTTGGTGAGCTGGGGTCGGGGTCAACGGGCCCAAAGGAGGCCACACCGATGGCGGCAATCTCTTGCTGCTTCTGCTGTTCGCGGAAGAAGTCGATGACCTTGCCCAGGGTCGTCTCGGGTGTCTCGGTTGGCAGGCGGATCTCCGCCCGGATATCGTCGGGCCCGGTTCCGACTGCGCAGACGAACTTGGTTCCTCCAGCCTCAATACCTCCGAATGCAGCTTCCATTTGGTTGACCTCACAGCCTTGGGTTTGCTGTCAGCGGGCCTCGCCTGTCACCTTGCGGGCTTGACGCGTGAATCCTTCTTTTGACCAGCCAGCCCGGTTTCCAATGCGTTTATACAACCAGTTGTACAGGGCCAGCGCGGCCTCCTGTGAGCGCCAGTCTTCCCACCCTGATCGGGCATACAAGCCCGGAATCGCGGTGCGGGCTGTTCGCTTGCCGCCGCCGCCGTCGCCGGCAACGTAGCTGTCCACAACCACTCGATTGCAGACTTCGAGAAGTTGCTCTCCAAAGGCCTCGACGGAGGAGTAGGGGAGACATGGGCTGACGATGACTTGCGTAGCTATGCCGCGTTTTCTGGCTTGTCGCACAGTATTCAGGCGTTGCTGAATCGAGGGACAGTGGGGGGTCAGGTTTCGACGTACATCTTCTCGATCAGTTTCGATTGTGAAGTTGAGCAGGAGTCGTTGCCCCAAGGCCGCCATGATGTCGAAATCCCTTGACGCGAGCGGGGCGCGGGTCTGGACCACAAGGAGGCCGGGGGGCATTTCTTGAAACACGGAGAGACAGCGTCGGGTCAGACGATAGGTTCGTTCGGCGCCCTGATACGGATCCGTTGACGACGACATGAAAATGGCTGCGCTATCAAGGGCGTCACGGCGATGCAGCCTGCCCAGCTCCTGCTCCAGTTTTTCGGCGATTCCTACTTTGGGATAGACGTAGTTTCCCCATTCCAACCCGCCGTTGTAAAAGCGATGGACGTTGGACTGGCTCACATAACAGTAGGTGCAGCCGAACCGGCAACCGATGTAGGGTTGAAGCGTATGGCTGAAACCCTTCAGGAACCCACCGGTTTTGGTCAGGGCGCTGCGTGCAGGACGTTCATGCAGCAGTGTTTCTGGCTTAGTCATGGGAGTCGTTTCACCAGCGTTGAATGTTGGTCAAGTATACCACTTCCACAGAGCAGGTGCTATACTAGTCGAAATGAACAGGACGTTCCGATTCTGCCCCTATTGCGCCAGCCCGGTCGTGGAAAAGGTGCGATTCAACGCCTTGCGGCCGGTCTGCTCGGCGTGTGAATTCGTCCAGTTCCTCGATCCCAAAGTGGCGGTGATTGCCCTCGTATTGCACGGGGACAGGGTACTGTTAATTCAAAGGGCTGTGGACCCTGGGAAGGGAGAGTGGTCTTTGCCAGGCGGCTACATGGATGCCGGTGAGATGCCGCGGGAGGCGCTGCAGCGGGAGTTGATGGAGGAGGTGGGTCTGCGGACGCAGGTTGGCGAACTGCTAGATATCTTTCCGATGCTCAACGAGGAAGGCGACCGTATAGGAATTGTTTTGGCGTTTCAAGGGGGGCCAGCGGATTCGCCGGATATACCCTTTGTAGCAGACGACGCGCAGGACGCAGGGTGGTTCATGGCAGATGAGATTCCTGCAAAGTTGGCCTTTGAATCAACTGAAACGCTGATTGAAAACTGGAAGGCTTCTCTTCCGCTTACCCACGGGGGATGTAGCCAAGAGACAGAAACTCACACCCCTGACCGGCCTAACCGAGCTTGCTGATGACTCGAACCCCGCGCAGTGAAAGTACCAGGTCTGGTTCTGCTTCGCCCATACAACCTGATCGTAAATCTGAGACGAAAGATGCTGAGGGCCGGAGGGAAGTCGGCACTTGTCTTGTAACAGGCGGCGCCGGTTTCCTGGGCATCAATCTGGTCCGCCACCTGCGTGAGAGGGGGATCCAGGTCGTTTCGCTCGACGTTGCCCCCTTTGACTATCCTGAGAGGGACTCGGTCAAGGTTCTGGACGGGGACATTCGGGACAAGGGTGCAGTTCGGGACGCGATGGAAGGTGTGAACCTGGTGGTTCACACGGCGGCAGCTCTGCCTCTGTACAGCGCGGAGGAGATTTTTTCGACAGACGTTGACGGAATACGCAATGTCCTGGAGGCGGCTTACGAGTCGGGGATAGACCGGTTGATTCACATCTCCTCCACGGCCGTGTACGGCATCCCGGATCACCATCCCCTGAAGGAGGAGGACCGTCTGCACGGGGTTGGCCCTTACGGGGAAGCCAAGATCGAGGCGGAAGAGATTTGCCAGGAATTCAGGGAGAAGGGGATGTGTGTTCCCATTATCCGTCCCAAGTCGTTTGTCGGCCCTGAGCGGCTCGGGGTCTTCGCCCTGTTCTACGATTGGGCGAAGGACGGCAAAAATTTTCCTATGTTGGGGAGTGGGAAGAATCGCTACCAGCTGCTGGACGTCGAGGATCTGTGCTGCGCGATTTACCTGGCTGCCACACTGCCAAACTCACGGGTCAACAGTACATTCAATATTGGTGCGACAGAGTTTGCTACCATGAAGGAGGACTATCAGGCTGTCCTCGACTACGCGGGACACGGTAAACGCATCATCCCGCTGCCAGCCGCGCCGGCCATCTGGACCTTGCGGTTGCTGGAAAAGCTGGGGATTTCGCCTCTTTACAAGTGGGTCTACGAGACGGCGGCGACCGACTCTTTTGTGGATGTGGCTAAGGCGCGGCGTCTTCTCGGTTGGAATCCGGAATTCAGCAACCAGGACGCTTTGGTGCGGAACTACGTCTGGTATATTGAAAATCTGGCCAGCTTTGAGGGCAGCAGCGGCGTCTCCCATCGTGTGCCGTGGAGTCAAGGCATCTTAAAACTGGCGAAGGTATTCTTCTCTTTTCCCTGAGGGAGGAACTAACCTCCGAGCAGGGCTACCCCTTTTCCTTTACCTATCCTCCTCGTCGTTCTCATCGTTGTCGGATTCCACCGGAATGTCTTGCGGGGGACGAGGCTGTTCCTGTTCTTCTTCAAAATTGTCGGCGAACTTCCTGACTTCGGCCGCGGCAGACCTCAAGCCGACAGTGAGTCCTTCCTTCAGTTCGCCGGCGAGTTCGCTCTCGCGAATGTGGCTGGCGACCCGGGCGGCCTGTTCCTGGACTTCCTGGCCCTGCTCGCTGCGGCTGAAGCGCTCGAGGGCCTCTTCGAGGCTACCGACAAGCGAACCTAGCCCGCGACGCAGGTCGTTCTCCAGTTGGAGGCGCTGCTCGCTGCTCCAGACGGTGCGTGCAGCGCGTGCCATTGCTTCAACCAGTTGGTGAATCTCTTCGGTGAGGTCGTCGCCCTTGCTGAAGGTCTCGGGCTCTTCGCCGGGATCCTGCTGATCGCTTTCTTGCCTGCGCTCTTCTTCCATCGTTACCTCCCTGTTTGTGGAGCCTGCACTTACATTACGCCGGACGGGCGCCGCGGTTTCATGCCGGCGTCGAGTGCGTTTTGCCAGCCATCAAACTCCTCTTCGAGAGTCTTGGCCAGCGCCAGCACTATGTCCTCGCGCCATGGGTGGGAGATTATCTGCACGGCGACCGGGAGACCTTCGTCGTCGACGGCAACCGGAACGACAGCTGCGGGATAGCCGGTCAAGTTGAAAGGGACAGTGTAGTCGAAACGCTGATTGTCGCGGGTGCCGATTGCAGGGGCGGTGTGGTGGACAGCAGGACAGAGTATGGCGTCGTAGTAGCGGATGAATTGGAGTAGATTCGTGCGAAACTGGTCCCAAGCGTGGAGCAGTTCAACCACGTCCTGACCGCGGGTCCCTGCCATGTGTCGCCAGCCGCGATCGAGGTCGCGTGCGCCTCCTACCAGGTCGAGAGGGCGGTTCTCAACCACCTGGATGCCGGCGCGTGCCAGCGCTTGCCCCGACGCCCCGACCGCATTTGCCACCGCGGATGTCACCAGGGAGGAAGGGTCGTAGGGAAAGGAGGCGATTGTCAAGTCCCGTAGTGGCAGCTGATCGGGATCGTAAATTGGTTTGGCAACGACGCCGGCATCGTGATAGTCCGGCCCTGAAATCGTCCTCAAGGCGAGTAGAAGATCCTCGGTGCGGCGGGCGGCCGGACCGATCTGGGTGCGTTGATCAGTGAACCCGCCGGGCTGGTTGTAGACGCCGGAGTTGGGGACGCGGCCTTGCGTCGGCTTGAGAGCGGTAATGCCGCAGAAGGCAGCGGGTATACGAAGGCCGCCGCCGGTATCGCTGCCCAGACCCAAGGGGGAGGCGCTGGCTGCTATGAGGGCAGCTTCGCCGCCGCTGCTGCCGCCTGGGGAGCGGCTGGCGTTGTGCGGATTGTATGTTTGGCCAATTATGGCATTTTCGGTATCTGGGCCGGTACCCGACGGCGGGCAGTTGGTTTTGGCCAGAAGAATGGCACCGGCCTGCTTCATCCTGGTAACGACAGTCGCGTCTGTACGCGGGGTGAGTCTGTCGCGAATTCGAGTTTCCAAACGGCTCTGCAGGCCGGAGGTTTTGAATGTGTCCTTGACGGTGAAGGGCAGACCGTGAAGGGGACCGAGCTGTTCGCCCTGGGCCTGTTTCTCGTCAGCCAATTTGGCCTGCTCCTGCGCGTCCTCGGCTGCCACTGTTACGGCGTTCAGCCGGGCGTTGACCGTTTCAATGCGCGCTTGAAAGGCCGCGACGACCTCCTGTGCGGAGAGTTCACGGGCGTGGATGGCGCGAATCAGTTGGGTGGCTGTAGAGAAGCAGATTTCCTCCATCGCCCATATCCTACCGCAGTAGAGGTTCCGCATCAACCGGACGCGTTTCGGCGGGTGCATTCCAGCATAGGGGCGAAGAATACGATAGATGCGGTCCAGAACTAGGGTAGGAATAGTTTGGCTGAGGAGTCATGCCCGAGCGGCTGAAATCGTTGATCGCCTTTGAGAGCGGTGCCAAGGCAGGCACAAGGCCTGCCCCTACAGGACCTTTGGGGGGAACGCGGAATGGGCAGGGGAACGGCGAACTGCAGTGGCAAGTGGGTCGCGGAACGAGAGAGCATGTGGGGTCTAGACACTGCTGGCTAGACACAAAGCCGGGGAAGAATACACACGGTGGCTAGCAAGGGCGGGGCGTTGCGGGGGCGCGGAACTGCAGGGGTCAGGGATCAGGGGTTAGGGGGCTGAGCCTGGAGCGAGGTGTGGAGACTCTGTCAACTAGACGCAATAATGGGGAAGAATGAGCACGGCGGTCTAGTAAGGGCGGGGCGTTGCGGGGGCGCAGCCCCTGCACAAGAGAGGGCCGAAGGCCCGAACGCACAACTGCAGGGGTCAGGGGTCAGAGGTCAGGGGTCAGAGAAGGGGCGATTCTTCGGGGATGGATGTGAGGACTGGACACGGTCTGTTCGATACTACGGGGGCGCGAAATGATTACTTGCACACAACGGCCCGTAGTCGTATTCTTTAGGTGGCCTTGTTACGCGAATTCATACAGGGAATCCAACGATGACGCGTCCGAACGTTTTGTTTCTTTTTTCCGACGAGCACAGCTATCGCGGCCTGAGCCTACTTGAGGGACAGGTCGGCGAACCTGTCCATACACCTACTTTGGACGGTTTGGCGGGGCATGGCGCTTACTTCAGCAGCGCCTACTGCCAGTCGCCGCTTTGCACTCCTTCCCGGATTTGCCTGCTGACGGGGCGGTCGCCGATGACCAGCGGGGGCTGGTCGAATGGGTCGTACCTGAGACCGGAGATTCCGACGATACCGTCGGTTTTTGGCGAAGCCGGGTACACGACCTGCCTAATGGGCAAGATGCACCTGGGCGGCACAAACCAGCTGGCCGGATTTGCGCACAGACCTTACGGCGATCTGACGGGGGGGACCGGGCACCAGCGGGACCCGCTGTCGGAGCGGGACGGCGGCTTTGCGATGCGCAGCCGGACCGCGGATGCAGGTATCACGGAGATACCGGAGAGCGCGTTGCAGGAGCAGGTGATCGTGCGCGAGACGGTCTCCTTTCTGCGAGAACAGGTAGCTGCCCAGCCTGAAAGGCCCTGGTTTCTGTGCGCGTCCTTCAGCCGACCACACTTTCCGCTGACCGCGCCGGAGCGGTTCTTCAACAGGTACTGGCCGGAAAAGGTAACGCCTCCCAAGGTGGGGCGAACAGGCGACACTGCCTTTCACCCGATGACGGTGGGCATGGCAAAGGGATTCCGCACTGAGGAGGTCTCGGAGCAGGAGATGATGAAGGCGAGGGCGGCCTACTTCGCTTGCATTGACTATTTGGACGAAATACTTGGCGATCTCCTCCATCTGATGGAACGGAGCGGTCTACTTGACAACACGATCATCGTGTACACTTCGGACCACGGAGAAATGGCCGGGGAGCACGGAATGTGGTGGAAGAATTCGTGGCACGAGGCCGCGGCGCGAGTGCCGCTGATTGTCCAAACCCCCTCTCAGCGGCGTGGAGACAGACCCGGCACGCGTGTGGACACGCCTGTCAGCCTGGCAGACCTTTTCCCGACACTGTGCGGGCTGGCGGACATCGAGGCGCCGGAGGGACTGGAGGGGCGCGATCTCTCAGACGCAGTGTCGACTGGGACCGAGCCGGGGACAGAGCCTGTCTTTGTGGACAATCCGCTTCCGCGCTGGGGGGAAGGGAGCGAGAATCGGATTGTGCGCCTGGGAAAGCATAAGCTAGTCCGATTTCGGGGAATGCGACCGCACCTGCTCTTTGATCTGGAAGCGGATCCGCTGGAACAGCGCAATTTGCTGGAGCGGGGCACAGAGGCGGAGATGGCGGTAGGGCGAGAGTTGAAGGCACTGGTCGACGGTTCTTGGGATTTTGAGGCTGCCGAGGCGCAGAGACGGACGGATGAGGAAGAGCTTCGTCGAAACTCAATGGGCAGGGGGATTGGCAGGCACGGAAACTGCTATCATATGCCAGACGGCCGGGTCGTTGCCGCGGACACGCCGCTCTATGAACCTACGGTGATCGAGGTATAGTAATCGCAACGAGAAGCGTGGACACTGCTGCTTCAGAGCCGGGAGGTATCGAACTGATCTGAATTGTTCGAGGACCGGCGCAGCATCAGGGTGCGAATGTCTGGACGTATCCGAAGGGCGGCTGAAAACTCAGACCACCAAGTGGAGTCCGAGGTCATATGCGGTGTCAGATCTGCCATGACCTGTTTCCCGATAGTGCGACGTGGGGAAGCATTTGGGGGTATTAGTGCAGGTCACCTCTACAAAGGAGGCAAGTATGTCGGTCGTTACGATTTCCCGTGAACTGGGCTCGCGAGGCACGCGAATTGCCGAGGCTGTGGGCCACGAGTTGAACGCGACTTGTATCGATAAGGAAGTACTTGCGGAGATGGCCCGCCAAGCCGGCGTGGAGGTTGAAGTCATCGTTGAGGCCGAGGAGAAGCTGATGTCGCGCGCGGGTATGGTGAGTCAGGAGATGCGTTCGCTTTTCTCGGCCGATCCGAATCGGCGTAACAGGCCAATGGATCAGGCGACGTATGTGGAGGGTATGGCAAGCGCGATACGGGCTCTGGCAGAGCAGGGAGATGTTGTACTAATCGGGCGGGGTTCGCAATTGATTCTCGAAGATCACCCGACGGCTCTACACGTCCATCTCTATGCGTCGCCGGAGATCAGGGCTCGCCGCATACAACGCCGCCGGGGTATGGCCGAACCCAAGACGGCCGAGCGAATTATAGGCCTGGCGGATGAGCAGCGCCGCAACTGGTATCAGAGATTCTATACCAGTGCAGATTGGAAAAACAGCCGGCACTATCACTTGATGTTGGACACGGGCCGTGTCCCTGAGGCAACGGCGGTAGCATTGATCGTACACGCGGCGCGAACTGCCCGGCCTGACTGAGAGGAGTACACATGGATGACAAGCGACCACGCAGCCAATTTACGACTGCGTCTCAATTGAGGGAGGGGTCTAAAGGAGTTGGCAGGCTTTTCGCGGGCCCGCGCGCGGTGATTCTGTGTGCTCTTTTGTTTGGCACGGCTCTTTTTGGTGCGTGCGGCCAGGGCGATGACGAGGGACCTGCCCCTGAACCAGGACTGACGAGTACGGCCACTGCCCTCCCCGCGGTCGTAACTTTCACTGCAGTGCCGCCGACGGCGACCAATCCTCCCCTTCCCGTACCCACAGAAACGTCACCCGCAACACCGACTCCAACAGTCGCGGCTACCGACGAGGCGACGGGTGCAGGTGCGACAGATTCAGGTTCGACAGATGCGATGGCGCCGCCGGAAAGCGATGCGCAGGTTACCGTCCTTGGGGAGATGAACATTCGAGGCGGGCCAGGTACAGATTATGAAGTCATTGGCGACGCGGTTGCAGGAGAGACGTTTGCCATCACTGGCAAGAATGAAGAGGGCAACTGGTGGCAGATTGATTTTCGAGGCGAACCCGGGTGGATCTTTGCGCCCTATGTGGTGGCTGCCGACGAGGAGGACGTGCCTGTCGTTGGTATGGCGATGGCAGAGACTTCGCCGCCGACTGAGGACGCGATAGTTACTGTCGACGGCGATCTGAACGTACGCAGTGGACCGGGAGAGGACTACGACAGGATCGGGGGGGCCGCGGCCGGAGAGGAGTTCGTCATCACAGGAAGGGACGAGGATGGCGAGTGGTGGCAGATCGACTTTGATGATCAGACTGGGTGGATCTACGCGCCATTTGTGACGGCTGCCAACGCGGAAAACGTGCCCATCGTTGGCGACTCGATGGCAGAAACGCCGGCGCCAGCGGACTCGACCGAGCCGGTTGCGCCGGAGGCCGGGAGCCCGGTGGTGACGATGATCGGCGATATGAATGTCCGTGAAGGACCAGGCACCGACTACGCCAGGATTGGAGGGGCCCTAGAGGGAGGGACGTACGCCATCACCGGAAAGAGCGCGGACGGCGAGTGGTGGCAGATCAGTTTTGAGGGTGAGTCCGGGTGGGTCTATGCGCCGTTTGTGACGGCTGCGAATGCTGAGAATGTGCCGACAGTTGGGGGCTCTGCAGCACAGACTGCGGGAGAGGCTGTGGCGACTGTTGGCGGGGACCTGAATGTACGGGATGGTCCGGGCACCGACTACGCGAGGATTGGCGGGGCCAACGAAGGCGAGGCGTTTGCCATCACCGGAAAGAGCGCGGACGGTGAGTGGTGGCAGATCAGTTTTGACGGTGAGTCCGGGTGGATATATGCCCCGTTTGTGACTGCGACAGACGCAGAAAACGTGCCAGTCGTTGCGCCGCCCTCGACACAAGAAGCGCAGGGCTCCGCTTCACCTGAATCGGACCGGCGCACAGCGATTGGCGGCAGGACTGGTGGTGATGCACTGGTCGTACAGTTTGAAGAAGAGTAACTTACTTCTTGAAGCGTAGGGATCGACCGGGCAAAGTCTGCCCCAGGTCCGCCACCGGTTCGCCGCGGCGAATGATGGGAACACCGTTGACAAGTACCTCGCTGACGCCGCTGGACAGTTGATTTGGTTCAGCGTACGTGGCGTGATCCTGGATTGAATCGGGATCAAATACGACCAGGTCGGCGTAGGCGCCTTCCTCGACCCTGCCCCTGTCTTTGAGACCGAAGCGCGTCGCCGGGGCGCCGCTCAGCTTCCACACAGCGTCTTCCAGAGAAAACAGACCCTTGCGTACGCATGGCCCCAGGAGCCGCGCGGCTGATCCGTTCTGGCGGGGATGGATTACGCTATCTTCGTGGTAGACGCCGTCGGTGCCCATCATGTATTTTTCGTGGGCGAGAAATGGCTCGACGAAACTGTCGTCGCCCTGGAAGAATACGAGCAACACGGCCAGGTTCTCCTCGATGAGGAGATCACACAGTGCGTCTACCGGAGACTTGCCCACTGCGTCAACATACTCGGCCAAGGTCTTGCCCAGATACTGGCTGTTCTCCTTTCCCGGCAGCCAGGCTATTCTGATGGTTTCGAGATTGGATGCATAGATTTCCAGGCCGAGGCCGACCAGCTCGCGCATCGCCGGTTGACGCAGTTTGGGTAACGCGGCCAGGGGGCCTTCGTGCCAGATTTCGTAGGGCAAGAGGTAATTGAGCAGAGTCGACCCGGGCAGGTAGGGATAGACGTCGAAGGAGAAGTCGACTTCGTGAACGGCGACCTGGTCGACGTAAGAAAGTATGGCCTCGGTATCGGCTTTGCTGGCGGCCTTGAGATGGGAGATATGGACGGGGACACCTGCACGCTGCCCGATCTCGACGGCTTCCTTCAGCGCGGGCAGTGTCCCAATCTTGTAGCGCATATGGGTGACGTACGGGGCCTGGACACCGGCCATGGGCAGGCAGGCCGCTGCCAGCTCGGCAGTCGAGGCGAAGCATTGGGACGCGTAGTCAAGGCCGGTTGAAAGACCGCAAGCGCCTTCCTCCATTCCCTGTTCAACCTGCAACTGAATCAGTTTCAACTGCAGTTCATCGGCCGGCGCGGGGCCCCAGCCGCAGATGAGCGTGCGCACGTTGGCGTATGGTATCTGGGTGATCACGTTCTGGACGTTGCGGCGGTCGAGGAGAGCCATATAGTCGCCAAGTGACTCCCAGCCGGTGTAGTCTTGCAAGCGGAGGGCGTTGAGGCCGCGCATGTAGTAGAGCCACTCATGGGCGGTGTGCCGGTTGACCGGCGCGTAGGAGATGCCGTCGGCCATGATGACTTCGGTGGTGAAGCCCTGGGTGGTCTTGCTTTCCTGGTGTTGCTTTCTGAGCATCCAGCCGTCGGAGTGATTGTGCACGTCCACGAATCCGGGGGCAACGATCTTGCCGGCGGCGTCGATGACCTGTGCGGCGCCGGCCTGGCTGAGGTCGCCGACTGCAACGATCCGTTCGTCGCGGATCCCCAAGTCAGCTTGCCGGCGCCGTGCGCGGGTCCCGTCTATTATGGTTCCACCACTGACTATTATGTCGTACACGTAGTCACCCTCCGATCAAAGACCTGCTCGAAATTCAGACCCAAGTATTCAGCCGCCAACCTGTTCAGCTACTCTTTCCAGAGTTCTTTGGTAGCGGCGTTCCATCTCCGGCGTTTGCGCTGCGAGGTAGGCCTGTTCGGCCTTGCGCGCTGTCTCGGTGCCGGGGGCGACCGGAATGTCGACGACGCCGTGCGTGATCTGATCATTGCCCCACTGGTAGGCGCAGATTTCGCCCTTGCTGATGATCAGATTCATGCCGACGTTGGCCTCGACGATGGGAACGCCGTTCTCCCTGGCCCTGGCCAGAACGGCCTGATTCTGCTCTTTGGTCTTGCTGCCGTAGGAGGGGATAAGGATGATGCGGGCGCCGTCGAGGACGAGGGCGCGAACGATGTCGGGGTTCCAGCGGTCGTTGCAGATGACGAAGCCGGCGCGTCCGATGGGCGTGTCGAAGGCGCGCAGCTTCTGGCCGATGCGATTGAAGTTCCAGGAGGAGTGGGTTCCCTCGGCGAGTTGGACCTTGTGGTAACGGCCGCAGATTTTGCCCTCCTGGTCGAGGAAGAGGGCGCAGTTGTAGGCTTCATCGCCGATACGCTCGGCGAATCCGAAGGCGAGGCAGGTGTTCAGGGTGCGGGCGAGTTTCTGGAAGCGACGGATATAGGGGCCGTCGATCGGCTCGGCCACTTCAATCAGGTCTGCGGCGCTGGCGCGGCCTTCGACTACATCCATGACTACATAGCCTTCGAGCGCGCCCTCGGTTATCAGTATCATGCGCGGATTTTCCCGGGCGGCTTCGACGAACAGTTCTTCCATTCTGTCGGCGTTGGCTGCCCTGTCCCACTTGACGGGTTGATACGAGATGGCGGCAACTTTCACGCTTTCGTACATGGCTCTTTCCTTTTGGACCTGTATCTTCGTTCTTCGTCTTGACTTTCGGGGTGTCTACCTGGACAATCCGCATTTGGACACGGCCGACAAGCTCGATATTCCGTAGGTCCGTACTGGTTCATCTTCCACTTGAGGTCAGGTAAGCTACGTAGAGTTTGATGTCCTCGACTCGGACCCCGGAGAAGTTCAACCTGAGGCGGATTGGGCCGCGGTCGTTCGGCAGGTCTGCGCCGTTTTGCCAGGTGACCGGCTGGGCGAAGCCGGATGAGGTCGGCGCGATGCAGTCTGCTGCCGTGTATCCCGGTATTGGCTCCAAGCGTTCGCTGATGATTTCGGCGGAGACGGCGCTGTATTGGCCGAGGCCGTCTATGTTCAGAGCCAGCTGCGCGGCTTTGCCGTCAAGGTCGACCGGCGCGGAGACTACGTGGGGACCTTGCCCCGGCCGCATACGGCCGGCAGGAAATGGCTGCAGGTAGCCGAGGCGGTCGCGGGGCCATGCGGCGACGCGTACGCCGTCGCTGCTCTGTTCGGGCCAGGGGGCGTACCAGAAGAGGGTTTCGTCACCGACCTGTTCGAAGCCCTGCCCTTGAATCAGGGCTGGGTAGTTGACCAAGGTATTGCCGTGCGGCAGTTCCTGCCAGCCATCTTCTGCGGCGGAGACGATGGGGTAGTCGGGGACCGGTTCGCGGTAGTGGAGGGCGTCGTTGCTGACGGCGAGGCCGAGGTCCATGGTGACGAGGCGGCGGTCGTTGGACGGGTGGCCGTTCCACATGCCGTAGAAGCCGACGATCACGTTGCCGCGATTCCAGAGGCTGGCACCGAGATGAATCTGCTCACCGGCGCTACTGCCGGCGACGGGCGAGCGCGGGGTGACGTTAGCGCGGCGCATGCCCATGCAGGAGGCCTGCGACCAGTTCTCGAAGTCGTAGGAAATGTGGGAGACCAGCTGACGGACTCCGCCGGCGTGCGTGCCGCCCTGGCCGCATACGACGTAGCAGCCATTGTGACGCGTTCCCCCTGCCATCTCCAACCAGGATCCGACCGGGTTGTGGGGCGACTCGCGCCAGGTCAGGCCGTCGGCGCTGAAGGCCGCGGCGAAGCTGTTGGCGTACTTGCGCGATTGGAAGAGCATCTTGAACCGGCGATCCGAGTTGGGATCGTCGGGATCGTAGTAGACGACACAGCTCTGGACGTGATGCGAACCCTGGTTCAGATCGACGAGGTTGTTGTCGCGGCTGCCTTTGTACTCTACCAGACCGAGATTGGGCTTGTGCCAGTTGTAGCCGTCTGTGCTGGTGGCGAAGCAGACGCGCTCGAACCAGCCGGCGTCCTGGCCCTGGCCGAGATACCACATCCAGAGCTCGTCGCCGACGCGGTGGACGGTGCCGTAGTAGACGACGCGCTCGCTGTCGGGCGCGTCGCCGTCGCCCATTTCTACGGCTATGCGGGTCTGCCCGCAGGGCGTCATGTGGCCGTTGAGGTGGAGCTCCACGCCGCATTGGAGCGGCAGGCTGTGGTCGTCGAAGGGGAAGAGGACGATCTCGTCCAACTGGTGTTGGGGACCGCCGTTGTGGATATGCATTCAGGGCTCCTGAACAGGCTCTTACGCAGTTGACAGACAAGGAGGGGAGCAAGAGCCTCTCCCCTAAACAGACATTCCAAGCGTATCGGCAGGCAGGGTGTGGGTCAGCAGGCCTTCGACACAGTTGGTTATTCAGACCATTTCCGGTTGGAGCGCGCCTTCTCCAAAGACGACGGTGAAGGTCTCGCCGTTTTCCGCCTTAGTCACGGCGTCCATGTAGCAGGCGCTAAAGGCCCGCCTGGGAATGTCGGTGTTGTTTATCTCGGAGCTGTGGGGCAGATGGTTGTGAAGCAGGACGCTTTCGCCCGCCTCCAACTCCAGGAAAACGGTTTCGGCGTCGCGCGTCAGTTCTTCGGCCTGCTCCGGGGTGAGAAAGCCCGAGCCGCTGGACGGATTTATCAGCGTATGGTGGGCGCTGGGTACGATTTGAACGCAGCCGTTTGCGATGGTAGCGGGGTCGAGGGCGGTCCAGATGGTGATCAAGGGGTCGCGATCGAGGTATCGCCAGCGATCCTGGTGCCAGATAAGAGGCGTGCCCTCGCGGGCCGGTTTGTTCATGAACATGGCGCGGTAACAGGCGACAGTGGTCTCCTCCCCGTATACGCGCGCGCAAATATGGCGGAAAAGGGGTTTCTGCATGTAGGCGAGGAACATTGGGTCGTATTCGAGGTCTTGTATCTTGCGGTAACTGAGCGTTGCGCCTTTGTGGCCCTTTGTTTGGGGACCTGGTTTGCCTGTGCCGGGTTCGCGGTCAAGCTGCATTGCCATGCGGTCATAGTCGAGCGGGGCAGTACCCAACATGATTTCGTCCATGCGCTGCTGGAGGGCGTCCAATTCGGCGTCGGGCATTACTTTGCCCAATCGCAAATATCCCTGGGTCTGGTAGTGGCGCCACTGTTCGTTCGTGAGTGAGTCGGACATGCTGTTCTCCTGGTTGGGTCTGTCATCCATTTGCAAAATGCCCGTGTTTTTCTTCTTTGTTTCGGGTTCTCGGGCCAGCCCGGCGAGCCTTCACTTCGTGTTTCACCGTATCGGTTATTCCAAATGGACTGGCTAGTCAATGCGTGTTCTGAGTCTGACTTGCCACTCTGTCACTTCGGGCGGGTCGATGGTGAGGGAGTACAGTTTGGTTCCGGGCGAGACGTAGAAGCGCAGCTTGACGTAGAATTCGGCGTGGTTCAGCTGAGGATAGCGTGCGATTCGGTCGTCGCCGATGCCGGGCCAACCGGGTTTGCCGCTCCAGGAAAGCGGGCTGTCGAGTGTGTCCTCGCGAATCGGATCGCAGTCGTGGACTGAGTATCCCGGAATAGGATGGCCGGTATCTTCGAGGATCTCGTAGCGGAGCTCGCCGGCGCCGGCGTCGACATTTACCAGGATCTGGCCGCCCTGCTCGTGGCGGAAGCGGTGGGTTGTGAGGATGCCGGGCGCGTAGGACTCTGCCTCGACGCTGACGTAGCCGTCGGGCCGCAGTACGGCGACGCCTTTGCCGCGGCGGTTTGGTGTGGAATAGGGGCCCTGCCAAGGCTGGGCGCTGTAGCCGTTATGGGTGAGGTTGCCGGCCATGTAGAAGAACCAGAGCTGGTCGTCGTGGAGGATGGGGCCGTCGGCGTAGACCATGCCATAGTCCCATGCTCCCGGTTCGCCGCGGGCGATGAAGGGCTCGCGCCAGCGGGTCCAGGCGACGGTGTCACGGCTGACCGCGAGTTGTGACTCTACGAAGCCGTCAACGCGGGCGGCCAAGACGTTCCCACCCTTCTCCTCGCCCCAATAGCTGGCGGCGTCGGCGATTTCGTAGGGTTCGGCCAGGTCGGTCTGAAAGGCCTGGAGCATGATAGTGTGCAGGCCACCGTTTGTGCAGGCGACGGGGTCGAAGCCGGCGGAGTAGAATTCGGTTCCGGGCGGGTCCTGCAGGTCCTGCTCGATGACGGTGCGCAGGCCGGACCAATTGAGGAAGTCCTGGCTGTCGCGGCGGCCGAGGACGCGGGTGCGGCGGTTTGAGCCGCGTTGGGAGTAATAGACGAAGGGCGCGTCGGGGTTGATGACGCCGCCGAAGGTCTCGGCGGGTGAGCCGAAGTTGAATAGCATCTTCTGCTGGCTGTGCCGGTCTTCCGGGTAGAGATGCCAGTTGTAGCCATCCGCCGAATAGCGGGCGAGCCAGCGGGGATCTCCCGACTCGTTCGTGCCGCTGGGTTTGTTGTCGATTTGCTTCCAGCGGCGGGTTTCGTCCGGCTCGTGCGGGTCCAGAATGGTTATGAGGTGATCGGCGCTGGCGGTGGTGATGTTGTTGCGGGTCGAGCCGTCGAATTCGACGAGCTCCAGAACGGGCCGCTCCCAGTTCAGCCCGTCGTCAGATTCGAGGGCGCAGAAAAAGGTCTGATCTCCGTTCCAGGCGCGGTAGTACATGCGAAAGCGGCCTGTGCTTTCGTCGTAGATAACGCGGCCGGGCTGGGCGTAGTTTGCGTCCCAGGGCTGGTCGAAGGGGATGGAGAGAGGTTCGTCCAGGGTGAGTTTGCGGGGGCGGTTGAGGACACGGCGGGCGCCGGACAGGGACTCGATGAAGTAGTCGTCGATGAAGAGTTGCTTGCCGGGTGAGCGTTCCATGTAAGGGTCTCTGGGCTGTGGTCAGGAAAGGGCTTTTTGATTGCCCTGAGATTCTGAATTCTCGAGATTGTTAGAAAAAATCGGCTGTGGCTTTGAATAGCGTAAACTTACGCCATCCAACTACACTATCTCAAGGGCAAAGGTCCTTGGTAAGCAAGTGACTATGGGATGCATCAATATAAATACTTCCGCGAGCTAGCCTTTTGAAGTCCCTCTGTAAAGCTGTGTCTGCACCCCTAGCTCTCCTTCTTCCCCCCCGAAGAGGTTCGTTTGGCTGCCGTTGGACAACCAGGACTCTTATTCTTGCAACCATGGCCAACGCGATCACATGAGGATCATCGGATTCCAGATCTTCCTCTATCTCAGCTTGCTTGCTAAGGACTTCGTCTCTCGGTACTAATCTTAGCTGCCCGGCACGATTCAATTCCCGTAAATCAAGACCACTACTTTTCCATTCGTCCCGAAACTTCAATGTATCGGTATACGCGATCTTACCGTTCTTCTCTGCCAGCCAACTGCGAATAGGCTGCATGTCTTGATTTGCTCTGTCACGAAAGCCGCCAAAGCAGTTGGCATCCAAGATTACACACACTATCTATTCCTCGAAGCCCATAAGTCGGTCTGACTCGAGAAGGAAAAACTCCCTGAAGTGGGGTGGAACACCGATCATATTTCCCATGTTGTCGAAAGAAATGTTATGCACTTTGACGACGTTTTTCTTGGGTTCCAAGTAAATTAGAGAAACATCCTCCGCGGCGATGTTTCCCCGCCTGATCTCAATGCGGGCGCGGTCGACCATGTAGTCGCTATGTGATTCGACGATGAACGACTTACCTCTTTGACTTGCCAATTGGACCAACAGTGAAGAAAGCTCCGCTTGCGCCTTGGGGTGCAAATGGACTTCGGGCTGTTGCATTAGAAAATAGGGACTTCCCGTTCCGCCTTCCTTGCCCTTTGGAGATAGAGGTGAAGCCATTGCGTGTACAAGCAAGGGCAATATCTGACTTACACCATAGCCGACATCAACAATATTAGAGTATGAACCACGTACCTTGAGTCTTAACTGGAACGGCGCACCTGCGGAAGGTCCAAGAATTTTGACTTCCATTTCTCCGAAAAGCCCTGAGGCTCTACCGAATTCAAGTAGTTGCTGCCTGAGATTCTCCCACTCGGCTTCACTTGCCGCCGCCAACCGCATCAGAAGCATTGGAACATCACTTCCTTCTGGATCCACAAACTCTCTTGTCGGATCGTAAGTCCTTTTCGGACTGGACCTAACCGGGGAGGTACTGAAGGCAGACACATTTCCGCTGACACTCAAATTGAATAGACTATTGCTCTCGTCATACTTCTTTCCTAAGAATTCCGCCAGTGACATTTCGTCTGCAATGTGACCATTTATTCTTCCACTTGCCAGCGCACCCAAAAAGGAAAATGGAGGAAACATTTTGAAAAACGTCGACTGCACGTTAATTCTAAAGTTTTTCGGCTCTCCCCCAATAGATATTGACTCTTTCGTCCTATTCGACATAACTCGGTTCTCAAAGACTATGTTTCCGTCGGGAAACTTTATTGTTACCGTGCTTATGTCAGGTTCGAATCCTTCTGCCTTTTTGACAAACTTTGCTTCAAGTTCGACAGTTTCACTTTCGTCTTCGAGCATAAACCCAAGGACGAATTCCTTTCCGGGCTTCCTGCTTCTCCTGACTATTTCGTCAAAGACACCTAGTGAGTACGGTTGTGAGTTAAAGTCAACAACACCTTTGTCAATGAAATCTGCCAGCATCTGGAAACAGGCCAGTGCCGTGGTCTTGCCAGTGCTGTTTTCGCCAACCAGAAAAGTCAGGGGACGAATGTTAAACTGCTGCCGGTCGGCGAAGCAGCGCACCTCCTCGATTGTAAATTGGGTAACATCCACTATTCAACCTCCGAATCCAACGGCTCTCTATCCCTGCACGTGTGTGACCTTTGCACCGCTAAGGTGGAGGCCAAAAATGAATCGACCCACTGAGAGCCTGATCTCAAGGTAATTCAAAGGTGTAAGGACCGAACAGAATATACCGTTGCTCCCAAATTCTGTTATGCCTTTATCCCAGTCAATGCAATACCTTGGATGAAATGCTTCTGCGCCAAGAAGAAGACGATCAGGATTGGCGCGATCATCATCGTTGACGCCGCCATCAGCGGTCCCCACATCGTTTTTCGTTCGAACATGAAGGCCTGGAGCCCGAGGGAGAGGGTGAACTTCTCGCGGGTGTTGAGGAAGATCAGTGGGCCGGTAAAGTCATTCCAGGCGAACATGAAGCTGAAGATGGCGACTGTGGCCAACGCCGGCTTGGCCAGTGGCATCACTATGCTCCACCAGATTCTCAAGCGGCCGGCGCCGTCAATGATGGCCGCCTCTTCCAGCTCCATGGGGATGGTCAGAAAGAACTGGCGCAGCATGAAGATGTAGAAGGGCGTGCCGAGGAAGGCGGGCACTGTCAGTGGATAGAAAGTGTCGACCCAATTGATCTTGGCAAAGAGTAGATAGAGGGGCACCAGCGTGACGATGTAAGGGACCATCATCTGGCTGACCATGACCATGAAGATTATGTCGCGCCCAGGGGCGCGCAGCCGCGAGAAGGCGTAAGCCGCCAGCGAGCATGTGAAGATTGCGCCCAAGACGTGAGCGAGCGCTATCGTCAGCGTGTTGAAGAAGTAGAGGTGCATCGGGGCATAGATAAAGACGGCGGAAAAATTGCCCCAGATGAAGGGATCGGGCACCCAGATTGGTGGAAAAGCGAAGATCTGGCGGTCGGCCTTTAGCGAGGTGCTGACCATCCAGACGAATGGAAGCGCGAAAACCAGTGACCCCAGCACAAGCGTGAGTTGGACGCTCCCGCGTCCGAGCAGGCGGCGAAGAGGCCGCCCTCTGGCGCTGGGATGGATTTCGCGGCTGGGTAGGGCTTCAATCGCCGGTTCGCGTATCATGGCGTTAACTCTGCTCCGCTTCGTAGTAGACCCAACGGCTTGCCAGCTTGAAATTGATCAGGGTGAGAGCAAGAACGGCTACAAAGAGGATCCAGGCCATGCTGGCGGCGTATCCCATATCCAGAAGGACGAAGGCCCGGCGGTAAAGATACAGCATGTAGAACAGGGTCGACTCAGCCGGTCCGCCGCCGGTCATGACGTAGGCGGTGGTGAAGACCTGGAAGGAGGCGATGACACTGAGAACGAGAATGAAGAATAAGGTAGGGCTGAGCATGGGGATAGTCACGTGTTGGAAGCGTTGCCATGGGTTGGCGCCGTCGATCTCGGAGGCCTCGTAGAGATGCTGGGGCACGCCCTGCAGGCCGGCGAGTACGATAATCATGGCGGCGCCGGAGCCCCAGAGGGCCATCAGGATGAG
This sequence comes from Caldilineaceae bacterium, assembly GCA_965207495.1. GTDB lineage: Bacteria > Chloroflexota > Anaerolineae > Caldilineales > Caldilineaceae > Bin5. The sequence continues at coordinate 3,831,442 of OZ242287.1, forward strand.
GGCGGGTTTGGACCAGGTGAGCGACGCGAGCCAGAGCGGGCCTTCGATTCCTACACTTCGAAGCGTCGAGTTGATCAGGCCCCATTCGGGCTGCAGAATCCATACCCACAGGATGGCGCCCGCCACTATCGGCACGATCGACGGCACGTAAAAGAGTGTTCGGTAAACGGCGATGCCGCGGGCCTTTTGATTGAGCAGGAGAGCCAGCAGCAAGGCGACGATGATATGGAGCGGCACGAAGACGAGAACATAGTAGAGCGTGTTACCCATTGACATACCGAAGCGCTGATCGTCGGTAAAGAGGTCGATGTAGTTGGCCAGACCGACCCAGCGGGCGGGCGTTACGATCTCGTAGTCCATGAAGCCCAACACGAAGGAGGCGGCGACCGGGCCGATGACAAAGGCGAGGAAACCGATCCCCCAGGGGAGGAGGAAGAGATAGCAGGTCAGGGCCTCTCTGGCGGCGTTGGTGAGCCTGGGCTTGGGTTGGGCGTTGGTCATGGCGACTGTCCTGACATTTGGCGCGGAAAGGGGAATAGTCAGAACCGGAACGACATGATGCCGTCCGGTTCTGACTATTCTCTATTGCGCCGATTAGGCTTCGAGATTCTCCCAAGCGGCGTCGAGCGCCTTCTGGACGTCGGCATGGGAGGCTTCAAGCGCCTCTCGCGGCGTCAGCTTCTTGGTGAGAGCGGATTCCCAGGCGTTCTTGAAACCGATCCACAGTTCAGCGGCGGCGAGGCCGGCAATCTGGCCGCAGCCCACCGAGAAGGTCTCGGATTCGAGGTATCTCTCCATCATGATCTTCTGGCGTTCGGGAAGGACGGAGTAGTACTCGTCCAGCATGAACTGCATGGCCGGCTGGTAGACGGGCGGGGTGGGGGCGAAGATCGGCTCGCCGGGCAGTTGCTGGCGCGCCCACTCTTCCTTGTCCAGAGCGAGGCCGACGGTGCCGGCGGCGCGAACATACTTCTCGCTGATCACCCATTTCAAGAATTCCCAACCCTGTTCGACGAGTTCGGTATTGGGGTCGATGACGAAGGTCCAGCCGCAGGACCAGTTGACCTGGGCGCCTTCCTGCGAGGCCGAGACCGGCATAAGGCCGGTGCCGTCATAGTCGAGGTCGGGGAATTTGGCATAGCGACCGATCATCCAGTTGCCGTAGGAGCACATTGAGACCTGGCCCTGGGCAAAGGGATCGACGGGCTGGCCGGCGAAGCCTTCCATGAAGGAGGAGGCCGCAGCGTTGCCGCCGCCGAATTCGTCGATCATATTGACGCACCATTCGAGGGCTTCGACCCAGGGTTCGGTGTTTAACATGTTGGTGCGGCCATCTTCCGACTGGCTGACGCCGCCGTTTTCCATGGCGTAGATGAGCAACTGGTCGGAGAGGCCGGGCGGGAAGTGGGGCAGGAAGCCGTAGCGTACGATCCGATCTCCCTCAGTTTTATTCAACTGCGGCGCCATCTCCATGATGTCGTCCCAAGTTTCGGGGCCAACGTCCGGATCGAGGCCTGCTTCTTCGAAGTGGGTACGGTTCCAGAAGAAGTAGCGCGTCCCAGCGGTATGGGGCAGCCCGTAGAGTGTACCTTGCCAGGTGAGGTCGGCGATGGGGCCGGCCATGAAGTTGCCCTTGTCGAGGTTGTCCCGCTCGAGGAGATCTTCGATAGGCCGGTACAGGTTGCGCGAGGCGAACTGGCGGAAGGTGTGGCGATTCTGGTAAGAGACATCGGGACCCTTGCCTGCGGCTACGGCCGTGACGTATTTGGGCGTCCCGTAGACAGCTTCACCGAGATCACCGAGCGAAACGGTGATGTCTGGATGCTGTTCCTGGAAGACCTGCATAACGCCTTCGGTGGTGGGGTTGATGCGCCACCAGATCTGGATGTTAACGGGCTCCTCTGAGGGCGCTGCCATGTCGCTGGCTGCTTCGGGACCGGCAGGGACGCAGGCGCTGGCAGCGAGGGCGAGGCCGGTAACTGCGGCTGTGCTCTTCAGGAAACTGCGCCGGCTGACGCCTTGGTGGACGACCGTCTTTTCGTCGGAATTGAATCTAGCCATTTTTAGCGTACTCTCCTTTTCGATGCAGATTGTTGGGTACTGCTGATCTGTTGAGAATCGTTTCATTTCCGATCAAGCCATAGATCCTCCTGTGGCTGGTGGTGACGCTCAGTTAGGATTTCGCAAGGTATCAAGCGGATTCTTCACGCCTGGCGTGGTGGCAGTTGCGGTTCGTGCACAGGAAAGTATAGCCCTGTCGGTGGGGACAGCGGCCGCGGATCGTCTACCAAACAGTCGGATGAAGAACTTTCATTTGGACAGGCACGGTGGTGAAAGCGTTCAGGGTGATCGTCTTTGGTGCGCTTGGGAACCTTTGGGAAATGGCTCCCGGCGTCGCATACCCTCAGCGGGTGTAATTCTATCGGATGCGGCAGGGAAAGGCAACCTTTTTGGCAGAGCAAACGGATCATGTCTGCGTTCTATTTGGATGGGCGAGTTTTGCGTACTGCGTACTACATATTGCGTATTGCGTATTGCGTAGTTGCGCGGCCCATTGCGGAAGAGCATTTCTCTGCGGCAGTTCGCCTTGGTGACAGACTTCAACGAGCCCTTGTTATTGCCTGAACCATTTGCCCAGGTTCAGGTTGCGTTTTGTCTACAAATGTCGCGTTATGTATACAAATGTATACGTATGTCGCGCCAAATCCCCCTTTTTTGGGACGCTATTTTGCGACTTGGTTGATAGTTCTGCGCAGTCTTTAACGGATACGGAGAGGGCGATTTTCTTTTTTCGGGCCTTTTTTTGGCGATGCGCTTAATTGCATCGGTCGACTCTTTTTTTGGGTTCAATTCTCGGGTCCGGCGACTTCTCTACAGTTCTTGTTGACGTCAAGCAGAGACATCGCCACGTTCCGAGGCATACCGTCGGTCTTCGAGTCGAGTTTGGTTGGGCGGCCTGTGGCGTGGTGCAGGTGTGGTTTCAGCGGCTTGCTTGTGTCTTCCCGGTAACTGACGGTTCTCGCGATGTATTCATTCTTGTGCAGTTCAATTCACGGACATTATACCACAGGAAATTGCGCGAATTGGGACAGTTCCCGCCCGATTTTTCGTTCTGAGTCTAGAGTTCATTGGGGAGGCCTTGAGGTTTGTCTCAACTGAGATTGGCAGGTTTGTAATGTGGTGAGTTGAAGTTGTAAAGCTACAGGTGGGTAGACAGTCATTTCCGGGTGCAGCACGGTTCGAGATACATCCCAGTTTTGGGGTGGCAACGGTCTGGCGGGAAGATTGTGACAGAGTGGTTGCAATTGTTTGCCTGCTCCTGGAGAAGCCCAGGGCAGGCACAAGGCCTGCCCCTACAGGTCTTTTGAGGGGGAAGGCGGGGGTGGGCGCTGCGAACTGCAGTGGTTAGCGGAGGGTGGGACGAGACAGCATGTGGGGGGTAGACACTGTTGGATTGACGCATTGCTGGGGAAGAATGAGCATGGTGGCTAACAAGGGCGGGGCGTTGCGGGGGCGCAGCCCCTGCACAAGGGAGGGCCGAAGGCCCGAACGCCCAACTGCAGTGGTCAGTGGTCGGTGGTCAGTGGTCAGAGGCGGCACTTCCCTTGCCTCAGAGCTGATTTGAGGGCTGGCTATGGTTGGACCGGTGCCGGAGGGAACCAAGGGATCGCCCCCATTATGGGATGTGCGGTGTGGTTGCGTGCCAGTCTACTTTTGTGTCCTGGAGTGATATAATGAGCGTGCTGACCGTTGGCCTTGGGTCGAGTGTCCAGCCATTACAGCTGCTGCGGCTGTTCGCCGAAAAATTTGCCACCCCTACCTAACAGAAGAGGAAAATGCGATGCCGCCGGACAAGACTCTTGAAGAGCAACTCCTGCTTCTGAAGCTGGACGGCTGGTGCGTGGTCGAAAGCGTGATTCCTGCCGATGAGGTCACGGGGGTGCGGGAGAGTGTGGCGGCGGCGACGCTGCGGCACCAGCGGCCGGACGCGCCGGCGAATATCGGCCATCGAACGGGGTTGATCAACTATGACCAGTCGTTTGCGCCTTATCTGGTGGCGCCCCATTTCATCGGCCTGATCAGGGCAGCGCTTGGCCGGAACGTGCGCGTTTCGTTCACGTCGGCGATGATCAACTATCCGGACAATGCGCGCGGAACGCTGCATGCGGACTGGCCGTTCAACCAGCACAATGCGGGGCATATCCCGGCTCCGTATCCCGATATGGTCGCCCATTTTACGACGTTGTGGATGCTGTCTCCGTTCAGCGTTGAGAACGGCGGAACCATCATCGTGCCCGGCAGTCACCGCATGGAAACCAACCCCAGCGCAGAATCCTGCAGCCACGACGAAAACAGGCCCTATCCGACGGAGATTCAGGCGACTGGCGACGCTGGCAGCGTGCTGGTGATGGACAGCCGCATGTGGCACGCGGCCGGCGCTAACCGCACCGACAGTGCGCGGGTGGCGATGGCGATTCGCTTTGCGCCGTGGTGGCTGAATCTGAACGGACTGAGGCCGGGATCCGGTGAGCGGGCCAGGCAGATGGAGGCAACGGGCTTGAAGGAGAATGAGGTCGAGCCTGTGAAGCCTGACGTACTGGCGGGGTTACCGGCTGCTGTGCAGCCGTTGTTCGAACACTGGGTGGAGGGCTGAGTGGACACTGATCGTTTGGCGGCATCTTGGCCGAAAAGGTTGATCCAGAGCGGATAATGCAGCTCACTTTGGATATGGTGCGCATTCCCAGCCCGCCGGGCGAGGAAAGGGCTGTTTCCGAGTTTTACGCCGACAGATTGCGCACGGTGGGACTGGACGTGGAGATGGACGATGAGTTTCCCAGCAGTCCCAGCGTCGTGGCATGGCTGCGGGGCAGCGGCAGGGGGCCTACGCTTCAGCTGGACGGCCATACGGATACGGTTGATCTGCCCGGGCCGGAGCCCCGGTTTGAGGGAGGGTACATCCACGGGCGGGGCTCCGAGGACATGAAGGCGTCTTTGGCGGCGATGGCGGAAGCTGCGCGCATCATTGGGGGGGCAGACATCCAGTTGGAAGGGGACCTGCTTTTGACGGCGCACGGCCGGCACGAAAGCGCCACGAATGAGACGCTGATCTCGCTGATCGGAAAGGGCGTTCACGGCGACGCGGTGATCGTAACCGAGCTGGGCGGCAAGGATTTGCCGATCACGGGCATGGGCCTCGTCTTTTGGGAACTCAGGATTGCGGGGGACGACGAGGGCATACACGAGACGGTGGCTCAGACGGGGGCTCCCCATGCGGTCATGGCCGGGTACAGGGCTGTGCAGCTATTGCAGGAGAAGGCGGAAGAACTGGCGGCGATACGGCACCCTTATTTGGGAGCGGAATCGATCTTCATCGGGCGGTTTCAAGGCGGTGATTACTTTAACCGCATGCCGGCCGGGTGCGTAATTGGCGGCACGCGACGGTTTGGCCCTGGTTGTAGCCTGGACGAGATTCGCGAGGAGTTTGCAGGTCTGGCGGCACGGGTACAGGAGGAGAGCGGTGCAGAGGTCGAGGTCTGGCTGGATGGGATCGAAGGCTACAGTGTTGACGAGAACGAGCGCCTGGCGGGGGTGTTGCTGCGGGGCCATCAGCAGGTGACCGGCGAGGAGCTGCCGCTGGCGGGCACCAGGGCTGCGGCGAACGTACCCCACTTTGTTCATTTGGCACATGTCCCGGCGCTGTACTACGGCGCGAGCTATCTGACGGCACATTCGGAACTTGAGCGGGTTGAGCTGACACAGGTCGTGCGCGCCACAAAGGTATACATTCATGCCATTCTCGCCTATTTGGGGGTTGCGGAGTAATGCAAATGAGCGAAACGCGAACTGTTGTGATCACTGCCAATATCTTTCCCGGTTTGGAGACTGAGCGGGAGGTGCTGGCTCCGCACAACGTCGAGCTTGTCAAGCGTCCGTGCCGGAGTGGGGCGGAGATTGCCGAGGCGGGAAAGGATGCGGTTGCGTTGCTGGTGGGCAACGTGCAGATCGATGCCGAAGTGCTGTCGCATCTGCCGCGTTGCCTGGCGATCGTCAAGCCCGCGGTGGGTGTAGACAATATAGACCTGGAGGCGGCGACTGAAGCGGGCGTCTGCGTTGCCAATGTGCCCGATTACGGTACGGACGAGGTGGCTACGCACGCGATGGCGCTGCTATTGAACGCGATTCGCTATGTCGACGCTGAAGCAGCCGCGGTGCGCGGGGGCCGGTGGCAGCCCAAGCCCCCATACCCCATCCAACGGAGCGAGGGGCGTACGCTGGGCATCATTGGATTCGGCCGTATCGGCCAGTCGGTTGCGAGAAAGGCGGCCGGTTTTGACTGGCGATTGCTGGCTTGGGACCCGTATTTGGATGACGATGAGATACGTCGCGGAAACGCAGAACCTGCCGACTTCGAAACGGTCCTGGCGCAGTCGGACTTTGTCACGTTGCACCTGCCGCTGACGGAGGAGACGCAGGGGATGATCGATGCGAGCGCGTTGGCGAAGATGAAGCGAACCGCCTTCCTCGTGAATACGGCCCGCGGCCCTATTGTCGATTCCGGGGCACTGCTTGAGGCGGTCGAGTCGGGTCAGATTGCGGGCGCGGCGGTGGATGTGGTTGAAGAGGAGCCGCCCCCGCCGGACCACCCATTGTATCGTACGGACCGGATTCTGGTGACGGCGCACGTGGCGTGGTATTCGGAGCAGGCTTTCCGTGATGTGCGGGTGAAGGCGGTGCAGGAGGTGGCGCGGGTGCTGGGCGGCCAGCTGCCGCTTAACCTGGTTAATCCTGGTGTGAAGCCGCGTTTTGCTGTGGGCGGCACAGAGTAAGTCGGTTGCGCTTCTTCCTGGTCGCGTGCCCACCTCAGTTGCTTATGGACGGCCACGTTGAGCGTGGACTTAAACGCTGTCAAGTTGCAGCCGGGCGAGGATTTCGGCGCCAGCGAAGCAGGCCCTTTCTTGCGAGAAAGCCGTGATCATGCAAAGAGAAAGCATGGAGAAGTTTGAGGCGCCTCTTCCCGAAAAGCTCGTCCAGGAGTTGAGCGAATTCTGGCAGACAATACCGGAACTTCAGACCGATGAACGATGGCGACGTGAATTGCTTGGCCTTGACCCGTCGCACAACCGTACCCTTGTTTACCTTGTGCGACGCCGCAAGAAAATTGCCGCGATGTGCCAGATTTGGGTTTCCCGCCGTCTCCCCGTGTTAAGCGAGTTTACCTATCCCGCCACCAGGCCGGAATTGCGTGGAGAGGGAATAGGAACAGAACTTTGGAGCGCAGCCATCGCCGATGTCAAAGCGGAAGGCGGGCGCGCCATTTTCCTCGGCACCAATGAACGCGCTGCTTTCAGACTGTATCGACGATTAGGTTTCTCCAAGCTACCAGCCTCCATAACTTTCGTGAAAGAGCTCAACGGGAAAGCGGCAGAAGAATTTCTCGTCGATTGGTTCAGAGAGGCTGGGCCGGCAACGGTATCAGTTGGTCATCCAGACGACCAGATACCTTCCTATCCGCTGATCGTTACGCCACACGATTGGCAGGTACTCGATGCCAATGCCGGATTATTCTCCTTGCGGTACAGCTTGCACCGTACGTTCCATGGGTTGTATCGAGCATACGAGCGCGTCGTTGATGACGGGCATGGTGCGCGCTTCGCAGCACGCACAACCGATGGCCGCGTCGTGGGGATGTCAACCGCCAGGCTGCAGGCAGATGGTTCCTACTCGGTGGATGGATTTGTCCACCAAAACTTTCTCAAATCGTGGCATGAGTTAATTGCGCCGGCCATCCAATTTGGAAGAAGCCGGGAGGCCGCCTTGGTTCACTCGCGAGTCTCCCGTGAGGATATCGAAAAGCGCCAGTTGTTCGAGGAGCTAGGGTTTCGGGAAGTAGGTCCCGCTTCTGAATTCTCGCTGGACGGTCTGCAATTGAACAACGAGCGGAAGATCGAGCCGTTGGCGGTGCCCGCCGTGAGGATGGAGCTGAGAGTGTAAGCGCGGCGAACCTGGATCAGTCCAGGACCGTTCGCGGGTCGAGTGCGTCCCGTATCCCATCACCTGCAAAATTCACTGAGAGCACGGTCAAAGCGATGGCCAGGCCGGCTGGTATCCAACGCCAGGGCATGCCTTCCAGCGTAGGCAGTTCCATGGCCGTATGCAGGGTGGACCCCCAGCTGGGTGTAGGCTGTTGCACGCCCAGCCCCAGGAAGCTCAGGCTCGCCTCTGTCAGGATCGCGCCGGCCAAACCCAGGGTGCATGCCACCACGATGGGGCCAACGACGTTGGGAAGCATGTGTCGGAACACAATCCGGTTCCACGGTGCGCCATAGGATAAGGCAGCGACTACGAACTCCTGCTCACGTAGAGAGAGGAATTGCCCCCGCACCAACCGACACATGTGCGTCCAACCGAATATCCCAATGATTATCATGACGTTTAAAATGCTTGGCGGTAGCACAGCAGCGGCGGTAATGATCAGCAGCAAGGTTGGGAAAGACATCATCATATCTGTAAATCGCATGATAGCGTTGTCCACATGCCCGCCCATGTAGCCGGCGATGCTTCCCAACAGGACGCCGATGGTGGCGTAGATACCTACGGCGACAATTCCAACCGAAAGGGAGACCCGAGAGCCGTAAACCAGGCGTGCCCAAACATCGCGGCCCACGCCATCCGTCCCCAGAATGTGCGCTGCGCTTGGGGGTTGGTTTCTCTCTCTCAAATTGGTGGAAGAAGGGTCCTTCCTGGCCACCGTGGGCGCAAGAGTGGCCGTGAGCACGAGTACCACCAGCATTGAAAGACCGAGCATCCCCAGTCGATGTCGTAAGAGCCGTCGCCAGAATCGATCCCACAGCGATGGGCCGCGTGCTGAGATCATCGGGACCGATTTGGTCAAGTCGCACCTCCCAGGACTTTCAATAGCGGATACGGGGGTCCGCGACGGCGTATGTCAGATCCGTCAGCAGATTGGCGATCACAACTGTCAGAGCAGCTATCAGGTTTACCCCCATAATGAGCGTGTAGTCGCGGCTGTGGACGCCCTGCAAAGTGTATCTGGCTATCCCCGGCCAGACGAAAACGGATTCGATAATGATAGAGCCGCTGAGCAGCCAAGGTATTTCAAGTCCAATAAGCGTAATGACCGGAATCAGCGCATTGCGCAGGGTGTGGCGAAGAAGGATATATCGCTCCCTGAACCCCTTTGCCCGGGCTACAATGACGTAGTCCTGCCGAATCACATCCAAAATGCTCGTCCGAGTATAGCGCATGAAAGTAGCAACGCTTCCCAGTCCGAGCACAGCGACCGGCAAAACCATGTGATGCAGGCGTGTTGCCAGGCTGGGCGCCTCCCCGTAGACCCACCCTCCCATCGCGGGGAAAAGACGCAGCTTGAGCGCGAAGAGGGCAATGGCGCCGATGCCGAAAACGAAGCTGGGGGTAGAAATCCAGACGAAGCCGAGTATGGTAAGGAGTTGGTCAACCCACGTGTATTGTTTGACAGCCGAGATTATGCCCAGCGTTACGCCAGCAACGACCCCAAAGGTCAGCGCAGAAAGGGTCAGCTGCAAGGTGAAGGGTGCGCGCTTTAGCACCTCCTTAAGCATAGGTTCGCCTGAGGAAAGGGAGTAGCCGAGATTGCCGCGGGTGACTTCCCGCAGCCAAAGGAGATAGCGCAGATATGAGGGCTTGTCCAGCCCATAAGCCTCACGCATGGCCTGGACTCGCTCGGGCGACATCAAGACAGCCTTGTCAGGTGGAATCATCGCATCGACATAGTCTCCCGGCATCAACTCGGTGAGAACGAACGTGATTATCGTCACGCCGAGTAAGATGGGAATCGAGATTGCCAGGCGACGAATGATGTATTGCCTCATGGACTCTTCCCTTGAACGGCTCCTGGTTCTTATTCTTAGTTGTCGGGCCCCGGTCACGGCAGTGGCCCGGAGGGCGCACCAAAACCAAGAAATATCTGCAGTAGACTCGTTTTTGAAACACTCGAAACAGACCGGCGACGTGTAGTCTCCGGAAGGCTACTATTCTGACTGTGTTTGTACAATTGGCGTGATGAAGATGACTAGAGTCATCGCCATCATCTCAATTTGAAGTCGGAGATGAAGGACAGGGGGCCCTTCGCCAGGAAAGCGGCGCCACTCTCCAGCGCGCGCCAACCTGCCTGTTGCGCCCCCCACTTGCCCAGATACTACGATGTCACGTCCCAGTTGTGCGCATTGTTCCATCCGGTGTTGAATATCGACTGCATCAGCCAAATCGCGTTCTCGTCGAAGCCGGTGATCCGCTTATTGACTGCGATGGCGCCAACGTACTTGACGAAGGGTATCACGGGCAATTGCTCGTTTACCAGGTGCTGAAGCTCGGTCATGTACTGCCGCTGCACCTCTTCGTCGGGGGAGGTCTGAACCTTGAGAAACAGTTCGTCCGCTTCGTCGGTATTCCACATGGCGCGACAGCCATCATCCTTGATAAACCAGCCGCGGTAGGCGGTGATGTGGGAGGTACCGAAACCTTCGTAAGCAAGATCAAACTCGCACTCGACATTGCGTTTTACCCAGCCTGTTCCTTCCAGCAGGAGCGGTTGAGACTTGACCCCTACGTCGGCCAAATTCTGCTGGATCGCGGCAAACCAGTCATGGTGGGTGGGATTGTCGTAGTAGTACTCCAGTGTGAGTTCCTGATTGGGATCCCAGACGCCGTCCGCCTCGGCCTGCGCCAGCAAATCCCTGGCTTTATCGGGATTGTACTCGTATGGGTTCAGCCCTTCAGGCACCCAATCCGGTTGCTGCATGAAAGAATCCCAGGGAATACACATCCCGGATTCGAGCTCTTCGCACAAAGCCTGCCGGTCGATAGCGTACAACAAGGCTTGCCTGACGCGCATGTCAGAGAGGTAGGGCTTCTGCTCGTTGACTCTCAGCATGCGGTGATAGAGACGATTCACCTCGTAAACGTCGACGTTGGGAAGCGCCTTTACTCTTTCCAAGTAGGGAGACGGCACATTCCAGACATCCAGATCGCCTTTCTCCAGGGCAATGAACTGGGTGTCGCTTTCGCCGAAGTTTCTGATCATGATGCGATCCAGCTTAGGCTGGCCCAAATGGAAGTCATCGTTGCGAACCAACTCGACGAACTGGTCACGCTCTGCCGCTACAAACTTGAAGGGACCCGAGCCCATGTGAGTCTCCGGTTCGAACCAAGCAGGGCTGTACTCCTCCTTCAGGTCCTCCGGGTTGATGTTTGCGAGAATGTGAGCCGGCAGAATGTTCATCTCGCATATCGTGGTGTCATCCCAGCGGGCAAAGGGTTCTGCCAGAGTGAAGCGAATGGTGTAGTCGTCGATTACTTCGACTCCTGAAAGTTCGTCGGAAGCGCCGTCGTAGAACTCCCTCCCTCCTGCGATGAAGTCTATCCAGAAGATAGGATTGACATTGGCTTCTTTCGTCAGATATAGCTTGGCAGTGGCCTCCACGTCTCTGGCTGTCAAGGGTGTACCGTCGTGGAACTTCACATCCTGTCGCATATAGAAGGTGTATTGGCTTGCGTCGGGAGATACCTCGGCCTTCTCGGCGATGCCGAGGCGTTTCGTCTGAAGGTTGCCAAATTCCATCAGGCGGCTGTGCGTCAGCAGGGGCACCAATTGGCTTTCAGCGCCCCAGCCCATGAGTGTCGGCTTGATTGGATTGTAAGTCCCCCAGCCTTGATTAAAGGTGATCGTTTTCTCCATCTCTGCCGGAGCCGTTTCGGGCGCAGCGGACTCCTCCGGAGCCGTTTCAGGCGCAGCTGTCGGTGTGGCACAGGCTGCGATAACCACGCCTGTCGTCGTCATGCTCGCCACGAGAAACTCTCTACGTGTCAGCTTGCTTGCCATTTCGTCCTCCTTGGTTACGACCTGCACGTTACTGGTTACCGGTCACCTCTTTCGCTGAATCTTGCTATTCAGAACTGAAAGACTCCATCTGAAATAGGGCATCACCTCCTGGCAGACTGCAGTTCTCAGTAATCAGCTCCTGGTTTTGAGGCGCCCTCTGGGCCACTGCCGCGACCGGGGCCAGACATCAAGAGATGAGAATCTGAAAACCAGGTAATTGGCACACGTTTGCACTGCTCCTCGTTGGTAAGGCGAACGACTTCGAATCGTGATCACAAGACTCCTCAAGCGGCGGCCAGTTCGTAGGCGAAGAAGTCAGCATCATCCAGGACGAAACGCAAGTTAATTTCGCAGTCCGGCGGCAGTTCGGCCAGTGATTTGTGACGCCACTTTATCTCGCCGGAGACGGCATCGCCGCTGAATCCCAGACAATCCACCACTCCGAATCCCTCGATGGGGTTGCCATCGACTTCGAGCGCCTCGGCCTTCACCGACCCAAGAGGCGCCCTTGCGTTGATCAGGAGGCGACTGCCGTCAATGACGCCGTGGTTGACGACGAAGCTACCCTGGTTGCCCGTGGACAGGCTTGCATAGCGATCGCGCAAAATCTTCGCGATTGAAATCGCATATTCGTTGCCCGTTATGGCGTCTTGCCAGTCAACGTCCGTTCGATAGTCCAAGGTGTGACGAGCCCTGATCGGGTCAAAATACGCATGATCTCGCTTGGCTCCGGTATAGTAAATCCACACCTCATCCTTGACCACCACGGGGCGGTTACAGGTGTAGAGGTGACCGCCATCGAATTCTCCCTTTTCCCCCATGGGGATGAAGGGTTGGCGATCAGGCGTGCGGTGCCAGTGGTTGCCGTCATCGTATGAAAAAACGAGATGGCAGTCTATTGCACCCCACCAACCGGTCCGACGACCTGGCAGAAAAGGCAAGGGAACCCAATAGATCCAAAGCAGGCCCACGATAAAGTCGTCGTAGGGATCCAGCGCCATGCCATAGAACTCGGCGTGGTGGTAACCTCTCTCCCTGGCGATGCGATCATCGAGGGCGTCGGCCACCAGGACTGTTCTCGGTTCCGTCCAGCGTTGAAAGTCCTCGCTGGCTGTGACGGCCACCGACCGCCGGTCCACCAGGTCGTAACGCACCTGTGTCTTCACGGTTCCGAAGTAGCGCCCTCGCGGTTCATCGGCGATAAAGTTCCCTACGTCATGTACGGTGCCCATTGGGCCGGTTGCCTGATTTTCTGTCCAGTACAACCCGTCGGGGGAGTGGGCCAGATAATATCCATTTCCGGGAAATGCGCTCTTGCGCTCTTTCATGACCTGCTCTGCGCCCACGTATCCGGTTGCCTTGTACCGTCTCCCCGAATCAGGATCATCCGCATCCTGGACGACAGACGGGTTGTGCCGGATCAGGTTGACCAGATTGGTGCGCTGAAAATCACCGTATGGTTCAATGTCCAGATCGGGCTTTTCCCATTGGAGGCCATCGAAGGATTCGGCGTATCCTACATAGTACGAATTACCCGGAGGCGGGACCACAGGGTACGGGTTATACCACATGCGGAAGCGTTCCTGGTCGACCATAACGGTCCCAAAAAGCAAGGGGCCGAAGCTTTCCCAGGGTCTATCCCCCAGAAGAACCGGATCGGGATGCTTCCGGGCCGGCCAGAAACGATGCGTGATGGAGTCATCAACAGCTGTGACCTTGCGAGTGTCCAACATGATTCGACGTTTGCCCATGTCTGCCAGCCTCCGCGTAGGCCGTTGGGTCGATTCCAGGAGAATAACAGCATACTCCTCGTCAATCAGCGCCACTGGCATCTCCTACCACGTCTGCAAATTGCTCCAGCAGTGCATTCACTTGCTTCTGTTGCTCCGGCCCGATTGCCGCGTGGGGCGATGAAATTCGAGCCGAGCATACTCCCAGACGTTCGAGCGCGTATTTGACCGTGGAATAGGCAGTGCCAGGGCCTGCGTAAAGGGCATCACAGAAAGCGATCAGGCGTTTCTGTTGTTCCCCAACTGCGTCCCAATCACCGCCGACCGCGCTGTTGTACATATTCACGCACCAGCCTGGGCAGAGATTACCGGGTCCACCCATCGTGTAGTGCCGTATGCCCAGAAACAGGGCCGCCCCATAGAGGTATTCGTCGCCGCTCATGACTGCAAATCGGCCGGGGCGGTTCGCCTGCAGGAAACTCTTTTGAAGCGACAAAAAGGGCATGTAGACCTTCACGCCGACGACCCCGGGCGCCCGGCTGATCTGCGCCAGTGTGTCCTCTTCAATAGTAACGCCGACCTCGTCGTTCTGGTACACGACCACAGGCATCCCACTGGCGGAGGCAAGTTCCTTGAAGTATTCGTAGATAAGATTCTGCGGAATGTGGTAACTGTACGGTGGTGTGGACAGGATGACGTCAGCGCCGGCTTCCCGGGCCATTTCCGCCTGCTGCAACGCCCGTGGCAAGGCCTGCTCACTTACGCCGACCATGACGGGGAGCCTGCCTTTAGCGATTCGGCAGGTCTCTAACAGCATCGCGTTGCGGGCGCTGCTGGACAGCAGAGGTTGCTCACCCATCCAACCCAGCGGGAAAAGACATGACGCGCCACTCGCAATGACGCGTTCGAGCAGCCGTTCCAGCCCAGCCGCATCCAACTCGTCGCACGCATTCAGCGGTGTGGCCAGGGCTACCGTCAGCCCCTTCATTTGGTCCAGCAACGACGCTATCCTGTCCGCAGATAGTCCCTGATCGTTCATTGTTGATAAGTCCCTTCGAAATCACTGATGCCGGAAGATTAGTGCCGGATCCAATACCGACTTCTCGTTGTCCAGTTCTGAAGTCAGTACACCTTCCCGAAGCGGCGTGCAATGTTCGCCTGTCTTAAGGAAGAGCAGCGGGTCAACACGGTACTGGGCCAAGCCAACCTCAAGCGCATCCCGGGTGTGGAAGAGGCGGGCCACGGCGTTCCCCACGTTCCCCACTTGAACCAGTCCTTGTAATTCCAACAATGCCCCAAGCTTGTTGAAGTCATTGCCCGCGAAGTCTGGCTTGGGGCTATAGATCAAAGTAAGGAGTGGGCGCAGTGAGCCATCGCGGTCCTGGACGCGAGCCTCTACTTCGCTCCACCGTCGGTAAGGGACTTGAACCAGCTGTTCCAAAACGTGAAAGAAAGTACAGCGCAGATAGGGTACGCCCAACAGCAGAATGTGGGCATCCAATTCATTGAGCATCCAGAACGGCCCATCGGCAGCCCAAGCTGACGGCCCGTGACTGGCGGTAATCTCATCCGCGTGAACTCCAAGGGCAGCGATGGAGTGGAGCAAGTGGCAACTTCTTCGCGCGCCAGGCCGCGTCCTTGTCACCTCCGTGACGCGGCCCATCCCAGAGGGATCACGGGCCGGGTCGAAGACGGGGTAGTCGTCACTGCCACGATCAAAGGTGAAGGTTGGCACGACGAGAGTTCCCGTCGGGCCGAGGACGCCCAAAATGGCGTCGACTACTGTATCGGCACCGCCTTCCACGTATCCTATACTGCTCATGGAACTGTGAATAAAGACGATAGCGCCAGAAGGCAGTCCTAATGCTCGCAGAGCTACAACAATCTGGTCCCGTGTCAGAATATTTTTCATTAGTAATTTCACTTTAATATTATTATATTGCGATTAGTCTGCTTTTGTCAATACAGTATTTTATGCGAGGTCCACTCAAGACATTGGACGAAGATGGTAACTCGGGGATTTCATTCCAGCGGCCGCTGAGCAAACGGGCCTGGAGTGCAAGCATGGCCCGGGCACAGGGAAGAGACCAGTGCATGCCAGCCTGTTTCATGCAGCTTCGGCAAGGTTTTGGCCGCAGGTTCGAACCCTATCGCTGCTGGTGGGGAAGCCGGCTTGCCGTCAGTCGGCGTAGCCTATACGCGGTTACCTTTTCCACAGGCAGACGAAAGCCTGTTGCACGGCTGGCAGCAACGATGAACTTTTTGGATTGAGGCGGCGTAGGCGGTCCGAAATGAGGATGCGTTATCGACGACCACTGGGGCACGAGAAAAGAACCTACTACACTGACAGCCGCCAGCCGTTGGTCTGGACAACCCCAAATCTGGGCCGCACCCTTCTAGGGTTCCTCCCTCTCCGAGATTGCACCTTGGATCTGAGGGAACATCACTCACCGAATTTCTCTGTGAATCACATGCAGCCAGTAACTTCCCTTTCTTGGGGATGCACACTCAGGAGTTTTGGGAAGTCAACCATACATCTTGGCAATGGCTAAACGCATGTCGCGGACGAACCGGGCCGGCATGAACCGGGTACGGGCCGGTGCAACTATTTGGAGATCAGGGCACTACTACACGAGTCAGTGTGTAACCGTGTGGAGGCGTCTTCTCAAGCCTAAGAACTTCAAGCCATGGAGCGTTCTCGGGATCTGTTTGCCTTGAACCGGCCCAGATAGCACATCCGCGACCCTGGGCAGCTCATGAGTCCCAGCTCATAACGAAGTCTTCCACATCGAAATCGGGATATTCGTCAAAGAGTGGAATGTCGTCAACCAGAATACGGCCGACGTCCAGTTCGCCCTTGTCCAGGGCCACCGAAATCGTCGCCCAGTCCTGGTACATCTTGAAGATGATCCCGTCGAGCAGGGGCCGGCCAAAATGGTAGTCTTCGAAAGCTTCTACCTCAGTGAACTGGTCAGGCGAGATGCGCTTGAACTTAAACGGCCCGTTGGCGACGACTTCTCCCTGGCAGATTGGGGTTTTGTGCGCCATTTCGACGGGGTATTTTTTGAGGATGTGAAAGGGATGGACTGGTCGTGGGTCGATGGCCGCGTGCCAGGGCCCGTCAGCTAGTGGTCTTGATAGGAAGAAGTCGACGGTGGGGTCGTCCACTTTCACGACGCCCGGCTCGACCTCTTGGCCATCGTAGGCATCCTGCAAGCCCCTGATCATTTCGCGGAGCCATTGGGAATGGCCCGGCGTCTTCGATTTTGTGGCGACAGTCCAAAATGTAAAGACCAGGTCGTTGGCCGTTACGGATACACCATCATGCCATTTCGCGTTTTCGCGCAGGTGATAGCGGACTCTGGTGTTATCCTCGTTCCACTCCCAGCTTTCGGCGAGGTCGCCAATGTAGTCTGTGAAGTCCACATTCGAGGTGGCAACCTTGACCCCTAGCGATCTCATCAACTCTACGTATCGGCTTCTCTCGGTGTCAATGCGACACAGCGAAGACGTGGAATTTCCACTGAGCGCTATACGAATTATGCCTCCGGACATAGGACCGCCGGTAGCGCTCTCCCCTGCGACTTCCGCAGCCGGGGACGGCACACCAACGGGCATTCAGGCGGACAGCGCCGCGCCTCCAACGACTGCGCAAGCCGAATTCATCAACGTCCTTCGCGAAACTCTGAGTGCCTTCATTTTTCTTTCTCCTTTGTGGATGGAATGGAAGTGTTGCGGGCGATTCCTGGTTGGCCGCAATTTGCAGCAAGAACTGAAGATAATGCTCAGCACTGAAGGGCATGATCCTCGGAAACACCCTTGATGAAGACACATCCTGGCCGGGTCCAGACTTGGCAAAAACCTGCGGTCAGATGAGAAGCGAAAAACGCGGTGGAGAATTTCTCACGGGCCGCCAAAGCCGGCGCGTTCGCGGCTGCGAATCAGTTCCAGAAAGCCTATCACTTCGCGCCTTGGGAGTGGTCGCAGACATTGATATGGAGTTATGAAAGGACCCGCGGGCATTGTAGGGCGCCATTCTTGCTTTTATTGAACAAATTTTTTGTAGTCTTTCAGAATGCCAACTGAATTGGAGGTGTGATCCTTTGACTATGGCACAGATCGCAACCGGCGCCCCTCTCCCAATGTCCTGCTTTTTCGATCTGATAAACTATGTTAAGTTAACCCAAAGGTCAGTCCGCGTTCGCTGAATGATACGGTGACAGTTGTCAGTAGACATGCGGACGTTACTCATCCAATATCAGTCATTGGCCGCAGCACACCACAACACTGGGGGCACGGCCAAGGAAGACAGAGCATGGCACGCCAAATCGAGATTTTTTTCACCAAGCGGAACGTCCGAGGGGTAGTGACCTTACTGGACGAGGAGGCGCCCCTCACTTGCGACGCAGTTTGGAACGCGCTGCCGCTGGAGGGGGACGCGTACCACGCTCGCTGGGCAGGGCGCGAGGTTTACACGCTGGTCCCGCCTCTTGGGGCGGACCCGGGCAAGGAGAACGCGACCATCATGCCGATTGGCGGGGACCTCCTCTATTTCGAGGTCGACGCTGCCTCGATCGACATTCCGCCGGAAAGGCGCACCGGCCAACCGTTTATTGATATCGCGTTGTTTTATGGCCGCAACAACTTTCTGCTCGGTCCGGCCGGCTACATGCCGGGCAACCTGTTTGGCAAAGTCACCGAAAACCTGGAAGGCCTGGCCGAGGCTTGTGAGAGCATCTGGCGGGAGGGATTCGTGGGCGAACGCATGGTGATCAGCCGGATCGACAGCGCCAACGACCAATAACGTTTGACTTGCGGGCAGCTTGTGTCCAGAGGGTCCGGAGACGACTGGCCACTGGACTCGTGAAACCAGCCACTGCCGCACAGGAGAATCAGAATGCAACGCTATTCCTCGAAGCCACAGCTGCAGGCCCTGGAGGATGGAACGGCCCTGCCCTTGATCGTGGCAACGCCGCCCGGACCGGAGTCTCTGCAGTTGACCGAGCGCTTAGGCAAGGTCGAACCACCAACCAGCTCGGTCATTCCACGCGGCCAGACGCCGGTTTTCTGGGAACGTACGCGCGGCGCCAACATCGTCGATGTCGACGGCAACGTATACGTCGATCTTACGGCCGCTTTCTGTGTGGCGACGGCGGGCCATAGCAACCCACGTATTGTTCAGGCCATCGCCAATCAGGCGGGGACCATGATGCACAGCCAGGGCGGGCTCAACCCCAACCGGCACCGGGTCGAACTGGCTGAAAAGCTTTCGGAGCGCGCGCCTGGCGACCTGTCGGTTTCGCACATCGCCAACACCGGCGCCGAAGCGGTCGAAACCGCGCTCAAGACTGCCCGCATTTTTACGGGCCGCCACAAGATCATCGCCTTCCAGGGCGGCTTCCATGGCAAGACGACCGGTGCGCTGTCTGTTTCGTCACAGAACTACTACCGAAGTCCTTTTCAGAACATGCTGGCGGATACGACACACGTTCCCTACGCGTATCCCTATCGTTGCCCGACGCATTCCGAAGAGGGAGACTGTTACTTCTGCGATGGCGGTTATCTGGAGCATGTGCTGACCATGCCGGATTCCGGCGTGGCCGACGTGGCCGCCATTATCATGGAGCCGATCCAGGGACACGGGGGTTGGATTGTGCCGCCGCGGAAGTTCGTGCAGAAGGTGCGGCAACTTTGTGACGAGCACGGCATCCTGCTGATCGCCGATGAGATTATCACGGGCTTCGGGCGCACCGGCAACTGGTTTGGGATGGACTACTACGATGTAGTGCCCGACATCATGGTCGTAGGCAAGGGTTTGGCCAGCGGTTTCCCTATTTCGGCCACGATAATGTCGGATGAGGTCGCGAGCGCCTGGGGGCCGATGATGCATACCAGTACGTTCCTGGGCAACCCGGTTGGCTGCGCGGCGGCCCTGGCCTCGCTGGCGGAGATTGAAGAGAAGGGACTGGTGCAACGCGGTGCGGAACTGGGTGACTATTTCAAATCCAGGTTGCTGGAACTCCAGCAGGAGCACCACCTGATCGGTGAAGTGCGGGGTGTGGGCATGATGGTCGGCGTAGAATTTGTCAAGGATCGAACGACCCGCGAACCGGCAACCGAAGAAGGCGCACGCGTGGTTGAAGGTCTCCTGCAGCGGGGCGTCATCGCCACCAATTACGGCGGCTCCTATCACAATGTTCTCAAGATGTCGCCTCCTCTTGTCATCACCAAGGAACAGCTCGACTGCGCGATCGAAGCGCTCAACGAAAGTCTCTCCTCGGTCGAAGCTGCCCTGTAAGATAGCGGCCCGCGGCTGAACGGCGGCTATGCCCGCTGGCACAAGCAACTGGAGACTGCAATGCTACGTATCGGCATTCTCTATCCGTTGCATTCGGCTGAAGACGATTACCCCAACATGGCGGCGAGGCTGGAGCCGCCGGTGGAGGTTGCCGTCGTACACACTGATGCGGTCGACCTGCACACAGTCGAGGACTGCCGGCGCACGGGGGACTGGGACCATCTGGAACCCGGCGCAGCGGAGCTGGGGACGCTCGGCGTTGATGTGTGCATGTGGGCTTGTACCAGCGGCAGCTTTGTCTACGGGCTGGCCGGGGCTGAAAAACAGGCGCGACAAATCGGCAGCTATCTGAGGGTCCCCGCCTCCAGCACTTCACTTTCCTTTGTTAAAGCTATACAGGCCTTAGGCATCTCGCGGGTAGCGGTCGCCGCCACTTATCCGGAGAATCTGGCGGCTGAATTCGTCGGTTTTCTGGGCGAGGTCGGAATCCAGGTGGTGCATCTGGATAGCCTGGGCATTTGGACTGCGGTCGAGGTGGGCGAGGTCGGGCGGGAGCATGTGATCGAATTTGTACGGGCCAACAACCACGTCGACGCTGAAGCCATTCTGATACCCGATACAGCCTTGCATACGACGGCGTTTTTACCTGAACTGGATGTTGCCGCAGGAAAGCCTGTTCTGACGGCCAACCAGGTTACGATGTGGGAAGCGCTGCGGCTGGGTGGACGAGATGCAAGGCAAAAAGGATACGGCCAACTGTTTGCATTTGCCGGGGACGCGGTAGGAGAAGGGGAGTGAGGGGCCGCTTTCGGGAGTACGGCGACTCCGACCTGCCGGCCCTGGGCGGCCTGTTCGCCCGAGCCGACTCTCATGACGGCGTTGTCCGTGCGCTGGCCCCTGAAGCGGCAGACGAACAGCCGCTGTTTGCTTTCGCGCCGCGCTACCCTCTAGGACTTGAGCGCGGCTTGACCCGTGAAGAGGTGCGCAGTCGACTCGGCGGCCGCCTGGCAGAGATCGAGCGGCTGGTGCTTGTCGCTGCGGAGGGCGCTGCCGTGGATGCCTGCGTGACGGTCTACCCGGCTGGCTCCGAAACTTCGTGGATGCTCGACTGGTTGGTGGACCCTGGAAAGCGGGAGAAGGTGACACTCGACGGGATGGTTCAGGCGGGCCTGGACCGCATCCAACATCTGGCGTCGAAGGGGATTCGTCGGGTGGCCGATGACGGCGTCACGTCGGGGACGGGTGGTGCGCCGGCAGTGTACAGTGTCGAGGCGCGGGGGTTGCGTGAGGACGGCGACATCAAGGCTGGGCTGAGCAGGGCCGGTTTCCAGGCGGTGCGGACGTTTGTGATCATGGCCTGCGATCTGGGAGCAGCGTCTGCGGGATTCGGATCGAAAGAGCGCGTTCCTGAGGGGATATCGCTGCGGACCTACCGGTCGGAGGATGCGGCGGCCTGGATTGCGGCTTTCAACGCTTCGTTTTCCGACCATTGGGGCGGGTTTTCGTATTCGGACGAGAGTTGGGCCCAACACGCCACCTCGCCCCGTTTCCGAGAGGAGATCAGCGTTGTGGCCGATGCGGGAGGAGGTTTTGCCGGCGTCTGCCATTGCGCGCCCAGTCTTAATCCCAAGGAAGAGGGCCTCGCGCATCTCCACATTCTTGGCGTCCATCCGGAGTTCAGACGCAGAGGCCTGGGGTACTGTCTGATGCTGGAGGCAATGGGCCGGCTGCGGGAGAATGGGTTCAAGCGGGTCGAACTGGATATGGATAGTCTCAACTCCAGAGCGCTGCCGCTATACGAACAGCTTGGCTTCCGTCAGCAGGAGGCGATCACGATTTATCGGAGACAGATAACTGTGTAACGTGCGGCTGGCCGCGCGGGGTGCGCTTTCTTAGAAAAAGCGTAGCTACTGAGCAATCTCCGGTGAGCACATTTTAGCAGGAACTGCAGTGGTCGGCAGGACAGTGGCCAGTTGGCGGTGGCTTGATACGAGTAATGGGGGTAGACACTGTTGGGTAGAGACGATGCTGGGGAAGAAGGAACAGGGTGGCTAGCAAGGGCGGGGCGTTGCGGGGGCGCAGCCCCTGCACAAGGGAGGGCCGAAGGCCCGACCGCACAACTGCAGTGGTCAGTGGTCAGTGGTCAGTGGTCAGTCTTGCGGCGATTTGTTGAGGATGGGTGTGGCGAGAGGAGAGAGGATTGGCCGATTACAGAGCAGGGATCGTCGGTTGCGGCCACATTGCGCGCGTTCACGCCGGCGGCTTTCGGGCCACCGGTGGCGTAGACCTGGTGGCGGCGGCCGACATTGTGCCGGAGGCGTTGGACGCTTTTGGGGAAGAGTGGGGCGTGGAGGGGCGTTACACGGACTGCGCCGAGATGCTCGCCCAGGAGAAGCTGGACATCCTCAGCGTCTGCACGCGCAACCATCAGCACGTTGAACCGACACTGGCCGGAGCAGAGGCGGGCGTGCGCGCCATCTTCTGCGAAAAGCCGATGGCGATGAATCTGGGCGAGGCCGACAGCATGGTCGGGGCCTGTGAACGGGCAGGCGTCAAGCTGACTGTGGACCACACGATGCGGTTCGAAGCGAACTACGTGCATATCAAGGAGCGGATCGAGCAGGGCGCGATCGGGGCGTTGCTCAGTGTAGAGGTGCGGGCTATCGGCGATCTGGGCGAGCTGACGCACAACGCTACCCACAGCTTTGACACGCTCTGTATGTTCGGCGGCGAACCTGAGTGGATGTTCGCTCATCTGGAGCGCGATGTCGAGCGCAACGCGGAGAGAGAGGACCTGTTCGCCCTGGTGGGCTTTGCCAACGGTGTGCGGGGCAAGCTGACTTATGGCGGCTATACGAATTACCGATATGAAGGCTTTGTCTGGGAGGGAACGGAGGGACGAATCGAGGCAAGGGCCGCTAACGGCTGGCTGCCACAGGTACGTTGCTGGACGCACGATCAGCCCGGCGAAACCGGGTTCCGTGACGGCACACCGATTCCGACGTTGGAGAATGACCCGTGGGAGGCCGCGATAGGCGAGGTTGTAGCCAGCCTTGACGAAAACCGTGCATCAGTCTCCGACGGACGCGCGGGCCGGCTGGCGCTGTCAATGACGATGGCGGCGTATGAGTCGCGGCGGCAAGGGGGCGTACGGATTCAATTTCCTTTTGACATACAGAAGTCGCCCCTGGACATGATGCTGGAGAGCGGGGATTTGCCCAAGATCTGGGGACGCGGCATCAAGGCATGGACCTAGTGAAGGAGCTTGGAAATGGCTTTTCTACGCCATGTGGCATTGAGAACAAAGGACCTGGAACGGTCGCGTGCGTTTTACGAAAAGATTCTGGGGCTCAGGTTTTTGCGCTACGTGTATGACGAGAACTACCCGCCGGGATGCTATCTCTCGGACGGCTCGGTCAATATGACGCTCATCCAATATGTAGGAGATGAGAGGCCGCCCATTGCGCATGAAGGCGAATACATTCACCTGGGTTTTATCGTCGACAATCTGGAGGAAACCTATCACCTGTTGCGCGCCGAGGGGGCGGAGATTCTGGTTGAGGACGTGAAGGTGGAGAGGGAGTTCAACTATGACCATGTGCCGGTAGGGTCGCTGAAGACGACGGATCCCGACGGCAACATCCTGGACATCACCGAACGCAAAGATGAGTGGGACGGCGTCCAGCTGTAGCTGGATGGACGCGGATTCCCGGCTCAGAAAGCAAATCTGTCTGACAGGCAGAGACGGCGCTGCCTGGAGTCGAAAGACCTTATATATTGACAGCACAAAGGACAGTTCACCACAGGATTCCGGAGGCTTGAATCGATGAGAATCGCCCTGTTTGCTCATGAGGACCACAACCACATTGGCATTGTAACCGACTTTGGGATGCTGGATTTTTCGCGCGCATACCAAGCGCAACAGTTGATCCAGCACGGCGACGAAAGCCCGCAACTGATCACTGACATGGTTGCACTGATGAAGGCGGGCCTGTTTAACGCAGAGACATTTCATTCGACGATGATGTTTGTCTTTGAGCATCATCTGAATGGCGCCTTCACTGTCGCGGATCCTGCGCTGCGCACGCCGATTCCGAAGCCGGGCAAGCTGATCGCGCTGGGGGGAAATTTTTCGCATCCCGGTGAGGAAGACCCGGACGAGCCGCCGCTCTTCTTCAAGCCGACCTCTTCCATTATCGGGCCCGGCGAGCCAATCGTCTTCAGGCGGGGTCTGAAGGTAGTGGAGCCGGAGATTGAGTTGACCGTCGTCATTGGAAAGGAGGGCAGCCACATTTCGCGAGCGGATGCGGATGAATACGTGGCCGGCTACACGCTGCTCAATGACGTGACGGCACGTGACCTGCAGAATGTTGCCTTCGAGGTGCAGCGTCCGTGGTCATACACGAAGGGGGTTGACACCTTTACTCCGATCGGGCCGCATGTCGTGCTACCGGGCGCGGTCAGCGACCCACACAATCTGGCGATGACGATGCGCGTCAATGGCGAGGAGATCGAGCACGCCAATACGAACACGATGCTGTTTCAGGTTCCGGTATTGATCGAGTATATCAGCCAGTACATGCGGTTGGAGCCGGGCGACATGATCGCCACGGGGACGCCGGTGCATCCGCCGGGCCTCAAGCCGGGAGACACGGTTGAGCTGGAAATCGAGGAGATCGGTATCTTAAGCAATCCTGTCGTGGCGGACAACTGAGATGGGAACACGGCGCTTGCTGAGCCTTGACGTGGCGGCTGCAGCCGGCGTGGAGCCGTCAGAAGAGGCGCTGCTGAGCGCGGCGATCGATCTTGAAACGTTGGGGGTCGAGCCGGCGCAGATCGAGCAGCGCCAGGTCGGGTTCTGGATGCAGGAGAGGTTGCCGGACGGCCAGACTGTCAGCGTACCGGCCCAGGCCGAGATTTTGCCTGACCCGCAGGGTCGAATCAAGCTGACCTGGTTGGCGCCGCGCTCTGCGAGTACGCCGAGGCGCGTCAACCTCGAACTGGTGGATCGCGTCAACGGGAAAGCCCTGCCTTTTCCGGCGGTCCAGGTCTTGCCGGACGCCAATGAGCGTGTCTGGGTGAGTCACGACAATCGCAACCTGTTGGGGTACTGCTACAGCGGGCAGTACCGCAAACCGTTCTTCTACCCTGTTAGGGGTCCAAGCGGGCGATCGGTGACGCGACTTGGGCATCCGCGTGACTTCGGCGGCGGCCACGACCATCACCGTTCGTTGTGGATCGAGCACGAAAATGTGAACGATGTCAGCTTTGAGACAGAGCATTTGCACTTCTATGCCGGAACGGACTCCCCGCTGGTTGGCATTGGCCGCATCGCGCACGACCGATTTCTGACGCAAGAGGATGGACCAGTGTACGCGCGGTTGGAGATGGCGCTAGACTGGGTCAGCCATGAGGGGGACGTGTTGCTCAACGAGATCCGACGCGTGCGCGTCTATCCCCTGGCCGGAGGCGAGCAACTGATCGACTTCGACCTGACTTTCGAGTCTCAGGTTGAACAGGTCACGTTTGGGCAGTCCACGTTTGGCATCCTGGCGGCGCGCGTGGCCCATCCGCTGGAAGCGCTGCGGGGGGACGGGCGCATCCTCAACGCACGCGGCGCGCTGAACGAGGAGGGGGTCCATCGTCAGACGGCGGAGTGGTGCGACTATTCGGGGCCGATCAGCCCTGACGAAACGAACGGGATTGCAGTTCTTGGCCATCCAGTGAACATTCACCATCCCCACAGTTGGCACGTGCGCGACGATGGCTGGATGTGTGCGGCGCCATTTGCGCGCCATGCCAAGACCGTGCACAACGGGGAAACGCTGCGTTTTCGATTTCGGCTCTTTGTTCACGACGGGGACGACGCTTCCCGAATCGCGGCCCGCTATGCCGAGTTCGCGCAGCCTGCGACGGTGTCGTTGTCAGAGGGAGAGGAAGGCTGACCAGGTATTGTCGGGAGTCTGGCGACATATCGAGTAGACAGCGTTACGCATGTCGTGCTGTGTGAGGAGGGTTCGTCGACCTGGAAGAATAGTGCTAACAGGGCTGAACGCGGTGAAGGAGAAAAGGTAGATGTCGCAAAATCATCAGACGCTGGGGGCGATCTATCCGGACGATATGTGGCTGGACTACGACATCAACCGGATGCTCGATGAGTTCCGCAAGTATCTGCCGGAGCAGGTACCGATGGTGTCGGCACGGACGCATGTGCCGATGTTTGCGGTGGGGGCGGATGAGCCGGCAGATGGCAGCAGCGTGGAACTGGGCGTCTGGCTGGCGGAAAATGGGGACATAGAGGCCGCCGCCGCCAGGTTGATGCGGCTGAACCCGAGCATTTTCGCCTACTACTGCACAACGGCCAGTTTTGTGCAGGGCGTTGCCGGCGACGAGGCGCTGAAGAAACGGGTTGAGGATGCCACAGGGCTGCCGTGCACAACCGCCAGCACCGCCATAGTCAAGGCGCTCCACACCCTGGAAGTGCGGCGGGTCGCGACTGCCTCGCCGTACATGGAAGACGTGAACCAGGCGCTCATCGGTTTTCTGGGCGAGTGCGACATCGAGGTGGTGAACAGCAATCCCCTGCACTATCTGCAGGACCACGGGATTGTGCCCCCGGAAACGATTCGCGAGGCGGCGCAAGCTGCCGACGTGCCCGAGGCGGACGCAATTCTTATCAGTTGTACCGGCCAGAAGACGGCCGACTTCATCACTGACTTGGAACAGGAACTCGGCAAGCCGGTGGTTACCTCGAATCAGGCGACGGGCTGGCAAGCGTTGAAGATGATGGGGGTCGAGGCGCGTCTGCCCGGACGGGGCGTTCTGTTCGGGAACTGACAGGAAAACTGAGAAAGAGAGGACAATAACATATGGCCCGCAGAATCAGGATCTCATTCGAGAAACATAACGTTTCCGCCGTGGCCGAACTGCTCGATGACGCCGCACCGTTGACCGCCGAAGCCTTCTGGAACGCGCTGCCGCTATCGGGTGACGCCTACCACGCAAAATGGGCCAACAACGAAGTCTATATCCTCACGCCCCCGTTTGCCGTAAGGGATCCCGAAAAGGAGAACGCCACGGTCTTCCCGATTCCCGGCGACATCCTCTATCTCCCGGTACCTCCTGGCAGCAAGGTGCCGCCCGACATGGCGGCGCAGTGCCGAGAGACTGGGCTGATCGACCTTGCGATTTTCTACGGGAGGGACAACTACCTGCTGGGGCCGGACGGACATATGCCCGGGAATCTGTTCGCCACCATTACAGAGGGTCTTACTGAGCTGGCGGAAGCTTGCCAGGACCTGTGGCGTAACGGCGCCGGCGACGAACGCATGACATTCAGCCGACTCGATGAACGAGCAGACTCCTGAGAGGGCGGCGGGCGGCCTTCTCAGTCTTCGTATTTCTCCTTGGCCATGCGATGCCGCGAGGTGAATGACTCGCCATCGGCCAGTGGCATCAACCCCCCAATCATCTCACTGCGCCGGCCCATGTGCGCTGACTGCGGCTCGGTGATTCGTTCCAGCTCGGCATCGGTGATCGGGAGCGTATAGCGGACTTGCGGCTGGAAGCGCTGGAATTGCTCGGCGTAGGCGACCAGCGCACTGTTTCCGTCGGCTCCGTCAGAGGTTTCGGCGCGCTTACGGGCGTAAGGACCGCCATAGTACTGGCTGGCAATCTGGTCCAGAGCGCGGACCTTTTTCTCGATTACGTCGGTGATGTCGATGTAGAGGTCGGCGCGGGCGGTGCCGGCGTATTCGAGGCTGTTGTTGCCGATGTAGGCGGTCGGGTTCATGAAGTAGATGCAGGGGACGGGATGGCGCTCCTGGCGTCCGCGGCCCGATCCGCTCGCAAGTTGCCAGGCGTAGAGCGTACACTGGCCTACAGTTCCGTGCATCTTGAAGCCGCCGCTCTCGTATGGGTGATGCGTAATGAGCAGGTCCGGTTTCACCGCACGAATCACATCGGCGATTGCCTCGATTTTGTCCTGCGTCACCAGGATATCGTCGTCCTCAAACCCCAGATCGCGCACGTCGTCAAAGCCGAGGATGCGGCAGGCACGGCGTACCTCTTCCAGCTTCTCTTCGACTGCTTGAGCCACAAATTGTTCCACATCCAACTCCGCTCCGGCCTGGCGCCTCTGTTCGCCAAGTTCCCAGTGGTGGGAGCGCACGCCGGTGGTGAGGATTGCCGCGGTCACCTGGTCTCCCTGGTCAACGTGGTGGGCGAGCGTGCCGCCGGCCATGTCGAAACTGTCGGCAGGGTGGGCGGCGACGAGTAGGATGTGAATCGGTCTGCTTGCCATGGTCAGCTTCCTTTTATCTGGAATCTTGTTGCCGTTTCAGGGTAGTCGTCCGGCACAATAGTTAGCGGTGTCTTCACTCCTCCAGCGCTGGGAAGAATGTGAGCTCGGCGCCGAAGTTGGACATGGCGGCAACCGAATCGCCGCGGAGCCGCACTTGGATCTGGCGGGTGCGGTGGTTGAGGACGATGTCCCGTTCGGCCAACTCGAATTGGATGGAAATCCATCGGTTGATCGGCGGACGGCTGACGACGAGGTAGCCGTTGTGGCAGCTAGGGGGTTCATTTGAACCGTCTACACTGACTGCGTCCGCCGCAACCCAACTGGGAAGGCGTACAAAGAGGGGAGCCGACCGTTTGGCGCGGACTCGCAGGCGGCGACGCGTATAGGGCGACTTTACGGCAACGGCATCGGTTTCGTGGTCGAAGTGCAGATTCACAAAGTGGCCCGCCGCGGACGTTTCCACGGCCTGCCTGTAGACCTCACATAGCGACCCAACCGAGCCGCCGACAATGTCCATGTTGAAACTGATGCTCTGCGCGTCTAAAGTTTTGTGCCCGTAAGGCGCAGGAAAGCCGAACCCGCCCAAATGCCGGTTGGCTACATTGCGCTTTCCGTCCTCGTTGTCGGGGTTGTCCGGCTCGTGAATGAAGGAGATATCGCGCAGCTGCGAGGGAAGCATGTGGCAGCGGAGGATGCGCTCGGCGTCTTCGAAGTACTGCGGATAGCCCCACTTCCCAAGGAGGAGCGCGGTTTCGACGATGTCGCCAGTGTTGTTGACCTCGCCGCGGTCGGGGTCCACATCATCGCCGCTGCTTTCGATGACCCAGCCCAGAGGGTCGCGTATGTCATTGAGGCCGTTGTCATAGAAGGCGCGGACCCGCTGCATCAGGTCGGCGTTGCGGGTCAGGTCGGCGAGTTGGGCGAGCGAAGACATGACGCAGGTGGTGGAGTGGGTGTGCCTGCCGAATGTCTCTCGATCGTAGGCGCCGGATGGCAGGAAGAACTCGGAGGTGGCTTTGTCGGCAAGCTCCAGCGCCAGTTCGAGCGCGCCAGCGCAGCCGGTATGCCGGTGCAGCTTGACGAGTGGACCGATGGCCCGTCCCAGGCCCATGATGAAGGGGGTGCGGTGGAAATTCACTTTGTCGCCGAGGAGGTCAGTATCCCAGCTCTTGCGGGGGTGCCATAACTCCTGAATCGTAGATATGCTACGCTCCGCCAGCTCGATTGCCGGCACGCTGTTGCGGAACCGGGCCAGGGCGTAGAGGGCGTGGAATCCCTCGCGGACGCTATGGGGGTAGAAATTGACCAGGGGGCCGCCTATGTTATCCCTGTTTAGCGGTAGAGGAAATTCGCCGGCGTAGGAGAAGAAGGCGGCGCGGGCGTGGCGTTCGATGCAAGCATCATCCACTTTGAAGCCCAAGACGTCTTCGGCGTTGAGGAGGGCGTTCAGATGGCGGCCGGGCACATGCGATTCGGAGGCCGACGTACTGAAGCTGAGATATGCCTCCGGCCACACGCGGGACCCGAAGAAGGGTACCTCATCGTCGTCGGCGTTGAAGACCGAACACATTGTGCGGCACCCCAGCCGGATCGCGGATGCAATGTCGGTGGTGTTGACATCTGTAAGCATAGTCTTAGCGTTCCCCGTTACTGATATCAGACCGGTAGTGAAACTGGAAGCCGTAGAGGCTGGACTCGAGCAGAGAGAAGCAGATACGCACGGGCTTGTTCCAGAGCCGGCGCATATCCGGACTGTCCTTCCATTCAACCTGGTGCCATATCTGCTCGGAGGGCGCGTGAAGCGGAACCGAATCTTCCAGGCTGAAGCCGGGATAGGGCTTGAGTTCTGAATCGAGGAGGGCGACACGGATCAGGCCATAGGCGCAGTCGGCGTTGACGCGCAAGGCGTTGCCCTCAAACACAAACTGCTTGGTGATTACCTGTCCGGCTTCGTATTTGGGACGGAGCGCGGCCCAGCCGTCCTCTCGGAGAACGAGGGCGCCGATGCTCCTCTGCAAGGGCAGATCCGGACGCACATGATCCATCTTCGGGCTGCCGATGCCGTAGCGTGTCAGGTCCTCGATGTGGCGGCGGGAGGCTGCGGCCGAAGAAAGCGGTGCGTGATTCGATACACCGGCAGGTCGCGTGTCGCGCTGTTTGTGGGGGAAGGCCGAACAGGGGATGACCATCTGCCCCTGGTGAAGGAGGTAGCCGGCTACTGTATGACAGAAGTAGCCGTAGTACTGGCTGCCAGGCGGGCCGTTGTCGGCCCAGGGGCGGTAGCCGTCGGCGCGGAAGAAGCGGTGACCGTCGCGGCTGGCGTAGAGGGCGGCTTTTGTGTGGAACTGATCGCGCTGGTTGCTACCGTTGCGGTTGACGAGCCACTGGTGCTCCCCGTGCGCTTCCTCGACGATGCCGATGTAGAGGCCGCCCTCTTTGCGCACGGACATGGTGTGGAATTCGACATTGGGGCCGACGTTGGGGTCCCAGTCGCTGGACAGGATGATCTGTTTGGGCGACCAGTTGATGAAGTCTTCACTCTCCTGGCGCCCTATGGTGCGGACGTGGAGATGGCTGGCGAAGGCGTGGGAGGCCTGTGAGTAGCCCACCCATTTGCGGTAGGCTTCGTCCCAGATGACGCGCATCTGGTGGTGGTGACGAAACGGGGAATTGTCGCTGATTACTTGCCAGCTGACACCGTCCGGAGAGGCGGCGACGCGTGACATGACGCGTTCGCCGCGACTGGTGGCCTGCATTGATGGATTGTAGACGGCCAAGAACTTTCTTTGCGGGTCAGAGCGATCGGGATTGAGGACGATGGTGCCGTTGTCGAAGTCGCGCACGACGATATTGGTCTTCTTGCTGTCTTCGAAGGGCTGGCAGTCATCCCGCAGCGGCTTGCGCCAGTAGAGGGCGTCGTCGGACTCGGCGTAGCAGAGAACAACCTCGGTGCCTTGCGCGGTGTTCGTGTTTCCGCTCACCAGCGTCTTGTACCACATTTTGAAGAGCTGGTCGTCGGGATCGTAGAGGGCGGCTGCGGGAACACTGGTGAAGTGGTAGCGTTCCCAGGGGAGGTTTTCGAACTCGATCAAAGGCGGTTCGGCCTTCTGCGGGGACGGGACGGTGCGTTCGGCGTCGATCAGCTCGTCGAGGATGTAGTTGTCGAGGAAGAGCTGCTTCTGCAGGCCGATATGTTTGAATGGCAGGCGGTAGTCCGGGTTGAAATAGGGATAGGTGCGGGGGTCGACCGGTCTTTCGCCG
This sequence comes from Caldilineaceae bacterium, assembly GCA_965207495.1. Classification (GTDB taxonomy): domain Bacteria; phylum Chloroflexota; class Anaerolineae; order Caldilineales; family Caldilineaceae; genus Bin5. Next base: position 3,862,914 of record OZ242287.1, read on the forward strand.
GCCCAAGTTTCGTCCATCCTGCGCTGTACGTCGACCATTTCGGAGTCGAATCTTGCTTCCGGGGTCTCGAACTGAGTTTGTTCAGTCATAGTTTGCCTGAAATCGATTGTGACTATGGGCGGGTGGTGTCTTCTTTGCCGCGCCAGATGCGGTAGGACTCCTGGCGGATGTTCAGCTGTTCGAGCGGGTCCGTTTTCTCAGGGGCTGGCTCATGGGTTGGCCCGAACGGGTTCGTGAATCAGTGTAGGTTAGAATGAATGTTGCAGATAGGCCCGCGTCACGAATACCTTGCCGTTCTGCATCGAAAGCTCCGACCTTCTCTGCGGGAGATTGCAGGTCAACGGGGGCTCTCAGACTTTCATTTTCCTCGTCCAGGTTTTTTGTTCCGTTGACTTGGAACCTCTGCAGCCGTGAGGGCGTTTTACGGGCGGGCCTATCCCATCGGGGCCCCGCCGATGCGCATCGTTCAGGGACACTAAGATGAGGATTTCACTTGATTTCAGGCAAGTCGTTTCGCACCTTTTTGTAAGGAGCCGGCGTTTCAAGCAGGTGAGCCTGGTTTTTGCAGTCTTACTGTTCGTCCTGTTGTTGTCCGCGATTTTCTTTGTCTCCCGGGCCTACCTTGAGGGCCAGGAGATCCGGGAGTACGTTGGCGGCCCATTCAGTTCACAGTTACTCTACTTGCAAGGGTGCGCGACGGGTACTGCAGACGGTGGAGGACAGATAAGCAGTACGGCAACATTGGAGGCGCAGTTCGACGCATGCCGGCGGTCGTTTGGCGGGCGTCCAGGGTACTACATTTACGACTTCAACATCAAGAGGTCGGTGGCTCTTACAAAGGGAGACATGGAGAGCTTGAGGGAATACGAGATCTTTCGTTTCCCAGACTCTATTCTGGGCAAAGTGGAGGAGAGTCAGACCAACCTGTTTAACACCATTATTCCTCTCGAGGATTTTTCGGGATTCAACTACGATTGTGCTTTAGGAGAGGATGGGGACGAAGCCAGCTGCAGTCTCGCTCCTCTAAAGTGTGATGTGAGTCGTGACGCGATTCAGTGCAACGTGTTCAACCCTAACACGGGCAGATTCGACAACCACGCCATCAAGAGGGACCAAGCTCTCGATATTCTCGTTCCCCAGGGTTTTATCAGCGGACCTGACCTTTATAAGCTGCTGAAACCGCGCTTCTTCCCATCACTCGATTGAATGTAGTTTGGCGGAGTCTCGAACATTCGCCGGGATGTACAAGTCTACCTATAGTGCTGCTGAAACGGTTCTCCGATCAGGAGCGGCTCGTTCTTGACCCGCCGGTGTTCGTAGAGTTCCTGCACGCCTTCGGGAAAGCCATCAAAAATGTGGGCCGGCACGAATGCACAGTTGCGTTTGCCATAGTCGACGCTGAGCCACCAGGGCGAGTAACGGGCTACGACTGAGGTCCTGATCTCGTCGGTCGCATTGGCGCCGGCGGAGTGCCAGATGCGGCTGTCGATGAGGATAACGTCGCCGGCGTCGCCACAGACCTGCTGCTCATGGGGAATCGAACTCATGCCGTCGATCCCGTCGCCTTCGCCGCGTGGATTGCGGGGGTCGCGGTGGGTGCGGGGGACGACCCACGTAGCGCCATTCTCGGGCGTAAATGGGTAGAGCATCCAGATGGAGGTGATACTCATTATGGCATCGGGGAAGGGTTGATTGACGAGGCCGCAGTAGGACCTGTCTGTCAGGTCGTGGGGCCAGTCGGTGTGGAAGTTGCGCCATTCAGGCGGGTTTCTAAACGGAGGCACGCTCTTGAATTCAGTCTGGGAGATACGCACTTTGGCATGGTTGAACGCGGTGCGGGCAACTTTGAGGAGACGCTGGTCGGCGAAATAGGGAGCCAGGGACAACATGTGGGTGACAGCCGACCAGTCGTGCTCATTGTATGCCTCCAGACCGGCTTTCATCTCATTGTCAATGTCAAGACGAATTTGGTTAACCTCGTCAGGAGGAATAACGCCTTTCAGGAGGCAGTAGCCCTCCAAACGCAACTGAACTGATTCTTCCATTTCGAAGGCTCCTTCTTAGCGGACCGGCGCTTTAAGTGACTGCAAACAAGCAGAGCGGCGCGGCCAAGGGGCCGGGCCGCACGAAGGCTGACATCACTCCGGGCAAGGCGGAGGAGAGTTGACATCATTCTCCATCCGCCATGCCCGAGTACTCTCCAAGTTAACCGCACTTCCAATCGCTCAACGCCACTCGTCAACCGAGGCCGTACCCGCATAGTTGCAGCCCATAATGCGCCAGTAGCCGTTGGTCTCCCCGCCGACGACGACGACATGGATTTCGTCTTCCTTGTAGATTGGAATCAGTTCATCGCTGGCGGCTTTTAGCTTGGTGGCGTAGGGCTCGACACCGTTGAGCGCATGGGGATAGACGTAGTTTTCGATCAACTGGTAGTCCCAGTAGACGCCGGCGGGCATGGTGGCGTTCTCATGCACCCAGTTGATCAGCTTCTCTTTGGTGTCGAAGCCGCCGCGGTCGATGAACTGCTGGGCGGTGATGGGATCGAGTACAAAGGTCGGCGGGCAGTGCGGGTTGAGGCCGCGCAGCATGTTGCGAACGTGGTCCTGCCAGTGATTGGCACGCAGTCCCAGGTTGAAGGCCGTGGAACGGCAGCCGCCAAAGACGCTGACCGCGCTCTGATCGGCCTCGAATCCGTGCTGCACGTGGAAGGGGACCCACGGGCTGCGCTCCTCGTTCTCGGCGAAGGTGACGCTGTTGTAGGCGTAGTTGTTTCCCTGTGAGCCGAGATAGGTCTCTGTGGGGACGGAGCCGCCCTGCAGGTTCTGTGAGAGCAGGCCGAATGCGCGGCCGATGGTGGCATTGGCGTGGTTGTAGGGTCCCATTGCGCCGATGCCGCTGTTCATCTCGATTTCGTCTCGGACGGGACCGTTGACAACTGCCATAGACGCGGCCGAGCTTGTCGTGCTTGCGCGGGCGGAGGCGCCGGTTGCTGCCAGTGCGAGGATGACGGGGAAATACTCCGGCTTTGCCCCGGCCATTACGGCGTTGACCGCGACCTTTTCGACAGTATATTCCCATGCTTCACGCGTGGCCGTCGGGCGCATGGTGCCTACGACGGTATCGGGGCTGCGGCTGGTGCCTTCGAGCATCGCTGCGACGCGTTCCTCGGTGGGCAGGATGATGGGCAGCATGTCGGTCCAGAGGTTTTCGACGAAGAGCTGGTTGAGATTCTCCTCTGTGTCTTCCTGGACGAAGCGGGGCGTGGAGCGGTCGAAATCGTGGGTGCGGGTCTCATCATCTGACCGCGGCCGGGTGAGCGCGGCGATCACTTCGGTCATGAAGGGACGGCCGGTGACGTCGTCGGGGCCGTCGACGTAGGCCCGCAGCTGGTCGGGCGAGCGGCCCATGACGGGCTGCGGGACATAGGCGTGGCGCAGGTAGGGAATCCCCTGCTGGAGGGTGGAGGCCTTTACCAGGGGCTCAAAGATTCCGGTCTGGATGGAGGCCGTAGGGACGTTGTACTCAGTTTCCAGGATGATGCATTGGTCGGCGACCGCCGGCGCGCAGGTACTTCAATGCCCGACGGCCATGACGGCCCCTGCTCCTTTCTGCTGAATCTCGTTGTAAAGGGATTCGTCGCGCTCGGTGTAGACGCCGGACTTGCGGCGTACTTCGATGTCAATGTCGGGCCGGTTGTCGCGGAACCAGTTGGCCATCTGCTCGACGAGAATGTCGCCGTCGTCGAAGCGACAGTCCACGAGATAGACCGTCTTGCCGGCGAGGTCGTTGACTCGTGGGGCCAGGTGCTTTTGGTCAATCTGGGGCGGGTAGCCCATTGGGTTATGTACCTTCAGAAGTGTGCCCATAGTTGGCTCCTTTTCCTGTGGGTAGCGTATGAGTTCCTGTCTGCTGCTATTCTGTCATGGAATCGAAAAACTGAAAAGCGTAGATGCTGGCTTCGTGCAGGGTAAAGCGGATGCGCACAGGTTTGTTCCACAGCGCGCGCAGGTTGCTCTTTCCTTGCCAGTGGATGGTGTGCCAGATTTGGCCGGGCGCGCCGGTTACCGGGTCACATAGCTCAGCCGAAAATCCTTCGTATGGTGTGAACGTTGGGTCGAGGAGCTCGACCTGCAGGTACCCATAGTGGCAGTCGGTGTTAACGCGCAGAGCATCGCCTTCAAATACGAATTGCTTCGTGTAAACCTGGCCGGTTTCGTACTCGGGCAGGAGCCGTGCCCAGCCGTCCTCGCGCAGAATCAGGCCGCCAACCGCCCTCTTTTTTTTGGGATCGCCTTGCAGCGCCTGGCGGGCGCGCCATGCCTTCTGGCGCCGCTCGAACTCATCCTGCGGATACATTGGGCGGGGGGGCGTCCCACCCAGCCAGCTCTGCTTCTGGGGATTGGCGCAGTAGGGGACCACTAGCTTCCCGTTATGGACCAACTCGCCTGCCGGGGTAAAGCAGGCGAAGCCATAGTCCTGATCGCCCGGCGAACCGGTGTCGACCCAGGATTCGGGGCCGCCAACCCGGTGCCAGCGCTTGCCGTCGCGGCTCGTGTACAGTCCGAGGCGGCAGAAGGCCTGATCGCGCCAGTTGTGGCCTTCGCGCTCCTGCCAGATGGGTTCGGCCAGGAACTCGCCGGCAATGCCGATGTAGAGTCCACCGACTTTGCGCACGGACATGTCGTGCATCTCCAGATCGGGCGGCAGGTTCGGGTCCCAGTCGGCGGTCAGGACTACCTCTTTGGGCGACCAATTGATGAAATCGGGGCTCTCCTGGCGGCCTATTTGGCGCTTGCGGTAGAGGAAGTCCTGGTGATGGGAGTACTGGCTGTAGCCAACGTAGCGCTGGATGCTTTCGTCCCAGATTATTTTCTGCTCGTGGTGATGGGGCAGGGGGGACTCTTCGCTGATGGTTTGCCAGTGGATGCCGTCGGGCGAGGCGTCGACGCTGGAGAGGCGGGGGCTGCCGGGCGGCCTCTTGGCGGCAGTCTCGGGGGGCCAGTTTACGAGCAGGTATTTTCGCTTGCTGTCTGCGCGGTCGTGGTTCAGGGCTAACCCTGACTGTGAGACATCGGGGTGAACGATGTTGGTGGCGGTGTGACCCTGGAAGGGCAGGCAGTCGTCGCGCAGCGGTTTTTCCCAGTGGAGGGCGTCTTTCGACTCAGCGTAACAGAGGACCTGGCCCGTGTTGAAGGGGTCGTTGGCTAACCCTTGCCAGTACCACATTTTGAATAAACCGTCGTCGGGGTCGTGAACGACGCCGGCCGTGCCCGGGTTGAACTGTACCTGCTCCCACGGGAGGTCCGACCAGGACAGCAACGGCTCGGGGCTCTTGGTTGGGGCGCATATCTCCCTGCGCACCCCGTCCAGGTGGTCGAGAATGTAGTTGTCGAGGAAGAGCTGTCTGTCTGTGCCGATGTGAGGGAAGGGGATTTCGTAATCGGGGGGAATATAGGGATAAACCCTGTCGACGGGGCGGCTGCCGCTTAAGAGGGCCTCAGTCTTCTGTTGAATGTCGAGTGGTTCGGTGGGGCTCTTCGGCTCAGGATGCGTCATAGCAGGTTGGGATCCCCATTGTGTGCGTTGCTGTTGCTGGCGCCGTCGGGCTCAGATTCCCCACTTTTCCCGCATTTCGGCCATCGTCTTGCGATTCTCGGCCTTGGGAATCTGGTCGGGGTGCGGGCCCATGTGGCGTTGGTCGACGGGTTCGGAGGCGAGCTGGTAGCGGTTGTCGGTGCTGAGGCGGTAGCGGTTGGAGACGTTGTCGAGCGAGCCGTGCAGGAAGTACATGCCGAAAATCATGACATCGCCGGCGCGAAACGGGGTGGATGACCACCTGACGTCGAGAAGGTCGATCAGTTCAAGGGGGTTGCGGCTAAGATGGCCCTCTGTCATATCATTGTGCGCGTCTGCCGCGCCGTACGTACGCCGCAGGGCGTCCAGCTTGTTCGAGCCGGGGCAAAAGGCGAGCGTGCCCATCTCCAGCGAGAGGTCGTCAAGCGGCGTCCAGACTGTGTAGAGTTCCTTTGTTCCGGCGCCCATAAAGACGACGTCGTAGTGCGCGCCGGTACTCTGTCCGCGCCGGACCGCACGCGGCCATTTGTGGTCCAGTGTCAGGACCGGGCCGCCCAGGAACTGTTCGAAAAAGGCCAAAATGCGCTCGGAGTTGACTACGCGCAAGTAGGCGTGCATGTTGACCACGACTTCGTTGAGGAGGACCGCGCCTTCGTTTTCGGGGCCAATCACACCCTCTTCAGGCGGGGCGTTGGGATCAAGCAAGCCCTGTTCGGACAGGTAGGAAAGAATGTCGGCGCGGGCGGCCATGATGGCATCGCGATCGTAGAAATCGCGAATCAACAGGTAGCCATCCTCTTCGATTCTGGCATGGAGGGCGGGCATGTCGTCGACAATGTCGTTGGCGTCACGGGGCGTGAATATGTTCTGGCCAAAGACAAGCTCGTGACCGGCCATGGTGACTCTGGTTCCGTCTGTGACTGTGGTGGATTGCATGGTTGTTGATTCCCTTAGTTTCTTACGATAAGGCAAATCGGACTGAGTCAATCGATGTCAATCTTACCTGCGAAGACCGTTCCGAAAGTGTTGCTGCGTATCTTGTCGCGCGTCTCGTTGCCGACGAGAAAAACACGATCTTGCCAGACGGCGACTCGGTGTGAGGCGATGCCGTATGGCAGTGGATCGAGGGCCTGCCAGCTTCCTTCCAGCGTGTCATAGGCCCAGACTTCGTGCGAAAGGCAGACCAGGTCCAGTTCCGGCACGTGACCCATAATGAGGACTGATGTGCCATCAGGATTGACGACCCAGCTCTGGCCGCCGGTCAGCACGATCCAGCGGTCCGCCACCGTGAAGGCGTCGGCGACGAATGCGCGCGGCGGACGGGGCAACTCTTGCCAATCGCCGGTTGCCAGGTCACATTCCCAGATTTCGCGAAAGGTGACGTGGCTGATCTTGCCGCCATGCGCTGCAGGGTCGGCAAACAGGCGGAAGGCGTTGTGTGGCTTGGGCTCAACGACACCGCCGACGGGGATATCGTGGCCGCCGACGATGTAGAGTTTGTTGCCGCAGATGCCCATACCGCACATCCAGCGCGGTTCGCCGGGAAAGCGGGCGACGATCTCCCAGCCGCTTTTGGCGCGTACATCGAGCCGGTAGATGTTGGGGTCGCCGGTGGCGTGTTCGTGCGGGTGCCAGTCGGTGCCGAAGGCGGTGTAGAGCTGGTCGTCGTGGGCAAAGGTGGTCGCCACCATGGCAGTGGTGGGGCGGTCCGGCAGCCGACTCCATTCGGTTGCGCCTGCCTGAACGTCGAGGAACCAGACATCGGCGGTTGCGCGATTACAGACTGCGCGGCGCCTTCCGCCCACGACTGCGAGACCACCGGCGACGGCGGCTCCGGATGTCCAGCCCGGGCCAATTGGGATGGGAGGCAGGGGATACCACTCGCCGAGCGGTGACGCTGCGTCCTGCTCGTCGGCGGCGTTATCAAGGATCGGCGCGCCGAAGCCGTACTCTGCTTCACGCCAAGGGTAGGCCATGCCGCCGGCGACAAGGAGGCTGCCGTCGACAGTGCCGACAGAGGGGCCTTTGATGAGTGCGGGATAGACGGGGGCTTCACGCCATGTTATTTGCAGTGACATTTAGGAAAGTATAGTTCAGTTCGATCGGGCTACGAAAGCTACAATTCATACGAGTTTTCCGCAGGCACAGAATTCAAATCGGACGGAGCGAAAGAGGCGAAGCCGGAAGAGGCAGACAACGTCGGCACAACTCAAACTGCTTGGCGCAATGACCTACTGGGGAAGCAAGTTATTGATACCTCGGCTTGGTACGCCCCTTCCGAACCGGCACACATTTAAGGAACTCTAGAATGGGTACTCTTGGGAGTGCTGATCGTTCGGCGCCGTGACATGCTCTTATTGGTTGATACATATCCACGCAGCCTCGGAGAATGTCGGAGAGGGCGACGGGGAAAACTCGACACTTGCCAACTCCCTAGACGAAGGGAAGCTTCTTCTGTCGCTTTTCGAACCTTACGTTCGGTTCCAGGGCTGTCAGCTATCACCGTTTCTTTTTCTTGGCTTTCTACGTGTTGACGTAGAGTGCGATTGATGTCAGTCTGGTAACCTCGGCCGTTCTTGGCGCGGGCTTTGAACCATTCGATGACGTCCGCGTCGAGACGCAGAGTGATCTGCTTCTTGACAGGGCGGTAAAAGAGACCGCGGCGAGCGTTGGACCAGTCGAGCAGTTCGGGGATATCGGAAGTGTCGATCTGGTCATCGGGAAGTTCTTTAAGGGCCTGCAGCTCGGCGCGTTGCTCGGTGGTCAGTTCAGAACTCTCCCTCTTCATAAGCCCTCCTCTCATGCTTGGTAGCTTTGCGGGCGCTGACTATGCGTCCCACAACTTCCCCGGTTTCCGGCTCGAATTCGGGAGCTGTATGGATGACAACAATTATATTGACAATTCTGCCAATCGTGCGCAGTCGCTCCTCGTCAACGTAAGAATCTTGGACCGTCAAGGCAAGCGGATCGTTGAAGACAAGTAGAGCCGTTTCGAAACTTATACCGTGCTTCTGTGAGTTGCCCTTGCCCTTGGCCGGGTCCCATCGCCAAACCACCACATGACGGCCTTTGTAGTTACAGTATTGTAGTTACTACCCACGTTGGCGTCAAGTCTGTCGCGGCTCCTTGACTAATGAAGCGTTTGGCCGGCACCGATAGGACTATCAGACACGACCTGTATGCTTCCGGCCGGCGATTGCTGCCGCCTCGTCTCCGGCGGGGAAGGTTATGCCTTCGTCGATTTTGGCGGCGACGTTGTCGGCGTCGACGCCGTCGAGGAAGTCGATGTTGGCCGCGTTGCAGGCGGCGAAGATGCGGTCGCGGGCTGCTTTGAGGTCGCCTTCTTCGGTGTTTTCGGGTGTACGCACGGTGTCGTAGCCGAAGGTCATGCGCATGTCGGAGGGTCCCCATTCGGCAAAGGCTATCCCCGGCACGCTCGTGCTGGCCTCGGCGTTGGCCAGGGCGCGGATGTTTTCGATCTTGATGCCCAGTATCAGTTCACCTTCCGGGTTGAGCGGCCAGACGTCTGCCTTGCGCAGGTATTCCTGCGTGGAGACGCCCCAGACGTGGGCGGCGTTGTCCTGCCCGCCGGAGCCGCGGCGGCCCATATCGAGGCCTTCGCCGACGCCAGGGGTGTGAAAGGGGAAGCGAACCCATTCGACGAACTCCTTGACTGCGCCGGGGGACTCGACATGGCAGAGCAGGATACCGTGAATGCCGGTTGCGAGGACCTGTTTGATCATCCAGGCGTTGTTGCGTACGACATACTCGTCGACGCCGTCGAATGGCAGCGTGACCAGCACAGGAGGCGTGCGATGGCCGGTTCGGGTTGGTCCGCCGGCGACCAGGCCGCGCATGAATGTGTTCAGTCCGGCGACGTCGAATGGTTGATGCTCGATGCCGATCACCAGCCAGTCGGCGTGGGTCTGGGCGGACTGGACGCCGCCTTCAAAGGTCAGTGTGCGGCCGCCGTCCCAGTAGACCGGCTGGCCGGCTTCTCTAAGTTCGATAATCTGGTTGATTCGTTTCATTGTGCCTTCCCCGTTGGTGTGGGAATCGTCGGAGTCTGTCTACCGGTATCTGTGCAGAAATACACCGAATGGTCATTCTTTTCAAGATGCGAGGGTCGCACAACTCAGACCCAGTCTCGCAGTGGGTGTTCGCGATCTGCCAGAGGCAAGGGCGTGCGGCCATGTCGGTGGGCGGTGTAGACGCCCAGGATCATCTCCAGGGCCCAGCGGGCGTCGCGTCCGCTTGAGATGGGCTCGCGGCCTTCTTCGAAGGCGGCGATCAGATCGCGTACCATGTAGGCGTTTAATGTGTCGAAGCCGGGGTTGGCTGGTTTCAGCTCGACCTTCCAGGCCGGCTCGACCATGGCAGGGTTGAAGTTTGGATGAGGACAGTGCAACAGGTAACCGTCCCAGTTGAGCAGAATGCCCTCAGTTCCGTGGATTTCCAGTCCGCCGGGACGGGGGCCGGGACGGACTTCTCGGCGGTGCGAGTGGAAGGTGGCCATGATGCCATTGTCGAAAGCGTAAGTGGCTTCAAGGTGATTGCCGAGGATGGGGCCGATCTCTTCGTCGCCCTGACGTGCATGTTCCGGTCCGGCGTCCTTTCCGTCCTGGAGGACATAGGCCTGCACCCAGCGAGGATGGCCAAAAAGAAAACAGAGCATATCGAGTGAGTGTGTGCCGAGGACCATCAGGTCCTGGCCGCCGCCGCGATGATCCTGTTTGCCGGCGCTGTGGACTTCCTTGACTTCGCCTATGGCTCCGGCCGCGATCATTTCCTTTATTTTGTGCGAATACTGACTGACGCGGCCCTGGTGGGAGACCGCGACTTTGACGCCGGCGCGGTCGCAGGCCTCGATCATTGCGTCGGCTTTCGCCAGCGTTTGTGTGAAGGGCTTTTCGCAGAAGATGCCGCGCACGCCGGCCTCGGCTGCAGCGATGACCATGTCATGTTTCTGGTCCATCCAGCGAGGGGCGACACTGACGATGTCCAACTCCTCCTGTTCCAACATCTGCCGGTAGTTAGCGTATAGGTTTTCGCTGTCGACGCCCAGCCGGTCGCCCGCGGCCGCTCTGCCATCGTCGTCGGCATCGGCGACGGCGACCAGATCGATCTCTTCCATTCCCAGGTATACGGTGTCCAGGCCGTGGCCGTAGTTGCCGCGGCCGGTATGGCCGATGACACCGGCTCGGTATCTTGTCATGTTAACTCCTCTTCACTGACGATGTATGCCTTGATTATCGGCTGTGCGGCCGACGTCCAGTTGGCGTCTCTGAATTGGTCGTTTGTGTAGTCTGCGATTGCGACCGTGCCATCCTCCATCTGATCCCAGTTGCTATATCCCGAGTCGGCAGTAGCGTCGAGGCGGACCATGCGCTCGCGCCTGAACTGGTCGGGGTAGGTTCCGGAATCCGCCCGCCAGGACCAGTCGATACTGTGGCCGTGCGGATTCTCGACCGAGGCGCTTACCGTTCGCCAAAATGAGACGCCTGGCAGATTGCTGCCGAAGCGGACGAGCCGGGCGCCGGATATGTTTGCCGCTTCCCGTAGACGAAGGCGACCGTCGACGTAAACAGCAATCTCGCCTTCCGAGCGCACGATTTTGTAGCGGTGCCATTGCGTCGCGTCCAACGGAATGTGGTAGGCCGGCAGCGAGGGTGAATCGTTGCCATTTTCTGGCGAGCCTGTCGTACTGTGGAAGGCAGCTTCTTCCTGGCTGCTTTGGGTTACGGAGATTTCCTGAGGGGTAATGCGAACGCGACAGCCTGCATAGAGATCGCAGCCCCCGCTGGATTGATCGGCGAGCCGGAGTTCTGCCTCCAATTCTACCCTTGCGACGCTCGAAAGCGCCGGATATAACGAGAAGAATACCTGATCCTCCGGACGGCAGTCGGTTGTCAGCGTAAGGTGACCGCTGTCGAGAAAACAGCGAGATTCGTCCCAGATGAACGATGCCGGCTCGTAGCCAAGCTTTTCAGCCGGATCCCAGATGAAGGCATAGCTGGCAAACGTTCCCCAGCGATTGCGGTATGTGACAAACAGTTTGCCGGACCGCAGTTTGTGTACAGCCGTACGCTGGCCGTAGAAAGGAGCGAGTATGGGCTCCTCCCATGTTCTGCCATTGTTGTAGCTGTGAATGAAGCGGCTGGGCTGGCCAAAGCTGCCGTTTGCGAAACCGATGCGGGTGACGGCAAGCAGGTGGCCCGGTTCCAACTCGACAATGCCAACTTCAGAGTCGCTGTGGTAGGGGTCGTCCGAGACTGTGGCAGTACGATGCCAGGACTTGCCTCGATCATCAGAAAACACAGCCGTGTTGCGGTGGTAAAGGTTGTAGCCTGGAGGGGGCGCACTCTCGAAGACATCAGTTTCAATCGGCTCAGTTCGGGTATACACAAGCGTCCCGTCGGAAAGATCAACGACATACCCCGGTTCACCACCTACGTCGTCGCACTGAACAGGGTCGCTCCAGGTGCGGCCGTGGTCGTCGCTCCAGAACAGGTAGTTGGCCATTCCCCGCGGGGGCCGCTGCCAGAATGCCAGGCGCGGCCAGTCGTCTCCAGAGGTTCGATGGCCCAGATCACAGATGATGACGAGCCGGCCATCGCGAAGACGGCTCAGTTGGGGCGCGATCCATACACTGTTGTGTTCCCAGACGTTTCGACTCGAGACGGCGCGATGGTCGTGCCAGGTGCGTCCGCGGTCGTTGGAGTAGGCAACCATGATGTGGGTGCTGACGGCGGAGTGCGAGTCAGAAAGGCGGTAGACGGCAACCAGGCCGGCGGGGGTGGCGACTACGTTGGCGACGGAGTGGTACCAGCCGCGGGGGTTGGGACAGACCAGATCTGCTGTGTAGCAGTTCTGGTCGGCGATGACAAACTTCCTGTCTTCGGGAACGGCTCGCATCGACCTCAATGTCCCGGAGGCAGCGGCAGGTCGACGCGGACGTTGCCGCGTGCGTGGGACTGGAGGAAGCCGACAAGGATTTCTACGGTCTTCTTGGCTTCTCTTGCCGGGCTGAGCAGGTCGCTGCCGTTTTCGATGGCATCGATCAGATCGGCAAGGCAAGCTGGGATCCTGGTATACAGGTGGGCTTCGAAGGGAAGGAATTCGGAGTTATTTCTGTCGCGGCGGATGACGCGACTGTTGTGGACGTCGAGCATGGCGGTTTCGCCGTAGACCTGGAAGGTAAAGCTGGCTGCAAATTGCGACTTGTTGACGTTGACAAAGGCGCGCACGCCGTTGTGGAAATGGACGTAGCCGGACACTGCCGGGTCGGTCGCCGGGTCTCTGCCGCCGTCACCGAGATACCTGTCATAGTGATCGTAGCCGGGTTCCAGTTCGCCGAAGACCCATTGCGGCTCTGAATCGGCAAAGAAGCAGACGCCGTCGACAAGGTGGGTGCCGTTGCGGAACATCATGGCGCGGGGTCCGCCCAACGTGGCGACAATGCGCTGCACCTTGCCTATGGAGCCACTGCGGATGGCTTCTCTTGCGACATCGTAGTGGGGTCCCCAACGATTGGTGTGGTCGACGGTCAGGAGGGTTCCGCTGGCCTCGCAGGCTTCGATCATGCGCGTGCATTCGTCGACGGTTGTCGCGAACGGTTTTTCGCAGATGATTCCCTTGACGCCGGCGTTGGCAGCTGCCACGACGATATCGGCGTGGCGGTGGTCTGAGGTGACGACGCTGACGATGTCGAGATTCTCGCGTTCGATCATGGCGCGGTAGTCGGTGTAGGTTTCCAGTTCTCCGAATTCCTGGCCCCACGTGTCAGCCACCTTTTCGAACAACTCAGTCTTCAGTTCACAGACTGCAGCGACGTCGGTTTGGGGGTTAAGGTGGTAGGCCCCCAAATGGGAGCTGGGGCTGGGGGACTTCAAGATATTGTTCGGTTCGGCGGCGGGACGGTTGGCCGCGATTCCCGACAGACCGACAACGCCTACGCGATAGTTCTGTGGCATCTGACTGTTCCTCCTAGTCTTCTTCGGCTATTGATACGTTTAGTTTGTCGGCCCAAGATTCGATCTTCGCAAAAGTGTCCGCTGGGACATCGATACCCTCTGCCAAGCGCTGCACGCGTGAACGGTGCTCAAAGTCGCCGGGGACCAAGACCTCTTCGAAACCGGGGGCCGGCGGGATCGCCTTCATGGCATTCAAGACTGAGCGCACATTGCTTTGGTAGCCCTCGAGCGGCGTGAATGCAGCGACATCGTAGACTTGCATGAAGAGGCCCGCCATGGAAGTCAGCTCGGCGTTGAATTCACCTGCCAGCCCGCCCATGAGGCTGAAGAACAGTGAAAGCGCGTAGCCTTTGTGGCCTCCAAAAGGCAGGAGGAATCCGCCCTGTCTGAAATCGTCAGGACTTGTGGTGGGGTTGCCCTTGCTGTCGACCATCGCGCCTTCTGGAACATCAAGGCCTTTACTCTGGGCGACGAGGATCTTTCCGCCAGCGATGACGCTGGTGGCAAAGTCGATCACGAATGGGGCGTCATCGCCAGTTGGAATACCGACGGCGATGGGGTTGGTGCCCAAGGCGCCGCGTGCGCCGCCAAAGGGTACGACCTGGGAACCGGCCGCGGAGGCACCGCCCAATGTAATTAGTGTGATGCAGCCGGCTCTGGCGGCCTGTTCGGCGTATTCGCCGACACGGCCGATATGAGTTGTATTCTGAAAAGTAACGCAGCAGACGGCGGAACGTCTTGCCCTCTCAATGGCCCACACCATTGCACTGCGACTCATAGAGTGGCCGAACCCGCCTTTTCCGTCTACGTGCAGGGTATTCGCGCTTTCGCGGACGATTTCAGGGTAGGCTTTGTTGTCAATGTGGCCGTCTTCGATGCGGTCGAGGTACATGGGCGCGAACTGAACCCCGTGTGAGTCATGGCCGGCGAGGTTGGCGTTGACGAGAATCTCTGCGACTGTCGAGGCGATGTCATTGGGGGCGCCCGATGCTGCGAACAGTTTGTGGGTGATTTTCTGCAGATAGCTGGCTGAATGGCGGGTGGAATTTGTCATTGGGCTCCTCTGAGGGTGAAACGGACTCTCTGTTGTATCTGTTTCAAACGGGTCTGGAAAATGATTTGGGGCGGGAATCAGGCTGCGGGATCCTATGTCTGCGCGTCGTCACGAGGCAGGGGCAGGTCGATTACGCAACCGTCGGCGGCGGATTTATAGCCTGCGAGCAGGATTTCGGTAAGCAAGGCGGCCTGGCGCGCGTTCATCTCGCTCTCGCGCTCCTCGACGATGCAGTCGACAAAGTAGCTGGCATCGGTGCGACTATCCAGTGCTGAGGAAAGGGATGCGATGGTGCGTTTGGGTAGGGCGTTGACTTCTTCCTGGGTTGTACGCCAGAAACCCATGGGATCGCGGGGATTGATATCCGGTGGGGTCCACGGCTGGTCATTTGCGAAGACTTCCAGGCGGGGTCGATTGGCATCGAGAAACAATGAGCCTTCGGTGCCGATCAGGTGAATCTGGTTGGCCCCCCCGGCCGGATGACTGGCCCAGCCGATGCGCCCGCCGGTGATCGTGGCGGTGGCGCCGCCCTCCAGGGTCAGTGAGAGGAAGCCAAAGTCTTCCATATTGCGGTTCTGGTGCTCGGCGAAGAAGTAGTTGGCTGTGCTGCCGAAGACGGTCTCGACGGCGCGGCCGGACAGCATGCAGACAAATCCCAGCGCGTAGACGCCGATGGCGTACAGCTCAGCTTTGGCGTCGACGAAATTGGAGATAACCGGCGGGTAGATTGCCTGTCGCGGCGCGCCCAGACTGGCCGTACCGTTCGGCCCTTTTGAGAAGAGGTTATCGACGTGGATGGCGGTCAGTTCACCCAGTGTACCTGACTCGACAATCTGGCGCGCCTGCTGCACCCAGGCCTGATGGTTGGAACTGAACATCTGGCTACGGACGCCGGCGCGCTCGACCGCGGCAACGGCGGCATCGGCGTGTGACAGGTAAGGCGTCATGGGTTTGTCGACATAGACGTGCTTGCCGGCGTCGGCGCAGCGGGCAGCGATGCGTCCGCGGCGTTCAGGGTCGGCGCAGACGGAGACGAGGTGCACGTCATCGCGGGCCAGGGCTTCCTCCAGATCGGGCCAGTAGGGGATGTCCAGGTCCTCTGCAAATTGTTTGTTCAGTTGGGCGCGTTCGGGGGGAACGTCGACTTCGTCGCTGAGGCCAACGAGTCTGCAGCGGGGATCGGCCCGCAGGTTCAACGCGTAGTTTTCCTGGTGGGTAAGTCTGCCCGATATTAGTAGGACGCCCAGCTGGTGGGTGCTCATTGCTGGTCTCCTTCGGAGGACAGCGTTACCGGTTGTTTGGAGAAGAGCGACTTATCGATCGCGGCCACCATTTGCGAAGTGGACAAGATCGTGGAAGGTTGCATGCTCTGGTCCAGGCCACTGCCAGGATTCTCCGCAGGCGCGGGTTGGTGGGAATCTGTATGAAAGATCGAGCCGAAAGCGCCGAGGATGGCCAGGTTCATCGAGGGGTGATCGTGGGCCAAGGTGATGGCCAGAACAGCCGATTCGCCAGTCTCAAATTCCAGCGCGAGCGAGAGATGGCCACTGTCAGCTGAGCCTGTCGCATAGATCCGACGCGGTTTGGCCGACAGCCAGGTTTCGGCGTAGGCGCTCATCTCGGCCAGCAACGGTTTGAGTTCGGCAGTGTCTTGTGCTGCGGCCGCGGTCCAGCGGATAAATAGAGGCGCGCCAGCACGGCCGCCGGCGAGTGTCTCGCTCACGGTCTGGTTCAACACAGTCCAATCGTACATTGAAAACTCCTGAGTTCCTGATGAAACGCGCAGCGTTGGACTGTGGGTGAATATTCTGACATACGCATTTGTTGGGAGGACGTTACGAGTCGGCCTGACGAGGGTTCAGGGCGTCGTTCAGCCCGTCGCCCAGGAAATTGATCCCGAGGGAGACAATGGCAATGGTCAGGCCGGGCACGGCGACAAGCCAGGGACGGTAGCGCCAACTCAGCGCGTTGTCCTGGATCATGGCGCCCCAACTGGCCTGGGGAGGCTGTACGCCCACGCCGAGAAAACTCAGGCCGGACTCGGCGACTATTGCTGCGGCAAATCCGAACGTGACCTGAACAATCAAGGGGCCGAGGGCGTTCGGTATCAGGTGTTTCAGCAATATCTTGAACTGGGTCACGCCGATTGCACGCGCAGCCTCGACAAATTCCTTTTCGCGCAGCGAAAAGATCTGGCCACGGATCAGACGCGCGTAGCCTGGCCACTGAATCACCGAGAGCGCCCCAAATACAACTATCAGGTCAACGTAGGTAGGTGTGGCGAAGAAATCCAGGCCGGTCGCCTCGTACATCGAATCGACCCAGTCGGCGACCGGCTTACGGAACGTCGCGGCAATCAACGAAGCGAAAAGGAGCTGAGGAATCGACATCGTGACGTCGATTCCCCGGCCGATCAACCAGTCCACCCAACTACCGGCATAGGCGGCCACGCCTCCCAGAATAATACCCAGAATGAGACTGAAGGTCGTGGAGATAATGGCGACGATGCCAGCCGTGCGCGCGCCCCACATGATGCGGCTCAGCATGTCTCGGCCCAGGTCATCGGTTCCCAAGAGATAGTCCACACTTGGGCCTTCGGCGATCCGGTCCAGGTTTTGGAGCATGTAGGGGTATGGCGCCAGATATGGGCCAAGAACTGCAGTAATAAAGAGGAGCAGAAAGATGAACAGTCCGGCCATCGACAGCCTGTTTCTCACCAAGCGCCGAAAGGCGTCGGTCCAGAGACCCCGGGTATTCAGTTCCTGGACTTCAAGTTGGAGCGACAGGTCCGCGGTATCGGCGGCTTCCGTCTGAGCCATCCTGTTTCCTCTCTACTTTGCCCGATTACATTACTTTGCCCGATTACATTTGCTGGACATTGCTCAGGACAATCTTCGTCTTCCAGGTAGCACCAGGGTTCAGCTCTTCTAGTCGTAGACGACACGGGGATCCAATACAGGATAGACCAGGTCCACGATAAGATTGATGGCCATTGTCATACCGGCGGTGAAGAGGACTACACCGTTGATCATGTTGAAATCACGGCCCGACAGCCCTTGCTGGAAGAGACGGCCCAAACCGGGCAGGTTAAAGGCAAGATCGACAAACACGGCTCCCCACATGAAGTCGTCAACCAGGAGCCCCAGCGAGGTAACCACAGGGATGAGTGCGTTGCGGGCTACGTGGCGGGCCATCACCATGAATTCGGCCAATCCCTTGGCGCGTGCGGTTCGGACATAGTCGTTCTGCATTACTTCCAGGATTCCGCCGCGAGTCTGACGGATTATGCCTGCCATTGATCGCGTCGAGATGATCGCAGCAGCGACAAAATAGGACGGATGCATGATACCCTTCCAGCCACGGGGTACGTTCATCAGGTCCATCCACAGAACCACGACAATCAGAATTACCGGCACAAGAACATAAGGAGGTATTGACCAGAAAAACAGGCTACCGCTAACAATTGAGTAGTCCAGCCAGGTGTTGTGGAACCGGGCAGCTAATACTCCTAAAGGGATCCCAACAACCGCCATAATTACCAGCACGCCAAGCGCCAACGCCCCTGAAACTGGCAAGGCGCGCTTGATACGCGGCCAGATGGGGGCGGCGTCCAAGAACGAGTAACCAAATTTGCCTTGGAGCAGATTGCCTATATAAGTGCCGAACTGTTCGTGGAAGGGGCGATCGAGGCCGTACTGGCTGCGCAGCTCCGCAACCTCTTCTTCGTTAAGGTAGACACCTTGGGCCGCCCATTGCGAACGTAGAATCGTAACTGGATCAATTGGCCCCAGGTACCCCAGAAGGAAGACGATCAGCAGCGTCGCGAATAGCGAGGGGACTATGATCAACACGCGCATCGAGAGGTAGCGGGTCACGTCTATGTCCTCAGTGGCGGGCAGTTGGTGGCGATCGGCCAGCGGCCGGCGACCAACGGGCCGCCGACCGCCAGGTAGGTTTTATTACTGTCTATCGCTCTTTGCGATAGGTCTCCGTCATCGTGTGCCAGAAGCTGATACGGCTCTGGCCATAGCCACCGACCCACGGCTGAATCTGATACCAGCCGCGGATGTAGCCCGTGGGAATCACGAGCGCGGCATCGGTGAACTTCTTCAACATAGCCTGTGAGCGCTCGCAGTAATCTGCGCTGCTGGGATCCATGGAGAGAAGCGCATCGATTTCCTCGTCCCACCCTTCTTCAGTGTAATTGGTCCAAGACTGGTAGGAGCCGCCACGCGTGTGGGCGATTGCTTCTAGCAGATAGCCCGGCCGCGGCAGGAATGAGCCACCGCTTGTTACCCGAATGGAGACAAGACCTTCACCGTCGACGAACTCGGCCTCGGCATTCTTGATTTCAACATCTTCGACGCCCAGGTTCACGCGCCACATTTCCTGGATTATCTGGGCAGCGCGAATACGGGGCGGATCGCTACCGCCGGTCAGGATGCGAATCTTGGGCACGGTCTCACCGGTCGGGCCGTACTTAGACTCCGCCAGGAATTCCTTGGCCCTGTCAGGATCGAAAGGATAGGGCTGGAAGTTGGGGTCAAAGCATTGGTAGGCCGGCGCCATCGGGCTGCCGGCATTGCTGGGGGCCTGCTCGCCTTCCCAGGCGATATTCGCAACTTTGTCCCACTCGATCGCCGACATAAGCGCGCGGCGCAGATTCACGTCGTCGACCGGTTCCTGCTCGGTGACGAAGTACATAGCCCAGAATGCAGAAATCGGTACTTCACGGAAAGCGTCCGGCTGATTCTGGCGCAGGACCACAGCTGACGGGCCGGCAAGATTCAGAGCAATGTCAATCTCCTGGTTTTCAAACATGAGGAGCATTGTCTGGAAGTCACGGATGGTTGTTGCTTCGATGCCGTCCAGCAGAGTAGGTTCACCCCACCAGTTCGGATTGCGTTCGAAGCGGTAGATAGCGTCGGGCTCGGGCGACAGATGCACCGGCTTGAAAGGACCGCTGACAATCAGGTCGGCCGCATTTTCACCCTGGAAGAAGCGTTCGGCCATCGCGCCGCGCCATTCTGTGGCGTCATTGAAGTCGTCAGCTCTTTCCAGCAGATCGGCGTACTGGTCAAAGCGGGCGGGGGCCGCTTCACGGAAACCCCAAAGCTGCGGCAGCGAGCCTTCGGCGCGCCAGAGTTCGACCTTCAGTGTTTTGTCGTCCAGAGCGGTAAGACCGGCGATCGTCTCGGTCTCGCCGTCGGCGAACTCATCGATGCCCACTACCGCGCCCATCACGAAGTTGCGGGGCCAAGAGTTGCGGTCGGAGTGGAAGATGTAGTTCCACCAGTCGATCGCATCCTGGGCGGTAATTGGCTTGCCGTCGGACCAAACCGCCTCTTCCTGGATGTGGAAGATGTACTCGGTGAGGTCTTCGTTCACTTCCCAGTCGGTGGTGAAGAGGCCGGGCATTACATTGCCGTCGATGTCCACCAGGAAGGGAGGCATGAACATGTGCCCGAAGTTACAGGGGCTGCCGTAGTCGATTCCGGGGAAGGGACCGGAGCCGCAGCCGCCTTCATGCACGACGTTGAGTATCTGGTCTTCGGCCGCATCGTCGGGCAGCATTACTTCCGGCATCATGGCATCCGAGTCGCCTGAATCTGCCATGCCGTCTCCGGCCGGTGCGGCCGGCGCGACACAGGCGGTCAGGGAGATACCAAGGACTACGATGAGGCCCACTAGAATGTGCCATCGAATTCTCGACATGCTTTTCACTCCTTGCTGTATTGTTGCGCCACAGTGTGGCGCGCAGTGAAATCCTGCCTGGAACTGATGAATTGGCGGCATCAGGTTAGAAGCCACCATAACAAGACCGATTCTCGACTTTCTCTTTTTCCGCCTCCTTTCTCTGTGAAGAAACTTGACTGCGAAAAGGTAGCCGGAGAGTCCAGGACTGAAAGGGCGACTCCGGTAGGAAGCTGGCTTCAGGAACCTTGAATCGGCAAATCAGGTTTTGCGCTAATCCTGCGATTGGCCCTGATAGCAGCGTGCTCTTATGCCAAGAATTGGGCACAGCACCTTAGTTTCGAATGGCAGCTCCGGCAAAATGGAGTAAGACGATGGCCAGGACTTGATTTCTATTGTCTTGGAAACTGGGAGCTGCAGTTCTTGGACCGACGAAAAGAAGACCGGGAAGAGTTTTGTGTAGAGCGCAGCGATTCGGCTCTTCGAACCCAATCGGGGCCTTGACGCCGATCGGCGCATAAGCTTGCCGGTGCTTACGAAGACGCATGTTACTGTAATCTTGTGGTTGTGTCAATGGACTGAAATTTGGGGGTGTATCCCAGTTTTTAGGGAGGGAACAGTTTGGCAGAGAGATTATGCCGGGGGTGGCTGAACCTGTCTAGGTGCACTTGTATAGAGGCAGGGCAGGCGCCGGGTCCGGGCATTTACCGGGGGGGGGGGCGTTGATTAGGGGGGCGCAGGGCAGGAACAAGGCTTGCCCCTACCAGAACGGTTGGGGGTAGACACTGTTGGCTAGACACGTTGCTGGGGAAGAATGAGCACGGTGGCTAGCAAGGGCGGGGCGTTACAGGGGGGCGCGGAACGGAGGGGGCACTGGCTGGAGACAGCAGGTGGGGGAGGAGCCACTGTTGGCTAGACGCAATGCCGGGGAAGAATCAGTACGGTGGCTAGTAAGGGCGGGGCGTTGCGGGGGCGCAGCCCCTGCACAAGAGAGGGCCGAAGGCCCGAACGCCCAGAACTGCAGGGGTCAGTGGTCAGGGATCAGTTGTCAGTGAGAGGGCGATTCTTCAGGGATGGACGTGAGGGATGGACGTGAGGACTGGACAGGGTCTAGTCGATGACAGAGGTACCGGAGAGGCCACCTCTATTTTTGGATGCACACGTCATTTGCTCTAGACGAGCTTGGGTTGGGATTTCATTCCAGTGTTGCGAGGTCCGTCCAATGCTGTTGAGCGAGGGGCGTAGACTGGGCGGCTGTTGACTCAGAGATACCGGTCTGGGAATTGGAATGTAGGGTGGCGGCGCATTGGGAACTGAATTTGGCGATGTCCGGAGGCTAGTCAGTTTCGGGGGCAACGTGATCGGGCAAAGACTGTTCGATTGTGGCATAATTGTCGGCATCTGGGCGGATTCCTTACATTTCTCGCTTACATAATTCTGGGGAGGTCTCTATGCAACCGGAAACGTACCGTCACTATTGGGATAAGGGTTGGGCGGTCGAAGAGGGCGTCTTCAGTCGAGACGAGGCCGACAGGATTGCGCAGATTGCGCTTGACCTAAGTCGGGAGGAGTTGAGCAGGGAGGGCGACGATTATGTTGTCGATAAGTCGGCGGACGGTGAGATTGCGCCGCGCAAGATCGACAGGCCTTTTCTGAAGCGGAGCGAATTCCAGGCGTTCGTTCTGGACAAGCGGTTGACCAAGATGTTGACGGAACTGCTCGGCGCGCCTCCGTTGCTTTCGGGCGATCAGATCTTCATGAAGCCACCCCATTTCGGGTCGGCGAAACCCTACCACCAGGACAACTTCTATTTCCAGTGCGACCCCGGCGACCACGTGATCACGGCATGGATTGCGCTTGATGACGTAGAGAAGGAAAACGGCTGCCTGCGCTACATCGACGGTTCGCACAAAGGGCCGATATTGCCGCATGAGCCGGTGCCGGGAGAGCCGTACAACCTGGTGCCTCCGCCCGAACTGGTCGATCTGGAGAAGGAGTCGCTGGCCCTGGTCGGGAAGGGGGGCGTCGTTTTTCATCACAGTGAGGCGCTGCATACGTCGCATCGCAACGAGTCGGACCGGTGGCGCAGGGGGTATGCTACTCATTGGGTTACCGCCGAAGTCACTTCAACGAAAGCCACACTCGACAACGCATATTTCCAGCGCGAAGACTATCCCGCATAGATCCAACGCATGAGGGATTGAACCTGTGAGGCGTCGTCTTTCCCCGCGTCTACGCCAAATGCGACAGAGTGGTCCTCATTCCTAAGTGTGATCGACTCATTCATTTCCATTCCAAGGAGACGTCATTCATGAATCGCTCAACTGTTTCACTTGTTTTGCTTGCCATTCTGGCGCTTATGCTGAGCGCCTGTGTTGCGCAGGCTCCGGCGGCGCCTGCGGCCGAAGAAGAGTCGATGGCGGCTGAGGAAGAACCGATGGCGGAAGAGGCCGAAGCCGGCAGCGAGGCCGAGTTTGAACAGATATTGGCTTGTGTCGAAGAGAACTTCCCGGCGGAGAGCTATTTCACCAATGAGCTTCTGCCTGCGGTTGATGCGGCATGGGAGCCGATGGAGTGCGACAGCGTTGACAGCATTAAGGTGGGGATGCCTTGGGTTTTGAACGACGAAGAGGCGCCCTGGTACAACGCCATCGAGCTGGGTTTCTTCGCGGATGTATGCCTGGAGGTTGAGCTGGTGGCCGGTGGGCCGGGCGTGGACCATCTGCAGACGCTGGCGGGCGGCGCGGTGGACATCGCCGTTGTTGCCGGCGGCAGTCGCGTGCCGTCGATCGTTTCCAGTCCCACGCCGGCGGACGTTGTTGCGGTAGGTACCTTCCTTAAGCACAGTCCTTACATCTGGTTGGGCCTCGACCCGGACACGCCGCAGGACCAGCGTTCTGACAAGGTATTGACGCCGCAGGACTTCATCGGCAAGAAGGTGGGGATCCAGGGGAATGACGACTACCTGTTCAATTTCATGTCCAACAAGCATGGCATCCCGGCCGACGAGGTTCAGCTGATGGAAGCCGGTTTCACGCCGGACCCAGTGTTGGTGGGCGCGATGGACTACATTGGCGCCTGGATCGTCAACCAGCCGCGTCTCCTTGAAGAAAAAGGCTTCATGAATTGGGTCGCCTTCCGCTTCAGCGACTGGGGTTGGGACGGCTACGGGGACGTAACCGTGGTACGCAGGGAGACTTTCGAGGAGAATCCCGATCTTGTACGGCGCTTCCTGGCCGCGCAAACGCAGGGATTGAACTACCTGCTCGAGAATCCCGATGAGTCGGCAGATATCGCGGTCGTGTACGGCGTTGATGCCCAACTGACGAGGGAACAGGCGCTGCGGCGCTTCGAGCTGCAGGAAGCCCTGGTGTTGGGCAGCGACGATCTGCCCGTTTCACACATGTCGGCCGATAGATGGAACACCCAGGTGGCCTCGATGATCCAGTACGACCAACTGGAATTGGATGCCTGCAAGTAGGCTGGGTGCGGGGCGGTAAGTACTGCGGCAGCCCAGGCGTGGCAGTTCCCACGTCTTGACGCCGCAGGGAACTCCGCCAAAGGCCTTGGTGAACATGAGGCAGCCAAGGGCAGGGGCTTTGCTCTTGTCCTTGGCCTGCTTTCGCGTTTCGGGCAAGACTAGTTCGTATTGGTATTCCCAGAACCCCATCAAAGATAATCGCTCCAAATCCTTATCACTATAGCTAATGTCAATTCAGGAGGAGCTGGACAATGACCCGTCCTATACTTCCCGTTTGGGTGCTGGCCGGCCTGACACTTCTGTTAAGCGCTTGCGTAGCGCCCGTCGCCATCCCCCCGATTGACAGCGGGAATGGCGCGGCTGTGGAAGAAGGGGCAGATAGTGATTCCGAATTTCAGCACATTCTGGCTTGTGTTGAGGAGAATTTTCCTGCTGAGAGCTATTTCACCAATGACCTCTTGCCTGATCTCGACGCTGCCTGGGAATCGATGGAATGCGAAAGGGTGGACCAGGTCCGGGTTGGGATGTCGTGGATTCTGAATGATGGCGGGGCGCCGTGGTACAACGCGGTGGAGCTGGGATTCTTCAGCGATCTCTGTCTGGAGGTCGAATTGGTGCGGGGCATGACTGGTTTCGGGCATTTGCCAACTCTGGCAGACGGAGGCGTGGATTTCGCGGTCAGCGCCGGGGGCGGCCTGGTTCCCGTGTTCATTTCCGGCTCCGACGGGGGGGATCTCGTGGCGGTAGGATCCTTGATCAATCACAGCCCCTATATTTGGCTGGGGTTGGACCATGACACGCCGACGGACCAACGCTCCGACAAGGAGCTGACGCCACAGGACTTCATCGGCAAGACGGTTGGCATACATGCAGGTGAGGACCACTACTTTGAATTCTTGTCGCAAAAGTACGGAATCTCCTCGGACGAGGTGGAGCTTGTCGAGACCGGCTTCACGCCGGACCCAGTTCTGGCCGGCGAGATGGATTACACGGGGGCCTGGCTGATCAACGAGACGCGCCTGATGGAGGAACAAGGCTACATGAACTGGGTGGCATTTCAGTTCAGCGAATGGGGCTGGGATGACTATTCGGAAGTTATAACCGTGCGACGGGCAACTTTGGAGGAAAACCCCGATCTGGTGCGCCGCTATCTGGCGGCGGTAATTCGGGGGCTTGTTCATGTGCAGAACAGCCCGGAAGAGTCTGCCGAGATCGCGGTGAGGTATGCGGTAGATGCCGAACTGACCAAGGAACAAGCTCTGCGCCGGTTTCAACTTCAAGAGGATCTGGTTATGGGTGATAGCGGACTTCCAATGGGCCACATGTCGGCGGACCGCTGGAATGCGCAGGTGGCATCGATGATCCAGTATGACCAGATTGATCTGCCCGCGTGCGAATAGGCGCGTAACAGGGATGGCAATCAATTGACGATCGAATTCTCGCAGGTCAGCAAACAGTTTGGGGACGTTGAGGCGTTAGAGGATGTCAGCCTGACGATTCAGGACGGCGAGTTCGTCACGCTTATCGGTCCTTCGGGCTGTGGCAAGACGACGATGCTGCGGATTGCGGCAGGGCTTGAGGCGCCGAGCGGGGGACGTGTACTGGTGAACGGCGACACGCCGGGAAACGCCTGCCGCCAGCATCAGATTGGTGTAGCGTTTCAACGGCCTGCGCTGCTGGCGTCGCGCACTGCATTGAAAAATGTGCGAATGACGTTGGAGATTACGGGGCGTGACGGCGCGTTGTCGCCAGATGACCTGTTGACCGATTTTGGGCTGGGCGATTTTCACCATCATTACCCGCACCAGCTGTCGGGGGGGATGCAGCAGCGGGTCAACATTGCCGCCGCTCTCGTCCACAATCCCGCCATTCTGCTGCTGGACGAACCGTTCGGCGCTTTGGACGAGTTGACGCGCGAATCGATGGGTGAGTGGCTGGGCGGCGTCTTGAACAGGTCCTCCAAAACGGTGATATTTGTTACACACAGTGTGGAGGAAGCTACAATACTATCCGACCGGGTGGTCGTACTCTCGGCCCGGCCCGGTCGAATTGCCGAGGTGATCGAGATAGGGTTGCCGCGGCCGCGTTCCAAGGCCTTTCGCACCGACGAAAACTTTCTGCGCGAAGTGGCACGCGTACGTTCTTCGCTTTATCAGGCAGTGGAATTGAGCAATTAGCCGACTGCCAGTTGTCAAACAGGTAAGGGAACTGCTGGCAGCAGTGCGGGTTGCTCTAGTTCTAACTCAGATCGTAACTCCAGACAGGGTATCACCATGAATGAACGGCTTGCATACCTCATCATGTTCGTTTCCGTGCCCATTCTTTGGGTGTTGACGATCCAGATTACTGGATTTCCTTCCTTTCTGATGCCGCCCCCTGAAATGGTTGCAGAAGTGCTTTGGACCGAAAGGGAGATTCTTCTTCTTCATACCAGGATCACGATTATTGAGGCACTGACCGGTTACGCGGTTGCAAACGCGATAGCAATTGCCCTGTCAGTCTCCTTTCTGTACCTGCCCTGGTTTGAGGCCCTTGCCATTCCCTGGACTGTCATTGTAAAGAACGTGCCATTTGTCACCATTGCCGCCATCCTGATCATTATTTTGGGCGACACACCGCTGCCTAAGATAATCATTGTCGTTCTGGTGACTTTCTTCCCAATACTGGCCAATGTGACTAAAGGGCTGAAGTCGGCCGACTCAGTTTTGCTGGACCGGATGCAAACTTTGGATTCCAGCCAGTGGGAGATATTCACAAAAGTGCGATGGCCGAGTGCACTTCCCTACTATATTGCCGCCCATGAGATCGCATTTACCGGCAGCATAATTGGCGCGGTCGTGGCCGAGTGGCTTTTTGCCCGCCAAGGTCTAGGCTATTTGATTGTTCAGGGCATGTCGCAGTACCGGGCTGACAGGGTGTGGGCTGTTACAATCTTGGCCAGCGGGCTGGCGGTAGGCGCGTATATCCTGGTCAAAGTGATCGAAAAGTATTTGTTCAGGTGGCAGGTAGAGGACCTTACGTGATGTGCGTTCAGACTTAGAACCCCGTATTGCGTATTGCGTATTTCGTATTGCGTAAAGGTGGACATTTCGGGCGCGGTACAATTGCGTTTTTTTGGGCGAAGAGCCTTGGTTTCTGACTTATTTTCTTTAGGTTTGTATTGGCGGGTTTCCGCACTTATTTTTGAGATGACATGCGCACAAACATTGATACATCGGTAACGTATGACGGGCCCCAGGCGGAATTTGCTTCATTCACCGGAAGTCCGCTGTGGGGCTATGGTGTTGACGGCGTTGTTGAAAGGGCGGCAGCTCGAGGATGGCAGGTCGCCCGGCGGGAGCGTTTGAACACGCCTTACGGACTTTCGCCGCTGGTGGTACATTTCGTTACCCCGCAGGGCCGCGACGTTCTCTGGATACCTTCTTACGGGGAGGTAGTGGGCGAGGACTCGCTTTACCACTTGAATTTTGAGAAGTGCTTCTGGGTTCTTTGGCAGGCAGGTGTCAAGGTGATGCTGGTGGGTGGCACGTCGGGCATCGCGGACTGGCGGACGGGCGAAGAGGCCATCCAGCCTGGTGACGTGGTGCTGCCGTGGAGCTTTTACACGCGGCCGGTGCATCGCGGCCTGCCGGGAACGCCTTTTGAGAGCATGTGGTCGAAGTCCCATTTTCTGCTGGGGCAGCCATTTTGTCCTGCGTTGCAGGAGATTATGGCGTCGAAGCTAGCGCCTTATGTAGAGAAGGGAGATATACGCGGGATCCGGCCGCCTGCGGACACACGGGTGGCGCTGGTCGTGCCCGAATCGATCACGTTTGAGACCGATTTCGATATTCTGCACTGGCTGGCAGTGTCCAAGAACGCTTCAGCGCTGCAGCCGGACCGACCTCCGATCGCCACGCTGCACGGCGACTGTTTGAACCCGCTCCTCGCCCGCTATCTGGGCATTCATGTGCTGTACTACCATATGGTCAGCAACTATGCACAGGGATTGGAGCCGGAGCACAATATTCGGGGTACGATTCACCACCTCTATACGAAGGTATTCCCTGAGATTTCATTGGAGCTCGAATTAGAGCTGCTTTCGATGCTTCAGATACCCGATGGGGGCAACTGTGTATGTACCTCCAGCTTGACAGAGGCGCCTCCAGTTTTCAGTCAATCTCTGACTCAGCCCGAATGAACGGTGAACGCCGAACGGGCGGCTACCGCGTCGGGCCTTTATCCGCACAAGTCACCTAAGGACGACAGATGACCAATATACCATCCGCTAGTTATTCCCTGGTCGGCGGCTCCGGCACGTGGGGGGCGCGTTTCCCCGAAGACCTGGAGATGCCCAACGTAGAGATGACAGACTATTTTGAGGGATTCGACACGCCATTCGGGCGTACGGCGCCTTTCAAGTTGCTGCGAATCGCCGGTCAGAACGTTCTGCGCACGGCGATGCATGGCATGTGGGATCACGGAGGCGGACAGGGTTCGCGGCCGCGAACGCCGTGGCTGGCGGCGAAGCAGGTGGGCTGGGTGTTGGAACAGGCCGGGGTCCAGTGGGCGATGGTAGAGGCGTCGGTGGGCGGCATACAGAGGCCGGACAAGCCGGGCGAGCCTCTGCCCCCCTGGAGCGTCACGATCAACACGGACTACATGATGTTCTTCCGGCCAGAGGACGACCAGCCCTTCTTTGGTGGGCGCAAACGGTCTGCCCGTTTCAAGGACCCTTTCTGCCCGATCATGAGCAAGCACTTATCGGAAGCAGCAAGGAAAGAGCCGAAGTTTGCCGGGGTGTATGACGACGCCATCTATGTTTGCACGGCCTGGGGGCGCTTTGAGACTGCCAAGGAGATCCAGGTCTATGCTGATATGGGCGCTCATGTTGTGGGTCACACCCTGGCACACGAGTTGCCGATCTTCCGCAAGGCGGGCGTTCGCCTGGCGTCGGTGGGGATTATTTCCAACCATGCGGAAGGCAGGGAGGAATGGGTCGGAGATAATGCGGACGCCATGGCCGATTTCTACTTCAGCTGCCCCCATTATCTGGGGCCGGTGATGGCGAATGCGATGCAGGCGCTTATTGAGAGCGGCGTGACGCCGCCCGAGGATCCGGACATATATCTCTATGGTCTGGGACAGTTTCCGGTTGAGGGGGCCTAGGGAAACGAAGTCTACTCCCCGGCTGATGGCTCGTCCGTTACCACGTCGGGTGAACCTACTGTCCAGAGTGAGCGGGCGGCGTCGGTTTGGTCGCAGACTTCCAGTGTGAGGTCGCGGCGCAGGTGGCTGGGGCCGCCTGTTGGTTCACCGGCCTCCGGGGATACAGTCAGGCACAGTTCGCCTTCGGCGGATCCTTGCCCAAGCCGGATCTGGCCGTTGTTTTCGTACAGGAACTGCTGCAGGGGTTCTTCGGAACAGGGGGCTAAGAGCAGGGAGGATCCTGGCACGGCATCACTGGCTTTCATACAGAGATCGTAGGCTGGCATACTAATAAGCCCGGTTGCAGGCGAGTTCATGAGAAACATCTCATCGTCGGCGCCGGGCTTACATGTGTGGGCTGTAAGCGCTCCCTGCAGATTCAGGGATCTGCCGAAGCCTGGCACGTCAACGCAGTAGAACTCCGGCTCATCCAGTGGATCTCGCAGTTGGATCAGCCCGGTCACTACGGGGCGCGGCTCCTCTGACAGTGGCTCAGTTGGGACGGCGGCCTCGATTGCCACATCTGTCGGCTGCTGGGGTTCAGCTTCAGACGGCGCAACCGTCATTTGGCAGGCAATCAAGAGAAGAGAGAGAAAAAGAAGAACAAGGCACTGCATGGAGCTAGGAATTGCGAAGTTGATTCGTAAGTTGCGGCAGTCTGCCATGGGAGAACTCTCTTCCAGATGATGACTGGGATGCGAGGCTGGGTGCATCGGGCTGAGGAATTATACATTCGATCAGCTTTTCCTGGAATCGTAACTCCTAAGCCATATACAGCGCCTGTGTGGATCTGACCTTCAGTCACTCCGCCATTTGGGCTATCTCGTCGAGTACTCGTTGGCCGCCGCCACCTTTCATGAGACGCACCGCTGGAAATACGGCGTATGGTGGATGAGGCATGTTTTTGGAGGGGGGCGTTGCGGGGGCGCAGCCCCTGCACAAGGGAGGGCCGAAGGCCCGACCGCCCAAAAGGCAGTGGTCAGTGATCAGTGCTTAGTGGTCAGTGGATGGTTGCCGGAGCTTGGAACTGACCGCGGCTTTGTTGCGGGAAGAGGTAGACGAGAGTTCACCCCCATTTTGGTATTCACCCTCCAGCTTTCGCCGGGCTTCGTTGGAGTCTTCATAGTCTTATGGATTATCAGCCAAATATTCTGCTGTTTGTCACAGACGATCATGGGCAGTGGGCGTGCGGGCCTTACGGCAACCGGGAAGTGACGACACCCAACCTGGACCGACTGGCCGCGGCGGGCGTCGTCATGGAAAACGCCTTTACGCCTACACCGGTCTGTTCTGCGGCACGCGCCTCTTTGCTTACGGGGCTGACGGCTTCGCAGCACGGCGTCCATGATTACATTGCGGCGGCGTTTGACGGCGAGCCGTGGCTGGCAGGTGAGCGGACCCTGGCACAGCTGCTGCAGGGCGCGGGCTACCGGACCGGACTGGCCGGAAAATGGCATGCAGGGAATGAGGACTCGCCGGCGCCGGGTTTCGATTCCTGGTTCAGCGTAGGCAGCGCCTATCCTCTGCTTCACGAGGGGGAGCGCGAGTTCTGTAATCAAGGTCGAATGGAGACCTTGCGGGGGTACACTGATGAGGTCATCGCTGAACAGGCGGCAAAGTTTGTTCGCGAAGGTGATGAGCGGCCATTTTTCCTTCTCGTCGGACTGACCGCGACGCATGGGCCCTGGAGCGGTCACCCGGAAAGGCTTGTCAACGCCTATCGGGATGGAGCATTTTCGGACATTCCTACGGGAGAATCCTACCCGTTCGGCGAGCAGGCTCTGGAGTCGTTGGGCGTGGACCGGAGTCGGGAAAGGGAAGCGCAGGCCCAATACTACGCTGCGGTCAGCCATGTAGACGAGATCGTGGGGCGGCTTCTGGGCGCCGTGGAAAGTGCGGGCAAAATTGACAGCACGCTTGTGGTCTATACTTCAGACCACGGGCTGAACTGCGGTCATCATGGCATCTGGGGCAAGGGGAATGGGACGCGGCCTTTGAACATGTTGGAAGAGTCAGTTCGCGTACCGCTGCTGCTGAGCTGGCCGGGAGTCTTTTGCGGGGGGGCGCGCCGAGGCGAAATGGTGGACCACCTGGACCTCTTCCAGACGCTTGCCGAAGCCGGGAATGCGGAATTGCCGGTTGAAACCAGTTACCCTGGGACCAGTATGCTGCCTCTACTGGCTGGGACCGAGGAGATGGGGGCTTGGCGCGACGTGCAGTTTGGGGAGTATGGGCCCGTTCGCATGGCCCGGACACCGGAATATAAGCTGGTGCACCGGCAACCTAACGGGCCCTATGAACTCTTTGACCTGAAGGCTGACCCACGCGAGAGCCTGAATCTCATCGATAGCCCCGCGCACGCGACGGTGGCCCAGCATCTCTCCGGCCTGATGGGCAGCTACTTCCATCGCTATTCCAGACCGGGGAAGAGCGGCACGCTCGGACCTGATTTACCTCAGCACAACATGACTGAGGCCTGGCGTTCGTAACCTTCAGGCCGGCTGTTTCTGCCTGGTCTTCAGGGACCAGAGCAGGGTCGCGCCGATCACTACCGTGACAATCAGGAACTGCAGACGAAATGCCTGGCTGATCGCCAGAGGCGGCGCTTCGGTAACGTCGACTGGCAAGCCGGCGTAGCGGGCCACATTGCTGGCAAACACGGCACCCAGAAGTGCGATGCCCATGGTCTGGCCCATCATTCGCGTCAGTCCGATCATGCCTGAGGCGACGCCCAAACGCGCCCGAGGCGCGACCGCCATGATGACGGTACTATTGGGGCTCATGAACAGGCCGATGCCAACTCCCATGGGCAGCATGCGCACCAGAAAACCTATCTGGCCGATGTCCTGGTTGGACGTGCTGGCAGTGAGGAATCCGATCACGAGAGCGGCAAGGCCCAGAAGGGTGACGCGATGGGCACCGATCCGATCGGCGAGATAGCCGGCCGCCGGGGCAACCAGCGCGATTTCGATTGAGACTATCGCCATCACGAACCCCACTTGAAGAATGGTCAGGCCAAGCGCGAATTGCATGTAGAACGGCATCAGGAATGTCACGCCTGAGGTAGCGATCGCGGCAAGTCCTGCGAGGGCAATGTGGAGACTGAAAGGGCGGTTGCGAAAGAGCGCGAAGTCAAGAACAGGATGCGCGACGCGCCGTTCCACCCAGAAAAATGCAGCGACTCCGATGGCGCTGGCAATAAAGAGAAGCAGCACATAGGTGTGAACAAATCCCACCTGTTGGCCGTAGGTCAGACCGAGCGAGAAGGCGAACATGGTCGCGCCGATAAGCGCGGCTCCCCA
Organism: Caldilineaceae bacterium; assembly: GCA_965207495.1. Taxonomy (GTDB): domain Bacteria; phylum Chloroflexota; class Anaerolineae; order Caldilineales; family Caldilineaceae; genus Bin5. The sequence continues at coordinate 3,895,182 of OZ242287.1, forward strand.
GAGATCAAACTGTTGGGTTGTACCCGTGGGAAGGAGGGCGGGAATGTAGCGGGCCGCCAGCAGAGCGGCCAGGAGACCGCAGGGTACCAGCAGGAAGAAGCCGAGCCGCCAGCCAAACTCTCCGATCAGATAGCCACCGAGGGTTGGGCCTACGAAGTGACCAAAAGAGTTGGCGCCGGCGGAGATGCCGAGGACGCGGCCCTTCTCTTCGTCGGGGAATACCTCGGCGACGATCGCCAAGGAAAGGACAGTGACGACCGCTGCCCCGGTGGATTGAAGGACGCGGAAACCGATCAGGAAGTAGACGTTTGGGGAAAGCGCGCAGAGCAGAGAAGAGAGCGCAAAGCAGAGCAGTCCGGCAATATAGATACGTCTCTTACCGAACATATCGGCCAGGCGGCCAACGCTCAGAATCACTACGGTCAGTGTGATCTGGAAGCTGAGAAGAACCCACTGAATTGTGGCGAAGTCGGTCTGCAGTTCCTGTGACAGGGTCGGCAGGGCTGCCTGGATGATGCTGTGATTCAGAGCGTGAACCAGGAGCCCTGCAATGACAGCCAGCAGGGCTGCCCACTTGCGGACAGACCCTCCGGATGAATCATCCTTATACATTGAGCGCCCAGGCCTGGCCCGAAGCAGGCATTCCAGCTTTTCTCGCACACGGTTAGATGGGAGGTATTATTCAGTTCGAAGTCTACTCTTGCCAGCGTTACAGGCTGCCTATGGCGTTAATCAGGTGGCCTGTGTAGAGAATGGAACGCATGTAATCTTCGACGAAAATGTTCTCGTTGGGTGCGTGCAGGTTTGAATTGGGGTTTCCTACGCCGCCGCCAGAGATGCCGGGTATGCCGAAGGTCCCACACAGCTGGTACATCGGTCCGCCGCCTGCCGATGACGGGTAGACAACCGGTTCGGCGCCGAAGATGTCACGGGCCACTGAGATGCTCGCCTTTACCCAGGGGTGTTCAACCGGCGACCGATACGGCCACAGTTGGGCCAGCAGCTCTACGTTGACGTCTGTGAATCCTCGCCGGTCCAGGTGCTCCCGCACGAGTCGCAGGACGAGTTCGGGATTCAGGTCCGGGACCAAGCGGAAATCTACTTTGGCTGACGCCTGGTTGGGAAGGACGGTCTTCAGACCGGGGCCTGTGTAACCGGTCAGAAAGCCGCAGATTGTGCAGGTGGGATCAAACAGGAGTTGCTTGACAACATCGGGCCCGGTTGCGTCCTTCAGGAAGGAATTGATGCCAAAGTCCTGTTTGGACTCTTCTTCATCAAATGGGATACCGCGGAGATATTCCCATTCCTCCTCCGTCGGCTTGACAACGTGGTCCATCAGCCCGTCGACGGTAATATTTTCGTTCTCGTCTTTGAGGCTGGCGAGCGCCCAGATCAGGCGCCAGGCGGGATTGCCGACGATGGGGGCGTTCATGGAGTGGAGGTCGCTGCTTGCGCCGCTGACAGAGAGGCCGAGGTAGGCGATACCTTTCATTCCTAGAGAGATGACCGGTCTGCCGGCACCGTCCCTCCGTCCCCCCTCCCAAAGGCAGGCGTCTGCACCGGCCAAGAGTTCCTTGTTTTCCTCGACGAAGCGTCCCAGATTGGGGCTGCCAATCTCTTCCTCGCCTTCAACAATCCACTTGATTCGGAACGGAAGCTCACCAATCTCCTGCTGGTAGGCTTCGATTGCCTGGACGCGGGCCATCCACGGACCCTTGTTGTCGGACACGCCGCGTGCCCAGACGCGGCCGTCTCTAATCTCGGCGTCGAAGGGGCCGGAGTCCCACAGGTCCAGCGGCTCGGGCGGCTGGACGTCGTAGTGGTTGTAGATCATGAGCGTTTTGTCGCCGGATCCCATTTCGCCGTAGACGACAGGCGCTCCTCCTTCGACCTGGATTACCTGGGAATCGAACCCAACGCCTTGCAAGCGGTCCCTGACCCAATCGGCGGTCTCTTCTATTCCTATTCCCTGCGCGATGATGCTCGGCTTGCGGCAAAACTCCTGTAGCTCGGCAAGAAAGCGTTCCTGGTTGGCTTGGACGTTGGCCTCGAATCGGTCCATGGGGTTCTCCTCAGTTGACGTGCAGGGATACCTCGGGGCAGGACGGTGCGCCTGCCCCAGATCATGTTTTATTGGAACTCTTCTCGTCCGAAAGACGGCCTACCATACTCACTTTCGCGGTATGGTGCTGCCGCCAAATTACGGCCGCTCGGTCATTAGTTCAGTGAGGGGACGGCTTCAGTCGATACCGGGAAACGGGAACGTCTGGCAAACGAGAGTTGAAGCTGATACTCCCGGTAGTAGCGGCGGGTGGCGGCAACCATTTCGATATATTTGAGGGCGGTTACCATCGGGTCGAGCACGGTGACAGGCACGGCGCGCGCGACGGGTTCAAGCAGTCCGGACCAGAGCGTGCATGCAAAGAAGACTGCGTCGGCGCCATCTTCCTCCAGCGCGAGCCTGGCCTGTTCGACGCCCTCTTCGCGGGCTGCCCGGTCCATTTCGGCCACTACGAGGCGGCGCAGTTCCGACTCATCCTGCTCGAAGAGCCGCATAGACATTTCGGGGTCGGGATGGGCGAAATGTGCCTCGCGCACGGAAGCCAGCCAGGGAGCCATATTGTATCTGTGGACCAGGTGGTTCCAGGAGCCGCTGTTCTTGTTCCCGGCAATGATCGTAACTCGGCCTAGAGCGGGGGCAGTATGTGCCAGCGCTTCGAAGGGGCCGGAGACGGGGATATTGACGAGTTTCTTAGCATCTTCTACACCTGGGTCTGCACAGCAGCCTATCGATATTCCATCGAAACCTTCTTGCTCGCCTTCGACGACCGCTTGAAGGAGCTGGTTTGTGAAGTATGACGCGGGCGGCAGATAGGGGGTCTTGGGCACGTTACGCAAGCTGCGCACAATGAGCTCGGTGTCCGGGCAGGCAGCGGGCTTCAAGATATTATAGGTGTACTCGTCGTACATGTCTGTCCCGAGCGGATTGATGTACAGGATACGGGTTGTCATTGGACTGCTCCTTGCTGAAAATGGGTCTTCACGTGCGGCGGAACCGCCGCTTTGACCGGTTGGACAGAAATCTAGTTCATATTGGCGAATGCACTCAAGTAGAAGGGCGTTGAATGACCTTGCGAAGCCGGGCTCCAAATTCTTGCCTGAACTCTGGTAGGAAAAACGAGCCCAAGCCGGTCAGCAAGGCCAGCCCGGCAAGGGCGTACATGCTGGCGTTCAGTCCGAAAACATCGCCTAACATCCCGATTGGGGTTACAAACAGCGCACCGATCCCCCACACCATGCCCATCATAACTCCGGAGGCCATTGCCATCTGGCCTGGCGCGAGTTCCTGAGCCAGTACGGTGGCAACAGGCTGGCTTGCAAACAGAGACATACCGGCCACGATTAACATCAGCAGGCTCAGTATGCCGTCTGTTCTGACAAAGGCAAAGATTGATACGGCGGAAATCAGAAGGGAAAGCGCGATGACCCACGAGCCGGAGTAGCGGTCAGACAAATGACCGCCAAGCAGTCCCCCCAGAGCGCCGAACAAGGAGAGCGCGGAAAGGCCGAGCCCGCCGATGACAAGGGTGACGGCGCGATTATCGACCAGGAAGATTGGCAGAAAGGTTCTGAAGCCGCCCCAAATCGCAGCGCGGAAGGTCATCAGTACGGCAAGAAGAATCAACGGGCCGATGAAAGCCTGGGCTGCTGAAGCCAGCCGACTTCCGTCTTTGGGTTTGGATTGGGGCGGCGGCGACTCTTTGGGTACGTCCACGCCGATGAAGTGGTAGATGGCAGCGGCCGCCAGCAGCCCGAACGGAATCATCAGGTAGGTGGACTCCAGACCGAACAGGGTGACAACACCGACGCTGAGCAGGGGGCCGACGGCGATCCCGATGTTGCCGGCAAACGCGAAGATGGACATTGCGGTTGCGTGCCTGCCGCCGGAGGTGGCGCGTACCATCATCGCCGCGTGCGGATGGAAGATGGCGTTGCTGAAGCGTCCAAAGACAACACAGACCATAAGCAGCGTATAGGTCGGCGCGAGGCCGATAAAGCTCATGCCTATCGCCGCGCCTATCAGTCCCAGAACCATGAACCAGGCGCGGGGGAAGCGGTCGACCAGCCAGCCGATGAAGGGTTGGACGGGCATCAGCATGAAACTGGAGAGGGACGTAAAGAACCCTACGTCGGTCAGGGTCAGCGACATTCGGTCGATGAGCAGAGGCCACAGGGGGATGAGCGTGGCGTAGTACATATCGCCCACGAGGTGACCGAAAGAGAGGACGCCGAGTTTGAACTTATCAAGTTTGACGGGCTGGGCGGGGGCCGCCTGGGGCAGCGTTCCCACGTTGACGTCGGAACTCAAGTTTGGCTAATCCTTCCGATGCAGGTCACCCAAATGAACGAAATGATCTTTCACTCTGTCGATGTAGAGCCAGCCACTCATTCTCAGCGTTCGCGGAAGGTGAAGGCGATCTGGGTGCCTTCGGGAACGACTTGCGTGTACCCGACGCCACCGGTAAAGGACCAGCAGTACCCGTCGTAGGGCATTTTGACTTCCTCAATGAGGTCTCCCCAGACATCCATCATGTCGACGGCGACGTCTCCTTCGCGCAGAAAGGTTCCCGGGGGATGCTTGATCCACATCAGGCCGCCCTTGTGGGAGGTGAGGCGATCGGCCATATAGAAGTCGCCCTGCATCGGCGTTGTCGCCTGGGCAACGATGTCGCCCTCCAGCATGCCGATGGCCTTCATGACATTGGTGATCCCGATCTGGCCGGAGGTGATATTGTCTTCCCAGAGGAAGAAATCGGCGATGAGCTCGGGCGTCATGGATGGGATGCCATGGGCCAGCGAACTGCCGACGACGCCGGTCGCGGAGCGGCCGGGCGAATCGATCACGGTAAATCCCCAGGCCTCGGCCATTTTTTCCATTTCGGCCAGCACAGTTTCGTCGGGGCAGGCGTCGCGTCGAATCAAGGTGAAGGGGATGGCATCGGGTGGATTCGAGTGGACGTCAATAGAGTGGGTCGCGACTTTGATCGCCTCTCCAATGACGCCGGCGAGGCGCAAGGTCACTGTGCCGCCTGAGTCGGCCGGCCACATTGGGGCGGAGGACATGTTGATGCCGTCGCCGGTGGGGGCGATGACAGGAGAGAAGTAGGAGCCGACCTGAAATGCGAAGGGATTGCCGACGGTGATGGCGACCAGTCGTCCCTTCAGTTGCGTTGGGTCGGTGGCATTCACGGTCTTGAGGAGGGCACCGGTTCCGTTGATTTCGGTTCCGTGGATGGAGGCGGTAACGACGAGCGTGGGCCCATCCTCGACGCCGTTGACGATCACAACGGGCACACCAACTTTGTTGCCGTCGGCCAAAGTGACATGGCCGAGGTGTCCTTTCACGACTTCACCCGGTGCGGCGCTCAGGCCTGCTAGTTCAAAGTTTGCCATTTGAAAAGCTCCTTAATAGCTATTCACGCGTGGAGAACCGATTAAAGTTTTCGGCTCGACCCTCGGGCGGGGCGCGCCGTGAATGTATGTGTTCATCGAATCGAGCGGTGTCGGCTTTTGCCGCTAGTGAGCGTGTGTCGGCTGGATGTCCGATAGGGTGTCGGGAGGCCTGTTTGCGGCGTTCAACACCACGACCTCCACGGCATGGGCAAGAACGACCGACGCCGCGCCGACTACGACGCCCGAAGCCAGCCCAACTGACACACCGATAGTCAGCGCAAGTAACATGCTGACCAGGTTGACGACCATTCCATACTGAATGAAGCGTGTTTCGTGCCGCTTCATGAGCCTCCCACGATACAGGTTTTGCCAAGCCAGCAAGAAGGTAAAGGGAACCATGAACTGAGCGCCCAGTCTTGCCAGCGGCTTGATTTCGGCGGGCACGCCAAGGAGAATAGTGAAGTAGAAATGATCCAATGGGGTGAAAACCAGCAGGCCCATTGCAAGGCTCAGCAGGGCCCCCGATATCACCACAAACCGCCTCAAGGCCCGGTAGGAGCGCTCGTCCTGGAAGAGAGCGATGACGACTTCATGGCAGGCGCGCATCGGGCTGGAGAAGAAGAAGCCCAGGCCGAAGGCGACCGGGAAGGCGGACAGTGAGGCAGCCGACATCGCGGAGCGTGCTATCCCGGCGACAACGAGAGGACGGGAGATGACTCGCATGACGTCGGTGGCGGCCAGCGGCAGGTAAAACCGCCACAGGCCGGTATAGGTCATGTCAGCCTCGTTCTGATCAGGAACTTCCTCTTTGGTAAGTATGTGTTCACGCACGATTGGGCGAGCCCACCAGGCGATTACGATGGCTTCGACTATCACACTCAAAACCATGGCGAGGCCACCCAGAACCGCGCCGGGTATGCCACCAATCCATACACCGACGGCCATCGTTGCGGACAGAGTGGTCAGCCGGCATACCGTTCCCATGGTGATGTGACGGGTGTAGCCATGTCTGATGAGGACACCTTGCAGGAAGCGGCGCAGGCCGATTGCTGCGGGCCACAGTAGAAGCAGCTGCATGGCGGGCCGGGCAGCGACTGCTACGTCCTCGGTCAGTCCGAGGAGAAGGCGAGTCATAACATGGTAGGCCGGCGTGAAGAATAGCACTGCGCTCACCACGGTCATGAGAATCGACAGATGGAGCATGAAGCGCCACACCAGGTGGTACATGGCGCGATTGCGAACAAGGGCCACCCCTGTGCCCAGCATGTAGATGATGGGGCTTTCCATGAGGATGGCAATTGGTTGGGCCACTCCAAACGCGGCCAGTTCAAGTTCCGGTTGGGGCAGACGGGTGATTCCTGCACTTACCACAGGGTCGGCGATGCTCATCATCATCCAACTGAGAGCCAGCGGGTACCAGAAGGCGAAGATGTAACGCTGGCTCAGCTTTTTCGGAACCACAGGCTCGGCAGCCCTCTATGGAACATCTTGTTGGACGCTGAACAGGACAGTGCCGGAGACGCTTTCAACTTCGTCACAGGACGGTGAGTCTTGTACATGGTGTCCCCGGCACTGTCATTTGTAGATTTGCTCCTGCATCTCACATCCAAGGCAACCGGCTATGATAACGAGTGGCCTCAAAGCAGTGCAGGGTCGATCAGAGTGCGACCTTGTCCAGCATTACTTTCCGAAGGGTCGCATTGCCATTCTCGACTTGCCGCATGGCCCTGGGTTACTCCTCGAGATCCCGGTAGAGGTGCCAGTAGCGCGTGCGGGTGTCGGGGAACGAGACATAGCCTTCGATCTCGGAACTGATGGCCAGATTGAAGTAGCGGGCACCAAGCCAGATCCATGAGGCGTTGTCGATGTGCAAGCGCTGGGCTTCGCTGTAAAGTGCGAAACGGGCTTCTTCATCTACGGTTGTGCCGGCTTCCCGGATCACTTCATCAGCTTCCTCCAGGCAGACGCCGCTGTAGCGGTTGCCGTAGGATGCGCAACCCAACAGGATATCCATGAAGTAGCCGGGTTCGGCCGTCCAGGGGAAGAGTGTATCGAGCGCCGATGTGTGCGTGCCCTGGTTTTTGCCTTCCTGATAGGCTGCACGCGGCATTGGATTGACGTTGACTTTTATGTCGGCTGCCGCCAGCGCGCTCTGGATGATCTTGGCCATGCTTGCCTGTTCGGGCGTGCCCAGATCGATATTCAGATCAAACTCCAGGCCGTCAGCGTAGCCTGCCTCTGCCAGAAGCTCCTTCGCCTTGGCGATTGCCTCCTCTTCGGGCAGATCGTATGGCCAGTAGCTGTGGTCATAACCCTGTACCATTGCGGGCACCGGCCCAAGACTTCGCTCTGCGCTGCCAAACCACACCTTGTCGATGATGTCGTCATAGGGAATCAGGTATGAAACGGCCTGGCGCACGCGCTTGTCGTTGAATGGTTCCGTGTTGTGGTTGATCGGCATCACGATCATGTCGCCGATCCGGACCTGCTTAATGCTGACAGTGTCGTCGCTGCGCAGATCGTTAATCTCCTTGGCCGACAGGTCCTGGGCCATGTCTACTTCTCCGGCCTTGAGCAGAAGCACGCGGTCGGCGGACTCGGGCACGACGGTAAAGAGGATGCGGTTGAAGAACGGCTCCTTACCCTGCCAGTTCGGATTGGTGCGAAACTCCATCAACTCGTTCGGAATGCGGTCATGGATATAGTATGGGCCGCTGCTCGGCATGTTTGTCTGGGCGAAGTCCTGGCCCCACTTGTCACCTTCGGCTTCACCGGCATCCATGTAGGCCTTGCTGTCGATAATGTAGCCAAACTGACAGCAGCTCATAAAGGGCCGCAGGATGGGGGTCCAGTCGGAAGCGTTGAAGCGGAAGGTATAGTCATCCAGCACCTCGAAGCCCTTCAGCGGTTCTTCTTTAGTGGCCAGACGGACCAGCCGGTCGAGCGAAGGGGGGACGCGCATGTTGCCGCGGCGATCTTTGTAGTAGAGGTAGTCATTGGCGGTAATCTCATTGCCCGAGGGATAGTGCTTCATACCTTCCGGCAATTTGAATGTCCACTGGGTGCCATCCATCGAGATCACCATCGTATCGGCGAGCATGGGCTCGAAGTTCAAGGCATCACCAACCAAGCTGCCGTCCTCAAGCTCGACAATGGCAGGCTGCGCCCAGCTTCCCAAGACATTGACCTGCGTTTCGGTCATGCGGGGGAATGCGCCGGAAACGTCCCAGTCGAGGGTAGAGAGATCCTGACTGACGGCGACGATAAGCGTACGCTCCTCATCTGAAGCGGTAGCGATGGCCTTTTCGCGGCCTGTCATTTCGGACGTGTCGACGGCGGCAGTGTCGGCCTGTTGCGCGGTGTCTGCGGGGGCAGCCGCGGGTGCGCAGGCCGCCAACAGGGCCATACAAAGAAGGCTGACAACAGTCACCAACGTGAATCGGTGCGACATCTTTTTGCTTTGCATGTCTGCAAACTCCTTTTGGCAGGAAAGCTGTGGGAGGCGCCAGCTCGCGGTCCACAGTGTCTGTCGGATTCCGGATTCAGTTCCTGATAGCTGGCTCAGGATGCCGCGGTTGTGCGGCTCTACGATGCCAAAGGCCTTTGCGGAAGCTCGGCGTATGGAACACGGTTCAGGACATTGCGCGCGGGCGTCTAGGCAGGTTGCGAGTAGGCGGAGACGCCAGGCTTTTCACTACCGGCGTCGCTGCTTTCGACAAGGATACAGGCGGCGCTGTGCGTGTTGGCAATGTGGATGAGCGGCGGTCCAGGCTGTAAACATTCGTCGCGGCGATACGGGCAACGTGAGTACAGGCGGCACCCGGGCGGCAGGTCGATTGGGCTAGGCACTTCGCCGGGCAGCTTCAGGCGCTCCTTGCCGCGTTGCGTTGGGTCGGGAATGGGAACAGCCGAAAGCAGAGCCTGGGTGTAAGGATGGGCTGGCGAGTCGAAGATTTCCTCGGTGCTTCCAGTCTCTACGATACGTCCCAGGTACATTACAGCGACCTGGCTGCAGGTATGCTTGATGACGCTCAGGTCGTGCGAAATAAACAGGTAGGTCAGCCCGAGCTCATCCTGTAGTTGGGTAAGCAGGCGCAGAATCTGGCCGCGAACGGATACATCGAGCGCGGAGGTTGGTTCGTCGAGAACGATAAAGTCGGGGTGGGTGGCGATGGCGCGGGCGACGCCGATTCGTTGCTGCTGACCTCCGCTGAACTGATGAGGATAGCGTGAGAGGTGATCGGGCTGCAGGCCGACCTGGGAAAGCAGCTCCCGAACGCGCTGATCCTTCTCGTGTGCGTTCAGGTTCGTGTGGAGATCCAGAGGTTCGCGCAGTATTGCGCCGACGGTCATGCGCGGCGTGAGGGATCCGCCGGGATCCTGGAAGACCATCTGCATCCGGCCGCGCATTTTCGCGACTTGTTCGCTTTTCATGTCGGTGAGGTCTTGGTCCCCCATCCATACTTCACCGGAAGACGGTTCTATCAAGCGCAGGAGACAGCGGCCGGCGGTCGTCTTGCCACAACCGCTCTCGCCGACCAGTCCCATGGTGGAGCCTTTGGGAATATCGAACGATATGTCGTCCACAGCGCGCAGGCGGACATGGGAAAACATGCCGACACGGATCGGGAAATCTTTGCGAAGATTGCGAATTCTTATGAATGAGTCGTGGTTGGCGAGCGCCATTTCCGCCCTCTGGGTTTGTAACTCCGCCGCGGACCTGATTTAGTACAGAGTCGGTTTAGCCTGGTTAAGCGGGCTCTAACTCCCAGGCTTCTTCGAGCATTTCCTTCTTGATTCTTCCGGAAACGATGTGGCAGCGCGTCGTATGGTCATGCCCTGCTTCGACCATTGGTGGCTCTTCGAGCTGGCAGAGCTCTTCGGCGAAAGGGCATCTAGGATGGAATGTGCATCCGCTGGGCAGATGGACGGCATCCGGCACGGTGCCTGGGATAGTGGAGATCGGTTTGTCGATGTCTACGCGCAACGTGGATGCGATCAACCCCTGCGTGTACGGGTGGCGCGGGTTGGTGAATATTTCGGATACGGGTCCCTGTTCGACGACGCGTCCGGCGTACATGACGATAACGCGTTCGCACAGCTCGGCGACGACGCCGAGGTCGTGTGTAATGAACAGGCAGGCGGAGCCGGCCGATTGGACGCGGGTGCTAATCAGGTCCAGCACTTGCGCCTGCACAGTGACGTCGAGCCCGGTGGTGGGTTCATCTGCGATCAGAAGTAGTGGATTGGCGCTGAGGGCCATGGCGACCATAACCCGCTGGCACATGCCGCCGGAGAGTTCATGGGGGTAAGCGCTGGCGCGGCGGTCGGGGTCAGCGATTTCAACGGCGCGCATCATTTCGATGGCTTGGCTATCGGCGGTGCTGCGTGGGCAGCCCTCCCGCAACTGAATGACGCGGCTTATCTGGTCGCCTACAGTGAAGAGGGGGTTCAGGGCAGCGCGGGGCTCCTGGAAGATCATGGAGATTTTGCGTCCACGTACAGCCTGCATCTCGGCCTGGCCGAGAGACATCAGGTCCTCTCCGTCCAGCCAGACCTCGCCACTCACGATCTTGCCGGGGGCTTTTACGAGCTGAATGATCGACTGTGCGGTCACGGATTTTCCCGAACCGCTTTCACCGACCAGCCCGGTTATCTCGCCGCGATTCAGCCCGTAGGAGACGCTGTTGACAGCTTTGACGATGCCCTCATACGTGTAGAAGTAGGTATGCAGGCCTCTCACGTCGAGGAGAGTGTCCGGCTTGCGTGCGTCAAGCATTTGTCAGGATTCCATCCGTTTGGGATCAAAGATGTCTCTCAATCCCTCCGAAAGCAGATTGAAGCCGAGGACGGCGAGCATGGCGGCAAGCCCAGGGAAAAATGAGATCCACCATTCGCCGCTGACAATGCCTCCGACCCCGTCGTTGATCATTGAGCCCCACTCGGGCGTTGGAATGGGCACTCCCAGGCCGATGAAGCTGAGGCTGGCGGCGACCAAAATGGCCCAGCCGGCGTTGAGAGGGGCCTGGGCAAGGACGGGATCGAGGCAGTTTGGGATCAGATGTCGAAATATGAGCCGGTGGGACGGGTTGCCCACCGACCGGGCGGCCTCGGCATAGAAGCTTTCCTTCTTGCTTTTCATTTCGGCGCGGACGACGCGCAGGTAGGAAGGAAAGTTTATGAACGCTATCACAGCGATGACAAGCCAGATGCTCCTTCCCAGAGCGGCGACAACTGCCATGGCCAAAATGAGAGGTGGAAACGCCTGGAAGGCATCGAGGATGCGCATCAGGATATCGTCGAAGCGGCCGCTGAAGTAGCCGGTCAGACCACCCAAGGGTACGCCGATCGCGATTGCCATCAGCACAGATGCGATGGCGATGAAGAAGTCGACGCGGGTGGCATAGATAACGCGGGAATAGATGTCCCATCCGACCTCGTCGGTACCGAAGAAGTGCCTGGTGCTGGGAGCCTCGAACTGCTCGTCCAGATTCGTGATGACCGGGTCGTGGGTCGCTATCAGGGGCGCGAAGATAGCAATGAGGACGAAGAAAAGAATAATACCTATACCGACCAGCGTCGACCAGTTGCGGCGCAGCTGGAAGAGAAATCGCTGGAGGCCCGGCGGCATCTCAGTTTTCAGCCCCAGTTGCAGCGGGTTTCCCTGTGCCTTCATTTCTCAATCTCTTCCTTAAAGGTCAATACGACATGCAAGAACTGCTGCGAACCAGCGTTGATCTGCCTGGAAGATGGTCACAAGGCAGAAAGGTCAGGCGGTAATTCTTGGATCGATGACAAAGTAAAGGATATCCACGATCAGGAAGACCAGGACGTAGAGAACTGCCGCCATAAGAACAAAGCCCTGGACCGCGTTGTAGTCCTTGACGACGATCGACTCCAGCGCGTAGCGTCCAACGCCCGGCCAGGAGAATATGCGCTCGATAACGACACTGCCTCCGAGCAGGTTTCCGTAGACCAGGGCGACGAAGGTCAGGGGCGCAAGGAGGGCGTTGCGCAGGGCGTCGCGGAAGTAGATCTGGCGATCGGGAACGCCGTTGGCGCGGGCGGCCTGAATGTACTCCGATCCCAGAACTTCCAGCATTGACGAACGCATCAGGCGGGTGATTGGCGCCAGAGTTATTAGCGCCTGGGTCATGACTGGCAGGGCCAGGTGCTGGGCGCTGGAACTGAAGGCCTTCCAGTTGCCTGTCAACAAACTGTCGATGAGATAGAGGCCGGTTATTCGATCGGGCGGCGAGATGAGCAGGCCGATGCGGCCGCTCGGCGGCGGGAAGATTCGCAGCAGGTAAAACAGGACGTATATCAGCAAAAGTCCCAACCAGAATGAAGGCACAGAGACGCCCAGAAGCGTGATGCTGCGGCTGATATTGTCGATCCAGCTGTTCCTGTACACGGCAGACAGGACGCCGAGGGGAACGCCCAATGCAATCGCTACCAGCAGTGCCACTGTCGTCATCTCGAAGGTGGCGGGAAAACGCCTTATGAGGTCCTGGGCGACAGATTCTGAGGTAAACCAGGAGTCGCCGAGGTCGCCCTGCAAGACGTTGCCCAGCCAGATGAAATACTGTTCGTGCAGAGGCTTGTCCAGGCCCAGACGCTTCGTGATCGCTTCGATCTCTTCCGGAGTCGTGTCGATACCGACAAACAGATAGACCGGGTTGCCGGGAAGGACGTGTGAGATTGTGAAAATGATGACTGAGACCCCGAGCAGTACGGGGACCAGTTGGAGCAGTCTCTTTGCCACATATTGCAGCAATCGCATTACTTGAGGTTCTCCGGAACGATTGTGCCGTTCTCGACGATTACCTGATCGTCGACGTAGATATCGTGATTGAGGCAGCAGAAGTCCCAGTGCGACGCGACGTCGTTGTCGCCGCCGACGGGCCAGAAAATGTTGCGGCCAAAGGCTACGAGGAAGTTGGCGTAAAAGGCCTCAGAGTCCATGCCGATGACGTTCCAGTCGGCGCGGTGCTCGGTGCCCCATCCGACGTGCGCCAGCTCGTAGGAACGCGGGTCGTTCCACTGCGAGAACCAATCTTCAAGCAGTCGGGCCTCGGTGCCGCCTTCAAACTTTACTATGCTGCCTTCGCGTACGGTGAGCTTTACCGGTTCGGTCGAGTGCCGGCGGAATTTCAGGTAAACAGTGCCGGGGTCGACCACGATTGTGCCGTTGCCCTGGCCGGGGGCGGCGAAGAAGGTCACCAATCCCTGCGGCCAGTGATCCCATTTGCCCGGCTCGTCTGCGAGGCTGTAGAGCGTGTAGGCCTCGCGGCCCTCCTTGTTGACGGTAAAGTCGGTGCCGTTTTTGGACGTGATGCGCATCTCCTTGCCAGCAGTCAACAGAGGTACACCTGCTCGACCGCGTTTGCGTACGTCTACGTTGGGGGAGAGGCGGCGCAGCACGTCGATGGGTTCGATCACCATGAGTGCGCGTGTCCCGGACTGACGCGCTTCATCGTGGGCGCGTGAGTAGAGCCACTGCACTTGTGACATGCCGATAACCAGATCGGCCGCCTTCCAGGCGTCGCGAATGTAGTTTGACGAGATCTCAGGAAGGGTCGATGGCACGGTCATCTGAATGACTTCTGCACCGATCTCCTGCCCTGCGGCCATGAATGCGGCGGGATAATGGGGGTAGAATTGGGTATCTGTGAAGAGTAGCAGTGTCTCGTCGGCCGTCAGCTTACACCCTTCCAATACCTGGCGGAACAGACCAACGTTTTCTGTGGCGGCGTGATAGGATACCGAGAAATCCTGCATACGCATGGTATGTCTCCTCTGGTTAGATGCCAGGCGAATGGCCGCTCGCGACCATTTGCCTAGCACGGACTGGTTTACTTCAGGCCGTCCGGAACGATTGCCCCGGCGTTCAAGATCTTTTCGCCATCGAGATAGAGGTCATGCCGCAGCAGACAGCCGCCGGCATGTGACGGCATCGGCCATGCAATCGACGGACTGCTGGTCCCATGCAGACCATTGTAGGGGGCAAGCGTGGAAAAGATGTTCATGCCAAGGTGCAGCATGATACAGCCGTAGTAGCTTTCCCATTCTGCCGTGTTCCAGCCCGGGCCGCCCCAGGCGGCGCTTTCATGCGTCCCCCAGCCGATATGGGCGATGCGATAGAATTCTGGACGGTTGAGGCCGGCCAGGTACTCTTCGAAACGGCGGGCGACCCAACCGCCCTCGATACTGACGATTTTTCCGTCCTCGAAATGGGTCACGACCTGCTCGGGCAGGAGTGCGCTGTATGAGCCGAGCAGTTCGCCGAGGGAGTCGCCGCCGTCCCAGACCACCTTGCCGTTTGCGGAGTCTTCGACGGGCGCGGTGGCGACCAGGCCGAAGCCGAAGTTGTCCCAGCGGCCCGGCTCGTCGACAATGCCGACCTGGCAGTGGCCGATGCGTCCTTCGACGCTAAGGGTCAGGTCGGTACCGGCCTCGGAGGTGATGCGCAAGGTCTTGGCATCCTGCATGCTGACGGCGCCGGCGCGGGTGCGGTCGATCATCGCTTGGGTCGGGAAAAGCTTGCGCAGTAGTGTTTCAGAGCCGCCGACGGAGCAGTCCCACCAGCGGGTTCCGCTCATGATGATTTCTTCGAAGACGGGCGTGTACATGCCGATGTCGGCTACAGCGCCCTTGGCTGTGGTCGGCCTGACTACCACGTCGGCCGATTTCAGAATGTCGGTGACAAAGGAGCCGCCCTGTACCGGATTGGCGAAGCTGGTCCCCTGGGTACGCGGGGCCATGATCACGCGGACCCAATCTGCCCCGAGGATGTCGAGGGCATCGCTGTAGGCACGCATGGCGCGTTCGTCGTACACATGTGAACTCAAGAGCGCGGCGCGCGTGCCCTCACCGATCTTGCTCAGCGCCAACGCTTCGGCGACTAACTGCGCAAAGCTATTTGTCTGTCCTGATGTCGTCATGCTTTCGCTCCTCCGTTCGAGCGCTGGCCGAACTACCGGTTTTGGGAGTGCATTTCATTTCTACCGGAGGTATTCCGGTACGATCTCCTCATCCTCATTGACGATCAGCTCTCCGTCCAGGTAGAGGTTTTTGTGGCGGCAGCAGAGGTCGATATGTGCCTTGGTGTAGTTCGTGCCGCCAAGTCCGGAGTGTTCGTGGGCGGCGTTAAAGATGTTGCGGCCGGGCGAGACCATGACCGTGCCGTAGAGGCTTTCGGAATCCATGCCAACGACGTTCCAAAGTGACCTGTGCTCGGTGCCCCAGCCGGCGTGGGCGAAGCGGAAGGCGTCGGGGTCGTCGAAGGAGCTGAGGTAGTCTCGCAAGAGCTGCGCGTCGAGACCGCCCTCGATGCTTGTGATAAGCCCTTTATCGAGGGTCATGCGGATTTCGGAGACGGTATGCCTGCGCTGCTGCAGGATTACGTCTCCAGCACGCACGATGTAGGTGCCCTGGGCGGTGTCTTCGAGCGGTCCGGTTGCGACAAGCCCTGCAGGCCAGTGGTCCCAGCGGCCTGGCTGGTCGGCGAGGCCCACCTGTGCGTGGCCCTTGCGGCCGTCCTTGCGGAGGGTGAAGTCGGAGCCGGCAGAGTCGGTAACGTGGATTTCGCTGGCCTCGGCCATTCGTTTGGCACCAGCATAGGTGCGCCGAACTACATCCTCGTTGGGGAACATGCGCTTCAGGTTGGCAACCGGCTCGTGCACCATGAGGGTGCGGGTGCCGGAGGCGAGCGCTTCGTTGTGGGCGTCGGTATAGAGCCAGGGGATGGTGGTCATGGCAACGACCATATCGGCGGATTTCCAGGCGTCGAGGACAAGCTGGGCGGAGATTTCGGCGTCCGACGGGGCGGTAATTGCGAAGGCCTCGGCTCCTAAAGAACGGGCCGCGGCGAGCATCGCACCGGGATATTCGGGAAAGGCGAACTGCGCGTCGGTGAAGGCGAGAATCACTTCGCCTTTCTTTACGTTACAAAGACGAAGATGCTCGGTAAACAGGCCAACAAGATCGGTGCCTTTCATTCCAGTCACCTCAACTCCTTTCGGGGCGTTAGTGAACGCCCTGGTCAAGCTCGAATGGTAATACATCTGAGGCCGCGATGGCTACGACACGGCCAAGTGCGTCCAAGACTCCGCTCCTTACCAGAACTGCCTAGAGTGAACTGTCGGCTTCCGCATATGCAAACCGCTCTTGCTCTTTGGGCTCATTTGCCCTGAAGTCTGCTGCGGTCGACGATTTCAATTTTGGGACGAGAATGTCAACGATGTTTCGGAGGTGTTCCTGCGCAAGCTTTTCGCCTAGCTCAGCTTGACCTTGTCGGCAAGCCTCGAATATTCGACGGTGTTCGCTAAGCGTTGCGTTTGCTCTGCCTTCGGCCGATGTGTAGATGCGGGAATACGCCTCGACAATGTTGCGCAGATTGGTTACCAAGGCAACGAGACGGGGCCGTTTGGCGGCCTCGTATATTGTCCCGTGGAACTCACGGTTCAATTCGAGGCGTGCGTCGATGTTTTCGCCGTATTCCTGCTGCCTTTGGAGGTTCTCGGCGATGCGGGCGAGTCGTTGCGCCGTCATATTGGGGATGGCGAGCCGGGTGGCCAGTCCTTCCAACATGATGCGGATGGAGAAGATATCTTCGACCTCCTCCACCGAGAGTTCTGCGACTGCGAACCCTTTGTGTGGAATGGAAACGACCAGTTCCTCTCCTTGAAGCTTCAAGAGAGCTTCGCGAACGGGCATCCGGCTCACACCATAGAATGAAGCGAGTTCTTCCTGATTGAGCCGTTCTCCTGGAAGATGATGGCCGGCCATGATGGTCAGCCGCAGGCTATCTGCTATGAGTTCGTGGACAGGGCGACGGTTGGGAAGAGTGGACATTCCTGGCTTTGCCAAGTGGCCAAAGCCAGGCGTCTGCTTGGTCTGCGCACGGCCGTCGTGAATTGACATCGCCTGTGTCGAGAGGTTTATTTTGGATATTGGATACGATTGTAATGATTAAATTCTTTCTGTCAAATGCGTTTTTTGCTTCCCAGAAGACTTTGGCACCAGTGCAGGTGGAAAACATAGGTCAGTTTCCTGAAGTTCACCGGATTGGATGCAGTATTGCCTTGGTTGTCAGGGCTTGCCGGCGCCGAATTGGCGGCGTTCACTGTCATAGCGTCTGTCGGGTAAGATTCTTCAGACAGGCGACTTTGCCGTCAGGACCGGATGGGGTTCTGGCGGAGTGCGCTGGGGGCATCGAATAGAAAACGCTCAAAACAGTTTTCAATAAAGGAGTGGAACATGTCCGAAAAACCAACCGTGCTGGTGGATCCCTTCTTTCGCAGAATGGACGAGATTTTCTCTGACTCGGAGCTGAGCCGCCTGCCTGATATCGTCGATGTCATTTGGGGACGATCCGAGTCGATGCCGCAAGAGGATGCAGAAAAGGCGTTGAAGGAAGCCTACGCCGTCGTATGTTCCAGTTGGCGATACGGGGATGTGCTGTACAAGACGACCAAACTGCGGAACATCATGTCGGTTTCAGGCGCGTTTCCCCTGGATTTGGACTATGACTACTGCTTCGCAAACGGGATTCGGGTTTTGTCGGCGGCTCCAGCCTTTGGGCGCCAGGTGGCGGAGATGGCGTTGGGGATGGCGATTGCCTGCGCGCGGGGCATTGTGGAGGGTCATCAGGCGATGCAGAAGGGTGAGGAGAAGTATTTGCATGCTGGCAATGCCGGCGCTTTCAATCTTTACGAGAAGCAGGTCGGACTGATCGGATACGGCGGGCTGGCACGCAGCCTGCGTCCTTTGCTGATGCCGTTTGGCTGCGAGGTAGGCGTTTACGACCCCTGGCTGGGGGAGCGATACCTCCGGGGGCAGGGTGTTACGCCGCTTGCCCTGGATGAATTGATGGCGACATCACAGATTATTTTTGTGCTGGCGGTGCCGTCCGGGGAGAACCGGGCGTTGCTTGACCGGGCGCTGCTGGAACTGATTAGGCCGGACGCGGCGCTGATTCTGGTCAGTCGGGCCCATCTTGTTGACTTCGATGTGTTGACTGAGATGTTACACGCGGGTCGCTTTCGGGCAGCGATTGACGTCTTTCCGCAGGAACCGCTTGACCCTGCGCATCCGATCCGCAGCGCGCCAAATGTCGTCCTGTCCGCGCACCGGGCGGGCAGTGTCCGGGAGGCGCTTTGGGAGATCGGTGAGATGGTACTGGACGATTTGGAGGCCATCGCCAAGGGCGTGCCGCCCCAGCGTATGCAGAGGGCGGAGCCGGAACTGGCGCCGAGGTACGCCACCACGCGCGTGAAGGGGCACAGGTCGAGTTAGCTCAGTTTGCCCACTTTAGGGTTAACTCTCGGGTCCATACTTAACTTAATAGAGTCTGTCGGAGCGCGTCGATCAGCCCTGGCTGGAGCTCGCTGGCCAGTGTTTCCTCGCGACGGTTGAAGCCGCTCATGTAGGTCTTCAACAGGATGTGAAAGTCGAGCAGGGCGGCGTCGAGGTTGAGGGCGTGAATGCGGCTGTCGTCTTCCAGCCAGTCGAAGGCGGCTTCGGTCATGGCGGCCTGGCCGAGGATGTCTTCGTCGGGGTAGTTGTGGCTGCCGCGGGCGTGCTTGCCGCCTATTGAGGTCTCCCAGCCCCACATATTCCAGTGGACGAAGCCGTCTGTGCCGTAGACGGTTACCTGCTTGTGCACGTTGACGCGTTCATCGCCGGCCAGGACGTAGGGACCGTTAGTGCCACAGCGGAGCAGGGCGCCGGACCCGCCAGCGTAGAGAATGGATGCCATGGTTGCGTCGGGCGCGAAGTGTTGCTTGCGGCCTTGCTGGAGGCCGTCTGCGCCTGAAATCTGTGCGAAGACGCTTTCCGGCTCGCCCTGGGGATGGAATGCGGCGATGGATTGCAGCACGTGGGTGCCCTGGTATGCCATGTTCATACGGGCGCTGGCGTCGATCAGGCGGACGTCGCCGATGGCGCCGTCGGCAACCAGCGTTTGCAGATGGCTGCGGCGGGGATGGAAATGGAGCTGGTGATTGATAGCGACCTTTACTTTGGCGGTCTTGGCAAACTGGCTGATGGCCAGATAGTCTTCGGCCTGGATGGCGAGCGGCTTCTCGATGATTAACGCGCCGACGCCGGCGGAATCGGCGGCTTGCATTACTTCGAGGCGGACGTCGGGCGGGGTGTTGACGTGGACGAGGTCGGGTTTTTCGCGTTCGAACAGCTCGCGGTAGTCGGAGTAGCGGACGCCAACGTTCCAGCGGTCGCCGAATGTGTCCAGGTTGGCGCGGGTGCGGGTGGCGATGCAGGCGAGTTGGCCGCGGGGGATGTGGGCGTAGGCGTCGGCGTGGCCGTTGGCGCGACCGCCACTAACGCCGATGATGGCGCATTTGTAGGTCATGAGTCTATGGTTCTCCGATGTTGCTTGAAGGGCGACATGCGGCTTCAGGACGTTTCTTGCCGGCTGTTCTCCTGTTCGAGATAAAGCCACACGAGTCGGATTTCGTCGTATGAGAAGTCGTCGCCGAGGATCTCTTTGACAGGGGACAGGTAAGTGCCGCCTGTTTCGGCGAAGGCCTCTCTAATTCTTTTGAGCCTCTCACTGCTAGGCAACAGCGGGCGAAGGTCGAACTGCTCTCCCGACTGGAGCAGACGCTCAAGGTGATTGGCAATCGTGCTTATCTTCAGGCCGCGCTGTTTCGCCGCTTCTTCGATGGACATGCCCTGCTGCAGCAACTGTTTCGTCTGGTCGTAGGTGGAGCCAGAACTACTGACTCGGTCAGACCGGTTTTTCTTTGGTTTCGGAATGTCCAACTCTTCCATGCCGTGGGTGCGAGCATAGCCGACAATCTCTGAGAGGAAAGCATCGCCCAGATCATCCAGTTTTCTTGCGCCGACCCCAGAAATCCGTGAAAGACTGTCGAGGCTTTGAGGCAGGTAGTACGCCATCTGCTGCAAGGTGACGTCGCCGAAAATTACGAACGGGGGGACGTTTCTCTCTGCGGACAACCTTGTTCTCAGGTCGCGGAGCAGGTCGAAGAGAGCCTGGTCATAGTCCAAGGCCGCGCGACGAGCGGTTGACTCCTTTTCTCCGTCGCGCTTGGGCATGGCGAGGGTTAATGTGTCGCGGTTCTTTAGGAAACTTCGTCCGGTCTCGGAAACTTTGAAGGTAACGAAATCCCCGCTGTTCCTGGCAAGAAGTCCTTCGGCGACGAGGAGGCCAGCGATCTCCTTTAGCTTCGCGCTGGAGAACTCCTTCGCGATTCCATACACACTTAGCTTATTGTGATTCCACTGACGGATGCTCTTGGTGTTCCCCCCTCGGAGTACGCTGCAGACGTGGTTGATGCCGAAGCATTCGCCGGTACGGATTACCGCGGACAGGATCTTCTGGGCGATGACGGTGGCGTCGAACTCCTCTCTGGGCACCAGGCAAAAATCGCAGCCGCCGCAGTTTTCCTTCTCCCACGACTCATTAAAGTAGTGCAGAATGTGTTTACGGCGGCATGACTGGATCTGGCAGAATTCGACGACTTGCGCCAGTTTGTCACGGGCGTTGCGGCGTTCGGCCTGGTCCTCGACCTTTTCGATAAAGAACTCCTGTTTGGCGGCGTCGCCGTAGTTGTAGAGGAGGACGCAGTCACTGGGCAGGCCGTCTCGGCCGGCGCGGCCTGTTTCCTGATAGTAATTCTCGAGTGACTTTGGTAGGTCGTAGTGGACGAGAAGGCGAATGTTGGGCTTGTCGATACCCATGCCGAAGGCGATGGTGGCCACAATGATGGGTACATGATCGTGGACGAACGACTCCTGGGTACGGGCGCGGACATTGTTCTCTAAACCGGCGTGGTAGGGCTGGGCATTGAATCGCTTACCGCGCAGCCGGGCGGACAGGTTTTCTGTGTCTTTGCGGGAGGTGCAATAGACGATTGCGGATTCTCCCTTGTGCTTCTGCAGCAGGGAGACGAGGGTGTCGAAGCTGTCGCTCCTCTTGGGCAGTACGCTGTAGCTGAGATTGGCGCGGTTGAAGCTGGCGATGAACTGCCGCGGTTGGGACAGATGGAGCTGGTCAACGATGTCGATGCGTACACGCTCGGTGGCGGTGGCCGTCAGCGCCAGGAAAGGCACGCCCGGCAAGGTTTTGCGCAGTTCGCCTAGTCTACGGTAATCGGGGCGGAAGTCGTGTCCCCAGACCGAGATGCAGTGGGCCTCGTCGACAGCGACAAGACTTATTTTGATGCTGGCGAGAAAATCCTGAAATTCCGGCATCGCGAGTCTTTCCGGGGCAACATACAGGATTTTGAGAAGGCCCTGGCGCGCCTGCTCATGTACGCGGCGCATCTCGGAGTAAGGGAGGGTGCTGTTGATCGCGCCTGCGAGGATACCGTTTGACTTGAGCGCATCAACCTGGTCTTTCATGAGTGCTATCAGGGGGGACACTACCAGGGTCAAGCCGTCAAGCCGGAGCGCGGGCAGTTGGTAGCAGAGTGATTTTCCTCCTCCGGTCGGCATGAGGACCAGCGCGTCTTCGCCATTCAACACGCTGGCAATAATCTCTTCTTGAAGGGGCAGAAAGTCGTCGTAGCCGAAATACTGTTTTAGAAGGTCTTGCATGGGGGATTGCTCGTCCTTTGATGGGTGAAATACTTCAGGGAAGCATTGAATCTTAATGTTTTGTCAGATCAGTGGGGTCGAGGGACTCGGCGCGGCTTGAACCTGT
Organism: Caldilineaceae bacterium; assembly: GCA_965207495.1. Classification (GTDB taxonomy): domain Bacteria; phylum Chloroflexota; class Anaerolineae; order Caldilineales; family Caldilineaceae; genus Bin5. The sequence continues at coordinate 3,917,326 of OZ242287.1, forward strand.
CAGTCATTCCCCACAGTAGTGTCCGGCGAGGGACTGTCACTTTACTCCCAAGGCTTGAGCAGCACTTTGGCGCACTGTCCGGTGGCCTGCAGGTCCCAGGCATCGGTAACGCGATCCAGGGGGAAGCTGTGGGAGATGAGCTTGTCGAGTTTGTCGGGATTGGCGGCGATGACGCGCAGGATCTGTGGTGTGTCGGCCATGTTGTAGTGCCAGGAGCCGTGCAGGCTGAGGCCTTTGCGCAGCATGTCGGTGCTGACGTGGACTGGCGTGGCGTCTGTGCCGCTTTCGCCGACAAAGCTGACCGTGCCCTTGCGGCGGGTGGCGTCGATGCAGAGGCGGTGGGCCGCGACAACGCCGGAACAGTCTATGCTGTGATCGACGCCGCGGCCTTCGCGGGTGAGGGCCAGAACACTTTCCAGCGCGTCGGGGGCGGTTGGATCGATGACGGCGACTGCGCCTAACTCGAGGGCTTTGGCGGCCCTGTACTTATTGACGTCGACGCCGATGACTGTCGCCCCGCGGTGCGTTCCGTTGATGACGCCGCCAAGGCCGACGGGGCCGAGGCCGGTGATCATCAGGGTGTCGTCCGGGCTAAGTCTGGCACGTTGGACTGCGCCGAAGGTGGGGCCCAGTCCGCAGCAGGCCATGGAGGCGTGGTCGTAGGAGATTTCATCGGGGATAGGGACCAGCATCCAGTCCTGTTTGAGCATGAACTGTGACATGGTTGCTCTGCCCTCGCCGCCGTTTGGTTGGGGCGGCGGTTCTTCTGTGTCCAGGCAGTGGATGTACTCGCCGTCGAGGCAGAGCTCGCACTGGCCGCACGGGGTTTGGGGCATGACGACGACGCGATCTCCCACTTTGACGCGGCAGGGTTGCGCCACATCGACGACTTCTCCGGCGGCTTCGTGACCCAGGTATGGGGCCTCTCTGCCGGAGACGTAGACCTTGAATTCGGTACACATGGGGGCGGTGTGGATTTTGACGACGACCCAGTTTTCGCCGGGAGTCGGGTTGGGCGCGTCAACGACGCCTCCCTGGTTTGGACCGAATACAGCAGCTGTCTTCATGGTTTCTTTCCCTTTTCGATTGTCTACAAGTGCGGCCTATCTGCGGAAAGTCTGCTCTCGCAACCGGCGATTGAATTTTTTGCTCGTCACTTACCAATTGGTGAATGAGCCATCGAGGCGGCGCAACTGCGGCATCTCGCGCTTCTGGGAGGGCTGGCGGGCGGCCGCTTCTCTGTCGAATTCGATGCCGAGTCCGGGCAGGTCTGTCGGAAACAGATAGCCATCGTCCCAGTGGTGCTGGACTGGCACGATGTCGGGTAGGATTTCGGCGGGTTTGCGGGGTTGTTCCTGCACGCCAAAGTTGGAGGTTGCCAGGTTCATCTGCAGGCAGGCTGCGGAGGAGACCGGGCCGAGCGGGTTGTGCACAACCAGCTTGATGTAGTGGGTCTCACACCAACCTGCGATCTTGCGGGTTTCGGTGAAGCCGCCGCCAATGCACATATCGACACGGGCGTAGTCGATCCACTCTTCTTCGATCAGCTGGAGGAATTCCCATTTTGACGAGAACTGTTCGCCGGCGGCTAACGGGACGTGGGTGCGCGGCCTCAAGGTCTTGAAAGAGTCGGGGTTTTCGCAACGCAGGGGATCTTCGATGAAGAAGGGCGCGTACTGCTCGACTTCACGGCAGAGCCAGACCACATCGGGAAGATCCAGTCGCGTGTGCACATCGAAGCAGATGTCGATCTCATCGCCAACCGCCGACCGCACGGCCTCGAACTGGCGAATGGCTGTACGGACGGCGTCGCGGGGTTCCAGGGTGTTACCGTCCTGGGGCAGCCCCCAGCGTACGAACTTCCAACCCTGCTCCTTTGTTTCCAGACAGCTTTCGACCAGCGGCTCTACTTCCATGGCATGGCCGTGGTTGTGGGGGTAACAGACCACTTTATCGCGGACGCGTCCACCCAGCAGCTCGTAGATTGGCACGCCGAGGGCCTTGCCTTTGATGTCCCAGAGGGCAATGTCAATGGCAGAGATTGCGGAGCTCAGCACGCGCTGTGCTGGGAAGAAACCGCCGCGGAAGAGAAGCTGCCAGATGTGCTCGATGCGAAACGGGTCCTGGCCTACGAGTACGTCTTTGAAATCCTGGAATGCGCCCATCACCGCCTGTTCGCGGCTGGTGAGCCCTGCTTCACCCACGCCGTAAATGCCTTCGTCGGTATCGACGACGACAAAGAGAAAGTTGCGTTGGCCAGCCCAGACAGGATAGGCGGTTATGTCAGTGATTTTCATTGGTGGCTCCTCAGAGACGTTTTGTGGAGTCGGTTGCACGCGTTGATGCAGGGATACCTATGGGGTCGACGCGGAATCGGGTCCGACAGGAGATTGCTCTTCGACTGCAGGGCCCCCGATCGAAGGGATCAAATTCGGGCCGTGAATCCAGGATTTTCGTGCTGTTGCAGTGTTCTGGAAAGCCTACACGCGACAGAAGATCTTCGCAAGCCGATAGGGCCCGCGGCGTGCGAAATGCCCGCAGGTGCGCCCGTACTGGTCCAGTTTACAGCTAGATTGCTGTGCCTAATTGCAGATCGGGCAAGGTTTCCGTATGATGGGGCCAGAGTAACTACCAAGCCGCATACAGAGTGAGTCTCGACCAACTCTTCATCTACGCCGCCCTTCGGATTTTGTAGTGGCGTCTTCAGTTGGCAGCCGCCAGGGTGGTTGGGGCGCACTGTCGGCATACCGTGATGGTGGAGAAGAACCAGTACGGTGGCTTGCAAGGGCGGGGCGTTGCGGGGGCGCAGCCCCTGCACAAGGGAGGGCCGAAGGCCCGGACGCCCAAAAAACCGAGGAGAGAGAACACCTTAGATCGCTTCGCTCAGGGTTGCGAATCAGTTGCGGCTGAGTAGTTACGGGCCAGATTCGAATTCAATAATGTTATGGAGGATATAGATGCGAGCGCTCGTCTGGACCGCGCCGGAAGTGATGGAGATACAGGAGCAGCCCGAACCAACGCCGGCTGCGGATGAGGTGGTCATTCGCGTGGCCTACGCCGGCATTTGCGGCTCGGAGCTGAGCGGATTTCTGGGCCACAATGCACTGCGTACGCCGCCGCTGGTTATGGGGCATGAGTTTGCGGGCGAAGTCGTAGAGGTGGGGCGCGAGGTGACCGGACTCGGGGTCGGCGACGCAGTGACGGTGAACCCGCTCTCTTACTGCGGCCAGTGCCGCACTTGCCATATGGGTCTGACCCAGCTGTGCCCGGAAAGGCGGCTGGTGGGAGCGCACAGGCCGGGCGCATTTGCCGAATATGTCAGTACGCCTGCCTTTGTGACGCACAAGTTGCCGGAGGGGATGTCGATGCGCAGCGGCTCGCTGACGGAACCGGTTGGCGTTGGCGTGCGCATCGGAAGGCTGGCGGGAGACGTGGCAGGCGAGTCGGCGCTGATCATCGGGGCCGGGCCGATTGGACTGCTATCCTTGCAGGCGCTCAAGCTGGCAGGGGCTGAGCAGGTCTTCATTGCCGACCTCGACCCGGAGCGGCTGGCAATGGGCGGCGCGCTTGGTGGAATCACGATTTCGCCGCCCGGAAACGGCATGGATGGGGCCGGCCAGGGCGCGGACGTGGTTGAGACGGTTAAGGAGGCCACGGGCGGCGAAGGCGTTGCGGTCTCGGTGGACGCGGTGGGGACGGGGGGAACGCGCAGCCAGTGCGTGGCGGCTACCCGGAATGCTGGAATCCTGATCCTTTCGGGGCTGCACGAGGAGACGAGCCCGATGCCGGCGGCGGCGATAATTCGCCAGGAGTTGACGGTACGGGGCAGTTTTGCTTACGGCGCGGCCGACTTCGAGGACGGTCTGGAGGCGTTGCATGCCGGCCATTACCGCCTTGATCCTTGGATTGTTGAGGCTCCGCTGGCTGAGGGAGGGGACTGGTTCAAGCGCCTCATTCACAGCCCGGGGAATGTCTCGAAAGTGCTGCTGGTTCCGGACATGGAATGAATTTAATTTCCAATTCCAAGGTTTCACGCCATTCACTGCACTGTGGGAAAGCCCGACCGAATCGACGTGAAGGGCCTGGCTGAGAATTTCTCTCGTAGGCGAGCCAGAGTGATTCGGTCGAGGCTCTTCTTTTTTCCGACCTCCTCATTAGCATTCCTCAACGTTCGATAGGAGAAAGTCCATGAACATTCCCCGTCCAGAATATCCGCGGCCGCAGTTTGTGCGCAAGGAGTGGCTCTGCCTGAACGGCAGGTGGGAGTTTGCGATCGACCAGGGTGACAGCGGCCTGGAAAGGGGGTTGCTGTCACGCCCACTCGCGGGCCAAATTACCGTTCCCTTCTGTCCGGAGTCGAAGCTGTCGGGGGTGGAGAACCATGACTTTCTGGAGGCGGTCTGGTACCGGCGCGAGGTGGAGATCCCCAGCAGTTGGGGCGGGCGACGTGTGTTGCTTCATTTTCAGGCGGTCGACTATGACGCGACGGTGTGGGTCAACGGGGAGGAGGTCGGGCGACATCGAGGGGGATTCAGCCCGTTTACGTGCGATCTGGGCGACGCGGCGCGGCCGGGAGAGCGGGTGATGGTAGTGGTGCGGGCGAGGGACAACCACCGCGATCCGCAGCCGCGGGGCAAGCAGGCGCAGACGTATGGGCCGAGGGGCGCCATTTACGTGCGAACGACTGGGATCTGGCAGAGTGTGTGGATGGAACCGGTAGCGGAGACTCATTTGGGACGGCCACGGCTGACGCCGGATGTGGCGAACGGTGTCATTCGGCTTGAGCAGCCTGTCGTTCATCGAACGACGGCAGCTGGGACTCCTAGTGGGGGAAAGCGGTCGGGGCTGCGTTTGCAGGCAGAGATCATGGACAGCAACGGGGTGGTGGCCGAGGTGGAATGTTCGGCGGAACTTGACCTTTGTCCGCAACTGGAACTGCGGATCCCGGAGGAGCGGCGGCGGCTGTGGTCGATCGAGGATCCGCATCTCTATGATGTGGTGTTGCGGCTGGTGGATGGGGAAGGGGCGGTGGTGGACGAGGCGCGCAGCTACGCCGGGCTGCGCAGTGTTGCCATTGACGGGAAGGCGATTACGTTGAATGGCCAGGCGGTCTTTCAGCGGCTGGTGCTGGACCAGGGCTACTATCCTGACGGTATTATGACGGCGCCCAGCGACCAGGCCTTGCGGCGGGATATCGAGTTGAGTATGGAGGCCGGCTTTAACGGAGCGCGTCTGCACCAGAAGGTGTTCGAGGAGCGCTTTCTCTATCACGCGGACCGGCTTGGGTATCTGATATGGGGCGAATTCGGAGATTGGGGTTGCCGGGGGTACGGCTCTGTGGAGGCGCACCAGCAACCGACAGCTTCCTACATCACTGAATGGCTGGAGGTCCTGGAGCGGGACTATTCCCATCCTTCGATCGTGGGCTGGTGTCCTCTTAACGAGACGTGGCAGCCGCTGCATGACCGCATTACGACTTTGGATGCGGTGACGCGCGGTCTATATCTGGCGACGAAGGCGATGGACAGGACGCGACCGGTGCTGGACACGAGCGGCTATGCGCACAGGGTGCCTGAGGCGGACGTCTACGACTGCCATGACTATACGCAGGACCCTGATGCGTTTGCCGGGCACCATGCCCAGGTGGCTGACGGGATGCCGTATTATAACGGAAGGGACGGGCAGACCTGGTCGATCGCATACAGAGGGCAGCCGTTCTTCGTGAGCGAGTTCGGCGGCATCTGGTGGAACCCGGATGTCGAGGAGGGGGAGGACTCCTGGGGCTATGGAGATAGGCCGAAATCGATCGAGGAGTTCTACGAGCGGTTTACACGTTTGTGTGGGATCCTCCTGGACGACCCGGCTCACTTTGGTTATTGCTACACGCAATTGACCGATATTCTACAGGAGCAGAACGGGATTTACGGTTTCGACCGTTCGCTGAAGTTCGATATGGCGAGGATACGGGCGGCGCAGGAGAGACCAGCGGCGATTGAATCGGACCACGGCCAGGCTGGCGGTCGATAGCTGCCAAAGACCGGCCTGCGGTCGGTTGCGAACCGCATTCCCAGCGCGTCTGGCTTCAGACGCGCATTAATAAGGCCATTTTCGTCGACGGCAGAGGGAGAATCGAAAGGCCGCGCTCAACCGCGGCCGGAGATGGCGGTGACGATGTTGTCGCCTTCGGTTGGACGTTCGGGTTGTTCTGAGAGCCCGTCTTTGGCGGCAAGAACCGGGTAGGCGTCCAGCGGGGGCAAAGCGCCCACCTCGGGAAGATCGGGAACGCGTTGAATGGCCCTTTCGATGGCGGGCGCCAGCCGCTCGGCCTTGCGCCGCTGGTGTTGATCGTGGCGATCTTTGAAGGCGGGCATTACCTGGTCGGCGAACAGCTCAAGGGATTCGCAGATGTGCTCGTGGCGGTTGTTGCCGGCCTGTTGCACGAAGACGACCTGATCTACGCCGGCGTTCTCGAGCGCTTCCAGGTTGCGGGCGACCTGGGAGGGCGTGCCGATTCCGGCCGACGGCTCGTATTTTTCGGGCATGTTGCGCTGGAAGTCCTGCCAGATGTCGAATTCGCCGGGGACGTGGCTGCCGGTGATGTAGAAGTGGCTGAGGGCGTAGCCGAAGAACTGGAAGTTGCGCGCGCCGCGGCGTTCAGCTTCGGCGGCGTCCTCGTGGAGCATGAAGCCGGCTACGATTGCGAGATTGGGATTAACCGTTCGGCCAATTGGGTTGCACTCGCGCTCGAAGGTCTCGTAGTACTCCTCGACCCAGTGTGAGGCGCTGGCGGGATCGATGAAGGCAAAGGTCAGCGCGCCCATGCCGTAGCGGGCGGCGATCTTGATCGTCTCACGGCTCGAGCAAGCCAGCCACAAGGGCGGGTGCGGCTTCTGCAGCGGCTTGGGCACGACGTTGCGGGGCGGCATGGAGAAGCTCGCGCCGTCAAAGCCTGCGTAGGGCTCCATCACCATCATTTTTGCCGCCTCGCGCACCGACTCTTCCCACATAAGATGCTTTTGTTCCGGGTCGATACCGAACCCCTCCAGTTCGGCGCGACTGCTTGAGGAGCCGGTACCCCATTCAACGCGGCCGTCGCTGATCAGGTCGAGCGTAGCGATGCGCTCGGCTGTGCGGGCGGGGTGGTTGAAGCTGCTGGGCATGAGCACGATCCCGTGACCGAGGCGGATCTGGCGCGTGCGCTGACTGCACGCGGCCAGAAACACTTCGGGCGCGGAGGAGTGGGAGTACTCCTCCAGAAAGTGATGCTCAACTTCCCAGGCGTAGTCGATGCCGAGCCGGTCGGCGAGCTCGACCTGATCGAGGGCCTCTTTGAGGAGGCGGTGTTCGCTGTCCTCCGCCCAGGGGCGGGGGAGTTGGTGTTCGTAGAATATTCCGAATTGCAAGAAGCTTTCCTCTGGGTGTGACTAGGGACCGAAGAGCAGGCAGACGGCCATCGGCGCCCAGACCATATCGCCGACAGGGCTGAGCTGTCCGGTATCGGCGTCGCGGCTGAATACGCCAATGTCATCGGAGTCCTGATTGGCAGCCAGCACCCAGGCGCCGGATGGGTCAAGCGTGAAGTTGCGGGGCGTGTTTCCCCGGGTCGAGGCATGGCCGGCGGCGGTGAGGCGGCCGCTGTCCTGGTCGACGGAGAAGATGGCGAGGGTGTCGTGGCCGCGGTTGGAGCCGTAGACGAAGCGGCCGTCCTGGGAAACGTGAATGTCGGCGCAGCTGAATCCGGTCTTGTCGGTGACGCCGTCGGGCAGCGTCGAGATGGTCTGGATGGGTGTCAGCGCGCCGGTGCCGGCATCGAAGGCGCATGCGGTGACCGTCAGATCCAGCTCATTGATGATGTAGGCGACGCGTCCGTTGGGATGGAAGTCAAAGTGGCGAGGGCCGCCGCCGGCATGCACGGAAACGTGGTCGGGATCGTTGGCGACCAGCCGTCCGTTGGCGAGGCGATAGATCTTCACTTGGTCGATACCCAGGTCGGCCACGTAGACGCGGCTGCCGTCGGGGCTCATGGTGGCGGAGTGGGCGTGGGCGGCTTCCTGTCGTTCCTGATTGGGGCCGCTGCCGCGGTGCTGAATGTTCTGAATCGGATTGCCGATGGAGCCGTCAGCTTTCAGGGGGTAGACGGCGACATTCCCGCTATAGTAGTTTGCCACGACGAGGGTGCCGCCGCCTGGTTCGACTACGAGGTGGCAGGGCGCGGTGCCGTGGGTCGGCTGTGTGTTGAGAAAGGTAAGGCCGCCCGTTGCGGCATCTATGGCGAAGCTGCTGACCTGCCCTGCCTCGACATCCTCGTTGACCGCGTAGAGGATGTGGCCTTGCGGATGCAGAGTGAGGAAGGAAGGGTTGTCGAATCCAGCGACGACGGAGTCCTGACGAAGGGCGCCGGTCTCGGTATTGAAGCGATAGATGTAGATGCCTTCGCTATCTTTTTGGGTGTAGGTACCTACATAGAGTGTGCGTTCCGACATTGCGTGTCTCCTGGTCGTTTCGAGTTTTGCAGATGGATGTTCGTGCTATCCGAGCATGTTTACTGGCTTTATTGATTTAATGTGAGTCAGTTTTGCAAGGACTGGTGCCTGTCCTGGCGGTTGTTCCCCTCAAATTGGGGCGGTAGTGGGCAGGTCGGGCACGTGTTGATAGGCCGGGTCGTTTTTTTGTCTGCGCATGATGGCGATGATTTCGATCCAGGCAGGCAACAAGCCCTTTTTGCATTCCGGCATCTCGTGTTGTATCAGCCGGTGCAGTTTGGGCAGATTGTAACAGGGCACGCCGGCATACATGTGATGTTCGGTGTGATAGTTCATCTGCCAGTACAGGAAGCTGGTGAAGGGGTTGAGGTAGACAGTACGGCAGCAGAGGCGGAAGTCGGGGACGTTGTCCTTGAGGCCGGCATGCTGCAGATTGTTGCACAGATAGCGCAACCCGCCGCCGTAGAAGGGAGCGAAGGTCGTCAGAACAGGTATGAGCCACCAGCCGAAGTAGAGAGATACGGCCAGTATCAGGCCGTGGCCCACCAAAAGGAAGCGCGACCACATGAAGAGTTGGCGGCGCTTCCGGGTCGCCTCCGGCGGAAAGAGCGAGTGCTCCCAATCGCCTTCAAGGCGGCCAAAGCTAAGTCGAATAGTCGACTTAAGCGTGTCGTAGAGAACCCAGGGGTTCACGACGGCGTTTTTGAGAAAGCCAGCCAGCGTCAGCTCCATGGGGAGCTCAACTTCCAGATCATCGGGTGGATGAAGGGTGTATTTGTGGTGCTCGACATGGCTGGTGGAAAACATGTGGTGGTTGCGCCAGACGAGGAAGCTGAAGATGCGGGTGAACAGAACGTTCAGCGTCTTAGTCTTGAAAACTGTATTGTGGATGAGCTCGTGGGAGCCGTTGTAGAGAAAGACGTAGAAGGTGCCGTGCAGAAATAGAATAAGGAGCAGGGCAATCAGAGGAAGGTTGGCGGCAGCGTACCAGGCTGCAAGGCCTGTCAACACAATGAGCCCCAGATGGCCGACCACCTGCCAAGTTCCCTGCCAGTCGTCGCGCTGATTGAGGGCGTTGAGTTCAGCGCGTGGGATTGGAACGCGGTACCAGCTGATCTTTACCGGATTTCGATCGTTCTGCGTCAGTTCGTCGGCAGGCATTTGGTCCCCCTTTTGACGGCCACGGACGGAGATTACTCATCGGCCACATCGGTCTGGCGATCGGGTGTGGAGAACATTATTGTCATGATTGCAACTTCGTCGCCGTCGTTTCTGGCGTTATGCACAATATTGGCCGGGATCGAGATGGTGTCCCCAGGCCCCATGGGGAAGTGGTCGTCGCCTAAGGAGTGAACTATGCGGCCGCTGAGGACATGCAGAATTTCCTCACAGTTGGGGTGAGAATGGCGGAAGTTTTCGTATCCGGCTTTAAGGACAGCGCGGCCGAAGGTCATCGTGGCGCTGTTGCCCATTTCGCCATTGGCATACCAGACTAACTCGCCCCAGTCGAATTCCTGGACGGTTGCGTCGGCGGCTTGAAGGACAGATTGTTCGCTCATTGTCTTTTCTCCCTTTGCAGATGGTCGTTCCGGTCAGGAGGCGATGTTGAATGGGAGCCGGTTCAGGCTATTTGGGTTGCCATGCGCAATCTTACCATAGACGGTGCAAGGTGTCATGGATTTGGCAGCGGGTATAGCAACAGAGATTCGGGTGGATGCTGGCGCCGCGTTAGTTGATGGACTCTTCACGAAAAGTTACTCGGGTGGGCGTGCCTCACTGCAGGGGTCGGGGGTCAGGGGTTAGGGGTAGGGGCTGGGGCCCGGGGGTTAGTGGGATGAGACTATAAGTGGGGGAGGAAACACTGTTGGCTAGACACGATGCTGGGAAAGAATACACACGGTGGCTAGCAAGGGCGGGGCGTTGCGGGGGAGCAGCCCCCGCACAAGGGAGGGCCGTAGGCCCGGACGCCCAAATGATCGTTCGGCATGTCTGGATCAGGGGTTGAGCAACTCGATCAGTTCGTCGTGGATGCTGCCGCCGGTGGCGATGACGCCGCTGCCGTAGAGAGGGTCGCCGCCCTGCCAGTCGGTTATGCGGCCGCCGGCGCCTTCGATTATGGGGACAAGGGCGGCGCGGTCCCAGAAGTTCATGACGGGGTCGGTCATGACGTCGGCGCCGCCGACAGCGACGAGGTAGTAGCCGTGGCAGTCGCCCCAGGTGCGGTATTGGGCGGCGCGCTGGGCGACCTGTTCGAAGGCGGGGCCGTTGTGGAAGTTGGCGACGTTGTAGTGGTCGGTGGTCAGGAAGACGGCGTCTTCGATGCTGGCACAGGCGCGCACGCGGACGGGATCGCGGTTGAGCCAGGTTGTGCCGCCGTCGCCGATGAGCAGGTCCTGCAGGATGGGCTGGTGGATGGCACCGAGGAGGGCTTTTTGTTCGTGGACGAGAGCGATGAGGGTGCCGAAGAGATAGCCGTGACTGATGAAGTTCTTGGTGCCGTCGATAGGGTCCAGCACCCATTGGAACGGGGCGTCGGGCTGGTGGTGACCGTACTCCTCTCCCAGAATGCCGTGTGTGGGATAGCGCTGGCAGATCAGCTCTCGCATGCGCTCCTCGGCCTGGCGGTCGGCGATTGTCACGGGCGTCTCGTCGGACTTGCTGTCTACGGTGTAGCCGCTGCGGAAGTATCGGCGGATGATGGCCCCGCTCTCGTCGGCCAGAAGACTGATGAATTCGATGAGAGAGTCGTGTTCAGAGGTGGAGAGGACTGAATTGGGCATGGTAGATCACCTGCTGTTACAGTATAGTTACCGTTGGATAGTTACCGTTGGATAGTTACCGTGGGTAAGTTTGGGTCTGACTGCCTGGACCTCTGGCAGTCAGGATTTCAGGATATGATAGCTTCTTTCGGGCGGATGGCGAAAAGTCAAAGGGTGGGTCATCGGGCCTTTTCAAGAGCGGAGGAAATGAATGTCGATTCTCGACAAGTTCAGACTTGATGGGCGGGTCGCTCTCGTCACCGGGGGCAACCGTGGGCTGGGTAGGGAGATGGCCTTGGCGCTGGCAGAGGCGGGCGCCGCGGTCGCGCTCACGAGCAGAGATCAGGAGCGGGCCGACGAGGCTGCAAGGAAAATTTCCGAGTCGGCCACGGTCAGCACAATGGTGCGGGGCTACGCCTGCGAAGTCAGTGACTATGCGCAGACTGCACAGGTGGTCGAGCAGGGGATAAGTGACTTTGGCGGTCTGCACATTGTGGTGAATAACGCCGGGATCAACATACGGGGCCCGATCGATGAGCTGGCGCCGGAGGAATTCAAGCAGGTCATAGATACGAATCTGACCGGAGTGTGGAACATGTGCAGGGCGGCGGCCGGACATCTGAAGGCGCAGCGGTACGGGCGGGTGATCAACGTGGGGTCGACGCTGTCGATCATCGCGTTGCCGGAGCGGACGCCTTACGCGGCCAGCAAGGGGGCGGTGTGGCAGTTGACGAAGGTGCTGGCGCTGGAGTGGGCGCCGTTTGGCATCACGGTTAACGCGATGTTGCCGGGCCCGTTTTCGACGGAGATGAATGTGGCGTTGGAGCAGGACCCTGAGAAGTACCGGGAATTTATCGCCAGGATCCCGCTGGGACGCTGGGGGGACCTGGATGAGATCGGCGGGTTGGCGGTTTTTCTGGCCAGCGACGCGTCGAGCTTTGTGACCGGGGCCGGGATGACGGTTGACGGGGGATGGACGGCGCATTAGCGCCCGGTTGGCAGAGCTGAAGACCTGAAGAAAGGCGACTTTGACAGGGATTCGGAACGAGACAACGGTTTAGGCCGGCCACCAGATTGAATAAACAGAAGAATAGGAAGCGCGAGCCGTGAAGATCGTTTCTATTTCCACTTTGATCGTACACGTCAATCACAGGGGCGACTGGCTGCATGTGGTTGTGGAGACCGACGCGGGGATTACCGGTGTGGGCGAGGCGAGTCACAACAGTAACGACGCGCTGTGCGCGGCGGCGGTCGGGCAGTTTGACGAAACCCTTAGGGGGGAAGACCCGAGAGCAATCGCCCGTATACGTCAGATGTTGCGGCGCAAGGATGGCGGGCGCGCTTACAACACGGCGCTCAGCGGACTGGAGCAGGCGCTGTGGGACGTGCTGGCGCAGTCGCTGGGGGTACCGTTGAATGTCCTGTTCGGCGGGGCGGTACGCGACCGTCTGCGGCTGTACGCCAACATAAACCGGCATGTGAGGGACCGCTCGCCCGAGGGGTTTGCGCGGGCGGCGCGGCAGGCAGCGGATGAAGGTTTTACGGCCATCAAGATGGCCCCTTTCGACGAGATGCGCCATCCCTACCGGTATCGAACGGGGCCCAAAGCGGACTGGCGTCCCGGAGTAGAGCGGGTCCGGGCGGTGCGCAAGGCGATCGGCGATGGGGTGGAGCTGGCGGTGGACTGTCACAGCCGGATGGAGGCTTCGGAGGCGGTTGTGGTGGGTCAGGAGCTGGCGGAGGTCAACCTGTTCTGGTATGAGGAGCCGGTGTCGTATACCGACCCGAAGGGTCTGGCCGCGGTGGCCAGGAGCGTTCCGCAGCCGATCGCGTCGGCGGAGAGTGTTTTCGGCATCGAAAACTTTCTGCCCTTTACGGCGGAGCGCTGTGTGGACGTCATCATGCCGGATGTGAAACATTGCGGCGGCATTCTGGAGCTGAACGAGATCGCGGCGGCGGCGCGTATGCGGCAGGTGCTGGTGGCTCCACATAACCCGGCGGGGCCGCTTTCGACGGCGGCAACGGCGCAGGCGGCATCCACCTGGTCCAACTTCTATATTCTGGAATATGCCTGGGGTGAGGTGGACTGGCGCTCGGAACTCCTGTCACCGGCTGAGCGGATTGAAGAGGGGCATTTGGTTTTGTCACAGGAGCCGGGGACGGGTCACCGGCTGAACCCGCAGACGGTAGAGACGCACCGGGTGACGGGTGCGAGCAGTGCGGACTCGTCGAAAGTTCGGTTTGGCTAGATGGGAAGTTTCTGGCGGGCGGTGAAGAGCCCCATTTTGTTGGCCGCTTGATTTACGCCCGTGGCGTCGACCCGGCTGCCTTTTCGACGGCGAGCCAGTCAATCTCCAGCCACTGGTCTTCCCCCTTGGCTACCAGTCCCCAGCGGAATTGTCCCCAAGGCGCAAACTGCAGATACTGATTATCCAGCCAGATAACCAGCCCAAGCGGCCCTGCGGGCGCGTGGACTGATTCCATGAGCAGTTTCCCATTCAGAAAGAAACGTACGCGGTCGCGCTGCCAGTCGATCGTGTAGATTTGCCAGTCTCCCATGGGCGCATGGAGGGGCATCTCGGCGATCGCGGCCGCGTCTTGCATGGACGGCCAGAGGCGGCGATATAAGGGCTGCGCGCGGAGCAGGGGCGCGGCGAGCGCAAAGAGGGGCGCTTTCGAGAGGAATCGGCGGGTACGGGTGTCGATTACGGCGGCCTTCCATCCCCAGCCGGGTTGATCGAGTGCCAGCCGCATGTCGCAATCCGGGCCGGCGTAGAAGAACCAGAGGGCCTGGGGCAGGGCGAGTCTGCGCAGGCCGGTCATGCGCAAAGGGTCGTTCCAGAAGCCGAAGCCGGCGGTTCCGGTCAACTGACCGCTGTTGTGGGAGAATCGCGCGCGCAGTGTCAGGCGCAGCGGGGGACGCCAGGGAAAGTCGGGACGGGGGCGCGTTCGGTAGTCGTCGATCTGCGCGTTTGTGTAGAGACGGTTCGTTGCCCGATGGTTCCCGAGGAGAAGGCCGGAGTCGTGTGTTTGCAGAAACGCGGACCCGCTGGTTGTCTGGCGCCAATATTGGGACAGGCCGCTCTGGAATTGAGCGTAGACGCTGGGCCCGGTCATCCCGCGGCCTTCTTTTCGGCTACGATGATGAGCGGCCGGACTTTTCCTTCACCCACAACATGCTCCTCCCGGCTTAACCCGGCGTCGCTTACGGCCTCGTTGACCCTTTGGTAGGCGGCGGGCGTAGAGGGGAATACAAGGTGGTACAGCGGAGTGAGCAGGGGAGCGGGCTCGGCCAGGGTTACTTCGACTGTGACTGTTCGACCGCCGGGACGGAGGCAACGGGCGAATTCGCGGTGGGTGCGGGGGTCAAGGACATAGGATGCGGGGAAGGCGCTGACGATCGTGTCGAAGGTTGCGTCGGCGAAAGGCAGCCTCTGCACAGTTCCCTGGACGAGTGGGAGTTGAATTCCCTGGCTTTTGAGTTTCGCCGTGGTCAGGCGCTGCATGGCGGCGGAGGGTTCGATGCCGGCGACGCGGCGCTGCCCTCTCTGCAGGTGGGGCAGCAGCGCGCCGGTGCCGAAGCCCACTTCGAGGATACGGTTGCCGCGGACAAATGGCAGCGCGGCGCGGCGCCAGGCATCCCAGCGGCCCAGGCTTACGACCCAGCTGACGGCATCGTAGGCCCAGGCCAGCTCATTGTAGAGAAGCCGGTAGAGAAGCAGGTAGATTTGCCGCATCAGGCCTCAGGTTCAATGGGTGAGAGCAGGGCGGCAGCGTCCTGGTCAGGCGAACAGTGGGGTCATGCTCTGTTCGGACACCATGGCGGCCATCTCTTCGTCGCTGGGGCCGTGGCCGTCGAAGCGGCTGGCGGCGTCGAGGACCTTGGGCAGCAGGTTGATATCGCTTGCGGTGTTGAGGAACAGGTCGCCCTGGGCGAGGATCCAGTGGACGGCGCGGTCGATATCCGGCTGATTCTCCAGAGGCTGGTACCAGGTTGACCGGTTCTTGGGCGTGGTTGCCCAAGGCCCGCGTGCGAGCGACTTGATGGTCTGCACGGCTATGCCCCGGTCGCGGGCGAGGCCGACGACGCGATCAAAGTCGGAGGCGTACTGGGGGTTCTGCTTCAACTGGATGTTCCAAGGGAGCAGGATTGATTCGAAATCGAAGGCATGAAGGCTTCTGTTGTGGAAGGCTGCGATTTTGAGACCGTGGCCGGTGACGCCGATGTATTTTACAAGCCCCTGGTCACGGGCCTCTTTGGCGGCTTCCAGGGCGCCGTTTTCGCCCATAGCGGTGTCCCACTCGTCGGGATGGCCCAGGTTGTGGAATTGGATGAGGTCGATGTGGTCGACTCGCATCCGCTCCAGGGAAAGTTGAATCTGGGCCTTGGCGGCATCGTACTCGCGTTCGCCGGTCTTGGTGGCCAGAAAGAAACGGTCGCGGTGTTTTTCGAGCCAGGGACCGAGACGTATCTCGGCATCGCCGTAGCTGGCGGCGGTGTCGATGTGATTGACGCCGTATTCGAGCAGCAGCTCCATGGTGCGGTCGGCATCTGCCTGTGTGACGCGGCCGATGGCGGCGGCGCCGAAGAGGGTTACGGTGCTGTTGTGGCCTGTGCGGCCGAAGGGTCGTTGCTGGATCATGAAATGATCTCCTTGAAATGGTTTAACGTGTAGATTACAGGTGTTCTTCTTCCTGCAAACGGCGGCGGAGGTAGGTCAAGGCACGCCGAAAGTCAGCGTGCCAGCCGCGGCCGGGCGGCTCCTTCAGTTCATGCCAGAAGAAGTCGAACAGGTGCCCGCCGCCGTCCTGGGTATAGAAGGTCCAGTTGTCGGGCAGTTTAGCGGGAACATGGCACAGATAGAAGTGCCAGTGCTGTCTGATGCCCCGGAACGGCAGGTGGCCAAGCGATTTGACGATGGTGGCGTTCTCGATGCCGGATTCCTCGGCCAGTTCTCGCAGCGAGGCATTCTCGGCGCTTTCGCCTTCTTCCCAAGTCCCTTTGACCAGCTGCGTGCCGGCGCGGGGATGGCGGAAGGACAGGATTTCCAACTCTTCCCTACGCCTGAGGACGATGGGAGCGACCTTCTGAACAAACTTCTCCATGCTAGGCAACTTCGCTTCCTTCCTCTTGCCCGTGCGGATTGGACGACGAGTCGACCAGAGGCGCCGCGGCTGCCAGCGCGGCGGCGTATATGGACGGCAGGGGCGTACCTGTGGCTGCGGCCAGAGATTGACAGTCGTCGAACTCCGGTTTGGCGCCGACGGCTTTACCATCGACTCGCTTTACCTTTACTCGCACAGGACCGAAAGGCGTAGCGACCGTCTTTTCGTCGCGCTCGGCTATATGGCGGCGGACCGGAAAGACGCGTACGCCGAGGGTGGTCGTTTCGCGCAGGAGGAGGGTGGAGAGGGCAGATTCGTGGGCCGGCTCTGCGAGGACTCGAAGCAGTGTGCCGGGACGGGCCTTTTTCATCCCGATCGCTGTTGTCCAGACGTCGAGCGCGCCGGCATCGAAGAGACTGCGCTGGACGGGCTCGTACATTTCGGGATTCATGTCATCGATGTTGGTCTCGAGGACCAGGAGAGATTCGGTCGGTCCCGGGGGATGTTGATTCGGCGCTTCAGCCAGTTCTTCTCCCAGCCATAGCCGGGCGACGTTGGGCCAGTCGAACCGCTTTTGTCCGGCGCCGTAGCCGATGGTGCGCAGACGCAGTTTGGGTTGACGGAAGTGGGCCAGTTCTGCGAGGAGCGCGGCGCCGGTTGGCGTGACCAACTCGCCGGGGCCTGGCGCGGGCACGGTAGGCGCGTCGACTGCGGCCAGTAGCTCCAGGGTGGCTGGCGCGGGCAGAGGGATGCGGCCGTGCATAGAGGTCCCCCACCCGGGACCGAGCGGGAGCGGAGAGGCGTAAAGGTCATTGACAGCGAGCTCGTGCAGGCCGGCGCAGACGCCGACGATGTCGATAATGGCATCAAGGGCACCAACCTCGTGAAAGTGGACTGCGTCAGTTGTTGTGCCGTGGATATGCGCTTCGGCCTCCGCCAGACGAGTAAAGACGGCGCCGGCGCGACGCGCGACCTCCGTTGGCAAAGTTGCCGACTCGATAATTTTCAGGACATCGGCCAGATGCCGCTCCGTAGTTTCGTCCCCTATGTCCACCTCAATGCGGGTGGCTCTTATGCCCCCTTGCATCACTGGCCGGGCGCTGACGTTCCAGCTGCCTTGCGGAAGGTTGAGGTTTCCTACGGTGCTCTGTAGGGACGCGAGCGGCCAGCCAGCGTCGACGAGACAGCCGAGAAAGATATCGCCTGAGATTCCGGATGGGGTGTCTAGGTAGGCAACTGGCATAGCAGACGCGACAGGCTGACAGGGGCCGGTCGCTGGTACAGGCTACCGTCGTTTCACCAATTACTGGTGAAAGGACATCAGCTCGTCGACGGATATGAGTGCGTTCTCGGCGCTGCCGTTGGCGGTTGCGTTGAGGCCTCCGCTGCGGAATCCGGCCAGGTCGAGGGTGACGAAACGGTAGCCGGCGGCTTTGATGCCCGCGACGATCTCTTCGTAGTTGGCGAGGATTTTCGGGAAATCGTCTGGCGGCAGCTCGAGGCGGGCGATCTCGTCGTGGTGGCGCACGCGAAACTGGCGTAGACCGAGGTCGACGAGGACGTCTTCGGCGGCTTCGATCTGGCGGAGCAGTTGCGGGTCGATCGGTGTGCCGTGGGGCACACGGGAGGAGAGACAGGCCATGGCGGGTTTGTCCCAGACCGGTAGGCCCAGGTGGCGGGCGATTTCACGGACTTCCGCCTTGGTGATGCCGGCCTCGAGTAAGGGTGAGCGCACGCCGCGTTCACGCGCGGCGACCATGCCGGGGCGGTCATCGCCGACGTCACTGACGTTGGCGCCGTCGCAGACGATGCCCCAGTCCTCCTGCTGTAGTATTTCGTGGAGCCGGTTGTGTAGCTCCGACTTGCAGAAGTAGCAGCGGTTGTTGGGATTGGCGGCGTAGTTGGGATCGAGATACTCTTCGGTCTCCACTAGTCGATAGGGCACACCGATGTCATCGGCGAGCGCAACCGCATCCCGCATCTCGCGGGCCGGGTAGCTGGGGGAGACGCCGATGCAGGCAAGCGCACCGCTGCCGTCGCCGGCGGTGGTGGACCTTCCGCCCAACTCCCGGTAGGCGACAGCCATCACGACTGCGCTGTCGACGCCGCCGGAGTAGGCGACGATGACCGAACGATAGGAACGCAGTGCTGCGCGCATGGTTTCCAGTTTTGCGGTTGTTTCCGCACTGAGAGTTGACTGGGGCGTTTGGCTCGCAGATTCTTTCATAGTGTCACCCTGGCCCTGTTGGCGGGCCGACTGCTGATCTGGCGTCGTAACTGGCTGGCGTGTATCCGTTAGTCGTTGAGGAAGAAGTGTTCTCGATTTTTTCGTTGATCAGGGCGGCCATGTGCGCTGCACCGTAGCCGTTGTCGATGTTTACCACGGCCATTCCGGATGCGCAACCGTTGAGCATGGCGAGAAGGGCGGCGACGCCGCCAAAGTTGACACCATAGCCGACGCTGGTCGGTACGGCGATGACCGGCGCCTGGGTCAGCCCGGCCACGACCGAGGCAAGGGCGCCTTCCATGCCGGCGATGACGATGACGACGTTGGCCTGCTGCAAGGCAGGGATATGGGGGAAGATGCGGTGGAGGCCGGCGACGCCGACATCGGTGACTTTGAGGGGGTCGTGGCCCATCAGCCGCAGGGTCAGGGATGCCTCTTCGAGTACGGGCAGATCGCTCGTGCCCGCGCACAGGACCATAACGCCGGGCGCCAGGTCGGACGCCGGTTCACGATCCAGCCAGAGGCAGCGCGCCTGCTCATTCCACTCCAGGTCGGGCAGATGTTGCGAGGCTGCTTTGAAGTGGTCCTCCGTTGCCCGTGTTCCCAGGAGGCGGGGAGACTGTGCCGCCAGGCGTTCTGCAATCAGGGCCACTTGGTCGGTGGTCTTGCCCTCGCAGTAGATCACTTCAGGGAAGCCGGTGCGCAACGGCCGGTGATGGTCCAGTGTGGCAACGCCTTCGAGCGTTTCGAAGGGCAATGAACGCAGCCGCGTGACGGCGGCCTCGACGGTCAGGGCTCCCCCAGCTACTTCGGACAATAGGGATTCCAACTGTGATTCGTTCATTTGGAGAGACGAGAGTCAGAGTTTGGCAGCTGAATTCGGACCGGTTCAGAGATCTATCGGAGGCTGCGCATGCCTTTCGGTCTGGCCGGACGATGAAGGTCCATTGGGCCGTGCAATTCGAAGCACCGAGCCGGTCACGGCAAGACTGATGCAAGAAAATCAGACAAGAGAGCGATGCTGACTGGGACCGAAGTCGGCCTCATAGAAGGGGCTGACCATGCGGCCCGGCGGGACCAATTCGTCGATACGCTGGCGGTCCTCGTCGGTGACGGTAACGTCGAGTGCGCCGAGGTTGTCTTCCAACTGTTCCATCGTGCGGGGACCAAGGATGGGACTGGTGATTCCCGGCTGCTGGGCGCACCAGGCGAGTGCCAGCTGAGATATCGTACAGCCTTTGGCGTCTGCCAGAGGCTGCAGGCCCTCGTTCACGCGATAGACGTCGTCAGTCAGGCGGCGGAGCTGGGGCGGCCCTTCTTCTGCGCTGGCGTAGCGCGACCCTTGCGGCGCGGCGCCTCCGCGAGTGTATTTGCCTGTGAGCAGGCCGCCTGCCAGCGGGCTCCAAGGGATCAGGCCGACGCCGTAAGTCAAGGCCACCGGGACCAGTCCTCTTTCGATGCGGCGGTCGAGAATATGGTAGGGCGGCTGTTCGGAGACGAAGCGGTTCAGGCCCAACTCCTTTGCGACCCAGAGCGACTCGACAAACTGCCACGCTTCGAATGTACTGCTGCCGAGGTAGCGAACTTTGCCGGCGCGCACGAGGTCATCGAGCGCTCGCAGGGTTTCGTCGACCGCGGTATCCGGGCGGGGTCTGTGCGTCTGATAGATGTCGATGTAATCTGTCTGCAATCGTTTGAGGCTGGCTTCGCACTGTTCGATGATATGGCGGCGGCTGCTACCAGCGGCGTTTGGATCGTCGTCGTTCATTCTGCCGTGGAACTTGGTGGCCAGCACGATGCGGCTGCGACTGCCGTTGCGCTTGAGGGCCTCGCCGGTGATCTCCTCGCTGCGGCCCCAGCCGTAGACATTGGCGGTATCGAGGAAGTTGAGGCCGGCGTCCAGCGCCCGGTCCACGATGGCGTAGGAGTCTTCCGGGCTCGTACGCTCGCCAAAGTTCCAACAGCCCAGGCAGAGAGGGCTTACTTTCATTCCGGTGCGGCCGAAGTTTCGGTACTCCATCTACAGAGATCCTTTACGGGTGGGACAGTTTATTCAACGCCTTGGCGCTTGGCGGATTGCGGAATCAAGACCAGACAACAGTGTACATGTGAATCAAGTCGTTGTTAAGTCCATTTTCCGTGCTGTCAATCGAGGTTAAGCAATGACTCGATGTTGATTGGGGCCAAAATCGGCCTCGTAGAACGGGCTGACCATGCGGCCCGGTGGGACCAGTTCGTCGATTCGTTGACGGTCCTCGGCGGTAATTTTGACTTCGAGGGCGCCGAGGTTGTCTTCCAACTGCTCCATGGTGCGCGGGCCGATAATTGGACTGGTTATTCCCGGCTGCTCGACACACCAGGCCAGTGCGAGCTGGGAGAGGGTGCAGTCTTTGGCTTCGGCAAGCGGCATCAGGCCTTCGGTCACGTCAAAGACACCTGGTGTATAGCGGCGGGCCAGGCGCGCTTCATTCGCTGCGTTGGCGTAGCGCGCCCCTTCTGGCGCGGCGCCGTCACGTGTGTACTTGCCTGTGAGAAGGCCTCCAGCCAGCGGGCTCCAGGGGATGAGGCCGATGCCATAGGTCTGGGCCACCGGGATCAGCTCTCGCTCTATACGGCGGTCCAGAATGTGATATGGCGGCTGCTCTGAGACGAAGCGGTTAAGGCCGAGCTCCTTTGCGGCCCAGAGCGATTCCACGACCTGCCAGGCGGCGAATGTGCTGGTGCCGAGATAGCGGACTTTGCCCGACCGTACGAGGTCATCGAGGGCGCGCAGGGTCTCGTCGACTGCGATTTCCGGGCGGGGCCTGTGAACCTGATAGATGTCGATGTAGTCGGTCTGCAGTCGTTTGAGGCTGGCTTCGCACTGTTCGATGATATGGCGGCGACTGGTGCCAGCGGCGTTTGGATCGTCATCGTCCATTCTGCCGTGCACTTTGGTCGCCAGGACGATGCGGCTGCGGCTGCCGTTGCGCTTCAGGGCCTCGCCCGTGATCTCTTCGCTGCGGCCGCGACTGTAGACGTTTGCGGTATCCAGAAAGTTAAGGCCGGCGTCCAGCGCCCTGTCGATTATATCGTATGAGTCTTCCGGCGTGGTTCTTCTGCCGAAGTTCATGCAGCCCAGGCAGAGGGGGCTGACTTTCATGCCTGTTCTACCGAAATCTCGGTACTCCATAGGGCTCCTCGATTTTGGAAAGTTGGGAAAATGATGCGTCCGGTCAGCTACTTTTGGACGTACGCGCTGCGCCCACAGTGTACAAGTGAATTGAAGCGATGTAAAATTTCTCCTGGGAATCATTTGTGGCGTGCGCCCATAGGGAGGCCCGTGAATTTGTTGGGGCGCTTGCATTGTCGCGGGGAATCTGCGCAGACTCTGGGTGAAACGCAGCTGACGCGACATAGGGGACAATAAGGGGACATGGCGGAAACAGCCACATCGGAAGCATTGCGCCAGATCCTGTACCGCATCGACGGCAGGGGATATAAGGCGTACAAGGATATAGCCGGCACCTACCGCTTTGCCGAATTCACGCTCACCGTAGACTCGGTGCAGGGGGACCCCTTCGCGGCGCCGAGCCGGTTGCGGGCGCTGATCCCGGGTGGGCTGGCGGCGTTTCCCGAGCGGCTTTATGCTACGAGAAGCCGGGTAGTTGGGTTGAGCTGCTTTTTGGCGAGGGCGTTTGCGGCAGAGACTTCCAAGAGATCGACCCGCCGCGGCAGCGGGAAGAGCGGCGAGATTCGAATCGAGGCGCCGGGACAGCAGGTGCTGGCGAATACGGCGGTGCAGGTCCATGACGACGGGGCGGTCGAGGCGCGTTTTACGGTCGGTCTGCCGGCACAGGGGCGAAGGGTATTGGGAAGGCAGGCAAGCCAACTGTTGCTGGAGGCGCTGCCGCGCATTGTTGAAGACAGCCTTTTTGCTGACAGCCATGCGGATGAGGAGCTATGGCGCCATGCTGCCGCGAACGAGGACGCGGACGCTTTGCGGTCGATGCTGGCGGACCAGGATCTGATCGCTTTCATCGCGGACGGCTCGATTCTGCCCCGGTCGAGCGGGGTCGACGACCGGCCGATGGGGGGCGAAGCGGTCATTGCTTTCAGATCGCCGGAGAGCCTGCGGGTTGAATTTACTCTTCCCAATGCGGGAACGGTGGCCGGCATGGGCGTTGCGGCGGGTGTGACGCTCATCGTCGGGGGCGGTTACCATGGCAAGTCGACATTGCTCAGGGCGATAGAGCGGGGCGTGTATAACCACCGCCCGGGGGACGGTCGCGAGCTCGTGATCAGCGCTGCCGACCTTGTCAAGATACGGGCAGAGGACGGGCGAGCCGTAAGCGGTGTTGATATTTCGGCTTTCATCGGGGACCTGCCGCTCGGGAATTCCACGCGCAGTTTTTCGAGCGCCAATGCCAGCGGCTCGACCAGCCAGGCTGCTGCGATTGTGGAGGCGATGGAGTCGGGGGCGGGCGGGCTGCTCATTGACGAAGATGCGGCCGCCACAAACTTCCTGATCCGAGATGCGCGGATGCAGGCTTTGGTGCCGAAGAAAAGTGAGCCGATTACACCGTTCATTGATCGCGTGAACCAGTTGTATTGGGAGTACGAAATCAGCACGGTGCTGGTGGTTGGCGGCAGCGGCGATTACCTGGATGTGGCAGACACTGTGATCGCGATGGAGACGTTTCGCCCGCACGATGTGTCCGCGCGCGCTGGCGCAGTTGCCGCGGCCCATCCCACAGGCCGGGTGACCGAGGACGGCAGACCGTTCGATGTGAAACCTCAACGCAGACCTCGGCCTGGGAGCGTCGACCCGAGGAAGGGGCGAAGAGAATCGAGCATCAGGACGCGGGGCATACAGACGATCCAGTTCGGAAGGGAAACGCTTGATCTATTTGCCGTGGAGCAGATTGTCCACTGGGCCCAGACGCGGGCTATCGGTGCGGCGCTCGACTACGCCCAAGGCCGCTATATCGATGGACATCGTTCCCTGTCTGAGATTCTGGACCTTGTCATGGCCGATATCGAAACAGAAGGGTTGGACGTGCTGGAACGGCGCCGGACCGGGGAGTTTGCCCTGTTCCGACGGCACGAACTGGCCGCGGCCTTTAGCAGGCTGCGCTCATTGAGAACGTAAGGAAAGGCAATCATGACGCTAGTTCAACCGATTCCGGCTGGGGAGCTGGGGGCCGAATACGCTGAAAAACTCCGCAGAAGCTATCTCAATTACCGATGGCCGCTGTTTCTGCTCGAACCGGACGAGTACACACGGCCCTGTCTTGAATACGGGTGGACGCCTCTGGCGTCGGCGGCGCACATCGCATTCTGGGACAGTTTCCAGCTGCGACGAATGCAGATGGCGATCGACCCCGATGGGAAACAACCGATGCCGTCGTCTGTGGAGACGAATGACGAAAGGGCCGCGAGTGAGAGTCGGAGTTGGGATGAAGTGCTGACCGAGGCGGACAATGCGCGGCAGGCGCTGATCACATTCGCGCTTACCCTCACTGACGAACAGATTGAGGCCGAGTACGAGAACGAAGGCGAACGCAGGCAGATCGTGAAGCAACTACTTGAGCACATGCCCCAGCATGCGGCAGAACATGCTGAAGAGGTACATCGTTACTGCTTTTCGACCGAGCGCTGGGGCCGTGATCGTCTATTCAGCTTTTACCGGCGCCATTTCAACAGCCTGTTGGACGCCATTACCGGCCTAAGGGAGGAAGACTGCAATTCGGTCCACGTCGGCGGGAACTGGACGGTACGGGACATTCTCGCCCACATCCTTGCATGGGACGAGTATGTCCTGGAACTCGTGAAGCGGTGGCCTGACATCTCGCTGCCTGGTCAACACGCAGCAGGCGCGGAGGACGGAAACGCAGACGACCTTTCTCATTGGGCCAGCGGGGACGTTGACACGGTTAACGATCGACTTCAAGAGGCCCGCGCCAGTTTGACGATGATCGAGGTGTTGGACGGGCTAGCCACTTGCCACCGGCGCATTGTCAGCCGCTGCCGGAGGCTAAGCGACGAAGCGCTGCAGACGGAGGTTGAGTACGACGAGGGGGAGAGGGGCAACGTGGTCAACTTGCTGGTGTCGACTTCAGCGCATACGGCAGACCACGCGGCGGAGATCTATGCGGCGCGAGCGAATGGAAGGCTGGTCCCACTGCAGTTTGGGAATCAGCCAGAGTGAGCGAAGCGTTTGCTGGATTCCTGGTTGCTGAGGTGGGAGGTTTCGGAGAGCTGTATAACGTCCCAGCCGCTGCCATTGCGCTGCAGGGTGAAGATGCAGCAGAGCGGGACGGTGATGCGGTCCTTGTGGCCGGTCAGGCCGCGGACGATACCGACGACGGGTGCGCCGTGGGTGACCATAACCATGTTTTTGTCAGAGAAGCGATCGGTCAGTGTGCGAGCTGCGAGCGCGGCCCGTTTGTGGCCCTCTTCCGAAGTTTCCGGGTAAGGAAAACCATCGACTGCAGTGTAGCCCTCGTCGATTCGGGGGAACCGCTGCCTGCGTTCATCAACGGGGAGAATCTCCGGCGCGGATTGGACTGTGGGCAGAATTTCGCCTATGCCGGGTTCGAGACACACGGCAAGGTTAAGGGCGTCGGCGATGTGTGAGGCGGTCTGGATTGTGCGCAAGAAAGGCGAGGCGATGACGCAGTCGATTTGTTCACCCTGTAGGCTGAGGCCTACTTCTTTGGCCTGCATCTCGCCGTCAGCCGACAGAGCAGGATCGAAGGGCCGCGACGCGGTTTTGGACCATCCGGGGTTTTGAAAGTCTTCGCGATTGCCGTGGCGGACTACCCAGATCCGTTGGCCCATTGGTCGGCTCCTCTTCTGACCCGTTTCACCGGCTGCCTAATGTAATCGACGACGCATCCAGAGGCTGACCCGTCCCGATTGGGGTGGTGGGGCCGGAGCGACGCGCTGCAGGCAGTGTATCACAGTGACACGTTAGGCGACGAAATTGAAGGAGTGAGGTCGGCTGGGGTTCAGGGGGTTTGTGCCGCGCCGGGAAGTGCCCCGTTGGGCTGACAGGCTTGGCAGCGAGTACTATAGTGCCCGTGCTGTGCAGTCACCTTGGGCCAAGCGAACTCCGCTATTTGATTGTGCGCTCGTAGGGACACTTGACTGAAGGTCCTTACCATTAAATATGGCATATACTTTTACTGATCATTACCGTCCAGCGCGTTATTGCCTTCGGCTAAACGCTGTCCTTATTGGCCTGGGACTGGGGCTGTTGCTGCTGGTGTATCCGCGCGATCTGTTTATGGCGGCCGGGGTCACGCTGGGGTCGGCCTGGACTGCCCGCATTGGGGGCGGCGCGTTGATTGGATTGGGGATTGGGCTGTTGTCGGCTTCGATGGAAAGGGACTTGGCCCCGGCGTGGCTGCTGGCCGCGATCGTGGGCAATGGGGCGATCGCGATCAGCCTGATGATTGCTTACTTTGAGGGGGAGATGGCGGCCTTACATCCAATTGGCGCGGGGGTGCTCCTGGTCATTTTCGTGGTCTGTTTGCTGACGGTGGCGTTATCGGCGCCGCACATTCGCAGCAGGGCAGGTCAGACGTAGTGGGCGGCCCAGCCGGCGAACTGGCTTCTCGCTAGCCTCGAAGGGCGGGAGGATGGCAGTGGCTGCGCCCACCCTTATGTGGCTTCACAGGTTGAGAACTGAAACTCGGATTATCTGTTGAGATTGGACCGGACACAGTTTGGCAAAGAATAGGAGATGGGAGGCGGCAATTTGGTCGTCGAGTGCGAGCTGCTCTCATTCCAATCTTCCAGGCTGGGCTCAGTTTGAGTTGCCAGGCAGGCCTCTCCTTTTCCTCCTTCTGCCGCGGGGCAGGCGCCTGCCCGTGCGGAAGCCAATAATGCCCGCGAGGGGCGACCCTTGCAGGCACCCCTAACGATAGTCTTGCTTTGGCAGAAAGTCCGGTCGTCATTTGCGGGCGACCTGTGCATTCGCGACTGCAGCAACTGATTGGTGGGCAGTTCGCGGCGCCTTGCGCAGTGAAAGACGATCGCGAGGGGTGCTACGACGGGTAGAGGCCACCCAATGATGCATATCCCAATTGGAAGCAATTGTACTTAAATTTGCCTGTTGAATTCTTGGTAGGGGTTGATTTCTGTGCTAGGATGGAGCGTCACGTTTGTTTTTGACATGCCAGGTCAATACAGCAGCGTAGAGGCTTTGTCGAACGCTGCCGGCGCGGACGCGGTAAGGAGGCGATAGTATGAGTTACGACGGGCGAACCTACCGAGTAACCATTGGAAAGTGCGAGCGCGACCTGCCCATTTTTGAAGTCGCTCCCGGCGTCAAGATCGCCATCTTCAACATGCTCGGCGATACCGAAGTCGTGGAGACGGCCGCGCAGATGCTGTCGGCGAGTGTGCCGGAGGGGGCTGGCGTGATCCTGGCGCCGGAAGTGAAGGCGGTGCCGCTCGGCCATGCCTTGTCGGTGGGAACCGGACTTCCGCTGGTGATCGTTCGCAAGATTAGAAAGCCATATATGGTCGACTGCCTGGAGACTGAGGTCGTCAGCATCACGACGGGCGAACCGCAGACCTTGTACATTGATGGGAAAGACCTGGCGTTGATCAAGGGGAAGCAGGCGCTCCTGGTGGACGATGTCGTCAGTACGGGAAGCACATTGAACGGGCTGCGTTCGCTGGTAGAAGACGGAGGGGGCCGGGTTGCCGGGGTGATGGCCGTATTTACCGAAGGGGATCCCGGTTCCTGGGACCAGATAACGGCATTGGGGAATCTGCCCATTTTCACTGACTGAGTCAGGAATGCAGACCGGTAGCTTGGAATCAGGCGCACAGAAATGGAACTGACTGAGCAGCTGTTAAGAGTCGTAGAGAGATATGAGGAGCTGGACCGGCTGATGGCCGATCCGGACGTGCTGGCTGACTATGTGCGCGTGCAGGAGTTGGCGCAGGAGCGCAGCGGCCTGGAGAGGCTGGTCGACGCATTTCGCCGGTACCAGGATCTGCAGCAGCAACTGGCGGATAGCAGGGAGCTGCTGGAGGAAAGCGATGATCCGGAGCTGGCCGAACTGGCCGAGTTGGAGATTGGCGAGCTCGCAGGAGAGTCGAACGGGCTGGAGGACGACCTGCGCCGTATGCTGCTGCCCAAGGACCGCAACGACGACAAGAACGTGATCGTAGAGATCCGTGCGGGGGCGGGAGGGGATGAGGCCGGGATTTTCGCGGCTGACCTGCTGCGCATGTACACGCGCTGGTCCGACGACCACAAGTTCAAGTCCGAGATTATGAGCGTCAGCGAGACGGGGGTAGGCGGCATCAAGGAGGCGATCCTTGAAGTGCGTGGCAAGGGCGCTTATAGCCGGCTGAAGTACGAGTCGGGCGTTCACAGGGTGCAGCGGGTGCCCAAGACTGAGAGCCAGGGAAGGATACATACAAGTACGGCAACGGTGGCGGTATTGCCGGAGGCCGAGGATGTTGAGATCGAAATTGCGACTAACGAGATGAAGGTGGACGTGTTTCGCAGCAGCGGTCCCGGCGGGCAGAGCGTAAATACGACTGATTCGGCGGTGCGGCTTACGCATTTGCCGACGGGAATCGTCATCAGCTGCCAGGACGAGAAGAGCCAGCTTCAGAACCGGCTGAAGGCTGTGCGCATTCTGAAGACCAAGCTCTACGATATTGAGATGCAGAAGCAGATGGAGGATTTGGGCGCGGCGAGGCGCAGCCAGGTCGGCTCGGGCGATCGCAGCGAAAAAATTCGCACGTACAACTTCCCGCAGGGCCGCGTGACCGACCACAGGATCAACAAGACGCTCTTCAGTTGGAACAGATTCTGAACGGCGAGCTTGACGAGTTTATCGAGAATTTGGCGGCGTTTGACCAGGCGCAGCAGTTGCAAGCCATGGGCGAAGAAGAATAAGGCATGTTCGAACACAGAGAGAGTCCCGCAGATCGGGACAGATTCGCATCTTACTTGACCACAGGCAATTCAGACGGCCACTTTGAAGGGGGCTCGCGTCGCTACGAGGACGGCAGGCCGAACGGTCGGGCAGAAGACGGAGGTGGCGGGCCGCCTTCACATAACAGTTCGCAGCAGGACCCGTTTCACTGGAGTTTGACGCAGGGAACTACAGTTGGGCGCGCATTGACTTCGGCGGCGCAAAGACTGAGCGAGCCGAGCAGCGAAACAGCGCGATTGGATTCACAGGTGCTGCTGGCCCACGTATTGAATCAGAGTCGCAGCTGGTTGTTCGCCCACCACGAGCATGAACTGAGCGAAGGGGATTGCCGCCGTTACGCCGATTTGATCACGCGGCGCAGGCGGCGGGAGCCTGTGGCGTACTTGCTGGGTCGGAAGGAGTTTTACGGCCTTGATTTTGCGGTTGACCCGCGGGTTTTGATTCCACGGCCCGAGACGGAACTTCTGGTCGACCTGGTTCTGGCGCAGATCAGCGATCGGAGGGGTAGGCCCGTGGTGGTGGCGGATGTCGGGACGGGCAGCGGCGCGATTGCGATTACCGTCGCCGTACATGCACCGGAGGCGAAGGTGTACGGTACTGACATCAGCCAGGATGCGCTCGAGGTAGCTGAGGAGAACAGGAAGCGGCTGACACCGGAGGCGGGCCCTCTGTTTTTGGAGGGGGACCTATTGAGCCCATTGCCGGAGCCGGCCGACGTCATCGTGGCCAACCTTCCCTATATCGCAGATGAGGAGTATTCCGGCCTGCAGTCGGATGTGCGGGACTATGAGCCGGGCGTTGCTCTGAAGGCGGGGGTAGAAGGGCTGGATCTCATTGAGCGCCTTCTGGAGCAACTGCCTACCAGGGTGCAGCCAAGGGGGGCGGTACTGCTGGAGATATCGCCGCGGCAGGGTGAGGTGGTCCAGAGGATGGCGCAGGATCTGCGGCCAAAGCCTTCTTACGTTGGGCTGCGGCGGGATTACAGCGGGCTGGTGCGGATGGTTACGCTGGAGTTCTGAACTTCGCAGGTGTCCTTTTCTTATTGATCACATTTGATCACAGACAAGAGTGCAGTGTACCGCGTACGTTCAGGGATTTTCTTTGAGGAAGATGAATTGCGTGCGGGGGCATGGCGAGTGGAGTGTAGGCAGCGGCCCATTTGCTCGTCACGTCAGGTGGCGCGATTTGTCCGAGGCGGCGGGGACCTGAATTGGATTGACGCCAGCGGCGGCGCTGAACTGCAGTGGTCCGAGGTCGGTTGGTGAGACTGCATGTGGGGGGATTGACACTGTTGGCTAGACACGTTGCCGGGGAAGAATGAACACGGTGGCTAGCAAGGGCGGGGCGTTGCGGGGGCGCAGCCCCTGCACAAGAGAGGGCCGAAGGCCCGAACGCCCAAAACTGTAGTGGCCGGTGAGCAGTTATCAGTGGTCAGCAGATGCGGGGATTGATTGAGGACAGGTGTGAAGGAGAGAGCAGCAGTTTGGTTCGGAATTTTCGGCGTCGCGAACTGACTGTGGCTGAGTAGAGATGATGAAATCAGGAATTGAGTTGGTCGTCCTCGATATGGATGGCACGATATATGGCAGGCAGTTTGCCGGCGGGTTTTCGCCGCGGGTGCGGCGTGCGATCGCGGCTGTGCAGGAGGCAGGAACGCCGGTGACCATTGCGACGGGGCGGATTTTCGATTTTGTGCGGTCGGTCGCGCCGGAGTTGGGCATTACGTTGCCGGTGATCACGGCGCAGGGCGCGGTGATCGGCGACCCGGTCAGCGGAGAGGTGCTGTACGAGGCGTTGATTCGGCCCGAGGACGCGTGCAGGGTGGCGGACTGGGCTGACGGCGAGGAACGCACGACGGTCTTCTATCTGAACGGTTCTGGCGGGCGCACGCGGATGGTGCAGAGGGCGTCAGAGACGGAAAACGGACGGAACGGATGGGAGGGATGGGAAGGGTGGGACGGTGCCACCTATGACCACTGGTTCGGCAGTCCCAGAGAGATGCACGGGAGCCTATTGGAAGTTGTGTCCGCAACGGGGGCGCGACCGCTGAAGTTCATAACCGTTAACGACCATTTGCAGGAGCCTGATCAGACGGCGGCCCTGCAGAGGCGGTTCGGAGACGGCGTACACATGAGCCGTTCTCACCAGTATCTGTTGGAGGGGACGGCGCCAAAGGCCAACAAGGGGCACGGTCTTTTGTGGCTGACAGAGCGGCTTGGTATCGCCCCTGAACGCGTTCTGGCCATCGGGGATAACGAAAACGATATCCCAATGCTGCGGGTAGCGGGTCAGGCGATTTGCATGGGCCAGGCCACTGAGGTCGTGCGGGCGGAGGCCGACTGGATCGCGCCGACGTTGGATGAGGACGGCGCGGCGGTGGCATTGGAACGGTATTTGTTGTCTTAGACGGTTGGTCAGACTCTTCCTCCTGCTTGCGGTCAGTTGCAGGGATCCCCGGCGCGAAACATCCATATTCAAAGTTTGGGATATTACTGGGTTCTTTGCTATACTCGTGGCGAATTTGCATCGAGAAGGCAGACCAAGTGATTTCCCCCTCGCAAGTACAGCGGCTGCCGTCGAGTAGATTGGGCGGGTCCCCCCGCCGGCGACGCCTTTTCAGACACGAGCAGCGTGAGTGCGCTCGACCAGTTTGAGTCAAAGATCCTGCGGCCAGCGGGCATTTTTCGTTACCGGTAATCGGCCGCCGCGGTTGAATTTATCTCTAGTTGTAGACACCATTCACTCAAGACGCATAAGGAGAATGCTCACCATGCAGAAGAAGCAAAGTGTAAACCGACGCCAGTTCCTGCGGATGGGTTCTGCCGTAGGGGCGACCGCGTTCCTGGCGGCCTGTGCGGCGCCGGCGGCGCCTGCCGCAGACAGTGGCGGAGATGGCGAGGCGATGGCTGAAATGATCTCGCTGCGCTACCAGTCGCGAGAGCCTGAGCGCGCCGCTGGCATTGCTGAGTTGTGGAAAGAGTTCTATCCCCAGTTCCAGGAAGCCAATCCGAACGTTGAGGTTGAATTCCTGCCTGATCCGGGCGGCGCCAATCGTCGCGAGGGGGCATTGAGCGCGATGGTTGCGGGCAACGCTCCGGACCTGACCGAGTGGTGCTGCTCCAGTTCCACGTTCTTCATGCAGAAGGGCGAGACGCTGAGCTTGCAGCCGTATATTGACAGGGATGCTGAGGAAGTCAATCTGGCCGACTACTACGAGGCCCAGTTCGATCCGTGGACATTGGATGGGGATATTCACTTGATGCCTCGATTCACCGGCACGCAGGTGATCTATTTCAACAAGGACATGTTCGACGAAAAGGGCATTGAGTACCCATCGCAGGAGTGGGGCGCCTGGAACTGGGAGGATTACACCAACCTTCTGCGCCAGTTTGCCGATGCCGATGCCCAGCCGCAACTCTGGGGAACTTCCAACTATGGTTTGAACGCCAATTGGCTGTCCCAGTACTGGATTCGCGGCTTCGGCGCCAACATGGTTGATCCGGAAGACAACACGCATTGCGGTTTGGACTCGCCCGAGGCCTATGATGCCCTGGAGTGGATGCGCAGCATCATTCACGATGAGCCTCTGTTTGCTTACGGCGCCGACATTGGCATGGGTGTCGTTGAGCTCTTCCTGGGCCAGAGAGTCGCCCTGATGGAGATCGGTCCCTGGAACCTGGGTGTACAGGCCGACGGCGCCACGTTCCGCTGGGACGTCGCCCCCATGCCTGACGGTCCTGCCGGCCCCACAACCCATCAGTCAGTGGATGGCACGATGGTCTGGGACGGAACCGAGCACCCGGACGAGTCCTGGGAGCTGATGAAGTGGCTGACCAGCCCTCTGTACGGTCGCCTTTATATCACGTGGGCGCAGAAGCAGCCTTCACGCAAGAGCTTGCTGCCTGAGTATGCTTCCATTATGCGAGCCGCAAATGAGAAGTTCGAGGACATCAACCTGGATGTGTTTACCGACTCTGTTGGTCAGGATATTGGCGGGCCCGAAGAGATGTTTGCCGAGGACCTGGTTTGTAAGCAACAGATTCTGACGCCGGCATTCGACCAGGTCATGTTGCTGGGAGAAAAACCGGTTGACCTGATCGTTGAACACGCTGATGTGGCGACCCGCTTTAATCGCGGCGAGATCAACATCGAGGATCTTGGTGCAGAATTGGATAAGCTCAGCTAATCCCTTGAAAGGAACGGCGTGGGAGGAGACCCTCCCACGCCGTTGTCGCACTGAGTAAGACAAGAAACTGCAATTGTAAGCGATCGCGGCGGTGGCTGGAGTACGTTTCGGCCAGAGGCCGCCAGCGATGGCCAGCGGGGGTTTAGATGGCCAGCATAACCGAAAGCCAGGCACAACGGGGTCTTTTCTCTTGGCTAAGGCGCGACGGCAAGCCACTGAGACCATCCACACGCGAGGCGTGGTACGGCTATCTGCTGGCGTCCCCGTGGATCATCGGATTCATCGTCTTTACTGTTGGACCGATGTTGGCCTCTCTTATCATCGGCTTGTACCGCACCGACTTTCTGACTGAGACTACTTTCGTCGGCCTGAGATGGTATCAAAATACTCTGAGCGATAGTCTCGTCCGCAAAGCGCTGATCAACACTGCTATTTTCAGTTTTACGGTGGTGCCGATCAACACCGCGCTCGCGTTGCTGATCGCGGTGATGCTCAATCAGGGCATCCGTCTGCAGAGCTTCTGGCGCACCGTCTACTACCTCCCCTCGGTCGTGTCCGGCGTGGCAGTATCGCTGTTGTGGAAATGGCTCTACCAGCCTGACATCGGCTTGCTGAATTCGATCCTCGGCCCGCTGCTGCGTCCCTTCGACATCGACCCGCCGCGCTGGATTTTCAGCACGGAATGGGCGCTGCCGTCGCTCATCATCATGGCATTCTGGGGCGCGGGCGGCGCTATGCTGATCTATCTGGCAGGACTGCGGGGGATACCCACTTCTCTATACGAAGCTGCCGAGATCGATGGCGCCACCTCTTTCCGCCGCTTTTTCGCGGTTACACTGCCGCTGCTCACACCGACGA
Source organism: Caldilineaceae bacterium (assembly GCA_965207495.1). GTDB lineage: Bacteria > Chloroflexota > Anaerolineae > Caldilineales > Caldilineaceae > Bin5. Next base: position 3,950,895 of record OZ242287.1, read on the forward strand.
TCTTCTTCAACGTTGTTCTCAATATCATCGGTTCCTGGCAGGTATTTACGCAGGCCATGGTCATGACCCGCGGCGGCCCCAACAACGCCACTCTCACTATGGTCTTGCACATTTACAATACCGGCTTTCAGAACTTCTATTTCGGCTACGCCTCTGCCCAGGCCTGGTTCCTATTTATCATTGTTCTTGGTTTCGTGGTTCTCGCCTTGCGGAGCGCGTCTTCCTGGGTGCATTACGAGCGGGTCTAGGCAGCGAATTCGATTTCTAACGAGGCAGGAGCATTTTGTATGGCAACCACTGTTCAAACGGGTTCAGCTGTTCACCAAGCCGAACAGTATGGCAACAGCAAAGTCGCCGAAACGCTCTATCGTCTTCTCCTCTACGGCGCAGTCGTTCTGGGCGGCATCGTCTTCGCCATCCCTTTTTACTGGATGTTGCGCACCTCGGTAATGCCGACAACGCAGGTTTATCTCTTCCCGCCTGAATGGTGGCCGGAGAGATTTGAGTGGCACCATTTCAAGACGCCGTTTGCCGTCTTTCCTTTCGCCAAGTTCTTTTTGAACAGCACATTTATTGCTGCTGGCAGTGCAATAGGCGCAGCCCTCTCTTCCTCAGTGGTCGGTTTCAGCTTCGCGCGTCTACGATTTCCACTTCGAGATGTCATGTTTGTCGTGGTGCTTGCGACCATGATCTTGCCCGAGCACGTGCGGCTGGTACCTACGTACCTGCTCTTTGTCGAGCTGGACTGGATTGGCACATACCGTCCTCTCATCATTCCGAACTGGTTTGCGCCTGCCTTCTATGTTTTTCTGATGCGCCAGTTCTTTATGACGATTCCGAGAGAATTGGATGATTCAGCCATGATCGACGGCTGCAATCCAATCGGACTATTCTGGCGCATCCACCTGCCTTTAAGTTTGCCTGCGTTGGGCGTTGTCCTAATCTTCATGGTCACTGCCCAGTGGAACGACTTCCTCTATCCGCTCATTTACATTCAGGGTGTGCCCAACTACACGGTTGCTCTAGGCCTGCGCCTGTTTGAAGGACATATGACGAACAATATGCAGGCGCTGATGGCGGCTTCGATTCTGGGCGTTCTGCCGACGATCATTCTCTTTTTCTTTGCTCAGCGCTACTTTGTTCAGGGGATTGTCGTCTCAGGCGTCAAGGGGTAATTTTCAGTCTTTGCTGCCGGCCGCCGATACCTTATCGGGCCACCCATATCTGGCCCCCGCCAGAACGAGAGGTATAGCACATTGCGTTCCCAAGAAGAACTCAAGCAACTCGACTACCTGTTCGACCTGCAAGGTTATCTCGTACTGAAAGACGCGATCTCCAAAGATGACCTCGATGAAATGAACAGTTGGGTGGACGACAATTGGGCGCACGTCGAGAACCCGCCGATTCTGGGCGAAGCACAGCTCAGTGTCAACCCGGACCCGGAATACTGGATCGGCAATGTCGAGATCCACAGCTACGGCCAGGACGATGGCGTAAACTTTCAGAACATCGTCGAAGGCGGGGATGTCTTCGAGCGGCTTATCGACCACCCTTCCTGGTACCCGCTCGCGGCGCGCTATATTAATGAAGTTAATGGCGTCTCGATTCACGAGAATCTGCTCAATATTCGCGGGCCGGGAGGCTTCCTCTATATCCACTGCGGAGGCCATACACCGCTCTTCTACCTGACATTCCGCCAGCACAATACGGGGGAGTGGATGGTGGGCCAGATCAACGTCCTGATGGCCCTTGAGGACATCGGCCCCGGTGACGGCCCTACCGTCCTTGTGCCCGGCAGCCACAAATCGACCGAAGTTCATCCGCGGTTGGAGCTGGATGGGAAAGGCATCGTTGCCGCCCATTTTGAGCGAGAGGCCGCCGGCACCGCCCTCGGCATGAAGGAAATCTACCTGGAGGCCGGCGACGTGGTCTTCTTCACCGACGCTATCACGCACGGCTCAGCCGAGCGCACCAATCCGGGATTCCGGCGCTCGGTCATTTTCCGCTATTCGCCCCGCTACTTGCGCACGCGTTTCAACTACCAGTTGTCCGCAGAACTCGCCGCTCGTCTGACCCCGGAGCGGCGTGAAATTCTCGAGCCGGTAGCGCCGCGCGGCAGGATGCTGACGCCGGTGGGCAGTGTCTAGCTGCCATGGCGCTGCCAGCCGCAGCGCCCGGCGGTTTGCGCTATGGATATCCTCTACATTCACCCGGCCAAACAGGAAGTCGAAGCGCGCTACGACAAATTCCGTTCCAGCCCGCCTTACCCCTTCATTCCGGTGGGGGTCGTCGGCTTCGTCAACATGCTGCGGGCGGAAGGTTATCAGGTCCGCGGCCTGAACCTGCCGGTCGAGTTGCTGCAGCGTCCCACATTCAGCCTGCGCCAGTGGCTGCGGAGCCAGCGCATTCAGCCGAAACTCGTGCTAATCGATCTTCACTGGTATGAGCACTCTTTCGGCGCCCTCTCGGTTGCCCAAGCAGTCAAAGAGACCCTTTCCGACGCGGTTGTGGTGATCGGCGGCCTGACTACTTCCTATTACGGCGAGGAGATTCTGGCCGACTTTCCTTATGTTGACTACGCAGTACGCGGCGACGCGGAGGAGCCGCTGCGACAGCTGGCGGCGCAGGTGGTGGGGAAGGGGTCCTCGCAGGTCGGCGACATACCGAATCTGATTCGCCGCCCTGGCAGCGGCCCGAAAGCTGAGCAGAATCTCGGCTTTTATTTTGCTGACTCCGCCACGTTGGACAGCCTCGACTTTGTGTCGATGGACTGGCTTTCCAATCAACGGGCGTACGCCGGGCTCCAATACTCGGGCGCCGGGCTCGTGACGCTGGAGAAGCCGAAGCTCTTCAGCCACTGGCTCACGGTTGGGCGGGGCTGCGTATTTGATTGCATCTACTGCGGGGGCGGAAAGGAGTCGCACAGCGAACTTGCCGGCCGCAATGGCTATGTGATGCGGTCGCCGGAGGCGGTGGTGGAGGATGTGGCGCGCCTGGCGAAGGAGGGATTTCAGCAGGTCAATCTTTCGCTGGATATCGCCACCTACCCGGCCAAATGGTGGCGGGCTTTCTTCAAGCAGCTGCGGGACAGAGAAATACGTATCGGCATCTACAATGAGTTTTTCCAACTTCCCTCGAATGACTTTATCGACGAGATGTGCAGAACGGCCGACCTTGCGCACACTGAAGTGGCGATTTCGCCCCTGTCGGGTGACGAGGAGGTGCGGCGGACAAATGGGAAGTTCTATACGAATGAACGCTTCCTGCGGATGCTGGAAACGCTCAAGAAGTATAAGGTGCCGATCTTTATCTATTTCAGTTTGAATTTGCCGGGCGAGACGCCGCAGACGTTTAAGAAGACGCTTCAGCTGGCCGACCAGATTGGCAAGAGCTACCCGCATGATCTGTTGCGCATGCTCAACCCGTGTCACACGCTCGACCCGATGTCACCGATGAGCCGTCAGCCTGACAGTTTCGGCATGAACGTGCAGTTCAATACTTTCCGGGACTACTACGACTATTGCAAGGGGACCGGATGGGAGCCGCGGCGGGTGGTGCGAGGCCAGCACAGGGGATTTGAGATGGCGAGCAGGCCCACGCGTATAGTCGAACAGATGGCGCAGATCTGGGACGTTTTCGCGCAGGCGCAGCAGTTTCGCTGCTTCCCCGTGCCGCGGGGATGGTAAGAAAGTGTTCAGGCGGTAACGCTTTGCGCGGGCCTTCAGCCGGTGACAACCTGGTGGCGCGCCGAGCTTTTTCAGCAAATTCAGAGGGCAAATTTTGAATTCGCCGTTAGTTGCATAGAAACTTCCATTCGGGGAAAATGACCTCGTATTTTTTTGGCGATTGAACCGACTGACCGGTCGGTTTACAAGAACAGGCATGTGGTGAATGCGATGACCGAAAAGACAGGCCGAAGTCCTGAATCGACCAGGGAGCGCATTCTGGACGCGGCTTTGAGCGTCTTCAGCCACAAGGGCTACCATGACACGCGCCTGGATGAGATTGTGGCGGAGTCGGACACGTCGAAGGGCTCGATCTATTTCCACTTTCCCAATAAGGAGCGCCTGTTTCTGGCGCTGGTGGAGAAGTTTGCCGACCTGGTGGAACGGCGGGTAACGAAGGCGATCGAGGAGCAGACGAGCCCGATGGCCAAGGTCGAGGCGGCGCTGGAGGCCTGTCTGGAGGCATTTGGCCGTTACAGGCGTCCGGCGAAGGTGATGCTGGTTCAGGCCACGGGATTGGGGACGGTATTTGAGGAGAAACGGCTTGAGATTAACGAGCGCTTCGCGCGGCTGATCCGCATCTATCTGGATGAGGCCGTCGCGGCCGGTGAGATCGAGGCGGTGGACACCGATGTGATCGCGTATGCTTGGTTGGGCAGCATCTATCATTTGACGATACGCTGGGTATACAGCGGAGAACCGGAGCCTGCGCGGATTGTCAACACGCTGGTGCCGATGCTGCTGCGGAGCGTGAACTACGATAGCGTAAACTACAGTAGCGTGAACCACAACAAGGACTGAACGGTCCTAAATGCGCATCTGGATTGACGTGATCTGGCTGCAGAGCGAGAGTAATTAGGCGGGTTGAGATAGGATGACATTTCGAAGCGGCGTAGAGAGCGCCACTGGCGAAAACTTTTCTGATTCTGCCGAAGACGCCAGCTGGCTGGAGGGGGCGGAAGGCGGGAGCGGAGACGAGTACCGCGCGGCGCGCCACGGCCGCCTGGTGAGCGCCAGTCGTCCTGTGTCAGACCTGCCGTTTGAGCGCTTTCTGCGGGCGGCCGCAGGGCAGGAGCGCTTCTTTTGGCGCGATGGGAAGCAGGACATCACCTTTGCGGGGACTGGGGTGGCCGCTCATCTCATCGGCTACGGCCGTAGCCGGATTGCCGCCATACAGCGACAGGCGAGAGAGATATTCTCAGCTGCTGAGACTCGTCTGGCGACCCGGCACCGACAGGCGCCCAAGTCGGAGCTGGCGCAACCCCGACTGTTCGGGGGATTTGCATTTCGGGAGGACTTCGCGCCGGACCTGACCTGGACTGGATTCCATCCGGGCCACTTCATCCTGCCCCATTACCAGTTTGTGACGCAGGACGGCCACGGCTGGCTCACGATTAACGCCTTGTTGTCCCCCAAAGAAGACTCGGCGGCTGTTTTCCCTCTGTTGGAGGAGGCCTTGGATGCTCGGGCTGAATTGCTGACGAGGGAGCAGAAGTGCCTCGAAAGCCAGGAGGCTGAAGCCCCTTTTCAGGACGGGGAAGTGGGGCAGGCAGGCGTGGAGATTGACTACCCGCTGCCGTTTGAGGAATGGGCGCAGCTGATCGAGAGCGCACGGCGGACATTCGACTCGACGCCACTGCAGAAGGTTGTTCTTGCGCGGATAGCGCAGTTGCGGACTCTACATCCGATTCGTATCGGTCAGATGTTAACGCGTCTGTGCGCCGAGTATCCGGACTGCTTCAGTTTCTTGTTTGAACCGCAGACGGGACACGCCTTCCTCGGGGCCACGCCTGAACTCCTGGTGCGTGTTGAGGGAGAACGGCTGGAAACGATGGCGCTGGCGGGATCGATTCAGCGGGGCGGGTCAGCTGGGGAGGATGCGGCCCTGGCCGCGGCGCTGCTGGCTTCATCCAAGGACCGCTACGAGCACGGGCTGGTGGTGAACGCGCTGCGAGATATCCTGCAGCCAATGTGCGCCGAGCTAACCCTTGCCGCGGAGCCGACTGTGCTTTCCTTTAGCAACATTCAGCATTTGTACACGCCGGCTGAGGCCCGACTGAAGAGCGGGACGGGCGTGTTGCCGCTGGTGGAGGCGCTGCACCCGACGCCGGCGATGGGGGGAACGCCGCGGGAACTCGGGATGGCATTCATCCAGGCGAATGAGCCGACGCTGCGCGGCTGGTACGCGGCGCCTGTAGGATGGATTGACAGCAATATGGATGGCGCGTTTGCGGTGGCCATTCGGTCTGCGGTTGTGCAGAAGGAGCGGGCCTGGGCCTACGCGGGGGCCGGCATCGTTCCCGACTCGGTTGCGCAGGCGGAGTGGGAAGAGACGAAGTGGAAATTTCAGCCGATCATCCGGTCGGTGGCAGGCAGGCAGACGGAATGAGCGCTGTCGCGGGCGATCCGAACCCGAACATGCAGTTCGCCGAGACAATGGTCGCCGGGCTGGCCGACGCGGGGCTTGAGGTGGTCTGCATTGCGCCGGGCTCTCGCTCGACACCGCTGGCGCTCGCCTTTGATGCCCATCCCTGTATCGAGACATTCATACATCTGGACGAACGCTGCGCCAGTTTTTTTGCGCTGGGCATGGCCCAGGCGAGCGGGCGGCCGGCGGCGCTGGTGTGCACGTCGGGGACTGCGGCGCTGGAGTTTCATGCGGCGGTGGTCGAGGCGAAGATGGCGGGTGTGCCGCTGCTGGTGCTAACTGCAGACAGGCCCCCGGAACTTCGTCATAGCGGGGCCAACCAGACGATCGACCAGGTCAAGATGTACGGGGACCATGTCCTGTGGACGGTTGATGCCGCGCTGCCGGAGGCGGATGCGCCGGAGGTTGTGTTGAGAAATCTGCGCACGCTGGCGGCCAGATCCTATGCCGCCGCGGACGGGCTGCGTAAAGGTCCTGTACACATCAACTTTCCTTTCCGTAAGCCGCTGGAGCCGGAGGCTCCCTACAGTCCCCGTTTTGACCGGGGAAAGGGCAATTCCTTCGGGCGGGGCGTGCTTGTTCCTACGCCCGAGCAGGTCGAGGAGATGGTCGCGCTCATTTCCGCCCACGAGCGAGGTTGGATCGTTTGCGGGCCGTGGGCGGGGCGGCCGCCGTGTGGTCTGGTCGATGCGGTGGCGGAACTGGGACGCAGTTCAGGGTATCCCATTTTTGCGGACCCATTGTCCGGGTTGCGATTTGGGCCGCATACGGAGTCGTCGCCTATCATTGGCAGTTATGAGAGCTTTCTTCAGCATCCGTCGGCGTTTGACGCGCCCGAGGTGGTGATACGATTCGGGGCGGCGCCTACGTCGAAGTACCTGAACGAGTATCTGGAGCGCACGGCGCCAACCCAACAGGTCCACGTGCGCAGCAACGGCGTTTGGGCGGACGACAGCCACCGCGTAAACTCCTATTTGCAGGTGGACGAGACGGCGTTTTGCCGGCAGGTGGCGGAAGGATTTCAGAGGGCGCCTGGCGGCTGGGGGGAATCGGTCGTCGCGGCGGACGAACATTGCCAGCGCCGGCAGGAGCAGTTTCTGCGTGGGAACTGGTTCGACGTTGCTGCCGTGTGTGCCGCGATAGCCGCGCTTCCGGACGGCAGCAGTCTCTTTGCCGGCAACAGTCTGCCTGTGCGGCATGTGGACCAGTTCGCCACGCCCGATCGGAAGCGAATCGAGGTCTATGGGAACAGAGGGGCGAGCGGCATAGACGGCATCGTTTCGAGTGCGCTGGGCGTAGCCGCCGCCGATCGGGCCAGGAAGATGTTGTTGATTGTTGGCGATGTCAGCTTTTACCATGACATGAATGGACTGCTGGCGGCCAACAGGCATGGTCTGGACAACGTAACATTCCTGTTGCTGAATAATGGAGGGGGCGGTGTCTTTCGCCGACTCCCTATTGCTGAGGACAGTGCCAGGTTTGAGGAACTGTTTCTCACTCCGCCGGGCCTGGATTTCGCTCCGGCGGCAGCGATGTACGGCTTTGAATACAGGTACATACACGACCAGGACAGAGTAGCCCTGGACAAGGCGCTTTGCGCATCGCTTGGCGGCGACAGGCCGACGATCATCGAGGTGCGCACCGATGGCGCGAGAGATGAACGTTTGCGGCGAGAACTGATCCGTTCATTAAGAGACAGTCAGGAGGATTTTTCGTGACGATCCCTCAGAGTGCAGAGTGGAAGGAGGTCGCGGCGTACAGCGACATCACCTATCACAAGGCGGACGGCATGGCGCGCATCGCCTTCGATCGGCCGGAGAAGCGCAACGCTTTCCGCCCTGAGACCATTGAGCAGATGACGGAGGCGTTCAGAGATGTCTGGGCTGACGACCAGATTGGCGTGGTTCTTCTGACGGGAAACGGTCCTTCGCCAAAGGACGGGGTGCATGCGTTTTGCGCGGGGGGCGATCAGGGTGTGCGGGGGCACGCCGGATATATGAATGAGCAGGGTGTGGCACAGCTGAATGTGCTCGAAATGCAGCGGATCATGCGCAACATGCCCAAGCCGGTCATTGCGCTTGTAAACGGATTCGCCATCGGGGGCGGACACGTGCTGCACGTGATATGCGACCTTTCGCTGGCTTCGGAAAATGCTGTATTCGGGCAGACGGGGCCGATTGTGGGCAGTTTCGACGGCGGCCTCGGGGCATCGTACCTGGCTTCGGTCGTCGGCCAGAAGAAGGCGCGAGAGATCTGGTACCTGTGCCGTCAATATTCGGCACAGGAGGCGCTGGAGATGGGGTTGGTGAACAAGGTTTTGCCGACAGTGGAGGCGCTGGAAGAGGAGGGCGTGGATTGGGCACAGGAGATTCTGAGGAAGTCCCCGATCGCGATTCGCTTTCTTAAGGCCGGATTCAACGCCGACCTGGATGGACAGACCGGTCTGCAGGTGCTGGCGGGAGACGCCACGATGCTCTTCTATATGACGGAAGAGGGTAAGGAAGGCAGGGATGCTTTTAATGAGAAACGCAGACCAAACTTCCGCCAGTTCCCTTGGAGGCCGTGAGGGGTGCGAAAACGGCCGACCGCATCCAGGTGATGTCGAGTATTGGGTGACGCCAATGATCTTAAAGAGGAACGACTGGTTGCGCTGGCGCTCCTTGTCTACCCCTGGGAAATTGGCCGTCCTGAATGAGGAGCGATCGGTCAGTTACGCCGAGTTGGACAAGCTTGCCGGTGGTTTGGCAGCCGGGCTGGGGGCGCGCGGCCTGAAGCATGGCGACAAGATTGCGATGCACATGGGCAATAGCGTGGAGGCGATTGCTCTCATCCATGCGGTTGCACGCGCAGGAGCGGTGCTTGTGCCTTTGAACATGCGGCTGGCACCTGCCGAACGAGAGCGTCAGTTAAGGCTCGTTGAACCTGCGTTGCTTGTGCATGAAGACGTTGCATCGAAGGACGGGGGTAGCGCAAGCGAAGCGTCGCGGCCAGAGTTTCCGGCTTCTTCTGAGTACGGTGCCACGCGTCCTGAGGTCGTTACAGTTTCCGAGCTGGCGCGCGACGGGCTGTACATGTGCCAAGACGAAGAGGAAGTGGGACCGGCGCCAACTCATTGGCCTGATCCTCAGTTGCAGTCCATCGTATTCACATCGGGCACGACTGGGATCCCAAAAGGAGTGGAGCTCAGCTTTGATAACCATTTTTGGAGCGCTACGGCCTCGTCCTACCGCCTTGGGATAGACACTGAGGACCGCTGGCTCAGCTGCCTGCCGCTCTATCATGTGGGCGGTTTGGCGGTCGTGTTTCGTTCCTGCCTCTACGGCACGGCTATTGTTCTCCAGCGCAGCTTTGACCAGGGGAGGTTTCAACGCTGTCTGCGGGAGGATGGGGTGACGCTGACTTCGCTTGTGCCAACGATGCTCCACCGGTTGCTTAACAGTTCGCCTGCCACTGAATGGCCGGAGAGTTTGCGCCTGGTCCTGTTGGGCGGCGCCGCGGCCGCGCCGGAGCTTCTGCGGGCCGCGAGCGATGTTGGCGTGCCAGTCGCAGCAACGTATGGACTGACAGAAACAGCTTCGCAGGTGGCAACCGCCCTGCCGGCGGATATTAGTCGGAAACCGGAGAGCGTGGGCCGGCCGCTGATGTATACTGAGTTGCGGATTACAGGCCCTGACGGGAGGGCTCTTCGACCGGGTGCGATAGGCGAAATTTTGGTGCGCGGGCCGCAGGTTATGGCAGGTTACCACGCTAACCAATCGGCTACTGGGCAAGCAGTGCGGCGGGGCTGGCTCCATACCGGGGACATGGGATTCGTCGATGACGACGGCGACCTCTTTGTCGTGCAGCGGCGCTCGGATATGATCGTCAGCGGCGGCGAAAACATCTACCCAGTCGAAGTGGAAGCCACCTTGCGGGAACATCCCGCCGTGGCGGAGGTCTGCGTAGTAGGGTTGCCTGATGAGGAATGGGGACAGCGTTGTGCGGCTGCGGTGCAGCTTCATGCAGGTGAGACCGTTACACAGGACGCACTTCTGGCCTTCAGCCGGGACCGTCTGGCCGGATATAAGCAGCCTTCAGCCAAATATATTCGCTTCGTCGATGCTCTGCCAGAGACAGCTTCGGGCAAAATTGCACGGCGGGAAGTTGTTACATTGTTTGAGGATTTCAAATAGACGCGAAAGGAATGCCAACAGTGATTGCCCAGCAACAGATTGACTATTTCAACGAGAATGGATACCTGCGATACGGTCGCGTGTTGGACATGGCCGAGGTCGAGGCGTTACGCGCGGGACTCGACAACGTGATCGAAATCGAAACATCCGGAGGGGACGACTCGGAGGTGGAGTTCAAGTTCGGGCACCGGCGGGGGGCGTCGATGGAGGCTGTCGCGGAGGAGGAGCGGCCGCGTGCAATCGTTCAATATGTCAATATGTTTAAGAGGGAGCCCTTGTATGAGCGCCTACTCCACCACCCCGTGATTTCTGGTGTGGCCTGCGCTCTTTTGAACACGCCGCGCGTGCGGCTGTGGCACGATCAGATCATCTCCAAGCCGCCGGAGGAGAACGGTCATTTTCGCTTTCACCAGGACTTTTATCTGTGGCCGTTAAGGGATCCGCGAATCTTAACTTGCTGGCTTGCTCTTGACGATGCGACGGCTGAGAACGGCTGTATGCACGTTGTGCCGGGGAGCCATAAGGACCCGAGGTTTGGCCTTGAGTCTTACGCGGCCGAGCTGGCCGCACGGGCTGAGGCCGAGGCAGAAGGACGGGAAATCGAGGAGACCGACCGGCAGAAGATGGCCTACGAACCTGCCGAGATTGGGAAACCGGTCGAGCTGAAAGCAGGCGAGTGCATGTTCCACCATTGCCTTAACTTTCACGCCACGCCGGCCAACGTGACAACCCGCCAGCGCCGCGCCCATGTCATGATCTTCATGGCGGAGGGCGTTAGAGTGAAGCTGGACCAGGCGTCGGGCCACCCGCTGATACCAAACTTCTCGGTGGGGGATGGCGAAGCACTGATGGGCGAAGGGTTTCCCCTTTCGAATCCGGAAAGCGGGAAGTGGGGGTGAGATCCGACTGGGCAGTCCAGCCCGCTCGGATTCGCCGCCGAAGGCGCGGTGTCTTCATTTCAGGATCCAGGACTAACTGCGTGTCTCCACCCAGGTCCACAGGTCAACCCTATTGCGTGCACAGTTGGGGCAGAGACAGGGATCCGCCTGTCCTGCTCCTGCACGGATTCACGGGGCACGGGGGGAGTTGGGCCGAGGCGGGAGGGAGGTTTGCGGAGCAGGGATTTCATGTCCTTGCGCCGGACCTGCTTGGCCATGGCCGCTCCCCTCATCCCAGCGAAGCAGACCGCTACGAAATGGCCCACGCCGGCGCCGATCTGAAGACGCTGCTGGAGGAATCAGGCGTAACGGCGGTCCACCTACTGGGCTATTCGATGGGTGGGCGGCTTGCCCTCTTCTTTGCTCTCAACTACCCGAAGCGAGTGCGGACGCTGACATTGGTGGGGGCATCGCCGGGCATCGCGTCGGCTGTCGGGCGGGCCGAACGCAGGGAGAGGGACAACGGGCTGGCGGTCCGGATCGAACGTGAGGGTATTGGCGCCTTCGTGGACTACTGGGAGTCGCTGCCGCTTTGGAACAGCCAGCGGAAGAATCTGTCGACGGCACAACGGCGACGGTTGAGGGAACAGCGGTTACAGAACCGGCCCCGCGGCCTGGCCAACAGTCTGCGAGGGATGGGTACGGGAGCTCAACCCAGCCTGCATGACGCTTTGCCCACCTTGCCGGCACCCACTCTTCTTCTGGTCGGCGCAGAAGACGAGCAGTTTGTCGCAGTCAATCGACGGATGGCGCAGAGCATCCCGAGGGCGAGCCTTGTGGTCATCCCGGGGACCGGACATGCCGTCCACCTGGAGAGGCCGCGGGACTTTGCGCGCACCGTACTCGACTTCTGGCGTTCGACCGAGAGTTCAGGCACGCTGGCCTCTTAGATATAACTGGACCGGGCTCATAGGCTTTCCTCTCGGCACTCCGGATTGAGAGTTCCCGAAGGGCGGGGCTATAATTGGCGCACACAGCGGGCAGAGTCGCGGAACTTCAGATGCCTGGCACACATAGATGGATGGGATATGGATCGAAAACGGCTGGGCGTTCAGTTTCTCTGGTCACTGTTGCTGGCCCTGCTGGTTTACATAGGGTTGATCGTATACGGCGACTGGCGACAACTGTCCGTACTGCTGGCCGACTTCCCGTGGCGGTGGCTGCCGCCAACGCTGGGTTTGACGCTAGTGAATTTCGGCGTCAGATTGCTTAAGTGGCACTGGTATCTGCGGCTGATAAGGGCGCCTATCGGTTTCGGTCAGAGCGCCCGGATATACGGTATCAGTTTCCTGATGATGATGACGCCGGGGAAGGTGGGCGAATTTGTGCGGGCGTTCATGGTCCGTAATGTCAGCGGGACACCTTTCTCGGTCGTTGCTCCGGTCGTGCTGGCAGAGCGGTTGACCGATGGGCTGGCGATGATTCTGCTGGCCGGTCTGGGACTGCTGGCAATTGGCGAAGGGACGATCAGGCTGGCGGCGGCGACTGCGCTGCTGGTCATTGCAGGAATCATTGTTGCGATACAGGTAAGGCCGCTGGCGCTTTGGGGCCTGGCTTTGGGCCACCGTTTGCCGTTGGTGAATCGTTTTGCAGACAAGCTGGCGGCGTTTTACGAGAGCAGCTATTTTCTTCTGCAACCAAAATACCTGTTCACTTCGGTCCTGATCGGCGTGGTCAGCTGGGCAAGCCAGGGGATTGGTTTTTACCTTATTTTGCTTGGCTTCGGGGCAGAGGCAGGTGTCAGCTCAATGTTGACGGCAGTTTCTGCCTTTAACTTGAGCATGGTCGTTGGGGCGGTTGTTGCGACCCCGGGGGGCCTGGGGGGCGTGGAAAGTTCGCTGGCGGCACTGAGTATTCAACTGTTGGACCTGTCGCGGCCGGCGGCGGCGGCGGCGGCACTGGTTATCCGCTTTGCCACGCTCTGGTTTGGCGTAGCCATCGGCCTCGTCAGTCTGGCCCTGTGGCCGCATCTGCTGACTTTTCAGACGGGTACGGCAGTGGAAGAGCAGGAGGCCCAAGCTTAGGCGCGCTGCTACACTTTTTGTTCTTTCGCAATGACAGGAAAGATTGACGCGATGTGGAAAGTCGACCTACATTCTCACACCATATTCAGTAAGGACTGTCTCACACGGACCGAGGACACGATTGCCCGCGCGCGCGAAATCGGCCTGGACAAGCTGGCGATCACTGAACACGACAACCTGGCCGGCGCGTTAAGAGCCAAGGAAATGGCCCCCGATCTGATCATCGTCGGTGAGGAGATAATGACGACGCACGGTGAGCTTATCGCCTATTTTGTCAAGGAGGAGGTGCCGCGCGGCCTATCGCCGCAGGAGACGATTGGCCGGCTGCGCGAACAGGGCGCGGTGGTGGCCATTCCGCATCCACTGGACTCGTTGCGGAATTCGGCGATGGGGATGGAAAGCGTGCTGGAGGTGATCAGTTTGGTGGACGCGCTAGAGGTGCGCAACGCCCGCTGCGTGCGTCCGCAGGACAATGGCGCCGCGCTAACACTGGCTCAGGAGCATGGCCTGCTGGTAACGGCTGGCAGCGACGCGCACATTCCATTCGAATTGGGGCACTGCTACATGGAGATGCCGGCGTTTGAGGACGAGCCGGAGTCGTTCGTGGATGCGTTGCAGCGTGGGAAGCCGATGGGAGAGGAGAGTCCCTTCTGGCCGCATTTCTTTAGTACCTATGCGAAGTGGCGCAAACGAATCAAGCCCGTCCCTTACGGGGGCGTGCTGCACAGGTACGGTAAGGGGAAGAGCAGTCGCTGAGCGGCGGCAGGTCTTTTGGCGACGGTGGAAGTGGAGAAATTCGCCGAGGCCGACGCCCCCTATGCTGAAGTAGGCTCCTCTTCGGCGTTCCTCGGCGCGTGGAAGTAGCTCTCGAACTCGGCGAAGAGCTCTGGCGGGAGCAGATCTCTGAAGAAATACCAGTTGAAGACGGAGAGCTTGCTGTCCTGAAGTGAGGCTCGCAGGAGCTCCACCGCATGGCGAAGGTTGCGTTGCAAGTGTTCCCTGCGGCCGCTAATGCCCCATCCAAGAGCCGCCAACCCCAGCACGAGCGGGTCGCGCCGCGTTTCCTGCTGCCCAAGCAGATTCAAGGCTACTTGCAGTCCCTGGCGAACTTCGTCCGACATATCATTGCTGTCCTGGTTGTCGCCCTCATCTAAGTCGCCATTGACCGGCTGCTCCGCGCTGTCTTCTTCAGACGGTTGGGGGGCCTGAACCGCGTCCAGATAGTAGTGGGCCAGGATCCAGTCTCCGACCGCTGAAAGGGTCACTTCTTCGAGCGGGACCTGGGTCACGCGCCGCCATTCGGTGGCCGCGCCCTGACGGTCACCGGTATAGTAGCCGGAGAGGCCGCGCCAGAATCCTTGGGAGACGGGCGAGTTTTCGCGATTGAGCGCTCGCTGTGCCAGGAGGCCCTGGCTGTTGAGGACAAGGGGGCGATAGAGAAGGTGCCAGCGGTCGCTGTATGCGTCTGACACTCTGGCGGCCATGCCGAAAGCATTGGCGGCTTCCTGCCAGTGTTGCTTCTCCAACTCCACGCAGCTGCGCAGAAAGTGAACGAGCCCAAACTGGACCGATACCTGGTTCGTTTCAGTTTCGCTGGTCAGCCGCTCTTTGACCTGAATCTGCACATCTACGTCTTCGACGAGGGCGTCCGACAGGCCCTGTGCACGGAACAGGCCCTGCAACTCGGTAAGCAGTGACTGCCTGACGTCATCGGCTTCGTCGATCTTGCCGTCGTCGATCAGGATGGAGAAGAGTAGCCAACGCAGGTCGACGTCAAAGGGAAGATCATCTGCCTCGGCGCGTACAATTTCAACCGCTTCGTCAAGGCGGCCTTGCCACCAGTAGGCGCGTGCCTGGTTCTCCCGCCACAAGGATTTGGCGTCCTCACTCAGGATTTCAAAAACCCCGTCATCAATCGCGGCCATCTCGTCCAGGCGGTTGCGCCGGGCATAGTAGGACTGCTGGCCCAGCACACTTTGATCCAGAATGCGTTGCAGCCTCTCGTCCTGGGCTGCTCGTCGCGCCTGCGGCAGGGCGGCGAGTCGCTTGATCAAGAAGCCGTACTTGGCCAAGGCCTCGTCATTGCCCTGTCGTGAGAGGGCGACGGCCTCGGTGTGG
Source organism: Caldilineaceae bacterium (assembly GCA_965207495.1). Classification (GTDB taxonomy): domain Bacteria; phylum Chloroflexota; class Anaerolineae; order Caldilineales; family Caldilineaceae; genus Bin5. The sequence continues at coordinate 3,966,300 of OZ242287.1, forward strand.
AGGGCCTCCCAAGATCCCTTTATTGCGGCGGGGCTGCCGGATCTGCTCGTGTCGGTAGTCATCGGGAGATACTCGCTATGCGAAATAAGTGTTCTTGGGAAAGAGTCCGACATTAGCGGCATTCGCCGGCCGAACGATGCCGGCGCGTTTACCCGCCGATCTCCCTTTTTACGGTATTCAGGAGGGTGTCGGCCCGCAGGTCGGGCAAGTTGTAGCAGACGCCGCCCATCTGGTCGGCCAATGCCTGTGCAAGGCCGCGATCAAAGGCCATGTGCTCCATGTTGATGACGATGGTACGGACTTCTTCATTGTCAAAGAGGGAGGCCATTCTCATGGCCTCTTCCTGCGCGGGCATGCCGGTCATGCTGACGTTGCCGGCGCCGTCGGTCAGGAGCATGACCAGCGGGCGGAGCTCGGGATCGCGGCGTTGGGCGTTTTCGACTACCTGCCAAGTGGCGAGGAGACCGCTACTGAGGGGAGTCTTTCCACCCACCGGGAGGTCTTGCAAGGCCCTTTCGGCGAGCTCGACGCTGTTGGTCGGCGGCAGGACGACACGGGCCTTGTCGCGCTGAAAGACGACGAGCCCGACCTGGTCGCGGCGTTGATAGGCTTCGACCAGCAGGCTGAAGATCGCGCCCTTTGTGGCCTCCATGCGTTCGCTGGCCGCCATCGACCAGCTGGCGTCGACGACGAAGAGGATGAGATTGCCTGTGCGGCGGACGCGGATTTTGCGTTGCAGATCTGACATGCGCAGCTGCAACGCAAGGTCGCTTTCACCGCTGGCGTGCCGTTCCTTCTGGTAGGGGGCGGCATTGCGCAGGGTGGCGTCGAAGGCGACGTCGTCGTATTTTTCGTTGGCAGGGCGCGCCTTGATGTAGCGGCCGCGCTTGCGGTCCGTCCGGCTGTAGGAGCGCTTGCCGGACTTTTCGCGCGTCATTTTGTCGAGAGGCGTATCCAGTTTGCGGGCTTCGAAGACCTCTCCGACGTCGACCGGTTTACGGGCTCCCTTTTCGTCTCCGGGTGATGAACTCTGTTGGGGAGCTGCGTCCGGCTGTGCTACGCCGCCTTCGCCGCTCTCCGGCGAGGAGTCTAGCTCCTCTGAGTCATCACCCTCTTCACTTTTTTTTCCGTTGTCGCCGCGTCGCCGTCCGCCTCTTCCATTGCTTCCTCGTTTTCCTCGGCTTCGGCGCGGGCCTGGCGCATGTTGGCTTCGAGCTGCTCGGGCTGCAGGGCGGTATCCTGGAAGGGTTGTTTCTTCATGCGGTGAGGAAGTGCCAGTTCCGCCGACATGAGGATATCCCTGTCCGTGATTGCGTCCCGTCCTTCGAAAGCGGCCTGGGCGCGGGCTGTATTGAGAATGACGAGGTCTGCCCGGTGTCCATCGACGCTGAAGCTGCTGGTAAGGGCGGCGATTGTGTAGAGATCTTTGTCGGTATAGGTAACGAGGTCGTAGCCGCGCCGGGCCTGGATGATGCGTTCACCCAGATTCTTTGCCTCGTCGGCGAAGTCGTCGGAGAAACGGTCTGCGTCCTGCTCGAAGCGCGTGCGACGGCGTAAGATTTCCACGCGGGACCGGGGTTCGTCGATGCCGACTACGTCGACGGCATGGGCAAATCGGTCCAGCAGTTGGGGGCGCAGGTCGCCTTCTTCGGGATTCATGGAGCCGACGAGAACGAAACGGGCGGGATGCTGGACGCTGATGCCTTCGCGTTCGACGACATTGACACCCATGGCCGCGCTGTCCAGTAGCAGATCAACGACGTGGTCATCGAGGAGGTTGACCTCATCCACGTAGAGGATTCCGCGGTTAGCGGCGGCGAGGATGCCCGGTTCGAAATGGCGCTCACCCTGGCGGATGGCTTTTTCGATATCCAGCGTGCCGACGACCCGATCTTCGGTTGCGCTGACTGGAAGATCGATGAACGGCGTATTTCGCTGACCAACCTTGAGCTCCCCGTTGCGGGCGCTTCCTTCGCAGACGTGGCAGAGACCGAGTGTAGTGTCCCGGTTACATGCGAAGGGGCATCCATCTACCGCTTCTATTGCCGGCAGCAGGGCTGCCAGGCCCCTGGCGGCGGTCGATTTGGCCGTGCCGCGTTCGCCCCTGATCAGCACACCGCCAATCAGCGGATGGACTGCATTCAGGATCAGCGCTCTTTTCATGCGCTCTTGGCCGACAATCGCGGTGAATGGATAGATGACTTGCATCGTGGTCCGTTCCTTTCAAGGGTTCAGACGGAAGACGGGATGTCACGTTGATTGGAATCTACGGACATCGAGCTCACGACCTGATTTGCCTGTCGCGTCGCGCGGCGGCCCATGCTTGTTCCAACCGATGGGCCGTACCTCCGCCGCGAGGTCTGATCCCGTGGGCGGAGGTATGTCAGCTTTCAGTCAGGGCAATGGCAGGACAGCGCACGCCTCATCCGATTTATTATATAACGAGGACAATTGGCAGGACAAACCAAAGCCCCTCGAAACTTTACCTTCGAAGGTGCGTAGTAGACAATAAGCGTCCAAAGGTATTGATGAATGAATGAACATGAACAGGACTGGCTGGACCGAGCCAGGGCAGGTGAGCAAGAGGCGTTTGGCCGACTGGTAGAGACCTATCAGAGGCCGGTCTTTGCTTTGACCTATCGCATGCTCGGCGATTATTCCGAAGCCGAAGACGCCGCCCAAGAGACGTTCCTGCGGGCCTATTCGCGTCTGGACCAATATGATCCAGGCCGAAAGTTCAGCACCTGGCTCTTTTCAATAGCCAACTATCACTGCATAGACAGGTTGCGAAAACGTCGTGTGCAGTTTGTGGGGCTGGACGAATCGCCGGTTGTTTTCAGTCTGGAAGGCGATTCAGCCAAGCCTGAGGCCGAAGCGTTGGCGGGTGAACAGGCGGAGGAGATGCAGGCCCTTGTCAATCAGTTGGAACCGGAATACCGAACTCCTCTGGTGTTGCGTTATTGGAACGATTGCAGCTACCAGGAGATCGCGGACGTGATGGACATTTCGGTGGCGGCTGTCAAGAGCCGGCTCTTCCGGGCTCGGAAGAAGCTGGCTGAGCTATACGAAGCGGCGCAGCAGCCGCATCGAGCGGAGGGTCCCAGCGCTGCCGTTAACCTGTCCGGGCAGATGAACGCGGTACAGAATGCAGAACCGGACCAACCGGCCGCTCGAGTCAGTTCGGCAGGACAGTCCGGGAGGCCGGAGGAGGGTTGGACGGCGCAGACTATTCTTTTGCACAGGGCCCTCATCAGTGGCGCAAGCCTTTAGGCGTTCAGGAGGCTAAGATGGCGAAAAGGCTTAACGTAGAGAGCATGTCACCCAGCAAAGCCGTGGACCACAGCGAGTATTTGATGTTGATTTCGCTGGCCTTGGACGGGATGCTTGAGGGGGACGAGAAAAGGCGACTTGACGGGCATCTGGAACGGTGCAGCGGGTGCCGTGCACAGTGGCTTGTGTGGCAAGCAATCGATGACAGGCTGCGGGCGGCGCCTGTGCCTGTGCCGGCGTCTGATTTTTCTCGTTCGGTGGCGAAGCGACTGGCTCAACAGGAACGGGTGCGCAATCTGCGTGTTGGGGTGATGCTGACCGTGTTTACCTTAGTTGTCTGGTCACTGGGTCTGGTAGGAGTCTGTGCCCTGGCAGGCACGCTCGTCTATACCAACCTGGACCGCCTGGCGGAAACGGGCCTGTTCCTGAATGAATTGTGGGCGGTGGCGGGGGTCGTAGGGTATTCGTTGTGGGAGGTCGTTGTGGAGATCACGGGGACGCCGACCGCCTTAGGCGTTGCTTCGGCCTATCTGGTCATCGCAGTCGCGGCGATTGCGCTATGGTGCATCCTCATCCAGCGCACGACGCAGCCTCTACGTTCGCGGGCTCAAGAGGGATTAAGGAAGATAACGTTGTGAGGCTCATCCAGATCAGACGTTGCAGAAACAGAAGCAGTTTGCCTGTCCGCGCCGGCCTGCGCAGTTCCGGTATATGTGAACAAGCGTGTGCGGCAGGAAGACACAGGGTGGTCCCGTTTGTTTTGACGAAGAGGATTGCCGAATGAAGTCGTTACGCAGGATTGGATGCTGGACAACGTTCATTCTTATCTTCGCGTTTGGGACGTTCGTCTTTCTGTTTACACAGTCCAGACAGGGGCGAAACGAATTCAATGTCAGTTTCGAGCAGCGCAACGTAACGCTATTTGGCGGGGATGTGCAGATCGGTGAACACGAGCACATCATTGGAAACTTGCTGGTCGTAGGCGACGACCTGACTTTGGAAGGGCGGGTCGGCGGCAATCTTGTTGTTATTGGCGGTGACGCTGACCTGACAGGGCACGCTCAGGTCGGTGGCAATGTCAGTGTGGTGGGAGGCGATGCGGAGGTAGAGGATTCCTCGGTAGTTGGCGGCAATGTCGCTGTTGTCGGCGGCGACGTCGTACTGGCTGGGCACTCACGCGTCGGCGGCAATGTCAGAGTAGTTGGTGGGCGGATAGAGCAAGAACCGGACGCGCACGTGGCCGGCGGCACCAGTTGGCGCATCTACGCAAATGGCGCGGCGCAGCCAAATCTCCCTTCAGCGGCGACGGCACAACTCGCCCTCGTGGACCCACCCAAGCAGCCTGATCCGCCGAATCCGCCGGTCGTTGAAGCGGGCGGGTCGGGAGAGGATGTTCGGGCCCGGTCCAGACGGCTTCAAAGGGCAGTGGAGGAACTGGAGGAAGCCGCGGAAGAGGCGGCAGAAGCTGCGGAGGAGGCGGCAGAGGAGGCGGCGGAAGCAGCTGAGGAGGCAGCAGAGGAGCTGGCAGAAGCGGCCGAGGATGCGGCAGAAGCTGCGGAGGAGGCAGCAGAGGAGCTGGCAGAAGCGGCCGAGGATGCGGCAGAAGCTGCGGCAGAAGCAGCTGAGGATGCGGCAGAAGCAGCGCGCGAGCAGGCTGAACTGCAACGTGAAGTGGCGTTGGAAGCAGCCGCCGCAGCCCGCGCCAACGCGAATTCCAGTCAAGCGTCCTGGTTCCTTGTATTTCTCGGAAAGCTGGTACGCGCCTTCTTGTGGACGCTGCTGATCACCGGTCTTGTTCTTCTGTTTGCCTGGTTGCTTCCCAAACAAGTGAAGGCTATTTCCGGAACGGCGGAGAAAGAGACAGCGCTTAGTTTTGCCACTGGCGCGATCGGGATCATGGGGTCAGGTCTTCTGGCCGCTATCCTGACGATCACAGTCTGTTTCGCTCTGCTTGCGTTGCCCCTTTTGGCTCTTCTTGCGCTGGTTCTTCTATGCGGCTGGACGGTAACTTGCTACTGGTTGGGCCGCAGGCTAGACGAGCTTGTTGCCGGTCCTGGCAGTTCCTCCTGGAATCCGCTGATTTCCGTGGGGATCAGCTCGCTGGTCGTCACAGGTGTAACAGCCTTTGCCTGGGTGATCTTTCCTTGCCTGGGATTCATTGTGGCGCTGCTGATTGGATCGACCGGAACAGGGGCGGTGATTGTGCATGTGGCGCGCGGCTCGGGACGACTTCCGAATGGCGTATTGGGGGGCCGGCAGGACGATCCCGGCCCTGACGGTGAGGAGGCATTTCAGAGCGGAATCGATGAACCCGAATCAACGGCGGAAACTACCGAGGCACCTGTGACAGAACTGCCTGTTTTGCTGGCGGACGCGAGCGGTTCCCCCGATCGGGGGGTCGCCGAAAGCAGTCCGGCGCCCAGTTCTCCCGCAAGCGGAAGGGAGGAGCACACGGATCTTACACCTGAGGCTCCCCCGGAGGATAAGGAATCTGACGATTTGACCCGGATTATGGGCGTCGGTCCGACGTATGCTGAGCGGCTCCGGGATGCCGGGATTACCACATTCTCCCAGATGGCTGCTCTGGACGCGGAGGAGATTGCGGCAGTTCTCGAATGCCCTGCCGCGCGTGTGGAGAGAGAGCGCCTGCGGGAGCAGGCCGGGGAGCTGGCGGGCCTGTAGCAGAACCTGCAGCAGGCCAGGATCTCAGGCGCGACTCAGCTTTCGGTAGGTAATTCGATGGGGGCGCGTTGACGCCGCGCCGAGCCGGCGGAGTCTGTCTTCTTCATACTCGCTGTAGTTGCCAGGAAACCACCGCACGTTGCTTTCCCCTTCGAAGGCAAGAATATGCGTGGCGATACGGTCCAGGAACCAGCGGTCGTGGGAGATTACCAATGCGGTGCCGGCGAAGGTCTCAAGTGCGTCTTCCAATGCTCTTAAAGTGTTGACGTCGAGGTCGTTACTCGGCTCGTCCAACAGGATTACGTTGGCCCCGCTTTTGAGCAGTTTGGCCAGATGGACACGATTGCGCTCGCCCCCTGAAAGCAGCCCGACCTTTTTCTGCTGGTCCTGCCCGCTGAATGTGAAACGGGCTACGTAGGCGCGGCTGTTCACCTGCCGGTTCCCCAGCAGCAACTGCTCATTGCCTCCGCTGATTTCCTCCCAGACACTGTTTTCGGGTTCGAGACTTTCACGGCTCTGGTCGACGTATGCAAGGGAAACGGTCTCGCCACGCAGCACGCTGCCGCTGTCAGGCGATTGTGCACCGGTCAGAATTTGGAACAGAGTTGTCTTGCCGGCGCCATTGGCGCCGATAATGCCGACGATTGCGCCTGGCGGAATGTCGAGGGAGAGATCCTCGAAGAGCAGGATTTCGCCGAAACCTTTGGAGAGCGATTCGGTTCTGATCACAACGTCCCCCAGGCGTGGGCCGGGGGGAATGTAGATCTCCCTGTCCTCCCGTGCCTTCTCGAACTCCTGGCTGAGAAGGTCGTTATAGGCGTTGACGCGCGATTTGCGTTTGGTCTGCTGGGCTCTGGGTGACATATTCAGCCACTCCAGCTCTCTCTGCAAGGTCTTTTGGCGCGCACCTTCCTGCTTTTCCTCCTGAGCAAGGCGCTGTTGTTTCTGCTCCAGCCAGCCTGAGTAGTTGCCCCGCCAAGGAATACCGTGGCCGCGATCCAGCTCGAGTATCCAACCTGCTACGTTGTCGAGAAAGTAGCGATCATGGGTAACGGCGATGACCGTACCTGGGTACTCCTGCAGATGGCGCTCGAGCCAGGCAACGGATTGGGCGTCGAGGTGGTTGGTCGGCTCGTCCAGGAGGAGGATGTCGGGCTTTTTCAAGAGCAGCCGGGTCAGCGCGACGCGGCGTAGTTCACCGCCGGAGAGGATGGAGACGGAGGTATCACCGGGAGGGCAGCGCAGCGCGTCCATTGCCAATTCGAGGCGGCTGTCGAGGTCCCAGGCGTCCAGTGCGTCCAGCCGGTCCTGGACGACGCCCTGCCTTTCGATGAGCTGGTCCATCTCTTCGGCGGTGAGATCCTCGTTGAACCGGGCGTTGATGGCGTCGAACTCTGCAAGCGCGTCTACTGCTTCCTGCGCGCCTTCCTCCACGATCTGACGCACAGTCCTGGACGGGTCGAGTACCGGCTCTTGGGGCAGAAAGCCGCGCGTGTAGCCCTCGGCCAGAATCGTTTCGCCGTCGAACTGGCTCTCCTCACCGGCCATAATTCGGAGTAGCGTGGACTTACCGGCCCCGTTCAGGCCTAGAACGCCGATCTTTGCTCCCAGAAAGAAACCCAGGCTAATGTCGCGAAGTACGCGCTGGTTGGGGCCATGGCTTTTGCCGACGCCTACCATCGAATAGATAATCTTGTCGCTCATCTCGATTTAGTTTCCCAGTTTTTTGTTTGTTCTGCCACCGTTAGGCGTTTATCATTGGAACCTGCATGCCGGCTACGGTCCTTGCCGCCGACTTTGGACAATATTCATTCAATATATAGCCCCAAAAGGGAAGGCGCAACTACAATGACCGACATAACTTTCGTACATCTGACCGACCTGCACATTTTGGGCAGTGACGAGGAACTGCTATATGGAAGCCGGCCGGCTGACAAGGTGCGTGGCGTCATGGAGCATATCCGAAACATGGACGTCAGTCCAGACTTCTTCATTCTGAGTGGGGATCTGGTCAACGATGGAACGGAAGCCGAATACAGGATGCTAAACCAAGTTCTGGATGAACTGCGAGAGTTCGGCGTGCCGCTAATCCTTGGCCTTGGGAACCATGATTGCCGGGTACACTTTCGCCGCATGGTATTGGGTGAGGAGTCCACGGACGAATCGCGACGCTACTACTATAGTAGGATTGTCGGTGGATTGCGTGTGATCATGCTGGACAGCAGGTTGCCGGGCGCTGTGTACGGTGACCTGGACGAGCCTCAACTGGTGTGGCTGGCAGAGGAGTTGAGAAAGCCGGCTCCGCTTGGCAACCTGATTGCCATTCACCACCCCCCGGTTTTCAGCACCGTTGAGCCGCTGAGCGAACATTGCCTGAACAACCCAGAGGGCCTGGCGAAGGCAGTTTCAGGGCAACATGTTCACGCAGTAATGAGCGGGCACATTCACTATTCTCATTTCACGTCATTTCAGGATACTCTTTCGGTCACGACGCCAGCTACTGCCTACATCCTTGACCCGGGTTCACAACGCGAGACTCGCCAGAGGGACGGGTGGGGATTCACGCTCGGTTCGCTGCGCGGAGGGCAGCTTTACGCGGACCCGATTGCAGAGCACGGCCAGATTGTAAAGGACTGATATTCTCGAATTCAGGGTAGCTTGCGGCCGAACGTGTCGGCAGCAGGCTGTTGGGAATTTCTGCAGATTAGGGCGGCTCTTGTTTCCTGAACTCCTGTGCTAATGGCTGTCCGCATTGAGCAGCCGGGGAAGGATCCGATTGATATTCATCATCGCATGGGGTCGGATGCAGGCCAGCACCCGGTAACATTGGATAACAAGCGCGTTAGCGGCGCAAGAGTCAAGAGTTGCCACTGGAAGGTCCACCAAGCCGACCTGGCCGACACAAGGGCGTGCGCGTCCCAGATTTGGGGTGGGAACAGCCTGGCGGAGAGAATTTGCCGGCGGCGGCTGGGATTATTTGGCGGCTCTTGGAGAGACGTAGGGCAGACGCCAGGCTTGGATTTACCAGGGTCCGTTGATTAGGGGGGCACAGGGCAGTTTGGGGTGAATACAGTTGGCTAGACATTTTGCTGGGGAAGAATACACACGGTGGCGAGTAAGGGCGGGGCGTTGCGGGGGCGCAGCCCCTGCACAAGGGAGGGCCGAAGGCCTGACCGCCCAAATGCAGTGGTCAGTGGTTAGTGGTCAGTGGTTAGTGGTCAGGGAAAGGGGGATTTATCGGTGATGGAGGTGAGGACTGGACACGGTCTGGTCGATACCAGAGGTATATTTGAGTTCACCCCCAATTGTGGAGGCACCCTGCCACATGGCCGCCTTTTGCACTCCGTCGTTGGCGATTGTATACTGCCTCCGACTTTTGCGGACCTTATTCGTAAACCTTTGCTAGCCTGAAAGATACCTGTCGATGTTGGCGAAGTACGTTCGACCAATGCTTTCGTCCGGGGTAGGCGCTGTCGTCCGCTGGCTGCATGGCATGGGCGTGACTCCCAACATGGTTTCTTTTGCCGGCTTCGCGTTAACCATCGGCGCGGCGGCGATATTGGCTTCGGGGAGCCTGCGCATTGGCGGCGGCGTGTTGTGGGCGGCGGCGATGTTGGACATGGTCGACGGCGCCTTGGCGCGCGTAAGCCAGTTGGAAAGCAAGTTTGGCGCCTTTCTGGACAGCACACTGGACCGTTATTCCGAGAGCATCACTTTTCTAGGGCTGGCGTTCTACTACGCCAACAAGGGCGACGCCCAGACGCACCTCCTGCTGATCTTCCTGACCCTGGTGGGTTCCTGGGCAGTCAGCTATACACGGGCAAGGGCTGAAGGGCTGGATATTGAGTGTAATGTAGGAATTCTGCAAAGACCTGAACGTCTCGTTCTGCTCATCGCCAGTCTGATACTGGGCCTTGTGCTACCGGCACTGTGGGTGCTGGCCGTATTGACGAACATTACGGCGGTCCAGCGCATTTACGAAGTGTATGTGCGTACTTCGCAATCCTGAAGTTAGCAGCATGCAGGCCATTGGTGTGCGTTCAATTTGAAGACCTGGCGTATGGGAATTTCGTATTGCGTAAAGGCAGACTTGTCTGGCGCGATGCCGTTGCGTGACAAGCGGGAAGGGTTCTGGTGTCAGACTGGATTCACATGAGGTGAGGCAGATACCCTTTCACGATCTCGATTTCTGACGCTGTCACTGCCCTTTCCTTTAAGCCCCAGCAGGCGTCCTCATTAGCAGAAATTCTCAAATCGGTATAGACTTTGGGAGAATGGTTTCGGCGCGCGCGCAGTGCTCCGGGGCGTCAAGGAATTTGGCTGGCACACCCGTTCTAGCCTATAATACTACTTCTGTGTCTGCGTAGGGTACCGGGACAGGGAAGCAAACGGGAACGAGTCCGTGTTCGAAAGTTTGTCTGACAAATTGCAGGACGTTTTTGATAACCTGGCCACTCGCGGCAGGCTCTCTGAGCGCGATGTCAACGCGGCTTTGCGTGAAGTAAGACTGGCCCTCCTTGAGGCCGACGTCAACTATAAGGTGGTCAGGGAGTTCGTTGGGCGTATCAAGGAGCGGGCGATCGGTATCGAGGTGATGGAAAGCCTCACGCCGGCACAGCAGGTCGTCAAGATCGTCAATGAAGAGCTGGTCAGACTTCTGGGAGAACCGGCGCCGCTCGACTTGTCCGGCCCGCCGCCAAACGTGCTCATGCTGGTGGGATTGCAGGGTGCGGGCAAGACGACGATGGCCGCCAAACTGGCGTTGCGTCTGCGCAAGCAAGGGCAGCGCCCGCTATTGGTTGCAGCTGACATTTACCGCCCGGCGGCGATCCAGCAGTTAGAGACACTTGGCCGCCAGATCGATATTCCGGTCCACAATGAGGGAACGGAGGTGGCGCCCAGCAGTATCGTCAAGAACGCGTTGCGCCTCGCGAGAGAGAAGGCCTATACCGCCCTGATCCTGGACACGGCCGGCCGTTTGCAGATTGACGAAGCGATGATGCAGGAGTTGGAGCAGATTCGCCTGGTGGCGCGACCGGCGGATGTACTGTTGGTCGTCGATGCGATGACGGGGCAGGAGGCTGTGACGGTCGCTCAAGGTTTCCATGAACGCGTGCCGGTGACCGGGCTGGTGATGACAAAGATAGATGGGGATGCCAGGGGTGGGGCTGCGTTGAGCATTCGCGAGGTAACGGGTGTCCCGATCAAGTTTCTTGGCACGAGCGAAAAGATGGACGGGCTGGAACCGTTCCATTCGGACCGGTTGGCGGGACGAATCCTCGGCATGGGCGACGTCCTCACACTGATTGAGAAGGCCTCAGACGGCATCAGTGAAGAGGATGCCCTGGCGATGGAGGAAAGGCTGGCCGGGGGCCAGTTCGACTTTGAGGACTTCCGCGACCAGCTTGAGAAGCTGCAGCGACTTGGCTCCATCCAGGACATTTTGAAGATGGTTCCAGGCATGGGGCAGATGGCAAAAGAGATCGACGCCCAGGATCTCAATTCCGACCTGAAGCAGATCGAAGCAATCATCAACAGCATGACGACGCAGGAACGACGCCTGCCGAATATACTCAATGCAAGCCGCCGGCGGCGCATTGCGAGAGGAAGCGGCACAACCGTTGAGGACGTCAATCAGCTTATCAAGCGTTTTCGAGATATGCAGAAGATGATGAAGCAGGCAGGCATGCTTGGGGATCAGGGCAGCAAGAAGAAGAAACGGCGCAGGCGCCGTCAACGCGAGCCGAATTCCGAGGGAATTTTGGCGTCGCTGCGTCAGGGCCGTCTTTCGTAGAGGCATTACTTGTATTGGAGCTTCAGGGCAAATAAACGCCGGGCTCGTAACCGGCTCATTGTAAAGCGTAAGAGATTGGCAGACATTCACCAAGGAGTGGTAATCAGTGGTCCGCATCCGACTGCGCCGCATGGGCGCCAAGAAGAAGCCGTTTTATCGCATTGTCGTGGCCGACCAGCGCAGCCCGCGCGACGGCCGTTTTATTGAAAACATCGGCACATACGATCCGATGACCGATCCGCCAACAATCGAAATCAAGAGCGAACGCGCCGGTCACTGGCTAGGTGTCGGGGCTCAGCCAAGTGAAGCTGTGGCCCGTTTGTTGACCAAGACCGGAATCACAGATGAAGATGGAAAGCTGAGAGAGGTTGAAGCCGACGCTATTGAGGCGGAGGCGGAGGCCGAGACTGAAGCTGCCTGATAAAGCGAGAACCTAATGAAAGAACTGGTCGAATTCATGGCACGAGCTCTCGTGGAGTCACCGGATGACGTGCACGTTTCCGAACGCGTTTACCGGGAAAGGGTAGTTCTGCGCCTGCAGGTTTCGCCGGAGGATGCCGGCAGAGTGATCGGCAAGAACGGCAGAGTGGCCAACGCAATGCGTTCAGTCCTGAAAGTGGCATCAGTTCGCCAGTCTCGTGACGTGATACTGAAGATAATGTAGCCGCTCCAGCGGGTCCAAAACTCCTCTACAGGCAGGCTCTTTGCAGCCGCCCGTTTCCTCGACCGCAAAATGGTCCGCCTTGTCCTTCGTGCCCGCGGGATGGCGGATCTTGGGTCGTGTTTGGAATGGGCGGGCGGTCCCTAAGCATTGCAGCCTGCGCAGAAGATCCGGAGAGAAGTGTTTCGCAGTCTAGCCAGTCCTCTTTGAGTAGGCGTCTGTGGGCATAGAGACCATCAAGATGGGAACTCAATCGAAGTCGAACCGGCGGCGGCCAAAGAAGGGCGGCCGCTCTGGTAGGAACCGTTTTCACCAGCGATCAGCCGGGGTACCTGACGGACACCTGGCGGTCGGCCGAATTCTGGGCGCGCATGGGCTGCGGGGTGAGGTGAAGGTTGAGTCCCATACCGACTTTGACTCCCGTTTTGCCGCGGGCCAACAACTTCTAGTCGGGGAAGAACTCTTACTGGCGGAGATCGCGTCGTCGCGGCCACACAAAGGCATTTTTCTCATCCATTTTGCTGAGGTAACCAGCAGATTCGGGGCTGAGGAACTTCTCAATGAATGGCTGTACATTCCGGAAGGGGCGGCGATGGAGTTGGATGCGGATTCCTTCTGGGTCCATGACATTGTGGGCTTGAAAGTGCAGACAGAATCCGAGAGCCGGTTGGGTGAGGTGGCGGATGTTCTGTTCACGGGGGCCAACGAGGTGTACATTATTAGACCGGAACCGGGAGTCAACCGCGATCGCGACCTACTCATTCCCGCCCTGGAGGAGGTTGTGCGAGCCGTGGACATTGAGGCCGGAACATTGACGGTTCGTTTGCAGCCGGGGATGCTCGAAGATGGTGGAGAGTAACCTCTGGCTTACTGCCGTTGGCAATTGAATACCTTCCCCTAACTATGGACGAACGTGCTTTTTGGATAGCCTTCAACCGCGTGCCCGGCATTGGACCGACGCGTTTGACAGCCCTTTTGGAACGGTGCGGAGACATCGCAACGGCTTGGAATGCGCCCCTTCAAACACTGCAGGCGGCAGGACTCGACCGGCGCAGCATTGAAAACCTGTTAAAGGCGCGGAAGCAGCTGGATCCCGAGTTCGAGTTGGACAAAGTAATCCGCAGCGGATTCGGTGTCTATAGCTGGGATGATCGTGGATATCCGACCAATCTCCGCAAGATTCCGCAGCCCCCGCCTGTCTTGTACGTGCGCGGCCGACTCGAAAAGCAGGACGAACTGTCAGTTGCGATCGTCGGCACGCGGCAAGTTTCCGCGTACGGGCGGGAGGTGGCACGGGAACTGGGGAGTGAACTTGCCAGGCACGGCGTTACCGTGGTCAGCGGACTAGCACTGGGTGTCGACGCGATTGCCCATCAGGCCGCAGTTGAGGCCGGCGGCCGCACGATCGCGGTATTGGGGAGCAGCGTCGACCAGATTTACCCGGCGCGAAACCGAAGACTCGCGCTGCAGATCATCGAACAGGGGGCGTTGGTCAGCGAGTACGCGCTGGGGACAAAGCCAGAGGCCAGTAACTTTCCGCCCCGCAACCGAATCATCAGCGGTTTGAGTCTGGCGGTCGTTGTCGTCGAAGCAGGAAAACGGAGCGGTGCCTTGATTACTGCCAATTTTGCCGCAGAGCAGGGTAGGGATGTCTTCGCGGTCCCCGGATCTATACTCAGCCCGGGAAGTGAGGGTTGCAATCGGCTGATTCAGGACGGGGCTTTCCCTGTAACTTCGATCGGTGATCTTCTGGAGAGTCTGCAGTTGGCTAACGTTGTCGCGCATCAGGAGGCACGCGTTTCGGTACCGGCATCCCCTGAAGAAGAGTTAGTCTTACAACATATTTCGACTGAGCCGCAGCACATGAACGAAATAATGCGGGCAGCCCCGCTTGGACATTCTGAAGTCAGTAGTTTGCTGGCGATGATGGAGCTCAAGGGCCTAGTTCGTCAGGTCGGGCTGATGCAGTATGTGCGCGCCAAATGACTATATATTGACATGTATGCAGTAATTCTGGCCGGTGGCGTTGGCACTCGTCTGTGGCCCCGCAGCCGGCAGAGCACTCCAAAACAGTTTGCCGACATCACCGGCAGCGGTCGCACCATGATCCAGGCTACGGTCGCCAGGCTCGAGGGGTTGGTCAGCGCCGAGGACACCTTTGTGATTACGGGCAAGCGATATGCAGGCCTGTGTTCGATGCAGTTGGGCGACCTGCCGGAGGCGAATGTCCTGGTGGAGCCGACGGGACGAAATACAGCGCCGGCGATTGCGCTCGCCTGCGCACATTTGCAGCGCCGCGATCCGGAGGAAGTGGTCGCAATACTTCCCGCCGACCATCTGATTCAGGACAGCGTCGGCTTTCAGAGAGCGTTACGGCAGGCGGAGCGATGCGCCCGCGAGGGCTTTCTCGCCGTGTTGGGGATTGAGCCGACGAAAGCCCACACCGGCTATGGCTACATCCAGCGGGAAGATGGGCAACTGGCGCCGGCGGGGGATTTGCCAGCGTTCGCGGTTAACCGCTTTCTGGAGAAGCCCGATCAGGCAACGGCAGAGCAGTTCCTGGCGGACGGAAGATACTACTGGAACGGCGGCATTTTCGTGAGTCGAGTGGAGAGGCTGCTGGCCGAATATGAGAGGCAGATGCCCGAACTGTATAATGGTATGAACCGCATCGCGGCCGCGCTGGGCACGAATGAACAGGAAAGCGTGCTGGCTGATGTCTGGCCGACCATGCCCGACATATCGATAGACTATGGGCTCATGGAAGGCGCAAAGAGGGTGGCGGTGGTGCCGATGCAGGTTGGATGGAATGACCTGGGAAGTTGGGATGCGCTTGAATCGGTTGTTGCCCAGGATGAGGCGGGGAATTACCCTGTAGATGGGGAGATCCTGCAGATGAACAGCAAGGGCAACATTGTCGCGGCCGGCAAGCGGCTGGTGGCACTGATCGATGTCGACGACTTAGTCGTGATTGACGCGGGGGACGCACTGTTAATCGGAAAGAAGGATAGCATTCAGCAGGTGAAGCAGGTCGTCGCCGAGTTGCAGGCCGCTGACCGCAGCGAACTCCTTTAGCTGGGCGTAGGTCGCGGCGAAAGTTACAGGCAGAAAAATGATCGACCGTAACAGGTCACGCATTCACATGCTGATGGCTGGGTTGGTCGGGTTGACCTTCGGCCTATTTATCGGTTGGTGGGTGTGGCCTGTTCAGTGGGTCGAGGCGCCGGGGGTCGAGGCGCCGGGGACCGCGCCCACTGCGGCGGCGCCGGCGCAGTCTGTGGAGAGTCCTGCAGAAGACAGCGGAGAGTCGATATCGAACTCTTCGGACGTTTTGGACTGGGTAAATCAAGGGCTGCTGTACGTAGCGGCGGCGCTTCTGCTGGTCGGGGGCGTCGTGATTGGCTACCAATTGTTGCGCCAGTCTCAGGGCAAGGAACCTCCGGCGCAGCCTTTTCCACTTCCATTTAAGAGGAGCCGCTCCAATCAGGCGACCGCCGCGCGCGAGCCGCGGCCTAAATCTCCCCCTCTTGCAGGCAGACCGGCCACGCAACGCCAACCAGGCCTTAACTGGCTTCGCAGAGAGAGCGAGCCGGCAGAACAGGCAACTTCGGAAGAGCCCGTCTTCAGAGAACAGGCGGTCGCCGCTCCGCGTCCAATTGAACCGGCCTCGCATTCGCCGGCTGCGGACAGTGAGCCCTCCCATCATGGCGCTGCGCGCGGTGAAGTAGATCTCCATTCGACCCAACAGGATGATGTTCCGTCGCCCGCGGGAACGACTGATTTCCTGGGCGAAGATACAGTCGCGCCGCCAGAGCAAGTGATTGAGGATGAACGCGGCATTGACGGCCCCGTTTCGTTTGACGCCCCTGAATCGGCGATGGAGGCCATTCAGGGGGACGAATTTGAGCTGGATGAGGAGCGGTCTGCTGGAGGGACAGTCGGAGACTCGTCCTCGTTGGCGTGGCCAGACGAGGACAGTGACAAAGGGGGAGGCGCGCATCCAGCCGGCGCGGCAACGGCAGATTCCGAGGGCGGAGGGTTGGAAGGTATTCGAGGCAGCGAGGAGCAGGAGGTCTGGCAAGACGACCGGCACATATTTCCATCGGGGGTGCCTTCTGCCGAGGCCCCGGGTGATCAGGAACAGAGGGCGGCTGCCAGCGCTGTGGAGCATGAGCCTTTCGGGACTTCTGTCGGGCCTTTCGGACCGGTTGAGGTGGAGGATGAGAGAACAGAGTCCTCCCCGGGCGTGGGGCCGGAATCTGAGTTTGTCGAGTCAGATATAGCCCAGGTGGAAGCGGCGCCAGTTGACCGGGCAACTAGGCAGCTAGTGGGGCAGTTCGAGGCGAACTACGCCTTCGGCATTCAGACTTATGACGAAAGCTTTACTATCACTGCGGCGGATGGTGAATTGCTGGGCGCATGCGGGATGGGAATCAACGAGTCGGTGGACCGCGCTGCCGCGGATTCGGACCAGGTCCGATTGCTTGACATCTGGCTTTATGATCGTTCGGCGGTTCGTAGCGTCAGCCAGCCGCTAATCTCGCCCGAATTTGATATTTCAGGCCTGGATGACTACGCGGAGGGCAGCGGCTCGGAGTCGTCTTCGCCTCTCGAAGTCCGCCCCGGCCTGACTTGCACGCTGCAGTCCGACAGCATTGTATTGGAATGCACACTCAAGAGCGCTTCGTATCTCGAAGGTGCGCAGGCGCCGATGCCGTTCCGTTCGGTCAGCGTAAGCCTGGCGGTTTACGTTCAGTCCTGAGGGGAATCGGAGGCGTCGAGGGCTTGAAGGTCAGACCCCTTCTTCGGGGTCAAAAAGACGACGGTGTTCGGCGATGGCGTAGCGGTCGGTCATGCCGGCAATGTAATCGCAGACGGCGCGGTGGAGGTCTATACCCAGTTCGGCACGGTCGGCCTGTGTTTCAGGAGGCAGTTGCGCCGGCTCCTCGACAAATGCCAAGAAGAGGGCGCGAATCGTCCTATCTGCCTTGGCCGCCATGCGGGCTACGCGGTAGTGCCGGTAGAATCGATCGAAGAGTAATCGTTTCAGCTCCTTATTTTCCTCGCCAACTTCATTCGAATAGGCAGCCACATTTTCTTTCTGCGCCCTCAGGTCGACGAGACTCTGCACGTTGGCCGCGTGCAGATTAGCCACCGTAGCCTGGATGGCGTCGCTGACTTCGATTCCTACGAGCCGCCGGATGAATCGGTACCGGTCAAGCGGTTGTGTGAGGTCGATGGATGTGGGGGTTGCGCCGAGTGAGTCCAGGACTCGCCGGCTTATGGCCAGTTCCAGGAACTCCTTGGGGTGCAGAATGCCGGCTCGCAAGCCGTCGTCGGAGTCACTGGTATTGTAGGCGATCTCGTCTGCCAGGTTGCTCAGCTGACATTCCAAGGTACCCATCTCGTCGGGATTATAGTTTCTGGCGTCGACGATGTCATAGTCGGTGTCGTGTTTGACTACACCTTCACGAACCTCGTAGGTTAAGTTGAGGCCGGGATGATCGGGGTAGCGCCGCGCCAATTGGGTGATTATGCGATAGGTCTGCTTCTGGTGATCGTAGCCGCCGTGCCCTTGCATCAGGTCATTGAGGGTAGTTTCACCGGTATGACCGAAGGGCGGGTGGCCCAGGTCGTGGGCGAGGCAGATGGCCTCGGTGAGGTCTTCGTTGCAGGACAGGGCTCGGGCCAGTGTGCGACCAATCTGGGCGACTTCGATGGTGTGGGTCAGGCGGTTGCGGTAGTGATCGCCTTCGTTATAGACAAAAACCTGGGTCTTGTACTGTAGCCGGCGAAATGCGGTGGTGTGGATGATGCGATCGCGGTCGCGTTGGTAAGCGGTGCGATAGGGGTGCTCGCCAGCCGGATAGACGCGCCCGCGGCTGCGACCACTGGGCATGGCAAAGGCGGCCAACTCCCTTTCTTCCCTCTGCTCCAGCTCTTCCCTGGTTACTATCATTTTCGCCTCAGGGGGAACGGGATCGGGGCAGTTGCAAAGTTTCCAAAGCGGCATTGGAGACCGCGATCCCTCCTTAGAAACCAGTATACAGGTTGGCGACCCATTCCTGCTAACAGACCATATTCGTACTCCTGCCGCGCTGCCCGCCCTTTGCGCGCTTGTGTGGTCTTGGACGCGATTAGGGGGAGATGTTCTTTCTATCGTTCCCGCCCGTGCTATAATTGCCACGTAACCTGCCCGCAGGGCCCATCCCAGGAGAATCAAACGTGCTCAGGCGCTTGTTTGGCCGCAAAGAAGAGAAGACGGCCGACGACGTACGAATTGAAGAAAGCCTGCAGAAGACCAGGTCGGGAATCTTCAGTCAGATCGGGTCGATCTTTCAGGAGAACGAGGTCAGCGAAGAACTGTGGGAGGAGCTGGAAGAGGCGCTGATCGTTGCCGATGTCGGGATGGACACCACGATGGAACTCGTTGAATCCACGCGCGACCGGGTCCAGCAGGATGGAGTGAGGCGCAGCGAAGACGCCTATCTGATCCTGAAACAGGAGATGGTCAAGCTGCTGCAGGCTGACGAAGAGTTACAGATTGAGGAGCCGCGCATTCTCACAGTGGTGCTGGTGGTGGGGGTGAACGGTTCGGGCAAGACCACTACGATCGGCAAACTGGCGCTGCGTTACAAAGAGAAGGGCAGGAAGGTGGTCCTCGCCGCAGGGGACACGTTCCGGGCCGCGGCAATCGATCAGCTTCAGATTTGGGGAGAACGAGCAGGCGTAGATGTAATCGCGCAGGCGCCCGGTTCCGATCCGGCGGCGGTGCTGTTTGACGCAATCCGGGCGAGCCAGGAGAGTCGAAACGCGGACCTGCTAATCACCGACACAGCGGGCAGGCTGCAGAATAAGTTCAATCTGATGCAGGAGTTGGAGAAGATGAGCCGTGTGGCTGCCAAGCAGGTTCACCGGGCACCGCACGAGACATTGCTGGTGCTGGACGCCTCCACGGGGCAGAACGCCATTTTGCAGGCCAAAGGCTTTATGGAGGCGTCAGGGGTAACCGGAATCATATTGACCAAGTTGGACAGCAGTGCCAAGGGCGGCGCAGTTCTCAATATCAAGAAGCAGCTGGGGATTCCGGTGCGTTTCGTTGGCACAGGGGAAAAGCTGGGAGACCTGGCGGAGTTTGAACCGGTAACATTCGTAGAAGGCCTTTTGGGAGAGTAGTGGGACAGGTGCCTCGTTGGTGGCGGACCACGAGAGTCCTAAAGCCTGGGGCCGGCGGAGGCTTCAGAATGCCATCTAATTTCATCAAAGGAGATATGGACGCATGGGCGCTCTAACTGACCGTCTTCATCTACTGGCCGAGCGGGTCGACTCAATTCGGGGGCGGCTTTGACCTGCCAGACAAAGTCGCACAGGCAAAAAGACTGGAAGAGGCGTCGATAGCGCCGGATTTTTGGGACGATCAGAGGACTGCACAACAGAAGATGCAGCAGTTGAACGCCCTGCAGGAGCAGATTGGCGTCTGGGACAGCTTGATGCAGCGAACGCAGGACGCGCTTGACCTGGCAGAGATGGCTGAAGATGACGCGGAGTTGCTGGCGGAGTTGGACAGTGAGGCCAGCTCTTTGGACGAGGAGTTGGAAAGACGGGAATTCACGCTGGCCCTCAATGGGAAATACGACTCAGGCGGAGCGATTATCAGCATTCATGCCGGGGCCGGCGGTACCGAGGCGCAAGATTGGGCGGCGATGTTGCAGCGCATGTATTTGCGCTGGTCGGAAAAGAAGGACTACGCGACCGAAATCACAGACATGACCCAGGGTGAAGAGGCCGGCATCAAGAGCGTGACGATCACTGTAGATGGATCCTACGCCTACGGCTACCTACAGGCGGAGGCGGGCACACACCGGCTGGTGCGGCTCAGCCCGTTTGACGCGGGCAACCGGCGTCATACGTCCTTCGCCAAGCTGGAGGTCATGCCGATCATTGACGAAGACATCGAAATAGAGATCGCGCCGAATGATATTCGGATGGACGTCTTCCTGTCTAGCGGTGCGGGAGGTCAGAGCGTACAGAAGAACGCGACAGCAGTTCGCCTCCATCATATACCGACCGGCATCGTCGTATCATGCCAGAATGAGCGCAGCCAGACACAGAACCGGGAAATCGCGCTCAGGATTCTGCGGGGTAAGTTATACGCCATCGAGCAGGAGAAGATCGCCGCTGAAAAGGCCCGCCTCAAGGGAGAGAATGTCCAGGCCGACTTCGGCAGTCAGATCCGCTCTTATGTGTTGCACCCGTATCAGATGGTGAAGGACCTGCGTACGAATGTGGAGACCGCCTCGCCGCAGACGGTCCTGGACGGTGATCTGGACCAGTTTATCGAGGCTTGGTTGAAGGGGCAGGTGGGAACTTAAGCGTATTTCCTCGAGGGAGGTAACAATGATTCAACTCGCGCCGGTGCGGCAGTCGGTCTCTGATCAGCAGGTGGAGAATGTGTCTGCCGACGTATGGAACGGTCTTAACGCGGTTGCCCTGTCTGAGCGGGTGCGACCCGGAATGCGGGTGGCTGTGGCTGTGGGCAGCCGGGGGATATCCCGTTACGGGGAAGTGGTTAAGGCGGTTGTGGAGTCTTTGCAGGCCCTGGGGGCGGAACCGTTTCTCGTCCCGGCGATGGGAAGCCACGGCGGTGGCACAGCCGAAGGCCAGCACGCGGTCCTTGTCGGATATGGTATGGCTGATCTGGGCGTTCCCATTCACAGCAGCCTGGAGGTCAAGCAGATCGGCGAAGCGGGAGGAATGCCGATCTATTGGGACCGACACGCGGCCGAGGCCGATGCGGTTATTCCTGTAAACCGAGTCAAAGCACACACTGCATTTCGCGCTGATCACGAAAGCGGGCTGTGCAAGATCCTTACGATCGGATTGGGGAAAAAGAAGGGGGCGGCGACGCTGCATGCCAATGACGCGGCCACGGCGATCCCAAGGGCCGCGCAGGTCATATTGCAGAAGATGCCGGTCGTTGCCGGTGTCGCAATCGTTGAGAACGGCCGTCACGAGCCCGCGGAAATCGCTGTCCTGGCAGGCGAATGGATATTCGAAAAGGAGCCGGCGCTTTTGCGAAAGGCGAAGGCGCTGCAGCCTTCCATTCCCTTTGACGACCTCGATCTTCTGATCGTGCAGGAGATGGGCAAGAACATCAGCGGGACCGGCATGGATACGAATATCATCGGGATGTGGCGACGTAACGGCGGTCCAAGAGAGCCGGATTTTCGCGTGCTGGCGGTCCTGGATTTGACTTCTGGCAGCCACGGTAACGCCTCGGGCGTCGGCTTGGCTGATCTCATCCCTGAAAGGCTGCGGGCCAAGATCGACTGGCACGCCACCTATACGAACTGCTTGACCGCCGGAAACTTCGCGGCAGCAAAGCAGCCGGTGTCGCTGTCTACGGACCGGGAGGTTATCGAGACCGGGCTGATGGGCAAGGATGCCGAATCGGCGCGGGTCGTTTGGATTCAGAACACGCTTGAACTGGATACATTGTGGCTTTCGCCTGCACTGTTGAAAGAGGCCGGTGACATTAAGTCTCTAAGCCAAGCCGGCACAGCGCAGAGTGTTCAGTTCACCGGGGACGGCGCGCTGATTCCTCCGGTTGCCGAGACGATGGCCTCTTAAGATCGTAAAGGAGAATCCATGGACTCGACCGCCTCGGCATTGACATTCGACCTCTTCGGCACGATCCTGGATCTGGGTGGTAGCCTGAGGCCTGCTATCGTAGAACTCCTGGAACGGGAGGCGCCTGACAGGTCGCCCGACTCCTTCTGGGACCAGTGGCGGACCCGTCAGCGGCTGGAACAGTACCAGGACACGATCATGATGGTAGGCCACGCCGGCTATCTTGAAACGGTGCGGCGGGCGCTGCATTACGTGTTTCGGTGGAACGAGATGGAGCCTACGACGCAGCGCATACAGGCGTTGATGTCGGCGTGGCAGGGTCTTTCCCCTTTTCCCGAGGTGGTTGCCGCGCTGGAGCGGCTTCACGAACGTTACCGGCTTGTTGTTCTTTCTAACGGGGACCCGCATTTCCTGGATCATCTGGTCGAGAATCGGGTGCGTTTCCCCTTTGAAGATGTCATTTCCGCGACCGGCAATGGCGCGTTCAAGCCCCATCCCGGCGTATACCGGCGGGCTGCCCACCTGCTCGATCTGGAGGTCCACCAGTGTCTGATGGTCTCGGCGAATGCGTTTGATTGCGTTGGCGCGCGGGCTTGCGGATTCCAGGCGGCGTACGTGGACCGCTATAGGATGCCGGTCGAAGACTCGCCGTTTCAGCCTGCGCTGACTGTGGCCGACTTCACTCAGCTGGCTGATGCTCTGCTTTGAGAGCGGGCACGAGTGAATTCGGAGGCTGGGGCCAAGTGGAATCTGTCGGTGTAGTGACCTTTGGCTGACAAATCGTCGAAGAATTGTACAGAGGTTTCCGAATGTGCTAGGATTTCACGTGCCGGGCGTGCCCGGCACGAGCACTATTTGGAGAGGTCGCATAGTCTGGCCGAGTGCGCGCGTCTCGAAAACGCGTAGGGTTTACGCCCTCGAGGGTTCGAATCCCTCCCTCTCCGCCTCGGTTCCCGGGCATTGTGTGTCCGGGAATTTTCTTTGGGGGATTGTTGCAGGCGTCGGGCCTTCTCTCTGTTTTCCAGAGGTAAGCGCTGTTTAGAAGGCAAGAAAGGGGATCGCGGGTATGGGATGGGGTCGGACAGTCCGGCTGCCTCTGAACGGCGGTCTGTTGGGTCCACCGACTGGCCTGCCTTTCGCCACCGGCCGACAGGTTCGCGCTGTTGCCGCAGTTTTGGGGCTCGTGGTTCTAGCCTGGGTGCTGGCCGAGCTGCCGTTGCTTTGGGCAGCCGGCGCACTTGCAGCGGGCGGCGGGGGCCTTTTGCTGCTGCGTTTCCCGCATTTGATCTGGCCAGGGCTTGCCGTCGCGCTCCCTTTTGCCAGCGCCATAAAACGGGGTCCCGTCAGCCTGGCCGACTTGATGTTAGGGACTGCGGTACTCCTGTGGTTTGTGGAAGGCGTACGGAAGGGCCGACTGCGCCTCAATTCGGGTCTGCTGCCGCTCCTGTTTATCGGGTATCTTTTGGCGCTCCTGCTCTCCTTTCCCATTGCGATTGACCTGCAGGAGGCTGTCGAAAGTGTAATCAAGTGGCTGCAGATGCTGGTGGCAATTCTTCTGATCCAAGAGGCACTTTCACAGCGACAGGTACGCTGGTTGGTCTGGGGTCTTTTGGCCGGCGGCGTGCTGCAGGCCACACTGGGCATTTACCAATTTGTCTTCCGAATAGGTCCGCCTAACTTCCTCTTGCTGGACCGCTTCATGCGAGCGGCAGGAACGTTCGGCCAGCCCAATCCATTTGCCGGTTACCTGGGTTTGACTTTGCCCGTGGCGGCTGCCCTGTTTCTGCTGTATTTCACGTCAGTCTTGAGACCGGCAGGTGGGAGGTTGCGGCAGGTTCTGATGGGCACGGCGGCCTATGGCGGAGCTGCCACAATGATCGGCATCGGGCTCTTGGCGAGTTGGAGTCGAGGCGGCTGGTTGGGCGCAGCGGCAGGACTGGCTGTTGTATTCTTTATTCAAGGAGGACGGATAGTGAAAGGGGCAGCGCTCGCCGGGGCGGGCGCTGCAATGCTGCTCGGACCAATCGGTTACCGCTACATACCCAGCTCCTTGACCGACCGTATTGCCGATCTGCCGGCTTATTTTGGGACGGGCATGTGGGAGATCGTTCAGCAACCGGTAACCGATAATAATTTCTCTATCATCGAACGCCTGGCCCACTGGATCGCCGCCCTGCGCATGTGGGAGATGTCGCCCTGGCTTGGTGTGGGGCCGGGCAATTACGCGGCTGTTTACCCGCAGGTACGTTTAGACCGATGGGAAGACCCGTTAGGGCATGCCCACAATACATATTTGAATGTGTTGGCGGAGAACGGCCTGGTAGGGATTATTGCCTATCTGGCTCTGTGGGCCGGAGTGGTCATCTGGCTGGTCAGTAAGCGCCGGCGAATCTTGCGAAGATTCTGGGAGCAGGTCGACGGCCGGCGTCATTCAAAGTCGGTGCGCGTTGCGCCTGTGCCATCTTTGGCATGGAACGCAGCCCTTCTCGCGGGCGTCTTAGGTGTGATCGTCCATCTATCCGTCCATCACCTGTTCGACAATCTTTTCGTCCAAGGAATGTATTTGCATGTCGCGCTCTGGCTTGGCGCCGCGGTGGCACTTGTCAATGGCGGATCGAGCGGCCATGCAGAGGGCCGTCTTGCAGGCTGTTCAGAAGCCGGCGAAAGCAGCGCAAGTAGTAGGCCGAGGAACACAGACCATTCTGTGCGGCCGGCCCTGTCTGTCGGCGATCGCAATTGTATGAAAGGAAGTCGCATTTGAGCCGGGCCAATCCACTAGGCATGGAAAGCCTCAGCGGCAAAGAGACGAAGCGGTTTGTAAAGTTCGCCATTGTTGGCGCGCTCGGGTCGGTAACCGATTTTACGATCCTGAACCTGCTTATTATTTTCGCGGGATTCAGCTCCGGCATCGCCAACGGCGTCGGGTTTTGCGCGGCTGTCCTCCAAAACTTCATCCTCAACCGTTGGTGGACGTACCCAGAGAGTCGAGTACGAAATACCCGCCGACAGATGGCAATGTTCGCTCTCGTCAGCGTGGTTGGGCTGGGGATCAATCTGATAGTTTTCGAGTACTTTGATGAACTTCTGCGTCCTTATTGGGTTGAATGGCTTTCCAGTTCCGACCTGGGATTCACAGTCAGCTACAATTCAGCCAAGATGTTCGCGATAGGGGTTGTCCTCTTCTGGAACTTTGCCGCCAACCGCCTGTGGACCTACAAAGGGCTGTGAAGCTTGTAATCGACTACACGCCGGCCGTGCGGCAGACGGCAGGCATCGGCCGCATCATACGCGGGCAGATTGACGCACTGGTGCAGCAGAATCCCGGCTATGACATTTCCCTCTTTGTTGCCGGGAAGGTGACCCCTGAACAGCGTGCGGCCGCCCCTCTCTCGCTTCACACTTTTCCCGCCATATCCGAGCGTAACCTGACGCGCATCTGGCACCGCTTGAATGTTCCTGTGCCCCGCGTAGACTGGCTGACAGGGGGGTCTGTCGATCTCTTTCACGCTACCGACTTCGTTATGGCGCCGGCGAAAGCCAGAAAGAAGCTGTTGACTGTACACGACCTGGCCTTCATGCGTTATCCACAGGCGGCCATGCCTTCTTTGCATCACTATCTGAACGTCGTGGTGCCCCGCAGCATTAACCGCTCCGACCACCTCATCGCCGATAGTCGAAACACGGCAATGGACATAGAGTCGACCTGGCCACAACTTGAAGGCAGGGTTAGTGTGGTTCAGGGCGCAGTCGACCACGGCATTTTTCGGAGGGTGTCAGATACAGACGTGATAGATGCTGTGCGGCGGAAGTACGCCATTGGGGACAGTCCTTATGTCTTTGCCTTGAGTACTCTCGAGCCCCGAAAGAACTATCCCCGGCTGATTCGCGCTTTTCACGCCGCGCGACGGGATTCGGGACTGCCTCACAGACTGGTCATCGGCGGGAAGAAGGGCTGGCTCTATGACGAAATCTTCACCACCGTGGGGGAGCTGGGCATGGAAGGTGAAGTTCACTTCCCCGGTTTTGTCGACGATGACGATCTGCCTGCCCTTTATTCTGGAGCAGAGTTCTTTGCCTACCCTTCACTCTACGAAGGTTTTGGGCTTCCGGTAGTTGAGGCGCTGGCGTGCGGGACGCCGGTGCTCACGTCAGACAACTCCTGTCTGCCGGAGGCCGGTGGAGAGGGCGCACTCTACGTCGATGCCGAGTCTGTCGAAAGTATCGCGGATGGGATTATACGCCTGGCAACTCTGCCCGACTTGCGCGGGCAGTTGTCTGCGGCCGGCGAGATCCATGCCCGTTCCTTTACATGGGAACGGAGCCTGGGCCAGCTTCTTGGGGCCTATGAGCGGGCGCTGGCCTGAGATTGTGGTACAATGCAGTGCACTCAGCCGCCAGGACGCCGGACATGGACGCCAAGAGCAAGACGGTCGCCGACTCGACGACGCGAATCAGCCAGATCATGAATCCTGAGCACGCTAACGTGCTGGGCAACGTGCATGGCGGGGTGCTCCTGAAGTTGTGCGACGAATGCGGTGGGATCACGGCCGCACGCCATGCCAGGCGTGTTGCGGTGACGGTAGCCGTTGACAGCATGGCCTTTCATGAGCCGGTGCAGGTCGGCCAGCTGCTGAGGTTGCGGGGGAGAATTACCTACGTCGGCCGCAGTTCGATGGAAGTCGAGGTCATCGTCCAGGCTGAGGATTTACTGAGCGGCGAGATTTCACATACCAACAGCGCCTACTACATTTTCGTTGCCCTGGATGAACAAGGACTGCCGACCGAAGTGCCGCGGCTCGAACAGACGAACGAAGCTGAACGGCGGCGTTTCGAGGAGGGCGAAGAGCGGCAACGCCAGAGGCTCAGCAGGGCCGGGAAGAAATTGAACTGAGCGGGGCAAAGGCCGACTCAATTCGCGGATGCAATCCTTTCGACGCTATTACACCCAATTCTTGAAGCCCTTGCACAGATGGCTACTGCCCGTCTCAGCGCTGATTGCGTTAGCTGGCTACTTCCGGCCCTGGATTGCTCACAAGGCGGCGGGACTGGCGGTCCTGGGACTGGACTTGGGTGAACTGGTGAAGTTCCTGCACCCGGTACAGCAGGGCGAGATCCGTCTTTGGCGCGAAGGGTTTTATCTGCCGCTGGTGGCGGTGAGTATCAGCCTCAGTCTGAACGCATTTCGGCGGGATTCGACTGCTTCGGCAGTTATGGGGGCTGAGGGCCGCGGCACAGAGGTCGAATGCGGCAACCCACTCTACGCCTGGCCTGTTCGGATCGCGTTCCTTTTGGTCGCAGTTGTGGCTGCCCTCAATATGTTGCCCCCAGCCTGGACTCCTCAACAGCTGCTCTCACCTGAATTTCGTTTGCAGGTGGCTGCCATGCTGCTTTGTCTCGCGCTGGCCGCGGTCAGTCCCTTGGCCGCGCTTTTTCAGTCGCCTCGAACACTGCTTGAGTCTCTGGGCGAAACGGCAGAGATTACCGGCCGCCGCGGTTGTCTGTGGCGGGCGGCGTGGTCGCTTGCTTTTGTACGCGGCCTGGTCCCGGTTTTGCTGGCCGGGGCCGCGATCTACTTTCCCGTGGTCCAGTTTCGTCAGGTACTTCCCACACTGGCGGACCTTTACGGGAGGACGCCTGACATTGGTTGGGGCCCTGCTATCATGATCGCCGGGCTGGCCGGTCTGCTTTGGCATAGTCTTAGTGACGTTTCCTACCTGATAAGAGAATGACTTCAGAGAATCGAACTAACGTGCGCGCATTTGAGGTTCCTTTCCAGACCGTCTGGGTCCAGCGCAGGGACATGATTGACTTGCGGATTGAGAGAAGGGCACCGGAGACGGACAGCTGGACGAGCGCCGATCTCGTGGCCCATATCAGCGCTTACCGGCTGATAGGTGTGAGCATTCAAGACCATAAGAGGCTGGGTCTAGGCCGCTGGCTACGCGCAACAGGTGACGAAGTCCCTATCAGGGCTGATGAACCGTTGCCGTCAGGCACCGTGAGCTACGATGAAGCGGGCCAGGTCGCCTATTTTTCGATCTGGCCCCAGCTTTTCGAGGATGCCGATGCGCATCACTACGAACGCAAGGGGAAAGTGTTCCTGATGGGTGACGGCGGAATCGCCCGCATTCGCTTTCCTGTTCTCAACAATCGCGGACGAGCTGGTGTACTGGGCGCGGCGGCGGGTCTCCTGGCGACGAGGTGAGCGTCCCAGACGTTGATGAGCGTGCCAGGTAGAAGCAGGCTTGGCGATGACGGCTATCGATTTCACTCTTTGGGACAGAACCAGGATCATCTCTCACTGTACACGGAGTTTTCTTGATGACAGAACCTATTCGCTTCGGCGTTATCGGCGGAAGCGGCGTTTACCAGATGGAGACGTTGTCCGATGTCGCGGAAGTTGAACTTGATACACCCTTTGGCAAACCGTCGGACGCTTACATTGTGGGTACGCTGCACGGCCAACGGGTTGCGTTTCTTGCCCGGCACGGACGGGGGCATCGTATCAGCCCAACGCGGTTGAACCAGCGCGCCAACATCTACGGCTTCAAGATGTTGGGCGTCGAGTACCTGATCGCGGTAAGCGCTTGCGGCAGCTTGCAAGAGCAGATCCGGCCAGGCGACATTGTGATACCGGACCAGCTCTATGATCGCACCAGGTTGCGGGCGCTCAGTTTTTTCGATGACCCGGAGGTGGGAACTGATGGCTTGGTCGCGCATGTGAGCGTTGCCACCCCGTTTTGCGATTTTCTCAGTGACATTTGCTTTCGGGCAGTGGAAATGACTGAGGCGACGGCGCATCAAGGAGGCGGCTTCGTTACGATTGAAGGGCCGCGCTTCAGCACCCGCGCGGAGAGCAATGGATTTCGACAGCTCGGCCTGGACATTATCGGCATGACGACGACTCCGGAGGCGTTTCTCGCCCGGGAGGCCGAGATGAGCTATGCGTGTATGGCCCACGTGACTGACTACGACGTCTGGCACGAGACCGAAGAGGCGGTGACGGTCGAAGCCGTGATCAGAGTGCTGATGCGAAACGCAGAGGTGGCGGTCGAAGCCGTCGCCAACGCAATCGGGCTGCTGGCGGGGAGCGGACTTTCTCCCTATGCGAACGCGTTGCAGGATGCCCTGATTACCAATAAGAGCGCGGTTCCGCCGGCTGTCGTCGACCGCCTGGACTTGATCGTCGGCAAATATTTCGACTGATAGGGAAGGACACGCTCCTCGTATGGCCACTGTTGCCGAAACGATTGCCCAGTCTCTCCAGGAAGCCGGCGTCGGCCTTGTCTTCGGCATGCCCGGCGGCGAGGTAGTGTCGGTTCTGGAGGCTTTGCAGCGTGTTGGCATCGGCTTTGAGCTGATGCACCATGAGGAGAGCGCCGTCTTTGCCGCAGACGCCTATGCGCGGGCGACGGGTAAGCCCGGCTGTGTACTCACTACGCTGGGACCGGGCGCGCTGAACGCGGTGCCGGGAATCGGGCATGCGTGGTTGGACCGGGCGCCGGTTGTGGTGATTACGGCCCAGAAGCCGGACTCGCTGCTGCCAGACTACACACACCAGGTGGTGGACTTGCAGGCGGTCTTCGCGCCGATCACCAAGCGGACGCTCAAGGTTACGCCTCAGAACGCCGCCACAGAGGTAGGCCCCACAGTTGCGCTGACAATGCAAGGCCGGCCTGGTCCGGTGCATTTGCAGGTGAGCAATGAGGAGGCGGAACTTCCGGTCGAGGGCACCGGCAGGGAGCCGGCGGGTGGGAAGTCGTTGGGCGTGAGCGACTCAATTGGCAAGGAGACCCCGGCCAGCCTGGAACTGATTGCTCGGGCACGAGAGATTCTGGCGCAGGCGTCCCGCCCCGTCATTCTGGCCGGGCTCGGACTGGAGCCGGAGGGCCCTTACGACGCGCTGAGAGCGCTGGCTGAGGCGTCAAATGCGCCGGTCATCGTTTCGCCGAAAGGCAAGGGGGCGTTGTCGGACGACCACCCGCTGAGCGCCGGGGTGATCGGCTTGACCCGCGGCGATCCGGTATACGAGATCCTGAAGGAGGCAGACTGTGTCGTCGCGGTAGGTTTCGACGTAGTCGAGCTAGTGAAGGAGTTTTCGCTGCCGCGGCCGGGCTCAGACGGTTCAGCCACAGGGACAGATGGGGTCCCACTTGTCTGGATCGCAAATTGGGATAACTTTGACCCGGTACTGCCGGCGGCCGTAGAGCTAGTGGGGCCGATGGCGGGGGCGCTGTTGCAGCTTGCGGACAGCGGGTTCTCTACTGATGCGCATTGGGGCGAGCGCAGGGTGCGCAGTTTCCGCGCACAGCAGGCTGCTGTGCCACTACCTGAGCCCCGGCCAGGTCATCTGCTGCCGCAGGAGTTATTGGTTAGTATGCGACGCCATCTACCGGCTGAGGCTATGCTGGCGGTTGACGTGGGCAGCCATAAGATATTTGGAAGTTTGGAATGGCCGACCTTGTCCCCGAACAGTTTTTCTCTGTCCAATGGCTTGTCCTGCATGGGTTTTGGGTTGCCGGCTGCCATTGGGACGGCCCTGGCCCGGCCAGATGGAACGGCTGCCTGCCTTATCGGCGATGGCGGCATGCTGATGTGCCTGGGGGAGTTGAGCGTTCTGGCCAGGCTGAATCTGCCGGTGACTGTCGTCGTGGCGGTTGACAACGCCATCGACTTGATCCGTTCTCACCAGCTCAGGCAGGGCAAAAGGCCGTACGGTACTGAGTTTCCTGCACCGGACTTCTGCAAGATCGCGGCAGGGCACGGGATTCCAGCCACACGGGTCACGACGCCGGATGGCTGCGAAGAGGCGATGGCCCGCGCCGTGGGCGCAAGTGGGCCCTACCTGATCGAAGCCTTGATCGATCCGATCGGTTATCCTACCACGCCCCGGTAGGCACCCCTCTCCTCTCTAGAAGGTCACTACATCCCGCTGTTGGATTTTCGCCTCGTCGAGATCCATGCCGATCCCCGGTGTGGTGGGCACTCTGACATTTCCGTTTATTGGCTTGAGCGGGTTCTCGAGGAAGAACTGGTGGATGTCGTTCCACTTGACCAGGTATTCCAGCATGGGCGTGGTCGGTTCGGGCCAGGCTGCGATGACATGGATGCTGGCAGGGGTCGAGTGGCCATGGGGAATGACGGGCACGTCGTAGGCGGAGGCCAGGGCCAGGATCTTCTGCGTTTCTGAGATGCCACCGCACCAGTAGATGTCGGGCTGGTAGACATCGCAGGCGCCTGCGTCCATCAACTGCTTTAGACCCCAGCGCGTGTATTCGTGTTCGCCGCCGCTGATTGGGATGTTTACGGCGCGGCGGATCTGGGCGTATTGTTCGATCTTGTCTGGCAGTACAGGCTCTTCGAGCCAGCGGGGCGCGTATTCTTCGAGACGGCGGGCCATCTGCACGGCATACGGGACATCCCAGCTCATCCAGCAGTCCAACATGATGTCAACGTCCGGGCCGGCGCTCTCGCGCAGCGTGCGCGCCAGGCGAAGATTGCGCTCCATCCCCATCTTGCCGTCGGTCGGGCCGTCGCGGAAGAACCACTTGGTTGCTCTGTAGCCTTCGGCCACGAACTGCCTGGCTCGCTCCTGGACAAGCTCCGGATCAATAGAATAGCCCAAGGCGCTGGCGTAGGCAGGTACTTCGGTCCTGGTGGGGCCGCCCAGCAGCTGGCAGACTGGCGCCTCGAACCAGTTCCCCTTCAGGTCCCACAGCGCGCAGTCGACGGCGCTGAGCGCCATCATCTCTGTTCCCTTGCGGCCGTGTACCTGGGCGCGGTACATACGGTCCCAGAGACGCTCAGAGGCCAGGGGGTCGTGACCGATCAGGAGCGGGGCCAGCTGAGTCTGGATGACGAAGGCCTGGTCGAAGGGCAGAGGGCCGCCGCGGCCGGATACGCCTTCGTCGGTCGAGATTTCGACAAAATAGGCGGTGATGTTGTAACGGCCTTCGCCGACCAAAAACATCTCGTGCGGGCCTTCCGCTCTGTGTTCGGGATAGATGTCGAGCGGACGCACCAGTCGCTCTTCCCAAAATTCTCCATCGAACTCCATTTCGCCCTGCAATCGAACTACCGACACCTCTGTGATTTTCATGTTCAACTCGCTCGCTTGTAAATTGGGTGGCTACTCAATTGTAGTATACTGATCCGAAATGGCCGGGCAACCTCAGGGCGCTTCAGGGGACTCCAGTCCCGGCGCGGAACTCAAAAGCCTGTGCGCTAGAGTCGATAATCCTCGAACTGCCGAAAGTTCGCAAATTCCGCCGGGGCTCTACTTGACTGAAAGAGCGCTGACAGGTCGGCGTCGAGGCCAACTGCTGTAGGAACTATTTGGCTTTGGTGGAGAATGACCGATGAACGAGAATTGGCGCGGCATCTTTGCTATTGTGGTTACTCCGTTCACTGACGACCTTGTACTGGATGAAGGGGCACTCCGACGCCAGGTGGGGTTTTGCATCCAGGCGGGGGCTGCCGGTCTTGTGGGACCGGCTAACGCGGGTGAATTTGCGACGATGTCAGACGAAGAACGCCAGCGTTGGATCCGGATTGTCGTCGAGGAGGCGGACGGGCGGGTGCCGGTCGTTGCCGCCACCACGCACGGCCACAGGGTGCCGGCTGCGGCGCTGAGCCGATTCGCGCAGGACGTGGGCGCTGACGGCATCATGGCGATGCCGCCCCATATCCTTCATCCCGATGCGGAGGGCTGCTTTGCGTATTTCCGGACTCTGGATGACGTTCTGGACATTCCCATCTGCATTCAGAACTTTATGGGACCGATTGGTACGCCGATGTCGTCGGATTTGCTGGCGCGCATGTGCCGGGAATTGGAGTGGGTGCAGTATCTGAAGGAGGAGACGCTGCCGGAGCCGCGTGCGATTTCTCGTACGCTGGCCGCTGCGGGGGATGCCTGTCGGGGCGTCTTCGGGGGGCAGGGGGGAATCTATATGATTGATGAGTGGCGGCGCGGCGCGTGCGGCAATATGCCAGCCAGCCAATCGGTAGACGTGCACTCGAAGATCTGGGGCCTGTTGGAGGCGAATGACGAGACCGCAGCCCGTGCACTTTTCAACCGTTTGCTTCCGCTGATCAATTTTGAGCGGATGCATGGTGTGGCCGTTTACAAGCAGGTTTTCGTACGTCGCGGTATCTTCACATCTGTAGCCAGCCGGATTCCTGGCGCGTACCTGGACAGTCAGGACTTGCAGGAGTTTGAAGCCATTTGGCAAGAAATTGTTCCGCTGCTGGCAGATTGACGACTGCCCATCGGAGCGACTAACAGAGCAAAGAAGGTTGTGTCTCCTTCCCAGAGACTTTGAGCAGCTATTCGGACACGAACAGGGCGCGGCCGCAGGAAGCTTGTAAGTCGTTGTTCCTCTTCAGACCTGATTTGGGTCCCAGAAGTCTTTCCAACTTCATGGCCAGGACAGGCCAACAGGCCATTCACTTTCTTGCCGTTCAATGAATTCCACTATCGCCTCGATTGAGCTGTTCCCATTACGAATTCCGCGCGACGTGCCATACCTTGGGCCGCTGGAGGAGGACAATCGGCCTAATGCAAAGGGCTACATCGTACGCCCGGGTAACCGTACTGTTTACCCGGTATTTGACCAGACGCTGTTGGTCAAGGCGGTGGCGAGTGACGGCACGGTCGGCTGGGGCGAATGTTTCGGCGTGGTGGCGCCGCAAATTGCACAGACGGTTCTGGAAGAGCTGCTGGTCCCATTTGTCATAGGCCGCAGCCCCCACGACGTTGAACGCATCTACGAGGACTTATATGACCTGCAGCGAGTTCGGGGCCATTTCGGCGGATACGCGCTGGATGCGATTGCCGGACTGGACATGGCCCTGTGGGATCTGCGGGGAAAGCTTTTGGGCCAGCCGGTGTGGCAGCTTTTGGGGGGACGGCGACACGAGAGGCTGGCGGTCTATGTCTCCGGACTGCCAGGTGCGACCAGGGAGGAGCGGGCTGCGCTGGGGAAACAGTGGATCGACCGGGGATTCTCGGCGTTGAAGTTCGCTGCCGTTGTCGCCGATGAAGGGGAGATCGGCGAGATCGAAGCGATCCGCGGTGAAGTCGGGCCCGCGCCGAAGATCCTCGCTGATCTTCACTGGCGCTATACCGCGCTGGAAGCAATACGGGTCATCGAGAGACTATGCGAATATGATCTGTACCTGGCCGAGGCGCCGGTTGCGCCTGAGGACCTGGAAGGCCAAGCGCAGGTGGCGCGGTCGGTAAGCACGCGAATCGGACTCGGTGAGGAGTGGCGTACTGTCCATGAGTACCTTCCCCGGCTAAAGGCCGGATGCATGGACGTCATTCAGCCGGAGATGGCCCACACCGGCATTACCGGGTTCCGCCGCATTTGTGAGCTGTCTCAGGCTTTCCACTGCCAGGTGATGCCGCACGCGACGATCAACATCGGCATCGCCCAGGCGGCCAGTCTGCAGGTGGCAGCTACCCTGGCCAACTTCGTCATGCAGGAGTACCAGCACACTATATTCGACCGCAACAAGCAGTTCATCAACAGCACCATGGACTGCCGTGAGGGCTATTTTACGCTTCCTGACGGGCCCGGCCTTGGCGCCGAGCCAACTGAGGAGGCGCTCAGCTTCATTATCAGCCGTGGATGAGTCCAGAAGGAGTTTCGGGTATGGGTGAAAAAGAGTTTGACGTTGTTGATACGCACTGTCACATCGGTTTGCACAAATATGAGCCGGTGGAAGTACTGCTTTTTCATATGGCGCGCGCCGGCGTTGATCAGGCCGTATTGATCCAGTACATGGGCAACAGCGACAACCGATACATTGTGGAAGCGATGGAGGCGAACCCGGGCCGTCTGGCCGCGGCCATGATCGTTGACGACGATGATGATGGCAGCGCCATCCGCGCTTGGGCCGAACAGGGCATCGCAGGGATTCGGCTGCTGGCTGACTTTCGGGGCCGAGGCGGGGATCCACTGGCCCACTGGCGCGTTGCCGACGAGTTGGGGCTGGTCGTGAGCGTCTTTAGCCGGCCGGAAGTCCTGCAGAGCGAAGAGTTCAATGAGGTGCTGCGCCTCTTCCCGAATCTTTCGATGGTT
This sequence comes from Caldilineaceae bacterium, assembly GCA_965207495.1. GTDB lineage: Bacteria > Chloroflexota > Anaerolineae > Caldilineales > Caldilineaceae > Bin5. Next base: position 4,001,422 of record OZ242287.1, read on the forward strand.
ATCGAGCATCTGGGTGGTGTCAAGCCTGGCGTAGACGTGGAGGCGTTCGGGGCGATCACTGCGCTGGCCCGCCACGCGAATCTGACCATCAAGCTGCCTGGATTTGGGGAATTCTGCGACCTGCCTTGCCCATTTGAGGATGTTCCGCCGCTTGCAGAGCTGACGTTGGAGGCTTTCGGGGCGCGCCGCGTGATGTGGGGCAGTGACTGGCCGCCGGTCAGCAGCCGCGAAGGCTTCGACAACTCTCTGACTTTTCCGCAAAATTATCTCGCGTCGCTGAGCGTAGACGAGCGCGCCTGGATTTTTGGAAAAACGGCCAGGCAGGTCTGGAACCTGGACGGCTGAAATGGAATTGATGCTAACGATTGCGCCGTTACCAGAACGCCCCTGGCTAAACTAAACTGAAGTCTTCACCTTAGGAATGTCCCGATGCCCAAAGTCATTTTCTTCACAAATCTGGTCAGTGAGTTAGCCCAGCAGGTTGTTGCCCCGGCACCCCAGGAGTGGGATGTATCGGTCCTGCCACATGATCTGCCGGTGTCGGAAAAGGCCAACGAGGCCGCCGACGCCGACTTTCTTATCCTTTTTCCAGGCAGTCTCGAAGAGGCTGTATTGCGGTCGGCACCGGGGCTGAAGCTGGTCCAGCTTGTCAGCGCGGGATTTGACCGCATGCCGGTTGCCCTGTTGAAAGAGCTGGAGATCCCGCTTGCCAACAACGGCGGCACGAATTCGATTGATGTGGCGGAGCACACTTTCGCCCTGATTTTGAGCGTTTACCGGCGTCTGACCGAAATGGACCGCAATGTCCGGAACGACGGCTGGCATGATTTAGACAGCGGAATGACAACCTTCACTATTCATGGCAAGACGGTTGGAATCATCGGTCTCGGCCATATTGGCAGAGAGGTCGCCAAACGACTGGTCCCCTTCCAGGCGAATGTTGTCTACTATGACCCGTTTCCTGTGAATGCCGAATTGGAGCGCAGTCTGCAGGTAGAGCGGGTCTCATTGCAGGAGCTGCTGGAGCGTTCGGATATTGTCAGTTTGCATGTACCGTTGAATGAACAGACCCGGCACCTGATCGGTCAAGAGGAGCTAGAGCGCATGAAGTCCAGCGCCATTCTTGTGAATACGTGCCGCGGTCCGGTTGTAGACGAAGACGCTCTTACCGAGGCTTTGCGTAGTGGAGCCATTCGCGCGGCGGGGCTGGATGTACTCAAAGACGAACCGACGGACCCGGGCAATCCGATCCTGCATTTGGAAAACGTAATTTTCTCTCCGCACATCGCGGGCGTCACCTACGATACGTGGCAGCGCCGAGGGCAGTTCATCTTCAACAACCTGCAGCGAGTCTGGGCGGGGCAGGAGCCGCTATCCCAGGTAGGTCGGTAGGCGTTGACCGCGACTTTGTAAACTGCTGTCGTTGCCTCCTGTCGCGGTCTGCGCAGCTGCCTCAATTGAACCCCGTTTCCTTTGCCGTTCGGTGTAGCGGCTGTTATACTCCCCCAAACGCAGGCCCGACTGCCCGCTTCGCGCGGCCTCTCTTTTCCAGTCTTCTCTGTCGAACTGAAGCGGCCTAACCTGCCAGTTGAAAACCTGGTCGGACGGTGTCAGTAGGGTAACAGCTTTTCCTCGATTGCAGGAGACATACCAGATCTGTTGTCGTGCAATCGACTAAGGAGAATTCATGCCAGACATCGCCTTTGTACAGGACCTTGCTCAGCGGCTGCGGGACAACGTTGCCCAGGTCATAGTAGGCAAGGACGAGACCGTTGATCAGCTGCTGGTGGCTCTCTTCTGCGAAGGCCACGTTTTGTTGGAGGATGTACCGGGCATCGGTAAGACGATGCTGGCGAAGACTCTCGCCGCCTCTCTGGGCATCAGCTTTCAGCGCATCCAGTTCACGCCCGACCTGCTACCGTCCGACATCGTGGGCGTCAGTGTTTACAACCGCAAGACGGACGACTTTGAATATCGTCCGGGGCCAGTTCTGGCCGGCATCGTACTCGCTGATGAAATTAACCGCGCCGGCCCACGAACGCAGAGCGCACTTTTGGAGGCGATGGAGGAGCGGCATGTTACCGTCGACGGCGTAAGCCACGCGTTACCGTACCCGTTTTTCCTGATGGCGACTCAGAATCCGGTTGAGCTGGCTGGCACGTTTCCACTGCCGGAGGCCCAGATGGATCGCTTCCTGATTCAGCTGGCGCTGGGCTATCCGGAACGGGAGGAAGAGCGCCTGATATTGCACCGCTTTCGCGCGGACAATCCACTAACCCGTGTCAAGGCAATGGTCGAGGCTGACGAAATCCGCCAGGCAGTAGCGGTCTGCCGAGACGTTTTTGTTCACCCTGTCCTGGAAGATTATCTCCTGGACCTGGTCCACGCAACGCGAGAGGACGGCGCGCTCGATCTCGGCGTCAGCCCGCGTGGCAGTCTTGCATTCTATCGCACGATTCAGGCCCTGGCGGCGATACAGGGGCGGACTTATGTGACGCCGGATGATATTCAGCAGCTCGCCCCTCCTGTTCTCCGCCACCGGTTGATTCCAGGCCCCGACACGCGTCTGCATGGGACGTCGGTCGCCAAGGTTTTGGATGGCATAATTCGCTCGGTGCCGGTTCCCGTTGAGGAGAATTGGGATGTAAGCCCTGCGCAGACAGAATCGCCCGACCCCGTTGGCACGTTCGGCACAGACCTGGAGCAGGAGTTGGAGGCAGCCGTGTCCCCGGAAGCTAAGGTGAACGGGCCGGTCGCTGACGAGAGAAGCTCTCTTTCTGGCTGATGGGGCGCACTGGCTGGATTGCCGCGGTTATTATACTGGTACTTGCGCTTTCCACGCGCAACAGCCTCATCTTCACGATGGCGCTGATTCTTGGCCTGCTTGGTCTGGTTGTCTGGCTTTGGAGCCGCTACAGCCTTTCCGAGGTGAAGTACAGGCGTCGATTCAGTGTCGACCACCTCTTTTTCGGTGAAAAGACTGACCTGCATTTGGAGGTGACGAACGCCAAGCCGCTTCCGCTTGCCTGGCTGCGCTGCGAGGACGACATCCCCGTTGCTCTTGATCTGGAACCGGAAGAACGGGCGAGGCACTATCTGCCAACGCGCCAGGTTCTTGTCAACCTCTTTTCGCTCGGTATTTACCAGCGTGTGATTCGCCGCTATACGGTAACTGGAACACAGCGTGGCGCGTGGCGATTCGGGCCAGTTCAGCTGGTGTGTGGAGACATTTTTGGGTTTCGAAGTCAGTCGTTGGCGTTTACGGATACGTCGCTGCTACTGGTCTATCCGCGGATGTATACACTACCCGAACTGGGACTTGAAGCCCGCCACCCGTTTGGGGACCACCAGAGTCAGAACAGGCTGATCGAAGATCCGTTGCGGGTCAGCGGGGTACGCGAGTATCTCCCTGGGGACAACTTTCGCCACATACATTGGAAGGCGACTGCCCGCCGCCAGGAGCTACAGACTAAGCTCTTCGAACCCTCGGCTTCCCGCCCGCTGGCAATTTTTGTCAATATTCGAACCTTTCAACATCGCTTCGAAGGGGTCGATCCGGAGCTGCGCGAATTTGCCATCAGCGTAGGCGCTTCGATAGCGCGCTGGGCGCAGATGCAAGGCGAGGAGTTTGGTGTCTTCGCAAACAGCATGATGTACGCGGGCAGACGCGTGCGTATTCTGCCCGGCGCGCATCCGCGGCAGCTTACCAGCGTCCTGGAGGCGCTGGCCTACTGTGTAGGCGTGCCCCATACGACGATAGAGAGGGTCTTGCAACAGGAGGTCGACCACTTACGCATCGGCACATCGATCGTGCTGGTGAGCGCGACTTTGTCGGAGAATCTTAGGCGGGTTCTCATCGATTTGCAGCGTCGCGGATTTGCAGTAACGCTGTTGGGCATCGGCGGCTTGACTCTGGATAGAGCTATTCCTGGCGTGGCCTTCCAGCAGCTATCGCGCAAGGATCTCGATGAGTTGCCGGTCGGAGACGAACTGGATATGCCCGAATTGGAGGAACCCGTTCCTGCGGGCTAGTGTTCATGGGGCACCAGCAGCGAATTCAGGAAGCTGAGGCCATAGTTTTCAGGTCCTTTTTTGTTCCCCTCTATCGTATACAGTAGATAAAGCTGACATATGACTTCGCAGATCGCCATGCCATGGAGGCATGCAGAGTGGAATAACGTAGATGGACTGCTGCTGCCGGCGCTTGTCGGGGTCATGCGCTTCTGTTGGATCTGGCCGTGGATGCTACTGCTACAGGGCTTTCTGTCCCCCTCTCTATCTGCGCCTCTGATGGCGCCGTGGATGGTAATCGTCCTGCCGATGTTCAGCTTTACGTTCGCACGCTGGACCATGCCGACCCTGTCAGAGCGAAGGAACTTCCGAAGAACGAATCAGATCCGGCAGCATATTGCCACTTTTGGATTTGCTGCGATCCTGTTCTTGCTGTGGCTGCGCTTTCAGCGACCTGATTTCTGGTTGGTTGACCCGCGCTGGTTGATCGCTGCAGGATACGACCTGATTTACTGGGACGACGTTCCCATCGAGGTTCCCGGAACGCTGCTCTTTCTTCTCCTGGGCGTATTTCTTTGGTTGCGGGGCGCGCTGGACGGGCACGGCCAGTACCGGCACGACGAGATCTGGAGGGCGTTTCTCTCCGGCGGCGCCGCGCTGGCCTTGTTTGCCTGGATCCTGCCTCCGGAACCTGCGGCAGGGCAGTCGGTGGCTGCCGGGAGCCCATATGTGGCAGCCGGCGGACAGCTTTCCAATTCCATCTGGTTGTTGCTTCTCTTTGCCGGGTCGGGGCTGGCGGGGCTGGGTGTGGCCAATTTGGGGAAATCCGGCGGGTGGCGGCGCCGGGCGCGCGTGTCAAAGCTGATACCCAACCGGGGTTGGATGGTCGGCATTGGTGTGACGATCTGCGTCATGCTGGGGATGGCTTTGCTGGTCGGATTGATCATTCAGCCGGAAGATGCAGCAGTTCTCTGGAAAGCGTTGGGGTGGGTCTGGCAGGGCGTAAGCACTGTCTTGATATGGATCATTACCGTCGTCGCCTACCCGTTCTTCATTTTGCTTGAGTATCTGATACGCTTGCTGCGCAGCCTGTTCGGCGAACGTGAACAGGAAGCTCCGCCGAATGAGTTTGCCCAGGCTCCCACTCCGGAGGCGCTACCGGAGCCGCCGGAGAGGGTCGTGGAGGCGATGCCGGAGCCATTCCGCTGGGTTGCGCTGCTTGTGTTAGCGGCGGGCGTATTCATTATTTTCATGCTTGTCCTGCGTCAGCTGACAAGCCGACCCGAAGAGGAGAGCGACGAGGTTCGGGAATCTGTCCTGACGGCCAACCTGCTTCAGTCCCAGCTCGCCGAGTTGTGGGCGCGTCTGCGTTCGCGATTCGGGCCCCCGCCGGAGGAACCGGACCCGTTTCTGTCGTTGGAAGGGGAGAGCGACACGAGGCAAGTGATACGTCTGATCTTTCAGCGTCTGCTGGAGGCTGCAGATTGGCGAAACGCCGCCAGGTTACAGGGTGAGACACCCAGACGCTTCGGAGGCCGCCTCTCCCAGGAGCCCGATTTTGACGGAGGACTGGTGCAGACCATCACCGGCGCTTACGACGAGGCCCGCTATGGTGATGAGCCGCCTTCCGAGGAGACAGCATCTGCGGCGGCGGAAGCATGGCAGGAAATGGTGTCCGATCTGACCCCTGACGAACCCGACGAGAAGTCTTAGCGCGACGTGCATCGGTTGTTTTGGCGATTCACATTAAGCCCTTTCCGGAGTACTTGCTATGAATGGCGCCCAGGCACTAATTCGCACTCTATTTGACAGCGGCGTAGATACTTGTTTCATGAATCCGGGCACGTCGGAGATGCACTTTGTGGCCGCGCTGGATTCGGTGCCGCAGATGCATTCGGTGCTGTGCCTGTTTGAGGGCGTGGCGACGGGCTGCGCGGACGGTTACGCGCGCATGACGGGCAAACCGGCGGCGACGCTGTTGCATTTGGGGCCGGGGCTGGGCAATGGAATCTCCAATCTGCACAACGGGCGCAAGGCCCACTCACCGATCGTCAACATTGTGGGCGATCACGCAACCTATCACCTCAAGTTTGACGCGCCGCTGACTGCTGATATCGAAGGACTGGCGCGGCCGGTTTCAGGGTGGGTGCGTACGTCGCCCAGTTCGCGCGTGGTTGCCGACGACGGGGCAGCGGCTGTTGCAGCCGCACGCACGCCTCCTGGCCAGGTCGCGACTCTGATACTGCCGGCGGACACGGCCTGGGGCGAGGCGGAGGGACCGGCAGCTCCCCAGGACGCGTCGCCGATGGCTGCCGTTCCCGAGGAGCGCATCTCCGAGATCGCCCAGTTGCTGCGAAGGGGAGAGGAGACCGTTCTTATTGTAGGTGACCAGGTGATGTGCAGCGCAGGGGTTGGCGAACTTGCTTGCCGGATCGCGGCGGGAACGAATGCACGGGTCGTGGGGAATCGGGCGGCGGCTCGGGTTTCGCGGGGCGCGGGGCGTCCTGTTCTGGCCCGCCTTCCCTATCCTGTCGATCAGGCTGTTTCTCTTCTGGCAGGGGCGCGCCATGTGGTGCTGGTGGGGGCGAAGGATCCGGTGGGTTTCTTTGCCTATCCGGACAGCCCCAGCCGGCTGGCTCCGCCGGACGCGAAGATTCATCTGCTCGCCGCAGAGGATGAGGATGTACCCGCTGCGCTCGATGCCCTGAGCGAAGAGTTGGGAACGCCGGCGAGTCCGACCGAGGTCGCGCGACTTGAAAGGCCGGCGCTGCCGACGGGCGAACTCACGCCGGAGGCGGTTTGGACCACCCTTTGCGCGCTGATGCCTGAGAACGCAATCGTGGCGGATGAGTCGGTTACGTGCGGCCGGCAGGCGTACCCACATACGGAGACGGCGCCGCCGCATGACTGGCTTCACGTGACCGGAGGCTCGATCGGTCAGGGTTTGCCGGCGGGCACGGGGGCGGCGGTGGCCTGCCGCGACCGGCAGGTCTTCGCCATGGAGGGAGACGGCTCCGGCATGTATACGCTGCAGGCGCTTTGGACGCAGGCGCGCGAGTCGTTGAACGTCGTGAACGTTATTTTCGCAAACCGCAGTTACCGCATTTTGCAGGGCGAGCTGCTGAATGTGGGAGGCGATGCTGAACCAGGTCCGCATGCCCAAGCGATGATGCGCCTTGACTCGCCGGAGTTGAACTGGGTCTCCATGTCGGAGGGCTTGGGTGTTCCAGCGGTCCGCGTCGAGAGCGCCGATGCGTTCACGGCGGCGTTACGCCGGGGTATTGAAGAGCCTGGGCCGATGCTGATTGAGGCGATGGTCTAACGATTGCAGACAGCAGAGGGTGTCCACGACCCTCCGTTTCAGGAACTCCCGCTTTCGGCCATGCGCGAACCCGCTTTGAAACAGTCTGCAGGAGACTCAGTGACGCGGGTCCTCGATGCCTTCATGGCGGAGCGAGGATCGGTCTATATTGTCGGTGGCGCGGTGCGGGATCATCTGCTGGGCATCTCCACGATACCGGGCTGGGCGCACTCGACCTTAGATGGACAGTCCCGCGACCGCGCCTCCTTACCTCACTCCCGAAAACTTGCCTTCACAACAGATCTTGACTTGGTCCTGGACGGGCCAGTCTTGCCGCTGGCGCGGCGCGTTGCGGACAGGCTCGGTTGGGCCTACTATCCTTTGGACGAAAAGAGAGATGTCGCCCGGCTGATCGGGAAGGGTGCCGACGGGAGGCGTATCGAGTGTGATGCCGCCGCTTTGCGAGGTGACTTGCGGTCGGATCTGCTGGCACGTGACTTCGGCGCCAATGCGCTGGCACTGAGACTCTCGGCGGGCAGTTCACCGCGGCTGATTGACGAATGCGGCGGCATTGCGGACGTTTCATCTCGCAGTTTGCGACGGGTTTCTGACGGGAGTCTGCGCAGCGACCCGATCAGACTGTTGCGCGCGGTGCGCCTGTCAGCTCAACTGGGTTTTTCTATAGAGGAAGATACACGGAGGCAGATAACGGCGCTGGCCGGTACAGTTGTTTCGGTCAGTGCGGAGCGTGTGCGGCAGGAGATGTGGAAGCTCCTGGACTGCTTGGGCCCGGAGAGTGGAGTCAGGGAACTGGATGCGCTGGGACTGCTGGCGCATCTACTTCCCGAAGTCAAGGCGTTGCAGGGCGTGGAGCAGTCGTCGCGACACCATCTTGATGCCTACGACCACAGCCTGTTGGCCGGGCAATTCGCGGCTGAGCTACGGGACTGGCTGCGAGGCGGGCGTCTGCCAGAGGACAGTACGCTTGCCCAGGCTCTCGAACCGTGGACGGGGGCTTTGCGCGGGCATTTTTGCGACGAGATTGCGGCCGGTCACGACCGGGCGGGCTGGCTGGTATGGCATGCGCTGCTGCACGATACGGGCAAGGCCGAAGGAGCCGTTTTGGACTGCGGGCGGGTCGCCGAGGGACAGTCTCAAGTGGGGCACCAGGCGTTGAGCGCAGAGATTGCGGGCCGTCGCGTTGGGCTACTGCGTTTCAGCAGGCGGGAGGTTCTCCTTGCGGAGCTGGTTGCGAGGATGCACAGCAAACCCCGCGGACTGGTCAAGGCACTTGCCGTGGGTGAAGAGCGGATTGGGCCGCGGGCGGCCTATCGCTTCTTTCGGGACGCTGGCAGCGTTGTGGCTGGCCATCAGTTCGTGCACGGGCTGGGCACTGGCGACTCACAGCAGCCACTCGACGGGCTGGACGTTACGCTGCAGGCGATCTCTGACCTGCAGGCGACCGGGCAGGAGCGAGGCGCCGGGTGGGGCCAGTTCCTCAAGGCCGTTGACGGTCTTTTTGGCTATGCCTTTTCGCGGCCGGCGGAGCATCTGGCCGCGCCGCTGGTGGACGGTCGCAGATTGATGGAACATCTGGAGTTGGCCCCAGGGCCGGTGGTAGGAAGAATTTTGCGGGAGCTGGCGGAGGCCCAGGCTTCGGGGTCTGTCGTTGACGTGGACGGGGCCCTGGCGCTGGCGAAAGACCTAATGGCGAGAGAATAGGGTCAGTCGGGGACGGGGACTTGAGTCGGACGCTGCTTTGGAGACTATGACATCGCTGAATTGATTACTGCACGCGGCTCATGCCTTGCTGGCGGCGGCTACTCGTTCAAGCCGGGACTGCGCGGCGCCGCTCTTGAGGACACTCTTGGCGCGGGCTATCCCGTCGGGAACATTTTGGGCCAGGTCGAAGAGATGGATGATGACACCGGCGGTGAGGCAGACCTGATCGGTGGCGTCGCATTCTGCGGCTGAGAGTACGGCTGCGTTGAGGGCAGCGTGGCCGGCAGCATCTGCGGGTCCGGGCACGCGCACGCGCTCCTGGTGGCCGAGGGCGTCGGGATCGAGGATCAGGTCATCTGCCGCATCTTCGGCGAATACATGTGACTTGCGCCCGACGGCCATTTCGACGGAACCTTCCTCACCCTGGACGATAAAGCTGCGTTGGATCCCGGTCTGGACGGCGCGCAGGCGCTCGATGTAGTTTCCGTGGAAGAATCCGCTGACCTGGTAGGGTGCGTTGGCCGGATTGAGGAGTTTCTCCACGCTGTTGAGCACGGTTCGCAGGCCGAACTGGCGCCGCAGCGGCAGCAGGGCGTGCCATTGCGGGGCGAAACGTGCCGCAGACAGGTAGCCAAACCCAACGGCTTCAATCATCAGTTGCACAGCATCGGGCTCCAGGTCGTCGGCTATTCCCAGTTCGCGCATGACCGGCCCTGGCCCGATGCCCTCCTTGGTAGGTACCCCTTCATCACCATGCATTACGACCGGCAACCCGGCCTCGGCGAGAATGATCGCGATGGCTGGCGCCAGCTGCGCGCTCCTTGCCTTGCCGTCGTAGGGCACAGCAAGATCGAGCAGCCCTTCGATACGGGGGCGAATCTGCGTGATGGTTTCGGCGCGTAACAGCGCGGTGAAGCCCCGAATCTCGTCGACAGCTTCCCCTTTCACCCTCTGCGCTACCAGGAATGCGCCGGCCTGCGCTGGCGAGCATGTCTGCTCGACGATCTGGCGCAAGGCTTCGACAGATTCTTCGTAGGTGAGATCGCGCTTGAGCTTTTCGCCGCGGCCGACGGCCTGAACGAAGGGGATGAAGGGGGCCGGATCCCGGTCCGATTTATAGAGGGAGCGGACTTCTGGAGTCGCGGCCAGCATCTGGTTCAGTCCTTAGCTGCAGGGGGAATACGGGAAGGGAGGACGTCGATCAGACGGCACTCCCCATCTGGCTGAGAATGGTGTCAACGTCTGGGGCGGAAGGCGCGCTCAACAAGAAAGTCAGAGGCTCGCGGGCGTCGTTGGCGACGCGGGTGACGGTGGCGTCGTCGCCGAAGATGGCGGCGAGGTTGTCTGAGAGCTGGGCCTGGACTGCGGCGGCGGAATCGGCGCCGTCACCATTTGCGGCGTTGGGGTAATTGAGCCGGTCGAGCAGAACGATAGCGGCGGCATCGGTGCGCAGCTTCAGTTTGCCCTTCAGCTCCACGTCATCCTCTGTCAACTTTACACCGTGCAGCGCCTGGGACATGGTCGTGTCCAGAGCATCTGCGAGGTCGGTTCCGGCGTCGCGTTTGCGTACATACATCAGGCCTGGCTTGGCGTCGGTAAAATCGACTACGTAGTCGGCTTCGTGGCCGATCAGAAAGATCGCCGGCCCGTCGAGGACATGTTTATAGTCGGCCACATCGAGCAGCAACTCGTTGTGCACAACGTTTTCCCGGATCCAGCGGTGGAAAACAGGGATAAATGACTCGGCATCAATTGAAAGATCTTCAAAGAAGAACTTAACGCTCAGGCGATGGGGTGCAATCATCGTTTACTCCAGGGGCGGTGAAAGATGGGTCGTCGACTGTACCGGTCATGCCTGGTACAGTCGACGTAGGGCTATCAAATCTCTACCAGGACATTGCCGCCGACCCTGGATTCGCAAGCGTGGGTGGCTTCGATGAACAGGAGCGCCTCCTCGATCAGGCGATGGGCGGAATCGTTGTCGGGATTGGGATTGGGGTTTCTGTGCCGAATGAGCAGGTACTGGCCGAATTTCCCTTTGGCGTACTGATCGAAGAAGAGTTCGGTATCGAAGAATCGGCTCTTGAACTCCTCAACAATGCGATCTTGGCTGTCGCCGACATCGAGGAACTGGGTCCGTACCAAGGCTCTGGCCGCTTTGAGCATCGACGAGTAGGCCAAGGCATCGGCCCGAGCCGGGTCGTCTTCATCCAGAGCGATTTGTGCTTCGAAGGCTTCCGATTCTGCCGGAGAAATCTCCATGGAGAAGAGTGAGACAACCTCACCGGCGCACTCGCCGATGCCGATATCGCCGAGGCTGAAGACTCGTGGGTCGCCCCAGTCCGAGAAGAATTCCGGCTGCTGTTCAAAGGCTGGCAGCTGCATGAAGGGTTGAATTATACTGCGTGCTTCCTTTTTGCCGATACGTCCGATCCAATCCTGGAAAGTTTCGCCTTTGGAGCGTTCTTCCACGTAGCGGGACGTGATCGTGTCGACGACTTCGGGAACGGTCTTGGAAGGAACGGCACCAACGGCCAGGCCGTAGCTGCCGGCATTATCGCGCCACTTGCCTCCCAGGATTACCTGGAAGTGGGGCATCTTGAAGTTGCCGGAGCGGCGGCTGTTGCCGAAGAATCCGATGTCGGAGACATGGTGCTGGCCACAGGAGTTGAAGCAGCCGCTGATCTTGATTTTCAGGTCCTTGATGGCGTCGGGCAGGGATGCGCTCTTGGCGGTGAGGCGTGTGCGTAGTTCGCCTGCGAGCCCGCGCGAGGAGGCGATGCCCAGTTTGCAGGTGTCGGTACCGGGGCAGGCGGTGATGTCAACGATGGTGCCGGCGCCGGGGTCTCCCAGACCGATCGCTTTCAGTTCTTCGTACACACTGGGCAGGTCGGAATCGGATACCCAACGGAGGACAATGTTCTGCTCGACGGTTGTGCGGACGTTGTCGCCGACATATTTGCGGGCGATGTCGGACAGCTCCCAGGTCTGCTGGGAGGTCAGATCGCCCAAGGGCAGATTCACGGTAACAACGCTGTAGCCTTCCTGGCGCTGGCCGTATACGTTGGTTTCGAGCCACTGATTGAATTCGGAATTTTGCACCTGGCCGTTGAGGAATGTCGGCGGCCTGTTTGGCTTTTCTTCGTAGTGCGGAAGGGTATCCAGGTAGGCGGTCCAGCGGTCATCGTGGGGGAGCGTTTTGCGCTCCTCCTGGACGAGGCGGCGGAACTCTTCGATGCCCAGTTTGGCCACGAGGAATTTGATGCGGGCGCGGTTGCGGTTGCGCTTTTCGCCAAGGCGGGCAAAGACGCGGGAGACTGCCTGCATCTCGGGAAGCATCTCCTCTTCGGGCGTAAATTCGCTCAGGACCTTGGCCTGGTGCGGAACGGTGCCGAGGCCGCCGCCCACAAATACCTTAAAGCCGCGCTTGGGCTTACCGTCGACTTCCTTAACCTGGGCAAGGTAGCCGATGTCGTGCATCATCACCAGGCCACAGGCTTCGGCTTCGCAACCGGAGAAGGCTGGCTTAAATTTGCGGCCGAAGTCCTGGATATCGTCATGGCCGAGCAGAAACTGGGCAAAGGCATCGGCGTACGGGGTGGCGTCGAAGGCCTCTGTTTGGCAGACACCGGCCAGATGACAGCAGGTTACGTTGCGGACGGAGTTGCCGCAGGCTTCGCGAGTCGTTATGCCGACGGAGGCCAGACGCCGCATCAGGTCCGGCGTGTCCTCGATATGCACAAAGTGCAGTTGAAAATCCTGGCGCGTCGTGACATGCAAGATGCCGTCGGAGTATTCGTCGGCGACCTGGGCCAGGACGTCCATTTGATCCGCTGTAAGTCCTCCGCCGGGCACTTTTATGCGCATCATACCGGGTGCGTGCCAGAGGGTATCGGGTCCTTTGATCCGGTCCAGCTCTTCGAATTCGAGCTCGCGGCTTTCAAAGCCGTCGTGCCGCTGGCCGTTATCGTAGCGCTGGCCGTAGACGCCTCGACGCAGACGCGTTTCGGCGAAGACTTTTTCGTCCAGTTTGCCTTGGCCCATGAGTTCCATCTGGCCTTCGAAAATATCGATTTCGTGGGCCAGATCATCGGGCATTTCATCCGCCAGGATGTCTTTCCAACCGATGTTCGACACAGTTGTCTCCTTGCCTGTTGACTGCTTCGCCGCCAGTATGCCGGTTTGGATGAAGCGGGTAGCCCTGAAGAAGGCTCGGCGCCGGTTTTCTCTTGTGCCGCCGGCGAATCGTTGTGAATGCCGACGGACCAGAACGGCAGAGCTTTCGGGCTATCTAGTCTTATTCTGGTACTGGGTCGCTCTTGCACACAATTGTAGGGCAGTCGCGTGTAATTTGTCAAGCATGTTACGTCGACGGGTGCGGAGGGAATTAGGGTGGGAACAGTCTGGCGGGGAGATTGTGCCGGCGGTGGGTGGAATTGTTTACCGGCTCTTGGGGAAACGCAGGGCGGGCGCCATGCCTGGCCATTGTAGGGGGGCCGTGGATTAAGGAGAAACAGGGTAGGAACGGGGCCTGCCCCTACCGGAGCGTTTGGGGGCAACACTGTTGGCAAGACTCGTTGCTGGGGAAGAATACACAGGGTGGCTAGCAAGGGCGGGGCGTTGCGGGGGCGCGGAACTGCAGGGGTCAGTGGTCAGGGGTCAGTAACGGCGCGGGGGTGCACACACTGTTGGCTAGACATGATGCTGCCGAAGAATGAACACGGTGGCTAGCAAGGGCGGGGCGTTGCGGGGGCGCGGAACTGCAGGGGTCAGGGGTCTGGGGTCAGGGGTCAGTAACGGCGCGGGGGTGTTCACACTGTTGGCTAGACATGATGCTGCCGAAGAATGAACACGGTGGCTAGCAAGGGCGGGGCGTTGCGGGGGCGCAGCCCCTGCACAAGGGAGGGCCGAAGGCCCGACCGCCCAAATGCAAGAAGAGAGGAAAGAGTGACAGCGGTCGGTCTGCCTGAGATTGGAATTGAAACGGGCCGTGGGTTGGTTACATCTAGAACTATATTAGCGTTTACCTCATTATTAGCGTTTACCCCATTTTGGGCTGCACGCACGTTGAGGGGTGCAGGCGGAATTGGGGAGGATACTGGTTTGCCTTGGGGGGCAGTAGACGAAGATGTGAAGCCGGTCAGGTCGGGTGAGCCCGGAATTTGGCTGCGGTCGGACGTGGGGTATTAGAGCAGGCGCGGGGGCAAAATTACACAGCTGGTGTGTAATTTCACTGGTGTGTAATTTCGCTTCTGTGGGTTCGCGCTGAGGGGGAAAATTGTACAGTGGATGTTCAATTTTCCTGGCTTGTGTGAGTGGTGGTGACTGTGGCTTTGAGTTCTCTACTGTAGAGGTGTGAATGCGAAGGTTTGAGTGGTGTTGGGGCCTACTGGAGCGTCCCTTTTGTCGAAACACTGAGCGGCGAAAGGCAAGGCGGCGGGGGATAGGGAATTATATTATATATTTGATTTGGTAGCGAGAGTGGGCTGCCGGACGAATCCGATGCAGATGGATGTAGAAGGGGGGCGGGGTTGCCATACGGGCACCCGGCACAGCCGCAGTCAGGGAGGACAGACAGGGATGATGTGGATTGGTTGCGAATTCACGCGGCTAATTCCCGACACTGCCATCCGGACCGCTGGATAACCTGTTTTTCTCTTGGAGACGGGAAGAGACAGGCGCCGGTCTTGTAGTATTTTTTTGGGTTGGTCTGTGGATCACTTATACTTTTTGTCACCCTCTGTTGGTGCAGGTAGGGCCGGGGACGGTCCTGGTTTGGGCGACCTTAAGGCAGCACCGACAATGGGAAAATAGTGGGATGTGACGGCTCTCGCCTGTGATTTCCTTGCGCCCAGGGAAACACAATTTTTTTTCTGGGGACAGAAGCACCTGGTGACGCCGTGATCTCTTCCAGATTCTTCGACTGAGGGGCGCAGTCCTCCGAATGTGTTTTGGCCGGGCATTTGCGCGCCCGGCAGGGGAACATCGAGGCTTTGCTTCCCTGTTGAGAAAGCTTCATGGAAAGGCAACAGGAAGTTCACATTCGTCGCTTACATTGGTAGGGGCGGACAGGAACTTCATTCATTTTAGAAAGGCTAAGGAGTCGATAATGAAAATCGGAGAGACGGACCGGCCCGTGGAGTCCATGCGCACGAAGAGTCGCAGGACGACGGGCGGGCGGGGAACGAGGAACCTTAAGCTGCTGGTGGCACTCCTGGCGCTGATTGCCTTGCTGGCCAGTGCGTGCGAAGGGATGGAACCTCCGCCGGCCAGTTCAGCGGAGTCGACGGATTCGGGTGCTGCGCAGGCGGCGGCCCCTGCAGAGCAAGGTGAAGAGGCGCAGGCGTATTTGGATTTGGACAGCGAAACGCTGGACATGAACGCGCCCATTCCGCTGGATCCGAGCATACGCAAGGCGCAACTGGACAACGGTCTGACCTACTACATCCGGCACAATACGGAGCCGGCCAACCGGGCTACGCTTATGTTGGCGATTAACGCGGGCTCCATTCAGGAGGACGAGGACCAGCTGGGGCTGGCCCACTTTCTCGAGCATATGATGTTCAACGGCACTGAGCGGTTCCCGAAGCAGGCGCTGATCGACTATTTCGAATCGGTAGGCATGTCGTTCGGGCCGGACGTGAATGCCTATACTTCGTTCGATGAGACGGTGTATTTCCTGGAGTTTCCTACGGATGACGAGGATATAATCAGTACGACGTTCCAGGTGGCGGAGGATTGGGCCAGCCGGGCGACGATTTCGGATGAAGAAGTGGAGAGCGAACGCGGGGTCATCCTGGAAGAGGAGCGATTGCGAGACCAGAATGCGAGCGGCAGGTTGAACAAGCAGCTGTTCCCCCTCATGCTGGGCGAATCCCGCTATACAGACCGGATGCCGATCGGCGACATGGAGATCGTGCAGAATACGCCTTCAGAGACGTTGCGAAGGTTCTACCAGGACTGGTACCGGCCGGATCTGATGGCGGTCATTGTCGTGGGCGACATCGACGTTGACAGTATCGAAGCGAAGATCATTGAGCATTTCGGTGGTCTAGCAGCGCCGGAGCAGGCCCGACCCAGGGCTTCCTACTCCTTACCAGACTATGATGACACGGGGTATCTGATTCTGACCGATCCGGAGTTCCCTGTGACGATCGCTCAGATCATCTACCGGCAGGCGGCGCCGGACCTGAATTCGGCTGGCGTCTTTCGCGACCGGCTGATCGGCAATCTGTTCTACAAGATGCTGAATTTCCGGCTCGACGACCTCACAAGGGAAGCGGACTCACCGTTCCTTGGGGCATTTGTCAGCGAGGGGCAGCTGGTGCGGGGCAACAGCTACCAGGTGGTGGGCGTACAGGTGCGTCAGGGTGAGGCCCTCTCCAGCCTGGACGCGGCGTTGACGGAGGTTGAGCGCGTGCGCCGCCACGGTTTCACAGCTGCCGAAGTGGAGCGAGCGAAGTCGGAGATTGTGAGTACTTACGAACGGCTCTACAACGATCGCGACAATCTGCGTAATCATTCCCTGGCCAGCGAATATAGCCGCAACTACCTCGAAAACGAGGCTGTTCCCGGCATCGAGGTGGAGTACAGACTGGTTGAGCGGCTGCTGGAAGAGATCAGCCGCGACGATGTCAATCAGCGGGCGGAACTCTACGTGGGGGGCAGCAACCGATCGGTATTTGTCGTCGGGCCGGAGCGGGACGCGGATAGCCTGCCCAACGAGGATGAGCTCGCGGCAGTTTTCGCGGATGTCAGTACGAAGCAGGTAGACGCGTACCAGGACATTGAAGCGGTTACGACGCTCTTGACCGAAATTCCGGAGCCGGCGGGGATCCTCTCGCGTCAGACGGACGAGACATATGGGATCACCGACCTGACCCTGGCAAACGGCGCGAGGGTTGTGCTCAAGCCGACTACATTCAAGGAGGAGGAGATTCTGTTCAGCGCGAGCAGCCCAGGCGGCTCCTCGCTGGTCAGCGATGAGGACTATCCGGAAGCGGATTTCATCGACAGCATCGTAAGCCAGAGCGCGGTCGGCGAAGTGAGCTACGCGGCGCTGCAGCGGCTACTGGCAGACAAGTCGGTGACGGTCTCGCCGTATATCGGCGAGTTGGACGAGGGGTTCCACGGCTACTCGGGCCAGGAATATATTGAGACCCTGTTCCAACTTGTCTACCTGTACGGCACGCAGGCTAATGCAGATGACGATGCGTTCGCGACGCTGAAGGACCAGTACACTGAGTCGCTGCGCAATCGCGAGCTGGACCCGCGCAGTGCGCTGACGGACGCCTTTATCGAGGCCCGATACGGCGATACTGTCCGGCGCAACGTTCCGACTCTGGAGATAATCAGTTCGCTGGATCTGGAGCGGGCGTTCGCCATCTACCAGGAGCGTTTCGCGGATTTCAGTGACTTTACATTCGTGTTTGTGGGCAATTTCGACCTTGAGCAGATGGTCGACTGGTCGCAGCGGTACCTGGGCAATCTGCCTTCACAGGGCCGCTCGGAGAGCTGGCAGGACGTGGCGCCGGACCCGCCGGCGGGCGTTGTGGAAGTTCCGGTATACCGCGGGCAGGACGAGCAGAGTTTGACGACCATCCTGTTTACAGGGGCCAGTGAAGACACGCTGGAGAACCGGCTTCACCTGCGCATGTTGGAGACGATCGTAGACATCCTGATGCGTGAGGAGCTGCGTGAGGCGCTGGGGGGCGTTTATGCCTACGGGGCGTCGGCCAGTGTGGTACCGGATCCGGACAGCCTGTATGAGATATCGCTCTACTTTGGCAGCGACCCTGCCAGGGTGCAGGAACTGGTGGACGCTCTATTTGGGTTGATCGCCGACGTGCAGGCGAACGGGCCCAGAGAGGACCTGTTGGAAAAGGCCAGAGCACAGATCGTGCACCAGCGTGAGGAACAGCTGGAACAGAACAACTACTGGTTGCGCATCCTGGAATACTGGGCTATGGAGGACGGCGTAGATCTGGCGAACTTTGTCGACCTGGCGGTTGTGGAGAGCCGGACCAACGCGGTGTCGTCGGATGAGGTCCAGGCCGCGGCCGCGACATTCCTGCCGCTGGACCGGTATATTCTGGTGTCGCTGTATCCTGAGGACTTTGAGGAGTAATTGCTGTCGAGAGGCTCAAGAAAGCGGGCAGTTGTTCGTCAACTGCCCGCTTCTTTTGTTCGGTCAGAGCGGGGCCGGGTATCAGTGGCCGTAGAAGTGTTCAGTGGGATCGATTACTGAGTCCTGCCAGTCCATGTAGCGGGCGGCCGCTTCGAGCGTATCGGCCCTGCCTTCGTCTACCAGCTGCTGAAGGGTATCGAGCTGCTTTTCGGTCAGCACACCGGCCTGTAAGGCCAGCAACCAGCTGCTGAACTCCTGTTGTTCATCGATGCGCGCCATTGTTGGTTCTCCTTACAGTTCGGTGCGAGCGCCGCTTCAAATCGTAAATTCGACGTCGCTGCCGTCTTCAAAATAGAGCTGCAGGTGGAGGGCGTTGAGCCTGAAGTGGCTCATGCCCACGCAGGCGCGATCTGCCTGCGTGCGCTCTGCGGAGGCCTTGGCCCAACGGCTTTCGCGGCCTTTGTGTTCGAACTGCAGGTAACTCCCGTCTTTGAAAAAGAGAACAGCCTGGTTGAACTCGGCGTTGGCTACGTAGCGGACAGCGTGTCTGGCCGCGCTTTGCGCCTGGGAAAACGAATTCAGATCGATATGAAAGGAGTCATCCGGGCCGGTTGTTCGTTTTTGCATACGGTGATCTTGTCACCTGCTGCAACAGGACTTTTCCGCAATGGAAGGCGTGAAAGTCTGGTTTTTGCGATGTGGCTGTGGGGAAGACTATACAGTAGGGGTTGTGATCACGCAAGGCATTGACTGCGAAGTGTGCGTCTCAGAATTAGGTGGGAACTGTCCGGCGGAGAGTTTTTGCTAGTGGTGGTTGGCGCTGTTTGCCGGTTCTTGGAGAGAGGCAGGGCGGGAGGCGGGCGCGGAACCGCAGTTTTGAGTAGTCAGTTTTTAGTTTTTCGTGAACTGCGAACGGCAGTGGTCTGGGGGCTGGGACAGCATGTGGGGGGGTAGACACGGTTGGCTAGACACAATGCTGGGGAAGAATGAGCACGATGGCTAGCAAGGGCGGGGCGTTGCGGGGGCGCGGAACTGCAGGGGTCAGAACGGCAGTGGTCGGTGGTCAGTGGTCAGTGGTCAGTGAGTTTAGACAACAAGTGGGGGAGGAGACACTGTTGGCTAGACACCTTTCTTTAGATATGGTGCTGGGGAAGAACACACACGGTGGCTAGAAAGGGCGGGGCGTTGCGGGGGCGCGGAACTGCAGGGGTCAGAACGGCAGTGGTCGGTGGTCAGTGGTCAGTGAGTTTAGACAACAAGTGGGGGAGGAGACACTGTTGGCTAGACACCTTTCTTTAGATATGGTGCTGGGGAAGAACACACACGGTGGCTAGAAAGGGCGGGGCGTTGCGGGGGCGCGGAACGGCAGGGGTCAGAACGGCAGTGGTCAGTGGTCGGTGGTCAGTGGTCAGTGGTCAGTGGTCAGTGGTCAGTGGTCAGTGGTCAGTGGTCAGTGGTCAGTGGTCAGTGGTCAGTGGTCAGTGGTCAGTGGTCAGTGGTCGGTGAGTTTAGACAACATGAGGGGGAGGAGACACTGTTGGCTAGACATCTTTCTTTAGGGCATTATATACAATAGTAACATTCGGTTTTTGTTGCCCCACTTCCGCCCTCTAATTCCTCTTTTCTAGGGAATTTGTATGACGATTCCGTATTGACACATCTGTACTAATGAAGGGGAATTATATCCAATGTTACCCAAAGGCAAATGAAAACAGGATCGAACTGAAAATCTTTGCAGTCCTTTTTCCAAGAGATCATACGCCCCTTTCAGCTTGTAGGGTGTCTGAGTATTGCAATTCAAGAATGAACTAGATAACCCTGGTTGACCAACGACAGGGGCTTTCTCGTCAGGCCAAGCAGCCCCAGGGGTCAAATCCACGACAGAACTGATCAATCCGCCCACTTGTCCAATTCGCTCAGTTCCATAGCTCCTCCAGTTCAGCTTGCTTGTTCTCACTATCGCCGAAGGAACCCAAACTTATCAATGTGCGGTTGTAGTACCAGGTCATTGAGGGATATTGAACTTTCGGTCTTGACAATAGGGGCTTAGATTGTAGCCGTACGAACTCGCAAGCGTAATGAAATTGCGGCGGGGTAAGTAGGGATGGACAGAGGGCGTCCACTTCTCGAAGATTGAAAAGTCACATGGGGTTAGAACGTTCCTGATTTGCCAGGGAAGGTGTACTCCAACTTGACACCTTGGTTGTCACATTGGTTGCCAAACCCTTCTGCCCAGTAAATGTGCGCGATGGCAGCAGCCTCAGAATGCAGTGTTGCCGGTCTGTGGCCAAGTTCAACGCTGCGTTCAGAGATGTATGCGGCAACTTGTGGGGGGTCAGCTGGGAGTGCGGGAATACCCATTTTCTGAGGCCAATCCGAAGAGAGTCGCCACTGGCCGAGATGGTTCTTCCTCGTATTTTTGGGCCAGTCCGTTTTCGACATCTCCACACAGAGCTTCCATAACCTCTTCAAACTGTCGGTAGGGTCCGAACTGGGTGGCAGAAGGATTTTGCTACCTACACGCGGTAGGAATCCCCTTCAGAACAGTTCCCGAGTCTCCCGCGTCGTGCACGAATGAGTGGACGCACAGTTCTCTCTGCGCGGGCTTGCAGAACGCAGCCAGCGTTTTCACCAACTCTGCTGTCGATCCCCATTAGCTGATTGCACCAGCCAGGAAGCCTTCTCAGCACATGATCATGCGGGACGGCCTTTTTGCGCGCTTGTGGTGAAGTCAGCCCACCTCAAGAGGCTAAGACGTGTATAACTTCACTTATGCACGCTTTGACGGTGATTGTTGAGGAGGCAGGCGGGAAAAGCGGAGTTGGAGCGACCGCCACCAGGACTACTATCGTGCTGACAGAGTTTCGGTGTTCCTGTGCCAATGCGCTGGTTGGACGTGAAGCGTGGTCCGGCGTATTTCTGGGCACAAGTGTCGGCATTGGCCAATTCTTATAAAAAATCACAGAGGAGACGTGCAATATCTAATAACCATCTCATATTAGCGTGCTAGAGTATAGGAGAGTTCATCTTTTTTGGGGAAGTTCGGGTTCGGTGATTGCTCGACGACAGCCCAATTGAGAGACGCCACCCCTATTGGTCCTGTGACCGATATAAGCAGTAACTCATTAGACTTGCCACAAACGGACGGGAGGAGAAATCGATGTTTCATCCACGGAACATTTCGACAGTCCTGCGCGACCCCGGCGGCTGGCTGGCGGCTGCTCTCCTGGCAACTACTGTCTTCCTGGTATACGCGAATCTGGTCTGGGCCCAACAGACTTCGACGGAAGCCGCGGTCCCTGCGCCCTCGCTGACCGCCGAGGCCGACAATGGTACGGTCGAGTTGAACTGGACAGCGGTGGCAGACGCGGCGCGCTACGAACTGTTGACGTGGTGGAACGCCGACACCGGCTGGCAGAAGCTCGACGACGGCAACCTGACTGACACAACCTACAGCCATACCGGAGTGGCGGCGGGCACCAACTACTTCTACACGGTGCGTACGGTGAACGCCGCCGGTGAGACCAGCCCCTGGTCGGAATATGCATCTGCTACCGCGACGACCGTGGAGGCGCAAACGCAGACACCAACGCCGACGGCAATGCCGATGATTTCTACGACACCAACGCCCACACCGTCAGCGACGGCCGCAGCCGCGCAGTCTGCGCCTGTTCTGGCGGCGCAGGTTACGGCCGCGGGTACGATTGATCTCAGCTGGGGTGTCGCGGCAGACGCGGCGCGCTACGACCTGTTGACGTGGTGGAACGCCGACACCGGCTGGCAGAAGCTCGACGACGGCAACCTGACTGACACAACCTACAGTCATACCGGACTGGCGGCGGGCACCACCTACTTCTACACGGTACGTGCGGTGAACGCCGCCGGTGAGACCGGCCTCTGGTCGGAATATGCGTCTGCTACCGTGACGACCGTGGAGGCGCCAACGCCAACACAGACACCAACGCCGACCGCAATGCCGATGATTTCTACGACACCTACGCCCACACCGTCAGCGACGGCCGCAGCCGCGCTGTCCGCGCCTGTTCTGGCGGCGCAGGTTACGGCCGCGGGTACGATTGACCTCAGCTGGGGTGTCGTGGCAGACGCGGCGCGCTACGACCTGTTGACGTGGTGGAACGCCGGCACCGGCTGGCAGAAACTCGACGACGGCAACCTGACTGACACAACCTACAGTCATACCGGACTGGCGGCGGGCACCACCTACTTCTACACGGTACGTGCGGTGAACGCCGCCGGTGAGGCCAGCACCTGGTCGGAATATGCGTCTGCTACCGTGACGGCCGGGCAGACGCCAACGCCGACCGTCACTGCGACACCGGCTGCAACGACAGCATCTACGCCGACCCCATTTCCGGCAGGATCGTCCCCAACCATTCAGACCCATAACATTATCCTGCGGGTTGTCCGCGTTACTCAAGACTGGATGCCCTATGCTTCCACTGGCGGTTGGCCAAGTGCCGCCACGATAAAGAAAAGTGATGCCCTCGAATATCTTGAAGTAGCCATCTGGGACGAAACATCCTCGGTCCACCTCTATGAATTCCCCAACGATTACGATTCACTCTATGGACTTCGTTGTCCGTCCGGCGCGTGTCCGACCGATGAACAGAAAATCGCTTATAGGGAGCAATACCTTATCAGGAAATATACAGATATGCCGGCAGCTTATACGGAAGAAAGAAGCGATTTTCTTAAATCGACCTTTATCGATATCGCCTCATATCTGGTGAACCAATACCCTGATTCAGGTCATCACCTGATGTATTCCGGTCATGGGGGGCCTGGCGGAGCGCTGTTCGAGCTTCAGCTGCGTCATGATGATGCCAATGCATTCTTGGCGTCCTGGAGTCAGGCCCTGACCAGACCATTAGGTGTAATCGATATGGGGGGGCCATGTACAAAAGGAAGCTTCGCAGATTTGGAAAACTTCTGTCATTATGCAAGCTTCTTCATTGCCTCTGACATGCCGAACGGAGGCTATACGATGGATGACTGGACCATCGAAAAGTCTAACGAAATAGATCCTGAAATCCAATACCACCGTCTGTTCGCCAATAGCGACAGCCTCGAAGAGGCTCTGAAAAGTCAAATTGACCTGAAGAGAAGGGGATATGAGTATTCAAGAAACTACATGATTGCAAATCAGGTCGAGCAGGCGAACTATCTCTACTCTTGTGCTGCGTTCCGTACATTCAGCCCGGAGTTCAAGTCATTCCTGTCTCAAGTAAACAAGGACCATGAACTTTACGACGATCTGTACACGTTCATGACTGATAATCGAGCTCCTGCAGCGCTCATAGAAGCATTCAAGGAGGTATTCGTGCATAAAGCCGACAACAGGGATTTCTTTACTTGGTCGGTGGTAGCAAACGGTATGTTAATGCCTCTCCCGCAGTGACCCGTAGTGAGCTGACCGGGACGACGTACACCCGACACGGGGCTTGCGCCGGGGACCTACTACTATGCTGTAGCCGCGGTCAATGTTTCTGGGAAAGGTCCCTTCTGGAGATCGGTTTCTTGGCCGAAAACGATTGACAATTGGTAGGGGCACCCCTTGTGGGCGCCCTTCGTTGGATATTTTGGCGTCCGGATTTAGATGCGATTGCCCTGGGTCATTTGACACATTCCCTTGTCTAACGATGTAATCGTGCAAGACAGTTCCAAATTTACCATGGTAAACGTCGGCGGCGGGCGCTTTCCTCGATGTGGTGGTAGTCAAGAACGCTGAGGAGCGGGATAAACTCCTGGGGGTCTGCCGCAAACAGGGGATTACAAAGGGGATTATATACCAAAGTGGGGATTATATACTTTAGTAGCCAAGACTGGGGATGGACAACGGTAGCAGGAATAGGGTTGTGATCTCAATCGGAGTGCAGTTAGGTGCTCGATGGGGAATTGAAGAGGTGTAAAATCGAGGATCAGACTAAGTACCGGACACGGGAAAGGGTTCGGCGGACTCTTTGAAAGATTGAGAATGTCACTTATCCATTGTTAGTCTGATCCGACTGGTGCTGTTGTTCAGATTTCTATGGTGGTTGTGACTCTGTAGGCTTTTCTGGCTTGGATGCTTCAGACTGCGTTGAGAGAGATATAGGGTAATCAGGCCCTCTATTTGGCGTTAAACTTGCGGGTGGACGAACTACATCTTCCATGCGACGTGGGAATGTGTAGATCATCCCTGAGAACACCATACCGTTCAGTGTAACTTTGTGGAGTACAATTACCCACCGAGAGCCGATTGATCACGGCGCCGGGCAGCGGCTAACAAAAGCAAGAGCCTGGGCGTGAAAGTCAGCCCAGGCTTTTGTCAAAACCTGTAGGGCTGAACAAAGAGGGGGCGTACGATGGAGCCAGAAGTTACTCAGGGCATGAAGGATTTCGCCAATTTTATGGAACTGTAGGTAGAGCCGACCTTTGCGTTCTTCTACTACTTCGGCGTTGCAGTTATGGGCCTGCTCAACTTTCTGAGTTATGTCGTGACGTTTCTTGCGGGTATGTGAGGAGCCTGAAATGAAACCTGTTCGGGAATTCTGAGGAATTTCGTGTCAAGCTACAAGAATCCCAGTCTTGGCTACTAAAGCATATAAGCCCCACCAAAGTAACATTCGGTTTTTGTTGCCCCACTTTCGCCCTCCAATTCCTCTTTTTTAGGGAACATCGAACATGGATGGTTGTGTTGTCTGATTCCTTGAACCATGAATTTGAGCATCGTAGTTTGTCCACAGAAATTCAGTTCTGGCCGTTGCTTTCTCACCCTTTTTCTTATTGGCAACTCTGGTTATTCCCTCAAGTTCGTAACGAGTCCACCCAAGAAATTCCCACTCATTTTCATACCCACTAATAGCCACTTTCCCACTCCGTGCGAGAAGAAGACTTGCTAAAACATTTGCATCTTGATCGTTAAACCTGTAGGCTGACGTGTTTGCAGAGTAGTATGGCGGATCAACATATATAACAGCCATATCATTATCAACAAGACGTTCAAGTAATTTCTCGGCAGTCCCACACTCCAATATTACCTCTGAGAACCTTTCAGCAAGGGGTGCAACTCTTTCGCTGCGCCATCTTCCCATTGGCCCAACGGCAGGAGCAAGAGCCCTAGACCATTGTGGAGTTTGCCCTATGTTTTGCGAAACCGACTGCAAGGCAATCACGTGAAAAGCAACAGCCCTATCAAATGCAGAAATGTTCTCATTGTCCACTGCCTGTTTTGCCCATTCATGTAGTTTTCGACTGTGAGGCCAACATTGAACATGCCAAGCAAACTCGTCTGGATACGTCCGAAGTTGTTCCCCCCGATTGATTACACGAGGATCAATGTCATTGAAAATCTCATGCTTAACAGGCGCGCGGCTTCCTAAAACACCGGCCATCCCACCTTGAGTTTCGACATAGATGCTGTCTTTAACCCATGGCAAAAAGCCAGCAATCCATGCCCCTTTCCCATACCCTGCTTTTCCGCCATACCATCTAAGCGGCTTAAATTCTTTTTTCCAGACAGGGATAAAGCTATCAGGATGAGCCATTTTTATGAAGTTCCTGTGATGTTACTATTGTGGGGCTTATATACTTTAGTAGCCAAGATTAGGGATGGACAACGGTAGCAGGAATGTGGTTACGTGAAAAGGGGATGTTATGAACGTCGATATGAGTTGCACAATTTCTGTCTGGGCTTTCGTGACGGCAATAGCGTTTTGCTGATTGCGGTTGTGTGGTTGCCTTATTTCAGGGATAATCCACGCGGCGACTTGATTTTCAGGGGGGTTATCACGATTTCTATCATATTTGCTTTTAACGCGTTGGCCGTACAGGGGGAATAATGGGTTGTGTTCTATAACGGATGTCGTTTTTACAGGTATTTTGGTGCTTGCTCTTGTTGCTGTTATAGGGGTGCCTTTTCGTTTTACTGGTTGGCGGGCACCCGTTGCTATGGTGCTTGTCTTTGTTTTGGTTTTGCTGGCGGGGGTGGTGATGTTTCTTGCTTGTAGCTAGTAGCTACTAAAGAATATAAGCCCCACTATTGTATATAATCCCCTTTCT
Organism: Caldilineaceae bacterium; assembly: GCA_965207495.1. GTDB lineage: Bacteria > Chloroflexota > Anaerolineae > Caldilineales > Caldilineaceae > Bin5. Next base: position 4,027,644 of record OZ242287.1, read on the forward strand.
TTAGATATGGTGCTGGGGAAAAATGAACACGGTGGCTAGCAAGGGCGGGGCGTTGCGGGGGCGCGGAACGGCAGTTTTTAGTAGTCAGTTTTTAGTTTTTAGTGAACTGCGAACAGCAGTGGTCTGGGGGCTGGGACAGCACGTGGGGGGTAGACACTGTTGGCTAGACGCCTTCCTCTAGACACTTGCTGGGGAAGAATAGATACGGTGGTCTAACAAGGGCGGGGCGTTGCGGGGGCGCGGAACTGCAGGGGTCCGTGGTCAGTGGTCAGTGGTCAGTGGTCGGTGAGTTTAGACAACAAGTGGGGGAGGAGATACTGTTGGCTAGACACCTTTTTTTAGATATGGTGCTGGGGAAGAATGAACACGGTGGCTAGCAAGGGCGGGGCGTTGCGGGGGCGCGGAACTGCAGTGGTCAGTGGTCGGTGAGTTTAGACAACAAGTGGGGGAGGAGATACTGTTGGCTAGACACCTTTTTTTAGATATGGTGCTGGGGAAGAATGAACACGGTGGCTAGTAAGGGGGGGCGTTGCGGGGGCGCGGAACTGCAGTGGTCAGTGGTCAGTGGTCGGTGAGTTTAGACAACATGTGGGGGAGGAGACACTGTTGGCTAGACACCTTTCTCTAGACACGTTGCTGGGGAAGAATGAACACGGTGGCTAGTAAGGGCGGGGCGTTGCGGGGGCGCAGCCCCTGCACAAGAGAGGGCCGAAGGCCCAGAACGGCAGTGGTCAGTGGTTAGTGGTTAGTGGTCAGTGGTCAGTGGATGGGCGATTCTTCTGGGATGGTTGCGAGGACTGGGCGCGGTGTAGTCGAAACCTGAGGGACAGGAGAGGTCAATCCCACTTTGGGATGTATCTGTGGTTGGCGTGGGATTTTCTTGCGGGGGGCGGGTGTGCTACGATTGCAGCATTACTGAAGGTGCGGTCCAGCGTTCAGAAATGGAGTTGTGCGATGAAAAAGCTGCTTAAGTTTCTCTTCTTTGTCGGATTTGCCGCGGGTATCGTGTATGTCCTGAAGCAGGCTTTGGGGGGCCCGCAGCCGGAAGGGGCAGGAAGCGGCGTGTTGCCTGAAACGCCGGTGACGCCACTGGAAGATATGCCATTGGGCGGCGAGGTAAGTTCGCAGCTCCTGGATATCCTGGTGGACCCTGAAGATAAGGGGACGCTGCAACTGATGGACGACAGCAAGTTCCTGCTTAACCCCCGCAATGGTTATCGTTATCCGATTCGCAATGGGATACCGGTGATGCTGATTGAGGAGGGGAAGAAATACCAGGATACAAGTCTGATTCAGAACGGTCAGGAGCAGGCGGAGGCTTCGTCGAGCTGAGGGTGTGCACCTTGGCGGGTTGCAGGAGACCGGCAATAACAGGTGCATGGCGGGAGGGGCGTCAAGCCAGATGGAAGTACTGTCCCGTTAAGCGAATTGTACGAATAGAAGAGGAGCCTGGCGGCAGTTGAAGCGTCAGGCTTTTTGTATTCTCAAAGATTGAACAGCTTAATTGAATTCGCGGGTCAGGCGGGGCGCGCCGGAGCCAATTTGTCCTGCTGATGCTGCGGCTGGGCAGTGGGGAGTTCAATCGTGAAGGTTGCGCCGTCGCGGCTTTCGCCGTGCACTGTTCCACCGTGCGCTTCTACAGCGCTTTTGACGATGGCAAGACCCAGCCCGGCGCCAGGAAGCAGTTCGCTCATTTCGCCGCGGTAAAAGCGCTCAAAGATATGCTCCTTGTCGGCCGGCTGGATTCCCGGCCCGTTGTCGGAGACGGAAAGAATCGTGGTATTGGCGCCTGCGGCTGCGGCGAGTTCAACGACACCGCCTGACGGCGTGAATTTGAGGGCGTTGTCGAGGAGGTTGGCCAGAGCCGTCTGCAGGCTGGCCCTGTCACACAAGATGGTGGCGACCTCCGCGGACAGAGACAGGCGCAGGTCGATCTGTTTGGTTGCGGCTGTCGACCGGAAGGGGGCGAGCGCTTCTTCGAGGAGGTCTGAGAGGTCATGTTGGGCGATATCGAGTGCGGCGACACCGCCTTCAAGGCGGGACAGGTCGAGCAGGTGTCCCGTGATCCATTGGAGTCGTTCCAGCTGGCGCTGGCTTTCGCCCAGGAACTCGGTACGCGTTTCGGGTTCGCCACCGGCCTGGCCCTGCAGGATCTCGACGAACTGCCGCAGTGCAGTGAGCGGGGTGCGCAGCTCGTGTGAGGCGTCGGCGATGAACCGGCGCAGGGCATCTCGCTCGGCGGCAAGGTCGGCGAAGGTAGTTTGAAGCCGTGCTGCCATGCGGTTGAATCGGCGTGAGAGATCACCGATTTCCCCTACTGTTTCGGGGGCGCGTACAGCCAGGTCTCCTTCTTCCATCTGCTGGGTTGCTTCTTCGAGGGCCATCAAAGGGGCAGTCAGGGTACGGCTCATCAGGAATCCGAGCAGGACGGCCACGAGGACGGCTCCGAGCCCTGCCGCTATCAGAGCTCGACGAATTGCGAGCAGGGGCTCGGCAAAGAAGGTGTACCTGTTGGTCATCTGCACGTATCCGACGACCTGATCGTCCTGTTGAACGGGGACAGTAACTTTAGGCCCTTCTGCAGGAAGGGGAACCGACCCGGGGACATAGCCAAAAACGATGCGCCAGATTCGCCGGGACGGGCGATTATTGGGAGTCCCGGATTGGCTGGGTGTTGTGTCCCCGTTGTCAGACGAAGCATCACCTGGGTCTACGATGACCAGCCTGTCACCTAAGAAGCCAGGACGTCTTTCGAGTGACAGGGCGGTTGACTTCTCGTTGCGGACGCCGCCTTCGTTGAGGTCCATCGCAAACATCCCACGCGGTGAGCCGGAGCCCGAGATCACGACAACCGGGCTGACCAACCCTTTCTGCCAGTTCTCTCTATCGCGGCGGGCGAGTTCGCTGAGAAAGTTCAGCAGGTCAGGCCTCGACTCCAGAGAGGTCAGGCGCATCTGTGAATGGGCCAGCGGGCGCTTGTCTCTGTCGAAAATCGTCAATTCGGTATTTGTAAGGAAACCGGAAGTTATAGCCAGTTGTTGAAGGCGAGATACCTGGCCTGACCGTACAAGTAGCGGCCTAGCTATGCGGGCCACGGCCTCGGCGTTGAGGGCAAGAGTCTCCTGCTCGCGGGCGGCCATGTAGCGGGTTAGCAGGCCGAGGGCAACGACTGCGATCAGCAGGATCGACAACAGGGTAAGGGCAGCGTAGCTAATGATCAGGCGCCAGCGAATCGAGTTCAGCATTTGCGTCTCTTTACGCCGTGAAGGGATGCGCCAAGAGGTCTCGACGCATCCCATGCCGGGCAGGCCCGGTTCAGAAGTGCCCGCTCTGCGGTCTGGTCGTCGACCGCAGAGCGGGGATTGTTGTGACTGTACCAGCGTGTGAGGCGGGAGCAGTTCATCCTGCAGTCCAGCCTCGGGCGACGCTAGCCGTCATCAGGATGGAAAGGGTCTAGGAACTGCTCTGCGACTCCTGAGCGTTCTTCTGCTCTTCGTGGTCCTGTCTTTCCAGCTCTTTCGTCTGCATGCGGAGACGTTCTAGCGGTATGATTGAGACACCCAGAAAGGCCATTTCCTCGTCGTCGGGGTGTGCGCCAAGTGTTTCCGTTGCTGTAACGGACTCACCGTCGCGCGTCACCGTGATTTCCACTTCATCACCTGGGCTGTGACTTGCCAGTGCCGCGACCAGGTCGTCATAGTTGGCGATTTCGGCATCGCCAACCGCGATGATGGCGTCGCCTTGCTGCAGTTCGGCGAGGGCGGCCGGTCCCTGATCCTGGACGCCCATTACCAGTGCGCCGTCCGGAAGTTCAAGGAAGCGGAAGCGGTTGCCGAACGGCATCGCGAAGCCGAAGCGGTTGCCTTGCTGTTGGCGGCGATTCATATCGGCCCGGTTCGTGTCGACGCGGAAGCGTCCGGTCGGTGCGATGCGCAGGCCGATGAAGGCTTTTTCTTCGTCGTCGGGGTGTGCGCCGAGCGTCAGGCTCAGAACCGTGCTTTCTCCTTCGCGGTCAACTGTCAACTCTACCTCGTCCCCGGGGCTGAATCCGGCAATTGCCTCAGCGACATCATTCAACCCTGTGATTTCGTTTCCGTCAAAGGCAATGATCAGGTCGCCGGCCATCAAGCCGGCCATAGCGGCAGGGCTCTCTGCCAGCACTTCCATGACCTGCGCGCCTTCGCCAGCATTTATTGGGAATCGTTCCATCCCTCTGAAGCGATTGAAATTGGGATGTTGTCCGAAGCCTCGCATAGCTGGGAACCGTCCGCGCTGCGCCTTCATGGACTGGATTCGGGGAACATTTGGCGCCACGCCCAGCAACGGATAGCCGTCTCTGTCGGTCAAGGTTACCGAAAAGGTCAGTTCGTCGTCGCCGCGTTTCACTGTCAGTTCGAGGGTGTCGCCGGGGTCGCGCATCAAGATCACGTGTTGCAGCTCGGCGGCGGTATTGACCATGTCGCCGTCGATTGCCAGCAGGATGTCGCCGCGGGCGAGTCCGACTTCGGAGGCTGGCGTCTCCTCGCCAACGGCGACGATAAGAACGCCGGGTTCCGGTTTGATCCGTTCCGACAGCGGAGCAGCCGAAGCGGTCCCTCCCATTGCCAGCAGGGCAAGGAGGGTCACTGAAATCAGGACCCAAAGTTTACGTTGGGACAAGTCTGGCGATGGAATCCTGCTTGCAGTTTGAATACGTTGTTTCATTATTTTCTCCTTTAGCTGTGCTACACAGTGTGGTATTTCGACTGACTACCGTTTCAGTGTAGCTCCCTAAATTGAAAGGCTGGTTGCCTTTACATTAAGGTTTCGCAATAAAGGAAAACGTATTGAACCGCTCGGCAATTCGGCCGTAAATGTCTGTGGGAACAGGAGACGCGGAAGGAAGGGCAGCGCTGGCCGGGAGTTGGCAGCTTTGGCGCCCGGAGTCACGCCACAGGACGTATCAGCACGTGAATGCGGCGCGCATGCCTTTTCTCTATCCCTGGAGCTTGTAACCGAAACCGCGTACGGTAACGAGTCTCTTAGGATTGGCCGCATCGTTTTCGATTTTTTGCCGCAGGTGGCGAATGTGTACGTCGACAGTGCGGTCGCTGTTGACATCGCTTTCGTAGCCCCACACGGCCTCGACGAGGCCACTGCGGCTGACGGGAACATTGGGCCGGGCAGCCAGGTAACGGAGCAGTCGAAACTCGGTGGGCGTGAGTTCGACGACCTCTCCTTCCAGGCGTACTTCCAGATGGGTCAGGTCGATTTCAAGGCCTTCGAATCGTTGGACCTGGTTTTCGGTTTGGGGGGCCAGTTCGCCGTAAGCACGTCGCAGTAGGGCCCGAATCCGGGAGACCAGCTCGCGCAAGCCGTAGGGTTTGACCATGTAGTCGTCGGCTCCGAGTTCAAGGCCGAGCACTTTGTCCAGCTCCTCATCTTTGGCGGTCAACATGAGGATTGGTTGGCGGTGGCTTTGGGAACGGAGGGCGCGACAGACGTCGTAGCCGCTCATGTCGGGGAGACGCAGGTCCAGGGTAATCAGATCCGGTTGTTCCCGGCTGGTCAATTCCAGTGCTTTAGCCCCTGTCTTGGCCCAGAAGACCTGGAACCCTTCCTGTTTCAACGCGTATTCCAGTCCTCTGGCAACGGCTGGTTCGTCCTCAACAATAAGTACCCGTTCCCGTTTCATGTGTCGACCTCCTGAGATTGCCGGCAGCTCGATGGAGAGCGTCGCGGGGGCGGAATGAAGCCGGGCTTGCCGCTTTTGCTTCCGGGAAGAAGGTAGAGGGCAGCCGGGGCCCTGTTCAAGCGATGAAGCCACACATTGCGCGGCCCCGTTTTTTTTTGGCGCCAACCCGCAGCAAGTGTACAATAGGTGGTTGTAGTATACATATCAAATGCAGGCTTTGCTACAGGGGAACTGAACGGAACGCACTCTTGGCAGCGGAAGCAGGTTACGGCCCGATAGGGTTGGGTCAGAGGACGTTGGTATTCCGTAACAAGCAGGAGAGTGGGCCGGTTCAACCTGAGCAGTCGCCGGAGATGGGAAGGAAGTCTAAACGATGGCTCGCATGAAAGTATTGCTAACAGAAGATATTCCCAGTCTGGGTCTGGCCGGCGAAGTGCACACGGTGGCCAGAGGCTATGCCCGCAATTACCTGCTCCCGCGCAGAGAGGCGATTCTGGCGACTAAGGGCGCTCTGAAGCAGGCGGAGGATATTCGCCAGGCGGCGGTACGAAAGCGAGCGCAAGAGCGGTCGAACGCCGATGCCCAGGCAGAGGTTCTCAGCAGTCAGCAGTTGCTGTTTAACGTGAGGGCAGGAGAAAACGACCGGCTCTACGGCTCGATCACCACGTCGGATATCGCGGAACAACTAGAGGAAGCGGTCGACTTCGAAGTGGACCGCAGGCGAATTGTCCTGGGCCAGCCTATTCGAGAGTTGGGCTTGTACGACGTGACAATTCGGTTGATGACGGAAGTAGATGCTACTTTTGCGGTGGCGGTTGTACGGGAAGGCGAAGGTTGGGCAGACGCCGAACAGCGGGAACAGGACCGCGAGGCGGCCGCGCAAGCGGAAGCAGAAGCGGAGGCGGCGGCTGAGCTGATGGACGATGAATCCGATGCCGACTCTGAAGAGGAGTCGGAGGCAGAGTGAGGGTAGTGGTCGGTGGTCAGTGGTCAGTGGATAGTGGTCGAGACCCGGCTATAGCTACGTAGTTGCAAATTTCTTACAATTGCAAGCGGACAGGGTGAACACCCTGTCCGTTTTCTTTTTTTCTGATAGGGATTTGTGTCGGCGGCAGGCGCTTCACCGATTCTCTACTAGTGGTAGTCAGTACAAGTGGGAATCAGCAAGAGCAGGAATCAACACAGGTGGGAATCGGCCTTTTTCGCTCTCAGGCCGGCCTTGGAATGCGGCCGTATCAGCAAGCTGTTTCGTCATACTAATCTCCTGAGCGGACAGATGTTGGGATGGGCGTGGAACCGTGTCCGGGCCGATTACGCTAGCCAATTTCGGGGAAATCGGGTATACTAAATGGTGGCAAACAGCCCGATTGTCAGGGTCCAGGGCCGCCGCAGTTTTCGCAGTTTGTGAGGTGGACGGCAGGCGCGAAGGGGCAGAAGGACGGGCGTTGTCTTCGACCTGGACAACAAGGGTGGAGCCTCCGAAGCGGCTGACGGCGGAGGCCGAGACGCAGAAGGATATAGTGGCGGGAGAACGTGAATGAGTGAGCCAAACGGCACAGATGGCGCAGGCCCAGGTGAGGATGGAATGGGCGGCATACCGCCCGATCCGACCTCGCAAAACGGGGCCAACGGCAATGGGATGTTTGCCCAAAGTGTCGAGGAAGTCTCTATCGAAGATGAGATGCGGACCGCTTTTCTTGACTATGCGGTCAGCGTTATTGTGGCGCGTGCGCTACCTGACGCGCGTGACGGGCTGAAACCTGTTCACCGGCGCATCCTGTATGCCATGCACGACATGGGGTTGCGGGCGAACTCGTCCTTTAAGAAGTCGGCGCGTATCGTAGGCGAGGTGCTGGGCAAATATCACCCGCACAACGATCAGGCGGTCTACGATGCGCTGGCGCGCATGGCGCAGGAGTTCAGTCTGCGCTACCCGCTCGTGAACGGGCAGGGGAATTTCGGCTCGATAGACGGCGACAGCCCGGCGGCAATGCGCTACACGGAGGCGAAGCTGGCGCAGCTGACGGAGATGCTGCTGCAGGATATCGAAATGGATACGGTCGAATGGGGACCTAATTTCGACGACAGCCTGGAAGAGCCGCTGGTACTGCCTGGAAAGCTGCCCAACATGCTGGTCAACGGTTCGAGCGGCATTGCCGTGGGCATGGCCACGAACATCCCTCCGCACAACCTGAGTGAGATCTGCGACGCGGTGGCGCACGTGATCGACAACTGGGAGCGGCGTGAGCAGATCGGCCTAGAAGAGCTGATGGAGATGGTGAAGGGCCCGGACTTTCCGACGGGCGGCGAGATATTGGGGACGGAGGGGATCCGGCAAGCGTTCGCCACGGGCCGCGGCCGGGTGCTGGTGCGCGCGCGGACACAGATTGAGGAGACGGACAGCGGCCGCTTCCGCATCATCGTCACTGAGATCCCATATCAGATCAACAAGACGACTTTGCTGGAGCGGATCGCCGAGCTGGCCCGGTCAGGTCGATTGGACAGTATCAGCGATCTGCGTGATGAGAGCGACCGGACCGGGATGCGCATCGTGATCGAGCTGAAGCGGGGCGCGTCGCCCAAGAAGGAGCAGAACCGACTCTTCAAGTTTACGCCATTGCAGTCCACATTCAGTGTCAATGCTCTTTCGCTGCTGGAAGGGAGGCCGGTGACGCTGGGGTTGCGCCGGGCCCTGCTGATATATATCGATCACCGCTTTGAGGTGATCACGCGGCGCACCGAGTTTGATCTATCCAAGCAGCGCGAGCGGGCGCACGTCCTGGAAGGGCTGCGCATCGCGCTCCAGTTCCTTGACGAGGTTATCGCGACGATTCGCAATGCGGCCAGCGCTGAGGAGGCACGCACGCACCTTGTGGAGAGGTTCAGCCTGAGTCTTGTGCAGGCGCAGGCGATCCTGGATCTACAGCTAAGACGCCTGGCGGCGTTGGAGCGGCAGAAGATAGAGGATGAGTACCGGGAGGTGATGGAGCGCATCGCCTACCTGGAAGATTTGCTGGCAAATCCGTCGAAGATCCGCGGGCTGATTCGCGACGACATTGTCGAGATCAAGGAGAAGTTCGGTGATGAACGGCGCACGGGGATCATACATCATATCAGCGGCGATTTCAGCGATGAGGACCTGATCCCGCAGGAGAACGTGCTGATCAGTTTCAGCGCCAATGCTTACATCAAGAGAATGGAGGCGGACAGTTTCCGGGAGCAAGGTCGCGGGGGACGGGGCGTTAGAGGGATGTCGACGCGAGGCCAAGACGAGGTCATGGACCTGCGCTTCGCGCGCACGCTGGACCACATTATCTTCTTTACGAATAAGGGAAGGGCGTACAGCAGCCGCGTCTACGAGTTGCCGGAGGGCAGCCGCACGTCCAAGGGTGCTCACATCGCCAATATCCTCACTCTTCAACCGGATGAAGAGGTCACGACGATGTTGACTCTGGGGGATTTTGGGCAGGCCTCTTACATTACGCTGCTTACCCGCAAGGCTCGCATCAAACGGGTGAAGGTATCGGCGTTCGCGAATGTTCGTCAGAGCGGTGTCATCGCGATGAATCTGGATCAAGAGGACTCGCTCGAATGGGCGCAGCTGACGAACGGCGGCCAGGAGTTCATGATCGTAAGTCGCGGCGGCAAGGCGCTGCGGATGCGTGAGGACCAGGTTCGTGCCATGGGCCGTACAGCGGCCGGCGTGTGGGCGATGCGTCTGCTTGGCGACGATCTGGTCACTGGTTTCGATGTGGTGCAGCCGGGCGCCGATCTGTTTATCTTGCACGAACTGGGATGCGGCAAGCGGGTGCCACTGGAAGAGTACGTAACGAAGGGTCGATACATTCAGGGCGTGGGGACGACAGATCGGACCAAACTAGGTGAAGTCGGCCCAATCATTGCGGCGCGGGTCGTCAGTGAATTGGATCAGATCACTGTAATCACCGGCAACGGCATTGTGTTGCGGACTGCTGTGTCCGGCGTCAGCCGCATAGGACGCCTTGCCCGAGGCGTGCGCATCGTCAATCTGGATGAGGGCGATACGGTTGCGGCGCTGGCTGTGCTCAGGCATGAGGACTTGATTCGGGAGGTAGAGGGGGCGGAGGCAGACGGATCCGGCGAATCCCTGAACGGTTCCGCGCCTGTTGCAGTGGCCGAGTAGACGTATAGACAAGGGAGCATTTATAAATGTCCGACCTTCGCTCGCTGGTACAGCGCGAGCCTGGGCCCCGACACGCCTTTTTGCCCAGACTCAATCCCGATTCACTTGCAGAGACGCTCGTCGCCTTCGCCAATGGTGAAGGCGGTACTGTCATATTGGGGGTTGACTCCAATGGCGGTCAAGGAGATCATTTGGTTGGGGATGAAGTGGAGGGGGCGTTGCGGGCGGCGCTGGCCCTTTGCCGCCCGCCGATGCGCACTGAATGGCAGGAGGAGGAGACGCAGAACGGACCTGTGGTGATGTTGCGGGTCGATCGCAGCAGCGAGTTGCATATTCTATCTGACGGGCGTGCGCTGGTTCGCCGCGGCAGTGAGAACCGGCCGCTCAGTCCGTCGGAGTTGGAGTTGCTGGTGGGGAACCGCTCGATGGGGGAGTTTGAGACCGATGTCGTACCGGGCTCTGCGAGGGAGGACCTGGACGAGGACGTTATCGACGAGTATCTCGAACGGAGGCAGCAGCGGAATCCGCGCGGCACTCTTTTGCCCAAGAACAGACTGCTGCAGCAGATTGGCGCCACAGACAGTGAGGGGATGCCGACGGTGAGTGGGATGCTCCTTTTCGGCAAGGAGCCCCAGTTGTTTCTGCCGCATAGCCGGGCGGTATTTGTGAAGTTCGACGACAGTCCGGCAGCATTCAGAACGGACGAGAGGACCCGGCTGTCAAAGTCAGCCGGTGTAGAGGCAGCGCATTACCTGGAGAGCGAAGCGGGTTCTTTCGGTTATGGCCGCCGGGAGGAGATCACGGGCCCTCTTGCTCGCATAGTCGAGCGCGGCTGGCGCGTAATCTGGGAAGAGATGGGCAAGAAGGCTGTGGTGAAGGGGCTGCAGCGAGAGGACCAGACGGAGTATCCCCCGTTTGCGGTGCGTGAAGCGCTGGTCAACGCCGTCTGCCACCGGGACTACCGCCTTCGAGGAAGCAGTGTTGAAATCCACATGAGGCCGGACAGCCTTGAGATCATCAGTCCGGGAGGCCTGCCGGCGTACATAACGATCGACAACATTGTTGAGGAGCATTACAGCCGCAACCCCCGGCTTGTCAACGGTCTTTACCAGTGGGGCTATATTGAGGAGCTGGGCCTGGGCGTTGACAGGATGATTGAGGACATGGTGGCGGCAGGCCATCCGCCGCCGCTATTCGATGCGAAGAGCCATCGTTTTTCGGTCACTTTGCAGAATCGCAAGGATTTGGAAAAGATCATCCCCGAGTGGGAACAGCACATGAACGAGCGCCAGCTCAAGGCGATGCAGTATGTGCAGGCGAACGGGAGCATAAGCAACCGGGATTACCGGCAGTTGTGCACGCACGTTGGGGCAGAAACGTTGCGGTTGGACCTGGTTGACCTGGTAAACAAGAAGCTATTGTTGAAGATCGGCGACAAACGAGGGACCCGATATATTCTCCGATGAGGGTTCAATTTGGGATAATTGGGTTATTCATTTGGGATAAGGGGCCATTTCGAGAGGACAGGTTGTTTATATCGGTCTCAAAACAGGGCGAACTTTGGGATATGGGAGTTGAAGTGTTCGGCAGATGAAGGTCGTGGCCTCCTGTGAAACATGGGAAGCACATTGCAGCTTTCCCAAAACTGGTACCAACCTGGCTTGAATGGACAAGGCGCTCTCCGTGCCCCGATTGTCTGCCTTTCGAGTCGAGTGATATAATCTACCAATACGCCGGCCCCTTGAAAGGGGCGTCTACGCCACGAAACCGGACCCAAGCCATTGCGCCACGATAAGAAAAACCCCGACGCGCAGGAGACCGATTCCAGATTTTCGGCCCAAAGCAGTTCCTTCGCGGCCCCAACTTCTGAGGGCGACCCCGCATCCACAGAACAGATGTTGTCCCGGCCTTCGATTGAACGAGGCGCTGAGACTCCTTTAGGCGGCCCGAATGCCATGGCGACGGCGGTACCGACCGGGGGGGTCATGTCAGTGGGTGAAGGGCAGGCGGCAGTTGCTGACGATCAGAGCGACGAGGATGACCCGAGTCTGAAGTCTTTACTGCGAGAGACGCTGGAGACGGTCGTCCTTGCGATCCTGATTTTTCTGGTGATCCGCAGCCTTGTGCAGAATTATCGCATCGAAGGCCAGTCGATGGAGCCGAACTTTCAGCACGGCCAGTATCTGCTGGTAAACAAATTGGCATATCGATTAGGGGAGTACAGCCGCGGAGACGTGATAGTCTTCCATTACCCCAACAACCCGTCGCAGGACTACATTAAGCGAGTTATCGGGCTGCCGGGTGATACGGTTGCGTTTCAGGACGGGGTCTTGATAGTGAACGGCCTTGCGGTCGAAGAGCCGTATGAGCAGGTACCGATCGCGCGGAACATCGAGGCGCAGACGGTTGCACCTGGATTCCTGTATGTGTTGGGAGACAACCGCCCGGCGTCGTCGGATACGCGCACGTGGGGGCAGCTGTCGCAGGAGTTTGTAATTGGCAAGGCGTGGTTAGCCATTTGGCCAGTTGACAGAGCTGGATTGGTAGAGCACCCGGCTATTGAGATCGTGCCGGCATTGGAACTAGCACCATAGTTCTTTCGGTCCTTAACCGAAGAGCGTAGATCAGCTTCGTTATGCGCGGCGATGCCCGGTTGGTCAGGTGGAGTGACGTTACTGCTAGGGCAGCAGAGAACAGGAAGGTCTGAGGACGAACCGGGAGAAGTTGCATGACAAACGGCAGGGTCAGAGATTTCCTTATTCTTATCGGGCATACGTGGATGTGCATGGATTGCCGGAGCAAGCTTCTCGAGAATCCGGAGGCGACGCTGATCGGCCACAAGTTGAGTGAATTTGAACGAGAGAGGATTCTGGAGCTGACCGACAGCTCCTTTCGCACGATGATGGATCTTGAGGCGGCGACCGGACTTACGGCCGATGAGGTAGCGCTCGCTGTCGATCATCCTCGCTCCCGGTTGCGCCATTTGGGAACTCGCGTGCGTGGGTAGAGGCGAGGCAGGCCCTAGCGCGCGGAGGCCGGTGAGTTAACCCTTGGACATTCCAGCGCTGTTTGACCGATACGAGTGGGGGTTCGAGACGGTCGAGGCCGGAATCTGGCGCAGTTCTTTTGCCGACGAACAGGACGAGGAGTTTGATCTTTACGTGGCCGCAGGAGAGGAGTGGTTGCACTTTGCGGTTACGCCCCTCACCCCAGTTCCCGAGCCGGCGTGCAGAGACAGGCTTACGTCTCTGTTGCTGAGCCTGAACCAGTCGGTACGGCTGGTCCGGTTCGCTACGGACGGCGACGGCGACGTTTCCCTACTGGCGGATTTGCCGCTGGCAGACCTGTCCTTCACCCTCTTTGCGGCGACGATGGATGCTCTCGTCCACTATACGCGGGAATTGGCCGCCCCTCTGGCCCGGACCGCGACCGACCCTCGCTTTGAGATGTCGCTCCCCTAACCAGAATCCAATTCCATCAAGGAGTTCGCAATGGCCGGTGCACTGGCAGCGGGTTGGCTGCCGATATTGGAGGCCCTAGGCGTAGAGCGCCCGGGAGATATTGGCTGGGTTCACGGCGCCAACGACGCGCAGGCGCTGCTTTGTGCGTTGTCCGACCCGAAGGTCCAGTTCATCGAGGGGGATATATGCGTGGTCGGGGGAGAGATCATCATGGCCCACCCCCCTGTAGTGGAGAGCGACCTGAGTTTTGAGAGGTGGTTGGACTTGACGGTTGAGGCGGGGAAGGGCGCGAAACTTGATTTCAAGTCGCCAGAAGCGGTTACGCACTGTCTTACCTACGCGGAGAAACATGCGGCAGGCAGGATCCCGCTTTGTGCCAACGCCGATGTCCTGACCGGCCCGGGAGGAGAGCAGGCACCTTTCACACCTGACGAATTCATGGGTGTGTGCAAGCGCCTCTTGCCGCGGGCGTTTCTCTCGCTAGGTTGGACTGTTGAGGCAGGGGCGTCGGGCTATACGGGGGCGATGTTGGCAGAGATGCTTGAACCACTGGCGCAGATCGATGCAGAAGTCACCCTGTGCTTTTTTGCCGGATACCTGCGAGAGGCCTGGCCAAGACTTGAGGCGATACTGGCGGAGACGGATCACACGTTTACCATCTGGGGCAGGATTGATGACGCGTCTCTGGTAACGTGGATCCGTGACAACACGCCTCCTGAACGCTGCTTCTACGACGTGCAGTGGCGGGACGGGACACAGATACACATGGCTTCCCGCTGAGCCGTAGACCCCGGTTAGCGCGGAAAGGTCCTCCTCCTCAACTCTTAAGAGGCCAAGGCAGAACGCCAACACGTTCGGCCCAGCTGTGATAGAGGCCGGCGAACTCCTCAACCTTGGGCCGATTCTTCTGGCTCAGATCGTTCAGCTCGGTCCGATCCTCCAGCATATCGTAGAGTTCCCACTGGCCGCCGTGCCTGCTTACCAGTTTCCACTGCCCCAAGCGGACGGCGCGATTCCCCTCGTGTTCCCAGAAGATATGGTTTTGCCGACTCCAGTTGCCGCCCTTCAGCAGGGGCAGGAAGCTTTCTCCTTCCAGAGGCTGTATGGGCTGGTCGTTGTACTCGGTAGGATGGTTGATACCGGCGGCGTCAAGGAAGGTAGGCAGGATGTCGATGATGTGGCAGGCCTCGTGCACGATCTGATCGGGTTGAATGGCTGAGGGCCAATGGGCGATCAGGGGGGTTGAGATGCCGCCTTCGTGAACCCAGTGCTTATAGAGGCGGAAGGGTGCGTTGGACGCGTTCGCCCAGGGGAGATCGTAGCTCATAAAGGTGTGGGGCCCACCTGGAAGAATGCCCGGGTGGTTTCCGACCTGCATGGGCCCGCCGTCGGGCGTCCAATCGCTGTAGCGGTCAACCCAGCCGTTTTCGGAGAGGAATTCAGCGCATCCGCCGTTATCGGACAGGAAGAGGATGAGGGTGTCTTCGTCGAGCTGCGATTCCCTGAGCGCGGCGAGGATGCGACCGATTCCCTGATCCATGCGGTCAATCTGCGCGGCGTAGACAGCCATACGCATGTCTTCCCAGTCGTGGTTGCGGGCGTCCTGCCAGGGCGGCGCGGTTTCGTCGCGCGGCGAGATAGACCAGCGGCTATCCAGCACCCCCATTCCGTTCAGTTCCTCGTGGCGGGCTGTACGCAGCGCGTCCCAACCTCCCTTGCTATAGGTCCCTTCGTACTTGGCGATATCCTGCGGCAAGGCGTGGAGGGGCCAGTGGGGGGCGGTGTAGGCCACGTAGAGGAAGAATGGATCGTTGGTTTGGGAGGCCTCTTCGATCATCCTGGCGGCCTGGTCGCTGATGGCGTCGGTGTAATAGTAGGAATCCTCTGCGGCGGACTGGCCAGTCTGCTCCTCTGCCTGGGTCCCGGGATCCGCTTCGGTTCGGATGATGGAATCGTCCTCCATCAGCGAGTAGGGGGCGAAAAAGCTGCCGGCGCCGTCCAGGGTACCGTAGTAGCGGTCAAAGCCGCGCTGACGCGGGGTAGGATGGCCCTTCTCGCCGGGCCGCCAGGTCTGTGGTCGAGTTGGGTCGTAGGCGCCGCCGACGTGCCACTTGCCGGACATGAATGTGCGATAGCCGCCACTTTTGAGTGCCTCTGCGATGGTGACAACGTCATCACGCAGGAATCCCTGGTATGCGGAGGAGCCGGTATTTTCCATCATGTGGCCGATGCCGGCTTGATGGGGATAGGCGCCGGTGAGCATGGAGGCACGGGTTGGACAGCAGCGCGCGTAGTTGTACATCTGGGAAAACCGCATTCCGCCGCGGGCCAGACTGTCGAGGTTGGGTGTTTGGATCTCAGAACCGTAGCAGCCGATATCGGAATATCCCATGTCGTCCACGAGGATGAGGATGAAATTGGGGCGCTTCGTTGCGGTATCAGTCATCTGCATCTCCGTGGTGCGGGATTAACGTGCGTGGGAAACTGGTCAGCGGGCGACATAGCGGTCCTGGAATAGGTGTTTGTCAGGGACGGCTTGTGTCCAGGCAGATTGTTGTCAATCCAGAGCCAGGTGAGGCGTTTGCTCGCGCACGTAGGGTTTGACGACCTCCAGGCTCTGGCTCATTACGTCAACGGCGGTGTCGATTTCTTTTTCCGACATGGGCGTAGAGATTGCGTACTGGCACCTGGGCGCGCTGAAGATGCCGCGGTTCATCAACTCCAGGTGTAGCAGTCTGGGCAGGTCGAGCGCTTTCTCCTGGGCGGCTACGGCAGCGCGGGCATCGGTTATCTTTTCGCGGCTCCAGAGGACGCGGATGATGGAGCCCGAGCCGACGGCGCGGATTCCCACACCGGCTGATAGAAAGGCGGCGTTTAGTCCATTTCGCAGCCGCTGGCCCAGCTCGTTGACTCTTTCAACCTGGCCGGCTCCGAAGTCCTTCATGGTTGCCAGGCCGGCGGCCATTGTAATGTTGTTGCCGTTGAAGGTGCCGTTGTGCGGGATTGTCATGGGGTGAGTCGGGTCGAAGGGCGCCATGATCTCCTGTCGACCGCCGAAGGCGGCAAGGGGAAGGCCGCCGCCGATGAATTTTGCGACCGAGGTCAGGTCAGGCGTCACGCCGATCGCGGCCTGAAACCCGCCGAGGTCCTGGCGAAAGGTCATAATCTCGTCAAAGATCAGGAGGACGTCGAATTCATCGGCGAGCTGCCTGATTCCCTGCAGGTAGCCAGGTTCGGGTTCTATGCCGCCACCTGCGCCGAGAGCGGGTTCCATGATGATGGCGGCGATTTCGCCGTTGCGGGCGTGCAGAAGGTCGCGTATTGCATCGAGATCATTGAATGGCGCGACCAGCATCCCCTCCAACGTCGAAGCAGGCACGCCTCGGCTCGAGAGCCTGCGACTGGGGCGCCCTTCTTCTGCTGTGTCCGGTTGCATGTTCAGCTGCACGTAGTCGTGGGATCCGTGATAGCCGCCGTCCATCTTTATGATGATGTCCCTGCCGGTGAAAGCCCTGGCAGCCCGCATGGCGAGGAGTGTCGCCTCAGTGCCGGAATTACAGTAGCGCACGCTGTCAAAGCTGGGGACGCGGCTGCAGAGCATCTCGGCGTGCTCGACGGTAGCTTCGGCGGCTGAACCGAGAACGGTGCCGCGGGCTGCCTGTTCCTGGATAGCGCTGACGGTGGCTGGATGGGCGTGACCGTGAATGAGGGAGGTGTAGTTGTTGAGAAAGTCCAAGTATTGATTTTCGTCATAGTCGTAGAGAAAGCAGCCTTCGCCACGGGTCATGTAGGCGGGATAGGGGGTGTAAAAGGAGGCCGCCCTGGTGTCTCCACCGGGCATAGACTCTTTGGCGCGGGTGTTCCACTCGCCGGAGCCAGAGGTGCGTTGGAGAAAGGTCTCGGTGATCAGATTGGCGGCGTCCTGGCTTGATTTGGGGCTCACAGCAGACCTCCATGGTGGCCCTTTACGGGCACTGTTCGTCGACTTGGGCAGAACCGGCCGGTTGGTAGGGCCTGCCACTCCAATCCAGAGGGGAAGAGAGGGAGTTCATGGAAAAGGATGGGGCAGGCAGCTGGCTCGGATTGGACGATTCACTCTTTCAACTGTGGGATTTTAGCATACAGTTTCGGCGGTAACAACGGAGTTGTCGGACGGGTGGATTCCAGATTTGGGGTAGGAACGGTCTGGCGGGGAGATTGTGCCGGCGGTGGCTGGAATTATTTTCCGGCACTTGGAAAGACGCAGGGTAGGCGCCAAGCCCTGGATTTACTAGAGGTTGGGTTGTATAGAGGGGCACAGGGCAGGCACAAGGCCCGCACCTACAGGTCCTCTGAAGGGGAAGGCTGGGGTGGGCGCGGAACTGCAGTTTTTAGTAGTCAGTTTTTAGTTTTTTGGTGAACTGCAAACGGCAGTGGTTAGTGGTCAGTGGGTTGAGACAGCATGTGGGGGGGTAGACACTGTTGGCTAGACACTGTTGGCTAGACACTATTGGCTAGACACTATTGGCTAGACACATTGCTGGGGAAGAATACACACGGTCGCTAGCGAGGGCGGGGCGTTGCGGGGGCGCAGCCCCTGCACAAGAGAGGGCCGAAGGCCCGAACGCACAACTGCAGTGGTTAGTGGTCAGTGGCTAGTGGTTAGTGGCTAGTTGCGAGAGGCCTCGCTCAGCATGCTTCAAAGTTGACCGCGGGCTGGATATGGCTTAGTCGTTACAAAAGGCTTGCTAGGTTGCGCCCCTATGGTGGGTTGCACCTTATCGGACCGGCATTCGGCTCGCATCGCAGGCAGAGCATTATCAGGCTTTAATTGATCTTTCTGAGAGAGGTTCGACCAGCTTGGGACACGGGGAGGGAACAGAACAAGCAGGGCTGCCGTCTTAGTTTGTGGTTGGAAAGCTTAGCGGCTTGGGTCAGTTGTCAGACACAGGGCGCAAAGCATCGGAGGATTTCACGCATACAATCACAGCAAGTGAGGTGAGAAATGAGACGGCTAATAAAACCCATAGTGCGGGGGACACTGGCTCTCATGTTTGCCGGTTCCGCAGCCATTACAAGCGTCAGCGATGCCGCCGCTTATGAGGTGCATATCGTCCAACCGGGCGAGACTCTGAGCGAAATCGCCAATCAGTACGGGACGACTGTGGCAACTCTAAGGCAACTCAACAGCCTACGGGACGCGAATTTTGTCTGGTATGGTCAGCGTCTTGTGGTCGATGGCGGCGGGTCGGTTATTGTCGAGCCACAGAGTGCCGAGGGATACGAGTTATACAGGGTGCGGTCGGGCGACTCGCTTTCCAAACTCGCGGCCCGCTACGGTCTCAGTGTGACTCAGATTGCACAGATAAACGGCATTTCGCCCCTGCGCTGGCTGTACAACGGCCAGCAGTTGCGCTTGCCGGTTTCGCCAGGGCCTGTGCAGGCCTCTCAGCCGGCAGCCGCAGTTTCTCAAGTTGGCCTAGAAGACTTTCAGCGCTACACGGTACGTCCTGGAGACACTCTAACCCGACTTGCGAAGCAGCACGGCGTCAGTCTTTCAGAACTCATGTCCATAAACGGGCTGTCGCTGGCGACTTGGCTCTACTCCGGCCAGGTACTGCTCGTGCCCGGGGAACTGAGAGAGGCTGAATTGGCGCCCGCCCAGTTGGCCGTTCCATCTGCGCCTGCTCTGAAGCCTGCGCCACAGGCTCCTGCTTTGCAGCCGTTGCCTCCTGTGACGGCGATGCAACCCGGACTGGCTCATGCTACGATGCATACGGTGCAGAACGGCGAAATGCTGAAGGACATTGCTGCGCAGTATGGAATTAACCACGCCGCCATTGCGAAGTTGAATAACTTGGCAAATAACAGTATTCTAGAGGCGGGTCAGGCACTGCGCATTCCGTCGGAGAATTCTCTCGAACTATTGGAAGGGATGGAGCACAGACTTGACCAGTCCCGGTATCCTACGTTCAGTGAGCGCTGGATTGAAGTTGACCTGAGTGAGCAGTTGGTTGTGGCCTATGACGGGGTTACGCCGGTGAGAGCGTTTGTCGTCTCGACTGGCGTGGGAAATACGCCCACGGTCCAAGGAACGTTCCGCATTTGGGCCAAGATCGCGATGCAGGATATGCGAGGTGGGAGCCGTGCGGCGGGCACATACTATCATCTGAAAGACGTTCAGAATGTGCAGTACTTCCACAGGGGTTACGGCTTTCATGGGACGTACTGGCATGATAACTACGGTACGCCGATGAGCCACGGTTGCGTCAATTTGACTAATGAGGATGCCGATTGGCTGTTCAGCTGGACGTCACCCACTGTCCCGGGTGACGACTGGTTGTTCAGCAATAACGCCAACCCTGGCACATTGGTGATGGTCCATGAATAGAATCCGGTTCGGCCAATCAGACTGCCACAGGAGCCTGGTCACGATGGCCCGAAGGAAGGGAGTATCATTGGCGTTGGCATTGGTATGCGGACTGTTGCTCAGCGGATTGTACAGTTCAGGTGAAGCATTCGCCGCCGAGCAGCAGGTACCGTATCCTCAGGCGCCCACCACCGAGGGCACGCAGATTGGTCTAGACTTCCCTCCATTGCCAGTCATCGGACCAACCTTGGACCTTCCCAAGGTTCGGGAGGAAAGGGAAGCGTTGCTGGCTGACGCTAAACAGGCCGAGTTGCTGGCTCACTCTGAGCAGACCGAGTTGGTTGATGAATCCGAATACGCGGTCGCCGCGACTGGCGTCACCGAGCTGCATCTGGATGTCAGTCAGGCCCGTCTGGAAGGCGAGAAGTGGATTGAAGTAAGTCTGAGCGACCAGATGCTGTACGCCTGGGACGGCGACCAGTTGGTGAACGAGTTTCTGATCTCTTCGGGAATCTCGATCTATCCCACGGTAACAGGCGTGTTTCGCATGTGGGCGCGTACGCCTTCACAGACGATGTCGGGCGGTGACATAGATTCCGGCACTTACTACAGTCTGCCGAATGTGCAGTGGGTGCAGTACTTTTACGCTGAGTACGCATTTCACGGGACGTATTGGCACGATAATTTTGGCACACCGATGAGCCATGGTTGTGTAAATCTGACAATAGAGGATGCCGAATGGCTATTCAATTGGACTCTCCCGGAATGGGACGGCTCAGGGGGATGGCTACGGACCACGGAGAATGACGCCACCTTAGTGTGGGTGCACTGATAATGGCGACGAAGTCGAAGTCCCGAAAGAGATCAAAGGCAAAGGGCGGCCGTCACTCCCAGAGGGAGGTTGGCGGCCGCCTGGCGCGGCCTTCGCGGCAGGAGCTGAGAGAGATAGCCGCCAAGAGGAGGCTCAGGCAGAATCTCTATCTCTATGGAGGCGGCGCGGTACTCGTTGCGATCGTTGCGCTGGTCATTTTCCTAAACATTCGCAATAGTGCGCCGGTTGGCGACGAGGAGTCGTTGCCCACGCAGGGAAACACGCACATACAGCAGGGGAGCGCCTCTCCGATTGCGTATAACTCCACGCCGCCGACATCCGGACCTCACTATCCGGGCCTGGCGCCCTGGGACATATATGAAGAGCCGATCCGCTATGAGCAGGTGGTGCACAACATGGAGGATGGGGGCGTCATTGTTTACTATCAGTGTGAAGATGGCTGCCCAGAATTGAGGGATCAGCTGGCGGAGGTGGTCCAATCTTACCTCAACAGTGGACGTCACGTGCTGATGATGCCAAACGATCCGAATTGGACAGGGTTTGGGTCGCAGTCGGCGCATAAGGATATGGGGTCGCGCATCGCGTTGACGGCGTGGCAGAGGCTGGACAAGTTTGACGAATTTGATGCAGCCAGGGTCCGCGCATTCATAGAGAGGTATGAGGGAATCGACCACCACGCGGGATAGTCAGCGCTCTTGATAGGTCAGCCACCGTTCAGGTAAGAAAAGGCCCACAGCTTGCGCTGTGGGCCTGGTTTTTTGTGTGGACTGTGGCAGGGCGGTCAGTCCTGCTGAATTGCCTCTCCCACCGGCACCAACTCCACTTCGCCGTCCTCCAGCTCGACGACTTTGTAGACCTGCTCGGCCCTGTCGGTCATCAGGACGCCGGCGAGGTGGTCGATTTCATGCTGGAAGATGCGCGCCAGCCAGTCGTACGCCTTGATTCGCTGAGACTTGCCGTGCCGGTCCTGGGCCTTTATGAGCACGTAGGTAGCCCGGTCTACGTCTGCGGCCAGACCGGGCAGACTTAAGCAGCCTTCCTGGCCAATCTCGGCGCCTTTTGCCTTGACGATTTCGGGATTGATCATTTCATAGCGCTGCATTGTTTCTTCGGGGCGCTCGGAATCTTCCGGATATTCGATGACGAAGATGCGCTGGTCGAGCCCAACCTGCGGCGCGGCCAAACCGACACCTTTGCCCTCCCGCATCGTTTCCACCATATTTTCCAGGAGCTGATGGAGACGGTTGTCGAAGGTTCGCACGCGTTGCGCGGGCCGTCGAAGTATCTCGCCCTCGTCCTCCCAGATCGTCAGTATCCTAAGTGTGGTCATGTGCGGAGAATGGTCTGCTGGTGGTAAGACAGTGGCTTTTGAGGTGGATGGCGCTCGCTGCAGATTGGTGTGCCGGTGCGATAGTCAGAAGACTGCTTTCAGAGGGGGATCGCGCGCTGGCCTTTTGCCCCGCGTCCGGCGTTGACTGAACCGGCAGCTACGGCCGCTGAATGATCATCATCGTCAGACGGCTGATATTGACCAGGCGTCCGCGCTCGTCCACAATGCGGATTTCCCAGACGTGAGTGCGCCGTCCGATGTGAATCGGGCGCACAGTGCCGGTGACGTAGCCTTCGGTAGCGGAGCGCAGGTGGTTGCCGTTGATGTCGATGCCGACGGCAGCCTGGGCGCTGAGGTCTATCATTGCGGTTGAGGCCACGCTGCCCATGGTCTCGGCGAGCGCGATGGAGGCGCCGCCGTGGAGCAGGCCGAAGGGCTGCACTGTTCGGCTGTCCACGGGCATTCGTGCACACATAAAGTCAGCGCCAACCTCGGTGAACTCAATACCGAGGTTGGCGGCTAGCGTTCGCTCGCTCATCTGGTTGATGGCAGCGACGGTCATTTCAGGATTGAACATCGTCCTATATCGGCTGCCCCTGATTACTTGGCCATGTTTCGCAGGGCATGGAAGACCGGCAAGGGGCTCCAGTCGTTGCGAACGATACCCCACTGGGCCTTTTCGGTTCCATCGGCGACGACGCGGAAGTTCAGGTTCCACAGGAATGCGGGACCAGCCCATCCCCAGTTGCGCATCATCTGGAAGGCCTCGACCGTCCAGCGGGCCTGCTCGTCGAAGTCGTTGTCATTGGCGTAGCCGTAGCGGGGGTCGAAGGCGCCGCCGGCGGCCCAACCGAACTCGGTCGGCCAGATTGGGATGTTGCCGGCTCCGTAGCGCAAGGCGAGGTTGCGGTAGCCTTCCATGGTGCTGCGGAAACTCCACGAGTGATGGGGGTTGTCGCAGGCGCCGTTGAAGTGCTGGTTGCCGGTCTGTTGGATGGCTTCGCATGCGCTCTGCCAGACTGCATTGGGCGGCACGTTATAGCCGCTGGGGTGGGCGCCGAATCCGTCGACGTAGTTGGCGAGTCCCTGCTGCAGCATGGCTTCGAAGTAGCGGAAGTCATCCATGGCGAGAGAGCCGTTGTCGCCGGCAGGTGTCAGGGCGCCGCTAATTACATACATTGACGGGCAAGCGGCCTTGATCGCGCCGTAGGAGGGGCGCAGCAGGGCCATGTACTCGCTGGGATTGATGGGACGGTTGCCCCATTCGTAGTGCAGGTTCTGCTCGTTCCAGACTTCGATGGCTTTCACGGACGAGCCGCAGTACTCGCCTGCGAGCCGGCCGAGGAAGCTGGCGAAGGTCTGGGGGTCGGCGGGCGGGCCGCCGACGGTGCCGTCGTAGCCAGATTCGCGAGACCAGTTGGGCGCGTTGACAACGCTGAAGAGGAGATTGAGTCCGCGCGAATTGGCGGCGTTCACGAGCGGCCAGATGTCGCCAAAGCCGTACTGGCCCTGATTGGATTCAAAGACCTTCCATTCGATCTGCTGCTTCACCCAACCGAAGCCCAGCTCGCGGGTCTTGTCCATGGCGATGCCTTCCTGGCCATTGTGAATCATGTGGGCCTGGACGCCGTAGCCGAAGCCGATACCAGGCAGCCTGGTGGCAGGCGCTGAGGGGGCAGGGGCTGGAGCAGGGGCGGCAGCGGGTGGCGCCGCTTCGGGCCGGGCCGGGATTTCCGACTCGGTGAACTTCTTGATGCCGGTGAGGGAGCCGACCAGTTCGGTCAGGTCGCGGTAGATCCAGGCAGGTTCGCTGACGCCGGACACTTCGACCTGGAACCATTCTTCAGTGGGGCCGAGACCGGTGATTTTCACTTGTGTGCCGGCAGTGAGGACGCTTAGGATTGGGTATTCGGTGCCGGGTCCGCCGCGGACGTTGAGATGGGTCGGCTGGCTGACTGCGAAGGGACCTCCCGTCGCGGGCGGTTGCGGGGCAGGCTGGGGCTGGGTTGCCGTGCCACCTCCGGAGGGAGGCGCACTCGAGCCGCCCTGAGGGATCCAGATTCTCGTTCCCCAGAATACCGTGTTTGCATTGGCAAGGCTATTGGCCCGCATGATAGCGGTGATGGTGGTGCCGTTATTGAATGCGATACGGCTGAGTGTATCGCCAAGTTGCACTTCGTACCAGAAGCCGCCTGTGCCGGTGGTGGGCGTGCCCCCGGTCGTGCCGCTGCCGCTGCCGCCGCCGCTCGTCCCTGAACCGGGAATGCACAGGCTCTGGCCGATATAGACATAGGAGGTCACGGAGACCCCGTTGGCCTGGGCCAGGCTCTGAATGGTTACGGCGTAGTTGACGGCAATGCCGGAAAGCGTTTCACCGGCAATGACGTTATGGGATTGGGCACATGTGGTTGGCTGCGAAGGCGCGGCCTGCTGTCCGGTAGTCGGGATCCGGAGGTTCTGGCCGACATAAATCTGATTGGGATCGGCTATGTTGTTGGCGGTTATGAGTGCCTGGAGGGTAACGCCGTAGTTGGCGGCGATACGGGAAAGGCTCTCGCCGGCCTGCACGGTGTGCGTTGTGTAGCTTGTTGTCTGGGGGCTCACGTTGCGCTGCAGCGAAGCTGCCATAACAGATTGCGGCAACAGTGAGAAAAGCAAAAACGTCGCGATCGATATCAGCCAGATGCGACGGGACGCTCTTAGCTGTGTTGTACCTGCACGCATAGATAACTCCTTATTCAGATCCAACTTTAGTCTAAGAAGGAAAGATCTTATACACCGGAATAATCATTCTGCACCGTTTCCGCATTGAAGTCAAGACGAAATCAGTTCTTGCATCAACGCAATGCCAACGCGAATGCCACGATAGAAGTTCGGTAGGTGTAGTTTTTCATTCGGGGCGTGAAGATTGTCGTCCGGGAGACCAAAGCCCATGAAAAGGATGGGAATTCCGAGAGATTCCTGGACAACGGTTGCGATCGGGATTGAGCCTCCTTCGCGGCTGAAGACGGGGTCAACGCCGAAGACAGTCTTGTATGCTCGGGCGGCGGCCTGCATTTCGGGCACATCAAGAGGCACAACCGTGGCGGGCGCGTGCTGGAGCGTGTTCACGGATACTTCAACCGTCGGGGGCGCTATTTGCTGAAGAAACTGCTCGAGCATGGGCCCGATGGCAGAGGACGGCTGGTCGGGAACCAATCGACAGCTTACTTTAGCGTGGGCTTCGGCCGGGATTACGGTTTTGAATCCGTCGCCGATGAATCCGCCCCACATGCCGTTGATCTCGAGGGTGGGCCTTGCGCCAATCCTTTCGGTTACTGTGTAGCCGTCTTCGCCCCAAGCCGCGGGCGCGCCGGTCTCCTGTAAGAGCTCGGCCTCGCCGTAGGGGACCTTCGCCAGAGCGGTCCGCTCATTTTCGGTCAAGTCATGAACATGGTCGTAGAAGCCGGGGACGGCGACGCGGCCGGAGCTGTCATGGAGTTGCGCCAGCAGCGCGCAGAGGGCTTGATTGGGGTTGTGGACGGCGCCGCCAAACATGCCGCTGTGGAGATCCTGGGAAGGACCCGTAACCGTTATTTCGCCGGCCCACACGCCGCGCAGACCGTAGATGATCATTGGCTGATCGGGCGACAGGATGTGGGTGTCGGAGACGAGACAGACATCGGCTGAGAGCTTTTCAGTCTGCGCGGGCAGGTAGGTGGTCAAGGCAGGGCTGCCAACTTCCTCCTCGCCTTCGACGAGAAATTTGACGTTGACGGGCAGCGAGCCTGAGGCGGCGAGGAGAGCTTCGACGGCGGCGACATGGGCGAAGAGTTGCCCCTTGTCGTCGGAGGCCCCGCGGGCAAAGAGATCGTCGCCGCGTAAGGTTGGCTCGAAGGGCGGCGAATTCCACAGCTCTTCGGGGTCGACTGGCTGGACATCGTAATGGCCGTATATCAAAAGAGTTGGGGCGCCGTCGCCGGCGTGCAGCCAGTCGCTGTAGACGATAGGATGGCCGTCGGTGGGGATAGTTTCGATATTTTGCAGGCCGGCGGATTCCATTTTGCGGGCCAGCCAGCCGGCGGCTCGCTCTACATCGGCTGTGTGCTGGGAGAGCGTGCTGACGCTGGGAATGCGCAGCCAATCGCTCAGGTCTTCGAGCTGGCTTGTTTGGGCGGATTGCAGGTGGCTTTCGAGATTCGGGTCATGGGCAGCGTTTGCAGAAGGATTCATGGGGAGGGAACTCCAGTGGCTCGCGGGGAGCCAAATTGACGCTCGAGTGAGCTTCGTGCGCTGTTTTGGTCGCGTGTTCGGACAGCTCGTCCGGGGCTCTCGTCAGCCTGGCAGTTCGACGACAACGAACTGCTGGTCGACAGAGACTTCGAAGGTTTCTGCGGTGTAGGGGCCCTGCTGATAGGTTGAAGGAATATCGTCTGCGGTTGCGACTTCTACATCGTAGCTGCGCGTGCGTACCGAGGCGGGATCGACCCAGGACTGGCCGGTCGTTACGTCGTATTCCCAGCCGTGCCAGGGGCAGCGCAGAATCTCGCCGCGCCTCTCGTACCTGTATTCGCCGCCAGGCTTGTCTGCCATCACGAAACCAGTGAGCCTGCCTTCGCAGAGAGGACCTCCCTGGTGCGGGCAGGTATTTCGAAGGGCGTAGAACTCGCCTTTGATGTTGAATACGCCGATGGAGCGTCCGCCGACTTCGATGATTTTGCGTTCTCCCGGCGGAATCTCATCTACAGTTGCGACTACGTGTTTTGCCATTGCAATTCTCTACAGCTTGTACAGCTCGCGGGCGTTTTCGGCCATGAATTTGCGTCGCCGCTCTTTGTCCAGCGGGACGGGAAAGGCTCGATCAGGGGCGTCGAAGTCCCAGTGTGGGTAGTCGGTAGCGAAGAGGAGACGGTCGTCCAAATCCAGGTGGCCCAGCAACTGGCGGAATTGATTGGGCTGGAAGGGCTCCTCCATGGGTTGCGTGCTGACCCAGAAGTGTCGTCGGAAGATCTCTGAGGGGGGTTCGGTTACGTGCGGCACCTCGCTGCCCAGTTTGCGCCATGAACTGTCCATCCGCCAAAGGAGCGGAGCAATCCAGGCGAAACCGCCTTCGATGAGCACGAACTTGAGCGTCGGGAATTCGTGGAAGACGCCTTCGAAGATCAGGCTTATCACCTGCGACTGGAAGGTCTGGGGCATGCCGCCATGGTCTTCGATGTAGTGGTTTGGGTAGCCTGAGCCGGTAATGGGTCCGCCGCCGGCGCCGCCGAAATGGATAGCGATCGGCACGTCGTGGCGGCTGGCAGCCTCATACATGGGCCAATATTTGCGCCGTCCAAGGGGTTCCTTTGTGCGGGCGATGAGGAGTGCGTGGACGAAGCCCGGATGACTGCCCCACCTGTCGATCTCTGCGGCGGACAGTTGGCCGTCTTCCCAGGGGACGATGATGGAGGCGCGCAGGCGGGGCTCCGGTTCGAGCCATTCGGCCAATTGCCATTCATTGGTCGCGCGGGCGAAAGCGGCTCCGAATGCCAGATTGCGCTGTTCGCCAGCGCCGACCAGCGGATTGAGAACGCCTACTTCGATATTCCACTCGTCCAGTAGCTGTTTCTGGAGAAGAGGCAGGTTTGAGCCGGGGGGCGTTCCGTCGCCGGGCCAAGCGTCGTGGCGGGCTGCATTGGGCATGGCGCGGGGATAGTGTGAGCCGTCAAAACCACGCTGGCCGAAAGTCCGGTGATAGTCCTGCCAGGGCTCGTCGAGATAGTTGCGCAGCACGTCCTGCGTGGGGAAATAGATATGGATGTCGGTATCGATTATGGCCGTGTCCAAGGGCGCGCGATAGCGGGCACTCTGTTGAACGGAGGCAGAGGGATTTTTTGCGTCATGACCATTCGTCCGGTCTTTGGTTGCCGGGCCGCTCTCCACTGTTGCGGTCGAATCGAATCGGGTCGACATGGTTATCCTCCTATTTTGTCGATAGGCGACGTGAAGTCAGGTATGGGATTGGGTCACTGTCTCGACGCCATGATCGTCATTTCACAGCCGGTAGAATTGGCGCGCGTTGGCGCTGCAGATCTTGTTTCGCTGGTCGTCGGTCAACAGGTCCAGCAGGATGTCCTGGTCGTCGTGAGGATGGGGATAGTCACTGGCGTAAAGGAGCAGGTCTTCGGCGCCGCACTGGTCGAGAATTTGCGCCAGATGCAGGGGATTGGGCGGCGCGTCCAAGGGTTGGATGGTGAAACGCAGGTGCTCGCGCATGTATTCGGAGGGGGGCCGGCGGACGTAGGGGGTGTTGTGGCGCAGCCCCTTCCACTCCTTGTCGATGCGCCACATCAGTGACGGCAGCCAGGTGAATCCTCCTTCGATAAGCGCGACGCGCAACTGGGGAAAGCGTTCAAAGGCGCCTTCGCATACCAGGTTGATCACCTGTGATTGAAAGATCTGGGCCATGTTGGCGTAGTCTTCGATGTAGTAGGAGGGCCAGCCGGTGGGCGTTGGGGGATGGCCGGGCGCGCCGCCGTAATGGATGCCGATGGCGAGGTCGTGCTTGACTGCGGCTGCGTAGATCGGGTCGTAGCGGCGATTGCCGTAGGGGGCCTCGGCGCGAACGGGCAGGATAACCTGGACGAAGCCGGGGTGCTCGCCCCATCTTTCGATTTCGCGTGCTGCGAGGCTCGGGTTGTGGCTGGGCACGACGATGGACGCTCGCAGGCGGGGCTCTTTTTCGAGCCAGTGGTCCACCTGCCACTGGTTTACAGCGGTGGCGAGAGAGGCGGCCAGGTCCTCGTTGCGCACACTTTGGACGCGGTAGGCGCAGTTGAGGATGCCGATGTCGGCGGCGTCCAGGGCGCGGGCCTGAACTTCAGGCAGGTCTGGTTTTGGGCTGCTGTCGGCGCGAGCCGAGGTGGGAACGGATTCGGGGTAGTCGGCGGCGTCGGGGCCGTTGAATGCTGACTCGCGACAGTAGTCGAGCCAGTGGTCCGGCAAGTAGGGATACAAGGTCTGAAGCGCCGGGACCTCGTTATGGATGTCGCAGTCGATTCGGTTCTGTTTGGACATCGGATATGCAGGACTGTGGCCGGTTCAAGAAAGTGCCAGGTGCATCGTACTCGAATTTGAGGGCGCGGGCAATTCGGTAATCTGCTCTACCGGTTCAATCGACCGGCAACCCCCAGTCGGCGCGGGCTTTTTCGATTGGGATGAGGTCTTCTATGCCATGGACGGTGTGGCCCGGGCCGCCCGCCACCCAGCGATGGTCGGCAGGTTCGCTGGCCGGCTGATAGCGCACATCGCAGCTCAGGCGGAAGCGATTGGTCAGGTTGGTGGTCGAGGCGTGCATGGTGTGCATGCCAAATAGGATAGCGTCACCCATGAAGAATTCAGTGGTAAGCCACTCGCCGCCAAACTTTTCGACGATCTCCATTGGGTCTTTGGTGAACCAGCCGTCGATGCCGTCGCGGTCGACGTCCATGCGCCCGTATGTGTCGCGGATGCGCGAAAAGCTGGGCAGGTTGTGGGACCCCCGGCACACGGCCAAGGTGCCATGGTGAACGGGAATGTCGCCGAATGGAATCCAGACCGTATGAAGATTGCCCGATCCGCGGCCCATGTAGACGAAGTCATAGTGGGCGCCGGTGTATTGTTCGTTGCCGACGGCGCGCAGCCACTTGTAGTCGAAGGTGAGCGCGGGTTCGCCGAAGTATGCGGCGAAGAATACGAAGAGCTCGGTGGCCTGGAGGACGGCGAGAACGTCCTCGTGGTAGGCGATGCGCCTCATCTTGGCGCCGCGGCCGCCCTTGGGCATCACGCCTTCGAGCACGGGGGCATCCGGAGTCAGGACATCCTGTTCGGCCATGTAGTGAAGGATCGTGGAACGCGCCTGCTGCACTTTTTGGCGGTCGATCAGCCCGCGCAGGAGTAAGTAGCCATCCTCGGCCATTTGCGCGTGAAGGGCTTGCATATCGGGCATGAGATCCTGGCTGTCCCGAAGTGTGCCCAAGGTACCTTCTGGGTAGGTAGTGTCTCGATAGCCAAAGCGAATGTTCATAGTCGTTTTCTTTCTGGTCACTGAGACTGTAATTCAGCGTAGGCGGGGCTGGCCGCTCGTCGATTCGGTCTGCTATTGGGAGCGTCCGCGCAGTTGCAGGATGGCTGGCCCGCGCAGTAGTCCCCAAACGCTCATCACCAGGGCCAGCGCAACGATTGCCATCGTAGTGAAAGAGACATCCCGCAAGGCGGTGGTCTGCGCCACGGCGGCGGCCTCGGTCACGTCGCCGGCGAATTCCGGCCCGGCGTAGACGAAGACGCGGCTGGCCCACAACGCGCCCAAGGCGGCGACACCGGCGGTATTTCCCAGAGTTCGACAGATAACGTTGATGCCGCTCACGACGCCCAATCTTTCCCTGGGTACCGAACCCATCACCGCGCTGTTGTTGGGCGACTGAAATGTGCCCATTCCCAGCCCCAGCGGCAAGACCCGCAGAATGTAGCCGAGGACTGACGTTTCGGCGGTGAGGGTGCTGACAGTGTAGCAGCCGAATGCCAGCATTACCAATCCCGCGGTGGCGATCAGGCGGTACCCGAAACGGTCCGAGAAGATTCCTGAAATCGGTGAGGCCAGGCCGAAAAAGACCATCGTGGTCGTCAGCAGCAGACCGACTACGGTAGGTTCCAAGTTGAGGAGATTGCTCAGATAGAAGGGGAGGAGGAGAGTAATGCCGCCGGTCACGATGAAGCTGATCAGCCGCATCGACAGGTTCAGGCTGAAGAGTGTGTTGGCAAAGAGCGACAGGTCGAGGAGGGGATCCTTTACACGAAACTCGGTGCGAATGAAGAGCGCGAGGGCAAGCAGAGAGAATGCCAATAGGGCGAGCATTGCGGGGGACCGAAAGCCGTTGCGCTGTCCGATAGTAAGAAAGAGCATGAGGGCCAAAAGAAAGGAGAAGAAGGTCGAAAAACCGATCCAGTCAAAGCTTTGCCGGGCTCCGGGCGTGGTGTTTGGCAGGTAGCGCCAGGCCAGCAAAAAGCTGACGAAACCCATTGGAGGGCCAACGAAGAAGATCCAGCGCCACGAGAGGAATTCGAGGAGAGCGCCGCCAAGAATCGGGCCGGCGATGCCACCGACCGAAACTGTGGCGCTGAAGAGGCCGAGAGCTTTGCCGCGCTCGGAAGCGGGGAAGGTTTCGGTCACGATACCCATGCTGAGGGCAGTCGCAAACGCGCCGCCGATGGCCTGGAGGACACGGAAGAAGAGGAGGAATTCAATGTTCGGGGCAAGCCCGGCGAGGACGGACCCGATGGCAAAAGCGATGGTGCCGCTGAGGAAGATGGGCTTTTTGCCCACGATGTCTCCCAGCCTGCCCACGCCCAGCATGATGGCGGTTTGCGTGAGAGAGAAGGAGAGGACGACCCACTGGATGAGGGCGAAGTCGACGTCAAATTCGGTTACAAGCGCGGGCAACACCACCCTGACGACGCCGCCGTCAAAGGAGGCGAGAAAGATGCCTGAGCCGAGCGCAGCGAAGATATGCCATTTGCGCTCGACGAAAAGTTGATCGGTG
Organism: Caldilineaceae bacterium; assembly: GCA_965207495.1. GTDB lineage: Bacteria > Chloroflexota > Anaerolineae > Caldilineales > Caldilineaceae > Bin5. The sequence continues at coordinate 4,058,991 of OZ242287.1, forward strand.
GGCTTAGCCATGGCGGGTGGTGAATTGCGCCTTTTCGTTAGGATGAAAAGAACTGACTGGGGAGCCATTTACGCGGCTCGGACGATCAGTGGGAAGGCACGGACCTTGCTTTAGTGCTCAAATGCTGATGTCGGCCGGCATTCACCTACACGAAAGGGCCGGACAGGCGGAATTCCTTGGGCGTGGTTTCTGACCTTGACAGGGAGACCGAAGAGTCGGCGCGCGCAAGAGCCGATCATTGTCCACTCTAAACCCTATGGAGCGGTGCCCGTGCCTCCAGGATGCCCCATACGCTCAGAATTAATGCGACTGCGACGATTGCGAGCGCGGTATAGGAGACGTCGCGCAGTGCGGCCATCTGGGCCGCGGCAGCAGCTTCGGTGACGCTTCCGATGTAGTCCGGTCCGGCATGGGCGGCGACGCGGGTTGCCCAGAGTGCGCCCAAGGCGGCGATGCCAGAGGTACGCCCAAGTGTGCGGCCGATGACGTTGATGCCGCTAACGACACCAAGGCGTTCGGGGGGAACAGAGCCCATCACTGCACTGTTGTTGGGGGATTGAAATAGCCCCATGCCGAGGCCCAAGGTGGCCACTCGCAGCACGTAGCCAGGAATCGAGGTGTCGAGGCTGAGGGTGCTCACGGTGTAACAGCCGACCGCCATCAGAATGAGGCCGGCGCCGGCGATGCGGCGGTAACCAAAACGGTCGGACAGTGTGCCTGCGAAGGGGGATGCTACCCCAAAGGAGATCCAGGTTGTCGTCAATAGCAGGCCCACTACGACGGGCTCCAGCTGGAGCAGGTTCGTCAGGTAGAAGGGGAGAAGAAGGTAGACGCCCCCGATTACTATGAAGCTGACGAAGCGCATCGAGAGGTTGAGGCTGAACTGTGCGTTTCTGAAAATCGACAGATCGAGGAGCGGATCCTTCACACGACGTTCGGTGTTGATGAACAGAGCCAAGGCGAGCAGTGAGACGCCAAACAGGCCCAACATGACGGTTGAGCGATATCCGAAACGGGGACCGAATGTCAGGAAAAGTATGAAAGTCAGAAGGAAAGAAGCCAGGAGTAGCGATCCGGTCCAGTCGAAGCGTTGTCTGCCGGCGGGGCTGGCGCCTGGCATATAGCGCCAAGCAAGAATGAAACTGACAATACTGAAGGGAAAGCCGACAAAGAAGATCCAGCGCCAGGACAGGAATTCCAGCAACATCCCGCCAAGAAAGGGGCCGGCGATGCCGCCCAGTGAGACGGCGGCGCTGAAGAGGCCGAGGGCCTTGCCGCGTTCGGAAGCGGGAAAGATTTCGGTCACGATGCCCATGCTGAGGGCTGTGGCGAAGGCGCCGCCGATCGCCTGGACTACGCGAAAGAGAAGGAGAAGCTCGATATTTGGCGCAAGTCCGGAGAGGACTGAACCGATTAAGAAGGCAACTGTGCCGGCGAGAAAGACGGGCCTCTTGCCAATCATATCGCCCAGTCTGCCTACGCTCAGGATAATGGCTGTTTTTGTAAGCGTAAAGGAAAGAACGACCCACTGAACAAGGGTGAAGTCGACCTGAAGCTCGTTTACGAGGGCGGGCAGTATGACAACAACGATGCTGCCCTCTTTCGAGTCCAGGAAGATTCCGCTGCAGATGGCGGCGAAGATGAGCCATCTTTGCCTTGTTGACAGGGAGTCAGAAAGGTGGGTCATGGATCAGGAAAACGATATTGGAGCGGCACAAGACTGACGGGGCAGATTGGCCTCAAGAGAGCCATGGACCATTGTCGGGACCTCAAGTTATGGTCAATCAATTGTCCGGTTGGACACAATTACCATCGATGACAGAAAGTGACCTGTCCGGCCGGCAGGTTCCCGGAGCGGGGATTCTGCTTTGCTCAGGTAGGCCGAAATGTTGACCCCCGCTGCGGTGGGAAACAGTGCCGGCTATGAAGAAACCTGTACCGGCCGTAAGGCCCTTCGAGAGTGGTGAGTTTCCCAGGCAATCAATGCCAGGGTGAAGCCGACCAGGGCCATGGCCGCGTAGGCAACATCTTGCAGTGCCGCGATCTGGGGCGAGGCTGCTGCCTCCGTCACTGCGCCGCTGAGTTCGGGGCCGGCATAGGCGTTGACGCGACTGGCCCACACGGCGCCGAGTGCGGCCACGCCGGCGGTGCGCCCTAAGAAGCGGCCGATCGTGTTGGTCCCGCTAGCGATGCCCAGTCTTTCGCGGGGGACAGAACTCATGACAGCGCTGTTTGTAGGTGAATGTGAGATCCCAAAGCCGAGGGCAACCGGCGCGACCCGTAGAACGAAGTCAGCAGCTGTAGTGGCGGCGCTGAGTGTGCTGACGGTGTAGCAGCCGAAGGCCAGGATTGCCAAGCCCACGCCGGTTATCAGTCGAACGCCGAACCGATCGGACAGGGTACCAGAAACCAGCACGGCCACACCGAACCAGATCCAGAAAGTTGTCAGGAGCATGCCGGCAAGCAAAGGCTCAATCTGCAAGATATTGCTCAGATAGAATGGAAACAAGAACCACAGACCACCCATTGCAACATTTGTTATTATCCGGATTGCCAAGTTGACGCTGAACTGAGCGTTCTGAAACAGCGAAAGGTCGACAAGCGGATGCTGCACGCGTGCCTCATTGCGCAAAAACTGCCAAATCGAGAGTAGAGAAAGGGCGAACAGTCCCAGCATGACGGGAGCACGGAATCCAATTCGGTCGCCAAAAGTCAGGTACAGCATAAGTGCCAGGAGCCCCGCAAAGAGGAAGAAGGAGCCGGTCCAGTCGAAACTCTCGCGGCCGGTGGGGCTAGTCTTAGGCAGATAGCGCCAGGCCAAAACCAGGCTGATCGCGCTCAAAGGCTGGCCTACAAAGAATATCCAGCGCCACGATAGGGTTTCCAAGAGGGCTCCGGCGAGCATAGGTCCGACGATGCTTCCAGCCGCAAAGATCGCGCCGAAGGCGCCCAGTGCTTTGCCGCGCTCGGAAGAGGGAAAGTTTTCGATCACAATGCCGTAATTCAGAGTGATGGCGAACGCCGCGCTCACGGCCTGAAGCACGCGAAATAAGAGCAGAAGCTCGATGGTGGGCGCGAGTCCGGGGAGGATCGACGTGATCATGAAGGCGATTGTGCCACCCAGGAAAACGGGTCGCTTGCCTATCATATCTCCCAGCCGTCCCACCATGGGCATGATCGAAGTCTGGGCAAGGGTGTATGAGAGGAGCACCCACTGACCGACGTCAAAGTCAATATTGAATTCGCGCACAATGGCAGGCAGGACGACGGCGGCAGAACTGAAGACCAGAGATGCCATTAGGATGACGCCGGCCAAGGCAGCCAGAATCTGCCATCTGTGCTCGTATGAAGGATTGTTCAGGGAGTGGTCCTTTACGTAGGGGAAAGGTGAAGGTCGTTGGCTGGTCAGGGCGGACCGGCGTCGCTTGGGGTGGCCTGCTCGGTTCCAGAAGAGCCTCGGGTGACTGTCAGTAAGCTATTCGGCTGAAGCAGTCGCACGTCGATCAGCGTGACGACTCGGTCCGGCCAGCGCACTTCCAGGGCGATGATACTACTGTCAGGGGGCATTCCAAAGTGCTGGCGGGCGCTGCGGCCGGACAGGTAGCCGCCCGTTGCTTGCACGGTGCGACGGAGGATGCCACTTGAGGTGTGGAGAAGCAGCTCGGCGCCCAGGGCGCGTGTGTTGCCGCTTTCGGGATGGCGCAGATCGACTAGCAGGGACTGGCCGCTGCACAACTGGTTCTCGAACAGTTGGGATGGGGATCGCAGATTGTTAATCAACACATCGAGGTCGCCGTCGCCGTCAAAGTCGGCCATGGACATGCCGCGGCCGCCGGCGGTGCTATTCAGTTTCCACTCAGGTGCGGGCGTGAAGCGATTGCCTCCGTCGTTGCGGTAGACCTGGTTTTCCTCGACCAGTTCGTCGCCGGGCAGATGGCGGAAGATCTCCATGGCGGTCATGCCGTTGACGACGTAAAGGTCGAGCAGGCCGTCCTGGTCGATGTCGCCGAATTGGGCGGACCAGCTCCAGCCGCTGTAGGGGATGCGCCAGGCTTCGGCCTGGTCAGACCAGGCGTCGCCTTGCCGTTGCTGGAGGACGTTGGCCATCACCTGGGGCCCGTCTTCGGGGCTGGGGGGAGGCATCGTCTGCATGACGGGCAGCCACTGGCTCAGGATATCGGGCTCTTCTGAGTACGGGTGCATATCGGCGGCGAACAGCTCCAAGCGGCCGTCGTTATCGATGTCGCCGCTGTCGAAGCTCATGGTGCTGAAGGTGGTAGTGGCGAAGGGTTCGGTGGCGAGCCAGCCGCCGTTCCGCTGGCCGAGGAAGGCGACATCGCGTACGTCGAAGTCGTTGCCAACGAGAATATCAGGGCGCCGGTCGCTGTTCAGATCCTGGAGGTGGAGGGCAAGCCCTTGTGCACGAGTCGCGAGACGCGTGGGCTCGAAGCGTCCGCCGTTATTCTTGTAGACGAACACACCGTTCTGGTCTGTGGCATCCAGGGCGCGACGGCCTATCTGCTTCTCGAGTGAGGCGTCATAGGATGCGGTGACAAGGTCGAGGTCGCCGTCTGCGTCCAGGTCGCCCCACTGCAGCGAGTAGGCGAAGCCGTCGACTCCTTGTAGACGCGCCGGTTCCTGTTCGGCTGTGAAGGGCGGTGCACTGTCCTCGCCGCCCCTGTTGCGCCAATAGAGGAAGGTGCCTGAGCGGCTGGTGGCGGTAATGTCGAGCCAGCCATCGCCGTCAATGTCGACTAGGGCGACGCCGCGCAGGCTGCCGTCGAGCAGGAGCTGCGGGCGGAACTGCCAGTTGCCCTCGTTCCAGAAGATCTGGTTGGGACCGAGCAGGTTGGCAAGGACGAAGTCTTCGTCGCCGTCGTTGTCGAGGTCACCGACGGCGAGGCCGGCGCCGTTGCTGGTGAAGTAGGTGACGCGTTCGAAGGCTGTGCCGGTAATGTGTGGGAGTTCGTGTTCGACGAAGCTGCCGGTACAGGGACGCGACTGTGCGTCGCCCTGAGCGGCCCCTTCGGAGCGGGGCGTCAAAGGAAGGGGGTTGATTTGGAGCCTGACTGATGGCTGAAGTGAAAAAGGCGCGTGGGACAGGCTCTCGTAGGTGAGGCCCGCTGAGCAGCCGGAAAGGAGGAGTGCCGCGACGAGAAGGGCGGGGAAGAAAGTGCGCATTATCGGCCGCTCTTGCTTCCTAACCCTTCAGCCCTGTTACTGAGATACCTTCGATAAAGGTACGCTGGGCGAAAAAGAAAGTTACGATAATTGGGAGTGCGACGAGCGTGCTAACGGCCATCAGGTAGGGGATGCCATTGCTGAAATTGCCGATGTCGTTGGCCCGACTTGAAAGCTGCTCGATTCCGAGGGCGAGCGGGTAGCGATTCTCGTCTCGGAGGTAGATCAGGGGACCGAGGTAGTCGTTCCAGGCCCATAGGAACCGGAAGAGCGCGACCACGGCCAGGGCCGGCTTGGTCAACGGCAGGATGATGCGGAAGAGGATGCCGAATTCGCTGGCTCCGTCGATGCGGGCGGCGTCGGAAAGCTCCTCGGGAAGGGTCATGAAGAACTGGCGAAGCAGGAATACGATGTATGGATGGCTGAAGAGCGCGGGCACGACGAGCGGGCGGTAGGTGTCGAGCCAACCGAGCCACTTGAAGGTGATGAAGAGCGGCACCATGGTAACGGCCCAGGGCAGCATCATTGTCATCACGACCAGCCAAAACATGGTATCTCGTCCCGGCCAGCGAAGGCGGGAGAATCCGTAGGCAACGATTGTCGAGGATAGGACCGTAAACACGACTGCGGGGACCGTATAGAATACAACCGAGTTGACGGCGTAGCGTGTAAAAGGCAGGATTTGCCAGCCTTTTATAAAGTTCTCGGGGTGAATTGGGTAGGGCAGCAGGATGGGCGGCACGGTAAAGACTTGGGAGTCCACCTTGAGCGCGGAACTGATCATCCAGTAGAGAGGGAAGGCAAAGCTAATTGTAAGTGGAATGAGAATAGCGTACTTGGCGAATTCAAGCAGAAAGGTCTGCCACCTTCGGCCGGAGTCATAGTGATATTTGGACGCGGGTGCGGTTCTGCTTTCGGAGGCGATTGAGGTCATTTGTCGCCTCCGTAGTAGACCCACCTGGCTGAGGACCTAAATATGACAATTGTAAAAGAAACGATGATCAGGAAGAGAATCCAGGCCAGTGCCGAAGCCTTTCCCATCCTCAGGTATTCAAAGGCATTGCGATAGAGGTGGACCAGGTAGAATTCGGTAGAGTTCATGGGGCCGCCTTCGGTGAGAAGCCAGGGAACGGTGAATTCCTGGAAGGCGACGATCAGGCCCATGATCAGATTGAAGAGAATGATTGGGGACGTCAGGGGAACGGTGACGTTGCGGAATCTATGCCACAGATTTGCGCCGTCAACTGTTGCGGCCTCGTAGAGAGAGCGAGGGACATCCTGCAGCGCAGCAAGAAATATGACTACGGCGGCCCCCTGTGCCCAAATGGCGACCAGAATCAACGAGGGTTTGGCCCAACCCGGATTAGAGAGAAAGGGGATGATGGGCAGGCCAAAGTAGCGAAGTACACCGTTAATTGCGCCATACTGAACATTCATGAGGAACTGCCACACCATGGCCGATGCCACTGCGGGAACGATTGACGGGACGTAGATCACGCCGCGAAAAAACGAACGGCCCACGACATCGGAGTTCAACAGATTGGCGATCAAGAAGGCCACGGCGACGCCGAATGGGACACTCACCCCAACATAGTAGAGTGTGTTATACATCACGTTCCAGAAATGGGGATCATCGAAGAAGAGGGTGGCGTAGTTCTTTACGCCCAAGAATACCGGCGGTCGCAGCAGGTCGTAACGGGTCAGACTGTAGTAGAGCGAAGACAGGAGGGGATAGATCGTAAAGATGAGAAAGCCCAGGACCCATGGCGAAACGAAGACCAGTCCGAGGCGCAGATTGCGCCATTCCTGAGGCGTGTAACGGCTGACCTTCTGTGTGCTGGCGGCCATAGGAGATCCTTCTGTGTATAGAATGTCCAGCGGCCAGGCCGTAAGGCGCTGGCCGCTGGATTGTAGTCGCTAGAGCCCTTGGGCTTCCCACTCGTCTTCAGCACGCTTCTGGAGTTCGGCGACGGCCTCGTCAGGCGTGATCAGGTCGCGGTAGACCTGTTCGCGCAGGTCCCAGAGTTGCGTATTGACGAACCAGTGAATCGGGGAGCGGCGGCCAACGATCCAGTCGGTGACCTCATCGATACCGTCGATGTAGAAGCGCAGGCCGGGGAAAGTATCGGGATCGATGGTGGGCAGCCAGGTCTCGATTCCCATAATCCAGCCAACTTCATTGAAGATGATGTCGAGGGGCTCATTGGTGTGCAGGAATTCGGCAACTTGGAACATGCCGTCGGGGTTCTTGCCGTCCCTGTAAATCTGGACCATGTGGGGGCCGGTGGCCATGACTTTGGCGCCCTCGCGGAATGCGGGGACCGGCGCCCAGGTGGCGCGATTGTGGACGGCCACTTCGGGCTTCTGGATGGTGGTTTCGCCAGCGTGCCAGTAGCCTTCGATGATCATGGACTGAACCTCGGCGTTAAAGGCTGCGCCCCAGGTGCCCTGTCCTTCAACCGAACGCAGGCCGGCGAAGTTGTCCGGACCGATGAAACGGAAGAATTCGGACTGCATCTGGATGCCCTGGGCCATGAGCTCGTGGTTCAGGTGGAAGGTCTGCTCTTCGTCGTTCCACCAGGTGTGGCCGTAGGAGGTGGCGATGAAGTCGGGTTCACCGGCCATAGCATCGATCGGGTCCAGGCCGATGCGAAGGACATTGCCGCCATCGTCGAATTGGGAGAGTTCCTGATGCCATTCGAGGACGCCTTCCCAGGTCAATGGCGGGTTGTCGGGGTCGAGGCCGGCCTCTTCGACGTGCTGGGCATTATAGTTGAGGCCGTACCAGAGGAAGGACTCGATCGAGGGAACTCCGATCAGATCGGCGCCGTAGAAACCTCCCTGCCAGACTGCATCGACCACATTGTTGGCATCGATGATTTCGCTGGAGTCGACCATGTCGTTGACGGGCAGGCAGACGCCGCGTGCCCAGAGGCCGGGGTAGTCCATATTGGAGCCGCCGTCGGGCGGGTCGCCGGCTGCCAGTGCTGTCAGAACGGCCTCGTTATTGGTGCTGCCGCGATAGTCGAGGGTCGTGTTTTCGCCGACATGCGCCTTGAAGCTGTCGAGTTCCCTAATGGACTCAACGGCGGGGTCCAGATTGCCCCAGGCATACCACCAGGAGATGGTTTGCGGTTCGGCAGCCATGGAGTCATCGCCATCCGAGGCGGCTGGGGCAGCGGCGGGCGCCGCGCATGCGGCCAGCGCTACTGAGCCGGCAGCTATACCTGTCGTCTGTAGAAAGTCACGTCGGCTGAGAGTTCGTCTTGTCATGCAGTTTTTCTCCTTTTCGTGAGCGGATTCGTTCTCGATGTTGACTCGATGTATTGGGACAAGCCGGATCTGCGAACCAGGGCGAACCGACTTGGTGCAGTAGATGGACGTTCAGTTTCTGTCTGAGAATTTCAAAGCGGCAGGCACTGTACTTTCACAGGGAATAATTACGGGGCAAGGGATTTGCCCTGGTGACATCCAACCGATCTGAGCGGGGGTTCGCAGTATGCAGTCGGAAAGGTTACTGCCGGGCCTGAAATGGCGGCGGCCCAGGGCAGGCCAGTTCAGTGTGAGTGTCTCGGCAAGGACTTTCTAGAGCAGCCAAAGCGGCGGCTGCTAGCAGTGCATTATATTCGTGACGCGCGTCAGTGGCAAAAAATGAGGTGCTTGAAAACGTGGTCGGTCCTCTTACTTAGGGCTCAGTGAAGGGCGCTGAATTTGGTGACAGCGCGGCAGTGTGGGACTTGGCATTCGAGAGGGGTCACGGGGGAGGGGGGCTAAGTGATCCGCCTGGTCGTTTTCTGACAGCCTGTTTCGCTATTACAATGGAAAAGAAGTGAGTTGTTCACTAGGAACCCCAAGACGCATTGGAGTGTCTTGGACAAAAGTCTCTGCAGAGTGGTGAGTCAACCGCCAACCAAGCCCAGAAAGCGAAACGCCAATGTTTGTCGTAATCGGCACAGCGACGGTTGATCTTTTCGTTTCAAACCTTGTTGACATGCCCCGCAGCGAAGGAGACGAGTTCACCGTCGACAGTCTCGTCTTCCACGACGAGCCGCTGCGAACTTCCCTCGGGGGTAACGGGGCCAACTCGGCCTATGCCCTGGCACGACTGGGAGCAAGCGTAGAGCTGGTTGGCGGCTTGGGCGAGGATCACCTGGGCGACTGGATGGCGGAGCAACTCGCGGACGCAGGTGTCGAGACGGGGAGCGTTGGGAGGTATCCGGGACAGGGAACTGCCACGACGCTTATTCTCAGCGACATGGAGCAGAACCGGCTGGCCTTTCACCACGAAGGCGCAAACAGATGCGTGGACGACAGTTCAATCGAAAAGTCTCTTGTTTGCCGTTCGGACATGCTACTGTTGACAAGCTACTCAATTATGCCTGGTCTGCGCCCTCACGGCGCGGTTGAGCTGTTCCGGCGGGCCCGGCAAGGCGACACTCGCACAGCGGTAGACATCGGCCCGGCGATCGGGGAACCGGCGCGACTGGACGAGTTGCGCCCACTGCTGGCTTACACCGATTATTTCATTTGCAACGAGCACGAGTTAACGGTTTGTACCGGTGGGGCGGAGTTGGGCGCGGGAATGGCTGCGATCCTGGAGGGCGGCGCAGGTTGTGTGGTCATCAAGCGGGGGGAGGCAGGCGCGGCAGTTCTGGAACGGGATGGCATTGCTGCGGGCTCGACCGGCGGGCCAACTTACGTGCCAGGATTTTCCGTCGTTGTTCAGACAACTGTAGGCGCGGGAGATTCTTTTAATGCCGGGTTCCTGCTGGCGATACACGAGGGGACCCCTGCCGCGCAGGCGGCTCGATTTGGCAACGCGGTTGCGGCCACTGTTGTCTCTACGCCTGACAGACCGCTGGCGGCTCTGTCACGAGAGGCTGTCAATCGTTTGATCGAACGGTCATAACGCCGGCGGCCGACTTTTCGACGGTGCAACGCTCCCCGGCCCGGAGCACGCGAACAGGCTGTTCCAGCGCAGTGGCGGCGGCGATGAAGGTGTCTGGCGGCGCGGTGTTGAAGGTAAACATTTCGAAGTGGCAGGGGATCGCGAGCTTGGCGTTGATGGCGCAGGCGAGTGTGGCGGCTTCGCTTCCGTTGAGATTGCCGGCCACCTTCCTCTCCGGCTTGCTGCCGTTTATCGGCAGGATGGCCACATCCACGTTGAAATGGGTCAGCCGCTCCACCAACCCGCTGTATAGAACAGTGTCGCCGCTGTGATAGACGGTCCAAGGGCCGAAGCGGGCTACGTAGCCGAGGAATCTGCAGCGATCCTCTTCATCCTTCTCCAACTCTTCATGGGCGGCGGCGATTCCGTGAAAGCGGAAGGCGCCCACCTCTTTGTAGTCTCCGTCGTCCAGACCCACCGGCCAGGACGGATCGCAGCCCAAACGCTCGGCAACGAATGCCCGATTGGCTTCGGGTATGATGAACTGCAAGTCCGGATTCGCTTTCCTTAGTGGGCCGAGCGTTTCGCCGTCGAGATGGTCGGTGTGGTTGTGGCTTGAGGTGACCACGTCGACGAAGTCGAGGCGTTCGGGAGCGATGACCTGTTCGGTCATGCGAATGTGGGGTTTGTCGGTGGCGGCGTATTTTTTGGTGAGGGAATCTGAGAGATAGGGATCGAAGAGGAGGAAATGGCTGTGCCATTTGAGCAGAAAACCGCTCTGGCCCAACCACCAGATGTGCAGGACGCGTTCGCCGCCGGTTGCGTCCTGCACATCGTGGAGGAAGGCCTCTTCCTGGAGGAAGGGTCTGATCAGTGACATGGGAAGGGGCTATGCGTTCTCGATGATTTCCTGGCTGAGCTCACCTGTCTCTTCATTCTTCATGATGACTTTGACCTGGCCGCCGGCCATCCGTTCTGTTTTCAGGATTGTCAGACCGGCAGCGGCGGCGAGCGCTTCGGCCGGGTCGGGTTCAGTTGCGGTGGCTGCCTCCTGCCCGCGGCTGTCGCGGATGAGCGGCACATTTTCGCGTCCTCGCCAGACTTCCAGCTCCACCGGTTCCCACTGGCGCGAGGATGCGGAGCGGTAGCAGGCGTCGATGACTGCGTTGACGACATAGCCGTCGTAGAAATTTTCTCTGGGTTGGGTGCCCTGGTCGATGGCGTTGAACATGTCGTCAAACATGTCGCTGTAGCCCAATTCGACCACTTCGTCGCCCACGGGGAATAGCCAGCCGCTCTCCGATTCGGCCTTTTCGGCGACGTAGCCGGCGCCGGCGCCGCTGGTGTACATCTCGTAGCCTGTGCGCAGGAAGTGATTGAGCCAGATGGTGCCCTCGGTGCCGGCGACTTCGTCGCGCAGGTCCATGCCGCCGCGGAAGGTCCAACTGACTTCGAACTGGCCGATGGCGCCGTTTTCAAAGCGGATGAGGGCAATGCCGTTGTCTTCGGCGTCTATGGGGTGGACGAGGGTGTCGGCCCAGCACATTACCTCGACGGGACGGATGTCCTTGCCGATGAAGCTGCGGACGATCTCGATGCAGTGGCAGCCGAGGTCTACGATGGCGCCGCCGCCGGCCTGTTCGAGGTCCCAGAACCAGTCGCTATGGGGGCCGGGGTGCGTTTCGCGTGAGCAGGCCCAGGTTACTTCGCCGAGGGCGCCGTTTTCGACGGAGGCGATGGCCTTCAGGGTCTTGGGCGTGTAGCAGAGGTCTTCGAGATAGCCGCCGAAGACACCGGTCGCTTCGACTTTTTCCATCATGCGCTTGGCCTCTGCCGCGGTGCGGCCGAGGGGCTTGGTGCAGAGGATGGCCTTGCCTGCGTCGGCGGCCAGGTCTACGCACTCTTCGTGAATGTGGTTGGGGAGACCGATGACGACGGTATCGACATCGTCGGAGGTACAGGCTTCAGTCAGATCGGTGGTCCAGGCGGGAATGTCCCATTCTTCTGCAAATGCTTTGGCTCTTTCTTCAGAACGGGAATAGACGAGCTGCACTCGGTCTTTGCCCCTGCCGCCGTTAAGGGCCATTGTGTAGAACATGCCGATGAGGCCGGTGCCCAGCATTGAGATTTTGTGTTCCTGCACGTTAATCGCTCCTTCGGAGGTGGATGAAAGGTGGTAAGTTTTTCGGATTATGATAGTCAGTCTACATTTCCGCGTCAATCCAAGGAATGTTCAAGAAGGCGATTATCCCAGAAGCGCTTCATGGAAGTTCAGCTGCCCAGTGCCACTTCCAGGGCAGCCTGGGCCGCAGCGGGGATGCGCGGGCCGAAGGCGGCGAAGCGTTCGTCCTGCGTCTGGCCGCGCACGTAGCGGACGTAGATCTGGGCGATGATGACGGTCACGCGGAACAGGCTGAGCGCGTGGTAGAAGTGGATGGCGGACAGGTCGCGGCCGCTATGTTGTGCATAGTGGGCGATGAGTTCCGCGCGACTCAGGAAGCGGTCGTCGAGCGGCATCATCGCCATCGCCCGGAAGTGGGGGGGATCGTCGGGCAGACACCACCAGGCGAGCAACGCGCCGACGTCGGAGAGGGGATCGCCGAGCGTGCACATGTCCCAGTCAAAGACGGCGACGATTCGTCCAGGGTCGGCGGCGTCGAGCATGACGTTATCCAGCTTGTAGTCGTTGTGGACGAGGGAAGCAGGGCCTTCCGGTGGTTGGTTTGCCTGCAACCAGCTGTAGACAGCGTCCATGGCCGGCAGGTCCTCCAGCTTTGCGGCTTGCCAGCGCCGCCACCAGCCTTCGATCTGGCGTTTGACGAAACCGGCGGGCCGACCCAAATCGTCCAGGCCTATGGCTTCATAGTCAACTGCGTGGAGATCGGCCAATGCTTCGACAAGCGCAATGCTCATTCGGGCGGGGGCATCGCTGCAAGCGTCGTAGAGCGGCGGAATCGAATTGCGGACGACGATGCCGTGCCGCCGCTCCATAACGAAGAAGGGTGCGCCGACAATGGACTCGTCGTCAGAGAACAGGAAGGCTCGGGGCGCGAGTGGAAATGCTTTCCAGAGCTTGAGCAAGACTTTGGACTCTCTCGCCATATCGTGAGCGGAGGGCGCGACTGGGCCCAGCGGGGGGCGGCGGAGTACGTACTCGCGGCTGCCATAGTCGAGGTGGTAGGTCAGATTGGCCGCGCCGCCGCCAAATTGGCGGACAGTCAGGGGGTTTTCGGTTCCTGGTAGCTTGCCGCGCAGGAATTCGGCGATTTTTTGTTCGTCAAGTCGCTCATCCGGGCGTACTTTGATGGTGTCGGACTGGCTCTTAGAAGACATATTGTGTGAACTGTTTGGTCCGGCCAGCTGGGGTGCGCGAGAAAGTTCGTGCGCCGGTCAACTGCGGGCGATTATATCGCAGATTGGCGAATCTGTCCCGACGGCGGGGGTGGGCTGGGTGCATCTCTATGTTGGGGCGAAGAAGGCGACGGGTGCGGGCCAGAATTGGCGGGGAAGAGTTTGGCCGGGAATTTATGCCTGGGTGGTCGAAATCGTTTTCCTGCTTCGGCATAGGTACAGGGCAGGCACAAGGCCTGCCCCTATGGGAGCGTTTGGGGTGAATACTGTTGGCTAGACACTTTAATCCAGACACTTTGCTGGGAAAGAATGAACACGGTGGTCTAGTAAGGGCGGGGCGTTGCGGGGGCGCGGAACTGCAGGGGAACGGCAGGGGAAATGCGGGGGAACTGCGGGGGGGGAGAGACAGCAGGTGGGGGAGGAGACACTGTTGGCTAGACATTATGCTGGGGAAGAATGAACACGGTGGCTAACAAGGGCGGGGCGTTGCGGGGGCGCGGAACTGCAGGGGAACTGCAGGGGAAATGCGGGGGAACTGCGGGGGGGAGAGACAGCAGGTGGGGGAGGAGACACTGTTGGCTAGACATTATGCTGGGGAAGAATGAACACGGTGGATAACAAGGGCGGGGCGTTGCGGGGGCGCGGAACTGCAGGGGAACGGCAGGGGAACTGCGGGGGGGGGAGAGACAGCAGGTGGGGGAGGAGACACTGTTGGCTAGACATTATGCTGGGGAAGAATGAACACGGTGGCTAGTAAGGGCGGGGCGTTGCGGGGGCGCAGCCCCTGCACAAGGGAGGGCCGAAGGCCCGGACGCCCAAATGCAAGGAGCGAGTGAAGAGGAGAGAGGAGAGAGAACACCGATTGGGTTTCAGGAGCTTGGAAGGGGAACTGAACAGGGTATGGTTGCGACAAGGGGTATACGAGAATTCAGCCCCTATTCTGGGATGCACCCGGAGCGCTATTTCGCTTTGACATCCTGCACGAAATCAAGTACCGTTTGAACGCGGACAGGCGCCGCGTTGCCTGGCGCGGTCGAGAGACAGGCGGAGAGGCAGACGGAGCCTGACACCGGCTTGCTGACCACTGTGATTTGGCGCAGGCAGCCGCGAAATTGATAGACGGTTTGAGCCATTCATCCCCCGAACATGGCCACTACGACAGCGCGCGTGCAGTACCACCGGCTTCTCGGTTCAGGCATGCAGCTAAATTTGGCTGCGGTCAAGGTAACGGTTGCGACGGAGTCGAGCATCCTCAGCGAGTCCCCCAGAGTAGACATTTTGCTCCTGCGGCGAGAAGGGGCGGGTTGGAACGAAGCGCAACGGGCGCGATTGCCGGACGGTATCCGTGAGAGTAGGGCGGCTCACATCCTGGTTGAGTTCAAGTACACTGAATCTGTGACCGAGGACGGGATATTGCAAGCTGCCGCTTACGATCTCTTCTACCGTCAAGTGCAGAAACTGCCAAAGGAACAGACGCTGCCGGTCGTTCTGAGCGCAAAAACGCCTCAGCAGAGCCGGTTGGCCAGGTGGGGATTTGAAGAGTCGGAGAGAGGTGTCTTTCGAACCAAGCTGCCCTTTGTTGGTCGTGTGACGCTTCTGGCACTAAATCGTTTGCCACCGAGTGCAAATAACGCCTTTGTGAAGCTGTTTGCCAGCCGCGAGCAGGAAAGAGCATCAGGTCTTGCTGCGCTGGCCAGATCCGGTATCGCAGAATCAGCGGATTTTCACGCCTATATTCTCGGTTTGACCCAAACCCTCGAAGTGAAAGGAGATACGGGCATGGCGGAAGTGTTGACCCCGGAGAAGGTGTTGGCTTACGGAAAGAGAATACGAGAACTCATTTTCGAAACGGGAACGCCCGAAGAGAGATTGGCTGGCCTCGGGCCCGAGGAGAGACTGGCTGGGCTCAGCTTGGCGGAGCGGAGAAAGCTGCTTCAACTTTTGCAAAAGGAGATTGACGCGGGTGCCGACGGCGGGACCGACAGGTCTGGAACTGATGGTGGCGAGAACTGATAGGGCCCTGCTTTTGAGTGGCGCACCTCCATTCAGGATCAGCCAAGAGATAGACGGTTAGAAAGAAGCATAATACCAGGAAGTTCCATCGTCATGGAGAGTGCTTGACATGAGAATTACAGACATTCAGGCTGTACGCGTCAACTTTCCCGAGCCTGAGCAGAGAACTGAACCGCGGCGCAAGGGTTGGGCCGAGACTGCAGAGGTCGCTAATCCCATGTCCTGGTATCCCAAGGTGAAGCGGCATCGGAGCCTTTGGACGCCAAGCCGTTGGGGGCCGGTGTGGTGCAAGGTGACACTTGAGGACGGGACGTGGGGTCTTGGTCTGACGGACAATGGACGGGTGGCTGCTGCCATCATCGACGACCACATTGCCCCGAATCTTATCGGCGAGGACGGTCTGGCGATTCAACGGCTGGCCGACATGATGTTCCGCATGACGAAACCGTACGGGTCGGTGGGACTGGCCGCCTACGCGGTCAGCGCGGTGGATTTGGCTCTATGGGACGCGAAGGGCAAGGTGCTGGACCGGCCGGTTTACAGTCTGATTGGGGGCCCGCAGAAGGACAAGCAGTTCTGTTATTCGACGGGCAACGATCTGGACTGGTACAAGGAACTGGGCTTCCGTGCGTTCAAACTGGCCTGTCCCTATGGGCCGGCGGACGGACTGGACGGGCTGCGCAAGAACGAGCAGATGGTGGCCGAGGCCAGGGAACTGGTGGGCGACGAGGCGGAACTGATGCTGGACTGCTGGATGGCGTTCGACATCGAGTACACAGTGCGTCTGGCCGAAACGCTGCGCCCTTACCGGCTCAAGTGGATGGAGGAGTGTCTGCTTTCGGAGGACCTAGACGGCCATGTCGAGGTGCGAGAGCGCATACCATGGCAGACGTTGAGCACGGGAGAACATTGGTATACGCACATGCCCTTCCAGTGGGCGTTGCGGCATAACGTCGTTGATATATTGCAGCCGGACATCAATTGGGTCGGGGGGCTGAGCACCTGTCTGAAGATTGCGTCAGCCGCGGATGCCGCGGGCAAGAAAGTTATTCTGCACGGAGGCGGGCGCAATCCCTTTGGCCAGCATTTTACACATGCCGTTGCCTGCGTTCCGTGGCTGGAGTACTTCATCGGTTCCGCGCCAGGCGTGCCCTTGCAGGAATCGGCGGGCATTCCCGGTCAGGCTGTGGCGGAAGAAGGCTGGCTGGTGCCTTCGGATGCGCCGGGCTTCGGGCTTGAAATCGCGGAAGAGTGGATCGAACCGTATTTTTGAGGCACATAATAGCGACTGAAGAAATCATAGCGCGGCACGCCCTATCTATCCACAAGGAGCATTCAGATGCTTAGCAAGAAACAGATTGACTTCTATCACGAGAACGGCTACCTGGGCGTGGAAGGCGTCCTTTCGGCTGACGAGGTAGCGGAACTGCGCAGGGTAACCGACGGATTCGTCCAGCTCAGCGCCAGCGTTAGCGATCATACCGATGTTTTTGACCTTGAGCCAGGTCACACACCGGAGTCGCCGAAATTGCGGAGGCTTAAGGACCCGGTATTGCAGCATGAGGTATACAAGAAGTTTCTCGAGCACCCTCGCATCGTGGATATTGCCGAACAGCTCGTGGGGCCAGGGGTGCGCACGAATGGCAACAAGCTCAATATGAAGTCACCGGAATACGGCAGCCCGGTAGAGTGGCATCAGGACTGGGCGTTTTATCCGCATACCAATGACGATTTGCTGGCGGTCGGCGTGAGTATGGACGACATGAGATATGAGAACGGCTGTCTGCTGGTCATTCCCGGCTCACACAGAGGTCCGATCTATTCGCATCACCAGGACGGGCACTTTGCTGGCGCGGTCACGGTTGAGGTGCCGGACGCGGACAAGGCAGTGCCGATCGAGCTGGAGGCCGGCGGCATTTCGATCCACCATGTGCGGACGCTGCATGCTTCGGCTAAGAACGTCTCCACCCGTCCGCGCAGGTTGCTTCTCTATCAGTACTGCGCGATAGACTCCTGGCATCTGCAGGGATACCCGAATTGGGAAGCCTATGCGGAGTCGGTGTTGCGCGGCGAACCCTGCAATCGCCCGCGGCTGGCCGATGTGCCGGTGTTGATGCCAATGCCTGAGGCACTGCGCGGGGGTTCAATTTACGAGACGCAGACGATTCTCGAGAAGCCGGTCTTCGCAGGCGTGGAATAACGCGCTCATGATAATCGACAGCCACTGCCACGCCTGGGAGCGCTGGCCGTACGACCCGCCGGTGCCGGATTTTCACGGCAAGGCCCGCTTCGAGCAGCTACTGAACGAGATGGACGTGAACGGCGTGGACCAGGCTTTCCTGGTCTGTGCCGGGATCGAACACAATCCGCATAACAATGACTACATCGCCCGGATGAGCCGGCTATATTCGGGGCGCATCCGCCAGGTTGCGGACGTGGATTGCAGCTGGTCGGAAACTTATCACACGCCTGGGGCGGCGGAGCGGCTGCGGCAGGCTGCGGAGCGCTGGTCGCTGCAGGCTTTCACCCACTACATGAAGCCAGAGGATGATGGCAGCTGGCTTTTTGGGGAGGATGGACTGGCGTTCTTCGGGACGGCTGCTGAGATGGGCCTGATCGCCAGCATCGCTTGTTCGCCACATCATCACGCCGCGCTGCATCGGGTCGCGGAGCGGTACCCGCAACTGCCCATTTTCATTCACCACATGGGACATCCCGTGGTCGGTGAAAAAGAGAGGCTGGAACAGGTACTTGCCTCGGCGCGCTATGCCAACATCGGCGTCAAGGTTTCGGGGTTCTACTATTCGACACAGCAGGGATTCTGGGATTTCCCGTACGCGGATTCGATTCGTGAGATCGTTAGGCCGCTATACGACACGTTTGGTCCGCGGCGACTTTATTGGGGCTCCGACTATCCCGTCTGCTTGCGTAACATGACCTACCGCCAGGCGATCGAGTGCTTCCGGAGCCACTGTGACTTCATCAAGGAAGCGGACCAGGCGTTGATTATGGGGGAGAATCTGCGTCGACTGCTCGACTCAGGCGGTGACGGGTAGGGGGCGGGCTGAGGAGGTCCACTCCAACTGCTGCTCGACGGCCGGCTCCAGTTCCTCGGCATTGAGGCTGGCCTGAACGAGATTGAGATGGCGGTAGATGCCGTCAATAGCCATTAGTTCGTCATGGTTGCCCTGTTCGGCGATGCCTTCGTCCTGAAGGACGACGATTTGGTCGGCGTTACGGATAGTGGAAAGCCGGTGGGCGATCATCAGCGTTGTGCGGCCGGCCATCAGGCGTTCCAGGGCCTGCTGAATCAGTTGCTCCGTCTCCGTGTCCACTGAGGAAGTTGCCTCGTCGAGGATCAGAATAGGCGCGTCCTTAAGCACGGCGCGTGCGATGGCAAGGCGTTGCTTCTGGCCGCCGGAAAGCTTCACGCCCCGTTCGCCGATTAAGGTGTCGTAGCCATCTGGCAGCTGGTCGATGAATTCGATTGCGTTGGCGACTCGCGCCGCCTCAACCATCTCCTTTTCGTCCGCCCCTGGCCTCCCAAACAGAATGTTTTCCCTTACCGTGCCGTGGAAGAGGAAGACGTCTTGCAGGACGATACTGATCTGACTGCGAAGACTCTCCATAGTCAGGTCGCGAATGTCATGCCCGTCCAGGGTGATGCTACCTTTGTTCACATCGTAGAAGCGGGGCACCAGGCTGGCCAGCGTACTCTTGCCGACACCGGTCGGACCCACCAGAGCTACAACAGAGGCGGCGGGGATTTCCAGATCGATGTTGCGGAGAATCGGTCGATCAGTCAGGTAGGAAAAACTAACGTTGTCGAAGAGGATATTTCCTTTGGCGCGTCCGCGGTATTCCAGAGCGTCCGGGCTATCTACGATATCGGGCTCTTCGAGCAGCAGTTCACTGACGCGCTCGGCACCGGCCAATGCCTCCTGGATCGCCTCCCAGGCGTGGCTCAGATGGCGCACGGGCTGATAGAAGAGCTCCAGGTAGAGGAAAAAGGCCACGAGATCCTCAATCTGCAGGTTGCCGCCCAGCGCTAATCTGCCTCCAAAATAGATGACGACAACGATACCCAAGGACGATGCGAATTGGACGAAGGGCTCGAAGGTTGCCAGCAGCCTGAGCGCGTGCAGGAGGGAGCGTTTGTAGTTATCGATGCGGACGCCGATTCGGTCCGACTCCATTCTTTCGCGGGTGAAGGTCTTAATTTCGCGGATACCCGAAAGGTTGTCCTGTAGAATGGCGTTGAGTTCACCCAATTCGGCCTGTCGCTCGCGAAAGGCCGGGCGGACATACTTGGCAAATCCGCGCATGGCGATGATGATGAGCGGAATGGGAACTAGTGTCAGCAGTGTCAACTGCGCGTTCATTATCAGCAGCATGGTGCTGACGCCAACCAAGGTCAGGACGTTCACCAGCACGTCAGGGACGGCGTGGGCGATCAGCTTTTCCAGCAGATCGGAGTCGTTGACCATCCGCGACATCAGCTGGCCGGTCTGTTTGTCTTCATAGTAGTGCAAAGACAGCCGCTGTAGATGCCGGTAGATTGCGACCCTTACATCGGCCACCACGCCCCAGCCGGCTACGTGTGCCATGTAGCTACGCAGGAACTCCAGCCCGGCCCTGGCAGCGTAGATGGCCAAGGCGAGGAGGGCGAGACGGGTTATGAGACTGTAGGAGAGGGCATCGGCGTTACCGGTACGTACGGTTGCGATCAGTTGACGGATGAACCAGGGAGCAAACAGTTGCACGCCCACCAGGAGGACCATGCTCGCAACAGTTACCAGCAACGGCTTTCGATAGGGAAGGGTGAATTTGAAGAGGGTCTTGGCAAATTCCATCATATTTTCAGGTTAATGTGAGCATCAAGTGATCGCGCGGCTATCGCAATTTTTTCGCCAGGAAAGGGAGTCTGATAGTTCGCGATCCAGTCATGCATACTGAGAGTTGGTGAAGCTTCAGCCAATATCAGGAAACCTTGTCTGAGGCCAAGACTCAGGCCTGCGGCCGGACGCGGCGGCACCTTCCAGAGCGCCGGAGACGAGATTATTGCTGGGTGCGCAGTTCAACAAAGGTCGTTTCACCGTCGCGTACAGTGATCTCCTGCCTGACCTCCTCGCCATTTACAGAGCCCGTCAGGAGATACGTGCCGACGGGGATATGGCTGAGGGCCCCATTCTCGCCCCAGGACGGGTCCGGTCCGATGCTTTCCAGCTCCGGATAGGTTTCGACAACACGGTACCACCTTACCCCGGTCTCCTCATACCTGTACAGGGAGAGTTGAACGGAAGGCCAGGTGCGGCCTGTGTTGGACAGCAGCCGGACTGCGACGGTACCGGTATAGGCTGAGGGACGCATCCATAAGGCAGGGTTGACCGTATGCAAGTAGCTATTTTGCCCGATTCGAACTTCCATGTGGAGGTGGGGCCCAATTGCAATGCCGGTCATGCCTACGCCGCCGAGGTAGTCACCGGTCCCCACCCATTGACCTTCCTGGACCTCCACGCTTACGAGGTGGCCGTAGAGGACGAAGACGTCCTGTTCGCCGCGAGAGGTGTTGAGCTTTCGGTCGAGGCGAATGACAACCGAGTTTCCGTAGAAATCGTTATAGGGACCGAGGAGTTGGGGATTGTCCGGACCTGCATGGACAACCTCCCCTGAAGCAGTGGCGAGTACGGGTGTGCCGACCGGATTGCCGATGTCGACGCCGTGATGGATTCTGTAGCGGCCGCCACCGGTGCTGCCGAATTGATAGCCGGGACTGTACAGCTGGTTGAATCCCCCTGGAAACGGCGGCTCGAGCCAGAAGTGTTCGCCGCTAATGGGGCTAGGCGGTTCGAAGGTAGGCCAGAGGCTGCCGGGGCCGCTTGGTGTACGGGGCGCAAGGCCGGCATCGGCGCCAACATCGACTTGGAACGACAGCGAGGTTCGCGCTTTGTCAATCTCTTCTCTGAGGAGATTCATTCCACCCATAGGTGGGCGGGAGGCAAAACGCTGGGCCACGTTTTGTGACGGCACAGGCGTACTCAGAGCAGTTGGTGGCAGCAGGTTCAACCCGGTCATCGGCGGTCGCGATACGAACTCGTCGCGAATCGTGGGGTTGAGTTCGTCTCTGTAGGGCCCTTGGAGCAGAACGCTTTCGACATCAAGCTGGTTCAGGGCCTCCGGATCATAGCGGTAGATGGGGTCGATGTTGGCAGGCCCATCCGATGAAGCATTCGTGTTTGCAGTTGGCGCCCTCTGGGTCGATTCGTCAGAGGCGGTCTCGTCAGCGTTTGTTTCCTGACTTTGGGCGACAACAGGCGCGAGGGGAGCAAGTTCTGCGGTTGGACCATCAGAGGCTTGTGCAAGGGAAGCCGGTACCAGTTGGGCGACGCGAGTGGAGCCGGCTGTGGATTGGGAGTGCGTGTCTTGAATTAGCGCAGTCGTGGCGGAGAGCGCGATGACGGAGGTTGGCGCCGGCACTGGCACGGGAACCGGCCTGAGCGTTTGGGAAGCAACCGGGGCGACGAGTCGGCGGGGCAAATAGAGGCAACCGACGAGAACAACCGTCAGGGCGATCGCGAATTGGGAGCGAAGTGGGGATCGCCGACGGCGCAAGCGCCCCAGCCAGGTACGGGCTTCCGGGGCCTCGCCTGTCTGCGGGTCGCGCGGTTGTGCTACAATTGACGTGCGAATTCGTCGCAGGAGCTGTTTCCGGCGGTTCGGCCTAGGGCGATGGAAACGGCCCTCCACCACTGAATCAGCCAGCCGCCGAAAGTAGGCCAGGCCCAGCGCTGTTAAGAGGAAATCATGGCCCAGCGTGACGTTTTGGAGCAACGAGCGGATGACGAATTCGATAAAGCCTGTAATCAAGAGGAGGCTCCTCGCACCATCCACTTCGACGTATTCACACTATTTCCGCCGATGTTTTCGGGGGCCCTCTCAGAGAGCATTCTGGCACGTGCGCAGAATAAAGGCATTCTTCAAGTATCGCTCCACGATATACGAGACTACGCAACAGATCGGCATCATACTTGTGACGGATATCCCTACGGCGGCGGGGGCGGGATGGTTATGCGTCCTGAGCCGGTAGTACGTGCTGTTGAGTCAGTTCTGAGCCGGCCGTCCGGCTGGCAGTTGCCCGAAGGGGCAGCCCACGTCGATCTACCGGCCTGGAATCCGGACGAACCGCCAGTTCTGCGACAGCCGACGCCGATCATCCTCCTGACACCCCAGGGCCGCCAGTTCAATCAGGACGTTGCCGCTCAGCTGAGTAAGCATAGACGTCTGGCGCTGGTGTGCGGGCGATATGAAGGCGTCGACGAGCGGATTCGTACCCAATTAGTTACAGAAGAACTCAGCATTGGCGACTTTGTGCTCAGCGGAGGCGAAATCGCGGCACTGGCGATCATTGATGCTGTGACAAGAACTTTGCCCGGCGTTCTTGGACATGAATCTGGCGCACAGAATGACAGTTTCTCGGGCGGACTGTCCGGCCTCCTCGAAGGGCCCCAGTATACGCGGCCCACTGAATTTCGGGGAGAGTCAGTACCAGAGGTTCTGGCCAGCGGACATCACGCCAATGTCGATCGATGGCACCGCGAGCAGTCACTGTTACGGACGCTCGAGAGACGCCCGGAACTGTTGGCGCGAGCGAGTGAAGCTGAGCAACTGTCCGTGGAAGACCGCCGGTTTCTGTTCAGCCAGGGTTGGCAAAATTCGACAGATACAGAAGGTCTCCTCCCCGCGTGTCAGACGACGTAAAGCCGCTGTTTCCCCTCTCGTATTTTTGCACAGCGAAACCGGACAGATGCCTTTTATTGCCCTGTCCTCAGACTCCTTCCCTCGAAAAAAGTCTGTGAGCAGGGCCATTCTACCACTGCGGATCGGCCAGATCCAAATGGAATTTATACTCTTCTTGGCGACAGAATGGCTACGAAGTCAACTCAAGCGGTACGGAACGCGGGCGAAGTCGCGATTGCATGAAATTGGGGTGTTTTTGGAGTGGTAGACAGAACGGAGCAAAAGATGCATACTAGGGGCTATCGGATACGGTACGCCACTGAAAAGCGCGATTGCCGCAGATCGAAGACGAGAGTTTGAATTCGTGGAGAGGACCAGTTCGTGAACTGAATCAATTTGCTCCCATATTTCTCCAGACTTCAATTTTGACCGGGACGGTTACGCGGTACGCATTTGAGTGGAGCACGGGTCGAGGAGCCAATCAAATGACCAAGCGCATTTATGTGGGCAACTTGCCCTACTCGGCGACTGAGGATGAGGTCCGGGACCTGTTTTCCCCACACGGAGAGATCATCAGCGTCGGCATGATCACCGATAGGGAAACCGGTCGGTTTCGCGGGTTTTGTTTTGTGGAGATGGAGGACGACGCGGCTGATGCAGCGGTCGAGGCCCTGAATGACCAGGAGATGGGAGGACGCACGCTCAGGGTAAATGAGGCACGTCCGCGGGAAGACCGCGGCGGTCAGGGCGGGGGATATCGGGACCGCGGCGGCGACCGGTGGTAGTTCCCAGCTCGTAGCCATTCTTCCATCAATACCGGATGTGCCGCCTCTTATCGTCACCTGGAGGCGGCTTTCTGTTTCAATTGGTCTCTGGTGACTCGGTGCGCCCGCGCAGTGGAAGACGCTTACATGGACCCACACCTTCGTTTGGCAACCCCGCAGGACGCGGCAGGAATACGGTCGATCTATGCACCCGTAGTGCGCGACACGCCGATTTCCTTCGAAACTTTGCCGCCATCTGAAGAGGATATTTCTGCCCGCGTCAAGAATACATTGACCCATTATCCCTGGCTCGTTTGTACTGCTCGGGGAAGGCTGCTGGGTTATGCGTACGCCGGCGAGCACAGTGCGCGAGCCGCCTATCAGTGGTCAGTCAATGTTTCAGCGTATGTTCATGCCAAGGCCAGGCGCCTGGGCGTAGGGAAGGCGCTGTACGAGACACTTTTTGCCATTTTGCGACTGCAGGGTTTCGTGCGCGCTTACGCCGGAATCGCCCTGCCGAACGAGGCAAGCGTCGGCCTTCACGAGTCCTTTGGCTTCACGAAGGCAGGAACTTTCGGGCGAGTGGGCTACAAATTCGGGGCATGGCACGACGTGGGCTACTGGCAGATGGCGCTTCAGTCCAGCAGTGGTCCTCCGGCTCCGCCTCGACCACTGCCCGCCTTGTTGAAAGACAAGAGTCTGCAGGAGGCATTGACCGCCGGGTGGAAGGGCGTTGGGCGGGATGTCGAGAGCGTTGTCAGAGCGGTTGATGCGGAAAACCTTGTCCAGGCAGAGAGAGAAGGGGAACAGACAGGAAACTCGAAGTGAGACCCCTACTGTCTTTGGCCTAACTCTCGTTTGACTGGTAGAATGGCCCCGGAATCCTCTCGTCGCCGAAACGATAGGCCCCAGTTCCTAGGAAGTGAAATCATAGCGGCCGCCCCAGTGCATTGGAGTGCAACTGTGGATGATCCTTCGGTCTCGAACGACATGGCCGACGTCAGCCCCACCGTTAATTTGGCTGAAATCCGAGCCGGCTCCTACTTCGATTCGGTCGTGCTGATGCTGCTTCAGCGCGCTCTATCAGACCTGCCGGGCGTACTGGACGCGGGTGTGGTCATGGGCACTCCGGCCAACAAGGCATTGCTTGCCCAGAGCGCCCTCTTGACCGACGACCTAGAGGATGCCGCCCCAGAGGACCTCATTCTAGTAGTCAAGGCGGACTCGGAAGCGGCCGGCCGGTCGGCACTGGCGCGCGTGGACGAACTTCTGGCTGCGCGAAGATCGCAACAGAGCGACGGATACAGACCCAAGAGCGTAACTTCGGCTACACGAATGGTTCCGGAGGCGGATTGGGTATTGATCTCAGTTCCGGGACGCTACGCGGCTGGCGCCGCGCGCGAGGCTCTCAACCTAGGCAAGAACGTATTTCTATACAGCGACAATGTCAGCCTTGCGGACGAGATTTCGCTTAAGGAGACTGCTGCGAGTAAAGGTTTGCTGGTGATGGGGCCTGACTGCGGCACCGCACGCGTGGATGGAATCGGACTTGGTTTCGCAAACAGGGTCCGAACGGGCAGGATTGGAATTGTTGCCGCCTCCGGTACGGGGTTGCAGACGGTGTTGGTAGGCATTCACCGGCTCGGCTGCGGCGTGTCACAGGCATACGGGACGGGCGGACGCGACCTGTCGGCTGAGGTACAGGCGAGGTCGGCGAAAGATGCGCTGGCCATGCTGAAGGACGACGCTGAGACCGATGCTATCGTTATCGTGTCCAAGCCGCCCGAGACGTCGGTCGCGCAGGCGCTGCTAACAGAGGCGGCGTCCTGCAATAAGCCGGTGGTCATCAATTTTATCGGATATGGTTCAACGCAAGATCAGGAAAGCGTCGCGCCCAACATCTGCTTTGCCGAGACCTTGGACGGGACGGCCGAAATTGCGGTTCGTCTGACGACATCTACGGACTCGCCGAGCAGTTCTGAAGAAGGCTCTCTGACCTCTCAGGCGACTGAGCCACCGTCCCAGCCTGGGCCTTGCCCGCAGCAGGGAACATATTTGCGCGGGCTTTATTCCGGTGGAACTCTGGCTTACGAGGCGCTTTTTCTATTGCAGGAATTCCTGCCTTCGGTTCGTTCCAACGGGCCGTTGCCGGGAGGCCTGCTTTTGGACAACCCGCACCGCAGCGAGGGGCACACGATCGTTGATTTGGGCGGAGACGCATTTACCGAAGGGCGGTTGCATCCCATGCTCGACAACGAGCTGCGAATCCGCCGGCTGTTGCAGGAAGCGCGGGACCCCGAGACTGGGCTGATCGTTCTGGACGTCGTGCTTGGAGACGGAGCGCACGAGGATCCGGCCAGCGAACTGGCCCCAGCCGTCGAAGAGGCAATTGCATCAGCTGACCAGGAAGGGAGAAACCTGCCGATCGTCGCTGTTGTCATCGGCACCGACGCCGACCCGCAGGGGTTGGACAGACAGGTGGAACAGTTGAAAGGGGCCGGCGCTTACGTCTTTACCCGGCATGACGATGCTGTGCGTGCTGTGGCTAACGCCTTTGCAGGCGAGGGGGCAGACCGGCTGCACGGGTCGCCGAAGCAGGAACGTACCGTCCCGAAGTCGACGGAACCCGCGTACATTTCGCCGACTTTCGCAGCCATTAACGTGGGTCTTGAATCTTTTGGCGACAGCCTGCGCAGCCAGGGCGCTGAGGTCGTGCACGTGGACTGGCGCCCGCCTGCGGGAGGAGACAAGAGGCTGGCCAGTCTGCTTTCCCGACTCAGGTAAGGATTGAAGGTCCCAGTCCGTCTTTGCCGGCTACGGACCCAACTTGGTCGTAGTGCAACGTAACGGCTAGCGAACGAACAGCGCGGCCCGGAGGGGCTACATGGCAAACAGTATAGACAGCGCCAATGCAGAGGCCGTGGAACGAATAATTGAAGCTCGTCCGGTTCTGACAGGTCTAGGCAAGGCGCTCGACTTGATCCCAGGCATGCACGAGAATCTACTGCTTCATGCCGGGCCGCCGATTGGCTGGGAGAAGGCCTCCGGTCCGCTCCGGGGGGCACTGATCGGCGCCCTAATTTTCGAGGGGAGAGCCAGGGACGAGGAGGAGGCGGAGCGGCTGATCGTTAGCGGTGAAGTCGGACTCGCGCCGTGTCATCACCACAGCGCTGTCGGTCCGATGGCGGGCGTGATCTCGCCCTCGATGTCCGTTTACGAGGTAGAGAACAGGACGCACGGGAACCGGGCTTTCTCGAATCTTAACGAAGGATATGGCAAGGTCCTGCGTTACGGCGCCTACAGTGAAGAGGTACAGGAGAAATTGCGTTGGATGCACGAGGTGATGGCGCCGGTGCTGGGAGCGGCGATTGAGTCTTGTTCCGGCGTGGACATACGAGCCTTGCTGGCCGAGGCTTTGCACATGGGTGATGAGGGCCACAACCGTAACAAGGCTGGTTCGATCCTCTACACAAAGCAGCTGGCGCCGCACATTGCCAAGGCGGCGCCGGATCCGGCCACTGCTGCCGATGTGATTGAGGCCCTGGGCGACAACGCGCTCAGCGTTCTCAACCCGGTCATGGCGGCCTGCAAAGCAATGGCGGACGCGGGGAGCGAAATCGAGCAGAGTACTATCGTCACGACGATGGCGAGAAACGGGACAGAGTTCGGCATTCGCGTCAGCGGGCTGGGTGGGCGCTGGTTCACTTCTCCGTGTCCGCAGCCCGTCGGTCTCTATTTCCCGGGCTTCACAGCGGAGGACGGGAACCCGGATATCGGGGACAGCACGATTACGGAGACGGCTGGAATCGGCGCGTTCGCGATGGCGGCCGCGCCGGCGATTGTGACGTTTGTGAGCGGAACGCCCCAGGACGCGCTGAATGCCACATTAGAGATGTACGAAATCACGGCGGCCGAGCACAGCTCCTTCACGATCCCGCAGCTTGATTTCCGGGGCACGCCGGTGGGTATCGATCTGCGAGCCGTGGTGGAGACCGGCATCACGCCGAGGGTAAACACAGGAATTGCTCACAAGGAGGCCGGGGTCGGCCAGATCGGCGCGGGGCTGGTTCGACCACCGCTGGCGCTTTTCACGGAAGCACTCGTGACTTTCGCGGAGGAGTATGGATTTTAGTGGTAAGAAATGAGTTGATAGCGGACATCGTGACAGTTTTCAGGAGAAAAACGCAATGATCCCTTACGATCTTTCCCAGCCCTTGAACGCAGACTGCTCGTTCTGGCCATTTTACCCGCCGTTTGAAGTCAAGTATTTCAAGCGCAAATCCGAGCACGGCGTAAATGCGCAGTACATTCAGACGTCGAATCACATGGGCACGCATTTGGATGCGCCGCGCCATTTTGTGACGAACGGCAGGACGATTGACCAGGTGCCTCTGGACTGGCTTTACGGTGATGGTGTGATCGTCGACCTGAGCGATATGCTGGGCGAGTTGGACATTTTCGGCCCGGAGGACATTGAGGAGCGGGTTGAGGTGCGGAAGGGGGATATTCTTTTCATCAACACAGGCTGGCATCGCTACTCTTTCCTGGCTGAAGAGGGTGACGAGGAGAAGTACATCCTCCGTCATCCAGGACCCCATCACAGCATCTGCCAGTGGTTGCTGGACAAGGAGATTCACATTTGGGGTGTGGATATGATCTCGACCGATCATCCGATGAATTTGCCGATCGGGCGATTCCTGGGCAGAGGCGCCCTGGACCAATGGGAGCGGGTTCGCAAGCAGTGTGAAGAGAAGTTCGGCGGTTCCGATGCTGTTGACGAGTTGTTTCCGGAGGAGGCCTACCAGCTAACTCACAACGCGCTCTTCCCTCACGACTGCATGCATGTGGAGAATATGGGCGGCCAGATCGGCGCGCCGGAGTTGCAGAACAGGCGGCTGACCGTGGGTGTCTTCCCTTGGTTGTTCAAGGGCGGGGAGGCGGCTTTCTGTCGCGCGGTAGCGTTTTTGGACGAGTAGAGAATGGTGATTCTCGCACTACGCATGCCATCTACAGTTGGCATTTCCGGCATTTTTCGAGAGTGGGCAGGATGAAACCGGCGGCTTTTGAGTATCACGCGCCTCGTACAGTAGAAGAAACGTTGGCCCTGCTTTGGAACTATGGCGAAGACGGCAAGCTCCTGGCCGGTGGGCAGAGCCTGGTACCGACTATGAATTTCCGTTTGACCCAGCCTACTGCACTGATAGATCTTAACGGGATTGAGGGGTTGTTCTTTCTTCGAGAAGAAGACGACGAGCTGCGATGCGGAGCGATGACACGCCAACGAGCAGTCGAACGCAGCGATCTGGTGAAACGGATTGTGCCATTGCTCCACGAAACCATGCCCCACATTGCGCATGCTCAGATTCGCAATCGAGGAACTATCGGAGGAAGCCTGGCACACGCCGACCCTACGGCAGAACTGCCAGCCCTGGCAATTGCTCTGGATGCGAGCATGTATGTACGCAGCTTTACAGAAGCGCGGTGGATAGCGGCGCGAGACTACTATGTAGGTCTGTTCACCACTTCGATGCAGCCCGAGGAGATGCTGCTGGAGGTGGCTTTTCCTGGTTTGCCGGCTGGCAGTGGCTGGGCGTTCGAGGAGGTTGCCCGCCAAAAGGGCAATTACGCGATGTGCGGCGCAGCGGCTGTTGTTGATCTGGCTGAGGGAGGCTCAATAGGGCACGTGTCGCTCGTATTTCTTGGGGTAGGGGAAGCTCCGGTGGAGGCGCAACAGGCGGCATCCTTGCTGGTCGGTGAAAAACCGACTGCAGCGGCTATTCGGGCTGCGTCCGACGCTGCTGCAAAACTGGATATTGACCCTGTCGGAGACATTCATGCCGGGCCGGCGTTCCGCCGTCATTTGGCGGGAGTCCTTGCAGAACGCGTACTGACCAAGGCCTGCGCGAGGGCAGCCGGGCACGAACGGTAGTAAAGGAAGAGGACCGAGTTTTGGACCAGACGATCTCCGTTACAGTGAATGGCCGCCAGTTTGAACGTTCGGTCGAGCCGCGGTTGTTGCTGAGCGATTTCCTGCGACATGAAATTGGGTTGTCAGGCACGCACGTAGGATGCGAACACGGCGTCTGCGGGGCATGTACTGTGCTCTTGGACGGCGCGGCGGTGCGCTCTTGTCTACTGTTTGCGGTACAGGCGAATGGACGCGACGTTACCACAGTTGAAGGTTTGGACGGCGGCCAAGAGGATTTACATCCGATACAACATGGCTTCTGGGAGAAACATGGGCTCCAGTGCGGATTCTGCACGCCTGGCATCCTGATGACGCTGGTCCCATTCCTGGAGGAGAATCCCGATCCGACGGAGGATGAGATTCGCGAAATACTTTCGGGCAACATCTGCCGGTGCACGGGTTACCAGAAGATCGTGGAGGCAGTGCAGCTGAGTGCTAGATTGTTACAGGAGAAACCCGCGTGAATACATTATTTCTGCAGGGCCTCGTTTTTTCTGGCCTGACAATAGGGATTTTGGCATTTCTGGCATGGTGGCTCTATCTCTCGCCAATGAAGCAGAAGGTGGGTACGGGCCAATGGGACTCCGGGCAAGGAAAGGGCGCCATCGTCACTTCTGCCCGCTTTTCGAGTTCACTGGCCATTTTGGTAGGCATTGGCGCTGTTCTGATCAGCTTCGGGGCGTACTGGGATCTCAGTGAGCACATCGTAACGGGCATCGTGCCGGGCGGGGAGGACTTTTTGTGGCCGCCGCACTTGATGGTATACGCCGGCTTTTTGCTTACATTTCTGGTGGCAGTGGGCGGACTGCTATCGCTTGCCATTCCGAATATCAAATCGGGAGTCATCGATCCTCGCAGCTGGGTCAGAGGAAAGCCCTACGTTGGCGCACTCGTGCTCGTGGCAGGATACGGTCTTCTCTCCATTCCAGGAGACGCAATCTGGCACGAACTTTATGGGATTGATCTGACCGCCTGGAGCCCACCCCACGTCTTTTTGGCCGTTTCGGCTGCAAGTCTCCTCATTTTCGCGACGAGTCTTCTGGGCGAAGGCGAAAATGAAGCAACTGCCGTCAAGAGGGGTGGTAGGAGCGACGGTCAGAAAGATGCCGGCACCACGCGGCTTGGGGAAACACAGGGCTTACGGAACTGGCGTTTGACTCGAGGGTCAGTTGCTGCACTGGACTGGCGCAGTCTGATCAGATTGCTGTTCCTCGCCTTGGCCCTGAGCGAATTTCTTATTATCGGAGCGGGAGAATGGGAAATCCGTATTGTTGACGGCCTTGTGGCTCAGCGCCCAGTCTGGCTCTATCCAACAATAATCGGCTTTGCCGCGTTCTTCCTGTCGGTCGTTGCGAGGCGACTTGTCCCCGGCCCCTGGACTGCGACAACCTTCGCACTCTTCTACTTCGGGATTCGATTCGCGTCGTCTGCATTTGCCGACGTCTTGAGTGGCGAGCCGCCGCGGCTAACTCTGGTTTTCCTGCTTGGGGCGGTTCTGCTGGACCTGACTTACCAGTGGATGACGCGGTTTGGCTTCAGGCCGAGAGACTGGCAGTTCAGACTGGCTGCGGCGGGGGGCTTTATGGTTGGCTTCTCGATCGTCGCGCAACCCACGATCGCGTTCTATCTGCTCAGGTACTTGCCTTCGTTTACAGTACCGGACCACCTGATTACCGCCCTGTTCATTTTCGTGCTAAACGCAGCTTTCTTCCCGGTCGCACTATGGCTGGGGAACTGGTTGGGGAGCTCCGGAAGCGAGAACGAAGGTGCTCTGCGGGAGGAATTGGATGCCGTTACGGTTCCCGTGAAGGGCTGAGACGGCAATTTGGTAGGCAACACCGCGCGCGTATCAGGGAAGACGCGTATGCCGATGTTGCTGTTGATGGAAGCGTAGGCTGGCTGGCAAGATTGCCAACGGTTCTTCGTCTCGCGTACAGGCCATCTCAATTTCACCGATTCTGAAAACCCATGTCCACACGCCAGTTCGGCCAGCCGATCAAACGCAATGAAGATCCGCGCTTGCTTACGGGCCGTGCGCTATTCACTGATGATGTGCAGTTGGCCGGTATGCAGCACGTGGCGTTCCTTCGCAGCGATCTGGCCCATGCGCGCATTCGGTCAATTGATGTGGACGGCGCCCGCCAGAGCCCTGGCGTGGCGGCAGTCTACACCGCCGTTGATCTAGGAGATTACTGGCAGCCTGGTCCTCTATTGGTGCCACCTCTTCCGGTAGAGCAGATCGAATTTTACCAGCGTACGCAAGTTCCCCTTGCCAAAGAAAAAGTCTGCCACGCGGGCGAAGCGGTCGCGATGGTTGTCGCGGAGAGCCGCTACCTGGCTGAGGATGCGCTGGACGAGATCTTTGTTGACT
The DNA here is from genome assembly GCA_965207495.1 of Caldilineaceae bacterium. Lineage (GTDB taxonomy): Bacteria > Chloroflexota > Anaerolineae > Caldilineales > Caldilineaceae > Bin5. The sequence goes on from OZ242287.1 coordinate 4,091,264, forward strand.
ATGAGCCATTGGACGCGGTCGTCGATCTGGAGTCGGCGCTGGCCGAAGATGCGCCGCTGGTCCACGATGATCTGGGACATAACGTCAACGCGCGGGTGACCCAGGCGAAAGGGAACTGGCTGCAGGCAGAGGCGGAGGCCGACCTGATCATCCGGCGCCGTTTCAGTTACGATCGGGGCACGGCGGCAGCAATGGAAAACCGGGGCATTGTCGCCAGCTGGGACGGGAAGAGCCAGCATATGACGATTTGGGACACGACCCAGGCGCCCATCGCCATCCGCAATGGGCTGGCGGCAATGCTGGGGCTGTCGGAGCACCAGGTCAGGGTTATTGCCCCGTTCATTGGCGGGGGCTTCGGTCCCAAGATCATGATGTTTTATCCGGAGGAGGTGCTGCTGGCCTGGGCGACGATGCAGTTGGGCCGCCCTCTGAAGTGGATCGAGGACCGAGAGGAGAATTTCTACGCCACGACGCAGGAACGAGGGCAGGTGCACGATGCTACGATGGCGCTCAAGGAGGATGGCACGGTTCTGGGCGTGAAGGATGTGTTTCTGCATGACGCCGGGGCCTACGCGCCTTATGGACTAACCGTTCCCGTCAGCAGTCAGTGTACACTTCTGGGCCCCTATGTCGTACAGAACTACCATTCCGAGTTCACCAGCGTCTTTACCAACAAGCCGATCGTGACGCCTTACCGGGGCGCCGGTCGTCAACATGGTGTATTTGTGATGGAGCGGCTGCTGGACATTGCCGCCAAAGAGCTGGCGCTTGACCCTATCGCGATTCGTCGCAAGAACTACATCCAGCCCGAGCAGTTTCCCTACGCAAACGATATCGTATTTCAGGATTTTACGCAGCTGGTTTACGACAGCGGCAACTACGGGTCGGCCCTGGACCGTGCCCTGGACCTGGTCGGGTACGAGGCGTTCGTACGGGATGAACAGCCGAAACGGCAGGCGGCGGGCGAGAGGGTCGGCATTGGCGTCGTCAGCTACGTTGAGGGCACGGGAATCGGCCCGTACGAGGGCGCGAGGGTGACGGTCGAGTCCAGCGGCAAAGTGAGCGTCGCAACGGGGGTGGGGACGCAGGGCCAGGGCCATTACACCAGCTTTGCCCAGGTCATTGCCGACCAGATCGGCGTGAAAGTCTCTGACATTAACATCGTCACCGGCGACACAGACCTTTTCTATTGGGGGGCGGGCACGTTCGCCAGCCGCGGCGCGGTGGTGGCCGGGAACGCTATGCACGCGGCTGCGACCAAAGTTCGAGAGAAGATCTTGAAGTTGGCGGGTGAAAAACTGGAGGTCGCAGAAGAGGACTTGGAACTAGTTGAAGGGCGCGTGCAGGTCAAGGGTGTGCCGCAGACCTCGATCTCACTCGGCCAGCTGGCAGTCGAGGCAAACCCCATGCGGGGCGGGGTCAAGCCCGGGACAGAACCGGGGTTGGAGGCCACAGAGTATTTTGGCCCTGAACGGGGCGCGACAGCTTCCGGCGTCCACGCGGTGATCCTGAGAGTGGACCCGGATACATTCAACCTCAAGATTGAGAAATATGTAGTCGTGCATGATTGCGGCAATGTGATCAACCCTTTGATTCTGGACGGCCAGATCCAGGGCGGTGTGGCGCAGGGGATCGGCAATGCTTATTATGAGCAGTTGCATTTTGACGAAAACGGCGCGCTGCTCAACGCGTCTTTGATGGACTACCTACTTCCAACCGCACCTGATGTACCGAACATCGTAAGCGACCATATAGTGACGCCGTCGCCGCTGAATCCTCTGGGGGTGAAGGGGGCAGGGGAGGCCGGCGCGATTCCGGTAGGCGCGCTGTTTGCCCAAGCGATCGACAGTGCCTACCGCGATATCGGACTGGAAGTGCGCGAGATTCCGCTCAGCCCCAACCGGTTGTTCGAACTGGTTGGGGAGGCTTCAGCCGGGGCCAATGTATGAAGACCGCGCAGACGCGTTTCATCGACGCACTCACGGCCAAAGTCGAAGCCGAAGCGGGCATTCGAGCCGCCTGGCTGACCGGCAGTTTCGGAAAAGGGAGGGCCGACCGCTGGAGTGACGTCGACGCCCACCTGCTGATCCGTACCGACGCGTTTGACGATTTTCACAGAGGCGTCGAGGAATGGCTAGGCGAGATTCGCCCTTTGGTCTTTGCGCGGCTGATGTTCGACGGCCGGATGGTCAACGCAATGACCGACGAGGGGATGCGCCTGGATGTTTGGCTACACGACAGCCTATCCGCCGAGGTGACCAAGGGTGAGACCCGGGTTCTTTACGAGGAGGAAGGGGTACTTTCCTGGCAGCCGCGGCCCGACGATGAACTTAGTCAGGAAGAAGCCGCGGCGCTGCTGCGCAGAGAGATCCCTGAATTCTGGCGGTGTGTTTCCATGATGCCGGTGGTCGTAGGCCGGGAGGAAAAGCTGGTGGGCGCGGCAGGTAACTCGATTATCCTGTTTGCACTCACAAATGTACTTTGTGCGGCGAGTGGTTATCGGCGGGACCGCGGCGTTAAAGCTTTGAACGGTTTCCTGCTCCCGCACCACCGGCAGTGTGTGGAGGAGGCCGTGTTGATGAACGGTAAGGCGCCAGACGGGACGGTGCGCTTTCCTTTGCGCCTGGCGCGGATCATGCGCGAGCACGGTCCTGCCATTTGCGAAAATTGGAAGGTGGATTATCCTCATGCCATGGAGGAGACGGTTCTGGGGTACGTAACTCTGGAGTTGCGTTCGCTGGGGTATGGGTCTGCGCTTGCGGAGCTCGAATGACCGTCATGTGATTGGAGTTCTTCGCCCCCAGAAACGTCCACTCTTGATCCCAGCAGTTGGACCAGGGACCTACCCAACCATTGCCAAACTCTATCCCCCCTGAATGACAGGAGGACCTCGAATGTCACGCATCGTCCGCGGCGCGTTGCTCCAGGCATCCTGGAGCGGCGACCAGGAGTCAATGATTCAAAAGCATGAGAAGTATGCCCGCAAGGCGGCGGAACAGGGGGTGCAGGTTTTCTGTTTTCAGGAGCTGTTCCACGGGCCTTATTTCTGCCAGGTGCAGGACCCGCAGTGGTACGGCATTGCCGAGCGCATCCCGGATGGGCCGACCACCGACCGGATGCAGAAACTGGCCGCCGAAACCAAGATGGTTCTGGTTGTCCCACTGTATGAGGAGGACCAGCCCGGTCTCTATTACAACACGGCCGCGGTAATCGATGCCGACGGCAGCTACCTGGGCAAGTATAGAAAGACGCACTTGCCCCACTTGCCCGGTTTTTGGGAGAAGTTCTATTTCCGCCCGGGAAATCTTGGGTACCCGGTCTTTGATACGGCCGTGGGAAAGGTTGGCGTCTATATCTGTTACGACCGCCACTTTCCGGAGGGCGCGCGCATGTTGGGATTGAACGGCGCCGAGATCGTCTTCATCCCCTCCGCCACTTCGCGCGGGCTGTCGCAGCATCTGTGGCGGATCGAACAGACCGGCCATGCGATCGCCAACGGTTACTTTGTGGGCACGATCAACCGGGTCGGCGTAGAAGCGGAATTGGGCGACAACGACTTTTACGGGCAGAGCTATTTCTGCACGCCGAGGGGCGAGTTTGTGACTACGCTGGGTGAGCGCGACGATCTTCCCGGACAGGGCGACCCTTACGAGGAGGAGTTGATCATCCGCGACCTAGACCTGGACCTGATCAAGGAGGTTCGGGATACGTGGCAGTTCCTCCGGGATCGCCGGCCTGATATGTACGACAAGATCGTGGCGGCCTGATATTCAAGCCACAGGATTGTCATTTTCATCTGTTTGCTGGCGGGCCCAGTTTGCGCCGGGCGGCCAAAGAGGAGCACGAAATGCCAACTCTCATAAAGAACGGAACAGTTGTCACCGCGGCCGACAGCGTGAAAGCCGATCTCCTGATAGAGGACGAACGGGTGGCTTTGATTGGGCTCGATCTGCCTACCGACGGTGCGGAAGTGATCGATGCAACAGACAAGCTGCTCCTACCAGGAGGCATCGACGTCCATACACATCTTGAACTGCCCTTTGGCGGCACAGTCTCTTCGGACGATTTCTTCACCGGCCATCGGGCGGCGGCCTTCGGCGCTACGACAACGCACATCGATTTCGTGATCCAGCCGGTGGGCGGCACGCTCAAGGAAGGGATAGAAACCTGGCACGAAAAGGCGGCAGGAAAGGCTTCGATCGATTACGGATTTCACGTTGCGATCACTGACCTGCGCGATGACGTGATGGCGGAAATCCCATCTGTTGTCGATGAGGGGATCACCAGTCTCAAGCTGTTCATGGCGTATAAGGGGTTGTTCCAAGTCGACGACACGACTCTGTTTCGGGCAATGCAGGTTGCGGCTGAGCATGGGCTACTGGTCATGGTGCACGCGGAGAACGGAGATGTGATCGCCGACTTGACAACGCGGCTTCTGGACGAAGGCAAGACGGCGCCGAAGTACCATGCTACGGCCCATCCTGCCATGGCTGAAGCCGAGGCGACTGGACGGGCGGTTGCATTGGCTGGCATCAGCGGCGCTTCTCTATATGTCGTCCACGTAACCTGCGAAGAGGCGGTAGAGCAACTTGCGCTGGGGAGGGCAAAGGGCTTTGCGGTAATGGGAGAAACCTGTACGCAGTATCTGTTTGTCTTTGAGGAGGACCTTGCCAAGCCCGGCTACGAGGGCGCCAAATACGTCTGCTCGCCGCCGGTGCGGCAGCCCAAGGACGCGGTTGTTTTGTGGAAGGCTTTATCGGACGGGGGCTTGCAGGCGATCTCCACCGACCATTGCCCGTTCTGGTATGAGGGAGGGGTAGAAGGGCGAATCGCGGGCAAGGAGTTGGGTAGAGAGGGCTTTCACCAGATACCGAACGGCATGCCGGGCATCGAGGACCGCATGCCGGTAATGTGGCATGCAGGGGTTGGCGGAGGCCATTACAATGCCAACCATTTTGTCGAGATAACGAGTACAAACCCCGCCAAGATCTTTGGCCTCTATCCGCGTAAGGGCACGATTGCGGTGGGTTCCGACGCGGACATTGTCATCTGGGATGCGAACAAGGAACATACTATTTCCGCGTCAACGCATCATATGAACACGGACTACAATGTTTACGAGGGCATGAAGGTCCGGGGTTGGGCAGATAAAGTACTCCTGCGTGGAAAGGTCATTGTAGACGGGGACAGCTGGTTGGGCAGTGCGGGGGCGGGGCGCTTCCTGCGACGAAGGCCTTTTGCGGAGGTTCTGTGAGTTTCTCCAGACTGTCGTCTATGAAAACGACAGCGTATTTTGTTCTTATCCTGCTGCTACTGGCGATCCTCTGGGAGTCCTATAAGCTGCTGGGCGCAACAGGGGGCGCTTACCTGCGGGGAACAGTGCCGGTCGAGGCCGATGGCGGTACTCCCGTTGGTATACTGTGCGGCTCAATCGGTCTTTGTGAAGTGGAGCTGCCGGTTCGGGCAGACGACCGGGCGATGCCGCACGTATGGGAAATTGTGCGGACGATTTTCGAGCCGCCGAGGCGCGGCAGCGATACGATTCTGCTGACCATACTGTTGCGGGCTTCACTATTTACGTTGCAGGAGGCCGTGTTCGGCTTCCTCCTCGGCGGGTGTCTGGGCTTTGTGCTCGGGGTTGCCTTCGCGCACTCCGGGCTGCTGGAACGGGGCCTGCTGCCTTACGTCGTGGCGTCGCAGACCGTACCTCTGCTGGCTATTGCGCCGATGGTGGTGATCTGGCTGGGGGGGAGCTGGTTTTCGGTCGCCGTGATCGCGGCTTATCTGACTTTTTTTCCGGTGACGATCAATACTTTACAGGGTCTGCGCTCGCCGGAGCCGACCGCAATCGAGTTGATGCACTCGTACGCGGCCACACCATGGGACATTCTCTGGAAACTGCGGGTCCCGGCTGCTCTTCCGTACATCTTCACGGCTCTCAAGGTCTCGGCCACGGCCAGCGTGGTCGGGGCAATCATTGGTGAACTGCCCAGCGGGATCGCCGACGGCCTGGGTAGGGTTATCCTCAACTTCAATCAGTATTACGCAACCGGGCCGGAGAAGCTGTGGGCTTCGATCATCTTCGCCTCGCTTACCGGAATGACCTTTTTCCTCGTCATTTCGCTCCTGGAGCACTTGATCGTGCAGAAGCAGGTCTCAGAGTCGTAGCAGTCAGCCGCTACGCGTCCGGATCAGCTCCGTACATCGGTTTCGTGCGGCACGACATCACTGGTCTCCATATACCACTGCAACATACGCTCCTTGAGTGACGCGAGCACGTCTCCGTAGGCGGGGTCGGCGATAAGGTTGCGCGTTTCGCGCGGGTCGGCATGCAGATCGTAGAGCTCGTCCTGCTCGTAGAAGCGTCTGACATACTTATGATCGGCGGTCCGGCACATGGCGGCTTTGGTGTGTTCGGGACCTTCGGCGGTCTGCAGGCGTAGACGCGGCCAGTAGAGGAAACCTGGGCGGGCGTTGCTTTCCAGCTCCATGCACTGACGCTCGCCGCGGCGACGACCGCCTTCGCAGAAGACGGCATCGCGGTGGCTTTCAGTTTCGCCGGCGAGCAGAGGAAGCAGGGAACGGCCGAAATGGTCATACCCGGCTTCGATACCGGTCAGCGCGTAGACAGTTGCCGGGAAGTCGATCAACTCCACGAGCGCGTTGGACACGCGCGGCGCCACTGGCGTTCCTGCAGGCGGTTTCACCAGCATGGGGACGCGGGTCAGACAGTCCTGAAAGGTGTTCTGGGTCTTCTCGACGAGCCCGTAATCTCCGGTAAAGTCTCCATGATCGGAGAAGAAAAAGACGAGGGTGTCGTCGTAGATTCCAGTCTCCTTCAGGGCTTCCAGGACCATGCCGAACTGGTGATCGACGCGCGCACACATTGCATAGTAGGTACGCCGCAGCTCGCGCAGGCGCTCTTCCGACCAATCCTGCATCTGCTGCCCTTCGAAGATCCCTTTCATCAGGCTAGGGTATTGGTCCCACTCGCCGCAGGTCGCGTCTGGGGTGGGTGTGCGGTCGGGGATATGGGCGGGGTCGATCTGGCTGTACCATGGATCCTCGACTGCGTAGGGCGGGTGGGGATATGAAAGGGGCAGATATATGCAGAGGGGCTGTTCCGGCGGGGCATTCCTGATCTGCTCGACGGCGCCTTCGACCATTGCCCAGTCCGAGTCGTAGGCTACTGTTTCGCCGGGGGGAATGTCGGTGCGGCCAACGTAGAATGAGTAGTAGTTGTCGCCGTCGGGGTCGCCGCGCCACGCGGCCGTCTGGTGCGGGTTCCGCAGGAGCCGTTCCGGTCGGGGCGGGGCATATTTGACGTCACAGTAGTCGTCGTAACCGTTCTGGGCCGGTACGACATCGTTCTTACCGCCCCACCAGACATGGTAGCCGTTTTGGCGCAGCTTACGCAGAAGCATTGGCTCGTCGGGGCGCAGCATGTGGAACATGGTGCGATGGCCGCGCACGTGTGGGTACCAGCCGGTCATGAAGGAGCAACGGCTGGGCGTACAGACGGGATTCTGGCAGAAGGCATTGGCGAAAGAAACGCCTTCGGTACGCGCGAATCGGTCGAGAACTGGCGTCACAGCGGCTGGGTTGCCCATATGGCCCAAGACGTCGCCCCGCCACTGGTCCGGGTTGAAGATGAGAATGTGCGGCGGCTTTTCAGGCATGGCAGGATTTCCTTCCTATCGGGGTGGAGCGGGCGTGCAAACAGGCCATGGACCACGGTAGGAGCGCAGAGGTGAGGCTGCATGCGATCGGGTGATCACGTATCTGGCTAGTTTGATTTTCCACGGGTGGGAATCTTATTGATAGTTCGTGCTCAGTTGAAAGAATACAATAGTCTTCGGAACACGACATAATTCACTTTTGGGGCTTGCCGATTCTCCTGCTTGCCTCCCCTCGAGGGGAATTGGCACTGGACCCATGATACTTAGATGATTTCAGGCTACTGCGCCCTCGAATGGGAGTCTGTTTTACCTGGAGGTTTCGGGGCCTGGTTTTACAGGGGGCCATTGATTGCGCGGGAACGGGGTAGGCACAAGGCCTGCCCATACGGGAGCGGTTGAGGGCGACATACTATTGGCTAGACACAATGCTGGGGAAGAATACACACGGTGGCTAGCAAGGGCGGGGCGTTGCGGGGGCGCAGCCCCCGCACAAGAGAGGGCCGAAGGCCCGAACGCCCAAATGCAAGGAGAGAGTTAAGAGGAGAGAGGAGAGAGTAACAGCGATTGGGCTGACGGGGATTGGAACTGGAATAGAGTATGGCCTAGTTGCTACAGGAGGAAAAGGGAGTTCACGTCCTTTTTGGGATGCACATGGATGAATTGGCTGATTGGCTTCCCCACTTGCGTGTGCTACAATCGACACCACCTCTGGGCCGGTCTACGCAGAAGTATACCAGCCGCCTCTCCCGTGTAGAGATCACTAATGACCGAACCTGTTGTCGTTCTTGAAAACGTCGATATGATCTTTGGAGAAGGCGCAGCAGACCAGGTCCATGCGCTAAAAGAAATCAACCTGCAAATCGAGCAAAACGACTTTATATCGCTGATCGGGCCGTCCGGTTGCGGTAAGTCTACCTTGCTGCGTGTTGTGGGTGATCTGATACAGCCTTCTTCCGGCGTGGCGACCATAAACGGGAAGAGCGCGCGCCAAGCCCGGCTGGACCAGGACTACGGCATCGTCTTCCAGGCGGCCACGCTGTATGACTGGCGAACTGTGGCCAAGAATGTTCAGTTGCCGCTGGAGTTGATGCAGTTCAGCCGATCGGAGAAGGACCGGCGCACGCAGGCGATGTTGGAGCTGGTGGAACTGTCCGATTTTGCCGCACATTATCCGTGGCAGCTGTCCGGCGGGATGCAACAGAGAGTAGCCATTGCGCGTGCGCTCTCGTTCGAACCTTCGATTTTGCTGATGGACGAGCCGTTCGGCGCGCTCGATGAGATGACGCGTGAGCGGCTGAATCTGGAGCTGCTCGACATCTGGCGCAAGACCGACACAACGGTGCTGTTCGTTACGCACAGCATTACCGAAGCGGTATTCCTTTCGACGAGGGTGATTGTTATGTCGGCCCGCCCCGGACGCATCACTGCCGACATCAGCATTGACTTACCGCAGCCGCGCAACGCGGAAACACGGAGCAACGTGCGCTTCTTTGAGTTGGAGACTGAGGTGCGGGAGGCGCTGCGCTTCAGCGAGGGTAGTCAGGATCCAGAAGGTACGCCGGCATGAGCGAGAGCGGGCAACGTATTTGGGCGCCGGTCTTCATTCTCATCACCATTGTTGTTTTGTGGGAGGCGCTGGTGACGGCCTTCAACATTCAGCAGTTTCTGTTGCCCAAGCCTTCGGCCATCGTTGGCAATCTAGTTCAGATCGTCGTACTCGACGGTTTGGCGTCATCGGGGGAGTCGGGAGAAGTGCGCTCTTTGGACAACAGGTTTTTCACTGTGCTGCCCTCAGGTGTTTCACCTGAAGACCAAGAGGCACTTGAGGAAGCTCGCTGGTTTGCGTTGCGCGTTGGGGACAACAATGTTTCGGTTCTACGGGGAAACAACCTGACCCCGATCCTGGCGGCCAGCTGGTTCACGTTGAAGGAGGCGCTGGGGGGAATGGCGATGGGTACGCTGGCAGGGATTGCGGTTGCGCTTGCCACGACGCGTTGGACTGCCACGCGGGAGGCGCTGCTTCCCTTCGCGATCGCGGCCAACTCGATGCCGATTATCGCTTTCGCTCCTATCATGAATAACTGGTTTGGCCTCGACAACCCGTTTTCCAAAATGGCGATTGTAACGATCATGATATTTTTCCCGATCATGATCAATACCGTGCGGGGTCTATTTTCGGTCGACAGCCGTTCGCTGGAGTTGATGCGCTCGTATGCTGCCAGCGACACCGAAATTCTCATCAAGCTGCGGATCCCCAATGCGCTGCCGTCATTGTTCAGCGGCCTGAAAGTGGCGGGGGCGCTGGCCATGATTGGAGCCATCGTGGGCGAATACTTTGGCGGGCCCCGTATCGCTTTGGGCGTGTTTATCACGCAGGAGGCGGCGCTATTCCGTTTCGCTTCGGCTTGGGCCGCGATTCTGGTTGCCTGTCTGATAGGCATCACTATCTATCTCGTCATCCTGGTAGCGGAACGGTTGGCCTTGCCCTGGCATCCGACCTTCCGCGCATAGTCATAGTTGATTGACGCAATCACAGTTCATCAGGAGGATCTTATGAAAAGTCGAACATCACTGTTATTGACCGGGTGCGCCCTGTTAATTCTGGTTCTGGGGGCCTGCGTGCCTGCAGCACCGGCTACGGATTCCGGCGGCGACATGGCGGCTTCCGACGGGGGATGCGCTGAAATGACTCCGGTCAAGTTGCAGCTCCAGTGGGTGACGCAGTCCCAGTTCGCCGGCTACTTTGCCGCTGTAGACCAGGGCTTTTACGCCGAGCAGTGCCTGGACGTGACAATCCTGGAAGGGGCAGTCGATATCGTCCCTCAGCAGGTGGTGGCTTCCGGACAGGCCGAGTTTGGTCTGGCCTGGGTGCCCAAGGTGTTGGCGTCACGGGCTGAAGGCGCGGATCTGGTCAACATCGCCCAGGTATTCCAGCGCAGCGGTACACTGGAGGTCTCCTGGGCCGACGCGCCGGTGGAAACGATCGCCGACATGGCCGGAAAGAAGGTTGGAACGTGGGGTTTCGGCAACGAGCATGAGTTGTTCGTGGCGATGCGGGCAGAGGGTATCGATCCGAATAACCCGGACGATGTGACCATCATCCAGCAGAGCTTCGACATGCTGGCACTGCTCAACCGGGAGCTCGACGCGGCCCAGGCTATGACTTACAACGAGTACGCCCAGGTGTTGGAAGCCGTCAACCCGGAGACCGGCGAACTCTATCAGCCGTCCGACCTGGTGGTCATCGACTTCAATGACGTCGGCACAGCCATGCTGCAGGACCATGTCTTCGCCCGCGAAGCCTGGCTGGCGGAGGAGGGCAATGAGGACATTGCGGTTCGCTTCCTGGCCGGCAGCTTCAAGGGCTGGCAGTTCTGCCGCGACAACTTCGACGCTTGTGTGCAGGTTGTTCTGGATAACGGTCCTACTCTCGGACAGAGCCATATGAGCTGGCAGCTGAACGAGATCAACAAGTTGATCTGGCCTTCACCGGCCGGCATTGGCGTTATGGACCAGGCGCTGTGGGACCAGACCGTGCAGGTGTCGGTTGACGGCGGCGTTATCCCAGAGGCCCCAAGCGACGGCGCACACCGTACCGATCTGGCCAAGGCGGCTCTTGAGCTTGTGGAAGGTGACACGATGGGAGATAGCTACACGCCCATCGAGGTCGAGCTGGTCGAGGGCGGCGAATAGACCATCCTATAGCGACAATATTGCGCGCGTACAGTGGCCGGCAATCGGTTGGTTTGCCAGCCACTGTACGCCTGCGCCCGCTTGGGGAAAAGGAGGAGGTGAATTGCGGCGAGTTCAGGAATCGGTGACAGCCACATACGCGGCAGAGACGCAGCAGTTTCCCGACCAGGGCCAATGGTCGTATGACGACTATGCCCGTCTCCCTGACGACGGAAAGCGATACGAAGTAATACGGGGAGAACTTTATATGTCGGCCGCGCCGCGTCCTTTGCACCAGCGGGTCATAACTCGTCTTTCCTTTTACCTGGAAGGATTTCTCGAAGATACTGGTCTAGGGACGGCTTACGTCGCCCCGATTGACGTAATCCTTCCAGAGAAACTGGGTGACCCGGTCCAGCCGGATATCATTTTCATCCGACGAGAAAGACTCCAGATTGTGGAGGACCTCAACATCCAGGGCGCGCCGGAGCTGGTCGTTGAAGTACTGTCACCCTCCAACCCTGCCCACGACCGCAGCCTCAAGTACGAACTCTACGAACGGGCAGGCGTGCAGGAATACTGGATCATCGATCCCCACGAGCGGACAGTAGAGATTCATGGTCTGCGTGGGGGCGCCTACGAACTGGTGGGACAGTGGGGTCAAGATGAAGTGGCCCGCTCAGAACTGCTGGACGGATTTGCCGTTTCAGTCGACGGGATCATTCCGGCATGATTCTGGTGACGGGCGCGGCGGGCAAGACCGGCAGGGCGGTCCTTCAAGCTCTGGCCCGGAGAGGACGGCCGGCGCGCGCCTGGCTACGGCGTCCCAAACAAGCCGAGGATTGGCTGTCGGCAGATACAGTTGTCGGCGACCTGGAAAATGCGCGCCTGTGGGAGGAGGCGTGCCGGGGGGTCGACGCGATTTATCTGATCTGCCCGAATATGTACGCCCGCGAACTGGAGGTCAGCAGGTTGGCCATGCGGGCTGCGCGGGAGTCCGGCGTCAAGCGCATCGTTTATCACTCTGTGCTTCATCCGCAGACTGAAGAGATGCCGCATCACTGGCAGAAGCTGCGCGTGGAGGAGGAGATTTTCCGCAGCGGCCTGCCTTTCACTATTGTGCAACCGTGCGCCTATATGCAGAACGTGCTAGCCTACAGAGAAGAGATAGAGGCGACAGGGCGGTACAGCGTGCCCTATGATGTCGAGGCCCGCTTCGCGCTGGTTGATCTTGATGACGTTGCATCAGCCGCTGCACGCGTTCTGACCGAATCAGGCCATGAAGGGGCGGTATACGAGTTGGCCGGGCCTGCGAATCTATCGTCGGTAGAGATCGCACAGAGCCTGGCGGAACGATTGGGGCGACCGGTTGAGGCCGTTGAAATGCCCTTGGCGGCTTGGAAGCGCACTGCTCGCGCCGGTGGAATGCCCTCCGAAACAGTAGGTTGGCTGGCCGCGATGTTTGGCTACTATGACAGCTACGGACTGATTGGAAACGGCAACGTCCTGGGCTGGCTGCTGGAACGCGCTCCGACATCACTGGCCCAATTCATGGCGCGAACATTCACTGACTGACGCGAGGCGCCGTTCCTGACGTACTGGCCCTTTCGATGGGGTCGGCTGAAAGTCAAGGTTGTCCAGAGAGAGAGTTATGCAGTTCATCCTTTCCACGGGTTCACTATACAGCTACAGCATCGACCGGGTCTTTGCCCTGGCGGCCGAGGCCGGTTTTGACGGCATCGAAGTCCTAATCGATCACCGTTGGGACACCCGCCAGACCGACTATCTGCGGCACTTGGTGGACAGCCACCAGCTGCCCATCCCGGCTTTGCACAGTCCTTTCAGCCGCAACTGCAATGGTTGGGGCGAGAGCGAGTACGGGGCCGTCGCGCGCACGGCTGAGCTGGCGGTCGAACTAGGCGCCGAGGTGGTCATACATCACCTCCCCACGCGCTTCGGATACGGTTTCCTGCAGACTGCCAGGCGTAGTCTCTTGCTGCCAAACCCGTTCAGTTCGGACCATCGGAACTACGCGAGCTGGCTGACAGAGAGCTATGCCGCGCTTCAGGCATCAGTGGACGTGCTGCTTTGTATCGAGAACCTGCCGGCACACCGCGTTATGGGCATGCAAGTCAACCCCGCCCGTTGGAACGCGCACAGCCGGGCAACGCTTGACGACATCGCTCGCTTCCCACATATCACCCTGGATACGACCCATCTGGGCACGTGGGGGCTTGATCCTGTCGAGGCTTACGAACGCTGGGGGGAGCGGGTCAAGCACGTTCATCTCAGCAACTTTGACGGCAGCGAGCACCGCCGGCCGGAAGACGGCTTGTTGCGGTTGGATGCGCTGCTGGCGCGTATGGCCGCGGACGGATACGGTTACTCGATTTCGTTGGAGTTGCAGCCGGATGCACTGGATGCGGGCGCGCCGGACAGCAGAATCGTTGAACTGTTGCGTGGTAGCTTGCACTACTGCCGGGAGGCGGTAGGGTAGGTAAGGAAGAGAGCAGCTTCCGAAAGCTGCTCTCCCAGAGATTGTAGTCTTGGGTTGTTGCCTGCCTCCCAGCGCCTATTCCATCGGATAGCGCAATCCCCATTCCTCTCGCAGGCCGTCCATCAGACGCATAATGGCCAATGACTCGTCCAGGGGCATCAGCTCGTGCTCGGTGAGGCCTTCGCGCAGACAACGGCCACATTCGACGGCCTGATAGTTCCAGCCATTGCCTATGATATCGGGATGCACGGTCTCCGGTTCGCGGCCGTCGCGCGTGATGGTGAAGCCGGAGGGGGTCCACCAGCGGTCGCGGGCGCGAATTTCCCCTTGAGTCCCACTAATCAGCAAGGAATCGGGCGAGTTGGCGCGGACGGCGGTGGACATGACAGCCAATGCGCCGTCCTCGTACTGGAATAGCATCCCTGCCAACTCGTCCACGCCGGTCTCGCCCAAGTGCGCCAGCGATTTGACTCGGGCCGGGCCCCCAAGCAGGTGGTGGATGAGCGAAATGGGGTAAACGCCGACGTCGAGCAAGGCGCCTCCGCCCAGATTGGGATTGAAGGTGCGGCGTTCCGGATTCAGTGGGGCGCGATAGCAGAAATCTGCCTGGTAGAGGCGAATGTCGCCGATCTGTCCGTCCTCGATGCGACGAACCATGTCACGGATGTGAGGCAGGAAACGCGTCCACATCGCCTCCATCAGGAAGACGCCGTGTTCGCGGGCGCAGTCGATCATCTCCTGTGCTTCGGCGCTGTTGATGGCGAAGGGCTTTTCGCAGAGTACCGCTTTGCCGGCGCGCAAGCAGGTGATTGTATTCTCTTTGTGCAGAGGGTGAGGGGTGGCGATGTAGATTATATCGACATCGGGGTCGGCAGCAAGCCCGTCGTAGGTGGGGTGCCGGTTCGGGATTCCGAACCTGTCGGCGAAGTTGTCGGCCGTCTGCTGCGATCGAGAACCGACGGCGACGATTTCGGCGTCCTGCTCTGCAGCTAGTCCGGTTGCAAAGTCGCCAGCGATACGACCAGTGCCCAATACACCCCAGCGAATCTTATCCATGTTTTCGACTCCAGAAGTCTTTGCCTTAATTCGGTACAGTTGGGAAAGTTAAACACGACTGCTGCAGACTGTCAACCGTATGGCGCTATGTTATACTGGTCGCGGTTCCAGGGGCCCGCGCGTGTGTAAACTTTGGGTACCGATTGGCTGCTTTATGGGACACAATTTCGCCGGTTTGGGGTCGGAATAGGAGGAGAGTGTATGACAGCGAACGCCTCAACACTGCTCGCACTAGAAGGCGGGACGCCAGCCCGCAGCCGGACGGATTCGCAACTGGCGCCCGGCGGCCAAGCCATAGATGAAGCGGAGGAACAGGCGGTTCTCGAGGTGCTGCGGGCCAAACGGCTGTTCCGTTTTACCGGCTCGGAGGAAGGGGAATCGAAGGCGGACCAGTTTGAGCGCGCTTTTGCCTCATCGGTTGGCACTGCCTACGCCCTGGCGGTTACCTCCGGGACGGCGGCGCTGGTCACGGGGTTGCAAGGCATCGGCATCGGGCCGGGAGACGAGGTGATCGTTCCGGCGTACACGTGGATGGCCTCTGCCACGGCTGTGATGACGGTGGGCGGCATCCCGATCGTTGCCGAGATCGATGAATCGCTGACGCTCGACGCGGCGGACGTGGAGCGCAAGATCAGCCCGCACACCAAGGCGATCATGCCGGTGCATATGCGGGGGGCGCCAGCGCGCATGGATGCTATTCTTGACGTGGCCAACCGTCACGGGCTGCGGGTGATCGAGGACTGTGCGCAGGGCAACGGGGCCAGCTTTCAGGGCCGCCGACTGGGCTCTATCGGCGACGTTGGCTGCTTCAGCCTGCAGTTCAGCAAGATCATCACGACCGGCGAAGGCGGGATGGTGACGACCGGTGACCGGGAGATTTGGCAGAGGGCTTTCATGTTTCACGACGTGGCCGCCTGGAACCGGTTGGATATACAGGACGTTGACGTGTTGTGGGGCGCCAACTTTCGGATGGCGGAAATGCCTGCGGCGATCGGACTGGTGCAGTTGGAACGGCTGCAGGGCATCGTTGCCGCGGCCCGCGCGAGGCAGGCGATGCTGATGGACGGAATCGGTCCGACCGCGGCGGCCAAAGGTGTCACTTTTCGAGATGTTCCCGATCCTGAGGGCGACAGCGCCATCACCCTGGCTATGTTCGTGGAAACGCCTGCCAAGGCCCAATCGGTCGCACATGCTTTGAATGCCGAGAACATCTCCGCCGGTGTGCTGTACCGGCCGGACCGGCAGGATATCCATATTTACGCCCACTGGTTACCGGTTCTTGCGAAGCGCACGTGGACGGACAGCGGCGGACCCTGGCGCTGGGCGAAAAGGGATATAGCCTATTCGCCGGACATGTGCCCGCGATCATTGGATATACTGGCCAGGTCGGTGGTGTTGAACGTGGACCCGTCTTTGGGTAATTCGGATGTGGAGGAGACGATCGACGGCGTAACGAAGGTGCTTGACGCTCTTGCGTAATTCGCGGTTTTGAACTCCCAGCCAACTAAACCATGCAAAAGATTTCCGTCTGGATTGTCGTTTTCGCCCTGCTGCTGGCCGGTTGCGGCCGACTGAATGTGGGGATTGGGCCGCTGTTGCGCGACGTGACGGTGGCGCCCGATCAGATATCTCCTAACGCGGACGGCGATACGGATGTCACTGAGATTCGCTATACTCTCAGCCGCTCCGCCTATATCAGCATTTTTTTCGAGAACGAAGAGGGTGACCAATTCTTCTTTCGCCAGAACCGCCGACGCTCCCCCGGCAGTTATAGTGTGCTGTGGGGGGGCGTGATGGATGAACCTGACGTCACCCAGGTCGAAGGCGGAACAGAAGAGATCCTCAGCCGCGTCTTGCCGGACGGAAAGTATCGGTGGTTTGTAAAGGCATCGGACGACGATGCCAACACGGAAACTGCGGACGGTACGATTACGTTGGAGAACGGAGACACTGAGGTACCGAAATTGGAGAGCTTTGCCGTCATGCCCACGGTTTTCCGGCCTAACCTGGACGGCTTGCGGGACGACTGGGTCAGTATCTCTTACAACCTGACTAAAGAGGTACAGAACATTCAGGTATATCTTGAGGATCCCGACAGGCCGGGTGTGAAGGTACATATCGCGGAAGGGCCAAACACAATTGAACCTGAGGAAGCTGGAAACCATACATACAAGTATTTCGGCGGCGTCGACTTGAATGCGGAACCGCCACCAGACGGGGAGTACGTAGTGGTTGGCGAGGCACACGATCTTGCCGGCAATCGTGTGCGGGTTACTCGTAAACTGAGTATCGAAATGGGAGGCAGGCCGCGAGCCGACGTCGTTCAAGGCGAGATCGAATGGGCAAACGAAGTCAATCGCGTTGTCAGCGTACCGATCGGGCAGAAGCTCTGTTTCACAACCATTGTCAAGAACGAGGGAGACGTGCCTGTCCGCACGAATGGCCCCTGGCCGGGCCAGGAGTATACTTTCGCTAAGGACTTTATTCCTGAAACCTTCAACAATATCGCTTCCAGGCCGGAAAACCTCGGCAAGTACTGGTTTGAGTTACCCGGCGTGTTTCGATTCGGTCTTAACTTCAGTACCACTGGGTATCCATATCCTTTCCGATGGGCCATCGGCCGTGAAGAAGATTTGGAATACATTGAAATTGATGGCGAGAGAGCGTGGTATCTGATGCCGGGCAATTCCGGTAGGGTCAGCGGCTGCATTCTTTTTGAGGGACGCCCGCCTGGGGGCAACGTCCTTTGGTGGGGAGGGCTGATCCACGAAGCATACGGCCACCCTAACGATTTCATTGACCGTATCACTGTCAACGTAGGAACCGAATAAGCTGTGTAAGGGAACTCTTAGGGCCCTCCAGTCACCGAGTTGTTTCATGCGCTTGGCCGTCATCATTGTCTCATATAACGTGTGCGACCTGTTGCGACGTTGCCTGCAGAGCGTCTACGACTCCGCAGGACTGACCAGCAGCTGGCTGTTCGTTGATGTAACAGTCGTCGATAACGCCAGCCACGATGGCAGCGCGCAGATGGTGGCCGATGAGTTCCCACACGTGAATCTCATCGCCATGGCCGACAATCTTGGCTTCACGCGTGCCAATAATTTTGCTTTACGGGGGTTGGGCTTTGGTGTGGACAGTGGGGAACGGGCAGATTCTGCGCCCGAACTCGTTCTCCTACTGAATCCGGACACTGAGGTCGTGGGCAGTGCACTGGGCGAGCTGGCCTCGTTCATGCGGGACAACCCGTCGGCGGGCGCGTGCGGTCCGCGACTGCACTATGGCGACGGCAGCCTGCAGCACGGAGGCTTTTGCTTCCCCGGGCTGGCGCAGATCGCACTGGATCTCTTCCCGCTGGGGGATTTGCCCGGCATGAGCAGACTCTTCAGCAGAATTCTGCATAGCCGCCTGAACGGGCGTTACGGGCGTGGTCAGTGGTTTGGTGTCATGCCATTTGCGGTAGACTTTGTTCTGGGCGCGGCGCTGATGGCACGGGGGGAGAGCATTCGGGGGGTAGGGCTGCTGGATGAAGGCTACTTCATGTACTGCGAGGAGATGGACTGGTGCTTACGCATGCGTGAAGCCGGCATGCCGACTTACGCGGTGCCCACTGCGCAGATAGTCCATTACGAAGGGCGCAGCAGCCGCCAGGTCCGCTGGCAGTCGTTTGAACGGCTGTGGGCGAGCCGCTTCCGCTTTTTCAGGTTGCATGCGCACCTTTATACGCGAGGATTTCATGTGTTCTTGCGTCCGCTCGTGCGCCTGGGGTTGGCCCTGAACGGGGTGATCGCCCGGCGTCAGTTTGCCCGCGGCCGGCTCAGCGGCGACCGGTTGGGGGAGCAGCTCGATGCGTATGCCAAAGTACTGAACTTGGGCGGATAGGCACTATAGGCACAGTTGCAGACAGTCAGATGAATACGTATTTCCCGCCATTGAGGGACTAGCAGATGCCGGTGCGCCTCACAGCAGTAATTCTCACAAAGGATGAGTCTGAAAACATAGCGGAGTGCATCGCCGCGCTGAAGGGCTGGACTGACGAAGTCGTGGTGTGGGACTCGTGCAGCCGGGACGGTACGCGGCGCATTGCGCAGGAGGCAGGGGCGCGTGTGGTCGCGCGTCCTTTCGATGATTACGGCCGGCAACGGCAGGCGGCGCTGGACAGCATCAACAGCAAGTGGATTCTTTTCATTGACGCGGATGAACGGGTCACGCCTGCGCTGGCGCGTGAGGTATTGGATGCGTGCCGGGACGAGCGCCGCGCCGGTTTCTGGATCCCGCGGCGCAATTTTATTGTCGGTCATGAGATGCAAGGGGGAGGGTTTTTCCCCGACTATCAGTTGCGCCTTTTGCGGCGGGACTCGGCCCGATACGACCTGCGCAGGGAGGTCCACGAAGTGGTCATCCTGGAAGGGGAGGACGGAGTCCTGGCGGAGCCTCTGCTTCATTACAACTACACAGACTGGCGGCAGTTTCACAGTAAGCAGCGGACGTACGCACGTTACGAAGCCAGGATCCTCGGGGAACAGGGCGTTCGAGCACGGCCGCACAATTTAGTTCTGCAGCCGGTGCGGGAGCTGCGGCGCCGCTATATCAGTTTGAAGGGCTGGCGCGACGGTTTGCACGGGCTGCGCATGGCTCTGCTGCTCGCCTGGTACTACGGCTTTATTCCCTACTGGCTTTTGATGGAAGGTCAGTACAGCGGGGATAGTCTCGAGTAGAGCTCCTAGCCGTTCGCCGCCAGCCGCATCCCACATCTCACTTCGATTCGAACGCCTCGCGATGCGCGTCGCGAACGGCATTGTCCTCCAGTTTGGCATAAATGCGGGTGGTGTTGGGACTGGCGTGTCCGAGCGCCGTCTGCGTGACGGCCAGATCGTGGGTGGTCTGGTAGATTCGGGTGGCGAAATAGTGTCGCAGCGCGTGGGGGGTAATGCCTTTTGCGCCGAGGCCGGCCCCTTCGGCCAGGCGGCGAATCGTATTCTGGATGGACTGCGTGGACAGAGGCAGTATTTTCGGGCCGGATTTCCTGTCGTGCCTGGCGAAGACCGGTAGTTCGGAGAGCGGCCGGCCTGTCGCGCCGTCAAACTTTTGCCGGGCCTGCAGGTAGTGGTGAATGGCATCCCAGGAGCGTTCATCGAAGTAGACGCGGCGGATCTTGTTGCCCTTGCCAACGACCCACACAGCCCGATCCTGGTCTTCCAACTGTTTGCGTGAGATGCTGACCAGTTCGCCGACGCGCAGTCCTGTACAACGGAGCGTTTCCACGATGGCGATGTCGCGCAGCTTGGCAAGCTGTTCACGCGGATCGTTGGTGCGGCGCAGTACGGTCTCGCGGGCCGCGGTGACCAGAAGCTCCATCTCCTCAGGCCGGGGAGGATGGGGTATCAGTTCAGGAGGACGTTGGGTCCTGCGAACGTGCTTGATCCCTTCCTGCAAGCGCGCCAACTCCTGGGGCGTGAACGGCAGCCATCCCCGAACCTGCAGGTAGCTTACCCAGGCCATCATGGCAGCCAGATATGTGGTCAAGGAGCGCTGGCCGATGCCGGCCTCATCCAGGAGCCAGGTTGAGAAAGCCAGCAGTCGGTCAACATCCAGGTCTTCGAGGTCCTTGACTTCGGGCGGGATCCCCTTTTCCTCCAGATATTGCCGGAAGAGATTCATGGCCGTTCGGTAGGTGCGGCGCGTGTAGGCCGTTCCGGTGTCGGCGGCTTCCAGATAGCTTTCGATAGTGATGGTAATGGACATCAGGCTGATAATCCTGGGGCCAGTGGGAGCTGGTCCCGGCATACAGGGGGGCGCCGGCAGCGGCTATGCTCGCCGTCCTGGACCTGACACGATCCGGCCTGGCGTTGCCCCGGTGTGGGCGCCGTCTTTGTAGACTCGTTCGCCGTTGACCCAGACATCGCGGACGCCGACGGAGAGCTGGTGGGGGTCGGTGAATGTAGCCCGGTCGCCGACTGTTTCCGGATCGAAGATCACAACGTCGGCGAAGAATCCCTCGCGCAGCTGGCCGCGATCACGTAGTCCAAGCCGGTCGCAGAGCGCGGATGACATTTTGCGCACTGCGTCCTCCAGCGGAATGACTTTTTCTTCGCGAACGTATTTTCCCAGGACCCGGCTGTAGGTGCCGTAGGCGCGTGGGTGGTATGGGCCGGTGGGGGCGGCCCAGGAAGGGTCCATGCCGCCGGCGTCGGTGGAGATCATGATCCAGGGCTTCTGGAGCTGGCGGCGCAGGTTTTCCTCGCTCATCACGAAATAGAAGGTGCTGATGCGCTGCTCTTCGGATGCCAGCAGGTCCATGGCGGCGTCGGGCCAGTCCACGCCCATCTCTGTTGCGATCTCCGCGAGAGGCTTACCCACATATTTCTGATTTTCCTGTTTCAGGAAGCCAACAGGCATTACGCCCTGCGGACCGACGAGGTCGGCCATTGCTTCCCAGTCACCTGTTGGATTCAGGGCCGCTTCCTTGATCTTGGCTCGCATGGCGCTGTCGCGAATGTTTTCATAGAGCTTATCGCCGGCTGCAGCCCATGGCGGCAGGACGGACGTGAGCCCGGTGCCTGCAGCTGGGTAGGTGTACATGTCGGCAGTGACATCAGTGCCCTGCGAGCGGGCTTCGGTGATGCGCTCCATGGCTGAGGCCAGTTTATGCCAGTTGCGGGTTCCGGCCGCCTTCAGGTGATATATCTCGACCGGGACATCGGCATTGCGGCCGATTGTCAGGGCTTCTTCCAGCCCTTCCAGGAAGGCATCGGCTTCGGAACGCAGGTGGGTGATGTAGATACCGTTGTAAGGGCGGAATGACTTGGCGATCTCAACGACTTCGTCCGTCGTAGCATAGCTGGAGGGAGGGTAGATGAGCGCGAAGGAGATCCCGAAAGCGCCGTCCTCCATGGCCTCGGCGGTTACGCGTTTCATCGTCGCCATCTCGTCGTCGGTTGGGGGGCGCATGTCCATTCCCATGGCGTATTTGCGAAGTGTGCCCCCGCCGAGAAAGGAACCGATATTGGGTGTAACTCCGTGATCGGTCATTGCCTCCAGCCAGTCCCGGAAACGGCTCCAGGAGGCCATTCGGTCGGCCCAGGCAGGATCCAGCAGTTGCGTGAACTGGTGGACGGGCAGTTCGGCGCTGATTCTGCCGCCTATGGGGGCGGGCGTCCATCCCTCGCCCATCACTTCGGTGGTGACGCCCTGGGCGATCTTTGAGACGCTGCGGCCGTCCACCATGAGCGACAGGATGGAGTGGCTGAGGATGTCGATGAATCCGGGACAGACTACGTGGCCACCGGCGTCGACGATTTCGGCGCAGTTCTCGGTTGGTATGGAGCCTGGGGGAGCGACGGCTGTGATGCGGTCATTTGCCAGGGTTATGTCTCCGTAGCGCCAGGGTGAGCCGGTGCCGTCGACGATGCGAGCATTGCGAATGAGCGTGGTTTGATCAGACATGTGAGTTAGCTTTAGTTTGGGGCGTAAGGGGTTGCTTATCTATAGAAATGGTACTCGACAGCGGTAGATGCGTCAAGACGCCAGGCGTAGTGGGGGCATCCTAGTTTTGGGGTGGGGACAGTCTGGCCGGGAGATTTTGCCGGAGGTGGGTGGAATTGTTTGCCGGCTCTTGAAGAGACGCAGGGCAGGCGCCAGGCCGGATTTGCCGGGGGTTTTTTGATTTAGGGGGAAGCGGGCAGGCACAGGGCCTGCCCCTACGGGACCGTTTGGGGGAGTAGCGAAGACGGTGGGCGAGGCGGACTTCGGCGGGCACTTGGCCTGGCCCAGCCGGAGCGTTTGGGGGAATACTGTTGGCAAGACCTTATGCCGGGGGAGAACAAGCAAGGTGGCCAGACAGGGCGGGGCGTTGCGGGGGCGCAGCCCCTGCACAAGGGAGGGCCGAAGGCCCAACTGCAGTGGTCAGTGGTCAGTGGTTAGTGGTTAGTGGTCAGTGAGAGGGCGATTCTTTGGGGATGGATGTGAGGACTGGACACACTCTAGTAGATTCCAGAGGTACATGAGAGGTCACCCCATTTTGGGATGCACCTTGTTGAGAAACGTAGTAGACTCGAAATCACGATATGATATAATCGTTGGGGCCTGTGGAACAGCGCTGAAGCGTTCATCAGCTTGTCAGAGGCATGAGCCCAGAGCTTGCATATTTAAACATTCGGACTTGCGGAGATATTCGGCGCTTCTTAGCTGCTTTTCTATGGTTACAACCTCTTTCAATCGTTCAGTTCTCATTTCCCTCTGCCTCATTTTCCTACTCGCTTTACTTTCTTCTTGTTCGGGTAGATTGCGGTCCCCAAGACTGATAGGAAGAAAGGAAACCTACGCGACAGGGCGCATTCTCATCAAGTTTAATGCTGGCTCTTCGTCCGTTTCGATGACGGAGACGGCCAGAAAGTTTGATCTGCGGCCCTCCTCAGTTTCCTGTGGCTCGGTTCATATACACAGTGTGCGGCCGGGGACGGAGGTGGAGGCGGCGGAGGTCTTCATGCTGGATCCAGCGGTGGAATACGCTGAGCCGGACTTCTTGATTTTCGCTGCCTCCGCTGAAGAGATTGCCGACGAAAAGAGACGGCGTTTAGGCGATCTCGGCGACCTGTCTGGCGTCAAGCAGTCGTCGATGGAGGCAGAGGACGACGCGGGAACGCCCAACGATCCCTTCTACGACAGACAGTGGGGGCTGGCCAAGATCGAAGCTGAAGCGGCCTGGAAGATTTCCACGGGGAGCAATGTAACTATTGCGGTGATCGATTCAGGCGTGGACCTGGACCACCCTGAGCTGGCAGGGCGTATCGTGGAGGGGTATGATTTTGTCAACGAAGACACCGTAGCGGACGATGACTACGGACACGGAACTTTGGTGGCCGGCGTCGCGGCGGCCGCTGCCCATAACGATCAGGGAATCGCGGGCGTGGCTTGGAATGCCCAGATCCTGCCGGTGAAAGTTCTGGACAACCAGGGGCAAGGCGTGAGCAGTAACCTTACCTGCGCCCTCTATTGGGTTGCGGATAAAGGCGCAGACGTCATCAACATCAGTATCATCAGTTTTGGCCCGTCATTTGGGATGCAGAGCGCGGTTAACCACGCCGCGAATGAGGGGGCCCTGGTTTTCTCGGCGTCCGGAAACCTGTTTGAACAGGGTAATCCCGTCACTTATCCGGCCGCGCTGGATAACGTTATTGCTGTCGGCGCGACTGATGAAGACGATGCCCACGCCTGGTTCTCAAGCGCGGGCACCTTTGTCGATGTCACGGCGCCTGGGGTAGGCGTCTACAGCCCTTTTCCCCCGTCGCATACCGAGTATCGATCGGTGAATGGAACGAGCTTGGCGACGCCTCACGTCGTGGGACTGGCTGCTTTGGTCCTGTCTGCCGCACCGGGCTTGTCCTCTGAAGAGGTGGAAACGGTGATCCAGCAGAGTGCGGTCGACCTGGGTGAAACAGGCAAGGACGACAAATTCGGTCACGGGAGAATCGACGCTACTGCGGCGATGTCGCTTACCATATCTTCTTTGCCGGTGCATCTGCTGCTGCCGAGTGTGAACTCGCCCATACCGACGGTTACACCGACAGCAACTCCGTCGCCCACGCCAGATGGAACACCGAATCCCACTCCCACTCCGACCCCGAGCTCAACTCCTACTCCTACTTCAACTCCAAGCCAGTAACTGGTCCTACATTGCCAGCAGAGTAGGAAACAGTGTGGCCAAAAGTGTGGCCAATAGTGTGAATCGCAGCGGGCACAGGGACAGCTCGGGAAGCTCGAGGTGAACTACTGCTATACGCCGTGGCGGCGCAGGAACCGATACATGCGCTCCAAGGCCATTTCGAGTTTCGGCATTTCGACGGGGTAGGCGCAGCGCACGTGGCCCTGGCCCCCGGCGCCGAATCCGCTGCCGGGAATAACGGCAACGCGCTCCTCGTGCAGGAGCTTGTCGGCAAACTCAAACTCGTCCATGCCGGTGCGCTGAACGCTGGGGAAGGCGTAAAATGCGCCCTTTGGCTCAAAGCAGTCCAGGCCGATCTCGTTGAGGCCGTCGACGAGGAAACGACGGCGTTCGCCGTAACTGGCAACCATCTC
The DNA here is from genome assembly GCA_965207495.1 of Caldilineaceae bacterium. Lineage (GTDB taxonomy): Bacteria > Chloroflexota > Anaerolineae > Caldilineales > Caldilineaceae > Bin5. Next base: position 4,116,245 of record OZ242287.1, read on the forward strand.
CTGCACGGCGGCCTCTGCGGAGGGGTCGGTCAAGGCATGCAGCGCGGCAGCCTGCCCACCTGTGGGGGCCGACATGATCAGGTATTGGTGGATACGGCGCATGGCGGCCAGCAGTTCCGCCGGACCTGCGGCATAGCCAATGCGCCAGCCCGTCATGGCGTAGTCTTTGCTCATGCCGCCGAGATGGATGGTCCGTTCGGCCATTCCAGGCAGGGCAGCGAACATGACGTGCTCGTGGTCATCGTAGACGAGGCGATCGTAGATTTCGTCGGAGATGACGATCAGGTCGTGCTTTTCGGCTACCTGGGCGATGGCGGAGAGTTCTTCGCGATTCATAACGGCGCCGGTTGGATTGCAGGGATAACCGATGAGGAGGACCTTGGTGCGCGGGGTTATCGCTTGCTCGAGTTGCCCTGGTGTCAGGACAAAGTTGTTGGCGGCGTAGGTGGGAACGTCGACGACGGTGCCTCCGGCCAGGATCACATCTGCGGTGTAAGAGACGAAGCAGGGCTGCGGAACCAGCACTTCGTCGCCTGGGTCGAGCAACGCCTGCATTGCCAGGTACATCGCCTCGCTGACGCCGACGGTGATGAGTACTTCGGTACTGGCATCATATAGGGGCGCGGCGTAGAGGTTCGTCAGCATTTCCGCAACGGCTTGGCGCAGTTCCAACGTTCCTGCGTTGGAGGTATAGGAGGTGTTGCCCTGTTGGAGGCTGTCTGAACCGGCATTGAGAACCGGCTTGGGCGTTACGTAGTCGGGCTCGCCGATTCCCAGGCTGATCACGTCATCCATGGTGGTAGCGAGGTCGAAATAGCGCCGAATCGGGGAGGGCGGTACGAGCTGGACGCGGCTGCTCAGGCGGCTCTCCAGTGAGCGTCGCAGGCCGGCGGATTGGTTGCTTTTGTCGTCGCCCGTGTTGGGCTTTAGCGCGGTCGGCGCTTCAGGAGAATTCATAATCATTGTATTCATTTCTAGTTGATCTCATCCGGTCGGAACCGATAGATGTTTTGCCTGGACAGTATCTTTGGGAAGTGGGACGTTCAGGAATTGAGATAGAAGCCTTTGCAGCCGATTCCACAACGGTCAGCGACTTAACTGAGCCGTTGCCGGCCAGGTGCACCGGCTGCGCACAGAGCAGGCGCCCGCGCGGTTGATCTTCGGCGGCATCCGGTGGTCAACACAGGAGATTTATTTTCATTATAGATTGTGAGGATTACGGTCACAGTTCGGGTCTCCGCAGACGCCAGTTCGTACTTTGTTCGTAAGCGTAGGCGGTCCGCAGTATCTTTTCTTCACCGAGCGAAGGCCCCAGGAGCTGGAGGCCGATCGGGAGTCCATCTGTATCGAATCCGCAGGGGACGCTTATTCCGCACAGGCCGGCCAGGTTGGCGCTGGTCGTGAAAATATCGGTCAAGATCATCGCGAGCGGGTCGTCCATTTTTTCGCCGATGCGAAATGCGGTGGTGGGCGAGGTTGGTGACAGCACGACATCAACGTCGGTAAAGGCGCGGTCGAAGTCCTGCTTTATCAGCGTGCGTACTTGCTGGGCTTTCAGGTAGTAGGCGTCGTAGTAGCCGGCGCTGAGGGCATAGGCTCCCAACATGATGCGGCGTTTCACCTCGGGGCCGAAACCGGCGCCGCGCGTCTGGCGGAAGTGGTCAAATATGGTATCGCCGTCGACGCTGAGGCCATAGCGGATGCCGTCAAAGCGAGCAAGGTTGGCGCTGGCCTCGGCGGTAACGACCAGATAGTAGACAGGCAGGGCCAGCTCGGTGTTGGGCAGGTTGATGGGGACGATTTCTGCTCCGAGGGATGCGAACTGCTCGATTGCATTACGAACTGCTGCCTCCACCTCCGGCTGGATGCCTTCGACGAAGTACTCTTGGGGAATGCCGATCCGCATCCCTGCAATCTCGCCGGTCAAGGCGGAAGAAAGGTCCGGCACGTCCACCGGCATGGTTGTGCTGTCTTGCGGGTCCACGCCAGCGATAATTTCAAGCAACAGCGCGGCATCAGCGACAGTCTTGGTGATGGGCCCGATCTGGTCGAGGCTGCTGCCGTAGGCGATAAGGCCATAGCGGCTGACGCGGCCGTAGGAGGGTTTCAGTCCGACGATACCGCAGAAGGCGGCGGGCTGTCGAACGCTGCCGCCGGTGTCGGTACCGAGAGCAGCCGGCGCTTCGTCCGCGGCCACCGCGGCGGCGGAACCGCCGCTGCTGCCGCCTGGCACGCGTTCGAGGTCCCATGGATTGCGGGTGGGGCCATAGCCGCTGTTCTCCGTGCTGGACCCCATTGCGAATTCGTCGGTGTTGGTCTTGCCCAGTATTATCGCCCCGGCGGCATCCAGCTTCTGCACGGCGGTGGCGGAATAAGGCGGAACAAAGCCTTCCAAAATGCGGCTGCCGGCTGTGGTCTCGATCCCATTGGTCATCAGTACGTCTTTTATAGCCAGAGGGATGCCCAAGAGAGGACGTGCGTCCCCATCGGCGCGGGCACTGTCAGCCATTGCAGCTGCTTCGAGCGCGTCAGCCGGACATGTACGCAAAAAGGCATGCAGGGCACCGTCTACCCGCTCGATCTGATCCAGGCATGCTCTCGTCAGATCGACTGAGGTAAACTGTCCAGCCGCCAAACCTGCGTGGGCTTCAGCGACGCCGACGGCAGTCAGCGGCTTTGTTGAATTCTGACCGCCCATCATTCTTGCCATCCTCCTGATTGGAAGCGGGCATCGTTCTGCTCTGCAAACATCAAGCTATCCTATCTTTATACTCTGCTACGCTCCAGTGTCGTCGAAGACGGCGATGACTCTGAAATAGCCGTCGTCGGCATCCGGGGCATTGTTGACTGCCTGCGAGTTTGACAGGCATTCGTGCGACTCGTCGTCTGCGAGCACATTGGTGAGTGGAAGGACTTGAGGCGTCGGGGGCACGGCGCTTGTGTCGACTGACTGGACCTGCTGTGCGTAGGTCAGGATCTGCCCGAGCTGACCGGCAAATTCGTCCAGTTCGGCGTCACTCAGCTGTAGTTTGGCGAGTTCAGCGACGTGTTGGACCTCTTCTCTTGTCAGTTTCACATCGTCCTCTACATGGGAAATTGAAGATCATTTTGTCCACAAAAAAGCACCGTGGTCTTGGCCCACGGCGCATCCCCGCATTTCCTCAGCGCCGTGACTCCTTGTCGGTGCCTACGGCGCAGTGTAAACAGCGTTACCCGCTACCGCAGCACGCGCGGTGCTGCGCCTGCTGCTGCATTTTTGGCGACTGTGTGAGAATGGTCCATCTGGCTGGGAAACTCAGATTGCATAGCTGTAGGATAGTCGGTGCGGCTGAAATTGTCAAATATTGGCAAACCAGACTGTTTAAGGCAATTGACAGAGGGGAACCGGCGGGGTACAACAGACGGACGCGAAGAAGCTGCGGCTGATGGTTAGCGGCTGACAATTGGAGGACTACATATGATGATTTCGCAGGCGCGGGAGCAAATTAGCGAGGCATTGCAGGTGCTCGGGCTGCCAGGCGGCGCTGTCGTTTTCGTGCATAGCTCGATGAGCAGCATTGGATACGTAGAGGGAGGCGCCAAGGCCTTGGTCGATGCGTTCCTGCAAGTACTCGGACCGGCGGGTACGCTCGTCGTGCCAACCTTCACTTTTTCCCGTCCACAAGGAGCGAAAGCCGTATTCGACCCGGCCAATGATCCTTCAGAGATGGGCCGCTTCACAGAGGAGACCAGGACACGACCGGGCGCGCGCAGGAGTAGCCATTTGCTCCACTCCGTGGCTGCGCTGGGGGGGCAGGCAAAGGAGATTGCCCTCAATCACGGGCCCTCGGCATGGGCGGCCGATGGTCCGTTCTGGAAGCTCTATGAGGCCGACGCCTACATTCTTCTGCTGGGCGTGCCGTACCTGCGATGTACGTTCTTTCACCTGTTGGAACAGCTTGTGCAGGTCCCGTACCGTCAGTGGAGGGAAGTAGAGGCTCTTGTTCAGGGCCCAGAGGGTTCGACGCGGCCGCTGCCTACTATGGTCTATGGCCCCAAGCCAGGCTTTGCGGGCAACGACTTGAACAAGCTTGGTCTAATCCTCGAAGAAAGAGGGCTCGTAAAGATTGGGCAAGTGGGCAACGCGGTAACGCGACTGTTTCGCGCACGGGATGCACTTGAAGTTGGCTTGGCGCAGTACCGGGTGGATCCTTTACTGTTTATATTGACGGGTGAGCGTTGCACGCCGCTTCCTGACGGCGTTCTGACGGATGAGTTGAACAACGAGAAGTCGGTGCTAGACCCAGCGCACATTTACCGAAGACGGTGAAGTGAGGGGGAAGTGGTTTCAGGCGTGAATCTACGTCGGTCCTTCAGAAGCTCAGTGCCGCGGCCGGTTCCCGGGGACTCCGTTGATCAGGGGGGGCAGGGCAGGCACGAGGCCTGCCCGTACATTAGCGTCTTGGGGGGAATACTGTTGGCTAGACGCCTTGCTGGGGAAAGATGAACATGGTCGTCTAGCAAGGGCGGGGCGTTGCGGGGGCGCGGAACTGCAGGGGAACTACGGGGGAAATGCAGGGAAACTGCGGGGGTGGGGGGGTTGAGACAGCAGGTGGGGGAGGAAACACTGTTGGCTAGACATTATGCCGGGGAAGCATGAACACGGTGGCTAGCAAGGGCGGGGCGTTGCGGGGGCGCGGAACTGCAGGGGAACTACGGGGAAATTCGGGGGAAATGCAGGGAAACTGCGGGGGGGGGTGAGACAGCAGGTGGGGGAGGAAACACTGTTGGCTAGACATTATGCCGGGGAAGCATGAACACGGTGGCTAGCAAGGGCGGGGCGTTGCGGGGGCGCGGAACTGCAGGGGAACTACGGGGAAATTCGGGGGAAATGCAGGGAAACTGCGGGGGGGGGGTGAGACAGCAGGTGGGGGAGGAAACACTGTTGGCTAGACATTATGCCGGGGAAGCATGAACACGGTGGCTAGCAAGGGCGGGGCGTTGCGGGGGCGCAGCCCCTGCACAAGGGAGGGCCGAAGGCCCGGACGCCCAAATGCAAGGAGAGAGTGAAGAGGAGAGAGGAGAGAGTATCACCGATTGGGCCGACTGAGATTGGGACTGGAACTGACCAGAGGTTCGTAGCGACCGTAATTATACGGTAGTCTACCACCATTTAGAGATGCGCTTGTTTGCCCCTTTCAGATTGTACGGCGCGGGGCCGGGTGCTATACTGAGAGCAGTTTTTTCTTCCCATCCAGCGGAAATATGGGTAGCGGGCCGCGACTGGAGAGAGCAGTTGTCGAATCTGCCTGACTTCGATCTTGAGGGTAAGGTGGCGGTGATAACCGGCGCCTCGCGGGGCATCGGCGAGGCGATCGGCCGCTGCTATGCGGCGCGGGGGGCTTCGGTCGTACTGAGCAGCCGCAAGCAGGCGCCTTTGGACGAAGTGGCCAAGTCAATTCGGGCGGATGGCGGTCGCGCCCTGGCCGCTGCGGCGCATACAGGAGACATGGAGGCCGCATCGGCTCTGGCGGAAAAAGCGGTGCGTGAGTTCGGCGGAATCGATATCCTGGTAAACAATGCGGCGACCAACCCTCATTTCGGGCCGGTTCTCAGCGCTAAAGAGAGCCACTGGCACAAGATCCTCGATGTGAACGTGGTCGGCTACTTTCGCATGGCGAAGGTATGCAGCGCGGAGATGGCAAAACGGGGGGGCGGCAAGATCATCAATGTTGCATCAGTTGCCGGTAAACGGCCGCAGCCGGGGATGGGCGTCTATTGTGTCAGCAAGGCCGGCGTGTTAATGCTGACGGAGGTGCTGGCTGCGGAACTGGCGGCTGAGGGCATTCAGGTGAATGCGATCGCGCCGGGCTACGTCAAGACCGCGTTCAGCCGGGCCGTGTGGGAGAACCCCGAACTCAACCGGACCGTGCTCGGGGCTATTCCTCAGAAGAGGATTGCTGAGACGACCGAGTTGACCGGCATCGCACTCTATCTGGCGTCGAGTGCGAGTAGTTTTACCACTGGCGGCACGTTTCTTGTCGACGGCGGCCAGTGGGTGGATGCGGGTCTGGGTGTTTGAGTGGCCGACCCGAGAGTTCAAGTAGGTTGCAAGGGGAAAGGCTATCGGTAACATGATCAAGAACACGATATTGACTGCGAAATGACTTCCGACATTCTTCCCGAAATTCTTCAAAGTGTACGTCAGTTCATCGACGATGAGGTGGTTCAGACCGAGAAACTGCTGATCAGTCTTCCCTGGGATGAAGTTGAGCCTCTGCTCAATCAGAAGCGGGAGGTTGTGAGGGAGGCCGGTCTCTGGGGGCTGGCCCTTCCGGTTGCATACGGCGGGCAGGGATTAACGCTGGCCGAGTTCGGACGCGTTAGCGAGGTATTGGGGCGCACGCCCGGCGGGCATTATGTCTTTGGTTGTCAGGCGCCGGATATGGGCAATATGGAGCTGCTGATCCATGCCGGCACACCAGAACAGCGGGACCGCTACCTGCTGCCGCTCACCCGCGGGGAGATACGCTCGTGCTTCGCGATGACCGAACCGGAACACGCCGGCTCCAATCCAACGTGGATGAGCACATCCGCGGTGCGGGACGGCAACGAGTACGTGATCAACGGGCACAAGTGGTTCACGACGGCGGCTGACGGGGCGTCTTTTGCTGTGCTGATGGCGGTGACAAACCCGGAGGCGGAGAGCCGTCACCGGCGAGCCAGCCAGATAATCGTGCCGCTGGACAGTCCGGGGTTTCACTTAGAGCGCAACATTTCGGTGATGGGCGAGGCCCACGGCGGCTGGAACAGCCACGCGGAGGTCTGGTTCGAGAATGTGCGTGTCCCGGTGGACAACCTCATTGGGGAGGAAGGCAGGGGCTTTGCACTGGCCCAGTACCGGTTGGGGCCGGGACGCATTCACCACTGTATGCGCTGGATCGGAATCTGTGAGCGCGCCTTCGATATCATGTGCAGCCGGGCGGCGAACAGGGAGGTTGCCCCTGGGCGGCTATTGGGTTCGCAGGGGATGGTACAGGCGTGGGTTGCCGAGAGCAGGGCGGAGATAGACGCGGCACGGCTGATGGTGTTGGAAACGGCGCGCAAGATCGACACGGAAGGCGTGTTCGCGGCCAGAGACGAGATTTCGATTATCAAGTTCTTCGTGGCAGGTGTGCTGATGCGAGTGCTGGACCGTGCGCTGCAGGCGCTGGGGGGGTTGGGCATGAGTGACGATACACCGGTTGCCTATTGGTACCGCCACGAAAGGGCATCGCGCATCTATGACGGTCCCGACGAAGTCCATAAGATGAGCGTCGCCCGGCGGATTCTGCAGCGGTACAGGACGTAAAGTTAGGGTGGCGAACGATGGGCTACCTGTCTGGTTTTAGTCTGTGCCGAATGCTTCAGGGCGAATTCCTCTGCGGGCTAGTTGACCAGTTTCTTGCGGCCGATCAGCCAGAAGTAGAGCAGACCTGCGTTATACCAGGCCGCGCAGCTGTACACGCCGAGCCTATTGTCAGGATTGAGAAAGAAAACGTGTAGTTTGCACAGTGCATTCGCGGCTGCGACCTTTTCGCCGGCGTTCCCAAGCGGGCTGACGTTGGGACGCACAGTTACGGGAAAACGACTTCGCAAGAGGACAAAGGCGATCATCTGCATGATGTAAGTGATGACTGCACCAAAGACCGCCATATTGAGCAGAACCCACGGACGCCAAGAGCCCACAGAGACCAGACCCCGGCATAGCGTCTTAACGCCCGCTCCGGAAAGTATTCACGACGGCGAGTACGATACTCCATAAGGATAGCCTCCCGCCCGGCTATGGCGCGATTTCCTCCCCTGCCGCGGCGGAAACATGCTCCTGGATCTACCTGCAAATAACAATCTGCCGACCTGTCCCGTGCCGACGCAGCGGCACTGGATCTAGCGGTTCAAACTTTCACAGCGCCGACTTGGGAATATACTCAAGAGGAGATAGTACTGTGAAAGACTGGGGCAGATCACCGCGCGAAAACGTCGCGGCCGAGCACTTCGGCGCTTTCGCAGGTGCACAGCTTCCCAGCTCTTGGCCAGAAACCAAGATCTGTCCAGGATGCGCTCGCTTGGCCCCGCGGATTTCTCCGGCGATGTCTGAAGAGCGGCCTGCCTAGTACAGTTCGGCGACTTCCTGTCCTGCCGGCTAGCTGAGCTGTTCCGATTCACCCCGCACGTGTAGAACAGCGGTCCAAAACGCCCACGGGCGCCGGACCATCTCCGATCGTCTTCCATTGCCCGATTTATACAAAGTGCACAAGAAATCCGTCCTTCGCGTTGAAATTTGGTTTCCTCGCGCGAATTTTCTTTCGCGTATGCCTTGTAAATTGTGCGAAACGCATAACAATCGGACTCTGTTTTCAGCCAAATTAGCCGTTCAAACTCGTTGGGCGCTGAAATATGCTTTACCAGTGTTGCAAATCGCTTCAAGGAAATGGGAGATAGAGGTGACGAATTCACTGGTTGCAAAAGGAAGGGTGCCTTCACCGGCTCTGTCGCGACAGTCGAACGGCAGTGGCAAGTCGAACGGCAGTGGCAGGTCGAACGGCGGTGGCAAGGCCAAGTTGAACAAGGTCGAGTTGCTGAAACTCAAGAAAGGCCCGCTCAGCCTGATCCATGACATTTACCGCTGGGCTGACGAAGGGTTCGAATCAATTCCGCCGGAATACTACGATCTCTTCAAGTGGCACGGGTTCTTTTACCGCAAACAGACGCCCGGCTACTTCATGTTGCGCATGCGCATCTCGAACGGAATCCTCAACTCGACGCAGCTGCGCGCTGTCGCCGAGCTCTCGCGCGATTTCGGACGCGGGGCAGGCGACTTCACGACGCGGCAGAACATCCAACTGCGCTGGATCACCATCGAGAATATGCCCGCCATCATTGAGAAGCTTCAATCTGTGGGGCTCGGTTCTGAGCAGACGGGAATGGACAATTTCCGCAATGTGACCGGTTGCCCGCTCACCGGTCTGGCGCAACATGAGCTGGTTGAGACCCGGCAACTTACTTCGGCGACAGCTTTATCTCTCTTAGGGCCGGAATTCGAGAATCTCCCGCGCAAATTCAACATCTCGATCAACGGCTGCCGCCTGGACTGCACTCACGCGCAGAGCAACGACATCGGCCTGACGCCTGCCGTTCGGCGCATTGGAAACCGCTCCGTGCCGGGATTCAACGTCGTGGTTGGCGGACATATGGGGAGCAGGAACCCACATCTTGCCGTACCGCTTGACATGTTTGCTCGTCCTTCACAGGTGACGGCACTCTGTCGGGCCATATTGACAGTATTTCGCGATAACGGAAACCGTGCAGTGCGGGGCAAGGCCCGCCTGTGGTATCTGATTGACGAGTGGGGCATTGACAGATTCCGAGACGAAGTGACGAAGGTCCTGGGCGAGCCGATGCCATCGGCCGGGTCGTGCAAGCTTTACCGGCATCCGGACCCCCTTGAGCAGGACCATGTGGGGGTCCATCCACAGATCCAGGACGGACTGAACTATGTGGGCATGGTGGTGCCCACCGGTCGCGTCACGGCTGACCGACTCTTTGCTCTTGCCGCCCTGGCGGACAGATACGGCAGCCGCGAAATACGTCTGACAAACGATCAGAATGTCATCATCCCCAATGTCCCCGATCAGAGAGTCGACGCCCTGCTGGCAGAGCCGCTGCTGGAAGCGTGGAGCCCCTCTCCCTCGGGTGTCATGCGCGGGTTGGTCACCTGCACGGGCATTGATCATTGCCACTTTGCGCTCAACGACACAAAGGGAATCTCGCTGGAAATCGCCCGCAAGCTGGAGGAGCGTCTGCCCGATCGTGACAAGGTCGTGCGCGTGAACGTATCTGGGTGCGTTCACGCGTGTGGTCGTCACCGGCTGTCCGAAATTGGGCTGGAGGCAACCCGGCTACGGCAGGACGGCAGGGTGATCGACGGATTCAATGTTTTTGAAGGCGGGCGCCAGGGTGAAGACGCCAGGCTTGGCGACGAGATTCACCGAAAGGCCACGATAGAGGCGACTACCGAACTGCTGGCGGAGGCCATTGCTTCCCGCTACCGGTCGGACCAGACGCCGGACAAGGTGCCGACCGCCGCTCCAGCCTAAATCTCGAATCCATTCCTACGTCAAAGGAGATTTCCCCAGTGGACTTCAAGAATAAAGCCACCAAGATCGATCTGTTCAGCTTCGGCACTCCGCAGATGCGTTCGTTCCACGTAACCTGGTTTGCTTTCTTCCTCTGTTTCTTCGGATGGTTCGGCATTGTGCCACTGATGAAAGGTGAAAACGGTGTCATTGCGACGCTCGGTCTCAACCCAGCACAGGTCGGAAACTCTGTCATCGCGGCCGTTTCCCTGACAATCATCGCACGGCTGCTTATCGGCCCAATGTGCACGCGTTACGGCTCGCGTAAGGTTTATACTGGGCTGTTACTGCTGGGGGCGCTGCCCGTCATGGGGATTGGTCTGGCGCAGACGCCGACCCAGTTCATCGCGGCACGGGTCCTGATCGGCACAATTGGCGCTTCGTTTGTCATCACCCAGTACCACACTAGCGTGATGTTTGCTCCCAATGTTGTGGGCGCGGCCAACGCGACGACGGCGGGCTGGGGCAATTTGGGCGGCGGCGTCACCCAGGCAGTGATGCCGCTTCTGCTCGCTGCGGTCCTGACTTTTGTGCCGGCGGCGCTGGGCTGGCGCTTGGCGATGGTCGCGCCTGGGATTGCCATGCTCTTGACGGCGGCGGCCTACTGGTTCCTGACCCAGGATGCGCCGGACGGCAACTATACGGAATTGCGGGCGCGCGGCGAAATGCCGGCGGCGGCCAAAGCAGGAGGCACGTTTGTGGAGGCGATCAAGGATTCACGGGTGATCGCACTGTTCTTCATCTATGCAGCCTGTTTTGGGATTGAGCTCACCATAAACGGCACGGCTGCCCTCTACTTCTTTACTCGTTTCGAACTGAACCTTGCGACTGCCGGGCTTATTGCCGGTCTATTTGGCATGATGAACATCTTTGCCCGATCGATGGGTGGGATTTTCAGCGACTTTATCAACCGCAACGGCGGTCTGAAGGGGCGGACTCAGTTTCTGTTTGTCTGCCTCATCCTAGAGGGGACGGCCTTGATACTTTTTGCAAACATGGGGAAGCTAGCGCTGGCAGTTCCTGCTCTGATTATCTTCAGCCTATTTGTGCAGATGTCGGAGGGGGCCACCTTCGCGATTGTGCCTTACATCAACAAGCGCGCCATGGGCGCGATTGCCGGCATCGTCGGTGCTGGAGGGAACTTCGGCGCGATGCTGGCAGGGTTTCTGTTCCGGCGAGAGGCGGAAATGTACGGCCAGTCCTACCTCATCCTGGGCATTCTGGTGGCGGTATGCGCCTTCATGGCATTGATGGTGCGCTTTTCCGAGAAAGAGGAGAAGGATGCCGCCGAAGAGACTGCCGCCCGGCTGGCCGCTGCCGGTGAGTCGGTCCTGAGCGGCGCCAACTGATCGCTTTCTACGGGTTCGCTTCGCCGAACGCGGGCAGTCAGCAAGACGCGTCACGTCACAAGACGGGGCGCATTCACAACGAAACGGGAAATGATGAAATCCAAAGACAGTTCTCGCGGCAACAGAAGAGTCAACGAGCAGATTGACCGCTGGCAGGACACATATTGCCCTTATTGCGGCGTCGGGTGTGGCCTGAGAGTCGGGATTCGCGACGGGAAGGTTGCCAAAGTGCGGGGCAATCCCGATCATCCCTCCTCCCTGGGCGATCTCTGCCTCAAGCCGATCCATTTGCCAGGGGCACTGGATACGCCGGACCGCATTCGCGAGCCGCTCATGCGGATGAACGGAACAGGGAGCGGTGCACACTCTGCGAAGGGTTCCTTTCGCGGCGTGACGTGGGAGAAGGCGACGACGTACATCGCAGACAGCCTCAGACGAATCGTCCGGCAGCACGGCCCCGATGCGGTTGCCTTCTACGGGTCCGGTCAGTTCACGACCGAAGATTACTATGTGGCCAACAAGCTGCTGAAGGGGTACATCGGCACCAACAACTTCGATGCCAACTCGCGGCTCTGCATGGCCTCAGCGGTGGCAGGGTATGTCTCGGCACTCGGCTCGGACGGGCCGCCGCCCGCTTATGAGGATATCGACCACGCAGATTGTTTCTTTCTGATAGGGGCCAACATGGCCGATTGCCATCCGGTCCTGTTCAATCGCATCAAACGCAGAAAAAAGCGGGATCCGGAAAACGTGAAGGTAATCGTGGTTGATCCCAGAGAAACGCGAACAGCCGCGATCGCCGATCTCTTTCTGCCGATTCGACCGGGAACGGATGTTGTGCTTCTCAACGGGATGATGAAGCTTCTATTTTCCACAGGGAAGATAGATCGTACATTCGTAGACGAAAACACAAACGGCTTCGAAGCGTTGATGGAGGCAAGCAGTGATGTCTCGACCGCCGCAGCCGCCAAGGTATGCGGCATCTCCGAGAACGACTTGATCCAAGCGGCGCGCTTTTTTGGTGAAGCGCAGGGCGTACTCTCTTTCTGGAGTATGGGTCTGAATCAGAGTGTGAACGGCGTTGCCAAGAACCAGGCAGTCATCAACCTGCATCTGGCGACCGGTCAGATTGGAAAGCCGGGCAGCGGTCCCTTTTCTCTGACCGGGCAGCCCAATGCGATGGGCGGCCGCGAAGTCGGTGGGTTGTCACACCTGCTGCCGGGTTACCGAGCAGTGGCGAACGCAGAACATCGACAGGAGGTTGAGGGATTTTGGGGATTGCCGGACGATTCCATTAGCGATAAGCCCGGGCTAGCGGCGGTCGACATGTTTGATGCGGCGGCCAGAGGGGAGATAAAGGCGATGTGGGTCATGTGTACGAATCCGGTCGTCTCGATGCCCAACATTGACGTCGTCGAAAAGGCGATGGAGAAACTCGAACTGCTTATCGTAACCGATGCCTATCACCCGACCGACACGACAGAGTACGCACATGTCCTTTTGCCGGCGGCTCAGTGGTCGGAACGTGAAGGTGTGATGACCAATTCAGAGCGGCGCATCACGCATCTCCCGCGCATGGTGGACCCTGTCGGACAATCCAGGCCGGACTGGCGAATCGTCGCCGACGTGGGCGCGGCCATGGGTTTTTCGCATGCGTTTTCCTATGAATCGTCGGATGAAGTTTTTGACGAGTTTACCCAACTGACCAAAGGTCGAGTATGCGATTACAGCGGCGTCAGCGCAGAGAGACTGCGGGCAGAAGGTCCACTCCAGTGGCCTGTGCCCGACGACGACCATCAGGGCAGCGTGAGACTCTACTCCGGTGTGCATAGCAAACGGTCCACGAAGCCCGTCGACAGGAATGGCCGGGACAGTGAAGTCCTCATGGCGGAGGCGGCGAGCACCGGCACGGAGGAAGTCGCGAGAGCCTTCGCCACTCCTGACGGCAGAGCAACATTCCATATCCCGGCGTTTGTTCCTCCCGCTGAGCTGCCAAACAGGAAGTTTCCTCTGCTTTTGACCACGGGCCGCCTGCGCAATCAGTGGCATACGATGACCCGGACCGGCAAGTCAGAAAGCCTGCTTAAGGGCGCACGAGAGCCGTTTCTGGAGATCCACCCCGTCGATGCGGTGCGGCGACAGATCGAGAATGGGGACGTCGTCGAGATTCGTTCGCGCAGAGGCAAGGCGTGGGCTACAGCGCGCGTAACGGAGAGCATCAGGGAGGGGGCCTGTTTTATGCCCTTTCACTGGGGACGCATGGCGGGGCCGTTCAGCGCCGCCAACAATGTGACTGTGGGCGAAGTGGATCCGGTTTCAAAGGAGCCGGAGCTCAAAGCTTGCGCGGTCGAGGTTCGGTTGCGGCCAGGATATGAGGCCATTCAGGCTTCGAAGCTCTTTCAGCGCCTGGCCAAAGTGGTGAAACGATAGCTCTGCCTGGTGGGAGAGAAACGCGCCTGTATAGGTTATCCTCGTGCTGGTATCGTGCACGTGGGTAGCTGAACGGCGACTTCAGACCGGTAATTGCGCCTCGATCATATAGTTGCCCGCTTCGTATGTAAGCTTGCCTTTTGTCTCAAGCGTTCTCTGCAATGCCAGCAGGTTGTCTGTGTGCGATGCAACGGAGAAGCCGGGGACATGCCACGGCACGGCTTTCAGATAGTAGACGACCGCGCCGACGTCGGTAAAGACCAGCCTGCCCGACCAATCCTTCACGTCCAGAACATCGAATCCTGTCTTTTGCAGCCAGGGCACGTATTTCTGTGGGGTTGCGTCGGGCCATTGGGGCGTTGTATCGAAGGCGGCGATCAGGTCATGCGCCCACAGGCCGTGCACCTGGCGAGTAAGAAGGCGGCCCCCCGGCTCAAGGATGCGGGCGATTTCGTCGACGAAGAGGGCACCGTGGCGATTCAGGACGAGCGAAAACTCGTTGTCCTCGAATGGCATCGGTGTATATTCGTCATTGTTCAGTTCGACGACGCGCGCACCCAACGGTTCAAGCCGGCGGCGGGCCAGCTCGAGGTTAGGCGTATAGCCTTCGGTTACTGCAACTTTCTCCGGCCAGGCGTCCCTCATCAGGAGAAGACGCTCGCCGCCGCCCGTTGCTATGTCAAGGCAGGACGATGATTCCCGCATTAGTTCGCGTGCTCGGGTGGAATAGGACCACGGCGGGTCTTCCAGGAGCATGCGGCCTTTAAGGTAGGAAAAGTCCCAGCCTACAAAGGGCTGTTCCTCCTCTGCCTTCCAACTTTCGATCAGCTCTGCCTGGGTTTGTGTCATCGCTTATCCAGTTGTCAGCGGTTCAGGAGATTCATCAGCAGAGTCAAGACGAGGCTAATGAGAATCATGGATGTGATGGGAATGAAAATGTTGAGGGACTCGGTCCTGATCCTGATGTCGCCCGGCAGTTTTCCAAACCAGCCTAACAGCCAAGGCGCAAACTGAAGCGCAATACCTAGCAGAAGAAGGCTTGCTCCCAGAACAATAAACCACTTTGCCATAGTTTTGTCACATCAGGAGAGTCAGGATTGGGAGTAGACTGGAGTCCGGCCAGGTCATTATAGCAGAAAGGGCGGCGACGAATCATTCTGAGGACCAGACGGACTGCCGACCGGGAAGGCGGCTTCTTCTCGTCTTCAGATTGTGTCCTGAATGCGTTCGTATTGGCGGCCCTTAGCGCGTGCAGAAGGGGGGGAAACCGTTTCGTAGCAGGATCGTAGGTATATTACCCAGGTCGTTTCTTTTGGCAGTAATGTGGCGGTTTCTGCGCAGGGAGCACTGACCTCCAGTGTAAATGCCCGGATTGAGGCAGGAAGTTCGCCAGGATTTCTTACCTTCGGTTCAGGTGTAATCTCTTGACTTCAGCCCTGAATCGGTGCAGAATTTTAATGTTAAGCAGGCAAATTGTTGATGGATTACTCCAGCCCATATTCATATAGGACTGACTCATGTATTCAGTTTTACTTCGCTTCCACTGGATTCGACGCTGGCAGGGCGCGTTCGTCGTTGCGGCATTGCTCTTGTCTTTGCTTTCTCAAATTGCCTTCGCAGACACGTTTGATGCCATTGAGCATGGGACGGACGGTACGGACTGCGCGAGCACACACATTGTCACAGCGGGAGAAACGCTCTCCGGCATTGCCGTGAGCACCGGTGTATCGTTATCGGCTCTGGCAGAGCACAACCATCTCTCCATAACCGAACAAGTATTAATCGGTCAGGAGCTGTGTATCCCGCACGTCATTGGCGCGGCTTCGCCCGTAGCGCCTTCAGCGCCTTCAGCGCCGGCAGTGCCGGCAGTGCCGGCAGCGCCGGCGCCCACTCAACGGTCCGGTACCACTGCCAGTTGGACAGGCAAATACTACAACACTCAAGATCTCAGCGGCGACCCCGTCCTCACCCGCCAGGATGGGTCGATCGATTTTGACTGGCAATCCGGCAGTCCTGACACAAGCATAAACGCCGACAGTTTCAGCGTGTCCTGGACGGCAAGCGTAACTTTCGAGACGGGCACTTACCGTTTCACCGCTGTCGCCGACGACGGTGTGCGCATCTACGTGGACGATACGCTCGTGCTGGAGGACTGGAACGTTCACCCGGCAACCACCACGGTTCAAGACACCGAGGTGACGGAAGGAAGCCACACGGTGAAGGTCGAGTACTTCGAAGGCAGCGGTATGGCATCGATTTCGGTTTCATGGGTGAAGCAGGTCGAGGAAACGCCCTCCTGCGATACTCAGCCACACGATAGCCTGAGTTCGCATTGGACCCATTCTTCGCTGGGATGTGCGAGTGGCGAGGCATCAACAGTTTGGGCCGCCTGGCAGCCGTTCGAGAGCGGCAACATGATCTGGCGCCAGAATGAAGATGCGGTGTATGTCTATGCGGGCGACGGGGACTGGACCCGTTACGAGGACAACTGGAACGAGGAGGCGCTCAGCAACAATCGGGGTACTGCGCCGACCGGTCTGCAGTCTCCTGTACGCGGATTCGGCTATCTGTGGGAAACGAATGACGATGTATATAACGATTTGGGTTGGGCCAAGGGCGATGAGAAGGGCTTCTGCGCCCGGATTCAGCAGTTCGAGAAAGGCATTCTGCTCATAGGCGATACAGTGCAGACATGCCACGACAACTCACATAACTTTGCTTCAGAGACGGTTTTTGCCAAGAATGCTCTCCAGGCGCTGACAGGTGGGTCGTGGAAGTTCGCCTGCGAAACGCAGACTCACGGGCAATTAGATCCCTTCTGGAATCAAAATGAGCTTGGGTGTCCGACTTCTGCGGGCAAAACATTGTGGACTTCCTGGCAGTCGTTCGAAAAGGGAAATATGCTCTGGCGGCAGGATGAAGATGCTGTGTTTGTGTTCACAGACGAGGAGGCCTGGACGAGATTCCCGGATGACTGGGACAGCCAGGTTTATACACCTACGCGGGGTACTGTGCCTGATGGTATGCAAACGCCTGTGCGGGGATTTGGCTATCTGTGGGCAACGGACGACGAGGTCTTTTCGGACCTGGGCTGGGCGACTGACGCAGAGAAGGGCGCCTGCACGCTGACGCAAGCGTTCGACCACGGCCTTCTGCTTGCCGGCGATACCGTCGAATCCTGCTTTGAGAATTCTACCAACCTGGTGTCCGAGACTGTATTGGGCTCAAACACAATACAGGCGCTGGATGGAGGTACGTGGGAATTTGTGTGTGAAGTCCAAGTACATGACCGACTGGACCATCTTTGGGACTACGACAGTTATGGCTGTCCCGAAGCTGCTGGCGGAACGCTGTGGGCGTCATGGCAGCCTTTCCAGAGCGGCCATATGATCTGGCGAGAAAACGATGATGCCGTGTTTGTGTTTGTCAACGGCGATTCGTGGGATCGATTTGCCGATGACTGGGATGATCAGACCTATACGTCGGTCCGGGGCACTGCGCCTGAAGGCTTCCAGGCTCCTGTGCGAGGATTCGGTTACCTGTGGGAAAACAGTGACGACGTTTATGGCGACCTGGGCTGGGCGACTGCCGGGGAGAGAGGGTTCTGCGCGGTGTTCCAGGCGTATGCGAATGGGTTCCTCCTTCTGAGCGATCCTGTTGATTCCTGTCGTGAGGGACATGATAATTCGGCGAAGGAGATTGACTTTGCGCTCCATTCGTTGAGCGGTCTGAGCGATGGGACCTGGACGCTCAGGTAAGAAAAAGTGATTCGGCGGGAGGGGGTCGGATGGAGCGATCCCCTCCCGTTATTCGGTAGTCTTTACGCTGCAAGACGGCGGTCAGATCAAACTCTCGATGTCCCGCACGCCGCATCTGGTCCGCTCCTCCTTCCTCGTTTTTTTCATCTTCGGGCTGGACAAAATAACGGGCTTTGTCAAGCTGTTTCTGACAACCAGGCTGTTCGGTACAGGCCCGGAGATTGACGCTTTTGCCACGGCCAATCAGCTGCCGGAGCTTTTGCTTGCATTGCTTGCTGCCGGCGCCCTTTCTGCTGCGTTTATCCCAGTTTACTCCGGATACCTGACCCAATCGCGGCGCCGCGATGCTGAATCGCTGGCGGGGACGGTGCTGACGCTGACATTGATCGTGATGGGCGCTGCCTGTTTCGCGGCGATTGTGGCGGCGCCCTGGCTCGTTCGCGTTGTACTTGCTCCCCATTTTCCCGCCGAGACACAGCAACTCACGATACAGATGATGCGGATCTTCCTGGTGGCCGCGGGGTTGATCAGTGTTTCCGGCGTTTTCGGCAGTGTGCTGCATTCACACCAACACTTTCTGACACCGGCCCTGGGAAGGGTGCTGATCGATTTGGGACAGATTGCGGGGATGGTTTTTCTGGTGCCGATTTGGGGGGTCTACGGGATGGCCTGGGGCAGTGTTCTGGGCGCGGCGCTGACGGTCCTCGTGCAGGTTCCGGCCCTGGCGCGCCAGAGGGTAGGCTTGCGGCTGCAGATCGATCTGCGGCTAAAGGGTGTACGGGAGGTCGTGCGGCTGATGGGCCCGCGCATCGTGACGCTGGGCGCGTTTCAGGCGGTGGACCTGGTCTTCATACGCCTGGCCTCTGCTTTGCCGGCGGGCAGCATTGCGGCATTCCACTACGCGATGCTGGTTATGCTGTCGATGCCCAAGTCTCTGTTTGGCGCGGCTGTTTCGACAGTAATCTTTCCGACGATGGCGGAGCAGTACAATACGGGGGCAGGTCAGCGGCTGCGTCAGACGGTCACGAATGGGTTGCGGGCGACGTGGCTGCTCCTGTTGCCGGCCGCAGTGGGCCTGCTGGTCCTGGGAAGACCGGCGGTGTCATTTCTGTTTGAACGGGGCGCGTTTGGGGCGGAGTCGAGCGCCCTGGTTTATCTGCTGATGGCGATATTTTCGGTGCGTCTGCTGGGGGAGGCGTCGTACGATGTACTCACGCTGACCTTTTTTGCTCAGCACAACACGCACGTACCGATGTGGGCAACGCTGGGTTGGATGGTCCTGAATGCGGGGCTGAGTATCGTCCTGGTCGAGCCGTTCGGAATCGCCGGGCTGGCCTGGGCGACCTCGGTCGCGGGCGCGGCGCTGGCGGCGGCGCTTTTTGGGCTCAATCTGCAGGTGGGCGGCGTGGAGGTGTCGATGCTGCGGGCGACTCTGGGGCGTGCGCTCGTAAGTAGCCTGGGGATGTGCGGCGTTGTGCTACTGTTACACCAGCTGCGGATGCCGCCCGCGCTGTTCATTCTGGCCGGGGCAAGCGGGGGCGGGTTTGCATTTTTCGGCATCTATATGCTGCTGGGCGGCAGGGAGATCCTGACGGTGTTGGGGCATTTGCGGCGCGGGTTGCAGAGCGGAATCAGACTAGACGGTCAATCAAACTGACGGCCCGGTAATTCGCATTTGTGCGGCATGTCTCAGACTCCCAGCACGACGCGCTGTGCTTCGCTGATGCGGGCGGCGGTCTCGGGTCGGAACAGGGCGCGCTGGTCGGTCTGTGGCTTGAGGTCGCGGCGGCAATAGTAGCAGTGGAGCGCACGGCGCGGGCTGTCCGAACGATTGACGGTTCCCCCATGCCAGGTAAAGGCGTTGAAGACGAAGACCGTACCCGCACTACCCTGCACGAGGATTTCGTCAGGGTGGGGCGATTTTGGATCCGGCATACCGTCGCGAGGGTCTTGACCGAACAGATGTGAGCCGGGAACCAGGCGGGTGGCGCCGTTCTGCGGGGTAAAGTCGCTCAGCAGCCAGATGGAATTGCAGACGTTGTAGCGCCGGCGGCCGTCCATCATCGCAGGCGCAAAGTCCGTACTGTTATGGGAGCCATCGCAGTGGAGGGCCTGTAAGCCATGGCCCGGAAGAGCGGCACGGGCGTTGAGCGAGGACAGCTTCAGATCGCCGTCAAGTACATAGGCCATGGCAGCCAGCACTTTGGGGTTGGCCCAGACGAGATCGAAGAGCGGGTCTTTGTTCGCCAGATTGGCGAGCCGGTCGGTGCCCTCCTCCTGGTGGACCTCTTTGCCGGCGTGCTCCCCTTCTTCGTCTTCCAGCTCCTGCAGGCGCTTTCGAAACGCCTGAACTTGCGCGGGCGTCAAGAGGCCCGGCAGAGGAAGGAAACCGTCTTCATCGAGCGATCGTTTCTCGTCAGGAGACAAGGAATCGTCGCGTACGCCGAGCGTGTACAGAGCGGTCTGAATGTCCATTACCGGCCTCCCTTTTTCGCGACCCTAGCCGAGCCGCCACGCGTCTGTATCGACCTGTTCAAGCTGGCCGCTGGCGGCGGAGCGCACGCCTGCGTCCAGTATCGCCATTACTTCCAGATTAAAGTCGAGGTCCAAGGTCTGGTGCAGTTGGTCGCCTGTCTGCAGCCGGTGGATGAACTCCTGAGCGATGTCAGAGCGGTCGGCCGGCAGCGGATCGCAGTTATGTAACTCGGTTCGACCTGCGCCCCTCTCTATGCGTACTTTGGGCGATTCGCCGGGTTTCTCCTTATCGATCACCAGTGTGCCTTCGGTCCCATAGACGATTGGCCCGGGCGAAACACCGTGGTCAAGGGTCGTCCACGACGCTTCACAAAGTGCCATTGCCTGGGGGAAGCGGACGATCATAGCGGCATTGTCTTCAGCGTCGCCCCATTTGCTGTTCAAGTTAGCCCGCATTCCCATGACGGCAGTCGCGGGCTCGCCCACCAGCCAGCGGGCTACCAGTGAGCCGTAGCAGCAGTAGTCGAGCATGACACCACCGCCGGCGGCGCTCTGGTGCCACCAGGTAGCGCCGCGTTCGACGCCTGTCAGTTTGCGCGGGCGCTCCTGCCCATCCTCATCGCCACCTGGATGGGAAACGCCCGCTCCCAGAGGACCCAAGTGGCCGCCCCGGAACTTGACTGTCAACACCTGCCCAATTGCGCCGCCGTCGATCAACTCCTTGGCTTTGTGGGAGGCAGGTTGCCACGTTGTCGGCCAGTTGACGATCAGTTCGATACCGGCGGCGCGGGCGGCGCGGGCCATACGCAGGCCGTCAGCCAAAGAGGAGGCCATCGGCTTTTCGACCAAGAGATGTACGCCCCTTTGTGCGCAGGCTTCGACCACTGCCGGATGCTGCGCGTTTTCGGAGCAGCAGATTACGATATCGAGATTCTCCCGGTCCAACATCGCGTTGTAGTCGTCGTATGCCTTGGGAAATCCCAGATCTTCCAGAGCATGGCGCAGGTTCCAGCCTCGTGTATAGTGGGCCGTACGCAGCTCTGGGACCAGAGGCGGGGTGTCGGCGCAGGCCGCCAGCTCGGCTTGGGGGTGGGCGGCGAAGCGCTCGACCAGATGGTTGATGTGCATATGGGCAAAGCCGATGACGCCGATACGAAAATTGTTCGCCATGGATAGTTCTCCAATTCGGGGTTTCTTGATTCTTCCTCAGTTTTCCTTGACGGGCACGCGTGATTGGCGCATGGTCTCCAGGTCGCCTTCCCATTGCAGTTGACCGCGCAGGTTGCCCACTTCCTCCTGAGACTTCAACCTTACAAGCAGACGCAGGGCGTTTTCAATCACTTCACGCTCGGTGGTCGCTCCAGAACAACACATCGCGTCTTTGATCAACTTTTCGTCAAGTTCTATGTTGATACGCATTCGTATTCTCGGCTGAATGAAGTCAGCTCACGCTATGCGGGACAGTACTCGCGCTGACTGAGCTGTTGCGGCTCACGCTGAAAGCGGCGTCGATGGCCGCGCCGGCGAAACCGCTAGAAAGTGGTGCGCAATGCCTGGGCCGTCCCCGTCTGCGCCGACCGGTAGGCGCCGTCGAAAATTTCGATGACGTGGCGGGCGTGCTCCGGGGTCGAAGTGGTCGGGGTGTCATCCCGGATCCAATCTACGAGCTGCATCACGTCCTCGTAGACGTGCGACTCCTCAAGGCCGCGGTGGTCGCCCACCACGTGCGGCAACGATGCGCTCAGGTCGAACGCCTCCTCGAGCTCGCGGCCCGGATAGTCGAACGGTTCGCCGTTCAGCATGCCGCCGTTGATGACACCTTCAGTGCCGAAAATCAGCGGCCGGCCCATATTGGGGAGACCGCCGGCAGCCACTCCGTAGACGAAGGCGAACAGACTGTCGCCAAAGTCGAGGACCATCAGTGTATTGTCATCCATGTCGGTCGGCAGCATCTCGCCGTAAAACTCCCGCTCTTTCACACGTACGCCTGAAAAGGCGGTCACGCCTTTGGCAGGTCCAAGGATTCCTGTCATGGCGTGGAGGCCGTAAACAGTCATGTCGTAGAGCGGCCCGCCACCGGGCTTGCGGAAGTACCAGGCGGGGTTGACGTTGGTCAGTGGATCGTCGCCGCCGCGCACTCGCTCATTTTCGTGGTAGCGGCCGAAGGCAGCTCCCGTAACCGCCCAGGTCAGTTGTCCCAGCGCTCCCTCGCCGATCAACTCCTTGACACGTTGATGGGACGGCCGCAGCATTTCGCCGGGACAGGAGACGACCTTAACTCCTTTGGCCGCGGCGGCGGCGATCACCTGATCGGCTTCGTCCACGGTGGTGGTCATCGATTTGTTGAAGTGGATGTGGAGGCCGGCATCTACGCACTGCATGCCCTGTTCAAAGTGGAGGCCGATGGGCGTGGCGATGGAAACGGCGTCTACAGTGCCGGAGTCCAGCAGTTCTTCGGCGCTGGCATAGAAATTTGGCACGCCAAACCTGTTCGCGGCGGCCTCGGCTCTGTCCACGACAGGGTCGCACACAGCGGTTACGTTTACTCGATCCTGCACGTCTTCCATGGTCAGGTGGGGCAACAGCCCGCGAATGGAGATGCTGCCGGTACCGATGATTCCCAAACGAACGATGTCTGTCATTTTGTTCTACTCGTTTTGTGTGAAGGAAGGGGCGGAATTGTGTGAGATAGGACAGTAGAAATCGGGAATGTGCTACAGTTTTCGCCAAGAGGTGCGGTGCCGCCAACCGACCGCCTGCTTGAGTTTTTGGTTGGACAGCAGTGATTGATGTCCCTCGAGCCCGGCAGCCAGGGGGGCAAGGGGCGGGTTGAAACGGTCCACAAGCTCTTTTGAGGGTTCGAGCGCGGTGGTGTCGTCGGCGTTGAGGAAATAGACATCGTGTACGGGCAGATCGGGCGCCGCTTCCATGAGCAGGCGGTGGGCGTCGGCGACATCCTCGCTTCCGACCCAGCAGTAGAGCCAGGGATTCCACGCGCTGGCCGGTCTTGCTTCGGTGGCCATCTGGCGGCGGCGGGCCTGGGGGCAGACGCCGGCGATGCGGGTGACGTAGGTGCGAATGCCGTAGGAACGGCTGAAGGAGGCGAGCAGGTCTTCTCCGGCACGCTTGGTGTAGCTGTAGGAGTCTTCGGGAAAGGTTGGATGTGTCTCGTCGATGGGTAGGAAGTCGATGGGGAAGGGACTGCCGCTGATGCGGAAGCCATGCCCCAGGGCACAGTTGCTGCCGGCCATCACGACCGTTTTGACACCGGCTTCTACTGCAGCCTGCATCAGGTAGTAGGTGCCCAGCATGTTGCTGCGGAAGGTGGCATCAAATGGCAGGCCTTCCTCCTCAACCCGAGTCTGCATCTGCGGATGGTCGGTTGGCCAGGGCTGGGCGCCGATGTGCTGGATGGCGTCGACACCGGTTACGGCCCGCCGGCAGTCCTCCCAATTGGCCAAGTCGCCGTTGATCCAGGGAAGTTGCGAGAACTCTGGGTCAGGGCGGCTGCGAGACATCAGGACCAGTTCGTATTTGTGCGCAAGTGCGCGAATTACGTAGGCGCCCAGTTTACCGCTGGCGCCGGTGATCAGAACTTTCATGTTGCATGTTCGATGCGGAGTACGGTTTCGAGGATTGTATCATGGCTCCAGGGGGCAATCAAGGATTCGCGACACTGGTGCGTATCTAGGATTTTGGGTGGGAGCAGTCTGGCAGGGAGATGATGCCGGCGGGGGCGCGGAATAGCAGTTTTTAGTAGTCAGTTGTTAGTTGTTAGTGAACTGCGAACGGCAGTGGCTCGTGGTCAGTGGGTTGAGACGGAATGCGGGGGTAGACACTGTTGGCCAGACACGTTGCTGGGGAAGAATACACACGGTGGCAAGCAAGGGCGGGGCGTTGCGGGGGCGCAGCCCCTGCACAAGGGAGGGCCGAAGGCCCGGACGCCCAAATGCGAGGAGAGAGTGGAGAGGAGAGAGGAGAGAGCGACACCGATCACGCTGATGGAGATTGGGACTTTTCGTGGCTTGGTTGCTTCATGAGGCGTACAGGAATTCAGTCCATTTCGGGATGCACTCTTTCACTGGTGGGCGGTGTCAGTGGGGAGGGATTGCGAGGGCACCGACAAGGGGTGGCCCTTCCTGAACTGACGGTGGTCACGTAGAGGGAGGTCAGTCTATGGCGGAACAGGCGGCCGAGGAGGCGTTGGGAGAGTTCGACCGCCGGCGGACGAGACTGGAGGCTGTTCCGGCCACCGGCTAGTCGGTCGGGCCGCGTCAGGACAGGCCCATTTTCACGAGGTTGCGATAGCTGGTGGCAAGGCTCTCGAAGGGGTCGCCCGGACAGATGTCCTGTTCCACGGCATACCACTCAACGTTGGCCTGGCGGCAGGCGTCGAGGATGCCGGGCCAGTTCAAGTTTCCTTCACCGACTTCTTTCATTACCTGTTCGCGCCAGCTGATCGTAGCCATATCTTTGAGGTGGACTACCGGCATCCGGTCCTTGACGCGCAGGATCCAGTCGCATACGTCACCGCCGCCAAATTGGATCCAGTAGGTGTCCAGCTCGGCCTGAACGTAGCGGGGATCGGTTTCATCGAAGAGAATCTCGAGCCCGCACTTGTCACCGTAGCGCATGAATTCGAAGCTGTGGTTGTGATAGCTGAAAGTCAGCCCGGCCTCGTGGAGAGTACGGCCGACCTCGTTCGCTTCCACGATAAATTGACGCAGACCCTCTTCGCCCGCTTCGATAAAGTGAAAAGGCATACTGCCTACCGCCACGTGCCGGCAGTCCCAGAGGTTATGCTCTTCGATCACGGCGGAGATATCATCTTTGAGACGCGGCCAGGCGATGTGCGTGTTCACGATGGTAATGCCGTTATCATCGCAGACCTTCTTTACTTCTTCGGGGGAGATGGGGCCAATTGCCGATACCTGCGCCGCCGTGTAGCCGATTGCGCTGATCTTGGCCATTGTGTCTGTGAAATCTTCGAGGGTCTTTGTGAAATCCCGTACTGTGAAAAGCTGCGCTGCAAGGACGTTTTGACTCATGGATTTTCTCCTGAGATGAATGGATGACTTGGTCGTTGGCTTGTTCCAAGCCTAAAGTAAACAATGGATGGCCTCTGGGGCGCAAGTTGGGGGGGTCTTGTGTTATCGGAACATTGTCTGGCGCGCGAACGGCCCTGTGGTACAATTTTTGAACATTTCGTTACTTCTTAGCCATTTCCGGTGTACAGTTCGCCTGACTCAGGGTATGCGAGATAGGAGGGACTGTAGGGACGGAAGTGAGGCGCCCTTCGGGAGGTTGGTGTCAGGTGGTCCGCCGCTGCGGACCCCCTTTTGCCATGCCTGGCATTCCTTCGACGGCTGTCATGTTTCGTTCTCAGGCAAGGCTGTTAGGGGATCAAGTATAGTGGCAGTAGGCTTGAGAGAAGACTGGGCTCGCCGAAATCGGGGCGGCGAGGGGCATGGCGCTGAGGAGGCGCTGCGTCTCTTGAGATTGGCCTGCACAATTGGATGCATAGGAGAGTTCGGAAAGTCAGATGCGTGAGGAGCAGTTTGAAGAGCCAGTTGACGCAGTGCTCTCGGCGATCGGCGATAGACGGATGGTCTTGCCTGCGATTCTCTTGCTGGCTGGACACCGTCCGTTGGCGTTCACTGTTGGCCAGTTGCTGCTGATTCTGCAGCCGGTGGCTGCGCTCTTAGGCACCAACGGGCTGGAGCCCTGGGCCCGCCTGCTCACCCATCCGGGCGGTCCCGCGGCGCTGTCAGATCGGCTGGCGGCGTTGTTGGAAAAGGACCGCCTTGCAGCTCAAGAATTGAAATCTGAATCGTGAACCATTATACAGACCCGGCACATCTGTCGCATGCGTGGCGGCAGCTGGCCGACAGTGCAAATGAGTCCGGAGAGACGTCGGTGTTCGCCCTGGGCCTGGATGCGCTTTACCGGAACGGCGTGTTGAGGCTACTAGCGCTGAGCCGCCTCTCCCGCCAAAACCTGGGGCCGCAACATCCGACGATCGTTACGGGCGGTGACGGATGGCTGTGGCTGCTGGCTATGCTTGTCTGGCGGCCTGCAGTTGGCGGTTATCGACGCCATGCGGCGGCGGTTGACAGTGCGACCTCTGATGATGAGGCGGCGGGCCTGTCGGAACGAACGGACGATGCGGGTCGGACGGTCCTCTATGCGGGTGCAGACAGCGCCCTGTACGCGGCCACGCTTAACCTGGCGGGGCAGCAGGGGGACCGGGGTGGGACGCCTCCTGGGTTGGACTGGTCTGTGCCGACGTCAACGTCAGCCGGCGTCGAAGGCGCGGACGTCGAGTTGCTGCCAGCCATCGTCAGCCAGGTGTCTTTGCCTGATGCAGCAGAGCCCTCGGATGACGCCTGGTTGCGAAAAGGAGAACGCTGGGCGGGCGGCCTGCTGGCGTTCGCACTTCTTATCGCCTCATTCTTCGGATAGACGCCGGTGTTCTCTTCCCGTTCAAACTGGTTGAATCGCATTGTCCTCCTGGTTGTTTTGGCAAACGCAGGGGTGATCATATCCACTCGATTGGGGCTGCCCCTGGCGCCGCCTGCCGCTGCGGCCACGCTTTACGGTTGGGCATTGGTGCTGGGCGGTTTCGCAATGCTGCTGGGGATTGCCAACGCTGTCAGATTCCACCTGGTCAGGGTCCAACGCGGGCAGAGAGAGTGGCCTCTCAGTCTCTTACTCCTGATCGTTTTTGCCTTGGTTCTGGGCGCCGGCGTCTCGTCGCCAGAGGGAACGACCGGCCTACTTTCTGAGTGGGTATTCGATGCGGTGCTGGCGCCGGGACAGGCCATGCTGTTCGCGCTGACCGGAATCTTCCTGCTGAGTGCGGCGTACCACTTTCTGCGCGTTGACCGGCCAGGCGGAATCTGGATTCTGGCCGGCGTCCTATTGATGCTACTGGTGCAGACGCCGTTCTTGTATCAGATAGTGCCCGAGTCGGTCGTGGAACTGGTCGACTGGCTGCTTTCGTGGCCTGTAATGGCCGCGATGCGCGGTGTATTGCTCGGAGGCGCGCTGGCTGTCCTTTTCATCAGCCTGCGCCTGATCGTGAACAGCGCGAAATAGCCTCAGATACCTGACAGCGGCCGTTTTTGCATGCGGCTGCTTTCAATTCTTGCTCACACAGCTCTGACTTGGAGACCGCCGCGCCGATGGCGACCTCGGACTGTCCACATTGCGGGTTTGGTAACCCGGTAGAATCCCAGTTTTGTGTCCATTGCGGCACGGTTCTGGCGGGCCAGAAAGCGCCGCCCGCGTCTGACGGCGAATCCGCTGAAGAGGCGGAGGAACAGGCCGGTGATGAGGAGGCGGCTCCTTCGGAACCGAGCGAGGGGGAGGAAGAGCAAGAGGCCGCGACTGGTGGCTCCGACCCAGGTCACTCCGGAACGCGGCCCCATTTGGCTGGTGAGGAAGAGGAGACAGGCGGGGAAGCTGGCGAAGGGGGGTCGGGCGGCGGCGCTGGCCGGCCGGGTCCTCTGTTGGGGGGTCTTGGGGGCCTGCTCGAACCGGCGGACCCACTTTCGTATTTTTCGTCTGGGTCGGGTGCGCTCGATCCGACGGTAGACCGCCCAACTGCCCTGCCGGTGGAACTGAGCACGGACGAAGAGGAACGCGGGCACCTGCGCCGGCTCTACGCCGAAGATCTGCCGACGGCGGTCGGCGCCAGCCCGGACGCGGCCGCAGACTTTGCAGAGCCATCCGAAGTCGGGAACGGGCTGCAGAGACGGGTCTGGCTCGAATTGATCCTTCTGTTGGGCATGGCTGGCGCACTGCTTTGGGGAGGGCAAAGCCCGCCGGGAGGCGCCGGCCCGCATGCTTTTCCCGGCCTGGAAGAGGCTCACTGGCAGCTCGATGGTCTTCAGCCGAACAGCCTTGTACTGGTGAATTGGGCGTACGATCCGGCCACCGCGGGGGAGATGGACCTGGTCGCGCAGCCGCTCATCGAACATTTGCTGCAGAAGCAGGCGAAACTGATTGTATTCAGCCAGTTGCCGGGCGGCCCGGCCAGCGCGCGGCGGGTTATCGCCAGAGCCGAGGAATCGCTGCAACGGCCATCGCGCACGCAGATAACAGCCAACCTGGTTATCGAGGGCGGCTATCTCCCCGGCGGGGGCGCTTCACTTCCCCTCCTGGGCGTCGCGCCGGCCCGGGCCTTGCCGGTGGACCCAGCCTGGGTCGACCTCAGAGAACGGTTCAGCATCGCGGGGTTGGGCGACGCGGGGCCGGCGCTGACGCTGGTGATCGCCGCGCACGCAGAGGATGTGCGGCGGTGGCTGGAGCAGGTGCAGCCACTCAACGGCGGCACGGTCGTTGCGGCCACCAGTGCTGTGGTTGGCCCGTCGGTTCGCCCCTATTTGCACAGCGGACAGCTGGCCGGGCTCGTGAGTGGCTGGGACGGGGGGAAAGCTTATGGTCGCCGCCTGGATAGGGCCCGCGGCGTCGTGGAGCAGGCCCGTTCGCTCAGGCGGGTCAGCGGGCTGAATTGGGGCGTGGGCATTCTGATCGTTTCTGTGTTGCTTGGCAACGCGGCCGGGCTCACGGAGCGGAGAAGGCCGTGAGCCCATTCAGCAGTGGTCTGCCCGGTATCATGGAAGACGCAGGCTTGATTCTGGGTCTGGTTGTTTCCCTGATGATTGGAAGCTATATCGTCCGGGACAGTTTTCTGGCGCGGCTGGGCCAATACGTTCTGGTCGGCGCGGGCCTGGGGTACACGGCTGTTCTTGTATGGCGCAACGTCCTGTGGCCGCGGCTCTTTGCCCCTTTGATGGCAGAACCGATTTCGTGGCAGGCGGCGGCGGAGATGGGCCTGTTGAATTTTTGGGCGCCGCTTGTGCTGGGTGTGCTGATGTGGGCAGGCGGGTTGGAGCTTCTGCGACGGCCGCCCGAACGGCCGGGAGGGAGGAGCCTCCTACGCTTGCTGGCGGCTGTACCTGCAGCCATTTTGGGAGGCGTCGTCCTGGGGGTCGCGGTGAGCGGGGCGGTGCAAGGGACGTTGTTGCCCCAACTTGGCGCGGCTGTGGCTGTGGCTGAAGGGGGGGCGGGCGCCGGTCAGACTACGTGGCTGGTCAGGTTCCTGACACTGTTAATCACAGGGGGCGTGCTGATTCATCTGCAGCTGGGCCCCAACGCGGGCGCGTTGGAGAATGGTACTTCTTCTGCAGGGTCTCCGGCATCAGAGGGTGCGGAAGCCGCCGACGAGGGGCGACCCAAACTTTACAGGGTGCTATTCTTGACGTTGCTGCGCGTGTGGGAGGGTATCGGCCGCAGGGCGCTGTGGCTGGCTGCCGGCATTGTCTTCGCGCGGCTTGTCGCGGCCCGTTTCTCACTCGTGCTGTCGCGCCTGGAGTATTTTCTGTATGAGGTCCCGGGCAGTGATCTCTGGCAGCTACTTTGGGCTTCTCTACGTGGAGCCGGTTCATGAGTTTTTCGCGTGTTCTGCCTGGGTCGATCTCGGGTCAGGGCGGTTCGCCGAATTCTCTGGCTGATTTCGCTCCCCAGAGCATACTGGCTTTGGCGGCGGAGCCGCGGCGCGCAGTCGCTGTCTTAATTGAACCTGTCGAAGAGATTCGAAGGATGGTTGGATGGCAGACGGTTGAGGTGTCGGAGCGGGCCAGTCCCGACGAATGTAAGTCGGCCCTTGTGCAGGCTGTCAGACGCCTGGAGAACCAGTTCAACATTTCACTGTGGGATGGGGAAAGGGGACTGCCCCATCTGCATAGTCCTGGTCAGGCGGTGGCGGAGGGGGTAGGCCAAGCGTTCGCGGTAGCGGACCTGCAGGCGCCTCTGCGGGTATGGATGGGGGGACTGTCCGGCGGAGGCAGCCTGGCTGCGGGCGAAGCGGCGCTTGCCGGCGCGCTGTGCAACCCTGTTGCGACCTATCTGCCGGGCCCACATCAGAGCGCGGGGGCATTGACGAGAGAGTTCGAGGCACTGCGTCCGGATGTAATCTTGATTGTGGGCGGGCACGAACAGATCGGGCCTCGAAGCCAGGACCAGGTACTAACGTTGAGCGGTCTCGTGATCGAAGCCGCGGCCCAGCTGCCGGCTGAAGAGAGACCGCTTTTCTGTTTTGCCGGCAACAGCCAGTCGGCGGATGCTGCGCTGGCAAGCTGGCGTCAACGGACCGGCGGGGGGGATGCTGCGAAGGCGGATAACGTTTTCAACGGCACAGATGTGAGCAGCGCCACCGCGGTTCACAACGTGCTTGAGCGTCTTCACTGGCATAGGTCGCTGGCCATTCCTGCAATGCAAGAGATTGCGGGTTGGCTTGACCACTCGGTGGAGTTGTCGAGCACGCAGTGGGCGTTTGCGCAGGCGGTCCGCCTGTGGAGGCGGCGCCAGCAGCTGCCGACACTGCATGGGCTGTACACGGCAGCGGACAGGTGGCTGCATGTATGGGTGTGGGAGATGCCCGATCAGGAGAGCGACGGCCTGCGGATAAACTGTGTGCGACCGGGGGAACGGCCTGATATTCTGGCTGACTGGCCGCCGGTGCGGCTGGTCAGCGGGGAGTGGCCGGGGAGGTGGCCGAAGCCGTCGCAGCCGCCTCCGATTCTGGGGCCCCAGCGGCCGACCGCTTTGCCAGCTTTCTGGTGGGATCCTCTGGGTCTTGTCCCGGTGGTGGCCGGTGTCGGTCAGACCACGCCTGAGGCGGTACTTCAGGTACTGACGGCAGACATACTACTGGAGGGCGGCACCGAATTTGCCGGCGCTTGACGGGCCGGTACCAACTGTCGAGAATGGTAACTGGCAAGCCATATGCGGCGCCTGTGTGGACCAGACCTGCAGTCACGCCGCCATTCGGGCTATCCGATCGTGCACTCGTTGGCCGCGGAACTGCCGGGGGAACTGCGGGGGGAACTGCGGGGGAACTGCGGGGGAACTGCGGGGGAACTGCGGGGATTTGGGGGCTGAGAAAGCGCGTGGGAAGGAAGACGCTGTTGGCTAGACATGATGCTTGGGAAGAACCAGTACGGTGGCTAGCAAAGCAAGGGCGGGGCGTTGCGGGGGCGCGGAACTGCGGGGGGAACTTCAGGGGAACTGCGGGGGAACTGCGGGGATTTGGGGGCTGAGAAAGCGCGTGGGAAGGAAGACGCTGTTGGCTAGACATGATGCTGGGGAAGAACCAGCACGGTGGCTAGCAAGGGCGGGGCGTTGCGGGGGCGCAGCCCCTGCACAAGGGAGGGCCGAAGGCCCGGACGCCCAAAGACGAGGAGAGAGGGAAGAGGAGAGAGGAGTGAGGAAAACCTGCGCTCGCCTCATTTAGGTTCGCAGATCAGTTGTGGCTGAGTCGGTACCGAGAATGTAAGAAATAAAGCCTAAGCCAGAGGATTGGGAGTTGAGGGGTTGTAGAAAGGGGCCTATGACGACAACGCTGCGCCAAACGGATGGAAGCAATATGCGGCAGAACGACGTTGGGCCCATTATTCAGTTGCTCAACAGCTCGCATTGCGTAGAGATAACGGGTTTCAGCAATGTGGGCAAGTCCTCTCTGATGCGGGTGCTGGCGCACGCCGATGTCTGGCTGCAACAGCTGGGCGAAGAGGGCAGCACGTTTCTGCCGGTCTATATCGATTGCAACCGCATGCTGGAGATGACGGAGCAAGGGTTCTATGAGCTGGTGCTTCGATGTCTGCGGGAGAGCAGTGCAGCGCTGGCGGAAAACCAGGAACTGCAGGACGCGTATGAGTCGCTGGTGGCACCGCCAAACGTATTTCAGGTACCGCTGAGTTTCAGCAACGGTCTGAACGCCGCGCTCCACAGTTCCGAGTTCAAATTGATTCTGCTGTTCGACGAGTTTGACGAGCCATTTCAGCAGATTGACAGCCGTGTTTTTCTCAACCTACGTGCCAAGAAGGACCGTTACGGCAGCCGGCTTGTCTTTGTGACGGCAACGGTACAGCCGCTGGCGGCTCTGCGGCCAGGCGACCACAGCGGCGAATTTGGTGAACTGTTCTCGCATCATCCCTGGCATCTTGCTCCCCTTGCCCGCCATGACGTGGAGCAGTACCTGCGGCATTTTGCCGCGCAGAATGGCGTTGTCGCGTTCAACGAGGATCTCGACTTTGTCTACCAGTGGACCGGCGGGCATCCGGGCTATCTGGCCGGGGTCAGCAGGATTCTCGGGCGTGCGGAGGCGGCGAAGGATGGGGACAGCGAGGGCGAGCAGAGTCGCTTCGTATTTCTGCGGGGCCTGATCGATCCGTTACGCGGCGATCTGACCCTGTTGACCGAGAGTGAGAAGATATGGAACAGCTGCACGGCGGAGCAGCAGGAGGCGCTGCGCCTGCTGTTCTCGGGGCTGGAGCCTGACGCCGGCACATTGTCGCAGTTGATGAAGCAGCACGTCCTGGTACAGGAGAGGGAGGAACTGCGTGCATTCTGCCGTCTCTTCGCGGAGTACGTCCTGGCGCACCAGACTACTGCGACTTTCGGGGAAGGGCTGCGAGTGGATGAAGGGAGCGGGGAGGTGACGGTAGGGGGAAGGGCGGTTGACCTGACGCAGCTCGAATTTCGGTTGGTCAGACTGCTCTACCGGATGAGCAACAGCATAGTAGACAAGTACGAGATTGTCGAAGGGGTGTGGGGGGACGAACACATACAGGATGTGGACGACGCCCGCATCGAGAAGCTGGTCAGCCGGTTGCGCCAGAAAGTGGAGCCGGACCCGTCGGCTCCTGTTTACATTACTACGGTTCGAGGCAGGGGTTACCGCCTGGTTATCGACTGAGCGATGGAAGGTCAGTTGCCGGTGGGAAGATAGCGGTTTGGCAACAGTTAGGAGAACGTAGCTGGCCGCCAGATTTTGTTGGCTTGCCCCTTCGGTCTATACTATTCTCTGTCCATGAATTGCAGTGCAGCGCGGGGCAGTGAAAGGCTGGGCTGCAGTGGTGTGGAAGCGTTATCAAATCATTTTTTGCGAGGCAGATTGGCTCTATGGCTGAATCCCTTCAGGCAGAAGAAATCGGTGAAGCGGTGACCTTCAGAGGGAAGCCGAAATCGATGGTATCCGCGGCCGCCCTGCTGATTGCGGGAACGTTGACGTTTACGATGGGAATCGACCGGCTTTTCTTTGTCGAGGCGATCGCCTGGACATTCCTGATCTGGGGCGCGCTACTCCTATACGGGCACATGATCGATATCGGAACTGTGTACGAGGTTTCGGATGAAGGGCTCGTGATCAGGAGCCCGTTGCGCTTCTGGGCGCTCTCGCGCAAGTGGGAGTGGGGGAACATGACACGCCTGGACGTGGTCGTACGCAGGCGGGAAGCAAGCGCTGAAGACGTGGATCTGCAGGTCCATTACACGCCGGAAGACTCGACTGTCCTGTTTCGCGAGGATCTGCCCTTTATTGCTGAGTTGGCCGAGGAGATTGCCAGCCGCGCCGGTCTGACGCCGGAGAGACGGCAGGCGATGCAGAGTTTCGACTCGATACCCCAGGACGAAAAAGGTTCTTACACCTGGAATTAGTTTTCCCTCGTCCTAAAGGGCGCTTGAATGCAAGGGCGCTCACCTCCTTACTCCACTAGATGCCCTGTTGCGCGGCGATGTCCATCAGGTAGATCTGACGGCCGTCACCCCCATGCACTGAATCGACAGTGATCAGATTCCCGTCCGGGCTGGAGCGGGGATGCAGATCGCAGCGCCACTCACCCGTATACTCGGGATACGAGGCGTATTCTCCCAGTTCGGTCCTCTCGCCATTTTCCACGTTATATAGATAGAGCTCCTGGACCCGGCCGTCACCCCTGGGCACGGGATAGGTGTCGTTGAGGATCCAGTTGGTGTCGGCAAGATAGGTGCAGTGGCCGTTCAGAATCATCACCCCCTTGCCTATCACCTCCACGTCCTGCGTGCGGTCGCGGTAGAGGTAGAAGGCGTCGTGGTGGGAGGGATGGCGGGCCCAGGCGAGGATGGTTTGCGGGTCGCGCCAGATGAAGTGGGAGGTGTGTCCGTATTGGTCGACGGCGTAGATGTCGGAGCCGTCGGTTGCGGCTGTCATCATGCGGGTATGGAAACCAGCGTCGCCGAATCGCCAGCGGTGCAGAAAGATGAAGCGGGAGCCGTCGGTGTTGAAGAGCAGGTGATTGAAGTAGTGCTTGGCCCCGCTTATGTCCATGTGGGGATAGGGGATGGCGGCCACCTGTGCGATGGAGACGATAGGGGATGCCTGGCCGGTCTCGAGGTCAACAGTGTATATTCCGGCGTCTTCGGGCGCCAAAGTATCGAAGTTCGGGTCGGGGATGCCGGCGTAGCCGTAGCCGGGGCGCATATGGTTGATGCGGCGGAAGTCGGCGCCGATGGCGGTGCGCCCGTCAGGAGATAAGGTGTAGATGGGGTAATCGATCGTGCTCTTCTCTCCAGAGTGTACGTCCAGTACGCGGCAGACGAAGCGGTCGTGTTCCCGATCGTTCCAGACGACCTTCCTGTCGGAGCCGGGGATCCACTGGAGCATACAGCCCTGCTGCCAGCACCAAGCGCTTGTCTCCCCCAGTTCGATCCAGCGGTCGCCGTCGGCCAGGTCGATCATTCCAATCCCGATTCGATCATCTGGGCCCGGGGAGCGTTGCTCGAAGTCGACTTCCATGCCGAGCACGTAGCGGCTGGCGGGATCGAACTGCAGCTTGTCGTAGTAGCCGAACCAGTGATGCTTTGGCCCGGATGTGATGGGGCGCATACTCATCAGCGCTTTCTCCTCGCTTACGTTTGGTGGGGTCTAGGTTGTGCCGGCGCCGGTCAGATCCAGCTCTTCGGCAAAGTGGCAGGCGACGTACCGGTCCTTGGCGACGTTTTGGAGTTCGGGTGTCTCCTGGTGGCAGCGATCCTGGGCGTAGCGGCAGCGGGGATGGAAGTAACAGCCGGATGGCGGGTTGGAGGGGTCGGCTACTTCGCCCTCGAGGACGATGCGCTCGCCCTGGCTATGGGCCGGGCCGGCGACGTGGACGGCGGAGAGCAAGGCCTCGGTATATGGATGCAGAGGTTTGCGGTAGAGATCGTCGGCCTGGGCCAGCTCTACCAGCTTACCCACGTACATCACTGCTACGCGGTCGCTGATGTGCTTGACGACGCCGAGGTCGTGGGCGATGAACAGGTAGGTCAGGTCCAGCTCGCGCTGGAGGAATTTGAGCAGGTTGAGTATCTGCGCCTGGACTGAGACATCGAGGGCGGAGACCGGCTCGTCGGCGATGACGAGGGTTGGGTTGAGGATGAGGGCGCGGGCGATGCCGATGCGCTGGCGCTGTCCGCCGCTGAATGCGTGGGGATAGCGGGTGATGTACTCCGGGCGCAGCCCGACGAGGCGAAGCATCTCTACCACCCGATCTTCCAGTTCAGACCCCCTGCTCATGCCGTTGAGTCTCAGAGGCTCGCCGATTATGTCCAGAATCGTTTTGCGCGGGTTCAACGACGTATACGGGTCTTGAAAGATCATCTGCAGGTGCGTCCGCACGGGCCGCAGTGCCTTGTTGTCGAGAGCCGCCAGGTCATATTGTGCGCCTTCCTCCCCGTGGGGACGGAAATTGATGTCGCCCGCGGTAGGCGCGTACAGACGCATGATCAGGCGGCCAACGGTTGTTTTGCCGCAGCCGCTTTCGCCGACAAGGCCCAGTGTCTCACCCTTTTTCAACGAGAAGTCGACGCCGTCTACCGCCTTAATGTGGCTGACGACTTTTGAGAATAGCCCGGAAGTGAGTGGAAAGTGCTTTTTCAGCCCATTGACTTCCAGCAATGGATAGCTGTCTGCGTTGCTATTGATGGCTGGCTTCCTCGGCTGGTGGAGGGGTTTCGCGGGTGGCGTGTTCGGTATACAGGAGGCAGCGCACCTCGCGCTCATCTTCGAGAGTGATGGGCTGGGGCACGATTTCGTCGCAGACACCGGGCATGAAGTCGGCACAACGTGGATGGAAGGGGCAGCCACTGAGGGTGCTGTAGGGGTCGGGCACAACGCCGCGGATCGTCTGCAGCCACTCCTGTTTCTGGTCCATGCGCGGCAGGGACTCGAGCAGGGCGATGGTATAGGGGTGCTTGGGGTCGCGGAAGATGTCGGCGGCAGCGCCGCGTTCGACGATTTTGCCGAGGTACATCACGGCCACTTCGTCGGCCATGTCGGCGACGACGCCCAGATCGTGGGTGATGAACATGATTGCCATGTTCAGGTCGGCCTGCAATCCTTGCATCAGTTCAAGGATCTGGGCTTCGGTGGTGACGTCCAGGGCGGTGGTCGGTTCGTCGGCGATGAGCAGGTTGGGGTGGCAGGAAAGCGCCATGGCGATCATGACGCGCTGGCACATGCCGCCGCTCAATTGATGGGCAAAGGCGCCCATCCTTTGCTCAGGCAAGGGAATATGCACCTGTTGCAGCATATCGGTTGCGATTTCTTCCGCTTCGGCCGGGGATACGGGTTGGTGCAGGAGAATATTCTCTGTGATCTGGTCGCCGATGCGATGGACCGGGCTGAGCGAGGCGCGCGGCTCCTGGAAGATCATCGAGATCTCTCCGCCGCGGATCGAGCGCATCTCTGCGCCTGTGGCGGGAAGTTGAAGCAGATCGACGGAGGTAGTCGGGCCAGTTTCGTCCGCCCTGGCGTAGAGGATTTCTCCGTCGACGGTGTGACCGGGTGGCCGCACCATGCGCATTATGGAGCGGGCGGTGACGCTTTTGCCGCAGCCGCTTTCGCCGACCACGCCCAAGACCTTCCCGCGGCCGATTGAAAAAGTGGTGCTGTCGACCGCCTTTGCGACCCCCTCGGCCATAAAGAAGTGTGTTTGCAGGTTTTTTACTTCGAGCAGCGTGTCGTTCGGTTGGACTGTCATTTGATTGCGGTGGCTAAGAGCTGCTGTGGTGGCCGGATCTGGCGCGAAATCTCTTACAGGTCGGCATATGGGTCGGCGGCGTCGCGCAGGCCATCGCCGATGAAGTTCAGGGCCAGCACAGTGACGACAACGAACATCGCCGGCCAGAGGATCCAAGGGTGGATGGCAATTTCGACAATTTGCTGCGCGTCCTTAAGCATTACGCCCCAGCTAACCGTGGGCGACACCAGTCCCAACCCCAGGAAGCTGAGCGCGGTCTCGCCAATGATCATGCCGGGAACGGCGAGCGTTGCGTCCACCAACACATAACTCATGAAGGAGGGGACCAAATGCTGCCAGATCAGGTACCATTGATTGGCGCCGGCCGACTGGGCGGCCAGTACGAAATCTTCGTCTCGCAGGGACAGAAATTTGCCTCGCACGACCCGTGCCAACGAAGTCCAACTGATAAACGAGAGGATTATTGTAATTCCGAAGTAAATGCGAATCTGCGGCCAGTCACCTGGAAGGGCGGCGGCCAGCCCCATCCAAAGCGGAATCGTTGGGATGGAGCGAATAAACTCGATCAGGCGCTGGATGAGGTTGTCGATGACGCCGCCGTACAGGCCGGAAAGGCCGCCGAGAAGGAGACCGATGAACAGGCTAATCGAGACGCCAACCAGGCCTATGGTCAAGGAGATTCGGCCGCCAAAAAGCACACGCCCGAAGATATCGCGGCCAAACTTGTCGCCGCCCAAGAGATATATCGGTCCAATTTCCTCTGCGTTTTCGACTCCGTACAGATGCCAGTCCATTTCCCAGAGGCCCCAGAGCTTGTATGGGTCTCCTTTGACGAAGAATTGGATCGGAGCCTGTTGCGTGCGATCTTCGACGAAGTCGCGCGTGAATGTCTCCCTGTTGGTCTCGATCGTTACGGCGTAGACGAAAGGACGCTGCCAAGTTCCGTCATCGCCGCGGATGTGAATGTCCCTGGGCGGGAGGTAGAGATGCTTGGTGAAGCGATGCGCTCTGTCGTAGGGGGCGATCATCGGCGCAAAGAGCACGGCAAAGTAGAGGAGGGCAAGAGCCCACATAGAGACAACCGCCATCCGATTGCGGCGGAAGCGGATCAACATCAGTTGGCGCGGCGTGAGAAACTGGGTTCTGGCTTCGCCGACCGTTCCTTCGGCTTCGAGAAGATCGGACAGGCTTCCGCTTTCGTAGGCGTTGGCTACCGCATCGGACCCGGGCCCCGTGCCTGGGTTAATTGCCCCGGTCATGTCGTTCCCCGTTCCCCGTAACGAATTCGCGGATCCACCCATGCCAGAAGAATATCTGAAATCAAAGTCCCGACCAGCGTGAGTGAGCTCAAGATCAAGATCATGCTGGCGGCAAGGTAGAGGTCCTGGGACATCAGCGCGCGCCACAGGAGCGGCCCAGTCGTGGGCAGGTTCAGCACCAGCGCCACAAGGACGGTCCCGGAGACGATCTGGGGAAGTTGCCAGCCAATTGTGCTCAAGATTGGGTTGAGCGCGACGCGGACGGGATATTTCATCGTCATCGGGCCTTCGCGGAGACCCTTGGCGCGGGCCGTCTCCACATAGGGGCGCCCCAGTTCATCCAGTGTCGTTGCCCGCATCACCCGTATCGTGCCAGCCGTGCCCGACGTGCCCACGATCACAACCGGCAGCCACATGTGTTTCAACATATCCCAGATCTTGGCCACGCTCCAGGGTGCGTCAAGATACTCTACGGAGAAAAGGCCGCCGGCATCGGCATCGAAAAACGCGATGCCGATGTACATGAATATCAGAGCAAGCAGAAAATTAGGGGTCGCCAACCCGATGAAGCCTATGAAGGTAAAGGTGTAGTCAGCGGGGCTATACTGTCGGACGGCAGAATAGATGCCAATGGGTATGGCCATGGCATAGACAAAGAGCAGCGTGAAGAAGGACATGATCATCGTCAGCATCAGCCGCTCGCCAATCAGCCTGTTGACGGGCCGGTCCCAGTAGAAGGACAGCCCCATATCCCCCTGGAGAAAGTTTGTGATCCACTTTATGTATTGAATGTAACCAGGCTGGTTCAGCCCATAGTGCTCCTCCAACGCCGCGATTTCCGCCTCGCTCACTTCCTCGCCGGCCGCGGCCAGATTTGCCACGTAGGTGGTCACGTAGTCACCCGGCGGGAGCTGGATGATGGTAAAGCTGACTATGGAAATGAGGAAGAGCGTTGGGATCAACTGCAGGACGCGCTGCAGGACGTATTCTCGCATGACATTGGTAAGTAGGTGGGCAGCGGGCGGGAGCTGGTGACCGGCGACAGTACCGGCCACCAGCCCTGTGACGCTTGCTATTGTTAACTCTGCTTGTAGAAGAACTGCTCCGGATGGACAGGCACTGCGCGAATTACGGAGTAGCCCCACACACCGTCGTCGGGGAAGTTGGTCAGGTTCTTCTTCATTACGACCGGCTTGGGGATGCCTACCGTGCCGAAGCCGGGCAGATAGTCGTAGAACCAGTCCCACAACTCGCGGGCAATGGCGATGTGCTCCTCTTCGGTTACGGCGTCGATCATATCCTGCCAGCGGTGGAAGACCCAGGCGACTTCATCGGGCGGCTCCACGGCGATCTCGTTTTCGGTATCGCCCTTCAGCCAGACGTCATAGCCTTTGCCCCATGGGGTGTTACATTGTCCGGGGTGGTTCAGTCGGCCGCACCAGACCCAGGTAATGTCGGAGATGTCGCCTTCCCAGCCGGACATTCCGAAATCGTTAGCCGCTACCAGTTCGTTCAGATGGGAACGGTTAATGGGCCGGATCGACGGATCCAGACCGACGCTGCGCCATTGCTCGACGACCAGTTCAAAGACGTCAAGGACATCGGCTTGCTCGGTGTCGAGCTGGATGATCCAACTCACGCGTGAGCCGTCAGGGAAGAGGCGGAAGCCGTCGGAGTCTTTCTCCGAATAGCCGGCTTGATCAAGCATCTCCATGGCCATGTCGGGATCGAACTGCGCCCAGTGGTCTCCGTCGCCCTCCTTGTAGTACTTGGATTCCGGCCAGGCCGCCCATTGGCGCGGCTCGCCCAGACCGAAATAGACGACATCGTTGATTTCTTCGCGGTCGATGGCGACCGACATGGCGTGGCGCACGTCCTTGTTCGTAAAGAAGTCCCGAACCTGCGGGTCCTTGTGGGTATGGTTGGGGACGATGACAGTGCGGCCGGGGAAGGTCGATTTCCACAGTTTGATCTTCAGGTCGGCCGACTCCAGGTTGGCCGTGTACAGTTCCATATTGGCCAGGTCGGCCTGGCGGCCCGAGAATTCCAACTCACCGGCGATCAGCTTGGCGTTGGCGACCTCGCGGTTGTCGATAACAAACACGATGGTGTTGTCGATGTAGGGAAGCTGGTTGCCGGCGGTGTCGACTTTCCAGTAGTAGGGGTTGCGCTCGTAGGTATGGTGGTCCGGCGCGTCGTCGACACGAATGAAGGCCGTCATGCCTGGCAAACCGATTTGGGCCGGGATTGTCGAACCCACGCGTCCCTTATCGCGCAGAAGCTGGTGCCAATCTTCGAAGCCTGCGTCTTCGGTCATCGCGGCAATTTCGTCGGCATCGCCGTAGTCGGGATGGAACTGTTTCAGATAGTGAGCAGGCTGCCACAGGCCGCCCTGTGATCCGGCATAGAACGTCTCGTGCAGAACGATCAAGGGGTATGGCTTTGAGAAGGTGAGTTTGATGGTGTAATCGTCGATTTTCTCCATCGTCAAGGGGTCGCCTGCAGACGATGCGCCTGCCTTCCACTGGCTTGGCGGACCGCCGGGGGCGTACTCCTCGTTGAGCCAGAGGTCGTGCCAGGCGAAGATGAAATCGTCTGCGCTAAAGGGCGCGCCGTCTGACCACTTCAGGCCTTCGCGCAGATGCAGGACCTGCTCGGTGGCGTCGTCGTTGAATTCCCAGCTCTCGGCCAAGCCGCTGGTGATTGAGGAGAAGTCGGACGCGATGCGCAGGATCAGCTCGGTGCCCATCACAGCCTGCGGATCGCCGAACAGTGCGTTGGGGTTGCCGATGGCGACGCGGGTGGTGCCGCCGTACTGGCCGATCTCTTCCAGTGGCTCGATGACCACCGGATTGGCGGGCAGGCGTTCGTCAACTGGGGGTAAAGTGCCGGCTGCGACGCGCTCTGCCAGGAGCGGAGATTCGTTGTACTTGGACGGCGGTCCGGCGTCAGCGGCCGGCGCTTCCTCCGCGGGCGCCTCGTCGGCTGCTTGTGGTGCCTCGTCTGCATCAGGCGCGCCACAGGCTGCGACTACTGCGGCTGCGGCTGAGAGACCGCTCATCCGGAGGAAAGTTCTACGATCCATTCCGTTCTTCATTGTGGTCGGTTCCTTTCACTTGCGTTGTTTAAGGTGGAAGCATTTCAGATGGAAAATTGGGGTGGCGCTGCCGGAACTGCGCAAACACCAATCAGTTTGTCGTGACCAAAACCCGATTCGAAATTCAGGGCAGTCGGTAGACATAGGGACAGTCCGCGAGCGGCTATTTACTCCCCTATTTCGACTGCCGTATTGAGAACGGTGAGCATGACCCACTCCATCATGCCTTTCCAGTACTCATAACGCTCATTGGTCGCTCCCTGGACGACGACCGAATAGAGTAGATCTCCCGCGCAGAAGAGCCGGGCCCTGCGGCGGCGGGTTGTCCCATCCTGTACGAAGGTGCAGACCCACTCCTGGCCCCAGTCGCCTACGTCGACCAATTCTTCGAGTTTCTCGACGACACACTTGTCGAGTTGCTTCAGCCCTTCTTCGATACCCTCGGCCAGCAGGGAACTCTCTTCTTTGGCCAGGGGTTGGCCCATGTCCTGGACAGTAACCGAGATGAAGGTGGCCTCGTCGGATGGATCCGGGTAGAGGCTTGCGGCAGGATGGGGGGTATCGGTCTCTTGCAGTTGCCACTCGGGCGGATACCAGAAGGTGGGATAGCCCGCCTCGTGTTTGTAGGATTTGACAGCAGTGAATCGCGGTCTGTCCGGCTGCTTTGTCGAAGACATAGAGTTCGCTGTTCTCGGTTGGTGGGGCGATTGAATTCTACTTGTTGAGCAATTGTTGATGTCGGAGGAAGCGCTACAGTTCCCGCCCCATCAGGGTTTTGTTGCGCCGCGCCGGGTTCTCTTAAACATGCCGGGCAGGCTCTTGCAGAGGAGCTTCATGCTTCGCCCCTGCAAGAGGCCCACCTGGCAGCATGGTCTACATGCGGTTCTCAGGATCTTCCCAGAAGAGCAGCTGCGGGTTCAGGAAGTGCTCGTCCTCCAGGCCATCGTTGACAGGCTGGCCGGAGATGTAGTTGTGCATCTGGTTCTTCATGATGATCAGGGCTGGTGATTGTCC
Organism: Caldilineaceae bacterium; assembly: GCA_965207495.1. GTDB lineage: Bacteria > Chloroflexota > Anaerolineae > Caldilineales > Caldilineaceae > Bin5. Next base: position 4,158,625 of record OZ242287.1, read on the forward strand.
CAAGTAGCCGACGATCGGGATTTCCTCGGCCCAGATGTCGAGTATCTGGTAGAACAGCTCGTCGCGTACGGCGGGGTCCGGTTCGGCGCTGACCTGGTCCCAGATTTCCCAGATCTTCCAGAGGAAGTGGCCGTCCGGGGGCGGCTCGCCGTTGGCGTCGTTTTCGTCGACCTTCCAGCGGCCATAGGCGCCGGCCCAGGGCCGATCCAGCTCGGTTCCGATCCAGGGAGACGGGGTGAGAATCGGCAAGAGATCGCGGTACCCGCCCCAGTACACGGCGTCCTGGGTGTTGGCAGACCAGTGTTCGGTGTAGAGCGAGCGTTCCATTCCTTTGTAGGTCGCCTTGAGGCCGATTTCGGCGTAGTACTTGATGATGGTGAGGACCGAGTCTTCTTCGGGCGTGCCCGGCTGGGAGGTGCCCTCGATGATGAAGCTCAGAGTCTCGCCGCTGCCGTCCTTCCACAGCCTGAAGCCGTCGTCGTCGCGCTCGGCGTAACCGGCGTCGTCAAGCAGTTGGTTGGCCCTATCCGGGTCATATCCGGAGTAGGCATCGGTCAGTTTCTGATAGAACTGAGGCGATTGCTCCAAGGGGCTGTACTGACGCTCGGTCAACAGGCCATCCCACACCAACTCGTTCAGTGCTTCGCGATCCACGGCCAAGGACATAGCAATGCGTACGTCCCGATTCGCGAACAGCTCGCGTACGCGCGGATCCTGGGCGCCCTGGTTGGGGGTCACCACTTCGTGGCGGGTGGAGGTGCCGATAACGACACTGTAGTCGCCGGCCTCTTCGTTCTCCTTGTAGAGGGTGAAGTTGCCCGTCTGGATGTGACGGGCCTGGAAGTCGACTTCGCCGTTGATGACGCGCAGGTTGAAGACGTCGTTGGTGTCGAAGAGGCGGTGGGTTACCTTGTCGATATAGGGGAGCTGCTTGCCCTCCTCGTCGACCTGCCAGAAGTAGGGGTTGCGCTCCATCAGGAACAGCTCCGATGAGAGCTCGTTCTTCGACAGCCACGGGCCGATATTGGGCCTATCGGGGTTCAGGTACCACCAGTTGCGGTCGACATAGTACTGGTCCCAGGAGTCGACGCCGGCCTCTTCGATCTGTGCCTCCAGCCCCTCTTGATCATCGGTCAGTTCCATGTGGAACTGCTGCATATAATGACCAGGCGAGAAACAGTGCGAGCGGGCCACGTCAAAGGAGAAGAGCGGCTTGGGATGTTCGAACGTCATCATCACCGTGTTGTTGTCGGGAGCCGATACGACCATGGGGACGCGCGGCGTGCCCGTACCCCAGCGAATCGACACGGCCGGGGTCAGGTCCTCGTTGGAGAAATGGTTCTCGTACCACCATGTGAAGCTGTCGCTGTCGAAGGGAGAACCGTCCGACCATTTCATTCCTTCGCGCAGGTGGAAGGTCCACTCGGTGGCATCGGCGTTGGTCTCCCAGGACTCGACCATGTTGGGGCGCAGCGTCAGGTCCATGTTGTACCAGGTGAGGGACTCATTCTGCATCTTGGTGGGGCCCCAGCGGTCGGAGACGCCTTTGAAGCCGCGACGGATGGTGCCGCCGTACTGGCCAACCTGCTCGACGGCTTGCAAGACTGCGGGACTGGCGGGCAACCGTTCATCCACGGGAGGGAGGTCTCCTGCGGCCACCATTTCGGCCAGCATGGGGGCTTCGCTATACATGCTGGCGGGCGTCGCCGGCGCAGCTTCCTCGGCGGGGGCTTCGTCGGCGGCCGGTTCGGCGGCCATTTCTTCCTCTGGTTCGCCGCCGGCGCCGCATGCGACCGCCACCAATCCGGCGGTCGTGACGCCCGAGATGCGCATGAACTCGCGGCGTGAAATCCATTTACTGCTGTTTTTCAGGCTCTTCATTCGTTTTCTCCTTGATTACGCGTTCTTGCGAGAATTACAAGTGCTGACCGTCGAATACGAGATACAAAGCCTTCAACACGTGTCTGCTAATCCTGCACCCAGTGCCACAGGCGCGTTCTGTTGTAACCCAGTAGCTCCAGCTTGCCGTCGCCGTTGGTATCGGCGATCTCGAAAAGTGCGCGCACGCCGGTGTCGCCGTCGTCGAAGCGGTCTTCGGCATAGGTGCGCAGGGGCATATCCAGTTCCTGAATGATATTGCCGTGCCCGTCGATGAGTTGGGGTTTTTTGCCCTGGCACTCGGCGAAGATCAGATCGGCGTCGGCGCCAGCCAATCTGATGGTCCTGCCGTAGCCGGCCTTTTCCATGCGCCAGATTTCATTTCCTTTGCAGTCCACGAGATAGCCGCGAAACCCGATGTGGGCTTGATCGCCGTGAAGACGGCGCTCGGTGACAAACAGCTGCTGTCCTTCCATGTCGGGCAGGAATTTGCCCACGGCGCAGGTCTGGATGTGGGTGCCTTCGAAGATGAATCTGTCTTCGCCGGTGGCGGCGTCGAGGACGACCAGATCTTTGCCGGCGACCATGAGCAGTTCGGGCCTGCCGTCGTCGTCGATGTCGTGGACGTGCAGGTGATCGACATGGGGGGCGCGTGTCATTTCCTCAAGGTGCGGCTCCAGATCGGGGCGCCACCAGACTTTGAGCCCGTCGGCGCGCACGCAGCAGTAGCCGATGAAGGCCTCCTCCTTGCCGTCGCCGTCGATGTCGTAGAAGTCGTGTGAATGTCCGGCGCCGCCGTAGAAGTGGCAGTTCCAGAGGCAGGTGAGGTCGTCGGCATATATGTAGATGGGGTTGACGAAGGTGGAAACGAGAATGTCGCGCCGGGCGCCGAGGCCGCGGATGTCGCAGAGTTGGAGGACGCAGTTGGGGCCGGTTTCCACCTCTTTGCGGTAGTAGCCGCGGTCGCCTTCGAGGATGCGCAGATAGCTGCGGCCATCGCGTTCGGTTACATAGACAATCTCTTGCTTGCCGTCGCCGTCGATATCGCTGACTGCGGCGGCGACTTCGTGCATGGCCCAGTGGCCGGTGCCGAGAGGGGCGCCCTCCTGCCACATGACGTCGCCGTCTAGCTTCATGGCGGTGACGCAGTGCACCTGTTTCTCGTGGCGGTAGCCGCCGGCGGACATGCGGGGAATGTGGCTGTCGCGGGCCTGGAAGAAGACGGCTTCCAGTTCCCCGTCGCCGTCCAGATCGCCAAGGCGCATGCCTGTGTCGCCAAAACCGGTGGTATCAACTTCATTGGCAAGACGAAATGGACCTGTCACGGTTAGCTCTTTCTTATGTGCCTGAGGGATCTGCCGACATTGCCTTCATGAGACTGGAATTCAGACGCAACCGGAGAAGAGTCAATCCCGATTTCAGTGGGAATTGAAGGGATGGTTGCCTGGGTAGTTTGCGTCATTTTAAGTGAAAAAAGTACGGTCGTCAATGTCGAAAAAAATGCCCCGGGGGGGGGGTACCGCCGGGTCTTTGTGTGCTTGTATGAGCGACATACGAGAGATTACGAGAGAATACGAGAGGTTATGCGCGTCAGGTGCGTTGTCTGAATCTGGATTTGCGGGATTTTATTGGATTTTCAGGATGGCTGGCTCGGGTGCGCTCGTGTGAGCATATGATGAGAGTTTACGAGAGATTACGAGCGTTTATGAGCGTTATGTGCATTGTCTGAATCAGGATTTACGGGACTTAATTGGATTTTCAGGAAGGCTGGCTCGGGTGGCTCAGGTTCGCTCGTGTGAGAGTTTACGAGAGATTACGAGAGATTACGAGCGTTTATGAGCGTTATGTGCATTGTCTGAATCAGGATTTACGGGACTTAATTGGATTTTCAGGATGGCTGGCTCGGGTGGCTCAGGTGCGCTCGTGTGAGCGTTGGATGAGAGTATACGAGAGATTGCGAGCGTTTATGGGCGTTACGTGCATTGTCTGAATCTGGATTTGGGGGGTATGTTTGGATTTTCGGGATTGCCGGGCCTGGCTGATACGGTTGCGCTCATACCAGCATTTTTGACCAGTAGCGCGGTCACGGCCCGTTGCTGAGCGCCTCATTAACGTCCTCGTTTGTTACCGTTCGGGCATTAGGGGCGACGCGAAAGAGCGGGATGCCGTCGTCGAAGACCACTTTATCCATATCCGTGAATCCTCGGCGCGCCAGCTCTGAAATTGCGCTGCCCAGGCTGGTTCCATTGCTTTCGGCCAGGGCTCGGGCGACGGCGAGAACATCGTCGTCAATTTTCAGTGTTGTACGCATAATGACATCATTGCATCAGGTTTTTCAAGTAGTGAAGCTCGTGAGGGCAAGGCCAACGTATCCAGTGTTGGACGCCAGACCAGCTTACGAAGTGCGCCCTGGGCAGTTCAAGCAGCCTAGCAATAACTCTGTCCCCATTTGCAGCAATTGCACAGTTTTATGTCGACCTAAGTCGACCCAAGTCGACCCAAGTCGACGGGTTTCTTTTTTTCTGGGATTGAGCGTCAGGTTTTGCAAAGTTTTCATTGCCGGCTCTGATAGGCTACGGGGCGTGGCGATACGGGCCTTTTACAGGTTTACAACATCCTTCCTTCACTTTGAGATTTTCTTCTGGTAAGCGTAAAGGCCTAGCTGGGCCAGAACATTTGCGTCATTATTCCAGCGCTATTATAGCATACGAATCGCGCCCATAAGGGGCTACCCTACGTGATCCAGTCAGAGTCACGAAGATTCGGCTCGATTCGATGCGGTTGCCCCGCTACTGGCGACACGTTTACGCGCTGACCAGGTCACCCACTTGGAAGAGATACATTTGGCGGCCGTTGCCGGCGTGGGTCGAGTCGATGACGATTTTGGTGCCGTCGGGGCTGGAACGGGGGTGGAGATCGCAGCGCAGGGTATCGGTGTAGGGTGGCGGCGAATGGAACTGTCCCAGGTCGACGCGGCGGTCGGTTGGGACGTGGTAGAGGTAGAGGTCCTGCAGGCGTTTGTCCCCTTGGGGATAGGTGTCGTTGAGGATCCAGTTGTTGTCGGAGAGGTAGGTGCAGTGGCCGTTGAGCGGCATCTTCGGTTTCCCCACTATCTGGTCGGGGCCGCACGAACCGTCTTCGGCGTTGGGGAAGAGGTAGTAGGCGCCGCCGTGCGAAGGGCGTTTCGACCAGGCGAGGATGTGGGAGTCGTCGCGCCAGATCAGGTGGGAGGTGTGGCCGGAGTGGTCGACGACTTTGAGGTCGGAGCCATCCGCTTTTGCGGTAAGCATGCGGGTATGGAAAGGACCACAGTCGAGGCGCCAGCGGTGGAGGAATAGGAAGTGGGTGCCGCCGGGATTGTAGATGAGGACGTTGAAGTAGTGTTTGGCTGTGCTAACGTCTCCGTGCGGATAGGGGATGGCGGCGACCTCAGCCAGGCTGACGATCAGCTTGCTTTCGCCTGTTTGCAGGTCGACCGTGTGTATGCCTGTCTCCTGCGGGGCCATGACATCGAACCAGGGATCGGGGATGCCCATGTAGCCGTAGCCTGGGCGCATGTCTTCGAGGCGATGGAAGTCGATGGAGAGAGCGGTGCGGCCATTGGGGCTGAGGGTGAAGATTGGGTGGGGAAGCGTACTCTTCCGGCCGGTGTCGATGTTGAGGATGCGGCTGACGAAGTGGCCGTCCTCTCTGTCGTTCCAGATAACATTTTGGGTTGACTGGGGCAGCCACTGGAGCATACAGCCCGCCTGCCAGCCCCAGGCGCAGCTCTGGCCCAAGTCGATCCAGCGGTCGTCGACCGACAGATCGACCATGCCGACCTTGATCACATCGTCCGGTGTTGGCGGGCGGTGTTCGAAATCGACCTCCATGCCAAGCGCGTAGCGGGCGGCGGGATCGAACTGCAGTTTGTCGTAGTAGCCGAACCAGTGGTGCTTGGGTCCTGCGGTGATGGCGCGAGATGGTACCATTGTTTTCTCTTCAGGGTTGGGGTCAGGCGGACTGTGTATTGGGTCAGGCTTTGGCAGACAGTTCTGTGGCGGTGACTCCTGTGGCCGCGCTCAGGCGCCGACGACCTCTGAGACGTCCATTACGTAGACCTGCCGGCTTCCTTCATGGATTGAGTCGAAGCTGACCATGCGCTCGTCGCGGCTCCAGCGGGGGTGCAGATCACATCGGATCTCGCCGCGGAACGGGAGAGGCGAATGGTAGCTGCCGAGATGCACGAGACGTTCCTCTTGCCTATGCCACAGGAGGAGAGGCTGGTGGCTGTTTTCGTCGGGGTACTCATCGGTCAGCATCCAGGTCCCGTCCTGCGTGAAGCTGCAGTGACCGTTTCTGGTGAGGACATCGGGCCGCACTACTTCGTATTCGCAGGTCGTGTCGTTCATCAGATAGTAGTTTGGCCCTTCTTGCATGGTAACCCAGCCGAAAATCAGCTCCTCGGTCAGCCAGTCGCAGTGGGAGGCGCCGAGGTCGGTCATGGCGCGCAGTTCGCCGCCCTGCATGCTGGCGGAAAGCATGGTGGTCTGGCCGATCTCTTTTGTCTTGTCGAAGACGCGGACGACGAAGGAGACGCGGGTGTCGTCGCGGTTGATGAAGGGATGGTTGAACCAGATTTTGCCCGCCTGTAACTCTTCATTGTGGCTGAGGAAATCGCGAATCTCTGCGTAGGAAACGAGTACGCTGGACTCCCCTGTCTCGGTGTCCATAATGTAGAGGCCGTCCTCGGTGGGATGGTTCTGGTCGGCGTAGGGGTCGGACAGGCCGGCGTAACCGACTACAGGCCGCATGGACTTGAGGCGGGCGTAGTTGAGTCCGAGCGCTTTGCGTCCGTCGCGGGTGATGGCGGCGATCGGGTGGGGCAGGACTCGCTTCTTGCCGGTGTGGATGTCCTGGATTATGGCGACGAAACGGTCGTCCTGGCGGGCATTGTAGGTGATCAGGCGGTCGGGGGCGGTTGCCAACCAGTGCAGCATACTGCCTTGCTGCAGGTTCCAGGCCTGGGTTTCGGCGACGCCTTCAAAGTTGCCGGTCGTCATGTCGACGAGGCCGACGACTGCGGTGTCGCCGGCGGCGGGCGGGCGATCGTGGAAGTCGGACTGCAGGCAGAGATGGTAGCGGGAGGTCGCGTCCCAGGGGCAGATGGCGTAGTAGCCGAAGAAGTGGTGCTTTGGTCCTTGGGTAATTGCTTTTGCGACCAGGTTGGCCTTTGCGGTGCTCATGAACTCTCCCATCTGGTTGGGCCTTGTTGAATAGCCCAGGTTTCCGCTTTCCTCATCACGGGGTCTTCGCACTGTGAGCGAGACTCAACGTCCTGTGATTTCGGCGACGTCGGCAACGTAGATTTGGCGGGTGCCTTCGTGGATGGAGTCAAAGCTGACCTTGCGTTCGTCGCGGCTCCAGCGGGGGTGCATGTCGCAGCGGATCTCGCCGCGAAACGGAAGCGGCGAGTGGAAGCGCCCGAGAACGACCAGCCGCTCTTCGACCATGTGCCAGAGCAGGAGGGCCTGGAGGCTGTTCTCGTCCGGGTATTCGTCGGTCAGCAGCCATGTGCCGTCACGAGTGAAGCTGCAGTGGCCGTTCTTGGTCAGGATATCGGGCCGCACGGCCTCATATGCGCCGGTCCTGTCGTTGATCAGGTAGTACTTCTGGCCCTCCTTCATGGTCACCCAGCCGAAGATCAGCTCCTCGGTCAGCCAGTCAAAATGGGACGCGCCCAGGTCTGTCACTACGCGCAAGTCGCCCCCATCCATGCTGGCAGAGAGGAGGATCGTGTGCCTGATTTCTCTGGTCTCATCTCGGTAGCGCACAACGAACGCGACACGTGTGTCGTCGCGGTTGATGATCGTGTGGTTGAACCAGATTTTGCGGGCTTGCACCTCTTCATAGTCGCTGAGAAAGTCGCGAGCTTCTTCGTAGGAGACGAGGACGCTGGCTTCGCCGGTCTCTGTGTCCATCGTATACACGCCGTCATCGGCGGGATGGTTCTGATCGGCGAAGGGGTCAGGCAGGCCAGCGTAGCCGACCACCGGCCGCAACGACTTGAGCCGTGCATAGTTCAGGCCCAAAGCCTGGCGGCCGTTACGGCTCATGGCGCTGATCGGGTAGGGCAATATCCGCTTTTGTCCGCTGTGAATGTCCTGCACCACGCCGACGAAGCGGTCCTCCTCGCGTGCGTTGTAGGTGATCAGCCGGTCGGGCGCAGTGGGCAGCCAGTGCAGCATTGATCCTTGCTGCAGGTTCCATGCCTGCGTTTCAGCCACGCCTTCGAATTTGCCCGTCTCCATATCCACGAGGCCGACCACGGCGGTATCCCCTGCGGCGGGCGGACGGTCGTGGAAATCCGACTGCAGGCTGAGGTGGTACTGGCCGGTGGCATTCCAGGGACAGATGCCGTAGTAGCCGAAGAAATGGTGCTTCGGCCCGTGCGTGATGGCTTTGGCAACAGAGTTTTCTTGTGACGTGCTCATAGTCTCACCTTGTTTGACCTTTGTGGGCGTACTCTAAACTACACTCTGCCGTGTGCCTCTACTGTTCCGATTCCGATTCACCGCGCCGCTCGCGCTGCTGTGCGGGCGGATAACAAGAAGGCCCCAAGTCAAGCGCTGCCTTCCTGGGCAGACGCGTTGCCGCGGGCACCGCCGTCTCCGGCAGACCCGCGGCCACCATTAGCGCAGTTTCTCAGGGAAACGGTCCAGCCTGCATGTGTACTTCTCCCTGCAAGATCGAGACAGAAGAAACGGTTGTCGCGACAGTGCCCTGGATGCGTGCCCTGGATGCGTGTCCGGCGCGCCATCAGACTTCCTCTAACGAGCCGCGCAAGCGCGTTTCGACATGGACTAACAGTGCTGCAGACGCCCCTATCGGCGACTACGACAGGGTTTTGCAGGAACGCTTCCTTGTCGCGTGGTCGGCTTATGTGTCCTCCCCTGCACGGATGAAGTACTGTTCCATGGCCGTATTGGAAGGCGAGCGCGGCTGATCGTCGTACATGCCGTCCTCGGGCACGTTGCGGAAGTAGTTCTTGACGATGACGGGTTGCGGCGGCGAGGTGGCGATGCCAATCTGCCACAGGTTCTCCTTGTTCAGTTCCAGGATCTGGCGGAACAATGTGCGCTGTTTCTCCTCATCAACCGTTATCTTTATCTCCTCCCAGAGCTCCAACGCCCTCAGTATGTCACCCGTAGGCTCCACGCCCTCCTTGCCGTCGCTTTCCCACCAGTAGGCGTACTGTCGCAAGGCTATATTGGGCACCAAGGGCACGAATGAACGCGGTTCGATAAAGGGGTTAAACTCGCCACTCCCTGTCCACACGGCGAGATCCAACTCATTGGCGCTGGTGCGTTGGCCTAACAGACTGCGGTCAATTTCGGTACTGATCAGTTCAATGCCGAGCTCACTCCAGTGAGCCGTCAAGAGTTCGGCAATGTCGCCCCAGGCGCCAAAGACTGCCGCGTACTCAAATACTATGCTGAGCCGCTCACCGTCAGGGCGCAGCCGGTAACCATCCTCATCCCGATCAGTTAAACCCATTTCATCGAGGTAGGCATTGGCCCGATCCGGATCGTGTTCAATCAGGTTTTTGGCCTGAGGCTCCCAATAGAGCGGCGACGTCTTTGTCGGGGAGACCTGATTGGGCTCTGCCTGGCCCAGATAGACCGCTTCGATTATGTCTGCACGATTGATTCCCAGCGATAGGGCGTAGCGGAAACGCTTGTCCTGAACGATCTCGCGCAGCACCGGATCTTTATTGGTATGGTTTGGATGCAGGACCGTGTCGGTGACCTGACCCCTTTGCCAAAGCATTACCCGGTAGTTGCCTCTTTCCTGGTTCTCCATGAATAGAGGCACGTTGTCAAAGGTGATATGCCTTAACTGCATGTCGACTTCGCCCTGGATTGCGCGTAAATTGAGCTGGTCTTTGCCGTCCACCAGGCTCCAATGGATGCTGTCGATGTAGGGTAGCTGATTGCCTTCCGGATCGACCTTCCAATAGAATGGATTGCGATCGGCGATCAACGGATCATTGTGTGACGGCGTGCTCAGATTCCAGGGAAGATAGGAGGGGTTGTCGGGATTGCGCCTGGGATCCGGCTTCGTGCCGAACACCTGGTACCAGTGCTCCACGCCCGCATCCTTGATCATCGCATCCATCTCGTCCTTTTCGACATACTTGACGTGAAATTGCTTCAGGTAGTGGGCGCAGTAACTCGCGAAGCGGTCTCCCCGCAGAGAGCCAAGAACATTGATAAACAGGGCATAGGGGGCGGCAAACTTAAATTGGAGGGTATAGTCATCCAGTTTTTCAATCACCACGGGCTCTCCGGAGAGCCTGAGCCAGGACGGGAAGGTCGGGGTCAGCTCCTCATTGAGGAGCACGTCCTCATAGTAGAAGAGGATGTCACTGGCTGTGTACGGCTCGCCGTCCGACCATCTCATTCCCTCGCGCAGGTGGAAGGTGAAGGTCGCGCCGTCGGACGAAACCTCCCAACTTTCAAAGACGTTCGGGTTGATCTGTGAACCGTCTTTGTTGTAGCGCACGAGATGTTCACCGCCGACTTTGCCCCCCAACTGATTGTCGCCGGCGGAGGTCGCCAGTCGATTCCAAATACCACCGTAATCCCCGATCTCCTCTTCGGGTGTGATGACTAGCGGATTGAGAGGCAGCCGTTCATCCACAGGCGGCAACTCTCCGTTCGCCACTAACTCCGCTAACATTGGCGCCTCATTATACTGGGAAGCTGAGGCCTCCGGCGCGGCCACTTCTTCAGCCGCCGGAGCCTCGTCCGCCGCGGCAGGGCCGCCGTCTGCGCCGCAGGCTACGACCGCTACGCCAGCAGCGGTCAGCGCCGATACGCGCATGAACTCACGTCGCGAAATCCTCTTGAAAACTTTCTGTCGCATGACTTGCCTCCTTTTGTAGTGTCATGGCATCCAGCCATGACTCTTCAGGGTAAGTTTCCGGGTGGCGGGCAGGAGGCCCGCTTGCCGGGGCTAAGAGTGCGGACAGGTGGAAAGCGGCGTATCAGGTTGCCGCCGCCTCCCGATTGAGGCCTTAAGCCAGGTAGCGTTTGGAGTTCGAATTATGCAATACAGGTGGTGCTCATCGTTCCAACACCTCTGAAACATCGATCACATAGACCTGCCGGCTGCCTTCGTGGATGGAGTCAAAGCTGACCTGGCGTTCGTCGCGGCTCAAGCGGGGGTGCAGGTCGCAGCGGATCTGGTCCTGGAAGAAGGGGGGAGACAGGAAACGCCCCAGGACGACCATGCGCTCTTCGGCCATGTTCCACAGAACAAGGTGCGGTGGTTAGTCTCATCCGGGTAATCATCGTTCAGCAGCCAGGCGCCATCGCGGGTGAAGCTGCAGTGGCCGTCGCGGGAGAGGACGTCTGGGCGCACGGGTTGGTATTCGCCGGTGACGTCGTTGACCAGGAAAAAGTTTATCCCCTCCTTTGTCGTGAACCAGCCGAAGATGACGTCTTTGGTGCGCCAGTCGCAGTGCGAGGTGCCGAGGTCGTTCAGAATGCGAATGTCCCCCCCTTCCAGGTTCATGGTCAGGCATACGGTTTTCCTGGCCCCGGCGTCATCCCAGTAGACTACGACGAAGGCAACGCGGGAGTCGTCGCGGTTGATAAACGGGTGGTTGAACCAGATCTTGTGTTTCTGGACCTCCGGGTAGCCGCTGAGGTAGTCGCGGGCGTCTGCATATGAGAAGAGCAGTTTGCCCTCGCCGGAGTCGGTATCCATGATATAGAGGCCGTCGTCGGCAGGATGTTTACGGTCTGCGTTGGGGTCGGTGAGCCCGGGGTAGCCGACCACGGGGCGCATATCCCAGAGCCGGGCGTAGTTCAGCCCCAGTGCTTTGCGCCCGTCGCGCGTGATGGCGGCGATCGGGTAGGGCAGGAGGCGTTTGTGGCCGCTGTGGATGTCGTGGATCACGCTGACAAAGCGGTCGTCATCGCGGGCGTTGTAGGTGATGAGGCGGTCGGGCGCGGTGGGGAGCCAGTGCATCATGGACCCTTGCTGCAGGTTCCAAGCCTGGGTTTCGGCCACGCCTTCGAAGTTGCCGGAATCAGTATCGATGAGGCCGACTACGGCGGTGTCGCCGTCGGCGGGCGGGCGATCATGAAAGTCCGACTGCAGGCAGAGGTGGTATTTGCCGGTTGAATCCCAGGGATAGATGGCGTAATAGCCGAAGAAGTGATGCTTAGGTCCTTGGGTGATGGGTTTGGCGACAATGTTTTCTTGTGACATGCTCATGATTTCACCTGGTCTATGTCCTGTGGGCACATTGCCGCCACGTCTCTTGCCTGTGGCTCTGTCATGTCCCCCTTTAATGTGCCTCTACGGTCTGATTTCCAAATCGCCGCCGTCGGCGCTGCGGAGGGAGAGATGAGACTTCAGCTACCGTGTCATATACCGTCACCCCTGGCAAACGCGTCGCCGCGGGCGTTGCCGTTTTCGGCAGGCCCGCGGCGTCCATCAGCGTATATTCTCCCCGATACTGTACAGCCTGATTGTGTCCGTCTCCCTGCCAGATCGAAGCAGATGTGACGGTGGCGGGCACAGTGTCCTAGATGCGTGCCCTGGATGCGTCTCTGGCACACCTTCAGGCTTCCTTTCACAAGCCGCGAAAGCGCGTTTCGGCATGGATTGACAGTGCAGCAGTCGCCCCCATAGGCAACTGAAGCTGTGACTTGCGGGCATGCCGCCCGTCCGGCCAGTCAGCCTATGTGTCCTGTCCAGCGCGGATGAAGTACTGTTCCATGCCAGTGTTCGATGGCGAACGCGGCTGGTCGTCGAACATGCCGTCTTCGGGCACGTTGCGGAAGTAGTTCTTGACAATCACCGGCTGCGGCGGCGCGGTGGTGACGCCGATCTGCCACAGGTTCTCCATGTTGAGCTCAAGAATTTCGCGGAACAGTGCGTGCTGAGTCTCCACATCCACAGTCGTCTTGATCTCTTCCCAGATCTCAATCGCTTTCAGAATGTCACCGGTGGGCTCAAATCCCTCTTTGCCGCCGCTATTGTAGTAGAAGGCGTACTGCCGCAGCGCATAGTTGTTCACAATCGGCACGAAGGAGCGCGGCTCAATGAAGGGGTTCCACTCGCCGCTGCTATGCCATACGCCAAGGTCCAACTCATTGGCGCTGAGACGCTGCCCGAAGAGACTGCGGTCGATTTCGGTACTAATCAGCTCCAGCCCGATATCCTTCCACTGGGCGGTCAAGAGCTCGGCAATGTCGCCCCAGGCGGCGAAGATTGCCACATACTCGAAGACGAGGCTGAGCCGCTCTCCGTCAGGGCGCAACCTGTAGCCCTCGTCGTCGCGGTCGGTGAGACCCATTTCGTCGAGGTAGGCATTGGCCTGATCGGGGTCGTGCTCGGTCATGCTTATGGCCTGGGGTTCCCAATAGACGGGAGAGTTCCTGGTCGGGGATACCTGTGTGGGTTCGGTCTGACCGAGATAGACAGCTTCGTTGATGTCGGCGCGATTCATGCCCAGTGAGAGGGCGTAGCGGAAGCGCTTGTCCTGGACGATCTCTCGCAGCACGGGATCTTTGTTGGTGTGATTGAGATGCAGGACGGTATCGGTGACCTGGCCTCTCTGCCACAGCATGACGCGGTAGTCGCCTCTCTCCATGTTCTCCATGAACAGGGGTACGTTGTCGAAGGTGATGTGGCGCAGCTGCATGTCGACTTCGCCCTGGATGGCGCGCAGGTTGAGCTGGTCCTTGCCGTCGACAAGACTCCAGTGGATGGCATCGATGTAGGGCAACTGGTTGCCGTCCGGATCGACCTTCCAGTAGAAGGCATTGCGGTCGGCGATCAAGGGATCATTGTGGGATGGCGTGCTGAGGTTCCAGGGGAGATAGCTGGGCGTATCGGGATTGCGCCTGGTATCGGGTTTGGTGCCGAACAGCTGGTACCAATGCTCCACCCCGGCATCGGCCATCATGGCTTCCAACTCGTCCTTGTCGGCATAGTCGATGTGGAATTGTTTGAGGTAGTGGGAACAGTATCTGGCGAATGCGTCTCCCCACAGTGAGCCGAGCACGTTGATGAACAGTGCATAGGGAGACGTGAATGTGAACCGGAGCGTGTAGTCATCGATTTTTTCGATCACCGCCGGATCGCCGTCGACGATGAGCCAGTTGGGGAAGGATGGGGTCAGATCCTCATTGAGGAGGACATCCTCATAGTAGAAGAGGAGGTCATTGGCGGTGTAGGGCTCGCCGTCGGACCATTTCATCCCCGGGCGCAGGTTGAATGTGAATGTCGTGCCGTCGTCCGACACTTCCCAGCTTTCAAAGACGTTGGGGTTGATCTGTGTGCCGTCTTTGTTGTAGCGCACAAGATGCTCACCGCCGACCTTGCCGCCCAACTGGTTATCGCTGGCTGAGGTCGCGAGGCGGTTCCAGATGCCACCGTAGTCACCGATTTCCTCTTCAGGTGTGATGACAAGTGGTTCCATCGGCAGCCGATCATCCACCGGCGGCAACTCGCCGTTGGCGACCATTTCCGCCAGCATGGGCGCTTCATTGTACTTTGAAGGCGCGGCCGGTTCGGCTGCGGCTTCCTCTGCGGGCGCCTCGTCGGCGGCGGCAGATTCTTCTGCAGGCGGCCCGCCGTCGGCGCCACAGGCCACGACCACTACGCCGGCAGCGGTGAATGCGGAGACGCGCATGAACTCCCGCCGGGAAATCCTCTTGTTTGCTCTCCTCTGCATGGTTTTGCCTCCTTGAGCAGTGAAAGGGACCAGTTATTCGACTTTCCAGGGCGTACACCAAACTTACAAGTGGCAGGCCTGGTTTTTTTGGAAAAAAGAGGGGAAGTAGGAAGAGGGCTGATCTGGCCGCCGCAATCTCCCAAAACTGGAAGATTGACGGCAGCCAAATTGCCATCCACCCAAGTGAGCAGTGCGCGTTGACAGCGCTCAGCGCAATCGGGTGGATCCCAATCTCTCAATAAAGATCATATCATAGCCCTTCAGGTAGCACAACCACTGAAAAAGAGCCTTTAGGCGAAGTCTACCTTTCCCAGCTGCGGCCTGAGGGATCGGAGCAGTGCACGACGAGGGCCGGGCCAAGGTGGTCTATTTGCAGCTTTATGGTGTCGCCGTCCTGGACTGGCTCGAGACCGAAGTGATGGGTGCCGGTGGCGACGACGTCGCCGGGCTGCAGGGGTAGCACGTTGGTAACCGCGGCCAGCAGTTCGGGAATGTGGCGGTCCATGTCGGCGGTGGTGATGTCGTGCTTCTTTTCGTCATTGACCCACAGGCGCACGTTGAGGTCGTTGGCGTTAGGAATCTCGTCGCGGGTCACGAGCACGGGACCCAAGGGCGCGAAGGTGTGCCACGATTTGCCGAGGAAGAAGCCGCCTGGCAGCCCCCTGGCGGAGACATCCATGAACTGCGTGTACCCAAAGACGTGATCCATGGCGTCTTCGGCGGCGAGGTAGCTGGCCGGTTTGCCGATTACGATGGCCAGTTCCGGTTCGAAGTGAAAGACGCTGGCTTCGGCGCTGGGGAGGACGACTGTGCCGCCGTGGCCGAGGGCGGCGTTGGGCGATTTGAGGAAGGCATTGAACAGACCGCGTTCGGGTTTGGCGGGCTCGAGATAGTTGCCGGCAAGGCAGACAAGCTGCCCGGGTCTGGGAAGAGGTGGGCGGCAGGTAACGTCATCCAGTGCGACGCCTGTCGCGGAGGCGGCCGCTTCCTTGATGCGGGGTTTGACGTTGTCCCAGTCGCAGATCAGCATCTGCATCATCTCCTGGGGGGAGTGGTGGTCGCTGTCGGCGACGGCGGAGGAGACGTCCAGGACCTGGTCGCCGTTCCATACACCCAGCTTGTAGTCATCGAATAACAGGAGTCGCATTGTGTCTTCCTTTTGTGAATTCTGTTTGTGGTTTCTATTGGCGTCTTATGAGGCGCAACGGTTCGGGGACGAGGACAGGACTGCGCCGGCAGAATGAAAGAGGCGGGTTGGCGGATTGCCAGTGATAGTTATGGCGACTGCATGAGAAGTGCCATGCAAAGCAGCGCCTATTGTACCAGAATGGGGTTGTGAGGAGAATTGCCGCGTCCATCGGGAGGTAAGGGGCAAGCAGGGAAACATTTCAAGCCGCGGCCGCAGTTTTTTTCGCACACAAGTGGAGACGAAACGGCGGCGGCGGAAACCATCCTCGTTTCTTGTCGGGTGGCACGATGACAAGAGCCTCAAGCGGGCAGGTCCAAGCAGCGCTTTCGAGTCAGACAGTGCGCCATTCGAGGGAAGACGGCGCACACCTGACACGCTGCATGACCCGCCCGCTGCCGCCCAACGGGAGATGAAGCTTTCGAGGGACGGCGACGAATGCGGGAGGGCAGATCAGAGAATCATCTCCACGGAGATTGAATCCATGCGGATCTGCCAGCTTCCCAAATTCATCACTGACAACTATACCAGATCATATGTTCTATTGGCAAATTGGGGAACTGCAGGGGACCGGCGGGGGAAATGCAGGGGAACTGCGGGGGAACGGCAGGGGAACGACAGGGGACAGGGGCAGCATGTGGGGGAGAAGACTCTGTCAGCTAGACACGATGCTGGGGAAGAATGAACACGGTGGTCTAGTAAGGGCGGGGCGAACTGCAGGGGTCAGGGGTCAGGGGTCAGGGGTCAGGGGTCAGGGGTCAGAGACTGGAGACAGCTGGTGGGGGTGGAGACACTGTTGGCTAGACACGATGCTGGGGAAGAATGAACACGGTGGTCTAGTAAGGGCGGGGCGTTGCGGGGGCGCAGCCCCTGCACAAGAGAGGGCCGAAGGCCCGAACGCACAACTGCAGGGGTCAGGGGTCAGGGAATGGGCGATCATTCGGGGATGTATGTGAGGATTTGACACGGTCTGGTCGATACCAGAGGTATTCGAGAGTTTAGGCCCATTTGGGGATGCGCTCCGGGGGCCCGGGTAGTGGCATTCATCGGGAAAACGCAGTACAATTTGATGTGTCTGGGTACCGCCCATCTGCCGGTTGCAGTGACGGGCGTAGCAGTTTGTTTCTGGGGCTCGGGCAACCCGAATTATGGTCGGAGCACATTCAGGGTGCAGCTGGGAATATTTCGCTCAGCTTCCATGTAACATTCTCGTTAGTGGAGAATTTTTATGCAGATCACCGATCTCAAGTGCGCAGTTCTTGGCGGCAGTCCCGTGGTTCGGATTACGACGGATGCCGGCATTGAGGGCTACGGGCAGGCGGAACATTTCAAGGCCTATCTCAAGCCGCACGTGCTCTTTTACCGCGACTACATTTTGGGACAGGATCCTACGGACGTGGAGCGGGTGATGCTGCGCATCCGGCGATTGGGCAGCTTC
Source organism: Caldilineaceae bacterium (assembly GCA_965207495.1). Taxonomy (GTDB): domain Bacteria; phylum Chloroflexota; class Anaerolineae; order Caldilineales; family Caldilineaceae; genus Bin5. The sequence continues at coordinate 4,175,863 of OZ242287.1, forward strand.
AAGCCCTGGGGCAGCGCGGTGAGCGCGATTGAGATGGCGCTGTGGGATATCGCGGGGAAGGCGGCGAATCTGCCGGTCTACAAGCTGCTGGGTGGGAAGGTGCGCGACAAGGTGCTCGTTTACAACGGCGCGCTGCGGTTTCCTCTGGCAGGCCAGGAGCCGGAACACTATGCCGAAAATATGGCGCGGATGGCGGAAGCCCGTGAAGGGTTCACAATTATCAAGCAGGGAATCGGCTACCACAGTCAGATGCCGGACCAGCTGGAGGGGTTCTCCTACGGCGAGCGCCTGGGGGTAAGTCACCAGACCGAGCGAGGGCTGCTGACGGAGAGGGGATTTAAGCATGTCGTGGCGTGCATCGAGGCGATGAAGGAGGTGACCGGCGACAGGATCGGCCTGGCGCTGGACTGCGGGCCCGGTTGGACGGTTCCGGACGCCATCCGGTTGGCCAAGGCGGTGGAGGGGATGCATATCATGTGGCTGGAGGATACAATTACCGGCGACTACACTCCTTATGTGCTGGCGGAACTGTACCGCGAGTTGACTCGCAGCAGTTCGACGCCAATTCACACCGGCGAGCAGATTTATCTGCGGCAGAATTTTACGGACCTGTTTGAAAAGCAGGCGGTCAACATTGTTGGGCCGGACCCGGCCGACATCGGCGGCATTGCCGAGCTGAAGTGGGTGGCGGAGTACGCTGATTTGCACGGGATACTGATGGCGCCGCACGGGACCGGGGACGGACTGATCGGCCTGGCTGCGCTTGTGCAGATGGCGGCGGCGCTGCCTCGCAACTACATCGCGTTCGAGTACCCGGTCGCGCGGCCGGATTGGTGGTATGATATTGTTGAAGGGCTGCCGGACCCGATCGTCGAGAACAGCTACATCACCGTATGGGACCGGCCCGGCCTGGGTGTCACATTTAACAAGAACGCTGCCAGGAAGCATCTGGCGCAGGAAGACAAGGATTTCTTCAACTGAATCAAGGAGCGCTGAACAATGTCCAGTCCTGACATCTATGAGACCCTGGGAATCCGGCCCATCATCAACGCCGGGGGCCACATGACGATCCTGGGAGGCTCGGTGCTTTCGCCTGAGGTGCGTGAAGCGATGGAGTCGGCCAACACAGCGTACACATTGATGGACGACGTATTCGACGGCGCGGGCAAGGCCATCGCCGACATGCTGGGAACGGGCGGCGGGTTGGTGACGTCCGGGTGCTATGCGGCACTGGTGCAGGGCGCGGCCGGCATCCTGGCGGGAACGGATCCGGAGCGGATCCGCCAGCTGCCGGACACGACTGGCATGAAGGACGAGTTCCTGATCCAGAAGGCGACGCGCTACCGGTATGATCGCAGCGTCACGGTGCCGGGCGGAAAGCTGGTCGAGGTCGGCGAGGAAGACGGCTGCACGCCGCAGCAGTTGCGCGATGCGATCGGTGCGCAGACGGCTGGCATTCTCTACTTCGCGGCCGGCGAACGCTTCCCCAATACGGTCTCGCTGCCCGATGCAATAGAGATCGCGCATGCGGCCGGCATCCCAATACTGGTTGACGCGGCGGCGGAGATTTACCCGCTGGAGCGGATGCGGCGGGTGGCTACAAGCGGGGCAGACCTGGTCTGCTTTGGCGGCAAGTACCTCGGTTCCGGCAATTCGACCGGTATCCTGTGCGGGGATGGCGAGTATGTCAGCAAGGCGCGGCTCAACGGCTTTACCGGTTTCGAGACCGGCAACAACAGCATCGGCCGCGGCTACAAGGTGGACCGGCAGGAGGTGGTCGGGACGACGATGGCACTGCGCCACTGGTTGGACACCGATCACGAGCAGCGGTTGCAAGTCCAGTCCGATCGCATCGCCCAGATTGCTGCCGGTCTGGCCGGAATCTCTGATGTAAGCGCGGAAAATATGTGGCAGGAGGACGGGGAGGGCCCGTGGATGCGCCTGGACGTGAGCTGGGATGAGCAAAAAAAGGGACGAACGGCTGAAGAGGTCTCAGAAGCGCTCCAGAGTGGCTCTCCGGCAATCTTCTGCCGAACAGATACCGGCAGCCTTCACATTGCGGTCCATACCCTCGGTGAAGGAGAGACTGAAATCGTAATGCGTCGTCTTCAGGAAGAGTTGTCCTGACGACGCTGTTCATTGGGAAATCAACCATGTCCAACTCCGGCCCCGGCCGCCACTTTCTGCAGATACCAGGCCCGACCAATTTGCCCGAGCGTGTCAAGCGGGCGCTGTCCCGCCCTACGATCGACCATCGGGGTCCTGACTGGGCACGGCTTACGCTCCGTATTCTGGAACAGCTGAAGCAGGTCTTCCAGACGAGCGGGCCGGTCATCGTCTACCCATCCTCGGGCAGCGGGGCATGGGAGGCGGCGATGGTCAACACGCTTTCTGCGGGTGACCGCGTGCTGTTCGGCTCGAACGGTCAGTTTTCCTCAAACTGGCAGAAGGTGGCCGCGGGGGTGGGTCTGACTGTAGAGGAGCTACAGGGCGACTGGCGTTGCCCGATCGATCTGGCTGCGCTGGAGAGACGTCTGGCCGAGGACCGGGGGCGGGAGATTCGAGCGCTGGCGCTTGTTCACAATGAGACATCCACCGGCGTGGTCAACGACGTAGCCGGCGCGCGGGCTGCGCTGGACCGCACCGGTCACGACGCCCTGCTGATGGTGGACGTTGTCTCTTCTCTGGGCGCGATGGCGTACAAACATGAAGAGTGGGGCGTTGATGTTACCATCGCCGGTTCGCAGAAGGGGCTGATGACGCCGCCAGGTCTGGGCTTCAATGCGCCGAGCCCCAAGGCGCTGGCGGCCTCCAGCTCGGCAGGGATGCCGCGCTCCTATTGGAACTGGGAGCCGGTCATGGCGTTTAACCGGGACGGCTTCTACCCGTATACACCGGCTACGAATCTGCTCTATGGCCTGGATGTAGCGCTGTCGATGCTGCTTGAGGAAGGGTTGCCGCAGGTTTTCGCGCGGCACGCCAGGTTGGCGGAAGCGACGCGGCGAGCGGTGCGCGGATGGGGATTGGATGTCTTCTGCCGGGACGCCAAAGCCTATTCTTCGGCACTGACGGCAGTGGCTATGCCGGCGGGCTATAACCCCGACGTGCTGCGCCAGGTCATACTGGAACGGTTCGACATGTCGCTGGGCACCGGGCTCGGCCAGGTGAAAGGCAAGGTCTTCCGCATCGGCCATCTTGGCGATATGAACGACCTGATGCTGGCCGGGACGCTGTGCGGTGTGGAGATGGGACTGGCGGCCTGCGACGTGCCTCATGTCAGCGGAGGCGTCAACGAGGCGCTGGCATTCCTTGCGAAGGACCCGTAACGCATTTTCCCTCTTACAATGCCCCACGAAGATACCTCCGAGGCAAGCCAAGTTGAGGTCGAGAGACTTGCTCATCGTTTGCGCGCAGCGGTAGCGGGTGAAGTGCATTTTGACGGCGCCAGCCGGGCGATGCACGCGACGGACGCGAGCGTCTACCAGATCCTGCCGTTGGGGGTTGTGACACCGCGGAGCCGGGAGGACGTCGTCGCGGTGGTCCGGCTCTGCCGGGAGCACGGCGTCTCGATCACCGCGCGCGGGGGCGGGACCTCCCAGGCCGGACAGGCGATAGGGGCGGGTCTATCGCTGGATTTCTCGCGTTACATGAACCGTGTGCTCGACCTGGACACTGCGGCGGCGACGGTTACGGTCGAGCCGGGGATCGTCCTCGATGAACTGAATGCGCTGCTTAAGCCGCATGGACTGCACCTTCCCCTAGACCTATCAACTTCGAACCGGGCCACGATCGGCGGGATGATCGCCAACAATTCGGCGGGCACGCGCTCGATCATTTACGGCAAGACGATCGATTACGTTGAATCGGTCGACGTCGTGTTTGCGGACGGCAGCGGGGCAACCCTTGGGCCGATGACTGAGGAAGGTCTGCGTTCCAAGCTGGCGCAAGGAGATGTGGAGGGCGGAGCCTACCGGACGGTGCAGCGGCTGGGCAGCGAGCTGGAAGCGGAGATCCGGCAGCGATATCCGCGGATTTTGCGGCGCGTTGGCGGGTACAACCTGGACGAGTTCCTTCCCGACGGCGGGGCTGCGGGGGGCCGGGAACCGTTCAACCTGGCGCGCATTGTGGTCGGCTCCGAGGGTACGCTGGCGCTGACGGTTGCGGCCAAAATGCGGCTGGCGCCGCTGCCTCCGCGCCGGGTCCTGTGCAGCGTGCAATTCGACGACCTGCTGGAGGCGATGCGGGCTACACCGGTAATCCTGGAACACGGGCCGTCGGCGGTCGAGTTGATTGACCGATTCATGCTGGACAAGACGCGCGGCCGGATCGAATACGCGCCGTTGCGCGAGTTCATCCAGGGCGACCCGGGCGCGGTTCTGCTGGTGGAGTTTTTCGGTCAGTCGGACGGGGAATTGGAGGACAAGATCGGGCGGCTGGAGGCCGACCTGGCGGAGCAGGAGCTGGGCAACTATGTCTACCGGGCGGTCGGGGCTGAGGAGCAGGCCCGCATCTGGGAACTGCGCCGCGCCGCGCTTGGTCTTACGATGTCGCAGACCGGGGACGCCAAGGCGATCTCGTTCGTTGAAGATACGGCGGTGCCGCCTGAACGTCTGCATGATTATATCGAGAACTTTCAGAGAATTCTGGCGAAATACGACACGCAGGCCGGGTTCTATGCGCATGCGTCGGTCGGGCTGCTGCACATTCGTCCTGTGGTCAACATGAAGAGCACGCAAGGCGTGCAGCGTTTTGAGGCGATCGCGGGGGAAGTGGCTGACCTGGTGCTGGAGTACGGGGGCGCGCTTTCGGGCGAGCACGGCGACGGACTGGTGCGGGCGCCGTTTCAGGAGAAGATGTTCGGCCCGGTGCTCTACGAAGCGTTTTGCGAGGTGAAATCGGCGTTTGACCCGAGCAACATGCTCAATCCGGGCAAGATTGTGCACGCGCCGGCTCTGACGTCGAACCTACGTTTTGAAGCAGTGGACGGGCAGGCCGACGGTTCAACGCAGCAGCCCCCAGGAGCCGGTGGACCTGACGCGGACAGCGTGGGATCCGGAGGAGAGGGCGAGGAGGAACACGCCACCAAGTTCGATTTTTCTGATTTCGGCGGGCTGTTGCGGGCGACGGAACAGTGCAGCGGGGTGGGTGCTTGTCGCAAGACGCTGACGGGCACTATGTGTCCTTCCTATATGGCTACGCGCAATGAGATTGACAGCACGCGGGGTCGGGCGAACGCGCTGCGTGTGGCCCTTTCCGGCGGCCTGGAGGCGACCGGTTTCGGCGACGAGGAGCTGCTGCCGGTTCTGGACCTGTGCCTGGAGTGCAAGGCGTGTAAACGAGAGTGTCCCACAGGCGTGGACATGGCGCGGCTTAAGAGTGAGTTTCTGCACCAGTATCATGCGCGTCAGGGGGCGGCGTTCAAGGACCGGGTGTTGTCGAGGGCTGACCGCATTGCGCGCTGGGGGAGCCGGCTGGCACCGCTTTCGAATTGGTTGGCCGCGGCCGGGCCGGTTCGACGGTTGAATGAGGCGGTGTTTGGATTGGATCGACGGCGCCCATTGCCCGCTTTCAGCGGACGACCGTTCACGCAGAGCTGGCGCAGAGGCAGGGCCGATGACGCGTCTGCAAAGACAGATGTGGCGCTGTTCGCGGACACGTTCAACAATTACTATGAACCGGAGCAGTTGACGGACGCCGTGAAGGTGTTGGAAAGGTGCGGGGCGGAGGTGACGGTGGCGCCGCAGGTCTGCTGCGGGCGGCCGCTGATTTCAAAGGGCTTTCTGGATGCGGCTGCGCGGCAGGCGGCGGCGACGACGGCGGCGCTGCTGCCGCTGGCCGAGGCGGGCATTCCAGTTCTGTTCTGTGAGCCAAGCTGTTACTCGGCTGTGCAGGACGACCATCCCCGGTTGCTGCGAGGCGCGGCACAGGAGGAGGCTCGCAAGGTGGCGGCGGCGTGCCAGCTGGTTGAAGAGTGGGCCGGGCCGCGCATGGCGCCGACGAAGGCGGGTCCTTCCAGGGTGCTGGTTCACGGGCACTGCCACCAGAAGGCGCTGGTGGGCATGCAGCCTCTGCAACGGCTTCTTGGGGCCATTCCTGATTGCGACGTGACCGTTTTGGACAGCGGGTGCTGCGGGCTGGCAGGGATGTTCGGATATGAGCATTACGACGTCTCGAAGCTGATCGGAGAACGCCGATTGCTGCCGGCGGCCCGCGATCTGGGGGAGAACGAGGCGCTTGTCAGCCCCGGATTCTCTTGCCGCCAGCAGATCAAGCATTTCACGGGCGTACAGCCGCAGTCGCCCGTATCGTTGCTGGCGGATTTGCTGTGACGGGTGACGTGACGAGCGGGAGGGCAGTTTACATCTCTGGCAACTGACGGCAGGCTGAAGGCAGGTCTGAAGGTGGGGAGTGGACCGGCCATTGTGGGGCGGCCTGAACTGCAGGGGGAACCGCGGGGGAACTGCAGGGGAACTGCAGGGGAAATGCAGTGGTTAGAGGGCTGAGATAGCGCGTGGGAAGGAAGACACTGTTGACTAGACATGATGCTGGGGAAGAACACACACGGTGGCTAACAAGGGCGGGGCGTTGCGGGGGCGCAGCCCCTGCACAAGGGAGGGCCGAAGGCCCGGACGCCCAAAGGCAAGGAGAGAGGAAAACCTGCGCTCGCCTCTTTGAGGTTCGCAAATCGTTTGTGGCTGAGTCGTTACGCGGTATGAAAGTAGTGGATCTGTGCGTGTGTAGTATACTAGCGACAGTTGATGCAGCCACTTTTCATCGTGCAATTCGCCGCCCCCAACACACTGCCCAGAACTGAATGAACCCTTTGAAACTCAGGTCAAATCTCCCTTTGAAGACTCGGCGCGGCAGTCGCCATTTGGAAACGGTTGCGGCCGGGAGACCGGACTCTTTGAACCCACAAACCCCCCTGGGAACAAGCATGAAATCGAATGTTGTCGTAGTTATCCTGATCCTCCTGTTTTCGCTGTCGGCTTGCGCCGGGGGCGAAGGGGGCGCGACGTCAACGCCCACAAAGACGCCGGAATCGACCGGAATTGAGCAAGCGGCCGAGACCGCAACCCCCGTGCCAGAGGGCGCTGCGGAAGGCACGGGTGCCGGTTCGGAGAGCGTGCAGGCGACCGCTACGCCGGTACGCCGGGGCGTCGCACGCTACACCGGGCTGCCGCTGGCCGATCCCACTTTGCTGCAAGAGACACCAATTCTCGTCTGCCTCAACAATGACGTCGACAGCCGTGCGGCCCATTACGGGTTGAACGAGGCGGACGTGACCTACGAATACATCGTCGACGGTTTTCATCTGACCCGGCTCACGAGCATGTACCAGAGCATTCCTGCCAAGGAGATCGGGCCGGTTCGCAGCGCGCGGTGGCCCAATATCCATACCACCTACATGTTTGACGGCATTCTGGCTTGCTCGGGCGGCAGTGACGGCATCCGGTATTTGCTGAAGAATGAGGTTGGGTTCCCGTATCTGGACGCCGATTCGGAGGATCCTGAAAGCCTTACCTATTTTTACAGTGTGGGCAGCAATTATCGCACGCGCTTGCGGACGAGTGTTGACAGAGTGCGCCGGTGGATGATCGACATGGCGAAGACATGCGACGTGTCGCCGCTGCTGCCTTACTGCCTGGAGATTTTCAGTCCGTGGCTGGAAGGGCAGAAGAACAGTCCCCGGCCACCGGAGAGGGCGAGCTTTTCTTTCAGCGGAGCGCCGCAGGAGTTCTGGGCCTCTGAGGCGACAGTCGTTCGGATTCCCTACCCTGAGAATAACGGTGTCGAGTGGCGTTACGACGCGTCAAGCGGCCGGTATCTGCGTTATCAGAGCGGCGCGGTCCATATGGACCAGGCGACGGGGCAGCAGATCAGCAGCGACAATGTGATCGTCGTCTTTGCCGAACATGAGCTGACCAACATTGTAGAGGACAGCCTGGGTACGCTCAGCGTGAAGATCAATCTGTACGGGTTCGGGGATCTGCGCGTATTTCGGGACGGCAAGGTCTATGAAGGCACCTGGCGCGCCAACGACCAGAGCCCGCCGCGCTGGCTCGGTCCCGGCGAGCAGCCGATTCCGCTGAAGCCGGGGCGTACGTGGATCCAGGTCGTACGCACGAGCGACAGAATCAGTTACCAGTAGTAAAGCGGGATTTCGCCGAGCTGCCGGCGGGGTGGTTTCCCTCACCGGCCGTTGCGGCGGAACATAGCATCGAAGGGTCCCCCAGGTTTACAGGTCGTCAGTAGCCGGCCGCCAGCCACTGGAGTGCGCGAATGTTGCGGGTCAAAATTGTGTGTACAATTGGACCGTCAAGCACCGATCCTGAGATTCTCGCTCAGTTGATCGACGCGGGCATGAATGTCGCGCGCATCAACATGAGCCATGGCGACCACGATTTTCACGCCCGCAATATCCACACGATTCGTGAGATCGCGCAGAATCGCAACCGGCCGGTTGCGATTCTGGTGGATCTGCAGGGGCCGAAACTGCGTGTGGGGGAGATGCAGCCCGGGGGCGTCCCTTTGGCGGCAGGTGAGGAGTTGGTTCTCACCACCGAAGATATAGTAGGGGAACCTGGTTGCGTGCCGATCCAGAATCGGGAGGTCCCCGCGAGCATCGCCAGAGGGCGGAGCGAGTCGGCCGAGCGCGGGGTGGACAGTGCGCATGAGCGAATCCTGTTGGATGACGGTCTGCTGGAACTTGAGGTGATCGACGCGACCGAGACGACGGTGCGGACGCGCGTGATCGTCGGCGGCATTCTGGAAGATCGCAAGGGGATGAATCTTCCCCAGACAAAGCTGACGGTTCCATCGATGACCGAGAAGGACGGCGTTGACGTGGACTTCGCCCTGGAACATCAGGCTGACTGGATCGCGCTGAGCTTTGTTCGTACCGGGGCTGATGTGCAGGCGCTGAGAAAGGTTGTGCAGAGCCGGGCGCCTCTGGGCCGAGTCACGCCGATTATCTCCAAGATAGAGAAGCCCGAAGCGGTCGAGAATATCGAGGAGATCATCGAGGCGTCGGACGGCCTGATGGTGGCGCGCGGGGACCTGGGCATTGAGACGAGCCCGGAGGCGGTGCCGATGATTCAGAAGATGATCATCTCGCGCTGCATCGACACGGATAAGCCGGTGATCACGGCGACGCAGATGCTGGATTCAATGATACGCAACCCACGGCCGACGCGGGCGGAGGCCAGTGACGTGGCGAACGCGGTCCTGGACGGCAGCGACGCGATTATGCTTTCGGGCGAGACGGCCGCCGGCAGCTATCCGGTTCAGTCGGTCCAGACGATGGCGAATATCGCCCTGGAAGCGGAACGGGTGCGGAGTGTTACCCAGCCGCATTACCGGCCCTCGCAACGGGCAGTAGACGGCTTCTTTGGCACGTCGAACGACGACCCGGACGGGGAACAGCATCCAGGCGGCGAAACGCCGTCGGTCGCAGAAGCGGTCAGCCAGGCGACGGTGGCTACGGCGCAGAACGTGAGGGCGGCGGCGATCATCGCGCCCACGGCGCGAGGCGCAACTGCCAAGAAACTGGCCCGCTACCGCCCTTCGGTTCCGATCATCGCGGTAACGCCCAGCCACCTGGTTTACCGGCAGCTTGCGCTCTACTGGGGCGTATTTCCGTTGATGGGGCAGCGAATGAACACCATCGACGAGATGTTGGAGGACGCGGTCCGCATCGCGCTGAGCGCCGGATTTGTGCAGCAAGGGGACGTCACGGTGGTGACCGGCGGCGTGGTTGGGGGCGTGCCGGGAGAAACAAATTTGATGACGGTGCGGCGCATCGCCAGAGTGCTGATGCATGGTCAGGGCGTGGGCAACCGGCGCATGAGCGGCCGGATTGTGCGTTTGAAGCCGGGACAGGACCCGCTTGACCAGGCGTTACAGAACCGGATGATGACGACGCAGGACATCCTGGTGGCCGAGGAGTTGAACCATGTCAGTATGGAGCTGGTCTATCATGCCGGGGGGCTGATTACGGCGGAGTCGGCGCCTGACAGTATTGCGGCGCTGGCGGCGGTAGAGTTGGGTATCCCGGCGATCCTGCAGGCGAAGGGAGACTGGACCGAACTCGAGGACGGGCAGACAGTCGTAATAGATGCCAGGACCGGCAATGTTTACGAGTGGGATCTGTAAGAGATTGAGAGAAAGACAGCTCAAAGAACTGCCGGCGGCTTGTTGCCGGATTCCGCGATCGCGCGACGCACGTCCACGCGTAGAAGCAGAACCAGCCCCACGATAAAAAATAGAATGATAGAAACAATCGCCGGGCGCAGGCTACCGGTGAACTGGTTGACCAGGCCGAACGCCATCGGGCCGAGCCAGGAGGTTCCGCGCTCGCTGACTTCGTAGATGGAGAAGAATTCCGACTCCTTGCCCGGCGGAATCATGTTTGCGAAGAGGCCGCGGCTGACGGCCTGCGTGCCACCCATCACGACGGCAATACATCCTCCCAGTATCCAGAATTCCAGGAAGCGGCTCTCCCCTCGCAGGCCCAGATAAGAATAGATCACCGCCAGGGTCCAGACAACCAGGCCGGTGATAAGCGCCCTTTTAGCCCCGATTCGTATTGCAATTTTGCCAAAAAGGAGCGCGCCTCCAAAGGCAACGAATTGGATCATCAGAATTACCTGCGCGAGCATGCCCTGGTCGATCTCCAGTCCTCCCCGAAGGAGCGGCGCAGTGGCGAAGATTGACGCGGCTGCAAACACAGTTTGGATGCCATCGTTGTAGAGCAGGTAAGCGATCAGAAAACGGATGGTATGGGGGTAGCGCGCGGCTTCGCTGAACGTTTCGATCAGCTGCTTGATACCGGTCGACAGGTAGGTCTCGCCGGGAGGAAGCGCGCGGGCGATGTCTTGCGAACGCAACAGCTTCCAGGTTACGAATGACCAAGCAAACCACCACAGCCCGCCGGAGAACAGATTAATGCGCACGGCCAGATTGGCGTCGATGCCGATGGTGTCGCGCATCAGATAGAGAGCCAGATTGAGCGTTAAGAGAAGGCCGCCCCCCAGGTAGCCCAGCGCATAGCCCACCGAGGAGACGCGGTCGCGTTCGTCCGGGTCGGCAATGTCGGGTAGAAAGGCGTTGTAAAAAACGACGGCAGCGCCAAAACATACATTGGCGACGATGAAGAGTAGCGCGCCCAGCCACCAGGTCGGGGCAGTGATGAAGAACATCATCATGGTGGCGACGGAGCCGGAGACGGCGAAAATCTGCATCAGCTTTTTGCGCAGGTTGGAGTAATCGGCGATAGCGCCAAGAATCGGCAATAGCAGTACCTGCAAGATGACTGAAATCGTGATGCAATATGCGAACAGTGAATAGGGTGCGACAGGAATACCAAGGAAGCGGGCCAGCCCATCCGGGCCGGCTGCCAGTACTGTCAGGTTCGAAACATATGGGCCGAGAAAGACGGCGCCGACTGTTACTGAAAAAGCGGAATTTGCCCAGTCATAGAAGTACCAGCCGACTTGCTCGCGGCTGTTGTTCTGCATTATTGCGCGCACGGTATTCTGAATCCTGTCAGCTGACGATTCTGCGGGCATCAGACTTTCCTAAGTGGCTGCCGCGGCCAACATTGCGCGTACGGATGGAGATGCGCCTGCCGAGAAACCAGCCCGCTTGCGCTGATCGGTTGTACTTTTCGCGGAAACGCCGAGCCACCCCAATTGCCGGCGATTTGCCTTCATTTGGGGCGTCCGTCCATTAGAGGGCCAGGGAATGAAGAGGACTGACGAAATGTTTGAAGGGTTAGTGCGCATCGCGTTGGGCGCCATGTTCGACCAGAAAGGAAATGTCATTCGTTTCATCGGCAAGGTGGACGGTGAGGTGAATGGAGAAACAGATCTGATAGGTGTCTGCCACTGCTCCAGGGCATTGGTATGCGGACAAGGCGTGGGCAACCGCCACAAAAGCGGGCGGGAGGTGCTCCCGAAATCAGGGCAGGATGCCTTGACCAGCAGTTGCAGACCTTGGTGAATGCTGCGCAGCCCTTCTGGCGGCGGAGAAGCTGCCCCAAGTCAGCACAGAGCCGGTTTTCGGTGCTGGGGGCTGATCACGGTAGATTCTACCCCGGCAGCATTGCGTTTACGGCAGGCGGTGGAATCAAGTATCCCGCTATCGAACAAGCCATTGGGAACCGAATCGCAATGGTCGACAGGGGGACAGTCACCATTGATGCCAGAACCAGCAATGTCTACGAGTGGGCGCTGCAGGTAGGTCGCCGGTCGGTTCGGCTCAGACAACTGCAGGTGGTTTGTTGCCCGATTCGGCAATTGCGCGACGCACGTCAACACGCAACAGCAGTGCCATACCGGCGATAAAGAAGAGAATGATCGAGACCATGGCCGGGCGCAGGCTGCCGGTGATCTGGTTGACCAGGCCGAAAGCCAGCGGCCCGAGCCAGGAAGTCCCGCGCTCGCTTACCTCGTAGATGGAGAAAAATTCCGCCTCCTTGCCCGCGGGTATCATGTTGGCGAAGAGGCCGCGGCTTACCGCTTGCGTGCCCCCCATCACCAGGGCAATAAACCCGCCCAGTATCCAGAACTCGAGGATACGGCTCTCCCCTCGCAGACCCAGGTAGGCGTAGATTACGACGATTGTCCAGACGATCAGACCGTAGAACAGCGCCTTTTTGGCGCCGAAGCGGACTGCCAACCTACCGAAAAGGAGTGCGCCGCCAAAGGCGACGAACTGGATCATGAGAATGATCATGGTGAGCATGTCCTGCTCGATCGCCAGCCCTCCCTGGAGGAGCGGGGCGGCGGCAAAGACGGCAGCCACTGAAAACACGGTCTGGATGCCGTCGTTATAGAGCAGGTAGGCGATCAGAAAGCGGATAGTATGGGGATACTTGGCAGTCTCCTGAAAGGTTTCCCAGAGCTGTTTGAGACCGGTTGACAGATATGTCTCGCCGGGAGGAAGCGCTTTGGCCTTGTCGCGTGAACGCAACAGTCGCCAAGTGACGAACGACCAGCTGAACCACCACAGGCCACCGGAAAACAGGTTGATGCGGACCGCCAGGCCGGAGTCGATGCCGAGGGTGTCGCGCAGCAGGAAGAGGGCAAGATTGAGCGTCAGCAGGAGGCCGCCCCCCAGGTAGCCGAGCGCCCAGCCCACGGAGGAAACGCGGTCGCGTTCCTCGGGTTCGGCGATGTCCGGCAGGTAGGCATTGTAGAAGACGATGGCGGCGCCGAAGCAAAGATTGGCGATGATGAACAGGAGGCCCCCCAGCCACCAGGTCTGGTCGGTGATAAAGAACATAAACATGGTGGCCCAAGAGCCGGCGATGGCGAAGATCTGCATCAGCCTCTTGCGCAGGCTGGAGTAGTCGGCGATGGCGCCCAGAATCGGCAGGAAAAGAACCTGCAAGACAACAGAAATGGAGACGCAGTAGGACACGAATGAATAGGGCGCCAAGGGAACGCCCAGGAGTCGGACCAGCCCGTCGGCGCCGGCTGCCTGTTCGGCCAGATTCGAGACGTAGGGGCCGAGGAAGACAGCGCCAATAGTTGTCGAAAAGGCGGAATTGGCCCAGTCGTAGAAGTACCAGCCGATTTGCTCGCGGCGGTTGCCCGGTTTCAGCGCGGGCGCCGTAGCCTGATTCGGTTCAGGTGACGTTTCTGTGGGCATCAGATGCTCCTTGTTGGCTGACGCGGCCAATGGGGCGAATTTGCAAAGGGTCCCTAGATGCCCGCAGGTCTAGGCTCTGGAAGCTGGGGATCACCGTACAGTGTTTCGCCGTGGAGTTCGTCCAGGCGGACGGGGGTGATGCGGTTGCCGAGGTCAAGGCTGGCAGGAGCCTGGGCGGTCACGCGCAGGTAGTTGTCGGTCAGGCCGCTCCAGAGAAGGATGCCGGCCTGATCGGTCAGCTGTTGTCCGCTGCCCTCCCACAGGACAGGGCGTGTTGCGCCAACATATCGGGATCGTTCACGAAGGCCCGTACGCGCAACGACTTCGTGCATTCGCCGGGAGCGCGCGCGCTTTACGGCCTTCGGCACCTGGCCATCGAATTTGGCGGCGGCTGTGCCGGCGCGGGGGCTGAAGGGGAAGATGTGCGCGTGGGCAAAGCGCATTTCTTCGACGAATTGCAGACCTTCTTCAAAGTCGGCATCGGTTTCGCCGGGGAAACCGACGATGAGGTCGGTTGTGATGATGAGGTCCGGGATGGCGGCGCGGGCGTCCGCGACCAGTTTGCGAAAGCTGGCAACTGTACAGCGCCGGGCCATGCGGCGCAATTGGGCGTCGGTGCCTGCTTGCAGAGGCAGGTGCAGATGGGGGCACAGCCGTCCGGGCCAGCGTTGCCAGAGGTCAAAGAAGCCTGCGGCGAGCTCCCAGGGTTCGAGACTGCTGAGGCGCAGGCGGGCGATGTCGGTATCGGTGAGGATGGCCTCGGTCAACTCTTTGAGATCGGTCCGCTGGCGGCCCGCGAAGTCGCGGCCGAAAGCCCCCAGGTGGACACCGGTGAGGACGGCTTCGCGGTAGCCGGTCTCGACGAGTGACTGAACTTCCTGGACCACATCAGCGGTCGTGCGGCTGCGGCTGTCGCCGCGCAGGGCGGTGACGATGCAGAATGTGCAGCGGTTCTGGCAGCCGTCCTGGACTTTGACGAAGGCGCGGGTGCGGCCACTCTCTTCGTCAGGGAAGGCGGTCGCGAAGGGGGTACCGTGCGGCTGAATGCGGGCCAGATCTTCGGGATCGGAGAACTCTGCGCTCCAGGGCTCGAGGAGCGTGTGCAGCATCTCTTTTGACTGGTTGTCGGCTACCAGTTCGACGCCGGGAAGCCTGGCGCTTTCCTGGGGAGCGAGGGTGGCGTAACAGCCGGTCAGGGCGATACGGGCATTGGGGTTGCGCTTGTTGAGCTGGCGGGCGGTCTGGCGGCTTTTGCGGGCGGCCTGGGCGGTGACGGCACAGGTGTTGAGCACGATCACATGCGCGTCCTGGGGACGGCCGACGATGTGATGGCCGGCGGCGCTGAGACGGCCTGCGAGTGTGCTGTTTTCGCTGAAGTTAAGCCGGCAACCCAGCTGGTCGAGAAATACGCGCATGGTATAAAGCTTGTGGCTGGTTGCCAGCGGCTGCCTTTCGTCTGTAGCAGCTGGCCTATTGTGAGGACAGGATAACACAGAAACTTTCTTATCAATTAATCATTGATCAGGTATACTCGAGGCTATGAAACTATCACTTTCGGTGCGTGTGGCGGAAAGCTTCAGCAACAAGCGTGAGAGCGTTATTCCGCTGGCGGAGCTGGCGGGTATCGCGGCCGAAGCCGGGTACGAAGCGCTGTGTATGCGTGCGTCGGTTGTCGGTGTGCACAGCCCTGAGGGTGCGGCTGCGCGTGTTAAGCGTACGGTAAACCGGCACGGTCTGACCATTTCGATGGTGACCGCCGATTTTCCTGTCCCGGAGAACAGCGAGGACGGGCCGAACAGCTTGCGGCGCATCACGCCCTCGCTTGATCTGGCTGAAGCGCTGGGCGCTGATCTTATCCGGATCTGCATGAAGAAGGATGAGGACATCGTTCATGCGCGCCGGGCGGCTGACGAGGCGCGCGAGCGGGGCATCCGCCTGGCCCATCAGAGTCACACACGCAGCCTCTTTGAGACGGTGGACGGCTCGGTGGCGGTGCTCAAAGAGGTGGGGAGACCCAATTTCGGGATTATCTACGAGCCCGCCAATCTGGCCCTGTGCGGCCAAGCGTACGGTGAGTCGACGCTGCGGGCGTTTGAGCCGTGGCTGTTTAACGTTTACATGCAGAACCACACGCCGGAGCCGGACGGCCTGCAACCGATGGAGACGTGGACGCGGGGAATGGTCAGTTCCACGCTGCGTCCGCTGGACGCGCCGGGCGGCATTGACTTCGCGGCCATCTTCGACGGTCTGCGAGCGATCGGCTATGACGGCTATGTCACGATGCACCAGGCTTTTGGCGGCGACATGACGCCGGCAGAGGCGACAAGACGTACGGCAGCATTCTTAGGGGGGCTGATGGGGTAAACCCGGCTCACACCTCCCAGTGTGCGAGCCCTGCGCAAGATATTCTGGTTTTGAGATTGAGCGACGTGTCAGACGCTTTTGTCTGAGCCTAAAACAGAATAGGAGTTTTTCAATGACGAAAAGACAGTCCAACGCGAATCCTTCAGCGCAGGAAGCGAATGTTTCGAGTAAACAGTCGCATTCCCACTCCACAGGAGACGGGTCTATTGCAAACTCCCCTTCACTTGCAGCCGTCGATTCTGTCACTCCACCCATAGCTCAAACCGCTGAGCAGCATCTTCCTTCGAATTCCCAAAACACAGAAATAGAGTCAGAACCGGCGCAGCCACATGTTGTGCAGCGTGCCAGCGCATTCTCCGTGGCCCAGGAACAACTAAGTCGAGTCGCCAAGATCATGCATCTTGACGACGACATGCTCGAATACCTGTGCGTACCCCGGAGGGAATTGATCGTTCACTTTCCGGTGGTGATGGATGACGACACGATTCGCATGTTCACTGGATTCCGCGTGCATCACAACACGGCGTTAGGGCCGACGAAAGGCGGTATTCGTTACCATCCTGATGTGTCCCTGGACGAATCACGAGCGCTGGCCATGTGGATGACGTGGAAATGCGCGTTGATGAATCTGCCCTATGGCGGCGCCAAGGGCGGTGTCGTCGTCAACCCCAAGGAGCTCTCGGAAAGGGAACTGCAGGCGATGACCCGGCGCTACACCACCGAGATCAGTCTCTTTATCGGGCCGGAGGTGGACATTCCTGCGCCGGACGTGGGTACGGATGCGAAAGTGATGGCCTGGATCATGGACACGTATTCGATGAATAGGGGCTATTCGGTCCCGGCAGTGACGACCGGCAAGCCCATGGCTGTGGGTGGCTCTGCCGGCCGGGAATACGCGACCGGCCTGGGAATCACATACGTAACCAGGGCCATGCTGCGCCGCCGGTTGGGACTTCATTTGGAAGATACAACTGTTGCCATTCAGGGGTTCGGCAATGTCGGCAGTTGGACCGCGCGTGCTATGCATGAACGGGGCGCGAAGGTTATAGCCGTCAGTGATGTCAGCGGCGCGGTATATGACGAGCGGGGTTTAGACCCACGCCATTTGAAACATTACGCTGAAGAGACAGGCACGGTCGTCGGCTATCCGCGGGCGGACTCATTGACACACGAAGAGTTGCTGGAGCTGAATGTAGATGTGCTGGTCCCGGCAGCTTTGGAGGGGCAGATCAACAAAGAGAACGCGGACAAGATCAAGGCCCGGGTGATCGCCGAGGGCGCGAATGGGCCGACCACGCCGGAAGCTGACCGCATTCTGGAGGATAAAGGCGTCCTGATCATTCCGGATATTTTGTGCAATGCCGGTGGTGTGGTGGTCAGTTATTTCGAGTGGGTGCAGGATCTGCAGGCGTTTTCGTGGGACGAGAGCGAGATCCGGCACCAGATGAAACGGAAGCTGTTGGAGAATCTGGACGACGTGCTGGCGATCACTGTTCAGACCGACCAGGACCTGAGGACGGCGGCCTACACGATTGCCATCCAGCGCATTGTGGATGCGGTGAAGTACCGGGGTATTTATCCGTAAACTGCGGGGCGTTGAGGAGCCGACGATTTTCCTGTGGTTGAGGGAGGGCAGCGGCAAGGTGACGGCTGCAGAGGCGCATGGCAAAGTTTACGTGGAGATCAGCGGTCCGGGCCGGCTCCATCTCTATTGTGGGCGACGAGCAGGGACAGGTTTTCGTCTGAATCCTGACAGAAATCCACTTTATAGCTCGTCCCAGCTCAATAGGGCCACGTTTGGAATCAGTAGACTTTCCCCAGTTCCTGCGTTCTGGTTTGGCCGTCATGTCGGACCAACCAGCACAACATAGTCGCGCGCAATTTCGCAATGAAAGCTGGCGGGCAGACGCGCCCAGTCGCGGGCTTCGATAAGAAAGGGGATCGTTGACTCGCGCAGGGCCTCTTCCAAGTCTGCCAGTCTGCTGACCGGTATTTGTTTCAATTCTGGGCTACGCAGAACCAGGTCCAGGTCGCTGCCGTCATGACTCTGCCCGCTGAGACGGCTGCCGTAGGCCCAAACCTCGACTTCCGGCATGTGGGCGCGCAGAATGTCCTCGAGCATCCGGCGATGCCTCAGTTTCAGGTGCAGCCGATCAGTCATCTCGGCCGTCCTCGATGGCATTGACCAGCTCTTCTGCATCGGCAATAAACTGGGGCAGCAGTACTAAGGTTCTTTCGGCGAAATGTTCCCCGTATTCGTGCGCCGTTTCGTTACGAACTGCGCGATATTCGAGCCAGCGTTCGCATGAGTCGCCGCTGATCAGGCAGTGCTTCGCTGCATAGCGAAATATATCATTGAAAGTGAGTTGATCTGCCTGCCGGTTGCTGGCAAAGTAGGGCCGAAGCTTCCTTTTGAGCAGTCGCCCGCTCTGCTCCAGTACGAGTTCAAACTCCTTTACGCAAGCCGCTCGGTAAATCTCATATTGCACATCACCGGTCTTGAACTTCTGCAGACCGTCCCATGCGGTCCTAAGCGTCAATAAGCAGCGCCTGATGTGCTCAGTGCTGATGGTCATGTGTTTCTCCCGCGCTCAGATGAACTTTTCGGAAGCCATAGAGTCTCACACAGAACTGCCTCAGATTACCACTTGCTTCAAGCCTCAACAATCAAACGAGACCCACGAGACACGTGATGAAGAGCTAACTTTGGGTCCTCTGATCATCTAAAAAGCTGCGTAATACAACTGCCGCGGCGACTGCGTCCTGGCCGGCTGCGTGCGGCCCTTCTTCAGCGATCCACTGGTCGGCGGCGAAGCTGCTGAGGCGTTCATCCCAGAAAGCGAGGGGGACTTCCTTGCCGCGGATGTTGCTCAGGGCGCGCGTGAAGCGCGCGGCCCAGTTGCGGATCTTGTGCGCCTGGGGACCTTCGGTGCCGTCCATGTTGTAGGGCAGCCCGCAGACGATCAGTACGGCCTCTTCTTCTGCGTAGATTTTAGCGAGGGCATCGAAGTCGGCGCGGCGGTTGCGGCGTTGCAGGGTGCGGAGTGGGCGCACGGTCAGGCGCAGCGGATCGCAGGTGGCGACGCCGATGCGGGCGTCGCCCACGTCCAAGGCGATGATCTTGCCTGGCGGCGTTGGCTGTTTTGAGGTAATGGATTGGGTCATCAGCAAATGGAGACTACTGCACGCTGCGGGCAGCTTCGCTCAGCTCGACGCGGACCTGGATGCGACTGGCGATCTGGGGGAGTGTGGCGAACCAGGCGGGGTCCTGGTAGAACTCCGGCTCTCTAGCCAGCAGCCATTCTTCCTGCAGCCTGCTGGCTGCCTCCTCGGTGTTGAGACCGGTTACGGTGCGGCTGACGGCTCTCACATCAATGGGGATGACGTAGTTTCCGCTGGCAGTCATGGAGTAGCGCAGTGTGCGTCCGGTTACGACAGTATTGGGCTCGACAGTGAATCTGATCGATTCGGCCACGAGCTGACCGCGTTCTGGCACACCGCTGCGCAGAGAGATCATGGCGGCTTCTTCAGACTGGCTGCGATTTATTGCGCTTCCCTGGATGAGCACACGGAGGGTGAGGTTGAGCTCTTCGGCAGGTTCGTCGTTAAACTGGTCGAAGAACTGGGCGGTTATGTAGGTGAGGATCGTATCCTCCGGCATCCATTCATCCGAACCCAGTTCCACCGACAGCCTCTCATGGGCCACTGCGCGGATACTGGTGTAAACCTGATCCAGGAGGCGGTCCCGGTCCTCTTGCGTGACCAGACGCACACGGGCGTTGGCGCCGCCGGCGGTGGGCTCCGGGTTGGTTACACGAACGCGGGCGCGCAGACCGCCGGCGACGGTGGTGATCCTGTTGCTGGGTACATTGCCGAGGATGCCCGGTTCGGTTGCTTCGATTTCGACTTCGGCCTGCGTGCCGAGCGGGCCTGCGATCTCAAGATCTTCCAGGATTCGGAAATCGACATCTTCACCGGTGCTGGTGGAGACGATCGTACCGGCCGGGACGCGCACGGTAGCGTTGGTCTGGTTGGTGATGACCACTTTGCCGGTGGCGAGGTCCACTTCGGACCACCCAGCGCCGGTCGTGGCTACGGTCCCTGTTGCTTCAATAGTCGTCTCGATCAGGCGCGCCGACAAGAGGCCTTGCTCGAGGTCGGAGACTTCAAGCAGTGGGTCGGCGGTCAGAAGTACGGTCGTTTCCAGGGTACGTTGACCGGGTACGAGTGTGACTGTGGCTGCGGGGAGAACGTAGTAGACGAAACCGCCAAGAAACGTGGCCAGGAAGAGGCCGACAAACAGGTAGCCGACGAGCTGCAGCCAGAGTGGGGTCCCCCCCTGATAGCGCCTCGTGGCGCGGATACGGCGGCTGCGAACCCGGTCAAAACTGGGACGCGTGCGCAGTTTTGGATCGATCGACCCGTTGCCTTTGCGCCAGTGAGGGGGCTCCGGGAGCCATACGCCGGACCGGTTGGATTGGTTGTGGGGCGCGGAGCCGCCCGTGCCCCAGCGGCGCCAGCGTGCGGCTGCTTCGCTGCCGAAAACGGGGATGCCCAGCCGCTTGGCGTTGCGGCGCACGGTGGGATCCTGGGTAACCAACGCCAACGCCTGTCCCTGGAGTTGGGACTGACGTTGCAGAAGGCGCAGACGCGGCAGGCTTTCCAACTGCGCGCAGCCTTCGGGCAGGACTACGGCCACTGCCCCGCGCCCGATACGGGCGAGCTGCTGGCGCAGGACTTCGATTCGAATGTCGGGTTCAACGGTTAGGATTTCTGCCACTGGAATGACCCGGCCTTGGAATCAGGTTTGGCGCAGATGGCAGGCGCGTCCTGCGCGCCTGCTAGCCAAGATTGGCCTCAACCCATCCGGCCACCTGACCTAGCGCCTCAGGCAGTTTTTCGGCGTGGCGCCCGCCGGCCTGGGCCATGTTGGGGCGTCCGCCGCCGCCGCCGCCAACGATTTTGGCGGCGTCGCGCACCAGATTGCCGGCGTGGATGCCTTTCTCGATGGCGTCGTCGGTGGCCGCGGCCACCAGCATCGGCTTTTCGTTTATGACGGAGCCGAGTACGACGACACTGCTGCCCAGTTTGTCGCGGAACCAGTCGGTCATTTGGCGCAGGGCGTCCACGTCATTGGCTTCCACCTGCTGGGCGAGGACGGCGAGGCCGTTCAGCCGCACCGCGTGGTCGAGGAGCGTCTCGCTCTGCTGGCGGCTGAGCTGCGCGCGCGTCTGATCCAGTTCGCGTTCTAGCTGCCGGTTCTGTTCCTGGAGACGCTGCACCGCCTCGACGGTTTGCTCAGGCTGTACGCGCAGGCCGGACGCGACGGTGTCGAGCGCGGCGAGGCGATTCGCCAGGACCGCGTGGGCGGCGCGTCCTGTGAGCGCCTCGATGCGGCGCACGCCGGCGGCGCTGCTGCCTTCGCTTGTAATGAGAAACGGGCCGATCTCGCCGGTGGTTCCCACGTGCGTGCCGCCGCACAGCTCCTGTGAGATGTCTTCGCCTCCGTCACCGATAGAGATTACGCGTACCGTGTCTTCATATTTCTCTTCGAAGAAGGCCAGCGCGCCTTCGGCGACAGCGCGGTCAAAGCCTGTCAAGCGATCTTTGACGGGATAGTTGGCGAGCACGGCCTGATTGGCCGCCTGCTCGATGGCGCGCAGCTGGTCTGCGTTGACGGGTTGCGGGTGGGAAAAGTCGAAGCGCAGCCGGTCCGGGGCTACAAGCGAACCCCGCTGGCGCACGTGCTCGCCCAGCTGGCCGCGCAGCTCGGAATGGAGCAGGTGGGTGGCGGTGTGGTTGCGCATGATGTCCCAGCGGCGTTCGGTGTCGATGAGGGCGTAGGCGGGATCATCGACCTTTACTGTGCCGTTGGTGACTTCGCCTATATGGACGATCAGGCCGGGAATCGGGCGCCGCATTGAATGGACGCGTAACGACCAAGCGGGCTTCTGCATGTCCTCGGGGAAGTATTCGATTTCGCCGGTGTCGCTGACCTGGCCGCCGCTCTCGACGTAGAAGGGCGTCTCGGGGAGGATGAGTTCGACCTCGTCGCCGGCGTGGGCCTGTTCGACTGCGTGGCCATCCTGGATCAGGCCGATGACGGTTGTTTCGGCATCCTCCGCATCTTCGTAGATCAGCTGGCGTACGCCGTCGGCGCTGAGAAGGTCGCGGCTGCGCAAATCCTCCATCATGGAGACGTAGACGGATACGTCGGCGGCCGCGCCCTGCTGGTCGCTGCCGGACTGGCGGCGCTGTTGCTCAAGCGCGACCTGGTAGCCGTCCTCGTCAACGTCGAAGCCGTTTTCCTGGGCGATGTCGCGTGTTATGTCCAGTGGGAAGCCGTAGGTGTCCCAGAGGCGGAATGCGTCCTCGCCGGGGATCACCATGGTTTCGCCAGCTCGCAGACGGTCCATGAGGCCGTCCAGGAGGGAGAGACCG
Source organism: Caldilineaceae bacterium (assembly GCA_965207495.1). GTDB lineage: Bacteria > Chloroflexota > Anaerolineae > Caldilineales > Caldilineaceae > Bin5. The sequence goes on from OZ242287.1 coordinate 4,198,324, forward strand.
GTGGTCAGGGCGCGCTGGAAACGCTCCTCCTCGGCGGTTACGGTTTGCACTATGAAGTCCTCGTCTGCCTGTAACGCGCTGTAGTGGGCGCCGAATTCGGCGATGACAACGCGGCAGATTTCGGCCAGGAAGCGCTCCTCGAAGCCGATCATTTTCCCAAAGCGGGCGGCGCGGCGGAGGATCATGCGGACGACATAGTCGCGGCCCTCGTTGCCGGGCATCACCCCGTCGCTGATGAGGAAAGTGATGGCGCGGCCGTGGTCGGCGATGACACGGTAGCTGACCAGATGCTGCTGGCGCTGGGCGTCGGTGTGACCCAGCAGTTCCTGAATACGGTCCATGATCGGCGTGAAACCATCGGTATCGTAGTTGTTGTCCTTGCCCTGCAGAATCGAGGCGAGACGCTCCAGGCCGGCGCCGGTGTCGACGCTGGGTTTGGGCAGCGGGATGAGCTCGCCGCCGGGCTCGCGCTGCTCGAACTGCATGAAGACCAGATTCCAGATCTCCAGGTATTCGTCGTCTACGTTGACGCCTTCGGCGACCTGGTCTTCAAGATCGCCCCAGTAGTAGTGGATTTCGGTGCAGGGCCCGCAGGGGCCCACTTCGCCCATGTCCCACCAGTTATCTTTTTTGCCGAATCGCAGGATGCGTTCGGGGGGCGCCCCCACGTTTTTCCACAGCTCGACGGCCTCGTCGTCATCGGTGTATACGGAGAACCAGAGGCGGTCGAGCGATAGCCCCAACTCGTTGACGAGCAGATCCCAGGCGAACTGAATCGCGTCGCGCTTAAAGTAGTCGCCGAAAGAGAAGTTGCCCAGCATCTCGAAAAAGGTATGGTGGCGAGGGCTGGGGCCAACGTTTTCGAGATCGTTGTGTTTTCCGCTTACGCGCAGGCACTTCTGGGAGGTTGTGGCGCGGATATAGTCCCGCTTCTCCAGGCCGAGTAAGAGGTCTTTGAACTGCACCATGCCGGCGTTGACGAAAAGCAGCGTCGGATCGTCTGCGGGCACGAGATTGCCGCTGTCAACGACCTGGTGGTTCCGTTCCTGGAAATACTCGAGGAACCGTTTGCGAATTTCGAAAGTTGAAAGACTTTTCATCGGACGCCTCGCTTGGGTCGGACAGACATGAACGCAGGTACCTGGGCAGGGATCGGTCCCATGCCTCTGAACTTACGGACTGCTGCCGATTGTAGCAAATTCGGGGCTGTTTAGGGAAACTTCACGGCTCTCCGCTTTCGGTTCACTTTGCCTGATTCTTGGTGTTGATCCTGATTCGCGGTGATAATGGCATCAATGCTATTCGAACTCGTGTTCTCGACAGTTCATCAAGCGGTCTGCGTCCTCAGAGATTTGCGGATTTCTCTTGTGTAGGACACCTGACAATGCCTGCTATCTCAGTTCGCGATCTACGCAAGACCTTTCAGATGAAGCGCAAGGCTGCCGGTCTGCGGGGGAGTCTGCGCGCGCTGTGGCGGCCGGATTATCAGTCGGTCGAGGCGGTGCGGGGACTTTCTTTCGAGATGGAGGATGGGGAGCTGTTGGGCTTTATCGGCCCCAATGGCGCGGGCAAGTCGACTACAATCAAGATATTGACGGGCATTTTGCATCCCAGCAGCGGCGAGGCAACCGTGCTGGGCCATGTGCCCTGGCAGCAACGGCAGGCGCTTGCTTTTCAGATCGGCTCCGTTTTCGGTCAACGTCCGCAGCTGTGGTATCACCTGCCGGCGGTGGATACGTTCTACCTGTTCGGCAAGATTTATGAACTGGACGACAGCTCGCTGAAGCGGCGTATCTCCTTTCTGGCAGAGGCCTTTGAGATCGAGGAGTTGTTGGAGACACCGGTGCGCAAGCTGTCGCTGGGCCAACGCATGCGGTGTGAAGTCGCCGCTTCGCTGCTGCATAAGCCGCGCGTTCTGTTGTTGGACGAGCCGTCGATCGGCCTCGACGTTGTCGCCAAGCAGCGCCTGCGCATGACGATTCAGCGCATGAACGAGCTGGAGGGAGTGGGCGTGTTGCTGACGAGCCATGATGCCGGTGATATTGAGACGCTGTGCAGGCGGGTGATCATCGTCAACCATGGTGAGATCGTCTATCGCGATAAGGTATCGGCGCTGAAGCGGCGCTACCTGACGGTGAAGACTGTGGATGTGCGCTACAACGAGCAGCTGGCCCCGGACTTCAGTCTGCCGGGCGTGGAGATGGTTAAGGTAGGGCGATATGGGGCGAAGATGCGCTTTGACACGCGGATCACGCCGGTGGAGCCGGTGATCAGCGGCCTGGCGGCTGCGGGCAGCCTGGCCGACGTAACGGTTTCAGAGCCCTCGCTGGAGGAAGTGATCAGCGCGATTTACGAGCGCACGGAGGCTTGAGGATGCGTAGCAGAGAGGCAGATGTCCTCTCACCGGAGAGTCGCGTGCGCGGTCCTTCGGCGGCGGCGGTGGCGGGAAAATACTGGGCTGTTTTTCGCACGCAGCTGGTGAACAGCCTTGCGTACCCGATCGACTTGCTGGGGCGGAGCCTGCTGATTGTGCTGTTCATGTGGATCTTCATGAACCTGTGGCGGGTTACATACGGCGCGACGGGCGCGAGCTCGATCGCGGGGCTAACGTTAGCCGACACGATGTGGTACCTGATGATGGCAGAGGCGGTGATGTTGAGCAAGCGGGACCTGTCTGAGACTATCTCTGAACAGGTGAAGGACGGCAGCGTGGCCTATCTGCTGAACAAGCCGTTCAACTTCATCTTCTATCACTTCGCGGCCGGCCTGGGTGACAGCCTTCTGGCCTTTGGCGGCAATCTCCTGATTGGTAGTGGGATTGTCTGGCTGATGGTAGGCCCTCCGCCTGGGATTACGGGGTGGCTTTTTGCCGGGGCCGCGGTGTCGCTCTCCTGGCTGTTGGACTTCTGCATATCGGCGCTGATCGGTCTGAGCGCGTTTGTTGTCGAAGAGACGAATGCCTTTCGCTGGATCTACCAGAAGTTTCTGCTGCTGCTGGGAGGGGTGCTGATTCCGCTCGATTTCTTACCGGCCTGGTTGCAGACCATCTCGCTCAATCTGCCGTTCGCCTGGATCATCTACGGGCCGGCCCGCCTGTTTGTCGACCCGAGCTTGGCGCGGCTGGGGCAGGTCTTCCTGCAACAGGGAATCTGGCTGGCGGTTTTCGGCGGCATCGTGTGGGTGACTTACCGGCGAGCGGTTGCGCGACTGGTTATTAACGGGGGCTGAGCGATGGGCCGTCAACTTTCTTTTGTGCTGGCGTTGTGGAAGACGAATCTTCTCAGCGCAATGGAGTACCGAGTCTCGTTCCTGACGCAGGTGGTGGGGATGATGCTCAATAACGCCCTCTATTTTGTTTTCTGGATCATATTTTTCGCCCGCTTTGAAGAGATCAACGGCTGGGACCTGGTGGACATGCTCTTTCTGTTCGGCGTTGTCGCGACCGGTTTTGGCGCCGGCACCTATCTTTTCGGCAATGCCATAAGATTGTCGTCGCTGATCGCCGATGGGCAGATGGACTACTATCTGTCGCTGCCGCGTCCGGTCTTGCTGCATGCACTTGCGAGCCGCAGCAATGCGTCTTCTGCCGGAGATTTCACGTACGGACTGTTCAGCTTTGGGGTGGCAATCTACTTCTCGGGGTCGTTCAGCGGTCTGATGCTGCTGCGCTTTGCGCTGGGCTGCCTGGCTGCCATTGTCGTACTCATTTCATTTCTCGTGCTGGTGCAAAGCCTTACGTTCTGGATTGGGAATACGGAACTACTGAGGGCTCATGCCTTCAACGCTATAGTCACCTTTTCTCTCTACCCGATCACGCTCTTCGATGGAACGGCCAAGCTGTTACTGTTTACGCTGATCCCCGCGGCTTTTATCGGGGCGTTGCCGGCTGAATTTGTGCGCCGGTTTGATCTGTTGCAGCTGGTTCAAATCTGCGCGGGCGGTGCGATCTTTCTATTGCTGGCCGTATTTGTCTTTTACCGCGGGCTGCGCCGGTATGAGAGCGGCAGCGCGATTCAGGTGCGTATGTAGGCTGGGAACGGCGGGGGAACTTCAGGGGGAACTGCAGGGGAACAGCAGGGGAACTGCAGGGGAACTGCAGGGGAACTACGGGGGTGAGGGGCTGGGGGTTAGTGGCACGAGACTAGGTGTGGGGTTGAAGACACTGTTGGCTAGACATTATGCTGGGGAAGAATACACACGGTGGCTAGCAAGGGCGGGGCGTTGCGGGGGCGCAGCCCCTGCACAAGAGAGGGCCGAAGGCCCGAACGCACAACTGCAGGGGTCAGGGGTGAGTGGTCAGGGGTGAGTGGTTAGTGAATGAGCGATCTTTCGGAGATGGGTGTGATGACTGGACACGGCCAAGTCGATAGCAGAGGAATACCAGAGGATACCCCACTTGGGTTGCACTCATTTTGGGCAACCGTTTGCTCACGCCCCTCAGTTGTGATAGCATGAATCAGGCCATTTTCGACCAGATTTTAGACGGGGAAGCCGTATGTCCGACTGTACTGAATGCGGAACCTGGAATCCCGATGATAAGGATGTTTGCTGGCGCTGCCAGACTGTTTTGCCGCGGCCGGTGGAAAAAAAGCCCAAGCGCCGCCTGGTAATACTCGGCATGCCGGTTTGGGTCTGGATTGTGGTCGGGTTGATCTTTGTCGTTCCTCTTTTTAGCCAGTGCGCGCAGCTTGGAGTCCCCGGCGGATAGTGAACAGCGACGGCAAGTCCTCGGATTCTGACAGCTTCTCTCTGTTGAAGACGTTAAGCGAGACCCCTGGCGTAAGCGGTCAAGAAGACCGGATTCGCGCGCGTGTCAGCGACCATCTGGCTCCTCTCGTTGATGAACTGCACACCGACACCCTCGGCAATCTGACAGGTCTTAAGCGCGGCCGCGATTCGTCCGGCAAGCGAGTGATGCTGGCTGCGCACATGGATGAGATCGGCCTGATCGTTACGCGGTTGGAGAAGGGCTTTCTGCGCTTCGCCCCGGTTGGCGGCGTCGATTTGGGGGCCTTGCCGGCGCAGGAGGTAACGGTTCACGGCCGCTCCGATCTGCCGGGTTTGATCGCCAGCCGGCCGCCCCACGTGCTCTCCATGCAGGAGCGGGAGAAACCCTTTGCCCAGGCTGACCTTTTCATTGACGTCGGCCTGGCGCCGGACAGGCTGACGGAGCTCGTGTCGGTAGGGGACTTTATTTCTGTCCGCCGCAGCGCTGACAGGTTGGGGAACGGGCAGGCTACCGGCAAGGCGCTGGACAACCGGGTATCGATTGTCGTTTTGTTGCAGGCACTGCGCATCCTGCAGGGCCGCAGCCACGCGTGGGACATTTTCGCGGTGGTCACGGTCCAGGAAGAGATCGGCCTGCGCGGGGCCAAGACGGCCGCGTTTCATGTGGCGCCGGATGTGGGTATCGCTCTCGACGTAGCGTACGCGGAGCAACCGGGGGCGTCGGCCGAAGAGTCGGTTCCGATGGGAACCGGACCGGCGATTGGGCTGGGGCCGAACATGCATCCGAAATTGAGAAAACTGCTCGTCGACACGGCTGAGCGCGACGAGATGCCCTATACGATCGAGGTCCTGCCCGGGAACTCCGGTACCGATGCGTGGGCGATGCAGGTCTCGCAGGCAGGCATCCCGACCGCGCTGATTTCGGTACCGATTCGCAACATGCACACGCCGGCGGAAACGGTCGTCCTCAAGGACATTGATCGGAGCGCACGGCTGCTGGCGGAGACGATCTGCGAACTGCCGGCCGACCTGTCCGCACTGGCGCTGGATAACGAGGCTTAGCCACCGATGGCATACGACGCGCGTGCGTATCGCGGCATTCAAGAACTGTTGCCATGAATGAACTGCTCGAGAAACTGTCCAAGGCCCGCGGGGTTGCGGGGCATGAGGGCGAGGTGCGAGCCATTTTGCGGGAGGAACTTGCCCCGCATGTGGAGGAACTCTCGGTCGATTCGATCGGCAACCTGATCGTACGCAAGGGAGGATCGGACAGCTCGGTGCGACATCGGGTGATGCTGGCGGCGCATATGGACGAAGTGGGCGGAATGGTGATGCGCGTCAATGGGGACGGCACGGTGAAGTTTAGCAGTGTCGGCGGCCTGGATCCACGAATTCTGCCGGGCAAACGGGTAACGATTGGAACGCAGGCAGTTCCTGGTGTGATCATGCGGGCGCCGTATGCTGCCCGATCGGGAAAGCGCGTCATGCCGATCTCCGATCTGCTGATCGACACCGGCGGCGCCGGGGGTATTGAGCCGGGCGACATGGTTACGTTCGAGAGCGACTATGAAGAGTACGGGCGACTGCTGAAGGGCAAGGCATTCGACGACCGGGTGGGTTGCTACGTTCTGGCTGAGCTGATGAAAGGCAGTTACCCGTGCGAGCTTGTTGGGGCCTTCACGGTCCAGGAGGAGATTGGGCTGCGCGGTGCGGGCGTGGCGGCTTACGCGGTCGAGCCGGATGTGGCGGTGGCGCTCGAGGGGACTGTGGCCGACGATTTGCCCAAAGAGCATGACGTGAGTCCGACGACCGAGCTGGGAAAGGGCCCGTCCATTTCGGTGATGGACCGGAGTGCGCATGCTGACCGGCGGCTTGTCCGCATCCTGACGGAGACGGCGTCAGCTCACGACATTCCCTGGCAGTTCAAGCAGCCGGGCGTGGGGGGAACAGACGTTGGTTCTATTCACCTGGCGCGAGGCGGTGTGCCGGCGGTGGCCGTTGCTGTGCCCTGCCGCTACATTCATACTCCTGCGGCGCTGATGGATCCGGCTGACGTGGAGAATACAGTTGAACTTATGAGCAAGGCGCTTTCAGGACCGTTGGGGCGGCCTCTGGGGGCCGAGTGGAGTGAAGCATGAGAGCTTTGATTGAGGAACTGTGCAGTGTCTTCGGCCCCAGCGGGCAAGAGGAGCGGATCCGCGAGGTGATAACCGGCCATCTGGACGGGCTGGTGGACGAGGTGCGGACGGACAGGCTCGGCAACCTGATCGCGGTGAAACGTGCGACCGTAAGCAGTGAACGCGGCAAGCGGATCATGCTGGCTGCGCACATGGACGAGATCGGTGTGATGGTGACGCACGTTGACGCGCAGGGGTTCTGCCGCTTCACCACCATTGGAGGCGTTCTGACCAACACCCTCATCGGCAGCCGCGTCCATTTTGCCAATGGCGTTGAAGGCGCATTTGGAATGGAGGGCTCTCCGCTGGCGCGCGAGCGGCCGACACCACAAAAGTTATTCCTGGATGTAGGGGCCGACTCGAAGGAAGACGCACGCGTTCAGGTCGGCGATACGGCCGTTTTTCGAAGCAGCTTCGGCGCGGTAGGGGACAGGCTGTTTGCTGCCAATCTGGATGATAGGATCGGGTGCGCGGTATTGATTGAGACGCTGCGCGAGCTCGAAAGCTCTCCGCACGAGATCCTAGCGGTCTTTACGGTGCAGGAGGAGGTAGGTGTGCGCGGGGCCACCACGGCAGGCTACGGACTGGAGCCGGAGATCATCCTGGCTATCGATGTCACGGCCACAGGCGACTTTCCACAGGCAACCCCGATGGAGGTGGGGCTGGGGAAAGGCGCGGCGATCAAGGTGATGGACCGGCGCATGATTGCCCATCCCAAGGTACGCAGCTGGCTGGAAGAGACGGCGCAGGCCTACGACATCCCTTACCAGTTGGAGGTGCTGGAATACGGCTCGACCGACGCCGCCGCGGTACAGGTCAGCCGCGCGGGCGTCCCCGCGGGCACGGTTTCGATTCCCTGCCGCTACGTCCACACACCCTCGCAAGTGGCTGACTACAACGACGCCCTGGGCGCGGTTCGCCTGCTGGTGAATGCGCTCGGCGGAGAGTATCCCTCGTAGTCAGCGTCTGAACGTCTCCTGATGGAAAAAGAAATACGAGCCAGGAATCCGGGCAGACATGCATCAACAGATCGCAGAACGTCTGACTGCCTGGCAGGCTGAAGCGCTGCGGGATCTGCCATGGCGCGGGCGACCGGCCGGCGCGCGCGATCCTTACGCGGTCTGGGTCAGCGAGGTCATGGCCCAGCAGACGCGGCTGTCAGTTGTGGTGGACTATTTCAACCGCTGGATGGCGCGGTTGCCGACGCTGGAGGCGCTGGCCGGTGCAGACCAGCAGGAGGTCCTGAAGCTGTGGGAGGGGTTGGGTTACTACAGCCGCGCGAGGAATCTACACAGGGCGGCGCAGATTGTCGCGGCCGAGTTCGGCGGCGAGTTGCCTCGCACGCGGGCCGAGCTGCTGACGCTGCCTGGCATTGGCGAATATACGGCAGGCGCGATACTCAGCCTGGCGTTTGGGCTGCCTGAACCGATTCTTGACGGCAACGCAAAGCGGGTCATCAGCCGCTTGTGGGATGTTGACGGGCGACTTGATCTCAGTTCCACGACCCGGCAGCTTTGGGGTCTGTCGCGGGAGATGGTCGAGACGGCTTCGCGGCCTGGCGCAATGAACGAAGGGCTGATGGAGTTGGGCGCACTCGTGTGCAGGCGGCGCAGACCGCTGTGCGAGGCGTGTCCGGTGCAGGGCTACTGTTTGGCCCGCGAGCGCGGGATGCAGGACGAGCGGCCGGTTCGGGCGCCGGGCCGGAGTTCCCCCCACGTTGAATTTGCCGCCGCGATAATCTGGGAAGATGAGCCTGGTCTCTCACGTCTGCTGATCAGTCAGCGACCTGAAAAGGGACTTCTCGGCGGGCTCTGGTCCTTTCCCAACGGGGCAAGAGAGGCTGAAGACGAGGACCTGCGGGCGTGTTTGAGGCGCGTTGTCGGCCAGAATCTGGGTGTAGGGGTAGAGGTTGGTAAAAGGGCGGCGACGGTGGAGCATGCGTTTACCCATTTCAGTATGACTCTTACGGCGTTTCACGCGCGTATCAGTGAGGGTAGTCCCCGGGCTGCTGGCGTAGCCGACTGGCGCTGGACGTCGCTGGACGAAATCGAGACGTTCCCCTGTCCCGTTCCCGATCGGAAGATTATCGCCGCCTTGCGCGACCGCGGAGGGGAGGCCTAGATGCCCGAGCAGGCGCGGGAAGACCTCTGTCTGTCGATTCCTGAAGAGGCACTGTTTGGTCTCTTGCGGACTGATACACTGTAGGCGGCTGGGCCTCATTGGCTTCTGCTGTCGTCCCAATTCACGCTGCCATCACTCTCTTGGCAACAAGAGGGCCGGGGCCATTTGGCCGTCCTCACAGCGGACATAAGACGCGTACTGGTTGGACGTCGTAAGAAGAGGTCTGGTGGACTTGCGGTGGCTTGTGGCTGGGGTGGAGGTGGTCTTTACGGCGCTTGTGCAGCGCCGCGGCTAATTTTGCGACCTGGCTTCCGGCGAAGGTCTGGCTAACTGCCGAAATTACGGCGAATTGTTCAGGCGGCTGCGTCCAGCTCCTGATCGCTGGCGAGAGAAACCTGCTGGCCCTGTGCGCCGTAAAGCCGGGGCAAATTGCCGTCGTCGAAGACGCGGCTGTCCACAACACAGCGGGCGACCTCTTCGCGGCCGGGAATCTCGTACATCACATCCAGCAGCGCTTCCTCGACAATGGAACGCAGTCCCCTGGCCCCGGTCCGACGCAGATAAGCTTGCGTGGCGGCCGCCGACAGTGATTCCGGTTCGAACTCTAACTGCACGTCATCCATCGCGAAGAGCTGCTGGAACTGACGGACGATGCTGTTCTTTGGCTGCGTGAGAATCTCGACGAGGACGTCACGATCAAGCGCATCCAAGCTGACTACGACAGGGACGCGACCGACAAATTCAGGGATCAGGCCGTAATATAGCAGGTCGTCGGGCATCGCCTGCTGGAGCAGGCGGCTCTCGTCGCGACCTTCTTTTTCGAGGCGGCGGATCTTCAGTTCGCGCTGGCGTTCGGTGAGACCTTCGGGAAGCGGCAGGTCGTCGATGTCATCCTCTTCGGGCGGCCGGCTAATCGGGTCAAGCTCCGACTCGTCGTCCACGAAGCCGAGGCCGGCGCGGCGGCGCATTCTTCTGCGAACCATCTCCGACAGGCCAACGAACGCGCCTCCCAGAATGAAGAGGATATTGCGCGTGTCGAGCGGGATGAACTCCTGCTGGGGATGTTTGCGTCCCGTGCTGGGGGGCACGTTGACTGTTGTGCCCTCTACGATCTTCAGCAGGGCCTGTTGGACGCCCTCGCCGCTGACGTCGCGGGTGATGCTGGGATTGTCGCCGGCTTTGCGGGCGATCTTGTCGATCTCGTCGACGTAGACGATGCCGCTTGCGGCCCTGTCCGGATCCCAGTCGGCAGCCTGGAGGAGACCGACGAGCAGGCTTTCGACGTCCTCGCCAACGTAACCGGCTTCGGTCAGGCTGGTGGCGTCTGCGATGGTAAATGGGACGTCGAGGAGTTTTGCGAGTATCTGCGCCATCAGGGTTTTGCCGCTGCCGGTGGGGCCGATCAGCAGCACATTGCTTTTGGCAAGCTCTACCAGCTCTTCGTCGCTGTCGTGGACGTCTCGGCCAGGGCGGGATTCCTCTTCAGGGGCGGGAAGGGAGTCATTGCCCTCTTGCTCCTGCGCAGGTTGACCTTCGCGCCAGCTGTGGCCTGTCGCGCGGCTGCTGCCGAAGATTCGTTTGTAGTGATTGTAGACGGCGACCGACAGCACCTTCTTTGCCCGGTCCTGACCTATGACATATTGGTTCAGGCTCCGGACGATCTCGCGCGGGCTGGGCACGCGCTTGGGCGCAAGTTGGGCTGACTTGCCCGGGACGGCGCCCTCGCCTACGCCTTCCTCTTCGAGAATTTCGGCACTGAGGCGGATACATTCATCGCAGATGTGGACATCATCATCCCCGGCGATCAGTCGTTGTGTTTCCGATTCTTCTCTGCCACAGAAGGAGCATACGGTCATTGCGTTACCAAGTACATTTTCTTTCCCTTATCGGGGCACAGCCGCGGCCGCTTGCGTTGAGACCTGCAGCCACTCGATGCTGGCTGTTTAGGGATAATCTGTTGTGAAACCCGCTCTCATCGCCGGTGCCTGCTATTCGCTTTCTTCTTCGGCCGCCTCTTCGGGGGCGGGTTTGGTGCCGTTTTCGTTAGGCACGTTGACGTGCCCGTTTACGACGGAGACGATGTCGCTGCTGTCGCCAAGGACCTCGTCCACAAGGCCAAAGTCGCGAGCTTCGATCGCGTTCATCCAGCGGTCGCGCTGGAAGATTTCTTCGATCTCCTGCCAGTCGTGGCCGGTCTGTTGACCTACGATGTGGAAGAGCTGGGTCTGAAGACGTTCCTGCTCTCTCAAGGCGATACGCACGTCCTCGGTGTAGCCTTGGGCGCCGCCGCCGGCGGGATGCATGTGGATGGTGGCGTGGGGAAGAGCATAGCGTTTGCCCTTTGTGCCGGAGCAGAGCAGGACTGTCCCCATGCTGGCGGTAACGCCGACAGCGAAGGTATGAATCGGCGTATTTATCATCTTCATCGTGTCGTAGATGGCGAGGCCGGCGTAGATGAGGCCGCCTGGGCTGTGAATGAACATCTGGATCGGTTGATTCGGATCCTCGGAGTTGAGGTAGAGCAACTGGGCAACGATCAGATTGGCGACCTGATCGGAAAGGGGCATACCGAGAAAGATGATGCGTTCCTTCAGCAGGAGGCTGTAGATGTCGTAGGCGCGCTCGCCGCGGCCCGTGCTCTCGATGACCATTGGAACGATATTCGACGGTGACAGGCTGCCGGTCGGAGACTGAATGCCGGAAGGACCCGTCCAATCGGTCGATCCAGATTCATTGTGTGTCTGCTGCGGCTGGGCCGAGAACTTTCCTTCAACAGGATTAAACATCGGGAACTCCCCTTTTCGGCTGATGATTTCGACGTGGACCGGTGCCGGATTCAGCCCGTGGTGCGGCCGACCGGTTGTTGGGAACAGTGCACATTGTAGGCAAGGCACGCTCCGAGAAATGTAGGGTCCGCTCTATTCTGCATTAGACTTTCGTTAGCGTGGTCCTCAGGAGTCTGCGGGCTCATCGGTTGCCGCCTCGGCTGCGGTCGCCTCTTCGTCTTGATCGGATTCAGCTGCGTCGTCGGCCTGGTCGGTTGCTTCGGCAGTGGCTTGCTCTTCCTCCTCGGACTCGCTCTCGGCGGGTTCGGGGATGTCTTCGCCGCGGGCGATCGCCAGGAGCAGATTGACCGATTTTTCTCTGCGAATTTCGCTTTCGATGAGTGGGCGGCTATGGTCGGCTCGCATCATTTCGAGCATGTCTTCGCGTGCCTTCACCGCTTCTTCATCGGCGTCTTCGGGCAGAGGGGCGGCCGCATCGCCGATGTGCGATTCGAACTCTTCCTCGCTGACGGTCAGCTTCTCGCAGGTTGAGAGCTCCTCCAGCGCCAATTCTGCTTGCAATGACTTTTCGGCGTCCTCGCGCAGCGATTCGCGATAGTCCTCAATCTTCTGGCCGGACATCTCCAGGTACTGCTCCAGCCCCTGCATCCCCATCTGGCGGATTCGCATATCGAAATTGCGGACGAGGCGGTCGATTTCGAGGTCGACTGCAACAGGTGGATAGGCGAGGTCGCTCATGTCGATCAGTTCCTGCAGCACTTTCTGGGCATGTTCGGCTTCGGCCTGTTGGGTTGCCTCCTGCAGGGCGTTTTCGCGAAGATTGTCGAGCAGATCTGCGGCGTTTTCAAAATCGGGGCCGAAGTTTTGCGCGATCTCATCTGTCAGCTCGGCCGGGGTCTCGAAGGCCTGTGTTTTGTGGACTTCAACCGAGAAGCGGACGGTGTTGCCGGCGTACATGCTGGGACTGTCTTCGGGCCATGCGATCTCGAAGCTCTTCTCTTCGCCGGGTGTAAGTCCCACCAGCTCCTCGTCCAGCCCGGCCGGTTCCATTGGGTTTTCCTGGTCGGGCGTTACGTCCCAGTCTTCTTCGTCGAAGACGACTGTTTCGGTTTCGTTGCCGTCGTCATCCAAGGCCACGCCTTTCAGATCAATCGTCATCAGGTCGCCGTACTGGCTGGGGCGGTCGGCCTCGGCGTAGTCGGCATTCTGCTCGAGGATGGCCTGGACACGCTCCTGGATCTGTTCTTCGTCAGCCTCGACTTCCTCTTCTTCGACGCGCAAGCCGCGATAGTCGCCCAAGCTCACTTCCGGGGGAAGAGGGATGGTGAGGTGGAAGCGAACCGCTTGCTCCGTGTCGACATTATCAAGGTTCCCCATGAAGTAGGGCTCGAGGCCTTCCTGTTCGAGGGCCTCCTTGTAGACTTCCTGCCCCAGTTCGTCGACAAACTCGTTGACAATCGCCTCTCGACCCACGAATTGCAGGAGGATATGGAAGGGCACGCGTCCTTTGCGAAAGCCGGGAATGCGCACCTGTTGGGCGATTTTGCGGGCTGCCTTGCGCATCTCCTGATCGATGCGCTCTTCAGCAACTTCGATCGTCATAGCGAGCTGGCGGCTATCCATAGGTTCTGTGGTAACGGTCAATGTCATCGTACCTTGCCTCTCATTGTATCTTGGTAGCAAAAGCTTAGAGGGCGTCGCCGCCCAGTGTAAGGATGGTCATCAGGGGGCCGGCGGCGAAATGTTCCTTCTTCGCCAATATGCCGCGAAGATAAAGGGCTGCGAGTGTGGCGGTGTAGGCGAGCACGCCGGCGGGACCGTGTTCGGGGAAGATGGAGACGGCTATGATCACGCACAGGAAGAGATTTGAAAACAGAAGGACGGTGGAGATTGACCTTGTACAGCGACCCAATTTGGGTACGTCGATCAGCGCGAAGCCGCGCCACTTGCCGGGAAAGAGATCGAAGGCCAGGTGGAGTGCCACGCCGGCGGCAAAACCGGTGACGAGCCAGTCCGCCCAAGCAGCTGATATAAGGGCTCGCCCGCCCCAAAGCAGGGCAGGCAGCAGGAAGCTGTGGGTGACGAGAGACCTGTGGCGAAGGCGGAAAATTCCGAACCTGTCGATGTCGGGGAAAAGGGTTCCCAGCCATGCTCCGATAGCGAAGCAGGCGAAGCCAATCGCAACTGTCAGTACGTCCGGGCCAGAAATCTCGAGCACTTGGTGCGTCCCGCGTCATCAGTGGGCGTCCGATATCCAACTGCGCGGGAAGACAATCGGAACCCCCACAGGAAGTTACTGAATTTTGGAGCGCCACCTTTCAGTATAGCACACGAGAGAGTCCAGGACACAAAACGAACAGGTTTTTTGTGTGTTTATATCGGTGAAATTCGCGTGGGCCTGGCGAAGGTGAGAGGCCGGTCTGTGCTATGTCCGTTTGAAGGCTCGTTCCAGTTCACCAGCGCTCAGTTTCAGCATTGTGGGCCGCCCGTGCGGACACGTGCGGGGGGCTCGGCACTTTTCCAGCTGCCGCACCAGCTCTTTCATCTCGATATCGCTCAGGACCTGGCCGGCCTTGATCGACGCGCGCTTACACACCATTTTGACGAGACGGGCCTCCAACTCCTCCCCTACCAGGTTACGGCTTTCGGCGAGGCCCTGCACTATCTCGTCAAGGGTGCGTTCGGCATCCTGATTCGACAGAACAGTGGGAACGGCGCGCACGAGGAAGGTATCGCCGCCGAAGTGCTCGACGCCGAAGCCAAGGGCGTTCAAGGCGTTCAGGTGCTGCGCGACCAGACCGGCGCGGGCATCGCCCACGTGGAGAGAAATCGGCGTCAACAGGCCCTGGCGGGCCACGCCGCCCCCGGTGCCGCCGCTCTCGCGCTGGGCCATGTACTTTTCGTACAGGATCCGTTCATGGGCGGCGTGCTGATCGATCAGGTAGAGGCCCTCCGGTCCTTCGGCGACAACATACATGGCTCCGGCCTGACCTACTACGCGAAGGGGAGGAAGAGCTTGGTCATCGGGACGGGAGGGCTCGTCCGGCTCGCCGGCAGCGGAAGGCGGTGAGTCGCCGGGTACCTTTTGAGGCGCGTCCACCAGTGGATCTACGTCAGGCGGATCGGCTTGGGGGAGCTCGAAAGGCATCGCGGGCTGATTGCCTACGCCGGCGTTGAGAATCGCGTGGCGGCGGGCAGACCAGCCGGTCTGATGGGGATGGTCAGGGGCTTGTGGGCCCGGGTCCTGGTGGGGCCAGCTTGGGTGGGGCTCTGTGGGTCGGGTGCTTTCTTCACCCAGCTCCACTACCGGTACACCGGCGCTGTCAATGACCGCTTGGCGCACGCTACGCTGGACGGCCCTGAAGACTTTGTTGGCATCGACGAAACGCACCTCTGTCTTGCGCGGGTGCACGTTTACGTCGACCTCGGTTGGATCGAGGTCGACAAAGAGGACAGCCAGGGGGAAGCGCCCGACCGGAAGCAAGGTGTGATAGGCCTGCACGACGGCGTGGGTGAGGCTACGGTCTTCGACGTAGCGCCGGTTGATGAACAGGTTGATCTGGGCGCGAGTGGGGCGGGTTAGAGATAGGGAGCTGACGTATCCGCTTACGTGAACGGCCCGGCGATGGGCAGATGATGCGGGGCCCGCTGGGCGAGGTTGTGAATGGCCGGCGGCCGGTGGGGAGGCCGGAGCAGGGATTTCGGCCGATGCAGGCATGAAATCGATCTCGTCCTCTTCGGGCTGTTGTTCCGACTGGGAAAGCGTGTCAGGCTGATCAGCATCGACAGGCGCGGCATCGCGGGCTGCAGCTTCCTGGCGCATACGGCCTACGCCAATCATCTGTTGGGCGTTCTCGCGCGCGTAGATTTTGGCCAATACCTCGTCAACGCGACCTGTGCCTTCGGTGAAGAAGGAGAGCTTGCCATCGGTGACGAGTTTGAAGCGGCAGTCCGGGTAGGCCAAGGCATAGCGCTGGACGATGGCGGCGATGTGGCCTGCCTCCGTTGTCGGGCGGCGCAGGAATTTGCGGCGGGCGGGCGTGTTGAAAAAGATATTTTCGACGGTGACGACTGTGCCGACGGGCAGTCCGGCGGGCTGGTCGCGGGTGACGCTACCGCCTTCGATGCGCAGCTCCGCGCCTGAGTCGGCGTTGGCGCGTCGGCTCTTGAGCGTCATCTGGCTGACTGCGGCGATGCTGTAGAGGGCTTCGCCGCGAAAGCCGAAAGAGGTTATGCGGTCGAGGTCGGCGGCGCTGTTCAGCTTGCTGGTGGCGTGCCGCTGCGCGGCTATCGGCAGTTCGGACGCGGGGATGCCATGGCCGTCGTCGGTCACCTGGAGGAGGCGCTGCCCGCCTTCCCTGATCTCGACCTGCACCTCGGTCGCGCCGGCATCCAGGCTGTTTTCGATCAGCTCTTTGGCGACATTGGCAGGGCGTTCCACCACTTCACCGGCGGCAATTTTGGCGGCTACGTCCTGGGAAAGTAACTGTATGGCCATGGTGGGGTAAGTATACCATTCTTAAGTGTGATCGTTGCCGCGCAGGGCTTGGTGATGGCGCTGCTGAGAGTTTGAGTTTTGAGGGAAGTACCTGGGGTGGTGAAGAAGCTGTGCCTGCCGAGAGAGGGACGAGACCAGGCAGGTTCGGCTCCAGACCTACCTGCTATTCCTCCGATAAGGGACGGCTACGCGAAGTTTTGCGTCCGGGCGGACGTCAAATTGAAACTGGTCTTTTCGGGGTCGTGATCAGCCTGTGAGATGTCCTTGAAGGCTGCTTTCCCAAGCCGAGTCCACGAAGAGGTGCTCGTGGCCTGCTACGTCGACGATGAGTACGGCGATGGCGCGATCTGGCGGGGGTTCATCTTCCTTCCTTTCGGAATTGGCTGGGTGGGTATAGGAATAGACGCCTGTGACGAGATCGCTCTTGCCCGCGGGTGCGTCCACGAGAGCTGCTCGCAGAGCGGCACCGTCGTAATCGGGATCGACCAGTACTGCCCGCACCTGGGCACGCCAGTCGCTGGGCAGCGAAACCTTAGTATTGGCGGCCATGCGGGCCACTTGGGGGCTGTGAAACGCTTCAATTCGAACTTTCAATCGGCCGTCTGCCTGCTCGAGCAGGATACTGGCTGTGGATCGATCACGCTGTTCTACTCCATGAGTACGGACCTTCGCGGAATCCCGGGGGCCAAGACCAAGGACGCGATAGCCGTATTCTGGTTGGGAGCTTTCGTCGCCGGCGCCATGCTTCGAAATGGAACTTTCGGTCCCGACTGTCAGTTCCGCATCTGTAAAAGAGCGGGCCCTGCTCAGGCGGCAGGCGGTTGTACGCAGCGCGCGCCAGGCGCTGTCGCAGCCAATCCAGTTACGGCCCAGCTTGTGGGCGACTGACAGGGTTGTACCGGAGCCAGCGAAGGGGTCGAGCACCAGGTCTCCGGGACGGCTGGCGGTTTCCAGGACTCGTTGCAGCAGACGCTCTGTCTTCTGCGTGGGGTAGTTTTCGTCCTCCCCTGGGACAGTGCCAAGTCCGGCGATGTCGTCCCAGATATTGTCGACGGGCCTTGTGAGCAGGTAGCGGTTGCGCCCGCGTTTTTCCAGGTAGTATTTCACGCCGATGTTGCCGCCGTTGGAGGCGTATACTCTCTGCGCGTCTTGATCGACGATCACGTCACCGGCGTATGGGGCGTAGAGGCGCCCTTCTTCATGGAGGGATTTCAGACGCTCGAAGCTATAGGTACCGGGGTCTGATGTGCGGAAGAAGCCCTGCTCGTCGCGCATGTATTGGGCGGCGGCGTCCTCTTCGGTGAGAACGAGCTCGCGTTTGGGGGGATGCCAAGGCGGCTGGCCCCGGGGTGTGCTGCGAAAAATGTGAATCGCCTGGGCACTGCGGGGAAAGTAGCGGGCGTGGACTTTCGCCCCGCGCATCGTCTGACTGCGCCAGAATACTGTGTTGAGATGCAGGTCGGCGCCGAATATCTCTTCGAGCAGGAGGAGAAGGGGCGCCTGCATGCGGTGATCGCAGTGGAGCCAGAGGGTGCCGTCGGCGTGTAGCAGCTGGCGCAGGAGGAGTAGACGGTCGGCCAGGAACTGGAGGTAGTCGCTGGGCTGCCAGACGTCTTGATAGGCGGCGACTTCGCCCAGCGTGGGCTGCCGCTTGCCGCGGAGACGGATACGGCTGGTATAGGTGCGGTTCGAGTTGTAAGGCGGGTCCAAGTAGACCAGATTTACGCTGCTGCGATAACCATTGGCCAGCAGCCAGGAGAGCGAATCGAAGTTGTCGCCAAACAGCAGGAGACCGCCTTGGCCATTACCGCTGTTGCGCGGCAGGTAGCTTTCCAGCTGACTGACAGGGGGACTGGTGGGTTCAACTGTCAGCCGTTTGCCGGGCCACGAGAGTGTTATGTTATCGTGTTTGCGATTTGCCGACGGTGTTTCGGCTGTCATGGCGTGTGTGTGGACTGGGTTCGATTGCGCCGGTCGGGAATATGGTGGGAAATGGCCGGTTGAGAGTGGGCCCAGTAGCTGCTTTTCTCGAAACTGGCTCGGAGTCCAATCGAAAGACCCGGCAGCCCTGTTTCTTGCTGCCGGGTCTCTGTTTTGAAATCACTTTCCCGCGCGGGCGGGTCAGTCTTGGTACGAATTGCCGCCGGTCATGGCTGGAACGAAATGCACTTCGCTGTCCGGCCCCACGGCCGCGCGCAGGCCTCGATTCTGCACGGCGCCATCGACGGCGACAGTCCAGCCGGGCCGGATGCGTCCTTCATCGATGATGCGTTCGGCGATCCCTGGGAAGCGCTCCTCCAGGGCGGCGACCAGCTCGCGTACGGATTCGCCCTCGGCTTCGACGATCTGCTGGCCGTCGGTAAGCGGGCGCATCAGCGGCGGAATCCAGACTTTGGCCACGCTCAGTCGTCTCCTGGCACCAGTTCAGCCTCGGCCTCCTGGGCCCACATCGCTTCAAGGAGGTTGGCCGGGGAGATCGGGAGCTTATCCATGCGCACGCCGGTGGCCTGGTAGACTGCGTTGGCGACTGCGCCGGCAGGCGGCACGATATTGACTTCACCCACGCCGCGTACACCGTAGGGGTGGGCGGGATGGGGGACCTCGACCATAATCGTTTCGATCATGGGCAGGTCCAGAGCGGTTGGCATACGGTAGTCGAGCAGACTGGCGTTGAGAAGATGGCCCTCGTCGTCGTAGATGTACTCTTCGTTGATTGCCCAGCCGATGCCTTGTGCGACACCTCCCTGCATCTGTCCTTCCACATAGGAGGGATGAATGGCCTTGCCGACGTCCTGGGCGATCGTGTAGCGGAGAACCGTGATCTTGCCCGTGTCCGGGTCGACCTCAATGTCTATGCACTGGGTGGAGAACCCTGGGCCGAAGTCCTGCGGATGGACGGTGGAACTGGCCATCATGGGCTCTTCGCGCTGGACGAGACCGGCGGCCTCGACGAAGGGAAGGCTCTCGCTGCCGGCGCTGAATGTGCCGTCTTCATAGCTTACGTCGCTGGCGGCAACTTCCCACTGATCGGCGAGGCGATTCTTCATTTCTTGCAGGAGTTGCTGGCCAAGGTTGTAGGCGGCGAGACCGGTTGCGAAGGTTGTACGGCTGCCGCCGGTCACGTCGTTGTAGGAGACAGTGTCTGTATCCACGACGCGGGCCATTACCTGCTCGTATTCGATATCCATCGCCTCGGCCAACTGCATTGCGATGGAGGCTCGCGTACCGCCGATGTCGGTGGACGCTTCGTTGAGATTAACTGTGCCATCGGGGTTGAGAACGGCGGTTGCGCTGGACTGGCCGCCCCAATTGTTCCAATAGCCGGAAGCGATGCCGCGGCCTCGATATTTGCCTTCCAGCGGCGTCTGATAGTGTTCGGAGTCCCTGATGGCCTCCACAGTCTCTATATGTCCGATGCGGGCGTACTGCAGGCCGTCCGGCCGGCGGTCGTTCTCCTTGGCGCCGTTGAGGATGCGGAATTCGGCGGGATCCATGCCGAGCTTCTCGGCCAGTTCATCAACGACGCTCTCCACTGCGAAGGCTACGTTTGTTCCGCCAGGCGCGCGGTAGGCTGCGCTGCGAGGTCGGTTCACGACGATGTCATAGCCGTCCACCTGAAGATTGTCGATGGCGTAAGGGGCCAGACTCACGTTGGCGGCGGCGCCGACGGGCGAGCCGGGATAGGCGCCGGCCTCGTAGTAGAGTTCGGCGAGGGCAGCGGAGATCTTGCCGTCTGCATCGACGCCGATCTTCACACGGATATTGGAGCCGGAAGTGGGCCCTGTTGCGGCGAGGACGTCGGCGCGGCTCATCACGACCTTGACGGGTTCGTGGCCGGCCTTCTCGGAAAGTATTACTGCGACAGGCTCGACATAGACGTTGATTTTGCCGCCGAAGCCGCCGCCGATCTCGGTGGGAACCACTTTCAGTCGCGAGACCGGTACTTTCAGGATCTCACATACCTGGCCGCGTACTGCGAAGGAGCCCTGGGTGCTGGTCCAGATGGTGATCTGGCCGTCGGCACTGTGCAGGGCGGTGGCGGCGTGGGGTTCGATGTAACCCTGGTGGACCGTTTCGGTGCGGAATGTGCGATCGACAACCATGTGGGCGCCGGCAAAGCCGGCATCGAGGTCGCCGCGCTGGTGGCTGAAGACTGAGGCAAGGTTGGTCGGCTCAGTTCCGATTTCACCCATTGAATCGGTGCGCATGGTCTCCAGTAGAATAGGCGCATCGTCAGCCAGGGCGTCGTCGACGGTCATCACCGGAGGCAGCAGCTCGTAGTCGACTTCGATCAGCCCGGCGGCCTCCTCAGCGATATGGGGGTTGATGGCGGCGACGGCCGCGAGTGCATGGCCGTGATACAGGACTTTCTCACTGGCCAGGACGTTGTCGCTCAGATACTTCAGGTTGATGGCGCCTTCGCCCAGGTCTTCGACCTTGTCCTCGGCTTCAGGCAGATCGGCGGCGGTGACGACTGCGCGCACGCCGGGCAGGGCTTCGGCCTTGCTGGTGTCGATGGAACGAATGTGGGCATGGGCGTGAGGGCTGCGCAGTACGAAGCCGTGCAGCAGCCCGGTCATCTGGACATCGGCGGCATAGACGGCGCGGCCCGTAACTTTGTCAACGCCGTCAGGCCTTACAGGACGTGTGCCGATGACCTTATAGCCGTTCTGACCGTTAGCGGCCAGTTTAGCAGTGCCATTCTGTTTTGTACCGGCCATTTGAAATCCTCCTCGGAACTAGGCGTCGTTTTCGGCCACGTCCAATACTGCTCGCACGATCTTGTCATAGCCTGTGCAACGGCAGAGATTGCCTGCCAACCAGAGGCGAACGTCGTGCTCACTGGGCGCGGGGTTGTCATCAAGGAGCGCTTTGGCAGAGACGATGAATCCCGGCGTGCAGATACCGCACTGCAACGAGGCATGCTCGAGGAACTTCTGCTGCAGCGGATGCAGTTCGCCACCTTCGGCAATGCCTTCGATAGTCACCACGGAGCGGCCTTGGATCTCGGGCGCGAGCACGAGACAGGAGTTAACGAGAACGCCGTCCAGCATCACGTTACAGGCGCCACAGTTGCCGTTACCGCAGCCTTCTTTGCTGCCGATCATGCCCAGATTGTCCCTTAGCGCCTCCAGCAGCGTCTGCCGGGATTCGCAAAGGAAGATAGTTTCCTCGCCATTAATTGTAGTTTCTACCGCGATCTTTTTAGCCATGTCCGTTCAGTCTCCCAAGTTCGTCAACAGTTTGTGTGCCTCTTGCCCGGTCGATTGCGATGCGGAGCGCGCGCTGGGTTAACACTCCCGACAGGTGTGTGCGCTGGGCAATTGTTCCCCGCATGTCACTGATCGGTCGGGCCGCGGCCTTGGCCAGGTCGGCGGCTTTTGCCAGAGTCTCTTCGGAGACCGGTTGACCAGCCAATGCGTCGCCTGCTTCCTGCACAAAGAGCGGCGTTGGGGCGACAGCGCCTATTGAGACGCGGCCAGACTGGATGGTGCTCTTGTCATCGCTGAGGACTACAGAGGCACCGGCGCCGACGACAGCAATGTCCATCTCATTGCGCGGGATGAAGCGCAGGTAGGCTGCGCCGAAGTTGGCGGGCGGCGTTGGAAATTCAAGTGCGACCAGGAACTCGCCGTTTTCCAGAACGTTGCGGCCAGGAGCGGTACAGAAGTCCTCGACTGCGACGGAGCGGCGCCCGTTGGGGCCGGCGATATGGCAGGTGACGCTGTGGGCGATGAGGTTAGGAATCGAATCTGCGGCGGGAGAGGAGTTACAGACGTTGCCGCCGAGGCTGGCGCGCCCTTGAATCTGCGTGCCGCCGATCAGGTGTGTTGAATCAATCAGTGCCGGATAGGCGTCGCGAATGGCCTGATTGGCGTTGATCGAATGGCACGATGCCGATGCACCCAGGGTCAGGCCGTCGCCGCTGACAGAAATCGACATCAGTTCGGGGATTCGCTTCAGGTCGACAACAGTGTCCAGTGCAAGGCGCCCTTCCTGAAGCTGAGCAATCAGGTCCGTACCCCCGCTCAGCGGTCGGGCCGTTGCGCCCCCGGCAGCAAGTGCCGAGATCGCCTCGTCCACACTAGTTGGTGCTACAAAATCAAAAGCTTGCAAAGAACTACCTCCTCGATGGGTTCGGGTGTTGGAAACTCTATGCGCAGAGTACTAATCGAAGTCCGCTAAGGGCTACGAGGAAACCGGAATATCATAGGAATATCTCAAGAAAATCACAAGGAGCCTACTCCGGTTCAGTTATACCATAAGATCAATCGAGACGAAAAACGGCCAGACTGAATTTCACGTTGCACTCCGGATCGGCTTTATCGTTTTGAATGGGGTATGATACCGCCGTCCAGTTCTGCGGCAACCGATACATGTTGCTCATAAAAAGATTGACCGGATGAAACTGCTTTATCTTGCCCTAGCCTATCTCCTGGGCCTAGCGGCCGGACAGATTCTCTGGAAGCAGGGATGGTTTGGCTGCGGTATCGGCGACCAATATTGGATCGCTGCCCTGGCTCTTGTTGGCTGCTTTCTTTGGATCGACGCCAGCGGCGACCGCCGCGCCGGGGAGCCGATGCGCTGGCCGGCTGCAGCTGGTTTTTCTCCCCCTCGCAGCATCCCCTCAACCTGGTTTGTCGGTGGCCTCGTCCTTGCAGGCATTTGCGGATTTCTTCGCCTTGGTTCGCACCCGCCTCAGCCCTGCCCCGGGCCATCTGATCTGGCCTACTACAACCTGGTCTACAACAACCTGGACAGTGATGAGAATATCAGCCGCTTGACGACGGCAGAAGGCTATGTGACGAGCTATCCTATAGTGCAGGGCGGACGGCAGCGGCTGGACATCGAAGTGGGATCTGTGGTGGTCGAAGGCGTTCGGAGAAAGGTCGATGGACGTCTGCGACTTCAGACGGGCGCGGCATACAGCTATCGCTTTGGTGAAAGAGTGCAGGCACGTGGTCAGTTGACGGAGCCGTCGATCCTGGGGGATTTCGATTACAAGGCTTACCTGGCGCGCAGGCAGATTCACAGCCTGATGCTGCGGCCGCAGGTCGTACCACAGCCGGGGATGCTGCACGGGGGCTCATTGCTTCAGTTCGTCTACGGAATACGCGAACGGAGCGAGAGACTGCTGAACCGCTTGCTGCCGGAGCCGTACGCGGCGCTGGCCAGCGGTATGCTGCTGGGCATTGAAGCGGGCATACCCGACGAGTTGTACGAGAAGTTCCACCTTACAGGCACCAGCCACGTAATCGTGATCAGCGGCAGCAATGTGGCGCTGGTGACCGGTGTGTTGATGGCGCTGGGAATGTGGCTGTTCGGGAAACGCGGCGCAATTTGGCCCACCCTATGCGGGCTCGCCCTATACACGCTTCTCGTTGGCGGCGACGCCGCGGTCATGCGGGCAGCCCTGATGGGTGCACTTTTTGTGGTCGCGACTGTGCTTGGCCGTCAGAGCACCGCACTGGTTAGCCTGGCTGGCGCAGGCTGGCTCATGACTTTGTGGAATCCCCTCATGCTCTGGGACGTAGGATTTCAGCTCAGCGGTGCGGCCACTCTTGGGTTGATATTGGTGGGTCCTGCGCTTAGGGATAGCTATACATCATTTTGGAACAGGATGGGACAATGGTTGCGGCGGTGGCGGCCATCGACAGTTGGTCCCATGTCGGACTTTCTCAGACCCAACTCGGCCGGTGACCTGTTACGTGATGGACTCTTAATGACAGTTGCGGCCAGCATAACGACGTTTCCCCTGATCGTGTTTTACTTTGGTCGTCTCAGTTTGATCAGTTTGCTCTCGAATCTGCTGATCGTACCCGTACAGCCAGGGATACTGATATTCGGCGGCATCGCCCTGTTTTTTGGACTCTCTGGAATGGAGCAGCTGGCGCAGTTCTTTCTTTTTGTACCCTACGCGAGTCTTTGGTGGACGACGATGATCGTAAATTGGAGTGCGAGTTTCCAAGGTGCCAGTGTAAATGTCAGCTGGTTCGGAGGCGGTACGGCGGCACTCACTTATGCCGCAATTTTCGGACTTTTTTGGCGAAGGCCGATATCGAGTTACCTTCGCTTGTGCTGGCGCAGGACGGTCAGAAAATCCACTCAGCGTCACGTCGCGATGCCGATAAGGAAGAAGCTGGCCGGCACGGTCATCGCGACACCGACGTGGACCTTAGGCGCCTTGTCCGTGGTCGCTGGGATGCTGTGGTGGATCGCTCTGACACAGCCGGACGGCCAGCTCCATGTTCATTTTCTTGACGTTGGGCAGGGAGACGGGATCTTCATCCAAACGCCGGGCGGGCGGCAGCTGTTGATCGATGGCGGGGATGACGGCCAGCAACTCTTCGCCGAATTGGGCGCGGTGATGCCGTTTTGGGACCGGGAGATCGATTACGCGATCGTGACCCACCCGGACTGGGACCATATGGGCGGCCAGACCGATCTGCCTGAACGTTTCGGAATCAGCCAGGCGGCTATCAGCGAGAATACGCGCGGCCACGAAGACGCGCAGATTTGGCTGGAGGCCCTCGATGAAGCGAATGTGCCGGTGGAAGGGCTCCAACAGGGTAGTTGGCTGGACCTCGGTGACGGCGTATCGCTGTGGGCGCTGTGGCCGCCGCGTGAAGAGGAGCTGGAGGGCCTGGACGACAGTGACAAGAATGAACGGTCGCTGATCCTGAAGCTGGTCTACGGTGAGTTCACGGTACTGCTGACAGGCGATGCCGGGCGGCCCAGTGAGGAGCGACTGGTCCGCGGGGACCAACCGCTCGCCGCGCACGTGCTCAAGGTAGGACACCACGGCAGCGAGCACAGTAGCAGCAGAGGCTTTGTCGAGGCGGTCAATCCGGGTGTAGCGGTGTTTCAGGTGGGGGCAGGGAACAGTTATGGTCACCCTGACCCTGAGGTACTGGATATACTGAGCGGGCGGCTGATCCTCCGCAACGACCGGGAGGGCAGGGTCCACATCTGGAGCGACGGGAAGCAGATGTGGATCGAGACGGAAGCCGGAATCGAGACCGACCTGTTTGAACTGGCCGGAGCGGCGACGACTCTTGATACAGATTTGAAATGACGTAGATCGGGGGCGGCAGGATCTGTCAAGTTGATTCAGGCGAGCGACGAAGGCTGTCCCGGTGCTTGGTCAGGCATCTTGGGCGGCGTCAGGCCGGACGAGGTAGAGAAGCGTGATCCCGAGGACAACGATCAGGCGAAAAGCGGCCTGACTTCCGTTCCAGACATCTGATTGCCACATCAGGAACCACTCCCCACCGACAGTGATAAACCCTGTAAACCATAGGACGATTCCCAATGTCAGGCCTGCGATCGCGACGCCTTTGGCCTGATTGAATTTATGGGCGTCATCTTTCGCGCGAAAAAGCCGAACTCCTCCCCACCAGCAGAGCACGGCGATCATTATTTCAACGAGAATGATTACCCAGTAGAGCAGGTGGTGCAGCGACGAAGCGTTGATTGCCCGCCACATTCCCTGATTGTCGGGGAAGGTCGTGTCCATTTTGAGTACGTGGACCACGAACCAGTAGTTTGAATCATAGTCTGTAAGATTGTTAAACGCTACGAGCGAGGCATTGAGCGCGATGGCCCAAACAATGGAGATTTTCGAATACCTTGTGAACATATTTCCTCCAGACTTATAGACTCTTACGTGTGTTGGGGAGAGAGACCGAGAACAGAGTGGGAATTCAGGTCTTCGAAGGAGGGTCTCTAGCTCGGTCGTTTGCCTGGGCTAATGCCGGCACGATACCGAAGGCGTATGGCCCAGAAAACAGGGAGAACACGTCAGAGATCAAGCTGGCGGGAACAGGTCTGAACCGTCCTGTTCTGATGTCTCGGGGAAGATTCGCTCAGGTGAAGAGCCGGCCCGAAGCAGTTATCGACGCCGGCGTTCCTGACTTCCACGGTCGAAGCCTGGAATCAGGCATATCTATTGCTAAGGCTCTCAAGCTACTGCCCGGTCCGGGCGCGTTTTCTTGATAGCTTCAACTGGTCTCAAGACCAGAGCTTTTCCACGACCTGCGGGCGATTCAGGTAGCCGATGAGGTCAGTCGGCTCTTCCAGGATCAGGTCTGCGTTGCTGAAGTTTTGCGTTGCCCCCATGCCGCAAAGGAGACCAACCTGCACGGCGCCGACCGCTTCGCCGACACGCAGTTGCAGTTCGGTATCGCCAACAACCAGACAGGCGTCGGCGGGCAGGTTCAGCATTTCCAATACGCTCAAGAGCCCCTCGCTGTTAGGAGAGGGCTTGCGCAGGTCGTCTCTGGTGACGACGGCGTCGAACAGATCGTCGGGCAGTTCGCCGTGTCGGAAGAAGGCGTCCAGCTCCTGTCGCGACCGGGTCGTTATGAGCGCCACTTTGTACTGCTGCCGGAGTTCCATCAATAACTCGTGCACTCCGTCGCGAAGAGTCTGACTTTCGCTGGGGGGAAAGGCCCGCACGCGTTGCATTCGTTGCGTTAGCCGGCGGGCGTCGTCGTGCAGCCTCAGCCAGGTGAGGAGGCTGATGACGGCGAGGGAAGGCCCTTCCATCCAGGCCATAAAGCGGCGGAAGAACTGTTCGCGCTTTTCGCTGGGCCAGATTCGCTCTAACCGATTAAAGCGCTGGGCGAGTTCGGTTGCAAGGGACCAGTCGAGGTGGGTCAGGGTGCCGTCGAGATCAAAGACGATGCCT
The DNA here is from genome assembly GCA_965207495.1 of Caldilineaceae bacterium. GTDB lineage: Bacteria > Chloroflexota > Anaerolineae > Caldilineales > Caldilineaceae > Bin5. Next base: position 4,225,324 of record OZ242287.1, read on the forward strand.
TCAATCCAATGTCCGCCGATCAGGCCTGGAATCTGGATTTCGTTTTGCCGCTGCTGGGACTCGAACGGCTCCAGATCGCGCAGTTTGCGGAAGACATATAGGAGGAGAGCGCGGACGCTGGCGATAGTCGGGGTGATCAGAAGCACGCCCAGGACACCGAAGACAAGCGCGGCGCTGATGATGCCGGTAAATGTGACGGCGGGATGGAGGCGAACACGGCGCCCGACCAGCCGGGGAATGAGATAGACGCTTTCGACCTGGGTGATGATTACGTACAGGATCAGGACGATGATGGCGAATGGGACATTTCCAATCGGGAGCCAGGTCGGTCCTTGCAAGAGGGCGACGAGCGTGCCGATGGCGCCACTGATTCCAGGCCCCACGGTGGGTAGAAACTCCAGGATACCGGCGAGCAATGCCAAAGCAGCCGCATTGGGCAGGCCGACAATGGACATGATGATCCAGGTCATGGTTCCGACAACAAGGCCGAGGACAAGCTGCCCGCGCAGAAAGGCCATCCAAATCTGGCCGAGTTCCTGCGTCATGCGCTGGACGTCATCCCGGTATTCTGAGGGTAGCGCGTTCATCACCATGCGCTGCAACTTTATGATGTCTTTGAGCAACCAGAAGCCGAGGACAAGCACGTAGATCGTGGTAAGGACGCCGGTCGTAACGGATGCGGCCAAGCCGAGGACACCGGTACCGGCCTGCGACAGAACGTTCTGAATGACGGCGCCCAACTGTTGCAGAATGTCGTTGATGTTCAGGTTTAGCCCGATTATGGGCAGGAGGGGGCCTGAGGGGGCCGACTGCAGGTCTGTGACCAACGTCTCGAGCAGAATGAGAAGAGATTCGACTGAAGAGACCACGCGGGGCACGAAGATGATGGGCCCAATGATCAATAGGAGGATGACCAGAAGGTAGACCGCAACGATCGAGGTGGCCCGGCTCCAGCCAGTACGCTGCTGCACCCAACTCACGGGCTGGTAGAGGACGAAGGTCAGCAGTAAAGCGATGATCGTTGGCTGGATCATCACGCGGAAGGCGTAGAGGAGTAGCACGGCCATGAGACCGAGCAGCGCCGATACCACTATTTTCGTGGTTGTACTCCACCGTTTCGTATTCATATTGCTAAGTGATGCAGACGGGCGGGACTTACTTGCCGCTCAGTTCACCATCGCTGGCGGCGCGAATTACAGTTCACAGTTCAGATTATCGGAAAACGGTGAATCTCGTCAAAGGCCAGTAACGCACCCAGATCCGGCCTCTGATGTAATCACGGTGTACGGGGCCGAAGGAACGGCTGTCGTTACTATTGTCGCGGTTATCGCCCAGTACGAAGAAGTCGTCCTCTGCCAATATAACGGGGCCGTAATCGGCATGGAAAGCCCCAAGGCCCAGAGCCGGCCGAAGGTCTTCGCCTGTCGTTTGGGCCACCAGTGCGGGTTGGCGAGCCTGCGGAAGGGCCACTTCAAGTCCGTCGACAAGCAGGCGGCCCTGTTGGATCTCGACGGTCTGGCCTGGCAGGCCCACGACGCGCTTGATTATCAGCGCGGGTGACTCGGGCATATCCAGGACGATGATCTCGTTGTGGCGTGGGGCATGGAAATAGTAGCTGAACTTTTCCATGATCAGCCGCTCTTCGGGCCGAAGGTTGGGCTGCATACTCTGGCCGCGCACAATGGTTGCTTGGGCGAGGAAGAGATGAATCAGTGCTGCCAGGAAGATGGCAGGGAGGACGACTTGTACGATTTCTTTGAGCGAGGAGACGATGGCTGCGGCCGCGGACATGCTTTGCGGCTCAGGGCGTGTCTGCGCGGCCGTCGGGTTGTCGGATGCGGCAGACGTCAGGAGCCGGGCAGGGCCGACATGCTGCGGATGATCCGCAGGAGGAGCGGCTGCCTGCTGTTCATCGGCAGGCAGCGCGCTTCGAGGGCTGGCTTGCTCCTCCTGGTTTCGAGTCGACATCTTCATCGATCGAATGAGCCTACTAGGTGACTCATTGGCGGGCCGCCACCTCTCATCTACGCGGTCGGCCCCCGTTTCTCATGCTGCGGTCGCGCTCGCGACTTCCACCGCGGTCGCGGCCGCCGCGGTCACGGTCGCGTCCGCCACCGCCGCCGCCACGGCGCCCGCCTCGGTCTTTTTCACGGGCTTCCTCGGCACTCCAACCTTCCAGGACAGCCTGCCGGCTCAGCCGGATTTTGCCTGCGGGATCGATGTCGATCACCATGGTTGTGAGTTCATCGCCGACGTTTGCAATTTCCTCGACGTTATTGACCCGATAGTCGGCCAACTGGCTGATATGCACTAACCCATCGACGCCGGGCAGCAGGTTGACGAAAGCGCCATAGGCTTCGACTCTGACGACCTGGCCGGTGTAGATTTTGCCTATTTCGACCTCTTCGGTCAGAGATTCGATTTCGCGGCGCGCCTCTTCGGCGGCGGGGCCGTTGAGGCCGGAAATAAAGACAGAACCGTCGTCGTCGATATCGATTTTGACTTCGTATCGTTCCTGTAGGGCGCGAACGGTCTTGCCGCCCGGACCGATAATTTTGCCGATCTTTTCCGGATCGACGCTGACGGTGAGGATACGGGGCGCGTGGGGGCTGAGCTCCTCACGGGATTCGGGGAGTACCTCCAGCATCTTATCCATGATATGCAGGCGCCCCAGGCGTGCCTGCTCCAGGGCGATGCGCAGGATATCAAAGTCCAGCCCTTTGATTTTAAGATCCATCTGCAAGGCGGTGACACCGTGACTGCTGCCGGCGACTTTGAAATCCATATCGCCGAGATGGTCTTCGACGCCTTGGATGTCGGTCAGCACCACGTAGTCTCCGGATTCCTGATCCTGCACCAGGCCCATCGCAATGCCGGAAACAGGGGCATCGATCGGTACACCGGCGTCCATGAGCGCGAGGGTGCTGCCGCAGACTGAGCCCATGCTGGTCGAGCCGTTGCTGCTGACAGCCTCGCTCACCAGGCGCAACGTATAGGGAAAGTCTTCGGGGATGACCGGTTGGAGAGCCCGTTCGGCCAGGGCGCCGTGACCGATTTCGCGGCGTTTTGGCCCCCTCATGGGGTAGGCTTCGCCGGTCGAATAGGGTGGGAAGTTGTAATGATGTATATAGCGCTTCTCGTCCTCGGGCATCAAAGTGTAGAGGCGCTGGGCATCGCCCGGGGTGCCAAGGGTTGCAATTGTCAGGACATGTGTTTCGCCGCGCATGAACAGTCCGCTGCCGTGGACCTGGGGAAGGTTGCCCACCTGAACCTGGATTGGACGTACGGTCTGCGGGTCGCGGCCATCGGGTCGGACGCTCTCGTCAAGGATGCGCCTGCGTACGGCATCCTTGTAGAGGCTGTCCAGCGTATCGTCGACGTCGCCGGCTTCGACTTCGCCTGCGCCGATAGGTTCGGCCAGAGCCTCCATCGTTGCGTCGCGGATCTCGGCGAGGCTGGACTTGCGTTCGTCACGGGCAGTCGTCCCGTTCACAGCGGTGACAACTTTGTCGCGAGCCAGTTGGGTCACCTGCTCGACAGTGTGATCGGCCGGCTTGAATACAGGAAAGTCGGTGTGTTTTTCTTTGCCGTGGTCGGCCTGCATTTGTGATATTGTCTGGATCGCAGGCTGCATTGATTCATAGGCCAATTTGAGCCCGTCGAGCATGATATCTTCGGGCAGTTCGCTGGCGCCGGCTTCCACCATCAGGATATTGTCCGCCGTGCCGGCGACCTGCAGGCCGAGGGTACTCAATTCCATATCGGAGGCGGTGGGGTTGACGACCATCTCGCCGTCCACATAGCCGACTGAGGCTGCGCCGACCGGCCCGTCCCAAGGGATGTCGCTGATCGATAGGGCAGCTGAGGCTGCGATTATCGCCAGAGGGTCGATCAGGTGCTCGTTGTCGGAACTGAGGGCGGTGAGGACGACCTGCACTTCGTTGCGCATACCCTTTGGGAAGAGTGGGCGCAACGGCCTGTCCACCAGGCGACAGAGGAGAATCCCCTGTTCACTGGGCCGACCTTCGCGGCGGAAGAGGTTTCCGGGGATACGGCCGGCGGCGTAGAGTTTTTCTTCGAAATCGACGGTCAGGGGAAAGAAGTTGATTCCCGGCCTTACGCCCCTATCCATCGTGGCAGTGGCGAAGATTACCGTGTCGCCACACCTGACCGTGACGGCGCCGCCTGCCTGTTGGGCAAGGATACCGGTCTCGATACTGAGTTCTTTGTCGCCCAAAGTCGTTGTATAACAGTGGGCGCCTTCAAACAATCTGTTTTGTTCCATCTTAATTCACCTCGAAATGAATTTCGCGCTGCTTTCCCAAAGGGTAAAGCAGGCAGGTGGGGCCACCGGTTCGAGCTTATTCCGGAACCGGCAACGCATCCGACGTTGCCGCCACCCGCAGACGAAGTCTCTGGTCTGAATGGCCGACGATGCTACTCGGTGTCCATTATCCCAACGATATCTCTGCGCATTGCTTCGAGGTGCGGAACTGGAGAACGGATCGAAACTTTCGGTCAAGAGCGAAAACGGCTCTTTCAGAGATGGCTTCGGTCCATTCTCCAATGCCGGACCCCGGAGGCAGAATCTGCCTGGTACAATGCACTAGGTGCGAAGTGCATCTGCGAGCGGCTGGTGGCGGTATTTTGCTGTCAATCTGTCGCGCGGTCAGGCGCGAACTACGTTCTGATCTGCCGGGAGCAGACTGTAGAGGCTAAGGCCCCGTGAATACAGCAGCTACCCGGCGAGAGCATACAAGACCGATGGGCGAGAGTTCAGGCATTCCCCCCATCAGTGCCAGTTATCGTCGTAGACCCAGCCTCTGAATGAGCTGGCGGTAGCGGTTCACATCCTTTCTTGCCAGATATGCCAAATGGCGGCGGCGTTGACCGACCAACTTCAATAGACCTCGACGCGACCCTTCATCATGTTTGTGCGCTTTCAAGTGGTCGGTGAGGGCATTGATACGCGTTGTAAGTAAGGCGACCTGCACCTCAGGGGACCCTGTGTCCTGCTCGAAAGTCCGGTACTCCTCAATGATCTTCGTCTTTTCTTCCGTCGAAATACTCATGTGGTACTCCTGGACTCCTTTCCACTTGGACCAGAGAACCTCGGAAGCGTTGTAAGCATGTGACCATTCTCTGGTGGGCCGCAAATTGCGTTTAGAGAGCCAAATCATCGCTGGAATACCACGGCGCATGATCCAGCCGGTACTGAATCAGTTTAGCACAGGAATAGGCTACGCCCAAAGTTTCGCCGTCACGTCACTATACGTAGGACTTAAGGACGGGGTCGCGTTGGGGCCGAGAGAATGAGAAAACGCATAGGATGACGGGCAAGGTTGGGGCGCGGAACGGCAGGGGAACTGTGGGGGAACGGCAGGGGAACGGCAGGGGGGGTTGAGACAGCAGGTGGGGGAGGAGGCACTGTTGGCTAGACATGTTGCTGGGGAAGAATACACAAGGTGGCTAGCAAGGGCGGGGCGTTGCGGGGGCGCAGCCCCTGCACAAGGGAGGGCCGAAGGCCCGGACGCCCAAAGGCAAGGAGAGAGTGAAGAGGAGAGAGGAGAGAGTAACAGCGATTGATCTACGGGAGGCTGGAAATGGGAGTGTTCTGGTTAAATCGACAGGAATATGAGAGGTCACGCTCCTTATGGGCTGCGTCCTGGGCCGCGACCTCTTGATTAGCTGATCGGCTGCCATTATAATGGGCCTGACTTGATGAACTGTGACTTCGCACATTTCACGAGTGCAGGCGGACGCGCCTTTTCCAAAGAAAGCACCGGTATCGGACCGAATGCCTGCAGTACCTTGTCAGATTGAGGCCCATTGAGTGGAGCGGCGCCGGGCCTGCCAAGCAGTTCGATAGCGTGAAGAGTACTGGGGTTGGATGACTGTCCCCGCAAAGGTGTCGCGCGTGCCTGACCGTAATTTAACCGCTTCGCTGAAGACAGAGGCGCGGCGCCTGGGATTTGACTACTGTCGAATCGTCAAGGTAGGCGAGGCGGCGCATGCGGGGTTTTTTACCCGCTGGCTTGGCTTGGGGCGGGCCGGGGAGATGGAATACCTGGCGCGCAATCTGGAGAAGAGGCGCAATCCGGGCCTGCTGGCCGAGAATGGCCCTGCGTTCCGCTCGCTGATCGTATTGGGCGTTGACCATTATCAGTTCGACCTGGCGCCTGAGATTGTGAGTGACCCGGCGCGCGGCATCATTTCTCGCTATGCGTGGGGGGAGGACTATCACGAGATCATTCGCCCACTGTTGTACGGGCTTGACGGTTGGCTGCGGGCCCGGACCGGACGCTCGACTTTGGGAAAGGGGCTGGTCGATACGGGCCCTGTGCTGGAGCGGGACTGGGCGCACAAGGCTGGCGTCGGCTTTACCGGTAAGAACTGCTGTACGATTCACCCGCAGCGAGGCAGCTGGCTTTTTCTGGCAACGCTCCTGGTGCCGGAGGCGCTGGTTTGTGACCCGCCCGTGGTGGCGGTACGTTCGGCAGATTATGGTGTGGTGGAGACGCTGGCGGGCCTGCCGGCCGGGGGCGATTACGGGGCCTGGCAGCTTCAAGAAGGAGACGGGCTGCCACCGGAGAGTCGTCACCTCAGCAAGGTGGAACTCGACGATGGATCACGCGAGTCCCCGCTGGCCACGTGCGGACAGTGTACGCGCTGCCTTGAAGCCTGCCCGACCGATGCTTTTGTTGGGCCGTTTCATCTCGATCCCCAGCGCTGTATTTCCTACTGGACTATCGAGTCGCGCCAGCCGATACCGCGACATTTACGGCGCAAGTTCGGCAACCGGATATTCGGGTGCGACATCTGCCAGGAGGTCTGTCCCTGGAATCAGCGGCTGGAAAGGAGGACGCCTCTGTTAAGAGGGCTGGCTGCCAGACAGGGGCGCGTGGCGCCGCCGCTGCTGGAGGGATTCGATCGGCGGCTGCCCTACTGGCTCGAGCCGGGGGCTTTCGCCGAGCGCTGGCGGCGGTCGCCGTTGAAGCGGGCGAAGCGGGCCGGAATGTTGCGCAACGTCTGTGTTGCCCTGGGGAACTGGGGCGACGAGGCGGCCTTTGCGGGTTTGGAGGCAGCTGCAACCGACGAAACGGCGCTTGCGCGAGGACATGCGGCCTGGGGGCTGGGTGAACTGCTGCGGCGGCACAACGATGGCCGGGCCGCGGCCTGTCTGGAATCCCTGCTTGCCGATGAGACAGACGCGTGGGTACGTGAGGAGATTGGCATTGCGCTCGGGCTGGGAATTGAAACTTTCGCCGCGGGCAGTCGTAGAGATGAATGTAGCCGCATTGACGGACACTGAGTTGCCTTGCATCGCTGTGTCTTCGACAAAGGAGAGCACCTATGGATATCGGACGAGCACTGACTTACTTTTCAGAGGACGAACGCTGGGTCGAGAAGACGGCCATCGGCACGGGGTTGCTTCTGATCAGTTCATTGCTCCTGGTGGCGTTGATTGGCGTTCTTGGCTACTTTATCCTGTTCGGTTACCTGGTGCGTCTGCTCCAGAACGTCCGCGACGACGTCCATCCTGTTCTGCCGGAATGGGATCAGTGGGGTGATGATCTTGTTCGCGGGGTAAAGCTGGCCTGTGTATATCTGGTGTGGGCGTTGCCGATGATTCTTATTTCGGTTCCGCTCTTCATCATCGGAATTGTCATATCTGAGAACGCACGAGGTCCGGAAAGCGATGTAGGGGCGATATTTGGTGTGTGTGCGCTCTGTCTGCAATTTCTAATAGGTATCGCTTACCTCGTCGTTCAGCCTGGATTCACCATCGCCTTTGCCAGGAACGAAACCATCAGCGACGGCCTCCAGGTTTCGGAAATCTGGGACTGGACTCGTGACAATATCGGCAATGTCGTGATCGTGGCGATTCTCACGGCGATCGCCGCTATGATCATCACGACGGTCGGCAGCATTGTGGGACTGATTCTGTGCGTAATCGGCGCGGTTGTAACTGTACCGTTGTCGCAGCTGATCATCTACTACTTCCAGAGCCACCTGTACGGCCAGCTGGCGAGAATGGCTGGGGAGGGCCCGGCAGAGGGCGTTTCGGGGCCTGCGCCAGCTCCTGATCCAGAGTTCGAATGGACTGCTGAAACTGTCGAAGAAACTGAGATTTCAGGCGAGGTGGTCCCGCCGGCTGTGTTCGACCCGCAGACCGAGCCGGAGCCGCCGGCGGATCTTGAAGCAGCAGTCGAGGGGGACATGCCGGAAGAGGCGGAGCCTCGGGTGGTTTCTGACGAGCCCGAGGAGAATGGGGAGTCAGAAGAAAGTGTTGAGTGGGAAGAAGGTGCTGAGCCGGAGGTAGGTGCTGAGCCGGAGGTAGGTGCTGAGCCGGAGGTAGGTGCTGAGCCGGAGGTAGGTGCTGAGCCGGAGGTAGGTGCTGAGCAAGAGGTAGGTGCTGAGCAAGAGGAGGATGAATCTCCTTCAGAGCCGAAGAGCCAGTAGGGGCAGAGTCCCCGGGGGCGGAGCGAAAGGATACAGGTCGGCAAGCCTGTGCGAGATTGTAAAATCTCGCACAGGCTTTCTTTTTTGGCCTACATTGGAGGGCGCCGGACCAGAGATAATTTGATGGTTACGAGTCGACGCCATTGACCCTCTGGCTACCGGCTGTCCGTCGCAGGCGATTCTTTTGTGCCGGTTAGCCCGAGCAGTCCTTGAACTCGTTTACGATCTGAATGAAGTAGCGGTGCCAGCGCGGGTCGTCAGTTAGTTCGGGGTGAAAGGCCGTGGCCAGGATCGGTCCTTTGCGTACGGCAGCGATTACGGGCTCGGATTCATCTCCAGGGGAGGCAACGGTCGCAAGGGGAACCACGTCTTCGGCCACGGCGGTAATGGCGGGCGCGCGTATGAAGACTGCGTGGAAGGGCGTGTCTCCCAGTGTGGGAACGTCGAGATTGGCCTCAAAGCTGTCGACCTGGCGGCCAAAATAGTTGCGATTGACGGTTACATCCAAACCGCCGATCAGCGCCTGGCCGCCCAGTTTCTGGCCGGTCGCGTACTCAGCCAGAAGGATCATTCCAGCGCAGGTGCCCCAAGTGGGCTTGCCGCCATGAACCCACTGACGCAGCGGCTCAACCAGTCCCCAGCGCTCGGCGACGAGCCCCATACTCGTGCTTTCGCCGCCAGGGATGATCAGCCCGTCCAGGTCGTCGAGCTCAGCGGCCAGTCTGACCTCGACGACCTGGACGTTGAGGCGCTTCAGCATGGCGATGTGTTCGCGGAAGGCGCCCTGGAGCGCGAGGATCCCCAAACGAACCCGGCTCACGGAATTTCCTCTTGCTGAGCGAGGAATTCGACCGGCGTCAGGACAGGCAAGGAAGTGCGATTTGCGAAGTCCTTTGGATTCCAGGTTACAAGCGTTTCGACCTGAGATTCCTCAGCAGTTTGCAGAACAAACACGTCGCCAAGAGTCATTCGCTTCTCAATTCCTTCGAAAAGAGAGGAGATTCCGCAGAGTTCCAAGAGCGAAAAAATGGAGAATCCAACACTCAGTTTGGGGAAGATTTCAATCAGCCTGCGGTTCTGTTCATAGCGAGCGTCACGATGGAAGAAGCGGTCAATGACGAAGCGGTCAATGACAATGACATTTGTATCAATCAGGATCAAAACTCTCTCTCCGCATCGCCTTCACCATTTCTTCAGGAGTCCGGTAGGGCAGACTATCGCCAACTTTCGCCGATATCCTTTCGAATTCAATTTGGCGCTCTTTCCTTGTCATTTCCAAGAACTTCGGGTCAACCTTCGCAATCATTTTCCATAAGTGGTCCAGATACGACTCTTCTTCCTGGGCAGGCAACAGGTCCGGAAAGATCACGACGACGTTTTGGCCGTTGGATGCTTCTACGTTTTCAGATAGTTCGACCACCCCATCGCGGTAGACACCCTTGACTGAAACGTCCGACATCTTTTTCTCCTGTCAGGAAAGGCCTTCAGAGCGGTGGCAGAAGGCATAGCCTTTCCTGCCACCGCCAGAACGAAAGAGGTGGGAGGTAGGGGCCGCTCTCGCTACCACCCGCGCTCTGCCATCTTTTCTTCTTCTGAAAGGTCGGTTACGTTGATGCCGACCATGGGGGCGCCGAGGTTTTCGCTGACTTCAGCCAGGATGTGAGGATCGTTGAAGTGCGTGACAGCCTGGACGATGGCGTGGGCGCGCTTGGCGGGGTCGTCGCTCTTGAAAATGCCGGAGCCGACGAAGACGCCGTCAACGCCGAGCTGCATCATGAGGGCGGCATCGGCAGGAGTCGCCACGCCACCGGCGGCGAAGTTCACGACCGGGAGTCGGTTGAGCTCGGCGGTTTCCTTGACCAGGTCGTAGGGCGCCTGAATGTCCTTTGCATAGGTGAAGAGTTCGTCGGCGTCCATTCTGCTGATGCGGCGGATGGCGCCGTATACGCTGCGGGCGTGTCGTACCGCCTCAACGACATCTCCTGTGCCTGCCTCGCCCTTGGTGCGGATCATGGCGGCGCCTTCGGCAATGCGGCGCAGGGCCTCACCGAGGTTGCGGCAGCCGCAGACAAAGGGGATGGTGAAGCTGTGCTTGTTGATGTGATGGCTCTCGTCGGCGGGTGTCAGGACTTCGCTTTCGTCGATGTAATCTACGCCAAGGGCCTCCAGGATCTGCGCTTCGACAAAGTGGCCGATTCGCACTTTTGCCATCACGGGAATTGTGACGGCCTCCATGATCTCTTTGATCAGGCGCGGGTCGCTCATGCGGGCCACGCCACCGTCCTGGCGAATGTCGGCGGGTACGCGTTCAAGGGCCATGACTGCGCAGGCACCGGCTTCTTCGGCGATGCGGGCCTGCTCAGCCGTCACTACGTCCATTATGACGCCGCCCTTAAGCATCTGTGCCAGACCGGACTTCACAGCGAAAGTTCCTCGCTCCACCTGACCATCTTTCTGCTGACCGTTCTTAGTACTCATGGGTCTGTGCCTCCTTGGATGCCATAACGGGTCAGTATTTTCTCGTACTGCGCGTTGAGGGTGAACGCCGAACGCGGGTTCTGTGCAACCTCTTGCGCCTGATATTGAATTCTGTTATTGTAGTCAAAAGCCCCCTTATTTTCCAACTTCACAAAAGCAGCGATCCCAGTCCCCGCGACGGCTATGGAGATCGAAGGTATGGCCTTTGTGTTCAAAGGGACAGTTGGGCAAGGTTTACAACTGAGGTCGGCGTACTATTGTGCAGAATAACCATATGATTTCCGGCTCTGGTTCGGCGATCATTAGTTGGTAGCTTAAGGGGTTCCCGCGCGGGGCCTCTTAGTCGATTCAACCCCACAATAGCTTTTCGGACAGCAGGGATTGCCTGCAACAGGAGGAAACGGGCATATGGATGGAATCAACTCTGGAGATACTGCCTGGATCATCGTCGCCACCGCATTGGTGCTGATGATGACACCGGCGCTGGGTTTCTTCTATGGCGGTATGGTCCGCCGGAAGAACATCCTCTCCACTCTCAATCTCAGTTTCATAACGATTGGGCTCATCAGCATTCAGTGGGTCGTCATTGGGTATACGCTGGCCTTTGGCACGAGTGTCGCCGGGCTGATCGGTGGTCTTGACTACATTGGACTGTCAAATGTCGGTGTGGAGGCGCTGGAAGGGCTGTCCATACCGCACCTGCTTTTTGCCGCGTTCCAGATGACATTCGCCATCATTACGCCCGCGCTGATTTCGGGGACGTTCGTGGAACGAATTCGTTTCAAGGTGTACCTGGTCTTCGCGGTACTGTGGGCAACGCTGGTCTATGACCCGGTCTGCCACTGGGCCTGGGGCGGCGGCATCTTTGCTCGCTGGGGCGCGCTGGACTTTGCCGGCGGGACGGTCGTGCATATAACGGCCGGATTCTCGGCACTGGCGTTTGCGATGGCAATTCGCAAGCGCAAAGGGTTCGGGCAGGTGGCGATCGAGCCGCATAACATCGCATTCACCGTATTGGGGGCAGGTTTGCTGTGGGTCGGCTGGTTTGGCTTCAACGGCGGCAGCGCGCTTGCGGCCGACGGCCTGGCGGTACAGGCGCTGGTGAACACGAATACGGCTGCTGCCGCCGCGGCGGTGGTCTGGATGTTTTTGTCCTGGCGTGACAATAAGCCCAGCGTACTGGGAATCGTGACGGGGGCAATTGTTGGCTTGGTTGCGATCACGCCGGCGGCTGGCTTCGTCACGCCGATGGCAGCGCTTCTAATCGGCGCAATTGCGGCGCCTGTCAGTTACTACAGCATCGATTTCCGAGAGAAGAAAGGTCTTGACGAAAGCCTGGATGTATGGGCCTGTCATGGTATGGCCGGAACATGGGGTGCGCTGGCAACCGGCCTGTTTGCTACTGCGGCGGTTGGCGGAACTGACGGCCTCTTTTACGGGAATCCAAACCAGTTTGGCATCCAGTTGATGACTGTCCTCGTTACCATCGTATACTCGGTCGTCATCACATTTGTTTTGACCAAGGTCTTGGATGCGGTTTGGGGCCTGGCCGTCACCGAGCAGGAAGAGGAGATTGGCCTGGACATCAGCGAGCATGGCGAACGCGCGTATGCGTGACTAGCGAGGCATGGTGGCGAAGGTACGTACTTTGAAGAAGCTGTTGATGCCGAAGAAACTGAAGCGGTTGAAAGTATGGAAGTCAGCGATAGTAGTGAACAGGAGGACGATTAGACCCTTCTAGTCTTGCTACAGGGTCGTGCGGCTATCCGCACGACCCAGCCGGAACTCTGGTAGACTCCTCTTTGTATGTAGAGTAGAGGAGAGGAGCGATGCTCAAGAAGGTTGAAGCCTACATCCGGCTCGAAAAGCTGACTGAAGTCAGGTCAGCGTTGGTGGAGGTCGGTGTCCCGGCCATCGATACGGTTGAGGTGAAGGGACTAGGTAGGCAGACCGGCATCAGGTTGGCCGGACGGCAGAGCAGCTACACCGTAGACACATTGCCTCGTCTTCGCTTGACTGTGGTTGTAGACGAGGACGACGTCGCCCAAATCGTAGAGACGGTCAGGGAGGCTGCTGCTACAGGAACACAGGGCGACGGCGCCATCTATATCTGCCCTGTAGAGAACCTGGTCCGAATCAGCACAGGGGAGGAAGGCCAAGATGTGTTGGTCTATGAAGGAGACATTGACATTCAGGGAGTTCTTTCGCCTCCCCCCGACCTCAGCGATCTGTTTGCATTCTACCTGGAAAGGAAGTACAGAGTAGAGGAGTGAAAGTGCTCTCGGTTCTTAAATTGAAGGTGGGAGCAGCTTTCGATAAACAGGAGAAATAGCGGTGTTCAAAAAGATCGAAGCGTACATCCGACAGGAGAAACTGGACGGTGTCAGGTTGGCTCTGATTGAAATTGGCGTCCCCGCCGTCGATACTGTCGAAGTGCAGGGTCACGGTCGTCAGAGTGGAATCAAGCTTGCCGGGCGACACAGCACCTATGTGGTGGATACGTTGCCCAGAATTCAGCTGAATCTCGTTGTAAGCGAGGATCAAGTTGAGCAGGTGGTGGAGACCATTCAGAGGACGGCGGCCACCGGCACACAGGGCGACGGGGCCATTTTCATTTGCCCCGTGGAAAACATCATTCGCATCAGCACGGGCGAACAAGGAGACGATGCTCTCGTCTTCGAGGGCGAGATAGATATCTCCGAACACAGAGTTGATGGAGATGACTAGATTCCGCTCCCGCTAGCGGACTTGCCTGACCCTGTCGACAAGGGATACCCCGTCCCGCCCAGTTGAGAGTACATACTTCCTATAAGCGCGTCCAGGGGGGACTTGCGTCTGTCGCTAGCCCTCATTGAGCGCGTTTCGCTTTTCCCAGTAACGTACAAACAGTGAGAGTCCTATCGTCATTACCAGATAGAGAAATGCGACGACGTTGTACGTTTCGAAGAAGCGGAACGTGCTGGTTGCATAGAGCCTGCCGAGTTGAGTAATGTCCTGTACGCCCAGAACCGATACCAGCGCCGAGTCTTTGAGCATAGCGATAAAATCGTTGCCCAGCGGCGGCAGTACGCGCCGGACCGCCTGAGGCAGGATCACAAAGCGCATGGCCTGGCTCCGGCTCATGCCGAGGCTGAGCGCCGCTTCCAACTGTCCTCGTTCCACACTCTCGATACCCGCCCGAAATATTTCAGCGATGAAGGCGCTGTAGCCGATTACGAGCGCCAGAATTGCGCGGCTGGTAAAGGAGAGCTGGCGGATGCTGAACTCGGCCAGGGGCTTTGCGACCAGGCCAAGTCCCAGCGCCTGGAGGGCTGATCCCGCCCAGTTGAACAGGTCCACGAGCCCTGGGGCGCCCACGAACGCAATGTAGAAGAGAATCACCAGCATCGGCACGCCGCGGATGATCTCCACGTAGAAGGAAGCAACTTCGTAGACCGGTCGATAGCGGGAGACGCGGGCCAAGCCCAGAACCAGACCGACCAAGAGGGCCAGACCAAACGAGATCAAGCAGACGTACAAGGTCACGCCCACGCCTTTTGATACGGCGTTGAAGATCAGGTTGTAGTCGGCGTCGGCTAGCAGGCTCCAGAGGAGCAGCACGCCCAGGAGCAGTGCTACCAGGAGCCAGTAGGGAAGGCGCGCGAAATAGTCGGCGGGAGAACGCCCGGGACGGCCTTGAGGAGAGTCGGCTGCTGCCACTTGTGATGCGAGTTGTAAGAGTTCGAGCGCAAAGAGCGGGGGAGATCGTTATAATGTCTCTTTGCGCTCGAAGTCATGTCAGTTTGGATCGTACAGGAAGAACCACTTCACATTCAGGTAAGCGTCGTAGCCGTCCGCTTTCATGGTCTGGATGGCGGCGTTGAAGGGAGCGGTCCATGCGCTGCCGGGCGTGAAGATGAAACCGAACTCCTCGGTCGCCAGCGCCTCACCCACGATTTTGAGCTTCTCCGGGTTGGCGCCGATGTAACCGCGGCCAGAGGCGGCATCGACCAGCACCATGTCCACGTCGCCGGCGATCAGCGCCTGCACCGATGCCCCGAAGTTGTCGAGCAGCTGGATGCGCGGGTTGGCCTCGTCGCCGTCCAGAATGTCGTACACGGCGGTGTAGAAGCCGGTGGTGCCAGCCTGCGCGCCGATCAGCAGTGCGGAATCGGCGGCGAATGCGTCGGCCGTTTCAAAGCGCTCCTCGTCGGCGCGCACAAGCATGAACTGCTGGCTGGTCATGTAGGCGTCGGAGAAGTCCACGACTTCGGCGCGTTCAGCCGTGATGGTGATGCCGTCCATGCCGACGTCGAACTGACCTTCGGCCACGGCCTGGATCATGGCTTCCCACGAGGTGACCTGCCAGTTGACGACACAGTTGAGGCGGCGGCAGATCTCGTTGACGGCGTCATATTCCCAGCCTACGGCCTCGCCGCTGGCCGGGTCGATGAAGTTGAGCGGAATGAAGTCGTTGCCCGTCACGGCAACAACTTCCGCTCCGTCCATGTCGGGCAGACTGTCGTAGATGTCGGCGGCGTTGGGATCTGTGAGGAAGAACCAGCGGGTATTGAGATAGGCCAGGTAGCCGTCGTCCTTCATGGTCTGGATGGCAGCGTTGAAGGGAGCGGTCCATGTGCTGCCGGGCGTGAAGATGAAACCGAACTCCTCGGTCGCCAGCGCCTCACCCACGATTTTGAGCTTCTCCGGGTTGGCCCCGATGTAGCCGCGGCCTGAGGCGGCATCGACCAGCACCATATCCACGTCGCCGGCGATCAGTGCCTGCACCGATGCCCCGAAGTTGTCCAGCAGCTGGATGCGCGGGTTGGCCTCGTCGCCATCCAGAATGTCGTACACGGCTGTGTAGAAGCCGGTGGTGCCAGCCTGTGCGCCGATCAGCAGTGCGGAATCGGCGGCGAAGGCGTCGGCCGTGTCAAAGCGCTCCTCTGCGGCACGCACAAGCATGAACTGCTGGCTGGTCATGTAGGCGTCGGAGAAATCCACGACTTCGGCGCGTTCAGCCGTGATCGTGATGCCGTCCATGCCGACGTCAAATTGGCCTTCGGCTACGGCCTGGATCATGGCTTCCCACGAAGTGACCTGCCAGTTGACGACACAGTTGAGGCGGCGGCAGATCTCATTGACGGCGTCATATTCCCAGCCGACAGCCTCGCCGCTGGCCGGGTCGATAAAATTGAGGGGCGTGTAGTCGTTGCCGGTCACGGCAACGATTTCGGCGCCGCCCATGTCCGGCAGACTGTCAAAGACTACGTTTTTCGTGCCGGTGGGCGTGCTTGAATCTGAGGCCGGGGACTGCGCACCGGTCTCACCCGATCCCGAGGAGGGCGCGGCTGGAACACAGGCGCTCAGTGCCAGCGCAAGCAGTAGGAGGGTAACTACAGGGCGTTGGATCAGTGTTAATTTCTTTGTCATAGTGTCTCCGTTCCGGCTACTTCACCTTTTGGACTGGTATGCGGATCTGGGTCTTCCGATGCTCAATATATTGTTTCAAGCAGGCATCTGTCGCTTGGTGTACTCGCGGCCGATTTGGGCCGTTTCCGGGTTGTGGCCGCCGATAACGCGCACGCCGGCATCGATTCTCTGTACTATATTTTCTGCGCTGGCCGGCTGTAGAAAAGCGACGCCATTTGCCTCGCACGCTGCGTGTACGCGATCGCTTGCTTCCTGCATTTCGGGCGGAAAGGTCGGTGGGCGTTTGCGATAACCGAGGGAGATGCTGAGATCACCAGGCCCCATTTCGGCGAATCCGATTCCGGGGACTGCGAGGATCTCTTCGATGCGGGGTAATGCGGCAGCCGACTCGATCTTAAGGCCCAGCAGCAGCTCGCCCTCGGGGTTGAGGGGCCAAGGATCGGCCCTATCGATGTATTCTGCGTTGTCAATGCCCCAGGTCGCGGCAGCGGTCGGTTCGGAGCCGACGCCGCGGCGCCCCTGCTGCAGCCCCTCGCCGACGCCGATACGATTGATAGGATAGCGGCAGCCTTCGACGAAGGCGGCGACCGCTTCAGGTGTCTCGGCTTGACAGAGCAGGATGCCGTGAACGCCGCGCGCCAGAATCTGACGGAACTGCCAGGCGTTGTATCGCACGATGTCGGCCGACGTGCCTTCGACCGGCGCTTCGACGATCACAGTGGGTGTGCGGTGCCCGCTGGGGGCCGGCCCACCTTCCACCAGGCCCTGCATGTAACTTTCGAGGCCGCCCATGTTGAAGGCGCCGTGCTCCATGCCTACGTTTATGTAGTCGGACCAGATGGCGGCATCCGTGAGGCCTTGTTCGCGGGTGAGCACGTGGCCGGTGTGACCGCCGCTGTAGTAGATGGGCTGGCCCTGGTCCAGTAATTCTATCGCCCGGTTAATGCGCTTGGTCATTGGATGTCTCCTGTGAGGGGTTAAGTGTCATGGTATTCCTGCAGGATGCAAACCGCATCCAACGCCGGCGTACTGTTTGCGCTAGGTCAATGCCAAGCACCTCTTGTTTCTTTTGCTCTGGGTAGTCCAGCGGAAGCTCGCGTATTGGTGCGACCGGTGGTTAGCCACTCCCGTTTTCCCTGCACTCCACATTGAGCCATCCCGAGCGGAAGGGTTGCGCGGAGTCGGATTCCGGGTCAAAGCGGTGGCGCCATATGCAGCCGTTGTCGTTGCCCAGAAGGTGGAGCGACACGGAGGTATCCGGGCTGGTGGTGCGCACGCTGTGGATGTCGTTTTCGGGCAGCAGCTCATAGAGGTCGCCGGGCCGCAGCATCTGGCGAACGGAAAGGGCCAGGTCTGCGAAGGACTCGTCATGGCCGTCGTCCTGACGTGTATAGACCTCTTCCTCCTGCTCGCCTTTGTACAGGCCGACGAGACCCCACGCCAGATGATCGTGCACGGGGGTCTGTGCGCCAGGGGGCACGACCAGGGCCGAAAATGCCAGGCCGCCATCGCCGGCCCGATAGAGCAACCACATGCCGATACCGCCTCCCATGCCGCTCTCCTGGGAGGGTTGCTGGAATTTAGGCGGCAGCCAATCAGGGTCGGCCAGGAGATCGACGAAGTCCGGGCGGATGGCAGCCACGATTGCGCGTGGGTCAGATTCGTGGGTGCGGGCGGCGTTTACTGCTGCGATGAAATGGCGCATCCGGGGGTTGTCCAGGAGCCATTCGTCGATGTGGGGAGCAGATGGTGGTGTCAGAGTCTGCACACAGATTCCTCCGCGAGCGACGTCAAAAGGAAATGAAAAAACATTGTAGCCTTCAACCGTGATGCAAGTTAATTAACTGACCTCAATTGGTCATTCTGTTGATTCGTTAGGATCGCCTTCTGGCGGCTGAAGTGACTGAGGTACGGGAGACAGGAATTGTGAAGAGGAAGGGTCTTTCTTGCTGTTGACAAAAACTCCGGCCAAGAGGGCGAGGCCCCCTGCCCCGATAATGCTGCCAGCTATAGGTGAACCAAGAAAGGCCGCTACTAGTCCCCCACTTAGCCCGACGAGCGCAAGGACCAAACCGAAGATTTGCCCCCGTTTCAGTAGATCCTGATTGCCAAGTATGATCTCTTCGTTACTGGATAATATGGCTTTTTCAACTTCGTGATCATGGGCCTGCTGTCTCTCGAATATTTCAACAAACCGCCTAGGAAATTCCGGATCAGACTCTGCATATTCTCTCATAAGGGCTGGAGGAGGAATGGGCCCGGAGAATAGAGAAGCAGAGACCGAACTGCGCAGTTCCGGACTATCTTCTGTGTCAGGAATAGTGACTGCGTCGTCGTCCTGAGTGATGGGGGGGGATTGCCCACTAAATCAGCTTTCTGGGAACAGGGAACCTACTTCTTGGCCGAAACAAATGCCTTTGACCAGGATTTTGCAACTCGATTGCCGGTTTCAGCAAGAGAGCCGATCCTGCTGCGCCCCAATAGGGGCGTTGAACCAGGCATAAGGACGGCAACTGAACCAACCCCACGGATGAAAAAGTGAAGTTGTGATTTTGTTGAGTTTCCGAGTTCATCGAAGTGGTGGGCCGACATTGAACCAGACTTGCTTCTTAACTGTTGCATTCCTTCTCTCCATTCGGATGAAACTTGCACACAGTACCTTTGTTACTCTAGTTTCTATTCTGATCCACCATAGCGGTACTATAGCATCAGGTCTGTAAGGATCCAATCAGTTTCGCAGCTGCTGGAGCATTTCTCCGGTCACTGCCCAAATTGCCGCCTAAATAGGTCTGAGGCCTAGTCAGGCAGACTCCCCTTCAGTGGGCTGTTTCGTGGCAAATTGGGCGAAGTGGAAGAACTCTGTGGGTTCAAAGTCGGTGCGGTCACCCAGGTAGCGGTTCCTTTGCTCCTCAGGCGGTATCATCTCCACCTCGGTGTAGCCGTGTCTGGCCATCAAGTCGCTCAACGACTGGGGGGTAAAGTCGGTCAGCATAGGTTCTCCCCGGCGCGCGACAAAGCTCTCCATTTTTTCACAAAGCGTTCGCCATTCGTCGGAGATAATATGCTTGGCTACTTTGAAGTCAAAGACGAGTCGGCTTCCCGGGGCAGATATTTCCGCAACCCGGTCCAGGGTATCGCGAATTGCCTCTGGCGTGAGGTAGTAGGTTACACCGAGCCAGGAGTAGAAGGCCGGTTTTTGGGAGTCGAAGCCCGCCTTTGCCAACTCCTCATCCATCTTGTCAATCTCGAAGTTTACGGGTACGAAGGTGAGGTTCGGGGGGATACTCCCTATTGCCTTCTGAACGCGCTGCCGCTTTACTTCCTGCGTAGCCGGGTGATCTATTTCAAAAACGCGAACTTTGTCAGCCAGGTCCTGCCGCCGCAGCGCGAACGTATCATGCCCGGCGCCGAGAATCACATACTGGCTGGTGCCTGACTCGATCGCCTGTTCGAGCTGGTCCTCGGTATAGCGCGACCGCAGAACAACTGCCGGATAGACGGGCCGGTAGACGCCAAGAATCACGTCGCCGACGAGCCATTTCAGCAGCCTGTACTTTGCGACCGCATGCCAGAATGGGGTCAGCATCTGCAATGCATAGGTGTCTTCAAATACGTGGGGAGGATTGTGCCAGCGCAAGTGTACGGCGCGAATAGTCGCTACCAAGACAGCGGTCTTGCTTGTGTCTTTTTTTTGTTGGCGGGGTGAATTATGGGAGGTTGTCATGTTTCAGTATCTCCGTGGCTGAGCGGACTCCGCGGCGAAGCTAGTATTTTTCTGTTGGAGTGTGCAGTTTAGTTTTCCATCCCGCTGCCTGGAATGGTATCAGGAGATGGATTCATAGTAACATACAGGTTACGCAGATTTCAAACCATTGCCGGGTTCAATGTGCGGCCTCCTGGACGGTCGGGAGGCGTCCACGGGGTGGTGGGAATGGTCTGGCTGCGTGGGTTTTTTCATTGGAAATAGTGCTTCACATCGAGAGCATTTTCGCCGGGAGAGCGATCAATGAACAACATACCACAGAGGGAGATTGGCGGCACAGGGACCTATGTTTCCGAGTTCGGTCTGGGAACGGCACCGCTGGGGGACCTGTTCGACGTGCTCGATGAAGACGCGGCGCAGGGCATTTTGCAGGCGGCTTGGGATGTGGGGGTGCGATACTACGATACGTCTCCATTCTACGGAAACGGCAAGAGCGAACACCGCGTCGGCCACTTTCTGCGACAGAAGCCGCGTGATGAATTCGCGATCTCTACCAAAGTCGGGCGGGTGTTCCGACCGACACGGGACCCGGCCACGTTTGATCCTGGTCCGTTCGTGGGCGCGCTGCCGTTTGAGTTCAGCGTCGATTACAGCTACGACGGTATCATGCGATCCTACGAGGACAGCCTGCAGCGACTCAGCCTATCTTCGGTGGATCTGCTGGTCATTCATGACCTGGATTTCTACTTCTACGAGACCGAGGCTCGGGTAAACGCTTATCTGAATCAACTGTTTACGAGCGGTTGGCGTGCTCTTGATGAGCTGCGCAGCCATGGTCTGATCAAAGGGGTGGGCGCGGGCATAAACGAGCTGGGGATGATCCCCCGTTTTCTCGACCTTGTCGATCTGGATTTCTTTCTGGTCGCCTACGGCTATAACTTGCTGACGCAGGAGATGTTGGAGAAGGAGTTTCGCCTATGCGAACAGCGGGGCATCAGCATCATAGTCGGGGCGGTTTTCGCGTCGGGGATTCTGGCCACCGGCGCGGTGCCCGGGGCACGTTACTTCTACGCGCCTGCCTCGGAGGAGATGATGGAGAGGACGGACCGGATCGAGAAGATTTGCCAGCGCCACCAGACGCCCTTGCCTTGCGCGGCGCTGCAGTTTCTGCTGGCCAACCCGATCGTGTCTGCCATCATCCCCGGCGCGCTCGAAGCCGCCCATGTACAGGGCAATTACGGCCTGCTAGAGCGGCCTATCCCGACGGATTTGTGGAATGAGCTCAAGTCTGAGGGGCTGCTCAGGGAGGATGCGCCTACTCCCTGAGCGTTCAGGGAACAACGGAAAGCAGCTGGCCGGAGGCGTTGCTCACCCATTCGAGTACCGCACTGGGATAGACGCCGATCCAGACTGTGGCGATGGTGCAGATCAGGAGACTGGTCTGTAACGCCATCGGCACATCGAGGGCCTCGCCTTCACCTTCCTGGGTGAAGAACATTTCCCGAACCACGCGCAAATAGTAGAAGGCGGCGATGCCGGCGTTGATCGCGCCAATCCCGGCCAGCCAGAAGTACTGACGCTGGATGGCGGCGCCGAAGACGTAGAACTTGCCGAAGAAGCCGCCTGTGAGGGGAATGCCAGTCAGGCTGAGCAGGAAGATCGTAAACATGACGGCAAGCCAGGGCGCCCGCTTGATCAGACCGCGGTAGGCGCTGATATGCGTGCTGTCGACCGTTTCCTCCAGCGCCATGACGACGAGGAAGGCGCCGACGTTGGTGAACAGGTAGGCGAAGAGATAGAGCAGTACGCCGTTGAGACCATCCATCGCGCTCGGCGAGGAAGAGGTTACGGCAACCAACCCCATCAGGATGTAACCGGCCTGGGCCACGGAGCTGTATGCGATCATGCGCTTGACGCTGGTCTGCCGCAGCGCCGCGAGATTGCCCATTGTCATGGTGATGATGCTGAAAGCGGCCAGCACGGGGACCCAGTTTACTTCGAAGGAGGCCATGGCCACGACGAAGAAACGGGCCAGCACCGCGAAGGCGGCGGCCTTGGAGGCGGTGGAAAGATAGGTGGCGACCGGTGTGGGTGAGCCGTCGTAGGTGTCCGGGGCCCACTGATAGAAGGGAGCCAGGCTAGCCTTGAATCCGAGGCCCGCCAGAATCAGCAGCATCGCGGGCAGGGCAGCAAAAGCCAAGCCGCTAACTTCGGTCGATTCTCCGAGTATTTCGGAGAAGGCGGCGGCTATGTCGTGCAGGTACAGGGAACCGGTGGCGCCGTAGAGCAGGCTGATGCCGTAAAGCATCACCGCGGAGGCTATCGACCCGTAGAGGAAGTATTTCAGACCGGCCTCGTTGCTGCGCCGGTTGTCCCTCAGGAATCCGGCCAGCATATAGCTCGTTATCGAAAGGAATTCGATGGCGAGATAGACGAGGACAAGGTTATTTGCGCTGACGGCAATGCTCATGGCCAGGCTGACCATCAGGAAGAAGGTCCAGAATTCGCCCTGGTTGCCGGAACGGCGGTTCATATAGCGGCCGCCGGCGATGGTGGTCAGGACCATACCGGAGAAGATAGTGACCTTGATGAAGCTGCCGAAGTTGTCGATGGTCATCATCGAGAAGGCCACTTTCGGCCCGGCTTCCGGATCGGAGATGTTCAGCTGCAGTACGGCGGCAACCAGGGCAGCGGTCAGAAAGAGGGCTGACAGTGCCATGTAGCTCAGCCCTGACTTCTTGCCCACGCCGGGATCGTATGCCAGATCCAGGCAGAAGATAAACAGGCCGCCGATGAGAAGTATGAGTTCGGGTGCGATATATCCTAAGTCGCCCACAAATAGTTCTCCATATGACAGTGCCGGATGTCGGTTGTACGCTGCCGGTGAGTCAAGCCGAAGCAGGCAGCAGACAGCCGGTCACTGCAGTGTTCAGACTAGATTCTGCACGAAGGCCAGGAGTTCCCGCGCCGACTTATTGAAATAGTTCACCAAAGGCGTCGGGTAGATTCCGATCACAAACATCGCCGCGATCAGCGGCCACATTGTCACTTTTTCAAACCCGACCATGTCGGTTGGGCCGTCTGCGTGTTCACCTTGCACTGTTGTCCAGTGCGAATGTTTGCTCGGATCATACTCGCCCAGGAAGACATTCTGGATTATGCGGTAGAGAATATAGACAGCGGTGATGACGATGCCGATGGTACCGAATGCAGCCCAGTAGGGCATGATGGCGAAGGCGCCGCGGAAGGTGAAAAGCTCGGCCCAGAAGCCGGCCAGACCTGGAAGCCCCAGACTGGCGAAGGCGGCTGTCAACATGAGGCCGTAGAAGTGGGGCGTCTTGGTCGCCAGCCCGCCGAACCTGGACAGGTCGCGCGTGTGGGCGCGTTCGTAGATTATCCCGACCAGGAAGAACAACGCACCGGTGATGATGCCATGGTTGAACATTTGCAGTGCGGCGCCGTTGAGCGCCATCGCTGCGCTGTCCTGAATGGCGGCCGCGCTGAGGCCGAAGCGGTTGACCGCGCCTGCCAGGGCTTCGGGCGTCATCACAGCTGCCGCGGCGCCGATGCCCAGCATTACGTAGCCCATGTGGCTGACTGAACTATATGCGATCAGGCGTTTCAGATCGGTCTGGGCCACGCAAACGAAGGCGCCGTAGACGATGGCGATTGCTCCCAGCGCCACTATCCAGGTAGCCCAATACACGGACGCCTCGGGGAAGCTGGGCAACATGATGCGTAACATACCGTAGGCGCCCAGCTTCAGTAGAACACCCGCCAGAATGACGGAGCCAGCCGTTGGCGCCTCGGTATGGGCGTCGGGCAGCCAGGTGTGGAAGGGGAAGCTGGGTACTTTGAAGGCGAACCCGAAGAAGAAACCCCAGAACGCCAGGCTGGCGAGGGTCAGATTGCCAGCGAAGGGCTGGGCTGCAGCCGCTTCGACGATGTCGAAAGTCCCTGTTGCGAAGTAGACTCCCAGAATCGCCAGCAGCATCGCGACAGAGCCCACCAAGGTATAGATGAAGAACTTGGTGGCCGCGTAACCGCGATTCTCGCCGCCCCAGATTCCGATGAGAAAGTACATCGGTACCAGGCTGATCTCCCAGAAGACGTAGAAGAGAACGTAGTCGAGGGCCAGGAAGACGCCGATCATGCTGAATTCCAGCAGGTGCATCAGGAAGAAGTATTCCTTGACACGCTCGTTGATGACGCCGGCGCTGTAGTACAGGCTGAGTGTGCTGAGCAGTGCAGTCAGGAAGATCAGAGGAACGCTCAGCCCGTCGACGCCTAGATGGTAGCCGGCGTTGAGCTGCGGAATCCACTCGGCGAACTGCTCAAACTGCATACCACCTGTTCCGGAGTCGTACGCAAACAGCAGATAGATGCTGAGGCCGAGGGGGAGCAGGCTGGCCACGATCGAGCCCTTTTTGATCAGGCTGTCGCTGCGGCCAAGCAATATGACCAGGAGTGCTGACACCAGCGGCCAAAAGAGCAGTATTGTCAGGACGATTGAATCAGGTGAATCCATGAAGCCGTCTCCAAGCAGAGTTTAGGTTTAGGCAGAATGAGCCAAGCGGGTCCGCTGCCGGTCGAAAGGATGCTTTCGACGCGGCGCAGCTCCTTATACCAAGGTAAGAATCATGGGAAGCACGTTCAGGAATAGCCAAACGGCCAGGATCAACATACCGAAAAGCAGATAGGTCTGCACGCGACCATCCTGCAACATGCGAGCAATGTGGCCGGCCTGATCGGAGATCCAGCCGACACCGTCTACGAATCCGTCGACGACGAATCTGTCAAAGGCAGCCGAGAGATCGCCGATACGGAGGGCAATCCGGCCGACGCCGTTGACGACCCAGTCGATAATCCATTCACGGTCGAACAGGGCGAGGAAGCGGCTCAGCCACATCGTGAAGATTACGATCGTGCCGCTATACAGTTCGTCTATCCAGTACTTACGATGCCACATCCACCAGATCGGGCCGAGAATTCGTGCGACGGGATCCGTCTGACCCTCTTTCAGCCCCTGACCGTAGACCAGATAGCCTGCCCCAAGGCCGCCGAGCGCGACGACTATCGAGACTGCCAGCGGCACGAAATTGAAATCGGGATGATGCGGGTACAGGTGCATGTACTTCATATAGGGTTCGAGGTAGTGCCCGATCCAGTTGGGAACGATGCTGCCCAGAACCGGGAATGCATCGGGAATGCCGAACCATCCGCCGGCGATGGCGAAGATGCTTATCAGAATCAGTGGCGTCGTCATGCTGGGCACGCTTTCAGGTGCGTGCGAGGCGCCCTCGGTGCGCGCTTTGCCCAGGAAGGTCAGCCCGATCTGGCGCATCGTGTAGAAGGCGGTGAGGAAGGCGGACAGTGCCAGCGTCCAGAAGACCCACTGATGGCTGCCATCCCAGGCAAAGGCCAAGATCTCGTCCTTGGACCAGAAGCCTGAGGTGACCAGAGGGAAGCCTGAGAGGGCCAGCCCGCCGATGATGAAGGTCCACCCGGTGCGGGGCATCCTGTTCAGGAGGCCGCCCATGTTGCGCATATCCTGCGCGTCTTCGGTATCGAGGACGCCGTCGGGGCGGCGGACAATGTGTTCACCGTGGCCCTCACTGTGGCCCTCACCGTGGTCGTCCTCGTGTTCGTGTGCGTGATGGTAGCCGTGTTCCACGCCGTGAATCACGCTGCCGGAACCGAGGAACAGGAGAGCCTTGAAGAAGGCATGTGTCAACAGGTGGAAGAGCGCGGCCACGTAGGCACCCATGCCTATGGCGGCAACCATATACCCCAACTGTGAGATGGTGGAGTAGGCCAGGACTCGTTTGATATCCCACTGCGCCACGGCGATTGTGGCGGCAAACAGAGCGGTAAAGGCGCCGATGAATGCGACGAACTGCAGCGTTCCGCCGGAGACTTCGCCGGAAAACTCGTAGATGGGGAACATCCGGACCAGCAGGAAGACACCGGCCGACACCATCGTCGCCGCGTGGATCATAGCGCTGACGGGTGTGGGCCCTTCCATGGCGTCCGGCAACCAGATGTGCAGCGGGAACTGGGCGCTCTTGCCAATTGCGCCGCAGAAAATGAGCACGCCGATGAGCGAAATCCAGTGGACTTCGCCGAAGACGGGAATATTGACCAGTGAATTGGCAAGCTGATCCAGGTTTGTCTGGGTGAAGAGCTCGCTGAAGCGGAGGCTGCTCGGCTCGCTGCGCACGTAGAGGAGGATGAGGCCGATCATGAGCAGGGCATCGCCGATGCGGGTGGTGACGAAGGCTTTGACCGCGGCTGCCCGCGCCGAAGCCTTCTCGTACCAGAACCCGATCAGGAGGTAGCTGCACAGCCCCATCACTTCCCAGAAGATAAAGAACTGGAGCAGATTGTTGGCGACGACCAGACCGAGCATGCCGGTCGCGAACAGGCAGATATAGGCCATGAAGCGGCTGTAGCGGGGGTCTTTGCCCTGCGCGTATGCGGTCGGGTATTGCGACGCCTGCAGATGGTGGGGGAAACTCATGTAGCCGCTGGAGTAGATAAAGATCATCAACACCAGGAAGGGCACCATGAACAGCATCAAGGCATTGGCCGGATCCACTGCGTAGCCGATGACAAATTCTGTCGCGCCGGTGGGAATTGTGTAGATCGCCTCGTCAACCGGATGTTCTCCGAAATGATCGCGGAAGAATGAGGCAAAGGCGATCCCCCAACCCAGCACACAGCTCAGCAGAGCGGCACCGATAGCGGTCAGAGCGCTGCCCCGTTTGTTCTTATTCAGGAAAAGCAGGATCGCCAGGAATGCCAGGAAAGGAGGAATCGGCACAACCCAGGTGACGCTGAATAATCCTTCCATAGAAAAGCCTCAAGAAAAATGGAAACCGGACGGTCTTCCGTAGTCAGTTCAGAATAAAGATTCGTGAGCTAAGGCGTAGCCTGACCTCGAACCAGATTGGCAAACAGGTACCCGACAAGCAGACCGGCAAATGCCAGGACTAACAGCCACAGATCGTTGTGCAGCCCTGCGGTCGAGCCGATGCCTACGAAAAGGCCGGCCCCGACAAGAGAGATGACAAGCCGAAATGATTGGGCTTTCTTGTGCCGACGGGCATTCTCCAAGAGCTGTGCTGCTTCGCCATAGTCTGGCTTATACTTTACGATCTCTTTAAGTGCATAGACGGCGCCTGTATAGTTGCCGCTCTCCATCTTCTCCTGTGCGAGTTGGTAGAGAAAACTGCACTGTTCTTCAAGAGTTCCCGTCAGCTGCTTCTTGGCCACCTTTTTCTTATAGTCTCCGCAGGCGGCGCGGACAGCGGCGCCACCTACATATATAGTGCGACATAGCCATTCTTAGTGCGACTTAGCCGGCAAGAATGTCCAACTCGTCGACGTCAATGGTGCGCCGCTCGCGGTAGACGGCGATGATCAGCGCCAGGCCGACGGCGGCCTCGGCAGCGGCAAGGCCGATAATCAGCACGGCAAAGGCCTGGCCGGTGAGGTCCTCCATGGGGCCGACTCCGTGACGCCAGAATGCCACCAGGTTGATGTTGGCGGCGTTGAGCATGAGCTCGATGCCCATGAGCATGGCGATGGCGTTGCGGCGTGCAAGCGCGCCGTAGAGGCCGCATGAAAACAGGAAGGCGGCGAGCATCAGATACCAACTTAGCGGAACCATAGATCAACCCCAAACAGATGCGGTGGCAGGAAATCGGCGCTCTGTCATTGCGGCAACCCCGATTTCGTTGAGCAGGAGCCCTAGCGGTCGCGTGCCAACATAACGGCACCGACCAGAGCCAGAAGCAGCAGCAGCCCCAGAACTTCGAATGCTATAACGTAAGTGGTTACAAACTCTCTTCCCAGTGCAGCTATCAGCGCCTCGTCAGCCACGATTTCTTCACCCGCGGCCGGCCACGGCGTTGCCCGCGCAAAGGCAAGCAGAGCGGCGAAAAAGAAGACCGCGAACAGAGAGGCTTTGCCCCACTGATTATTGAGTGGAGAGGTGCGACCGTACATCATGCTGCGCGTGAGCATGATGGCGAAGGCGATCAACATGGCAATCGCGCCGACGTAAACCAGTACCTGGCTGACCGCAAGAAACTCGGCTTCCAGAAAAATGTAGATACCGGCGACGCCGAAGAATGTGAGCGTCAGGGCCAGAGCGCTGTGAAAGAGGTTTCGGCTCGTCACTACAGCCAGACCGGCTATGGCCGTGAGTAAGGCCACCTGAATGAACACGAACTGTTCAAATGTCGGTATTGGTACCTCTATGCCCAACGGTAACTGCATGGAAATCCCTGCCTTGTTGGTGGGGCGCAACTTTACAGATGCCAGTTTGCAGATGCCAGTGCCCCGAGCTGTGATCCAGCCTCGTTCTGTCGGTTCTTGTCCGGAAGGACCTAGTACATTGTGCCCTTTTCGGAGACCTGCATGCCGCCGATCAGAGAGGTCGGTTCGAAGGAACGCTTGGTTCGCATCTGCTCTTCACGGAAGTATTTCTGCAGGATGTAAGTTACGACGGCCATGACGCCGACATTTGCGATGAAGATGAGCACATATTGAATGGCAACGGGGGTCGGAAGCTTCTGGATGATTGCCTGGGCGACGATGAGCCCGATCATCAGCGGGACCAGGACTTTCCAGGCAAAATACATCATCTGATCAATACGGATGCGGGGAAAGGTACCCCGAATCCACTGTTGAAGGACGTAGACGCCATAGGTCTTGATCATAAAGTAGCCGAGACCAAGTAGCGGGCCGATGACTGGCAAGCCGACACCGGGGCCTTGCCAACCTCCGAGGAAAAGCGTGACGGCAACGGCTGCCAGAATCCAGGCATTCAGGAACTGGGCCAGGAAGAACATGGCGAACTTCATGCCAGAATACTCGATATGGAAACCGGCGATCAGTTCAGATTCCGCTTCCAACAGGTCGAAGGGGGTGAGTTCAGCCTCTGCGAGCGAGCTGACAAAGAAGACGATCAGTGCGCCCGGCATGACGATTCCGAGCCAACCCAAGCCGAGGTTAAAACCGAAAATATGCAGTGACTGGAGTTCTACGATGTGGCCGAATCGCATCGAACCGGTGAGCAGAACGACCGTCAGGATTGCCAATACCAGGGGGATCTCGTAGCTCAGGAGCTGTGCCACCACGCGAAAACCGGCGAGCAGGGCGTACTTATTGTTGCTGCCCCAGCCTGCCATCAGAGCCGCCATGATGCCTATCGACCCGAGCCCAACAATATAGAGTGCGGCCACATTCAGGTCCACGCCACTCAGGCCGGGCGCAAATGGTATGACTGCGAGCAGCATCAGCACACCGGACACTGCCAGAACGGGTGACAGATTGTAGGCGATCTTGTCTGCTTCGTAGGGAGTTATGTCCTCTTTGGAGAGTAATTTGGCAGCATCAGCGACGGTCTGGAGAAGGCCGTACTTGCCGACTCGGTTGGGGCCGATTCGATCCTGAATGCGGCTGATTGCCTTGCGCGTAATCCAGATCAACAGTAGCACCGACAACATGCCGTAGTTGATCAGGATAAAGGACCCGACGGCGTATACGAGGAATATGGCCGCCCAGCCGGGAAGTCCCAGCCCCATGAGCCAGCTGGAGAGCGCTTCGCTCCATTGGGTTACCTGCATAGCTTTGCCTCCGAACAGGTAGCTGAGAAACTAAGGCCTTTCAGGGCCAGGATCTGAGTCGAAATGCACAGCATCTAGGCGAGACCTACTGCCAGTCGAGGGCGCCTTTGCGCCAGTCGTACATAAGACCGATGACGAGCAGGAGAATAAAGAAAATGGTCGCGAGCACGGCAAACATTTCCAGTTGTTGGTATGCCACCGCGATTGGAAAAAGGAATAACGCTTCGACATCGAACACGACGAATACCAGGCCGATCAGGTAGTATTGCGCTCGGAACTGCACCCAAGTCTCGCCGATGGTTTCGACGCCACTCTCGTAGATGTCGTTCTTGATCTCATCGGGCCGGCGGGGGCCAAGGAAATGGCCCATCACGATGGCGGCGAGAGGCAACACGACCGCCAAACCGGACATAATAAGAATGAAGAAATATTGACTGAGCATTGCCGAGAATCCGTTTGTGTGGAATTTAACAAACTCCCGCGAAAGTATAGCATAGCGATTTCTGATAGCGAAAGTTTGTACCCTTAGTAAACGCGTTCAACGCGGCGGGGGCGGCGGCTTGTTCGAGGTTTTCCATCGGATCGGGGCAGGACTGGTGAAATGATCTCGTACTGCGGGCTGGAGGCCCGCTTTGGGGGGACAATTGACACGCAAGGTGCATCCAAGTTTTGGGGTGGGAACAGTTTGCCGGGGAAATTGTGTCGGCGACGGCTGGAATTGTTTACCGGCACTTGAAGAGAGTCGGGGCATGCAAAAGGCTTGGCGTTACCGGGGGAGGCGACAATAAGGGGGGCGCGGAACGGCAGTTTTTGGTAGTCAGTTTTTGGTCTTTAGTGTACTGCCAACGGCAGTGGTTAGTGGGATGAGATATTGGGTAGGGGAGGAGACACTGTTGTCTAGACATTATGCTGGGGAAGCATGAGCACGGTGGCGGAACTGCAGTGGATAGTGATTAGTGGGCTGAGACGGCGTGTGGGGGGAGACACTGTTGGCTAGACATTTTGCTGGGGAAGAACACACAAGGTGGCTAGTAAGGGCGGGGCGTTGCGGGGGCGCAGCCCCTGCACAAGGGAGGGCCGAAGGCCCGGACGCCCAAAGGCAAGGAGAGAGGAAAGAGGAGTGAGGAGTGAGTGACACCGATTAGGCTGACGGAGACTGGGGACTGGATCTGACCAGAGGTTCGAAGCTACCAAAAATATTCGTTAATCTACTACCATTTTGGGATGCACTGTCGACACTTACGGGCTTTGACAGTCGATTTCGGTTCGTGCTAGAATAGTTGCGTTCGTGGAAAATTGCACGAACATCTCCCCAAGCCTTTCAGTAACGCTGAAAAGGAATAATCGAGATGGCAAGCGACTATCTGCCACTTCTCATACTGATCGTGTTGGCGGCCGGATTTGGCGGCATTGCCATAGGTCTGCCCTCACTGTTAGGTCCACGCGAGCGCAACGACCAGAAGTTAGAGCCATACGAATCGGGGATCATCCCCTTTGCCGACGCCCGTCGACGATTCCCGGTGAAATACTATCTGGTTGCGATGCTCTTTCTGATATTTGACATCGAAGTAATCTTCCTCTTCCCGTGGGCGGCCGTCTTGAGAGACCTTCGCCTGTTTGCCCTATTGGCGATGATTCCTTTTTTCATTGTACTCGTGGTGGGTTTCCTCTATGAATGGAAGAAGGGCGCTCTCGACTGGGACTAGAGACTAAGGGGTCTGGCCGTCACTCACAGCTTTTCAAAGGGTACTGTAAATTTATTGCTGCAGGCGAAAGCTGGGAGGCCCAGCGAGCCGGAAGCCAGTCGCTGCGTTCGAAAGTTGCCGCGTCTAGCCAGGCTGCCAGAGATGTAGGTACAGGAGATGTAGGAACAAAGGAACGGTCATGGGTATAGAAGAAAAGGTCCCCGAAGGCATTTTAACAACGTCGCTGGACAGCGTGATCAATTGGGGGAGGGCCAATAGCACGTGGCCGCTGCTGTTCGGGTTGGCGTGTTGTGCGATGGAAATGATTGCCACAGGCACGGCCCGCCACGACATTGCCCGGTACGGATCGGAGCTATTCCGAGCCAGCCCGCGGCAGGCCGATCTAATGATCGTGTCGGGCCGCGTCAGCAATAAGATGGCGCCGGTGATCAAGCGCATTTACGATCAGATGCTGGCGCCCAAGTGGGTCATCGCGATGGGAATTTGCGCGAGCGCGGGAGGGCCTTTTAACAACTACGCCATAATCCAGGGGGTGGACAAGATTATCCCCGTCGATGTGTATGTTCCCGGCTGCCCGCCCCGGCCCGAGTCACTGCTCTATGCGATGGACCTGCTGCGTGCGAAACAGCGGGGAGAATCGGTTGGGGCATGGCGCAATGTTGAGGAACCGGTCGCCGTTGACGAGATCATGCCATTAGGTGTTTGACCTTAGTAATGCTTCCTTGTAAGCGGCGCACCCGTTTTAGCCACCAGTCCAGAAGAGTGAATACGGCCCTGTTTTCGTCCTGGCCGATGCGCAGAAATGAGAGCGAGTTGAGAGATGCCTCTTGATGTAGCCCCGGTTTTTCGCACGTACGAAACGCAACGAACGCTGAATCCACCGGGTATCCCTGCGTTGGCGCCGATGCCGACCGGTGAGACCGGCGATACACAGCGCATCTGCGAACAGTTTGGCGAGGATATCGTTGCAGCGGGCCTGCACCACGGCAACCAGGTGGTGTCGGTTGTGCCGTCACAACTGAAGGCGCTCGCTACTTTTCTGCGTGATGATCCCGGATTGAAATACGAGACTCTGATAGACGTTACTGGTTTGGACCGGTCGCATTTGCCTCTGAACGGCGAGGCACGCTTTCAGACTGTCTACCAGTTTCGCTCTTACTCGCGCAACCAGCACCTGACTGTCGTGGCCGACTGCGAAGATGAACAGGGCGGCGACGGCAACCAGGCGCAGATCGACAGCCTGACCGGCGTGTACCGGGGGGCAGAGTGGCCGGAGCGGGAAGCGTACGATTTAATGGGAATCCGCTTCGCCGGTCATCCAGACCTGCGGCGGATCCTTATGCCTAAGAATTGGCCCAACCACCCGCTGCAGAAGCAGGCGCCCCTGGGCGGGGAAGAGGTGCCATTTACGTTCACCTGGGACGATCCGGAATTCGACACGCTTGGCACGCAGATCCTGCCGGCGGAAAGCAAGGCCCCCGACTTGCCACCGGGGATGAGCCGGCAGAATATGGTCATCAATATGGGGCCGCACCATCCGAGCACGCACGGCGTCCTGCGCCTGGTCGTGGAGATGGACGGTGAGCGCATTGTCAGCATCGACCCGGACCTGGGCTTCCTCCATTCCGGCTTCGAAAAGACTGGTGAAAACAAGCGTTATAAGGATTTCGTCTATTACACCGACCGGATGGACTATCTGTCGGCGATGTCGAACAATCTGGGCTACTGCCTGACCATCGAGCACATGTTGGGCCTGGAGATACCGGAACGGGCGCAGGTGATCCGGGTGATTATGGCGGAGATGCAGAGAATCGCGTCTCATCTGTTCTGGCTGGCGACGCACGTCCTGGATGTCTCGGGCACGGGGATGAGCCTCCTCATGTATGCGACGCGCGAAAGGGAGCGGATCCTGGATCTGTTCGAGATGGCGTGTGGGGCCAGGCTTACGGTCAGTTATATTCGCATCGGCGGCGTCTGGCAGGATTTGCCGGACGCTTTTATCGATGAGTTGAAGGATTTCCTGCGATTGATGCCGCAGAAGATCAGGGAGTACGAGGCGATGGTAACCGAGGCGCCGCTGTGGCAGGAGCGCCTGACAGGCATCGGTTATATCAGCGCCGAAGATGCCCTGGGCATGGGTCTGACGGGGCCGATGCTGCGGGGCAGCGGCATCGACTGGGATCTGCGGCGCGATAGACCCTACAGCGGCTACGAGGCATATGAATTTGAGGTGCCGACCAGCGATAGCGGCGACTGCTACGGGCGCTTCATAATCCGTCTGGAAGAGATGCGTCAGAGTGTGCGAATTCTGGAGCAGGCGGTGGACAACCTACCCAGCGGCCTGTATAAGTCGAACAATCGCAAGGTATCTTTGCCGCCGCGCGCCGAGTTGGACGTGAGCATGGAAGCGTTGATTCACCACTTCAAGCTGATGACCGAAGGCTTCCATGTGGCGCCCGGCTACTATTATAACGGCATCGAAAACAGCAAGGGCGAGTTGGGGTTTTACGTCTACAGTGACGGTTCGGCCAAGCCGTACCGGTTACACGTTCACGGGCCCAGCTTCAATAACCTTTACGCAATCGACCATATCAGTCGGGGTGAGATGCTATCCGATGTCGTAACCAACATCGGGTCGATCGATATTGTACTTGGTGAGGTAGACCGATAGATACTCGGCAGTAGGGTATGGTCAGCGTTTGTCACCGTATACGGCTCACCGGCAACCGGGGTATTCAATGATAACGGAACAGATGCGGCAGGAGATCGACGAGATACTGGCACGCTATCCCGCGGGCCGGCAGCGTTCGGGGATTTTGCCGGCGCTCTACGTGATCCAGAGGGAGTACGGCTACTGCCCGGTGGATGCGCAGGACGAACTGGCGGAAATCCTGGGGATCGCGCCGGCGGAGGTTGGCGGGGTCGTCGGTTTCTATAACATGCTGCATGAGGCGCCCAAAGGCGAGTATCACATCGAAGTCTGCACGAACGTGCCGTGCATGTTGCGGGGCGGGAACCAGTGCCTTCACAACTTCGAGAACGCGCTTGACATTCATCATGGTGAGAAGACTGAGGACGGCAAGTTCGCGCTTGATCACATGGAGTGTCTGGGATCCTGCGTCACGGCGCCGATGGCGATCGTAACGGACCAGAAGACAGGCGAGATCCGTTATTTTGAGAATCTCGACTCGTCTGAGGATGTGGAGAAGGCGATCGATCTGCTCAAAGCGGGAAACGGCTTTCATACCTTGGAACGCTGGACGCCGGAGGCCGACCCCAACAACGAGGGCGCGTCCGACGGACCTTACCGCCTGGGCGGGATGGAACCGCGTTACCTGATGGACCGGCTCAATAAACCTGACAGCCACAAGATTGAGACCTATGAGGCCGACGGCGGTTACGCCACCACCCGCCGCGTATTGAGCGAGATCGAGCCGGCGGACATGATCGATCAGATCAAGGACAGCGGCATCCGCGGTCGCGGGGGCGCCGGTTTTCCCACCGGTATGAAGTGGGGTTTTCTGCCGCCGGGCGTACAACCGCGCTACATGGTGGTCAACGCTGACGAGTCGGAGCCCGGCACGTTCAAAGACCGCATTGTGATGGAGTACGATCCGCATCAGCTCATCGAAGGCATCATTCTGAGCTGCCACGCGATTGAGTCGGAGAAGGCCTTCATCTATATACGCGGCGAATATTATTTTGCCTATGTGCGATTGCAGGAGGCCCTGGCAGAGGCCAAGGCCAAAGGCTACCTGGGCGAGAACATCTTCGGCACCGACAAGAGTCTGGACATAGTGCTGCACCGCGGGGCAGGCGCCTATGAGTGTGGTGAAGAGACCGCCCAGTTGACGAGCCTCGAGGGTTTTCGGGGGGAGCCGCGCCTGAAGCCACCGTTCCCCGCCGTGCAAGGCCTGTATGCCAAGCCGACGATCGTTAACAACGTCGAGTCGATCTGCAATGTGACGCATGTCATGCGTTATGGCGTCGAATGGTACAAGGAGTACGGCACTGAACGCAGCCCGGGCATGAGGATCTTTTGCCTGAGCGGCAACGTTAAGCGGCCGGGGCTCTACGAGCTTCCTCACGCCACGCCGTTGAGTGTACTGGTTAACGAATACGGGGGCGGCCCGGAGGACGAGAACCATCCGATCAAGGCAATCGTTCCGGGCGGGCTTTCGATGAAGCTGCTGACACCGGACCAGTTTGACACGCCGCTGGACTACGAGAGCATAGCCGAGGCCGGATCTCTGCTGGGCTCGGCGGGGGTTATCGCGATCGACGACCGCACATCCATGGTGGAGGTCGCGCGACGCACGCTCAGCTTCTATCGCGAAGAGAGTTGCGGCAAGTGCACACCTTGCCGGGAAGGCACGGCCTGGCTGGAGAAAATCCTGCTGCGCATCGAGGAAGGGCAGGGTTTGGGCAAAGACCTGGAACTGATGGAGTTCATCGCCGACAATATCGCAGGCAAGAGCTTCTGCCCCTTTGGCGAGGCGTCGGTATGGGGACTGCAGAGCAATCTGCTCAAGTTCCGACCCGAGTTTTCCTCGCAGATCGAGAGCACCAATCCGGACGAGATCGGCCCGGTACTGCCGATTCGCCCTGATTACCGCCCGAATACGCACGAGGAAAGCGGGCTGCGCGACAGCACGTTTGCTCCGGCCGGGGGCAACATCGTACTGCATGATGACCTGGTGCCAGGGGACGACTGAGGGGTATTGTGATGGTCGCCGTAGCGCCGCCAGTCTCGCCGGACCCAAGCGGGGAGGTCGGGAATGCGAGAAGGAGAATACACGAAACAGTTTTACCAATTGGACCGGTAGAAGGTCTGCCCTTGCGACGGTTCACGTTGGATGAATATCATTCACTGATTGAGACGGGCTTCTTCGATGAGGACGAACGGGTCGAACTGCTCGAAGGGGTCTTGGTGTCGATGAGCCCGATATATCCGCCGCATGCAAATGCGGTCGATCTCCTTTTGCTTGTATTTTCGTCGCTTCTCACGCGTGGGGGAATTAGACTTCGAGTTCAGGCTCCTATTTCGATTTTAGATTCAGAGTCCGAACCGGAGCCGGACTTGATTCTTTTAAGGGACATGGGTGCAGCATTTGCGGAACGTCACCCCGGTCCGTCTGAGGTTTTCTTGTTGGTAGAGGTGGCCGAATCAAGCTTGAAAATAGATCGCTCCAAGAAGAGGGCCTTATATGCCCAAGCAGGGATAGCAGAGTACTGGATTTGGAATCTTGTCGATGATGTACTTGAGGTCTATCGCGATCCGCGCAGCTCTTCCTCGGGCGAGGCACTTTACCAGACCAAACTAACGTTAAGTCAAGGCATGTCAATTGCGCCACTTGCATTCCCTGATTTCCATGTCGCGGTAGACGATTTAATGTCGCCAGTTGCCGGCGAAGCCTGACTCTGACGAACTTGAAGAGTTTCTCCTCTTACTCGGAGACGTAATCGTCAATGACAGATAACGTAACGCTCACAATCAACGAAAAGGAAGTATCGGTCCCTGCCAGGACGCTTCTGGTGGACGCGGCGCGGATGGCGGGCGTCGAGATTCCGGTCTTCTGCTCGCATCCCAAGCTGGACCCGGTCGGGTGCTGCCGCATGTGTTTGGTCGAGGTGGACGGCCCGCGCGGCACGGCGATGATGGCCTCCTGTACGATGCCGGTGGGCGACGGCATGGTCGTGCGTACAGATACCGAACAGGTGCAGACGGTGCAGGAAGCAAACCTCGCCTTCATCCTGCTCAATCATCCGCTGGACTGCCCGATCTGCGACAAGGGCGGCGAGTGCCCGTTGCAGGACCAGACTATGCGCTTCGGACCGGGGATCAGCCAGTTGATCGAACCGAAGCGGCTGGCAAAGAAGCACTATGACATTTCCGACACGATCGTGCTGGACCAGGAGCGGTGTGTACTTTGCTGGCGCTGCATCCGCTATCTGGAGGAGTGGGAGGACAAGCCGCAACTTGGTCTTTTCGAGCGGGGCAACGATACGATCGTCGACATCCAGGATGGGCGCCCCGTCGACGCCAAGACCAGCGGCAATATCATTGACCTTTGCCCTGTCGGGGCGCTGACGAATCGCGTTTCGCGTTTTGCCTATCGTCCCTGGGAAATCGAGCGGACGCCGAGCGTTTGTTTGCACTGTTCGGTGGGCTGCAATGTGCGTTTGGACAGCCGTACGCACCAGTTGCGGCGCATCGTCGGCCGCGAAAACATGCAGGTCAACGACCAGTGGATTTGCGATAAGGGCCGCTTCGCCCACGCGTGGGTAAACGACGAGAAGCGGCTGGCTGCACCGCAGTTGCGCAAGGACGGCAAGCTGACCCCTGTACAGTGGGGCGAGGCGCTGGCTTTCATCGCGGAAAAGCTGACCGGCATCAAGGAGAAGTACGGCGCAGATAGCGTGGGCGCAATCGGCAGCGGCAAGATCAGCAACGAGAGCAACTATGCTCTGCAACGATTCATGCGTGCGGTGATCGGGACGAACAACATCGATCACCGCGACGGCGGCGAGGTCGCGGCACTGCCCACCGGGCTGCCGGCACTGGCAGAGCTGATGAAACCGCAGTACGGGCCAGACCCGCAGGTCGATACGGTACTGCTATTCGGTGTGGACCCGAGCGAGGAGTTGCCTGTTCTGGATCTGCACCTGAAGAGGGCGGTCCTTCGAGGCGGGGTCAAACTGATCGTCGCCCACGCCCGCAAGATCGAGTTGACGCGATACGACGGCCCCTACCTGTCGTACCTGCCGGGAGAAGAGTCTTCGCTGATAAGCCGCCTTACGCAGGCTGTGCAGGGTTCGGACCAGTCCGAAGAAGAGGCAGCGATATCGGCCGCGGCCAAACTGTTGAAGGAGAGCGAGAGCTCGCTGATTGTTTACGGGCCGATGGCAGCGCGGGGAGAGAACGGACCTGGTGTCCGCAACGGGCTGGAACAGCTCGTCCTAGCGGCCGGCGAGGGGGCACGACTGGCCTATGCCGGCTTGGACGGCAATGCGCAGGGCTGCCGCGATATGGGTGTTCTTCCCGACAGGTTGCCCGGCCATTTCCCGCTTGATGACGCCGACGCCAGAGCCCGGCTGGAAGCACTATGGGGCTGCAACCTTCCCACTTTCTCTGGCTACACATACAAGCAAATGCTGGACAGCCAGGAAATGAGGGCCCTCTTCGTGAACGGGGCCGACCCGGCGACCGAATCGCCGGACTGGTCGGCCAGTTTGGAGGCGTTGGATCTGCTGGTTGTCACCGATCTGCTACCGACGGCGACTGCTCAGAAGGCTGACGTTGTGCTGCCGGCCCTAGGGTGGTCTGAGAGCGACGGCACCTACACCAATCTGGAGCGTCGCGTGCAGCGGGCGCCAAAGGCGGTCACCGATCCGAAGTCACGAGCGGCGCCTGACTGGATGATATTTGCGCATCTGGCCAAGCAGATGGGTGCGGACTGGTCATTTTCCGACGCTCACAGTGTGACCGCTGATATCACTCAAGCTATCCCCGCGTATGGGGAACTGACGTGGGAGGCACTGGGCGATCAGGGCCGCCAGTGGGATGCCAGTTGCGCGCCGACGGAGGACGCTTCCGCCGGGCGCACGTCAGAGGAAGTCCCAGCATCCGCGGCTGAAGATGCCGAATATCCTCTCAGCCTCGTCACCGGAACTGTCCTGTACGACGGCGGCACGCTCTTCGGCCTGACCGACGAGATGCACGGCATGGCACATGGGGCGACAGTCACTCTGAACCCTGCCGATGCGGCAAAGTACGGTCTCGACGCGGGCAGTGCGGTTACGGTGCGGAGCGAGCAAGGAAACCTGGATCTGACTGTGGCGGTCGACGCGCAGGTGCAGACGGGCTGCGCCTGGATTCCGGAGAGTTTGCCCGGTGCGCCGGTGGGCGCGCTGCTCAACGGCAGCTTTACGCAGCGGGTCAAAGTGGAAAGGCGTTAAATGGACTGGCTACAGGTATTGGTCTTCCCGGCCATCCGCGCACTGATACTGATTTTCGTCCTGCTGACCGGTTTCGCGTACCTCACCTGGTTTGAGCGCAAACTGCTGGCCCGCTTCCAGGTGCGATACGGTCCAAACCGGGCGGGCAAGTTCGGTCTCCTGCAGCCGGCCGCGGACGCGGTCAAGGCGTTTTTCAAAGAAGAGATCATCCCCAATCACGTCGACAAGCCGGTCTATCTGCTGGCGCCGGCGCTGGCCCTTGTGCCGGCACTGATCATCTGGGCGGTTATCCCGATCGCCAAGGGAACGCCTGTCATCGCTGACGTGAATATCGGCTTTCTCTGGATTCTGGCGGTTGCGGGAATCGAGAGCTACGGCATCATACTGGCCGGGTGGAGCAGCAACAACAACTATTCGCTGCTCGGCGCGCTGCGCTCGTCCGCGCAGATGGTCTCTTACGAACTGCCTTTGGGCCTCTTTCTGGTCAGCATTCTGATTTTGGCGGGCAGCTTCAGCCTTGTCGACCTGGTCGAGGACATCCGTCCATGGTGGGAGTGGATCTGGCTGTGGCTGGCC
This sequence comes from Caldilineaceae bacterium, assembly GCA_965207495.1. Taxonomy (GTDB): domain Bacteria; phylum Chloroflexota; class Anaerolineae; order Caldilineales; family Caldilineaceae; genus Bin5. The sequence goes on from OZ242287.1 coordinate 4,265,256, forward strand.
TTTCCGTTCTTCTTCATCTGTATACTGGCTGAAACGAACCGCAGCCCATTCGACTTGCCGGAAACGGAGAACGAATTGGTGGCGGGATTTCAGACAGAGTACGGTGGCATGAAGTTCGCGCTGTTCTTCATCGCCGAATACGTCAACATGATTTCCACCAGCGCGATTATGGCGACCCTTTTCTTTGGCGGTTGGAAGGGCCCATTCGCTGAGCAGTACATCTGGCTGGGACCGATATATCTCTTGATCAAGGTTGTCGTTCTGCTCTTCCTTTTTGTCTGGGTACGGGCCAGTATCGGCCGGCCCCGCTATGACCAGTTGATGAAGTTCTGCTGGCAGTTCCTGTTGCCTCTGAGTCTGGTCTATGTGAGCATTTCGGCAGTCCTGGCAGTTTTCCTGAAGTAAGAGCCGCAGTGGAAAGAGGTTTTCAATGGAGTTGGGTGATTTCTTTAAGGGCGCTTCCGAGATCGGCAGGGCGATGGGTGTGACGCTAAAGCACCTGCGCCAGAGGCCGGTTACGGTGGAGTTTCCTCACGAGGATATTCCGATCTATCCCCGCTTCCGCGGTCGTCATGAGCTGCGGCGCTATGCCAACGGACTGGAGCGATGCATTGGCTGCTGTCTATGCGAGGCCGCCTGCCCCACTGAGGCGATCCACGTTGAGGCGGCAGAGAACGACCTAGATGCGCCGCTCTCGCCAGGCGAGCGTCACGCCAAGGTTTACGAGCTGAATCTGCTGCGATGCGTATTTTGCGGTGACTGCGAAGAGGCCTGCCCTACGGAAGCCATCGTTCTCGGTCACGACTTTGCCATGGCCAACTACGAGCGGAAGGACTTCGTGCTGACCAAAGAGGAACTTCTGAATCCAGGCATGCCCAAAGTGATCATTCGACCGGAGTAACTTTTCATGAGTTGGTCGCTTCTGTTTTTCCTGCTTGTTGGCGCCGTCAGCCTGGCGGCAGCTTTGGGTGTGGTGACAAGCCGTCAGCCGGTGCACAGCGCGCTGTTTCTGCTCACCAATTTCGCCACCCTGGCAGTTCTCTATATTACTCTGGATGCGCAGTTCCTGGCGGCAGCGCAGGTGATCGTGTATGCGGGGGGAATTGTCATTTTGATACTGTTTGTGATTATGCTCATCGGTGGCGATACGAACGACTTCAGCGCGGCACAGCGGGCATGGAGTCGCACCGTAGGCATTGCGCTGGGGGTCATTTTACTCCTGACGGTCTCCTACAGCGTGCTTTCGCGCATGATGGGCCCTTCTGAAGAAAGTGCGGCGCTCCTGCAGGGCGGAACGCCGAAGGCCGTCGGTCTTGAACTGTTTACAAATTATGTACTTCCCTTTGAGCTTATCGCTCTTCTGTTGCTTGTCGCGCTGATCGGTGCTCTTGTGATGGGCCGCCAGCAGGAGGGCGCAGGCGATGGCATCCCGTCCATCAAGGCGAACGAATGATGGTAGAGACTAGTTTTTACCTGGTGCTGGCCGCCATGATCTTTACTGTTGGCGCCACCGGTGTCCTGCTGCGCCGAAACGCACTCATCGTCTTCATGTGCATCGAGATGATGCTCAACAGCGTGAACCTGACACTGATCGCGCTCGCGCGCCAGTGGGGCAATCTCGAGGGGCAGATTTTCGTCTTCATGATCATGGCAGTGGCCGCGGCCGAGGTAGCGGTCGGGCTGGCAATCCTGATAGCCAATGTCCGCCATCGTGAGAGCATCAACATCGATGAGATAAATCTGTTGAAGTGGTGACTTCCAGATTCTGTCTTTGGTAGTTCCAAGCGCACGCGGCAGCACACAAGAGCCGATTACGAACGACCGAGAGCTGTTATGAGGAATCTATGTTGGACTTAGCCTGGCTTATTCTGGTATTTCCCTCACTGGGCGCGCTGATAAACCTGTTTGTCGGTGACAAACTGAGGGAGCGGGGTATCCATATCGTTGCCTCCGGCGCGGTGGTCCTCTCCTTCATTGTCAGCCTGGGGCTCTTCTTTGGTCTGTCGGGCCTTGATGAGCATCACCGTACCGTAACCGTTCATCTGTGGGACTGGATAACCATAGGAAGCTTTACGGCTCCGGCGGCACTGCTGATTGACCCGCTCAGCGTGACGATGGCCCTGGTCGTAACCGGGGTTGGCGCGCTGATCCACATATACGCCGGCGGCTACATGCACGGCGAGCAGAACTTTCAGCGCTTTTTTGTCTATCTGAATTTTTTCATCCTGGCGATGCTGGTGCTGATACTCAGCAACAACTTTGTTGGGATGTTTGTTGGCTGGGAAGGCGTTGGCCTGGCGTCGTATCTGCTCATTGGATTCTATTTCGACCGCCATGACGAGTCCTATGGCCACTACGCAGATGCCGGCAAAAAGGCGTTCCTGGTCAACCGGATCGGCGACTTCGGCATGATGCTGGCTGTTTTCCTGATCTGGACCGGTGTCGGGACAGTTGTTTTCGAGGAAGTTTCTCTGGGGGCCGGCGCGTTGACCACCGGCGCGACGACGGCGGTTTGCCTGTTGCTCCTGCTGGCCGCGACTGGCAAGAGCGCGCAGTTGCCGCTGTTCGTCTGGCTGCCGGACGCTATGGCCGGGCCGACTCCTGTATCCGCGCTCATCCATGCGGCGACGATGGTGACCGCTGGGATCTACATGGTGGCGCGAACGCACTTCCTATGGGAGCTTGCGCCGATGGCGGGCAGTCTCGCGGCCTGGGTGGGAGGCCTGACGGCGCTGCTGGCGGCGTCGATTGCGCTGACGCAGGTTGACTTGAAGAAAATCCTCGCGTACTCAACGATATCGCAGTTGGGTTTCATGATGCTGGGCGTTGGGGTTGGGGCCTATGCATTTGCCATCTTTCACCTGGTAACGCACGCATTCTTTAAGGCGCTGCTTTTTCTGGCAGCCGGCAATGTTATGCACGGTCTGCCCGACGGCGAGCTGGACATTCGCAAGATGGGAAATCTGCGGGCGAAGATGCCGACGACTTACAAGCTGTTTCTGATCGGCGCAGCAGCTCTGGCGGGCCTACCCCTGCTGTCGGGTTTTTTCTCGAAAGACGGGATCCTGCTGCATGTTGCCAATTTCAACATACTTCTCTATCTGATCGGTCTGTTCACGGCTTTGTTAACGGCGTTTTACAGTTTTCGGGCCGTCTTCATGGCCTTCTGGGGTGAGGCGCGCGACCAGCACGTCCATGAGCATGCGCACGAAAGCCCGACCGTTATGACGGCGCCGCTCTGGGTCCTGGCTGTCCTGGCCGTGATAGGCGGAGCACTGAACCTGCCATTCCTGCTCACCATGGAACACTATCTGGAGGCGGCCGTTGGCATACCCGCTTTCCATCCGAACGTAACGATGGAGTTGGTGCTGTTGGTGGTCAGTGCAATTGTGGCTGTGGCCGGCGTTGGACTGGCCTACGGGCGCTATATCAAGGGGTCTTCAACCGCTGCCGGGAGGTTTTCGGCGGGCGTTGCGAGGCTGGTCGGCCCGTTTGAACCGTTGGCCCGCAACAAGTGGTATGTGGATGAGATTTACGCTGCGTGGATCGTCGAACCTCTTCTTGCTCTATCCGATTGGTTCAACCAGGTAGTCGACCAGGGCGTGGTTGACGGCGCGGTAAATCTCATCGGCCAGGCAAATCTGGCGATGGGGGGCGCCCTGCGCAAGGTCCACAACGGACTGGTACCAACATACGCGTTGAGTCTTTTCTGCGGTGTCGTGGCCCTACTCTTGTGGTTTGTGATTGGGGGCTAGCGGTGCAAGACGCTTCAGGCCAGGCACAGACCACATTCAGCTAACGACCATTCATTGGTATTTCTATGCTCTCGATTCTCACGTTTTTGCCCGTAGTCGGCGCCATCGTCGTTCTGCTGGCGCCGAGCGATAGCCTCAAAAAGTGGTTGGCATTCGGCGCAACCATCGCCACCTTTGTGGTGAGCCTCCTGCTGCTGCCCGGCTGGCAAGAGATTCCGGACATGCAGTTCGTAGAGCGGTATGCGTGGATGCCGGACCTGAATATCTACTATCACCTGGGCGTGGACGGGATCAGCCTATGGTTGGTTCTGTTGACGACACTGCTGATGCCGATCGCGGTGGCGTTCAGCAACCAGCATATCAAGCAGAATCTTGGCGGGTATCTGGCTCTGATGTTGCTGATGGAGACGGCTGTGCTGGGCGTCTTTCTCGCCCTGGATCTCGTGCTGTTCTATGTTTTCTGGGAGTTCAGCCTGATCCCAATGGCCTTCCTGATCGGCAAGTGGGGCAGCAAGAATCGCATTTACGCCGCCATCAAGTTTTTCCTGTACACGCTAGCAGGTTCGGCGCTGATGCTGGTGGCAATTCTGGCGCTCTATTTCAATGCAGGCACATTCGACCTGCTCGAGTTACAGCGCGCGGGTCTGCCTCCGGGATTGCAACAGTTGGCCTTTCTGGCGTTTGCGCTGGCGTTCGCGATTAAGGTGCCACTGTTTCCCTTTCACACATGGCTGCCTGATGCACACGTTGAGGCGCCCACTGCAGGCTCGGTCATACTGGCCGGCGTGCTCCTGAAGCTGGGTACCTACGGATTTTTGCGATTTGCCTTACCGTTATTCCCGGTAGCCGTCGCCAATTATGCTACGCTCATTTCGATTCTGGCAGTGATCGGCATTCTTTACGGCGCACTGGTCGCGCTGGCGCAGCGGGATTTGAAGTCGCTGGTGGCGTACTCCTCTGTCGCGCACATGGGGTTCGTTGTGTTGGGGATTTTCGCGCTGAATGAGCAAGGGATCAGCGGGGCTGTTCTGCAGATGGTCAATCATGGTCTCAGCACCGGGGCGCTCTTCCTGATGGTAGGGATGCTATACGAGCGGCGGCATACGCGGCTACTGAAGGACTACGGCGGCCTCTGGGCCAGTGTCCCGATCTTTTCGTTCTTTTTCCTGGTTGTGGCGATGAGCAGCGCGGGCCTCCCCGGACTGAACGGATTTATCGGCGAGTTTGCTATCTTGCTCGGCACATACAAGAGCTCTCCAATTCTTGCGGTCCTCGGCACAGCCGGCGTCATCCTGGCCGCGTGGTATCTGCTGCATGCATTCAGACAGGTGGCGCAGGGCGCGCTGACAAATCCTGCCAATTTTAGGGAGAATTTGCCTGATCTGAACTGGAAGGAGATCGGTCAGCTGGTGCCGCTCGTGCTGCTGTTCTTCGCCATTGGGTTGGCACCCAACTTCTTCCTGGACAAGATCAATCCCTCTGTGGCGGCGCTGGAGGTTGTTCAGGCGCCAGTAAGTGGACACGAGTTGCTGGTGGATAGCAGTGACCAGTCGCCGCAGGATTCCGACATCAATCTTCTGACCACAATCTACTAACCTCTATGGACACCGCCCTACTCTTTGACAATGCAATCGTTCTTCTGCCGGAGATTGTTCTGGCGGTAGGCGTGATGGTCCTGATGATGGTCGACATCGGCCGCCGCGGACAAGATGACTCTTCGTTTCTGGCCGGTCTTTCGGTGGCAATCCTGTTGTTGGGGATCGGCGCGTCAGTTCTCATTTGGGGCAGGCCGCCGGTCGAGTATCTGGACGGGGCGGTATCTGACGGATTTGCACTGAGTGTGCGGTTGGTCATCCTGCTTGCCGGCGTCCTGGGCGTGTTCCTGAGCCGAAATCGTTTCCCGGCGATTGAGCGTCAAGGGGGCGCCTTCTATTCTCTGTACCTCCTGGCGATCATCGGCATGATGTTGATGGGGACGGCTACGAACTTGATTGTCCTCTTCATTGCCCTGGAGATCTTTTCGCTTGCCCTTTACATTTTGAGCGGCTTCTACCGGGACAGCCCACGCAGCATCGAAGCTGCCATGAAGTACTTTCTCCTGGGGGCATTCGCCAGCACCTTTTTCGTTTACGGCTCTGCGCTTCTTTACGGCGCGGGCGGCAGCGCCCATTACACTCGCATCCACGAGACGCTCGCGACGGGGGGCGGCAACCCCTCGCTCGTCTTTCCCGGTATCGCGCTTCTGCTGGTCGGATTCGGCTTTAAGGTGAGCCTTGTCCCGTTCCACATGTGGACGCCGGACGTATACCAAGGCGCGCCAACGCCGGTGACGGCGTTTATGAGTGTGGGCACAAAGGCCGCGGCCTTTGCGGGTTTCTTCCGGCTGATGATGACTGCCCTTCCCTCTTTTCATGACCAGTGGGCCACGCCCCTGGCGATTCTCGCCGTCCTCACCATGACGGTTGGCAACCTGACGGCGCTGCGCCAGAGCAGCGTGAAACGGATGCTGGCCTACTCGGGCATCGCCCACGCCGGCAACATCCTCATCGCGCTGGTGGCGGGGACAGGCGCGGCTTCTTCGGCGGCCGCCTTCTATCTCTTTGCGTATGCATTCATGAATATCGGCGCGTTTGCGGTGATCATTGCCTTCGAAAAGCAGGCCGGGGACGACAATGATTTGGAGCAGAGCAGTATGGCCGGCGCGTCTGAGAGATTCCCTGCGCTGGCGGCGGCGATGGCGATATTCATGCTCAGTCTGAGCGGGATTCCACCGCTGGCCGGATTTTTTGGTAAGTTTCTGGTCTTCAAGGCGGCCGTGGAGGCGGGCTGGGCCTGGCTGGTGGTGATCGGGGTACTCAACAGCGCCATCAGCGCTTACTACTATCTGCGAGTGGTTGTTGCTATGTATTTCCAGCAACCGGAAGAGACCGGAGAAGAGGAAGAGACTCTCGCAGCGCCTGCTACGCGATCCTCACTCTTTGTCGTCACCGTCTCGGCTGTGGCGGTCGTCGTCATCGGCCTGCAGCCGGGGTTGTGGGCAGACCTGCTGAGAGGATTGGGGCAGTAATCAGCTATCAAAGGCCGGCGCCTCTACCTCTGCCGGCCGGCATCGATTTCCGCAGCTACGCGAAATCCATCTTGCGATGGCGCATGACGACACTTTGCGCCAACCCCACTGCCACCATCATCGAAACCAGACTGCTGCCGCCGTAGCTAAGGAACGGCAGGGTCATGCCGGTGACAGGCAGGATGGCCAGATTCATTCCCACGTTTACGAAGGTCTGAAAGAAGATCAACGAGGCCACGCCAAGGGTGATCAGGCGGCCGAATTGATCCTGCGCCAGGTCAGCGATTCGCACCAGGCGCCAGATCACGAAAAACAGTAACAGCAGAACCATGACTGTGCCGACAAAGCCCAGCTCTTCGGCGATGACGCTGAAGATGAAATCTGTATGTCGAACGCGCAGGAAATGCAGTTGATTCTGTGAGCCTTCGGCCCAACCCATTCCGATCCATCCGCCGTTACCGATGCTGATTAGCGCCTGCTGCACGTTGAACGCGGCGTCGGGGTTCGAGCCGGGGTCGAGGAAGATCTCGATTCGTTCGACCATGTAGTCCTGAAGTGTTCCCTGCAGTATTGGCCACGCTGCCGCGCCTGCGGCGAGGCCAAGCAGGATGTGGAGCAGTCGAACGCCGCTAATGAGAATCAAGGTTCCACTGATGAAGGCAAGGGTGACCGTCATTCCCAGATCAGGCTGGACATATACCAGACCCAGGGGCAGAAGGAGCAGGACGATGACGCCTAACAGATAGGGAAGCCTTCGAATTCGATCCTGAAAGCGACTCAGGTACCATGCCAGGAAGACGATGAGCAGAAACTTTCCTGCCTCAGTGGGCTGCACGTCGACGCCCAGATTCAGCCAGCGCTGGGCGCCGCTCTTGACCTCGCCGACGAGATAGACTGCCAGAAGCGAGGCCATGAGCAGGATGTAGCTCGGTTGAGCCAACAGTTCCAGGTGTCTGTAGTCAAAGAGGGCTGCTGTAATGAGGGCAATTGCGCCCAGGATAGTAAAGACCAGCTGTCTTTGCCAGTAGTCGGCCAGCGCGATGGTGGTGAAGGTGGCGCTGTAGGTCATGGCGATGCCGATACCGCAAAGGAGCAGCACGCAAAAGAACAGTGGTCGGTCGAAGTGTCTGATCATCGGATGTTCGGATGTTTGCCCGTTATAGACCGATGAGACGCCGCAGGCGCTCGGGCCAGCTGACCTCCGGGAAATGCATCAGCGGGACATTGTATCCCAGCAGTCGCTGGGCGATGTTATGGTAGGCACGGCTGACATATTTTTTGCGTTCGAGAGCAACGGGCCAGCCTTTGTTCGACGAAACGGTGATCTGGTCGTCATGGGGCACGATACCCAAGAGATCGATGCTCAGAATGCTCAGAATGTCATGCCTGCTCATCATCTCCTTCCGCCTCACCAGACGAGGATTGTAGCGATTGATGACGAGCCGCGCCTGTGTGTTCAGATCGCGTTCCAGCAGATAGATGACTTTGTCAGCATCGCGCAGCGCACTGACCTCCGGCGTTGTGACGATGATCACTTCCGAAGCTGCGGCGATCGCGTTCTGAAAGCCCAGTTCGATGCCGGCGGGAGAGTCCACCAGGACGAAATCGGCGATTGTTCGCAGCTCCTGGCAGAGCGTCATCATCTGGTCGGGTGCGACGGCGGTTTTGTCGCGCGTCTGGGAGCTTGGCAAGAGGTACAGTTCGTCTACGCGCTTGTCGGGCACGAGGGATTCATGCAGTGAGCAACGCCCCTCAATCACGTCAACAAGATTGTAGACGACCCGGCTCTCCAACCCCATGACGATGTCGAGGTTTCTGAGGCCGATGTCAGCATCAACTACAATCACTCGCTGACCTGCCATCGCCAGAGCTGTACCCAGGTTGGCTGTGGTTGTCGTCTTGCCCACCCCTCCTTTGCCGGACGTCAAAGTCAGGACGAGGCCCCCATCCGCACCGGCGTCACGATTGCCCGGGGTTGCTTGGGCGGCGGGCGAGAGTTCCCCCTTCACTGTATCACCTGTTTGCATCCCAGGGGTCCACGATTATCTGATTGTCTATGACTCTAGCCACCTCGGGCCTGCCGCTGCTCTCTCGCTTCCAGAACCAGTAGCCTGGATTGTTGGATGCCCCTTTGGGCGTCATGGCAATGTGCCGGGCGATCCGCATTTGCACGGGTTCAAAATCCAGTGCGGCGACCACGGCACTGGCGTCTCCCATGGCGCCGGCGTGCACGGTTCCTCGCAGGCGCCCCCATATCAGTACGTCGCCCCCGCTAATTACCTGCGCACCCGGGTTGACATCGCCCAGAATGACTACTGAGCCGGCGTGGCGAATCGACTGGCCGGAGCGCAGATTTCCCCGGTAGATGTAGGGCGGGGGCGCGGATTCGACGTTGGGCTCGTCTGCCCAGGGTGTGACGGCAGCTTGTTCACCGTCTCTCTCTGTCACGCCCGGCTCCTGTGTCAGGGGCGCGAACGGCGACGCGTGAAAGTCGCTGCCGGGCGGTGGGCCGCCATCGTCGCGAAGGGAGGCCGGGTAAAGCCTGCGCGCTGCCTGGGAAAGAAAACTTTCTCCGTTTCTCTCTGGCCTGCGTTCCAGTCTGACTACAGGCGGGGGCGTGTCGCCTTCCCAAATGACGTCCAGTCCCAACTGCTTTGCGACCTGAAAAGAATCTCTATTGCCTGTGTGCAAAGAGACCAGGACGATATTCTGTTCTTCCAGCACTTCATTCACTTCCTGAAGGTGGTCTGCAGTGACTGTTCGGTCGCCAATGGCCAGGGACATACGCTCGTCCCGGAAGAAGCCGTCCGCCTGCGAGATATGACTGGAGAGAAAGTCCAAGACCTGCGGCCACGCACCTTTGTCGTCTGCCACTTCGACGACAGTATAGCCGCCTCGGCCTTTGATGCGGACGTCCGGTGCGGCGGTTGACCTGGCCTTCGTCGAGGAAACGCTGTGTGTACTCATTCGGTCCTTGTAGACATTAGTAGATATTTCGCCGCGGGAAACAACATATGCCAAGAGTCGGAATCTGAGAACTGAAACCTCAAGACATGGGACGCAGCGGCCGTGTCAGAGCAGGCAGGTTAGTAGCTAAGGGCGCAGATCGTGAAACCATGCGTGAAGCGTCTCCTGCGCGACAGGGATGGCCACGGTTGAACCTTCCCCTCCTGAGTAGACAAAGACTGTGACAACGATTTCGGGATCTTCGTAGGGAGCGTAGGCGGTATACCAGGCGTGGAACGGAAGATTCCCTTCGTGGTCGCGATCGGTGCAGTCCTGGATTTCCGGATCGTAGGCACAGAACTCTGCCGTGCCGGTCTTGCCGGCGACAGTAATACCATCGACGCGACTATCGATGGAGGTCCCGTAGGCTCCATTTACCGCGTGCCACATCCCTTTCTGGACGAAGGCAAGCAGGCCAGGGTCCAACGGCAGCCGTTCCCCAATTTCCGGTTCATATTGCCACTGCAGTCGATTTTGCGTATCAACCTTTTCCTGCACAAACTGCGGTTTGACCACATAACCGCCATTGGCAACTACGGCGGTACTGACCAAAACCTGCATGGGCGTCCCCAATACATCGCCCTGGCCGATGGCCATATTATAGCTGTCGCCGGTGGTCCAGGATTCGGCTTTGGTCAGCCTCTTCCACTGTTCGTCCGGAACGAATGCCTGGACCTCACCGGGCAGGTCGACGCCTGTGACCTCACCGTAGCCGAAAAGGCGCATCCACTTGGCGAGGCGTTCGCTCCCCAATCCCACCATGAAGTCCGGATATCCGCCGCCCAGATAGTAGAAGAAAATGTCGTTTGAGAGGCCGAGCCCCTCGACGATGGTCATGGCGCCGTGCAGAATATTGAGTTTATGGTTCCAGCTCACGAATTGCTGGGCCTGGGTGGGATCGTCCGGGAAGAAGAAGTTAGGCAGGAAGATCGGTCCCCGATCCACAAGCGTTGTATAGGGGGTGATGACATTTTCAGCGAGAGCGCCTGTGGCAGAGACGAGCTTGAAGGTTGAGCCGGGCGGGTAAAGTCCGCCGATGGCATAGTTGTAGAGCGGGCGGCGCGTGTCGTCTTCCACTTCCAGGGCCTGATACTCCTCGCCCAGGCCCTCTGAGAAGATATTGTTGTCGTAACTGGGCAGACTGACCAGGCCCAGCATGGCCCCATTGCGGGGGTCCATTGCCAGCGCGACGCCGTGCGGCGCGCCTGTCTCTTCAAGTTGGCGCGCGAGGGCATTGTGCATTACTTCCTGCAGGCGGATGTCCAGGCTCAGATTCAGATTCAGACCGGGTTCGGGTTCCCGGACTATGTTTACGGTTCGGCTTTCCCTGCCCAGAATATCCACTTCGACAAGCCTTTTGCCTGGGAGTCCGCGCAGGGAGTCCTGGTAGGTATATTCCAGTCCATTCAGGCCGACCGGTTCGTTGGGGTCTTCGTATCCTCTGGCGCTGTAATTGTCAGCAGCCAGTTTGGGGATGGGTCCCAAGAAGCCCAACACGTGGCCGGCAAGCTCCCTGTAAGGATATTCGCGTACGGGCTTCTGAAGTACCTGGACGCCGCGCAGCTGGTAGGTCTCTTCCGCCACCTGTAACGCTCGCGCGCGGTCCACAAACTCCAGGACTGAGATCGGCTTGTAGGAACTGCCCTGAGTCCCAATGGCGACAGCCCGCTCCAGTAGTGCCAGCAGCCCACCGATTGGGAGAGGCTCGGAGAGGTCTGGAATCAGAATTGGTACTTCCTCAATGATTTCGCGTCCTTCATCGTCCTGTTTCAGGACTTCGAGGTCAACGAGGCGGAAGGAGAGGCTGAGCCCGGCGGATTCGACCGTATTCCTGAAGTCTTCTCGTCCCAGGCGGAGAAACATGACTTCGGCAATGCGTATCGCCATCTCCTCATCTGTATTTGCCTCCAGGACTGCCAGCAGCCTTTCCAGCGCGATTCGCTGTTCGTCGATATCGGTATTGAGGTCGTCCGGGGGCAGGTCGGCCGGTGTAACGGCAATGACAAAGCTGGGCCGATTACGTGCCAGGATTTCGCCATTTCGATCGTAGACGACGCCGCGCGGCGCGTTGGTGTCGATCTCCCGCAATCTGTTGACGGCCGCCTGCTCCTGATATGTTGCGCCGCTAACGATCTGCAACGAATACAGACGGAAACAGAATACGAGAAAGGTTGCCGCCAGCGTGAGGCGAACGATTATAGAGGTCGTCGTCGCTGTGTGCGCTGTGCGTTCGTCCATAGTCGGCCTTTGCAGCAAGTGCTGCAGTCAGAGCTTACGTTTCGTTGGCCTTGCGGCCGTGGACAGCAGGAACTTACGGATAGTTCGTCTGATCGGGCAAACGATTCAAAATTGGTGTCGCAAGGAACATCACAACGCAATTGTACAGCGTGGCGGGGACGATCAGGTTGATCACCAGTGGGCCGGTCGGGAACCTGTAGCCTACGCCGACCAGGACAGCCAGGTAGGTAAGCGAAAAGACAAGCGTGCCAGACAACGCTGCGATAGATGGCACAAAGGAATTGCGCCGGAAGATCGCGTTGTGGCCGATGCCAGTCAGGAATGAGGTTGCCATCAGGGCCAGACTGGAGGCACCGATGGCTCCCCCGCTGAGGACATCCATCCACAGCCCGCCGACGAATCCCCAGAAGACTGCGCCGCGCCCGCCGGCGATCAGTGACCTGGCAATCACGAGCAGCAGGATCAGATCCGGGTAGACCCCCCGTACGGCCAATTTCGGGACGACGACGACCTGAAAGACGGCTGCTGCGCCAAGAATAGGAACGATCAGCCAGGAGGTCCCCAGGTTGGATGAAGAGAAAGAAGAGGAGAATGTCCTCCTTGCGCTAACCTGGTGAACACCGTCCTGCCGTGCGCCGAAAGATCCGAATAGTGAGCCTCTGTTTCTTCTTTCCTGGGAGATTCCCCTTGGCCCCAGACGACGCCCATCACTCGTCACTCGTCTCTCCTGGAGGATCCGGCAATGTATCCAGCAGCGGTACAAACTCAGACGGGTCGAAGTTGGTGACGACCATCACCTCTTCAAGCTGGCCGAAATTCACAGTCGGTCTTACAACAGCCTCCTGAAAGACATTTACGTCTCTTTGCCGCACCTCGACAACCTGGCCGATATGGATTCCTTTGGGGAAGGAGCCGCCCATGCCCGAGGTAAGAACTACCTCCCCTACCCCGATTTCCGTGCCCTGGGGAAGGAATCCGATGACCGGATGGGAGCCGGGCGTTCCACTGATGACCCCGGTCAACCGGCTCGCCTGCAGGATGGCGTTGACGGTACTGGACGGATCAGTGATAAGCAGTATTTTGGAGGTGGTTGCCAGGACTTCGCTGATGCGGCCGACGAGGCCCTGATCATTCACCACCGGCATGCCAACTTTGATCCCATGCCGGGATCCGAGATCGATCATTGCCACGTTGAGGAAGTTGGTGGCGTTTTGCCCGATCACGAGGCCGATGATCTGTCCGCCTTGCAGGCCGAGGCCGGGCCTGGTTTTGGCAAATTCCAGGTGTTCCCTATAGCGTTGATTTTCGCGCTCCACCTCCTGCAAACGCAGATTCTCGACGCTCAGGCTTTCGACGATACGTTCTAATTCGGTTACCCGCCGCTGGAGAGAGCGATAGTTGCGCAGATTTGTCAGGGACCTGGAAAGGCGGTTGGTCAAAGTCGCCAAACCGGACTGGCCCGGCGCGGTTACCATGGTGACCAGTCCTTCCACTGTCCCCAGGCGGCCGGTCTGTTGTAGGGCGAGGAGCAGGATGGCCGTCAGAGTGAGGATAACAATTTTGAGCCCAAAGTTGACACTGCCCCAGCCGCGTTGATCGCTGTTACGCATAGGCTTTTCGATGCCATTTCAGATAGGGGCACACTGGACTTGCCTACTCGAGCCGGGAACTATCGAATCGTACTCTTACGTTGCATTGTTGTCAGCGTTTCGGCGTAGTGCTCCGGTTTCTCCAGGATCATGCCCGTCCCCAACACGACCGAGGAAAGCGGATTGTCGGCCACATAGACGTGCATGCGGTTTTCGTCTTGAATGCGCTGTGCCAGTCCCTGCAACAGAGCGCCACCGCCTGCCAGCACGATCCCATGCTCCATCAAGTCTGCCACAAGCTCAGGGGGCGTATCATCCAGTGTGTCCTTGACCGCGTCGACGATGACTTCAACAGAGCCGGTCAGAGCTTCCCTGATTTCAACGGAGCTGATTTCGATGGCTTCGGGAAGACCAGTAATCAGATTACGGCCTCTGATGATCATGGTGCGCTCATGTTCGAGCGGGTAGGCGGAGCCTATTTCAATCTTGACGCGCTCGGCCATGCGTTCGCCAATCAGAAGATTGTATTTTTGGCGGCTGTAGTTAACTATGTCTTCGTTCATCTCGTCTCCGGCAACACGGATCGAGCGTGAAACGACGATCCCGCCCATGGAGATTACCGCGACTTCGGTGGTGCCACCGCCGATGTCCACGATCATCGAGCCCACGGATTCGGTAACCGGCAGTCCTGCGCCGATGGCGGCCGCCATGGGCTCTTCGACCAGTCCTGCCTCTCTGGCGCCGGCGCTGACGGTTGCGTCTCGGACAGCGCGTTTCTCCACTTCGGTAACGCCGGAAGGGATGCCGATAACGACGCGCGGGCGGGCGGTACCAAAGGCCCGATTGCCGTGAACCTTGCCGATGAAGGCATGGATCATCTCTTCCGTCATCTTGAAATCGGAGATGACGCCGTCCTGCAAGGGGCGTACAGCCACAATATGTGAAGGCGTGCGGCCGACCATCTCTTTGGCCTCCTGCCCGATTGCTTTGACTGAATTACGGCGTTTCGAAGACTTGTCGATAGCAACCACCGACGGTTCGTCAATGATGACCCCTCGGCCTTTCACATGAACCAGGGTATTTGCGGTGCCCAGGTCTATGCCGATATCGAGTGAAAAAAGCCCCAAGAGCCAATCTAACGGGTTCGCCACTCCGGTGACATCTCCATTTCTTGCAGGGACAGATGAGCGGCAGGAGGCCGAACCGCCCACTGCCTTTTTGAAGTACCTTTAACGATACAAGTATACCATAGGCACAATTGACACAAAATACAACTGACATAACTATAGCGTCAGTTTCATCGATCCATTTTGCTAAAGACCGCCGCCCTCCGCTATGCTATTACGGTGAACCCGGAAGAAGCCACAGGCATGAAGGCCCAAAATCCGCCGTGGCCGTTCGCAAAGGATTCGGTGCTGGCAGATGTCGAAGAGGGGGGTCAACCTGCCGATTGAGAGTAAGACATTTTCCGGGTCCCACAGTGGTGACGAGGGATCCGGGACTGGCCGGGCGGGTCCGGTTCTGGGCACTGCCTCGGACAACGAAGAGCGACTGCTCGAATTGGTCGGGCAGGTGCGGGCAAGGGAAGGCCTCTTCTGTTCGCCAGTTCAGGGTGACGGCCGCAGCGCTAGGGTCGTCGTCGCAGTCAGCGGGGGGGCGGATAGTATGGCCCTCTTGCACCTTCTCATGCGCGTGCGCACAACCTGGAATCTTGATTTGGTCGTCGCCCATCTCGATCACAATATCCGACCTGAGTCGGCGGATGACGCTTCGTTTGTAGGGGAGATGGCCAGGAGCTGGGACTTACCTTTCGAGACGACCAGTTTGCCTCCGGAGGCGCTGACCGCAAAGGGGAACCTGGAGGCGACCGCTCGCAGGTTGCGCTATCAGTTTCTGGCCCAGGTGGCCGTCGATCAGCAGGTCGACGGTTGCGCGGTGGATGTCGCGGTTGCCCACACAGCCAACGACCAGGCTGAGACGGTGTTGATGAATCTGATTCGAGGCAGCGGCTTGCACGGGCTGGCAGGGATGAAGGCGGTGAGGCCGCTGCTACTTCACGGCCAGCCTGTACCCGGCGTCCGAGTCGTCCGTCCTCTTCTGGATGTCACCCGTTTGGAGATCGTGCAATATCTCAGAGAACACGACATCCCCTGGCGGGAGGACGCATCCAATCAGGACCGGACGTTCGTGCGCAATCGGATAAGGCACGAGGTTTTGCCGCGCCTGAAAGAACTCAATCCAAGAATCGTTGAGTCTCTCTGCAGAACGGCAACGGTGATGAGGGGCGAGGTGCAGCGAATAGAGCGCCATACACAGGGGGCCCTGGAGAAGACAAGACGGAGCAGGGCGAGTAAGGAACCGCTCCCTGAACGGAACCGGCAGGTCTTCGACCTACAGTCCTTTCGCGGGCTGAGCCCGGGCGACCAGCGTGAGGCGTTGCGAGCGTCCGCGGGCGATCTGGGGGGTACCTTAACCGGCCTTGGATTCGACACTGTTGAGCGGCTTCGCCGACAGATCTGTGAGGAAGGCCGACCCGGCGGCCCCTACAGCTGGTTCTCCGACCTGATGCTGACACGTACTCAAGACGCATTCAGTCTGCACCGCAGGGACATTACGCCCTTTGCGATAGAGCACCCATATCTCGATGGCAGTTGGCGGGCGAGCAGTCCTGCCATTGTGTTGTCAGCGGGCGGAGAGATCGTTGTCGACGGCTGGACTTTGCGCTGCGAGGAGGTGGACAGGCGGGACCTGCCATACGATTGGGGGGAGAATTCGACGGGTTCGCCAAGGCCGCGAACGGCATTGAACAAGGGCAAACTCAGTAGATGGGAGGCATACATCGACGCTGACGCTGTTCAGCAACTCCGCCTCAGCAGGCCGCGTACGGGTCAGCGCTTTGAGCCGCTGGGGCTGGGCGGGCACGGCAAAGCGCTGGCCGACTATTTCACCGATCGCAAAGTCGCGCGCTTCCTGCGTTCCGGCTGGCCCATTGTGGTGGACGGGGAGCGGGTGGTTTGGGTAGGAGGATACCAGATCGCTCACAAGGTACGCATCACGCCCGGCAGCCGCAGAGTCCTCCATCTTTTCTGGGAGCCCACCGGTCGATGAGTGTACGTCCGCTGGTCCTTTGGGTGGCTCGCCAGGAGGAAACTGTGATGCGCTTCACGCGACGCGATCAGGAACTTGCCACAGGCGTATTGACAGATGCGCACGGGACGGTCCCATTCTCATTTGACCGCCTGGCCCGACGCCTGAGCCTGCCCGGTCGTGACATTTATCTTGACGATTATGGTTGGGAAGTGGACGAGCAGGGACGGATTATATTCCAGTCTCGTCGTTCCGATCAGGAATAGCGTAGTCTGCACGCCAAGGGGAACTGGGCAGTGGTGACCGAGTCCTTAGACGGTTTCTTTGACTGTTTGCAACGTAATCTGGCGGCGTCGCTCCCGGGGCGTCCGGCACAGGCTCTGATGGCGCCGCTGCCGCGACCGGGCTGGGATCCCAACGACAGGTCGGATGAGCCGGCCCGCAAGAGCGGCGTTCTGGTGCTGCTCTATAGTTTACAGGGCCGGCTGCATGTGCCGCTGATCGTGCGACCTACTTATGACGGCACGCACAGTGGACAGGTTGCGTTTCCCGGAGGCGGTAGTGAGACGCTGGATAAGGACTTGACCGAGACAGCGTTGCGGGAGACCCATGAGGAGCTGGGAATCGCGCCCAGGGACGTACAGGTTCTCGGCACGCTCACCGATCTCTACATTCGGCCCAGCAACTACGACGTATACCCTACGGTAGGACGACTCAACGCAACGCCGGTCTTTCGACCCGATCCCAGCGAGGTTGCCCAGCTGCTTGAAGTGCCACTGGCAGCTCTGTTTGATCCAGCTTATCGGCGGCGGGAGGCGTGGCAACTTGCCGATCGACCGGCGCAGGTGCCTTTTTTCGCCATTCAGGATCAGGCCATCTGGGGGGCGACAGCGATGATACTCAGCGAGTTACTCGCGGTGGTGCGCAGATGCCTGCCGGATGGCGCCAGATTTGGTAGGCTGTGCAGCGAATGATACGATCCTGACCCATCCCGGACGGCTTGTTTGGTCTCTCGAGTTTGCGTCGGATGCCCCGAAATTATTTTTGTCGTAGCTACTAAGCCGCATACAGTGTATATCTTGACCGACTCTACATCTTGGCCGCCATTCGGGCTTCGTGATGGCGATTTCGGTTGGCAGCCGCCAGGTTGGTTGGGGCACACTGTCGGCATGCCACTAAGTTGGGGAAGAACCAGCACGGTGGCTAGCAAGGGCGGGGCGTTGCGGGGGCGCAGCCCCTGCACAAGGGAGGGCCGAAGGCCCGACCGCCCAAATGCAAGGAGATAGTGAAGAGGAGTGAGGAGAGAGAACACCTTTGGTCGCCTCGTACAGATTTGGTAACCAGTTGCGGCTGAGTAGTTACATTTCGTCCATTGCATAGACCACAAAACAGGAGAAATGGGGTATGGCAGAGCGCTCACCAGGAGTTGCTGTGGTGAATGAGGAGAAATCCGAAGCGTGCGTGCAGAGTTCAATGTGTCAGGACATTGAGCGCGTACTGATCTCTGAGGAGGAGATTCAGGACCGTGTTCGCGATTTGGGGCGCCAGATCGATGAGCGCTATGCGGGGGAGGACTTACTGTTAATTGCTGTTCTCAAGGGCAGTATCGTCTTTATTGCCGACCTGATGCGAGCGATCTCGATCCCGCACGAAGTTGACTTTCTGGCTACAAGCAGCTACGGCGCCTCCTCCACGAGCTCGGGCGTAGTTCGAATTCTGAAGGACCTGAATGAACCGATTGGAGGCCGCCATGCCCTGCTGGTCGAGGACATCATTGACAGCGGGCATACGCTAGCCTACCTTACCCGGCTTTTCAGTGCCCGAAATCCTGCCAGCCTGGAGATCGTAACTTTGCTGGACAAACCTTCCCGGCGGGAGGTAGACATCGAACTCTTCTGGACAGGGTTCTCCATCCCGAACGAGTTTGTCATCGGCTACGGTCTGGATTTCAATCAGAAATACCGCAATCTCCCCTACATCGGCGTTCTCAAGCCTGAGGTGTACCAGCCCGATTCAGAATAGTTGCGCTGCGGGCAGGTGAGCAGCCGGTGGGCCGAATACGGTTGCTCGCCCAGGGACGGACATTTGCATATTCCAGAGACAGCCAAATTGGACAGTTACCGTTTGTTGCAGCGGAACAGCGTCTCTTCGCATTTTCTGCTGGTGTCTCTCTTGCTATTGGCGCTTGTGGCGGTCTTGCAGCCGGATCAGGCAGCCGCGCAATCACCGGGTGACACTTATGTAGTCCAACAGGGTGATACCTTGGCGTCGATCGCCGCTGAGCTGGGGGTCCCGCTGGAGGTGTTGGCAGCCACGAACCAACTCACTGACGTCAATGCACTTGGCGTAGGGCAGGTGCTCCTGCTCCCGCCGGGCGCGGGCCGCCGAACTGTCATCGCACGGCCTGGCGACACAATACGGTCAATTGCAGAAAGGGAAGGCCAGTCGGATCTGCGGTTGGCAATTCTCAATAGCACGACACCAACCGCTCGCCTGTTTCCGGGTCAACCAATTCGGCTTCTGCGAAACAGCGCCCCAATGCCAACGCCCTTTGGCTCAGTACAGATAGTCGATGTCCCTTCTGCCATCGTCCAGGGTCAAGCCGGTTGGCTTGAGGCAGAAGTCGACAGACCTCTTTCGCTTGAAGCAGCATGGAATGGTGAGCCTTTGGGAATGCGGCCACTTGCGATCAGAGGGAATGAGGAGGCGGGAGAAGAGGTCACAGTTTGGGGCGGATACGTTCCGATTGCAGCATCTCTGGAGCCCGGTGTTTACTCTCTTAGTCTAAGCTATCAGGCCACGAGCGGCGTCACGGTCACGCGTTCCTTCCCGGTGTTCGTGCAGGGACGGACCTTTCCTGTTCAGGATATAAGGTTACCGCCGGACAAGAACGCGTTGGTCGAACAGGAGATTTCGCAGGCGGAATTGGACTATCTCTCGCCCATCTGGTCGCGCACGGCTACGCCTATCCAGTGGCGCGACCCGTTCCTTTTGCCTCTGCAATCAGCTTTTCCCACGACGAGTCCGTACGGCGTCCGCCGCGACTACAACTCCGGGCAGTACTTTGCCTATCATACGGGACAGGATTTTGCGGCGCCCGGAGGCAGTCCCGTACTTGCGCCGGCGGATGGCGTAGTCACCCTGGCCGAACCGCTGACTGTGCGCGGCATCAGCGTAATTCTCGACCATGGGGCCGGACTGTTCACGGGTTACTGGCATTTGCAGGAGGCGCTGGTCGCTCCTGGGGAGTCGGTGCAGGCCGGGGACCCGATCGGGCTGGTCGGCACGACGGGGCGTAGCACAGGGGAACATCTTCACTGGGAGCTACGGATTTACGGCGTGGCCGTTGATCCGATGCCCTTTCTTACGCGTCCTCTGCTGGCGGTCGCGTCCACAGTTGATCCTGCTGTCAAGGAGGACACGGAGAAGGAAGAGTGATTAAACCTAGAAAATAGTTGCATCGGACCTGTTCGCCCATTGTTGTGAGTGGGAGTACATAGGTCAACCAGATCTCTAACAGTTTGTCGTATAGCTAACGTGAGACGCGAAAAAGCGCCGGCCATGGAGCCGGCGCTTTCGATTACTCTGCGCGAAAAACTTATTCCTCTTCTTCCTCGTCGTCTCGACCTCGGCCGATGACCTCTGGCTCGACATCGGCATCCAGCAGCTCTTCTTCCTCTTCCATCTCCTCCTCGCTGACCGCGGCGCGGGAGAGGATCAGGCTGCAGATCGGTTCATCCGTATCGGAAATGTAGATAACGCCGGTGATATTTGGCAGGTCAGCGACGGTTATCGAAGGACTTTCAGGCGTTTCCAGGCGAGAGACATCGACTTCGATGAGTGCGGGGATGTCGGCGGGCAAGGCTTCGATCTCCACACTATCCATTGACTGCACCATTACAAAGTCGGCGTCAAGGATTCTGGCACCCACAGTAACCAGGGGTACGCTTACCTGCTGGGTCTCGGTCATGTTGACGGTGTAGAAGTCAGCATGCAGCAGGTTATGACGGACTGGGTGGCGCTGGACTTCTCTTACGAGCACATTGTAGTCTTCGCCTTCCAAGTCGAGCTGCACGAGCTGAGAGTTGCCTCCGTCGCGCAGGACTCGCTCGAATTCGTCGCCCTCCACTTGGGCGTTTCGCGGCGGGTCGCCGCCGCCGTAAATTACGACAGGTACGATCCCTTCGGGGCGAAGACGACGCACTTTGCGGCCGGTAAGGCTGCGGACATTGGCGTTCAGGGTAAGTACTGACATCTTTCTTCGACTCTCTTTTTCTCTAGATTGCGCAGGTCCGGTTATCTGCGAAGGTTTGACTTATTTGATTTTGTGGCCGCGACGGAGGCGACGCCAATTTTGCCAACTAAGCGCCGGGCGCGCTTTTCAATTCTCAGTACTGACAGGACTTTCCAACTGGCTTGCTCGATTGCGCCTGAATATAGTCCGGAAGAGCACCACTGCGAGGCCAAACCCTGCACCCAAAGCCAGCGCGGATAGCGGCGAAAACGTTGTCTTCACGTTGCCCTCCACCTTGCCCGCGACCACCAGCCAGGTGCACAGCTCCTCTGCCTTCAACCGGCCAGACGCCAGAAAACCAATATTGCCACTATGAACAGTGGTATCCTCGCTGGCAGCAAATCCAATTGCCGCATCATGCATGTCAAGCGACTTCGACCGTACAAATCCTGCCGCAGAGTTGGACATGTTCAGGGCCTGCGCTCGCACCGAGCGGGCCGCGGAATCAGACATGGAGACGTGTCCGCCAAGAACCCCACCAACGCTGGAGCCCTTCACGTCTACTCGCTCGCCTCCCAGATCCGCACTCAAATTGGCCGCCGCTTCTTCCAAAGGGTTAGCGCTCGAATTCTCTTCAGCCATGTCCTTCTCCTTTGTTGGCTACCTTCAGGCGGACTGTGCACAGATTCTTCATTATAGCCAGCGCTACCGCGCCTGTCAAAAAAGGGGCCATGCCAGGAAAGTCGGCCCGAGGTGTGAACGCGCATCCGCAACTGTTCGGTTCCGGGGCTGATTCCGGGGCGGTATCGGTGCGCGCGAATTTCCGGTGGCGGCCGTCGCGAAGCGTTTGGGGAAATGAGAATGCGGGCCCCGGAGGCGCTGTGCCCATCTTGGCGAGGGGGACAGCGCTGCATCGGGCCCGCAGTATGTTCTCGTTGGCGGCAAGCCAGTTGACTTTCGCCGTACGTACTATCGGAGTTCGTAAGTGATCTGCAGCTGCATTGTCAGATTCAGTTCGCCAGGGCTGATGGGACCGGCGCCGCCAGCCATCTCAGCCGCTGCCATCCTTGAGAAGTTCCCGCCGAAGAAGCCGCCGCCCTGCCCGATTATCTCGCTGATCCCCATTACCTCACCGACGCCAACGCCGATAAGCTCGGCCAACTCTTCCGCTTTGCCGAAGGCATCCGCGACGGCCTTGGCACGAGCCTCCGACTGGAACGAGGCCGGGTCCGCCAGGCTGAAATCGACACCATAGATATTGTTTGCGCCGGCATCGATCGCCGCGTCCAGCACATCGCCGATGCTCTCCAGATCCTGGATCGTGATGAAGACGGTATTGCTCACACGGTAGCGAACATCGTCCTCATCCAGCAGGCCGCCCGGACCAAACCGTTCGGCAAAGATACTGAAGTGCAAGGTCTGAATATCGGTCTCATCGATATCCTGCGCCAATAGGGCAGTTTGGACCTCCGCCATAATGGCCTCTGCGGCCTCGCTGGCTTCTCTCACTGTGGGCCGCACTACCTCCACACCGATTGAAGCCGTGGCGATGTCAGGTTGGATGCTGACGGTGCCTTCGCCCACTACCGTTACCGAATGCGAATTGGGTACGGTGAGCATTTCCTCGCGGGCCATGGCCGCGGGCGTCGGTGACGCGGTATTTGCAACGAAAACCGCGATCAGAATCAAGGTCATCGTTGCGACCAGGCCTAGTGCCGTATTTGCCGTGAATTTCCCCTTCATTTTGTCGTTCTCCCCTGAAACGAAAGTCATCAAGTGCCCCGACTGGCGCTTACTGTACGGCCTTAAGACGACGCTGCAGCCAAAAGAGTTTCATTTTCCCTGAATCTGACTTCGCTTCTTCCGCGTTCTTACGATTCATTTGCGTGTGATAGGATCGTTTTTAACATGCCTTCTCGACTCCGAGCGTCTCCAAGTCACTTCTTGATCCTGGCACTTCTCTTCACCTTAGCAGCCGCGGGATGGCTGGTAACCACTGGTGAGGAGGCCGGCAGCCCGGCCGCGGCCGCGTCTGTAGAACAGCTCGGGAGTGGCGCAGTCGCATCGATGGACAGCCCTGTCTTTGCTTTCGAACCGGGGTGGCGGGTCTCTGCTCAAGGGGCGGACACGACCGAGCCGGCCCAGCCATGGGCGCAGCCGTCGGGGCGGATGGCCTTCGAATACAGTGGCCGTGAGCTGGCGCTGCAGTTGGCCCTGGGCGACTATTGGGGCTACGTGTTCGTGACAGTAGACGGACGTCCGGCCAACCGCTTGCCCGCTCTATGGGGCAATCTCGATAGCCTCGGCCAGCCCAGCGGCTATCTGCCTCTCTTTGCCCCGGAAAAGCAGACTGCAGCGGGCCCGGCTAGTGCGTGGGTAGTCGTTCACCGGGCTGCCAGCGACGGACCTCATCAAGTTACGGTG
This sequence comes from Caldilineaceae bacterium, assembly GCA_965207495.1. Taxonomy (GTDB): domain Bacteria; phylum Chloroflexota; class Anaerolineae; order Caldilineales; family Caldilineaceae; genus Bin5. Next base: position 4,288,656 of record OZ242287.1, read on the forward strand.
GAGGTATGGCGGGGTTGGGGCCAGACTGTCCTGCGGGCCGTAGCCGTGGACGCGATGCCGACTGTCCCCCGGCCACTGTGGCCGGCTGTTCTGCTGGCCCTGATCGGAGGTTGGCTTGCCTTTGCCTTTGGCGGCCCTATTCTGGGCAGCATGTTGGCGGCCAGACGAGAGTCAGAGGAAGGCGCTGCTTCTGAGGGACTCGCGCCACAGGGCAGACAACGTCGTGGGATGGCACAGGAGTGGATAGGCAGTTTGCCCCGGCTCATCTCCTTCCTGCCCTGGAAGTACGCCCTCGGCATGGCCATTGTTGGCGTCGCGATGACAGGAGTCGGAACGGTCGCCCAGAGCTGGCTGCTCACCGACGTAGGGTTGGTCTTGCTCGGCGTCGCAGGATTGCAGCGACCGGTCCTGTGGACGGGGGCCCTCCTTTTCGGGCTGCCCTTCTATTTGCACCCCCTGCCCATTTTGCCTGGGCGGGCGCTCAATCTGATCGAAATCGGTGTCTACGGCGGTTTGGGCTTGACAGTGGCGAGGCACATCATTCTGCGGGGTCACCAGCGGACCTCTGGACAGAAGTCCGCTGCCCTTGATGCTCGGCACCGACTCTTTTTCCTGCTCGTCTCTTTCGCGCTTGTAGCCACATTTGCGGCTGAGCAGGAGGGTGTGGCGTTGCGCGAATGGCGCACAGTTTTCCTCAGCGCCGGGCTTTTTGCTCTGCTGTTGCACGAGACGTTGCGCAGTGCCGCCGACCGTAGTGCCCCCGGCCCTGGTGCCGCCCGGACCTTCCTCGCCCTCTGCTGGCTGGCGGGCGGGGCCTTTGTCGCTTGTGCCGGCCTGTGGCAGTACGTCACGGAGCAAAACATCATCCAGGCCGAAGGCGTCAACCGGATACGGGCGTTTTACGGTTCGCCGAATAACCTCGGATTGTACCTGGAGCGGACCGCTGCGATGGGTCTGGCTATGGCTATATTCGGGGCGTGGACGGCCGGGGCGAAGGGAAACGGGGAAACTCCGACCCGGCCAAAGAGAATCCCGCTTTTGGAATCCTGGAAGAGCGCCCCGTTTTCGGCGCGCAGCGCGCTGCTGCTGACGGTTCCGCAGCTGTTGGCGCTGCTCTTGACTTTCAGCAAGGGCGCGATTTTTCTTGGCCTGCCGGCGATGTTGCTAGTTCTGGCCGTCGCGGGGCGGCGATTGCTGGCCGCGCCGGGCGGACGGCTATCGAAGCGATGGGGTTGGGGCTTGATCGCTGTGGCTGCGGTCATGGTGCTGGGTTTGATCCCATTTCTGGGGACGGAACGGTTCCGCAGCCTGCTGGACTTCCGGCCAGAGGGTACAGCCGGAATACGTCTCAGCCTATGGCGGAGCAGCGTGCAGTTGGCCTTGGATCATTTGTGGTTGGGGGTAGGGCCGGACAACTTTCTTTACAGCTATCGCAGCGGCTATATACTTCCCGCCGCCTGGCGCGATCCCAGCCTTAACCACCCCCATAACGTTGTCCTCGACTGGTGGACGCGACTTGGTCTTCCGGGTCTCGCGCTGGCCACGGCCTGGCTGGCGTTGGGGGTCCGCTCTCTGTGGAGGGCGGCGAGAGTAGATGTCATCGCTGTCGGCGCGTTGGGGGCAGTTGCGGCCGCGTTGGGACACGGCCTGATCGATGCATCGTATGCTCTGCCCGATCTGCTGATCGTGTGGGTGTTTTTGCTGCACCTTTTCGCGACGGGGACCGCGGCTGGGACTGAGGCCGGTCCAGAAGACTCGGCGTCAGCGGCGCGATAGCTGCTTAAGCAGTCCACTGTGCGCCGACGTGTGCAGGGGTAGTTTTACAAAGTCCTCAGGCGGCGCAGGCACCAGCGGTAGGTGTGGTTGTCGGGGATTTTGCAGTCGCTGAAACGGAAGGCGTAGAAGGTGTAGTAGAGGTCGATTCGTTGCCAGCAGTGGATACCGTACCGCTCGGTTATCTGGCTACGCAGGAATTCGAAGTCGGCCTCGGTTATGAAGTCGAAGATGCGGCAAAAGTAGTAGGCGCCGGCCAGGTCGATCAACGGGTCGCCGATCAGGGTCAGCGGGCTGAAATCTACGACTGCGGTCAGGGTTCCTCGCTCGTCACACAAGACATTGCCGGGGAAGTAGTCGCCATGGACGAGGCATTTCTGCGGGCGCGGGGGCAGAGTGCTAAGTTCGCGGAAGAATTCTTCCACGATCCGATCCACTTCGGGCAGATCCTCTTTCAGATCGGCATAGGAATGCGTCAGGGTTGCCTCGATGCGCGCCTGCAGATAGCCGGGCCAGGTCTGCGAGGTAATCTCCTCCTGTGGGTTCAGGGGTTCGCCAAATGGCAGTTGGGGCATATGGACGGAGTGCAAGGGAGGGAGGCCGTCCAGGAAGGATGCAATTGCGCTGCGCCGTTGGATGGAGGTCAGGCGGGGAAAGAGCTCCGCAAAATCCTGACCGGGAAGCCGCTTTTCGACATGATAGTGAATCTCCGCGACTTCGCCATATTCGTATATGAGAGGTACGGCGAAAGGGAAGGAGAAACTCTGAAGCTGCTCTGAAAAGCGCTGCAGCCGCGGGAGATAATCTTGAACCTGCGGGCCGTTGTGGACTTTGAGGACGCGCCCGCCGCCGATGTCGTACAGGGAGGAGGTCATGCCTCTCCCCAATAGCGAGGCGTTATCGATTTTCAAATGGCGCAAGACCTCGGCCAGCCTCTCGCGCTCGTTCATCATGGCAGTAGTTCAGCGATCCGCTCTGCCAGGATTACGCTGTTCATTTCGCCCGACCACACCCCGCGGATTATCCCTTCAGCGTCAATAAAGTAGGTTAGCGGGAGGCCCTGTACGTTGTAGCGCAGTCCAACTTCCAGAGAGGGGTCCATGACAATCTCCAGCTCTGGCGTGCCGTCGGACTCCTCCGCCGGCGAACTCCCATTCCGTGTAGCCGGGCTGCCTACTTCATTGAGGAAGCGGGCGACGGTGTCTGCGCTCTCGCCTTGATTCACGCCGATGAACAGGACGCAGTCCGAATCGGGGCCGGGGTCACCACTGTTTCCCTGGTTCTCACTATTGGTGGCCCCCGACGCCGAACAACCCCCGTGGCGCGCGGCCGCGGCCTGCAGAGCCGGGAACTCTCGACGGCAAGGCCCGCACCAAGTCGCCCAGAAATTCAGGACCACCGGACGCCCCTTCTCCTCTGAGAGGATGAACAGATCGCTTGCTGCCCCGAGTGTATTGAAGCGGGGCAGTGTGAAGTCTGGGGCCGGGTGGTACAGGGCCGGCCGCGGGGTATCGAAAGTTGATTCGACGATGGACGGGCGGCTTATCCAGATCCAGGCTGCGCCGAGCAGGAGTATGAAGGGGATCGCCACGTGCCAGCGGTTAACCAACTGTCGTCTCACTCCCACTCGCTGTGAAAGATGCCCTCTCGATCAGTGCGTTCGTAGGTATGGGCGCCGAAAAAGTCCCGCTGCGCCTGGATCAGGTTGGCCGGCAGCCGCTCGCTGCGGTAGCTGTCATAGTAGGCCAGGCTGGCGCTGAAGGCCGGTGTGGGGATGCCCCTCGCGACGGCGAGCTGGATTACCTTGCGCCACGCAGGCAGCGTCTGGGTGACCGCTGCCCGAAAGCCGTCGTCCAGCAGCAGGTTGGTCAACCCGGGATTGCGGTTGTAGGCGTCGGTGATGCGGTTGAGGAAGCGGGCCCGAATGATGCAGCCGGCCCGCCAGATCGCCGCGATCTCACCCAAATTCAGGCCATAATCGTACTCTTCGCTGGCCTGGCGCAGCAACGCCATGCCCTGTGCATAGGCGCTGATCTTGCTCGCGTACAGCGCGTCGCGGGTTGCGTCGATCAACTCCTGGCGATTGCCTTCGTAAGACTTTGCTTCAGGGCCCGGCAGCTGGGCGGATGCTGCGACGCGCTCGTCTTTCAGCGAAGAGATGATGCGGCCGGTGACGGCGCTGTTGATGGTTGGGATCGGCGCGCCTACGTCCATGGCGTTCTGGCTGGTCCATTTTCCGGTGCCCTTTTGTTGCGCCTTGTCGAGCACCACGTCGACCAAGGCACGGCCGCTCTCGTCGTCCATCCTGCAAAAGATCTTGCTCGTGATCTCGATCAGGAAGCTGTCCAGCTCGCCTTCGTTCCACTCGTCGAAAACGTCCGCCAGCTCACCTGGGCTCAGCCCCAGGACTTGCTGAAGAATGTCATACGCCTCTGCTATGAGCTGCATGTCACCATATTCGATGCCATTGTGAACCATTTTGACATAGTGGCCGGCGCCGCCGCGTCCTATATAGCTGACACAGGGCTCGCCGTCTTCTTCCGCCTTGGCGGAGATGGACCGCAGCATGGGGCCAACCGCCTCCCAACCATCTGCGGCGCCGCCAGGCATGATCGACGGGCCCCAGAGTGCGCCTTCCTCTCCGCCACTGACGCCGACACCCATGTATACCAAGCCCTTGGCCGTCAGTTCGTGACTGCGTCGTTCCGTGTCGGGGAAGTAGCTATTGCCGCCGTCCATGACGATATCGCCCTCGTCCAGCAAGGGCACAAGGGCGTCCAGCACCGCGTCGACGGGCCGGCCAGCCTGCACCATCAGCAACACGCGCCGCGGCCGTACGAGATTCGCCACCACATCCTCCAGCGTTACCGCAGGGATCAGTTTCTTGCCCTCATGCTCGGCCGCGAAATCGGTCATCTTGGACGTGGTGCGATTGTGGACAACGACATTGTAGCCGTTGCGCTCGAGGTTAAGCACCAGATTCTGTCCCATCACGGCCAGGCCGGATACGGCAATATCTCCGCGCGGGGCTGTGGCATCATGCATTGGTTTTCTCCTTATGTCAGTGCACATATCTCTTTGGCAAATTCCTGCACAGTATAGCAGACAGGCGTTGGATCAGGGCATTTTTTTGTCACTGCGGATTGGACGGAGATGACTGCAACCGGAGTGCGCAGACTGCCCAGAAACGCCCGCCAGTTGGCGCCGCGGATCAGGCATTCAGGGTTGTTGGCTTTTGGCCCGGCCACTTCGCCTGTGATACCATGCGGATCGATATAGGAGGAGCTCCTCAACTGGCGAATCGAAGGGTACAATGGCCTGTTAGCCGGCGATTGTTGCTTCCCTTCAGATGGGTGGAGAAACACCACAAGGGAGAGGAGCGGGGACCTGGTTCCCTTTGTGCACAGTCGATCGCCTGGGCTGGGGTAGTTGGGTTTATTTCCGACTGCCTCTTTTGTTTTCCGGAACTCTTACGTCCAAACTGGAGTGTCTCCATGCCAAACCATCGCGCACTGATCTCCGTGTCCGACAAGACCGGCCTCACCTCATTTGCACGCAAGCTTCACGCTGCCGGCGTAGAGTTGGTCGCCAGCGGCGGCACGGCCACCCAACTAGCCGACGCCGGCCTGCCGGTCACGCCGACCGAGGCCCTTACCGGATTCCCTGAGCTTCTCGACGGTCGGGTGAAAACATTGCATCCAGCCATACACGGCGGTATTCTCGCCCGCCGCACACAGGAACATCTTGCCGAACTGGACCAGCAAGGTCTACTGCCGATCGATCTGGTTATTGTCAACCTTTATCCCTTTCAGCGGACGGTTGCCGTCGAGGATGTTACACTGGCCGAGGCGGTGGAGCAGATTGACATTGGCGGCGTGGCCCTGTTGCGCGCCGCGGCCAAGAATTTCGAATCGGTGACGGTCGTTTGCGATCCGTCCGACTATGAACGCGTGGCGCAGGCCCTTGCGGACGGCGGGCTGGACGCCGAAGCCAGGCAGGCGCTGGCGCTGAAGGCTTTCCGCCATACGGCTGACTATGATACGGCCATCTCCGGCTTTCTTGCCCAGCAGCAGCCGCAGGATCATTCGCAGTCCGACGGGATGGACGAGATGCCCGCGCAGATTGAGTTGAATCTGGAACGCGTGCAGGTGATGCGCTACGGCGAAAACCCCCATCAGCAGGGCGCGCTTTACCGGCACAGCAACGTCTCAGCCGCGTTTGAGCAGCTGCACGGGCGGGAGATGAGCTACAACAACTGGCTGGATTTGGACGGCAGCTGGCAGGCAGCCCAGGATTTCGATGAGCCGACCGTGGCCATTATCAAGCACAGCAATCCGTGCGGGCTCGCAAGCGCCGATTCATTGGCGAACGCCTATGATAAAGCCCTCGCCTCCGACCCGGTGAGCGCATTCGGCAGCATCATTTCAGTCAACCAGACGCTCGACAGGGAGACCGCAGAAAGGATGGCAAAGCTGTTCGTCGAGATCGTGGCCGCGCCCGCATTTGACGAGGACGCGCTCGCACTACTTCAGAACAAGAAGAACCTGCGCATATTGCGCGCCGGCGGTACCGCCCCCCAGTCGCTCAACATCCGCACCGTCTATGGCGGCGCCCTGGTCCAGGAGGCTGACATCAGCAAGGAAGACCTCGACCCGGCCAACTGGCGCATCGTAACCCAAAATCGCCCAGACGCATCGCAGCTGGCCGACCTTGCCTTTGCGTGGCGCGTCTGCCGCCATGTCAAGAGCAACGCCATCGTATATGTCAAGAATCGGGCGACTGTTGGCGTGGGCGCCGGTCAGATGAGTCGGGTTGATTCGGTCATGCTCGCCGGCCACAAGGCGGGACCAAGCGCACGCGGCGCGGTTATGGCGTCAGACGCCTTTTTTCCTTTTGCCGATGGTATCGAAGCGGCGGCCGACCACGGGGTTGCCGCTGTCGTACAGCCGGGCGGCTCTATACGCGATGACGAGGTAATCGAGAGCTGCGACCGCTTGGGCCTGGTGATGGCGTTGACCGGTACGCGGCATTTTCGGCACTAGATCAAGAGAAGAAGCTCTGGCTACGGGTCTGGCGGCTTGTGAGTTGCTTTCGCTGGCCGCCGCCTGAATAGCGGGAGCCAGCGCATTTACGGAAGGCCTATGCACGTCCTGATTACCGGTGGCGCCGGATTCATCGGCAGCCACCTCGCTGACGCTTTGCTCAGGCGCGGCGACTCAGTCTCAGTTCTTGACAACCTCAGTACGGGTTCGGCGGAAAACATCCGAGGTCTGGATGGGCATCCCGGTTTCTCTTTTGCCCAAGCCGGCATTGACGACGCTGCTGCGCTGGACAGACTCGCCAGTCGCGCCGACGCCATTGTACATTTGGCGGCCACGGTGGGCGTGCAGCTAGTCCTGGAACGCCCGACGCAGACGATTGAGACCAACGTTCTTGGCACGCACGCTTTGCTGGACGCGGCCCGGCGTTACGGCTGCCAGACTCTGATTGCCAGCACCAGCGAAGTCTACGGCAAAAGCGAATCATTGCCGTTTTCCGAGAACGACGACTTGGTTCTCGGTCCACCCAGCCGTACGCGGTGGGTTTACGCCGCCACCAAGCTGCTTGACGAGTTTCTTGCCCTCGCCGCTCATCAGGAGTTCGGACTTCCGCTTACAATCATGCGGCTGTTCAATGTGGTTGGGCCGAGGCAGACCGGTCGTTTTGGTATGGTCCTGCCCAGGTTCGTCAGGCAGGCACTGCGGGGCCAGCCTCTGACCGTCTACGGCGACGGCATGCAGACCCGGTGCTTCTGTCATGTAGGCGACGTCGTGCAGGCGATAGTTGGTCTGCTGCGCAGGACTACGGCAAGTGGACAGATTTACAACATCGGCAGCAGTCAAGAGGTGACGATCCGGGAACTGGCCGAACAGATCGTTGACCGGGCCGATTCCAATTCGCCGATCCACTATCTTCCATACGACCAGGCCTATGCGGCTGGATTTGAGGATTTGCGCAGGAGGGTACCGGATATTTCGAAAATCGAGGCCGAAATCGGATGGAAGCCTACCCATTTGTTGCCGAATATACTGGATGATATGATGGAATTTGAGAGGGATCGGTTGACCTGAACTGGTTACTTTTGCATGGCGTCAGCCGGTTTACCCCTTTGCCAGGACAGAGAAACTACGAAAAGGAGAAGGGAATGAAAGCACGTTTAGCTGGAGGGATCTACGTACTTCTTGCTGCAGTGTTGATATTGGGCTCGTTTTTCACTTCTGATACTCTCGCCCAGGAAAACAGCGAGTCGCCCCCAGCGGCCGCAATTGTAAATGACGAAGGCGGGGCAGTCAGGATTACGGGAAGTGTTACCTATACCGCACCCTATTTCACAATCGGTGTAGCGCAACCGTTGGTGATTCTCGAGGACCAGGCCGGATTCGTTGATCGCAATGAGCATTTTCTGATGCCGGTCGAATCTCAGACTATCGGCCAGATAACCTCGGATTTCTTTACGTCTCCCTTCGAGTATTCGCTTGCCCTGCCCATCGAACCGCAGGGCAGTTACCGAGACGTCGACAACGATGAGACAGAGGACCAGGGCGTGCAGGTTTTCGCGATCGCCTACTGGGACAACACTTTTGGCGACCCGTTCCTCGAGGAGAGAGACCTCTATGGCGGAGGTTGGTCGACAGCCTACGCTTCGACCCGCATCAGCGACGAGATTGAGACGGAGCGGGAAATCGTCGGCGGAATCTTCCTCGTTTTCGCTCCCGATGATCAGCAGGGCTTTCCCTCCAGTTTTGGCGAGGACGGGCTGCTTTTTACCGACGATGATCCGATAGTGACGCTGCCTCAAGGGTACACGATCGTTAGTTTGGACTCCGAGCCGTTCAGCTTCGACCGCTCGCGTAACCCGGTCGTGGATCTGATCGAACCGGAAGGCATTGCGCTGGTCGACTACTCCGAGCAGACTTATGCGGAGGCCTTCAACTCGCTGATCGATCTGCTGACGAAGGAGTACGCGTTTACCGAGTATAAGGGAATAGACTGGGAGGCGAAGAGGACCGAGTTCCTGCCCCGTTTTGAGGCTGCCGCCGCTGACGAAGATGTTCGAGACTACCAGCGGGCGCTGCGAGATTTCGGTTGGTCGATTCCTGACGGGCACGTGAGCGGGCCCTTCGTACGAGAGGATTTCCAGCAGGACATTGCCGGCGGCCTGGGCATAGCGATACGGGAGACCGCGGAAGGCCCGGTGATCGTCAACTTCGTCACTGAAGGCAGCCCGGCAGAGGCGGCTGGGATTGAACTGGGAACCGAGATCGTCGCAATTGACGGGGTCCCCATCGCCGACGTCATCAGCAACGCTATCGCTCACTCAGCGCCGTTCAGCACGGACCACTTCAAACGCCTGCAGCAGATGCGCTATGCTGTCCGGTTCCCGATAGAGACGGAAGTCGAGTTGACCTGGAAGGACGCGGAAGGCGCAGATGTGACGGAGACGATGAAGGTCGTCAGCGAATTCGAAAGCTTCAGCTTTTCCTCCTTTGCGAGAGGAACGACCGGGTTCGAAATCCCCGTAGACTATAAGCTGCTGGAGGCGGACGAGTACGGCGAAAACGACTACGGCTACGTAAAGATCGACAGCTTCTCCGACAACAGTGTGTTGACCGTTCAACTGTGGGAGCGAATGATCCGCACTTTGAAACGATACGCTGTCAACGGGCTCATCATCGACATGCGCCAGAATGGCGGCGGCAGCGGCTTCCTCGCCGATCAGATGGCCGCTTACTTTTTCCATGAACCGCATGTGCTTGGCAACGCCGGTTACTACGATGAGGATCGGGGCGAATTCTACTTCAACCCGGACGGGGAGGACCGCTACTACCTGCCGGCCGAAGACCTGCGATACGATGGCGAAGTTGCTATCATCGTCGGCCCGTTTTGCCTCAGCGCCTGTGAGTTTTTCTCCTACGATATGACCATCGATGACCGCGCTTCCATTGTCGGCCATTACCCCACCGGGGGGCTGGGCGGCAGCATCAAGAGCATTAAGATGCCCGACGATGAGTACTTCACGTATACCATAGGGCGGGCCGTTGATGCCGACGGCGAAATCCACATCGAGGGTATAGGCGTAGTACCAACGGTCTTGGTACCGATTACGACTGAGACATTGCTGGCGGATGAGGATGATGACGTTTTGCTGGATGCCGCGGTTGCGCACCTCGACTCGTTGCTGAGCGTCGAAACAGTTGACGGCGGCGAGATCGCGATCGGCGATGTCGTTGAGGGAACGCTTGCGGCCCAGACGGTTGTACAGTACACGCTCCCGCTCTCCGCAGGCGACGTCATCAGTATCTTTGCCCGCAGCGAGGAGATTGATACCTACCTGGCGCTCTATCTCGACGGCGATTCCCCGATTATGACCGATGATGATTCATATGAAACGGACGCTGCACTTGAGGAGCTGGAGGTTCCCAGCGATCTGCAACTGATCGTCGAAGTCAGCTCTGCGCTGGGCGATGAAGAGGGGACGTTTACGCTGGAAGTGGTTGACGCGTCGGAGGAGGAGGCCGAATCCGACGACGGATAACGCTACGAGGCGTGAGAAAAGAGAATTTGCGAGTGAGAGGGGCAGTGCCCCTCTCACTTTTTTTGCCCTTACTTCTTTAACCCTTCATCGGAATGACCAAGTCGTAGGGATAGTCTGTGAGCCAGATCAGTTCCCCGGCCTCATTGTAGGCGACCGCGTCTTCGACGCGCACGCCGTATCCGCGACTGGGATAGTACAGTCCAGGCTCGATCGTTACCACGTGGCCGGGTAACAGGACCTTATCCTCGCCGGCGGCGTGGCTGAAATTGGGCCCTTCGTGAATCTCGAGGCCGATTCCGTGGCCCAGGCCGTGGACGTAGCCCTCTTCCGTCCCCGGATGGCTGCGCACTGTCTTATGACCTTTGCTCTCGTAGTAGTCACAGGTCATGAGCTGATACTCACGCAGCGGCCGGCCCAACTCCAACTCAGCCATGACACGGTCGAAGATCTCCTTGGTCTGGTCGTATGCCTCCTGGACTTCGTCGGTTGCATAGCCCAGACTCCAGGTGCGGGTCAAGTCGTGGAAGTAGCCCTCTTCGGTTGTCGGAAAGATGTCGAAGATGATGGAGCGGCCCAATTGCAGCGGCATATCCGGATCGCCGGCGTTATGGGGGACTCCGGCATCCCGGCCCTGCGAAAAGATCGTGCCGTGGTCTTCCTGCAGGCCGTTGGCGTGCAGCCGGCCGCGCATGTAAGACTTGACGTCGCCGATTGTCAACGGCTCCCCGTCTGCCTTCTGCAAAGTCTCGTCGCGGCCCACTTTGTGCCCTTGGATGAAGGACTGCACGTCACCCACGACCGAACAGGTAAGCTTTCCGGCGCGCTTCAGGATTTCGAGCTCGGCGTCGTCCTTGGTGACGAACGCCTGGCTGAAGAGTGTCTCGCCGTATTCACCGACGATTTCTATGCCCTCGATCTGCTCTTTCACCTTGGCCAGCAGGGCCAGCGACGCCCCGGCGTCCTGCGTGCCGTAAACGCCAACGCGACCGCGTAAACCGACCATCTCCATTGCGCGCGAAATGTAGGCGGCGCTTGCCGCCAACCGATTGCCCTTGAACTCCTTTAGCAGTTCATATCCGTTGAAATGCTCTTCCCGATTGACCGTGCGCAGTCCTGTGGCTGCCGCGGTATCCCGTTCCATCATGCCGTGGACGAGAGTCACCTCTTCACCGCGCGGTTTCAGCAACAGTGCCCCTTCAAAAAACCCGCCGCTGGTCAGGTATCTCATTACGGGGCCATGCCCTTCTCCCAGCACGAGGAAACCGTCCAGATTACGTTCCTCCATCAATCGATCCAGGTCTCTCTTCATTACTTTCCTCTCCGTCCTGCATGGGGACCGATAACATTGCAAAAAGCTCTATAATCCAATATCACCAGTGAAGGCTAACACCGGGCAGTATAGAATCCAAACATGTGGTTCTGGAGCAAACTGGTCAAGTTTGCGTGTAAGAGCGGTAGCCATTTCTGGTATCTTCATCACAGCCACTTTCTGCGCCTCTACTCTACACTGATAGAATGAGATCGACGGAGATTTCCACCGCGACATTGCTACTCCACATGTGATTTGGCGATGAAAAAGAAGGCGAGAGGTGATAAGAAGGTGTCTGACAAACCGCCGCTGCTCGTGCGTCTGGACGCACTGAGCAAGTCTTACTACGAGGCAGGGCAGGAGAAGTGTGTGCTGGAAGCGGTAGACTGCTCCATTGGGGCCGGCCAGTTCATCTGCCTCTTGGGGAAATCCGGCAGCGGTAAGAGCACGCTGCTGAATCTCATTTCCGGAATCGACCGTCCTTCTGCGGGAGGGGTGCATATACGCGAGGGCGGCAGCGAAGTCGAGTTGACAGCACTGAACGAACACCAGCGTACGCTTTTTCGCCGGCGCAACATTGGCATCATCTTCCAGTTCTTCAATCTGATCCCTACGCTTACCGTTCTCGAGAATGTCGCCCTGCCGGTTGAGCTGGCAGACGGGGACCGCAAGGGACATCGCCGCGCCGAAGACCTGCTGGATCGTGTCGGCTTGGGGGACCGCCTCGACTCCTTCCCCGACCGGCTCAGCGGAGGCGAACAGCAGCGGGTCGCCATTGCGCGCGCCCTCATTCATGACCCTGTCCTGCTGCTGGCCGACGAGCCTACCGGCAATCTTGATGAGGGGACAGGCGACGCAGTTCTGGAAATGCTGCTGGAGTTGAGCCGCGACGCGGGAAAGACACTCATCATGGCGACCCATGATGAGGACATTGCCAGCCTGGCCGACGCGGTCTACTTTCTTGAGCGGGGGCAGCTGGTCTCACACTATGCTCCGGCCGCGAACGCGGCAAGCGGAACAGGCGTTATGCAGGCGCAGGGCCGCGCCGAGAATACCGCAGCCGTGCAGCGATGAGACTTGCTCTTCCGCGACGGACACTGCTGCGACTGGCCTGGCGGCACAGCTGGCGCCGTCCTCTGCAGTCGCTATTCCTTGTGGTCGGCGTTGCCATTGGCGTCGCCATGATCGTCGCCATCGATCTGGCCAACGGCTCGGCCAACCGGGCCTTTGCGCTTGGGACCGAGCAGATCACCGGTCGCGCAACGCACCAGGTGGTCGGCGGCCCAGACGGTGTCAGTTCTACTTTCTACGCACGCCTGCGCCGTGAACTGGGATTTCGACTCAGCGCCCCTGTCGTAGAAAGCTATGTAAGCGTTCCGGAACTGGACGCGCAGCCGATGCGTCTTCTGGGCATTGATCCCTTCGCTGAACCGCCTTTTCGCAGCTATTTGGGTGGTGACGATCAGACAGTCAACGCCGCAGAGGTTGACGGCTTCGGCACCTACATCACACCGTTTCTGTTGGAGCCCAGAACAGTTTTGATCGGGCAATCGGTGGCCTACCGTTACGATCTGCAGCCGGGTCAGTCGCTCCCGATTCGCCTCGGCGCGCGGATGGAACGGTTGACCATCGTCGGCCTGTTGGTCCCATCGAACGAGTTGAGCAGGCGGGCGTTAGATGGCTTGCTCATCGTCGACATCAGCACGGCACAGGAGGTATTGGGGAGAATCGGCCGCCTGGACCGCATCGATCTGATTTTGCCGCCCGGTGGGGAAGGAGAAGCCCGTCTGGAAGAAATCAGGGGTCTTCTGCCCGCGGGGGCACGCATCGTTCGCCCCGCTGCCCGGTCCGCTACGGTAGAGGAGATGACCGCCGCTTTCCGGCTCAATTTGACCGCTCTCAGCCTGCTGGCGCTGGTTGTCGGGATGTTTCTCATCTACAACACGGTTTCGTTCAGCGTCGTCCAGCGCCGACCCGTTCTGGGGATCCTGCGAGCGCTCGGCATGACCCGGCGGGAGCTGTTCGCAATGATACTGGTCGAGGCGGCCAGCCTCGGTCTCATTGGGACAGGCCTGGGGTTGGGGTTGGGCGTCCTCCTGGGGCGGGGGGCAGTACAGGCCGTCACCCAGACGATCAATGATCTCTTCTTCGTTGTAGCGGTGCGTAACGCAGACATCCCGGTCTGGACACTGGCCAAAGGCGCTTTAAGCGGCGTCGGCGCCGCGCTGTTGGCGGCACTGCTGCCGGCACTGGAGGCGACGAGCGTGCCTCCGGCTGGAGCCATCTTGCGCTCGGGTATCGAACAGAAGGCTCGCCGCGCCCTGCCGCGGCTCACGGCGGCGGGCCTTCTCCTTGGCCTGCTTGGCGCCGCGCTGCTCATTCCGGAGTGGAATCTCGTTGTTGCTTTCGTGGGCCTGTTCGCGGTCATCCTAGGGGCGGCGTTGGTCACGCCAGCGCTGACGCATCTGCTGATGGACGGCGTGCGCCGCCTGCTCAGCCGCCGCTTCGGCATCCTCACGCGTATGGCCCCCCGCAACATTATGCGCTCTCTCTCGCGCACATCAGCGGCAATCGCGGCTCTCATGGTCGCAGTCAGCGTGATCATTGGGGTGGGGGTGATGATCGTCTCCTTCCGGCTGACGGTTGAGCAGTGGCTGGACGAAATACTGCAGGCTGATATATTCGTCTCGGCGCCGGCGCTGGGTCCGAATCGCAACAGTGCCACCGTGGAGCCTGCGCTGCTGGAGCGGTTAAGCGACTTTCCGAACATTGCCGGCTTTTCGACGAACCGCGAGGTGGAGGCGGCCGCCACTCTGCCGGACGGAAAGCAGGTGACCGTGCAGCTGGCAGCCTTGCTGCGCGACCTCGCCGGAGAGGATCGCCGTTACCGTGAATCGGTTGGAGACAACAGAGCTACCTGGGATGCCGTCGAAGGCGGGGGCGTTGTCATCAACGAGACGATGGCCAACCGCTTCAAGCTGCAGGTCGGGCAAGGCCTGCAACTTCTGACAGATAGCGGAGAGCAGCGTTTCCCCATCGTCGGAATTACGTACGACTTCGACGTAAATCCCACTTTGCTGATGTCGGACCGGGTTTACCGGAGCTACTGGAACGATGACGCGATTTCAACCATTGCGTTGTTTGTGGAACCTGGGGTTGACGTGGACGAAACTGTCAACGCGCTGCGCCGTGCGTTCGCGGGCGAGGCGGAACTGTTGATCAGCTCGAATCGGGGCGTGCGCCGCAATGCATTGGAGGTGTTCGATCGTACTTTTGCCATCACGGTCGCGCTGCGGCTGCTGGCGACTTTTGTCGCATTTGTCGGCATTCTCAGCACGTTGATGAGCCTGCAACTGGAGCGCGCCAGGGAGATCGGTGTGCTGAGGGCAAACGGCATGACCCGGAGGCAGCTGTGGGGGCTTACGCTGCTGGAGACCGGTCTGCTCGGAACAAGCGCGGGGTTGATCGCAATACCAACCGGTTATGTTCTGGCGCTGATCCTCATCTACATTATTAATTTGCGCTCGTTCGGTTGGACCCTGTCGATGCGTCTACAAGCAGGGGAGTTTGGGCAAGCATTTGTGGTTGCGCTGGCCGCTGCGCTGCTGGCAGGTCTCTATCCGGCCTGGCGCATGAGCAGGACGGACCCGGCGGAGGCTCTACGTATGGAATGAGGGAGTACATCGGCCGGTGTTGTCGGCCGGTGGCCTGAGGGAGGGTGTGCTGAATTCAGTCGAACAGGCCCAGGCTTACGTATTTGCTGCCGTCGTCTGGTAGGAGGGTGACGACGACACCGTCTGCGGTGTGGGGAAGTTCCTTTGCCACCTGGACTGCGGCTGCAACGGCTGCGCCGCTGCTGAAGCCGACAAACAGCCCGGCCGTCCGCGCGAGGGCCTGTGTGACATCCCAGGCAGTCTCCGCAGCAACCGCCATGTGACGGTCTACCAGAGACGGTGTGTAGATCCCAGGAGTGATGGCCGTCGGCAGGTATTTCAGTCCTTCGATAACGGAGAGTTCATCTTCCGGCTGCACGGCAACCAGCTGTGCGGCCGGGTTCTGTTCGCGCAGGAACCGACCTGCACCTACGAAGGTCCCGGTGGTGCCCAGCCCGGCAACAAAGTGCGTTACGCGGCCCTGTGTCTGCTGCCAGATCTCCGGGCCGGTGCCCTCGTAGTGGGCGCGCCAGTTGGCATCGTTGTTGTACTGGTCTGCGTAGAAATAGCGTCCCGGATCGGCCGCGACGATCTCCCGCACAAGCCGGATCGCCCCGTCTGAACCCTCCAGTGGATCCGATTCGATCAGGGTGGCGCCGTAGGCCTTCACCAGGGCTTTGCGCTCGCGGCTTACGTTCTTTGGCATCACCAGATGGACGGGGAACCCTCGGACGGCGCCCACCAAGGCGTAGGCGATGGCGGTGTTGCCGCTGCTGCTGTCGATCAGGGTCTGTCCAGCGCCCAACCTGCCGTCGGCTTCGGCCTCTTCTACGATCTTGAAGGCTGCGCGGGCCTTCACTGAGCCGCCAGGGTTCGCCCACTCTGCTTTGGCGTACAGCTGGACATGTTCGGATGCGCCGCAGGTGCGGGCGAACGGAGTCAGGTCCAGCAGCGGCGTATTGCCTATGTCGTCCAGCACAGAGATCGCGCTGTCTGCAGCGCGACTCTCAGTCATTGTGGGTGTCAAAGTCTGGGCAATCATTGGCGGGTTGAAGAGCAGTGGATAGTGCAGAACACTATCCACTGTTTTGTTATCACGCTATGCCTTGACCAGGTCGGGCTGGCCGACGCCATTGGCTGCGACCGTCTCCGCAAAGGACTCGGCTACGTTGTCGGTGGCATGCTCGTCGAAGCTGGGCATGCCGCAGAACTGTTCGTAATCGATCAACTCGATTACGGAAGGATCGTCTCCGCAGACAGGGCAGTCTACGTCACGATTCACTGTCAGCGTACGGAAGGTCATGTCGAGCGTGTCGATCATGAGCAGCTTGCCGGAGAGAGGCTCGCCTATGCCAACGATCAGCTTTATTGCTTCGATCGCCTGGATCGAGCCTACGATACCGGGCAGGACGCCCAGCACACCGGCTTCGGCGCAGCTTGGCACCTCGCCTGGCGGGGGCGGGTCCGGGTAGAGGCAGCGGTAGCAAGGGCTGTCGGCGTCTGCCTGTTCCGGCTGATAGACGGTAACCTGACCCTCGAACATGAAGATACTGGCGTCCACGAGAGGGATGCCGAGCATCTGGCAGGCATCGTTCACCAGATAGCGGGTCGGAAAGTTGTCGGAGCCATTGATGACGACGTCGTATCCCTGCATGATCTCGAAGGCGTTGTGGCTCGTGATCGGTTCGCGATAGCCCACCACGTTGACGTCGGGATTTATCTCGGCGATGCGGTCGCGGGCCGATTCAACTTTGGGGCGGCCCACGTCGCTTTCGCCGTGGAGTACCTGGCGTTGCAGGTTGGACACGTCGACCACGTCAAAGTCGATGATGCCGAGCTGGCCGACACCGGCCGCGGCCAGGTAGATAGCTGCCGGACTGCCCAGCCCGCCGGCGCCAATCATGAGCACCTTGCTGTCGAGGAGCTTGATCTGTCCTTCTTCGCCAATTTCGTCCAGAATCGTGTGACGGCTGTAGCGTATGCCCTGCTCGTCGGAGAGCACCGTGGGCACCTTGAAAGGCAGTCCCGCGTTTTTCCAGCCGCCGAATCCACCGTTAAGCGAGTAGACGTCGGTGTAGCCCATTTCCTTCACATTACGAGCGGCCAGCAACGAGCGCACGCCGCCGGCACAGTAGATCACCACGGGCTGTGTGCGGTCCGGCTGATGCTGCTCGATCTGCAGCTCCAGGTGACCGCGCGGCAAGAATGACGCGTCGGGAATATGGCCCTGAACCCATTCATCGCGCTCACGAATGTCGATGAGCGTCATTTCGTCGCCGCTGTCGACCCGGTTCTTCATCTCGTTGACCGTGATCTCCTGGACCTCGCTTCTTGCCAACTGCAGCAGTTGATCTCGGTTGAGTTGCGCCATAGTTCATCTGCTCCCGCCGGCCATCGCCGGCACAATTGAAATCTTATCGCTCTCGCCGACGGTCGTCGCCAGCCCGTCCAGGGTGCGAATCTCGTCGTCGTTGCGGAACACGTTAATAAACCGTTTTACGTTACCGTTTTCGTCCAGAAGCCTCTCACCGATGCCGGGGTAGCTGCCTTCCAGTTGACCAATCACTTCGCCAACCGTTGATCCGGTCGCTTCCACCTTCGACTGTCCAGCGGTGAAGCGGCGCAGTGCGGTCGGCACAAACACAGTTGCCATTCTTCGGCTCTCCTTTTTCTGATCGAATTAGTACAGAGTGATCGCGGCCCGAGGCGACCCCACAAAAAAGCCGGAACCATCATAGCGATGAATCCGGCGTTTGATATCAATCTTGGCACGGTATCCCGATTCCAAGCGCTTGTCGAAGTGTACCTGCGCCAACTGATATGGACTGGCGTCACTCGGACCTTGGAAACTTCCGTCGAGTGCGAGCCAAATGACAAGCGAACGCCCTCATCGCTCCTGTTCCGGACAGCGGGAAACCTCCAGCGTCGTGCTGGCGGCGCCCGCTAGGGACACGAGCAAGTTTTCAGGTAAGTTGCCTGTCTTTGAGCACGCATCAGGATAAGAATGCCTGAGTATTGTTTTCCTGGCCGACACTATAGTTCTTGTAGCGACAAAAGTCAAACTGTCGGAAGACGAAAGTAAGCGCCCAGCAGGCGGACCGACCTGCCTTGGCCTTTGAGTGACTACGCGGCTTCCAACACGTGCACCGGGAACTCTTGAACGCCGACGGCCCGAAAGTCATCAACTGTGCCCGCTTCGTCAACTGCAAATACAATGTATAGGGGAGGAGCCGTCGCGGTGAGGAATTCCCCCAGTTCCTGCGGCAGGGGGGCGCCGGCGGCATGATAGTAACCGAACAGGCCGGGCCTGACTTCATCGAAAGGGATGGCGTTTCGGGCTGCGTCCAGATCCGCGTCCGGCCAGTGCGGCTCCATGCGAAAGGCTCTTATTGCCGGCGCGTCGTCGAATTCCAGCGAGCAGATGAGGTAGTAGGTTTCAGGGTAGTGGGCGTTCCAGGCATCGGTGGCCGATGGGTAGGCGACCGAAACGGGATGGGAGTGGTAGATCGCCACCATTTCGTCTCCCGCCTCTTCAAACTCGAACTGTTTCAGGAGCGTCTGCGGGTCAACGTCGTAGTTGTCTATTCTGTCCTCGGCCAGGTTGCGGGCTCGGTAGAGCTGTGTCGCGCGTCCGTCCCTTCCCCGCAGGATTCCGCAAATCTCTTCAGGTTTCCCTTCGCGGGCGTGGTCGACTATGCCGTCGTAGACTGTCCGGGCCAGGTGGACAATGCTCATGGGATGCTCCTGAGAAATTGCTGTGGTCGCCATTCATTGCCATTTGGGAGGCTTGGAAATTGTACAATCAAATCCGGCAAAATCGCTAAAGCAGTGTGGCCTGGCTTGGACTCTAACGAGCCCCGGTGAAGACGGCGGAGCCGGCGGCAGGGCATGCGAAATCAGGGAAAGGAATTGAAAAACCTTGGCCGCTATGATACGATCCTGCTCACCGCTTCAAACAATTTTGGCCCACAATCCGGTACGGGTTCATTTGACTGCCGCCAAGGAAGGGGAAGCATGGCAGGAGTAGAAGGCAGACGACAAGAGTTTTCCTCGCGAAACTGGGATGATCGCCAGCTCCTGAACATCGTGGATTCGGTCCTGCGCCGGTTTTTCCGCGGCTATTGGAATCTCGACCCGCTGACGCGCCGCCAGGTGGACAGTCTGCGGACGGCGGCGGCTGCGGCGGCAGGTGAGACCGAAATCAGCGCGCTGGAAAGACGCGCCGTCTTGACCAGCTTTCTGGACGATGTCGCATCGATCGATGCGGTGCTGCCGCTCATCGAAGAGGCGATGGACGGCGGCATAGCAGGTGATGCGCCCGGTTTTGGGAGGGCCAAGGGCATCAACTACCTGCAGTCGGTCAACCTGCTGCGGACAATGCGTGATGACCCCGCCAACTATGTGCCGCGCTCCTTTCAAGTGCCGCCCGCGCCAGCGCTGCGGGGCGTCGCCCCCCCGCCTTCCGGTTCAAACGAGAGGCCGCAGACAGGTGGTCCGGCGCGGCAGGGCGCAACGTCTGGACGCCCGGGCCCGGCAGCCCCTGTTACAGGTGACGTCCGAGGGGACGCGGTCGTCCAGTTTCATACCTACGTTGATTTTCCGCCGACAATCTCCAACCGCAACGATGTCAAATACCCGCTGATCGTGCAGCTGGTACGCGACCGTCCGCGCGAAAGCCGGGGCCAGGCTGAGGTCGGCATCGCGTTTCAGGACGAAATCGAGTATGTGGACGTTGTTGTGAGGGCGCCCGGATTTGAGGAGGTAAGCGGCTACGGCGCCGGCGCGCGCGAAGGTCCCGCCTTGCGGCGCACAGTTGCGGTGCCCCAGGACGGCGACTCACAGCCGGCCGTTTTTCTCTTCCAACTGGTTGACGACCGCACCGGGGCCCACTGGGTAACCGTTGATTTCTACCACCGGGGCAGGAACGCAGGTTCGCTGACGTTGGAGGTCGCTGTAAGGAGTTTCCCGTTCCTGCGCTCCGGTACACGGCGGTTGGCGGATATCAGCGGAGAGGAGGACGAAGAGCCGCCTGCCTTCGGCACGGCGTCAGTTGTCCGCGCTGTTGACGGTGTGACCATACCGCAGGGCACGCCGATACCGGCTGCAGACATTGAGCTGCGTATCACACGGGACGCCGACGGCCGTACACTTCATTTCCATCTCCATTCGCAGAAGCTGTCGGGCCTGGATGGCCGCAGCGCCGGCTCGATAGTCTTCAACGACCTCTCCCGACCCGACCTCTTTTTCGACCGTCTGGCCGAGAGGTTGAGTACCTTTGCGGCGCGGGCCGGCACCGATCTGCCCGGCGACGAGGCTGTGCGCGTGGAAGACGAGGTCGCCGACCTCGGTGTCGAACTCTATGAGCAGCTCTTCCCCGTCCCCCTGCGAAAGCTTTACTGGGAGATCAAGGCGCGACGGGACGCCGGTGAGGTGGAGAACCTGCTGATCGTGAGCGATGAGCCCTGGATTCCCTGGGAACTGGTTAAGCCCTACGACGTCGTGGACGGCCAGGATGTCGAGGACGACCATCTGGCCGGCGCCTGGCGCATGAGCCGCTGGCTGGCTGGCGCGGCGGTGCCATCCGACCTGAACATCAGGGCCGCCCGCCTTGTCGCACCGATGATTTCGCTGGAATTTGTATCGCAGGAGATTCAGTATTTCGACAGCCTTGCGGCGCGACGGATCGAGACCGGGGCGCCGATCACTACACGCGACCAGTTTCTTGAGCTGGCCGAGCAAGGCGGCGCCCAGCTTTTTCACTTCGCCACCCACGGCAATTACAACCAGGCCTTTGTGGACGAGTCTCCGATCGTATTGGAAGGCGACCCGCTCTTCCCCAGCGACCTGACACGGCGCCGAGCCAAGGGGCTGCGCCGCGAAAAGCCGCTCATTTTCCTCAATACATGCCACGGCGCTCGCGTCGGCTACAACCTGACCGGCCTGGGGGGATGGGCGCAGCGGCTTGTGGACCATCTGGGCGTCACCGCTTTCGTCGGCGCGCTGTGGGAAGTGCACGACGAGCTGGCCTCGAAGTTCGCACAGATCTTCTATGAGGAGCTCTGGGCGGGGAAGACGCTAGGCGAGGCCTTCTATTCGGCGCGGCAGCAGATCCGCGCTATGCAGAGCGCCAACCCCACCTGGCTCGCCTATACCCTCTACGGCGATCCCAATAGCCGAGTCTTCTGGCGATCAGAAGGCCGCTGAACGCAGCCGGAACCTACTCAGCCATGACAACCCCGATGCGCCGTCAGTTCCTCACATTGAAAAGCCAGCACCCTGACTGCATTCTGCTGTTCCGCCTGGGGGACTTTTACGAAGCCTTCGATAGGGACGCCGAGATCGTGGCCGAGGTCTGCGATGTTGCGCTGACAAGCCGGCCCGTGGGCAACAGCCAGCGCGTGCCGCTGGCCGGGGTTCCCTATCACAGTGTTGAAGGCTACCTGGCGAAGCTGGTGGAGGCCGGTCACAAAGTTGCGATCGCGGAACAGGTCAGCGAGCCGGGATCGGGACTGGTGGATCGGGAGATCCAGCAGGTAGTCACCAAGGGTACTATCGCTGAACCCTCGATGCTGGACGACGACCGCAACAACTACCTGGTTGCGGTGCTGTTCAACGCACGCGGCGATGAGGCAGGCATCGCTTACTGTGACATCACCACCGGTGAATTTGCGGCGACTCAGGTCGGCAGTGGTGCATCGGCTGAAACCGAGCAGCGTTTGGGGGAGGAGCTGGCACGTCTGCAACCCAGCGAGTTGATCACGTCTGGGTGGGATTTCGAAGAGAGCCGACTTGCTCCCTTGATCGCCAGTTTGCAAGCGATAGTTTCTCCAATTGAGGCCTGGCAGGTGGAGCTTGACACGGCCCGCAGTGCGCTGCAACGGCATCTCGGCGTTCGCAGCCTGGACGGATTCGGCTTGCAGGAAAGGCCGCAGGCTGTACGGGCCGCTGCCGCAATTCTTGCCTATTTGCAGGAGATGCAGCCCGGCGCGCTCTCGCAGTTGGTCAGATTGCATAGCTACTCGGTGGGCGAGTTCATGGTGTTGGACGACTCGACACGGCGCAACCTGGAGTTGACAGAAACGATTCGCGGCGGCGACGTACGGGGAAGCCTTCTTGGCGTGTTGGACGAGACCTTGACACCCATGGGCGGACGCCTGCTGCGGAACTGGCTGGGGCGACCGCTGCTGGACATTGCCCTCATCAGCGAACGGCTGGAGGCTGTCCAAGCACTGGTGGGCGATTCCAGTTTGCGGGGGCAGCTACGGGACAGGTTGCGGGGAATGGGGGACCTGGAGCGCTGGATCAGCCGTATCTCCCAGGCCAAGGCGTTGCCGCGGGATTTACTCGGTGTGCGGGAGATACTCGGTGGCACCCCGGGTCTGCGCGAGTTGATCATGGCTTCCAGCGCGGACTCAGAATGGGGGCAGATGGCCGGGCCGGCACATGGTACCTCAGCCGACTCTTTTTTCGAGCAGATGATGGACAGACTGCCGGACTGCTCGCACGCCTTCGAGCTTCTGCAGCGGGCGATCGACGATGAGCCTTCAGCCACGCTGGCGAATCCGGGCATTATCCGGCCCGGTTACAGCGAAGAACTGGATGCGATCGTAGAAGGCAGCCGTCACGCAAAGGAGTGGGTCGCCGCGCTTGAAAATGTAGAACGCGACCGCCTCAATATTCCAAGTCTGAAGGTCAGTTACAACAAGGTCTTCGGCTACTACATCGAAGTGACAAACACGCATGCGGGCAAGGTGCCGCAGGACTATATCCGCAAGCAGACACTGACCAGCGCTGAACGCTACATTACGCCCGAACTCAAGGAATATGAATCACAGATCCTCAACGCTGACGAGCGCCGTCTGGCGCTGGAGCAGGCGCTTTTCCGCCAAGTCTGCACCGAACTGAGCGCGCACGCCGACGGGATCCGCTGCCTTGCCGAAGGGCTGGCCCTGCTGGATGTGTACGCGTCAATGGCGGAGGTCGCGGTCAAGCGTCGATACTGCCGCCCTGAGATCGACGACGGCGCCGCGATCACGATCACGGGAGGGCGGCACCCGGTTGTGGAATTGACGAGCGACGAGCCCTTTGTCCCCAACGACGTGCATCTCTCGCCAGGGGAGCTCATTCATATCCTGACGGGACCGAACATGTCGGGAAAGTCTACCTATCTGCGGCAGACAGCCCTGATCTCGCTGCTGGCGCAGATTGGCTCCTTTGTGCCCGCGACGTCTGCCCAGATTGGCGTAGTGGATCGCATCTTCACCCGCATTGGTGCAAGCGACGAGCTCCATCGCGGGCAGTCCACCTTCATGGTCGAGATGATTGAGACGGCCAACATCCTCAACCACGCCAGCGAGCGCAGTCTACTGATACTGGACGAGATCGGTCGCGGCACCAGTACATACGACGGTCTTGCCATCGCCTGGGCGGTGGTGGAGCATATACACAACAGCCCGTCGCTGCGAGCCAAAACGCAGTTCGCAACCCACTATCACGAGCTGACCGACCTAGCTGACCGGCTGCCCCAGATTGTCAACTACAATGTGGCCGTTGACGACAGCGGCGACGACGTTGTCTTCCTGCGCCGGATCCTGCCTGGCCGGGCCGACAGGTCCTATGGCGTGCACGTGGCGCAGATGGCAGGGTTGCCGAGAGGGGTAGTGCGGAGGGCGGGTGAAATTCTTCTTGAGCTGGAGGCCTCCGGCGCGGCCGGCCCGTCGACACTGCTGGATCAGACGCCCGGCCGCAAACAGATGGAGGCCATGCAGGTTGGTCTCTTCGCCACCGACCACCCGGTCGTGGAGTCGTTGCGGTCGCTGGAGGTTGACGCCCTGTCCCCGCTCGAGGCGCTCAACCGGCTCTACGAACTGCGTCGAATGGCCGAGAAGAGCTGACGCGGGTGGGACCCCTTTTCAAGACCTTGAGTCAAAGCAACTACCAGGCCATCTCCGGTATGAGCTCACTGAATCAGGAACTGAAGAGGTCAGTGGCTTGTGACTGGTGGCTCGAGACAGAAAGTGGGGAGCAGGCAAGAGGTGAGGAGAAGACATAAGGTGGGGAGAAGACATTGTTGGCTAGACACGTTGCCGGGGAAGAGTACACACGGTGGCTAGCAAGGGCGGGGCGTTGCGGGGGCGCAGCCCCTGCACAAGGGAGGGCCAAAGGCCCGAACGCCCAAATGCAAGGAGAGAGTGAAGAGGAGAGAGGAGAGAGAAGACTGCTTTCTCCTCGTTCAGCGTCGCGAACTGACTGTGGCTGAGTAGTCACGAGTCAGAAACAAAGATGAATACCTGACGAGAGCAGGTGGTCTCGAGGGTGAGCGTGATCCTAGAAGGAGGGTTAATCTGAGGCGGACTCCTGCCTAAGTCAGGCCCCAGTTGCCTCTTCATGGATTGTTGCCGGAAAACCAATGAGTGCGGAGAAGCCGTGGTTTCTCCGCACTCTCAATGCCTGTCCGGTGGGCCTGTCCGGTGGGCCTGCCCGGTGGGCCTGCCCGGTGGGCCTGCCAGACTGTTTCAACCTGGCCGTGGGTAAGACTAACCCTCGGGCTGGGCGGCCTGATTGGGATGAATCGTCGTGCCCGGCCACATCGTTGTGACCTCACTCACGTCGACCGTGATGCCGTCGGGATCTTCGACTTTGAAGGCAGGCTGCTCCAGGTTTTCGGGATCCAGCGGCGTCTTGCCCCCAAGGCCGTCGGAGAAGATCGTGTATCCCATGTCGCGCAGTCGGAGCGCGGCGGCCTTTACGTCCGGGACACCGACGCCGACGTGCAGGTAATCCAGCATTCCGCCAATGTGTTCAGGACGGTCATCGCCCTGGTGTTGAAAGACGGCGAAATTGTGATAGCCGTCGGTCAGGTCGTAGCGGATTCCTCTTTCGCCGGCGACACGCAGCCCCAGACCGTCGCGCCAGAAGCGGATCGACTTGGAGAGGTCGGAAGCTCGTACACCTACATGAACTAATACACTCATTCGATATTCTCCTTACATTTACAGAGAAGAGCTGAATTGGGCTTTTGATTTCTCCGGTGTCCTTCAGCGGTCCCAGCGCGAGCGACGGGCTTCAAGGTCGGAATGCACGTCAATCAGAACCGTCTGCCCTTCGGCGTTGAGCCGCTGGGCCCTTTGCAGTGCCGGGACCATCTCGGCCGTTTTCTTAACAGTAATCCCGACAGCACCCATACCTTCCGCAATTTTAGCGTAGTCACCGATCATATAGCTGACGCCATATTGTGCGCGTGCGGTCTCAAAATTGCCAGGTGGATAGGTTGCCATGCCGCCGTTGTTTAGCAGCACTGTGGTGATCGCCGCCCCCGATCGCGCCGCGGTCTCCAGGTCCATCCCCGACATCCCGAAGGCTCCATCGCCCATCAGATTGAGACAGAATTTGTCCGGGTGGGCCAGTTTGGCGCCGATCATGAGCGGGAGGCCGAAGCCGAGGTGCGTCGTCTTGCCCCAGCCGATGTAGCTGCTGGGTACCGTGGCGGTGTAGAAGGGAACGATAGAGTCGCGCGGCGCGCCGGCGTCGTGGGTGACGATACTATTTTCCCAGTCGAGCGTGCGGTTGATATCGTGAATCACCCGGTACGTGTTGAGGGGCTCCTCGTCCGAGGTCAGCAGGGGCATCCACTCCTCCAGCCACGGTTTTCTGCAGGCGGCGATTTCGGCGGCAGTTTGGCGGCTGCGTTCGGCGCGGGCCTCGCCAGCCTGGCCCTTGGCCGAACTGAGCATCGCTTGAAGAGTCAGCATGGCGTCGCCGACCAGGCCGATGTCAACCGATTCGTCCTTGTTGATATCTTCCGGGTCGACGGTATTGTGGATGATGAACTTGCCCGGCAGAATAATCTGGCAGTAGGGGCCGCGTGTAAGGCTGGTGCCGATTGCGAGCAGGAGATCGCACTCCTGCAGCCAGCGGTGCGCGGGCAGGGTCGTTGCACGGCTGCCGGCGCCAAGGAAGAGAGGGTGGCGCTCGTCGAAGGCTGATTTGCCCGGCATGGTGCAGAAAACGGGGACGCCAGTATACTCGGCCAGCTCGCGCAGCGCGTCAGCGGCGTTCGAGAGCAAGACACCTCCGCCCGCCCAGATTACCGGTTTCTCTGCCTGCAGCAGCATCTTCACTGCCTCGTCAATGTCGGCCTGGGCGGGAACCTGCCGCATCAACTGTGGCGGCCGGTAGTCGAGCGCGCTTTCGGGGACCACCTGATCGCAGACATCGGTCAACATTTCGACGACGACCGGCCCCGGCGGCCCATTTCGCAGCGCATGAAACGCCCGCCTCATTACGGCGGCGACCTGGTCGGGCCGGTAGATTGCCTCTACACGTTTGACCAGGCCCTGGTAGTTGTTCACCGCAGAGAAGTTGGGTCGCACTGACAGTTGATCGAGTTGAACTCCGCCCGGCAGGACCAGGATCGGGATGTTGTCGGCGTAGGCCTGGGCGATGCCGCCCATCGCGTTTTCGGCCCCGGCCTGGGATTGGACGGCGACGACGCCAAAGCGCTGGCGGCCGCTGGTACGGCTGAACCCGTCGGCGGCCATCACTGCGCCCCGTTCGTGGCGGAAATTGATGGGCCTGATGCCGACCTGGGCGGCCGCCTCAATCAGGGGGTTGGACGGAAAGCAGGCCAACCACTCGACCCCTTCGGCTTTCAGTATTGCTGCGATCGCTTCGATGCCGTTCATCGACGGTTCTCCGGGCAGAGTGCTGGCGTATGGTTGCTACTGTGGGTGGAGGCCCTATTCAAGGCGTCTTTCATTTCTGGATTGGTGTGGGAAGAACGGACAGATCCACCTTCTGCGGCTGGCCGGAATGGATTGAGGCGATGATCGTCTCGACCAGCAGTGTGGACAGGATGCCCGCTTGCGGAGGCACGTACGGGTCCGAGTCGTTCATGATGGCGTCGACCAGAAACGACAGGCGTTCGATCGGCGGCGGGGTCAGGGTCTCGTCCTTTTGCCCCTCCCCAGGATCAGGCGCAGTAAAGGTAACTTTGCGAAAATGCTCATAGAGCACAGCCGTGTTCTGGCCGTCGAAGAACTCGAAGAACCATTTGGAAATAACAGAATTGAAGCCAGCGTCGCTCATCAGAAAGGTGCCAACGGAGTCGTTGGCGAAGCGGATGGTGGCCGCGGCCGAATCCACCATGTCGTCGCTGCCGAGTTCACCAGGATGGGTTATCTGTCCGCCGGTTGCGTAGACCTCCACAGGCGCGCTGTCGTGGACCCAGCAGAGGTAGTCGACCATGTGAACGCCAACATCCCACAGCGGCCCGCCGCCTTCAACAGGATGCCAGCGCCAGCGGTTGAGGTCGGCGGGGCTCATCATACACTGGCTGTGGCTTACCTTGGGCGCGTCGAGACGCTTGCGCAGGGCGCGTGCGGCGCCTGAAAAGCGGATGGAGAAGTTGAGCATGAGCTTCGTTCCAGCCGTCTGCATGGCTTCATGGATGCGCAAACAGTCGGCCGTGGTCATGGCCATCGGCTTTTCGAGGAAGAGATGTTTGCCTGCCTGGCAGGCGGCGACTGCCAGTTCGGCATGGGAGCTGTGCGAGGTGGCGATTGAAACGATGTCCACACCCGGGTCGGCGATGACGCGTTCCGGGTCGGTGGTGGCGTATTCGGCGCCGTGTTGGGCTTGCAGCTGTTGCGCCGCGCCTTCGTGGATGTCGCAGAAGCCGCGCACGGCTACGCCTTCGGTGTCTGCGGCCCAGCCGGCGTGTGCCCGGCCGGCGCCGCCGCAGCCGATGAGAGCATATCCCAGGGTCTCTGCTGAACTCTTGCTGTTTGTCATCTTCGGCTCACCTCGAAGCTCTCTGGACTTGTGACAGTCGAGCGTTTCTCATCGCCTGATAACTCTTCAGGAGGAAACTCAGAAGTTTGACCGTGCATGGAGAGGACCCGTGCAGGTTGGATTCGAGCCTGCTAACTTACATTCGATGTATTGTACACGAAAGAGAGATTAGTCTGAACTGTAAATTGCATGGACCTCGGTTGGGAGAGGACCGGGGAATGTTGCGCAAGGGGACGTTCTCGGTAGAAATCCATCGAAGGAAGTGGAGAATCAGCAAGACAGTTGGATGCAGTGCAGGCACAATAAACGTAGTAGCGCCGCCCTTCGAATTGGAATATACTGGTGCCGATTGCATTCCACCCACTCGTTGCGAGCGCTGGAACCACGCGGCCGGCGCGCAATTCCCAGGAGGATAACATGGCAGACGAAGCGGCAGCCTCGCAACGACAGGCTGGCGGCTCGCGATCGGTAGCGAAGGGACTGACTCCTGAGCAGATTCGCGAGTTCAAGGAGGAAGGCTTTCTGATCGTGCGCCAGATGCTGCCCCTTGACGCGCTGCAGCCCCTGATCGATGAGCTTACGCTGAAGGTGGAGGAGGCGATCGGCGCGGCGGTCCAGGCGGGTCAGCTTGACCCCAAGGACACCTATGATGACGCCTCCTTCGCGAGCCGGCTGGCACTGGCGTCCGAAGCCTGCAGGGACCGGAACTGGCTGTGGGAGAACTATTTTTCACGGGGGAAGCCAATTTCGGCGGGCATGTTCACGCTGCGCACCGCGCCGGTATTGCTGGACGCGACGGAGGCGCTTATCGGGCCTGAGATCCTGGCTCATCCCCAGTTCGCGCTGCGGCCGAAGATGCCAGACCTCGACCTGATGGATATCCCCTGGCACCAGGACCTGGCCTATCTGATTCCTGCGGAGGCGGGGGAGACACTTGTCGTCAATTTCTGGATCCCGCTTGTAAGCGCAACCGAGGAAAACGGCTGCATGCAAGTGATTCCCGGCTCCCATCACGAGGGTCTGATTGCGCATGATCTGTGGCTTGAGACACCGGGACATAAGGGGGCGAGAGGGATTGCCGACGCGGACCTGCCTGACAGCAGTATCGTCACGTGTGAGGTGGATGCGGGGGATGTGTTGCTAACCATGGAGCGGCTCGTGCATCGCTCGATCCCTAACCGGTCACAGACTGTGCGCTGGAGTGTCGACACCCGTTACAACCGCATCGGCCTGCCAACGGGGCGCTCCAAGGTGCCGGGTTTTGTCGCCCGCAGCCGGGAACATCCTGAAAAGGTCGCGCGATCGCACCATGATTGGATTCAGAATCTGGCGGAGGCGGGCCTGGACCGCTGGTTACAGCCGCTGCAGAACTGACAGCATACGAGGCCGAAAGATGACCGAGCACAGATTCAAATTGGGGATGTACCTTCCGGAGCTGGGTCTGCCCTTTGACGACTCTTTGGCAAAGGCAAGGGAGATCGGGGCGGACTATGTCTGGTTCAACACGCTTGGCGCTGACGGCCCGTCATTGCGGGAGCTGGACGACGCGGCGTTGGACCGCCTTGGCGAGCAGGTCGCTGGGCATGGGTTGGAGATCTTTCTGATCAATGTTGGCAATCCGTTCAAGCAGATCCACCTGACCGATCTCGACGTGAACGGGATGGAGGAACATCCGGAGTTTCGGCAGGACATGGCGGACATGGTGCACTCGATGCAGATTGCGGCGCGGCTGGGGGTCGGCGCGGTGGGCGTCTTCACGTTTGCATGGCCGGGGGAGTATTCGGCTGCCAAGCCGACGTGGCCGATGCGCTGGTTGACTCGGGGCGGCTATATCGCAGACGCCGATATGGAGAAGCTGGTGCGGGCCTTTTCGCTGGCGTTGGATGAGGCCGAGAAATATGACGTGGACCTGGCGCTCTCGATGATGCCCTGGAACTATACGAATACGACAGGCAACTTCCGTCGGCTGGCGGAGGCACTCAATTCGCCGCGAATCAAGGTGATGTGGGGGCCGGCTGACAACCTGAACTGCGGCGAGGCAGATGTGGCGACGGCCGGATTTCTGAACATCCATCCCTTTCTACACGGGTTGCACCTGAAGGACCTGACTGTTCAGGACGGCCTGCAACTGGACTTTTCCTACTGCCCGCTGGGCGAGGGCGACGTGGACTATCCCACCATTCTGCGCAGCCTGCGAGAACGCGGCAGCGACGCGGTGTTGTCGGTGGCGACGCACTTTTTGCCGCCGAGCGGATCGCGGGAAGAGGCGATGCGCATCAACTACGCGAACCTGAGGCGGTTGATCGCAGAGAGCTGACCTCTTTGCACTCGGTTTTTCTCTCCTGTCGACCAGTTACCCCTATCCACGCCTGATGTCAAGAGCGTTTGCTCGGCTTGCATACTTGACGTTCTGAGCCGCTCAGAGGTTTTTTCCTGCGCGTTCGCGTTACGCAGTTGGAGCACAAGCCGGTCTTCCGAATACGTGAGAATTCGATTCGGTTGGGCTATGAGACCTTACCCGACAGCGGTTTGCACCCATAGCAATTCGTTGCTTTGCAATTGCCGCGCAATTATGTAAGATTGCCCACAAGCTTCCCTTCCTCCTGAAGCTGGAACGTCAGGCTCAGTCCTCTGCAATAGACTTCTAAAGAACTTTTACGTGACCAGAAATCTTGCTCGCACGCATCAGCCTTCAAACCTATTCAACAGTTGGCGCGGCATGAGCCCACGGGCCCGTCGCGAGGCGGTTGAGGGTTATATCTGCATCTCCCCTTGGCTAGTCGGATTCGTGATGTTCGTCGCCGGCCCGATTCTGGCGTCGCTCCTTCTCAGTCTGACGTATTGGGATATTGGCAGTCCCCCGCGCTGGGTGGGATTGCAGAACTATGTTGAGATTTTCACCGATGACAAAGACTTTGTTCAGGCACTCAAGGTTACTCTGACCTATGCGGTGGTTACGCTGCCATTGCATCTGGTGCTGGGGCTGGCGCTCTCGCTGCTGCTGAACTTGCGCCTGCGCGGCATGAACTTCTATCGCACACTCTTTTACATCCCAGCGGTGCTGCCGATAGTGGCTGTGACAATGCTCTGGATCTGGATATTCAATCCCGAATTCGGCGTCATCAACCATCTTCTTTCGTTGGTCGGGATTGAGGGGCCGACCTGGTTTCACAGTCCACGCTGGGCCTTACCTGCTCTGATGCTGCTTGGTCTGTGGGGGGTAGGTGGGGGAGCCGTTATCTACCTGGCTGGTCTGCAAAACATTCCGCCCCACCTCTATGAGGCGGCGGAGATTGACGGCGCGAATGTCTGGCGCCGTTTCTGGCGAATCACGCTGCCACTGTTGACGCCGACACTTTTCTTCCAGTTGGTTCTCAATTTGATCGCGACATTTCAGGTCTTTACCCAGTCTTACATTGCGACTGAGGGAGGGCCTCTCCAGGCAACGTTTTTCTATATGCTGTACATATACAGCAAAGCATTTGGCACCTTGCGAATGGGCTATGGTTCGGCATTGGCGTGGATACTCACGCTCATAATCCTGGGCGTTACGCTGCTGGTTTTCCGCAGTTCACCGCATTGGGTCTACTACGAAGCCGAACGGCGCAAGGAAGATGCATGATGCCAGGAGCAATGGACGTCCCATGAATGTACCTTCGTCCACGACATACAGGGGGGGCTGGCTCGGCCAGTTGCGTTGGAATCGCCGTGTGCGCGGCCGGCTTGTCAGTGTCGCGGCCCATTTCTTCATGGTACTGTTTTCGCTCGTATTCTTGATCCCGATGTTGTGGATGGTCTCGACTTCGTTCAAGAGCCGTGCCCAGACGTGGCTGTTTCCCCCTGAGTGGATTCCGAATCCTGTTGTGTGGGAACACTTTCCCCGCATTTTTGAAATAGCGCCAGTGCTGCTCTTTTTCCAGAACACAATGATTATCGTCTTCTGGAATGTATTAGGGCAGGTATTGTCGACTTGTCTGGTTGCCTTTGGCTTTGCGCGCCTGCGCTTCCCGGGACGTGATGTGCTGTTCATCCTGTTGATCGCCACGCTCATGATCCCCTACCAGGTGACCCTGATTCCCACCTTTATTCTGTTCAAGCTCTTTGGTTGGATAAACACGTTTCTGCCGCTCACAGTGCCGGCCTTCACTGGCAGCGCATTCTTCATCTTCCTGATGCGCCAGTACCTGATGTCGATCCCGTTTGATCTGGACGACGCCGCGCGTATGGATGGCTGCAATACATTTCAAGTTCTGTTTTTCATTCTTCTGCCTCTGTGTATTCCGCCCTTGGTGATCGTTCTCGTTTTCACCTTCATTGGGGTATGGAACGACTTCCTGGGGCCGTTAATCTATCTGAACGAGAACTCGAAGTATACAATCGCGCTGGGTTTGAACCTGCTGCGCGGGCGAAATCGCACAGATTATAACGTGCTGATGGCGGCTTCGCTGCTGGCGGTCCTACCCACTCTCATCGTCTATTTCCTTGCCCAGAACAAGCTGATTGGCGGCATCGCCTCGGTTGGCTTGAAGGGTTGAATCTTTCCGAAACGTTGGGTCATTACTCACACTTTTCACACAAGGGGGGGGAAGTATGAAGGCATACGCACAACATAGTCGTCGAGATTTTCTGCGATTGGGAGCGCTGGCTGGGGCAGGCAGTCTGCTAGCAGCCTGTGCGACAGTTGCACCAGGCGCGGCAGGAGACGAGGAAGCTCCGGATGCTGCCGCCACGACCATCTCGTGGTGGAACCCGGACGTTCTCGACTGGCAGCCGGCCTACAACGATATGGCGGACGCGTTCATGGATCAGAATCCTGACATCCAGGTCGATGTACAGGATGTTCCGGAGGGGGGCTTCCGTGAAAAGATTTTGTCCATGATCGCCGGTGACACGGGGCCGGACGTCTGGGTCTTCTATTACGCCACCGACTTTGCCCGCCGCGGATTCATTGAAGACGTGACGCCGCTGCTCGAAGGCGACGCAATCGAACCGGAGGCGTTGTGGTTCCCGATCTGCATTGAGCGGGCCACTTATGAGGGACGCATGTACAGTACGCCGCGTGACGGCGTCTGGGGAATGGTTGGCTACAATGCCAGTCTTTTCGAGGAGAACGGGGTGCCGCTGCCTGAGGAGGGTTGGACGATAGACGACTATCTGGCCGCATGTATCGCCCTCACCGATGAGGATTTAGGTACGTGGGGTACGGTCATTTCGGGGCCGGGTGCCTTGCTATGGGACCAGGCCTTCTGCTGGAATCTGGGATTTGAGCTTGTTAGCCCAAATGGGCGACAAGTGCAGGGATTGCTGGACACGCCTACGTCGATCGAGGCCATCCAGTGGGCTCTCGATTTGCAGGTCGAGCATAATGTTGCACCATCCGGGGCCCAGTCAGAAGCGCTTGGTCAATTTGCCTTTGGTTCAGGCAAGGTAGGCATGGCCCACGCCTCAGGTTGGAATCTGGCGAACTTGAGGGAGGTCCCATTCGAGTGGAATTTGGTCTCCGCTCCTGTTCGCGAAGGCGGCGAGTCTTTCGCGTGGGGGGACTCAGTACAGTACTACATGTGGACCGGTTCGCAGGAGAAAGAGGCCAGTTGGAAGTTGATGAAATATATCAGCGGTGTGGAAGGCAGCCAGATCGCCGCCGAATTGGGGGCATGGACGGCGCCAACTCCGGAGGCGTGGCAAAACCTGGGCTATGATCAGGATCCTGTCCTGAGCAAGTTCTGGGAACAGGCCCAGCTGCCCACCGCTGTGCCCAACTACCTGCGTACGGAATTTCACTGGGACTGCGTCCACCCGCAGTTTGAAGGCATCTGGACGCGTTACATCGAGAACGAAGAGCGACCCCTGGAGGCCCTGGTTCAGGAGGCGGCGGCCGAGGCGCAGGCCTGTCTGGACAAGTCGTACGCAGCCAGCTAGGCGCCCGACGCACTTCAGTCAATTCTAAAGCAGACCGAAGGTGCGGCCTTTTGCCGCACCTTCGCTTTTCCCATTGTGACCAAACCCCCGTTACCGAAGGAGAACCGTCGTGGCCAGCCGCATCAGCTTTGAAGGCTATACGTTTCTGTTCCAGGTCCTGACGACCAGCAACGCCTACACTGCCGAGTTCTCCGACCCTGTGCGGGAGGGAGAGCGCCTCATCTACCGTGCGCAGGAGGTAAGTTACGGAGATGACAGCGGGCGCGTCCCTGCTCAGTTTGAGGTCTCATTCTCGGGGCGTTCGCAGAGCGTCAGCTGGCAGGCTCGCGCCGAACACTCGGAGTTGATCAAGGGAATAAAAGTGTTTGTCGAGTCTCTTCCTTTCGGAAAGGTTGTCACGCCCCCTGGCTTGCGATGGGAGATCAGCAGATCGGCGGGGCAGTGCTTCGTGTTTCCGCACGGCGCCTACCCGGTGCGGGGACGCGGCGGAGAAACCGGCATCGTCTTTCCGGTCGGCCCCATACCTGGCATGGCCGCGCAGTTCATTTTGATTGAGGGCGACGAAAATACCGTTTGTATACGATCGAATGAACATCCTCCCCGCTTCAAGCGGTTCTGGGCATACCGCTTCGAAGACAGCCTCGAAGTCCATCTCATGTCGGAAGAGAACGCCTTCGAACTCAGTAACGAGCACAGCTCTCCAACATGGCACATCGATCGCGTCTCGTGCTGGCAGGAGGCGGTCGATCCCTACATCGAGTGGATGGAGAAAACGTACGACCTGAAGCCCATTGACCAGCGGCCCGATGTGCCCGACTGGCTGCACCGGGTTGCCTTCATGGCCATCCTGCATGGCGTTACTTCAGACGGCAAATTGTGCCATAACTTTGCTGAGATGGAGGCGCGGCTGCATGAACTGGCTAAGATATTCCCGCCGGAACGCACCCTGATCAAAATACTCGGGCATGAAGGACGCGTCGACTACCATGTGCCCGACAACTTGCCTGGCGAGGAACTGGGGGGAGCGGAGGGATTCGCCCGCTTTATGAAGGCAGCCCACGACCTCGGATTCAAGGTGCTGGCGCACATGAACGTTTGGGGTATGGCGTTGGACCACCCTCTCTATCCTCAATTCAAGCAGCACCAGATCCATGATCTTTTCGGGCGGCCGGTCTCCTGGGAGGTCGACTACGATAAGGATGAAAACATCGAGCCGACCTTTGCTTATATTTCTCCCGATGCGCCGGAGTTCAGACAGCTGATGATCGACTGTATTGGCCGTCTTGTAAATGACTATGCGATAGACGCCTTCCACCTGGACCAGTCGGCGTTCCCCATCAACGATCTGCACCACGATCACATGCGCGGCGTCGGCCTCCTGTTTGAAGAGCTGCAGGCTGCGTTTCCCGGTGTACTCTTCACCGGAGAGGGAACATCTGAATGGGTAGCCGGGATGTACGCGCTCTCGTCAGGACAGGGCGAAATACTGTGGATCGATCTGGATTTGGGACACGACGGCAGCAAACTTGACGAGCTGGTCAACGCCGAAATGTACCGCCGACTCCTCGGCAATTACATGCTCAGTTACGGGGCATCCGGCTCGATTCCTCCCGAGCCCAGGCGCGGCGTCTGGACATTCCCCGACCAGCGGCTCTGGTGGTCGGAAAGTAAGTTTCGCGCCTGGCAGGACTTCTTTGAGAGGCTCGATGTCATCCCTACACTTGTGCTCACCGACAAGCATGTCAGGACCGACAGCGCCCTCGCGCAGATTGTTCTTGACAGAGCCGAACAGTGGCTAGAAAGAAACTCCTGACTTTCAGCCCTTGCCAACCTTCTTAATGGGAACACGATTCCGGCTCGACTGAAAGTCCTCTTCTGATCCGCTCACCCGAAGCTTCCGGGGCCACTCCTTGGCGCGAAGTTGTGTTGGAGGCGTCCGCCGGAGAGGATTTTGTTCCCATTTTGCTGATGCCAGATCCGGCTTTGCTGCTCAATCGAGAATGGAAATCCGCCTTCGTTTCGGGAAGATATGGCACTATTTTGCAGTTTTTCGTGCGGGGTCCGCTATGATAGGATGGGCTCATCCTGGCCGGATGCCTGAGTCCACCTGCCATGCCTCTAGAAACGTTGATGTATTCCAGCAAGTATGGGCCGTTTCCTATCCAGGGCAGGCCTTCCTAGCTTCTCAATCACTTCATATAGCCGGTTCCGCTAACCCCATCACATCGAAGGAAAACAGATTCAACGGTGTTGAAACACGCAACGCAACCGGGCAGACGCGCCTTTCTGAAAAGTGTGATGGTGGCAGCCCGCAAGGAATTACTTCCCTATTGTGCCGCGCCCGGCGTGAAAGGGGGAAGGGAGTAGTCGATGGCTATTGACTCTGCTACTCTGGCGGGCCCAACCCTGTGACTCTTAGCCTGGGTTGAAATATTGGGGGAAGTTCTCATTTTGTACAAGGATTCGCAAGCGATCTAATTGGGAATGCCTTCTGCCAATTTGCGCCAGATCGATCGAAGGGGCCGCCGATATTGTGGTGGAGAAAAACAACACCATTTTGGCCGATGTCCCATATCTGTCAGCGGCGGATTGGTCCGTTAACTCCAGGGCGGCTCTCTGCCACCCTTCTCCCAGGCATTGACATTTACTCAATTACCATTGAGGCTGGGCAGCTTGAGAAAGCGCCCTATCGGCGGAGGTGGCAAAAAATGAGCAGAATTACGATCGATCATGTAGCCATTATGGTCAGTGACCTGGAAAGATCATTGCATTTTTACCGGGACATTCTGGGCATGGAGGTCGTCTCGCCGGAGGAGCACGACGGCGGCCCGATCGATGAGATGACGGCAATGTCGAATGTACATATGCGCGAGTATCGATTGCGGCCGCCCGGCGGCGTAAACGGCCACACGCGCAGTTCGGAACAGGGCTTTACATTCGACCTGATCCAATGGATCAATCCCGAAAGCCCGACCGGCCGGCAGCCGCTACACCATGTGCCCAGCGCGCATTTCTGTTTTGGCGTCGAGGATGTGCCGGCCACCTATGAACGGCTGAAGGCGGCCGGGGTAGAGATGGTTTCGCCACCGGTACGATTCGCGGGCGAAGGTGACTGGCATGTCCTCTTCTTCTACGACCCGGATGGCAATCTCCTCGAACTGAACGAAATTGGCACCGGCGAACAGGTGCCTCATGACTTTAATTGGAGCGCCGCCTGATCAGAGGGGAAACTTCGCCAATAGGGGGCAGGCGTTCGAGACAGATCTGCGTAGGTGAACTGTCTGTCGCCGCACGGCGCAATCAGCAAAGGGAGTAACTATGCGAGACGTAGCCTACTGGCCCAAGACATTTCTGGACGAGATTGAGGGCAAAACTGTCGACAACGGCATCCTGTTCTGGGCGCTGGGGGGTCCAAGCTTCGTATACCGGACGCGGGAAACGATGATCTGGATCGATCCCTACTCCTACGGGACGCCCGACGACGCGGTGCCAGACGCCTACCGGGCGACGGCGATCCCGGTCAAGCCTGACGAAGTGCGAGTCGCCGACATTCTCATCTCTACCCACGACCATGTAGATCACTGCCATGACGGCACGCTGGTGCCTATCGTAAACAACACTGACGCTTTCTGCGTAGCGCCCAGTTCCTCTTCAAAGCTGATGCGCGAGTTCGGCATCGCCGATGAACGCATTCGCGAGGTGGCCCCAGGCGACTCGATCCAGTTTCGCGACGTAGAGATACAGGTCTATCCTTCCTACGATCCGAACGAGCCGCACGCGGTGACTTTCGTCTTTTCATCGGGGGGGACGAAGCTCTTTGTATCGGGCGACACCTGGGATGGTGAGGCCATCGCCGAGATTGGGGCGGCGCACGACCTGGATCTGGCCCTGCTGGCCTTTGGCCGAACGTGGTACATGGAGGTGGAGGAGCTGATGGAAGTTGCGAAGAAGCTCGGCCCCAAGACGCTTCTACCCTTTCACTGGGAGTTTTGGCGCAACCACACCGGCGATATCGGCAAACTGTTTGAACTCTACCACCAGCAGCAGCCGGATTTTGATATCCGCATATTGCTGGTAGGCGACTCACTGCATGTACCCGCCGGGAACGGAAGGTAAGGTCTGCCAGCAACGGTGGACGCTTCGAGGAATGCAGGTGTCGATTTAAACTCGGGACCGGTTAACTTTGAACTGACCGAAGGCTCGGTCAGCGTCTGCTTCTCCTATGACCCGGACGGCAATCTGGTTGAGCTGATGGAGGAGTACGAGCACTGAGAAGACCCTTGTGGATGAGCTGGAAAGAAGGGCGGACCCGGAACGGTGCGCACGCGGGTCTTCTTGACAGAGGACTAGAGCCGGCTGCGGTGCTGTCGAATGCGCATGCAGAATGCGAACTAATGCTTGACGCGGCGCGAAGCCGAATGCTATACTCCAGCCTGCCTAGTCAGCCAGTCCCATGTTCACCAAAGTTCAATTCTTGACTGCTCATATCGCCCAATTCGCCACTGGCCGGCACGACTCCGCCCCCTCGTTTGCGCATGTTCTCAATAGAGTGTATCCGACCACTTCCTCACCAAAAGAGTTGGTATGAAACTGTCAAAAGAGCAACTCAAACTGTTTCACGATTTCGGGTTTCTGGTCTTCCGCCAGTTGCTGTCTGCGGAGGAGATTGCACGGTACAGCCGCGAGTTTAACGCAGGTCTGGACTCCTGGATTGAAGGCGGCAAGCATGACGGCAAGAGCCGCCATTACGCCTCGTTGATGGAGGAGCAGTCGCCATTCATCGCCGGGCTGGCCCACGATTCTCGTTTTGCCGACGTGGCCGAACAGCTGCTGGGCAAGGATGTGCTGGCCATCGCAGCTGACGGGAATTACCACGTCAGTGACACGCTTTGGCACCCGGATACAAGTTCGCTGGACTACAAGGCCGTCAAGTTCTGCATCTATCCGGACCCGCTGGACGGGGACAACGGCGCCTTGCGGGTCATACCCGGCTCGCACCGCGATCCATTTCACAGCCAGATCAGCCGCGACCCTGAGAAAGCATACAACATTGCCCAGGCCGACGTGCCTGCCTATACGTTTGTATCGCAGCCGGGCGATGTCCTGGTATTCAATGTCGCCCTCTGGCACGCTGCATTCGGCGGGGACAATCACCGGCGACAGGGTGTGGTTGTCTACTATGAAGATCCGGATACACCCGAGGCGACGGTTGCCATACAGGAACAGATGCAGGGTAACCATAGGGCCTTCGCGGAGGCAGGCCGTCCCATGTACGGTCCACACTGGCGTTCGATTGGTGACGCCCGCCACCAACGCTGGATTCGGCGGTTGGATGAGCTGGATGCTCTGGAAACACACTGAACAGGGAGGAAGCGCACTGTGATCAGCTCAATCAATGTAATGGACCATATTTCGGTTACTGTGAGCGACATGGAACGCTCGCTGGCGTTCTACCGTGA
Source organism: Caldilineaceae bacterium (assembly GCA_965207495.1). GTDB lineage: Bacteria > Chloroflexota > Anaerolineae > Caldilineales > Caldilineaceae > Bin5. The sequence continues at coordinate 4,328,136 of OZ242287.1, forward strand.
CCTGCTGGGTATGGCGCAGATCGAAACGCACCGGCTGGAAGGCGAGACGATCTCGAAGATGGCAGGCAAAGATGATGTGATCATGGAGGTGGTGCGCCTCCAGGCGCCAGAGACTCCGGGAATGCTGCTCGACTTGCAGGAGTACGTGAAGCCGGAGGGTAAAGTCTCGAACGGAAAGCTGGGCGATGTGGGCCACTCTCACATCTGTTTTGGCGTGCCGGACATGGCACAGGCCTACCAGGAACTGAAAGCTGAAGGGGTCAAGTTCGTGTCTGAGCCGGTCAGTTTCGATCTCGGATGGGCCGTTGTCCACGTGGTCTTCTTTGAGGACCCGGACGGTTACATTCTGGAACTGATGCAGGTGCCTTACGAGACAAAGGATGGCGAGCATTGAGGCGATTGGTGTTGGGGAAGCTCTGCAGGAGGTAGCCTATGCCCCGTTATAATCTTGACGGACAGGTTGCGATTGTCACCGGGGCCGGGCGGGGCATCGGACGGGCCATAGCCCTGCGTTTGGCGCGGGAGGGCTGCCCGGTGACGGTTGCCGACCTGGATGGCGCGACGGCCGCGCAGGTGGCTGCAGAAGTACGGGAGCTGGGCGGCCAGGCGCTGGCGCACCAGGTGGACGTGACCTGCAAAGATGAGGTGGAGCGGATGGTGGGCGAAACCTGCGAGCATTTGGGGGGTCTGCATATTCTCGTGAACAACGCCGGCATCGGTGCGGTTGCGCCTTTGCTGGAGACTGACGAGAAGACGTGGGATGCCCTGATGAACGTAAACGCCAAGAGCGTGTTGTTGTGTTCGCAAGCAGGTGCGCGCCAGATGATAGAGCAAGGGGGCGGCGGGCGTATCATCAACAACGCATCGGGGGCGGGCAAAATCGCGCCGGGGAAAGGCATTCCTTTGGGGGCCTACGCCGCCAGCAAACATGCGGTGGTCGCGCTGACAAAGCAGTTGGGGTTGGAGCTTTCCGATCACGGTATCCTTGTGAACTGCGTGTGCGCCGGCATTGTCGATACGCCGATGTGGGACCTTATCGACCGCGAAACCGCGGCGCGCCGCGGTGTGGAGGTCGGTTCAGTCAAAGCGGAAGCGGTCGCCGGCATACCTGTTGGCCGCATCCAGCAGCCGGAAGACGTCGCCAACGTGGTCGCATTTCTGGCCTCTGATGACGCCAGCTACATGACCGGCCAGACGTACAATGTGAGCGGCGGCCTTCTACCGTATTGACCAAGGTGCATTCGGAATGGCACAACGTCTGCAGGGCAAGGTAGCGGCGATCACGGGTGCTGGCATGGGCCTGGGGCAGGCAATAGCCTTGCTGTTCGCGACCGAGGGCGCCCGGATCGTGGTGGGGGAGATTAACGAAGAAAAAGGCGAGGAAACTGTCGACGCGCTCCAGGCACAGGGCGGGCAGGCCGTTCTTGTTCAGATGGATGTGCGGCTGCGGCAGGATGCTGAGCGCCTGACGCGCGCCGCGGTTGAGGCATTCGGCAAGCTGGATGTGCTGGTCAACAACGTGGGCGTACAGATAAACAAGGATGTGGTCGATACCAGTGAGGACGAATGGGATTTCGTCGTCGATACCAACCTGAAGAGCATGTTTCTGTGCTCGAAATACGCCGTTGCTCAGATGCGTCAGCAGGGCGGCGGCAACATCATTTGTATTTCATCGCTATCGGGCCTGGTAGGCAACGGGTTGCAGGCATCGTACAACGCCAGCAAGCATGGCGTGATCGGTCTTGTGCGCTCTATGGCGGTCGACCACGCAGCCGACAACATCCGCGTCAATGCCGTCTGTCCTGGCTCGATGAATACGCCGCTGACTGAGACGATACCTGAGGAGAAGCTGGCGCCCTACCGGGAAGCGAATCTTTTGAAACGATTCGCGGCGCCAAGCGAAATTGCGCCGGCTGCGCTGTTTTTGGCTAGCGATGAGGCCTCATTTGTAACCGGCTCGGTGCTAGTGGCCGACGGCGGCTTTACGACTCTTTGATATTCAGATCCAGATAGAATCCAGCCAAGGCAGGCAACACAGCCTGCCGCCAAAGCCAGGTGACCCTATGACGAAGCAGTTGAACGTCCTCTTTCTGCCCCATCCGGTCAAAGTTTCGATGTTCAATCCATGGGGGATGGACGTGGTAAAGGCTGTCAGCCGTAACCACAACATCCATGTACTGGACTACGACAAACCGCTGGCGCCCCAGTTCGAGGGAATGGACGCAGTCATTGACCACGGCGGGTCGGCCGGTACGCGCGAGATGGTGGACGCTGCCACGGACGCGCGCCTGTGGCAGATCCTGGGGACGGGCTTCGATCACTTCGACCTGGATTACTGGAAAACCAAGGGCATTCCGGTAGCCAACTGCCCTGGCGCGTTCAGCGCGGTGGCGCTGGCCGAGACGGCGATGATGTTCATTCTGATGTTGACGCGCCGCTATCCGGAGGCGCGTGCGCTTTTGGACGAGGGTGAACTATACGAACCGATGGGCCTGGAATTGGAAGAGTTGCAATTGGGCATCATCGGTTTTGGGGCCAGTGGAATCGAGCTGGCGCGCCGCGCCACGCCATTCGGGATGAAAATCGCGGCCATCGACATACGCGAGGTCAGCGAGGCGGAGCGGCGGGAGTTCGGTCTCTCGTTTGTGGGCACGCCGGATGACCTCGAAAAGGTCGTTGCCGAATCGGACATTCTTTCATTGCATCTGCACCTGAACAGCGAGACCCATCATATCATCGACGGTCCTATGTTGGCCCTGATGAAGCCGACCGCCCACATCATCAACGTTGCCCGCGGCGCACTAATTGATGAGCAGGCGCTGACGCAGGCCTTGCTCGACGGTAAACTGGGCGGCGCCGGCATCGATGCCTATAGCCAGGAGCCCCCTGACATCAGTTCGCCCTTCTTCAAGTTGCCGAACGTCATCGCGACGCCCCATACAGCCGGCGTAACCGACGGCACATCTCGAAAGCGAGCCCAGTGCGCCGCCGACAACGTGGACCGTATTGCCGCCGGTCTCGAGCCCCTCTACCGCATCGATCTTGAGTAGAGGAGCTAAACCTCCGATCGCGGGGAACAGGATTCACACATCTTCAGCAAGATGCCGCGCATGCCCAGCATGAGGCAAGTTCCGCTGTCTGGTAGTCTTTCAGATACCGCCCCACCGGAGTGTCGAAATTCATGTTAACACGGCGCCGGTTCCTGCAAATGGTGGGATTGGCGATGTTGGCTGGCGCTGCCGGCCTCGGTTACGGGGGTCTGCTGGAAAGATCCTGGGTCGATGTCGAGCATAGAACCGTCAGCCTCCCGGGCCTGGCTGAGAGGCTGTCCGGCTTTCGCATGGCTCAGATCTCCGACATTCATCTCAGCCGCTTCACGACTGTCGAACACTTGATAGCTGCAGTCACGCGAATCAACGCTTTGCAGCCCGACATTGTGGTGTTGACTGGTGACTATGTAGGGCACGAGGCCCGCTTTGCGACAGGTTTGATCGAGCCTTTACGGATGCTGGAGCCCCCTGCCTATGCTGTGTACGGCAACCACGATCTGTGGACCGATCGCGAGGCGGTTGGGGCGGCGCTGGCGGAGACGCCGGTGACGCTTCTGCTTAACGGGAACGTTGAGGCGGCACCGGGCCTCACAGTTGCCGGGTTAGATGACGCCTGGTCCGGCCATCCGCGTCCGCAACTTGCACTGGCCGGGTCTCCATTTGACTACACGAATCTGCTCCTCTGTCACGAACCCGATTACATTGACACTATCCGTAGGGAGGATGTGCCTGTTGCCCTGCAACTGAGCGGGCACAGCCATGGCGGGCAGGTCCGGTTGCCTACGACGCGGCCAGACGGCAACGGTGTGGCGACGCGTGCGCCGCTCCTGCCGCACATGGCAACCAGATATCCCATCGGCCACTACCGGGTTGGAAATTACCAACTCTATACCAATCGGGGTCTGGGCGTCTGGCCGCTCCCTTTCCGTTTCAACTGCCGACCGGAGATCACTCTGCTCACCCTGCGGCCGGCCTGAAAGGTGGATGCAGCCTTACTGCATGTGAGGGGCTTCTGCGGCACAATTTATGTGCATTTCGGTTGCGCATTTGCCATTGAAAAGAGGACGCAGCCCGTATCTGAACTATTTGACGCTGTGTTTTCCCTATGCTAGACTTCCCGCGGGTAGTGGAGGGTCCAAAACGAACGTAACGGCCCATAAAATCGCTTTGGCTGGTCGTTCTGACCCCGCGGACCTTACGAGGAGCTATGGATTCCAAACGAGTTCGCAACGGCATGATCTACTTCCTCCTGGTTGTAGCTCTCGGCGCGTTTCTCTATATCGTCCTGAGCAACCAGGGCAGCAACATTTCGGCGAACGTTTCGATCGCTGAGATCGCGTCCCTAGTTCGCGGCGGCAATGTTCAAGAAATTCATGTAGATGGCGACGAGGTATTCGCCTACTCCGGCGGAAAGCTGATTGGTTCACGCAAGGAGACCGGTATCGGACTGGTCGAGACGCTCGAGAATCTGGGCGTAACCGAGGACCAGCTTTCGGCCGTCAATGTGCAGATCGAAGCGCCCAGCGGGTGGGAGGTGTACGGCAGCATTCTGCTCGCCCTATTGCCCATTCTGCTGATTGCAGTCTTTTTCATCTTTATATTGCGGCAGGCTCAGGGCGCCGGCAACCAGGCCTTCAGCTTCAGCAAGAGCAAGGCGCGCATGTTCACCGGCGACAAACCTACCGTCAACTTCGGTGACGTTGCGGGCAATGAGGAAGCCCGACAGGATCTGGAGGAGGTGGTTGATTTTCTCAAAGAGCCGCAGAAATTCGCGTCTCTTGGCGCCCGCATCCCCAAAGGCGTCCTTCTCGTAGGCCCGCCCGGCACCGGCAAGACGCTGATGGCGAAGGCTGTCTCCGGTGAAGCGGGTGTTCCCTTCTTCAACATAAGCGGCTCCGAGTTTGTGGAGATGTTTGTTGGCGTCGGTGCCAGCCGCGTGCGAGACCTGTTCGAACAGGCCAAGAAGAACTCTCCCTGCATCATTTTCATCGACGAGATCGACGCTGTTGGACGGCACCGCGGCGCAGGTCTGGGCGGCTCGCATGATGAACGCGAGCAGACTCTCAACCAGATTCTGGTCGAGATGGACGGCTTTGACACGGATGTCAACATCATAATCATCGCCGCAACCAACAGACCTGACATCCTGGACCCGGCGCTGCTGCGGCCCGGTCGCTTCGACAGGCGGGTGATGATGGATTCGCCGGATGTAAAGGGCCGGCGGCAGATCCTGGATGTACACGTGAAGGGCAAGCCCCTGGCAACCGACATCGATCTGGAGGTCGTTGCCAAGCAGACGCCCGGTTTCGTCGGCGCCGACATCGAGAACCTGGTAAATGAAGCCGCGATTTTGGCTGCGCGCCGCAATCGACGTTCGATTGGCCTGGCTGAATTCCAGGAAGCGATTGAGCGTGTTATCGCCGGCCCGGAACGGCGCAGTCGCGTTATGTCTCCTAAGGAAAAGGAGATCATCGCCTACCATGAGGCCGGACACGCCGTGGCGATGCACGTACTTCCCAAACATGACCCTGTACATAAGGTAACGATCGTACCAAGGGGCATGGCAGGCGGCTATACGATGCCATTGCCGGAGGAAGAGTCCAACTTGAGTACGAGGGACAAGTTCCGCGATGAACTGGCGGCGCTTCTGGGCGGACGGGTCGCGGAGGAGATTCGCTTCGAAGACGTTACAACCGGAGCCAGCAACGACCTGGAACGCGTGACGAACATGGCCCGCCTGATGATCACACAGTGGGGCATGAGCGAAAAGCTTGGCCCTGTCCAATATGGTGAACGCGAAGAGATGGTATTTCTGGGCCGGGGCATCGCCGAAACCCGCAATTACAGCGACAAAGTTGCGCAAGAGATCGATGAAGAGGTTCGTAACCTGGTAGACGAGGCCCACCGACGCTGCCACGAGATCCTGACCTCCTATGAGGACCGCCTTGATGCAGTGGCCGCGGCTCTGCTCGAGCAGGAGACTTTGCATGCTTCGGAGTTCAAGGCGATCATGCGCGGCGAAGACCCATTCCAATCGCTTGACGACATCGAAGCCGGCCAGACCAGCGGCACACCAACCTCGAAAAGGGACGACAACGAACAGTCCCAAGAGGAGGATAGCCGTGACCAGGGCCTGGACTTGAGCGGCGGGACATTGCCGGCTCCTGCCTGACAGGAGTGTCTTGTCCGCAACTGAACAGGCATGCTCCTGATGTTGCTTGGCCTCGTCCTGTGGGACGGGGTCTTCTCACATAATTCGGTCGTCCATTCAAGTAAACAGCAGGCACAGACTTCATCGTGTCCCGTCTGATCTATCACCTTGAACGCATGATGCTGGCCGGTGCGCCGGCCGTCCGCTGGATAGACGGCCTGATACTTCTTCTTGGCGTGCTGGGGGGTTTCGGGTTGGTACCCGGTCGCTTTCTCACGGCAGGGGTAAGTCTCGTACTGCTCATATCCTTCATCTGGCTTCGCCGTCACTGGCGCATTCGGGACTACGTACAGTTTCGCGAATCGGCGACGCCTGCGGTCACGCCGCAACCCCTGGCTCCTTCGGACAATGTGCCGATTCACGCCAGCGGCTATTTCACGGTCGAGGAAAAGAGCGAACGATTTACGTGGTTGCAGGGGTATTTCCGCACGTTTGCAACGCGTGAACATGCTGTAATCTGTCTCGTGCAGCCGAAACGTTTCCTGTTGGCGGAGTGGCCCGAGAAGGATGTGGGGATGTGGTACGTCTTCTTCTTCCCGAAGTCGGTGCGCAATATCCGCTATGGCGAGATCAGCTACGGAGGCATGACACAGACTTGCCTCGCGATCGAACACGAGATTGTCATCCCCAAGCGCGGCCGCTTCAGCAGAGAACGTACGGTTCAGGAAACTGTATTGCTGGCATCGCCCACAGAAGAGGATACGCGTCGTATCCTGGCGGACCTCCTGCATGACACAGTTGCCAAGCGTGAAGAAGCAACGCCGCCTAGGCAGCCCAATCCTCAGCCCGATCCGGCACCCAACGGACAGGTGAAAATCCCCATGGGAGAAACCCGTCGTCTGGACTGATGCAGTGCAGGGCAAGAGAGTTCAACGCTGAGCATGACCTCGCCGCAAGCCGATCGCCCAACGTGGGATGAATACTTCCTTCACATCGCCTTCACCGTGGCAGCACGCAGCACCTGTGATCGCGCCCATGTCGGGGCTGTAATCGTTCGCGACAGACGCATTCTGACGACGGGCTACAACGGTGCGCCGACCGGACTGCCCCACTGCGACGATGTCGGGCATCTGATCATCGACGGCCACTGCGTGCGTCCGCTCCATGCCGAACAGAACGCCATCATCCAGGCCGCGCTCCACGGCGTGGGCACTGCGGGCAGTATGATCTATGTGACCCACCAGCCGTGCATCACCTGTGCCAAGATGATCATCAACGCCGGTATAGAAAGAGTTGTTTACGCCGGCGCCTACCCGGACGCGAACAGCCCTCGCTTCCTGCAGGAGGCGGGCGTTTCCCTTGTGCAGATGCCTGGCCCCGAAAGGCAGAATGAGAGCAAGTAGAGGCTGATCGGCTGCGGGGCGCGCGAAAATTGGGCGATTTCGCTAGTTGGCTTGCGGTAGAACGAAAGGGCAAATGCCCGCTGCCGAAGTCTGTGCCACGGGCGGGCCGGACGACCCTCCGGAATAGGTTGAAACACAACTGCCCCTGAAAATTGACAGTCAGCACCTGTTGCGATATATTCAGAGCCAACATCTGAAGAGCACAGACTGTGAACCGGAATAGTAGCGCTCAAAGCGGGCTCCAGAGAGTCCCGGACTGGTGGAAACGGGACAGCAGCGCGGAGAGTGAATGGACCGGGGAGTCGAACGGCGAACAGTAGGCAGCAGTTGATCGTTGGGCCTTTGGGCTTGCCAGAAAGACAGCGTGCCACCAACTAGCCGATTCCGGAGACGCCACCGTTATCAGGGCGCCGTAGCTCAGGCAATTGCGCTTTCAAGCAAATTCGTCTGACTGCGATGAGTGAGACTGGTGCGAGCATCCCTTGCGTTTCATGCAAGGGATTTTTTTTGCTCATTGTTCACCAGTCTAAGCAGGGTGGCACCGCGGGCGTCTTAACCGACCTCGTCCCTTTTGGCAGTTGTTTTTGACTGCCATTTGAGGCGAGGTTTTTTGTTTGGAAGGCAACCGGGTCAGGATTCAAGGGAAGAGGAGAGGGTACATGGCAACTTATAGTCCTTCACTGAAGGAAGTACTTGAGTATGCGGCAAACGGCAATACAATCCCGGTGTTCCGAGAACTGCCAGCCGACCTGGAGACACCTGTCTCGGTCTATCTGAAGCTGCGGACCGGCGGCCCCTCCTTTCTGCTGGAATCGGTAGAGAAAGGGGAGCAGGTTGGCCGGTACAGCTTCCTGGGCGTGCGTTCGCCGCTGACCCTGTGCGCGCAAGGGGAGCAGATGGTTATAGGCGGACCCAATGGCGCAGAGTTGGAACGCCGGCAAGGCGACCCATTCGAGGCGGTGCGCAGCCTGTTGGCGGAACGCTGCCCGGTGGAGGTCCCAGGTCTGCCTCGTTTTTCAGGCGGCGCGGTCGGCTATTTCGGTTACGACACGGTGCGCTTCGTCGAACGTCTGCCTGACACCGCAGAGAGGAAGCTGGCCATCCCGGACATGCTGTTGCTCTTCAGTGACAACCTCATCGTTTTCGACCATGTGCAGCACAAACTGCTTGTCATCGCCAACATGCAGACACCGGGGCAAGGCCGGTCTTCGGACGGGGAGATTGAGGCGGCCTACGCCGATGCTGTGGCCCGAATCGATGCGATAGTCAGCGATCTGCGAAAGCCTCTCGTGCCGCCAAGTGGGAAGGGGGCAGGGGGCGACGCGGCGTGGCGCAGCAACTTCGCCCAGGGAGAGTACGAAGAGATCGTGCGTAGAGCGAAAGAGTATATCGCTGCCGGCGACATTTTCCAGGTCGTGCCGAGCCAGCGCCTGAGCCGGTCAACTGACGCGGAGCCGTTCGCGATCTATCGCGCACTGCGCATGTTGAACCCATCGCCGTATATGTACTTCCTGGAATTCAACGGCGTTGCGGGACTGGAGGAAATCTCCGGTAGCGGGGAGCCGCTGTGGATCATCGGGTCCAGCCCGGAGATGCACGTCAGGCTCGAAGACGAGCGCGCCTACCTGCACCCGATTGCCGGCACGCGCTGGCGGGGCGATAGCGCTGCCGAAGACGACGCCCTGGCGGAAGGACTGCTGAACGATCCGAAGGAACGTGCCGAGCACGTTATGCTGGTCGATCTGGGACGTAATGATCTTGGGCGTGTTTGCGAATACGGAACGGTCCGGGTGCCGGAGATGATGGTTATTGAACGGTACAGCCATGTCATGCATATTGTCAGCGACGTGCAGGGAAAACTGGCGCCAGGACATGACGCCATCAGTCTGCTGAAAGCGACCTTTCCGGCGGGTACCGTCAGCGGGGCTCCGAAGGTTCGGGCAATGGAGATCATTGAGGAGCTTGAAGGGTTGCGGCGCGGGCTGTATGCCGGCGCGGTCGGTTATATCGACTACGACGGCACCATGGACACCTGTATTGCAATTCGCACGATCGTGATGCAAGGCAAGACCTGCTACCTGCAGGCAGGGGGCGGGGTCGTGGCGGACAGCGATCCCACCTATGAGTGGGAAGAAACTCTGAATAAGGCCAAGGCCCTTTCCGCTGCGGTGCAGCGCGCCGAAGAGGGATTGGACGATTGAAACCGTACGATAGTCAGTCATCCAGTTTCATTAAATGCGCGATCAGTTTGAGAACCCTACTTTTGCGAATTGCGTATTTCGTATTCCGTAAATGCAGACATGACAGCCGCGATGCCATTACGTGATCCGCGGGAAATCTCTTAGAGTCAGACAGGATTTACATTAGATACAATACCGGGAGGGAGAAATGACTGAGAAGAGAAGGATTCTCACCGGCGACCGTCCAACCGGCAAACTGCACCTGGGGCACTTCGTGGGCAGCTTACAGTACCGCCTGGCTTTTCAGGAGGAGTACGAATGCTTCTTCATCATCGCGGACCTGCATATGCTGACAACGAAGCCATCGAAGGAGGACATTGCGCAGATCGGGGAGAATGCCCGCGAGATTGTTCTCGACCATTTGGCCATTGGCATCGATCCGAGCAAGACATCGTTCTACCTGCAGTCGGCCGTGCATGAAATCTACGAGATGCACCTGATACTCAGCGGCATGGTGACGGTCGAGCGCTTACAGCAGCTGCCTACGATCAAAGACATGGCCGCGGCGGCAGAACTGGAGCAGATGCCCTATAACCTGCTCGGCTACCCCGTTCTGCAGGCGGCCGACATCCTGATGCCGCGCGCCCATCTGGTGCCGGTCGGCAAGGACAACGAGTCGCACATTGAAATCAGCCGCCAGATTGCCCGCCGGTTCAACAATGCCTACAGCGAAGTGTTTCCGTTGCCGGACGCCTATATCGTTGGCGGCACGCTCGTTGGCACTGACGGCCAGGCGAAGATGAGCAAGAGCCTGGGCAATGCGATTCTCCTCAGCGACGATTCGGCGTCGGTCAAGAAACGGGTGATGAGCATGTACACCGACCCCAACCGAATCCGGGCCGACATCCCCGGAACTGTCGAAGGCAACCCGGTGTTCAGCTATCACGACACCTTCAATCCAAACAAGGAGGAGATTGAAGACCTGAAAAGCCGGTATCGGGAGGGCGCGGTCGGCGATGTGGAGGTAAAGACGAAGCTTTACAACGCGCTGGAGAATTTCCTTGAGCCGATCCGTGAACGGCGGGCATATTACGCCGAACAGACGGGTTACACCGACCAGCTGATATACGAAGGCACGCAGCGGGCACAGGCAGAGGCACGGCAGACGCTCATGGAGATGAAAAAGGCGATGGGACTGACGGGCGTGTGGAATCGCATTCGCCGGTCGAACGAGCGCCGCCAGAAGCGGCTCGCAAAAGCCTAGGCCGCAGGTCAGAGAAAGGAGCGGGGCTATGATTGCCGTCATCGACAATTACGACAGCTTCACGTACAATCTGGTACAGTTTTTGGGCGAGATCGTGTTAGAGACCCCACTGCCCGGTGGGGAGGAGGCAAACCGCATCCAGGTCTGGCGCAATGACGCCATCGACGTGGAGGAGCTGATCGAGAAGAAGCCCAGCCATGTCATTATCAGCCCCGGTCCCGGCACCCCGAAGCAGGACAGCGGCGTCAGCAACAGTGTGATCCGTCACTTGGGCGACAGCACGCCCATTCTGGGTGTCTGTCTTGGTCAACAGTGCATCGGGCACGTTCATGGCGGCAGCGTTGAACGGGCACCGCGGCTGATGCACGGCAAGGTCAGTCCGATACATCACAAGGGAACGACGCTCTTTCAGGGAATCCCGAGCCCGTTTACCGCCACCCGTTACCACAGTCTGATTGTGGAGGAGCCCCTGCCGGAAGAACTGGCCGCCACGGCCCACACGGTCGAGGGCGAGTTGATGGGCGTGCAGCACAGGTCCAAGCCCATCTTCGGCGTGCAGTTTCATCCGGAGAGCATTCTGACCGAGTACGGGCACGACCTGTTGCGAAACTTCCTGAATGTATGACCGGCGCTGATGGCATGGGTGGATGGACACAGGCGGTTCTCGACTATCTTACCGGCTCCACCGGCAGCCGTTTTCTCAATCAGGAAGTGAGGATCACGGATCACTGGCAAGGGCGAGACAATCTGCTCTGGCGGGTCAAATGCGGGGATGGCGTCGATGCGGTCGTCAAGATGTTCACGGACGCCGGCCAGGCTCGTAGCCGCCGGCAGTTTGACGGCCAGGCACGGTTTGCGGCCGCCGGTCTGGCGCCGGAGCCGCTCTGGTATGACCGCTATCCCCACGGGTTGCCGCGCCAGATCCTGGTCTACCGCTGGATTGACGGTGGGGCCCTGACGCTTGCAGACCGCTTCCATCGTCTCGCCCACGCCGATGCAGTGGCCCGGGTGCATAGTTTTGACAGGGACGAAGTGCAGCGATTCAGCCCGCACCCGTTCAATCTGCTCACATTCTGGCAGATATGGCAGGCGGGGGAGGGTCCGCTGCGCGAGTGGGTATCTGCTGCGCCGGCGCCTCTGTTGACCGAGCAGCTCTCTATGCTGTGGTCGGCCGCGCACCGGCTGATGGACGCCGCGCTGCCTCTGCTTGGCGAGACGCCGCCTTCACCGGTCCACGGTGACTTGTCGGCTGAAAATGCTCTGTTCCACAGAGGGCAGGTCTTGCTGGTGGACTGGGAGTTTTTCGGGCTGGGCGATCCGGCCCAGGAGATCGCCCGCTTTCTGTTTTACGAGGGAGAAGACTGGTCCGATGGAGGCAAAGAGGAGTGGCGGGACAGCCATCGTGCCAGCAGTTCCGATCCCAGTTTGCCGGAGCGAATCGACCTGTATTTGCGGCTGCTCAACTTTCAGGCTGTGACCTTTTTGCTGGAAGGCATTCGACAGGGAAATTTTCCACCTCTCGCCGACACAGATGCAGAAGGAGACGGCGCTCAGTTCCACTCATTTCTCATTAGCGCCTTGACCGTTGCTTTGGGCCGCTCGCTTGCCTTGTGGGAACTATCCCCACTGGGAGAGGGAGATTTTCAACGGCTATCAGACGAGATCAGCTGCTTGTCAAACATTGAGTTGCCCGGAAGTTAGCAGTCGGCATTTCCCGCCGACTGATTGGTACCGTTCGATACGACAGGAGAAATAGTTATGGCGTCACCCATACATGAAGCACTGGAACTGATTTTCGCCGAACAGGACCTCGAAGCAGACGCGGCCGACGCGGCGATGACGCAGATCATGAGCGGCCAGGCGACCGATGCCCAGATCGGCGCGTTTCTGGCGGGGCTGCGCATGAAGGGAGAGACCGTAGCCGAAATCACAGGCTGCGCCCGGGCGATGAAGCGCGTCGCCGTGCCGGTGCGGCCGTCGCTCAACGGCCAGCGCCTTCTGGACACCTGCGGAACAGGCGGTGATCAGACCGGCACATTCAACATAAGTACGACTGTGGCCTTCGTCGTCGCAGGGGCCGGAGAAAAGGTGGCAAAGCACGGCAACCGCTCCGCCAGCAGTCAGTGCGGCAGCGCCGATGTGCTGGAGGAGTTAGGCGTCCAATTGGACTTGGGCCCTGAACAGGTCGCTGAGTGCATCGAAGAGGTCGGCATTGGCTTTCTGTTCGCGCCCATGTACCACCCCGCCATGAAGTACGCCATCGGCCCGCGCAGGGAGCTGGCTTCGCGCACTATTTTCAACATCCTCGGGCCGCTGACAAACCCGGCCAACGCCACCCACCAGGTGATCGGCGTACCCAACATCGATTTGACGTCACAGATGGCGGAGGTCCTGGGGGAGATGGGAAGCGCTGCCGCTTTTGTCGTCCACGGGACCACCGATGACGGTCGCGGCGTGGACGAGCTCGTTACGTCCGGAGTCAATCGGATCAGCCATCTGCGCAACGGTGAAGTCTGGATGAGTCAATTGAAGGCAACCGACCTCGGTCTTGCGCCCGCGTCGCTCGACGACCTGGTTGGAGGCGAGGCAGGCACAAACGCCGCGATCACGCGGGGGATCCTCAGTGGGGAACTGCACGGCCCCAAGCGGGATGTGGTACTATTGAACGCGGCGGCGGCCTTGGCAACCGAAAATGGTGACTGGGGGGCCGGTCTGACCGCAGCAGCAGAATCGATCGACAGCGGCGCGGCACAGGACTCGCTGACCAGGTTTATCGAGAAGACGCAGAGTTTCAGTGGAAACCAATAAAAAAATGGCCAGGCATTCTCAGTTGGAGATCAGTAAACACAAGGGGCAGGTCCTCGACAGGATCATGTCCTGGAAGCGCCAGGAGGTTGCCCGGCAGATGGAGGATGTGCCTCTGGCCCAGGTCAAGGCCTTGGCGCTGTTGACCGACCCACCTCTGAGTTTTTCGGCAGCACTCACCGCTGAAAGCGGGGCCAGTCTCATTGCCGAAGTCAAGCGTGCAAGCCCCTCCAAGGGCCTGATCGCGCGGGACTGGTCACCGACTGCCATTGCCGAGACATACGCCGCCAGCGGCGCGGCCTCGATTTCCTGCCTGACCGACGCACGATTCTTCCAGGGGCAGCTGGCTTATCTGGCCGAAATTGTCGAGCACCTGCGCGCCAGAAACCTTTCGACGCCGCTGTTGCGCAAGGAGTTTATCTTTCATCCCTACCAGGTGTACGAGGCGCGGGCGGCCGGGGCGGATGCACTGCTTCTGATCGTAGGCGTGCTGGGCGACACCGACTTGCGGGAACTGATAGACTTGACGAACCGGTTGGGAATGGACGCGCTGGTGGAAGTCCATAACGGAGAGGAGGTCGCGCGCGCGTTGGCGGCTGAGGCCCAGGTCATCGGCGTCAATAATCGTAACCTGAAGACGTTTGAGGTGGACATCGAGACCACCGGCCGGTTACGGGAACTGATTCCTGACGACATTGTGCTGATTGGCGAGAGTGGCATCCGCAATGCGGCCGATGTGAGGCGGATGGCTGAGATGGGGTGCGATGCCATTCTGGTGGGCGAGAGCTTCTGCAAATTGCCTCAATCAGAGCGAGGCCCCAGTGTGCGCGAATTCGTGCTCGCGGGGCAATCGTGATCTAGTGAAAGCTGGTAGCAAGTTTTCAATGCCCGGACCGCATCCCCAATGACCGGCACAGTCCTCAATGTGATTGCCGTCTTGATCGGCGGTACAGTTGGAACGGTCTTAGGAAATCGGTTGCCGGCCAGGGTTCAGGAGACGGTCCTGCACGGGTTGGGGTTGGTGGTACTGGCCATCGGCGTGATCATGGCCAGCGGAACGGGAAACGTCCTAATTCCCCTTGTCAGCGTCGTAGCTGGAGGCATCTTAGGCGAGTTAATTCGCATTGACGACGGTCTGAACTGGCTGGGCGAGAAAGCAGAAGCGCGCTGGGGAGGACACCTGGGCCGGGGTAAAGTGCCCGGTTGGAGCGTCACGCGTGCCTTCGTCACGACCAGCTTGATCTTCTGTGTTGGACCGATGACAATTCTCGGCAGCATACAGGATGGACTGCTAGGGGATTACGAGCTTCTGGCGATTAAGAGCGCTTTGGACGGCTTTGCGGCCATACCATTTGCCGCCAGCCTGGGGCCGGGCGTTTTGCTCAGTGTGGGCACGGTCGCGCTGGTGCAGGGAGGGCTGTCGACACTGGCGATGGGAGTCGGCAGCGGACTCGGGGAAGTTAGCCGGGAGACGCCATGGGTGGTCGAACTGACGGCCACAGGCGGCGTTCTTATCCTTGGAATCGGACTGACTTTACTGGATTTGAAGAAGATCAGGATCGCGAATCTCTTGCCCAGTATCGCCATCGCGCCCTTGCTTGTTTGGCTCCTGGGCATTGCCAAGATTGGTTTTTGACTGGGAACGACAATAGCCAAAGGCTCGCAACGCCAGATATGTGAGTATTTCGAACCATGACGCGCGTGAAGATTTGTGGAATCACCAACTTTGAAGACGGACTGTGCGCGGCCAACGTCGGCGCAGACTTTCTGGGTTTCATCTTTTTCAAAAAGTCTCCCCGCTACATTGCGCCTGAGGCGGCGGGAGAGATCACTTCAAGGTTGACAGAGCACTTTTCTGAATCGACGAACAGCACTGCTAGCGGCGCCGGTTCCGAACAGAGACCCCGCTACATTGGCGTCTTCGTCAATGCATCTTTGGCAGTGGTGGAAGAGACGATCGGTCGCGCCAACCTGGACTATGCCCAGCTGCACGGCGAGGAGACCCCTGCGATGCTTGAGGCCCTGCAGGGGCGCGGCTTCAAGGCGTTGCGACCAACCAGCGCCGCCGAAGCCGAGATCGAAGCCGAGTGGTATGCAGAGCTGGGTCCTGGCAGCGGTCCGCAACTCCTGATCGATGCCTATGACCCCGATGAATATGGCGGAACGGGAAAGAGGGCTGACTGGAACGCGGCTGCCGGGCTGCGGCGAAGCTACCCACGTCTGGTCCTGGCGGGCGGCCTAACCCCGAGAAATGTCGGCGCGGCCGTGGAGGCTGTTCGGCCGTGGGCGGTCGATGTAAGCAGCGGCGTCGAGATCGAACCCGGACGTAAAGATCCGGACAAGGTACGCGCTTTTGTTATTTCAGCCAAGGACCGGGATAAGCCGGATTCGAACGCCGAATGAGAGATTGAAGCATGGAGATTTTAGGGGGTCCTCTGTTCGCGGTTGCGGGGGCCGGAGAATCACATGGGCCGGGTGTAACGACGATTGTTTTTGGTTGTCCGGCAGGGCTTCGCATTCGTCGTGAAGAGGTTCAGCGATACCTGGACCGGCGCCGCCCTGGCAGCAACCGCCACGGCACGCCGCGGCAAGAGGCCGACAGGGTGGTATTGCTCTCAGGCCTGTACGCTGAAGGCGAGATTGACTTCTTGTTGTCCGGACCGGCGGTATCGATAGGCGGCGGGGGCGATTCGGCAACCGAGAGCTATGAAGAAGGGTTCTCGACGGGTGAGCCGATCGCAGCGCTGGTACTCTCAACGTCCCAGCGGTCGCGGCACTACGATCAGTTTGCCGGGCCCGAAGGCCAGGTGCGACCGGGTCACACCGACCTTGTCAAGTACCACAAATCGAAGGGCTTCGTGGACATACGCGGCGGCGGCCGCTCCAGTTACCGGTCCACCATCTCCGATGTCATCGGCGGGTCGATCGCCCGTATCTTCCTGAATAAACAGTTCGGGACGGTGATCCTGTCTTCGATCTCACAGGTCGGCCCACTTCGGACTGATCTGAGCCTGGCGCAGCACTTTGCCAGCGTCGCGCAGCAGCAGGGTTCACAGATAGTCACCCCAGAACAGATCGCGGCGGTGGAGGAGAAGCTGGACGAAGCCGAGATTCGCTCTTTGGACGCCGAGTTTGCGCAGGAGGCGGGCGAATTGATCAAGCGCACCCGCATTGACGGCGACTCGCTTGGCGCGGCGGTAGAAGTCGTGGCGGTCAACCCGCCGTCGCTGGTAGGCGAGCCTCTCTATCAGAGTCTCAAAGTGCGGCTGATGGGCGTGCTGGGTGGACTAAATGCCGTGCAGTCCTGTGAAGTGGGCGACGGTGTTCAGGTGATTGCCCGCAAGGGCAGCGAGAACAACGACCCCATTCGTCATAGCGGTTACCAGGCCAACAGCCACGGCGGACTGATTGGCGGCGTGACGACAGGTTCTCCGCTGGTCTGCCGTGTCGGTTTCAAGCCAACTTCGACAATTCTCAAGACTCAGCATTCGGTCCGAAAGAACCTGGAGGAGATCGATTTTGCCCTGGACAGAGGACGCCATGACCCTTGCGTTGGGGTACGCGCCGGCGTAACGCTGGAATCCCGCCTGGCCATAGAGTTGATGAACGCCGCATTGATGCACCAGTCCGGACGCGTGGACGCGAGCAATTTCAAGCTTTTCTGATTCGGAGTCAAAAGAGTGGAAAACTCCCGTGAATTGTCAGCCGAACAGGCAATGGAAAACCCGGTGGCTGACGGCTGCAACCTGACGATTACCGGCTTCATGGGTACGGGCAAGACGACCGTAGGCGGCATCCTGGCGGAGCGCATGGGTCGCCGGCTCGTCGATATGGATGAGCAGATCGAGGCCGAATTCGAGAAACCGATATCCCAAATATTTGCCGATGATGGCGAGGAGGCGTTCCGTCAGGCGGAGGCGCGTCTCTGCCATGACCTTGCTGGAGAGTCCGACCTGGTTATTGCGACCGGCGGCGGCGCGCTGGTCAGTGATGACAACCTGCAGACTATGGCGGCAAGCGGTCCCGTGGTCTGCCTGACTGCCGGGGTCGATACCGTGCTGGAGCGGGTCGAGACCTTTGAAGATCGCCCTTTGCTGCCTGGTGACCGGGAAGAAAAACGGCGCAACATCGAGACGCTGCTCCTGGACCGCCGCGGCGCGTACGGGCGGATTCCCTTGCGCGTGCCGACCGACGACATCGACCCGGAAGCTGTTGCGGAGCGGGTTCTCGACACCCTGGCTGGCAACAGCGAGATCGCTGAAATGACCCGCATCACCGTGCCCACGCCGGAAGGACATTACCACATCTGCATAGGCGAAGGCATCCTGGCGCATGCAGGACGGCTGCTTGCTAATCGCGAAGTGGCTAAGGGGCGGGCGGCGATCGTAACAAACGAAGATATCGCCGCACATTACGCCGAAATCCTGAGTGAGAGTCTGCAGAAAGAAGGATACACGCCGGTTCTTTGTCTGGTTCCTGAAGGGGAGGCTCACAAGACGCTGGCGACAGTACAAGATTTGTACGATCAGTTCGTAGCCGCTGAACTGGACAGGAGAAGCCCGATTATCGGGCTGGGTGGCGGCGTGGTCGGCGACATGGCCGGCTTTGCGGCCGCCACCTACTTGCGGGGCGCTCCCTTTGTTCAGGTCCCGACTTCGCTGCTGGCGATGGTCGATGCCTCGGTGGGTGGCAAGACGGCGGTAGATTTGCCACAGGGCAAGAACCTTGTGGGCGCTTTCAAGCAACCCGTTGTTGTAATAATCGATCCGGAAGTTCTTGCCGAACTGCCGGCCGCCGAATTTCGTTCGGGGCTGGCCGAGACCGTCAAACACGGAATCCTGGGGTCGCCGGAACTTTTCCACCAGTTTGAAGGAAAAGGGCCGGCAAATCTGACGCAGATGATCGCCGATGCCGTGCGGGTGAAGGTGGACGTGGTGATCGAGGACCCGTTTGAGAGGGGACGACGTGCGACGCTCAACCTGGGACACACTTTTGGCCATGCTATCGAACAGGTAAGCGGTTATTCGTTGCGGCACGGGGAGGCCGTCGCCATCGGGACCGTGGCCGCCGCACGCATGGCGGTTGCGCTGAACCGCTGCGATGCAGAGACGGCGAGCCGCATCGAGGACTGCCTGAGCAGGTTGGAGCTGCCCACGAAGGCAAGCGGGCTCAACTTGGATGAAGTATACGCAATGATGTTCAAAGACAAGAAGCGGAGCGGGAGGATGTTGCGGTTTATCATCCCCCAGGCCATCGGAGATGTGGTTATCATAGACGATCCGGGCGAGCAGATTGTGCTCGATGCCTTGGCCTCTGTATTGACGTAAGTGTCTTATCCTGAAGGCGTTTCGGCTTGGCATCAAGAAGAATGCGATAACTCGAGTTTTACACAGTAACAGGATAACAACCGATGGCTAGAATCCTGGTGCTCCATGGCCCAAATTTGAATCTATTGGGGACGCGTGAACGGTCGATCTACGGCAACGTAACCCTTGAAACGATCGACCGGGAGCTTGTTGCCGCCGCTGGCACCGACAGTGAGATTCGCACTTTTCAGAGCAATCACGAGGGTCTGCTGATTGATGAGATTCACTCTGCACGAACCTGGGCCCATGGACTGTTGATGAATCCCGGCGCGTTCACCCACTACTCCTACGCCATCCGCGATGCAGTGGCCGGCGTAGCCTTGCCCACAGTTGAAGTCCACTTGAGCAACGTACACAGCCGCGAGGAGTTCCGTCATCGTTCCGTTATAGCGCCTGTCTGCGTTGGACAGATCAGCGGTTTCGGCTGGCGCAGTTATCTGCTGGGACTGCAGGGGCTCCTGTCATTCATTTCTGAGATTCGGGACGAGTGAAGCGGACGGCGCATCTTACCTGTCCAGAACTGACACCGCATTGAGGAAGGTCAGACTCGGCCTGACCTCATCCCCGCGAGATTCACGTAGTCTACTTACTTTTGTTGCAGATGACCCAGTTTCGTTGGCGCCTTTTCTGGACGCTCTCTATACTCATGGTGCTGATGCTGATGGCCGTGATGGCTATGGCTACCGGGCAGACAGGAGCCTCGAGCGCGCCGCTCCCCTCCACCATCCGCACAGACCTTGACCCGCTGGTTGAGACGCTGCCAGCAGCGGCGCCGACCGCTGTAGCTTTTGCGGACACACCAGTAAATTCGCGGTCTTCGTCAGCAGCTCTCGTTGGTACGGTCGAACTTTGGCACAGCTGGGCAGGCAAGGACAGAGATGCCCTGGCAGCCATCGTGGAACGTTTCCACCAGACAAGTCCGAATGTACAAGTTGAGACCGTTTTTGTGGATTACGGCGACATGGTCCAAGCCTATACGGATGCTGTCAAGAACGGAGACGGCCCGGACTTAATGCTGGCGCCCAACTGGTGGATTCGTGAACTAGCGGCTTCGGAAGTACTTCTGCCGATCGAAAACAGGATTTCAGCGCTGGAACGAGCGCAGTTCATCCCGGCGTCCATAGACAATCTTGTTTGGGAAGGCATGTTGTACGGACTGCCGACAGACTACGAAACTGTGGCGCTCTATTTCAACCGGCGGTTGCTAGACGGGGTCAAACCGCCAAGCACAGTGAATGAATTGATCCAACTGGCCGAGGCGTCGCCCTCGCAAGGGGCTGGAATCTACGCGAGTTTCTATCATCTGACATGGGGTATCGCCGCCTATGGCGGGGAGCTCTTCGAAGAGGATGGCCGCGTGGTTCTCGAACAGACACCGGGAATGGCTGAGTTTCTGACATGGCTGCAAAGGGCCGAAGGCACAGAGGGGATCTTTGTCTCTCTCGACTATGGTATGCTGATGGACCGCTTCAAAAAGGAGGAGTACGCCCTATTTGTTGACGGCCCGTGGAGCATCGGCGAATTGCGCCAACGGTTTGGGGCGGATCTGGGCGTAACCACCTTGCCAGCAGGTCTTTCGGGGCCCGCCCGCCCCTGGTTGAGTGCGGACGGCGTATTTCTGAACCCGACCACAACCATCGAACAGCAGGAGCTCGCCCTTTTTTTTGCCAGGCACTTGACAAACGCGGAGAGCGCTTCAATACTTGCCCGCATTGCAGGCCGCCTGCCCGCGAATAGAGACGCTGACTTGAGTGATGATCCGTTGCTGGCCGGCTTTGCAAAGCAGGCTGGCAATGCAGTTTCTCAGCCCTACTACCCGGAGTTGGATGAAGTTTGGGGCTATGCCAACGACATGGTCACACAGGTTCTGCGCGGCTCTGCGACGCCAGGGGAGGCTGTGCTCGAGGCGTCGACTCTCATCAATGAAGCAAACGGAAAGTAGACTGGTTTGTCAGCGGTGCAGAAGTTTAGCTGATTCCGACGAACGGCAAAGGATCGCTGGGGGCGACTCTCGCAAGATGTCGCAACAAACTGCGCCTATGTCCCGATTTGCCACAGAATGCCTCTCGCTGAACAACAGATAGTCTTCCATTGCAGTAAGGGCCAAGACGGCCTGGTTTTTCGAAAACGTACGATTGCATAACCCTAAGGATCAAGTATGGGCCGACTCTCTTTGGAGACCCGCCCCCAAAGTATTGTTGCAGGACTATACGACAAGCTCCCCTTCCCCAACATTGGACCATTGCAGGAAATCGCGCTTGACCTGGGAATTACCGCCCAGGATGGCGATGTTCAACTGCAAGGGCTGGTCTTTCAGGGTTATAGCGGACACCAGTTGCTGTTTGAGCAGAGATGGTCAGAGGGCGTAATCCGACAACGCACGGGCGAAGAGGAGCTGACGATCTCTGCGAACACCGGTCTGGCCGTTCGCAGTATTCAGTTTCTTCTGCATGCGTATGAGCGGCTCACCTATGTTGAAGTAACTGCTGTCGGCAGGACGCAGGCGACGGTTGCAGGGGCCGACGCCGGACAGCGGGTCCAGGCACACTGCCAGTCGCCAGTGACCTATCATGAGCAACAGACTGATTTCTACTTTCCTCTGGCAGGAACGTGGTGGGCAGTTCAGGCCGGAGATTGGAGCGACTTTCACAAGACGGAAGTCTACAGTCAGCCTTTCGCAGTGGATTTCGTGAAGCTGGGCGCTGAGGGGCGCGCACACCAGGGCAGCGGCCGCGTTCTTTCCGACCATCACAGCTGGCATCAGCCGGTCTATGCCGCGGCAGGGGGTAAAGTGGCTTACGTCTGTTTCGATATGCCGGACATGGCCCCCGGCGCGATCCCTGACCAGGCTGTAATGCGGGGCGATATGCGGAGGCTGTTGGGTAACGCGGTCGCGATCAGCCACGCAAACGGGGAGTTCAGCTACTATGCACATCTGCAACAGGCCAGCTTAGAGGTCAACGAGGGGGAGATGATCCGGCGTGGCACCCTCCTGGGTAGAGTCGGCAACAGCGGGAATTCGCCGGGGCCGCACTTGCACTTTCATGTGATGAACGGACCCAACCTTTTCATCGACCAGGGCCTGCCGTTCCAGTTCAGCCACTTTGAGGCGGGCGGCCAGTATTTTCCCGAACCGATGACGATTCCGACTCGAATGATTGTTGTCGGGCCAGAAAGAACATGATGGAGCTGGCAGCGAACGACAGGGCTCCCTCCAGCCCATCCCAGACCGACTACCATGGTGCATATGTCCAATGACCGACATTTCAACGAATGGCCAAGGGCCTGGTGAAGCCCCACTCTATTACCGCCTGGACGACGAACAGTATGATGCATTGGT
The DNA here is from genome assembly GCA_965207495.1 of Caldilineaceae bacterium. Classification (GTDB taxonomy): domain Bacteria; phylum Chloroflexota; class Anaerolineae; order Caldilineales; family Caldilineaceae; genus Bin5. Next base: position 4,350,695 of record OZ242287.1, read on the forward strand.
TGACACTGTTGTCGGCGAGAGGGTGCTGGGTTTGGCTCTTTGGGAGGAGTCGGTCAGCGATGAGGGCGGGGAAAGACCATCGCCGGAGCAGCGCGTTCTGTTTGACCTCGACCTCTATCTGGAAAACAACCGGCTGCTGGCATTGTACGGAACAGCACTATATACTGATCCCGAAAGCAATCCTTTGCGCGGCTGGCAACAGACTGGTAAAATAGTGCAAACTTTGATCAACAGCGGTATCTGGCTGGATGAAGTAGCGGCAACTGAAGAGGACGAGTTGGTTCTAATCCTTAGCCGCCAGCGTCAACCGCAGTTGTATCTGAACGTGAGTGGCTGGACTGTCGAGGAGTGGGAGAACCTTCCCGGCGAGCAGTAATCGCCGCCTCGAAGCAGACTGACAGGAAGGTTATCAGTTTCAACTTCGCTCTTGGTGGATTGGGACGTTCGGGACAGAGATCCGCGCCCATCCTCCTTAGCTGGCGGAGACGTTGTAGAGAATCAGTTGTTACGACCCGACCGGGGAGGATTCACGATGACAATTCTAACTGCCACAAGCGTCGCCCAGACAAGCACGGAACGCTGGAAGGCGTCGCTCTACGCAGCGCTGGCCGCGGCGGTAGTTGCGCTCCTGATGGTTCTTCTAAAGGGCGTACCCGTTCTTGGGGCCCTACTGGGGGTCGTGATCGGTGCAGCTCCCATCGTCGGCTACGACTTTGCCCGGGGCGCGCTTGGCGAAAACTGGCGGCCCGTAATTGGCGGATTGATCGGCAGCGTGGCGTTCGTTATCGGCGTCGCACTCCCTGCGGTATTTACAGACGACTTTGGCTTCGTTGTCGTCGGGCTCCCAATCAGTCTCCTCACCGTAATCATATGGCCGATAGTCGTTGGCGCGATGAGCCCGAATCAGTCGATCGGGAAACTCCTCCTTGCCAGCATCATCGGCCTGATTCTTGGCTGGATCGTGGCCTTTTTCGCCGCTGGGCAGGATCCGACCAGTTGGCCTGCTCTCGCGTCGATTCTGTTCTGGGCCGTATGGGGCGGTACAGTTGGCGCGGCGTTGAGCGCCTGGAGCAAGTAAAGAGCGAAACAAAGCACAGAACGTGCCGGACGTCATATGAAATCAAAGAACGGGCTCAGCGGGCGGAACTCAGCGCCCGCTGATTCAATTCTGGACGGTTTGACGTAGAAGACATATATCCGCTACGGCGCTGAACACGGCAACAGAGGTTCAGACTGGCTCAGCTCATGTATCGCGACGCGACTACGCTTGAAGAAATCTATCGGCTGGCACTGCCGCAAGGATCGCATATACTGTTTGGGGAGGCGTTGCTGAACCGGCCTGTAAGTTGGGCTTGCAGCTTGCGTCCCAGCCCTCCGGCTTTCCCCAACCTAGAAGGGGAAGAGTTGGCGTTGATTGACGTCAACGACCTGCGCCAGTTCAACCCTCAGATGCGATTGGATAGGGTCGTAAACGGCTTGCACCAGGCGAGCATCTCTGCGGTTGGGGTGATTGGTGACGTACCGCAAGAAGCTGTCGCCGTCGCCGAGCAGAATCAGACACCCCTAATTTCCCTCCCGGACTCGGAACCCCTGCTTTCAGTCGAACGGACCGTTATCCGGCTTATCGTAGACCGAGGCGGCTACCTTGCCGCGAAGGCCGCCGATCTGCAGCGGGAACTGACACAGATCGAGTTGGATGGCGGCGGCATGGAGATGATGGCGGAGCTTCTGGCGAACTTCTCCGAACAGCCGGTACTCTTTTTGAAGGATGAAGGAACGCCAATTGCGGTCGCCGGTCTCGAGGCGCTGACCGAACAGCACAAACGGCGTGTGCTGGCGTCGCTGCCTAGTCGCACCACTTTGAGAAGTTGGCTGGCCGCCAAGTTCGGCACTGGGCCGCCGGAAAACACAGATCTGACCGGCATCCTCCCAATCGATAGCAAGAACCATTACCGCGAGACGGTGGTCAGCCCCGTGATCGTCGCCGAACGTGTCGAGGGGTATTGTCTCCTGCTGCGGTCGCATTCCGGCAATTCGAAGGATATCTCGACTGTAGAGAGACTTGCAGTAATACAGGGAGCCGGCGCGGCTGCCCTGGCCTGGAGCCGGGAGCAGGCTGTCGGGGCGGTTGAAGAGAAAATGCGGGCCGTCTTTCTGGACGAATTGCTGGCAACCGAAATTGCCGACGAGGAGGCGTGGATTCAGCGGGGCCACTCACTTGGTTTTGACCTGGCCAGGCCCCACACAGCCTGGCTGATCCAGGCAGAAGGCATCCAGGATTGGCCGAATGCGCTGCGCCAGTATCTGGTCGCGAGACAGGATGCGGTCCTGTTGTCCGTCCGTGCTGAAGCGGCGCTGTTATTCTGGCCGTGCGAAAATCCCAAGAGCGGGCGGGAATTCAAAGCGACTGCCAACAACCTGGTGGAGCACTTTACGTCGACTTTTCAGAGAGCTTCACTTGTAATCGGGATCGGCCGCCCGGCAGCCTCGGTGCGGGAATGGCTGCGAAGCCTGGAGCAGGCGCGTGAGAGCTGGCGAATGGGTAGTTCCTGGCAGGCCTCGCCGGTGACCTATTTCGGAGACCTGGGGCTATATCAACTGCTGACCGGGCTGGGCGGAAGCGGGGAGGCGAACCGATTCTTTCGCAAAACTGTGGAGCCGCTGATCTCGCATGATGAAGAACACAACGCCGAACTGGTTGGGACGCTGGAGGCCTTTTTTGCCTGCCACGGAAATCTCAGCCAGACCGCAGCCTCGCTGCATATCCATCGCAATACACTAACCTACCGCTTGCAGCGCATCGCCGGCATCACCAGGATGGATCTGAATGATGCCGACGCGCGTTTTTCACTCCAACTCGGGCTCAAACTGCGCCCCGTGATGCAGAACAGAATGCACTAGGCGACGGGCGGAACCGCTCGTTCCCCCTACTCTGCAAACGCTTTGTGGCTGCCGGCCGCCAGTTGCTCAGCCAGCGTACGCACGGCGTCGACCCCTGCGTCAGAGCCGGCGGCTTTCACCAACGCCGAACCGACGATGACGCCTTCCACCATTTCGGACACCCTTGCGGCCTGGGGGCCGGTACTGATACCGAAGCCGACTGCCAAGGGCAGATCGGTGTGGCGACGAACGCGTTCAACGAATGCGGGCAGACCCGGTGGCAGCTCATCGCGAGCGCCGGTGATTCCGGTTACACTAACGAGATAGATGAATCCGGTGGAATGCCGGGCTACCGACTTGATGCGTTCCTCGGTGCTGGTCGGGGCCAGCATGTAGACGGTGGCCAGCCCGGCCGCGCGGCAGGCGGGTTCCAGGAGTTCCGACTCACCCGGCGGCAGATCGGGTACGATCAGCCCGTCGATGCCTGCATCGGCCGCTGCCTTCGCGAAGCGTTCCTCGCCGAAAGCGAGAATTGGATTGTAGTAACTCATGGCGCAGAAAGGCGTGTCAACGCCCTGGTCACGCAGCTCGCGCGCCATCTGCAGGCAGTCAGTCACGGTCGTGCCGCCAACGAGCGCCGCGTAGGTGGCGGTCTGAACTGTCGGCCCATCGGCCAGTGGATCGCTGTGGGGTATGCCGAATTCGACAAGGTCAGCGCCGGCTTCCGCCAGGGCAGCGATTACGTCCATAGATTGCTGCCGGGAGGGATAGCCCATGGCATGGTATGGCATAAAGGCGGCGGCGCCAGTCTTGTTCAGCTTGCGAAAAACCTGCTCAATGCGTTCGACTCCCCTCATCTTTCACCTCTCGCCCGAAGCTTGCCCATCTATATGTCTCCTCCGATTGTCTGCATGACTGTATCCAAATCCTTGTCGCCGCGTCCGCTGAGATTGACCAGAATCACCTGATCTTGCGCCATCTGCGGAGCCAGCTCCAACACATAGCCGATGGCATGCGCACTTTCCAATGCGGGGATGATCCCTTCCAGTTCGCACAGTGCGCTGAACCCTTTGAGAGTCTGCGTATCGGTGCAATACGTGTATTCGGAGCGTCCGACATCCCGCAGCCAGGCGTGTTCCGGGCCCACGCTTGCGTAATCCAAGCCCGCGGAAATGGAATGGGTTAAGGCGATTTGCCCGTCACCGTCTTGAAGTACGTAGCTCTTGGTGCCCTGCAGGACGCCGAGCCGGCCCCGCTCGGGGTCGGCGAAACGAGCGGCATGGGCGCCGTCTTCGATGCCGTGGCCACCGGCTTCGACGCCGATGAGCCGCACGCTTTCTTCCTCGAGGAAGGGATGGAAGATGCCGATGGCGTTGCTGCCGCCGCCAACGCAGGCCACGATTGCGTCGGGCATGCGGCCCGGGCCGCCTTCAGCGGGATCCTGCATCTGGCTGTAGGCCTCTCTGCCGATGACGGATTGGAAATCCCGAACCATGGCTGGATAGGGATGAGGGCCAAGTGCGCTGCCAAGGAGGTAATGGGTGGTTTCTACATTTGTGACCCAGTCACGGATTGCCTCATTGATGGCGTCCTTAAGCGTCTGCGAGCCGCTGTCGACCGAACGCACTTCGGTACCTAGGAGCTGCATGCGAAATACGTTCGGCTTCTGCCGTTCCATATCTACCGTGCCCATATAGACGATGCAGTCGATGCCCAGGAGCGCAGCAGCAGTGGCGGTGGCGACGCCGTGCTGGCCGGCGCCCGTTTCGGCTACCATGCGCGTCTTGCCCATCTTGCGTTTCATAAGCAGGGCCTGACCGAGGGCATTGTTAATCTTATGGGCGCCGGAGTGCGCGAGGTCTTCGCGCTTCAGATAGATCTGGGCGCCGCCTAGCTCTTCGCTCAGGCGGCGGGCATAGGTAAGGGGAGTCGGACGGCCGACGTAGGTGTGCTGCAGATGGGCCAGTTCGGCCATAAACTCTTTGTCTAGGCGGGCGTTCAGGTAAGCTTTTTCCAGTTCGTCCAGCGCCGGCATTAGCGTCTCTGGCACGTACTTGCCGCCGTACGGGCCGAAGCGCCCTGACTCGTCCGGGACAGCGCCAAAGTTAACATTTGTTGATGTGGTGGAAAGAGTCATCAGTTCCTCGCATTCGGTCTGGCGACGGGTGACCAGCAGTCCGTCATCTGCGCTCGAAGATGATATTTGTTGCCTGCTGCATTACAGCCACAGGCGCGGTTTCGCCGGTCCACTTTTCCCAGGCAATGGCGCCCTGATACACGAGCATTCCCAGGCCGCCGATGGCTGTAGCCCCATCTGTGGAGGCGAGCTGTAACAGTCGCGTCATGGCCGGATTGTAGACCAAGTCGTAGACGATCTGATCTTCGCGAAATTCGACATTTTCTTCCCAGGGGAGCCCTTCGATGCGCGGCTCCATACCCAAAGAGGTACAGTTGACGATCAGGTCTGCATCTTGGGCGCTGCCTGTCACATCATCCGGGAAGGCGGCGCTGCCAATGTTGATCTCCGGGAAGTAAGATTGCATCGTTGACGCCAGATCGATTGCCTTTGTAACGGTGCGGTTCAGAATCGTCATACTCTTCACACCGGCCTCGGCCAGCCCATAGACGACTGCCCTCGAAGAGCCGCCCGCGCCGATCACCAGCGCGCGTTTGCCGGCAGGTTCCACGTTATGGGCGTGCAGATCGGCGATAAATCCCGCGCCGTCGGTATTGTCTCCGGTGAGCTGGCCATCTTCCTCAACGACGATTGTATTGACAGCGCCAATGGCTTCGGCGGCGGGCGTCCAATGATGCAGGTGGGGCATGACTGCCTGTTTATGGGGCACGGTCACGTTTACCCCTCTCAGCCCGAGTGCGGGCAACGAAGCGACTGCCTCGGGAACCCGATCGGGCGGCACAGCAAAGGCCAGGTAGCGCCAATTCATCTGGCGCGCTACGAACGCGGCGTTGTGCATCTGGGGACTGATTGAGTGACTTACCGGCCAGCCGAACAGCCCAACGAGCGTTGTTGCCGCATTGATGTCGGTCGGGAATATCTCAGAATCAGCCTCTTTCGAAGGGACGGAGGCTGATTCTGTCTGCAGGGGTTCACTCATCTTCGCTTGCCCGATCCAGCTCTTGCACACTTACGTTGAGGGCACGTAGTGTAGATTCGAAGCCGGGAAAACTATCGGCGGTAACGTGGGCGTTATGGATAGTGGTCTCCCCATCGGCTATCACGGCTGCCACGGCCAGAGCCATCGCCAGCCTGTGGTCGCCGTGGCTGTCTACGGCGGCGCCTTTAAGCGGCGTAGGCCCGTCTACGATGAAACCGTCGGGGGTCTCCTGAATCCGTGCTCCCATTTTTTTGAGCTCTGATACGGTGGTGGCGATTCGATCGGTCTCTTTCACGCGTAGTTCCTGGGCATCGCGCACAACGGTGCGGCCCTCGGCCTGTGTGGCTGCAACAGCAAGGACCGGCAATTCGTCGATCATGGTGACGATTTGTGCGCCGCCGAATTCCAAGCCCTGCAGCCCGCCGCCGCTGACGATCAGATCGGCCACGGGCTCGCCCCCTTGAAGCGGCCGTTCTCTACGCCGAATCCTGGCCCCCATCTCGGAAAGCGCATCTACGATACCTGTCCGGGTCTCATTGACGCCCACATCGACGATCGTGAGGTTGCTGTCCGGCAACGAGGATGCTCCAACCAGCAGGAATGCAGCCGAGGAGATATCGCCGGGAATCAGGATGTTCAAAGGGTTAAGAGGGGACTGGGGTCGCTCGCTATGCGTTGTATCGCCCAGCGCGGTGACCGGGGCGCCCATTGATTTCAACATGCGTTCGGTATGATCGCGTGCAGGCCCAGGCTGGTGAACGACCGTCAGTCCGTGGGCGTAAAGGCCCGCCAACAGAATACAGCTCTTGACCTGGGCGCTGGCGACCGGCATCTGATACTCGATTGCGGAGAGGCGGGCGGGAATGATCGTGAGGGGCGCGTAGCGGCCACCTTGACGTCCGAAAATCTGCGCGCCCATCGTTCGCAGCGGATCGGCAATCCGGGCCATAGGACGGCCGCGAATCTGGGCCGTCCCGCTAAGTACGCTTACGAACTCTTGTCCAGCCAAAAGCCCTGATAGCAGCCGCATAGTCGTGCCGCTGTTGTCGCAGTCGAGAACGTCGTCCGGTTCTTGAAGGCCATCAATCCCGACGCCATGGACCTCAAGACGCGTGCTGCTGATTTCATCGATGCGTACGCCCATCGTCCGCATGATGTTCATGGTGGCGCGGCAGTCGTGGCCATCAAGAAAGTTGCGAATGTGCGAGGAACCTTCGGCAATTGAAGCGAAAATCACCGCTCGATGACTGATGGACTTATCGCCGGGTACGCTGCACCGGCCAATAACCGGACCGCTATTGCTAATTTTGAGAATGTCTGCCATAGGAGATCCGAGTCGTGTTTGTATGAGTTGGCATAAGAGTTGTAACTAATAGAATCCGCGTTGTTCCACGCGTGCCTCGCGTTTATTGACTTTTAGTGAATGCACGGGAGGCACAATCTCATTCATTCGTTTGCGACGTGAGCGCGCCCTTGTTCGGTTGCCAAGCGGCCCGCTTCGCTTGGGAGCAGGAAAGCTTGGTCCGCAATGCGTTTTCATCATTGTCGGCAAGCAGAGTTCGTAGTTCCGTGAGATGCCCGTCAAGTGTGTCCAACTGGGCCAAGACCGCGTCGCGATTGGTCATCAATATATCCAGGAACATCTGCGTATCGCTTGCCGCCACCCGGCTGGTGTCGCGAAAACCGCCTGCTGCCAAGTCCCAGACTGCGGCATCGCTAGCGCCGCTGTCATTGACCGTGTGAACCAGGCCGCTGGCCAGGAGATAGGGCAGGTGGCTGATAGCAGCCACCAGTCGATCGTGGCGGACCGGCTCCATGGTGATGGGAAATGCGCCGATAGCCGTGGCCAGTTCCGACGCCAGCTCTACGGTTTCCGTGGTCGTGCGCGGCAAGGGCGTGAGAACCCACGGTGCGCCCTCGTACAGCCCACACTCGGCGGAGGCATAGCCGGCGGTCTCTTTGCCGGTCATGGGATGGCCCCCGATTGGTTGTACTCTGGGCGGGAGCCGGTCCATGGCTGCGCAGATTTCTGCCTTGGTGCTTCCCATGTCCATAACAATGGTGCCTGGCCACAGGATCGACTCCAGCGTTTCCAACATAGTGACAACCGCCCGCACAGGGGTGGAGAGGATGACGACATCGGCGCCGGCAACACCGGAGCTGAGGTCGGTTGTCGCCAGATCGACTGCATCTTCGTGAAATGCGCGCAGTATCGTGCTGAAGTTACGCGTGACGCCGCGCACTTCACGGCAGAGGTTACGGCGCTTCAAATCCATACACAGGCTTGCCCCCATCAGGCCCAGCCCGATGACGGCAACTCTGCATTCAGAGAGAGGTTTCATAAACCGTGTTCGTTTCCGGATTCCCGCGCCTGCTGGCCGGGCGCGGCAGTCACTCAGGACTTAGAATTCGAGCCCGAAACTGAGAATCAGATTTGGCGTCCGACCGCGCTGGCAATTGTCCGCAACTCATCCATCAGCGTGCCGAAGCGCTTGAAAGTCAGACTTTGGGCGCCGTCGCTCCAGGCCTTAGATGGGTTCGGGTGTACTTCGATCATCAGGGCATCGGCCCCCGCGGCAACCGCGGCCTTCGCGATCGGGCCTACAAACTCCCACTGGCCCGTTCCGTGGGCCGGATCGGCTACGACCGGCAAGTGGGTCAGCTGCTTCAATACAGGAATGGCATTGATGTCGAAGGTGTTGCGGGTGGCGGTCTCATAAGTTCGGATCCCGCGCTCGCAAACCATGACCTGCATGTTGCCGTTGCTCAAAATGTATTCGGCTCCCATCAACAACTCTTGAATCGTGCCGCTGATACCGCGTTTGAGGAAGACCGGCTTGGTCGTCTTGCCCACCGCCTTCAGCAGTGGGTAGTTCTGGTTATTACGCGCGCCAATCTGAAAGATGTCGGTGTAGTCGCCAACAAGCTCGATGTCCTCCGAACTCATTACCTCAGTAATAATCGGGAGGCCTGTCTGCTCCCTGGCTTCAGCCAGAAACTTGAGGCCATCTTCGCCCAATCCCTGGAAACTGTATGGACTGCTACGCGGCTTGAAGGCGCCACCCCGCAGCACGGAACCACCGGCCTCTTTAACCGCATGAGCCGTCTCCAGGATCTGCTCGCGGCTTTCGACACTGCATGGCCCGGCCATGACCACAATTTTTTCGCCGCCGACGTTTATGCCATTGACGGGAATCGAGGTTGACGACTGTGTGAAGTCGCGGCTGGCGTACTTGTACGGCTGCATAATGCGGACGGTCTTTTCGACACCATCGAGTACTTCGAAGGTGTCCTGTTGGATCAGGTAGTCGTCGGCGCCGATGATGCCGATGATCGTACGCGCTTCGCCACGGCTCAGATGCACCTTGTATCCGAGCTCTTCGACGCGCTTTACGACAGCCTCTACCTGCTCCGCTGACGAATGTTGTTTCATTACGACAATCATTGATAGATCCTTTCCTGTCTCAGATACGTTGTTGACATATCAATGCACTATAGATTTCATATTGAAGCCGGTCCGAGTTCGCTTTGGCGGTTCACGCGCGCCTGTCAGACCAGCACGGCTTCCCGCTCACGTTCTTCAACATTCCGGTCCTCTTTGCTGCCAGGCACAGCTGGGTCCTGAAGTTCGGCGGGAGATGCAATCGAACGACCAACAGCCTCGGCAACTCTGTGCAGACCGCACATCAGATCGGCGAAACGAGCCGGCTTGAGACTCTGGTCGCCGTCGCTCATGGCTGCCTCGGGGTCCGGGTGGACCTCCAGAATGAGGGCGTCGGCGCCGGCGGCGACCGCAGCCAGAGACATCGGGGGCACAAGTTCCCAGTCGCCGGTGCCATGGGCGGGGTCGGCCACAACAGGCAGATGGGAGGCCCGCTTCAGTACGGGAATCGCGTTGAGATCGAAGGTGTTGCGGGTGGCAGTCTCATAGGTGCGGATGCCGCGCTCGCACAGCATCACCTGCATGTTGCCGTTGCTCAGGATGTACTCGGCGCACATCAGCAACTCCTGGATTTCGCCACTGATACCCCGCTTGAGCATCACCGGCCGATTCGTCTTGCCGACTGCCTGAAGCAGGCCATAGTTCTGCATATTGCGTGCGCCGATCTGCAGGATGTCGACGTACTCCGCCACCAGGTCGATGGCCTCGATGGTCATCACCTCCGAGATGACCGGCAGTCCGGTGATCTCTTTGGCCTCTGCCAGATATTTCAGCCCCTCTTCGCCAAGCCCCTGGAAGCTGTAGGGGCTTGTACGCGGCTTGAAGGCGCCGCCGCGCAGTACGCTGGCGCCGGCCTCTTTGACAGCGATGGCGGTCTCAATAATCTGATCCCGGCTTTCGACACTGCACGGCCCGGCCATGACCACAACCTCATCGCCTCCGAAGCGGACACCGCCGACATCGATGACGGTCCCTTCGGGGTGGGTGGTTCGGCTGGCCAACTTATACGGATCCTGAATGCGGACGGTTTTCTGCACACCGGCCATCGCATCGAACGTATTTCGCTGGACTTGGGTAAGGTCGCCAACGAGAGCGATGACCGTGTGGTTGTCGCCGTAGATCGGTTGGGTTTGGGCACCCATGGACTCGGCGCGCTGGATGACGTTTTCAATCTCGGCTGGGGTTGCCTGTTCTTTCATTACGACGACCATTTGTGTCTCCTGTATCTAGATTTGCAACATAGTTTTCTGCGTGTATCGATCTTCGCCGGGCTGAATCGCGGCGGGATAACTGCCCAACATCTTGACAAACGCCGCGCGATTGACCAGGCCCAGAATGGCAGCGCCGCAGGCTGGTTCGCGCCAGTCGCCTTCGAAATCCACATAAAATACATACTGCCAGGGGTAGTTGCGGCGCGGGCGGCTCACAAGCCTGATCAGTTTGATATTTCGATCGGCCAGTTCCCCTAAGCAGGAGGACAACCCGTCCGGGCTGTGCGGCGTTGCAAAGACTATGGAGGTTTTGGCGTTTTGCGTCTGTTCCGTTTCGCCCTTGCCGATGATAAGGAAGCGAGTATAGTTGTAGCTATCGTCCTCGATGTTCCTCTGTACGATTTCCAGGCCATAGGTCTTGGCGGCGAGAGCACTTGCAATAACCGCCACGTCCGGCTCCGGAGACTCCGCCAGATCCTTGGCGCTGCCAGCTGTGTTATACCATGGAACGGCCTCGTAACCGTTGTTGTTGAGGAATTGCTCGCACTGTGCCAGAGCCTGCGTATGGCTTCGCACTTCTTTGATTACATCGCCATTGTCTGGCAACTTCAGCAGGTTGTGCCGCACGCGCAAGATGATCTCACCTTGAATTCTCAAATCATGATGCAACAGCAGATCGCTGGCCTTATTGATGCTGCCGGCGGCAGAGTTCTCAACCGGTACGACCCCCTCGGTGGCACGATCATCGTCCAAGCTTGCAAAGAGGTCCTCAATTGTGTGGCACGAGACTGTATTGACCTCGGCCCCGTAATGCTGATGGCAAGCTTCTTCGGAAAAAGCGCCGTGCTCACCTTGAAATGCGACAATCGTCATTGGACTCTTCCTTTGGGCCTTTTGGACGTGCTGGTAACTGCATCACATCCCGGTTCAAGTGCCCACACATCTAGGCGGAGAAACACTCCTCCACATCGGCACCGCCTGAGAAATCTTTACGGTTGCCTGCCGATTCCGAGATTATCGCTATCTGCCTCTCATATTTGCAATATTGCTTCCTGCGCGTGGCGCTCGTTGACAGGTTGCTCTGCTGCCGGATAGCTGCCCAACATTTTGACGAACGCAGCGCGGTTGAGCAGCCCGAGAACAGCTGCGCTGCAGTCCGGCTCCTGCCAGTGCCCCTCAAAATCCAAGTAAAACACGTATTGCCAAGGCCGGTTGCGGCGCGGTCGGCTTTCCAACTTGACGAGATTGATGTTGCGCTCGGCGAACTCGCCCAGGCATGAATACAGAGCGCCGGGGCTGTGCGGCGTAGCAAAGACGAGGGAGGTTTTGGCACCAGGCGTTTGTTGTGCGTCGTCTTTGCCGATGACAAAGAAACGGGTAAAGTTGTGGTCCAGGTCTTCAATTCCCTGTTGGACGATTTCCAGGTTATAGATTTCTGCCGCCAACGCACTGGCTATCACCCCTACATTCGGCTCCGGGTGCTCGGCCAGTTCTTTGGCGCTGCCGGCCGTGTCATACCAGGGAATGGCTGTGAAACCATTGCGATTGAGAAAGCCTTCGCACTGGGCCAGAGCCTGTGGATGGCTGCGTACCTGTTCAATTTTGTCGCCATTTCCCGGCATTGTCAGCAGGTTGTGCTGCACGCGCAACAGGACCTCCCCCTGCACTCTCAGGTCATGATCCAGCAGAAGATCGTAGGCCTTGTTTATGCTGCCGGCAAGGGAGTTTTCCACCGGCACAGCACCTGCTGTGGCGCGTCCTTCGTCCAGCGAGTCGAAGATTTCTTCAAAGGTCCGGCAGGGAAGTGTATCGACCTCGGCTCCAAACCGTTGACGAATGGCCTCTTCGGAGTATGCGCCCGGCTCCCCTTGAAATGCGACTACAGTCATCGGATTGCTCCATTTATGCATACAGCGAGTAACGAATCTTCCGCTCAGCGCCAGGTTTTCAGACTGGGGTCAGTCCGGTAGATTCTCTAACTGCTCATCGATCCAGCGGTTGAGCTCGTCCACATCGATTTCGGATGCCAAGCTCTGGTCGGGACGCAGGACTTGGGCACCATTCAGGTATACATGTTGTATGTCCGCCTGCGGCGTGTCGGTATTCCAGTGAATCAGCACGCGAATGCAGCGGGGAAGACCGCCCTGCAAGTCCATCTCATGTCCACAGAGCAGCGGCACTTCCATCCATCCCAGCTGACGGGCTGCCAGCGCCGGGTATTGGCTGACAACATCCGTTGTAGTCGTAAATATCGCACTGCCCACGTCAACGGAATCGATATTATTGAGACGAATCATAAAGGCCAGTAGTTCACGGGTCGCCCGCAGAATAGCTTCCGGCGTGTCCTCTTCGACCGTAGTTGCGCCGCGTATTCCTCGACAGATCACGTCATTCTCCCCTTTATGTCGCCGAAGGTTGCCCCTGATGGACGTTGCAGTCCCTGGCGAAGTCGTCTCTTATTTGTCCTGATTGCGCCCGGCTAGACAAGCCACCTGGACTGGAAGAACAGTTCTTACGCCAACAAAAAAGGCGTGGAGTTTGTCTCCACGCCTTGAGAGTCTTTACGTTGACTGCCCTTACACAGCCCAACGCTCCTCAACTAGCGGAGACGGTTGGTTCACGCCAAAATAATAGCCAAACCAAAAGTTGCCAAAAGAAAACCCGCGCCACTCGTGGCGCAGGTTGCTGGACAACAGGATCTCCGCGGCAGACGGACCATCCAACAGATTGATCGGTAGAAGGGAATCGTCCTCGTTACGAATCAGATCAGCGATTGTTACGGGTGCTTCGCTTCGTTCGGTAGTCACTCTGTCGAACTGTCCTTGTTGCGGGGCGGATGAGAGTTAGAACTGGACATTGAGGGAGAGAGTACCATAGCATAATTCGCTTGTCAATTCTTTGACGACGAAAGTTAGTACAAGGTGAAAGCACTAGCCCGATTCTTTGCCAGCTAGGTCAATCAAGAACCAATCGATGCATCACAATGAGATCGAAGGGTCCATAGAAACTATCTTGAATGACGGCAGCTCTGCTTCTGCCGTCCGGCGACAACGAGGTCTCAGCGACCCACGTTGCCCAGATTCCGTCTTTGCCGCTCGGACGGGTATTCCCTGTAGCCGTAACCGGTGTAAGGAATTCAGAGTTCAGTGGTAGGCTTTGGATTCGTCTCGGCTTTTCACCGGTTTGAGGATCGTACATCCACAAGGTGTTTCCGCAATCGGAACCTTAGTAGAGCCGATTGTCAGGGCCCCAGCCGTGCAAGAGATATTCGCAACCGTGAACATCGTGCTCACGCTGGGCAGTCTTGAACGCGCTATCAAAGCGGCCCTGCGGCTGCGTCAGCCAGATCAGTTCGTACCCACTCGAAACCCTTACAGTTCTGAGACTGTACGGAGCGTACATAAATAATACTGCAAATGGAGCGGCCATTATTGCAGCCAGAATTGCGGCAGAAACGACCCGAATTCTCCATCCACCCCGACCCAGCACCCAGAACAGGACACACACAGCCAGGCCGCAGATACAGAAGACTAAGAACCAGAACCGATCAATGAACACCGGACTCAGGAAGTCGGTCAGCACAATGAATGGGCCGAATATCCACCAGGCAGGAAGCAAGGTCTTAGGCGTTGCGTCAACAAGCCATCTGCCGTAAACCGAAAGCAGAAGTAGGACCAGGAAAACCCAGAGGGCGCCGCAATACAGCCTGCCGCCAGTGAAAAGTTTCTTGCTCATCAGTATCACGCAGATCATGATCACTACCTTTCTGAAAGGTGATCTTGACACGCAGCTCTTTCGGCATTAACCACAGTTTTATTTCTTTCGAAAGCCTTCTGAATTGTAGAGTGTTTCTCCGAAAGTCTCCAGGCGTCGTAAGCCTGATTGTATCCCGGTTTTGGGTGGGAACAGCCTGGCGAGGAATTTGTGGCGGCGGTGGCTGCAAATGTTTACCGGCGCTTGGAGAGACGCAGGCCTGGCGTCAAGCCTGGCTTTACCGGGGGGTAGGTTGGTTAGGGGGGCACAGCGAACTGCAGGGGAACTGCGGGGGTTAGGGGCTAGGGGCCAGGGGTTAGGGGATTGAGACAGCATGTGGGGGAGGAGACACTGTTGGCTAGACATTATGCCGGGGAAGCATGAACAGGGTGGCTAGCAAGGGCGGGGCGTTGCGGGGGCGCAGCCCCTGCACAAGGGAGGGCCGAAGGCCCGAACGCCCAAAAGCAAGGAGAGAGTGAAGAGGAGAGAGGCGAGAGTAACAGCGACTGGTCTGCCAAAGAATGGAGCAGAATTTGGCTTGATTGAAACAGGTTGGATACGAGAGTTCGGTCCCATTTTGGGATGCATCCTAATTCCTGTTGCGCGAGTCGGATTCTCTGCGCCGCCAGCGTACGATGCCACTGAACCTCATGGGAACACAGAATGACTGGTGGTCAGACCCCGTCTCGGTCTTGCATATCCTTTTCTGTTCCCCGACAATAGTAGCTTGAGCAATATATAGGGTGCCAGATAGATAAGCAGGTATGCGAATGGCCGCGCGGCACGCGCGCCATGACGGCTTGCAGGTCAACAACACTTCCAGGGGGTTTGCATGCAGAATTCATTTTCGCTTCAGGATAAGGTGGCGCTGGTCACCGGCGCAAACGGCGGCATTGGCCGCTCGATCGCTTTGGGATACAAGGCGATGGGCGCGACGGTCATTGCCAGCGGACGCAATCCGCAGAAAAACGCGGCAGTTGCGCAGGAGTTGGGCGACGGCCACGAGGTCATTTCGCTGGATGTGCGGGATGAAGAGGCGGTCAATCAGGCAGTGGCGGGGGTCGTCGAGAAGCACGGCAGAATGGACATACTGGTCAACAATGCCGGAATCGCCCGCCGCACCAATATCCTGGACATGGATACTGATGACTGGCATGACGTGATTGACACGCACCTGAACGGCGGCTTCTACTGCGCCAAGGCTGCGGCCAAGGCGATGGTCAACGCTGGTAACGGGGGCAAAATAATCAATATTGGGTCGATGTACTCGCTGTTTGGCCCGCCAAATGTCACCAACTATGCGGCGGCCAAGACCGGCATTCTGGGTCTGACGCGCGGGCTGGCGGTCGAGCTGGCAGTTCACAATATCCAGGTCAATGCGCTGCTGCCGGGCTGGCACAAGACCGATCTCAATCGGGAACTGCTTGACGGCCCGCTGGGTGAAGAGATCCGACACAAGACGCCGGCGCGGCGGCTTGGCACGGCCGATGACCTGGCTGGGGCAGCCATTTTCCTGGCTTCCGATGCGGCCGAGTTTGTCACGGGCACGACTCTGGTTGTGGACGGCGGCTACTCGATTATGGACCGCCAGTGGGCGGATTGAATCCGGCCAATTGGATCGGGTATAATGCGGACAACCCGAAGCTCTGGTGAATAGGAACGGAGGACTGCAATGGCTGTATCGACAGTCGAGCGCTCGACGACGGCTCCTGAGAAAGGAAACGGGACGCCTGTTCCGCCATTGAACAATGGCGACCGGCTTACGCGCGCTGAGTTCGAACGCATCTACGCGGCCCATCCTGAGATAAAGAAGGCGGAACTCATTGAAGGAGTCGTCTATATGCCATCCCCGGCACGCCATCGCGAACATGGAAAACCACATTTCCACAAAATTGGCTGGCTAAGTACTTATAGCGCGGCTACGCCCGGCGTTGAAGGCAGTGACAACGCGACGCTGCGCCTTGACTTCGAGAACGAACCCCAGCCTGACGCCCTTCTATTTCTGCCGCCGGAATACGGTGGAACAGCCTGGGTGGGGGAGGATGGCTATTTGGAAGGGACACCGGAACTGATTCTTGAAGTATCGGCCAGTAGCGCAAGTTATGATTTGAACCAGAAGAAACGGGCCTATGCCCGCAACGGCGTGCCGGAGTACGTCGTGTACCTGGCCTATGAGCAACGCGTTATCTGGCATATTCTCCGTGACGGCGTGTATGAGGAGCAGCCGCCAGACGAAGACGGCGTTCTTAAGAGCGAACAATTCCCAGGTTTGTGGTTGCTTCCGGATGCGCTTCTGTCCGGCGATCTTCCCAGCGTCCTGGAAACGCTGCAGAAAGGACTAGCAACATCTGAACACAAGACATTTTGCGCCGCGCTCACGCGGCGGCGCGAGGAGGCCAAATGAATCTCACTACCCCGGAAAACCTGGCTGTAGTCGACCACCTGCTGACAACCACGCGCTCGGTGCGGAAGCGGCTGGACCTGAATCGTCCTGTAGAGCGTGAAGTCATCGAAGAGTGTCTGGAAATTGCCGCCCAGGCTCCCAGCGGCAGCAACCGGCAGGGCTGGCACTTCGTGGTGGTAACCGATGCCGAGAAGAAACAGTTCATCGCAGAACGTTATAGGAAGGCGTGGTACGGATACAACGCCACGCGCAACGTGGGTGGAGGGTCGGACCTTTCCGCAGAGGAGAAGCAGATGCTGCGCGTGATCAGCTCCGCCCAGTATCTGGCCGACAACATGCAGGATGTGCCTGTGCTGGTAGTTCCCTGTATCGAGGGCCGTCCGGAGGATGCCGCGCCGGCTTCACAGGCAGGTGTATACGGCTCGATCTTACCGGCGGCGTGGTCGTTGATGTTGGCGCTGCGCGCGAGGGGACTGGGTTCTGCCTGGACCACGCTTCACCTGCAGAGTGAGCGCGAGATCGCCGAGATGCTGGGCATTCCCGACGGTATCTCGCAGGCCGCGCTGCTGCCGGTCGCCTACTTCAAGGGCGACGACTTCCGCCCGGCCAGGCGAAAGCCGATGCGCGACAGGACCTATTGGGACAGCTGGCAGACAGAATGAAACTTGTCGCCGATATTCATCTGCACTCCCACTATTCACGAGCTACGAGCAAGAACCTGACCCTTGAGCACCTGTGGAAGTGGGCACAACTCAAGGGCGTACAGGTCGTTGCCACGGGCGATATCGCCCATCCGGGCTGGCTGGCAGAGATGCAGACGCGGCTGGAGCCGGCTGAGGAAGGGTTGTTCAAGCTCAAGCCGGAGTACCAAGCAACCGTCGCCGACGAGGTGCCCCCCGCGTGCAGGGGGACGGTTCGCTTTCTGATAGGCGGCGAGATCAGCAACATCTACAAGAAGTACGACCGCACGCGCAAAGTCCACAATATCGTCTTTGCACCCTCCTTCGAGGCGACCACAATTCTGCAGGCCGAACTGGAGAAGATCGGCAACATTCGCTCGGATGGACGACCGATCCTGGGGCTGGACAGTCGCGACCTGTTGGAAATCGTCCTGGAAGTGGACGACCGCGCCCATCTGATTCCCGCCCACATCTGGACTCCCTGGTTTTCGATTCTCGGCTCAAAGTCCGGTTTCGATACGCTCGAGGCGTGCTTCACCGATCTGGCGCCCCACATCTTCGCCGTCGAGACTGGTCTCTCGTCCGATCCACCGATGAACTGGCGCGTTTCCTGGCTGGATGACTACACGCTGATCTCCAATTCCGACGCCCACTCGCCGCCAAAGCTGGCCCGGGAGGCCACGCTGTTTGATACCGACCTGAGCTATGACTCGCTGTTCAGTGCCTTGCGGAGCGGGGACCCCGCCGAGTTCCGGGGCACGATTGAGTTCTTCCCGGAAGAGGGCAAGTATCATCTGGACGGCCATCGCAAGTGCGGGGTCTGCTGGGAGCCGGGTACAACGATCGCCAACGAGGGGCTTTGTACGAACTGCGGCAAGCCGGTGACTGTCGGCGTCTTTCACAGGGTCGAAGAGTTGGCCGACCGCGAACCCGGCGCACGTCCGCCGTCCGCGGCGCCCTTCACCAGTCTCATTCCACTGCCAGAGGCGCTGAGTGAAGTAATCGGCGTTGGCCCTAACTCCAAACGCGTGCAGACCGAGTATCTGCGCCTTCTGGGGAGATTGGGGCCGGAGCTGGCGATCCTTCAGTCTGTGCCGCTTGAGGATATTTCGGCGGCAGGCGGCCCTGTTTTGGCCGAGGGGATTCGCCGGATGCGAAGAGGCGAAGTGATCGCGCAGAGCGGGTACGACGGCGAATATGGTGTAATTCGCATGTTCGACGGGGAGGCCGACCAGCTTGCCTCGTTCCAGCTTGGGATGTTCGCGGTGGAGCCTGCGACTGCGAGCGAGGAGAGTGGCCCGACTACGGATGAGTTGGATCCTCCCAGGGAAAACGGGCAGAGTCTGCCATCGAGAAAGGCCGAGGCGCCCGTTGAGAACGCACTGGCGGAAGAGGAGATCCAGTACAGTCTACCGCTTGAAGACGCCCCGAAGGATCTTTTGCCCTCGCCTCCTACGGTATGCCAGGATGCTGTCGACCCAAAGGAGGCCGACTGGTTCAGCCAGCTGAATTTGGAACAGCAGGCAGCCGCGTCGCATACCAGTACGCCGCTGGCGATCGTGGCCGGACCTGGCACCGGCAAGACTCGCACGTTGACGGTGCGCATTGCGCATCTGATCGAGGAAAAGAGTGTAATGCCGTCCTCAATTTTGGCGGTTGCGTTTACGAACAGGGCTGCGGAGGAGCTGAGGGAGCGGCTGAACGACCTGTTGGGCACGGACAGGTCGGCCCGTGTCATAGTTGGGACGTTTCATCAGTTGGGCGCGAGCCTGCTCCGGGAGTTCGGGGCTGCGATCGGGGTTCCCGAGAACTTTACGATTCTCGCAGATGCTGACCGGCAGACAGTACTGCGACGGGCCTGCCCGGAACTGGGAGCCAGGGAGCTGCGGGCGGCGCTGGCTGAGATTTCGACCCGTAAGAACGGCGCAATCGCAGGGACCGCGGACAGAAAGAGCCAGGCAAGCAACCAAGAGATTTGGAATAGCTATCAGGCCGCCCTCAAGGAGGCCAACGCGCTCGATTTTGACGACCTGATTCTGCGCGCCGTCCAGCTGCTGGAGGCGGATGCTGACGTCTTGGGTACTGTCCAGACCCGCTTTCGCTGGATCTCGGTGGATGAATATCAGGATGTGAACGCGGCGCAGCACCGTCTGTTGATTTTACTGGTAGCGGGGGGCGCGAATCTGTGCGTGATTGGAGACCCGGACCAGGCGATATACGGCTTCCGGGGGGCGGACCACCGCTACTTTCTCTCTTTTGAGGACGACTTTCCTGGTGGCAAGCGACTGCATCTGGAGAGAAACTACCGCTCGGCCCAGACCATTCTGGATGCAGCGATGCAGGTGATATCCCGCAATCCCGACCATCAGGCAACCACCCTGATCGCCGACTTTGCCGAGCAGGTAAAGCTAGACGTTTACCGCGCTCCTACCGATAGGGCTGAGGCAGAGTATGTCGTCCACCAAGTGGAACAGATGGTGGGTGGGGTCAGCCACTTCTCCTTGGATTCAGGACGCGTAGACGAAGACGGTCTGCCCGAGGACTATACATTTGGCGATTTCGCCGTGCTCTACCGACTCAATGCCCAGGCCAGACTGATTGAGGAGGCTTTCGACCGTTCGGGCATTCCTTTCTCGACGCTCGGGGGCTCCGCCCTGTCGGAACAGAAGCCCGTGCGGGAGATTCTGGCGCTTCTGTGGCTCGCGCAGTCGCCCGAGTGTCAGGTCCACTGGGGCCGGATCCTGGCAGAGGGGAAGCGGGGGCTGACCGACGATGCAGTAGCGGAACTGTTGGGGAGCCAGGGTACTGATTCTCAGGGTCCCGGCACACCTTTGGCATGGCGCGAAGCGATATCAGCTGCGTCCAGAACGGGGGCCCGGCGGCAGCCTCAGCGGGAGAGGTTGGCAGAGACGGTCGAGCTAGTGGAGAAACTGGCCGGCAGTTCCGCCGCGCCCTTGTCATCGCAAATTCAGGCCGCGGCCGCGGGCTGGGCCGGGTTGCGCGGGGCCGAATTCAGCGAAGCCGAAGCGGAGCGAATTGATCGCTTACAGCGCAGGGCAGCGCCGTTTCGAAGCCGGTTGCAGGATTTCCTGACAGCGATGGCACTGCAGAGCGAAGCGGACCAGTACGACAGGCGGGCGGACCGCGTGACACTGATGAGCCTGCACGCAGCAAAGGGACTGGAGTTCCCCGTCTTGTTCATCGCAGGTTGTGAAGAGGGAGTTCTGCCCTATACGCCTGCCAACCGCGACGTAGACCTGGACGAGGAGCGGCGGCTTTTCTACGTGGGCATGACCCGCGCGCAGCGGCGCTTGATCCTGACGCATGCCGGCCGGCGTTTTCTGTTTGGGCAGACGATGGAGAACGCGCTCTCAGGCTTTGTGACAGACATCGAAGCGGCCCTGCAGGAGGTGCGCCAAGCACAACCGCGGCGAACGCGCCAGAGGACTGAAGATCGGCAGCTGCGGTTGCTATAGCTCCGTTCAGCGGGCGCGCAGCAGTCCCCCTGTTAGCTTTCCCTGCCCTCACTGGCTACCCGCGCGGGGGTACCCAGGCAGAAGCGCTATCCAGCTTTTCCAATTGCTCGGCAGTCAGGTCCACATCGAGCGCGGCCAAGCTTCCTTCCAACTGCTCATCTGAATTAGCGCCGATTATTGGCGCGGTGATCCCTGGCTTGGCCAGGACCCAGGCAAGTGAAACTGCCAGTGGAGTGGCGTCTATTTCACCGGCTATGGTCTTGACCGCGTCAAGGACTTTCCAACCGGCGTCATTGAAGTAGCTTGCGCGGACACCATCCGCACGCACGCTGCTCGTATCGCGCTCCCGACTGTATTTTCCGGTCAGGAAGCCGCCGGCAAGCGGGCTGTAAGGGATGATGCCGAGGCCGTAGGTCAAGCAGGCTTCCGCCAGTTCCTGCTCGAACTCGGCTCTGTGCACGAGGTTGTAATGGGGCTGGATGGAATCGTAGCGGGCAAGACCGTACTTGTCGCTCGTCCAGAGCGCCTGCATGAGGCGCCAGGCCGGGTAGTTGCTGCAGCCGATGTAGCGCACTTTGCCCTGCTGCGCGAGGCGATCAAATGCCTCCAGCGTCTCATCGATGGGTACATCGGCGTCGAAGTAGTGGGCCTGATAGAGATCGATGGTATCGGTTTGCAGGCGGCGCAGAGAGGCTTCGCAGGCTTCCTGGATGTGCTTGCGGCTGAGGCCCTCGTCGTTTGGTCCGGGCCCCATCTGCCCGCGCGCCTTGGTGGCGATTATCATCTGGCGGCGGTTGCCGCGTGCCTGCAGCCAGCTTCCGATCACTTCCTCGCTTACACCGCCGTTGTTTCCTTCCACCCAGCGGCTGTAGATGTCGGCGGTGTCGATGAAATTGCCGCCGGCCGCGGCAAAGGCGTCCATCACCGCGAAACTCGACTCCTCGTCGGCAGTCCAGCCGAACTGCATCGAACCCAGACAGAGTGGCGAGACCTTGAGCCCTGTGCGGCCCAGACGGCGGTACTGTATTCCGCTCATTCTATGACTCCTATCAGCGTTCTTTCGTCTCCCACGCGGCGAGTGACGCGGCGGGCGTCTAGTTCCTCCAGGAGCGCCTGCGCGTATTTGCGACTGGTGCCAAGCAGATCGCGGACGTCTGCCAACGTAATCGCCCCTTTGGACTGGGCTAGAGCGACAGTCTTCTGCACCGCATCGGCGAAATCCTCCTGGCGAAAATAGACGGATCCGGGTAGTCGGACGATAATCTCCCGCTCTACCAACGATTCCAACAGTTCATCATCGCCGTTCAAAAGACTGAGCGTGTCGATTGCATTGGGCGGGCTGAACGGCGCGTCGGCATAGGACTGGAGCGCCAGGTCAACTGCCTGCTGTTGTGCGGCCGAATAGAGGACAGAGTGGGAAAACAGTCGGACTGTGTTTTCTTCGTTAGCAACCAGTCGGTCTTCATTGGCTTGCAGTGCCAGGTCGTTGAAGGCGCGTTGGGGCAGCTCCTTGCGCATGCCGCCTGCACCGACCACCCTCAGCCGGCTGCGCACTTCGCTGCGAGGCATTCCCTGCCGCAGGGGAAAACGAAGGTGGAAATCGCCAAGGAGTAGCTGCATATCGGCGACGATTTGCTGGTAGGCCGATTCGCTCATCAGGAGCCGCTGGTCGTCCAGTCCTCGCATCGGACCGTCGTCGAGAAGCTGCCGAATGGCCGAA
This sequence comes from Caldilineaceae bacterium, assembly GCA_965207495.1. Classification (GTDB taxonomy): domain Bacteria; phylum Chloroflexota; class Anaerolineae; order Caldilineales; family Caldilineaceae; genus Bin5. The sequence goes on from OZ242287.1 coordinate 4,373,377, forward strand.
GCTGCGATCTCTTTATCGAGTCCGGAGGCGGCGATCAGTTCTGGCTCCGAAAGCAACGGTTCCCGCTCAAGGCTCTGCAGCACAATTTCATCGGGGCTCCCTTGGGCCAGCGTCTCCAGTCTGGCAATGGCAGTGGCATCGTTTCGCCGATAGCGCCGGCGCGGGTGAGGAGCCAGGATTTCGCCGCCGCCTAGAGTGAGGCTGGGAGAGGGCTGCCGTAGGATGAACCGGTCGCCGGCAGCCACAAGAATCGGGCGTTCCAGCCGTAACTGCAACCAGCCTTCGCGGCCGGGAAGCAGCTCCTCAGCAGCGAGGAGACGGACGTGGGCGGGCGTCTCCGACGCGCCGCTGAACAGGTCTACCGCCGTGTTGTGTCGCAGTGGTTTGGGCGCGTCGGGCAGCAGACGGAAGGATACGTCCAGCAGTCGCGTCGCGCGCAGCGTGCCCGGGGACACAGCAACCTGGCCGCGGCGAATTTCATCGGTAGCGATTCCGCTTAGGTTGACGGCGACCCGGCTGCCCGGCAGCGCGCGGTCGATTTCCTGATTGTGGGTCTGGAGGGCGCGCACGCGTCCTGAAGGCCCATCGGGAAGGATGTCCACCGGCTCGCCTACGGCAAGATGTCCGTCGCTCAGGGTGCCGGTTACGATTGTGCCGAAACCGGGCAAGCTGAAAATACGGTCGATTGGGAGTCGCGGACGGCCCCGATCGCGGCGGGGGGGCAGGGCTGTCAAAGCAGTTGCCAAGGCCTCACGCAGTTGGTCCAGACCTTCGCTATTCTGCGCGCTTACAGGGACGATGGGCGCGCCTTCCAGCCGTGTGCCGACCAGAATCTCCTGTATGTCGAGCTCGATGAGCTCCAGCCACTCGGGGTCGTCGATCAGGTCTGTCTTTGTAAGGGCAACCAAGCCCTCGGGGAGGGCGAGCAGGTCCAAAATGGCGAGGTGTTCACGGGTCTGGGGCATGACCCCCTCGTCTGCGGCGATAACGAGGACTGCGGCGTCGATGCTTCCGACACCGGCAAGCATGTTCTTGATGAAATCGATATGGCCGGGGACGTCAACAATGCTGACAGGCTCTTGTGTACCGTTGGGCATTGCCAAGTCCATCCAGGCAAAGCCGAGCACGATGGTGAGCCCGCGACGCTGTTCTTCTTCGAGACGGTCGGGGTTACTTCCTGTAAGCGCCTGGACCAGGGTTGACTTGCCGTGGTCCACATGTCCTGCAGTGGCGATGACCCGCATCAGGTGCGGTTGTGTGACGGCTCACCTGGGGCGATACCGGCCGTGCGGGGGGTGTTGTTGTTCTGGCGGGCATACAGTTCGGCGGTGCGGCGCTGCTTCTGCCATTCCTCTTCCAATTCTTTCATCGTATCGTCCCTTTCTTCAAGGGCCGTCTGCAGACCGTCGAGCCAGAGCTGTGCCGCGCTGATGTATCTGCCGCCGTATCCCTCCTGCAGCTTCCAGAGGAGGCGCAGCATCTCTTCGTGCACGCGCAGGTCGTGCAGAACTGGAGGGAGATGATCCAGCAGCTCCTTGTTGTTCTTCTCCTGTTCTCTCCACAGATGTTCCTGTCGGAGACCGTCGCGACGGCTTCTTTTTTCGTACTCTTCCTGGAATTCCTCCAATTCGCGCCGCATGCGCTCTTCGGCCAGCCGCTGTAGTTCCTGCACCTGGGTCTGATCGCGACGTATGTTTTCCTGAAATTCCGGGATAGTATTGGCAGCCCGTCGGGCAGTTTCAACGGTCTGGGAGAAGGATTGCAGCCGCTCTTCATTCTTGTTGACGACGGACTGCTGGTCGTCGATAATCTCCTGCCAGCGCGTGAGAACCTGCAAGCGTTCGACGACCTCGACGCGCAGCCGTTCCATGAACTGCTGTTGCTCTTCTCGTATCTCGGCAAAGACTGGCCGCCAGCGCTCAATTTCTGCGCTCATGCGGCGGTCGGCGTCCTCCAGAATGGAAAAGCGCCCGGTGAAGGCCTCGGTGCGCTTGAACAGTTCGACCGTTTCCTGCTGCAATTGGGCGATACGTTTTGCGTCACCTGAGCGCTGGTCGGCGAGAAACGGAATCTGGCGTGTCCGCTCTTCTATTTCCTTGACAAGCAGATTTACCTGGTTACGGCCCTCCATAATCATATCGACCATGCGCTCTTCCTCGCCCTTGCGCAACTCGACCGCCTCTTCAATGCGGCCGATGCGAGGCAGTTCACGTCGAACCTCACTGATCTCCCTGGTCAGGGCTTCTCTGTCTGCCAGCCTGGCCCGCTCAAATTCGCGAGCTGATTGGGCTTGCCCTTCGTCGCTGCGGTCGATCATCAGGCCAAGCTCCTGCTTGACGCTTTCAATCTGCTGTTCCACCTGGGTGAATCTGCCCAATTGCGCGGTCGTCGATGCCAGTCTTCCTTCAAGCTCCTGGATTCGACGCGCTTGTTCGACGATGTCTCCGCTCTGGCTTTCCAGCTGTTGCTGCAGACGGGCGATTTCCGCCCGGTCGCGCCGGTGTTCTTCGTCGAGCCATGTTACGATTTGGGCGAGTTGGGCGTTGTCCATTTTTCTTTCTTTCGGCGCACTTTCTGGGATGGGCACGCTCAAATTGGCTTGACAGACAAGCGGATCGATCTCTTCCGTGTTTTGGCCCCCCTTCAATCACGCACGAGGGAACGGATTCGGGTCATCTAGCAACCTGGCCGAAGGGGCATTTTGGAACCTGAATTATACCACTTGCCAGAGTTTGCAGACAACCGGGAATCAGTCAGCGTATGGTCTGGCCTAGGTAGGGCTCTCCCCAGCGCGACCCAGATCTAGAGCTGCGCAGACCGTGACCCGGAGCCCGTACTCAGCCCAAAAGTTGCATTGCAAAGTTGATTGCGCGACTGCTGTCTGGCTTTTCCCCAAAGAATCGGGTAGTCCACTCAGGTTTTCGGGCAGCCGCCAGCGATACACGCTGCTCAGACCTTGGACGCTGTAGGGCAATCGAGTGCTGCTCACTCTACTGCATAGTGCTTGAGCGCGACCGGGTCAAGTTCCAGACCAAGACCGTGTCTGTCCGGATCGGGGGACCAGAGGCCGTTCTGGGGCTCATCGAAGGAGGTGTAGAAGATTCGGTCTGCTGCTTCCACCGTGCCCAGATATTCGACGACTTTCAGATTTGGCGTAGCACAGGCCATGTGAAGATGAATAAGCTGGTAGGCATGGGGAGCAACCGGCAGATTGAAAGCGTGTGCAAGGTGGGCGACCTTCATCCATTCTGTGATTCCGCCAACCCGGCCAACGTCCGGTTGTACGATGTCGGCGCCGCCGCGAGCGATGAGGTCCTTGAAACCATACTTGGTGTACTCGTGTTCGCCGGTTGCTACGGGGATGTCGATGGCTCTGGCGACGGCCGCCAGCCCTTCAATATCGTCGGCCAGGACCGGCTCCTCAAACCAGCCTACGCGGTACTGCTCGAATGTTCGCGCCATGCGGATTGCCTGTTTGGCGTAGTAGCCGTTATTGGCGTCAATGTAGATCTCCACGTCAGGGCCAACGGCCTCTCGCACCGCCGCGAGGCGAGCCACGTCCTCCTGCTCACTCTGGCCGAAATCCTTGCCCACCTTCATCTTTACCGCCTTCATGCCGCGTTCCACATAACCACACTGTTCCTCTACCAACTCATCTTGACTGAAGTGGGTCCAGCCGCCGCTGCCGTAAACCGGTACCGACTCTGTGTACGGTCCCAGCAGTTGATAGAGGGGCGTCTCGTAGTACTTTGCCTTCAGATCCCAGAGCGCGATATCCACGGCGGAAAGGGCGCTGAAGGCAAGGCCCTTGCGCCCGACGCCCCGAATCGCCCAGAACATATCGTCCCACAGCTGCTCGATGTGCAGGGCATTCTGCCCGATAAGAATGGGTTTGAGCGTACGTTCGATCACCTCGCGCGCGGCGGTTGATCCGCCACCGAGTCCTAATCCTATCAGGCCTTGATCGGAGTGAACATGGACGAAACACTGGCTGCGCCCGCGCGCGATATGGCGAATTGTGGCGTCCTTAAATCCCGGCAAATGGGGGAGGGACAGCACGGTTGTCTTTATGTCCTGAATGATCATCGAAACTCTCCTACAGGAATGTTTGGCTTTCGCGTTGGCAGTTGGTATTATCCCACAGATTCGGCAAAAGAAGGCTGCGGCTCGAACCTGCTTCGGATCTCCTGGTAGAATGGAAGTCGGGATCGCGCAGATCGCTGCGCCTGAGGCTGCGAAACTGCGGCCAAGACATAAATGCAGACCCCCAGCAGTGGTCCAGGCCGCTGACAAATAGTCATTGGGTGATAGGACCCGGTAGCAGGAAACGCTTATGAACAGAATAGAATTGGGATCGATCGTGCAGGTGGGCATCGTTGTGCGAGACGCCCGCGCCGCGGCCAATGCGTGGACGGAGCGTTTTGCGATGGAGCCGGTGCAAGTTGTGGACTGGCCGCCCGAGGGCAGCGATCTGGATGCGCAATCAACATTTCGGGGGAGGCGGGGAAACTTTCGTATGAGGCTGGCCTTCATTGAGGCCGGCGCGGTACAGATCGAATTTATCGAGCCGCTTGAGGGAGACAACATCTACTCCGAGTTCCTCGAGGAGAAGGGAGAAGGCCTGCACCACTTGCTCTTCCGTGTGCCCGATCCCGAGGGCGTCGCACAGGAGCTGGAAGTGGACATTCTCCAGAGCGGCGGGTCGACTCTGGACCCTGGTGCGGTGTGGGCTTACCTGGATACCCAAGAGCTGCTGGGATCAATCATCGAACTGAAGACGAAAAGTTAGGGACAGTCTTACATTTCCATTTGACCAATAAATCAAGTACTGATAAAGTATTGGGCGTATGTCTGCTCCTATGCAGGTGTCCCCAGCCTGTCAGACCCTCAGATTGGAGTCTGTAGTTTTGTTGCGACGATGCAGCGAGGAGGGGCGCAGAAAAAACCTCCCCACTATAGATTCGTTGGGACCATGCGAGTTGGAATTGACGCCCGGTTGAGCTACCATCAGCCGGCAGGAATAAGTCGATATACGAAGCATCTCATTGAAGAGCTTGCGCACCTGGATCGGGAATCGGCGTACACGGTATTCCAGCACCGCAAACAGCGGGATCCACTGGCAGACGCGCCAAACTTTCAACGGCGCACTTTGTTCGCGCCCGTGCATTCACGCGTTGAACAGTCGATGCTCGCTGCAGAACTGTCATTCCATTCACTGGACCTTCTTCACAGCACAGACTTTATCCCTCCCCTGCACAGCAGCATCCCTTCGGTCATCACGGTCCACGATCTGGCCTTCCTGCGTTGGCCCCACTTTCTGACTGAAAACCATGCATCCTATTACAGTCAGATCGACAAGGCTGTAGAGCATGCCCGCCACATCATTGTGCCCAGCGAAAGTACGAAGAACGATGTAGTCGGGCAACTCGGCGCCTCACCCAAAAAGATAAGCATCATTTACGAGGCCGCTGCGCCCCATTACTGCCCCCTGTCGCAGGAGCAGTGCCGCACGGCCATGCAGGCAAAATACGGAATCCCGGAAAAGTATATCTTTTTTGTCAGCACGATCGAACCTCGCAAGAATATCGAAGGGTTGCTGGACGCCTTCCACCACCTTCGCAAATATTACAGCGTTGAGGACACTGGCCTTGTCCTGGCCGGAAAGCCTGGCTGGTTATATGAAGAGATCTATCGTAGAGTCGAACAGTTGGATCTCGGCAGGAGCACCTATTTCATAGGCCGGGTGCCTGACGAGGATCTGCATCAGCTATTTGTCGGCGCACGATGCCATGTTCACCCTGCCTTCTATGAAGGGTTCGGGTTGTCGCCGCTGGAGGCGATGGCCTGCGGCACACCCACAATTGTGAGCAATACGAGCAGTATGCCGGAAGTTGTCGGCGACGCGGGGCTGATCGTAGACCCCTCCAACCGGGAAGAGATAGCAGTCGCCATGCACCGACTCCTGACTGAGGAGCCGTTGCATCAGGAGCTTAGCCAGAAAGGGTTGCAGCGCGCCTCCGTCTTTAGCTGGAACCGCGCAGCCTTGGAAACGCTTGACGTCTACAGGATGGTATGCGACAGTACGGCGGTTCCAGCCGCGCCTGCGCATCACTCGTCTGTCTGACGTCCGTCGATGAAAATCCTCTTCCTCACGCCCCAGCCACCTTACCCTCTTCGGCAGGGGGCAGCGCTTCGCAACTACCACCTGCTGCGCCACTGCGCTACAGTGCATGAGGTTCATCTCCTCACCTGCCTTTCGCCCCAGAACCAGCAATGGCCCGAACCGGAACTGCTGAAGATCTGTTCTCGGGTCGAAGGTTTCCTTCAACCTGAGCGGCCCCCGCGCGACCGATTGCTTGATACCTTCATTGAAACCAGACCGGATATGGCGTTGCGCCTGGAACAGGGAGGGGCTCACTCTGTATTGCAGCGAATGCTGGACGAGGAGAGCTACGATCTGGTCCAGGTGGAGGGGTTGGAGATGGCGCCATACGGTTTCCAAGTCCTGGGCAATTCCGGAGACAGGCCAAGGGTTGTTTTCGACTCTCATAATGTAGAGTTTCTGCTGCAGAAACGAGCCGCACAGATGGACGCCCGCAGCCTGAACCGCTGGCACGCTGCCGGGTACAGCATGCTGCAGTGGAGAAAGCTGTATAATTATGAAAGGGCCTTCTGCCAAGCCGTTGATGGTATCGTTTCCGTCAGTGACCCGGACCGGCAGGCGCTGACTTCGTTAGCGCCGCAGACCGCAAGCGTCACTGTGCCCAATGGGATAGAAATCTCTCGTTATGTGCCTGAACCGCTGCCGGCAACCAGCCCTCCCCTGCTGGTCTTCACAGGGAAAATGGACTATCGCCCGAATGTGGATGCCATGCTCTGGTTCGGGTTGTATGTGCTTCCCCTCATCCACCGTCAGTTGGATGTGAAGTTGCAGATCGTCGGCTTGGATCCCCATCCCAGGCTAAACAGTTTGCGAGGGATTCCGGACGTGGAGTTGACGGGAGCTGTCGACGATGTCGTTCCTTATATTCATGGTGCATCTGTCTACCTGACGCCGATGCGTGTAGGCGGAGGCACGCGCTTTAAAATCCTGGAGGCACTGGCCTGCGCAAAGCCAGTGGTCAGCACCTCCATGGGCGTTGAAGGGATCCCGCTTCGGGACGGCGAACACCTCTGTATCGCTGATGACGCCAGATCCTTTGCCGACGCAGTCCTGTCGCTGCTTCGCGACCAGGCCGCCGGCGGCGAGCGCAGTCGCGCGCTCGGCAGGGCTGGTCGTTCGTTTGTCGAGGAGCATTTCGCCTGGGACAGAATCCTCCCTCAGTTGGATGCCTTTCACGAGAAATTAGCATAGTCGCAGTCGAGGACGGATGCATTCCAAATCGCGGAAAGCCCACTTACCACGGTCCTTCGGCTGAACGCCAGTCAATCCTCTTCGCAGAGATTTTCATCTCCGTCCCGAGCATACTGTCCCTTTCCAGGCCGACTGTAGTTTGGATGATTCAGAAAGCTGGCTTGCTTCTTCTTTTTGTAGAAACATGCTACCGTCGGTACCGGTTTCTATCGTAGCGGCCTTTAGTCGTATGTCTTTGCGGCTGAACGAAAGTCTGTGGCGTAACAACCACAGTTGTTGTACAATTCCTGCGGCGCTTCAGGAATCTTCATAAGGTCAGGGAAGCGAGACAGCGCGCATGATTCGTGTCAGTCTCTTGGAAAGTTGGTAGCGCCCAGGCGTACGTGCAAGAGCATTAGGAGTTGGGCCGCCGGCACCCGGCGCAGCCCACAGGATGAAGTAAAAGGTCTTGACAACTGCGCGTGCGATCATGAGTAGAGAGTCGCCGCAAAACGGAGAAACGTGATGACAGCGAACCCCATCCAGAGCGCTCGGGTCGGCAATACCGAACTCCAGGTTACCCGGCTGGGCATGGGCACCGCCCCCATCGGAAATCTATACGATTCCCTAGACGATGAGGAGGCCCATGAGACCGTACGGCGGTCCTATGAAAACGGTATTCGCTTCTTCGATACCGCGCCTCTTTACGGTGCGGGTGAGGCGGAGCAGCGGCTCGGCGCGGCGCTGCGGGGCGTTCCACGCGATGAGTTAGTCATCCAGACCAAAATTGGCCGCATCATTCGTCCTGATGGCTCGATCTATTTTGACTATTCGCGAGACGGCGTCATGAAGAGTCTGGAGGACAGCCTCGAACGGTTGGGGATGGACCGCGTTGACATTCTGCTGGTGCATGACCCCGACTATGAGAACGAAGAAGTTCACTACCGGCAGGCGTTGGAGCAGGCGTTCCCTGCGCTTGTGGACCTGCGTGAGCAGGGCGTGATCGGCGCGGTGGGAGCCGGCATGAACCAGTGGGAGATGGAGTGGGAGTTTGCCAAGAACATCGACGTCAACTGTTTCTTGCTGGCAGGGCGCTATACGCTCCTGGAGCAAACCTCGCTGGATTTCCTGGACTGGTGTACTGAAAATGATGTAAGCATCTTTCTGGGCGGTGTTTACAACAGCGGTATTCTGGCCACAGGGCCGGTTTCAGGCGCAAAATACAATTATGAAGATGCGCCGGAGGAGATTCTGACAAAGGCGGGACGTCTCCAGGAGATTACAACCCGGCATGGGGTGCCATTGCACGTTGCTGCCCTGCATTTCGCGGGAGGACATCCGGCCATCGCCTCACTCGTGATCGGTTCGGCGACGTCGGCTGAGGCGGACGACAACCGGGCCATTTGGGATGTGGAAGTGCCGGCTGCGATGTGGGAGGAACTTCAGGACAGCGGACTGATCGCGGCCACGGCTCCGCTGCCGGCCTGACCAAAAGGAGAATGGGCCATGTACGCCTTTCTACAGGGAATTCTCCAGTCAATACTTGTGTTCCTGGGCCGGTTGATTAGCAGCCTTTTTGTTTCTGTTTCAGTAACGGGCCTGGAGAACTTCCCGCGCAACGAGGCCTTGATACTCGTTTCCAATCACTTCAGCTGGTTCGACGGCCCTTTGCTCATGATCTTCCTGCCGGTCCGCATCGTTTTCCTGCTTGCCATTGAGACAGAACGCGTCTGCTTTTTCCGTTTTCTCAGCCGGTCGTTCAATTTGATTCCGATCTGGCGGGGGCAGGTGGATCGCAAGGCAATGCGTGCTGCGCTGGCCGCGCTGAAGGATGGCCGAACCGTCGGCGTTTTTCCTGAGGGGGGAATCGATCCCTCCATGGCTGGGGCGCGGGAGCGGGGCGAGCGGATCGAACGGATTGCCGGTCACACGGCGCGCCACAGCGCAAAACTGATTCACGCCCAATCAGGCATTGGCATGCTGGCTTCACAGGCGCAGTCTCGCCTCCTGCCCGTAGCCGTGTTGGGGACAGAAAAGATTCTGGTCAACCTGCGTAAGTTTCGCCGGACTCATGTGAAAATACGTGTTGGCAGACCGTTTGGGCCACTGACAATCCCCGAAGACATTCCTCGGAGCGAGAGACGGAGACACTTTGACGCTCTCGCTGAAAAAGCCATGACCCAAGTCGCCTCCTTGATGCCTCCCGGAAACCGAGGTCCGTATCAGGATGTAGCCTGATATTGGTTGGTGGTCAAAAGGTCCTGTGGCCAGAAAGATCTGCCGATGGGGCGGTAAACCCTACCCGCCTCTTACCTCCTGCAAGCACCCATCAGTTCAAGCAGAGAAATACAGATTTTCCAAGTTAGCATATGTTAGGCTTGCTTCTTTTCGGGTTCGCTGCGGCTCACGAATTCGTAGGCGAAAGCCCCGAGTGCCGCGCCGAATATCGGACCGAGCCAGTAGATCCAGTGAGCCGTCCATTCACCTGAGACCAGGACCGGGCCGAAGGAACGGGCAGGGTTCATTGACGCGCCGCTGATCGGGCCTGCCCAGAGTATGTTCAACGCCACCGCCCCACCAATTGCAAGCCCAGCAGGCAGGCCCTGCGCACGTTGGTCCGTAGCTACCGCCGCAATGACAAACATCAGGATGGCGGTTACCAAGACCTCCATGACCAGAGATTGCAGAATAGGTCCGGCCGGAAGATGGGCGCCCAGTGCGAAAACGTTTCCAAACATAAGCCGGAGTACGGCAGCTCCCAGTGCAGCTGCGGTAAGTTGGCCGACGATGTAGACCGGCACTTCGCGCCACGGGAAGTGACCCGAAAGAGCGAAAGCCAGCGTCACTGCCGGATTCAGGTGGGCCATTGACAGGTGGCCGGTCGCGGCTACCATGACCATTACGACAAGCCCTGACGAGAAGGCCATGCCCGTGTGTCCGTACGCGCCCGTCAGCCCGCCAATCATGACGGACCCGCAGGCAGCCAGAACAAGAAAGAATACGCCGATGCATTCGGCGCCCGTCCGCCGCAACAGAACCAGGTCCATGAGAGGTTCCCTTCGCTGGAATCCTACTGGCGAATTGAAAGGTTTGTACAGACGCAACAGGGCCCGTTCCCGAAAACAGGCCAAGACCCTTCAGCCTTTGTGTTCATCGAATGCCGTTTGCACCAGGCCGCAAGACAGTTTGAAACTTTCTCTGCCAGTGTGGATGGATTTGAAACTTAAGGATATCTGCATCGACAGGCAATCTTACAGGTTCGAAAATAAGTGCAAATTATGAAGAGGTTAGTAGTTGGTTAATGAATGCGACCACTTGGCTGTTCTCCTACATGCGACCGCCCAATTGTGACGAATTCTGCCAGTTGATGTATCCTAAGCCGAGTGGCCCCACCGGGCCGGCTTCACGATCCTCAGCGAGTTGCCGCCACGCCGCGGGCCGTCCATAGGTTCATAATCTGAATACTGGTCCGAAGTTGACCCACCTAAGGAGGGAACAATGACAGACGCCCAACGGAGCAGGAGACGCCAAGTTTCCCGACGCTCGTTTCTGCAAGGAATCGGCATCGGCTCCACTACATTGTTGCTGGCGGCGTGTCCGGCGCCGGCGCCCGCTGACGACGGCGGATCAGGCGGCTCAGCCCCTGCCGCCGAGGATATCGAACTCGACTTTTTCGCCTGGGGCGACGCCTCTGACATCCCCGCGTGGGAAGAGCTGGGGAATACCTACACTGAGCAGAATCCGAACGTCACGATAAAGCCTTCGATTAGCGGCACAGGTGTAGATTACTACACCAAGCTGCAGACCACTTTCGCTGGCGGTGTCGTGCCCGAAGTTGCCTCGTTCCAGGGCTGGGAGTGGCAGCCTTTCAGCGATGCCGGACTGTTGGCCCCCATCGACGCCTACGTCGAAAGGGACAACTTCACCGGCCCGTATCCTGATGGCGTGGACAGTATCGAGTTCAGCACGCGTCGCGACGGGAGCCGCTATCTGATTCCGCTCCAGTCCGGTGTGATGGTGATGTTCTACGCGAAGAATGCCTTCGACGAAGCCGGCGTCGCTTATCCGACCGACGACTGGACCTTCGAGGACTTTGTCAGTATCGCCGAGCAGCTGACCAGCACCGACGGCGATTCCAAGATGTACGGATATCAGGCCAACGGCAGCTATGCCCGCGACATTCACTGGATCCGCGCCACCGGCGTACAGGAATTTGACGAGTTGGTTGACCCCCGCACGGCCATGTACGACCAGCCGGAAATCATTGAGATTCTGCAGTTTGTCGCGCAGGACTTCATGTACGGCCTGGGCATTTCGCCGACACCGGCCGATCTGGAAGGCGGCACCAACACGATCGACACCGGCAACGCGGCCATGAAGTATGAAGGTCCCTGGTTCTTCCCGCGGTTGAACAGCCCTGAACTGCGCGAAGAAGGGAAGGAGATCGAATTCGACGTGGTGTTGATGCCGCAGATGGCGGACGAGAGCCGGCCTCACCGCGGCTGGGCCGAGGGCGTGTGCGTACCTAAGAGCGATCTGGTGGATGCCGCCTGGGACTTCGTTCACTACATGGGCGGCGAAGATGGCCAGAAGATTTATTCGACCATCACTGGGCGTATCCCCAACACCGCGGACCTTGTCGAGAACTTCTGGGGCCCGACGATTGAGGAGCGCTTCGGTGTCTCCAACGCAGCCGCCTTCAGCAACGCCTTCCTGCGTTCTGAGGTGGACGTAATCGGCGGCGTCTCTCGCGGGCAGATCTGGAGCGAGGTGGCGAAGCCGGTTGCCTGGGATCCGATGCTGGCCAACAGCGCAACCGCTGCTGACGTCGTTCCCGCGCTCAATGAAGGCGTGCAGGGCCTGCTCGATGCCCACTGGGCCAGGCAGGGATAAGAAAGCTACGCTATACAAAGGGGGCGGCGATACAGTTCGCCGCCCCCTCGAGGATCATTCATGGCCGCAACAGCTGCCGTAAGCGGCAAACGCCGCATCTCCAAACGACAACTCCGGGATTGGATCGCCGGCTATCTGTTTGCGTCGCCGTTTATCATCGGGTTCTCGGTCTTCATCGCCTTCCCGATGTTCTATTCGGTCTATCTGATCTTTGTTGAATGGGACCTTCTGCGCCCGCCTGTATTTGTCGGTTTCGCCAATCTGGCGCAGATGTTCAAAGACCCAAAGGTCAATCTCAGCCTCTATAACAGCGCCTTTTATACTATTTTCGCGGTCCCCATCCAATTAACGATCTCCTTCACACTGGCGTTGGCGCTTACGCAAAAGATCCGCTTCCGGGACTTCTACCGGGCAGGATTCTATATGCCGATAATCGTGCCTCTGGTTGCCAGCGCAGTGGTCTGGCAGCGGGTACTGCACCCGGAATTCGGCATTCTAAACGAAGCGCTGGGCTGGTTCGGCATTGAACCGCGTATGTGGCTCTTTGAACCGAGCCTCACCAAACCGGCATTTATCTTCATGTCCTTCTGGATGATTGGCCGCCAGATGGTAATTTTTATCGCCGGATTGGGCAGTATCCCGGAGTCGCTGAAAGAGGCCGCCAGCCTGGACGGGGCCGGCACGTTTGGCCGTCTGCGCTACGTCATTCTGCCGCTGATGACGCCCTTGATCTTCTACAACATGGTGATCGCGATCATCAACTCCTTCCAATCATTTGTGCCGGCGATGATCATGACCGAAGGCGGACCACAGGACGCTACCCTATTTGTGGTCCTGAACATCTATCGCAATGCCTTCCAGTACTTCAACATGGGCTACGCTTCGGCTCTGGCCTGGGAACTTTTCGTCATTGTTGTAGGCTTTACTCTGTTCCAGTTCTACTTGTCTAGACGCTGGGTCTACTACGAGGAAGGGGAATGACGATGCGGTCAGACAGGCAAGCGCAGGGGGCTTTGGCGACCGACTGGCAGTCAACTTCTGCCGAGCTTCAGGCTGGAAGCGCACTGAGGCCAAGACTGGGCGACAAATCTCGCTCAGGGTGGGAGATAGCCCGGCTGGCGGTGCTACAGGTCTTTATGACCGTCCTGGTGATCACGTTCCTGGTGCCTACGTTCTGGATGATCTCCTCCTCTCTGAAAGTCTCGACCGAGGTGTTCGCGCACCCGATCGTCTGGCTTCCTCAGGATCCCCATTGGAACAATTACGTCAAGGCGTTTCAACTATTGCCGCTAACGAGATTCATCTACAACACGCTGATCATTGTTCTGTTTGCTGTCGTGGGAACTGTCGTTTCGTCGGCGCTGGTGGCCTACTCGTTTGCCCGTATCAGTTGGCCGGGGCGCAATTTCTGGTTTGCCTTGCTCCTGGCGACGATGATGCTGCCCGATGTGGTGACCCTGGTACCCCGCTTCCTGATATTCAAAAACCTGAAATGGATCGACACTTGGCTGCCACTGATCGTGCCCTACTGGGCGGGCATCGGCGCAATCTACGTCTTTCTCATGCGCCAGTTCTTTCGCGGCATCCCGATGGAGCTGGAAGACGCGGCCGAGATCGACGGCGCCAGCCGCATCCGCGTATTGGTGCAGATATTGCTTCCTCTCTCCAAGCCGGTGATCGCGACTGTTGCGGTGTTTGCGTTATTGCAGCACTACAACGATTTCATGAACCCGTTGATCTACATCAACTCGATGGACAAGTGGCCGCTGGCCCTGGGCATCCGGGCCTACAATGACTCCTACGCCAAGAACTGGGAGGTCGTCTTTGCGGCGAGCACGGTGATGCTGACGCCGATGGTGGCGATATTTATCGTGGCACAGCGCTACTTTGTTCAGGGGATCGCTATGACAGGGTTTGGGGGGCGGTAGAGACCTTCTCCCATTCGTCAGTAGTTGCTTCACACGAAGTGCCGTTCAGAGTTCGCTTGACGAATGCCCCGGCAGTGCAGGTTCGAAACTCCACACCTCTTCTCACCTGAAAGACTCCTTCAACCGGACATTACCCTCTTGCCTGCTTCCAACCAGGCGGCGTAGAACTCAGAAATGGACGCAAAGCGCTGATCGCGCGACGCACGGCAGGCCCGCCGGAGTATGCTGTAATGCTCATCGCCGCCGCGAAAGGCCGATCGCGCCAGCGAGCCGTCTGAGAGCAGATTGGCCAGGGTGCGGCCCATCGTAAAGACATTCGTTTTCTCATCTATAATCGCCCCGCGTTCAAATTCCTCGGGGGCCATGTAGCGGGATGAGCCGAACATTCGCCCCATCCCGTTGACGAATGGGCCTTCTCGATACATATCCAGGTCTATGACCTGCATCTTTCGAGTAGCGAAGTCATAGATCAGACAACCGTCGTAGAAATCGACCGCTATCCATCCTGCCTGCACAAGCTCAAGGTGCAGTTCGAAGACATGGTGCAACGCGCTGAGAATCTCACGTACGGGCAGCCTGCGAAAACGCTGCAGGGCTGACTGAGGTTGCTGGCGCGTTGCGCTGTCGGCGTGTAGGAGTTCCCCTTCGACCCAGTCATAGACGAGCATTGGTCCGTGCAGTGACTCGATCACGTTGTGTAGCTGCGGCAGGGCGCTATGGGCGCAGCTGCGCCGCAAGCAGACGGCGTTGTGGAGCAGAGAAACTCTCTCTTTGTGAGACAGGAAGGGGCGTAGATCTGAAGGATCGCCCGCGGTCTTGACGAAGAAGCGCTGCCGGTCAACCTGCACGCCATACGATATGTTGCCTGAGTCCTGTGAATGTTCGTCAAAGACGGCAAAGAGAGAGCCTATCTCTCTCAGGTAAGTTTCCGGCCTTTGATCGGTAGACTCAATTTTGAGCAGCTGATGGTTCAACCGAGCATCCTCCCCAGGTCGCGTGATTTCTGCGGGCTAGCACAGCCAGTTGCTCGCTTTTTGACAAGCCAAGGGACTGATCAAGAACTTCATCCTGGTTAGACTGCTACCTTCGGTTAAGTTCGGGAAAGTCCCTGAGGTTACTCGCTATCGCCCGACGCCGCGCACCACGGAGTTGGCGACGGCAAACGAATAGGGTGGATCGTCTGCCTGGGCGTCGCGATATGTGGGAATCCAGGTCCAGCGTTCGCGGCGCTGCGTATTGGGGTGGCTGGCGTGCATGGTCAGGTCGTGGAAGAAGACTGCCCCCCCAGCCTCCAGTGGGGCGGTGACGGCCGCGCTCTCATCCACCGTTTCGGGCCGGACTCGGTGGCCAAAGCCTATGCCGTCGCTGCTGTCGCCGTCATGGACTATACTGCCCTTGTGGGATCCCGGCATCAACTTGAGACATCCATTTTCCGGAGTGGCGTCATCGAGCGCGACCCAGATTGAAACCTTGTGCGTCCCCTCCCAGTAGGGCCAGTCCTGATGCCACGGGCTTGCGGTGTGGGTATCTGTGTCCTTGTAAACGACTTTATCGCTTAGGAATTCAACGTTTGGGCCAATAATGGCCTCCAGGATGTTGACCAGGCGTTCGTCTCGCGCAGCTTGGCGGAAAATGCCGCTGCGCCCTGCGATACCAACATACACGCCGGTGGCATCCAGCATTTCCCTGGCGCTATTGCTGCCTCCAGACTCTTGCCTTACCTCGTCCAGAATCCTCTGCGCATCCTTCTTTAGGGCTTTTACCTCCTGCCGAAGAAACAGGTTCGGTACGACTGCGAAACCGTATTCGGAAAAGGACTGGGCGATATCAGTAGTGGCTGCATCCATTGAAAACCGTTTCCTTTCTTGTCTCGAATAACTGCTATTTCTGCTCTGGAAGAGGTCAGTATGACTTTACAATGCCGGCGAACTACATGTCAAAGTCGATAGTCCAGACAATTGATCGGTTTCGTTCGCCCTTCCGAGTGCAACGCGGAAGCTCAGTCAAGATAGCGGGCAGCGGCGCGGCGAAAGGTGTCTGCCCGCTGCGCGACTACGTCCAGGTCGTCGTGAATTGTGACGCCGAAGGCCGAGCCAAGGCCGGCGTCGGACACGCCGATACTGATATTGATCGAGCGAGACAGCAGCTCGTCAGTGCGGGGCAACATGCCTTCCCGGTACTGCATTGCACCGCCACCTTCGGCGTAGTGGGGGCAACTGAACGAACAGGACAGCGGCGTAGGCATGCGCTGTTCGAGAAGATGTTCCATGTTGTTGTAGACGTGCCAACCTGCCTCGGCCACCACTTTGCTCTCCAGGTCCTCGGCAACTTTTCGCGCTATATCCGCAGTCGGCAGGATCACCGTCAGAATTGTGGCGACCTCTTCTTCGGCATCGAGCACTTCGCGAAACGCAAGGCCCGGCAGATCGGCTAGGGCCGCCTTCAAATGGCGCTTCTTGGTCTGCAGAAGGTCAATCAGACTCGGTAGTTTGCGCAATTGTGCCAGCAGCACCGCCGCCTGCAACTCGGTATAACGAAAATCCAGGCCGAGAAAAGGGCGCTTGCCGATCTCCACGCCGGTCCGCAGAGGGGAATGACCTTGGTCATGAAAAGCAAACGCCCGCCTGTACAACTCTTCATCATCGGTGATAACCATGCCACCATCGCCCGACGTGATCGTCTTGTAAATGTTGAAGCTGAAGGCGCCTACATGGCCAATGGAGCCTATAGGACTTCCCCGGTAGGCCGCGCCGAATGCCTGGCAACAGTCCTCTATGAGGTACAGATTGTTTTCGTCCGCGACTGCCTTGAGTTCCTGCAAGCGGGCCGGGTTGCCCATCATGTGGACGGCCATGATCGCCTTGGTGCGGGGGCTGATCTTTGCCTTCACGTCCTCCGGATCCAGATTGAAAGTGCGATCGATCTCTGCCAGGACAGGCACGGCGCCGGTGTAGACGATGGCGGAGATGCTGGCCACAAACGTAAAGCCGGGAACGATCACCTCATCGCCGGGGCCGATGCCCAGCGCCACCATCGCCGCCAACAGGGCCGACGTGCCGGAGTTGACCGCCACCGCGTAGCGCACCTGCGACATGGCTGCAATTTCCTGCTCCAACTGGTAAACTTTGCCCTGAAAGCGCGGGTCGTCGCCATCTGCGGTCGAAATGCCGTACCGATAGAGATAGCCGGCTCGCAACACCTGCAGGACCTCCTCAATCTCCTCTTCGCCAACCAGTTCCATGCCGGGTCCGGCCATGTGACGTTCTCCTCTTTTTCAACGAACCGACCTCCATGCGGTCAGTTCTGATGATGCTCGTATGCGCGTTGCTGTCTCACCCAGTCATGACTTGACGACTTCAGCCGCCATAACCTGCGACATTTGAGATCACCGGGGACCAGGCGAACTCTTCATCCAAGGGAAAGATCGGGCGTGTTATGTATCTGTAAGGTAACCTGGTGAAATCCAAGTCAGAATAACCTGGGGTTAGTGCCAGGATCTCGCGCGGTGCGGCGTCGCGTAGCTCCGGCATTAAATAGCCCAGTTTCACAACGACGATTTTGTGCTCAAGCGGCTCGATTCCGGCCATGCGAAAGTTGTTCAAGGTTGAGAAATACATGCGCCTGTCGGCAACCAGCACACGCACGCCGCCCACGCGTACAGTGGCGATGGCGGCCTCCTTGGTGTCAGGCCCGGCCAGGCAGAGATGTTCCACAGTGCCCGTGACTTCCAAGGGAGCGCCATACTCCGTGTCCATCTTGCCACCCAGACTGAGCGATACGGTAGCGCCAACGCCGGCTTCGAAACAGATGCGGGCAGCCGCGCTGTCGGGAATACCGGCCACAATCGCGTCAGGGACGTTTTTGGCTATCAGACGCGAAAGAAAATGAGGCGCGTCGCCGGGTGTGCCCGCGGTGGGATTGTCCCCGGAATCTGCGATAAAGACGCAGCTTTCCTCGGCTTCCAGGGCGAGATCGATGGCTTCGTCAGCGGACGCGGCGGCTTCCGAATCAAAAATGAAGTTGTGGCGCTGGTCCCACATGGCCTGCGCCAGCCGTTTGGCCTGCCGCCGTGCATGGGGCAGGTGCGGCTCGTCCTCGGCAATAACCACGACGCTGCAGGAGGAATACGGCGCGTCCGCCCAGCCAAAGCCGACTAGTATTTCGGCGGTGAGGATGCCCGGCTGTTGCCCAATTTCGACAGCCAGCGCCAGCAGCGACTTCATCGGCTCAACGTCAGTGGTCGCCCTTTCGCCGGGCAATATCATCGGCACGCGGACAAAGACAGGCCGCGGACGATGACCGCCGCGAATACAGTGGACGAGCAGCGTCATCGCCCGTTCCAACGTTTGTGGCGCGTCACGGTGGGGAGCAGTACGATAAACCGTCCAGATGTCGGTCTTGTTGGCAAACTCTTCGGTGAGGTTGCCATGCAGGTCAAACCTGGCTGAGATCAGGACTTCGTTTCCAACAACGGCCCTGATCGAACGCACCAGATCGGTCTCGCCACTCCAGATATATTCGACCAGAAGCGCGCCATGCAGGACCAGGCAAATGCCGTCGAGTTGGCCCGCTTGCTCAATGCCTTCGACGATCTCGTCTCGCAACTGGAGATAGGTGGCCAGTTCCACGGTGCCGGATGGGGCCAGGGCACCTGCGTACAATACAGGTACCAATTCAACGCCCAGGTCGTCCTCCATTTCGGCAAGCGTGGCGTATTTCGGTCCCACCGATGACCCCGTCGCCGCCCCCGCTGCGTAGGGCGAAAACGGGCCTTCCCCCTGCAGTAGCGCTTGGCCGCGCCAGACACGGAAATGCTCTAATCTGGTCGTTAGAGGAGATGTGTTAAGGGCTTCGTGACTTATTCCGGCGATTGCAATACGCATTGTATCTGTTCCCGTTAGCGAAACTCTTGGATTGACCGTCGCTTGAAGCGACACTATGTCGATGAACGGATGTCAACGAAAAATTGCCGAGTCCAATACTTTGGCCGACTCATCACTGAAGGTAGCTGTCACATTGGATCTTAAGAGTCGGCAGGCGGCACCATGCCTAGAGATTTTGTGGCCCAGTTTCAGTAGGGATAATATATTCTTATCCAGATTGATTCAGATGGCAACGCCATAGCTGGCGTCTTCCTCTCCTGCCAACAGTTAGAAGGTGTCAGTTGGAAAGTCAGAACGTCCCAGAAATTCGGTTCCGCCCAGTAACCGTGGATCGGCTTACCGAGCTGGCAGAATTCTCGCTGTGTCACGGCAAGTTCCGGTACTGCTCTTGTATGCGGTGGCGCATGACCAGCTCAGCATTTCGCCGCTCAACTAAAGAAGACCGTGTGGCCGCTCTGGACGAGCTGGTGCGGTCAGGCACACCCGTCGGTATCCTCGCCTACAGCGGGACGGAACCGGTAGGCTGGTGTTCAATCGCGCCGCGTGAGACCTACGCAGCGCTGGAGCGCTCCCGCGTGCTGCCTCGAATTGACGGCACGCCGGTCTGGTCGGTGGTGTGCCTTTTCGTTGACCGCGATTTCCGGCGTCAAGGGTTGACTTGCCGGCTGTTGAAAGCTGCGACATGCTATGCCCGCGATCAGGGCGCACCTGCTGTCGAAGGTTACCCGGTTGCGCCGGATGCTCCTTCGTACACTTACATGGGGTCGCCGGAGACTTTTCGACGCGCCGGCTTCGTGGATGTGACACCTGCAGGTCAAAATAGGATGGTAATGCGCTACGATTTAAGTTGCGGGAAACGGCCGGAATCTTGACATAGTTGCGCGCACACTCTATCCTTCCAGGACAATTTTGCCTCCCCGATACAACCAGTCGACGAGCCGGAGCAGATTACATGAATACTTCTGAATTGACGCATGTCTGGAGCGAAGCGCCCCAACTTTCGGACGCGCTCTCCAAGTTTCCCGAGACGGTAACGCGCCTGATCGCCGACGCGGATGACCCGGTGGGCAGCGCCGAACCGGCCCAAGCCATTCTGGCCGCCTCAGCCATTCGCTACAACGACGACGTCTTCGCCCGGCTGCCCAATTTGCGCATCCTGGTACGCACCGGTATCGGTATTGACAACGTGGACATCGACGCGGCCACGCGCCATAGTGTGGTTTTCTGCAATACCCCGGACGGTCCCACGGAATCGACCGCGGAGCACACGGTCGCCCTCATGCTGGCAACGGCCAAGCAGGTCAAACCGGGGATGGCGCAACTGGCCGCCGGCGACTTCGCGCCGAGAGCGGTACCGATGGGCACGGAACTGATGGGCAAGACACTCGGGCTGGTCGGCCTGGGCCGGGTGGGAGGACGGGTGGCCGGCATCTGCGGGCGGGGATTCGATATGCGTGTTCTGGCATTCGACCCTTACATCACAGCGGAGCGGGCCGTGGAGATTGGCGTAGAACTCGCTGACCTGGACACGGTTATCAGCAGCGCCGACTTTCTCAGTCTGCATGCACCTTCCACGCCGGAAACGCGCCACTTAATGAACGCTGACCGCTTCGCGCAGATGAAGACGGAGGCAATTCTACTCAATCTGGCACGCGGCCCGCTGGTAGACCAGGATGCTCTCCTGGAAGCGCTGGACAGTGGACAGATCCGCGGGGCTGGGTTGGACGTATTCGACCCGGAACCGCTCCCGGTCTCTTCGCGACTGCGCACGCATCCCAAAATCGTGGCCACCCCGCACTCGGCGACGACTACGATTGAAGGCCGCGGGCGCATCGAGCATATGGCCGTGGATGCGGTTCTCGATTTCTTCAACGACCGGCAGCCGAAAGATATCTGCAATCCGGCGGTGCTGGAGCACGTCCATTTCAGCAGTAGCTAATAGGCAGGCAGCTGCTCTTGGCCGCTGTAGGACTTAGAGGAGTGAGAAGAGATCCTCTCTAAGGCTGACCGAGACTGGCAACTTTCCGCACAGCGGGCCGGCATCACCTTGTAGGCAGTCTGGTTCTGAGTTTCCGAGAGTCTACTCGATAGAAATCATTGCGTGAGCGCGCAATGGAGGTACTCTTACCGCAATATAGTTGCCGTCGACTCGGTGGGGGAGGTCGTTGTGCGGCGGCGCATATACACGCTGGACGCCCTCTAGCTCCAGCCGTGTCAGGTCCAGCCGGATCTCCAGGTTGTCCAGGACCAAGCCATTCTCCTCGTCGAAAGACGGTCGGTCCGGTGAGCCAACGTGATGGTTGACAAGGTGGACGACATAACGCCCTCCCTGGCTGTTGAGCACAACTTCGACGCCGGCCGGAGCCGTGGTCTCAAGCACAGGTCGGGTCACGACATCGCTCACGAGCACCTTGATCAAGCGCTTCATCCACACGTTTGACAGACCCCCCGTGCGCAGCGGCCATGCGGCATACCAGCACACGCCCTTTCCGTAGTCGTTCCGGCAGAGCCCGGGGTGGGCCTGGTCCTCATCCGGCGGCGAATTGCCCCACATCACCGTCGTGCCACTGGTGCGATTTACTTCAGGGTAGACCAGATCACCGAGAACAGTGGCGCCGTTCAGACTCACTTCGACAGGAGGGGCGTCGTCCGCGAACATGGGAAAGGAGGTAACTCGATCTATGAGGTCCTCATCCCGCAGTCTGATGCTCACGTAAGGCAGTCCGGGATCGCGGCGGAAGGACACGCCGAAAAGATCGGCCAGGCCGAAGTCGTCGCGGCGGCGTCCCTGTTCGTCCCACAGGGAGCTGAACCCGCTTGCCAGCAGCCTGCCTCCTTGCGCCACATAGTCTCGCAGTCGCTCGATCTCGGCATCGGAGAGCGCGGCCTGGTCGGCCAGAACGACTAGCTGGTAGGACTCCAGATCATCGAGGTCGCGCAGGATATCGTACTGATAGTGGTGATCCAACAGTGCTTGGTGGATATTTTCCGCGCCCTCGGTCATGAGATACCAGAATAGCGAGGCTGACCGAGGCTTGGTCAGGAGGGGAACGCCAATGTCGCTGACCGATGTGGGCTGGCGCAACCAGGGTTCAAGCTCGGCGGCCGGATGAAAAATCTGACCAAAACCGCGATACTGGGCCGGGTCGGTCGAGCCGTCCGGGTATGGAAATTGCCCGAGAACACTACTGCCGCCATGCGCCAGGCTGATGGCATTTTCCATTTGCAGCAAGGGGGATGGCTTGTGGTCATAGCGACACCACAAGCCGCCCAGCGGGCCCCCAGGCAGACCGGCGGAGACGAGTACCTCAAACGGTTTCCCAGTCGCCCTGCCCCAGCGGGCGATGAAACTCTGGCGCGTGTACAAGGGGGCATGGCCTTCAATCGAGACGAGATCGGCATAGTCGAAGGGATCACCGGGGCTGTTGGCGCCGTTGTAGGTAATCAGAGCTTCCGGATTGTGTGTGCGCAGGATGTCCATCGCTTGTAACAAGAAGTCTTCCCCTTTACCGAGAAGAAACTGGTAGGCCTGCTCGGCGTGGTTGGCCAGGAAGGGTTCGCCGATGATCTGTTGTACGGACAGATCGCCAAACAGTGGAGTCCCCACTTGTGAGTCGGGCGTAACGAGTAGGGGCAACCGCTCTCCCGTCTCTTCCTCATAGCCCCTTTGGCAACTGAGGCAGTAACAGGGGGACGGCAGTGAGTTTGACATCCACTCGGTCTGAGGAACGTTCCTGACATAGGGCATTATGTCCAGCCAATAGCCGTCAACTGCGTAGCCCTGCGCTAGCTCGCGCATCTGTTGAAGAGCATAGTCCATATAGCCGGAACTCCAGCAGGCCATATAGAAAGGCCCGACCTTGCAGGGATCCCCCCAGACGTTGACTGCGCGCCACTCCGGGTGCAGGCCGAGAGCATAGTTGTCGAAGCAGACGCTGAAATAGGCGATAAGGCGGATGTCACGTTTGCGCAGAGCGGCCAGCAACTCGCCGACCACGTCGTGCGGATATGTGAGACCCAAAGAGCAGGGAAAGTAGCAGATCCCGTGATGGTCCTTGGTGTAGAGTTCCACACAGTCAACACCGGCGGCGGCCAGTGAATCGGCGTACTCCTCGGCATTGAAAGCCGCGCCCCTCTCATTTGCCCAGAGCGGTGACGCATAGATGATGTGTACCTTGCGAAAAGTCTGTGCGAACCAATCCATCGTTCATCCCGCCTTTCCTATGTGTACACTTTGCTTGGGCGTCAGAGGGTTCCCTCTATTCCGGCCTGCACAACGAAGCTACAATCGGGCCACACCAATGCAGAATTTCTCACTGATTCACATCGAGGAAGACGAAGAACGCGCTGCGCGTCAGCGGATGGCGCCCATCGTCATACCCTTGGTAATCTGCTGCTGGAAGAGGAAATAGACGAGAATCAGAGGCAGCGCTGCGGAGACCATCGCCGCAAACTGGGGACCGATGGTCGATTCGCCCATCATCGCTTTGGGCGCGTAGGCGATTACGGCCAAGGGCATCGTTTGCGCTTCCGACCGGTCCATGAGCACCAGGGCGAAGAAGAGTTCGCTCCACACCCAGCTGACGTTGATGATAGCCATGCTGGCGATGGCATTACGAGAGACGGGAATCACTACCCGCCAGAAGACGCCGAAGCGGGAACAGCCGTCGATTTGCGCGGCTTCCTCCATTTCGACGGGGAAGCTCAGGAAGTAGGCCCGCATCAGAAGCACGGTGAAGGGCACGCCCATGGTCGTATACATTAGGGTAAGGCCCAACAGGTCGTTACGCAGCCCAAATCGATCCATCATGAAGAATACGGGGATGATGAGGACGTGGACGGGAACGGCCAGGCAGAGAAGAAAGGTCTGCTGCGTAGCAGCGCTGCCGGGGAAACGGCCACGCGCCAGCGCATATCCTGCCAGCGAAGAGACCGCCAGCAACAGCGCCAGCGTACCGACCGTCACCACGATACTGTTGCGCATATAGAGGGCCATCGGCCGGTTATTGGCGCCCTCCCCCGCCCACACACTAACGTAGTTCCAGAAGTTCAAACCGGTCGGCAAAGCAAACGGCGCGTTCAGGATCTCAGAATCGGTTTTGAGAGAGGTATTTAGCAGGAATAGCACTGGGTAGAGTTCGACGATAAACCAGGCTACCAGCGCAACCATCATGAGGCCTGTAAGGAGGCGCGCAACAATTGGCTGCCCCGAAGGGAAGCGCCTGCTCGTCACTTCCATCTTTCCGTCTTCAGAACTCAACCTCATCGAATTTCACAACCCTCTGGTAAAGGTAGGTCAACGTAAACACAATCAGAAACATCACCACGGCCACGGCTGAAGCATAGCCGTATTTCTGCGTCTCGAACCCTTGCCGAAAGAGGAAGGTCCCCAATACCGCGGTACTGTTGCCTGGGCTCCCCTTTGTCATCACCCACACAAGATCGAACACTTTGAGAGAGAAGATGATCTGCAGGATGCTGATCGATGCGACCACCGGGCGCACTAGGGGGAAGATAAGACGCCAGGTGCGCTGCCATTCGCTGACGCCGTCAATAGTGGCAGCATCATGCAGGTCTTGAGGGATTCCCTCGATAGCCGCCAGGGTGACGATCATTGGGAAGCCGGCATACTGCCAGATTGGTACAATGATCACCGCGGCCAGGGCGTACTTCACATCGGCCAGCCACGGCAACGCCAGCACATCCAATCCAATTGCGCGCAGAAAGGTATTTAGAAGGCCCCAGTTGAATTCATAGATACGTACCCACAAGGCCGCGACCACAACAACCGAGAGCATGACTGGCAGGTAGAATCCCACGCGGTAGGCGCGCCAACCGCGCACGCGGCGCGAGATTACCGTCGCCAACAGATATCCGATGCCGACGGTTCCCAGCGTGACCACCAGCGCAAAAACGAGGGTATGCCAGGTGGACCCCCAGAAGAAGCGGTCGTCAAGCAGGGCTTCGAAGTTGGCGAGGCCGACAAACTTGCGCGCGCCTAGCCCCTTCCACTTATAAAAGCTCAACACCAACGAATCGCCCAGGGGGTAGGCTAGAAAGAGGAGCAGGAGTAGAATGGCGGGAGCAAGAAACAGGTACCAAATACCCTCTCGGTTCCACCATCTGGCCAGGCGAA
Organism: Caldilineaceae bacterium; assembly: GCA_965207495.1. Taxonomy (GTDB): domain Bacteria; phylum Chloroflexota; class Anaerolineae; order Caldilineales; family Caldilineaceae; genus Bin5. The sequence continues at coordinate 4,398,550 of OZ242287.1, forward strand.
ATCCAATTTGAGAAGCAGAAAGGGAGGAGGAAGAAGATAGAGGCGTTCTCGGCCTACTTTCCTCCTCTCCCTCTATTCTGCTATCGGGGCCAGAGTTTCCTTGCACCACCCCGTCCCTCCCCTGCGTAGGTCTGTCCTTACTGGTCGGCCAATTCAGCTCGCACCTTTTCGGTCTCCTCCTGCTGCATGGCCGCTGCTTCTTCCGGCGAGAGGCTACCGGTCAGCATCAGGTCGATGGAGGCCTTGAGAGAAGCGAGCAGTTCCGGAGGAACGACACCTTCATAGAGCGTAGGCGCGCCGGCGGCGGCAATCTCCTGCAACATGCCAGCCATGTCCGGACCAAGTACCTGCTCCACCTCTTCGCCCGGCAGGTCAGTCCGCCCAGGTGGGCCGCCAAGCTTCTCAGCCCACAACACCATGTTTTCCGGTTGCAGGATGTAGGCGATTACGTCCTTGGCCGCCTCTACATTGTCCCGATCCTCGAAGGCGATCAGGCAGTTGGCTACGAAGGAACCCATCTCGCCGTAGTTGTCTTGATCGAGGCGCGGGTAGTAGAAATAACCCCAATCGAAGGTGGTTTCTTCGGGCAGAGAGGTTGCGCCTGTCGACCAGCTGCCATCCTGGAACATGGCCGCCTTGCCGGAGAGAAATAGTGATTTGGACTGGCCGTAATCGGTAATTCCTGCGTAACCTTCCATCAGCAGCCCGCTGTCGGCCATGTCTTTGATGTACTGGTAGATGCGGACACCATTGGGGTCGGTCCACTTATGTTCAAGCGACCACTCCGGCGCGTCGGGCATCCAATTGAGGAGAAACGCCTGGTACTCCTGCTCGGTCCAGGAGCGGAGCATCAGGCCGTCCGGCAGGTGACTGCGCACACCCATTTCGTAGGGCGTAGTGAGCGTCTCATAGCCGGCTTCCCGGATCTTGTCGCCAAGAGCGTAGAACTCATCCCAGGTTGTCGGGGGCTCCACACCTGCTTCCGCAAAAATTTCCTTGTTGTAATAGACCATCGGCGTCCAGACGGCATCGAGATTGACGCCGTAGCGGCTGCCGTCGGTGTGCGTAAAGTAGTCGAGCGTGCCCTGCGGGAAGGCCTCGTTCCAGCCTTCGCTCTCGTAGAGATCATCCAACGAGGCCAGCATACCGGCATCCATCATGTCGTTGAACTGGGCGAAGCGGCCGCACCACCACCAGGAAAGGTCGGGGCCATCGGAGACGGCGAACATCGTAGTAGGAGCCGTCTTCTGCCAGCTCATATCGTCGCCCTGCACGTCGACAATAATCTCTACGTTAGGATTCTCCTCCATATACTGATCGGTGAGCGCGGCAACAGCTTCGGCGACGATACCGCCCAGGGCGGTCATGCGCAGGGTCACCATCTCGTCTGCCGGCGCTTCGGCTGCAGTATCGCCGGCGGGGGCAGCGGGGGCGGCACAGGCTGACAGTATCATCATCAAGGCGATGACGACAAGCAGCGGCGGGTACAGACTACGAAGCGTTCTCATCGAAAGTCCTCCTCTGGGTGAAGTAAAAGGTGACTCGCTCTTAACCAGGAACTTGATTGCGTTGAGATTGCGGCAGCCCGTCCAAACGAAGCGCGTATAGAGAGATTCTGCAGGGGATTTGAATGTAAGGCCATTCTAGTAGTTATGGCGCAGAACGACAACCGTCTTTATCCGGGCGGAGGCGGAGTCAGCGGGCACTTGACGGGCGCATATCAAGATTGCGCAGGCTCTTCGAAGTGTACATCCACGGCGGTCACGCGAGGCGTGCCGCATGCGTTCCACGCGCCCAGGGCCAGTTTGTACTGTACCCACTGGCCTGTAGTTGCTGCCTCCTGAACTGTTTGCGGTCTTTCGAACCACGCTGCTCCCTCTTCAGGACCCTGCCATGCCGCCCCTTCCAGTTGGGCGGCTGTGTCGCCAAATCGCAATTGGGCCTTGATCCAAGTGCGCGAGGGCGTTTCCGCCTCCCACGAAATCTCCGTCACACGGGCGCCCGCGGGCAGTTTGTACGGCGCCGACAGATAGTACTCCTCCGCGCCGCGGTCGGCGATGCTGTGCGGGCTGACAGCGGTCATGCCGTGCGGGCCTGAGGTCGGCAGCCGCGTTACACGTTCGGTGCTGAAGCCTTCATGGCCGTTCCACCATACAGCCGAAAAGCCGATATGGTCGCCCTCCACCTTGTGGTTGGCGATTGCCAGGTCGATCCAGCCGTTGCCGTTGAAGTCGGCGGCGACGCAGCCGGATGCGGAGTGTGTGAAAACGCGCTTGCGGTCGGCGGCGGCGAAGCCGCGCCCGGCGCGATTCCAGTAGAGGAAGGAGTCGATGTCGCGCTCGCGGCCGTTGTGATAGGAGCAGATGAATAGGTCGAGAAGGCCGTCGTTGTTGAAGTCAGCCACGGCCATTGAGTTGACCGCACTGGCAGGCAGGAGAGTGCGCCGGTCCTCGCGCAGACCTTCGGGGCCGTTCCAGTAGATGTACACGAAGGAGTCGTGCGGGCCGTCCTGGGATGTCATGTGGCCGCCGATGATGAGGTCCAGATAGCCGTTGCCGGTCAGGTCGGCGGCGCGGGCACAGGCGCCGCGCACGACCGACAGCGGCTGGCAGCGGTCCATGTTGAAGCCTTCCGGACCGCCCCACAGAATGAAACTGCGGTCGTATGCTATCTGGGGCACGACCAGATCCAGCCAGCCGTTGTTGTTGAGATCGGCCAGGTATATCCAGCGCGGCTCGTTGTAGATCACGCCATCGTGTTCCATGCGGATTCGTTGCGGGTTTGCCGTGTCGAAGCACAGCCCACTTTCGGTCGCGGGGTCGGCGGCGGCGCCGTAGAAGATGAGCAGATCAGGGTTGTCGAAGCCGCAGAAGATCAGATCAAGGTAGCCGTCGCGGTTGATGTCGGCGGCGCAGACACCGTGCGCCCGGTCTGTGGGGAGTATCGATGAGGGTTCGCCTGGAAAACCCTGCGGTCCGTTCAGGAGCAGATAGGAGCCCGGATCACGGTCGACAGAGTTTTCCGACGCGTTGGCGAGGACGATGTCGACCATGCCGTCGTCGTTGAAATCGCAACAGAGAGCCTCGACCGCGCCCCATCCGGGCAGCTCCTGGCGCCTTTCGGGGGAAAACCCATCCGCGTCGCCAAAGTAAATGCAGGGGCTGATGTTGCCGAGGCGGTTGCGGCCGAAGTGGTTGACAAAAATTACGTGAGGCAACGCGTCCGGGCCAGCCTTGGCAAGCAGGACGCGGCGGGCGTCCTGGCACGGCAGCCTGACCGGCTCTGGGTCGACGCCGGTGCGGGTGCCGCGGTAGATGAGTGAGTCGGCGCTGTAGGATTCGGCGGTATAGTTCTGGCAGAGAATCACCTCAGCGCAGCCATCTCCGTTCAGGTCGGTGACGGCGACATCGCAGGCGCGATGGCTGTCTAGGGGTGTGCGCAGAGTCTCGTCAAAACCCTGCCCGCTCCCCCAGTAGATCCACGAACGCTCTCCCTCTCCCCATGGCTCGCGACAGGCCAGCACCAGGTCGTCGAAACCATTGCCGTTGACATCTCCCACCGTCACCGCCATGGCGTTAGAGCAGTACAGCCTCAGAGGCGAGCCAAGACGCCTGCCGGCTCCGACAGGCAAAAGAAGAACGCTATGTGACCGGGGTAGGAACAGGTGGGGAACGCCGTCCAGGTGGACTATACCAGCCAGCGGCTTTGCTTCCTCGACGTGCTCGGCGTACTGGACCGCCGACTCGGTTGCGGGCGTGTGCGCCGTGTCTGGTTCGCTGCAGACAGACGCACGCTCAGCGTTGATGCCATCGGCACCGCCCCAATAGACGGTTATGGTGCCGGTGGCTGAACGGACAACCAGGTCGGCATAGCCGTCGCCGTCGAGGTCGCAGGCGGCCAGTTGGTCAGTGGCGATGTCGAGATCGACGAACCTGTGCGGCTCGAATCCCAGTTCGGTCTGATAGAAGATCCGCAGCTTACCTTTACTGACGAAGGCCAGGTCGGGGCGGCCGTCGCCGTCGAAGTCGGCAGCTGCCACGGACTCGCATTGCGGGACCGGCAACTGCTGCTGGCGCCGCTCGCTCATGCCATCGGGCGCGCCGTAGTAGATGATGGCGTTGAGGTCGGGCCGGATGCCGTTGTTGCGCATCCCCAGAATGAGATCATCGTAGCCGTCCCCGTTGAGATCGGCGACCGCGCCTGTCCACGCTCCCTCTGACGGCAGCTCGGTACGGCTCGGCTCCCCAAGCGGGTAATCATAAACATAGGCCGGTGGACGCTCCTGGTGGTTCTGGCTGTTGCAGAATAGCAGGTCCAGGTGGCCGTTGCCGTTTAGGTCGTATTGGTGGATGCGTTGCAAGACGCCGGCGCGGGAGACGTAAAGGTTCTGGCCGGCGTTGCCGAATTGGCCTTGACGGAATCCGTTGAAACCGCGGGTGGTCCAAGTAGTGGTCATTTGTCGGGACTGTAAACCGAAATACCCGCGTTGTCAATGCGCGCAGCCGCGCCAATGGGGTTCTGGTTCGTGCAAGTACGCACGTCAACGCTCGCACGCGCACACCATGCTTTTGGGTGCATCCCCGGTGTGGAGTGCGAACAGTCTGGCGGAGAGGTTATGCCGGCGGTGGCCGGCGTTGTTTAGCGGCTTTTGGGGAGACGCAGGGTAGGCGCCAGGCCTGGCTTTAACGGGGGCGGTTGACTAGGGAGCAGAGGGCAGGTACAAGGCCTGCCCAAACCGGACCGGTTGGGGGAAAAACTGTTGGCTAGACATTTTGCTGGGGAAGAATACACACGGTGGCTAGCAAGGGCGGGGCGTTGCGGGGGCGCAGCCCCTGCACAAGGGAGGGCCGAAGGCCCGACCGCCCAAATGCAAGAAAAGAGTGAAGAGGAGAGAGGAGTGAATGACACCGTCCGATTTGCCAGAGATTGGAACTGGAACTGACCGCGGCCTGGTTGCAACACGAGGTATGCAAGAGTTTGCCCCCATTTTGGGCTGCAATCATACTTTTTGGCTGCTTGACATCAAGTACAAACTAAATATAATTATCTTGTCATCTACGAGTGAACTCAGTTTGAAAGGAGTGAGACCGGTAATCGGAAGGAGGATGTGAATCATTCGCCCCGCATTTGAGCCATTTTGCATGACTGATCAAGCGGCACTGATGACGATTCGAAGAGAGTTGGGACGGTGGACCAGCCCGGGTGCAAAGCTGGTCTGACAAGGAACTTGCACCAGCCAGGCTGGAAAAGTTCAGATATCTAACTCAAGAGTCGGTTCGTTCTCTCTTCCACCAAAGGAGAAAATCTTATGAAAACGCACAGAACGCTTTGGTTTGTCGCCGCGACCCTCTTGCTGTTGATGTTTGGCATTGCCGCGTGTGTCCCCGCTGGCGCGGAACCGGCGGCTGATGCCGCAGAAGAACCGATGATGTCGATGGAGCCGGCTGAAGAGCAGGTGCTGCGCTTTGCGCCGTGTTGCAGCTTCCGCTGGGATCCCGCGACCGGGACGGGTGCCGACTACTACTACGGGGCCGGGCTCCTTTCTGCGCTCACCGAGGTTGTGGTGAATCCGGACACAGGAGAGGAGGAGGTAACCTGCTGGCTTTGCGATAGTTCAGAGGTAAGTGATGATGGTCTCACTTATACCTACCGTCTTCGCAATGACTTGAAGTTTGGCAAGACGGGAAATCCCGTGACCGCCCACGACGTCAAGTACACGTGGGAGCGATCTTTGCGCGTTGGCAAGTGGCCCCTGCGCCTCTTCATGTTTATTGAAGGCGCCATGGACCTCTACAACGAGAACGCCGATACGATGTCGGGGCTGACCGCCGTGGACGATTTTACTCTCCAGGTACAGATGACGCAGCCGGCCCCGATGTGGGATCGCTGGTCCACCGGTACGCCAATGGCTGTCTGTGAACAGGCTCAGCTGGAGGCGGGTACGGCTGAGAAACACTGGTTGGAGGATGGCGGAGGCTGCGCAGGCCCGTTCCAAGCTGAGAGCTTTGATCCCGACGAAAATCTCCTCGTGCTGGAACGCAACCCACACTGGCCTGGCGAGCCGGCCAAGCTCGACAAGCTCATTTTGCAAGGTCGACTGCCGGCCGAGACCATGCTGATCGGCTATGAGAACGACGAGTTCGACGTAGTTTGGGTCGCGGGTCCGATATTGTCCGAAATTCTGGATCCCGAGAATCCACTGCATGATCAACTTCGGTTCTGGCCAACTCAGAACTATCTGTCCCAAGTTCTCTTCACCGACAAGCCTCCTTTCGACGATCCCAAGATGCGCGAAGCCTTCATCAAGTCGATCGATATGGACGAGATCATTGAGAAGGTGATGCGAGGACGCTTCTTCAAGCTCAAAACGCTCACGGGGGGACCCTATGGGCCCTACTGCGAAATCAATAACTGCGAAGATCGGCCTGGACTGACCCAGGATGTAGAGGGAGCGCTACAGGCTTTCGCCGAGTCCCGCTATCAGGGCGACCCAAGCCTGGTAGAGCCAATTCGCGTCTATGCGCCGCCAGGCACGACCCTCGGCGATCGCAGTCTCCTGTGGCAGGCGATCGCCCAGCAAGTGTATCAGGTACTGGGCGTTCAGATTGAGCTCTTGATTAAGCAGCGCACGACACCCGAGGAGCGGGAACTGGCCAACGTCGGCAGCTGGGCGCATGGCATTCAGGCGCTGGATCCCCAAGAGGCGATCTGGCCGCTGTGGCATTCAGACGGGCCTTTCAATGACGGCTATCTGAAGCACCAGGACCCGCAGTTGGATGCCCTAATCGAAAAGGCCCAGGCCATTCAGAATGTTGAAGAGCGGATGGCGGCGTGGAAAGAGGTTGAGGATTACATGTTCAGCCTGTATGTTATGATCCCGACCTATCTGGATGCGCGCTACTTCCTGGTCAAGCCGTGGGTACGGAATTTTGAGTTGGGCTTCAATTCGCGGTTGCTCAACCCGGACGAGGTCTGGATCGCCGAACACTAAGCTTCTTAAGTGAGGATGGCGGGCAGTTGACTGATTGAATACAGAGGGGCTATGCCGATCCTGTATAGCCCCTCTTACTCCCGCCTTCCTGCACGCCCTTTGCTGCACAGGACAGAAGATGCAGCCCTCTCACCATCATCAATCACCACGATCAGATTGTCGACGTTCCGCGCTGGCGGCGGCAATTTTCACCTGGCTTGTCGCAGCAGCATGTATGGGCGGGCAGGAAGCCGCGATCACAAGGGGCGAAAAGGTCTTCGAGGAACGCTGCGCTTCGTGTCACACAATAATCAGCCAGGGAGGGGGCGAGACGGCTGACGTCACCAAGGTCGGCGGCCAGATCGACGACCGGTTCAAGGACGGCTCTTACGCAGACACGCAGACTTCGCGTAAGCTGAAGGTCTATCTGGTGGCGTACCACGAGAACGCGACCGATCTGGAGATGGAACCAAAGGAGTTGGATGACCTGGTTGAGTACCTTTGGACCTTCAAGGTCCGCAGGTGAGTCGGACAGGATTCAGTTGCACGGAGGTTGAAGAATTACCACATACATTATCCGGCGCCTGATTTATATCATTCCTACGCTCATCGCGGCATCGGCCCTGACGTTCATTCTGGCCCATTATGGCCCTGGCGACCCCCTGATGGAGTTGTTGCAGGAGGCCTACTGGGACGAGGAGCTGCGCGAAAGGGTGCGCCACTCGCTCGGGCTGGACCGTCCGTTTTTCGTCCAGTACGGCGAATTCCTCGGGCGTCTGACGCAGGGCCAGTTGGGCTACTCGATCCTGTCCGGGCAGAGGTCCATCAACGTGATGATGGCCAAGGCGTGGCCGAAGAGTATCCAGTTGGGCCTGGTCGGGATGTTCTTCTGGTTTGTAAGCGGCACCTTTCTGGGTGTCATCGCGGCCAGATTCCACAACCGGACCATCGACTACATCATCGTCAGCACCACGGTGGCTGTATCCACCATCCCCACTTTCGTGCTGGCGCCGATGCTGATGATTGTATTCATCCTGAAGTTGGGCTGGATTGAAAGCAGCATAGGTTGGGATGGCATTTTCAGCCAGAAAATCATCCTGCCAATGATGCTGATCGGATTCACAGGCACGGCGGGGCTTGTACGGCAGTGGCGTTCAAGTATCCTGGAGACGATCAGCCAGGACTATGTTCGAACGGCGCGGGCAAAGGGCCTGACGGAACGGCTGATCATTGTCCGCCATGTCCTGCGCAACGCCTTTACCCCGATTCTTACGATCACAGCCGCCTCGCTCGGCGGCTTCATCACCGGCAGTATATTTGTCGAGCAGATTTTCAACATTCACGGCTTTGGCTGGCTTGTTTGGCAGGGCATTATCGGTCTGGACTACCCAGTCCTGATGATTACTACCCTATTCAGTGCGGCGATCATTCTCTTCATGAATCTGGTCGTAGACGTTCTTTACGGCGTTGTCGATCCGCGGGTGCGGGTTGGGGAAAGAGCGAGGCGTTAGCAGTTTGTCCTGAAGAGGGCGATTGTACTGATCAGCAGCCAGTCGGCACGGTAGCTGACCGCAAGGTAGAAGGCATAGCGGCGGGAAAACAGTGTCATGGAGAAGGAAGATACTCAGACTGAGGAACAACGCCAATTTTTGACCGAACAGTTTCGCCGTCCTGAGCGCAACCTATGGAAAGATGCTTTCACCCAGCTGATTGCAAACCGGCTGGCTATGGGGAGCATTGTCGTCATCGCCATTGTCTTCTTCATCGCTGCATTTGGGCCTTTTCTCACTCCCTACGACCATCTGTACCAGGATTGGGACAACATCGCCCAACCGCCTACCAGGCTGCATCCGCTGGGCACTGACGAACTCGGACGCGATATGCTGTCGCGAATCCTGGCGGGGGGGCGAACAGCAATCATGGTGGCGGTGGTTACTACTTCCATGGCCTTTGTCCTCGGCGTCATGTTTGGAGCACTGGGCGCCTATATGGGCGGACACGTAGACGCCCTGGTGGTGCGCACCATTGACTTTCTGCAGGCGTTTCCCCACATTCTTCTGGCGGTTTTTCTTGCTGCCACGCTCAAGCCATCCTTCATTCGATTTGGTGATGCGCTGGCCAAAGAATACGGTATCCGTGCCTTGGGCAATACACTCTATCTGGACTATATTCTCATCTTTGCCGTGCTGGGAATCACCGGTTGGCCCAGTTTGGCGCGGCTGGTGCGGGGGCAGGTTCTGTCACTCCGGGCCACCGAATATGTCAGCTCCGCCCAGGTTGTGGGCGCCAAAGAGTGGCGCATAATTGTGCACCATCTGGTGCCAAATGCTCTGGGACCGGTTATCGTTTCACTTAGCGCCAGCTTCGGCGGGGCTATGCTGACCGAGGCGTCGCTGAGCTATCTTGGGCTGGGCATTCAGCCGCCGGGAGCGAGCTGGGGCATGATGATCGCCGAAAACCTGGTGCAGTGGCGCTATCGACCCCATCTCGTTGTCATGCCTGGCATGGTTCTATTCGTCACCGTATTGGCCTTCACCTTTTTGGGAGACGGCCTGAACGATGCGCTGAACCCGCGCATGCTGACCCCTGCCGGTCAGAAATAGTTGCGAAAAGGGATTTACCATGAAAATTCGTGTTGGCGTTGCCGGGGTAGGACATCGAGGGCTGGGACTTGCCCGATCCTTGGCAAAGTTGGAGGACGTCGAACTCGCCGCGCTGGCTGATTTGAGTCCACAGCGCTTAGAGGCCGCGGCGAAAGAGCTCAACGTCGAAGAGACCTTTTCCCTGATCAGTGAGATGCTTGAAAGCGTGAAACTGGACGCTATTCTCATTCTCACGCCCGATCTGGCGCACCATCCCCAGACGCTCCATAGCCTGGAGGCCGGTGTGCATGTTCTGGTCGAAAAGCCGCCTGCCTACACGGTGGCAGAGATGGAGGATATGGCGGCGGCGGCGGAAAAGGCGGGAAAGCATCTGATGGTGGCCTGGAATAGGACCTATGCACTGCTGCGCGTAAAGGAGCTTTTTGCGGACGAACCCCCTGAGGTCGTACTGGCGAACTATGTCCGCCCGGAACCCGCCTACATGGGCCTTATCCGTAACCATATTGTGGATCCTCTTTATTTCCTCTGCGGCGAGCCGGCAGAGGTGACAGCGCAAAGCGATATGTTCAGCGCCCAGCGGGAAGGGCACACCCTTGCAAACATCCGCTTTCAGTGCGGCGCTGTGGGATCGATGATCAGCAGTTTCGGGTCAGGGGGCCGCAGCGAACAGCTCACCGCCTATGGCAACGGCTATTCGGTCTTTATCGACTCGACCAGCCGGGGTAGTGGGCGGATCATGCGGGGCGGGCAAGTCGTTGAGTCGCTCGATCCGGTGGACAGCTCGGCTGTCCAGATCCGTCATTTCATCGACTGTATCAAGGAGGATAAGGAGCCGCTGACATCGGGCCGCAAAGCCGTGCGAATCGTTCGCTTCATATGGGATATCATGGAGTCGGCCGGCATGGGGATCCCGCCTCTGCCTGAAGGCGAACCTGGCTGGCTTCTCTGGTGTATGTGCGGCGACAAAGTCATATCCAACGTGGAACGATGTCCGCGCTGTGGGGAGGAATGGGCCGGCTGGTCGCTCCCGGTTGAGACGATAAAAAGGACTTGACTCAGGGCCTACATGCAATGACAAAGCTCCCTTCAAGTCGACAAAGGCGCGCGACAGTCCAAAGGCATCCTCGATGAACAGAGAGTACCGCGTCGGCATCATTGGGCTTGGGCGCATGGGCGCGAGCATCGACGATGAAATGGTCGGCCACCCGGTATTTCTGGTGCCTTGCAGTCATGCCGCGGCGTTCGCTCACGAACCGAGGACCCGCCTGGTGGCCGGGGCTGCGCCAAGCGAAGAGAGTCGCGCCCAGTTCCAGAAGCGCTATGGCGACGTCCGAACCTACGCCGACTATAATCAGATGTTGGAAGCGGAGAACCTCGATATCGTAGGCGTGGCGACCCATGCCCCGCTCCACGCCGATGCAACGGCCGCGGCAGCCCGTGCCGGCGCCAAGGGACTTCTTGTCACGAAGCCGATGGCGATATCCCTGGCCGAGTGCGACCGCATGCTGGACGTCTGCCGCCAGCACGGGACCAAGCTCTGCATCGGACACGGCCGCCGCTGGATGGAACATTACCGTTTCGCCCGCAAACTCATCGCCGACGGCGCGGTGGGTGAAGTGAGGGAGGCGACCGCGTACTGCACGCACGGGCTGGTCCACAATGTCACGCACCTGTTCGACATCCTGCTGATGCTGCTGAACGAGCCGATCGAGTGGATGGTCGGTTATCTTGAAGGGGAGTTCGATCCGCCCGAAACAGTGACCCACCGCATAGATGCCAGCGGCGGCGGCATTGGGCGAACGAGAAGCGGCGTGGCCGTTCACTTTGCGGGGGCGCATGACAAGATCCTGGGCCTGGACATCGACATTGTCGGGACGGACGGTGTGATTCGCTGCCTCTATAATGGCTTGGGGCTGGAGTTGTGGGAAAAGGATCCCCATGACCGCTACACTCGACTCAGAAAGGCGGAAATCGACGCGCCGCAGGAGACGTCAAGCCAGACATCAGGGGCCATCGAGGACCTGATCCAGGCCATTGAAACGGACGGCGAGACCTCTTCTACCGGTGAAGATGGCCGCGCGGCGCTGGAAATGTGTATTGCCATTCACGAATCCCAGCGGCTGGGGAATCGACGCATCGACTTCCCCGTTCAAAACCGCGATCTGTCGGTTTGGTGCCGCTGACATTCGTTGAATTGCTCGACCGCCCAATCGCTTGCGGTTGCGTTCGGACCTCGGGCCCGGTAATACGAATCGTACTCAGTTCAGTAGTGGGAGTGATCGGATGGCGGTACAACAGGTCTTGCTACTTGGACATCCGAAGCTGTACGAAGTCTGCGAGCCGGTGCGACCCAATGAAGTTGAAGGCCTGGAACCGGTGATCCAGGACCTGCATGACACGCTGTTTGATTTTCGGGCCAAATATGGCGTCGGCCGTGCTATTGCGGCCCCGCAGATCGGGGTTATGAAACGCCTCGTCTACATGTATATTTCATCCCCAACCGTCTTCTTCAATCCCGTCCTTGACCAACAAAGCCAAGAGATGATCACGATGTGGGACGACTGCATGTGTTTTCCGGATCTGGTCGTTAGGGTCCAACGACACAAGGAGTGCCGGATAACTTTCCGTGACCGGGACTGGCAGGAGCAGACGATGTTTCTCGAAGAAGATCTGTCAGAGCTTCTGCAGCATGAATGCGATCACCTAGACGGCGTGCTGGCCACTTCGCGGGCGATAGACGCAGAATCTTTTGCGCTGCGAAGCCAGATGGATTTTCTGGTCTGAGACCGACGCCTGGGCTAACACGCTTCTACTCTCTTTCCTTCGCAATACTATTCACTCTCCAACACGATTTCCATTTGATGTGCCATGTCCAAAGACTTGGACCGGCACCACTTGCGCGCGCCTGCATCAGCAGCCTGTGGATTCCGGCGCGACTTTCCGTGGGCTGTCCGTTCCCCCGCACTAGCCCATCCCCGCCATCTTTGGGGTGCATCCCAGGTTTGGGGTGGGAACAGTCGTGCGGGGAGATTGTGCCGGCGGCGGCTGGAATTGTCTACCGGCTCTTGGAGAGACGCAGGGCAGGCGTCAGGCCTGGCCCTACGGGGGGTCGTTTGATTTGGCGTGGGAGGGCAGGCCCTGTGCCTGCCCCTACCGGACCGTTTGGGGTGGAATACTGTTGGCTAGACATTTTGCTGGGGAAGAATACACACGGTGGCTAGCAAGGGCGGGGCGTTGCGGGGGCGCAGCCCCTGCACAAGGGAGGGCCGAAGGCCCGACCGCCCAAATGCAAGGAGAGAGTGAAATGGAGTGAGGAGTGAATGAAACTCATTGGTCTGCCGGAGATTGGACCTGACCGCGGCTTGGTTGCAGCAAGAGGCATGCGACAGTTGCCCCACATTTTGGGATTCACCCTACTTTTTGCCTTGTTGACCTCATTTCCAGAAGATGCTATTATTTGGGAATCTTCAACCGGCGTATGGTGAAGCGGGACACGATAAGTGGAGATTCGGCAGTCATTTCTGAATGCACATCTCCCTGCTTTCCCCCATTTGTCGAAAGGAGGCGCCCCTGAAACAGTACCTCTCACCCCGCTCGAACTCCTGTCGGTAGCTATTTCTTAAACGCCATGCTAGTACAAGGAGGAGCAGACGAATGACAGGCAAATTGTTGATTCGATTGATCGTAATGGCCCTTCTGATCGCACTGACCGCCGCATGCGCAGCCCCCGCGGCAGCCCCAGAGACAGCCGCTCAACCAGAGGCAGAAGAAGAGATGGCGGAAGAAACCTCCGGCCCCCGCCAGTTGCCGGACGACCTCGCCGCATTCATCGCCGACCATGAGCCGGGCACTTTGATCACCGAAGAGGAGTGGTACGAGTTCCTCGGAGACGATCAGTGTACGCTGGAGAGCTTCCATCTGGAACGGGCGTGGACTGAGGCGCACCTGCGCTACGTTGACCAGATGTTGATGGACCGTCATCCCAACGTCACAGTCGAGTACAGTCATGACATCAAGGCGATGGACATGATGCGCTTGCGGCTCGCAGCGGGTGACCCGATGGGCGTCAGCCGCCACGGAATCCATACGTCGGACCTGCCGGTGGCGGCGGAGCAGGGCTTCCTGCTGCCGATTTCGATCCTGCTTGATACCGAGATCACTGATGAGCCGGGTGTGCGGATTGGCGACCGCGTCAATCTCGAGGGCGTCCTGGCCGCCAGCTACGGACGCGGCACCGACTGGGAAGATGTCTACAGCTTCGGCTATGACCTGACCGGCTACGGCCTGCTCTTCAATTACAACCTCTTCGTTGAGAACGGCTGGACCACGCAGCCGCAGACGTGGGAAGAGTTCATCGAACTGACCGACACGATTCGCGAGTCCGGCATGGCTCCCATCTGCGGGCGTTCGGGACACTGGGACGTACATATCTTCACCAACGGCTACCTGATCACAAAGGCCGGCGGCCCGCAGGCAGCGGTCGATATGTGCAACCTGGAAGAGGGCGCCTTCAGGAACGAAGCAGTTGTCTGGGCGCATGAAGAGGTACAGAAGCTGTACCAAACGCCCGGCAACGTGCTCGACGGGGCCGAGGCGATGGACGGCAACGCCGCCCTGATCGAACTGATTTCTGGCAACTGCGCGATGCGTATGGGCGAAGGCACGTCGCCCAAGAGCGCGGCCACGCTTGCACCTGATGACTTCGAATGGGGCTTCATGTGGGTTCCCGGCCCGGCGGATGGTAAGGGCCGCGCCGTCGGTGGGCACATGGGCCGCGGTGGCGGCGGCCAGCTCTATGCCGGCAATACACTGCCTGCCAACTGCGCCAAGTGGGGCATGGAGTGGTTGCGACTGTCTTCTTCACACGAGTCAGCGCTTTTCTTCCTCACCGACTCAGGCACACCTCTCTACTTCAACACTGACATCAGCGACGTAGAAGTCGCCCCGCACGTGGAAATGCTCATGGCGGGCGTTGCCGCGGCCGAGGACCACACCTTCGTCGCCTACCCGCACGGCCACTCAAGCGTGGCCAAAATCTACTATGAGAGCCGCGACGACCTCGTCTACGGTGACCTGACCGTGGAAGAGTTCATCGAAAACCTGGAGACGGAAGCCGCCCGCCTGCGCGCCAGCGATGACTGGGAGTACCCGGGCTGCACCGCTGAAAACATGGGTCTCGTACCCAGGGAGTAAGAGACAGGAAGCCTGGAGTGGGGAGCGGGAATTCAGATCCCGCTTCTCACTCCCCTTCGCTGACTCACCCGCTCTCTGCCAGCCGCGATCCACACACTATTCTCAGCAACAATGAGCAGACGGTTCGACTGGCGCAAGCACCTGTTCATAACCTGTTTTATACTGCCGGGGATCATCCTCTACACGGTGTTCGTGATCTATCCGGCGCTGGATGGTCTGCGTCTCAGCTTCATGGAATGGAAAGGGTTGGATGTCACCCAGCGAACATGGTCCGGATTCGCCAACTACAGGCAGCTTGCCTTTGAACTGACCGACGCAGCCGATCTGTACAAGGTGCGGCGCTACCTGACCAACAACATCTTTCTCTTCGCTTTCTCACTGTTCGACTTCCTGTTCGCCTTTGTCGTCGCCTACATCCTCACCCGCCGCCCGCGCGGAGCCAACTTTTTTCGCATCGTCTATTTTTTCCCCAGCATCCTGTCGACCGCCGCCATTGTTATCATGTGGTCGATGGTGCTGAATCCCCGGCACGGGTTGCTTAACCAGTCCCTGCGGGCGATGGGTCTGGACAACCTGGCCCAACCCTGGCTCAGCCAAGTGACGATGTGGCCGTTCGCGCCGATCATCCTGTATTCGCTGGCAGTTATCGGCATCTGGGGCGCTATGGGATCGACCATGCTCCTGTTCATCGCCGCGATCCAGAACATCCCGGAGGAACTGTACGAGGCGGCCCGAATCGACGGCGCCAACGAGTTCCAGAACTTCTTTCTGATGACGGTGCCCCTGGTCTGGGAGATGTTCAAGACGTTGCTGGTCTTCCGTGCCATCGGTATTTTTGGTCAGTTTACGACTATCCACATACTCACGGCCCACGAAGGCTCTGCCGGCGGGGGCAACGGCTGGTTTATCGCCAACTATTTCTATTACCAGGCTTTCACCGCGCACAATTGGGGCTATGCGTCGGCCATCATCGTCGCCGTTCTGGTCATATCTCTTGCCCTGGCAGGTATCACCTTTCGCCTGACGCGGCGGGAGACAGTAACGTATTAGAAGTGAGGGGTGGGAGGCAGATGATCCTCAAGCCTCTTAGCGATTTTCACGCCCTTCGGGGGATTGCATGTCAAATTTGGACACAACGGTTTCACAGGTGGACTTAGACAGGTCTACCAGCACAATAGGTAGCGAGAACCGCTGGCACAAGCTGGCGTGGCTTCTGATCCAGGTCTTCTTATGGGGATACGCATTGACGGTCGTTTCGCCCATGATCTGGACTGTGTTTCAGTCCTTTCGCACCTCCAAAGAGATCGTATTCGAACCCTGGAGTTTGCCCGACAAACTCTTGTGGGAGAACTACAGTGACGCCCTGGTCACTCTCAACGTAGCGACCTACTTCCTGAACAGTGTGCTTGTCACTACCGCCTCGCTCGTGCTCGGCGTACTGTTGGCCGCGATGATCGCTTATGTGCTGGCTCGTTACGACTTCTTCGGCAACCGCTTCATCTACTACTATCTTTTGTCTTCGATGGTGATCCCCGGCTTTCTGCTGGCCGTTCCCCTCTGGCTGATGATCCGAAGTTGGGGAATGTTGAACAACTATGCCAGCTTGATCCTGATCTACAGCAGCGGCCTTGCCTGGAGTGTTTTCATCCTCCACGCCTTCTTCAAGACACTGCCACCGGAACTGGAGGATGCCGCTATCATCGACGGCTGCTCCCTGTTCGGCGTCTGGTGGCGGGTGATGATGCCCTTGTCCGCGCCGGGCATCCTGACGGTTTCGCTTTTCTCCTTCCTTGGCCATTGGAATGAATACTTCTGGGCCCTGATCATCCTCTGGGACGACGCCAAGCGCACATTGCCCGTGGGCATGGCCGAACTGCTGGCGGTACAGACCTACCGTATCGATTTCGGTCCGTTGTTTGCCGGATTCGTAATCATGCTCATCCCCACCCTTTCCGTCTACGCCATATTCCAGGGCAAGCTGACGCGGGGAATCACCATCGGCGCGCTGAAAGGATAAAGTCAGTGGCCGGTGCCCAGTTGCTGCTCGCAGTCGCCGGCGCCTCACAAGCCACAGATCACCACCATGACACTTGAACTCTTCCCGGGAAAGCACCTGTTCGTTGACGACTTCCGCATCGAAGGGATGACGGCGGCGCGGCGCGTTCTCAACCGGCCGCGTAAACATGCTGACAACCCGATCTTCCGCGGGGAAGGCGGATGGGAAGCCAAAGGGATGTACGGCCACTGCCTGCATGATGGGGAACGCGGACTGTTTCGCATGTGGTATACCGCATTTGGCGGCGGCGTAGTCGGTAAGCGCGTGTTGGGGATGGACAATCCGCCCTTCAGCGTACAGGAGAACTATATCTGCTACGCCGAATCGGAGGACGCCGTGCACTGGCGGCGCCCCTCTGCCGGCATGGTCGAATACGACGGCAGCACGGACAACAACATTGTCTTCCAGTCGATGCGCACGCCGGGCCGCGCCAGCATTCAGGAACTGATCGACGACCCATTCGAGGAGGACCCGGATAAACGGTTCAAGTTGATGTACCTGGACCAGGCTGGCGAGAAGGAGGCCGGCGGGGGACTCAGCCCCGATCAGATGCTGCGGCTGTACGCGTTTTCGCCTGATGGCATCCATTGGAACAAGCTGCCGCCCCAGCCCGACGAGGTGGGACGCCTTTTCATGGTGACTCGCTATTTGGATGTGACGCCATCGGGGATCATCGACCCCGAAGCGCGCTATATCATTTACGGGCAGCGCGGTTCACCGTGGAAAACGCGGCAAATCGGGCGCCGCGACAGCAACGACTTTCTGAACTGGAGCGAAAACCGGCCGGTACTGGAGAGCAGCCTCGGCGACACGCCGGGCGAAGAGCTGTATTACATGTCTACCGCGTCGATCAACCAAACTTACGCCGGTCTTCACTTCGGGGTGCTGGGTGCTTACTATACGAATCTAAGCCACGAGTTCAACCCAGCGCGCAATCACGGTGTAACCGAAGCGCAGTTGGCCTTCAGCCGCGATACGGTGCGCTGGCAGCGCTGGCGCGAGCCGCTGATCCCGCGTGGGCCGAAGGGGAGCTTTGACTTCGGCGGCGTCTATTGCGGCTACCCGGCCATCAGCAAGGACGGCATCTACTTCCTCTACTCCGGTCATTCGACTCCTCATGGCGACAAGACCTCTATTCCCCTGCTTGGCCTGGCAACGATGCGGCTTGACGGCTTCGTCGCTGTCGAAGCCGAGGGCTATATGGAGGGCACCTTGCTGACAAGGCCGCATCACTGGAAGGCCTCCGACCTGCGTGTAAACGTGCAGACCGGCGGGGGCACTGTGCGGGTGCAGCTGCAGGACGAAACGAAAACACCAGTGGCGGGCCATACCTTTGACGAATGCGATCCGATCGGCGAGGACTCGCTTGATCAGCAGGTAACTTGGCAGGGGCGGGGCGAACTGTCTACGCTCCGAGACCGGATGGTGGCGGTCCAATTCAGATTCAGCCCGGAAGTCAAGCTCTACTCCTACACTTTGATACCGGGATAACCGTCAGAAGATAACTTCACTTTTGCGTTTCCACTATTCCAGTTCCAGGTTAAAGACAGGCTCCGCGCCGTCTGCTGATAGCCAAAGTGCTGAGCCTGGAAAGCACGCGCATGACCAAGCGGTCAGATTGGCAGAAACGTTTTTTCATCGGCGGTTTCCTCTTGCCCGGTCTGGCCCTCTATACGCTGTTTGTCGCCTATCCCACTGCGGAGGGATTGCGCATCAGTCTGACGGGCGAGAGCCTCAACATAAGCCTTCGCCTCGTGTTGGAGGGACCGGCCGCTGGCGGCAACTGGGGGGAGCTGGCTACAACGACGCTGGCAAACTACCAGCGGCTGCTGTTCGAGATTACCGATCCGCTGGATCTCTACCGAGTGCGGCGCTACCTGACCAACAGCCTGTTCCTGTTTTTCTTTTCCCTGATCGAACTGCTGCTTGGATTCGCCATCGCCGGCATTCTGGCCCACAGACCGCGCGGCTCTCGCTTGCTGCGGGCCGTTTACTTTTTCCCCGGCATCCTGTCGGTGGCGGCTGCCGCCATCCTGTGGGCCATGGTATTGCATCCACGTCATGGGCTGTTCAACCTGATGCTGAGGGCAGGCGGGCTGGACAGCTGGGCCCAACCTTGGCTCAGCCAGGTCAAGATGTTGCCGTTTGTGCCGCTGGCCCTCTACTCGGTTGCCCTCATCGGCATCTGGGGCGGCATGGGCGTGGTTATTCTGCTCTTTAACGCCGCGATCGAAAATGTGCCGGAGACGCTGCACGAGGCCGCGCGCATTGATGGCGCGAACGCTATGCAGAGTTTCGTTTATGTAACCGTGCCCTTGGTTTGGGAGATGTTCAGAACGTTGCTCATTCTGCGTGTCGTCGGTCTGTTTGGCAGCGTGACCGGCTTTTCCACGGTCCATATCCTGTTGAGCCGGGGCGGCGGCAACGCATCGCTGATCACCAACTACTACCATTACCATGCCTTCAGCGCGCACAATTGGAGCTACGCCGCGGCAATCATCGTCGCTGTGACCGTCGTTGCCGTCATCCTGGCCGCCGCCGCGCTAAGGCTGACTCGCAGGGAACCCGTCACTTACTAGAGGCTTGCGCAAACCACAGGAGATAAACGAGGCAACTATGGCCGAATACAATGACCTGCTAACCGACCACAGGCAACGCACGCCGCTGGCTCCGGCGCCGGAAGTCACCGAAGTCGAACATGTCACGGTGCGCCATGACCCGGGCTGGTACTGCGCGCATCCTCGCTGGGGCGTTTACAAGGACTTTGGCGGCGGAGAGGTGATCGTCGGGTTCAAGATGGCGCGGTCGGCATACAAGAAGATCACCGACATAAATCATGGAGGTGTGGTCAGGCCGGGGTACGAGGCGCGGGCGGTCATCGTGGTGCAGCGCAGCCTAGATGGCGGGCGCACGTGGCCGCGGGAGCATGATGTCATACTCTACGACGAGTCGATATCGGACGACGAGAAGCGCGCCTTTCTTTTCCAGACCGGGGTGCCGCGTGAACAATATGATATGTTCTCGCCGGACTCGGTCTTCTGGTTCACGCATACCAAATTGTGGGATGAGGATCGCATGGTCTGTTTCGGTCTGCGGTCGGTGGACAGGGGCCGCACCTGGGAAAGTGTGCCGACGGTGATCGACCCGCCTCCAGGCAGAGCCGGCCTGCGCAAGAAGTTTTCTCCGGTTGCGCGCCGGCCCGACGGCAAGACCCTTATTGCGATCTTCAATGACGGGACCAGCCCCGTCTACCGCAGCGTTGATCATGGTATCACCTGGGAGTTCGTGAGCCGTTCGGCCGTTGACCCGACCGGCGCGGGCTCGTTTACTTATGATGGGCTGATCCAGCTGCCCAGCGGCGAACTACAGAGTTATCAGACCTATTTCGGACAGACTCATTACGACAGGGACCCGAACCGGAACAGTTTGACGATGTCCTCAAGCATGGACGGCGGGTATACGTGGACGACGCCGGTCCCGATCGTGGGCGAGGGCGGCGGGTGTTGGAACTTCCCCGCCAAGCGCGAAGGCCGTGAAGATGTCCCATATCGGTCTGGGTATCCCGTACTGCTGGACGACGGGCGCATCGTGGTTATGTGGGCGCGGCGGATGGAGCCCTTCGGCGTAGGGGGAACGCTGAGCACAGACAGCGGACACACGTGGAGCGAGGAGTACATCATTCGCGCCGACGATACGGGCTCCTGGGACCATGGTTATGCGATCGGCGGGCAGGCCGAGGACGGCCGCATTTACGTCACCTACTATTACAATGAGCCGGACAAACCATACGTGGAGTCGATCCGCTACATTGACTCCACCTTTTTCCGCGTGTAAACGCGCCTGGGGGACGCCCGACCCATGAAGATAACCAGACTCAAACTGACGCCGCTCAAGTTTCCGCCTGCGCCGCGGAAACACACGATTCATTCGATCAATCCGATCTACATTTTCCCCGATCTGCGCTACGATTCGCCGGCGCCGGCGCCGCGAAAGGGTCCGGACATGCTGGTGCTGCAGGTGGAGACCGACGAGGGCATTACCGGGTTCTCCAATAGCGGCTATGCCGCCACCAGCGTCTACCCTTATATTCGGGATATCCTGGCGCCGGCGCTCGTCGGTGAGGACGCCTTTCGCACGGAGTGGCTATGGGAGAAGATGTTCCGCTACAGCATCGCCTCGGCGCGCGAGGGCGTAACCAGCAGCGCCATCAGCCTGGTCGACGTTGCCCTGTGGGACCTCAAGGGCAAGGCGCTGAATCAGCCTGTCTACAACCTGCTCGGCGGCAGGACGAAGGACAAGATCCGCGCCTATGCCAGCCATCTTTATGTCTACGCCACCGATGCCGGCGACCCCGACCTGGGCCTGCTGCGAGAGGAGGCGGCCATGTATGTGGAGCAGGGCTTCACCGCCGTGAAGCAGAGGTTCGGCTTCGGCCCCTGGGATGGGTTGGAGGGTATGAAGAAGAACCTGGCGCTTGTGCAGACGTTGCGAGAGACAATCGGCGACGGGATTGAGATGATGGTAGACTGTTGTCGCGCCTTCGATGCCGACTATGCGATCAGGATGGCGCGCATGGTGGAAGAGTTCAACCTGACATGGCTGGAGGAGCCAGTGCAGCCGCACGACCACGCCGGCTATGTTAAAGTTCGCGGCGCGGCGTCGATGCCGATCTCAGGCGGCGAGAACGAGTACAGCAAGCACGCTTTTCGCAGCTGGGCCGAGTTAGGCTGCGCCGACATCTGGCAGCCGGACGTCGATCGCGCGGCCGGTGTCACCGAGGTGCAGAAGATCGTCAACCTGGCGGCGTCGTTCGATATCCCTGTCATTCCCCATGGCGGCTGGGCGACAAACTTTCACCTGGCCATGGCAAACGTCAACATTCCCATGGCGGAGTACTTTCCGCCCCAGGAGGAAAACGAGGGGGCGCGCGTCTTCCACGGTGAACCGATAGTGAAGGATGGATACCTGGAGTTGACCGACAAGCCCGGTTTCGGCCTGGAACTGGACGAAGAGGCGCTCACACGATTTACCTACGAAGGCTGAAATCGATCATCAGGTCACACCAGAATCGCAGGAGGTTGTTATGTCGGATGGGGCGTCATTAAAGGAACGCATTCGCAGGGGAGACATTGTAATTGGTGTGTCCGCTCCCTTCAACGCCAGCAAGAGCCAACTGGAAGAGATTCTGAGCAAGGACAGCTACGACTTCCTGTCGGTGGACAGCCAGCATTCCCCCTACAACGAAGAAAGGGTGGTGGAGATCTGCGGGCTGGCGGCGGAGTTGGGTGTTCCGGTCCAGTTTCGTATCAAGCACACGCGGCACGCTTATCTGATCGGAAATATCCTCGATCTGGGCCCGCTCGGCATCGAGATTCCGATTGTAGAGGAGGAGGCGACAGTGGATGAGGCGTTGGAAGCCTTCTACTACCCCCAGGTCGGCGGGAGGAGTTGGGGCGGCGCGGCGCGTTATGGCATTGAGGGGCGCGGCGATCGGCTGGAGTATGCGGACTGGTGGAACCGCACGGGAATTCTGTGTCTTCAGATGGAGTCGGTTCGGGCCGTAACCAATGTACGAAAACTGGCCAAGCCGGGCGTCGACTGTTTGACCTGGGGACCGAACGATCTCCTCTATGACCTGGAAGCGCATCCGGAGCATCCATTCAAGAGCGTTGACGACTGTGTGCGCCACGCGCTCAAGCAGCTGCAGGGCGCGGACGCCAAAATCAGTTTCAGGAGCTACTTGCCGGAGCTTCGAAACAAATATATCGACATGGGCGTCACAGTGTTGATGGAAAGCCCGAAAGCTTGAACCCATTTTTCGCCAAGATAGCTGCCGTCAGTCTGACCTGAGACACATAACGGATGGCAAGAAGTCTTCCACATAAGGCCGCGGAGAAAAATCTCGTGTAACAGGGGAGGAGCGACATGGCAGGTCATAGTGGCGGTTTCGAATACAAGATAGTCGAGGGATGGGGCCAGGGAGAAGGAGGCCGTGTTTTCGGCGGGGTGACGCCGGCGGTGGCGACCGACTCGAGTGACCGCGTGTACATCGCCCGGCGCGATCCGCCGGCCATTCTGGTCTATGATCGTGAGGGCAATTTTCTAACTTCGTGGGGCGAGGACCTGTTCAAAAACCCGCACAGTGTCTGGTTCAACGAACAGGACCAGCTGTACGTGGCCGACGTCGATGACCATACGGTTCGCAAGCTCGACACTGACGGACAGGTGTTGCAGACGCTGGGCACGCCCGACGCGGTTGGCGCGCCAGGCCAGCCATTTAACAGGCCGACCTGGGCGGTGGAGGCGCCGGGGGGCGATATCTACGTGTCGGATGGATACGGCCAGTTTCGCGTACATCGCTTCTCCGCGGACGGGACGCTGTTGAAGTCTTGGGGAGAGGAGGGCACGGGTCCTGGACAGTTCGCTTTGCCCCACTGCCTGCGCGTGGACAGCCGCGGGCGCGTGCTGGTCCTGGACCGCGAGAACAGGCGCATGCAGATCTTCGATGCGGAGGGCACGTACGAGGGCGAGTGGCCGGACCTGGACGGCCCCAACGATCTCTACATTGACCATGAAGACAACGTCTTTGTCGCTGAGGGCAGGTACCGTATCAGCGTCTTCGATTTGGATGGCGAGCTGCTGGCGCGCTGGGGCGAACAGGGCGATGCGCCGGGACAGTTTGCCAATGGCCCACATGGGCTGTGGCTGGATTCGCACGGGGATCTGTATGTGGCGGAGGTGCCCTTTCTCGACAACCGGCTGCAGAAGTTTACGCGGAAATGAAACAAGGGACGGACCATGCTCAGCGACCAACAGATCCTACACTTTGAAACCTTCGGCTTTCTTCTGCTGCCTCGGCTTTTCCCGGCGGCCGAAATCGGCGAAATTCGTCACGCCGCCGACGAACTGTGGCGGGAAGAGCGAGGCGGGGGTCCAGACAAGGGCGATTACCAGCATGTTGCGCCCTTCATCGAGGCGAGCCGAGAACTCTCCGGGCTCGTAGAAGACGACCGCATCTTCTTGACGATTGAACAGCTTCTGGGCGCCGGTTTCGTGTGGGGCGGCTCCGAGGGCAACAAGGGCAGCTTCAACGAAACGCAGAGCCATGGGTGGCATTGCGACCGGCCTGGGGAAAAGGAGCCGGACTATGTGCGGTTAAAGGTGATGCTGTACCTGACACCTACAAAGAAAGAGGCGGGTGCCCTGCGCGTGATGCCGGGCTCGCATCGTCCGCCGTTCTATGATCAGCTGGAGAGGCTCAACCCCATTCAGTCCAAGCCGGAACTGATGCCCTTCGGCGTGCCCGGTCCTGAATTGCCAGGCTGCGCGCTGGAGGTCGAGCCAGGCGACGCGGTCTTTTTTAACCAGTACCTGTTTCACGCCGTCTTCGGCAAGCAGGTTGACAGGCGATACATCGCGCTGAAGTTTGCAGCGAAGCCGACAGTGGCGCGTCACTACGAGGGCCTGAAAAAGCACGGGGCCTTTTCCTTTCACCGCTCATTTATGGACCGGTCGCGACCGCGTATTCGACAGATGACGGAACTCCTGCCGGCCGAGGACTGGCCTTAAGGATTGTAAGCGGTCTGAAGCTCAGTAGGGAGATGACACCATGCCGACAGTTGTGAACTGGAGAGAGGCGCAGCCGGTGGTCAGCCATGAGAGCGCCATCGTCTGGAGTTGTCTGCAGCCCAAGCCCAGTGGCGAGGCGGCTGCGAGGCAGCCGGCTGCTGGCGAGACGCTGGAGAAGCTGGGCGTATTCACGGTGCACGCCGTGCAGGGGCGCAAGCAGTCGGATTATCATAGACACGAGAACCGGGAGCAGCTCTACTACATCCTCGACGGCGCCGGGCAGATATTGTGCGGCGATATACTTTCCCCTATTGAGGAGGGGGACATCGTATATCTGCCGTCCGGGCAGTACCACCAGGTGTTCAACACAGGGGACGGTTGGCTGCATCACCACGTGATCAACATGCCGGTTGACGGCGACGGCGGCCGGTTCGTGAGTCGCAACTGGCGCGACGTAGCGCCGTTGAGCGACGGCTTGGGCGCGGTACGCTGGCATCTACTCAGCCCTGAGACAGAGGAGGAGGGAGGCTGTTTACGCGAATTGGCCTTCATCGATCGGGAGATGGTGCAGCCGCGGCGGCGGTCCGCCGAACGGCACTCTGAGGGCATGGAGCAGATCTACTATGTGATCGCCGGCGCGGGCACGATGGTTGCAGACGGCCAGGTGACTTCGATAAGAGAAGGCGATGCCATTCACGTGTTGCCGGGAACGACATACCATGTAACGAACAGTGACGAGACGTGGCTGACCTACTTAATTGTCGCCACACGCTAGGGAGTAGCTGATGAGAATTCTGATTACGGGCGCTTCGGGCGCGGTCGGCACGGTTTTGGTCAAAGGATTGCGCGACCGCTACAGCTTGCGGGGTTTCGACCGCGAGCCCATGGATGAACTGGACGACATGGTTGTGGGTGAATTGACCGATTTCGGGGCGGTGGCCAGGGCGACGCAGGACATGGAGGCGGTTGTCCATCTGGCGGGAAACCCACTAGGTTCTGCCCCGTGGGAGGAGATCCTGAACAGCAACATCATCGGGACCTATAACCTCTTCGAGGCGGCCCGTCAAAGCGGCGTGCGCCGCGTCGTCTTTGCCAGTCGCGCGGGGCTGCTGGCCCCCTACCCCGAGGAGATCACGCGCACGATTGATATGCCGCCGCGACCGGAGAGCTATTATTCAATAAGCAAAGTTTTCGGCGAGAATCTGGGCTACATGTATGCGAGCCAATTTGGCCTCGAGTGCGTTTCGGTTCGCATCGGCAACGTGCGCGCCGACCGGCCGCAGGCCGAGCATCCGCACCACCTCAGCCACGCCGACCTGGTGCGGATATTCGAACGGGCGGTGATTCAGCCGGAGATAGAGTACGAGGCGGTATTCGGCGTTTCCGGGGGCGACTGGCCACTCTATGACCTGGAACACGGGCGCAGGGTGATAGGATATGAACCGGAAAATCCAAGCGCGAGTCGATAATGGCGACTAGTGAATCGCGGATCACAGACTTCGGCAATGTGTTATAATCCCTAAGTAGTTTTCTTTGGCCAAAGGCGTTCGGAAACCATGACTGTGCACAGCTGGGTTCTCGTTCTGATGTCTCGATGAGACCGGTTGGCAACCCCGTATCACCAATGAAGCTGACACAAGAGTACCTGGAAACGCTGGATCGGATTCAGGAACGCATATTGTGGCTCTCCATGCGCATCGTGCACGAGGCCAACAGCGTTCGTCCGCAGCGGGACGGTGTCAAGGTTGGCGGGCACCAGGCCTCCTCGGCCAGTATGGTGACCATCATGACCGCGCTCTACTTTCACCTGCTCAGGCATGGGGACAGGGTGTCGGTCAAGCCCCACGCTTCCCCGGTCTTTCACGCCATTCAATATCTCCTGGGGCAGCTGCCGCGGGACTATCTGACTACGCTGCGCGCCTTTGGCGGGCTGCAGGCCTATCCCAGCCGCACCAAAGACCCGGACCCGGTCGATTTCTCAACCGGTTCGGTGGGACTGGGGGCGGTGGCGCCGGCCTTTGGCGCGCTGACCCACCACTATGCCAAGAGACACTTCGGCGAAGTGACGTCCAATCGCTTCATTGCCATCATCGGCGACGCGGAGCTGGACGAGGGCAATGTCTGGGAAGCCGTCTTTGATGAATGGATGGCCGAACTGGCCAACACGATCTGGATCGTGGACCTGAACCGTCAAAGCCTGGACCGGGTGGTTCCCGGAATCCGCGCGGGGACGCTGAAGTCGATGTTCGACAGCTGGGGCTGGCAGGTGTTGGAGGCGAAGTACGGGCGCAAGCTGCAGAGTCTCTTTGCCAAGAAAAACGGTGAGCTGGTCCGAAAACGTATTGACGACATGAGCAACGAGGAATACCAGTTGCTTGTGCGCCTTCCCGGCGATGAACTGCGCCGGAGATTTGTCACGGTCAACGGGCACAAGGACTCGCGCCTTGAGGAACTGCTGGCCCCGATTAGCAACGGGGAACTCCCCAGCGTCATTGGAAATCTGGGCGGACATGACCTTTATGAGATGATCGGCGTACTCGAAGAGGCCGACGCCACGGTGGATCGCCCTTCGGTCATTTTCGCCTACACGATCAAGGGCTGGCGGCTGCCGATTGCGGGCGACCCCCAAAACCACTCCAAACTGTTGAGCATTGAAGAGATGTCGGCGCTGGCTGAGGAGCTGGCAGTTCCGAGCGACGACGAGTGGGCGGCGTTTGATACAGAGACGGAGGAGGGCGCGCTTTGCAAGACGGTCGCCCACCAGCTGTATCCGGAATCTGACACGCCAGACGCCTCAAACCCGCCCCAGGCAAACGGAGCGGCTGGACTACCAGCGGGACTCTCGGCGAATGACGTACCCGAAAGCGTGCCGGCCCGTATGCATGGCATGCTCAGCACGCAGCAGTCGTTCGGCCAGATCCTGGTGAGCATGAGCCGCAATCCAAAGCTGGCGCCGCGGCTGGTCACAACGTCGCCCGACGTCTCCACGTCCACGAACCTTTCTGGCTGGATCGCCAAGCAGGGCGTCTTTTCCCTCACAGAAGGAGAGATCTACGAACTGGAGGAGAATCGCGGCCTGAGCTGGCACTACGGCCCCGACGGGCAGCACATTGAGCTGGGCATCTCGGAGATGAATCTCTTCATGATGCTGGGGATGCTTGGCCTGTCCGCCGAGTTGAACGGCCAGCAGCTGATCCCGATAGGCACGGTGTACGATCCGTTCGTGCTACGGGGGCTGGACTCGTTTATCTACGGCCTGTACGCCGATTCCCGCTTTATCATCGTGGGCACTCCATCGGGCGTCAGCCTGGCCCCGGAAGGCGGCGCGCACCAGTCTACGGTGACCCCTTCGCTGGGCGCAGAACTGCCCAATCTGAACAGTTATGAGCCCTGTTTTGCACAGGAGTTGGTCTGGATCATGCTGGAGGCGGTGCGTCAGTGCTGCCGCGATGTGGATGGAAGGGCGACCTATCTGCGCCTTTCCACGAAGCCGACCGATCAGTCGCTGCTGGAGCCGGCGATGGAAAGGCTCGGGCCAGTCGAACTGCGCCGCCAGGTGCTCGAAGGCGGGTACCGGCTGCTGGACTGGAAGACGGCAGCGCCTGAGGCGGACCCCCGCTCGCTGGTCCATATCGCATCGACCGGCATCATGTTGGCGGAGGCGATGGAGGCGGCGGCGATGTTGCAGGGTGAAGGCATAGCTGTCAACGTGCTCAACATTACCAGCCCTCGTCGCCTGTTTGAGAACTGGCGCGCCGCCCAATGGGGACGCAGGCCGGGCCGGGAGCCAAGCCGGCTGCTCTCGTGGTTGATTCCTCCGAATGAACGCCGGGCCCCGATCGTCACTGTGCAGGATGGAGCGTCTCACAATTTGGCCTGGCTGGGGAGCCTCTTTGGCAGCTACCTGATACCCTTGGGCGTGGACGATTTCGGTCAGTCGGGAACGACGGCCGATCTGTACCGCCACTTTGGGATTGACAGCCAGGCGATCTTCGAGGCGGCGCTGGTGGGTCTGAATCGAACGGAGTTTGGGTAGGACAGACGCGCCATCAGGTGCGCAGCTGTGCCGGAGAGGCGATCAGAAACCGCCAGTCGTTGCCGCAAATGGGAGGGATTCGTGGCCGAGATTATCCCCATGCCCGACCTGGGTTTTGAAGCCGGTGAAGGTGAACTTTCAGTCTGGTTGAAGGGCGTGGGCGACGTAGTACAGGCAGGCGAACCGATCGCCGAATTTGAGTCGGACAAAGTCACCCTTGAAGTAGAGGCGCCCGCAGCGGGTGTTCTGCTGGAGCATCTGATCGAACCCGGGGAAAGCGCTCCGGCGGGCGCGCCGATTGCCCGGATAGGGGAAGCGGATGAATTGTCGAGTCCGCCACCGTCGGCTCCTGCCCAAAGGCCATCCCCCCCACCTGCGCATAGACCAACTCCTCCTCCTCTCGAACCGTCTGAAGAAAAACCGCCACCCAGTCCCTTGCCGGCCGCACAGCAAGAGAGTCAGCCTGCGAATCGCGTTTCGACAGAACCCGTGGAAAATGGGGTCCTGGCAACACCGATCGCGCTGCGTATGGCCCGTGAGCACAATCTGGACTTGCGGCGGGTGGCCGGCAGCGGTCCCGGCGGCCGGATTTTGCGCGGCGATGTAGAGAGTCACCTGGCCGAGGCGCGGCCCGGCGCAATAGAGGAGATTGCCCAAAGCCGGCCCGCCGTCATTGACAGGCCTCGGAGCGTCGGCCCTGCCGCCTCGCCGCTACGGCGAACGATTGCGCGGCGCATGAGCCAGAGCAAGCAGACTATCCCGCACTTTTACATCACCAGTTCGGTCATGATGGACGATGCCCTGGCGTTGAGAAAGCAGTTCAACCAGGCATTTCCTTCGGAGGCGCAGGTCACGGTTAACGACCTGGTGGTGAAGGCCACCGCCCTGGCGCTGCGCGATTTCCCCAACCTGAACGCGTCCTTTGTCGACGACAGCATCGACGTTCATCCCGACATCAATATCGGCGCGGCCGTGGCGGTGGAAGGGGGCGTGCTGACTGTAGTCAGCCGGCAGACCGACCGCAGCCCGATAGCGGACATCGCCCGCGAGAATCGAACAATGATCGAGAGGGCGCGTGCGGGCAGGGCCAGGCCCGAGGATGTGTCGGGCAGCACTTTCACGATCAGCAATCTGGGCGGCTACGACACCGATCACTTTGCCGCGATCATCAACCCGCCGCAGGCAGCAATTCTCGCAGTGGCAACCGCCAGGGAGTCCGCGGTCGTTGAGGAAGGCCGGGTGGTGGTGCGCACGGTCATGCAGCTGACGATCTCCGCCGACCACCGCGTTTCCGACGGCGCCGAGTGCGCTCTTTTTCTTAAGAGGGTGAAAGAGTTGCTGGAAACGCCCATAAAATTATTCATAGCCTGATCTTGTCTGGCGCGGTTTGCTCCCGACGCCATTCCTAAGACTGCGATAGCTCAGCACTGGTCTGCCGGAAACCCGGACTGAAACAGACCGAACAGAGAGACGCGATGCAGTTGAGTTTCGAGTTCCTCTTAGTCGCCCCTGTAACTGACAGCCCGCCCGCCCTGACTGCGATCTTCTTAAAAGCAGACTGAATTGAAGATCCGAGAGCAACGGATTTTGCCTTCGTCGAAATCCGTATGTCTGTCCCTTGATTGGCTAGCCCGAGTTCAGATTGTTGGCCTGGCAGGGGGTATCTGGTTTTGGAGGTCAGTATAGTATTGGGAGCGAGCATATGCGCTTCCGAGTCATCGAGCAAGCCATGAGAATGAAATGGAGACACAATCGTGCCCACATTTTCTCCTGACAGACTGACCGCCATCGCCGAGGAGATTTTCGCAGCCGCCGGTCTGGAAGAGGAGGAGGTGGGCATCGTGTCGGACCATCTGGTCCAAGCCAACCTTGTCGGCCACGACTCGCATGGCGTGCTGCGGATCCCTGAATATCTGGAATGGATGGAGGCGGGCGACGTCGTCCCCGGCCAGCACGCGACTATCATGCACGAAACCGAGACATTGGCGGTGATCGAGGGTGGCTGGGGATTTGGCCAGGTCATCGGTCTGGAAGCGATGGAAGTGGCATTGGAAAAGGCACGTAAGACGGGAGTTGGCATCATCGCGGTCAGCCAGTGCGGGCACATCGGCCGCGTCGGGCATTATCCCTACCTGGCGGCGGAGCAGGGGCTGGTGACGGTGATGTTTGTCAATACGCACGGCGGAGGTAAACTGGCTGCTCCCTGGGGCGGGCGCGGGCGGCGGCTGTCGGCCAACCCAATTGCTGTGGGAATCCCACGCAAGGGCGGGGAACCTCTGGTACTCGATATGGCGACATCAGCCATCGCAGACGGCAAGCTGAAAGACATGCACAACCGCGGGGTACCGGCGCCGGCCGGCTGCATCGTTGACGCCGACGGCAACCCAACGACGGACCCTGCCGCCTATATTGGGCCGCCTGAAGGTGCATTACTGCCATTTGGCGGGCACAAGGGTTTTGGTCTGTCCTTTGTTATCGACATTTTGGCCGGCGCCCTGTCAGGGGCTGGTTGCAGTCGCGAGGGGGTAGACCGAATCGGCAATGGATTCCTCGCCATTGCAGTTCAGCCTGAGCAAATGAGACAGGACGACGGCTTCTATGCTGATGTCGCAGGGCTGGTGCAGCACGTCAAGGGCTCAGAGCTGGCAGCCGGATTTGACGAGATCCTTGCGCCGGGCGAGCCGGAGATCCGTACGCGTCAACAGCGGACGCGGGAAGGCATCGCGATTGACGA
This sequence comes from Caldilineaceae bacterium, assembly GCA_965207495.1. GTDB lineage: Bacteria > Chloroflexota > Anaerolineae > Caldilineales > Caldilineaceae > Bin5. The sequence goes on from OZ242287.1 coordinate 4,429,711, forward strand.
TACGGCGTGGGGTAAGATCTGGGCCGCGGCTGAGCGCTACGGTGTCAGGATGCCCGCATCAGAATAGGGCGCTATAGGCACTGAAGTAGCCTTCGCTAGTCATTGAGCCCCGTCCCGGCATTTCAAACTCCCGCAGAGGAAACGGAAGCGAGAAAAAGGAAAAGGTGAATCGTTCGGCCGCGCTATTGTCGCTCAGCCGCACACGATGATTCATTGCTTTGATCTCGCCCTGGGTCCACATCTCCAACAAGTAGCCGGGATAGAGCAGGATCGAGTTTGCAGCGTCTACAGAACGCCACACAGATTCTCCGCTTCTGCCGGTCACCTGCAGTTCCAGCTCCTGGTCGATCCCGAACGGGAAAACGGTGAACAAAGAGGCGTCGGGATGCGCGGAAAGCCGCGTGTTGCCAGCAGCCGCGGTGTCGAACTTCTTTTGCGGCGGATAGTAGTTATTGGAGACCATGTGGCCGGCGTTCTGGCGGTAGAAGTCCAGCAGGCCGGGTACGGCAAGTTGTGTCAGCAGTTCGGTTTCCATCGAACGCACCGTCTGCACGACCTCTTTCCAACTGCCTTTCAGAAAGCTTTGAAACTCGACAGGGTAGCGTTCTACCGGGTAAAACTCGGAGAGGACAAAGGTGCTGATGAGGTCGTCTTCAGCCTGATGGCTGCTGTCGCTCTGGCCGTAGTAGGAAAAGCCGTCGTATGCGTAGCCGTAACGCTTCTGAAGAAAGCGGAGTTGATAGTCCCGAACTCTGCGAATGAAAGTTCGGAAGGCCTCCAGCAGGTCAGAACTGTCCAGGGCCGCGCCGGAAATTACGAGATATCCATTGGACTTAAGGCGGTCTGCACTTTGATTGTCGAATAAGAATGGGATACTCCATTTTCAAAGTCTCAGTTGCGCAAGCACATTTCGTTTCAGGGCGAGAAAGTCCGCTTCCAGGATTGTATTCTCGTTTCGCGGGTGGGGCAAGTCGATTGAAAAGTCGGCGGTGATGCGGCCGGGACGGGGGCTGAAGACGAGCATGCGATCGCCCAGCAGCAGCGCTTCGTCGATGTCGTGCGTAATGAAGAGGACCGTCTTTGAGAAGCGCGTCCGCACGCCCAGCAGCCACTGCTGCAGCATGCGGCGGGTGAGGGCATCGAGCGCGCCGAACGGCTCATCGAGAAGAAGGATGTCGTAGCCGGCCAGGAAGGTGCGCAGCAGCGCGGCCCGCTGCCTCATTCCGCCCGAGAGCGTACTGGGCCAGTTGCTTTCGAAGCCGTCCAGCCCGAAGAGCGGGAGCAGCCGACGCGCCTCTTCACGGGCCGTATCCAGGCTGCCGCCGGCCAGTTCCACGCCCAGGATCACGTTTTCGAGCACAGTGCGCCATGGCAGCAGGGTATCCCGCTGGGGCATGTAGCCAAAGCGCCCCTGCCGATCGGACGCGTTTGGCAGGGGCTGCCCTTGCAGGATTACCTGGCCGCTGTCCGGCTGTACGAGGCCGGCCAGCAGGCGCAGCAGCGTGGACTTGCCACAGCCGCTGGGACCGATGATGGTCAGGAACTCGCCCTCTTCAACCTTGAAGGTCAGGTCGACGACGGCCTCGACTTCGCCGCGCGCGCCCCGGCGGGAGCCGCCGCTGAAGGTCTTGGAAAGCGAGTCGACCGCCAGTAGCGTCATTCCCGTTCCGGCAGGAACTCGTTCGTATATGCGCCCTCGCCGTCAAACGACTCGATGATGCCGCCGTCGATCAGGAAGTCGGCATAGGCCTGCCAGACGTCACCGGTCTGAGTGCCCCATTGCGCGGCTTCGGCCTGGTATTCGTTGGCCAGCCATTCCTGGCTGGCGTGGACCAGGGCGGTGTCCAGGTCCGGGTTGGCCGCAAGCAGAATATCGGCCGCTTCGGCAGGGCTCCCGATAGCGAATTCAAAGCCCCTCGTCGTCGCCGCGACAAATGCCTTCACGATCTCCGGATCGTTCGCAATCATGGCCTCGCTGGTAATCAGGATCGGCGTATAGTAGTCGGGGATGCAGTCCAGGTAGTCCTTGAGCATGATAATGTTCAGATCGATGCCCTGGAGCTCCGCGTTGATGCCGGTCCAGGCGTAGTAGATCCAGGCGAAGTCGACCTGGTCGGCTTCGGTAATGGAGAGGAAGTCGGCCCAGCCAACGTCGATGAATTCGACATCCTCGGCCGAACCGCCGGCACACTGCATCAGCAGGTCGATAGTGGGATATTCGATCGGGGAGCCGAAGCTGCCGTAGCGCTTGCCCGCGAGGTCGGTGGGCTGCTCGATGCCTGCCCTGCCGCGCGAGGCGAAACCCGAGGTATTGTGCTGGATGACCGCGGCGATCGAGACGATCGGCACGCCCTCGACGCGGGCGAAGGTCGTGCCTTCCTGGTAACTCACGCCAAAGTCGGCCGAACCGGTGGCCACGACTTGGTGTACGTCGGACTCGCCCGGTATGACGATATCCACGTTCAGGCCCGCCTCCTCATACCAGCCTTTATCCTGGGCGACATAGATGCCGGTGTGATTGGTATTCGGCGTCCAGTCCAGGAGCAGCGTGACGTCCTTCAGGGCGGCGGAGTCGTCACCGCTTTGCGCGGCCGGAGCAACCGGCACGCAGGCTGCCGCTAGTGCTACCGTCATCAGCAACGTAATCATCAGGGTGGTTCGGGACAGTCGATTTCGCATCATCTCCTCCTTGGAGAAATAACTTGCACAGGCAGCCACCGGGTGGCAGCTGCCGTCACCGTTCGTCAAAGTGCCAGGGCATCGTGCCGCGTTCGAGGGCAAACACGGCCAGAAACAGCAGGATGCTGAGGAGTGAGGTGATGACGATGGCCGAGAAGACCTGCGCGGTCTTGAACGCTGCCGACGAGCGCAGCATGTATATGCCCAGCCCCTGTTTGGCGCCAACCCACTCCCCAACGATTGCGCCGGTTACGCTGTAAGTGGCCGCGATCTTCAGGCCCGAAAAAAAGTAAGGCAGGGCGGCGGGCAGCCGCACCTTGCGCCATATCTGCAGCCACGTCGCTCCCATCGACCGGAAAAGATCGATCAGCTCGGGCTCGGTTGAGGTCAACCCATCACTTGTGTTGACGGCGATGGGGAAGAAACAGAACAACGTCACGACGATTACCTTGGGCGCGATGCCAAAACCAAACCAGATGATCAGCAGCGGCGCCAACGCCAGAATGGGCACGGTCTGGGATATTACCAGGAGTGGATAGATGGCGCGTTGCAGCATCGGCGAAAAGTTGATGGCGGCCGCCACCGAAACGCCCGAGGCTACGGCGATCCCAATGCCGATTGCGACCTCCAGCATGGTCTGGGCCACATGGACGCCTAGCAGAGCGCGCATCTCCCAGAATGCCTGCCAGATGGCCGAAGGTGAAGGCACAATCCACTTGGGCACCTCCAGGCCCCATACGACGACCTCCCAGAGGACCGCCAGCGTCAGGAGAACGCCCGCTGGCAGGAAGAGCCGTGCTAACCGCATCAGCCTTCTTCCCGGTATTTGGCAACCTTCTCCTCGATGGAGGAGCCGCCGACCGCCTCGCCGATCTTGATGACAGTGACCACCCCTGATACACCGTCGACAAAGCAGGCGCGATGCGCGGCTTTGGCCACGTCCAGACAGCTGTCCAGATCGCCCTCCACGGTCGTTCCCAGAGCGCCGACCTCGTATTTCAGGCCTGATGCCTGGATAACCCCGATAGCGCGATCGACTATCGAATAGACATCGCCGCCGGTCGAGGGGAGCACTTGAATATCGACATTTACCTGGTTGGACATGGTGTCTCCTTTGGCAAACAAAAAAACCGCCCTGGCAGGCGGTTGGCGTTTGGTGGTATATGTAGTTCGTCTACGTGTCGCTATGGTTCCTACGCCAGCATTACCTGGATCAGGTCTGTCGGTCATCTCCACGGTGCGCCATTCGGACGCGGTAGGAGATCTCTCAGCCCAGTTCTTCCGAGCTCCCGATTGCGATTCAGTTGTTCAGGTGCAGGAGCGCTCAACTCCAGCGCAACTGGTCACAGTATATTTGAGATACCTGTGCACGTCAAGTTCGCAGGAGATAAGGGTCTACAAGGCGCGCGCACCAAGCTGGAAAGGCGTCGGATCCCTGTCGAGACCCGGCGCCTATCGATGTATTTCCGGGACCGAATCAGGCCGCGACCATTTTCTCTGCGTTCAGGAGCGGCTGCGCGGACCCGATGCGCTCGTCTCTGAACTGCTTTGTATACAGGTCATAGTAGTGACCACGCTGGCGAATGAGCTGGGCGTGCGTGCCCTGTTCGGCGATGCGGCCCTCCTCGATCACCAGGATGCGGTCCGCCTTGCGGATGGTCGAGAGCCGGTGGGCGATGATGAAGCTGGTGCGGTCTGCAAGGATCGCGTCCATCGCTTCCTGTACCAGCGCCTCGGTCAGCGTGTCGACCGAACTGGTGGCCTCGTCCATGACGAAGATATCGGGGTCGGCGAGAATCGCCCGCGCCAGGCTCAAGAGCTGCGTCTGGCCAACCGACAGGAGGACGCCTCCTTCGCCAACCTGGCTGACATACCCTTCTTCCAACTCCTCGATGAAGGCATGCGCGCCGGCCACCTTGGCTGCAGTCACGACCTCTTCGTCGGTGGCGTCGAGCCGGCCATATCGGAGATTCTCCCAGATCGTGCCGGAAAAGAGATACGGGGTCTGCAGTACTACGCCGACACGGCTATGAATTCCGTGCAGGGTCCACTCCGTGAAGTCCTTGCCGTTGATCAGGATGCGCCCTCTTGACGGTTCGTAAAAGCGGCAGACGAGGTTGACGATCGTCGATTTGCCGGCGCCAGTCGGTCCTACCAGCGCGATCGTCTCTCCTTGCTTTACGTGCAGGCTGAAGTCGCGCAGGACCGGATTCTCCTCCTCGTATTGGAAGTCCACGTTCTCGAAGACGATATCGCCGCGGAGGCTTTCCGGATCCTGCGCGCCGCTGCGATCCTGAATCTCGGGCACGGCGTCGACAAGACTGAAGATGCGTTCTCCGGAGGCGATAGCCTGCTGCATTTCGGCATAGATACGCGCCATTTCCTGAACTGGAAACAGCATAAAAGTAATGTAGAAGATGAAGGCTTGGATGCCGCCGATGGTCATGCCGCCCAGTTGGAACTGCCAGCCTCCGTACAGGACAATGCTGGATACGCCGACGGCGCTGATCAGTTGGACAACGGGCAGGAAGAGTGCAGACAGCCACGCGGCGCGGAATCCGGCGCGATACATAGTCCGGGTCAGGTTCTCAAACTCTTCCAGGTTGCCCTCTTCGCGACGCAGCGATTTGACGACGCGCACACCGGTAATATTTTCGTTGTAGGCCCCGGTTATCTGCGAATTCGTCTTGCGTACATCGCGGTATTCCGCCAGTATCTTCTTCTTGAATCGAAAGGCAACCATGACAAGCACTGGGATGATGGCGGCAATGATCAGCATCATCTGAAAGTTGATTATGGCCATGAATGTGAGAGAGACCAGAATATTGACTGTGCCCCAGGCCAGATCCATGATGCCCCAGGAAACCAGGTCTCCTACACGGCTGGCATCCGAAGTAAGTCGACTCATCAACCATCCGACAGGAGTCCGGTCGTAGTAGGAGAGAGACAGTTCCTGCAGCTTGTCGAACATCATCTTGCGCAGATCGTATTGCACGCGCTCGCCCATGCGCGACGCCGAGAATATGAAGGCCATCACACCAAGAGAAACCAGCAGGAGTCCCACACCGTACTGAAGGATCAGCTGCCAGACCTGCTCAGCATCGCCGGCCAGAATGCCGTCGTCTATTATCCGCTTTGAGAGGAAGGTCAGGTACCCGTCCATGAAGGAGGTTACGACAATCGCGACGAGGTAACCGCCGATCAAGTGCCAGTGCTGAAGTCCCTGCCGCAAGATGCGAACGACGGTCTCGCCATTGAATTCGGTATCGAACTCTTCTTCCTCGAACTGTTCGTATTCTGACATCGGTCAACCTTTGCTAACAGTATGGGGGATTTCGGATTCTGACGGCGCGCCGTCGCTGCCTGCCTGGGACAGCCCTGTCTCCAACGCACCCAGCTTCACCTCGGCCGCTTCGACTACCGCGGCGATTTCCCGATCCAGATCGGCCTCTATCTGCACCTGCAGCGCGAAAACCTGTTGATAAACTCCTGGCTGGGAGACAAGCTCTTCGTGGCTACCGCGCTGGATTATCCTTCCTGCGTCCATAACCAGGATCTTGTCTGCCGACATGACGCTTTGCACACGGTGCGCGATGATAAAGGTGGTGCGACCTTGCATCAGGCTGTTCAGCGCCTCCCTGATCGCGGCATCGGTTTCCGTGTCTACACTGGAGGTGGCGTCGTCCAGTAGCAGAATCGCCGGATCCTTCAGCAAGGTGCGAGCAATGGTCACCCGCTGCTTTTGGCCGCCTGATAAGGTCACGCCCCGTTCGCCGACGAGCGTGTCGTACCCCTTGGGAAAGGTCTGAACGACGTCGTGAATGGCTGCAGCCCTGGCCGCGGCCTCCACTTCTTCGTCAGAGATGTCCCTTCCCAGTCCATAAGTGATGTTATTGCGGATCGTCGTCGAAAACAGGAACGGCTCTTGCTGAACGATGCCAACCTGACCGCGTAGAAAGCCGCGTGGATAGGACCGCAGCTCTTCGCCGTCCAGGATGATGCTGCCCCCGCTGTATTCATAGAAACGGGGCAACAGGTTGACGAGGGAGGACTTGCCCGACCCAGTCGCGCCGAGCAGGCCGACGACCTGGCCGGGCTCGACGTCGAAGTCGATATCTCGCAGGACGTAACCTCGTTCTGCAAACGCCCTTCGCCGCGCTTCCTTCTGGTCCAGCTTCGCGTCCCTGCTTTTGTTATTTTTGCCGACTTCCTCAGCGTCTGGTGAGTCATAGGCGAACTGCACATTTCTGAACTGTAGCGCACCGCGCAGACGCTTGCTGCTCGGTGCGCTGCCCTCTTCCAGCTGCTCCCTGTCCTGACGTATGATCTCCTGTACGCGGTTCAGCGAAACTAGCCCGGTGGAGACATGGGCGACCAGACGGCCGATCCCCTGAACCGGCCAGATCGTTGCCATGAGTAGACCGGTAAAGGCGACAAATGTACCAATGGTGATTTCTCCGTTCAAGGCCATCAGGGCAGCCACTGACATTCCAATTAGCATTTGGCCGCCGGTCAGAAATTCGACAACCGGCCAAAACATCGTGTGGAGATTGCCGACCCTCACGCCGCGGCGGTATTTCTCCCAGTTTTCCTTTTCAAAATGCTCGATTTCGTAGGACTGGCGTGCAAACGCTTTAACGACGCGCACACCCGTCAATCTCTCCTGCAACCGGTTGGAAACGGCCGCGTCCTGGCTCTGATAGGACTCAAAGACGGTCTCCATTCGCCTGAAGAAGAAGAAGGAGGCCACTGCGACGACGGGCAGCAGCGGAACCGACAAAAAGGCCAGCCAGCCGTGCAACAATATCAGAGCGCAGAAATTCACAAGGAAGAGCAGGCCGGTGCGGCCGATTCCTATCAATTGGTCCTGGAAAAGCCTGCGAAGCGTTTCGACGTCGGAAGTGGCGCGCTGAATCAACTCACCGGTCTGCATCGTGTCGTGGTAGGAGAAGGTCAGCCTTTGAATGTGATCGTAAAGATAGTTGCGCAGACGGCGGGCCATGCCTTCCGCCGTTTTCGCCGACAGGCGGCCCATGCTGTATGAGAAAAGCCCTTGCAGCAGCGCCAAGACAGTGATCCCGGCCGCCACCAATGGAATCTGCCATTTAAGGTCGGCAGCGGTCAACACATCGTCGACAAAGTAGCGTAACAGGTAAAAGACCGCGGTGCGGCTGAGCGCTGCAAAACCTGCGGCGATGACGGCGTAGATGTAGATGGTGCGAAAGCCGGTCGCCATGCGCCACAGACCGACGAAGCGGTTGGGAGTTAGCGTGTCCTGCAAGTCGTAGTTGAGCCGTATTCCCGGGTCGCCCTCTTCCTCTCCATCTTCCTCATTGGGCCGGCCGCCGATGGCAAGCCATACTCTCAGCAGCGGCCGCAGCCAGCCGGGCACCTCCTGGCGCGGCCTGGATTGATCCCTCTTCCCGGCTTCAGATGCCATGTCTTCCATCAACCTACACTCCTTACAACCTTCGATTTGCGCCCCGAAGTTGGGCGCGACGGGGGATTTTTGTATCGGTAACGGCAGCCCCAGTCCGTCGGGGGAGAGCAAACTGAAACTGCTCGCTACCTTTTGCAGGCGTTTGCCCGCACAAAACAAAAGAGCCACAGGCCGGGCCCGTGACTCTGTATCGGTTTGCACCAATTAGAAAAGTCACGGGCATAAGCACCGTGACCATTTTGCCGATTCGGGAGGGGGTCGGTAATTAGTCCGAACCGCCATCCACAGTAAGGTTCACCGGTGCTCTGCTCCTGGGACGAAGCTCGCAGTGCAAAAGACTGCGGCCATATCTCTAATCCGTGCCATCTTTACCGGTCCTCCTTACTTCCAGTCGGTGGGAGTTAACGAGCCCCACCCGCTTCATATCAGCTACTGTTCGCCACTATAGCAGGACAGTTTCGGGCAGTCAAATCTTAGACGGGTCGAAGATCTGCTCATGGCTGACGTAAACTGCTAGATTTGTTTTACGTAATGAACAGGATTATGATTCCAGTGCATCAGTAAAGTGGCCGGAGGAGGAACCACGGCAATGGATAAGGAGATCACACTCTTTCCCTCATCCCTTGGTCTAGCCTCGACTTCCCCACATGCAAGAGCAGGCAATCCGAATTCTGGAAGGGCGCTTCTAACCCTCCGCAATTGATGCCTCCGCAGCTTCGCAACCGATTGGCCTTCAGGCCCGTCTCCCAAGGTCTGACCTGCATGGGGGTCGGAAAATCCCAAGCGAGTCGCCTCGGGCATTTCCCGTACAGGAATAAACAACAGTTACGTGTCGGCAAGGAAAACGAATGCTTCCGAAGAGGATGAGTAGCCGCGTTAGAATCAGGTCGTTCCTTTTGGCAGCTACCATTCTCGCGTTGACGCTTTCGTTCTTGCTTCCAGAGTGGATCCAGGCGGCCACTGTCTGGGTTGGGAAGGCAGTATTTGCCCCCGCAGATTCTATTCTGATTGAGACACACTTACATGAAATCCAGTTGGACCTCGTTGAACTTAAGGAATTTGCTGCCAGGGGCGGCGCGATCGAACCGCTGGGTGACAGCCTGTTGGTGGCGACGCCGAGAGGACGCTTAAGGTTAATTGACAGAAACGGACAGGTTGTGAATTTGCGGCAGAGAGTACCGATGAACGAGTCTGCCTCGGAGAAGCCAATCCTCTGGGTCGGATTTCGAGTCGCCGATATCCTGCTTCTTGAACGGGAGCCCAACGAATACACACTTTTTGCCTCTCATCACTTTTTCAAGGGTGACTGCGTAGAATTTCGAATCTCCTCCACTTCCTTGCGTTCGGATGGCGCCAACACCACAGTGTCAGACAGTTGGAAGACTGAATTCATAGCCAGTCCCTGCATCGACCTTGAGCCCTTCGACTATGAGGGTAGAGGTGGAATTACTTCAGGCGGACGTATGTTGATGGATGGTCCAGAGCACCTTCTGGTCGTAACGGGTGACCACTCGTTCTACGAGTGGTATCTTGACGAACATCCAGAGAACCCCCCCTTTGTTCCAGGAGAGGACTTCCATTTTGGAAAGCTACTGCGTATCGAACTGGCCAGCGGGGAATTTGAGATTATTGCCGAAGGTTTCCGCAATCCGCAGGGGCTCGCCCGTGATGCGGACGGCAACTTGTGGCAGACCGAGCATGGGCCTCAGGCTGGGGACGAACTCAACCTGGTGAAATCAGGGCTTAACTATGGCTGGCCCCATGTTACCCATGGCATCCAGTATGGGAATAAGGTATGGCCGTACAGCGAAGTCCAAGGCCGGCACGATGGTTTTGAGAAACCGGTCTATTCCTGGATTCCGAGAATTGGGATTTCCAACCTGATCGTCATCGACGGCAGGCATTTCCCCCTGTGGAAAGATGACCTGCTCATCGCATCGCTGATCACGCATTCGCTGTACCGAGTCCGCCTTCATCAGGGGCATGTGATGTATGTCGAGAAGATAGAAACCGGCGTACGTATCCGCGACATCGCGCTGATGCCGGACGGCCGCATTGCCCTCTTGACCGACAGCGCCAACGTTCTGTTCCTGCAGCGCGCGCCGCTCTATTGCCAGAGTGAGAACGATGTCGACTCTATCTTCTCCTATGACGCCGAAAATGTCTGCGTCGATCTGTCCGAAATAATCTCATCAGCAGACGATCCGTTGATTCGCCCCCTGGCTGACGCCGATTTTGACAGCCCGACAGTTCGGTCGCTCTTCAGCGTTTATTTGCACGAAAACCGAATCACTTACGTCAAGAGTCCATGCACCAGTAGCGATATGGACCGTCGCTTTTTCTTGCACACTACCCCGACCGAAGCCAGTGACCTAGCCGAGGGGAATGCGCGTCTCGGTTTCGATGTACTTGACTTCAACATTGGTGAAGACAATGTCGGCGCAACCTTGCACAAAGAAGGATGTATCGTAACTCGGGCCCTTCCTGAATATGACCTGAAGCACATCTATACCGGGCAGGTCATTCGCGTGGAAGAACCCGGCGGCGAGATCAGTTGGAAAGGCCCGGTCTGGGAGGCGAGCTATACTTTCCGCGAAGCCCCTGCCCCCGCAACCGAGAGGGCGGATTCGCCCTACCCGACGGGGGATGCAGAGAGCCCGTCGCGGGGCGCCGAGCTATTTGCTGCGCGCTGCGGCAGTTGCCACAACCTGACTGCCGAACACCACATCGGTCCGCATTTGGACGGCGTAATAGGCCGGCCGGCGGGCGAAGTTGCCGGCTTCAACGCCACGGCTGCCCTGACTGGAATGGAGATTGTCTGGACGCGGGAGAATCTAGCCGAATTCATCGCAAGTCCTGAACGGTTTGCACCGGGAACCACAATGGCAGGGGTCGGAGTGGCCGAAGAAGAGGCCCAGCTCATTGTCGAGTTTCTTAAGTCAAATCAGTGACGGGAAGAAATGCCGGCCGGCTGATCTGACGCAGACTGGTCAGGCTGCCGAAAGCAATGGACACGGTCGCAACTGCGAAATATGCAGGGAATGCTATGCCCCACCGGAAGGTCAGGAAGCTGATGGCTGCAACCAGGCGACAAAGGTTGTTTTCATTGCTGCTGGCACTGGTCGCGACCGTGACCATGCCGCTCATTCCGGGCAACCTCCTTTCGGTAGATGCGTCCTCCCGTCTTGCCGGTGAAAGCAGGGTCTTCGGCCCGAGCCCTCCCACCAAGAGAACACACCTATATGAGATTCAACTTGTCACAGTTGAACTTGAGAGATTCCGGGGGGATGGCGGAGCCATCGCACCGATCGGGGATCATCTTCTACTGGTGACGCCAAGAGGGCGGATCGGGCTGATTCAGGCTGACGGCGAATTGAGCTACTTGCCCGACCGGGTCCCTATGTTCGAATTGCCGCCGGAAAAGCCCATCACCTGGGTCGGATTTCGTGTCGCCGACATTCTTCTGAAAGAATTGTCTCCAGATGAGTTCACACTTTTTATTTCCCATCACTATCTTGTCGGTGAATGCGTCGAGTTTCGGGTATCGTCAACGAGACTGAATGTAAGGGAAGGAAGAGTTGAAGTCACGGGCGATTGGAAGACGGTTTTTACCGCGAATCCCTGTATCGAGAACGCAATCTTCGGGTACTGGGAAGGTGATGTGCCCAAGACCGGCGGCGGCATCCAGGCGGGCGGCCGCATGTTGATGGACGGCGACCAGCATCTTCTGATTGCAGTGGGCGACCACGCCTGGTACGAGTGGCATCTGCGAAATGAGGGCGGTGACCCGGAGAAACCGCCGGTCGTTGACCCTGAACTGCACCTGGGCAAGCTGGTCCGCATCGAACTTGAAAGCGGCGACGCAGAAATCGTAGCTACAGGCTTTCGCAATCCGCAGGGTCTGGCACGCGATGGGCAGGGAAACCTATGGCTCACCGAGCACGGCCCACAGGGCGGCGATGAACTCAACTTTGTCTTGCCGGGATTAGACTATGGTTGGCCGTTCGCTACTTATGGAATTCTCTACGGAAACAGGGTATGGCCATACAACCAGGAACAGGGCCGGCACGATGGCTCAGAAGAGCCGTTCTACGCCTGGATTCCAGCAATCGCCGTTTCCAGTGTGATCGTCAGCAACAGTCAACAGTTTCCCCTTTGGAGAGACGATCTGTTGATCGGCTCTCTCAGAAGCGGCTCGCTCTTTCGCGTGCGCATTCGGCAAGAGCGGGTCACGAATATCGAACGAATCGGATTTGGCGAGCGCATCCGCGACCTGGCACAGATGCCGGATGGCCGCGTCGCACTTCTGACAGACAGTTCGAAGGTTATTTTCTTGCAGCGAGCCCCGCTCTACTGCCAGCTCGATAACAATTTGCGATCGATCTATTCTTTTGATGCCGAAGATGTGTGCATTGACGTCTTCAGTCTTGTGCAGGACGACGTCGATCCTTTGATTCGTAGACTCAACGGAGAAGACGTCGGGCCCCCGGCAATGCGTTCTCTTTTCGAAGTATTCGTCCACGAAGACCTTCTGATATATCTGGGGATCCCTTGTAGCTCTGGCGACTTCCGCAATCGGTTTTTCTTACACATTACACCGGTTCATTCGGAAGACATTTCTGAAGAGTTCCGACAGTACGGATTCAACGTACATGACTTCAATTCCTTCGAGCAAGGCATAGGCGCTGCTGGTTTCGAGGGCGGGTGCCTCGTGGTGCGCACTCTGCCCGAATATGAGATCAGACACATCTTTACAGGCCAGGTGATTCGCGAGGAGAGCCCTGACGGCGAAGCCTTCTGGAGAGGCCCTGTTTGGGAGGCCAGCTACACTTTCGGCACGCCGTACCTCGCAGAAACTCCCGCGGGCGAGGACTATCCCCCATCACCACCAGACGGGTTGGCCGGCCATCCAGGGGCTGCGCTCTTCACTGCGCATTGTGCTGGCTGTCACAATCTGACGCCTGAACACAGCGCCGGGCCCCATCTGCACGGATTGATCGGCAGACGGGCAGGAAGCGTGGCCGAATTCAACGCTTCGGCCGCTCTTAGTGGGTTGGATGTCGTCTGGACACCGGAAAATCTGGCCAGTTACATCGTCGATCCCAACCAGTACGCGCCGGGATCGACGATGGCCGCAGTAGGCGTCACCCCAGAGGATGCGCAAACGATTGCGGAATTCCTGGCATTGGAACGATAATTGGGAACACAACTCATCGAGATTCATAGCTAAGAACAAAGGGAGAACCTACTATGAGCGATTTCAACGGCAAGACCGTCATTGTGACGGGCGGCGCGAAGGGCATTGGCGAAGCCGTTACGAGGGAATTCGCCCGAGCTGGCGCCAATGTATTTTGTGCTGACGTCGACGCGGACGCGGGTGCACGGATCGGGGCCGAGAGCGCTTCACTGGCCGGATCGATCACTTACGTCAACACCGATGTGTCCCAGGCGTCGACCTGCGAGGCGCTGGTGAGCCAGGCAGCCGCGACCGGCAGTGTTGACGTTCTCGTCAACAACGTAGGCATTCAGCCGGTGGATAGCTACCTGCCCGCCCATGAGTTTCCCGAGGAGACCTGGGATCGCATCCTGGACGTCAATCTGAAGAGCGGTTTCCTGATGTCCAAATATGCGATTCCGGTGATGCTGAAACAGGGCGGGGGCGTCATCGTCAATATCGCCAGTGTTCAGGGTCGCCAGTCGATGAAAGGCGTGCCGGCCTATGCGGCCAGCAAAGGGGGCATGATCTCTCTCACGCAGCAGCTGGCGATGGACTATTCGGAGCAGAACATTCGCGTACTGGCGGTCAATCCCGGCACGATTGAGACCAGCCTGGCCCTGGAGAGCGTGAACCACGACGTCGAGGCACTACGGTCTGCCGCAGCCGCTGACCACCCCGTAGGGCGCATCGGACAACCTGAGGAAATCGCAGCGGTCGTGCTCTTTCTCAGCAGTGACGCCGCCTCCTTTATGACCGGTGAATATGTAAATGTAGACGGCGGAATGATGGCCAAAGGGTCCTGGGCTGAGTAACGGCTGAGAATGTCAGGGTTGGCTGCGGCCGTTCCCGCCTGCGGATACTCGAATTCGGGGATCGGGTTCGCAACTTTTACAGACAGTGGAACATTACCGGGTCACTCCGGCTCTTTTTCCTGCTCTATGCAGGCGGCCGAAGGAGGGTCCCGGTTTTTCTTGCGACTTAAGACTTAATGCGCGCGCGCACCTTGGAAGATTTGTAATCATGGGCACACTGGCTTAGACTATCGTGCGAGATTGTCGCATGTATCCCTCGCATCTACTTCAAATTGTGTGAGCCGGCAACGCCGTGTTCTATCAATGCTGTGATAGGGTCCCCATACCCTTACTTCTTTCTTGTTTTCACCATTGCCAAAGGAGAGTTTGATGACAACACATGCTGTTCGGAGATCGCGTCTGTTCACCTATGGACTGCCACTCCTTCTTCTGCTGGGGTTGCTCCTCCAGGCCTGCGTACCTGCGGCCGCGCCGGCGGCTCAGGAGTCGGCTTCCGAGGAAGCGATGGAAGAGACCGCGGGCAACGTTACCGTTTACGGTACGGAATTGCCTGCAGACGCCAAGCCCTATGATGAGCAGGTCTACAGGGTGGCGGCCGACATAAATCAGAGTTCTTCCACCTTCGACTTCCCGGTGGCTGTCTACAACCGGTACTGCCTGGCTGATCTGTTCCAGGACACACTGGTCTCACTCGACAAGGACTTCAATGTTATCCCCGGCGCTGCCGAGAGCTGGGACGTTTCCGAAGACGGCAAGGTATGGTCCTTCCACCTGCGGCCGGGCCAGGTCTGGAGCGACGGCACGCCGCTGACCGCTTACGACTACGAGGCCACCTTCCGACTCACCGCCACCCCGGAACACGGCTGGGACTTCTCCTGGTTCTACAGCTTCCTGGCTGATGGCGGCATCAAGAACTGGAGCAAGATCATTGCCGGCGAGCTGCCGCCCGAGGAGCTGGGCGTTCGCGCCGTGGATGACCTGACGCTCGAGGTAGAGACCGAGGATGTCTTCCCGCCGCTGCCCGGTGTGATGAAGTTCGCGTTCACGTTGCAGAAGAAGGCCCTGGAAGAACACGGCCCTTACTACAACAGTAGCCCGGAAACTTCGGTTTCGTCCGGCCCCTTCGTTCTGGCTGAATTCGATCCTGGCAACAAGATCGCCGTCGAAGCCAACCCGACCTACAAGGGATTCCGCCCTCCGCTGATTAAGCGCATCGAGTGCATCTTCATGGATCCCAGCACCTTCTTCGCCGCCTACCAGAACGGCGACATCGATAAGGTACCGTACGGTGCGCTGACACCGGCCGACTTTGAACTGATCCTGGCCGATCAGGAAATGGCCAGCAACTACCTGCGCCATTTCGGCGATTTCCGCACCGACTATCTGCTGTTCGACACCTTCACCGAACCGTTCAGCAACGTGGACGTTCGCAAGGCCTTCGCCCATGCCGTTGACCGCGAGAACATTGTGGCCAGCGTTTACGGCGAAATCAAGGCAATGCCCGCCTACTCGATGCTGATGCCCGGCTACCCCTCTTCTGACACCGAGGGCAATCTGCGCGAGTATCAGAACTTCGACTGCGACCTGGCCAACGAGCACCTGGCCGCGGCCGGTTATGCCGGTGGTGAGGGATTCCCCGACCAGGTTATGATGCTGCGCGGCGAGGCGCCGGCGATGTCTGCGGTCTACCAGGCGGTTGCCGCTTCCATTTCCGAGTGTCTTAACATCAATATCGAAATCTCGAACGTGGACCGCAAGGTCTACATGGATGCACTGAATGCCAAGCCCACTCAGCTGACATTCGGCGCCGTCGACTACGGCATGGACTTCCTAGATCCGGCCAATCTGCTGGGCAACGTCTGGAAGTCTGGCGGCCGGCACTCCTGGATTAACGATGAATTCGATACCCTGGTCACCGAGGCGGCCGGCATGGTTGGCAATCCGGAACTGCGCGACCAGATGTTCCGCGACGCCGAACGCGTGCTGGTGGACGACGTTGGCGGTATCTTCATCGCCCATCGATGGGCTGGAGACCTGATGCAGACGTGGGTACAGGGCACCGTCCGCGACCCCGACTCCCAGGGAATCACCGGCTGGCACTGGGGCAACGATCAGGACATCTCGCTTATCTACATAACCGAGTAGCGTTCTGAAGCAACGCCCTTGACAATCAAGATGCGATTGAGCGAAGCGGGAGGCCACTTTGGTGGCCTCCCGCCACCGTATCACGAACTCAGGCAACGCCATGGCAAGATACATCTTAGGACGGATATTCTCGCTGATCCTTGTCCTTTTTGTCGTTTCCGTTGTCACCTTCTTCCTCATGCACCAGGTGCCGGGCGGCCCCTTTGACGAAACCAAAGCTCCCCTGCCTCCGGCTGCCAAAGAAAACATTCTGCGCAAATACGGCCTCGATAAACCGATCCACATTCAGTATCTGAACTACATGAAGAATGTGATCCTGCACTTCGACTTTGGAATCCCCTACCAGCAGCCGACCACCACCGTGACAGCGTTGATAGCCAAGAGTTGGAAGGTAACTGTGCAGGTGGGCGTAATGACAGTATTGCTCGCATTCGGCGCGGGTATCACATTGGGCATTTACGCTGCCTATAACCAGAACTCCTGGATCGATAACGTCACGACCTTCATCGCCATGTTGGGGATCACGGTGCCGAGCTTTGTGGTGGCGATGTGGTTGATACTGTTTTTCGCCGTGCGTCTCAAATGGCTGCCGATGGGCGGGTGGAATGCATCCGGATCCTGCTTGTTCGGGAGCGCGTTCATGTGTACCGACTGGATCATGCCGGTCATCGCCTATGCCATCGGCCCGCTGGCGATCATCGCCCGCTATACTCGTTCCAGCGTTGTGGATGTGATGCGCCAGGACTTTGCGCGTACAGCCAGGGCAAAAGGGCTGGACACGAGGGCGATCATGCTCCGCCATATCCTGCGCAATGCGCTGATTCCGATGGTGACCGCCCTTGGCGTAATCATTCCCAATCTTTTGACGGGCAGCATCTTCATCGAGGCGGTATTCCGCATCAACGGCCTCGGCAAGTTCTTCGTTACCAGCATCTTCAATCGCGATTATCCCATGATCATGGCCCTTTTCCTGCTGATCGCCTTTCTGTGGAGTCTTACCTATCTGTTCACCGATATCATTTATACCTGGATCGATCCGCGTGTGCGGCTGGGCGCAGAGGGAGGGGCGTAGTGACGGCCAGAGTTGCAGCCCCATTGAACGTAGCGCCGCAGGGCGAGGAACGTCACCGAACGCTCTGGCATGACGCGGCCCGAAGGTTCATGCGAAACCGGCTGGCCGTAATTGGGCTGGCAATCGTGGTGTTGTTTCTGTTTTTGGCTGTGTTCGCCGACCTGGTCGCGCCATTTCCTTACGACAAGGTGTATTTTGACCGTGTGCTTAGATTTCCCTTTGACCTGCCGGGGCACCCGCTCGGCACGGACGAAGTGGGCCGCGACTACCTGAGCCGGCTCATCTACGGCGCACGGACGTCGATGACCGTCGGGATCTCAGTTCAGCTTGTTGCCTTCCTGATTGGCGTTCCCCTCGGCAGTCTGGCAGGCTATGCTGGCGGACGCACCGATTTCGTCATCTCCCGTTTCATCGACACCATGACTGCCTTCCCTGGTCTGATGTTTTCGATTCTGATCATCTCGGTCTGGGGAGGGGGTCTCGCCAAGGTCATCTTCGCACTCAGCATCACCAGCTGGATCGGTATCGCCCGCCTGACGCGAGGACAGATTCTTTCGCTGAGGGAGAAGGAATATGTCGAGGCGGCGCGCTGCACGGGTGTGAGTCAAAATCGGATTATCCTGCGCCATCTACTCCCCAACGCCTTGACGCCGATCCTGGTTTCGATCAGTTTCGGTATCCCGGCGGCGATATTCGGAGAGGCTGGATTGAGCTTCCTTGGGATCGGCATCAACGATCCTTTGCCAAGCTGGGGGAAGATGGTCGGCGTAAGCAATGCCTATGTACGCGTGTACTGGCATCTGGCTCTCTTCCCCACCATTGCCGTTGCGCTGGCCATGCTTGGGTTCTCGTTTGTCGGCGATGGCCTGCGGGACGCGCTTGACCCTAAGATGATCGAGTAAGAAGATTACGATAAAACTAGCTTTTATTTCGCCCTTCTGCGCAGAAGACGACCGCGAGCGATAATCAGGTAGTGAAGAAAGAGAGAGCTGGCAAGATGGTACGGTTGACCTTGAACATTAAACGATTCGCAAGCCGTTGGGTACCGATTTTGACCGTCTTGCTGCTGCTCTTCGCTCTGGCTGCAGGCTGCGGGCCGGGTGATGAGGAGACCGGTTCCGGCGGGGAAACGACCGGTGAGGAAGCGCCGACGGACGATGACAGCAGCGCTGTGCCGACGATGCCGGCGGCCCGTTTCGACCAGCCGACACCGGTCACCGATATGGAAGAGGCCAGCGAGGCGGACAGAAAGGAAGACGAAGAGGAGGCCGCGGAGGAGCCGGACATCGCGAGTGGGGCGTTTGTCTACGGCAACCGCTGCGCCGAGTGCCACGGGGAAGGGGCCGCCGGCTCCGATCAGGCATCATCGCTCGTGGGATTCACGCTGAGCGAAGATGATTTCGAACATCTGATCCGCACGGGTGGCGAACTTGGACCCGATCACCTGTTTGGTTCCACCAAGATCAGTCCGGACGGACTCAAAGCGGTCTACGCCTATCTGACCTCGCTTGAGTAAACATTGTCTTCAAGTCGATGGTAGACCGCTTCCTCCACAGGGTTACCCTCTCGGAGATGCTCCTCGACAATCCTGTCCAGCAAGGCTTCATCGACCTGGCAGTACCAGATGCCTTCAGGGTAGACGACTAGGACTGGCCCGCTGTGGCAAACGCCCAGACACGGTGACGTGCCCCGCTTGACACGCACAGGGTTGTCGTATTGCCCCAGGTCGCCCAGTTTGTGGGCCAGCGTTGCGTAGAGCCAGTTCGCCTTGCCTTCCGGGTCACAGAACGGCCCTGAACAGATAAACACGTGGCGCGCGTAAGGCGCCATCTCCGGCAGATCCACAGATTACTCCTCCTTCTATATCACCATTTGAGCCAGGCAGTGCAAAGGCCTCGGATGCATCAGGCCGGGCGTGTTGCCATGCCGTCAAGTAGACTCACGCCGCCGGGTCCCACAGTGGCTCGGCAACCCCCTGACGTAGATTCTCGAGGCGCGACATCACAAAGAGCGCGTCTGACAGCCGGTTCAGATAACGTAGCGCCTGCGGATTGATCTCTTCCTCGCTGGCCAGCGAAGTAGCTTCCCGTTCTGCGCGCCTGCACACGGTTCGCGCGACATGCAGGTAGGATGCGCCCGTCGAGCCCCCTGGCAGGATAAAGTTTTCCAGTGCGCCGACAACCGGCGTAAGCTCGTCGATCAAAGCCTCCAAGCGGTCCACGTGGCGCTGCTCGATCTGCGGTGGCGTATAGCGTACCTTATCCTCTTCCAGAAAGCACAGATCCGATCCCAGGTGAAAAAGTTCATTCTGAATCTCAGGCAGCGTCCTTTCCAGACGTTCACACAGGCCGTTGGCCAGTGCAACACCGATGTGAGAATTCAGTTCGTCGACCGTCCCGTACACCTGGACGCGCAGAGAGTCCTTAGGGACGCGCTGCCCGCCGCCCAGGGCGGTCGTCCCGTCGTCACCCCCGCGCGTGTAAATTTTCGTCAGCCTGGGCATCAGTTTCTCCTCCGGCGCCGCCGCGGCGCAGGTATGTGGTCAGTGCGTTCAATGATGTAAACGAATCTTCTCGCCCTTCAATATCAAGTCTATAAAGAAGGCGACCGTCCTGCATTCGCACCGAAACGGCGCCGGTTAGCAGTGGCCGCGGAGGGAGATTCGAGGCGTAGGAAGCGGAATTTCCGTTCTCTCCCTCCCTCTCCACCGCGTAGCCAATCCGCTCCAGCGCACGCCGGGTCCAGAATGCCGCCACGCCGTCTCCTTCCAGCCGCAACCGCCCGCAGGCCTCCTGGCGCGTGTGAAAAGAGCCGCGTTCGCGGTCGAATGTTACACCTTCAGCGGAGAAAACGCGCTCAAATGCGCCGTTTAGAATCAGGTCCTCGGGCGCGCCGTCGAAGAGTTCGCCATCGGCTGACAGCAGCCAAAGACGGTCGGCGTTGCGCAGTGCCAGGTCCAGGTCATGTGTAGAGAGCAGGATGGCCTGGCCGTTTTCGCTGGCGAGCTGCCGCAACAGGTCCATGACTTCGACCCGCCGGGGGAGGTCCAGGAAGGCGGTCGGCTCGTCCAGCAGCATCACCCGTGGCTGCTGTGCCAGGGCACGGGCAATCAGGACTTTTTGGCGTTCGCCATCGCTCATCTCGACAGTGAGCCTGCCGGACAGATCGCTTGCGCCTACGGCGTGCAGCGCCCACTGCACGATCTGTTCGTCCTGTTCGGTCAAGGTCCCCGTCCAGCCGGTGTAGGGATGACGGCCCAGGCTTACCAGTCCGTACCCGGACATTGCGCCCACGTCAACTCGATCTGTCAGCACGATGCTCAGTCGACGGGCCAGCTGGCCGGGCCGCAGGTCGTCCAATAGACGATCATCCAGCCAGATCTGCCCGGACAGTGGCGGCTGCAGGCGGGCCAGCGTGCGCATGAGGGTTGACTTACCTGCTCCGTTCGGCCCCAGAAGGCAGACCAGTTCGCCCGGCTGCAGGGAGAAATTCAGGTCGCTGGCAATGACAACGGGGGCTTTGCGGACGCGGCGATAGCCTATGGAGAGGTCTTCTGTTCGCAGGACAGTCGCGTCCGTCATGCCGGTGCTCCTATCAGCCAGCGAAGGCTTGCCGCAGATTGCGCTGGCGCAGGATCACCCAGATCACAACCGGCGCGCCCAGCAGTGCCGTCACCGCATTCAGGGGAAGAGTAAGTTGACTGCCAGGCAGCCCGGCGACGATATCGGCGCCCAGGGCCAGCGTTGCGCCCATGAAAGTGACCGCCGGCAACAGCAGGCGGTGGTCAGACGTGTGCAGCAGACTGCGGCATAGATGGGGCACGGCGATTCCCAGAAAGCCGATTGGGCCGCAGAAAGCGGTGACAACGCCTGCCAGGATTGCAGACGAGCCGATGATGCCCAGGCGCACACGGCGTACATTCAGTCCCAGAGACAGGGCGTAGGTCTCACCAAGAAGCAGGGCATTCAGCGGTTTCATCAACAGATGGCCACCGGTCAGCCCCAAAAGAATCGTCGGCGCCATGACCTGGAGCTGACGCCAGGTGACCCCGCCGAAAGAGCCGAATGTCCAGGAAATATAGGCTTGAATGCGCTCAACGACGCTGAAATAGATCAGCACGCTCACCAGAGCGCTGGTCGTATATCCGAACATGAGACCAAGGATTAGCAGCGTCATGCCGCTCTGCACTCTACGCGCCACCGACATTACGAGAAGAAGTACCAAACCGGAGCCGACGATCGCCGACAGAGCAAGGCTGGTATCACCGGCAAGACTGATCCCCGCCAGAAGGGTCGTGCTTCCCCCCAGGCCAACCGCCACCCCGGCCAACAGGACGGTCAGAGCGACGCCCAGACTGGCGCCGGAAGAGATCCCCAGCACGAACGGGCCCGCGAGCGGATTGCGAAACAGGGTCTGCATCTGCAGTCCGCTGACCGAAAGCGCGGCGCCGGCCAGCATCGCGGTCAAGGCTTTGGGCAGTCGAAATTTTAGAACGATCGTCGCCCAGGCCGGCTTGGAGGCATCCCCGCCCAGGAGCACAGCCACGATCTCGTCGAGTGGTATGCGTACCGAACCGACGGCCAGGCTCAACAGGAAAGCCGCTAGAGCCAGGAGGGCCAAACCGGCCAGCAACAGTCCTGGGCCCGCAGAAAGGCTCCGCGTCAGCGACGCGTGGGCCCGGATGTCGGTTGCTGCAAAAGGAACGTTCTCTCTACTCATCTCTCAGTGCGCCCGCGTCTGTCGCTGAGTTCAAAGGGGCAGTGACGTGGCGCTGGCGTTCCTCACTCTTCAGGACCAGCGGAAGTCCAGCTACCATCAGAACCGCTCTGTCGGAGGCTGCGGCCAATGTCTGATTCGCCTGACCCACCAGGTCTCGGAAGGCTCTCCCCAAGGGAGAGAGGGGCGCCAAACCGTTACCCACCTCGTTGGAGACGACGAGAATGCGGCTCGCGTCCGGCATCTCTCTGGCCGCATTCACAATCGCTGTTATCTCCTGCTCTACGCTGATTCGTACATCTTCGGCATAGGGATCCTTTTTGTCGACAAGCAGGTTCGACACCAGCAAGGTGATGCAGTCCACGATAATGGTCAAAAACGCTTGGGACTGTCGACCGATCGCTTGTCCGACATTGTGCGGCGCTTCCAAAGTGTGCCAGTGCTGGGGACGCTCCGCCCTGTGTTTGGCTATGCGAAGCCCCATCTCGTCGTCGCCTGCCTCGGCCGTCGCCACAAAGAGCACCTGTCCATCTGTGCGCTCGCTGGCGATTCGGACGGCTTCCGCGCTTTTGCCACTGCGGGCGCCGCCAAGAATCAGTATCAGTTCTCCCACGAAAACCTGTCCTTTGTCCAGTCAGGAGTCAACAGGGCCGGGATTTAGCCTTCGATTGTCCGCGTATCAGGCCATTTCGCAGCCGGCAGATCCTATTGCACATGGTTTTCCACGAAAAGGTCTCAGCCACCTACGCCGACCAGTTGGCCGCAAGCGTCACAATGCATACAGTCTCACCGACTTCACACAAGGCGCCGTAGGTGTCGCCGGTCAGCCCGGGAATGCGCGCCAGTGTGAAGCGGACAAGCAGCCAGGAACTGATACAGACAGCGACCAAAGCTGCGCCTGCGGCCGCTGCGCCCACTGACGTAGCCAGTAAAGCCAGCGCGATCACAGCAGTTACCGAAGCCCCGATAGCCTGGGCCCAGCCGGCGTTGTCCTTCATCCCCCGTCCCAGTCCCTCGGAACGTGCGTAGGGAAACAGGACGACCGCCATACTGACTACCCAACGCCCCATGAGCGGCGCAACGACCAGTGGCCACGGGGACTCGAGGCTCCCGATGGCAGCGAACTTCAGCAGCAGGACAGTGCCACCGGCAGCGACGGCAAACGCACCGACGCGCGCGTCGCGCAGGATGCGCATTCGATCTTCTGGCGTTCGGCCGCCAAGCAGGCCGTCCACCGTGTCCAGGAGCCCGTCAAAGTGCAGGGCGCCGCTGCAGACAATCCAGACTCCCAGCAATATTGCCGCCAGCAACGGGCCCGCGAAAAAGGCAGACAGGATGCTATTCAGCCCTAACAGCAGCAGCCCGACCACGAGGCCGACGAGGGGGAAGAATGTGACCGACCTTCCCAACTCGTCTGGCGTAATGTTTCGGCGCAGAAGGGGCGGAACAGTTGTCAGGAACTGAAACGCGACTGCCACACTGGTCAGCATCACTTTCACCCGGCTCCGACGCCTCCTAGAGCGCGTCTGGGCAATCGAACCCCTGCTTGCCCAGCTATCATCGCTTTCACTCTACCTTCTTGTAAAACCTGAGCTCATGTTCCGGCAACAGATTAGGGTGCAGAATCTTTACCAGGTCCTTCAACACCTTTTCGGGATGGGCTGCGCCCTCTTCATAGTAGGCGTTGCCCCCATTCTCGTTCACTCTGGCATTGTTGTTGAACAGCTGGCCGAGTTCGAGCGGAGCAAAATCGCCGTAGCGGGGGTCGCTTTCGAGCACATCTTCGACGGTGAACCAGAAGGAGTTGTCCGGGTTGAACCAGAAATCCACGTCGGCGGCAACCGCATAGACTGACTCAAAGTCCAGCGGCAGCGCACCTACGTCTCCTTCATTCGACCAGAGGTAAGTTGCGCCGGCGTCTGCCAGCATCTTAGCCATGTAACTTTCAGCGCCCGCCACGTACCAAGTCCCGTTGTAGACGCTCCCCAGAAGCACGGAAGGCCGCGCTTCGAGTCCTGCCGTCAACGCCGCAACGGCAAGATATTCGGCGGCGACGGCGTCAAACTGCGCCGCGGCATCCGCCTCTCTGTTGAAGAACATCGCAATGAACTTCATCCACTCCGCCCGGCCCAACGGGTTCTGTTCAACAAAGTCACCGTTAAGCGCGACCGGAATCCCTGCCTCCAGCAGAACCGGATGCGTGTCAAAGTCGGAAAAGCCAGTCCCGTATGTCATGACCAGCGCCGGATCCAAGTCGAGAGTCAACTCGACATTGACTGCCGCTCCGCCGCCAATTTCGGCGATTTCGCCGGACTCAATGCGCGCACGAACCGCGGGGTTCGTCGTCCACATGTAGCTGTCCAACCCTATCAGCCTGTCTACCAGCCCCAAGTCATCCAGGGTGGGAAGATAGGTGGTCGACATGGCGACTATATTGTTGACCGGCACTTCGATGACAGTGCCCTCAACGTCTTGCGGGGCCGGCGTACCGCACTGGACCAGCACATAGCGGAAGTTCTCTTGTGCCCCCTGCCACGGATTGGTGACTGTAATGACCTTATAGTTGCTGTGATACTCGACATCGAAGCCGGAGGCGTAGGCAACCGACAGCTTTTGTGGGAAGTAGTCGATCGCAGGGTCGAACATTTCGACACAGCCGTCTTGCAGATTCTCAGACGGGGGCGCGGCCGCAGCGGCAGTGTCTGCGGCGGCGTCTTCCGGCGGCGAGGAAACCGTAGCCGGCTGCGCAACACAGGCGCTAAGTACCCATAGGGCTGTTACAAGAAGGTGGATTGGCAGACGTCGCATCTATCTCTCCTGATATTTTGAAAACGGTTGATGCCCTTGCCGCGTCGCCCGAAACAGCCGCAAAAACAGAAACGTCCGATCTCTGACGAGATCGGACGCTAGTGGTCATGCCTGCCCCCAAAATATGGAGGCTTCACTCCGTCACCCAATCCACGAGATGTTTCAAGAGCACGACAGAGGTGGTCGACCTGGCTTGGGAAACCTCCTCCCGAGTCTCTTTCGAGATTCCCTTCGTTCATGCTTGAAGGGCGGGAGCATGGTATTCCCTTACAGTTGCGGGACAGCGCCGGACTCTAACCGGCTTCGCCTTTTCTGCCCTGGTATCCGGACCAAGGGCACCCCTGACGTTCGATATTCAATTGCGGACAGTATACAGGATTGGCGTGGCCTGTCCAAAAGCGGCTGAAGCGGCACGTCTTTCAGATGGCATCATCTGTGCGCCCTCGAGCTGTCCGACGAGTGCTTACCTTTGAGCATTCGTTCTTCCTTTGGCATACTGTGGGCAGTCGAAGCAGAGAGAGCGCCGGATGGCGACGGCAGCTGAGTCGGAACGGAGACCGATATGCCGATATATGAGTATATCTGCCTGGATTGTGATAACCAGTTCGACCGACTCTGGCAGTCTGTGGCCGCCGCGCAGGACCAGCAGCCGGCCTGTCCCGCATGCGACAGCAGTTCCACGAAGCGAACCGTCTCTCAGGTTGCTGTTCTCGGGGAACTAGGCGGACTTACGCCGCAGGAAGAGAGCGCGTCCAGCGCCGAGTCAGCCAGAGCGGCCTCGTACACGCCGAAGGAACAGATTGATACCTTTCAGGCCAACAGGCAGCGCAAGCGCGAGCAGGGCAGATGAACGGGCACGTCCCTTTCGGAGTCGCCGACTACTTCTGGGATGAGGCCAGCAGCCGGCAGGGTCTCCTCGATCAGCTGATGGAGACCTTTCGCGGCTGGGGTTACGGCGACGTGATTCCGCCGATGTTTGAGTTTGATTCGACCCTGAGCGCCCAGTATGACGACCGGTTGCGCAGCGGCATGTACCGCTTCCTCGACCGCGACGGCAGCACGCTTTCCCTACGACCCGAATTCACCACACCGGTCGCCCGCCTGGTTGGGGCGCGGCTTCACGACTGGCCCATGCCGCAGCGATTCTGTTACGGCGGCAGCGTCTTCCGCTACCTCGAACCGCAGGCCGGCCGCCAGCGCGAATTCTGGCAGGTTGGGGGAGAGCTGTTCGGCGCGCCCAACCCCGCGGCCGACGCCGAAATCCTGGCCCTTACCGCCACAGCCTTGAAGATTGCCGGCTTGACTGCGTTTCGACTGATTGTGGGACACATCCGCTACTATCGCAGCCTCCTCGACGCACTGAAGCTCGACCCGCTGCAGACACAGCAGCTGCAGTGGGCGTTGGAACGGAAGAGCGAACCCCTTCTGGACGACTTTCTGCGGGACACGCCTCTGCGAACTGGGCAACGTCAAGCGGTGGAAACATTGCCACAGCTGGAGGGCGAGAATGTAGACGGCATCCTTTCCCTGGCGGAACGCCACATCCAAAACAGAGGGATGCACGAAGCCCTGCAGAATCTGCGCGGAATCGTCGACGCACTAGGGGGATACGATATTCAGGACCGCGTTATCATCGACCTGACCGAGATTCGCAATTTGGGCTACTACACCGGCGTCTCGTTCGAAGCAGTGACGCCGGGATTGGGCACGGCAGTCGCCAGCGGCGGGAGGTACGATGACCTGGTCGGCCGCTTCGGACCGCCGCAGCCCGCGGTGGGCGTTGCACTGGGTGTGGGCAGGCTATTGGTGGCGCGGCAACGGCAGGACCCGCAGGGCGCGCAGACGGGCCAACACCGGCTCCAGCCTGCGCTGGCACTACCCCAGGGAAACTCAGAAGCGCTGGCCCAGGTGCAGAGGCTGCGCCAGGCCGGGATGCACATTCAGGTCGACGTCAACGACTGGCCGCTCAATGCTGCCTTCGCCTATGCAGCAGAGACGGATGTCCGCGACGTACTGCTTTGGCAAGATGGATTTCAGCATCACCGCCGCGACGAGCGGGGGGACTTTGTGCTACTCGGGCCACTGGAAGAAAGTCGGCTGGCAGGCAGGACAGATACGTTTCGAGAAGAGCTGTCCCCATGAATCCAACATTGGCGAAGACTGTCGAACAGTCACTGCCGTCCGCGACAAACGGGCGAAATACACGGTCGCTTCTCTTCGCGCTTCCTAAAGGGAGGCTGGCACAGGATAGCCTTACATTCCTGGAACGGGCCGGACTATCGATACCCACCGACACGGAAAGCCGCAAATTGATTCTGCCGGCGGCCGACGGCTCGATCGGCTTTGTGATGGCCAAGCCGCGCGATGTGCCCACCTATGTTGAGCACGGTGCTGCCGATATCGGCATATGTGGGCTCGATGTCGTGCGGGAGACGGAACGCGCTGTCTACGAACCGTTGCTGCTTCCTTTTGGTCACTGCCGCCTGAGCGTCGCCGGACCCAGAGAGGACGCCGGAACGCCCCCTGCAGCGGGTCTTGATGTTACCGACCTTGCCGACAGCCCATCCGCATCTGCCCACCTGCCGGGCAGGCCGCTGCGCTACATGAGCCAGCCCCGCATCGCGACAGAGTATCCGCGCCTCACCCGCCAATTCTTCGCCGAAAGAGGCGTAAACGCAGAGATCATCGCGCTGGGCGGCTCGGTCGAGCTGGGGCCGATTCTGGGTCTCTCCGACCTGATCGTGGACGTAGTCCAGACCGGTACCACCTTGCGCATGAACGGGCTGGTGGAGATCAGGACAATCCTGGAGAGCCAGGCGGTGCTCGTTGTCAACCGCGCCTCGTACCAGCTCAAGGCTGCCGAGATCAACAGGATCATCGAGGGGATGCGAACGCTGACGACATAGGCGCCTGGCTGGATCGGGCGGGCAACTGGCCAAAGAGAAGAAGAAATCGATTGTGTCCGACGAGCTTCCTCGCTGTCGGAGCTGCCAGAGGTATAACTGTGCCGGATATTACAGATTCACAACTGATTGAAGGCGTTCAATTCGTAACGCTGCGCACTTTCGGCGATGACCGCGGGCGCTTTCTGGAGACTTTCCGCAAAGAGTGGTTCCCGCAGCGCAGTTGGACGCGCGTACAGTCGAACGTCAGCTATTCTAAGGCCGGCGTACTGCGCGGGTTACACTACCACTTTCATCAAGTGGACTACTGGTTCTGCGTGAATGGGACAGTTCAGGTTGCGCTGGCCGATCTGCGGCCGGACAGCCGCACGTTTCGACAGACCGAGACCCTGGAAATCGGTGAAAACAACGAAAAGGGCGTCTTCATCCCGGTAGGCGTTGCGCACGGATTTCTCGCGTTGTCGGACGCTGTTCTCACTTACAACGTTGACAACTATTACGACAACACGGATGAACACGGCGTTGCCTGGAACGACCAGGATCTGGCCGTGGATTGGATACATGACGCGCCGCAACTGTCCGAACGCGACCATTGCAATCCCCTGTTGGCGGACTTGCCGCTCAATCGTCTGCCGCGCCTGGGTTCGGCATAGTTCCGGGGCAGTTGGACGGCGACTAAGCAGGTTCGCGCTCTCACTTTGGGCATTACTCGGCGACGCGATAACAGAATCATGAAAGAACTTGGTCCCAACCGAACCTCTGCCGCCTCCGACGGAAAGAAGCAGGGGCGGGAAGTTAAGGAGCTTCGAAAATTGCCGGCCGTCGACAAGCTCCTGTCGGTGCCAGAGATCGCCGCGCTGGTTGCGAATTTCGGAGGCGGTCCTGTTACCGAGGCAACCAGGGCTGAACTCGACGCGGCGCGCATGGCCATCCACAACGGAAAGCCGGCGCCCACGCAAGGGGAATGGAAGGAGCGCATCACCAGCAGCGTACTCGCGGCCTCCGCCCCCTCATTGCGGCCCGTCATCAATGCCACCGGCGTACTCATTCACACAAATCTGGGCCGCACTCCTCTCAGCACCGCCGCCCAGGAGGCGGTCGTCCGCCTGGCAAGAGGGTACAGTACACTCGAATATGACTTGGAGGCCGGTCAGCGGGGCAGCCGCCACGCCCACCCCGCCCGCCTCTTGTGCGAGTTGACCGGCGCCGAAGACGCGCTCGTCGTCAACAACAACGCGGCCGCCGTCTTCCTCGTGCTGACAGCTCTCTGCGTTGGTCGGGAGGTGATCGTCAGCCGCGGGGAGCTGGTCGAAATCGGAGGCGGTTTTCGGATACCCGATGTGTTGCGCCAGAGCGGGGCAACTCTGGTGGAAGTCGGCACCACCAATCGCACGCATGCGCACGATTTCGCGGGGGCAATCGGCCTAAGTACTGCCGCCCTCATGCGGATTCATGCCAGCAACTTCAAGCAGGTTGGCTTTGTGACGAAGCCGGAACTATCAGGACTGGTTGAGATTGCCCACGCGCAATGTTCCGCCAGCGCAGGCGGTTCAACTGGAACTGTAGACGCCGAATTCGAAGGAGACCCTACCGGCGCCGGTCGGAGCCGCGAACCCGGCGACCGCCCGTTGGTCATAGACGACCTCGGCTCAGGCACACTGCTGGATACAGCTCAATTCGGTCTGGCCCCGGAGCCGATGGTGCAGAGCAGCGTACAGGCTGGCGCGGACGTCATCACCTTCAGCGGCGACAAACTGTTGGGGGGTCCTCAGGCCGGACTGATTGTGGGCAAGGCGGAGTGTATCGCGAAGGTGCGCTCGCATCCCCTGGCGCGTGCTCTGCGCGTGGACAAGATGACCTTGGCTGCACTCGATGCTACCCTCGGGGCCTATCGACGCGGGCGGGCCGCAGAAGAGATCCCCGTGTGGCGCATGATCGCGCAGACATCGGATGTTATTCAAGAGCGGGCAAGCCAGTTCCAGCGCCAGCTGGCGGCCGCCGAAGTCGAGACCGATTTGATCTTAGGGCAGAGCACAGTTGGCGGGGGCAGTTTGCCGGGCGAAACCCTGCCCACCGTCCTACTAGCGCTCGACATGCCGCGGCCTGATAGCGCGGCCGCCGCGTTGCGCAGTACGGACCCGCCTGTAATCTGTCGCATCCAGAAAGACCAGCTAGTGTTCGATCTGCGGACCGTCCTGCCGGAACAGGAGCAGACGCTGTTGGCGAAACTAAGCAGCTGCCTGCCCGATCTCGCAGGCGGACAGCGGTAACGACTGTGCCCCTCATCTATCTGAAACTCGGCGGCTCGCTGATCACCCAGAAAGACAGACCGGAAACGGCCAGGCTGGACGTATTGGAGCGTCTGACCTTGGAAATTGCCCGGGCCAGAATGGCGCGTCCCGGGCTTCAGCTGGTCCTTGGGCACGGCAGCGGCAGCTTCGGCCACGTCAGCGCGCAACGGCACGGCACGCGCAGCGGCGTCCACAGCGAGGCCGGTTGGTTTGGCTTCGCGGCCACGGCGGATGCGGCCGCACGCCTGAATCGTATCGTCGCCGCGCAGCTGTTGCAGGCCGAGCTGCCCGCCTGGACCGTGCAACCCAGCGCGGCGCTGCGCTGCGAAGACGGCAGTGTCGTCAGCGGGCCTGGGGAGACGGTTCGCCTGGCGCTGGAGCGGGGGCTCCTGCCGCTGATTCACGGAGACGTGGCACTTGACAACGTGCGCGGCGGCACAATTGCCAGCACGGAGGAGATCTTTGAGCAGATGGCCGCGCAGCTGCCGCCGGTTCGGATCGTGCTGGCAGGCGAGGTAGACGGCGTCTATTCCAGCGACCCCCGCCAAAACCCGAACGCGGTTTTGTTGAGAGAGATTACGCCTCGCTCCTTTAAGTCGCTGCAAGCAACGCTCGGCGCCAGCCATGCCACCGATGTAACAGGAGGCATGGCCGCAAAAGTGGAACAGTCTTTGCGCATGGTGCGCGCCCAGGCGAACCTGGAAGTGATCATCTGCGGCGGTCTCATGCCGGACGCCGTCTTGCGCGCGCTGACCGACCTCTCCGATCCGCCCGGTACCCTGATTCACGCCGGTACACCGCGGGATCTTTCCTGAGAATCCCTCGTCAACCAGTGGCACCTTGGTCGACTCCAACGTGCGGTCTCTGGAGAGAGTGTTCGCGCCGCCCATTGGTCGCGGTCAGCGGTCATAGGTTAGCTGTGCTTCCGCTAACCATCTGCTGAGTAGAGGCGTGAGCGCGGGCATGTTTGCGGGCCTCACCCGCGGCCTTATTTGACTGAAGTGAAAGTGTTGTACATTTGACGGGCGGCATTCTTGGTGACCCGACAGTTAGCGGGAGGCGCGGCGTGAAGAGAGGGGGCGTTGCGGGGTGACCCCCTCCGCCCTAGTGAGGGCCGAATGTCCGACCACCCTGTGACCGGAGAGAATAGGGACGTTAGACGGGACATGACGCTGTGCCCGACTCACGTAGGACAGTGGACGAGGTGCGGCTGAGACGGCCTTGCAGTGACTGGGAAAACTGGAGAGGAGAAAGGGAAACGGTGGCAGGCTTGAACTATTTGCCCGCTATTTTGGCGTCCTAGTATAATGAAACTGGGACAGAGTGTTCCGAAAGACCGTTTGGCTGGTTTCCCCATTTGACGAGGCGCCTGGCGGAGGCTTGTACCCAGTGCATATGGCGCCACCGCCAACGATACGAAAAGTCGAGAGAGGGCTCAGATAGCGCCTTTTTTCGGACACCGGAGTAAGGACTCGGATGTTCTTAACGATCGTTTCATTCTTTCTTCTGTTGGGCCTGCTGATTTTCTTCCATGAGCTGGGTCACTACCTGGTTGCGCGACGCAATGGGATCGTAGTTGAAGAGTTCGGTGTCTTTGGATTCCCACCGCGTCTGATAAAGCTCTTCACCTACGACGGCACGGTTTTTACCATTAACGCCATCCCCTTCGGCGCCTTTGTGCGCATGAAGGGAGAGGACATGGCCGACACCGGCCCCGGCTCCTTTAACGCGGCCCGCAAGCGCGGCCGCGTGCTGACCCTGCTGGCCGGACCGGCAATGAATTTTCTGCTGGCGATCATCTTCTCCATCGCCAGTGTCTTTTCCGGCTTCCCCGCCGGCGCCGCGCATCCCCTTCTGGGCGATGTCCCGCCCGGCACCGAACTGATGGGGGCCGCTCTCGAGCAGAATGACACGCTCCTACGTTTCAACGGGCAGCCCGTCTATATCGACGCGAGAACCGGTGAGCTACTGAAGCCGAAACGGCGTACGCCCACTATCTCCGAGGAAGCGGGCACCATGGTCATTCTTCGCGACGATACCCTGCACACGCTGCAAGTTCCCTTTGCTACGCGTAATGAGCTGGAGCGTCTGCTGGAAGACGTGTCGCCTCTCCCCGCTCTGCATACCCAGGTCACCCAGGTGGCGCCCGGCAGCCCCGCGGAGGAAGCCGGGCTGATGCCGGGAGATATCTTTTATGCCGTCAATGGGGAGGTCGTTACACTTGATCGTGGTCTGGGCGAGGTGGTGCGTCTGCATTTGGGGGAAACGATTTCGGTGACGATGCTGCGCGGAGATGAACTGTATACCCGCGAAGTGCTGGCACGTCAGGATCCGCCGCCCGGCCAGGGTGCAATGGGCGTTGGCATCAGCGGCAATCTGATGTTGGTTACGCTGCCCTTTTTCAGCAGTATCTGGCAGGGGGTCGTGGGCATCGTCGACTATGTGCAGGCAGTGATCGCGCTGCCGGTGCTTCTGATCTCCGGCCAGCTGGCACCCCAGGATGCCGCATTCTCCGGCCCGGTTGGGATTGCCCAGCTTGTGGGCGGGGCCGTCAACGCCACCGCGGACACCGGCCTCTGGTTCCCGGTGTGGCAACTGGCTGCCATCATCAGCGCCGGTCTGGCCATAGCCAATCTGTTGCCGATTCCGGCTCTGGACGGCGGACGGCTGCTGTTCATATTCATCGAGAAGCTGCGCGGGCGTCGAATGCCTCCAGAAAAGGAGGGCGTCATACATCTTGTCGGTTTCGTCTTGCTGTTGGGGCTCATGGTTGTCATTACTATCAATGACATCCGTTCCGGACCGCAAGGCATCGACTGGTCCCAGCTATTGGGGCCGTGACAGCGCAGAGGTAACCTGACAGTTCCGGGATAGGCGAGTTCCATGCCCCGACAATGACTCAAGACGATACAAACTTTTCGGATGCCGATTCCGATCAGTTTATTCCACCGCAATCCGAAGGCCGCCCGGAGGCGCAAGTTCCCTCGTGGGGCGCGAAGCGCTGCCCTTCCTGCTATACAGTAGTTTTACATAATCAGACAGTTTGCGCAGAGTGCGGCACACGCCTTGTCCCGCGTGTCACAAGAATTCGGTGCCTTCGCTGCGGAAAGCACGCCACGTCCGACCATGTGATCTGCCCCAGTTGTGGGCGCAACCTGCGCGCTGCGCCGTCACGGATGCTCACCTTTGGCATACCGGCGCTGCTGGTCGGAGTACTGGCCATCGTTCTTGTCGCGCGAGGAATGCCGACTTTCCTGCAAGAGAATGAGAACTTGCCTCTACTCCCGAACTTCGTAATCACACCCGCTGTCTCCGACAGTGAACCGAATGTGCTGCCCGCACGCGAAAGCCTGGCGCCTGCGGTCGTCCAAAGCGGTCCCGGCCAGTCGGACGAGTCGAACAGCTCCAACGCAGAGCCGGCAGTTGTCACGGACTCGACGCCGACTCCGACTCGTGGGGAACCAGGATCGTCGGCTGACGGGGCTCAGACCAGCACCGCGGCGGAGGCCACGTCGATTCAGCCGTCTGAGACGCAGGTTGTAACCGATTCGCGCGTCGTAGAAGAGCCTGCTGCAACCGTTGCCGCGGTCGAAAACACAGCAACGCCGACGCCCATACCTTCGCCGATACCGACCAAAACCGAAACAGCGACAACAACGCCGACGCCGATACCGACTGCCACGCCAACGCCCGCATGGCTGAGCTACACAATCGGTGCGGGCGATACAATCGGTGCAATCGCCAGACGATTCGGGATTCCCCAAGAGGAGTTACTCAAGGCAAATGATCTCTCTCCCCAGGATGTTACGAGCCTGCAGATAGGGGACGTGATCGTATTACCCGGACTGCTCCTGGCCACGCCGACGCCGACGCCGACCCCGACCGCGGTCGTCACCGAACCGCCGAGCGCGACCCCTGCCCCGTAGCTCTACGCAGCGGCGAGCCACGACGCGCTGCTCGTCTGGCAACAGTGCGAATGTCGTTTATAATTTAGCCAGTTCATGCAGGTGATGTGTATCCGTCTTCAGACAAGTTGCACTCTATCTATGTGAGGCGGCACGTGACAGACACCGTCACAGCCAACAGCGATGCACAAACGCAACCCAGCCCGGAACTGTCCGTCCAGATTCTGTTAGCCCGGCTACGGGATGACAAGGTGCTGCCAGGCACGCCAGAACTGGTCGTCCTGTCGGACTTGAGTCTGGCTGATATGAGGCGCGTGCAAGAGGCGTGGGGTACGATCAGTGACGCCTGTAGGCTGCATGTCATTCAATCGCTCGTAGAAGAAAGCGCTGCCAATTTGGAGGTGCAACTGGGCCGGTTGCTGCGACTTGCACTGAAGGACGACCTGCCCGACGTGCGCATTCTCGCTATTCGCGGTCTGTGGGAAGACAGAGAAGCTGATCTTGTCGGTCCACTGATCCACTTGCTTAACAACGATCCCTCCGACACCGTCCGCGCAGCTGCCGCCGAAGCGCTCGGCGCGTTCGTGCTGGCCGGCGAGTTGGATGAGCTCTCTCAGGCCCTGGCCATACGCGCTGAGGACGCGTTGTTAGCGGTATTGCACGCCGAATTGGAGCCGATGACGGTTCAGGCCCGCGCGTTGGAGAGTATCGCCTTCTCAGGGGAAACAGGCATTCGGGAGTTGATCGAAGATTGCTACTATTCCCACGACGAGGAAATGCAGTTGGCTGCGCTGCGTGCAATGGGGCGCAGTGCAGACGTTCGCTGGCGTTCAACCGTACAAGCCGAGCTCGGCGGCCCAGAGGCCGAAATGCGCGCGGCCGCGGCGCGAGCCTGCGGCGAACTGGAGGCGCGAGACGCTCTTGAAGACCTGGTCGAGCTACTGTCTGACGAGAGCAAAGCGGTGCGGCTGGCTGTGATTTTCGCTTTGGGCCGGTTGGGCGGCCGTCGAGCAAAGGAGATGCTGAACGCTATGAGCGCCAGTGAAGACCCGGACGAAGTGAAGACGGCCGAGGACGCACTGGAAGAATCTCTTTTCTACGGCGATGGACAAGGGGTCCCCCTGTTCGATGAATCCTCTGAAGACTGGGACGACGGCGCGGATGACTGGGAGGCGTGGTGAATCTGAAGCTCAAGCGCTTGGTGCGCACGCACAGTTCTGAACAGTACGCACTCTTTGACTTGACCCAGACAGATGAAGACGATCAGCCCCTCACTATCGGCAAGCTCGATCTTCACTACACGGGTGAGGGCACCTATGGAACCCTCCTCTTGTGGGATTTGGCTTCTCAGCAGTTGGAAGCTGAACGCAGGCGCATGTTCGTGCAGGCCCTACTCAGTGAGCTGGTTCTGCCGATGGGGCTGCCCAACGAATTCGTGGTCGAATTCTTCGCGCCCACGCTAGACGAATACGAAGTGTTCCACAATCTCGACGAAGGGGCGAACAGCCTTGCCGAGGCGAACGGGTAGGTAGTTTGAACCTGACTGGTCTGTGACTGCCCATTTCTTGGCCGGCAGTTCCTTCCAAGTGAAAGCACGCAAATAGCGATGACTGACAGCGAACAGAGCGACTCTACACCTGAGAATAACGGCACTTCCGCCGATTACCGCAGGATACTCAATGAAAGCGCGCGACTACTGCGCGCCAACCGGCCCGGTGAGGCTATAGCAGTGCTTGAGCCGTTACAGGCCGACATGCCCGACGACCCCGACATTGCCATCAATATGGGCGGTGCACTGATTTTGCAGCGAAAGTGGTCGAAGGCGGTCGAAACACTAAGAAAGGCTGTGACCGCTACGCCTGACAATGTTCTCCTGTGGACGAACCTGGCAGCCGCCTATCTGGGCCGTCTGGAAACATCCGGCCCGAAGCACCAGGCGAGGGCGATCGCTGCGTACGAACGAGCGCTCGGCATCAATCCCTCTACACCGAACGTTCACTACCACCTGGGACTGATATACAAACAGCAGGGAAACCTGAGCCGTTCTTCAGCCATGTTTCAGCGGGCTTTGGAGATCAATCCCAATGACCGCGATGCCCGCTATTGGATGGAAAAACTCAGTGACCAGCTCGTGGAAAGAGAACGCGACAAGAGGGAAAGCCGCTCCCAGCAGGGGCGCTGGGACGGGAAACGCGGCGCCAACGGGCGCCTACCGGACCAGGGCGGAGAGGAATCGTAACAATGACGGCGGAACCATCGGTATCGCCGAGCGCCACAGTAGACGAGACGTCATCCGTCAGTTCACAGCCGATGCCTCGCTGGCGTCAACGACCGGAACGCGCCGCCTGGACTGTCCTTCTTCTCTCCTTCGCTCTCTTCCTTGTCCTGGTCACAGGCATCCCCCTGGCGGTTCGCAACCTCTACCATACGGCCGCCGCCAAACAGTCTCTCCAGTTTGAGACCACGCTAGGTACAGTTCTCCTTTATCTGCCGAATTCCGACCAACCGATTGCCCTTACGGAATGGCGCGAAGGCATTGGCGAAGGCAGCCGGCTGGAGACAGGCCCGGGCGCCCAGGGCGTGTTGGGCCTCCCCGTAGGTGGACAGAGCGATGAACTCATGGGAACGATCCTCCTCTATCCCAACTCAACTCTTGAAGTTGTAATGAGCCGGCGCCCCTACTTTGCAGGCAGCAATGAACCCTATACGCTGCGCATTCGCGTTCAAGAGGGACAGGTGCGCATGTTTACGAGGAGTGCATTTGACCGGCCGGTCGAAGTCCAGATAGAGACACCTCAAGGCGAGGCCCAATTGGAGGAAGGCAATTACGCTTTCTTTGTCAACGAGGAGAGCAGCGAGATCGTGGTGAAACAGGGCGCTGCCAGGATCTTCCGGCCGGGACAGGAGCCGGTCGAAATCGAACCGGGTCTGCGCTCATGGATTCAGGCTGACGGGACAATACCGCCGGCGGTTGCGGCTGTGCATAACCTGCTTCAGGATAGCGCTTTCACCAGACCGTTGGGAGAGGTGTGGGAAAGCTACACGCCGCCTTACGTTACGCCGGGAACGGTTGAATTTATCGAAAAGGACGGACGTCACGCGGCCCGCTTCTTGTATAGGGGTCCGGACCAAATGCATACCGAGATTGGAATACGCCAGGTTGTTGACGAGGACGTACATAACTACGACTCTCTGGTGGTCAAGCTGGATGTCAATCTGGACTGGCAGACCCTGCCGGGCGCGGGAGAGCAGAGCTCTGAATTCCCATTGCGCGTGGAAATTACCTTTACCGACATCTTTGGCGAGGAACGAAGGTGGGGGCATGGCTTCTATAATATGGACCCGCTGCCGGAATACCCCCTGTCTGGTGGCGAACAGGTCCCACTCTTCAACTGGCACAGCTTTGAGTCGCAAAACCTGATGGAAGTATTGGACGCGACACCGCCGGCCCACATCGATAGCATCAGGCTCTATGCCAGTGGCTGGAACTACCTTTCTTTCGCCAGCGACCTGGAACTGATTGTCGAATGACGCGCCGGCAGAGCAAGGTACGGTTCGGCTGGCTGGTTTCTTCAGTCGGCCTCTTTCTTTTTCTGGCCTCTTTTCAGCTGGGCTTGCCCGGTCTCCACTACGACGAAGCCAAAGAAGCGGGCGTCAACGCGATGGAGCTGCTCCATGGCACGACTCTGACCGCGTTCCGCGGCGCGTCCATAAACGTCTTTGGCCTCGAACTTCCCTTGATGGTGCAGGACTATATCGGCGCCCTGAATGTCTATCTGGCCATTCCGTTTCTGGCCGCAACCGGCATCGGCGTACCCAATCTGCGCCTCTTGCCGCTGTCTCTAGCCGTTCTTGGGATGCTTGCGTTGGAACGAACCATATCGGAATGGCTGGCCCTCAATATACCCAGCGCCGCACCCGTTGCCCCTGTTTCCCCGGCCGCTCTCGCCTGCCTGACCCTCCTGGCCGCCGCTCCCAGTTTTGTGTTCTGGCAGCGACAGGGGATATTCGTCACAAACGCCACGTTTCCCCTTACTTTCGCCTGTATCTGGCTGGCGCTGCGCTGGTTGCGGCTCGGGCAGGGCCGCAGCCTGATTCTTTCTGCTCTTTGCGGGGGTCTGGGACTTTATGCAAAGCTGCTGGCTGCGTGGATAATCCTGCCTTTCGGCATGATGTGTGCCGTATGGTGGTTATGGCAGAGGGGGAGGTATGCAATGAATACGACTGAAGGGGAGAGCTCCCAGACTCCGCTTGCGGGGACGCCTGAAGGCGGACCTGCGCGTCTGCGACATGTGCGTCCTATTGCCTTTCCCCTCGCTGCTGCTCTCGCTTTCGCGTTGCCCTTAGTACCCCTCATTCTGTTCAACCTAAAGACTGCCGGCACACTGTCAACGATCACACAGAACCTTGGCAGCAGTTACTATGGCGTGGACAATGCCGCCATCTGGACAAACGCGACCGTGCGCTGGCAGCAGCTGCTCCAGACCTTGCGCGGCGACCATCTCTGGTATCTGGGCGCGATCGAGCAGAACGCGTTGGCCCCCTGGCTGGCGCTGGTCCTGCCGCTGGCCGCTCTGGCCCGTCCTGCTGGCCGTCTCGTGGTCGGTCCCCCTATTCTGTTGCTGGTCGCGGCGTTCGCTGCCAGTTTGTTCACCGTCAGCGACCTGTTCGTCACCCACTATGCGTTGCTTCACCCGCTCATGATCGCCGTAACGGCCGCCGGTCTGCACGTACTCTGGCAAAGTGCCGTTTCCGGTGGCCGCCCACAGACGCACAGAGCCCAACAGGATCACGTCACAGGCGGCGAGCGAACCGAGAAAGCCAGAAATTGGGAGTGGGGAGCGCTGCGCGTTCTGGCCTCGCGCTTCCTGAAAATCTTGCCTTTCGGACGAGTGTCAGTCCTCCAGATCATACTTGCCGTCCTTGTCGGCGCCGGCGTGCTGCTCGATCTGAGGGCAACGGCCGCCTACCACGCCGCGCTGACCAGCAGCGGAGGACTGGTGGACCATTCGGACGCGTCCTACCATCTCGCCTCTGACCTGCGCTACGGAGGCATGGGCGCCCCAATCGTTCTCGACTGGGGGATGGAGGCCCCAGTCCGATTTCTGAGCGAGGGGCGCGTCAGGCCGATTGAGATATTTGGCTACAGTTCCCTGTCCGAACCGGACGAGGCCTTCATCCAGCGAATCGAGCCGTTTCTACACAATGTTGACAATGTCTACCTCCTACGAACTCCGGGCAATGAAGTATTCCGAGGAAGGCGGGAAGTTTTGGCGCGCATGGTCGGTGAAAGAGGCGGCCGCCTGGAGCGCGAGAATGTTTATTCCCAACAGGACGGTACACCGCTTTATGAGCGCTGGCGGGTCCTCTACTGAAGCTTAGTGCAGATTCCGCCTGCGTTTTCTGACCTATTGGACTGTTTCTGTGACGGCCCTGACTTGTAGAGAGGCTGCAAAGGATAGGCGGCCAGGGGAATGTTCATCTCCTCCTTCTCGGTTGAGCATATCTGATATAGCTGATAGAATGTGGACGCGCCGAGGAGTAGTTTTTCACAGACGAAAAATGTTCAGTCGAGTTCCTTCCGATGTACACCAGAGAAACGCCGACGCTGCCCCGGCTCAGCACGCCCGGGTCCGTCCCAAAGGTGTCGGCTATATTCGCGTGATCGCCCAGATGGGGCGGATGCGCGCAGTCCCTGCGTTGCTGACGCCAATCCTCTGGGCGGCGGCCTCGGCCCGCTGGCAGTTTGGGGCGATCAGCATCTGGTGGGCAGCCGTGCTGGTGTTGACCTTCGGCGCACTGGCTCTGGCCTGCAACTACGTCGGCGCCTATGTGGACTACAGACGCCAAATTCGACGCGAAGGGCAGAACGCTGCAGCGCCCAACGTGCGAAATGCGACACGAAAATCGCCGGGGTGGCCCTATGATGGCTTTGACTGGATGCAACAGGGCCTGCTGCGGCCCGAAACATTCCTCAGCCTGGGCCTGATCTCAGGAACGATCTATGTGCTTGCCGCGCTCTGGCTCGGGATCTTCATCGGCTGGCCGGTCTGGTTTTTCGCCCTGATCAGTGGGCTGATGTGCAGTGTGCCGCTGTGGCCGGTCGTCCGCTTCGCTCGCAGATTCTGGTGGCTTGGCGACCTCGCCTACTGGTTGGGAATGGGCGTCATTCCTCTGCTGGGGACCTACTTTGTTCTGACCGGTACGATCACACGTCTCGTCCTGCTAGTCGCCTTCGCTCCGGCGACGTTCGTCTGGCTGGCATATCAGTCCTACGGCTTCTACAGTTGGCATCGAGACTGGCGCCTGCGCAGACGCACGCTGGCTGTTGTATTCGGGCCCGAACGCGGGCTGGACGTTGCCGCGATCATTTCCATTGCCGCGTTTATCGCTCTGATTCTGTTGATGGCGTCAGGGGCTGTGCCCGTGTGGACAATTCTCGTTCTTGGCGCGTTCCCCCTTTTCCTGCGGGCATTTGCCCGGGCACGGGTATGGCCCTTCTCCCGGCAGGCCGGTATTGGCACAGTGGAAAACGCCATCAACGCGGTGATACTGGCTGGGTTGCTGTGGCTTGTGCCAATGTGGATCATCTGATCCAGGTTTCTCAGTGCCCACCATAGGCTCGAAATTCAGCCAGTGGGGAGCTGGCTGATCGAAAGCAGTTGCACGGCACTGTCGCCAGGGCCGACCAGTGACGAACCGGCTGCGAAGAGACGGCGCCTGACGACAGGTCCCTTGCGAATAGTTTGAAGATTCGATCCATGACAGAACTAACCCGCAAAGAGTTTTATGACCTGGCCGACCAGTGCAAAGAACGTGCGCTGGAATTGGCCCTTTTTGATCAGAACAGAGTCAACCGCAAGCAGTGCCGGCATTTCAATATGTGGCTGGCGCGACTGAAGACCTACGATCAATTGGCCCCGGGCGTGCAGGACATCAGCGCGGCTCGCCCAATCACACGCTACGATCTGATGGCCGCGGCGGTTGTGCTCTGGCTTGTGTCGATGTTTCTGCTCCGCGAACAGCTCAGTGTCGGCGGAAACAGATTTCTGGCGTTCGGTGTATGGGGCTTGGTGATTCTTCTCTACTTTTTGCCGGAATCGCTCTATGCGACGACCGTCGAACTGCTGGAGGCCAAGGTTCTGCGCGTGGTGGAAGCGCTGGAGGCACTCTTGATTTCGCAGGAGATGGAAGTCACGGAGGCTGTCTTCTTCAAGATCAAGGAGAATCTCAACACCGCCCGTCGCGAATTACGCCAGCAGATACACCTCGCCCACCGCCGCTAAGCGCACGACCCATTCCCCAAGCGCCTTCAGCTCCCTTTCCCACATCCGACGCTCCAGCCGTTGCCAGCTAAGCGTACTCTCATTACTGATCCAGGGCGCCGCCCGCTTCGCTGACCCCCTATGCTTCGTCCCGCCTGGAAAAACAGTAGGTCCACACCGGCATGCCGTTCTCCTGGCACCAGTGTTCGCGGTGTGTGGGCCGGTATGGCCCCACGCGGTCGACCAGCTCCGGACGATGGTCGCAGAATGCCGGGTGGCTGAACAGCAGATGGCGCACCAGTGCCCCGTACTGTTTCACGTCGGTCTTCAGGTGCAGATACCCTCCCGGACGCAATTTGGCCGCCAGCAGGTCAACGAACGGGGGAGAGAACAGGCGCTTGACCTTGTGCTGCGCCTTCCACCAGGGATCGGGAAAGAGTACGTGAACCGCGTCAACGCGCCGATCGGGGATCGCCAGTTGCAGGCCAACTCTGGCGTCGTCGTCACTCAGCCACAGATTATCCAGCCCCTGATTCTCCAGACGCCGTAGCGCCCGACGCACCGCCTTCGTTTTAACTTCATAGCCGGCGAACAGTCGCTCAGGGCTGCGAGTCGAACGGTCCAGAAGGAAGTCGCCGCGACCGAAACCGATCTCAATTTCGAGCGGTCGTACACTGGCGATTTCATCGCGGAAACGCTCGCCGTTGGCGACACGGGGATCGTCGAGGGCCAAGGCGCGCACAAAACGCCGGTCCATCGCCCAGGAAGGCAGGATGTCGGAATTGGGACGCCGCCGCGGGTCGCCGCCGATTAGACCTTTGCCGGCCTGCCAGTCGGCATAGTGCCGTGCCCGTTGCGCGGGCGTCAACTCCTCCCAGCCAAAGTCCATCCGGCCCTGGGAAAAGGAGGTGGGACTGTAGTCAAGAGGAGCGCTGTTTTGTTCTGTCACCGCGTTTGAGAGATGTTCGAGGCCGGTCCAGAACTGTTTCGCGGGCCAATGGTCGCGCAGGGAGGAGTAGAATTAACGACCCGCGTCGATCACGCGAGTTTACGCTGAATTGTATCGCGCACGATACCGGCGTCGGCGGGCAGATAGACCGGCGGGTTGGCCAGATCGCTTTCCACCTCAGCCA
Organism: Caldilineaceae bacterium; assembly: GCA_965207495.1. GTDB lineage: Bacteria > Chloroflexota > Anaerolineae > Caldilineales > Caldilineaceae > Bin5. The sequence goes on from OZ242287.1 coordinate 4,472,098, forward strand.
GCGTACCCTCGTGGTAGCCGACCTTAAAGGGCGTAAATTTCAGTCCGTGAGCGGTGCTGACAACGATTACCCGCTGGTGGCTCTCTACGACCTCGCGTTGCAGAAGCTTGTACAGAGCGGCCAGAGCGGTTCCGGTATGAGGACAGGTGTACATGCCGGTGGCGTCGGCCATGGCAGAGGCCGCGGCCATTTCGTGCTCGTCTACCTGCTCGACGATACCGTCGGTCTCCTGGATGGCTTGCACTGCCTTTTCGTAGCTGACCGGGTCCCCAATCTGGATGGCGGACGCCAGGGTCGACTGGGCATCCACTCTCACTTTTTCCCTGAAACCGTTTAGATAACTGAGATAGAATGGGTTGGCCTTGGCGGCCTGGGCCGCGACCAAGCGAGGCAAGCGGTCGACCATGCCCAGATCCTGCATCAGCTTCAGTCCCTTGTAGATGGCGCTGATATTGCCCAGATTGCCAACCGGAATGATGATCCAGTCCGGAGCTTCCCAGTCGAACTGCTGCACGATCTCGATACCAACCGTTTTCTGGCCTTCGATGCGCAGGGAGTTCATCGAGTTAGCCAGATAAATGGAGGAGTCAGGGCTGTCTCCATCATGCGTGATCTCGCGAATGACGCGCATACAGCCATCGAAATCTGTGTCGAGGGCCAGCACGTAAGCGCCGTTGGCGATGGGTTGAATCAACTGCGCGGGGCTGACCTTGCCTTCGGGCAGGAAGATCACCGCGGGGATGCCGGCCGCGGCGGCATAGGCGGCCAGCGCTGCGCTGGTATCTCCGGTGCTGGCGCAGGCCACAGCCCGGACCGGGACACCCTCATCCCGCATCTGCTTGACAGCGCTCACCAGCACCGTCATGCCAAGGTCCTTGAAGCTGCCTGTGTGGCTGTTCCCGCACAGCTTTACCCACAGATCGGAGAGACCAATCTGCTGGCCCAGCCGCTCGGCCCAAAAGAGATTGGAGTTGCCTTCGTACATGCTGACCACGTTGTCGTCAGCGATGGTGGGCATGATCCACTCTTTCTTGCCCCACACGCCGCTGCCATAGGGCCATTCGGTGGATCCGACGCGGCCGTCGAAGAGCCGCTTCCAGTCATCGACCGAGCGCTGTCGCAGGGCATCAATGTCGTGCTCCACCTCCAGCAGACCGCCGCACTTCGGACAGGTATAGATAACTTCAAATATCGAATATGTACCTTCGCAGCCCCGAAAACAGCGAAAATGGGCATTGAACTCGGTCATTGCTCTTCACCACAACGCCGGCGCGCCTTCTAGCACGCCCGGCAGCGGACACACCCCTCCACGCGCTTACGGGGTGAAGGGACGAATAATTCTTGGTAAGTATAAGAAGGCGCCTTCTGCACTTCCTGACTCTTCTCCTGCTAATGGCAGGGCGAGAAAAGGCCCGCTGGAACGGCAACTAGCCGCCGTTCCGCGACAGGCGCAGCCATCATTCTTATATAGCACAGATGATCAGTGTCAACAACAGTCGCGGGACTCGTGATCGGCCCTGAAAGTAGCACGCAAGGCCGAGACATCCTCATCACAATCTTCTGCTGAACTCGGCCGTCAACGCGGGGACGGTCTTGAACAGATCGTCGACGATACCGTATTTGGCGCGCTGGAAGATAGGCGCGTCCGCGTCCTTGTTGATGGCGACGATAATCTTGCTATTCCCCATTCCCGCCAGGTGTTGAATGGCGCCCGAGATTCCGCAGGCGATATAGAGGTCCGGCCTGACCGTCTTGCCGGTCTGCCCCACCTGGTGCTTATAGGGGATGTAGCCTGCGTCGACCGCGGCCCGGCTGGCCCCAAGGGCTGCGCCGAGAGCGCTGGCCAGTTCGCCGACGAGCTCGAAGCCCTTCTGCGGGTCCTCGGCCACGCCGCGCCCGCCTGAAACGATGATGTGGGCATCGGTCAGGCTGACCTCGCCAGCGTCGGCCGCGCGGAAATCGGTGATTCTCAGGCGGATGTCATCTTCATTCGCTTCAACATTCAGGTTTTCCACTTCACCTGTCGCGTCGGTCGGCGCCGGCATGGGAAATGACCGCGGGCGCACACTGGCAACCGCCAACGGGCTTTCGAACTGTATCCTGGCCTGAATATTGCCCGAATAGATGGTGCGGGCGGCGACCAGTTTGCCATCTTCCACCGACAGGTCCGTAGCATTGGCAGCGATGCCGGCATTCCGGCGGCAGGCGACCGTCGCGGCCAGCACGCCCCCGCGAATTGAGGCATTCGTAAGAAACGCGGTCGCGTTAGCGCGCTCCACCGCCCGTTCGGCGATGGCGGCATAGGGCTGCAGCCGAAAGTGTGCCAGGTTGGGAGCGGTCGCGGCGTAGACGTGATCGGCTCCGTAGGCAACCGCCTGCTGTGCCGCTTTGTCGATGTCGCAACCGATCAGAAGGGCCGCTACCTCAGCACCCAGCTCCAGGCCCAGCTCCTTCGCTTTGGCCAGGAGCTCCCAGCAGTTCGACACGGCCTGTCCGTCATTCTGTTCGATCCAGACGAGAATCGCCATCGTTTTCACTTTCTCCGGGAGAGCTCTCGGAAGGCGTTAGAGCAGCCTGCTCCCCTGCGCCTCCTTCCTACTTTATTCTAAATGACTCTTTCAGCCATCAGAGCATCGGCCAACAGGGCGGCTTTTTCCTCGACACTGGCGCCCTCGAAGATGCGCACCTGCACCGCCTCCGGCTCCGGCTTGTTCAGATCGGTCCAGCTTGTCGTGCTTGAAGGGCGAACCTCCAGATCCTCGCGCCCCAGGGTGGGTATTGCGGCGCGGCTGGCCTTGCGGATACCCATAAAGCTGGGATAACGCGGTTCATTGATCTCTTTGGCCACGCTGATCACAACAGGCAGGGGCACCTCGACCGTCTCCTGCCCGCCTTCAAAGGACTGTTCCGCGATCAGTTTGCCATCGACAATATCGACGATCCTGGTCACATTGACCAGCAGATCCCATCCCAGCTTGCAGGCGACACCCGCGTAGATGACGCCGCTGTTGCCGTCCACGCTCATCTTTCCGGCCAGGACGATCTCCACATCTTCTCCGCCTTCGACCTTCCTGACGGCTGCGGCCAGGGCCTCGGCGGTGGCCCACTCGTCACCGCCCTCTACAACCTGCTCATCTACGTGCAAGGCGCTGTCCACGCCCATCGCAAGCGCGTGCTTCAGGGCGTCGGTTTCGCCCTCGCGTCCCAGTGAGATGGCGACGGTGTCGCAGCCGAATCTGTCGGACAGGTCGATTGCTTCCTCCACCGCGAATTCATCCCAGGGATTGATGACCATTGTCGCCTGCAGTTCGCCGGACTGCGCCTCGGCCACCGTAACTTTGGGCAGCTCGGAGGTATCCGGTGTCTGTTTTATAAGCACGGCTACGTTCACGCAGCGCTCCTTTCTGTAAACCTGAATCGACCAGACCGCCGCCAGCGAAAGCAGAATTTGGCCGACAGAGAGCTGGTTTGCCCGAGGGCGCCCTAAAGCCAGCTATCCGGATCGTAGGCCGGCATAGGGCAGCGCAGGGGCCGATCCTCGCGCATTCCCAAGGTGTATGCTGCTTGCATCAGGGTGTGAATTTGGCTGGTGCCCTCGTAGATCACAGCGCTTTTCGTATTGCGCAGATGACGTTCCACGTTGTACTCATCAGAATACCCGTAGGCACCGTGCACCTGAACGGCGTTGTCTGCCGCCCGGCGGGCTGCTTCCGTGCAGAACCACTTGGCCATGCTGGTCTCCCGCGTATTGCGCACGCCCTGGTTCTTGAGCTTACCCGCTTTCCAGACCAGCAGTTCGCCGATATCCAGGTCCTGCTGCATCTGGGCGATCATCTGCTGGACGAGCTGGTGTTCAGCAATCGGCTTGCCGAAGGTCCTGCGCTGCAGGGCATATTTGACCGACTCGTCGATGCAGGCGCGAATGATGCCTACCGATCCGGCTGCGACGCCGAAGCGGGCGTTATCCAGGCAGCTCATCGCAATCTTGAAGCCTTCACCCTCTTCCCCTAGCCGGTGACTGGCCGGCACGCGCACGTCCTGCATATTGACCCAGCCGGTATTGCTGGCACGGACGCCCATTTTGCCTTCGAGCGTCCCGGTAGTAAGGCCCTCCCAGCCGCGCTCCAGAACGAAGGCGGAGATGCCGCGCGCGCCCTGTTCCGGCTGCGTCTTGGCGAAAACGAGGAACCGGTCGGCCACGTCTGCCAGCGTAATCCACATCTTTTCGCCGGTGAGGACGTACTCCTCCCCCTGACGAACCGCGCGACTCTGGAGGGCAGCAACGTCCGACCCCGCGCCTGGCTCGGTCAGGCCAAAGCAGGCGATCTGGTCGCCGCTGGCTAGACCAGGCAGAAACGTCTCCTTCTGCTCGTCGGTTCCCCACTGAAATATTGGCAGCGCGTGCAGCGCGAGATGGACAGCGACCGTCTCGCGCACGGATGAATCCCCGTACTCCAGCGCCTCGGATACAATGCCCAAGGAGAGAAAGTCCATTCCGGCGCCGCCGTAGCGGGCGGGCAGACAGATGCCAAGGAAGCCCAGTTGAGCCATTTTGGGCAGCAGTTCGAAGGGGAAACTGTGCTTGCGATCGTGATCGGCAATGATTGGCATGACCTCATTGCGGGTGAAGTCATAGGCCATCTTTCGGACCAGATTGTGCTCTTCCGTGTACAGCAAATCGGTTGCAGAAGCCATCGAATTGGCCCTTTCCCGACTGCCGGCAGGCCACTGAGTGGTGGGCTGCGGAGGCAGTCTACGATAACGCGTCGAAGAAAAAGGCGGAGACGCCTTTGTCTCCGCCGAAGAAGAGGAACACTCCTCTTCGACGCGCCCAACTGCGGCGCGCCAAATGAAAAATAATTAGGCCTTTAGTATAGCAAAAGATCGGAATCTTTCAAAAGCGGCAGGCGCATTTTGAGGGTATGGCGAGACGTGGGCGCAAGCGGCGGCATTCCGAAGGCAATACTGCATTTTGGGCTGCAATCCATGGCGGGCTGTAAAGGATTTTCGGAGTACGAACATCGTGCAGGGGTAGACTGGTTGGCAAGACAAGATACGCCTGCATTTGAAGTCAATGCCAACCTTAACCTACACTTAGACAATGGACTGGCGCTATGCACTGTTTGCAGGATTAACTCTTCTCATCACCGCGATTGTCGGCTACGGCTCGTACACAACCGCCCGCCTTCTGCGCAACTGGCAGCCGCAAGAGAACCTGCTGCTGCTCCCGGCTGAGAACGTTCTCCGGGGTATCATACTGGTGATTTGCTTCCTGCTGGGCAGGGGCAGCGGTCTGCCGCCAGAGACGCTGGGATGGCAGATTCCCGATGCCGGATCCCAGATACTGACGGGCGCGCTGGCAGGCCTGGGGCTCGCTGTACTGTTCGCAGGGATGGGACGGTTCGTCACACGCTACACAGATACCAGGTTTTACCGTTCGATTCTGGAATTGGTGGTCCCACGCAGTCGGAGGGAGGCAGGGTTGCTGCCCTTCGCCCTGCTATTGAGCGTTCTTTTCGAGGAGGTCCTTTTTCGCAGCCTGTTGATCGGCGGGCTTTCTCCCCTGCTGCCGACAGCATGGCTGATCATAGGCTTCAGCGTGGTTTTCGGCCTTCTGCACAGTCCGCAGGGAACGTGGGGCATCGTTGGCGCGGGGACGGCCGGCGCGCTTTTTGGTCTCATGTTCGTCTGGCACCAGAGCCTGCTCACCCCGCTGGTCGCCCATTTCGTTGCGAACGGTGTGCAGATATGGCTGGCAAGTGAGGAGTTTGACCCGTCATCAACTTCCTGACGGAGTGTCCACACAGTGAAGGAAAGCGGAAGCGAGGCTCGTACAGACGGACGGGCGGGGCCAGCATGGAGACGCGTGGAGGCGTGCTACTTCGTCGTCTTGGGGACCTGCTCATAGATCCCGCGCAGCCCATTCAGACGGATTCGCAAGACTTCGCGCACCATATTGATCGTATCGAAGAGCGGATTGATACGACTCTCTGCCATGTAATACCAGTTGATCGGCACTTCGACAAGGTGCAGGCCGCGGATGCGGCTGATATACAGGATTTCAGGGTCGAATCCCCAGCCGTCAATCGTCTGATGAGGAAAGACCTGGGCGGCCGCCTCACGCGTAAACATCTTAAAGCCGCACTGCGTGTCTTCAATACCCGGCATGATCAGCTTCTGCACCACGTGGTTAAACACCCGCCCCATCAGATGGCGATAGAAGGGTTCGTTGTAACGCACCGCGCCCGCTATCTCGCGGCTAGCAATGGCGACGTCAAATCCATTCGGCTCCTGCTGTGGAGGCAGGAATTTCGCGACCTCTTCGATGGGCATCGAAAGATCGGCGTCGCAAATAAAGAGATAGTCCCCTTTGCCTACCAGCATCCCCGTCTTCACGGCTGCACCTTTCCCCGGCGCACTGTGGAGCAGTTCCAGCGTGAACGGATCTGAAGCGGAGACCGATGTCGCAAAGTCGCGCACGACATCGCTGGTCTCGTCGGTCGAACGGTTCTCTACCACCAGAACCTCAGTTGCAAATGACTGATTCCGCAAATAGTCTGCGATCTTTGTTAGTGAATCGGGAAGACGCTGGGCCTCGTTATAGGCGGGAATAATGATGGTAAGGAAAGGGCGCGCCACAGAGTACTCCTCGGCCGATTGGGTCGCGGCGGAAACCGTTGGGCTGTGGTCAGTGGAGTTTCCGCGTGACGGGTCGAGCGATTCGGGAATTTCTATCTGTAATTCACCTGCTGAAATTTCACTAGGCACAGGGATTCATTTCGGTTCAAGATGTAAGACTCAAGAGAGCCAGAAGTGATAGCGCCTGCACAAGCAGCGACCCGGTCCAGAACAGGTAGGCGCCGGAATGTTGACCTTGCAGCCTCATCCACAGGCCGACCAGCGTATTGGTCAAGTACGTCAGGAGACCGATGACTGGAAGCAAAAAAAGTGCGTTCTTAGGCCTGATGCTGTCCGGAACACCTTGCCGATTGTAATGAAACACGAGCGCTTCCGGCAAATCCGGGAAGCGGATCATGAGATAGCCAAAGAGAGTGATGCAGCCGATTAGCCCGCCCAGCAGCAACCAGCGGGCTGCTGGCGACTCGGTCGCCAACGCATAGTAGTTGGTAGGGTGCTCGCGCTCCAAAGGCAATTTGCGTGACAGACCTAGGCGGTTGAGGGCTTGCAACTCTTCCAGAAAACTGACAGGGTCATCGGGGGAAATTGCAAAGATGCCGCCGTCGGTCTCGATGAGCAGACATTGCTCAAGAGGAACGCTTGCCAGGCGCACCAGCTTGCGTCCTTCTCCACCTTCTACGATGCGGACGAAGGGGGACGGCCAGTCCAGCAAAGAGGGGCGCGAGGACATCTCGCCAACCCCTTCTACGATGCGGCGTATGCTGTGAAGCGGGATGACCTGGCGGGTACCGGCCCATCGGACTCTCAGCGCATTGCGGTCAAGCCAGTATTCCAGGTTGAACGCGCCCCAAGTGCGCGTCGTCAGATGGACTATGACGGGAAGCGTGACGAGAAAGACCAGCAGGAGCAGAAAGCTCCCCCAGCCAACAGGTTTCAGCGCCACCCAGGCAAGCAGGACTACATCGATCAGGAACAGCCAGCAGAGCGCCGCCAAGCCCTGCCAACGGGACCCATCTGAAGGCGGTGTGTACACCATCCGTGACAAATTGATAACCCCTGCGCCGCCCACGACAGCGACGCGCTAAATGCAGACCGCAGCCGAAACGTTACGGGCTAGTAGTCGACGAAAGCGTTTCGGTACCCCACAGGCCAGAACAGTAGCCCCTGCAAATTTCTAGAGTGGAAAGGGCCATATGGCCGCTCCTCCGAGGTCACTGCCGCGTTCATTTGGGCAGCGACCAGGCGCCTTCAGTCAGATCGGCCAGGAATTCATGCCTGGTCAGGTCGATGCCCAGCGGCGAGACACTCACATACCCGCTTTCGATTGCGCCAAAATCACTGCCTGCGTCGGCTATTCCGGTTGGGACTTCGCCCCCGAACCAGTAGTACGGCTTGCCCCACGGATCGTCGCGGGCGACCAGTACATCCCCGTAGATGCGCCTGCCCAGGAACGTGTAGCGCAGGCCGTGGATCTGGTCGGCAGGACGCCGCGGCACGTTGACATTTAGCATGGTCTGCTGGGGGAGCGGCCGGTCGAGCGCAGCGGCCGCCAGCGTGCGGGCATAGCCGGCGGCGTTCTGCCAGGCGTCTCTATCCGCGATCTCAAATCCATCCACAAACCCGGTGCTGAATGCAAGCGACGGTACGCCCATCACCAGGGACTCCAGCGCCGCGGCCACCGTGCCGCTATAGAGAACGTCACAGCCGAGGTTGAAACTATCATTGACACCGCTGACGACCAGATCGTAACTGTCTCTCGGTTCACCTGCCGCCAGTTGGGTGGATGAGTTGTCCGGCGCGTGCGGCGCGCCGAGAAGTGCCAGGGCCACACAGTCGGAGGGCGCGCCGCTGCAGGCATAGACGCGGCGGCCGTCCGGCCAGTCTATTGGCGCGATTCGCAGTGGCTTGTGTAACGTCTTTGGGTGCCCTGCCGCACTCCAGTTTCGCTCCGGTGCAATGACGGTAACACGCCCCAGATCATCTAGAGCCGACGCCAGGACGCGAATGCTCTCGGCATGAATGCTATCGTCATTGGTAATGAGAATTTTCGGCATTGCTAGGTTTGTCTGCAAATTTGAATTGCGCGTAAGCGGTCAGTGCCCCGGTCACCGGTCAGGCCTCGGCTGCCGGACGTAGACCTGCATTTCCTCGCTCTCCGTCTCATTACCGGCGCGGTCAAAGGCGCGTACTTTGATAACGTGACGCTCCAGATAGATGCCGCTGCCGGAGTAAATCGCTGCGAATCCGTCTTCGAATTCCCGGATCCGTCCGGGGCGAATGTCGTCGTCATCTGATTGAAATGCGGGCCAGTTCCGGGTTTCGGGCGACTCTATCGACTCATAGCGGATCTCAAGAGGCCAGCGCTCGTTATAAGGGGCAACCGTACGCGTAATGAACCAGGTACCGTCAATGGCAAACTCGACGCGGTCCATCGCCCATTCATCGTTGACGAGCGCGTTAATGTTGATCTGCTCATCCTCGTTCATCACATAGAGGGCGTCCGGTTCGGGATCACTGATCTCCACGGTCGGCGGCGTATTGTCGATAGTGATTGGCGCGTCCCAGGTACGCACGTTTCCGTCATGGTACCGGACCGTCAGCCGCAGCGTATACTGTCCCTCCTCAAGTCCCTCAGTGTTGAATACCTCCAACAGACCGTTTTCGTGCTGCTGCCCGTGTTCCGGGCCGATCTGTGTCCACTGCGTTGGCGCGTGGCCAGTTCCGTATTCGAGTCGGTAGTTGGCGAAGTTTCCCCCGCGGGCGTTGCCGAGGATTTCGACCTGGCCGCCAATGTAGCCGCCGGGCGGAGGGGTGGTGATGGCGACGTTGGGGTCAAAATCAATGAAATCTTCAGGACTCTGGCCCTGGGGCGGCTGTTCTATACCGCTTCTGACTACCCAATCTTCAGCTTCAGGCGGCAGGATGAGAAAGACCTTGGTCTCCCGTTCCTCTTGCGGGGTGGACGTTCTGGCGAGAAGTCCATTGCGCTTATCGATATCGAATGGCTGCCACAGATTATCGACGACCTTGGGCTCGGTGCCGGCAATAAATAGCTCCGCCCTCTGACGCTGGCAGTCCGGCGAAGGCTGCAGACCGCTCGGCTGACAGACCGCCTTGGTAACGACGTTTGGTGGGCGCTCATACCAGCGGTAGGGGAGCCCTTCGTGGTAGCGCTCCATCACGCTCTTCCAGATGGGCGCCGCGCCCGACGCGCCGGTTACATTGTTCATCGACTCGTTGTCGGTGTTTCCTATCCAGACGCCGACGGTCAGCTGAGGCGTAAACCCAACTGTCCAGGCATCCTTCCAGCCGTTGGTCGTACCCGTCTTGGCGCTGACACGGCGGTCCGGCAGCACGAGATTATTATTGATGCCGAACATAGGGGAACGGGCCACATTGTCGCTCATGATATCGGCTAGAATAAATTGGGCATCGGCGCTGATGATGCGCTCCTGGTCCGGGCTGTCATACCTGCTCAGCACCTCCCCTTCAGTATTGTGGACCTGAAGGATCGCAACGGGGTCCAGGTTGCGAAATCCGCTGCGCCTGGACTCAGGGGGGACAGGCTTGCCGGCCATAACGCCGCCGTTCGCCAGCACGCTATACGCGTAGGTGTGGTCGAGGAGAGTGACTTCGCCGCCTCCCAACACCAGATTGAGTCCATAGTAGTTGAGTCCGCGATCGAGGCCGTTAATGCCCATCTGATGGGCTGTGCGCAAGGCGCTGGCGACGCCCACCTGATCCATAACGCGAATGGCGGGGATGTTTAGCGACTGCGAAAGGGCGTCGCGCAGGCCGACAGGTCCGTGATAGAGACGGTCATAGTTTTCGGGGACGTACACCGATCCGTCGTTCTGCTGAAATGCGGTACGCACGTCCAGGATCATCGAGGCGGCGTTCATGCCTTGCAGAAGGCCGGTCAGATAGACATAGGGCTTGAAACTTGACCCGGGCTGCCTTTGTGAAATAGCGACATTGACCTGTCCGTCGATCTCTTCGTTGTTGTAGTCCAGTGAACCGACCATCGCCAGAATCTCGCCGGATTCCGGCTTGACAACGACGACAGAGGCGTTGTTTACGTTTCTGTCCTGTTCATTCAGCCTTGCGATATGGTCGCGGGCCACCTGCTCGGCGTATTTCTGCAGCTCGACGTCCAGCGTCGTGTAGACAGTAAGCCCCTCTTTCCAGATACGATAGGGGTCGTCGGCCGTGTTGAATTCGTCTTTAATTCGCTCAAGCGCGTAGAGAGCGAAGTGGGGCGCTGTGATAATATCGAAACGCTCAGCCACCGAGCCCCGCAGATCGAGTTCCTGGGCAAAAGCCGCGTCAGCCTCGGCCTGGGTGAGATAGCCGGCATCGACCATCACTTGCAGAGTCACGCCCTGCCGGTTTTTGGCGTCGTCGGGATTGTCGATGGGGTTTAGTGCCGGAAACTGGGGAATCGGCGCAAGCATCGCAGCTTCGGCCACGCTGAGGTCCGAGACGCTCTTGCCAAAGTAGACCTGACTGGCCGCCTCGATTCCGTAGGCCAGGTTGCCATAGAAGTTGTAGTTGAGATACCACTCCAGGATCTTGCCCTTGTCATAGCGGCGCGTCACCTCCATCGCCAAAATGACTTCCTTAAGCTTACGCGCGTAGGACTGTTGGGTCCGCTCCTCCAACGGAATCACCACATTCTTGATCAGCTGCTGGGTGATCGAGGAACCGCCCTGAACGCTGCCCCCTTGCAAATTGGAGACAAAGGCCCGCATCAGACCGCGCACGTTTATGCCTGGGTTGTCCCAATAATTGTGGTCTTCAAGCGCGACCGCTGCCTGAAGGACGGAAGGCGACATTTCACGCAGAGGCATGTAGGTGCGGTCACCGCGGAAGGGACGGGGGTCTACGCTTTCGTAGAGAAGATGCTTGCCGGTACGATCGTAGAAGCGTATAGTCTCGAACTGTTCCTGCTGGCGTTCGATGATGCCGGCGTCGGGCAGTTGCGCGGCATAGAAGGTATAGATGCCGAAAACGCTGGCAACCGCCAATCCGACTGCGCCCCCTACCGTCAGGAGGACGGCGAGGAGCAACGCTGCCGTCCCCTGGAACAACCACAACCACGGGCGCGCGCGGTTGGATCTGGCCCGCTGCCGCCGCCGCCTTTGAGCCAGAATGCGGGCGGATCTGCTGTGCCCATTGGGGCCCGATTGGGGTCGTGTTCCGCGATTTATCTCAGCCACGCCAGCCAACCTTTCCCAAGCGGCCGGTGGCGGTTTCTACTGAATTAACAGGCACTCGTATCCCTCGTCAAAAGCGTCCTGATCCTTTCCTTCGATTCCGTAAACAGGTATTCGTGCTGCTATTTCCAGCATTCTAGCATCTGCCCAATGCCGACCCAAATCGTGCCGGGATACATCCGACCGGCATAAAAGGCTGAAGAGCTCTACGCCGGGAGTCAAGATTCGAAGAGAAACCAAGAGTGAATCCGCGGCTCTCCTGCCCGGTCTGACGTCGCCGTGGTAAGCACAGCCTAGTCAACCTTTTCTATTACGAGAAAGTGGCTGATGCCCAATGCGGCAAGAGGTGTCTGTTCCAGGGAATAGGTAAACTCCCGCAGGAACTGCCCTACGGCCGGGCGGCGGGCATTGATGCCGTCATAGCCGGGAAAGATCTGCGTGAGCCGCCGAACGAGAACGGGCAGCCCGATGAACAGGTCCAACAGGCTGCCGCGGGTATAGGCGCGCACATGGGGCGCAAGCTGATTGCGCAGTGGGTCCGGCAGATAGTTGATCAGCGGGGTATTGCCAAAATGGTAGTCGCCTTGCCAGTAGTGGCCGTGGGTCTCGAAAGGAAAGAGGCGATTGGGCACGAAAATGGATGCACGGCCGCCGACGCGCAGGACGCGCACGATCTCGGCCGCTGCCAGGCGGTCATCCTGAACATGCTCCAACACTTCGTGAGACAGGACCAAGTCAAAGGTCGCGTCCGCATAGGGGAGCCGCTCACACTGGCAGAGGTTCAGAGGCGCGCCGGGCGCGTTTGTGGCCGCCATTCGCAGATGCTCACCTTCGATGTCGATCCCGTGGACTTCAGGCACGGATTCTCGCAGTGCCCGCAGATAAACGCCTGCGCCGCAGCCGTTTATCAGTGCGCGTTGCAGCGGCCGCGGCGCCAGTTCCAGAATCATCTGCAGGCGCCGTTCCTGGCCTGCACGCCAGACAAATGACGGATTGCCGCGCAGAGCTGTGCGGTCGGGCTGGTCGGTCACAGGCGAACCTCTTCGGAAGCGGTAGATGCTGGGGGAGCTGCGATGCTCATACGATGCCCACGTGGATGGCGACCGTCCCCATCATTTTTCGTACATAGGAGACGTTACGAAATCCTGCCTGCTCAAATTGGCGCGCCATTTCGTCGGGCTGCAGAAAGGCTACTGTGCTCTGCGGCAGATACCGATACGCCGAGTCTCGCGGGCGTAAGGCGTTCCCCTGTGTCCCGATTCCGGTCGAAAACAGTTGGCCCAATACGGGAATGACGCTGAGCATATAGAAACGCAGCAGCGGTTCCAGGAGCGTGGGCGGAGGTGGCGACGTTTCCAGGCAGACGATGCGCCCCCCCGGTTTGATTACCCGCCGCTGTTCGGCCAGACAGGTTTCGACGTCGGTTACATTGCGTAGCAGGAATCCACTGGTTACCGCGTCAAAGTAGCCATCGGAAAAGGGCAGGCGCAGCCCATCGCCCTGGACGAATTCGACATGGCCCGTCGATCCGGAGCTGGATAGGTTACTGGCGTGCTGGACTCTTTTGCGGCGCCCAACGTCCATCATTTCGATGGTAAAGTCGCAGCCGATCACCTCCGCGTCGCGATGCGTGCGCTTGGCTTCGTAAGCGATGTCACCGGTGCCGGTGCCTACGTCGAGGAGCCGGCCGGATTCGGGAAGCCCGCACTGCGCGACGACTTCGCGGCGCCAGTTCACATCCTGTCCGCCGGTCATGAGCCGGTTCATCAGATCGTAACGATGGGCGATCCCGGCGAACATCTGGTTGACATAAGCCGCTTTTTCGGATGCGGAGGGAGGTACGGCAGAGTTCATGGATCCCGACTATTCGGCCAGATTGCGCAGCTGCCCGCTGGCTCTCTCCAGCTCCCTGCGCAGCTCTTGGATTTCCCGCAAAACCTCCGGCGGCGCCTGATCGACATGTCCGCTGTAGGCGGCCAGCAGAGACTCCAGTCGCTCTTGCAGTTCCGGGATCTCGTGCTGCAGGTAGTCCAGTTCCACTTTGCGCCCCATCTCAAGCAGGGTTTCAACGCCGTAATCGCTCACATCGGAGTACAGGGTCTGGGCCAGCTCCTGGTAGTTTTCCAGCATCCAACGGCGCAGAAACTCATTTCCGATAGTCCAGCGCGGGAATTCATCAAGGGAAGCCGCTGCGACAGCGCTGTCCGACTGGCTGTAAGCACGCTGCAGGTAGCCGAGATTGTTCATGCCATGCACATACATCGAAATCTGATCGATCGATTCGTTGTCGTTCTTGGCCACAAGCTCCTCTTCGCTGATCACACCCTGGCGGGCAACGGTCAACAGGATCTGCCTCTCGGTAGGGGCGAGACACCTGAAGTCGACCTCAAGAAAGCCAGACAGCAGATGGTCGGCCCGCAGGTCTTCCTCCCGGATCTCCCGCAAAGCGCCTCTTCCATGCTTTTCCTCGAACAGGCGGTAACAGAGAGTCTGTACCAGGTAAGGATGGCGATGCGAGTGTCGCAGAATCTCGTCAATGCGTTCCCGCTCGACGTTGACGGGTGTCGGGCTCTGCTCCTGCATTACAAGACTAACGCTTGCCTCAGGCTCCAGGCTCCACAAATGTACGAGGGTGAAACCAAAGAGAAACGGGCTTGTGAGCCAGTTGCGGGTCAGGTCGTTGAGTTGCATCAGCAACTTGGTCGACGTCATTATCGTGCGCATGCCGCCGCTCTGGAAGGCTTTGCGAAGCCGCGCCAGGGCCTGGTAGTCGTTCTTGGCCAGACTGATCCAGGCTTCGGCCTCGTCGATCAGAAGAAGCAGATGTTTGCCGTGGGCTCTCAGGGCCCGTTGCAGGGTGCGCAGAATGTGAATCGCATCCCGATTGTAGAGAGCGCTTACATCGACCCCAAAGGCCTCGAACCTGGGCATCTCGTCTTCGACGGCCAGGAAGAGTTCGTAGTCGAAATCGTCCTTAGTCTCGCTCCCCTGCAGGTCCCAGAATAGGGGAACGGCGCTTGCGCCTTCCTGCTGAGTCAGCAGCCATTCCAGCTGCCGCAGCAGCGAGGTTTTGCCCATGCGGCGCGTTCCGACCACCCAGATTGCCGGGTCCTCGGCAGATATCAGGTAGTCCAGCAGCTGCTGCCGTCCGTAGTGGTCGGCTCCTCGCAGCCAGCGGCCAACAGAGTAAGGATTACGCATAGAACTCCGGGCATTCCTCTTGTCGATAGCTACATCCGGATTCGCGCCGGGGCAGGCGAACGGCTGACCTACCAAACGGGGAGACTAAGAATCGTCGTATTCGCCCAGCCCCATATTGATGGTATCACCCATCTGCTGAATATGCTCATGCGCGAACAGGACGTCGGCCATTGTAATATTTCGCCGGCCGTCGGCAAGCATGCGCCCGACCGCCTCAAGGCCGTACTGTTGAATGCGAAACGGGCGCCCGGCGCAGTTATCGATGATGAAGTCCACGACAGATGGTTCGTAGCGATAGAAGCCCCGTACCGGCTCGGTGAGCAGCTCCGTCGCCTGCTCGCGTGTGAAAGGCGCCACTTCGATCTCATTAAAGAGATTGTACCAAGGGCTCTCGATCCGGCCCCATTCCTTGCTGATTCGGATGCCGGCGATGACCGCCCCGAGAGTTGCCGCAAAGTCACGCATGAAGATGCGCCTCAGGCGCTGCTGCATCAGATGATCGTAGGCGTTGAATACATCCATTTCGTCCATGAGCAGTATAAGGCGCAGCTGCTTGCCGGGATGACTGACTTCTCCGAAATGTTGTAGCGCCTTGATCACGTCGCGCAGGTCTCTGATGAACTCTCTGTCGGTGTACTGTTCGTGGCCGGGACGATAGTAGAGAAGGTCCTGGAGGGCCTCTTTCGTCTCCGGCGTAAGCCCGGACAGCGCCGAAGCCGTGTGCAGGATCTCCTCCATCAGAAAATGGAAGAAGGTCTCCTCCTCTGTTCCTTCCAGGTCCACATACAATGGCACAAACCAGTACTCCTCATCTTCCAGGCCCCAGAGGTGGTTGTTCAGTTGATAGAGCAGTGTCGTCTTGCCGATCCGGCGCTCGCCGTGAATCATGATGCTGTTGTTATGCAGAGTATCCACGATCTTCTGCAGCATCTCCCTCCTGCCAAAGAACATGTCCTCTCGCCGCACTGGCTCACCGCTGATAAAGGGATTGAAGGAGCGGACGACGGCGTCCAGGGCCCGGCGCCGGGTTTGGATGACCTCAATGCCCATATAGCCAAAGCCGATGAGCGCCAGCAGGCCCGTAACGACTAGCGTGACGAGATAGTCTCTACGTATCGCCCCCAGAATGGGCAGCCGGATCTGCGCCGGCAGCGACTCTGCCTCAAAGGAAACGCTGCTAATTTCAGAATATGTGAAGGCGAAATCCCGCACCTGAAATTCGAGCGTGTACCGGCCCTTCTCGGTGAACCCGGACAGCTCCAGGAATGGTCGATCCAACAGCTGCCATGCGCCAAGTTGACCGGGCGGATTGAGACGGTAGAGGACAACGAGCTCCGACTGGGGCGTGTAAAGATCGCCTGCCTCGTAGCCGACTAAAAGATTGCCGTTCGATTCCACCTGCCAACTGTTTGCAGATATGAGCTCGGCCGCACCTGAGACTGTCTCGATCCTGATCCAAGGGGGTATCAAATCTGGCCGGTGAAATGTCAGTCCATCTCTGCTACCGAACCAGTAGACGCCATAGGGCGAACGAACAATCGAAGAGATGGAAGTGGCCGGCAGGACCGCTTCGACGATGAGCGTCTCCCAAGTGCGGCCGTCGAAACGGGTGACGCCGCCCTCGCTTCCGATCCACAGGGAGGCGTCGACAGGGTCAACGTACAGGTCGTAAAATAGTTTGCTCGGGAGGCGGGCGCTGGCCGTGCGATCATGCCAGACGTGACCGTCAAAATAGATGAGTCCGTGCTGATTAACGGCAACCCACATGGCGCCGGGTACCTTCGGGTCCGCCACCAAGGCGGCGATATTGTCCCCAAAGATCGACTGACCCGCCTCCGAGCCGGCCTGATAGCGGGCCCAGCTGCCATCGGGTTCGCCAACGAATATTCCGGCGCTTCCGGTGGCCGCCCACAGGCGATCCGCGGAGTCCAGCGCCAGGTCCTGTACATCCTGTTGGCTCAAGGCCTCCACGATCGACAGCACGCCTGTTGCGATGTCGTAACGCGCCAGGCCGTTGTCAGTGCCGATCCAGAGCAGACGCTCCTGCGCCAGAACGGCTGTGACCAGTGCCGAAGGCAGAGATTCAGGGGGAACGGGCTGTGTCCACAGTTCCGCGGCCGGATCCAGCGACGCCAGGCCCCACCAAGTGCCGGCCCATATACGCCCGTCCGCGTCGAGTGCGAGATCGGTGACGAATAGGCTGGGGAGACCGCTATCAACATCAAAAAAGGCTTCATCGGCCAAGCCGTTGCCGGCCTCTTTGCGGCGAATGCCCTCACCCCTAGTGCCGATCCAGAGACGGCCCTGTTCGTCTGCAAGCATCGTCTGAATCTCGTTGGCGGGGCTTGAAGCAGGCGGATGTATCTCCCGTCCCCAGATCTCCCTGTCCGAGCGGAAGACGCCGGAAACGGTACCCAGCCAGAGTGAGCCGGCCTGGTCGACTGCGGCCGCGTGAATGAAGGACGTTTCGCCGCTGTTGATTGACTGCGGGACCAGGCTGTATTGTGGCGTTGTCGAAGGTACGGCCTCACTTTCGACGAGGCGGAAAAAGCCGCCGCCTTCGGTGCCAACCCAGACGCCGCCGGAACCGTCGCCGGCCAAAGATGTAATGCGCACGCGTTCACGTGCGTGCAAAGGGTCGGTCTCTACTTGCTCCCAAGCGCCGGTGGCCGGATCCCGCCAGGCGATGTTGCCGTCGGCGGCCACCCATACGGGGCCTGAAGCGTCGGCCCACAGGGCGGTGATTTCCCGCGCAGACAGACCTTCGGCTTCGCCAGTCGCTTTCCAGCGGCCTTCCTGCCTGAGCCAGAGCCCGTCTGAAGTGCCGACCCAGATGCTGTCCCCGGCGTTCGAACTGCCTATCACGCTGATATATGCTTCGTCCAACCCGGTCACGGGGGCCGGTGCCTCACCGTTCCAAAGGTAGAGGCCGGCCGTCGTGCCTATCCAAAGCTGGCCACGCGTGTAGTGCAGCGCCTGCACAGGCGAATCCAGCCTTGCCAGAAGGTCCCAGGCGCTTCCATTCCAGACGAGGACGGCGCCGGTTGCCGTGCCTGCCCACAGTTCCGAACTCGACTCCCCGAACGTCAAGCTGTGGATGGCGCCCTGCAGATCGGCGCCTTCCGTCCATGAATGCCAGGCGCCGTTGTAGCGGCTGATGCCGTGGTCGGTCCCGAACCAGACCTCGCCAACGCCGACCGTCACGGCGAGAACGTTGTTGGAGGCCAGGCCGTCTTCCTGGGTGTAGTCGGACCAGGGAGGGATCAGCGTTCCATGGGCATGGATACCGGCGGGCCAGAGCAGCAGGAAAACCGCGGCGGTCAGCAGTAGACCGGCGCGCCTGTGAAATCGGCCTGTTGGTGATGGACGTTTGAACATTACTCTCCGCGCGAAAGACCAGCGGGGGCGGCCAGAGGCCGGCTATACCAGTCGCAGCGAGGGTTATCTGGCGACAACTTACAGATCAACGAAGTTTCAGAATATAACGAATGGACATTGCTTGTCAACGCGCACGCTTTTTCGGGTGCATCTTGAAATGGGGGTGAACCCTTGTATAGCTCTTGCTGGGACAGAACCACGGTCAGCCCCATGCTCCTGCAGACCAATCGGTTTCACTCGCTCCTCACTCCTCATCACACTCTCCTCGCGTTTGGGCGTTCGGCCCTCCTTTGTGCAGGGGCTGCGCCCCCGCAACGCCCCGCCCTGGCCAGCCATCGTGTGTATTCTTCCCCAGCACTCTGTCTAGCCAACGGTATTTCCCCCAAACGGTCCTGCAGGGGCAGGCCTTGTGCCTGCCCTTTCCCCCTGATCAACGGTTCCCCCCGGCAATGCCAGACCTAACCCCTGCCCTGCGTCTGTCCACAAGCCGGCAAACATATCCAGCCGCTGCCGGTATAATCTCTTCGCCAGACTGTTCCCGCCCCGAGTCTGGGATGTACCCGCTTTTTCCGCTTTGGGAAGTCGCTGAATAAGACATGCTTTCTCAGTTTTCGTCCCGATCCCGTAGCGACAGCGAAACCTGCAAGTATTTGCCAATTCACTGCCGTATTGTTGTATGATCAGTGCTGTTTGTGCTGAGTGATTCCGGGACGACCCGGCGCGGTATTGGAGACAAGGAAGTGATGAAACAGACCAGACTTTATGACCGACATGTAGATCTCGGCGGACGCATGGTTCCCTTCGCCGACTACGAGCTGCCTGTACAGTACACGGCCGGCCCCAACGCGGAACACCGGAGCGTGCGCACAGCCGCCGGCGTATTCGATATCGACCATATGGGGCAGTTTGCGCTCAGCGGCGAGGACGCGCTGGCGTATCTCCAGTATGTTCAAGTGGCCGACGTTTCTACTCTGGCCGAGTGGGAAGCCCGCTACAGCCTGCTCTGCTACGAAGACGGCACCATCGTTGATGACATTTTCATCTATCGATTGCCTGAAAAGTGGCTTATCGTCGTCAACGCCGCCAACCGCGAAAAGGATTTCACCTGGTTGCAGAGCTTCACCCACGGTTATCGCGTTGAATTGACCGACATATCGGACCAGACCTACATGCTGGCCGTTCAAGGCCCCAGGGCAGCCGCAATCCTCAACAGGATGAGCTCCGCCAACCTGGCTGCCATTCCGCAACGCTCTGCATTGCAAGCAGAGGTCGGCGGCGTCGAGATGCTCCTGGGCCGCACTGGTTACACGGGCGAGGACGGCTTCGAACTCTACCTGCCTCCGGATAAGGCGGTATCTTTCTGGGATTCCCTGCTGGCGGAGGGAAGAGGCGACGGGCTGCTGCCATGCGGCCTTGCCGCCCGCGACAGTCTGCGTTTCGAGGCCTGCATGTCACTGTACGGTCACGAAATCGACGCCAAAACAAATCCCTATGAAGCCCGACTCGGCTGGGTCGTCGCGCTGGATAAACCATCCTTCCTGGGACGCAACGCGCTCCTGAAGGTGAAGTTGGAAGGCACCGAGCGCTTACTAGTGGCGTTTGAAATGATAGAAAAGGCCGTACCCAGGGAGGACCATGGAATCATCGGTCTTGAAGGCCAGGTGGCCGGGCATGTTACCACCGGCATGAAGAGCCCGACCCTGGACAAGTTCATTGGCTTGGGGTACCTGCCGCGCGGTATGCACCGCCTCGGTTCGGAGATCCACATTATTATTCGCGGCCGACCGCGCCGGGCACGCGTCTGTAAACGACCTTTCTATAGATCGCCTCGCTAACAGGGAAGGGCATCTGAGCGCGAAGATTCCGGCATAGATTCTTTGTACCACTCAGATTCGAGCACTGCTGTTGTAAGATCGTTTATCTGACAGTGACAGTGCTTAAGTGCTAGAATCATGCACATGGAGTTGCGCAGAGAGAGGATCGCAAGGCGTTGGAGCGGGAAGGCTGGTACTTGCAAAGACACGGGTCGAGCCATGACATCTATAGGCATCCCCGCATTTCAGGAATAATTACGTTGCCACGCCACCGAACTCTCTCTCCAGGAGTGGCTCGATCCACTGCCAAGAAGGCTGGCTGGGAGGTCTAGATGAGGTATCCAGCGCTTATTGACGGTGAACTGGGCGCATACGGTATCGTGTTCCCAGACATAGAAGGCATTGCGGCTATGGGGGAGACCTTAGATGAAGTTATCTTGAACGGAGCCGCAGTATTACAGGACTATGCCATTGAAGTGGAGCGAGATGGGCTTGCTCTTGTTTCGCCCAGCACATTGGCGGATGTTGAGGTGCCTGCAGGCTGTATCTTGACCTCCATCGTCCTGGTCCCTGCCGCGCCCGACAAGCCAAGTGTGAGGCTGAATATCACGTTGGACGCGGGGATTGCCGAGTATATTGCCTCCGAATCCAAGCGGCGTGGCATGACGCGGAAGAATTACCTGGAACGGATAGTATGTCACACGGCTCAAGTAGGAGGATAATCCACGAACCCGATGTCAAGAATGCCGACGCCCGCGACTGTGGCAGGCTGTGTCCCTTAGCAGGAGTCGAACAACGCTTAGCAGTCGGCCATAAGTGCATAAATGAGAGGACAGACAGAATGGCTCACGAGCATGCAAAACCAGGTATGGTAATGGACCTTAACTCGTTTGGCGGGACGGCTTCAACCGCGGTCGTCAAAGAGAAAGAGTTCGAGGCGATTCGCGTCTACCTCAGCCCGGGCAAGAAGATCCCGCCGCACAAAGTCGATGGGCCGATTACGGTCCACTGTCTCAGTGGAAGTTGCACGTTCTTCGTAGGAGATGAACCGAGGGAGCTCGTTCCAGGTTCCTGGCTCTACTTGGAGGGAGGGGCGATGCACGCACTGGAGTCGGAGGAGGAGTGCGCTGTGTTGGTGACGATATTATTTAACTAGTGCAGCTGACGAGCAGAGGCAGTCTTCCATAGTCATTCAACTCTACAACCGCAACTCCTGCGTCTTGCCGCTACGAATGGCCTCAAACGCCTTGAGCACCATCGCCGTCGCGCGCGTCCCGTCACGAGGACCGGTAGGCGGCTCGGTATCGTCCAGCAGGCACCTGGCCCAGGCTTCCAGTTCACCTCTCGTACCCTCCGGATCGGAGGAGGCTGGGGGCGGCAACTCTTCCACAGACAACGAATCAATTTCGCAGCCGCCAAAGGTTACCTTGTGGCAACGGTCGTGAAGCGTCGCCGTGCGCTGCCCGTCTAAAACCTCAAAGAAAAACTTGGACGTATAACGGGCATCGCCGCTGTCGCCGGCAATGATCGACGCGATGCTGCCGTTTTCAAACTGCACCGAGACCGCGGCGTTATCGACCAGTCCAATCTCCGGGTGTGTCAACGCGCCGCCGGCCGCGCTGATGAGAACAGGCTCCGACTCATTGAGCCAGTAGACCAGGTCAAAGGCGTGGCAGCCGTTGGACAGCACAGGTCCGCCGCCGCGCTCCGGCGTAATCGCCCAGCCCTTCATGTTGGGATGCAGGCTCTGCCCAACCGTAACCAAAGGCTTCTGAATGACCTCCTTCACCTTGGCGACCAGCGGGGCAAAACGAAATTTGAAGCCCATCATCAGTTTGACGCCCGCCTTGGCGACTGCCTCCTCGATCTCCAGGCACTCCTCGATCGTAAGCGCCATCGGTTTCTCGAGAAAGATATGCTTGCCAGCTGCAGCCGCCTGGGTCGCAAAGGGCGTGTGCGAATCATGATGGGTGGCGATCAGTACGGCGTCTATTTCATCGTCGTCCCACACAGTTTCGACGTCGGTCGTGTGGTAGCGGCCGCCGAACTCCTGGCACGCGCCCGCGGCAGCCTCTTCAAGGACATCGACATAGGCCGTAAAGTTCAACTCCGGCAGGTCACGGGCTCTGCGCATGTGGCTGCGCCCCATCCCTCCGCAACCAATCAGCGCCATATTGATCGAGTCAGTCATTGTCCTTACCTCCGAATACCGTGGCCGCTAAGAACGCCCCAATCTGGCGGGCTGAACGGGACGATCCTTCATCTGCGTGACCGCCCTATTTGAGAACAAAAGTGGAACCGGCGATGTAGCGTGTGCCGCCGAAGCCGTTGCCGTCGTCCATCGTGAAGTAGTATGCGGTGAAGATGCGGCCAGGCTCCACCTCAGTCGCGACCGGATATCCCAAATCCCTGATCGGACTGTCGTCGCGGAGTATCTGCTCGTCGCTCCAGGTCTCGCCGTCGTCGTTGCTGACGACTAGACCGATCCCATGTGGAGGTTTGCGGCGGCCGAAGAGGACGAGAATGCGGCCATCGGCCAGCTGCATTGGCCACGGCGAACGATAGTGCTTGCCGGCCTCCCACAGGGTGCCTCTTCTCTCCCGCGCGCGCCTGGCCCAAGGGGACCGTCCCCAACGAACAATCGGTTTCGGCCGCGACCAGGAGTAGCCGCCGTCATCGGAATAGTTCATCTGAATCGCGTCACGCAGCCCGTCAATGTTGAGCGTGTAGCATTGGAGGCGGCCCGTCGGCAGCCTCAGCAAACCAGCATAAGTGGGCCGGCCGTTTCCCGTCGGGTCGTCACAGATGCGGGCGAGCGGGTCCCAACTGAGCCCGTTGTCATCGCTGCCGTACAGAACCACCCCATCGGTGGGCAGGGCGACCGACATCGCCGCCAGCTGTGTCCCATCCGGCATCTGAACAAGAGGATGCCCGTCCTTATGCACCATGCCATGCCCGGCTGGAGGCTGCACAGGTGTCGGGACCTCTTCCCAGGTCCGACCTTGATCGGGCGAGCGCAGTGCGTAACAGAGCAGGGCAGGCTGATATCCTTCCCCGGCGTTGGTGCGTCCGAAAAAGATGGCTGTCTCCGGCGCAGTCAGATCGATCCAGTCTCGTTCAATGCCAGGGTGGACTTCAACTTGCCGGACGTAGGCGCGACGCGCCTCAACCGGCGTGCTCTCGTCGAAGATGACAACATCGTTGGCTCGGTCCCAGGTTGCTCCGTAGTCGAAGCTGCGCGCTAAAATGACCTGAGCGCGGCCGTGGTATCCATCATAACCATGCCGAACGTCGTTGCGGTGGCGGTAGGCACAAGGCGCGCGATAGTAGATGACCGCGATCTCGCCACCCCCGAAGTTGAATATACCGCCCTGACGCGGATGGCCGGCATAGCGGTCGCGCGCATAGTCGACCAGTGTGTGTTCGACCTCGGCCAGTTCCGGTGCAAGTATGTATTTTGTCGTCATGGGTTTCGCCGGGTGGCAGCGCAACGTGCGGAAATGCCTGTCTACTTCAGGCCGGTGAGAGCAATACCCTGCACAAACTTGCGCTGAAAAGCAATGAAAAGAATCAGGATTGGCAGCACAGCCATCACCGATCCGGCCAGCAGCACCGACTGGAACAGTTCGGCCATCGAGGTCAGCGAACCGGAGCCGTAGGCCAGCGAATACATCCCGACCGATATCGTGTAGAGCCGTTCGGAGCTCGACATCACCAACGGCCAGACGAACGCGTTCCAACTGCCCTGGAATTGGAAGAGGGCCACCACCGTCACGACAGGGCCGGACAGCGGCATGATCACCCGCCACCAGATCATCGGCTCGCTGCAGCCGTCGATACGGGCGGCATCCTCCAGGTCCCGCGGCAACGTGCGAAAGAACTGGCGGAAGAGAAAGATGGAGCCGGCGCTGACCACGTTGGGCAGGATCAGGCCGGCATAACTGTTGTACAGACCGTGCCCGCCAGCGCCTAAAATGTCGTTGCCGCCCAACAGCGGCAGCCGCAGCATCAGGATAAAGAGTGGCAGAAAGGTGACTGAACCGGGAATCATCATCGTGGCGAGAACGAGGCCGAATAGAAAGTCGCGCGCCGGGAAGCGGAGGCGGCCAAAGACGTAGCCGGCCAGTGAGGATGTGGTCGTCGCCAGGACTGTCACCGCGACCGCGTAGATCGTGGTGGTTTGGATATATCTGCTGATGCCAGCCATCTTCCAGGCGATCAGATAGGGTTCTAGGCTCCAGTTGAGCGGATTGAACATGTCCCAAGTGAAGCCGATACGAATGACCAGGCCCGCCGTACCCAAAGAACTGATGGCCATCCAGAGAAAGGGCAGAGCGGCGATCACCAACCCTAAAGCGATGCCGATTACTAGCAGAGTTTGAAAGAGCAACTCCTGCCGTGGTGGAAGACGAAGATTTCGTGTCTGTCCCATTTGCAATAAAGTCTTTGCCGCCGGCGATCTAGGAAGTTAGCGGCCGAAAATCACTGACGCCAGCCAATTGACGATCAGTATTCGAGCGATGAAGAAAAGAATCTCCAATTGAAATAGGTAAGAACAGCAATGGCAAAGAAAAGCAGGACCGCCATTGCCGACGCGTAGCCCATCTGATTAAACTTGAAGGCGTTCAGATAAATCTGGTGCACGATGGTGGTCGTTCGGAATGCTGGTCCGCCTTCGGTCATAATCATTACCAGGTCGAACACTTGAAGCGAGTCGATCATACCGATTATGAAGAGGTAAAAAGTCACCGGCCGCAGCAGCGGGAAGGTGATAAAGCGCAGAATCTGCCAGCGCCCGGCGCCATCCACCTTCGCCGCATCGTAGTAAGTCTCCGGGATACCTTGCAGACCGGCCAGGTAGATAAGCATGGTCCCGCCAAAAGCCTTCCAGACCGCCACTCCGATCACTGCCTGCATGGCTGTAAACGGGCTGTTGAGCCAGTCCTTGGGTTGAACGCCAACCAGCTTGAGCACCAGGCTGACCAGCCCCACCTGCGGCTGAAAGAGCCACATCCAGGCAATGCCCATCGCGATAGTCGAGGTCAGGACCGGCAGGTAGTAGGCGCCGCGCAGGAACGAGATGCCCCGAATTCTGCGATTCAGCAAAATAGCAGCCGTAAAACCAACCGCCATCGAGAGAGGAACGAAGCCCAGCGTGAACTGAATTGTGTTCCTTATCGTAATCCGGAACAGCTCATTGCCAAACGCCTCGCTATAGTTGGCGGTCCCCGCCCCCCGCATGGTGGCGCTGAACGCGTCAAAGTGGGTGAAGCTGAGGCCGATTGCCCCCAATACCGGCAGGACAGTAAAGACCAGCAGCGGCAAGACGGCAGGCAAGATCAGAGCATACGCCCACCTGACCTCGCTGCGGCGCCACTCCGCGCGAAACTCCTGGAATCGACCTGCCGTACCAACCGCCACGAGCGGCCTCCTTATGTCAGTGGAAAGTGGTTCGCAAATAGCGGCCAGCAGTTGCACAAACCGCTATTCACGCGCCACCCACCACTACAATTTACATATCGAACTTACGCGCCTGTGCTCATGATCCGGTTCGTAATTCCGTCCGCCTTGCTCGCCATGCTGTCCAGCGCATCCTGGTCCTCGCGCAGGCCAAAGAGCGCCATTTCCGTGAACGGGCTCCAGATGTTGATCGCCATTTCACGATAGCCGACGTGATCATAGCCGACATCGCGGCCCGAACCGGCAAATTCGAGGAAGGCCGTGTCGCGGATCAACGGCTCGTCCTGTAGCCAGGCCAGATTTTCATTCATCGATCTGAAGGCCGTGAGGAAGAACTGCGGGAACAAGCCTTCCGCGTCGATTGCGTTGTGCAGTGCTTCCTGGCTCTCCGGACGAGAATAGACTTCCAGCAGCGCCAGCGCCGCCTCCTGCACCTCGCTCTCTGTGTAGACGCTGATGATATGGTTGGCATTCGCCAGCCCGAGGCGCTCGCCGCCGGCATCGCGGGAGATCGGCGCGCCAATCCCCATCAGGTCGGCGTTTTCCGGCTTGCGCAGCCGCATGTTGGGCACCCACCACGGCCCCTGTATCTCCATCGCGGTGTAGCCTTCCACCGTCGCCCAAGTGCCCGGCGGCAGCGTCAGCCCCTCCAGAGGGTTGATCCCGTGGACGCGCTTCAAATCGAGGTTCCAGGTAAATGCCTCGGCAAACTCGGGCGCGTTCACCGTGCATTTGCCGGTCAGCGGATCGCTCTGGTCGAACTCCCCGCCGCCATTCTGGTAGGCGTTTACAGTCATCTGCTCCCAGTCCCACGTCTTGCCCATCCTCATGCCCGCACGCGTAATGTTGCCATCGCCATCGCGCTGCGTCAGCTTGACTTGGGCGTCCAAAAGATCATCCCAGTTGTCCGGGAAGCTATCAGCGTCCAGACCGGCTTCGTCGAAGAAGTCTTTGCGGTAGATATACATCTTTGTACCGCAGAGGGCCGGAAAACCGATCAGGTCGCCGCCGACGGTGCTGAGGTTACGGAAGCCGTCGATCATGTCGTCCCACAGGCCCCACTCTTTCACATAATCCTGGAGTGGCAGCGTGTAGCCGGCATGGGCCAGGCTTCCGCGGCCGGCAAAATTGGCAAACAGGTCGGCAGGCTCGCCGGCCATCCGGGATGTGATCATCTTAGGCACCAACTCGGTGTTGGTGACAAAAGTGAACTCGACGTCCCAGCCGGGATTCTCCTGCGCAAATATGGGGAATACCTGATCGATCAGCGTAGAGCCAATTGGGTGCTCGGCATTGTAGTTATCCCACCAGCGCACAGTCTTGCGCATCGCGCCCATCGCCGGCTCGGCGTCGCCGCCGGCAGGCGCAGAAGCTGGGGGCGCCACACAGGCTGCCATAAGCGTTGCTCCGGCTGCAGCGCCGGTCAACTTGAGCATATCGCGTCGCGAATACTTTTTCGACATCATAATGATTCGAATCTCCTTTTTTGATGGGAACGACCGAAATAGCGGTTCTTGAATAACAGCTTCAAGTTTCCGATTGCCCTATATACAACTGCCCCTAAATTCAGTGGAGGAAAACAAGAAACTGCGCCAAAACCGAGCTGTTCTTTGCGCGGCCACCACCCCCTTTGACAGGTTCTCTTGGATTGTGGAGCGCCCTTGGCGCATGGGGTTGAAATGGAGAGAACGGAAAATCCAGGTCCAGTGGCAAGTTGCCAGCAACCCCAGTGCCATCCGGGTCTCTATCGTTACAGGCGACTGATCACTGATCACTTCGGAACTGATGCTACAGGTCAATTTCCCACATTGTGCGCTACTGCTGGCTTTCTGTCAAGGAGAGAAAATTTACTCCAGTCCCCCCAGTTTGATGGCTTCATAAATTCGCAGCTGGCGCAACTGCCCGATCACAATTGCCAAGGTGACGGCCACCATTACGGCGAAGGCCAGATAGATCTTCACGGCCTGTCCCCAGGCCGGGGCCACCACAAACGGCGGCGTCGAGCCGTGTACCGCCGTGCCAATCTGAAGGAGGGGTACGAACAGCGCCGCGGTCAGCGCGCCGATCAGTGTACCGCCTACAGCGGCCAGCATCACGAGGAACAGTTTTTCAAAGACAACGACAGCAGTAATCTGAACCGTCGAGAGTCCAATTGCCCGTAGCAGGCCGAACTGCAGTATGCGCTGCCGCAGTGCGAAGAGTGCGTGCAGCAGAAACGCCAGGCCGGAGATGACCGTAGCGACAACGAAACCCAGCGACAGGATGCCAAACAGTGCGGTACGCTGTGGATCTGTTCGCCAGACCGCGGTCTCCCGGCGGCTGTCGGTCGCGGCGGTGATGATGAAGCCGCGGTCGCGCAACGTATCAAGAATGTCCCCAGGGCGGGCGGTGCCGTCCAGCCGCAACCAGATGTCGTACGGCCGGGCGCCGATGGTGCGATAGATATGGTCCAGATTTCCAACAAAGAAGTGCCCATCCTCCGGGTAAAGTGTTGGGAAATAGTTGAGAACGCCGGCGATTGTAAAGTTGATGGGCCGGCTGATGCCTTCAACGAAGACGAACAGATCATTCCCTGCCTGCAAGCCCGTTTCCTCAATGAAGCTCCTGCTGACGAGAACGCCCATGGAATTGAGTGCCAGCCTGTTGGTCAGCCCGCCCAGAGACTCCTGCGAAAAGTCATCCCGCCACCAGCCCGCCTGGGTAAAATCAGCCCGGTCGATACCAAGCACAGTGGCATCTACGTTGCCATCGAGGCCGTCGACGAAAACCGGCTGACGCAGCACACGGGTCGCAGCCCCAACGCCGGCGATCGACTGGACCACAGCGAAAGGAGGATAGCGCCAGCGCTGTTCGGACGCGCCCTCCACTCGTTCCCATTGCACCTGGATCGCCATGTCTGAGCCAACCGAGTAGCGAACCACATCGGTATAGTGTGTGTCCAGCGTGCTGGCGAATGTCGCGCTGAACAGGCCGAGGGCCACCGTGAAAATCAGAAGAAACAAAAGGGGGCGATTGCTGCCGGACCGCCGGGAGATCTGAGTCAAGGCCAGCCACAGCGGCACACTGATGAAACGATTCGCCGCCCGTCCCAGAAGCCCGATGACGGCTGGAAGCCCGCGCAGGGAGACGAGCGCCACCGCCGCAACAAATGCGGTTGGCGCCAGCAGAAAGAGCGGATCGACAAACGTGCCTTGCGTGACCTGAAGGGCCTGGTCCTGCTGCCGCAAACGCCAGTAGACGTAGATGACGCCGGCAAGAAACAGCAGTTCAAGCGGGAGCCAGGCGCTGCGCCGGTCGCGACTGAGCAACTCCTCACGTGCCGTCTTGCGCTGATGGGTAACGACGGTCCGTCTGGCCGCGCTGGCAGCCGTCAGCAGTGTCGCGCCGATACCCAAAAGAGATGCATATACGGCATACAAGGCCACCTGGCTTGAAAAAGAGAGCTCCAGCAGCGGCCTGGCCGCGAAGGTCAGAAAACGGTATACCTGCCCCATCCCCTGGGTAACCCCGCCTGCCGCCAGCAACCCCACGGTCACGCACAGTGCGCCAACCGCGACCATTTCCAGCAGGTAGAGCCCTACGATCTGGAGGCTGGACGCGCCGCGGCTCTTGAGCGTGACGATCTCGCTCTCTTCCGCGGCCACCATGATCTCGGAGGAGATGAAGGTATAGAGCAGGAGTGTGAGCAGGACGGGCAGGCTCAGCAGCAGCAGAAAGACTCTCAGCGCGGCGGCCCGGTCCGCGTACTTCTGCAGCAGCTCAAAGGCGGGCGCGGTCAGGTCGACGTGGGACAGGATTCCCGACGTCCTGGCCTGTATACGCGTAATAGCCGCCAGCATGGGGGCAACCTTGTCTACCCTGAGTTCAGTATCGTCAAAGAGCAGGAACCAGGCATACTTGCGTATCTGGTCGCCCAGTGTCGGCGCCACACGGCCCATGAAGTCGGCTTCGGACACGACAAAGTAGAATGCGAACGCGTCCGGCACTTCGAACCAGAAGCCGCGATCGGCGTCGGCCGGCCGCCATACCCCTTTGACCAGCACCTCGACGGGAGCGACGACATCAGGAATATCGAGACCGAACAGAATGATTTCGCCGACTCGTACGTCATGGTCGTAAAAGAACCGTTCGCTCACCAACGCGGGAATGGCTGAGCCACCCGCGGCCGGGTCCGCCAGGCCCAGGGATTCCCCCAGCACGATTTCCACATGGTCTTCGAGGCCGGTCAGAAAGGCCAGCCCGGCCGACTGGTATTGGCGCAGGTCTTCTGGCCGATCTTTGTCGGATTCCGCCGCAAATTTGAGGACACGCGTCGAGCCGTAGCGGGTCAGGCGAGAAAGCGGCAGACCCGGAAGCGCCGTCGCCCGCTGGCGCATGAACTCGTCGGCCCGCCGGTACTGTTCGAGCGGGGTCGAACTCGAGAAGGGCACCCGATGGACGAGGAGCAGGCTGGAAAGGGGGAGTTCCGATTCCAGCGAACGCAGTTCACTGCGGAGAAATCTGTCCAAGGAGGCCGTCGTGAAAAGTGGGATTGCCGCGATCAGTGCAACCGTGATGATCAAGCCGGCAACCACAAAGGACATTGGCTGCCACTTGCTCAGATTACGCCGCAGCGCCAGTGCCATCATGGCGATTCACCGGTTGTGAGAGATCGCATCTTGTGCGGTTGGCGACCGCTTCTCATCGGCCAATAACTACGGGCTGCCGCCTGCTCTGTTCAACGAGGGGCCTGCTTCCTTGCGCCGTCACCACGTACGACTCCTCAATGTGCAGTGAGCCGACGCCCGGCATAAAAAGCGGAGCTTCCAGATTAAGGACCATGTCTTCCTCCAGAATCAAGTCAGAAGGCAGGTCCACACAGTCGTCTTTGACCCGCAGCCCGTTGTCGGGGACGATTATCGGGTAGTCGCGCACCTCCAGGCCCACGCCGTGCCCGTGCGGAAAGGAGGCGGTGATGCCGCGGTCGTGCAGTGTCTCGACCATAGCATCCGCTGCTGCCGACGCCTTCGCGCCCGGCCGCAGCGCTTCCCCGCCCGCGTCCATGCAGGCGCGCAACGCGGCATGACGCTCGCTCAACGTCGCCGGCAGTTCCCGCATCGCCAAAGTCGTGCCGCTGTCGGAGAAGCACTGCCGGTAGATGCAGCCGAAATCGACGTAGAGAACGTCATCCTCTGCCAGCTCGTAGTTGGTCTCTGTCGTCATGCCCAGGCCGCGCACGCCGAAAGCAAAGTGATCGAAATCGGCGCCCTGTTCAGCCGCCTTTGTCCGGTAGTGGGCCGCCATCTCTGCAACAGATAGTCCGGGCCGGGCCATCGCCAGCGACTCCATCGCCGCCTGTTCGTTGATCTCTGCCGAACGGGTCAGTCTCTTGATCTCTTCTGCGCTCTTTACCATGCGAACAATGCGGATCAGGTCGGCGCAGTTTTTGAACGAGGCGCCCGGCAGCGTCCGGCTGATGAGATCATTCGTTTCCGGCGGAAGTCCCTCCATCTCCAGGCCGATACGCGCGCCCGTCAGGCCGCGTTGCTTCAGGATGCTCAGCAGCGCGTCGGTCGCGGTAGCGTTGCTATGTTGGGCTTGGAGCATATCCTGGAAGTGGAGCAACTGCTGCGGGATTTCACCTGCCGGCAAGGAGTTGTCAAGGCCCGCGCTGCCGAAGATGTGCAGGTCCTTCACCCACAGCTCCTCAGCATTGACGGCAAAGAGCGGGTTGACGACCAGGGCGGGATCGCCCTCCAGCGGGAAGACAGCATAGGCCTGCGCCAGGTTGGCCGAGGCCCCCGGGACCATCATGTACTCCTTGAACAGCGGATCGATCCAACAGAAGTAGTCGGTGAAATAGGTGATATTGACCGGAGACGTCGCGATAAGGACATCCAGCCCGTACTCCCGCATGTAGTTGATAGCGCGTTCGCGATGGAAAAGCATGTTCTCCCTTCCTCCTTTAGTTCGCGATCACCATTTCTCAGAGGCCGGCTACGTATCCCTGCCCCCACTGTTCCTGGCGTGCGTCGCGGAAATCGCCCGAAAGGGGCATGATCGCCAGCATCCCGCCGTCGATTACGAGCGTCTGACCGACGATGTAACGGCTCTCCTCGGATGCGAGAAAGAGGGCCAGTTTCCCGATGTCATGGGGCGCGCCGATAACGCCGGCCGGAATCGTGGACCCGGCATCCTGCTGGTCGAATTCGCCCAGCACTTTGAGATGATTTTCGACCAGAATCCAGCCGGGCGCAATAGCGTTGACGCGCACACCCTTGGTCGCCAGTTCGAGAGCGAGGACGCGTGTGAATCCGACGATGGCGGCCTTGGTGCCGGCGTAGATCGTGTGCTCGGTCATCCCTGCAAAGGCATGGACAGAGGTCAGGTTGATCACGGCGCCGCCGCCCTGCTCGATCATGGTAGGGACAGCGGCCTGGGTCAGAAAATACATACCGCGAATGTTCACGTTGTAGAGCGTATCAAACTGTTCGGGCGTCACGTCCAGAAACGGCCTGTTCATGGTGATGCCGGCGTTGTTTACGAGTACGTCAAGCCCGCCCAGAAAACTGATCGCCTGTGCTGCCAGTTCCTTTACCTGCGCGATATCGGCCAGATCCGCCTGATAGACCTCTGCCGTGCCCCCGGCAGTTCGGATCTCGTCAACGGCGCTGGCGGCGCCGTCCGCGCTATGGGCATAGTGCAACACGACGGCGGCCCCCTCGCGGGCGAACTCTAGCGCAACACCGCGGCCGATGCCGGTCCCGGAGCCGGTTACGAGTACGCGCTTGCCCTCCATCTTCCGCGTATGCGTCATCTTCTGATCTCCCTGGTGCGCGGATTGTGACTAATCTCAGTGGATTGTGATGTGTGGATTTGGGCATAGTATACACGAGGTACGACATTGCGTTAACCGCCGACTGCAAGGGGATATTGGAGATTGACCAACTGCGCGGACTCTTCTATTATGCCCCTGCCATAACGAAATATTCCCCGCGAACATCCGCGCGTCTGCCAGTCACGAGTCATCTGGACGCTCTCTACTGATTACCCGAACGGTTCTCAGCCCCGAGCACACTACCGATATGCGCTGGCGGTTCCCAGGTCGAAACTCATCTACATCGGAAAGGCAGCTGACATGAAACTCGGCATGAACACCTTCTTTATCAACATGTTGGATTTCGAAGAGGGTCTGCAATTCTGCCAGGAGCAGGGCGTCCAGGCGGTAGAGGTGGCAGCAGTCGGTCCTGCTGCAAAGCAGTACTGCGACGTTGACAGGCTACTCGCTGACCAAGGTGAGCTGCAGCGCTGGCTGGACACTTACGCAGAGCACGGCCTCGAGATCTACTCGTTCGCCGGCCACGGCACGCCCCTGGTACCCGACCGCCGCATTGCCCAGGAATATTCGCGCCAGTTTCGCCAGACCTGCCAACTCATGGAACGGATCGGCTGCACCCGTTTGGCCCTGGTGGCCGGTCTGCCCGAAGGGGCCGATGGAGATAGTTTGCCGGCTTGGATCGTCAACACCGACCTGCCATTCCTGCGCGACGCTCTAGAGTGGCAGTGGGAACAGCGGCTTCTCCCCTACTGGAAAGAGCATGGCAAGATCGCGGCCGACCACGGGGTGACGCTGTGCTTCGAAATGCAGATCAACGACATGATCCACAGCCCGGTCAAGCTGCGCCGCTTGCGTGACGAACTGGGCCCTGTGGTGGCCTGCAACTATGACATCTCCCACATGTGGGTGCAGGGAATCGACCCGCTGGCAGCCATCCACGAGTTGGGGGACCTCATCCAGGCCGTTCATCTCAAGGATACACTGATCCACGAACCGAATGTGCGGCTGCGCGGCTACTTCGACTCGACCGACCTCAAGAACTACCAGGACCGTTCATGGACGTTCACCATACCGGGCTGGGGACACGACGGCCGCACCTGGCGCGAGGTCATTTCGACGTTGCGCTTTGTCGGCTATGACGGCATCCTGACCTTGGAAATGGAGAGCGAGTATATTGAGATCAAAGAGGGGCTGGAAAAGGCGGCCGCCTTCATCAGGCCAATGCTGCTGGAAAATCCTGTCGGACAGGCCTGGTGGCAGATCGCCCCCGTGCATGAGCTCTGGAAGGAGACGAAGGAGGAGGGAAAGTGACCGCGGAAGGACAGGCGCGAGGGTGGGCGCATAACGATAATGGATGTCTACCATACTCGACTGCTTCGCGCCCTGGTTGGCGTCCTCCCCAACCGCCTGCAAGCACTTGAATTTCCCCCTCGCGGTGTAACCCGCGGGGCCAGCCATGAGTCTTCACAGTACCAGGTTTGTAGTTGCTGCAAGGGAAATCCAGAGTCGAACGATGCCAAACCGTAGTTTCCTGATGCCTTGCGATCTGTGAATCGCTTGAAAGGTCTACGTTTATGAAAGTCCTAGTAACCGGTGGCAGCGGAACAATCGGCGGATATGTCCTGAGGGAGCTGCTCCAGGCCGGTCATTCCGTGACCAGCTTCAGCCGTACGGTGCCGCGAGTGGAAGGGGCAGGTTTCATCCACGGCGACATCATGGAGCCGGACCAGCTTGCCCAAGCATGCAAAGAGCAGGACGCCGTGATCCATCTGGCCGCCGTGCCCGGCCCGGGACGCGCAACGCCTGCGAAACTGCTTGAAGTAAACGTGATCGGCACCGTCAATGTCCTGGAAGCGGCCGTCCAGGCGGGTGTCGGCAAGGTTATATTCGCCTCTTCCGGCGCGGCCACCGGCTTCTCCTTCCAGAAGCAGGAGTTCCTGCCGCGATACTTACCGATCGACGAAGAGCATCCCTGCGAGCCGCAGGACGAATACGGGCTGAGCAAGCTGCTGGCCGAGCTGACCTGCAAGCGGTACACTGACGCTTTCGGCATCCAGACTATCTGCCTGCGCATCAATAACAACTGGTATCTCGAACGCACCAGCGCCGAAATAGCAGTGCGCTCCGGCTGGGCGCAGCAGTTCACGGTCGAAGAACTGTGGTCCAAACGCTATATCAAGACAATAGAGGACGCCGAAGGCGAATGGCAGACGCCAGGTCCACCGGCGCCGCGCAAACTTCTTTGGGCCTTTACCGACGCCCGCGATGCCGCGCAGGCCTTCCGCCTGGCCCTGGAGAATGACACGATAGAGCACGAAGTGTTTCTCATTAACGGTGAGGTCACATGCTCCAAAGAGTCAACGCCAGCGCTAATTGACCACTTATGGAATTCATTGGCCGAAGACAGTGCGAATCCGACTGTTCCGGAAATACCGCTGAGTGCTCGCTTGGAAGACCATGCCTCTCTTTGGTCGCACGCCAAGGCGACCAGATTGTTGGGCTATCAGCCCAGATACACCTGGCGTCAGAGTGACTTTCATTCCTGGATGGAGACGAGATGACTACAGAAAAAAAGCTGGAGTTCTTCGGCGGTGGCTGGCGGCAAGTCGACTCTGAAGAAGAGGAGAAATCCCTCGTCATCGATGCCCACTCCCACATCTTCCGCCGCTTTGCGACCGGCTCGGGCGCGGCCAGCGCCGCCCTCACGCGCAAGCTGTGGCAGTACCACCTGCGCGACTTCACCGACTTCTGGCGTAAGAGAGACGGCGCACGCGTCAAAGAGCCGCTGCTCGACTTCCCCTCCGATGACATCAATGCCATGCCCGACGTCAACTTCCGTTTCGGCAGATACGGCCAGGCCGAGCTTACAGTGGACGGCGTCGATTACGTCATGCAGTTCTATCCCCCTGCCCTGGAAAACCTAGAAGCAACCCCCGAAAGGATGATCGCCGAAATGGAGGTCGCCGGTGTGGACCGGGGCGTGCTCCAGAGCGACCACGTCTACGGCGCCAACATCAACCAATACTACGCCGAGGCATTGCGCCGCTACCCCGACCGCTTCATCGCCCTGGCGCAGATACACGAGACAGACGCGCATCAGGCCGACGAACTGGCCCGGCTCGAACATGCGGTTACGGAGCTGGGATGCAAGGGACTCTACTTCAGCGTTGAACTATTCGCCTTGCGGGACTATATGGACCATATCGACGACGCCAAATTCGAACCGCTGTGGCAGCTGGTGCGCCGGCTGGGGATTCCAATCTTCTGGTATATCGACGCCCGCAAGCAGGACCGGGTCGCAGGTTTCTTAGAGCGCGTCGGCGAGCTGAGCCGCTGGGCCGACGCCCACGATGACATTCCGTCAGTGATCACGCACGGGCTGGTGCCCGCCGCCATCATCCACGAAATCGGCATCCCCGACGAGGTGGTAACACTGCTGAAGCGCCCCAACATGAGCGCCGAGATTCTGATGCCGGCAAAGTGGCCCGAATACCCTTACGTCGAAGGGCAGGAAATGCTCAAAAGGCTGTGCGACCAGGTCGGCGTCGAAAAGCTGATGTGGGGCTCGGACATGCCCTACAGCGGCGGCTTCTGGTGCACCTATAAAGAGGCCGTGGACTACATCCGCCTGCACTGCGACTTTCTCTCAACAGCCGAAAAAAACCTGATCCTCGGCGGCAACGCAGCCCGTATGTTTGGCATCGACAACCAGTAGGGGCACTCCCTGTGTGTGCCCTCTCTTCACATACTTCACGCTTCTCTTATCTGCTGCAGCGCGGCCTCAGCGCCTGCCGAGACAAAGCCCAGGTCCCCGCCAATCGTCAGCAGTCGCAGATTCGGCGCATACTCCTTTACCCACGCGATACCCGCCTCAGCCCCACCCAGCACGTCCACCGGGAAACCGGCGGGAATGCCATTAGCGTCCCCGGCCCGGGCAATCCGCTGAATCGTACTGATAAACGCTTCGCTCTCCCACGCGCCAAAAATGTCCATCGAAAGCGTCAGGTCGTTGGGCCCGATAATGAAGCCGTCAATACCCTCAAGCGCAGCGATCTCTTCAATAACATCAACCGCACGGTAATGTTCGACCTGAACAAAGACCAGCGTTTCATCATTAGCGGTGCTCTGGTAAACCCGGTCGTTCCCACCGAACGAAGGCATGAACGGACCATAGCCGCGCACGCCGTCCGGCGGATATTTGCAGCCGGCCACCGCACGACGGGCATCGTCAACCGACTCGATCAACGGGACCACGACCCCGTCCGCGCCCCCATCGAGCGCCTGTTTTATCTCATCGGGCCGGTTGTCCTTCACCCTGACCATCGCCACCGTCGGCGTCTCCCGTATCATCCACAAGACGTAGCGAAGAGATTCCACATTGCGCGGCGAATGTTCCATGTCAACACTCACCCAATCGAAACCGGCGCGCGCCACCGTCGCCGCCACCAGCGGATCAGTCGAAACCGACCAGGTCCCGTAGACGGACTCTCCACTATGCAGGCGCTTCTTCAGGTCCGAACCTTTCATGCCTTCATCTCCTTTGCAGCCGCCAGCGCGGCTTCACATTGGGGTTGACGTAAGAACGGGGCCAGCGCCCTTGGGCCAGATCCAGGACCGTCTCGACCGACAGCCGCCAGCTGTTATCCAGTGATTCATCCGAGTAGCCGGCTATGTGCGGGGTGATGACAACGTTTTCCAGTCCGAACAGGGGATTGTCCGCGGCCGGCGGCTCCTGCTCCAGCACGTCAAGGCCCGCGGCCGCTATCCAGCCCTCGGTCAGCGCCCGCAACAGCGCCGCTTCATCCACCACCGGACCGCGAGAGGTATTGATCAGGATTGCCCTGGGCTTCATCATCCGCAGTTCACGCTCCCCGATCAGATTGTGGGTCTCGTCCAACAGTGGGCAGTGGAGCGACACAAAGTCCGAACCCGACAGAACCTGCTCCATGGACGCCGCTTGCACGCCGTGTTCGGCCATCACATCCGCGCCCACAAACGGGTCATGCGCCAGCACCGTCATCTCGTACCCGCTCAACTTGCGCGTCACCAGGCGGGCGATATGCCCGAAACCGATCAGTCCCAGCGTCTGCCCCTGCAGATGCCAGCCTGGGAAGCCTGCGTACCGGTCCCAGATTCCTGCACGCACTTTCCGGTCCTGAAGGCCAATTTGACGAACGACGGCCAGCAGCAGCCCAATCGTATGGTCCGACACGCCGTCGTTGAAGGCCTCCGGTGTGTTGGCGACGATAATGCCGTGCGCGGTCGCGGCGTCGATCGGAATGTTGTCAGTACCGCTGCCGGTGCGAATCAACGCACCGCATTGGGGAATATCGGCCAGACTCTTGGCGGTCACGATGTGACTGCCGCCGAAGATCCACACGACATCGGCATCGCCGGCGCAGCCCGCCAGCTGCGCACGCGTCTCGCATTCCTGGAAAACAAACTCTATGTCGTGGCTCGCCATCGTCTCGGGCACCCAGACGGGCAACTCCTCCGGGTCCATATGGACCATGGCTACTTTGAATTTCGCCATCTTTCCTCCAATTATCTGAGTTGTCGGTTTACGAAAAAGGATGCCGCGCATCCCGGAACGCCACCGTCAGCGCACTAATGTTGTAACCAGGTCCCCCGGTGGCAGCCCGTTGGCGATGCGCTCCACATTCGCCACTGCAGCCTCCATCCGTCTGCGGGGCGTATCCGGCGTTAAACCCGATGAATGGGGCGTGAGAATGACATTGTCCAGCTGCAGCAGCGGGTGGTCAGCCGGCAACGGTTCCTGCTCGAACACGTCCAGCCCTGCTCCCTTTATCCAATCCTGTTGAAGCGCTTCCACCAGGGCCGCCTCATCGATCAGCTCCCCGCGCGCCACATTGAGCAGGACCGCCGTCGGCTTCATCAGCCTCAAGACGCGGCGGTCGATCATATGCCGCGTCGTCGCGTTGAGATGGACATGCAACGAAAGGTAGTCCACTTCCGGCAGAATATGATCCAGCTGCTCCGGCCCGCCCAAATACTCCACGTGAAACTCGTCCAACTCGGCCTGCGGGAACTCCATCACGTCGACCGCCATGATACGCATACCGAGCGGCCACGCCCGCCGCGCCACCTCGCGCGCGCTGGCGCCAAACCCGATAAGCCCCAGCACCTTGCCTGCCAGCTCTTCTCCAAGCATGCGTTGCCACCCGTCCACACGATTGTGGTCGAGATTCTTGGCAAAGTGGAGGATCAGCAACACCACGTGTTCTGCCAGCGGTACCGCGCTCAGCCTTCCCGGCGAGTTCGCCAGCGGCAGCCCCTGCTCCAGAATATAGGCCACGTCCACATGATCGGTACCATTGGTGGTGACCTGCCACAGCTTCACACCGGCTGCCAGACCCGCGTCGATTAAGGGCCTTGTGCCCACTGCCCCTCCAGGGTCAATGACAACCTCTACACCCTCGAACTGCTCTTCCGGCGGCCTGTCAGGGTCGTAAACCTCAAAAGGAAACCGCCCTTCGATCGCCTTGACGAAATCAGGATAGGCGTCATCCAATCCACTTGGCGCGCGCAGATAGAGAACTTTCATCGCTCACATTTCCCCTGTTGTTTAGAGTGTGATAAGGACTGAGGCTGGCGAGATTAGAGGACGCCTGGCTTCTCGTCGCCGCTCACGCCGGCTCCATTTCCACCTGCTTAGCGGACTTCGTCAGATGCCCGGATTCTCGCTCTAGAGAAAACTGTCAGTGAAGATCCACTGCGGCCAGCTGTACTGGTAGCCTTCTATCGCCTCAGGGACGACCCGATGACACTGCACCAGCATATCAGTATCGTTAGCCTTCTGCGGTTTTGGGACAAAATTCACGGCCAGACGGCGGCGGCCGCTCTTGCGGGCTGAACGTTTGCTGCAGAACCAGGATATTAAAGGCTTGGAAGAAAACGATCTCTTCTTCCGCTATCAACGAAGAACTCTGTGGACAGTTGATTCTGCAGTTTCAGCAGCTACAGTGGCTCGAGCAGTCGACGCAATTGGGCGACATTGCGCGGCAGGGACACACGCGGATCCTCTTCCCCCTGGTACTCAAGCAACACAAAGCCATCATAGCCGAGATGACCCAGTTCAGCCAGAATGGACGGCAAATCGATCACGCCGCCATCGAGGTCGGTCCCTGTATAGCGTTGACCGCCGTCTCCATCCAGATAGCGCGCCCGCTGCTCACCGGGCGCGAGCGGGCGGCTGTTCTTGACATGCACGTGGGCGACATGGGGCGCCATCGTGTGGAGCGTCTCCAGCGGGTCCTCGTCAACGAACAGCGATGCCGCGCAGTCGTAGATCAGCCGGAAGCCAGGCGAATCGACCTGCGCGCAGATGTCGCGGCAGTCTGCCCCGCGTCCCATCAGCGGGCGGCTGGGCGGGTAGTCGACGTTCTCCGAAATCAACGTTACGCCGACCGACTGGGCGCGCTCGGCGCAGACGCGCAGTCCCTCAACCATCCAGGCGCGCTGCTGTACCAGAGGCCACGCCTCTTTGGCGACCCCAGGCACGATCATGCCCAACGCGCTGCCCATCTCGGCGATACGGTCGAGTTGCGCGAACACCTCGTCAATCGCGTCGCCGCGCCCGTCCGGCGGTAGCGCCAAATCGGAGAAGAAGATGTAGGAGACTATCGGCAGACCGGCATCCTCCGCCAGCCCCCGGACATACGCCGGTGGGCAGCCCTCCCAGTACTGGTGCATCAGTTCCAGGCCGTCGATGTCCAGGGTGCCGCAGAGCGCGACAACATCCTCGCGACTGAGGGAGCCAGCATGGGGCCTGGGGTGGACATAGCCTTCGCGCAAGGCCCAATCTGCGTTGTAATCGGTCATCGTTATACGGCCTGCCATAGTTCGGTCCGTTTCCTTTCCGATGGAAACATCTTACAGGCATTGTAACTACTCAGCCACAGCTGATTTGCGAACCTAAATGAGGCGAGTGAAGGTACCTCTCTCCTCCCTCTTTCCTCGCATTTTTGGGCGGTCGGGCCTTTGGCCCTCCCTTGTGCAGGGGCTGCGCCCCCGCAACGCCCCGCCCTTGTTAGCCACCGTGCTTTTTCTTCCCCAGCTTTATGTCTAGCCAACAGTGTCTGCTCCCCTATTGCCGTCTCAACCCGCTAGCCACCGACCTCCAACCGCTGAGGATACTGACCACTTACTTCTGACCACTGCAGTTCCGGGCGGTCGGCCGCAAGCGGCCCTCCCTTGTGCAGGGGCTGCGCCCCCGCAACGCCCCGCCCTTGCTAGCCACCGTGCTTATTCTTCCCCGGCAGCATGTCTAGCCAACAGAGACTTCCTTTCCACGCGCTATCTTAACCCCCTATCCCCCGCAGTCCCCCCCACGTTTAACCGCGTTCACGATCCTGCGAAAAATCATAGTCGGACATATCCGGCGTGAATCCGCGCAGCGTCCAGCCGCCGTCCACGTAGATGATCTGGCCGGTGACCATCGCGGCGTCCTCGCTTGCCAGAAATACGCAGAGCCCTACGTAGTCCTCCACAGTGGCGACGCGGCCGGCGGGCGTGATCGCACGCCATTTCTGTTCGTAGTCGGGATCATAGCCGCGGTTGCGCTCGGTGCTGGTGGCCGTCGGCGCGATGGCGTTAACGCGCACTTCAGGCGCCAGTTCGAGCGCAAGTTGCCGTGTGAGCGCCTCAAGCCCGCCCTTGGCCATCGTGTAGCTGGAGTGCGCCGGAATCATCAGCTTGGCCGCGATGGAGCTGATATTGATGATCGAGCCGCTGCCCTGCACCTGCATCTTGCGGGCAGCCGCGACCGAGCCGAAAAAGGGGCCGCGCAGGTTGGTATCGACCACATCGTTGAAGTCCTCCTCGGTGATCTCGAAAGCGTGACCGAAACGGGTGCGGGCCGCGTTGTTGACCAACACATCCAGCCGTCCAAAGCGCACGCAGACGGCGTCCACCAGCTGCTCGAACTCCATCTTCGAACCGATGTCGGCCTGAAACGGTTCGGCCTCCCCGCCCGCCTCCCGTATGCGGGTGCACGTGCTTTGTGCACCGTCGGCATCCGTCTTGTAGTTGACGGCAACCCGCGCCCCGGCCGCGGCCAGGCCGACCGCCAGCCCCTGGCCAATCCCCTTGCTCGCCCCTGTGACCAGCGCTACCTTTCCCGAAAGTTTACCTTGCATAGCGTTACCTTTGTTGCCAGCGGCTGATTCTTTTTTCCCCTATCCACTCTTATATCGTGGCGCCGACCTCGTTGGCGATGCCGCGAATGAAGTCGCCCACCTCTTTGTATTCCGGTTCGGTCGCCAGATGCTCGATGATCAGCGGCATATCCGGCGACAACCGCTCGATCCGAGAAACGTAGGTGCGATAGTCCAATACCCCCCGGCCCGGCAGCACCTCCTCGATGGCAACGGTGCGCGCGTCGAGCGCAAAGTGGATGTCCTTAGCATGACAGGAGCGGACCCACGGGCCTAAAATGTCGAAGCACCTGTTCAGCAGTTCGGTCGTCGCATAATAGATGCGCGGCTCGCGCACCGCGTTGGCCGGGTCGAGATGGACGCCCAGCCCAGGATGACCGATCGCTTCGAGCAGTGCAAGATAGATCTCAGGCCCGTCCAAAAGGGTCCAGGGCGACATTTCCAGGGTCAGCTTGGTGCGACGCGGCTCGACCTCGGTCAGAACCTGCCGTACCCACTCTACAACCGCCTCGAAGCCCTCCTCGCTGAAGTTTTGCGGATGGTGCCCGACATGAGAGTCCCAACTATCGCTGCCGTCATAGGAGCCGACGACCGTCGCGCAACAGACGGCCTCCAGCTCGTCAGCCAGGGCGAGCCTCTCCGCGATCGTGTTCCGATTCGCGCGCCGTGTGTCCGCGTCCGGGTGGAGCGGATTAACCCAGGCGACCACCTCCCCGATCACGATATCGGCCTCGCCGAACGCTCGCTTGATGTCGCGAATCCGGTCTCGGTCGCCTACTGCCACCTCCGGGCAGGGCGCGGCCCGATAGCCCTGCCGCCGGCACTCCGCCACATGCGCATCAGGGTCCTCAGTCCCCAGATAATCGCCAATCGTCGCCCCAAGCCTCATTGGAACACCCCATTACCTATCGCGTAAAGCGCATGACACAACGAAATACGCAATTCTAAATGCGCAACGCAGTTGGTCAGCCCTTGATGCCGCTCATCACCACCCCTTGGATGAAGTACCGTTGGTCAAAGAAGAACACAAGCATCGACGACAGTACCATCATTACTGAGAAAGCCACGCTGTGGCTCCACGCCGCCGGTTTTGCCCCCGCCTGCAGCCGCAGCGCCTCCCAAGTACGGCTGGCGATCGCCAGCGTCTACGTCACTTGCCAAAGTCTCACATCGGCCGCCAGCCCCGCGTCGATCAAGGCGCGTGTACCCGCCGCGCCGCCAGGGCCGACAACATCGCCAACGCCCTCGAACTGCACATCTATCGACCTGTCAGGGTCTTTGACCTCGACAGGACATCGCCCACCGACCACCTGGACAAAGTCCGGGTAGGCGTCGCCCAGTCCACCTGACGCGCGCAGATAGAGAACTTTCATCGCACACATATCCTGGATGTTGAAGAGAGTGAAAAAAACAGAGGCCTGCAAGAAGAGAGAAAACCCCGCTTCTCGTTACCGTTCACACTGTTTCCATTTCACCCGCGTGGCGGAGTTCCGTCGGGACTGCGGGCGGACTCCCAGTATAGGAGGTCAGCCGACCCTCGTCAACCGCGTCTCGCGGGGACCGCTTCCCGCAGATGGGGGTAGATTCTTGCCCTTTGACCTCGATTCAGGAATATGCTATAAACCTACTTACAAGCAGGCTGTGTACCTAACAGGGTGCGACCCAAGGTCGGGGTGAGTTACTTGACGAACCGCCGAGCAGCATTACTGGAAACGACAACTTGCTGGCTCTGAGCCTCGCCCCATTCTCAATTTACGCCACATTACAACTGAAAAAAGCCCTGCCAAGCCGGTCGCCTCTAGGTTGAGAAAACTGCCTGTTCGGCAAAATGATTCGGTCTGCCTGACATCAGTCATGGTTTCACGGCTCAGCCGGCCCGAAACGGAGTCGCTCAGAGTATTTCGAAAGGCCCCATCCAAAGAAGGCGGCAGACATGAGCAATGTACCGATGACCCGACCGGAGGAGATGCTGGCCTTCCACGACGGGAAGTTCCCAGGAAACGCCTTTGTCGGTCTCGAAGGCGGTCGCGTCCTCTTCAGCAATGGCACACACTTCTCCGTCAGCGCCGACGGCGGCATCACCTGGAGCGAGCCTTACGCCGGTCTGGACGAAAACGGCGACCCGCTCACACTCAGGAACTGTTCCCTCGTGCAACTCTCCAACGGCGCCATTGGCATAGCGACCAAGCGCACCAGGCCAGGCACGACCCGCCTGTACGAGTCACAGATGGTCTTCAGGCGCTCCGAAGACGAAGGCAAAACGTGGTCCCCCCTCACCCTCATGAACCACTGGATGCTGGCCGCCCACGCCCTAAACGACACCATGGTCCGCACCCAGTCCGGCCGCATCCTCCTGCCCGTCTACTTCGGCATCGGCCAGGGTGGCTTTCACCAGGAGGGGGCGCCATTTCCAGGCGGCTACGTCAAGGGCAAATTCGTCTCGACAAGCGCGCACTTCTACGATCCCCACTTCACCGCCAGCTATGTCATTTACAGCGATGACGAGGGCGAGACCTGGCAGAAGAACAGCGACGGCGAGCTGCTCATCATCATGGAGTACGGCGGACGCTGGGAGCTGACCAACGAGCCGACCCTTGTTGAGTACGCGCCCGGCAAACTGCTGATGATCCTGCGCACCCGGCTGGGACGCATGTACCAGGCCTGGTCGGAGGACGACGGCGACACCTGGACCCGGCCCGAACCCACACAGCTGGCCGGCACGCAGGCCCCGGCACAGATCCGCAAATTCCCTGGCACGGGGCACCTCCTCGTCGTCTGGACCCAGCAGAGCGAGCAGGAGATCAAGCGAGGCCTGATCCGCACCCGGCTTTCGACCGCAATCAGCCGCAATCAGGGCCGCATCTGGGAACACTTCCAGAACCTGGAATCCATCCACGAAGAGACCCATGTCGAGCCCGGCCCTCTCTACACGGTCCGTCCGGAGGGAGCCTACGGCGCGCCGGAGGGAGCCGTTGTTTGCGACGTCGACTCCGTACAACCGCTGCCGGAGGGATACGGCATGTGGTCCTATCCGGCCGTTATCGTCGCTGAAGACCGGGTCCTGATCCAGTACAACTACTTCGATGACGACATTGCTGGCGAGCGGTCGCGCGGCCACCGGGTGAAGGTACTCCCTTTGTCCTGGTTCTACGGAGGCCAGGACCCAGCCGGCGAGAACGCGA
The DNA here is from genome assembly GCA_965207495.1 of Caldilineaceae bacterium. Classification (GTDB taxonomy): domain Bacteria; phylum Chloroflexota; class Anaerolineae; order Caldilineales; family Caldilineaceae; genus Bin5. The sequence goes on from OZ242287.1 coordinate 4,516,981, forward strand.
CGCTGTCTCGAATTGAAGGGCACGTTCGGGGCGACCTGTAAGGCCTGAGCGGAGCATTAAGGCCCGCTGCACCGGCAGTCGGCTAATCGAATTATCCAGCGGAGGCATATCGTCATGGCACAGGAATTAGAGCTGGGAGGGCTGCGATTCACCGCTGGAACGCCGCGCGTCGTAGCCGAAGGCCTCGGATTCTGCTGGTATCCGAGCATCCGCCGTTTCTCCACAGGCGAGCTGATAGTCTCGTACAGCAAGAACCCCGATTCAGGCGAAAACCTGACAAACGTCAACGGGATATCGCTTTCGAAAGACGATGGGGCGACATGGACGCGCCATGCCGATGTTTCCGGCCTCAACGGGCGGTTGAACATCAGCCTGCCCGACGGCTCGCTGGTCGGCCCCAACCAGCCGTACAAGCCGGAGCCGCTGGGACAGTGGCGCACTTTCGTGGGACATTACGGACGCATCGAAAAGGGTGGACAGCAGTACGCCGTCGAATTGTGGGGTGCGCGCATTGAAGGTCTGCCGCGTGACGTGAAGGCCCGCACCGTGCAAAGCCCCACCCGCTGGGCCGAGCTTTCCCCCTTTCTCGACATCATCGAACTGGAGCCGGGCCGCTATCTCTCCACCACCTATATGACCTTCGCTGGCGACGAGCGCTACACGACCGTGGTCCTGGTCTCAGAGGATGAAGGCCGCAACTGGCGTTACCTCTCCACCGTCTGCGGCGCTGAGGCCGGCGCTGACTCCTGGGAAGGCTTTTGTGAAGCCTCCCTCGTGCGCCTTGAGGACGGAGACCTGATGTGTGTGGGCCGCATGGGCGGCGGGCGCGATCAACTGCTGGCGCGCGCCTACTCCAGCGATGAAGGCAAGACCTGGTCCCCCATCGACCGCCTGCCGGCCTGGGGTGTGCTGCCCGATGTAAAGCGCCTGAGCAACGGCGCCCTGGTGATCTCGACCGGCCGCCCGGGACTTTTCATCTGGTTCTCGACCGACCCGCGCGGCGAACATTGGGAGCCGTTCGACATCATGGCCCACCACAACGCCGAGATGGACGAAGCCCATCAAATCAGCTCCGGCAAGTACGGGCTGGAGCCGGTCACCAGGGACAAGTACTACACCGTCCATCACCATTTCGACCAGCCGGACCAGACTACATCCTACACTTCCATGCTGGAGGTAGAACCAGGCCGGCTGTTTGTGGTTTACGACCGCATGCCCTACGGCTGGATGCCTGTGCCAACCGACGCCGAAGTACGCAGCCGCATTCTTGCGCGCTATCCCACCTCCACACTGCCGCCGGACAGCATGACGCCGGACGAACGGGAACGCATCTATCTACTGGAGTTGAATCTGTAACGGCATTGTCAACGTAGGATCCCATATCCAGCGCAGTTTGGAGGTCGAACACCGGTCAGGAGGAGCCAATGCACTCTAACGAAGTTAACTCGCCTGATTCAAGCAATTTGCACGATTCACTGCATGTATCACAGTATCTGCGACGGTCACAGTAGAACTCAGGAGGAATAACATGCAACGCTTTGAGTCCAACGATTTCTCCCGCCGTAACTTCCTCAAAGGATCCGTCATCGCCGCTGCCGGCGGCCTTCTGGCAGCCTGCGCTCCGGCTGCTGCGCCTGCAGGAGAAGCGCCTGCCGCAGACGAAGGCGACGCCATGGCATCGGATCGCATGGGCGGCACTCTCGTCTTCGGCTATCCCCAGAAGACCAGCTACCAGGACCTGCTGGCGATGGAGCACAACGCCGGCAACAGGCGATACTACCTCGTCGGTCTGACGCACAACTGCCTGGTCAACATCAGTACCGACTACACGACGTGGTTGCCCGAACTGGCCGAAAACTGGGAGTTCGACGGCAATGACGCCACATTCAATCTGCGCCAGGGCGTCAAGTGGCACGACGGCGAGCCATTCACGTCGGCTGACGTGGAGTTTACGATCGGACGCCTTGTCGGCCACCCGAACGTCAACCAGTGGAACGGCGTGCGCCACTTCAAGGGCATCATCGAAGGGATGACCGAGTTCTCCGAAGGTGAGGCCGACGCGGTGACGGGGATTTCGGCGCCTGACGACCATACAATCGTCTTCCACATGACCAACCCCTATCGCGCCGCATTCCTGGAGAAGCTACTCAACTTCCCCATCATGCCCAAACACCTCCTGAGCCAGTATCCGGAGGAACAGTGGGGCATCGACGAGCAGGGGCAGCAGGGGTTGAAGAACACCCCATACGCCAAGGAGCAGGGCATCGGCACCGGCCCCTTCAAAGTCAGCAACTACATCCCCGATCAGATCGTAGAGTACGAACCGTTCGACGACTACTGGGGCGGGAAGCCGCAGCTCGACAAGTTGGCCTTTGTCCCTTACACCGACCAGTTGGCAATGGCCGCCGCGGTGGAGAAGGGCGAGTGCCACATCGCCATCCGTACGCCCCAGTCGGAGTACGAACGCTTCCAGGGGATGGACCACGTCGACATCGTGCTCAACCATGGCCCCAGCGCCTTTGCCTGGTACCACAATCTCCGCTACGTCCTCAACGACAAGCGCGTCCGTCAAGGCCTGAGCCTGGCGCTGGACCGCGAGCAGATTGCCAAGGACTTCTTCTTCGGCACCGTCGAGGGCGCCAAGGCGCCGCTCTGGTATGGCGACTACGGCATCAGCCCCGATTCGGCCCAGTGGTACGAGTACAACCCGGAAAGGGCCCGCCAACTGCTGGAGGAAGGCGGTTGGGATTTCGATTACACGTTCCGCCTGGGGATGTCTTCGCTCTCGCCAACCTATGAACCTCTCTATGCGATATTGCGGGAAATGTGGGATGCAGTCGGTGTCAAGACCGAATTCCACGTCATGGCCGCCGAGTACACCAACATCCTCAACAATCCTCCGCACGACTTCGATACGCTCTTCAGCGGTTATGGTTGGGGCCTGACACCCGGCGGCTTCATCCACAACTTCACCGACCCCCGCTGGGGTGACGTCGATGAGCAGGGCGTGGCAATGGTCGATGAGTTGATCCTCATCGAAGACCCGGAAGAGCTGCGCGAAGGCGCGTTGCGGCTGCAAGAGTATGCCGCCGACCTCCAGCGCCACTGTGTAATCGCCCAGGTTCCCGGCATTCATGTGGTAAGCAAGCAGGTGCAGAACGGCACCGTCGTTCCCGTTTACGGACCGCGCACCAGCTGGATCGACTGGGTAAACGTCTACGTGTCGGCATAGCGTCGCCGACCGCTGACTACCGCAAGTTCGACAAACAACAGGTCCTCCGAGGTCGTGAAGGCCTCGGAGGACCGGCACTCGCGAAACTGAAATGTCAACTTACGTTCTGCGCCGTATTCTCCTTGTCTTCCCTCTCCTTCTCGGCGCTACAATTATCAACTATACAATTTTCGCCTTGTCGCCGGGGGACCCGGTTTCCGCCATGATCGACCCCTTTGAGTTGAGCAGCATGACGGAAGAGGACCTGCAAGAAGCGCGCGAGGCTCTGGGCCTGAATAAGCCTATTCCGGTCCGCTATCTGCTGTGGCTTGGGGAGGCGATTCGGGGCAATCTGGGCTACTCTATCTGGTTCAACACGCCTGTGTTCGAGGTGATGTGGCGCGCTCTTGGCAACAGTATGCCGGTGATGGTTTTCGCTATCCTTGTATCTACCATTGCGGGGATCATCTTGGGCATCATCTCCGCGCTGAAGCCCTATTCGTTTATCGACAGCGTACTGACCACGTTCGCCTTTGCTGGTGTGGCCGTCCCAGGTTTTTTCTTCGCGTTGCTTCTGATCTATGCGGTGGCAATCCGTTTGGATCTCCTGCCGACTGGCGGCGTCACCACACCGGGCCTGGATCCCTCCTTTGGGGACCGCTTTGCGCACATCATCCTACCCGGTCTTGCCCTGGCCTATGAGTCGACCGGCAGCCTGCTGCGCTATACAAGGTCGAGCCTGCTGGAAGTTCTCAGCCTGGATTACATGACAACGGCACGCGCAAAGGGCCTTGTCGAGCGCGTCGTTATCCTGCGTCATGGACTGCGCAACGCGCTGCTACCGATCATAACCATTCTCGGACTGCGTCTTCCAACCATGTTTGGCGGGGCAGTGCTTATCGAGACTGTGTTCAACTACCCCGGTGTCGGCCTGACTTTAGTGCAGGCCGTCACCATGCGAGACTATCCCCTGATGATGGGCGGCGTCCTGATAACGGCGATCCTGGTCCTGTTGAGCAACTTGCTGGCCGACCTGCTCTACACCGTGGCCGACCCGCGCATCCGCTATGAAGAGGGCTGAGTTTGATGACCGAAAAGCAAGCGGCGATGGCGTCCGAGCAAATCTTTGATGAGCCGCGGAGCTCCTCCTCGGCCAGACTCCGCGCCCGCTTCTGGCTCCGTTTTCGCCGTCACAGAATGGCGATGGCGAGCCTGATCTTTCTGGTCGTAATTGTCCTGCTTGCGCTGGCCGCACCCTGGGTGACGCAACATCCTCCGACCGACATCCACTCGGGCCAGGCCCGCGCCGCGCCCAGCGCCGAACACATATTAGGGGGCGACATTGCCGGGCGCGATGTCTGGGCCCGTGTCGTCTACGGTGGACGCGTCTCACTCTCTGTTGGGCTCGTAGCTGTCTCAATCTCGATCCTGATCGCAGTGGCCTTGGGGACGCTGGCGGGCTACTATGGCGGTTCGGTCGACATGATCATCATGCGTGTCACCGACATTGTGATGCTCTTCCCCGTTCTGATCATGATCATGACCGTGGTTTCCATTTTGGGACCCAACATCTTCAATGTCATGGCGGTCATAGGTCTCTTTGGGTGGCCAAGCTCCGCCCGCCTGGTGCGCGGCCAGATCCTGACTGTGCGTGAGTGGGACTTTGTCATGGCGGCGCGCTGTCTGGGCGTGCTCGACCGTAACATTATGTTCAAGCACATCCTGCCGCACGTGCTAGCGCCTTTGCTGGTGGCAGCAACTTTTGGCGTCGCCTCCGCCATCCTGAGCGAAGCCGGTCTCTCCTTCCTGGGATTGGGCGTCCTGCCGCCTACACCCTCTTGGGGCAACATGCTCAACGGCGCTCAGTCCATCTTCATCCTCGAACGCCACTGGTGGATCTGGCTGCCGCCCGGTATGGCCATCCTGCTCACCGTACTCGCAATCAACTTCGTGGGCGACGGCTTGCGCGACGCCTTCGACCCCCGCATGAGTCTCGACTGACAGGCGCCCAATACCCCTCCACCCGCAAGGAACCAACATGAAAGAGCGTCCATTTCTGCTCTCAGCCCTCGTGGACTTCCCCGACGACTGCCAGCGGATCGAGTTCACCGAAGACCTGGTGGCCCAGCTAATCGACCGTCTGCACTGGATGGGCGTGCGCCGCGTCTATTGGAACTACTATCACGCTGGTCACTGGGAGTGGTTCCTTGCCTACGGGCCGCTGGGCGGCGTGGCCAAAACGCTCGAAAACCTGGGCGATCCGATGCGCGTAGGGCGGCGTCTGACCCAAGAGCGCGGCATGGAGTTCTACGCCGTCATTAAGCCCTATGAGAACGGCGTCAGCCACGCCAATACAAAGGCGGTTCTGGCAAAAGACGGCGTCGTCGGCTTGCCCGGCATCGGCGGCTACTACCACGTCGACCCCTGGGTACTGGCCCGGCCCGAGTTGCGGGTGAAAGCCCGCCAGGCCGAACTGCCGCGCGGGATGGACAAGACGCCGGTTACACGAATCCAGCTGCGGCAAAAGGACAACACACCCCTTCGCATCCAACCACAAAACCTGGAGATTTGGACAAGCGACGACAACGACGGATACCACAAGCGCGACCTGGAATTCAGCGTATCCGAGGGCGTAGAGACCTGCCCGCGCGATGTCGTCGATATCGACGGCAATCCGGTCAGCAGCCAGGGCGAAGAAATACGCGTCCTCAATATCTCCGGCCTCAATCTGCTGGACCCCTTCATCGCCTTCACGACGAATTTCGAAGACAACGAGGGCACATTCTCAAACACGGCGCTGGAGATGATGCGCGCCTTTGGTCCTGACGACCAACCCCTGCCCATTCTCGTCGCCAGCCACAAGGCCATCTGGCGGCCCCAGCGCGACCTGCGCAGCGGCGACCTGGAGTACGACACCGGGCTGGGCGGGGCGATGGTCCGCCTCGACGTTTCCAACTCCGCCTCCGCCTTCGGCAATGTACTTACCCACGCCGCCGACGCCCCGGACGGCGTGATCGCCTTTGCCAAGGGGCGAAATACCTACGTCTCCGGCTCATTGAGCGAGGGCGAACCCGAGGTTCAGGCGCACTGGATGGAGTGGGTCAGCGACTGCATCGCAGCCGGCGTTGACGGACTGGACGTGCGCATCTCCTGCCATAGCTCGTGGACCGACTCACCCGAGATCTACGGCTTCAACCCGCCGGTCGCGGCCGAGTACGAGCGCCGCTACGGCGTCAACCCCGATGTCGAACCCTACGATCCTGTCCTTCTGGGCGACGTACGCGGCGACCTGTACGACCGCTTCCTGCGCGCAGCCAAGGCGCGGCTCGCGGCGGCCGAGCTGCCGCTGCATCACCATATTGAAATCGAATCCTTCCGTCCCGATGCCTCGCCGTCGCGCACGCGTTCCCGCCCCGGCAATATCACGTTCCACTGGCGCCGCTGGCTGCAGACCGGTCTGACCGACGGGACGACGCTCTTCGGCCGCGCCTGGCCGCCCGAACGCCTTCTCAGCGACGCCTTCGTGCAAAATGTGTTGGATGAAGTTTCAGCCAACAGCGTGCCCGCGCATCTTAGCCTGCCTGTAAGAGTTTCGGGCACCGACGGCAACCGGCTGGCAGATCAGATCGAGTACACGTACCGCTCCGGTCGGCTCGACGGCTATACCATATATGAGTCCGCTGCCCTTTACGACAGGCACCAGAAAGGGGCCGACGGCCGCCTCCATTTCCTTCCCGGCCTGACCGAAGCCGTGCGCGAACGCGCCCAAAAATTGGGCTTGCACTGAGCCTATACCTATCCAGCACAGTATCTCGCCAAAAACCACGACAGAACGGAGGCGACCTTGCCACAGATCACCCTGGGCGAACCGGTCCTGGTACACCAGGCCCCGGCTGGACTGAAAGAATGGGGCCCATGGCAGTTCCCCAACCTTCAGCGCCTGGCTGACGGCCGCATCCACATCGAATTCCACGTCGAAGCCGATTCCGTCACCGCCTACGGGCTGCCCACCAGAAATGCGCTCTCTGCCGACGAAGGCGGAACGTGGGATCCCGTTGAAGGCCGCGACGCCCGCGGCGGTCTCCTGCTGCCAAACGGAGACCGACTCCTGCCGGTGCAGTTGCCGTCCCGCCCCCGTGCCGAGGTGACCTTGCCCGAACCGGTGCTTGTCCAGGAGGATGCGCCCACCCGCATAACCCACATATATCGAGCCGCCGACCTGGCCGACGAACTCTCGGGCTGGCGCTTCTTGCGTCAGCGCAGCGGAGAGAAGGACTGGATCGAAGAGACCGCCTCCGTGCGCATGCCCGGCGAAATCCGTATCGTCCGCGAAGGCATGTACGCCTTCTGGCCCTCGTTTCGCCATGGCCGCTCGCTGCTGGCGCCCGATGGCTCCATTTGGGAAGCGATCCATACGAAACGGATCGTCGATGGCAAGGTACAGCCGGCGAACAATATTCTCTATCTGCGGTCGGTCGACGCGGGATATACCTGGGATGTTCTGAGCGAGATTCTCTACCAGCCGGACAGGGAGGCCGATCCGCACGCGGACCGGCGCGACGGCTTCACCGAGCCGGAGTTTAACTTCATGCCGGACGGTTCGGTGCTGTGCCTGTTGCGCACCCATGATCTGCTGGGGGTCGGCCCATCGTACTGGTCCCGCTCGCTGGACAGCGGACAAACGTGGAGCCAGCCGCGTGTATTTGACGACCGCGGAGTATGGCCGCGCATGTTGACCTTGGGAAACGGGATAACGCTGGCATCATACGGCCGGCCCGGTCTGTTCGTCCGCGCCACCGCGGACCCGGCAGGACTTCAGTGGGAGCCGAGAGTGGAGGTGGTCGAGCCAGCTGAACGCCGCCAGGATACCTGCTCCTACTCCGCCCTGCTGGCGCTGGACGGAGACACGGCGTTGCTGGCTTATTCCGACTTCAACTACCCTGATGCGCAAGGGCAGAAGCGTAAGAGCATCATGGTGCGTACAGTGACAGCGAGCCGCTAAGCACGAGGCTGAACTATCCTCTAGCCGCCGCCCTGCTGATCGACTGTAGCACGCGTCGCCAGGCCAGGAATCACACCAAGCGCTTGGCAGGCTAAGGCACCACAGCGGTTGGCAAACGAGACCGCCTCCTCAAGGCCCTTCCCTTCAGCCAGCGCCACCGCCAAACCAGCGTTGAAGGCATCCCCTGCGCCGGTCGTATCGACAACGTCCACCGAAACGACCGGCACCTCTTCCTGCCCGTCTTCGGTCAGAATGAGAGCGCCCATCTCACCCATCGTGACGATCAGATTGCCAACCCCGCGAGCGCGCAGCTGCGCGGCCAGGTCGATAGTATCTGAAGGGTCGTCCGGCGCGAGCCCCAAGAGAATACGCAACTCGGTCTCGTTGGGCGACAGGAAGTCGACATTCTGCAGAACGCTCTCGTCGAGCGCAGTGGCAGGCGCCGGATTCAGAATCGTGCGCACGCCATGTTTCTTGCCCAGTTCCATTGCCCGCGCCGCCGCCTCCACCGGTATCTCCAGCACCGACATCACGACGTCACTACGCGCAATCTGCTCTTCAACTTGGTCGACAAACGCGCTGTCCATCAACTCGTTAGCGCCCATGTCGAGAATGATGCCGTTCTCGCCCTCGGCGTTCAGGATGATGAAACCGACGCCCGTCGCCATCTCCTCTGTCCGCTGCAGGTAGGTTGTGTCGACACCCTCCTGTGCGTAAAGGTCGGTCGCAATCTCCCCCAGCCTGTCCGCGCCGATAATGCCGGCGAAGTGTGCCTGCGCGCCCAGCCGCGCCACGCCGACAGCCTGATTGGAGCCCTTGCCGCCCGGCCCCATGTCAAAGTCGGAACCGACCAGCGTCTCGCCAAAAACAGGCATGCGCTGCGTCCGCAGGGTCATACCCACCGCGAAACTGCCGACAACTGTGATAACAGGCTTGGGCAACGGAGGGCCTCTCTTTCGTTGTTCCGCGGCGTCGCGTGGGCAAACGCCGAGACCTTAGCGGCTTGGCGAGGATCACAGTGCCTGACCTGGGCCGAATACGCGACCTCGATGCCGAGCGTAACATATTTCAGAAAGTGAGTATATGGGGCCGGATTGGGTGTGTCAACCAGCGGGCGCGAGAGGGCGCATTCCAAAATGAGATTGAACTCTCGTAGACCTCTTTTGTCAACCAAGCCACGAAAATCGCCAATCCCAATTTCCGCCAGCCTCATCGGTGCCACTCTCTCCTCTCTCCTCTTCACTCTCTCCTAGTCTTTGGGCGTCCGGGCCTTCGGCCCTCCCTTGTGCAGGGGCTGCGCCCCCGCAACGCCCCGCCCTTGCTAGCCACCATATGTATTCTTCCCCGGCATTGTGTCTAGCCAACAGTGTATACCCCCTCACAAGCTGTCTCGTCCCACGACCCACTAACCACTTCAGTTCGCTGCGGCCCTGCCCAACGCCCACCCCCGCCTTCCCCCTCAAAGATCCGGTAGGGGCAGGCCTTGTGCCTGCCCTGCGCCCCCTCAGTCAAAGGAGCCCCATGTAAAGCTCCGGCCTGGCGCCTGCCCCCCGTCTCTCCAAGGACCGCTAAGAAACTCCAGCCTCCGCTGGCATAGTTACCCGCCAGACTGTTCCCACCCCATATCTGGGATGCACCCGCGCACGAGAAGGGCAATAATTGACTGGACACCTTTCGATTTAGCATTTATCATGCCAACTGAAAGCGAATTCCAAACCCGCCGCATGCGAGCACACCCGAAAAGAAAGCCATATGAGATCAGTAATCTGCGTCCACGAGCGCTTTGACGCTGACTGGCCTTTCGCTGCCGACCACTGGCACGAACGCTGGCAGAGCGACGGCTGCGAACTCTACCGCACCGAAGAGCCGGACGCATGCGCGCCCCATCTCGTGCCCAATCCAGCCACGGTACAGCGCCTGGTTCTGCTCGGCCTCCCCGCCGCCAGCGAGGACCTTGCACCCTTTACCGCGCTTGAAGAGTGCTTCCACAGCGCCTACCGCGTCGTGCCAAAATCCGGACTCGATGAGGCGGCCGCCCGCGGGGTACATATCGTGCCAAACCGGGACGAACTGTTCTGGGGCCAATCGGTATCCGAGTACGGCTTGGCCCTTACGCTTAGCGGGCTGCGTCGCATCCCACAGCTATACGACGCCATGAAACAGAGCCATAAGCCCTGGAAATACAGACCGGACGTAGGCCGACCGGGGCAAAGAGGCGGCCAGTTTGGCGACGATTCGCGCTTTAGCAGCGGCACGCTAGGAGGCAAACGTGTACGCATCGTCGGCGCCGGCAATATCGGCGCCCGCTACGCCTCCTTTTGTGTAGCCATTGGAGCCGATGTCGCTATCTGGGACCCCTTCGCGCCCGATGCCACCTTCGCTGCGGCTGGCGCAAAACGCTGCTTTCATCTGTCGGAACTGGTGAAAGATGCCGAAATCTTCGTCCCGATGGTGCCCCTGAAGGAGGATACGCGCGGGTTGATCGCAAAGGAACATATCGAAGCCCTGCCGCATGGCTGCCTCGTCGTACAGGTCACGCGGGCCCTCATCTGCGATACCGAAGCGCTCTATCGCCGCGTCCAGAACGATGAACTGGCCCTGGCCGCCGACGTCTTTGACATCGAGCCGGTCCCGCTGGACTCCCCTCTGCTCGGGCGTCACAACGTCGTCCACACGCCGCACAACGCCGGCCGCACAATCGACGCCAACCGCGCCTGGGTGGACGATAAGATCGCCCGTTTCAAACCACGCACTAAGTGATTTTAGGCCCGTTCCTGCCGCGGACGGGAAGAAAGATGAAACCACCGGATTCTGAACGCCTCGCCTCATTTGCAGCCAACTTGAAGAACGACTTCTCGGCCCACATCGGGCGCAACGAAGAAGAGGCCGCCGAGCTGGACCGGATGCGCGCTGCGCTGCGCGACGCCCTCAACTTGGAAATCCATTCCCGCGCGGGCATCGAGTGGTACCGAAGCGCCTACGTTGAAGCCTTTCTCTTCATGTACGATATGTCCTTCTACGACCGAGAGTCTGGTCGTTACCGTATCGACGAAGTCCTCGACGACGGCGAGCGTGAGTTCGGCGGCTATGACATTATCCTCCTCTGGCGGTCCTACCCCCGCCTCGGCATCGACGACCGCAACCAGATCGACTACTACCGCGACATGCCGGGCGGCCTGCAGGGGCTGCGCGAGGTCGTTGACCGCGCCCACGCGCGCGGCGTGCGCGTCTTCGTCAACTATAACCCCTGGGACATCGGCACGCGCCGCGAGCCGGGCGCGCCGCCCTATACCGATGCCAGGGGATATCGCGGCAGGTTCCCAGACACCAACGCGCCCGCAGTAGCCGACGCCGAAGCGCTCGGCGCCGTTATCAGGGAAATCGGCGCCGACGGCGTCTTCCTGGATACGATGGCCTCGGACGATCCAGGATTCCTGGCGCCAATGGAGCGGGCCAACGCCAACATTGTGTTCAACCCGGAGTCGGTGCCCCCCACAGAGGCCCTCTCCTCGATTGCGGGCAGCTGGCTGCAGCGCAATACAGTTGTCCCGCCTGACCTTTTGACCATCCGCTGGCTGGAGCCCCGCTTTTCTTTTCGCGCCATCGACCGCAACGCCGACGAACACAGCGACATCATCCAGAAGGCCTTCTTCCACGGCTGCGGCCAGGTCGTGTGGGAGAACATCTTCGGCTGGTGGAACCCCTGGAATGAAGAAGATCGAGCACTGCTGCGCCGCTGTGTCCGGCTGCTGCGCCGGTTCTCCAGCGCATTCCAGGACCGGGACTGGCAGCCTTATGTCGCCACGGAAATAGAAGGCGTTTACGCACATCTCTGGAACAGCGGTGAGCAGGTACTGCACACGCTGATAAACGATACGGGGGGTCCGGTCGACGGCCCGCTGTTGCGTGCGCCCGCGGCCGCGCCTGACGGCCGCCCTATGCGCCATTACGACTTTTGGAATAGAACAGAAATCGAACCTGATCCGCTAGGTGGCCCGCATCTGCTTTCGCTTTCCATGGCCAGCGGCGCGGCGGGATGTATCGTTTCGGCTCCTGAGGGCATAGACATAGACCTGCGATCCCGGTTGGAGGAACCGAAAAAGGAAGGACCCAACGGTATTGACCGCAGGCGCGTCGGTCTTGCCGACCTGACCCTACGTCCGGTCGGACCATCGCGACCGGTCGCCGCTGGTGAGGAACCCGACGAAATGTGCAAGGTTCCTGCGGGCCCCTTTATATTCGGTGTGCGTCACAACAATCGCACCGCGATGGAAGGCGCCTGCTACGGTAAAATGGACCAGCTCTGGGACAAGTACCACCCCAGAGAGTTCATCGACCTGCAAGAATACTGGATCGATAGCACCGAGGTCACCAACGCCTCCTACCACGCCTTTCTCGAACAGACCCGCTACCGGCCGCGTGACCTCACCAATTTCCTGCGCCACTGGCACAAGCCGGCCGGCAGCGAACAGGAGCCCTGGACCTGGAGCCCGCCCACCAGCAAAGAGCGGCATCCCGTCATCTGGGTGGACCTGGACGATGCCCGCGCTTACGCCGCCTGGGCCGGCAAGCGCTTGCCTCTCGAAGAAGAGTGGCAGAAGGCCGCAGGCTTTGCCGTCTGGCCTTGGGGTGACGGCTTCGACCCAACCCTATGCAATAGCGGCAGCGACGACACGACCCCGGTCGACCAATTCCCCGGCGGCGCCAGCCACGTCGGCTGCCTCGACATGGCCGGCAACGTCTGGGAATGGACCGAGAGCGAGCGCGACGACGGCCACACCCGCTACGCCATCATCCGCGGCGGCAGCTACCTGAAGGTAAAAGGCAGTATCTGGTACAACGCCAGCGGCGCGCAGCCCAACGACTGCCACGAAAAGATTCTGCTGATGTATCCCGGATTGGACCGCTGCGGCACAGTCGGTTTCCGCTGCGTAAAAGACGCCGCCCCTTCCGAATAGAATGAGAAGCGAAGACAGAACGCAAGGCGCCTCACCGTTCCCATTTCAGTCAAGGAGCGAATATGACGACCGACCTGACACCCGAAGCGCGCATGGCGCAGCTTAAGCAGAATGGCTTTTGTGTCATCGAAAATGTGGCCGACGAGTGGCTCATGGACACGACGCGTGCCTGCGTGGACAAGGCTCTGGCCGAAGTTGACCCCGAACGGCTGGCCAAGACCAAGTCTCCCGGCAGTCTGATCGACTCCAACAACTACCCTGAGCTAGCAGATCTGATAGGCAACCCCAAAGCGCTCGCCGAACTCGACCGCATGGGCGTGAAGGACATAAAGTTCTGGAAGGCAGTCATCATCAGCAAGCCGCCGGGCGGACCCCGGCTCTACTGGCACCAGGACTGCCTCATGTGGCAGGACCCGCGCGCCTACAGTGATAGACCGCCTATGATTTTCCTCATGTACTACCTGGAGGACACCACGCGCCACAACGGCTGCCTGCGCCTGATCCCCGGCACCCACCGCTACCGCCACATCCTCCACGACATGGGCGAGGCGCACACCAGAGAGATCAACCGCATCGACGACCCCGACGATCCCCGTTTCCGCGACTACCCCGGCGAGGTCGATGTGCCGGTCAAAGCGGGCGATGTCGTAGTCGGCGACGCGCGTATGTTCCACTCCTCGCACACCAACCATTCAAACGATAAACGGACGGTAATCACCATCTGGTTTCACCCCTTCTTCTCCGACCTGCTGGAACCGACACAGAGCTGGATCCACGACTACATGCACAGGCAGCACGCCAACTGGCCGCAGGAGGCCCTCGCCAAAATCGAGCCGCTCATTCCCGACTACCGCGGAACTGTCCCGCCGATGGAACAGAATCGGACGCCGGACGAGCGTCTGCGCTGGCCCGAAGCGGTGGCCGCTGGCTAGTCGCATTTTGACGGATTCGAGGGAATGGGCCACCGCTACTCACCGTTGACTTCGCGCTGATTGCAAAAATGTAAAATTCCATACTCCCCACCTGGAGACAGAGATGAAGATCCTTATCACCGGCATTACCGGCAAGATTGGCCGCTATCTGGCGCCAATACTGGCCCGCGACCACGAGGTCCACGGCATCGACATTCTCCCCTCGGACTGGCCCAACGCCACCCAGGCCGACCTCTGCGACCCCGACGCGTTGCCGCCCGTCTTCGAAGGCATGGACGTCGTCATCCATATGGCTGCCGACCCCCGCCATGAAGTCGAAATCGGCTGGGATGAACTGACCAACCCCAACCTGATCGCCACCGCCAGAATGTACGACGCCGCACACGATGCCGGTGTGCGCCGCGTCATCTTCGCCAGCTCCATGCACGTCATGGGCGCCTACGAGTGGGATGAGCCGTACCTCTCTATCCTGTCAGGCCGCCACGACGGCCTCGACCCGGCCTCCATCCCTCTCGTCAAGGGCGATGATCCGGGCAGGCCCGACAGCCGCTACGGCGCCACCAAGATCTTCGGCGAATCGTTGGGCCGCTACTACACCGAAGGCGGCAACATCGACCGCCCTGACCAGCGTCCGATGGAGGTCATCTGCGTCCGTCTGGGCACGCTGCCCGCCTTCGATCGTCCCGGTCGCGACTATCGCTCTCTGGTAAGCTGGTTCAGTTATCGCGATGCCGGCGGCTTTTTCCAGGCCTGCGTTGAACGCCCCAACATAAAATACGAAATCATCTACGGCGCGTCCAACAATAAGTGGAAGATTTACGACACGCCCTACGCCTGGAAGCTGCTGGATTTCATGCCGGTCGACAGGGCCGAAGACTATTGGCGCAAAGAGTAACCGACAGCGCTCCGCCTTGACCGCGGCGCAACACCGGAGGACATCCGATCATGACAGTTGGATATGGCGATTTTCGCTACGAACTGGACGATTCCTGGCCGACGCTTCCCGAAGGGTGGTCGCTCGGCTCGGTGCCCGATCTGGCAATTGATTCGCGCGACCGCGTCTTTGTCTTCTGCCGCCATAAACATCCCGTCGTCGCCTTTGAAGCCGAGACCGGAAAATTCATCACCTCCTGGGGCGAAAACGAATTCACGGAGCCGCACGGAATCTTCATCGACGCCGACGACTACGTGTGGGTCACCGACCGCCAGGAGCACGTCGTTACCAAGCACACGCAGCACGGTGAGAAACTGCTCGAGTTGGGCCGCCGCGGCTGGGCCATGATGACCGTAACGCCCTACGGCACCACCCTGGACCCGCCCTTCAATATGCCCGCCGGCGTGGCCACCGCCCAGGACGGTTGCATTTTCGCCGCCGATGGCTACGGAAATCGCCAGGTCCATCGCTTTTCCCCGGAGGGCGAGCTGGAAGTCTCCTGGGGCACGTCCGGTCTCGAGCCGGGCCAGTTCGCGCTGGTGCATAACATCGGCATCGACACACAGGGCCGCGTTCTGATCTGCGACCGCGAGGCCAACCGCATTCAACTCTTCGATCGCGACGGCAACTTCATCACCATGTTTGAAGACGTCCACAGGCCGGGCGACGTCTATTGCAGCCCCGACCAGTACGTCTACGTCGCCGAGCAGGGCAGCGCCATGGGCAAAGGACCTCTCCCCTGCGGCATCTCCATCTTCCATGAATCAGGCGAGCTGGTCTGCCGTTTCCGCGGCCCCGAAACCGGCCTGCGCATGCCGCACGGCATCTGGTGTGACTCGAAGGGCAACATCTTTGTGGCCGAGCTGGGCGAAGGAGGCAACCGGGCCCGCAAGTTTGTCAAAGTGTGAGAACGTGCCGGGGCGTGACTGATTTCCGTTGGTCCCGACCATCGCCGGCAGAACCAACATGACATCGAAAAAAACAGACAGACCCATGAAATGAAACGCACAGGAGACACTCAATGAAAATTCTGCTCACCGGCATCAGCGGTACAATCGGCACTCTGCTGGCGCCCGAACTTGGTCGCGACCACGAAGTGTCCGGTGTGGACCTGCGTCCCTCCGACTGGCCGAACTTCACCCAGGCCGATCTCTGCGACCCCGACGCCTTGCCCCCCATCTTCGAAGGCATCGACGTGGTCGTCCACCTCGCCGCCGACCCGCGCCACGAGGTCGAAATCGGCTGGGAAGAGCTCACCAACCCCAATCTGATCGCCACCGCCCGCATGTACGACGCTGCCCATGACGCCGGCGTGCGCCGCGTCATCTTCGTCAGTTCGATGCACACGATGGGCGGCTACGAATTTGACGAACCCTACCTGTCGATCGTCTCCGGCCGCCTCGATGGCCTCGACCCGGCCTCCATTCCCCTGGTCACAGGGGACGCCCCGGCCAGGCCGGACAGCCGTTACGGCGCCACCAAGATATTCGGCGAATCCCTGGGCCGTTACTATACCGAGGGCGGCAACATCGACCGCCCTGACGAACGCCCGATGGAGGTCATCTGTGTCCGTTTTGGCACGTTGCCCCGCTCCAACCGGCCCGAAAAGGACTACCGCTCGCTGGTGAGCTGGATCAGCAAGCGCGACGCGGTCGGCTTCTTCCGGGCCTGCATTGAGAAACCCGGCATCGGCTATGAGATCGTCTACGGCGCTTCCAATAATACGTGGAAAATCTATGACACACCCTACGCCTACGAACTGCTGAATTTCGTTCCTGCAGACAACGCTTCAGAACACTGGGGCAAGGAATAAAAGGAGGTCAACCAATGTTGACAGTTGGACACGGCGATTTTCGCTACCAGCAGGACGATACCTGGCCCACTTTGCCTGAAGGGTGGATTATGGATCATCCTTCCGGTATTGCGGTTGATTCGCACGATCGGGTCTATGTATTCAATCGCAACAAGCACCCAATGATCGTCTTCGAGGCCGACACAGGCGAGTTTGTTACCTCCTGGGGCGAAGGCGAATTCAAAGAGCCGCACGGCCTCTTTATCGACGACGAAGACCATGTGTGGACCACCGACCGCAATGACCACACCGTTGTCAAGTACACACGCTACGGCGGGAATCTGCTCGAACTGGGCACGCGCGGCTGGGCAAATATGACGGTAACGCCCCAGGGCACGACGCTGGATCCGCCGTTCAACATGCCCGCCGGCGTAGCCATCGCCGAGGACGGCTGCATCTTTGTCGCCGACGGTTACGGCAACCGCCAGGTTCATCGTTTCTCACCTGATGGCGAGTTGGAGCTCTCTTGGGGAACGTCGGGGACGGAGCCGGGTCAGTTCGCGCTGGTACATAACATCGGCATCGACACACAGGGACGGGTACTGGTATGTGACAGGGCAAACGATCGCATTCAGTTTTTCGACCACGAAGGGCAGTTCATTCAGATCTGGGACGATGTCAAAGCACCAGGCGGTGTCTACTGCAATCCAGAGGGCGTGATCTACGTCGCCGAACAGGGTGGTGGTGGTTCCGTCTCGATTTTCAGTGAAGACGGCGAACTGATTTGCCGCTTTACCGGCGAGAAAGCCGGCCTGCGCGGCGTACACAGCGTCTGGATCGATTCGAAAAAGAACCTCTTCATTTCGGAGCTGAGCCACCACGGCCATTGCGTGCAAAGGTATGCCAAAATCTAGCTCCGGCTTGTGCCGACGCAAACTGACGGCATACCGAGACCGCTGCCTCCCGCCAGTTGAGGAAAATCCTGGAACCCCATGGCGGGAGGCCTGTTCCGTCTGACAGAATGAGTACAAGAAAGAGACGCTGCTGCACCCTGCGGCCTCTCTGTCCATCTATACCTCGAAGTCGATTCGCAATCGCGAAAGTTTCGAATTCCCCAATATTCTGATTCGGGCAGCGGCCGCATTTTGGAGCCGGCGAAACTCTCTGAATCGTATCTCTACTGCCAGTCGCGCAGCGCAGCAGACCTTGGCAGTCTGAATTTCACTCCTCTCTGACGGCACATATGTTATTTTTTGGCGCTTGACATAACCTGTCTGCCTATGGATAATTCACTCAAAATCCCCTGCGGGAGACAGTCATGAAAATACTCATCACCGGCATCACCGGTACCATCGGCAGTTTCCTGGCGCCTGAATTAGCCCGCGACCACGATGTACACGGCATCGACCTTCTCCCCTCGGACTGGCCCAACTCTACGCAGGCCGACCTCTGCGAGCCGGACGCGCTGCCGCCCGTCTTCGAGGGCATGGACGTGGTAATTCACCTGGCTGCCGACCCCCGCCACGAGGTCGAAATCGGCTGGGATGAGCTGACAAACCCCAACCTCATCGCCACCGCGCGCATGTACGACGCCGCCCACGACGCCGGCGTTCGCCGCGTCATCTTCGCCAGCTCGATGCACACTATGGGCGGCTACGAGTTTGACGAGCCCTACCTCTCCATCGTTTCCGGCCGCCTTGACGGCCTGGATCCTGCCTCCATCCCACTCGTCAAAGGCGACGATCCGGGCAGGCCGGACAGCCGCTACGGCGCCACCAAGATCTTCGGCGAGTCATTGGGCCGCTACTACACCGAGGGCGGCAACATCGACCGTCCCGACGAGCGCCCGATGGAGGTCATCTGTGTCCGTCTGGGCACTTCGCCACCATGGAACCGCCCCGGCAGTGGCTACCGCTCGCTGGTGAGCTGGTTTAGCCACCGCGATGCCGCCGGCTTCTTTCGCGCCTGCGTAGAACGCCCCAACATAAACTACGAAATCATCTATGGGGCGTCCAACAACAAGTGGAAAATTTACGACACACCCTACGCCTGGGAACTGCTCGACTTCATGCCCGTCGACAGCGCCGACGACCATTGGCGTAGGGAGTAACTTTTACCCCACCGCGCCGCGATTGCGCGCCACACCGGAGGACAACCGATTATGACAGTTGGATATGGCGATTTCCGCTATGAACTGGACGATTCCTGGCCTACAGTGCCCGAAGGATGGGTGCTCGGTTCGGTGCCCGACGTGGCAATCGATTCGCGCGATCGCGTTTTTGTCTTCTGCCGCCAGAAACACCCCGTGGTGGCGTTTGAGGCCGATACAGGGAAATTCATCACCTCCTGGGGTGAAGGTGAATTCACTGAGCCGCACGGCATCTTCATCGACACCGACGACTATGTATGGGTCACCGACCGCCAGGAGCACGTCGTCACAAAACACACGCAGCACGGCGAAAAACTACTCGAACTGGGCCGCCGCGGCTGGGCCATGATGACCGTCACGCCCTACGGCACCACCCTGGACCCGCCCTTCAACATGCCCGCCGGCGTGGCCATCGCCAGCGACGGCAGCATCTTCACCGCCGACGGCTACGGCAACCGCCAGGTCCATCGATTCTCCGCCGAGGGCGAACTTGAGTTGTCCTGGGGAACCTCCGGAATAGAGCCGGGCCAGTTCGCGCTCGTACACCAGATCGGCATCGACTCGCAGGACCGCGTTCTGATCTGTGACCGCGAGTCCAGCCGCATCCAGTTCTTCGACCACGAGGGTGAATTCATCACGATGTGGGAAGACGTGAACGGCCCCGGCGACGTCTACTGCAGCCCCGACCAACTGATCTACGTCGCCGAGCAGGGCGGCTCGCTCGGCAAAGGCCCCGCGCCCATTGGCGTCTCGATCTTCCACGAGTCCGGCGAGCTGGTCGGCCGCTTCCGCGGCGAGGAAACCGGCCTCTCCATGCCGCACGGCATCTGGTGCGATTCGAAGGGAAACATTTTTGTAGCGGAGCTGGGCACCGAAGGAAACAAAGCCCGCAAGTTCGTCAAAATCTGACAAGACACGAGCAGAATCGCTTCCCGTCCTCAATCTGAAGAAAAGCAGGATATGGGGCTGATCCCTTACCCAGGTGCGTGTTTACCTGGTCTGACGAGGTAGAAGTAAACCAATGAACGCGACTGCACCGCCGATAGCCGGTCTCTGTACCTATGGGGAGGGCGGCAAGCTGGGCTACAGTGTTGAACGCACTGTACAGTTGCTGCGGCGCTATCTGTTTATCGAGAGCCAGACGATGCGCTGCCTGGTCGCCCACCTGAACGGCGTGCCCGAGTGGGAGGTGAAATGCGGCCTTTCGCTCCACCTCTGGCAGGACGCAGAACATTGCACCTGGCTGCGAGACCGCGTAAAGGAGATGCGCACGCCGCCGCTCCACCTGGATCGAATTCCAGACCCGGCCCTGGACGCCTTCTTCCAGGAACTGATCCGTTCCCGCTCCACGCTTGAGCTGCTGACCGGCGTATACCGGGTGCTCAAACCGGCCACCATCGCGGCCATGCAGCGCCATCTTGCCGAAGCCAACCCGCTGGCCGATCAACCTACACGACGTCTGCTCAGATTCATACTGCTTGAGGAAGAAGAGCAGCTCGCCTGGGGCGATCTCACGCTGCGCAGTCTGGTCGAAGAAGAAGAGAATAACGCAACGGTCGAAGCAGGGGAACAGTGGACCGCGCATCTGCAGGCATACCTGGATGCCGCCGGTGGAATCGCCGCCGATGGTGAACGCGCAATGGAGATCGAGCTGCCGCCGGCCCGAGCCGAAGAGCCATTCAACCCAATCCGTACCCCGCAAAGAGATGAACGCTTTACCCGGGTGTGGCAGTCACGCGGGCGCCTCCCCAACGACGACATCTCCGCCACCGAACGAAACTGGTTCCAGCTCTACATGCGGCTGACTGAAATGCACGTCCCGGAACTGATGGCACTGATCATCTACGACTGGGACGACCAACCCTGGGAGTTCTACCACGACATGGCCCGCCAGCTCTGGGATGAGGCGCGCCACGCCATGATGGGCGAGATCGCCTTCGAGTTGAGTGGTCTGAACTGGGCGGCAGTTCCGCACGAAATCAGCTTTGGCGAATTTCCTAATACCCAACTCGAGCCCGCCGACCGGCATTGCCTTCTGTGGGGGATCGAACAGGGACTGATGAAACCGGAGGGGAAACAACTTGAGTACAAGGTCGCCCACGAATCGGGCGACCCACTGTCGACTACGTTTCAAGACTTTGATTGGGCTGACGAGGTTCTGCATGCCCAGATAGGACGCAGATGGCTGCTGCCGGCCTTTGAATCGATGGATGCCTTGCAGCAGCGCTACCAAGAGGTTCTGGCGCGCTTCCAGGCTATCCTCGAACAGGACCAGGCGTTGCCAAGATCGGAATGGTGGGATGCCTTCTATCAGCAGGTACCTCACCAGGACAAACAGGAAGAAACAGTTTGACAATTTGTTCGGTACTTTGCCTGGCGCTGACGCCTGGCCGGGAACTCGAACGCATAGAACCGGACCATTAACCAGAGGTGAATCCATCCAGTTGACCCAAGTAAGTTTTCTCATTTCCACAAAGGAGGGAAAGAGATGAAGCAGACCAAGTATTCATGGCTGTTGGGGATCGTGATGGTAGTAGCTCTTGTACTTTCGGGGTGTGTGGGCGCAGACGAGCCCGCCGAACCGGCCGAGGAGATGGCCGCCCCCGCCGAGGAGGCGGAAGAGTCTTCCGAGCTACCTCAGATCGTCCCGATTGAAGGGCCGGACATAATCCTCGATGAGGCAATGTGGCCCACAGAATTCAGTGAAGCGCCGATACTGGCGGAAATGGTCGCAGCTGGCGATCTGCCCCCGGTCGAGGAACGCCTGCCGTCAGATCCAATGGTCATCAAGCCATTGAATGAAATCGGCCAGTACGGCGGCACCTGGCGGCGCGGCTTCACCGGCCCCGCCGACGGCGAGAACATGATGCGCATCAATAACTCGTCGCGCCTCCTTGCATGGGATTACTCCGGTTCCTACATCGTTCCCAGCCTGCTTGCCAGTTGGGACATCCAGGATGACGGTCGCAAGTACATCCTCCATCTCCGTGAAGGCGCAAAGTGGTCCGATGGCATGCCTTTCACCGCCGACGACTTCCTCTTCTGGTATGAGGACGTCGCCCTGAACGAAGACATCTTCCCCAGCCCGCCGCCCGAAATGGTTATCGCCGGCGAACCGGGCCTGATGGAAAAGATTGACGACTATACGATCTCCTACACCTTCAAGGAGCCGTATCCCCTCTTCCTCGACATCCTCGCAGGCCATAACATGGTCGCGGCAGCCCCCGAAGGCAGCCTGGGAACAGGCGGCGGCGGCTACGCAGCCAAGCATTACATGAGCCAGTTCCTGCCCAAGTACTCCTCTGAAGAAGAGGTGACCGCGATGGCCGAGGAGTTGGGATTCGAAAGCTGGCTGGATATGTATCTCTTCCATTCCTATCCCGCCCGCAACCCGGACCTGCCGGTGATGAGCCCCTGGGTCACGGATCGCCCCGTCATCGATCCCATCTGGTCGATGAAGCGCAACCCCTTCTACTGGGCAGTCGACACGGAAGGCAATCAGCTCCCCTACATCGACGAGATCGTGATCAATCTTGCCGAGGATAGAGAAGTCCTCCTCCTGCGCGCCCTCGCAGGCGAAATTGACTTCCAGGGTCGCCACATCAGCATCTCGAGGCTGCCCGTCCTCATCGAGAACATGGAAACAGGCGACTACAGGGTCGATATTGGGCGTGGATTCTGTCATTCGGCCGGTTTCCACTTCAATCATAGCTACGACGGAGACGCCGAGATTCAGCAGTGGATCCGAAACGTAGAATTCCGTCGAGCCCTTTCAATAGGGATCGATCGCGACCAGATCAACGAAGCCTATTTCCTCGGCTTGGGCGTGGGCGGCTCTGTGATGTGTTCACCCGACCTGCCCTCGACCGCAGGTGAAGAATTCGTGACCAGGTGGGCGACCCACGAGCCCGATCAGGCCAATGAAATGCTGGACGCCATTGGGCTGACCGAGAAGGACGACGAAGGATTCCGCCTGCGGATGGACGGTTCCGGTAACCGTCTGCGCATCGAGATCGGCATGGTTGCAGGCGGCAACGAGCCCATCGCCGAAATGGTGAAAGACCACTGGAAGGATATCGGCATCTGGGCAGACCTCAAGGCCCAGGAGCGCAGCCTGTTCGAAACCGAAGCTCGCGCCAACAAGCACCAGATCGGCATCTGGGGCAACGGCGGTGCTTCGCAGCTCTGGCTCTACCCGCGCCATGTCCTACCTGTGAATACGAACGAGGCGTACATGGGGCCGGAGATCGCCAGATGGTTCGTCAGCGGTGGCGAGGATGGCATGGCGCCACCCTATCCCGAGATGGAAAGAGCGCTTGAACTGTTCAGGCAGGGCGCCTCCGTGTCCGCCGAAGAGCGCAACAAAATCGGCCAGGAGATCTGGAGCCTAGTGGTTGACCAGGTGTGGACCATAGGTACCGTCGGCCAGTCCGCCGGTGTCTCCGTCACCAAGAACAACATGGGCAATGTTCCCAGACGAGGCTGCCCGGCGCAGCACTGCCGGACGCCTGCCAGCGGCCATCCGCCGACCTGGTTCTTCACCGATCAGTAGAAGCTGAAACGCATCGCCTCCTGTGTGACGGGGGCGATGCCTCGTACCTTGCCGGTTTGAGGCCGGTCCACTGCTTCAGCCCTGATTCAAGCAGTGGAACTGTCGACATATGACCGGTATGAACTCTCCCGGGCGCCCTATCCGGGTCTGCCCGGGAGTTACTTGCCCCCCAACGTAACGAGTCGCGTAGTTTAGCTGCCTGTCGCGGAGGCTGTCGGATGCTCGCATACTTTGCTCGTCGCGCCGTCTTGGCCATTTTCACACTGTGGGCCGTTTCGGTGCTCTCCTTCATCATCATCCAGCTCCCTCCCGGAGACTTTGTCGACGCCTACATGGCCCAGCTGGCTGTCATGGAGACTGATGTTTCGGAGCAGCAGATGGAGGCCATGCGCCGCCAGTACGCTCTGGACAGGCCAATCCACGAACAGTACCTGAGGTGGGTTGGCAATATGCTCCAAGGCCACTTCGGTGTCTCCATGTTGTGGAAGCAGTCGGTCCGAGATGTGATCGGAGACAGGCTGGCCATGACCATGGCAGTCTCACTGGGGGCGGTCCTGCTTACTTGGGCGATTGCCGTACCCATCGGAATCTATTCGGCAGTGCGTCAGTATTCTCTCGGCGACTATGTTTTCACCTTTGTCGGTTTCATCGGTCTGGGCGTACCCAATTTCCTCCTGGCTCTGGTGCTGATGTACCTGGGCTTCTACCTTTTCGGGGCGAATGTCGGCGGCCTGTTCTCTCCGGAATACCAGCTGGAACCTTGGAGTTGGGGCAAAGTTAGGGACCTCCTCTATCATCTTCCTCTGCCTGCATTTGTTGTCGCCCTCAGCGGTACCGCAGAGTTAATCCGCGTACTGCGCGCCAATCTGCTTGACGAGCTACGCAAGCCTTATGTGATAACGGCGCGGGCGATGGGGCTGGCCGAGCACCGCCTGATTCTCAAGTTTCCGGTGCGCGTCGCTCTCAATCCCTTTGTCAGCACGATTGGCTATCTGTTGCCCTACATCCTGTCCGGCAGTGTTATCGTGTCTGTCGTTTTGAGCCTGCCGACGGTTGGGCCGATTCTGTTGGGATCGCTCATCGCCCAGGACATGTTCCTGGCCGGAACGATTGTCCTGATGCTCGGCTCGATGACCGTCATCGGCACTTTTTTGTCCGACATGCTGCTGATGTGGATCGATCCGCGCATACGTCTTGGCATGATTTAGTAAGAGAAATTTAGTAAGAGAACAATTGTAGCTGGAATCTGACGACCGTTTCCTGAACAGTCCTCTTGGCAATGACCACTGAGCAAAGAGCTGCAATAGGTGAAGAACAGATAGCTGTCGACAGCGAAGAGCGAATCTTCGTTGCCGGCCAGATGCAGCTGATGTGGTGGCGGTTTCGCAAGCACCGCGTCGCGGTGGTAGCGACCGTAATTGTCGCTGCCTTCTACATCGTCGTGGTGGGCGCTGATTTTTTTGCCTACACCGACCCCGAATCTACCGAAGCCTACCGCTCCCTGATGCCGCCTCAACCCGTACGCTTCTTTGACGACGGCAGATTCAGCCCCCATGTTTACCAGGTCGATGGAAAACGCGATCTGAGAACATTCCAACGCGTCTACGAAGCAGATCCTGACCGCAAGATTCGGGTTCGCCTCTTTGCGCGCGGCTACAAATACGATTTCCTGGGATTCATTCCCTCCGACCTCCATCTCTTCGGCGTTGAGGGCGCCAGCGTGGAGGAGTCACTGTTCGTCCTTGGAACGGACTCCTTGGGCCGCGACGTCTGGTCCCGGCTCATATATGCCACGCGCACCTCCCTGACGATTGGGCTGGTCGCCGTTGCTCTCAGCCTCGTGCTCGGGGTAATACTGGGAGGGATATCGGGCTTTTACGGCGGCGTCGCGGACACCATCATCCAACGCCTCATCGAGATACTGCGCTCAATCCCTACCATCCCGCTGTGGATGGGACTGGCGGCAGCCGTCCCCAGACAGTGGAGCGTTGAGCAGGTCTACTTTGCCATTACCATCGTTATCGCTTTACGGGGATGGACCGGTCTGGCGCGGGAAGTGCGCGGCCGCTTCCTGTCACTGCGCGAAGAGGACTTTGTAACAGCCGCCGAACTGGCCGGATGCAGCCGCAAACGCATCATCTTCCGCCATATGGTGCCCTCTTTCCAGAGCCACATCATCGCCACCGTTACCTTGTCTGTGCCGGCCATGATCCTGGCGGAGACGGCACTGAGTTTTCTCGGTCTGGGTCTGCGCCCGCCTGCCATCAGTTGGGGCGTCATGCTCCAGCAGGCACAGAATGTCGAGACAGTCGCCCTGTCGCCCTGGCTGCTCTTGCCGGCGATTCCCGTCGTTGTCGTGATCCTGGCCTTCAACTTCATGGGCGACGGATTGCGCGATGCAGCCGATCCCTATGGCATATAATCTTCTGACTCGCGACACTAAGTGTTGGCCGGCCGCTGACAACCTGCCTACTATCTGATGCAAAACGAACACCAACCGGTCCTGTCGGTACGCAATCTCAAAACAAACTTTTTCACCGACGAAGGAGTCGTCCGCGCCGTCGACGGCGCCAGCTTCGACGTTCACCTTGGCCGGACACTCGGCATCGTCGGTGAGAGCGGCTGTGGCAAAAGCGTAACCGCCCTTTCCATACTGCGCATCGTCCCTCGACCCGGCCGCATCGTCGAAGGGGAGATCCTGCTGCGCCAGGAGACTGAAAGTGGTCAGTCGCAGGAGGTGGCCCTGAATTCGCTGGGCGAAAACAGTAGGGAGATGCGTTCAATTCGCGGTGCCGAGATCGCGCTCGTCTTCCAGGAGCCGATGACCTCGCTCAGCCCCGTTCACACGATCGGCAATCAGATTATCGGCGCCGCCCGCCTGCACCGCCAGCTCTCGAAACAGGAAGCCCGCGAGTTGGTGGTCGAACTGCTTGGCCTCGTAGGAATCCCTCGCGCCGAGACGGCCGTGGACTCCTATCCCATGCAACTCAGCGGTGGCATGCGCCAGCGCGCCCTGATCGCGCTCGCCCTTTCCTGCGACCCCAGAATCCTCATCGCCGACGAACCGACGACCGCCCTGGACGTGACCACCCAGGCCCAGATCCTCGATCTCCTGCGCTCCCTCCAGGAACAGAAGGGAATGGCCATCATGCTGATCACCCACGATATGGGCGTGATCGCGGAGATGGCCGATCAAGTGGTGGTGATGTACCTGGGCCGCGTGGTGGAGGAAGGCCCCGTAGACACCGTATTTGGCGAATCGAAGCACCCTTATACACAGTCCCTGTTGCGCTCGATCCCTAGCATCCACTCGACGCCCAAAGTACAACTACCCACCATCACTGGAACCATCCCCCACCCATACAACCGCCCGGCCGGATGCCCATTCCACCCCCGCTGCCCGGACGTTATTCCGGGCGTCTGCGACAAGCACGAGCCTGACTTACATTCGGTTGGCGATGAGCACCTGGTGAGCTGTTTCCTCTATCATCCGGTACCGGAAACCAGCCCGTAGAGCCCTATTTCGACAACTGGTCGAAAGGTTCCGCTTTAACACAGTTGGCAAAATGGAAAACGAACAAGTGCTGCTGGAGGTCAAAGGACTACAGAAATTCTTCCCGATACGGAAGGGCTTCTGGCAGCGCGTAGTAGGCCAGGTCCGCGCGGTCGACGGTATCGACTTCCACGTTTACAAAGGAGAAACCTTCGGCATCGTCGGAGAGAGCGGCTGCGGCAAAACGACCGCCTCCCGCTGTATCGTGCGCGCGCTCCAACCTACCGCAGGCGAAATCCAGTTCCGAACCGATGACGGCGCAATGATTGACATCGCCAACCTGTCAAGGGACGAGCTACAGCCCCTGCGCCGGCAGATGCAGATGATCTTCCAGGACCCCTTCTCGTCGCTGAATCCGCGCATGACCTTGTTCGACATTATTGGCGAGCCCCTGCTGGTCAATGGGATGGCGAACCGCGGGCAACGTATCGAGCGCGTCGAAGAGTTGCTCGGCCTTGTCGGACTTCGGCCCGAGTTCCTGCAACGCTTTCCTCACGCCTTCAGCGGCGGCCAGCGCCAGCGCATCGGCATCGCCCGCGCCCTCGCCCTCAACCCGAGCCTGATTGTAGCCGACGAGCCGGTTTCGGCGCTCGACGTATCGGTGCAGGCGCAGATCCTGAACCTGCTGTTGGAGTTGCAGGGGCGCCTTGGCCTCACCTATCTGTTCGTGGCGCACGACCTCAGCGTCGTCAAACATATCTGCGACCGCGTCGCCGTCATGTATGTCGGCCGCGTAGTCGAGACCGCGGCAACGCAGCAGCTCTTTGAATCACCCCAACACCCCTACACCGAAGCCCTGCTCTCCGCCGTACCCCAGCCGGACCCGAGCCTTCGTTCGCAGAGAATAATCCTCGAAGGCGAAGTGGCCGACCCCGCCGACCCGCCGTCCGGCTGCTACTTCCACCCCCGCTGCCGCTACGCAGTCGACCTCTGCCGCGAGCAGACCCCCGAACTGGAAGAGGTCGCCCCCGGCCACGCCGTGAGCTGCCACCGCGCCCTCGAACTCGACCTCGCGGGCACTCTGGACGCGCCCGTTCCACAGACAGCGCACTCCTAGCCGGTGGGGATACCCATTTTGCGACTTGTCGCCTGGCAATTTTTGTCGGCGCGGATCAACACGATTAGAAAGTAGTGACTAGAGTTGCTTTGATTCCTTACGGTGTCTTCCCCTCAGACCTCAGCGCCCATCCTTCATCGACCATCTGAAATACGTCTCTGGTCGGATTGTACCCAAGCATTGCCCGCGCCTTGGCCATGCCCAGAACCCGGTTGGCAACCTTGGAGACAGTCACCTCGACGTAGAGCCAGCCAGACGCTTTCTTTATGATTCTGCCTAATTGATCGCACGCGATTGATTTCGCCGTCAAATGAATAACCTTGCCCGCCGTGGCCCCACATAACCACAGCCCAGGAGCACCCGCCATGACAGAAGCGACGAGCCCCATCCAGTACATTCGCCCCGATGCCCCCGCCCCACCGGAAAGCCGCCGGCGGGGTGTCCGCGCCGAAGCCTGGACCCCGGCGACCCTCGACCTGGCCGACCGGGCCCGCCTCGCCGTCAACGGCATGGTCGAGCCGACCGACCCCGAAGCCGACTACCGCGTCTACTGGAAAGCCTCGTTCCGCTTCAATCCGCCCGTCATGTATCACGACGGCTCCGACACCGGCATCACGCTCAAATTCCTGGAGGCTGCCCCTCGCATGCGCATCATGAGCGGCTCCGATCAGGGCCTGCACGTCGAGCAGCGCTGGCGGGAGGTGCTGTTGCGCATGATCGGTGAGGACGGGCAGGTTGCCTCACCGCTGGTAGGTCCCGGGCTGGTACGGCCACCTGTGCTGGGCGGGCTGGAAGGCAACCAGATGATCGATCAGCAGGTCAACGGCATCGCCTTAGGGGTCGCCGCCACCAGCGCTGCGCTGGATGACAGCGCCTACTGGGAGCCAATTGGCCGCGGCTTCGTAGACGGGCTGGAGCGCCTGGTCGTTCAGCACGAAGATATGGCCTACCTGACCCAGTGGGTCTTCGCCCCCGGGCAGCAGGGCGACCCTGCGCAGCCTCGCCCTCTGGGCACCTTCGCCGCCTACGCAATGTGGCCGGCCCGCCGCCTCGTCGACTTCTACCGTGTGACCGGTTACGAGCCTGCGCTGGAACTGGCAGGTCAGCTATGCCGCTACGTCGTCCGAAAAGGCCAGTACTTTGACGCCAACTACCGCTTCCTGCCCGACAACCCGGATCCCGGCGGCCCCCGCCACGATGTTGTGCACTTCCACCATCACGCCATGACCATTCTTACGTGCCTGGAGTACGGCCTGGCCAGCGGCGATCAGGAGATGCTCGACTTCGCGGCGCAAGCGTTCCCCGTGGCCATTACGCACGGAGAGCGGCTGACCGGCTTCTTCCCCGAGTCGGTCATCGATCACCACCAGACGTGCGAACTGTGCGAAGTCGGAGACATGGTACGGATCGCGGTGCGTCAAGCCGAGGCCGGCCTGGGCGACCACTACTGGGACGACGCCGACCGCTGGACCCGCAATCAGCTGGCCGAGGGGCAACTAACGCGCGCCGACTGGATCGAGCGCCTCCATCTGGGCGACCCGCCATCGCGGCACCATACTGGGGAACGCTGGCCGATGACGACCGAGCGCGTCGGTGAACGCAATATCGGTGCCTTTGCCGGATGGCAGAGCCCCAACGACTGGGTCGAGTTCATGCTCACCCGCTGGCCGGAGGGCACACCCTTCGGCAGCCAGCTGGGCCATGTGCAGGGCATCATGCACTGCTGTACGGCCAACGCCGCCCGCGGCCTCTACGATGTCTGGCGCAATATCGTGCACGCCCAAGGCAACCATGTCAAAGTGAACCTCCTCCTCAACCGCACCCACCAAGCCGTAGACGTCGACAGCCATCTCCCCTACACCGGGCAGGTGGATCTACACGTCAAGCGTGACTGCCGGTTAGCCGTCCGGATGCCGACCTGGATCGACCTGGACCAGGTGACCTGTCAGGTAGAGGGAAACGCGCGTGAGATTGGATTCGACGGACGCTACGCGCAGTTGGGCGCCGTTGGCAGCGGCCAAGCCGTCCAACTCAATTTCCCCATCGACGAACGCACGGACCGCGTCTCGATCAACAACCGGTGGTATCTACTGGTGCGCAAAGGGCATGACATTGTATACATCGATCCGCCGGGCAAGCTGTGCCCCTTGTACCAGAGGGATCACTACCGCGACGATGTAACCTTGTGGAAGAGGACCACTCGCTACCTGGATGAACAGCTGTTGGACTGGTAGTTTTGACAGCGAGGATGTAAGGATTGATAGAGGCGGAGAAACGCAGGCCGGCGACGGCAGGTCAGCATACAGAATTGGTTAGCGCCCAGAACGCCTATGCACGATAGGCATTGATCATATCGATCAACAGCGCGATCTGTGCACGCCCCCCAGTAGCCGGCGTGCGCGGTGGCCTCCCATTCACAATGCAGTCATGGAAGTGAACCAGCTCCAGCTTGAACGCCTCCTCGTACGAGGCCGTCGTCGTCGACTCGCGGAGGTGGCTGCCATCCATCCGCCACTCCTCCACCACCGTAGCCGCGTTCTTCAGAAACGGACTGGGAAACTTGATCGACACGATGCTGTCTGGCGCATAAACGGTCATCGTCTCGTCGAAGACGCGTAGCCCCAGCACCGGGGCGGTGTCCAGTATGCAACGCAGATTGTTCGGATAAGCCAGGACCGAGACGAAGGCCCCGCCGCCATTCCAGATTTCAGTCGACACGACACGCTCCGGCAGGCCGAAGGCGCCGTCCAGAATATAAATGTCGTGAATTGACAGTCCCAACATCTTGCCGTAGGCGCGCATGACCGCTTCTGGTTGGACGCCAATCGCCCGTTGTAGACTCTCCTGACGGAGCCGCGCCATCCTGTCCTTCTCAGCCGCGTCGATATCATCGACGCGCACGATGTCATAGTGTTCCAGAAAGAGGTCGTTCGGGCCGTTGATATCGTACAGGCGGATCAGACTCGGGTCCTGCATCTGCTGGATGCGCTCGCGACCGGCAATATAACCGGGGTCGTAACGCTTGTGATGGCCGAGCATCGCAACGCAGCCGCTCTGCGCCTGTGCGTCAAGAAGCTCATCGGCCTCATCCAGGTTGTGGCACATCGGCTTTTCAATGAAGACGTGCTTTCCCGCCCGCAGCGCATCCGTCGCCGGCTGGGCATGGTCCTGCGTCAGCACCATCACCCCATCCAGGTCCGCACGCGCCAGCATCTCGCGATAGTCGGAAAAAGTGTGCCGAATTCCGTACTTCGCGCCGACAGCCTGAACGGTACCGGGGGACAGGTCGCACAGGGCCGCAACCTCAAAATGCTCCGGCAATTCGGACAGATGCGGCAAGTGCATCACCTGCGCAACCATGCCGGTACCGATCAGCCCAATTTTGACTGGCTTGCTACCCACAGTTGGACTCCTTTGCCTGGCAAGACGGCAGGAGTTCCAGCCTGCCTCAAAGCGTGGCTACAAAAGCCTCTACACTGAGTTCGGCCGGAACCTGATCAAAATAGTAGCGAGTCTTTTCACCCTGGAAGCCCGGCACCCACTGATCTTCCTCGTCCTGCAACAGATCGTCGACAAACTTGAAACGCGTCCACAGTATTTCGGCTTCCTGGTCGCTGAAGCGGTCGGCCAGGGGCTTACCCCACTGTAGAGTCATAGGATGAATGCTCGTCGCCCACCCTTGCTCCTGCGCGGGTAGGCTGTCGAAGTCCGGACTCTTAAGATGATGAATGCGCTTAGCGCTCTTGCTCAAAAAAATCGTTGAGAGCAACTCTCCCTTTTCGCCGCGACCTGGGTGCAGACGCTCCAGAGCGGCCTTGTATGCAGTGCCGTCGCCGTCAACAGCCGCCCGCAGCGCCTCCTCGATATGCTCGAACGTCTGGGAACTGCGTTCGTTCCAACGCTTGAATGCCGCCTGCGACGCAGGAGCCAGATGCTCAAGATAAGGAAGGTCCTTATGCGTAGTGAACTCCGAAAAGCCGCCATGAATGGTACGCCGCATCTCGGCGTTGTAGCGACTGCCCCAGTGCAGCAATGGCAGGATATAGGCCACGCCGTCACCGGCCGCCAGATGAGTTTGGACCGCGCAGGGCACAGGCGTACGTGCATCGGAATTCAGCGCCGCGTTTTCCTCCACTGTGTTGAGACGAGCGTGGCTGCCGGGCACAACCCACAGAACGCTGTCGTCGTAAAGCGGCAGATTCCACTGCACGTAACGCGGCCCGTTTTCCAGGATGTCGTCTGCATAGCCTTGCAGCGGCGCCGTGTGCGGCGGATAGAAATCGCGGTGCCAGCCGCGATGACCAGCCGTCTCGTGGTCGCGTACCGGATTGCACATGACCATCATATCGGTGACAGCCGCGTCCGCCACACCCAGCAAGCGGCTGCTGACGCCCTGCGTGTTCTCGTGCAGCCAGATCTCAACCGCGCTGACGGTCTGCGCATCGATCTGGCTGGCCAGGGCCGGCGTTTCCAGATTCAGGCGGGGCTGAGCGTTGGTCTCCCAGACGCCGCCGGGCGGGTCGTCCGGCCCCCGCTCACGCGCCCAGATCTCTTTCTGCCGCTCGACGAGTGCCTCATGGGATCGCCGCAGGTCAGCCAGCTCCTGCGGCGGAATGACCGCCCGCAAAATCACATATCCATCTTCCAGAAACTGATCGCGGCTGAATTCCATGACTGTTCCCTCTTCACTTTCGTCCCAGGAAGCCGTTTCCCTCACAGAGCCTCATTCGCGCGCGAATTCGCTCTCCCACGCGCCGGGCTAACTGATGACCCGGCAGGTGGCGTGCAGTCTGCGTCCTCTCTCCGAAATATTATCAAACTCCGCCTCCGTCATCTCGATCGGCACGCGCTGGCCGAACCAGGGCAGCGAGTAACAGATAACCAGTTCCGGACGCACGTGGTCCGAGCGGTTGGGCGTGCCGCGGTGCAGCGTACGCGGGTCCTGGATCCACAGCGTACCTTTCTTCAGATTGAGACGGCGCCGGGTGGGAAAATCCCCTGCCTCCAGGATCTCATCGTAGCGGCTCTCCATCTCCGGATCGGCAAGATACTGCGTACATGGCAGAATCTCGAAGCTGCCATTTTCTTCGTAAGTGTCGACCAGGGGGAACTTGACCCCGAAATGGGGACAGACTTCCAGGCCGACGTGCGGCACCAATTTGGATATGCCCGCGTCACGGTGCCAGTTCTGAAATTCACTGCCTGGATAGGGGTTGTTGGAGTGATAGCAGGTGATGCGGTAGTCCTCAGTTCCCCAATAACGGTCCAGAAACTCGAGCAAGACCGGGTTCTCGTAGATCTCCGGGTCGGCAAACGGCTGCTCCCAGGGGACGTAGACAGTGTAGCGGCTGACCACCTGCAGACGGCCTTCGAAGACAAGGCGATCATCGCTGCGTCCATGCAGTTCTACGCCGTTTGCCGGATCGCTGTGCGTCCGCACCTCCTCCAGGTAGGGCAGAAACGCCTCCCGGATGCGGTCGATCTTCTCGACCGGTATCAACTCCTCAAAGAGTACATAACCGTTGATACGCAGCTCTGCCAGCTTAAGATCGAGGTCATATTGGGATGGCGATGCCAAGATCAAGTCCTCCTTCCAAGCGGAGATACAGTTAATTTTGTGACTGCCAGGCCTGCCTTCAGAACTGGCGCCGTCTGCCCCAGGACTAAGGGAATTCAGTCAACCGGCACCCGATAAGATGTTTCTTCGATCTTCTCGTGGTCTGACGTCCGTGCAATCGCCATTGCACGCTCGGTAACCGGCAAATAGTAGTGCGTTTCCGCGTTCATCGAGATAAACCCCTCCGCATAGGCGACCCCGCCCGACATCCCGAAGGCGCCGTCGCTGGTCTCAATGCGCTTTCGCGCGTAGGCACCGCCGTAGCCCTGGCTGACCAGACAGTCCAAAGCAGCCAGCTTCTTATCGACAACGTCGGTGATGTCGATAAAAACATCGTTATAGTACCCGCCCTCGGATTGCCAGACCTGTCGCGGAATCGCGGCCGCGCCCGTGCCGAAAAAGAAGACCTGGGCCGACTTGTGCGGTGGATTGGTGTCGCCGGGATCCACGCCGGATGCGAGCGACAAGGCATGCAGAACGATCTGCCCGGCGACGGCATGGGCGTTGGTCAGGCCGTCGCCCTCTTTTGGAAAGTGGGTCAGCACCAAATCCGGCTTAAGCTGGCGCAAGAGCCGGGCCAGACGCCTCACCGCCTCGTCCGTGACGAGCAGAACCGCATCATCGGCGCCAAAAAAGAATACGTCATCAACGCCCAACAGCTTGCAGGCCTCGCGCGCCTCTTCCGCCTTGACATCGGATCGCTCGGCCATCAACGACTGCAACTCATCGGCCTCCGGCACCTCACTGCGATGATGCATCTCATCGCTGATGACCTTATCATGAACACGCGCCCCGTGCGTGAGGACGACACAGCCAACATAGTCCCCGCGCGCCGCATGATGGGCCATCGTACCGCCGGACTGGTCGAAAATGTCGGCGGGATGCGCGCCGACGGACAGAATGCGTAGCGGCTCAGACATGGGTCATGCCTCCTGGTTGTTGTGGGAACTCAGTTCACCCCTAAGTATAGCCTACCAACCCCTCGAAAAGTTAGGCCCGAAAAAGCTGCGGGAGCATCCCAAAATGAGGGTAAACTACCGTAATCTCTTGGTAGCAACCATACCCCGTTCAGCTCCAATTCCTATCTCCGACAGACCAGTCAGTTTCACTCTTTCCTCTCTCCTCTTCACTCACTCCTTGCATTTGGGCGTTCGGGCCTTCGGCCCTCTCTTGTGCAGGGGCTGCGCCCCCGCAACGCCCCGCCCTTGCTAGCAACCGTGTGTATTCTTCCCCAGCCATGTGTCTAGAGCAAGGTGTCTAGCCAACAGTGTCTACGCCCCAGATACTGTCTCGTGCCACGACCCACTAGCCACTGCAGTTTGCTGCGCCCCCGCCACGCGCTCACCTTCGCCTTCCCCGTCAAAGGTCCTGTAGGGGCAGGCCTTGTGCCTGCCCTATGCCCTTCCAACAGCCGGAACACAATATCACCCACCGTCGCCGCACATTCCACGCCTGACCCATTCGCCCCAAAGCTACGATGCACCCAAAGCGGCGGACTCGCCGGTACAGCCTCCACCGCCTCAGGTGTAACAGTGCCGCTGGCGCGATATACAGGCGATGAATTTCACGATAAACGGGGTACAGGCTCAGAGACTGTCGTTGGTCACGCCGAATTGAAGCAGGGAATATTGTGGAGGTTCGCCGGTGTCAGGAGGGTATCGCCGTCACTTATGTAGAACGAGAGGCAGCACTGACCAACGATTTCAAATCGGCCAGATCGCGTCCATCTCCCATGCCTCCAGCGAGTGGAGGGTTGCATTGCCGCCCAGCGCAAAGACCTGCACGCCCACGCTGTCTGGCCGCGCCGGATAAATGCGCTTTCCCAGGTAATGACCGCCCTCGGCAAAGACCTCCACCACGCTGCGGTCGACGAAAACGCGCAGCTCAATCGGTTTGCCGTAAGCGTGCCTAACTGTACAGCGCTGCGATTCCCGGTTCTTGACCCCCTGACTGACACTAGAGCGCGTAACGTCCAGGACCAGCAATCTGTCGGGGCTCAACCCTTCCTGTGGCTGCGTTGAATCATTGGGATTGACATTAAAACGGACCATCGTCTGTTCTGCGCCGTCCGGCGAACAGCATACACTCAACCCGAACTCCTCTGCGCTTTCCCAACTAAAAACCGCCCGGATCTCCAACCTGTTGCCGCGCACGCTGTCAAGCGTGACCGTCGAATCTCCAGCCAGGCGAATGTCGGACAATTTCACAGGGTTGCGGCGCAACGCCTCCAACTCCTCCACAGGGTTCAGGAGTAATTCGCCCTTCTCACCCATCGAGAGCGCCATCGGCAGAGCCAAGATCCCCGACCAGCCCGATGCCCGCTGGATGTAGCCGTAACGACCTTCGGACAGCCGTCCAAAAAGAACGCGGCGGCCATTACCGTCCAGCAGCGTCTGGCACTCGTTCAGAATACCTGTCCTGTTGGAGAAATTCGTCTCGCCGTAGGCCTGTCTCCCGTGCCGCGTGGGGGTGAATCTCTGGTTCGCATAAGTCCCGGTATAGTATTGAGCCCCCCGATTGTGGCTGGCGAACAGCAGAACATGCCTGTCGCCCAACGGGAAAAAGTCCGGAACAGCACAGTCCTCGCCGATTTCAGTGTGATCGCCGCCTTCATAAAGGGTGTGCAGGTACTCCCACCGCGTCAGATCTTTCGACCTGAACAGGAAGGCCCGGTCCGGCTCAAGACCGTCGAATGCCTCCTGGCTGCTGTTCCCAGTCAGCGCATAATAGGTGTCGTCCTCGATCCACGCGCACGGAGCCCCGTCCACTTTGTAAGCATCATCAGGACCAGGTGTCGGGATGACGGGGTTCGCTGGATGCTTTTCCCACTCGACCAGCAACTCGTCCCTGCTGGTAGCGATACAGATCCCGCCCGGCACGCCGTGGTAGATGATAGTCGGCACACCGTCCATGTTGACGAAGGCGGTACCACTGTAGCAGCCATCCTGGTCAAATGGGTCTTCCGGCGCCAGCGCGATCGGCAGGTCCTGCCAGTGCACGAGGTCCTCGCTGACCGCATGGCCCCAGTGAATCGTTCCCGTCGCCCCGCCATGGTAGGCGCCATGAGGGTTGTGCTGGTAGAACAGGTGGTACCTGCCCTGCCAGAAGATCGTCCCATTCGGGTCATTCAGCCAGCGGTGGGGGGCCAGGAAGTGGTAGGCGGGGCGATACGGATCGGACGCCAGTCCCAGACGGTTCAATTCTGCGGAAGTCGCGCCGGTATCGGTCAAGAGTGCAGCTCCTTTCGCGGCTGAAATTGCGGCTGACTCCAGCGCTTGGGACGGTTGGCCGGTTGAGCAGAGGGCCGCAAGCCTTGCGTGGTCGACCCGCCGGAATGCTCCCGACAAGCATTCCCACTGAATCAGGCTGCAATCGGGACGAAATGGACTATAGGCTGTTGCTTCCGCATTGGCGAGGCCGCCGCGATCGCAGTTCAGGACGCAGAAGCCTTGTCAAGACGCAGAAGCCATGTCAAACCGCCCCAACCGGAACCGCTCGATCGCGTACTCGGTCGCCCCGTCCGCGGCCAGGTCCGCCAGGATCTTCCCCATCAGAGGCGAAAACTTGAATCCATGGCCAGAGAATCCGGCCGCGACAATTACATTTGGGTTTTGGGGGTGTGGGCCGATCAGAAAATCTTTATCGGGCGTTACGGTATACATGCAGGTCGCGCCCTGGAGGTAGGTGAAGCCAATGTCAGGCAGAACGGATTCGACCCACCGATGCAGCTGGTCACGCTTGCCCAGGTCCAGAGTTCGATCGACTTCGGTGGCGGATGTTTCCGGGCCGAGCCCATCATCTGCGGTTTTCAGGCCCGGACCAAAGTCGGGAAAGCCGTAGAACTCGGTGTCGACGTCGCCAAAGACCGGCAACTGTCCAGGCCTGTAGGAAGCGCGTTGTTTCGGCAGGAAGTAGAACTCCTGCTGCCGTGTCACACGCAACGGAAGGGCAAGCTCCTGCAAGACCTGGGGCGCAAAAGGGCCCGGCGAAATGATTAGCCGCTCGCAGCGGATTTCGCCGGCCGAGGTGTGAATGACCGGGGCATCATGGGAAAGATCGATGCGTTGGACGCTGGTCTCCTGATGGATGGTTGCGCCATGCCGCTCGGCCTGTTCCAGATGGGCCAGGACACAGAGGCCGACATTCAACAATCCAGCTTGGGACGTGAAGCAGGCCGCGGTATCCGCGGGAAGGCGAAGTGGGGGAAAGCGGGCGGCCGCTTCCTGTGCTGTCAGCTGTTCGATAGGTCTCTTCAGGGCCTCCATCACGCCGATGGACTTCTGGATGACTTCATTGCCTGGGCGTGCAAAATAAAGCAGACCGGTGAATCGCATGAGCGTCTCACGCGAAAGTGAATCCAGTTCCTGCCAGAGAGGAATGGCCGCTTCCGCGAGTTCAACGTAAAGGGGATCGTAGTAGATGTCGCGGAAGATTCTGGAGAAACCGTGTGAACTGCCCAGGGCATGGCCGATTTGGAACTGTTCGATGCCAACAGCAGCGACGCCCCGGCGGGCAAGGTGATACAGGGCCGCACTTCCCATAGCGCCCAGTCCAACAACTACGATTTTTGCGTTTTGCATGATGCCTTGAGCTCACAAATGGTGTGGTATAAGGTGGTATCTTGCGTATTTGGAACTGGATCGACTACGAGAGATTTGGTCTGCATTATAAGCAGTAGGCGGCGCCGTTCCAAGTGGAAGAATTTTGATTTCTGGTCGGATTACGACTACCGTCTAGCCAGTATCGTCATCGCCTGGGCCGGCGCGGTCGTTTCCTGGAGCGACTCTTCGCCCTTTCTACTTGTCGATACCCAACATCCGGCGCGTCTCGTCAATCTTGGCGACCCCCCGGCCCAGGTCCTTGGCAATGCGCGCA
Source organism: Caldilineaceae bacterium (assembly GCA_965207495.1). Taxonomy (GTDB): domain Bacteria; phylum Chloroflexota; class Anaerolineae; order Caldilineales; family Caldilineaceae; genus Bin5. Next base: position 4,555,613 of record OZ242287.1, read on the forward strand.
ATCCGCGCCACCATCTGCGCATTGCTCTGCGCCAGTTCCCCGCGCTGATAGTGTATACAGTCCTCAAGCCCAGTGCGCACGTGGCCCCCCAGCAGCATCGCCATTACATTCACCTGAAGCTCCTCGAGCCCGAGCGCACACGTCTGGAAAAGAGAATCCTCCGGCAGGTTGCGCACCATGTACAAGAAACTGTCCATGCTCGTGTTGATGCCGCTCTCCTGTCCAAAGACCAGCTGCAAAAAGTAGGGCTTTGCCAACGCGTCCCGTTGGATGAGATAGTCCAGAATGTCGAGGTGACCCGGGTGGTAGAGAAACACCTGCGGCTTGATACCGCGTTCCCGCAAACGGTGCGCGGTGCGTTCCGAGTCGTCAAAAGTGGCAAGCGTAACCTTGCTGTGCCCGCTGTCGCCGCCGGTATAACCTGCGCCGCCGCGAAAAGTCATCGGTCCGGGATTGAAGGCCATGATATCCGGACCGGCCTCGATCGGGGCCGACTTGTAATGATGCGCCGTACCCACGAAATCGCTGCCCTCCGTCGTCAGATCCGCGAACCCTTGCGAGTTGTCTACCAGGATCTGCGGTGCCTTCGAGCGCATCAGTTCGTTTATCTCGCGATAGCGGTCCGCCTCGTGCGACGACTGCGTCGGGTCCTCAGCCTGACGGGCGTGGATGTGGATGATGGTTGCCCCGGCCGCATAGACCTCAGCCGCAGCATCGGCCTGCTCTTCAGCCGTTACCGGCACCGCCGGATTCTCGCTCTTCTGGTGCCCGCCCGTCACAACCGCGCTGATTATCACCGGCGGCATGCCCTCGCTGATCCGCCTGACATACTCGCGCTGGTTCGTGTAATCCCAGGTGATGTCCATGTGGCCGCTCCTCAGTTCGGAACTATTACGCCCTTGATAAAGCCGTCCAGTTCGATCTCGCCGCCCGCCGCCCGCACCGCTTTCTCGGCCTCCGCCAGCGAAAAACGGTGCGTGACCATCTTCTCTATCGGATAGCGCCGCGATTCGACGACTTTGATCGCGGCCTGCACGGCAGGCGTATCGTGCGTATTCACACCCTGCACGCGCAGCTCCTTGATCGGGATCCTGCTGGGAACGATCGCGACCTCCTGCTCCCCTGTGTTCGACCCGACGACAACAACGCCCATCGGCCGCGCCAGATCCAGCGCCAGCGGAAATGAAGCAGTTGCGCCGGTCAGGTCCACGACCAAATCGGCCAGCACGCCATCGGTAAGTTCCAGTACGGCTTCGACCGGGTCTTCACGCTCGAGATTGATGATGTGGGTCGCGCCGAACTGCCTCGACAGCTCGAAACGGTGCTCGTCTTGACTCAGGCCAAGCACGATGATCTTCGACGCACCGGCCTCGTTGGCCGCCAGAATCGCGGCCAGGCCCTGCCCGCCCGGCCCGATCACGACCACGTTATCGCCGATCGCAGCCCCGCCAATCGTCCGCACCCAGCGCAAACCGTTGCCGATGTTGGCGCAAGTCATCGCCGCGGCCTCGGCAGGAACGTCCTCGGCAATGCGGTGCACACGCGAATTAGGCGCCAGATACATGTACTGGCTGTATGCCCCCCACAGATATGGCGGCACACTGGAAGGCGTCGTCCCTCCGTAACCCTGGTGCTCACTGCAAAAACGATACTCGCCCAGCAGGCACCAGCGGCAATGCCCGCACCCGAATAGGTGCTCGACGATGACCCGGTCACCGATCTGCACGCCCCAACGCGCCGCGGCCCGGCTCCCGATCTCCCCGATATGCCCGACAAGCTCATGGCCCATGATGAGCGGAAATCGGTGGGACTCAGTCCAGTTGTAAATGCGCGGATCGCTGCCGCAGACACCGCACATCTCGACCTTCAGCAGGCCATCGTCCTCGCTGATGGACGGCTTGTCGAATGCCTGGATCTCCATTGTCCGCGTTGTCACGACAACGGCCGCGTTTACTTTGCCCGACATGCCAGACCCTCCTTGGACCGAAAAGAGCATCCCAGGTGAATGCAAATCGCACTGTGACTTGGGCTGCTTTACTCCGAGGTCAGGTCGAAGATGACCTTCAACATCTCTGCCGCCAATTCGTCGATCAGCTTGTTTGCCTGCGGGGCTTCCTCAAGCGGAATGCGATGCGTGATCAGACCGCTGACGTCCAGTCTGTCGGTGAGCAACAGCTTGATGATAACATTATGAATGCGAATGATGTCCCAGCGGCGAAGGTAAAGTCCGCTTTCGGGATTCTCAGGAGGTAAACGATAACCGCCGCTGCGGGAATGAAGGATCTGCCCTGTACTGCGGCAGAACTCTTCGCCCAAATGGAGGTCGTTGGCGGGACCGTCGCACATGCCCACAGCAACGACCTTGGGGAAAGGCGTGCCACCTTGCAAGGCCAGGCCAGTGCCGCCTGCCTTGCCCGAGCACTCGAAGCAGACGTCAGCGCTCGATGCCGTGGCAGATCCCGGAGTAAAGATTGGCGACCCTTACGTCCCTCGGTGCTACGGGCGGGTCCACATATTCGCCAATTTCTACCCGTCAGGGACCGACGAACAGGACTTCCTTCGGCATAGGCGGTTAGGGCGCAAACCCACAGGTCAGGCCGCCGTCGACGAGTAAATTCACGCCGGTAATGTATTTGGCCTCGTCAGATGCCAGAAAAAGAGCGGCATAGGCGACGTCCCAGGCATCCCCCATCTTTTTCATCGGGCACAGGTTATCCCGCTGCCTGATCATCTCCTCCACACCCTCACCCGAATAGGCCTCTTGGAGGCCTTGCGTAATGAAGGGCGTGTTCATCAGACCCGGCAGGACACAGTTCGCTCGTATACCCTGCTGCGCATATTGCATGGCGACATTCTGCGTCAACTGGTTGATGGCCCCCTTGGAAGCGTTGTAAGAGATGCTCGGATAGCCGGTGTAGCGTATGCCGGCAATGGAAGAGATGTTGACGATAGCCCCGCCTCCCTGCCTCTCCATATGCGGGATACAGAACTTGCAGGTCAGAAACATCCCCTTAACATTGACATCCATCAGCCGGTCCCAGTTCTCTTCGCTGATTTCGACCGGCCCGCCCACCTCGATGATGCCGACGTTGTTGTGAAGGATGTCGATCCTGCCATAGGTCTCGATACAAGCCGCGGCCATCTGCTCAACAGCCTGCGAATCGGTCACGTCTGCCTGAAAGGCAGTACACTCGCCCCCTTCCTGCTCAATGACGGCCTTGGTCTCGTTCGCAGCCTCCATGTTGTAATCGACGAGAAAGACGCTCGCCCCTTCGCGGGCATAGAGTACCGCCGTGGCCTTCCCGTTTCCCCAGCCTGGACCCACCGAACCGGCCCCGGTAACAACGGCAACTTTTCCTTTAACGCGATCAGTCATCTGTACCTCACACTTGATTTGTTCAGGTCTTTACGATTTTGGCGTCGCGAAGGCGGATTTTCCAGGAGCAACAAGACGCCGCTGGGCTTCTCTTTGGTTAGCGCGCCGATGCGAACTCCTCAGACCGCAAAATATGGGATGGTCGGGGCCATGCGAAAACCCCGGATTCTCACTGAGTTTTGCAGAATCTACCACACGTAGTATGACGGGTCAATCCCATCCATTTGACAAGGCCAATCGATTTGGCCCATCTGTAGGCCAAGGGCGAGCCGCCGCAGAGCACAATATTCAGATTCAGACTACACGAAATTGAGTGGCCTAAGCCGGCGGCAATAGAGGGGTTGAGTCGTCCCTAACGTCCAACACCCAAAGTCAACATGGACCCTATCGGAGAACCACCTGCTAGACAGAACTCGCGATTTCAGCCGGTGTCAGATCCGCCCGCTAATATGGTTACTTTTCTCTCAATCCTCCCCCTTGATTCTGGCCAGCGCTTCCCGCGCCACGCTCGCCCAGGAATCCGGCAAGTTCTCGCTAATCCAATGAATCCTTTTCTCAGCTCTCGGTTCCTTGAATTCACCGAGCTGCCGCATCACGACCTCCGCCAGACCCGGCCGGGCAGGATAGCGATCTGCAGCGATATGTGTAGGCAGCCTGCTCAGAAGATCGAGCAGGTGTTGACGTATCTCCTCCGTATCAGGCGACGGTATCCACGCCTCGCGAACATATCCCCTGCTTGCATACTCGCTACTGTCATTTCGCATAACTGGTCCGATGGGAATCGGATCGCGCTGCGGCCTACGGTGTGGATGGTTGGCGCAATAAGTCCAGAAGGGGTCCTCGATCGAGACTTGCCTGATTTCGCAGTAGGCTTCCACATCATGATCCTGAGCCCTGTCATAACCCTTCTCGCCGCGATTCCTGCGGTTGAACCAGCAAGTCCCACAGCAGTCTGAGCCTCCGTTGGGCATAATGTGAGTCTCCTATTCGATGGGACAAAAAAAGGCGAAAGCGGTTAATTCTCCGCTTTCGCCCGTTTTCAAAGTTAATTGAGCTGACAACAGAAGAGCTACTCCTGGTTCAACTCTGCCGTCACGTCCAGGTGGGCGCCAACGATCAGAGGTAGCAACTCCTCTGCGAACAACGCCGAAACGTTCGGGTCCGCCAGTATGTTGGCAACATCCTCCGGCAGGAAAGGCGCCGCCAAATCCAGTGTGCGCAGGATTGATGGCGAGTCATAGTGCACCGTGAGCAGGACTTCCTCATCAGCGACCACGTTCAACTGGTTGGCCGAAGAGGTCAATTCCAGCTCGGAGACCTGCAGGCCATCGTAAAGAATTGAGGCAATGTTTGCAGGCAGCGAGGGTAGACTTACGCCGTTCTCCGCAAACACACTCGCGGGCACACCGCCGACAGACCGAATCTCGGAGCCGTCCAGCATGAGCCTGAGCGCCAGCACTGGCCGGTACTCGGCATCGATATCAGGCGGTTCCATTCTCACCGCGGTTACGTCAAAGGCCGGCGGCACGTCAACCGCCCCAGCCCCATCCGCCGCGGGAATCGAAAGCGCCACGCCGATATCTGTCTTCTGCAGGAATCCGATACCTACGTCGAGCACGCCGGGCGGGACAAAGAGCAGTTCAGACACGACCCGCTGCACTGTCGCCATCGACTCATCCGTCCACGAGATGACCGGCAAATGACCGCCATTCGAGGCCAGATAGAGGCTGGCGTCTATGATGTTGAGGTCCAGCCTCTGGATGCCCAGCGCCTGCATGTCGGTAATGAAACGCGGCTGCAGAATCGACTGGTCCCCCAGCGGGATACCCATCAAAGCCAGCGAGCCGTCCGCCTTGACTTCGACCGGCAAAGAGTCCAGCTTCGTCTCGGGAGCCTCCTGCCCCGCTAGGGCCAACTGCAAATCCAGGCCCGATGAAATGACCGGAGGCAGGTGCGGCAGGTATTCGCTGATCGTGCCAATGAACGGGATCGTATCTGACAACGAGGATACAACCACCAGCAGACGGTTAAGAGCTGCCTCGTCGTACTGCAATGTCAGTAAGCTGCCGGAGTCCCCTATCAGATCAATCCCGCCGGCCGACGTAGTCAACTGCAGAGAGTCCGACCCCACGCCCCCGACGATTTCCATAACAAGCGGCGGCAAACCGACCGGCGGCAATAGACCCGCCAGATCTGCGAGTGAGAGCCCAAGCGCGGATTGAACAAAACCATCTCTGTCGATGGCTGCACCGATCCGCAGTGCCGGTTCCATCCCTTCCGGCGCAGCCGCAAAGTTGGGCGCCGTCACATCGAAATCAGCGCTGAATGCCGCGCCCTCCGCGGCAGGCAGAGCCAGAGACAGACCGATATTCGTCTTCACAAGCAGACTGCGCAGTACCGTGAGACCGCCATCAACCAAGCCGGGTGACACACCAAGGAGGTCAACAGCGACCCCGCCAATAGTGTCCAACGACGTATCCGTCCATAGGATCGAAGGCAGAGGCTCCTGATTCAGCGCCAGATACAGGCCGCCGGCCTGAATGCTCAGATCCAGTTTCTGGACGTTCATGTCGCCAAGCATGCCCAGCAGATCCGCTGGCAGAAGGTCCATCCCCAAGGGAATGCCCCACACGCCTAACGTGCCGTCATCGCCTACGCTGACCGGAATGGTTGGCAACTGCGTATCAGCAGTCGGAGCGCCGGTAAAGGAAACAATCACGTCCAAATCTGCGCCGGGCAGCTTGGGAATAACCTCGCCGATCATGCCGCCCATCGACGGGTCGACGAACGCGCTGACGATCGGCATCAGGTTGTTCAGGCGCTCGGTATCGTAAGCCAAACCCGGCAACGCCGTACTGTCAAGCGCAAGATCGATGCCATTCGGCTGCGTCGCCAACGAGAACTGTTCAACACGCAGTGCTGACAATATCTGCAAAGCCATCGGCGGAAGTTCCACCCCGAGCGATGCGCCCAGGGCCTGCTCTATCTCCGCCAAGGGGATTCCTTCGAACGACGCCTTGCCCTCTGCGTCGAAGGCCAGACTGGCAAACTGCAGCGGCCCGATGGTGGTCTCCTCCGCGCTTTCTGACCTAACCAGCTCTTCGCCCTGCCAGCGGGGAATATCATCGCCGGCCGTGGGAAGTATGATAATTGCGCCCAGGCCTACCCGACGCAACCAGGTCAGCGCGTCAGCGCCTTGCGCGGCGCCGTCCACATTGGCCAGAACGCGAGCCACAAGATCCGCCGACTCGTCACTCCATTTGAGATAGGGGAGAGGTTCACCATCCGCGTGCAGAAAAACGCCATGGTAGCCGATACGGACTTCCAAAACGTCGACACCTGCAGCCGCGAACTGATCCAACATCGGTTGCTGTAAGATCGGCGCCGCTGGGAAGCCGAGTACAGTACCAAAGCCGTTGCTGTCAACTCTGATCGGAACAGACGGGAGGTTAAACCACGTGGAGCCGCCGTCACCGCCGCCATTACAGGCGCCCAGTGCCAGGATAAAGACCAGAACTACAATAAATTTACGGAGTAAGGCCGGCACGAGCCGCCTCCTTTTGGGTGCGCATCAATAAAGAGCAGATAAGACCTAACCGCGCGCCGCAGGCGCCTCAGTCGATCACTGTTTGCACTGATTTGTCACGTTGCAATGTTATATCACGATTAATTCGGAATGACAATGCCGAAAGTTGCATCCTGTCTGAATTCAAACAGAGGTCTTCCTGATGGCCTGACGGCCCGCCGTTTGACTCTTCCAGACCGTCGGCTGCCAAACGTGTCGGGCACTGTCCAAGGTTACCATACATCTTACAATAGTTCATGTGCAGACACAAAACCAGCATCTCAGACACACTTAGACGCACCGACTCCAGAGCAAGGACGAAAGACTGACTCTTACTGTACTCAATCTCTACTAACCTTCGCCTTCTTTGGCACAAAGTGGAAAAGCCACTGACCACTGACTACTGACCACTAACCACCGCCCATTGCAGTTGTGCGGCCGCGCAGCGCAGACAGTATCGCCTCCTGCTCGTTCCAGGGGTACTCCGTCTCGCCGTAGCACATACTGCGCTCATGACCCTTGCCAAATGAGGCCACGACGTCGCCCGCGCGCGCCATCTCCACGCCAAAACGAATCGCCTCGGCGCGATCGGGAACCACAGCATAGTAAGGAGTAGAGGCCGCAGTTTCCATCTGAGGCTGCCCCGCCCCTTCAACAACCTCCCTTACACCTGCCGCGATTTCCCGGTTAATCTCCTCCAGGTCTTCAGTCCGCGGATCCTCCGCAGTGATAACGGTAAAGTCCGCCAACCGCCCGCTAACCTGACCCATCAGCCGCCGCTTGCCCCGGTCGCGCAGACCCGCGCAGCCAAAGATAGCGATCAATCTGCCCCCGCCGCCACCGCAATCCTTGGCAACGAGCGGACGCAAAGTCTCCAATGCCCGTTCCAGGCTGGCAGGGGAGTGGGCGAAGTCCACCACAGCCAAAAACGCCTGGCCGCAATCCATGCGTTGCATACGCCCAAGGACCGAGGATAGCGAGGCAACACCCTTCCTAATCTGCTCCGGCGCAATGCCTATCCCCAGGGCCGCCGCCGCCGCGCATAGTATATTCGACACATTGAACTCGCCAATCAGCTGGGTCTCCATCGGCACAGAACCGCCCGGCCAGACCAATTCGAAACGAGTGGATCCAGGCAGGTACTCGATCTGCCTGGCGTACACGTCAGCACTCGAGTCGCATACGCTATAGGTATAGGAAACAACGCCGGCTGCATCGTTGCGCACGCGCTCTTCCGCCAGCGCCTCCTGCAGAGACTGGCAGCTGCTATCGTCCTGGTTAAAAACGGCAATGCGGGGCACGCCCGGCTTGCGTTCGGAATGGAAAAGACTGCGGAAAAGCAGGAACTTCGCCGCCCGGTACGCCTCGAACGAGCCGTGAATATCCAGGTGCTCATGCGTGATGTTCGTCAACGCCGCCACATCGTACTCAACCGCCGCTACCCGTTTCTGGTCAAGACCGAAACTGGTGCTCTCGACCACCGCATAGCCGCAGCCCGCCGAACGCATCTGCGCCAGAAATGCCTGCACCGTCGGCGCATCGGGCGTTGTCACATGCAGACCGGTCTCCTGCTCAACCCCGGCGATACGCGCGCCGACCGTCGTGATGACCCCCACATCAGCGCTGCGGCTAAGAATCGCCTCCAGCAACGAGCAAGTCGTTGTCTTGCCGTCCGTGCCCGTCACCCCGATGACCGTCTGCGCCCGGCTGGGAAAACTGTAGAGTGCCGCGCTCAGCCAGGCCAGCGCTTCCCGGCTATCGGTCACCTGAACGTAGGCAACGCCGGCAGTCGGCGGCCACCAGTCCAGTTCCTCCAGCCGCTTCAAGGGGTGGCTGCCAACGACAGCCGCGGCGCCCGCAGCAACGGCCTGCGGAATGTAGCGGTGACCGTCCTGCTGCAAGCCTTCGACCGCGACAAACAGCGTATCCGCGCCCACTTCCCTGCTGTCCTCGGTAACGCGGCACACCGCGACCTCCGGCATCGCCGCGTCTCCGCCAACTCGTAGCCAGTCCGGCAGTTGCGCAAACAGGCTTGCCAGCTCTTGCCTACTCTCGTTCATCGGTGGTGGAAGTTCGCTGGTGGCGGCGGCCGTCTCTGAACTGGCCGGCTTTGGAGCACTCGCCGTCATAGCTCTTCGTTTCCGGAGCCTCCGTCCCGTGCAACCGATACGCCGGCGACCAGTATCAGGAGGAAGAAGACCGCCGCGCCCCCAATCCAGATCGGGGGTATCTGAGCAAGCCTCTCGTTGACATTGCTCGAACTCACAGTGGTCGGTGTTGCAGTCGCCTGGGGCTCCGCTCCGGCCTCCGATGCCGTCGGCGTGCTGGTGGCGGTGCCTTCAAACGGAGGAAGTGGCGGAGGCGTTTCGGGAACGGCCGTCGACACAACTGGTGTCGAATCCGGCGAATCCGCAGACGGCTGATCTGGGGTCGCAGCCGGGTCCGGCGTCGGCTCCGGTGTACATTCGACCAGAGGCTGAGCCGTTGGCACATTGGGGTCCGGCGTCGCCGTCACTGTAACGGTGGCTGTCGGCGTCTCCGTCGGCGTATCGGGACGGTGTGCCGCAGTAAGCGTGCCTGTGGCTGTCGGCGTCTCCGTGGGCACATTGGGGTCCGGCGTCGCCGTCACCGTGCCAGTGGCCGTCGGCGTCCCCGTGGGCGCGTTGGGATCAGGCGTCGCGATAGGCATACACACGGCCGTAGGCGTAGCCGTCGGTGCATTGGGATCCGGTGTCACCGTCGCCGTGTCGGTAGCCGTTGGCGTCTCAGTCGGCGCGTTGGGATCAGGCGTTACCGTCGGCGTACTTGTTGCCGTTGGCGTGTCCGAGGGCGCGCCGGGGTCAGGCGTTAGCGTAATTGTCGGCGTCGGCACTCTGGGCAACTGGGCAGGATCCAGAGGCGTGATCTGGGCCGACGACAGAAAACTGGCGCCGCTGTCAAGCGTACGCAGAACGCCGTCCTGCTCGGTCCCCGCGTAGGTGACGCCAACAAAAGTCGAAGAAGAGGCCAGCCGGAAAACCGGATTGGTATAGGCGGCGCCATTGACCGTCACCCGCGTCCAGTCCGGTACGCTCTGGGTCCAGAGCCCGACATTGGTCCCAACGACGACGGTCTGCCCGCTGGCGGTCACGTCGTAGATGACAACGCCCGCCGGAAAGGAGGGGTCCTGGATCCAATTGTAACCGTCGTCGCTCAGATAAAGCCCCGATGCGAAAGTACCCACATACAAGCGGCCATCCAGCATAACCATTCCACGCGCGATAATGCCCGCGGGCAGATCGACCCGCTGCCAGCTTACGGCATCCGGCGTCAGTCGCCAGACGCCGTCGTGGGTCCCGGCATAGAGCGCGCCTTCCTTATCGGCAAAGGCGCGCACCCTCAGCGCGCTCCCTGTCAGACCGTCCCCGTACCACTCCCAGGTCAGGCCGCCGTCAAGGCTGCGCACAACACCGTCGTAGCGGCTGCCGGCATAGAAAACAGTCACGCCGTCCTCGACGCGCGTGTAGAGACGGCCAATTCCGCTGTTCGGTGTCAGAACTTGGTTTATCGAGGGCTCCTGCCGCCAGCTCTGGCCGCCGTCCTCGCTTATGAACAGAGTGCCGATCCCGCCATCCGCGGCCAAAACACGACTGCCGTCCCGCGGATCGAAACGAATCGAGGCGACAGAGGTATCGGCCGGCAGTTCAACATCTGCCCGGCTCCACGTATGACCGCCGTCCGTGCTGCGATAGATTCCCGCCGGCACCGGCACGTTCAGCGTGCCCGCCACCACGACGCTGGCATCATCCGGCGAAACGTCCAGCCCGATTATGCTGTTCGAAAACGGCACAAAGCCGGACTGAGCGAAAATCTGGCCGCCGGCCACAGACATCAGGACCGCCAAAGCTGCGAGAATCCGCCACAGCCGCCGCAGAGTCACTGGAGTCGGGAATACCCTTTCATTGCGCCTTCTGCCGCGCATGTTTTGCTGGAGACCAGCCTGCATAGATCCTCCAAAAGGGGAACCGGAGAGGAAGTGAAAGAATTATACGTCAGACAAACTGTGATACAAAAGCTACGGTTTCTTTTCGGCTATGCCCCATAATTATATAGACAGGATCTAAACCATATCCTCGCCCTGCGCAGCCGGCTTTGTGACCTTTACACAATTGCAGGTTATCATGAATGTCCCTATCCTTGTGCATTGCAAACCACTGTCGGCCCGCCAAACCGGGTGGACAGCCAATGCAAATGCAAACCGCCAAAGGAGAGAGCGATGCAAAGCCCAGCACGGCGCGCAATCATGGTCGGCATGGACGGCGCCGCTATGGAACTGGTAATCAATATGGTTAACGGGGGCCACATGCCCCACCTCGAAAAACTGATTGATAAAGGCGTCTACCGCCCCATGATCGGCGTTTTTCCGACTCTGACACCGCCGGGCTGGACTGCCACCTCGACCGGCGCCTGGCCGGGAAACCACGGCGTCATGGACTTCAACATCCGCAAGCTGGGCGCCCCGCTCGATGAGACCGTCTGGGGTGTCAACACCGACCTGTCACGAGCCGAATACCTCTGGAACACCGTCGAACGCGCCGGCGGCACACCCCTGTTGGTCAAATGGGAAATGTCCTGGCCGCCGACCGTAACCAGCGGCGTACAGGTCGAGGGCACAGGCCCCGGCGTCTCCAACCATAGCCAGATCGCCGGCTATCACCTCTTCGTCGCCGGCAAATGGCAGCGCCGGTCGATCGGCGGCCAGCGCGATCCGGAGACACTGGATCCCAGCGCCCTGCAGACCGGCTCCGACGTCGATCCGGTAACGATCAACGAGGCCCGCAATTGGACCGCTCTGCCGCCTTCTAGCGCCCCGCCCAAAGAAGTGGAGTTGACGATACAGCCCCTGGCGCGCGGTCGCGATTTCATGATACGCGGCGAAAAGGGCACGCCCAAGACCTTTTACGGCCTCATCTACGCATCCGGAGACAGCGGCTACGACCGCGTCCGCATCTGCCGCTCTCGCGACGGTGAAAGCGCAATTGCCGACCTAGCCGTGGGTGACTGGACCGACTGGTGGCTGGACCAGTTTGAAATCGACGCCGAGGAGATCAGTGGCTACGTGCGCATGAAACTGGTCAACCTCACCGCCGAAGCCGACGCCTTCGAGCTGTTTGTCCCGCAGATCTGGCCGACCAGCGGCTACACGAAGCCGGACGACGTTGCCGAAGAGATCGACCAGCATGTCGGCAACTTCCTCCAAAACCCCGCCAGGGACGCCCTCGGAATCATGGACGACGACACCTACTTCGAGCTGCTCGACTTCCACCACCAGCGCCTCGCAGACGTGGCCGACTATCTCACCACTAGCCGCGAAGACTGGACAATGCTCTTCATCGAAACCCACGCCTCCGACTATACCAGCCACTTCTTCCTTGGCCAGGCTGAAGAGTTCAGCGGCGCCGACGTAGAGACGCAGCAGCGCTGCCTGGACGGCGTGGTCCGCACCTACAGCTCCATAGACGATATGATCGGCCGTGTCGCCGCCATCGCCGATGAGGAAACGCTGATCTGTCTCGTCTCCGACCACGGCGGAACGCCCAACCAGTTCCAGGCTGTGGATATTGACGAGGTGCTCGAGCAGGCCGGTCTCCTCGTATATAATGAAGACAACGAAGACAAGCGGACGGTGGACTGGTCACGAACGCGCGCCGCGTCAGTGGGCCTGGTTCACGTGTTCATCAATTTGGAGGGGCGCGAGCCCACCGGCATTGTGTCTCCGGAGGACTACAAGGATACCCAACTGGAGATAATCGCCGCGCTCCACGCCTACACCGACCCCGCCACCGGCCGCCATCCCTTTGCGCTGGCCCTCACGCGCGACGATGCGGAAATGGTCAATCTATGGGGTGACACAACTGGAGACGTGGTCTACGCCCTGCGGCCGGAGTTCGACGGCGCGCACGGCAAACAGCTGCCTTCTGTCAGCTTTGGCATTGCCGGACAGCACTGCACCTTCGTCCTGTCAGGGCCCGGCGTTAAGGAAGGGCTGGAGTTGCAGGGGCAGGTACGGGTCGTCGATGTAGCCCCAACGCTCTGCTACCTGCTGGGGTTGCCCATGCCGCGCAACGTGGAAGGAGGGGTCGTCTACGAGGCGTTGACCGACGCTGACTGGCACTTGAAGAAGTAATAACCAGGGGAGGAGGGACAACACGAATCCCTTCTCCCCTCTCTCTGCATTAGTAATCGTCCTCTTCAATCTCTCCCGCGGGCATCTCAATATCCACGACCTCGCCCTGGTCGTTTATGATCACGCGGAAACCCATCATCCCCAGCCACTGCCGCGACTGCTCTGGGATAGCCTGCCCGACAGCCTGGTCGATATTGTCGATCGAGGACTCCACCGCCGCCTTGGTAAAGATGTCGTCCTTGCCCATAAGGTCCAACATGCCGCTTACGGCCAGATCTCGGTGCTCGTCCACCTGGCCCTTTAGAAATTCAAGCACCTGCTGGTCCACCAGCGCGGCGTCGATGTGGCGCAGAAAGCCATCCTCGTCAACGACGTAGCAGGCGCGTTCGCCCACATGATTCACATGCGCCGCTTTTCGGCGTTCATCGAACACTAGCCCTTCAAACATCGCCGAATTTGCCAAGGTACTCTCCGATTTCAATTCTCAGATTACAATACGCAGAAGCCCGCAGTTGTCCCGGCTCCGGTCCCAGGAAACGACATATCCCGCCAACCGTCTGGCCCTGCGTCGCTGCGGGCAACAACCGCCCCGGCCGGCCCTTACATTAGGCCCGCCCGGCTTTCCAGAAACTCCCGGCTGCGGCGCACACTGGCGACAGGATCCTTGGGCAGATCGTGCTCCACAACGTAACACGTCGCGCCGGCTGCCCGGCAGGCCGGTATGAGCGCATCCCAGTCCAGCCTGCCGTAACCGACGTCGGCCAGGCCCATCTGGTCCTCGTTCTCGCCAGCCCGCGCCAGGTCTTTGGCATGGACGTGCGGGCAGCGGCCCGCGTACTTCTCGATAAGTTCCAGGGGCTGGACGCCGCCATCGGTGATCCAGGCCAGATCCGGCTCCCAGAACAGATTCTCCGGCTCCGCATTCCCAAGCACCAGGTCGATCGCCCGCGCGCCGTCGAACGCCTCCATTTCGAAAGCATGGTTATGATAGCCCAGCCGCATCCCCTCCCCCCGGCAGCGCCGCCCCAACTCATTCAGCGTCTGCCCGAAGGCGCGCCAAGTCTCGCCATTCGCCGCCTCACGCACTTCCGGATCAGGCATGGGCAGGATAAGACAGTCGTTCCCAATTGCCCGGTGAAATTCGACCGTGCCCGCGAGATCCTCGGCCAGAGCCTGGTAAGGTACGTGGGCCGACACCGCCCGCAAGCCGTGCCTGTCCAATACCGCCTTCGCCTCCTGCCCGCTATGATCGGGCAAAAAGATCAGCTCGACGTTCTCATATCCGGCCGCGGCCGCCGCGGCCGCGATATCCTCAAAACTGTCCGACAAATGTCGCAGGCTGTACAGCTGCACCGCGATCGTGGGTCTGCTGTTGCTCATCCAATTGTCTCCATTGCTGTCGCGCGCCGCAGCCGCTCGGTCAGCCCGCTGTAACGCTGCGCTACCTTGTCGTTGCCCGCGGCCATGCCGATCGCTCTCTGTTGCCCCACCAGCACGACCAGCCGCTTCGCCCGCGTAACGGCCGTGTAAAGTAGATTTCGTTGCAATAACATGTAGTGGCTTGTAAGCAGCGGGATGACGACTGCCGGGAATTCACTTCCCTGGCTCTTGTGTACGCTGATCGCATAGGCATGGATCAGTTCGTCCAACTCCGAAAAATCGTAACCGACCGCCCGCCCGTCGATTTCGACCGTCACCTGCTGTTCAGTCAGGTCGACATCCTCAATATAACCCATATCGCCATTGAACACATCTTTGTCATAGTTGTTACGCACCTGCATCACCCGGTCGCCCGCCCGGTAAATGCTGTCGCCAAAGCCGCGCTCGACCCTGTCCGGTCCGGGCGGATTGAGCGCCTCCTGGATCATCCCGTTCAGCGACTTTACCCCGGCCCCGCCGCGATGCATCGGGCTCAGCACCTGAATGTCCTCGGGCGGAATGCCAAACCGGCGCGGGATACGCGCCTGGACGAGCTCCACACACAGTTCGGCGGCCCGTCCAGGCTCCTCCGTGCGGAACAGAAAAAAGTCATCGGCCTCCACCCTTTTCTCCCCTGCCGACCCTGTCAATACCGGCATCTGGCCCTGGTTGATGCGATGGGCATTTTCGACGATATAGCTCCCCGCCGCCTGCCGGAAAATCCTGTCCAGCCGCACGACCGCAGCGCAGCGCCGGAAAGCTTGCCCCAGATCATGCCCGTGCACAGTTCCTTCGTCCGCACCCTCAATGGCCGCGATCACATCCCGCAGCACGTTACCTGCCCCCACACTCGGCAGCTGGTCGACGTCGCCTACCAACAGCAAAGACATCTCCGGTGGGATCGCCTTCAACAGGTGATTCATCAGAATCAGATCCAGCATCGAGGATTCGTCCACGATCAGCAGGTCGCCCCTGAGCGGGCTGTCCTCATTGCGTTTGAACGCCATCCCGGCCGCCGGCTGCACCTGAAGCAGCCTGTGAACCGTCTTCGCCGGCCGCCCCGTCGCCTCGGCGAGCCGTTTTGCCGCCCGTCCGGTCGGCGCGGCCAGGATCGCCTTCGCCCCTGCATCCTCGCACAGGTCAATAATCGTGCGCACCACAGTCGTCTTGCCCGTGCCGGGCCCCCCTGTCAGCACCGTCAGCCGGTTGGTCAGCGACGTCTGCACCGCCTCCCGCTGCCGCGCAACCAGGCGCACCGGGCTATTCTCGTGGCTTGCCCTCTCTTCGAGCCGCGCGAACTTCCGTTCCCACTCCATTCCCGGAAGAGAAGCAAACGCGCTGAAGTTGAGGCCGTCTCCCCCCTGAGCCGCGCGGTGTCCCCGCATCATCCCGCCTAAGCGGTTGCTGACGCCCACTTCACTGTAATACATCGGCGTCAGATAGACCGCCTGCCCGCTCTCCAACAGCGCATCCATCCGCTCTGCGGACTGCTTCTCGTTCGCCCTGCGGTCTGCCGGCATCAGAGGCATGGCCTGACTGCTCGAAGGCTCAAAGATTCCAGCCACCGCCCAGTGCAGCGCTTCTGCCTCCTCGCCCGGTCCGGAAGCAATCTTGACGCGGTCGCCCCCTTTCAGGTGCAGTAACCCGGCCGCCACCTTCTCCTTTCCCACATTCAGCAGCTGGTCGGCCTTCCCGATCAGTTCTCCGCTCGGCAGGTAAACATGGCCCTCGTCAGTGGCCCGGTTGAGCGCATACTCGACACCCGCGGCGATGCGCTGCGGCGCGTCCTCAGCCATCCCTAGCGCCCTGCCGATCCGGTCCGCCGTCAGAAAGCCAATTCCATAGATATCCTCAGAGAGGCGGTAGGGATTACGCTGCACAGTCTCGACCGCGCCGTCACCGTAACGCTTGTAGATCTTCGCCGCCAGCCCGGTGTTGACTCCGTGCCCCTGCAGAAAGATCATCACCTCTTTGATCGCCTTCTTCTCGGCCCAGCCCACGTTGATCATCGTCACCCGCTTGCGACCGACCCCGCCTACCTCGGACAATCGCTGCGGCTCGTTGTCAATGACCTCCAGCGTTTCCGCCCCAAAATGGTCCACAATACGCTTGGCCGTCACCGGCCCTACCCCTTTGATCAGGCCGCTGCCAAGAAACTTCTCGATTCCGGCAACAGTCGCCGGCAGCGTCGAACGCATATCGTCAACCAGGAACTGTTTTCCGTACTGCGGATGCGTCCCCCACTGCCCGCGCAGCTCCACCGCCTCGCCCTCGACAACGCCGACCATGGCGCCTACGACCGTCGCCTCCTTCTGCCAGTGCGGCAGCTGTGGCGTGAGTTTCTCCGGCGCCAGCTTGGCGACGGTATAGCCGTTTTCGTCGTTGTGAAAGGTGATGCGTTCGATAACGCCGCGCAGGATTTCTTGCGTTTCGTCGCTCATAAGTGTTAGGGTAACAGAACGGTATAGACCGATCAACCCGCGCCCGCGCCAGTCGCGTGCCCCGCGGCATGGCATCCACGGGTAGCGGGAACGTATGTCAACGGCCCTTTCTAAAGTTAAGTCACAAGCAGGACCATAGCGAACTCCAAATGGAAGAGATCGCAGGATCGTTCACGCCCCTCCTTATAGTTATCTCCCTGGCATTCGTTGTGCCGCTGGTGCTTACCCGTTTCCAACGGCTGCGGCTTCCGATCGTCGTCGGAGAAATCCTTGCTGGAATCGTCATAGGCCGCAGTGGCTTCGGCTGGGTGACTCACGAAGACCAGCTGCTCACGCTCCTGGCCGAGTTTGGCTTCGTCTTCTTGATGTTCCTCGCAGGCATGGAGATCGACTTCGCCAATCTGAACATTGAGATGCCCGGGACCGCCTCAGGGGCAAACGGACGGACCGCTCCCGCAGACGGCCGCAGCCGTCGCTCTTCCGGTCCCCTCTCCATCGGCCTGGCCAGCTTCCTGCTTACCCTGTCTCTTTCGACCATAGTCGGCTTTGTGCTCTTGCGCATGGGACTGGTCAGCAGTCCGTGGATGATGGCGCTGATCATGTCGACAACCTCTCTGGGCGTCGTCATGCCGGTGCTAAAGGAACAGGAACTCATCCGCGGCCGCTTCGGGCAGACGATCCTCATCGCCGCGCTTGTGGCCGACTTCGCCACAATGATCCTGATTACCGTCGTCATCGCGACGATTTCTCACGGCTTGACGTTCGACATCCTTCTGATCAGCCTGCTCTTCGTTGCCTTCTTCCTACTCTACCGTTTGGGCATCGTTTCTCTGAACCGGTTTGAGTCTTTGCGGCGAACGTTGGAGGACCTCAGCCATACAACCGCCCGCATCAAGATCCGCGGCGCCTTCACGATTATGTTGCTCTTTGTGGTGATGGCCGAGGTGTTGGGCGCCGAGATCATCCTGGGCGCTTTCATTGCCGGCGCGATGCTCTCTCTGCTCTCAACTCGCGAGGATCTGGAGGCAATGCACCAGCTGGAAGCAGTCGGCTTCGGGTTCTTCATCCCCATCTTCTTCATCATGGTGGGAGTGGACTTCAACCTGGGCGCCCTGATCTCGTCAACCGATGCCCTGTTGCTGCTGCCCTTCCTGGTACTGGCCGCGTTCCTGGTCAAGCTCTTGCCCGCGTTGCTGTTCCGCCTGCAGTTCACATGGCGCGAGACCATGTCAGCCGGCTTCCTCCTCTCTTCCCGCCTCTCACTCATCGTCGCGGCCTCGGCGATCGGCCTGAACTTGGGGATTATCAGCGAATCGGTCAATACGATGATAATCCTGGTGGCCATCGTCACCGTCACCGCCGCCCCCCTGATCTTCAACCGCATCGTCCCGCGCACCGCCGACGATATCCTCCCGCCCATCGTTGTGTTCGGCGCCGAAAGATTGGGGCTCCAGGTCGCTGAACAGCTGCTGGGCCACCATGAAAAAGTGGTGCTCGTCGACCCCGACGCAGATCTGATCGCCAGAGCGCGGCAACGCTCCTCCGCAGGCATAGAGGTCATGCACGCCAATATTGACGAAGAGGAAGAAAAACTTGCCGGATACCTCGATTTGGCCGATACAGTCGTCGTCACGCTGAGCGACACCGACCGCAACCGCCACATCTGCCACGTGGCCCGCACCCGCTACGGAGTCGACCACATCGTCACCCTCGTCAGAGAGACCAACCGGCTGGTGGAGTTCGAAACCCTCAACGTGACCGTCTTCAACCCGTCATTGGACCAGGCCGCGTTGCTGAGCCTGCTGGCCCGCAATCCCGACATCTATGAGCTGCTCACGCGGACAGATGACAACAAAGAGGTATCCGAAGTCTGGTTGCACAATCCCGCCTACGATGACAGGTCCCTGCGCGAACTCGATCTGCCCGGCGACGTACTCATCCTCTCAATTCGACGCGACGGAGAATTCATCGTTCCCCGCGGAAACACGCAACTGGAATATGGCGACCATCTCACGCTGGTCGGCACATTTGACCATCTGCACGAGGCGCGCGCGCTCTTCCACTGAGTCCCGCCCGCGGCCGCACGACAGCAACAGCGCACACACGTTAAACGTGACCCACTGCGCCTGAACCCAATCTTCTGCGAATAGAACTTAAGGAAAACGTGGAAATAGCGGAGAAAAGCCCGGCTGCTACCCGGGAGCGGCGCCCTGCCGGCCGTTGGCCTCCTGCCAGCGCCCGTGCGCCTTGCGTACAACCCGTCGCGTCGCCTCCTCCATCGGCAGGTCGCCCAGCCCTGCCACCGGCACCCAGGCGACGTCGTCAACGTCATCGGCCGCCGCGACATCGCCCCCCAGGTAGTGCGCCCAGAAGTCGATAACAACGTAGTGATAGCGAATGCGCCCGCCCGCATCGCGATGAATCGGCTCAAACAGGTCGACCAGTTCAACGATCTCGATCTCGGCGCCGGTCTCCTCCCGAACCTCACGCGCGACACCCGCGCGCACCGGCTCGCCCAGATCCAGCAGCCCGCCCGGCAACGCCCACATGCCCTGCGATGGCGGCCGCCCGCGTTCAACCATCAGGCTGCGCCCCTCACCGTCGAGAACGACCGCCGCCACCGCAACCAGCGGCGCGGGCGGATACTCCCGACTTATCGTAACCGGAAAGGTTGATTCCAGCGGGCCTTCACTGCTTCCCATGCTCAACACCACGTCTCAATGAGGGCGGGCAGCTCAGACAGCGCTCCGATAACCGCATCAGGCTCGATGCTGTCTACCAGGCGTTGGTCCTCCGCCAGCGGGATCATACGGCAGTGAACCGTCAACGCCCCGATCTCCTGGCCGCCGGCCACATCATGCTTGAGGCTGTCGCCGACACAGACCAGCTCATACGGCTCCGCGTCCCAGCGCTTCAGGACCGCATCGTAGATCTCACTCTCAGGCTTGCGCCACTCCACCGCCGCGCTGCTCAGGCAGACGTCCAAATAGCTGCGCAGCCCCGTATAGTCAATGATACGCTGAAAAATGCGATCGCTGGAGAAATTGGCGATCACCGCCAGCGGAAAGCCCTCGCCGCGCAAACGCTGCAGCAACTCGACCGCGCCCGGCATCGGCTCCCACGCAGTAATCTCCGGCGCGTAAAAAAAATCGACCGCCCTTCGCAGAACCTCCTCGTTCATGCGTGAAGCCGGATATCCGACGAACTGCAACAGGAAACTCATCGTGTCGTCCGCGGTGTGCTCCTCCTGCTCATCGTCCGATTTCGTTTCCGCGAAGATGCGCGCCTCGACAAGATGCTCCGGAAACTCGTCCGGCAGGTCAGTCATCCCCGTCGAGCGCATATAGTCGAACGCAGTCTGCGCGCCCTGCTTCATCAACTCGTCGTGAGGCCGGTCGAGCCGGGCAAGCGTATTGTCAAAATCGAAGACCAACCCTTGCACGAGTCTGCGCGGCCGAATCTGCGCGGGTTCGCCGGTGAAAAACTGTTTCTGTTCCATGCTGTTATGCGTTAAGTAAGAACGGGACGACGCTTGCTTGGCGGCGGTACCGGTCCTGGAACCGTAACTACATCACCATCATTCACGCGCATAAGTATGCGGAGGGGCGCCCCCGCCTGTCAAATCGAGCCAAGCCGCAACCTAAACTTGGATCCGTCCAAAAATGGGTGTGGACTCTCATTTACCTTTGATTTCGACTGGAATGTACCCAATCCTCACATCTACCCCCGAGAAATCGCCCATTCGCTGACCACTGATCACTGACCACTGCAGTTCCGGGCGTTCGGGCCTTCGGCCCTCTCTTGTGCAGGGGCTGCGCCCCCGCAACGCCCCGCCCTTGCTAGCCACCGTGTTCATTCTTCCCCAGCCACATGTCTAGCCAACAGTGGCTACCCCCCCATGTACTGTCTCATCCCCCTAACCCCTGGCCCCCAGCCCCTGCCGTTCCCCTGCCGTTCCCCCGCAGTTCCCCTCTCAGATGGGCGACTGTGCAGGGCCGTGCTATACTCCGCTCTGAATCCGAAAAAGAAGCACTCTAACCGGATCACAACGATTCCGCCATCCACACAATTACAACTGACCATGCCATATTCTTTTCAAATCGGTTCCATTCCCTGCCACATCGTCAGCGACGGCCGCCAGCTCGTCGACGGCGGCGGCTTCTTCGGCCCCGTCCCGCGTGTCCTCTGGGAGCGCGTCATCCGCCCCGACGACAAAAACCGCATCCCCGTACAAATGCGCTCTCTGCTCATCCAGTCGTCGGCCGGCCTGATCCTGGTCGACACCGGCCAGGGCGACAAAATCACCGCCAAAGAAAGACGCATATTCGGCATGGACGACGACAACCAGCGTCTCGCCGCCGACCTGCGCCGCGTCGGATTCGGCCCCGAAGACGTCGACATCGTGCTCATGACCCACATGCACGCCGACCACGCCGGCGGCTGCACCCAGTGGAGCGACCCCAACGACCCCGAGAGCGAAGCCATCCCAGCCTTCCCCAACGCCCGCTATCTCGTCCAGCGCCTCGAAATGGGCGAAGCCGCCTTCCCCAACGAACGCACCCGCGGCACCTACTTCCCCAACAACTGGGAGCCCCTGCGCCGCTCAGGCCAGCTGGAGCTCGTCGACGGCGATCTGAGCCTGGCAGCCGGTGTTTACACAGTAAGCGTGCCGGGCCACACCGAAAGCATTCAGGCCGTCTGGGTCGAAGACGCCGGCGAATCGCTCCTCTTCCTCGGCGACGCCTGCAGCTGGGCCGCGCACCTGGACCGGCTGGCCTGGGTCCCGTCCTTCGATCTCGACCCCATGCGCAGCATCGAGGGCAAACGCAACCTGCGTCGCCAGGCCGAGGAGAAGAACGCCCTCCTCGTCTTCCAGCATGACGGCCAGGTCGTCACCGGCCGGCTGCGCCCCAGCACACGCGGCGCGCAAGTAGAGCCGGAGATTACCGAAGTGGCGTGGCCGCCTGCCTCATCCGGCCAGACCCCCTGACAGATCACAAGAATAATGCCCAATGCGTTGGCAGGTCTACAGCGTCACTTGTCTTATCCTTAAGGGGCATGGCGTTCTGCCGGGAGGTTTTGCGCCCAGCACTGATAGTGTAGGAAGAGCGTTATAATATAGTCACCTGTCTTCGGACAGACAGTTTTAGAGGACGCAGCAATGTCATATTCATTTCAGATAGGTTCCATTCCCTGTCACATCGTCAGTGACGGCCAACAGCTGATCGACGGGGGAAGTTTTTTCGGTCTCGTCCCGCGCGTTCTGTGGGAACGCGTCATTCTCCCAGACGAGAACCACCGCATTCCCGCGCAGATGCGCTGCCTGTTGGTGCAGTCGCCGGCGGGGCTGATTCTCGTGGACACGGGCCAGGGGGACAAAATCACCGCCGAGTATCGAGCTCAATTTGGTATGGATAGCAGCAACCGTCGTCTGGAGTCAGATCTGAGCCGTGTCGGTTTCAGCCCGGAGGACGTCGATATCGTGCTGCTGACCCATCTGCACGCCGACCATTGCGGCGGCAACACGCGCTTGAGCGATCCCACCGATGCCGAGAGCGAGGTCGTCCCCACCTTTCCCAACGCCCGCTACCTGGTCCAGCGCCTGGAGATGGCCGAGGCATCCTTCCCCAATGAACGCACGCGCGCGCACTACTTCCCCGAAAACTGGGAGCCCCTGCGCCGTACGGGCCAGCTGGAAATAGTGGACGGCGATCAGGCGCTGGCCGGCGGTGTACGTGCGGTCATCGTGCCAGGACATACCGGCAGCATGCAGGTGCTGTGGGTCGAAGATGGCGGTGAATCGCTCCTGTTTCTGGGGGACGCCTGCAGTTGGGCCGCCCACATGGACCGGCTCGCGTGGGTGCCGGCATTCGATCTGGAACCAATGCGCAGCATCGAAGGCAAACGCAACCTGCGCCGCCAAGCCGAGGAAAAAAACGCCCTGCTCGTCTTCCAGCACGACAGCCAGGTCGTCACCGGCCGGCTCCGCCCCGGCCCCCGCGGCGCCAAAGTGGAGCCGGAGATTACCGAAGTTGCTTGGCCGGAAGAGGGGTTAGGGTAGGGCAAATCTCGTAAGGCAAAAGGGCAATAAAGACATCCAGATTTCTCAATTGTGGGCGCCCCTGCAATTCCTGGGGTCACATTGAATAAAGATCAGATGGGAACTTCCCTGTACGCCCCAGGCTGCATCCCATCGACAGCGTCCTGGACATCTCCAGTGCGCGGCTGTATACGCGGCCAGGAAGTTGAAAGAAGAACAAGAATCCCCATACGTCTTCCCGCAAGATTCTGCTGAAAGCGTATGTTTTGGTCTGTGGTAATCAGTAGATCGTAGCCGTCTTTCTCCGCTTCTCTCAGCAGATCACCGTTGCGCAAGTCAGACCATCCCCGCTCATAGGCAGTATCGACCGAATGCCCGCCAAGAAATCGGCGCAGAGGCGCCGGCGTACCCTGATCAAACAAAATCCTCATGAATGGACAGACTCTGCCAGGACTTTAACTTCATGATCCAGGGCAGCTTCGACCTTCCATCTCTCTACGCCAGGGAACCACGCCAAAAACTGCTCGACGCTGGCTCCATCGCGCAGATTCTCAAAGAGGGCGATGACGGGCACGCGCGTGCCGCGAAACACCCAGGCCCCGCCTAGTTTATCGGGGTGTCGTTCCACCGCCTTACACGATTCCCAGTAATTCATGCTGCCCTCTCTCTTTCGGCGCGTCTGTCATGCCAGGGTGAAGAACTGTCGACTGACCATGCATAAGAAGATGCCGCGGGGAAGACCTCAACAGTTTTCCTGGTCGTTGACCAACTGTTCCAAATCTTGGAAAGCTGCTGATCTTCAAGAGCTCGGATCTAGACGGTGCCTGCAGTATACCCTACGAGCACAAGGTTTCCAGGTGGATCCACTGGGTTGCCGCGAGCACGTCAAGATTCCTGTTAGCGAATCGGGCGAACGGGCTTGCTCCGTAAACGCCTCTGGCGTCGGTATTGACCGCGCCAGTTATGTGCGCTATTGCGGAGTCTGGATACTCAACGATCTCAATCCGCCGACCCCGCCGCCGGCGCCATCGGCAGCACCGTCGCAATGCGCGTCCGCAAAAACACAACACACAACGCCGCCAGCAGTGGCAGAACCGCCACAACGTGCATGACGCCCGAAAGCGTGTAGACGTCCGCGACCGGACCGGCCAGCCCCATCCCCAATGCGCCCGAGGCAAAAGTGAAACCAAGGATGGCGCCGCTCGCCAACCCCTGCCTGTCCGGCAGGAACCGCTGCGCCATCACCACCAGAATACTGTGAGGAATTCCAACGAGGAAACCGGCCGCAAAGGCCAGCGGAAAGAAGACCCAGCCGTCCACAATGTCCAGCATCAGCCAGGAGAAGGGCGTCGCCGCCAGCAGAGACCACAGAAGAATCTTAGGCTGGTCATAACGATCCCCCATTATGCCCCCAGACATCGAGCCAAGCGCGATCGCCACGCTGGGTACCCCGACCATGAAGCCAAACTGTGTCGGTGAAAAGCCCAGATCCGCGAAGTATTTGGGCAGCATCCCATAGAATATCTGGTGAACAGAGGCTCTCAGGGCCACCAACACCGCAAACGCCGCCAGCGCCACCCAGCGCCTGTTAGGCGGGGCATCACGGTCTGACACGGCGCGAGCGCGCGCAATGCGCTGCTGCAGACGCCGCCGCTCCTCGGCTGTCGCCGGCGGTGGCGGCGGCGGCGGTTCTTCCTCGACCCGCTCCAGCGGTTTGCGCAGACCGATGGCCATCCACACAACGAACGGAAGCGTTCCGATAGCCATGATCCGCGGGCCAAGCATCCAGATCTCTTCCAGCAGTACCCCCGCGATCATCGGCCCCAGGGCCAGCCCCATCTGCCCCAGCAGAAAGAATATTGAGGTGCCCGTCGTCGCCTTATGACCGCCCGCCGCACCGGCATTCATCGCGCCTTGCGGATGAAAAGCGCCGCTGCCCAGCGAGGCGACCGTCATCAACGTGATCAGCGTGAAATAGTTCTGCGAGAAGGTGGCCGCGTAGTAGAATACTGCAGTCCACAGCAGCCCGATCGCGCCCAGCCAGCGCCCCCCAAACTTGTCGGCCAGCACACCAAAAAACGGCTGACTCAGCGAGCCCATCAGCGCATAAGCCATCCCGCCCAGCCCAATCTGAGCGTTCGTGATATTGAAAGGCACTGCCAAAACCGCAAGGATCATCGCGATCGAGGCGTTGATAATGTCGATCGCCATGTGCCCAAACGATACCGCGCTGAGCCGTCTGAGATTCATCTGCTCTTTCCTGGCAAGGGAAGTAAACCGGTTTACTCTGCCGTAGTATACCCTGGGTACGTAGTGCAATTCTATCAGTATCTGCGCCCGTTTTCAAAGCCCAACCGGACAGGAATGCCGCCTTCCCCATCCTCCCCTCCCCCATTTCACTTCGGTAGGGGCAGGCCTTGTGCCTGCCCTCCCACTACCACAGCGCACCGGCCATACCTCCACCCCCAAATCACCACGGCCGGGGCAGGCCCTGTGCCTGCCCCGGTAACCATCCCCTATTCTGTCCCCGCATATTCGGAAGGGCCCCCACGTCCTGGACCAACCCGGTCACACCCCGACATATGAGCGCCAGCCCGGTCCGTGGCAACTGGACCTGGCTACGCCAGACAAGGTTTCAAGCGTCCCGTCGACCAGCGAGTTGCCTTTGCGCTCCCAATCAGCGCCGTCGGTTGCCTCTATAGCGCGATCAGCGCGCCTCGTTCGGAGGTTGCCGGCATGGGCGTGTCCATATGCTTGAACGGACGGGTCGGCGTTGACGGCTAATTCCCCGTCGCCTCGAGCGCAATTGCAGTGGGAACGTCCTTCAGCCAGCCGCTCCTCGCACCCGCCGCGTTCACCGCACGGATCGTATAGTAGTACGTAGTCCCGGCCTCAACGTCCGTATGCATGTACGTTGTGCCGGTCAGATCGTCGCCGCCGAGCGGCTGCCAGCCGCCCGCCCCAGCCCAGTAAGTCAAGAGCTCGTACCGCACCGCACCCGCCGCCGCCTCCCAGCTCAACTCCACGCCCCGCACCGTCGCCCTGGCCGTCATTCCGGGAGCAGACAACGCTGGCGCGGTCGCGGTCGGCGTCGGTGTTGGCGTTAACGTTACTGCCTCCGTCACTGCAATTGCAACTGCGCTGGGAAAGTCCTCCAGCCAGCCGCTCGTCTCCCCCGCCGCATTTACCGCAAGAATCGTATAGTATTACCTCGTCCCTGCCGCAACGTCCCTGTGCGTGTACGTTGTGCCGGTCAGGTTGTCGCCGCCAACCGCCTGCCAACCGCCCGCCCCGTCCCACCAGGCCAAGAGCTCGTAGCGCACCGCGCCTGCTGCGGCTTCCCAACTCAGCACCACACCCCGCACCGTGGCCTCGGCCGTCATCTTAGGCGCAAGCAGTGCCGACGCGGTTGCAGTCGGCGTCGCCGTTGGCTCTGATGTGGGCGTCAGTGTTGGCGTAGGAGTGGACGTAGGGGTAGGAGTGGACGTAGGGGTAGCCGTGGATGTGGCCGTCTCAGGCGGTTCCGGCGTGTATCCCGAATCATGAGACCCAGGGGCTTCAGGCGTGGAACCCGAATCATGAGGCTCAGGGGGTTCAGGCGTGGAACCCGAATCATGAGGCTCAGGGGGTTCAGGCATGGAACCCGGATCATGAGGCTCAGGGGGTTCAGGCATGGAACCCGGATCATGAGGCTCAGGGGGTTCAGGCATGGAACCCGAATCATGAGAACCAGTCGTCGCAGTCACACTGACAGTTTTCGACCATGCGCCGGGTGTGCCGTTGGCGGCCACTCCCCGAACGATATACCTATAAGTCGTACCTGCGGAAAGGCCCGTATGGCTGTAGGCAGTGCAGCTCAGGGCGCCATCGTCTAACCGCACCCAGAAGTCGTCGGCCTGCGCAAACAACTCGTACCGCACAGCGCCTGAAACCGACGTCCAGCTCAACTCGACCACATTCCCAACATTAGCAGACGCTGCCAAGTCTGGCGCGGTCGGCACTTGATGAGACCCAGCCGTCGCAGTCGCAATGACTAAATTCGACCATGCGCCGGGTGCGCCGTTGGCGGCCACTCCCCGAACGTAATAGTTATAAGTCGTACCTGCGGAAAGGCCCGTATGGCTGTAGATCGTGCAGCTCAAGGCGCCGTCGCCTAACAGTTCCCACACGTCGCCGTCGGCCTGCGCAAACAACTCGTACCGCACAGCGCCTGAAACCGTCGACCAGCTCAACTCAACCACGCCCCCACCATTAGCAGACGCAGCCAACTCTGGCGCGGTCGGCACTTGATGAGACCCAGCTGTCGCAGTCGCACTGACAGTATTCGACCATGCGCCGGGTGTGCCGTTGGCGGCCACTCCCCGAACGTTATACCTATAAGTCGTACCTGCGGAAAAGCCCGTATGGCTGTAGGCCGTGCGGCGCAGGGCGCCGTCGCCTAACAGCTCCCACACGTCGTCGTCGGCCTGCGCAAACAACTCGTACCGCACAGCGCCTGAAACCGACGTCCAGCTCAACTCGACCACGCCCCCACCATTAGCATTCGCAGCCAACTCTGGCGCGTCCAGAATCTCGGATGACCTGCCCTGGGCCATCGTTCCACCATTAGTCAGAAGAATGAGAACGGCGACAACAGTCAGGAGACCAACGAAAAGAAGAACGCCCCGCGGCACTTTACACAATTTCCTCGTACTGTCATTCATGGTGGCACCTCCGTGAATGAATCTACGCCGACCTCTGTTTGCGGCACGTACCGCGAGTGTTCGGCAGCTGCGAATCTCTATTTGCAAATTGTCGTTCGAACCGCTGGTGCGGAAGCACACCCACGTCCCGGACCAACCCTGTCAGACCACTACTAGTGAAGATAAGTCCGCCCCGTAGGCATAGATGGCGGCGACGCCATACCAGATATCGAGCTCTGTTTCGCACAGTCATCTGTGTGTTCGCCGCCAATTGGAGCCGTCAGTAGCCCTTAGAGTTCGTCGAGCACCTCCCTCCCGGCGGTATCCGGCATGGGCGTAACCGTGGGGGTTGGCGTGTAGGTTGGCGGAGCAGCACTCTCCTCCGACCCAGACTCGGTCGCAAGCGCAGTTGCAGAGGGATACACCATTAGCCAGCCGCTCGATTTGCCCGTCGCGTTCACCGCGCGTATCGAATAGTAGTAGGTCGTCCCGGCTCGAACGTCCGTGTGCGTGTACGTTGTGCCGGTCAGGTTGTCGCCGCCAACCGCCTGCCAACCGCCCGCCCCGTGCCACCAGGCCAAGAGCTCATAGCGCACCGCGCCTGCCGCGGCCTCCCAGCTCAGCTCTACCCCCCGCTCCGTCGCCCGCGCCGTAAGATCCGGCACAGTTGGCACAGACGGCGTGACGGTCGGCGTCGGCGTTGACGCCTCGGCCACAGTTGCCTCAAGCGCGGTGGCAAAGGGATACGTCATCAGCCAGTCGCTTGTCTCCCCCGCCGCATTCACCGCGCGGATCGTAAAGTAATACGTCGTCCCGCCGGCAACATCCGTATGCGTGTACGTTGTGCCGGTCAGGTTGTCGCCGCCAACCGCCTGCCATCCGATCCCAACGTCCCACCAGGCCAAGATTTCGTATCGCACCTCGCCTGCTGCGGCTTCCCAACTCAGCACAACGCCCCGCCCCGTCGCCTCGGCTGTCATCCCAGGCGCAAGCAGCGCCGACGCGGTTGCGGTCGGAGTCGCCGTCGGCTCTGTAGTGGGGGTCAGTGTTGGTGTGGACGTGGGCGTTGCCGTAGCTGTAACAGTAGCCGTGGAAGTAGCCGTGGACGTCATCGTCGGAGTCGTCGTAGGAGCAGGCGGTTCCGGCCCACCCTGATTAGACCCGTCACCCGACAACAGTGGCGACCCGCCGTCGAACGGATTCCCCCCAGGCGGCGCCGGCATCCACCCCGGCCCTGGGTAAATTGACTCACCATCCGGATATGTTGAAGGTCCCCGCTCCCCCTGCGACGGCGGCCTGTACACCTGTACCGTTGGCGTTGAAGTCGGCGGCGGGGCCACGGACGCTGTCGCACTGACATTTTTCGACCATGCACCGAGTACCCCGACGGCGTCCACGGTTCGCATTCTATAATTGAAGGTCGTGCCTGTGGAGAGTCCCGTATGAATATAGGTCGTTCCCGTCAGGTCGCCGTCGTCCAGCTGCCCCCAGGCGTCTTCGTCCAACTGCTCACTGCCGCCGTCGACTTGCACCCACAACTCGTACCGCACAGCGCCTGAAACCGACGTCCAACGCAGCTCGATCTCATTCCCCTCTATCGCTGTCGCAGTCAACTTAGGCGCGGTCGGCACCTGATCGGTGCCAGGCGGTGCCGGTGCAGGCTGATTGGACCCACCATCCGGTGCCGGTGCAGGCTGATTGGACCCACCCCCACCATCCGGATGCGGCGGTGGAGCCTGGGCCCTCATTCTTTCATTTGTCAGAAGGGAGAGAGCGGCGAACACTATCAGAAGGGCAGCGAATAGAAGAACGCCCCGCGGCCCAATGAACAGTTTCCTCGTACTAAATTTCATGGTGGCACCTCCGTGATTGATTCACTGCCGACACCTCCTTGCGGCACCTGCCGCGACCGATTGACTGTAGGAAATCCCTATCTGCTGGGTGTCGCCTGAACCGCAGGTTCGTGAGCTAGCCCAACTCCTGCTCCGACCCGGTAAATTCACGTTCAGCGCGTGTCAGTCCAGACCAAAGTCAAAAGCGCTTGCGACGCCGTACCCGGTATCGCGCGGCTCGTCGCACAGTAAGTTAGATTAGCGCCCCGATTGGCGCCCTCGGTTGCCTTTAGAGTTCGATGAGCACACCTCTTCATACGAGCGCCGGCCTGGGCTTTCGCGTGGCCATCACGGTGACGACCGGACGAACCCGAACAGAGGGAAACTTGGCCCACCAGCCGCTCGTCTCCCCCGCCGCGTTCACCGCACGAATCGTAAAAAAGTAAGTCCGCCAGGTTCGAACGTCCGTGTGTACGTACGTTGTGCCTGTCAGGTTGTAACTGCCGATTGGCTGCCAGCCGGTCTCCTCGTCCCACCAAGCCATAAGTTCATACCGCGCCGCGCCCGCCACGGCATTCCAGCTCAACTCCACCCCCCACTCCGTCGCACGCGCCGTAAGTTTCGGCGCATACAGCGCGGACGCTGCTACATCCGACGACAGCGTTAACCTCCCGGCCTCCTTCCACGGCAGCAAAAGCGCCGCAATCTGGAATCTGAATTTTCCATTTGCAAGAAGGTTGAAAAAAGTTAGGAGGGCGAAAACCGGCAGGAGGACAGCCAGAAGAATGACGACCCTCGACCGCGTGTACTGTCTACCCGTGCTGTATTCCATGGTGGCACCTCCGTGAAATACTCAGCGACGACCTCTGTTTGCAAACCCTGAACGCGAGTGATCATCAGTTTCGAATCCCGATCTGCTGGTGGTCGTCTGGACCGCAGTCTCGAGAATCGCAACGACAAAGGCTGAGAAAACCCCCGCAATGCCATACCTATCTGGAGCCAGAACGCGAACAGGGCCATGGCTGGACTGCCATGACCCTGCCCAAAACCCCTGATCCTCTCTGGTAGGACTATCGTCTTCTACTGCCAGGCAAGTTTCAGGACACTTCCCATCGGCGGACTCCACTCCTCAAAAAATCCGCACAGCTGACAGAAAATCCTGAACTGTTCCAACCGCCATCGGTATCGCTTGAATTCGCAAAATGGCGATATGGTGAGACAGTAAACACCCGTGAGAATCAGGTCCAGTTGACGCTACGCCTGCAAGAAACAGGCAGTAACGAAACAACTGAGGTTGCTACCGGCACCGAAGTAGCATTTTTGTTCTTGTGTTGATCTTAGCCGATTCTTGCCGTGTTTGTCTCGCTCAAATGTTCCAGTATCGGAGCCTACCAGTAACCAGGTTCGGGCCCCTTGCTCGGACAGCCCTCCGAATCAGAAATTGCCAGCGTCTTGCCACCGCACAGGCAAACGATGCAACGGCCGCGTTGGTGCACGCCAGGGACATACAACTGTTTGTAAGCCGCGATAAGACCCGGCTTTCTTGAGAAACCGAACCAAAAGGGAATGTGACTCGCGGAGTGGTTACTTGCCTGAAACGTGGATCACTAGGGGTCAGAAACTGCTCGCCAAATTCACTTTGACAATTGCCAGCCCAGTGCTATACTTCTCGCCGTCCCCTCAGCCCAGATCGGAAAAGTGGTAAAAGGCCGCCTGAAACCTGCGAACACCGACTGACAGCCGCGAAGATCGAATCACAGTTGCGAATCGCTACGCCTACACTGCCCGTATATAGTTGGCACGCTTGCATCGCTTTCGCAACCCATTTGCACAAGTCATCGATCGCCAGTTGAATACACTGCCGTCTCATGCCCTCGGCGGCGTCTCGGCATATGGACTAGAGGGATCCTGCAACCCTCTCAGTCCACGCAATAACACCGAATTCCACTCTTGTAGCAAACATCAAATTCAGCCTTTCAGGAGGAAAAGATGCACAAGACTAGTCGTCGTCAGTTCTTAAAGGTGGGCGCCGGCCTCGGCGCAGTCACAATGTTGGCAGCATGCGCGCCGGTCGCAAGCGAAATGGACGCCGGCAGCGCCGACGCTATGGATGAACCCCTCGATCTCGTCGTCTGGTACCAGGACTGGGACGGCGCCAACCGCATCATGGGATGGGTACAGCCGGAGTTTGAGAAGGACCACGAAAACGTCACCGTCGACCTCCAGGCAATCGGCTACGGCGACCTGCTCAACAAAATGCTGCCCTCCATCGCCTCCGGCACCGAAGGCGACGTCATGATGATGTACACCGACTGGGTCGTCGCCACCGACATCACCCGCGTCTTCCTCGACATCACCGACCACGCCGGCGGCGCTGCCGAACTCGAAGAAAAGATGTGGCCTGCCGCCTTCCAGGCCGTCGAAGTGCCCGGCAACAAGGTATACTACCTGCCCTGGCTGGCCGGTATCCGCGGCGCCGCCATGACCGTCAACACGGTCCACTGCGACGAAGCAGGCGTCGATTACCTCAACTTCGGCACCTACGAAGACGTAATTGATGCCGGCATCGCCATGACGCAGATGAACGACGAGGGCAAAGTCACCCGCTCTGGTTACTCGATTGCCAGCTCCCAATATCAGTTGCTGTGGACCCTGATCTGGCAGCTGGGCGGGGACTTCTTCGACAGGGAGACCGGCGTCTGGTCCCACGACAGCGAAGTGGGCGAAGCCGCCGCACAGATCCTGCACGACGTCTACCATGTCCACAAGACCGTCGACTTCGAGCTGTTTACCAACGAATACGAGGCCTGCGGCCAGCAGCTCGTCTCGATCTGGGGCAACGGCGCCTGGACCATGAGCGTCCTGACCGACGTGGCCGACGTGCCGGCCGACAACATCGTTACGCCGCCCCTCGCAAACGCAGCCGAATATGTCCTCTACCCGCAGCATGTCGCCGGTTACGGACTTTCGAAGCGGTTGGCCGACGACGCCGCCAAGCTGTCTGCCGCCGTCGACTTTGCCCTACTCATCGTCAGCAACGGCGCGCTCCTGCAGGCGCTTGACTTCTACTCCGGCGTTGTCCCCTCCAAGGGCGTTTACAACGATCCCGGCATCGGCGATGTCAAATACGGCCTCGTCTCCAAGCGCGTCGCCGAGGGCATGTGGCCCTACGCACGCTATCCCCAGGACCACGTGGCCCAGCAAGGCCCGGCCGCAGCCGAGTTCGACCGCGCCATGCGCCAGGAAATCAGCATCCAGGAAGCGCTGTCCAACATGGACGCCTACCTGCAGGAACAGGAAGATCAGGCCCGAGAACGTCTGGCGGCCTGACCTCAAAAAAGACAGTCTGAACGGGCGCCGCGTACATTGGTACGCGGCGCCCGCCAACCAGCGGAAACATAAGTATGACTACGTTGCAAGATCACCCCGTCTCCGGTGGTCAATCGTTGCCGCAACTACCCGTCGCCCGCCGTGACAGCGTCTGGCGGCGCTTCAGGCGCGCCAGCCCCTTCGCGCTTGTCTACTCCGCCGCAATCCTCATCTTCTATACGATTATCTTCATTATCCCATTCGGCACCGGTATCTGGCTCGCCTTCCAGAACTGGGACTTTATCACCACCCCCAAATTCGTTGGCCTGCGCAACTTTGGCAGAGCCTTTACTGATCAATACTTCTGGTGGGCTTTGCAGAAGACTTTGCTGTTTTCGGTGGTTGAGATCGCCCTCGGCTTGACGCTCGCGCTCCTGTTCGCGCTCGCCTTGAGCCAGATCCTCGGCAAATGGCAGAACATTTATCTCTCGCTCTACTATTTGCCCGTGATCACACCGCTGGTAGTCTCGCTCTATCTGTGGCGCTGGCTGTACCGGCCCACCGGCGGCGCCTTCAACACGCTACTGAGCAGCGTCGGCCTGCCCGAGCAACCATTCCTGGCCAGCCCGCAGCAGGCGCTGTGGGCCATCACCGCCGTGATCATCTGGGCGCATCTGGGCACCGGCATAGTCCTCTTTCTGGCCGGCATAAACGACGTGCCGGAAAGCCTGTTCGAGGCCGCCCGTCTTGACGGCGCCGGTTTCTGGCAGTCCTTCTTCAAAATAACCATGCCTCTGATTCGCCCCGTACTCGTCTATCAGATGGTGGTCAGCGTGATCGGGACCGTGCAGATGTTCGAGGCTTTCTTCCTCATAC
This sequence comes from Caldilineaceae bacterium, assembly GCA_965207495.1. Taxonomy (GTDB): domain Bacteria; phylum Chloroflexota; class Anaerolineae; order Caldilineales; family Caldilineaceae; genus Bin5. The sequence goes on from OZ242287.1 coordinate 4,589,319, forward strand.
CGGGCCCCGGTTTCAGCACCCGCACACTGGCGCTCTACACCTACGAATTGGGCTTCCGCGCCCTCAATCTCGGCTACGGCGCCGCCGTCTCACTGATCATATTCGTAATGTTATTGGGCGCGACCGTCTTCCAACTCCGCCGCTGGCAAATCCAATGGGAACATTGATCGCAGTTTGTGCGTGGAATAATTTGTCGAAACCGGTCAAGAACCAAGATATTGTCCTGATCGAGAGATCCTACACCGGCCCAGGACTCTTGCTGCAAGACAATATCCCTCGAAGTAACTACATGTGTTAAGGGTGTGACATGACGTCTGAAGTGGCGGTTTTGAATAGGGAGGCGATTGCTCTCGCAGCAGATAGTGCCATTACATTTACCAATGGTACCGGGCAGAAGATCTTTACCTCGGCCAGTAAAATCTTCACACTGTCAAAATACCAGCCCGTGGGTGTGATGATTTATGGAAACGCAAGTTTTATGGGGATTCCCTGGGAATCAATTATAAAGATTTACAGAAGCAGATTGGGATCAGATACATTCAAGAAGGTGACAGATTATGTTGATAACTTCCTTGCCTTTTTGAGTGGAGGAGACCTGCAATTTTCAAGTTCCGAAGAGGAACAAGAGGAATTCCTGCGCCGTTCGGTACACTGGTGTTTCAAGAGCATTAGGGAGAGAATTGATGAGAGTGTCAGTCGCGAACTATACCTAAAAAGAGAAATCGAAGAATCTGTTTTAGAGTCATTAACTGCACAAATCATCCAGTCGGAATCAGATGAATGGAGTGGAGCGGAAGCCGCACCATTGGCGCCGACGAGTTTCGGTAACGAATTAACGGAAATGTATGGAAAACTAGTCATCCAGGCACAGAGTGCGATTTTTGAAGGGCTTCCTCTGACGGAGGAATCGTCAACACAGTTGACAGGGATTGCGTTTAACTTGCTCTGGAGATTTCCATCTCGAATGTACAATCCAGAAAGCACCGGTGTTGTTTTTGCCGGATTCGGCACGGATGAAGTGTTTCCTGTCCTTGAGTCTTACAGAGTCGAGGGAAGAATTGGCGATTACTTAAAGCATCGAAGAAATGAGAACGACTGTACAAGAATCGCAGGGTCTATTCGTGCTGCTGTTCTTCCTTTCGCCCAAAGGGAAATGGTGGATACCTTCATGGCGGGAGTTGACCCAGAATACTATTTGCGCATAAAGAGTTTTGTCAATAGTCTGCGTGATTTGTTTCGAGGAATAAATTTAGATATGATTTGTGACCCACATGACGATTCTGAGGATGCCTTTACGCACGAAATAGAAGAACAGCGAGAAATCATGTTTGATATAGGGGAAGAGCTAGACCTGTTCCTACCCACATTGTCGGAGCACAGTCAGACGAATCATATTGACCCAGTCATTAGCGTTGTTCAAGGGCTTCCTAGAGATGAGCTCGCAGCCATGGCAGAGTCCCTAATTAATCTAACAACCTTTAAGAGAAGGGTTTCCATGCAGGCGGAGACCGTTGGAGGGCCGATAGATGTTGCGGTCATTTCCAAAGGAGATGGTTTCATTTGGATCAAACGGAAACATTACTTTGAAGGTGACATTAATCCTCAGTTCTTCGCCAACTATTTCAGGTGAGATCCGATACGCGACGCTAAAGTTGACGATGGTGGAGTCCTGAAGCGAGTTCTACCGAGCGAAGGACTTGATCGTGCATTACCCTCCAAACGTTACGATAACGACTGAATGAAGGCGAAAACCAGAACATCGAGAGTTTCGAAACCAGATGGGACCGAGTCTTTCCGGAGTAGATCAGACGCGAGCTCGTGAGGAATACACCGTTACAAACAGTTTGGGCGAAAAGTTCATCTCGCCCAAGAGAACCAAACGCCATTGTTTTAAGGCTGATGCCAAATGACCACAACCGCTGACACCACCCGACTGCACACACCCTTATCCCCCTTCCAGCGCTGGATAGTTTCGGGCAAGTGGACCAAAACAGTCGTCTTCCTCATCCTGGCGTTCTTCAGCTTCGCCATGTTCTACCCCTTTATCTGGCTCCTCTTCTCCTCCTTCAAGACCGGCGCCGACATCTTGAGCCTGCCCGTCACCCTCCTGCCCAAACGGTGGACCCTGGACGCCTATCTCATGGTGATGGACCCCACCCGCGCCAACCTGCCCATCGCCTACGTCAACAGCATCATCGTCACCTCCGGCACCGTCATCAGCGTCCTCATCACAGCATCGATGGGCGGCTTCATCTTCGCCCGCCTCGAGTTCCCCGGCCGCGACTACCTCTTCTATTTCGTGCTCTCCACCACCATGGTCCCCTTCCTTACCCTCCTCATCCCGCTCTACATCGTCATGCGCGAGCTCAACCTGCTCAACAGCCTCTGGGGTGTATGGCTGCCCAGTATGTTCTCCTCTTTCGGCATTTTTCTCTGCCGCCAATTCGTCTACGGCATCCCCCGCGAGCTCTACGACGCCGCCAAGATCGACGGCAGCGGCGACTTCGGCATCTATCGCAACATCATCCTGCCCCTCACCAAGCCCATCCTCTCCGCCCTCGCCATCTTCGTCTTCCTCGGCGCCTTCAACGCCTACCTCTGGCCGCTCGTCATCCTCAACGAAGAGAAAAAGCTCACCCTCCCCCTCATCATCGCCCGCATGGCCAACCGCTTCGGCGGCACCGACTACCAGGCCGTCATGGCCGGCTCCGTCCTCGTCTCCATCCCACCCCTCATCGTATTCCTCATCTTCCAGAAAAACTTCGTCCGCGGCATCGCCCTCACCGGCCTCAAAGGCTAATCGCCTCCTCCATCCTCGCCACTAACCACTGACCACCGACCACTGCAGTTCCGGGCGGTCGGGCCTTCGGCCCTCCCTTGTGCAGGGGCTGCGCCCCCGCAACGCCCCGCCCTTGCTAGCCACCGTGCTCATTCTTCCCCAGCATCGTGGCATGCCGACGGTGTTTACGTCTCACGTCCCTAATGAACCTGATGCATGCAGGAATGATAGACCCTGTCTTTCCCGCTTCCGAGTCAATCCATTAGGGCCAACCTCGGCGGAATCAGAAGCAGACGTCTTCAATTCGCTGCCTTTTTCAAGTCCACTGCAACTCAGGTCTGGTGTAACGGGTTTTCCAACGAATCTCTAAGCTGGTTAGCCTGGGGGGACGGCGTTCTCACGGCATGAATGAGATTGCCCGGCACCAACTAAGACCTCAAATGGTCACTTGGCTACCAAAGCACATAAGCCCCAGTTGACCGGCCAGCGGGCGGGTTGCTCGACAGGAATGCTCTACTACCTCTCTTTTCAACTCGCGCCGCGCAAAGCAAGCCCAGCAAGCTCAGAATCACCACTAGGTAAATAACCAGTCCTTCCCCCATCCTGAGACCGCCCTTTCCGCGCGCAGAAACGCCTAGCCCCTCATCCTGAACGATGCAATGATCGCCCCAGCCCCTGCCATCAGCGCCCAGAATGGAAGAACAAAGACCAACATCCGCTGCGTCAGGAAAGGGTTGAAAACGACTATCAGCCCGAACGCAATCGTGAAGATGCCCATGATCAGACTGCCGAAGGACCTTTTCCCGTTCCGCCCCTCAAATATCTGGGAAGCACCGATCAGAAACGCAGCTGTTCCCATGAAGTAGGTCAGCCCCAAGCCCGCGATCAGGCCGGATATGACCGGATGACCCATAACAAAGAAACCGGCAATCATGCTGACAATTGCGCCGAGGATGGTCCACACGCGCGACGTGTCGGTCCTGCCCAAAATGCCAGCCACCAGGTCCATGACACCGCCGATTATCCAGTAAATGCCCAACGTCTCGATGATAACCACGAGCGTGTTCCCTCTGCCCCATGTGAACATCATGACCGACAGCACCAGCAGCAACACGCCCCGCACCGCTGTCATCCACCACAGATCCGGAACCGCTGCCTGCACGTTTTTCTCTGTCATCTCTGTCTCCTTAAAATAAGAGGCATATAAGAGCCAGCTACCCCGCGGGGCACGTCTGGCGGTGCTTCCGATTGGCTGCCCGCTTCTGGCCGTCGTACCGGTTATGACAGGCTTGGCACAGCGCGGCAGGCGCGGTCGCCGTTGCGGTAACGACGGTAAAGGCGCCTTCATCGAGGGTGCCGTCATCTTCCATATCAGTACGCGACTTCAATGTCACGGTGTACCCCTTCCCAGGAGTCAGACCGGTAATCGTGCAGCTAGAGGCAGCGCTTGCCGCCACTTTCATTGGCGCCGCCACCGGCAATGACGGAGTAGTGACCGCAAGTACTGGCGAGCGTTTGACTGGATTCGGAGGTGGCCGTGAAGACGCCCGCAGTTTCATCGACGTTCCCTCCACGGCCATCACACGGAGCCTGTACTCCGTTTCCGGATCCAGGCCCTCAATGGTCTTGGTACAATAGGCACCGAAAAGAAGGACGCGCTGGCGTGAAGCGTCGTAGCCCTGCGTACCGGACTTCCTCTGCTCCCAGTAGGTCTGCGCGCCCGTAAGAACCCCCCAGGTGACCTCGAACTGGCTATTCGAGCCACTGACGGGCGCTGGCTCCATCGTTGTCGGTCGCGGTCAGTTGAAAGGTCAGGGGCGCCGGCGCGGTCATGTGGGGCTTGTTCCTGGGCATCTCTGCTTAACCGTTCCTTTCAAAGTACTGTTGTTAGCTGATTGCTCTGGACTGCGGGCGTCCGAGGGCGGGGACGTTTGTCAGAGACGAGAGGCACGGACTGCCGCAGGCGTCGGTTGACGTTTGTCTGATCTGTATTCTTCCCTGGCAAAATGCAGCAAATAGGCGAAAAGCCGCCCATTCACACACAGAAAACCCCAAAACGCCTATGCTGTTCTCCGCGCCCATCCACGGATCGACCGGCCTTGTTTCTAACAGTGTTCAAGCGAAAATCATCCCGAACAGGCCCGCAGAAGTTCCTCTCTTCTTGCAATCTGAACGGCCTCCCCCAAATGTCAACCGTATCTAATGCAGAAGTACCCGCAATCGAATCGTGGCACTTTCTAGTATCTTGTTTTATAGTCACCTTAACAGACGCCTTATGAAGACCGAGGAGGCCGACTCATCAATTGTAAGGCAAAATCAATGACAATTCAGTGACACAAAGGACTGTTTCGATAACAGTTTGATGACAGTTTTCTCGGAAGACAGAACTTAAGTGCCCAATCTACCATGATCGCGTCAGTTCCGATTTCGGCGGCCATCGGAGCGAAGAAAAGAGCGGCTACGCGTCCAAATCTGGAGTCAGAATAAAACTCAAAATGAGAGTCGATGCCTTAGAGAAGAAAGGGGAGGCCCTGCTGGACCGCGCTGCCATGCTCAACGAGGCTGTCGGTCACATAAACGAGATCCTTGATCTGGACAGCTTACTTCAGGTAGTAGTGGACAGCGCGCGAGAACTCACCGACGCCCGCTTCGGAGTAGTCAATGTTCTGACGGATATGCCACGCGACTACAGGGTCAATTGGACCCCCATGGGCGAAAAATTCCCTACCTGGGTCGACCCGTCGGGCAATGCCTTCCCAAAGTCCTCTTCCTACACAATTACTGGCCTGGAACCAGGTGGACGGTACAAGGTGCGTGTGCGCCCCCGCTTCGACAGTTATTCCAGCAATTGGAGCGACGATGTCGAGGCTGTCGCCGCGCCTGTTGCACCTGAAGCCAAGGCTACAGACTCTGGAGATTCTACAGCCCCGCCAACAGCTACAACACACTCTAAGGCTTTGGGCGCGCTGAGCGTTGTGTGCAATCAGCCGGGCCAACTTACAGTATCGTGGGACGCACCAGACGATTCGGGGCAGCCACATGACCTCTTCACTTCCGGGATGAGTGCCACAGATCATCAGAGTCTGGAAAGTGCGCAGGAGAGGACGAAGTTTCGGGCATACCTGAACAAGCTGTTGGAGCCGATTAGGATACCCGACATCCGCTGCCAAAGTGAGATCAAGGGACTCAGCGAGTGTTTTCCTCTTCCCATTGGTCCAATTCTGACCGTGCCGATGCGCCACCAGGGTGTAGGCGTCGGCAGCATCTTTCTCGCTAAGGAAACAGGTGGACAAGTGTTCAGCCAAAAGGACGAAGAGATCCTTACGCTATTTGCCCCCTTGGCGGCGGCGCTAATCGTCAACACCCGCCGCTTTAGGGAGGAACAGCAGGCCAGAGATCACTTGAAGACAGTGATAGACACCTCGCCGGTAGGCGTCGGTGTCTTCAGCGCCATAACCGGAGAACCAAGGTCGCTTAACCGGGAAGCGAAGAGAATCGTTCAGGCCCTCGACATGTCGAAGCGCCCATTGAGACGTGTTTTGAAAAGTTTGACCGTCCGTTGGACCGGAGGACAGGAAAAGTCGTTGGCGGAGTTTGTTTTTGCGCAGTGTCAGGGCGAAGGCGAGACGACGCGGGCAGAGGAGTTGGTCCTGTCTGTTCCCGAAGGCCGGTCTTTGGCTGTACTGGTAAACGCGTCCCCAGTGTTTATGCCAAACGGGAAGGCGCTATCTCTGGTGGTGACAATTCAGGATATGAGTCCTCTGGAAGAGCTGGAAAGGCAGCGGGTGGGATTTCTGGGAATGGTGAGCCACGAATTGCGGACGCCCCTTTCCTCGATAAAGGGTTCGGCTGTCACTTTGCGAGAGTCGCTGGACACCCTGGATCCCGCCGAAACCGTCCAATTTATCCGCATCATCGAGAATCAGGCTAACCGAATGCGTGACCTGATTAGCGAGCTTCTGGACATCGCGCGGATCGAAACGGGATCGCTTTCCGTCATTCCTGAACCCTCGGATGTCGCCGCCTTGGTAGACGAGGCCAGAGGTACTTTTCTGAGCGGGGAAGTGCGGGACAAATTGTTAATTGATCTAGAAACGAACTTGCCCTGGGTGATGGCCGACAAGAGGCGCGTCGTTCAGGTTTTGGACAACCTTCTCACAAACGCAGCCAAGTACTCGCACGAGACTTCCGAAATCGTGTTGAGCGCCTCGTTGGACGGCGGCCACGTTGCGGTTTCCGTGACTGATCACGGCCGAGGGGTGCCGCCAGAACGCATTCCATTCCTATTCCGAAAGTTTGCCCGGATCGACGGCGACGAGGGGCAACGGGAAATCACAGGCACTGGCTTGGGCCTTGCCATCTGCAAAGGAATCGTAGAAGCTCACGGCGGGCGAATCTGGGCCGAGAGCGCTGGGCCAGGCACGGGAACCATGTTTACCTTCACTCTGCCTGTCGCCGATGAGGAGGAACGCGGCGCGGCAAGGGCTCCTTCTCTGGACTCTGCAGTAACAGGGACTTCAGAGGGTAGGCCGAGGCGTATTCTCGCGGTGGACGACGATCCACGGTCCCTCAGGTATGTGCGCGAAGTCCTGTCCCAGGCAGGCTACAGTCCCATAGTGACTGGCAACCCCGAAGAGGTGCTTGACATTGTGAAGTCTGATCAACCCCACTTGGTACTGTTGGACTTGATGCTGCCGAGAAGTGATGGCATCGAACTGATGAAGAGCATCTTCGACGTTACTGATGTACCGGTCATGTTCCTGTCCGCCTACGGCAGAGACGAAGTCATTGCCAGCGCTTTGCAGTCTGGAGCTGCAGATTACATGGTCAAGCCCTTCTCGCCGACCGAACTGGTCGCAAGGGTTGGGACGGCCCTGCGCAGGCGGCTGCCGCCTTCCCAGAAAATGTCTTTGGAGTCATTCGTCTTGGGTGACTTACTCGTCGTCTACGCCGAACGCAAGGTGAGTATCGCCGGACGCCCCATCCAGCTGACCCTCACCGAATACAATCTTCTCTATACCCTCTCGACCAGTGCCGGACGAGTGCTAACCCATGCTGAATTGTTGCAGAAAGTCTGGAATATGGATCCCGCGAGCGACAGGAGCGTAATACGCACCTATATAAGAAGACTCCGCCGCAAGTTGGGAGACTCAGCCAACGATCCCACCTACATCTTCGCTGAGCCTCGCGTCGGCTACCGCATGCCCAGAGAGTGAGACAGGGACACAGAATGCACCCGTCAGTTGGAGGCCCCATTCCTGCAGGCGTGCCATTCCGAACCTCAGTCCGACTTCCAGTACAACGTCGTCCCGGCATCGCCCTCACCGGCCTCAAAGGCTAACCCCCTCCCCGCCGCCCACACACCCATCCTCACATCTGACCACTGACCACTAACCACTGACCCCTGCAGTTCCGGGCGGTCGGGCCTTCGGCCCTCCCTTGTGCAGGGGCTGCGCCCCCGCAACGCCCCGCCCTTGCTAGCCACCGTGCTCATTCTTCCCCAGCGAGTGTCTAGTCGACAGTGACTTCCCCCACACCTGCTGTCTCGTGCCACAGTCCACTAACCGCTGCAGTTCCGCGCCTTGGCTCGCCACCCTGTTCATGCTTCTCCAGCAAGTTCACCACCCAACAGCGTCTCCTCCCCACTCGTTGTCTCAAACCCCCGACCCCTGCAGTTCCCCCTTCTGTTCCCCCCCCCCACGCTCCTCTACACCAAATTTCCGCCCCTCCCCCCCCGCCCCGTTACTCCCCAATACCCGAGTTCCAAATCATGACGGAATGAATCTCAGCGTACCTAACCACTCAACTCCACAAAAAAAGCCGCGCCGCAGAGCGGCGCAGCTTCATCTCCAGCCTATCCTGGATTGCATCGTTCAGGCGCGTGCAGTTCTCTACAAAGAGTCCAGCCTGATGGCCACAGACATATTCGTCAACTTAACATAGAGGGAAGCGCAAAGAAACTTTCCCTCAAGCCACACTTCATCCAACATGAAAGCTTCGCCTCTGGCCTGCTCTGCACGGTCGCGAAGAGAGCCTGGCCCAAAAACCGAAACATCTCAGCCCAGTATTCATTGTCGCTGCCTGACGCGTAGTGACCGCTCCACAGCCCTGTGCTCATTGCCACCCGAAACCCGTTCTTGATCCGTGAATAGAACTCTTGACCGCCGGGTTCCAGCCTAAGCGCGTAATCCACTGTGTGAGCAGACTCGTGGATGAGAACGACACTACAAAGTCGCGCCGGATCATCCTTCGGATCAGTTGGAGGATCCCCGGTGCGATGACCAGCCCCTCTCCACCTCCGGAGCGCAGGCCGGCGCTTCCGAGTGCCGTAGGAGAACAGCCGGTTTCTCCGGCTTCGACTTCGGGCGCCTGGGTGATCCGGGCGTCAGCTTGGCTGCGAGTACGTCTATCACATATCACAACCCGAACATTATTGTTGACTATGGCCTCAAGCAGGCAGCGCCGGTCGGAGAGCATTCCGGCAATGATGTCCCGCGCTCGAAACAACACTCTGTCAGGTATCGCGGCGGCGGAGACCACGGGAATTCCACCAGCGTCCAGGTATTTCTGAAAGAACGGATCGAGCCCGAGGGGGGCTATGGTGGCGGCGTTGGTGTCGTCTAGCCGCAGTCGGGCAGACCGAGGCGCGCAAGGTCATTCCTATCTACATTCCGCAGCCCTGCCGGAATGCACCCGGTCAATCCGTTCCCGCCTAGGTACAGGTCTGTCAGGTTGGAGAGATTGCCCAGTTCTGTCGGTATCGCTCCAGTCAACTGGTTGTCGTTTAGCCACAGCGCTGTCAGGTTGGAGAGGCGGCCCAGCTCTGCCGGAATCGCTCCGCTCAACTGATTGTAGTGTAGCAACAGCGCTGTCAGGTTGGAGAGGCGGCCCAGCTCTGGCGGTATCTTTCCGCTCAACTGGTTGGTGGTGAGGCTCAAGATTCCCAGGCTGGTGAGATCGCCCAGTTCTGGCGGTATCGTTCCGCTCAACTGATTTTCGTATAGCCATAGCTGTCGCAGGTTGGAGAGATTGCCCAGCTCTGGCGGTATCGTTCCGCTCAACTGGTTTTTGGCGAGGACCAGCCCTGCCAGGTTGGAGAGATTGCCCAGCTCTGGCGGTATCGTTCCGCTCAACTGGTTATAGAGAAGGCTCAGGTCTTCCAGGTTGGAGAGATTGCCCAGTTCTGGCGGTATCGTTCCGCTCAACTGGTTGGAGGCTAGCCCTAGGTCTTCCAGGTTGGAGAGATTGCCCAGTTCTGGCGGTATTGTTCCGCTCAACTGGTTGACGGATAGCCATAGGTGTTCCAGGTTGGAGAGATTGCCCAGTTCTGACGGTATCATTCCGCTCAACTGGTTGCCGTATAGCCACAGCTCTGTCAGGTTGGAGAGGCGGCCCAGTTCTGGCGGGATCTCTCCACGCAACCCGTTGGATAATAGCCATAGGTCTTCCAGGTTGGAGAGATTGCCCAGTTCTGGCGGGATCTCTCCACGCAACCCGTTGGATACTAGTTTCAGGGAAACGACCCGACCTGTGCTGTCGGTTTCAACGCCGTGCCAGTCGTTGATCGGCGCCTCGGTCAGCCAATTGTCGCTCGTAGACCAGTTGGCGCCGGCCGTCGCATTGTAGAGTGCGACCAAGGCTAACCTGTCCGTGCTGGCGCTGAACGCGGTCGGCGTTGGTGTCTGCGTTGGCGTCTGCCCGGCCGTCGCGGTAGCAGACGCATATTCCGACCAGGGGCCGGTCTCACCGGCGGCGTTTACCGCACGTACCGTGTAGAAGTAGGTGGTGCCCGCCGTCAGTCCGGTATGACTGTAAGTTGTGTCTGTCAGGTTGCCGTCGTCGAGTTTCTGCCAGCCGGTGCCGGCGTTCCACCACGTCAACAGTTCGTAGCGCGCCGCGTCTGCCACGGCACCCCAGCTGAGATCAATCGTATTCTGGGCCGTAACCTGCGCCGCCAGAACAGGCGCAGACTGCGCGGCTGCGGCCGTCGCTGACGGTGTGGGCGTAGGTGTAGTAGAAATCATCGGCATAGCGGTCGGCGTAGGTGTCGTAGAAATCAACAGCATTGCGGTCGGCGTTGGTGTCTGCGTTGGCGTCTGCCCGGTCGTCGCGGTAGCAGACGCATATTCCGACCAGGGGCCGGTCTCACCGGCGGCGTTCACCGTACGTACCGTGTAGAAGTACGTGGTGCCCGCCGCCAGTCCGGTATGGCTGTAGGTTGTGTCAGTCAGGTTGCCGTCGTCGAGCTTCTGCCAGCCGGTGTCGGCGTTCCACCACGTCAACAGGTCGTAGCGCGCCGCGTCTGCCACGACACCCCAGCTGAGGTCAATCGTACCCGCGGCCGTAACCTGCGCCGCCAGAACAGGCGCAGACTGCGCGGCTGCGGCCGTCGCTGACGGTGTGGGCGTAGGTGTAGTAGAAATCATCGGCATTGCCGTCGGCGTTGGTGTCTGCGTTTGCGCCTCCACGGTCGTCGCGGTAGCAGATGCATATTCCGACCAGGGGCTGGTCTCACCGGCGGCGTTCACCGTACGCACCGTGTAGAAGTACCTGGTGCCCGCCGCCACTCCGGTATGGCTGTAGGTTGTGTCAGTCAGGTTGCCGTCGTCGAGCTTCTGCCAGCCGGTGTCGGCGTTCCACCAAGTCAACAGTTCGTAGCGCGCCGCGTCTGCCACCGCTGTCCAGTTCAACTCGACCGTACCATTGTCGGCCTCGGCGGTCAGCGAGGGCGCAGGGACCGTGGCTTCCGTCGAAGTCTGTTGGGCCCAGACCAGATTCGCGTATACCAGGAAGACAGTAGTTGCCAGGAGAGCAGCCGCCAGCCAGCCGCCGGGGCCGCGCAGGACTGTCGAAATGTTCCGTGGATGAAACATCGGCTCTGTCTCCCGAACGTGTATGGCGCGTCAAATGAAGTGCAGAATATATCGACCACAGGAGCAATAGGGCCGACGTCTCCCGTTTGGGCTGTCGTCGAGCAATCACCTAACCCGAACTTCCCCAAAAAAGATGACTCTCCTATACTCTAGCAAACTAATATAAGATATTTGTTAGGAAATGCGATCCAAGCCTGTGATTTCTTGTAAGAATTGGCCGAGGCCGGCAAATGTGCCCACAAATGCGCAGAACCATGCTTCAATTCAACCAGCGCATTGGCACAGGAACACCGAAACTCTATCAGCACGATAGTAGTCCTGGAGCCGGTCGCTCCGACTCTGCTTTTCCCGCCTGCCTCCTCAACAATCACCGTCAGACCGTGCAAAAGTGAAGGTATTCACGTCTGAGCCTCTTGAGGTGGGCTGACTTCACCATAAGCGCGCAAAAAGGCCGTCCCGCATAATCATGTGCTGAGAAGGCTTCCTGGCTGGTGCAATCAGCTAATGGGGATCGACAGCAGAGTAGGTCAAAACGCTGGCTGCGTTCTGCAAGCCCGCGCAGAGAGAACTGTGCGTCCAATCGTTCGTGCACCACGCGAGAGACATGGGAACGGTTCTGAAGGGGATTTCTACCGCGTGTAGGTACCAAAAGCCTTCGGCCATCCAGTTCGGACCCAACCGAGACTTTGAAGAGGATATGGAAGCTCTATGTGGAGATATCGAAAACGGACTGGCCGGAATTACGAGGAAGAACTATCTCGGTCAGTGGCGATTCTCTTCGGATTGGCCTCAGAAAATGGGCATTCCCGCACTCCCAGCTGACCCCATACAGGTTGCCGCATACATCTCTGAACCCAGCGTTAAACTTGGCCAAAAGACCGGCCGCACTGCATTCTGCGGCTGCTGCCATCGCGCACATTCACAGGGCAGCAGGGGTTGGCAACCACTGTGACGACTCCGATGTCAGTAGTGCGCTAAAGAGCGCAACCCGCCGGTCCGGAAAACTACAGCGGCAAGCAGACGCGCTCACTACGGAAGTGTTTGCGGAGATACGTGCAACCACCTGCAGACCTCGTCGTGGCCGGGGCCAATTTGGAGAGGAGTAGAGCCGAAAGTGCCGTGGAAAGGCTGATATCGCCATGATCTGCCTGATGCCGGACGCCATGATACGCGTATCAGAAACGGCGGCGGGCATGTGGGAGGATATCGAAGTCCAGGCCGACGGCACAGAGCGGCTGATGATCAGACGTTCCAGGACCGACCCAGAGCGAGAAGGCGCAATCACTATCGTTTCCCGCTTTACGATGAAATCGCTCAACACGTTCCGAAACGGCGCAACGAATTCTGACAGCGCATTCGGGCTGCGCACCAACCAGATTTCGAGGCGTATCAAACAAGCAGCATGGGCAGCTGGTTTGGGGAATGGGTTCAGCGGGCATTCGCCGCGGATCGGCACGGCTCGTGACTTGGGGAGGGCGGGGACGGAACTGACCAGTCTGAAAAGTCAAGCCCCTCTACCAGTCCATTTGAACAAAGGGACGACGAACCATTTCGCCCATGCCGTTCTCAGTGAATCGAGCACCTTGAATGAAGTTAAAACGGAAATTACATAGGTAACTTCAACGGGTATCAGGTAGAGCACAGCCAACCATATGAATTTGTTCGAAACGATCCCAAATTCAGTAAAGAGTATCAACACGACGAGTGCCGCGATTCTCACCGCAGCCTGAATTAGAATCCTTTTCTCCCCTGCAGGATAGTTCATCCGCCCCGCCTTCCGATTTCTCAATGCAAAAGAGGCACAGATGTCGTCACTCACAAAAACACCTGTGCCTCCAGATCGTTTCGATCGAGACCCCGGTCCATTCTTAGGATGTCTCGAACGAAACAGTGAGCATGACCCCATAAACTGGACCGCGAGCCTAAATTTATATCTCAGCAGAACACCTGAGCCGGCACAGCCGACCCTGCTCTCAAGGCTGTTCCCGATGCCTGAACGCTTCTCTGCGTTATGACACTTTGTTCTCAGCCAAAATAGTGGGCGTAATACATAAAGCCCACGAACAGCACATACAGTACCCCGGCAGTGTAAGTGACGAAATCGTAGAGCAAGTGTTTCCCGTTGTCCGGCTCCCCTCTGTTGAGGTTAATCATGGGCGATTTCTCCTTCCTGTGCTGCACTCATACACAGGTTACTCCGCTCTGACAACCGGATCAGTGAGCTTAACCCCAAAACCTGGACCACGAGCCATGGTGTACAATGGAACTGTAACTAAATACGTGCAGAGCCAGTTCAATGGCCAAGAAACGCCCGCGGCACACGGCAACCGCTGGTAGACGACCCGGCCCTCCCCCTGACTCATCACCAAGACAACCCAAATGTTCCCCTACAATTTCCAACCCAACCAGGACAAACACACTCAACCCAAAACCACCATCAGAACCATCTTCAAGGACTTCACGACCAAACCCATCCCGCTACCAATCTGGCTCTGGAACCTCATAGTCATCGGAATATACCTATGGGTCGGATACCTTCTGATTGCATTTGGAGTAATACTCCTGGTCGGAATAGCGTCCCTCTTCTTCTAACCCCTCCCCATACAACAAGACAGACCCCCTACATCCCCGTGACGTCTCGACCTCCCGGCTACTCATTGAAACCAACATGAAAGATGCCGTAAAGTTCTACTACATCTACTCAATAACCGGAACAGTCGCGTGGTTCGCCCTCAGCTTCCTTGGACTACTGCGCGACAATCCCTATGGCTCCTGGCTCCAGGACATAATCGCAATATGGCTCGGCGGAATCCCCATAGCGGCGTTACGACATCTGTTATTCAAAGACCTCCCAGGCTTTGGTCCGCCACCCAAACCAGGACCTCGCCCAAATCACTCTCGCGTCGGAACGATTCTGATTCTCGTGATCTTCACAGCGATCATGCTGTGGATCCTGAGGCTGGAGGCGATGGGCTTCTGATCTGCGCTAACCAAACAGAAACCGTCACACCGTCAGCCCAGGAAACGTGGGCTTGGTTGAAGTGGGCCCCAAAGACTGGACCACAAGCTAAGGTGCATAGTTGAGCGAGCCACCAAGCCTGGGTAGGGACAGAACGAATGTCAAGAGACGACGCCGACACACTACAGCCTTCGAGTCCCGTATCGTGCTTTCAGCACTCGAAGGCGCAATTCATTCAGCCACTTTCTTCCGAGTCACAATCTCCAAAGCGACAAGACTCGAACCCGAAAACCACCTCTCCAGAATAACGACCCAGCACCAAGCTCGCAGCATGGCCCAGCCCAGCACTGTCACCCCCCACCACGCCCCGCGCCCCCATCTCACCCACCTCACCCTATAGGCCCGCCCCCCACAATAACCGCGAATACATAACCACTATCCCAGATCAACCCCTAAAAACCGGACAGTCGCACGCCAAAACACACCAAGAACAGCGCCCCAAGAACATAACCAACCCCCACGTTGACCCCAATTTCTCAAACCCCCTTGAAAATCCCGATCATATGTGCTATAATTAACACATGACAAACAATATCTTACCCCAACACTGTCATCCTCAGCCCAACAGATCGCCCGAATGGCACAACCGTCTCCACACCAACCTCACCTCAGGCCTGACCCGCACCCACGAATCTTCTCCTGGCTTGCGGGCAACCAGAAAACGTTCCGCCACCGTCACCAAACAAGCCGCCAAAAGGAGCTGGAAAGAACGCGCCGCGGCCTACGACCGCGCCACCCCCAAAACATCAAAACGACCGCGAACTAACCCTCCGTAGCCGGGCCATCTCACGCCATAACGCACAAAACAGCGCCCCAAAAAACCCGAAAAACACGCGACATACGTATACTTGGCGCGACATTTGTAGACATAACGCGACATTTGTAGACTTTTCTCAACCCTCCACACAAAGCCTGATCATATGTGCCCAACGCAAGAAACGACAGACAATACCGCCCCCGATCCCTGGGAGCAGCGGCCCGACGAACCGCCCAAATGGTACACCCGCTTTCGCATCTTCCTCAGGTTAGGCCCGTCCCGCAACCTCACAGCCGCCTATCGCATCTGGGCAAACAGCCAGGGTAGGCCCTCCCAAACCGCCCGTAAAAAGTCCAGGGAATGGCATTGGGAAGAGCGCGCCATAGCTTACGACCAGGCCAAACGCGAAGAAAAAGCCGCCTTCGAGGCTGCCCGTGAAGCCGAATCGCGTGAACGCAACCTGCACCTCAACAGCAAAATCTTCGACGCCATAAACGCTGCCTTTGACATCGCCGACTTGGAAAACCTCACCAAAGAGGAAGCCCGAGCCCTTCTCCCTACCCTTCGCGGCTACCTCAGCACCGCTTCCGAACTCCAGCGCCGCCACAAACAGTCATCTCTCGCCTCCGACCACCTGTCCGCTTCCAGCGGCTGGCCGGAATTGGACCCAGAAACAGAAAGAATCCTCGACCTATTCGCCGATGAAGAGCAATAAAGTAATCAATAGAATTGCCCGTCTCGAAAGAGTCGCGCACAATCTCGACTGTCCGCGCCAACAACTTAGAAATTTCATATCCGCCGGCTACGTCCCCCAACCCAAACAGCTCGAATTCCACGCAGCCGCCCGCCTCTGCGACCGCCCCGACGGCCCCACCCAGATCGGCTTCGGCGGCGCCCGCGGGCCCGGCAAATCCCACGCCTCCTTCGCCCAACTCGCCCTCGACGACTGCCGCCGCATCCCCGGCCTCAAAGCCCTCTACCTCCGCCTCTCCGCCAAACAGGCCCGCGAACAGTCCGACGACCTCCGCCGCGTGGTCTTGAAAAGAGTCCCGCACCGCTACATCCGCTCCGAAGGCCTCGTCATCTTCCCCAACGGCTCCCGCATCGTCATCGGCCACTTCCGCAACGAAAACGACGTCGACCAGTACCTCGGCCTCGAATACGACGTCATCCTCATCGAAGAAGCCACCACCCTCTCTGATACCAAGTACCGCGCCCTGCGCGACTCCAATCGCACCAGCAAAGACTTCCGCCCCCGCATCTACACCACCGCCAACCCCGGCGGCATCGGCCACGTCTGGTACAAGAACCGCTTCGTCGACCCCTACCGCAACAAGCAGGAAGCCGACACCCGCTTCATCCCCGCCACCATCGAAGACAACGTCGTCATCGACCCCGACTACCGCCGCAAACTCGAAGAAAACATCGGCTGGAAACTGCGCGCCCACCGCTACGGCGACTGGGAAATCGCCGCCGGCCAGTTCCTCGACAACTTCCGCTACGAAGAACACGTCATCGAACCCTTCCCGATACCGCCCGAATGGCACTGCTTCATGGGCATGGACTACGGCTACAAACACCCAACTGTCTTCCTCCTGCTCGCCGAAGACGGCGACGACAACATCTACGTCATAGATGAACACGTCCAGAGCGGCTGGCTGCCCCAACAGCACGCCCAAGCCGTCAAGGCAATGGTCGAACGAAACGGAGCGTCCCGTGAAGCCCTGTACCACGTGTATTCCGGTCCAGATATCTTCGCCAAAAGATCAGAGCTAACCATTTCCGACCACTATAACCACGAGGATCTCTATTTCAATAAGGCCGAAACCGACCGCATCCAGGGTGCAAACGAAGTCCGGACCCGCCTTGGCAACGTCGACATGGGCATCGCCCCTTCCCTCTTCATCTTCAACCGCTGCCGCCGCCTCATCGAATGCCTACCCAACTTGCAAAACGACCCCAAAAACCCCGAAGATGTGCTCAAAGTGAACGTAAACGAAGAGAGTCTCGGCGGCGACGACACCTACGACGCCCTCCGCTACGCCGTCACGACGCACGTGCACGGAAGATTGGCATTCGCGTGACCTATGCACTTCGACCCAATCAAGCCTACAGTACCAAAGTGGCCTCTCTCCTCTCTCCTCGCTTTTGTGCGTTCGGGCCTTCGGCCCTCCCTTGTGCGGGGGCTGCGCCCCCGCAACGCCCCGCCCTTGCTAGCCACCGTGCTCTTTCTTCCCCGGCAACGTGTCTAGAGCAAAGTGTCTATCCAACAGTGTTCCCCCCAACGGTCCGGTAGGGGCAGGCCATGTGCCTGCCCTGGCACGCCCACGGCGCGCAGACCATTCCTCCACCCCTAACACTACGGTAGGGACAAGCCTTGTTCCTGCCCAGCACGCCTCCCAATCAGCCGAAGGCGACCAGATCCGGCCACCCCCGCCACTGACCACCGTCCACTGACCACTGACCACCGACCACTGCCCTCCCGCCATTTCGAACCTGTTTGACATATGCCCTGCTATCCTCTATTCTTCCCTGAAACCAAGCCCTGTAGCGTCCGGTTAGTTCGCCGCTCTCCCCGCCGACATCGTCTCGGCGGCATTCGCCAAAGATCGACAACGTACTGTTGGCAACAACTTCATCGGCTCGCCGTTCTCGGTAGAAATCTCCTCTGCCCACTTCAGTTCGATTGCAGCCCGCACCACAACTGTGACGCCCGTTGCAGTCAGAACATTCGCAACGTCATCCAGCAGCCAGGAGAAACTTTGCGAACCAATTTCAGAGCAAGAGCCGCACCCAAAACTGCCGTGCGGCCTCTCCCCGTCAGGAGGCACAAAAGATGAGCGACTCTCCCATCCGCCTCGGCATCATCGGCATGGGCCCCGCCAACATGGCCTCTACCATGACCATGCTCCAGGACGAGCCCGACCTGCGCTACACCATCACCGCCGCCTGCGCCCGCCGCCCCGACGTCCTCGAGCAGGCCGCCCGCCAGTTCAACATCCCCTACTGGAGCACCGACTACCGCGACATCGTCAACCGCGACGACGTCGACGTCGTCTGCGTCTACTCCCCCGACGCCCTCCACGCTGAGTCCTGCATCGGTGCCCTCGAAAACAACAAACACGTCATGTGCACCAAGCCCATGGTCACCACCCTGGAAGACGCCCGCCGCCTCGTCGACCTCGTCCGTGATACCGGCGCCAAATTCCTCGTCGGCCAGACCATGCGCTTCGACCGTCAGTTCCTGGACGCCAAGAAGCGCTACGATGACGGCCACCTCGGCCGGCTCATCGCCCTCGAGAGCTTCTACCTGCACGACATGCGCCCCATCTACGACTTCACCCCCTGGCGCCTGACCATGCCCCAGGATTTCATGTTCGGCGGCTGCGTCCACAGCATCGACGTCATCCGCGCCTTCGGCGGCGACATCAGACGGGTCCACGCCATCGCCAACAAGGGCGGTCTCACCCCCGACTACCCCATCCCCGACAACTTCTTTCTCAACGTCGAATTCACCTCCGGCGTCATCGGCCGCGTCTCCGGCCTCTACGGCATCGTCCACCCACCCCTGCCGATGATGCAGTACGGCGTCTACGGCACCAAGGGCAGCCTTCAGGGCGAATACACCGACAACGAGCCCGGCGAAATCCGCGTCGTCCTCGACGAAAAAATCGAAGAAGTCGAGACGACCCCTTACGACGCCGAGACCGATCTCAGCGCCTACGGCCACGGCGGGACCGTCATCCGCTACATGCGCCACTTCCAGGACTGCCTCGACAACGACAAGGACCCCTCCCCCGGCGTCCTCGACGGCGCCAAATCCGTAGCCGCCGGCGTCGCCGCCTGGGAATCAATCCGCACCGGCAACGCCGTCGACGTCTTCAACGACTTCTGATTCAAACAATGACAAGGCACTCTTTCTCAGTGTCCGGCCCTTCGAGGACAAAAAGGTGTTCTCCGTGCTCCTCCGTGGCCCTCCGTGGTTAAGAAAGGTGTTCTCACTACCTACAGCCAGCAGACCCGATCTAGATCCAGCAAATCTCAAAACAAGAATCAACGATCCCAAATGCCCTTTCTGAGTCAGAAATACGACGCAACGGCACTCAAGTCGCCCAACATAACTCGGAGGAAGAAAACAGGATGCCGCCAGCGAAATTCCTAATCTGCGGCTCAGGAGGAGCGGGCCTGCACTGCGCCCACGTCGCCACAGCCGACGGCCGCGGCGAAATCGTCGGCCTCTTCGACCCCGTAGGCACCCAGCTCGAAGAGGCGCTCGACCTATATCCCAACGCCGCCGCCGGCACCAACTACGAAGAGCTGCTTGACGAGACCAACCCGGACGTCGTCGTCGTCGCCGGGCCCGACCACCTGCACGCCGACCAGACCATCGCCGCCCTTGAACGCGGCTGCCACGCCCTCGTCGAAAAACCCTTCGCAACCAGCGTCGCCGACGCCCGCCGCATGATCGAAGTCGAAGAACGCACCGGCCTGCACGTCATGACCGACCAGACCATGCGCTACGTCTACCCCTGGCGCGAGATGGTCCTGGCCACAAAAGCCGGCGACATCGGCGAACCCTTTTTCATCCAGGGTGACTACATCCACGACATGACCGCCTGGTACTGGCCCCACGGCAGGAACCACACACCCTGGCGCATCGACGCCGAAAATCCCCAGAACATCCTCCTCGGCGGCGGCATCCACCCCATCGACCTCATGCTGTGGGCCGTCGACTCGCCGGTGGAAGAGGTCTCGATGTACAGCAGCGGGAGGTGCGTTCCCGAGTTCCCCAGCGAAGACTGCTACATCCTCATCATGCGCTTCGCCAACGGCACTCTGGGCAAATGTCACGTGACCAGCGGCTGTTCAGGCCCCACCTGGCATGGCTTCTTCGAGAGCTACGGGCTGACCGGCACCTTGAAAGAAGGCAACCTTTACCGCCGCGACGAGGAACCCGTCGAGCTGGAGGATACTTCCACCGGCAACGTCGTCGGAGGTCATGGCTGGGCCGGATCAGTCGTCGCCTTCCTGGACCTGCTGGACGGGAAGGCCGAAAACCCAATCACGTCGAAAGCGGGCGCCAACAACGTCGCCGTCTGTGAAGCCGGCCTCGTCTCGGCGCGCACAGGCCGATCGGAAAAGGTGGAGTGGTTCTACTAAGGGCCAGCGCCGCAGCCCATGCTGCCGTGCAGCCCGATTCGCTGCCCGCGTAGCCTGAGACCGGCGCAGCTTCCTGACAATGAACGGAAACAGCTCGTTGCCCAGCTCTTCCCTGAATCTCTTCCTGGCCGGGGCGGGGCGTCAAATCGGAGGTCTGTAATTTGATCCAACGCGTCACATTAACCCTCGTATTCTTTACAGGGCTCTTGCTATTGGTTACTTTTGGCCGCTCCGCAAACGCCCAGTCCGAAACCGGGGCAACGCCAACGCCGCAGCCCGAAACTGATGCAACGCCAGCGCCGCAGCCTGAAACTGAAGCGACGCCAACGCCGCAGGCCCGCCTGACCGTGCAAGGAGAAAACATCGTCGCGATGGGAAAGGTAGATGCCTCTGCCCAAAATCCCTATATGGAGAATGTGAATGACGGCGACGTCGCAACAATGTGGACTGCGCAGGGCTTCGCGCCGCAGTGGCTCTCAATTGAGTTCGAGAAATTCCATCTGGTCAGCAAAATCGAGCTGGTGATTACGCAAAGCGAACCAGGCTTGACTACACACGAACTCTGGTTGGGAGATGATTCCCATACAGCGACTCCCTATCGACATTTCGAAAATGTTCATACCGAGGATGGGCAGGTACTCGAACTCTTTCTCGATCCCCCGCGGCGCATCAACAGGCTGTTCGCCTTGACCAGACAGAGCAAAGGCTGGGTCGGATGGTACGAAGTGCGCGTATTCAGAGCCATTGAGTTAAGCGAATGGAAACTCAACGAGACTGCCTCCGGGTTTGAGTTGCCCGTAAACGTGACCCACGCTGGTGATGGCAGCGGCCGCATCTTTGTTGTCGAACACAAAGGCCGGATTCGCATCCTCAAGGACGGCGTTATCAATGATGAACCCTTCCTGGATATCTCAGACCGTGTCAAATGTTGTGGAGAACAAGGGCTCTTCAATATCGTCTTCCCGCCAACCTATCCCGACGACAAGCACTTCTATGTGAGCTATACGAACCCAGACGAGACAGTTATAAGTCGCTTCATGACCACCTCCGATCCCGACGTCGCCGATCCCGACAGCGAAGAGGTCCTGCTTACGATTCCGCAAGCGCATATGAGTCACAATGGCGGCTCTATGGCCTTCAGCCCGATAGACGGCTACCTGTACATCGGCAGCGGTGATGGCGGTGGTGGCGGCGGCAACTGGCTGAATCCACAGGACCCCGGCAACTTGCTGGGCAAGTTACTGCGCATCGATGTGGAATCTGGTGGCGAACCCTACCACATTCCCCAGAGCAATCCGTTCTTAGGCGTTGACGGTTACCGCCCCGAAATCTGGGCGATGGGACTGCGCAATCCCTGGGGAATCGCCTTCGACCGGCAGACCGGTGCGCTCTACATCCCTGACGCCGGCCGCAATGCCAGAGAGGAGGTCAATTTCCAGGACGCGGACAGCGTCGGAGGGGAAAACTACGGGTATAGTCTTTGGGAGGGAAACTACTGCACCTGGTCTTGCGATGTCGACAATTTAGTCTATCCCGTCTCCGTCTATGAACAGGGCGAAGGGAGATGCGTCGTTGTCGGTGGTGCCGTCCTGTCGTCCATCTTCGTCTACGCCGACTTTTGCAAAGGCAGCATCTGGGGACTGCAGCGTCAGGGAGACAGGTGGAAAAGTACACTGCTCATAGACGCCGGCACGGCAATCAGCAGCATCGGCTCTGACGAAAAGGGCGATCTCTACGCCACCGCCTATGCCATCGGAAAACTCTTTCATCTCGATCCGAAGATGTTCGAGCCGGGGGCCGTTAACGAAGACGAAACGGAAACCGAAACTATCGACGAGGAGAAGGAAGCCGGTAACACTGAAAACGCAGCCGGCACCGACGACGAAGAGGAAAACGCGGCCACTGACGAGGACAACGAGACCGGAGTCACTGAAAACGCAGCCGGCGGCGATAGGCCCTGACATCGAAGGCCGTAGCCTGCCAGCTAGCCGTGATGGAGCGCCCCCCAGCCAGCGAGGCATTTATTGCATTGGAATCCTGTTCCATCCATCAAAGCCCGATAGGGCGAAAGGAAAACAGACCATGCAGCACAGTAAATTAAGCCGCCGCAGTTTCTTGCAGATTTCGTCAGCCGCAACCGCCGGCGCCGTGCTGGCCGCCTGCGCCCCCGTCGCCGGTGACATGGCCGGCAGCGACATGGCCGACGACATGCCCGACCAGCTCGAAGCCGAGATCACCGTCTGGCACCAGGACTGGGACGGCATGAACCGCATCCTCGCCTGGGCCACCGAAGCCTTCGCCGAGGAGGAGCCCGGTGTAACCGTCAACACACAGCCCATCGGCTACGGCGACCTGCTCGCCAAACTCCTTCCCTCCATC
Source organism: Caldilineaceae bacterium (assembly GCA_965207495.1). Taxonomy (GTDB): domain Bacteria; phylum Chloroflexota; class Anaerolineae; order Caldilineales; family Caldilineaceae; genus Bin5. Next base: position 4,612,286 of record OZ242287.1, read on the forward strand.
GCAGCCGGCAATGAGGGCGACATCAACTATCACTACACCGACTGGGTCGTCGCCACCGACGTCAGCCAGGTCTTCCTCGAAATCACCGACCTCGCCGGCGGCCGCAACGCCCTCGAGGAACGCTTCTTCCCCGCCGCCTTCACCGCCGTCAACGCGCCCGAAGGCAAGGCCTACTACTACCCCTACATCTCCGGCCTCTCCGACTGCGTCCTCGTCCTCAACACCGACCACTTCGACGAAGCCGGCGGCGACTGGACCCAGTGGAGCGACCTCGGCGTCGTCATCGACGACTGCCTCAAGGTCCGGCAAATCGACGACGACGGCAACATGACCCATGCCGCCTGGACCCTCACCGGCATGTTGGGCCTCTTCCCCCAGACACTCATGTACCAGCTCGGCGGCGCACCCTACGACGTCGAGACCGCCACCTTCACCTACAACAGCGAAGCAGGCATCGCCGCCCTCCAGTTCATGCACGACATCATCCACGAACACCGCCTCTTCGACTGGGACTTCATCGACAACGTCTGGCAGGACATGGCCAACGGCATCCTCTCCATGGAAGGCATGGGCTCCTGGACATACAGCGTCCTCGCCAACCAGTTCCCGCTCAACCTCGAAGCAGTGCCGATGCCCAGCCACCCCGACGCCGTCGAACGCATCCTCTGCCCCAGCCATATCGGCTCCTGGGCCCTCTCGCGGCGCCTCGCCGACGACTCCGACAAGCTGAACGCCTCCATCGCGTTCATCGACATGATCATGAGCACCGAAGGGCAGCTGCAGGCCATGGAATTCTACTCCGGCAGCCTCATGTCGCCCGCCGTCTACGCCGACCCTCGCATCGAAGACACCACCTACGGGGCAGTCTCTAAGAAATGCGCCCTCGGCGTCTGGCCCCACGCCCGCTACGCCGGCCACCACGTCGCCAACCCGGCCCCCGCCTGGCGCGAAGCCGAAAGAGCGCTCACCGGCGAGATCTCCGTCCAGGAAGCCGTCGAAAACATCGACATCGAAATGCAGGGCCTCGAAGACACGGCCCTCGAACGACTCAACGCCTGATCTCAACGGCAGGCAGGGACGGTCCTTCCGGGCCGTCCCGCCCCGCCGCCTGGCCTGTCGCCGCAACGCTGAAGGAGAAGGCTGCCATGGCAGTCACAGCAGGGCCCAGTCCAACAGACAACGCACCAGTCCGGTCCCCTCGCGCCTGGCTCTCCCAGTACAGCTGGCTGGGAATGGGCTTCGCCTTTTCGCTGAGCCTGTTCTACCTGATTATGTTCGTGATCCCGTTTGGGACCGCGATCTGGCTCTCCTTCAATAATTGGGACTACATCCAGAAACCGGTTTTCGTCAATACCCGCAACTTCGAAAAGCTGCTCGGCGACCCCGGCTTCTGGAAGGCCCTCAGGACAACTGTCTCCTTCTCAGCCGTCGAAATCTTCGTCGCCCTCAGCCTCGCCCTCCTGCTCGCGCTCGCGCTCAGCCACCTGCGCCCCGTCTACCAATACACTCTCCTCGCCGTCTACAACCTGCCCGTCATCATGCCCGGCATCGTCAGCGTCCTGCTCTGGAAATGGCTCTACCGCACCAACGGCGGCGCTTTTAACGCCATCCTCGAATCGTTCGGCCTGCCGTCCCAGCCCTTCTCAAAAAGCCCCGACCAGGCCCTCTGGTGCATAACGCTCATGGTCGTCTGGATCTTCCTCGGCAACTCATCAATCGTCCTGCTCGCCGCCATTAACGAGGTGCCCGACAGCCTGCTCGAGGCCGCCCAGCTCGACGGCGCCAGCGCCTGGAAACGCTTCACCGCCGTCACCCTGCCCCTCATCCAGCCCGCCATGGCCTACCAGGTCGTTACCAGCATCATCGGCACCATGCAGTTATTCGAGCCCTTCCAACTCATGCCGGGGCCCGGCCACAGCACACGCACGCTCTCGCTCTACACCTACCAGCTCGGCTTCGAAGTGCTCAACCTCGGCTACGGCGCCGCCGTCTCAATCGCCATGTTCGTCATCCTGCTCAGCGCCACCCTCTTCGAGCTCCAGCGCCGCCGCAAATCCTGGGACTATTGACGGAGAAGCACCATGACCGCGACCGCGACCACCGCCGTTTCCCGCCTCTCAACGCCCTACTGGCAGCGCACACGCTGGCAGACCTGGCTGCTTATCGCCGTCCTCATCGGCGGCGGGGTCCTCATGCTCTACCCCTTCGCCTGGCTCGTGCTCTCCGCCTTCAAGTTGCCCGCCGACATCATCCGCATCCCCCCCACGCTCTGGCCCGAAGAGTGGTCGCTCGAGGCCTTCCAGGTCGTCCTCTCCCACAAAATCGGCGGCGGCAGCCTCACCCGCTCCTACCTCAACAGCATCTTCGTCACCGTCACCACCGTCATCGCCGTTCTCATCACCTCCACCCTCGGTGGCTACTGCTTCGCCCGCCTGCGCTTCCCCCTGCGCGAACCGCTCTTCTACTTCGTGCTCTCGACTACCATGGTGCCCTTCCTCACCCTCCTCATCCCCCTCTACGTCGTCATGGACCGGCTCGAGCTCCTCAACACGCTATGGGTCCTGATCGTGCCGTCCGTCTTCTCGTCCTTCGGCATCTTCCTCTGCCGCCAGTTCGTATACGGCATCCCCGTTGAGCTCTACGACGCCGCCAAAATCGACGGCGCCGGCGATTTCACCATCTACACCCGCATCATCGTCGGCATGATGAAGCCAGTCATTTCCGTGCTTGCTATCTTCAGCTTCAGGGCCACTTTCAACGACTATCTCTGGCCCCTCGTCACGATCACCGACGGCGGCAACTACACCCTCCCGCTGGCCCTGCGCGGCATCGGCAACTCCTTCGGCTGGTTCGACTACTCCAAGGTCATGGCCAGCTCGCTGCTTACCCTGATTCCCCCGCTCATCGTCTTTTTCATCTTTCAGCGAAACCTGGTGAAAGGAATCGCTCTGACGGGAATAAAGGGCTGATATAGAGAAAACCGCAAAGCGGCGCGCTGTACCCGCCGCTCACACTTCGGACGGGTATCCTCATGTTTGGTAGAAGAATGGGCAAAGAGATCGGGGTCGGCGTCATCGGCCTGGGAATGGGAGCGAATATGCTAGCCATCAACCAGGATGCGACCTCAAGCATGCAGGTGCGCGCCCTGTGTGACAGCGACACCGCGCGACTGGAACAACTGGGCAAAGAACACGCAATCCCGCACCTGACCACAGACTACCAGGAGCTGGCGCTGCAGCCCGATATCGACGTTGTCGGCATCTACTCGCCCGACCACCTGCACATGCGGCATATCGAAGCTGCCGTCGCCGCCGGCAAGCATATCATCTGCACGAAGCCAATGGTGGTCTCCCTGGAAGAGGCCAGACGCGTCGTGCGACTCGTCCAGAGGGCGGGCGTGAAGTTTCTCGTCGGGCAGACCTCCCGCTTCAAGCCCCCGTATATGGCTGCGCACAAGCTGTTCGAAGACGGCGACCTCGGGCGACCGCTCTTCGCCGAGGCCCACTACGTCCACGATATGCGGCCTGTTATGGATCGCACCGGTTGGCGCCACGAGGCCCCGCAGGACTGGCTATACGGTGGCGCCTGCCATCCAATCGATCTGCTTCGCTGGTTCTTCGGCGATGTCGATGAGGTGTTCACCTACGCGTCCTGCAGCCACATGGACGACCGCTACCCTTCCGACAAACACGACAACTTCCTGATCAACCTGCGTTTCCGTTCCGGCGTTATCGCCCGCATCCTGGCCGTATACGGACTGGTGGAGCCTCCCCTGCCCATGCAGGGGCTGAGCATCTTCGGCGACAAGGGCTCCTTCGTTAACGACCAGCTCGTTCTCGACAAGATCGAGGGCCAGCCCGAGTTCAGCATGAAATTCAGGCGCGAAGCCGGACACGGCCAGGAAGTGCTGCGTTACATGCGCCACTTTGAAGAGTGCCTACGAGAGGACAAGCGCCCCCTCATCGACGAAGTCGCAGGAGCCAAAGTAATTGCCACCGCGTCGGCCTGCTGGGACTCAATCCGCACAGGCCTGCCGGCCAAGGTGGCCGAGGTAACCTAACAGGAAGGAGGTTTCCAGACGGTTCGGTAGTCTTTTCAGTTCGTCTTTGTTCGCGCATGGCCAAGCATCTTTCCAAAGGAGGATCTCACCATGTCCAACCGTTTAACTCGACGTGATATGTTGCGCCTCGGCGCCGGAGTCGCAGGGACTGCCGCGCTGGCCGCATGCGCCCCGGCCCTCGCCGGCGGAGACGCGGCAGCCGGCGAAAGTATGGCCGGCTCCGATGCGGGCGGCGAACGCACCCAGATCCGATTCGCCAGCTTCGACTGGTTCGCCAACGTGCCTGGCATCCAGTGGGCTGAGTACCATGAGGATGAGGCCTTCCCCCGCTACTACGAAGAACACCCCGAAGTTGAAATCCTTTGGGAACCGCACGGCGACGGCTGGTCGACCAAAGTGCTGACCAACATGGCCGCCGGCACCGCGCCCGACGTGATGTCTACCTGGCCCCCCATCATCAACACCTGGGCCGAAAAAGGACAGCTGCTCGACCTGCAGCCCCTGATCGACCAGGACGTCCCCGACGCCGACGATATCTTCCTCGCCGCCGGCTGGGACCAGTGCTGGGATCAGATTACGCAAATCCGCATGGCGATGGTAACCAACATCGACGTCACCAGCGTCTACTACAGCAAACCGGCCTTCGACGAGCTCGGCGTCGCCTACCCCGAACAGGACTGGACGGTCGACGACTGCGCCCAGACCGCCTGCGATCTGACAAAAAAGGATGACGACGGCGAGATCACCCGCTGGGGCGGACAGCTGCGGCCCAGCTATGTACTGGGCTACTTCTACTATGTCGAGGCCTGGGGCGGCATGGTTCGCGACGATGAAACGTTGATGGAATGCATGCTCGGCGAGGAGGAGGCTCTGGCCGCCTTCGAATGGATCCGCCACAATATGTGGGACCTAAACTGCCTGGCCCAGAGAAACCAGGTTAACGCCTCCGGTATCCCCAACACCTGGACCGGCGTCCTACCGGCCGACATCGTCGCCTTCGCCGAACGCAGCGCCGACCAGTTCTTCGACCTGGCCGACCAGATGGAAGAAGGCTCGTGGGACATCAATCACATCGCCGCCGGCCCCGTCGACCGCGTCTGCATGGGCGCCCCCGACCAGTGGTGCGTCTACAAGGGCGTCGCCGACCGCGGCAACCACGACGACGTCTGGAACTGGGTCAAATGGATCGGTGCCGGCGAATGGTACCAGGACAATGTGGCCCGCAGGTCCGGCCGACTGCCCGGCCTCGCCAGCGCCGCCGACAAGTGGCCCGGCTTCTTGCGCGAGATCGACGGCCGCCTCGAACCGGTGAACCTGGAAGTTATCGTCGACCAACTGAAGACCGGCGAGGCCCGCGGCCCGCAGCTCTTCCGCTTCCAGTCCGTGGCCGAAGAGCTCCTGGTTCCTGCCATGGAGGCCATCTATGTTGAGGGCTCCGAGCCTGTCAGCATCCTGGAAGACATCTCGCAGCAGGTGACCGAAGCCCAGCACGCCACGCTCGAACGAATGGGATAAATTGGAAAGAGGAGTGAGGAGTGAGGAGTGAGACGATACGCCTGACTCTTCTTCCTCACTCTTCTCAATCTGTAGAGATAAAATTGTAGAGAAATCGTATGGCGATGCGACTCGCACAGCAGTGGAAGATGGGATCCTCACAGAAACGGCAGGACCTGATCACTGCCTATCTTTGCCTGCTGCCCTGGATGATCGGCTTCCTGTCATTTGTCTTAGGCCCGATGCTGTTTTCGCTGGGCTTGAGCTTCTTTCGCTCTGACCTTCTCACCAGCACGTTCTTTGTCGGTGCCGACAACTATCGCGACCTGTTCCGCGAGGACCTCTTCTGGAAGAGCCTACGCGTGACCTTCATCTATGCTTTCACGACCGTGCCGCTCGGCTCTTGCCTTGCCCTCTCAATCGCCCTGGTGTTAAACCAAAAACTACTGGGCCTCAGCATATGGCGCACCATCTACTACCTGCCCACCGTGATCTCCGGCGTCGCCGTCTCTCTGCTATGGTTGCAGATCTTCAACCCCCGCGCCGGCCTGCTCAACAACTTTCTCGCCATCTTTGGCATAGAAGGGCCATCATGGCTCTACTCATCCACGTGGGCGCTGCCTTCGCTGATCATCATGAGCGTTTGGGGCGTTGGGGCCAACATGCTCCTCTATCTGGCCGGTCTGCAGGGCATCCCCACGCAGCTCTACGAAGCGGCCACTATCGACGGCGCCAACAGCGTTCGCAAGTTCCGGCATATCACCATCCCGATGTTGACGCCCACCATCTTCTTCAACGTAACCATCGGCCTGATATACGCATTCCAGTTCTTCACCCAGGCCTTTATCATGACCTTAGGCGGGCCGAACAACGCCACCTTGAGCATGGTCCTCTTCCTATATCGCAAAGCCTTCCTGCAGATCCGTTTCGGCTACGCGTCGGCCGCGGCCTGGGTTCTTTTTGCCATAATCATAACTTTTACACTGCTGTTTCAGTACTCGTCGCGCCGCTGGGTCTACTACGAAGGTGAAGCTGCCCGGTAGCCACAGTCAGGACTGCGTCGCCGGCAGCAAGAGGAGGTTCCCGTCTCCGCCCTCACATCTAGAATGAGCAGGCGGGAAGAGCAACGATGCAAACCGAGAAAATCTTTGTCGGAGGAAAATGGTCAAGGCACAGCCGCCCAAGCGGGCCGCTGTGGCGCTCAGCGGCCCACCAGATCTGGCTGTGGATCCTGGTGCTGCCGGGTGCCGCCCTCTTTCTCACCCCCTGGGTATGGATGCTGCTGACCGCAGGCAAAGAAAAGAGCCTGATCTGGAAAATCCCGCCCGTTTGGATCCCGCCGACCTATCGCTGGGCCAACTACGTCGAGGCCTGGCTCAAAGGCGACTTCATCACATTCTTCTCCAATACGGCCTTTGTCGCCACGCTCAACGTGGTGGCGGTACTCTTCTCCTGCTCCATCGCCGCCTTCGCCTTTTCCCGCATCCAGTTTCCCGGCCGCAGCGTTCTGTTCGTCATCGTATTGAGCACAATGATGCTCCCGATGCAGGTAACACTGATTCCGCTGTTCATGATCTTCAGCTGGCTGGAATGGGTCAATACTTTCAAGCCGCTGGTTGTGCCCCTTTTCTTCGGCGACGCCTTCAGCATCTTCCTGCTGCGCCAGTTTTTCCTGACCATCCCCCGCGAGCTGGACGACGCCGCCCTCATCGACGGCTGCAGCCGTTTCGCCGTTTTCTGGCGCATCCTCCTGTTCCAGGTGCGCCCCGCGCTGATGGTTGTGGCCATCTACCAGTTCACCTATAGTTGGAATGACTTCTTCGCGCCTCTGATCTACATAAACTCGCCCCAGCTGTTCACCATCACCTTGGGACTGAGCCGCTTCAAAGGCCGCACGGAAGTCGACATTCAGTACCTGATGGCGATGACAGTCGTCTCGACACTGGTGCCAATCGCCATCTTCTTCGTGACGCAGCGCACCTTCTTGCAGGGTATTGTGATAACCGGAATCAAAGGATAAGCCGCATGAGCGAGGAAAGAAAGAAGGAACAGCTGAAGATGATCTGGCCAGAGCAGCTGCTCGGCTCGCCGCCCGCCGTGCATGTCCCCATCGGCTACACGCTGCGCAACTACAAACCTGGCGACGAAGAAGGCTGGTACGACGTCATGGACCTGGCCGGCTTCACCCGTTGGAACTACGAAATGCTGGAACCCTGGTTTTCGCACATCCTGCCCGACGGCTGGTTCCTGATCGAACATCGCGCCAGCGGCAAGATCGTCGCAACCGCCATGGCCAGCCACAGGCCCCAGGACATCCACCCCTTCGGCGGCGAACTGGGCTGGGTGGCAGGAGATCCTGAACATAAAGGCAACGGATTGGGCATGGCTGTCAGCGCCGCAGTCGTGAGACGCCTGCTCCAGTCCGGCTACAAAAACATCTTCCTCAACACCGACGACTGGCGCCTGCCTGCGCTCTCCATTTACCTGCGCCTGGGCTGGATCCCCCTCCTCTACATGCCCGACATGGAGGAGCGCTGGAAGGACGTTTGCACCAATCTGAATTGGCCGTTTACACCGGAGGAATGGCCCTCGAGGCACTCGTAGTCCGTCCGCACAGGCCTTTGCATGCTGGTGCCGCGGACAGAAACGCGTAGAATGGCAATGATACCGCCGGCAGGCTGCATAAATTCGTTTTGAAAGAGAGAGCGGGCGATCCGGCGCAGACAAGCGTGCGCATCTTTCGACGAGCGTCTTAGCGAGAATCAGGAAAGAGTGGAAGTGGGAGAAGAACAGGAGAAAGAAGGGCTGAAGATGGTCTGGCCTTGCAGTATGCTCAACTCGCCGCCCGCTGTCCACGTTCACCCAGGCTACACGTTGTGTACGTTCATGCCCGGCGACGAAGCAGGCTACTACGAGCTCATGGGTCTTGCCGGCTTTGGACACTGGGACGAAAAGGTCATGAAGCCCTGGCTCGACATGGTCCTGCCAGACGGGTGGTACCTGATCGTAGAGGGGACCAACGGCCAGATCGTTGCTACGGCGATCGCCCATCACAGGCCCCATGCTCTCCACCCCTTTGGCGGCTCACTGGGCTGGCTCGCTGGCCACCCCGACCACGCCGGCAAGGGCCTGGGCATGGCGATTAGCGCCGCCGTAGTGCGCCGACTGCTAGAGGCCGGCTACAAAAATATCTATCTCAATACCGAAGACTGGCGTTTAGCGGCCCTCAGCATATACCTTAGACTGGGGTGGGTACCCCTCCTCTACATGCCCGACATGGAGGAACGCTGGCGCGACGTCTGCGCCAAACTCGGCTGGCCCTTTACGCCCAAGACGTGGCCAGAGCGCCACAGTTAGCCTTTCTGAACCCTTCTTCCCATCAGGGGGAAATGAGCGGAATTGCAATGATGGTGGGGAATAAGAATTCAGGCCACATAGATCTGCGAGATCGCAGGATTGGCAAACGTCTTGCTGCAGAATTGCGCCAGCGCTTCGCAACTTTCGCCGAAGACTGTGATGCGCCAGAAATGGATATTTATGACAGTCGGGAAACATATGATGCCGACTGGTCCTCGTCGCGATCGAGAGAGCGGGATGACAGAAGTTCAACCAGCCGAAGTTGACGATGTATTAGAAATAAAGCAGGTTCTCAGCAGAACCTGGACCGACACCTATGGCCCGTTCTTACCAGCTGAGGTGATTCAGAAAGTAACCTCGCTATGGCACAGCCCGGAAACGCTGGCCTGTGAGATAGAGAATGACCGGGCCTTTTTCCAAGTCGCCAAAGACGACCAGGGCGCTATCGTCGGTCTTCTGACGGCAGGCCAGCCAAGCGCCGAAATCATAAGCATTGGACGCCTGTATGTATTGCCCGGCTCCCAGCGGCAGGGCATCGGCGCCAAGCTGCTTGATACGTGCGTAGCCGCCTACCCCGGAGCCCAGAAACTCGTCCTTGAGGTAGAGGCGCAGAACGAGAAAGGTCTGGCCTTCTACCGCAAACAAGGATTCAGAGAGGTATCCCGCAAAGAGGAGCAGTTGGAGGGATTTGCGCTAACGGTGGTCGAGATGGAGAAGCTACTCCATAGGAATCTTTGACGGCGACAATCTCCCAATCGTAGCCGATTTATAGCTTGCAACGATAGAAGAGAGGGAACAAACCATGCTCACACAAGAACAGATCCAAACATACCACGACGATGGCTACCTGATAGTCAAGTCTTTCTTCGACGCCGAAGAGATCGAGTTGCTGCGCCGCACCGCCGTTGCCGACCGGCAAATGGACCAGAAATCCTTCGGCCGCGAGGACGGCGAAGGCGGCACTGTCCGCCTCACGCTGTGGAACCACCCCGGCAACGGCATCTACGGCATGTACGCCCGCTGCAACCGCGTCGTCAACGCCATGGAGCAGCTGCTCGGCGGCGAAGTCTACCACTACCACTCCAAAATGATCCTCAAGGACCCCGAGGTCGGCGGCGCCTGGGCCTGGCACCAGGACTACGGCTACTGGTACGACAACTACGTCCTTTACCCACTGATGTCAAGTGTCTCCATCGCCGTCGACGCCGCCACCCGCGAGAACGGCTGCATGCAGGTGCTCAAAGGCTCCCACCACATGGGCCGCATCACCCATGTCGAAACAGGCCAGCAGGCGGGCGCGGACCTTGAGCGCGTAATCGAGGCTGAGAAACGTCTCGAACTGGTCCACTGCGAAGCGGAGCCGGGCGACGCGCTCTTCTTCCACTGCAACATCCTCCACCGCTCCGACCAGAACCGCTCGAACAATCCGCGCTGGTCCCTGATCTGCTGCTACAACGCCGCCCGAAATGACCCCTACCGCGAAGCGCATCACCCCAGCTACACGCCGCTCGAAAAGGTGCCTGACAGCGCCATCAAAAAGGCCGGGATGACCCGATTCGAGGATGACGAAAGCGATGTCGCCTTCCTCGATCCAGAAGCCATTCCAGCTTCGGACGACTAAATGCAAAGGAAGGCTGCAATATGAGTAAGTACCGGTTTCTGATCAGCGGCGGCGGCAGCGCCGGACGCAGTGTTGCACAGGTGGCCGCTACCGACGGACGCGGCGAGATCGCCGGCGTCGTAGATCCGCAGCAGTCAATGCTCGACAGAATGAAAGACCTCTACCCGCATGCCGCCTTCGGCTGCGACTACGCGCAGCTCCTACGCGACACCCAGCCCAACGTGGTCGTCGTCGCCGGCCCGGACCACCTGCACGCCGATCAGACTGTCATGGCGCTGGAACAGGGCTGCCATGCCCTCGTAGAAAAGCCGTTGGCAACGACGGTATCCGACTGCCAGCGCATCCTCGACGCCGAAGCACAGAGTGGGTCCCATGTCATGACAGACCAGACCATGCGCTACATGCACCCTTGGCACGAGATGGCGGTGATGGCCAAATTGGGCGGGATCGGCGACGTCTTCTTCGTCCAGGGCGACTACATCCACGACATGTGGAGCCACTACTCTCCAGAGGGTGCACATCACACGCCCTGGCGCATCGACAAACAGAACCCGCAGAATATCCTGCTCGGCGGGGGCTGCCATCCACTCGACCTGATCCTCTGGACCGTCGATTCCCCCGTCACCGAGGTCTACGCCTACAGCAACAAGATGAGCGTCCCCATGTTCCCCGACGACGACTGCTACATCGTCATCCTCCAGTTCGAAAACGGCGCCGCCGGCAAGGTCTACGTGACCAGCGGCTGCTCCGGCCACGGCATGGGCGAAGGCATGGGCGGCGGTTTCCTGGCCGTCTACGGCACAGAAGGCACCCTGTGGAAGGGAAAGCTCTTCCGCCGCGACCACGACCCGGCCGACATCGAAGAGCACGCTGCCGATGAGGTGGTCGGCGGTCACGGCTGGGGCCGCTCGGTGATCGACTACCTCGACCTGCTCGACGGCAAAATCAGCAACCCGATCCCGGCCAGCCGCGGCGCCAACATCGTGTCCGTCTGCGCAGCCGCGCTCGAGTCCATCCGCACCAAAAAGCCGCAGTCGCCCCACTGGTTCTGAGGTGCCTGCCGGAGGAGTCTGAAAGTGTTATCCTACGAACAGCTACACCACTTTGCCGAGCATGGCTGGGTCCTGGAAGAAAATGTTCTCAACCCGGAACAGGTCGAGGCCTACAAAGCTGCGCTGGAAAGGCAGTCCAAGTATGTGCGCCCCCTGGCCCACGACGATGACGACGAAATCGTCCATATCGACTGCATGGTGAATGGGGACCCGATCTTCCGCGAGTGGCTGATGATCCCCCAGGTCCTGGAGGCGAATCGCCAGCTGATGGGCGCCGAGGTCAAGTACGAGACCTGCCACGCCATGATCAAACGGCCCCACCCCGAGCGCCGCACCCAGCACGACCCCTTACGCGATCCCGATAAAATGGGCTGGCATCGCGGTCTGCGCCCCAAGTGGGGCACCTTCCCCCACGATACCGACCCTGACCTGATCAACTGCGTCTTTCTCAACAACATCACATACCTGACCGATGTCTCCCCAGGCGACGGCGGCACGATGATCCTCGACGGATCCCACAGACTTGAAGGGAACTATGAGTCGCTCAAGGATAAGTGCCCCATCGTCGAGGCCACCGCAACAGCCGGCAGCATCCTCCACTTCACCGAGACGCTCCTCCACGCCGGCGTGCCCATCCTGAGCGAAAATGTGCGCTATACCATGTTCTACGGCTTCACCCCCAACTGGTTCGTCAACTGGCCCGGCACCGAAGTCCCGGACTACGTGCTCAAGACCGTGCGCGATGATGAGTTGAAAGGCATCCTCGGCGGAAATTCGGGCTATTCCGGCCAATATCCCGTGTTATAATTCCAGGAGAGAAAGCGCGCCCCAAACCGGCGCGCGAGGAGAAGACGATGGCGAGACGCAACTTCTCAATGCAGGCATACTGGGAAGATCAGGTCGATAACTTCACGCCCAAGCTCCACTTTGACGGCCAGACGGCGGACTTTGAGAGTTGGCGTCAGACCGCGCACACCAAGTACATGGAGCTCCTGGGCAGTTTCCCCAAACCGGTCCCGCTGGAGGCCGAAGTCGAGAGCAGTGTCGAGGACGACGGCCTGATCCGCGAGCGTGTGGTCTTCAACTCCGAAGAGTTCATGAGCGTGCCCTGCCAGGTCCTGCGCCCCAAAACAATGCCCGCCAACGGTACAAACGCCGCCATCCTCTGCTCCCACGGACACGGACCGTTCGGCAAAGATCCAGTGGCAGGGATCCGCTCCACCGACGAAATGCAAGCCAACATCGATCTGCACAACTACGACTACGGCTTCCAAATGGCCAGGGCCGGCTATCTGACGATTTCACCCGACCTGCGCGGCTTTGGCGAACGCCGCGACGGCCGCAACCCGTACCCCGGACGCGACCCGTGCAATGTCAACTACATTCGCGGCACCATGCTCGACCGCTGGCCCCTGACACTCAACATCTGGGACATGAAATGCTGTATCGACTACCTGGAGACCCGCCCCGAGGTCGATCCCAAACGCATCGGCATGATGGGCCTATCGCAAGGCGGCACGATGACTACATTCGCCGCCGCCGCAGAGCCGCGCATCGCCGCCGCTGATATCATGGGCTACGTCAACCCGTGGAAGGGCTTCGCCTTCGAACGCGTCAACTTCTGCGGCTCGCAAATCGTTCCCGGCATCCACGCCTGGTTCGACACCGACGACATCGCCGGCCTGATCGCGCCCCGTCCCCTCATGCTCGACATGGGCATGTACGACGACTGCTTCTATATCCACGACATGCTAAAGGGGTACGAGGGTGTGAAGCGCATCTACGAAGCCGCCGGCGCGGGCGACCGACTGTGGAAGCTGGTTCACCCCCACGGACACGGATGGGGCGGCGTTGAGGGGACGGCAGAGTTCTTCGGGAAATACCTGTAGGTCCTCCACAGGAAAGAAAATCGAGGAGCGAGTGGAGATAACATCTCGCTCCTACATAAGACCCAGGTGACAACAATGGCAGATGAGATCAAAGTCGCCTTCTCGGGCGCGCGCCGGGCAGGCTCCTTTTTCAAGGCGTTTCAAACCCACCCAGAGACCGAGATCGTTGCCCTCTGCGACCCCTTCGCGCCCACCCTGGCGGCGTCGGGAGAGGCCACCGGCGTTACTCAACTATATAACGTATTTGAGACGATGCTGGATGAGGCCAAGCCGGACGCTGTCGTGGTATCGTCGCCGATGCAGTACCACGCGCCCCAAGCGATCGCCGCGCTGCAACGAGGTATCCACGTCCTCAGCGAGGTGACGGCCGCCGTCTCAGTGGACGAGTGCCGCTGGCTGACTCAGGCCTGCAACCAGAGCGACGCCATCTACATGATGGCCGAAAACTACATGTACATGAAGCCCAATGTGCTGGTGGCGGCGCTGGTCGAAGCCGGTCTCTTCGGCGAGACCTACTACGCCGAGGGCGAGTACATTCACGAACTCTCCGTTCTCCATCACATGCCCGACGGCAGCCCGACCTGGCGCTACTACTGGCAGGTCGGCGTCAACGGCTGCACCTACCCCACGCACAGCCTTGGCCCCTGCCTCATGTGGATCAAGGAGCGGCCCGAACGCATCAGCTGCATCGGCACAGGAATCTGGACCGACCCCGAGCACGCCATGGAGGACACCGTTCTCCTGCTGTGCAAGACGCGCAGCGAAAAACTGATGCGCGTACGCGTAGATATGCTCTCCAAGCGGCCCCACTCGATGACCAACTACACGCTCCAGGGCACGAAAGGCGCCTACGAAAGCAGACGCCGCCCGGGCGAAGGCGACTGGATCTGGCTGGAAGACTTTTGCAAAGACCCAGATGTCTGGGTTCCGCTGGAAGAGTTCGAGGACGAATACATGCCGGAGATCTGGCGTGACCCGCCGGAAGAGGCGGTCCGCGCCGGCCACGGGGGCGGAGACTACTTCGAAGTGATGGATTTCGTCGACGCAGTACAGGGACGCAAGCCGCCGCCCATCGACATCCACGCGGCCATGGACATGACCCTGCCAGGCCTGATTAGCCAGGATTCGATCCGCCAGGGCGGCGAGTGGCTGGAAGTGCCCAACTCCAGGGAGTGGTAAACGGCAGTGGACAGCGCATAGTAGATTCTAGCTAGCGCAGCTACCGTCGACAGTACATTAACAACCTAATTCAGCCGTTCGATGACCCCGGCCGCCCCCATGCCGCCGCCGATACACATTGTGACGAGGCCAATCTGCTTGTCCTGCCGCGCCAGTTCGTGCAGCATCTGCACGGTCAATTTGGCCCCTGTGCAGCCCAACGGATGGCCGAGCGCAATAGCGCCGCCGTTGACATTGACGGTCTCCTCGTCCAGCCCCAGTTCACGGATCACGGCCAGCGCCTGCACCGCAAAGGCTTCGTTGAGCTCGACCAGATCGATGTCGTCCAGGCTGACGCCGGCCAGCTTGAGCGCCTTGGGCACCGCTGCCACCGGTCCGATTCCCATTACTTCCGGCGCGACGCCGCCGACGGCAAAGCCGCGGAAGCGGGCCATCGGTTCAAGCCCCAGCTGCTCCGCCTTCTCCTCGCTCATCACCAGCACGGCCGCGGCCCCATCGCTAGTCTGGCTGCTGTTGCCAGCCGTAACGGTGCCTTGCGCGTGGAAGACTGGCCGCAACTTGGCCAGCGCCTCAACCGACGAATTGCGGCGGATGCCCTCATCACGGTCGAAGACGATATTGTAAGTCTTGGTACCGCCGCCCTCGCCCAGGGTGAGCTCGACCTCGAGTGGCACGACCTCCTCATCGAACTTACCGGCGTCCTGCGCGGCGGCCGCGCGCTGGTGGCTGCGCAGGGCAAATGAATCCTGCTCTTCGCGTGTCACCTCATACTGGCGTGCCAGATTCTCTGCGGTCAGACCCATGCCGATGTAGACACCAGGATGTTCTTTGGCCAGGTCCGGGTTGGCCATGAACTTATTGCTGCTCATCGGAACCATGGACATGGTCTCCACGCCGCCGGCGATGACCGCCTCGCCCATTCCGCTCATTACCTGCTGCGCGGCCAGGGCAATCGTCTGCAGGCCGCTCGAGCAGAAGCGATTGACCGTCTGCGCCGGCACCTCGACCGGCAGGCCGGCGCGCAGGCTGGCGATGCGGCTCACGTTCATGCCCTGCTCGGCCTCCGGCATGGCGCAGCCCATGATGACGTCGTCGATCTCCTTGGCATCCACAGCCGGCGCCCGTTCCATCACGGCGCCAATTGCCGCAGCAGCCATCTCCTCAGGGCGGGTCGTCCGCAAAGTGCCTCGCGGTGCCTTGCCAATGGCCGTACGGGCGGCCGAAACGATAACAGCGCTGGTCATAGTGAAGTGCTCCTTTGGAAATCCAGATTGCACGAAATGCCGACTAGACTGGCTAACTTGCCTGCTTGTTTGGGATGCTACCAGTTATGTGGATTCGAATGATGAGAGTACATCTCATTTGAGACCAAAGAGATGCAAGAATCCGCGAAGCGTTTGAGACAATCTCTTTGCAAGGATGAACACTATCCAAGAATGAAGGCCGCATGAAAAGCCTTAACATCCATGTGAACTTTCAGTGGTTGCGCAAAAGCGTCTTCTCAGCCCAGCAGACGACTGTATCCGCGATCTCTACTGCTTCTAAGTACTCCTGTTCAGCAACCGGTCTGACCGCCCCAGGGTAGCGGGTAATCACAGCGTAAATAGTGAGTCTTCCAGCTTCAAGAATATCTTTCGGGACTGCCTCCCCTGCATTTTCGATCAGTGATAGCAGGAGAGCTAGGTCATGCACATACGGGAACGCAATGTTGCACTTGAGCAATATAGCCTTTATGGACTTTTCGGCGGCCTGCTGGGCCTCAAAGCAAGGGTCTTCCAGATAGGCACCGGGAATACGGTTTTTCGCCAATGCCAAATTGCTTCTGGCACGATTCAGCCACTCTCGCGGGTCGTCAGGAGGGAAGCGTTCAGGAGGCTTCATAAATAACTCTGCCCTCTTCCAAGGCCGGTCTGTATACCAAGGCGTGACTGTTCTTGTATCGTTCCACATCGTCTGGCGCAACCACGAGCGCGTCAACGGCAGTTCCGACGCCATACATCCTCATGTAAATTCGGCCCATCAGATCAAGAGCATCTCCTCCCTCTTTTATGATGAGCAGATCAAGGTCGCTGTGGCTGGTCATCTCGTCGCGGGCAGCAGAGCCGAAAAGGATGATCTTTTCCGGATCAGCTACTTCGACAATGCGTCGGACGACTTCGGCCAGAATATCCTGGTCATGCATTCTCAATTCCTGGTCGGCTTGCGTCTAGCAAAATGTACAGAGTATTCGTCTCAGCTCTGCGCCCGCCTTACGGACTTGACGCGGCAATGATTGCGGTGCGGCCGGGCTCAGGCCGTTTATTCCCTCTTCAGGAACAGCGAGAGCTTACTCCTCCGGACCCATTGAGTCAAGTCTTGCCGCCTGAATCGTGTGACGCAATTGGGAGTACTGAAATCACGCAATGGGAGCGAATTCCATTCACTGAGTTCAGGCACAGTCAGATTCGCCTGAAGGCCGTCTTTAGTTTCGCAGCGGCTTGCCTGTCTTCAGCATGTGCCAGATGCGTTCCTGGCTCTTTGGATAGCCGCAAAGGGTTTTGAATGCTTCACGTTCCAGGTCGAGGAAATACTGCTCGTCCATCCAGGCCGGCTGGCTGAGCTCACCACCGCAGAGGACGTAGGCCAGGAGGTCGGCGATGATCGTTTCGTGTACGGTGATATGGCCGGCCTCCCGCATCATGTAGATGCCCACGCGCAGATTAGCCAGATGGTCGCGTCCGGCCGCGTAAATGTTGCCGCTAACCTCGGGGGGCCTGTAACCTTCTTCAGCCATGCGCAGAACCTCGGCCTTGGCCTCGGACAGTAGATGGTCGTAATTCATCACAACGCGGTCACGTGTTCCCAGGAATCCCATCTGGCGCGCCTCTGCCGCCGAAGACGAAACCTTGGCGAGGGCGATGAGCTCGAATACCTGCTCCAGACTGGAGGCGGGGTTGGCGTTCTGCCCCTGCATGCGCGGGTTGACCAGACGGCGAATCAGCTCCTTGCATCCGCCGGCAGCCGGGATCAGTCCGACGCCTACCTCGACCTGGCCAATATAGAGTTCCGCGTGCGCCACGATACGGTCGGCGCCCATCGTCACCTCCGCGCCGCCGCCGAGGGCCAGCTGATAGGGCGCTGCCACAACAGGCTTGGGCGCGCAGCGCAACTGCTGCATCATCTGTTGCAGCGCGTTGATCGCCTCGTCCAGCTTGTCCGGTTGACCGGACTGGGCCAGAGAGCCAATTAGAAAGAGGTTGGCGCCCGCGCTGAAGTTGCCTCCCTGGTTGCCAATCACCAGCCCGGCAGCATCTCCGTGGAGACGCTCGATGGCCTCGCTGGCGATGGGCCCGATCTCCAGGTCCAGGGCGTTCATTTTGGTATGAAACTCCAGCAGAAGCACGCCGTCGCCCAGTTCCAGCAAGCTGGCAGAACTGTTCTCAGCCAGCGCGCCCCGCCCGCGTTTGAGAGCGGTAATGCTGACCGCACGTTCACTATCTTCAACGTTTCCGTACTCACCGGATTGGGGGTCGTACACCTGCAGGTGCGCCGAACTCGCCCCATTTCCGGTACTTTCCTCAAACCGATAGAAAGTACGATGGCCTCCATCGAGCATGTCATGCACCCATGGCGCCACCGCCAAGCCTTCCTTCGCCATACGCTGCGTCGTAGCCGCGACACCCAGTGCGTCCCAGGTTTCGAACGGCCCCATCTCCCAGCCGAAGCCCCACTTCATGGCGTTGTCGATATCCTTAGGGCTGTCCGCGATCTCGGGCAATCGCTTGGAAGCGTAGGCCAACGTGCGGCTGAGCGTATGCCAGAGCAGGGCAGCAGCCTCGTCGCCCGTTTCTTCGCTGTCCTGGCTGGCCGTCTCGGACGCGATGAGGCCGCGCAGACGTTCGGGCAGTGGAGCATTTCTTGCGGCGTCGACACTGGGCCAGGAGGTGCGAGCCGGTTGCAAGTAGTCCACTTCGCCTTCGGAGGCCGCTTGCAAGTCCAGGCCCCAGAAACTCCTTCGGCCTTCGCTGTCGGCAACCGTCTTGTAGAAGCCTTGGCCGCTCTTGGAACCGAGTAAACCGTTTTGAAGAAGGGTCATGAGCACTTCAGAGCCAAGAGGCCCGCGCAATGTGTCCCGGTCCTCGTCGTCGGGGATCATATCGTACAGGTGCTCACCGACAAGCGCGGCCACGTCGATGCCGACCACGTCGAGCAGTCGGAAGGTAGCCGTCTTGGGCCGCCCGATCAGCGGACCGGTCAGCCGGTCGACCTCTTCGACAGTGTAATCGTTGGCGACGGCAAACTCCAGGAGGCTGCTCTGGATGTAGCTGAACATGCGATTGCCGATGAAGTTGGGCACGTCCTTGGCGATGACAACGCCCTTGCCCAGGCGATTCTCGGCAAATGCTTTCATATCGGCAACAACGGCCGCATCCGTCTGCGGTCCTGGGATCAGTTCGAGTAGGCGCAGATAGCGGGGCGGATTAAAGAAGTGGGTGCCCAGAAAGCGGCGCTGGAAAGCCTGGCTGCGGCCGGCGCTGATCATGTGGACAGGAATGCCCGACGTATTGGTGCTGATTACTGTGTGGGCCGGCGCAACCGTCTCCAATTTCGCCATCAACTCCTGTTTGGGGCGGGGCCGCTCCACAATGGCCTCGATGATCCAGTCGCTCTGCGCGGCCGCGGCATCCAGGTCGTCATCGACATTGCCCAGCGTGATCAGCTCAGCCAGTTCGGGGCTGAAAAGGCTGGCCGGCCTGGCCTGAACCATCCGCTCGAATCCCGCTTGCACGATCCGATTCCGGACGGACCGGTCCTCCAGCGTCAGACCTTTGGCCTGTTCTTCCTGAGTTAAGTCATCCGGGACGATATCGAGCAAGTGCGAGGATACGCCGGCGTTGGCCAGGTGTCCGGCGATGGCCGCGCCCATCGTACCCGCGCCGATCACGGTAACATGGCTGATTTGTCTGCTCATTGGGGCGCTCCTATCACTCACCGTTATTTGTAGTCAGAACTTCTCTAGGGCCGAGGGCGTGGCAAGAACAAAGATTGAATGGCTGGGACATAAGGTGGTTCGACTCGATTTACTCTTCTGCCCGAACTGACCATAGCGCATCAGCAAAACTTACTCAAACAAACTTCAAAATAGCCCGAAGAACAGATCCAGCAGTCCAAAGAAGCGCAGAATCGAATAGATGACGACCACAATCAGGAGATAGCGTACCCAGCGGTTGGCGTCCTTTACCGTCACGGCAAAGCGCACCGCGGCCCAGGCGCCGATACTCTGGCCCACCGCCATCAGCGCGCCAATGCCCCAATTGATTTCCAGGGGCGACAAGATAAAGACGACAAAGGCGACAATGTTAAGTGCCAGCACAAAGATTAGTTTGACAGCGTTGGCATGGACGATGGTGTAGCCTACGCCCAGCACAAGGGCAGTCACCAAGAAGACGCCAACCCCGGCCTGAATGAATCCGCCATAGATGCCGATAGCAAAGAATAGAAGCAGCACAAAAGGTTCTGGCCGCTCCTTACGCACCTCGGATCTCTCTCGCAACCATTTGGTCGGATTGAAAAAGATCGTAACGAGGACGACAATCAGCATGCCGCCGATTGCCAGATTCATGGCATCCTTGTCGAGGAGCGTGGCCACATAGGCGCCGACGAGCGCGCCCGGCATCCCCGCGGCGCTCAGCCAGAGGCCGAAACGCAGGGAGTTGGCGTCCAGGATGTTCTCCGCCTTCTGCTCCTCCGTTGCGCCTCCACGCAGCTGCATCCGGCCGCTGCGGGCGAAGGTCGTGATGCCGACCACGTTCTGTATGATGACCCCGATCCGGTTGGTGGCGTTGGCGGCGCCGGAATCAAGACCCAGGAATACCAGCATCGGCAGCGTGACGGCCGAGCCGCTGCCGGCCAGCGTGTTGATGATGCCGGCGACGATGCCGGCAAGAATGGCCAGGAAGTACTGCAGAGGAGAAATATCCATAAAGGCCCTCAGAGACCCGGCACGATTCGGGCTAACCGTTCGACTGTTTTTTCCAGATCTTCCATTGCCGTGGCGAAGCTGAAACGGACGTACCCTTCGCCTGCTTCACCAAAGGCGATGCCCGGCGTCGTTGCAAGCAGGCCGTCCTCCAGTAGGACCTGAGAAATCTCGAGGCTCTTCTTGTCCGTCTGCGTAAACTGTGCGAACAGGTAGAAAGCGCCCTCGATCGGGCTGCTGTGGATGCCAGGGATCTCGTCCAGGGCGTCCAGCAGGAAGTTGCGGCGCAGAACATAGGAGTCGACCATCTCGCGCACGCAATCCTGAGGGCCGTTGAGAGCTGCCGCGCCAGCGACCATGGAGAAGCTGGCTGCAGAGGTAACAGTCTGGGTCTGATAGGTGCGGGCCAGTTTGGCAACGGCTAAAGGCGCGGCGATCCAGGCAAGCCGCCACCCGGTCATGGCGTAACTCTTGCTGAAACCGTTGATGATGATGGTGCGTTCTTCCATGCCGGGCATACTGGCAATCGAGCGGTGACGGGCGCCGTCGTAGAGGATGTGTTCGTAGATCTCGTCACTGAGGACATACAGGTCGTGCTTCTGCGCGAAGGCGGCGATGTCATCAAGTTCCTCCTGAGTCAGCACCCGCCCGGTCGGGTTGCTGGGTGAACAGATCATGATCAGCTTCGTCTTCTCGCTGACGTGTTCCTCCAGCTGTGCGGCGCTGACGCGAAAGCTGTCAGCAGCCGGCAGAGGTACGTGAACAGGTACGCCGCGGTTCAACCGCACCATCGGCGCGTAGCTCACCCAGGCCGGGTCGAGGATCATGACTTCATCACCCTCATTGAGCGTCGATGCCAGAGTAGAAAAGATCGCCCACTTGCCGCCCGGCGTTACAACCAATTGGTCGGGTACAGCCTGCACGTTGTTCTCGCGCTCCAGCTTGGCGCATATTGCGTCCAGCAGATCAGGCTTACCGAAGGACGGAGGATAATGGGTGTCTCCGGCTGCGATGGCGTCGAATGCAGCCTTCTGGATATGTTTGGGCGTGTCAGAGTCCGGCTCGCCTCCAGCCAGATTGATCACATCCAGACCCTGAGCAGCCAGTTCCCGGCCTTTCTGCATCATCAGGGTTGTCGGGCTGCCCGGCACAGACTCGACGAGTCGAGAGAGGGATTTCATCAGGATTCACCTGCCTGGTGTGTTTTGCCTGTAATCGAGTTGGATTGGAATTCAAACTTGAAATAGAACAGCATCTTGACTTTCTGAGTGAAGACGCCTTCCGAAATGTAGCAGAGCTCTACGCTACGGGATCAAGTGCAACATCAGCCCCGATCCTGCGCAGTCTCAATTCTGCCTGCCATCATTTCAGAACGTCTGCAATGGCCGCACAGAGGTATTCCATGTTGGCTTCGGTCATACCTGCGACGTTAATGCGGCCGGAACCGACAATATAGATGGAATGGCGCTCGCGCAGCGCCTGCACCTGCGGCGGTGTCAGGCCACTGTAGCTGAACATGCCTCGCTGGTGAGCGATGAACGAGAAGTCGCGTTCGGCGCCCTGCTCGTCGAGCGTTTCGACGAAGAGGTGGCGCATATCATTGATGCGGTTGCGCATATCCGCCAACTCTGCTTCCCAACGCCGGCGCAGTTCGGGATCACCCAGGATTTCCGCCACAATCTGGCCGCCGTGGGCAGGGGGATTGGAGTAGTTTGTGCGCACACAGATCTTCAAGTGGCTGTGGGCAGCCTCCGCCGCCTCCGAACTGGCGGCCACCAGCGTCAATGCCCCTACCCGCTCATTGTACAGTCCGAAATTCTTGGAATAGGAGGTGGCTACCAGGAATTCGCGGCAGTGGTCGGCGACGATTCTGACACCTGACGCGTCCTCCTCCAGCCCGTCGCCGAAACCTTGATAGGCGAAATCCAGTAGCGGTAGAATGCCGCGTTCGGCGCAGAGCGCGGCGACCTCCTGCCACTGTTGCGACGAGAGATCGGCGCCAGTGGGATTGTGGCAACAGCCGTGGAGCAACAGAATGTCCCCGGCTGGAATGGTCTTGAGGGCGGCCATCATACGGTCAAAGTCGACGCCATTGCTTTCGGCATCAAAGTAGGGATAGGAACAAGCCTGAAGGGCGGCGCCGCCGAAAAGATTGGGATGATTCGGCCAGGTCGGGTCACTCAGCCAGACCGTCGCCTGTGGGGTAATGCGCCGCACAAAGTCGGCTGCAACGCGTAGTGCGCCAGTACCCCCGGGCGTTTGCACAGTGGCAGCGCGTTCGTCACTGAGAATTGTGTGCTCGCTGCCAAAGACGATTTGCTGGCTCAACTCTGCATATGAAGCCAGACCTTCGATCGGCAAATAACTCTTCGTTGCCTCCGAACGCAGCAGACGCTCTTCGGCCTCTTTTACAGTGGACAGTACAGGCGTCTGTCCGCCGCCATCTTTGTAAACGCCTACCCCCAGATTGATCTTTTTCGGGTTCGGGTCTTTCTGAAATTCTACCGTCAGGCCAAGGATGGAGTCTTCCGCGGCAGGACTGATCGTTTCGAACATTTAATATGCCTTTTTGGAATCGTAAGCCAAAATAAAAGGTGGTTTCCGAGAGTGGCGGAGTCGCTGCAGTCAGATCTACTTACTGCTCAAGAAACAGGTCAACGAAGTTGAAAGTCTCGACATCCACAAGACCTTGGTCGGTCAGTTTCAATTTTGGGATCACTTCCAGGCCCATGAAACTCATCGCCATAAAAGGATCATAAATGGTTGCGCCGAGTTCATGGGCTGCGTCCAGCAATGCATCGTAGTCGCTGTGAACTTTTGTGAGCGGTTGCGCGCTCATCAGGCCGGCCACCGGCAGCGGCAGAGCGGTCAAAGATTCCGACCCGTCAGCAATTGCCAGTCCGCCTCCCATCTCGGCAACAGTTCGGGCTGCTTTCGTCATCGACTCGTCATCGACGCCGATGATAACCAGATTGTGATGGTCGTGTGCGATTGTGCCGGCGATGGCCCCGCGCTGCAGACCGAACCCCTGTATGAATCCCAGCCCCATGGATCCGCTAGCGGTGTGCCGGTCGACTACGGCTATCTTCAGAATGTCCCTTTCCGGATCGGACACGGCTTGCCCGCCCTCGATCCGCGCCTCAAGAATTCGCTCTTCGGTCAGGACCTGATGCTCCAGCGAACCGATGACGCGAACATGCGAGCCGGCAGCCGGAATGCGCAGGTCGAAACTATCCCAAGCCACCCTCACAGTGGATGAGACCGACGCGGGAACGGATGCCAAAGCAAGGCTGCTTCCGTCTAACAGGCGACCATTCTCTGCCCGCAGTTGACCGTCGGTATAAACGAGCACGGCGGAGGGAGCTTGCAGGTCGTCAAAGACCATCAGGTCGGCCCGTCTCCCGGGCGCGATAGCCCCCCGGTCGTGCAGACCGAACCATTCAGCGCAATTGAGGGTAGCAATGCGGAAAGCGGTTACCGGCTCGAGCCCAAAGGAGATTGACTCCCGCAAAATGTAGTCGATGCTCCCTTGCTCCAGCAGGTCGCCCGGCATGCGGTCGTCGGTGCAGAAACAGATGCGCCGGTTGTTGCGCTCGTTGACCAGTGGCAGCAGCGTATGCAGGTTGCGTGCGTTTGTCGCCTCGCGAATCAGAATATACAATCCCCGCGCCAGTTTCTCGGAGGCTTCTGCCACGGTCGCGCATTCATGATCGCTGCCCGGTCCGGCGGCTACGTAGGCGTTGAGAGGTTGTCCGCTGATTGCAGGCGCGTGTCCATCCCGAGGCCGTCCGCTGAAAGCTGCGATCTTGGCAAGCACTTCCGGGTCACCTTGAATAGTGCCGGGGAAGTTCATCAGTTCAGCCAGCCCGTGGACCGTCCCTTCGTCCAGGAGCTCGGACAGATCCCCGGCAGAGAGAACGGCGCCGCTCGTTTCCATGTGTGTGGCAGGTACGGCGGAGGGGGCCATCAGAACAACCTGGAGAGGTATGTTTCGGCTGCATTCGGCCATAAAGCGAACGCCGGCCACGCCGGCCACATTCGCTATTTCGTGGGGATCGGCCGCGACCGTGGTCACCCCGCGCGGCACGACGGCTGCAGCGAACTGGGCTGGCAGGCAGAGGCTGCTTTCGATGTGAACATGGGCGTCGATGAGACCCGGCGCGACGAAGGCCCCCTGCAGGTCTACCTCTTCAATGGCAGGGTAGCTCGCGCCGACGCCGGCGATGCGCCCACCGTAGAGGGCCACGTCTGCCTCTTCGATGTCCCCGGACAGGACATTGACGATGCGTCCGTTGCGCAGCGCCAGATCGGCAGGCCGGTCGCCGCGAGCGACTGCAAGTAAGTCAAAGTTATGCAAGGACCACTCCTTCTGGCAAAGGATCCGTCAAGCTCAATAGCAGAGGGAACTCACTGTCCTCAGTTCACAGGCTCGCGGGCATTATAGCACAGTCGGCGGGGATAGATGTCTCTTTTGGCCGCCGGATTCTCAATGTTACAATCCACTGGAAAGTCCCATCGATCCAGCCATCTGCGTCATGCCCATTCTCGTCTTCGGCTCACTTAACATAGACCATGTCTACCAGGTTGAACATCTTGTCCGCCCTGGGGAGACGCTACCCAGCTCGGAGTATCGCCGCTTTCAAGGCGGAAAGGGGGCGAATCAGTCGGTCGCTCTGGCGCGCGCCGGCGCGGATGTCTATCTAGCGGGACGAATCGGCCCGGAGGGTCTTTGGTTGAGGGACGCCATCGCCGCCGAAGACGTAAACGTGACGCACGTCGGTCTCGATAACCAGCCCACAGGTCACGCTATCATCCAGGTAGACCAGGCCGGAGAAAACTCGATCCTTCTCTACGGGGGAGCCAATCTGACTGTCACGTCCGATGATGCTCACTACGTGCTCTCGCACTTCGGCAAAGGCGATTGGCTCCTGCTCCAAAACGAAATCAGCTCCCTGCCCGCAATTCTGCGCGAAGCATCCGAACTGGAGTTGACCGTCGTTTTCAACCCCGCGCCGATGACGCCGGAGGTGTTGAGTTTCCCACTCGACGGCGTTTCCCTGTTCGTTGTCAATCAGACGGAGGGCGCGGCGCTGGCGGAAATCGAGAACGCTTCGCCTGAAACGATCGTGGAGGCGCTACAAGCCCGCTTTCCCGATGCCGCGATTCTGCTCACTCTGGGGGGTGACGGTTCTCTCTATACACGCGGCGGGGAGTGCATCAGGACGCCGGCGCACTCGGTCGAAGCGGTGGACACGACGGCCGCCGGCGACACTTTCACCGGCTATTTCATCGCTGTGCGTATGGCTGGCGGGTCGATTGAGAAGTCGTTAGCCCTAGCATCGAAAGCGGCCGCCCTCTGTGTCACCAGGCCAGGCTCAGCTGTCTCGATTCCCAGACGCAGCGAACTCGAATGGACGCCTACCGCCAGTGAGGAGTGAACTGGCGGCTCATCCCGCGACTATCGCGGTTAAGGCCCACCACAAAACTCGACAGCGGTAAGCGCGTAGAGCTTGGCGACCCGTACCAATTCGTCCACCGGGACGGCCTCATTAAGAGTATGGGCGCCGGTCGCAGCCGGACCGTGCGTAAGGGCGGGGATGCCAGCTTCCGAGGCATAGGTGTTGCCGTCGTCCACGAAGGGCTTGGCCCCTATTGGGAGCGGAGAGCCGATAAGCGCGCTGTGGGCCTTTTGAAACGCGGCCACGAGTGGGGTCCCGGAATCGATCTGGTAGGCCCCTCCTTGTACGGTGAACTCGAGGTCGATCTCCGTGCCGGTTGCGGTTGCGGCCTCGTCGAGCATCTGGGAGAACGCCTCATAGACGGCTTTGCCGCTGGAAGGCGGAACCCAACGCCGCGTTCCCTGCACGATACATTCCGTGGGCGACTGGTTATAGATTTCGCCTGACTGCAGCTTGCCTACGAATGTGGAGTCGTGTCCGGCCAGGGGATGGGTCTTCTCCTTCAGACTTTCGTTCCACGCATGCAACCGGTTAACCAGCTGGGCGCCTGCGACCAAAACGTCCGGCGTTCCGGGCGGGCGCAACACCTCATGCACGGGCGTGCCTTCGCGTCGAATAGTCGCCTGGAAGATAGCCACGCCCCTGCCCGCTACCGGCAGAGGTTCGGCCAGGTACTCCGGCAGTAGGACAGCATCGCCGACAAGACCCTCGCGGATCATGGCGCGCACCTGACGGCCGTCGCCCCACGGCCCTTCGTGGTGGTCGTGGGCCGTCAAAAGCACTCTGCCGGCGGGCAAAGCGTCGAGGGTGCGCAACACACGCAACGCTTCTAGAGCGGCCGCGATGCCGCCCTTCATATCGGCGGAGCTGGAGCCGTAAAGAGTGTCATCCTCCACACGCGGCGGCACGAAGGGCAGATGGACAGTATCCAGATGGCCGTCGAACTGTAGAGTGGGTCCAGGTCGGCCGCTGTCAAGCGCGGCCATTACGATAGGGGCTTGGGGCCAGTCGGCATCATGCCGCTGGACGGAAAAGCCGTCAGCGGTCAGAATCTCGGCCAGTCGATCAGCGACTGCGCCCGCACTGCGGGTCGGGCTGGGCACCTCGACCAAAGCTACAGCAGTGTCAATCAGCCGCTGGCGGTCAACGGTCCTGGCAACTTGGTCAAGCAGGGCGTTATTCATCTGTTGTGGCAGGCGCGTCGTAGTCTACTTGTCGTCAACGACTCGCCAGTCTCCGGGGATCGTCTTGTCGTCCTCATCCCAGATGTCCCAGACTTCCCGGTCCGGTTCATCCGGGGAAATATGCCCAAGCCGCACGCGAGCGCGGCGTACAGCAGCATGCGGGGCCATCTGCACAAACAGTCGCCCTGCCAAGACGAAAGCGGCAATATCATCGAGGGGCATGCCTGGCCACAGATCGATCGGCGACAGCCAATATAGAATCGCCAGCACCGGGAAGCCGACTCTCAGCAGAATCGACACCTGCGGATCGCCCATTAATTGCCATACGACAGCAAAATCGCGTAAAATATCAGAAAAGCGCCAACCGCCGCTTTGAGGTACAAAGGATGAATCGCGGGTCATTTCAACATGGCTCCAGTCTCTTTGAGATTGCCGCTTCATCTTCGTTTCTGGGCGCATTGTCTCACAAGTTTGTCCAATTAGGCAAGGGCTGGCAAAACGACCAATTGGAAATAGACTTTATGTCTTCCAGCAGATTGTGATGATTGGAAGCCAAGAAACACAGTAACGACCGCAGCCAGCTTGCGCCGTCTGTATGAGAGCGACGCGCGCGCTCTAGTCCCTTTATCGAAATCTGAGCAGCGACGATCCAGAAAGACCCAGATGCCGCAGACCAGCCAGATGCTTGCCGAATACCCGGAGATCCACCTGCAAGTAATTGCAGAGTTTCGGGGTGCATTTCTGGAAGAGGAGAGAAACGTCCTGTCGATGATCGACAGCCTGGGCGGCCAGATTACGGACCCAACCTCGGTCTTGATGGCCTTCCAGGAGATCACCGACACGTATCCTGATGCACGGTCGGCGCTGGACCTCCTCCTTGGGGAGGGGGGCGAAATGCGAGAAGCCCAGTTCAGCCGCGAATTCGGCAGCATCAGACAGATGGGGCCCTCCAGGTTGGAACGCGAACAGCCCTGGAACGCGCCTGAAAGCGTTGCCGAGCTTCTCTATTACTACGGACTGATTGGCCGCACATACAAAGGTGAAGGCCAGAACGCCCACACGATCATCTTCATCCCCAGTGACATCCTGCCCTGGCTGCCGCAGCCAACGACCGCCGATGGCGAACAGGGACTTGGAGCAGTGCCTGTGCCCCCGCCGCCGCCAGCGCGATTGCTGCGGCTGGAAGATGCCTTCCTGGAAGATTCAGGCACACTGCTGGGCTACTTGCATACCGAAGGGCTACGCTTGCAGGGCGATGGCACACCGAACCCGGATGACATTGACCAGCTGATGATGCGCCTGAAGTCCGCAGACGGATTCGTTTCCCCATTCGCAGGTCCGAACACATCGTCCAGAATTGAGGATACTCAGGCCGCTCTGCTGCTGCACTTGGCAAGGCGACTGGGCTGGCTGCGCCGGACTGACGATGAACGTGTACGCCTCACGGGGAACAGGGTGTATGCCTTTCTGGAGCAACCCAGGCCCGAGCAGCGGTTTACCGTGTGGGAAGCGTGGCGCACCTCCTCAGAATGGAACGATCTGGAGCGTATCCCTGGCCTCGATTGTTCTGGCGGCGACTGGCAAAACAACCCACTGCAAACACGGGAATCTGTGCTCCAGCTTTTGGGCCAGTTGCAGCCTGGAGCCTGGTACAGTCAGGCCGATTTCATCGGCGCCGTCAAAGAATCGGTTCCGGACTTTCAGCGACCCACCGGCGACTACGACAGTTGGTACATTCGGCACGAAAATGGAGAGGAATTCCTGCGGGGTTTCGAGCACTGGGATCTGGTAGAAGGTGTTCTGCTGCGTTTCCTGCTGAACGGCCCCCTCTATTGGCTGACTGCCGTCGACCTGGCGGAGCCGTCCGCGGGCGACGATCTGTTGTTTTCGCTAAGCCCCTGGGGCGCGCGCTGGTTGGGCCACGACAGCGAAACACCCAATGAGGCAAGGCGGCACCCGATTGTCGTCGGAGAAGACTTCACAATTGAACTGCCTGCAGACACGCCTCTGATGGACCGATTTCGCGTGGAACGGTTCAGCAACTGGCAGGCCAGCTACCCCTGTTTCCTCTACCAGATCAACCAGCGCAGTTTGAACAGAGCATTCGATGAGGGCGTCCACCCGGACCGCATTTTGGCCTTCCTCAATTCCCGGGCGAGCAAGGTGCCGCCACGGGTTGCATCTGGACTTCAGAAGTTCGGCGAAAGGCTTGCAATCGACTCCTAATTCCGACCTTCTGCTTCCCGAATCCATTTGGATTGCACAGGTAAAGGATGGTACGATAGCTTTTGTACAGAAGCGCGAGACGAGCCCGCGAAATTGCGGGCCGATTTATTGGAACGTAATGCCAGACGCTACTTCCCCCTTTGGCACCTGTTGGCTCAGAAACGCGCCTTGCGCGATAATAGTCTACTCTGCCGATTTTCGGGACAAAGTCGGCAGGCAAAAGACGTAGACCATATAACACACCTTAAAGGTGAAAAGGAGATTTCAATGATGGGAAGGCACATTTCATCCTTGCGCGTCATTGCCATTTTGTTGGCGATGGCATTTCTGCTGGCTGCCTGTCCAGCCGCTGCACCGACCGGTGGCGCGGACATGGCGGCCGATGAAGAAATGGCGGAAGAAGAGGCGATGGAAGAAGAGGGCAAGGTTCTGACCATACTCTACTGGCAGGCTGCCTCTCTCCCCGGACCGTACCTGTCCGGTGGTACGAAGGACCAGGACGCTGGCGCGATCACGTTGGAACCCCTCGCCAACTACGACCCGAACGGCACAATCGTGCCCAGACTTGCAGTGGAAATCCCCACTATCGAGAACGGCGGCGTTTCGGAAGATCTGATGTCGATTACCTGGACGCTGAAGGAAGGGCTACTGTGGTCGGACGGCAGCGACGTGACCGCCGACGATGTGGTCTTTACCTGGCAGTACTGTTCCGATGAAGCCACTGG
Source organism: Caldilineaceae bacterium (assembly GCA_965207495.1). Taxonomy (GTDB): domain Bacteria; phylum Chloroflexota; class Anaerolineae; order Caldilineales; family Caldilineaceae; genus Bin5. Next base: position 4,642,491 of record OZ242287.1, read on the forward strand.
CTGCACCGCCAGCGAGGCATTTCTGGGCATCGAGTCTGTCGAAGCGCTTGACGACAGCACCGTCAAGATCAATTTCGATTCGCCGACACCTTATCCGTACAACGCTTTTGTCGGCGCGAATACGCCGATCATCAGCAGCGTCCAGTTTGCCGACTGCGTCGGTGCGGCTGCCCAGACCTGCAATGAGGAAAATACCGCCCCGCTGGGTACAGGCCCCTATCGCATCATCGACTTCAAAGTCAACGACGTGGCCGTATACGAACGGAACCCATACTACCACGGCGAACCTGCCTACTTTGATACGGTAGTCTTCAAGGGTGGCGGCGATGCCGCGTCGGCGGCACGCGCTGTGCTGGAGACCGGAGAAGCCGACTACGCCTGGAACTTGCAGGTCGAGCCGGACATTCTGCGCGACATGGAAGCTGCCGGGCTGGGTAAGGTGGTTTCCGCCTTCGCCGGTTATGTCGAGCGAGTCCTGATCAACCAGACCAACCCGCATTCCGATTTGGGCGATGATCGTTCCGAATACATGGATGGCGGTAATCCCCATCCATTCCTGACATTCCCGCCGATCCCACAGGCAATGTCGATGGCAATCGATCGCACGCTCATATCCGAACAGCTCTACGGCTTTGCCGGTCAGCCAACCTGCAACGTGATCCCGGCCCCGCTCCACTACGTTTCAGACTCAAACGACAGCTGTCTGACTCAGGACATCGACGGCGCCAATGCGCTGTTGGACGAAAACGGCGTGCTGGACTCCGATGGCGACGGCATCCGCGAATACGACGGCGTTCCGCTAAAGATTTCCTACCAGACTTCTACGAACTCGGTGCGTCAGAAAACTCAGGCCCTTCTGCGCCAGTGGTGGCTCCAGATCGGGATCGAGACGGAACTGATCAACCACGACGCCAGCGTCTTCTTCGGCGGTGATCCCAACAGCCCTGACACCTATCAGAAGTTCTATACGGACTTGCAGATGTACACCACCGGCCCAACGATTGACCCGCAGCAGCATCTGTCTAACTGGATCTGCGAACAGATCCCTATGCGGGAAAACTCCTGGGGCGGCGGCAACATCTTCCGCGGCTGCAACGCCGAATTTGATGCATTGTTTGAACAGCTGACGCAGACTCCGGTCGGGCCGGAGCGCGAGGCATTGGTGAAGCAGCTAAACGATATTAACGTTCAGAATAACTACCAGATTCCGCTGGTATACCGCGGCGAAGTCTCCGCCCATCTGGACACCCTCCAGGGCGTTTGGATCAACGGTTGGGACAGCCAAATGTGGAATGTAGGCGAGTGGCACCGCTAGTTTGAATGGAGGGGGGGAGAGCTTTCTTCCCCTCCTTTATCCTTCCCCCGTAAATCGCCTTGGGCCAATACTTCGTCCGTCGCGTTCTTACAATCTTTCCGACTCTCATCGCCATCAGCTTTGTGATCTTTGCGGTGCTCGACCTCGCGCCCGGCGATCCGACCAGCGCCTTACCAGAAACGATCCGCCCCGAAATCCGCCAGCAGATTCGCAAGGCGATGGGGCTGGATGAACCTTTTCCGGTCAAGTATGGGTTGTGGTTGCGCCAATTCTTTGTCAATGAGCCGCTGTCATTGATCGAAAAAGCGTTCGACATTCAGATCGGGGATGGCGAGAAACGGTTACGGGTGACCTCCTGGGGCAGTCGGGGCGTCCCGGTCATGGATATGATCGTAGAGCGCATGCCGCAGACACTTTGGGTTGTGGGGCTGGCATATCTCGTCGCGATTGCAATCGCGGTGCCAGTCGGCGTTGTATCTGCAATTCGCCAGTATTCCATCTTTGATCAGGTCGGGACCTTCCTTTCGCTTATCGGCTATTCGATCCCGACTTTCTTCACTGGCCTGCTGATGATTCTGCTATTCAGTGTGAAACTCAAGTGGTTTCCCATGATCTATGACACGAATCTTCAGATTGTAGATTGGGATAGCTTCGTACAGCAGTTGAAGCAGAGTGCAATGCCTGTGGCGGTTTTGGGATTCTTTCAGGCGGCGACTTTGGCCCGCTTTACACGTTCGTCAATGCTTGACAACATCCCGATGGACTACGTACGAACGGCGACGGCCAAGGGTTTTCGCGAAAGGTATGTCGTAATCCGCCACATATTGCGCAACAGCTTGATTCCTGTCGTCACCCTGATCGCGTTGGGCATCCCTGCTATCTTCAGCGGCGCAATTATTACCGAACAGATTTTCCGGGTAAATGGGTTGGGCGCACTCCTGATCGGCGCGATTCAGCTGAATGACATTCCCCTGGTACAGACTGTCACATTTATTTTCGCCTTTCTTATCGTCGTTTTCAACCTTGTCGCCGATGTCATCTATGGCATACTCGACCCACGAATCAGGTACAGTTAGACTGCATTTACCGGTCGTCTCGAACGACGGGCCACTGGAGTGAATATGGCCGTCCGCACGCAAACGGCATCCGCTGACAACATAGCAGTAGAAATCCCGGAACGCCGGTACCGAACGTTGTGGGGGGATGTATGGCTGCGATTTCGCCGCCACAAACTGGCGATCGTAGGGGTTTTCGTTCTCGGACTTCTAGTTCTTGGCGTGCTCGCCGGTCCGCTCGTCTACACAGTGGATCCGGAGTACAGCTTTATCGTCGATGACATTGACTCGATCAACCAGCCACCGTCGGTGAAATACCGACTTGGCACCGACGACCTGGGGCGGGACACGCTGGCCCGGAATCTATTCGGAGGGCGCATTTCGCTCGCAGTGGGCGTGTTCGCCATGTTTGTCTCAATTACGTTCGGCACGCTCGTCGGCGTTCTCTCCGGTTTCTTTCGGCGGCTTGACAACCCCCTGATGCGTTTTACCGATCTGATGCTGGCGTTGCCCAGCCTTCCGCTCTTGCTGGTCATAATCATGCTGTTCCGAGACTCGCTCAAAGCGTTGCTCGGCCCCGAACTGGGGATTTTCCTTCTGGTTGTGCTTGTGATCGGTATCCTGGGCTGGATGCCGACTGCCAGGGTTGTGCGCGGCTCGGTGCTGTCGATCAAGGAGAAGGAGTTCGTCGAGGCTGCGGTCAGCGTGGGAACGCGCGAGCCCGTGATCCTATGGCAACACATCCTGCCCAACGTTCTGAGCCCGATCATTGTTTCGGCCACTCTGGGGGTGGCTGCGGCGATACTGACCGAGTCGGCGCTCTCCTTCCTCGGCCTCGGCTTTCCTTCAAACGTGCCAACGTGGGGGCGGTTGCTCTTCGAAAACAAGGATTTCATCACCCAGAACCCGTGGCTCGTCATGTGGCCCGGAATGTTCATTTCCCTCACAATTCTCAGCATAAACTTTATCGGCGACGGCCTGCGCGACGCGCTTGATCCCCGCCAGCGCCGGTAGAATTCAAGAGCAAGTATGAATTCGGGTCGGAATGACCTGGGGAGATCCTGCTCTACCGCTGTTAGCGCAGGCGGCTGACGACCTTGCCAAGCACCAGGTCCAGTTCGACTGGCCCGAATGCGCGGCTGTCGGAACCGGCCGCGGCGTTGTCGCTGGCAAGTATTAGCAGAACTTCTGGGGAACCGCTTTCAATACGGCTCTCAATTGCGGCCGCCACCCTTTTAACAATTTGGAGTTCGTTTTGGCGGGGATGGCGGGCGACGACAATCTCATCCGCCTGCGGCATTCGCTGCCGATAAGCTTGGGGATCCAGCATCACCACGGCGCCCGCCGCTAGGGTCGGCACCATCGAATCACCGGTCACTCGGAAGAGCCGGCGGCGGCGGATCAGCCAGAGCGCCATCTCCCGCCAGCCGCTGCGGGGCACGTTGTTTACCATCTTGTTCCCAAAAAAAGACCGGACCCTGCCAGGGATCCGGTCCTTGATTCTTTTTCCACGTAGTAGCCGGTCTGCGGGCACCGACAGGCTCTGAAGCGCCCGGGATCAGGTAGCCACGTAGTAGGAGACGTCCCTCCCCTTGGTAGCCCAGTAGACGTTGTGGATATCCTCAATCGCGGCCATCAGATCGTTGGCTGCATCGACATCGACACCTTGCTTAACCGCCGAGCAAAGCTTAGCAGCATTCCAGAACTTTTCATGCAGATCCGGGTATTCATCCAGATGTTCCGGCTTGAAGTAGTCGGTCCAGAGGATGAGCAACTCCTCCTTGGCCAGGTGCGCCTGCTGTTCCTTGATGGCAACGAAGCGACCATAGGTGTTGTGATCGGCAGACTCTGCGGGGCCGAGGTCGATAATTTTCTTGGTCATCGACAGCGCTGCTTCGGCGGCGATGCGAGCGGAGGCCGGGTCATAAACGCCGCAGGGGCCGTCACAGTGGGCGCTGACGGGTTCGACCGCGGTCCTGGCAATGAGCTTGGCAATGGCTTCCTGAAACATGTGGAATCCTTTCTGTGTTCGTGGAGGTCAGAAGTTGTGACTCACCTAGAGTTCCGACTGCAACTCTGGATCTGCTTGATAGTCATGGTTGACCGCGGTGCGCAGGGCACTGTGCCGGTCGGACATCATGTCGATAACGTGTACAACTCCAATCACGGGTCAGACTGTTCTCTATCATCGCGAGCAAGCGAAGTATACCGAAATCAGAGAAATGAGTCAATAATTTACTGAAAGTTAGCCGGGCGCCCCGCCGTGAGCCTTTTGCCGTTGCCGCCGGCGCGTTGGGGCTCCTCTCCCAGTGTGCCTGGGAGAATTTCAGACCTGCACCTCAAAGATGTAGTGCCACTCATTCTCGATAAGAGTGCAGCCTGAAAGCGCGTAACCGGCGGCCAGGCAACTTTCAGCAGCCTGGCGCACAAAGATGCGCCAGTCGAAGAGCAGGGTCCCTCCCGCGCGGCGCAGAGCGTCAACGTTTTCAGGCAGGGGAAGCGCGTAGGGCCGGCCATCCGGTGTAGGCGGAGGCCCGTGGGGCGCCCGCGGCCAGTTGTTGCCTCGGGAATGGGTAAGGGCACGTTGCAGAGAATCTGTGGGCCATTCCGGGTTCGGGGGATCGGCGCCGAGAGCATCTCGAACGCGGGGGCTGTCCAGATACCAGTCTACTTGAAATCGGTCGGTTGGCATGCCAGCATTGAGACTGTCCGTCATCTCGCCATAGACGTTGCGCAGGTAGGTGGTACTGATGCCGCCAAGCCGGCTGACATTGAGGCGCCCGTTCACTCTCTGCAGAGGGTCAAAGGTCCACGTAACCCAGTTGGTCCAGCCTTGGCGCAGCAGTTCGTCCCTTTGGGACCGTTTCAGGCGCATCCCGATGCCGCGGCCGTGCCAATTGGGTAGGACACCCATGATATGGCTGCAGAACTTGAGCTTTCGCTCGCCGGAAGGGTCATGGCCAAAAGCGGGCCAGCCGAAGGAAAAACCGACCATCCCGTCCGTTTCCTCAGCGCCGCGTTCGACAAATGCGCCTTGTAGTAGACCGCCACTCTTGGACTGTGTGACCAGTACGTGGATCGACATGGTGTCGCCGTGCCCGCCGCCCCAGACAAGGTCCTGGACTACCTGCACACGGCGACAGTCTTCAACTGATGTCAGGGTGCGGATCTCAATTGAATCGCTCATCTGTATTTCGCCCGACTTTTTTGTTGAAGCGGAAGGCGGTATCTTGCCCCCGCTCGGTGGTTACCTCTGATCACTTTCTGTCAAAACGTGCAACAAGTGTCGCCCCTGGCTGATGGGGCTGAAGATCGACCGGCTGGACGTTCGTTAGGCGATAGCCCTCTTTGTCCAGGTCGGCCAGTGCGCGCGCCAGGCGCGCCGGGTCTTCGGTGATAAGTGCGCATCGGCGAATGCGCATGCGCGTGAGGAGGGAAAACAGCTCTGGATCGATTTGGCCGCCAGGAGGCGTGATTAAGGCGGCGTCAAAACTGTATTGACCGCGGCGCAGCTTGCGTATCGTGGGCAGCATCTCCCCGGACCAGGCGTCGGCATTGTCAAACTTTTCCAGATTGGTATGCAAGGCGGCTGCGGGCAGTTCGGCCTCTTCGACGGCGACGATGGTGGCAGCCTGCTCAGACATGACGGCGGCGCGGGCGCCGATTCCGGCCCACAATTCAAGAAGGTGTTCGAAGGTCTTCAGTTCCAGCAGATCCGCTGCAACCGCAGCCAGGACTTCATCTGCCAGAAAATGTGCGTCGCGGGCGCCGCCGCTTAGCGGGGGGTAGGCGGCGAGCTGATGCCCCGCCACTGGTAGACTGTAACTCCAGTCACCTACAAGCAACTCCAGGGATGGGTCATCAGTCTCGTGGAGGAAGAAGACGTTCACCGGCAGGTCCACCTCCAGGTTGGGTGGACTGTCTTTTTCGCTGTGCAGAATAAGTACGCCCTTGGCCGACTCGCTCAGAGAATCGGCTGTACCCCCTACGGCAAGAGTCACGCGGTGGACGGTAGGGGACCCGTGTTGAGGAGAAGGTTCATCATCCTCTGCTCGGTCCTCGCCGCCTCGATCGTTACTGAAACCTGCAAACAGTTCCGCCAGCTGCGGGTGGTGGAGAAGACAGACGTCAACGGCCATCGGTTTTTGGTCGCGGTCGGTAAGCGTGAGATTTTGGGAGTGGGCGAGATCAAACTGCATTCGCGATCGGAAACCGAATTCGAGCACTGCCGGCGTGTCACTGGAGGGTTCGGCGGTGGGTACGCCAATGGCGATGACGTCCGCCACAAGTTGTTCGGCGATTTGCCGGCTTTTCTGACGGGTATTGCCCGGGCGGGCGTCGCGGGCCAGGATGTTGACGACAATCTCCCTTTTTAGAGTTAGTTGGCGTTCGTAGTCGATGTGTTGCCACTGACAACCGGCGCAACCGGCGCGCCGCCAGGACGGATTGAGGGGTTGACCTTCAGCGGGCGTCACGGGGTGCCCGGGGCCGAAGTGGGGGCAGGGCGCCTCGACGCGATCGGCGCTGGCTGTCACGACTTTGCGAAGGATGCCGCGGCGCCAGCGGTTTTCTTCTGACGCGATTTCGACTTCGACAGTTTCTCCAGGGATTGCGTCGGGGACGAAAACGGCCCGGCCTTCTTCGTCGCGGCCAACGGCTTCACCGGTGGCAGCTACGTGTGTCAGTTCGATTGTCAGGATCGAGTTCATCGCTGAATTCTACCCGCTGACAGATAGTCCCGCCAAGCTGGGGAGGAACACGGGGGAGAGTAGTGGTTCCGCAATTGCGGACACTGTCTTTGCACCGAATATCATGATGGGGTACAGTGAAAGGTACTTTCCTGTGAGATGGTCGCGCTGGCATCCCCTAGTCAGTCGCCTAGTCTTTACTGGCGGAAATTGTCGGGAAATCACGGCCTATCGCTTGTAGACGATTTTGACAATAAAGTATACTAATTGGCATGTCCACGAATGTTGACGTGGACTTTTCTGTCGCCGGGACTCCTGATGGAATTCGCGCGACAGCATTGAGCATGCCGGCTAACAGAGTTGATGGAAATCTGTGGTTAGAGGTGCCAGTCGTACGCGAATTGTTGCTCGATTTGATAGAGATCACGGGCGGGAATGGCTGCCTTCCCTGTGTGAAGAAGGCGGCTGCGCATCAGTTTCGGGGTGCGCCCGGTGTGGGAATTCTCGGTTCGGCTTTGATCAGCATTTGCGACCAAGGAAAATTTGCTGCTAGAGGTTGCGGGAGAGTTTGATGAGGCTGGGGTTACGTCTTGCGTTCTTGTTGATTGCACTGCTTTTGCTCTTGCAGATAGTTTCAGTATCGGCACAGGAGAGCGGCTATACATACATCGTGCAGCCGGGTGACAGTTGGCCTCTGGTGGCGCAGCGAGTCGGTCTGACGGTGAGCCAACTGCAGGAGGCCAACCCGGATTCCGTACGTACAAACGGGTGGCTGATTGTCGGCGAAAGTCTTTTTGTCCCATGGACTCCGGATGGCGAAGAGGATTATTACATCGTCCAACGGGGAGAAGGCTGGATTGCTGTGGCCGAAAAGTTTGGCCTGCCCGTAAATCTTTTGCAGGGGGCCAACCCTAATTCAGTACGTCCAAATCAATCGCTTCTCGTTGGGGAGAGGCTGCTGATCCCAACGTTCCTGTCGACTCCGACCGACGTGCCGACCCGGGTGCCGACAGTCGCGCCCGTCGAAACCCAGGAAGAGGGCCAGGCCGACGCGCCGGATGAGAGTCCATCACCTTTGGTTACGCCAACACCAGTCCTGGATCTCCTGTCCATTCTCTCGACAGACGGTGAGGCCGAACCCTTTTTCATGCCCCGAATCAGCTTGCCTTTGCCCAGACGTGTGACTCTTCCCCCGTGTCCGGACTCACAAGATGGACTTGGTCAGACATTGACTGACCTCTTTAAGATCCCTGCGTCCAACCGCAACGCACAACTGTCCTCATTTCTGGCAGATTGCGGGGCCGAGTTGCGCACACTAGTCAACGCCGATCTCACTTCCGATAGCGTGAATGACGCCGTTCTCGTGTTCACAGGTGCCGAAGAGGGACGAACTGGCGCAGTCACGAGAGGAGGGAACGGGGCTGGTGCGGACCAGCAGGAACTGGTGATCCTCGACGGCGGAGAAGGACACTCCCTCAGCTACAGGATTGCTGCAACCGGAACTATCGATCTGCTGGCAACCGAGGACATTAACGCCGACGGTCTGACCGACATCGTGTGGACAGATACGGTATGCGGGTCGAGTTCCTGCTTCGTCACGGTGCATGTTCGCAGCTGGGATGGCATCGCATGGCGGGACTGGACCAAGGGCACGATTACGATGGCAGGCGCGAACGTATCTTTGACCCCCAGCGATAAGCCGGGCAGGCCCAATGAGATTCGTCTGATTGGCGGCCAGTACGCCGGAGCCGATGCCGGTCCACAGCGGGCGCGGCTCGCGGTTTGGGCGAGCACGGACGGCGCGCCGTATGCCTTGAGCAGCGAAAGAATGATGCCAAGTCTGTGCCTTTACCATACGGTGATTGATGCCAACCACGCTATGACGAGCGAGCTATATCTGGAAAAGGCACAGTGGCTCTATACCGATGCTGCTGAGAACCAGAACTGGCAGGCGTGCGGGGAACGGAGCAACGAGCTTGCCGAATTACGCAGCTTTGCCCTCTTCCGCCTGGCTCTGATTGCGGGCTATGAATCCAAGCCTGAATTGGCTGCGGAACGGGTGGAGAGACTTGCGTCCACTTACGAGAGGCAGATCTATGCGGAGGTGGGCGTACGGTGGCTTGCGGCGTACCGGCAGAGCGGAGACGCCAAAACTGCTTGCGAAGCGGCCAAAAATTTCGCCGCCGCGAACCCTGAGGTGGTGAATATACTGGCCGACTACGGTTACGCCAATCCTACATTTACAGCCGAAGAAGTCTGCCCATACCTTGAGATCGTGCCGGACGCGGAGCCCGAGACCCACTTGGCTGAGACCGAAGGACTACCGGTCTGTCCGGAGAGCGCAGCGGAGTATCTCGCGGTCCTACCTGAGGTGATCGACGAGCTGACCGGGGGACAGAGTGCGGTCAGAGATTCAGACGGAGAGAGACAGGAGGGCAGAATCCTGAAGCTGAGGATTTTCCTCGACGCGTGGCTGCAGGCCTGTGATGCGATGGGCGACGAGCGGGGCGGGCTGCTGATTTACGATCTGAACCAGGATGGACTGAACGATGTCATTGCGATGCCGTCAGGTGTCAGCGATGACGGATACGGGCCGGGCGGGGCCGACGGCATAGTTCTGATTCTGCACCAGCAGAATGACGGAAGCTTTCAGACTGTTTACGCACCTGAGATAGAAGGACTACCCAGGATTCTAGCGATTGGTGATGCTAACGGTGATGGCCGAGCGGAATTATTCTGGCAGTTGGAGCGTTGCACTACGTTCTGCCTTCTGACTGTAGAAGGCATCACCTGGGACAGTGAAGCCGCTGCCTACCAGTCCGTAATAGGGCCGGGGGCCGTGATCGCCGAAGGCACGGTTGTGGTTGACATGGTCGAAGAAGATTCCACTGGTCCTCCCCGTATCCGGCGCCTCTGGTTCAGCGGAGGTGTCAGCGGCCGGGAGGAGAAGGGGCTGGTTATCCCGCATACGGAGATCTGGTACAGCATGGACAGCTCGCCATTGCGTCGACACACGTGGTCCTATGACCGTGCAAACGACGCAAGTAACTGCCTGGGGCTGCGCCTTGTCGAGGCGAATGTAGCACTCCAAGCGGCAGGACCCGAGGGGAACCGGGCGAGCTATGCGACTGCGATCGAGATGTACAGAGATACGCTGGAGACGCCAAATTTGCAGCCATGCGGCGTTCAGGGGAGGGACCCTGAAGAGGAGTTGGCGCTGCTACGTGGATTGGCCAACTTCCGGCTGGTTCAGGTTCTGACGCTTAACGACCAGCGATCAGAGGCTGAGTCGCTGCTGGAAACCCTGGTGGAGGAACACCCGGAAAACCGATACACGGAAGCTGCCGGCGCCTGGCTGGCTGCTTACACTTCGGTCCCCAATCCCGTGGCAGCCTGTGCCTCCGTGATGTCGATCTTTCTGGACAGCCCGGAATTATGGCAGATCACCGAGGAATTTGGACGCGATCACCCGTCGCTGAATATGCGACAAGTCTGCTACGCGCCAAATAGCGGCGAGGAGTTCGAGTTCCGGCTCACTCCGAACTGGTAATTGCCGGCGAGCCGGCGTCCATGGCCTCCAGAAGCATCATACCGAAGCCCTCATACAAGCTTGGGAAGAGATAGGCGGTTGCGCCGGCAAAGAGCGGCTCCTTGTCTTCCTCGTCCACCCAACCGATGAAGTGCACGTATTCGGTCAATTCGAGTCGACGGACGAGCGGCTGCGGATCCGGGAAGAAAGGTGTATCAGTTTGCGGCAGCTTTCCCGCCACGACCAGCTTGACGGCCGGATCCCCTCCTAAGTCGAGGTATCGTCGATAGGCGCGCACGATCCCCAACAGATTTTTGCGCACGTCAAAACCGCCCAGATAGAGAAAATAGCGCTCCGGCAAGTCGTACTTGCGCGATACCCGCCTCTTGCGGGAGAGGTTTCGGTCGACTTCATTTTGCTCCGCGCTCTCTTCTTCCCTGTTCGGTCCGTGATAGACCGCTTTCACGCGCTCTTCTGGCAGGTTGAGATGGTGGACGATGTCCCGTTTGCTGGCCTCACTGACGGTCAAGATGGCTGCACAGCGCCGGGACGAAGTGGCGACCAAAGTGGTATAGAACCGGTTCGTCCATCCCCCGCGATAGGGTGGTAGAAGAAGGGGGATCAAATCGTGGACGGTGACGACCGTTGGGACGGGTTGCCACAGGGGAGCGGCCCAGTAGGGGACGAGCAAGAGATCGGCGCCCAGACTACGGGCGCGACGGGGTACGGTCACCTGTTCCCAGTATAACTTTGCCAGTTGGCGGGGAAGAGGGGGAGGCGGTGAAACGTCAGCGATCAACTGAGAAGGGTACGCGGCCAACACATTGAGATTTTCGCTGTCCACGGCATTGCGTGGCAATAGCAGCGTATACCTGGTTTGTTTCTGGTTTTTCGCCCTCTGGTCTGGGTCGCGAGTCTGATGGAGGCCCGGCTCGCCGGCTGCGTTTGTTTCCCCTGACGGCGCATTCAGGGCCGCCATATGGGGCAACAGCCGGTGAAGATATTGACCGCTGCCGGTATTGGGTTGACCCCAAAACCAGCCACTGACAACAACGTGCATCGCAACCCCAATTGAAGGTGGAAGAAAGGCAGGAGACCGTGCGGCAGAACGGCCTTTATGCCGTAACCGCTGCCGTCCTGGCCCACTCTACGGTGCGCCGCAGACCTTCGCGGAGGTCGACTTCGGCTTCCCAGCCGAACTCCTTTCCGGCTTTGGAACAGTCCAACCAGGTAGCACGCACTTCGCCGGCGGGGCGGGGCAGATGGCCGGGCTCGCGGCTGTACTCGGTCAGGTCCGCGAGCAGGCGGTAGAGAGTGTTGATGTCGGTAGGGAGGCCTGTACCCACGTTGTACGTGCCGGTCAGATCACTGTTCAGAGCGAGAATGTTGGCTCTGGCGACGTCCTCCACGTAGACGAAGTCGCGCTGCTGGCCGCCGTCGCCGGTGATGAAGGTGGCTTGATCGGCCAGCATGGCGCCCGAGAAGATGGCGACGACACCGGCCTCGCCCTTAACATCCTGACGTGGACCGTAGACGTTGGCATAGCGCAGGATAACGTAGGGTAGGCCGTAGTTTTCATTGTACAGTTCGATGTAGTGCTCACAGCTGAGCTTGTTGGCGCCGTAGTTGTCCTTGGGCTGCGGCCGACTTTCCTCGGTGAATGGCAGAGTTGAACCTTCGGGAACCAGGCGGCCTTCCTCGTCGTCCTCAGCCGTGGACCCGTGCGACGGTTGGCCTTCTCCATAGACGGCGCCGCCGGTGCTGGCAAAGATGAACTTGGAGCAGTTGTAGTCTTTCACAAGTTCCAGAAGATGGAGTGTACCGATAATGTTGACCTCGGCATAAGTGATAGGGTCTTCCATACTTTCGCGCACGTTCGCTAGGGCGGCCTGGTGCACCACGGCCTGAGGACGTTCTGTGGCGAAGAGATCGGTAAGGCCGGTCTGATCTCGAATGTCCACCTCATAGAGGGGTACATCGGCAGGAAGGTTGGTCCGTTTGCCGGTTTGCAGATTATCGGCGGCAATGACCTCATAGCCGGCCTTGCGAAGCCAGCGCACGATGTGGCTGCCGATGAAGCCTGCACCGCCTGTAACAAGGATTTTCACGAAGCGCCTCTCTGCGGAATGTTCCGTTTCAGAGATTTCAGTATAAGGAGTTCATGCGGTTTGCGAAAATCAGGCTCGTTACGTGGAACTGCCCGCGACTCCTTGTGAGCGTTTGTAAGATTGCCTTTGCCCCGGGGCAAGAGGTTCCTCGACTGGTCCGCACGTTGCCGGATTTCGAGACCGGGCCGTTCCCGGCATTTGCGTTTCCAACTGGCAGCCGTATACTTCTTAACTTTGGTGGCAATCGATTTATAGTTTCACCGACTTCAAGTCACCGTTCGATTCCAGTGCAGAAAGTGAAGGGTAGGGGATGCTCATTCACAACGCGACCGTTATTACTTTTGACAGATCCAACCGAGTCAGGGCAGATGGCGGCGTTTACGTGCGCGGTGACGAGATCGTTGATGTTGACGAGAGCGCGTCTTTGCTGAGCCGCTATCCTGAGGCTGAGAGATGGGATGCGCAGGGCAAGCTGCTGATGCCGGGGATGATCTGCGCACACACGCACTTCTACGGGGCATTCGCCAGGGGGATGTATATTCCTGGGGAGCCAGCCAAGGATTTTCCGGAGATCCTGCAGAAATTGTGGTGGCCGCTGGACCGGTCGCTGGACATGGGGGGCGTGCAGAGTTCGGCGGAGGTCTGCCTGGTCGATGCCATCCGCAACGGTACGACGACTCTGATCGACCACCACGCCAGCCAGAACGCGATTGACGGGAGCCTGGACGCCATCGCCGCGGCGGTAGATGCCAGCGGGTTGCGTTCGGTGCTCTGTTACGAGGTGACGGACCGGGACGGGCCCGAGGCGGCGCGGGCGGGAATACGCGAGAACCTACGCTTTGCCGGGGCAGTGCGCGGTTCACAGTTGGCCGAGCGGGTGGCCGCCACCTTTGGCTTGCACGCCAGCATGACACTCTCGGACGAGACGCTGGAGGCCTGTCGCGCGGAGAGCGACCGGTTCCATGTTCACGTTGCCGAACACCAGGCGGACGCGTGGGACAGCATGAGCCGGAGCGGCAAACGCACGGTGGAAAGATTGCACGGGTTCGGCATCACAGGGGTCGAAAGCATCTTTGCCCATTGCATTCATATCGACAGTTGGGAGATGGCCTTGCTGAAGGAGACGGGGACATTCGTATCGCACCAGCCTCGCTCGAACATGAACAACGCCGTGGGCGCGGCCAATGTGCCGGCGATGCTGCGGGGAGAGATGCCGGTCGTACTCGGCAACGACGGTTTCAGCAATGACATGTTCGCTGAGATGAAGGTGACCGATCAGCTGCACAAGGTGAACAGCGGTGACCCACGAACGCTGGGCGCGGATAAGGTGCTGGAGATGGCGGTTTACAACAACCGCAGGCTGGTCGGCGCCTTTTTTGAGAAGCCAGTTGGGATTCTGGCCCCGGGCGCTTGCGCGGACATGATTCTGCTCGACTACGATCCCACGACGCCCCTGAACGGCGACAATCTGCCTTGGCATATCCTGTTCGGCATCAGCGGCGGGCACGTGCACAGCACGATCTGTCATGGACGTGTGCTGATGCGCGACCGGGAGTTACTGACGTTGGATGAGGCGGAGATCAGCGCGCGCAGCCGGGAGCGTGCGCAAGAGACGTGGGAGAGATTCTGGCAGTCGTGATACCTGCCGCCAATTCACCAAGAAAGAGGAGAACGCGATGACCAATCCAACGCTCGCCGTCATTGGGGGTACGGGTGAGGAGGGTTCTGGCCTGGCATTACGTTGGGCGGCGGCTGGATATCCGGTCCTGATTGGAAGCCGCAGCCGTGAGCGAGCAGTTGCCGCGGCGACAGAGCTGAAATCACTGTTGCCGTCCACGCAGACGGCGCAGATTGGCGGCGATACGAATGCGGGTGCGGCATCGGCCGCGAATGTGATCGTCCTCAGTGTCCCGTATGAATCGCAGGTTGGAATCCTCGAACAGATCCAGGCAGGCTGCCAGGGAAAGACGGTCGTGAGCGTGGTGGTCCCGTTGAAGCCGCCGCGGGTAAGCCGGGTCTGGCGTCCGCCGGGTGGGTCGGCTGCCGAAGAGGCGCAGGCGCTGCTGGGAGACGGGGCGAGCGTGGTGGCGGCGTTTCAAAACATAAGCGCTACGCACTTGAAGGAGCTGGACCACTCAGTCGACTGCGATATCCTCGTTACGGGTGACGTCAAAGAGGCAAAGCAGACGGCGATGGACTTGGCGCAGGCAGCGGGAATGCGGGGAATCGACGCCGGCCCGCTGGTAAACAGCAGTGTCAGCGAAGGATTGACCGCATTGCTCATTGGCATCAACATCCGCAATAAGGTGAAGGGCAGCGGGATCCGGATCACGGGTGTGTAGCAGCAGGGCAGCGAGAATCCCGCCAATTTGAAGTAATCCACTTACCACAATTATGAGCATCGGGGATGTCATCGCCGAACTGGGCCGGGACAGGGGCTTTATGGCCAACGTCACCGCCTGGGAAACACTACCCGCGCGCGCGGGCCAGTTTGTCGAACTACCTCAAGAGTTACATCCGGCGCTGAAGGGGGCGCTGCAGCGGCGGGGGATTCAGCAGCTCTACAGCCATCAGGCTGAAGCCGTAACCTCTGCACTGGCTGGCCACCCCTCAATTGCGGTTGTGACGCCAACGGCCAGCGGCAAGACGCTTTGTTACATGCTACCGGTGCTGCAAGCGCTGCTCGACGATGCCGAAGCGACCGCTCTGTTCCTCTTCCCAACGAAAGCGCTGGCTCACGATCAGCTGGCCGAGATAGGAGGTTGGATCGGCAAAGCAGCCGATTTTGACGATGCCGGCGCAGTTGGGCTGGATGGTGGTGGCAGCGTCGCGGCCTACGACGGCGACACGCCGTCTGCGGCGCGGCGGCCGATTCGGCAGAATGCTCGAGCCGTACTTTCCAACCCGGATATGCTGCACGCCGGGATACTGCCTTATCACGGTGAATGGGCGCGTTTTTTCGCGGGACTGCGCTACGTCATCATTGACGAGATGCACAGCTATCGCGGTGTTTTCGGCAGCCACGTGGCCAATGTCCTACGACGGCTGCGGCGGGTTGCGGGCCACTACGGCAGCCGGCCCCAGTTTCTACTGACCAGCGCGACGATCGCCAATCCAGAGCAGCTGGCTGGAAACCTCAGCGAACATCCGGTAAAGGTTATCGACGAAAACGGCGCGCCACAGGGGGAAAAGCACATCGTGTTGTATGCGCCGCCCTTATATGACCCGATCCAGGGCCTGCGCCGGAGCAGCGTTTTGGAAAGCCAGGAGCTTGCGGTCCGTTTTCTGCGGGGCGGGCTGCAGACGATCGTCTTTGGCCGGGCGCGCCTGACGGTGGAGCTGTTGCTCAGCTACATACGGGAGGGGCTGCAGGGCGGTAGGGAGGGGGAGGGTCCTGTTCAGGTCTCGCCGGGGGCGGTGCGTGGCTATCGAGGGGGTTATTTGCCGCTGGAACGGAGGCAGATCGAGGCGGGTCTGCGGAAGGGAAGCGTGCGGGGCGTGGTTGCTACCAATGCGCTTGAGCTGGGAATTGACATCGGCCAGTTGGAGGCGGCGGTGATTTGCGGTTATCCAGGGACGATCGCGGCTGCATGGCAGCAGTGGGGCCGGGTCGGCCGCACGACCGGAGAGTCGGTGGCTGTGCTGGTGGCGACGGCGGGGGCGCTCGACCAGTATGTGGTCAACAATCCGCAATATCTCCTGCGACGGTCGCCGGAGAGGGCCTTTGCGAATGCGGACAACCTGGTGCTTCTGGTGGACCAGATGCGCTGCGCGGCTTTTGAACTGCCGTTCGCTGAAGGGGACCGGTTTGGGCAGTCGCCCTTTACAGGAGAGGTGCTGGAGCTGCTGGCTGAAGAAAAGAGCGTGCAACAGTTCGGCAGCAGCTTTTTGTGGCGGGGAGGCGGATATCCTTCGCGGCAGTTCGGACTGAGAAGCGCTGGCGGCGAACCTATTGTTGTCCAGGCAGGGAGCTCGGATAGGGCCTCGGCTTCCGGCAGCGGAGGCAGGCAGGGGAGGATGGGCAGTCTTGGAGGGGCTGGCGCCGGAGTGATATCCAATGAAAGAGAGGAACGGTTTACGGTTGTAGGAGAGGTGGACGCGGCCAGCGCGCCGTTTCAGGTGCATGAGGGGGCGGTCTACATTCACGAAGGACGCAGCTTTCTGGTTGAAAAGCTTGATCTGGAGGAGAGACTGGCGTGGGTGTGGCCAGCCGAGGTCGAGTATTACACGGAGGCCAATACGGAGACCGATATCGAGGTGATCTCCGTGCACGAAAGCGGCGTGAGCGGCGGCGCAGAGCTGGGGTACGGGGAGGTTTTCGTGACCTCGCAGGTTACACAGTACCGGCGGGTGCGGCGATTCACGCATGAGAATCTCGGGATTCTGCCGCTTGACTACCCGCCGACGACGCTGGATACGGCTGCCTACTGGCTGGAGGTGACGGCTGAAGCGCAGGAGGCGTTGATGGAGGCGGGGGACTGGCGGGATTCCCCGAACGACTACGGTCCTGACTGGCAGGAGCAACGCGCAAAGACGCGTGAGAGAGACGAATTCCGCTGCGCCGAATGCGGCGAGGCGGAGGGTCGCGGCCGCCAGCACGACGTGCATCACCGGATCCCTTTCCGGGTTTTCAACTATATTCCGGGGGTTAACCGAAACGACCGGGAGGCAAACAGGCTCGAAAACTTGGTGCTGCTGTGCCGGCGCTGTCATCACCGGCTGGAGGCGGGCGTACGGGCGCGTACCGGGATGGACGGGGTGGCCTATGCGTTGGGCAATCTGGCGCCTTTGCATCTGATGTGTGACCGCCGCGATATTGATGTTGCAATCATTCGGGAGCAGACTGAGGGTGAACTGCTTTCATACAGGCTGCCAACTGTTTCTCCGCCGTCGCAGAAGGAGATGACCGCTCCTCGCATCTACATTTATGAGCGCATTCCTGCGGGAATCGGCTTCAGCGCTCAGCTGTACGAGCGGCACGATGAGTTGATGGCAGGGGCGGCTGATTTGATCCGCAGTTGCGCTTGCCGCTACGGGTGCCCGGCTTGTGTGGGGCCGGTGTTGCTGGTGGACAGTGGACAGCTGGCCGGCGGGCAGAGTTCCGATCGTCCTTCTGCCAAGCAGGCAACAGGCCAACACGGTGAGGAGATTCTGTTTTGGGAGGAGGCCCCGGGCCAAGGCGGAGGGCAGGCGGAGCCGCGGCCGCTGCTGGAGACGAAGCGGTTGGCGCGGGCGCTGCTGGCTGCTCTGGCAGGCGATTGAGTTCAGACAGGCCGGTCCGTTCAGCCGAACAGGGTTTCGTCTTTGCGCAGGGGCGAGAAGGAGCGGCGGTGGGCCGGGCAGGGGCCGAAGGACTTGATGGCGGCGAGATGGGTGCGGGCTGCGTAGCCCTTGTGGCTGTGGAAGCCGTAGGCGGGGAATCGTTCATGCAGCTGGCGAAGCAGCTGGTCGCGATGGACTTTGGCCAGGATGGAGGCGGCGGCGATTGAAACGATGCGCAGGTCGCCTTTGGTGAAGCTCAACTGGGGAAGATTTAGTGATTTGAGCTGTACCCAGTCGAGGAGCAGATGATCGGGGGGAGGCGAGAGGGCCTGGACGGCGCGTCGCATGGCGAGGCGGGTGGCGGGGGCGATGCCGCCCGCGTCGATTTCGGCGGCGGAGGCTTCGCCCAGTGACCAGGCAGAAGCTTTCTCGCGGATACGTACGGCGAGTTCTTCGCGGCGCTGTGGGGACAGCAGCTTGCTATCCTGGACTTCGGCCCAGAGCCCTGCGCGGCGCGTGTTCGGTGTCAGGACGACAGCACCGGCTACAACGGGACCGGCGAGCGCGCCGCGTCCGGCTTCGTCCAGGCCGGCAACGCGGACGAACCCGGCGCGCCACAGTTTTCGCTCCTCATCGAGGGAGGGGTAGAACTTCCTCAGTTCCCGATCCTCTTTGCTCATCTCCCTAAAGTTGCCACTTCGTTTGCGGTTCATCTGTCTTCGCCTGCATCGGGGGGAGGGACGCCCCAAAATTGTACAGTCGATGTGCAATCTTCACCGACTGCGTCTACAGTTGCTGAGGCGCTTCAGACCGCTCTAAGGCGACTCTTGATTTGCTCCGCCACCGGCTGTTGGGATGCCCCAAAATTACACAGTGGATGTGCAGTCTTCACCGACTGCGTTTACAGCTGCCGAGGCGCTTCAGACCGCTCTAAAGCGACTCTTGATTTGCTCCGCCCTCGGTCGTAGGGAAGCCCCAAAATTACACAGTGGATGTGTAGTTTTCGGTGACTGCGTCTACAGCTGCTGAGGCGCTTCAGGCTGCACACAAGCTACTTGTTGTTTCCTCCATTTCCGGCTGCAGGGAACACTCCAGGATTGTACGGGCGAAGTGCAATTTTTACCGGCTGCGTCGGCATCTTTTGAGACGCTCCAGACTATTCTCCAGCGAATTGCAGTTTCCTCCGGTTGCAGGGGCGTCAGCAGGGACGCCCCAAAATAACACAGTCGATGTGTAATTTTCGGCGGCTGCGTCTTTAGCTTCTGAGGCGCCCGGGACCATTCTCACCAGCGATTTGCGGTTTCCTCGGGCTGCAGGGGCACCCCAGAATTGAACAGTGGATGTGCAATTTTCTCCTGCCGCATCTGCATTCGATTGGACCTCATTCTACTTCCATAGATTCTCCACGTCCTGGCGAGGTTTGAAGCCGAGGATACGTTTCGCCTTTTGGTTGCTGAATTTGTCGTGGGGCATGTCGGCGAAGACGTAGAAGACTTCATTACGGGAGGGCAGCGCGTCGAGATCGATGTCCAGCCCGAGGGTGAAGACTTCGGCCGCGTTTTCCCAGGAGACGACGTAGGGCGCGTAGTGTTCGCCGGGTTGGATTGCCGCCGGGTCTTTGAAGTTGTAGAAGAGGTAGGACTGAACGCTGATGTCGTGATGTTCGGTGAAGACGCGGCAGATTTCCAGGCCCATTGCCTTTGTAATGGCATATAGATTTGTTCCCGGTTGGGGCGGGATGTCGGGGCCGATGCCGAAGTCGAGGATTTCGGTGATGTGGCGTCCGGCGACGGTATAGTGCGGGCCGGTGTTGATGACGCGGGAAATACCGTGGGTAACGGCAGCCTGCATCATATTGTAGCAGCCGCGGGTGCTGACGTCCCAGGCGAGGCGGCGGTGGCGGCGGAGGACGGACAGATTGACGATGGCGTCCATGCCTTCGGCTGCGGCTACGACGCCGTCAAGGTCTGAGGCATCGAGCGTGAGGAACTCGCCGGGGAGGTCGTCTTCGGGCGGCGTTATGTCGGTGATGCGCAGGTTGTGGTTGGGGGCCAGCTCGCGGGCCACGTATGGGCCGAGCATGCCGGCGCCGCCGAGAATGAGTACATTCATTGTGGTCTCTCCCCTACATGTGTTATCGACCAGGGGTCGCGGGCGCCTTCCTCTTTGGACCTGTGCTGCGGGGCGAGAGAGTCGAGTTGCGAGAGGGCTTGATCGACGGCGACAGCGACGGTCTCGCTGGACGCTACTCCGAGGCGCAGGACTTCCACGTCGAGGCTGCCTTCGCGGGCGAATTCGCGGATGACCTGTTCGGCCATGTGTTTGGTGAGCGTAGGCGGCTGGGTGCGGGGCAAGGGTCGCCAGGTCTCCTTGACACGGTAGCCGGGGGGATAGGCGGCCATGAGATCGAGCGTGCTGAGGAGGATGACTTTCTGAGCGCCTTCCTCTGCCGCGGCCATGAGCAGATTGTAGGTACAGCGGGTGGCGGCGTCGAGCTGCGAGCTCACGTCCTCATCGGGCAGGGGCTCCGCGACATGGATGATGGCGTCGATGCCGCGCGTGAGGAGGTTTGTGGAGCGGTCGTGCCCGAGGGCTGAGAGCACAAATTCGTGCTCAGTCTCGACATGCACTCGCTCCGTGAGCCGGACCTCGTGGTGATGGGCCAGATGGTCGGCCAGGGCCGCGCTGCGACCATGGCTGGCCGACGTGATTAGTATCCGCATTGCGTTTCCTCCTTGGGTGAAACCGGCAGTGGTCGGTGGTCGGTGGTCAGTGGATAGTGGATAGTGGCTCGGGACTGCAAGGGGGGAAGGAGACACTGTTGGCCAGACACGGCGCTGGGGAAGAACAGGCACGGTGGACAAGCCAGAGGGGGGCGTTGCGGGGGCGCAGCCCCTGCACAAGGGAGGCCGCTTGCGGCCGACCGCCCAGAAGATCACTCGCCGCTGGGGACGGAGACGGTGGGGGAGACTGCTTAGAGTGGAGCGGATTCGGGACAGGCGGAGTCGGTCTCATTGGTTTGTCATGCTGAGGCGCCGGAATAGAAGCGGATGCCCACCCGCCAGAACCAGCGGGAGACGAGCAGCATGGCGGCGGCAAGGGCAACCGTGCCGATGAGGGTTGCGCCGGTGATGCGGCCGCTGACGGCGGAGGCGGGCACGGTGGTGGCGAAGGCGACCGGGACCAGAAATGTGAGGACGGCGCGCAGCCAGGTGGGATAGATGTTGACGGGCCAGCGGCCGGCTGGCCACATGCTCATGAAGATGACCTGGATATTTTCGACCTTCACGAACCAGAATGCACAGGTGCTGAGCATGAGCCAGAAGCTGTAGATGATCAAGGCTCCGCTCAGGAGCGTGACGGCGAAGACTGCGGACTCGATGGGGCCGAGACTTGCGCCGAGGCGCAGGAACGCGATGCCGAGCACAGGGAGGGAGATGAGCACGTCGACGAGGCGCCAGATTTCGATGCGCTGGATGCTGACGAGCACCTGCGAATCGGCGGGTTTGGTGAGCTTGAAGTCGAGGGTACCCTGGCGAACGTCTTCCATGAACTGGATCATGGAGGGGCGGATTAGCGTGCGGATGAGACCGCCGATGAGGAAGTAGACGCCGATCAACGCCAGCAGCTCTTCCTGGCGCCAGCCGCCGAGCGTGTCGGTATGGCTGAAGACGACGGCGATCCCGCCGAGGGCGACACACAGATCGAGGGCGGACTGGATTATATTGATCCAGAAGTTGGCCCGGTATTCGAGTTCACCGAGGATACCGACTCGGACGTAGGTTGCGAAAAGGCGAAAGTAGTACATGGTATTGGTTGCAGGTCAGGCGCCAAAGGCGGCGTAGCGTTTGATGCCGGCCCGGTAGATGAGCTGCATAAAGAGATAGCCGGCGAGCAGCCAGAAGAGTTGTGCGCCGATGCCGATGAGCAGCTCTCTGGGTGTAATACGCCCAAGCAGGAGCTCGACGGGGAAGGAGAGCATCCAGCGGAAGGGCAGGATGTCGGCGGCGCGCTGTACGATTTCCGGGAAGAGGGAGAGAGGAGCCAGCCTGCCGGAGAAAAAGAGCCCGATTACGATATAGGCCTGATTCATGGCGTCGATACGCATGGTCCAAAAGGCGACCATGGCGAGCGACCACTCCCAGTAGAAACGCATGAGGAAGGCGAGAATCAGCACAGGCACGAAGGCGGCCAGGGTCCAAGGTGCGGGCCGCCAGGAGGCATCGAAGAACCAGGCCAGAAGGAGGGTGACCGGCGCCATGACGGTCAGGGTCAGGAACTTGTAGCCGATGTTGTCGGCGATGTCGCTGTGGATGGGGTGGATGGGCTTGAGGAGCATTACTGAAAAGAGGCCCATACGAATACGGTAGATGTACTCCCACATGATCCACGTAAAGGTGGCGTGGCTCACCAACATCACGGCGATAAAGTAGACGACAAAGTCGTTGGTGTCGAATCCGCCAACGGAACCGCCCTGCTGTTCGGAGACAGTACGCCAGACCACGAGGTACATCAGGGGTTCGATAATGCCGCCCAGGAGCCAGATGAGCATCGCGACCCGATATTGGAACTGCACGATCAGTGCGGTGCGGAAGTATCCTTTGTAGATCGTGTAAAAGGCGAACATTGGTTAGCGTGGGCTCATGCTTTGATTGAAAGTCGAACAGTAATCTTCGGAAGTCGGCGGCCTGCACAGTTCAGACTGGCTGGCGGACGATGCTTTGGTCGTCCGGCCAGAGTGGGTAGCCAGATCGTTGTCACTGCCGGCCATATTCGTTTGTTGGGTTACGGTAGATCGAATGATAGTGACTGCTGGCGGCGCTGACTGGGCCACGGGACAGGAACTCGATAATCAGATCCGGGCCTTGAATACGGAAGTAGATAGCGCCGGCGCCATCGGTGGGCCCATGCCAGGCGAAATGGGTGTCGTTCAGATTGGACTCGATTTCCTGCATGCGCATTCTGGCGTCCCGGGGCGGGAGCATGCCTACCCAAAGAGACACAAGATCGAGAAGAGCCTGTTGTTGACCGGGACTCCAGCCACTTACTTGCGAACCCTGCAGTTCAGGGATAACTCCGTCCTGGCCGGCTCCGGTGACCAGGCCGTTCGGACGTCTCGAAAGGAGTGCGGCGTCTCGCGATGCAGCGGACAGGCTGTTGACGAGCGCAAGCCCGGCCTCTATTTCATCGGCGAATGGCGCGATGGTCCCTATTCCTGCGCTTGCTCTTGCGCCGCCAAGGGCTGCGAAAATTCTTTCGACAGCGGCCTCTTCGATAACAGCGGGTTCGACTCCGATGAAGGTGGGGGACATTGTGATGCGGCCGTCAGAGGTCGACATATTCACAGCCAGGTGATGACCGCCAAACTGCCATGCCCAAGGCTCGGTCAGTGAAGGGGTACCGAAGAAGGCAAGCCAATAATTTCCCTCATTCAGACCGAGCCGGCTGGAATTTTGGGAGTCGAACAGAACCGCTTCTGCGGCGACGATTGCGGCCACGGCGTCGAGGCCCTCGGGGCTCAAAGCGCTGGAGAGAAAGGCAAGCATAGCGGCGAGTTGAACATCGCTGAGATCGCCGATACGAACACCATTGCGGTCGAAGGGAAGCATGCGGGCGGGCAAGTTGGACCAGTTGGGCCGCGTGTTGGTGTCAAACGGGAGGAGGGCGGCTTCTTGTTGCCTTGACTCCAGGAGCCCGATGAAGTCTATCGCGGCGCTAACCGTTCGGGCCAGTTCTGCTTCGCCCATTTCGGCAGACACGCGCTCATCCTGTTGCGTTTGCTCACCTACCTCCGGGTTAGCCGCCGCAGGAGCCGATTCGCCATTTTCGCTCATCGTCGCGGGGGTCGCGGTCGAGGCGGGTGTGGAAATTAGCTCCTGGGTGGAAACGGGGACCGACGCGCTGCATCCCACCAGAGTTAAGGTCGGAATGAGAAGGGTAGCCAGGACAGTTATCAGTATTCGAAGCAGGAAGCGGTTCATTATTCAACCCAATTATTCGCTCTGAACCTTCTGGGGATCGGGCTCATCGAGCGGGCTTGGTGACTGACTGAATACGTGCTCGATCACGTCCTCGATTGGTGGGTCCTGAACTGTAAGGTCGGCGACGTCCAGATCGGCCAGCAGGCGGCCGGTGACGGCGGCGGTATCGACTTTGGGGATGCGCAGCGTGATGCGGCCTTCGCTGTGGGCCATCAGCTCACCATATTGCGCCAGCGGGCGGCCGTCGAGGCCGTTTTGTAGCTTGACTTCGACTGTTTTGAAGGGTGCGAAGCGGTCGGCGAGGCCTGTGAGCTCGCCGTCGTAGAGCAGTTTGCCGTGATGGATCACGATGACGCGCTTGCACAGGGCTTCAACGTCGGCCATATAGTGGCTGGTCAGTATGACGGTGGCGCCGGTGCGTTGATTGTAGTCGGTAATGAAGCGGCGGATGCGCCGCTGCATGGTCACATCGAGCCCGATGGTGGGTTCGTCGAGAAAGAGCACGGATGGCCGATGAAGGAGCGCGGCTGCGATTTCGCACTTCATGCGCTCGCCGAGAGAGAGATTGCGGGTTGGCTTGCGGAGCAGCGGCTCCAATTCCAGGAGTTCGGTCAGCTCCTCAACGACGGGCCGGTACTGCTCCTCGGGGATACGGTAGACGGCGCGGTTGAGCTCGAAGGTGTCGATGACGGGGATGTCCCACACGAGCTGGTTGCGCTGGCCCATGACCAGTGTCATACGGCGCAGGTAGTCGCGGTTGCGCTCCCAGGGGCGAAAACCGAGCACAGTGGCGCTGCCGCCGGTTGGATGGAGCAGCCCGGAGAGCATTTTGAGGGTGGTGGTCTTGCCGGCGCCGTTGGGGCCGAGGAAGCCGACGATTTCGCCTTCGCCAACTGAGAAGGAGATGCTATCCACGGCGTTGACGTCGCGCGTTTTGCGCTTGACGAGACTGCGCATGGCGGCGACCAACCCCGCTTCGCGTTCGTTGACGGTGTATACCTTGCTCAGCTCTTCAATTTGGATGACAGGGTTTTGTTCCACAGTTTCTCAGCTCTCGTTGGCGTCGGGACCGGCGGTCACCAGCGTATAGGAATCTGTCCGCAGGTATTGGGCGGCCACGCGCTGGACATCCTCTTTTGTGACGGCGCTGATGCGCTCGCGGTAGGTCTGGAGGTAGTCGAGGCCCAGACCGAACCATTCCATATTGAGCAGAATGGAGGCGACGCCGTCGTTGGTTTCCAGGCGCAGGGGGAGCGTGCCGGTCATGTTGGCGATGCTGTCGGAGAGTTCATCATCGCTGACCGGTTCCTGCCCGAGCCTGTCGAATTCGTGGAGGATGCTGTCGACGGCCTGGTTGACGTTCTGGGGATTGACGCCGGCGAAGGCGACCCAGGGCCCGACCCCGATGTCGGCGTCGAGGGCGCTGTAGCTGTAGTAGGCGAGGCCCTGGCGTTCGCGCACAGTTTCGCCGAGGCGGCCCATCATGCCAAACTGGCCGAGGATATTGTTGGCGACCTGGACGGCCTGGTAGTCGGGATGTTTACGGGGGATGGCGAGGCAGCCGATGACGACATCAGACTGGACCTTGCCGGGTATGGGGAAGGATTTGCGCTGGACGCCGTCGGCGCCGGTCACCGGGGGGATGGAGTCGGCGGGCGAGGGAGGCTCAGGGCCTGCGGGCCAGGCACCGAAGTGGGTATCGAGCAGGGCCACGACCGCGTCCGGGTCGACATCGCCGCTGACAACGACGATGGCCTGGTTGGGATGGTAGTGGTCGCGGTGAAAGCGGACCACGTGGTCGCGGCTGATTGCCTGAATCGTCTCAATGTAACCTGATGTGGGCAGCCCGTAGGGATGGTCGCCGTAGATCATTTCGTTGAAGCGGCGGTAGGAGACGCTGCGTGTGCTCTGTTCGCGCTCCTGCAGGCGCACGAGCCACTGTCCGCGCACGCGTTCGATATGTTCGGTCGGAAAGGTTGGCCGCTGCAGGACATCGGCCAGGATTTCGACCATGAGCGGGAAGTCTTCGATGAGGCTCTCGCTGCCAAAGCTGGTGACGTGGTCGCCGCCACCGACGCTGACGCTGGCGCCGACGGATTCGACGGCCTCGTTGTAGCTGTCGAAGTCATAGTTGGCGCTGCCGCGGCTTACGAGGGAGGCGGTGAAGGAGGCCAGCCCTGCCAGCGCGGCCGGTTCATCGACGCTGCCGGCGCGCAGGGCTCCCTCCATCATGACGACGGGCGCGGATGGGTTGGGACGGACGAGAACGGTGATGCCGTTAGCGGTTTGGACGCGATGGATCGTTTCGGGGCCGATTGTTGTGCGGCCGCCCTCGCTGGTGGAGACGGGCTGGGCGTCAAAGCGGGGGGAGGTAGTGCGATTAGGAGTCATCAGGTATGGCGTTCCTCTATCGGGATTGGGTCAGTTCTGCTACCAGAATGTCGATTTCGGTGTTGGGGTCGGCGCCGGTCTTCATGGCGAAGTCGGAGGAGAGGAGCCGGTCCAGAATATTTTCCAGCTGGGGGATGGCATAGTTGCGGCTCTGGGCCATGGCCTTTTTGACAGGGAATGGGCTCTCGCCGACGCGTCCGGCGATGTCGTATTCGTTTCCAGAGGTGCGGGTGGTCTCATCTTTGACTTTGAGCATGATGCGGTACTGGCGGGTGATCATGGTCAGCAGGTAGAAGGGGTTGGCGTCGTTGCGGCGCAGAGCGTACAGGGCCCGCATTGCTTTGCGGCCGTCGCGCTGGCCGATGGCGTCGGTCAGATCCCAGATGAGTGCTTCGCTGGTGTCGCTCACGAGGCGCTGGACGTCGTCCGGCGTGATGACGCGGCCGGCGGCGTAGGCGCGCAGCTTGTCCAGCTCCAAGGTGAGGCGGCGCAGGTCGGCGCCGACGTAAGTTGCCAACATTTGCACTGCTCTGCCATCGATTTTGATCCCATCCCGGCGGGCCGTATTGGCTATCCAGGCGGGCAGGGCGCGGGCGTCGGGCGTGTTCAGCTCCTCGATTGCGAGGTGACCGTTATTGCTCAGTTGGTCGAGACCGGCGAGGCCGTCGAAGCCCCTCCAGATGGCGCGGCGTTTGTCCAGCTTGTCCTCGATGAAGACGAGATCATTTGAGAGGCCGGTATCGGCCAGGCTTTCCAGTATCTGACGCGCTTCGGCCTGTGCGGTCTTGTTCGGCGACCTGGCGGTGCCCAGGCGGGACTCGAGACTATTGAGGTAGCCGCGCACGATGATCAGACGCCGATCGGCGAGGAAGGGCATGGCACCGGCATGGTAGAGAATGTCGCTCGCGTTGGAACGGCCGCCGTCAAGTTCGGCGAGGTTCAGCGAGGCCATTTCCGGGTCGCCGAGGGCCTGCTTCAGTTGGGTCAAACGTTTCGCCAACAGAAACTCATCGGGCGCGAGGAACAGATAGTTTGTCAATGCGCTACCATTCTCGGAGGCGAGGCCCCCGGTCATTGCGGTTCGGCGAAGGTTACGCGATGGGCCTGGCCGCGTTTCACGGGAATGACCTGGGCCAGCTCGCGGTTGCCGATAGACGCTAAGGTTGTCAGACGCTGCAACCGCATCCCCAGCGGCGTTGAAACCAGGAGAGCGAGCGTCATCAGTCCGGCGGTAACCGTCATTCTGTCGAGGATCGAACTGCCTTTGCCCGACTTTTCTCGCATGGGAGACGGTTCGCGGGTGTCGCCACTTCCTTCCTCTCCCAAAGGGAACGACCCTGCGGGCGTTTGAAGATGGCTACTTCGCCAGTCGACACTGCCGAGAAATGCGGCGGCTGTCACCAACAGGATCGTGGCGGTGAGGTTCGTGCCGCAGTTGGGATGGAAGGCGAGGTCCTCTTCGCCATCCTGAAGGCGCTGAATGGCTTCGGCTACGGCCTCTTCGATGGCTTCGCTGGGCAACTGCCCGTAGAGGGTAAAGCCCCAGGGGTCGCTCATGCCAGCGAAGACACGGCGGGGAAAGCGGGCCGCCAGCAGATGGATGGTGGCGTGCTCGATGGCGTGATGCTGCCGGGTCTGCTGGAGGACGGCGGCCAAGGCCCGAAGCATAGGCGGCTACGCCTGCAAGAGTGTCTGCGCGGCGCTGACGACGGCGTCGACGGTGAGGCCGAGATTGGCGTAGACATCCTCCTGGGGCGCGCTGGCGCCGAAGCGGTTAATGCCGATGGCGACGCCGCGGGCGGGATCGTTGCCGACCCAGCGTTCCCAGCCCTGGGTGACGCCGGCTTCGACGGAGAGCCTGCGCGCGTTCGACGGCAGGACTTCCTGCTGGTAGGCAGGTGACTGTGCGGCGAAGAGCTCCCAGCTGGGCAGGCTGACGACGCGTACGGCGGCCCCGTTTTGGGCGAGCTGTTGGGCCGCGTCGTAGGCGAGCTCGAGCTCGCTGCCGGAGGAGATGAGGGCCAGCTCGGAGGCGGCGCCGGCTGCTCCATTGCTCTGGAAGAATACATATCCGCCCCGAGCCGCGCCTTCGGCGGCGGCGACACCTGCGGCGGTGCGATCGTAGACGGGCAGATTCTGGCGGGAGAAGACAAGGGCGGTGGGGCCGCTCTTGTTCTGCAGGGCGGCTTTCCAGGCCTGGGCCACTTCGTTGGCGTCGGCGGGGCGGATGACGGTGAGATTGGGAATGGCGCGGAGGGCGGCCACCTGCTCGACAGGCTGATGGGTGGGGCCGTCTTCGCCGACGCCGATGCTGTCGTGGGTGAAGATGAAGATGGCTGGCACACCCATGAGGGCGGCCAGGCGGATGCTGGCGCGCATGTAGTCGCTGAAGACGAGGAAGGTGCCGCCGTAGGGGATGACGCCGCCGTGCAGGGCCATGCCGTTGAGGACGGCACCCATGCCGTGTTCGCGTACGCCGAAACGGAAGTTGCGGCCGTTGTAGGAGTCGGGTTGAAAGTCGGGGCTGCCGTTGATAATTGTCTTGTTGCTGGGCGCGAGGTCGGCGCTGCCGCCGATGAGATTGGTGATGACGGGCGCGAGAGCGTTGAGGGTATCGCCGCTGGCGTTACGGGTGGCGGCGCTGCCGCCGCTTTCGAAGGCGGGGAGGGCGTTCTCCCAGCCGTCGGGAAGTTCGCCCTGCAGCATCGCGCTGAGCTGGGCGGCCAGGTCGGGGTGAGCGGCGGCGTAGGCATCCCACAGGGTGCTGTCGTCGGTCTCGAGCCGTTTGCCGCGTTCGACGGCCTGGAGGCAGAAGTCGCGCACGTCGTCGGGCAGATAGAAGGTCGGCTCCTGCGGCCATTCGAGGTTGGCCTTGGTCTGGGCGACTTCATCGTCGGGGAGCGCGTCGCTGTGCATATCGGGCTCGCCCTGTTTGGGTGCGCCGAAGCCGATAACGGTGGTGCAGCCGATGATGCTGGGGCGGGGGTCCTGTTTGGCGGCGGCGATGGCGGCGTCAACGGCGGCGCCGTCCATGCCGTCCACTTTGAGGACGTGCCAGCCGTAGGCTTCGAAGCGCTGGTACTGGTTTTCGGTGAAGGCCAGGTCGGTGTAGCCGTCGATGGTGACGCGGTTGTCGTCGTAGAGATAGACCAGTTTGCCGAGGCGCAGGTGGCCGGCGAGGCTGGCGGCTTCCTGGGCGACACCCTCCATGAGGTCGCCGTCGCTGACGATGGCGTAGGTGTGGTGTGATACGACGTCGTAGCCGGGCCGGTTGAAGTTGGCGGCGAGCCACTGTTCGGCGATGGCCATGCCGACGCCGTTGGCGAAGCCCTGTCCGAGCGGTCCGGTGGTGGTCTCGACGCCGGGTGCGTGGCCGTACTCAGGGTGGCCGGGCGTCATGCTGCCGTACTGGCGGAAGTTCTTGAGCTCCTGGAGGGGGAGATCGAAGCCGGTCAGGTGGAGCATGGAATAGAGAAGCATGGAGCCGTGGCCGGCGCTGAGGATGAAGCGGTCACGGTTGTGCCAGTCGGGGTTGGCCGGGTTGTAGCGCAGGTGTCTGCGCCAGAGGGTCAGGGCGGCGGTGGCCATGCCCATGGGCAGGCCGGCGTGTCCCGAGTTGGCGGCCTGGACGGCGTCCAGTGCGAGCATGCGGATGGTGTTGACTACGTTTTCTTCCAGATCCGGATCGAGGGTGGCGCTTTCGAAAGGCAGGGACGCAGCGCCCTGGCCGTTAGTATTAGGTGACATCGTTGGCAGAATCCTTAGCGTGAATGGTAGCTGACAGCCAGCGGCGCGTTAAGAAGGCATTGGCCGCGGAGATTACTACGGATTATAGCGCGATCGCAGGAAGATCGAAAGATTGTGCGTTGTACAGGTCAGAGAAGAGGCCGCCGTGCTTGAGGAGTTCCTCGCGGGTGCCGGTCTGGACGATGCGGCCCTGGTCGATGACGAGGATTCTGTCTGCGTTGCGGATTGTTGAGAGGCGATGGGCGACGACGATGGCGGTGCGACCGGCGCGTGCTTCTTCGAAGGCGGTGCGGACCTTCTGCTCTGTGAGGGCATCGAGGGCGGAGGTGGCTTCGTCGAGCAGTAGGAGCCTGGGTTGCTTGAGGAGGGCGCGGGCGATGGCGAGGCGCTGGCGTTCGCCGCCGGAGAGGGTCAGGCCGCGTTCGCCGATGAAAGTGCGGTAGTCGCGGGGCAGGCCGCTGATGAACTCATCGATTTGTGCGGCGCGCGCAACTTCGCTGACGGCGCCGGGATCTTCGTCGGGGCGGGGATAGGTGATGTTGCGACCAATGGTGTCGTTCCAGAAAAAGAGGTCCTGGGAGACGAGGCCGATCTGATTGCGCAGAGAGGTCAAGGATAGTTCGCGCAGGTCGACCCCGTCCAGCGCGATGGTCCCGGACTGGGGCGAGTAAAAGCCCATGATCAGATCGATGATGGTGGACTTGCCGCCGCCGCTGGGGCCGACGATGCCGATGAACTCGCCTGGCTCGACGTGGAAGGTGAGTTCACGCGCGCCGAAGTCGCCGCGGCCGTAGTCGAAGGAGACGTTGTTGAAGGTCAGCGCGGCGCCGACAAGGGGTGACGCGCTGGCGACGCCTGCCTCCTGTGACGCATTTCCGGGCGTCAGGGTCCTGACGCCGAATGGTTCGCGGGAGAGGGCAAAGAGGGCATCGACTTTTTCGGCGTTGACGCGGGCCTCCTGGAGGTTGACGTGGGTGCCGAGCAGAGACTGCAGGACGGCGTAGGCGCGGGGCAGGTAGGCGGCGAAGGCGACAAGACTGCCAACGGTCAGCCTGCCCTGTATGATTTCGAATGCGCCGTAACCGAATATGAGGCCGGCGGCTACGTAGTTGACGGTCTCCGGCAGGACTATGCGAATCAGCTCGTGGAAGGCCGTTACTCTGGCCTTAATGCTGCGATGCTTCACGAGCCAGTCTTGCCAGCGCGCCTTTTCATAGGGTTCGGCGTTGAAGGCCCGGATTGTGCGCATGCCGGGGAAGAATTCGGTCAGGTAGCTCTGACCGGCTTCCAAAGTACTGGAAAAGTCACGTTCAAGGGTCTGGGCATGGCTGCGCGTCTTCCTTGTCAGGAGGTAGGAGATGGGGAAGGCGAGAAGGGCCAGAAGGGTGAGGCGCCAGTGCAACGCTGTCATGGCTGCGAGCGTGCCCAAGAGGAGGATGGCGCTCATTGCGAGCGGCAGCAGGTGGTTCCCGACGAAAACTTCGCCGATTCTGCCGCAGCTGCGGGTGAGTCGATGAAGATGCTCTCCTGTCTTGAACTGCTCGAGGGCGGCGAGGCGGACGTGCAAGAGATGGTCGAACAGATCGCGGCGCAGGCGTTGAGAGACGCTTTCGCCGATGTATGCGCGAAGGTATTGGTTGGCGGCGTTGAAGCCGGCACTGAGGACGGGGACGATTACCATGCCGACGAGGAGGAGGCCGATGAGCCGGAGGTCGGCTGCGGGGATGGCGGTGTCGAGGAGGAGTTTGAATAGGAAGGGCTGGATCAGACCGACTGCCGTGCCGATGAGCGCGAGAGCGAAGAGGAGGGTTATCCGGGGGATTTGGTTTCTCAGTTCCTCTTTGAGGAGGGTGAAGGAAGTTTGGGGAAATGGCTTATTGGCGAACGAGCGCATTGAAGTTGACCCCGGTCAGCCAAAGTCGTGCACAGCCAGAGAGTTCAGCCCGCATATCGTAACATGAGTGTCAAGGGAAAGTCATTCGATGGTTGCATCCCAGATTTGGGGTGGGAACAGTCTGGCGGGGAGATTTTGCCGTAGGTGGCTGGAATTCGTCAGCGGCTCTTGGAGAGACGCAGGGCAGGGGCATGGTCCGGTCTCTAACGGGGGGGTCCGTTGATTAGGGGGCACGGGGCAGGCCCTGTACCGTGCCTGCCCCTTCCAGACCGGTTGGGGGGAATGCTGTTGGCTAGACACCTTGCTTTAGACACGTTGCTGGCGAAGAACGAACACGGTCGTCTAGCAAGGGCGGGGCGTTGCGGGGGCGCAGCCCCTGCACAAGGGAGGGCCGAAGGCCCGACCGCACAACTGCAGTGGCCAGTGGTCAGTGGTTAGTGGTCAGTGAATGGGCGCACTTTCAGGGATGGATGTGGGGACTGGTCAAGGTCTAGTCGAAATCATACGTACAGGAGAGTTCATCCCCATTTTGGCGTGAACCCCACTGCAGGGAAGCCCTTTGCGGGAGGTTCGCTCAAGGCCCTGTTACAAGAACATGGTTTGGTACTTCAGAAATATTGGATAGAATGGATGAAGAAGCTAGGAATACTTCATCGCGGCCACATCGTTTTGACCCACTCGACAAAGATTGTCATCTCCGTCTTTTTGGTATTCGAGTTGCACAGGTGTTGAATGGTCAGCAACACAGCAACTTGATGGGTTGGGCGATAGGCAACAGGCAAATGGGGCGCGTTGCGTCCCCCTGTTGGCCGACTGTTACGTGGTTGCTGTGGCGGCCAGCCATTTCGTCCGTGCCATCAGGGGGCACCTCATGGATCAACAAGAGCAGCCAGAGATAAGCGTAGGACAGAAGGCGAATTGGGGGAGAGCGATATTGCTGTCGCTGGGGCTGATTGCGCTCCTGTCAGTTGGAACTTATATCAACTTTACTCAGGTGCTACTCCGCGACTCCTCAGCTGCCGATGCCTCTTCAGGGGATGAGTCTACGCCGACACCTGAGCCAACCCGTACGTTCGCGCAATGGCAGGGTGAGGCCGAGTCAATCGCCTACGACACGCTTTTGAGCAATGCCGATCAGAACGAAGGCAAAACCGTCCAATTTCGGGGACAGATAGGGCACATAGCCTCGGCGACCGAAAATTATGTTGAGATGTGGGTGTTTGTCGCGCTCGACGATCGAACCGACAGTTGGGGTGAGGACCAGGTGGTGTTGCATTACCGCGACATGCCGGCGCCTGTTGCTGTGGACGACATAATTTCATTTGTGGCGGTCATGGATGGTGTTGATACTGTTCATCACGTGCCAGAACTCACCGTAAAGGCATTGGAGGTCGAATAGACGGAAACCTGCCGGCCTAGCAGGAAAGGCCAGCGAAACCTCGTTGTAAGCTTCGACCCGCGCCTTGTCATTGCGTTCCCCTTTTCGCCACTTTACAGTTGATCACATCACCGCTCGCTTACTCGCTGTCGACGTCCAGGTCAGCGCGGGTGGCCGCGGCCGCAACAATGTGTTCTGCGAACGCCATAGGCGCAGCGTCAGATTTGAGCACATCTATCTCGACCAGTATGACAGGTGGCGTGCGCTGTAAACCGGCTTAAGCGCTTACTTCGACTTCTACAGCCAGTTGAGACCATATCAAAGTCTCAACGGTTGCACGCCGGCGGAAGAGTACGTCTTGCTCTGACGGCGGCAGACCGCAGCCGTCTGGATGCACCTTATTTTTCTTGTTTCGCGGTCCAAAGATTGGGGCTCACCATATTATTCACGCTGGAAATCTTAAGGATAGAGGTAACTACTAAGCCTATGTAAAGAATAAAGAGCTAATGTGCGTTTGTTCGTGGCTGATGTAGAGTAAGAGATATGAGCAAATTGGACCAGTTGGATCGAGAGCAGCTAGAGCGAATAGACCGAGAGAACCTGATCGAGCTGATTCTGGTTCTGCAGCAGCAATATGGGGCGCAACAGGAGTTGGTGCAGGGAGCCGTCTGCGGCCTTCTGTGCGCCCTGATCGGTCCTGGCGTACTCTCCATTCCTGGAAGTTGCGGTCGACTACCGCGGATGTCGGCCAGCGCAGGCCTGGCGGCCGGTCCGAACACATGCACAAAACCGGGACCGAACCTGGGTACATGGCGGGTACCAGTGCCGGCGCCATGAAAGGTGTGTGCAAAGCCGGCTATATCCTGTGCTCCAGGGCGTCAAGGACAGACTGATCCCGGCTGCATGCAGCCGGCACCCATCGTCATTTGGACGGTCTTTTCCAAACGCCAACGGAACCTAACCGTCGTCAGAGAAGTCGGGCTGGAGTTGGAGGGCCTGGTTATAGCCGGAGAAGATGTTCCGGGGTTTGTCTATATTGAGTTTGGCAAGGACCCGGCCGTGGTAGGCGCGAGCATTGCCGGGTTGGAGTTGGGTGGCCTGGTCATAGTCGACGATGGCCTCCTGGTATTGACCTAGCTCAGCCTTGGCATTGCCCCGCCTGACGTAGGCGTGGGCTTTGTCAGGTTGGAGTTGGGTGGCCTGGTCATAGTCGACGATGGCCTCCTGGTATTGACCTAGCATAGCCTTGGCATTGCCCCGCAAGAAGTAGGCACTGGCTTTGTCCGGTTGGAGTTGAATGGCCTTGTCATAGTCGGTGATGGCCTCCTGGTATTGACCAAAGTGGGCCTTGGCATGGCCCCGAAAGAAGTAGACACCGGCATAGTCAGGCTGCAGTTGGAGCGCCTGGCTATAGCCGGCGATGGCCTCCTGGTATTGACCTCGGCGAAACTTGACATGGCCCCGAACGACGTAGGGCTCGGCATAGTCAGGCTGCAATTGGAGAGCATAGTCCAAGTCGGCGAAGGCGTCCTGATATTGGTTAAGCCCGGACTTGGCATTGGCCCGCCCGGCGTAGGCGTAGACATTGTCGGGTTGGAGTCGGAGTGCCTGGTTGTAGTCGGCGATGGCCTCCTGGTTTTGACCTAGACAGACCTTTGCATGGCCCCGAACGACGTAGGCGTCGGCGAAGTCAGGCTGCAGTTGGATAGCCTGGTCCAAGTCGGCAACGGCGTCCTGATATTGATCAAGATAAAGCTTGGCATTTCCCCGAACGGCGTAGGCGTCAGCGAAGTCAGGCCGCAACTGGAGTACTTGGTCCTGGTCGGCAATGGCTTCCTGGTATTGACCAAGCTTAAACTTGGCAACGCCCCGGTAGAAGGTGGCGTCGGCGAAGTCAGGCCGCAACTGGAGTGCTTGGTCATAGTCGGCAATGGCTTCCTGGTATTGACCAAGCATAAA
The DNA here is from genome assembly GCA_965207495.1 of Caldilineaceae bacterium. GTDB lineage: Bacteria > Chloroflexota > Anaerolineae > Caldilineales > Caldilineaceae > Bin5. The sequence goes on from OZ242287.1 coordinate 4,677,798, forward strand.
CTTGGCAAAACCTCGATGGTCGTAGGCGTGGGCATTGTCGGGTTGGAGTTGGAGTGCCTGGTCATAGTCGGCGACGGCCTCCTGGTATTGACCACGGTCGCCCTTGGCATTGCCTCGGCTGATGTAGGTGTCGGCATTGTTCGCCCAGGCATAAGGGGCGAGCGTGATAAACGCCGCGGCAACCGCTAGGAACCCACCCCATTTCTTGAGAGCGCGCATCATATTCGGCGTCCCGTGTCGTTGCTGTGTGGACAGCGTCTTTCCGCCATGTGTCCACGCAACTGTTCCCACCCGGTCGTGGGGAGATTGCGCGAAGTATCATACATATACCTGTTGGCGGTGTCAATCTCGCTGGCGAGCAGGGCAGTTGCGCCCAGCCGGCCGTCATAGCGCTATCAATTGGGGTAGCCCGCGGCGCTGTCGGCAGCAAGCAAAGCGCAGCCTCGCCGGCCATATCGTCGCTGTTGCTTCCTGCTCCTCTTGACAGCGCGGCGGCGACAGCTTTGGACTGGGGTGTATAGAGCGGTGGATCCTCTACCAGCGAGGGCTGCAGGCTCAATGGGCAGGCTGAACGGTAGGGCATCGCAAGATCCTATGGGACCTAAGCGGTCGATTCAGGGCCTCAGGACGGCTCCTGTGCGGTTTTGGGGTTGCGGAATCCCGGGAAAGTGGCGATTGGCGTCGAAAACAGGTTTGGACAATAATGGCGCCTGGCTGACGGCTAAACTCGCGGCCGTCGAGGGGCGATGTGCGTTCTGGGTAGTTTGCGGATAGACGGCCCTGGTTGAGCAGGTCGTTGCTGCGCATGGTTTTCGACGTGGATCCACAAGAACTGCTTCAACCCCGCACCTCACGGTGCACGACTCTGAACAATGAGCTTGTCTTCGAAAAACGGGCCCACAAGCTAAGGGGTATAGACGGAGGGTGGGAGGACAACCGGTCATGGCTTACTCGGTGCGGGAGGAGCGGCAGAGCCTTGCCAACAGTCTGCGGGAGGGGCTCGACGAGGCGGAGCGGTTAATCATCCAGTTGCGGCGGGACAACGTTGAATCGTTCTTGCAACTTCTGGACAGCATCGACGAGCGTTTCACTCAGTTGGAGGCCAGCGGGTTGGACCTGCGGCCAGAGCAGACGCGCTGGAGCAGTCTGCATAGCAAGCTGCAGCGCGAGGCTGGCCGCGTGATGCGCGCTGTGGATGCTGCCGGCGGCCTGGAGAAGTTGCGCGAAACGAATTCCCCGGCGCAAGGACTGTGGTGGCATTTGGACGCGGTGGTCGCCGCCGACCGTCGCCGCTTCATTCGCCGCTTGGGTACCAGGCTTGGAACCGTAGTCGCGTGTCTGGCGATCGTTTGGGCCCTGTTTACGTTTGTCATTCCGGCGGACGCCAACTCCGTTATAACATCCGAAGCGATCGCCGCGTTGCGGCAGATGGCCTTCGACGGGCGCTGGGAGGATGCGCTGGCGGTTACTGAAGAGGCCAAGGCGCTGCTCACGGAGCCGGACGCGGAGCTGTTGATCTGGGAGGCGGTGGTTCGCGACAAGCTGGGACAGAGCGGGAGGGTCCAGGAAGCGCTGGCGGAGGCGAAAGCGCTGGTGCCGTCCAACCGGCAAGTGGCTTTTTGGTGGACGCTCGGCATGATCCGGCTGGATATTGGCGATCTTGACGAGGCGCGCGCGGCCGGCAACGAGGCGTTGGCGTTGGATGCAACCGATCCCCAGGGCTACTTTCTGTTGGGCAATGTGGCTGAAGTGGAAGGCGACGTCGCTGCGGCCATCGATCTCTTTGAGAAGACGTATCAACTGGCAATAGAGGGCGATGCCTACCAGCTGGCCGTCATCGCCCGCATACGCATGGGGACATTGCTGCAGCGGCCTGCCAACATGTCCCTATTCGGCGAGGGCCAACCGGACGCTGACGAGAGTGGCGACGGTGGAAACGGCGAGTAGGTTTGCGTCTATGTCCATGTCGTCTCCCTGTGAACGGGCGGGCCCCATGAAGCCCCTGTGAGAGATCGTTTTGCCCCGCTGAAGAAATTGGATCGGTCTTGGCGTGTTTCCTGATATCGGTTCATGAGTCGGCGAAAATTCAAATTTTTCTTAAAGCGTATTTTTTCAGACTGCGCCCGATGGAAATCGGAGCGCTTTGTTGCGCTGGTCTGCGGCGTCGGCCCGGCACTCGTCAATCAGATCGGGCGCCTTTTCGATAGCACGCAGATCCAAGTACCTCTGCCCCAATCCGCTCCGGCAAACGCCGCGGCCCTCCAGGGCCCCGTTCCCCGGTTTGTCGGGCAACCTCGCCGCCTGGCATCGCCGGGCCGGGCCACACTGCCCCGAGCTCCTGGCGGATCAACGACAATACCGCCACGCTTGAGCGGTACATCGCCCTGCCCGGCATCGGCACCTCAATTATGCGTCCGGTTTAAGGACTTCGGAGCGAGTTCATCTCAATTTGAGATATTTCTGCGACATTTCCCCTCTATTATTGACAGTATGTGAGGGACATCCCCCGCGTAACCCAAACAGATCGACGTGGAAAAGTGCGACGCAAGAAATCAAGGACGGGAATGGTAACCTTGTCAAAGAATGGGAATCTTGTCTGCATGGGTTCATTGCGGGAATGAACAGTGAGTCACCTGATATTGGTTGTTGAAGACGACACAACCATCGCGAACTGGTTGAGGGTATTCCTGGAGGAAGGGGGATTTGCGGTCGAAGTCGCCCATGACGGCAGGACGGGTCTCAACCTGGCTCGCAGGCTTGCCCCCGACCTGATCGTGCTTGATCTGATGCTTCCCCTCCTCGACGGAATGGAACTCTGTCAAATTCTGCGCCGCGAATCGGATGTTCCGATCATCATGCTCACAGCCAAGGCAGGCCTTGCAGACCGTACCAGTGGTTTGGACACCGGCGCTGACGACTATGTCGTCAAACCCTTCGATCCCGAGGAGGTTGTCGCACGCGCCAAAGCGGTGTTGCGGCGCGTCCAGGACAAGGTTCAGCAGCGTTTGCGTCACGGTCGCATCACGATTGATGAAACGATACGGCGCGTCACAGTTGACGAAAAGCCGGTCAATCTGAGCCGGACACTGTACCTGCTGCTGGCTGCATTCATGCGTCATCCGAACCAGGTACTCACACGGGACCAACTGATCGCCCTCGCCTTCGATGACGATTTCGATGCGTATGACCGGTCCATCGACAACCACATTTTTCGTCTGCGCAAGCAGATTGCCGCAGATGGTTTCCAGCCGATACAGACCGTCTATGGATCCGGCTATCGATTTGTAACGAAGGATGAATGATGTCGTTATACTGGCGCTTTCTGGGGGCGTTTGTTCTGCTGATTCTGTTCGCCGTTTCGCTCAGCGTCGGCATCGGATACTATGCGACGCTGGACCGATTGGACACATATGGCGGCGAACTCAGCAGCAAGGCAGCTGAGCTTGTCGCCCAGAAGCTAGGCCAATCCTACACGTACTCGGACGGATGGGAAACATTGGTCGTCACGGTGTCCGATGCAGGCTCAGGCAGTCTTTCTGATTCAAGTTGGGAACAAGAGCGACGCAACGAAGACAATGTTCAAGGGGAGCACTATGTACTGTTCCATAAAAGGGGTAACGGAGATGAGATACTTGTATTCGTCGACGTTGGCGATGAATATGCCTTGTACGACGACCTCTCAAACTTACCGCAAGACCGAGCCGCATCCGAACTGAATGAACAGATCGTTAATGAGCAAGTTGTCAAAGTATCCGACGACAGCGCTCGCCGGGCGGTGGGTTATGCCATCCTTGATTTCTATCAGGAGTTCGGCGCAACCGAATCACGAAACTTTGTCCGAGGCCTGCTTTACACCACTGTCATCGGCGGACTGCTGACCGTCGCCGTTGCGCTCTTACTCGCCGCCTGGCTCTCCAAACGCATCTCCACCCCTGTTACTGCCTTGACCCAGGCCTTCCGGACCGTTGCCCAACGCGGGGATACCGCTTTGCTCCCGGTTACTTCCTCTGACGAACTGGGGCAGATGAGCAGCGCTTTCAACAAGATGACAACCGCTCTGCAGACGCAACGCGACCTGCGCAACCGTCTGCTCGACGATGTTTCCCACGAGCTGAGCACGCCCCTGAGCATCATCCGTCTCGAGGCCCACGCGCTGCGCAGAGGCCTGCAATCCCCCTCACAGGCCGCCGACCGGATTGTTCAGGAGGTCAATATGCTGGGCAACCTGGTGCGCGATCTGGGCTGGCTGGCCGAAACCGAGTCGGACGAGTTGCAGCTCACCGTTGAATCCTGCTCCATCGATCAGCTGCTCACCGCTGAGCTGGCGCGCTGGCAGCAACAGGCAGAGATGAACCGGATCACACTCTCGCTGCAGTTGCCCCCCGACCTGCCAGATCTCAATCTGGACCCGTTGCGCATGAGCCAGGCGCTCGGCAATGTGATAGACAACGCCCTCCGGCATACGCAGGCCGAGGGACGGGTTGAGGTTTCCGCAACTATCGAAGAGGGGCGGCAGCTCACGATTCTGGTAACCGACGACGGCGCGGGGATCAGTTCCGCCGATCTGCCCCACGTTGTGGACCGGTTCTACCGCGCCGACCGGTCGCGCAGCCGCCGTACAGGGGGCGCAGGCCTGGGGCTGGCCATTACGCGCGCAGTCGTCGAGGCGCACGGGGGCACAGTGTCCGTTTCCAGTGACGGCCTTGGCCGCGGCACAACCGTGCGAATCGCTCTCCCGCTGCAGGAGTAAGGAGACAAACCATGTTCAAAGGAATTCTGCTCGTCGGGCTCGTTCTTCTTGCCGCGGCCTGCACGGTTACACCGGCTGCATCTTCCGTTGCGACAAGATCGGTGCAGGAGCCAAGAGCACTGGCTGTGTTGGCGACAGAGCAAGGGTCAACGCCGCTGCCTGTGTCCGGAGCGGCGCAGGGGCAGGCAGGGCTGGCTGTGTCCGAAGGGCCGGCTGATTGTCCCGGCGGCTATCTCAGGATGCTGCCCGGGCAGACTGCATTCGACCCCATTGCAGATGATATACCGGCTTATATTGACATTGTCGGCGCGGCGTCCAGCCTGGATGGTGAAACGCTGACAGCGGTCTTCTCTCTGAGGGAGATCCCCGCAGAGATGGAATTCAACAGGGAAGGTGTCAAGGACCTTCACTCCGAATATATGTGGACGATTGAAATCTTCGTGGAGAACAGCGAAGAATCCGAATCTGAACAGATTGAATACATGTTGGGCGCCGTCTACTCCGCCAGGAGAGTCCTGGCAGACACGCCAGCCGCAACGCGCCCTTTCCAGGAGGCTGTGCGAAGCACCTTGTGGAAAGCCAACCATGATCATGAACAAGATGTGACTTTTTTGATAAACGTACCGGTTTATGTCCGTATGCTCGTTTCTCACGAAGAGGACACGCTCACGCTTATCAGCGAGGTTCCGGGCATCACATCGGAGTCGACCCTCTTGTTTTCGACGTATGACATTCTGCTCGGTCAAGACGGCGTCTCTTGCCGTCCTGGTTGATTCAGCCCTCCCGGCTCACGTCCATGCGTCACAAAGAGCGGCCAGGTCAGACGTAACCCAAACCCTGCCTCGAGTTCCCTAGGAGAATTCACCATGTTCAAAAGCTTTGTGATCGTCGGCCTCGCACTTCTCGCTGCTGCCTGCGTGCCAATACCTGCGGAGCCGCCGGCAGCAGCGGAACCACCGCAGACGTCAGATCCCCCCGCAACATCGGAGCCAGCGCATACATCAGAACCGTCGCGGGGGCCAAGAATGATCCCAGCGTTCGAAAATGTCGCCGACTGCCCCGATGGAGATGTGCCTGGCCCTGCAGTCACCCAGGTTGTCGTTGACTATCTTGAAATGCTGCCCGGTCAGAGCGCGAACGATCCCATCGCAGACAACATACCGGCTTACGTTGATATGACCAGGGTGGAATCCAACCTGACGGGTGAGACCCTGACGGCTGTTTTCCATCTGAGGGAAGTCCCCGAGGCATTGGAGTTCAACAGGAAAGGTGTCGACCACATGAGCCCGGAGTATATGTGGATGATTCACATTGACGCGGATGGCGAGGACGAAAATGAATCTGAACGATACGAGTACACGTTTGGAGCCTTTTCCAACCTCACGCCGGGGCGGACATACCTACAGACCAAAACCCTCTCATTTGAAGACGGGATTCAGATCATTTTGTGGGAACACCGGCGTGATCACAAAGGGATTGAATCACAATTGATAGACGTGCCCGCTGATGCCCGACTAATCGTCTCTTACGACGACAACACGCTCACGCTAGTCAGCGAGGTTCCGGGCATCACATCCGAATCAGTCCTTATGTTTTTGACCTTGGACACCCTGCTCGGTCTGGATGGGGTCTCTTGCCGTCCTGGTTAATTCAGCCTGCCCGGTTCACGTCCATGCGTCAGACTGGGAGGCCGGGTTCGACGAAACCCAAACCTTGCCTTCTATTCCCAGGGAGAAATCACCATGTTCAGGAGCATTCTGATTGTCGGACTCGCACTTCTCACCGCCGCCTGCGCGCCCATACCGGCAGAGCCGCCGGCAGCATCGGAACTGTCGCGTCCGGTGGACGGCTCCCTAGTTGTTTCAGAGCAGGATGAATTCAAAGATCTCTCTCGCGACCTGGTCGCGCACATTGATATTCGCGGCGTCACGACAGCGCTGGACGGGGAGACCTTAACCGTCACATTTCAACTCAGAGATTTGCCGGAGACGTTGACCTTCAACAGAACGGGGGTGCCGAAGCATGCCCTGGAGTACAACTGGGAGGTGTCGATCGATGTAGACAGCGACCCGGAAACAGGCAGCGCCGGGTTCGATTACATGCTGTCTGCCGGCCATTTCGTGCATCCGCTCGCAAAAAACAGCGATACGGTGGCGGAGATAACCCAACCGGGCTTCGTCAAAGCCAGCCTTTGGGGGTTGAACCGGCAGGGGTACAGGGTTCCGGCAGAGGCAGATATCGCGATCGAGGTATCTGCCGAGGAGAACACGATAACGCTTTCGGGAAAGATTCCCGGGATCACGGAAGAGTCTCGGCTCAAGCTGCGGGCGTATGATTTCTTCGCCGGCTCCGTAGAGATGAGCGGTCATGGGCCGTCGAGCACGGGCCTGGCCGCCAGCCAGTGCATACCTGACCGGCCCATTGTTACGCCCGGTCAGACCGTGCTGGACGCAGCCGCCGACGTGCCGGCCGCGCATATCGACATTGTCGAGATCAACAGCTCCCTTTCTGAAGAGCTCCTGACCGTCGTGTTTCAACTCAGAGACGTTCCGGAGACGTTAACGTTCGACAGAACGGGCGTGCCGGAGAATGCTCTGGAGTACAACTGGGAGGTGTCGATCGATGTGGACAACGACCGCACAACAGGCTCTTACGGGTTCGACTACGCTCTGTCCGCCATGCATTTCGTAATCCCCAGAGCCGGCGGCATCAATTCAACCGCAGCTATAGAGACACCGGGGGTTTTGCATATCCACACCTGGGAACTGGATCGATATGATGCCATGACAGTCGAAGAGGGCCGCATCGAAGTATCTGTTGAAGACAACACGATAACGCTTTCCGGAAAAATTCCCGGCATCACAGCGGAATCCCGGCTTGCGTTCGGGGCTTTCGATTACCTGGGCGGCACGGAGGAGGTTGGATGTTTCCTTTCGTATAGCATGGGGCATCAACCGATCAGGCAATGTACGCCATATGATGCCCCGGTCAGGGCGGGGAATGCCGTAGCCGATGACATGTCTGATGTTCCTGCCGCGCATATAGATATCACGGCGGTCGACACCTCCCTTTCAGGGGAGACGCTGACGGCCGTTTTCCATCTCAGAGACGTTCCGGAGACATTGACATTCGACAGGGCAGGCGTACCGGATGATGAGCCTGAGTACAGATGGAGGGTGTTTGTCGATGCGGACAATGACCCGGAGACCGGTTTTGGGGGGATCGACTATACGCTTTCCGCCGCGCACAAAGCGTCCTCCTCATCCAGTGGAGGCGGCACAACGGCGCCCATAGCGGCAGGGAGGAATGTACAGGTCAGCACGCGCAAATTGACGCCGGGAGAAGGGTTTGCCTTTCTCGAAGACGCCCGCATCGAAGTATCTGCCGAGGACAACACGATTACCCTTTCCGGAGAGATTCCCGGCATCACGACGGTGTCACCGCTCGCGTTCGAGGCTTACGACTATTTCGGAGGTAGGGAGAAGGTGGGATGCCTGTCTCCTGTGCCTGTTGTCACATATGAAGGCCGGTGCGACTCTGACGATGCCATGATTGCGCCCGGGCAGACCGTGATCGACGGCATCACCGAGACGCTGCCCGCGCATATGGACATCACCGAAGTCAGCACAACCCTGACCGGCGAGACGCTTGCCGTTGTTTTCCATCTCAGAGATCTTCCGGAGACGCTGGCGTTCAACAGAGAGGGCGTTCGGGCAGATGTGTTGGAGTATCGTTGGTCTGTGTCAATCGACTTAGACAACGACCGCAAAACAGGCGGATATCTGGGAGATGAATACCGCATGTCCGCCAGCCGCTTCAGGCATCCCTCGTACAGTGACGCGGGTGTTCATCTGCCTATTGAAGAAGCAGTGCAGGTCGACACCTGGAAGATGGACCCGTATGGCCTTGGCGCCGCCTATCTGAGCAGCGCCGGCATTGAGGTATCGTCTGAAGAGAACACGATTACGCTTGTCGGCGATATTCCCGGCATTACGTCAGAGTCGCGGCTTGTTTTCGAGGCCTATGATATTCTGCACGGTTCGGAGCAGGTGACTTGTCAGGATTCTGTCGACAGCAGGTGACGGCGAGTTCCGGCATGCCAATCGTTATTGCGACCGGATTGGAACCGTCGATCATTGACCGACCGTTCATATGAGGAAAGGAGAGGCGTTTTAGTTCGTGGTCCACTTTTCGGGACTCACTATACTGCCACCCTTTATATCCTTTCTGGCACTTAGTCAGATGTATGCCGAGAGCTGAGAGGAGAAACTGATGAACAAGATCTGACCTGCCCCCCAAAAACTGGTCCAGATATAATGTTAGTATTGGGCCGTAGAAAGAGGGAAATATGGCGAGGAAGAGACATGCGCCGGAGCAGGTGACCAACAAGCTGAGAGAGGCTGAGGCGGCGATAGCCGAGGGCAGTACAGTGGCTGAGGCCGCCCGCCGAATAGGCGTGACCGATCAGACTTTCTACCGCTGGCGCAGCGAGTACGGGGGTCTCAGGATCGACCAGGCCCGACGTCTGAAGCGTCTGGCGTTGGAGAACAGCCGCCTGAAGAGCGCGGAGGCGGATCTGCCCGTTGAAGAGCACATGCCGCTCCTGGTTGAAAGCTCAGTGTATTACGGTTTCGGGTGGTGATAGCTTACAGATCTGATCTTGACCGACCTCATGGGCAGTCCCTTGCGGGTTGGTCTATTGGGGGATCCAGGGTACGAAAGGAGTCATTCATGACCGGCAAGCAGCTTATTCTGTCCTGGGTGGTCGCCACCGTTGCCGCCCTGTTGCTGACCGCCTGCAGTCCCACTGTCGCGGAACCGGAGATGTGGGGCTCAGGGGTAGGGCGGGCGCGTAACTGTTGTGAGAAAATCGCCTTCGTCTCCGACCGTGAAGGAAACAAAGACATCTACGTAATGGACCCCGACGGTTCAAACGTCGTTCGCATCACCGACAATTCTGCAGACGACTATAGCCCCGACTGGTCGCCGGACGGCAGCCGGATTATGTTTCTCTCTGACCCTTACGATCGTACCGGGTTGTACGTAATGAACGCAGACGGTTCGAACATTTCCGGTCTGGTAAGCGATGCCGCTGGAAGCGGCTCCTTCGTCTGGTCCCCGGACGGGAAGCGGATTGCGTTTTACGATCAGCCTGGGGGAAATCCAGACATATACGTGGTGAACGTCGACGGTTCGGGCGTTACCCGGCTTACTGACCATCCCCAGGTGGACGTGATTCCGTCCTGGTCTCCGGACGCAGATCAGATAGCATTTTACTCGAATCGCAACGGGGATGACATCTACGTGATCAACGTTGACGGGTCGGGCCTCACCCGCCTGACTCACCATCCCGCAACGGACTATGGTCCGGTCTGGGCTCCCAAGGGCAGCCGAATCATGTTCAGCTCAAATCGTGACGGCCAGCCCGAAATCTATACTGTCAACTCCGACGGGACCGACGTTTCCCGTCTTACCGACAATCCCGGAGAGGATATTCGTTTAACTTGGTCGCCTGACGGGAGTCAGATTCTGTTTCGCTCGGAGCGGGACGGGACCAAAGGGTTATACATAATGAACGCCGATGGCACTGGCGCGACCCTTCTTGTCGACGATCCTTCGGGAACAGCTGACCCTACCTGGTCGCCGGACGGCAGCCGGATTGTGTTTACCTCAAATCGTGAGGGGAATACGGATCTGTATATGGTTAACACTGACGGTACAGGCCTCGTCCGTTTGACAGACCATCCTGCAGTAGATGAGTCCCCATCCTGGGTGGGAGGGATTGGGCAGAACTGAGAGCCGATGGGTTACCAATCTGCGGCTGCTTACTGTGACTTGCTGTCACCTTGCTCTGTGATACTTTGGCATGAACGCCTTAGAAGAAGGTAGGTCATCCAAGCGGAGTCCTATAGCAACACAAGGGGGGTTGAGATGAAACACCTATGGCTGATTCTGTGTGCGGTCACGTTGATGCTGTCGAGTTGTGTTGTGGGTCCGGATTCCTTCGCCCTTGTCCCTACCCCAGTACCATCCCCCACCCCTGACTACTCAGGGTATGTGGAGGTGCTTAGACAGTTCAAATATGAGGGATCAAGTTATGAGATTTTCGAATATCCCGGCGGTCGCGCAATCACTGTCATCAGTATGGATGATTTGGCTGCGGACAAGTGGCTGCTTGGTTGGGCTGTTGAAGCTGCGCTGAACGACATGCATGAAATCGCTAGCGAAGGAAGTCCAGATGATGAGGGCGTCCCTTTGTTTGTGTGGTTGTACGCCAACGGCTTCGCGGCTTCCGACCTCCGGTGCGCCGAAGGACGGCATGAATTGGGTGAGCTGATCGAAACATTCGCCGCCAAGGTGCGGGAGAAAAGACCGGATTCGTCACTTCACCACATGGTTGTGGCGAACACGCTGTGGAAGCAGTTGCCGGAAGGCGAGGCCAATTGCAGCGCTTATCTGGCGGATCTGCCTGACGAGGAATTCATGGCCGTCCTTGTCGATGACATGTTGCAGTTCGGCATGGGTCCGCTTCCGACTGGCGTGTCGAGAGAATCGTTTGAACATTCTGAACAGGAGGATACAAGGATTACGGCCTATGCCCTCTACGACCATTACAGTGGAGAAGACGTCACTGTCATCACTCCCAATCTTATGAAAGCCGATGAGTGGCTGCATAGTTGGGCAAAGGAGGCCGTAACTCGCGACAGCGCAGAATCGAACAGCGAGTGGGTCGATGACTGGCTGGAAAGGATAGAGTGGATGTACGCCAATGGGTTTGCGGCATCTGAACGCAGGTGCGCGGAAGGGCGAGAAGAACTGGCCGGCCTGGTCGAAGCATATGCCGCTATCATTCGGAGCAGGAGGTCGGAGGAGATCTTCCATTACAGAATGTCGGTGGCCCATACGTTATGGCAGACGTTGCCGGAAGGCGACAATGACTGCAGCGCTTACCTGTCGGATCTGCCCGTTGAAGAGTTCATGCCGCTCCTGGTTGAAAACTCAGTGTATTACGGTTTCGGGTGGTGATCGCTTACAGCTCTGGTCTTGACCGGCCTCATGGGCAGCCCCTTGCGGTTTGGCTATTTGTGGGACTTAGCGTACGAAAGGAATCATTCATGACCGGCAAGCAGCTTACACTTTCCTGGGTGGTCGCCGCCGTTGCCGCCCTGTTGCTGACCGCCTGCAATCCCATCCCTGCTGAGCCGCCTGTGCCGGCCAGCGTTTCGACGCCGGGATCGGCCTGCGCGGCGCTCGAGGAAACGGCGCGGGAGGCTTTGGCCAATGCCCCTCCGCCGCCTGCTCGCGCAAGATTCGGCGCGGCCGAACGTAAGGCTTTGGCCGGTTCCGCTTTCGGGTACCTGTGCGAGTTGAGCGAAGAGGTGGGGCCGCGGGAGAGCGCTACGGAGGAGGAGCTGGAGGCCGCAGTGTTCCTGATGGACCGCTTTACCGAGTTCGGCTACAGCCCGAAGGTGCAAGACTTTGGGGAGTCGATAACGGAAAGGCGATTCCTAGGGCCACCCCCAGGGCCATCCCGTAACATAATCCTTGAACTTCCCGGGCGGAATGAGGGCGTGGTCATCCTGGGAGCACACTACGACACGACGCCGGATTCCGTGGGCGCCAACGACAACGCTTCCGGGATGGGCGTGCTGCTGGCGCTGGCAGAGAGGTTGGCGCGGCCTCCGTGGTCGAACCAGGCAGTTTCGGTTTTCCCGTTCACACTGCGGTTGATCGCCTTTGGTTCAGAGGAGACCGGACTGCACGGCAGCTGGCATTACGTGGACCAGTTGACCGACGCAGAATTAGACGACATCAAGGTCATGATCAATCTGGATTCGGTGGGTTCCGGCACGACTCTGTCGGCGGTGGGCAACCCCTGGTTGACCAGGCATGTATCAGAGGCCGCCGCAAGGGAGGGCGTGCTCCTCACGATCGGCAGGCGATGGGTCTCCGAGGGCTTCAGCGATAACTTCAGCTTCGGAGACGCTTGGGTTCAGACCATTTCCTTCGCCGGGGGCGACATATCACGCATCAACAGCCCATACGATACTATTGAGTTCATCAACCCGGCACTGCTGGGAGACACGGCAGTGCTGGTCCTGGACCTGCTTGCATCTCTTGAAGATTTGCAATGCGGATGCCGGTAATGCCATCTTCGGGGAGTAGTCCATGCCGGCGGATAGGAACCCAGCAGAGATGCTGGGGGGAAGAGTGTCCGGAGAACAGAGAATCGAGTCGTCCTCCTGTGCGCGTGTGGGGTTGTGAATCCGCCGTGAAAAAGTGCCTCATACCGCTGAAGAAAATGGGCGGATCTCGGCGCATTGCCTGAAATCGGGTCACGTGTCGGCGAATATTTGAAATTATTGAAGGATACTTTTTCCGGATGCGGTGCTCTCGGCGATGCGCCGTGAAGTGGCCATTGCCCCTCATGAAGCCCCACATGTGACTCCTCGTGTGAAACGACTCGTTGCAGCCTTGCAGGGAGAGATGAGCCGGGCCGAGCTCATGGCTGCTCTGGGATTAGCGGACCGGAGTCATTTCCTCAGGACTTACTTACACCCCAGCCTTGATGCGGGCCTGATAGAGATGACACTTCCGCAAAGTCCAAGGAGCAGGAATCAACGCTATCGGTTGACCGCCCTGGGCGGGGCGGCTAGGAATTCCCAACAGGAATCTGAGTGGAAAGGTTTCACCGGGCGGACGCGGAGGCCGACCTTGAAATGTCCGCCGAGGAAGAGACGGTAACGATCTCCGGCTACATTCCCGGCATCACATCCGAATCGCGACTGACATTTTCCGCTTATGATGTCGAATTCGCCGGAGAGGCCGATCAGATAGAGTGCCTTGCTCCATACAGAAAGAGTATGGGACCCTGGGGGTGAGACTCCGGCGCGGCCCTGACAGGGCCGGGGCAAACGGTAACGGATGAGAGCGAGGGCGTTACCGATCCGTATATGGATATGACCAAGGTGAGCACCTCTTTGTCAGGCGAAACTCTGACAGTCGTCTTCCATCTCAGGGACGTGCCGGAGGCGCTGACGTTCAACCGTAAAGGCATTGGAGGTCGAACAGACGGAAACCTGCCGGCCTACCAGGAAAAGCCAGCGAGACCTCGTTGTAAGCCTCAATCCGCGCCTTGTCGTTGCGTTCCCCTTTTCGCCACTTTACAGTTGAAAACATCACCGCTCGCTTACTCGCTGTTGACGTCCAGGTCAGCGTGGGTGGCCGCGGCCGCAACAACGTGTTCTGCGAACGCCAATGGCGCAGCGTCAGATTTGAGCACATCTCTTTCGACCAGTATGACAGGTGGCGTGCGCTGTAAACCGGCTTAAGCGCTTACTTCGACTTCTACAACCAGTTGAGACCGCATCAAAGTCTCAACTATCGCACGCCGGCGGAAGAGCACTTCGTGCTCTGATGGCGGCAGACCGCATCCGTCCGGATGCACCTCATTTTTCCCGTTTCGTGGTCCAAGGATTGGGGCTCACCATACTCTGAAGTGGGCCCCAAAAACTGGACCACGAGTTAAGGGGTGTAATGGAGCTGATCACCAAGCACGCGGCGGGGCAGTGGGCTTACTCCCAAAAACTGGATCACAAGCTTAGGTGTATAATGGAGCAGGCCACCAAGCCGGTGGAAAGGCAGTACGATGGTCAAGAAACCTGCTTTCCCCAGAAGGCATAGGGCTCTGAGAGTATCAATTTTTCGAAATCCTTTGAAGGCATGCAGCAAGACTGGAAGACTCTGAAAAATGGCAAGAAACATTCATGTAACAAGCGAGTTAGCCAAGGAGGTTAATGTGCCAAAACGATTTACTCTTTTCAGTCTGTTTCTGATCGCAGCACTCATGCTGGTGGCGTGCTCCGTTGCGCAGCCGGCCGAAGAAGCCGCTGAGGGTCAGGCTGCGATGGAAGAGGCGTCCGCCGAGATGGGCGACAAGGTCGTGGTTGAATCGGGGGGGATGATCCGCATCGGTGGCTCCTTTGCCCTGACCGGCCCTATCCCTACTCTCGGCCTGGACATCCGCCAAGGCGCGGAACTGGCGATCGACGACCTCAACGCGGCGGGTGGACTGGAAGGATTCATGTTTGAGCTGGTCGCCGAAGACGGCGCCTGTGATGGCACGCAAGGGACGAACGTCGGCAACAAATTTGCCTCCGACGAGACAATCGTCGCCGTAAGCGGCGGCACCTGCTCCGGCGAGACCTTCGGATTTGTCCCGATCCTACAGGAGGCGCGCATCCCCTTCGTCAGCCCCAGCGCTACCAATCCCGATATCACGTCTTCGAGTTGCGATGTCTGCAACCGCGTCGCTCTCAGTGACGCACTTCAGGGCGCCGTCGATGCCAATTATGTGTTCAGTGATCTGGGCCTCACCAAGGTAGCCGTCGTCCACGATAACTCGGACTATGGCAAAGGCGTTGCTGAGGTGTTCCAGAATAACATTGCGGGTTTGGGGGCCGATGTAACCAGCTTCGAAGGCGTCCAGGTAGGCGATACAGACTTCCGTGCCATGCTGGCCAGGGTCGGCGCCGATGGGCCGCAGGCCGTTTTCTTCGGGGGATACGCCACCGAGGCCGGCCTGATCGCCCAGCAGATGACGGAAACGCCTGGCCTCGAGACCACGGTGTTCATGAGTGTTGACGGCGCCTTCACGCAGCAGTATGTCCAAGCCGCAGGCGGCGCGGCCGAAGGCACATTCATCTCCTTACTTGCCGGAGACGACTCCGAAGAGATGAACGCCGAATTCGACGCCAAGTATATCGAGAAATACGGGGTCAGCCCCGATGATATGGGCGCTTTCCATAGTCAGAGCTACGATTCGGTGATGCTGATCGCGGCCGCAATTGCCTTGGTAGCTTCTGTCGACGACAGCGGCAGTCTCATCATCGACCGTGAAGCACTGATTTCTGTCATCCGCTCGGTTGATGCATTCGACGGCCTCACAGGCACGATCAGGTGCGACAGCATAGGCGAATGCGGCGCAGGGGGAGTCCAGATTTACCAGGTCACCGACGGCGCTTTCGTTCAGGTTTACGGATTCGGAATGGAGTAAACGTCAGCACAATCAGGAGGGAGAACGGGTGCGTTCTCTCTCCTGTTTCCCCTCTAGCCCACCCCGGACAGGCTACATTTACCTTCAGTGTGTTAAGACTTCAACTGTAACCCCAGACAACCGGACCGCCCTGACGTACTTCGCACGGGCTTTCGGCATCGTCACCTTGGCGGAGCTCGGTCATTGGCGTGGGCCGCTAGTATCGCGGCCGACCTGGCGTTGGTCTATGTTCCCCTATTCTTGTTGTCCCCCCTGATCATCTGGTTGGGGCAGGCACAAGGCCTGCTCCTAACGGGGGTGTATGAGGGCGAGCGAATGGTCAGCGGGTTGAGACATCAAATGGGGGAGTAGACACTGTTGGCTAGAATTCTTGTTGGGGAAGAATACACACGGTGGCTAGCAAGGGCGGGGCGTTGCGGGGGCGCAGCCCCTGCACAAGGGAGGGCCGAAGGCCCGGACGCCCAAATGCGAGGGGAGGGTGAAGAAGTGTGAGGGCTAACCTTTGAGGCCGCTGATTGCGATGCCCTGGATGAAGTAACGTTGGGCGACGAAGAAGACGAAGATGACGGGTACGATCATCATTGTGGAGGCGGCCATGAGGAGGTCCCAGCGGGTGCGGCCGGCGAAGGCGGTGCGGAACATGGCGAGGCCGAGGGCGACGGTGAATTTGTTGGGGTCCTTGGCGAGGTAGAGGAGGGGGCCCATGAAGTCGTTCCAGGTGCCGATGAAGGTGAAGATGGCGATGGTGGCGAGGGCGGGTTTGGCGAGGGGGAGCATGATGCGCCAGTAGATGGTGATTTCGCTGGCGCCGTCGATGTAGGCGGCGTCGGCGAGCTCGGCGGGGAGGGTGCGAAAGAACTGGCGCAGGAGGAAGATATTGAAGGCGCCGCCGCCGAAGAAGAAGGGCACGGTGAGGGGGAGGATTGTGTTGACCCAGCCGATGCGGCTGAAGATGACGAACTGGGGGATCATGGTGACGATGCCGGGCAGCATGACGGTGGCGAGCAGGATGGCGAACCAGACGTTGCGGCCGGGAAAGTCGATGCGGGCGAAGCCGTAGGCGCAGAAGGAGGCGGAGACTAGGACGGCGACCTCGTTCAATAGCAGGATTACGATGGTATTGCGGACATAGAGGGCAAAGGGCCTGGTTGTCCAGGCGTCGACATAGTTGCTGAATTGGATGGGATCGGGAATCCATTCTGGCGGGTAGCGAAAGATGGAGAGCTCAGTCTTGAGGGAGCTGGACAGCAGCCAGAGAAAGGGGAGGAACATGACGCAGGCACCGGCGAGCAGGACGGTCCAGACGAAGATCCGCCAGAAGCGTTCGTTGTCCAGGAGTTGGGTTGCTGTCGTGCCTGTCGATGCGCTCATCAGAGTTCTGTTGCTGGTTGCGCCGCTTTCGGTTCGGCGTTTGCGGGGCCGGTCCGTGCAGACGGCGAGGGCTGGATTCTAGCTGCCGACATCTTCGTAGTAGACATAGCGGCCGACGTATTTGAAGACGAGCAGGGTGAGTGCAAAGATGAGGAAGAAGAGGACCCACGCCAGCAGGGAGGCGTAGCCCATGTCGAAATACTGCAGGCCGTTGCGATAGATATAGAGTACGTAGAAGAGGGTGGCGTGCTGCGGGCCGCCGCCGGTGATGAGGAAGCCGGCGGTGAATATTTGAAAGGAGCCGATGATGCCGATGATGAGGTTGAAGAAGATCACGGGGGACATGAGCGGGATGGTTACGTTGACGAGGCTGGCCCAGCGGCCGGCGCCGTCGATTTCGGCGGCTTCGTAGAGCGAGCGCGGGATACCCTGGAGGCCGGCAAGGTAGATGACCATGGTGGCGCCGAGGGCCCAGAGGCTCATGAGGATGATGGCGGGCATGGCCCATTCGGGCTCTTGCAGCCAGGCGATTTTGGGTAGGCCGATGAAGTCCAGGAGGGCGTTGAGAAGGCCGAATTCGGTATTGAGAATGAAGCTCCAGAGGACAGCGTTGGCGACGGCGGGGACGATGCTGGGCAGGTAGTAGATGGTGCGGAAGACGGCAATGCTGCGGGTCTTGAAGTTCATGAGGAGGGCGAGGAAGAAGCTCAGAACCAGGCCGACGGGCACGGAGACGAGGGAGAAGTAGGCGGTCACTTTGAGGGACTGGTAGAAGAGGTCGTCGGCGAACATTTTTTTGAAGTTGCCGAGGCCGATGAAGTATGGGGGGCGGATCATGTTCCAGTCGAACATGGTGAGCCAGGCGGCGACGAGGGCGGGGCCGACAAAGAAGAGGAGGAAGCCGAGGATGAAGGGGGAGATGAACATGTAGCCGGTGAGAGCCCGGCGCGCGCGGCGGGTACGGGGCCAGGGCAATTTTGATGGCTGCGCTTCTACTGCCATGACAGGTCTCCGCGAAGCTGGCTACAGGCGCCCCTGGGGGCGTAGCGGTCTGCCTGTAGCCAGCTCTGCTGCGTTTAGTACGGGTCAGGAAGGCGACTGGGAGGCGTGAAGGAGGCCTGCGCTGTCCTGTCCAAATTACTCTGATCCTGCAGAGGAAGGGCGCCGACTAGGATGTGGGGCGCGCCTGTTCGGTCTCCATGATCTGGTTGGCCTCGGCTACGGCTGCTGGCAGCACGTCTTCGGCGCGTGCTTCGCCGTTGAAGATCTGGCTGAAGACCGGGTTGATGGCGGTTTCGGCGGCCTTGACGTAACCGACCGGCATGGTGAGGTAGTGGCCGTAGTTGGGCGCGTATTCGGTGACGATTTGCTCGTAGCCGGGCGGGTGCTGGGGCAGGACACACCAGTCGGCGATCGATTCATCGGTCATGAGTGCGTTCTGGCTGGGGAGCCAGAGGCCGGAGCGGCAGTAGCGTTCCTGGTACCAGGGTGAGGATAGGAAGCGGATCAGCTCAAAGGCTGCATCGGGGTTTTCGGCGTCCTTGACGACGGTGACGAGGTGGGCCTGCATGTCGGTGCCGGGGCGCTGCATGGCGGGCAGGACGGCGGTGCCGATGCCGCCTTCGATCTCCCAGTTCCAGGAGAGGGCCCAGGAGCCGTCGACCTGGAGGGCGACCTTTTTGGTTTCGAGGAGCTGTGTGCCGCCCATACCGAGGGCCTCGAGCGCCTCGGTGCGGGGCATAACGCCGTGGGCGATGCGGAGGTCGGCGATGTTCTGCAGCGCCTGCATTGCTTCGGGGCTGTCGAGGACGAGCTGTTCGGACTCGGCGTCGATCCAGTCTGAGCCGTTGGATTGGACGGCGGCATGGAGCGGGATCCACCAGGTAGGCCAGTTGACGCCCCAGCGTTCCATGTTGTTGGCGTCGAAGTCGGTGTCGCCGGGGTGATTGCCGTTGACGTCGACGGTCAGGTCGGTGGCGATGGCGAGGAAGTCGTCCCAGCCCCAGGCCTCTTCGGGGTCGTTGCTGGGGGGTTCTACGCCGAGCTCCTCGAATAGGGAGACGTTGTAGTAGAAGTGGGGGGCGACCCAGCAGGAGCCAATACCGTAGCTTTCGCCCTGGTAGACCTGGCGGTCGTTTTCCTGGGGTTGGATCCAGTAGTCGGGCGCGGAGAATTCGGGATCGGCTTCGATGTAGGAGGTGATGGGGAGGAGGAGCCCCAAGTGGGCGAATGTGCGGTAGACATCGCTTTCGATGCGGGAGGTGTCGGGCGGTGTGCCGGCAACGACCAGGGCCATGAGTTGTTCGAGACGGGAAGTGCCCTGGGCCTGCTGTACCAGAACCCACTCGATGTCCGGGTTCTCGTCGTGGAAAAGCTCCTGCTCTTCGGGGATGAGATCGGGGCTGCCGGGCATGCCTAGGAACTCGATCTGGACCCGTTCGGCGGACGGTTGTTCTTCACTCATTTCACCGGAGCCCGCGGGCGCGGCCGGCTGACAGGCGGCCAGGACTGCTGTGCCGAGAGCGGCGCCGGAGTAGTGCAGGAATCGTCGTCTGCTGACTTGTTGATTCACGGATCGTCTCCTTGCTGACATCTGTGCTGGATTGATTGTATTGAGCGCTATGTGGGTCAGAAGGGGAATGCGAGGAGATTATACAACAGTCAGGGGACTGCTCACAAGAGGCGCGAAAATCGCCGGTTCCCCTGAAATTGGACGTCGCCGGACAGGGAGACCAGAGGTGTCGGTTCATGGAATTCGCGGTGCTGTCGCGGCGTAGAAAGCTTGCCAAAGGGCGTCTGCTCCTGTACGATTGGCATTTCGTGCTGTGTGCATGATTGGCGTCACCGGCTGGGAATGTCAGGAGGTCAAACGCGCGAATGTTTGAAGGCGCAGAATGTAACGGAGATGTCAGGAGAAAGCTTACGGCCAAGTCTCGCCCGTCTGTCGAGTCCTCCTCCGGCGTTCAAGGTGGGGGGAGTCAGCGCTTACAGGTGTTATTGGCCGGGCTTGGCGCGGTGGCTGGCCTGGGGGCGGCTATAGGAGGATACGCGCTGCTCTATGAACCCTTTGACGTGCGAACGGAGCGGCTGGAAGTACGGCTGCTGCGGGACAGGGCTGGCCTGCCGAGCGAAGGGTTGACCATACTGCATCTTTCGGACACCCATTTCCGCGGAGCGGACCGGCGCGAACACGCGAAGATCGAGCAGGTTCGGCGGGCGACCGATGGCGAGGAAATCGATCTGCTGATCCATACCGGGGATTTTCTGCACAGTGACAGTGGTCTGGACAATGTGCTGGCATTGATCGACTGTATTCCCAAGCCACGGCTAGGCGCGTATGCCGTCTCGGGCAACCATGACCATGTTTTCTATAACATGAAAAGGGCACCCCAACATTCGTGGCGGCTTTTCCGGGCGCGAGAAGCGGCGAACGGGGCGGGCAACGGAACTCGCGCAAGTTTGGAGACGAAGGGTACAGGTATAGCAGGGGTTCGCGATCTCTTGCGCTTTGGTCGGTATCTGCTTCGGAACCGCTTTGACGGGGAGCCGGCCGGGGTCAATGACATTGGGCGTTTGCGTCGGGCGTTGGAGGAACGGGATATGCAGTTCCTGGACAACCGGGCTGTGCGATTGGGGGAGACGGGCGTCTACCTGGTCGGTATCGAGGACCTGATGGAAGGGCGGCCGGACCTGAACAAAAGCCTGGAAGGCGTGCCCCACGACGCGCCTACGGTCTTGTTGTCACACAATCCGGACATTATCGAGGCTGTTGAGGCCGGGCGGGCGGACCTGGTTCTATCCGGTCATACGCACGGCGGGCAGATCGTGCTGCCGCTGATCGGCCCTACTTACACGCAGACAGAACAGTTGTCGCGCGGTGAAGCTTCGGGCTATTCGCGGCGGGGGAGGACCCAGGTCTATGTCCATCGCGGGCTTGGCGAGGGGGTCCCGGTGCGTTTCGGGGCGCCGCCGCATGTCACCTTTATCCGGCTGCTGCCGGCGCGGCAGAATTCCAGCGCGGGAGCTGGCGGCGACGGAAACAGTGGTTGAGCGGCCGGTCAGTTTTGCACGTTGATCGTGACCTGGCAAGGGGTGGGATAGTTGCTGCTTGTATCTACGACTGTGAGGCGGATGGTGTAGGCGCCGTTGGTTACCCCGGCGCTGTTGAGGTTGCCGAGCGGACCGTTTTCGACAGGCCCTCCTTTGGCGCCGCCGCTGCCTGATCTGTCGCTGCCATCGAACCAGGAGAAGCCCTGGGAGGCGTCGGCGCCGGGCGCGACCTCCAGTTTGTAGGAGTCGAATAGTTCATGCGTGGCCCGGCCCGTGATCGACACGAGGCCGCTGACAGTCTGATTGATGCCGGGTGAGGAGATGGCCAGCCGGCTGTCGGCGCAGGTTACCGGGACAATGGCGGGCGGCTGCGGTTCCTGTTGGGGGGGAGGCGCTACCTCCTCCGGCTCCTCGGTGGGCGTTGGTGAGGGTGTCGCGGTAGGTGTCGCGGTGGAGGCAGGGGGAGGGACCGGGGTATGGGTCGGAGGCGGCAGAGGCGTGTTGGTGGCGGTCGGGGTCAAGGTAGGCGTGGCGGTCGAGGTAGGGACGGGCACTGTCGCGACCGGGGCGGCGCCTGAAGCAGATTCTTCGTCGCCAGCGGCGCCGCCGGCGCCGTCAGTCGTCCCGTTTTGCTGAGCGCGATTGCCGTCGAGGGTTGAGGAGATTCTATCCTGTATGGTTGACAGAGCGCTGCCGATCTCGCCGCCCATCGTGCGGACGCTCCAGACGACTATGAGAACGACCAGGACGATGAGAACGGCCGCCAATATGGGCACGAGCCAGTCTCGAATGGATTCGAAGGATTCTGAGAGGCGAGTTGAAAAGGCGGTGTGTTCGAGGTCGACGTCCTGGGGCCGGTAGTCCACCGGGCGTACCGGTGGCAGTCTGACACCTGTACTGGTACTGGCCAGCGTGCGAGATAGGCTGTTGTCGGCCATGGCACGCCGACGGTCGATCATCTGATTGGGGTCGAGATTGAGATAGTAGGCGTAGTTGCGGAGGAAGCCGCGGCCAACGACCTCGCCCGGGAGGAGATGCCACTCGTCGGCCTCGATGGCGGCCAGATACTTCTGTCGGATTCGCGTGGCGAGTTCGACCTCTGAAAGCGGGATGCCGGCGCTTTCGCGGCGATCTCGAAGAATGGCGCCCAAAGATTGCAGGGACGGAAGACCGGGGACATTGCCGCCGGTTCCGCCTTCTGGAGACGCGGTTGGGGAGTCAAAGAAGGAGGCGTTTTCGCTCATAGTCAGGGTGTATTTTACACAGGCGAAACAGTTCTCTCAAAATTCAGGCTTTTCACTAACGGACTCTTATTGTAACGGAAGGTGGAAAGCGGGACTTTGGCGCCGAATAGGCCCTGAATTGGTCTTGTGACCATTGGTATTTGCGGCAGGGTATTGACATCCCGATGGCAGAGGGTACAATTTGGGCAGCACGAACGCGACCTCCTTGACGGACAGATTCGGCGGCCGCTGGGTCTTGGGCAGTTCCTGAAACTTTAAGTAAACATGGGTTGGCCATTGGGTCAACTTTTTATTCGATAATGCGAATTGTACTGATACGCAGGTTGCAGCGTGTATTCCTCATTGTCAGCGTCATCCTTTTTGCCGGCATCGTCATAGTAGCGGCGACGGGCTTAGATTTTCTGCTACCGAGCCCGATTGAACGGGTCACACTGATCACACCGACAGCGGAACGGGAACGGGAACAGGAACGGGAATTGGTGGCTCTGATCAGCGGTCACGCGGGCTTTGACTCAGGCGCCATTTGCGGTGACAGCAATTCGCCTACTTTGGTGGAGGTCGAGGTCGTTGCGCGCATTGCTGAACTGGTGCAGTCAGAGTTGGAGGAAGCGGGTCTTGACGTGTTGTTGTTGGAGGAATATGACGAACGGTTGGACAGACTGGAGGCAGACCTACTGCTGAGCCTACATGCGGACAGCTGTATCGCTGCCAGCGGTTTCAAGGCGGCCTATCCGTTGAACAGCGCGATACCCACAACTGACAAGAGGCTGGTCGAGTGCATCAACACCGAGTACGCGGCGCAGACGGGCCTGCCTCTTCACTTCCACTCGATCACCCACGACATGACTTACTACCACGCGTTTCGCAAAGTATTGCCGACGACACCTACGGCGATTCTGGAACTGGGCTTTCTAGGCGGCGACGGCAGATTACTTACCGAGGAGCCGGAACTGGCGGCCGCGGGCATCAGGGAGAGTATTTTCTGTTTTCTGCAGGGCCGGAACGGGGCGACCGACCAGTAGAGCCAACAGGGCAGGCGAGGATGAAGACATGCCGCAGTCTGCGGTGGTGACAGAGGGGGGCCGCCTTCTGCAGGCAACTGCCAGCAGGCGACGGGCGCCGTGCTCAGGAGGTTAAGCAGCGGCGTGTAGTTGTCTTTGGTTGGCAGGGAGGCAACCAGGCTGCTCACTGCTCTGATGGGTCAGGCGGTTACTGAGACCGTCTGGCCTTTTTCGTCCAGGGCCTCGACCTGGTCGTACAGGAAGCAGGCGACGCGGTGCCCATCATCGACATCGGCAAATGACGGCTCGTACTGACGGCAGATGTCCATCACCTGTGGGCAGCGGGTATTGAAGTTGCAGCCGGTTGGCGGTTCGGCGGGGCTGGGGACATCGCCTTCAAGGATGATGCGCTGCCTCTTCTTTTCGATCTGCGGGTCGGGAATCGGCACTGCGGAGAGAAGGGCCTGGGTGTAGGGATGGAGCGGGTTTTCGTAGAGTACCTCGCGGTCCGCGAGTTCGACGATTTTGCCCAGATACATTACGGCGATGCGGTCTGAGATATGGCGCACGACGGAGAGATCGTGGGCGATGAAGAGGTAGGTCAACCCCAGTTCGCTCTGCAAGTCTTCGAGAAGATTGATCACCTGTGCCTGAATCGAGACATCCAGCGCTGAGATCGGCTCGTCGCAGACGATAAATGACGGGTTGACTGCTAGTGCGCGGGCCACGCCGATGCGCTGGCGCTGGCCGCCGGAGAACTCGTGCGGGTAGCGGTTGATAAAGTAAGGATTGAGACCGACGATTTCGAGAAGCTCTTGCACGCGTTGCTGCTGTTCGCGGCGGTTGCCGCCGATCTTGTGGACTTCCAGTGGTTCGCCGACGATGCTGCCGACGGTCATGCGGGGATTGAGGGAAGCGTAGGGATCCTGAAAGATCATCTGCATGCGGCGGCGCATGCGGCGGAGGTCACCGCTGTTGATGTCGGTGAGGTCCTGGCCTTCAAAGACTACCTCACCGTCTGTAGGTTCATAGAGCTGCAGGATGGCGCGGCCTGTGGTGGATTTACCACAGCCGGACTCTCCGACCAAGCCTAGTGTTTCGCCGCGCATCAGATCGAAGGTGATTCCGTCGACGGCCTTAATGCTGCCCACCTGCCGCTGCAGAATGATACCGCGGGTGATGGGGAAGTGCATTTTCAGATTTTGAACACTCAGCAGCACCTCGCTCTGGCCATTGTCCTGGGCAGTCGAGACGTCTGCGCTATCGGAGTTCTGTGTGGTCATGCGACGGCCTCCACCTGTTCGTCGGCGCTTGTGTCATAGATTTCAACATCGGAGAGATCCACCCAGCAGGCTGACCTGCGAACGGCGCTGACCGCCATCAAGGGTGGATTTTCTTCCAGGCATTTGTCGATTACGAAGGGGCAGCGGGGTGCAAACGGGCAGCTTTGGGGCGGGTCCAGAAGATCAGGGGGAAGGCCTTCGATGGGGATCAGCCTCTTCTGCCTTCCCAGGTCCAACCGCGGAATTGAACGCAGCAGGCCGAGGGTGTATGGGTGCCTAGGCTGGCCGTAAATGACGTCGACGGGCCCTTCCTCGACGATAAATCCTGCATACATTACCAGTACTCTGTCGGCCAGGCCGGCCACGACGCCGAGGTCGTGTGTAATCCAGATGATGGCCATGCCGAGCTCGCTTTGCAGGCGGGTGACGAGGTCGACGATCTGGGCTTGAATGGTGACGTCCAGGGCGGTGGTCGGCTCGTCGGCGATGAGGAGCTGTGGGTTGCAGCTGAGGCCCATGGCGATCATGACGCGTTGGCGCATGCCGCCGGAGAACTGATGGGGGTAGTCGTCGAGTCTGGCGCCTGCGTCGGGGATGCCGACCAGTTCCAAGAGCTCGATGGCCCGGGCGCGGCTTTCATCCCGGTTCATATTGAGATGGAGTTCGAGAGCTTCGGTGATCTGGCGGCCGATAGTCAGGACCGGGTTGAGGGAGGTCATTGGGTCCTGGAAGATCATGGCGATGCGATTGCCGCGAATCTGCCGCAACTCTTCTTCGTTGAGTTTGAGAAGATCCTGGCCGTCGAAATTCACTTCACCGTTGACGATCTTTCCTGGGGGTTCGGGGATCAGACGAATGAGGGACATGACGCCGACGCTTTTTCCGCTACCAGATTCGCCAACGATTGCGACCGTTTCTCCCTCAGCAACTTCATAGGTGATGCCGTTCACCGCGTGGACGATTCCGTCCTGGGTGAAGAACTGCGTCTGGAGGTTGCGGACTTCAATCAGGTTGGCCATGTCTCGCTTTTTCCTATTGCATTGTCAGAGCGGTGGATCGGGCGGTATTGGATGAGCCATTCTAACAACAGTTGTGGTCCTTTGTCAACATCAGAAAATTGGGGGGCGGCGTGCCCCAACACTGGGGTGAAGGGAGGTGGAGCAGTCTTGTGAACGGTCTTGGCCGCCCCTTGAACGGGGGAGGTTGTGTGCGGAATGACGCGAGCGGGCTTTGGGCGAGGACCGGCAGCAATGAAAGCAGTCAATAGACTGGGTTGGATCCTCGGATGCACTATAGCACATGCGGACGATCGCGGACAAATAATTTCGGGGCCTCGCCATCCTGATCGGGGTACAGGGCAGGCAAGTTTGCATGGAGAGAAGGAGTGAGTTCAGGCTTGCGTTACGGCGCGAATTGTGGGGGGCGGTTACAGGTTGGGGTCAGGACAGCGTATTCCTCCGGCCCCTTGATATGACGGTGGTGAGGGGATTGCGTTGACTTTGCGGGGCCCGTCCCGAAAAAATGTCCCAAAACCGGTGCTCTCTGTTTCCAATATTGGAGCCCAGAGCCATTGAATTCCAAATTTAGGCTGCTAATATGTTACGAGAGGAATTCAGCTTTTTGTCGATGGCCGGAACTGACGTAAATGAACGGAGAAGTCAGTGGAACATGAGACGTTCGGGAAGATCGTAGCCGCCTTACGAAGAGAGCATATTGACTTTGCCACGGGTCGTCGTTGGAGCCAGCAGAAATTAGCCGAGGAGACGGGTTTGACCAAAAGGATCGTGAGCAAGATAGAGCGAGGAAGGCAAGCGCGATTGGAGGGGGTAGTCCTGCAGGAACTGGCGCGGGCATTTGAGCTGACGTCTTTGGAGCGGCGCGAATTTTTTGCCATGGCCAGTCAGTCTGCGGACAGAGCGGTTGTGCGCGCCGACCTTGATCATAGGGAGGTCTTTGAAAAGACCTGGGCCTCGCTGGGCGCTGTCGGTCTGCCCGCGTTCCTGATGGACGCTTTTGGCAACATAATCGGCATCAACCGTGCGATGGTAGCGTTTCACGGTTGCAGCATGGCACAGATCAGCGAGGCCAAGTCTACGGCAGAGGGCGTCAACCTGCTGGGGATGCTGTTTGCTCCAGATTCAACGCTGCGACGGGTGTTGGGCAATGGCTGGCACTCGAATTCGATGACGGTCATGCGCCAATGGCGTGCGATGACCTTGCGCTACCGCCACACGGAACGTTTTCGACAGCTTTTCACTGCGCTTTCCGCATTTCCTGACTTCCCGATGTTCTGGTCGGCAAGTCGCGAACGGCGGCAGGACGTCAACAGCCGGCTGCGCAGCCACATTTATACCCACAGGTTGCACGGGCCGGTGGGCTACACAGTATTTACAGACATCAGCTTGAGCGACCACGGCGACCTCTATCTATCCGCCTACGTCCCGCAAGACCGCAACACTATCGAGCTTTTTCAGCGGCTGGCTGGTGGGAGCCAGCAGGCGCTGCCCCTGGCCAACTGGCCATAACGCACCAGCTCCGCTGCAAGGTTCAGTGTCATATTTAGAGGACGGCGGCTTCCGTCGCGGCCGCGACGGAAGCGTGTGCCGCTACACGGGGGCTGGTTGGCCGAGCCAGAGGAGCAGCTCGTCGATCTGTTCCTGCACGGCGCGGCGGCTGCTACCGCCGCGTGCGTCGCGCTGCTCTACGCTGCGTTCGTAGGTCCAGATCGCGGCCACGTCCTCTTCGAAGGCAGGGTGGAGGGAGCGTAGCTGTGCCAGTGACAGGTCGGTGAGGGCGGATCCCCGGGATTCGGCCAGGGCGACAGCGGCGCCGGCGACGTGGTGCGTCTCGCGAAAAGGGACGCCTTTGCGCACGAGGTATTCGGCGAGGTCGGTGGCCAGCATCTCGGGCACGAGGGCGCGGGCCATGTTTTGACGGTTGACGGTGAGGGTGGCGAGCGCGCCGGCAGCGATCGGGAATGCGCCGGTCAAGGTGTCTATCGCGTCAAAGAGGGGCTCCTTGTCCTCCTGGAGGTCCTTGTTGTAGGTGCTGGGGAGACCTTTCAACGTCATCAGCAGGCCGCTCATGTTGCCGAATACACGCCCGGATTTGCCGCGCAGGAGCTCGAGCGAGTCTGGGTTTTTCTTTTGGGGCATGAGGCTGCTGCCTGTGCTGTAGGCGTCGGCGAGCTTGACGAAGCCGAATTCGCGGCTGCTGTAGATGATGAGGTCCTCGGCCCAACGGCTGATGTGCATCATCGTCAATGTTGCCCAGAACAGCGCTTCTGCGACGAAGTCGCGGTCGCTGACGCCGTCGAGGCTGTTAGGGGTGGGGGCGGCGAAACCCAAGTCCTGCGCGAGTTGGTCTCGGTTGATGGGGAAGGGGTTGCCTGCGAGGGCGCCGTTTCCGAGCGGCATCAGGTTGACGCGCTGCAGGAGATCGTGGAGGCGGAGGGCGTCTCGTTGCCAGGCCCAGGCGTGGCTGAGGAGCCAGTGGCTCCAGCGGGTGGGCTGTGCGGGCTGGAGATGGGTATAGCCGGGCATGAGGAGATCGATTTCGTTTGCGGCGCGTTCTACGGTTACTCCGATCAGATTGCGCAACAGCTGTTCCAACGTAGTCAGCTCATCCCTCAGCCACAGGCGGAGGTCGGTTGCGACCTGATCGTTACGGCTGCGGCCGGTGTGGAGTTTGCCGGCTACGGGGCCGATCAGTTCGGTGAGGCGGCGCTCGTTGGCAGTATGGATGTCCTCGTCGCCGGCTTCAGTTTCGAACTGACCGGTGTGCCACTCTTCGGCAACACGCTCGAGGCCTGCGACAATCTGATCGGATTCCTGCTCTGTCAGGAGTCCTGTGCGGGCCAGTGCGCGTGCGTAGGCCTGGCTGCCATGGATGTCGGCTTGCCAGAGGCGCCGATCGAACTTGATCGACGCGTTGAACTCTTCCATCAGCGGATCGAGAGAGTCGCTGAAGCGGGATCCCCAAAGCTTAGTACTCACGAATCGTGTCTCCGAAAGGCAGTGACCGGCGCCAGTTGAACTTTTCTGGCAATCATTATTCCACAGGAGGCTGCCCTGGGGCATTTTCTTCACTGGCGGGCGACTGATATTCGGCCACGGCCAGCACGAAGTCGACTGCCCCCCGCGTGCGCTTCACCCACCAAACGATTAACAGAGAACCGATTATAATTGCCGCGATGCCCAGCAGGCCGGCCTCCGGTCCGAATGCACCGCCGGTCCACAACTTGGGGCCGCTCTGGTGCACGGCGATGAAGGTCGTTTGATTGGCTGATGTCCCGCTTACTGGGAAGCCGAAGACGTTGCCCTGGAAGAAGTTCCAGGTGATGTGAATGCCTATGGGCATCGCCAACTGGTCGGTGAGAAGGAAAGGCAGCCCCAAGAAGAGGCCGGCCAGGAATAGGCTCAGAGTGCTTAACGCAGTTGCATTTGGGTTGCCGGCATGGAGGAGCCCGAAGATCCCAGAGGAGAAGAGCCATGCAAGCAACATTGCTTTCTTCCGGCCCAGGGGACTGAAGCTGAGGCCTTCGGCCATGTTTTTCAGTTGGTAGCCGCGCGATACCAGCTCTTCGTATATGCCCACGAGTAGGAACTGGGTCAGAGGCCATAGAATGGCCAAGCCAAAGGGAATCGAGCGGTTCGTAAAGAGGGTCGCTTCGACCGTAACCCAACCCAGGGACATTTCGACGAGGAAAACAAGCAGCATGAGGAACGCGCCTAAGAACAGTCCGTAGCCGAGGTCTCGCCACCAACGGGATGTGAATTGCAGCCCAAGGTCGGAAATGGGCCTGCGGTCGAGGAAACGGGCTGCGAGCAGCGTGGCAGCCACGACCATCAGTGCGACCAGGGCCATTCCAGCGATGTCGAAGGCGAGGCCCGAGGCTGGACCCACGTTTACATCAGAAAAGAGCGCCGCGCCTGCAAGTCCTAAGGCAGCGATGAGGAGCACATGTAGGATTAGCCGCCATAGGGCTCGCATGCGCCTGTCGGCGGGACTCCAGAACAGGAGCAGAATCCGATTCATCTCCCGAGGCCTTTCATTGGTGCTAGAGAACAGCGGCAGATAACGACCAAGCCTGTATTCGAAAACTGCACGCCTGCGGGCTCTTCCTGAAGCTCGCTCCCATACCTGCGGAGTGAGCGATGGCCGAGTCAGGTCACCGCACCCGGGAAGTCAGTTTGTGGGCGGCGGCCGGTATTCGGCGAGAGAGAGTGACAGATCAAGTGTACCGCGAGTGCGTTTCACCCACCAGATCATTGCCAGGGCGCCGACGATTATGCCGATGAAGCCAAGCAGTCCTGCCTCCGGCCCAAATCCGCCGCCAGTCCAAAGGTCGGGGCCGCCCTGAACTGTATTGAAGATCGTGGTGCGGAAGAAGGACAGGCCGCTGACCGGGAAGCCAAATACGTTGCCTTGGAAAAAGTTCCAGGCGACATGGACGCCTATGGAAAGCGCCAGTTCTCCGGTCAGCAGGAAGGGCAGTGCCAGAAAGATCCCTGCCAGAGTGATCTTGATGGTCGTGCCGACGGTAGCGCCGGGATTGGCAGCGTGAATCAGTCCAAAGAGGATAGAGGTAACGATCCAGGCCAGGAACAGGGCCGTTCTGGTACTGAGCGGGCCGACGCTAAGGCCCTCGGCGATATTTTTCATCTGAAAGCCGCGGAAAACGAGCTCCTCGTAGGTACCTACCAGTGTCATTTGGACCAGGAAGAGGAGGAAGGCCACGAAGAATGGGAAGGGCATGAGTGTGACGAACATGCCTTCGATCGTGATCCACCCCATGGCCAGCTCGACGACGAATATACCGCCCATCAGGAGACCGCCGAGAAGCAGACCGAAGAGCAGGTCGCGGCTCCATCGAGTGTTCCAGATCAGACCGTAGTCGCTAAATCTGCGCCGATCCAGATATCTGGCCGCGGCGATTGTAATGACGACATATACCAAGCCGGTCAGTATCAGGGCGACCATGCTTGAGATGGGGTCGGGACCGCTGTCACCGCTGCTCTCGCCTCCTGAAAAAAGAGGGCGCATTATTGCCGAAGTGATCTGCAGTCCGACAAAGATCAGCACGAGGTGTAGAATCACGCGCCATAGCGCGCGAATTCTCCTGTCGTTGGGACTCCAAAACAGCTGTAGGATGTAGGTCATCTTGGTTATGGCACCTTTCAATGGGGCGCTCCCAATTTGAGAGTCGCCTACGCGTTGTGATAGGGTTCACATACAGATTGCAGATGGAGGGGTTTGTGAGCGAGCAAGACAAACCGCGTGCAAACGAAAAGGCGTCTTCTCCGGGCGAGAATGTCCCTCGACGGCGCGCCCGTCGGCGTGGGCTGGACGAATGGCAAGATCTGATTACGGAGCAGCTTGATGAGGCGGCTGCAAACGGCGCTTTTGAGAACCTGCCCGGCAAAGGCCGGCCGTTGCGTCTGGACCAGTTCCCCAACGAGCCAGATGATATGCGTATGGCCAACAAGCTGCTTAAGGACAACGGTCTGACGCCGTCCTGGATCGGCGATCGCAAGGCCCTCCTGGCCGAGATCGAATTGTTGCGTACTGAGATGAAGCGTCGATGGGAGTTGACGTTCGCGGGCGTAGAGACCGCTGGGAGCGAGAAGGAAGGTTTGGCACGGTCCTGGCGTCGCTGTGTTACTGACTGGGACGCGCGCATTGGCGACCTGAACCGGCGTATCATCAGCCTGAACATCTCGCTGCCTATCTGGCGGATGGAGCTGCACAGGTTGCGGCTGGATGAAGAGTTGGAGCGCATTGGCGCTCCGAATGGGGACGGCGAATCCCCCCTGTAGGTCTTCGTTTTTCTGGTACCCTCCTTTTCCCGACTGTAGTTTCTTAAGGCCGAAACCCCAGAAACTTTTAATTGATTCTTACGAACCTTCCTGGTGTGGCGCCGGTGTGCTTTGCGTTGCGCAATACGCGCTCGCCGTTGACCCAGACGTCCTGGACTCCGACAGATAGTTGATGGGAGTCGGCGAAGGTTGCGCGGTCGCCGATGGTGTGCGGATCGAAGAGGAGGACATCTGCGTAGAAGCCTGTGCGCAGGTGCCCTCGCTGGCGCAGGCCGAGGCGGTCGGCGACGGCGCCGGTCATCTTGCGGACTGCGTCTTCGAGGGTGAGGAGCCGCTGTTCGCGGACATAGAGGCCGAGTACGCGGGGGTAGGTGCCGTAGGCGCGCGGATGGGTGGGGCCGAGGTCGGCGGCCCAGGCCGGATCGACACCGGCGGCGTCGGTGGCGAACTTAATCCAGGGAAGCGGCAGCTGTGTGCGCAGGTTGTCTTCGCTGATCGAGAGGAAAATCGTGCCGATGCGCTGGCCTTCGGAGCGGAGGAGGTCGATGGCGCAGTCGAGCCAGTCCCGGCCTCTGTCGGCGGCGATCTGGGCGAGGCTTTTGGCGACGTAGGACTGGTTTTCCTCTTTGTGGAAGCCGACGGGTATGACGCCGGCGGCACCTCCCCGGGTTGACGGCGCGGGTGGGCCGTTGGGGTCGTCGAGCATTTCGGCGCGAATGCGGGCACGTACGGCGGGATCCTCCAGGTTCTGGAAGAATTGGCCGTCGGCGGCGGTCCAGGTTGGGAGCAGCGAGGAGAGGCCGGTGCCGGAGGCGGCGTAGGGGTACATGTCGGCGGTGACGTCGAGGCCCTGGGCGCGAGCCTCTTCGATGCGGGCGATGGTGGAGGGCATCTTGTGCCAGTTGGCGGAGCCGGAGGCTTTGAGGTGGTAGATCTCGACGGGCAGGTCGGCGCGGCGGCCAATGGTCAGGGCCTCCTCCAGCCCTTCGAAGAGCTGGGCCCCTTCCGAACGCATGTGGGTAATGTATACGCCGTTGTAACGGCCGACGACTTTGCAGATGTCTACCAGTTCGTCGGTGTCCGTGTAGGAGTCCGGGGGGTAGATCAGCGCATAGGAGACGCCGAAAGCGCCGTCTTCCATTGCCTGGGCCATGGTGCGACGCATCAGATCAAGCTCATCGGCGGTGGGCGGGCCCATCTCCATGCCCTTGCCGACGTGGCGCAGGGTGCCGCCGCCGAGGAATGAGCCGATATTTGGGGAAACGCCGGCGTCTTCGACGGCCTGCAGCCAGTCGCCGAAGCGGGTCCAGGTGCGGATTTTCTCATGCCATTCATCACTGACGGGCATGGTCAGGATCGCGTTGACCATGGGATCGGTGTGGCGGCCGGCGACGGGCGCGGGCGTCCAGGCTTCGCCCATGATCTCTGTGGTGACGCCTTGGGTGATCTTGGAGAGGCAGCGGCCGTCGATCATGAGCGAGAGGATGGAGTGGCTCTGGATGTCGATGAAGCCGGGGCAGGCGATGAGGCCGGTGGCATCGACGACTTCGGCGCAGCTGGCGGCGGATATTGAGCCGGGCGGGGCGATGGCTTCGATGCGATCGCCGGTGAGGAGCAGGTCGCCGTATTGCCAGGGGTTGCCGGTGCCGTCGACGAGGCGGGCGTTGCGGATGAGGGTAGAGAACTCAGGCATGGATGCGGTCAAGCGTCTCCGAACGTGTCGTAGAGGAGCCGGCCGATGCGGCCGAAGGCGGCGTCGATGGCGATGGGTTGTTCGCTGCGGGCGATGGGGTCGTCGGATACCCTTTCGTCGTCCCAGCGGGAGAAGACGGTGACGGCGACGTGTGCGTTCTCGCTTGCGTAGATGATGCCGCTGTCGTTGCGGATGCCGGGCAGGGTGCCGGTCTTGTGTGCGCAGGGCGTGCCGGGCGGAAGGTAGCGGGGCAGGCGGTCGTTGAGCTGCTGTTTGAGGAGAATATCCAGCATGGCGTCGCAGGCAGTGCGGCTGACAGCTTCGCCGCGCCAGATGCGGGCGAGCAGCTCGGTCAGGGCGGCGGGCGTGCCCACGTCGTTGTCGGGACCGAGGCTGTAGCAGATGCCGTCGCGATTTCGGGGCCCTGCGGCGAGGGCCAACATATCCTGAGTCGGGTCGGAGGAGGGGAGCAGGTCGTCGAACATTTCGCGGATGGTGAGGGGCACGTGGATGTCGGTGAGTCCCAGGCTGTGCATGGTGCTGGTGACGCTGCCCTGGCCGAGGCGGTGGATGACCATGTCGGTGGCGGTGTTGTCGCTGATGATGATCATTAGCGTCAGCAGGTCCTTCACGGTGGGCTCGAGGCCGTCGTCGAAGAAGACGAGGATTCCGCTGGGCAGGTTCTTTTCGGCGGTGGTCAGCTGCCAGCGGTCGTCGAGCGTGAAGCGTCCTTCTTCGATCTGGCGGAAGGCTTCGACGAGGACGGGGATCTTGAGGACGCTGCACATTGGGAAGACACGATCGGCGTCGACGTCGGTGCGTTGTCCGGTCTCGAGGTGGAGTGCGGAGACGGCCATTTCGGCGCCGCTGTCTTGGATGATGCCGCGGATGTCGGTTTCGAGAGACATGGATTCTATCCCAGTGGTGGGGGACTGGTTGCAGGTGCAGTCAGGGCATGAAGTTCTTGAGATAGCGGCCGCTCTGGACGAGCGAGGCTTTGCGGCTTTCGAGTGAGTCTTCGTAGGCGCGGTCCTCGACCTCGATGCAGACGGGCCCGTCGTAGCCGACGTCGCTGAGAACGGAGAAGAACTGGCCCCAGTCGATTTCGCCGAGGCCGGGCAGTTTGGGCACATGGAACTCGAGGGGGGTGGCCATGATGCCGACTTCGTCGAGGCGGTGCTGGTCGAGGCGGACGTCCTTGGCGTGGACGTGGAAGAGCTTGTCGGTGAAGTCCCGCATCGGCTTGAGGTAGTCCATGTGCTGCCAGATCATGTGGGAGGGGTCGTAGTTGAGGCCGAAGTTGTTGCTGGGGATGTCGGCGAACATTCGGCGCCAGATGGCGGGCGTGTGGGCGAGATTCTTGCCGCCGGGCCATTCGTCGTCGGTAAAGGCCATTGGGCAGTTTTCGATGCCGATCTTGACGTCGTGGTCTTCGGCGAAGCGGATGAGAGGCGTCCAGACTTCGAGGAAGCGGGGCCAGTTGTCGTCGACGGATTTGGTCCAGTCGCGGCCGACGAAGGTGTTCATGATGCCGATGCCGAGAAGGGCGGAGGCCTCGATGACGCGTTTGATGTGGTCGATGGCGACCTGGGCTTCTTCCTGGTCCGGGGTGAGGGGGTTGGGGTAGTAGCCCAGCCCGCTGATGGTGATGCCGGCGGAGGCGGCGAGCTCGTTGACGCGGGCGGCGTCGTTTGCGGTGAAGCCGACGACGTCGATGTGGGTGACGCCAGCGTAGCGGCGTTCGGCTTTGCCGGCGGGCCAGCACATGAGCTCGACGGTGGAGAAGCCGTTGGCGGCGGTGAATTGGACGACCTCTTCGAGGGATAGGTCGGGGAGGATGGCGCTGGCGTAGCCTAGTTTCATCATTTGGGTGGTTGCTCCTCTTTGAATAATTGTCGCCAGTGGTCAGTGAAATTATATCACCTGTTTGGTGGGGGCCACTGGCGGCGGGTATTTCCTATTCGTCGATCTCCATCCACTTCTCTTGCTCGTGGCTGGCGAGGATGGCCTCGCAGAGGAGGATCTCTTTGTGGCCGTCGGCGAAGGTGGGGAAGGGCTGGGGGGCGGTGAAGTCGGCGGCGGCGATGTAGTCGTAGAAGGACTTGAATGAGTGCTTGAAGGAGTCGTCGTAGCCCTCGTTGTGGCCGCCGGGATAGCCTATGTGGGCGAGGGCGGCTTCGGAGACGAGGCCGGGGTCGCGGAGGAGGAGCTGGTTGGGCTGGTTGCGGTGGCCGATCCAGAGTTCGTTGGGCTGCTCGCTGTTCCAGGCTACTGAGGCTTCGCTGCCGGCGATCTCGTAGCGGAGACAGTTTTTGCGGCCGGCGGTAATTTGCGAGACCCAGAGCGAGCCGTGGGCGCCGTTGGAGAAGCGCAGAAGCGCGGCGCCGCTGTCTTCGGTCTCGATGTCGATGGACTCGGTGGCGTCGGGGGCCTGGACTTTGGCGGAAAAGGTCTCGACTTCACCGGTGGGGCGCTGGCGGGTGGTGTGGACGGTCTTGAGGTCGGCCTGCACCTCTGTGACGGAGAGGTCGGTGATGAACTGGACGAGGTCGAGCCAGTGGGTGCCGATGTCGGCGACGGCGCGCAGTTTGCCGCCTTCGCCGCTGAGGACGCGCCAGTTGTAGTCGGTGGGATAGAGAAGCCAGTCCTGGACGTAGCTGCCGGTGATGGAGTGGATGCGGCCGAGTGCGCCGCTCTGGATCATGGAGCGGACTTCCCAGTTGAGCGGGTAGAAGCGCATGTTGTAGTTGACGCCGGCGGCGAGCCCGCTCTCGCCCGCCAATTTTACGAGCGCGCCGGATTCGGCTGAGGTCATGGCGAGCGGTTTTTCGCAGTGGACGTGTTTGCCGGCCTGGAGGGCCTGGCTGGCCTGCTGGAAGTGGTGGCGATTGGGGGAGGTGATATGGACGGCCTCTATTTCGCGGTCGGCCAGCAGCCCGGCGAAGTCGCTGTATGCTTTGGGGATGCCGAGGTCGGCGGCGGCGCGCCGGGATTTCTCGGCGGAGGAGCCCAGGATTCCGGCCACGTTGATTCCGAACCGGCGAAGGCCTTCGGTATGGGCAGGGCCCATGAAACCGGTTCCGACTATGGCTACGTTTGAGACGCTCATTCAATCACCTCAACTGTTCTTGAATCTCAGGACTATACGATTCGGGTTCTGTCAATTGCCGTTCTGACAACGCCGAAGAAATAGAATGGATAGGCGAGCCCGAAGGTAATGAGTGACAACAGAATCCACAAAAGAATGTGCCCAATTTGCTGACCGGCACTGAGTTGACACTCAAGTCTGCCGACCGAGGACCTAGTTCGATCTTCAAGTTCGATGGCATTAATGATCAGTTTGGCGGACGCATAGGGCCAGAAAAACAGGCCGATGCCAAACGTGACAATCGAGATGAGAAGCCAGATGATGAGGTGACCGAGCACGTCCATCATGGTGAGATTCAAACTCGTATGTCCGTGATGGAGATTTGTAGTTGCGACGGTCATCGTACTTTTCTCCCAGTGCACCGCTGGGGCCCTAAGTCTGGCCTGTGTTTATTCCGCTTCGAATTTTGGATATTCTTTCTGCCCGGTTCTTTGGAAACCCCTATCAGTATTCTTGTCCCAAATGTGGTGGTTAATTTTTGACAGGTATTGGGCTGCGCATTCGCTTCCTTCAGGCCCGGCGTGTGAGACCGGCGTAGCCCCACGCCAGGGCCAGGACGATTGTGCCGTAGACGACCTGCTGGATGGCCTGGCCGACATTGAGAAAGGTGAGCATCGAGTTGAGGACGCTGAGAATGAGCGCGCCCAAGATGGTGCCGGTGTAGCCGCCGACGCCGCCGAAGATGGAGGTGCCGCCGATTACGGCCGCGGCTACGGAGGGCAGGAGAAAGGCGTTGGCGAGCTGGAGATCAACGGCGCCGGTGCGGCCGCCGAGCAGGATGCCGCTAATTGAGCCGAGGACGCCGGCGACGATGTAGGCGGTGACGCGCACCTGCCAGACGCGCACGCCGGCGAGGCGCACGGCGATTTCGTTGTCGCCGATGGCGTAGATAAGCCGTCCCCAGCCGGTCCGCCTGAGCAGCCAGATCAGGCCGCTGGCGATGAGAGCCCAGACGACGACACTGTAGGGGATGCGATTTCCGAAAAAGGAGCCTCCGCCAATCAGTTTGATGAAGGGACCCATTTGGGTCGAGCCCTGGAGGATGGTCTGCGCCCAGGCGGTAAAGAGGCCGAGGAGGATGCCGGACATGGCCAGCGTCATAATGAGGGGGTTGACGCGAAAGACGGACACGCCGACGCCGTTTGCGCTGCCGACCACCAGGCCGACCACGATGCCCAATAGAATTGCTATGGCGGCGCCCTCGGGTGACTGGTTGGCGGCCACGTAGGCGGAGCCGGTGGCAATCATGGTAACGGACAGGTCGATGCCGCCGGTGAGCATGAGGATTGTCTGGGCGCCGGCCAGGATGCCGAGAGGCGCAGCTTGCAGCAAGGTGTTGCGGGCGCCGCTGACCGAAAGGTAGTTTGGTTCGACGAAGCCGGTGACGAGGACGAGGATGGCGAGAATGCCGGTCAGGGCAATTGTGGGATGCTCGGCGATGCGCGCGGCGGCGCGGGCGGCCAGGCCGGCAGGCTCGGCGGCGGCTTGGGCTGGCAGAGGGGAGTGGCTCATGCGGATCTCTCCCGCAAGAGCGTGACAAGGCCGCCCACCATCATCACGCCAGCGATCAAGAGGCCCTGGATGATCTGGGCGTTGTTGGGGTCGATGCCCACGGCGCTAAGGATGGGGTTGAGCATGATCAGGATCACCCCGGCTGCGACGGCGCCGAGAACGAGGCCGGTGCCGCCGACGAGGGCGACGCCGCCGAGAACGACGGCGGCCACACTGTTGAGGGTGGCATTGGCGCCGACGCTGAAGCGGGGATCGCCGGTGCCGGTAAGGGCGACTGTGGCGAGACCGGCGAGGGCGGCCATTGCGCCTCCGATGGCGTAGGAGGACACTTTGGCGCGGCGCACGTCAAGACCGGCGAGGCGGGCGGCGATGCTGTCACTGCCAATAGCGTAGATGGACAGCCCGATGCGGGTGTGCCTGGATAGAAGGAAGACGAGAATTGCTGGAGCGGCCATCATCAGTATGGGCATGATGTAGGTACCGCCGATCCCGGACTGGGCGCCGGTAAAGAGCCAGCGGAATTCGGGCGCGGTGCCACCGCCGGGGGAAGGCAGGATCCAGAGTGCAAAACCGGACCAAATGTAGCCGGTGGCCAGGGTCACGACGATGTCGGGCACGCCGGAGACGCTGATTATGTAGCCTACGAGCGCGTTGAGGATACCTAGGCCGGCGATGAGGAAGATGGCGATGAAGAGCACCATGGCAAACGGTTGATCATCCATGAAGCGGGCGGCGAGGGCATTGGTCAGCAACAGGAGCGCGCCGAGGGAGAGGTCGATACCACCGGCGATGACTATGATGGCCTGGCCGATGGCCAGATAGACCAATGGCAGACTGTTCTTGCTGATCGAGGTGATCTGGAACTGGCCGAAGACGGGAATCAGGGTGGCATACCATATGAGCAGTGCGCTGAGCAGGAGCCAGACGCCCAGGGTCCAGGTGTTGCGCGCCAATCCCGCGCGCCAGACGGCAGTGCTGGCGGAGCCAACCGCGGTCATCATACGGGGACCTCCAGTCCGTGTGCGGCGGTGAGCAGGGAAGCCTCGGTTGCGTGGGCGGCGCTCTGTTCGTCGACGATGCGGCCGTCGTGCATGATGAGAACGCGGTCACAGACGAGCTGGATTTCAGCAAGCTCGCTGGTGTACAGAAGGATGGCCGCGCCGCCGGCCGCCAACTCGCGCAGAAGGGTGTAGATTTCCAGCTTGGTCTGGACGTCGATGCCGCGCGTGGGGTCGAAGCAGAGCAGCGTGCGAAAGCCGGCTACGAGCCAGCGGCCGATGGCAACCTTCTGCTGGTTTCCGCCGGAGAGGCGCCGCACTTGCGATGCGGCCCTGGTATCGATCGAGAGCCGGTCGATGGCGTTCATTACGCGCTGGCGTTCGTCGGCGGGAATGCGCAGCCACTGGCGGATGCGGCTGAAAAGCGGGACGACGAGGTTCTGGCGTACGGACAGATTTGGGAGCAGGGTCAGCAGGCGGTCACCGGGGATGAGGACGACCCCGTCAGCCACGGCGTCGGAGGGCGCGCGCCAGCGGCGCTGGCTGCCGTCGACGAGGATGTCGCCTTCGGACGGTTGCCGGTCGCCTGAGAGGAGGGAAAAGAGACGCTCCTGGCCCTGGCCTTCGAGCGCGACAAGGCCGAGAATCTCACCACGGCGCAGTTCGAAGGAGATATCGCGCACAAGGCCGCCAGAGTTCAGACCCTGGACCGCGAAAGCGACCTCCTGGGACGAGGTACGGGGGTCCGACTGGGGCTGCGAAGTTGGTTTGGGCTCGTCACTCTCCTCCAGTTCGCTGACATCGGCGCCGAGCATGGCTTCTACCAGTTCGTGTTCGTCAATGTCCTGCATGGTCCCAGTGGACGTGCCGCCGGCTGCGGATGCGGCCGAGTTCGGCTCGAAGAGGGCGACGTTGCGGCCATCGCGCAGGATGGTGGCGCGGTCGCAGATGCGCCTCACTTCGGCGAGCCTGTGGGTGATGAGGACTGCGGCGCGGTCCTGTTTGCGCCATTCGGTGAGGAGGGCGAAGACGCGTTCGGCCTGGTCGGCGGTGAGGGCGGCGGTGATCTCGTCGAGCAGCAGGACCTGCGGGTCGCGGGCAAGGGCGCGGGCCAGATCGACTACGCGCAGTGTCTCGAGAGGCAGTTCGCGTACGAGGGCGTCGAGATCGAGATCTTGCAGGTCGAACCATTCGAGCCATTTTGTGAAGT
The DNA here is from genome assembly GCA_965207495.1 of Caldilineaceae bacterium. GTDB lineage: Bacteria > Chloroflexota > Anaerolineae > Caldilineales > Caldilineaceae > Bin5. Next base: position 4,717,932 of record OZ242287.1, read on the forward strand.
CAGACTCTTCGATTTCGCTGAGCTGGAGATTCTGGCGGACGGTGAGATCGGGAATTAGTGCGGGGTCCTGGAAGACGGTGCCGATGCCGACTGCCATGGCATCAACGGGGTCATGGAACTGCATGGCTTGACCCTCGACACTGACAACGCCGGCGTCGGCGGGATGTACGCCTGCCAGGATTTTTACGAGTGTGCTCTTGCCGGCGCCGTTTGCGCCAAGTAGCGCATGGACCTCGCCGCGGCGGACTGCGAATTCTACTTCGCGCAGGGCCACGACGGGTCCATACGATTTTGCTACTTTTTCGGTCGCAAGCAGTGGCTGCGACTCACTCATAGCGACTTCATTCCAAGGGCGAGGCGCAGCCTATTCGCCCGGCGCCGTGCAGGCGGACACATCGGCGCTGCCGTTGTAACTGGTGTAGGGTTCAATATCGACGTATGTGCTCCAACCCACCTGCTCGTCGGGCGCGTAGATTGCGTTGAGCGCATCGAGATCGGCGGTGGTGAAGACCTGCGGTGTGAGAATGGTCTCATGGGGCGGGTTATTGCCTGTCAAGGCGTCAAGCGCGATGGCCATGCCGACGGCGCCGATGGCGGGCGGGTTGGTGACGGCAGCGCCCATCAGACCTGCATCGGCGAGCTGGATCAGCTGCTCCACGAAGCCGTTGTTGTCGGCGCCGACGATGGGCACGAAGTCAACGTCGGCGACCTGGAACTGCTCGACGACGGAATAGTCGATGCCAGAGGTCCAGATGCCGTCGATCTCCTGGGTCGTGATCAGGTCGAGGGCCTGCTGTGCGCCGGTCGAGGGGTCCCAGCCGGTGAAGGTAGAGGCCACGACTTCGATGTCAGGGTAGTTCGCAAGCGCTTCCATGAAGCCGTCGTGGCGGTCGGTGTCGGCCGGGACGCCGTCGATGCCGCGCATCTCCACGACTTTGCCTGAACCGCCGAGCTGCTCGAAGAGCCATTCGGCGCCGAGGCGGGCGTAGGCGGTCTGATCATTGGTGGCAACATAGGCGCCTTCGGCGGTCACGGCCTGGTCGACGGCGACGACGACGATGCCCTGGGCAATGGCCGACTCGATGACGGCGTTGAGGCCTTCGCGATCGGTCGGGTTGAGGATGATGGCGTCAACACCTTGCGAGATGAGGCCCTCGAGGTCGGCAATCTGCTCGGTGGGGCCGCCGTTGCGGTTGACGACGACGACACTGTCGACGAGGCCGCTAGCAGTGGCCTCTGCCTTGATGGCGCAGATCATCTGCTCGCGCCAGCCGTTGCCGACGAGGGTGTTGCTGACGCCGACGACGAAGCCGCCTTCCTCTTCCATCATGGCGTCATCGCCGGATGCCGGTGCGACGGCGACACAGGCGGTGAGCGCCAGTGCGACTGTCAGCAGCAGGGTGAGAATTGTGAAACGTATGGATTGGTTCTTCATCTGTTTCTCCTCTTGAGATTATGGTTCACTACATTGTGAAAGAATTGACCCATCTGTGTTTCTAAGAGAAAAGGACAACTTACGTGCCGTGTTTTTGGGAGAGCGCTGTCGGTCCAAAACCGGCATGGGCCGAGCCTACGGCTTTTGATAAGTTGGGTTAAGCGCTGCGCCCTGTAAATTTGCCAAGTTCGTCAAACATTGCGCTCAGCACGTCCGCATTCACCTCACCTATACGACCCTGAAGACGATGCCGATCAATGGCTCGAAGTTGAAACATAAGCACTACCGATTCCTGAGTCAACCCATTCTCTGATGTAGGACGGACGAGAGTCGTACCAGCGAAGCGCACTGTAGCCCTTGCAGTTGTAAGAGGCGCAACCAGGACAACTGGGAGTTCTCCACCGTAGCTGTCATCCAGCAAGACCACCGTCGGGCGACGACCGCGTTGCTCGCGACCATTGGCCGCAGGCAGCTCGACCCAGTGAAAATCGCCAACTCTCACGGCGACTCCGCCTCCCATTCATCGATCATTGCCCATGCCTCAGCGCTGGCCTTATCCCATTGATCGAGTTCGGACTCAAGGTCCGGCGGTATATCTGCCGGTTTGACATGAGTCTCTACGCGGTTACTTTTGGGCAAAGACATTTCGTGCTGAGGCACTACCACACCGCCTTTGACGATTCCGGGAATTACCAAACGCTTAGGTGCCATAGCACAGACCTCTCTTGCTAGTCACGTTCCCTAGGATCCAGTGCATCACGCAGGCCGTCACCCAAAAAGTTGAACGCCAGCACCGTGATCACGATCATCAGGCCGGGAAAGAACGCAATATGTGGGAAGCGCAGAATGAAGGCGCGTCCATCCGACAAGATGCCGCCCCATGAGGGGTTCGGCGGGCGAATGCCCAAGCCGAGAAATGAGAGCGCTGATTCCAAAATAATAATGCCCCCGATGCCCAACGTCGCCAAAACGATGACTGGGCCCATGACGTTTGGCAGAAGATGCCGCCAGATTATGCGCCAGTCGCGCACGCCCACAGCTCTGGCTGCGGTGACGAAATCGGTCGCCTTCAGAGACATTATTTCGGCGCGTACGACGCGGGCGAAACGGGCCCAGCCGGTGAAGCCGATAACAAGAACGGTTGTAACCAGACTCGGCCCCAGTACTGCGGCCAGGACAACGAGCAGGGCGATGATCGGAAAGGCCATCAGGGTATCGACTACCCTTGAGATGAGCATATCCTCCCAGCTGCCGAAGTAGCCGGCCACGGCACCGATGACGACGCCCATCGTGACGGTGATGCCAGTTGCCGCCAGGCCCACCAACAACGCGACTCGTGTGCCAAAGATCACGCGGCTTAGAAGATCGCGTCCAAGGTGGTCATAGCCGAATGGATGGGCTGGAGTTGGGCTGCCCCCGCGCATGCCGCGAAAAATTTCGGTGATAGGATCATAGGGCGAGAGCAGCGGCGCGAAGATCGCCATCAATGCCAAGAGGATGATTACGACCAACCCGCCAACCGCGAAGCGATTGGCGCGAAAGCGCCGCCAAGACTGGCTCCATTCGGAGCGGCGGTCAGCGTCGGCAATGAGTTGGAGGTTCAACTCGGTGGCTGAGGAAGCGGTCATGGGCTGGTCTGGGCCAATTTCAGGAATAATATCAGTTGATTCGAATACGCGGATCGATGATGGCGTAGGTCAGGTCGGTCAGCAGGTTCACGGCGACTACGAGCACTGCCAGGACGACGACCAGGGACTGTACGACCTGGTAGTCGAGGCGAAAGACCGAGTCGGTGAATAGGCGGCCGATGCCGGGGATCGCAAAGACGGTCTCGACGACGATGGTGCCGCTGAGAATAAAGGCGATTCGAAAACCGATTACCGTCACCACTGGCAGCAAAGCATTGCGAACGGCGTGGCGGACAAGCACAATGGTGTTTGGAAGCCCCTTGGCGTAGGCAGTACGCACGTAATCCTGGGACAGCACTTCGAGCGTGGACGCGCGCATGACGCGCGTCATTACGGCCATCTGTTCGGTCGTCAGCACCAGGATCGGCAGGATGTATCCTTGCCAGGACTTCAGCCCAAAGGGAGGGATGCGGCCAATCAGAGGCAGGTCGCCAAACCAACGCGGCACGTACAAGGCAAACAGTACGATCAACATCAGCCCCAGCCAGAAGTTTGGCAGAGCCACACCCAATGTCGAGCCAACCGCGGTTGTGTAGTCGAAGGAGGAGTTGCGGCGGACGCCGGCAATGATGCCGGCCGGGATTGCGACCAGGAGCGCCAGCCCCAAAGAGGTGACATTCAGAATCGCGGTTACCGGGATCGACTCGAAGATCATCTGCCGCACGGGTATGCCGGTGCGGATAAGAGAGTCGCCGAAATCTCCGCGCAAGAGATTCCAGGCCCAGACCAGATACTGTTCATGATAGGGGCGATCCAACCCCCAGCGGCGGCGGATCGCCTCCATCTGTTCTGCGCTGATGCGGATCTCCCCTTCGCCGAGCAGAAGGTAGGTCGGGTCGCCCGGCATCAACCGTATAACGATGAAGGTGCCGACGCTGATCAGCACGATCACCAGGATGCCTTGAAGGATGCGGCGAGTCACGTAGGGAAGCATGAAGGGCAGTGGTCAGTGGTCAGTGGTCAGTAATAAGCGAATTATGGACATGTTATAGTGGCCGGCGACCCTACCGATCACGGGTCACCGACCACAAGAGTTTTCGTTATTCCTCAATCCACCATTTATGGGCCTGCTGGTACAACGAGCTGTTCTTCGGGCCTTCCGGCAGCCCCTTGATGCGGCTGTTGAAGACGTTCATCCACTCGTCGAACTGCAGATTGAGTACCGGCTGCTCTTCGACGAAGATCTCCTGGATTTCGTGATAGTAGGGCTCGCGCTCTTCGTAAGAGACGACCTGCAGCCCTTCTTCGATCAACTCGTCGACGCGGGCGTTGTTGAACTGGGCAAAGTTGTTGCCGCCGCTTGAGTGGAGTGTGCTGAACGGGTCGGGCTCGACCGCGGATCCGTAGGTCCAGTTGTAGAGGGAGGCGTCCATCGTGCCTTCGCGCATACCCTGGAGGATGGTCGCTACCGGGGCCTCTTCCAGCTGCACGTCGACGCCGACGTCGGCAAACATCAGTTGCGCCAGTTCGGCGATAGGACGACGGGCCTGGTCGCCGGTGATGGTCGTGATCGTGAAGGAGAGCTGCTGCCCATCCTTTGCACGGATGCCATCGCCGCCAGCGGCCCAACCGGCGCCGTCGAGCAGAGCCATGGCTTCCTGCGGGTCGAAGTCGTACTGCTTGAGCCCGGTGTGGTGATAGGGGCTGGCAGGCGTCAGGTTGGAGTGGGATACCTGGGCGGCGCCGTTCCAAAGGTCGTTGATGATGCGTTGGCGGTCGAGCGCGTGCATCAGGGCCTGTCGCACTTCTTTCTCCGCCAGCTGCGGAATGCTGTTGTTGAGCGGGAAGTGCTTGATCGAGTTGGCGAGGGTACGGAAGTTGACGAAGTTCGGCTCGTTCTCGAGGAAAATGCTGTCTTCCACCAGCAGCGGCCAGACGGCGGAGTCGGCCTCTCCGGTCTGCAAGGCGATCATGCGCACTGACGGTTCCGGCACGATGTCTTCGCGCAGGACGTCGATGTAGGGGCGGCCGCGGAAGTGATCATCAAAGGCTTCCAGCTCGGTAAACTCTGCCGGGCGCCACTCGCGCAGCTTGTAAGCTCCGGTGCCGATCGGCGCGGTGCTGTAGGTCTCCTCGCCCACTTCGGCGTGGTAGGCCGAATGAACGATGGGGACGGTGGCCCAGGAGGCCAGGGAAGCGGCGTTGACATTGTCCATATTGACCTGGACGGTGTACTTGTCCGGCGCTTCAACCGAGCCAATGCCTGTGAAGGAGCCGACGATCGGCGCGCCATTTTCTGGGTCGCCATAGTAATTGAAGGTGTAAGCGACGTCTTCGGCGGTCAACTCGGTGCCGTCGTGGAACAGAACGCCCTCGTGCAACTGGAAGGTGTACGTGAGTCCGTCGGCCGAAACGTCGACTGATTGCGCCAGTACATTTTCGAGTTCATTGAACTCGTTTACAGTCACGAGCGGATTGTGGATGTTGATAATCATCACCCAGTGCACAGTAGGACCCATGAAAGCCGGGCTGAGACCGGCTACTTCCTGGTGGCCTACCCAGGTCATGGTTCCGCCCTGTTTGGGGCCGCTCATTTCGGCGGCTGGGGCTTCGTCGTCCGCGGCGGCGGGGGCGGCCTCGCCGGTATCGGCGGGGGCCGCCGGGGCGCAGGCTACCAGGAGCGCGGCGGACCCGCTCATGGCGGAATAGCGCAGGAAGTCACGCCTTGTAAATGTCTGCTTCGGCTTCATTGGTGGTTGTCTCCTTGGTGTGTATGAAGATTTAGAGTGATAAAGGTCGACCGGCGGCCAGCAATAGTGAAATTGACAGAAGTCAATTCCTGCACTTCGAATGGAAAGCGGCTGTTGGTCGCGGCCAACCAAGAGAACGGTGAAGCGACGAACCAGTAGCTACGGAAGGCCCGCCCAGCCTCTCCGGGCCCGGGCGTTGCAGGGCACACGGGAGTGGTTTGTTCGGCGTGGAGAACAAGCTGCATGCGATTTTGCCCGAACAGCGAGCGGGCGTCACTGCCTCGTCGATTTGTGTGAGTATAAGCAGAGACGGGAGGGCTGTCAAGAATTGGGGGAATACTGGCCGCTGCTCCGGAGAAGCATGTGCCAGATTTTGCTCTTGCGAATGGTAGAGATGCGTCTGATAATAGGCGATGATACCGGTGGCGCGGGGAGACTGAAGTGATTTCGGCTGTGATAGAATGTCAGGGCGTAACTGACATGAAACTGGTTGTGATAAGGGGCTGCAATGCAGGAAGATACCAGGTTTATCCGGACGCTGCAGTTGCGAAATCTGTTGTCGTTCGGGCCAGACTCTCCGCCGATTGAATTTGGGCCGCTGAATGTGCTGATTGGGCCGAATGGGTCGGGGAAGTCGAATGTCATTGGGGCTATTGACCTGCTGAGGTCTTCGGCTACCGACGTGGTTGCGCCGATTCGTGAGGGAGGAGGAACGGAGGAGTGGTTGTGGAAAGGAATCGAGCAAATGCCGCTGGCAAGTCTCGACGCAACATTTCGCTTGCCTGACCGCAAAATTCCTTTGCGCCACAAATTCTCCTTTGGGTCGGTTCAACAGCGCTTTGCACTGGTCGATGAGCAGATCGACTACGAAGTTGAAGAGTGGTATGAGGACCAGGAGACGGCATTCTCTTATTCCTTCAACGAAGGCGAACCTGTTTTCAATGTTCGTGAAGAAAATAGCTTCCACGGAACAACGGGAAGTAAGAAAGGCACTTTACTCTCTCGAGGTGATTACCTAACGCCGAACCAGTCCGTACTTTCACAGTTGCGAGACCCGACCCAATACCCGGAGATCACCTATTTGAGTGATATTTACAAGGGGTTCAAGCTGTTTCGGAGCTGGAACTTGGGCCGAAACTCCAGCCTGCGACGTCCGCAGTCTACTGACCTCCCCAACGATTTCCTAACAGAAGACGCCAGCAATCTTGGTCTCGTTCTCAATTACTTGGCTCACAAAGGGGACGTGAAGGACTTCATATCGGCGCAGCTTAGGACATTTTATGAGGAGTTCAGAGACTTTTCAGTCTTGGTGCAGGGCGGTACTCTGCAGATTTTCTTCCGCGAAGAGAAACTGCATCATCCAATCCCGGCCACAAGGCTTTCGGATGGAACTTTGCGATTTCTTTGTCTTGTTTCGATCCTCTGCCACCCTTCTCCTCCACCGCTCATATGCATAGAAGAGCCTGAGATTGGACTACACCCCGACATATTGCCAGTTGTCGCAGAGATGCTGATCAATGCGTCTGAGCGAACACAAATCATCGCAACTACCCATTCCGACATTCTTGTCGATGCGCTATCGCAGGTACCGGAGGCCGTGCTGGTGTGCGAGAAAGAGAGCAACTCGACAACTGCACGTCGGCTGGATCAAGATGCGCTTCGCAAATGGCTTGACAAATATACATTGGGCGATCTGTGGCGGAGCGGCGAGCTTGGCGGCAATCGATGGTAAGAGTGACCGTCTATGTGGAGGGAGGCGGTCGGGGCAGGTTGGCAACGGATTGCCGTAAAGGGTTTTCTGAGTTCCTTCGGAAGGCCGGCCTGGAGGGTCATATGCCCAGCATCGTCGCCTGCGGCAGCAGAAGCGATGCATACGCTCGTTTTTGTGTTGCATTGAGTGATGCCGAGGCTGGCGAAATCCCTCTCTTGTTGGTCGACAGTGAAGGTCCGGTGCTACCGAGGCGGTCGGTTTGGCAACACTTGGCAAGATCCCCGGACAGATGGGAGAGTCCCCAGGGTTCCCCTGACACGCAGGCTCATCTGATGGTGCAGTGTATGGAGTCCTGGTTCTTCGCGGATATCTCTGCATTGGAAATGTATTTTGGTTCCGGTTTCCGGTCCGCTGCAATTCCGCAACGAAATGACATTGAACGCATACCCAAAGACGATGTCGTAGAACAACTCGAGTCTGCCAGCAGAGGAAGCAATAAACGCGCATATAGCAAGGGACGCCATTCTTTCGACATCCTGGCAAGGATCGATCCGGAGAAGGTGATCCGGCGCTCGCGGTTCGCGAAACGATTGATTGATACTTTGAAGAGGCACCTCATCCCCGCATAGCTCATCGGGTAGTGCAAAATCCAACAGTTAACTTCGAAGGAAGATGCCATGAACAGCCCGCAAACCGTTATAGTCCCTTCCCACTCGTGGTTTGGGGACACAGACTTCAGGCTCACTTTTCCGGCAGGCTGGGACATTCACGTCTGCGGCTGTGAGGATGCGCCGGCGCTCAGTTCGGCGCAGATCGCGGCGGCGTTCGACAGTCCGATTGGGACGCCGCGCATTCGCGATGCGGCCCGAGGAAGGGCCAGCGCCGCGATCATCGTTGATGACCTGGGCCGGCCGACGCCGGCGGCAGAGATGCTGCCCTATGTGCTGGAGGAGCTGGCTGCGGCAGGGGTGCCCAAGTCCGAGACGGTGATCGTCATCGGCGGAGGCACGCACCGGCCGCTAACCGAGGAGGAGGTCGTGAAGAAGGTGGGCGCGGAGGCGGCTGCCAACTATGCGACGACCTCGCATGATTTCATGGCAGGCGATTTGGTCGCCTACGGCAGCCTGGAGGACGGTACGCCGATCTATATCAATCGGATTGTGGCCGAAGCCGAGTTCAAAATCTGTGTGGGCGGGATATATCCGCATCCTTCAGTTGGTTTCGGCGGAGGCGCGAAGCTGATTGTGCCGGGTGTGGCGGGATTTGCCACGATCTTCCACTTTCACAGCTTTTCGGCGCGGCGGGGCCAGGGCAATATCGAGCGGTTAGAGCCGGCTGACGGGGAGGAGAGCGGAGCAACGCTGATCGACGGCGGCGTGCGGGACCACCGGGACGTGGCTGAAGAGGTGGCGGAGCGGATCGGTTTGGACATGATCGTCAACTGCGTCCTTACCTCCCGCAGACAGATCGCTGGGCTGTTTGTGGGCGATATGGTCGAGGCTCATCGCGAGGGGGCACGTTTCGCGCAGCGGACATACGGGACAGCGATCCCGCACAGGCTGCGGCAGGAGGCGGAGTTGCTGGTGTGCAACGCGTATCCGCTGGACGCGGACCCGATTCAGGGGTCGAAGGCGCTATGGCCGCGTCAGTATTTCGAGCGGGAGCCGTATACGGTCATGCTCAACGCGGCCAGCGACGGCATCTCCTACCATGGGCTGCATCAGCAACTGCCTTGGCCGCAGTATCTGAAGCGCAGGGTTGCGGCCGACACCACGCCAGAACCTGCTGCCACGATCGGGGGACGGGAAACCCTGCTCGTCGTCTCTGAACATTTCCTGGCGGCGGAGTTTGCGATGAAGCATAAGGGCGATCTGCTCTTCCGCAACTGGCAGACGGTGATCGACCAGCTGGCGGACAAACTGCCTGCAGACGCCACGGTTGCCGTTTTTCCAAATACATCGATCCAGATCCTGAAACGGGAAGAAGCAGTGGCGGTGGGCGCGTAGGCTGAAGGGAAAGCGCTGCGGGAGGCACTGCGCCTGGGGTTGAATAAAGGAGAGAAAGAAATGGCTTCGATGGAAGAGCTCCGGCAGGGTGTGTGCGAAAACCTGCCGGAGGTCAATGAGATAAAGGACGAGGCGTTGCGAGGGAAGGTGATAGAGGCGTGGGCCTTTGCGCTGTCGCAGACGGAGTTTACGCGCATCGACCAGATCAAGGGATCGGGTGTGCCGGACTCGCCGGCGCTGAAGGACGGAACGCAGGCGGAGCATCTGCGCGGTGTTGCGCGCATGGCGCAGGGGCTTGCCGACGGCCTGGAGGCGGTACATGGAGAAATCGGGATCGACAGGGATCTGCTGTGGGCGTGTGCGCTGTGCCATGATGTGGGCAAGCCGTTTGAGTTCAGCCCGGAGAACCAGGCGCGGTGGCAGAACGATGTGGGCGCGTCGGGGTTTCCGTCGATCCGGCATTCGGTGTACGGCGTGCACGTGGCGCTGACGGTGGGGTTGCCGGAGGCGGTGGCGCATACGGCGGGCGCGCATTCGGCCGAGGGGGAGTTGATCAAGCGCAGCCTGGAGAACACGCTTGTTAACAGCGCGGACCACGCCTATTGGGGGGCGATGGAGAGAGCCGGGCAGCTGGAGACGGAGGGGGAGTAGGCTAAGCGGTTGGGACTGATGGAAATATGCTTTGCAGTACTGCGTATTACGTATTCCGTATTTCGTAGTGCGTTACGGCAGACGAGACAGGGGCTATTCCATTTCGCTCTGCGAGAGGAGGCTCGGCATTGGAGGGCACTTACGTATTTTCCCCGTGTTGGGCTACGATTTCGCTCATGCCGTCCCACTCCATCCAGATGTCGGTGAGGGCTTCGTACAGCTGGGCCATGTAGTTGACATGTTGCAGGCGGAAATAGATGGCGTAGCGAGGGTGTGGTGAGACGTTGGGCGAGGCGCAGTGGGCTATCTGGTAGTGTACTAGGATGGCGTCACCAGCCGCGGCGGTAATCATATTCGGTTGCGGCATATGGATGGGCGGCATGCCTTCGGCGCCGCCGCGCATAAGGATGTCGTGTCCATTTTCGCGAAAGTACTGCTCGTAGAGATGATGGGTACCGGGCCAGACGGCGAGGTTTCCGGCGTAACCGGTATTCACGTCGCTGAGGGCGATGCCGACGAGCATCGTGAATCTGCGCAGCTCGCCTGCGGGGACGCCGTTGTGGGGCGAGTGGCGGCCGTCCAGATGGGGTCGCGGCGCTGGTGGGGGATCGTCCAGCCGCGGAAAGCGGACTGCGATTTGTCCGCGCTGGACCGGGTTGACCTTTCCGGCGCCAATCATGGATTCGGCCAGCAGTTTTACGGGCGACCGGTTGTACAGATCGGTTATTTCGGGCGCCTGCCGCAGTTCCGGGCAGAATGACTGTGCATTAAAGGTCGTCATTTGTGAGGGATCGATGCCGTTGCCGAAGGAGTGGTTGATCGCTTTGACGGCGGCGTCGACCATCACACCTGGGACAACGCCGGGCACCCTCACATATCCCTTATTGTAGAATTCCATCTTTTGCGCGTAGGTCAGATGCATTTCCCCCTCCTCTATCGTCTGGCCCGATGGGATGAAATCATTAGACACCAGCGCGGTACGAAAATCAAACGGGGCGGATTGAACTGCAGTGGTCGGAACTGCAGGGGTCAGGGGTCAGGGGTCAGAAATTGGCGGCCCCAGTGATTTGGAAGACCTTTTTGATAAGTGCAAGTCTTTTGGACTTCCATGGATTGGGATGTAACTACTTAAGGTTGATTAGCTGGACTGCTTGTTTTGGTGGGCGACGACTTCGCGCATGCCGTCCCATTCCATCCAGATGTCGGTCAGGGTTTCGAAGCGCTGGTCCTTGTGGTCGACGTGGTTGAGGCGGAAGTAGATGGCGTAGCGGGGATGGGGTGAGACGTTGGGCGCGGCGGTGTGGGCAACCTGGTAGTGTACAAGAAAGGCGTCGCCGGGCCTGGCGGTCATCTGTTGCGCTGGCGGCATGTCAATGGGGGGCATGTCTTCGGCGTCGCCGCGGGTCATAAAGTCATTCCCATTGTCACGAAAATACTGTTCGAATTGACGATGGGTTCCGGGCCAGACGACCAGGTTTCCGGCGTAGTCGGTGGTCACATCGCTGAGGGCGATTCCGACGAGCATTGTGAAACTGCGCAGCTCGCCGGCAGGGACGCCGTTGTGGGGCGAGTAGCGGCCATCCAGATGGGGGCGCAAGGCTGGCGGCGGGTCGTCCAGCAGAGGAAAACGAATTGCGATCTGGCCGGCTGTAACGGGATTAAGCTTGCCGGTCCCTATCAACGACTCTGTAAGCGCTTTGACGGGTGTCCGATTGTAGAGATCGGTTATCTCATATGCTTCCCGCAATTCAGGGCAGAATGTCCGCGATTGGAAGGTGATCATCTTGGCCGGATCGATGCCATTGCCGAATGAATGGTTGATGGCTTTGACGGCGGCATCGACCATTACTGTGGGAACAGCGCCGGGAATCTGCACATAGCCATTCTCGTAGAGTTCAAGTTTCTGCGCGTGGGTTACTTTCATGGATTTGCCTTCGATTGTAGCCTGAATGCGTAGGAAAATTGTACTACCGTTTTTCGGTTGGCGACAAGCAGTGCCAGGGCGGCAGGTGCATCTTAGAATTGGGGTGGGAACAGTCTGGCGGGGAGATTTTGCCAGAGTTGGCTGGAATTGTTTACCGGCTCCTCGGGAGAACCAGGGCAGGCGCTAGGCCTAGTTTTACCAGGAGGTCCGTCGGTAAGGGGGGCACAGGGCAGGCACAAGGCCTGCCCCTACCGGAGCGTTGGGGGGGAACACTGTTGGCTAGACACGTTGCCGGGGAAGAATGAGCAAGGTGGCTAGCAAGGGCGGGGCGTTGCGGGGGCGCAGCCCCTGCACAAGGGAGGGCCGAAGGCCCGAACGCCCAACTGCAGTGGCCAGTGGTTAGTGGTCAGTGGTCAGTGAATGGGCGATTTATCGGGGATGGATGTGAGGGCTGGACACGGGCTTGTCAATACCAGAGATTTACCAGAGTTCACCCCCATTTTGGGATGCACCCAGGGCGGCCAGGGCCGTCTCCACATTTTGAAGGACTCAAGGGAGAGAATCGGAAATGTCGACGGGGACAAAGATCAGGCTCATCATCTCGAACGTTCTATTGACACTCTTGTGGGTGGCTCTTGCCTTTGGATACCCGGGATATGAGTTCACCATTTACACGTTTGGCCTCGGCCTGGATGGTGGGGCGGCGCGTAACGACGCGTTCGACCTGCAACTGAGCCTGGGCGCGGCGCTGGGCATTCCAAGCATGGCCTTTATCGACCACTTCAATATTCTCTTCGTTACAGCTGCGCCGCTGGTCTGGTGGCGGAACGCCAAGGTACAGATGATTGTGTTGGGGATGGCGATTCTGAACGGGCTCTACATGTTCCTGTTTGTGGCCGTGTTTCTGCCGCCCTGGATTCTGGGGCAGGGCGACCGGGTGGAGGACTGGATGCTGGGTCTTGTGGTCTCGGCGGTCTTTCTGCTGTGTGTGATCCTGAAGCTCCCTGTGATCAGGTATCGCGGGATTCTGCGTAACTGGGCTATCGGTGTCGGCGTGGTCGCGGCCTACTTCGTCGTCACGGCGGCGACGCGAGCGTCGCAACTGCAGAACGTGCGCGCGCTGCGCCGCATGTGCGTGACCACGCCGGGCGAGGGTGAGCCCTGGCCATCGGGATGGCAGTGGGAGCCGATGCCGTTCGGCAACAACGAAGGCTGGCCGCTGGGACCGTGGCCAGAAGGGGAGAAGCTGGCCGGCTGCGAACCGAGCGCAGACCTGATCGCGACGGCGGCCGCCGAGTTGCAGGCGGTGGGCTACCTGCCGCTGGGGCTTGTACTCGGCCTGATTGTTGTTGGGGTTGGGGCGTACTTCGTTGCAGTGCTGCGCGCAGAGGAGCCTTCTGCGGCTTAGTGGGACCGGAGTTTGAGGGCGGCCGATACAGGCTTGCTGAACGCCTCCCGGTTCCAGTTTCAAGCGCCTAAATGTAACGGCCGGTTTCCAAGAGGAGGTTGTCGTGAAAAAGACGAGAATTCGGACATTGTTTCTGGGAAGCCCGAGAGGCGACTCGTTCCCGGGGGAGGAGAATGAGGCGTGGCCGATCTATCAGGGTTCGTTCAGCCACGAGAGCGTGGCCGCGCGTTACAGGGAGGAGCTTAAGGCGTACGAGCGGGAGGTGGAGTTCACGGGACAGAGGCTGGTGCGAACGCAAGCGGAGTTGGAAGAGGCGGCTGCGAATGTGGGGGACGAGGACGGTGTCCTTGCTTTCATATTGGGCCTGTTTCCGAATGTGATGCAGAAGGAGATTGCGAGCTGGGGCAAGCCGACGGTGATGTTCAATCCGACGGAGACGCCGCTTTCGCCGCTGGGATGGCTGCATAATTTCGTGCCGGTGAAGGGTAAGCGGAATGTGATTCCCGTGCTTTCGTCGGATTTCGCGGACGTGGGGAAGAAGATCGGCGTGTTGAAGGCTATTCACAAGATGGGGCAGTCGAAGGTGCTGTACCAGCAGTCGCATACGCCGAAGCAGGTGGAGTCGAGCCGCAGGTGGTTCGAGGAAGGGTGGGGCGGGATCCATCTTTTTTCCGACCTGACGCCGTTGAGTGACGGCTTTATCAGGCAGACGAAGGAGAGGCTGGGGCTTGAGATCAAGGATATCCCTCCTCAGCGGCTGATCGCGGCCTACCAGAACGCCGATGCTGAGGCTGCGGAGGCGCTGGCGCGGGGGAGGATTGCGGGGGCCACGGATGTTGTTGAACCGACGAGGGAGGACGTGGTCGAATCGTGCAAGTTGTACCTGGGACTCAAGCAGATCCTGGCGGAGGAGGAGGCGCAGGGTATTGCCGAGCACGGCATCTGTATGGGGAGCGGGCCGTACCCGCTGCCGTGCCTGGCGTTTTCGATGCTGAACGACGAGGGGCTGGCCGGGATCTGCCAGCTGGATCTGTCGAGCACGATCACGCAGCTGTTGATCGGGTATCTGGCGGACCGACCGGGCTTTATCGGCCATATTCACATCGATACGGGGCGGAATCTGATCGGGATGTCGCACGATTTCAGCGCTACGAAGCTGGGAGGATGGGACGGCGAGAAGGCGGACGAATACGCGTTTCGCAATCATCAGGGGCTGTATCGGAGCACGTGTGTTAACGTGCAGATGGAGGTGGGGCAGACGGTAACGATCGCACAGTTTGTGCCGTTCGACCGCATGTATGTCTTTACGGGGGTTATTGACAGCAATGTGAGTCCGCAGCGGGACTGCAGGACTTCGGTGGCGATTCAGGTTACCGATGCGAAGCGGCTGCTGCGGAACTGTATGAAGGCGGAGCACCCGCTGACGCCGGGCGGGCACAGGGTCCTGTTTTACGGGGACTGGGTGGATGAGATTGAGGATCTGGGGCAGTTGTTGGGATTTGAGGTTGTGAACGATATGGCTCAGTGAGCGAGAGGCAGGTAAGACATTGATCAAGATTAGGGCTGCTGAAATTACGGGGCTGCGAGAGGTAAGTCTGGTCGAGGATGAGATCGCGGGCCCGGGCGCGGGAGAAGTGGCGATACGCTCGCTTTATTCGGGTATCAGTCATGGGACGGAGATGAATGTGTATCGCGGCCACGCGCCGATGTGGCAGCGGAAGCAGGACCGCCGTACGCGGCTGTTTGTGGAAAGCGAAGAGCCCGAGTGGGAATACCCACTGCGTTACGGTTACGCGTGCGTGGGCGTGGTCACGGAGGTGGGGAGCGATGTGAAGGCGTTTGAAGAGGGCGATGTTGTCTTCAGTTTTGCCCCGCACCAGTCGGCGCACGTACTGCCAGCGGGTTCGGTGTTCAAGCTGCCGGAGGGAATCGATCCAAGGGCAGGTGTCCTCACGGCCGTCCTGAACACGACTTTCAACGGCATATTGGACGCGGACCTGCATTTGGGCGAGTGCGTGGTGGTCTTTGGCCAGGGTATCCTGGGGCAGCTGACGGTGCAGTGGGCCAAGCTGTCGGGCGCGGCGCCGGTGATCGCGGTGGACCTGATTGATAAGAGGCTGGAAATCTCCAAGACGGTGAGCGGCGCGGACCTTGTCTTCAATGCGGGCGAGGTCAGGGACATTGCGATGGCGGTGCGGGCGTTGACTGACAATCGCGGCGCGGACGTGGTGTTCGAGTTTTCGGCCAGTGATCGCGCTCTGAACGAGGCGATCCGCACTGCTTGTTACAACGGTAAGGTGATCGTGATGTCATGGTATGCGGGCGCGCTGGCCAACGTCTACCCTGGCGCGGAGTTTCACCACAACCGCATCCAGCTGATTTCGTCGCAGATAGCCGGCATCAGCCCTGAGCTGTCGCACCGGTGGACGGCCGCGCGGCGCATGGAGGCGGTGCTGTCATTGATGCCCAAGTTGAATCTGGATGGGCTGATCACTGACGTGGTTGACCACGGGGACGCGGCGGCGGCCTATGAAATGATCGACAAACACCCACAGGACGTCCTGCAGATCGTGCTTGACTACGGCGAGGACTGAGGTGAACTTCGAAGAGGGAAACTTTTCCACTACGTAACTACATAGCCGCAAACAGTGTGTATCTTGACAATCTCTTTATCTTCGCCG
Source organism: Caldilineaceae bacterium (assembly GCA_965207495.1). Lineage (GTDB taxonomy): Bacteria > Chloroflexota > Anaerolineae > Caldilineales > Caldilineaceae > Bin5. The sequence goes on from OZ242287.1 coordinate 4,734,126, forward strand.
CCATTCGGGCTTTGTGATGGCGTATTCGGTTGGCAGCCGCCAGGTTGGTTGGGGCGTACTGTCGGCATGCCGCGAAGGTGGGGAAGAATGAGCACTGTGGCTAGCCAGGGCGGGGCGTTGCGGGGGCGCGGAACTGCAGGGGTCAGGAGTCAGGGGTCAGGGGCCTGAGATAGGAGTTGGGGTGGAAGACACTGTCGACTAGACGCAATGCTGGGGAAGAATCAGCACGGTGGTCTAGTTAGGGCGGGGCGTTGCGGGGGCGCAGCCCCTGCACAAGGGAGGGCCGAAGGCCCGGACGCCCAAAAAACCGAGGAGAGAGCGAAGAGGTTCCTTTCCCCTATCAGCCGCCTGTGGGCTACGACGTAACGTGGCCGTCAAGGGATGAAACTCTGAATTACCGGCCGGCGCTGGGGTATAGCAAGTTCTATTGAGGTCTGGCCTGCAGGGCAGGCACAAGGGCAGGTACAAGGCCTGCCCCTACGGGCGCGGGGGATGGCAGGGGCGTGTTCCGGCTTGATGTTGGCCCTCATTCGGGAGAGTTTCGGAAGCGCCAGCGGCGGGCGTAGGAGAGGGCCATGCTGGCGGCGACGGCCATGACGGCGGCGAGGACGTTGAAGAGGAGATCGCGTGGGTCGTAGGCGCGATTGGGTAGAAAGGCCTGGATGTTTTCATCTATAAGGCCGATTAGCGAAGCGGCTACAATTGCGAGCAGAGCGGGTACGGGGACGCGGCGGCCGTGGCTGGCGCGTTCTTTGAGCGCTTCGTAGATGAAGACGGACAGAACACCGTATTCGATGAGATGCGTGCGCTCCTCCGGGGTCGCCATGCGCACGAAGATGAGGATGTAGACGGCGGCCACGCCGAGCGCGACTCCGATCTCCAGGCCACCTGGGCGCACCTTCAGCCCGTAGGCCAGGATGACAGCCCCAACCAAGATAAAGCTGATCAGGAAGAGGGTTTCGAGCATCCCGTGTGTACGCAGGTGCCCGGCGAGAGTGCGCGCGAGCCCGAGTGTCGAGTAGATTGCGGTTACAACGGCGAGGGTCCAGAGCCAGAGGCGGCGCTCCCGACTTGAAGTGAAGAATGACATGAAATTGGATACCGAAGGTGAATAAAGTGAAATTCCCGCAGCGTATACAGGAGTGTATACCGAAGGGTGTGCATAGGCAATTTCGCGGAGGCGGGTTATCCCTTGATGCCGCTGAGGGTGAAGCCTTCGGTGAAGTAGCGCTGCCCGTAGTAGGAGAGGACCATCATGGGCAGGGATACGAGGACAGACATGGCCATCATCTGCCCCCACCTGGTGTCGCCGCGTATGCCGATGAAGCCCATCATGGCGAGGGTGAGGGTCTGCATGCTCTTGTCCTTGAGATAGAGGAGAGGGAAGAGCAGGTCGTTCCAGGCCCAAGAGGTGATGAGCACGATCTGGAGGGCAAGGATTGGCTTTGAGAGTGGAAGGATGACACGCCAGTAGATGCCCAGTTCATTGCTACCGTCGAGGCGAGCAGCTTCGGAGAGCTCGTTGGGGATGGCGCGGAAGAATTGACGCAGCACAAAGACCATGGCGGGGTTGAGCGCAAGCATTGAAGGGACGATAGCTGGCAGCCAGGTTCCGATCCAGCCCATGCGAGCCATCAATACATAGCGGGGTACCATGGTCACAAAGTCCGGGATCAGCATCAGGCTGATGTTGAGGAGCATGAAAAATTCGCTGCCAGGGAATCTCATGCGGGCGAAGGCGTAGGCGGCGAGAGTACACGAAGTCATGGTTGGCACACCTACAAAGACTGCGAGCATGAGCGTGTTGCGCAGGTTAAGCAACCAGTTTCGCTCTTGCCACCCGTCGGCAAAATTCTGTAGGGTGACGGGATTCGGGATCCACTGGATGGGGAAGGTGATGCGCATCTGTTCCAGCGTTTTGAAGGCGCCGCTGAACATCCAGGCCAGAGGCATCAGTGCGATTGCGAGAAAGACAGCAATCAAAATATAGGCTATCGCGTGCTGGATGATCCTGCTGGCCCGCATTCCGAGAACGAAGCCGCTACCTGGTGTTCCACTTCGCCGAACTAAGAAAGCTCCCGCCATGCTAGTTGCTTCCTCCCTCATAGTAGACCCAACTTGCGGACGATCGGAAGACGGTTACAACGATTATCACGCTGATGACGAACAGAATCCATGAAAGCGCGGCTGCGTGGCCCATTTTGAAGTATGTGAAGGCGTTTTCGTAGATGAGTTGGGCGTAGAATAGTGATCCGCGGGCGGGACCGCCTCCGGTCATGAGCATAGGGCCGGCGAAGTATTGAAAGGCGCCAATCAGGCTGGTCAGCAGGTTGAAGAGTGTGTAGGGGGTCAACATTGGCAGCGTGACGCTAAAGAGGGTCTGGATTGATTTTGCGCCGTCGATTTTGGATGCGTCATAGAGTTCCTGCGGGACGTTTTGCAGGCCGGCGAGGAAAATGAGCATGCCGATGCCGCCCTGTATCGTCATGAAGATGAAGACCCACTTGACCATTACCGGATTGGCAAGCCACTTTTGGCCTTGAAAGCCAAAAGCATTGAGGAAACTATTGATAAGACCAAGGGAAGGGCTCCAGATAAACAGTGACACTGCGGCCGCACCGGCGACAGGGACGGTGCCGGGCACGATCGCCAAAGTGCGAAATAGTTGGAGGCCGCGCACTTTAACGTTCAGCAACAATGCTTGCAGAAGTCCAACCAACAGCCCCCCGGGAACGGAGACGACCACGTAGAGGAAGGTGTTCATCAGCGCTTTGCGGGTGTAGGCGTGTTCTGCCAGATTTACGTAGTTGCGAATCCCTATCCACTTGGCGGGCTGGAAGACGTCGTAGATTGTGAAGCTGTGGTAGAAAGAGTCGAGGATAGGGTAGGCTTGAAAAGTGACTACGCCCAAGATCCAGGGAAGGATGAAGAGGTAGGGCAGCACTCGGCGGCGGAAGCGCCGTCGTCTGGCGATTTTTTGGAGAAGCTCGGGGCTCCCGGCTGGGTCCAACTCTGGTTGTTGTGCGCCCAGATCAGTTGTGGTCACACCAACTCCGAAAGTTCGGGATTGACCAGGTACTTTTTGCCTGAATGGTACCGTGAAGGGACGGTCGCGCCCCAGTCGATGTCCTGAGGCGTGACCGGTTATTCTTGCTCTGCGGGAAGATTAACTCTGGGTCTCCCAGTATTCGTCCAGGGACTGTTGGAGCTCGGCGTTGATGTCGACGAGGGCGTCTTCGGCCGATTTGGCGCCGAACATTGTCTCTTCGATGGCGCGCTGCCACAGGTTCTCGCACTGGGACTGAACGGGCGTGAGGAACTCGTTGGGGCTCCAGAGTCTGTCGGCCTCGAGCGGCGCGTCGAAGAACCATTGCAGGCCGGGCACGGTGGAGAGGTCGATGGCATCCAGAATCGGCTTGCTCCACATACAGGCGCCGCGGATCTCAAACTCGATCAGGCCGACTTCGACGCTGGTCATGTGTATCATGAACGTGAGGCCGTCCTCAGCGACCTTGGTGGTGCGAGGCATAAAGAGCGTATGTCCGGTACCGAAGTCGATGGCTTTTAGGCCTTCGTTAAGATTGGGGTGGAAGCCATAGCCGATCGATTCCAATTCGACGCCGGTAACGTCGACGACGTTGCGCATAGCGCCGGGCATCCAGTTGCCGTTCATGATCATGCCGCGCTTGGCGTTGTTAAAGCCACTCGAGGGATAGCCGGTCCAATAGGGCCACTGATCAGCGAAGGCCTGCATCTTGTCAACGCCGGGATCAAGCCAGAACTGGGCGACGAGGTCGAGGCCCTCGGCCCAAGCATCGGAATCGAAGGTAAAGGTACGCTTATCTTCAGAGATGTAGTTTTCGTCGAAGACGACCGGCCAAGCGATGACGGTGAACCCATAGGCGTCTTTGGGGTCGAATCCGGCCTGGACCAGGTTGCCGTCGTCGTCAAACTTGAGGAGCGCGCGGGACATTTCCAGTAGTTCGGTCCAGGTTCTGGGGCCGACTTCGGGATCGCCGCCGGCTTCCTCAATAAGGTGCTTATGCCAGCAGATGGCGGGCATGGCGCCCCCCTCGAGAACGGGGATACCATAGGTAACGCCGTCCCACTTGCCGTTGTCCCACTGTGAGCCAAGGTAGATATCAGGGTCGAAATCCTTGGCTTCGGCGATAAGGTCGTCGAGGGGAAACATGACGCCGCGCGCCATCAGCTCAGCGAAACCGCCGATGTAGCGATGGTAGACATCGGGAGCGGTGCCGCCGGCCACGGCTGTCATCGTGTCTTCTGGGGCCACGTGGAGGCGGATCATCTCGATCGTGATGTGCGTACCTTTTTCATGAAATAGATCGATGCACGGCGTCCAGACGTCGCTGTCACTGCCGGTTTGCCAACCGGACTGGACTACGACGGTCACCGGTTCCATTGCGGCCTCCATTCCGTCGTCATCGGTAGAGGTGGTAACAGGCTGGCAGGCGGCCAGGAGGGCTGCGCCGCCGGTGGCGCCGGCGAGTGAAAGGAATTCTCTGCGGCTGAAACTTTGCTTTTTCATGGTCTGTTTTCCTCCTGGAGTCATTGACTTAGGGTGGGCAGTTCAGATGGGCTAAGTTACAGAGGTGGTTCCTTGATGTGGTGGTTCCTTGATGTGGTCTTGTATAGGGTATCACAGCGAAAGTATATGACAAATCCAATTTGGAAAATACGAAATATTCCTGAATTGGGCGTGGGATGTACGCAACTCATTGGAGGTTTCATCGAGGTTGGCTGCTGCTATGGACTGGGGCGAGACCTGAGTCTGTTTTGTAGGGGAATTTATGGCAAAGAAGAGTAGCAGAGGCACCCGTTCATTTGCTTGGTTTACGAGGAGGGTCGCAAGAGAACGTTTTCGTGCTAAACTATTTCTACACTGTGAACATATGACTTGATTCCATGGAAGGGAGAGTAGCCATGTCCAATCTGAGCCCTGCATCGCTTGAGCATCGCTTGACAGAGGAAGAACGGCAGACCTTCAATGAGACGGGCATTATCTACGTCAGGAATGCCTTGTCGCCTGAGCAGGTGAAACACGGTGTCGAATTGACGGAACGGATCCACGAGGCGAAGTTGGCGGAGGGGCACGACCCGCGCATTGCGTTGTTCTATCCCAACTTTATTCCAGATGATCCGTATTTCATCGATCTGATCGACTATGAGCGGGTCCTGCCCAAAGTGTGGGGGATTCTGGGCTGGAATATTTTTCTTTATCACGCGCATCTGATCGTTACTCCTCCGAACGGGGAGGCGCCGAACGACAAGACGTTCAGCTGGCACCAGGACAGCGGGCGCGTCAACGTGGAGATGGAGAGCCATCCGCGGCCGCGGCTGTCGCTGAAGGTGGCGTATTTTCTGTCGGACACGAGCGAGCCGGGGCGGGGCAACTTCTGGGTGGTGCCAACGAGCCATGTGCGGGACAAGATCGACAGACCGGAGAGTGGTATCGGCCAGCCGGAGGGGGCGACGCCGGTGCTGGCCAAGCCGGGGGATGCGGTCTTCTTTGATCGCCGTCTTTGGCATACGGCCAGCCCCAACTGGTCGGATATTACACGCCGGGTTCTGTTTTACGGCTATGGCTACCGGTGGTTACGCACAAAAGACGACATGACGGTCGAGAGCTTGTGGGATAGCTGCAGCCCAATCCGCCGCCAGCTGCTTGGCTGGAGCGTGAATGCAAACGGACGTTTTTCGCCGACGGACGAAGACGTGCCGTTGCGTATGTGGTTGAAGGAGCATAGTCCGGCGGAAGCGGAGTGAACTGAATAGGAGTGAGCGAAGAGGAGTGAGGAGAGAATGTAGCGTTCTCCCTCACATCGACTCCTCTTTCCGCTTCAGTTACTTGTAGGGCCAGGCGATTTCCAGGAAGGGTTGGTCCATGCCCGCTTCTTTGTCCATGGGCCTGGTCACGTATTCCTCGCGCGGGGAGCCTGCGATCTGGTGGCCGTTCTCTTCGATCCAGTTGTAGACGGCGTCGTAGAAGCCGAGGATCTCCGGGAAGTGGGCCTGCCTCAGGGTTAGCGAGGTGTAGGCGACGGAGCCGCCGGGCAGGGTTCCGCTCTTGATTTCGCCGCTGACGGCGGGAACGGTCTTGACGGGGATGCCGACTTCGACCGGCCCGTTTTTCTCGGCGTTGACTTCGCCGTGGTAGATGGCGACCGGCTTGCCATCCTGTTCGACGCCCGATTCGGAAATCAGGGCAGCGATCTGCTCGTAAGACTGGTGCAGGTGGTTGTGCAGCTCGTCGATTTTGACATGGCGGGTGATGCTGAGCATGTGCCGGTCCGGCTGTTGTATTGTGCTGACTGTGGGGGACATGTGTGTCTCCTTTTTTTGCAGCTCGTATAGCGAGCCGTTGATGGGAACGTAGAAGGCGAGGGATTGGTCCTGGCGGGTGCCAGTGCTGGGCGGGTCGGCGCTTTCTGCATAGGGCGGCGCGTCGCGCAGGCCGAAGTCGGATTGGGGCAGCCAGCGTTTGTAGATGGCCTGCCACATGGCATCGCGGCGGCGACCGTGGTGGTGGAAGACGGCATAGAGCCCACCGGCGTGATGCCGGACGCCGACCGGTTTGCGCGGTTGGATGGATGCGTTCTCGCCGAGAAGGATACCGGCATCAACACGCATTTTGTCGCCAGTTGCAGTGCCGGCGTTGGGGCGTTCGCGGCGTACCTGTACGTAGGCTGAAGGTTCACGGTGGTCGAAAGCGGAAGCCCCGCCTTTTCCGACCAGGCTTGTGTGCTGTTTGAGCGTTGTCCAGACTGCTTCGTTGTCCGCTTCGGCGCCTTCGCAGGTTATGTAGACCAGTTCGTGACCGGGCCGTTGGCGGAACTCAGGTTGCAGGAGAAGCGGCTCCCAGTTGTTGGCGTAGAGGGTGGGTCGCCGCAGCTTGCGAAAGGTACGAGGACTGAGTTGGAAACGCTTCTTGAAGGCGCGGCTGAATGCGGCAGGCGTCTCGTAGCCTGCGGCCAGCGCGATATGGGTGACCGGCTCCTTGGTGAGGATGAGGCGGCGGGCGGCCCATTCGAGGCGGATGCGGCGCACGTAGTCGCTGGTTGTCTGGCGGAGGTAGGCGGCGAAGATGCGGTGGAAATAGTAGGGCGAGAAGCCGGCGACGTCTGCCAGCGTCTCGACGGTGAGGGGCGCGTCGATGTTCTCCTGGATGTGGAGGAGCACGGCGTTGAGACGCTCACGATGATGGAGGATTGTATCCTCACGCGTCTGTACTGCCTGTTGGATGGTCATGCGGCCAGTATAGCAGAATGATTTTGGGCAAACTATCCCATTCTTGCTGTTTCTGCATACTGGTTGATCGTTGCGAATCGATCTATCACCGAGCGTATGGCCGGTAATCGGTCGCGCGCAACTCAGAGGAGGAATATTTCGATGCAGATTACAACAGTTACGCCCTTTATCGTTGACGCCGGCTGGCGCAATTGGATCCTGGTGAAGGTGGAGACAGACGAAGGCGTCACGGGCTGGGGGGAGTGCAGCGACCAGGCGGTGAACGGTGTGACGGGGGCGGTACGAGACCTGACGCCGGTGGTGATGGGCCGCGATCCGAGGGCGTTTGAGCAGCGCTGGTGGGATATGTACCGGGCATTTCAGTCGAGCCCGGGCGGCATTGGCGCGAAGGCGATTGCGGGAATCGAACTGGCGCTGGTGGATATTGCGGCGCGGGCGCGGGACTGTTCGGTGGTCGAACTGTTCGGCGGGCCGACACGGGATAGTGTGCGGGTTTACTGGTCACACTGCGGGACGAGCCGTATTCGCGTGCATGAGCTGATGGGCACGCCGCCGCTGCGTTCGATGGAGGATGTGGCTGCGCTGGGGCGGGAGGTCGTTTCGAAGGGCTTTACGGCGCTGAAGACGAATATCCTCTTTCCAGGCGATCCCGGTTTCGTCTATTTTCCAGGACGGAATCCGGGCAGCGCCATCGACCAGGTTGCGTCAAATGAACTGATCGATCATATCGTTACACTGATAGGCACATTCCGCGACGCGGTGGGGCCGCAGTTCGACCTGTTGCTGGATCTGAACTTCAATTTCAAGCCGGAAAGTTGTTTGGAAATCGCGCGGGCGTTGGAATCGCTTCATCTGATGTGGCTGGAGATCGACCTCTACGAACCAGAGGCGCTGGCAGAGGTACGGCGCAAGACGAGCACGCGTATTTGCACTGGTGAGACTCTCTACTACGAGCGCCAGTTTCTGCCTTATCTACAGGCACGGTCGTCAGATTACATGATGGTGGATGTGCCTTGGAACGGTTTTGGGCCGTCGAAGCGGGTGGGAGAACTGGCGCAGACGTTCCAGATGAACATTGCGCCGCACAACTACTACAGCCATCTGTCTTCATTCATCAGCGCAAGCCTGTGCGCGGTGTTGCCGAACGTAAAGATCATGGAGATCGACATCGACGACGTGCCCTGGAAGGACGAGATGGTGACGAACGTACCGGAGATCATGGAAGGGCAGATGACTACCCCTTCAGGTCCGGGCTGGGGCGTCGATATTGTGGAAGAGGTGCTGCACGCGCATCCGGTTGTGTAGGGTACGGCATCTCAGCGCGAATTCACGTCGGGCAGGGTGATACGAATGACCTCGCCGACGATGCGTGTAGGCCCGTCGGGGCCGGGGATGGGGCGGCCGGGCGTGCCCTGGCCTGTGGAGACGTAGAGTGACCCGTCGGGCGCGAGGGTGATATTGGTTGGCATGTCGAGGGCGTCGGCGAGAACGGTTGCATCGGCTGCGGCGTGGTAGGGCGGTGCATCGACTGCGGCGGGGGGTGGATAGACTGTGACGCGGCCGCTGTATCGGAGATAGCCGCCGTGGACGGGCGTCTGGTCCGGGTCGAAGAGGTCGTGGGCGGGTTCAATCAGGTCGGCGTATTCGCTACACATTTCGACGACATAGATGTTGCCTTTCGCATCGACGGCCACGTCAATGGCGGTGGTGAGGCCAAGAACGGCGTCTGCGATTGTACCGGTTTCGGGGTCTACGCGCACGACGGCGCTGTCGCCGGCAATGACGGGAAGTTTTTCGCCTTCGATAACGAGGGCGCCGGAGAAGAGAGCGACCAGGAGGTCGCCGTTACGGGGGTCGACGGCGACGCCGGCGGGCACCGATTGCTGGCCACTGGCGAGCGCGCCGAGATGTGCGACCTTGCGGTGGGCGGCGTCGGCGATATTGACGACTGAGAGTGCGTTGGCGGTGCTTTCGGCCAGGTAGATTTGGGTGTGATCGCGTGAGAAGGCGAGGCCGTTCATGTTGCTGCGCGCGGAGAGATTGCGTCCCATACGCTTGTACGGGCTAATCTCGTATAGGCCGATGCGGTCGTGGCCGCCATCCACACTGAGGTAGAGGTGGCCGTCGGAGTGGCGCAGCAGATCGCCCGCTCCGCTGACCTCATCGCGCCAGGTCGAGTATTCCTGGAGCGCGTTGTAGGTGGGCAGGTGGCGAAACCAGATGGTTAGTTCGCCTTCATCATCGAAGTCGCCATCACGGTTGGTGTCCTGGAAGTGGGTGAGTCTTCCTGTCCACTGCTGTGGATCGACGGCACTGTAGCCGGTGCCGGCCTCGGCCAGCATGAGTGAACCATCGGGCAGGACGGCGACGCCGCGGGGATTGGACAGCCCGGTCAGGACGGTCTCGATGACTGGTCCTTGGGGCTCTGTGGGGCCGTCGTTGGCGCTTTCCTGCTGGGAATTACGATCGTTGAAGCCGGGGAGGCGGGGCGCAGAGCAGGCGGCAATCAGGAGGACGGCACAGAGTGCCTTGACGGCAGGGGCAGATGCGATAAAACGCCATTGTCTTAGCATACTTATGTCCAAAGGAGCGACAGTTCGGTTTCCGGATCGAAAAGCTGCACCTTGTCGCCATCGAACTGGAGTCGCACGGGATCTCCAATTTGCAACGGTTGGCGCGGGTCGGCCAGAACGAAAAGATGCAGATCGTCGATACGCACGTCCACCAAATTATCGCGTCCCAGTGGCTCAACAACAAATACTTCGCCCTGCGTACCTTCACTTGAACCGTCGGCACCTGGAAGAAGCGTTATATTCTCCGGCCTGACCCCGGCGATAACCTCGCCCTTGCCTGAAACACGGTTGCTCCGCTCCGGCGAGAGCTCGATTTCGAGCCCTTGCCTCCTCGCGAGGAAGCGGTCTCCTTCACGAAAAATCTGCACGTCGAACAGATTCATCGGCGGGTTGCCTACGAAACCGGCGATGAAGACCGTGCGCGGCCGCTCGTAGAGTTCTGCGGGCGACGCGTATGCCTGGAGCTTGCCCTCCTGCATGACGGCGATGCGGTCGGCCATGGTCATGGCCTCGACCTGATCGTGGGTCACGTAGATGGAGGTGATTCCCAGGTCCAATTGCAGGCGTTTTATCTCACTGCGCATGGTCAGACGCAAGCGGGCATCCAGGTTGGAGAGGGGTTCATCGAAGAGAAGCAGGCTTGGCTCCTTGACAAGGGCCCGGCCCAGGGCGACGCGCTGCTGTTGCCCGCCTGAGAGCTGCGCTGGGCGCCGGTCCAGCAGGTGGCCGATGCCCATCATGTCGGCGACCCGCTGCACACGTTCCTCCATCTCGGCGGTAGGCGACTTCTTGAGTTTGAGGGGGTAGCCGATGTTCTGGCGGACGCTCATGTGGGGGTAGAGGGCGTAACTCTGGAAGACCATGCCGATGTTGCGGTCTTTGGGCGCGACCTGATTGACGACGCGGTCGTCGAAGCGGATCTCGCCAGCGGTTGGCTTGTAGATGCCGGCGATCATGAGTAGCGTAGTCGTCTTGCCACAGCCGGAAGGGCCGAGGAAGGCAACGAATTCTCCGCTCTGAATGTCGAGAGTTATGTTATCTGCGCCGGTTACATTGCCCCAGCGTTTGGTCAGTTCGTTCAGATCGACGCGCACTAGGAGCCCCCTTTACTGCCGCCGCCGTAGATATTCAGCAGTGCCTCCTGGGTGAATATAAAGAAGATGAGTACAGGAATCAGTTGGAAGAGGCCGATGGCGGCAACTCTGTTCCAACTGACCAGGCTGGTGTCACCGGAAAAGCTGTTGATGTAGACGGGCAGATTGGCGACTTTCGAGCCGATAGTGAAGGTAAACGGGATGAGGTAGGCATTCCAGCCCTGAATGAACATGAAGATTGAGAGGGCGGCCAGGCCAGGGCGAATCTGCGGGAGGAGAATTTCCCACCAGACGCGAAAGCGGCTGGCGCCGTCAATGAGGGCGGCCCGCTCCATATCCCAGGAGAGGTTGTCGAAAAAGCCTTTCATGAGCCAGATACCGAGGGGGAGGTCGAGTGTCACCATGACGAGGGCGACGCCGCCGACGGTATTGAAGCCGAACAGGTTGCCGATCAGAGGGACGCCGCCGATGAACAGCAGGACCTGAAAGATTGCGATGAGGAGCATTTCGGGGCGGAAGGCGTGCAGGACCATGGTCATGCCGAGAAAGCCTTTGCGGCCGGGGAAGTTCATGCGTGAGAGCGCGTAGGCGGCGAGGGCGGAGATGGCGCCGACGCCGATGACCATGCTCATGCCGATGCCGAAGGAGTTGAGCGTTGCCTTCCATACGTCCGGCTCGGACAGGAACTGCCAGTTTTCGAGGGTGAGGCCACCGAGATTGCCCTGCGCGTCGCGAGGGAGAAGGCCGTTGGTGCGCTGGGAGAAGGTGGCGATCAGGACCCAGGCGTAGCCGACCAGGATGGGCAGGATGGTAAGCGTGAGCAGCAGATAGGGGAGCGCCTGCCCGGGCGTGATCCGCCTGGAGCTCGTCGTCATCTGAACAGTGGAAAGTAATCCCGCGACCTTAACCGGCCCTATGCCGTCACTCAATTATAGACCCCCTTAACTCGCCCTGTTTTCGTAGGGATCGGAATGAACTCCGAGTAGGGACGAATGCTGAGACGTCAAGTGACTTACAACACATCAATTTTCGGCTCCTGGACGAGATCATTGAAGCGGAAGACGCGCAGATAGATAACGGAGAGGATGGCGCCAATCAGGACAAGCACGAAACCCCATGCGGCGCCATAGGCCCACTGATTCGAGCCGAAATAGGTCTGCAGGGCGCGCTTGTAAGCAGTAAGCGCCCACACCTCGGTGGTAAACAGGCCCGGCCCGCCGTTTGTGAGCAGAAGGATATACTCGAATGAGACGAGCAATGAGAGCGTCTGGTATGTGACGACAAAGAGCAGTGGCCAGCGCAGGAGAGGCAGGGTGATATCACGGATGAGGGCGAAATCCCCGGCGCCGTCCACTTTGGCGGCGATGATCAGGTCGGCGGGAATCGCTTCGATGGCTGAGGTAAAGATGATCATGCCGAAGGAGGCGCCGACGAAGCCGTTGACGAGGATGACGAAGACCCACGGTGCTTCCGGGATCCAGTATGGTTGGTTTTCGATGCCGAGCCAGCCGAGAAACTGGTTGAGAATGCCGTAAGGGGGCTGCTGGGCGATGCGCTGCCACATGACAATGTAGACGACGGATGGGGTGATGCGGGGCAGAAGCCAGAGCAGGCGGAAGAGAAAGCCGACCCGACGGCTGACGTGGGCGGTCAAGAGGGCGAGCAGAAGCGCCAAGCCAACGTTAAAGAAGAGAAGGGTAAGTAAGACGTATTGGAAGGTATTGCGCAGGATCTTGGGGAAGAAACGGTCGCTGAACATGCGCTTGTAGTTGTCGAAGCCGACGTAGGTCCAAGGCTCGCTGAAGTTGGCGCTGGAGAGATCGGTGAGGCTGAGGATGAAGAGGATGACGGCGGGCAGAAAGAAGAAGACGATGACTAGCAAGGTGCCCGGCGTCATGAAATTGAGTGCGTCGAGCGCGGCGCGGAAGGCCGGTTTTCGGTCGCTAGCTTCGCGCAGCAGTATGAGGGCGCCGATGAGGAGGAGCAGCAGCGCGATGAAGGCAACAGACAGCCCCCACTGGGCCTCTACGGCTACTTTCTCCTTCTGGGCGACTTCCTGCGAGGCGACGAATGCCCCCCAGACGGCGACGGCAGAGGTTGCGCTGACGAGGATGGCGAGAAGACCGTGCCAGGGCGCGGAACGGCCCGGCAGCAGGTTGAATGCTCCCAGCGCCAACCCTACTGCGCCGGCCAGTGGCGCAAAGATGTGCCAGAACGAGCTACGAAAGAGGAGCCCGCCGTCGGTCGTCTCTACAACGCCTATGGTTGAGGCCTGCAGTCCGGTAAGCGAGAGGGCAACGCGCTGGTCGGCAATGATGACAAAGCGCAGCCAGGGAAGAACGAAGCAGCCCAGCAGAACAAGCCCGGAAGCCAGAAGCAGCCAGCGTCCGCGGCCGGCGCGGATGGCCTGTATTGTCGTATCTGCGGGGCTCGTTGACATGGGTAGGTGGTAAAAAGAGACAGGATGGAGAGTAAGGGGGGAAAGCCTTACTCTCCAAATTGCAGCTTACAGGTCTGACCTTACTCAATAATCACGTTGTCGCCCAATTCGTTTTGGAGTTGCTCAATCACGACCTCGATCGCTTCAGAGGGTGAGAGATCGCCGGACTCAACGGCCTGGATGCCCAGGTAGTAGGCTTCCGACCAGGCGCTCCAGTACGGGCTGTTGGGAAGGAAGGTCGTGTGCTCCAACAGGGGGAGCGTGTCGCTCAGGAACTCGGCGCTCGTGTAAGCGTCGTGGTCGGCCTGTGACTTGAGGATTCCCAGGTGGCCGCTCTCGACCGCGTAGGGCGTGTTCAGCTCTTTGACGGTCGCCTTGGCGAGGAGGAGCAGCGCCAGGTCCGGGTGCTCGCTCTGGGTGCTGATCATATAGACCAGCGGATGGGTCAGAGTGATAGGTTTGCCGATGCCGCCTTCCATGCAGGGAATCGGGGCGAAGCCGACATTCTCGAAGAGATAGGCCTCACCGCCCTGATCCTGGAGATAGTTGGTATGCCAGCTTGCCCAGCGCCAGGTGCCCTCAAAGACGAACATGACGTTGGCGAAGCTGGAGGTGTACTCTTTGTGGTAGTCCCAGTCGCCGTCGAGCTTGTTGGCTGTGATGATTTTGCGCTCGTGGACGGCATTGTGGAGGAGCTCGTAGACGGTCTGAGCGGCGGCGGTGTCAAAGGCAAGCGCGTCCATATCGCTTTCGATTTCGCCGCCGGCGGCGAAGTAGTAGTAGAGGAAGTCGGGCCCGTTGGAGGGACGATGCCACCAGCCCTCGCCTTCGTTGACGACCCCGGCCTCGACCGCCTGCTGCGCGGTGTCAAACATATCCTGCCAGGTATAGTCGCAGCTTTCGATGCGGCCGGGCAGGGCTTCGATCTCTTCCGCGCTCCAGCCCAACTCACTCAAAAGCAACTTGCTGAAGTAGAGGGGGCGGGCTTCGGCGTCCTGGGGGATGCCCCAGATCTTGCCTTCAAGCATGGTCGATTCCCAGAGGGAGTCGATTACATCTTCGAATTCGGCGAATTCGCCGCTGTTGACCTGTTCGGAAATGTCGACCAGGTAGCCGGCCGTGGCCCAGTCGCCGATATGCTCGTGGCCGGAGACGATGATGTCGGGCGCCTCGCCGGCGTCTGAAGCCAGTTCAAACTCGGTCTTGTAATCGCCCCAACCGGTGTCGTCCTGGATGGTTTCGAGGGCGATACGGCGGTTGTCGTCACTGGCTTCGAGGACGGCGTTGGCGGCGTCTACGGCGGCGGTCAAATTGTCGCAGCGGCCATTTTCGTAGGGCGGGCTGGCCTTGCAGCGGGCCACGAGGTTTACGGTCATGATCTCTTCGGCGGCGGCCGGCGCGGCTTCCTCCTCGGCGGCGCCGGTGTCGACCTGAACGGGGGCTGCGGGCGCGCCGCAGGCAGAGACGATTAGGGCAAGCGCGATCACGAGCGCCAGCGGCCAAAGACGTTGACGATTCATTGGATCCTCCTTTTTGAACTGAATGGGGAACACGGAGTCTGTGCGAATCAGAAAACACTTTCTGTTGGTGGTGCGATTATAGCATGGAAATGCACTGTTGGTAATTGTCGCAGCGTATCGTTAAGGGAGCATAAAGCCTGGGTAAGAGTTGACCCATTCAGGTTAGATTGCTGTAAAGGACCGGTTAACGGATGGAGGAGGAAACCCAGAGGGGTAAGTCAACTTTTCTGTGCAGGCCACGATCGGGCGGGACGCGTTTCAGGCGGACTCGCCACGCCGCCTGAAAGGTGCCAATGACAAAGCCCCGGCGGTCGCCGGGGCTTTTTGTATCGAAAGACTGCGGGAGGAGAGGGATCAGACCTTGCGGCAGGTGTTCTCGAGGCGGCCCAGTTTTTCGATTTCGATGACGACGGTGTCGCCGTCCTTCATCCAGACCTGGGGGTCGCGGCCCATGCCGACGCCGTGGGGCGTGCCGGTGAGGATGACGTCTCCGGGCTCGAGGGTGAAGGCGTTGGAGCTGAATTCGATCAGTTCGGCGACGCCGAAGATCATTTCGCGTGTGTTGCTTTCCTGCATGACTTCGCCATTGAGGAGGCAGCGGATGCTCAGATCCTGCGGATCGGGCACCTCGTCGGCGGTGACGAAGGCGGGGCCGATGGGGCAAAAGGTGTCGAGGCTCTTGCCGCGGATCCACTGGGGGTCGCCGAGCTGGAGATCGCGGGCGCTGACGTCGTTGGAGCAGGTGTAGCCGACGACGTAGTCGAGGGCGTCGTCGCGGCTGACGTGGCGGGCGGTCTTGCCGATGACGGCACACAGTTCGGCTTCGAAGTCGACCTCAGCGGTGAGTTTGGGGCTCCAGACGATCTCGTCGCCAGGGCCGACGATGCTGGTCGTAAACTTGGTGAAGATGACCGGGCGATCGGGGGGCGGCGTGTTGGTTTCGCGACAGTGGTCCAGGTAGTTGAGGCCGATGGCGACGACCTTGCCGGGCCGGTCCATGGGACAGAGGAGGTCTACGCTGCCCCGGTCGACGGAGTCGGTGACGGAACCGGTATTGCCGGCGAGGATGTCGCACCAGGTGGCGTCGGTGACTTCGATGGTGTCGCCGCTGGCGACGCCGTAGACTGTATTTCCGTTGTGCTCAAAACGCAACCATCTCATCTGTTCTGCTCCTCGGCGATTTCTTTGGAAAGGGTCAATATAGAGTAGGTAGGTTTCCGGCCCGGTAGGGCAGCGGTTATTGGATTTTGCCGGTGACGAGCGCGCGCTTGAAGTGGGTAATGGTGCGGGCGACGCCTTCGTTGAGGGGCGTGTAGGGCACCTCTTGCAGCAGGCTCTGCAGGGGTTGTTCATTCTGGGCTTCTGCGAAGGGGAGGGGGGTGTCCTCGAAGGTGATGCGGCCGGCTGCGTTCGGTTCGGCGGCGACGATGGCGTCTACGATCTCCGACATGTGGGCGACGCTGCCGCGGATATTGAAGACCTCTGCGCCCTCGAAGGGAAGGCGGGCCAGTTCTATGAAGGTACGGGCGACGTCATCGGCGTATTGGTAGCCGCAGGTACCGCCGAAGGAGATCTGGTAGTCTACGTCTTTAGCGGCGGCGAGCATGGCCTGGGTGGGGGTGGAGGTCATGCCCTGGTCGCGTCCGGGCCCATAGACGGTGTAGGGTCGCAGAGCCAGACTGGCGATGCCGTCGTCCTGCCAGTAGATGCGGGCGGTGCCTTCGTTGGCCTCTTTGTAGACGCCGTAGAGATTGAGGGGATGGAACGGATCGCCGTCCTTCACTTCGGGCCCGTAGAGGTCGGCGCCGCCGTAGACGGCCATGCTGCTGGCGTAGACGACGGAGGAGATGCCGGCCTGTTTGGCAGCTTCGAAGACGTTGACGGTGCCGACGACATTGACGGCCGCGCCGAGAGAGGGATTGGCCTTGCAGAAGGGCACTTGCAGGGCGGCGAGATGGATGATACGGTTGGCGCCGCTTTCGGAGACAGCACGGGTGACGGCGTCGGCGTCGGTAATATCGTCCTTGACGAAGTGGACGCGAGCGATCTCGTCGGGCTCCATCAGGAGTTCGAGCCGGTGGGTGCTAAGTCCGAGGTCGTAGACGGTAACAGCGATGTTATCGCGGACCAGATTTTGCACGACCCAAGCGCCCAGGCAGCCCAGCGCGCCGGTCACAAAGAAACGTTCGTCAGCCATTGTTCTCGCTCGCGGTTTGCGAAGTATTTTTGCGTTGCATCGTGGGAAGGACTTTCCCGACTCAAACTTGCCGTGGGTTTCGTGGTATCCTACCACTGACGGTACATTTGTCAATTCTGATGGTAGATTTGAGTTTACCTGAGATTCCGATTAAGATTTGCAATATCGATGCGCTGCGCTGCCGGCGGATAATGCCCTGGGCGTTGCGCTCACCACGCACAAGGCGCTACGGACCTACCCATGACTGAAAACAGTTCTGCCGCGATTGACACGCGTGAGTTACGGAATGCCTGCGGCCTGTTCGCTACGGGGATTACGGTTGTTACAACTGAACTGGAAGGCGAGGTGCATGGCATGACGGCCAATGCGTTCATGTCGGTCTCGCTGGAACCGCCCCTGCTGGTCATTTCGGTCGGGCACAAGGCGAGACTGCATGCGCTGTTGCAGGAGACGGGCCGCTATGCGATCAGCATCCTGCGCCACGACCAGGAGGACTTAAGCAGCCATTTCGCGGGCTGGCCGGTTGAGGGGCTGGAGGTCGAGTTCGAGCGCCGCAACGGATATGCTGTCCTGCCCAACGCACTGGCTTACTTTGTGTGCAAGGTGGTGGACGCCCATCCGGCGGGCGACCATACGCTGTACATCGGGGAGGTGGAGTACCTGGAGCAGGATACGGGTGAGCCGGTGTTGTTCTACGGCGGGAAGTACCGGCAGATGACGCCACCGGATGAGGGGTAGGCTGGATCAGCCGGCGCGGTTGGCCTGCGCCCAACGCTCCTTCATGGCCTGCATTTCCTCGTTGACCGGGACGGTTCGACCGGGAATCCGGTTGTTGTCGTCGTCGAGCCAGTTGCCCTGATTGTCACGCAGGACCGGCTGCCGCTGCGCCACAGGGGGCGGGTCGACTGCCCTGGCCGGCTCGTCCGCATACCAGTAGGCGACGGAGGACATTTCGTTGGCGAGATGGTTGCCGTGGCCGTGCTCGATGGTGACTTTGACCTCTTTTTGGAAGCGAACGGGGTTTTCGAGGTGGTGCACGTAGGAGGACTGGTAGCCGCCGGTGTCTTCTTCGAAAATCGATGAGCCGTTGCGCAGAAATGCGTTTCTCTGCATGCCCCAGGCCTGATTGAGATAGTCCTCGCTGCCCGTGCCGTGGATGTCGGGCGGCCAGCTGTATCCGTCCACCCAGATCATTTCATCACCTTCGCCCCACCAAGTCCCCTGGAAGTTGGTGACGGACAGGTTGCAGCCGATGTAGTGGCCGCGGCCCTGGGTCTGCAGGATGACGTAGTTGTCCTCCCAAGCCTGCCTTTCCTTATTGACGACATTTGACTCCGGCGTGTTGACGGTGATTTCATGCCCCCAGCCGCCGAAGGGGTTGGTACGGCGGAACTCGGCGTGGAAGTAGCCGTTCGCGGCGGGCAGTTCGTCGACCTGTTCGTAGTCGAAGTAGAAGTATTGGATGTGGTCTTCAGCGCTCTCGTTGATCAGTTCGACGAGGGCGCGTTCGCGAAAGGGCATGGGTGCGTAGCAGTTGAGGGCGCAGCCGGCTTCGAACTGATTGTTCCAGCGTGTGGAGGCGGTGAACAGCTGGGACTGGTAGGAGTTGACGATCGTGTTGCCGAGACCGAAGAAGTCGCCCAAGGGCGCGAGTACGCTGGGGTGATCGGCGTTGTCCCAGGAGATTTTTAGCAGGCAGTCGCGGTAGTGGTTGCGCTGCGTCATCCAGAAGTGGGTGAGGAGGCCCGGTCCGCGGATGTCGGCGAGCACGCGGGACTCGCCAGCGGGGATGGTCCAGCGGTCCTGGTTGCGGCCGGTGGTGTCCCAGGAAGAGACGCGGCCGGTGCGAGCGGAGGTGATGGTTGAGATGTCTGCCAGCATAGGTCTTGTGCTCCGTGAAGTATTGGTGTTGGGTATAGTCGTGAGCAGGATTCCTGGCGGTGGTCAGGGTATTGATGGCTGCAGGGCCTGACTGTCGCCCCAAGGCGGAGTGGTTGCGCAGAGAATTAACATTTGGGTGTAATTGCCAAGCCATATACAGCGCCTGTGTGGACCAGACCTTCAGTCACGCCGCCATTCGGGCTATCTGATCGTGTACTCGTTGGCCGCCGACACCTTGGACGGGACGCACCGCTGGAATTACGGCGTACGGTGGATGAGGCATGTTTTTTGAGCGGGGCGTTGCGGGGGCGCAGCCCCTGCACAAGGGAGGGCCGAAGGCCCGACCGCCCAAAATACAGAGAGTGAGGAGAGAGTAAACACCTTCACTCGCCTTATTCAGGTTCGCAAATCAGTTGTGGCTGAGTCGTTACCATTGGGTTATCTTGACGCTGATTTTCTCTTACCTTATAATGTACCACGATCTCTGAGCCACTGTGAATCCCGTCGGAAATCTGAATACTCGAAATGCCGTCCTCGCCAGGTTCGCGGGCAGTCGCCCTTTAGAGGCGGGTAGCGTGTGAGGGTTACAGATTACCGTTGGGAGACACTTACGGTTCAGATCATCGGGCATTTCACCACGAGAACAGGAGCCAAACCGATGTCAAGTAAGTCGAACACGCCCCCGCAGGCGGACAACGAAGCTCGCAATGTTGGCCGCCGGACATTTCTGAAGATGATGGCAGCCGGCGCTGCCGCGTCTGCATTGGCCGCGTGTGCGGCTGGCGCGCCGGCCGAAATGGCCGCCCCAGCTGCTGCGCCGACGGCGGTGCCGACACCAGAGGCTGTCGCGACCGGCGCAGGCATGATGCGGCCCGGTGGCAGTCCGCAACGCGGTGGCACACTGCGGACGGCTTTTGGTGTGACGATGTCACACTTTGACGCCCACCAGGGCGGCGGCACCCATGTCCTTTCGCACATGTACAACAACCTGGTGCGCAACAATCTGGTAGACGGACTGCGCACGATCATCCCCGACCTGGCCGAGAGCTGGGAGGTAGGCGAGGGCGGCCTATCGTACACGTTTGCGCTGCGCGATGGTGTTTCGTACCATGACGGCGAGCCGTTCTCCGCCCAGGACGTGGTAGCGACCTTCAATCGCATTCTTGATCCGCCGGAAGGCATAGTCAGCCCGTTGAAGGCCAACTTCACATTTGTTGACTCGGTCGAGGCTGTGGATGACATGACTGTGCGTTTCAACCTGAATTCGCCGCGTCCATTCTTCCTTAATCTGCTGACGCCCACGAATGCGCTGATTTACTCGAAGAAGTCGCTGGAGGAGCACAACTACGACTTGCGCGAGGTCATCGCCCCCGGGACGGGCGCTTTCCGCTTTGTGGACCATCTGCCGGCGGAGAAGTGGATCATGGAGGCCAACCCGGACTACTGGGATCCGGAGCTTCCGTATGTGGACGGGTTGGAGATGCTGCATGTGCCGGCGTGGTCTGACCGCGGCACGGCTGTGCTCACCGATCAGGCGGACATGTCGTGGAACGTCGCCAAAGAGACGTGGGACGAGGGCAAGAATCGGCCTGACTCCGTGCAGGCCAACCAGTTGGCCAACTTCGGCGCGTATTGGGTATTCATCAACAACCGCGAGGCGCCGTTTGATGATCCGCGTGTTCGCAAAGCGATCCATCTGGCGGTCAGCAAGCAGAATCTGGCGGCGGCGTTCGGCACGCAGGAGTTGATTAACATCACGCGCTGGGTACCGCAGGGTGATCCCTACGCAACCACGCCTGAAGAGTTGTCGACGATGCCAGGCTACAGGGCGGAGAAGGATGAGGATGTTGCGACGGCGCAGCAACTGCTGGCCGACGCCGGATACGGTGATGGTCTGGAAGGGATCGAACTGTTGGCGGCGGCCGGGCCGCAGGGTGAACTGCTGGCCCCCGCATTCCAGGACATGCTCAAGCGCCAACTGAACATCGAGACGGATATCCGGATTGTCGAACGCGCGCTGCTTGGCTCGGAACAGCAGTCGGGCAACTATCAGTTGATGGTTCACACGCGCGGGCATTCAGTCTCTGACATCTCGCCGCGCGGCAACCTGTGGTGGGCCACCGGAGGTTCACAGAATTTCGGCGGTTACAGCAATCCGGACTTCGACACACTGCTGAGCAGTGTAGACGTGGAGTTGGACGTCGAGACACGGACGGGCCAGATCGCCGATGCCCAGAATTTGCTGGACGAGAACCCGCCGGAGTATCTGGTCGGCTACACCTATCACCTGCCGATGTGGAACAACCGGGTCAAAGGTTTGGCGTTGGACTCACGGGTCTTTGCCGAGTGGGGCCGCATGGAGACGGTCTGGATCGATCCGGATGCGTAGACGCGCGACGGTCGGCTGTAACCGGTGGTCAGTTCAGACACGGGATGCAGTGATAGGAACCCAGTAATCGGATCCCAGTAGTCGGATCCCATGAACCGGATTCTGGCCAAGTTCAGCGTGTTTGGTACGAACAGTTGAAGATCAATTGGGCGGCGCGACCAAGCCCGGTCGCCGGGCTGTTGCGCCGCCCATTCTGTGAAGTTCGCAGACTCCCTCCAATCGCTCATGTCGAAATATCTTCTGAACCGCATCCTAATTGCCATCCCGACTATATTCGGGGTCACCGTATTGATATTTCTGGCGATGCGGGTGATCCCTGGTGATCCGTTGCAGTTGATCGTGTCGGAGTCGGACGGGATATATGTTCTGAGTCAAGAGGAGCTGCAGGCGGTGCGCGCCAGCCTGGGATTGGACCAGCCTTATCACATTCAGTACCTGGATTGGATGAGGCAGGTGATCAGCGGAGATATGGGGTCATCGTTCTGGAATAAGGAGCCGATCAGCGGCATGATCCTGCGGCGGGGCCCGATTTCGGCGCAGATTGCGGTTATGGCAGTACTGCTATCCTGGCTGATCGGTGTGCCGATCGGGATGCTGAGTGCGATGTGGCGGAATACGATGATGGACCATCTTTCGCGCGTTGGTATCACGGTCTTTATTGCGGTGCCGAGCTACTGGCTGGGGCTGCTGATTATTCTTTTCACCGTACTCGTGTTTACCTGGCGGCCTCCGATCACGATTATTCAGCTATGGGAGGACCCGTTAGGCAATCTTTCGATGACAGTGTTGCCGGCGCTGGCGCTGGGATTGGGGCTGTCGGCGTCGACGGCGCGCATGGCGCGGTCGGCGGCGCTTGAAGTGCTGTTTGAAGATTATATTCGCACGGCGCGGGCCAAGGGTCTGCGGGAGGCCATGGTGGTTTGGCGCCATGTCTTCAAGAATGCATTACTTCCGGTCGTAACCACGACCGGGTTGGCGTTGGGCGGGCTGCTGGGCGGCGCGGTTTCGGTCGAGACCGCGTTTGCGGTGCCGGGCCTTGGAAAGCTGCTGGTGCAGGGTATGACTGAGCGGGACTGGATGATGATCCAGAACCTCGTTCTACTGTATGGTTTGATTTACGTCATTATCAATCTTCTTGTTGACCTGAGTTACGCGTTTCTCGATCCCCGCATTCGCTACGAATAGTGGATAAGGCGTTGTGGTCGGCGGCGGAGTTTACAATAGCCGCGGCCTTCTGAGTACATGCCGCTATCCACCCATTGAGGAAGCCGAAATGGCTATGACGAGCGCACCGCCTGCCGATTCCGAAGGAATTGTTCTCGATATTGAGGGCCAGCGCCCCAATGTTTTGCTGCGTTTCAGCGGCGCGGTAAGACGCTTTACGAAGTCCTCGCCGATCGGGATGTTCGCCGTGGGCGTCTGGGTGCTGATGTTCATCCTGGCGGTCTTTGCGCCTCTTCTCTCCCCTTTCGATCCGCTGGAAGCCGACTACAGCGCCATACGCGCCGCGCCGACCGCGGAGCACATTCTGGGCACCGATCAGTTGGGTCGGGACCTTCTGAGTAGAATCATATTCGGGACGCGCATTACGCTGATCGTGAGTATCACGTCCGTCGTCATTGGTGACCTGATCGGCTTTGTGTGGGGCGTTGCCAGCGGCTATATGGGCCGGCGATTTGATCTAATCAGCCAGCGCGTTGTGGATGTGCTGATGTCCTTTCCCGGTCTGATATTGGCGCTATTGCTGCTTGTCGTCCTGGGGGCGGGACTGTTTACCGTAATCGTTGCCATTTCGGTAACGAGCATTCCCTCGGCCACGCGCATCACGCGCGCGGTGGTGCTCTCGATCAAGGAGACCTCCTACGTCGAGGCCGCCATGGTAAATGGGGCGTCGAATATCCGGATCATGGTGCGCCATGTTGCGCCGCAGGCGGTTGCGCCGATCCTGGTGGTGGCGACACTGCATCTGGGAGGCGCGATTTTCGCGGAGTCGGCGCTGAGTTTTCTGGGGATGGGGATTCCGCCGCCGGCGCCGAGTTGGGGCAATATGCTGGGCGGCGTGCTGGCAGCCGCGTTTCGTCCCCCCTGGTGGCTTGTAATCTTCCCTGGCCTGGCGATCACTTTTGCGATCATGGCCGCCAATCTCTTTGGCGACGCGTTCAGAGATTTCCTCGACCCGAAGCTGCGGCGGCGGATAGATTAAGGAGGCCGTCCAGTTGCTTGCAGCGTCTTCCCGGCAGTTCCCGTTTGCAGCGAATAGTTGAGCCGCTAACTGATAGCGAAAAGCGAACAAGGAGAGAGCTGTGCCCTTTCAGGTTCTGGACTTTCATAAAGACATACGTAACGTGCTGACAACGCCGGAGATCCGGGCCCGCTTTTTGCAGTTCGAGGTAGGCCATACGGCGCAGATTCATACCCATGATCTGGGCCATGAGATTTTTCTCATATTGCAAGGGCAGGCGGAGTTCACAATCGAGGGTCATGCCGAGGTTTTGGGGCCGGGCCAGCTCTGCATCGCGCTTACCGATGAGGCCCACCAGGTGCGCAATGTGGGGGACGAGCCGGTCATTATGTACCTGTCGGTCACGCCGCACATCCAGCCGACCCATACGATGTGGAATGAGGACGGCACGAAGAAGCCGCCCCGATTCGCGCTGAATACCGCCTACGACGTAGAGCCGGACCGCGAGACGGCTACCGACGAGCTACTGGACCAGCAGCTGGCGGCGGCCGAGGCGTGGTTGGAGGCGGTGGAGACGAGTACGCAAACTCAGAGGGAGCAGATCGCAGCCTTTCGGGCGGCGCGGGAGGCGGGGAATGAAGAAGCTGCCCTGGCGGCCCGCGACGCGATGTGGGCATCTCTTTACCCGGCTTACCGAAGCGCGTTTGCCCTGGCGGATGTATGGAACAGCTTTACGTCGCGCACTGTGGACACGGATTATACCGGTCCATAATAGTCCTTCACCTACCTACCCACCGTCAGCCATCGACCAGCGACCGGAGAAAAGAAAGTGAGACGAGTGAAGATTGGCGTCATCGGATGCGGGGCCATCGCCCAGGTCCATCATATGCCCAATTTGAAGGAATTGCAGGATGAGTTCGAGGT
The DNA here is from genome assembly GCA_965207495.1 of Caldilineaceae bacterium. GTDB lineage: Bacteria > Chloroflexota > Anaerolineae > Caldilineales > Caldilineaceae > Bin5. The sequence continues at coordinate 4,758,595 of OZ242287.1, forward strand.
GACGGCGGTCTGCGACGTGTCGGCCGGCGCGGCCCAGTATGTTGCCAATCGTTTTCACGTGCCCCAGTACTTTACCGACTACCGCGATCTGCTGGCATCGGACGTTGAGGCGGTGATACTGTGTCAGACGGACCCGAAGAAGGGTGTGGCGGTGGACGCTTTTGACGCGGGCAAGCACGCCTTTGTGGAGAAACCGGTGTGCTTTTCGCTGCAGGAATGCGACGAGATGATCGAGGCCTGCAAGCGCGCCGGAACGGTGGGGCAGGCGGGCTATATGAAGGTCTATGACCCGGCGTTTGAGCGGGCCAAGCAGGAAGCGGAAGAAATGGATGTGCGCTTTGTGCAAATCAATCATCTGCACCCGGACAACGCGCTACATCTGCAACAGTTCGACGTACGCAGCTTCGGTGATCTGCCTGAAGGGGCGTTCGAGAGCGCGATAGAAGGGCGGCAGGCGGCTCGGGAGCAGGCGATCGGCGAGGCGGCTCCCCACGTAGAGCGGGCATTCCATCTGCTGGCGGGAAGCATGATCCACGATTTGTATGGCTTGCGTGAGATCATGGGCATGCCGGTTGAGGTGTCACATACGGAGATCTGGCAGGAGGGCCGGGCCGTTACTTTCACCTTGGTCTATGAAAATAACGCGCGTTGTGTGGGGACATGGATCGATCTGCCGGATCTGTGGGATTTCAAGGAGACGCTGGAGATATACGGCGACGACAAGCGGGTGATAGTCAACTACCCGACCGGTTTTTCGCGGGGCATCCTGTCAACGGTGTCGATCCAGGGAATCGACAGCGAGGGCACGACCTACCGGACGGAGCCCTACATTGACTGGGACAGTGCATTTGTGCAGGAGTTGCGTCATTTCCACGACTGCATCGTCAACGGCAAAACGTCGCGCACGTCGCTGGAGCATGCGCGCAATGATGTGAAGTTGATCATCGACATTATTGGGGCGTATAAGGCGTAGTTGCTTATTTGGTGCTGCGTATTGCGTAATGCGTCGAAGGCGACCTGCCGTGCAATTTTGGCGCCTTGCAGGCGGGACCATTGAATTTCAATTGAATTGAAGCCGATGTATTGAAGCCGATGTATTGCAGCCGAATCCTTTCCTTTTGACCGGGACGCGTTCGCGTAAGGAGAAACGGTTGCAGACCAGAAGCTGACCTGGTAATCTGGTCGCCTTGCGTAGTCCCTACCCCCATCTGAAACTCCACCGTGGATTCCTCCACCTGATTCAAGCTTCAAATACCTTTAATGGTATGATGGAACCTGCTGTAAATTGCGTAACGTTGTCTGGATTGCGGCAATCTGTTGCTAAACAGACAGGCATAGGTTCAGAGGAACGACCAGTCCACCGCCGATGAAGACGCTGATTGTCGCGTGTATCCAACAGAAGATGCGGCTGCCCCAGACTCTGGAGGAGTACAGGGAAGACCTGCGCAGGTTCCTGCGGGCTGCGGAGAATAAACGGGCGCGGCTGGTGGTCTTCCCGGAACTTGCCGGGGTGATGGTGATTCCGCCTCTTCTCGGCGGCTTCCAGGCGAACCTTCTCAAGCGGGCGGACTTGGCGCGGCGGCGGCAGTCAGGCCTGTGGCAAAAGATCAGCGGCGGCTTATCCGGTGCGCTGGTTGGATGGCTCAACACTGATTTCCGCCAGATGGCGGGTGCTCTGTTGACGACGCAGCCGGATAGGGTATGGGAGGCGTACGACGAGGTATTCGGCGGGCTGGCGCAGGAGTTTGACGTGACGCTGGTGGCGCCGAGCGCGTATTTGCCGGACCCGCTGGACGGGGTGCTGCGAAACCTGACGGTGGTGTACGGGCCGGGCGGCGAACGGCTGGGCTACCAGGCCAAGCGGGTACTGCACCCAGAGGACGAGGATTTGGCCCAGCCCGGCCACGAGTGGAACGTCATCCAGACGCCGGTCGGCAGGATCGGGTTGATGCTGGGGGGTGACCTGCTCTACCCGGAGGTGGGGCGGCTGCTGGCCTACCAGGGCGCGGAGCTTTTGATCGGCCAGGGCGCGGCGACGGAGCGGGTTCTGTATGAAAAGTTGCGAGCGGGGATGCTGGCTCGCATGCAGGACAACCAGTTGTTCGCGGCGATCAGCTTTCTGGTCGGGCACAATGAGTTCAGCCGCCGTCAGCGAGATCCGTTTGTGGGTCGGTCGGCGGTGCTGGCGCCGCAGGAGCTTACGCCGCGGGCAAGCGGTATACTGGTGGAGTCGTCCAATTTTCGCAGCGAGAGCGTGCTGTCGGCGGTGTGGGAGTTCGAGGCGCTAGCCGACCTGTGGGAGACGTCGGACACGCCGGTGCGGAGCCAACTTCCGCTGGATGCGGTCGGCCCGGCGCTGGCGCAGCTATACAGGAAGATGAATCAGCTGCCCGAAGGGCCGGAAGCACTCCTGGCGGCGCCTGAAAGACAGGAACCTGAGATCAAAGAACGGCCGGTGGTGCTAGAAGAGAGGTTGACAGTGCCAAAGAGAACCAAGTCTATACTCAGTCTGGATGATCTGCCTGTACTTGCGTCGGTGACCTCCTACTGGGGTGATGCGTCAGATACAGAGATCAAAGAGTCCTTGCCCGCCCATGTTCCGGTCAGTTTGACGCCCGAGACATATGATTGGGAATTGGACGAACCGTCGGAATCGGTTGAATCGCAGGCGCTGGCTGCGCCGGAGGCGGAGGGGGGCAGTGCAGTAGGGATGGATGCTCCAAGCGAAAGCACCCAGACAGTTGCCTCCAGTCAAGCTGATGACGGTCAGGCCGAGGACGGGGAGAGTGAAGAGGAGACGGAGGAGATGGACGCTCTTCTCGAACCAAGGGCTGAAGAGGACCGCGAACAGGCCGGTTGAGATTTCGCGTCGCTGATATAAGGTTGTCAACCAGTGGTGGGATAGCGCTGGGCGTAGAGGCTATGGGAGAACCGGCTCTTCTCTGGCGGACTGAATCAGGCGCAGCATCTCGTCAACGTCGGTGATCTTCACCCGCGGTTGCCCGCGCAGTTCTCCCCGTTCGTTCTCGATCTGCTCCAGAATCTGCCAGTCGGCAAAGGAAACGAAGTCCACGCCCTTGTTCTTCAAGAGGGGAATAATGTCACCTGGCCGGCCGTGCCCGTCGGTGTGCGGGCCGGAGCGGTTGTTCGCGGGCGCGTCGCCGGGAAGCAGCTCGGCGGCGTTTTTGACGTCTTCCATCATCAGTCTTACTGTTTCGACCGCGTCGGGCTTATTGGTGCCGATCACGCCGGTGGGGCCGCGTTTGGCCCAACCTACGGTGTATTCACCGGGCACAACGGCGCCGCCGTGCTCGGCAGTCACGCGCCCCTTTTCGTTGGGAATGATACCCCAGCGGTCAAAGAAGGGTACGCCTGGAATGGGGACGCCGCGGTAGCCAATTGAGCGGAACACCAGGCCCACGTCGTACTCCGTGAAGGTGCCGATGCCGCGGCAGGCGATGTAGCCTGACTCGGTTTCCTGCAGGGCATTTTTCTCGGTGGTCATGGCGCTGACCGCGCCGGCCTCAGCGGTGATTTCGGTTGGTGAGCGCAGGAAGTGGAAGATGATCTGCTTGGGTTTGCCGGTGGGGCCGCGGTCAGCCAGATCCTGCAGCGTTTCGATGTTGCGGCGGGCAGTGCGATCGCCTTCCATCTCGGCCTGGCTGGCTTCGTCGAGAACAAGATCGGCCGGATTGACGATGACGTCGGCTATCTCCAGCTCGCCCAGCTCTTTGATCTCCGGGTTGGTGAACTTGGCCTGAACTGGTCCGCGGCGGGCGAAGATGTGGATGCGCTTGACATTGCTTTCCTGCAGTTCCTCAAGAGCGTAGTCGGTAATGTCAGTTGTCTCCAGCTCGGAAACGGATTTCGCCAGTATACGGGTTACATCCATCGCCACGTTGCCGACGCCGATCACGGCGACACTTTCGACGCTCAGGTCGAACTGAAAGTGGCGGAAGTCGGGATGGCCGTTGTACCAGGCCACAAACTCGGTGGCGGAGAAGCTGCCCTCGAGATCTTCGCCGGGGATGCCGAGCTTCTTATCGGACTGGGCGCCGACGGCGTAGATGATCTGATCATAGTGGGACTTAAGCTCGGCGTGCGTGATATCGGAACCGAGATTGACGTTACCGAAATAGCGGACGCGGCTGTCCTTCATAGTGCGTTCGTAGATGCGGGTGACCGATTTTATCTTCTGGTGATCGGGGGCGACGCCGTAGCGGACGAGTCCGTACGGCGTGGGCAGCCGGTCGAAGAGATCGATGGAGACGTGGGCATCCTTTTGTTGCAGCAGGGCGCCGGCGGCGTAGAAACCGGACGGTCCGGCACCTATGATGGCGACGCGCACGGGTCTGCTGCTGCTGCCGAGTCTTCCTGTAAAGGTCAACGTACTGTTCCTTTGCATGGCGGTGTAACGCACAACCTACAATACGTCAGCGATTTTCACAATTTTCGCTGGAGCAGAGACTGAAACTGGCGGGCCAGTGTGAGAACGCCGATTCCGAGTTGGAAGTATTCGGCGGGGCCGATGGTTTCGAGAGCTGTCTCGCCGTCTTCCTCGTTGGTACGTGCGCTGGATAGCCAGGCAAACACGCCGCCCAGCAACGCGCCTCCAATCATGCCTGCTAAGATGATTCCTGTCCGGCCGCTATCCTTCATCGTCATTCTCCACTATATCCGGCACCATCATTTTAGCGCGTAAGCGCTTGTACAATTCGCGATTCTGTCTTCAATCCTACCATGCTGCGTGGGGGTCGCTGCAAAAGCTGACCGCGGCGCTGGCGCCAGCGCCGCGGTCTTATTGGTCAATCAGTGTCGCGGCAGTTGCGGCACAGTACATTCACCACAAATCACCGGAGATCCGAATCGACTTATTTGAGGGTCATCTCCTTGACGAGGATGCGATGATCGAGCTGCGGCGCCCAGTTGATGCGGCTGCCGAGGCCGTATGCGAGGTCCAGGTGGCCGATGTAGCCGATGGCGACATCCTCATGAATAATCCGGCTGAGCTCCTGCAGCGTCATTTCACGCTCGTCGCCGGTCAACGGATTCGCCTTCATCCAGACGGCATCGGCTTCCTCGTTGCAGTACACGGAAAGAATGCCTTCGCAGGAGTAGTAGAAGCGGTAGGAGGAGTGGAAATCCATGATCTCATTGCCATGCAGATGGATGGCGACGAAGTTCCGCTCTACGGGAACGTCCTTGATGTTGATCAGCATCACTTGTCCGAAGCCTTCGGGATCGTAGAAGGTGGTGGTTACGCTGAAACCGACATCGGTGAGCATGGAGGCAACGGCCTGAATCACCTCGTCAATTCTGGGGAAGACGGCATGGCGGGCGCCAAGCGTGATCTCCATATCGACGGGTACGCCGTCAGCGGCCGCGGCAGCCAGGAGCTCGCGCGCCTGGTCTGGGTCAAATGGGTAGGGATCCAGGCTGGGATCGTGACCGGTGGCGGATGAGTTTACGATCTGGCTGGCGACAGTGGCCGCGCCACCGAGGATGCTATCGACGATGGCTTCCTTGTCGATCGCCAGCTGTAGTGCGAGGCGTGCGCGGCGGTCCGACAGAAGGGGACTGTTGGTGTCCATGCGGATGAAAATCGTCTCCACACTGGGGGCCGAAACGCAACTTGTGTCAGCATTCTCGTCGAGCAATTGGCACTGTTCGGGCGTTACGAACTGGGCCAGATCGACTTCACCGGCCTGCACGGCGGCAGACCGCACCTGATCCTCCTGCAGGAATCGAACGGTGATGTTCTGGAAGGTTTGCGCACCGCGCGCGTCGTCGGTGTTGGAAAGGCCCCACCAATCCGGGTTGGCCTCATAGCTTATCGACTCACCTTTACGCCACTCGACATACTTGTACGGGCCGGTGCCGATAAGCTCGGTATGGTAGGAGTCGGGATCCTCGGCCAGTTGCCTGGCGGATGAGATGCCCACCCACTCGACCTTGCCGAGGAGAATCGGGTCGGGCTCCGGGGTCGACACGTCCAGCGTGTATTCGTCGACGGCGGCTGCGCTCATTGTGCCGAGGAAATCGAGGAGGTCGAAGGCGTTGTCGGCATCGAAGGTGTGGTTGATGCTGGCGGCGGCGGCTTCAGCGTTGAAAGGGGAGCCGTCGTGGAAGGTCACGCCTTCACGGAGTTGGAAACGAATGGTGGTGTCGTTTATTCGCTCCCAGGAGGTGGCGAGGATCGGGACAAACTCACCGGTGGTGAAATCGCGGTTGACCAGTTGTTCGATGGCGTTGCGGAATCCGGGTCCGCCGGTCCCGGCGAAGGAGCGCCAGGCGTCCAGGCTAACCGGCTCGATGCCGACGGCGATGACCACTTCTTCGCCGGCCATTGCGGCGTCGTCGCCGGAGGCAGCCGGTTGTACTGGTTGACAGCCCGAAAGCACCAAGGCCATCACGAGGACCAGCACCATCCATGTCCAATTCGTTCTACGAACCATGACATCCCCTCCTGAGTGAGTTGCGTGTCAGCATTGGGTCGCTTCCAAGGCCCGTGAAGACTTTCCGTCGAAATATTGGCGCGCTGGAGAACAGTCGACGGTTTTGGAGGCCCAAGCAGGGCACCAGGCGGCAACCGAGCTACTTTTTTGGTGTTGTGAAATTGCTGACGACAGTGCTAAGATAGCGGCGCCACCTTATTGGTGTCAGCAAATTGCATTTTTTTTGCAGTTGCCGACAACCAGGAACGATTGTATAGTAAGATCGCCAGACACGTCAATCACAAGTTTTTATCATTTTTTCCCCGTATTTCAGCAATACGTGACAACCATCACGTTAGAATACGAACTCAATCCTGTCAGACCCACACTCACATAGTTTCAGCTTCCTTGTCCTACCTCTCGCAATACCGGGGGAACGACGGTTAAGACATATCAATCGACGGCGAGCCATGCAAAGGCGCTGGCGCTAGTCCGCATGCACAGTAGCGATATGCTCTCGGTTACCGGATGCAGCGACGCAGACCGGACATATATTGCACCTCACAGGGCTGAAATACTCGAGCGCGATATCTTAAAGGCGTAACCAGAAGCTCGTTCTACGTCATTTCGCAAAAATAACGCGCCCGGGGACTTTTCGGCCAATTCACTTCGGCCAATTCACTTCGGCCAATTCACTTCGGCATGTTGATTCACCATCATATTTCACAGGAGGACAAGGCATGACTAGGAAGATGTACAGCCGCAGAGAAGTTATGAGGACGACGGCGGGGGCGGTTGGGGTAGGCCTGCTGGCCGCGTGCGCGGCGCCGACGGCGCCAGGCAGCGAAAGTGCGGCCATTCCCAGTGAGCAGCGGCAAGGTGTGCTGTGGGGCTTGCAGTATGACCCCCATGTGGAGGCGTACCAGCGACTTGCTGACCATTTCGCTTCGCAGGGCGGCGGGACGTTTGAAGTACAGCCGCAGGCCTGGCCGATCCCGCCTAAGGTAATAGCCGCGTTGGCGGCAGGGACACAGCCTGACGTAGCGTGCATCATGGGCGAACAGTTGACGAGCCTCCATTTGCACCAGGCCCTGGTGCCATGCATGGAGCAGGTCTACAACCATGTGGGCGTGGACCCAGAAGAGTCCTTTGTCGGCGACGCCATCGGCGCATACACCTGGCAAGGCGAGATCTGGGGCGTGCCGACCGAGGCCAACGGCGTCGGCAACATGGTGAACGTTCCCAGCGAGGACGTGATTGCCCTTGGGTTGGAGGACCAGTATCCGCCGCTGAACGGAGAGGTCTTCTTTGAGAGCTACGCCAGCATGTGGGAGCTTGCGCAGGCGTTGCAGGTCGAAGAGGACGGCAAGGTAGTCAAGTGGGGTCTGAGCAGCCAGGGCTGGGACGATATGAGCTATCTCGGCATACTGCGGACACTGCTAGACAAGAAAGGCGAGGACTGGTGGGATCTTGAAAACAAGCAGTTCCACATCAACACCGAAGAGGGCATGGAAGCAATGCGGCTCTACGTCGAGACACCGGTGGAGATGGGCATTGAGACGCAGCTGGACCAGTCACATGTCGACGCTGCCCTGGCCGGCAAGGTGGCGCTGGCACGGGGCAACGGCACACCGTCGCTGCCGATGTCCTGGGAGCTGGGCTACAGCTACGTAATGTGTGGTGCGCCGATGGTCTTTGAAGGAGAGTTGCCGCTGTTCGCCGGAGAGGGCGGATGGGGATTCATTTCGCTGAAGCAGGCCAAGAATCCCGATATGGCGATTGAATTTCTGCGCATGTTGCTCACGCACGAAGGGCAGCTCGAATACGCAAAGATTTACGGAGGCGCGGTCCATACATCCTGGAAGGATTTGGTCGGCGTCTATGATCACTTCACCCACCCGGATCCTGACGGTCCTCAGGTGGGTATGGCAAAGATCCTGCAGGAGCATCTGCAGCCACTGACGACTTTCGAGGGCGTGGGCTTCGGCTCGATCGCCGAAATCGGCTCCGCCATCACAGAAGGTGCCTCTGAAGTGCGGCAGGGGAACATTGGCAGCGAGGAAGCAGTGGAGTTGATCCAGTCGCGCTGCGAGGCTCAGTACGAAGAATGGGTCAGTGACGTCCGCGAGCTGGGTATGGAACCGTAAATTCGAGAAGAGAGCAGTTAGGGGTGAGGAGTGGGAGGACAGCTCTCGCTCTTCACCTCTTTTGTCACACTGTCCTGTGATCTTGCCAATATTATCCAAGGAGACAGACCCATGGAAAGCAAGAATCTGAGTCGCAGAGATGTTCTGAAGATTTCGGCAGGGGCAGCGGGAGCCGGTCTGCTAGCGGCGTGTGTCGCTCCGGGTACAGAGATGGCGGGCGGCGGTGCGGCCGTGCCCAGAGAGCAACGGGTAGGTGTGATGTGGGGACTGCAGTATGACCCCCATGTGGAAGCGTACCAGCGTCTTTCGGATCTGTTCGCTTCGCAAGGCGGCGGGACGTTCGAGGTACAGCCGCAGGCCTGGCCGATCCCGCCCAAGGTAATTGCTGGCTTGGCGGCAGGGACACAGCCTGATGTTGCCTGCATCATGGGCGAACAGTTGACGAGCCTCCATCTGCATCAGGCTCTGGTCCCCTGCACCGAGCAGGTCTACAACCAGATGGATGTGGACCCGGACGAGGACTTTGTGGGCGACGCAATCGGCGCTTACATGTGGCAGGGCGAGATTTGGGGCGTGCCGACCGAGTGTAACGGCGTGGGCAACATGGTCAATGTGCCGAGCGAAGATGTCATTGCGCTGGGGCTGGAGGACCAGTATCCGCCGTTGAACGGTGAGGTCTACTTCGAGAACTATGAGAGCATGTGGGAGCTGGGGAAGGCTTTGCAGGTCGAAGAGGACGGCAAGGTAACCAAGTGGGGCCTGAGCAGCCAGGGCTGGGACGACATGAGCTATCTCGGCATCCTGCGGACACTGCTGAACCCCAAGGGAATGGACTGGTGGGACCTGGAAAACAAGCAGTTCAACATCAATAACGAAGAGGGTATGGAGGCGATGCGGCTGTTTGTTGAGGGACCGGTGCAAATGGGCATCGAGACGCAGTTGGACCAGAACCACGTTGACGCCGCGCTGGCCGGCAAGGTGGCGCTGGCGCGCGGCAATGGCACGCCTTCTATGCCGATTGCCTGGGACCTGGGCTATACCTATCGTATGGCCGGCGCGCCGATGATCCATGAAGGTGAGGCGCCGATGTTCTGTGGTGAAGGCGGCTGGGGATTTATTTCGCTGAAACAGGCGAAGAATCCCGATATGGCGATCGAGTTCCTGCGCATGTTGGTGACGGACGAAGGACAGACGTCATACGCCATGATCTACGGCGGACAGCCGAACACTGCATGGCAGGGCCTGGTGGGCAGCTATGACCACTTCGTGGACAACGATCCGGATGGTCCGCTGGTGAAACTGACGAAAGTTCTGCAGGAGCATCTGCTGCCGCAGACAACATTCGAAGGTGTGGGTTTCGGCTCTATCGGTGAGATTGGCGCAGCGATAAGCGAAGGGTGTTCGGAAGTGCGTCAGGGTAACATCGGTAGCGAGGAAGCGGTGGCGATGATCCAGTCTCGGTGCATAGCACAGTACGAGGAATGGGTCAGTGACGTCCGCGAACTGGGTATGGAACCGTAAATTCAAGAAGAGAGTGAAGAGGAGTGAGGCGCGGGAGTTTGGGGGATCGAGCCCTCGGCTTTCGCTACTCATTCCTCTCCCCCTCGCTCTTCGGTCGTAACGCTCCTCGATTGGAAGTCAGGCCATGATAGAGACTTTCGCCGATATTTTTCTTTCCAAAGACCCGGATCCCACGATTACTTTCCGGTCGGGACTTGCATCTTACCAGGAATCATTGAGCCGCGGGCAGCTGGTGGGGCGGGGTTGGAACGGTTCGGGTTACACGAATCCCGAGCCGGAACGATTTGACGCGGCTTCGCATCCGGCGCCGCAGGCGTTCTGGGTGGAGGTGGACGGGCAGCTTCTACGCTCCCACTGGGAATGGAGTGACTTCTCCCAAACAGAAGAAGAGAATGGGCTGACGGCAGTGTTGGAACTGCGCCATACGGTGCGTCCGGTGGTCGTTCGTGTTCACACAGTGCTTGACGGCACGCCGATCCTGACGCGCTGGCTGGAGATCGAGAATTGCTCCGAACAGCCGGCCGCACTATCGGCGGCTTTCCCATGGAGCGGTGTGCTGCAGACATGCGCATACGATATAGATGACGAGGCGTCGCCTTACTCGGTAGGTTATTTTATTGACACGCACTGGGGCAATGAGGGCGACTTCGACTGGCGGGCGCTGCCGCGAGCAGGGTACCGGATTGACGGCCGTTACCGGCGCGGCCGCCACAGACATCCTTTCTTTGTGCTGCGCAATCACCAGGGCGGCGAACAGTTTGTGGGCACGCTGGCGTGGTCGGGGGGGTATGCTTTCGAGTTTGATGTGGACGATGGGGATAGCCGGGAGGGGTCACGGCTCTGGTTTCGCGCCGGCCCGGACGGACCTGCGCCGCTGCGCGTCATCGGGCCCGGCGAGACGGTTACCACGCCGGAGATGCATCTGGGCGTCGTCATCGGGGATTTCGACAGTTGTATCCACGCGTTGCACGACCACCTGCGGACAAGCGTCATCCCGCCACAGAATCCCGATCATGCGGGCCTGGTTGTCAGCGGAATCGGGCCGGAGCAGGAGCTGACGCCGGAGCTTATTTTTTCCGAGATCGACGCCTGTGCTGACGCGGGCGCGGAGGTATTTCTGATCGATGCGAGCTGGTACACGCCGCCCCACGGCAGCTGGCATGCGACGGTGGGCGACTGGCAGGTGAGTTTCGAGCGTTTTCCAGGGGGCCTGACGCCGTTTCGGGACTACGTGCACGGCAAGGGCATGAAGTTCGGTTTGTGGATGGACGGGGAACGCGTCGGACCGGAAAGCAGAATTGCCAGGGAGAAGCCTGAGTGGCTGGCCACGCCGTACGGTGATGAGGGCGGGCTGGGCGGTATGATCGATCTGACCAGGCCTGACGCGGCCGAGTGGATGGAGAGCGAGATCGACCGTCTGATCGTGGAGCATGAGCTGGATCTCTTCCGGCTGGACTACAACATCGGCAACATCGGTGCGGGGGCCTACAGTGAGCAGGCGGGATTCGTTGAGAATGCGTACTGGCGCTATTACGAGGCGGTCTACGGCATCTACGGGCGGCTTTCTGCGCGCCACAAAGATGTGATATTTCAGAACTGCGCCAGCGGCGGCGCCCGGACCGATTTGGGGATGGTACGCTACTTTGACCATACCTGGGTAACCGACTGGCAGATTGCGCCGCGCGCCTTTACGATTACAAATGGGATGACGATGGCACTGCCGCCGGAGCGGGTTGACCGGCTGGCCGGCATGGGCCAGTCGGGGCAACGCACGGCTGAGCTGGATTTCCAGTTCCGGCTGCAGCTTTTCGTGCATCCATCGCTGAACTGGTTCCATCTCAAGGACGCCGCTCCCAACAAGGTCCAACAGGCGCGCATCCGCAATGCTGTTCGGATATACAAGGATTTCGTCCGCCCGATCCATCCGACCAGCCGCATCTATCACCATACCCCGGTGGCCAAAGGATTTGAGCCGCATGGTTGGGGTGTGCTGGAGTTGGCCTCGCGGGATCGGACAAAGGCAATTGCGGGGCTGTTTCGTCTCAGCGACCCGGCGGAACCGGAGTACTTGCTGCGGTTCAGGGGGATCGATCCGGGACGGCGCTATCGCGTTACATTTGACAACAGTTCCGAGAGCTGCGAAGTCGACGGAATGACGCTTACGCGGACAGGCATCGTGTCACCCTTGGAAACCGCCTTGACCTCGGAGTTGCTGATTGTTGAAGCAGTGGATTAGGTGGTGCGGAGAAGGCTACGCAGGCGCTCAACTTTACTGAAAACGGAACCTGAAAATGACTACAGTTGCAGATGAGGGCAGACCCTCAGGCCGAGCTGAGACTATGGGCGTCTGGTTCGTTGTTAAGAAGACGCTGCGCAAGCCGCAGTTCTGGTTTGGCTTCACGATGATTTTGCCGTTGCTGATCTGGTATTGGATTTTCAGTTTCGGGCCGATCATACAGGCGTTCCGCATGTCCACGGTCGCCTACAAGCTGCTGGACCCCGGCAACAGTCCATTTGTCGGACTGGGCAACTTCATCAAAATCGCTCAGCATCCCCTATTCTGGGTCTCGGTCAAGAATACGATTCTGTGGGCTGTCTATTCGTTCATATTTCATCTGCCTTTGGCCATGCTGATCGCTGTCTGTTTGTCCAAGGTCAAGCGGGGGCGTAACGTCTATCAGGCGTTGATCTTTGTTCCAGTAGTCGTGTCGCTGGTGGCAGTCTCCTTGTTATTCAAAATGTTGATGGATCCGGAGGTTGGGCAGCTGAACAAACTGTTGAGTTCAGTTGGGCTGCCTGAACTGCAGTGGCTATCCAGTTCCTCATCGGCGCTACCGACAGCGGTCGTCATTGCCACCTGGAAAGGGCTTGGCTTCTTCGTTGTCATCCTGACGGCAGGCATGTTGAACATTCCATCGGAACTGTACGACGCTGGCCTGGTGGACGGAACCAACCCGTGGCAGCAGTTTTGGCTAATCACCATGCCCTTGATGAGCCATACAATCCTTTTAGTCACCGTTCTGCTTGCCATCGGCTCTTTGCAGGAATTCACGCTTCCCACCGTCTTGTTTGGCTCGGAGGGGGGACCGGGCAACTCCACCTTCCTGTACAACTTGCTGGTTTACCAGGAAGCCTTTTTGGACATCCGCTTCGGCACAGCCACGGCCGCCTCCCTGTTTCAGTTCGCGTTTATCCTGACAATCAGCATCTTGCAGATCAAACTGCTTCGTCCCTCGTGGACATACTAATGGCCCGAGACTCTTCATAGGCGTCTGAATCGGAACCTAGCAGTGATTATCAGCCACCCAACGTTGAAGGACAGACCGTTATGGCAGTTATAGGCAAGACAGGACCAGCGCGGCGCCAGCCGCCCAGACGCATTGAAATCTCACAAAGTATCATACAGATTTTTCTGCTTGGAATGGTTGTGGTAGCCATATTCCCATTCATTTGGATGATCTTTGCTTCACTCAAGCCGTTCAAGGAGCTGGTCGAATCAAGGCAGCTCCTGCCCGAAACGTGGACATTGCGGAACTATGACGAGATATTGGGCCGGGTGAACTTTTATGCTGCATTTCGCAACAGCATCGTTTCGGCTGTTTCAGTAACGGTCGTATCCGTTTACACGTCGTCGGTGATGGGGTATATCTTTTCCAAGTATCGTTTTGCGGGCAAGGAAGTACTCTTCACCATCGTCCTTTCGACGATGATGGTGCCCTTCGCGGTAATAATGGTGCCGCTGTATATCACAATAGCAAACAGCTTCGGCCTGGCCGACAATTTGGGCGGCATAATCGTAACCGGCTTTTATACGGCGTTCGGCATCTTTCTCATGCGCCAATTCATGGAGAGCATCCCATTCGAGTTGATCGATGCGGCCCGGATTGACGGCGCGTCCGAGTGGCGTATCTTCTTCACTTTGGTACTGCCGATGTCGATGTCACCGATGTCGGCGCTTGCCGTCTTTGTCTTCCTCGTCAATTGGGACAGTTTCCTGTGGCCCCTGATCGTACTCAGCAGCCAGGACAAGCAGACGCTCCCTCTGGTGCTGGCCGGCCTGCGCAATTTGTGGTGGACACGCTATGAGATGTGGGCGGCAGGGTCGATGTTGACGGTCGCACCTGTCATGTTAATTTACAGCATTGCCTCGCGTTACTTCATCCGCGGCATTGCGATGACGGGCTTGAAAGCTTAACTGCAGTGGTCAGTGGTCGGTGGTCAGTGATTAGTGACTGCGATGAGCGCCTGTTTGTCGCGACGCTGTCCTACAGACATCACTCACTGGTGAGTTCATTCCTCTGTCTACAATCTACGGGAGTTATTGATCGATGCGCTTGACCGGTGGTGAAGCCGTTGTGCGGTCCCTTGAGGCGCACGGTGTCGACACAGTGTTCGGCATTCCGGGGACGCATAATTTGGGGATATACGATGCGCTGCGGGAGATGGGCGGCATCCGGCACATTCTTGCGCGGCACGAGCAGGGCGCGGCGTTTATGGCCGATGGTTACGCACGGGCCAGCGGCGAAGTTGGGGTCTGCCTGAGTACGACTGGGCCGGCTGCTCTCAATACACTGGCCTCGCTGGGGACGGCCTATAGCGACTCCTCGCCGGTTCTGTGCATTGCCAGCCAGATTCCGGCTGAGGGAATCGGGCTTGGCAAAGGTTATTTGCATGAGTGCGAGGACCAGTTGGGGAGCTTTGCGCCGGTGACGAAGTGGCGGGCGGGCGCGAACACGGTGGAATCGATTCCCGGGGTAATGCAGGAGGCTTTCGCGCGGATGCAGAACGGTCGTCCACGGCCGACAGCGGTAGAGATTCCCTGCGATACGCTGGACGAAAGTGACGATGTGACGATTCCCGCGCCTGCTGCGGTGAATCGGTTAGCACCGGATCCGGAGCAGGTCGAACGGGCGGCGGGGCTGCTGCGAGCGGCGCGACGGCCGGTGATCTGGGCGGGCGGGGGCGTGATCGGGAGCGGAGCAGGCGTCGAGTTGCGTCAGTTAGCCGAGCGGTTGCAGGCGCCGGTCTTTACGACTGTGCTGGGCAAAGGGGCCATTGCGGACGACCACCCACTTGTAGCCGGTGCAACCATTTTGCATCCTGCGGCGCGGGCGTTTCTGGCCGAATCCGATCTGATGCTGGCGGTCGGCACGCGCTTTACCGAGGAGGAGACGGATCGCTGGGGCTTGCGCATGCCTGACACGCTGATCCACATCGACATCGATCCTGAGGAGATCGACCGCAACTATGAGGCCACGGTCGGCGTTGTGGGAGATGCGCGTGCAGCGCTGCAACTGATCAACACGGAATTGCAAGACGTGCGCGAGCAGGGCAATGGCAGTGCCGCCGGGATCGCCCACTTGCGGCAGGAGGTTTGGCGCTATTGTCAGGACCGAGCGCCCGAAGGCGTGGAACTTGTGCAGACGCTGCGGAAGGCGCTGCCGCGCGAGACGATCATCGTGAGCGATTTGACGGTGGCCGCGTACTGGTGCCGGCGCCTGTTGGACGTTTATGAGCCGCGCACGAACATCTACCCGTGGGGGTTCTGCACGCTGGGCTTCGGGCTGCCGGCCGCTATCGGCGCCAAGGCAGCGCGGCCGGACCGACCGGTGGTGGCCCTTTGCGGAGACGGTGGATTCCTGTTCAACTGCCAGGAATTGGCAGCCGCAGTGCAGCTGGATACGCCGATTGTCACAATCGTTTTCAACGACTCTGCGTACGGTGTTCTGCGACCGCAGCAGGAGGCCCGCTACGGGCACGCGCACGCTGTCGACCTTGTAAACCCGGACTTCGTCGCGCTGGCGGGGGCGTTCGGCGTGGATAGCTGCCGCGTCGAATCGATCGAGCAGCTTGGGCCTGCCGTCACGAAGGCGATCGAAGCAGACAAGAGTGCATTGATCGAACTGCCTGGAACCCTCCCGTGGCCGATCATGGAACCGTCGGCACGCATGTTTGAGGCGGAACAGTGATAGGCGGCGCGAAGAAGCTGCGCGTAGGCTTCATCGGCGCCGGCGCCATCACCGACCTGCACTA
The DNA here is from genome assembly GCA_965207495.1 of Caldilineaceae bacterium. Taxonomy (GTDB): domain Bacteria; phylum Chloroflexota; class Anaerolineae; order Caldilineales; family Caldilineaceae; genus Bin5. The sequence goes on from OZ242287.1 coordinate 4,774,730, forward strand.
CCTCGGTTACAAAGACAACCCCAAAGCGGAACTGCACGCCATCTGCGATCTTGACGAGGCACAGCTGCAGCGGCGCGCCTCCGAGTGGCAGATTGGAAAGACGTACACCGATTATCGGGACCTGCTCGCCGACCCCGACGTGGATGCGGTGGAGGTGATTACGCCTCACCATCTGCATGCGGAGATGGGCATCGCCGCGCTGGAAGCAGGCAAGCACGTTTCGGTACAGAAGCCGATGGCGATCAGCGTTGCCGAGTGCGATGCCATGATCGAGGCGGCGGCACGCGCGGGCAAGCTGATGCGCGTGTTCGAAAACTTTCGCTTCTACCCGCCCCTGGTCAAGGCCAAGCAGCTTCTCGACGCAGGCGCGATAGGCGAGCCGCTCTCGATACGCATAAAGTGCGTGCAGGGTACAACGGGGGAGGACTGGGAGATACCCTACAGGCGCTGGGTTTGGCGATTCGACCCGGCCCAGAGCGGCGGGGGCCGGGTGATCCTTGACTATGGTTATCATCTTTTTTCGGTCGCGCAGTGGTTCATGGGCGAGCCAGAAAAGGTGTTTGCCTGGATCACGCACCGACCCATCCAACATGGTTGGATGCTTGACAGCCCGGCGGTCGTCATCTGGAAGTATAAGGATGCAGAGAAGTACGGCTCCTACGAAGCGGTAACCTCCGACGACATCCTGGTTCCTACGAAGTACGGCCGACCTGAGGACGAGTGGGTCGAGTTGACCGGCTCGCGCGGCTTTATATGGGTAAACCGCTGCACGTCGATGTTGCTGGACAGGCCGGCGGTGGAGATGTACCGGGACGGCGAAACAACGGCATTTCCTGAGGTGGACTCGGACTGGGGGGCCAGTTTCAGGGCCGGGGTGCATGACTTCGTGGACGCAGTTGCGGAAGGGCGGCAGTCAGAGTTGAGCGGGGAGGAAGGGAAGGCGATCCTCCGGTTCTGTCGCGCGGCGCAGCTGTCGGCGCAAGAGGGGCGCGAGGTCAGGCCTGAGGAGACGGCGTAAGGGCAGTGGTCAGTGGTCAGTGGTCAGTGGTCAGTGGTCAGTGGTCAGTGGTCAGTGGTCAGTGGTCAGTGGTCAGTGGTCAGTGGTCAGTGGTCAGTGGTCAGTGGTCAGTGGTCAGTGGTCAGTGGGTAATTATAGGCGAGTGGACGGTAGTGGGATAAGCAGGATTCCGGGATTATGTTAGTTCCTTTTGGCTATGCGAAGCGAATTGCGGTTGGGCTGGCTGTTTGTTTTCTGGTAGCCGCGCTGCTCGCCGGCTGCGAACAGCTTCCCGGTGATGTCTTAGTTACACCTACTCCCATCCCTACGCCGGTACCAATCCCAAAAGCGGTCCATCGAATCGCACGGGGTGATATTGTCGACAGCGTGACGCTGCTGGGCTTGGTTGATTCGCTGCAGCGGGTGAACCTTTCATTTCGCATCGGCGGCCGTCTGAACGGGTTTCATGTTGAACCTGGCGAGATGGTGGAGGCGGGACAGGTTCTGGCCGAACTGGATGTGGGCTTTTTGCCGCATGAGCTTGCCAAAGCGGAGAAACAGCTGGAGATCGCCCAGCTGCGGGTGCAGACGGCACAGGGAGCCAAGGCGCTGGGCTTAGCAGAGGCGCAAGCGATCCTGGACAGGGAGAGGCTTGCGCTGGAGCAGGGGCGAAGCGGTTTAGACTCCGACATCGCGCGCATGGAGCTGGCGGTCGCGGCCGCGGAGACTAAACTGGCGCTGCTGGCGGACCAACATGACAGGGAAATTGCTCTTTACCAGGCGGAGGCTGAACTCAAAGCGATCGATGTGACTCTGCTGCGGGACCGCATCGGGCAGGCGCAGTTGCTGGCGCCTTTTGACGGGGTGGTGCGCTACACGGACGGGGAGGCGGGGCAGCTGGTGCCGGAATACACGCCGGTGATGGGGCTGGCGGCGCCTGACGCCCTTGAGATCAGGAGCTCCGGTCCCAGCGAAGAGGCGTTGCCAAAGTTGCGAATCGGGCAGGCTGTGACGATCCGCTTCCGCGACTACCCGCAGCGTGAGGTCTTGGGCCAGCTTATTCAGGTCTCAACGCCGAGCGGCGCCGATGAAGGGCTGCCGGTTCGAGTCGAGTTCACTGCACCTGACTTGGCGTTGGATATCGGTGCCCTGGCCGACCTGGTCATCGTTGTGGAGCGAAAAGAGGACATACTGACCATTCCCAATGTTGCAATCCACAGCTACTTTAACAGGCGCTACGCACTGGTCAAGGAGGGCGAGAGTACAATCGAGGTCGACATTACCCTGGGCGTGACCGACGGTGAGCGCACCGAGGTGCTGTCCGGCCTGGAAGAGGATGAGCAAGTTTTCGAACGTTAACCTTCGCATAAAGCCGCTGAAAGTGCTGGTCCGCCGCGGCAAGCCTAGCCACAGTTTGACCAAACCTCAGTTCACATATCCCCGGTTGCGCCACCCGCGGCGTTGCGCGCTGCTTCAATGGAGCCAGAGGGTTGGGCTAGAGCAAGAGACTGTTACAGAACAAGCCAACCTTTTGCGTTCGACCAGAGATCGGAATGGTGCGATCACCGGTTGCCAACTCTACGGTGTGGACCGCTGACAAAACCCTGCGCGGCGAGAAACCATCGGTAGGGTGAAAAAATCCTCTTTGACAGGCCTCGCCAAAGAAACTATACTTCCAGAAAATCCTCTATATCTTTCGGACTTCTCGCAGAGTTTGCAGCAGAATATCGTTGGCATACTGACAGATTGATGCAGTTCAAGAATCAGTTTGTTTTGGTTGTTCCAAGTATCTTCAGGCGGACAGATCGAAATCAGTGGATCAGGCGTAGTTCCAACCAATCTGGGAAGGAGAACCCTATCATGCGATCACAGATCAGTCGTCGACAGTTATTGCGGATGCTGGGCGCGGGGACGGCAGGGGCAGCCCTGACCGCGTGCGTGCCGGCGACCCCTGCGGGCGCGCCCGCTGACGAGGCCATGGCGGAGCCGGAAGGTTTCGACTGGCAGCGCTATACTGGCACTGAACTGCGGTATGTCGGCGAGACACAGCCGCTGAGCGATCATGTGCTGTCGATTCTGCCCAAGTTTGAAGAGATGACCGGGATCAAGGTGAACACGGAGATTCTGCCGTGGGCGCAGATGGTGCAGAAGATCCGGGTCGAACTGATGGCGGGCAATGAGGATATGGATGTCTACCAGTTGCCCGCGGGCGCCGAGGAACGTAACGTATGGTTCGACGCCGGTTGGCTCAACGACATCGGTCCCTGGGTAGACGACTCCAGCATGACCCATGAAGACTACGACCTGTGGGAAGACATGGGGCGCGACTATCTCATGAAAGGCTATGCCTCTCGCGGCAGCCTGGTCTCAGTGCCGATGCAGATGAGCGCGATGATCGGCTACTATCGCAAAGACCTGTTCGAGGAGTATGGCATCGACGGGCCGCCAACAACGTTTGAAGAACTCGAAGCTGCCGCCCAGACTGTCCAGGAGATGAGTGGCGGGGATATTTTCGGCATCACGATGCGCGGCAAGCCGCCGGTGCCGACCTCGGTCTTCAAAGGCTTCCTTGGTGGGATGGGGATCATGTGGGAGGACGATGATGGTGTCCCGCTGATGGATTCGGAGGAGGCAATCGCAGCCTTTGATTTTTACGGCCGCCTGCTGCGTCTGTACGGCCCGCCCGGGTCTCCCAACATCGACCATGTCGGCGCGGTGAACATCTTCAGCCAGGGCAAGGCCGGCATGATCATCGACGATGCCGTCTTCCGCAAGGACTTCCAGGATCCGAGCAAGTCGGTCGTCGCCGGCAACATCGGTTACTTCCTGATGCCGGCCGGCCCCAACGGCCAGCGAGCATCGGCCGGCGGCTGGAGCATAACTGTCGGTGGCCTCTCGGAAAAGAAAGAGGCGAGCTGGTACCTGCTGCAGTTCATCTCCAACAAAGAGAGTATGCTCAAGTACGTTCTCGACGGGGGCGCTGTCCCGCGCCGCTCACCTTATGAGACCGAAGCGTACAAGGCACAGGCCACTGAGGACGATCTGGCATACGTCCAGGTGCTGCTGGATTCACGTGCCATTGGCGACTTCTCGCCGCCTGCCCCACCATCGATCATCAACCTGATGCGGGCGAGAGAGTCGATTGCGCAGGTGATCGTCACCTCAATTGAGGGCGGCGATGTGGCGGCTGCGGCTCAGAAGAGCCAGCAGGAGCTGCTGGAGATGCTGGAAGAGCAGGAGGAGTAGGAAAGAATCCGGTGGCCGGCGGCACGGGTGCCGCCGGCCATTTTCAGTTTGAAAGGCGAGTTGCCTATGCAGCAGCAAGCAGGGCCGAATTCAGAGCAGACTGGGCAGGCTTCCGACAGTTCGCCTGAGCATCCCGTCGATGGCGGGGACGTCAGGCAGGAAGATCAGGAGTCGGGGTATGCCCCGCCAACGAGTCTGTTCGGGCGTGCCTTTGCGCTAATAGACCGCAACCTGGCATACGTGCTGCCTGCGCCCGCGGCCATCGTGATTCTGCTTCTGATGGGCTACCCATTCTTTTATACGGTTTCGTTGAGTTTGCAGCGGGTCAATGTGACGATGACCCGCTTTACTTTTGTGGGCGCCGAAAACCTGTTGGAGGTCCTCACTGCAGACGCCAGATTCCTGAGTGCGTTCTGGATTACGCTTTACTTCACGGTGGCCAGCCTCATGCTGGAATTGGTCCTGGCGATGATCATGGCGCTGGTGATGAACAGGACATTCCGGGGGCTGGGCGTTATCCGCACGCTGTTTCTTTTGCCGCTGGTGGCGACGCCGACGGCGACATCGGTGATCTGGTTGATCATGATGGAGCCTTCGATCGGCATCCTCAACTATTTCCTGGAGGCAGTGGGGCTGCCGCGCAGCCTGTGGGTGGCCGGCGATACGTCGGTGGTGCCCAGCCTTGTGTGGATCAATACGTGGCACGGGGTCCCGTTCGTGATGCTGATCCTGCTGGCGGGGCTGCGCTCGCTGCCGACGGAGCCGTTCGAGGCGGCCCGCATTGACGGGGCGAGCAAGCTGCAGGAGTTCTTCCAGATCACGCTGCCGCTGCTGAAAGGGGCGATCGTCGTCGCCATGCTCTTCAGGGCTATCGATACGCTGAAGGTATTCGATGCCATCTGGATCATGACGGCCGGCGGGCCGGGCAGACGGAGCGAGACGCTGCATATCTACTCCTACCTGACGGCGTTCGAGTTTTATGATTTGGGTTATGGCTCGGCTGTCATCCTCGTTTTCATGGTGATCATCCTGGTCATCAGCGCGGTCCTGATCAGATTGCGGCAGCGGGCATGGCTCTGAACCACCAAGCTAACGAGCAGATCACATGAACAGACTTTCTCTCAGGCCGCTGGGAATGAGGAAAATGAGACGGATACAGGATTCTCTGTTCTGGATCATCCTGGCTATTTTTCTGGTCTTTTTCCTGTTTATCTTCTTCTGGATGTTCGTCTCTTCGTTCAAGCCGAACCTGCTGATCGTGAGCGACCCGCCGGTGTGGTTCTTCACCCCGACGCTGGACCACTATGGCGAGGTCTTTCGCCGCAATCCGTTTGCACGGTACCTGTTCAACAGCCTGACGATCGCGGTAAGCTCTGTGGGGCTGTCGCTCCTGGTGGGGCTGCCAGCGGCTTACAGCATAGCCAAGTTCAAGCAGGACGGGCTGGCGCTGGCGTTGCTGGTGGTGCGCATGCTGCCGGGGATCACATTTCTTGTCCCCCTCTTCATCGTTTACAAACGGCTGGGGCTTTTGGACACGCACGCAGGAATCGTAATCACCCACATTCTGACGGTGTTGCCGCTGATCATGTGGGTCATGATCGGCTTCTTCGAGGACGTGCCGAGCGAGCTTCTGGACGCGGCGCTTATCGACGGTTGCTCGCAGCTGGGCACGATGATCCGCGTCATGATCCCGCTGAGCCTGCCCGGCATTACGGCGGTGGCGATTCTGAGTTTCATCTCCTCGTGGAACAACTTCATTTTTGTGCTGATTCTGGGCGGCTCGAAGACGATGACGCTGCCGCTGGCGGTATATAATTTCCTCACGTACGGCCAAGTGAATTGGGGCGCGCTGTGCGCGGCGGCTACGGTCGTGACGCTGCCGGTTCTGCTGCTGGCCCTGGTGGTACAGCGTTTCCTGGCCGGCGGGCTGACGATGGGTGCGATTAAGGGGTAGGCGTCGCCCGGATTGAAAACGGTGTTATGTTGTATATTTTGCATGGGTTATACTCGGGCTGTCTTAGTGGGCGACTTTAGTTGGTGTACCCCCACGCACCATTTGCAGGTTGTCGATGCCACCGGTACCTGGTATCGGTGCACCTTTTCAACCCTCTGACTACGAGCCGCAGCAAAGCAATTGAGTGCAGCATTCACAGTCATTCAGCAGAGGAGGAAGTCGATGGCAACGAAGAGAGGAATTAGCCGACGGGAGTTTCTGTGGGCATCCGCTATCGGATCTGCGGGCGTCGCGGTAGCCGCTTGTCAGCCAGCCGTGCCGGCAGCCGACATGGCGGACGAAGGAGAGGCAGCCGCTCCAGCCATGGAGGCGGTCGAAATCCGTTTCAGCCATTGGCACGGCGGTTTCTGGGATCCGATTCGTGACGGCATAGGCGAGGCGCACCCGGAAATCACGGCAATCAGCGAGTCGACGCCCTGGGGCGAATACTCGACCAAGCTCCTGACGCAGATGGTGGGAGGGGTTGCGCCGGATGTTGTCATGGTCGACAGCTACTGGCAGGGCGATTGGTTCAAGGTGCTATTGGCACTGAACGACGCGCTTGACGCCCACGGTGTGGACAACAGCAAGTGGGACGCGGACCCGTTGAGGCAGTGCGGGAATGACGGCAACATCTACTCCCTTTCCCAGGTCTACTGCCCCAACTGGCAGCTGGTCGTGAACAGGACGCTGGCCGAGCAGGAGGGCATCGACCTGCCCGACTGGGGCGACGACGGGCCGGCTGAGAACTACGATGAGTGGCGCTGGGATGATCTGGTCGAGCTGCTGAAGGCGACGACCAAGGTCAACGCCGACGGTGAAGTGGAACAGTGGGGTCTCGCCAACAGCACTGCGCGTTTCGGCGCCACTTCGCTCTACTTCATGTACAGTAACGGCGGCCAGGCATTGGACGATCTGTGGGGCTATCAGGAGACCGAGGCGCTGATCGACTCGGAGGAGTCGGTACAAGCGTTGCAGGACTACATCGACCTGACCCTGGTGGACAAGGTTGCACCCACGCCCGCCGAGGCTCAGGCAGTTCAGGGCGGAATATTCAATTCGGGCAAGGCCTTCTGCTCGATCAGACACCCCGGTGTCGGAGATCAGCGGGTCAACCAGGAAGAGTTCGGTCTGCTATTCATGCCGGTTCCGTGGCGCGAGCACCGCGTTCAGCTAATGGGAACGAACTCTTGGGGCGTGTGGAGCGGCGGCGAAAACACGGACGCGGCCTCAACGTTTGCCATTTGGGCCACCACCAGCGGGACGATCAGCGACTGGATTACGCCCAACATCAATCTGACAGGCTACGATATGCGGAGCGCGATCGACAAACTTCCTGCGCTGCCGGAAGGGTGGATGCGGCGCTTCTACGAGGTATTCCTGAGCCGCGACGAGCGCTTCACGACGCATCCGTCAGCCGCGGAGAATGTACTATGGATGCCTCGATGGTATGGCCGCAAGGCGCGGTTCTTCTCTGATACGGTGCGGCGCGAATACGACAAGGTCTTTCTAGGCGAGAAGACGATGCAAGAGGCCATGTCGGACGCCAAGACCGAGATCGATGCAGCCTTGCAGGAAGGATAGCGGCACTTTTTTGATCAGTAGCCGGTGGCCAGGATGTTGAATTCTGGTCACCGGCAGTCGCTTAGCGAAGTGAACGGAGAGACCGTCTGAACTGTGATTTGCGGGATTGCGGGATGGGCTGTGATCTACTTCGCCAACCTGCTTCTCACTTCTCCCAGTTGATTCCTCTCTCCTCGCCCCTTGATAATCACGCCTCACTCCTCATTTCTCTGATTGCAGATGAACGTTCTGGTTACTGGCGGCAGCGGCAAAATCGGAGGGTACGTGCTCCGCGAACTCCTGTCTGCCGGCTACATGGTGTCAAACTACAGCGAGACCGCCCCGCTCGTCCAGGAGGTCCGGCATATCCACGGCGACATCACCGACATGGAAAGGATGCGGGAGGCATGTCAGGGTCAAGAGGCCATCATCCATCTGGCGGCGGTGCCGGGGCCTGGGATCACCACGCCGGAGCGGCTGATGTATGTCAACGACCGGGGAACCTACACTGTTCTGGAGGCCGCGGTGGGCGCGGGTGCGCAAAAGGTGATCTTTGGCTCTTCAAAGGAGGCTATGAATACCGACTACAGGCAGTGTGACACGCCGCCGCGCTACTTTCCCATTGACGAGGAACACCCGGCCGAGCCGCGCAACGAATACGGGATCAGCAAGCTGATCAACGAGATCACCTGTCAGCGTTACACCGAGAGCTACGGCATTCAGACCATGAGCCTGCGCATTAATCACAACTGGTACCTCGACAGAGCCGGTGTCGAAGTCGCGGTGCGGGCAGGGTGGAACCGGGAGCGAACAGTGGAGGAGCAGTGGGAGGGATATCGGCGTTACATTACCGACCCTGCCATAGGGGGCTCCAACCTGTGGACCGTCACCGATGCGCGAGACGCGGCGCGGGCGTTCAGGTTGGCGCTGGAGAATGAAGACATTGCACATGAAGTCTTCCTGATCAACGGCGCGGACACCTGTTCGCTGTTGGAGTCCTCGACTCTTGCCGCGTGCTACTATGAAAACGTGCCTCTACGCAGGCCGCTGTCCGGTTTTGAAAGTTTCGTCTCGACAGAAAAGGCACGCCGGTTGTTGGGCTATCAACCGCGATACACATGGCGGCAGAGTGAATTCCGGGCATGGATGGAGGAGCAGCCGTGAGCGCAGCCACCCCTGCCGCGGCCGGAAGCCGCAGACGCCGGATGTCCCGTCTGCGCCTGCGCGAAGCGATTGACGGCTACATCTGCATTGCTCCCTGGGTGTTGGGCTTCCTCATTTTCACTGCTTTCCCCATTGTCGCATCCTTCGTTCTCTCCTTCAGCCGCTACACAATCCTCGATCCGCCCCGCTTCATCGGCCTGGACAACTACGGCAAGATGCTGAACGGAGACCCCCTGTTCTGGCAGTCGCTCAAAGTGACGGTGATCTATACGATCATTCTGGTTCCGCTGGGCACGATAGGCGGATATGTGCTGGCTCTGCTGCTCAATCAGGCCGTGAAGGGGGTTGGCTTTTTCCGCACCGTCTTCTACCTGCCGGTGGTTACACCGGCCATCGCCACCTCCTATCTGTTCGCCTGGATCCTCAACCCGGAGATCGGGCTGGTCAACAACTTTCTGGCAAGCATCGACATTGAGGGACCGCAATGGTTCGCCTCGCGCCAGTGGGTAATACCCAGTTTCATCGTAATGAGCCTGTGGGGGTTGGGCGGAAACATGATCCTCTATCTCGCCGGTCTGCAGGGCGTTCCGAGCGTCCTATACGAAGCGGCGATGCTGGATGGGGCGGGCGCGTGGGCCAAGTTTCGCAATGTGACACTGCCGATGACCTCGCCAGTCATCTTCTTCACTTTTCTGACCGGCATGATCGGCACTTTCCAGGTGTTCACGGGTGCATACGTCATCACCGAGGGCGGGCCGGCTGACGCTTCACTTTTCTACATTCTCTATCTCTATCAGAACGCCTGGAATTATCTCAAGATGGGGTACGCGGCCGGCCTGGCCTGGGTACTGTTTGCGATTATATTTGTACTGACGCTAATTTCTCTGCGCGTTTCGGGGCGGTACGTGTATTACGAGGGGGCGGTCAGGTAGACTTCAGCGGGCTTGAGCTGAAAGACAGGTAAGGCGCGATCACGATGGCAACAATGTCACGAAGCAGCACAGGAAACGGGCAGATGGGCGGCTGGCTGCAGAGCATCAGCAAGAGGCAGCTGGTCAGTCAGGTGCTGGTCTACATCTTGTTGCTCGCTTTCGGCTTCCTTTTGGCGGTCCCCTTCATCTGGCTGATCTCCAGTTCGCTCAAGACCGAGACCGATGCCTTTGCGATCCCGCCGAGTTTCATTCCAAATCCGGTGCAGTGGAGCAACTATGTTGTGGGGCTGACCGAGTTCCCCTTCGTTCGCTCCACCATGAACACGATGATCATTGTGGTGTGGGTGATGGTGGGGACTGTGCTGAGCGCGAGCCTGGTAGCTTATGGCTTCGCGCGAGTGCGCTTCCCTATGCGGACGGCGCTCTTCATCCTGGTGCTGAGCACGATGATGATTCCCTCGCATGTCACGCTGATCCCGCAGTACCTGCTGTTTCGCGAGTTGAGATGGCTGGATTCGTTCAAGCCGCTGATTGTACCCAGTTTCTTCGGTGGCGGAGCCTTCTACATTTTCCTGCTGAGGCAGTTCTTTTTGACGATACCATTGGACTACGATGACGCGGCGCGCATTGACGGTTGTGGCACCTTTGCGATCTTTTGGCGCATCATCCTTCCACTGTCGAAACCGGCGCTGGGCACGATGGCGATCTTCACCTTCATGAGCCAGTGGAACGCCTTTTTCGAGCCTTTGATCTACCTGAACCGATTCGAAACGCAGCCTCTGGCGGTAGCCCTGACGACGTGGGTGCAGACCGCGCACGGCTCCACGTCGATGCACTATGTTCCCTGGGTGGCGATCATGGCCGTTTCGACGCTGATCGCCCTGCCGCCGGTCGCAGTCTTCTTCTTCGCCCAGCGGCACTTCATCCAAGGCGTGGTCGTGAGCGGGATGAAGGGATAGCGAATCGCGGCCCGTATCTCCCAAAGAGTCAAGATGGGGAAACCAACTGTGATTATCGACGCACACTTTCACATCTTTCCTCCGCTGGGACGAGCATCCGTTGCGGAGGATCCGCTGCAACCTCTGCGGATGAAGTTCTGGCAGTATCACATGCGCGACAGCCGCCGCTTCCGCCGTAAGGCTGATGACGAAGAGGTGCCCGAGCCGTTCATGAATTGGAATTCGGACGACCTCAACGAGATGCCGGATGTGAATTTTCGAATGGCCGACTTTGGCCGCGCGGAAATCACAGTTGACGGCGTCGATTACTACATGCAAGCCTATCCTCCAAGCCTGATCAACTGTGAGGCGCCGCCCGAGCGCATGATCGGCGAGATGGACCTGGTGGGCGTTGACATGGGTGTTCTGCAGCACGACCACATCTACGGTGCGCTGAACGGGTACTATGGCGAGCAGATGCGGCGCTTTCCCAACCGCTTCATTGGGCTGGCTCAGGTACGGGAATGGGAGGCTGATCAGCTGGCAGAACATGAGCGGCTGGAGCAGGCGGTCTGCGAAGATGGCCTGAAGGGGCTCTACTTCAGCGTCGAGCCGTTCGCGCTGAGCAACTACGCCGACCATCTGGACGACGCCAAGTTCGAGCCGCTGTGGGAGAAGGTACAGGCGCTTGGCATCCCCGTCTGGTGGTATCTGCATAGCCGCAAGCGCGACCGCCTGGGAGGGTTCATGGAGCATGTGGCCGAGCTCGACCGCTGGGCTGAGGCGCACCCCGATATCCCGGCCGTGCTCACGCATGGCATCGATACGTTCAGCATGCGGCGCGGCGAGGCGCGGTATCAGATTCCCGACCCGTTGATGACGCTGCTCAAGCGGCCGAACATGCACGTTGAGGTGCTGTTCTGTGCATTCTGGCCGGAATACCCGTTTCCCGGAGCCCAGGAAAAGATCAGGGAGCTACGCGAGGAGATCGGCGTTCACAAGCTGTTGTGGGGAACGGATATGCCCTACTGTTCCGGCTCCTGGTGTACTTACAAACAGGCGATCGACTACATTCGTGTGCACTGTGATTTTCTTTCGGAAGATGAGAAGGCGTTGATCCTGGGCGGAAATGCAGCGCGCATGTTTGATCTTCTGTGACCAGTGATTGACTGTCGCATTGACGGGAATCCGACAGAGGAGGTCGCTCCAATTTGAGGCCGGGACTTCGCCCACAATCGATGGAGTTGAAGAAATAGACGCTGCCGCGCAGCAGGAAGGAATGGCGCACAGATGTTAACTACGGAACAGATCGCTCATTTTGAGACATTTGGCTTTGTCGTCCGGCGACGGTGCTTTTCGGCGTGCGAGATGGAGGAGATCAGCGACGCGTTCGATGAGGTACTGACGCAGGACCGCAGGGGTGAGGCGTTCGACGGGAAAGCGCGGCAGGCGGTACTGGGCTTCATCGAGAAGAGGCCGCTGCTGAGCGCGCTGGTCGAGGATGACCGCATCTTTGAGCCGCTCGAACAGCTGCTCGGTCCCGGTTTCGTCTGGATCGGCTCTGACGGCAACCTCTACGTTGGTGACACCGGCTGGCATCCCGACGGTTCGGTTCTTGACTATGGGCGTATCAAGGTCGCCTTATACCTCGACCCGGTGATGAAGGATACCGGCTGCCTGCGCGTGATCCCCGGTTCGCACCGGCTGCCGCTGCACGACGCGCTCGACCCGCTCAGGCAGCTGCGGCACAGTCCGGACCAGACGGCTTTCGGCGCAGCAGGCCGCGACATCCCTTGCTATCCGCTCGAGTCGGAGCCGGGCGACGTGGTCTTCTTTAACCAGAACCTGTGGCATTCCGCGTTCGGGGGCAGGACGGGACGGCGCATGTTTACGATGAATTTCGGCGCGCAGCCGTCAAGAGAGAAGGACATCGAGTTTCTTAAGCGGGTCTACCAGGGCAACCTCAAGCACGTGGAGAACATGCAGTACACGCAATCCGCCCGCGTGTACGAAGACGCTTTCCTGTACAGCGACAGTCCGCGCATCAGGGGCATGGTGGGCAAGCTGGTGGAGTTGGGATTTAAATGATGGAACGGACGTAGATAAAAAGCCGCGTACAGTGTCTGTCTTGACCAACCCTTTATCTTCGCCGCCAGCCAGGCTTTCTGATAGCGTTTTCGGTTGGCAGCCGCCAGGCTGGTTGGGGCACACTGTCTACATGCCACGATGGTGGGGAAGAACCAGTACGGTGGCTAGCAAGGGCGGGGCGTTGCGGGGGCGCAGCCCCTGCACAAGGGAGGGCCGAAGGCCCGGACGCCCAGAACTGCGAGGAGAGAGGGAAGAGGAGTGAGGAGCGAGGAAAACATTCGCTTGCCTCATTCAGGAGCGCACATCAATTTTGGCTGGGCAGTTACAACAATGGAACGAACAAGGAAAGGATGTCAATGCCAGACCAAGCAAGAGCTATTTTGAACGCGGATCCTGCGCTAAGCCGATTTGATCCGCTGCCGCGCATTATCTACCACGACGACTTCAACCGCGGCCTGCGCGGCTGGGTCGAGTTGATCGGGAACTACGAAGACAGTCTGGACAGTATGCTGCCCCAGTATGCGGATATGCGGCCTCCCATGTTGAGCAGCGGCACGCACTGGGATACGGGAACGCATGGCGCCATGCAGGGCACGTATTCGATGAAGCTGGCGACGCGCGCCCGCGCCGGTGACATCAGCGTCTCGATCAAGCGGGTTACTTGGCGGCACCGAGGGCCTGTCCGGTTGGAGGCCTACTTCACGTTCAAGCCGGAGGCGAGCGCTTTGCAGCTTTCGGTGGACGACGTGCGGGCTGTGGGCGTGCTGTTCGACCTGCAGGATGAGGAGTACCGCTGGATGCCGCACTGGCGCTACCTCAATGCGCTGGAGGGCGAACCGATGCGGAAGTGGCAGTTCAAACGCGAGCGGGAACCGTTTCATGATATTGGCGGCAGGGCGGAGACGGTTTCCCACTTTCATCTGGCGCCCAGTGGCTGGGAAGACGTGCCTGACTCAAGCCAAATTCTCTGCTATAATGAGGTCGCCACCAAATTCAACTGGTATTATCTCCGCATGGACCTGGACCTGGCCAGCAGGCAGATCACGCACCTGCAGTGCAACGATCGCATCCACGATCTGACCGATGTGGGGCCGATGATGATCCCGGCAATGCCCAATCTGGACTGCATGCTAAACGTCGCATTCTGGGTCGAAACAGATATCGACAAACGAGCCTTTCTCTACGTCGACTCGGTCCTTGTTTCGGGGGAGTGGTAACGATGCTGCGCGAGAGTTACACAGCCATTGTAGAGCGCAGCGAAGCGTTGCGGGGCAGTTTTGCCACGGAGCCGTACGAGTGCGGCTGGGCGGGCGAAGCGATTTTTTTCGTGCGGATATTGGAGCGGGTGGGGGACGTTGAAGGCGTTATGCTGCAGGTGCAGATTTCGCCGGACGGGATAAGGTGGTGTGACGAAGGGACCAGCGTTACGCTCGGTGAGGAGGAGGTTGCCTTTTGCAGGGTGGCGCATTTCGGCAACTGGCTGCGCCTATCCGGTACGCTGCCGGACGGCGCCAGTATGAGGGCGATCATCGCGCTCAGTCTCAAGGCGTAGCACCTGTTCCGCTGCAGCGGATATCAGACTCGATGAGGAGGTGACGTACAGAGGAGACATTTGCGTTCACGGAGCATTCGTTTGCTGTGCAGAATTCAGATTGTGTGCCCCTGGCGGGCGCGAAGTCAAAACAGTCAAGGAGAACAGTCAAAATGAAGGCATTCCGAAAATCTCAAGTACTGATTGGGCTGCTGATGCTCATGGTGATGGCGGTGACCGCGGCGTGCGCGCCGGCGGCAGGCCCCCCAGCTGCGGCAGAGGCACAGATGTCCGAATCGACCTCGTACATGCCCTGGTCGCCGGTTTGGCGCGAACGGGCAGCCTTGGCGGCGGACACTCCCATGGCGGAAGAACAGGTTCTGCGCTGGGGCACCTACTACGGCCAGCGCTATCCCTATCCTTTCGAGACATCAGGCGGATACGCGGTATCGGGCATGCTCAACATGGCCTTTGAGACGCTCTTCTGGATGAATGATGACGGAACGCTGGAAGGCCGGCTGGCGGAGGGATTCAGCGCCAGCGAGGATGAGACCGTTTGGACGATCACGGTGAAAGAAGGGATCGTGGCGGCGGACGGTGAACCGTTTACGGCGGAGGACGTGAAGATGTCGATTGAACTTCACGCTTCGCCCAACACCGGCTCGCGCGGCACGACCTATGCCCGCTTCATCAAGGGCTACGATGCCATGCGCGCGGAGGAAAATCCTGCCACCGAGCTGGAGGGCATCACGGTCATAGACGATCTTAACGTGCAGATCGAGTTGACGCAGCCGTTTCGTGATTTTGCCGCGATCCTCTCGCTGCCGCACCGCTTCCTGATGGCGGAGACATCCCACTACAGTCCGCCGGCCGAGGGTGAGACGCCCTGGTTCATTGGCCACGGCGCGACCGGCCCGTTCATGATCGCGACCGAGCCAGAATGGGTCGGGCCTTCTGAGCCGGGAACCTTCGAGCTTGTCCCCAATCCAAACTGGCGCGGCGATTCCCCCATCCTGTCGAAGGTCGTGCTCAAGTACTATTCGGACCCGCAGACGGCGCTGATCGCGTATGAGAACGATGAGTACGACGTCTCCGAGAAGTATGGACCGCTGGAAGCTGCCGAGTTGCTGGAGCCGGGCCGCGCCACGAGCGAGGAGATGTTCCCGTTCCAGTACGAGGTTAGCCGCAGCTTCTACATCGCCCGCGATCTTGCGCCGATGGATGATACCAAAGTGCGGCAGGCGCTGGCCCATGCGGTTGACTTCAAGGTCATTGCGGATACGCTGCTACGGGGCATGTGGCAACCGGCCTGTCAGTTGATTCCGATGGGTTGGCCGGGCTTTGTCGATGGCGAGTGCCACACACCCAGCTATGATCCGGAGCTGGCCCGCCAGCTGATCGCTGAATCCAGCTACGGCTCGGCCGAGAACATCCCGCAGATTCGGATGCACGTGGGTGAGGCCGGCTTTGGCGGCCAGGTTGGCCATCTGACGCGCATCGCACAGGCGATGCAGCAGTACTGGAAGCAGAACCTGGGGATTGAAGTCGTGATCGAGCGCTCGAGAGACGTTTTCCAAGCCAATCCGGAGTTGTATCAGATCGTGCGCCGTTCGTATGCGGCCCGCTATCCCGGCCTGTCGGCTGTGTGTGAGAACGCGTCGCCGATTGGGACGTATAACCGCTCACGCGCAGATTCATGGGGTCCTCCGGAGGCAGAATCGTTGTGCATGACTGCCGATTCGACGATGGATCTCGCCGAGGCGATACCGATGTACCAGGAGGCAGGACGTCTGTTCTTCGAGGAAGTGTACAGCATCGGCCACTTCACCGAGCCGGCTTACATGCTTGTCAAACCATGGGTCAGCGATTGGAACTCCCTGTTCGGCAGCCTGGACCACGGCGTGCGCAACCCTGAGCATCTCTTCATCGCTGCGCGGTAGCGATGCGGGCGATGATTTGAATTGAATTTGTAGTAAGAGGAAGTACAGAGGAGAGAGATTGTCTCCAGTATCTCTCTCCTCGTTCCCTTTTCCTTGTTTTTCGTTTTCATACTGGCGATCGATATGCTTTTATTCGCGTTTCGCAGGATCGCGGTGCTGGCGCCAACCGTCATCATTGTGATGCTAATCACCTTCACACTGGGCTATTATGGTCCCATCGATCCGGTGCGCGCGGTGCTGGGGGAGGAGTGGGAGGACGAAACGCGGTATGCGGAGGTCAAGAAAGCGCTCGGCCTGGACCGGCCTTTCATGATCCAGTTTCTTGACTATATGGGGACCATGTTTGGGGGCAATTGGGGGCAATCCTTGGCGGCGTTCGGCGGCACTGCCAGTGACAGGGCGGTCAGCGAGGGTCGCGGCGCCGGTTACTCCGGCACGAGTACGAGTGTACGGGAGATGGTTCTCGGCCGTTTAGTAATCAGTGCGCAATTGTCCTTTTGGGCGTTGGTTTTCCTCACCGTTTTCGCCATTTTGCTCGGTGTTCTGGCTGCGGTCAAGCAGAATACAACCATCGACTACGCGATCGTCACGAGTTCGATCGTCGCCAGCTCGATCCCGGCCTATGTGATCGGTCCGGTCCTGCTGATCATATTCGTACTCAAGATCCCCGTTTTCAAGACGGTCGGGGGATGGGATGGCATGTTTTCGCGGCAAGCGATCCTGCCGGCCATCGTACTGGCAACCGGCCCGATGCTGGTGATTGTGCGCCAGACGCGAGCGGGGATTGTAGAGGTGCTCGGCAAGGATTTCGTGCGCACGGCCCGTGCCAAGGGCTTGCCGGAGCGGCTGGTGGTGGCCCGCCATATGCTGCGAACAGCTATGATACCGGTGCTGACTTCGATGGGGCTTGTTACAAGCGGGCTGCTGACGGGAAGTCTCTTTGTCGAGCAGATTTTCAACATTCCGGGCATAGGCAAACTGGCGATTCAGACACTAATGTCGGGAGACCATCCAGTGTTCATGGGGGTCGTCCTGTTTCAAGCCCTGATCATCGTGACAGTCAACCTGCTGACCGATCTGTTATACGGCGGGCTGGATCCGCGCGTCACCTATGATTGAACACAGTGCAGATTTCAGAGTGCGGAATTCAGACTGTCCAACAGAGCAATGTATGAGCCTCTGTTCAAGGCATCGGCCGGGCCGCGGCGACGCACGGCAGCAGAACTTGCGGAAATGCCAGATTTCAAACAATCCTTGAGGATATTCGAGTGACCGAAGAAGCCCGCGCGCAACACGAACTGTTTGCCATGCCGGAGCAACGCAGCCTGTGGCAGGATGCGTTGGAGCAGCTGATGCGCAACCGCTTGGCCATTTTTGGGGTCTTCGTCGCCTTCCTGCTTGTTTTCGTCTCCATCTTCGGCCCCTGGCTGTCTCCGTATGACTACACCCAACAGAATCTTTTCAGAATCAACGAGGGCCCAAGCGCCGATCACTGGCTGGGGACAGACGGCCTGGGTCGCGATATGCTCACCCGCATCCTCCACGGCGCGCGCACAGCCTTTCTGGTCGGCCTGATCGTTACGATCGGCACGACTGTGCTGGGCGTCGTGCTGGGCGCGGCCGGCGCATTTCTGGGCGGCTGGGTCGACGCGATAGTCATGCGCCTGGCCGATATCACAATGGCTTTTCCCGACATTTTGCTGGCTGCCTTCATCAGCGTCGTCTTTCGCGAAAAAGTGCTTGAATTGCAGCTCCAATTGCAGGAGCAGTACGGGTGGACACTATCCCAGGGCAATCGCGTCTATCTGGACTACCTGGTGATCTTCGGCTCGCTGACGCTTGTGCAGTGGTATGGCAAGGCGCGGCTGGTGCGGGGGCAGATCCTTTCTCTGCGTGAAAAGGAGTTTATCGAGGCCGAACGGGCGCTGGGCGCGTCGAACTGGACCATTATCCTCAGCCACCTGGTCCCCAACAGCCTGGGGCCGCTGATCGTTTCAATCACGGTTGGTTTTGGCGGCGCAATGCTGTCGGAGGCGTCGCTCAGTTTTCTGGGCGTCGGCATTCAGCCGCCGGGCGCAAGCTGGGGAGAGATGATCAGTGACAATCTGGGCCAGTGGCGTTTCAATCCACACCTGGTGGTGATGCCGGGGGTTGTTCTGGCTATCGTAGTGCTTGGTTTTAACTTCCTGGGTGATGGTCTGAACGATGCGCTCAACCCAGAGCAAAGGCGGCGTTGAAGCAATGGATACGGACGGTAGTTCTCAGCCAGAGATCCCGTTGACAGACGGCGCCGAACCGGATCAAACGCCCCTGCTCCAGATCCGGGAGCTTCACACCCAGTTTGAGACAAAACAGGGGACGGTCAGGGCTGTCGACGGCCTGTCGTTGGACCTCTACGAAGGCGAGGTCTTGGGCCTGGTCGGCGAAAGCGGCTGCGGCAAGACGATGACTGCGCTGTCGATTATGCGCCTGCTGCCGGGAAATGGCCAGGCGGTTGCCGGCGAGATCAATTTTGAGGGGAAGAACCTGCTGCAGTGCAGCGCTGAGGAAATGAAGCAGATCCGGGGCGGCAGGATCGCGATGATCTTCCAGGAGCCGATGACCGCCCTGACGCCGACGATGACGATAGGCCGCCAGATCAGCGAGGCTATGGAGATCCATCTCCGCCTGAGCCGACAGGAGGCGCGGGAGCGCGCATTGGAACTCCTCGAACACGTCGGCATCCCCTCGCCCAGGGAGCGCTTCGACAATTACATCCACCAGTTCAGCGGCGGCATGCGGCAGCGGGTGATGATCGCAATCGCCTTTTCGTGCCAGCCGCGTCTGCTGCTGGCCGACGAACCGACCACTGCGCTCGACGTGACTGTGCAGGCGCAGATCCTGGACCTGATCAAAGCGTTGGCGCAGGAGTCCGGCATGACGGCGCTCTTCATCACCCACGACATGGGAATCGTGGCGGGCAGTTGCGACCGCGTTGCGGTGATGTACGCCGGCCGCATGGTCGAGAACGGACCTGTCGATGACGTACTGCTGAATCCCCGCCATCCGTACACACAGGGGCTGCTCGGTTCGGTCCCCTCACTGGAGAGTGAACCTGGCGACCGTCTGTACTCGATCAGCGGGTTGCCGCCCGACCTGGTCAGCCTGCCGCCCGGGTGCAAGTTCTGGCCCCGCTGCCCGCTGGCGGATGATCGCTGCCGCGAGGAAGAGCCGGTGTTGGAGCAGTATGGTGCGTCGCGGGCTGCGTGCTGGAAGGTGATGCCGCTGCGTACGTCATAGCTCGGGTTGCGAACTGCGATTCGTGTTCAGACCTCTGTTTCAACGGCTAGAAGCTGGCCACAACGAAATGAATCGGTGAGAGAGCACAGGATGGATGATCAACCCCTGTTGAGCGTGCAGGATCTGGTAAAGCATTTTCGTATGCCGCGGCGGAACCTGCTGCGGCCGCCGGACGTCGTGCGCGCGGTTGACGGGGTGAGCTTCGACATCTGGCGCGGCAAGACGCTGGGTCTGGTGGGCGAGAGCGGCTGCGGGAAGACGACGACCGGGCGCACAATTCTGCAGTTGATGCGCGCCACGTCGGGCTCGGTTCAGTTTGGGGGCACCGATCTCTGCCAGTTGAGCGACAAGGAGCTTCGCAGCTTCAGAGACGGCATGCAGATCATTTTTCAGGACCCCTACGCCTCACTCGACCCGCGCATGACGATCGGCAAAGCCATTGCCGAGCCGCTATTGATTCACCAGATCAGCCAGACACGCGATGAGGCCAGAGAACGGGTCCAGGAGTTGATGGAGCGGGTGGGGCTGAACCCCTACTTCATCAACCGCTATCCCCACGAATTCAGCGGCGGCCAGCGCCAGCGGATCGGCATCGCTCGCGCCCTTGCGGTTGACCCTGATTTCGTTGTCCTCGACGAGCCAGTCTCCTCGCTTGATGTTTCGATTCAGGCGCAGATACTCAACCTGCTGCAGGACCTGCAGGACGAGATGGAGTTGACCTATCTGTTCATCGCCCATGACCTGCGCGTGGTGCGTCATATCAGCGACCGCATTGCGGTGATGTATCTGGGCCTGATCGTGGAACAGGCCCCGGGTTTGGAAATCTACGATGAGCCGCTTCATCCGTATACACAGGCGCTGCTGAGCGCGGTGCCGTGGACGGACCCGAGGCTGGCGCGCAAACACCAGCGCATCATTCTGGAAGGCGAGGTCTCAAGCGCGGTCAACCCGCCCTCCGGCTGCCGCTTTCATCCCCGCTGCCCCATTGCCGAAGAGCGCTGCCAACACGAATCGCCGGCATTGCGCGAAATCCAGCCGGGGCACTGGGTGGCCTGTCACCTGGCGTGATGACAGCTTGGGTCCCCGCCAGACGAGATCGGACCAACCCAAATCCATTCTGGAGGGACAAGCTCGGTGCACACAACTGAAGATGCACTTGCAATTGGTTCAGAGCCTCAACTCTTCATCGATGACACGATAATCAGCGCTACGCGCGGGGTCGTGCGCACGCTGCACCCGGCGCGCAAGCTGGAGCAGCCGGTCCTGCGGCCCGACCGCCCGTGGGAGGGGCGGCGCGTTTACATTTATGGCAGCGTGCAATACGATTGCAGCGCTGGTCTCTTTCGCATGTGGTATAACACGCGCCTGGGACGAGGACACCAGAACCGCGCGCCGGGTCTGCGTTCACGAACGGGCGATATTATTCTGTACGCAACGTCCGAGGATGGTATCCACTGGGACAAACCCAATCTCGGGCGGCATGAATTTGACGGCACAGTTTCCAACAATATCCTTCTTTTCGACAAGCACAGCCCTACGGTCGTTGTCGACACCGATGCGCGGCCCGACCAGCGCTATAAGATAGCCTGTTGGAACTGGGAACAGGGGAACGACGGCTATTGGGTTGGTTTTTCTGCTGACGGGCTGGACTGGCGCGGGTACGATGGCAACCCGATTCTTCTGGACGACGACGAAATTCTAGAGGCGGTCACCGTCGCCCGCCATCCGAAGACGGGTGAGTATCATGGGTTTCATCGCCGCTGGGGTGAGGTGCGCGGGCATGTGCGCCGCCTGGTCGCGGTGGCGACGAGCCGGGATTTTACGACGTGGGACAGCCATGACGTGTGTCTGGTTCCCGACGAGCTGGACGATGCATGGTGCCAGGACCCCGGCCAACGCACGGAATTCTACGGCATGTCGGGCTTTGTGTACGGCGAGCAGTTTCTCGGGTTTCTACCGGTATTTGACGTGATCAAGGATGCCCGCGGCGAGTCCGGGATGCCTGCGTCGGTTGCGGCCGATGGTAGTTCAGGCTTGCAGGCGCCGGCAGTGATATCGGAATCGGGCGCCGAGATCGACCAGGCGCCTTGGGACGGTCCGATTGCGGCCCAACTCGTGCACAGCCGAGATGGATACAACTGGCATCGTTTCGAAGACCGTTCGCCCATAATCGCGCGCGGAGAACCGGGCAGCTTTGACGCCGGCTGTATTTTGTGCTCGGCTGACCGGCCTATCGTAGTCGGCGACGAGTTGTGGCACTACTATACGGCGGTCAGTACGATGCACGGTGGTCCGATGCCGCCAAAGACGATCTCGATCGGGCTTGCGAAATGGCGGTTGGACGGATTAGTCTCGCTGGACGCCGGGCATTTCGACGGCATGGTGGAGACGGTTCCGCTGCAGCTTTCGGGCGAGCAGTTGGAGGTCAATGTGGATGCAGGAGCAGGCAGCCTAGCGGTTGAGGTGCTGTCGGCTGCGGGCGAACCGCTGCCCGGTTTCGCTCGCGAGGACTGTCAGACGATCGATACTGACGGTGTGCGCGAGGCCGTGCGCTGGAGCGGGGATGCGCGCCTGCCGGTTGGGCAACCCCTGCGCCTGCGTTTCCATTTGCAGGATGCCAGGCTGTATAGCTTTCGCAGCAGGGAAGCGGGCGCGCAATGAGAGGCATCTGGTTCTTCGACGACTGGATGCTCGAACGCCGTGACTGCCTGGAACGCGTCTGGGGCAAGCCAACTTTCGTCAAGGAAATCTTCAACGAGTTCTACCCGGACGGCTGGGACGGTTACGGCGGCTACCCTACCGCATTCTTCGACGAGAGATTGGGGAAATACGCGCTCTATTTGATCGCGTTTCCGGGACGTGAGAGCCGCGATCGAACGCCGGGGATAAGCGCCGGCGAGTTTCAGTTCCGCCTGCTGTCCGACGACCCCTTCAACTGGCCCAATCCGGTCTACAATCCCACTTCTGGCCCAGCCTGGCGGAGCTTTGACGATGTCGTCGTCGATCAGGACGGCGCGCCGATCTGGGCGCATGCTGTGCATTCGCTGGCAGGCACGCCGCTGGCGGAGCGGGGCTATGCGTCGGCGGTGCTCGATGTGCCGCGTCATCTCACGTGGGGCGGCTTCTCGGATGATGGCGTGCAGTTTACGGTCGACCGGTCAGGCCCATGGTTGGATCCGGGTTCAGACATCGCCGGCGATATTTTGTGGAACCGGGAGGCAGAGCTCTACCAGCTCTTTGTGCGCCCGGTCTACGGTGACCGCCGCGTTGCGATGTCGACGACAACCGACTTTACGGAGTTTACGCGGCCGGTCACGATCATGCAGCCGGATGCGCTGGACCGGGTGGGGACGGAGTTGTACGATATGCCGCCGCGACCGTATGAGGATTTCTACATCGGCCTGCTCAACATCATGACCAGCGACCGCTTCGAAGAGGTGAGCCTCAGCAGCGACTGGCCGCAGATCAAGTATTTCGGGCGCATGGATACGCAGTTGGCTTACAGCTACAGCGGATTGTACTGGTACCGCACGGAGCGTGAACCGTTTATTGGGGTGCGCGACTATGGCCAGGTTGGGGGCGGGTCGGCTTACGGCAAGGAGATGCTGCGGACGCACGACGACAGGCTGCTCTTTTTCGTCATCGGCGATTATGGCGGCCACGCGGCCCGCGTCGACAAGGAGATCGACTGGCCCTATGGCAGCGGTTACCGTAGCCCGATGATCTACGAGATGCGGCTAGACGGCTTCTGTTCGCTGAAGACTTGGGGGCGCGAGGGGGTGTTGCGCACGAAGGTGATCATTCCGCGCGATGGCGAGATACGTCTGAACGTGCGCACGATGGCGCACACTGGGGTCCGGGTTCAGATGCTGGACGGGTTGACGGCGCAGCCGATTCCTGGTTATACGTGGGAGGAGGCGCTGACGATCAGCGGGGATCATCTGTATGCGCGGCCGCGCTGGCGGGAGCGGGAGGACGTAGCGGAGTTGGTGGGGCGGCCGGTGCGGGTGGAGGTCTCGATGCTTGAGGCGGAGTTGTTTGCGATTCGGTTGGAGTGTGATGTGTATAATGCGTGTGAGCCGTTGGGGTCGTTGTGGTGAGATAGGAGTGGACTGTGATTTGTGGGATTAGAGGAAGGGCAGGATTATGTCTTGTCGCGGTGCGCCCTATCCTAGCCGTTAAAGGCAATCAGAACTATTCGGTGTCAAGGAATGGAGAATGATGGGCAACGGAGCGATTTCAGAGGGTAGTAGCAGCTGGACTACGTTTTTCAGGAGGGCCAATGAGTTCATTGACTCTGGAGAACTGGAGGACTGTGAGAACAGATACAAACGCGAAGTGGCCCGCTCTCTTAGAAAGGCGCGGAAAGTACTACCGACCGGTTCTGACGAATTGGCCGAATTGGTGGAAGAAGGACTTGATAGCAATCTTATTGACTTTAGAATTAGACAGAACGTTCGTAAATGGATGGACGACTACCCAGACGACGCGTTAGAGACTCTAGAGGCAATCTGGACGAGAGACCGAATGCCTCTTGATCAACGAATCAAAATCTTCTGCGAGAAATTCCCTAGGGAAGTTATAGGTGGCGCTGCGGGAACACTCATGAACCTGGCATCTGTCTTACTGATGTGCCTTGACGAGGAGAGTTACCCCCCTTTCAGGATCAGGCTAGCCAACAAAGTGTACAAACTCACAGGATACAACACTCCCGGCTCGAAAGCCGACGAAGCTCAATTGTATAGGCATTTCCTCGGGTTTCTCGACCGATTCAAAGAGGAGTCCCAGGTACACGGATTGAATCTGCGCCACCGCTTAGATACGCAGTCATTAATTTGGCGATCGCAAGAAGAGGAAGACCCGTTCGTATTGCCCAAAATAGGTTCAACTCAGCCACATCCTGACGGCCCTCATCAAGATGACTGGAGCGAATTTGTCAAGCGCGTTAATGACTTTATCCAATCTGGGACACTAAAGAAGTGGGTCGAAGACAAGCTTGAATTAGGTCGCGAAATGGCGGAAGCGAGGGAGTCTGTAATCAACAATGACGAAGACTGGATCGGTAAACTCGAAAATAAAGGGCTAAGTGATCGTGATGGTCACCCCATATTTTGGAATTTGAGGATACCCTTCGTAGATTGGATTCATCGGTCGCCGGAGAAAGCGCGAGAGGCGCTGCAGAAGCTTTGGACGGAAGACACTTTATGCGCTTCAAGTCGGATTCGTGCTTTCTGCGAGCTAGTTCCAGAATCAGCGGTACCTGGGCGTGGAACCCGCGCGCGCGTTGCTTCCGCCTTACTTCTAGGCCTTGACTCTAAGAATTACCCGCCTTACGCGCCGAAAACGTTCGAAAAGGCATATACGCAGACAGGTTTCTCGCCCCCACCAAAGGAAGCGGACGAGGCCGAGTTGTATGACCATGCTCTTAGCTTTTTGGGCTGTTTTTTGCAGGAAGCACAAGAGCATGGTCTGCATTTGCTTCACCCCCATGATATACGAACAGTAACGTGGTGGTGCCTAAATGGGGCCGAACCGCCGGTCAGACTACCCAAGTTTGGAAGTGGCGAGACTCATTCTCGACGATGCGACATACGGGCTCTTAGTGACGAATTGCTCCTATCGTTCGAATTCCTCAAGGAGATCGAAACATTAGTAGTAGACAAGCGCCAAGTTATCTTTCAGGGGCCTCCAGGCACAGGGAAGACTTATGTTGCACAGGCGCTTGCGAAGTGCCTGACAGGATCCAAAGATCGAGTTAAGCTAATACAGTTCCATCCCTCATATGCATACGAGGATTTCGTGCGCGGCTTCCGTCCGACAATCACAGAAAGTGGTCAAGCCGGTTTCGACTTGCAGGATGGGCCGCTGCTGCGAGCGGCGCAGGAAGCACGAATGGAGCCGGATGCAAAGCACATCCTCATCATTGACGAAATCAACCGCGGTAATATCGCCAAAGTGTTTGGGGAGTCCTACTTCCTATTGGAATACCGCGACAAAGAGATTCGAATGCAATACCAGCGGGAAGGCGAAGAAGATTTCTCGCTTCCCAACAACCTATACATTATCGGGACGATGAATACGGCAGACCGCTCGATCGCGCTGGTTGACTTGGCGCTTCGTCGTCGCTTCTACTTTGTGGAGTTCCACCCGGACGACGAGCCGGTAAGGGGAGTGCTTCGCCGTTGGCTTGAACAGAATGAACTCAACGAAATGCTATGGGTCGCCGATCTCGTTGAAGAGGCGAACAGGCTCTTGGAGAAAGACAGACACGCCGCCATCGGTCCAAGCTACTTTATGAAGAAGCACCTCGATGAAGAAACCGCCTGCCGCATCTGGAAGCATAGCGTCCGTCCATATATAGAAGAGCGTCTTTTTGGAGACGACGACCGAATCAAAGAGTTCCATTTTGACAAACTGAAAGAAAAAGCCGATCAAACACATAAACAGAACTCAAGGCAACCAGAGAAGAGCGCAAATGGCGAAGACGGCAGAATAGAGTGATGAACAAGATCGATCTTCGGGAGTACGTCACCAGCGACCATAAGCTCACGGCTGACCAACTTGATGCACTGTTGCGGGTTTCAAAAACGCTCCGTCTCTCAATCGAACCGATCCGTGGTACCAAAGGCAACTATAGCCTCACGCCAGGTTCAATCATCGGCGCGCTAGAAATTAACGGTATTCCTATACTCATAAATCCCAAGATTGAAATGTCAAAGTTGCTGTCGTTGGCCTGCTATGCCATAGGAAAGCTTGAAATCAGAGAGGAACTGTTCGGCTTTAAAGATTCCGAGACGCTGCCCGACATATTGGCACTCGCCTTGACTCAGGCCGCCCGCAGTGCGTTCGCGCGAGGGCTGCTGCGCGGATATCGGTCCGAAGAGGAGGCATTGCATACTGTGCGAGGGCGCATCCGCTTCGACGAGCAGGTACGGCGTCGCTACGGAATCCCCCTTCCGGTCGAACTGCGCTTTGACGAGTTCACAGAGGACATCCTCGCCAACCGGTTGGTGAAGGCGGCCGCAGTCCGACTCCGTCGCATGACCCTCCGATCGTCAAAGGCGCGCCGAGGTTTAGGCTGGGTCGCCGCGACCCTTGACAATGTATCGCTGCTGGAGTTCCGACAGGGGCGCGTGCCAGAAGTATGCTTTGACCGGCTCAACGAACATTATCGGCACGTCGTAGGTCTGGCGCGCTTGGTCCTGCTGCACAGCGAGTTCGAGGCCGAGCTCGGAGATGTGCGCGCGAACGGGTTTCTGGTCGACATGAACGACCTGTTTCAGGAGTTCGTCACTCAGGCCCTTCGAGAGACCCTTGGCGTCTCGGAGCGAACGTTGCGCGCCGATAAAAGTGTGGACGAGATGGCGCTCGACAAGGACGGAGAAATTCAGGTCTTTCCCGACCTTACCTTGTGGAATGGGAGGAATTGTATTTTCGTGGGAGATGCCAAATACAAGGACCTCACCAACAAGAGAGCACGTAACGCGGACCTGTACCAATTGCTGGCCTACGCAACTGCACTCGATCTGCCTGGCGGGCTACTTATCTACGCGCAAGGCGCACCCGGGGAAACGACGTACCAAGTCGAGAATGCTGGCAAGCTCTTGATGGTCGCAGCGCTCGACCTGTCCCAGTCAATTGAGGATATTCTCAGCCGCGTCAGTGACATCGCGAACATGGTTAAGGATTTGCGCGAGCTCGCGCTACCGGCAAAAACAACCACCACCGCGAGCTCGCCGATGCCAAGGCAAGTAACTGTCCCTTAAACTCAGAAGACAAAGAGCCAATTCCCAAAATGGATCAGATAGACAAAGTACGCGAAATCGGCGGCCACAAGGAACTCTTCATCGACGAAGCGCCAATTACGTCGATGAAAAATGTGCGGCTGACCATGAACGCCCCTTACCAGGACCACGAACCGGTCTTCCTGCCGGAGGCTCCTTGGGAGTACCGCATTCATCCGTATGCGACCGTAATGCGGGAGGGGGACGTCTTTCGCCTCTGGTATCTGGCGTATGAGTGGGACCCGCCGGCGGGGATGGAATTGCCGGTGGCGGGGACGGCGGAGGATGCGAGACTCTTCTGGAAGCACACGCGGGGCAGGCTTTGCTACGCTGAGTCGACCGACGGCGTCCATTGGGAGCGCCCTAATCTCGGCTTAGTGGAATACCACGGCAGCGGCGACAACAATATCTTGGGGCCGGCCACGCATGACCCGGTGCAGCAGGCCGGTTGGAACGCCGGCACAGTCTTCAAGGACCCGACCGCGCCCCCGCAGAGCCGGTACAAACTCTGGAGCGAAATCAAGGTCGGGGAGGAGGGCAAGTCCGGCTTGACCGGTTTCAGTTCTCCTGACGGCCTGCGCTGGGAGGCCAATGAGAACTACCCGTTACCGGGCCCTTGCGATTGTCTGAACGTGGTCTTCTGGGATGAACGAATCCAGCAGTATGTGGGCTACTCTCGGCTGTGGACCGCGGATAGCCGCGGCGACCGCTTCCGGGCGGTGCGGCGGCTGGTGTCGCCGGACTTTGAACGGTGGGAAGATATGGGTTTCGTGCTGGGTGCGGACGAGGTCGACCTTGCGCTGCCGGTGAAGCGTAATCGGCAGAGCCGGCAGATCATGGACTTCCACGGCAATTGTGTCTTCAAGTATCCCGGAACATCTGACGCCTACTTGGCGCTGCCTGAGGTCTGGTGGCATTGGTCCGCGAATCCGTTTCCTGCTGAAGGGAGAGACCAGGAGAAGATGGGCGGCTTCCCTGACTCGGTCGACGTGCAGCTCGCCACCAGTCGCGACGGGATCGAGTGGCAGCGGGCCGGGGGACGCAACCCATTCCTGCGGCTGGGGCCGTCGGACGCCGGTGATTCCAGGATGATCTACGCATTCACTCAGCCGGTGCAGGTCGGCGATGAGTTGTGGATATATTATGGCGGTTTCCGCTATGGCATCAGCGAGGGTGTCGCGCTCAAGAGAGGGGCTTATTTCCGCGCACGGCTGCGATTGGACGGGTTCATTTCGGCCGATGCCCCGTATGAGGGCGGCGAGTTGGTCACCGTGCCGCTGCGTTTTCGCGGCGAACGCTTGGCACTCAACGTAGACACGAGCGCTGGCGGTGCAATTCGGGTTCAGATCGAGGACGAAGACGGCACACCGATTGAGGGTTATAGCATGGGCGAAGCCGACGAAGTGAACGGCAATTCGGTTCGCCATTTCGCGACCTGGGCTGGCGGTGCGCATGTCGGGGAACTGGCGGGGCGCGTGGTACGCTTGCGCTTCATGATGAACGGTTGTAAGTTGTACTCCTTTCAGTTTGTCGACAACGACTAATCGGCGCTCGCGGCCGCCAGGAGGTTAGTAGATGGGCTCTCAGAACGCGGACCAGAATCAAGCGCACGCCATCGGCTCGGAGACTCAACTCTTCGTCGATGACGCCCTCGTCAGCGCCAAACGCGGCGTCGTGCGTACGCTGCATCCGGGGAAAAAGCTGGAGCAGCCGGTGGTCGTGCCGGATCAACCGTGGGAGGGGAACCGGATCTACATCTACGGTACGGTCCATTACGATGCCGACGCGCAGCAGTTTCGCATGTGGTATCTGACGCGCCTTGGCCGCGGGCATCAGCACCGCGCGCCCGGACAGCGCGAACGGCAGGGGGATATGATCCTCTACGCCACCTCCACGGACGGCATTCACTGGGAGAAGCCGGAACTGGGCCTGCATGAATTCGACGGTTCGCGCGCAAACAATATCCTCATCTTCGATAAACACAGCCCCACGGTGATCGTTGACGAAGCGGCCGACCCGTCGGAGCGCTACAAGATGGCGGCCTGGGACTGGAGCCGCGAGCAGTTTGGCTACTGGGTTGCCCACTCTGCCGATGGCCTGGTCTGGAACGAGTACGATGTCAATCCAATACTGATGAATTCGACCGAGACGCTGGAAACGATCACGGTGGCGCACGACCGCCATGCGGGTGAGTATTTCGCCTTCCACAGGCGCTGGGGAGACGTAGGCGGGTTCGACCGCCGGCTGATTGCCGTGTGCACCAGCCGGAACTTCCTGGACTGGTCGGAGCCGGAACTGATCATCGTCAGCGATGAACAGGACGATGCCTGGATCCAGGATCCTGAACAGCGGGGCGAATTCTACGGCATGGCGGGCTTCGTTTATGGCCGCCAGTTTCTCGGCTTTCTGCCCGTCTTCAACGTTTACCGCGACATGAGAGGTCAGGAGGTAGGTGCAGAGCAGAGCCCCTGGGATGGGCCGATCGAGGCGCAACTGGCGCATAGCCGGGATGGGCGCACATGGGAACGTTACGCCGATCGCTCTGCCATCATTCCCCGCGGCGAGCCGGGCAGCTTCGACGCCGGCTGCATTCTCTGTTCTGCCGACCGGCCCATTGTCCATGGCGACGAGGTCTGGCACTACTATACCGCCATCAACACCATGCACGGCGGCCCGATGCCGCCGAAGACCGTTACCATCGCCCGCGCCTCGTGGCGATTGGACGGCTTCGTCTCGATTGACGCGGGGCATTTTGGCGGGACCGTCGAGACGGTTCCGCTCAACCTGCCGTCCGGGCAGCTCGTGGTCAATGCAGATGCCTCGCAAGGCAGCCTGGCGGTCGAACTCCTCTCGGCGGCCGGCGAGACCCTGCCAGGGTTCTCAAGCCAGGACTGCACGGCGGTCCGCTCGGACAATGTGCGCCATGTCGTGCGCTGGCAGGATAAGCAGCGGTTACCGAAGGACCAGCCTTTGCGCCTGCGTTTTCACCTGGATACTGCCCAACTATACAGTTTCCGTGTCGATACGGCGGAGAACGAGTAGGGAATCGCGGGACTGCCAACAGCCAATTGAAAGGAAGTACGGAATATGTCGACGAATGGACAGCCGATCAAATCGGGAATTTTCATCATGCCGTTCCATCCGCCGGAGAAGCCGCTGGCGCAGAGCTATGACGAGGATATTGAGCTAGCCGTGCTGGCAGATGAACTGGGGTATGATGAATTCTGGATTGGCGAGCACCACACGATGAAGTACGAGACGGTGGTGGTGCCAGAGGTCTTTATCGGGCGGGCGCTGGGGGTGACGAAGCGAATTCGCTTCGGACCGGCGCCTATCTGCGTCAATCTGCATCATCCGGCCTATTTGGCCACGCGGCTTGCTTTTCTCGATCATCTGGCCCATGGGCGGCTCAATCTTTGCTTAGGGCCCAGCGGCACGAGTACAGATTTTGAACTCTACGGCCAGCATCCGAAAGACGGCGGCAGGATGACGGTAGAGGCCATTGACGTCATGCTGAAGCTTTGGGCGACTGATCCGCCTTACGAGCATGAAGGCCAATTCTGGCAGTTCTCGCTCAAGGATAACGTCGACGATGTGAGCCAGATCGGGTTTATCCACAAGCCGTTGCAGCAGCCCCATCCCCCAATTCTTATGCCGGGTATAACCCGCGATTCCTACAGCTTGAAACTGGCGGGACAGTACGGATTCGCGCCGTTTTCGGCTGCTCTGGCGGCCGGCAACGTTCTGGCGAACAACTGGGAGACTTACGAGAACAGTGCGGTCGAGGAGGGTCGACAGCCGGACAGAGCCGACTGGAGGGTGGCGAGGGCCATATTCCTGGCCGATACGACTGAAGAAGCGGTCGCGCGTGCGCGGACGAACTCGGTGGGGCAAAATTTCGAGTACCTCGCCTACCTCATGGACAAGACTCGGGGCCGGGATATTCTCAAGCGGGACCTGGAGATGTCTAACGCGGACTGCAACATGGATTACTGGATGTCGGAGCAGATCATCGCCGGCGACGTTGATCATGTGCTTGAACGGTTGCTTGCGCTGATGGAGGAGAGCGGACCGTTCGGCACTTTGGTACTGATGGGCTTTGACTGGGACGACAAGGCGAGCTGGGTTCGCAACCTTGAACTGTTCGCGACCGAGCTAATGCCGGCGCTGAACAAGGCTGTTGCGTGAGACGCGCAGGATCGTGGTCCGCCATGGCCCGGCGACGCCGAGTCAGAAGACGCATTGCGCGACGAGCAAGACAGGGCTGACTGATGAACAGTGAAGTCAGACACTCCCCTGCAGCTGTGATTGAAAATACGGATGTTCGCCAACTCGGATAAATGAATTATGATTCATGAAATAGGCGGCACCCAATAGGTTAGAGCCACGCTTCTCAGGAGACGAACTGATGAAACTCAGCCAACAGCAGCTCCAGTTCTTTGAAACCTTCGGCTATCTCCATTTCCCAGGTCTGATGAAGGAGGAGGTCGGTTGGATTATCGAGGATTTCGAAACGATCTTCGCGAACAGCGGGCAAGTCCATGATGGGACGCAGCGTTCTTGCATTGTGCCCTTTATCGATCAGCAAGAGCGCCTCTGCACTCTGCTGGATCACCCAAGTATTGACGGCCTGATCAGCAGCATCCTTGGCGAAGATTTCAACTACCTCGGTGGCGACGGCAACTATTACACGGGCGATACGCGCTGGCACAGTGACGGATTTCACACGATCGGCAAATACTTGAAGGTGGCATTTTATCTCGATCCACTGACCGCAAATACAGGGTGTTTGCGCGTGATCCCGGGCTCACATCGGCCGGATCTGGAGGGTTGGCAGGCGCGGCAGGCACGCGAGGCTTCTGAACTGTGGGGGATTTCCCAGCCGGAGGTTCCGCACGCGGCCCTGGAGACACAACCGGGGGATGTTGTGGCCTTCAATCACAATTTGATGCACTCTTCGTTTGGAGGCGACACGGCCCGGCGTATGTTCACGATCAACTGCTGTGCCCGCTGCGAAACGCCGGTAGAGATTGAGGAGTTGGAGAATTTCGTTGCCGGCGGGGCACGATTCTGGAAGGACCAGATGCATTCCGAGATCATGCGCAGTACCGCTTCTCCTTCACGGATGCGGCATCTGGAACAGGTGATGGCACACGAAGGCCACCTGCCGGCGCTGTCTGCCAAGGCGCGTCAGGAAATGGCCGAACCGGCCCGCGGATAGCGCTATGTCTGACAAGATCAAGATCGGCGTGGTCGGCTGCCGGGTGGGCCGGGCCTGGGTCGCGGGCGCGCACGCGGGCGAAGATACGGTTGCCTGGGCGGTCGCTGATCTGAATCAGGATTTGGCACATCGGGTTGCTCAAGAAAACGATGTCACGCGGGTCTACGGCGACTATCGTGAGTTGCTGGCCGATGACGAGGTTGACGCGGTGGGCGTGGCCACTTCGCCCGATGTGCGCATGCCGATGGTCGTTGAGGCTTTGAACGCCGGTAAGCACGTGCTAGTGCAGAAGCCGCATGGTCTCAACGCCGCAGAGGTCGAGGAGATTAATGCGGTTGGTGCGAGCAGTGGAAAGACGCTCGTTTACTCCTACTTCATGCGCCACGAGGAAGAGAACAAGAGGAGCCGCCAACTCATCGCAGATGGAAGAATCGGGCAAACGTACCACGCGCGCGTCCACTACCATTACCGGGAGCGAGGCGTCGACTATGAACCGCCGGTCGGCCGGGATTGGTTGTACCGCTGGGGCCTTAAGGGCGGCGCATTGGGGCAACACGGCTCGCATTACCTCGACCAAGCCTGGTATCTGATGGGTTGTCCACAGCCGGAGTGGGCCTTCGCGGTCAGCCACAGTGCGTTTCCGACGCGACTGAAGGTAGAGCGGCACTCCGAAGATTACATGAGTTTTCTGGTGGGCTGTGACGGCGGCATCACGATTCAGATGGACACTTCGGCGGTCATCGCTACCTGGGCGGACCGGGCGTGGGACCTGCGGCTACGCGTCCTGGGCACGGCTGGGACAGTCGAAGTCGAGTCGACACGGCTGGCTTCGGGGCAGACTCGTTCGGGCACGCGACGCCTGTTGGGCGCAATCTACACTGAAGGCGATACCTTTGTAGATGAGAACGCGGAGCACGGTAGCGGGGACTTTGACGGGGAGATCCGCGACTTTGCCGCCGCTATCCGCGGCGAGCAGCCGCCCGATGTATCGCCGGCGGATGCGTTGACCTTCATGAAGCTGCTGGATGCGATCTACCTGAGTGCAGAGACGGGAGAAAAGGTTCAGGTTGCCGCATAGACGGAGAAGTTTGTTTCCCCTAGCCGCCCACTCTCGGCCAACGCGCGGCGGCGACTGACGGAGACCACCCGCCTCTAACCACGCGACGGCTCTTTCATTGTCTTCTTGAATTCACGCGCCAGTTCAGCCAGGTGGGTGTCGTTCTCCCTGACCTGCTCAAGATGCACCATGCGTTCCGGGCCCGCCGTCGCGATCATGGCCTCGCCATGAATGCGATCGATCCAGAAGCGGGCTTCGCGGCCGAGTACAGTGCGCAGCTCTTCGAGGCGGTGCTCAGGATAGCGGCGTGAGAAGTTCATCGTGTACATGCGCCGGCGCTCTGAGCCACCGAACGCGGCGTGCTTGAGGTTGTGGTTGAATACGACGATGTCGCCGGGTGTGGTCTCCAGGACCAGAGCCGGTACGTCACGTGCCTCCAGCCCCCAGATCTTGCCGCTCTCCCGAATATCCTTCTCCAGAGCATCAGCGAAGGCGTCACCGGCGCGGTGGCTGCCTGGAATGACGCGCAGCGCGCCGCTGTCGCGCGTGAGCGGGTCGAGGTAGAAGGCGATCTTGATGCTGAGAACACGTTCGGCGTTGAAGCCGTCGGAATGCCAGCGCGTGTCGCCGGCATAGTAGTTGCCGTCGCCGCTGGTGTAGTTGAAGTCGTCGCCACAGATGCTGGCTGCAATGTCGTGGATACGGGGATCGTCCAGGAGAGAACTTAGAAACACGCTCTGGTCGGGGAAGGGAAGGATGCAGGACCGCTGTTCGCCATCGTGTTCCTGCCCGTGGTGACCGCCGCCGTGCGCGGCCCAGATCGCTTCGAATTCGTCTATGATCGTGTCAGCACAGTCGGCCAGCAGCCCTGGAAAGTAGAGATAGCCGAAGGTGTCGAAGAACGCCATCTGTTGGTGTGAGTCGGGTCTGTGCCACTTTGAACTCTCCTGTGATCTGTCGATACGGTCCTCTGGCCGCTGTCGGTTGCACAACCACTGTCTGTGACAAAATGGTAATGGCAACGCCAGCGAATCGCAACCCGTTCTGCTGAGCCAGGGGGTCACATTTCTGTGCCGTTTGGTATTGCCAGCAGCGCCAGTGCCGCGAAGTTCCATGCTGCCAGTTCGGGCAGCGCCGAAAATGCGTCCACTTGCGCGTGCGCGAATCCGGCTGCAAGGGCCGACAGGGTGCCGATCCGGTACCATGCCTGCCGCTCGTGCGATGGACGTCTCAGTGCAGAAAATATCCAGCCGAGCAGTGCGGCGAGCCACGCCAGCCCGGCTACGCCCCAGCCAGTCGCGTATTCCAGCCAAACGGAGTGCGGGTGCAGCAGGTTGGGATCCGCCGCCGAAGAGGATTGAAGGAAGGCGGGGTAGTTCCAGTAGAATCCACCTGGCCCTACGCCGAACAGCGGGTACTGCTTCCAGAGTGCCAAGGCGTCTCTCCAGATGGCGAAGCGCGAGTGCAGGGTTTCGAGATTCAGAAGACGCTCCCAGTAGAGCATGACTATCTCGAGACTGACGACTATGGTCAAGCCAACCACCAGTGTCAACAGGACCGTAGCTCGTTTACTCATGCTGAGTCGTATCTGTCTGGCCCCGGCCACGGAGAGGACGAGACCGGCGGCTGGCAGGCCGAGCAGGAGAGCGCCGCGGCTGGCTGTCAGAAACAGTGCAGCCGTCACCAGCATACAACCCCCGATTAAGGCAAGATGCCTGCGCTGGCAGGCCACCAACAGACCTACGCCGACCAGAAGTGTGCGCAGGAGATAGAGGGCAGTCTGATTGGGAGAGAAGGTAATTCCCATCAGACGCCGTACGCCGTCCACGGAAACGCCGCCGCCGATCAGCCAGTCAATTAACCCTATTCCCGCGGCGAGAGCGCCGCCGGCAAAGAGGGCCAACAGGACGACCCGCTGCTGACGCGGCTCGACCGCAACCAGCCTGATGCCGGCATATAGCAGGGCGGGTACTGCAACAAGCTCCCACAGGCCGTCATAATAGGCTGGCCAGTGCCAGACGTTGCGGGCGGCCAGGAGGCTCATTACGATCCAGGCGGCGACGAGCAGATTGGCGTTCTGCACGTTAAGTTCGGCGAACATTGAACGACGAACCGGGTAGATGGCGTTGAGGGTAGACCTGATGCGCCAGACCTTGGCACGGGCGACGCGCTGCGCGAGGGCGGGAAGTGTGGCGAGCAGCGCGGCCTGGGCTGGCGGCACAGCCCAGACGGCGCCGACGAGCCGAAGCTCCTTATGCTGAAAGTGGAAGGGCAAGGCGGCGGCCGCGATCATCAGTCCCGCGACCGGCTCGGCGGCGATGAGAAAGGCGGCGGTAAGCCAGCAGAGGAGGATTAGCGGCGGCCAGACGGCGAGGTAGTAGACGGTGAGGAGCAGGGCCCAGACTGCGAGCTTGCCGGCCAGCGGCCAGGTCCGGTAAACGGCCTGCCAGCGGCCCAGTGGCAGGGTGCGGGCGGTGAGTACCGCCCACCAGAGAAGAAATCCGCCAGCTAGCAGCAGCAGTGCGGAGTGGAAAAATAGCCAGCTCCTTTTGTCGGACGGTTCGGTCTCAGCTGTAGCCTGCGCGGCGTTGGCAAACACGGACAGCAGAGCATGCTCATTCCCATCAGCGGTAATGAGGGAGAATCCCCACATCGGGTCGGATGGAGGCGTATTGGGCCGGTCGAGAGGCCAGCCCATCGCAGCCAGCCAGGGCCAGTTCGCCCGCGCGTACCGAATCGCTTCCTCTGTGAAGCGTAACTGATTGGCTGTTGAGACTGTCTTCCAAGTGCCTTGCGTTTGCCGATTCCACCCAAAACGGACGGCCCAGATGGGCGTCTGTTCGTCACCGGCGGCGACCATCACGCGGCGCACCCACGCAGCGCGGCGGAAGTTGAGCGCGTCGACGCGGCTGCGGGCATCATCAGGCGCGGTTCCGAAGCCGAAGGGCTGCATGAGGACAGCATCGAAGTAGGGGGCGGCGCCGGCTGCGTAGAGGCGTTGGAAAAAGAAGCCCTCGTCGATGGCAGTGTGGCCGCGGTCCTGGGTGGGCGCGAGCGCGGCGGCCAGAATGACCGCGTCGGGGTCGGCAGCCCGGACAGCAACAGCGGCCGCGCGCAGCAGACGGGCATAGCCGACGGGATCGATCAACCGGTTTCCCCAGTGGGGTGCGATGTTGGGCTCGTCCCAGATTTGATAGAAGCGGACTGAGTCCTGGTAGCGGTGGGCAAATGCGGCGGCAAAGCGGGCAAAGGTCTCTGGTGCGGCGGGAGGCGCCAGTCGCCAGGGTAGGTCGTTCTCAGAAATCCCCGGAGGGGGTCGGTCTCTGCTGTCTCTGGCCCAGGCCGGGCTACCGTCCAATACTATGACGGGCACGAGACCAGCAGCGGCGATTTCGGTCAGAACCTGGTCTGTCCACGCCCATTGGAACGCGCCCGGTTGCGGTTCGACGAGGCTCCAGTCGAAACGCTGGCGGACCCAGCCGAAACCGGCGTCGTGAAGACGATGCAGGGCTTGCAGCCGATCGCTGGGGATGTCGTATTGTTCAAGCGCGACGGTGGCGCCGAGAAAAGGTATCTGACTGGCAGGGGAGTGAAGCGTGTGAGCCTCTGCGGATGCCTGGGAGTAGC
Organism: Caldilineaceae bacterium; assembly: GCA_965207495.1. Classification (GTDB taxonomy): domain Bacteria; phylum Chloroflexota; class Anaerolineae; order Caldilineales; family Caldilineaceae; genus Bin5. The sequence continues at coordinate 4,812,090 of OZ242287.1, forward strand.
CGGGGTCATGTTCGCGGAGATCTCGAAGCGTTAAGGCGAACTCTACGCCAAGGTAGCAGAGTATGGCGTAGAGAAAGGCGAGATGAATCAGTCGGATGGTGGTCTGCGCCACGGAACCAGGTCTTAGGAACGATCCAGGGAATGGTCAAGGATATTCTGGATATGGCGCCTCTCCTCTTCGAACGTGGTCAAGCGCCTCTGTACGGACCTGATATCGATGGTCCGGCCGTGATCACGCTCCTCTACCGCTTGCTGCAAGATGCGCAGCAGCAGACCGACGATGCGACGGCGACGTTGATATTCGAAGGGCAGATGGGGATCGGAGATCGTTTCCGGCAGGGAGCGGTACCACGCCTCCTTCTCTGCCAGCTTGAATTCGAGCCGCAATGAGGAGCTCCCCAACCGTGTACGCGTGTAGATTGAAGGATGGGCAGGGGATATATCGGTCTTTTGCGCATCGTCGAAAGGCAGAAGGCGGCCGTCCTCCGAATTGAGCCAGAGGATTGGCGTTGCATAGTCCACACGGTCTGGATCATTGATGTAGAGACTATTGCGTGCAATGCTTACGGCGGCATCAATATGGCCGCGGCCCTGGCCCGAGACAAGCGCTTCGTAGACTCCAGCGGCAAAATGCACGGCGGTGCGATCCAAGATTTCGTAGCGCATGGCGATCACGGCAGGCAGGCCGCTCTGAAGCAACTGGTGGGCGATGCCGGCAAATGGCCGCGTACTGTCGACGCGTCCGGCCAGGCAGGCGTTGAGAAAGACAAGCTTCACCGATTCTGCCTGTTGCAACGCTGTGCGCAGGGCAGCAGAGGAAACGAGGGCAGGGGCGTCATCTGACAATAGCAAGAGGCCGTCCTCATTGCCGTGGCCGACAAAGTGCAGGATGTCGGGCCGGGTCGTCAGCAGCCGTTCCCTGATCTGCTGAATCGTCAGGCGGCCGTCCAAATGATCCAGCTGTACGCGGTCGGAGGGAAGCTTTTCGATCGCGGAGCGGATCTGCCCACTCTCTAAATGAGCGGCCAGCCCTTGGCCCGATTCCGCCTGGTTGGACCCGTGCTGTTGGGCGCCGTCCGGCATTCCTGAGTCGACCGTCACCAGTAGGACTTTGAGCGGGAGCGCCGCCTCCAGGGCACGGGGGCGGGCAACATAGCTGACGAGATTCTGTGTGCGAACGAGTGAAATACTTGTGTCGGCCGCGAAGGACTGATTGCGGCGGGGATCGTGGAGCGTTTCCCAAGGCAGGGCTGCGACAGCGGGCGGGTGTAAGATGAGCCTGAGCCGCAGTCGTCCTCCGTCGTCCAGGTCGGCCCGGGCCTGGGCCCAGAGGTCTCGCACTTGATCGCGGACCAACTCGGAATAGAGTCTGCTGCCGATTTCGGCCAGTAGCTCTTCCCCTTGAGTCTGGTACGGGTCGCTCAAGCGGGCCAGGAACCCTTCCCAGACGGAATTGAGGGCATCCTGGCCGAACGTGGAGGCGCCACTCAGCCCGCGATACGACGCCAATACGGCGAAGGGGGCGTCATCGCCGCTTATGGTGATATCGAAATTCGTGTACTCGCTCAACTCCGGTTTCCAGTTGTTCCTTTTTGTTTTATAGTATCATCATCCTTGTCAACAGGAAACTGGAAGTTGAAAATTGGGTACTGAGAACTGGTATTCGTCGTTCGGGGCGGGGGCCCAACAGAATACAGGTCAAGGCGAAGGCGGTAGTCAGTCTTCTGCCGCGGCGGGGATGGAGCGACCTGCAACATCTGCGCCGGTGTACGGCACGAACCTACGCTTTGTGCAGCGTGTGAGCGTGCTGGCGTGGACCGTGGCGGCCACGGTAGCGATCAGCCTATTTTTGCGGCTGCCGACTGTTGTGTTTACGCTGAACGCGCTGGGTTCGCCGATGTCGATCAGAATCAGCGAGACGACCGTCATCGCGGTGTTTATCGCGTTGCTCACGGCCAGCGGCACGGAACGGGCGATCCGTACCCATCCTCTTTACTCGGGGGACCCATTGGGCGGGGAACCTGAAAGCGGCGGGCACACGTGGCTGTTTTGGGGGCTGCCTGCGGCCGTCTCCATATTGGCGGTGCTGCTGGCGCCGGAGGCCAGGACGCCGCTTTTTCAGGCCGGCGCGGCGCTGCTCAGCGGGGGGTTGATCGCCATCATTCTGTTCAACCTGTACGCCAGCGCGGACCAGGAGGCGGCGGGTTACAGGCAGGCCCGCATCCTGCTCAACGTATTGTCCTATACCGCGGCACTGGCCCTGTTTCTGCTGGTATATCAGACGAGAACTCGCAGCCTGCTATCCGGTTCACTGATTGCAGCAACGGCTGCGCTACTGGCGGTTGAGTTGCTGCGGGACATCATGCCCAGAGTGAATGTCGTCCTCAGCTATGCGGCGCTGGTTGCGGTCGTACTGGGTGAGGCGGCGTGGGCGTTGAATTATTGGCCCCTCTCGGGAGCAAGCGGCGGGCTTGTTCTGCTGCTGATCTTCTATTTGTTCGTGGGTTTGGCGCGTCACGCGCTGCATGAGGGCCATCTCAGCCGCAGGCTTGTGCTGGAGTATTCGGCCTTTGCGGTTCTGGCGCTTGTACTGATCGTTCTTATTGGGCCAGGATTATAGCTTCTAAATCCTTTTCTCAACTTTGAGGCTGCCTTAGTTCCGGCACGATCCGCTGCGAACTAAGGGCCAGATTCTCCTCTGGCCGCGGTAGCGAGTCGTTCGAAATTCCCTCTCCAAGCAACCCTCAACTGTGGTTCGGCTGCCAATTGCTGGACGGTTTCGGTCAGCAAGCGGTTGACTGGCGCTGCGATGCCGACCTCCCCGCCTTTGCGTACGATGGCGCCGTTGTACCAGCCGACTTCGCTTCCACTCTTGCCTGACTCCAGATCCAAGAAGAGGCTGGGCATCTTTCCTCCTCTGGCTCCGCCGACGATTCGGTGCAGGACGGTGCGCAGGAGTGGGCGCGGACCGTAACGCAGTAGGGGAGCGAGCGTTCGAAGCGGGTATTTCTCGACGTTCAGAGGGTGAATGCCGGCGGTAGCCATCACGCGAAGCGCCTCGCGGAGGGCGTCGATTTCCAGGTTGGCGATGCGGGGATCGGCGAAGGTGACGCCGGGCGGCTCGGCCAGGATGGCGCTGGTGGCGTTGCCGATCATGTTCATTAGCAGCTTCGTCCATTTCATGCTGTGTGCATCCTGGAACAGTTTTGTTGGGATGCCGGCGGCGGAGAAATGCGAGGAGAGAGAATTGAGGAGAGAGGCGTGAGGGTCGCTTCCCGCCTCTTCATTGTTTCCGCGGTGGTACGCCAAGCCGATAGCAAAGGAGGGCTTTGTCACCTGGACGATGCCGGGCTCTCTAACCTCGACGGGGGCTGTTATCGTTCCAGCGAGGACCCGCTCCGGACCGAAACGGGCAGCGATTTCTTCTTCGTTGCCGACCCCGTTCTGAAGACTGAGGATTGGCGGGGGAGGCCCGGCTCCTGCTGAGGCCAATTCGTCGAGAACTGTCGCTGTGTCATAGCTTTTGACGGCGAGGACGGCGATGTCATAGGTGTCAGGAAAGGCCTCTCGCACTGAGGCAACCGCGCTGACCGAGGGGATCCGTTCCACAGCGCCATCAGCCGCGTGAAGCTCCAGACCGCGCGCCTGCAGGGCAGCGGTCGTGCGGGGGCGACCGACCATGGTCACGGCGTGCCCTGCGGAAGCCAGCTTGCCACCGACAAAGCAGCCGATGGCTCCGGCCCCGATTATGAGGATGCGAAGGGAGTCCATGGCTCAGTTCCCTGCGGCAGGAAGTCGCGCCTGAAGGTCGTACAGGCCATAGGCTGCTGCCAGCAGTTCAATGGGATGGCGGGAGGGGAGGCCGGTACCGTGTTCCAGCTGCCAGCGGCAGGTTTCGGAGTCGCAGGCGGTAAAGGAAACCGACTCGTTGGAAAGCGGGTCCGCCTTGTCGGCCTGTGCCTCGACATAGTCGAACAGCTCTTTCCCTACATCCATGGCTATCTGGTACTTCTCATTCTTGTAGCCGTAGGTACCGGCGATTCCGCAGCAGCGGGCGTGACTTTCGCGCAGGTCAAGGCCCGGGATCTGGGCCAACAGGTCCAGCGCGGGTTTGCCAATGCGATGCGCCCGCAGCTGGCAGGGGGCGTGGTAGGGAAGAATGAAGGGTTGATCAGTTTGGTTAAGTGGACGCAGGTCGGAGGGCAGCTGACCTTGGTCCTGACGATCGCGCAGCCATTCAAAGATATCCCAGGTGGCTAGTTTGAGGGCCCGTGTGCCTGGATCGCGCTCCAGGTCGAGCAGCTCCGGCGCCTCTTCTTTCAGAGTCAATGTGCAACTGGTGCTGGTGCCTATGACGGGGTAACCGGCGTCGACGTATTCGGCCAGGCGGTCAACGTTACGGCGATGGTGGTCCTCGGCCGCGCCGAACTCGCCGTTGGAAAGCATGGGCAGTCCGCAGCAGTTTTGCGGGGGAACTACGACTTCGTAGCCGAGATGCTCCAACACCAGAATCGCGGCCATGCCTACGTAGGGTTCATAGTACTGGGTTGCGCAGCCGTGGAAGTATACGACTTTGCGTTCGCTGCGCAGCCGCTGGGCACGGGTACGCGCCAGCCAGCAGTTTAGCGTTTCATGGTGCCAGCGGGGCAGGGGCGCCTTCTCTGCCACCCCGAACAGGGCTGCCGCGAGCTTTCGGCTGACCGGGTTATGCAGGATTAAGTTTGCGAGGGCGGGCGCGATGCTGCCTACACGTCCCAACTGTTCGTTGCGTCCCAGAAGCCGGTTGCGCAGGGAGAGGCCGTGCGCCGCCACGATGCGGGCGCGGGCGCGGGCGTTGATTTCGGCGATGCGGACGCCTGTTGGGCAGACTTCATTGCAGACGCGGCAGCCCGAGCAGTAGTCGACAGAGGCGTCAGGCATCTGGCCAACGGCGAGCGGGCGGGAGATGGGGCCGGCGGCGTCCTCGTAATGTGGGTGCCCGAAGTCGCGGAAGCGTTCCGACTGGGGGGCGGCGTACTTTGGGCCCGGGAAGCTGTCGGTGACTTCGGAGACCGGGCAGTAGCTGGTGCAGATGTTGCACTTGATACAAGCGTTCAGGCTCGTTCCGACAGAGTGCATTGTGGCGGTTTGCATAGGTGCGGTTTGCATTGCGACAGTAGCTCAGATGAAGTTGGCGGACGGCTAGCGGATTGGAATTCCGCTCCCGTTACTGGCCAGAGGCGACTGCATTTGCGGCGGCGTAGCCTGTAGTGATGGCGATTCCCTCGCGGCTGCGCTCGCGAATCGGATCGGTGTGGGCGAGGATCGCGCCGGCAGCCCACAGGTTATCATAGACGGGCGCTCCGGCCTGATCCAGCGGCCGAAAGCAGATGTCGACGGGGACACCGCCTTGAAAAATGGGGTGGCCTCGCCTGTCCAGGAAAAGGGGGCGCAACCACTGGGAACGCGTCTGGGGCGCGGTCAGCGGCAGGTCAAAGACTGTCTCCTTGACACGACCGCAGCGGTCACCGCGGATACCGCCGCCAAGGATGCCGCCGGTGGCCAGCAGGTAGTTGCGGGCGGTGTGGCGCAGGGGGCGGCTGCCGGTTTCGGTCTCGACCCACTGGATGCGCCCACCGGTTGCGTGGAACGCGCAGACCTCCATGCCAATTTCGACGCGGACGCCGAGGTGTTCCAACTGGGCGCGCAGGGCGGCGTCAAGACGCAAGCCTGGCACACTGGGAGGAAGTGTCGGGATTTCGAAGACGGCGGTGCGTGACTCGCGGCCGCCGTTTGAATGGGAGGCCCTGGGTTCTCGACTGGCGATAGCTTTGTGGAGCTTTGTCAGGAGGGGCAGGTGGGCGTTCAGTCCCAGTACTGCGGGAAGACCCACACGTTCGCCGGCTGCGGCCGCGTCTATCAACATCTCTGTGAACTGTGCCTGTGCGGCTGGCTGATCCAGCAGTCTTGCCAGTTGCAGCGGGCCATGGTCCCGACGATCGGTGAGTCGCCGGAGGGGCAGGGATGCGCTGCGAGCAGGGCGGCCCTGCCTTTGCAGATTCTCGGCGATCAGTTCCGGGTAGAAGTCGGGCATGCCGGTCAGGCCGACTATTACCAGGGGCCGGTCATCTTGCAAGTTGCCTGCCTGTTGGGCCGTCGGCGCCAGGTAGACCGGGCGGGCGGCGCCGACCGGCGAAATGAGCTGGCAGTTGCGACCGAGAGTGGGGTCATTGACCTGTTCGTCATGACCGTTTTTTTGGAATTTCTTCTCCTCAGACGCGCCGGAAGGGGTGAGATTCATGCCGGCGCCGGGGCAAACATAGGGCAGGCCTGCCTCAGTGGTAAGTTGCAGAAACTCGTCCAGGGCTGTCGCTATCGTCTCCACGCCGAGAAGACGGTAGGGATGTGCAGGGGGCAATGCTGGGAGCGCTTGTGCCCAGTTCGCGACCGCCTCTTCACCATTTTGCACATATCCCAGAAGATCGATTGTCCCGGCATGCCAGTGTGTTGCACCTGCGCCGTGGGCGATCACGCGCACGCGCAGACCTGAGCGGGCAGCGGTATATGCGGCGAATAGGCCGGTCAGGCCGGCACCGATGACCAGGAGATCGAGCATGCTCGCCTAAGTGTTTTCGCCGGTGGTTTCCGGCGTGCTGAAACAGGGCTTCAGCGCACTCGGCGCTGACTTGGTGGGGAATTCCCGTGCGGACGTCATGGTTAGAGATCTGAACCAGAATGGGAGGAATCGGAACGATAGAAAGAGGAAAGCGGGCTTTCCTTGTCATCGACTGGAAGATGATCGGCGTTCAGGATACTCAGATATATCAGTTCGTCGAGACGTTCCTGGCGCAGCTGCTGTCCCCACAGAATCGGCGCAACGCCTTTCCAGCGTTCCTGCAAGAAATCGCGCAGGAGCAGGTTCGGCTGCGAGACGGCTGACCGGGGATCGACGGCAGCGGAGCGCTGGGGGGAGTCGTCATCTGGTGCGGAACTGGAGGCCCGCTCTGAGCCTGTGGCGGGGACTTCGCTCTCGGACCTGTCGCGGTGATGATGGGTTGGGGACTGCATGTGGGCTACGTTCCACTCTGCGGCGACGGGAGAGGAATCGCCGGCGCGCAGTTCGTGCAGGATACCAACGGCGCGGTAGGTGCAGAAGCCGCCTTGACACGGTCCCATTCCGAGGCGGACATCGCGGCGCAGATCGTCGAGGGTTACGGTCGGATTGCGCTGCACTGCGCCTTCCAACATGGAGCGGGTTACCAGTTCACATTCGCAGATCAACTCCGATTGCAGCTTTTCGTCTTCGACTTCGTTGAGCCTATGGCCGAGCCAGTAGTGTCCTTGTTCGACACCGGGCACGGCTGTTTCGGCGGTGCGGCAGGGGCGGGAAACACGCAGCTGTTCGCAGGCTGCGTCGACTGCCGACTCGGCCATCAGGCGGAAGGTCGTCCACTTGCCGCCGGTGATGGTGATGAGGCCGCGCACGCCGTCGCGCTGCTGGTGGTTGAGCAGGGCCAAAGCACGTGTCGCGTCGCGGCTGTCCAGGGGTGACCCCCGCGCGGGCAAATTGTCTGGCTGGGCAACGTCACTGCCTTGAGTAGGCTCGCCTGACAGTTGGGTTTCCTGATAGAGGGGACGTACGCCAGCCCAGGCGCGCAGGATCCGGCTGCTGCTGAGGCCGGGCACCAGTTTGTCGCCTTCGGTGAGCATGAGGTCGATTTCCCACTGCTCGATGGGCAGGTCTTCGGGTGCGGCCACGCGTTCGTCGGTTGTGCCGATGACGCTGACGGTGTGGATCGGCACGAGAATGTCGCCGTCACCGGGCATTTTGCAGCGGTTGATGACGGTGTTGGTCAGGCGGGCGTTGGTGGCCAGCATCACGCCCTTGCCAAGGATCATCTTCACTTCCACACCTGCCAGGGCTGCGATCTGACCGGACCAGGCGCCGGCGGCGTTGATGACGAGGTCGGCGTCTATGCGCAGCTCTTCCCCCGAGACGGTGTCGAGAACGGTGGCGCCGGAAACGGTGCGGTTGCCGTCGCCGCCGGAGAGGTGAAGGCGGGTGAGCTCGTGGTAGGGTAGTAGCGTTGCACCGGCCTGGCGCGCGGCCTGCGCGGTGGCGTGGGTGGCGAGGAAGCTGTCGGCGGCGGCATCGGGCAGTTCGAAGACGCGACTGATGCGAGGGTTCAGCAGCGGTTCGCGGCGCAAGGCGGACTCAGCCGGGATCTCTGTGCAGGGGATGTTGAGACGGCGGCAGGCGGAGGCGAAGCGATCGGGGTAGTCGTCCTCGTCTTCGGGTGTAACGACGAAGAATCCGCTTGTGTCTTCGATGCAGTGGGTGTGGGTACGGCGCAGGATGCGGTTCTCGCTGAAACACTCGACAGCGCTGTCGGCGTCTTTCAGTACATATCTTGCGCCGCTGTGCAGGAGGCCATGATATCGCCCGGTCGTGCCATGTGTCAGATCACGTTTTTCGACGAGGACGGTGCGAAATCCTCTCAGGGCGGCGTCCCAGGCCACACCGGTTCCGGTTGCGCCGCCGCCGATCACGAGGATCTCGGTCTGCATCCTCTTCATCGGGCGCTATCCAAAATCATGGAGAAGCTGGTGGATCTCCTGGGCGCGGCTGCATTGGAGCGCTGTGGCAGCGAGCTCTCTGGCCGCGTTCATGTCCACGCGCCGGATTGCGGATTTGACCAGGGGAACCGCCGGGCCGGCAACGCTGATTTCGTTTAAGCCCAGACCCAAGAGCAGAGGCTGCACGGACGGGTCGCCGGCGACTTCGCCGCAGATGGCGACGGGGATGCCGGCGGCGCGGCCCGCTTCGCAGGTCAGGCTGATCAGGTGCAGCACGGAGGGGTCCAGCGGGGTTGCCAGTGTTGCGACAGCGCTGTTTACGCGGTCGGCGGCGAGGGTATATTGGGCCAGATCGTTGGTGCCGATGCTGAGGAAGTCGACCTGCGGCGCGAAGTGGTGCGCGAGGAGGGCGGCCGACGGCACTTCGATCAGGACGCCTACTTCAAGCGTGCCAAGTTTGTGGCGGCAGTGCTGATAGCCGGGAATCTCTTCAAGTAGCTCCAGAGTCTGGTGGACTTCGTTCACCTTGGAAATCATGGGGATGAGAATGCGGATGCGGTCTACGGGCGATACGTTTTGCGCCAGTTCTATCAACGCCTGGGCCTGGTCGATGAGCATTTGGGGGTGGCGGAGCAGGAGGCGGATGCCGCGCACGCCGAGGAATGGATTGGCTTCGGCGGGAGGCTGCAGATAGGGAACCGGTTTGTCGCCGCCGATGTCAAGCAGGCGCACGGTAAGGGAGTGGGTGTTGGTGTAGGAGTGCACGTCCTGGTAGGCAGCCAGTTGCTCGGAAACGGTTGGCGGGCTGGTACGGTGTTGGAAAAGGTTTTCGGTGCGTAGGAGACCGATACCTTCGGCGCCGTTGGAGTGGATGTGCAGGAGATCTTCACGGCTGTTGACGTTTACGCGTACGGGGATGCGTTCGCCATCGGGAGTGAGAGCGGGTTCATGGGAGTGTGAGAGCGCCTCGGCCTGAAAGCGGCTAAGGCGAGAACGGGTCAATTCGTACTGTTCGAGCGTCTCCTCATCGGGGTCGACGAGGAGACGGCCGCGGATTCCGTCGACCACGGCGAACATGCCGGTGTGCAGCTGCAGGATTTCGGCGCCGGCGCTGCAGACGAGGGGAATGCCCAAGCTGCGGGCCAGAATGGCAGTGTGGGCGGTGGGCGTGCTAGCGGCAAGGGCGATGCCAACGACGTGGGCCTGGTCGAGGTGGGTGGTATCGAATGCGGTCAAGTCCTCGGCGAGCAGGATTGTATTGTCAGGCAACGGGGTCAACTGGCGGGCGGAGGTGATTCCGCCTAAGCGGAAGACGAGACGTTGACCTACATCGCGGATATCGGTGGCGCGGCTGGCGAAATACTGGTCGCTAAGGTCCTGGAAGATTCGGACCAGTTCGCCGGTGGCCTGGCGTGTGGCGCGGGTGGCGTCTGCGCCGGAATCGATGGCGGCGCGCACAGCGTCGGTGAGTGTGCTGTCATGGAGGATTTCGCGGTGAACGAGAAAGATCTCTGCGGTTGCTGTCTGCCCGATCTGGGCCAGGCGCGCCAGTTCCTCATCGACCAAGAGACGGGCTGCGAGAAAACGCTCCCATTCGTCTTCGGGGTTGCCGGCAGCGTGCGTGGACGTCGCGCCGGGATCGTCGGCGGCGACTGGGGCATACTTGTATATATTGCCGATACCGACCCCGGGTGCGGCTGAGAGGCCGTGAAAAAGCTGCTGCACAGGTTTTTCCCCGTTGGTGTTTAGAAGAGGGAGCAAAGCTTCTCGATGGCTGCGTCAGCATCGGGTCCGGTTGCCGCCAGTTGCAGGTCGTGCCCCTGACGGGCCTGAAGCTGCATCAGCTGAATAATGCTTTTCAGATCGACGGCGTTGCTGTTACGGCTTAGGTTGGAGGCTGTGATCCGGGCCTGGAAAAGGCTGGCAGTGCGGACCACGTCTCTGCCGGAGCGGAGGTGGAGGCCGCGAGGATCTGTGACGGTGACCACGGCGCTCCTGGACGGCTGAGGCGGCGACTCAGGTATCGCGGGGTGATCGTCAAGCAGAGGGGAGTGGGCGTTGTTGCTCAACCCGCTCTCCTGGTGTAGTTTTTTGCCCTCAGTCCTGCCATCTGGAGGGCCTGCCTGTGAGGATCGATTCTCCATCTCAGTGTTCCACGACTGCCATAGTTCGCCTTATTCAACCGGTGTCTGCAAGTTTCGGGGCGGAAAGGGCGGCCTCGGCGACGGCGTTGACCGCCTGCAGAGGCTCGCCCAGGCTGGCGTGCAGCGCTGCGACAATGGCGCCTTCAACAAGCGGCGCGTTGCTGAGAAGACAGTTCTGCCGCTGCTGCTCGGGCAGCATTTCGAGAGCCATTTCAGCCGACATAACAGAACTACCTAAATCCATCAACAACAGTACTCCGTCTTCGCACCAGACTTCTTCAATGGCCGACAATATTTTGAACGCGTCCGTTCCGAGTGTTTCACCGTCATCGGAGAGTCCTCCGGCCTGACTTATGCCAACCTGATCTCCCGCCATCTGCGCCGCCAATTCCTGGACACCTTCGGCAAGTTTGGCGCTATGGGAGACGATGACCAGACCGATCACGATTGACTCTCCATTGGGCCAAAGTGGAGTCTGGCAGACACGGCGGCGTTCATTCCGCCCACGCGAGCGTGCGTTCGACGGCCTTCTCCCAACCGGCATAGCCCTGATCTCGGTCGGTTTCGTCGATCTGGGGCTGCCAGACCTTGTCTTGGCGCCATTGGGTACGAAGTGTATCCAAGTCCGGCCAGAAACCGACAGCCAGGCCGGCAGCATAGGCGGCGCCGAGGCTAGTCGTTTCGGCGATACGGGGTCGGATCACGGTCGTTCCCAGAATGTCGGCCTGCATCTGCATCAGCTTGTCGTTGACTGTAGCGCCACCGTCCACCTTGAGTTGGCGCAACGGCACGCCGCTATCGGCGTTCATCGCATCCAGCACTTCCCGCGTCTGGTAGCAGATGGATTCGAGCGCGGCGCGCACGATATGTGCCCGGGTGACGTAGCGGGTGAGACCGACGATGACGCCGCGGGCGTCGCTGCGCCAGTGGGGGGCGAAGAGCCCGCTGAAGGCGGGAACAAGATAGCAGCCGCCGTTGTCGTCGACGCTTTGGGCGATCTTTTCGGTCTCGGCTGCCGAACTGATCAGTTGCAGTTCGTCGCGCAGCCATTGCACTGTAGCGCCGGCCATGGCAATCGAGCCTTCAAGTGCGTAGACCGGCGCCGACTCGCCCATCTGGTAGCAGACGGTGGTCAGGAGCCCGTTGCGGCTATAGACGATCTCTTCACCGGTGTTCAGGATCATGAAGCAACCGGTTCCGTAGGTGTTCTTCGCCTCGCCAGGGCTGAAACAGGTCTGGCCGACGGTCGCTGCCTGCTGGTCCCCGAGATTGCCGCAGATTGGAATGGCGGCGCCGAATGGGCCATCTGCGGCGGTATTGCCGTAGTAGGAAGGTTCGCTGCTGGGCCGGATTTCCGGCAACATCGAGGGCGGAATCGCCAGAATATCCAACAGCTCTTCATCCCAGGCCAAGGACTCCAGGTTCATCAGCATAGTGCGGCTGGCGTTTGTGGGGTCTGTGACATGCAGGCGGTCGCCACCGGTGAGCTGCCAGATGAGCCAGCTGTCAACTGTGCCGCCGATCAGTTCACCGGATTCGGCTTTGGTTTGGGCGCCGTCAACGTTTTCCAGGATCCAGCGGAATTTGGGGCCGGAGAAGTAGGTTGCCAGAGGCAGACCGGCTTTGCGCTGGACAGTCGGAGCGTGACCGGCTTCTTCCAGGCGGCGGCAGATACGGTCGGTGCGTGTGTCCTGCCAGACGATGGCGTTGCAGACCGGCAGCCCGGTGCGACGGTCCCACACGACCGCGGTTTCGCGTTGATTGGTAATGCCGATGGCAGCGATCTGTCCGGGCTGTATGTTACATTTGGAGAGGGTGGCCCTAATTACGGCCTGGGTCCGCTGCCAGATCTCGAGCGGATCGTGCTCGACCCAGCCGCTGCGAGGGAAGATCTGTTCGTGTTCCTGCTGTTCAAATCCGACGACGGCGCCCGTCTGATCAAAGAGCATGAAACGTGTGCTGGTCGTTCCGGAATCGACTGCGCCGATCAGTTGAGGCATCAGTCAGCACCAGTAATTGTGAGGACCTCGGCGGCGGTCTCGAACAGGAAGTAGGCGCTGGTGGCGCCGGGATCCTGATGACCGATGGAGTGGGGGCCAAGGTAACTGGCGCGTCCTTTTCTGGCCTCAATTTCGATCGTATGCTTCATACCGAGATGGGCGGCCTGGCGGGCAGCAGCCAAAGCGACGGCAGCGCTCTGGTGGGCTGCAACCGCTGCCTCCAATGCTTCGACGGCGGGCTGAATTGTATCGATCATGGTCTTGTCGTCGGCTTGGGCTTTGCCCCGCTGCTGGAGTCCATCCAGGCCGTAGCGGAACATCTGGGTCAACTGTGCCAGATCGATCGATCTGCCGTTGGTGGGGCTGGTGGCGGCGCGCAGGAAGAAGGTCCCGTACAGTGGGCCGGCAGCCCCGCCGACGCCGCTAATGAGGGTCATGGCGACGGAACGGAGGAAGGCGCTGATTTCTTCAGATTGTTCCTTTTCCTGCAGTCGTTGCAGGAGTTTGTCCATACCGCGACGCATATTCACACCGTGGTCGGCGTCACCGATGGCGGTATCCAACTTGGTGAGATGGGCTTCGTTTTCGATGATGCGAGTGGCGTAAGTCAATAGCCAGTTGCGAAGTTGCTTTGTCGTGATCTCCTGTGCCATTTTTGTAATCCGTAGTCCGTTTCGTTACCAGTGCAGGACGGGCGTATGCACGGGGGCGTCCCACAGTTGCAGCAGCTCGTCGTCCAATCGCATCAGCGTCATTGAATACCCGCCGCGGCCGAGGCAGGTCAGGTAGTTTCCGATGAGTTGGCGTTCCACGCGAAGCTGATGGGCCCCCAGCAGTTCATGAATCGCGTCGGAGAAGAGGTACAACTCCAGGGGCGGGGTACCGCCCATCCCGCTTATCAGGAGCAGGACGCGATCGCCGGAAGTAAAGGGCAGGTCATGGAGAATAGGGTGAACTATCAGGTCGACGATCTCCGGCATACCTTTACTCACCGAACGCACTTTGCCGGGTTCGCCGTGTATGCCTATTCCCACTTCGATCGAATCATCACCGAGATTGTCGTCGGGCCCGTTGCGAGGGAGTGTGTTGACGTTGGTTCCTATTCCCATGCTTCGGGAGGCGGCGATGGCCCGCCGGGTCACTTCCTCGGCCTCTTCAAGCGTGTAACCGGATTCGGCGGCGGCGCCGGCGATCTTGCAGGCCAGAGTCGCAGCGCCGAGCCCGCGGCGATTGGCGACATTCGTGATCGCAACGTCGTCATTGACGAGAACATAGCGGGCGTCTATGCCCTCTTCCAACGCTATTTCGATGGTTAGCTCGGTGTTGAGGACGCCTCCGGCATAGTTCTTTACGACGAAGAGGACACCTCCGCCGTGGTCGACCGAATGGATGGCGGCCAGCAGCTGCACCGGGGAGGGGCTGGTAAAGATAGGGCCGGGACAGGCGGCATCGAGCATGCCAAGACCGACGTAACCGATGGGCAGGGGTTCGTGTCCGCTGCCGCTACCGCTGATCACGGCGACCTTCCCGGAAGGGGAGGGGGCCAAACGCTCGACATAGTCCGGGTCGAAATGTACTTTGATTGTGTCCGGGTGACTCAGCGCCATGCCACGCAGGCTCTGCGTGATGGCACTGCCCGGTTTATTTGTTAGGCTTTGCATCGTTCACTGTGGGCAATGCTCGGCACACCAGGGCCATTGTAGCCTGAAGTGCGGCTTTTTCCAACGCTGCGGGCGATTCGCGGTATACGGCGAGTGCGTTTTTGGTCACAGGCCGCCGGTATCAGAAGAAAAGTCCTCGTCGACGCCAAGTTCGCCGGCCAGGTCGGCAAGGCTCTGCCAGGTCTTCTCTTCAACGTAGATGCCGTCCACACGGCCCTTTTGGGTCCGCAAGTGTTCCAGCTCGCCGGGGTAGAATACGCGGTCGATACCCTCGGCTGGCGGTGTCGCCGTCAGGTAGCGGGCGAATTCGGTGACTTCCTGCTTGAATTCATCCAAAGGGCGGAAGGCATCGACCTGGAAGACAGCCATGAAGCAGCCGTCGTTGTGACGGCCCGTCGGTTCGATTCCGAATCCCAGGCCGGTCAACAGTCCGGACAGTATTTCGACCATGGCAGACAGACCGTAACCTTTGTGGCCTTCCGATCCGCCAAGGGGCAGCATGGCCCCACCGTTGCGAGCGGCGGTCGGGTCAGTGGAGGCGCGCCCTTCGCTGTCGATCACCCAGCCGGTGGGTATTGACTGCCCGCGCTGGATGGCAACCCCCAATTTGCCACCGGCGACGGCGGAGGTCGCGATGTCGATGTAGAAGGGGCCGTCCAGGTCGGAGGGGACGGCGATGCAGATTGGGTTTGTACCGAGGCGCGGCTCTCGCCCGCCGAACGGGGCGACGCTTTTGGGGCCGCGACCGGAATCGGCGGTCATCAGCCCGATCATGCCGGCCTGGGCGGCCATCAGGGGATAGTCGGTCAGCCGGCCGACATGGCCCTGGCGCACGACGGTGGCGGCGGCGACGTTTTCCTGGCGCGCCTTGTCGATGGTCAGCTGCATGGCCCGTTCGGAGACGGTGAATCCGAATCCCCAGTTGCCGTCTACGACGGTTGTGGCGCGGCTCTCCTGGGTGATAGTGAAGGGAGCGCCGGGCTGCAGGTGGCCCTTTTGGATTGAGGCGATGTAGCCGGGAACGTGGATGACACCGTGGGAGTCGTGGCCGGCGAGGTTGGCGGCGATCAGGTGGCGCGAGATGGTAGCGGCTTCGGCGGATGATGCGCCGGCGGCCTGCATGAGCCGTCCTGCGATCCGTTCGAGTCGATCGGCGGCAATCTTTGGCATCAGGCTAACTCCGGTTGCATGCGGATGGTTGGCGGTGCAGCAAGCGATCACCGACCCCAGGTGAATCGCAAATTACCTGCTGGAAAACTCCGGACGACCGAGAGCGTCGGTGGAATCGTGACGCTCGTAGTAGTTGAGGTGACCGCCGGCGTCGGAGAGGATTCGTTCGCGTGCCAAGGCGACACGCGCAGGGCTTTGATCGGCGATGTTCACCTGGCAGTCGGGGTCGGTCTCGAGGTCGAACAGGCGGGTGATCGTTTGGCGCCCATTGGACGAGGCCTGGTTCGGGGGCGTCTGCCAGTCCACGGAGTCGAAGAACCAGTTGCGGTCATCGCGGTACCAGACGGCGTTGCCATAGCGGCAGGTCAGGTATTCACGTTGGGCGAACCCGCCTCTTCCTTCGAGCAGAGGCAATAGACTCTGACCTTCGACCGGGTCGGCCGACTGTTGGCGGGTGGCTGCAAGAATTGTGGCGGGCACGTCCAAGGTGTAGACGAGTTCGTCGCGTACCTGGCCTGCTCCCAGGCCGGCGGGATGGCGCATGAGCAGGGGGATGTCCATGGTGCCGGGGTACATGTAGTCGGCGGGCTTACCCATGATCTTATCCGGGTTATCGCCGAAGTTGGTACCGTGATCGCTGGCGAAGAAGATCAGGGTGTTTTCTCGCAGTCCCAGACGGTCGACGGTGTCCAGGAGACGGCCGAACCAGGTGTCGACCATGGTGACGAGGCCGGCGTAATTTGCGCGGATGCTGGGGATACGGTCGTCGTACTGGTCGGCGAAGGGCCCGTAGGCGGCGGACAGGCAGATTGGTTCGCGTTGGGCGCGGCTGCCGTAGAGGTCATAGTAGTGCAGGGGCGCTTCCCATGTTTCGTGGGGGGTAAAGCTGTCTACATAGAGATAGAAAGGGGAGGTGTCCTGGTTGCGGCCGGGCGGGTGGTTATCGCGCAGAAAATCGATGGCCCACTGGAAGGTGCGGGCTGTCGGCCAGTCTTCCTCGGGGCGTTGGGGCCGCACATTAACGAGGTGTGCGGCGATGCGGTCGGCGGCGCCGGCTCGATAGCGGTCAAAGATGGCGGGGTCAGCGTCGGCGACAGCATGCCAGCGGTCTTCGGCCTGGCCGCGGACGAATTCCCACTGGCGGAAGCCGCGGGTGAAGTTCATACCTGGCACGAAATAGTGGGGCACATCGGCGACGAAACCGGTGTGGTAGCCGGCCTGCTGCAAGGTTTCGGCGATTGTACTTTCCTCTGCGTTCATCGGTTGCCAGCCGGGCAGGTAGACGTTGTCCCACGGGACAGGTCGGTAGTCGTTAAAGGGGAAGGCACGGCGGCCACTATGGAGGGTGCGCCTGGTGGGAATGGTGGGCAGACATTCCGGGTGGGCGCGAGTAAAGCGGATGCTCTGCTGGGCAAAGCGGTCGATGGAGGGCGTGCTGATCCAGTCGTTTCCGTAGCAGCCGAGAAAAGCGGTACGCAGGGTATCGGCGACGACTACGATCACGTTGGGTTGCGATTCTTTATTTTTGGACATTTTCGATATTGACAGGCTCGCGGCGTTTATTGGGAGAGTGGTTCCAGAAGCGTCAGTGCACTTGTATTGGCGGGTACCCAGCCTTCAGCACCGCTATCTACGCGCACATACCACCAGACAATGGTATCGCTGTTGCCTTCCAGCCATATCGGGCCGTTGAGAATTGTCATTGGATCGGCGTCTTGCAGGTGGGTAACGATGACGCCGGCCTGCGCTCCGGCTTCGGTGCGCAGTGAGATTTTGTACTCGGGCAGCAGCCGGATACGATCGCCCACGTTCATTGGGATTGCGTTGCGGCTGGGAGACAGACCGTTGGTTTCGACGATAAGAACATCGGAGCGAGCGGCCACTGACGAGGCTCCGGCGGAAATCGAGGCAGGCGTACCGGACCGGGTCAGTTCGCCTGTGAGCCATTCGTTCAGGAACCAGCCGCTGAAGAGGGCGGAGATCGCGAGGAGTAGTGCGCCGACCAGAAGCAGGGGGTTGCCGGAAGCCGGGGCCGGCGCGATGCCGGCAGTTGGGGAGGTGCCCCTGGGCTGAACCGAAAGCGGGTCGCTATTCAGTTGCATTCGCAGCGGGTAGAGACGAACGGGACGGTCACTCTTGTAGCGGTCTTCGATGAGGCGGAGGCTCTGGCGCAGGGCGATCTCGTAGAGCGCGTCAGCTGTGTTGTTGTTCATATGGATTTCGGCGCGCACGGGCCGTCCACGCCGGTCCATCAGCACAAGGAGTCCGGCCAAGGGCTGGCCCTGGAGGTCGGTAAGGTTGTAGTAGTCGGCGCGAATTCCCTGGAGGTCGGCGTGTGGTCTGAACCTTCGAATCACACTCAACATACCGGGGTTGCTCACTACCTCAACCATGGTTTCTTTCTCCAGCACTTCTGTACACTTCTACGCTTTGTGCCTTCTGTTCTTTGCTGCATCGCGGGGTCTCAGGTCAAAGATTCCTGTTGTGGAGACATCCTCTCTTCGTGACGTTGGCTGTACAGCCATGAAGATGACTTCCAAGAGGATCTAATCGGGAAGTTGCAGAGAGACGATCCCTGCCACCTGGACTGAATAGTCCCCAAAATTGACAATGCGCAGGTCGAACTGGCTGGGCAGGTCCGGTCGTAGCATGCCCTGCCACCGCAGACTATCACCGGTTTTGCGAAAGGGAAAATCGCCGGCAGGGATTCCACTGATTTCGGCGCCTTGCTCTCCGTGCCCGATGTAACCGAATGTGGTTCCTTTAAGCTGATCGCCTGGACCGACCGAACCTGTGTAGGGAATCTTCAGGGTATTTTCCTGCAGGGCCATTGCTGGCTGATGTATAGGTTGGACGCCCTGGATCACCAGGCGATGGACACCGGCCGCGCGGACGTACTCTTCAGTCATATGATAGACGCGTAGTCGCAGCAGGTAGTCGACGCCCCCGATATGTGGCCAAGGGCCGTCGAAGTCGAGCGAATCGCCGGCGATGCGTTCTGCGCGCAGGCCGGAGAAGAGGAATTCGGCGCGGCTGTCGACGATTCCGGTCAACTGAATATCGGTGCCGCGAATGAATTCGCCGACTTCAATGCGCATTTCGGTCGGGCCGGTGAAGGCGATGGCATTATCTGCGACATCGACGCTGGGGAGGTCGACGAGCTGCGGCAGGTCGGCGATATCGCTCAGGTCCGGGAGGTCCAGTTCGCCCAGTAGATCCAGGTCGAAGCCGGGAAGTTGGTCCAGCAGTTCGTCGACGCCGGGCAGGTTACGCGGCGAGGGTAGTTTGGGCATTTGGGGCGCGCCGGGCAGGTCCGGGCCGAAGCAGGCGGACAGGAGGGAAAGCGCCATGATCACGGAAAGGCTCAAGCGGAGCAACTTCACAGACGGTACCCTCAGATAAACAGTACGCACTATTTCTCGTTACCTCTTGCACTTATTTTCTTCGCCGGCAAGACTCTGTGACTGTGCATCATGTCTCGCAGGCATCTTGGGCTATACAGGGCGATCGACGCCGTAAGCTCGATAGCCGTTGACCAACATGCCGCCATCGACGGCTAAGCGTTCCCCGGTGATGAAACTGGACTCATCCGACGCCAAAAAGACGGCTGCTGCTGCGATTTCGTGCGGCAGGCCGTTGCGACGAAGCAGTGTATCTTCGGTTTTGCGCGGCGTTTCCAGATGCGGCGGGCGGGTCTCGATGGGACCTGGAGCGATCGTGTTTACGCGGATATTGTAAGGGGCCAAATCGTTGGCCGCAATGCGGGTCAGGGACTCGACCGCGCTTTTGGCAGTGACATAGGCTGCGCAGCGGGGCAGAGGGACGGCGCCATTTATGGAGGAGATGTTGATGATATTTCCCCTGCCGGCCTTCGCCATGACACGGCCCGCCAGTTGTGAACAGACAGAAACCGCCGTCTGATTGACGCTGACCACGTGATCCCAGACTGACTGGGATATTTCGAGGAAATGGCCGTTTTCGCCGAGGACAGCGGCATTGTTGACCAGGATGTCGATACGGCCAAAACGCCGCACCGTCTTGTCAACCAATCGTTCTACGTCAGGACGGCTGGAGACATCGGTCGTGACAAAGATGGCTGTGCCGCCGGCACTTTGCAACTCGGCATGGACACGCCGTCCGGATTCGATGTCCTGCTCGGCGATGACAACGGTTGCCCCTTCTTCAACAAATCGTCTGGCGATCGTACGGCCTAGCCCGCGGCCGGCACCGGTAACGATGGCGACTTTCTCTTTCAGCCGCATTTTTCTTCCTTCCACTACGAACTTTCAGTTTACAGTAATCACCCCTGCTTGGCAACTGAAAGAGAAAATTGCGCATCTGATTTGCGTTCGATTTGAAGACGCGGTTATTGCGTACGGCGTATTGCGTAGGAGCGGGCAGGACAGACGCGACTCCTTTCGGTAACCCGTGCGGGAGGTCTTGGTGTCAAACGGGACTACCATTAGATGCAAGGGCCCTGGGACTTATGCCCGGGGAAATCGCACTCAGATTCGAAGATCAGCGTAGCCATCAGAGGGCGTCCCCATGTGTAAAACCTTCCCTATGCGAGGAACGAACCGAGGCTCAGGTTCAGTTGCCCGTTGGGAAGGCGGCTCAGCGATGAGCGGAAACGGAAAGCCGGCAGAACTGCCAGGGATTTTTTCTCGCTTGCGTGTTGCAGTAGGCAGAGCCAGTCGATCGGCGAAGGGCGGCGAAGAACACCGGACGCGTAACGGATTCTCAATGGGCGGCTGTGCGGCCCTTGGCGAAAGGGCATTTTGCTCCCGCCAGTCTCTTTGGTGAAAGACGTCAACGGGCACTCGCTATTGCTGGATTCATTTGCTCGTGTTCAGGCCGCGTTATGTCTACAAATGTCGCGAAATGTATACAAATGTATACGTATGTCGCGCCAATTTCGGTTTTTTGGGACGCTTTTTTGCGTCTTACTGAACAGATCCTCGCCGTCCCTGATGGATACCGAGAGGACGTTTGGGGGGCAATTCACAGCGTTTCAGCTGACGGCTTTCGCCTTCAAGTTTTCTTTGGGCGAGAGCAGTGGCTTTTCGGTACGTGTGCCTCGAATGTCCACAATGTGGGCCCGCTTTGTGGGCGTACAAGGGGTACTTTTTCGATTCAGGCAGCCTTTCGAGGCCTTGTCCGCATTCGATGCAATTATCCTGGGTCAGGTCGATCCAAGTCGACGCAAGTCGACGCAAGTCGACCTAAGTCGACCTAAGTCGACGGGATTTCTTTTTTTTGGACTTTTTTCTTGATTTCGCAGACGTTTCCTCCAGCCGATTCAGGCAGCCTCGCGAGGTTTATTTCAATTCGTTGCAATTGCCTTGGGACAGGGCGGGTTGCGACGGATTATGTCGGCGTTTGTCGGTGTGTTTCTCTTTTTTCGGCCCTTACATGCTTAAATTCGCAGACGTTTCCTCGCCGTCTTCTATATGTATCGGAAGATGAAGAGTGGGCGACTCACAGACGTACAGCGGCCCTCCTTCGGCTTCAGATATTCTTTTGGCGAGAGTCATGGCTTCTCAGGGTCAGAGGAAACGAAACTCATTTCGGACACTATTATAGCACACGATTTGGGGCCACAAGGGGCAACTTTACCCGAATCTCCAAGGCATATGCATCTTATAGGGTTAGGACTT
Organism: Caldilineaceae bacterium; assembly: GCA_965207495.1. Classification (GTDB taxonomy): domain Bacteria; phylum Chloroflexota; class Anaerolineae; order Caldilineales; family Caldilineaceae; genus Bin5. Next base: position 4,833,278 of record OZ242287.1, read on the forward strand.
CTAGTGGATAGGGGATAGGGGATAGGGGATAGGGGGCTGAGACTTCATGTGGGGGGGAGACACTGTTGGCTAGACGCGATGCCGGGGAAGAATGAGCACGGTGGTCTAGTAAGGGCGGGGCGTTGCGGGGGCGCAGCCCCTGCACAAGGGAGGGCCGAAGGCCCGGACGCCCAAATGCAGTGGTCAGGGGTCAGTGGTTAGTGGTCAGTTTATGGGCGATTCTTTGGGGATGGAAGTGGGGACTGGACACGGGCTAGTCGATAGCAGAGGTATACGAGAGTTCACGCCCATTTTGGGATGCACTCAAAACTGGGGCCGCGACTTGAAATTGGGTCAGCTCTTGATGGGAAGGGGTCAGCGAATATGAGGAAGAGGGCATCTCTTGAAGTTCACGCATTGATGAACTCGCAAGAAAACGACGAGCGCTTCACGAGTGTCAGACGAGAGTTCCCGAGAGAGACGCAGGCGAAACGCGCGCAGGTACCAGCTTGAATACTGGAGGGAGCAGCTGAATGGGAACCGTACCCGGCCCTGCCAACCGGAGCGACTCTTCAGGCGGCGGTGACTGCAGACCGGGTTGGCCCTGAGGCGTCAGTAGGCGCCGATTTCGACGAGGCGATCGTCGTCGATGCCGAAGTGGTGGGCGATTTCGTGGCGGACGACCCTTTGCACGAGTTCGCGGACTTCGAGCTCGGTGCGGCAACGCATGAGAATAGGACGGCGGTAGATGCTGATCTTGTCGGGCATGACCAGATTGTAGCCGTGCGTCCGATCGGTCTGGGGAATGCCCTGGTAGAGGCCCAGGAGATTACTGCGCTGGCGCACGCCGACGGACTGGAGGGTGGCGCGATCGGGCCATTCCTCGACGACGATGGCGACATTCTCCAGGCAGTCAAGAAAGATTTCGGGCAGGTCTTCTATGGCGCTGAGGACCAGCTCGTCGAACTGATCCTGATTTCTGATCGATTTCATTGGCGTGACCGACCGGGCTATTCTTCGCTGTCGGCCTCAAGGTTACACTGTACCAGCGGTCCTTCAGGGTCGGTCCCGCTGTGGTATTTGTAGGTTTCGCCGCCAGTTTCCAGGACGATCAGGTAGCCCGGTGTGATCATCTGGGCGTACATCGTGTCCGGCTGCGGACAGCCGAGGCTGGAGTCGCTCCACTCCATCTCTTCGGTGCTGACAGTTGTGATCTCATCGGACGCGGCGCTGGTCGCCTGCATCAGGTCCTCAGTGGCGCGTTCGACCAGGCGGGACAAGGGGTCGTCCATGACCATTTGCGGCGCGACTTCGACCATCGAAGAAGCGGCGGGTGTGCCGTCTTCAGTGCATTGCACCAGTGGTCCATCGGGGTTGATCCCGGTGTGAAAGTTAACTGTGTTGCCTTCGGATTCCAGGACTATCAGGTAGCCCGGTGTGATGACCTGGGCGTACATCGCGTCCGGATCCGGGCAGCCGAGGCTGGAGTCGCTCCATTCAACCTCTTCGGTGCTGACAACGGTGATCGCGTCGGACTCGGCGCCGGTTGCCTGGACCAGGTCATCTTTGGCCCGTTCGATCAGGAGGGTCAGCGCGCCGTCGTCCATTATGATTACTCCTACGGATTCCGTTGGGAGGGCGGGAGCCGCGCTTGCGGGCGTCCCGTCTTCGGTGCAATGCACCAGCGGCCCTTCGGGGTCGACGCCGGTGTGGTAGTCATAGGTGTTGCCGTCTGATTCGAGGACGATCAGGTAGCCAGGGGTGATCATCTGCGCGTACATCTTGTTCGGCTCCTGGCAGCCGAGGCTGGTGTCGCTCCACTCCACCTCTTCGGTGCTGACAACGGTGATCGCGTCGGACTCGGCGCTGGTCGCTTGCATCAGGTCCTCTGTCGCCCGTTCGATCAGGCGCGGCAGGGCGTCCTCGGCGACCATCTCGGTCTCTTCTTCGAGCTCGTCCGGGGGGGCGAGCGCTGCGCCGGCGGGCGTCCCGTCTGCGGTGCACTGCACCAGCGGCCCTTCGGGGTCGGCGCCGGTGTGATAGTCGTAGGTCTCGCCGCCAGATTCGAGTACGATGAAGTAGCCCGGCGTGATCATCTGCGCGTACATTTCGTCAGGATGGGGGCAGCCGAGGCTTGTGTCACCCCATTCTACTTCCTCGGTACTGACGAGAACGGTTTCGTCGGAATCGGCGCCGGCCGTCTGCACCAAGTCTTCTTTGGCGCGTTCGACCAGCCGGGCCAACGTTTCGTCCGCGCCGGTTGATACAGCGGTCGGCTCTGCCCTCGGCGAAAAGAGGTTTCTTATATTGCAGGCACTTAGCGCCAATGAAACGACTATGAGCGCAGTGACGACCTTGGTTGCAATCGACAGCCGCGGCTGCCAGCGATAAGCGACTCTGTCCTCTGAAATCTCAGGCACAGTCTCTCCCCGAGTCGTGATCGTAGGTGGGAAGTGCCTTTTCTCCCTTTGTCCTGGAGAAAAGGGCCTTCGTGCTACGGACTGATTCTATCTGGCGAGCTGTACCAATAGATCCTGCAAGATTCCCAAGACGATGAAGACCACAATCGGAGAGATGTCGATCATGCCGATTGAGGGGATGAGCTTGCGGGCCGGTTCCAGCACGGGTTCCGTCACCTGAAAGAGAAGCTGCACAATCGGGTGATGAGGGTCCAGGTTCGGGATCCACGTGATCAGGATTCGAATCAAGAGGATGAAAGTGTAGATCTGAAGTACACGGGCCAAGAGCAAGAAGATCACGGCTACTCCTAACGTTGTTACAACTATACGAACGAATATACGAACGAATCACCTGTGTCCAGCAGCCGGCAAATGCGCCAGCGGCTAGGCATTGCTATTGTTACCACCTAATTCCTTGCTGCGCCGGTAGGCAGCATCCACGGCGTCGATCAGGGCTGAGCGTACGCCGGCGCGCTCCAAGAGCAGCGTTCCGGCGGCGGTTGTGCCGGCGGGGCTGGTTACGCGATTGCGCAGGTCAGCGGGATGGAGACCGCTCTGGCGCATCAACTCGACGCTGCCCTCTACGGTTTGTAACACCATCTGTTGGGCTTGGTCGCGGCTGAAGCCGATGTGAACGCCGGCATCGATGAGGGCCTCGAGCAGGAGATAGACGAATCCGGGTCCGGAGCCGCTCAGGCCGGTGGCCATATCGAGGTAATGTTCGTCTGCCACGTAGATGGCCTGGCCCATTGCCTCAAGAATGGCCCGGGCGGAGGCGCGGTCGGTCTCGGTTACGGCAGCGGTGTCGGTCCAGACGGTCATGCCCTTGCCAACCTGCGCGGGCGTGTTGGGCATGGAGCGAACGATTTTGTTGTGGTCGAGACCGGACTCGAGCGTGTTGATGCGCACACCGGCCATGATACTGACTACGAGTGCATCCCGGGGTAAGTTTCCTTCCAGATCTGCCATAACCAGGCCAAGGACCTGGGGCTTGACGGCCAGAACGACGACAGAGGCGCCGGCCACGGCCTGGGCGTTGTTTGTCTCCGTTTTGACGCCGTACGTGCTGTCAAGAAATTCGCGGCGGGCAGCGACGGGCTCGGAAACACAGATTTGGGCAGGGTCGAGCAGTTGATTGCCGATCAGTGAGCCAATGATGGCCTCACCCATTGCGCCGCCGCCGATAAAGGTCGTTTTGCCCTGTAGCTGATTCATTCGTACTCCCTGTGGCCGAAGATGGCGGTGCCGACGCGCACGATTGTGGCACCCTCCTCGATTGCGACTTCGAAGTCGCTCGTCATGCCCATGGACAGATGCTGCCAGGTTGCCTGAGGAAACTGTGCGGGCGGGAATGTGTGCCGCAGGTCCTGGAGCAGGCAATGCAATTGGCGGAAGAGCGGTCTTACTTCTTCAGCATCGTCTACAAATGGGGCCATTGTCATGAGGCCGCAGTAGCGCAGCGCGGGCAGGTCCAGCAGCGTTGACAGCTCGTCGACCAGGCCGGCAGGGGAGAAGCCGTGTTTGCTGGCTTCGCCGCTGACGTTGACTTCGAGGAGGACGTCGAGCGGTTGATTGTCTTCGGCGGCCAGCCGGCTGAGACGCCGGGCGATTTTTGGCCGGTCGACCGCATGGATCAGGCAGATTGCTGTGCTGCCGGGCTGGCGCCCGGCAGACGGGGGTGCCAGGGCCAGTTTCGCCTTGCGGCTTTGGATCGTGCCGATGGCGTGCCAGCGAATTGGGTTCAAGCCGGCGGCGGCGGCGGCATCGGCCTTTGGCCAGAGTTCCTCCAGCCGGTTTTCGCCGAAATCAACCTGACCGGCGGCGGCGGTCTCTGCGACCAGCGCCAGCGGTTTTGTCTTGCTCACGGCTACGAGCGTGATTTCGTCCGGCGACCGCTGCGCGCGCCGGGCGGCCTCGGCCATGCGTGCGCGTACTTGGCGCAAATTGTCAGCAATCGTCATGGCAGGTGGTCACAGTCAGCGTACCAGGCGATGCGTTTCCGCATTGGTGTTTATCAGAATACCAAATAGGTGCCCATCGAGAGAGGAGGGCACCTCTACGACACCCTATTGTCGCCAATTGTTCAGATTTCGTCCAATACGGTTTTTTGGTTGCAGCCGGCTGCTCGGCGTCGTGGAGAATGCGGCACAAGGCGTGCGGACCTTACTTGATAATTGCGGGCAGCAGAGCGTAGAACTCGGTGGATTTGACGACGTCGGCCAGGGGGACGCTGTCGAGCACGGTGTGCGCGGTGACTTCGTCGCCGGGGGCGAAACCGATACTGGGGATGCCGGCTTTGCCGCGCCAGTAGATGCCGTTGGTGCTGAAATCCCACTTGCTGGTAGGCGCGTCGGGCAGGCCGATGAGTTTGCGGGTCTCCTGTCCTGCCTGGACGAGGGGCTCATCATCTTCGAGGGCCCAGGCGGGAAAGTATTTTTCTACGGGAAAGACGAAGCCGGTGTAGCTGGGCTCGTCGTAGAAGAGCATTTCCAGGGTCACGTCGCCGGCCTGTTGATTTGCCTCCGGGATCAGGCCACGCACCTGCTCGATGACGGCTTCCAGATCTTCGCCGAAGGTGACGCGGCGGTCGATGTAGACAGTACACTGGTTGGGTACGGCGTTAAGGCTGGGCGTTTCGACTTCGATATCGGTGGCGGTGATCTTGCCGGGCCCGAGGAAGGGGTGGTCGCCCAGTTGCGGCTCGAGACGGCTAATGCCTTCGACAAGGGGGAGGGCCTTGTAGATGGCGTTGTCGCCGAGGTGGTTGCTGGCGGCGTGCGCGCTGCGGCCCTTGGCGACCGCTTTCAGCTCGACGCGGCCTTTGTGACCGCGATAGATCTGCATTTTGGTCGGCTCGCCTATGACGACGAAGTCGGGGCGGATGCCTTCGTGTTCGACGAAGGCGTGGGGCGCGATACCGTCGCACCACTCCTCCATGTTACCGAAGTAGTAGGCGGTCCAACCATCGAGTAGCCCCAGGCTGCGGGCGATGGCGAGGCCGTAGATCATGCCTGGTGTGCTGCCCTTCTCGTCGCAGGCGCCGCGGGCGAAGAAGACGCCGTCCTCGACTTTGCCCTCGAAGGGGTCCCACTCCCATTCGTCTGCGGCGCCGATGCCGACGGTATCGATGTGGCTGTCGTAGACGAGGATGCGTTCACCGTTGCCGATTTTGCCGACGGTGTTGCCCATCGAGTCGAACCAGACTTCGTCGAAGCCGAGTTTGCGCATTTCTTCCTGGACGCGTTCGCCGACGGGGCCGATCTGCGAATCGATGGATGGGATGGCGCAGATCTGGCGGAGGAAGGTGATGATGTCGTCGCTATGTTCGTGGACGGCGGACTGGATCGCGGGGATGTTGAGTTCGGACATGGATGGACTCCGGGAGGGCAAATAATCTGTACGCGGTCAGCCTTTGAGCGCGCCGGCCATGATGCCTTCGATGAAGTAGCGCTGCATGGCGAAGAAGATAATTATGATGGGAATGACGGCGATAACGGCGCCGCCGAGGACAAGGCCGTACTGGTCACCGTAGGGGCCGCGCAGCGTGGGCAGGGCCAGGTTGATCACGTACATACTCGAATCGTTGAGGACGATAAGGGGCCAGAGGAAGTCGTTCCAGGAGGCCTGGAAAAAGATGATACCCATTACGGCCAAGGCAGGTCGCAGGTTGGGAATTGCGATGCGGAAGAAGATGCCCAATTCGCTGGAGCCGTCGATGCGGGCGGCCTCCATCAGTTCCGTGGGCAGGGCCAGCGCGTATTGCCGGGCCAAGAAGATGCCGAAGGCGCTGGCAGCGAAAGGTACGATAAGAACCCAGTAGGTATTGAGCCAGCCCAATCTGACCATCATGGTATAGAGGGGGATAAGCACGACCTCGAATGGAAGGGTAAAGCTGGCCAAGACCATCACGAAGAGAACGCGCCGGAAAGGAAAGTCATATTTGGCGAAGGCGAACCCGGCCAACATGCACAGTAAAAGAGAGAGCGAAGTACGCCCGACAGCGACAATTGCTGTGTTCAAGAACCAGCGAAGGTACAGAGTTTCTCCGATTAGGGTTGTGTAGTTGTCGAAGAACGGCTCTTTGGGAATGATCTGGACCGGAAAGGTGAAGATTTCATTCTGTGGCTTGAATGACGCCGAGATCATATATATGAAGGGGATGGCAGCAAGCAGTACGCCGATTAGCAAGAAAAAGTTTGCCAGGCTCACAAGAAATCCGTTACGAATTTGTATGCCGGAGTATCTCGGCCCAGATGCAGGCGTGGTCTGAACAGTTGTTGTCATGAAATCCCTCAGTTCTGATCGGTATAAATCTGCTCAGGCAGGCGGGGCGCGCTATGTGAATATGCCCGGAAGTTCATATTGGCCCAGTGTTGGCCCAGCAGTTGTCCTATTGATCCTCGCGAAAAGCGCCAAAAAAGCGCAGGTTTAGAATGGCCAGGATGACGATGATTGTGACCAACGTATATCCAATCGCGGATGCATAGCCCAGATTAAAGTAGGAGAAGCCGGTGTTGTAGAGATACTGAACGATACTTAGGGACTGGTCCCGGGGGCCGCCGCCGGTAAGGAGATAAGGCTCGGCGAAAATCTGGTAGGAGCCGTTAATTGCGGTTACCGTCACAAAAAGGATTACGGGGCGCATCAATGGAATGGTAATGCCGGTCAGTACCTGCCACCAGTTGGCCCCGTCGATAGAGGCCGCCTCTTCCAACTCTTTGGGGATATTTTGCAGGCCCGCGACAAAATAAAGAGAATTGATACCGGTGAAACGCCAGACCAGCAGCAGAATGATGGAGACTTTCACCACACTTGCATTGCGAACCCAGCCCACTTTCGCTTCTTCACCAAACAACCCCACCAGATAGCTGTTGATCAGGCCGGAGTTATAGTCGTAAAGAATGCTGAACATGAGGCTGGCGATGACGGCAGACGTCAGCAGCGGCACAAAGTAGGAGAGGCGATAGAAGCTTTTCGCATTTGCCCAGGGAACAAGCTTGGAGTTGACAACGGCTGCCAGTATGAATGCGAGTGGGATCTGCACGAAAAGGCTTCCCAGCGCATAGACCGTCGTATTGAGCAGCGACTGTTTGAATCGAGGGTCGGCAACGAGGTTGAAATAGTTGTCGAGGCCGATGAAGGAGGGCGTACTGATGCCCTGTTGTTTATGAAAACTGAGGTAGAAGCTGCGAACAACCGGCCAAGCCAGGAAGATAGCGAACAGGATGAAGAAGGGAGCGATGTAGAAATAGGGGATAATCGTCAGGCGGTGACGGTGCCACCACAGCCTAAACCCAGTGGGCGTTCCAGGCGCGTAACGGCGACCGGTTGGGGAGAATTCGCTTGACGATGCCATGCATAGCTCCGTGGTATACGACTCAATTGCCAAAGATGGGCGGAGTAGATGCCCATAAGGGAACTTGCCGATATCTGTACTGCGGTACAGGAATCTGAAATGAAAGGGAGAGGCGCCGGCCCCTCCCTTTTCAACGCAGAAGTACTGCTAAGGTCCCTACTTTCAATGCATTCAGTTCAAGCGGAACCGGAAGTAATACTACCCAGTGCCGCTAGAGCGACTTAATGCGTTCCAGCTCGGGTTCCAGTTCAGAGAAGGCTGCATCGATGTCAGCCGAGTCCTGCAGGACCGGCGTAATCACGAAGTTGTTGATGGCCGTGTGGAATTCGGGCGCCCACGGCGACTGGAAGATGCGAGGCATCTGCAGAGCGAGATCTTTGTACAGCTCACCGATTACCTGGCCTTCGTAGTAGTCGTACGGCTCGTTAAGTACCGGATCGTCCAGCACGGGGATGTAGGAGGGCCAGATACCGCGTTCGATGGAGTCCTGGAGGACGGCATCTGTCAGGTGTGTGAACTCGATGATCTGCCATGCTTCTTCGGGATGCTGGGCCTGCTTGGGGATGCTGACACTGGTACCGCCATGTGTGGCGGTGGGCCCGTTATCACCGAAGCCGGCGGGGATCCGCTGCAAGCGCCATTCATTTTCCTGGCCGGGGCCGATCTTGTCCTCGCGGCCCAATTTGCCATTGTGCCAGGGAGCGCCGAGGGTACAGGCGATCTGGTCCTGGCGGAAGGATTCCCAGTAGATGGGCGGCGACCAGGTCGAATCGCCAGTCACCGGCGCGGCGATGGCGATGCCGAGGTCGTGAATAGTCATTCGCTGGAACTCGAGGATCTCTCTGCCCAGGTCGTTGATGCCGCCGAAGTCGCCGTTTTCGTCGAACATCTCACCACCAGCAGCGAAGAGCATGATCTGGAAGTCGCCGTCATGCAGGTCGTGCCAGGAGATCACAGCCATGTCCTTGGCTTCTTTGAGGACAACGCCGGCTTCCATCAGGTCATTCCAGGTCTCGAAGGGTGTTTCGATGCCGATTTCGTCGAATACGCCCTTGCGGTAGGCGAGGGAGCAGGCGTTGACTTCGTTACCGATGCCATAGACGCTGCCCTTCCAGGACCAGTAGTCGACTGCAGAACCGAGCACGAGGTCGTCCATGCGTTCGCCGATGCGGTCGGTCAGATCGATGAAGCAGATTTCCTCGCCCTTAAAGAAGGCAGCCATGCGACCCTGCTCGACGCGCATGACGTCGGGGACGCCTACGCCTGAGGCGCATGCGGCCAGCATTTTGTCGTGGATCTCGGCGAAGGGGGCCACGACCGGGTTCCACGTGATATGTGGGTTCTCTTCTGAGAAGCCATAGTTATCCATAGCGTTCTGAATCCAACCGAGGCCCTGTTCCCAGTGCGCCCAGGCTTCGACGACCACTTCCATGTCCTCGGAAGGGGCGGCAGAAGCATCGCCGCCAGCAGGGGCGGCGGGCGGGGCGCAGGCGGCCAAGGTGGCTGCGCCGGCAGCCATACCACTCCAGCGGACAAAGTCGCGCCGGGAGAGGCTTGCATTTGCTTTTGTCATTGCATTTCCTCCTTAAGGAAAATACGAGATTCGAAAAAATGGTACATCAAATACACAGACTAAGGACTGCAGGTGTGCATTGAGAGAAGGGAAGCTCTTGCGAGCATGCGGGCGCCCAGAGGGGGACAGGACAAACCCGACCGGGCGCTAAAGATAACCACCTATACCTGATCTGTCAAATTTTGACTCTCGTGAGATTTCGACTTGGAAAATCAGGATGAGGCGCTGGCCAGCATTTCCATTAGTGGCGAGTCATCGATTTCCAGTGGCAGATCTACGCGGCCGCGTATGCGGCTGGATTCGTAGGTGGCGAATGTCAGCTCGGCTGACCGGTATGCACGACGTCCGGCGAGTTCCGGCTCCCTACCTTCATTGAGCGCTTCTATCAGGTCGACAATCCCCTTTTGAACTGCGTCCAGATCGTGCATCGTGCCCTCCGGATCCACGTCACGCCAACCGGAAGACTGTCCGTTCAATATACGAAGCCCGCCATCCCGGCCGGGGCCAAATTCTATGATGCCGTCACTGCCGAGAAGCCGGAACGCCGCCCCCATCTCGATAGCAGCGCTGGTCATGAGAAGCCCTTCGACGCCGTTCTGAAAGTGGACGAGGCTGATGCCCATCGTTTCGTGAGCCATGCCGAAGATTGTACGGATCTCGCTGGTATCGATCTGGCCCATGACCCATTCGGCCGGGGTTTCATCGTTGTAGAAGTGCATCATGTCGAACCAGTGGGTACCCCAGTCGTTCATGTCGGGGCAACGGCCTTCGATGCGCTGAAGGTCGCCGATTGCCCCATCGCGTACCAGCCGGCGGGCGACTGCGAAAGGGGGGGCAAAGCGGCGCTGGTGGTTGAAGGTCAACTGGACACCGTTGCGCTCACAGGATTCCAGCATGCGGCGGGCCTCGCCGAATGTGGGCGCGATAGGCTTTTCGCAGTGAATGGCCTGCACACGGGCCTCTGCTGCAGCCAGCACCATCTCGGCATGCAGATGAGGCCAGACACAGACGGAGACAATGTCGAGATTTGCCTCGGTCAACATCTGGCGATAGTCCTCATAGATGGCGTCGCCGCCGTGTTCTTCCTGGAATGCCTCGGCGTTTTCGCGGCTGATGTCGGCGAGGGCGACCAGCTGCGTGTGGGGCGAGGCGGCGTAGCCCATGGCATGGCGGTGAGCCATGCCAAAGCCGGTGGCCCCCTCCGTGCTGAGAGGGCGTCCGCAGCCGATAATGCCGACGCGGTAGGCGGCAGATTCTGATTTAGATGTCATCACCAGTCCTTTCGATGTAGTGAACTTTGAGTCGCACCTGGTCGGCCGGTCCTTCTTGGCAACCTGAGGGCTGAACCTCCGCTCAGGACGCCGGTATGCGCCGTTTGGGGGCAGGGAATGCCGGTCCTATATGTTTATTTTGGAGCGGAAGGGAGGCTTGCCCATCACGCCCAGTTGTACACGGTACAGGGTGCCGGCCTGGGGCCCGTCGGTTTCTCTGATATTTCCGCCAGCTGTTGTGATGTAAAGATCTGTGTAGTCGCGGCCGCCGAAGGTGGCGCTGGACACTTTGGGCACGGGGAAGTTGAGGCGCTGGATTTCGCGGCCGTTGGGCATATGGTGGACGAGGGCGTGGCCGTCCCATCTGGCCGACCAGAAGCAGTTGGCCGCGTCCATGGTCATGCCGTCGGGGCGGCCGTTGGAGGCGGCGCCTTCACGTACGACGAACTCCGGGTTGCTGATCTGCCCGCTTTCGATGTCGTAATCGTAGCGGGTGATGCCGCGCCTGGTGTTGGTGTGGTAGAAGGTTTTGAGGTCCTGTGTAAAGCCCATACCGTTGGAGGTTCCTGCATCTTCGATGACGATGGTGAGGCTGCCGTCGGTGTCCAGGCGGTAGAGGACGCCGTTGCTGGCGCCGCGGGGCATTGTGCCGCAGAAGACACGGCCGGCGGGGTCGGCGATGACGTCGTTGAAGCGTCCTTCGCGCTCGGCTGGAATCTCGTCGACCAGATTTTTGAGGGGTTGGCCTTCGCGCCAGAGGGCGATGCGGCCGCGGGCCATGAAGAGGAGGAGGGCGCCGTCTTCCTGGATGGTGAAGCCGCCGATGGCTTCGCCGGCGTCGAGAACGAGGCCGTGGGCACCGGTGGCGGGGTCGTAGCGGTAGAGCTTGCCCGGCGGTATGTCGACCCAGTAGAGGAGGCCTTCGTCGGGATGCCAAAGCGGGCCTTCGCCAGTCTCGCATGCGTAGTCGGCGATTTGTTCAATTATCATTAGAGTCTCCCTTTGAGACCAGTGGTCTGTGCTTATTGTCCGGCGGCCAGCACTGTAGCGACTGGCTACCAAGAACGGGTTCGCCGGCCATTGCGGACTTGAATCATTACAGATCGATTGTCACCTCGCGGCCTTCGGCCTGGCTGCGGTAGATGCCGTCGAGAATGGCGAGCACTTGCAGGGACTGTTCGGCGGGCACCGGTGAAGGCGCGCCGGCGGCGATGGCTTTGGCGAATTCGACACATTCGAGCGCGTGGGGTTCCATCTTGTCCTGGGTAAGCTGGAGGGTACGGTTGTTGAACTGGCGAGTGGTGTAGTTGGTGTCCAGGAATTGGGCGGACGGCCAGTGGCAGCCGCCCTTGTCGCCGTAGATCCAGGATTGCATGTCTTCGCCGCGGATGTCGTGGTGGAGGAGCCAGCTGACTTCCAAAACGAGTGTGGCGCCGGTCTCAAAACGTACGAAGGCGACAGCGTAGTCCTCGACGTCGAAGGTGCTGGGAATCGGCCCTTCGCGCCAGGTGGCGAATGCGCCGGGGAGGTGGGCGAGGCGGGCGTCGGCGACGCCGGATACGGTGACAGGGCGGGGATTGCCCATCATCCACAGGGTGAGGTCGAGGATATGGACACCGATGTCGATGCAGGGGCCGCCGCCGCTGTGTTTCTTTTCGATAAAGGTCGCGGTGGGGATCAGGCCATTACGGCGCAGCATCCAGCCGCGGGCGTGATAGACATCGCCGAGGGTGCCGGTATCGATCTCCGCCTTCATGGCCTGGGATACGCCGGCGAAGCGGAAGTGCTGCGCGGTCATGAGCTGTTTTCCGGATTTGTCGCGCGCTGCGATCATCCGCTGGATGTCCTGGGGCGTGGGTGCGAGCGGCTTCTCGCAGATCACGTGTTTGCCGGCTTCGAGGGCGGCGATGGCGAGGGGGGCGTGGTACATGTTGGGCACGCAGAGATCGATGATGTCGATGTCGGGGTCGGAGAAGAGTTCGTCGGCGTTGGTTGTCAGCTTCCTGACATTGTGAAGCGCGCCCCATTCTTCGAGCGCTTCAGGGCTGATGTCGCTGCCGGCCACGACTTCTGCTTCCTCGGAGGCGGCCCAGCCGGGCATGTGGGTGCGGGAGATGCCGCCGACGCCGACGAGGCCAACTTTCAGAGTGCTCATTGCAGGTCCTTTCAGGATGGGTGATTGGCGCCGCTTCCATGGCGGCTTGCCTGGTGCAGGTTACAGTAGTTCGGCCATTTTACCGGGGGCGAACAGGCGGTACGGCCCGTCCGCGTCTCGTTTCGAAATAGGCAAACATAATGAGGCTGTCAATAGGGACGGAACCCAGAGATCTGATGTGCATGGCGATACTGATGCGGACCGAAAATATTGGCGTGCACATAGCGGAGAGCAGTTGGGGGCATCCGGCCCCCGGAGGCAGCCCAGATGACTGCCAAGCCCTGCGCCGGTCTCCGACCGGAAAACCGAACCGCACCGAAAGGTGCTATTTTACCCCAACGGGTGTCCAAATTTGGTGGTAGGACTCGATTTTGCAATAATTGCATACCACTATTTCCGAAGAATCCCAAAATCCCAACCACATACACACATTCAGGAGAGATCAATGTCCAAGCAGAATTTGCAGAGTTTACAGACAGTGTCCCGTCGCGGGTTCCTCAAGACGGCGGCGGCGGTCGGCGGCACGGCGGCGCTGGCTGCGTGCGCGCCGGTGGCGGCACCGCAGGGCGGAGAGGGAGCCATGGCTGATGAACCGGTCGAGCTGGAGATTTCGATCCTGGCCGGGGCGCCGGTTGAGCCGGTAAATGAGCTGATCAAAGCGTCGTTCAACGAGAAGCACGCGGACGTTACGGTTACGTTCAATATGGTTTCCGGCGACCTGGCGGAGAAGTATTACACGGCGGCGGCGGCGGGCACGCTATCCGACGTTTTCTTCAGCGCGGATCTGTTCGTTGTACCGTTTGCCAACAACGGCGTTACGCTGGACTTGACGCCGTACACAGAAGGGGATCCCGACGTCGACATTGACGACGTCTTCCCCAATATGCTTGGACTCGGCGTTTTTGACGGCAAGATCCAGATGCTGCCCTCGGCGCTGGACGTGGTGACGATGTATTACAACAAGTCCCTCTTTGAGGAGGCCGGCGCCGAAGAACCAAACGATGAGTGGACCTGGGATGATTTCATCATCAACTGCCAGATGATCACTGAACTCGAGACGGAAGATGACGGCACGCCGCGTTACTGGGGCCTCTCCAACGCCACCTGGAATTGGTGGGCGACGGTATATCCCTGGGTTGTCGGTTACGGCGGCAAGATTCTCGACGTTGAGAACAATCAGTCCACCTGGTCGGACCCGAATACGGTTGAAGCGCTGACCGCCTATGCAGGTCTCTGGAACGAGTACAACGTTGCCCAGCCTTTGGGCCTTGATGTGGGCGGAAACGCTTTCATGCTGGGGCGGGCCGCAACCTTCTGCCACATTCAGAGTCTGCGCGGCCCCGTGCGGGAAGCCGCCGCGGATAAGTTTGAGTGGGACGTGCAGGTGATGCCTCTGATGCCGGACGGTCGGCATCGAACCGGCATGGGTACCTGGGGCATGTCGGCCTACGCGGGTGGCAAGAACCTGGATACGGCGTACGAGTACATCAAGCAGCTTATCCGGCCGACGGTGCAGCTTGAAGCAGCCAAGGCCGAACTGGGTGTGCCGCTGCTGAGATCGGTGGCCAGCGATCCCAGTTGGATGGAGGGCCTGCCGACGCCGCCAAACAATCTGATGGCATTCATCAACGGCGCGGACGATGCGATTCTGCCCGTCATCGAGCACCCGGGCGACTGCGGCAGCTTTTACGCCGGCATGGTGAGTGACAGCTACAAGCAGGCTCTGGAAGCGGTGATTCGCGGAGACGCAAACGCAGCAGATGCGTTTGCCGAGACGGATGCAACGATCCAGTCATGCCTGGACCAGAACGCGTAACAGAAACGGCTGGAGAATCGTAGCTGGAATATAGTGTCCGGTGAATCGTGGTGGGTGGTCATTGCGCCGCCCGCCGCTATTCACCGGCGAATCGGGCGGCTGCCGGAACCATCAAATCCCAGTCACTCACAGACACATTTTACCCCTCGTCCCCCTAGAACCAGTTCGCAGGACAGACACGGCTCATGAATAGTCGAATGCGGGACACAGTCCAGGGCTATCTCTTTATCAGCCCTGTTGTACTCGGGCTGCTGATTTTCACAATTGGCCCGATGCTGGCCTCCTTTTACATGAGCTTCACCAAGTTTCCCCTCTTGCGCGCGCCGGAATGGATAGGTTTGCGCAACTACGTCGTGATGTTCACATCGGACAAGAATTTCTGGCAGGCCTGCAAGGTTACTCTCATTTACGCCGGAACTTCGGTGCCTCTTGGTCTAGTGGGGGCTTTTGTCCTCGCGATGCTCCTGAACCAGCGCGTCAAGGGCATTGCCTTCTTCCGCACCAGTTTCTATATGCCTGCGATCGTTCCGGCCATTGCGAGCCTCATCCTGTGGGGATGGTTGATGAACCGCGATTACGGCCTGATCAATGCCGTTCTTGTGCGCCTGGGCATCCCCAAGTTTTCATTCTTTGCCGAACCGGAGACGGCGCTCGCGTCGATGGTCATGATGAGCCTGTGGGGGGTCGGCGCGGGCATGATCATCTACCTGGCCGGGTTGCAAGGGATTCCCGAATCTCTGTATGAGGCGGGCAAGTTGGACGGCGCGAACGAACTGCAGCTTTTTCGCAACATCACGATCCCGATGATGACCCCCACGATCTTTTTCAACCTGGTGATGGGACTGATCGCCGCTTCGCAGACTTTTGTGAACGCCTTTGTTCTCACATCGGGCGGCCCGTTGAAGTCGACCTATTTCTATAACCTGATGCTGTACGAGCGCGCGTTCAACTGGACGCAGATGGGCATGGCTTCGGCGATGGCCTGGTTCCTGCTGTTTGTCGTATTGATACTGACCCTCCTGGTTTTCCGATCCTCCGGTCTATGGGTCTTTTATGAGGTAGAGGTCAAATGACAGTCAGCGAGAAGGATGTTCACGTCGGCATACTGGACCTGGACTGGCGGCGACGGCCGAAGCAGGGTTTTCGCATTCTGCTAATCTATTTGATATTGGGCGTTAGCGCAGTCGTATTTCTCTTACCCCTCCTATGGATGGTCACGACGTCGCTGAAGACCCAGGCCGAAATTTACGTCTTTCCTCCCACTTTCTTCCCTGAGACATATCGCTGGCAGAACTTCCCGGAAGGGTGGACCTATGAGAGCATGCAGTGGACGCGCTGGTTGGTGAACACACTGGCGATCACGGTGTCGGTCATGGTGGGCACTCTGCTATCGGCCACGCTGTGCGGCTATGGATTCGCGCGCATCAGTTTCCCGGGGCGAGACCTGTGGTTCATCCTTGTCCTGGCGTCGATTATGTTGCCCGGCACGGTTACGTTGATTCCGCTGTTCGTTGGTTTTCATCGCGTCGGCTGGCTGGACACCTTACTGCCTCTGACCGTGCCGGCCTTTTTCGGCGGCGGGGCTTTTAACATTTTCCTGATGCGTCAGTTTTTCAAAGGAATACCCGTTGAATTGGAGGAGGCGGCTCTTATAGACGGGGCGGGCCGCTTGCGCATACTCTGGCAGATATTCGTTCCCCTTTCGGGACCGGTCATCGCGGCCACCTCGGTGTTTACTTTTCAGGCCGTGTGGAATGATTACTTCGGGCCGCTGATATTTCTCACCAGCCAGGAGAACTACACGCTTGCCCTGGGCATCACCTTCTTCAAGGGGCTCTACAACACTCAGATCCCCTACATGATGGCCATGTCTTTCCTGATGGTCATCCCGATAATTATTGTTTTCTTCTTCGCCCAGAAGTTGATGATCCGCGGGGTGATCTTATCCGGGATCCAGGCATAGCTTCGGCGTTCAGTGGCTAGCAGCCAGTGGCCTGTTCCTCAACGATGCGGTCACTCGCCGCCGGCCAGTGGCTGCTGCAGACAACATCCGGCAGGAGGAAAACCGTGCCAGAAGTCACCATCAACGTCCCCTCGACATTTGTGCAGCGCATTGAGCGTGTGGCCGCTGAAGAGAATGAGTCAGTGGAGGACATGGCGCTGCTGCTGCTTCGCAGAGGCTACGATTTCGCCGTAACCCGTCCGGAAGTGGAGCCGGACCGGAGCCAGCGGCCGGGGGCGCGCAGCGACGCGCGCCTGGACTGGTGGCGCGAGGCCAGGTTCGGGCTCTTCATTCACTGGGGGCTGTACTCGATTCCTGCCGGTGTCTGGAACGGGCGCGACTGGCCCGGCATTGCCGAGTGGCTTATGTACCGGGCGGAAATCCCTGTTCAGGAGTATGAGAAGCTGGCGGCGCAGTTCAACCCTGTCAAGTTTGATGCCAAGGCGTGGGTCTCGCTGGCAAAGCGGGCCGGCCAGAAGTATTTGGTGATCACTTCCAAACACCACGATGGCTTCTGTATTTTCGATTCGGCTGTTACCGACTACGATATGGCCGATGCTACTCCGTTTAAGCGAGATGTGCTTAAGGAGTTGGCGGAAGAGTGTGCCGCGCAGGACATTAAGTTGGGATTCTACTATTCTCAGACGCAGGACTGGCATCACCCGGACGGGGACGGCAATGACTGGGACTTCGACCCGGCGGAGAAGGATTTCGACGGTTACATCGAAGACTATGTGAAACCGCACGTGCGGGAACTGTTGACCAATTACGGGCCGATCGGCATTATCTGGTTTGACACGCCAAAGGGGATCTCGGAGGCGCAGAGCCGGTCGTTGCTGGCGTTGTGCAACGAGCTGCAGCCGGACTGTCTCGTTTGTGGGCGGCTGGGCAATGCGCTGGGGGATTATGCTACTGCCGGGGACAACCGTATTCCCGAATCGGTCCTGGATTTAGACTGGGAGACGCCGGCCACGATCAACGACAGCTGGTCATATAAAGTCAACGATCACAACTGGAAGTCCAGCGTAGATCTGATCCGCAAGCTGGTCGACATTGTGAGCAAGGGCGGCAACTATCTGTTGAATGTGGGCCCCACCGGTGAGGGTGACATTCCGCAGCCGAGCGTTGAGCGCCTGGAGGCGATGGGGCGCTGGCTGGAGGTAAACGGCGAGGCGGTTTACGGCACACAGCCGGGGCCTATCCAGGGACGGGCTGACCTGCGTTCGACCAGTGGGGAAGGCGTAGTTTACCTGCATGTATTTGACTGGCCGGCCGACGGGCAGATTCAGGTCGAAGGGTTGACTGCGCAGGAGGCAAGGCTGGTTGCGGGAGGCGAAGCGCTGCCCGTTGAGGAGAGCAGCGGCGCGCTTGTCATCAGTGTTCCGGATAGTCCGCCTGACGAAGCTGCATCGGTGATCGCGTTGCGCTAGCGAAACAGACCACTCCGCTCTTTACGCCCAATTTGCTATCTTTATCCAAGGACGGGTCTACCTGGTTCCGAACTGACGGTCGCCTGCGTCCCCGAGGCCGGGCCAGATGAAGCCGGGCGGGAATCCGGCGGCGGCGTCACCGGCATCTGTGAGGCGTTCGTCGACGGCGGCGACATGCACGGCGACGTCGGGATGGGAACCTTGCAGTGCGGCGATCCCTTCGGGCGCGGCCAGCAGACCGACGAACTTTACGCGGGTGACGCCGCGGCGCTTGAGAATGTCGACGGCCATCAGTGCAGAGCCGCCGGTGGCGAGCATGGGGTCGAGCACGAAACAGGTGTGGGTAGAGAGATCGTCGGGGAGTTTATTGTAGTAGATTACCGGTTGCAGCGTCTCCTCGTCGCGGTAGAAGCCCAGGTGCCAGACTTCGGCCTGGGGAATGAGGCTGAGCATACCGTCTACCATCCCCAGACCGGCGCGCAGGATCGGGACCAAGCCGACGCGTTCGTCGAATTTGCTTCCGGTGGTGGTTGAGAGCGGAGTCTGAACTTCCACCTCCTTAGTGACCAAGTCGGCGGTGGCTTCGTAGGCCAGGATCATGGACAGCTCGGCGACGATAGAACGAAACTGACGGAAGTCGGTCTTCGTGTCTCGTAGTTGTGTTATCTTGTGCTCTACCAGTGGATGGCGGGAAACATACAGTTTGGTTGACATACAGTTTCCTTGCTGGCCCGGATTTCCTCAGGTGCCACCCAGGCGGTTTATAGCTACCAGCGGGCCGGCGCGGTGCGCGGCGCGCGGTTGCGGCGGTTGAATGATTCAACTTCGCGCTGGCAGTCCATACACAGGGTTGCATCGGGCTTAACTTCGAGACGCGCCGGTGGGATTTTCCCGCCGCAGCGTTCACAGATACCGTACTGCCCCATATCGATTACGCGCAGGGCGTGTTCAATGTCCTTTTGACGACGTTCCAGCACCACGATGAGAGCGGCAGTTTTCTCTCGTTCGACGATTTCGGTGTCGCCTTCGTCCAGTTCAACATCTACCTCGCCTTGCATCATATTGCGTAGATGTTCCAGCTCTTCGTTCACTTGTTCCAAATTTACCAACAGTCTCTTGCGGTCTTTAGTCGCCTTCTTTGGCATGACAGTTTCCTATGAATGGCGGTCAACGTAGAAAATGTGGGAAATGTTATATCAGCTTTTACGCATTCCGTCAAGAGGATCTACACAATAGGGTGCAGCCCAGATTTGATGCGGGAACAATGTGGCGGGGAGGCTACGCCGGAGGTGGTTGGAATTGTTTGCCGGCTCTTGGAGAGATGCAGGGCAGGCGCCAGACCTGGCTTTAGCGGAAGGTCTGTGGATATGGGGGCATAGGGCAGGCACAAGGCCTGCCCCTACTGGAGCGTTTGGGGGGAATTCTGTTGGCTGGACACTTTTCTCTAGACACGTTGCTGGGGAAGAATGAGCACGGTGGTCTAGCAAGGGCGGGGCGTTGCGGGGGCGCAGCCCCCGCACAAGAGAGGGCCGAAGGCCCGAACGCCCAACTGCAGGGATCAGGGATCAGGGGTCAGGGGTCAGGGGTCAGAGAAGGGGCTATTCTTAAGGATGGATGTGAGGACGGGGCACGGCTTAGTCGATACCGGGGGTATAGGAGAGTTCACCCTCATTTTGGGATGCACGCTGCAAAGAAAGCGGCAGGGCAATTCCGGCTGTTTTGATCCCTTTCACGCTCTGGTATACTGTGTGTAGCACAATCGTTCTTTCATTCACAATGGGTGATGAGCATGGGTGATGAGCATGGCTGATGAACGCAGCGTGACGCAGAGAAACGTTCAAAGGGCTTCCGGGCCGAACAGAAGGGAGATTTCGGGCGAAAGACAGGCTGAGGACGGCCGCGTCGATTATGCGTTGCGGCCCAAAAGCCTGGACGAAATGGTGGGCCAGGAGAAGCTGCGCGAGAAGATGCGAATTCTGGTTGAGGCGGCGCGTCAGCGGGGCGAGGCTTTGGACCACGTTCTCCTGTACGGGCCGCCGGGGCTGGGCAAGACTACGCTCAGCCACATTCTGGCACATGAGATGCAGGGCGATCTCAAGCCGACATCGGGGCCTGCGATCGAAAAGGCGGGGGATCTGGCGGCGATAGTTACAAATCTTCGCAAGGGGGACATCCTCTTTATTGATGAAATCCACCGCCTGGGACGTGTGGTTGAGGAGATCCTATACCCGGCGATGGAGGATTTTGTGCTGGACATCACGGTCGGCAGCGGGCCGAGCGCGCGAAGCATTCGGCTGAAGCTGCCAAGATTTACCGTCATCGGCGCGACGACGCGTCTGGCGTTGATGACGGCGCCGCTACGGGCCCGATTCGGTGTTGTGGAGCGATTTGACTTCTACAGCCGGGAGGCGTTGGAGACGATCATTTTGCGGGCGGCGGGGATGCTGGAGACGGAGATTGAGGGCGACGGCGCCGCGGAGATCGCACGGCGGTCCAGGGGAACGCCGCGGGTGGCGCTGCGGCTGTTGCGGCGCGTGCGCGACTACGCCCAGGTGCGTGGGGATGGGACCATAAGCGTGGCGCTGGCCGGTGATGCGCTGGCTGTAAATGAGATCGATCATCTGGGGTTGGACGATCTGGACCGGCGGGTGCTGGATGCGATTGTCAGCAAGTTCAGCGGGGGTCCGGTGGGGCTGGGGACGCTGGCGGCCAGCATCAGTGAAGAGGACGACACGATCATGGATGTGGTGGAGCCGTATCTTCTCCAGCTGGGTTTTCTGGACCGCACGCCGCGTGGGCGCACGGCGACGAAGGCAGCTTACGAGCACATCGGCGCGGTGTATCCGGAGTCTGCTGAGCAGAGGAGTCTGTTCGGCGGCGGGTCGGAGTGATAGGATCCGGTGGGCGGCGCTGGAAGTAGAGAACGTCGACGCCGGGTTGATTGTGCGGGGCAGGGAGACGAGAAAATGGCCCAAGTGTCGGATGCGCTTTTGGATCAGATGGTAGAGAGAATTGTGCAGGAAGTCGATCCCGACCAGATCATCCTGTTTGGCTCGCGCGCCCGCGGTGACGCGCGGGCGGGGTCTGATGTAGACCTGGTGGTCGTGGAATCAGAGCCGTTTGGGCAGGAGAGGAGCCGGCGACTGGAAACGGCGCGACTGTACCGAACGCTTTCAGGGCTCGGGGTTGCCAAAGACATCTTTCTCTATAGCCGCGACGAGGTTGAATATTGGCGCGATTCCATCAACCATGTGCTGGTCCGGGCGCTGCGAGAAGGACGTGTTCTTTATGAGCGACGGTAGGGGCGCCGGTTTCTTGATAGCGGCATCGTAGCAGGAGGAGTCACGCCAGAATTGCGTTATAGAGGCGCTCGATGTTCTGGCGGTGGGTTGTTACGGCGGTGGAAGTGCGGCGATTTTCGGGCAGGAGTGTTTCGGTTATCTGTTCTGACTGGCTCCAGAATTCATTTTCGGC
The DNA here is from genome assembly GCA_965207495.1 of Caldilineaceae bacterium. Classification (GTDB taxonomy): domain Bacteria; phylum Chloroflexota; class Anaerolineae; order Caldilineales; family Caldilineaceae; genus Bin5. The sequence continues at coordinate 4,854,793 of OZ242287.1, forward strand.
AACCGCTTGGGAGATGGTTCGGCGCAGTCCGTGGATGTAGCTGACATCGGCAGCCAGCCGCCCCATCACTTCTACTTTGTCGGACGAGACGGAACCTGTGCGGGGAATGTATAGCTGCAGGCGACGTCCTTTCACCAGACGCGCCAGAAGGCGCAGGCTCTCAATCTCATCCTCGCCGTCGGAGCCATCCCCCAGCTCAGGCAATGCCAGATCGCTGCCGAAGGACCCCCCACAAAGTATCCCCATAGCTGGAAAGCAGATCAGATTGGTGTGCTGCTGGGAGTAGATATCCAGCAGATGCTGGCCGACGTTTATGTGGGCGACGCCGCCGGGCTGGGTCTGGACGAGCGGCAGGCCGACGTCGCGTGCGGCGGAGGTAAAGAGTGTGGCCGTATCGTCCGCCACGTCGAAGCGCGCGCCGACGTCATCGGGCGGATCGATAATCAGTAGTCTGTCGGGCGTGCCGAGGAGGCGGGCGAGGACGAAGAGTGCGTGGGAAGGGGGGTCGCCATCGCTATACATTTCCAACTGGTCGTAGAGCTGGGAGATCTTCATTGGCGGGGGTGCTTAGGAAGGTGTCCTTCTGCGAGGCCTGGCCCGGCAGCCTGGCGGGGGTCGATACGACCGCGGCAGTCGCAGGGGGTGTTGGGGTCCAGTGATTGGGAGAGAGCGGAAAGCGCCAGGACCACGGCTTCCAGTCCTCTGGAGTCGTCCGCTTGGGCCGTAGGGGCTGAGCGTTCGGCGCTGATATCCTCAACGATTCCCAGGCCGGCAAAGCAGAGGCCCAGCTCTCTGGCGAGGGCGATTTCGGGCACGAGATTCTGGCCGATGACGTCTGCGCCCCAACTGCGGAACATGCGGGCCTCGGCCGCGGTTTCGCGCCTGGGGCCGTCCACGCCCAGGTAGACGCCGCCTGGCGCCATGGGCAGGATGTGCGACAGCGCGTCAGTGAGGCGGGGGCAGACAGCGGGGGTCTGGCTGAGGCCGCCGGTGCCTTCGTTCGCGTAGAATGTCTGGGGCTGATGGCGAGTGAAGTCGATATAGTCGGTGATCAGGAGCGGGTGGCCGGGGCCCAAGACAGGATTGACAGCGACGACGCTATCGCAGGCGACAATCTGGCTGACGTGAAGCTGTTGCGCGGCCTGGAGCGTGGCCCTGGGATCGGTGCGTGAGGGCAGGCCGTAGTAGGGCTGAATCCAGACTGAGGGCGTGTCGGGGCGGCCGCGGCGAGCGAGGGGGCCGACGGGTCCGTAGCGGGTCTCGACGTGGTGTTCTTCGATGAGAGGACCGATGGCCTCCAGCGATTGTGGTGGAAGCGGAACGGCCAGCAGAAGCAGCAGTGAATTCAACTGACTCCCCGGGCGCAGTGTGATATAATGTGGCTAGTTTATCCTCAAAATGCGGTCGTCTTTATCCGCGTCCACGATAGCATCAGTTGCCAGCGTTAGCAAAACGGATGGAGATATCGGAATTGTCAACGTGATCGGAGAGAGTCGATGGGCAGACCGGTTCGAATTGCTCTGATCGGAGCCGGCGTGTTTGTGCGCAAAGCGCATGCGCCGTCTTTGCTGGAGCTGGGCGACGCGGTGCAGATTGCGGCCGTTTGCAGCCGCACGCAGCGTTCTGCCGAGACGGTGGCGGAATCGATCCCCTACGACGTTGACATTTATACGGATATCGGCGCGCTGCTGGCGGACAGGAGCATTGAGGCAGTCGATATTGTTCTGCCGATTAAGATGTTGCCGGAGGTCGTGACTCAGGCCCTGGCGGCGGGGAAGCATGTTTTCAGCGAGAAGCCGATCGCGCCCACTGTTGCCGATGCGAAGGCGTTGATCGCGGCCAGCCGGTCCTATGGTGATCGGGTGTGGATGGTGGGGGAGAACTGGCGCTACGAGGAGGCCTTTCAGACGGCGGCGCGGGCGGTGCAGGCCGGGCGTATCGGGCAGCCTATGTTCTGCGATCTGTCTCTGCAGTTGCCGATCAAGGCCGACGTAATGGGGTCGACCTGGCGGAATTCGGGCGAGGTGCCGGGAGGCTATCTGCTGGATGGAGGCGTGCATCATGTGGCCGGTCTGCGCGTGCTGCTGGGAGAGGTAGAGAGTGTGTGCGCGTTGACGACGGCGCACCGGGAGGACTTGCCGCCGGCGGACACGATGGGCGCGGCGCTGCGCTTTGCCAACGGCGTAGTCGGCACGTATACGATCACGTATGCGGTGGGCAGCAGGCAGGGTACGGATGCGGTCCATATTGGCGGGAGTGAAGGCAGTATGCGGGTCTCGCGTGGAGAGCTTGTGCTGGAGCGTGACGGGGAAAGCGAGCGCCAAGCGTTCAATGTGCTGATCAGCGTGCGGGAGGAGCTGGCTGCGTTTGTGGCGGCGGTACGGGATGGCTCCCCGCATCGAAATTCGCCCCAGGAGGCGTTGCAGGATCTGGCGGTTGTGGAGGCGATGTTGGAATCGGCGCGGAGGGGGACTTTGCAGCGAGTTGAGCGATACGTGTGACTCGGCGAAGCAATGGCGTTACGGAAGCAGCGGCGTTACGGAAACAATGGCGTTGCGGATCAGACATATGGCTGATGCAACCTAGGCACTACCAAGTAGGACGAGGACCTGTCAGTTCCCCCGCCCAAGGAGGACCAGATGGACATTTTAGGTATTGATATTGGCGGCAGCGGCATCAAGGGGGCGGTGGTTGACGCGGAGACGGGAGATCTGCTCACCAAGCGGCGACGCATTGCGACGCCGGAGCCGTCAACGCCGGAGGCGGTTGCCGAGGTGGTGTTGGAGATTGTGAGGCACTTCGGATGGGTAGGCCCGATGGGTTGCACGTTCCCGGCAGTGATTCGCAATGGCATTGTGTGTACGGCCGCGAATGTGGACGACTCCTGGATCGGCACGGATGCCCCAGCGCTGTTCGAGCGGGTGACGGGTTGCCCGGCTTCGATCGTTAACGATGCGGACGCTGCCGGTATCGCGGAGATGGTCTTTGGCGCGGGCAGGGACCAGCCCGGCGTCGTTGTGTTGCTCACATTGGGTACAGGGATAGGTTCTGCTCTTTTTGTTGACGGACATCTGGCCCCGAATACGGAGTTCGGTCATCTGGAGATTGACGGGTACAACGCAGAGAGCCGGGCGGCGAGCAGTGCCAGAGACCGGGAAAACCTGAGCTGGAAGAAGTGGGGGAAACGCCTAAACAGGTATTTTCAGACTGTTGAATTTCTGCTTTCGCCTGATCTGTTTATCATAGGTGGAGGCGTAAGCAAGAGAAGCCAAAAGTATGTCAAATATATAGACGTCCGCGCGCCGATTGTGGCGGCGCAGATGCGCAATCATGCTGGCCTGATCGGGGGTGCGATGGCGGCACTCGCTCTGATTCAGGGGGAAGGGGACGCGGAGCTGGATCTTGCCAACATCTATGTGCCGAAATGAGTTTGCGTGCCCAAGCCCTATACCAATATTTCAGTGGTCGAAATCATCAGCCGGCAAGGGACTGGTCTCTGACGCCGCATAGTTTTGAATTGGCCCCATCAGGGGAGGAATACTGGGCGCGTTCGAACCACATCTTAACGCAGGGACGATCTTCAGGAGAAGAGTAATCATGACAAGAATGAAAGAAGCTGCTGCAATCGGTCAGTCGATCTGGTTGGACTTCATCAGGCGCTCCTTCCTGGATTCCGGGGAGTTGGGCGAAATGGTTGCCCAGGGACTTCGGGGCGTTACATCCAACCCGTCGATTTTCCAGAAGGCGATCACGGCCAGCACCGATTATGATGCCGCGGTTGAACGGCTGGTCGGTGAAGGCAGATCGGTCAATGACATATACGAGGCGCTCGCAATCCAGGACATTCGCCGCGCGTGCGACATCATGCAGCCGGTCTATGTGAGCACGGACGGGCTGGACGGCTATGTCAGCCTGGAAGTGAATCCAAAGCTGGCCTATGACACGGAAGGCACGGTAATGGAAGCCCGCCGCCTGTCGTCTCTGGTGGACCGGCCGAATGTGATGATCAAGGTACCGGCGACGCCGGAAGGCATACCGGCGATCGAGACGCTCACGGGCGAGGGCATCAACATCAATGTCACGCTTATCTTCTCTTTGCAGCAGTACGAAGACAGCGCGATGGCCTATATTCACGGCCTGGAAAAGCTGGCAGCGGCGAACGTGGATTTCAGCCGGATGGCGTCGGTCGCTTCATTCTTCGTGAGCCGGGTTGACGGAAAGGTTGACCCCAGGGTTGTTGAACTCGGCAACGGCGAGCTTCAGGGAAAGATCGCTATCGCGAATGCAAAGATGGCCTATCACCGCTTCGGCGAACTGTTCAGCGGCCCGCGCTGGGAAAGGCTGGCAGCGCAGGGGGCGCGGGTGCAGCGTCCTCTTTGGGGAAGTACGAGTACCAAGAATCCCGACTACCCTGACACGCTCTACGTGGATTCGCTACTCGGGCCGCACACGGTCAATACGGTGCCGCCTGAGACCCTGGACGCATTTCTGGACCATGGCACCGCGGCCCGCACGGTGGACGCCGATGTGGAGCAGGCCCGGCAACATTTGGGGCAACTGGCTGAAGTTGGCATCGACCTTGACGAGGTCACCACGGAGTTGATGGGTGACGGTGTGGACGCCTTCGCGGATTCATTTGATGAGCTGATGGCGGGCATTGCGCAGAAGGTGGCCGACATCGCGGGCGGAGACGACAATCAGACAAGAGAGCGCGCCGATTTTTTTACGGTGCCCTCCGGAGCCAGGTAGAGGGCGCTCTGGAGGCGGTCGACAGGGAGCGGATCGTCACACGCATCTGGGCCAGGAGCCACAGTGTGTGGAGCGACAGACCTGACGAGATCGTAAACCGGTTGGGCTGGCTGGATATAGCCGTCAGAATGGAGGATGAGCGGCATTGCATCAGCGCCCTGTTGCAAGACCTGCAGCAGGAGGGCTACACGCAGGCGGTTCTGCTCGGCATGGGGGGATCCAGCCTGGCGCCGGAGGTGTTTGCGCGTACATTCGACAGCGGCCCGATGGCGCTGCGGATATTGGACAGCACGCATCCTGCGGCTGTCCAGAGCCTGGCAGACAGTTTGGATCCGGCGCGAACGCTCTTCATTGTCGCCACCAAGTCGGGTACCACGGCTGAAACGCTGTCCCTCTTCAAGTATTTCTACAACCTTCTTCAGGACAAGCTCGGCGACGCGGAGGCGGGCGCGCATTTTGTCGCGATAACGGATGCCGGCAGCGAGCTTTTCAGACTGGGTGCTGAATGCAACTTCCGCTCGGTCTTTGTCAACGATCCCAACATCGGCGGCCGCTATTCGGCGCTGTCCCATTTCGGTTTGCTTCCGGCGGCACTGGTGGGGGTCAATCTGCGACGTCTGCTGCGGCGGGCGCAAGAGGCGAAAAACGACTGCGGACGGCATATAACCGGTTCTGCCAATCCCGGCGCCCAGATTGGGGTGATGATGGCCGAGATGGCCAAGGCGGGGAGGGACAAGCTGACAGTTATTGCGGACGAGGAGGTGGCATCGTTCGCGGACTGGCTGGAGCAGCTGATCGCCGAGAGCACCGGCAAATCGGGTACGGGAATCGTACCGGTGGTTGGTGAACCGGCGGGTTCGCCGGATGTGTACGGCGCGGACCGGTTGTTCGTTCACCTGCAGTGGAGCGATGCGGGCGCGCAGGATGAGAAGGTGCAGGCGCTTATTGACGCCGGCCATCCGGTGATCCGCGTGCGCTTCCGCGATCGGTACGACCTGGGGGGACAGTTCTTCCTGTGGGAGTATGCCACGGCGGTTGCGGGTGCCCGGTTAGGCATCCACCCGTTCGATCAGCCGGATGTCGAATCGGCGAAGCAGCAGTCGAGGCAGATGATGTCGGCCTATATGGAGAGCGGCAGCCTGCCTACGCCGCAACCGTCGCTGGAAGCCGCTGGCATAAAGGTATATCTCGAGGGCGTGGATGGGGACAGGCCGCACGGTGGTGCGGACGAAGCGCTGGCAGCCTTTGTGGATCAGGCCCAGGCGGGGGATTACATCAGTATACAGGCTTACATGCAGCCATGTTCGTCCGTGGACGGGTTGCTTAGGACCATGCAGGGACGTCTTCGGGACCGGACCAAGCTGGCGACGACTACGGGCTACGGTCCCCGCTTTCTCCACTCGACGGGCCAGCTGCATAAAGGGGATGGCGGAAACGGTCTCTTTATTCAACTTACTGACGGGCCTTCTTCAGAAGCAGACATTCCTGACGAGCCCGGTTCGGCGGAGTCGGCGGTGCCGTTCGGCGTCCTGATTCAAGCCCAGTCGCTAGGGGACCGGCAGGCGCTGATAGATGCAGGGCGGCGCGTGTTACGGGTTGACTTGGGGGAAGCAGCAGAATCGGAACTGGAGCGGCTGGTCGAGTCGCTGGCGACGACGTAAGGGAGCGTAAGAGAGACGGCGTACGCGAGCGGGGAATTTGCGGCATGCCAGTGGGTGCGTGCACTGGCGCCGGCTGCGTTCACAATTCAAAGCGATAACAGATCCAGATGCAAAACATAGATGCTCTGAAGCGGCAGGCAGCCGAAGCTGCTGTGGCGCATGTTGAGTCCGGGATGGTCGTGGGGCTGGGCGCGGGGAGTACGGCGTTGAAGGCGCTCGAATGTATCGCGGAGCGCCTGGCAGTGGGCAGGCTCACAGGGATTCTCGGCGTCCCCAGTTCGGAACAGGTGGCCGCAGACGCGCGGCGGCTGGCCATTCCGCTGACGACCCTGGATTGCCATCCACGCATCGACCTGACGATTGACGGCGCTGACGAGGTAGACCCCCAGCTGCGCGTCATCAAAGGCGGCGGCGGCGCGCTGCTGCGGGAGAAGATCGTTGCCCAGGCCAGCGAGCGGGAGATGATTATCGTCGACGGGAGCAAGCTTTCTGAGCGACTGGGCGCGAAGTGGGCGCTGCCGGTGGAAGTGCTTTCCTTTGGTCTGCGGGCCCATTCGGAGTACATCGAGCGGCTTGGCGCTGCCGTGCAGGTGCGGACGAGGCCGGACGGCAGTCATTTTCGGACGGACAGCGACAATTTGATCCTCGACTGTCAGTTCGGTCCTATAGAAGACCCGGAGTGCATTGCCAGCGCGTTGGAGAGACGGGCCGGAATCGTTGAGCACGGCCTATTTATCGACCTGGTGACGGACTTGATCGTCGCCAGCCCCACGGGCACACAGCATCAATCCCGATAACTGAACATAGTATTTGACCGGGCAGGCGACAGGCCTTTGCGCTATGCGGCGCTGGGCGCGTTTGGTGTCTCGCTTGCTCGTTGCAAGCGGGCGCGGCTGCCTTCCCGCGATCGGATGGCGGGCGGGAGGCAGCGAAAGAAGAGGACTCAGGGACCCGTTTGCGGGATGATCAGTTGATCGCCGACGCGGAGCAGATCGGCGTTGGAGATGTTGTTGGCCGCCATGAGCGCGTCTACCGTGACGTCAAACTGTTGGGCGATGCCGAGGAGGGTGTCCCCTTCCTGCACGGTGTAGAGCGTCTGGTTCAAGACGCTGACGTCGGCGGCGGACAGGCCGGGGATGAGAAGAACGGTATCCACTCTCACGACATGTGGATTGGTGATCGTGTTGCTGTTGAAGGCGATCAGTTCGGGGACGGTAACGTTGTATCGGTCGGCGATGGATGCCAGGGTTTCGCCGGGGCGGACTGTGTGGGTGCCCACTCTCCTGGACAGGGCGGGATCGGCGGCGCCCGTCTGTGCGCCCGATTGTTCGGAGGAAGCGCTGGCACTGGGAATCAGTAGCTCCTGGCCAATGGTGATGCTGTGCTCGTCGCGCAGGTTGTTGAGACTGAGGATTTGGCTCAAGGATACGTCGTAGCGAAGCGCGATCGACAGTAGCGTATCGCCCTCTTGAACCGTGTATTGGAATGGCTCGGGGGTGGGCGTGGGGATGCCTTCGGGCGTAGTCAGGCCGGGCACATAGGGCATACGAAGCACCTGCCCCACTTGGAGCGCGTCGGTGGTGAGCAGATTCATCTCTCGAATTCTCTGGATCTCCGTACCGAATTTATCCGAAATTGTGGAGAGCGTATCACCCGGTCTGACTTCGTAGGTGACGGTGGTCGGTACCGGCGTGTCTTCGGGAGTCGGCAAGGGCGTTTCGGTTGCCGGTGGTTGCGGCGTATCCGGTTCCATTACAACCGGTTCCTCTTGCGGCGGCCCCAAGGAGTTGCCGACCTCCTCGGCCACGCGTTCACGGGTACATGCGGAGAGCAGGAGAATTGCCGCCAGCGCCAGAATGACGCCGGACATCCGCATCGGGATTATTGATTGCGCTGCTGCTCTGTCATGTGAGCGCGACTGCGTGCCCATCGGTTTTCTCCACTTCTGGAAACAAACTGCCCGACTTGTGCGGGCGGAAATCTGGAAGTCCGAGCCAGGAGGGCCACTGCAACTGCCCCTGGGCTCTGTCGTGTGTTTTCTGCCTACGGGGAACGGACAGAAGACGGCATAAAGTTTAGACCAAATGCCAATGGAAGCTAATTGGCATATTGAATGATAGCACACGCAAAAATGCACGGCAAGCAGTTTTGGATTTTGGTGCAGAGCAGTTTTTTGTTAGGGCATTGCCAGATCGGGATTCGATGACAGGCAGTGGCAGAATTTATCAGCCATTCCTTTCCTTGGAAGCGGTGGACAGGCGCAAGGTCTGTTCGTAAGTGAGTGCAGGTTGATTTGGGGGTGCGTGGGCAGGCACAAGGCATGCCCCTACCGCAACTGTGGGAGGAGATGAACCAATCGTAAGAGAACGGTCCGAAAACGTTCCGACAGATGGCCGGAAGATTGTCCGGGAAAAAAGTACAATCATGGCATCGAAAGTTTGAGACGAAGGTTGAGGAGGGCAGGCCATGATTTTGAGAATACTTTTGACAGGAACGACGCTGGTGCTGCTGGCCCTTGTGGCTTCTATTGGCGCGGCGGCAGGTTCTGGGCCGAGAAGCGTCTCGATCACCGAGTTGGAGAATGTTCGCGCGTATGCGGCGGCTGCGCAGGTGGACGGGCGCAGCTATGCGGTAGATGACGGACGGCTCTATGGAGGGGTCAACGGGGCCTGGGAGCAGCTGCCGACGCCGCGCGGTGTGATCGTCAACGCAGTCGCGGTGGACAGTTTGGACCCGGACACTGTTTTCATCGGCGCGGGCAACAGGCTCAGTGTCTATGTCTCGCGCGACGGCGGTGAGGAGTGGAAGGCATACTCGCTGGATTCGGACTTCATTGGCGGCGTTACGGCTGTAGCCTTTGACGCGTTCAACAGGGTGCTGTATGTGGGCACGGTATCAGACGGCGTCTACCGGCTGCGGGACATCGGGGCCGGGCCGGGACAGGGCCTGGCTGCGAGCGGGCATCTGCTGTTGGAGGAGCCGGTTCTGGAGATCGCAGTTGACAACACGGGAGCGGGGCTGGCCTTTGTACGCACGCCTGAGAATTTGTATCGGGCGGAGGCTTACGGTCTGCGGTGGGTCGTTGTGGACGGTCTGACAGGTTCGCCGACGGCCGTTGCGGTTAGCGACACGTCGCCGCCGCGGGTCTATGCGGGTACGGCGGGCGGGGGCGTGCTCGTGAGCCGGGACGGCGCGGCATGGCGGCCGGTCAATCAGGGGTTGGGCGGCATGGATGAGAGCCAGCTTGTGATCAGCGACGTGGTGGTGGACCCGGCGCAGGCAGGGGTCCTGTATGCCGCGACGGGCGCCTCGGAGATTGACGAACTGCGGGGATTGTCCGGCATGGTGGCGATGAGCATTGACGGCGGCAGCCATTGGGAGCGTTTGGCACAGCTGGAGAACGCGCAGGTGGCGGAGCTGTTGCCTGTGACGGGGCGGAGAGGGCTGGTCTACGCGCTTACGACTGCCAGCCGGACACCGCTTTCAGTAGGCATGGAGCCACCGCTGGCGATGCAGGAAAGGGGCGGCTTGCGAGAAAGAGGTCTCAGAAGCCCCGGGGTGCTGGCCTGGATCCTGGCGGGGCATGCCAGCGCTGCGCTCGTAATTCTGGGTGTTAGCGAATTCAGAGCAGGAGGCCGAAGGCGGGTCGAAACGGCCTATGGGATGCGCGCTGTTCAGGCCGGGTGAAGGAGATGGTTGGATGCAGTTCAGATAAGGGGGCTTTCGGGCCCTGCGGCAGCAGTGCGAAGGCGCCCGCTCCCCCGTGGGCGTCTTCTTGATCTGTAGTGCTTCACAGTATAGTGGGCCGTCGCCGTTACAAGCTCGTTACCTGCTTTGGATCAGGTCTGAAAGGAGCAGCGTGTCTTCCATTGATAGAGAGTTCTGCCGGCCCCGGCTCAATCCCTGAATAGGGGCCGACGAGAAATCGCGAACGACTTGGGTCGAAAACCGGGCCGTTGCTGGGCGTGCGCTAGCGCAGCTGTGGGAAAGCTGATGCTATGGTCAGGCCGGCAAAGAGGAGCAGCATCAGGAAGGCTCTGCCGCCTGAAAGGAGGAACAGAATTCCCCACGGGGCCACGCCCAGGATGATGCCGGTGATGGCCATGTGGGGCAGTTTGCGACCGCGGCGGTTGCCGACTGCGCTGCGAATGATGCGAGCAACGAGCGTTCCGGCACCGGAGCCGATAATGAAAGCGATGAAGAACCCGAAAAAGCCGATGCTGCCGAGAAGAAAGCCAACGATCGGGGCGACGATCAGGGTAAGTACAAAGCCAACGGCGAGGGCGACGATGTTATCGCGGCCCAGGGCATTGAAGTAGATGTTCTGCTGCTCGCGTACACATTGGTTGCAGCGGTAGCCGACGGGGGTGCGCACGGCGCAGGAGACGCAGATCGGTTTCCCGCATTTATTGCAGCGCAGGAGGGTTTCCCGATCGGGGTGGTTGGCGCAGGTCAGGGTCTCGGGTTCGCCGTCGCTGCCTACCTGGATGGGGGCGGGTCTGCCGTCGTAGATGGCGCGGCGGGCGGGATCACCGAGGATTTCATAGGCTTTATCGACGGCGGCCAGCTTTTGCTCGGCGTAGGCCCGGTCTGCGGCGGATTCCAGCGTTTCGGGCTGGTACAGTTTTTGCAGCCGGTTGTATTGCTGCGCGATTTCCTCTTGATCGGCGTTTTCACGTAGATCGAGGGTGCGGTAGAGCTCCTTGTCGGGTTGGTTGGATTCTTCAGACATCGGAATTCGCTTTCTACTATTTCACGGGCCTCCGGCGAGGGGCGCTGAGTGAGCGTCACGCAGATAATTTCAGCTTGTCCATCAGGGTCTGGTAGAAGTAGCTGCGCGGGCGAAGTCGAATGAAGCGGGCCTGATAGGGGCTGCTGTCGACAACGATTTCGTCCGAGTCGTCTACTTCGACTTCGAACTGGCCGTCCACAGTGAGCATGGCGGAGTGATCGCTGTAGACGCGCAGTCGCACTTCGGTGCCTTCGGAGAGGACGACGGCGCGGTCCATGCTCATGTGGGGGGCGACGGGGATCACGAGGATATTACGCAGTTCGGGCGGCAGGATTGGCCCGCCAGCTGCGAGGGCGTAGGCGGTGCTGCCGGTGGCGGTACTGACGATGAGGCCGTCACAGGTATAGGTGGTGAGGTAGCCGTCGTCGAGGCTGGCGCTGACGCGGACGATGCGGGCGAGGCTGCCGCGGCTGAGAACGACATCGTTGAGGGCATCGAAGGTGCAGCGGACGGTGCGTTCGGCGCCGTTGGAGGCGGCCTTTTCGACTATGGCTCTCACCATGAGGCGCTCTTCGATCCAATAGTCGCCTTCGAGCAGTTTTTCCAGGGGAGATGACCAGTCCTGGGGAAAAATTTCAGCCAGAAAGCCAAGCCTGCCCATCTTTACGCCCAGCATGGGAACGTTGGAGGCGGCGCCGAGCCGGGCGGCCCGCAGCATAGTGCCGTCGCCGCCGAGGGTGATCAGCAGGTCGGTGTCGGGGAGTCTGGATTTAATGACTTCGGCATCCCAGGCGGAGTGGCGCCAGGTTTCATTCACACCGGCGCTTCGCAGAAACTGTTCCATCTGGCTTGCCAGATCGAGCGATTCCGGTTTGCGCGGGTGGTGCAGGATGCCGATGCGTTGAAATGGGCAGCTTGCGTCGTCCGTCATGTCAAGTAATCTTTCTCAAGCTAAGTGGTACTGAAACGGCTAACAGTATCGATATGCGTATATTCAAATAATACATGTGACCGTTTGAGGTCAAATCCGGCCTGTGTTAATATGCGAATATGCGCGTATTGATCATTTCCGACATTCATGCAAACTTTGTCGCCCTGGAAACGGTGATGTCCGATGCTGCGAACCGTTTCGATGCGATCTGGTGTTTGGGCGACGTGGTCGGCTACGGACCGGCGCCGAATGAGTGCATAGACTTTGTCCGGGCCGAGGCGGACCTGTGCGTCATCGGCAACCATGATTGTGCGGTGTTGGCGCGCCCGGGCTTGGATATTCAGTATTTCAACCCCTTGGCGCGGGCGGCCGTTGAATGGACGCAAGGCGAGCTAAACGAAACAAGTCGTAAATTCCTCGACAGTTTACCAGCGAAACCTCTTGAACCCGAAGGCGCGGACAGTTTGATCATTACGCACGCGAGCCCTCGCGAGCCGGTGTCGGAATATGTGCAGTCACCGGAGATCGCCTTGGAAAACTTTGCCCATTTTGAGACAAAGATGTGTCTGGTGGGTCACACGCACAAACCGGCGATCTACCGCTGGCAGCTGAGAAAGATATTTTCCAGGCGCGGCAGTCGGAACGGCATTCCTGTGACAGTCGATTATCTGAGGCCCTATGAAGGGCAAAAAGTGCGCCTGGAATTAACGGACCTGGAGCGCCTGATCCTCAATCCCGGCAGTGTGGGACAGCCAAGGGACAACGATCCGAGAGCCGCCTACGCTTTGCTGGATTTGGAGGAGCTGACTTGGGAGCAGCGCCGGGTAGCGTATCCCATAGATCTGACGCAGAGCCAAATGCGAGTTGCCAAGCTGCCGCGTCGGTTGATCGACCGCCTGACATTTGGAAGTTAAGGTACTCCTAGACTGCAATTGCGTTACTCAGGGTAGACGAGAACGGATTCACACTCTTTGCCGTAGCCTCTCATAATACTTCTGCCAGTTCCTCATTCCTCATTCCTGGCTTGTCCCGTTTCCAACCGATTGTACATTTCGAACCAGTCGGGCAGGTCTCTGCTCCGGTCTTGGGCTTTGCGCCGTTCATCCTCTCGCCGCCAGGCGATCATCCTGCGCGTGATTTCTTCTTTGACGATTCTGGGGTTGGGAACGTGATCGAAGGTGAACGCGCCTTCACCGGCAGCTGTCTGAACGATGATGTTGCCGAAATTCAGCATAACTTTCAGCGGCGAGTTCATCTCAAGGCGGATGTCCTGGATGTCGCTGAGTTGGGCTTCGCGGCGCTGCTCGCTGAGAAAGAGCGGTAGCTTCTCGATGTCGATTATCCTATCTTCGGTCACTGTGTAGGTGTCATTCCACCAGTCGGTCACGGCCCAGAGGACCCAGCCCAGGGTAGCGAGAGTCACCAGTCCACCGGACAGAAGGAGAGTCTGCGCGTCCAAGCTGGACTGGAGCTGCTGCAACAGTACGACTGAAGAGAAACCACCAGCGAGAAACAGGAGCTCTAACAGAAGCAGCATTCCGGGAAGAGCAATCTGGACCAAGAGTATCCACCAGTGCTTGTGCCAGACGATTCGTTCCGTTGATTCCCAGTCGAGTGAGCTGTCGACGGAGATCTTGCGGCGTAGTTTTTGCCATAGGCCGGGGACTTCAGCAGTGTCATCGGGGATGGAGGGCGCCAGATCGTCATACACGCGGCTAGGCAGGTCGACGGACAGACCGAGACGATTCTCAAGGGCGTTCTGGATGTCGAGCTTATTTTCGGCGCTGGACCGTTGCTGGGACAGGCTGCGGTGGTGAAAGATGGCTGTTCGGAGGCTGTCGGGGTGGGCGACATAGTCGAAGTCGATGGAGCCGGTTGTGCCGGCGGTGTAGACGGAAAGGGTACCGAAATTGAAGAGGTTGCCCCAGAATGTTGTGGCCACGTCAACGCGCTGGATCTGTTCGAGCAAGGCTTCCTGGCGATGTTCACTGAAAAAGATGACTTTTTCCTGTTGAATTACCCTGCGGTTGGTAACGATAAAGTAGTCGTTCAGGTAGTTGAGAAAACCCCAGATTAGTGACAGGACGAAGAGGGGCGCGCAGATTCCCAGACCGACCCAGAGGGGGAAACCGAGGATAGAGAGCAGCCATATCAGACCGGTGCTGGCGAGGATGGCGAGGGCGGCGGCCTTTGTCTGGCTGATGAGCGCCAGCCAATGACGCAGGTGCAGATTGACCAGGAGTTCGTCTTTGCGCAGCCAGGGGTAGTCCTGCCGCTGCTCGTGATCGGTGTCGTCCTTTTGGGCGGGCAGGCGGGCGGCGACTTTGTCGACTGTTTCGGGGCCGCAGATCTGCCCGAAACGTTGGTAGTCCTGCCGGTGAAGTCGCAGCCAGAGGCTGCCGGGTTCGGATTCGACGGTCAGCTCGACGGGAGTCGGGGCCAGGAGCGCGGTTTCGTTAAAGGTTACTATGCCGCGCACGGGTGCACGCGGCAAGGCGCGATTTTCTTCGTCAAGCGCGCTGAGGACGGCACGGCTGTTTTCCAGCAGGATCCACATGCTGTCAGCGCTGTCCCCCTGCTGCATGACCGGATGGTATTGGGGGATGCGGTGGAAGCTGAAGAAGCCGGCCAGTTGGATCTGTTCGTGGGGAGTCAGCCCTGCGAATATGGAGACTGCGCTGATGGTTTTGGCGGGCAAGAGCTGTATCTCCGGGTCCATCGCTTGCGGGAAGCGACGGCCGACCTGCCGGAGAGTTTTCCAGGGCAGTTCGTAGACGGTCGTCTCGGTTTTGGCTTCGGCCCAATGGCCGTATTTGTCCGGGGCGGCGTTGTTTGTGACGCCGACACTGCCTGGAAACCCAAAGGAGCCGCCAGTGCCCAACAGCAGGCGGTTATCGGCCCTGCGAGGATGGTAGAGTTCAATCTGACCCTGGGCGATGAGATAAAGTGTGCTTGGGGCCTGGTTCTGTGTATAGAGGACAGTGCCCGCGTCGACTGTCTGGCTGCGGAGTTCGTCTGCCAGGAAGCCGAGGATGACCATATCGACATCGGCCAACAGGGGCATGGTTCGCAGACGATTTACCATGGCCTGATAGGCCGTCTGCTGGTGGGCGGTGGGATAGCGGTAGAGGAGCCGCTCGACTGTTGACCGTTCGATGCACAGGGCCGAAACCGCGTTCTCGGCTGTGGCAGTGCTTATGTAGGTGAGACTGAAGGTCAATTCGTAGCGGCCAAGTATATCGCCGGCGATGGCGACGCGGGCGAGCGTGTCTTCGACGCCGGCTTCGGTCGTGTCGCGCCGGGTGACGCGGACGGAGCCGCTAAGGATAAAGAAGAGGTATTCGGCGGCATCATCTTGCCGGGTCAGTTCGTCGCCGGGGGGAAAGTCGATTACGAGGGAGTTGGATTGGAGGAGTTCGGCGATTTCCTCCAAGGGCAGCCCTTTCAGATAGAGAAGAGATTGAAGCAACGCCATGGTAGGAGGCGTGCCGACAAAGCGGGCGAGGCCGGCGTGGCTGCCGCGTGTCATTGCAGGTACCTCTTCACAGATGCTCCTTGACCGTTTGAGCGGCTCTGCGGTTCATGCCCGGCACGGTCCGCAGCTCATCGAGGGTGGCCTGGCGGATCTTATCGAGGTCGCCGTTGAAGTATTGAAGGAGCGAACGCCGTCTTCTGGGGCCGATGCCGGGCAGGGTGTCGAGCACGGTGGTGGTCTGCCCCTTGCGGCGCAGATTGCGATGGTAGGTGACGGCGAAGCGGTGGGCCTCATCGCGAATACGCTGCACCATATAGAAGGCGCGGCTGCCGCGGCGCAGATGGATGGGATTGCGGCGCTGGGGGAGGAAGATTTCTTCTTCCCGTTTTGCGAGGGCGACGACAGGCACTCTTTCTGCGAGATCGAATTCATCCAAGACTTCGTTGGCAACGCCGAGCTGTCCTTTGCCGCCGTCAACGATGACGAGGTCGGGAAGCAGTTTCCAGTGGGCGGCGCCGGACGGTTTGCGGCCGGGCCGGTCCTGGTCCTCTTCAACGGCGCGGCGGAAGCGGCGGCGCAGTACTTCGCGCATACTTGCGTAGTCGTCGGGTTCGCCGTGGGCGCCTTTGCCGCGGATCTTGAAGCGTTTGTAGGCGGACTTGAGGGGGGCGCCGCGGGCGAATACGACCATGGAGCCGACGGTGTTGGTACCCTGAAGGGTGCTGATGTCGTAGCATTCGATACGGGTCGGGGGCACCTGCAGGCCGAGGCCATTCTGGAGTTCGGTAAGGGCTTCGGTCTGGCGATTGGTGTCCTCGGCCCATTGGGCCTTCTGTACGCGCAGGTGCTCCTCGGCATTGCTCTTGGCGAACTCCATCAGTTTGCGCTTTTTGCCCCTCTGCGGCATGCGGATCTCGACCTTGGTGCCGCGCAGTTTGCTCAGCCAGGCTGCCAGGAGGTCTTTTGTGCGGGGCACAAACTGGACGAGCAGGCGGGGGGGAACGTGGGAGGCGTCGTCGTAGAAGCGCTGGATGAAGATGCCAATCAGATCGCCGAGGTTTTCGGCGCTTGTCTCGGAGACCTCAACCCCTTGGAGGGCGAAGTTCTCTCTTCCAATCAGTCTGCCGCGGCGCACCATCAGGATCTGGACAACGGTGTCGTTTGACTTCGCGTCCTGGGCGATGGCGACGACGTCTTCGTCGTCGTTCTGAACTCCGACCACTTTCTGCTGGTGGACGATGCGCTGGGCGGCTTTGATGCGGTCGCGGTAGACGGCGGCGAGCTCGAAGTTGAAGCGGCCGGCGGCGGTGTGCATGCGGGTCTCCAACTCGTTGATCACTTCTTCGGTGTCGCCTTCGAGGAAGTTGACGAGTTGTCGGATGCCTTCGCGATATTCGGAGCGGCTCTGGACACCGATACAGGGACCGCCGCACAGTTTGAGATGGTAGTAGAGGCAGGGGCTTTCGTCGGCGCCGGAGATGGAGCGATCACAGTCGAGATAGGGGAAGACTTTGCGGACCGATTCGAGCGTGCGGCTCACGGCCCAGCTGCTGGTAAAGGGGCCGAAGTAGCGGGCGCCGTCGCCCGTGATCTGGCGCACGCGCTCCACTTTGGGGAAGTCATTCTGCCAGTTGACCTTGATATAGGGGTAGCCTTTGTCATCCTTGAGCATGACATTGTAGTGGGGCTGGTGACGCTTGATCAGGTCGTTTTCGAGGATCAGCGCTTCCATCTCGGTTGGGGTGACCCACCAGGTGATGTCCCTCACCTTGGTGACCATTTCGTCGATGCGGGGAGAGTGTTTAGCAGACCGTTGGAAGTAGCTGCGCACGCGATTTCGCAGGACCAACGCTTTGCCCACATAGAGAGCGCTGGCGTGCTCGTCCCACATGAGATAGCAGCCGGGTTTGCTGGGCAGTTCTTCGAGTTTTCGACGCACCTGTTGCGGAAGTAGCGCTTTCATGATTTCGATTGTATCACGTCTCTTTGGGCGGTTCAATCGACTGGCTTTTCGGGGTGCGTCCCAGATTTGGGGTGGAAGCGGTCTGGCGGTGAGATTTTTCCTCAGGTCGGTGGCACTGTTTGCCGGCTCTGGGAGAGACGCAGGGCGGGCGCCAGGGCTGCCCCGACAGGACCGTTGGCGAGGATGGCGAAGACACTGTGGGAGGCGCGCGAGGGCAGACATAAGGCCTGGCCCGGCGGTGGCGGTGGGGGGGAAACTGATGGCTAGACACATTGCCGGGGAAGAATGAGCATGGTGGCTAGTAAGGGCGGGGCGTTGCGGGGGCGCAGCCCCTGCACAAGGGAGGGCCGAAGGCCCGGACGCCCAGAACAGCAGTTTTCAGTGGTTAGTTTTCAGCGGTTAGTTTTCAATTTTTAGTGAACTGCGAACGGCAGTGGTCAGTGACTGCGGAAGTTGGTGGCGAATTGGCTATGGCTGAGCCGTTGCAGGCCAAGTTTAAGTCTTACGTCTGTTGGGCCTGTTGACTCTTGTGGATTCTCGTCTACTCTGGTACAGCGCCTGGAAAGTGCTGGGCGGGGGCCCTGACGTCATTGGGAGAGGAGATTTTTCAAGGTGAAAGAAGGATAAGAAACGTATTTTGAATTGGAGGTATTCAGATTTGACCAGCACTTTGAATGTGATATAATCACTCAGGTGTCGTCTGAGCACGCGCCGACGTAGCTCAATCGGCAGAGCAGCTGTTTTGTAAACAGCAGGTTATCGGTTCGAGTCCGATCGTCGGCTCTTCGGTTTAGGCGTTCTGACCGTGGCCGACTCGGGAGTTTTTGAACGTTAGCGGCGGCTAGGCAGACGAGGCACATTAATAGAAGCGCTATAAGAATGGGCGGGTGCCCGAGTGGACAAAGGGATCTGACTGTAAATCAGACGGCTGTCGCCTACGGTGGTTCGAATCCGCCCCCGCCCACTTCAGAGGTAGTGCGATTTGACGGTCGTATGATCTGCCCGCATAGCTCAGTCGGTAGAGCGCATTCTTGGTAAGAATGAGGTCACCGGTTCAAGTCCGGTTGTGGGCTCCAGAGACTAACGAGGTTGGCACGCAGACGCAGGGCGGGCTTGAACCTTCAGGTTTACCGCGTTATTGACAATTGAGTGTAAGAGCCGCAGGATTGAGTGTAAGAGCCGCAGGATCATTGCCGCCCACCTAATTGCTGGTGGGCGGTTTGCAGCAGTTACTGAAGATTACGTTCTTTTCGCGCTTCGAAGGTATCGCTCAGATTGGAGCGAGGCAGCGGATCAGACCATTAAACATAAGCAGGAGGCAGCAACCAAATGGCGAAGGCAGTATTTGAGAGGACGAAGCCCCATGTGAACGTGGGGACGATTGGGCATGTGGATCACGGTAAGACGACGCTGACGGCGGCGATCACGAAGGTGTTGGCGCTGCGCGGGATGGCTGATTTCAGTGCGTTTGAGGCGATCGACAATGCGCCGGAGGAGAAGGCTCGCGGCATTACCATCGCCATTGCGCATGTAGAGTATGAGACGGAAAACCGCCACTATGCGCACGTGGACTGTCCTGGACATGCCGACTATATCAAGAACATGATTACCGGTGCGGCGCAGATGGACGGCGCCATTCTGGTGGTGGCTGCGCCGGACGGCGCCATGCCGCAGACGCGCGAACACATTCTGTTGGCGCGGCAGGTGGAAGTGCCGGCGATGGTCGTCTTTCTCAACAAGGTCGACATGATGGAGGATGAGGAGTTGCTGGAGCTGGTGGAGATGGAGTTGCGAGAGCTGCTCGACACCTACGAGTTCCCTGGCGATGACATCCCCTTTGTGCGCGGCAGTGCGTTGCATGCGCTGGAGAGCAGTTCGGACGACCCGGATGCGCCGGAGTATGAGCCGATCTGGGAGCTGATGCGTGCGGTGGATGAGTATATCCCCACCCCGGTGCGTGAGATCGACAAGCCCTTCCTGATGCCGATTGAGGATGTTTTTTCGATCAAGGGGCGCGGTACGGTCGTGACCGGCCGCGTCGAGCGCGGTGTCATCCATCCGATGGAAGAGGTGGAGATCGTGGGTGTGAAGCCGACGCACACGACCACTGTGACCGGTGTCGAGATGTTCCGCAAGCTGCTGGATGAGGGGCAGGCGGGCGACAACGTTGGTTGTCTGCTGCGCGGCATCGACCGTGAAGAGGTGGACCGCGGGCAGGTGCTGGCCAAGCCGGGCAGCATCTTGCCGCACACGCGTTTCAAATCCGAGGTGTATGTGCTGCGCAAGGAGGAGGGCGGACGGCACACTCCCTTCTTCAAGGGCTACAGGCCGCAGTTTTACATCCGCACCATGGACATCACCGGTTCGATCGACCTGCCCGCAGGTGTGGAGATGGTGATGCCCGGCGACAATGTGACGATGGAGGTCGAGTTGATCTCGCCTGTTGCCATCGAGACCGGCGGCCGTTTTGCCATCCGCGAGGGCGGCCGCACCGTCGCCGCAGGCGCAATTACCGAGATCATCCAATAGTATAAAGTGGTTCGTGGCGAGTGGGTTCACTCGCCACACTTTTTGTCCCTGGGCTACGACAAGAGAGAAGACTACATGGCAAAGCAAAAGATCCGTATCAAGCTCAAGGCATACGATCACCGCGTTCTGGATGCGTCGGCACAGCAGATCGTCACTGCTGCTGAGCAGACGGGCGCCCAGGTGGTAGGGCCTGTGCCTCTGCCGACGAGGATCGAGAAGTTTACGGTGATGCGATCGCCGTTCATCGACAAGGACAGCCGTGAGCAGTTTGAGATTCGGACTCACAAGCGTTTGATCGATGTGGTAGATCCAGGCAACAAGACGATTGAGAATCTCACTCGTCTGAATTTGCCGGCCGGTGTCGATATCGAGATTAAGCTATAGGGCTCAGTTTATGGCCGCGGGCGGAGAGCGTTGTGCAGGTTGGTGCTGCGCCGATCGGCCAGGGGTGGGCTTGGTTGGGCCATGTGACGGCAGGTCGAATTTTCGTTGACCGCGCTGTCAGTGCTGGAGGAGCAAGTGAAAGGGATTTTGGGCCGCAAGGTAGGGATGACCCAGCTGTTTGATGACAGCGGGGCGGTGGTGCCGGTCACGGTTATCGAAGCTGGTCCCTGTTATGTCACGCAGGTGAAGGCCGAAGATACGGACGGGTACAACGCCATACAGGTTGGCTTTGAAGAGGTGGCGGAGCGCAAGTTGACCAAGGGTCAGCTCGGTCATCTACAGAAGGCCAATGTGCCGAAGGTGCGATTTGTGCGAGAGTTGCGATTGCCGAGCGAGGCGGGGCATGCGCTGGGAGATGTGATCAAGGCGGATGTGTTTGCCGAGGGCGAGATTGTGGATGTCACGGGCACGTCGAAGGGAAAGGGATTTGCCGGCGCAGTCAAGCGGCACGGATTCCGAGGCGGGCCGAAGACCCATGGGCAGTCGGACAGACATCGTGCGCCGGGCGCACGGGGCGCCGGCTCGACACCGGGCCACACCTTCCCGGGGATGAAGGGACCAGGACAGATGGGTAACGAACGCGTTACCGTGCAGAATCTGAAGGTCGCTCTTGTTGATGCTGAGCGCAATTTGCTCGCGGTTCAAGGCGCGGTACCTGGCCCGCGTAATGGGTTGGTAATCGTACGTACGGCGGCAAAGGCGTAAGACGGGGCCGTCGGTTCAACTAATCAGGAACTGGCAGCTACTGGTACGGAGGCGAAACGGTGGAAGTACCAATTCGAAATATGGCCGGTGAAGAGATCGGTCAGACGCAGTTGGAGGAAACGGTATTCGCCGCTCCGATCAATCGGGGGCTGATGCACCAGGCTTTGGTGAGACAGTTGGCGAACGCGCGCACGGGTACGCGTAAGACGAAGTCGCGCAGCGAGGTTCGCGGTGGCGGGCGCAAGCCTTGGCGTCAGAAGGGCACCGGGCGGGCGCGGCACGGGTCGATCCGGTCTCCAATCTGGGTAGGGGGCGGGACGGCATTTGGCCCCTCACCGCGTAAGTATACGCAGAAGATGCCCAAGAAGATGCGCAGGGCTGCTTTGCGGAGCGCGCTGAGCGTTAAGGCAGGGGCGGATGAGATCGTTGTGCTGGAGGCGTTGACGATGGATGCGCCGAAGACAAAGGTCTTCAAGCAGGCGCTAGCTGATCTGGGTCTGGACAGCAGTAGCGTACTCGTAATTTTGCCGGAGCAGGACCTTGCTGTTGAGAAGTCGATCAGCAACCTGCCGCAGGCGAAGTCGCTTCTCAGCGGGAACCTGAACATTCAAGATCTTCTCAGCCATGACAGGTTACTTATGCCGCAGGCCTCGGTCGATCTTATTCACGACTGGCTTGCTTGAGGGCTGCCTTTTCCGAAAACACGGATGGTTGCCAACGGCTAGGAAGAATGGGTCAGCGTCCGATACGAGGAGAACGAGATGCACGTTTATGAAGTGATAAAGCGCCCTGTAATTACGGAAAAGTCGTACGATGCGGCCGATTTCAACAATCAGTACACTTTTGAGGTCGACACGCGGGCCAATAAGCACCAGATTCGTGATGCCGTGGAGACCGCATTCAGAGTGAATGTGATGGACGTTCGGGTGATGATGATGCCGGCCAAGACGGGGATGCGCGGTCGGCGCAAGGTGGTGCGGAAGTCGCCCTGGAAGAAGGCCATTGTTACTCTGAGTGAAGGTGACAGCATCCAGTTCTTTGAAGGTGTATAACGGTCAGGAGCTGGCGGGAGAAGCGGGAGCGGTTTATTCCCATCCTTTTCTTCTCGAACGGAGATAGATTCTATGCCTGTAAAGATATATCGTCCCACGTCGCCGGGGCGACGGGACATGAGTGTCTCGACATTCGAAACGATTACGCGCACCAAGCCCGAGCGGTCGTTGACTGTTCCTCTAAACAGGAAGGGCGGGCGCAACAGCCAGGGGCGGATCACGGTCCGCCATCGCGGCGGGGGACACAAGCGGCGCTACCGCATCATTGACTTCAGGCGGGAGAGGTTTGGGGCACCGGCGAGGGTCACGTCGATAGAGTACGACCCGAACCGGAGTGCACGCATTGCGCTGCTCAGCTATGAGGATGGTGAGAAGCGTTATATTGTAGCGCCTTTGGGTGTTCAGGTAGGCGACGTCCTGGAGTCGGGCCCGAACGCTGAAATTCGGCCCGGAAATGCGCTGCCGATTCGCAACATCCCTCCGGGCACGCAGATTCATAATATAGAGTTGTATCCGGGTCGCGGCGCGCAGTTGGTGCGCAGTGCAGGGGTTTCGGCGCAGCTGGTGGCCAAAGAGGGGCCGCGGGCGCAGGTGCGTCTTCCCAGCGGCGAGGTTCGCTTCATTGAGATGGACTGTCTGGCGACGGTTGGTCAGGTGTCGAATCCGGATCACAGCAATATTTCGCTGGGTAAGGCAGGGCGGCGCCGTTGGCTGGGGATCCGGCCGTCGGTGCGCGGTGTAGCGATGGACCCTGCATCCCATCCTCACGGTGGTGGAGAGGGTCGGTCGCCGATTGGTATGCCCGGCCCGAAGACGCCTTGGGGGCAGCCGGCGTTGGGTAAGCGAACGCGGCGCAACAAGAGAACGGGGAAGTATATTGTGCGGCGCGGAGGTAAGCGTCGATAGCAGTGCAGTTGCAGATGTGGAGGGAATTCGATGGGACGCAGCCTGAAGAAGGGACCGTATGTCGAGCCGCGGTTACTGAAGAAGATCGAAGATATGAACCGGGCCGGTGAGCGGAAGGTGCTCAAGACGTGGTCTCGGGCGTCGACGATATTTCCGCAGTTTGTCGGACATACCCTGGCGATTCATGACGGCCGCCGTCATGTACCGATATACATCACGGAAAACATGGTAGGGCACAAGCTGGGTGAGTTTGCGCCCACACGTTTCTTTCGCGGTCATATCAGGTCGGAAAGAAGCACGCGCAGGGTGTAGGGATACAGTCTTTAGTCGAAATTAGTTTTCTTCCTCCATCCTGGAGATTGGGGAGCGCGTAAGATGGAAGTTCGAGCAGTAACCAAGTATACAGGGATCAGCCCACAGAAGGCGCGCCTGGTACTGAATGAAATGCGGGGCAGGCCGGCAGAAGAGGCTTTGACTTTGTTGCAGTTCATGCCCCAGCAGGCGGCCAAGGTGGTTGCGAAGACGTTGAAGAGCGCGATCGCGAACGGGGTCGAGAATTTCGGTTTGGAGGCTGATGAGCTTTATATCAGCCAGATTTATGCCGACATGGCACCGAACCGGCGTTGGCGGCGATTTGGCGCGCGCGGCCGATTCAAGCCATGGATTCGGCGTTCCTCGCACATCACGGTTGTGTTGGAAGAGCGTTTAGACGAGGTGTAGCGTACGAACAGCGGCGGCTGGTGGTCTATTTGCCACCTGCTTGCACAAGGAGGCCCAATGGGACGCAAAGTACATCCGACCGGTTTTCGCCTGGGCATTATCAAGGAACACAAGAGCCGATGGTTCGCCACCGGGCCTGAGTACGTGGATCAGCTGGCCGAAGATCGAGAGATCCGGGCAATGATTCGTCGTGATGCGCCGCGTGCAGGCATCAGCTTCATAGAGATCGAACGTCAGCCCAACCAGGTTCATGTGATCATCAACACCGCCAAGCCCGGGATCATCATTGGGCGTAAGGGTGCGAATGTTAATGTATTGCGAGTGAACCTGCAGGAACTGACGAACAAGAAGGTCAAGATCGACGTACGGGAGATAGATAAGCCGGAGACGGATGCCCAGCTGGTTTCTGAGAATGTCGCTGAGCAGTTGGAGCGCCGCATCAGCTGGAAGCGGGCGATGAAGCAGGCGGCGGGACGTGCGATGCGGACCGGTGCCGAAGGCGTCATGATCCAGGTAGCGGGGCGTTTGGGCGGCAGCGAGATGGGACGGGTCGACACGATCCGCGACGGTCAGGTTCCGCGTCACACTTTGCGGGCCGAGATCGACTATGGAACGTCCGAGGCGAATACGACGTACGGCGTGATAGGCGTGAAGACGTGGGTCTATCACGGTGAAGTGATGCCGGGTGAAGAGTACCATGCCCGCTATGCGGAGATGGCACTGACCGAGTAGTGGCTTGCGCCCGGCAGGGGTGGAGCCGGACCAATCGAAGCGGGATGGAGAGTAGAAAATGTTAATGCCAAAGCGGGTAAAATATCGTAAGATGCACCGCGGTCGGATGCGGGGAAACGCAACGCGGGGCAACCGGATCGATTTTGGCACGTACGGGCTACAGGCCACTGAGCCGTCGTGGGTAACGAGCCGGCAGATCGAAGCGGCCCGTCGCGCGGTTGTCCGCTATGTGCGGCGCGGCGGCAAGTTGTGGATTCGCATTTTCCCGGACAAACCGGTCACGGAGCGGGCGGCGGAGACCCGTATGGGATCTGGCAAGGGGAATGTCGAACATTGGGTGGCGGTAGTAAAGCCGGGACGAATGGTATTTGAGATTGCCGGTGTAGATGAGGCGCAGGCGCGTGAAGCATTTCGACTGGCCTCGCATAAGTTACCGATGGGAACACAGTTCGTCGCGCGGGAGGACATCTGACGTGAAGGCGAGGAGGGAAGCAAGATGAAAGCACATGAACTGCGCCCGCTCACGGGGAGTGAACTTTACAGCCGGTTAGACGAGGGTTACCAGGAGTTGTTTAACTTGCGTTTTCAGAAGGCAACAGGACAGTTGACAAATACGGCACGCAGTGGTCAGGTCCGCCGGGAGATTGCGCGGATTAAGACAGTTTTGCGTGAGCGGGAGTTGATGGCCGAAGAGGAAGAGGAGTAAGGGGAAATGCGCGAGCGAAGACGCGAGTTGGTTGGCGTGGTGACCAGCGACAAGATGAACAAGACTGTGGTCGTGGAAGTGGGGCGGACCGCGCGCCATGCCCTGTATGGCAAGGTTGTCAAGTCACATAAGAAATACAAAGCGCACGATCAGGACAATGCCTGCCGAGTTGGCGACACGGTCCAGATTCGTGAATGCCGGCCGATCAGTAAACACAAGAAGTTTTATGTCTCGAAAATTCTGGACCACGCGGCTATTGTGTAGTTCGGGGTGTGCGGTCAAGAGAAGAGGTATGGAGCCATGATTCAACAAGAGAGTCGCCTGCGGATTGCCGACAATACGGGGGCGAAAGAGATACTGACGATTCGAGTCCGTGGTGGGAGTTCTCGCCGATACGGTGGGATTGGTGACGTGATCGTGGGTACGGTCAAGGCCTCCAGTCCGACGGCGTCGGTGAAAAAGGGAGAAATTGTGCGTGCGGTTATCGTGCGCACGCGACGTCCGGTGCGGCGCAAGGACGGGAGCTATATTCGATTCGATGAGAATGCCGCCGTACTGATTGATGACAACAGGAATCCACGCGGCACTCGAATCTTTGGCCCGGTTGCGCGGGAATTGCGGGACCACGGATACATGAAAATCGTGTCCCTGGCTCCGGAGGTACTCTGAGGCGCACGGGTAGGCAGGCTTCAGTTTTGCGGGCCGGCGGACGGAATCGTTGAGGATTTGAGGAGAAGAGGGGATGGGCATAAAGATCAGGAAGGGTGACCTCGTTGAAGTGATCGCCGGCAATGACAAGGGGCACCGAGGTGAAGTCCAGAGCGTAATACGCAAGAAGGACAAGAAGGGCCGGCACGATCCGAATCGGGTGTACGTTGTTGTGGCGGGTGCGAATTTCGTCACGAAGCATCAGCGCCGCAGCCCGACGGTGCGTACACAGACCGGGCGCATCGAACTGGAGGCGCCGGTACACATCAGCAATGTTGCGCTGGTTGGGACGGACAACGAATTGACCCGCGCCGGTTACCGATTTGAGGGCGAAGACAAGATCCGAGTCGATAGGCGCACGGGTGAGTCTTTGGCAACTGGGAGTGAGAGTTAGTTTCAGGGTCAGAATGACGGCCTGGCGCCGCTATGGGCGGTCGTTGCGGGCGAGGAGTGAAGAGTGATGAGTGAAGCAGCCATAATTCCGATGCAGAAGCCCCGGTTGAAGGAACGTTTTGACAGTGAGATTGCGCCGGCGCTGATGACGGAATTCGATTATACCAATATTATGCAGGTGCCCCGGGTCGAGAAGATCAGCGTAAACATCGGCATGGGAGAGGCGATCACGGATGGCAAGACGATAGACCGCGCCAGCCAGGATCTGACAATAATTACGGGTCAGAAGCCGATCGTGACGCGGGCTCGCAGGTCGATTGCCACTTTCAAGCTACGGGAAGGGATGCCGATCGGCGTGAAGGTGACGCTGCGGGGCCGGCGCATGTGGGATTTTCTGGACCGTTTGATCAGTATTGCGTTGCCGGCACAGCGCGATTTTCGCGGCATCTCGCCGGACTCTTTCGACGGGCGGGGCAACTACAGTTTGGGCCTGCGCGAGCAGTTGATCTTTCCGGAGATCGACTACGATGAGATCGACAAGGTTCGAGGGATGGAAGTGACGATCGTTACGACAGCGGGCTCTGATGAGGAAGGCCGGCGGCTCCTGGCGATGATGGATATGCCGTTCCAAAGGCGATAAAGACAGTAACTACAAAGAGAAGGTAGCTACGAAGATGAAGGAGAGAGCTGTCTGTGGCTAAGAAAAGTATCGTTCTGCGGGAGACCAAGCGGAAGTATGAAGTGCGGGTGCGTAACCGCTGCTCTAAGTGTGGCCGCCCGCGGGCGTACATGCGCCGATTCGGCCTTTGCCGCATCTGTTTTCGTCGAGAGGCCCTTGAGGGCCACCTGCCGGGCGTAGTCAAGTCCAGCTGGTAGAGAAGGACCACAATTGAGTGCATCGGGCGCAGCGGCTGCCGACATTGCCGGCGCGGGTTGCGTTACAAGATTCAAGAGGAAGCACTGTTTATGATGACCGATCCAATCGCGGACTTTCTGACGCGAGTCCGCAACTCTTCAAACTCAAGGCATCGTCGTTCGGTGATGCCCAGTTCCAAGGTAAAGGTCGCGATTGCCAAGATTCTGGCGGAGGAAGGCTTCATCAGCGGTTATTCGGTGACGGGTGACAAGAGCCGGCCGAATCTCATCGTTGGGATGAAGTATTCCGACAAGGGGCAACCGGTCATTTCCGGCATCGAGCGTGTAAGCCGTCCGGGGCGGCGGACTTACATGGGCTTTCAGACTATTCCGCTTGTCCGGAGCGGCCTGGGGATAAACATCGTTTCGACGCCCAAAGGTGTCATGAGCGGAAGGCAGGCGCGTCGCGAGCGGGTTGGCGGCGAGGTTTTGTGCAACGTTTGGTAATGTTGGGAGGATAACATGTCACGAATCGGGAAGATGCCGATTACTGTGCCTGCCAGTGTGACGGTTGATATTGTGCCTGGCAACGTGGTAACGGTGAAAGGGCCGAAGGGCGAACTCAGCCAGAAATTCAATCGGGATATGAGGATATCTAGAGAGAATGGCGAGATCGTTGTGACCCGACCCACCGAACAGCGCCAGCATCGCGCCATACACGGGCTGACGAGATCGTTGATCAACAATATGGTGGTGGGCGTGACCGACGGTTTCCAGAGGATTCTGGAGATCCAGGGCGTTGGCTACCGAGCCCAGCTAGAGGGCAATAACCTGTTATTGCAGGTCGGGAAGAGTCATCCCGTAGAATACGCACCTCCCAGCCCGGATATTGTGTTTGAGGTTTCGCGAGACGGGCGGACGGTGACAATTTCGGGAATCAACAAGCAACAGATAGGCGAACTGGCTGCGAAGATTCGCAAGGAGCGGCCGCCGGAGCCTTATAAGGGCAAGGGCATCCGCTATCAGGGCGAATACGTGCGCTCCAAGGCAGGCAAGGCCGGGGCTGCGGCAATAGTATAGCCGAGCAGGGGTGGAGAATTATGGCTAAAGCTACACGGACAGATGCGCGAAAGCGCAGGCATATGCGGGTGCGGCGCAAGGTTTCAGGGACTGCTGCGCGACCGCGGTTGAATGTATATCGCAGCCTGAAGAACGTCAACGTACAGGTAATTGACGACCAGGCCGGTCATACTTTGGTGTCGGCTTCGACTAGGGAAGCCGAACTGCAGGAGGTACTGGCCGACAAGTTGAGGGTGGATCAGGCGAAGGAGATCGGCAAGATCGTTGCGGCACGCGCCAAGGCGGCCGGCATCGAGCAGGTGGTCTTTGATCGTGGCGGGTACCGCTACCACGGCCGCGTGAAGGCGGTGGCCGATGGCAGTCGAGAGGGTGGTCTCGTCTTCTAAACATAGCAAGGAGAGAAGGATATGGGACGTCGAGACCGTCGACGGGACCGCGAGCAGGAAGAAGACAAGGATGAACTTGATGAGAAGGTCGTTCATATTGCGCGCACGGCGAAGGTGGTGAAGGGCGGACGCAGGTTTGCTTTTCGGGCCGTGGTGGTGGTTGGCGACAACAACGGGCGAGTAGGCGTAGGCGTAGGCAAGGCGCGCGAGGTCCCGGATGCGATTCGCAAGGCGAGTGAAACGGCGCGCAAGACGATGGTAGAGGTGAATCTGCTGGGTACGACGATTCCCCATGCAAGCCAGGCCCGTTTTGGCGCGGGCGAGGTATTGTTGAGGCCGGCCAGCCCTGGTACCGGTGTGATCGCCGGTGGGGGTGTACGCGCGGTGGTCGAGGCTGCGGGCGTGAAGGACATATTGTCCAAGTCTTTGGGGAGCGACAATATCTTAAATGTGGTGCAGGCTACCTTTGCGTCGCTGAGGCAGTTGCAGGATTACCGAATTGAGGCGCAGCGAAGGGGAGTCGATCCTGAAAAGTTGCGGCCATTCTGGTATCAGGAAGATTAGACCCATGGAAAAGACGATTACCGTGAAGTTGGTCAAGAGCCCGATCGGTTACAACAAGCGCCAGAAGGCGACTGTTGAGGCCCTGGGGCTGCGGAAGATGCATCAGACGGTCGAGAAGACTGACAGTCCTACGGTCCGGGGGATGATCGCGAGGGTCTCTCACCTTGTTGAGGTAGTAGAGGAAGCG
Source organism: Caldilineaceae bacterium (assembly GCA_965207495.1). Taxonomy (GTDB): domain Bacteria; phylum Chloroflexota; class Anaerolineae; order Caldilineales; family Caldilineaceae; genus Bin5. The sequence continues at coordinate 4,884,271 of OZ242287.1, forward strand.
GAAGCGTAGGCGGTCAGAAAGGACAATCCGGCGATTTACCGGGTTGTTGCGGTCTTTTCCATATGGCTGGAGCAAGAGAAATATGAAACTGCACGATTTGCGTCCTAACGAGGGCGCCACGAGAAACCGAAAACGGCTTGGCCGCGGCACCGGATCGGGACGCGGCAAGACGGCCGGACGCGGCACCAAGGGCCAGAATGCCCGCTCAGGAAGCGGGGGCCGTCGGGGCTTTGAAGGCGGTCAGTTTAGTTTTCTTCGCCGTCTGCCCAGGATGCGGGGTTTCAATAACCGCTTCAAGGTGACCTATACGCCGGTGAATCTCGACAAGATGGGTGAACGCTTTGACGCCGATGCACAGGTGACACCTGCGACGCTCTTCGACACGGGGCTACTTGGTGACAGTAAGGAGCCAGTGGTCGTTTTGGCGCGAGGAGAGATTGATAAGCCGCTCCATTTGCAGGTTCATCGGATCAGCAAGAGCGCAAGGGAGAGGGTAGAGGCCGCGGGCGGTACCGTCGACATTCTGCCATATGAAGTCAACAGGAATCTGCCGCGGTCTTAACTGTAGAGAGGCCGGGTTGGCGGCCATGCAGGCTGCCGGGCCCGGGCGAAACTCTACCGGAGAAGCTCTATGCTGGAAGCTGTACGCAATGCATTCCGTTTGCCGGATCTACGTCAGAAGCTGCTGTATACCTTCCTGATTCTGGTCGCCTACCGGCTCGCAGCGCATATCCCCCTTCCGGGTGTCAATCGAGAGGTGTTGGATCAGATATTTCGTTCAACGGACCAGAACATCCTTTTGAGTCTGTTGAACTTTTTCAGCGGCGGTGCGCTGGCTCAGTTCAGCGTGATGGCGATGGGTGTGTATCCCTACATCACCGCCACGATTATTATGCAGTTGCTGACGCCGATCGTGCCCCAGTTGGAGGAGTTGAGCCGGGAGGGCGAACAGGGGCGACAGCAGCTTAACCGCTACACACATTACATGACGGTTCCGCTGGCGCTGTTGCAGGCATTCGGTCAGGCGACGCTGCTGAGCCGTCCTGTTGGCGGCGCGGCGACGGGTGCTGTGCTTGAGAATTGGGGCTTCACGGGGGAGGCGCTGCTTCCGTCTCTGACGATTCTGATCAGCTTAACCGCGGGCACGATGCTGGCCATGTGGATGGGAGAGTTGCTGACCGAGCAGGGGATCGGCAACGGCGTTTCGTTGATCATATTTGCCGGAATCGTCGCGTCGGCGCCAAATCAGGTGCGTTTGCTGACGCAGCAGGGCATCACACAGCTGTTGATTTTCAGCGTCATTACCGTTCTGACGGTGGCCTTGATTGTATGGGTACAGGAGGGCCAGCGGCGCATCCCCGTACAGTATGGCAAGCGGGTGCGCACTATGCGCGGCAACCGCTTGATGATGGTCGGCGGGCAGAGTACATACGTGCCGATGCGGGTGAATACCGCCGGTATGATTCCGCTGATTTTCGCCCAGAGTCTGCTGATCTTGCCGAACACGATGGCATCCTATTTCATTCTTCGCAATGACTGGCTCGGCTCGATTGCGAATTTCTTTTTCACTTCATTCAGTCCGCAGAACTTTCTGTACTGGCTGTTTTACTTCATGCTGACGGTTGCGTTCACATATTTCTATACAGATATCATGTTCCGGCAGCAGAACCTCCCTGACACGTTGCAGAAGCAGGGGGGTTTCATCCCCGGCATTCGGCCTGGTCCGCGGACTGAACAGTATCTGAACGGAGTGTTGGGACGCATAACGCTGGTGGGGGCGCTTTTCCTCGGCCTGGTCGCGGTGCTGCCTTTTCTCGCAGGTATGGTTTTCGGCGGCGGCGTCGGCAGTTTCAATACGCTGATTATCAGCAGCACTGGTCTTCTGATTGTCGTTGGTGTTGTGCTGGACACGATGAAGCAGATCGAGGCGCAGTTGATGATGCGCAACTATGAGGGCTTTATCCGCTAGCCATCCGACTGCGTAAACTGGCAGCGTGAGGAAAAGGTGTCGATGAGCGACCGCACTTATCTGGTTTTGTTGGGAGCGCCTGGCGCCGGCAAGGGCACGCAGGCTCAGTTGCTAGAGGAAAGGTTGGGGATTCCGCAGATATCGACGGGAGAGATCTTCCGATACAACTTGAAGAACCAGACTGAACTGGGGCAGCAGGCACAGAGCTATTACGACAAAGGCGAACTGGTCCCCGACGAAGTAACGATACGGATGGTGGAAGCGCGTTTGTCCCAGGAGGATGCCGCAAAGGGCGCGATTATGGATGGCTTTCCGCGCAACCTCCTTCAGGCTCAGGCTTTGGACGAGATGACGGCTGGGTACGGGGGTATCAGCGTGGTGCCATTCTTCCAGCTAGAAGACGGTGTCGTGACGATGCGAATCACCGGTAGGCGGGTTTGCCGCAACTGCGACAGGGTCTACCACCTGAAGTTCAATCCTCCCAGCGGCGAGGGATGTGACAGTTGCGGGGGCGAGTTGTACCAGCGCAATGATGATAAGCCGGAGACGGTCCAGAATCGTCTTTACATATACTACAAGCAGACTTCGCCTTTGATTGGATACTATTTTGCGAAGGGCTTGTTGGAAGAGGTTGATGGGGCGAGGTCGATCCAGGAGATGCATGATCAGCTGCTGGAGCGGTTGGCGTCGAGGAATATCTTGGCGGCTAAGCGCGCTGTGACCGGCTGACGAAAACGGAGTTCAGATGTCGCTGGCGGCAAGTGCAAGATGAATGACAAAAGTATGATGACCCGACTCAGGCGCAAACTGCACCGAAATGGGCGTCAGCGTATTAAGGCCAGGCAGGCGCAGGAACGTCCTGCCCCGGTGTTCAAGAGTCCGCGTGAGATTCAGATCATGCGTGAAGCGGGGCGGATCGTTGCGAGAGTCCATCAGGCGTTTCGAGAGGCGATCAGGCCTGGGATAAGCACTTGGGATTTGGACGAGCTGGCGGCGACGACGATTCACAGCCATAATGCGAAGTCCAGCTTTCTGGGTTATCGCGGCTATCCGGCCAATATTTGCACGAGCATCAACGAGGAGTTGGTGCATGGGATTCCGAGCCGGGAGCGTGTGCTGCAAGAGGGCGACATTATCAGCATAGATGTAGGCGTTTTCTACCGCGGCTTTGTGGGTGACAGCGGTTGGACGTATCCTGTCGGCGCGATAGAGCCTGCGGCCGAAAGGCTGCTGCAGGTGACGGAGGATAGCCTGAACGCAGGCATTGAGGCCATCCGTTCAGGCGGACGTGTGCTGGATATCAGTGCGGCGGTGCAGAACAGTGTAGAGCCGAGCGGCTTTCACATTGTGCGGGAGTATACAGGGCACGGTGTGGGACGGGCGATGCACGAGGGGCCGCAGGTTCTGAACTATGTATCGGACGATACGGATGGAAGGGTAGTTTTGCGCCCTGGTCTGGTCATTGCGATTGAGCCGATGGTTCAAATGGGCACATGGCGGACGGAAACATTAGAGGACAAGTGGACCGTTATCAGCGAAGATCAGAGCCTGAGCGCGCACTTCGAGCATACTGTTGCGGTAACCAACAGAGGCCCTGAAATATTGACGCGCCTCTAATGATATGATAAACTTGTGGAATTGCGTTACGACTTTGGCGGAGGGGGTTGAAGGATGAAAGTGCGGGCTTCGGTCAAAAAGATGTGTGAAAAGTGTTCCGTTGTTCGACGGCGAGGCGTTGTGTATGTGATTTGTCAGAACCCGAAACACAAGCAGAGGCAGGGTTAGAAAACCAGGGGGCAGTTACCATGGCACGTATTGCAGGCGTCGACATTCCTCGAGACAAGCGGGTCGTTATTGCACTAACCTACATTTACGGGATTGGTCGATCCGTCAGCCAGGAGATTCTGGAGGCGACCGGGATAGACGAGGACAAACGCGTCAAGGACCTGGACACCAATGAATTGGTCGCTTTGCGGGATTTCATAGAGCGTCACTGCCGCGTCGAAGGTGATTTGCGGCGCGAAGTAAACATGAACATCAAGCGCCTCATGGAGATTGGCAGTTATCGAGGCCTGCGCCACCGGCGCAATCTTCCGAGCCGGGGTCAGCGTACGCGCACGAATGCGCGCACGCGCCGTGGTGTAAAGAAGACGGTAGCCGGGAAGAAGCGAGCGCGCAAGTAGCAGCAGATAGGCGCTTTCACTGTTTTTTGGGCAGGAACATCAGGCTAAGGAGAAACGATGGCTCGAACGCAGCGTCGCCGGGGTGGTCGGTCGTCCCGACGGGAGAGGAAGCACGTCCCGAGCGGTCAGATCCACGTCCGCGCAACATTTAACAATACGATCATCACGGTCACGGATCCCGATGGTGCGGTTCTGTGTTGGGCCAGTTCGGGCACGGCCGGGTTCAAGGGGAGCCGCAAGAGCACGCCTTTTGCGGCGCAGCTTGCGGCATCTGCGGCGGCTAGGCAGGCCGTGAGTGAGTTCAATATGCGTGAGGTCGAGGTATTTATCAAGGGTCCGGGGCCGGGCCGCGAGAGTGCATTGAGGGCGTTGAACCCGGCAGGCCTGACAGTTACGTCGATAGCGGACATAACACCGATTCCACATAACGGGGTACGTCCCCCGAGTAAGCGAAGAGTTTAGGAGAACGGACAGCGCGTTGCCTCAGTTTTTGATCATGAAGGGGTTGCGCATCTAAGGGATTGACCTGCCGGAAGAAAGGCATCGTGTTTCGGCGCGATGCCGCTTGTGTTGCATTGCAGTGGAGAATATCAGTAGAGAATTGCAGTGGAACTGTAGGTGCGGTGATCGAAGTGTGTAGCGGAAGTCCGCCAGGCAGAGATAGTGTAGGTGGAACGTGCACAGGGGACGCGATCACCATTCGGGCAGATAGATTGGCACACCGAGCTACGCCGCGGCCTTGAGTAAGGCAGGAGGTTGCGAGCGTTAGTCGACCTGGAGGAAAGATGGCTCGATATACAGATGCGGTTTGTAAACTCTGTCGACGAGAAGGACAGAAGTTATTCCTGAAAGGCGAGCGTTGTGTCAGCCCCAAATGTGCGGTTGACAGGCGTCCATTCCCCCCAGGCGAAGCAGGCCGGCGGAATGTCATGCGGCGCAAGGTCTCCGATTTTGGGATCCAGCTGCGCGAGAAGCAGAAGGCGCGACGCATGTATGGGGTGATGGAACGGCAGTTCCGCCGCTATTTCAAGGAAGCAACTCGGCGCAAGGGGCAGACCGGCGGTATATTGTTGGAGCTGTTGGAGAGCCGGCTGGACAATGTGGTGTACCGGTTCGGTTTTGCCGATAGCCGGGCGCAGGCTCGTCAGCTTGTGCGGCACGGCCATTTTGCCGTTAACGGCCGCAAGACGGACATTCCCTCCTTTTTGGTGTCGCCGAACGACCAGATTTCTGTTCGCGAGAAGAGTCGAACCAAGACCTATTTTCGTGAACGCGCCCAGATTCTCGGCAGTGCGTCCCCCCCTACGTGGCTCAGTCTGGATGCGACTAATCTGAACGGAACGGTGACTTCGGCGCCGGAACGGGAGGAGATAGGCGTACTCCTAAATGAACAGTTGATCGTTGAGTACTACAGTCGTTAGCTGACGCGGTACGGTTTCATTGCTTTGCAGGTCGGTTATAAGGACGACCGACAGGGCTGAGACGATTGTCTGTCGCCACACGATGTTTGGTTGAGACTGTTATACAGCCGGGAGGGGTAGCCGTTGCTTAATAATTTGGTATTGCCGAAGATAGAAGTTGAAGCCAGTTCCAAGAACTATGGCCATTTTGTGATCAGCCCGCTGGAAAGCGGATATGGGATTACACTTGGGAACTCGTTGCGCCGGGTATTGCTGTCGAGCTTGCCGGGCGCTGCCGTGACGTCGATCGCGGTTAGTAGTGTACATCATGAGTTCTCTACGATAGATCATGTGCTGGAAGATGCCACCCGATTGATATTGAATGTAAAGCAGATTCGATTCAGGAGCGATAGCGCTGAGCCAGTTCGCGTTTCGGTAGAGGTATACCATGAAGGTCCGGTAACAGCCGGAGATTTGAACTGCCCTCCGGAGGTTGAGATCGTCAACCCGGACTTGTACCTGCTGTTCGCCGACTCGAATGAGGTGGACCTGGATATTGAGATGGTCGTGGAGCAGGGCCGGGGCTACAGTCCGGCTGAGGAGCGGATGCAGTTGCCGTTGGGCGAGATCCCAGTGGATGCGATTTTCAGTCCGGTAAAGAAGGCTTCTTATCGAGTGGAACGAACCCGTATCGGCCAACAGACCGACTACGACAGGCTTAATCTGGAAGTATGGACCGATGGCACGATTTCGCCTGAAGATTCGATGCGGCAGGCGGCTGACATACTTGTTCAGCATCTGAGCCTGTTTGTCGGCGATCGTACAACGATGGTCGAGCTGCCTGAGGAGGAGGAAGAGAGCATTCCCAGTCGTGTTGCCGAGGCGCCGATTGAGGAGCTTGAGCTTACCGTAAGGGCTTACAACTGCCTGAAGCGGGCGGGCATCACGAAGGTTGGAGAGATTCTGAAGCGGATGGAAAAGGGTGAAGACGAAATGCTCGCTATCCGCAATTTTGGCAAGAAGTCGCTGGATGAACTGGTAGAGAAGCTGAGCGATAAGGGTTACATGAATGTGGTGGGCGTCGATCTCAGCGGCTATCTGGGCGGAGGCAACGGTACGGAGGTTGAGGGGATTTTAGTCGGTTCCGTTGAAGCCGGGGAAGCAGAAGCCGAAGCGGCTGAGACCGAAGTATCTGAAACCGAAGTATCTGAAACCGAAGTGGCTGAAACCGAGGTAGCTGAAACCGAAGCGGCTGAAGCAGTCGAGAGCGTTGACGAGGCGAGCTTAACGCCGCTACCGGAGGAATAGCACGATGCGACACCAGATCGCGGGTCAGAAGTTAAGCCGGAATGCGGCGCAACGCAAGGCCCTGTTTCGCAACCAGATTCGAGAACTTTATATTCACGAACGGATAACGACTACTCAGGCCAAGGCGCGGGCGATGCGCGGCGATGCCGAGAAGCTGATTACGAAGGCCAAGCACGGCCTGGCAGGAAAGATTGACCGGGTACATGCGCAACGTCAGGTTGTGGCCTATCTCAATGACAAGACGGTCGCGAAGAAGGTCTTTGACGAAATCGCTCCCCGCTATGAGGAGCGGAACGGCGGATATACCCGAATCGTCAAGCTAGGCAAGCGGTTCGGCGACGCGGCCGAAATGGCCGTCATCGAGTTGGTGACGGACGGTAGTAACGAGTAGCCGGGTCCGTTGCCGTCTAAGTGAAGTGTTTGCAGATTTGGCGGTGGCGGTCGGAAGGGTAGTCGATTTGTGGCCGCGTGCGTCACGCCGGTGAGGAGCGAATGCCCAAGGTCGCCGGTCTGATCGCTTACGACGGCACAGACTTCTGTGGATTTCAGGTCCAAAGGGAGGCGCCGACAGTCCAGGGCGCGTTGGAAGAGGCCCTAAGAGATCTGACCGGCGCGAACTGCCGAGTAAGCGGCGCAGGAAGGACGGACACAGGCGTTCACGCCAGAGGGCAAGTCATAATGGTTGAAGCGCCCTGGCGTCATTCACTGGAAGCCCTGCGCCAGGCCTGGAACCAACGGTTGCCTGATTCGATACTGATGCGCTGTCTGACGGAGGCGCCGCAGGATTTCCACCCTCGATTCAGCGCTTGGGAGCGGACGTACCGCTACACGACATGGGCGCCGGCTTCCGAGGGAGATGGGGGGAGACGTTTCCCACTTGTCGACCGGTTTGCGTTGGTTTTGCCCAAGCGCCCAGACCTGGAAGCAATGAACGACGCTGCCCGCCTGTTGATTGGGGCCCACGATTTTGCCACTTTTGGGCTGGCGCCTCAAGGAGAGAATACGGTTCGGCGGATCGTGTCGCTCTTCTGGGAACGGGTAGAAGAGTCGCTGCCTGTGCTGGACCAGCATCCGTCTGAACGGCTGGTATTGACGATAACGGCCAACGCATTCTTACGACGGATGGTACGTAATCTAGCCGGCTCGCTGCTGGCGGTTGGTCTGGGAAGGTGGCAGGCCGATGAACTCGCAGCGGCGTTGGATGCGAAGGACCGCAGCCGTTCAGCGCCGCCGGTCCCGCCCAATGGGCTTGTTCTGGAGCGAGTACAATACGCAGAGTATCCTGATCTGTTTTCTGCGCATTCATAGTTTTTTTTGCAGATAGCAGGGGATGCATGCAGGTGCGAATGAGGAGATAAGAGGGTGAAGACACTGAGCCTGAGTTATGAAGAGGCCAAGAGCGGACGTGAATGGTGGGTAGTTGACGCAACTGACAAGACGCTTGGCCGGTTGGCATCGGAGATCGCACAGGTGCTGCGAGGTAAGCACAAGCCGAGTTTCACGCCTAACGTGGACTGTGGCGACTTTATTATTGTGATCAACTGCGACAAGTTTCATGTGACTGGCAACAGGCTGGATGACAAGCGCTATTACCGTCATTCCCGTTATCCAGGCGGCTTGAAGAGTCGAACGATGCGCGAGCAGTTGGAAAGACAACCGCAGAAGATAATCTTTGAAGCGGTCAAAGGTATGGTTCCCAAGACCCGTCTCGGCCGGGCTCAGATGAAGAAGCTGAGAGTCTACGCTGGTCCGGACCACCCGCACAAGGCGCAGAAGCCGAAGGTGCTGGAACTGCAGGAGAGAAGATATGAGTGAGTATATCGAGGCTGTTGGACGACGCAAGAGCGCGACGGCCCGGGTGCGGCTGTATGAAGGAGACGGTGAGATAATCGTAAACAGCCTGCCGATGAACGGTTATTTCGGGCGCGCTTTGGACCAGATGGTGATCCAGCAGCCGCTGTCTCTGACCGGCACGGAGATCAGTTATAATATCAGCATTAAGGTTCATGGCGGAGGCGAGGGGGGCCAGGCGCACGCAGCCCGGCACGGTTTGTCGCGCGCACTTGTGGCAGCCGACCCGAATCTGCGGCCTACTTTGAAGGCTGCGGGATTTCTCACGCGCGATGCGCGCGTCAAGGAGCGAATGAAGCCAGGCCTTAAGCGGGCGCGCAAGGCTCCGCAGTACACCAAGCGGTGAGAGAGGCCCGTTAGAAATCGATACAGTACAAGAGCGGTGGCCAAGCCATCGCTCTTTGTTCTTTTGCGTTGCTGACTGCATGGTGCGAAGGGCTTAGGGTTAACGGGGAAGGAGTGTCCGAGTTCGATGGTGATCCGGTGCGGAGTTCTTGTCATAGTAAGTTCGACTGATTCCGTTGATGGGGATGACATTCTGGCTCATGTACAGAGATTGCCGGTCGGCGTTCTGGATGGATACCTGCCCCTGCTCAGTCGAGTTTACAGAAAGCCTCCTCGCTACCAGTTGGAGGAGACGCTGCGGCAGTGGTGCGATGAAGAGGAGCTGGACCTGATTTTGACGGTGGGCGGCACCTTCCCGGCGCCGGGGCCTTCGGCGGATGAGATTGTACCCGAAGCCACAGCCGCGGTGCTGGAGCGGTTGATGCCGTCACTGCCGGAGACGATGCGTGCCGGGGCAGCGGGGACGGATCCGATGGCGCTTTTGGATAGGGGCGTTGCGGGCATCCGCGGACGGACGTTGATCATCAACCTGCCTGGCGGACAGGCGCTGACTGCGGCGTTTCTGGAAAGTGTACTCACTGTGATCCCTGCGGTCATGGCGCGGCTAGGAACGGGAGATGAACAGCCTGCCGCGGAGGACGCGCCGATTGCCCCGCTCCGGGAGGAAGTAAAGCCCCGCTCCGGGGCCTTAGATCAGGAGGAGTTTGCCGCTTTTCTGCAAAGGCGGCAGAAGAGTTAGAAAACAGTAACCAGGACCAGGCGATCGAAGATAGAACGTGCAGATTGTAAGAATCGGCCGGGCCGGTATTTTGACTTTTGACTTCTGTTGGGCGTAAACTATTGGTTTGTAGGTTACTCTACAGCCGCGGCAGACATGGATTGATAAGGTAAGTAGAGTCTGGCAAGGTCAAGACGGACCCGTCGGAAAGTTGCAGTTTGTACGCTTGCATACAGGAGTAGGAGACAAGAAAATGGGCGCGAACACAGTTGTTGTCACGGACGCGAATTTTGAGGATGAAGTCATTCAGTCGGAAACCCCGGTACTGGTGGATTTCTGGGCGGAGTGGTGCGGCCCTTGCAAGATGATCGCACCGGTGCTGGATGAGATTGCTACCGAGCTTGACGGCAAGCTGACGATTGGCAAGCTCGATGTGGACGAGAATCAGAGCACAGCGATGGCATTTGGCGTGATGAGTATTCCCACGCTGATGTTGTTCAAGGGCGGCCAGCAGGTGGAGACGATCGTTGGTTTTCAGCAGAAGGCCCAGTTGCTTGGCAAGATTCAGGCGCATTTGAACTGACGACAGATTGAAATGGATTCGTGCAGAGACCTGCCGCGATTGCGGCAGGTCTTTTCGATCCCTGAGCCGGGTCCTGCTGTTGGCGTCGGTGGAGGGGCGAATGCGACTCTGCAACATAATGATACCTCACCGCAAATGGAGGAAGCACTGAAATGAGCAGACAGAAGAAGGTAATCTTGAGTGAGTCGGAGATGCCGACCCACTGGTATAACATTAACGCCGATTTGCCGGCCGCGGGCGTTGAACTTTCGCCGCCTTTGCATCCGGGTACAGGTCAGCCGATTGGGCCGGAGGACCTGGCGCCCCTATTTCCCATGTCATTGATCCTGCAGGAAGTCAGCTCGGAGCGCTATATCGAGATCCCTGAGCCTGTGCGGGACGTTTACAGGATATGGAGGCCGACGCCCCTAATCCGGGCGCATGAGTGGGAGAAGGCTCTGGATACCCCGGCCCGCATATATTACAAGTATGAAGGTGTGAGCCCCTCCGGCAGCCATAAGCCAAACACAGCGGTTCCGCAGGTCTACTATAACAAGGAGGAGGGGGTATCTCGCCTTGCGACGGAGACAGGCGCCGGACAGTGGGGCAGTGCGCTCAGTTTCGCCTGCCAGGTCTTCGGGCTGGAGTGCAAGGTCTATATGGTGCGGGTGAGCTATGAGCAGAAGCCATACCGGAAGGTCCTGATGGAGACATGTGGGGCGGAGGTCGTTCCGAGCCCCAGCCCTGACACGAATGCCGGCCGCCAGATTCTGGCGGAGAGTCCGGACAGCCCGGGCAGTCTGGGGATTGCCATCTCGGAGGCGGTGGAAGATGCAGCCACGCGTGAGGATACGAAGTACTCGCTTGGCTCGGTTCTGAATCATGTCCTTTTGCACCAGACGGTCGTCGGCCAGGAGGCGATCAGCGGGCTGGAGGCGTTCGGGGAGGACTGGCCGGATGTGCTGGTCGGTTGTACGGGGGGCGGCAGCAACTTTGGCGGCTTTGCGTTCCCATTTTTGAAGGAGAACATCAGCGGCGGCAGGAACGCGCGCGTGGTGGCGGTGGAACCGGCGGCTGCGCCGAGCCTGACGCGCGGGGTCTATACCTATGATTTTGGCGACACGGCACAGATGACACCGTTGATCAAGATGCACACGCTGGGACACGACTTTGTGCCTGCGCCGATCCACGCTGGGGGATTGCGCTATCATGGGATGAGCGCGCAGGTAAGCGCGCTGCATGATGCGGGGTTGATCGAGGCGGTCAACGTTCAGCAGCGGGCGATATTCGAGGCCGCGGTCTCCTTTGCGCGTGCGGAAGGGATCCTGCCGGCGCCCGAACCGGCACATGCGATCTGGGGGGCGATGCAGGAGGCGCTGGCTTGCAAAGAGGGAGGCGAAAGCAAAGTGATCGTCTTCAATATGTGCGGGCACGGCCACTTCGATCTGGCCGCCTACGAACAGCACCTGGCCGACAACCTGGAGGATTTCGAATACCCGGACGAGGCGATCCGGGCGAGTCTGGAAAGGGTGCCTTCGCTGTAGAGGCTCCTGGACTGCGGTTTCCCCGGGAAGGGGTGTGCTTAGCCGTGTCGCGCGGCAAAGAGGACGCTCGACAGAGCCCTCATCGCGAGCAGAAGCAGGAAGATGGCGAGATCGATAGCAGCGACGAGGAGGAAGGCGCCGGTCAGCAGCTGAAGCGGACCGAAGAGGAAGTTCAGCAGAAGACGTACATTGCGGCCCGACTGATCGACCAGAACGAACAACGCGCCGATGAGAACGATATAGATGCCCAGTGACTTGAGCGGCGCGCGGTCGCTGGCACTGGGCATCATCGCGTTGGCGATCGCGAAAAGGAGATAGCTCCACCACAGGCTGTCGGGCTTGTGGGCTAGGCCGTCTACGACGAAGGTCAGCCCGTCCAGCAGCCTGCCGGTACGCCAGGCGAATGCGAGTGTCTGCGTATCGAATACTTGCTCGCCGATCAGTACGATCAGCGCGGACCCCACCAGAAGGGGGGCCAACCCCACCAGGCTATCCCACACGGCCCCCCCGGACGAGACTGTCACGCTCCCCAAGCCGATGGAATTGCGGGTGTATTTTGGCCATACGCGGAATTTGCTGGTCTTCAGACCTAAGAGCCTGGCTACCAGCCAGTGGGAGGCCTCGTGGATGAGGATGCCGGGCAGGTAGATCAGGAACAGAATCACCATCGCCAGGTCTTCGGAGCCGGTGATCAGATAGACGATTTCCTGGATCAGCAGGCCGATTCGCCAGCTCAGCCACCAGAGGCCAGCGAGCAGGATGAAGAAGAGTACGAAGAAAAGATATGGGGAGAATGGAGACATGAGGCAGGGCGAGGAGAGAGTGAAGAGGAGAGAGGAGAGAGGAGAGAGAGGCCAATCACTGTCCCAGCTATGTCTCGTTCCTCGCTCCTTACACCAGTTTGCCGTCAGGCAAATCGGAGGGGCGCGGGTCAGCCGCCGTAGTGTTCGGCCGTGATTTTCACCATTTGGGCGTAACTAGCTGCCTCAAGCGATGCGCCACCGATTAGGGCGCCGTCGATATCGGGTTGTTCCATAATTGCGCCGATATTGTCCGGTTTGGTGCTGCCGCCGTAGAGGACGCGGGTCGTGTCGGCGACGGCGCCGCCGTGGGATTCGCGCAGGATGTTGCGTACCAGGCCACAGATTTCGCCAGCCGTCTCTGCGGTGGCGGCCCTGCCTGTGCCGATAGCCCAGATGGGTTCGTAGGCGATTACGAGAGATTGAAGTTGCTCAGCTCTCAGACCGGCCAGGGCGGCTTGCACCTGTGCGGTGATAATGGCGGCGGTTTGGCCGCTTTCGTTCTGATCGAGGCTTTCACCTACGCAGACGATCGGGGACAGTTGGTGCGTCAAGGCGGCATGGGTCTTTTTGTTTACGGTTTCGTCGGTCTCGCCGAAGAGTTGGCGGCGCTCGCTGTGCCCGAGGATGACATAGTCGGCGAGGCCCTGGAGCATGGGCGGGCTGATTTCTCCGGTAAAGGCGCCGCTATCCTGCCAGTAGAAATTTTGGGCGCCGAGAGAGAATGGCATTGCCGACAATATCGCCTTCAGCGGGTGCAGACAGACGGATGGCGGGCACAGCAGCATCTCCACCGCGGTCGTGTCACCGACTAATTGGACTATCTGGCGCGTGAGGGCGAGCGCCTCGGCCACGGTCATGTTCATTTTCCAGTTGCCGGCCATCATTGGTTTACGCATTCTTGGTGTTCTCCGCAGAAGGATGTGTCAGGTGGCGGCGTAAGAAATTGTGAAGAGGATGCATGGGAGGTGGGTCAGACAGATTTGGCCCTGCTATGGGCGGACTGATTCTGCCTGCAGGCATCCTGCCGCTGCCTCATTACGACAAGTCTTTTCAGACGAAAACTGAATCTGGCCTCCAGCGGCCGCTTCAGCGTTCTAGCTGGATAGGGAGTCGTCGGCTTCCGGATTATCTTCTTCTGGCGGGGCGTTGAAGCGAATCAGCTCTTCTTCGTACTCCTCCTGGGTTAGCCAACGACCGCCACTGACTTCATGGTGGGAGACTTTTTTGCCGCGGTCGAACCAGATTTCGACTTCGACTTGGGTAAAACAGCGGTTCTTGCCGGACCCTTGCAGTACTTTGCGGGTGTAGTACCGGTCGTCTTTTTCTTCATCACGGCTGAGACTGTTGACCAGATCGATTTCGGCCATGATCGGTTCGCGGCAGCGGTTGCTGTAGACATAGATGGGCAGGGAACGATTGCCGCCTCCGCCGCCGCCAGAAAAGAACGATGCCAGTTTTTTTAGAAAGCTCATAGGTCACACCTCCTCGTCGTCCAGGGCGGCCACGCCAGGCAGAAGTTTGCCTTCCAGAAACTCCAGACTGGCGCCGCCGCCGGTACTCACGTGGGAGATTCGCTCGGCCAGTCCGGCCTGTTGTACAGCAGCGGCGGAGTCGCCGCCGCCGACTATTGTGGTGGCTTGGGTCAACCCAGCCAGCATTTCAGCGATGGCAACGGTGCCGCGGGCAAAGGGGGAAAATTCGAAGACACCCATGGGCCCGTTCCAGAGAACGGTGCGTGCGCCGGCGAGACGGTTGGCGAAGTGAGCGACTGTGGCTTCACCGATGTCCAGGGCCATCCAGCCAGTTGGAATCTCGGTCACGCTGACTGTGCGGAAGTCGGCGGCGGCGGAAAAGCTGTCGGCGACGGTAAGGTCGACCGGTAGTTGAATAACGTCCTCACCGGCGCTGTGCAAGGCCCGGGCCGTGTCAAGCACATCGGATTCGACAAGGCTGGAACCCATTTGGCAGCCGGCGGCGGCGAGAAATGTGTTGGCCATGCCGCCTCCGATCAGGATGGCATCCACCTTTTGGATGAGCTTCTCGATGACGGCGATTTTGTCGCTGACCTTGGCGCCGCCGAGAATGGCGATGAAAGGGGGCTCGGGGTCTTCGAGCGCTTCGCCTAGGTAGTTCAGCTCTTTTTCCATCAGCAGACCGGCAACGGAGGGAAGGTGGGCGGCCACGCCGGTCGTGCTTGCATGCGCCCTGTGGGCGCTGCCGAATGCGTCGTTGACGAAGAGATCGCCGAGGCGGGCGAGGGCTGCGCTGAGCGCAGGATCATTGCTGGTTTCACCGGGGTCGAAGCGTGTGTTTTCGAGCAGAAGAAGCTCGCCAGGGCCGAGGCCGGCTGCGGCTGCTTCGACGTGGGGACCGGTTGCGGCGCCGCTGAAGCGGACGTCGGCGTCGAGCAGCTGGCTCAACCGTTGGGCGACGGGCCGCAGGGTGTAGCGGGGATCCGGTTCGCCATCGGGCCGGCCGAGGTGGCTCATCAGGACCAGAGATGCGCCGTGGGTGCTCAGGAACTCTATGGTGGGTAGGGTGGCGCGGATGCGGGTATCATCGCCGACGCACCCGTCGGCATCTATGGGCACATTGAAGTCGACGCGGACGAGTGCGCGCTTGCCCTCCCAGTTGGCGTCCCGAATGTTCTTCTTGCGGGTCAAGTCTCCGTGCCTTTGGTGGGTGGGGGTTGAACTAGACGCCCTGGCCAGCAACAAAGGCGGCGAGATCGGTTACGCGGACACTGTACGCCCACTCGTTATCGTACCAGGTGACGACTTTGACCAGGTCGCCGTAGCAGGCTGTAAACTCGGCATCGATCACGCTGCTATGCGGGTTGCCCTGGAAATCGGAACTGACCAGGGGCTCGTGGCTGACGTCCAGAATTCCGTTCATGGGTCCGGACGCGGCTTCGGAGAAGGCGTCCAGCAGGTCGTCTGTATTGCCCGGTGAGCTCGTTTTGGCGACAAAATCGACTACGCTGACGGTGGATGTGGGGACGCGCATGGCCATACCGTCGAACTTGCCGTCCAGTTCCGGCACGACGAGGGACACGGCTTTGGCAGCGCCGGTGGTGGTAGGAATGATGTTCATGCCGGCGGCGCGGGCGCGGCGCAGGTCTTCGTGAACGAAGTCGAGGATACGCTGGTCGGTGGTGTAGGCATGGACGGTTGTCATCAGCCCCTGTTCGATGCCGATGGTGTCGTTGACGACTTTGGCCGCGGGGGCGAGGCAGTTTGTCGTGCAGCTGGCATTGCTGATGACGTGATGGCTGTCGGGGTTGTATTGATCGTTGTTGACACCCATGCAGATGGTGATGTCTTCGCCTTTGGCCGGAGCGCTGATGATCACTTTTTTTGCGCCGGCGGCAATGTGGAGGGCGGCCGTTTCCCGATCGCGGAAGACGCCGGTGCTCTCGACGACGATGTCAACGCCCAGTTCACCCCAGGGCAGCTGGCTGGGATCGCGCTCGCTGAGCACTTTCAGCTGGTCTCCATTTATTGTCAGATCTCCATCGGCGACGTCAACGGTGCCTTCGAAGACGCCGTAGTTGGTATCGTATTTGAACAGGTGGGCCATGGTTTCAACATCACCCAGATCGTTTATAGCGACGAGGTCGAAAGTATCATTATGGTGCTCGAACAGAGCTTTTGTTACCTGACGACCTATTCGACCGAAGCCATTAATGGCGATTTTCGTGGTCATTTGAGAGTCTCCTCGGCAAGGTTGGACATTTGCTAATATCCGCAATTCTACCATATCGGGTCTGAATCGCTGACTATTCCTGTGTCTGAACTGTGAATTGCACTGTGGGGCGTAGGGTCGCTGTACCGGGCGTAAGCGGGGGCCGCTTTCCGGCAACCGTTTGCGTGGTTTTGGGGACAGAGTTTACAATTATTGTCGGGCTGTGCATCTTCAGAATCAAGGAGTGCCCGTGTCGATCAGGGCGGCGCCGGAGTTAGTTCCTACAAGGCGGCTTACATACGAAGAGGCGATTGGCGTACTGTTTCACGATGCCAGGTTTGACGACCGCGCGCCCCGGTCGAAGGATCCGGAGAGCCGATTGGAACGGATGCGGGCGGTGCTGGCGGCGCTGGACAACCCTCAGGAGCGCTTTCGAATCGTCCATGTGACGGGCACAAAGGGCAAGGGCAGCACCAGCGCCTATACGGAGTCGATCCTTCGTCATTTGGGCTACCGCACCGGTCTGTTCACCAGTCCCCACCTGCACACTTTCCGAGAACGCATGCGCGTGGACGGACAGTTGATCTCCCAGGAAAAGTGTGCCGAGTTAATCCAACGAGCACTACCTTTTTTGGAGGCTACCCCCGATCTGACCGTTTTTGGTCGGATCACTGTCATTGCCTTCCTATATTTTGCAGAGGCAGGAGTCGATTGGGCGGTGGTGGAGGTGGGGATAGGCGGCCGCCTGGACAGCACCAATGTCGTGCTGCCGGAGGTGTGCGGCATCACCCATATCAGCAAGGACCACATGCATATTCTCGGCGAAAGCCTGGAGGAGATTGCGGCGGAGAAGGCCGGTATCATCAAGCGCAAGAGGCCAGTATTCAGTGCGCCGCAGAAGCAGAGCGCAAAGGAGGTCTTGCGGCGTGTAGCCGGGGATATGGAGGCGCCATTGTCGGAGGTACAGCTTTACCGTAGGGCCACACTGCCGCTGGTTGGGAAGCACCAGCAGATCAATGCCGGGATCGCATACGAGATGGTGCGGGAACTGCACCGAGCCGGTCAGGTCCGGTGGGATGATCAGCTTGTAGACAGCGGTCTGGTCCAGACCAGGTGGCCCTGCCGTATTGAGTGGCTGCCGCGGCCGGCTGGTGGGGGCATGCCTCTGGTCGTGGACTGTGCGCACAACAGAGACAGCCTGGAAATTCTGCTTTCGACAGTTGCAGCAACCCAGGCGGGGCGGCCGTTTACGTTCGTTTTCGGGGTCAACAGCGACAAGGATATTGCGCCGATGCTGGAGCTGGCGATGGCGGCATCGCCGCGGATTGTGCTGGTGCAGAGTCGTCATCCGAAAGCGTTACCCGTGCGGGATTTGCGAGCGGTCATCGGATCATTGCATGAGGACGCAGGTCGAACGGTGGTTGGGGCGCCGTCGATGGACGCGGCGATATGGACTGCGCAAGAGATCACACCTTCAGACGGCTACATTGTCGGTACCGGTTCCGTATTCGTGGCCGCCGAACTACGGGAGGCATGGAATGGGTTGTACCCTGGTCTCTTGCAGGCGGATGACTGGATTCACGAAGCCAATACTGATCCGCCGCTGGCTCCACTGCCCCCTGCTTACGGCACCGTCTGACCGATGAACCACAAGAACTCACAGTCCTCCAGTAAGCTGATTTCGGGGGGAGGGGGCATTCCTGACCCCCATTCCCAGTTTCTTCGCGGCACTAGAATAAATGGCGACGGCCTCTACCGCCGCTGGAAGTTGAAGGCACGGGCAGGTGCGTTGTGCATGCTCTGCATGCTAATCCTTTTGAGTGCGTGCGAGCCTCCGGAGCCGAGCCCCGAGTTGAACATTGACCTGGGGATGATTTTGCCGGAGGAGTGGAAGGCCGTCTCCACTTGGGAATCGATCAACATAGACGCTGACGCTGAGGAGGAATACCTTCTCTTTTACCGTTACGACGCCAGCACAACTGGTGATGGTGAAGAGATCAGCGGTCCAGTCGGCGCGGTGATATACGACTCGCAGACACCGATCGGCATGCCAGAGGAGTCGGAAGATAGTTCAAGGCCGCCGGCTCCCAGGCTTCAACCCTATGCGCTGCTGCCGAATTACTGGCAAGGTTCGGGTTTTGGCTTTGTGGCGCCGCCGCGGCAGACGGGTCGTCCCAAGTGGTTTGTCGTCAGACGCGAAGATCCAAGAGAGACTGAGAACCGGTACTTTGAGGTGCTGGCGGAGCAGAGGCCGGCATCTGTCAGCGGACAGGCGGTGGGCGAGGCGCCGGGTGATTTGCCCGCTCACGATGAGCTGATCGTGTACGGCGGCAATAGCCCAATAGGCGGCCCTACCTATATCAGCATATTCTGGTGGAGCACTATCAGCGAGGGGTACGGGAGCACACAGATCTCGGCGCCGGGCGGTCTGCACGTCGAAGAGTGGGACGGCGCGGCAGACAGTTCACCGATGCGGACTGTACGCGCCCGCTATCCCCAGTATGACCGCAGCCTGCTCTGCAAAGAGTCCCGCTTCGAGCGTCTAGTGGACCCGAACTTTGCGAGCACAGGGGCATATCGTGCGGCCATCTATTATGAAGAGGGCCCGCGCAAATTGATCTTCTGTTACGGCATTCCCCAGTCTCCGTTTTACCCTGAAGCAGTCGTGTTGGCGTATCTGTTGCGGCCCGACCGCAATGCGCAACTCCTGATCGAAGAGGTACGTCAAACTGTCCCCCGTGCGTTGGAAGGGTTCGCCTGGGTGGATGCGCTGCAGTATATGGCTACTATCCCTACCTTTGCCGGCCAGGCAGATACCTCTCAAAGGATCACGACGGAGGTCTGGGCATCGCTCATTTATGAATCCGGCGGCGGACTGGAAAGCAAACTCTTTGCGTTTACACTGGAACACGTCCCCTCGGACTTGAGCAACCGGACAACGGACGAGTGGCGGATCGTAGGTGTGGAGCAACAGTAGTAGTGCGGGTCCGCAATTCGTTGACTGGTTTCTACGCAGCCTCGCCAGGCTGGCTACCGCACTCGGTGGTCTGTAAACGGCGCAACTTCAATCCCTTCATTCCAATCTCACAGTTCAAGTTCTGACGGATCGCGTAAGAACGCGGTTTAATTTGCGCTGCGAGGGGCCCTTTGGTGTCTGCGCCCTGGGCGGTAACCCTGACTGCGTGCCGTTATTGGAATGCGGGCGAGTAGGCGTGGTGGGCGGCGCGATAGGTTTTGACAGGGCAGAAGTCCGGACCGGTAGCTAATGGTACCGCGATTGGGTCATGATAGTGAGTGTAAGGCTGATTCAGCACCGGCTGGAAAAGAAGCGCTTAACAGAGCACCCTGTACAATGTGTGCAGATCTTTGGAGGCATTACCGGAAATACGACTATGCGCAATGTCTCGATAGTTGGAATCGGTCAAATTCCTGTCGGAGAGCATTGGGACCTGTCCATCAGACATATCGCCTATCATGCGATTGCAGAGGCGTTGAAAGAGGCTGGGACGGACCAGGTGGACGCTCTGTTCGTCGGCAACATGCTTAGCGGCGGCCTTTTGAGCCAGGAACACCTGGCGACCTTGGTTGCAGATTTCTGTGGACTGCGAAACGTCGAGGCGGCGAAGATCGAATCGGCTTGCGCGAGCGGCGCTTCGGCGCTTCGCATCGGTCACATGGCGATCGCCAGCGGCATGCACGATGTTGTGGTGGTTTGCGGTGTGGAGAAGATGACGGATACGACCGGCGAAAGCACGACGGCCGGCCTCGCCACGGCGGCGGACGCCGAATATGAGGCGGCGCACGGCGTCACATTTGTAGGGCTGAACGCGCTGATTATGCAGCGGTATATGTATGAGTTCGACGTACCGATCGATGCGTTTGCAGGCTTCAGCATCAATGCGCATCGCAATGGCGAAAAGAACGCCAATGCCATGTTCCAGAAGCCGATTTCGCTGGAGGCGTATCAAAAAGCGCCGATGATTGCAACACCCATCAATATCATGGACAGCAGTCCGGTCTGTGATGGGGCGGCGGCGGCGGTCCTGGTGGCGTCGGAGCAGGCAGGCGCATACGTGACCGGCCATCATCCCGGCGCGGTGCAAATTCTGGCAAGCGCCAGCGCCAACGATACGATCGCTCTGCATGATCGCAGAGACCCGCTCTTTCTCGAAGCCGCCTATGTCAGCAGCCAGAAGGCGTATATGCAGAGCGGGGTGACCCCAGCAGATGTCAGCTTTTTTGAACTCCACGATGCCTTCACAATCATGAGCGCGCTCAGCCTGGAGGCAACGGGTTATTCGAGGCGGGGCGAGGGTTGGCATCTAGCCGCTGACGATGCGATTGGCCCTGAAGGGAAAATACCAATCAGCACGTTGGGCGGGTTGAAGAGCCGGGGGCATCCGGTTGGGGCAACGGGAATGTACCAAATTGTGGAGGCCGTGCAGCAGTTGCGGGGCGAGGCTGGAGAGGGCCAGATCGGGAATGCTTCGGTTGGGATGACGCAGAACATCGGCGGCAGCGGCGCGACAATCGTCACCCATATTCTGGGCGGGTGACCTGGCGGTCTGCGACGGGCGATCCGTTGGGCAAACGGCTGTCAGAAGCTATCAGCACTGTTTCGCGGGTTCCTTCAGGTAGAGATTGATAGGTCGATGGAAATAGGATCGTAGCACAGAAGCGACATTGATCGGATTCAGTCAGCGAGGAAGCTATGAGTATTGCCAGCCTTTGGCGAACCAAACAGCAGCGATACAGTCTTCAGGGTGAGATTTGTCCTGACTGTCATAAGGCGATTTTTCCCCCGCGCGATGTCTGTCCCCATTGCAGTGAGGCAGCGGGCCCGCTGCACACGATGAGCGGGCGGGGCGAGGTATACAGCTATACGAAGATGTTCAATGTACCGGATGGTTTTCTGGCGCAGCGTCCGTATACGATGGCGCTGGTCAAACTGGAAGAAGGCCCGATGGTAACCGCGCAGTTGACCGATATCTCTGATGAGGATGTTGAGATTGGCATGCCGGTGGAGATGGTGACACGCAAGCTACGCGAGGAGGGCGACAGCGGCGAGATCGTCTACGGGTACAAATTCCGGCCAGTTTTTGCAGCCGCTGATTGAGGCGCGCCACGACGGGGGCAGTCTGGCGGCGCCATATTCGAATCAGCATATCCCTGGCGACGCACCGTAATAATTTTTGCTGCGCAGGGGTTTATGGTGGACAATGGGGGCCTCGTATGGGATAATTGCTCCCAGGAGGCAAATTGAATGGCGAAAGATAGGGAATATCCCAGCTATTTCACCTGTGTTGCCGAGGTTCTGAGCAACTCTTCAACCCCCCTCAGCATCGATACCCTGGTTTCCCGCATAGCGAAAAAGCGACCGGTCGGGAACGGCGCGCGCAGTGCGGTCTATCAGGCGATCGGCAAGTTGTATCAGGCGATCCCGGTCGGGACTGGTCGTTTCGGGTGGCTCTCCTGTTTGCTGGGGGGTCAGTGTTTTCGACATCCTCTTACACGCGGGGAGATTCGGAAGGGAACGCTGTTGCTGGACGAACTGGAACACGCAGTCTTCTTTCCCCAGTTCTTTCAGTCGCACCGGCCCGATACACGGCTGATTTCAGTTGAACTGATGGGGGGACCGACTCTACAGGTGCACGCGGAGATAGAGCGGGGCACGTGGGCCTTGCGTCTAGGTGAGGCGTTTGCAGGGTGGATTGATCAGGCAGGGGGAACTACCGAGGACGATCTGCTGATTGTAGTCAAGGATGGGGTGAGTGGTGAGTATGGGATGCGTCTGCAGCCGAAAGAGTCCCGGCAGGAAGCTCTGATACGGGAACGCAACGCCGTTTTATCGCGGGCAGCGGAGCAGATCGTGGGCAGGGACAGAAAAGCGCGTGCTGCGATGCCGGTGTGGGAACTGGCGGGCGCCCTAATCGGACAGAGCGTGTACAGCGATGGCATACCGCCTGACGACATGCACTACGTCTTGCACGAGCACAGCAGTTTGCGCTTGATTGAAGACACCGGATATGCGACAACGACCAACGGCCAGGATGGCAGCAGCGGCGAGGGAGCGCCGAGTGGCCGCGAGAGGCCTTCCAAGACAGACAAGCCGCCCAAGAACCGCAATGGTTTTTTGTTTGAGAACTCGGAAGGCGCTGGATTTGATCAGTTCTTCCAGGGAAATGGACATCCTGAACTCCCCTCAATGGAATGGGGGCGAGGGGAACTCTGGGCGTCGGAGTCTGAAGGAGATTCGTGTGAAGCGTATCAGGCGTATTTGAGCGAACTCAAGGAACACGCTCCGGACATGACGCCTCTCAACCATACGGAGTTCCACCTTCTGGAGGCGGAACTGGAGATGCTCGTGGGGCTGGAACACGAGTTTGGATTTCTGATGCCGGAACAGGACAGGCGCAAGAATGAACTGGCGGACCGACTATTTATCGATCCTGATTATCTGCTGGGCGGTGACTGGGACCAGGACGACCACGGTGATGTCCCGTTTTGGAACAACTAGGCGCAATTGGGCGCCAGATGGAAAGCCAGATGAAAGGGCCGCCGATCGTTGTCGGCGGTTCTGTTTTTTCGACTCTTTCTCGCGTCTGCTGTCGGCATTGCAGATTATGACGAGAGGGTGGCCCAACCCGGTAGAACTCGATGCCACAACCGGTTAACTGTCGGTACTTTTATGGTGATTATCATCGCGGCAGCCAGCGTGAGACATGCCGTTTACTTGAAGAGAGCCCGGGTAACGAACGTTCCTGGCATCGCAAGCTGTGCAATCGGTGTCCTGTGCCGACCTTTCTGCTGACGAGCAACTGCCGTACACTTCTGCTCGAAGCCGAGGTCAAGAAGCGCTTCCTCTCTGAACGTGTTGAAGTCACTTTCTCGGTATGCAGCGAGCATCTTATCGAGTTAGAGGATCCTCTATACTGTCCCCTGTGCGCCCAGGAAATAGAAGAGCAGGAAATAGAAGAGTAAGGGGATGTTCCGGTCCTTTGTGGACTTATCGGAACACCCCCAATTGAGAGTCGCCGTCTGGGCGGTCAAGCTGTAGTTATTGGCGTCAGTATCAGGCCGGAGATCGTCTCGGTCTCGGTGCGGCCGGGCCGCGCAGCTTGGAGCGCCATTTGGCGATGCGCTTGCGGACGACGGGTATGCGTACTAGCAGGAAGATGCCGAGCAGAATACCCCAGGCAATCGGTTCGCGGTAATCGGCCTTTACGACCCAGATATAGTGAAAGACTGCAAGAACGCCGGCGACGTAAACCCACTGGTGCAGCTTCTTCCACATTTTGCCCAAACGGCGCATCCACCCTTTGGACGAAGTGAGGGCAAGGGGAAGCAGGATCAGCAGGGCGGAAAACCCGACGATGATATAGAGTTTGGTGCCGACGTCCTGCCAAATGTAAATCCACTGAAAACCGTAGTCTTCACCGATGAAGATATAGAAGTGGACGGCGGCGTAGGCGAAGGCATAGAGGCCCAGCCATTTGCGGGCCGGGATAATGTTTCGCCAGCCGAGTACGACATTGAGAGGCGTGCAGGAAAGAGAAAGGATGAGCAGAACGAGCGCCGGTTTGCCGGTACGTAAGGTCCAATCCTGGATAGGATTTACGCTAAGTCCACTCGTAAAGTCTTCGTTTAGTAGCGACGCCAGCGGAGTATAGTCTTCGTACAATAGCCACGCCAGCGGAATCAAGGCTCCTATATGCGTCAGCCAAAGTATCTGTCCTTTGGTCAGCAGTTTATCGAGGTTCATACGTCACCTTCTACAATTCAAACAGAGTTGGCCAGCGGTCGGTAGTTGAACTGACCGCCGGCCACTGCAGGTTCGACGGTTTTCTAGTAGTTTTCGACCAGGTCCATGCCGTCGTAGAGATAGGCGACCTGCTCTTCATACCCGTTGAACATCAGGGTCTCACGCCGTCCTCGTTCGCCGATGCGGCGTTCGGTGGCCTGTGACCAGCGCGGGTGATTGACTTGCGGGTTCACGTTGGCGTAGAAGCCATACTCATTTCCGGCGGCGGCCATCCACAAGGAGGTCGGCTGCTCGGTGACGAGATCGATTTTGACGATCGACTTGACGCTCTTGAAGCCGTACTTCCAGGGGACGACGAGACGAATCGGCGCGCCGTTCTGGGGCAGGAGATCCTTGCCGTAGAGGCCGGTGGCGAGAATCGCGAGCGGATTCATGGCTTCATCGATGCGCAGGCCCTCGACGTAGGGCCACTGGTACCAGCTGCTGCTTCTCTGGCCGGGCATTCCTTCCATGTCGAGAACCGTCTCCATGCGCACATACTGCGCATCGGACGTCGGCTCGACGGCTTCAAGCAGGTCTGAGAGCTGGAAACCCATCCAGGGGATCACCATGGACCAGGCTTCCACGCAGCGCAGCCGGTAGATGCGCTCTTCGATGTCGAACGTCTGCTTAAGGTCGTCGACATCGTAGGTGCCGGGATTGTTGACGAGGCCACCGACCTCAACCGTCCAAGGGGAGGTGGGATAGCCTTCGGCGAGGCGGGCCACGGCCTGCTTGTCGGTGGAGAACTCGTAGTAGTTGTTGTAGTTGGTTATCTCCTCAAAGGTGTTGAGCGGATCGCCAAGTTCGTCGGCGGCTCCGAGTTCGGCTGGGGCGGCCTCGGATTGGGCGCTTTCGGTATCACCCCCGCTGGCTACTTCCACCGTTTCGGGCATCGAACAAGCTGCAAGAGCTGCCGAACCCAGGGCCAGTCCTGCACCCTTCATGAATTTGCGCCGATTGAGGAAGACCTCTTCAGGTGTAATCTCTTGCCAAGGGATCTTGGGTATCTGTATGCGTGCCATTTTTCTTTTCCTTTCGCCTTGCGCTTAGGAGCCAAGCTGATTTCGGACCCATGAATATGCTTTCATCATCCATTATAGGCCTCATTTATTATGTAACTATTGCCCCAAATCTTATCAGATCGTTATAGATAAAAGAAAAGCGTTGTTGAATCAATCAGACTAGTTGGTGTTTCAATGATAGGCCGAAACTGAATTGCCTATAGGCCGAGTTGCGGATTACAGTACTGTATACAGAACTTGTGTCTGGATGGCCTTTTCTTGCGGCCCGGCGATCATCGAGAAACAGGAATCGCAGCTACTTCAGAGCAGTCAGAAACGAACTAAACTGGCTACAATGAAACCTTCGCTCATTCATGCGGCAATCGTCCATTTTCCCATCGCGCTGCTGATCTGCGGTAGCCTCGCCCTACTGGGAACTCTCCATCGTTGGCCCCGAGTTGAATTGCGTATCATCGGTTGGGGGCTGCTCTTGCCAGGATGGTTTGCGCTGCTGGCGGCCATCGTCAGCGGCATTGTATCGCAGGGGGCACTGCCGCCGGATGCGCCTTACCGACCACTTCTCAACTGGCATACGGGCAGTGGACTGGTTCTGGCCGTTCTTTACGGTGACATGGTCTATCGAGGGTGGCTTCTGTGGACGCGGAGGAAAGGGCGGGAGGGGGAAGGCTGGGTTTGGTTGGGGGATTTGCTTACCGGCGGCGGAGGGAAATGGCGTTTTACTGTACAACTCCTAGTGGGAATCGGGTTGGTCGTTTTGAGTGGCTGGCTGGGCGGGCACCTGGTATATGAGTTCGGCGTGGGGGTGCGCTGAACGGTAAAGAACAGGAAGATGCGTTCACGCTTTCCAGGTCGATTTCCTTCTGGGTAGCTTGAATCACTGAAACTGTCTATGGCGACCATACTTGTGGTAGATGACGATCGGCTGATGCGGCGCAGCGTCTCGATAGGCCTGCAGGATGCGGGCTACAGCACAGAGACCGCCGGTAGTGGAGAGGAGGCGCTGGAAAAGGCCCGCGAATTTCAGCCACAGCTGGTGCTGCTGGACATTGGCCTGCCGGGCATGGACGGTATGGAAACGCTGCGGGCCCTGAGGCAGTCATTCGACGCGCCAGTTATTTTTGTAACGGCCCGCAGGCGAGAATTGGACGAAATCGTGGGTCTGGAACTGGGTGCGGATGACTATGTGACGAAACCGTTTGATATGGATGTGTTGCTGGCCCGAGTGAGAGCCGTTCTGCGGCGGGCCGCGGCGAGCGGGGAGCCCAGCAGCGGGGCCGACATGTCCAACCTGGTGGTAGGGGACCTGGAGTTGGACCGGTCGGCACATCAGGTCACTGTCGGGGGACGGACTGTCGCGCTCACGCCGAGGGAGTTCCAGCTGCTGGCCTATCTGGCGAGCCGTGCGGGGGACGTCGTCCCAATTGACGATATTTTGAAGAATGTATGGGGGACGGATTGGATCGGCGAAACGCAGACGGTGTATGTCCATATTCGCTGGCTGCGCACGAAGATCGAGAAGGACGCGGCCCGGCCGCGCCGTCTGCACACGGTGAGGGGGGTGGGTTACCAGTTGACCCCTGCAGGAAAGGACAGTTCGCATGTGGCGTAGTCTACGCAGCCGGTTGACGATCAGCCATCTTCTTCCTCTTCTGGTCATTGTCCCCTTGCTCAGCTTCCTGCTTTTCTATCTGATTGAGGCCCGCTTTGTGTTGGATGAAGCTACGGCGGAGCTAGCTGGGCAGGGAGAGTTGATCTCGCGGCTTTATCAGGCTGAGCTGGCGGCGCAGGAGGATCCTGAGCAGGCCAGCTCGCTATTCGCCCGGCTGCGAGTACGGATACCAACTTTATTCTATCTGGTGGACCAGAACGGAAACATCGTGGTCAGACCGGGTCTGGCGACGGCATCGACAGAGGTTCCGATACGACCGCCGGACCCGGAGCTATTGCAGAAGGCTCTGGCCGGTGAGATTGCACGACAGGTGAGCATGGGCAACGCGGATGTGGCCGTCCCTGTGCGTAACGAGGACCAGGAGGTTGTCGGCGCGGTACATCTGTCTCAGCGGTTGACTGATGTAACAAACCGCCTGGCGATACTGCGGTGGACCGTATGGGGGGCGTTAAGCGCCGGCCTGCTGGTGTCGGTGCTTCTCAGCTTTGTGCTCAGCCGATCACTCAATCAGCCGCTTGAGAGATTGACAGCAGCCAGCCGCGCCGTTAATTTTGATGCGCCTCCGAGCCGGGTGGAGGAGGAAGGGCCGGCCGAAGTTCGGACCCTGGCGCGCACATTCAACGAGATGTCGGAGCGGCTGTATGAGCTGGAACAGGGGAGAAGGCGGCTGCTGAGCGCGGTGGTGCATGAGTTGGGCCGGCCACTGGGGGCGATCAAGGCGGGTGCCCAGGTAATCGGGCGGAACGGCGAAGATTCGGAGCTGGTGGTCGAACTCTCTTCAGGGATAAACGATCAGGTTGATCAGTTGCGCCGCCTGTTGGACGATCTGGCCTTGCTGGCGCGGAATGATATTCAGAATCTGGCGCTTGAGGTCGTCCCTACCGATGTAGAGGAGCTGGTGTTGGAAGAGTGCCGGCGCTATGACCCGCGCATTGGGGAGAAGGAGATTGAACTGATTACGCGGTTTCCGCCGGAGACAACGAAGGCGGCTGCAGACCCGATGCGCCTGGGCCAGATAATCGGCAATCTGTTGGACAACGCGATTAAGTACACGCCGAACGGCGGGCAGATCCATATTGCGGGGGGCAGAGAGGGGGACCGGGTCGTACTGACGATTGAGGATTCAGGGCCGGGCATCGATCCTTCTGAAATTGAGCGAATCTTCGACTTTCTCTATCGCTCACCACGCCAGGAGCGGGTTCGGGAAGGGATGGGCATAGGTTTGGCGCTGTCCCGGAGGCTGGCAGAGGCACAGAGCGGCACGCTGAAGGCCGATCAGCGTGCGGCAGGCACGGGCGCGAGATTTGTGCTTTCACTTCCAGTGGAGGTTGCCCGAACATCTGTTGTCACCGCCCCGACAGCGTGATTTCCGATATTGGTCACAGCATTTAAGGTCGCCTTAAAGTTGCCATAGGATTCCGATAAGGACTGCTGGCGGGTGTCCTGCTAAGCTATGTGGGCGAGGAAGTATTGACGCAGAACATCTCCTCTGTTTATTTGGAGTAGATGTCTTTTGGATAAAGGAAGAATTCAAGTGCAACCGAAGACGGTAAGTCTACGAACGTTTGTGATTGTGGTTGGCATCCTGACGGTGGCGTTCGTAATTGGTTTGGCAGGTATCGGCAGGATAGAGATTTCGCCGGCGACTGTAGAAGCCACGACACCGCAGTACCGACCGCAAGAGTTCACATACATTACGCAGGAAGAGGGACCTGATCATCCCGACCAGGAACTGTTGTCACGCATATATGAGGGGGCAACCGAGTCTGTCGTAAGCATACAGGTGAGGCGATCGGGGTCGCGATCGCAAGATCCAAATCAAGGGATGTGGGGGCAAGGCAGCGGCTGGGTCTGGGATGAAGAGGGACATATCGTCACCAATAGCCATGTCGTTGAGGACGCGGCCGACATTTTCGTCAGCTTTAGCAATGGAAGGTGGGCAGAGGCCGAGCTGGTCGCGCATGATTCCCAGTCGGACCTGGCCGTGCTCCAGATCGAGGCGCCTGAGGGTATGGTTCTGCGCCCTCTGGAGCGAGCGCCGGCGTTGCCCAAAGTCGGGCACTACACAATTGCCTTAGGAAGCCCGTTCGGCCTTGAGAATTCAATGACGCTGGGTATCGTCAGCGCATTGGGACGCAGCTTGCCTGTCGGGGCGCCGGGCCTCGCGGGTCGTTATTCGCTGCCCGAGGTGATTCAGACTGACGCGGCAATCAATCCCGGCAATTCAGGAGGGCCGCTGCTGGACCTGAGCGGCAGGGTAGTGGGTATCAACTTTGCGATTCGGACGGAGGAGCGCTCCCCCTTCGGCACCGGCTCCAACTCGGGTGTTGGGTTCGCGATTCCGATCATGGTGGCGGAGAGGGTGATACCGGCTCTAATGGATGAGGGGGAGTTTGCCTATCCATTTCTCGGCATCGCGGGCAGGACGATATCGGCGCCGGTCGCCAGAGCGATGAACCTGGATTCAGACGTTCTCGGCGTCCAAGTGAACCAGGTGATGCGAGACGGGCCCTCGGGTGAGGCGGGCATGCGGAACGGCGACATTATCGTCAGTATCGACGGGTTCGAGGTGCGTAGTTTCGAGGACGTAATCAGCTATCTGGTCATGCAGAAGTCGCCCGGTGAGATGGTGGAAATCGGGGTCCTTCGCAGAGGCAGAAACCGCACCATTGAGGTGGAGCTAGGGACGCGGCCCGCCGCGGAGAGCAGCGACTCTGCCGTGCAGTTGATTAACAGTGCGGAGGCGATCGAGATCGCGACGGATGAAGTATCAGATGAAATTGGCAGCCTGGAGGGAAGCTCTGCGCGTAGCGCAGTCCGCGGCGGTTTGAGGGTGTGGATCGTGACGCTTGAGGGAGACGAAAAGGCGGCGACAGTTTTGGTCGACGCGTTGAGCGGCGAAGTACTGAGCCTGGAAGTAGGGAGCGGCAATTGAGTGGTTGGGTTGAACGCGCCCCTGCTTTGCCAGGGGCGCGTGCCGCCATCTCTTTCAGATGACATATACTTCCTCCAATATATGTAGTCGGGGAGCCGGGTCAATGACGCCCGGCTCTTCGCTATTTCAGGAGGCTCTTCCCGATTCTCAGGCAGGGTTTTAGTTGTCTGAACTGTGATGTATGTGGTTAATTGAACGGGTCGATTGATGAGGCCGACGCGAATTTTGGCGGTCGGCAATTCTATATTACGGGATTCAGGGTAGGAAAGGAAGAGCGATGACAGAGGTCGTTGGCGCGACGCATCAGTTCCACGAGGCAGAATACGCCGAAGATTGGGCACGGCGGTTCACACCGACGCCGGAGCGGATGCAACTTTTCGAAACAGTTCTTGAGCAGCTGCAGCGCGCGGTCCCCGCCGATGGTTACATTGTCGAACTAGGAATCGGTCCTGCTTATCTGGCAGAGTACCTGCTAGAGCGCATGCAGCACATTTCCTATGAAGGGGTCGACTTTTCGAAGCCGATGCTGGCGCTGGCGGCTACGCGTCTGGCGCGGTTTGAAGGGCGCGTACAGTTTCAGCAGGCTGACCTGCTGGGCGACAGTTGGGGCAGCGCCCTGACGCGTCCTCCGGCGGCGATGGTGTCAACCTGGGCGCTGCACGATCTGGGGGGACAGGCTCAGACCGCGCACGTCTATCGGGCCTGCGCGGCGGCGCTTTCTAAGGGTGGGATTCTGCTTAACGGTGATTTGATCAAGCCGGACGGGACGCGCCATCTCTTTGAACCGGGCCGGTTCACAATCGGTCGTCATTTGGAACTGCTCCAAGAGGCCGGCTTCTCCGACAGTCGCTGTCTGCATCTGTGGGAGGAGGAGATCGAGGCGCCGACGTCGGCCAATAACTATGCCTGCCTATTGGGAATCGTCTGATCGGAGAGCTGAGATGCGCGGTGAGACTGGGAGGACATGACGCGGTTCGCAGCGCATTTGCGTTGAGACACACAGTGTATTCAGCCACCGACTTACCCAGTATTTGACGGGTGGCGGGCGAAAACAGGGGTGCCGGGAAGGGAAGAGCGATGGCAGAAGCGCAGTTTGACGTTGACAAGGCCCACCGCTGGTTTGGCATCGATCTGAACAACAGCACGATGGATGCCCTGGATGCCGGGCTGATAACACCGGCGTCGTGCGAGCCGTACATTCATGCGGTCCACGCCAGCTGCTATCACTGGATGCAGGTGGGGACTGTTGCTAATCATGCCCGGGGGGAATTTGCGGTCGCGAGCGTGTATGCAGCGGCGGGGTTGGGCGAGGCAGCGCTGCGCCACGCGCGTCGCTGTCTGGACCTGATAGAAGGCAATCCCGATGAGGTGGAAACCTGGGACAAGGCCTTCGCGTATGACGTTTTGGCGAGGGCGTACGCAGCATGTGGGAGCACGGAGGCGGCGCGTGAAGCCAAAAGCCAGGCGCAGGCTGCGGGCGATGCGGTTGCCGATGAGGAAGATAGAAATGTCTTTCTGAGTTGGTTCAAAGGAGGCAACTGGCACGGCCTATAGTGATGCCAACGCTGGAGTAGGTCTTTACGAGGAGAGAGGGGACGCGTCCTCTTTTCTCGCCCCGCGCAGAATCCTCTCTCAGGCTTCCTGCCATTTCTCATACACTTGGAGCCCGCGGCGTTCGCGGAAGCCGTCGCGCCAGGCCTCGTTGCGGTTGTGTGTGCGCTGAAACTTTATGCGCAGGCCGTTGCTTGACGGTTCCTGATGGCGGCTGTACCACTCTTCCATTTGCTGCTCCAGCCCGTCCTGCAGTGCGGCGAATTCGTCCCAGCCGGCGCGGTTGAGCTGTTCACCGGGGTCTGAGTCCAGTTCGAAGAGATCGTGGGGGCCGTCGGGATAGCGTTTGACGAACTTGTGCTCGCGGGTGCGAATCATGCGCAGGTCGCCGTACTCGCCGTAGGTGGTATCGTCCCAGGCGCTGCGGCCGCTGCCGTCGAGAAGATGGGCGTAGCTGGCGCCGGCGTAGTTTCGGCCCTCTTCGAGGTCGATGCCAGCCCAATCGCAGATGGTGCTGAAGGTGTCGTAGTGATCGACGCAGCGCTGGCTTACCTGTCCGGGTTGCACACGGCCGGGGGCGCGGACCATAAGCGGGACGCGGGTGGAGATGTCGTACATGTTCAGGGGGCGTGTGCTGTTGCCTTTGCCCCAGAAGCCGTTTTGGCCTACTGAGCAGCCGTGATCCGATGTGTAGATGACGACGGTGTTGTCGAGGCTGCCGTCCTGCTCCAGCCGGTCCAACAGGCGGCCTACCTCGCGGTCGATTTCGGTTACGGCGGTGTAGTAGCCGATGTAGCGGGTGCGGATCTGCTGGTCGGTCGGTTGGAAGCCGCCGGCCAGGCCTTCGTTGCGCTGCCAGGGATGGGGATGGTAAGGGGGGATATCGGAGAAGGCGGCGTCTTCGAAGCGGGCGGTCAGTTCGGGGTCGTGGGTTTCGGCCTGGTAGGGTGAGTGGGTTGAGATGTAGCCTACCTTGAGGAAAAAGGGTTGGTCCGAAGGCGCGTCGTCAAGGAACTGGAGGGCGTGATCGGTGATAAGCGTGCTCTTGTTGCCGGTCAGTTCCATGGGCTGGCCGTTGAGGTGATAGGTGTAGGCGCCGTTGTGAGCGCCCTGCCAGCGGGGGAGACCGAAGGCCCAGTGGAAGCCGGGGGGCGTGCGGTGGGAGCGGCCCATGTGCCATTTGCCTGAGAGGCCGCAGTGGTAGCCGGCGTCGGACAGGAGCTGGGGCAGCGTCTCTTCGCCTGCCAGCCAGTCATGGTCGCCGATGACGGGTTCGGCCTCCTGAAGCCAGTCATGGATGCCTACCTGCGAGGGCGTGCGCCCGGTCATGAGGCAGGCGCGCGCGGGGGAGCAGACGGGGCAGGGGGTGAAGGCATCGGCGAAACGGGCGCCCTCGTTCGCGAGGCGGTCCAGGTTCGGCGTTTGCAGTTCGCTATTGCCATAGCAGCCATTGGCCCACTGGCCATGGTCGTCGGTGAGGAAAAGGAGGATATTGGGACGGTCCATTGGATGTTCCTGTCTGATTTGGAGGACGTTGCAAAGCAATGAAGTTTGAGTTCTGGTGACTGAAGTTTCAAGAGTGCAGGTTACTTGGAAGGAAATACTCGTACTACATGACCTGACTGGATTCCCTCAAGAGCTCGCTGACCTTCAGGAACCAGCTCCACCATATCTTCCAGGTGCGGAAGGGATGGTCGAAGGACCACTATTGCCAGATCTATACGTTGCAATGGCTGCTGGTAGGGAATGCTATCATTTCGGGTTACCAGAACGTCAAAATGATCTTGGGCAACACGCAATAGGGCGCCGTTCTTGAGACCCTTCCAGCCTCTGTACTCTACCGTTTCAACCGTTATCTCATCTGAAAAGGGTAGCCTTAGACGGATGGGGACGTCTTCATCAAGTAGAACTCGCATGATCTACTCGCAAGTGATCAAGTCCTGCAGGTGAGAACTCAAGATACGACTCGACCTGCCATCGTTCGACAGTGGGAAAATCCAATAGGAATTCTTCGATCGAAGAACCCTTTATGAGATAAGCCACGAGTGTCTCAACGGGAACCCGTGTGCCGGCGAACACCAGGTCGCCGCTGTGGACTTCGGGATCCCGAGAAACTACTTGCGCCATTTCAACCTTGTTGCGCTCCAATGTAGCCACTTTGTGACTCTCCTCTCAAAAATCTCAAAATAGGACCTCTCAGACAACAAGCTCTTGCGTTTCATGCAAGAACCAGATGCTGCAGGTGCCGCGTCTTCATTTTATCCGCCGGTCTTACGCTATTGTGTTCTCCAGGGTCATGCCGTCGATCGTTATCCGGGCGATATCGCCGCTTTGCAGGGTGAACTCGTCGGGGGGGACGATGCCTGTGCCTGTCATGAGCAAGGCCCCATGCGGGAAGGTCATCTCGCGCATCAGGTATTCGGCCAGGTCGGGGAAGGTGCGCTTCATCTGGCTGGTGGAGGTCTCGCCGGCAAAGGCGACGGCTCCGTTCCGCTCGATCTCCAAGTTGATGGACAGCTCGGTGAGTGCGCTGGCGGCGGCCAGGCGGATACCGGGGCCGACCGCGGCCGAGCCGTCGTAGGTCTTGGCCTGGGGCAGGTAGAGGGGATTTGCGCCCTCGATGTCGCGACTGGACATGTCGTTGCCGACGGTGTAGCCGACGACATGGGCGGCGGCGTTGATGACGAGGCAGAGCTCCGGCTCGGGCACGTTCCAGGTGGTGTCGGCGCGGATGCGGACTACCTGGCCGTGGCCGACTGTACGCCAGCCGACCTGCTTGAAGAAGATCTCGGGGCGGTCGGCATCGTAGACCTGTTGATAGACGTCGGCTGCGGTCTCGGATTCGGCTTTGCGGGCGTCACGGCTGCGGAGGTAGGTGACGCCACTGCCCCAGACTTCCTGGTGGTCGTCCAGGGGCGCGAGCAATGCGCCGGTGGCCTCTTGGCCGGTCGCCAACTCGGTCAGAAGGGAAGTCAGCTGGCTGTGCGGAAGGGCCAGCAGTGTGCTGAGTGTCACGCCGGCGGGAAGCAGGTTTCCATCGACCGCCCAGCGCGGCCCGGCAGATGAACTGTGTCGAGTGAGATACATTGGCGCTTGCTCCTTCACTGGTGGGCAGGTTGCTTTTGCCGGATTATCCGTTTTGCTTCTTCCACTCCTGGTACTCGGCCCAGCCTTCGTCGTTTAGCGGATAGTATTTGCTGAGTGCGCCGCCTTCTGCCAGTTTGATACGGCTGAAGACCTCCCACTCTTCGTGCTCGAGAGTATGCTCGAGTACGAGGGGTATCATCTGGCGGGGCACGACCACGGCGCCGTCGTCGTCGGCGATGATGGCGTCGCCGGGGAGGACGAGCACGTTGCTGATGTTCACAGGCACGTTGAGGCCCCAGGGGAAGAGCTCGGCCTGGGATGCGTAGTTGGGGGTGAAGCCGACGGTCCAGAGGGGGACGCCGACTTGCTGGATGTTGGGCCAGTCGCGCACGCAGCCGTCGACGACGATCCCTGCGCCGCCGCGACCCTTGAAGTAGGTGGCGAGCATTTCGCCGACGCAGCCGGTGTAACGGCTTGCAAAGGCCTGGATGACGAGCACGTCCCCGTTTTCGACTGTCTCAAAAACTGCCCACAGCGCGCCGCGTTTTTCAGCGCCTTCTTGCGCCGCGCCCGAAAAAACATCTTCCCGCTGGGGCATGAAGGCCAGGGTGACAGCCGGACCCACAATTTTGGCGCCGGGTGTGCGGGGCAGCGGTCCCTGGATGAAGGTATGGCGGATGCCAAAGCGGTGCATGACGGCGCTTGCGGTGGCGGTACTCACCCGCCGCAGCAGCTCGATCTGGTCGGGCTGGGGGCGGGTGACAGGGCCGCCGTCGATAGGCAAGGGCACGCCGGCAGACGGGACTTCGATGGCGGCGTAGTCGTGGGTAGGTCTGCTCATGGGGCGGGTTCCTCAGATTGTAAAGCTGGATGGAAAGGTAGAGCACGCCCCGGTCTTATGGGGCGCGACGGTTTTCTGATGGTACGCGATCAATTCGATTCCCGCAAACGTGAGGGGCATCGCTAGCCCTGTGGAGAAGGAGGATTGGTCGTCTGTCTGGACTGTGATTCTTGTGATTTCTGTGATGGGCTGTGATTTGGATGCGGTCCGACTGCGGCAGGGGTGTTGACGTCAGAGGGTATCGAAGCCGCGGTGCCCGGAAGGGTGGCCGATTGGCGTAGCAGGGGAGGACGTGGTAACTGACGAACCAGCCTTCTCCCTGGATGCAATAGAAGGGCGAGTGCCACTTCGCCGCCTTGCGAGGCCCTGCGGGCGTTTTGGACATTCTATCTGTCCTTGGGTTGCTTGAGAGCCTGCGTGCGTGCGGCGCGTCAGTTCTTGTTTTCGTTTCGTACTTTTGGGCAGTTCTTGAAGCCGGATGACGTTGTAAGGCGCAGGCCATGATGGGCATGCGTGCAAGGGCACCCAAAAGGGGCGCCCTACCGGCATTGGCGGAGGACCAGACACTTGGACACGAAGCGTACTTTCTCAGTTGGAAGCCAGAAGACAGGTAACAAACACGGGCAGTTTCGATTTAGGTGGGAGAACCCGTGTGCTACAATGACGGCAGTTGCGAAAGGCCAATCGTCCTTCTGGAAATCTGGAGAGAATAGTTCGCCGTGCCCTTGAAACTTCCCTCGACTTTTGCCTTCAGCCAGTCGAGCCTGCAATCCTATGTCAACTGCCCGCGCCGCTTCTGGCTGGCCTATGTGGAGCAGCTCGCCTGGCCGGCGTTGGAGGCTTCGCCCTATGATGAGCAGGAGCAGCAGTTGAGGTTGGGCTGGCAGTTTCATCAGCTGGTCGAACGGGCAGAGGCCCGAATGCCAACCGATTTGCTGGCGGACGGCCTGGATTATCCTCTGGATGAATGGTTCGAGAGCTATCTGCGCCACAGGCCGGACGATCTCCCTACGGAGGTGGTCGAGGTCGAACGTGAGTTGAGCGCGCCTTTGGCGGTGGAGGCTGGGCGGTACCGGTTGGCGGCCCGCTATGATCTGATCGCGGTCGGCGGAGAAGGGGCGGACCGGCGGGCGGTTGTTCTCGACTGGAAGACGAACAGGCGGGTGATAGGTCGTCCGACCCTGGTGCAGCGGATGCAGACGCGCGTGTATCCGTACATACTGGTGGAGGCGAGCGCGGGCCTGCCGTGGGGCCCGCTGGCGCCTGAGCAGGTGGAGATGCGCTACTGGTTCACGGCGGCGCCGGCTGATGCGGTCTCCTTTAGTTACAGCAGTGAACTGCATGAGGCGAATCGGGCCAGGTTCGAACAGTTGTTGGGCGAGATACTCAGTGGGGAAAGGGAGAGTGACTTTCCCAAAGTGGCCGATACGGACGAGAACCGGAAGCGATTTTGCGGCTACTGTATTTACCGTTCGCGTTGCGACCGCGGCGTCGAGGCCGGTGAATTGGAGGAGTACGACGAGGAAGCGTTTTCGGACGAGGACCTGGAAAGGTCGCTGGATTTCACGTTGGAGGATGTTCAGGAGTTGGCGTTTTAGGTGGAATACGCTGAACGCCGGCGCCGCGAACGAGATGGACGTAAGGTACTTTCAGGGCACGGATAGGCTCTTCATAGGGTTTTCGGACAGGGAAATCGTCGAAACTCGAGATGTAGGTGATGGTTGTCAGATTGGACTGGATGCCGACGGAAAGATTGTCGGCATATCGGTTGAGCATGCGGGTGAGCATTTCGATATTTTGAGACTTTCCTATGAGCGGATTCCCGAGTGACCATGGATGGTTGAAGTCTTGATATATGGAGGTTCCAGCAAATTGAGTCTGCTTGGCAACAATTCAGTCTTTCTCATCTCCTTCCCCAGCCTTTGATGCCCTCCCAGCCTTGGATACTGAGACCACAAGTTGAACCTTCGGCGGCGTTGCAGGCTGCTGTGGGGGGGCATCCTCTGGTGGCGCGGTTGTTGGCGCAGCGGAGCTTCACCACGGCGGAGAAGGCGCTGCCTTTTCTGGACAGCGGGGCGTATGCGCCGTCGCCGCCGAGCGCGCTGGTCGGCCTGGACCGGGCGGCGGATACGTTGATCGATGCCGTCCGTCGGGGCAGAAACTTCCTGGTCTGGGGGGATTTTGACGTTGACGGGCAGACGAGCACGACCTTGCTGGTGGCGGCGTTGCAGGAGCTGGCCGGGCCGCAGCACGTGCGCTATCACGTGCCGAACCGCTTCAGTGAAGGGCACGGCATCCGGCCAGAGAAGCTTACGGCCTTGCTGGAAGATGCGAGCTTCGAGCCACACGTGATGTTGACGTGCGATACGGGCATCGGCGACGGTGAGGGGATTGGCCTTGCGAAAGAGGCCGGGCTGACGGTGGTTGTCACCGACCACCATGACTTGCCGGCTGAATTCGCAGACGCTGAGCCGGGCGGGGAGCCGCCTTGCGGTGAAGCGGCCGACGTCGCCGGCGCGCAGAGCGTGCGACGGGCGGACGCGATCGTCAACCCCAAATTTTTGCCTGTTGAAGACCCATTGCGCACGCTGCCAGGTGTGGGCGTGGCCTACAAGCTGGTGCAACGGCTTTACGAGCTGGCGGGCGACCCCGAGGGAGCGGCCCAGTTCCTGGACCTGGTGGCGCTGGGCATTGTTGCCGACGTTGCGGAGCAGATGCATGACACACGTTATCTGCTTCAGATCGGATTAGACAGGCTGCGGCGGACGGAACGGATTGGTTTGAAGGCGCTGATGGAGAGCGCGCGTCTTTCCCCGGACAGGGTTGACGCGCAGGCGATCGGATTTCAGATCGGGCCGCGCATGAACGCGCTGGGGCGGCTGGACGATGCGACGGTGGCCGTCGAGCTGCTGACGACGGATGATGCGATGCGCGCTGGGCAGCTGGCGGCGCAGATGGAGCGGCTTAACAATGAGAGGCGGCTGCTGACGAGCCAGATCACGCAGACGGCGTTCGACATGCTGGAGCGGGAGCCGGTCCTACTGGATTTCAATGCGATCGTTCTGGCGAATCCCAACTGGCATGCTGGGATCATCGGGATCGTTGCGGCGCGGTTGGTTGAGGCGTATCACAAGCCGACGGTCCTGCTGTGCAGTCCACCGGGCGAGCCGGCGCGGGGCAGCGCGCGCAGCACGGCGGGCGTGGATATTGGCGGGGCAATCGCGGGGTGCGCGGCGCTGCTGATGCACCACGGCGGGCATCCGGGCGCAGCGGGGGTGACGCTGGAGGCAGCCAACATTGATCGTTTTCGGCGCGAGTTGAGCCGGCAGGTTGACCAGCACAGGATCGATGCCGGGCCGGAAGGTCTGCGTATTGACGCGGAACTGCCTTTCTCGGATCTGAGCCTGACATTGGCGGAAGAGATCGAACGGCTGGCCCCCTTTGGCAACGGCAACCCGCTGCCCACATTTGTAAGCCAGAGTGTGACGGTCGTACAGGACCGGCGGATCGGGCGGGACGGCACACACCGGCGTTTGGTGCTGCAGGATAAGGAGGAGAAGAGACAGACGGCGGTCTGGTGGCGCAGCGCGGATGTGGAGCTGCCGGGCGGTGCGGTTGACGTCGCTTATACGCTTGGAATAAACGAGTATCGCGGCGAGCGATCAGCGCAGCTGACGCTGGAGGCGGTGCGGGCGGCGGAAGAGGGGGATGCGACGGGCCTCGCCGACGGGCTGGCGGGAGAGTATGCTCTCCATGATCTGCGACGGGAACTTGTTTCTGCGGCCGATCTACCAACTCTTGACAGTGCAGTCTGGTTTGCGGAGGGGACGCGCCTGGGCCGTGTTCCCTTTCGGTCGCGGCTGGAGGCCGCCGAGGCAGAGGCAGGACGCCCGCTGGTGCTGTGGAGCAGTCCGCCGTCGCCGGAGCTGCTGCACTGGCTGGTGGAAGAGGCGGCCCCGTCCGAGCTGTATCTGATCGGCCGCGACACGGCCGAGGCGCACCCGGACGAGGTGCTGAAGCAGGTAGCGGGGATGGCGAAGTGGTCGATGCGACCTGGCGCGAATGGGCGTGAGGGCGGGGGAGCCGAGGACAGCCGGCTTCCCATTGACAGGCTGGCGGCCCGCATCGGCGTAACGGAGGCGATCGTTCGCTGCAGTCTGCTGTGGCTGGAACAGAAGGGGTTGCTGCGGTTGCAGGGGTGGGAAGAGGGTGATGTCGCACTCGTGGTGCCGGGGGACGGGAGCGAAGGCGACGGTGATGAGCGTGCACTACTGCAAGAGGAGTTGAAGGAGCTGCTGGCGGAGGTGCGCGCTTACAGGCGATTCTTTAAGCGGGCACCGGTGGGGGCGCTGGGGCTGGAGGACGCTCTTAAAGGGACAGCCAGATGATAGGGCCTAGTGACGCCCCAAAATAGTCTGTGATTCTTTGTGCAACTTTCCACACGCGGCTGATGGTTTGTGATTAGTGTCTCCTTTTGCATGCAATTGTCTAAATGTCAGTGAAATTAGTTTTCTGTAGATAGACCTTTCATGAATTGACGAATTGATTCACTACAATTGGGAATAGGTGTAGTATCAGTTACATGCTGTGTAGGATGGGAAATCCCAAACTGGTTCGGCATATTCGTGTCAGAGTCCAATGATAAAGTCAGTCTGTGTAATGACTCACTATGTCTTTGAGTGTGCTCTTTCGATGAGCACATATTGAAGCTCCCGCCGAGACAACCTCTTTTCTCTTTCTCTTTCGAATTGGAATCCAAATGTGGGAAATAGTGCCCGGGCAAGGTTTCCGCTGGTTGAGTCGCCCTGAGAACTAATAATGTATTGGCCACATTAGAAAAAGTAGAGGCGCTGAATGTTGACTAGGAGAGCAGAATCGGTCCCCTTCACCTAGTAAAGTCATGTGGGAATGACAGTCATTTCTTTTCGTTAGTACCAGTCTCCAAGCAATTTTCTTGAATAATTCTTTGTAAACTCACAGAATTGCACCTACGGCAAGGCGGCTCCTAAAACTGTGCAGTAGATTTGTCAAAGTAATTCTCTAATGTATGATTGAACTTCTTCAGCAGTTCAGCATCCACCCCTTGGAGCACCTCCTACCGGCCCTGTCATCACGCTAAGGAACTCACCAATGAGCCACATAGAGCCAGAAGAGTATGCACGTATAGGGATATATCTTCTAGAAGAATCAATACTGGAAATCTTGATGGAAGGAATGATTGAGAATGAACGGATTAGCAATGCCAAAGTAAGTAAAAGGATGGAAATCTACCGAGGGCCCTCCGGGAGCAGAGATTGGATTTCCTGGACTATACTGAACAAATTGATTGAGGAAAACAGGGTAATACGTCCAGAGCGCGGCAGATATGAACTTTCGGAGCAGGAATTTGCCAGTCGGCGCGACCGTCAATATTGACAGATTACGGAGCCTTGGAGATTGAATGGTCGTTCTACACCGCCTCAGTTCAGGTCGCGAAGTCCTCAAGCTAATAGATTGCATGACAGGAAAGTAAACGCGAACCCTGATGATCTTAGTGGTGACATACATTTAGGCGTGATGGTTTTCTATTCTGCTGGAAATCGCTTAGTTGGCCCCATTGGCAACTAGTTCATTCCCATATGGAGTACTTGACCCTGACCTGTCCTTTGGAATGATGAACAAGCTGCCATATGGCGTCGGTCTGCTCTATAGACTTCTCCACTCACCATAACGATGACTTGCTGCACAAAGAAATATTCGTGTCCAAACTAAGGAAGCAACGGCAGCCAAAGTAGAAACCGGATTCTCAACCAATACGCATTTGGGGAGCATTTCGCGCCTAGTAAAGAAAGACGACACTCCGCGTTACGTCACCCTGCCACAATCTAGGCAATCCTCTTTCGTTTGCGTTTAACCGCTCATAAACTTCTTAACGGCCGCCAAGCTGCGACAGTGGCCTACAGGCCGTGGAGGTGTGTCGCCCGGTATAGGAAAGGCCGCTTGCGCCCACTCTAAGAGCGAGAAGTGAAAGACTCTTTGCCTTACTCTGGGTTTCGAGGTTGCTGCGGCAGAATGGTTGCCAGTCTTCTGTGATGGTCAGCGATAGGCGGTCACGCCTTAGATTGGGCGCCAGGTTCGGCGCTTCAATCGAGTTGGACGCTTCCGCAGGGGACGCCGGGCTGGCCTTCGGCTTCGACTTTGACATTGTAGGCGCCGGGAGGTGCCAAGGGGTTCAGGTTTACGTCCAGCTCGACGCGGACGAATTCGTTTGGCTGCCACATGATGGGCGGGTAGACGGATAGCACATCGCCGGCGCGCTCCAGGGAACGGCCCCAGATTTGGCCATCACCGGCCTGGACCAGGGCGAAGAGCGGGGGCGCTTCGCTTACTTCTTCGTATTTCCTCAACCACAATCGCAGATGGACCCAGCCGCTGGGCGGATGATAGAGGACGTCGCGCGCGGCGACGACGGGTGTGACGATCTCGCAAGCGGCGAGTTCGACGCCGGGGAAGACCTGCGCGTCCGGGTAGAGGGCGGTCTCGGAGAGCGCGGGCAGGGCGGAATATCTGTGGCGGACGGCGTATCCTCGCAGCTCGACACCGGCCGGGTATTGTTCGGTGACCAGAGCGAATCTCCCATCCAACCAAGATTGGACCAGCCGGTGATCATCGACGCCGGCGAGGTGGCTTTGGACCAACCAGAGTGTGTCGGCGCCATTGGCCGCGGCCAGGTCCTGCAGGTGGTCGGCGATGAGGGTTTCGGCCTGCTCGGCGGTCAGCGGGGCGTTGAAATTGCCGTAGACGGGCATCTCTGCTGTGGCGGGTTGCTGGCGCAGGTACCAGTCCAGGGCAGGAAAGAGAAAGTAGGGGTGGACGAGTGCGGCGGTAGCGGCGTGGGGGCTGTGCCGCTGGTAGTCGCTGATATAGTCTGCGGCGGCGCGCCAGTTTTCGCGGAAGAGCGGGGGGGACCATAGGACGGGCAGCGAGGCAGCAAGGATGGCGAGGGCGGCCAGGCCGCTGAGAGCGCCGGCAGACGGCCGCCAGCGAGCGATGGCTCCGACGCCCTGCGCCGCGGCCCAGAGGACGAAGGGGGCAAGGAAGAGAAAGTAGCGGTCCTCGCGGAAGATGGCGGCGTTGGTGGTGAGCAGCGCGCTGCCGATGAGGAGCGGGGCGCCGATCCAGAGCCAGAGGAATGGACGTGCGTCGCGACGTTTGCCACTGGGGAGAAGGAGGCCGGCGAGGACGAGGAGGGCGAAGAAGAGGATGGCTGCGGAGCGGGCGGCGTCGGGCCAGCCTGTATACCAGACGGTGAAGATGCGCAGCTGGCGCCAGAGGTTTGGCAGGAAGTCGGCAAAGGGGGCGCCGGGTGTGCTGGAGGCGCTGTTGACGACCCAGGCGCTGCGGGCAAGGGGCAGGAAGAGGAGGGCGATAACCGCGAAGGCGGCAACGGCCTCGAGTATGTAGCGCCTGTCGAACGATCGGTTACGGCGGGCGAGAAGGAACACGGCCAGTCCGAGGCCGGGCAGGAAGAAGGCGGCGTAGAGATAGCTGTAAAGGGCGGCAGTGAGTGTTGCTACGAGGCCAAACCAGCAGAGTAGGCGGGTCGAGGCGGCGCTCTTGGCGGTTGATGCGCCGTGCGGCGGAAGGTGCTCGCGGGCGGCGACGAGAAAGAAGGCGGCCCAGACGATGGCGGTCGCGGCGGGCTGAAACATGCGCAGCTCCTGGCTGTACCAGACGAGCACGGGCGCGAGCGCGGTGAGGGCGGCGGCGAGCAGGCCGTTGGCGCGACCACTGAGCTGCGTAACAAGACGCAGGATCCCCCAAACCATGAGAATCCCGATGAGGACGCCGAAGATGCGCATGGCGGCGTCGCTTTGGCCGGCGCCGAACCAGCCGAGGAGCGTTTGCCAGTAGTGGAGGGCGAGATAGTAGGCGGGCGGATGTTTGTCTCTGACCAGCTGGAAGGTGTCTTGCCATATGTGAGTGGGTCCGAGCCCTGCCCAGTCGAGCGATACGGCTTCGTCGAACCAGATGCTGTGGTATTCGAGGCGCCAGAGGCGGGGCAGGGCGGCCAGGAGAAGGACGAGCAGTTCGGGCAGCGAAGTGGCCCAGATGCGCTGACGGAAGGAGGTCAGGCGTGCGTAGGCGATGGCGTTGCGGGTCCAGAAGGGGGATGTCAGGCGGCTCACTGTGGTCTTGGTCACTTAGTCATGCGGTGGGCTGGGAAGCCGGCTCTGCGGGCCGGGTCCGAATAGAGAAGATGGAGCGGAATGTGACTGCGCCGACGACGATGGCTCCACCCAACAGGGCCAGGGATGTGGGCATCTCGCCGATAAAGAGAAGGACCCAGACGGGGTTGAGAACCGGCTCCAAGGTCTGGATGAGGATGGCTTCGACAGCGGTCAGTTTCTTGATTGCGACGGCGATGAGGATGGAGGGAAGGCCGATCTGAAAGATACCGAGAAAGAGCATCCCCAGCCAGTCGGCCGTGGTGGGCGCGGCCCCGAGCAGAAAGGGAAGCCCCAGCAGCGCGGAGAGGACGTTGCCGAGCAGGACGGTTTCGATGGTGGAGGTATCCTTCTGTTTGCGCATGAAGAGGAGAAACCAGGCGAAGGCGAG
Source organism: Caldilineaceae bacterium (assembly GCA_965207495.1). GTDB lineage: Bacteria > Chloroflexota > Anaerolineae > Caldilineales > Caldilineaceae > Bin5. The sequence continues at coordinate 4,928,145 of OZ242287.1, forward strand.
GCCGGCCAGCAGGCCAAAAAGGTTTCCTAACGCGGCGCCGGTGGTCAGGCCATCACCGTAGAAGCAGAGGAGGCCCATGCCCACGGTTGCGAGGGTAAGCCAGTCCAGTTTGCCCACGGGTTCGCGGAGATAGTAGATGCCGAAAAAGGCGACGAAGATGGGCGCGGTGTATTGGAGGAAGATCGCGTTGGCGGCCGTGGTCTCGCGGACAGCGATGATAAAGAAGGCCTGGGCACTGACGAGGGATAGGGCCCCGCCGAGCATTGGGAGCGTCAGGCGGAATTTCAGGCGGGGCTTTTCGCGCTGGTGTCGTGGGCTGCCAGATGCGTCGCGGCGCGGGGATTGCAGGAGAGGGCGCGCCATGTAGAGAGCGATTGCGAGGGCGGCGAAGGCGCCGCGCACGCCCAGCAGGGGAAGCGGCTCTACAGTGATGACTTTAATCAGCAGGCCACTTGTGCTGAACAGTATGGCTGCCAGGGCCTGGCAGTAGATTGCCTTGCGGTGGGACATTAGGGCAGTGGTTAGTGGTCAGTGGTCGGTGGTCAGTAAACACCGATGGGTAGCGGGCTGTGGGTAACGGCCCTCTTTGCGCGCATGCCTACTTGCGGGAGAAGGCGTAGCGCAGGGTGACGCCAAGAATGTAGTAGGCGGCCAGGACGGAACCGCGGAGGGTCCCGCTGACTTTGGATTGTCCGGCGCGGCGAGGGGCGAAGCTGACGGGCACTTCGAGAATCGGCACGCCCAACCGGGCGCATTTTACCATCATTTCGGTGGGCCAGCCGAAGGTCATCTCCTGCATGTTGAGTTTCTGCAGCAGTTGGCGGCGGACGGCGCGGTAGGGTCCCAGGTCGGTGACGGCCACGCCGTAGAGGCGGCGCATCAGGGCGGAGGTAAGCCAGTTGCCGAAGCGCTGATGGGGCGGCATGGCGCCGGGCAGGATTTCGCCGAGAACGCGGGAGCCGAGGACCAGGTCGGCCCGGCCTTGTTGAACGGGGAGGATGAGCCTGGGCATTTCTTCAGGAAGGGAGCTGAAGTCGCCGTCGAGAAAGAGGAGGATGTCGGCGGTTGCGGCGGCGACGCCGGCGGCGCAGGCGTAGCCGTAGCCGCGGCGGGGCTCGAAGACCACGTGGGCGCCGGCTTCGGCGGCCAGGGGGCCGGTGCCGTCGGTGGAGCCGTTATCGGCGACGATGACGCGGGAGACGGGCTGGGCTGCAGCCTCGCGCACGAGCTGGGCGATGTTGCCGGCCTCGTTCAGGGCTGGGATGATGACGTCTACGTCCATTGGGTGGTCAGGAATCGGCTTGTGGCCGGGGCGCGTTCGGGGTGGGCCGCCAGCTCGGCGGACAGATGGTCGAGCTCGCCAGCGTTGTCGACATCGTACCACTCGGGCAGGAGGTCGATGCGGATGCTTTCTTCGGCGGCGATGGCCAGTGTATCACGCAGGACGGTTGGCGTGGACATTTGTACGTCGGTAACGAGGCGTCCGGGCGGCTTTTTTACGCCGATGAGGTAGTAGCCACCGTCGGCGCAGGGGCCGAAGACTGCGTCCACCCGGGAATCTTCGAGGCGTTGAAAGGCGGAGCAGAGGAACTCGGCCGGCAGGGTGGGGCTGTCGCTGTTGATGGCGGCTACGTGGTGGAGGCCGCATCCGAGAGCGGCGGAGAGAACGTATTGGAGGCGGTCGCCGAGGCGTTCAGGTTGGTGGGCGGGGGCCCCCTGCTGCGGCCGGGAGGGCAGGGCGCGCGGGGCATCAGCGGGCCGGGGCTTGGAGGTTGCCGGCGTTGGGCCTTCTTGTGGGATGAGCCAGAAATCGGGTGCGAGCTGGCTGAAAAAATCGAGTGCCGCGGCCGGCGTATAGGCGATTACGGGTATGAAGGCCTCCAGATCGGCGGCGGCACGCACGGTTGCCAGGACATCCTGCAGGAAACAGTGGTAGAGGGAGGCTGCGGAGTCGCTGGTGAGCGGGGGGACGAGGCGGGTCTTGGCGCTGCCGGCGATGGGTTGTTTGGCCATGACAAGCAGTGCACGGCAGGAGGGATTCCCGGCCTGTGGTGGGATGGCGGGTCGAAGGAGGGGGCCGCCGTCCAACAGTGACGGGTCACCGGGTAAGGAAGAGCCGCCTCTGCTTGTTGGCGCTGAGTCCTCGTTCTGGGCGGTCAATCTCCCACCTCCTGCACGGCAGGCAGACCTTGCCGGAGTGCGCCGCGTCTTTCCCAGGCCTGGCGGATGGAGAGGTAGGAGATATAGGTATAGCCGCAGGCGTAGAGGGAGAGCCAAGGGAAAAGCCACCAGAAGCCGTTGAGGAGGCTGTAGACGAGGAGCGCGTTTGCGTAAATGGCCAGGGCGATTTCGACCCAGACGGTCGGGTCACTGGGCAGGACGTAGGTGCTGGTCTGCCATTCCTTGCTGGCGCGGGTTACGGCGAACTTGGGCGTCCGTTTGAAGGCGCTGCGGATGCCGAGCAGCGCTTCGAAGACGGCGCGGGTGTTGTTGACGGAGAGGCCGGTTCCCAGGCCAAGCAGGACCATGAGCCGTCGGATCCGCTGGCGGACGGAGACGCCCTGGCTTTGCATGGCGGTCCAGTACATGAGCGGGGGGCCGATGGCGGTGAGGGAGAAGAGGGAGGCGATTCTGAGGGCGGGGCTGAAGGAGGACATCATCGGCAGGAGGAAGAGCAGGTTGATCAGCATCAGCGGGTGGACGGCGTAGCCGGTCAGATGGGCGATGCCGAGGGCCTTGCGCCAGAGAGGCTGGGAGGAGCCGAGGACGGTTGTGAACAGCTTTTTGGCGGTCTGCATGCTGCCCTTGGCCCAGCGGAACTGCTGCCGTTTGAAGGCGTCGACGGAGACGGGGATCTCTGCGGGCACAATCACGTCGGGCAGGTAGGCGACGCGCCAGCCGCACAGCTGGGCCCGGTAGCTGAGGTCGAGGTCTTCGGTGAGGGTGTCTTCCTGCCAGCCGCCTGCTTCATCCATGCAGGAGCGCCGCCAGAGGCCGGCGGTGCCGTTGAAGTTGAGCAGTGCGCCGAGATCGTTGCGGGCCCTCTGTTCGACGATGAAGTGGCCGTCGATGCCGAGGGACTGGGCCAGTGTCAGGCGGGAGACGTTTGGGTTGAGATGGCCCCAACGGGCCTGGACACAGCCGACCTCGGGATCGTCGAAGGGGGAGATAGTACGTTGCAGAAAGTCCGGCGGCGGCACGAAATCGGCGTCGAAGATGGCGATGAATTCGCCGCGGGCGTCGGCGAGCCCCTCGCGGAGGGCGCCGGCCTTGTAGCCTGTGCGCACGGTGCGGTGGTGTTGGGTGATGTCGATGCCATTGCGTCGGTGGAAGGCGATGCTGTTGGCGATGATCTGGCTGGTATCGTCGGTTGAGTCGTCGAGGATCTGAATCTGGAGGCGGTCTGCGGGCCAGTCAAATGCGGCGACGGCGTCGATCAGGCGGCGCACGACGTGGCGTTCGTTGAAGACCGGGAGCTGAACTGTCACGAAGGGTTGTTCGCTCGATGCGGAGGGGGGCGGTTTTTGCGCGCCGAACAGGGCTCGCCGGGCGACGAGAGTCAGAAAGAGCGCCTGCAGGCCATAGATGGCGAGAAGAGATGCCGCGACGATGTAGATTAGCTTCAGAACCGTCATTCGAAGGTATCAGCTTTCAGTTTTCTGTCTCCGGTTGCCGGGTCAACGTTTGCTCAGAGCAAGGAGGCGGCAGCGGGAGGTGGTTGCCTACAAAGTCAGTTCCAGATTATTGCCTAACTGCACACTCCGTAGCGAAGAACGTGAGATAGGGCGCCCTCAAGGCAGAGATGCCGGGAGCGTGCGAGAAAGTTACGACATATTCACCAGATGGGACCGCGCGGGGGTTCTCCCAGCCGCTTCAGGAGCAGGCTATCCAATCCCCAAGCGCGGCCGGATTGGGTCAGGCCCGTGACCAGAGCGGAGACCGTGAGGAGCACGTAGGTCCAGATCCATTCCTGGCCGCCGAGGTAGGCGAGGAACAGATTGAAGAAGAACAGTGCTGCACCGACAGCAGCCAGAGGCGTTAAGAGGCCGACCAGCAGCCCTAAGCCCAACAGAAGTTCTCCAACCAATTGGAAGACGGCGAACAGGCCGGGGACCTGGAGGATGGTGCCGTTAATTATTGCCCGGTAAAAGGCGGGACCGCCGCCGTTGTCGTTGAAGAGGTAGTTGAAGAGGCCGACGATACCATCGCCCGTGTAGATCCCGTCTTGCAGGTTTTTGTACCAGGTGACTAGCAATATCACCCCGAGTGTAATGCGTAGAATGGCGACAGCCTGCCGCATTCTGTTTTCTACCTGACCCATGTCATTACTCCTGTTCAGATCTTATGACAGATCATCATTGATCAGCCTGGCGAAACAGCGCCGGCGGATGTTCGATTCGGTTGCGGTTGTCGGGCGCTCAGCAGACCCACGGCGCGGTCGGTCAGAAATACGCCGAGCAGCATCGCCAGGGTCGTGGTGACGCTGCCCAGGCTGAGGAGGGGGACACCTACAAGTGAGTGGCCCAGGTTACAGCCGCCAGAGATGCCGGCGCCGACGCCCATTAGGAGACCGCCGGCGGCCAACTGTGTATAACGGGTGGGCGTTTCCCCCCTGGCCCAGAAGGTGCCGGCGCGGCGTGCGGCGATGAAGGAGCCGGGCAGCAGAGCAATCAGGGCAACGGGAATCCAGAGGTTTCCGGTTTCGGCGCCGCCCAGCAGGGACTCGACCAGTGCGGTGGGAACGCGTGAAGTGCCGAAGGTATAGTTGGCCCCGCCGGCGCGGGCGAGGAGCCAGGCCAGGCTGGTAAAGAGCCCGACGGATATGCCGAGGGGCAGCCACGACCAGTAGTCGCCTTGCGTGGGACGGGGGCTGCGCCAGAGGAATAGGGCCGCGGCCGCGAGCAGGAGGACGAGCAGGCCGATCCCCAGTGGGGCGCCCAGCAGATTCAAGAGCGTCGTTGACATCTCGTTTGTGACCACGGGATTTTCATTCAACGCAGTGCGCAAAGGGTTGAGGGGCCCGCGCCAGGCGAGCAGGTCACCGATTGACCACGTTACGAGGCCGACAAGCGTGCCGAGCATGCCGTGGCCGAGTTTGTAGAAGATGCCGGTCACGCAGGTTGCGGCGATGACCATGCCGGCGCCGAAGATGAGGCCGCCGGCGAGGTTGGCCTGCCAGGCCCAGGGGGCAATCCAGGGCGTGATCCAGCCGAGGGCGATCATGCCTTGCACGAGCGGGATGGCGATGAGCAGTGTCAGCAGATAGGCGCGGAGCAGGTTGAGCTGCGGCGGACGGCGGAAGAGGCCGCGCAGGGTACTATGGAAGCAGAAATCGCCCCTTTCGATGAGGTAACCGAGCACTAATCCGGCGGCGAGAGCCAGCAGGATGGTCATTCGACAGCATTCCGGTGGCGGTCTTCAGTTCGCGGCTGGGGCCGCTGCCAGCCAACTGAAAACCGGTTGCGAATCGATCTCTTCCGGCAGGACGGATGCCTGGCAGGAAGAGGACGGCAGATAGATGGCACGCAAAGGGGCCTTAGTTCCTTCTTCCCAGCCCATCCAGGCCCCAGACGCGACCGGCCCCGGTAACAAAGAAAAGGCCGTGCCACATAGCGAGCATGGCGTAACTCCAAGGCCATTCGCCGGGCACTTCCAGGAGGCCGATACCAAGGTTCAGGGAGAGGCCCAAGCCGAGAAGCGCGCCGAGGCGGGTGAATGCGCCGGTCAGAAGGCTAAGGCCAACGGCTAGCTCCGTGAGGAAGATCAGCCAGGCGAAAAGCGTAAAGTTGGGCAGTACGATCTGCTCGACGAATAGGCCGTAGAGGGGGAAGGCGGCATGGGCTACTTCCAGCTGCAGCCAGTCCATGAGGCCGCGGCCCTCGGCGGGCATGAAATCGGGCGGCAGTTTCCAGCGCAAAGAGAAGAGCCATAGGACGCCTATGATGGCGCGGGCTGCGGCGATTGGCCACAGGGGCGCACGCAAATTCATTGACCATTCTCGGCGGGCAGTAGATGAATACGTTCGCGAGGCAGATGCAGGATGATTTCTTCGCCGCGACTGAAGTGCTGGTAGGGGGTCATGGTCAGCTGCAGCTGGGTGTCGCTGATACCGGCGCCGCAGCGGGCGACCAGGCCGTGAAAGCTGTAGGACTCGACCATACCGACCAGGTTGTTGTGGCCGTTTTCTCCGACTTCAACGGCTTCGGGGCGGATGGTTACGAGCACGTCGCCGTCGGGTCTTTCGGAGTCGTCCACTTCGAGGGGTCCGAGATCGGTTTCGACGATGCGACCGCGCTTGAAACCTGGCAGAAAGTTGTTGCCTCCGAAGAAGCGAGCCACATCGCTGTCGACGGGGCGTTCGAAGAAGCTGCGGGGTTCGCCGGTCTGGCGCACGGCGCCCTGCATCAGGAGGCAGATGCGGTCGGCGACGGCCACGGCGTCGGCCTGATCGTGGGTGACGAAGATCATAGTGATGCCGGCCTGTTGCTGGAGTGTGCGTATGGTGCCGCGCAGATCCTCGCGCAGGCTTGGCTCCAGGCTGCTGAGCGGTTCATCCAGCAGGAGCACGCGGGGTTGGATGACGAGCGCCCTGGCGAGGGCGACGCGCTGGCGCTGGCCGCCGGACAGCTCGTCGGGCCGGCGGTCCTCATAGCCGGCCAGTTGCACGGCAGCCAGAGCCTGGGCCACTTTGCGGCGGATCGTACCAGCATCGATCCGCCGCATCCTGAGGCCGAAAGCGACATTTGCGCCCACGTCCATAAAGGGGAACAGGGCATGTTCCTGGAAGACCATGACTGCGCCGCGTTTCTCCGGGGGCACATCGAGCACTGTGCGCTCGTCGAAGCGGATATCTCCTTCAGTGGGACGCAGGAGCCCGGCGATGGCGCGCAGGATGGTGGTCTTTCCGCTGCCAGACGGGCCCAGCAGGACCATCAGCTCGCCCTGCGCGACGGTCAAGGAGACGTCGTGCAGGACGGCTGGGCCTGCATGGAAGGCCAGGGAAAGGTTGTGCAGCGAGACAGTGGTCATTGTTTGACTGCTACTCTTGATCTGCGGTCGCGGGCCCTTCTTAGGACGGTGTCCGGTCGCGGCGACCGCAAGCTGACCAGAACCAGGAACCGGGTAACCATTCTATTCCGGCCAGACCTCCATCTGCCCCCCTAAGGGCAACTGGATCTGGGCATCCGGGCCTTCGAACCAACGCGCGTAGATCTCGTGGTACTGGCCGGACTTCCACAGCTCCTGGAGGGCGTAGTTGACCTGATCGCGCCAGGTGGACTGGTTGTTGGGTACACCGATGCCGAATTGGACGGGATTGTGTCCGCCGGGCAGAAGCTCGAGAGCGGGGTCGCCGGCAGCGAGTGCCAACATGGTGATGTTGTCTTCGGTGTAGCCTTCGACGGCGCCGTCGCGGAGGGCCTGCATGGCGGCGAGCTTGTCGCTGAATTCGACGATTTCGGGAGCCGGGCCACCGTGAGCCTCGCTGTAGGCGATCCAGGAGGGGATGGCGGAGCTACCGGCGTTGGCGGCCACTTTCAAGCCCATCAACTCATCGATGGAAGTATATTCGCCGGTACGAACGAGAAAGGACTGATTGTCCCAGAAGTAGGTGATGCTGAAGTCGATGGCGTTGTCGCGTTTGCGGGTGTGGTTCATGCTGGCGATCGATATGTCGACGCGCCCTTCCTGGAGGAAGCTTATGCGGGTCGTGCCGTCGACGACGATCAGTTCCGGTTCCAGGCCGAGCTGGGCGGCCATGGCGTGGGCGAGGTCGACGTCGAAGCCAACCCATTCACCTTCTTCGGTGACAAAGCTCAGCGGAGGATTGTCGTTGCGCACACCGATGCGCACGGTGCCGCGAGCGGATATTTCATCGGCAAGAGAGAGAGTTTCGCCGGCTGGCATAGCAGGAATCGCCTGGCAGGCGGCCAGCAGCAGGGCGACGAGTAGGACAGCGAGGGAAAGTTGCGTTGCATTCTTCATTGAATGTTCCTCCTTGGTGGAAGTGTATCAGATGGCAAGTAGGTTCGGCAAAACAAGGGACGAATCTCTGCAACGCGGTGCGCGACGCGACAATCTCCCGTTGTGACGGCTGTGCCAACGAAGAGGCGTGGGCACCGACATTGTAATTCGTCTATCGTAACACAGTTGGGGGGACTGTAAATGTAAGCATGGGTACGCATTTTGGCTGCGGAACCCCTGCGGATGATTGTTTTACAGGTTTTGTCCAAGGGCAGTTGGCTGTGCACGGTTTGAACACGGCTTGCGAGTGCAATTTGTTTCAGTAGCTAAAAAATGAATGGGCGAGATCCGATGGCCGGCTGCGCCGTTCCCAACGTTGGGAGAGGCGGGAAAGGGTGAAGGCGAGGACGAAATAGAGTACGCCTACAAAGGTATACATGGTGACCCAGTACGGCGCGTTGGTGACATCGGCGCCAAGCGCCATGCGGGCGACGGTCATCACTTCGGCGACACCGATGACGACGACGACGGAGGTGTCTTTGAAGAGACTTATGGCCTGGCCGGTAAAGGCGGGCAGCATGACGCGGAGGGCGTAACGCAGCTTGACCAGGATGTAGACCTGGCGGGGGCGGCTGCCCATGAGGCGGGCGGACTCCACGAGTTCCGGTGGAACGGCGGCGAGCCCGGCGCGCAGGATTTCGGCCTGATAGGCGCTGGAATAGAGGGCCAGGGCGACCAGAGCGGAAGTGCGGGGGCTCCAGTTGAGCCCGAAGCGTACGCCGCCGACGCCCTGATGGACGAGCACCAGCAGCAGGATCAGCGGAATGCCGCGGAAGAACTCGACGTAGGCGACGGCGCACCAGCGCAGCGGGCGCAAGCGTAACCGTTCGGCGCTGCTGACGGGGATGGCGAGTGCGAAGCCGACTGCCACGGCCAGCACGGCGAGGATGAGGCTGAGGAAGAGCCCACCGGGCCGCTGGCCAGAGAAACCGAACAGAAGAGCAGGCAGTTTTTCGATGAGGAAAGAAATATGGTCACTCATCAGCGGTCAGATTCAGTGTGGCAGGTTCGGAGGAAAGGCATTGTCAGCCTCCGGCGACGAGCCATTGCTTCTCTACCCAGCGCAGCAGGCCGGAGAAGGCAAAGGCGAGCAGCAGATAAACGACGGCGGCGAGCATCAGGAATTCGAGCGCCAGGAAAGTGCGGGTAATCGCGGTCTGGGCGCTGTGAAAGAATTCGGGCGTGGCAACAAAGGCGGCCAGCGCAGTGTTTTTGAGATGGTGGATGAGGCGGGTCGAAATGGCCGGGAATGCGGTACGGAGGCCCTGGGGCAGCAGGACCGTCCAGAAGAGTCTCAGGCGCGAGGCGCCGAGCGTGCGGGCGGCGTCAACGTGTTGTTGGGGGATGGCGCCGACGCCGGCGCGGAAGAGCTCTGCGAGGTAGGCGCTGGTATTGAGGACCAGAGCCACGCCTGCTGCGAGCGAATAGTAGGGCAGGGAGAGCCCGCTCCAACTGCTGAGCCAGTTGAGAAAGGCGTTATCGAAGAAGAGGGAGCGCCGCAGCTCGAGCGGGAAGAGATTGGGCAGAGCAAAGGCCCAGATGATCATTAGGACCAGGGCGGGCAGGTTGCGGTGCGTCTCGACATGGAGAACGGCGAGGCCGGCGGCGAAGCGGTTGCCGGAGATGCGCATCGTCCCGGCAGCGACGCCGATGACGAGCGCGAGCGCGGCGGTGACAGCGGTCAGGACGACGGTCAGAAGGAGGCCCTGCAGGAGCAGGTTGAGGAGGTCGGGCGTGAGCCAGTCTGGAGTCATTTGGCGCAGATGAAGAGCATGACGGGGCTGGCATCGGCCAAGTCGTCGAACGTGTAGCCGTCATAGCTCTCGAGGATCTGCAACCCGGCCGCTGAAAGGAGACCGGTGACATCTTGCCGGGTGAAGAGGCGGTAGCGCAGATGGTAGTTCTGGGCGCCTTCGGGGGAGACGATGTTGAACTGTTCGGTGACGATGCCGGTTTCGGCGTCGTGGCTACGGTCGATCTGGGCGTAGCTCGTGTCGCTGCCGAAGCGGTCGGATGGTTTGAGCGCGTCGAGAGCGGGTTGCTTTTGCGGGAGTTCGAGCGCGAAGCGGCCGCCGTCTTTCAGGGAGTTGAAAACGGATGTAAGCAGGCCGCGGTTGTCCTCATTCGAAGCGGGGGGGACCTGTCCGAGTGTAGTGAAGAGGCAGATGGCGGCGTCGAAAGGTTCGACAGGGAAATAGCCTTCTGCGGCGACGTGCTGAAAGTCGACATCGACGGCGGCCTCTTGCGCATTGTCGCGGGCGGCCCTGATCATGGCGGCGGCGGGGTCGATGCCTAGGACAGTGTAGTTGCGGCGGGCCAGCTCGACGCTGTGGCGGCCGAAGCCGCAGCCGACGTCGAGGACGCGTGCGGCAGGGGCGAGCGGCAGGGCGTCGACCAGGAAGTCGATCTCTTGCCGAGTTCGTTCGGCAGTCAGCAGGGGATGGCGGAGGAAGGGGGAGCCGTCCGAGAAGAAGTCATTCAACTTTCAGTTCCCGGCAGCTGCGTCATCCGGAGGTGCGTGTAGGGCCCCACTCACGGTGGGGATGTACTTATTGCGCTTTTGTCACAACGTATCGCGCACGTCGAGCATCGGCAGATCCTGGCGTTCGAGGTCGTAGAGCGCTTCGAAGGGGATGGCGGCGTCGGCGGCGTCGGCGGCTTCAGCCCAGCCTTCGACCCATTCGCGCTCGATGCCGTCGACATCATCGACGACGCGGAGGCGGTCGATATCGTATGTCTCTTTGAGCTGCTTCATTTCGGCGGCGACGCTCTCCGGTGACCGTTGACGGAAGGCTTGGCCGTGAACAGAATCCTGGCACCAGTCGCAGCCGTAAGGGCAGCCGCGTGAGGTGGAGATGGTGAGGGAGGAGTAGCCGTTTTCTTCGCGCCAAGTGTCGAGGTAGCGGTCCATATCGATGAGGTCGCGGGCGGGCAGGGGCAGTTCGTCCAGGTTTTCGACGGGGGGGCGCGGCTGGTTTACGACGGATTTGCCGTCGGCGTCGCGGAAGGCGATGCCCGGTTCGCGCGCCAGCAGTTCGGGTGTGAGGGGGCCTGCGTCGATGAGCCGGAGCAGCGCGTCGAGAGTTTGCTCGCCTTCATGGTGGACGACCATATCTACCTGGGAGAACTGCAGATAGTAGGCGGGATCCTTGGTCGGGTCGGGGCCGCCGAGGATGGTCAGAGTGCCAGCGGCTTTGGTTTCGGCGGCCAAGGCGAGGGCCATGTCGCGCAGGGGCAAGACGGCCGAGATGCCGACCAGGTCGGGCTTTTCGGCGGCCAGCCGTGCGGAGAAGGCGCTTACATCGTCTTCGAATGTGCCGTCGAAAACGGCGACTTCGTGGCCCTGGGCGCGTACGTAGCCGGCCAGGTAGAGAAGGCCGAGCGGGAAGTAGGGGCTTTTGAGGGCCTGTTCTTCCGGATTCAGATAGAGAAAGAGTGGGTGAACGAGAAGTATTTTTGCCATTAGTCTGGCTTTCTGTCTACAGTGGGCTGTTTTTGCGTTGGGCCGTCCACTTAGGGCCGGGGGTGATTATACACTGTGCGGCGTCGCCTGTCTAAGGGAGAAGTGCGGGCCAACTGAACTGATTTCGGATGGTATTGCATTCTCCGCAGGGCGCCTACAAGGCGTGTCCTACTCGATTCAGGCAGAAAAGCGAGGCCTTGGCCAGATGCGATACAGTTGTCTTGGGTTGGAACTGTTCATGTCTGCAAATGTCGCGCCATGTCTACAAATGTCGCGCTAAGTATACGTATGTCGCGCCGAAACAAGCTTTTTTTTGCTGAGATGTTTGACTTTGCGAATTGTTCCTCGCCGTCTTTGGACAGTTGAGGGCAGTCAGATCTTAGCAAATCAGTGACCTACGGCTGCCTTCTTCTGTTTTCAACTTTTCTTCCGGCAGGAGTCATGACTTGCCCAAGCCAGTTTCAGTTCTATTTCGTCAGAATGCGGTCACTATTATAGCACATGAAGGGCGCCCACAGGGGATACCAATTCGATTCAGGCAGCCTTACGGGGCATTGAAAAAATTCGAAGCAATTATCCTGGGTCAGGTCGATCCAAGTCGATCTAAGTCGATCCAAGTCGATCCCAAGTCGGCGCGATTTCTTTTTTTTTCTGGATTTTCTTCAATTTCGCAGACGTTTCCTCGCCGTCTTTGATGGGTCACAGGCAGCAAGCTTATGGGCAAATAACAGACTTACGGGGGTCCTCCCTCGTCTCCATTTAACCTGCCAGCTGGCGTCATGGGGTCATCATGACAGTTTGTACTCAGTAATGCCGATTCATGTTTCGACATAGGGCTATTATATCACTGATTTTGAGGTAATTGCCTTGATCTGCTCTACGTTTGCAAGGAGAAAGTAAATCTGCCCGGTCTGCCGGAGATTGAAACTGGAGCTGACCGCGGTTTGGTTGCTACCAGAAGAATAAGCTAGTTTACCCCAATTTTGGCGATGCATCCGTTTGCAGAGGGTGCATCGCAGTTTTGGGGTGGGAACAGTCTGACGGGGCATGAAGGCCAGCGGTGGCTGAAATTGCTTACCTACTCTTGGAGAGATGTAAGGCAGGCGCCAAACCTGGCTCTACCGGGGATTCCCCGATTAGGGGGGCACTGGCTGGAGACAGCAGGTGGGGGAGGAGACACTGTTGGCTAGACAATATGCTGGGGAAGAATACACACGGTGGCTAGCAAGGGCGGGGCGTTGCGGGGGCGCAGCCCCTGCACAAGGGAGGGCCGAAGGCCCGGACGCCCAAATGCAAGGAGAGAGTGAAGAGGAGTGAGGAGAGAGAAAGCCCTTTGGCCGGCGCTGCGGGGTCAAGGGGGGTGAGGTCAGGATTTGCTATGCGAAGTTAGTGTATGGGACCAGGGCTGGTGTTGGGAGCGGACGGGTTGGCCGGTTTCGGCGGCTTGGGCGGCGAGGATGTCGAGGTAGCGGTCCTGGCAGGCTTCGGCGAGGGAGTAGGCTTCTTCGCCGCCACGAACGTATGCGGCCATGCGGAGGAGGAGGTCGGCGACGGCGATTTCGTCGTCGGTGAGTTCGGCGGGGCGGGTGGGGTTGCGGTACCACCAGTGTTCGCCGGCCTGGATGCCCTCGAGGTAGTTGCCTTCGAGATTGCCTTCGGCGCCGGCGCTACGGCGGGTGAAGGTGAGGTGGATGGGGGTGAGGAAGTCCTGGAGGTAGGCGGCTTTGTCGTCGATTATTTCGCCGCGTTCGCCGCGTACGAGGAGGCGTTGGCCGCGGACCCAGGAGAAGTACTGGTCGGAGGTGAAGTCAAGAATGCCGAGGCGGTCGCCGAAGTCGAAGGCGGCTATGAGCTGTACGGAGTCGGCGACTTTCTCGTCGAGGGGCGGACCCTGTCGGGTGGGGCCCTGGAGGAGGGGAGAGGTGAAGCGGCGGGCGGTTACGGTGGCCTGTTCGGCGCCGATGCCGAGGAAGCGGCGGATGAGGCTGATGCCGTGGTAGCCGTGGGCGGCGGAGAGCTGGACCTGGCTGATGCGGCCGAGGCGACCGCTGTGGGCGAAGGCGAGGCGGGCGGCGTGGTGGGGCTGGCGATGGTACTGCTCGGCGACCTGGATGCGGGCGCCCTGTTCCTGCAGGGACCACAGATCGGCCATTTCCTCCACTGTGCTCGCGGGCGGTGTTTCGGAGAGGACGGGGATATCCAGTTCTACCAACTGGCGGATTATATGCGGATTGGCCTGCCAGGAGACGCTGGTGACGACGAAGTCGGGCGCTTCGGCGGCGATCATTTCGGCGGGTGAGCGGTAGATGTTGACGCCGTATGCGGCGGCCAGGTCGAAGGCGCGTTGGGGGCGGCGGGCGGCGAGGCCGGCGACCTGCAGCTTGTCTGGGAGGGCGCGGGCGGCGCGCAGGAACCAGTTTACGCGCCATCCGGCGCCGACGATGCCGAAGCGGGCCATTATTCGTCCTCCAATTGTGGGGCGTGGAGCGGGCGGTCCAGTTGTTGTGGCCGCGGCGGTAAGCGGCGCCCGTTGCGACCGCCACCCTGTCCGCTGTAGGGGAGGCCGGGCTGCCAGTCGACGGGCGGCGGGGGCGTGTAGGCGTCGAGGGGAAGGGAAACGGGAACGCCGCCGTTGCGAATGGAGACGTAGGCGGCTTCGCAGAGCTCGAGGGCGGCTAATGATCCTTCGGCGATTGTGTAGTCGGGTTGAGCGCGGTCGATTTGGGCGGCGAGGTTTTCGAGGTGGCGCTGGTGGTTGGTGACGTTTCCCGGCTCGAATTCAAACAGTTGTCCCTGCGGATAGTCGGCGTTGAGAAGGCTGTAATGGGGGTCCCATCCGTAGAAGTCGATTGTGCCGCGGGTACCGATAAGGCGGAATAGGGTGTTTGCATTGGGTTCGGAGATGGTGACGTAGTCGCCGGTATTCATGACGACGCGGGCGCCGGAGGCGGTCTGTGCGTAGGTGACGGCGAGCGTTTCGACCTGCATGCTGTCGCGGTAGGTGCGGGTGCTGGCATCGCAGGCGGCCAGAACGTATTCGACGGGCTCGTGTTTGGTCAGCTCGACGAAGAAGTTGAGCCAGTGGATGCCGGCATTGATGATGTCCCAGCCGGTGCATTGGATTTCGACGAGTTTGAGCTGGCCGATTTCGCCGGCGTGAACGCGCTGGAGGATTTGGGTGCTGTGGTCGGCCACAAGGAGGCCGTGGGGTACGGCCATGGGGAGATTTCTGGCGCGTATGAGCTCCAGGATGCGGCGGCCGCTGGCATGGGTGTCGGCCAGGGGTTTTTCGACGAGGATGCCTTTGAGAGGAAGTTGCAGGGCGGCCTGGGTGACGTCCAGGTGGGAGGGCGGCCATGTGGAGACGCAGACGACGTCGGTGGGGCAGGCGGCGAAGAGTTCGGCATGGTCGGGGAAGGTGAGGACGCCGGGGTACAACTCCCGGACGGCTGCGCACGCCTCGGCCTGGATGTCGGCGACGGCGACGAGGTTGAAGCGGTGCGAGGCGGAGAGGGCGGCCATGCTGGCTTTGCCTCCGGCACCCGCGCCGATGACTGCGGCGGTGTATTGGTGGGACAATTTGCTTGCTCCGTATTTCGTATTGCGTAGTACGTATTGCGTAGTACGTATTGCGTAGTACGTATTGCGTAGTACGTATTGCGTATTTCGTATTGCGTATTTCGTATTGCGTACTGCGTATTGCGTACTGCGTATTGCGTGTTGCGTTGTCTGGGGATAGAGAATTTGTCGCGAGGCTGGGTTCAAGGGGCTACTTTTCTCTCCAGGGCATTCTCCAGAGACCGAGGGACATGGAGACCAGGGCGATAATAGAGAGTATTGCTATTTCCGCCCAAACGTCTGCGCTGCCTGACAGCGACTTCTCGATCGCGTCGGCAGCATAGCGCAGAGGCGAGATGTAGCCAATTAGCTTCATCAGCAGGGGGGCCTGGTCCATTGTGAAGTAGACGGGGGACAGGGCGGCCAAGACGAGTGAAAGCAGGCCCGTCGTCAGGTTGCCGACCTGCAGAGACGGGGCAAAGCTGACGAAGAATAGGGTCAGGCCGCTGACCGCGAGCACGGTGAGGATTAGAGAGGGGGCCAATCCCCATCCCAATTTGATGTCGACCCCGGCCACCAGGGCGAAACCGAGCAGAATGACTACGGTTATCGCACCCGAGATTGAGGCGTGGGCAAGCGAGCCGAGGAGGTAGGCGCCCTTGGAGACGGGCATGGTGATGAGCAGACGGAGGGTGCCGGTAAACCGTTGGCCTACGAAGTTCTGCCCGACGAGCATGCCGATTGAGAAGGCGACGCCGAAGACAAGGGTGCCGGCAAGCAGGCGGCGGAGCACCTGCGGGTCGTCGGGGGCGATGGCCCTGGTTACGTAGAACCAAGGTAGTGGGAATCCGGCGGCGAGGAGGACGGTTACGTACCAGTGTTTGAGTGAGGGCAGGAAGTTGAGCTCGAAGACGCTGAGCGTATCGGAAATGAATTTGCGAAAGCCGCCGGTCGGGTAGGGTTGAACGGGGAGGTCGGATGCGGAAGCGTTGCGTTCAGTCATCGGCCACTGGCCCTTCCTTGAGGCGTCCTTTGCCATCGGTCAGGCCGAGATAGACGTCTTCCAAGGTTGTTCGGGAGACGGCATACTCGCGAATGCCCAGGGCCTGGACCTGCTTGAGGAGTTCAGTGTCGCTGGCGCCGTAGAGTACCTGGGTGCGGCCTTCGGAGAGGTAGGTGACCTTATAGTCGAAGCCGTGGTCGGCGCGGAGGTTGGCGATGGTGTCGAGGGCCAGCAGGGCGCCGTCGTGGATGATGCCGACTCTGTCTGAGAGAGTTTCGGCTTCTTCCATGGAGTGGGTCGTCAGGAGGATGGTAGCGCCTCGGCGGCGGTAGTTGCGTAGGAGATCCCACAGGTCGCGGCGCGACTCGGGGTCGAGGCCGACACTTGGCTCATCGAGGACGAGCAGTGGGGGATCGGCCAGCACGGCAATTCCGACCAGGAGGCGGCGGCGAAGGCCACCGGATAGTTGCTCTCCAGGTTTGTGCTTGTGCTCTTCGAGGCCGAGGTCTGAGATCAGTTCTGCGGCGCGGCGTGAAGCGACGCGGGGAGGCAGACCGCGCAGTTTGCCGAGGATGCGCAGGTGGTGCTGGACGGAAAGGCCCCAGTAGAAGTTGGTCTCTTGGGGGATTACGCCCATGCAGGCCTTGGCTTCGTTGGGACGCGAGAGGGAGTCGAGGCCGAAGACGCGGACGTCGCCGGAGGTGGGGACAAGCTCGGTCGTGATCTGGCGGACGAGGGTGGTCTTGCCGGCACCGTTAGGCCCGAGGATCGCAAGCAGCTCGCCGCGTTCGACGGTCAGGGTGATGTCGCGATTGGCCCAGGTCCCGTTGCGGTAGCGCTTATTGAGGTTTCGTAGTTCGATTGCTGCTGCCAACATGCACCTCGAACTGAGGGCAGGGAATAGTTTTTTGCACCGGCCTAAATGTGGTCAAAGCGTCTCTGGGATGAAACTGTGGTTGTATTTCATCATAACCCAAAAAGGGTGGCGCGATCAAAGCGTCTTTGCGGGCAAGGGATCAGTTTTTCTCCAGCAGATCGTGCGGGTATAGTATGGTTTTGCGGTTCGGTCGTTGAGGAGCAGGTGCGTATTGGGGCTTGCCTGGCGTAGCAATGGCACAAGGATGGGCGGGGGGAGCGAAATGAGTTTTATTGGTAGAGGCGTGGGCTGGGTATTGCGGGGGATATCTCTTTTTTGGCAGGTGTGCGTGTGCGGGCTTGCCAATCTGGTGCGGCGTTTGTCGAAGGGGAGCTGGGCTGATTATGTTCTGTTCGAACTTTCGGGGCCGCTGCTGGAGCGGACGCCACAGCGGCCGCGGTTTCTCAACTTTCTTTCGCTTGGAAAGCCGGGCCTTTCGGTTGAGTCTTTGCATGATGCGCTGCGGCGGATTGCGGGGGACCCTGATGTGCGGGGGGTGGTGGTTCTGGTCAAGGGCGCGCAGCTGAGCCTGGCGCAGGCGCAGACTCTGGCCGACCTATTTGCGCGCTTCCGGGGCTGGAGCGGTGAGCTGAACTCTCGAGCGGCGGCGAAGGAGGTCGTTGTCTATCTGGAGTCGTGCGGCAATGCCGAGTATGTTGTGGCGGCGGCGGCGGACCGGGTTTATGTTTCGCCGTTGACCGACTGGACGGTGCTGGGATTGCGGGCTGAGCCGCTCTTTCTGGCTGAGACGTTGCGGCGTATTGGCGTGAAGGCGGAGGTGGTGAAGGTGGCGCCCTGGAAGACGGCGCTGGACAACCTGGAGCGCTCAGAGATGAGCGACGCCCACCGGGAGCAGATTGAACGGCTGCTGGGCGGCTTGTACGAGGAGATGGTGGGGGCTATCAGCAGGGGTCGCGACATCGGTGAAGAGCAGGTGCGGGCGGCGATCGACAGAGCGCCACTCAACGCCCATGAGACAGTAGAACTGGGTCTGGTGGACGGCACGGTCTACGAGGACGAGCTGGCGGCAACCTTGGCAGCTGCGGGGAAGGATGAGGCGCGGATATTGCCGTATGAGCAGGCGCGCGGCAACCTCTACCGGCGGCCGCGGCGGCGGCACAGGAAGGGGATCGGGGTCGTTTCGCTGGGTGGGATGATCACGACGGGCAAGAGCCGCCGCTTTCCCGGCGGGTTGCCGATCGTTGGCAACAACACGGCGGGCAGCACGACGGTGCAGCAACTGGTGCGGGCGGCGCTGAAGGACGAGCGACTGGCGGGGGTGCTGCTGCACATTGATTCGCGGGGCGGGTCGGCACTGGCGAGCGATCTGATGTGGCGTGAGCTGACACTACTGAACAAGAAGAAGCCGGTGGTGGCGTATATGGGGGATGTGGCGGCCAGCGGAGGGTATTATGTAGCGCTGCCGGCGCAGAAGATCGTATGCCAGCCGGCGACGTTGACGGGAAGCATCGGCGTGGTGATGGCCAAGCTGATCACAAGCGAGGCGGAAGGAAAGATCGGGGCGAGGCGTTTCGCGGTCCAGCGGGGGGAGAATGCGGACATCTATGCGAGCGACGGTCCGTGGCGGCGGGAGCAGCGGGAGAAAGTTGAGGAGATGATGGATTACACGTACCGGAATTTCAAGCGGTTGGTGGGGGAATCGCGGCAATTGGAGCCGGACTCGCTTGAAACGTTGTGTGGGGGGCGTGTATGGACGGGTAGGCAGGCGCTGGAACGCGGGTTGGTGGATGCGCTTGGGGATTTTGGCACGGCCATAGACCAGCTTTGTGAAATTGCGGACCTGCCGACGGATGGAACGGTCCCGGTGGTTCAGGTGAAGGCGGACGAGAAACGGCCGCGACCGCCGGTATCGGAAGGGAGCCTTGATCTGGTTGTGGGCGGGGACGGCTTTGCGGAGTTAACCGAGGCGCTGCTGGGGGTCCTGCAGGGGGATGTTTCCGCGTTGATGGGGCGGGAGCGCGTGTGGATGCTGGCCGACGGGCTGCCGAAGAGTCGATAGGCATCTAGTACGCCGCGGCGCGGCGTTTGGGGAGAGAATAATGTTCGATGTGGATAAGATCCGAAGCGGGTTTCCGGCGCTGCAGGAGGCGTACAACGGCAGGCAGGCGATCTTTTTCGACAATCCCGGGGGCACGCAGGTACACGAGAGCGTAGTTGCGGCGATGGTCGACTATTTGACGCGGCGCAATTCGAATACGCACGGGTTGTTCGAGACGAGCGCGCGTACTGACGCGGTGATCGAGGCGGCGCACAGGGCGGCTGCCGATTTGTTGGGGTGCGACGCGGATGAGGTGGTTTTTGGGAACAACATGACAAGCCTGACGTTTCACGTCAGCCGGTCGCTGGCGCGGGAGCTGGGGCCGGGGGACGAGGTCGTGGTTACGCGGCTGGACCACGACGCGAATGTGATGCCGTGGGTGCTGGCTGCGCAGGAGCGGGGGGCGCGCGTGCGGTGGGCGGACGTGGACGTGGAGAGCGGGACGCTGGATATGGAGGATGTGCGAAGGCAGATCACGACGAGCACGAAGTTGGTGGCGGTCGGGTATGCCAGTAACGCGACGGGGACGATCAACGACGTAGGGACGATCATTGGCTGGGCCGGGGAGGTGGGGGCGCTGACGTTTGTGGATGCGGTACAGTATGCGCCGCACGGGTTGATCGACGTCAGGGCGCTGGGGTGCGATTTTCTGGCGTGTTCGTCGTACAAGTTTTTCGGCCCGCACAGCGGGCAACTTTACGGTAAGCGGGAACATTTGGAGCGGCTGGAGGCGTACCGGGTGCGTCCGGCCGGGGACAGGCCGCCGGACAAGTGGGAGACTGGCACTCAGAATCATGAGGGGATGGCGGGGGTGACCGCGGCTATCGATTATCTGGCGGAACTTGGGGTCGAGTACGGCGGCGCCGGGCCGGCGGAAAGCCGGAGGGAGAAGTTGAAGGCGGCCTGGCCGGTGATCGGGGCGTATGAAGGGATGCTGACGGAGCGGTTGGTGAGCGGACTGCAGAGCGTGCCGGGCGTCCGCATCTACGGTTTGACGGAGCGGGCGGATTTGGAGAGGCGGGTGGCGACGGTCTCGTTGCTGAAGGAGGGAACGACGCCGGAACAGCTGGCACGAGCACTTGCGGAAGAGAACATTTTTGCGTGGAACGGGAGTTTCTATGCGCAGTCGGTTAGCGAGAGGGTGGGTGTCGAGGAGAGCGGCGGCTGGCTGCGGCTGGGACTGGTGCATTACAACACGGTGGATGAGATAGAGCGGTGCTTGCGGGTTTTGGATGGGGCGTGAAGGGCAGTTTTTAGTGGTTAGTTTTTAGTTTTTGGTGAACGGCTTTGCAGGAACTGAGCAGATGGGGGACCGGGGTTGGGCGTCAGGGACGGCAAGGGTGTCAGAGATGGGTCAGTGGTCGGTGGTTAGTGGCGGAAAGGGGGGCGTGGACGTTGCGGGTTTCGTATTGGACAGGATGCGTAGGATCATCGTGGGCAAATTCAAACGAATTGCTAATACTGGCCCAATACCATACTTACATAAGTTTTCTATAATAGTAGAAGAGTAATTGAAGCGAAAAGGTTAGAGACAGTTCATAGAGGAGTCATGGACTGGGCGGCTGTAGCGCGGAACGGACGGGTGCCCAGCATCATCTCGTACAGGAGGTTTAGGACAGATGGCGAAAATTATTGGAATTGATCTGGGCACAACCAACAGCGTCATTGCTGTTATGGAGGCTGGCAATCCCGCGGTGATCGCGAATGCGGAAGGCAACCGGACGACGCCTTCGGTGGTTGCTTTCTCGAAAAGCGGCGAGCGGCTGGTCGGGGTGACGGCGAAGAGGCAGGCGGTCGTCAACCCGGAGAACACGATTTACTCGGTGAAGCGCCTGATGGGGCGTCACATTGACGATCCGGAAACGAAGCGGACGCAGGCGATGGTATCTTACGCCAGCGTCGAAGGGCCGAATCACGACGCGCGGGTGCGGGTCCCGATCAAGGACAAGGTGTATACGCCGCAGGAAATCAGCGCGATGATTCTGAGCAAGCTCAAGCGGGATGCGGAGTCCTATTTGGGCGAGGACGTGAAGCAGGCGGTGATCACGGTGCCGGCCTACTTCAACGACAGCCAGCGTCAGGCAACCAAGGACGCCGGTCAGATCGCGGGGTTGGAGGTGCTGCGCATCATCAACGAGCCGACGGCGGCGGCGCTGGCTTACGGTCTGGACAAGAATGAAGACGAGACGATTCTGGTCTTTGACCTTGGCGGTGGCACGTTTGACGTTTCGGTGCTGGAGGTCGGTGAAGGCGTGATCGAGGTGAAGGCTACGAACGGCGATACGCATTTGGGCGGCGACGACTGGGACGAGGCGATCGTGCGCTGGCTGATTGACGAATTCAAGCGGGAGCAGATGATCGATCTCGGCCAGGACCGGCAGGCGCTTCAGCGTTTGCGGGAGGCGGCGGAGAAGGCGAAGATCGAACTTTCGAGCACGCCGCAGACTGAGGTCAATCTGCCGTTTATCACGGCGGACAGCACCGGGCCGAAGCATCTGCAGCTGACGCTGACGCGGAGCCAGTTTGAGCAGCTGACGTCGGTGCTGGTCGAACGGTTGAAGAAACCTTTCCATGCGGCGCTGAAGGACGCGGGGCTGACACCGGGCGAGCTGAATGAGGTTGTGATGGTTGGCGGCTCGACGCGGATGCCGATGATCCAGGAGCTGGTCAGCAGCCTGACGGGCAAGGAGCCGCACAAGGGCGTCAATCCGGACGAGGTGGTGGCTGTGGGCGCGGCGCTGCAGGCGGGTGTGCTTGGCGGCGAGGTCAAGGACCTGCTGCTGCTGGACGTGACGCCTCTGAGCCTGGGGCTGGAGACGCTGGGCGGCGTGATGACTACGTTGATCCCGCGCAATACGACGATTCCGACAAAAAAGACGGAGACGTACAGCACTGCCGAGGACAATCAGACGGCGGTGGACATTCACATTTTGCAGGGCGAACGGCCGATGGCACGCGACAACAAGACGCTTGGCAACTTCCGGCTGGACGGCATTCCGCCGGCGATGCGAGGCGTGCCGCAGGTCGAGGTTACGTTTGACATTGACGCCAACGGCATCATGAACGTGTTGGCGAAGGACAAGGCGACGAGCAAAGAGCAGAGCATCCAGATCACGGCGTCCACAAATCTCAGCGACGATGAGGTGGACCGGCTGGTGCGCGAGGCCAAAGATAACGAGACTACGGACCTGCAGCAGCGGCAGCTTGTGGAGAGCCGCAACGCGGCGGACAGCCTGGTCTACGCCACGGAGAAATCTTTGGGTGAGCTAGGCGACAAGGTGCCGCTGTCTGATCGGGAGCAGATTGAGCAGACTATCAGTGAACTGCGGGTGGTGATGGAGGGTGAGGACCATGAGCAGATCACGAGCCTGACAGAGCAGTTGCAGCAGGCAAGCTCTGCGCTGGCCCAGCAGGTGTATCAGCAGCAGTCAGAGGATAACGGAACCGGGCCCGGCGCCGAAGGTGGAGAAGACGGCACGGGTTCGGCTGATGAGGACGATGTGGTGGAAGGCGAGTTTCGGCAGGTGTAGGCGGCAATTTGAACCAGGATTGCCGTCCTGGGCGCATTGACGATAAGATGATGAGAAACCGGGCGCCCTGTGCCCGGTTTCGCGTCCTAAATGATGGATTCGAGAGCCGGATGAAGGTGGTTGTACGAGTCGGTTCCAGAGGGGTGTAGGGTAAAGGCCAAGAATAGCGGAGAACGGATCAGTGGACTATAGGGACTACTACGCAGTGCTGGGCGTGCGCCGGAAGGCGAGCGCTGATGATATCAAGAAGGCGTATCGCAAGCTGGCGCGCAAGTATCATCCCGATGTCAATGGCGGCGATGCGGC
The DNA here is from genome assembly GCA_965207495.1 of Caldilineaceae bacterium. Classification (GTDB taxonomy): domain Bacteria; phylum Chloroflexota; class Anaerolineae; order Caldilineales; family Caldilineaceae; genus Bin5. The sequence goes on from OZ242287.1 coordinate 4,951,002, forward strand.
TGCTGAACAGCGGTTCAAAGAGATCAGTGAGGCCTATGCGGTCCTGTCTGACGATGCGAAGCGGCGGACGTACGACAAGTTCGGCGCCCAGTGGAAGCAGTACGAGCAGAGCGGACAGAATTTTGATTGGTCTCAGTGGTACAATGCCGGCGGCGCGGAGCGTCAACAGGGCCGAACGGTGAGTCCTGAAGAGTTTGAGCAGATGTTCGGGGGTATGGCCGGCGGCGGCAGCTCTTTTTCTGATTTCTTTCAGCAGCTATTTGGCGGCGTGCCGACGCAGACGCGGCGAGCGACGCGGCAGACGCCTCCTCCCAGTTTCGCCCGCCCCAACAGCGACCAGACGGTCCCGGTAGAGATAGCGCTGGAAGAGGCGTTTATGGGGACCAAGCGGACGGTACAGCAGGGTGATTCCCGGTTCGAGGTGACGATCCCTGCGGGCGTCAGGACGGGGTCGAAGGTGCGTGCCGGCGACCTGATCATGACGGTGTCGGTCAAGCCGCACAAGGATTTTGAGGTGGTCGGGACCGATTTGCGCACGAAGGTTTACATGGACCTTTTCGTTGCGCTGCTTGGGGGCGAGGCGCGTGTGAATACCTTGCAGGGGGCGGTGGCTTTGACGATTCCGCCGGACACGCAGAACGGGAAGGTTTTCCGGCTGAAGGGTCAGGGCATGCCGGACGTGAAGGATAGCAAGAATCGGGGAGACTTGCTGGTGGAGGTGGTGGTTGAGCTGCCCGTGCCTCTCAGTATGGAAGCCAAGCGACTCGTCGAGAGTTTGCAGCGGGAATCTCCGGATATCGGTTCGACGTCGTAGAGGAATTGGCGGTACTGTGTGCATGGCGGGGCATCGGCTCCGCGGCGGGGGTTTCGTCCCGATTGCGATCTGACGGGGGGAGTTTCCGGGCTGCCATCGCTAGACAGGAGGGCTGCCAGCACCGAGACTTGCAGATCGCCAGTTTTGCTTGTCACCAGACCAGGTTGTTGTTAACAGGAAACGGCACTGCGGTCGTGGACAGCAGCCGTCGGAAGGTCTGGAGTCGGGGGCGGGCATTAGGGGACGGGACAGATGGTACCGGCAACCCAAGTATGTAAGCGGTCTGCCTGTGAAAAGAGTTTAGAGGGCGCTGTCGGAAGGCGCCGTAGCCAGAGTCGACTACAACTTCGTTTCGCCGTTCTGTTTACGGTTGCGGCTGTATTGGCGGCTGTGCTGGCCGCTTGCAGCAGAGAGGCGAATACGACAAGTGATGAACCGGAAGTCATCGTCCTTTCGCCCACCCCGTCAGTGACCGTTGCCCCTGCGACCCATACACCTGAGCCAACAGCCCCGCCGCCCACACCCACACCAATTCCAGAACCGGTTGTGGAGCCGCCTCCTTTTCCGACGCCGGAAATTGATTTGACCGACTATTCGGTCTTCGGGGAGACGCTGCTGGACGCTTTTGCCGAGGATGCGGCGAGGCTGCCTGACGCGCCCCACTATTTTATCCAGGTCCGCCTTGTGCCGGGTGAGGTGCCGAGGCTTGAGGGTGTGCAGAGGGTGCGCATCACGAACCAGGAGGCGACCAGTCTCAACGAACTTTATTTCCGGCTGTATCCCAATTTGCCTGCTTTCAATGGCACAGCCGAGGTCAGCCGGGCGCTGGTTGATGGGAAGGTCGTGGAGGTTACGCATCCGTTCGACGGCACGGTGGCGCAAATCCCGCTAGAAGGGGGGCTGGTTCCGGGGGCGACAGTGGATGTGACGCTCTGGTTTGGGGCCACGCTGCCGACGCAGGTGTACGCGGGAACGGCGGGGGCAGGCCTATATGGGTTTGTGGGAGGCGTCTACGATCTGGCCGGCTTCTACCCTACGCTGGCAGTCTATGATCACAGGGGTTGGGACCTGTTTGCCGGCGCGAGCTTCGGTGACTCGCTTTTTGCGGACGTTGGCTTCTATCAGGTGGAGTTGACGGCGCCTCAGGCGCTGTCGGTGGTTGCGAGCGGCTCGACGCTGGCGCAGGCGCCCAACGGCGACGGCACGAGCACGTGGCGGATCGCGGCGGGGCCGGTGCGCTCCTTCTACGCGGCAGTGACCGACCGTTGGGAGGCGATCAGTGAAGAGGTGGACGGGATAACGGTCAACTCGTACTATCCGGTTGGGGGGCTGGCATCTGCGCAGACGGCATTGAGCCTTACAACGGGCAGCCTGGATGTTTTTAACCGTCTTTTCGGTCAGTATCCGTATGGCGAGCTGGATGTGGTGCCGCTGCCGACGACTGCGTTTGGGATGGAGCATGCCGGGGTACTTGCGCTGGCGGCTAATTTTTACGGGGAGGGCGGCGGCGGTTTCGGCATTGCCACGCCGCACGAGGTTGCCCACCAATGGTTTTTCAACCTGGTAGGCAATGATCAGCCGGATGAGCCGTGGCTGGACGAGTCGCTTGCGAACTACGCGGTTTTTCTCTACTACGAGGCGGTGGCGTGGCCACAGATGCAGACGATGATGATGGAGAATGTCTTCCGCTACCGTTACGATGCGGCGCGGAATCTGGGGATAGACAGGCCGGTCAGCGGCGCCGTTATCGGGTTCGATCAGAGCAATTATATCAACATTATCTATAGCAAAGGCCCCTTATTTTTGCACGCGGTACGTGAACGGATCGGTGACGAGGCGTTTTTTGCGGCGATGCTTGACTATGCGCGGACACATCGCTACGGGATCGCCTATTCCGAGGACCTTTTGGACATATTCCGGCAGCACAGCGACAGCCCGATCGACGATCTTATCGCTCTCTGGATCTATGGAGAGTGAAGAAAAGAGAGATGAGAAATTTCCCCCTTGCCTCCCTGTGGGGCGGCGGTAAAGAGATAGCCGCTGACATTCTTGCCCAACAGGAACACCGCCCCTGGCCTCTGCCTGTCCGCCCGTGGTTCATGTTTCAGTCATGGCAGGACCTTCTGTTTGCGCACTGGCCCATACCCGCCTCGGAGATTGAAAAGTTGCTGCCGCCCGGCCTGACGCTGGACAGGTATGCGGGTGAGGCGTGGGTGACGGTGATCCCTTTTCGTATGCGCGGCGTGCGGCAGCGGTTTACGCCGGCGGCGCCGTGGGTCTCCGCTTTTCCGGAACTTAACGTGCGTACTTACGTAAAGAGTAGCAGCGGGGAGGAGCCAAAGCCGGGCGTGTTCTTTTTCAGTCTGGATGCGGGCAACCCGCTGGCGGTGGCGATGGCGCGGCAGTTCTATCATCTGCCCTATTTTCGGGCGCAGATGGAGTGCAGGCTCAAAGATGAAGGCATTGGCTACTCCAGCAAGCGTACACACAGAGGCGCGCCGGAGGCAGATTTCAAGGCTGTCTACCGGCCTACGGGTCCGGTCTATCGGGCGGCGCCCAGTTCGTTGGAGCAGTGGCTGATCGAGAGGTACTGTTTGTACAGTGTGGACAGCAGTGGGCGTATCTATCGGGGTGAAGTCCACCATCATCCCTGGCCGCTTCAGCCGGCCGAAGCAGAGTTCGAGCGCAATTGGGTGGCGCAGGCGCACGGAATATTCATTCCGGAAACAGAGCCCCTGCTCCATTTCGCCAAGCGGTTGGATGTGTTGACCTGGCGGATAGAGGAAGTGAGTGAATGAACGTAATTTCCGAGATATTGGATACAGTCTTTAATTTGGTGCGAAGCGAGGGCCTGCAGGAATGGGGCGTCTGGAGCTACCCGCTCCTGACGGTGCTGGTGATCCTGGAGGGGCGGATTGTGACGCTGCTGGCGGCGGTGGCGGCTTCGCTGGGGTATATGCGCTTGCCGCTGGTGATAATCTGCGCGATCGTCGCGGGCATCGTGGCCGACGGCCTATGGTTCTTACTCGGCTACAAGTATGGGAAAGAACCTGTACTGCGCTACGGCCGCTGGCTGGGGCTGCGGCGCCATCACCTGGAGCAGGTAGAGGCGGAAATGCAGGAGCACGGGCCCAGGCTGCTGTTCGTTGCCAAAGCGTTTTCGGTGTTTGTGATCCCGGTGCTGGTTGCGGCGGGTATGGCACGCGTTCCCTTCCGGCGCTGGTTTCCGATTGTTTTATTGGGTGAACTGGTGTGGGTGCCGGGGCTGGCGGTGATCGGGTACCAGACTACGGAGGTGGTGCGCCGGGTGGAGTTGGGTCTGCACTATCTGCCGCTGGCGGGCGGCGCGGCGCTGCTGGTCCTAATGCTGGTGGCGGCGCGGCGGCTGAAGGCGGGGGGAGCGGGGGCGAGGGTCGCTCGAAGTCGGCAAGGCGTTGGATGGCGACTTCCGGTGTTCTGGCCCGATGCGTATATCGCTTATCAGACGGAGGTCGCTCCGATTCTGAACAGTTACGGAAGTATCGCGGCCGGAAGCTTGAGTCGGGTCGTTTCGCCGCTGCGGCCGGAGATGGTTGCGGTGAGGGCTGCAGGACGTAGGGGCCGCAGGGATGCGCATTTTCACGGTTGGTAGGAGAAGAGGGACCTGATGTAGTCGTGAACTGATAGAGGGTTTACAACGCCATATTAATGAGGTGAGGAAGGCGAGGAGAGAGTAGCAAACAGCTACTCTCTCCTTTTTCTTAGCTCGTTATTCGGCGCAGAAGGGTAGATTGATGACGTCGAGGTCGTTGTAGAGAACGCGACTCAGACTTACGGGAATGCAACCGCTGAGCTGGTTGCCGCCGAAGCTGAACCCTTGCAGTAGCGCGAGGTTGCCGAGTTCGGGCGGTAGTTCCCCGCTCAGCTGGTTGTCCTGCAGGTAGAGCCATGTCAGGTGGGCAAGATTCGCCAGTTCGGAAGGTATCGAGCCACTTAGCTCATTTTGGCGGAGGAAGAGGATTCGTAACTGTGTGAGGCGACCGAGTTCGGGCGGAATCGGGCCGCTCAGCTCGTTTTCGTCGAGGTCGAGGACCCGCAGTTGGGTCAGATTGCCGAGTTCGGGCGGAATCGGGCCGCTCAAGTCGTTCTCATCGAGGTAGAGGGTGCGGACTTCGGCGAGGTTGCCCAACTCAGGTGGAATCGGGCCATTCAGATTGTTCTCTTCGAGGGAAAAGAGGCTCACGCTTACGAGATTGCCCAATTCAGGCGGGATTGGGCCGGTGAGCCGGTTCTCCTCAAGGTATAGTGTACGTAGTTCGGCCAGGTTGCCAAGCTGCGGGGGAATGGCCCCTGACAGTCGATTCTCGTCGAGGAAGAGGGTCCGCAGTGCGGCGAGGTTGCCGAGCTGGGCGGGAATTGGCCCACTCAGCTGGTTTCCAGTGAGGTCCAGCCGTTCCAGATTGGTGAGGTTGCCCAACTCCGGCGGGATGGGTCCAGTCAGCCGGTTTCGGTCGAGGTCGAGAGTCGTCAGGTGGGTCAGGTAGCCTACTTCGGGCGGGATGGGACCGGTAAGTTGATTGTCATCGATGACAAGCCTGTTCAGATGTGAAAGGCGGCCGATTACGGCCGGAATCGAACCGCTCAACTGATTTCCGCGCAGGTCGAGGCTGGTTACGCGGCCGTTGCGGTCGGTGGTTACGCCGTACCATGTGCTGAGGGGCTCGTCGCTGAGCCAGTTTTCGCTGTTCACCCAGTCGTCTCCGCCCAGGGCGATGTAGAGCGAGGTGAGCGCGGCGCGGTCGAGGCCCTGCAGGGCCTGATGCGTAAGGGTTCTCAGGGAGACGCGGTACAACGCGAACAGGAGATCGCCGTTCAGGCCGAAAAGGGGTTCAGTTTCTTGCTGCAGCGACGCGGGTGATGGACAGAAGGGCAGGTCCAATTGATCGCTGTCGATGGAAGCGGCGCTGCGCCAGCTTTCAGGAATGCAGCCGGTGAGCTGATTTCCTCCAATATTCCATTCCCTCAGTTGGGGGATGGCGGCCAACTCCGACGGAATTTCCCCGCTTAATTCGTTTTCAGCCAGGTGGAGAGACTGCAGAAGGGTCAGGTTACCCAATTCGGGCGGGATGGTACCGCTCAACGCATTGTCATCGAGCAGCAAGGTGCGCAGTTGGGAGAGGTTTCCCAGTTGCGGGGGGATTGGCCCGGTCAGACCGCATTCGTCAAGATAGAGCGAGCGCAGCTCGGAGAGGTTGCCCAGTTCGGCCGGAATCGGTCCGCTCAGATCATTTTCGTCGAGATCGAGCGAGCGCAGTTGAGAGAGGTTGCCCAACTCGGGAGGAATCGATCCGCTCAGGTTGTTCTCCTCCAGAGACATGGCCCGCAGGTGGGTGAGATTGCCCAATTCAGAAGGGATTTCGCCACTCAGTTGGTTTTCTTCGATGAACATAGTTTGCAGGTTGGCGAGGAAACCGAGCTCGGGCGGGATTGCTCCGATCAGTTGATTCTCATCGAAGTAGAGTGTTCGCAACTCTGTGAGGTTGCCAATCTCCGGGGGGATGGACCCGCTCAACTGATTGCCGGAAAGGTCCAGCCGTTCCAGCAGTTGGAGGTTTCCCAATGTCGGAGGAATCGAACCGGTGAGCTGGTTTCTGTCGAGGTCGAGCCATTGCAGTTGGGCCAGATTTCCCAGTTCCGGGGGGATCTCACCGCTCAGGAGGTTGTCGTCGATCACCAGTCGTTCCAACTGGATTAGGGAACCCAATTGCGGCGGGATGGCGCCGTTCAGTCGATTTCCGCGGAGGCTTAGCTGCGTGACGCGGCCGTTGTCGTCTGTGGTGACGCCGTACCATGCGCCGAGCGGCTTGTCGGTCAGCCAGTTGTGATTGTTCACCCAGTTTTCGCCGTCGGTGGCGTTGAAGAGCGCGGTCAGGGCGACGCGGTCGGCGTCGGCTTCGGACTGTTCATCGCCTTGGGCGTATATGGTGGTGGTCACTGCCACCGATTGGGTGAGCGTGAACAGGAAGGCAATGAGCAGCAGGACGCCGCGGCAAGAAAATGGGGGGATGAAACGTCTCTGGTTCATGGACGGGCGTCCTCCTCACACTGTGAACTGATTCAAATAGATACTTTCGGCGGCCTGTTGGCTCCAGTATGAACGGTCCCAGGCCTGTTGCGATCGGGGTCTCATTCAACTCGGAACGAGTCGACTATCTGCTCTATCACCGGCTGGTTGGCGGCGGCGGCATCGGGGCGGGCCGCGATTGTAAGCAGGTAGGCGGTCTGGTTGGCGCGCAGGATTGTTATTTCAAGATGAGCTGTCAGGAGATGCGATGGATCGCCCAACCTGATGACGACCGCAGCGCGGATGGCCGGAAGACGGTTGCTTGTACCCATCTCGACGTTTATCAGCTGCGTATCCCCCCAAGAAGAGATTGATTTTTTGGTGAGGGCGAGCCATTCTTCGTTGGTAAGGTCGTCCGGTAGTGGCGCGGTGGACACGATCAGGAAGGTTGGAAAGATCGGGACGGTGTACATGCTCTCCGGGTCTGACTCGACGGCGAAGACGCCAAGTTTCTCTCCTTCAGGGGTGTCCAGAAAGGCTTGGAGCTGCTGCGCTGCCGTTTCATCGCCGAGCAGACCGGTTACCTGGTCCAGGTTTTCTGCTTGCAGGTCGAAAGCGAGCCAGTTGAATGGCACAGCGAGGGAGTAGCCCAGACGCGCGTCTACGATCGGTATCCAGAACCTGGGAAGGCTTGCAGCAGGAGCTGACGTCGATGACCCGGGCTGGGCTTCGTCCCCTGTCGGGGTTTGCGCTGGCTCGGCGGCGGCCACCTGTTCGGGCAGGACCGGGCGGAAGGATTGGACGATCTGGTGGATCACGATTCGTTTGGCCAAGGCGTTGCTCAGGCGGGTCGCAATCACAAGCGTATAGGCGGCCTGGTCAGCACGGACGATAGTTATGTCAAGGTGGGCAGTCAGGCCTGCGCCCTGGCCTCCCAATTGGTAGACGGCGGCGGCTCTGACTGCGGGCAGCTCGCTGAGTGTGCCAAGTCTGGCGCTTTCGATCCTGGCTGAGCCCAGGGCCGTGATCGACTCTTCAACGAGGGCAACCCACTGTTCGTCGGTTACGCCGTCGGGAAAGCGGGCGACCGACACGTTGAGAAAGGTCGGGAAGGGCGGGCGGGCGAACAGCTCGCTGGGGTCGGGATCGACGGCCAGGAGTCCGAGGTTTTCGCCGGCAGGGGTGGCCATGTACTGGCGCAGCTGCTGCGAGGCGGCGCGGCCGCCAAGCATGCCGGCAATCCGGTCCAGTTCGCCAGACTGCAGGTCGAAGGTCAGCCAGTTGGCGGGCACGGCGAGCGAATAGCCGAGGGATTCGTCGACAAGCTCTTTCCAGCCGGGCGGAACCGCAGTGGTGGCCGCGGGAGCGGGCCGCGGAGAATAGGAGCGATTCGCCACAGATGCCGGAACACCCGCCAGCCAAGTCGGAGCGGGCGCTGAGGCTGTTGAGGGTTCTGTTTGGGTTGCTGGCGACAGTTCCTGCGCGGACGCTTGCCGTAGCGTTGCGGCCATGGTGATGACTAAAGCCATGGTTACAGCCAGGAGGCGTGAACTGTACATATCTATGGCTCCTTGATCACTGGGGCGCATATTCCGGTTCCACGATGAATGGTTGGAGAAACGGAAGGCGTGCGGAATGGATCCGGTGTTGGCGCCAGCCCAGGCAGAGTGGATTTCTAACGGCCTATCAGTTCTCTGGCGGAGGAAGTGAAAATTTCTATGAAGCCAGCTGGACGGACCCAGAGATTGCGACGCCATTTGGTGGCGCCGATGTCTGTGGTGCTGCCGGTATTTTCCGCAAGACAGACGAGTCGATTACCGATATAGAGTACATAACAAACGGCATCGACGTCAACTTGGTGAAGGGAGTGGGTGCATCCCAGACTTGGGGTGGGAACAGTCTGGGGGGGAGATTGTGCCGGAGGTGGCTGAAACTGCAGGGGTTAGGGGGGTGAGACAGCACGTGGGGGAGTAGACACTGTTGGCTAGACGCAATGCTGGGGAAGAACGAACAAGGTGGCTAGCAAGGGCGGGGCGTTGCGGGGGCGCAGCCCCTGCACAAGAGAGGGCCGAAGGCCCGAACGCACAACTGCAGGGGTCAATGGTTAGGGGTCAGGGATTAGGGGCCAGGGGGTTAGTGGATGGGCGATTTTTCGGGGATGGATGTGAGGACTGGACACAGGCTAGTCGATACCAGAGGTACAAGAGAGTTCAGCCCCATCATTGGGATGCAGCCATTAAAGTGGTATCACCTCCTCGTATGCAGGTTTCAGGCGTGTTTCCGGTCTGGGTCACAGCCGAGGTCGAGTTAGTGGCACTCAGGCATGACGGTTGGATGAAAGGGGAAGCGGAATGTACATTCCCCTTTGCAATCATTGTGGAAATTGGAGGGCGGGTCTTTGCTATGATAGGCTGTTTTCGAGCCGCCAGGCATGGATTTTGACGTGCCATGGAGGCGGCGCGGCAGTCTCAGACTTTGTTGCCCCCGAGCGAATTCAGGATGGACTGTTTGTTAAAGAGAATCATTTCCTCTCCTCGCGGTTTTGTGTTCCTCATCAATAGATAGAATGCCCAACCAACGCATGATGAACGGGACGCGCGTCCGGTTGGGGTTTCCTGTTAAGGTGCTGGGGGCGCCGGGGTTGCGCTCGCACGACAGCCGACGCTGGCAAAACCAGCCCCACCTGAGCGTCAGTCTGGTCTATCTGCGCGATATTTTTCTCTATCTGGCGCGGAGGGAGATCCGGTTTTATCGGATGGCCGGACAGCTTGCCCCGTATCTGACCCACCCGGATCTGCCGGCGTTTCACAATCAGCTGGACGAATGTTCGACGGAGCTGGCCGCGATCGGGGATTTGGCGCGGCAGCAGAGCGTGCGCTTGACGCTGCACCCGGGCTTCTACGTGCAGTTGAGCCATCCGGATGCTGCTCTGGCGGCACGGTCGAGCGTGGAGCTGGCTGCAGCGACTTCACTGCTGGATGGGATGGGGCTGGATGCGTCGAGCGTGGTTGTCGTTCACGTGGGGGGAGGCCACGCGGACGTACCGGCGGCACTGGACCGGTTCGCGCGAACGGCCAATTTGCTGCCGGACAAGGTGCGGAGGCGCCTAGTCCTGGAGAATGGAGACCGGGAGTTCGGACTGCGCGATGTGCTGTGGGTGCACCGGCGGACGGGGATTCCGGTGGTGCTGGACACGCTCCACCACCGTTGTCACAATCCGGATGCGATCCCGCAGCTGGATGCGCTGAAGATTGCACTGGCGACATGGCCGGAGAATGTGGTTCCGAAGATCCATGTCAGCAGCCCGCGCACGGCGGTGCGCACACTCTATCGCGATGGCGCGGCGCGCGTACAGATGCCGCTGGCGCATCAGCACAGTGATTTTCTGCACCCGTTTGAGGTCATCGACCTGTTGCAGGCGGCGGTCGCGGCGCGATTGCGGTCGTTTGATGTTATGCTGGAGGCGAAGGCGAAGGATGTTGCGTTGCTGCGCCTGCGGGAGCAGATCAGCAGGTACGCGCCGAATCTGGCGCGGCATGTACAGTGAGGAGAAACGACCGGGAAATGTCAGAGGAATATACAGATCCTTACAACCTTAAGCGGACGGTCCTGGTCGCGGTCGTGAACAACCGGGCCGATTTGCGCCGGGCGGCGTCGGAGGGCTGGTACCGCATTCCGCAGAGGCGGGCGCCGCGGCGGGTTGGCGCCGACTATCTGGCGTTTTACCAGACGGGGGCTTTCGAGAGGGAAACGGAGGCGCGGACGGTCAGCTATTATGCGGCTGTCCGGCGGTATCAGCTGTTGTCGCGGGCGGAGCTTCTGCCGGATGAGGCGGACCATGCGCGGGCGGAGGAGTATTATTTTCGCATTGAAATTGGCCCGTTGATGCGTTTGGCGCGGCCGGTGCCGGCAACCACGTTCAGGCGCCTGACCTTTATTCATACGACGTTGGAGCGTCTGTTGAACGCGAAGGATGTAAAGGAGCTGAAGCCGGAGGGCGAACCGTTCCAAGCGTTGTGGAGCGCGCTGCGGGACAGCCGGTTGAGGCCGCTACCCAACCGGTTGGCGGGGGACTGGCCGGTGGACATTGCATTGCGGGTGCGCAACGGGTATCTTGGAATCAGGCTTGATGAGTCCAGCGATATGCGAGAGGCGTACGGGCCGGGGGATAACTGGCGGGTTCTGCGTATTCCGGAAAGCCGGATTGAGGTTGACCTGGAGGGCTGCCTGGGGGAGATCGGAGCGGCGCTGGTGGACTTGGGCGGCTCGCTTGACGCGAAGCCGGGACGGGAGATGGTGTTTTAGCGCAGGCGCGATGTGGAGGAGCCGGATATGGAACTGACTATCAATGGAAAGAGCTATACGCTGGATGTTCCCGACGAGGAGAGGCTGCTGTGGGTACTGCGGGACTGGCTGGGGCTGACGGGCACGAAGTTCGGTTGCGGGGTTGGTATCTGCGGCGCGTGCACGGTTCATGTCAACGGGACGGCGGTTCGGTCGTGTTTGATGCCGCTGGCCGCGGTTGCGGGGGCGGACATCCGCACGATTGAAGGGCTGGCGTCGACGGACGGCAACGGCTCGATCACGCTGCATCCGGTACAACAGTCGTTTATCGATCACCAGGTACCGCAGTGCGGCTGGTGCATGAGCGGTCAGATCATGCAGGCGGCCTCGTTTCTGGCGCAGAATCCGCAGCCATCTGAAGAGGAGACTGTGCGCGCGATGAGCGGAAACTACTGCCGCTGCGGTTGCTATGTGCGCATCCGGCAGGCTGTCCAACAGGCGGCCGGGATGGCGGACGGGGAGGAGGTCGCGACATGAAGCAGGAACGCGAATCCAGCGAAGGAGTCGAGGCGCAGAACGGCTCGACAAATATAAACAGTGAAGAAGGGAAAGCGACCGGGGAAGATCCTGTCCCATCGCGGAAACGGCGCTGGCGACTCTCGCGGCGGGGTTTTCTGATTGGACTGGGGGTGGCGGGGGCCGGCCTGGCCGTGGGCGCGTATTTCGGCAGACCGGTTCTCTACGAAGTCATGGCGGAAAGCATGGCAGGGGCTGAACACGGCGCGAGCGGATTCATGCAGCTGCCCTCCGATCCACCACTGTGGCTGGAAGTATTGGAGGACAGCCGCATACGACTCTCTTTGACCAAGGTGGAGATGGGGCAAGGCGTTCACACGTCGATCGCGCAGATTGCGGCGGAGGAGCTGGGAATCGGTTGGGAAGACCTGGTCGTGGAGCAGGCCGATACGTCTTCCGATCTGGTGGACAGTTTCGGTACCGGCGGCAGCTTTTCAGTTGCAACCAGCTACGGCCCGTTGCGACTGGCGGCCGCGGGCATGCGGAGTCTGCTGCGGCGGGAGGCGGCGGCAGTCTTAGAGGCGCCGGAGGCTGCTTTGCGAGTTGAGGGGCGGGGGTTTGTTGTCGCGGACGGTACAGAGAAGCGGGCTGACTTCTACAGTTTGGTTGGGGCGATTACGAGCTGGGAACTGCCTGGTGAGGAGGAGTTGGCGCTGAAGCAGGTTGATGAATTCGCCGTAATCGGACAGTCGGTCGCGCGCATCGACATTCCCGACAAAGTGACGGGGCAGGCAGTTTACGGTTATGACATGCGCGTGCCCAACATGCTTTACGGCGCGGTGGCGCGGCCGCCGACGCTGGAAGCGAAGCTGCTTAGCGCGTCGGCGGGCGAGGCGGCAGGGATGGAGGGTGTCGAAGAGTTCGTGATCGATGTGGAAAGCGGTTTTGCCGGGGTGGTGGCGAACTCTCGCAGGGCGGCCTGGTCGGCGGTGAAGGCGATGGAGACGGAGTGGGATGAAGGGCATCTGTGGCAGCAGGAGGAGATCGAGGCGTTGATCGAGCCTGATGGAGAAGGCGGTATCACGATCCAGCGCGAGGGAAATGCCGCGGGCGCGTTGGGGAAAGAGGCCCCGATCACGGCCACCTACCGTTCGCCGTTTGCCGTGCAAGCTCCACTGGAGGCACCGGCAGCACTGGCGGATGTCCAGGACGGCCAGGTAACTGTGTGGGTATCGACGCAGTCTCACGAAAGGGCGAAGAGTATGATCGCCGATGCGCTCGGCGTGGAGGCGGACACAGTTCGGGTTGTCCCGACCTATCTCGGGGGCGGCTTTGGCAGCAAGCTTGATACCGGGGTGGCGATTGAGGCGGCCCGCCTGTCGGAAGCGGTTGGCGCGCCTGTCCACGTGGGATGGGATCGGGTGGAAGCGATGCTTCATGGCTACCTGCGGCCGCCAACGAAAAGCGTTCTCTCCGGTGCGCTGGATGGAAGTGGACGGATCGTCGCGATGGAGCACCGGCAAGGAAGCAGCGACGTGGCCTTCAGTTTCATGCCGGATTTCATGGAGTTGGTAATGGGTGCTGACTTCGGCGCGACGATTGGGGCGCGAATCAGTTATGACGTGCCCAATCGCACGGTGACGGCCTGGCGAAAGTCGCTGCCGGTATGGACCGGCTGGTGGCGCGGCTTGGGACTTTTTGCGAATACATTTGCAGTGGAAAGTTTCGTTGATGAGCTAGCGGAGGCGGCGGGCGCGGACCCACTCCAGTTCCGCCTCGATCATCTGCCTGACAGCCTCGAGGGCCGGCGCACAGGAGATGTCCTGGAGGCGGTCGCGGAACTGAGCGGCTGGGGGAATGCGCCGCCTGCGGGCCGGGCGCGGGGTATCGCATGTTTTGCGTCAAACACTGTGGTTGCACAGGTGGCGGAGGTCTCGGTGGACGCAGAATCCGGTGAAATAACCGTCCACGACGTGGCCTGCGCGGTGGACTGCGGGCTTGTGGTGAATCCGGATGGGGCGAAGGCGCAGATAGAGGGGAACGTGATGTGGGGCGTGGGGTCGACGCTGATCGAGCAGGCGTATGTGAAGGATGGACGGCTGGCGTTGAACAACTTCGAGAGCTACCCGCTGCTGACGATGGGTGATGCGCCGGATGTCCGTTCCGTTCTTGTGGACACGGGGATCAAGACGCCGTTTGGGATGGGCGAGCCGCCGATCGGGCCGGTGGGCGCGGCAGTTGCGAACGCGTTTACGGCGGCGACGGGAAGGCGGATTCGGACACTGCCGATGACGCCGGCGCGCGTCCTGGATGCGCTGGCTGAGAGCGGATCCTGAATATTGGGACCGACCCAGTTTGCCCTGTGGGCTGGGTCAGCTTTGATCGCCGGAGAGGCCCAGTTGCGCGGCGACTTCTTTCATGGCGTCGAGGACGCGTTGCACGTGCTCGTCGAAGGGTTCGCCCAACTCTTCGATGAAGTGGAGGTTCTCTGCGCGGTCGATGGCGGCGGTGAAGCGCTTGTCCTTCCACTTCTTCTTGACAGATCGGAGTCTTACGCCGCGCAGATCCTTGTCCGGGCGCACGTAGCCGCAGGCGAGGATGAGGCCGGTCAGTTCGTCACAGGCCAGGAGCGCTTTGTCGAGCTTTGACTCGCGGGGGACGCCGAGGAAGGTTGCGTGGGCCTCGACGGCGTGGATGAATTCAGGTGGATAGTCGTTCTGGCGGAAGAGTCTGAGGGCAGTGCGGGGATGGCCGTTCTCCTGGTCGTCCATGTCGGGGAAGCGGTCGTAGTCCAGATCGTGGAGCAGACCTGTCAGTCCCCAGAGGTCTTCATCTTCGCCATAGTGACGGGCGTAGACGCGCATGGCGGATTCTACGGCCAGCATGTGGCGGCGCAGTCCCTCGTTTTCGACCCATTCATGCAGTAGTTGTACAGCTTCATTCCGACTGGGTAGGGGCATAGTGGCTCCTCTAGTTTGAGGTAGGGGTTTGACCGCTTGACTCGCGTTGGCGATGTGCGGTCTCGACTACTTTGCGGACTGGTGTAACTCGGGCGGTACGAGCTTTATCGGTTGGCGAATTGATTGTCACGTCGCGGAGGCCGTAGACGATTTGGCGGCTGCCGGCGATGTTGGGGTGTGCGCTGCCGTCGGATCGATCCCGCCAAAGGAGTCTGCCGATGGCGCTGGCGCGGTGGGCGCTGGAGGTCACGGCTTCACTGAATGGGGAGCCGTTGAGCCATTTGCGCAGAAAGAGGCTGAGGCTTGGCTCCGGCAGCCAGTTGACGGCGTGCGCGCCGTTTACGGCTTGTGCGCCCAATGCCAGCCAGGTGGAGGCCAAGCTGGCGCCGTAGCAGTTGACTCCGTATACCATGCGCAGGTCGAGGAGGGAGCTGTCCTCGAGGTAGCGTGCGAGCATTTGGTCGAACGCGGCTGCGTCGACGAGTTCCTGCCCCTTGTACCCGATCAGGCAGCGTTCTTGTCCATGCACGAGCAGGAGTTGATCGACGGTATGGGTGGCGCTGACCTCGACGAGAGCGCCGGTCAGGTTGGCGGCGGTGGCGTCGTCATCTTCGAGGATGAGGACGCGGTGGTAGCGGCGGTAGGCTCCGAGGCGCCGCAGCAGGAGTTTGGCGTATTCTTCCGTCAGCCAGTCGATTGCGGTCATTGCCCAGTGGGGCAGATTGACGCCGTGGATGTGGCCGATGTTTTCGAGGAAGACGATCAGCGCCACTGGTCTGCCGGCGGCAGGCGCATGGTTGTCGAGAAGTTGTGTGGATGGATGTGATGGCGTACGAGAGCTTTGGGTGGGGACGGGGTTGTTGAGCGTCCGAGCAGGAGTCGTAGGGCGTGTCATGTGACTCGGCGCGGCGGCGGGCCGCTCAGAATTGGAAGCGGCCGTTGGCATCAACGACCCGAACTTTGAAGTTTTCGACGAAGGGTTCAAGGCCGGCGATGAGTTCCTGCCACTCGTCTGAGCTCAGGATGCGGGCGGCGTCATCCTTATCCTCCAGGACGCCGCCGCCGAGGATCTGGGGGGCTTCACCCCAGAGCGTGTACCAGGCGTCGGTGATGCGCAGACCCAGTTGCGCGAGGCCGGGGGCCAGCGTCTGCACGACGTAACGCTGGCAGTCTTCTTCGTGCCCTTCCCGCATATCGTAACTCAGAAGTACTTTGACCATGCTACCGTCCTCAAGGGCTGGGAGATAGTCCTGCGGCGTTATTGCCATCGCCAGCTGTTGGAAGAGCTGGAATCGGGGCCTACAAAGCATGGGGCCAGCATCCGATTCCGTATGTCAGTATAGCACAGACGAACAACACAGTGCATAGCTGGAGAAGACGCGGGAGAGCGTTCAACAGGACGCACGCGCTTGCTCCGATGCAGGCGGCTTGTTACTCGGTGACGAGAGTGAGAACGTTATCCAGCCGCACTTCGGCTTGACGGCGAAATTTTTCCACGTTAATTGAGCGGAAGAGCCAGACCGCCAAGAGCAGACCGGCGATTTCGAGAGAGAAGACGGCGGCGTACCCCATCAGCGGGTTGCCCGTCAGCCAGAAGAACAGGTCGTACAGCAGACCACTGATGACATTGCCAACAGCCTGGCCGGCAAAATTTGCTACACTCCAAGCGCCGATGTAGAGTCCGGCGGCCTGGGGCACGGTCATATCCAGCATAAAACTGAGATTGCTGACGGTCATCAGGCCACCCCCCAGTCCCAGCAGGAAGACTGAGCCAATAAAGAGGTTCGATTGGCCGAGCAGACCGGAGGCGATAATGAAGACGAAGGCAACAGCGGTCACATAGGCGCCCACATTGGCACCGGTTCGCTTGCCCCAGCGCTTCACAAAGATGATCCCAGCCAGTAGCGTGATGAAGATGCCGGTTCCCCAGATCGATGTCAAACGGGAGGTGGCCGCGACCGACATTCCCAGAGCCTTGGCACCGAACGGTTCCAACACTACATCCTGTGCGTGGATGCTGATCAACACGATCATCAAGTAGACAAAGAAACTGCGGGCCTGGGGATTGAGCGCCAACAGACGTATCACCTGCAAAGGATCGTCGGCGCTGTTGGCAGGCTGGTCGGTTCTGGTTGATGCGCGGGGCTCGATTCGGTAGCTGCCGACAAGGACAAAGATGACGGATACGAGCCAGATTACACCGAAAGCAGTGGTAAGTGTTTCCTTCGAGAGGGCGGTGGGCGTTGCCAACATGCGAGAGAGGCCAAGACTGGTCGCGATGGTAGAGGCGATCATCGCTGTCCACATGATGCTGACGGCTCGACTACGGCCGTTTTCGTCGGCGAGCTCGGTGACGAGAGAGAGATAGCTGACCGAGGCGGCGTTGATGCCGGCGCCCCACAGGCAGAAGACGATGGCCGCGGCCCCAAGACCCATCAAAAAGTCATAGTCCAGTAGATAGGCTACGTGGACTGTGAAGTAACTGCCGGTTGCGGCGACAAGTCCGCCGAGGAGAATCCATGGTGTGCGGTGGTAATCTGCTGCCGGATGGCGATCTGACCAGTTGCCTAAGAATATCTGAAGTGGAGAAAGCAGGTAGGGCAACGCAATGAGGACGGCCACCAGCGTTACCGGCATCTGCATGTCGGCGATCATCACGCGATTTAGCGTGCTGGTGACCGGAACGACGGTTATGGAGACCCCAACATGTACGAGGGTAAGTTGGATAAGAACGCGGGCATTCATGCTGGAAGCGTACCATAATTTTCATGGGAATTCCAAGATTCTGACCTTGGTTTTCATGTCTCGATTCGGGACGTTCAGGGCGCAGTTTCTTGCGCGGGCGAGGGAGGGGGGGCATCTTAGGTCTTGTGGTGGGAACAGTCTGGCGGGAAATTATGGCGGCGGCTGGAGGTGTTTGTCGGCACTTGGAGAGACGCAGGGCATGAAGAAGGCCTGGCCATTCCGGGAGCGGTTGGGGGGAACACTGTTGGCTAGACACATTGCTAGGGAAGAATGAGCACGGTGGCTAGCAAGGGCGGGGCGGGGCGGGGGCGCAGCCCCCGCACAAGGGAGGGCCGAAGGCCCGACCGCCCAACTGCAGTGGTCAGTGGCTAGTGGTCAGTGAATGGGCGATTTTTCGGAGATGGATGTGTGGACTGGACATGGTCTACTCAGAACCAAAGGTATACGAGAGTTCACCCCCATTTGGGGATGCGGGCGGGAGGGGTGTTCGGTTGACGGGGGGTGCGCGCGGGTGATAGACTCTTGCGCGTGATACTGAACTGCAACGTACACTCTCACTCTTACGTATTCTTATGCAGGAGGAATTGTGACCGCGGTAAGCGCTGAAGCTGGGCCCCGGCCGGTTCCCGGCGTCGATCTTGCGGGTAGTGTTCCTGTATTCGGCAGCCGACCGGGCAGTCAACTGGTAGACGGCGAATCGTTCGCCGATTTCAGCCGCAAGCGGCTTATTTTCGGGGCGTTTACACGGCTCGGTGAGACGCATGTTTACCGCGTGGACTGCAAGGCGGGCGACCGTCTGCGGGCGCAGATGTTCGCGCCTGTTCTCCCGCGCGGGGGTTCGGTTGTGCCGACGTTTGCGATCGTGGCGCGGAGCCTGCCATACAGTGCGGACACAGAGAAGCTGCCGTTGGAATTGCCCCATGGCTACAGCGCAATCGTGGCGCCGCCGCCGAGCGAGCTTTTGCAGCCGGTCAAGGATGTTCTGACCCGTGTGCATTATTACCCCGGGCCTCTGATCGACTCGCGTACACTGGTTGGCGGGCGCTGTTATCTTGTGGTCTGGACGCCGCACAACCGGATGGGAAAGTATGTGATCTCGATCGGCCATCGCTGGCATCTGCGTTGGAGCTATTGGGCGCAATTGCCACTGTACTGGTGGCGGATACGGGGCTGGTTCGGTCTGAGCCGTGCGGCTGCGCTTTATGTGCTGGCGGGGGCGCTGCTGGTTGTGCTGGCGGGGGCGGCGTTACTGCGGCGCAGGGGCGGACGGCGCCGTGCTCATTCTAATGGTACGGGCAAGGCGCTTTAGCCGATTCCAATTATTCCTCAATTAACGACAGCTATAGCAGGTGATTGAGCGGATGTCCTGGATTTCTGCGGCGGCAGGGAAACACAAGCCCGGTTCCAGTGCAATGACGAGAGGAGTAGTCCGTGCGCATCCTTCTCTATTTGGGCAAGGGAGGCGTAGGCAAGACGACGACGGCTGCGGCGACGGCGCTGCGCTGTGCGCAGATGGGCTACCGTACGCTTGTGGTCAGCACTGACATTGCCCACAGCCTGGCAGACAGCCTGGACAGGCCGCTGAAGGGCGACCCGACGGAGATCACGACCAATTTGTTTGCGCAGGAGATCAATGTCCTGGAGGAAGTACGGAAGAACTGGGGCGCGCTGCAGGGTTACATGGGCAAGATTCTGCGCAAGCAGGGCATGAGCAAGACGGTTGCCGAAGAGATGGCGATCATACCGGGCATGGAGGAGATTTTCAGCCTGCTGCATATTTTCCGCTATGCGACGACGGATGAATTTGATCGGGTGATTGTAGATGCGGCGCCGACGGGCGAGTCGATGCGGTTGCTGGCGATGCCGGAGAGTTTCCAGTGGTATGTTGAGCGCTTCTTCGGGTGGGGAGAGACGGCGATGCGATTGACCGGCGGGCTGTTGGGGCGGTTGATGCCGGAGCAGGACGCGCTGGCCAGTCTGCCCAAGCTGGTTGATGATGTTAAGGCGTTGCAAGAGGTCCTGAGCGATCCAGAGACCACCAGCTACCGGGTCGTGATCAATCCTGAGAAGATGGTGATCAAGGAGGGGGCCCGGGCAGTAACCTATCTGTCCCTATTCGGATGTCCGGTGGATGCGGTGGTGGTCAACCGAATTCTGCCGGGTGTGAGGTCGGACGAGGAAACGGGCCGGCGAGCCGGGGAAGCAGCCGTTGCTGCGCCGAGCAATGATCTTTATCTGCGTCAACTTCAGGAGCACCAGGCCCGCTACCTGGTTGAGATTGAGCGGGATTTCTACCCGTTGCCGATTCTGTACAGTAGCTGGCGCAGCGAGGAGGTTGTCGGTTTCGCGCCATTGCGGTCGTTAGCGGATGAGCTGTACGGTGAGAGGGATCCGGGCGAGGTGATGTTTGTGGGTCAGGCGCAGGAGATCGAGGAGGAGGGCAACGACTTCATCCTCAAACTGCCTTTGCCCCACATTGAATTGGACAAGATCCGTTTGACGAAACGGGGCGACGAGCTTTTTATTTCGATCGGCAACTTCAAGCGTGAATATCTACTGCCGGCGGTCCTGGCGCAACGGGACGCCAGCGGCGCGGTCTTCGCCGGGGGAATTCTGCGCATCCGTTTTCCCTGCAGTATCCAGTAGTTGGCTGCCAGTTGACTGTATACCGGCACAGTTGGCCAGCCGCGGGACTCTGACGAATGGGACTGGGAAATTTCTTGATTCGATGCATAGGCATCACGTTGGGTGGGCAGGTCGGCACCCGTATCGCGCACCGTGTGCGGCCGCGCCCGTATCCTGCGCCGCTGCGCGACCTGCTGGACCATCCGGTACGCATGCGGTATCGCGATCCTGTGGCCACGCTGGGCCCGTTCGGCATCGGGCCTGGGGAAACCGTGCTGGATTTGGGTTGCGGTACGGGCACGTTTACTGTCGAGATGGCGCGTCAGGTGGGCAGCAATGGGCGCGTGCACGCGGTGGATATACAGGCGTCGATGGTCGAAGCGGCGCGAGAGAGGGTGGAAAGCGCCGGTTTTGCCTCACTCGTAAATTTCCATCATTGCGGCGCGTACCGCCTGCCGCTGGAGAGCGACAGCGTGGACGTTGCGATTGCGATTGCCTCGCTCTCGGAGATGCCGCAGCCTCTTTTCGCCCTGGAAGAGGTGCTACGGGTCCTGAAACCGGGTGGCCGGCTGGCCGTAAGTGAAGAGATGCCTCACGCAGGTTATGCACTGCAGCGAACGGTCCGGAAGTGGTTGCAGGAGGTGGGATTTCGCTACGGCGGGCTGCGGGGCACTCCGTTTTGCTACAGCTTACTCTACTTTAAGGACGAGTAGTGGCGGCGGCTTTCTGTCATTGGAACATATCTTCCTATTCGGCGGGCGGGGATCTGATATACTCTTCTGAAGCGTCTTAAACAGTCGGCCAGGTGTGGAGTTAGCGTGGAACTTGATTTGAAGCTGCCATACAGTACAGAGGGACTGCCGGGGCTCGGCGGACAGTTGCGGGCTGCGCCCGACACATTTATCGTCGAGGAAATACCGCTATACGAAGCTTCGGGCGCCGGCCAGCATCTTTATGTCAATGTAACGAAAGAGGCGTTGACGACGCGTGAGGTGCAACGGGGGCTGGCGGAGGCGTTCGATCTGCCGTACAGAGCGGTCGGGTTTGCCGGCATGAAGGACAAGTACGCGCGGGCGACGCAGACGTTCAGTTTGTTGGTCGGTCATGTGGACGAGAGTTTTTTGGAGGCGGCGCCGGCACGCGTCGTTGAGAAGACGCCGGTGGCGGTGAATTGGGTGCGCCTGCACCGCAACAAGCTCAAGAAGGGGCATCTGTTGGGCAACCGTTTTACGATTACGGTTACGCGGCCGTCGGTCGATGGCGAGATAGCGATGGCGCGCGCCGAGGCCATTGCGGCGCAGTTGCGAGAAAACGGGCTTCCAAACTTTTACGGCCCGCAGCGCCTGGGACAGAACGGCGGCAATGTACGGCGGGGATGGGAGCTGCTGCGAGGCGAAAAGCGCATGGCTAACAGGTGGCTGCGCAGCCTGCTACTTGCCAGTGTGCAGAGCCACCTGTGCAACCGTTATCTGGCGTTGCGGCAGCAACAGGGGCAGTTCTCTACGCTACTGACAGGAGACATTGCCAAGAAGCATGACACGGGCGGCCTGTTCGTTGTCGCTGACCAGGCGGCGGAGCAGAGCCGTTACGACCAGAAGGAGATCAGTTTTACTGCGCCCATTTACGGGCCCAAGATGTGGGAGGCGGAGGCCGAATCGGGCGAGTTGGAGCAGGAGATCTTATCAGCGAGCGGCCTCGACATAGCCTTGTTGGCCAGGGCAAAGATGATGGGTACGCGGCGGCTGGGTCGGATACTGCTCAACGATCTGTCCGTTACCCAGAAGGGAACCGACATCGTTGTGGCGTTTTCGTTGCCGAAAGGGGCGTTTGCCACGACGGTGCTGCGAGAGTTCATGAAAGTGTCCGACGACCTACTGGCCCAAGCTGCGGTGGAAAACAGCGATTCAGACGAGGATGACGGGAATTGACCGGTGATCAACGAAAAGCCCAAAGCGAAAACGAATTCTCCCTTAGGCAACGGAGTTCTACCATGGAAATGCCGCTTTTCCCTCTGAATGTTGTGCTTTTCCCGGGTATGGCGCTACCTCTGCATATCTTTGAACCCCGCTATCGTGAGATGATAAACCGCTGCCTGGACGAGAACCTGGCGTTCGGGGTTGTGTTGATCAAGGAAGGCCTGGAAGTAGGCGGCGATGCGGAGCCGCACCGGGTGGGGACGGCTGCGCGAATCGTAAATGTGGACCGCCAAGCGGACGGAAGAATGAATATCCAGGTTGTGGGCACACGTCGATTTCGGATCGAGGCGTTGAGCCACGAACTGCCCTATCTCAGCGGACGGGTGCGACATTTTCCGGTAACCGATGGGGATACGAAACTGGCTGTCGAGCGCGCCCACAAGGTACGCCCCAAGATCACGCGCTATGTCGAACTTTTGACGAAAGCCACTGGCGTACAGCTGAAATTGGACCGTTTGCCGGAGGATGCTACCAGCCTGGCCTTTCTCACGGCGATCACCTTACAGGTGCGGCCGGCAGACAAGCACCGCATGCTGGCGCTGCAGGGTGTGCCGCAGCTCCTGGAGCTGGGCAACTACTATCTGGGACGGGAACTGCAGTTGCTTGACCATATGATCAGTAGTCAGGAGGCGCTGCCGGAGATGACCATTGGCCCCACCGGGCAGTTGTTTGCCAATTGAGTAATGTGTTCGGCTCGGCTGGCTGCTGCCGACGGTCGAGCCGATTTTCCCCGGGCAGTCACAGTAGATCATTCCCAAGAGCAACCAAATCATAGCCGTCTTAGCAGACGGTCGCGAAAGGACAGAGGTATGGCTACTCATCAGTTCGAGCCGGACCATTATTTCAGCACGATCGGTTCGCATCCCCCGGTGCTGCGTGTGCAGCCGGGTGACAGCGTCGAGACAACGACGGTCGACGCCCGAGGACAGGACAGCAGCGGCCAGGAGGTAACGCCAGGCGGCAATCCGATGACCGGTCCATTTTATGTGGAGGGGGCCGAGCCGGGGGATACGCTGGTGGTACACTTGGACAAGCTGCTCTGCAACCGCCCTTACGGGTGGACGAGGACGATGGTGGCCCCCAATGTCGTGGACCCGGAGCAGGTGCCCAATATGCCGTGGCCGGCGGAGGGGCAGGAGCTGGCCAACTGGCGGGTGGACAACGAGGCGGGCACAGTGACCCTGGTGGAGCCGCAGACGAGCCTGGGGGCTTTGACTTTGCCGCTGGCGCCGATGCCGGGCTGCTTTGGGGTGGCGCCGGACAGGGGCGAAGCGATCTCGACAGCTACTTCGGGCCCTTTCGGCGGCAACATGGACTATCGCGGATTTGTCGAAGGGGTGACAGTCTATCTTCCTGTCTTTGTGCCGGGGGCGCTCTTTCACATTGGCGACGGCCACGCGGTTCAGGGGGATGGCGAGATCGTGGGCACCGGCGTGGAGATCTCTTTCGACGTTGGCTTTACGGTGGATGTGCAGAAGGGGCGGCGCATCTACTGGCCCAGGGGGGAGAACGAGGCGTATATCTTCGCTGCGGGCAACGCTCGTCCCCTGGATCAGGCTACGCAGCATGCCACAACGGAGATGATCCGCTGGCTGGAGAATGATTTGGGAATTGATCCGGTGGGCGCGCACATTTTGATGGGACAGACGGTGGAATACGATCTGGGTAACATCTATGATCCGGCGTATACGATGATCTGCAAGATGCCGAAGGCGGTGCTGCCGTAGGCGAGGAGTGAGTGAAGAGGAGTGAGGAGAGAGGGACGGCACGGCCTGCAGATGCGGAACGTCGTCGGTTCGTCCGGCTCGGTAAGCGGGTGCGTGGGGGCCGTGATCTTCTTCCAGGTACGCGTTGACAGGATTGCCAGTTTTGTCAGCGGGTTGGACGGGTTCCAGGCCGGTCGCGATGCCGGCCAAGTCAGTTCCTCGGTCAATGGGTACGGCCTGATTGCCGACGCGTGTTTTGCACCGGTGATGTACGTCTGTGAGTTAGAACGGAGGCCCGGCTTCCCACATCTTCACCAGGATTGCCCAGGCTAGCCGCAGGACAACGGCAATCACGGCGAAAACAAACGCGTTCTTAAGAGTGTTGGCCTCCATCCGGTCGCTCATATAGAAGAAGGCCCAGACGCCCAGGATGATTAGAGCGATGTCTTTGATCATGTGAGATGGCTCCTCCAGGTGAGGGCGGCCTCCGACGTACACCGACCGCGACACCTCATTGTATCGATAGGCGCGCACGGGTGGAACCGTTTTACGGACTGAAATCGGCCAGATTTACGGGTATGATGGGGGGCACCCGTTTTTGTGTCCTGCTGAGAAGACCGCAAGTATGGAGACCAGAGTCTGAAGCCAACTGAGATTCTGCTTACTTCAGTAAACTAGCCGAGTTCCCGGCCGGCCGCGATGACGACCAGGTCGAGCTTGCGACCAGCGGTTACAACCTGATTACAGATCCGCAGTTCCCACAGCTGATTTACGGCTGATCGGCGTCGTCTGGCCGGGCTTTCAGCCTCACTCTTGAGCTAGCCTCATCAATACCATCTGGCCGAGAGTCCGATCGCAGGAAATGCCTTCGAGTCCAAAGGCTTTCTCGGTGTAGTCGAGGGCATAGACCATCGAAGCTCTTGCAGGATAATTATTTCTCGATGCGTATCCCGAATTTTCGAGAACCTCAGCGTGCCTATCCAATATGGGCAACATCTCATCAAAGGTCCAGCCGCAGGCGTCCGCTACTGTGAGAAGCATCGGCTTCAGCCTGTCCATGTAGTCCCTCCACTCGCCTTCATACCTCTCTTCCCACGGCACAGCCAATCGGTCAACCCAAATTATGGCGGAGGCGGTAATTTCAAGTTCCTCCTCAGGCGTCAGAGCTGCGGGATCAGGGGTCGGAGTTGGTATTGGTGTGTTTGTCGGCCTTGTAGTAGCTGTGGGAAGCGCTGTCGGCGTGGCAACGGGCTTCACGTCATCGGCATGGCTCGCCGTCACATAGGGTGCATAGACCCACCCTGGAGAGTCCTCGTAACTGATCTGCCACCAGTCCCCATTGACGTTTCTGCCAGTAATCTCGAACTCCGTGCCCGTCTCGGCCGTGCCGAGGACAGCGTGGTTCGTGCCAGGGCCGCGCCGGACGTTCATTCTGCGTTCGATAGTCAAGACCGGCTCTGCCAGTGCTGACGTTGGTGTTGCCGTCGGCTTGGGCGTCGGCGCGATCGCCGTCTCGACCGCAGCCAGGCGCTCCTCGTGGCTGTCAGTCCGATCAATCAGCCCGGCCAGTGCCTCGGCCAAGCCCTCGAGCGTGGGGCCCACCTGCTCGGCTAACGCGCCACGGGTGAAGGCGGCAAGTAGTAGGACCGCCAGCACGGTTGCGATTGTGATATAGCGCTTCATAGAGTGTCTCCTTTTCTTTGGCACCTCGGAAAAGATCCGATTTTGAGACTTCAGTACGCCGAATAGCTGAGCTTATTCGGCCTCTACCAGTGGGGAATAGCCCTTCCCTACTGTACAGGATTAGAATTTCTGTTGGTCCAATCACGGCGTTCCCGGTTACCTGGCTACCGGAAAAAGACAGACCTGGCGGCGCGGCAGGATCATGGACCTATGCTCAGTGGAGGATAGGTCCCGGGAGCAGCCCCGATTGTTCCGGAGTTCGGTGCTCCCCGGCAACAGGCGCAATTCACGGCCGTTGAGCCGCTCGGTCAGCGTAAGCTATGCGGGTAGATACCTTGCCCGCCGATTGGAACATCTTATTTTAGCGACGCGGGCGGTGGAGAGGAAGGGGATTTCGTACTGAAATCGGGCAAGTTCTTAATTGCTATGGGAGGTCATCAGTCGAGGGCAATACTACCTTTTTCCCTATCGCTTTAGTGCCCCTTGGATTTTGCGCTCCCTGGAGGCCAAGAGCCGCCACAGACCCAGACCGACAAGAAGCAGGAATCCGATGCCAAAGAGCGCGAGCCCGAGACGCCAGCTTGCGGGCGCGTACCAGAGTCGTATTTCCAAATCTCCCGCGGGTACGGGCAGGGCCTTGAAGGTATAGTTGGCCCTCCACATGGGGACGGGCTCTCCGTTTACGGTCGCAAGCCAGCCGGGGAACCAGACTTCGCTGAGGACCAGATAGCCCGCCCTTTCAGCTTGGGCAGCCAGCACGATTTCGTTCGGGCTGTAGGCGAGGACCGATACGGGTTCTGACATGCTCGAAGGGGTTGACTCGTCGGTAGCGGCGGGACTCGGGGGGTTGTCACTTTGCTGCGCGAGAAGGACAGTGTGGAGGGGTTCGAACGAAGGATGATTTAGTGCGGCAAGCACGGCTGCTTCGTCAGGGAGGACCTTCGCATCGGGAACCAGCCAGGCTCGGGGTAGGGGATCGGGATTTTCGTAGACGGCGAGGGGGCCGGGGGCATCGTAAGCCAGTGTATATTGGTCATCCAGAGGCGTGCCATCGCGCACGATGACGAACCGCACGTTATACATATCGTAAAGCCGGGTGTGGCGCCCGGGATTGTTGTCCCATAGCCCCTGCCAGTGCGTCAGCACCAGGGGGTTGTATATTCCCCACACATCCTGCAGCCCGAAGAGGGCGGCGGTATTGGGCTGCCACAGATCATAGATGCCGGTGCGGACGTCGATGCGGAAGGGGTCGGGCCTGGAGAGGGCAGGAAAGGATGCGGGACGGGCAGTGTCGCGGTCAGCTGCTTCATTGTCGTCGTCCAGTCCTTGCAGATAGGCGATAATTTCGGGCTGGGCGAAACTGCGTGACGGGTCATATTGGCTAACATCGATGTTTGCGCCGACGACGAACAACTCCAACAGCAGCAGGAATAGCAGCAGCCCGGCCAAAGTGTTTCCTGCCAGACGGACCCGCCGATACAGCACCAACAGCAGCCAAAAGGCCAACCAGACTGCGGCAGCCAGGAGCAGGGCTCTGCCGGCCAAGAATGCTCGCTGCAGGGCGACAGGTTCGCCATCGAGCACGTGCGTCACAGTGAAGATCAGTGGGATAAGGACAAGGAGAACAGCGGGACCGCCCAGACGGATGACCGAAAGATAGAGTGTGGTATGTGAAGGATGTGGATTCTCGTTACGGTCTGCCCTTCCTGGCAGAAGTGCATCCATCCCGATGGCCCCCAGGACGGACAGAGCGAGGGCCCACAGGACGATGATCCTGGCCGGGGCGCGGAAGCTGCCATAGACGGGGAGGACCTGTGTGAGCCAGCCGTGGACCGGTGTGTTGCTGCCGAGCGCTATGACGAAGCCGAACAGGGCCAGCGCCAGCAATGGAAGCAGCCGGCGCCGCTTTTCCGGCACGGGCAGCAGGAATGCGCCGGCCGCGAGAAGGAGTGTCAGCAGACCGGTGTAGGGCAGTTCGACCCGGTCCCACGAACCCCAGTAGTCCCACGGTCCGCGTCCGAAGAAGCCCGGTGTCAGCAGGCCGATGAAGGCGGGTCCAGGCGCCAGTGAGTAGGAGACGGTGTCCTGGAAGTCGAAATGGCCTCTGTCGGTATGGGGCAGCATTTCGAATGAGGGAAGAATGATCGGCGCGGACAGGAGCGCTGCCACGACGAAAATAGTAGCCGGATATTGAAGGCCGGTCAGCGCTTGGCGGAAGGCGGTGGCGTGCGAAGATTGGGAGAGTTGCCCCCAGTATGTGACTGCCAGCAGGCCAAGGGAATAGATCCCCACGGCCATGCCGAGGAAATAGCTGCTCTGGGCGTGGCCGGCGTAGTTGGCCAGGGCGAAGAGGGAGGCGGCGACTCCGGCCCAGGTCAGGCTACGGCGGGTCAGGGCAAGATGGCAGGCGGCGAGGATCCAGCCGCTCCACGAGAGGACGGCATTGAGATTGAGATTGCCCAGATGGATGAAGAGGATGTCGCAAAGGCCGAAGGCGAGCCCGGCCAGGAGTGCGGCGGGCCGGCTGCAGCCGAGGGTGCGAGAGAGGGCGTAGACGCCGAGGCCGGCCCACCAGAGATGGCCGATGCTGAGGAACTCCATCCAACGATAGTCGAAAAATGGGTTAAGGAGAAAGAGAAGCAGGTTGGGCGGGTAGAGAAAGCCGGCCTGAATGTCGCCGATGAAGGGGGCGCCGCCGTAAAGGAGTGGATTCCAGAGGGGCAGGCTGCCCTGGTTCAGGGTGCGGGCGGCGAATCGATATATCGGGAAGAGGAAGCTGACCAGATCGCCGCCGTCGGCCGGCCGGTAGGCAGCGCCGCCAATGGTGCGCCAGAAAAAGGCCGTAAACATTGCCGCCAGCAGCGTTGCACACAGGAGATCCCAACGCCGCTCGTGACGGCGAATTGTCAGCCATGCGCCTACGCCGGCCCACAGGAGAAGGATGAGAAGTCCGACGGTGATGGGTAGGATATCCGATGGTGTACTCATGAAGCGGGTCAGGGCTGAGAGCCGGCGAAGGGAAGTTGCAGTGCCGCGATTGATCGCGGGCGAGCACCCCTTGTCAACTCCTGTTTATGCGCAAACTCTATGGTGATGATTCTTTACGGTGAACGACCTTCACAGTGGCGCTCCGGCGGCTGTATGGTATAACAGATGCAGGGCGAATAAAAGGAATCAGCGGCCCGGAAGGCGTAGGCAGGCAGCTTTTCGGAGCAGTTCAGAGTGGGAGAGGCTTGTGCAGGCAGATCTGGCACTATTCAATGGCAATATTCACACGATGGACCCTGGGCGGCCACAAGTTTCGGCGGTAGCGGTCGCGGGCGACCGTTTTGTAGCCACGGGGAGCGACAGCGAAGTGCGGTCGCTGCTGGCGCAGGGCGGGCGGGAGGTTGATTTGCGGGGGGCGACGGTCGTGCCCGGATTCATTGACGCCCACATCCACTTTCTTTCCTACGGATTGAGTCTGCAAGAGATCGATCTGAGCGGCGTCGGGACGCTGTCGTCAGCGCTGGAGAAGGTGGGCAGGCGGGCTGCGGATACTCCTCCTGGCCAGTGGCTCATGGGCCAGGGGTGGGACCAGTCGGTGTGGGCGGGCGGCGCGTTTCCTTCGGCTGCACAGTTGGACGCGGTTGCGGCGGCGCATCCGGTTTACCTGGCGCGCAAGTGCGGCCACGCGGCGTGGGTGAACAGCCTGGCATTGGAACAGGTGGGAATCACAGCGCATACAGAAGACCCGGACGGCGGCGAGATTGTGCGCGATGGGGAGGGGAAGCCGACGGGTATATTGTTGGAGAAGGCGATGGAGTTGGCGTTCCCATGCATGGCTGAGCCGGCGGACGGGGAGGCGGTTGCGGTGGTCCGCCGTGCGCAGGAAGTTGTCAACCGGATGGGGATCGTGGGGGTACACACGAAGGAGGCGGCGGCATCTTTGCGGGCCTTTCAGCAGTTGCGGGCAGAGGGAGATCTTACGCTGCGAACGGTGGCGCAGATCCCTGTGGCTGAGCTGGATAGCGCAATCCGACTGGGGCTGCGCACGGGGCTTGGCGACGAGTTCTTGCGCATCGGCGGGGTGAAGGTGTTCAGCGATGGCGCGCTCGGTCCGCGCACGGCGTGGATGCTGGCGTCGTACGATGGCGAGCCTGACAATACAGGCATCGTGGTGACCGGCGCGGAGGAGATGGCGGACATCATTGCCAGGGCTACGGATGCTGGGATAGCGGTGGTCACACATGCGATCGGCGACAGGGCGAACCGTATGGTACTTGACGCGCTGGAGGCGAGCCGCCAGGCAGGCCGGGGGCTGAATTTGCGACACCGCATCGAGCATGCGCAGGTGCTGCATCCGGAGGAGATCCGCCGCTTCGCGAAGCTGGATATCATCGCGTCGGTGCAGCCGATCCACGCGACGCAGGATATGCTTCTTGTCGACAGGTATTGGGGAGAACGCGGCCGCTACGCTTATGCTTTTCGCAGCCTGTGGGACAGCGGGGCAAAGCTGGCTTTCGGTTCGGACGCGCCGGTGGAGACGCCTGACGTGATCGAGGGGATTCATGCGGCGGTGACGCGGATGCGGGCGGACGGAAGCCCGGGGGGTGACGGCTGGTATGCTGAGGAGCGGCTGACTGTGGAGGAGGCGGTGTGGGCCTATACGGGCGGCGCGGCGTACGCGGGTGGCACGGAGAGCAGCCAAGGCAGCATCACGGCGGGCAAGTTGGCTGATCTGGTGGTGCTGTCTCAGGACATTTTCACGGTCCATCCGATGGCGATATTGGAGACGGATGTGGAGGCAACGCTGTTTGGCGGCGCGTTTGTGTGGGGGGAGAATCTACTGGGAAATTAGAAAATTAGTTCTAGCGCAAATGAGGAAATATTGCTATACTAGATTCTGTCTACTCAATCGTCCCCCGCTAGGACACACACCAAAGAGATTACAGATGCTTTTGCAACAGAATTTATTCGACGAATCAGAATTACCGACAGAAACGCACAGGCGGCTAGAAGCGTTACTAAGCCAGGATCTGGACTTTCACAGTGAACAGAGCCGCTATGCTTCACACAGTTTTCACGCCTTTCCCGCGAAGTTTCCTCCCCAACTTCCACGCAAATTCATTAATGGATTAACGAAAGAAGGAGATGTAGTGCTTGATCCAATGATGGGATCCGGCACAACAGTCCTAGAGGCATACTTGCTGAATCGGAAGGCGATTGGCTTCGATATTGATCCACTTGCACTCTTGCTAACGCAGGTCAAGGTGTGCCCTCTCGATATCGCTGAGGCGCGACGCACTGGACATTGCATTATTGAGGCTGCAGAAGCTGAACTGGCGCAAGAGCGTACCGGGCTGACACAGCGTCTTGAACAGCGTTGGAACAGTAAGACTAAGGAGTTTGTTGATTACTGGTTTTACCCTGGTACGCAGGTCGAACTGCTTGCTCTTGTCGAGGCGATCGAGCAAATTCCCGATTTCCGGCTACGCTCCTTTTTCGAGTTGGCACTTTCCGCCATCATCATTACAAAATCGGGTGGCGTTTCATTGGCGCTGGATCTGGCCCATACCCGCCCGCACAGGGCTAAGGTCATTACAGATAAAAGTGGACATATCCTTGAGGGGGTTAGTGATGTTGAATCCGTCACGACCAAAAGTACACAAGCTGCCGAAAAGGCATCCGCACGAGCTGCTTTTCTCACGAAGAAATTACGTTCTCCCATGGAAGAATTCCGAAGACGCTACCTACAGAACATCGAGGGATTGTCTTTCCTCCGAGACGCCCGTTATCAGCCGCGCCTACAATTTGGCAACGCCCGTGGTTTGGCACTCGAAGACTCCTCTGTTGATCTGATCGTGACCTCACCGCCCTATGCATCAAACGCAATCGATTACATGCGAGCCCACAAGTTCTCTCTTGTGTGGCTCGGGCATTCGATTAGTACACTTGGTGAGACACGAAAACGCTATATCGGGGGGGAATCGATTACAGATGTGGATTTTGTCAAATTGCCTGAATATTCTGCGAATATTGTAGAGGAGATGGGAGGGCTAGATGCGCGTAAAGGCCGAGTATTGCATCGCTATTATTCTGAAATGACCGGCTCACTGCGGGAGATGTTCCGCGTGCTGCGGCCAGGTAGAGCTGCAATTGTCGTCGTAGGAAGTTCAGAGATGCGGGGCGTTGACACACAAACAGGGAAGTGCCTTGCCGAAATTGGTCGCTCAATTGGATTTGAAGTACCAAAAATAGGAGTGCGGCAATTGGACCGAAACCGGCGTATGATGCCTGCCGGCACAAACCGGAATCCAAAATCCCAGATCCAGAAACGAATGCATGAAGAGTTTGTCATCGGATTTCTCAAGGGAAGCAACTGATTGGGGAGTATTGATAGTGTTAATTGGAGATTTGCGTAGCAAGTATCATAGACTGATTTACGAGCAGGTGATTCGACTTTCCACAAATAGAAAGAAAAATTCTCTATTTCCGAATTTTGCCGATGGGACGAATCGAGCGAGTTGCGAGATCGCTTGGGGAATCGTAAGTCGCCTGAAAACAATCGCTACGTCCCAGCCACTCTCAGGCCAAACGGTCGGCGCCAAGTTCGAAACCATTACAGCATCATTTATCGAAGAAACCTTCCAGCTTCTGCAACACATTCGACCAGGCAACTGGTTCTATTCGACCCGCTATGCTATTTCGCAATTTGACCAATATGAGCACCTTGAGTACTTGGACCAATTCAAGAAGTCGACTTCAGACGCGCTGTTAGCATCGGCCTTAGGGGAAGATTACATTATTAGGCCTGATATAGTAATTGGCCGGCGGCTTATTTCTGATGAGGAATTCAACCGGTTAGGGGAAATCTTGTTGAGTGACCAAGAGGCGGCGAGCATGACGTCTCTACGAGCCACAAACGCTGAAGATTCCCGTCCACTTCTTCACGCCAGTATATCGTGCAAATGGACCATTCGAAGCGATCGAGTACAGAATGCACGCACTGAGGCACTAAATCTGATCCGCAACCGCAAAGGACGCCTACCTCACATCGCGGTTGTTACCGCTGAACCGCTCCCCACGCGCTTGGCTGCTATCGCTCTCGGCACGGGAGACGTGGACTGCGTCTATCACTTCGCATTGCATGAGATGCGCGCGGCCATTGAAGAGATCGATAACGAAGACCAGATGGATATGCTCATGATCATGCTTGAGGGAAAACGGCTGCGTGACATTAGCGACCTTCCTTTCGATCTGGCAATGTAGAGAATGGCGTTCATCCCCGGGTTGGAATTGAGCAGACAGTTTTATTGGGAAGCGGTGCGACCGGTGCTGGCGAAGTCGTTCCCCGGCCTGCCGCACGGCGCGGCGTTGATCGGTTCCGGTTCGGAGACGCTTGGGTTTGACGACGAGATGTCGACGGACCATGGCTGGGGGCCGCGGCTGCAGCTTTTTCTGCGCCCGGATGACTGGGAGACTCACGCTGTAGATATCGACGCGGCGCTGCGCGAAGGATTGCCGCACAGTTTTCTGGGCTACCCGACGAATTTCAGTGAACTGAACCCCGATGACAATGGGGTCCAGCTGTTGGAGGCCACGGGGAGCGGGCCGGTGAATCACAAGGTGGAAACGCAGACGATAGAGGACTTTTTCGGCGGCTATCTGAACTTTGACATCGACGGTGCGATCGGTGTGTCGGACTGGCTGACTTTCCCACAGCAGAAGTTGCGCACCTTAACGGCCGGGGAGGTCTTCCACGACGAAATCGGGCTGGACGACGTACTTTCGCGGTTCAGCTGGTATCCATCGGATGTGTGGCGCTATTTGCTGGCGGCGGGTTGGGCTCGCATCGGGCAGGAGGAGCATCTGATGGGGCGGGCGGGCCTGGTGGGCGACGAACTGGGTTCGGCGCTGATCGGGTCGCGGCTGGTTCGGGATCTGATGCGGCTGTGTTTTCTGATGGAGAGACGGTATGCGCCGTACGCCAAATGGTTTGGCACCGCTTTTGCGCAGTTGGAGAGCGCGACAGCCTTGACCGAAAAACTGCTGGCTGTTAAGAGGGCGGAAAGTTGGCAGGAACGAGACCACTGGTTGAGCGAGGCGTATCGCGTTGTGGCTGCCCGCCACAACCACTTGGGGCTCACGGAACCGATGCCGGAGAGGCCGACGAGCTTCTTTGGGCGGCCGTTTCGCGTAATGGCTCTGCACGGTTTCGCGGACGCGCTGCTGCAGTCTGTCCGCGACCCGGAGGTGGTACAGCTGGCCAAGCGCCGGCCCATAGGAAGCATCGACCAGTTCAGTGACAGTACTGATATGCTGGAGGCGACGGAGCTGAGGCCGTCGCTACTAGGGCTGTATGAACCTTGATAGTAGCTCGCGGCGAAGATTTCGGGACATCCGGGTGCTGTTGTGCTGCATGGTCGTACATGGACCGAAGCCAATTCGATACAGGTTCACATAAACATACTCGATAGAGAAACAGGACACTTTTGGAGACGCTTTGATGCATTCCACACTTACAACTGAGCGGCTGATTCTGCGCCCCCTTGCGGCGGCGGATGCGGAGGACCTTTTTGACGCGTATCGCAGGCCGGAAGCGATGCAGTTTATGGACGATGCGCCGCACACTTCTGCAACTGAGACAAAAAAGATGGTGGATGGAATGCTCGACGGGCCAGGGACGGTCTGGACGATGCGCACGACCGAGGACGGCCCGGCGCTGGGATATGTCGATTACATCGGCAATACGGGCGTGCCGGGAATGGGCTACTTTCTGCACCCGGACCATTGGGGAAACGGCTATACGAGCGAGGCCGTGCGGGCGGCGCTGAACTACGGCTTTGACGAGATGGGGCTGGACCGGGTGGAGCTGTGGATCAGTGAGGAGAACAGGGCATCCGTGCGTGTGGCTGAGCGGGTCGGGTTCAGGCGGCGGGGGCGGATGCGGCAGAAGTACCACCAGGACGAGACCGGCCATGACAAGATAGTGTACGGCATCACGGCGGAGCAGTGGCGCACAGACCAGCTGGCGGGCAACCCGCAAGCTGCATACCTGCTGGCGCCGATTCTGGCGGTGCCGGATGTGCAGGCCGCGGCGGAGTATTACTGCGACAAGCTGGGCTTTACGATCGGATTTCTGTATGGCGATCCGCCCGCCCACGCCGGCATTCATCGCGGGGAATGGACGTCAGAGGGCGCGCATATTCAGTTCACTCTGACAGACGAGCCATTGCCGCCGAAACCGCCGGTTGGGTTTTATGTATTCATGGGCGAGGACGTCGACGGCCTCTTCGAGCAGTACAGGGCGGCGGGCGTGCATATCGAACGGGAGCCGACGGACGAGCCCTGGGGGATGAGGGAGTTCGCGATTCGGGACTGTAATGGGTATTTGCTGCGATTTGGCAGGCCGAGTTGAGTGGGAAACGGTTCACATTCGCTGCGCGCTGACGGCGCCCGCGCCGACATTTTGATTTGCCGGCAGTTGGTTGCGGTCAGGAGGGTGCTGGGATGACAGCAGGGGGCATGGGATCACAGACAGACTCTGAAGGAAAAGTTGAGCTCTGGCAGCTCGCGCTTAAGCGAGGCATGAGCCGGCGTCGTTTCCTGCAGCTGCTGTCGGCTGGCGGGACTGCGGCTGTGCTGGCATCGTGTGCGGGACTGCCACTGCCTACGGCTACACGGCCGGCCACCGAAGAGATCATTGCAGAAGCTCCCTTATTCACTAAGGACACGGCACCGTTCATCGATCTCGGTGGTGGGAGTCTGGAAGCCCGCCTGGAAAACATGCAGGGGTTGATTACGCCTAGCCGGTTCTTTTTTGTGCGTAACAACTCGGTCAGCCTGAAAGTAGACGCGGCGGATTGGCGGCTCTCGGTCGAGGGCGACGCGGTCGCCAATCGATTGGAACTGTCCTATGACGACATTTTGAGTCTGCCCAGCCGGACGTTCATCTCCTACCTGGAGTGCTCGGGCAACCATCGGGCCATGTTCGATCTGGTGAAGGGGCAGCCGGCGAAAGGGACGCAGTGGAAAACTGGGGCGGTCAGCAACGGCATATGGACGGGCGCGGCGATGCGGGAGGTGCTGGAGCGGGCGGGCATCACCGAGGAGGCGGTCAGCGTCCTTCTGGTTGGGCTGGACACGGGTTCGCCGGAAGAGGGCTTCCGGCGCGTCATGCCGGTTGAGAAGGCGATGGATCCGGATACACTGCTAGCCTATGCACTGAATGGCGAAACCCTGCCGAGAGATCACGGCTTCCCGTTGCGGGCGCTGGCGCCTGGATGGGTAGGGGCTGCCAGCATAAAGTGGCTGGGTCGAATCGTGGTCTCGTCTAAACAGCTCTGGACGCGTAACAACACGACCTCATACGCGTTGATCGGCGATGCGTATCCACCAGAAGGTGAAGCGCTGGGCAAGCCGTTGACAACGCAGACGGTGAAGAGCGCGCTGGCGCTGCCGTGGCAGGCTGAATTGGCGGCGGGGGAGCACCGCATATTTGGTTTCGCGCACTCGCCGAACGGGTCGATTGCGGAAGTGGAGTGGAGCGCTGATTCCGGGGAGACTTGGAACGGTTCTACCCTGGAGGAGGCGCAGATTCAGCCGGAGTTCGAGCGTCTTGCGGAGGCTCCAGGCAGCAACGCATTCAGATATTCCTGGACGCGTTTCAGCTTCACATGGGATGCTCGGCCGGGAGAGTACACGATCATGACGCGGGCTACGGACGCCGCGGGCAATACGCAACCAGACGAGATACCTTTCAACGAGAAGGGGTATCTTTTCAACCAGCCGGTGCCCCATCCAGTTCGGGTGGCGGGAAACTGACAAGATTGGCTTGGAATAGGCACGCTATGATTGAGATCGCCGACCATACAAGAATTGTATCCGTCGCGGAGATGCAGCGCCTGGAGAAAGAGACCGATGCGGCCGGCCAGAGCTATGCGGCGATGATGGAGCAGGCGGGCACGGCGCTGGCGGAAGCAGTTCAGGAGAACTTTGCTTTCGGTGCGGACAGGACGGTGCTGGTCCTGGCGGGGCCGGGCAATAACGGGGGCGACGGGCTTGTCTGCGCGCGGCATCTCAACGACGCCGGGTATCAGGTGAGGGTCTATCTTTGGAAGAGGGGCGTACCTCCGGCCAAGGAGGAGAAGGCCGGGGACAAGCGGCGGAAAAGCGGATCGCGCAAGAAGGCGGCGCCGCCGGAGGACTACGAGGGCCATTTGGGCAAATTGCTTGAACGAAATGTGCCCGTTCACAACGCGGAGGAAGACGTGGACGCGGTGCAGTTGCGGGCATGGCTGGAGGTAGCTGATGTCGTTGTTGACGCGTTATTGGGTACGGGCGCCAACCGGCCCATTGAGGGTGAGCTGGCAGGCATCTTGCAACAGGTGGCGGAGGTGCGCAGCAGCCGGCCAGGGTCCGAGAGAACGGCAGCTGGGGGAAACGGCTCTGTGGCTGCGACTGAGGCGGACGGCCCGGAAAAACAGTCGCCACTGGCTATCGTCGCGGTCGATGTGCCCAGCGGTCTGAATGCGGACAGCGGAGCGCTCGACCCGGTAACGGTTGCTGCCGATATGACGGTTACTTTTGGTTGCGCGAAGGCAGGACAGTTCCAGTTTCCGGGCGCGGCTGTGCTCGGCGAGCTGGTGGTGGCGGACATTGGTATTCCCTCCGAGCTTGCCGCCGAGGCGCGGACGTTTTTCCTGACACCGGAGCAGGTGGGCGGCCTGCTGCCCACACGCAGCCCCAACAGTCACAAAGGTGTATTTGGCAAGGCGATGGCGGTTGTCGGCAGCGTAAACTACCCGGGGGCGGCGTATCTCAGTTGCGCGGCGATGGGGCGTGTGGGAGCGGGGCTGGTAACTGGCGCGATCCCGCAGCCGGTGTGGGTGCCGGTGTCGTCGGCCCTGCCCGAACCGACGTGGATTCTTCTCAGCCACGATCTGGGGGTGGTGAACGAAGCTGCGGCCGCCAATGTCACGGCACAGCTGGGGGAATATGATGCCCTGCTCATCGGCTGCGGGCTGGGTCAGGAAGGCGCCACGCGGGCCTTTATGGAGCGGCTGCTGCGCAAGAATCACAGGCGGCGCCCATCGGCATTGCCGGGCGCGTTTGCTCCATCTGACAGCCAGGCCGATGGGGACGAACAGCAGGCATCTGACCCGGATTCACCAGTCGATTCTCCATTTGGAACGATCCGACGCCGGGATCAGCTGCCGGCTGAGTCGCCAGCCCTGCCGCCTACTGTGATCGACGCGGACGGCCTCAACCTTCTGGCTCAGCTGGAGGACTGGCCGGCGCTTCTGCCGGCCGACTGTGTGCTGACTCCTCACCCGAGAGAGATGGCCCGTCTGTGCGGGCTGGCGTCGGCGCAGGAGGTAATCGACAATCGATGGGAGCTGGCGCGTGAGCGGGCTGCGGCATGGCAGGCGGTCGTCCTGCTCAAAGGGCCCTATACGGTTATTGCCCGGCCGGAGGGGGAGTTGGCGGTGCTGCCGGTGGCCACGGCTGCGCTGGCTACTGCGGGGACGGGGGACATTCTGGCCGGTGCCATCGCTGGTTTTATGGCACAGGGCTTGTCGTCTTTCCACGCCGCGTGTTTGGGGGCCTGGGTCCACGG
Organism: Caldilineaceae bacterium; assembly: GCA_965207495.1. Classification (GTDB taxonomy): domain Bacteria; phylum Chloroflexota; class Anaerolineae; order Caldilineales; family Caldilineaceae; genus Bin5. Next base: position 4,988,955 of record OZ242287.1, read on the forward strand.
TCGGGCCGGCGAGCTGTGCGAACAGAGGATAGGAAGCGCGGGTGTCGTCGCCTCGGATCTTCTTACGCTTCTGCCTGCGGCGATGAACGAGTTGCGGGATTAGGGGATATGGCAGGAGGGACTAGGCGGCGGGTTTGCCGGCCTCCCAGGCTTGACGCAAGGCGCGTGCCCGCATGATCAGGTCAGCCATTGTCTGGTCCGAGCCTGTGACGAGGGCGCTGCCAACACCGAGTGCGGCGGCGCCTGCGGCAGCCCATTCGGCGGCGTTTTCGGGACTTATGCCGCCGGTGGGCACGAACTGGATATCATCGAGCGGCGCGCGCAGGGCTTTGAGGTAGGCAGGGCCACCGAGATTGGCGGGAAAGAGTTTCAGCAGTGGGGAGCCAGCTGCGTGGGCTGTCTCGGCTTCGGTGGCGGTATAGACGCCGGGAATGTGTAGAATATCGGCCTTGCGGGCCTGCGCGACCACGGCTGGATTCAGCCCTGGCGCGACGGAGAACTGCGCGCCGGCGGCGACGGCCGCGTTGAACTGATCCACTGTACGCACGGTGCCGGCCCCGATGTTCATATTTGGGCCGAAGCGCTCGCGCAACATCCGGATAAGCTCGAGGGCGCCGGGCGTGTTCAACGTCACCTCCATCACAAGCACGGGGGCGGCCAGGAGTGCGTCGCCGATTTCCAGGACTTTGCGGGCGGGAAAGTCTCCACGCACGATAGCGACGATGCCGTCGTCCCGCACTCTGCGCACCATCTCTTCGGTTGCGTAGATCACGTTCGCGCTCACTGTTGCCAGCGCCAGCACATATGCAGCCCCTCCTTAGGAGTCGAAGCGATTTCGACATCTTTGGCATTTCGGGCGATTTCTCAAATGCTCCGAACCTATAGTAGTATACCATTGATCATAATGCCGATTGGAGGAAGTTTGCATGAATATTGCCCTTGACGTCATGGGCGGAGATAATGCACCGCGCGAAATTGTAACCGGTGCGATATTGGCTGCTCGACAGTACGACGTTACTGTTTCGCTGGTCGGGCACCCAGACGTCATTGACCGGGAGTTGGCGAGGCATCCGACTCACAGGCTGAATCTGCCGATCGTGCCTGCCTATGAAGTTATCGAGATGTCGGATAAGCCGGTGAAGGCGGTACGCACCAAGAAGAACAGTTCGATGGTGGTTGCCTGCAAGCTGGTTAAGGAAGGCAAAGCGGATGCCTTTGTGACGGCGGGGAACACAGGCGGCGCGCTGGCCGCGGGCATTCTGCACTTTGGTCGGATGCAGAGCATTCTGCGTCCGGCGTTGATCGTTCCCTTTCCCACTTTGCGGGGATTCTGCCTGATCCTGGATGTGGGGGCCAATACGGACGTCAAGCCGGAGCAGCTGCAGCAGTTCGGCGTGATGGGCAGCGTCTATTCGCGGCGCATCATGGGCGTGCGTAATCCGAGCGTTCGCATTCTGAGCAATGGTGAAGAGGAAGGCAAAGGCAATCAGCTTGTTCTGGAGGCGACCGAACTTCTGGAGCAGACGCCAGGCATCCGGTTCATGGGCAACATCGAGGCGCGGGACGTGACAAGCGGCATTGCGGATGTGGTGGTCACGGACGGCTTTACGGGCAATGTTTTCATGAAGGGCGCGGAGGGCATTGTCAAGTTACTTCAAGGCGTCCTGTTAGATGAGATTACAGCCGGGCCGATCAGCAGTATAGGCGGTTTGCTGGTTCGCTCTGCGCTGCGCAGGATGGCGCGCAGGTTGGATGACAGTGAATTTGGGGGGGCGGTGCTGCTGGGCCTTTCCAATCTGATGGTTGTCGGGCACGGTAGAAGCAACGCCAATGCCATCCGCCACACGATTCGCAATGCGAAGCAGTTAATCGATTCGCGACTGGTTGAGGAGATTCAGTCGGGCGTCAGCGAAGTTATCGACAACCCCGATGAGGTAGTCGCCCTTCAGCGGTAGCCAGCCCAAACACCGAAGAATTCAACTCCATGAAAGTTTACCGCAATCTGCCGGCGATAAAGGCAAGAGAACAGCGTGGGCGACGAATTGCCCTGGGGGGATTGGCGATCCTGTTTGTCGGCCTTCTCGCCAGTTTTACGCCGAACTGGTTTCCACCGGACGAACCGGCGGCCAACGCTCTGACCGGCTTTATACAGCGATACTGGACGGTGGTCAGCTTTGGCGCGCTGGCGGTGGGTTTTATCGCATCCAATGTAGGGAGCTACTACATTAACCGTTTTGCTCCCCGCCGCTGGCCGGGCAGCAAACGAGTCGCGCGGCCTGATGAGTTAATTGAGAGCGGCTTGAAAGGGTTTGACGACAAGTACTCGCTCTTTCTGTGGGGCCTGGAAGAAGTGCCGTACGTATTGGTCGGGCCGTCGGGCGTTCGGGTATTCCTTGTACGCAGCGACAAAGGGACTGTGACCGTAAGCGGAGACACATGGCGGGAACGGTTCAGCCTGGGCCGATTGCTCACGTTTCTCAACCGGGAGGGACTGGGCAACCCCACACGTGAGATCGAGGAGACCGAGCGGAAGATGCGGGAGATGCTACAAGAGGGAGAGTCCAGCGGTGAATTGGCGGTAAACGCTGCCGACATTCCGATTGAGAGCGCGGCGGTCTTCATTAATCCGGCGATGCAACTGGATCTAGAGAACCCTTCGATGCCGGTGTTGCGGGGGGATCAGTTGAAGAAGTATGTGCGCACAAAGAAGGACCAACAGTTAGATGGTGGCGAAGTGCGTGCTGTGACCGAATACCTTCTCAGTGTCAGCGCGCTGGCGTAACGGCGGCGCTTCGTATCAGTCGAACCCCAACCTTCTTTCCTTCAGACTAACATATTTATCGCGGGTGATGATCAGATGATCGAGAACATCGATCTGCAGCAGCTTGCCCGCGGCGACGATCTGCTTAGTCACCTGCACATCTTCGGGGCTGGGCGTCGGGTCGCCGCTGGGATGGTTGTGGACGACGATAAGTGATGCGCTGTTGGCGCGCACGGCCTCGGTGAAGATTTCACCTACACGAATTACGGCGGCGTTCAGGCTGCCGGAATAGACAACGGGGGTACGCTGGACATGGTTTTTCGTGTCCAGTAGCACGACCCGCACCTGTTCCCGCTCCAGCATTCCCATTTCCAACATCAGAAGATTGGCCACATCGGTGGGACTCTGGATCTTGTCGCGCTCCTGGGGCGCGGCGAGCAGAAGCCGGCGTCCCAACTCGAGAGCGGCTTTGATCTGCGTGACCTTGGCCTTACCGACGCCGTGGGCCCTTGTCAGCTCCTCGAAACTGGCGCGGGCCAGACCGGGCAGGCCGTTGAATTCGGTCAGAAGCCGCTCGGACTGGCGGATGACGTTTTCGCCCCGGCCCCCTGTGCGCAGCACGATTGCGAGGAGTTCAGCCGCGCTGAGGGCGCCGGCGCCGGCATACTCCAGCCTTTCTCTGGGGCGAAGATCCTCCGGCATCTCTTGGATTGTGTAGTCTGTGCGCGTTTGGGGAGCGGGATCGTCGCGGTTGGGATAGTCGTTTTGAAGCGAATCGATGGCGGGGGGGATACTGTCCATTCGTTAGCTCTGTCCAGGTATGAATTTGTGTCGATGCGGATGAACCGAAGGCATTGGTTCACCTGCGGATTCATTGTTGCAACTTACAGTTAAGCTAAAACTGAACGCACCCAGGAGCGGGTCGGCGGCGGCGGCCGTTTAGCAATTGGGGACGCCTTTGGCTCAGCGAATGATACGAGTTGCTGAAAAGGGGGCCAGATCCCAGGCGATATCTTGACCTAGTGCTTGCTCGACCACCAGCTTTGCGCTGTATGGGCCGAGGGTAAGACCTGTGGGCCCGTGGCCGGTTGCAAGGAATACACCTTTCACTCCTGGAATGGATCCCAGCAGAGGCAGATGATCGGTGGTATAGGGCCGCAGGCCGACGCGAATTTCATGGATGGCGGCGTTGTGCAGGCCAGGGGCGAGGCGCAGGGCCTCACGCAGGACTTCCTGGACGCCGTCAACTGTTGCGTGGGGCGCGAAGCCGCTACCAGTCTCGCGCGTGGCGCCGACGACGACGCGACCGTCAGGCCAAGGCACCTGGTAGTAACCGCTGCATCCATTCACAATGGACCAGGCGCCGCTGTCCTGCCCCGGCAGCTGCAGGTGGATGATCTGGCCTCGCTGGGGGGCAACGGGAATCTGGACGTCGAGCTGGCTGCCGAAATCATCTGACCAGGCGCCGCCGGCGATGAGGACTGCGCCGGCCGTATAGTCATCGCCTGCGGCTGTGCGGACGCCGAGTACCTGACCGTCTTCAAGCAGCAGTGCCGACACGTCGGCATCGACTGTCTGGACGCCGTGACTGCGGAGGCCGTGCTCGATAGCGGCGGTCATCAGGCGGCCGTCGACCCGGCGAGCGACAGGCTGGAGCAGGACTGCGCTGGCGTCGGCCAGCAGGGGGTAGTAGGCGTCACGGGCCTCTATGGAGGAGATGCGTCGTATGCTCTCTGTGGCGGGCGGGCGACGCTCGTCCTGACGGGCGTAGATTTCCTGCTCCATTTCAGCCAGGGCGGCCGCTTCGTCCTCATCAAGCGCGACGGTCAACTTGGAGCAGCGACTGTATGCTTGGGAAAGTTCTTCGTCAGGCACGCCGGCGGCGGCGAGTTCTTCAATCAGGACGGCATAGTAGTCGACCGCATCGAGAGCGAAGTCGTACCAGAGGCGTCCGTCGCGGGTACTGCTCTCGGGCGCGAGGATGCCTGCGCCGGCGTCGGTGGCGCGGCCTATGTCACGCCGGTCGCAGAGCAGCGTCCGGGCGCCCAGCTGACCGGCGCGATAGGCGGCGGCCGCGCCTACGATCCCGCCGCCGACAGTGATCAGGTCGAAATCCATGGTAGGTCCTCCAGGTCGTGCTGTGTTGTCAGAAGGCTGATCGGAAGGATTTCAATCGACGTGCGCATGCGTTCTCGTCTTCAACCCAGTTGCTTCAGTTCTGGCCTGCAGCCTGAATCTGATAGATTGTGCCTCTGTAATCGACGAGGTAGAGATTGCCGGCCTCGTCTTCACCGAAGCTGCTCACGCTGTGGGCGCTGTCCAGGAGCAGCTCGGACTCCCACACGCCGCCCACTTGCTTAAGGCCCCAGATATTGCCGGTGACATAGTCGGCGAAAAAGTATATGCCCTGCAGGGCGGGGTGGTCCTGCCCTCGGTAGACATACCCGCCGGTAATGGACAGACCGCTGATGCGGTCGTACTCGGCGACCGGCATGGTCAGACCGGCTGTGGGACAGCCGGAAGAGGGATTGAAGCAGTGAAGACCTTCCATGATGCGCCAGCCGTAGTTTTCGCCGCCGGGGCTGTCGGCGGATTGGAAGTTCACTTCTTCCCAGGCATTCTGGCCTACGTCAGCGATGTAGAGGTCGCCGGTCTCGCTGTCGAAGGAGAAGCGCCAGGGGTTGCGCAGTCCGTAGGCCCAGATTTCGTCGAGGAAGTTGTCGTTGCCGACGAAAGGGTTGTCCTCAGGGATGGCGTAGGGCGCTTCGGCAGCGGCAGAGACGTCGATGCGCAGGAGTTTGCCGAGGAGAGTCTGGCCCTTCTGCCCGTTATCCTGTGGATCGCCGCCGCTGCCGCCATCACCGGTCCCGATCCACAGGTAGCCGTCGGGGCCGAATGCGATCTGGCCGCCGTTGTGATTGCGCCAGGGCTGGTGGAACTCCATTAAGATCTCTTCGGTATCGGGATCGACCTGGTGGGCGTCAGGAAGGAGGCGGAAGCTTGAGACGCGGGTATGCAGTCTACCGGGGTCGGTGGTCGTGTAGTTGACGTACAGGGTTCGGCTGCTGGAAAAGTCGGCGGGGAAGGCGATGCCAAGCAGCCCCATTTCCCCGCAACAGGTGACCCGGTCGCGAATGTCCATGAAAGGGGACTCGCTCTGGGAGCCATCGGTGAACTCCTGGACCAACCCCATCTGCTCGACAACATAGACGCGGCCGGAGCCATCGCGGGCGTGGGCGAAGTCGACGGGATTTCTCAGTCCGGACAGGGATTCGACGAGGACAATTTCCGGCCAAACGGGCACCGGTTGGGAGTCGGCCTCGGGGACTGGGGTGCTGGTTTGTGCGGCGGCGGCTGTCGGGGTTTCGGCCGGCGCTGGGTCCGGCACCGGAGTGGAGGTGGACGCGGCAACGCCGTCCGTTGCGGGCTGCTGGGAACTGGGAGGAGAGCCCGGAGTACATGCGGCGAACACAACTGCGCAGATCAGTGCGCAAATTCTACAGTAGGCTTTGATCCTCATTATTGTTCCTCTTTCAGTTCGCGATCGCGGCGGATTCGCGGCAGCGCGGTGGCGGCAGGACAGCGACCAGGTGCAGAGAATCCATCCTACCAGTAGAGTTGTCTGTCAGTCCAGTTTGGAAGTTCATCGGGTGCATCCCAGATTTGGGGTGGGAACTGTCTGGCGGGGGACTATGCCAGCGGTGGCTGGAATTGTCTACCGGCACTTGGGGAGACGCAGGACATGTAAAAGGTCTAACGTTACCGGGGGGCCCTTTGATTAGGGGTGCAGGGCAGGCACAAGGCCTGCCCCTACCGGACCGTTTGGGGGAATGGCGACGACGGGTGAGGGCAGCACAAGGCTTGCCCCTACCGGACTGGTTGGGGGAAACACTGTCGGCTAGACACTTTGCTGGGGAAGAATACACATGGTGGCTAGTAAGGGCGGGGCGTTGCGGGGGCGCAGCCCCTGCACAAGGGAGGGCCGAAGGCCCGGACGCCCAAATGCAAGGAGAGAGTGAAGAGGAGAGAGGAGAGAGTGACACCGATTGATCTGACGGAGATTGGAACTGACGGTGACTTCGTTGAGACAAGAGGAATACGAGAATTCATGCCCGTTTTGGGATGTACGCGTTCATCGGGATGGGGGGTCTGTTACTTCTGGAAACCGTTTGGCGATTCTCATCCCCAGCGCTGCTCGGGCGGGTCGAACAGGAATCCGTGGAACAGCTTGCGTCGAGCTGGTGGGAGCCTGTTGTAGAATTCGCCGGGATAGCCCCAGTGCTCCTGCGAAGCGATCATCCAGGGATGCTCGTAGGCGTAATAGAGCATCGTGCGCCGACCATGCTTAGTGGTGAACGGGCCAGCGGAATGCCATAGGGCATTGTGGAACAGGATGGCGGTGCCCGCGGGGGCGCAGATTTCGGTAACCCCGGCAGACCTTCCCCACTGTTGCATTTCTTCGCGATCCAACGCAAAGGGGGTCTTGTGGCTGCCGGGCACGACGCAGAGATTGCCCTGGCCGGACTGGGTCATGTCGTTCAGATAGTAGCCGATTTTGAGCTGCAACAGAGGAATCTGGGGACCCAGGTTTCTGAATCCGTCGTCGATACCGTCGATATGCCAGCGCAGGCCCCGCCCGATCAGGTCGCTGCCATGCTCGATAATTGCGTCAGATGCATGGTGATGCGGGCGGGTATTGAGCAGGCCGGTCACGTAAGGCCAGATGTCGGGCCAGTCGAGCAATTCGAGAAACAGCGGATCGTCATCCAGTATGTAGAAGATGCGGGTGCTCTGTTCGCCCATGAGCGTCGTAATACCGGTATGGGGGAACTCTTGTTCCTGCAATTTGCGCCGCCGCTGTGCCGCACGGTAGAGGGCGTCAAGCAAGGCGCTGACGTGGTCTGATTGAAGGAACGATTCGAGGACCAGGTAGCCGTTGTTTTCGAAGAAGAAGCGTTCGGCGCGGGTGGGGACGGCATCAGTGTCTGTGTTTGGGAGGGGTTTTTGAGGAGCTGAAGCTCCTATTTCTGCTTTGCTCTGTGTCATGACAGGACCTCGCCAAGTCAAATGCTATAGAGAAGAGATTCAGTTCCTGCAAGTCCGAGAGGAATGCCCAGGGCCGGGAGCAGGGTGCTACCGGCTGAAGCGACGGGGCGGGGCAATCCCTTTCCGGCGTCCGAAGCCGATAGGTGGCGTGGGGAGCACTACATTTCCCTGGTGATGGCGATAGCCCGCACAGGGGAACCGTCGCGGCCCGTGATTTTGAGGGGCAGGGCCGCAAATTGAAATAGGGGCTGGCCGATCTGGTCGAGGTTGGTCAGGTTTTCGACGATCAGAACTTCATGGCCCAGGAGGACAAAGTGGGCATCGTTGGGCGAATAGTCGACCGAAGGGGTGTCTATGCCAATGAGTTCGATGCCGCAGTCAACAAGGAAGGTTGCGGCGTCCCCTGTCAGCGCGGGATAGTGGGTAAAGTAGTGAGTATTGCCCCAGTTCCGGGCCCAGCCGGTGTTGAGAATTACTTTGGGGGTGCGGCTGATAGCCCGGCGATGGGGGGCCAGGTCATCAGCGGTGATTTCTTCTTTGGCCTGTTTGGTGGAGAGGTCAAGCAGGAGGGCGGGGCCGATGCACTGTGTCAGCGGGATCTGATCGATGGTTGCGCCGTCGTGATAGAAGTGGAAAAAGGCATCCATGTGCGTGCCGGTGTGGAGGGAAGTGCGCAGGTTGCTGGTATTCATATGTCCGGGCGCGGCGGGCGGGAGGCCGGCGGGGATAGCGGTGCGCACCTCGATTTCGACCGGAGAATCACCGGGAAACGGGGGTGTTGAAGGAGCGAGGGGATAGCTCAGGTCGACGACTCCGGGCTGTATTGGGATTCTCCGTGGAAGCGGCGATCAAAGGGCAGAGGCGAAGGGCAAATTGGCGGCGCGTACCGCTATATTCGCGCCTCTGGGCCTTCACTACAGCTGGTGCAAGCAGTTAATTTCAACTAATTCGATTCAGCATTGACAGGGCACAGACAACATACTATAATTTAGCAATTGCTGCGGCTACTTCTCCAATTCCCAGCGGTTGAACTATAGCTATCATGCGCACATTCTGCAACATCATCACCGATGGCATGCTCGACTATCTGGTGGCGATCTACGAGTTGAGCGAAACGCACGACAGGATTTCCACTTCGGTACTGGCGCAGAAAATGGAGGTGTCGTCGGCTGCAGCCAGCAGCATGACGAAGCGTCTGACAGAGACCGGGCATGTGGTCCGCACTGCGCGGACTGGGATTCAGCTGACCGATCAGGGAAGGATTGCCGCGTTGCAACTGCTTCGAAGGCACCGGCTGTTGGAGGTGTTTCTGATCGAGGTAATGGGCTTCACCTGGGACCAGGTCAAGTCGGAGGCGATGCGGCTGGAGCACGCAATCAGCGCGGAGTTTGAGAAGCGCATGGAAGTTCTGTGCAACTTCCCGACCCACTGTCCGCACGGCGACCCGGTTCCCAGTGAGGACGGTGAGATACAGAGCGAAGAACTGATCAGTCTGGCAGAGTTGCGGCCGGGGCAGGCGGGTGAGTTGCGGCGGGTAGCCAACCACAGTGCGCCGATGCTGCGGTATCTGACACAGATGCACCTGGTGCCGGGATATCGGGTCAGGGTGTTAAATGTAGAGCCCTTTGACGGGCCGAGCACCGTGCAGATCGAGGACAGTTCCACGCAGACGGATCCCGGGGGTCTGGTAAAAATAATTGGCCGTTCCCTGGCGAAGTGTCTCTTTGTAAGTTTGACTGAGCAGCCTGCCGCGTAGTCGGGCATCGTTCTGCACAGTACACGTATGGCCTCTCCCCTCACAGCGCGCACAGTTCGCGAAACCGCAGCGCACTTGACCATTCTACGCATTGTCCTCATAGCCATTTGGCTGCTGCTCACTTGTATTGGCAGCAGCACAGTCCTTCTTGCCCAAGACGAAGCCACCTCCATCACTGCTGATGAAGTGAACACGGTTGCGCGCGAGTTGTGGTGCCCGTTGTGCGGCGGCAGGTTGCGGTTGGACAGCTGCGAACTGAAGGCATGTGCACAGATGCGGGAAGTAATCGCGATCAAATTGGCGGAAGGTGAGGACGCGGCGACGATAAGGGACTATTTTTTGGAACAGTACGGGCCACAGGTACTGGGCGAGCCGCCGCGGCGGGGGTTTAACTGGCTGGCGTGGATTCTGCCTGTGGTTGCCTTTGCGGGCGGCGGCGTCTTCCTTTGGCTGCGTCTGCAACAGATGTCTCGTCCGCCGCGACCGGCGGCGGCCAGAGTGGCTGACCCCGAACAGGATGAGCAGGAGCGGCGGTTGGATGAGGAATTGGCCCGCTATGACTGAACTGCCGGAGTCGGAGAGGGGCACAGCAGATCTTCGTGATAGAGACACCCAACTAGAGGCGCACACTGAAGGCGAGAGGGAAGCTCCTACGAGGCGGGCGGTGTATATCTGGCGCCTTCTGTTCCTTGGCGCCATCCTGGTGTTCATCGTCCTGCTGGCCGTTCGGTTGTGGCAGACGAATGTGCAGGAACAGCGGGCCGCGGGTGAGGCGCCGGAACTGAGCTTCACGACTTTCGATGGCGTGGAAGTGGACCTGGGCGAGTTGCGGGGGAAGGGCGTCGTCATTAATTTCTGGGCCAGCTGGTGCACGCCCTGCCGTGATGAGGCTGATCTGCTGGAGCAGACGTGGCGCCGCGAAAAGGAGAACGGTATCGTCTTTCTCGGGCTGGACTATCTGGACCAGGAGCCGGCCGCGCGCGCCTATCTTGCCGAATTTGATGTCACGTATCCCAACGGACCGGACCTGCGCAGCCAGGCAGCTCGGCGTTACCGGATTCAGGGTGTGCCGGAGACTTTCTTTATCAGCCCTGAAGGTAGAATTGTCGAAACGGTTGTGGGGCCGATCGCGAGCCAGCAGGAGTTGGACGCGCTGTTAGATCGTATTCGCCCCTGATTGCAAGTGCCCTCGCGTTCGCCACCGTTGTGAACGGGTTTGCCCCGGCGGCTGAATCTAACTTCACGGAAATTTGTGCTAAAATGGGTTGGTTGCGCGAGGGTTCGCCAAGCGTGAGCGAGAGGCCCGCACATCCTGTTCAGCTGTAGCGTTTCAATTCGCTTCTGCGACTTGCAGAGCGGCGTCTGGTGACGCAGATAACTTTGGGTGGGTTTTTTTGTGAGAACAGTTCAGATAGAAGCGCTTCCCCATAGGTACCAAGAGGATGTCGCCTCTGCCGTCAAGACTTTACAGCGTTTCGGTGCAGAGCGCGTAATCCTGTATGGCTCTTTGGCCTGCGGAGAGGCACGCGCGGACTCCGATCTGGATATTTGTGTTGAGGGGTTGCCTGATGAAAACTTCTTCAGTGCTTTAGGCGAATGCCTCCTTCACTCTGAGCATTCCATCAGTGTTATTGATTTACAGAGTAGCTACGGTCTCCTGAGAAATCGGATTCTGCAAGAAGGTCTGGTTCTATATGAGCGCGAACGAGTTTGAGAAAGAGGTTCAATTCGGGCTAGAGAATCTCACACGCGTGCGTTCAAATGTCATACACATAGAATCGCAGGATGTTGATGAAATCGTTCGCCGGTCGGCTCTAACATATGAATGCTTTGGCTATTATAATGCCTTTGAGCACCTGATCCACCGATTCATTTAGTTTTTGAGAAGAGAGCAGCCATCTGGACCGTTCTCGCATCGAGAGGCACTGCAAGCGTTGGAAGCCATGGTCGCGGACTATAGCGTGACGATGGAACCGCGAACACTAAGAATCTGTCTGGAGCTTATGGCCTTTCGGCATGTCGCCACAAAGATATATGGCTTCCTGATCGATGAAGCGAAACTGGCCGTTATTGTCGGTAGAATTGTAGACTCTCACGACAGTCTTGTTGCTCTCGTTGAAGACCTGCTTCGAGAGGTACTGAAGAAGAATGAAAGCTAGACAGACTTATCACCTGGTGACCCTTGGATGTCCGAAGAATGAGGTTGACAGTGACGGCATGGAGATGCTGTTGCGTCAGTCCGACTTTGGCGTCAGCGCCGATGCGAACGAGGCGAGCGTGTTGATCGTGAATACGTGCGGCTTTTTGGAAGCGGCCAAAGAGGAGTCGATCGGCGTATTGCAGGAGCTGGCAGACGGCAAGCGGGGAGATCAGATGCTGATCGCGGCCGGTTGCCTGGCACAGCGCAACGGTGATGAGGTTCTGGAGCGGGTACCGCAGGTGGACGGTTTGCTGGGAACGCGGCGCTGGATGGATGTGGTGGAGCTGATCAAGCAGGTGCGCGGCGGGCCGGCGCAGCGCCGCCTTGAGCGGTACAGCCTGTTGGGTGAGCCGGACGAAAATTTCGTGCAGGCGGTGCCGAGGCCGCCGGTGGCCGGGGGCAGCGCTTATCTCAAAATCTCCGACGGCTGCAACGCGCCGTGCGCGTTCTGCACGATCCCCAGTTTTAAGGGCAAGCTGCGCAGCCGCCCTGTAGAGGCCCTGGTCGACGAAGCAAATGCGCTGGTAGAAGCGGGCGCCAAGGAGCTGGTGATCGTTGCGCAGGACACGACAGACTTTGGGCGGGACCAGGGCGATCCTGACAGTCTGTCGCGTCTGTTGAGCGCTCTGTGCAACCGGACAAGCGACGCTCTGAAGTGGGTGCGGCTGATGTATGCTTACCCGGGGCACGTCAGCGAAGGACTGATCGAAGTGATGGCGAGCCAGGAGAAGATCGTGCCTTACCTGGATATGCCGCTACAGCACGGAGACCCGCGCACGCTGCGCCGTATGCGCCGGCCGTCGCGGCTGGAGATGGTCTACGACCACGTGGAAAAGCTACGCGGTGCGATGCCGGATATTGCTTTGCGCACGACTTTTATTGTCGGCTATCCTGGCGAGACCGAAGAGGAGTTTCAAGGTCTGTTGGAGTTTGCGCAGGCGATGGAATTCGACAAGGTGGGCGCATTTCCATTCAGTCCGGAGCCGGGAACGCCGGCTGCGGAGTTGCCCGATCCGGTTCCGGAAGAAGAGAAAGAGGAGCGCTACGGCCGGTTGATGGAAGTGCAACAGCCGATCAGTTTGCGCAAGAATCAGGAACAGGTCGGGAAGGTACTCGACATCCTCGTCGAGGGCCAAGGCGAAATTGCCGAGAGCGGCGCACCTCTGCTGATGGGCCGGAGTTACCGGGACGCGCCGGAGGTGGACGGCCTGGTGCTGGTGCCGGGCATCGCGGACGCGCCGGTCGGAACTGTCCTAGAGGTGCATATTAATGGCGCGCTGGAGTACGATTTGGTGGGTGAACCGCTGATCGCAGAGACGTTTTCCAGCCGCACAGAGCTGCTTGAAGAGCTCAGGTAGAAATCAATTCACCCCGCGCGGAGACCGTCATGGCCGATCTGTCTAAGTTGGAACGAGATCTGGCCGCCTTGGAACGGGACTCCACACTCCATGATGATGACAATATAGCAGCGCGCTTCGAGGCGCTGAAGACGCTCGACTTTCTGGGGGAAGCGTACAAGTTCCTGGCCGGGCAGGGGCTCGCGTCAAGCGGCCTGCGGCGGGTGCGCGCGTTGGGGGGCGCCCTGGAGGCAAGTAACCAAGATTATTTTCAGAGGTTGCGTACAGGCATCAGAACCGGGGAGGTCACACCGCGCAAACTGCGAAACCTGTTGGAAAGCAACTGCCGCTACAGGAAGGACGATAGTGCGTGGCTGCACTTCAGGGGGGACGCCGCGGACGCGCTGGCCGCGGGGCTGTTCCACAGCGACTGCCCGCCGCAGCCGTGGGAAGGCAGCGACAGCGAAATGATTCACTATGAGTCGACGCCGGTTAGCGCGCTGCTAGAGTTGGTGGACCGCGTGCCGCTGGCGGGCGCCGACAGATTTGTGGACATTGGCTCCGGGCTGGGACAGGTGGCGCTGCTGGTGCACTTGCTGACTGGCGTGGAGGCGATCGGGCTGGAGGTTTTGCCGGCGTATGTGGACCATGCCCGCGGCGAAGCGGCGAGGCTGGGAATCAACGGTGTGGCGTTCAGACAGGGGGACGCGCGCTACGCAGACCTGTGCGAGGGCACGGTCTATTTTCTGTTCTCCCCTTTTCAAGGACAGATGCTACAGACGGTACTAAGCCGGCTGCAGCAAGAGGCGTGCAGGCGGCGGTTGACAGTCTGTTCATTTGGCCCGTGTTCGGGGCGGATCGCTGAGGAATCGTGGCTGAACGAGCAGGAATCAGGGATGGATCACGAGTTCCGGCTGGCGGTATTTCACAGCGGCGGCTAGAGGCGGAGACAGAAAAGGCATCGACACGGAAACGTTGCCGCGCCGATGCCTTTTGGCGTCGATAAACTCTGTAATCGACAGGCGTGTATCCAGGCTGCGCTATCCGCCCATGTGGAAGACCGCCATCTTCGTTTCGGTCATTTCTTCGACGGCGTATTTGGGCCCTTCCTTGCCCATGCCACTCTCCTTGAGGCCGCCATAGGGCATCAGGTCGGCGCGCCACTGGGTGCCCCAGTTGACGTGCAGGTTGCCGGACTCGACCTCCTGCACAAATCTCATTGCCCAATCGATATTCTGCGTGAAGATCGCCGCGCTCAAGCCGTAGTTGGTGTCATTGGCAAGGGCGATTGCCTCGTCGATGTCGCTGACAGGAGTCACGCCGACGACGGGGCCAAAGACCTCATCGCAGGAGATTTTCATTTCCGGGCTGACGTTGGAGACGATGGTCGGCTGGTACATCTGACCTTCGCGCCCGCCGCCGAGGACGAGCTCGGCGCCGCCGCTTACAGCTTCCTCAACCCACTGATCAACGCGTACGGCGTCGTCTTCGCGAATCATCGGGCCCATCTTGGTGGCTTCGGCCAGCGGGTTGCCGGTTGTGATGTTTTCGACGGTCGCCTTGAAGGCGTCGAGGAAGTCGCCGTAGATCTTCTCGTGGGTGACGACGCGCTGGGTGGAGATGCAGACCTGGCCGGCGTTGGAGTAACCGGAGGCGGCGGCGGCCTGGGCTACGCGTTCGGGGTCGGCGTCGGGCATGACGATGAGGGGTGCGTTGGAGCCAAGCTCCATGGTTACGCGCTTGAGGCCGGCGGTGCGGCAGATATGCTCGCCGATGTCGCGGCTGCCGGTGAAGGTGATCTTGCGCACGCGTGAATCGGCGCAGAGCGCGTCGCCGATGACACTGCCGGAGCCCGTTAGGCACTGGAGCGCCTCGGGTGGCGTGCCGGCTTCGAGGAAGATCTCGACCAATTTCAGCGCTGAGAGCGGTGTGTCGGTGGCCGGTTTGAGTATGATGGCGTTGCCGGCGGCCAAGGCGGGACCGATCTTGTGGCAGACCAGGTGGAGGGGGAAGTTGAAGGGGCTGATGCCGACGATGACACCGCAGGGCACGCGCACGGTGAAGCCGAACTTGCCGGCGGCGCCGGGGGCGCCGTCAAGGGGGACGACTTCGCCGCCGAGGCGCTTGGCCTCTTCGGCGGAGAGGGCGATGATTTCGACGGCGCGCGAGGCTTCGATGCGGCCTTCGGCGATGATTTTGCCCTCTTCGAGCGTGATGGTGCGGGCCAGATCTTCGTTGCGTTCCTCCATCAGGTGGGCGGCCTTGTGCAGGATTTCGTAGCGCTCGTAGCCTGTCAAACTGGCCATTGCTTTGACGCCGCGTTCGGCGGTTGCCAGGGCCAGCTCCACATCAGCCGCATCGCCACGGGGAATGGTGTCGACGACGGAGCCGTCGAACGGGTGCAACACTTCGATCTTTTCGGACTTGTCCACCCATTGCCCGCCAATGTGCATTTTCATCGAATTCTTCTCCTTATTATCGGAATCTTTTCAGAATGGTTGGCTTGCTGTATGTGTTTTCGCTGGGAAGTTTGCGTCAGCGAATCTCACTTCAGTTCAGGTCCAGGGACACGGTTCCACTCCAGCGGTTCTTCGTCGCCGTTGTAAGTGGGCACCATTCTCTGAACGAGTTTCTGCGCCTGCTCCGGCCAGTCGACTACTCGTGTCTGGGTACGGCTCAGATTGGACTGGATGCGGGGCGAGGAGATGTCGAAGTTGGGATGGTACCAGATTGTAATGACGGTGCGCCGATCATCGGTCTGGTTGGCGTAGGAGCCGTGTAGGAGCCTGGAATCGCCGATGACCAGATCGCCGGCGCGCACAGGCACAGCCTGATCTTCCGGAATCTGCTGATAGGCAGGGTGGGTCGGGTCGGTGGCGCGGCGCAGTTCATCGGTATGGGCTGTGTGTACGACATCGTGCATAGGATGGCGCTTGAGATGGGAACCGGAAATTACCCGCAGGCAGCCGTTCTCGATGCGGGTATCCACCAGATAGTACATCAGAAATAGCTGCATTGGAACGTCGGTGTAGCTGATGGGATCGTTCCATCCCCACCAGTCCTGATGCCAGAAGAGAGGCGGCGAGTGGCCGGGCTTGCTAATGACGAAGCCGGAGGACCAGCGTGGATTCGGATAACCCAGAGAGGCCAGCGCGTCCAGGGCCGGCGGATAGGCGACCAGTTCGGCGAAAAAGGGATCATCATAGACGCTGATCATGCTTCCCGTGGATTTCTGATCCTCGAAGTGCTCGGCAGACTGGGCTTCAATGAGCCCGTCGCTGGCGGCGCGTACGCGGGCCAGCATTTCGGGAGACAGCACCTGCTCGAAGACACAGAAGCCATCTTGTATCAGCTGTTTACTTTTGTCATGGGCGATGGTGGTTGTCGTCATTCTTTTGCCTCCCCTGCGTTTTGGAGCACGAAGTAAAAGCGAGAATGGAGGTGAGAGGGTTCAGTTGTTCAAGCGCTGCTGTGTTTACGAGCAGAGCAGAGAATCGCGACTTCCCTCCTTCGATATTTTCCCTATTGTAACAGAGAGATAAGGGTCTTTGCATACTGACGCTGCGATGCGAGTATGCTTGCATACGGGGTTTTGGGATACAATCTCGGTGCGCTCTGCGGGAGAATTCAAAGGGAATTTACTATGATCATCGGACTCGATATCGGCACGACTTCATTGAGCGCGGTGGTGCTGGACCCGGAAAGCGGCAGGCAGGCGGCGCACCGGACGGTTGCCAATCGCGCTGGTTCGTCTCCCGGGCCTGGGCGGGCTGAGCTGGACCTGTCAAGATTGTATGAGTTGACGGTGCAGTGCCTGGCCGAATTGGTGACGCAGGCCGAATTGTCCCCGAAAGACATCGAGGGCATCGGTGTTACGGGCCAGCAGCACGGCGTTGCCCTGATAGGGCCGAACGCTGCACCGGCAGTGCCGGCGATTACGTGGCAGGACGTGCGGGTGCAGGAGCCGCTTCCCGGTACTGACAGGCCGGTGCTGGACCGGTTCATCTCGGCTGCGGGAGGGCGTGAGGCCTTTCGCAACACCGGCTGCCTGCCGGCGGCGGGGTTTCTTGGGCCCAGCCTCTACTGGCTTAGATTACGAGATGCTCTGCCCGACCCCCCGGTGACTGCCTGCTTTGTCCCGGATGCGGTTGTCTCTTTCCTGACCGGAGCGACGGTCGTTTGCGAACCGACGCTGGCGGCCAGCTCGGGGATCTTCGACGTCCGCGCGAACTGTTGGGATTCGACGTTGCTGGAGCGGTTGGCGCTGCCGGGGCGTCTCTTCCCGCCGGTCGGGGACGCCGGCGATGTGGTGGGAGGCCTGCGGCCAGAGTTGGCTGATGCTATCGGGCTGGCGGCGGGAACGCCGGTGACGGTTGCGCTGGGGGACAATCAGGCCAGTTTTATCGGCAGCGTGCCGGAGCCGGGGCGCAGTTTGCTCCTGAATGTGGGAACGGGCGGTCAGATCTCTGCCCGCACGGACAGTTTTCATTTCATTCCCGGACTGGAGAACCGCCCTTTCCCGGGTGGACAGTATCTGCTGATAGGGGGAGGGCTGTTCGGGGGTCGTTCCTATGCCTACTTGCTGCGCTTCTTTCAGCAGGTGGGCGCCGGCCTCCTTGACACGGAAGTGCCGGACGATCTTTACGAACGAATGACAGAACTGGCGGAGACGGTACCAGCCGGTAGCGACGGACTGCGCTGTGCGCCTTTCTTCACCGGCAGCCGCACTGACCCGGGGCTGCGCGCTTCGTTCAGCCGGCTTTCACCGGACAACTTTACGCCGGCCCATTTTGCGCGCGCGCTACTGGAGGGCATGGCGGAAGGCTTTTTCGCCTTCTTCGAGCAGATGGAGCCGGTGGTGGGGAGGCCGCCGCTGCTGGTGGGGGCGGGGAACGGGGTCCGCCAGAACCGGCTGCTGGCCCGAATCCTGGCGAGTCGTTTCGAGAAGCCGCTGCTGATTCCAAGCCATGCGGAAGAGGCGGCGCTCGGCGCGGCGGTGGCGGCGGCAGTCGGTTTGGGAATCTTTGGCGATCTGGAGACGGCCGCGGCTGCGCTGCTTGACTACGCGGACACAGTCGAACCGTAACAAGAAAAAACCGGGGCCGCGCGGCCCCGGTCGAATGAACGATCGCTTGAGCGTTATTCCCGCACTTGCATATCGCCCAGCACAATCCACTTGTATGTGGTCAGCTCTTCCAGCCCCATAGGCCCGCGGGCGTGGAGTTTCTGCGTGCTGATTGCGACCTCTGCGCCGAGGCCAAATTCGCCGCCGTCGTTGAAGCGGGTGCTGGCGTTGACGAAAACGGCTGAGGAGTTGACGGCGTCGACAAAGCGCTGGGCGTTGTTCCAGTCCTGGGTGAGGATGCCGTCGGAGTGGTCCTGGCTGTGCTCTTGAATGTGTGCGACGGCCTCGTCGAGCGAGTCGACCAGTTTGACACCGAGGATCAGTGTCATCCATTCGGTGTCCCAGTCGTCGGGCCCGGCGGGGATGACTGTTGCTCCGCGGTCTGTGAGGAATGGCATGGCGTCGGGTGTGGCGCGTATCTCGACACCGCACTCGGCCATGCGTTGCGCCAGTTTGGGCAGAAACTCGGGGGCGATCTGGCGGTTGACGAGAAGCGTATCAAGGGCATTGCAGACGGAGGGGCGCTGGGTGCGGGCATTGACGATGACGTCCATGCCGCGCTCCTGATCGGCGCTGATATCTACATAGTAGTGGCAGATGCCGATGCCGCCGGTGATGACCGGGATGGTGCTCTGTTCGCGACAGAGGCGGTGCAGGCTGTTGCCGCCGCGGGGGATGAGCATATCGACGTAGTTGTCCATGCGCAGGAACTGGGAAACAAGCGCCCTGTCCGGGTTGCCGATGTATTGGATGGCCTCGCTGGGAAGGCCCTGGGCCTGGAGCGCGTCGCCAATAACCGAGACCAGCGCGAGATTGCTGCGCAGGGTCTCTTTGCCGCCGCGCAGGATGACGGCGTTGCCTGTCTTGAGGCTGAGGACGGCGATATCGATGGTGGTGTTGGGGCGGGCCTCGTAGATGACGCCGAGGACGCCGATGGGGATGCGCCGCCGACTGAGGCGCAGACCGTTGGGCAGCAGACGGCTCTCTAGCTCGGCGCCGACCGGGTCGGGGAGGGCAGCCACCTTGCGCGTGTCGTCGGCCAGCCCTCGAATCCTTTCGGGGGTTAGCTGAAGGCGGTCTAGCAGGGCGTCGCTGAGCCCGTTGGCGCGGCCGTCTGCGATGTCGAGTTCGTTCTGCGCCAGGACCTCTGCGCTGCGTTCTTCCAAGGCGTCGGCGATGGCGTGAAGCGCTTCATTCTTGCGCGTTGAGGACAGCCCGGCCAGTTTGCGGCTCGCCTGGCGCGCGGCCTGCCCCATCGCCTCGATGTCTACCGGTTGCCCCGCGGGCTGAGAAGATTTGTTGCGGGAAAGTTGCCCTGTAGTTTCTTCGATCGTGTCTGGTTTCTTGACAGCTATAGTCATAAATTTCCTCCCAACCTTACTCCAAGAGTATCAAGTCATTGCGGTGGAGCGCGACCGGCCCGTAGCCATAGCCGAGCCGTTGGCTTATCTCGTGCGACTGGCAGCCGCGAATTCGTATGAGGTCAGCGCTACTGTAGCGGGTGATGCCGCGTGCCAAGTTCGGCCCGTCCTTCTCCATCACGTAGACGGCGTCGCCGCGTTCGAATTCGCCTTCCACCGCGGTGATGCCTACGGGAAGAAGGCTGTTGCCGTGATGGCGCAGGGCTTTGGCTGCGCCGGCATCCACCATGAGACGACCCGAAGGCGCGGGGCCGGCCAGAATCCACCGTTTACGGTTTTCCAGCGGCGCTTCCTGAGCTGGAAAGCGTGTGCCCACGGGCTCACCAGAGACGACGCGTAAGATCACTTCGGGTGCGCTGCCGTCGGCGATGACTACGTCGGTGCCGGCGCGGCAGGCGATTTCGGCGGCTTGCAGCTTGGTGCTCATGCCGCCGATGCCGAGGCTGGAGTGCGTGTTGCCGGCGAGGGCGCGCAGGGAGTCGTCGATCGTTTGGACTTCAGGAATCAGTTTGGCGTTCGGGTCGGTGCGCGGGTCGGCGGTAAAGAGGCCGGCCTGGTCGGTCAGCATCAGCAGGAGGTCGGCGTCGGTGAGCACGGCCACCAGCGCCGAGAGGTTGTCATTGTCGCCGACCTTGATCTCCTCGACGACCACGGCGTCATTCTCATTCACGACCGGGACGATACGGTGCTTGAGGAGGGCGCTGAAAGTGTCGCGGGCGTTGAGAAAGCGCTGGCGGTTTTCGGTGTCGGCCCTGGTCAGCAGGATCTGCCCGACGTGGATGCCGTAGATTTCGAAGAACCTCTCCCACATGAGCATCAGGCGGCTCTGGCCGACAGCGGCCAGCATCTGGCGGCTGGAGAGCGTATCGGGCAGCTCGGGGAATCGCAGGCGCGCCCGTCCGGCGGCTTGCGCGCCAGAGGAGCAGACGATCAACTCCTTTTCCTGATGATGGATCTCCGCGATCTGGCGGGTCAGTTCCACCATTTGGGGTTGGTTGAGGAAACGGGTGCCCTTTGTCAGTACACCTGTGCCCAACTTGACGATTATTTTGCGGTACATCCAAAATGCCCTGCTGAAAAAAGAACCGGTTCAGCGGTTCCCAGGTTGCCTTTGGGCAGTTCCCGTTTACTGAGAATGCGCTACCAGTATAATGCAGTGAGGAAGGATCGGGCAATGATTTGACTGGAGTGGGCGCATCAAAGATTCGGGGTAGGAATGGTCTGGAGGGGAGATTGTGCCGGCGGTGGCTGGTGTTGTTTGCCGGCTTTGGGAGAGGCACAGGGCATGCGCCAGGCCTTGGTTCTAGCGGGGGTCCGTTGATCAGGCTGGCGAGGGCAGCACAAGGCCTGCCCCTACAGGTACGGTTGGGGAGAATACTGTTGGCTAGACACCTTGCTCTAGACACAATGCTGGGGAAGAATACACACG
Source organism: Caldilineaceae bacterium (assembly GCA_965207495.1). Taxonomy (GTDB): domain Bacteria; phylum Chloroflexota; class Anaerolineae; order Caldilineales; family Caldilineaceae; genus Bin5. The sequence goes on from OZ242287.1 coordinate 5,010,030, forward strand.
GTGGCTAGACAGGGCGGGGCGTTGCGGGGGCGCGGAACTGCGGGGGTTAGGGACTAGGGGCCAGGGGAATGAGACAGCACGCGGGGGAGGAGACACTGTTGGCTAGAGAACTTGCTGGGGAAGAAAGAACCCGGTGGCTAGCGAGGGCGGGGCGTTGCGGGGGCGCAGCCCCTGCACAAGGGAGGGCCGAAGGCCCGACCGCCCAAAGACTAGGAGCTAGTGAAGAGGAGAGAGGAGAGAGTGAGGCAGGTTGATCTGCCGGAGCATGGAACTGGATCTGACCGTGGGTTTGTTGCGGCTGGCGGTAAAGAGAGTTCACCCCCGTTTGGGGTTGCACCTGTGAAATGTACCCGTTTTTGTTGAGTTTTTTGCCTGTGCTAAGATAGTTAGTGGACTGCGTGCGCCAAGCGGGAAGGTGCACGCCTTGCCCGGTTGCAGAGTTACTGCATCAGGCGCGACAGCGCAATGGCCGGGTTCGCCTGCTGCCGGTTCCGGCGATACTGACGGTTCGCGGCAGCCCGGTGAGGCGGCGACGGGCGATAGAGACAGTTTCCCCGAACTCAACAGCGTGCCGCAACGAGCAGTAGATTGACAGATGCCTGGTCGCATGGGCATGTGGTGATGAAGCGACCGCTGCGATAGGGCAGATACCAGAAGACAGGATTCAGGTTCAATACGCCGCCGGCCGAGAGCGGCGCAGAATGGAGGAAAACGTAAATGGGAAGGTCATCTTTCGATTATGATGAGCCGCTCCGACCTGAGTCGAGACCGGCTTCCAGGCTGCGGAAGTTTGCCACGGCCATTCTTTCGCTGGTCCTGATTCCCGTGCTGATCGTTGCGGCCTTACTATTGCCGCCGATCAGTCTGCTCGAGCGGATCCAGGGCCTGGATTCAACGGCGATTGACGGGAACGGCGGTTCGCTCATGGATCCGGACGGGACGACGATCATTTTTCCTCCGGAAGGTGTAGTTGAATCGTTTCGCGTCAGCCTTGAGAGCATTCCCCGTGCTGAGTTTCTGAACGGGAGTGCGGGAGAGGCGTGGGTGACCGCGCTGAATGCGCTGGCCGCCGCGGGTCTGGAAGCCAAGAGCCCGATCTACCAGGTGGATGTGCAGGGAGGAAGCCTGGAGCAAAGCATCGTGCGGATTCCGATTCCCAACGACAGCCAGCCGTACGAAACGCTGGAACTTTACAGCTGGGATGGGGACAGTTGGGAATTTGTGCCCAGTGCCGTTTTGGCAGTGGAAGACAAGATTGAAGCCCGCGTTGGCGGCCCGCCGCCTGCCAATTTCGTGGTTATGCAGACAGGCGCGCCCCCGGCACGTGTGGGGACCAACATTGGGATAGGCGAGATGGCTCCAGCCAGTTTGGCTAACGCTGCCATTACCACCCTTGCCGTCGGAGGCTATTACCTGCGTGGAGACGGCGCGCTGGATGTAGCGCGTACGAATATCCCGGCCGGAAACTATGCGATCGTGCCGGTCCTGCGCAACTGGAAGGGGGGCGAAGCGCCGCGCAGTGACTTGCTTCACAACATGCTGGTGCAACCCGGCCAGATGCAGAATCAGTTGGACGCCGTGGCCAACTTGCTAACCCAGTACAGTTTTCCGGGCGTTATCGTCGACTATCGCGGCATGGAAACAGTTTTGGCAGGGGATGAGGCGTTCACCTCCTTCATTGAACGCCTGGCCGAGCGGTTGCATGCGCCCGACATGAATCGCTGGCTGGCGGTTCGGGTAGAGTCGCCCCAGCAGATGTCGGCGGTGGAGTGGAACACGCGCGGCTACGACTGGAAGGCGCTGGGCAGCGCCGCTGACCGCGTTCTGGTTCCGGCACCGGACGACCCGGCGGCGTATCAGCTGGGGGGGCAGATGAACGCCCTGCTGGCCTACGCCACAGACCAGATCGACCGGCGCAAGGTGCAGGTGGAACTGCCGGGCATGTCGGTGGAATGGAGCGGAAACCAGTTGTGGCTCAAGGGTTTTCAGCAGTCTCTGCAACCACTGGTTGCTCAGGTCCGATTGGGGGGAGAAGATGGTGTTGTTCTTCCCGGCGCAGATATTGAGGTGGCGGCGGTCAACCCGCGTATCACCCGCCCTTTGACGTGGGATGATGCGATTGGGGCATACGTGTACGCGTACACGGACGACCAGCAGTTGGAGCGGACGGTTGCGGTCGGGAACAGCAGCAGTTTTGCGCGCAAGCTCAACCTGCTGGAACGGTTTGATGTGACCCAAGTGATGGTGCGTGATGTGGATTCCGGGGATGTGGACCCGGACTTATGGGAGGTGGCGCGCCAGTTTCAGACGGGTGGAGGCGTGAATACGGCGCCGGCGATGCTGAAGGTAGCCTTCAAGATTTTCCACCCTGACGGGGGCGTGTTGGAGGAGGTAACGGTCCCGATTGAGAATCCGGTATATACGTTCATGGCGCCGCCGGGCGATGGGGACATTCAGGTCGAAGCGCAGGTCGTGCAGATAACAAATCTGGGTAGCATGCAGGCGGCCAGCCCGCAGAACACGGTAGCGATGAGCTTGGCAACGCCGACGCCGGTTGCAACGGCTACGCCCGTACCGACGCCGACACCTGAAGTTTCGAGGCTGGTCAGTACGCAGAACACAAACGTGCGCGAGGGGCCGGGCACTAATTATGACATTTTGAGCCAGCTCAGCGCGGGTCAGCCCTATCTCATTTTTGGAAAGAACGAGGCGGGAGATTGGTGGCAGATCGATATTGGCAATGGCGCTAAGGGTTGGGTGTTTGCTGAGCTGACGACCGCCAGCGGCCCTCTGAACACGATCGAGGTGATTACCGATATCCCGGCCCCACCTGCCGCCGCGCCCGCAGCAGCGGCGCCGGCGGCCGCTGGGGGCGGCAACTTCGGTTACGGTGTGCAGGCGCATATGGTGCACAACAATTATGCCGGCCAGGTCATGCAGAAGACGCGCGAGATGGGCTTTGGCTGGGTTAAGCAGCAGATCGAATGGAAAGTTTTCGAGAATAACCAGGGCCAGTATGACTGGGGCTCGATGCAGGGGATCATTGATGCGGCCAACAACGCGGGCATCAGTTTGCTGTTCAGTGTTGTGAACGCTCCGCCCTGGGCGCGCGAAGGAGGATTTGAGCCGAATGTAGGTGGTCCTCCGGCGGACCCGAATACGTTTGCCAGGTTCCTGGGAGCGATGGCGGGCAAGTATTGCGGCACCTCGCTGAAGGCGATTGAGGTCTGGAACGAGCAGAACCTGCATTACGAGTGGGGCAACCTGCCTTTGGATCCGGCCAAGTATGTGGCGCTGCTGAGACCGGCCTACACGGAGATCAAGAGGGCGTGCCCGTCGATGCTGGTGATCAGCGGCGCGCTGACGCCGGCGGCCAGCAACGGCGCACCGCAGAGCAGGGGCGGTACAGCGGCGGTAGATGATTTTGAATATTTGGAAAAGATGTTCCTGGCCGGCCTCAACAACTACGCGGACGGCATCGGCGCGCATCCGAGTGGCTATAACGTGCCGCCGTCCTACACATATCAGCGGGGTTGTGAGGCGATACAAATCCACGGTAACAGCTTTAACGGCGCGTGCGACAACCCTCACCACTCTTGGAGCTTCCGCAGCACGATGGAGGGCTATCGGAACATCGCGGTCAAGTACGGCGCGGCCAATAAGCTGATTTGGCCGACCGAGTTTGGCTGGGCAGCGGGCGGCGCGTTTGACCCTCGATATGGGTATGCGAACGACAACGACTACAATGAGCAGGCGGCCTGGACTGTCGAGGCCTATCAGATGATGAAGCGATGGGGTTGGGTGGGTCCGGCGATACTTTGGAATCTGAACTTCCGCGTCGTGGCTGACGGTACGGAGAAGGCGCAGTGGGGGATAGTGAGAAATGATTGGAGCAACCTGCCGGTCTTCAATGCGCTGCGTGATATGCCGAAGTAGGGGCCCTAAGATGAATTTCTGCAGGTCTTAGCTCTGTGCTGGTTCGCTTTCAGTCCCATCAAGTTCTCGGCCGACTCTTGCAGTTGTCTCTGGCGCCGGTGGAGATTACGGTCAATGTAGAGGTGGATCTCCTGGGAGAGTCTCCTAGAGCCGACATCCTGCTTCTGCGCCGAGAGGGGGAAGAGTGGAACGCAGCGCAAAGAGCACGTTTACCTGATGGCGTGCGTGACAGCGCAGCTGGATATGTCTTGTTGGAGTTCAAATATACGGAGTCGATAAACGAAACCGCGCTTGCCCAAGCCGTAGCTTATGACCACTTCTACCGGCAGGCGCAGAGATTGCAGGAAGAGCAGGCGCTCACGGTTGTGTTGAGTTCGAGAACGCCGCGAGAGCTTCGGCTCGAGGAGTGGGGGTACAGAGAATTACAGTCAGGGGTCTTCGGCAGCTCTTTACCACTGCTGCGGCGCGTGTTGCTGCTGGTATTGAATGACCTGCCGCCCCATCCCCATAACGCCTTTGTCAAGCTGTTTGCGAGCCGCGAGCAGGAACGGGAGGCCGCTTTTGCTGCGCTGGATACGGCAACGGTAACAATGTCGCCCCAGTTGCATGCCTACATGTTTGGCCTGCAGGAGACGTTGGAGGTGAAGGGAGAAATCAATATGGCCGAGATTTTAACCCCGGACAAGATCATGGAGATAGGAGAAAAGATACGCCAACGCGTCCTTGAAACTGCTACCCCTGAAGAGAAGTTGGCGGGACTTGACCCCCAAGAGAGACTAGCGGGACTTGACCCCCAGGACAGACTAGCGGGGTTGACCAATGCGGAACGCCGGCTACTTCTGCGACTGCTTCAGGAAGAGATAGACTCTGCCTCCGGGGAAGATTCACACATCAACGGTGACGCTGCCTGATGCTTGCTGAGGAGCCGATCCAGATGAAAAGATAACGAATGTATATCCCAGATGAAACCCCGATTTGGCCTCCTTCCACCGCTGCGATGGCAATGGACGAGGGAAGTTTAGGGGGATTCACCAGGCAGACCAGTGGAGCGACACAGACCGCCAGCGCACTGTTCGAAGATGTGCATGCCGTAGAGATGCCCAGGCGGCGGTTCGGCTACCGTGGAAGTGCGGGCGACATCGCGCTGCTCAACGATGGCCGACTGTTGCTTTCATACACTGACCACTGTGAAAACACCGGGGAAAACTCAGTCGTTGGTGACATCGAGGGACGAGTCTCTCAAGACCAGGGAAAGACCTGGGGGGAGCCGTTCCCGCTGGTCGCCCGTCCGAAGCCAGAGCGCACGGATGAGGGGTACCAGCATCCCAGTTTTTTGCGGTTAGCGAACGGCCAGCTGCTGCTGTCCTACATTTACTTTGCCGGATCGCTCCCGCGTTTCGCGCACACTTACTACCGTCGTTCGACCGACGACGGGGAGACGTGGGGCGATCAGCTTATCGTCACGCCCCACGCAGGCACAAACCATGTTTTCAATGACAAGCTGATACAGCTGCCTTCGGGTCGGATTCTCGCGCCTTACGAGAGGGAGATCAGGGAAGAGGGCGGCGACCACCGGGGCTATGTAAGCGCGGTCTTCTATTCGGATGACGACGGCTATTCCTGGCAGCAGTCGGAGAATGTGGTTGATACGCTGCCGGTGGAGGCGCAGGAGCCTCACGTTTTGCCTTTGCGCGATGGCCGGGTGATGATGCTTTGCCGGACGTACAGCGGCTGCGTGGTCCGATCCTACTCGGAGGATGAGGGGGTTACCTGGTCGCCGGGCGAGGCGGTGCGAAGTCTGAGGCTCTCTACCAACTCGTCGGCGCTTAACGTCAAACGGATCCCTGCTACCGGCGACCTGCTATTGCTGCGTTCGACCGGCACACAGGACAGACTGCGAACACCGTTCGTCTCTGCCGTCTCAAGGGATGAGGGTCTTACGTGGATACACGAACGGGCGATCGGCTCTGATACTGATGACGACTATGGCTATCCGAGTCTGACTTTCGTCGACAATTTGGCGTTGATCAGCTATCACAAGCGCGATGGCATCTATGTGGCGCGAATCGGAATTGACTGGTTCTATGGCGAGTAAGATAAGTTGCTGGAACGAAAAGGCCGGGGCTTAGCTAAGACCCGGCCAAGTTTTATTCTCTAAGAAGAAGTACTAGCCTTCATCCTCCGCAAAGACACCCGGACGGGTGCGGCGGCGGCGACGGGCGACCTTTAGCCTCAACTGGCTGCGGCGGTAGGCGACCTCTACGGGTTGGCGCTCTTCGGGCGAGCGCGTGCTGAGCGCCTCTTCGGCGCGTTGCAGGGCTTCTTCGGCGCGGGCGATGTCGATTTCGTCCGCGCGCTCTGCCGAGCGGGCCAGCACGATAACCTTGTCGGGCCGCACTTCGACTACGCCGCCACTGACCGCGATGTAGTCGGGTTCGCCGTCGTCGCTGTGCAGCGTGATTTCACCGATATTCAGCGTCGTCAGCAGAGGGGCATGACCAGCCAATACACCCATATCGCCCTCGACGCCGGGCAAGGTGATCATCTCGACAGCACCGCTGTACAGCTGTCGACTTAGGGTTACGATTTCGACCTGTATCGTCATTACTCCTGCCTCAGTTCTTCACCCTTTTCGACCGCTTTTTCGATGGCACCGACCATATAGAAGGCCTGCTCCGGCAGGTCGTCATGCTTGCCGTCGAGAATTTCGCGGAAGCCGCGCACGGTTTCATCGATTCTCACGTACTCGCCAGGCTGGCCTGTGAACACCTCGGCCACGTGCATGGGCTGGGTGAGGAAACGCTGAATCTTGCGGGCGCGGGCGACGATGATCTTGTCATCTTCGCTCAACTCTTCGACGCCGAGAATGGCGATAATGTCCTGCAGGTCCCGGTAGCGCTGGAGTGTCTGCTGGACTTCGCGGGCCACGTTGTAATGCTCCTCGCCGACGATGAGCGGGTCGAGGATGCGGCTGGTGGAGCCGAGCGGGTCCATGGCCGGGTAGAGGGACTGCTCGGCCAGGGCGCGTTCGAGCGTGATGGTGGCGTCAAGGTGGGCGAATGTTGTGGCCGGCGCGGGATCGGTGTAGTCATCGGCAGGCACATAGACGGCTTGCATCGATGTAATTGAGCCGGTATTGGTGGAGGTGATGCGTTCTTGCAACTGGCCCATATCGGTACCCAGCGTGGGCGCGTAGCCTACTGCGCTGGGAAGGCGTCCCAACAGGGCGGAGACCTCTGAACCGGCCTGCACGAAACGGAAGATGTTGTCGATGAAAAGGAGGACATCGCGGCCCTCATCGCGGAAGTACTCGGCCATGGTCACGCCGGTGAGGCCGACGCGCAAGCGGGCGCCGGGCGGTTCGTTCATCTGTCCGAAGACCATCACGGTCGAATCGATCACGCCGGAGTCACGCATTTCGTGCCACAAGTCATTGCCTTCGCGGCTGCGCTCGCCGACACCGGCAAATACGGAGTAGCCGCTGTGGTACTCGGCGACGTTGTTGATCAGCTCCTGGATGATGACGGTTTTGCCGACGCCGGCGCCGCCGAAGATGCCGGTCTTACCGCCCTTGGTAAAGGGGGCGATCAGGTCGACGACCTTGACGCCGGTCTCGAACAGTTCGGCCTGTGTGCTGCGGTCGGCGAAGCTGGGCGGTTCGCGATGGATCGAATAGTGGTCGGTGGCGTCCACTGGGTCATCGCTGTCGATGGGGTTGCCGGCCACGTCGAAGATGCGGCCCAAAGTACCGGGGCCGACGGGCACGGTGATGGGGGCGCCATCGGAGTAGCCTTCCATTCCGCGACGCAATCCGTCTGTAGAGCTCATGGCCACGGCACGGACAGCGCCGTCTCCCAGATGCTGCTGCACCTCGCAGACCAGGGTCGAGTCATCGTCGAGGTCGACATAGACGGCGTCGTAGATCTCCGGCAAGGTTTCGCCTGTAAAGGAGAAATCGACAACCGGACCGACGACGCTGGACACGGAGCCGCTAAAGCGGCCATTGCTTCCGTTTTCTGACATGTTATGCTCCGTTCTGCTATGGGAAGGGGCTTTCGCCCGCTCGACTCTATTCCAGGCCGATTGAACCGCCTATGATGTCCATCAACTCTCGGGTGATGCCTTCCTGACGCGCCTTGTTGTAGGTCAACGTCAACTCGTCGACGAGTTCATTGGCCGCTTCGGTGGCGTTGCGCATGGCAACCATGCGGGCCGAATGTTCGCTGGCGATGCTCTCGAACATGCCCTGCAAGATCTGCACCTCAATGAAGCCGATCAGTACCTGCTCCAAGACGGCCTCGGCGCTTGGCTCGAAAATATAGTCGGGCGGCATCGCAGACGTTGACTCGGCGGGGACGACAGGCAATAACTGTTGGGTTGTGGGTTGTTGGATCAGCGTGTTGACGAAATCTGTGAAGATGAGATGGACCTCGTCGAAACGCTCTGAACGGAAGTCGTCGATTATGGTGCGAGAGATGGGGCCGATGTCTGCGGCCGACGGCGTGTCGGGCATATCGGTGTATTCGGCGCGGATGACCGGGTCGTAACGCAGGAGCCAGTCGCGGCCCTTTTTGCCGACGGCAACGACTTCTATTTCGCGTCCCTGGTCACGCTGATGCTTGATAAAGGCGGCATTTTGGCGCAATACGTTGGCATTGAAGCCTCCGGCCAGCCCGCGATCGGCGGTAATCAGAATAACCCCGACCCGTTTTATTTCGGCTCTGGGGGTAATGAGCGCGTCCATGGTTCCGCCGCTGCTGTGCAGACGGGCGATATCGCTGAGCACTTCGAGGGCTTTTTCCGCGTAGGGGCGGGTCGCCAACACCTGTTGTTGGGCACGCCGCATCTTGGACGCGGCCACGGCCTCCATCGCTCTAGTGACCTGAGAGATGTTTGTGACCGAGCGGATGCGACGACGAATCTCACGTGTGCTTGCCACTATGCCTCCTCAACTGCAGTGATCAGTAGCTGGTTACCAGGTTAATTGACTGGTCACTGACAATTGATCTCTGGTTTATTCTGAGCCACTCCAGTTACTGTTGAACGTCTCCAGGGCCAGGCGCAGCGAATCGAGCGACTCATCGGGAAGATCTTGTGAGCGCAGGACGGTCTGCCCAATTTCCGGATGGTTGGCGTCCATGTAGGCGTGCATTTCCAGTTCCCAGCGCTTCACATCGGTGACGGCGACTTCGTCGACATAGCCGTTGGTCACGGCGAAGAGACTCATGACCTGTTTGTCCAACTGCAAAGGCTCGTACTGGGGCTGCTTCAGGGCTTCCTGAATGCGCTGGCCGCGGTTGAGCTGGCGCTGGGTTGACGCGTCGAGGTCGGAGCCGAACTGGGCAAATGCGGCCAGCTCGCGGAACTGGCTGAACTCCAGTTTGAGGCGGCCGGCCACGCCTTTCATCGCCCTGGTCTGGGCGGAACTGCCCACGCGGCTAACGGAAAGGCCGACGTTCATGGCAGGTCGAATACCGGCGTAGAAGAGGTCGCCCTCAAGGAAGATCTGGCCGTCGGTGATTGAAATGACGTTGGTGGGAATGTAAGCGGACACGTCGCCGGCCTGTGTTTCGATGACAGGGAGCGCGGTCAGGCTGCCGCCGCCGAACTCCTCATCCATACGGGCGGCCCGTTCGAGCAGGCGGCTGTGCAGATAGAAGACATCGCCGGGGTAGGCCTCGCGGCCAGGGGGACGCCGCAGCAACAGCGATACCTGGCGATAGGCCTGGGCGTGTTTGGAGAGATCGTCGTAGACAATCAGCGCGTCGCGGCCCTGCTCCATGAATTCTTCGCCCATTGCGCAACCCGCGTAGGGCGCGAGAAACTGGAGGGCGGCCGGGTCAGCGGCGGATGCGGTCACGACGATTGTGTGATCCATAGCCCCGTGATTTTCCAAGATGCCCACCACCTGCGCCACGGTAGATTGCTTCTGACCGATGGCGACGTAGATGCAGATCAGGTCCTTGCCCTTTTGGTTGATTATGGTATCGATGGCGAGGGCGGTTTTGCCGGTCTGGCGGTCGCCGATGATCAGTTCCCGCTGGCCGCGACCGATAGGGATGAGGGCATCGACAACGGTTACGCCGGTTTCGACGGGGGTGTCTACCCCTTTGCGCCGGACGACGCCGGGGGCGATGCGCTCCACCGGGCGGGTGTCGGTTGCGTCGATAGGGCCTTTGCCATCGAGGGGTTGACCGACGGCGTTGACAACGCGGCCGATCAGCGAATCGCCGACGGGGACGGAAGCCAAGCGGCCGGTGCTGCGCACCAGGTCACCTTCTTCGATCTCGGTGTATTCGCCCATGATGATGATACCGACGGAATCGGTGTTCAGGTTCTGGGCGATACCGAGTACACCGGATTTGGTGAATTCGACCAACTCACTCGCCATGACCCCTTGGAGGCCGGAAATGATGGCGATGCCGTCACCGACTTCTACGACTTCGCCCACATCCACACGGCTGGGGGCCGGCGTGAAGTTGAGGATCTGTTGTTTGAGCCGGTCGGTAAATTCCTGGGTCAGTTCCTCAGTCTGAACTGCCATAAGCGCTGTCCTTTATTGTAAGTTTTCAGTTCTGGTTCCTGACAGGTGTGTGCTGCTGGATGTCGGGCCCCGAAACTGACTACAAGATCCGAATTTACCGCACTGAGGCGGCGACCATTTCGCGCAGCGCCATCAGGCGGTTAGCGACCGTATTGTCGATCAACTGATCGCCGACTCTGATGCGCAACCCGCCCATGAGGGATGGGTCAACATCGAAGCTAATGACGAGGTCCTCGCCATATTGCTGGGCAAGCCGCTGTCGAATCTTCTCCTGGGCATCGTCATCCAATTCGACAGCGCTTGTGATGTCAGCTGCCTGCGGCCCGGTCTCCCCTCTCAGGCTTGCGCCCAAGGCGGCAACGACACGGGGCAGGAGAGTTGCATCCCCTTCCTGCACGAGCATCTTGACGAAGTTCTGCAGCTCGGGGCCGGCGTTTCTGGGAATCGCCTTTTCGATGGAATCGACATCTGCGCCCAGCTTGGGATCCTGCGCGAGCGCGTCGGCGACCTCGGTCAGCGTGGTCTGCCACTGCTCTACGATCGCCTCAAGAATGGCCTGGGCATATCGTTCGGCTGTCGCGCGCTCGCTCATGAACCGCTCCCGTTTTGCTGGGCCAGATAGTCGTTGACAAAGCGCTCCTGCTCATCCCGGTTCGCCAATTCGCGGCCGAGGATTTGCTCGGTTGCGGCGATGGTCAGGTCTGCGATCTGTTTTCTGGCGTCGGCCATGACGGCGGCGGTCTGGGCTTCGGCATCGGCCTGGCCCTTCATGCGGATTTCCTGGGCCTCCTGATCGGCGCGGCTGCGGATGTCCTGGGCGATGCGCTCGGCGTCGCGGGTTGCTTGCGCGCGGACTTCTTGTGCTTCGCGGCGGGCCTCTTCGAGGATCCCTTGCTTCTCCGCTTCGGCTTCGGCGGCGGCGTTGGACGCCTTATCTGCCTGTTCCAAGCCCTCGGCGATGCGCTGTCTGCGCTGATCGAGCATGTTCAGAACGGGTTTGTAGAGAAGCTGCTGCAAAATAACCATCAACAGACCGAAGTTGACGATCTGTGAGAGCAATAACTGCCAACTGATACCTAACTTATCGAGAGCGTCCAAGGCCAACCTCCTGGATACACTGCAGTGGCTAGTGGGTCGCGGCCAGTCGTGTCACCGGCCGTATGAAGTGACCACTGGTCACTGACGACTGAACTCTGGCCACTGAGAACAGGTTTAGACGAACTTGACCAACAGGGAGATGACGAGCGCGTAAATGGCGACCGATTCACAGAAGGCGAAACCGAGCAGCATGTTCGTCTGCACAGTGTTGGTCACTTCAGGATTGCGGCCCATCGCTTCCATCGCTTTGGCGCCAATCAGACCGATACCTACACCAGGGCCAATTGCGCCCAACCCGATAGCAAGAGCAGAACCCAGTTCCTTTGCGACTTCAACATCCATGAGTGTGAACTCCTTTTTCTAAACTGCAGTGATTATTGGTTCGTGATCAGTCTTACAAGTGGATTCCGGAGCAGTCCGGTCACTGGCAACTGATGTTAATGGTGATCGTCGTGGCTGACGGTGGCCATTGTGAAGAATGCCAGAGTCAGCAACATGAATACAAGCGCCTGGATGAATCCGATGAACAGTTCCAGCCCGTAGAATATGCTGGGCAGGAGGAAGGTGACGAGAAAGGCCATCACGAGCAGTACGACTTCACCGGCAAAGACATTGCCGAAGAGACGAAACGAGAAGCTGATGATCTTGGAAATTTCGGCGATCAGTTCGAAGATGCCAACCACGGCACCCATGCCGTCCTTAAAGGGGTTCTTAAAGTACTTGGTGAAGTAGCGCATTCCCAATGCCTGGACGCCGAAGAATTGGGTCATGAAGACGGAAATGAGGGCAAGAGCCAAGGTCATGTTCAGGTCGGCGGAGGGGCTGCGAAACAGGGGAACAAGGACCGGTTTGCCTTCTTCGGCAGCGGCGGCGACAGCAACTGCTTCGCCCCCAACCATTGCAATCTGTTTGCCCAATTCGGCCTGTGCGTGGCTTTCGGCGGGGCTATGGTAAATGCCGATTGAGCCGAAGCCGGGTAGCAGACCGATATAGTTGCTGACCAGAACGAAGATGAAGATGGTAATCACCCAAGGGAAGAATTTGCGGCTGTTGGCGGAGCCATGGCCGGCGATGCTCTGGGTCAGATTCCACATGCCTTCGACCATCATCTCGACGATATTCTGCCAAGCGCCAGGTATCTCTTTCATTCTGGAGACGGCGAATACGGCCAGCAGGATGATGATAAGGTCGACAATGAGAGTCGTCAGCAGGCCGTTGGTGAACCACTTTGGCCCGTGTTCGAGCAGTGCTTCGGCCGCCAGTTCGACGTGGGGAGGGGGTGCTTTGAAGATAGGCACCACGCTCAAGACGAGCAGCCCAATGATGGCTATGGTCGAATTGCGAAGGCGTGCGTTCGAGACGAAAGCTTGGAGAAGATTCTTGAACAAAATCTACCCTCCTGTTAACGGCAATTCTTAGCGGACGGCTTCTGATACGACTCCAAGAGTTGGGTAGGGGACGAAGAGATATCCTCTGACCAACTACCAGTTTCGCGACCGCCCGCTGTATCGTTCGATCAGGGGGAAAGAGAACAGTGGGGTCACCGAGATTCTTGAAAAAGTCAGTATCAGTATAAATTGGCGCGGAAGGATTGCGCAAATTTTCACAGCGTTGATGAAGCAATTGTTTTTTGGCTTGCGCTGCTGTTGGGCGGGTATTGACTACGCGAATTTTTGCGCGCTTTTGCTACTGGCGGGCGGCACCGACGTTGGTTGCCAGGGTTGGCAGTCAGAAGCTGACATTCTGGTGGATGGCGAATATGTCAGAGGTCATAGATGCTGATGACGGAGGCGATGATGAAGAGAAGAGCGGTCGCCCCGATCAGCATTCTGTTTTTGCGGAGGATTTCATTCCAGGTTGGGGGCGGCAACAGATCTGTGGTGGGATCTTTTCTGACGTTTTCGGCACCGAACAGCGCCTGCCGCATGTCGGCAATACTGGGGGGGCGCTCGTCAGGGTGCATGGCAAGCGCCTGGAAGACGGCCCGTTCCGTGCGCGTGGAGATGGCCGGATTCAGCTGGCGGAGGGGATCGAGCAGGCCAGATTTGAGGAAGCGCTCCTTGGCATCCTGCGGGGGTGTACCGGCCAGAAGGTGATATAGCGTCGCGCCGACGCTGTAGATATCTGAGCGCACATCGGTGTGACCGGTGTCGCCTCCATACTGCTCGAGGGGGGTATAGGCGACTGTGCCCCGCCCCTGAACAACCGTCACGGTGCGAGAGTCATCCGGCTGCAGCACTTTGACCAAACCGAAATCAACCAGTTTCAGTCTATTTTCGGGTGTGATTTTGATGTTACCCGGCTTGATGTCGCGGTGTAGAACAGGCGGGTCCTGGCCGTGCAAATATTCGAGGGCGTCCAGGAGTTGTGTGGCCCACAGCAGGACTTGGGCTTCGGAGAGGTGTTTATTCTGCCGCAGGGCTTCATTTACGATCTCTTGCAGATCACGGCCTTCGATGAAGTCCATGACCAGATACTCGCGCCCGTCCACGGAAAAATAGTCGGAAACTTTGGGTAAGTTGGGATGATCGAGCCGGGCGAGAACGCTGGCTTCCTGGTAGAACTGTTCAATCGTCTGTCCCAGATCCAGATCGGGCCCGCGCTGGTCGACGAGGAGGGCCGGCAGAATCTCTTTGATGGCGCAGACGCGCCCATCCAGGCGCAGGTCGTTGGCCTGATAGACTGCGCCCATCCCGCCCTGACCCACCAGGCGAACGATTTCATAACGTCCGCGCAGAATCGAATCTGAATCCAATACTGTAGCCAAAAAACACCTCTGCGAAATTCCAGGACCTCGGGAAACAGTCTGTCTCCAGAGGAAAAGCTGCCGCCCGCTGCGCGCCAGTTCGTGATGCGTGGCCGCTGTGCGTAGCGGCAGTTCGCTGAATTTGGCGCGACGGTGCGTCAAAGAGATCGTATTCTACTTCCGAGTTATGCGACCATTTCTATAAAGTGGTTGACGTATATTACCCGCTTCGATATAATAAATTTCTCCCTCGGCATTGTTACGCCAAGTTCATGGAAGAGTTGTTGCCGCAGTCGTTGGGGGCTCGGATACAAGGATTCATACTATAATAACAGCCGGAGAATAATGCAAGTGACGTTAAAACTTACCTTGCATGCTATTTTTACGAGGAAAGGAAATGACTCAAGAGGGTCCCAACGCTGAACAGCAGATCGTAGAGTCACGGAGTGTTCGACCCGTCGACAGGCAACGCGAGACGGCAATGCTGATCCTCCGCCACGGTAACCAGACCGGCCAAGGCTGGCCTCTCAGCCGTACCACGCCCCTGATCATTGGGCGTCACGATGAATGCCACGTTACACTGCCGGACCGCCAGGTAAGCCGGAACCACGCCCGTATATTCTGGGACGGTTTCGGTTATTCGATTGAGGACCTGGGCAGCAAGAACGGAACCCATGTCAATGGTATGGATATTGCCGATGGGTCGCACAGTTTGTCGGATGGTGACGAGGTGCAGATCGCGCTGCGATTCAAACTGTCCTTTGTCGACGACGAGGCGACTACCCCTCTGACGCTGGACTCCAGCGACAGCGAAGTGCAGTCCGAAACTGGGCTACGCATTGAGGAAGAGACCCGCCAAGTGTGGCTGAACGGCTCGCTGCTGGAACCCCCTTTGAGTCTGCATCAGTACCGGCTGCTGAGTGCCCTCTGGCATGAGGGAGGCGGCGTGATGACGCGTGAACAGATTGTTCAGGCGGTCTGGCCGGAGACCAGCGGGGCGGGCGTCAGTAAGCAGGCCATCGACGCACTTGTGCGCCGGTTGCGGGAACGGCTCCACGAGCACGACGAGAGATCCAACTTCATTGTAACAGTGCGCGGCCACGGGTTCCGGTTGGAGAATCCCTGACCGTAAGGGCGGGACGTGAGAGACGAGGCACCCTTTCTTGTCGTTCCTCCTTCCTTTTTGCGCGCCCAAGGAGCGACGAATCAGGGCTGATGAACGTCATGGCTGCATTGCGTCCGACATATTCTGAGCGCCTCGTAAAGGAAGAGGGGGCGAAGGTCCCTGAAGGCGGCGCGGGCGAGCCGGACTCCGGGAACGGACCCACTTCCGCGGTTGAATTCACCACTTTGGACGCTGCTCAACCTGGCCATGGGCGAGATTCTCGCCGGTTGCCAGATCCTGCGTTTGAAGAAACCGACGAAGGGCCATTGGGCCTTTACATCCACATTCCATTTTGCGCGCGGAAGTGCCCCTACTGCGATTTCAATACCTACGCCCGTCTGGAACCCCTGTACGAAGCCTATAGTCAGGCTCTTTGCCGGGAGTTGGGTCGATGGGCGGCTCGCCTCGACGGCCGCACGGTACACACCGTCTTCGTGGGGGGAGGGACGCCAACCGTACTCAGCTCAGACCAGTTGAGGCGGATTCTGGAACTGGTCCACGAACGGTTCGCGCTGGCAGCCGACGTTGAGATCAGCTGTGAGGCCAATCCGGGCATGGAGGACCGGGGGCAGTTTGCGCTGCTGCGCGGCTTGGGCGTGAACCGGCTGAGCATGGGGGTGCAGAGCTTTCAGCCGGAGGAGCTGGCCTTTCTGGGCCGTATCCACAGTGCGGAGGATGCACTACACGCCTATGACGCGGCTAGGGAAGCCGGCTTTGAAAACATCAATCTTGACTTCATGTTCGGGCTGCCGCGTCAGTCGAGGGAGGCCTGGGATGGCAGTTTGGACAGAGCCCTGGAACTGGCGCCGCGGCACGTCAGCCTATACAGCTTGATCGTCGAGCCGGATACGCCCCTGGCGCACTGGGTAGAGACGGGGCAGGCGCCGGCGCCGGATGATGACATGGCGGCAGACATGTACGAGCGTGCGATCGGCCGCTTGGGTGAAGCCGGTTACGAACAGTACGAGGTGTCAAACTGGGTACGCGGCGCGGGATTTTCGTGCCGGCACAATCTGCTTTACTGGCGCAACCAGGAGTGGGTGGGGGTTGGGCCCGGCGCGCACAGCCATCTGCGCTTCCCCACCGGGTTGCGAGGCGAGTCTATTGAGGAGCTGCCATTCGTGGGTGGTGAGGCCGGTGACAAGACGGCTGGGTCAGGTGCGCCGGCGGCAGCCGTTCGCTGGTCCAATCGCAAGGGCGTGCAGGGCTACATCAAACGGGTCGAAGCGGGCGAGAGCCCGGTGGATTTTCATGAGGAGATCTTGGCCGAGGTTTCGATGGGCGAAACGATGATGCTGGGATTGCGGCTGGTGCGGGAGGGTGTGTCTTTTGCGCGTTTTGAGGCGATGCACGGACAGCCGTTGGGGGCGGCTTTTGGCCCCAGCCTGGACCGGCTGCAGGAGGAAGGCTTGCTGGAATCGGACGGTGAACGCGTGCGCCTGACACCGAGGGGGTTGCTTGTCGGGAACCGCGTATTCAGCGAGTTTATCGCATGAGCGCCCTGTGCTTACCAGCCTTGCGGATCGCTACCCGATCACGGATTAAAGCACGGTGGGCTGCGTAAACCGTAACTAAAACGAAGAAGGAGCTTGCCGGTGCTGGAAGCGATTGTATTTGACTTTGACGGAACGATTCTGGACACGGAGACGCCTGATTTCCAGACCTGGCAGGAGATATACCGAGGGCACGGCGTTGAGTTGCCCCAAGATGTCTGGCTACAATGTGTAGGGGGCGGCACGGGCGAGTTCGCGCCAGACGACTATTTGGAGGAGTTGCTGGGCAGAGATATCGACCGGCAGCGTCTGCGCACGGAACGGCGAAAGCAGTTCCTGGACAGAGTGCGGGTCGAGCCAATCATGCCAGGTGTACAGGAATTGATCGATGCGGCGGATCGGCGAGGGGTGAGGCTGGCGGTGGCGTCGAGCTCTGACCGTAAGTGGGTGGCGACGCACCTGCAGCGTTTGGGACTTCTCGGGCGATTTGCCGCGATCGTCACCGCGGATGATGTCGAGCGGGTCAAACCTGACCCGGCGCTTTACCGGCTGGCGGCACAGAAGCTGGCGGTAAGGCCGGAGCGGGCGATCGCAATTGAAGACTCTTACAACGGGATGCTTGGGGCGCAGCGGGCCGGATTGCGGTGTGTTTCGGTGCCGAATCTCATTACGCGCGACTCGGACTTCTCGGGCGCGGACCTCTGTCTGGACTCTATCGCCAGCATGGCGCCGGATGAACTGATGGCCTGTTTCGATGGCCCTGACGGTGAACGGTCGGCGCCCTGAATGCGGTTGCAACGCCGTCGATACGCCGATTATTTTAGAGACAACGATGCCCTATGACCCGCGCCATTTACCCCGGAAGTTTCGACCCTTTCCATTTCGGACACCTGGACATTGCGCGGCGGGCGGCTGCTCTCTTTGATGAGCTGCTTGTGACCGTCTTCGACGCGCCTGCGAAAAGGCTCCTTTTTTCGACGGACGAGCGGATAGAGTTGGCGCGGGAAGCCCTCCAAGACGTGCCGAATATCTCGATTGTGTCATATAGCGGACTAACGGTAAAATGGGCGGAGCGACTCGATGCGCGGGTGATCGTACGCGGGTTACGGAATGTGGATGATCTCACTTTTGAGTCCCGCATTGACATGGCCAACCGGCAGATGGCGCCGCAGATCGAGACATGTTACCTGCTGTGCAGCCCGCAGTATGTTTATCTCAGTTCAACGATTCTGAAGGAAGTGGCCAGCCTGGACGGCGATGTTTCCCACTGGGTAACGCCGCACACTGAGCGGGCTTTACAGCAGCGGTTTGCGGAGCGCAAGCAGTAGCGGAATCGCTTCCGGTTTACCGTTTCTGGCGGCTGCCGGGATCTGTCAAACGAGAGTTCAAACCGATCATGGAAATTCTACAACTGGTGGATCAACTTGAACAGACCCTGAACAAAGGGTGGCGGGTGCCATTTTCGCCCTCTCTGATCGTGAATTCGGAGGAGTGTCTCCGGCTGATAGATCAGATGCGTATCAGCATTCCGAGCGCCATCAAGGAAAGCGAGCGCATGATAACCGAGCGTGATCGCATTTTGAGTGATGCGCAAGCGCGGGCAGAACAGATCGTAGCCCACGCGGAGCAGCAGGCGATTCAGATTGTCAGTGAGGATGCCATCACCGACCGCGCACGGGAGGAGGCGGAGCGAATTATCGCGCATGGACACGCTGAGGCGATCCGCCTAGTTGATGAAGCTGAGGTCTACGCGCTTGATGTGCTTTACCGACTGCGAGACAAACTGAACAACTCGCTGCACCAGGCAGAGAATGGAATCCAGGCTATCGAAGCCAGCCAGGCTCCCCAAGAGCAGACTCCTCTGGAAGATGAGGAGGAGGAGTTCGAATTTGCGCCTGCGATACCGTCTGATGAAGATGATGAAGCGTTGCAAGAAGAGACATAGCCGCCGCCTGCCCCACGTTTCCTGCTGATGATTGGCCGCTTCGCCTCATATTTGCGCAGGAAGTCAGACTCCATCAACCGCATACCGCCACTCGCCCTGTGGTCACCGCGCGCCAGAAAGCTGATTGGGGCGCTGTTTTTGTGCAGCGTCGTCGGCCTGACCTATCGTTCCTATTTTCGTAACTGGGTCCCTTTGGGTCCGCAGCGAACGGTGGCGACGGTCAACCTGAAGATGGGCGTGCATACGCGGCTGACTGATGAGCCGGACGCGGCCAAGATCAAGCGAAGCCTCGAAATGGTGCGCGAGATGGGCGCGCCATGGATCGTCGAGTATTTCCCCTGGGCCTACTACGAACCGAGACGCGGGCAGTACGAATGGAGCCATCCGGACCTGGTGATCGACCACGCCAACCGCCAGGGGCTCACTGTGATCGCGCGTTTGGGCTATGTGCCGGAGTGGGCGCGGCCTGAGGATTCGCACCATCTTTACCTGGCGGAGGAGGACTACGAGGCGTTCGGTCGTTATGCGGTCGAGTTCGTGCGGCGCTATCGGGACAAAGTGGGCTATCTGATCATATGGAACGAGCCCAATCTGAGCCTGGAATGGGGTTTTCGGCCGGTGGATCCTGCGTCCTACGTGAGGATGCTGAAGGTGGTCTATCCGATGGTGAAGGAGGCCGCCCCGGAGGTGCAGGTGCTGGCGGGCGCGCTGGCGCCGACGCTGGACCCGCCGGGCAGTGAATGGAGCATGAACGATCTGGATTATTTGCAGCAAATGTATGACGCGGGCGCGGCCGACTATTTCGACATTCTGGCAGTTCACGCATACGGACTGGGATTCGATGCGGACGAGCCGGCGGGCGAATCGGTTGTCAATTTTCGGCGATCCGAACTTCTGCGGGAGATCATGGTCCGAAACGGAGACGGCGACAAGACTGCGATGATCACTGAAGGGGGATGGAACGATCATCCACGTTGGACGCGGGCCGTGCGTCCGGCGCAGCGCATAATCAATACTGCGCGTGCGTACGAGATCGCGAGCACGGAGTGGCCCTGGCTGGAGAGCGTCTGCCTCTGGGTTTTTCGTTTCCCGTGGGACCAGAAGAGCTACCAGGACTATTTCACCTTTGTCGGCGCTGATTTTGAACCCAAGGCAATCTATCTTGAGATGCAGGAGTACGCGAAGGGGCGGTTTGAGGCGCCATGAAGGACCAGGAGAGGAACGGGGAGAGAGACCCTGCGCAGGCCGCAGCTGGCAATGGCGACCGGCAGTGGCTAGTCGCGGAGAGCCGCGGCGACCGCTGGGCGGCCTCTTTTGTACGACGCGGTTTCGAGCGGCAGCCGCGGCTGTGGATCGCGGTCTGCGTACTGGTGCTGGTGGTTGGTGGATGGTTCTTACTGCGTAGCAGCGGGCCGGCGGTGGACAAGACCTGGCTCACGATGCAGGAGCGGGGGAGCTGGCGGGTGGGTATGGACCCCAGTTTCCCACCGTTTGAGACGCTGGACGGGGAGGGCGCGCCGGTGGGCTATGACGTAGACTTGGCGAGGGAGATCGCGGCAACGTGGGGGCTGGAGGCGGAGATCGTCGCGATCGGTTTTGACAGTCTGTTGGATGCGCTGCTGGTCGAGCGCGTGGATGCGGTGATCAGCGCGTTTCCGTACAATGCGCGCATGACGAAGGACGTACATTATTCGCCGCCCTATTTCGAGGCCGGTGTGCGGCTTGTGGTCGGCGCGAATGCCGCGTACGGAGCGGTAGAGGATCTGGATGGGGCGAGCGTCGCGGTGGAGTGGGGCAGCCGGGGCGATGCGATTGCCCGTCGACTGCAGAGGGAGGGCGCAGGTTTTACGCGGCTGCCGTTCGAGTCTTCGGAGAAGGCGATCGAGGCACTCGTCTCCGGGGCCAGTGAAGCCTTGCTGATCGACGGCGTCACGCTGCGGCTGGCGCAGGGTGACGGTAAACAGATTCGGGCGGTGGGGGCTGTGCTCGATGAGGACCCCTATGTCATCGCGGTGTCGATTAAGGCGCCGACGTTGCAGAGCGCCCTTTTGCAGGCAATGGCAACGTTGGAAGAAGAAGGGCAGCTGGGACTACTGGAGGAGCGCTGGTTCGGGCAGGTAGCAGGGAGCGAATAAAGAGGAAAGAGGAGGGGCGTTGTGAGTGAGGAGCGGGTGTTTCCCGCTCCTCATTTTTTTATGACACTTGTGTCAGCCAGCCCCATTTGTCGGGCATATTGTCTTCGAGGATGCCGAAGAAAACGCCCTGGATTGCCTGGGTGATGGGCCCGCGTTTGCCGTCGCCAACGGGCAGGCGGTCAACCGAGCGCACGGGTGTGATTTCGGCTGCGGTGCCGGTGAAGAAGATTTCGTCGGCCAGGTAGAGCATTTCGCGCGTCATGGCCTGCTCGCGCAGGTCGTAGCCCAGATCGCGGGCGATTGTAATCGCGGAATCGCGGGTGACGCCGCCGAGGATGCTGCTGCCCAGGGGCGGTGTATAGATCACGCCCTTGTAGATGACGAAGATGTTTTCGCCGCTGCCTTCGCTAACCTGACCGTTGATGTCGAGGGCGATGCCTTCGGAGAAGCCGTTGTCCACGGCCTCCATAACGACGTTCTGGCTGCTGACGTACTGGCCGCCGATCTTGGCCATCGGGCTGAACATGTTCGAGGCCATGCGCCGCCAGCTGCTTACCTGCACATCGACACCCTTTTCGATAGCGTCTGCACCGAGATAGCGGCCCCAAGGCACGGAAGCCAGGATGGCGTCCACAGGGCAGCCGCGACCATCCACGCCCAAGCTCTCGTAGCCGCGGAAGACGAGGGGCCGGATGTAGGCGCTGTGATGTTTGTTCTTGCGCAGGACGGCTTTGGCGACATCCATCCATTCGTCAACGTCAAGGGGAGACGGGATGTGCGCTACCTTGCAGGAGTAGAGCAGCCGTTCAAAGTGCTCCGGGCCGCGGAAAATCGCGGCTGCGTCATTGACTTCGTAGGCGCGAATTCCTTCAAAGGCGCTGCTACCGTAGTGCAGTGCATGGGTGAAGACGTGCACAGTCGCCTGCTCCCACGGGATGATGTCCCCGTTCATCCAGATATAGTCCGCTTGCATCTTCGCCATCGATGAACTCCTTCATACCAGGTGCGCGCCTGATTGGCCTCTGCGAGCCAACCGGCTTCATTTTTGTGGACTGGGAGAGCAGACGACCCGCCTGCCATGCCAAGTCAGGTTGCATTATACAGCGAGAGAATCTGATCGGCTAAGAATTGACTGCAGGGGTCGGAGGGCAGGGGATAGTGGATAGTGGATAGTGGATAGTGGATAGTGGGTTGAGGCAGCAAGTGGGGGAGGAGACACTGGTGGCTAGACATGTTGCTGGGGAAGAATAGACACGGTGGCGAGCAAGGGCGGGGCGTTGCGGGGGCGCGGGACTGCAGTTTTAGTAGTCAGTTTACAGTTTTTGGTGAACTGCGAAGTGCAGTGGTCGGTGATCGGTGATCGGTGGTCGGTATTTGCGGCCATGGAATGAGGATGGGTGGCGGGGAGACGGGTCCTGGCAGTGGCCATTGCAGGTCTAGCGCCAGACGCGGGGGAGGTACTGTTTGTATTGTGGGGGGGTCCGCTCGGTTGCGACGGCGACGACCTCAATGGATATGGCGGTGGGGGGGCCCCAGTTGCCGTCGGCGTCCTGGGCTTCGAGGAAGATGGTGTAGGCGCCGGGCTGCCAGCCGGTGGTGTCGAGCGCGCCGGTCAGGGATTCGACGGTGGAGTCGTAGTCGCCGTCGAGGGGCAGCAGCGTTTCGAAGGTGGTTGCAAGCCAGGATGGGGCGTCGACGGAAAAGCGGGCGGCGCTGATAGGCTGGGCGGGTTCGGTGTCGGAGCCGCTGCCTGCGCTGCGGGTGTCGTCGGCGGTCGCGGTCAAAATGACTTCCTTGCCAGGCAGCATGCGCGTGGGCTCGGCGCTGGCGCCGGTCACGTCGGGGCCGGCGGGCAGCTGGTAGGGACGGCGGGCCGCCTTGGCTGCGTAGACGAGGGAGTCGAGAATCGGGTCAGTGATATAGGACTCGAAGTAAGGGCATGTTTGGAAGAAGGCGGTGCCGAGCTCGTAGGTAAAGGCGGCGACGCCGAGGGCGCCGTAGGCGAAATCGGTCGTGCTGCCGTCGAAACGGTACATGCAGAGCTCGGGATTGCAGACTCTGTAGTCGGGGAAGTAGCCCATCTTGCGGCCGAGGCGGCGCAGCTCATCGCGATTGGGAGCCGGCGTTGACGAGTGTTCCCATGGGTAGAACAGGAGGCGGCCGAAGGAGTGGAGCGAGACGAAGACGCCGTTTGTGTCCTCCGGAGCGGGATCGTTGTAGCCTTCGCCGCGCTGGTCGCCAAAGACGTCGCGCAGATAGGCTTCGATGGCACGCGTCTCGGGCTCGGAGGCGGGCTCGTCGCCGCGGTAGAAGGTGGAGCAGACGTCGCCTGACGAACAGCCGTTACAGTGATTCCAGAGGAAGGTGCCGTTGCGGTTGAGATCGACTCCGTGCTTGGGGAAGTCACAGCCGTTGGTGGCATTGGTGTTTTTGCGCCAGAGGTGCCCTTGTTCGACCCAGGTCCGCCCGTCGGGATTGGCCAGGGGGATGATGTGGATGCGGTTGTAGTCGAGGAGCCAGGTCAGGTCGGGGTCGGCGCCGTATTGGGAGAGGAGCAGTTCGGCGAAGAGGGTGGCGATTTCGGTGGTTGCCAGTTCGCGGGGATGTTGAGCGCCTACGACGACCAGCTCGCCTTTTTCGATGTCGGTGGTCTGGCTGTTGGTCAGAACGAGTGCCTGGATGTCGGAGCCGGCCAGGCCGAAGGAGCGGACTTTGTACCAGCTGTTGCCGATGTCCTTCAGCTCGGCCAGGTTCGGGTGCTGTTCGGCGAGGGACGCCATATCGGCGTGGGTTGCCTCAACTGTGCGGTAGCAGGCGTAGCCGGGAATGCTGCGGCCGTCGGCCAGAGTCTGAAAGGCACAGGGGTCGGGCAGGGCGGCGGTCTGCTCGGTATCCTCTGAGAAAGGGTAGCCCTCTTGTGTCAGCCACTGTTGTTGCGCCGGCGACACCAGTGCGACAGCGGTTTGCTGGTCCGCTTCGACGTGCCAGATGTCGACCTGGTCGAACAGGGTATTGAGGGCGTGGGCGTCTGTATAGTCGATACGGGCAACGATGTCGCCGGCGGCGTCGTTCTGGAGGCAGGGATCGACGCGGGGGGCGAGGTTGACGCCGGCGGCGTCGAGCAGCAGCTCGCGGGCAGGTTCGACGACATTGTACTGTTGTACTGCGAGAAAGAGCAGCGCCCCCAACAGACAGAGCCCAGCGACCCAGCTTACGACACGTACGAGTGCTCTCATAGCGCTCAAGAATCAGCGGCGGCCAAAGTTCTGAAGGCAGTCCGTGCCACAGGCGGCCGAGGCTATTACTTATCGACCAGCAGCTGGTCGACCGCCGCCGTCAGTTCGGAGAGCGTACTGACCTGCAGGATTTTGTCGCAGAGGGGCACATATTCGAGCATGTCGCTGTCGCCGGTGCCCCACAGCATGGGCATCTCGGGATTCAGCCAGAGGGTGCGTCGGCTGCGGCGGGCCATTTTTCTGAAGATGTCGAGGCGGGGATCATTGTAGTTGTTGCGGCCGTCGCCGACGACGATGAGGGTCGTGCGGTGGTCGATGGTGTCGAGGTAGTCGTCGGAGAAGTTCTGCAGGCTGTGGCCCAGATCGGTGCTGTAGTAGCCGGGTGGCATCCTGATCAGGACCTGTTGGATGGCTTCATTGGCGCGGTTGCCCTGGAAGTCGGGCGTGATGTACTCGAGGTGGTCGATGAAGGCAAAGGCGTGGGATTTGCTCACCTGGTCCTGCAGCTCGTAGAGCAGAGAGAGCATGAGTTCGGTGCAGTGGCGCATGGAGGTGCTGATGTCGCAGATCACGACCAGTTTGGGCTTGAGTGTGCGGTCGCGGTGCTTGATGTCAAACGGGACGCCGCCATGTTTGAGGTTGGCGCGGATGGTCGCCTTAGCGTCGAGCTGGCCGGTCTTGGCCTTCTTCTGGCGGAGGGCGATGCGGCTGCGCAGGAGGGCGGCGAGGCGGCGCACTTCCTGGCGCAGTTTTTGCATGTCGCTGTCGGAGAGGGCCTGAAACGGTCGGTCCAAGAGCCCTTCGATCTGGTCCTCGGGGCGCTGCTCGGCCATGGTTTCGGCAATGCGCTGGCCAGCGTGCTGGCGCAGCTGCTCGCGCAGGGATTCCATGTTCTGGCCGATGAGCTGGCGCATCTGGTCCAGGCGTTCCTTATTCATGCCCATCTGGGCCATGAGCTCCATGATTTCCTGCATGGCTTTGCGCACCTGTTCGAACTGGAGGGCGCGCTGCATGCGACGCGCCATCCACTCGCGGTAGCGCAGATCATCGGCGTGATTGAGGCCCACCATTTGGCCGAGGGCGTCGAGCTCTTCTTGCGAGAGCTCCTCGCCGCGCAGTAGCCGTTCCAGCATTTCGCGCAGGCGCTGTCCGAACTCCTGGAGGGCCTGGGCCAGCATGTTGGCCTCTTCTTCGGTCAGGTCTTCCATCAGGTTCATGAGCGGGGGCGGTTCGCCGCTGCCGAAGAAGAGTGGGAAGAGCTCTTCGAAGGTTGGGAGGCTCTCAGCATCTTTGACCAGGGTTGCGCGCAGGCTGAGGCGGAATGAGTCCCGATCGTGGACGCCGAGGTTATCAACGGCGGAGAAGGCATCGGCGCTCTCGGCGAGGCTGACGCGCACGCCGCCGGACCGCAAGGCTGAAATGAACTTTACAATTCGCTCTTCCATGGGATTCTCCTCTGAAACGGGGAGGTCAGGCGTTCTGCCTTACAGTTCCCAAAGTGCCCCTTCGTTACTATAAATCTGAAAAAAGACCAGCAAATCTGAAGACAGACCAGTAAGTCTGAAGACAGACCAGTAAATCCGAAGACAGATCAGTCTATGCGACGTCGGCGGGGCAGCTCTTCGTCCCAGTCGGTTTCTTCGTCGTCGTCATCGTGCATGCGAGACAACTGACGCTGTACTTTGCGCAGGTCGGTCTCGTGTTTCAGGAGTACGCTGAGGGTGGTTTCGAGCGTCTTCTGATCCAGATTTTCGGCGTTGAGGGTGACAAGCGCCTGTGCCCAGTCCAGGGTTTCGGAGATGCTGGGATGCTTGCGCAGGTCGATCTGGCGCAGGCTTTGCACGAGTTCTACGGCCTGGCTGGCCATCTGCGGCGCCAGGTCGGGTACCTTTAGGCGGACTACGTTTAGCTCCTGCTCGAGGGAGGGGTAGCCGATGAAGAGATAGAGGCAGCGGCGTTTGAGTGCTTCGCTCAGTTCGCGGGTGTTGTTGCTGGTGAGGACGACGATAGGTATGTGATTGGCCTCGAGTGTGCCGAGCTCGGGCACACTGACCTGGAAATCGCTCAACACCTCGAGCAGGAAGGCCTCGAATTCGGCATCGGCGCGGTCGATCTCGTCGATGAGGAGCACGACCGGTTCTTCGCTGAGGATGGCGCGCAGCAGGGGTCGTTGCAGGAGAAAGCGCATGGAGAAGAAGACGTCTTCCTCGTCGGTGAGACGGTCGGCGGCTTCGGCGAGCGAGCCGGCGCCGGCGAGGGTCTGCTGCAGCTGATCGCGGAGCAGCTGTGTGTAGAGCAGCTGCTTGGCGTACTCCCATTCATACAGGGCTTTGGTCTCGTCGAGACCTTCGTAGCACTGGAGACGGATGAGGGTTCGGCCGAGTGAGCCGGCGATGGCTTTGGCGAGCTCGGTTTTGCCGACGCCGGCCGGGCCTTCGGTCAGCAGCGGTTTGCCCAGTTGCTGCGACAGGTAGACGGTGGTGGCGATTTCGTCATTGGCGATGTATTGCTGGCCGCCAAGAGAGTCTGTGGTTTCTTCGATAGACTGAAATGCGCTCGTTGTTTTCATGTGAGGGGAAGGCTCCTTTGGCCGTCCTGGTGCGGCGATTGAACGCTGGCAAATAGCCGCTGCGGTACGTTGTAGTGTATCTGACAGGTAGGCGCTTTGCAAAGCATCGGAATCGTCCCGGGCTTCGCCGCCTCAACTGTTGGCGGTTGCGAGGGTCGCTACAGGAGGCATAAAATGGCAGTTGCGCGAATTTCGGTACTTCAGCTATATTTCTGTCGCGTGCGCCCGAAACCGGGACCGACTGGGATTGAAAGGGCATGCATCGCAGAAAAGCCGGAAGTGACGAGACCAAGAGGAAGTCATAGGAGTCGTAGTTCGAACACTGACCAGCAAGGAAACGTGAATGCTCGATACAGATCGCCTGATCACCTTTACCAGGGAAATCGTCCGGATCCCGAGCCTGAGCGGCGAGGAGGCGCAGGTCTCTCGCCGCATTGAGGACGAGATGACTGCGCTCGGGTTTGACAGAGTGTGGACGGACAGCGTGGGCAATGTGGTTGGGGTGCTGGAGGGCGCGCAGCCCGGTCCGACGATCGTGTTCGACGCGCATACGGATACGGTGGGTGTCTCGCCGGGGGTGCCGTGGGAGTTGGACCCGTTCAGCGGGGAGGTGCGGGGCGGTGCGCTGAACGGGCGCGGCGCGGCGGACATGAAGGGCGCGCTGGCGGCGATGGTGCATGGCATCGGCGGGCTGGACAGGGCGGCGTTGAAGGGCAAGGCGGTGGTGAGCGCGTCGGTGATGGAGGAGGTGCTGGAGGGCGTGGCGCTGGAGAAGGTGATCGGGCAGACGGGTGCTGATTTTGTTGTGATTGGCGAGGCGTCGGACTTGCAGATCGTGCGAGGGGGACGCGGCCGGGCCGAGATTCACCTGACGACGACGGGACGGCCTTCGCACTCGTCGGCGCCGCAGATGGGGCGCAACGCGGTGCTGGACATGATGCGGGTGATTGCGGCGGTGGAGGACCTGGCGCTGGACGAGCACCCGCAGATGGGGCCGGCGATATTTGCGTTGACGGATATTATCAGCGAGCCCTACCCGGGTCATTCGGTCATTCCCAGCATATGCCGGGTGACGTATGACCGGCGGCTGCTGCCCGGGGAGGCGGCGGAGCGTGTGCTGGCCGACATCAGCGAGCGACCCGAGCTGGCGGACATCCAGCTGGATGCGCGTGTGGGGACGGGGGAATACAGGAGCTATACGGGGCACACTTTTGTGACGGAGAAGTTCTTTCCGGCGTGGTTGGCGGATGACGCCGACCCGTTTGTGACGGGCGCGCTGGCGGCGGTGCATGGGGCTGGGATCAGTGCGGGGTTGAACGCGTATCGTTTCTGCACGAATGCGGCATACAGCGCGGGCGTGGCGGGCATACCGACGATCGGCTTTGGACCGGCGACGGAAGCTGATGCACACATTATCAATGAGAAATTGAAGCTGGACCACCTGATCGCGGCGGCGCAGGGGTACCGGGCGATCGGTGAGGCAGTCTTGGGGTGACGATGCCCCAGGTGCTTTGAATCAGTACGCCGATTCAGATAGCGGAGCGGCAGCGCTGCCGACGATCCTATGAATCACAGTTCAGAACCCGATTTAGAAAACAGCAGAATAGGCATTTTTCAGACTCCGCACCGGCTGGGGCAGCGACTTTTGCATGGGTTGCCAAAGGCCGGCTTCATGCCCAGACCAGAGCTTTCTCCTACTTGCGACGCCGGGAATCTGCCCCTCGCAGGCGGCGTGCGAGTGATTGGGCCTATGCCCCAATTTTTTGAACAAGACATTGGCAGCGTCCGCTTGTAGCGCGGCTGCAATTGGCTGCGCGTCGGTGCGGCGCGGCTGTTCCATTTTTGCATCATATTTTGAGATGGCAGCGGACCGAAGAGGGGAAGGCTTGGGGCGTCTGAACATGGTGAATGTGACAAGAGAGCGCTCAGAATGTACAGCATTTCGCCCCCTTCGACCGCAGGGCGAATGAAGGCGGCTCGCCGCAGGGGCAGCAGGCGGGGGCCCCGGAAAACCGTTCATATTAACAGTCGGAAAACAGGGGCTGCCAACGCAGACTACTAACGCAATGGAAACGATTACGCTTACAGAGACTGAAGCCAGACGCCTGGCCGTTGCCGCGCAGCGGCTGGCAGGGCCGCGCGCCGGGGCCAGTAAAGAGAGCATCGTCGAGCTGCTGAGACAGATCAACTGTCTGCAGATCGATCCGATCCGGGCGGTGGAGCGGACGCAGCTGCTGGTGTTGTGGAGCCGGATGGGGGCATTTGACCCGTCGTGGCTGGATGAACTCCAGCGAGAGCGCCTCATTTTTGAGGGCGACGCGCACCGGGCCTCCTATGTTCTGACGGAAGACTATGCGCTCCTGCGCCGCTGGATTGGGAGTCTTTCGGAGAGGAAGGGCGAGGGGATGGAGCGGGTACGCGAGTGGATGGAGGCAAACCGAACGCTGCGCGAAGGGATCATCGGGCGGCTGAGGAAAGAGGGTCCTTTGACTTCAACTGCTTTCGACGACTTAGAGGGAGGGCCGCGGCTCCCATCGAGGTGGGCAAGCGGCAAGCCGGCATCCAGTATGCTGAGTTTTCTGAGCTGGCAAGGGGTTGTCTTACCGGTTGGCCGGAAGGGAAATCAGAGGTTGTGGCATGTGCGGGATGTTTGGCTGCCGCAGTGGGCGGAGAAGGCGCCGCCGGCGGAAGAGGCGGTCGTAGGTCTTACGTGTCAGCGATCGCTGAAGGCGCTGGGTGTGGCCAACCAGCGGCAGATCAGCCGTCATTTCAACCGCCATAAGTATCCCAATCTAGGACAGAGGCTGGCGGAGCTGATGGGGGAAGGGATCGTGTTGCCGGCGCAGATCGTTGGTGAGGAAGGGCCATGGGAGGGCGAGTGGTATATCCACCGGGACTCGATTCCGTTGCTTAATTCGATTCGGGGAGACGGTTGGGCGCCGCGCACGGTGTTTCTGTCGCCGTTCGACAATCTCATCTGCGACCGGGAACGGACGGAGCAATTTTTCAGTTTTTACTTCCGCATCGAGATTTACGTGCCGAAGGCCAAGCGGGAGTACGGCTACTATGTGTTGCCGCTGCTGCACGGCGACCGTTTGATTGGGAGAATGGATTCGCAGATCGATCGTAAGACGGGAATCTATCATATCCACGCTATGTATCAAGAAGAGGGGGAGCGCATCGACGCGGAAACCGGGGCGGCAGCGGCCGAGTCGTTGGTGGAGCTGGCCCAGTTTATCGGCGCGAAGGGCGTCGAGCTGGGGGAGCGGATCCCTGCTGCCTGGCGCAACGCACTGGAAAAGGAGGTCACCCAAGGCTTATGACAGCATCTGCACAGGCTGCTTCGGGACAGAGGGCGAATGCGTCGGCCCGGTTCGGAACGTTTGGCGGGGTGTTCACGCCGAACGTGCTGACGATTCTGGGTTTGATCCTCTTTTTGCGGGCGGGCTGGGTTGTGGGCCAGGCCGGTATGCTGGGCGCGCTGTTGATCGTGTTGATCGCCAACGCGATCAGTTTTTTGACGGGTCTGTCGCTGTCGGCGATTGCGACGTCGATGAACGTGCGGGCGGGCGGCAAGTATTACCTGATCTCGCGGACGTTGGGCCGGGAAATCGGCGGCGCCATTGGCGTGCCACTCTATCTTTCGCAGGCGATTTCGGTTGCCTTTTACATCATTGGTTTCACCGAGTCGCTGGAGGGCATTGCTTTCTTCAGCCAGATCGACTCCAGGGTGCTTTCGACAGCGATTGCGATTGTGTTTGCGGGCGTGGCGTTCATCGGCGCGGACTTTGCGATCAAGATTCAGTATTTCATTCTGGCAGCGCTGATGGCGGCGCTGCTTTCATTCTTTGGGGGAGGCTGGTTGTCGATACAGGCTCCGACGCTGACGGCCAACTATGGCGAGGGCATGAATTTCTGGAGTGTCTTCGCGGTCTTTTTCCCGGCTGTGACGGGCATTGCGGTGGGCGCGAGCATGTCGGGCGATCTGAAGGACCCAGGTCGGAGCATTCACAAGGGCACTCTCTATTCGGTGATGTTTACGGCGGTCGTTTACTTTCTCTCGGTCATCTGGCTTTCATTGCATGGCGGCCCGGACGAACTGAAGAGCAACACGCTGATAATGCGGGACATTGCGCTGTTTCCGCCGTTGATCCTGATCGGCGTGTGGGCTGCGACGCTGTCGTCGGCGTTGGGCAGCATTGTGGCGGCGCCGCGCACATTGCAGGCGATGGCGAATGACGGGATCGTGCCGCGGGTGCTGGGTTCGCGGCTGGGCAGTCCAACGGAGCCGCGGGTTGGCGTTCTGATCACTTTATGCATTGCGTTCGCGGTGATCTGGGCCGGTGATCTTAATGTTGTAGCGCCGATCATCACGATGTTTTTCCTGAACACGTACGGGATGACGAACCTGGTGGCGGGGATTGAGAAGCTGGTGGGGAACCCCAGTTTCCGGCCGCGGGCGAATATCCATTTCAGTTTCTCGTTGCTGGGAGCGGCCGGTTGTTACGGGGCGATGTTCGTGATCAATCCCGGGGCGACGGTGGTTGCGATTCTGATCAGCTACGGGATTTATTTCTTCCTGGAGCGCCGCTCGACGATTCGCACGTGGGGCGATGTTCGCAACGGGATCTGGTTTGCGCTGGCGCGGCGGTCGCTGTTGAATCTGGAGCGTTCGATCTTTCACGCCAAGAACTGGCGTCCAAACATTCTGGTGTTCACGGGGCAGCCGCATAACAGGGCGCCACTGGTGGAGATTGCGAATCTGCTGAGCCGGGGGCATGGTATCGTTTCGTTTTACCAGCTGCTGGTGGGGGATATCGATCAGCTGGCGAGGAGAAGGCTGCGCAGCATTGCGCGGCGGCAGATCCGCACGTTCATCCAGGAAGAGAACATGTCGGCCTTTGCGGAGGCGGACATTGTGGAGGATTTCTACGCCGGCGCGGTGACGGTTTGCCAGTCACACGGTGTGGGTGGGCTGGAGCCGAACGCGGTGCTGATGGGTTGGAGCGATACGGAGGGCGGGCGCACGCTTTTGCTGCGGCTGTTGTCGACGTTGTTCGAGCTGGAAAAGTCGGTGTTGTTCCTGCATCACGATGAGAAGCGGGGCTTCGGCAACCGCCGGGTGATCGATGTGTGGTGGGGTGGGCGCAGCGGAAACGGGGACCTGATGCTGCTGCTGGCGCATATTATTTCGCAGAGCCCGGGTTGGGAAGGGGCATCGATCCGGCTGCTGCAGACGCTGCCGCGCGGGGAGGGCCGGGAACAGACGGAGGCCCATCTGCGAGCGCTGTTGGACAGGGTGCGGGTGAATGCGGAGCCGGTTGTGGTTGTGCCGCCGCGAGGCGAGCGGTTCCCGGATACGGTACAGACGTGGAGCAGGGAGACGGACCTGACTTTGCTGGGTATGAACCGGCCTGATGCGGAGGACCGGGCGAGCTATGGCAACCAGCTCAATGGATGGTTGAGCGGGGTGGGGACGGTGTTGCTGATTCATAGTGCGCAGACGGAGGATCTGCTGGCGCCGAATGATTGAACTGCAGTGGATAGTGGTCAGTGGTTAGTGGATAGTGGTTAGTTGCCAGAGGTGGCGTTGCGGGACTGTTACTGCTCTATCTGCTGTGATATACTTTCGACGACGGGCCGGGCGGCCTGTCCTGCCATAGGTAGACTTTTCCAAGGCACAGATTGTTTAACGAAGCGCTTCCACCGCCGCCGGGGGATGTAGAGCGGAGGGGCAGCGCTTTATCTATCATCACTTTGTCTGGCTTCTGCGGGAGCGGGAGGTCAGCACGCCATCCCATGCGGAGAATTTAACAATGCGCGCGAATCCGATTCGCAAGTTGCTCGATGAGGGCAAACCGACGCTGGCAACCCACATTCACAGCGTGTGGCCGAACGTGGTCGAGGCGCTGGGCCATACGGGGCTGTACGATTATGTGGAGTTTGTGGCTGAGTATGGAACGTACACGCTGCACGATTTGGACAATATTTGCCGGGCGGCGGAGCTTCACGGCCTGGGCTCGATGATCAAGATCGATTGGGCGAACAACGAGTTTGTTGCGCAGCGGGCGGTCGGATCGGGGTTCAATAGCGTGCTGTTTTCGGACGTGCGCTCGGCGGCGGGCGCGGCGGACTGTGTGAGCTATGTGCGGGCGGATACGCCGCATGCAGGCGGCACGTTCGGCGTGGCGACGCGGCGATTTTCGTACATGGGGTACGGGGGCAATGAGGCGTATATTCAGGCCCTGGACGATATTGTGGTGGCGCTGATGCTGGAGAAGAAGCCGGCGCTGGATGAGCTGGAAGGGATTCTGGAGGTAGACGGGGTGGAGATGCTGCAGTGGGGGCCTTCCGACTTTTCGATGAGCATCGGCAAGGGTGGACAACGGGGGGATGCTGAGGTGGCGGCGGCAGCACAGAAGGTGATCGATGGCTGCATGGCAGCGGGCGTTCATCCGCGCATTGAGATTGGCACTGCCGACGATGCGAAGCGGTATCTGGATATGGGGGCGCGGCATTTCTGCATTGGAACGGACATCGCGATTCTGCACGGGTGGTGGCAGAAGGAAGGTGAGGATATGCGGAAAGCTTTGGATGAATAGTCGGTAGTTGGCGCGGCTAGCCGACGCGTTCTAGGAAGCGGACGTCGTTGGTGAAGAAGTAGCGGATGTCGTCGATGCCGTACTTGAGCATGGCGATGCGTTCGGGGCCCATGCCGAATGCGAATCCGCTGTAGACGGCGGGGTCGTAGCCGCCGTTGTGGAGGACGATGGGGTGGACCATGCCGGCGCCGAGGATTTCGAGCCAGCCGGTGTTTTTGCAGATGCGGCAGCCTTTGGCTTGGCAGAGGACGCAGCCGGCGTCGACTTCGACGCTGGGTTCGGTGAAGGGGAAGTAGCTTTTGCGGAAGCGGAGGGCGCAACCTTCGCCGAACATCTGGTTGGCGAAGTTGACGAGCGTGCCCTTGAGGTCGCTGAAGGTTACGTTGTGGCCGACGACGAGCCCTTCGACCTGGTGGAACATCATGTCGTAGCGGGCGCTGACATCCTCGTGGCGGTAGCATTTCCCTGGCAATATGACACGAATGGGCTCCGGGCAGTATTCGCGCATGGCGTGGATCTGGCCGGGGCTTGTGTGTGTGCGGAGGATGACGCCGGGGGTGGTGGTGTAGAAGGTATCCCACATGTCGCGGGCGGGGTGTCCGGGCGGGATGTTGAGGAGGCCGAAGTTGTTTTCGTCGGTCTCGACTTCGGGTGAGTCGTAGACCTGGAAGCCCATCTGGCCGAAGATCTGGGCGATTTCGCGCAGGGTCTGGTTGCTGGGATGGATTTTGCCGAGGGTGGGGCGGCGGCCCGGCATGGTGACGTCGACGCCTTCGGCGGCGAGGGTACGCTCCATCTCCTGGTTGCGGATGGCCTCCTGGCGGGTGTGGAGGGCCTCTTCGAGCAGGTTTTTGAGCTGGTTGCCGGCGCGGCCGGCGGCGGGGCGTTCTTCGCGGGGCAGGTCGCTGAGGCCGCGCAGGAAGTCGGTGAGGGCGCCGTTGCGGCCGAGGTAGTCGCGGAACCAGGCTTCGGTGGCCTCGACGGTGTCGGCGGCGTTTAGTTCTTTTTGTGCGCGGGTTTGTAGTTCTTCAAGCGCCTGCATGTTTTTTCTCACAGTATTGGTATAGGTGCAATGGCTGACAGCGACGGCTGGCTGCTGTATTTTGCGCGTTCTTCAGGTGTCAATCGTAGAGGAAAAGAGGCGGCGCGTCAAGATTTGGGGTTTTGAGGTTTCTTTTTGTTTGCCTGGCTGTTCCGGGCGGGGATGGCGGCGGGCTCGCTGAATCGGAGGCGGATTCCTGCGCGACGGGGGAGGGGTGATTTAGCCCGTCCTCCGGGGATGGAGGACGGGCTTGGTGGGAGATCAGTATCTGGGCGTGCGGTTTACGGTGACAATGTAACCGGCCGGGGCTGCCGGTTCGACGGTTTGAATGACAATGTAGTAGCGGGCTTTGATGGGCGCGCGGAAGAGGACGCGTGAGTCACGTTTGAGCAGGCCGATGCTGTCATCATTGGTGACGGACAGGGCCGGGCTTCCAAGGCTGACTGAGAGGAGCATATCGGCCAGGAGCGATTGGGCGAGGACTTCAACCGTTTCGCCTCGTTCGAGGTCGAGGACAAAATAGTCGGTGTCACTGGGATAATCAATATTTCCAGTGATGGACTGCCCGACCCGGATCTGTTTGCCCTGGTCGGGGTCATCGACAGGTATGAGATTGTAGTTGGCGGCGACGGTGAAGGTGCTGGGGGTCAATCCGTTCTGGCGTACGATCAGGAAGTGCGGGTTAAGCCTTCCGATGAGATAGGCACCAAACTCGAAGCCTGTGATGTCGTACAGGTCAAAGGTCGCACCATTCCGACCCAAGGCGTCGTAGATGGCAAGTTTGCCATCGTTTTGGCCGAGCAGGCTGAACCTGACTACGGTGTTGCGCGGCTCGTTGATTACGTAGGCCCGATCGTCATAGTAGTTCTGCAGGGTGAGATCGTGTCGGAGGGCGCCGCCTTCGGTCGAAATCCAGCGGGGCCCTATGCCGGAGGGGGCCTGGCCGGCGAGGAGTGTGCTGATGCGGGGGAGGAGGTCGGCGGAGGAGGTGACAAGCGCGAATTCGCCATAAACCTTGAAGCCGCTGATGCCGATGACAGCGCCGGTGGCGGAGACAAATGCGCCGCCACTCTGTCCACCGTGGATGGTAGAGTCGGACTGGAACAAGGTAATGTCACCGCCATCCCACTGGCGCAGGCGCGAATGGATACCCTCCGTCATGGTCGGCTGGGGGAATTTTTCGTATTCGCCCGGGTAGCCGATCAGGTAGACGGTGGAGCCGATGGGAAGGGCTTCGCCGTCGAGCATGGTTGCGTATTGGGTGGGGGTTGAGACCGGGCCAAGCAGCGCCAGGTCTGCCAGGTGGTCATAGTATCTCACCGGCAGCTTTTCATAGTAGGTCCCGTCGGGGAAGACGACGCGTACGGAGGTGAAGGGCCAGACGACGTGGGAGTTGGTCACTATCCAGCCACCTTCGATCAGCACGCCGCTGCCGGAGCCGTTATCGGTCTCGACGAAGGCGATCGAGGGTGAGACCTGGTCGAAGATTTGGGCGGCGAGGTTCTTTTCTTCAGGGATGGCGGCGGTGACGTAGGGGGACCAGCCGCTCAGCCCGCCGGTTGCGGTCACGGCGCGGGCGGTGTAGTAGTAGGTTGTGCCTTCCTTGACGTCTTGATGCGTGAAGGTGGTGGCGGTCAGGGCGCCATCATCGAGTTGCTGTTCACCGTCTTCTTTGGTCCAAACCCAGAGCACATAACGCACTGCTCCCTGGACCGGATCCCAGCTGACTTCTATGGCGTTCTCAGACACATTCAAGGTGAGTTCGGGCGGCGGGGGCGCGGAATCTGACGGCGCCGGCGTGGTCGTTGGCGTGGTATCGGGTGTTGGGGTCGCGGTTGCGGTCACGTCTGAGTTGGGCGTGGTGGTGGGCGTTGTGGTCGGGGTGGGCGTTGCGGTTGCGGACGACGGTTGGGTGATGGTGGCGGTTACCCACTCGGGCCAGGGACTATGCTGGCCGGCGGCGCCCAATGCGCGGACGGTGTAATAGTAGGTTGTGTCTACCTCGACTTCGTGGTGCGTGAAGGTGGTGGCGGTCAGGGCGCCATCGTCCAGTTGCTGCCGGCCTTCTGCAGCGGTCCACACCCACAGCTCATAGCGGTCTGCGCCGGCGACGGCATTCCAATTCAGGTCTACGAGGCCTTCACCGGGCTGTGCTGACAGTTCGGGCACGGGGAGCGGGGAAGCTGTGGAGGTAGGCGTTGGGGTCGGTTGCGATGACTGTGTTTGCGTTGGTGTGGGTGTGAGTGTGGGCGTCGACGCGGCTGACTGCGAGCCGGCGGCGGTTTCAGAGACCTGTTCGGACCAGGGGCCCACTTCGGCGCTGTTCACGGCGCGCACGGTGTAGTGGTAGGTTGTACCGGCGGCGAGACCGGGATGATTGTAGGTTGTGCCGGTGAGGTCGCCGCCGCCGAGCTGCTGCCACTGGCCGGAACCGCTCCAGACGATCAGCTGGTAGCCGCCGGCGCCGGATATTGAGGTCCAGCCCAGGTCGAAGCTGCCTGCGGCGGCCTGGATGGAGAGGGTGGGCGCGACGAGGGTGGCGGCGAATGTGACGGAGACGCGCTGCGACCATTCACCGGTGTCGCCGTTCTGGTTGACGGCGCGGACCTGGTAGGCGTAGGTGGTGGCGGCGGTCAGGCCGGTGTGTGTGTATGTGGTTGCTGTGATGGACCCGTTGTCCGGGTACTGCCATTCGCCGTTGCGAGGCAGGGCAGCCACCTGGTAGTGCGCGGCGCCGTCGACGGGGTCCCAGCTCAGTTGGATGGCGTCGTCGCCTGCCTGCGCGGTGAGCGCGGGGGCGGGCAGGGTGGAAGTCTGTTGGGCGACTGACGGGCTGGTGGTGGAGAGGATGACGACGACGGCCAGGAGAACCGCCAGGGTAATTGTGCGGTTACGTTGGTGAGATAAAGGCATTGCGATTCCCTGGTCGGTGAATGGTCTGTCAGCCGCGGCCGTCGGTGTCGCGGCCAGCCAGCACAGTAGTCGGTTGATAAGGGGGTAGGGTGGGCGACGGTCCGGGCGCGAACTGGGGTGTCTCCGTTTCGGTTAATTCGCAGGACGAACAAAGGGTTCATGCAGGGACCGTGCCGAATTGTATATGTTACGTATTATACACGGGCCTATTTCGCAAGGCACATTCCTGTGTAGGGCGGTATTGGTTCTTTTTTCTGTTTTGTCCGCGGAGGACGCGGAGGGGCGCGGAGTACTTCAAAACCTTTTTGTCCGCGGAGGACGCGGAGGGGCGCGGAGAACGGCAACACCTTTTTTGTCCGCGGAGGACGCGGAGGGGAGCGGAGAACGGCAACACCTTTTTTTTCCACGGAGGACACGGAGGGGCGCGGAGAACGGCAACACCTTTTTTTGTCCGCGGAGGACACGGAGGGGCGCGGAGAACTGCTTTACTGCTCTTGATCCACGGAGGACACGGAGAACGGCAACGGCAACATCTTTGTCCACGGAGAACACTTATTGTAGTTCGCGCAGGGGTGAGGGGAGCCTGGTTGGGGGGGGAGGAGGGGAAGGGGGTCAGATGCACTTGTGGAGGGGGAGCCAGTTGAGGTTGGGGGGTATGGTGATTGCGAGGCCGGTTATGTGGTTGCCTGTGACTTCGATTCGCTTCCACTGGCCCTGGTCGGTGGTCCTTACGAAGGAGCCGTCATGGTTGAGGAAGGCGGCGGCGGGGCAGGCGGCGTTGCCGGCGCTGTTGTAGCGGTAGATGCCGATGACGATGTGTGGCTTTTCGCCTGACGCGTTGAGGAAGGCCTTTTCTACAAAGAGGCGCTCGAAGGAGAAGGTTCTGTCGGACCTGCGCACGGTGGTGCTGGCGCCCAGGAGTCTTTTGGCGCCGGTGGGGGAGCGCATGCTGAGCTGGAGGATGTAGGAATGGGCCAGGGGGGTCTGGCTGGTTGGCCCACTGACGGTTCCCTGCAGGTCGAAGCGCTGGATTTGACAGAAGGTGAGCGGCGCGGGATTGCCGAGGATTTCTTTGACGAGGGCGGCGCCGACGGGATCGTAGTCGGCGAGCTTGTGGTAGCCGGGCCCGATCCAGCCGTCGAACTGGCTGGGGGTGAGCCAGGTGCGGACGAGTTCGGCCCAGTATTCGAGGGCATTGGTGGAGGCGTAGCGATCCTGCCAAAGACCTCTGAGCATAGCGGCCTGATAGGCGCTGTTGAGTTTGTACATGAACTGTTCGCCTTCGGGCTGCAGTCTGAGGGCGTCTTCGACGAGGTGGGCGATTTCGTGGATCATGATGTGGTTGCAGTGGCGGGCGACTTCGGGTCCGCCGGCGACCCAGCCGTAGGGCGTTTTGCCGGCGGCGCCGGCGACTCGCCACGAGAAGCCCAGGCCTTTGAACTCGGGGAGATCAGAGACATGGCCGCCTTTCTCGAATCTGTCGGGATAGATGAGAAGGCGGAAGGCGTAGTCGCTCATGGTCTTGATGAGGTCGGGCCGGTCGGAGAGCATGGCCAGGAAGGTGTCGCGTACCTGGTAGAGCTCTTCGTCGGAGACGTCGTTGGATGAGAGGACGGGGACGCCGGCGGCGTCGAGGTATTTGGTGTAGTAGGCATGGACGCCGAGCGAAGAGGGCGGCGAGGACACGCGGGCGCCGGCAGTCTGCGTTGGCGCTGGCGTTGGTGTCGGCGCTGCCGGCGCGATAACGGACGGATAGGCGGACCAGGGGCTTTCATCGCCGGCGGCGTTTACGGCGCGGACAGCATAGAAGTAGGTCTGGCCGGGGGTAAATTCGGTGTGTGTAAAGGTGGCGGCGGTGAGGGTATCGCCGCCGATGTCTTGCCAGCCGAGCTTGGAATCCCACCAGGAGAGGAGAATATAGCGAACTGCGCCGGGGACCGCGGTCCAGCGCAGTTCGATGGCGCCGTTTGCGGCTGCTACGGTCAGGGTCGGGGCAGGAAGTCCGGCGGCTGCCGAAGAGGACGTGGGCGTCGGGGCGGCGGTTGCGGTCGGCGTTGCCGTTGGGACCGGCGCGACAGTGGGCAGTTGCCGTGTAAGGATGGGACAGGCGGCACGGAAGCAGGCTTGAACCACGTAGAAATGCGAGTACGCGGCGCCGGCGGGGGCCTGGAGGAGGCCTTCGTGCAGGAAGGATGTCACCGTCAGTTCGCGGGCGACGAGTTCGTAGGCAGACCTGAAGAAGAGGGCGGACCTGCAGATGGGAACGCCTTCGCCAACGGAAAGGCAGTAGTAGATGTTGTAATGGATTGCGGCGGGGAGCGGGTTCCATGAGAGGGTGATATTCGGGCCTGCCCTGACGGCGGAGATATTGGACCTGGTGACAAATCCGTAGGCGGGGCCAGACGAAGGTGTTGCGGTGGGCGTTGTGGTGGGCGTTATGGTTGGCGTTGCGGATTGGGCTGCGGCTGGCGAGGGCGTTGGCGTCGGTGTGGGTGTGGGCCCTGCAGGCAGTGAGGCGGACGGATAGTCGGACCAGGGCGTGAGATCGCCGGCGGCGTTGACGGCGCGGACACTGTAGTAGTAGGTTGTGCCGGGCACGGCTGTGGTGTGCGAGTAGGTCGTGGCTGTCAGGTTGTCGCCTCCAATGTCCTGCCAGCCGGTGTCTACTTCCCACCAGGTAATCAGAATGTAGCGCACTGCTGTGGGGACTGCGTTCCAGCTCACCTCAATGGCACCGTCTTTGGCCTGGACAGTCAGGACCGGCGGGGTGAACCCGGATGACAAGGAGACCGAACCCGGCGCAGCTGTCGCGGCAGGCGTTGAAGCCGGCGCGGCTGTGGGAGTGGGCGTCGGGGACGAGGCGGAGGGTTGCGTTTCAGGCAGGGTTACGGAGACGGGTTCAGACCAGGGGCCAGGGCCACCGGAACTGCTGACGGCGCGAACGTAGAAGTAGTAGGCGGTAGCGGCGGTGAGGCCGGACTGGTTGTAGGCGGCGGCGGTGAGGTTGTCGCCGCCGACTGGCTGCCAGCCGCCGGCGTCTGTCCAGGAGGTGACCTCGTAGCGGGCGGCGCCGTCAATGGGAGTCCAGCTGAGCGCGACCGTGCCGCCGGCGACTTGGGCGGTGAGGACGGGCGCCTGGAGGTCGGACAGCACGAGTGTGTTGGAGGAATCAGGTTCGTGCGAGGTTGCCGGCGGTGTGGTCGTTGGCGTCGGTGTCGGCGTTTGTGTCGGCGCCGGAATCGCGGTGGGCGTTGGTGTGGCGGTCAGGGCGGGCGGTGCGGTGGGCGTTGCTGATGGCGCGGCCGCTAGTGTGGGGGTTGCGGAAGGCGGCGCGGGCGCAGGCGTAAATGTGTGGGCGGGCGCGGCCGTTGAATCGGGCGCGTTGGGCACGGTGGCGGAGCGCTGTTGGGACCAGGGGCCGGGTTCGCCGGCGGCGCTGCGGGCGCGGATACGGTAGTAGTAGGTGGCGCCGGCGGTGAGGTCGGTGTGGGTGTAGGCGACGGCGGTGAGGTTGTCGCCGGCGATCTGCTGCCAGCCGGTGTCTACGTCCCACCAGGTTATCAGCTGGTAGCGGGCGGCGTCGGGGACTTCTGTCCAGGTCAGGGCGACGGCGGCGGTGGCGGGCTGGGCGCTGAGGTCGGGGGCGGCGAGGTCGGCGTGGGGGGTGGCGGAGACCTGTTCGGACCAGGGGCCGTGCCGGCCGTCGGCGTCGAGGGCGCGTATGCGGTAGTAGTAGGTGGTACCGATGGTTAGGTCGGTATGGCTGAAGGCGGCGGCGGTGAGGTTGTCGCCGCCAATCTGTTGCCAACCGGTGTCTGCATGCCACCAGGTGATGAGCTGGTAGCGGTGTGCGCCTTCGACCTGGGTCCAGGTGAGGTTGACGGCGCCGGCGGCGGGTTGGGCTGTCAGGGTGGGCGCGGTCTCCTGGACGGCGGCCGGGTTGACGAGCAGGAGCGCGGCGGCGAGGGCCAGGAGGAGGGCGGCGAGTGTGGTGCGGGCGCGGCGGAGAGACGGAGTCAATGGAATGCTCCTGTCTCAGGGCATGTTTGAGGGTGCAGCGTTTGTGATCGCGGTTGCATCGCAGACTGTTCTGGGGATGGCAGGACGGGGGACGGGGCCGGTCCTGGCGCGAATGGGCGCTGTTTTGTCTGTATTTTAGACGCATTCGGGGGCGTGAGTGTTCCATTCAGTATTTGGGGCTCGTTGGCGTTTTGTTGTGGTGAGGGTTGCTGGTCGGGACCTAGTTTGTCCGCGGAGGGACGCGGGGAACTTCATAACCTTTTGTCCGCGGAGGACGCGGAGGGGCGCGGAGAACTGCCTACCCCTTTTTGTCCGCGGAGGACGCGGAGAACTTCCTAAAACCCTTTTGCCGCGGAGGGTCGTGGTACGTTAGACCGAATTGAGGGTTTAGTTCGTGTGAATGTGAGAATCAACGATGTTCTCTGACGAGCCGTTTGCGCTCCAGTTGGCCGTGGCTGCCGAAGTTGAAGAGTAGGCCGACTGTAAGACCGGTGGCCTTGAGATAGTTGAGGAGTTGGGCGTCTTCCTTACCGGAGAGCTGGTTGAGCGCCTTCAGCTCGACGATGATCTGGCCGAAACATATGAGGTCGGCGTAGTATTGTTGGGTAAGGGGTTGTCCCTTGTAGTTGATGTCGAGAGGTACTTCGGACTCAAAGGGTATGTTGCGGGCGGTCAGTTCGCGCTGCATGGCTTCCTGGTAGACGTTTTCGAGGAAGCCGGGCCCGAGGGTGCGATGCAGTTCGATGGCCGCGCCGGTGACGGCGTAGGTCTCATCCTCCAAAATCAGTTTGGTCATGGCTGCCGGTTGGATCCTTTCTGCGCAGGCGACAGAGTTTTTATGAGCTTTTTCATAAGAATATGTCCGCTTTGTCCGCTCGGAGGCGGTTTTTTGGTGCGGAATTTGTGTTTTGGCGGCTAATTGTCCATGTTGTCCATGCGTTTGAGGAGGGCGAGGAGGGTGCGCAGGTCGTTTTTTTCGGCGGCCTGCTGGCGGATCAGCTCAATGAGCTCCTGGCGGCCATCGGCGCGGCCGGCGTGAATGGCGGCGAGGATTTGGGCGGCGTCTTTGGGCGCGGGGCGGCGGTCTTCGGGTTCAATGCCGTCGAAGTAGCCCTCGGGGTGTTCTTCCTCTTCTTCGAGCTCTTCGCGCCAGCGGCGAAGGGTGCGGTCGGAGACGCCGATGATGGCGGCGAGGTCTTTCCAGGTTGCGCCGGCCTTGGCGGCTTGGCGGATGGATTGGAGGTCTTTGTCGTTCATGGTGGATAGTGGATAGGGCGGGTATGCGGGTTGTATTGTGCTGTTGGCGGTGCACCGGTCGAAGGTCAAATTGGCAAAATGAACCGGCCGGGCGGCTGGTGGGAGCGGGCCGGCGTTAAGGGTGGGCGGCTGTCAGCGTGTGCAGCGGCTTAGACTGTTGCTACGAAGTGCCGACAGGGAGACCCCAGACACCAAGTATGGCACAAATGTTCCTGAAGGCAAAAACCGTGACCAAT
This sequence comes from Caldilineaceae bacterium, assembly GCA_965207495.1. GTDB lineage: Bacteria > Chloroflexota > Anaerolineae > Caldilineales > Caldilineaceae > Bin5. The sequence goes on from OZ242287.1 coordinate 5,052,967, forward strand.
GCGGGGGACGAGGGTCAAGTTCCTTTACTAGAGGCGCCAGGGCGGGGCGCTGCGAGAGTTGGGCGTTTCCTGATTGCGGCTTCATTCCTTGTCGTCCTTAGAGCCGTAGACACGCTTAAGTTTCACCTCATCCTCTTCTTCTTCCTCCCTTAGCATTTGGACGGCCTTTTTTTCGACCAGAGAGGCGACGTGAAGCTGGCGGTGTTCGTCGACGGATTTGCCTTCGATGGCCTGGTACTGGCGCCAGAAGGATTGCAGGAAGCTGCGCTGTCGGCGCAGGAGAGGCGAGAGGTGTTGGCGCGCTTTTGCCTGCACCAAGCGGCCGATCGCGGCTGTTTCGAGGGCCCTGGTTGCGTCGAGCAGGCCGCTGAGATGCGCTTCATAGGCTTTGTCGTGGAGGAGGTGAAGTCGGAGCTCGATGCGTGCGAGCGGTTCGCCGACGTGGCTGGCGTCGAAGGCGGCGGCGCGCTCCTGCCAGTTCCATTTGCCGGCGGCCCTGGCGAGCGTGGACTGCCGGCGGATGCCGGCCATGGCGGCCACTTGCGCGGTGGACTGGAAGAACTGGAGGCTCAGGTAGATGCGGAACCAGTGGAAGTGCTGATCCGGTTCTCCAGGCTGCCGGCGCCAGAGCTTCGTCTCGGGAGGGTCCTCTACCGACTGGCGGTTGGGGCCGTCCGTTACGGGATCGTATTCCCATTCAACGGGGCCTAAAGTCGCTTCGATCTCCATTGAAGCCAGTTTCGTGGCAATTTCCAACCTTCTGTCCAGGACCATATCGTGCAGCCGGCTTTCGTTTATATTCAGCGTCACGTCTTTTTCTTTGCGGCGGGGTTCCATGAGATTGAGGAGGGCGCGCTGATACTGGATGAGGGGGCCCAGCTGCTTGCGCGCTGCGGCCTGGTCCAGATCAGGGATTGCGGCGGCGGACAGGGAACAGGAGGTGTCCTCCAGGCCGGTGAAGTGGGCTATGTAGGCGGTCTCTCTGAGCAGCTGGGCGCGCCACTCATTGCGGAGGGCGGCGAATCCGTTGCCGGGGCGGTCTGAGGCGGTGAGGCGCTCTTGCCAGCGCCACTGACGGGCGGCCTTTGCGATGAGCCTGGTGTTGGGTCTGAGGCCTACGATTTCGGCGACGCGTTTGTGGGTGCGCGGCGGTGGGAGGGTGAGGTAGATTTGGAACCAGCGGTAGCGGTCGAGCGGTTCGCCGGGTTGCCGATCACATGGTTGGGGCTGGCTGTCGAGCTGCTCAAGGGCGTCGTCCAGGGTTGGGAAGTCGACAGTCGCCGGGGTTTGAATTTCGTTCATTTTGTTTATCCCCTGTGGGCGGGCAATAAAAAAGCGCCCACTTGCTGGCGGCGGTGCGGGGCGAGAGGGACAACTCGCGCGGCGGTGCCGGGAAGGAAGCGGAGCGCCTGTGTTTGTTGCTGGTACGGGCGGCGGGGCCCGAACCGGAGAGCGACAGGGGGTCCAGGGATTCAGTTGGGGCTGGCATCGCGGGTTGAGCGTTTTGATGTCAGCCTAATGGTAATTGTACACGAGAATTGGATGTTTGTCAACCAACTGCAACTTCTTTTGTCCGCGGAGAACGCGGAGGACGGCAACGGCAACTTCTTTGTCCACGGAGGACACGGAGGGGCGCGGAGAACGGCAACGGCAACTTCTTTTGTCCGCGGAGGACGCGGAGAGGCGCGGAGAACGGCAACTTCTTTTGTCCGCGGAGGACGCGGAGAGGCGCGGAGAACGGCAATTTCTTTTGTCCGCGGAGGACGCGGAAGGGCGCGGAGAACTGCTAAGACCTTTTTGTCCGCGGGGTACGGGGATTTTTGGATTACTGGATGGGGATGATTTTGGAGAACGGCCCTTGCGGCGCGGAGGGGGTTGTTGTGGTCAGGAGGATGGGGATTTATTGATCTTGAGAGAGGGGGAAGGGTCGGCCAAGGCCAGGTGACGGGGGTGGAGGAAGGGGACGTTAGTCGGTCTGGCCGTTTTGCGGGGTGATGCCGTGCGCACGCAGAAGCGCCGGGGGCCGGTTGGCCCTATCACTTTCGCGGGCGGCGCGTTTGGCGCCTGTGGGTATGAGCTCGCCAGAGGCGTTCTGCCAGGGCGGCCTGGAGGTCGAAGAAAGGTGTCAGGTCACCGATCGCGAGGAGGCCTGAATGCGTTCGACAATCCACCGGGTAATCAGCTGCGCATGGGAGATGCCGCTTGCCCGGGCAAGCGCTCTGACAGTCCGGGATTCATCCGGCGCCAGACTAACCGTGACGGTAGTTTGACGGTCGAAGACCGGCTCGTCCACTTCTTCCAGTTCGGCATCGAAGTCGGTTAAGTCATTTGTATCCCAGAAGTCAGCGAGCTCCCGGATCGAATCGGTCTGCAGGATTTTCTGGGGGGTCACCTGTTCCTCCACTGTCTATATCGCCTTCTTTCCCTGCCGGTCATCGGTCGGGCGGTGACAGGGAGTCCCCGGCCACCAGGAAACCGGATTGTTACAATGTCAACTTCCTTGTCCACGGAGGACACGGAGGAGCACGGAGAACGGCAACGGCAACTTCTTTTGTCCGCGGAGGACGCGGGGGAGGGCAACTGCAACTTCTTTGTCCGCGGAGGACGCGGAGGGGCGCGGAGAACGGCAACGGCAACGTCTTTTGTCCACGGAGGACACGGAGAACGGCAACGGCAACTTCTTTTGTCCGCGGAGAACGGCAACGGCGACTTCTTTGTCCACGGAGGACACGGAGAGCGTCTTTTGTTTGCGAAGGATTGTCTGAACGGCAGTTTTTCTGACTTTGGAGGGGGCGCCTGCGCAGTCAGTTTGGGAGGCGTGAGAGGATGTTGATCAGGACGCTGAGTAATGTTGCCAAAGAAGCCATACCCACACCAACGATCCAGATTACAGTTTTAAGAGTCGCCTTTGAGACGTCGTCTTTGGTCGCCAAGTGTTCATAGGCTCCCTGCAATTCACTTGTGCTTTTGGTTAAGTCGTCTACTCTGTTTTCGGGGCTGTTTGTTCGGTCTCCATGTTCGGACATTGCCAGCATGCGCGATCCCCCCCTTCGGCAGGCTACCTATATGCGAACAGAGGTTAGCACAAAACAGGCATTTTGTACATAGCAGGTGGAAAGATTCAGATTTGGGGGTGAGAGGAGGGGAAAGGGCGGGGGAGAGGGCGGGGGAAGGGCGGGGGAAAGGGCAGGGGAAAGGGCAGGGGAGAGGGCAGGGGAAAGGGCAGGGGAAAGGGCAGGGGAGAGGGCAGGGGAGAGGGCAGGGGAAAGGGCAGGGGAGAGGGCAGGGGAAAGGGCAGGGGAAAGGGAACGCGCTCCGGGTTGGGCCGGAGCGCGTTATTGGTTTGGGGGTGGTGACCGGTTTAGGTCAGTTTGGGTTGTGGGCGGCCGCGAGGGGGGCTTTTACCATTGCAGGTGATCGACGTTGTGTTGGGCGTCTATGGTAAAGACGTAGGGTTTGTCGAAGTCGTGCGGCGGTCTGTCGGCGTAGAAGGTGCTGACGCGGAGCAGTCTTTCGGCCGGCAGGTAGTCGATGGTGACGGGTTTGCCGGTGCCGGGGTTGCTGCCCTCGTAAAGGGTGACGGGGTCACCGGAATACTGGCTCGACAGGATGCTGAAGTTGTCGAAGAAGGGCCCGATTTTGCTGGTTCCGTCGCGGGCGATGAAGTAGACGCGCAGGCCGGAGCCGGCCTGGCTGAGCTGGATGGGCGTGGCGGCGTGGAGGATGATGGCGTTGGGGGGCGGCCAGGGGTAAATGACGGGCTTTATGAGCCCGTTGACGGTGGGGGGCGGGGCTACTCCGCCGCCATTGTTTCCTCCGCCTCCGCCGCCTCCGCCATTGAAGCCGGGGGGCGGGGGCGGCTGGTCATTGTTTGGGGTGGCTGTGGGCGCGGGTGTATCGCCGAAACCAGGCGGCGGCGGCGGGTCGTCAATGGCATTTGGCGCGGAATGGGGCCGCGCGGCGGCGATCGAGGCGGTGGCAATCGTCACCAGAAAGGCCGACACGACGATGACGATGAGCCTGGAGCGCTTCGGGTGGGACATTTATTTCTCCTCTTCTTAAGCAACGCAGATACGCATTCTGCGCTTTGTTGTGAAAGGCGCGTAGTACTTTACACCGTATGCGGGGCATGTGTCAACTCAGGATTGGGTTTTTCTGTGCTGTGGTTTAGGGGATTGTCTGAACCGCAGTTTTAGGGGATTTAGGAGATTAAGTGTGATTCTTGCGGCGATGGCGGCGTTGGGTGGGACGTAGGGAGGGCGGCGGAGAACGGCAACGGCAACGGCAACTTCTTTTGTCCGCGGAGGACGCGGAGGGGCACGGAGAACGGCAACGGCAACTTCTTTTGTCCGCGGAGGACACGGAGAGGCACGGAGAACGGCAACGGCAACTTCCTTGTCCGCGGAGGACGCTGAGGGGCACGGAGAACGGCAACGGCAACAACTTTTGTCCGAGGAGGACACGGAGAGGCACGGAGAACGGCAACGGCAACTTCTTTGTCCGCGGAGGACGCTGAGGGGCACGGAGAACGGCAACGGCAACAACTTTTGTCCGCGGAGGACACGGAGAGGCACGGAGAACGGCAACGGCAACTTCTTTTGTCCACGGAGGACACGGAGAGGCACGGAGAACGGCAACGGCAACTTCTTTTGTCCACGGAGGACACGGAGGGGCACGGAGAACGGCAACGGCAACTTCATTTGTCCGCGGAGAACGCGGAGAGGCGCGGAGGACGGCAACGGCAACTTCTTTTGTCCACGGAGGACACGGAGGGGCACGGAGAACGGCAACTTCTTTTGTCCGCGGAGGACGCGGAGGGGCACGGAGAACGGCAACGGCAACTTCTTTTGTCCGCGGAGGACACGGAGGGGCACGGAGAACGGCAACGGCAACTTCTTTTGTCCGCGGAGGACACGGAGGGGCACGGAGAACGGCAACGGCAACATCTCTTGTCCGCGGAGGACACGGAGAACGGCAACGGCAACTTCTTTTGTCCGCGGTGGACACGGAGGGGCGCGGAGAACGGCAACGGCAACTTCTTTTGTCCGCGGAGGACACGGAGAACGGCAACGGCAACTTCTTTTGTCCGCGGTGGACACGGAGGGGCGCGGAGAACGGCAACGGCAACTTCTTTTGTCCGCGGAGGACGGCTCTTTTTTTGATCTGCGGGGGCCAGTGGGGGGATCGTTGGGGGGAGTGTGGATGATGCGGGGGCCCCGGCGGGATGCCGGGGCGCTTTGCTTTGCAATTTGGAGGATGGCACAGGCAGGTCAGGCTGGTCGGGATGCGGTGTGTGGGGATGCCCTCGCGTTGCCGGGCCGGGCTGCGCGCTTCAGGGTTGGGACAGGCTACCATTGCTCGTGCAGGACGTTGTGGTTCGGGTCTACGGTGAAGACGTAGGGCTTGTTGACGTCGTACTGGTTGTCTGGGTAGAAGGTGCTGATGCGCAGCTTGTTTTCGGCGGGCAGGTAGTCGATGGTGACGGGCTTGCCGGTGCCGGGGTTTGCGCCGGTCCAGAGCGTAGCGGCGCCGGCGTGCATCTGGGCGAGCTTGGCGAAGGAGGCGATATAGGGGCCGGAGTGGCCTTTGCCGTCGGCGCCGATGAGGTAGGACTGGAGGCCGTCGCCGGCGGGTGTGAGTTGGACCTGGGTGGCGGCGTGGGTGACGATGAGGCCGGGCGGGGGCCAGGTGGGCGCCATCATGCCGCTGCCGTTAATGTTACCATTGCCGGGGGGCGGCAGATCGCCGTGGCCGGAGGGCGGCGGCGCTTCGTCGCCGGGGATCGGCGGGGCGCCATTGCTGGGGACGGGCGGGGCGCCGTTGCCGCCGGGGGGCGGGGGCGGGTCGCCGCTGGCTGGCGGATCGGCGGGCGGGTCCGGCGGGGGCGGTTGATCGGGGGCCTGGGCGGCGGCCACGGAGGCCAGGGCGATTGTGAGCATCAGGGCCAGTATGAACACGGTTGTCAGCTTGACGCGTTTGCGTCGGAACATTTGGTCCTCCCCTTTCTATGGGCAAACTGGGCGTGAGAAGCGCAAACAGCCTCATGAAGAGAGAATAAAATCGTTGCTGGCGGCGTGTGCGACGGCCCCGGTCCGGTGGGGGCGGTCACGGGCGGGAGACACACCCCTGCTTGCGGCTGCGAAACTCTCTGGGGGGTGGCTGGACGGGGTCCGCTTCCGGACAGCGTGCGCTGCCGTTCTCCGCGCCTCTCCGCGTCCTCCGCGGACAAAAGAAGTTACCGTTCTCCGGGCCCCTCCGCGTCCTCCGCGGACAAAGGAAGTTGCCGTTGCCGTTCTCCGCGCCCCTCCGCGTCCTCCGCGGACAAAAGATGTTTCTGAACGGTCCCATCTGCGCTCGCGGCCGGCAGGTCTAATCCTCTCGCCTAGTCGCTGGCGACCCCGATTGCGGGGGCCCGAAATCCTGAATGCCAGGGTGGAAGAGGCTGAGAAGAAGAAGCGCCCCGGCGGGTGGCCGGGGCGCTTGCTGGCGCTGTAGGGGGACGGGAGGGCGGCGTCAGGCTGCCCGGGCGACGGTTGGGAGGGATGCCACGTCTTTGGGGCGGGCCGGGCGCCTGCGGCCGGTGCGGCTTACCATTGTTCGTGGACGACGTTGTGGCCGGCGTCTACGGTGAAGACGTAGGGCTTGTTGACGTCGTACTGGGTGTCGGGGTAGAAGGTGCTGATGCGCAGCTTGTTTTCGGCGGGCAGGAAGTAGATGGTGACGGGCTTGCCGGTGCCGGGGTTTGCGCCGGTCCAGAGTGTGGCGGCGCCGGCATGCATCTGGGCGAGCTTGGCGAAGGAGGCGATATAGGGGCCGGAGTGGCCTCTGCCGTCGGCGCCGATCAGATATGACTGGAGGCCGTCGCCGACGGGGGCGAGCTGGACCTGGGTGGCGGCGTGGGTGACGATGAGGCCGGGCGGGGGCCAGGCGGGCGCCATCATACCGCCGCCGCCGTCGCCGTTTCCGCCGCCGTTGCCGTTTCCGCTACCATTGCCGGGGGGCAGCGGATCGCCGTTATCAGGGGGTGGCGGGTCACCGTTGTCAGGGGGGGGCGGGTCGCCGGTGCCGCCAGGGGGCGGCGGAACGCCGTTGGCCGGGGGGTCGGCGGGCGGGTCCGGCGGGGGCGGTTGATCGGGGGCCTGGGCGGCGGCCACGGAGGCCAGGGCGATTGTGAGAATCAGAGCCAGAATGACCCCGGTTGTCAGCTTGGAGCGTTTGCGTTGAAACATGTAGTCCTCCTCTTTCTCTGGGCAAACAGGGCGTGACGAGAGCAAACTACTTTATGAAGAAAGAAGAAATTGATTGCTTGCGGCGTCTGCGACAGCCCCAGATTAGTCGGGGCGGTCACGTACGGGAGACACACCCTTGCTTGCTGCTGCGATTCTGTCGATCAAGCCGCTGAACTGCTGGACGGGCCGGCAGATCTCATCTTCCCACCAAGCAGCTGGCGGCCCTGGAGTTGTGTCCTGGCATCTCAAGAGTCCAGACTGAACGGAAGATGGGAAGAAGATGCGTCCCGGCCCGAAGCCGGGACGCATCGTAGTACTACATTACAAGCTCAAGCTACAGTCTGAACGCTGGAATAAGATCCACACTACTGCGTGGTCTCATCCGTGATGTCCCAGTAGCTCGTCAGAGGGTTGGCCGCGGCGGCGCCAACGGAACCAGTCGGTAGGTCAGTGAAGTCACCCTTACTAACGCGGATGCGGTAGAAATACCGTCTATTCGCTGTAAGACCAGTGTCGTTGTTGTTGTCAAGGACTTGGCACGGCACAGTTGCGGAACAGGCACCGACCAATGCCGGGGTACCCGGTAGAGGCGCCCATGTACCTCCACTCATGCGCCTTTGAATATCATAGTCCCCTAAAGTCACCAATGAATCGCCATCGAGCATCGCCGGAGCCCACGTCAGCGTAATCGCCGGCACCTCGTCCGTCGCAGGATCGTTATCGTGGTCGTTCGTAGTGGCGGTCGCGGTCAGGTCCGGCCTTGTCGGTCTGGTGATGACCTGCCCACCGTTCGTCGCAAGGTCTGACCATTGGGACTTTACCTCTCCCGGCAGCAGTGCCTGGATGCGGAACGTGTACCGCGTCCCTGGCTTCAGGCCGGAAATGGTGTCATACATGGGGCTTGACGAAAGCGACTTCGACATCTTCGCACGGTCCTTATCGTCGAATTGGCTCTCGGTGATTATTCCTTCTGCGTACTGCAATTCATATCCGGTCACCCCATCGGGCGTGCCTGAGGCGTTAACCCAGGTAAGGCGAACGACCCTCTCGCCCGTCGGCACCAGAGTTAGCGACGGCGCATCCGGGCGCGCAACCTTGGTCCTACCGGATGCAACTGCAGACCACTTGCTTGTGCCACCACTCTCGTCAATTGCACGGACGATGTAGTAGTAGGTCATATTGGCGGCGATGCCTGCGGTTTGGAGGTCTTCATGGGAGGTAGTACCCGATGCAGCGGTTGACATATTTGCTATCGGGGAAGCTTCCAAACTGCCCCACGCAGATAAGGTAGAATCCGCGTTGACGTTCCATCTTTGGAGCTCATAGCTGGCTGCGCCACTTACCGCAGTCCACTTAATCGTGATCGCGGAGGCGCTGATCGTTCCGTCAGCAGCCACGGTCGAGTTATCTTCTGCTGTCACACCGGTGGGTGCGGCAATTTGAGACGGCGCGGTCTTGCCAACTATCTCGGACGGCGTAGCCGTTGAAGCCGGGAACCAGGCGCTATCACCACCCGAGTTGTGTGCCCTCACCTTATAGTAGTACTCTGTCCCGGGGCGAAGGCCGGTGTGGGCGACAGATGTTGCGCCCATCACGTCGATTGTTCCTCTCGATGATCCACGGCGCCACTGGATCGTGTACCTGGTAGCCGCTTGGTTAGTACCTTCAACTACTTCCGCTGGATCCCACGAGAGCCAGATGGTGGACTCGCTCTGCGTTGCTGTTCGCAGGGCCGTTGGCGCAGCAGGCTTCAACGCGGCTATCATGCCATACGCGGGTTCCGACCAGTCGCTCGTGTCGATTTCCACAGGATCGGTGGATACATCGTTGTCATGGTCGCCCAAGTTGTAGGCACGGATGACGAAGTAGTGCGTGCTGCCGGGTGTGTAAGTAGTTTCGCCATCGGCGTCCATCAGTGTGATGGATCGGCTGCTCTGCTGAGAGGTGGTTAGATCCACTGCTGCCCACGCGGCCCCGCTCCATCTCCTGAGGTCATACAGGATGCCAGTACCTGACACGGCGCTCCACGTCACCTTGAGCTTGGCAGTACCGTCCTCCGTGGCGTCCATTACTCTAAGGTTTCGAGGGGTGTTCAACGTGCTCGCGCCACCGGTGCCTGCCGGCTCCTGTGTTTCCGCGCTCGCCATTTCCGACCAATCGCTCTCGCCATTGACGTTAACCGACCGCACCTCGTAAGTGTATTCTGTCGATGCGGTCAGACCCCTGTGCGTATAGGGACTCGTCTCCGTCCTGGGATTCGACCAACTGCCGTCGTCCATTCTATGCCGGATCTGGTAGCTTCTGGCGGAGTCGACGGAATCCCAAGCAACCCTTATGCTACTTACACTCAGGGACGTTGCCACTACGTTATCCGGTGCGGGCGGGAGCACGCCTGTCTCGGGGATCCCCACCATAACCGGGGTCGACCATTCGCCCTTCTCACCGTCGTCGATGGCCTGCACCCGATAGTAGTAGGTGGTGCTGCCGCCAGTGTCGTCCGCAAATACAGCTTTGTCGTCGGTGTATGTGTTGGCAGACAGTAGCCCTGCAGTGGGAAGACGTGCCCATCCCACATCGCTTCCTAGCTCGAGATCTGTCCTGCGCTGCAGATCGTACTCCACGTTAGTCCCCACCACCTGCGTCCACGTAAGGTCGACGACCTCTCGCGAGGTGTGCACCAAGGTAATCTTGGGCACGGCGGTAGCGGATTCCGTCGTGGCGGACGCGTAGCCCACGCCGTCTGCAGAGGACCAGGGGCCGTTGCCGCCGGCGTTGACAGCGCGGATGACGTAGTAGTAGGCCGTGCCTGCCGTCAGGCCGTCGTCGTCGTACGAGGTGGCGCCGGTCAGGGCACCGCCGATTGGATCCCAGGAACCGGAGGCAGCGTTCCAGCGGCGCAGATCGTAGCTGTCAGCACCGGGTACGGCGGTCCAGGAAAGATCGACGCCGGTCAAGCCGTCGGCGGCCGCGGTCAGGGTCGGCTTGCCGGTCGGCGCGGTAGCGCCGCCGGGGACCTCAGCCTCTGCGTAGTTCGACCAGGACCCGAGCGTGTCGCCGTCGGTGGCACGCACGTAGTAGCCGTACGTCTTGCCGGCGGTGACGCTGGTGTCGCTGTAGGAGGTACCGGTCATGGGCATGGCAGCTCCCCAGGCGCCTCCCTTCTCCTGCTTATACAGCTGATAGCCGTCGGCGCCGGTAATTTCGGTCCAACCGAGCTGAATGCTGCTGCCATCCGGTGTTGCACTCGCAGTCAGCGTAGGCCCGGCAAGCTGTGCGTAGGCCACGCCGTCGAGCAGCGGCAGGCCTGTGCCCGCCACCAAGATGAGCGCCAAGGCGACAGTAAGTGCCCTGAGCGTCAACCCAACAGTTTTTTGATTCATTGTCCAATCTCCTGTTTGAACGTGGCCTACCATCTTACGTGGGTGACTGAATGGTCGGCGTCTACAGTGAATACATACGGTTTGTTATAGTCGTGCGGCGGTTTGTCGGCGTAGAAGGTGCTGACGCGGATCTTCATTTCGTCGGGCAGGTAGTCGATCATAATGGACTTACCTGAGCCGGCGTTTGTGCCGCTGAAGAGCGAGATCGCGGCGCCGCCGGGATGCATTTCGGCCAGGTCGCTGATGGAAGCGATAACGGGGCCGGAGGTTACGGCGCCATCGGGAGCGATGATATAGATGTTCAGGGCCCCGCCGTGGGCGCTGATCTGGACCGGCGTGGCGGCATGGCGGACGATGGCGTTGGGGGGCGGCCAGGAATGGGAGGACGGCGTGCCCATCATGTTATCGTCGCCATTCATATCACCGTTGCCGTTCATGTCACCGTTGCCGTTCATGTCACCGTTGCCGTTCGGATCCGGGGTAACGGGAGGCGGCGGATCGGTCGGATCTGGGCCGGGTTCGGGCGGATCCGGATCGGGAGCCGGCGTTGTTGGCGCTGGCGGATCGGGCGGCGGCGGGACCGGTTCCTGGGCCAAAACTGCCGGGGCCAGGGCGGCTGTCAGCATAAGGGTAAGGATAATTGCGATTGCCGACCTGAATCGCTTCTTGTGGGACATTAGGCTCTCCTTTTTGCAAGACATAGCTGAGACGGAGTGTTGTGACTTATCGAGCGGAATGCGCATAATTCTGTTTCTCAAAGGCAGGAAGTGCGAGACATCGGCACGTTTGCAAGGGTTTTCCCGACGGCAATTGCAGACCCGATCCGGATCGTTTTTGTAAGGAGGGGGGTGCCCCGGCGCCCGTTCGACAGTTCCCCCAGCGTTACAAGCACCATGTCAGCAGGAATCCAAGTCGACAGGTCCAAGAGACCGGCAGTCTTTGCCACGCATCCCTCAACAGTTTTGAACCTGGCAGTACTGTACATCATGAATGAAACGGGTGTCAATTCTTTCCACCAAGATACTGTACACCATATCGGGAAAGGACGCCAACTCCCTTTTGCGGTCACAAGGGATACTGTACACCGTGGAGCGAGGAGGCGTCAACTCTCTTTGTAAGGATACTATACCATAAACGGACAGGGCGTCAATCATTGTACGCAGGAAAAAATGCGATAGTTTTGGGCAGACGATGGCGGTTGTGGCGGTTGAGATCCGAGCAGGTCTGCGGCCTGCATGGGATTGGCCCGGTCTGGATGCTTGAAATTATTATTCTACACCGGATGGGGGGGTAATGTCAAGGTCCGGATCCGGTTTTTGCGGCTGGAGTTTGTGTTGGGGCGGGGCGGGATGGGGCGGCGGGGCAGGCGGACAGGTGGTGGACGATTTGCCTACGATTGGGCTACGGTTGATTGGGGGGTGGTTTTATGGGATTGTCTGAACCGCAGTTTTATGGGATTTAGGAGTTTAAGTGTGATGGGCGGGCCGGCGTTGGGGGGGAGAACGGCTTTTTGTCCACGGAGGGAAACTGAGAACGGCAACACCTTTATATCCACGGAGGGAAACTGAGAACGGCAACACCTTTATATCCACGGAGGGACACGGAGAACGGCAACTGCAACGTCAACTTCTTTGTCCGCGGAGGGCACGGAGGGGCGCGGAGAACGGCAACTGCAACATCAACATCAACTTCTTTGTCCACGGAGGGCACGGAGGGGCGCGGAGAACGGCAACTGAAACTGCAACTTCTTTGTCCGCGGAGGACACGGAGGGGCGCGGAGAACGGCAACTGAAACGTCTACTTCTCTTTGTCCACGGAGGGACACGGAGAACGGCAACAGCCTTTTGGTCCGCGGGGGATTGTCTGAACTGCAGTTTTATGGGGTTTAGGAGATTAAGTGTGATGGGCGGGCCGGCGTTGGGGGGAGTAGGGAGGGCGGGGTGGCGGGAATGCAAGAGCGCCGGGGGCGAATCCCCCCGGCGCTCCTGTTTTAGCTGAAGCGCGTCTCGTGTAACAGACGGGGGTTGGCTTGCGGGCTACCAGTTTTCATGGTTCACCGAGTTACCCGTATCGACGGTGAAGACGTAGGGCTTGTCGGTGTCGTACATGGTATCCGGGTAGTAGGTGCTGATGCGGAGCTTGCTGTCGGCCGGCAGGTAGTCGATGTGGACCGACTTGCTGGTGAACGGGTTGCTGCCGGTGTAGAGCCGGACGGATGCGCCGACGGTATGGAGCGTAACGAGCTCGCTGAAGGGTTTGATGTAGGGCCCTGTCTGGGAGCTGCCGTCTTTGCCGATGAAGTAGTACTGCAGTCCGCCGGAGACGGGGCAGAGCTGGGCGGGCGTGGCGGCGTGGGTCACGATGCAGTCGGCGGAGGGGTAGTTGGGCGCGTCGGGATGCGCTTCTGTGGTGGGGGTCTGCTGCTGGTTTCCACCGGGTGGCGGGGGCGGCGCCTGCTGCGTGTTGTCGTCGTCGGGCGGGGGCGGCGCCTGCTGGTTGTCGGGGGGCGCCGGAGCCTGCTGCACGCCTCCTCCGGGGGGCGCGGGCGTGTTGGACGGCGGGGGCGGGCCCGGGTTGGCCAGGGCGGCGCCCGGAACGAGGGCGACGGCCAGGAGGAGGGCCAGGATGAAGGGGGCGGTGGTGCGGATCTTTTTTCTGAGACGAGGTGCGGGTTTCATGGCGTTTGCCTTCCTTTTTTCAGTGTGGAGCCGATTGGTCGAATCGCTTACACGAGATGCGATTGGAACTATGACGCCGGGATTGGCGGGAAAGTTCCGTTTCCTGAACTGCAGTCTTATGGGATTTGGGTGATTAGGTGTGATGAGCGGGGCGGCGTTGGCGGGGGTGAACGGCTTTTTGTCCACGGAGGGGCGCGGAGAACGGCAACTGCAACGTCAACTTCTTTGTCCACGGAGGACACGGAGGGGCACGGAGAACGGCAACGGCAACTTCTTTGTCCGCGGAGGACGCGGAGGACGCGGAGGGGCGCGGAGAACGGCAACAGCTTTTTGTCCGCAGAGAGCACGGAGGAACGCGGAGAACACCTGTTGGAACTGAGGCAGAGCATGGTTGTGGGTCGGGAGAATGGGGTGAAGGAGAGCTCGATTGTGACGGGAGGCGTGCTGAGGTGGACTGTGATTTGGGGGGATTTAGAGGATTCGGTGTGATTTGGAGGGCGTGTGGGTTTCAGTTTGGATGCCGGGATGGGAAGAGGGGGGCGCCCGTTGCGGGCGCCCTTGCAGGGGTTATTGGTGGACCCAGACGAGGGTGGCGTCGGATTTGGTGGTGCGGAGCCAGGCCCCGGAGCCGTTCCACTCGGGAAATGCCCAGTTAAAGAGCCATTGGGCGTCTTCGATGGTGAGGTTTACACAGCCGTGGCTCATCGGGGAACCGAAGTTGTTGTGCCAGTAGGTTCCGTGGAAGGCGTAGCCGTGGTAGAAGTATTGGACCCACTGTACGTTTGGCAGGCTGTAGTAGGTGCCGGAGGCGCGGTCGCCGCCGTCCATTGTCTGGGATGCGGTGCGCGCCCAGATGCGGAACAGGCCGGTGACGGTGGGATTGTCGTCGACGCCGGAGGAGATCAGAAACCGGTTGACGAGGCGGTCGCCATGCCAGGCGTACAGCGTCTGGTCTTTCAGGCTGACTTCGATCCATTTTTCGCCCTGGGTGCGGGCATGGTCGATATTCATGTGGAGGAGGGTCAGGCTGTTGTAGGCGACGGGGTACCGGGATTCTGCCTCCAGCAGGCTGCGGTTGGTTATGGCGGCCAGCTTTGTCCGGCGTTCATGGCGGATGCGGGGCAGGTCCATGGTGGCGCCTGAGAAGGGGAGAGGGGGCAGGAGGGCGAGGCCGGCGCTGGCGGCGCTGGGTGGGAGGGGGTGGCGCCAGGCGAGGGAGGAGAGTGTGCAGAGGAGGATGAGGGCAAGGGGGAGAACTGGTTTTCGGGAATTCATGATGGGACTCCGGCAGCGGATGAGTGGAGTGATGCAATGAATGAAGGTTATGAACAGGGATAATACTATAGAGATAGAGAGTCAGGCGCAGATTGGGTATGCCTGGCCCGGGCGCTGTAAGGGCAGGAGCCGGGTTGTCCGCGGCGGGGCGGGGCGTACGGCAACACCTTTTTGTCCACGGAGGACACGGAGAACTGCAACTGCTTTTTGGTCCGCGGCGGGCGGGGAGAACTGCTTGAGAAACGGTCATGATTGTTGGACGATTAGTGGGCGCCCGGGCTGGCGGCGTCACGCGCGGCGATTCGGCTGAAGGTTTAGCCGGGCTGGACGATATGCGGTTCGGATGCAGAGGCGCTGCGGAAGTTCGATTCCGGCAGAGCGTGCAAATACGTGTACGACAAATGTATCGGAAAGACGGGGTGGGGACAATTCGCGGTCTGTATGGGGCAGGGTGTGTAGCGAGTGCGGCGGTCGTATGGAGATTGGATGGGATGGGGCGCGGAGTCGAGGAGGCGTTGGGGCGTGCAGCGGCATTGTCCAGAGTGGTAGGGCGTTTGAAACGCGGTCCCCTTTTCTGGTCCTATGCCGGGTGGAGGGCGGATTATTTTTGGTTGGGTGGCGGCGGGGCGCTGGGAGGCGAGTATTGAAGTCGGTGGAGGAATGGCGTTATTTCATTGGTATGGCGGTTGTCTTAACTGAGATTCCTGGCGTAATGGGGATTGACTGTGAATTTTGCGGCGGCGCCTGGGCGCGGGGAACGGCAACTGCTTTTTGTCCGCGGAGGACGCGGAGGAACGCGGAGAACGGCAACTGCTTTTTGGTCCGCGAAGTCACGCGGCGGGGCGCGGAGAACGGCCACTGCTTTTTGTCCACGGAGGGTGCGGAGGACGCCTTGCGCCTCTTCCATTGGTACTTTGCCATTTCTTTGATTATTATTTCCCTGCAGATCCGTTGTCGCTTTGGTCGAGCAAGGAAAGGGTGCAGGAATGAAATTCACATTTGAGAATCTTGGGCCAGTCAAGAAGGCAGAGTTGGAGTTGGGCGATCTCACGATCATTTCCGGCCGCAACAATACGGGGAAGACCAGTGTCGTTTATGCGCTGTATGGATTCCTGAACGGGTTTGACAGGCAGTTAACCGGCAGGTGGGGGAACAGTTTTGTTGCGGATCATTTCACCAGGATTGGGGCCGGACCGGTTGAGGAGGCGATTCGAAGGCTGCGAGACGACGGCCAGGCAACGTGGGATATGAGCACAGAGTTGCGGGAAGAAGAGCGCGCCCGTCTGGTGGCGGAGATGGCAAAGGAGTATTCGGAAAGAGGGATATCCCGGACATTTACCGCGTCGCCGGAGCAGTTTCGAGGGGCGTCATTGTGCGTGAATTATGAAAACGAATTCTTTTTGAGAACATCATCTTTATCTGCGTCTCTTGCTCCGGTAGAGTCTTTTGATCCGTTAGGGGGGTTAATCAACTTGAGACACAGTGGGGGAAAGGTTGTGGTGAGCCTGGTAGATGTTACACCAGAGGAATTGAGGCCTTTTTCTCCCGCCTATTGGAAGCGGTTCTTCGTGCGTACATATTTGCGCTTCCTTTTGGGGGGCGTATTTATGTTTGTGCAGAACCCGTATATCTTTTCTTCGGCACGCCACACTATCCCGCTGTTCATCAGTGAGTTGGATTACGTAAGGAGCCAGGTCGTTCGTTCAATGCAGTTCGAGGCGCGCGAGTCAGACGATGCCCCGCCTTTCGACTTGGGGCCGTTAGAGAATATAAGCAGTTATCCTCTACCGGTACATGACAATATAAATTTCTACCGGAGGATTCCCCGACTGGCAGAAGCTTACAGAGAGGACATTTCGGAGGATTATGCCGGACCGTTAGAAGTCATGCTGGGGGGTCGCTTCGAGGTTGCAGACGGCTCTGTTCGCTTCAGGTCAAGCTCTGACAGCGGAGCCGGTTTTGACATTCCTTTGCATCTCGCATCTTCGTCAGCATGGGAGCTGTCGGGACTGCACTTCTTTTTGAAGTACATTTATGATGTGGATTCTGAACGCTTTATCATCATTGATGAGCCGGAGAGTCATCTTGACACGACAAACCAGATCCGACTGGCACGGTTGCTGGCCGAACTGGTGAATGCCGGCAACCGGGTGTTGATAACCACGCACAGCGACTATATCGCAAAGGAGGTAAACAATCTGATCATGCTCAGCAGCAGTTTTGCGAGGAAGGTAGAGACGATGGAGAGGTTGGAGTATCGGAAGCAAAATGAACTGTCACCGGATCAGGTGCGGGCTTACACTGCGGAGGGCGGCACACTGGTACCCAACAGGGTGGACGAGTACGGCATTCAGATGCCGGTCTTCGACCAGACGATTGATGACATCAACAGGACGGCACGGGAGCTGTTTACACGAATAGAGAGGGAAAAGGGGGATGAATGAGGCGGGGTTTGTTTCGTGGGTTGACGAGCATGTGCGCACGGATAAAAGGCTGCCGGCGTGCAAGAGAGAGGGTGACACGGTTGAACTGTTTGAGAAAGATAGAAATGTTGACATGACAGTAAGGATCGAGGAGGTTCCAGAATCAGTTGTCGTTATACGTCCCGACGCTGCCAGCGGATGGGACCTGTTTTGTGGGAACAAGCCAAGGAACTTCAAGAAACGCTGCGACTACTTGCTCATCGGAAGAACAGAGGGCAGATTTTTTGCGATCTTTGTTGAACTGAAGAAAACACTTCCTCACGAAAACGATACGAGACATGAAGAGAACGGCAATGCACAGCTGCGCTGGTCGCAGCCACTGTTTGACTATCTTCTGTCGGTTTATAATACAGATAGTCGCTCAGAGTTGGGCAGGTCAGCGTTCAGCATAAAGTACTGGCGGATAGGTGAAAAGCCTTTCAGCGAGCACGTCAAGTCTCCTGTTTACCTAGGCGAAGCCGACGATGTGCGCTTTGATGGTAAGTACAAGGGTCTGACAGTTCACAATCGGGTCACGCCAGTCATCTCTCTTCGAGACTTGCTCGAATCCTAGTTGCCGGGTCGTCGTTCATTCCCCATAGTCGCAGACCAGTTCTCCTCGACAGCTTCCGAGAAAACTGCCCCACCTGAAAGCTCAGTTTTTCGTACCCGGTAGCGGACGGTTCTACTGGCCGTCGGTAACTGTGATCTATTGTGCTCGCAGGCCGGCTTTGCGTTCGGATTGGGAAGGGCGGGGGCGCGGCTACGTGGGTATATCGGGCTTGGTGCCTGTTAGGGATCAGGGGCGTTGCCGGCGGAGGCGGGAGAGCTCGGCTTGCATTGCCTGGAGCTCTTATTCAGCCTGGCGGCGGGCGGCGGCTTCGGCTGCGGCGCGGTCCACGGCCTGTTCGAGCCTGGTGACGGCGTCACGGAAGCCGGGGATGACGTAGGCTGCGTAGGTTTCGTCCAGGGCCAGGTTTGTGAGGTCGGGCAGGTCGAGGAGGTCCTGGCGGCGAAACTGGAAGCCGGGCAGTACGCGGGAACTGATAATGCCGGCGGCGGGTTGGATTTCCTGATAGCGCTGGTCGGGGGTAAGGCGATAGAAGCGCATGTAGCGGTCTGCGGGGTCGAGGATGAAGTATTCCTTCACGCCGGCCAGGGCATAGCCTCTCTTCTTTTCCTGAGTATCGCGGCGCACTTCCTCAAGCGTGGCATCGGAGATCTCTTCGACGCAGATGTCGCAGACGCCTTCGTAGGCATACTGGTCTATCGCGCCCCAGGGCGCGGGATTGTCGTGCCGGATCACGCCAAGGTCGGGTTTGTAGACGACATCCCACTTCCCGGACGGTTGGGCGGCATCGGGAACGGTCATGCTGACGCCGGTGTTCTGATTGATCAGTTCAGCGATTGGATGGGTCTGGACATACAGGGAGATGAGTGTAAAGAACCAGCGATACTGGTTGATTTGTGAGTCGTTGGACGGGGGTTTGGCCTGCAGAATGCCGTTGTTCCATTCGTAGCTGACGTCGAGGTTGGGGTAGGGGTTTTGGTACCATCTGGCCCAGTATTCTTCTTTAGTGACGCGGCGGCCATGGTCGGGGGCGAGGGGGTTGGGCGGGGCTGCAGGCTGTTGCGACGCTTCTGTGGACTCCATGGAAACTCCAGTGGCTGGTGGTTCGTTTCAAGGGCGTTGCCGGCGGAGGCGGGCGATCTCGGCTTGCAGGGCTCGATTCTTTTCCTCGGCTCTTTCGGCCCTTAGAACAGAGGCCAGATGGCCGGGAATGACATAGTTGGCGTAGATTGCGTCCAGTGACAGATCCGTCTGATCCGGCTTTTTGAGCAGGTCGGCGCGGCGGAAGCGGAAGCCGGGCAGTACGCGCGAATGGATTACGCCTGCTGCGTCAGGCTGGATCTCGGTGTAGCGACCATCGCTTGTCAGATGAAGAAAATGCATGTGTCTATCGCTGGGGTCGAGAATGAAGTATTCCTTCACGCCGGCGCGGGCGTAGCCGCTTCTCTTCTCCTCGGTGTCCCGCCGCACCTCCGCCTGCGTCGAATCCGAAACCGCTTCCACGATCAGGTCACATATTCCTTCATAGGCGCGTTGTTCAATCGCGCCCCACGAGGCAGGGTTGTCGTTCAGGACGACGCCAAGGTCCGGTTTGTAGACGACCTCCCATTTCCCTGACGGCTCAGCCGCATCCAAGACCGTCATGCTGACGCCGGTCTCCAGATCGATCACTTTGGCGATGGGATTGACTTCAAGAAAGTGGCCAAGGAGATGGCTGAACCAGCGATACAGCATGATTTGGGGGTAGTTGGGCAAGGGCTTGGCCTCCAGGATGCCGTTGTTCCATTCGTAGCTGACGTCGAGGTTGGGGTAGGGGTTTTCGTACCATCTGGCCCAGTACTCTTCCTTGGTGACGCGGCGGCCATGGTCGGGGGCGAGGGGGTTGGGCGGGGGTGGGGCAGGGCGATCTTGAGGCCCGTCTGGCGGGGTCTTGATGGACTGCATGTTCGCTCCTATTGGAATACGGAGGGCGGCGGGCGGTGCGGCACTGTATGGGGATTGTAGCATGGATAGGGGCTGGGGGCTAGGGGAAGGGCAGGGGAACGGCGGTCAGTCTTTAGTGAACAACTGCGTAGTGGAAGAAAGAGCCTTTGTCCGCGGAGGGCGGGGCGCGGAGAACGGCAACTGCCTTTTGTCCGCGGAGGGCGCGGAGGAACGCGGAGAACGGCAACTGCTTTTTGTCCGCGGAGGGCGCGGCGGGGCGCGGAGAGCGGCAACAGTTTCTTGATCCGCGGAGGGCGGGGCGCGGAGAACGGCAACTGCTTTTTGTCCACGGAGGACACGGAGAACGGCAACACCTTTTTGATTCGCAGAGGGCGATCGGGAGTGGTTAGTTGTTTGGGGGTGGGTCGATTTGGGGGAGGTCGGGGATGGGGACTGATGTTTGGACGAGGGGGGCGAAGATCCAGGCGGGGCCGGTGGGGACGTCTATCTGGAGCCAGTCGGCGGTTTGGTTGCGGCCAAGGAGGGGGGCGGTGTCGTCCTGGTAGAGGACACTGACGACGGGGTAGTCGGTGCCGGGGCCGGCGCGGAGGTTGGCGCCTTCGACGATGACGGTGACGGCGGGGCCGGTTATTTGGGGGACGGGGGTGGCGGCGGGGTCGGATTGGGCGGGGTCGGATTGGGCCGGGTCGGATTGGGCCGGATCGGATTGGGCCGGGTCGGTTGCGGCGGGGGTGGGGGTGGCGATGGTGAAGGGGGCCTGGGGCTGGCTGGCCTGGGCGATGAGGGTGGCGACTACGGCGGGGCCGAGGGATTCCTGGACGGTTTCGAGCTCGGTGGTGTCGCCGAAGACGCGGACCTGGGCGGCGGGGACCCAGCCGGCTGTGCCGTCGGCGAGGTAGGCGGCGAACCAGGCGCTGTCGGCGGAGCGGCCGGTTATGGTGAGGGTTGCGCCGACCTGGAGGTTGGCGCGGGCGGCGCCGCCGGGCGCGGTGTAGAGGATGCCGCCGCCGGCGAGGATGCCGAGGGCGTTGGGACGGCTGAAAACTTCGAGGGAAAGGTCGGGGGAACTGCGGGTTAACTGCGGGGAAACTGCGGGGGGAACGGCGGGGGTTTGGGGGGTGCGTTGTTGGGCCAGGCGGGTGCGCATGGCTTGGGCGGCGTTGTTTGTGTCGGAACCGGCCTGGTTGGTGGAAGCGGCTTGGTTGGTGGAGCCTACCTGGGCGGGGGCGCTGAAGTCGGGGGTGGGCTGGATGACGCGGGTGCCGGGCGGGAGGGGGGTGGGTTCGGTGGGGCGGCGTCCGCAGGCGGTGAGGAGGAGGAGGGCGAGCAGCACTGCAGGGATCAGGGGCCAGGGGTTAGGGGTCAGGGGAACGGCAGGGGAACTGCGGGGGAACGGCAGGGGAAAGGCAGGGGAACGGCGGGGCGCGACGGGGGGAGGGGATGGGTTATTCATAGCGGAGGGCGTCGATGGGGTTGAGGCGGCTGGCGCGGTAGGCGGGGTAGATGCCGAAGAAGAGGCCGACGGCCATGGAGAAGAGGATGGCGATGGCGATGGCGTCGATGCCGACGACGGCGCTGAAGTTGGGTATGAAGGAGGTGGCTGCGACTGCGCCACCGGCGCCGAGAGCGATGCCGAACAGGCCGCCTATAAGGGAGAGGGTGACGGCTTCGATGAGGAACTGGCTGAGGACGTTGCGGCGTTTGGCGCCGACGGCTTTGCGGAGGCCGATTTCGCGGGTGCGTTCGGTGACGCTGACGAGCATGATGTTCATGATGCCGATGCCGCCGACGACGAGGCTGATGAAGGCGATGGCGCTGAGGAAGACGGTCATGGCGCTGAGGATGTCGCCGAAGATGGAGATGAGGTCGGACTGGTTGATGATGACGAAGTCGTCTTCGCCGCGGAAGGAGATGTTGTGTCGTTCGCGCAGGAGTTCGGCGATCTGTTGCTGGGCGGCTTGCATGCGGTCTTCGGAGACGACGGATGCGTAGATGAGGTTGACCTGGTATTCGCCGCTGACGGTGCGGCGGCGGAAGAGGCGGTCCTGGACGGTGGTGAGGGGGATGAAGATCATTTCGTCGAGGTTGGCGCCGCCGACGCCGGCGCCGCGTTCTTCCATGACGCCGATGACGCGGAAGAGGATGTTGTTGACGCGGATGGTCTGGTCGATGGGGTCTTCGGTGGGTTCGAAGAGTTTGCCGAAGACGTCGGAGCCGATGACGACGACGCGGCTGCGTTCTTCGACGTCGGTATCGGTGAGGAAGGAGCCGATGGCGGCGTTGCCGGTGAGGGTGTCGAGGTAGCTGGCGGTTACGCCGCTGACGGAGACGTCCATGTCTTTGCCGGAACGGGCGATGAGGGCGTTGCCGCGGACTTCGGCGGAGACGGCGATGACGTCGGGGACGCGCAGGGGGTTGTTGATGGCGTGGCTGTCGCCGAGGGTGAGGACGCCTCGATCGCGGCCGCCCTGGCGGGGGGGTCCTTCGCTGAGCTGGCCGGGGAAGACGTAGAGGAGGTTGGTGCCGAGGCTGGTGAACTGCTGGACGAAGAACTGTTCGACGCCGCGGCCGATGCTCATGAGGGCGATGACTGCGCTGACGCCGATGATGATGCCGAGCATGGTGAGGATGGAGCGCAGTTTGTTGGCTGTGAGGGCGAGCATTGCGACTCGGACGGATTCGTAGAAGGACATAAGGGCAGTGGTCAGTGGTTAGTGGTCGGTGGTCAGTGGAACGGCAGGGCTGGTTGAGAGTGGGTCTTGGGTTGGTGCGGGTTGTGGCTGGTTGGATTGGTCGCTTTCGATGCGGCCGTCGCGGAAGTTGACGACTCGGTTACAGTAGCCGGCGATTTCGGGGTCGTGGGTGACGAATACGATTGTGATGCCCTGGTCGCGGTTTAGCTGTTGGAGGAGGTCCATGATTTCGTCGCTGGTTTTGGTGTCGAGGTTGCCGGTGGGCTCGTCGGCGAGGATGAGCTTGGGGCGGTTTATGAGTGCGCGGGCGATGGCGACGCGCTGTTGCTGGCCGCCGGAGAGCTCGTTGGGTTTGTGGTCGCGGCGGTCGTCGAGGCCGACGAGCTGGAGGGCCTGGGCGGCGCGCTGGTGGCGTTCGGAGCCGCTGATGCCGGCGTAGAGGAGGGGGAGCTCGACGTTGGCCTGGGCGGAGGTGCGGGCGAGGAGGTTGAAGCTCTGGAAGACGAAGCCGATTTTGAGGCTGCGGATTTCGGCCAGGTTGTTGTCGTCGAGGATGCCGACGTCGGTGCCGTCGAGGCGGTAGAGGCCGGTGGTGGGGACGTCGAGGCAGCCGATGATGTTCATGAGGGTGGATTTGCCGCTGCCGCTGGGGCCCATGATGGCGACCATTTCGCCGAGCTGGATGTTGAGGTCGACGCCGCGGAGGGCGCGGACTTCCATGTCGCCCATTTTGTATGTTTTGGTGAGTTCGACGGCTTGGATGACGGGTTGGGTGGTGGGGGGCGCGTTGGAGCCGTTGGGGGGTGGGTTGGTGGTGGTGGTGGGTTGGGTGAACATTTTTTTTTGGTTCAGTTTTTAGTAGGTAGTTTTTGGTTTTTAGTTACGGCAGTCTTGTGGGCCACTTTGAACACCTTTTTTAGCCACGGAGGGCCACGGAGAACTGCAGTGGTCAGTGGTTAGTGGCGAGTGGTCAGTTGAACTGCAACGTCAACTTCAACACCTTTTGTCCACGGAGGGCCACGGAGAACTGCAGTGGTCAGTGGTTAGTGGCGAGTGGTCAGTTGAACTGCAACGTCAACTTCAACACCTTTTGTCCACGGAGGGCCACGGAGGGGCACGGAGAAAACCTTTTTGTTTACTGATGGCCACGGAGGGTTTCTTTACCTTATATATATAGGGGGCGTTCAGGGTTGTTGGTTTGGGTTTATTTTGGATAGAAATTTTTTTGTGTCAAGGGCGGTTAGTTGCCGCCGAAGATGGCGCTGCGCAGCTGGTCTTCGCTGCTGGCGCGGATTAGGGCGATTTGGTCGGTGTCGGCGAGGCCGGCGAGGACCTGGGTGAAGCGGTCGTTGCGGAGGCCCATTTCGATTTCCTGGAGGGTGGGGACGCCGCCGATTAATTTCTGGACGAAGGCGCGGCCGGATTCGCGGTCGAGCTGGATGTAGCGGTTGGGGACGCGCAGGATGTTGTCGACCTGGGCGGTGGTGATGATGGCGGTGGCGCTCATGCCGGCGCGCAGCTGGGCGTCGGTGGTTTCGGGGACGATTTCGACTTCGTAGGCGACGACGCCGCCGACGTCGCGGGCGGTGGGTGAGACTTTGGTGACCTGGCCGTTGATGTCGGCGTCGGGCAGGGCGTCGAGGCTGAGGCGGACGGTCTGGCCGAGCTGGACCTGGCGGACGTCGAGCTCGTCGACGAGGACGGTCATGTGGAAGCTGACGAGGTCGGTGAGGACGATGGCGGGCAGCGCGCCGCCGCCGTAGAGCTCGCCCTGGCGCAGGTTGACCTGGCTGACGACGCCGTTGATGGGGGCGTAGAGCATGGCGTTGTTGAGGGTGTTTTCGGCCTGGCGTTTGCTGAGCTCGGACTGGCGCACCTGGGCGCGGGAGATGTCGAGGTCTTCGGCGTCGGTGCCGGCGATGAGGGAATTGAGGCCGTCCTGGGCGACGAGGAGGTTGCTGCGGGCCTGGCGGACGCCGAGCTCGGCCTGTGCTATTTGGGCGAGTGCGGAGGCGATCTGGGCTTCGTCGGCGCCGCGCTGGGTGAGGGCGAGCTGGGCCTGGGCGACTTCGAAGGTGATGGTCTGCTGTTGGAGCTGGATGGCCTGGGGCAGTTCGCCGGCGTTGGGGCGGCTTTTGACTTCGTCGTAGGCGCTCTGGGCCTGGCGGACGTTGACGGCGGCCTGGCGGAGCTGGGCTTCCTGGACGGCGATCTCTTCGGGGGATGCGCCGGAGATGAGCTGGCGGTAGCTGGCCTGGGCGCTGGCGAGGGCGGCTTCGGCGCTGGCGACGCTGGCCTGGGCGACGGTTACGTTGGCCTGGGCGGCGATGATGTCGGATTCGGAGGGCGGTTTTTCGAGTTTATCGAGCTGGGCGCGGCTGATGAGGAGGGAGACTTCGGCCTGTTCGAGGGCGAGGGCGGCGTCGGTGACGTCGAGTTGGGCGAGGAGCTGGCCGGCTTCGACGGGCTGGCCGACGGAGACGAGGACCTGCTCGACGCGGCCGCTGGCGCGGAATGAGAGAGCGACTTCGGCTTCGGGTTCGATGCTGCCGGTGGCGCTGACGGTGCTGCTGATGGAGCCGCGTTCTACGGTTACTGTTTCGTAGCTGGGCTCTTCGTCGAGGTTGGCGCGGCTTTGCTGGAAGCGTTGAAAGCCGAACCAGCCGGCGGCGCCGATGGCAGCGAGCAGGACGACCGTGATCAGGAGTCTCTTCATTTCTTCTCATCCCCGGCTAGGCGGCAACTGTGAACTGCAGACAGCGGAAGGCGCTGCAGGGCAATTATAGTGCTATTTGGCGGTGGGCGCGAATAGTCCGGTTGTCAAGGTGGACAGGCATGCGTATGCGGGCCCTCTTAAAACAGTACGGAATTGGGGGAAGGTTGTTTCATGTCCGCGAGGGCCGACGTGTGCCATTGTACAGCGGGTGGATGGGTGGCTCTGTAAGGCAATCCCCAATTGCCCGACGGCAATTGGGGTTAGGCGGGTGGGGTTAGGCGGGTGGGGACTGTGTGCAAGGGGCTAGGGGATCACGTCTACCTCGCCGGACCAGTCGCCGTTTGAGCCGCCGACCACGGCTCTGATGCGGTAGAAGTAGGTCGTGCCGGCGGCGGTTCCGCTGTGGGTATAGGAGGTGGTACTGGCCGGGAGTGGGTCGCCGATGCGCGTCCAGTTTGTCTGGCCTTCGGTCCAGGTGATGAGGTGGTAGCTTTGGGCGCCGGTGACTGCGCTCCAGCTGAGTTCGACCTGACCGTTGGCGGGGGTGGCGACGAGCCCGGGAATGGAGGCGGTAGCGGGGACGGCACTGATGGTATTGGACCATTCACTTCCGGCGTTGCCGGCCTGGGAAGAGATGCGGTAGTAGTATGTTTCCGTTTCGGAAAGGGAGCTGTGGGTGAAGGAGGTGATCGTACGGGTCAGGGGTTGGCCGATGCGCAGCCAGGCGTTCCGGGTTTCAGTCCAGACGACGAGATCGTAGCTGTCGGCACCGGTCACGGCGTTCCAGCTGAGCTGGACCTGGCCGGTGGCAGCGGCGGCGGCGAGGGACGGCACGGCCGGCAGAGCAGGGATGGCGGCGATGGGAAGCGACCATTCGCCGTCTATGCTGTCGACCACGGCTCTGACCTTGTAGAAGTAGGACTTCTCACCGATGAGATCTGTGTGTGTGTAGGAGGTTGTGGCGCCGGAGATGGGATCGCCGATGCGTTTCCAGTCATTGATGCCTTCGGTATGCACAATGAGATTGTAGCTGTCGGCGAAGGGCACCGCGCTCCAGCTAAGCTGGACCTGACCGGTGGCGGCGGCGGCGATGAGGGACGGCGCGGCCGGCACAGTAGGGACGGCGCTGACCGAATCGGACCAATCGCCTTCTATGTCTTTGATAACGGCTCTGACGCGGTAGTGGTGGGTGATGCCGGGCGTAAGATTGGGGTGTGTGAAGGAGGTGGTCGTGCCGGTGATGGGATCGCCGATGCGTTCCCAGTCGGCCTGGCCGTCGGTCCAGTTGATGAGGTGGTAGGAGTCGGCGCCGGTGATGCCGCCCCAGCTCAGGTTGATTTTGCCTATGGCGGGAGAGGCGGTGAGCGCGGGGGCGCCGGGGATATCGGTCACTATCGCTTCAGCCTGGTCCGCCCAGGCGCTCTTTTGGCCGGTGGCGGGCACAGTGCGGGCGGTATAGAAGTATTTTTGACTGGCTGTGAGTCCGGTATGGGTGTAGGAGGTAGCGCTACCTGTCAGAACGCCGGCGGCGACTTGCGCCCAAGGGACGTCGTCATACCGAAACCAGAGTTCGTAGGAGGCGGCGCCCTGCACGGTCTGCCAGCTAATCGTGATCTCGCCGTTGCCGGCAGTTGCCACCAGCGCGGGCGCGGCGATACCTCCCTCACTTGCTGTCGATGGTGCGGGGGTCCCGATTCCGGGCTGCGCGCCGGACCCGATTCCGGGCCGCGGGAAGGCCAGCCTCAGTTCATCGGAAGGGAGGGCAAAGTAGAACCCCCCGAACAGGGCAACGAGGACAAGTGCGCTCAGTGAGAGTATGCGTATCGTTGTTTTCATTGTGGGTACACGTAGTCCCTTTCGTCCAACTGTCTGCGACAGATAACGCCTTGGGAGGAGGGTAGAGGCAGGACGGGCTCCTCGTATACCTAGTCAGGGCATTGCCGCGAAGGCCCGACGGGCATCTCATTCGCCATACAGATTGCCGGCTGCGAAGCCGGTCCCGACGACCCTCCGAGAGGGGAGGGAAGCGGGCGGATGTTCTGCAGTTCAACTATACACAATAGGCGGGGATGCGCGCAACGGTTTTGGGCGTACTGGCAACCGTTCATAGTCCAATCGGACATGAATCGTACCGGTTCAGGCGAATTGAGGGTGGCTGAGGTTATGGAGGGTTGCGGAGAACATCTTTTTTGTCCGCGGAGGACGCGGAGGGTCGCGGAGAACACCTTAACACCTTTTTTGATCCACGGAGGGCACGGAGGGACACGGAGAACACCTTAGAACCCCTTTTTGTCCGCGGAGGACGCGGAGGGTCGCGGAGAACACCTTAACACCTTTTTTGATCCACGGAGGGCACGGAGGAGCACGGAGAAAACCTTTCTTGATCCGCGGAGGACGCGGAGGGTCGCGGAGAACACCTTAACACCTTTTTTGATCCACGGAGGGCACGGAGGAGCACGGAGAAAACCTTTCTTGATCCGCGGAGGACGCGGAGGGTCGCGGAGAACACCTTAACACCTTTTTTGATCCACGGAGGGCACGGAGGAGCACGGAGAAAACCTTTCTTGATCCGCGGAGGACGCGGAGGGTCGCGGAGAACACCTTAACACCTTTTTTGATCCACGGAGGGCACGGAGGGACACGGAGGGACACGGAGAACACCTTAAAACCCCTTTTTGTCCGCGGAGGACGCGGAGAACACCAAAGGCGTATCGGATTTTCTTTGCGCAGCTGCGCCGCCCTTCGACGATCAGGCGTAATTTGCACCCGGAAGTCGTTGTTCAGACAAACGTCAACGATCCCGAGTCGGCAGTGTTATGGGATTGTCTAAACTGCAGTTCTATGGGATTTGGGAGATTAAGTGAGATTGCCATGCGGGCGGTTCGGGTGGGTGCCTGGCGGGTTTCGAGTCGGGCAGGCGCGGGTGGATTGGTTCAGGCGACCTGCACGCCGCTGAGGTTTTCGAGGGCCTTGACGAGGGCGTGGTTGCCTTCTTCGCCGAGCCCCATTTGCTGGAGAGTGCGGTACAGGTTGAAGATCTGGCCTGTCAGGAGGACGGGGACGCCGAGGGCGTCGGCTTCCTGCATGATGAGGCGGACGTCTTTTTGTTGGAGGTTGATGGTAAAGCCGGGGCGCCAGTCGCGTTCGATGATTTGGGGGCCGCGGTTGGCGAGCATCCAGCTGCCGGCGGCGCCGCCGGCGACGGCGTTGAGGCATTTTTCGAGGTCGACACCGCCGGCCTGGGCGAAGACGAGGGCTTCGCTCATGGCGAGGCAGTGGCCAACGACGAGGATCTGGTTGACGAGTTTGACGGTCTGGCCGGCGCCCTGTTTGCCGACGTGGGTGATGGTGTTGCCCATGGCTTCGAAGACGCCGCGGGCGCGTTCGACCTGGTCTTCATCGCCGCCGATCATGATGCTGAGGGTGCCGTTGGCGGCGCCTTCGCTGCCGCCGCTGATGGGGGCGTCGAGCATTTTGACGTCTTTGGCGTTGAGCTGGGCGGCGATTTCGATGGTTGCCTGGGGGCTGATGGTGCTGCAGTCGATGACGAGGGAGCCTGCGTTGGCCCCGGCGTGGATGCCGTTTTCGCCGAGGATGACTTCCTGGACATCGGGTGTGTCGGAGACGCAGACGATGGTGATATCGCAGTTGGCGGCGACGTCGGCGGGGCTGGCGGCGGCTGATGCGCCGGCCTCGACGAGGGGATCCATACGGCTTGCGGTGCGGTTCCAGACGCGCACGCTGTATCCGGCTTTGAGAAGGTTGCGGGTCATGCCCTGTCCCATGATGCCAAGCCCCACAAACCCGACGCGTTCATTCATCCTGTTCATCCTCCCAGAGTAATCGTTGCGAAGAGATCCCTCGCGACGTATTCATGATACGCCTGTCGCGGGAATTGACAAAACGGCTTTGGCGCGGGGCGTGTGCGAAATAGTTGGGCGAAGGTAACTTGTATGGGAATCGTACGGTTATTGGTCGTTTGTTACATGGTCCCAGTCTTCTGTTGTCGGTCAGCGGAGAACACCAAAGGCGTATCGAGTTCTATTTGCGCGAACGCCTTTTTGTCCGCGGAGGACGCGGAGGGACGCGGAGAACACCAAAGGCATATCGGATTCTATTTGCGCAGCTGCGCCGCCCTTCGACGATCAGGTGTAATTTGCACCCTGACGTCGTTTTTCAGACAAACGTCAACGATCCCTAATACCAGCAGGGAAGTCGTACAGGCCGGCGGGAGATGTTGGGGAACATTAGCCGCAGATGCCTCGTCTTTATGTCAAGTGACCGCCAACAGACCTTTGACTCAGGCGGGATTTTCAGAGGAGACTCTTGACATGAACACTTTCCGTATAGTTATAGCACTGGCACTTACATTATGCGCCCTGGCAGTAACGGCTACTGCCTACGCACACCCTGACCACCCCGGCTATTGCCAAATGCCCGACGGAAGCGTCCTTACCGGCCACTGTAACGACGCCCAGAATGCTGCGGGCGGGCACGACATCCACCTGCCCGCCCCCCCGCCGCCCGAGCCCGAGACGCCGGGATCCAACAATCCGCCGCCGCCACCATCATCCAATACGCCTAGCTCCAACGATCCGCCGCCGCCGCCCAGCTCCGATCCGGACGGTGATGGGAATGGCGACCCAGGTTCAGGTTCGACGCCGGTCTACACGGGAATCGACTGTCATATCCAACACGCGGCCAGACCGGCGCAGATCTGCTCGGTCCCGAATGGACTGCAGTACTGGTACATTGGCGCAGACGGCAGCGCACAGCCGGGCCCGTTCCTGCCGGACTCGCCGAGGATCGAGAGCTTCAGCGGCGTCAACCCTTTGACTGGCAAATCGGTCACGATCGATTACGTCACGGAGAACGATCAGACGCTACTGCGGGTCAGTACTTTCTACCCTGACAATGAATACGACACGAACAAGCCGTACGTCTTTACGCTGGACCCGGGCCACAATGTGAACCATATTCAATGGTGAGAACTGCAGTGGTCAGTGGTCGGTGGTCAGTGGTTGGTGACCTGGACTGGATGAATTGACCAATAGTTGGTTGACGAATTTAGTGAAAAAGAGGACCTCTGAGAAGGGGTCCTTTTTTGATCTTGTTGGTTGGGGTGGTGAACGGCAGGGGTGAACGGCAGGGGTCGGGGGGCAGGGGTCGGGGGTCAGGGGCTGGTGACCTGGACTGGATGAATTGACCAATAGTTGGTTGGTGAATTTAGTGAAAAAGAGGACCCCTGAGAAGGGGTTCTTTTCTTGATCTTGTTGGTTGGGGGCTTTATTGGAGGGGGGAGGGCAGGCACGAGGCCTGCCACAAGGCCAGCCATTGTGGGAGCGTTTGGGGGGAATTCTGTTGGCTAAACACCTTGCTATAGACACATTGCTGGGGAAGAATACACACGGTGGTCTAGTAAGGGCGGGGCGTTGCGGGGGCGCGGAACTGCAGGGGTCAGGGGTCAGGGGTCAGGGGTCGGGGGTGAGGGGTTGGTGACCTGGACTGGAGGGAGTTTGCGGAGGTTGCTTGGTGAATTGGGTGGTTGGGTTGGAAAGAGAAGAACCCCTTTTCAGGGGTTCTTTTTTGATCTTGTTGGTTGGGGCGGGGGTTATTGGAGGAGGGCTTCGAGCTCTTCGGTGGCCTCGCTGTCTTCGGGTTCTTCTTCTTCCTGTTGGCGGTGGGCGATGGCGGTGAACTCGTAGGTACCTTTGGGGCCGGTATCGCCGTCTGCGCCGTTGGTTGCGTCGAAGGGGTTGCGCGAGCCGGACGACTGTGCGGCGGCGGTTGGATCTGCGGCCAGGTCTCCAGGTGCGTTGGGGGTGAAGTCGACCTGGATTGTATCGCCGGGAACGAAGCGGCCTTCGAGGAGGGCTTCGCTGAGGGGGTCCTGGACTTCGCTCTGGATGACGCGGCGCAAGGGTCGGGCGCCGTAGTCGGGGTTGTAGCCGGCGTCGGCGATGGCGTAGCGGGCGGCGGGGGTGAGCTCCAGCTTCATGTCCTGTTCGTCGAGCTGGGCGCGCAGCGTGCGCAGCTCGAGCTCGACGATTTCGGTAATTTCTTCTTTGGTGAGGCCGCGGAAGACCATGATGCCGTCGAGTCGGTTGATGAATTCGGGGCGGAAGGTCTTTTTGAGGGCGTCCATGACCTTTGACTTCATCTGCTCGTATTCGGTTTCCATGCGGGTCTGTTCATCGGCGGTGATGGCGAAGCCGATGCCCTTGGAGCCCTGGATGAGGTTGGCGCCGACGTTGCTGGTCATGATGAGCAGGGCGTTGCGGAAGTCGACGCGGCGGCCTTTGGCGTCGGCGAGTGAGCCGTCCTCCATGATCTGGAGGAGCATGTTGAAGGCTTCGGGGTGGGCCTTTTCGATTTCGTCGAGAAGGACGACGGAGTAGGGGCGGCGGCGGACGGCTTCGGTGAGCTGGCCGCCCTCTTCGTAGCCGACGTAGCCTGGGGGCGCGCCGACGAGGCGGCTGACGTTGTGGCGCTCCATGAACTCGCTCATGTCGAGCTTGATGAGGGCTTCTTCGCTGCCGAAGAGAAATTCGGCGAGGACCTTGGTCAGCTCGGATTTTCCGATGCCGGTCGGTCCGAGGAAGATGAAGCTGCCGATGGGGCGTTTGGGGTCCTTGAGCCCGGCGCGGGCGCGGCGGACGGCTTTGCTGATGGCCTTGATCGGTTCATCCTGGCCGACGATGCGTTTGTGGAGCTCGTCTTCCATGCCGAGGAGGCGTTCGCGTTCTTCGCCGCCCATGCGATAGACTGGGACTCCGGTCCACATGGAGACGACTTCGGCGATGTCGTCGGCGGAGACGACGGGCTGGTTGGCGACCTGGCGCCAGCCTTCGCGCAGTTTGTCGAGTTTGGATTGGAGCTCGACTTCGCGATAGCGGAGGTCGATGGCGTCGTCGAAGCGTTGTGTTTCGAGCGCCTCTTCTTTTTCTTTCTGGAGGCGTTTGAGGTCGATAAAGGTTTCGCGCAGGCTGACGGCGTGGGGGGCTTTGTACATGCGCACGCGGCTGCCGGCCTCGTCGATCAGGTCGATGGCCTTGTCTGGCATGAAGCGGTCTGGCACGTAGCGGGCGGCGAGGTGGGCGGCGGAGTCGAGGGCCTCTTCGGAGATGATGAGTTTGTGGTGTTCCTCGTAGCGGCTTTTGATGCCTTTGAGGATGTCGATGGTCTCTTCGATGGTGGGTTCTTCGACGAGAATTGGCTGGAAGCGTCGTTCGAGGGCGGCGTCGCTCTCGATGTGTTTGCGGTATTCGTCGAGGGTGGTAGCGCCGATGACCTGGAGCTCGCCGCGGCTGAGGGCGGGCTTGAGGATGTTGGCGGCGTCGACGCTGCTGCCGGCTGCGCCGGCGCCGACGAGCATGTGGACTTCGTCGATGAAGAGGATTGCGCCGCTGTTTATGATTTCTTCGATAACTTTTTTGAGGCGTTCTTCGAACTGGCCGCGGTACATGGTGCCGGCGACGAGGCTGCCGACGTCGAGCATGAGGATGCGTTTGTTGAGGAGCGGCTCGGGCACGTCGCCGTCGACGACGCGCTGGGCGAGCCCTTCGACGATGGCGGTTTTGCCGACGCCGGGTTCGCCGATGAGGGCGGGGTTGTTTTTGTTGCGGCGGCTGAGGATCTGGATGACGCGTTCGATTTCCATCTGGCGGCCGATGACGGGGTCGAGGCGCCCCTCTTCAGCGGAGGCGGTGAGGTCGAGGCCGAGCTGGTCCACCAGAGGTGTTTTGGACTCTTTTTTCTGTTTTTCTTTGGATTGGGCGCTGTTTTGCAGGAGATCGCGGGCGGTCTGTGTGCGGACGCGATCGAGGTTGATGCCGAGGTTGCGCAGCACGTTGACGGCAACGCCGTCGCCGTCGCGCACGAGGCCGAGGAGCAGGTGTTCGGTGCCGATGTAGTGGTTGCCCATCATGCGGGCCTCTTCGACGGCCAGTTCGATAACTCGTTTGGTGCGCGGGGCGAGGGTGGGTTTGCCGAGGGGGGCGCGTTCGCCGCGCCCGACGGTGCGTTCGACGGCGCGCACGACCTGTCCGGGCTCGACGCCCAGTTCTTTGAGTACTTTAACGGCGACGCTGTTCTCCTCCTGGACGAGGCCGAGGAGCAGGTGTTCGGTGCCGATATGGTTGTGATTAAGGCGCAGGGCCTGTTCTTGTGCAAGTGTAAGGACTCGTCGCGCACGTTTCGTGAAGCGTTCGAGTTTATCAGACATGGGTAAGTTCCCTTAATCGACGTTTTCCTGCTTGAGAGCGATCAGACAGAAGCTACTATACCATAGAGGCCAACTGGGTGCCGTAATCGGAATTCCGTTTGTGTCCTACGCGTTTATTTGCGTGCGGCACGGGCAGAAGCCGTGGCGCAGGGGTTAGGCGGCGGACGGTACGGAAGCGAATCCGAGCGCATGGTCGCGAATGGGCTGGACCTGGCGCGTGTAGGAAGGTTAAGGTGCAGTTGGGCGTTCTGGGGCTGGCGAGCCGTTTGACGGTACCGGAATGCCGGGGGCCGGGCTGATCGAAATGGCGCGCCATACGTGCATCCGTTGACTATTTATATTGTAACGAGGGCGTGTATATTTTGTCAATTCATAAAAAAACGTGCCGGACGCATTGTCCGACACGTTTTATGCTGGGCGGTCGTTACAGGGTCGATAGCGGGGGGAGGCGGGCGACCGCAGTTTCGTTTTGGCGCGGCGGGGAGCCGCTGGAGGCCGGGAATCAGGCGACTACTTTGACGGGCTCCGGTTCTTCGGACAGCTCGGTCTGTTCCTGGACGTCGAGTTCGGGGGCGGCGGCGGCGTCAGGGGCTGCTGTGTTTTCGGCGCTGGCAGTGTTTTCGGCTGTGTTTTCGGCGGCGGCAGTGTTTTCGGTGTCGTTTGCGTTTTCTTCGAGGGGAACGGGTTCCCAGTCAAATTCGACGGACTCTTCTTCGGGAGCGACCTGTTTGAGGCTGAGGCCCATGCGTCGTTTGTCGGTATCGATGCGGATGATGCGCAGGTCGATTTCCTGGCCTTCGGCGACGACTTCGCTGGGGTGGGCGATGCGGCGTTCGGTCAGTTCGCTGATGTGGACCAGGCCTTCGATGGTGTCGCCTTCGAGGCGGGCGAAGGCGCCGAAGTGGACCAGTTTGGTGACGAGGCCGCGCACGATTTGGCCGACTTCGTAGCGGTCGGGCACGGTTTCCCAGGGTTCGGGCAGGAGGCGGCGGAGGCTGAGGCCGATTCGTTTGCGTTCCCGGTCGACGTTGAGGACCATGACTTTGAGTGTTTCGCCGATAGAGACGACTTCTTTGGGATGGCTGATGCGGCCCCAGCTGAGTTCGCTGAGATGGATGAGGCCGTCGGCGCCGCCGAGGTTGACGAATGCGCCGAAGTCGGCGAGGCTGCTGACGACGCCTTCGCAGACGGCGTTTTCTTCCAGTGTTTCGAGCAGTTTTTCTTTTTGCTCGCGGCGCCATTCGCGGATGGCGACCCGTTCTGAGAGGATGAGGCGATTGCGGCGGCGGTCGAGGTCGATGACCTTCATGCGCAGTTCGGCTTCCATCAGCTTCATCCAGCGATTATCGGGTTCGCCTTCGGTGAGCTGTTGGGACTGGCTTTCGCTGCTGAGCTGGCTAGCGGGGACGAAGCCACGCACCTGCCCGATTTTGACGATGACGCCACCGCGGTTGAAGCCGCTGACGGAGCCGGTGAACATATCCTGCGATTCCAGCAGCTCTTCGGCGTGTTTCCAGTCGCTTTCGGCGCGGGCGCGGGAGATGCTGAGGAGGAGGTTGCCGTCGCGGTCTTCGCGCATGATGTAGACGGGCACTTCGTCGCCGATGGTCATTTCCTTGAAGTCGCCTTCGAGGCGGTCGACCTCGCGGCCGGTGACGATGCCTTCGGATTTGTAGCCGATGTCGATCAGCAGTTCGCCGGCGCGTTTATCGACAACGACGCCATCGCGGATGTCACCGGTTTGGGGCTGGTTAACGTAGGAATCGTCGAATTCCTCCAGGAGCAGGGCCATGGGATGGTCTTCCATAGGCGGACCTGCGTCCATGTCCTCTTTCAAGAAGTCTGCTTCTGGTTCCATTACTGCGGTTTGCTGGTTTGACATGACGGTCTTACTTCCTCCAATAAAAATAGTATTGTAACGACAGTTACGTGCTGACGTTGGCGAAATGCATATGAACGCGAAATAGAAAAGGAACTACATAGTTACGGAACTGCAGGGAAAACTGATTTTGATAAAGCACAGTCCTGCCAGCGTTGGGCGCGCTTTTCGACATTCTAATCAGTGCAAGCCTGGGGGATGCACTACTCTGAACGGTATTTTTGGGGACGAAGACGGCTCTGTCTTCTCTGTGGAAAGGTTCTACTTTTCGCCGGCGGAATTGCTACAGGCGCGTAAAGCGACCGCCTCGATTTCGATCAGTGCGCCGAGTGGCAAGGCGGCTACTTGCACTGTGCTGCGAGCAGGAGGGTCATCCTGGAACGCTTGTGCGTATATCTCGTTGACAGTGGAGAATTCGGCGATGTCGGTCAGGAAAATCGTTGTTTTGACGATATGTCCCATGCTGGAGCCGGCGGCACCGAGGACGGCGGCGAGGTTATCGAGCACTTGTTGGGTCTGTTCGACAATGCCTGGTCGTAGCTGACCGGTCAGGGGATGGATACCGATCTGACCCGAAGTGAAGATCAGATGCTCTGTTGCGACGGCCTGTGAATAGGGGCCGACGGCGGCAGGGGCTTTCTCGGTGAGAATTGTTTGTTGAGTCATGCAGGGTTTCAGCGAGGCGTCCGCTGAATCAGTTCCTTTTAGCGTTGCGGTCAGCTGGAAAACGTTGGTAATTCCCAGTTGACAGCAAATTGTCGGCTATTGTATGCGATCATCCAATGTTTGTCAAGAACCGTTTTTGGTTGAAACGGTGAACGGCAGGGGTCAGGGGTCAGGGGTCAGGGGCTTGAGATAGCAGGTGGGGCTAGACACCTTACTTTAGACACCTTACTTTGGACACCTTACTTTGGACACCTTGCTGGGGGAGAGTGAGCACGGTGGCTAGTAAGGGCGGCGGTCATGCGGGGGGCACTTGCAGGTCTGCGAGCCATTGGGGGGTAATCCGCTTGCCGAGGAGGAAGAATTTGCGGTCGGGGTGCCAGAGTACGTCGTTGCCGCGCCGGTTGGTCATGCTGGGGTAGACGCCGATGTCAGTCCTCTTGCGGGGGCCGATACCGGCGCCGTCATTGTCCATCAGCTGTTTGGAGCGGCTGAACCATAGCGGCTGTTCGGCATCGGGTCGGAACTCGCCCAGCGCGATAAATGCGGGGCGACGGTGGACATTGGAATCCTCTGGGGCGCAACCCTCAAATCGGCCATCGTTGTTGTGGTGCAACAGCACGTAGCGCCCGTCGGTCAGCTGATAGATCGGGCAGCAGCAGAGCGGCTCAAGGATTGGGTCGCCGTGGTCGCGCCTGAGCAGCGGCGCGGGGTGACGCCAGTTGGCGCCGTCATCGTCGGAGGTGCTATACCAGATGCAGCCGCTCATGGTGCGCATGACGCAGAACAGGCGCTCGTCGGGCAGGCGCACGAGGCTGGGCTCCTGTGCGATGCTCAACATTGGGTTCAGGTAATGGGGCACGCGCAGGGCCTTCGGTCCCCAGGCGGAGTAGGTGATTTGGATGTCCTGCGGCGGGGGATCGGCGTCAATGTTTGCGAAGCGCATGAATTCGGTGACGGCCTCGCAACTGGTCCAGGAGTCGTTCATTGGCGGGGTTCGCACGGCGCGGCTGACCCAGCGGGTAAAGCCGGTGAACCAGCGGCCCTGGAGATCTCGGATTGGCTTCTGCCACACAATCCAACTGGAGGGAAACGTGGTGTCCGGGTTGTCATACTGGCTGCGCGCCATGGGGATTGTAGCCGGCTGCGACCAGCTCGCCCCGGCATCGTCACTGTACAGGCAGTCCATGGTGCCGGTGTGACAGGAATATGGGTTGGAACTGACGTCTTCCACGCCCTGGTGCTGACTGTAGATGACGTAGATGCGCCCCGACTTTGATGTAATTGGAAACGCCCAGCTGGACGGCGCGCCGTCTCCCGGCCGAGTGGGACCTACCAGCCGTTTGGGTGCTGCCCAGGTAGCTCCTTCGTCCTGCGAGCGCGAGAAGACGATGCGGTGGTCGGAGGCCCCCTCGTAGCTGCTCTGCGTCCAGATTGTCATCAGGGAGCCATCGGGTCCGTCGAAGACGAGGAAGTGTTCATTGCCGGTGTCGAAGGTTGAGCCATCGACGCTGCCCGGTTTGTAGACAACATAGTCAGGTTGGCTGCGCTGAAGCTCGCGATCGATTTCTGTGCTCATGCTATTCGCTCCCTGAGATGCGGCGCCATTGTTTATTCATCGGCGTTTATTCAGCGGCGTTTATTCAGCGGCGCAGGGCCCGCGCCAGTCCGTCACCCACAAATCCGATCGAGGCTATCACGGCGATCAGGGTTACCGCGGAAGGCACCCACGCCCAGGGCATCAGCTGAAGGTAGGCGATATTGGTGGCGAAATTGACCATGCTACCCCAACTTGGCGTGGGTTGGGGGACGCCTACGCCGAGGAAACTGAGACTGGCCTCGGCCAGAATGGCGCTGCGAATGCCATAGACGGCGTTGACGACGAGGAGGCCGACGGTGTTGACGAGGATATGTCTGGAGATGATGCGGCGTTCTCTGCAGCCGATGACCTCGGCGGCAATGATGAAATCGCGTTCTCTGAGGGAGAGCGCCTGCCCTCGCATGAGACGGCTGAGGGGTGTCCAGGCAAAGACACCGATGATGATCATGGCGTTCTGGGTACTTGGCCCGAGGACGGCGGCCAGCGCGATCATCAGCATGAGTGTGGGGAAGGAGGCGAAGACCTCTGTGACACGCTGGAGGACGGCATCGATCCATCCGCCGTAGTAGCCGGATGCGAGGCCTATGGTGGCGCCCAAGGTTGTGCTGATCAGGACGGCCACTGCGGCCACGGCCAGGGAGACCCTGCTGCCATATATGAGGCGGGAGAGAACGTCCATGCCGGCGACGTCGGTGCCGAGGGGATGGGCCAGCCCGGGCGGCTGGCGGGCTTCGCTGAAATTTGGCTCAATCGGGCCATAGGGTGAAATCAGAGGGGCGGCCAGTGCGGCGCCAATAACGGTTACCAGGATGACCAGCCCGACGACGGCCCATTTGTCCTGGGCGAAAAAGGCCCAGAATTCGCGGAGGCGATGCCTCGCGCCCTGGCGAATCGTCTGCTCTCTTTGCAGTACTTCGGCTTCGTCCGCCGCGGCTGCCGCTTTCACGCGATCCCTTCCATTGATGCGCCTATCCCTGCCGGATCCTGGGATCGGCAACGCCGTAGAGTATGTCGGCGATCAGGTTTGATAAGAGGACTGCCACGCCGGTGACCAAGGTGGCTGACATGATGACGGGGAAGTCGCGCTGAGAAACGGCGAGCGCGATGCGTGAGCCCATCCCGCCCCAGCCGAATACCGTCTCTATCAATATGGCGCCGTTGACCACGATGGGCAGACGCAGGGTGCTGATGGTGATAATGGGGATCATTGAATTGCGCAGGATGTGGCGGCCCAACACCAGCCGCTCGGCGAGGCCCTTGGCGCGGGCGGTGCGCACATAGTCGGCGGTGCAGACGTCGATGACGCTGTCGCGTACATAGCGGATGACTTCGGCTGCGGTAAGCAGGGCCAGGGTTGAAACCGGGAGGACGAAGTAGGGGAGGCGGTTTATCAGGTTGGACGCGTCGGCGCCGAGCATATCGCGGTTGCCGCCGGACGGCAATATGGGGATGCGCACCGCCAGCAGATAGAGGGCAAGGAGAGCAAGGACGAATGACGGCGTTGCGATGACGATCATCGAGGTGAAGCTGACGGCGCGGTCAAATTCGGAGTAGGGCTTGAACCCGCTCCATGCGCCCAGGACGATGGCGAGAGTGAGCCCGATTATGAAGGCAGGGAGCGTAAACTCCAGCGTCAAGCCCACGGTGTGTGCGAGTGTATCGGAGACGGGCCGGCTGTCGATCAGGGAGATGCCGAGGTTGCCCCGCAGGAGCTGGCCCATCCAGCGGGCATAGCGAATCGGGAGGGGATCGTCGAGGCCATACTTGGCCCGCAGGTCTGCCAGCTGCGAGGCTTTTGCTATCTCGCCGCCCTCGGCGAGCATGGCGGTCGCGGCATCGCCCGGCGCCATGGCGATGACGACGAAGCTGATGACTGTAATGCCAAAAAGCGTGGGTATGAAGATCAGTACCCGCTGAAGGATGTAACGCCACATCCGCTGCTATTCCGTTTGGGTGGTGATACAGGGTAAAGGACTGCCGGGGCGCACTTGAGATGCGCACTTGAGATGCGCCCCGGCAGCGCTGAGAAACTGAGGGTGCGGGTCTAGTTCAGGTCCCACAGCCACGGTTGGGCGTAGGTCAGGTAGGCTTCGCTGATCGACGTGAGGCCGGTGAAGTCTTCGTGGACGATATTGGCTGCCATGAGCGCCTTGGTGGGCACGTAGACGGCCTCGTCCTGGACAGTGATCGACATTTCGCGCGCGATCTCTACGTAGCGCTCGTAGTCGGTTCCGTAGGTGATGAACGCCTCTTCGATCAGGGCATCGACGGTCGGGTTGTTGTAGCCGATGAAGCCGACCCCTTCGGCCGAATAGAGATAGTTCTGCATTTCCAGCGGTCCGTAGATATGGTAGGGCCTGTGAGGATTCTCGAACAGGTCGAACTCCATCTCGTTAATGGCCGCTGTGTAGGAGGCGCCGTCTGGCTTGGTTTCGAACTCAAAATTGACACCGAGGTCTGTAAACCATTCCTGGTAGGCGAGCATCTCGGCCTCGGCGGTCGGGTTGGGTGCGCCGCTGGGGGTGGTGCGCAGGAAGTTCACGGTGTCATCGGGATCCCAGTTGGACTGTGCCAGGAGGGAGCGGGCGTGGTCCATGTCGAAGCGGTAGACTTCGGCGGACGGGTCGAGCAGATCCTCGAAGAAGTCGGTGTAGAGAGGCGTGGCGAAGCCGTTGTAGATGTCGTTGCAGAGCGTCTCGCGGTCGATGGCATAGCAGACGGCTTTGCGGAAGAGGGGGTCCTGGTACTTGGGCTTGGTGAGGTTGAACTGCATGCGATAGCCCTGGATGTACTCTTTCCAGATGGCGGAATAGGCCGGCATCGCTTCCAGCGCGGACGCAACTTCGCCGTCCCGCACCCAGGAATGGTGGAAGCGCTCCTGTGTGCCGAGGGCTACCAGGTCGCCGATGTCACCGTAGACATAGATGATGCGGTCAAGCGGCGCCCTGCCGCGCCAGTAGCTTTCGTTGGGCACGAATTCGAACCATTTGTCGGTCTCCTGGCGATCCATTACATAGGGCCCGGATCCAACTGTGGGTCCCAGCATCTCGGGAGATTGTTCCAGGTCGGCGGGGGCGATGCCACCGTAAATGTGTTGGGGGATTGGCGCCCACCAGCGATGCGCCATCGACAAAACCAGTGTGGTATCCGGCTTGGACGTCTCGATGATGAAGGTGTTGTCGTCTACGGCGCGGATGCCGGCCAGCTCGTCGGTTTCTCCGGCCATCATCTCTGCGCTGCCCTTGATCAGCGACAACTCGCCGGCGGTGAGATCGCGAGAGTCTGCGTGGAAGGTCATGTTCATACTGTATACAACGTCCTGCGATGTGAGCGGCGTTCCGTCGCTCCACTGCAGGCCTGGCCGGAGGTTGAATTGGAGCGTCTGGGTGTCGATAAACTCCCACGATTCTGCCAGGCCGGGAACCGGCTGAAGGTTTTCGTCCAGGTCTACGATGGGCTCCCACATGATGCGACTGGGCTGGCCGCTGTTGGTCCAGAACCGAAATCCGGTCCAAAGTGTCTTCGGGGCAGAACCGTAGTTGTTGCCCCTGCCCTGGACGAAAACTGCGACTTTCTCCTCTTCAGGAGGTGCTGCCTCGGCTTGGGCCTCCTGCTCCGGCGCGGGCGCGGCTGCGGGCACACAGGCGCTCAGTCCGGAAAGAAGCAGGCCCGATCCAGCGGAAACCATGCCCATCTTCAGAAAATTACGCCGACTTAGTCGCTTGGTCATCGCTTTCCTCCTTTGGTTGGATGAAGATACCAGCGTGAAGCAAGCCCGAACAACTGGTTCGTGATCAAGGGTACACCTGTTACAGCAGTCAGTCAAATGATATTTTTTTTGAGGGGCGTGGAACTG
Source organism: Caldilineaceae bacterium (assembly GCA_965207495.1). GTDB lineage: Bacteria > Chloroflexota > Anaerolineae > Caldilineales > Caldilineaceae > Bin5. The sequence goes on from OZ242287.1 coordinate 5,094,137, forward strand.
CAGGGGTCAGGGGTCAGGGGTCGGGGGTCAGGGGTCAGGGGTCGGGGGTCAGGGGTCAGGGGTCGGGGGTCAGTTAGTGGTTGAGGGCGGCGGTGATGTCGGCGATGATGTCGTGGGGGTCTTCGGCGCCGACGGCGAGGCGGACGAGGCCGTCGGAGATGCCGACTGCGGCGCGCTGGGCGGGGGAGAGGGCGCGGTGGGAGGCGTGGCTGGGGTAGAGGACGAGTGAGTAGATGTCGCCGACTGTTGTGGCGGGCTGGACCATTTGGAGGGCCTCGAGGAAGCGGAAGACGTCGGGCTGGGCGGCGTTTTTGAGCTCGAGGGCGACGACGGCGCCGTAGCCGTGGCCGCCGAAGAGGTCGCGGGCGATGTGGTGCTGGGGATGGTCGGGCAGGCCGGGGTAGGTGACGCGGGCGAGGGCGGGATGGGCGCTGAGCTGTTGGGCGACGGCGGCGGCGTTGCGGCACTGGCGCTCGACGCGCAGGGGCATGGTCTTCATGCCGCGGTGGAGGAGCCAGGCTTCGTGGGGGCCGAGGTTGGCGCCGGTCTTTTTGAGGAAATCCCAGAAGGCGGGGCGCATTTCGTTGCGGGCCACGACCACGCCACCGAGGACGTCGCCATGGCCGCCGATGTACTTGGTGGCGCTGTGGATGACGACGTCGACGCCGTGGGCGAGGGGGCGGAGGAGCATGGGGGTGGCGAAGGTGTTGTCGACGAGCAGAAGGGTGTTGTGGGCGCGGCAGAGCTGGGCGAGGCGGGGGATGTCGACGACTTTGAGGAGCGGGTTGGAGATGGTCTCGACGATGAGGAGGACGGGCGCCTCGCGGGCGAGGAGCCGCTCGACGGCGTCGAGGTCGGTGGCGTCGACGAAGAGGCCCTTGACGCCGTACTGGGGCCAGAGGCTGTCGACGAGGGAGTAGGTGGCGCCGTAGCAGTCCTGGGCGGCGGCGACGGTGGCGCCGGCGCGGAGACCGCAGGCGGACATGGCGAGGTGAATTGCGGCCATGCCGCTGCCGGTGGCGAGGGCGAAGTGGTCGGCGGCGCGGTCGGGCATGTCGTGACATTCGAGCTCGACGATGGCGTTTTCGAAGGCGGCGACGGTGGGGTTGCCGTAGCGACCGTAGACGTAGAGGTCGGGGTCGCCGCCGAGGGCGCTGTCGAGGTGGGCTGTGTCGTCGTAGACGTAGCCGATGCTGGGGATGATGCCGCTGACGACGGGGGCGGAGGAGACGGGGTTGGGGGACGGGGCATAGCGGCGGGATTCGCCGCTGTGGAGGGCTTTGCTGTTTATTGATTTGGGCGTGAATGGCATGGTATTGGGTGGGTTGTCACTTTATTTGGGCTGGTTGGCAGTTGATTGGCGGGATGGTGACTTTGTTTGGCCGCGGAGGGCTATGGAAAACACCTTTTTAACCACGGAGGGCCACTGAGGGTCAAGGAGAACACCTTTCTTTGGGCCGGGAAGTGCTGCGGAGGAAGACCTGGTGAGGGTGGCGCAGGGCATGGTTGTTGGGTTGGGCTGAAGGGTGGGCAGCGGCGCGGTTCGGTGGCGGGATGCTTTTGGGTGTGGGCGCGGGCGGGTTATGAGTAGAGCATGGGCAGGCTGCGGCGCATGATTTCGTAGTTTTCGAGGGCGCGGCCGGCGCCGAGGGCTACGCAGGCCATGGGGTTTTCGGCGACGTAGGCGGGGACGCCGGTTTCGTGGGTGAAGAGTGAGGCGATGAGGCGGAGCTGTGCGCCGCCGCCGGTGATGACCATGCCGCGGTCGATGATGTCGGCGGCGAGCTCGGGCGGCGCTTTTTCGAGGGTGGAGCGCACGGTGCGCACGATGGCCTGCAGGGGCTCGAGCATGGCCTCGATCACTTCGCTGTTGGTCACTTCGATGGTCTTGGGGAGGCCGTTGATCTGGTCGCGGCCGCGGACTTCGATGGCGCGGTCTTCTTCGGTGGGCAGGGCGGAGCCGATGGCGATCTTGATCTCTTCGGCGGTTTGTTCGCCGATGTGGAGGTTATATTTTTTGCGGATGTAGCTGACGATGGATTCGTCGAGACGGTTGCCGCCGACGCGTACGCTGCTCCAGACGACGATGTCGTACATGGAGACGATGGCGGCTTCGGTGGTGCCGCCGCCCATATCGACGACCATGTTACCGGTTGGGGTGCCGATGGGGAGGCCGGCGCCGTAGGCTGCGGCGAGCGGTTCGGGGATGAGATAGGCTGCGCCGGCGCCGGCCTGCATGGCGGCGTCGTGGACGGCGCGCTCTTCGACGGAGGTGACGCCGCGGGGGGTGCTGATCATCACTCTGGGCTTGAAGAGGGGGAAGCGGCCGACGATATCCTGGATGAATTTGCGCAGCATGGCCTCGGTGACGACGAAGTCGGCGATGACGCCGTCGCGCATGGGGCGGACGACTTCGATGCTTTCGGGGGTGCGGCCGAGGGTATCGTAGGCTTCGTGGCCGATGAGGACCATTTTGTTGGCGTCGCGGCGAATGGCCACGACGGATGGTTCGTGCAGGACGATCCCCCGCCCCCGGACGTGTACGAGAACGTTGACAGTGCCGAGGTCGATTCCGATCTGTTTTTCAAACATAGATTTAGTTGTAACCGTTGTAAGTCAGGATGCAGGGGAGTCTGGATTTTAGAGAGCGGGGCGTGACGGGTACGGCGTATTGTACGGTCACGTCCAGTTTTTTCCCATAGACCTTTATTATAGCTTCAATCTTTCAGGTAGGACAAATCAGTTTCTGATTTCCGGCGTCGCGTTTCGTGTCGGGTCGGACTAACGCTTGCTTTTTGCGAAGCTGGCGGCGCCGTACATTCCGATAATCAGGCCGGAGAGGGAGGCGCCGTAGGAGATGAAGCTGAGTAGAAAGCCGGCTTCGATGATCTTGATGACCATGGCGAAAGCGAGCAGGAAGCCCAAGAGGAGCAGGAGAAAGCCGTAGAACATCAGACGCAGTGGTGAGGTAGGCATACTGTTTTCCGTATCGCGCTGCCGCTCACGACTTGGCGGGCGAGTCCTGATAGAGCCAGCAGCGGGAGGCGTGCTGGGGCTCCGGCTCGAAGTCGAGAGGTGTCTTCAGTTCGCAGAGATTTTCGATGAAGTGGGTGCAGCGCGGGTGGAAGCGGCAGCCTGTGGGCGGATTGACGAGGCTGGGCGGCTCGCCGGGCGGCACGTCGCGGAAGACGAGGGCGTTTTCGGGGTCGGGGTCGGCGATGGCGGCGAGGAGGGCGCGGGTGTAGGGATGGAGGGGGTTGCGGAGCAGGTCGTCCATTTGGGATTGTTCGACGATTTCGCCGGCGTACATGACTAAGATGCGTTCGGAGAAGTAACGCACGGTGGAGAGGTCGTGGGTGATGTAGACGACGGCGAGGTTGTGATTTCGCTGCAGGCCTTGGAGGAGGCGGAGGATTTCGACGCGGACGGACATGTCGAGCATGGAGACGGGTTCGTCGGCGACGATCATGCGGGGGCGCAGGAGCATGGCGCGGGCGATGACGACGCGTTGCTGCTGGCCGCCGCTGAGCATGTGGGGGAAGCGGGGAAGGAGATCCTCGACGGGGGTGAGCCGGACCTCTTCCATGACTTCACGAATGCGATCCTGGCGTTGGGACTCGTTCATGTTGCCGTGGATTTTGAGGGGTTCGGAGAGGATGCGGCGGATATCCATGAAGGGCGGCAGTGCGCCGAAGGGGTCCTGCTGGACGTAGCCGACCTGTGAGCGGTACCACTGCAGCTCTTTTGTGTCGAGGGTGCTGAGGTCGCGGCCTTCGAAGATGACGGAGCCGCCGGTGGGCATGTGCAGGCCGAGGATGGTTTTCATGAGGGTGGATTTGCCGCAGCCGCTTTCGCCGACGATGGCGATGGCTTCGCCGGCGTGGAGGTCGAAGCTGACGTCGTCGACGGCGCGGACGGTGCCGGCGCGTCCGAAGCCCCAGCGCCTGAGCTCGAACCAGGTGCGCAGGTTGCGCAGGGAGAGGAGGGGCTCGGCGGCCGAATCGGAGCCGTTGGCGGGTTGGGTTTGCGCGGTTTCGGGCGTGGTTGTCGTCATGGTCGGTTTTTCGGCGCGAGCAGCGTTTTGGCGATGCGAGTAACGGCAAGACGGGCGGCTGTGCGCGTCACTGGTTGTCTCCGTTCTGATGGAGCCAGCATTTCACGTGTTGGCGGTTGCCGGCGCGGACCAGTTCGGGGTCGTTTTCGCAGAGCTCGAAGCGGTGGTCGCAGCGGGGTGCGAAGCGACAGCCGGGGGCGATGTTCTGCAGGCTGGGGGGCTGGCCGCTGATGAAGTCGGGTTCCTCGGTCTGGCGGAGCTTGGGAACGCTGGACATGAGTTTCTGTGAGTAGGGGTGGAGCGGCTCGACGAAGAAATGTTCGGCGTCGTTCACCTCGACGAGCTGGCCGGCGTACATGACGGCGGCGCGGTCGGCGAGTTCGCTGGAGGTGCCGATGTCGTGGGTGATGAGGATGAAGCTGGTGGAGGTCTCCTGTTTGACGCGTTTGAGGACGTTCATTATGTTGGCCTGGGTGAGAACGTCGAGGGCGGAGGTGGGCTCGTCGAGAATGATGAGATCGGGGTCGGTCACCATGGCCATGGCGATGGCGACGCGCTGGCGCATGCCGCCGCTGAGCTCGAAGGCGTAGCGGTTGATGAAATCGGCGGGGACGCCGACGTGTTGGAAGGCAGTGGCGACGCGTTCGAGGGCCTCGCTGCGGCGGATGCCGTAGTGGGAGAGGAGGGGTTCGGCGACCTGGTCACCGACTTTGAGGACAGGGTTGAGCGAGTTCATGGCGGCCTGGGGCACGAGTGAAATCTGTACCCAGCGCACCTGCTGGCGGTACTCTTCATCGCTGAGCTGCATGACGTCCTGGCCGTTGATTTTGACGCTGCCGGAGTAGGTGTGGACGTTGCGGGGCAGCAGGCGCAGAATGGCCTTGGTGAGAGAGGTCTTGCCGCAGCCGGATTCGCCGAGGATGACCATGGCCTCGTTGCGGCGCAGGTTGAGGCTGACGCTATCGACGGCGTGCAGAACGCCCTGCTGCGTGCGGAAATAGAGACGCAGGTCCTCGATTTGCAGTAACGGCGGGTCGGAAAAGGCCATTACAGATCTCTCAGTCTGGGATTGAATACTCGGTCCAATGCGAAGCCGACCATGGCGAAGCCGAGGCCGGAGAGGAGCAGGAGTGCGGCGGGCTCGAGCACCCAGTAGTAGTTGCCCTGGTAGAGGGCGTCGTTGACGCGGGCGTCGCTGAGCACTTTACCCCAGGTGGGGAGCAGGGGGTCGCCCAGGTTGAGCACGGCGAGCGTCGCCTCGACGAAGACGAAGGAGGGGATGGCTACGACAAAACCGGGCACGAGGGTGGGAATTAAACGGGGGATGAGGTAAAGGAAGATGATGCGGAAGTTGCCGGCGCCGTAGGCGCGGGCGGCCTCGAAGTAGGGCGATTCTTTTACTTGTAGAAAGATGGCGCGGCTGGTCTTAATGCCTGAACTAAATATGCTCAGTATGATAAGGACGCCGAGCATCACCCAGATGCTGCGGGAGTAAAAGAGACCGACCATGATGAGGATGGGCAGGACGGGCAGGATGAGGTTGACCTCGGTTATGCGCTGGATTGTAGCGTCGACTATGCCTCCGAACCATACGCCGATGGCGGCTATGATGAATGTGCTTACGGAGGTTCCTACGGCGGCAATGAGGCCGAAGGCGAGGGCGACGGGCATGCCCCACATGAGGGCGAGCGTGAGGTCGCGGCGCAGGTGATCGGTGCCGGCGAGGCCGTAGACCTGGCCGTAGACGACGAGGCGGGCATCGACGTCGGCGTCGTCTTCGAATACGAGCCCGGCGGCGGTGAGCTGGTAGGTGCCTTTGAGCGGCCTGGGGTCGTCTTCGGGGGAGGCGGGGTCGGCGAATAGGCCGATTTCGGGGCGTACGCCGTCGAGACGTCTTTCAAGTTTTTCTTCCTGCGAGAAGCGGACAGTAACGGGCCCTTCGACGGTGACGTCGGCGATGCGGATTTCGCGTCCGTCGGGCGTCAGCCAGGTGAGTGTAACGAGGGGGCGTTTCTGTTCATGTTCAGAAGTGAGGAAGAGGGAAATTTCCTGGGGGAACTCATCGGCGGTGAAGTCGAAGGTGAAGGTGGTGATGACGTCGGTCATCTCTTCGGAGACTTCCTTGCGCTCTTTTTGAACGGAGACCTCATCGGATTCACCTGCGGGCCCCAGGATTATCGTTTCGGGCAGGTTTACGCCGGGGAAGAGGTTATACCATTTGGGCTTGGCGGTGCGCGGGTTCTCGAGCCATACACCTTCCCCGCCCCGCCACTTGTCAACGGCTACCGTGTAGGGAATGGCGATCACGGTATAGATAGAGAAGAGGACCATGGCCGCGATTATGGCGAGACCGGCGATGGCGGAGGGGTATTGGGAAAGAGCGGACAGGGTGCGGCGAATTGCTATCATGCCTGCCCTCCTGGGTTGCCGCCTACCTTGACGCGGGGGTCAATGAGGGCGTAGACGATATCGAGGAAAAAGACGGTGAAGCCAAGCAGGTAGGCATAGATGACGGTGGAGCCTACGATCACCGACGTTTCAAAAATGTTAGCGGCCAGATAGAAGAGCCGCCCCAGGCCCGGCCAGTTGAAGATGGTCTCGAGAACGATTGAACCGAACCAGAGGCCAATGACTGCGAGCGCCAGGCTGGTCACGATAGTGGGCATCGTCGGCCGCATGATGTAGCGGCGCTCGACCACGCGGTCGGACAGGCCCTTGGCGCGGGCCATGTCGACATAGTCTTCATTTGAGAAGATGAGGAAAAAGGTACGGTTGCCGTAGATGCCCAGGAAGATGGAACTGAAAAAGATGGCGATGACCGGCAGCACCAGGTGGTTGAGGACGCTGAGGGCGTAGTGAATGATCGAGTCGGGCGGGGGCGCGGAGACGAGACCTCCGAATGGGAACCAGCCCAGCAGGGCAGCAAAGAGCAGTATGAAGAAGAGGCCGTAAAACCAGCTGGGGGCAGCGGATGTCGGGGCCAATCCAACGATGATCCGGTCGAGCCTGCTGCCGTAGTTGCGAGAAAGGTAGAGGGCGACGAAGATTCCGACGAGGAAGTTGATGAGGAAGGAGGTGGAGAAGAGAAGCAAGGTGGCCGGCAGACGCTCCAGGATGATGTTACGCACCTGCCGTGAGCCGCTGTCGCTGGACATGTTATCGGCCCAGCCCAGGTTCAGTGTCATGGCTCCCAGAAGAAAGCGGAAGCTGCGCAGGAGAAAGGGTTGGTCAAGCCCCATTCGTTTTTCCTGTAGAGCGACCAGTTGATCGATATGTTCGCGGCGCTCGTCAGCGGTCATGTTTTTGAATTCCGGATCAACTCCTACGGAGATGGCCACTGACTCGCGGATATAGCCTTTGCGAATCTCATCGACATGGCCGCCAAAATTGGCGATCAGTATCGTCAGATAGACGCCGATCAGGACGGTGAAGAAAAGGGCAATCAAGCGCAGCCCTGTGTACTGCACGACGCGGGCGAGCGTGCTTTGTGCCTGCGGGCTTTCGGCGCTTTCGGCGCCGGGTTGGAGGGGCAGAGCCGCGTCTGTCATAGCGCGTCCTTGAAAAGATAGAAGAGAGTAAAGAGGGGTGAGGAGAGAGTGAAGAGGCGTGAGGAGGGAGAAACCCCCTCACCATTCACTCTTCACTTCTCATTCCTCACATCTCGCTCTTCACTTCCTTTGTTTCAACGTTTCAATGTCAGTTCGTGGTTACGAACTCGAGGGACGAGAAGGTGGGGATGCTGACGCGCAGGGGCGCAACGGCCACCTCCAGTTTATTGGCGCCGGATTCGAGGCCGGCGGTGTCTTCGGCGCTGAGGGTGATCTGCCAGAGACCATCCTCGACGGCTTCGGCGGTGCCGGTGAGGGCGAGCTCGCCGAGGGCGTCAAAGACGAGGTATTTGACTTCGTCGATGTCTGCGATGGCGTAGGCGGCGCCGGCAAAGTCGATCGTCACGTCGAAGGTGGCCTCATCGCCGGAGGCGACGCGGGCCGGTCCGTCGACCGCGACTTCGGCGATCATCGGGGTGTCGAAGCCTTCCCACTTGCTGGACGCGTCGGGGAAGCTTTCGACACGAATCAACTGGACGGTCTTCTCGGTGGTGAAAGCCTTTTCGAGGTAGAAGGGCCCGTTGCCGACCCAGAAGTGTCCTTTGTCTTCGTACCAGGCACTGAGGTTTTCCCAGCGTGTATCAGCTTCATCACCGCTGATGTAGTCGCCGAGGGTGGACGCGTAGGGGATGTGTCCATCGGCGGTGGCGGATTCGAGATGGCCTTCGAGGATCTCGATGCTCGGCCCGGCGATGTAGCTCATCCACTCGACTTCGTTGGCGTCGGCCTTGTCGGATGAGAAGGCCAGATCGCCGGCGGCTTCAGCCAGGAGCCCGACGGCCATGGAGTGCCATGGGGTGCTGGGGAAGAAGTTGGCCACGTTCAGCTCGGCGTCGAGCGTGTACTGGTCACTGTAGTACTCGATGACGAGGGGGCTGGTCTGCGTGATGCGGTAGCCCCTGAAGTGGCTTTGGAAGTTGTTGAGACTCGGGACCTGGGCCTCGTCGAAGACGGCGCTCTCTTCTTTGGCCAGGTCGAAGGTCGTGATCATGCTCAGGACGACGTCGGCGAGGCTGAGCGGGCTGCCGTCGTGCCAGGTCAGTTCGGAGAGATCGCCCGGATAGTAGACGACGCTCTTGATGTTGGCGGTGAGGCCGTCGGGATGGAGGTCGCCGACGGTGACGAACTGCTGTTCAACGGCGTCCCAGTCGAGCCAGGCGTCTTCGGGGACGTCGATCTGTTCGGAGAAGGTCAGTTCAACCCAGTCGTGGGTGCTACCGACGGGCAGGCCTTCCTTGACCGTTACCTCGGCTCGCTCTATGCGCTGCGGCCACTGGAGACCGGTGAAGGGGTCGGGCATGGTGCCCAAGTCGGCGGTGGCGCGGATCAGCATTGTGTCGTAGATCCAGTTGGTGCCGGCGACGGGGTTCCAGGGCTCGGGCAGCATGCTGGGCATGGCGATGGTGAGGGTGCCGCCCTCTTCGCCAGTGCGTCGCAGGGTGTAGGGCCAGAGGCGGGCGCCGTTGAGGCCGCCGGCCAGGTCTGTGGAGACGGAGACATCGCCTCTAAAGGCGGTGAAGCCGAGCTGGTTGACGAGCCAGACGCGCACTGAGTCCTGCATGGAGAGGGCGAGTACGTCGCCGAAGAGCTCGCGGCGTTCGTCCATGGTGGTGAAGTCGCGCAGGTCCAGTTTTTCAGACATGGCGTCGAATTCTTCGGACGGGGTGTATGCCTGCCAGAGTGGGAAAGGCAGCCCGCGGTTGGTGTAGAAGAAGTCGAAGTTGCCGGCCTGGTCGCGGTTGATGGCTGTGGTAATCCAGCCGCCGGTGTAGATGTGGAACTGGCCTTCGTTGGGGTCGGTGCCGATCCAGATTGGCGAGGCTTCGGAGGCGGTCTTGTAGTCGCGTACGACGGCGAAGCCCAGGTCTTCGAGCATTGTGGACACGTAGTCGCCGATTTCCTTACGCTCATCTTCGGTGCGGATGAGGAAGATGACCTCGACCGGTTCGTCCTCGTAGTTCCAGACGCCGTCGACCAATTCGGCGCCAAGCGCCTCCATCTCCTCGTTGATGATCTCGGCAGCCGTGTCGGGGTTATGTGCATACTCCAACTCGAGCTGGCGGACGATATCAACCAGGCGGGCATAGTCGGGGAAGGCGTTGGTGATGGCCATGTAGCGCGGGGATGCCAGCCCGCCGTAGATCTCCTGGGAGATGAAATCGCGGTCAACCAGGTAGTTCATGGCCTCGCGGATGCGGGGCACGGCGAATGGGTTGAGTTTGCCGGTGCCGTCGAAGACCGGGCCGGCGGGGTTGAAGGTCAGCTCTGCGTAGACGCCGAAGGAGTTGGCGTAGGTCAGGCTGTCGGTGTCCTGGACAGTGGCGTAGACCTCGGCATCGCTGATGGAGAAGGCGTAGGCGTCGATCTCCGCGAGATCCATACGCGTGACGGCGGCGGCGGCAGAGGGTTCTTCGATAGCGATTACTTCGTCGACCCAGGCGCCGGTGCGCTCGCCCATGGCTGCGGCTTCTTCTTCTTCCTCAGCCTCGGCTACCTCTTCGGTCTCCTCCTCTTCTTCGGCGGCCGCTTCTTCCGTATCTTCGGCGGCCTGTTCCTCCTGTGCGGGCGCGGCCGGTTCTTCGGCCATTTCCGAATCACCGCCGCCGCCGCAGGCAGCGAGGAGGAGTGCGGCGATCAGGAGGATCGCCAGGAAGGTAAATCGTTTCTTGGACATTCCCTTATCTCCTTTTTTGAGAGAGTGCAGAAATTATTCGGCAGTTGGTGTGAAGCCGGCGGCTGGCACCGGCCGGAACGACTGCGTGCACCAAACTGTTTACCGTGTGTTTTTCATCATCGGGTCGAGTGCGTCGCGCAGACCGTCGCCGATGAGATAGAGTGCCAGGACCGTCAATGTTATCAATATACCGGGAATACTCAGCAAATGCAGAGCCAAGTTTGCTCCGGTTTCAGGATCGCGAAGAAAGATCAGGTTTCTTGCTCTATTGAGCATACTACCCCATGTTGCCGTCGGTGGCTGTACTCCCAATCCCAAAAAACTGAGCGCTGATTCTGCCAGAATCAGCGAACCGATGTCGATGGCGGCATTTACGATGATAATTGGAAGGCTGTTGGGGATTACATGTTGGAACATAATGCGGGCATTACGTGTGCCAACGGAACGGGCGGCGAGCACGAAGTCCAAGGCGCGAACTTTGAATACATTTCCCCGGATCAACCGGGCGGTGCCAATCCAGCCGAGCAGACCCAGAAACAGGGTCAGGGTGATGGGATTAGGCTTGAACATTGCGGTAACGATAATCAGCAGATAGATGCCGGGGATCGAGCTAAGCGTATTGATGAACCACATGATGAGGTCGTCAACAGCGCCTCCGAAGAAGCCGGCAACTGAGCCGATCGTCACGCCCAGTATCAATGTCAGGGCGGCGGCGGCCAAGGCGATACCCAGACTGACCCGGCCTCCGTAGAGGAGGCGTACAAACTGATCGCGACCGAGTTGATCTGTTCCGAGCCAGTGGGGGACACCGCCGGATTTGCCAAGCATAAGGGGGGCGCGTATAGGGTCCTGGCCGGTGCGCCACTGGATATATGGGCCCAAGTAGGGTTGTTGGAAGGCATTGTCTGGGTTGGTATCGTTCGGGCCAACACCAATGCTTTTTGCTATAACCGGCGCCAGCAGAGAGAGGACGGCCATTATGGCCAGGAACCCAAATGCGATCAGTGTAACCAGATCACGTCGCAGAGACTGAAGCGCCATGCTCCAGTAGGTGCGTGGCTTGCGCTGCAACTGTGGATCGACTGCCAGTGAGGCCAGCGCCGGACTGTCTGCCTGAGCTACCGTCATGCTAAAGACCCTATCCCCATTACGAGAGCCGTACGCGGGGATCGACAACGCCATACAAGATATCGGAAAGAAGGTTCCCCAGTATTGTAAGCAGTGAGAAGAACATAACCGCGCCGAGAACTGTGGGGTAGTCCCGTTGCACTGCCGCGCTGAAAGTCATGCGCCCCATACCCGGCCAGGAGAAGATGGTCTCGACGATCACTGCGCCGCTAAGGATGCCAAAAATGGCAGGGCCAAGAGTCGTCATCAGCGGGATGAGAGCATTGCCCAGGGCATGGACAAACCAGACGCGTCTTGCCGCCACGCCTTTGGCCCTGGCCATGCGAATGTAATCGGTGCGGATCACTTCCAGTGTTTCTGTACGCATGAACCGACTCAATATAGCGATACCTCCTACCGCCAGTACGAACGTCGGCAGAACCAGATGCCTGATTCGGTCTACCAGGTCGAACTCGTTGGTAAGTGAAACGGTGCGCATACTTCCAGTGGGCAGCCAGCCGAGGACGACGCCAAAGAGTAGAATTAGCATCAGGCCTAACCAGAATGAAGGCAGGGCATTGCCGACAACGGCGAGCACGCGCACAGAAGCATCAAATACCGACCTTTGACGGACTGCGCTGAGAACGCCTAACGGGACTCCAACCAGCAGAGAGACCAGCAGAGTGGTGACGCCTAGCTGAAGGGTTGCAGGCATGCGTTCAACGATTCGATCCCAGACGGGCTGATTGGTGGCAATGCTGGTACCCAGATTTCCACGCAGGATGCCTCCGCTGTTATCACAGAAAGTGGTATTCAGCCAGGATAGGTATGTACAACTCGTATCCCCGCGATTGAACTCCTCCGCAACCTCTCCGCTTCGCAGTGTAATCCCTGTCACCCAACTGATGTATTGCAGGGCCCAATGCTGGTCCAGCCCCAGTTGTCGCCGCAAGATTTCACGGCTTTCTTGCGTGATGTTGGGATCGAAGGTGCGGATGAGGATTGGGTCGCCAGGAGAATTATATACGAGAGAAAAAGCGATAACGCTAACCCCTACCAGAGTAGGGATTGCCTGCAGGAGGCGGCGAATTACGTAGCGGGCCATGGTGTGATACTGTCCTTCGATCCCCCTATGCGGGCAGGCGGACGCGATGGAGATATTAGGTGCGAATCCGCCAGCGCCCGCAGGGGGCGAGCGGTGGCGGATTCGTCAGATCTCGTTCGCGGCCTGTTACTCAGGCGCGGATTCTTTCAGAAAGCGTTGCGCCGTTCTACTGGGCCAGAGACCAGGTCTCGACGTTGTGGTAGAAGCTCCACGGGCCCGGGTTGGTGCCATTGAACTTCTTGGAGTAGCCCGTGTTGCCGACGGAGCCGGTCACGAAGACGTAGGGGATGTCATTGTTGATGATCTGCTGAATTTCATGGTAGAAGGTGGCCCGTTCCTCGGTTGCACAGCCAGGGACGCTGACGGCCTGTTCCAGGAGCTCATCGATGCGCGGATTCTGATAGCTGACAAAGTTGAAGCCGCTGCCGGGTGTATCGAATTTGGAGTGCCAGAAGGAGTCGTCATTGGGGTCGGTGCCTAGACCGGTCCAGCCTATGATGACCATGTCGAAGGTCTGGCCCAGGAGCTCGCCCACGAGGGTACCGAACTCGATGGCCTCGAATTGGATGTCGAAGCCGATGCCGTTGAGCTGATCCTGTACGAGCGCACCCAGGTCCTCACGGGTGGTGTTGCCGGCGTTGGTCTGTAGTCTGATCGTGAGGGCGGCGCCTTCTTCGGCGGTGGCGCAGCCGTTGCATTCGCGCACGCCGTCCTCGTCGCTATCGGTCCAGCCGGCGTCGTCGAGAATCTGCGAGGCCAGTTCGGTATCGAAGGCATAGGGTTGGAGGGAAGGATCGTGGGCCCAGCCGACGGCGGGCAGAACGTTGGAGGCGATCTGATAGCCCTGGCCGAGGTAGACCTTGCTGATGATCGCGTCGTAGTCGAGCGCGTGTGCGATGGCCTGACGTACGGCCAGATCGCTCAGGATGGGATGGGGATCCTGTTCGACGAGGTTGCCATCTTCGTCCTGACCGGCCTGCGGATTGGCGGGGTTGGCCTGGTTGAGGCCGATGTAGCTGTAGCCGTCGTCCTTAAACTTGTGCAGGTTCAAATTGGCATCGAGCTGGACGGTGGTCAGCTGTTCGGGCTGGACGCCGATCAGGTCGAGTTCACTGGTCTGGAGCTGGGCGAGGCGGGCGCCGGGATCGGGGACGATCTTGTAGATCCATCCGTCCATGTTGGGCGCGCCTTTCCAGTAGCCGTCGTTGCGCAGAACGGTTGAGTTATCGTCGCGGGTCCACTCGTTGAAGATGAAGGGACCGGCGCTGACGGTTGGCTCCTCGTTGAGCGGGCTGTCCATGACATCGCTGAAGTCTTCGGCGTAGAGGTGGCTTGGGAGCCAGCCCAGACCGAGGTTGTTGAGGGCATCGCATTTTACTTCGGCGTAGGTGACCTGGATGGTAAGGGGGTCGAGGACTTCGATGCTTTCGATGTTATCGAGATTTGCCTTGCGCGGGGTCTCGACGAGGTCGCTGCCGATGGCGTCATAGGTGAATTTGAAGTCGTCAGCGTTGACCTGCTCGCCATCGGACCACATGACACCGTCCTGCAGGTGGAAGGTCCAAATGAGACCGTCCTCGGAGACTTCCCAGCTTGCGGCCATCTCGGTGGGGACAATGGCGCCGCTGAACGGGTCCTGGCCAAGGAGGCTGGGGAAGAACCAGCCGAGCACGTCAAAGCTGGCGCTGTCGGATGCCAGGATTGGGTTCAGAATGGTAGCGTCTGCGCTGGACCCTTCGACCCAGACACCGCCCTGGACGGGAGGCACAGGTGTGGGCGTCACGACCACCTCTTCGGTTTGCGTGACGACCTGTGTGACGACAACGGTCTCCTTGACCGTTTCGACAACGGGCGTGGGTTGAGGGCAGGCTGCCAGGACCATTGCTGCGATCAGGAGCGCTGCCAGGAGAGAAAGTCTTCTATTGGTCATTTTTGAGTCCCCTATGATGAGAGTTGCGGAGTCATACCCCTTTGTATGGTCTCCGGAGCGGATTCGATTTATTAATTCGCTGCTACGTTAACGATGCTGTAAAGGCGTTTGACGGGTCTACCATACAGTCTTCCACGGACGAAATCGTTGCGACAGCATCCTGTGAAAGAGACGCATTTCGCGCATGTTACAGGACGGGGAATAGCAGAATGGTAGCATTCTCATTGTTTGCTGTCAACACGAAGATGGCAACCCAAGGGGGTACATCCCAGATTTGGGGTGGGAGCAGGCTGGCGGGGGGATAGTGCCGTAGGCGGCTGGAAGTGTTTGCCACCTCTTGGATAGACGCGGGGCAGGCGCCAGGCCGGGGATCCGGCGATTAGGGAGTACAGGGCAGGCACAAGGCCTGCCCCTACAGGAGCGTTTGGGGGATACTGTTGGCTAGACACTTTTCTCTAGCCACGTTGCTGGGGAAGAATGAACACGGTGGCTAGCAAGGGCGGGGCGTTGCGGGGGCGCAGCCCCTGCACAAGGGAGGGCCGAAGGCCCGGACGCCCAAAGGCAAGGAGAGAGTTAAGAGGAGAGAGAAGAGAGAGTGAAACCGAAGGTTCTACAGGAGATTGGACCTGGCACTGACGGTGGCTTGGTTGCTACAAGAGGTAAGCGAGAATACAGGCCCAATTTGGGATGCACCCACCTGGTGGGGTGGATTCGGCGGCGCGTTTGTAATTCCGCTATAATGACGGGAACGCCCACCTGCTTGAAATCGGCGCGGTGTCGGGTGCGGTATCCGTTTGCCATTTGGCCATACACCATCCTGGCGGAGCCGGCACGGGGCAGCTCGCACCGTTTGCGCCGAACCATTTCCCGCCCATTCACAATTTGCGGCGCGGCCGCGCCAAAGGACTCACCATGACCAGTTCAGAAACGCCTACGCATTCCAACCGGCTGGCGGATGAGACGTCGCCCTATCTTTTGCAGCACGCCCACAACCCGGTGGACTGGTATCCGTGGGGGGAGGAGGCGCTGGAGAAGTCACGGGCGGAGGACAGGCCGATTTTTCTCAGTATTGGCTACAGCGCGTGCCACTGGTGTCATGTGATGGAGCGGGAGAGCTTTGAGGACGAGCAGACGGCGGCGCTGATGAACGCCAATTTCGTGAACGTGAAGGTGGACCGGGAGGAACGGCCGGACGTGGACTCGATTTACATGGAGGCGGTGCAGGCGATGACGGGCAGCGGCGGCTGGCCGATGAGCGTTTTTCTGACGCCGACGGGTAAGCCCTTTTACGGCGGGACGTATTTTCCGCCGCAGCCGCGTTACGGCATCCCATCGTTTCCGCAGCTGTTGCTGGCGGTGGCGGACGCGTACAAGAACAGGCGGGGGGACCTGGAAGAGCAGGCGCAGCGATTGACGGACGCGATCGGTCGCACGGGCAGCCTGTCTGCGAGCGGCGGCGCGCCGGGCGAGGAGGTCCTGAGCGAGGCGAGTGCCAAGTTGCTGCAGTATTTCGATGAACAGTACGGGGGATTCGGGGACCAGCCCAAGTTTCCGCAGCCGATGACGCTGGAGTTTGCGATGAGCCAGTACCGGCGGGGTGGGGACGAGGATGTGCTGCACATCGCCGAGCATACGCTGCAACAGATGGCGGCAGGCGGGATCTACGACCATCTGGGCGGGGGTTTTCATCGTTACAGCGTGGACCGCGTCTGGCTGGTGCCGCATTTCGAGAAGATGCTTTACGACAATGCGCAGCTGCTGCGGGCCTATTTGCACGCGTGGCAGATCAACGGGCGGGACGAGCACCGGCAGGTGGTCGAGGAGACGGTCGATTATGTGCTGCGGGAGATGACTGCGCCGGAAGGGGGCTTCTACAGTGCGCAGGACGCGGACAGTGAGGGCGAGGAGGGTAAGTTTTTTGTCTGGACGGGGGAAGAGATCGAGAGGATTCTGGGGAAGGAGGAGGCGGCGCTGTTGGGGCGGTGCTATGGCGTGACGCCGGCGGGAAATTTTGAGGGCAAGACGATTCTGAACATCAGGCAGACTGCTTCGGAGATTGCGCAGCAGACGGGCGCAGAGGTTGAGGCGGTTACAGAACGGCTGGCCGCGGCTCGGCAGAAGCTGTTTGTTGAGCGGGAAAAGCGGGTGAAGCCGGAGCGGGACGATAAGGTTCTGGCGGAATGGAACGGGCTGATGATCCATGCGCTGGCCGAGGTGGGCGTCGTTCTGGGACGGGCGGACGCATTGGAGGCTGCCCGAGCCGCGGCCAGCTTCATCCTGGCGGAGATGAGCCAGGAGAATGGCTTTCTTTTCCGCAGCTATAAGGATGGACGGGCGCGTTTTAACGCTTATCTGGAGGATTACGCGGCGTTCGCGCGCGGGCTGGTTGCGCTTTACGAGTCTACGTTCGAGCTGCGCTGGCTGGCGGAAGCGGTGCGGCTGACGCAGATTATGCAGGCGCAGTTTGCGGATGAAGGGGGCGGGTTTTTCCAGACGGGCATTGCGCATGAGCAGTTGGTGGTGCGGCGCAAGGATTTCATCGACAACGCGATTCCGAGCGGCAATTCGATGGCGGCCGAGCTGTTGTTGCGGCTGGCGAAGTTGACGGGGAATGATGCGTACCGGGGTGAGGCGGCGCGCGTCTTCCAGATCATGGCGGCGGCGATGGCGCAGCAGCCGACCGGTTTTGGACGCATGCTGACGGCGCTGGATGATCTGCTGGGCCCCAGCCAAGAGGTGGCGGTGGTGGGCTCGCTGGAAGATGCGCGTACGCAGGCGCTGCTGGAGGAGGTGCGGCGCCATTATTTGCCGCATACGGTGCTGGCGTTGCGGGAGCCGGAGGGCGAGAATCCGTTGCCGCTGCTGGAAGGGCGCGTGCTGGTGGATGGTGAGCCGGCGGCTTATGTTTGTGAGAATTACGCTTGCCAGCTGCCGGTGACGGGGGTGGAGGCGTTGCGAAATGCAGTGGTTAGTGGTTAGTGGTTAGTGGTCAGTAACACCAGTTGGTAAGCGAACGTTCGTTGGTAGTGGTTTCTCGGCAAATTTAACGTTCTGTCATCGGATTTAGGGCTAAGATGTTATTGGAGAGGGAGAGTGGGAGACGGGTTGGGAGGGTTCAGGGAGAGTCTTGCGGCGGTCTGTCCAGAGTTGGGGTTGGAGACGGTCGAGCGGTTTCGGGCGGGGCAGAATAATGAGTTGATTCTGGTCAATGGGGAACTGATTTTTCGGTTTCCGAAATACCGGGAGGGCATCGCCGGGCTGCGGCGTGAGCGGGCGATACTGGAGGCGGTGCAGGGGCGAATGCCGCTGGAGACACCGCATTTTATTTACTGCAATGTGGATGAGGAAGAGGTGGGCAAGGCCTTTGTTGGCTATCGTAAACTGCCGGGCGATTTGCTGTGGAGGGAAGGGTTCGCGCAGATCAGTGACGAGGAGACAGTCGACCGCCTGGCGACGGATATAGCATCTTTTTTGCTGTCGCTGCATGCGATTCCGGTCAGTAGTGTCGATATTCCTCAGCAGCCGTCGGATTCGCAGAATGGATGGCGGGAATTTTTCAACCGTGTCCAGACGGTCGTCTATCCCCGTCTGACCGCAGAGGGGCGCGAGTGGACGACGCAGCAGTTTGTCGCCTTTCTGGAGGACGATGAACAGTTCCCTTTCAGTAATGTGCTGCGGCATGGGGATATGGGGATGAGCAACATTTTGTACAGTGCAGAGCAGGGAAGGTTCGTGGGTGTGGTAGATTTCGGTCATGCGGGGATTGGCGATCCTGCGGTTGATTTTGCGGGGCTGTATGTTTGCTACGGTGAATCTTTTCTGAAGCGTTGCGCGCGTGTGTATCCGCTTATCGATCAGTGCTGGGAACGGATTCGGTTTTATGCTGATTTCGCGTTCTTGATGGAGGATGCTTTGTTCTGTGTTGAGCATGGGACGGAGGAGGCGGACGAGGTTGTTGCTGAGGTTAATAAGGTAGGGAAGGGTAGTGGGGGGCTGTGGGAGAACCGTTAAGCGGTTTGATCCGCGGAGGGGCGCTTGGGGCCGTGAAGAGCAACTTCAACACCTTTTGTCCACGAAGGGCCGCGAAGGACAACTTCAACACCTTTGATCCGCGAAGGGGCGCGAAGGACCGCGAAGTACACCTTAAAACCTTTCATCTGTGAAGGGCCGCTAAGGACACCTTTATCCTTTCATCCACGAAGGGTTTATGAGCTATTGGCGTTTTCGTCAGCTCTTGGGGCTAGCCTGTTCCAGAGCAGGTCGAGTTTGAAGAGGTTGGTGTGGAGGCTGCGGACGGCTTGCCACATGGTGTTGCGAGCGGCAACGGTTGCGTCTCCGTCGGCTGCGGCGTCGGCTTTGCGCCAGTTTTCGGCTTGTTGGGCGTGGGTGGCGGCGGCCTGGCGGGCCTCGTTGGCGAGGGCTTCGGCGTCGCGTACGAAGGTGTCGAGAAGGTCTGCGATTGGGCTCGTGTCGTCGACGTCATCGTAGAAGGTGTTGGTGCGAAACTGGGGCGGGTGGACGGCGCCGTCGGGGTCGCGGCCGGTGTGGGTGGGCTGGATGTGGGGGGTTACGGACAGGAACATGACGGTGCGGCGGCCGGGCAGCAGGTTGCGCACCTGGTGGATTTCGTCGGCGAGGGCGATGCACAACTGGCCGGCTTCGAGGACTTCGGTGTGGCCGGCGATCATGAATTCGGCCTTGCCTTCGAGGATGAGGAAGATTTCGTGGCCGAGGTCATGGCTGTGAAGTCTGTCGACCTGGCCGGGCTCCATGTGATAGAGGCGGGCGCGGATCTCCGGGGTTGTCAGTACGTTTTTGTTCACATCGCGGAAATCGTAGACTTCGAAGGGCATTGGATTGGCTCCTGTGCTGCGTTGGCCGCGTAGATTTCATGCGACCGGCTGGTTTATGCGCTTTGGGCGTAGAGGTTATGGCTCTGGGGCGCCGGGCGGCCAGGGCTGCGGCATGTTGGCGCCTGCTCTGGTATGATTGTCGTAGAAGCAGATATGAAATGCAAGCCGGCGGGGTGGGTATTCTGCCGGCAGCGGACAGTTTACCCGGTCCAACGCGCGCTTGACGCGGCTGCGGTGCAGCGCGTGCCCCAACTCCGAGGAGGCAAGTATGGGCGTCCCAGTGGGCATCAACACGTGGTCCCGCCACGTAACCGAACTCTTTCCCTATCTTGACCAGATCATCCATCCGTTTGATTCGCTGTGGTTTCCGGACCATGTGCAGTACAACGGGCACAATGTGGCCGAGGGATGGACGATGGCTGTGTACGCGCTGGCGCGCTACCCGGACAAGCTGGTGGGGCACGATGTGCTGTGCAACAGTTTTCGCAATCCGGCGCATCTGGCGAAGATGGCGGCGACTGCGCAGGCCTTCTCCGGAGGGCGGGTGGTGATTGGGATTGGCGCGGGCTGGAATGAGGAGGAGTACCTTGGGTACGGCTGGCCGTTCCCGCGGGCGCGGGCGCGGATCGAGCAGCTGGACGAGGCGATCCAGATAATGCGGGCGATGTGGACGGATACGCCGGTCAATTTTGTGGGCAAGCACTACCAGCTGGAGAACGGGTATTGCGAGCCGAAGCCGGATATTGTGCCGCCGATCATGGTCGGGGGCGGCGGGGAGCGGTATCTGCTGCGGGTGGTGGCGGAGCGGGCAGACTGGTGGAACTGGGTGTGCGGCGACCTGGGGATGTATGCGCACAAGCAGTCGGTGCTGCAGGAGCACTGCCGCGAGGTGGATCGGGACTATGACGAGATTTTGCAGGTGATGCACGTGAGCGTTCTGATCGCCGATAACGAACAGGCGTTGAAGCAGTTGAAGGAGGATCCTGAGGTGCGTCCGTCGGGTGAGGGCACGATAGAGGGGACGCCGGAACAGGTGACAGAGGCGCTGCTGCAGATTGTGGAGCAGGGTGCGGGGCGGCTCACAGTCAATATTGCGGATTCGCCGCGGGTTGAGGGATCGTTTTTGTTTGCGGCGACGGTGTTGCCGCATTTGAGTGGGTAACGGAGATACTGAGGAGACTCCTGCGCTTCCGAGAGGCGCTATGTCAGTGAGAGAGCGTGGTTTCTCCTTGTTTTCCGGTTATCCAGTGATTCAGTACAGTTTACTCAGCCCCACAAACTGGACCACGAGCTATATGGCATAACTGAACACTTCAGATTCACCAGCAAGG
Source organism: Caldilineaceae bacterium (assembly GCA_965207495.1). Taxonomy (GTDB): domain Bacteria; phylum Chloroflexota; class Anaerolineae; order Caldilineales; family Caldilineaceae; genus Bin5. The sequence continues at coordinate 5,114,799 of OZ242287.1, forward strand.
TGGAGGGACTGTTTGATGGTCTAGAAACGATGGTGCCACACGGCAATTTCTCTTGCATCGCGAAACGGCATCAAGGCAATGTCTTTGACTGCCGACGGAGTACTATGCCAATGCCCACCGGCTGAAGTGTACTCGGCACGAATGACGGGAGCCTCAGTCGTATATGTCATGTGCACCTCTTTTTGCCATATACGAAAACCAAACTTCAGGGCCCAACGTAGTACCTCATGTATTTTCCAATTTTACGTCTACTGCCATCACCCTATCTGGAGATTTCGGATCCTTCCCTATCCTAAAGTGTACTCTCCTGCTTAGATTCCTGAGATGCCATGGAACTTGGTCAATCTGAGTTCCATGAACAAAAATATCTCCTCCAAGATCCCGCTCAATGAACCCAAAGTTTTTCCATTCATCAAACCATTTGATCCTACCTCCTTCAAACCCTTCTTTTGACATTTGGCTCACTGGTACATGGTCATGCTGGTCTATTGCCTCTGCGGAAACATTTTGGAGCAATCGCTCAGTAAACACCTTGAGACGATGTGGTGGATTACTTTGGCCGCGCGGCGTTCCGAACCTACCCAACGTTACTTTCAGTAAATCCACTGCTTCTTTGCATGCTTTGTCAAAATTCACTTGATCTCGAATCTCTTCTACGATCTTGAGGGAATACTTAGTTATTGCTCTGCTGTTCAATCTTGGCATGTCGCTTCCGCCTATAGTTAACCTTAGCAACATCAACAAGTGATACCTATAGTCACGGAATTCACGACTTGCAGGTCGTGAGTTGAGCCATTTTTCGACTGCGGTAAGGGTTGCGCCACTTGCATAATACGGGGCAGGGTTATGATCTTCAAGGAAGATCCTTCCTTCGTATGACCGCAACAATGCACCGTAATAGCCTGGGTGGCTATGTGGTTCATTCAGAAACATTCCCATGAAAGACTTAGTCTGTCCGCTCAGTGAAACAATGTTTCTTGGGCTAATGTCGTCGCTCAAATACTGTTTTGAACGTCTCTCGTAGTGAATCCGGTCAGCGAAGTTTCGAGACTGTTCTCTGATTGCATAAAAGTCTTCTAGCTCTTTATGAAACGGCGTTAAGGATTCAAGAGCTTCAGGAAGAACAGCCGTCTGACGATTTGTAGCTTTGATAACTTCGTTGATTACTTGCATGTCGCTAGTAGCTACTAGCTTTACAGGAATGTACGTTTCCGCATCGATACTTGACTTGTTTTGAAAAAGGATGTGGGTGGTCTGACAACCATTCACAATCTGAAAATCTGAAATCGTAAACGTATTTGCCCTCCTATGTAACTGACGGGCTACAATAGTCACCCCGTTATTTAACAACGGAAACGAACGTCGAAGTTGCTCTTCGGCAAGAGTCTGGTTGATTTCACTGTTTACAGAATTGTGGCCCTGGAAATCCCTCACGTTGTCGTAGAATAACTCCCGATTTAATTCGCCTTCCTCGGTAGAAACCATCTTGATAAACTCGTCACCGCGTAGCAAGCCAATGTAGGCCTCATCCACTTCCTCAATTCTAGGAAATACTGCTGAATCGCCGAATTCTACTTCCTTCACTACGCCACGCTCTAACTCTCGGTACACCACTTTGAGCGTTTCCGCATCCACTGCAGTGGCCCTTACGTACGAAAAAAGTTCCTTTTTCCCTAGCTCTTCCTCTGCGGCTCGGAGTCGTCCTTGTGGGTCATGAGCATCAACCCACTTTCCTGCAGTCGCATAATAGAGAAAACACTTAGGGTTATTCTGCATTCGTATGCCTTGCCCGTAGATATCGCGTGTAAGATTTACTAGTTGCTGGACCTGCGAGTTGAATTTTATTCTCGGTTCATTTCCCAAGACTGCTTGAAAAAACTGTTCTACTCCGAATACGAAGTTACCTATTTCGGCAGCCTTGAAGCTAGAAGACGTTTTTGCTTGAACAAAAACAAATTCTACTTCAAGTCGACGAAGTTTCTCAACAAAAAACTCGACATCTTCTTCTGTCCGGGCAGGTCTCCCATTCACCAAAATCGCGACTGCATCTAATCCGCCATCCTCACTTCCACCGACCAACACACCATCCTCAATGTCGGGGATTTCAGCCTGGTGGTACTTCCTAAGAATCGCGGCCGCCACAAATGCCTCGAACAGTTCGTGGGCCTCCATATGAGAAAGGTTTCTGGACTCTGCGAATTTCTTGACGAACCCTTCAAGTATAAGATCGTTCATCTCGTCCCTCGCGTAGGTGAACCAAAATCAGAAAGAAATTTCGACAAAAATATGGGTATGGTGAGGTTCGAAACCAGACGTGTATCACTCCGGTGGGTCTAGAGTCCGCTGCGCCTATCTTTTTTCCGCTGACCCATATAGTTTAGAGAACCATCTCCAAAAAGTCTCTTCCCAAAGAGACAAACAACCGCGCAGCCGTTGGATTTTACTGTGTCGCTAATTGTAGGAAATCGCTTCCGCGGTGTCAACTCAGACCTCCTGTGATAGTGGGCGGGGACTTCTTGGTTGGCCTCAATCTCTGGACCGCGAAGGGCGAAGAGGAGCCACATCCGGACTGATGTGGCAAGCTCCGGTCAGAATACAGATTTCTCTTTAGCCAGTAGCCTTTCTCATTGAAGCCGGTCTAATGACATAACTAAGCTCAAATGCCTTTATCACACTCTTTGATGCCGCTATCTGTCACCGCCGTTTCTTGTCCAGTGAATTGCCCTTCCCAGGGCTGAGTGAGTAGTTCCCTTGGGCACGATGGCTCGTGGTCCAGTCTTGGAGTTAACTACTGCGTTATCGTATCGCGTTATGCGCCCCAATTTGGTATAGCCGTTGGGATTGAATCGGCTAATTTGCCGCTCCGCTATGTGAACGCTCAGTCGGTGGCCACGGTCAGTGAGCGCACGCGCTCTTCGTCCCAGACTGCGCCCCAGCCGGGGCCGTCGGGGGGTGCGATGTGGCCGTCTTCGATCAGGGGGGCGCTGAGGAGACCCCACGCCTCGCCGTCGGTGCTCAGGTCGCGGGGGCCGTTTGCGCCGAAGAGTTCGAAAAAGTCGGTGTTGTCGATGCAGCAGCCGGCACTGGCATGCCCTATCCCGAAGAGATGGCCGTGACCGTGCAGCTCGACGTTGGCGCCGTACAGTTCGGCGAAATGTGCCAGTTTGAGAACCAGGGTGAGGCCATGGCCTACCCTTGCGCGCAGGCGGTCGGTGGCGCCCTGAATGAGCCACTGGGCGGAGAGGTCCATGTCGTGGCAGAGCCGTTCGGTGGCCATGATGGGGATGGTTAGCGTGCGGCAAAGCTCCTGGTATTGGTTCATCTTCTGTTCGTGCATCGGTTCTTCGAGCCAGACGTAGTCCAACTCCTCCATTGCAGTTCCCACTTCGATTGCTTCGCGCAGGTTGTAAGAGCAGACGGGATCGTTGAGCAGGTCATAGTCATCGCCTACGGCTTTGCGTATTTCGGGTGAGCAGGGGGATGTCGCCCTTGCCGCCTCTGTAGGTGTGCAGTTTGTAGGCGTTGACGCCGAAGCCGCGGCCGCGCTCGATGTGATCGAGGTAGCCCTGCGGGGTCAGCTCGTGGTCGGTGAGATAGACGGGCAGGCGGGCGCGCACGCGGCCGATGAGGGCGTGGACGGGCAGACCGGCGGCCTTGCCGATGATGTCCCAGAGGCAGTTGTCGAAGTCGCCGAACCAGCCGGGGTCCTGGTAGACCCAGCGGGTGCCTTTTTGCAGCATCTGGAAGAGCCGTTCGCGGGCGAAGGGGGTTTCGCCGACGGCGTGCGTCTTGAGGATTTCGAGCTGGGCCTTGGTGATGGAGGCGGGGGCGGCGCGGCCGGTGATGCCCTGGTCGGTTTCCACGTCGAGGATTTGGATCTGCATGGGGGTGGTGGTGGACAGAGGGGTATGCGTGTACTGAATGCGGCGCAGGCCGGAAGTCTGTTTCAGCCGGTAATCGGGTTGGGTGAGGGTTGGGTGTTGGAGGGTGTGGAGTTTGACGTCGGTGATTTTCATTTTAGGGGCAGTTTCTAGTTTTCAGTTTTTAGTTTTTAGTGAACTGCCGCGTGCGTACGCGGCAGTAGTCGACAGGCTGGTGAACATGGCGTCCGACAAAATCTTGGCCCGTGAACTTGGCTTGTTGTATGTCCTAGCCCGAAGCCGCGTAGAGGCGCTTTTTTGCTCGGCGTTAACAACTGTCAGTCGGTCGCCACTGTGAGCGAGCGTATGCGGTCTTCGTCCCAGACGGCGCCCCAGCCGGGGGTGTCGGGGGGCGCGATGTGGCCGTCTTCAATCAGGGGGGCGTTCAGCAGGCCCCATTCTTCGCCTTCGGAACGCAGGCGCCGGGGGTCGGCCTGGCCGTGGAGCTCGTAGAAGTCGGTGTTGTCGATGCAGCAGACAGCATGGGCATGGAGGAGCCCGAAGAGTCCGCCCTGCCCGTGCAGTTCCACGTTGGCGCCGTGCAGCTCGGCGAAATGGGCCAGCTTGAGTACTTGGGTCAGGCCGAGGTTGGTCCGTGCTCGCAGGCGGTCGGTGGCACCCTGGATGAGCCACTGGGCGGTGAGGTCCATGTCGTGGCAGAGCATCTCGGTTGCCATGACGGGGATGGTGAGCGTGCGGCACAGCTCCTGGTAGAGGTTCATTTTCTGCTCGTGTATCGGCTCTTCGAGCCAGATGTAGTCGAGCTCTTCCATGGCCCGGCCCACTTCGATGGCTTCTCGCAGGGTGTATGAGCAGACGGGATCGTTGAGCAGGTCATAGTCATCGCCAACCGCTTTGCGCACGGCCGTGAGCAGGGGGATGTCGGCCTTGCCGCCCTTGAAGGTGTGCAGCTTGTAGGCGTTGACGCCGAAAGTGCGGCCGCCCTCGATGTGATCGAGGTAGCCCTGCAACTCCATTTCGGGGGCGGTGAGGTAGACGGGCAGGCGGTCACGCACGCGGCCGATCAGGGCGTGGACGGGCAGACCGGCGGCTTTGCCGGCGATGTCCCAGAGGCAGTTGTCGAAGTCGCCGAACCAGCCGGGGTTCTGGTAGACCCAGCGGGTGCCCTTGTGCAGCATCTGGAAGAGCCGTTCGCGGGCGAGGGGGCTTTCGCCGATGGCGTGGGTCTTGAGGATTTCCAGTTGATATTTGTTGATAGAGGTGGGGGCGACGCGGCCGGTGATGCCCTCGTCGGTTTCGACTTCGAGGATTTGCATCTTCATGGGTGTTTCGGTGGGCCGGCGGGTATGGGTGTACTGGATGCGACGCAGGCCGGGAACCTGTTTGAAGCGGAAGCGGATCTGGGTGAGGGTTGGGTGTTGGAGGGTATGGAGTTTGACGTCGGTGATTTCCATGTTAAGGGCAGTTTTTGGTCGTTAGTTTTTTGTTTTTAGTGGACTGCGGCGGAGGTACGCGGCGGTTGTGAGTAGGTTGGTGTACTTGGCGTCCACCGAAATCCAGACCCGTGAACTTGGCTTCTTGAATGGCCCAGCCCGAAGCCGCGTGTAGGGGATCTATTGCCGGGCGTTCCCCTAGTCAGTCGGTGGCGACGGTGAGCGAGCGGATGCGGTCTTCGTCCCAGACGGCGCCCCAGCCGGGGCCGTCGGGGGGTGCGATGTGGCCGTCTTCGATGAGGGGGGCGTTGAGCAGGCCCCATTCCTCGCCTTCGGAACGCAGGCGCTGGGGGGTGGCCGGGCCGAGCAGCTCGTAGAAGTCGGTGTTGTCGATGCAGCAGCCGGCATGGGCATGAACGAGCCCGTAGCATCCGCCCGGCCCGTTGAGCTCGACGTTTGCGCCGTGGAGCTCGGCGAAGTGGGCGAGCTTGAGGACCTGGGTGAGGCCGTAGGAGGCGCGGGCGCGCAGACGGTCGGTGGCGCCCTGGATGAGCCACTGGGCGGTGAGGTCCATGTCGTGCATGAGGCGTTCGGTGGCCATGATGGGAATGGTGAGCGTGCGGCAGAGCTCCTGGTACTGGTTCATCTTCTGTTCGTGCATAGGCTCTTCGAGCCAGATGTAGTCGAGCTCTTCCATGACCCGGCCCACTTCGATGGCTTCGCGCAGGTTGTAGGAGCAGACGGGATCGTTAAGCAGGTCGTAGTCATCGCCGACGGCTTTTCGCACGGCGGTGAGGAGGGGGATGTCGGCTCTGCCGCCTTTGTAGGTGTGCAGTTTGTAGGCGTTGACGCCGAAGGCGCGTCCGTCGTCAATGTGGTCGAGGTAGCCCTGCAGCTCCATGTCGCCGGCGGTGAGGTAGACGGGCAGGCGGTCGCGCACGCGGCCGATGAGGGCGTAGACGGGCAGCCCGGCGGCCTTGCCGGCGATGTCCCAGAGGCAGTTGTCGAATTCGCCGAACCAGCCGGGGTTCTGGTAGACCCAGCGCGTGCCTTTGTGCAGCATCTGGAAGAGCCGTTCGCGGGCGAAGGGACTTTCGCCGATGGCGTGGGTCTTGAGGATTTCCAGCTGAGATTTGTCGATGGTGGAGGGGGCAATGCGGCCGGTGATGCCTTCGTCGGTTTCGACTTCGAGGATATGTGACTGCATGGTTGTGTCGACGGTGCGGCGGGTGTGCGTGTACTGGATGCGGCGCAGGCCGGGCACTTGGATGAGGCGGTGGGCTCTTGGAGGCAGGGTTGGGTGTTGGAGGGTGTGGAGTTTGACGTCGGTAATTTTCATGGCGTACTCCAGTGGTGAGTGGTCAGTGGCCGGTTAGGGCGGTAAGGTGCAGGGTTGGACCTGAATCTGTGCCGCATTGGGGCACGCAATCGGGCATTGCAGTTGGCGGCAACGCGGATCAGTTGAGCGGTTTAGCACTGCCGACCTGCCCCTTTGATAAGCCGGTTTCTATAAGCTTCGCGCGTGGGTAAATCGCTACAGTCCACAGAATTCAGTCGGTGGCGACGGTGAGCGAGCGGATGCGGTCTTCGTCCCAGACGGCGCCCCAGCCGGGGCCGTCGGGGGGTGCGATGTGGCCGTCTTCGATGAGGGGGGCGTTGAGCAGGCCCCATTCCTCGCCTTCGGCGCGCAGGCGCTGGGGGGTGGCCGGGCCGAGCAGCTCATAGAAGTCGGTGTTGTCGATGCAGCAGCCGGCATGGGCGTGGACGAGCCCGTAATTTCCGCCCGGCCCGTTTAGCTCGATGTTGGCGCCGTGGAGCTCGGCAAAGTGGGCCAGTTTCAATGCCTGTGTCAGGCCGAAGGTCGCGCGCACGCGCAGGCGGTCGGTGGCGCCCTGGATGAGCCACTGGGCGGTGAGGTCCATGTCATGCATGAGGCGCTCGGTGGCCATGATGGGAATGGTGAGCGTGCGGCAGAGCTCCTGGTACTGGTTCATCTTCTGCTCGTGCATAGGCTCTTCGAGCCAGATGTAGTCGAGCTCTTCCATGGCCCGGCCCACTTCGATGGCTTCGCGCAGGTTGTATGAGCAGACGGGATCGTTGAGAAGGTCATAGTCGTCGCCGACGGCCTTGCGCACGTCGGTGAGGATGGGGATGTCGGCTTTGCCGCCCTTGTAGGTGTGCAGTTTGTAGGCGTTGACGCCGAAGGCGCGTCCGTCGTCAATGTGGTCGAGGTAGCCCTGCAGCTCCATGTCGCCGGCGGTGAGGTAGACGGGCAGGCGGTCGCGCACGCGGCCGATGAGGGCGTAGACGGGCAGGCCGGCGGTCTTGCCGAAGATGTCCCAGAGGCAGTTGTCGAATTCGCCGAACCAGCCGGGTTCCTGGTAGACCCAGCGCGTGCCTTTGTGCAGCATCTGGAAGAGCCGTTCGCGGGCGAAGGGGCTTTCGCCGATGGCGTGGGTCTTGAGGATTTCCAGCTGATATTTGTTGATGGAAGTGGGGGCGACGCGGCCGGTGATGCCTTCGTCGGTTTCGACTTCGAGGATATGCGATTGCATGGGCGTGTCGATGGGCCGGCCAGTGTGGGTGTACTGGATGCGGCGCAGGCCGGGCACTTGTACGAGGCGGTGACGGCTCTGGGTGAGGGTTGGGTGTTGGAGGGTGTGGAGTTTGACGTCGGTGATTTTCATGGCGAACTCCAGTGGTGAGTGGTCAGTGGTGAGTGGTCAGTGAGTGCGGCGCTGTCAATGGCCTATGAATCCTTTTCACACGGTGACGGACAGGCGAATGTTGCGGGCCATGATGGAACAACCAGATATTTGCATCAAGAAATATTTGGTTTTTAGAACAGAATTTACAACTATTCACTGGCATTGCTGCAGGCGTCATCGTCGTCATCCCCCAGAACCTCTCGGAACACTTGGTCAAACCTGTGACGATCCTGAAAGTACAACTTTGCTGTTTCGACAACGCGCTTTAATAGTACCGCATCTTGGGGCTCTATGTCCTCAACTCTCAAATGGGACCGGATCTGCTTCTCGGTAAGGGTCCCATATAGCTGACCGATCGCCGCATTGAGAAAGGCCGGGGTCATGGTTGAGACATTGTGAAATGACAGTACAACGCGTCGAGCCTTCTTGAGAGCGAAGTCAAGACGATCATGTACCTTCTGGCCGTCGTCTGAGGCTACACAAAAGGGACTCCCCACAACCTCATAAACAGATATTCTGGTGACTCTCGGCATCGTGTTACCTTCAGAAGAGATCGCCGACGTCCCACTAGATAGCCAAGATATCGGAATAGGTGTCTGCCGAATTGATTTCTATGTTTACAACTGTGCCAAACAACAAGAGCATGTAGGGGAGGTTAGTTTGGATTTCCCGATATAAATTCGGACAGAATGATAGGGAACGGTGGGTATGGCAAGCCTCGGGGTTACAGTTCCCGCTCTGGCTGTAGAGATTTGGCGGCGAAGATGGTGAGGTGCAGGGTTTCGTCGATATGTTGATAGACGGGGGCTTTGCCGCTAAGGGCTGTGCTTTCGTCCAGAATGATGCCCACACCTTCGCCTCGGCGCTCCAGGAAATGGGAAGGGCATTAAGACGGCTGCACACATTGCAGATGTGACCATGCCGCTTCCTCCTCGGGACGATTCTTGTCTTCTCCAAGTGCGGCTTCACTCAGCAGTGCAGTGTCTGAAATATCTGATTCGCTGGGAAGTATGGTAACAAGTGCGCGCCGTGGTTCCGGCAGTTGGATTGGTTCCAGCAGTCGCACATTCCCCTGTTCATCAATTGTTGCTAAAACGGTTTGTAACATGACTGTCTGTGCGCTGCGTCTTAAGCTCAATGCGAGAACTTTTCGCTCTGGTCCCCATATTACGCCGGACTGAGCTCCAGTTTACCCGTCTTTGAAACCACGCTCAAACCGTCTCGCGCCTGCTCTTCATGACCCAGAGTGTCCAGAGGACGGTGGGGACGACGCCGAGGGCGGCCATGGTCCAGATGATGTTGGGGATGGTGAGGCTTGTGTCGAGGGCGGCGCCGACGAGGCTGGAGGCGAGGGCGCTGCCGAGGTAGAAGAACATGAAGTCGCTGGCGAAGACGCGGCCGCGGACTTCGTCGGGGGCCATTTGGAGGAGGAGGTGGGTTGAGAAGACCCAGATGATGCCGCTGCCGATAGAGCGCACGAAGGAGCCAAGCAGGACGATGGGCAGGCTCAGGAGCGGGGCGGTGACCATGATGCCGGCGATGGCTAAGACATAGCCGTATGCGATGGCCTCTTTCAACGACCGGGGATCGTCGCCGGTCAGTTTGCGGGCGAGGATGGGGCCGAGGCCTGAGCCGACGCCGGTGAGGCCGAACATCAGTCCGAGGCTGGTGCCGCCGGCCTGGCCGATGGTGAAGACCTGCTGGGCGATGGCGACCTGGAGGACCTGGAAGGCGGTGGCAAAAAAGAGGGCCATGGTCGCTTTCTGCAGGGCAACGACAAGGACGTCCTTGTGGGCGCGAAGATAGCGCAGGCCGCGGAGGTACTGACCGACGGCGGCGGCGATGGTTTTGTCGGCGGCGGCGGATGCGAGTCTGGCAGGCATGCGGATTTGCGCGAGCAGTGCGGCCGAGAGCAGGAAGGTGAAGAAGTCAAGGATGAAGGCAGGGTACATGCCGAAGGTGCCGGAGAAGAGGCCGCCGAGGGCGGCGCCAAGGGCGAGCATTACAGACCAGGTGGCGGAGCTGAGCGCGTTGACTGCGCCGAGTTCGCGCGGGTCGGCGATGTCGGGCAGGATGGCGGTGTGGGCGGGATCGAAGAATCCGCTCATGGCCATTTGCACGGCGGTGAGGGTGTAGAGGATCCAGACGTCGCCGGGATCGCGCACGAGCAGGAAGGCGAGGACGACACAAGCGCGGATGAGATCGGCGGCGATGAGGACGTGTTTGCGGTTGTAGCGGTCGGCGACGACGCCGGCGATGGGGCTGACGAGGAAGGGCGCGAGCATACGCACGACAAAGAGTGAGCCGACGGCGAGCCCCGACTGGGTCAGGACGCCGACGAGCGCGGCCGAGGCGACCAGGTTGAACCAGTCACCGAGGAGGCTGACGATCTGGCCGAACCAGAGATAGCGGAAATTGCGGTTGTTGCGGAGGAGGTCGGAATAGCTGACGGAGGATTCGGTGGTTGTATTGGCGGTCATGTAGTTTAGTTTCAGTGGATGGTGAACTGCAATCTAGTGTGCGTTAAATTTGAGGACTGCGTATTTCGTATTTCGTATTAAGTATTGCGTTAGTGTGTCCAGATCAGTATACGGTAACAGACTCCAACATGGGGGCGCAACTTTAACCTGCTTTTTGATTGCCCCGCACTACCGATAGCGTCCACAACGCCATTGGGATGAGGGTCAGCGCTGTCATCGACCAGATGATCGCCGAGATGCTGAGACTGCTGTCGAGCGCGGTGCCGACGACGCTGGATGCGAGTGCGCTGGCGAGGTAGAAGAACATGAACTCGGTGGCGAACACCCTGCCATGCACAGTTCGGGACACATTTTGCAGCAGCAGCTGGGTGGAGAAGACCCAGACGATGCCTCCGCCGACACCGCGCACGACTGTCGCGAGCAGTACTGCGGGCAGGCTCAGGAGCGGCGCGGTGGCTGCCGACCCCAGGAGGCTGAGCAGGAAGCCAACAATTATCGCCTTTCTCAGTGTGGGGCCGTCGTCGCCTGTCAGCTTACGGGCGAGAATCGGGCCGATGCCGGTTCCGACTCCGACGAGACCAAACATCAGTCCCATGCTGATACCGCCGCCCTGGCCGACGGTGAAGACCCGCTGGGAGATGGCGACCATGACGACCTGGGAGCCAGCGGTAAGGCAAAGGGAGTTCAGCGCTTTCTGCGAAGCGATAAAGAGGATGTTGGGATGTTGGTACAGGTATTTGAGGCCATCGATGTACTGGCGCAGGCCGGCAGCGATGGTCTTGTCGGTTGAAAGGGTTGCGGGCGCTGCGGGCATCCGGATCTGCATGAGGAGCGCGGCAGAGAGCAGGAAGGTGAGGGTGTCGAGCAGGAAGGCCGGGTAGATGCCCCAGGCGCCGGCCACGAGCCCGCCGAGCGCGGCGCCGAGGGCAAGCATGGTGGACCAGGTGGCGGCGCTTATGGCGTTCATCGCGCCCAGTTCTCCCTCTCTTGCCAGCTCGGGCAGGATGGAATTGCGTGCGGGATAGAAGAATCCGCTCACACAGAACTGGGCGGCTGTCAGGGCGTAGAGTAGCCAGACGTGGCCGGCGTCGCGTACGAGCAGAAAGGCGAGGACGACAGCCGCGCGGACGAGGTCGGTGGCGATGAGGATGTGTTTGCGGTTATAGCGGTCGGCTACGACGCCGGCGACGGGGCTGATGAGAAATGGCGCGAGCATGCGTACGACGAAGAGGGAGCCGACGGCCAGACCGGATTGGGTAAGCATGCCGACGAGCGCGGCCGAGGCGACGAGGTTGAACCAGTCGCCGAGGAGGCTTACGATCTGGCCGAACCAGAGGTAGCGGAAGTTGCGGTTGTGGCGGAGCAGGTCGGTGTAGCCGACTGGGGACTGGGTGGTGGGATTGGCGGTCATGTGGTTCGGGTTGGGTAGATGGCCGTGTGTGATTCAGGCATTATAGAACAAGATAGTCTTTCGTGCGGCAACCGCCTGCAAGGAATTGGGTGCCTTTCCGATTTGGGGTGGGACGAGTCTGGCGGGGAGATTATGCCGGGGGGGGGGAACTGCAGGGGTCAGGGGTCAGGGGTCAGGGGTCAGGGGATGGGCGATTTTTTGGGGGATGGAGGTGAGGACTGGATTCGGGCTTGTCAATACCAGAGGAATATTCGAGTTCGACCCTATTTTGGGATGCGCCCGGGGAATTCATGCCAGTTTTCGCGCACTTCGCATCATCGACAGCGTCCATAACGCCATCGGGATTGCGGTCAATCCTGTCATCGTCCAGATGATCGCCGAAATCGTCAGATTTGTATCCAACGCGACGCCGTAGGTGCTGGATGCGAAGGCACCGCCGAGGTAGAAGAACATGAATTCGGTGGCGAATACTCTGCCGTGCACGCGCCTGGGCACATTTTGGAGCAGTAACTGGGTGGAGAAAACCCAGATGATGCCCCCGCCGATGGCGCGCACGAGCGTCCCCAGCAGCACCAGGGGCAGGCTGACGAGCGGCGCGGTGACGGCCAAGCCGAGCGCGCTGATGAGATAGGCAACAGAGATCGCCTTTTTCAGGGTTGGGCCGTCGTCCCCTGTCAGTTTGCGGGCCAGTATGGGGCCAAGGCCCGATCCAACTCCAGCCACCCCGAATATCAGTCCCATGCCGATGCCGCCGCCCTCACCGACGACAAAGATCCGCTGCGAGATGGCCACCACAAGCACCTGAAAGCCGGAGGTAAGCCAGAGGGAGTTGATGGCTTTCTGGACGGCGATAAAGAGGACATCCGGGTGTTCGCGCAGATAGCGCAGGCCATCGAAGTACTGGCGCACTGCGGCGGCGACGGTCTTGTCGGATGCAAGGGTCGCGGGCGCGGCGGGCATGCGAATCTGCAGTAGGAGCACGGCGGAGATCAGAAAGGTGAGGGTGTCGAGCACGAAGGCGGGGTACATGCCAAAGGTGCCGGAGAAGAGCCCGCCGAGGGCGGCGCCGAGGGCAAGCATAACGGACCAGGTGGCGGAGCTGAGCGCGTTCATGGCGCCGAGGTCGCCCACGCGCGCCAATTCGGGCAGGATGGAGGTGCGGGCGGGGTAGAAGAATCCGCTCAGCGCCATCTGTGCGGCTGTGAGGGTGTAGAGGAGCCAGACGTCGCCGGGGTCGCGCACGAGCAGGAAGGCGAGGACGACGGCCGCCCGCACCAGGTCGACCGCGATCAGGATGTGTTTGCGGTTGTAACGGTCGGCTACGACGCCGGCGATGGGGCTGACGAGGAAGGGCGCGAGCATGCGCACGACGAAGAGGGAGCCGACCGCCAGTCCCGATTGCGTCAGCAGACCGATGAGCGCGGCTGAAGCGACAAGGTTGAACCAGTCGCCGAGCAGGCTGGCGATCTGACCGAGCCAGAGAAAGCGGTAGTTGCGGTTGTTGCGGAGAAGCTCGGCGTAGCTGACGGTGGCTTGGGCGGTGGCATTCGCACTCATGTAGTTGGTGCGCTATTTCCCCATGCCGCGCAGCGCGCCCAGGCAGCGCTCGACCGCCTCGAGGGGCGGATAGGCGTCGCTCTCGTATTCGACGATATACCATTCGGTGCCGCCGACTGTTTCGCAGGCTTCGAATACGGCCGGCCAGTCGGTGTCATCCTCGCCGATGATCGGATCGAAGGCGTCGTGGGGGTAGTTATGATCGGCGCCATCGTGGAGGCGCTTGGTGAATGGCTTGAGATGGACGGTGACGGCGCGGCCGGGGTAGCTGCGGATGACGTCTACGGCGTCGGCACCGCCAAAGATGGCATTGCCGGTATCGAACTGCATGATGACGGATGGGTCGGTGTTGCCGAAGAAGGTATCCCAGGGCGTTTCGCCGTCGAGAGGCAGGAACTCGTGGAAGTGGTTGTGATAGCCGGTGCGCATGCCTTCGGCAGCGAGGCTTTCGGCGAGGCGGTTGGTGAAGCCGGCCAGTTTGAGCCAGTCGTCGCGGCTCTGGCGCAGCTCTTCGGGGATGCCGGGGATTATCAGCTTGTCGTTGCCGAGGGCGTGGTGGAAGGCGATGGTCTTGGGCAGAGCTTCATCCTGTACGAGGTCGAAGGGGACATGCCAGCCGGCGCAGGCGAGGCCAAGCTCCTCGAGCTCGGCTTTCAGGGCAGCGGCGGGGTGCTGGGGCGCGCCGGCGAACTCGACGCCGGTGTAGCCCATTTGCGCGACTGCGGCGAGGGTACCGGGCATATCGGCGGCAAACTCGCGGCGTACGGAATAGAGTTGCAGAGCGATGGGAGGCATGGGAACAGGATCCTTTCGGCGGTCTTAGGTGCGTTTAGATTAGAAGGGGATTTTTGACACGATGCGTAATTCGTATTGCGTATTTCGTATTGCGTAAATGCGGGCGAGATGCATATCGACCCAGCGCGCAGGCAGTATGGCGCTATTTGGTTACTGGTGGTATCCGCATTGGAAAGTCAACGGCTGGCGACAGGTAGGGTTGACAGTTATGGGATACAGGGCATGGATTCATTTGCCGGTCTTTTGAGTGTCGACGCTCAGCTTGCGCACGGCCGTCTCGTCCATTTCCACGCCCAGGCCGGGCCCGTTGGGCACTTCGAGGAAGCCATCGACCTGGTCAAAGGGATCAGCGATGCCCTCGCGGATGGGGCTTGGTGTGCGGTCGAACTCCATGACCGGTTCCTGCTGGTAGGGGCGGGGGGTACGCGCGGGCGGGCATTCGGGCACGGCGGCGGCGACGTGGAGGCTGGCGGCGATCATGATGGGGGAACCCCATACGTGGGGATTGCAGAGAATGCCAAAGGCGTTGGCCATTGAGGCGACGCGATGCATTTCGGTGATGCCGCCGACGTTTACGACGTCGGGCTGGATGATGTCGACGGCGCGGCGGCCGACATAGTCTTTGAACTCGTAACGTGTGCGCAGGCCTTCTCCGCCGGCGATGGCCATGGGCAGCGCGGCCTTGACCTGCAGGTAGCCCTCTATGTCTTTGGCGTTGACGGGCTCTTCAAACCAGTAGATATCGAGCTCGGCCAGTTCGCGGCCGATGCGAATGGCGGTTGTGGCGTTATAGGCCTGATTGGCGTCTGCCATGAGGAAGATGTCGGGGCCGATCGCTTCGCGGAGGGCGGCGAAGCGGCGCACGTCCTGGGCGAGAGGGAGGCCGCCGACCTTGGTCTTCATGCCGGTGAAGCCGAGCTCCACGTACATGCGGGCCTCGTCCAGGAGCCGCTGCGGAATGACACGGCCGTCGGAGGCAAGGTTCTCTTCTGTGTAGTAGAGGCC
This sequence comes from Caldilineaceae bacterium, assembly GCA_965207495.1. Taxonomy (GTDB): domain Bacteria; phylum Chloroflexota; class Anaerolineae; order Caldilineales; family Caldilineaceae; genus Bin5. Next base: position 5,130,069 of record OZ242287.1, read on the forward strand.
GGTGGCGTAGACGGCGATGCGGTCGCGCACTTTTCCGCCGAGGAGGGCCCAGACGGGCAGACCGCTGGCTTTGCCGGCGATGTCCCAGAGGGCGGTATCGACGGCGCTGATGGCGCTGCCGCCGATGCCGCCGGCGACGTTGCCGTTGTAGAAGAGGTGAAACATTTTCTGCCACAGGGCGTTGCGCTGCATGGGGTCGGCGCCGAGCAGGAGAGGGGCGAATTCCTCGTGGACGATGCGGGCGGAGGGGCCGTAGAGGCCCTCGCCCCAGCCGACAGTACCATCTTCGGTGACCAGTTTGACGAGCCCGACGTGGCGTTTATCGGTCCAGCCCTGGGACCAGCCGAAACCGGTTTGGATGGGGGCTTCGAGGAGGAAGGTTTCGATAGAGGCGATACGCATAGACGGCGCTCCGAAAATTTTGTTGAGTGTCGGCAGGACCGGCGAGACCGCGTCCGTGGCAGGTCGTAGCTGGTGAACGCCAGGAGAGGGCGACCGGCGGCAACCAGCCATGTTCATCTATTCACTGGCGATCCGGGGCACTATAGTACCATGCGGGGAATCAGATAGGCGATAGCCATGACTGCGAGCTGTGCACCAGTTACCCAGCCGAAGGCGCGCAAGAACCGGCCGAGGCTGACTTTGGACGCCCGGCGGTAGCCTGCCTCGCTCCAGAAGAAGAAGACGACGGCTGCGACGGCCAAACCCAGGAGCGAGAAGCGATGGACGGCGGGAAGCGTCCACTGGTCTGCGCCGAAAGAGATGGCAATGGCGCGCATCGCTGGGAGGGCGGTTACGATGTTGAGGATGAACAGCCCGCAAGAGGCGAACCAGAGCAGGTAAAATATCAGGACCTGAGCGGCGGCGTTGCCCAAAAACTTCACGTTTCTCATGGGGGTATCCAACTAAAGGGCCAGAGGCCAGGAGCAGAGGCTGTTCATGCGGCAACGCCGGCCAGTTCCAACTCATTGGCGAAGTGGCATTTTGCAAAGTGGCCTGGCGCGACCTCATCCCAGACGGGCTCCTGCTCGTGGCAGAGGTCCTGGGCATAGGGGCAGCGCGGGTGGAAATAGCAGCCGGAGGGTGGATCGGCCGGGTTGGCTACTTCGCCTTCGAGGAGGATGCGCGCGGATTCCTTACGCCTGGGATCCGGTTTGGGGATAGCCGAGAGGAGCGCTTCGGTGTAGGGATGTTTGGGGTTGGTGTAGAGTTCGAGTGTGGACGCCGTCTCGACCAGTTTGCCGACGTACATGACAGCGACGCGGTCGCAGATATGGGCGACGACGCTGAGATCGTGGGCGACAAAGACATAGGTGAGCCCCATCTGCTCCTGCAGCTCCTGCAGCAGGTTGAGAATCTGGGCTTGGACGGAGACGTCGAGGGCGGAGACGGGTTCATCGGCGACGACCAGATTGGGCTGGCTGACGAGGGCGCGGGCAATGCCGATACGCTGGCGCTGGCCGCCGCTAAAGGCGTGGGGGTAACGCCGCATAACCTCGGGCGCGAGGCCGACGAGGCCAAGGGTGTGGGAGACCCGATCCTCCAGCTCCGACCCTTTTGCCAGACCCATGGCGCGCAGGGGGGCGCCGATCAGCTCGAGGATGGTCATGCGCGGATTGAGGGAGGCATGCGGGTCCTGAAAGATCATGCGCATGTTGCGGCGCACCTGAGTGAGCTTCTGATTGTCCAGCTCGGTTACATTGACGCGCCCGAGCTCGGGGTCACGGAAAAAGACATCGCCCTCAGTGGAGGGAATGGCGCGCAGGATCATGCGTCCGGTGGTGGTTTTGCCGCAGCCGCTTTCCCCTACCAGCCCCAATGTTTCGCCCTCTTCCACCAGCAGGCTGACGTCGTCAACAGCTTTGACATAGCCGACGGTCCGCTTGAAGAAGCCGCGCTTAATCGGGAAGTACTTCTTGAGATTCTGGATCTCCAGGAGCGTGGATGAAGATGTGGAGGTGTTTCCGTTTTCGCTTGACATAGGGCTTTGTTGTATTGCGCTACCGCTTCGGTAAACGAGCGCAGTGTTGTTGCATTGTGTTATCAGGTATAGAGGTGACAGCGGACGGCGTGCCCCTCCTCGAGTTGAATCAGTTGCGGCTCGGCCTCGTCACAGACGCCGGGCATGAAGTCCGGGCAACGGGGATGAAACGCGCATCCGCTCAGGCGTTGAAAGGAACTGGGGACCATGCCTTCGATGGCATTGAGCTTTTCGCGCTTGTCCTGCAGGACATCTTCGAGGCGGGGGATCGAGTTCAGCAGCCCTTTTGTATAGGGATGCTTGGGGTTGTAGAAGATTGAGTCAACATCGCAGCGTTCGACGACCTTGCCCAGGTACATGACGACGACTTCCTCTGCCATTTCGGCCACGACACCGAGATTATGGGTGATATAGAGGATGGCCATGTCATATTCGGCCTGCAGTTCGCGCATCAGGTCGAGGATCTGGGCCTCGGTGGTGACATCGAGAGCGGTGGTCGGTTCGTCGGCGATCAGCAGTTGGGGGCGGCAGGCGAGCGCCATGGCGATGACGGCGCGCTGGCGCATACCGCCGCTGAGCTGGAAGGGGTAGTCGTCAAAGCGTTGCTCCGGGTTTGGCATTTTTACGCGCGCAAGTGTTTCTATTGAGATGTCGCGCGCTTCGGCCTTGTTGACGTCCTGGTGCAGGAGGATTGCTTCGGCGATCTGCTTGCCGACGGTACGGACGGGGCTGAGGGCGGTCATCGGCTCCTGGAAGACCATCGAGATTTGATTGCCGCGAATGTCGCGAAGCTGGCGGTCGTTCGACTCGAATTGGGCCAGGTCGACGATGTCCTTGGCGTCGGGGCGCTCGTCGAACGGCCGGTGGAAGCGGATCTCGCCTTCGACGATCTGGCCGGGCGGCGGGATGAGGCGCATGATCGACATGGCGGTCATGCTCTTGCCGCAGCCGCTTTCGCCGACGACGCCGACTACCTGCCTGCGGCGGACGTCGAGGTCGACGCCATCGACGGCGCGCACGGTGCCTTCGTCGAGTGCAAAGTGCGTTTTCAGATCCCTGATTTCCAACAGGACGTCCTGCGTCCCCGCTCCGTTTTCATGTGACGCCATAAGGTGTAATCCCGGTGGTAAGCGGCCGGTGGCTGCTCCGGCCTGAGAGATGTGCCCGCGGGCTAATGGTACGGGTCGGCCGCGTCGCGCATGCCGTCGCCCAGGAAGTTGAACATGAGCACGGCGATGACGACAAAGATGACCGGCCAGAGTGTCCAGGGGGTTTGGGCGACGGACATGATGTCCTGCGCGTCCTGTAGCATGACGCCCCAGCTGATGGTGGGCGGCTGCAGACCGATTCCAAGGAAGCTCAAGGCGGTTTCGCCCAGAATCATAAACGGGATGGCGATCGTGAGCTCGACGATGATAAAGCTGGCGAAGCTGGGCAGCAGGTAGCGGGTGATAATCGTCCACTGGTTTTCGCCATCGAGCCGTGCGGCCATGACAAAGTCCTCTTCGCGCAGGCTGAGAATTTTGCCGCGCACGATGCGGGCCAGCCGCGTCCAGTTGAGGATCGAGAGGATAATTGTGATGGCAAAATAGAGGCGCAGATTGGGCCAGTCCTGCGGCAGGGCGGCGGCGAGCGACATCCACAAGGGGATGGCTGGCAGGGCATAGAGAAGGTCGATGAGGCGCTGAATTACTTCATCGACTGCGCCGCCAAAGTAACCGGAGACGCCGCCGAGGAGCACGCCAAAAATGGCGGTCAAGGCAACGCCGATCAGACCGATTGACAAAGAGATGCGGCCGCCATAGATGATGCGGGAGAAGATATCGCGCCCGATGCGGTCGGTGCCGAAGATGAAGAGCGGCATTGAATCCTGCTCTGTGCCGAAGAGGTGCAGGTCGGATTCGATCAGGCCCCACATTTTATAGGAATCACCGCGCACGAACAGCCTGATGGGGCTTATCTCGCCGGCGTTGGCCTTGTATATCGGGCGTGCGGTCACGGGATCGCGTGAGCGTACGAGGGCGTAGACAAAGGGGCCGCGAAAGCTATCGCTGACAACCTCGAAGAACCGGACCTTGGTGGGCGGCGCGGAGGCGAGATCCTTATAGCGGGTCAAGGGTGCATGGGGCGCGACGAATTCGGCAAAGAGGACAACGACATAGAAGAAAGCGAGCACCCACACGGCGGTCTGGGCCAGGCGATGGCGGCGGAATTTCCACCAGACCAGTTGCCACTGCCCGGCGCGATAGAAGTCTTCCGACTCGGTAAAGGTGGTGGCCGGGCTGGGCGGGGCTTCCAGGGCGCGTCGGCGCGGGTTGATTTGCCTCAGAAGATTGTTGACGATTGAAGACATAATCTTGACTAAAACTCCTCCACGCTGCCGAAGCGGATGCGCGGGTCCACCGCTGCGAGTGCGATATCGGCCAGAAGGCTCCCGACCAGCGCCAGGGTGCCGACAAGGAGAATGAAGCTGCCGGCCAGGAACATGTCCTGGGAGAGCAGGGACCGATAGAGAACAACGGCGGCGGTGGGCAGGTTAAGCACGATCTCGACTACGGTGCCCCCGGAGATAATCCACGGCAAAAGAAAGCCGAGGGAGCTGATCAGGGGGTTGATAGCGATGCGTACGGGATAGTTCATGAGGACGGCAAATTCGGACAGGCCTTTGGAGCGGGCGACGGTGACGTACTGTTTACGCAGCTCATCGAGCATGGTGGCGCGCATGACGCGAATGATGTGGGCGGTGCCGCCGATGCCGAGGATGAGAACGGGCACCCAGATGCGGGTGAGCATGTTTTGGAATTTGCCAATGCTCCAGGGTTCGAGCTCGTAGGCCGGGGAGAATAGTCCCCCCACTTTGAGGCCGAACCAGGCGAAGGAGAAATACATGACGACCATCGCCAATAGGAAGCCTGGCACTGCCAGGCCGACGAATCCGATCATGGTGAAGAGGTAATCGGTGAAGGTGTATTGCCGGACTGACACATAGATGCCGATCGGGACTGAGACGGCCCAGACAAAGACGGTTGTGAAGATGGCCAACAGGAAGGTGAGCGCCATCTTGTCGCCGATGACCTCGTTGACCGGTCTGCCCCACTGGAAGGACTGACCGAAGGAACCCTTGAGCAGGATGTTCTGGATCCAGGTCAGATACTGGATGTGCATGGGGCGGTCGAGGGCGTATTGTTTCATGAGGCGCTCGACCTCGGCCTCGTCTACATCGCGGCCCGATGCTCGCAGAGCGTTAATGTGCTCGGTCAGATAGTCGCCTGGGGGGAGTTGGATAATCAGGAAGGCGATCAGCGAGAGCAGGAACAGCAGCGGGATCATGCGCATGACGCGTTGAAGGATGTAGACAGTCATTGGGTACCCCTTTTGAGGAGAGAGCGAAGAGGAGAGAGAAAAGAGAGAACTGCCTCTCATCTCCCCACGGTTAGCTCCTCACGAACATGCTTCCTCAGGTCTTGCTTCTTAAGTTACGACGCATGGTGGTCAGAATTCGGCTCACTTCGTCAAGTAATCCGCGAAGTTTATGGGTCTCGCTTTTGGGAAACCAGCCCAGGTCCTCACATAGTGTCAAAAGTGTCTCGGTTTCTGCCAAGGAGCCCTGTGCTATGGCCAAAAAGTGCGCTTTGTCCTTAACCGTCTCTCGTGTCCAGCCCTCAGCTATATTGGCCGGCATCGACACAGCAGCGCGGGTGATTTGAGAACGCATGCCATAGTTTTCTGTACTTGGCAGACGTGGTGTCAGTCGATATGTCTCGCGTGCTGCGTCCATCGCCTTCTGCCATAGAATCGTTTCCCGATAGTACATAGATGAGTAGAGAGTGAAGAGGAGAGAGGAGAGAGTAAGATCTTTACCTTCTCCCCCCTCTCTCTTCAATTCTCGCAGATTAGGCGCCGCCGCCTTCGTAGTAGAAGGCTTCGGGATGGTAGGTCGAGATGCCGTAGGTATCCCAGCCGACGGGTTTACCTGCGGCGGGCAGGTTGAGCATCGTCTTGGGGAAGATGAGCGGAGCCGGGCTCTCGGAGATGGAGCCGACTGCCAATGGATTATCGGCCAGCCAGTCGAAGATCTTCTGACCGGCAGCCACGCGATCGGCATCATCGATCACGGTGTTCATGGTGTTGTAATGATCGAAGAGCGTCTGGATCTCGGCCGGCGGCTCCTCGCCTTCCTGGCCGGCGCTCCTGAACCAGCGTCCCCACTCGGGAGCAGGGCCGCCCTGGCCGATGTTGGTGGGGATGAACCAGCGCATTTCGACCGGTAGGAGGGTGTCGGTGCAGCGGTCTGCGTGCCAGCAGCCGCAGTGGATCAGGCCCTGGCTCCAGCGCTCGTTGTAGAGAGAGATCTGGATTTCTTTGGTGGAGGCTTCGATACCGACTTCGCGCCAGAAGGTGACGACGATCTCGGTGAACTCGTGGGTGGCGACGCCGACACGCGGTCCGGCGTGCTCGATGTTGAACTTGAGCACTTCGCCGTCGGGGCGCAGGCGGAAGCCGTCGCTGTTGCGCTCGGTGAGCCCCATCTCATCCAGCATCTGGTTGGCCAGGTCCGGATCGAACTGGGCCCAGTTCTCGGCATATTTCGGCTTGTAGTACTGAGAGTTGGGCATCGGCGCCAACTGACCCATCGTGGCAAGACCGAAGAAGAGATTCTGGTTGATCTCTTCGCGGTCGATGGAGATGTTCAAGGCCTTGACGAAGTTGGGGTGGCGGACAATGTCCCGCAGCACCGGGTCTTCGGTCAGGGTGTGATTGGGATAGAGCGTGTAGCGGTCGGTCATGCAGCTGGTGTAGTCCATGACCTGGTAGTGCTGGTTCGGCTCGTTTTCCTTGTAGAGCGGGAAACGGGCAATCGAGACATCATGCGGGCCGACGTAGTCCAGTTCGCCCTGGATCGTTTTCTGGGTAGCGATTTCGTGGTTGGCCACGAAGTCGATGCGCAGATCCTCGACGTAGGGCAGCTGCTGGCCGGAGGTATCGACCTTCCAGTAGTAGGGGTTCCGCATCATCAGCACGAGTCCCTGCTGCGGTTCCTGGTCTACGATCCAGGCGGAGAGCATGGGATACTCGGGCGAGTTGGGCCTTGTGCCCCAGACGCTGCGGCCACTGCGAACGTTGCTGAGGAGTTGTACCCAGGTCTCATACTCGGATTCTTCGAGCATGGCGTTGAGGTCGTCCTCGTCGGCGAAGTCGCCGTGGAACTGCTTGAGGTAGTTGCTGGGCAGCAGGAAGTCACCCTGAATACGGCGGGTGAGGTAGGCAGGGAAGTTGCCAAACGGGGCGGCGAAGGTGACGGAGAAGCTGTAGTCGTCGTGAATGTCGACCACCATGTTCTCGCCGCCGTGGCGATAGACCCACCAGACGCTGGATGCGACATCGGGATGGGTTGCGACCGAGTTCCACCAGAAATCGACGTCGCCAGTTGTGACGAGGTCGCCGGAGGACCAGCGCATGCCCTCGTGCAGGTGGAAGGTGTAGTGGGTGGCGTCGTCACTGATCTCCCAACTGGCGAACAGGTTGGGGATGATGGTCTTGAGGTCCTGGTCCGAGTAGGTCAGCATACGTTCGGCGAACCAACCGTACTGGCTGACGAAGCTGGACGGATCGAGGTGAATCTGGCGTACGAGGCCGCCGTACTCGCCGATCGATTCGCGTGGGAGGACCAGCGGCGATACGGGCAGGCGTTCGGTGACAGGGGGCAGATCACCGTTGGCGACCATTTCGGCCAGCCGCGGGGATTCGGAGTACTGGGACGGCGCTTCGGCGTCTTCCATTACGGTCTGGGCGGGCGCCTCTTCCTCGGCGGCCGGCGCGGCGGCCGGCTCCTCGGTGATCACTTCCGGTTCTGGGCCGCCGCAGGCAGCCAGGACGACGGCAGCGGTTGAAGCTCCCGACAGCTGCAGGAAGCGGCGACGATGCATCGTTCGTTGGGTCATGCTTTCCTCCTGGATTGAAGTTTGAGTAGATATATTAAGGTGGCGAATCAGATTGGCACTCCGTTACTGGCCGCTGGCCAGGTCAAGTTGCAGAGCCTGATTGCCTTGTACGATTACCATTTGTGAGGCCGGCCAGCCGTCTGTGACGCAGTTGGGGCCCTCGTAATGATTGGGGCCTTGCAGCGGCTGCGGTTCGCCGTTGACGCAGAGGGCACCGGACCGGTCGAAGGTGACGGTATCGCCCTGTAACTGGCGATAGGAAACAGAAAGCCCGTCACAGGAAAGACGGGCAGCGAGGATGCGTTTACGGAAATTCGCGAAGGAGTCGTAGTCGGCTTTGCGCCCCATCTGGCAGAGCCAGGCGACGCTGTGTCCGGCCGCGCGCAGTTCCCGGTTGGCGGCTGGCCCGTCCTGGACCAGCTGGAGCGGCGCGGAACAGCCCAATGCGATGTAGGCGTCGTCTTTGGCGGCAAAGGCCCACTCACTGCCTATCTGATGCTCGTCAAAGGCGAAGGTCGGGAAGTAGGCGCGGGTGAAGCCAAAGGGATCGGTTTCGGGCAGGTCGTAGAGCGCGATCAGAAGATCCTGGTGCTGGGCGACACGGGGCAACAGTCCGCTGCGCCAGTAGCCGTTCCCGCGGGCATCATTGTCAAGGTCTTCGGCGCCGGGATGGTTTGCGAAGACGATGGCGTCAGCGCCCAAGGTGGCCTGCCAGCTCTGCCCGCCGTTGCTGCGCTGACCGGCCCGGAAGTCCTGGGCGCTGCTGAGCAGGTAGTCGGGCGTTTTGAAGACTGCTTTGTGGAGCGTCTGGGTGTGCTGGTCTTCGCCGGTTTGCCGCTCCTCTTGAGGCTCTGACGCAATGGCGTGCCTTTCGCTCGCCCACATGGGGGCGGGGTCAGGCTGCGTTGCCAGGGAGGCGATGAGGGGCGGTTGCTCATAGCTCTGGCAACAGCAGAGGCCGACCGGCGCGGCGAGATGCCAGTTCCAGGCGCCGATGCCCCACATCAGGCGGGCAACGCCGGCAAGGGGCGACGTGTAGCCGTTGGGGACGGCAGCATTGTCGTCATCAGCAGCGTTATGGCCGGCGCCGTAGACGCCCTGGAAGGAGTCCAACGCCAGTGTTACCAGAACTTTGTCGATGACGGCGGCGGCCAGGTCCCAGATTTCTTGCGAATCGGCCAGATCGATGAGGTGCGAGAGGGCGGTCAGGAGAAGCGCCAGGCTGTGGCTTGACGAATCGGCGAAACCGGCGGTGGCGACGCGCTGGAGGCGGCGTGTGAGGGCGTCTTCGGCGCGCTGGCGGTGCCACTGCCCGGTGTGCTGACTGCACGGGAAGGTATGGTCGGGGTAGAGTTGCCCGGCGAGAAGTTCACCGGCGGCAAGCAGCAGGTTATCGGTGTCGCGGAGGGCTTTGCCTGTCTTCTCGGCATAGGCCTGTCTGCAGAAGGGGAAGGCGGTGATGCAGTCGTCAAGCTGCTGTCGGATTTCGGTGGGGAACTGGTCGTTATCGCGATAGCGGCCGGCCATGCCCAGGAGCGCGATCAGGCGGGGAAGGTGATCCTCTTCCAAGGCTGCGACGGTGTCGATGGCGGCAGCGGCATTCTTCGTGTTGACCCGATCCCACCAGGCCAGGGTCATCTTGGCGATCTCGGAATAGAGGCCGTCGTCGCCGGTAACGGCGTGGCGCAGCAGTTCGATCTGGCGTTCAACATAGGTGCCGTAAGGGGCGGTCTGATAGTCTGACCGCACGACCGAAAGGGGTATTTTGCGGTCGACGCGAACGCCGCGGACATAGTACTCGCTGGGGGATGGCATCAGGATCAGCTCGTATTCCCCGTCGGGAATCGAGACGGCCTGGGTCAGTGTGCGGTCGCCGTTGTCGCCTTCCTTGCCTTCCGATTCGGCGTAGATGCGCCCGTTGGTCATTTGCAGACGGGCGTTATAGTCGGCCGGCGCGTCGAGTTTGCGCGGCCAGCGCAAGACGATTCTGTCTTCGTGGGCGTAGACGTCTTTTTCGATGTAGAGCTGTTCAAAGAAGGATGTGAAGAGCCGGTGGCGGTCGCTCAGGTCCGCGGAGACGGCGGGGGAGTCGGTTGGCGGGGAAATGATGGCGGAACTGGACTGATGAGCGCCGTTGCTCCGTGTCTTGGTTGACAAAAGGAAATTATCCTCGTTGGTGGCCCGTGCCGTCAAAGAAAGTTTGTCAGCAGCGCTGCCAGCGGAGAGCCCGATAACATTCTGATAATTCAACGAAAGCGCATACCATCCTTACGAATTGCAGGAGAAAGGCAGAGAAGCGCTCAAAACGTCACTATTGGAAGGTCGGTCTTGTATTCATCGCCGGTGAGGGGGGAGGCTCGACCCAAGCACCGATGGCGTAGTATAGGCGCGGGGGCAATGATTATACAAATTCTAGAGCGTGTAGGGGAAAGGGTGAGGAGGAAAGGCAGGGAAGGCTGGCGAGGGCGCGACGGATCCTGGTATCGACATGCGTATGCATCAGGAATCGATCGCCAATACGGGTTCGCCCAGCGTCTCCCAGCGGGGGGCGATGCCGAGACCGGGGGCGGTGGATGCGGCCATGCGGCCATGGCGGCGCTGGGGGGCTCCTTCGGCGGTGCTGACGGTGACGTAGCTGTTGAAGTCGGTGGCGGTGAAGAGGAATTCGGGGGGCGTGCTGTGCGCGAGATGGGCGATGGCGGCGGTGGTGATGTCGCCGCCCCAGCTGTCTTCGATGGTCATGGCGATGCCGAGGGAGACACAGAGATCGCGCGCTTGCCGTGCCTTTGTCAGGCCGCCGAACTTGCTGATCTTGATGTTGACGGCGTCCATGGCGTCGTCGCGATGTGCGGCCAGCAGAGCGTCGATGCCGTCGATGGTCTCGTCGAGGACGAAGGGGTGCGAGGTGCGGCGGCGGATCGAGAGATTTGCGTCGTAGCTGAGGCAGGGCTGTTCGATGTAGACGTCGACGTCGTGGACGCCGCGCACGACGCGGGCGGCTTCGTGGACGAGCCAGCCGGTGTTGGCGTCGGCGATGAGCACGTCTCCGGGTTCCAGCACGGCGGCCACGGCCTGAATCCGTTCGATGTCGGTGTCGGCATCGGAGCCGACCTTAAGTTGAAAGCGACGGTAGCCTTCGGCGCGGTAGGCGGCGACGGAGTCTGCCATTTCGGCGGGGGGACGTTGGGAGATGGCGCGGTAGAGGACGAAGTCATCGCCGTAACGACCGCCCAGGAGGACACATGCTGGCTGGCCGGAGTCCTGGCCGAGGATGTCCCAGCAGGCGATATCGATACCGGATTTAACGTATGGATGGCCTTTGAGGGCGCGGTCCATGTGTTCGTTGAGGATTGCCAGCTGGCGGGGGTCGAGACCGATGAGGTGGGGCGCGAGCTCGGTGAGGCCGGCGCGCACGCCGGCGGCGTAGGCGGGCAGGTAGAAGGGGCCTAGAGGGCAGACTTCGCCGTGGCCGACGAGGCCGGTGTCGGTTTCGACCTGGACGATGGTGCTGTCGAATACGTCGACCGACTTGCCCCCGGACCAGGCGTAGCGGCCTTCGTGGAGAGGCAGGTCGACTTGATAGGCGGAGATGCGCTTGATTTTCATTGTTCGGGACTCTCTATTCGGTGGTTAGCAGTTTGGCGGGGGTTGGTCTGGGTATAGGGAGGTGAAGGGTGCCTGGTATTGTCCTTGGGACGGTCCGATTTTAACACATGATCGTTGTTCTGCTGCAGTTGGGCGGGGCGAACTGCAGGGGTCAGGGGTCGGGGGTCGGGGGTCGGGGGTCGGGGGTCAGGGGTCAGGGGTCAGGGATCTGAGATAGCGCGTGGGGATGAAGACACAGTTGGCTAGACACGTTGCTCGGGAAGAATGAACACGGTGGCTAACAAGGGCGGGGCGAACTGCAGGGGTCAGGGGTCAGGGATCTGAGATAGCGCGTGGGGATGAAGACACAGTTGGCTAGACACGTTGCTCGGGAAGAATGAACACGGTGGCTAACAAGGGCGGGGCGTTGCGGGGGCGCAGCCCCTGCACAAGGGAGGGCCGAAGGCCCGAACGCACAACTGCAGGGGTCAGTGGTCAGTGGTTAGTGGTCAGTGGAAGGGCGATTCTGCGGGGATGGACGTGAGGACTGGACACGGTTTAGTCGAAACCAGAGGTTTAAGAGAGTTTACCCCCGTATTGGGATGCAGGCTGGCGGCCTTTCCACTTGACCAATTCACCGAGTTCGGTTACAAATATAGAGAGGAAATGGGTTATGCGCCCCTGCTTTACCGGGGCGTCACTTCGCCACTCAGCCCCCGGAAAGGAACCGACGGTTGATCGCTTACTGCCCCAGCAGCAACTTTCAGGTTGCCGCTGAAGAAGCGCCCCTGCGTTGCCCCCTCAGCGGCGAACCATTGGAATTTCGGGGCCTGCCTCCTTTTGACCCGGACCAGATTGATGGGACAGAGCCGGGACACTGGCGCTATCTGGCGATGTTGCCGGTGGTGGCCGAGGGGCGCGAGCTGTATTCGCTGGGAGAGGGGTGGACACCGCTGATCAAGGACAGCTGGGGGGACCAGCGGGTTTATTGGAAGTTTGAAGGGCTGATGCCTTCGGGCAGCTATAAGGACCGCGGGGTCAGCGTGATTGTGAACTGGCTGGTGGGGCAGGGTGTGCGGACGGTCATGGACGACTCCAGTGGGAATGCTGGGGCGAGCCTGGCCTGTTACGCGGCGCGGGCGGGGCTGTTTGCGCGCATTTTTGTGCCGGCCTATGCGCCGCAGCCGAAGAAGGCGCAGATTGCGGTCTATGGGGCGGAGCTGGTTGAGGTCAGTGGGCCGCGCACGGCGGCGACGGAAGCGGCTGAAGCCTCTGAGACGGGCGTTGATGTGGTGTATGCTTCGCATGCGTGGCACCCGGCCTGCCTGCTGGGCTTCATGACGAATGCCTGGGAGATCTGGGAGCAGCTAGGCGGGCGGGTACCGGACTGGTTTGTGAGTCCGGTCGGGTATGGCGGCCTTTTTCTGGGGGCGTGGCGGGGGTTTCAGCACCTGCACCGCAGCGGTGTGATTGACAGATTGCCGCGGATGGTTGCGGTGCAGGCGGAGCCGATCACGCCGATCTGCGACGCTTTTCACGAAGGGCACAGCGAGATCGTGCCCCGTCGCCAGGTTGCGCCTAGCATTCTGGCGGACGGCATTGCGGTGGAGAGACCCGTGCGGAACCGTTCGATACTGTGGGCTTTGCGGCAGTCGGGCGGGACGGCGATCGTGGTCAACGATGAGGAGATTCTGGAGGCGCAGGAGCGCCTGGCGCAGCGGGGGCTTTTTGTGGAGCCGACCAGCGCCACGGTGGCGGCCGCGCTCACGAAACTGGCGCCCCAGTTGGATCCTGCGGAATCGGTGGTCGTAAATCTTACGGGTCTAGGTCTCAAACGGCTGCCAGCGGTTTGAAGTTTTTCTGTGCTGAGGAGGGCTTTGGCATGGAGTACGGGCTCCATACGCTGGACGAGCTGGAGGCGAACGTCGGCGTCCGCTTCAATGAACGCGCTCTGCTGCAGCGGGCATTCGTTCATCGCAGCTATCTGCATGAGGCGGATGAAGACAGCGAATTGAAGGACAATCAGCGTCTTGAGTTTCTGGGCGACGCGGTGCTGGGTTTCGTTGTGAGCGAGCTGCTGTTCAGGCGCTACCCGGAGCGGCGGGAAGGCGAGTTGACCAATCTGCGGTCGGCGCTGGTTAAACGGGAGACGCTTTCCCGCTTCGCCAAGGAGCTGGGATTGGGCGACTATCTGCTGCTGGGACGGGGCGAGGAGGAGAGCGGGGGCCGCGGGCGCCACACGACGCTGTGCGATACGTATGAGGCCTTTATTGGCGCACTCTATCTTGATCAGGGACTCGAGGCGCTGCGCGAGTTTCTCGAGCCGCGTTTAATTGAAGAGATCGGGCGCGTGGCGCAGCATGCGCTGACCAAGGACCCCAAGAGCCGCCTGCAGGAGTGGGTGCAGGCGACAATGGGTCAGACCCCTCGTTACAGGACGGTCAACACTGAGGGGCCGGACCATGCCCGGCTGTTCACGCGTCAGGTGACGGTCGGGAAGCGGCCGGTCGGCGTAGGTCAGGGGCAGAGCAAGCAGGGGGCCGAACAGGCGGCGGCGGCGATGGCGCTGTATCGTTTGGGGCAGACCATGCCTGGCTACGAAGACAGCGGACTGGCAGAGGAGTACGAACTTGCGTCGGCGGAAACGCAGGAAATGGAGGGCGACGGTTGAGAAGAATGCACGCCCTCGATAGCGGCCAGGGCTAGTTCAGGCCGCTAGTTTTCGTGCAGAAGCTCCCCAGGCTTTGCTACGACTTCCGCTTGACGCTCACCCCTTCAGGTAGGGCCATAGACCGGTGTTTCGACAAGCCGGCGCTTGTTGCGGATGCGGGACACGTAGAAGAGGGCGATGCAGAAAAGGATCGATTGCAGCAGCACGATCGATGCTCCACTCGAAACATCCACGTAGAAACTCAAGTACATACCGATCAGACCGGTCAACGCGCCCAAGGCGGTTGAGTAGATCATAAGGCGATGGAAGCTGTCGGTCAGCAGCCGTATGGTGATGGGGGGAACGACGAGCGCTGCCCCGATCATAGTCACGCCCATGATCTGCACTGAGGCGATGATCACGGCGGCAAGGATCAGCGCAAACCAGGTCTCGATCCAGAAGGTGGGGATTCCGTAGACCTGTGCGACCTCGGTATTGAAGGTGGTGAAGAGGAGCTGCTTGTAGAAGAAGAAGATCATGAACGTCGCGGCCAGGGTAACGAAGACGATCACGGCTATGTCCATCGGGGTCACGCCGAGAACGTTGCCGAAGAGGGCGGCGTCGAAGGATTGGGAGAAGCGGCGGTAGCGTGAGATCAGGGCGACCCCGAGCGCGAAACTGGCGGTCGTCACCACGCCGATGGCGGCGTCGGCGCTAATTGTTGTTTTGCGTACGGTCTGGTTGATGAGCAGGGCGGCGATAAAACCCCAGGAGACGGCCCCGACGTAGAAGTTGAACTGGAGAATGAAGGCGACGACCGCGCCACCGAAGACGGCGTGGGAGAGGCCGTGGCCGATGAAACTCATACCGCGCAGGACGATGTAGACGCCGATCAGGGCGCAGAGGCCGCCGACGAGGACGGCGGCAATGGTACCGTTGCGGAAAAACTCATATTGAAACGGGGCAAGCAGAACATCCATAGGGGTCAGGCCTCCTTTGAGGCAGAAACGGGCTGAGCATTATTTACCAAGTTGTCATGATTGGGCATTCCCCCTTCCACGGGGTGCGGCAGAACGTCGTTAAGTCCGTGGGGATGGGGCCTCTGTTGCACGAAGATGAGGTCGTCTTGGCGGATGACGATAAAGTCGCCTTTGTAGGCATCGCCCAGGATCTCTTCAGTAAAGATGTCTTGCGGCGATCCCTGGGCCACGATGCGGCGGTTGAGGCAGACGACCCAGGGTACATGGGCGGCTGCCATGTTGAGGTCGTGGGTTGTCAGCAGGATCGTCATGCCTTCTTTGTTAAGCACTGTGAGCCAGTGGAAGATATTTTCGGCGCTGCGGACATCGACGCCGGTCGTGGGCTCATCGAGCACGAGGACTTCCGGATCGGCGACGAGCGCGCGGGCCAGGAAAACGCGTTGTTGCTGTCCGCCGGACAGATCGCGAATATGGCGCTCTGCCAGATGGCCGATCTCCAGCCGGTCCAGGATTTCGCGCGCCCGTTTGCGCTCGCGGCGGCGAGGCCAGGGCCAGATATTCTGGCGGTGGTCGAGGCCCATCAACACCACTTCCTCGGCTGTGACGGGGAAACTCCAGTCGACGGTCTCGATCTGCGGTACATAGGTGATACGCAGGTCAGGACGCGCTCGCTGGATCTGCCCTTCTCCTGGTGTGAGGAGGGTCAGTATGAGCTTCAACAGTGAAGTCTTGCCGGCGCCGCTCGGCCCCACCAGGCCAACGAACTGGCCGGGATGGAGATGCAGGTCGATATCGTCCAAGACATTGAAGGAGCCATAGCCGAAGGCGACGCCGTTTAGTTCGATGAGTGGATTCATTTTCGCTTCCTCTTGAGGAGAGAGTGAAGAGGAGTGAGGGGTGAGCGTTTCCTCACCCCTCACTCCTTTTGCACATTACTCTCCCTCTTTTACTCCCTATTCGCTGTCTGGCACATTGCCTACCTCTACTCCATCCATGAGGGAGGGGTCGCCCCCTAGCACGCTCGCCAGCGTCTTCAGATTTTCCACCATCATACCGATGTAGGTGTGCTCGGGGTCATCGGGTTCGCCCGGAAGTCCGTCGTCCAGCAGTGTGCTTACAGTAACGCCGGTCTCGGATGCGATCAGGTCGATCACGTCTGCCGGGAAGAGGATAGAGCCAAAGATGGCCGGCACGCCTTCGTCGAGCAGCTGGTCGATCAGCGCGGCCACTTCCTGGGCAGACGGCTGGGATATGTCGTTCGGCTGGATGGCGCCGATAACGGTGTAGCCGTAGCGGATGGCAAAGTAGCCGAATGAGTCGTGATAGGTGAGCAGCCGGCGGTTGGATTCAGGGATGGTTGCCGTGGTGGCCACGATGGCTTCATCGAGAGCTAAGAGGCGTGCGGTGTACTCGTTGAAGTTGCTCTCGTAGTAGTCTCTGTTTTCCGGATCGCGTTCCGCCAGGCTGACAAACACGACTTTGGCGTAGCGGATGACGAAGTTCGGATCGAGGAAGAGATGCGGGTCGGGCTCGCCTTCTTCCTCTGCGAGGTCATGTCCGTCATCGTCTTCTTCGTGGTCGTCCTCTTCGGCGTGACCGTGTTCGTCATCGTCGTCGTCGTGGTCGTCCTCTTCGGCGTGGCCATGCTCGTCATCGTCGTCGTCGTGGGCTTCCTCTCCGGCGTGGCCGTGTTCGTCATCGTCGTCGTGGTCGTCCTCTTCGGCGTGGCCATGTTCGTCATCGTCGTCGTGGTCGTCTTCTTCGGCGTGGCCATGTTCGTCATCGTCGTCGTCGTGGCCTTCCTCTTCGGCGTGGCCGTGTTCGTCATCGTCGTCGTGGTCGTCCTCTTCGGCGTGGCCGTGTTCGTCATCGTCTTCTTCGTGGTCGTCCTCATCTTCGGCGTGACCATGATGGTGTTCCTGGCCATAGATGAGTTCATCGGGACCGGCAACCGCGGCTGCCAACTCGATGATCTCGGCGCCCTCTTTCAGATTGGCTTCGGCCAGCTTCAATGTCGACTCATCGAGGTGCATTCCGTTAAAGAAGATCAGATCGGCCTGCGACAGTCTCACGGCATCGGAGGGCCTCGGCTCGAAGGTATGGGGGTCAGCGCCCGGGGGCATGATGGCGTCGAGGTCGATTCGGCCGCCCCCGATGTTGTAGACAATATTTGCGACCGGCAAGATTGAGACTACAACGCGTAGGCGTTCTTCCTCGGCGGGGGTGTCAGTCGTTTCAGGCGCGATCGGTCCGCAAGCGGCAAGGAGGACCAGGATGGCCAGAAGCGAGAGCAGAGTTCGAAGTGAGTAATGCATCTTTGCGGGTACCCTTTCGTCAGATTGACGCGATGTGCTGCCAAGAGCGGCGTCAGGCACCGGCAGAGTCACGACAGTCTGTGCATTGCCCAAAGAATGAGAGATGACTTACGTCGATCTCAAAGTCGTATTGGGACTCCATTGCCCGGCGAAAGGAACGCAAGACGCTGTGCGGCAGCTCAAGCAAGCCGTCACAGGAGCGGCAAACGAGGTGGTGATGCGGTTCTGGGCCGGCCATTTCGTAGGCAAGCCGGCCGTCGGCCATATACACCATCGCCAGAACGCGCTGTTCTGTCAGAAAGTGCAGTACTCGGTAGACAGTGGCCCGGCTCAGCGTAGGAGCGATGCGGTGTACATGATCGTACACTGCTTCGGGCGTAACATGTTCACCCAGTTGGCAGACGGCGTCCAGGATTAGCTGACGCTGGGGCGTCACCCGGAAGCCGGCCTTACGTAACTGTCGATTGATTTCTGCGGTGTTGTGGCTCATGACATTTTTGTTTGTTGCGAAAAGTTGCAACAGGTAATATGCTAGCGCAATCTGAGGGAGGTGTCAACCCTTATTTTCCTACATCAGCAGTATCGCGTCAAAGTCAGCCTTGCCGACGGCGAGATTTTGCCGGCAAGACTGATAAGCCGCGAAAGCATTACAAGCTGTCCTCATGTAGGCACGGCACCACCTGAACGGTTCTACTGCATGTCGGGCACGTTGCGGGTCTCGATGCCTTCCAGCAGGGAAGGGTCACCGCCAAGCGCTCCGGCAATCAGCGTCATATTTTGCACTCTCATATTGATGTAGGAGTGCTCAAGGTCACCAGGTACACCCGGCAGGTCGTCGTCATTCAGCATGACGATAGGGACGCCTGACTCGCGGCTGATCTGATCCATAACCGATGATGGGGTAAAGGAGGAGCCAAAGATGGCGGGCAGCTCTTTTTCGCGCAACAGGTCAATGATATCGGCGACATCGTGTGCGGATGGTTCGGAGAAGTCGTGCGGCTGAATCGAGCCAAGGATGGTGTAGCCATAGCGACGCGCGAAATAACCGAAAGAGTTGTGATAGCTGAGAAGCTGGCGGTTGTCCTCGGGTATGCTGGCGGTGACGGCGTGAATCGCGGCGTCAAGCTCTTGGATGCGGGCGGTGTACTGTTCGTAGTTGGCTTGATAGTCGGCGGCGTTGTCCGGATCGCGTTCCACCATTGTGTCGCGGATCACTTCGACGAATGCGAGCACAAAGCTTGAGTCGCCTCCCAAGTGTAGATCGATGGCGCCGTGATCGTCGAGGATGTATTCGGCGGGGTCAATCGACTCGGCCAACAGTACGACCTTGTTGACGTCGCCGACGATGGCGCCGATGCGTGCGCGGATCGCCTGAGGTTGGGTTGCGCCGCGAATGAAGACGATATCGGCCTCGGTCAATTTGGTGATGTCACCTGGCGTTGGTTCAAAGTGGTGCGGGTCGGTCCCTTGGGCAACGAGGCGATTGATGGTGACGTGATTGCCGGCAATGTTATAGATATGGTTGGCAATGACGTTTCCCATTGTGAAGACGTTCAGACGCGGCTGTTCTGGTTCGGCGCTGGTTGTCTCCGCAGGGGTAATGGGGACACAGGCGGCCAAGAGGAGCAACAGCGCAAGGAGCGGCAGCAGAGTTCGGGATGTGTTGCGCATGACGGGATCTCCTTTGTCCGGTAGGGGCTTAATATCGGTCTTCATTGACGAATTCAAGGCATCCACTAGAGTCTTCGTTATCTGGCGCTGCAGAAGTTACTGGTTAACAGACGTATCGGGGCCGGGCACGTTGCCAGTCTCCAGACCATCCATCAACGAGGGGTCGCCGCCGAGAGCATCCGCCATTGCTTTCAGATTTTCTACCATCATGCTGATGTAGGAATGTTCCGGATCGCCGGGGTCTCCGGGGAGATCGTCGTCGCTCAAAGTACTGACAAATTGCACGCCCACTTCGCGGCCGATCTGATCGACAACGGGGGAGGGGAAGACCTCCGAGCCAAAGATAGCGGGTACGCCGCCTGCGCGCAATTGGTCTATGAGGGCCGCGACTTCCTGACCTGACGGTTCGGAGAAGTCGGCCGGTTGGATGGCGCCCAAGACTGTGTAGCCGTAGCGGGGCGCGAAGTATGCGAACGAGTCGTGGTAGGTATAGAGTTTGCGATTTTCTGCAGGGATGCTAGCGGTCGTGGCCTGAATGGCGGCATCGAGGGCATGGATACGGACTGCGAATTCATCGTAGTTGGCTTTGTAGGCGTCGGCGTTGTCTGGGTCGCGGGCGGTCAGTTTGTCGAGTACGATTTCGGCGTATTCGAGGGCGAAGAGTGGGTCGGTCCAGAGGTGTGGATTGGGGCTGCCGGCCTCTTCGGGGAAGGAGAAGTCGTAGACGTAGTCTTCGGGATCGATTACCAGTTCACCCAGTAGAATGATTTCGCCCCCGTCCTTCAGGTTGGCCTCGGCCATTCTCATTGCGGACGTTTCCAGGTCGAGCCCGTTGATGAAGATGAGATCGGCCTTGGCGAGGGTTACGGCATCGGAAGGGGCGAGTTCGAAGGTATGGGAGTTGGTGCCGGCGGGCACGAGGCCGGTCAAGTCGACTAGGTCGCCGCTGATGTTGTAGACGATGTTGGTGAGGGGGGAGACGGTGGCGACGACTTGGAGGCGGTTCGACTGAGTTTCAGAGCTATTTCCTCCGCAGGAGGTTAGGAGTAAGAACAGCACCAGGAGGAGGAGAATCCTGGGGGAAGTACGCATACGTACGATGCCTTTCGGTGACATGAGAACGACGGCCTCAGGAGGGTTTTGGGACAGTTCTTGGGTATGGAATATTGGGGGGATCTTTAGTACGAATTGATGGTATTGGCCCAATTTTAGCACTTTTTTGGCAAGGTTTCCAATTGTGATTGGGTGTGTTGTGGGGGTCGCGGGGGTTGGTATGGGGGGAGGTTGCTTGCAGGGAAAGGACTACGGGCCAGATTGTGGTATGCGCAATTGCGGCAGCGCCCGGATGCGTCACGTTATACCTTCACCAAAGTCCCGCAGTCCTACTTTACAGGCGCTTCTCGAACAGGGCGTAGTGATGCTGCCAGGCGGGGGTGCCCTTTTTGGCGTAGGACTCGCTCTGGAGGCCGGAGCGGACGAGCGCGGCGATGGCGAACTGGGCGCCCTTGGCGACGGCGGACTTGACGGCCAGATGGGCGAGCGCGTTCGACAGTCTTTGGCCGCGCGCTTGTTTTGTCACGGCTGTGCTCTTGAGGACGGCGTAGGTCTCGGGGGTTGCGCCCGGGGAAGGGAGATGCTGGTCGGTGAATACGTAGAAGAAGCCTACATCGTCCCCCTGCGGAGAGACGGCCACGCAGGTACAGTCCTGGCCCGGCTTATAGAATTGGCCGATGAACTGGTCGAAGAGAGGTTGGGGCAGGCTTTCGAACAGGAAGTTGTCTGCAAAGGCTTCATTAGCGATGCGGTAGAACATTGATGATTCGCCTTGGAACAGGCGGGACCAATCCAGCTGGCGAAAGCGGAAACCTTTTGCGAGCGCGCCTTTGTAGTCGTTTTCCGTCTCCGTCAGAAACCGATCGAGGTTGCCGAATGCGGTCGAGTGGTAGTCGATGCTGTGTTCGAATCCTGCGGCCAGGAAGTGCTCCACGTAGTCGGGCGGGTTGACCGGTTCCCAGGGGAAGCAACGCTGGTCTCGCTCGTTCACGCGAAAGCGGTAGGGGAGCCAGGTGTTCAGGTTCAGGGGTCCGTACACGCGCGACGCCCTGCCCTGCAAAAAGCCGCAGGCGGCTTCGATCAGTATCCGGGCCGCCCTTTCGGTTCCGGCGAGACGGATGTCGACCTCAAAGAAGCCGATATAGCCGGTCTGCGGATAGCGGGATGACAGGCTGGCGCCGATGCGACCGATGGGGGCGCCGTCCTGTTCCAGGATCCAGAAGTCGCGCGGCACTGGCAGCTGCATTTCGATGAGCCCCTGCTCCAGCTGCTCGGGGATGAGCGCGTTGCGATAGCGGCCAGAGCGGAGTTGGGTCGGGAGCAGGGAAAACGCGCGGGCAAAGGCGCGCTGGTCGGCGGCGTGCGCGTAACTTTTGAGATTCATTGCAGGATTCTCACCTCTCCTTTGGCGGCGTCCATGCGGACACGCTGGCCCGTCTGCAACTTCTGCATCAGCCCTCCGGTAATGCCGACGATGGTGGGAAGCCCAAGTTCGCGGGCGACGACGGCTGAATGGGAGAGCAGACTGCCGCGTTCGATGAGGAGGCCGGTGCAGGAGGGGTAGAGGGGGACCCAGCCGGGATCGGTTCGGGCAGTGACCAGAATCTGCTGGTCGAGCTGCTCGGCCTCCTGCGGTGTGCGGGCGACAAGGACGACGCCTTCGACGACGCCGGGGCAACATGGTGTGCCGGTCAGAATGTTGGGATCGTCTGTCGCGCGTTGATCGAGGTCGGGGCGCAACAGGTCTGCTGCGTCGAGGAGTTGGGGCTGCTGCGCCCAGGCGCCCACTGCACCCTGGGTAAGGAAACGGTCCGGCGGGTCCGGCGCCTGGCGGAATCCGACGTACTCCTGCCGCCTGAAGGTTGCCAGCCCGCCCAGATCAGTTATGGCCAATCGGCCCTCGACAAAAGCGGATATTTCGTCCAGGGTCAGATAGAAGACGTCGTCGACGGCCTCCAGTACGTTAAGACGGACCATCTGGAGGCCGATGCCGCGGAACAGATGGCGGGCGAGGCCGAAGACCTTTGTCCTGTCGAAGCGCAGGTTTTCGCGTTGCCGGACGGTGCGCCGCGCCTGCTTGAGTACCCAGCGGTAGACAGGCCGCTTCCAGGCGGACAGCGCACTGTCGATCCGGCCCTCGGCTGCATTGCGAATCGCTTTTTCGCGCTCGATCATGGCGTCAATGTCATAGGCTTTGTCGCGGACGTAACGGGCGATTGCGCTGATGACGAAGGTGGGATCGTCGTGCAGGTCCGGTTCCTCCAGTTTCAGCTCGTTGACGGATCGGAAACCGTAGAGGTCAAGAAACTCGCCGAGCATGGCGGCGACGTGGGGCGCCCGATCCCGTTCCTGCCAGACCTGGGCAGGCGGCGATTCGATGAACCAGGCTCTGGTCTGCGTGTCTCCTTCGTCGATGCGGGCGGCTATCTTCATCAGCATGCGGGTGGGCGCGGTGCTCACGAGACCGCCTTCGCCGCAGAGCAGGTCATTCTGGAGGGAGGAGGCGTCGCCCGGCTGGCGCTGGGGGTCTTCGGCGGTGCTTGTTTCGGGCTGATCCTGGCAGATCCAGCTCTCGGTAAGTTTCTTGAGGAGTCCGAAAAAGACCATGCAGAGATAGTCGTTGATGATCGGGGCGTGCCACCTTTGCAGTAGTTCTTCCTCGATGGCGGCGTAGTGTTCCAGCAGCGCGTTCAGGGACATTGTGTCGAAGTCAAGCCGGCGCGACGGTTCGTAGACGGCGGAGAATCTTGTTTGAAACTCGTCGACGATGCGATCGAGGCGGATGAAATGCCAGATGGTTGTGGCGGTTACGGCAAGTTGGCGGAGGCGCGAGGGGCGCGGCGGCTCTTGCAGTTCGTCGAAGAGGGATGACAGTTCCGGGCCGAGGCTCTGCTGCAGGCCCATCATCGTTTCCATGAAGGCGTCGCTGCGCCCGCCGACGGGCAGCATACGAATGAGCCGGTACCAGTTGATGAGGTTGTAGTAGATACGGCCCTGAATCAGGCCGAGCATATTGCGAAACATGTCGTCGTGTTCCTCGACAACATGTTCGGGGATGCCCATGATTTGGCAGAACTGGATGTAGACCTGGCGGTAGGCCCTGCTGGCGAAACTGAAGGTCAGGGGCGAGGTTATCCCTTCGTAGCTTTCGATAATGTTGGCGTTGTCCCAGAGGGCGTATTGCTGACCGATTACGTCCTTATCGTAGAAGGCCTCGGGGGGAAGGGTGGTGATAGGGCGCGTCTGCAGAAGGAAGAGCTGGCCGTCCTGGTCGAACGCCCACTCGCAATCCTGGGGCGATCCCATCAACTCTTCCAGGCACAGCACCTGTTCGGCCACCGTCTTGACCTGCTGATCGGTGAGGCAGGGGCGTGTCTGGTCCTCAGCTGGAACGGGGGCCGGTTGGATGCCGCCTTGGGCGCGCTGGCGGTAGGCTTCGGCCTTGCGTGCGATCCTGGCTTCGACGGACTGGGTGCGGCGGTCGACGGTGAAATGATCGGATTCCAGCGCGCCGCTGACGAGGCCTTCGCCCAGCCCATAGACGGCATCGACGATGATCTGATCGCGGTCGAGCGGCGCGACGGGATTGCGCGAAAAGGCGACGCCGGCCACCTCAGCGGGCACCATTTTCTGGATGACGACGGCGACGCGGATGCCGCTGACGGGCAGTTCCTGCTGTTGGCGGTAGGTGAGGGCCCTTTCGGAGAAGCCGGAGGCCCAGCAGCGCCTTACCGATGCCGATATCGCGTCATCTCCCTTCTGATAGAGGAACGAAGAGAGCTGGCCGGCAAATGAGGCGGTGGGCGAGTCTTCGTCGATGGCGCTTGAGCGAATCGCGAGAAAAGAGTCGCCCAGGTTCATGGTTTCGATCATCCGGAACAGTTCGTCCTCGACCTGGGCGGGGAGCGGCTTGGAAAGGAAAAGCTCTTCAACCTGGCGGGCAAACTGGCCGCGGTCTCCCGCGAGCGTCAACCGGTCGTGCAGCCCGTATTGTTTGACGAAGGCATCGAAAGCGTGCGCAGATAGACAGAACCAGGCAGGCACGCGCAGGCCGTGCTGGGTGATGCGGGCCAGATTGGCGGCCTTGCCGCCGCCGTCGGCGCAGAAGAGGGAGGAACTGTCGTTGCTGGTAAGGATCAGTGTCATGCCGCTATCCGGTGCTTCTGAGCCATGTGCTCAACGGGACTGCCCAAACGTGCAATGCCAGCGAAATTGTTGCTCCGTGCTCGATAGTTTTGAAGCGGTAGGGCGCGAGGAACAGGAGAGATAACAGTGCGATCAGGATGCCCTCGATGGGCCACAGCATTTGCCCCAGCCCGAGCCCAAGCGCGCCCAGAGCTGAGAGAGCGATCATGCATAGGGTAAAGATAAGCGTCTTTGCAGGTCCATAGTGGGAGAGGTAGGTCTGCAGGAGCGGATGCGCGTCTGGATCGAGTTTGCGGCAGATTTCGTAGGTGAAGAAGGCGCCGAGGACGGTGATGCCAAGAAGCGCGGGCTGCGAATCACGCCAGGCATCCGGATTGGCGGCCAGGAAACAGAAGTAGCAGAGCGGGAGAATGATGACCTGGTGGGAGGCCGCATAGAGAAGCGGGCGGTTCGCAAGCCAGGCGCCGACGTAGAACTCGCGGTACATCAGCCATAGATAGCCGGTGACCAGCAGGTAGGAGATGCCTGCCGGGAGGTTGGCGAGCCCGACGACAACGCTCAAGAGGAGCATTGCGACTGCCAAACCTCTGACGGCAACCGCCACTTGCGCGGGTGCGATGAGCCCCCTGGGCAACGGCCGGTGGGGATGGGCAATTTTATCCTTTTCGTAATCCTTATATTCGTCCATGATTCTGAGGACGGCGAAGAACAGAAAGGCGCCCGCGGCGGCGATGGCAGTAGTTATCCAAGAGGCGGCGGCGGATTCGGCAGGCGCGGCCGCGCCGCCCAGAACGTTGCCGGACATTGCCAGGCCCACAACCAGGACCAGGTAGGAAGGTAAGGGCAGCCGCTCCTTCAGGAAGGTTATCCAAGCACCCATTTTGCACCTCGTGTCAGGCTTCCAGGCCGGTCGATGCGGGACCTGTGCCTGCGATCACGCACGATGCGCGTGCGTACGATGCGGTCGATGCCAGGCAGCTGGATGTTGGGGTTGATTTCGCCCACCAGGAGGGTCTCGCCGGCGGGCGTCCGGTGGACGAAACAGTTGCTGGATTGGAGCGCGGTGTAGACGCTCTGTTCCAGCTCAAAGTCCGACTCGGCCTGGTTGGCGCGCCCGCGATACCACCATGCGTCGTCGGGTTCGCAGGCGCCGATTCGATCTCCCATGAAGTGCCAGGCGCGGCCCTGTTCGTCGATGTGTTTGTCAGTTCGATTGGCTTCTTCATTGCCCAGGTATGGGCCGCAGACGTGGGGGCCGTGCACCCAGAGCCCCCTTTCGTCAGAGAGGTATGCGACTTCCGGGACCGGCTTTCCGAGGAAGAGGGTCTGGAAATAGCCCTTTTCCCTGCTGAGGCTGACGGCGGTCTGGGCGTCTGCTACGGCAACGGGCTCTGCCTCGGTGCTGCCGTAGAGATGCGTCCAATGGGCGTGCGGCCAGCGCTCGAAGGCCCTTTCGAAGTGAAGGCAGTCGGTCAGCGCGCCGCCTATGTGGACGCTCCTGAGGCTGGGAAGCGTTGCGTTTTGCGTCAAATGCGACAGAAAGGCAGGGCCGCAGGTCAGGGTTTCGGGCTGCAGCGCCGGCGGCAACTGGTCGACTTGGCGCAGGAGGCGGGGTTTCCAGGGATTCGGCAACAGGAGCGAGAGCCGGCCGGAAGCGAGATTGGCGAGAACGAAATTGGCGAAGATGCAGAGGTCCGGCCCTGCCAGTTCGGTGGTTTTGAGCGAGCGGTTCAAAACCTGATGCTGTTGGAGGAGCGCGCCCTGGGTTCTGACCACGCCCTTGGGCGCGCCTGTCGTACCGGAGGTAAAGGTGATGATCGCCGGCGAGTCGGCATCGGTATCTTCAACGACGAATTTCCAGCCGTTTGCCGGTTGCGCCAGGGTGCGGATATTCAGTTTGTGAGGAATGCTGCGAATGGCCCGATAGCGCAATCCCCATAGTTTTCCCAGCCAGCCGCTTACAAAATACTTGGGCGCTACCGCCCGCGTTGCGTGTTCAATGTGACCGGCGGACATCCACGGTTCGATGAGGACCACGGTTGCGCCGAGACCGAGAATAGCGAACACGGCGGCGTAGAGCCGCACGCTGAGGCGGTCCTGCACCAGGATCAGGTCGCCTGACTGGACACCGGCGGCGACAAGCGCGTGTTGCATGATGTTCGCCAGGGCGTAAAGCTCGGCAAAGGTGGTTAGCGAGCCTGCCGAAGCGCCGGGCAGCCAAATGGCGGGCCGGTGAGGGCTTTCTGCGACATGGTCAACGGTCAGTTGGACGCAGTTCAAGAGGGCACCCTGGGGACTGACTTCATCGGTTACATGACCTCATCGACGTGGAAGGCCCGGTAGAAGAATACCCTATCACGTCGAAAGCAGTCTTGCGACAGCTGCTGCAGTTGACGGACCTGCTGCGGCCAGTGGGGGGCGATGTCTCTCGTGACGAGCATGTTCCAGTAGGCAAGGCGAGCGGAAGGCCGGGCGTGCTGCAGGAGGAGGCCAGCCGTCCTGAGGAAGAGCTCATGGCTCATGTACTCAAATATATCGGACAAGTTGAATTTATCGAAGCCGGTCTTGTCGGCTTGAAAGACATCATCAGTGGCACCGTGAAACAGTTTCAGTCGCGATAGATTGCGTCTTATTTTCGGGTAGTTCTGCTCGCGCACATAAAAGGGCAGCGTTTGTCGAAAAGAGCCGGTTACGATGTAGTCGAGAAACGGGTTGTCGTGTGTTGTCAGGTTGGTGAGGCCCTCTTCAACGCGTCGCAATATCGGCGGGCCGGCGCTGCCCTCTACGAATCGCATGAATTCCGGGTCTCGGGCCACTCTGCCTAGTATTGGCCGGCTCAGGAGGATCCTGCAGAACAGCCGCCAGCGCCAAGTGTCCCAGCGGTTGCGGAAGAAGGCGCGACGCGCGGGTGCGTCTTTTTCGGTGAGCAGGTCACGTATGGTCTTGCGGCTGTGGATCAGTGGGAGTACCCACGACCCGAAGAAGCGCAGGTAGCCCTCGAATTTGCCGTGGTGGGTGAGCCCGCCAGCGATGTTGTCCTCGTGCTGGTCGAAGTACATCCTGGCGGAGGGGCTCAAGGAGGAACGCAGGGACTGATAGAGCACCAGGCGGTCATCGCAGTCGCGGAAGCCGAGAAAGGAGAGCAGGTCCGTATAGGAGAGCTCGGCAAATGCAACCTGTCTGATTTCGACGCAGGCCAGCTGGACGGCGTTGACATCGCAGGCCACGACTACCTCAGGATCGTTGGCCAGCAGGGCCAGAGAGTTGTCGCCGGCGGATGCGATAGAGAGGCACCGGTCGCCTTTTTGCACTGCCAGGGCGTCGAGGAGGATGTCGGCATCTTCCCAGCAGTTGGCGTAGCGAACGCGGTCGAAAGCGGCTCGATTCTGGATGGCGTCGTGGTTGGTCATCGCGGGCGGTTTACGCGAGTGGGGGGGCCGGCGTCTGGTTTTTGTGAGGCTCGCGGACTCTCGGTATCAGAAGGGATAGACATTGGTTGTAATTGCAAATAATACGGCCACTGCGGGAAACCTTGGACAGGCCTTTTTGAAGGCGTTGGGAATACTGGTGTTTATTTTGTTTTGTCCGCGGAGGGATACGGAGAACGGCAACTGCGACTTCTTTTTGATCCGCGAAGGGCCGCGGAGAGACGGGGAGAACGGCGACTGCAACTTCCTTTTGATCCGCGAAGGGCCGCGAAGAACTGCAACGGCAACACCTTTTGTCCACAGAGGACACGGAGAACGGCAACTGCAACGGCAACTTCTTTCTGTCCACGAAGGGCCGCGAAGGACCGCGAAGAACGGCAACTGCAACTTCTTTTTGATCCACGAAGGGCCGTGAAGAACTTCCTAATGCCTTCTTTCCACTTAGGACACAAAGAACACCATTCCTGGTCAGCGCTTCATGCATGAAACCTTTCGGGCTGATGCGTTGCGGGTGCGGTTGGGGTAGGCGCATGGCAACGTCGATGGCGTATGGCGGCGGGGCGGAATGGTGTGGTTGGGTGGTTGCTTTTGTTGCGTCAGTCGTGCTGGATTTGGGAGGAGACGCTGGGCCGCCATTTGGTATACCAGCGGCCAAATTTGACCCAGGTGAGTAAGTTGTCGGCCTTTATGGCCTTGAAGACCCGCTTCTGGTAGGTAATGCAATCGTCGCCGGTCATGACGAATTTTCTTTTGGGCTTGCCGTGCAGACCCTCAAATACCAACCACTGGTCGCTGACAAAGATAAGGGTATGATTGGCGACATGCTCGGCTTCGGGGCCTAGAAGCTGGACATGGATCAGGTCCTCTATTCCGGCCAGCTTCCGCAATATATTCCTGGACATGACGGGGTTGGTAAGGGTTGCCCGAGTGAGGGGGGTGAACAACACGGCTACGATTCGCCAGACTTCGAATTCATCCAACTTGCCGTCGGCGGCGTGGCTGACCATATTGTGTACATTTTCGAGCTTCAGCGGCACGAGAAAATTGTAACTTTCCGGCAGACCCGGATCAAGGTGGATCCGGTCTTCTTCTATTCTGGCGGTCAGCTCCTCGCCGGTTTCCTCGATGGTGATGCCTATTACATCGAACAAACCGGTGAAGACTTCGACTAGCTGTTCGGTTTGGACGATTGCCCGCCAGAGGTCTACTGCCCGGTCGGTCTGCGGCTCGTTGTTCATGGCTTACTCCATTGCTCTTAACATGAAATCGGAGTCAGTGCGCGTTCTGGCCAGAGGACAGGCGCGGCATTCATCAGTTCAACCCCGTTGTCCGTCTGCCACAACAAGCGTATTGGTCGCCATCGGGTCTTTGCCGAGGCGGCCTGGCGGGGCAAGAGCAGCATGGGATGGTTCTATGGATTCAAACTCCAGTCGTTCTCGAAGACTAGCTCGGCACGCGTAAGCGCTTTGTCAATGAGACCATCGTTAATCAACTCAAAAACATCTCACAATTTGAACACACCCGGCATCGGAGCACGACCAGCTTTAACGTCAATCTCATCGCCGGTCTGTTTGCCTACACCTGGCAAGCCAAGAGGTCTTCTCTCCATCTCCGTGACAAAGATATGGCTCTCTTGCCGGCCCTTGTCTAACTCCGATTTCAGGTTA
The DNA here is from genome assembly GCA_965207495.1 of Caldilineaceae bacterium. Classification (GTDB taxonomy): domain Bacteria; phylum Chloroflexota; class Anaerolineae; order Caldilineales; family Caldilineaceae; genus Bin5. Next base: position 5,159,487 of record OZ242287.1, read on the forward strand.
TTGTAACTGACCGATGTCAGATATATATGAGAATCTGTTTGAATCTTGTATAAATTTTTGTGAGTTTTGGTAGGAATTGGCGATAGGATTCAGTAGGGGTCAAGACTTGGCAACGAGTCCAGACTCAAAGCGGTGGCGCGGGAGGTTTTTGCTATCGGGCGACCAGTTCGATGCGGTCTGCGTATCGGCGGAAGTCAGCCGTGTTGAAAGTCAGCAGCCTGCGCTCTCCGTAGGCCAGCATGGTGGCGACGATGTTGGCGTCGTGGATTTGTTTACCGCCTACGGGGGTCTGGCGGCATAGCGCTATCAGCCGGTCGGTAACCACTGGCCCGTCCTCCAACACCTCGAAAGCTGCGGCGAATCGGTTCAAGTCGTCGAGCGCTTCATCGCGGGAAATGGCCACCGGCCAGGCCTGTGGACGGGTGACTACTGCCAGGTATTCCCGTAGGATCTGACGGCTGATGCGAAGCGCCTCTGGCTTCTCAATCGCGCTCTCCAAGCTGGCCCTGGCGGCTTCGTGGTCCGGGGCCTCAATGAAACGGGCATTTACCAGCACGTTGGTGTCCACAAACATAATGGAGGCTATATCCTCTCCTAGTAGATGTCCTCTCGTCTGAGACTGAGATCTTCTGGCCAGCCTCCAGCCGAATGTACGGGTAACACTTCGTCCAGATTGAATCTTTGAGCCGAAACCGAAGCTTTGCGCCGGAGCAGCAGCGTTTCGGCATCCATGTCCACTTCTGTGGTCTCCCACCCGGCGGCGCCCCAGGCCAGCGCCTGGCTGTGGCCGTTGCCGCCGGCCTGATTGGACCACCAAGGTCGATGAAGACGGGCTGACGCGGGCAGTGCGAAGCCGATGACGGACTCGATTTCGCTGAAGGTAGTTCTCCACTCCGGCGTAGCGAGTCCGTTCAGATATGTGTATAGCCCCTGGTACTTTCCCCTTGCCGCCATTTGCCGGAACTGCTGCTCTCTTTGCATCGCCATACTTAGCCTCCAAGTCAACGCCAGATGCAATTGCTGGTTAGTAACTACCATTATAGTTAGTTAGTACTCAGGGTGCAACTCTTGTTCTGCTGCGGATGGTCTGGGTTGCGAAGGAAAACTCTTGGCCAACACTCATGGCCTTGCTTGAAATCACCATTGGATGAACAGTTCATCGGGACATGCGCTATCCTGTCCCGTTCGTTGACCTGTGGGGGGACGTCCGCTATACTGAGCGCTACCCTATACCATGTTTTCGCGCCCTATAGTAAGGAGTATCACAATGGCATCTGTACCGACGGCACCCGTCGCTCAAGAGAGGGGCTCGCCAAGATTTGCGGCGGCCGAATCTACTGGCAGTGTCAGAGAGTTCTATGCTGAGAACGGGTACTATGTTTTGCCGGAGGGGTTGACGCCGGTTGAGGTGGAGGCGCTGCGGGCGGAGACGACGGCTATCTGCAAGGGCGAGCGGGGCGATGTGGATGGGTTCGAGCCGAGTGTGCCGGGGGAGAGTGAGGAGGACGTGCTGAGACGCTATCTGTGCGTCCATTTTCCGCACAAGATTTCGGAGATGATGTTGGACTATCTCGGCCACCGGCAGATCGCGGATGTGTTGACCCAGGTCATCGGGCCGAATGTGAAGTGTATGCAGTCGATGCTGTTTATCAAGGCGGCGGGCAAGCCGGGCCAGGCGTGGCACCAGGACGAGTTTTCGATCCCGACACGGGACCGGACGCTTACGGGCGCGTGGATCGCGCTGGATGACGCCACGGTTGAGAACGGCTGCCTGTGGGTGATCCCGGGCTCGCACAAGCGCGGCGTTATCTGGCCGCAGCACGACCACGTGGATCCGCAGTTCGATTGTGCGGGCGAGGCGTACGGCTTTCCCTATGGTGATGAAGACTCGATTCCGGTGGAGGTGAAGGCGGGCGCGATCGTCTTTTTCAACGGGTATCTGCTGCACAGGTCGTTCCCGAATCGGGCGCAGAGCGGTTACCGGCGGGTGCTGGTGAACCACTACATGAGCGCGGAGTCGCTGCTGCCGTGGCGGAGCCCGAAGGAAGGGGAGCACATGGCGGTTGCCGACTACCGGGATATCGTGATGATTGCGGGCGAGGACCCGTATCCCTGGAAGGCGTACGAAGAGATGGCGGCGCCGCAGGTGCGTCCGACGCTCGAGGGGGGTTGTGAGACCTGGCGGCGGGGACGTAAACGGGAGATTCTGCCTTTCTTCAAGGATGGATTCCGGACGGGAGACGCGCCGGAAGATGACGACTGATCTTTGCGTTCGCAGCGGGACGAACCGATGCTGATTGGGTTCCGCTGAAATTTTTGGGAAAGGCGCTCAGGATTCAACACGAACGGAACGTCTGCAGGGCTGGTCGGGGTGTATCTCGCTTGAATCTTGTGATGAACAGTACTGATCGATCCGCGAAGTCACGCGAAGGGTCGCGAAGAACGCCAGAGGCGTATCGGATCTTCTTTGCGTGACGGTGCGGTTTTGCGAAGCAGCCGCACTTTGCTCCCGCCATTCTTTGTTCGGAGAAACGTCAGTGAGCCCTGGTCATCGGGCGGTTGCGCGCGGCATATCCACAGTTTTTCACGTCTGTATATAAGGAGTAGCACGATGGCAACTGTTCCGACGACGCCGGCCTTGAACTCTAACGGCTCGCCCGATTTGGCGCCGGCAGCGAATGGCCAAGAATTGGGCAACGGCGTGCATGCGGGGGCGGCATCGCCTGAGCGTATCAGGCAGTTCTATGCTGAGAACGGGTACTATGTTTTGCCGGATGCGCTGACGCCGGTCGAGGTGGAGGAGCTTCGGGCCGAGACGACGGCCATTTGCAAAGGCGAATGCGGTGATGTGGACGGCTTTGAGCAGGGCTTGCCGGGCGAGAACGAGGATGATGTCCTGCGGCGCTATCTGTGCATACACTTTCCGCACAAGATCTCCGAGATCATGTTGGATTATCTGGGCCATGCGCATATCGCCAACGTGCTGACACAGATTATCGGGCCTAATGTGAAGTGCATGCAGTCGATGCTGTTCATCAAGGCGACAGGGAAGCCGGGCCAGGCGTGGCACCAGGACGAGTATTTTATTCCCACACGCGACCGGACGCTGACTGGCGCGTGGATTGCGCTGGACGATGCCACGATCGAGAACGGCTGCCTGTGGATTGTGCCGGGCTCGCACAAGCGCGGCATTATCTGGCCGCAGCATGACCATGACGATCCCCGCTTCGACTGCGCGGGCGAGGCATACGGTTTCCCCTATACGGACGAGGACTCGATCCCGGTGGAGGTGAAGGCGGGTTCGTTGGTCTTTTTCAACGGCTATCTGCTGCACCGTTCGTTCCCGAACCGGGCGCAGAGCGGATACCGGCGGGTGCTGGTGAACCACTATATGAGCGCGGAGTCACTGCTGCCGTGGCGGAGCCCGAAGGAAGGCCAGCACATGGCGACTGCCGACTACCGGGACATTGTGATGATCGCCGGTGAGGACCCCTACCCCTGGCACGGGTTCGAGGAGCTGGCCGCGCCGAAGGTACGGCCGACCGGCGAGGGGGGCTGCGAGCAGTGGCGGCGAGGAGACAAGCGGGAAAAACTACCCTTTTTCAAAGATGGATTCCGACCCGGAGACGCACCCGAAGATGACGACTGATCTCTGTTTTCGCAACGCAAAGGACCTGGCCGCGGGCATACGCGGCGGCGAATTTTCCAGTGTGGAGGTAACGGAGGCGCACATTGCGCAGATCGAACGGGTGAACCCGGCGGTCAATGCGGTGGTGACCTTTTTGCCGGAGCAGGCGCTGGAACGGGCGCGCGCCGCGGACGAGGCGCTGGCGCGCGGTGATGAGGTTGGGCCGCTGCACGGTCTGCCGATGCTGCACAAGGACACGACAGACACGGCGGGCATCCGCACGACGTACGGTTCGCCGATCCACCGGGACAATGTGCCGGAGCAGAGCCAGCTGATCATCGAGCGGCTGCATGCTGCCGGCGCGATCCCGATGGGGAAGACGAATGTGCCGGAGTTCGGGGCGGGTTCGCAGTCGTTCAACCCGGTGTTCGGGGCGACGGGCAATCCGTACGATCCGAGCAAGACGTGCGGGGGTTCGAGCGGCGGCCAGGCGGTGGCGCTGGCGTGCGGTATGACGCCGATAGCGGACGGAAGCGATATGGGCGGTTCGCTGCGCAACCCGGGGAACTACTGCAATGTGGTGGGCTTCCGAGTTTCACCGGGACGGGTGCCGGTGTGGCCGAGTATGGCAGGCTGGTCGGGGCTTTCGGTGCAGGGGCCGATGGCGCGCACCGTGGCGGACGTGGCCTTTCTGCTGAGTGTGATCGCGGGGCCGGACCCGCGTTCCCCGATCGCGCAGACGGAGCCGGGCAGTGTTTTCGCGCGTCCGCTGGCGCGCGATTTCAGCGGTGTGCGGATCGCGTACAGCGCGGACCTGGGGGGAGAGTTTCCGGTCGACCCGCGGGTGAGAAACGCCATCGAGGCGCAGTTGCCGGCGTTTGGTGAGCTGGGCTGCGAGGTGACCGATTTCAGCGGCGCTGGCGCCGGGCGTCAGCGGAGTGACCGTCCGGGCTTGCCGGACTTTGGCGACGCGGACGAGATCTTCAAGATTATGCGGGCGTGGAGTTTCCATCTTTCGCACGGGCCGTTATTGGCGGAGCACCGCCACCAAATGAAGGACACGATCGTCTGGAACATCGAAGAGGGTGAGAAGCTGAGCGGGGCGGATTTAGGACGGGCGGAGGCGATGCGGACGGAGTTGTATCAGGCGATGCGCGTCTTTATGGAGACTTACGAGTTCCTGCTGCTGCCGGTCAACCAAGTCCCGCCTTTTTCGGTGGACGTGCCCTATCCGATGGCTATCGACAGCGGTGATGGAATCGTCGAGATGGAGACCTATATCGACTGGATGAAGTCGTGCTACTTTATTACTGTGACCGGGCATCCGGCGATTTCGGTGCCGTGCGGGTTCACGCCGGAGGGCGTTCCGGTTGGGGTGCAGATTGTGGGCCGGCACAGGGACGATTTCGGTGTGTTGCAGATGGCGCATGCTTTTGAGCAGGCGACGCGTGTCGGGGAACGTAGGCCGGGCGTTTTGGCGGGCAGTGGATAGTGGTAAGTGGCCAGCTTCACTCGATAGCGGGCGGTCTGCCGCCTACGGCCTCGCCACTTCGTCTGAAAGGGTTTGGGGCAGCTCGCTGAAGTATGAAGTAGTTTTTGTGAGCGGCCACGGACGAGGAGGAAGCGAGCAACATGAATCAGCCTGATCATCAACGCACTTGGACCGTCGCCGAGGCCCAATCGCAGTTATCTGAAATCCTGCGGCTCGCCGCGGAAGAGGGGCCGCAACATATCGGCGCGGACAGGCCTTTCGTCGTCGTGCCGGCTGAAACGTGGTACGCCCACGAACAACCCCAAGAACCGCCACAACAACAGGCCCGTATACCTATGGGCAAGTGGTTGTTGGAAAACATGCCGCGCGGGATTGACCTTGAACTCCCCAGTCGACGCGAACCCGAACGCACAGTTCCATTCTTAAACCAAGACACCGAATGAGCGGCTATCTCCTCGACACAAACGTCGTTTCGGAGATTTTCAAGGCTGCGGCTGATGTTCAGGTTCTCGCTTTTCTAGCCGAGCAAGAAGAGTTGTGGTTGTCGGTTATCAACCTGCATGAGCTGGAATATGGCTTGAATCTGCTTCCCTCGGGCCGCCGCCGTGAAGACCTGCGCTCCGCTCTGTCCGCCTACGTCGAAACATACGCTGACTTCGTCCTGCCAGTTGCGCGTGCAGAAGCTGAGGAGGCAGCTTTGTTAAGAGTACAGGCACGGCGCGCCGGCCATGTCTTGCACCTGGCCGACGCCTTAGTTGCCGGTACAGCCATCGTGCATGATCTCATATTGGCTACGCGCAATACCAAAGACTTTGCGGCTCTCGACGTCAACGTCGTCAACCCGTGGGAATCCGCTTGACCACCCACGCCGAAGGCAACGTCTTAACAGTTCGCCCTCGAATGGTAAGAAACGACCGGCTGGGTAGTGGATGTGAGCGGTTGCGAATGAAGTAGCCGGCCATTAGTTGCCGGGCTCGGTCAGACCCCATATGCGGGCGGCTGTACCCCCTAGAATTTTCTCCTTGTCATTCTCGCGAAGGAAGGGCAGACCCTCTCTGATCAGGCGCAGTTCCTGGGCTAGTGACGGCCAGTTGTGCTTGGCGCGATGGTGGGCGGGGTATCCCGTACCCCAGATCATGCGCTCGGACCCGAAGGCTGAAAATATACGAACGATGAAGGGATGCACGTCGGTGTAGGGATAGCTCTGGCGGGCGTGCCCGTTGACGTCGGACAGTTTGACGTGGACGTTTTCGTAGCGGGCGAGGTCGACGATGGGCTGGTAGGCGGCGCTGTCGTCTTCGACCTGGGGGTAGCCGAGGTGGTCGAGGATCAGTGTGAGGTGCGGGTAACGGCGGGCGATGGCCGCGATCTGGTCGGCCTCTGCGGCGCGCAGGTGGAACTGGATGACGGCGCCGGCGGCTGCGATCTCTTCCCACATGGGCCCGTTTTGGGCTGTCAACAGAATTTTCTCATCGGGATAGTACATGGGATGGAAGCGGAATCCTGCGAGGCCGCGTTCGTGGACCCAGTAGCGCACTTGCTCGGCGTTGTTTGGGTCCTGCGGGTCGATGAGACCGTGGCCGATGAATCGATGGGGGAAGCGGGCGGCGGAGTCGGCGATGTAGCCGTTGTCCCAGGTGGACCAGCTGGTCTGCACCAGTACGGCCCAATCGACGCCGTGGGCATTCATCTCGGCCAGCAGCTCGTCGGCGGTGCCGGGTTCGTCAGGGTAGGAGTTCCAGGTCGGGGCGGTGGGCCCGACCGGGTATTTGGGGGGATCGATCTCCCAGACGTGAACGTGGGTGTCTACTATCATTGGGGGTCTCCAAAGGGTTGCATTGCCGCTGGTGACTCGCCGCTGGTGTTTGGCGGGGCGGCTCTTACTTTGGCATAATGCAGGTGTCACCCGCCCATTTTCCGCGTTCCCCTTTGCGCACGGCGACTGGCAGACAGAGGGAGTTCGACGGGCTGCCATGGCAGGGGGACAGGGTGGATGACAGAATCGTGCACCTGCGATGATTTTACTCGTGCGGCGCATCCTGATCAAGTGCATTTCGAGCTGAGTATATAAGAGCAGGACATAGGCAACGGGGCCGCTGTCCGAGGAGAAAATATGATGACAGCAGTTCACAGACGGTTAACCCTCGTTGTCGTTGTGCTGGCCCTGGTGCTGGTCGGCTGCAACGCGATCTCCGGAGACGACGCGCCTGCCGGCGCGGGAGAAGAGGTCGCGCAGGCTACGGAGGCGCCGGAACCGACGCCGACGGCAGTGGAGGAGCCGACTGCCACGCCGGAGCCGACCGCGGTTGCGATCGGGCCGCCGCCGGCCTTCAGAGAGGACCTGCAGGCGACCGACCCGGCGACGGTTGTGCTGGGGGCAGGCAAGCCCCAGGTGGTCGAACTTTTCGCATTCTGGTGACCGGTCTGCGTACGCTTTGCGCCTGTGGTTCACAGGCTCGAAATTGATTACTGGGGACAGGTTGAGTTCATCTATCTGGATATCGACGACAGTGCGGTAGGGCCTTACAAGCAGCAGTTTAACTTTCGCTATCAGCCCCATCTGATCCTGCTGGACGGGGAGGGGAATGTGGTGCAGGAGTACGTGGGAGCGCAACCGGAAGCGGACTTGCGCGCGGCGCTGGACAATCTGATTGCAGTGAGCAGCGGCCAGTGATGGGTTGCAAGCAGCTGCAGAGGCTGCCAGCCGCGGGAAGCCGGTCGTGACGACATGACAGCAGAACTCGGCGAAGTGACGATCGCCCAGCTGCAAGAGGATATGGCCGCGGGCGCGCGCACGGCTGCGGGCATTACTGAGGGCTATCTGGCGGCCGTTGACGCGGTTGACGGCGCGCTGTGCTCGGTGATCGAGACAAACCCGGATGCGGAGGCGATCGCGGCGCAACTGGACACCGAACGGGCGGCGGGCCGAGTGCGCGGACCGCTGCACGGGATCCCCATTTTATTGAAGGACAACATCGATACGGATGACCGCATGCGGACGACAGCGGGCTCGCTGGCGCTGCTGGGGTCGCGGCCGGCGCGGGATGCGACGGTGGCGGCTGCGCTGCGGGATGCGGGGGCGGTGATCCTCGGTAAGGCAAACCTGAGCGAATGGGCTAATTTCCGCTCCACACATTCGACAAGCGGCTGGAGCGCGCGCGGGGGGCAGTGCCGGAATCCTTACGATGACAGCCGCAACCCCGGCGGGTCCAGCTCCGGGTCGGGCGCGGCGGTGAGCGCGAACCTGGCGGCGGCGGCGCTGGGTTCGGAGACGGACGGCTCGATCGTCAACCCGTCGGGCGCGTGCGGCATTGTAGGCATCAAGCCGACCATCGGGCTGAGCAGCCGGGCGGGCGTCATTCCGATTTCGCATACGCAGGATACGGTGGGGCCGATGGCGCGCACAGTTGCCGACGCGGCTGCTCTTCTGGGCGTGATTACGGCCGAGGACGGGCGGGATGCGGCGACTGCGGCGACTGCGGCTGCAGGGAGAAGCGTACATAGCGACTACCGTCCTTTTCTTGACGCGGACGGCTTGCGCGGCGCGCGCATCGGCGTTGCGCGCGAGGTGGTGAGCGGCTATGACGACGCCACGGACAGGGTTTTCGAGGAGGCGATCCGGGCGATTCGCGACGCGGGCGCGGAGGTGATCGATCCGGCCGATATTCCGACGGTGGACGACGACAGGATGGGCGCGAGCGAAATCGTGGTCATGCAGACGGAGTTCAAGCATGGCATTGCCGCCTATCTGGCGACGCGGGTCGTGGTGGATACGGCGCTGCCCCAGCCGCAATCGCTGGCCGACCTGATCCGTTTCAACGAGTCGCATGCTGAGCAGGAGTTGGTCCATTTTGGCCAGGAGCGTTTCGAACGGTCGCAGGGTAGCGGACCACTCGATGGGGTTGAGTACGTGGAGGCACTGGCTACGGGAAGAAGGCTGGCGGGCGCGGAGGGGCTGGACGCGGTGCTGGACGAATACGGATTGGACGCGCTGATTGCGCCGACGGGCGGGCCGGCGTGGCCGCTGGACCCGGAGGCGGGGGATGCCGTTCATGGCGGTAGTTCGCGCTGCGCGGCGGTGGCGGGCTATCCGCTGGTGACCGTTCCGGCCGGTTTTGTGCCGCGGAGGCGCGTACGCGGCGCGGGGAGCGACCTGCCGATCGGTCTCACGTTTATGGGTCGCGCTTGGAGTGAGCCGACTTTGATCCGGCTCGCGTACGCATTTGAACAGGTCACGCAGATGCGGAGGCCGCCTGAACTGCGGGGCTAGTGGATAGTGGGTTGAGACAGCAGGTGGGGGAGGAGACACTGTTGGCTAGACACGTTGCCGGGGAAGAATAAACACGGTGGCTAACAAGGGCGGGGCGTTGCGGGGGCGCAGCGAACTGCAGTTTTTAGTAGTCAGTTCTTAGTTTTGAGTGAACTGCGAACGGCAGTGGTCGGTGGTCAGTGGTCGGTGGTCAGTGGTCAGTGTCTTGAGACAGCATGTTGGGGAGGAGACACTGTTGGCTAGACACTATGCTGGGAAAGAATGAACACGGTGGCTAGTAAGGGCGGGGCGTTGCGGGGGCGCAGCCCCTGCACAAGGGAGGGCCGAAGGCCCGGACGCCCAGAACTGCAGTAGTCAGTGGTCGGTGATCAGTGGATCTTGCGATACGGTTGGTTTCTTGGGGGATGGGGTGAGAGGATGAATTTGCAGACTGATCTTAAGTCGGAGCATGTGAGTCATTTGGTTGTGAGCGGCTTTGCGCAGGTGCCGGCGGGGACGCCGGTACGGGATACGCTGGCGCGGATGCGTGCGGACCGCCGGGTCGTCTGCCTGGTGGTTGACGGGGAGGAGCCGGCTGCGGTGCGGCTGGTGGGCATCTTTACGGAACGGGACGTGATGCGCAAGGTCGTCGATGTTCCGGGGATGCTGGACAGACCAGTGGATGAAGCGATGACCCTGGACCCGATCACAATTGGCCCGGACGCGTCGGCGGCGGATGCATTGCGGCTGATGGACGAGCATCATGTCCGCAATCTGCCGGTCGTGGACGGAAACGGTAAACTGCTGGGAATAATGACGCATCAGGCGATCATCCAATTCCTTGCGGACCGCTATCCGGTGGAGGTCTTGAATCGCCCGATTGATCCGGAGCAGTTCCCGCGGAAGGCGGAGGGGGGATAGGGAAGGGCGAGGAGAGAGGGAAGAGGAGAGAGGAGTGAGTGAGACCTTATCGCTCGCCTCCTTACTGGTGAGGTCGGTGGGTTGAGTCAGCATGTTGGGGAGGAGACACTGTTGGCTAGACACTATGCTGGGAAAGAATGCGCACGGTGGCTAGCAAGGGTGGGGCGATGCGGGGGCGCGGAACGGCAGGGAAACTGCGGGGTGAGACAGCAGGTGGGGGTGTAGACACCTTTCTTTAGACAATATGCTGGGGAAGAATGAACACGGTGGTCTAGCAAGAGCGGGGCGTTGCGGGGGCGCAGCCCCTGCACAAGGGAGGGCCGAAGGCCCGAACGCACAACTGCAGTGGTCAGTGGTGAGTGGTCAGTGGATGGTTGCTGGAGAAGGGGTGGGGGAGGGAAGGAAGCAATTTCGCCTGACTTGGGCAGGATCTTGAATTGAATGTGGTTGGGCGGGTGCGAAGACTTTTTTTGTCGGGAATCATTTTGTTTTGCCTGCGGGCGGCCTGATTCGTTTCGGGTGGCGGACTTTTTTGGGGGATGACGATAGTGCTTTTTGGGTGTAGTTCGACGGAGAACACGTATGACGGATAATTTGAGTGAAGAGGCAGGGGTAGTGGAGGAGCTGGAGTCGGTTGCGATCCGGTTTGCCGGGGATTCGGGCGACGGGATGCAGTTGACGGGGACCCAGTTCACGAATACGTCGGCGGTGTTCGGCAATGATATCAGCACGATGCCGGACTTTCCGGCCGAGATCCGGGCGCCCGCGGGTACGCTGGCCGGGGTGAGCGGTTTTCAGGTGCATTTTTCGAGCCAGAATGTGCTGACGCCGGGGGATGCGCCGCAGGTGCTGATTGCGATGAATCCGGCGGCGTTGAAGGCCAGTTTGCCGGAGTTGGAGCGGGCGGGGACGATCATCGTCAATACGGACTCGTTTACGAGACAGAATCTGGCGAAGGCCGGCTACGCGTCGAACCCGCTGGAGGACGACTCGCTAGAGGGCTACCAGGTGCTGGCGGTGCCGATGACTTCGCTGAACCGGGAGGCGCTGGCCGAATTTGAAGAGTTGAGCAACAAGGAGCGGGACCGCTGTCAGAACTTCTTTGCCTTGGGCATGGTGTTCTGGATGTTCGACCGCTCGATGGATACGACGCGGGAGTGGCTGTTCAAGAAGTTTGCGCGCAAGCCGGTGATCGCCGAGGCCAACCTGAAGGCGATGGAGACCGGTTATTTTCTGGGCGAGACGACGGAGACGTTCCAGCAGCGTTACCAGGTGCGGCCGGCGGCGCTGCCGCCCGGCACGTATCGCAAGGTTACGGGCAACGAGGCGCTGTCGATGGGACTGGTGACGGCGGCGCAGAAGATGGGCAAGCCGCTGTTTTACGGTTCGTATCCGATCACGCCGGCGAGTGACATTCTGCATTCGCTGGCGTCGCTGCGCCATTTTGACGTGCGCACGTTTCAGGCTGAGGACGAGATCGCGGCGATCTGTGCGGTGATCGGCGCGGCTTTCGGGGGCGCGCTGGCGGTGACGGGTACGAGCGGGCCGGGCATTGCGCTGAAGAGCGAGGCGATGAACCTGGCGCTGATGCTGGAGCTGCCGATGGTCGTGGTGAATGTGCAGCGGGGGGGACCGAGCACCGGTCTGCCGACGAAGACGGAGCAGGCGGACCTGCTGCAGGCGATGTTCGGTCGCAACGGTGAGAGCCCGATCCCGATCGTGGCGCCGGCGACGCCTTCGGACTGTTTCGAGATTGCGCTGGAGGCGGCGCGACTGGCGGTGCGGGCGATGACGCCGGTCTTTTTGCTGTCGGAAGGGTTTTTGGCGAACAGCGCGGAGCCGTGGCAGGCGCCCAAGGCGGAAGATATTCCCGCGATCGAGGTGAAGCACCCGGAAGGGCATCGGAACGGCAACGGGCACGGACCGTTTCTGCCGTACGAGCGGGACCCGGAGACGCTGGCGCGGCCGTGGGCGCTGCCGGGTACGCCGGGCCTGGAACACAGGCTGGGCGGGTTGAGCAAGGCGCCGGTTACGGGCAACGTTTCGTATGATCCCGAACACAACGAGCAGATGATCCGCGAGCGGGCGGAGAAGGTCGCACGGCTGGCGGATGTCATTCCGGAGCAGGAGGTGTTCGGCGCGGCGGATGCCGAGCTGTTGATGGTCAGCTGGGGGGGAACCTTCGGCGTGGTGCGATCGGCAGTGGTTGCGGCGCAGCAGGCAGGCAGGTCGGTGGCGCATGCCCATGTGCGTTATCTGAATCCGTTCCCGCGCAATTTGGAGGCTGTTCTCAAGCGGCACCGTAAGGTAGTCGTGCCGGAGCTGAACAGCGGTCAGCTGGCGTTTCTGTTGCGGGGAAAATTTGGGGTCGATGTGGAGACGTATGCGAACCTATCGGCCCGCCCGCTCAAGATCGCGGAAGTACGTGACGCAATCGGTTCAGCACTGGGGAGAGCATAGATGAGTACTGTAGCGACAGAGGAAATCAAGCTGACGCGCAAGGATTTCGTGTCGGACCAAACGGTGCGCTGGTGCCCCGGTTGCGGGGACTACTCGATCCTGGCGCAGATGCAGCGGATTCTGCCGGAGACGGGGGTGGCCAAAGAGAAGACGGTCTTTATATCGGGCATCGGCTGTGCGAGCCGCTTCCCCTATTACATGAATACGTACGGTATCCACAGTATACATGGACGGGCGCCGGCGCTGGCCACCGGGCTCGCGATCGCGAATCCGGACCTTACGGTGTGGGTGATCACCGGGGACGGGGACGGTCTTTCGATCGGAGGCAACCATCTGCTGCATGCGATCCGGCGGAATGTCAATCTGAATATCGTGCTCTTCAACAACAGGATTTACGGGCTGACAAAGGGCCAGTACTCGCCGACGTCGCGTCCGGGCACGGTGACGAAGTCTTCGCCGATGGGCTCGACGGAGCAGCCGCTGAATCCGATTGCGGTGGCGCTGGCGGCGGAGGCGACTTTTGTGGCGCGTTCAATCGATTCGCATCCACAGCACCTGGCCGCCACACTGGAGCGGACTGCCGAACACCAGGGGGCGTCGTTCCTGGAGATATATCAGAACTGTGTGATCTTCAACCCGAATGAATGGACGGATCTGAGCGACCGCAGGAACCGGGACGACTCGATCCTTTACCTGGAACACGGCAAGCACATGATTTTCGGCAAGGACCGGGACAAGGGGATCAGGTTGAACGGATTCACGCCGGAGGTTGTGTCGCTGGACGAGGTGGATTTGGATGAGATCCTGGTGCACGACGCCACGTCGAGGCCACTGGCATCGATTTTGGGCAGCATGGAGTTTCCCGATTACCCGGCGGCGATGGGCGTTATCCGCGACGTGCGCAAACCGGACTATACGGGCGAACTGATGGCGCAGGTGGAGACGGCCCAGGCGCAGCGGGGCAAAGGTGATCTGAATCAGCTCTACATGGCGGCAGATCTGTGGACGGTGGAGGAGAGAGAGGAGACGGAGGCGAGAGAGATCACGCCGAGCTCTGCCGACTTTGACGAGATGCCGATTACCGGACTGGATGAGGAGTACATCGATGAGATGGAGACGCCGGCGGAGGTCCTGTCAGACTTTCAGGACTTGCTGGTGACCAGTACGCTGGCAGCGCTGGAGCCGAATGTGCCTATTACGATGGGCATGCGCAGCTCGCTGGCGCGTACGATCCGGCAGATGAACCGGCACAATATTGGCTGTGTGCTGGTGACGGATGAAGAGGACCGGCTGGTGGGCATCTTCACTGAATGGGATGTGCTCAACCGGGTTGCCGGACTCGTTGACGATCTGGCGCAGCAGCGGATCAGCGACTATATGACACGGGACCCAATGTCGCTGAAGGACGATCTGCCGATCGCGCATGCGTTGAATCTGATGTCGCTGCATGGCTTCCGTCATCTGCCGCTGGTGGATGACAACGGCCAGCCGACGGGGATTATATCTTTCCGCGATGTGGTCGGGTATCTGAATGAAGCGTTGGAAGAGGAGTAGTTCTTTTAGTTTTTAGTAGTCAGTTTTTAGTTTTTAGTGGCGGTGAGGCGGGGGAGATGGTTGGGCTCGCCGCGATTGGTGTGGGAGGTGCGGGGAGAGTCCTGGGATCGGGTTGAGCTTTGGTTTTTCAGTAGAGCGCGTTCGCCACCAGCCAGTGTGACTGGCAACCAGAGAGGGAGCTTTATGAAGATTCTTGTCGCCGGCGCTGCCGGTCAGGTGGGTTGCCGGCTTGTGCGGCAGCTGCTGGAGCGCAATCACGAGGTGCGGGGCACGGTGCTGCCGGACGACCCGGCGCTGGGACGTCTGGAGGGGCTGGATATTGAGCTGGTTGCAGGCGATCTGACGGACGAGGCGTTTGTGGAAGGCGCGGTCACCGGTGTGGACGCGGTGATTCACACGGCCAACATTGTCGGGCCCCAGTTCGACAACAATATGCAGATCGACCGGCTGATCGCGCGGGTGTGCGGCAAGCATGCGGACCACCTGGAGCGGATGGTGTACACGAGCTCTTCGGGCGTTTTTCCCAACAACGGCGAGACGATTGCGTGCGCCTATCATCCGGTTGACGAGCGGCATCCGAAGCGGCCGATGGGCGAGTATTCGCTGGGCAAGCTGATCGGCGAGGAGTTCACGAAGATGGCGGCGCGCGAGACGGGGCTGCGTTACTCGATCGTGCGGCCGAGTCATGTGCAGTCGGGCGACGCGATCCTGAGTCGGTTTACGGTGGGCGCGGTGGCCGGGCTGCTGGAACGGGGACAGAATACGCCGCTGGGTGAGCTTTACATGGCCGACGGCACGGAGCTGTGGCATGATGTGCTGGCACGGGCGGAGGACGAGAACCAGCCGTGCAGCGTGCGCGATTTGGATGGACGGCCGTGGGTGTATCAGCCGAACGATGCGCGCGATATCGCGCATTTGCTGGTGTGCGCGGTGGAGGAGCCGGGCGCGGTGGACGAATCGTTCAACTGCGGGGCGCCGGCGCCATTCAGCTTCCCGGAGGCGGCGGCGATCCTGGCTGAGAAGAGCGGTGTGGAGCCGCTGGAGGTGCGGGTGCCGGTGCATTACCAGTACGACCATGACAATACGAAGGCTCGCAGCCTGATCAATTTCCGGCCCCGGGGCGACCTGCGGACGATGATCGAGACTGCGCTGCTGGTGCGGGACGAGGGCTACATTGACTACAACTGGGAAGGAGTTTCCTGATGATTCGAACCGCTTTTATCGGCGCGGGCAGGCGCAGCCAAGGCGCGCACTATCCGAACGTGAACCGCTTGGCAGACGTGGAGATGGTGGCCGCGTGCGAACTGGACGAGGAACTCCTGCACGAGGTGGCAGTGGCCTACGATTTCCAGTACCGCTATGACGACCACCGGCGGATGCTGGAGGAAGTGGACCCGGACATGGTTTACTGCGTAATGCACGAGCGCTGGCTGCTGCAGACGGCGCTGGACTGTTTGAACGCGGGCAAGCATACGTTTATCGAGAAGCCGCCGGGCATGAACATGGACGAGGTACAGCAGATCCACGATGCCGCGGTGGCGAACGATGTCATCTGCGCGGTGGGTTTCCAGCGGCGGCATGCAGCGGTGACGCGGGAGGCGATGCGGCTGGTGGCGAAATACGGGCCGGTCTCGACGGCGGTGGGCACTTTCCATAAACGAATGCTGGGCGAGGATGCGTTCAGTTTCACGACGACGAACTGGGACGATCTGTGCCACGCGGTCGACCTGGTGCGCTATATGGTCGGCGGCGAGCCGGTGGAGGTGACGGCGTACCAGGACAGCTTCGACAGCAGTTACCGCAACTGCTATACGGGGCTGGTGCGCTTCGACAACGGGGGGACTGGCTTTATCCACGGGAACCGGGCATCTGGCGGCCGCGTGCTGCGCGGGGAGCTGCACGGCACGGGCGTGGGTTGCTATCTTAAGGTCCCGCACGAGATCGAGATCACGGAAGACAACGAGGCGCGCACGCTAGGCGGCTGGGAGATTGACGGCGTGGACGAGGCGGACACGAGCCGGTACGACGGCGTGCTGACGATGCACGAGCATATTGTGGACTGTGTGCGCACGGGTGAGAAGCCGCTGACGGATATTCGGGACGCTATCCATTCGATGGCGCTGGTGGCGCAGCTGGAGGGCGCGGAAGTCAGTGGTTAGTGGTCAGTGGTCAGTGGTCAGTGGTCAGTGGGAATCATACGCATGATAGGTGGGGGAATTTGATGACTGTATATAGTTTGGATGAGGTGAAGGAGCGGGGGTTGTTTCCGGGGTTTGTGGGGAAGTTTATCCACAGTGAGAATATGACGTTTGTGTATTGGGATGTTGCGGCGGATTCGCCGCTGCCGGCCCATTCGCATCCGCACGAGCAGGTGATCAATATGTTTGAGGGTCAGTTTGAGATCCGGATTACGGGCGGAGAGACGCGGGTGCTGGGGCCGGGGGATGTGTATGTGATTCCGGGCGGGGCGGAGCATTCGGGGAAGGCGATTACGCGGTGCCGGATATTGGATGTATTTCAGCCGGTGCGTGAGGAGTATGTTTGGGAGGATTAGGACTGGGGAGTAGTGCAGGGCTGAAAAGGATTGTTCGGTTTTCCAGATCCTCTCGTGCCCCCTGAAGATAGCGATCGGTGTGCGGGCGATTTCTTCAATAGTTTCGTTAGTCAGACGTCCCCCTTGTGGGGGACGTTTCTTATTGTGAGTCCACTGGTTCTCACTGTATCAGTCGACGCCGGACAGCGACTTAGTGTAACAGTTCTGTTGGTTTACCGTCCCGTTAATTCCGGAAAGTAGGTTGCGAAAAAACCACTATCTCGTGTGAGAAAGGTGTCGGCCGCCGTAAGCGCGTGGGCTCCGATCAGGAAGTCTGTCATGATCCTGGTGCGTGGTCCGCCGGCCTGCCTGTATTGAGCCCAACGCACTCCAGCTTCATAGGCAATTCCGGTATCAATAGGAGAGATGGTCGCGCCTATTTCCCGCAGCGCTTCATCCAACGTGGTGCGATCCGGGAAGGCGGGAACAAGCTCGGCATAAGCTATATCACAGATCAGAATGGCCCCTTGATCGTAGGCATCACGAAGTCTTTCCAGTGAGCGCGGGCCAAACTGGTCATCGGGGAGAAATACGTCCAGAACGACGCTCGTATCGACAGCGGTAATCATCTCCCGCGCACTTCGTCGAGATAATCGTCGGTATTTCCTCCGTTCAGGATGCCGTAGACGCGTTCCACGGGATGCTTGCCAGCAGGCCGTTTTCGAATCAGGAGTCCCCGTTCGGTGGGTGTGATATCGACCTCGACATTGGCGGTCATACCGAAACGATCCCGCAGATGCTTGGGAATGGTAACTTGTCCTTGTTCAGAAATGCGCATGAGCCCTCCAGATAAGAGTCTGTTTTGCCGCAATTATACTTTGACAGAGCGCAACGTCTAAATTGAACGCGGTCTTCCCATCTCAGCCGGTGGGGGAGGCGAATGAAGGAACGCGAAGAACTGCAACGGCAACATCTTTAACCACGGAGAACACGGAGGGGCGCGAAGAACTGCAACTGCAACACCTTTGTCCACGGAGGACACGGAGGGCCACGGAGAACGGCTACTGCAACTTCCTTTTTTCCGCGAAGAATCGCGAAGGGGCGCGAAGAACTGCAACTGCAACACCTTTGTCCACGGAGGACACGGAGGGCCACGGAGAACGGCTACTGCAACTTCCTTTTTTCCACGAAGTGCCACGAAGTACACCTCTCTTGATCTGTTGAAGGCCAAGAAAAGCAATATCTGTTGTCGCTGCAGATTGTGGTCGTAGGGCAGGAGAATTGGGCGGGAAACTGCGCGGTTCTGTTCGTGGGCGCGTGGGGGCGAGGAGAGAGAACGCCTGGGTTTGGCTCACTCAGGGTCAGTTGCTGAGTGGGGGCGGGTGGTTAGATGGGGAATGTGAGTGACAGGGTGCGATCGGCGACGAGGGTCAGGAATACGAGGGCCAGGTATAGCATGGAGTATTTGTAGAGGGAGAGGGCTTCTTCCCGGTTCACTTCGTGGCCGGCTTCGACGTGACGATAGAGCTTGACCACTCTGTGTATGAGGAAGATGTCCAGCAGGATGACGACACCGGTGTAGAGCCATCCGGCTTCGTTGAGGGCGAGCGGCGCCAGGGACGCAAGTATGGTCAGGACGGCATACAACATCATCTGCTGCAGGGTACGTTTGCTGCCGAGGACTGTCGGCGCCATGGGAATGCCGACGGCTTCGTACTGATCCTTGACTAGGAAGGCGAGCGCCCAGAAGTGGACGGGCGTCCACATGAAAATGAGAACGAACAGCAGGACGGCCATCCAGTCCAGTCCATTGGTGACGGCGGCCCACCCCAGCAGGGGCATGACCGAGCCTGCGACGCCGCCGATGACGATGTTTTGCCAAGTAGTCCGTTTGAGCCACGCGGTATAGACAATCACGTAAAACAGTAAACCGAACCAGGCGAGCAGGGCTGTCAGCAGGTTGGCTGTTTGCCACAGGATCAGAAACGCGCCGACGCTGAGAAGGAGCCCGAACAGGACGGCGTTGCGTACGCTGATGACGCCGGTCACTAAGGGTCTGTTGGCGGTGCGGCGCATCTTGCCGTCGATGTCGCGGTCGAGCACCATGTTGAATACGCCGGCGCCGCCGGTGGCCATGTAGCCGCCAACGAGGACTCCGAGCAGGGGCAGCCAGTGAGGGAGACCGCGGGCAGCCATGAACATGGGACAGATCGCGGTGAAGAGCAGGAGGGAGATGACTTTGGGTTTGGTCAGGGTCAGGTAGTCGCGCCAGGTGGCGGCGGGCAGCGTTGACGTGGTGTTGATCATGAGGGCTGGACCTCTTCTGTTTGCCAGGGTACGGACGGGATTGCGCTGCCGGTGGGGGAAGCGCTGAGGGTCAGCCAACCGACGACGGACCATAGACCGAAGGCTGCTACGGCTATTGCAAGATGGAGAAGCTGGAGCGGAATCGGGCCCAGCATGGCCAGATTGACTGTCCCGACCAGCAGTTGCGCGGCGTAGACTGCCAGGAGCAGGTTGCGGAAACGGCGGGCCTGGGGCGTGGGCTTGAGCCAGCCAGTCAGGGCGTGGCTTATCCAAAGCCAGACGCCGACTGCGATTGCCAGGAATGGGTGCAGGATTCGCAGGCGAATGAGCGGATGGGCTTGGGCGCTGAAGTCGTCGGTCAATCCCTCTTGCAGGGATTCCGGTGGGAACATGGTGTTGCCCATGGCGGCGATGCCGCCTGAGAATATTACGATCATCATCCCCAGCAGGCTTACACCAATAAGGATTTTCAGTCCGGTCTGACCTGTCCAGTGCGGCGGCCAGTCGCGCCCGGGATAGGCATGGACGGTGGTGAGCGCGAGCGCGCCGATCAGCAGCATGGAGTTTAGCAGGTGGAATGCGACCAGGAGGCCGCGGGCGACAGAGACGTTGTCTCCGGTGAGTCCGGTGAGGACGGTGCCGGCGCCGATGAGGGCTTCGAATAGGAGGAAGACGGCAGAGATGATGGCGAAGGGCAGGAAGCCGGGCAGGTCGTGGCGCAGGCGGACGGCTTTGACGAGCAGCCAGACACCCATCAACAAGGCCACCCCGGATAGGGCGCGATGCGAGAACTCTATCCAGGTGGCGAGGCCGTGGTCGAGGGGGAGGATTTCGCCCTGGCAGCGAGGCCAGTCACGGCCGCAGCCGGCGCCGGAGCCGGTGGCTCTGACGATGGCTCCCTGGAGGATGACGATTGTGTTGATGGATAGGGTGGTCCAGGCGAGGGTGGGGGCTTTCATTGGGGTGCGATTGGCTTGGGTTGCATTGGTTATGTTTGGGTATGGCGCAAATTGTTTCCATGATGCCATAGGATTGGATTTGGGGGATAATTTGGGGGTGGGTTTGGGGGGATGGGGGCGGGGGGAGTTCGGGCAGGGCGAGTGCCTGGAAAGGTATTTTGGATGTGCTTGAGTCGGCGTGGGTGGAGGATGTGTTATGGAAATGAGAGGGAGGATTATGCCTGCGAACTAAGAGTCCAGTGGCCTACGGCCACTGGACGTTTGATTTTCGTGTCTTTACTCTTTTTCGAAACCGCTGTCGCTGAATTTCAGCGTCCGGCTGTTCTCGGTGACGATGCGCACCACGCCGTCCGGCGCGCCGTCGGGGATGTCGGCCTCAATTTCCAGGGTCAGTCTCACTGTGGAGCCGGTCAGCCCGGAGATGTGCGAGATCACCTCTTCGGCGATCTGGCCTGCGTCGCGGCCGGCGCGGGTGGGGTCCAGCTGGACGGAGCCGTGGTAGCGTTTCGCCTTGGGCGTGTACGCATCCTCATCTTTGCCCGTTCCCTCTTTCGTCCCGGAGAGGTCGAATGTTCCAGTTCCTTCGTCTGCGCCAGTGCTTTCGCCTGTCCCAATGCCGTCGTCTGTACCCGTGTCCGGCTGGTGGACGACGACATCTCTGTCCATCTGGCGCTGGGCGACATCGGGTATTACTATCAGACCCGTAGAGGTCTCATCAATGAAAAGGCCTTGCCCGGCGCGCAGGCCGAGATAGCGTTCCTTCTCTTCGTCGTACCCGTCTCCGAAGGCAAACGAGTCCTGCATCCAGGTCAATAGCGATACGCCATCCCTGATTGCGTCGAGAAGGACGGATGGTTGCTGCAGGCGCGGGAGGTAGATGTAGCGGGCGAAGTCGTCCACGAGCTGGCGCACGGATACGTGATCGCCGCGCCATAGGGGGACCCGGTCCAGTTCCATGCGCAGCCGTGTCCCGGCCATCAAGGTGACGAGCATTTCGTCGTTGAGCAGGCGGCGGCTGGCCTGCGATGCCAGGGAGCCTGATCCGCGCAGGCGGATTTTCTGCCATTCCACGGGCGCTTGGGGTGTCTTTTGGCTGGGTACAATCAGCCACGGGAAGGCCTCGCCGATGCGGGCGTTGACGGTGCCATCGGCCGATTCAGTCTGTTGTTGGGCCTGGCGCACCTGGTGCGGGGGCAGGTCGAGCGCGTCGCTGTCCTCAATGATGGAGCGCCAGGCCAAGTAGGTCCTGACCGCCTGGTCGAGGTCCTGTTGGCGCGCGCCGTCGGCTGCCAGGAATATCAGCGCGTTGCGAAAGAGGCGGGGCGCGGATCCCCTGGACTCGAGGATATTTTTGGCCGCGCCGAGGGCTGGGCTGTCCTCGGACCCGCTGGTGTGGGTTGCCTGAACATTCAACACGACCAGCCCCACGTCCATGTCATCCTGTACATCCTGTCCGGATTCGGGGAAGAGGTGAACACGCCTGAATTCGCCTTTGTCCTTGAAATTCGCTTGCAGCCGTTTCTCGATCTCCCGCTCCACTTTGTGGGGGTCGCGACGCAGTTCTTCGGCGCGGTCGGCGGCGAGGTTGGCGACGGTGGGTTGGGTCGAATACCAGTAGCGGGTGCCGTCGCGGTAGAGGTAGGTGGCGCTGTCGGCGAGACGGCGCAGGGCGTCACCGAAGTCGGAAACGCTTTCGCCGGGCATGGCGCAGCCGAGCTTGATGCGCCGCTCGTCCAAGCCCTGATTGGCTGCGGCCGGCGTGGGCGCGGAGCCGAGAAAGACGGTGCGGGCCACGCGGCGGCAGGCATTGTGGCGGCCGAGATTGGGGAAGGCCCCGTCCAGTTGTACGGGCCGCGAGCCGGCGCCGTCGATATCGCGCTCGATGACGGGCGCCCAGTTGGCGGGCAGGTAGCGGGTCATCTCGAACTGCACGCGGCCGTCGTCCAAGGGGATGCTGGCGGGCAGGATGAGCGGATTGCGATCGCCCGACTCCCACAGGGTGTGGATTACGGCGGCCATGAGGCGCAGGACGCCGCGTGTGCGCTGGAAGCTGGGCAGGGTGGACCAGTCGGAATAGAGGCGCTCGAAGACTTCGGGGTGGATTGGATAGGCTTCACGCATGCGCTTTTCGTAGTCGGCCTCTTTGGTCTCGGCAGGAAATTCCGCTGCTTTGGAACGGTAGAGGTCGAGGTAGGCGCGGGCTACGTTGTCGCGGGTGGTGAAACTGTCGCTTGAAATTTGCTGGAAGAGGCGGCGGCGGACGATTTCGAAGCTCTCGTCGGCGCTGGCCGGACGCCAGGACGAGTCGACGCGGCCGATCACGTTGCCCAGGCGGGCCAGTGCCTCGCGCCCGCGTACGCCGCCGACCTCAATATCGTCGGTTTCGGTGGGACCGCTGGGGTGGTCGGAGGCTGGCAGGCTGATGACGAGGAGGCAGTTGGGCGGCAGTTTGGCCGACTCGGAGAGGGCCTGGGCAAAGGTGAATTGGGTCTCGAAGGAGCCGGCGGGCAGGTCGCTCTCGTCATGGAGCTGGCGGGCGTAGGCGACCCACTCGTCGATGAGGATGAGGGTGGGGCCGTAGTCGGTGAGCAGCTGGCGGAGGGCGTCACCGGGGTTGGTGGCGCGCTCGTCGTCGGCGCGCACGCGTTCGAAGGCGGCGTGCGCTTCGGCCGGGCCGCCGGCGGCATGGCCCAATTGCCAGGCAAGCTCGCCCCACAGGGTGCGCACCTGGGTGCCGTCCGGCTTGGTGACGGGGTTTCCGGGGGAGATGCGGTTGCCGACGAGGACGACGCGGTTGACGCGCGGGAGTTCGTTCACTTCCGCCGTCTGCATGATGTCGTCGATTCCGTCCAACTGGCCGGGCTGCGCGCCGGAAAAGAGGTGGTAGAGAGCGAGCATGGAGTGCGTCTTGCCGCCGCCGAAGTTGGTCTGAAGTTGGACGACGGGCTCGCCGCCCTGGCCGTTCAGGCGCAGCAGTCCATTTGCCAGCAGGCCTCGCAGACTTTGGGTCAGGTAGGTACGGCGGAAAAACTCGGACGGGTTGCGGTATTCGGTGGAGCCCTCACCTAGATGGACCTGCCAGAGGTCGGCGGCGAATTCGGCCTGCTGGTAGTGGCCGCTGGCGACATCGGGGTGGGGGTTGACTACTTCGCGCCAGGCGGGGAGGCCGCTGGCGGCGGCTGCGGTGACGGGAGCCGCGGCGCGGCGGCGCTGCTGGCGGGCCTGTTCGTCGAAGCGCAGGCGCTGTAACTCCTCCCTCATCTTATTAACTTCAAAAGCCTGTTTGGCAGAGACTGCAGTCAACAGCCGCTGTGTAGAGTCCAACATGCGAACGGTATCGTCGCCGGTGAATCGTTCCTGGTGGGCCCATGCGTTGCGATACTCCCTCAACTCGCTCACTAGACTGCGTTCCAAGCGGCCCAAGGTCAAGGAGAAGACATCGTTCCACGACACCCACATCACTCGCAGCAAGTCGGTGACATCCATGTGGTGGAATGGCCTGTTCGGCTCCTGCTGGGAGAAGATTCGTCTCTGGTCATGGGGTCTGTCGAAGATGCGCTCCAGTTCTGCCTTGCCGCGCCCCTTGTAGCGGGCGACAAACTCGCGCGAGACGTAGGGCGCCAGGCCATTCTTGAGGAGTTCCAGTGCGAGGCCGACGCGTTCTCGATTGGTTGTTGCCATGGGTTACTCTCTTATCTTAATCAATCGAATAGTCTTCGCAACCAGTCGGCAAACGCAACTGATATCGGGACGTTGATGTCGAGTTCCTTGGCTTTTATTGCCAACCCCATGCGAAATGGACGCTCCCTTGTCGCCAGCCAGGCGTAAACTTTCGCCCTTATCGTTTTTTTGGGCTTAAACAATCTGTCGCCTAGTGGGATTTCATCAATGTATTTTTGAGATATAGGCCAGACAGGATCAGAGGACGGGATCATTTTCTCTACGAAATTCTCAAGTTCCCCGCTCGAACAGTTGTCAGGCATCAGCCAGATCCCTATGCGGACTTTGCCTTCAACAATCGCCCCTGACGGGACGGGTTTTTTGGGCAGGTCCGATATGTTGAAATAGCCCTCCTCTCCCAATGTACTTAACTTTGCTGTCACTGCGTGCCAACGAGAAACCGGTTCATCGTCTGCGTCCAATACAATACCCAGAACGTCACGCCCTGGAGCCTTGATTTCCGACGGGATTGACTTGAGGAGCTCGACATAATTGGATTTATCCCTGATGCAAAATTTATTTGTAATTTCACACTGACTCCGAAGATGTCTAATTACGTGCTTGTCGTCCTGCCCTTCAACTAAGAGTACACGTGATTGAGAGTCGAGGTCTTGCATGGATTCACCTGACCTCTATTGTCTGATCGGCTGCAATCTTAAGGTTCTCTTCGGAGTACCGCACAGCACGCAGTCCTTCTAACTCCTGTTCCAGACGCACCAGAATACCTTCGGCCTCCTTGTTCTCCGCAGCCGCATACGCGAAGCCCCTGACGCAATCCCAACTATGCGTCGTGGCGAAGACTTGGACGTTGTTCTCGTGGGCGGTCTGTAGCACCATACGCCAGTAGTCTCGCTGCAAGGTGTGATGAATGCCATTCTCCGCTTCGTCAATGAGGAGAAAGCCGTTGCGGCAGTTGGCGAGCGTAATAGCGACACCGAGCAGCCGAAGCACTCCATCTCCTAGGCTTCTCAACGGCAACGGCCTTTCGTAGCTTTTGAGCTTTATAATAGGACGGCGCCCAAGCCTCCTTTGGTTGGGCGCATCATCACCGATCACAGCTACCCGGTCAGCATCAGCACCTAATATTAGGCCTATTGCACGTGTGACCTGCCGCTCATCATTGGTCAGCGCCACACTATCCCACAAGCGAGCAATTTCAGAATACGTCAATATCTCTGGACCAAGAGTCTCAAACTCAATCGGGGGGAACAAATCCCTGTCGTAAATGGTTCGCCAATTAACATTTACTCCCGCCTTCAGGTACGCGTCTGCGCTACCAAAACCAATGTTGACCGCGTACAGTCCATCGAAAATCCATTCGATTGAGTACCCTTTTCCCTTGTAGCCGACCCGGAACTGCCGGATCCGATCATCTGGGAAAAAAGCTGGGTTGCGATCAAATGCTTTTGCAATGCTGTCGCTATCCAGAGTAACCAATTCGATCTTGAGTTGCTCGGCTTCCAAGCTTGGTCCAATTGAGGCAGAAATATCTTTCGAGATGTCCCGTCCATAGAAGAGAGCAGTCCAGTCAGGTTCAGCGGTTTCATCTCCATCACTCTCAATGGAAGTCAGGATCTCTCCACGGGCTGCCAAGAGATCGATCAATTCGGTATATCTACCGCGGGCCGCGTATATCTGGATGGCTTCAAGTACCGTCGACTTGCCCACGCCATTCGGACCCGCCAGTAGCGTCACCTGGCCTAGTCGCTGGATGGAGAGTTTCTTGATGCCTCGGAAGTTCTCGATGTAGAGATCCGGGAGCAACAGGCCGCTATCGTTCTGTTTGTCGTCCATTTTCTCAGTGCCTCTTACACGCGCCCTCCGCGTCTACAAGGATTTGGAAGTCGATTCGCGAAAGCCTGCGCCGTTTTGTCGTAGACAACTTTTCCATCTCGGAGCGCGGCGCGGAGGACAGTTCCAACGATGTGACCGCGACGCGCAATTTCATCGGGTGTTGTCACTATGAAGTCTTTGCTGACCGGCAAGTCACTCAACGCCCGCCGCACCTCGACCGCGGCACGACCTTTGTCCGTTATCTCTTCCATGACGGCGAGCAGGTCGACGTCGCTCCAGCGGTTGGCGGTGCCGCGTGCGCGCGAGCCGAAGAGGAGGATGCGCGCTGGCTGGAAGCGCCCAACGATGCGCTCGACCATGGTCTCGATAACTGTGTCGGTCGTCATTGCGTTGTTTCAGCCCCATCGAGCAAGGTCGCCTGCTCCACCCGCGGACGTTCGCGGGCGAGGCGGGCGATCTCCGGCCAACTCTGTACGAGGGCATTATACCCTAAGGCTTCCTGGGCGCGGTTCTTCTGTTCGCAGATGCGGTAGAGGCGGTAGGCGAGGTCGCGGGCGGACTCGGCGTCGGCGCGCAGTTTGGCGAGCAGTTCGGCGGCGCCGGGCTCGCCAGACTGGTTGTGTACGCGGATCAGATGGTGGACCATTTCCCAGACGGTGCGACGGGGGTCGGTTTCGGGGTCCCAGTCGTCGGGCAGTTCGTCGGGGCGGAGCAGGCGTATCTGGCCCCCACCAGATTCAACAATGCCTGCCTCATTCAGACCGAAATCGCTGGTATTCTTGGCAGTAATAAGCGTCTCGGCAATGCCGAAGTCGTCGGCCTCGAAGCCCGCCTGTTCAAACCAAGCCACGGCCCAACGCGTATCGGCGTCGAAGTCGCCCTCCTGCTCGGCCAGCGTCTCGTCCAAGGCTTGGTTTATCAGAGAGAGGGCGTCGCGTACCGAGAGCGGTTGGCCGCTGACATCCAGGACTCGTGCGAAGCGGCTGAAGACGGCCATCCCAGGACCAATGGCAACTTGGGCCAGATCGACCGGTGCTATGCTACCGGCCTGCATGGTACTTAAGGCCGCGGGGAGCTCCTCTCTAAGAGCGTCAACAAACTCGCGCCGGGTAGCCATTCGCGCGTTGGCAGGACGCAGGCGACATGCGAGTACAATGCTGGAAGCCAGAGAATTTGTTCCCATCCCTATCATCCTGTAGCGTTGTTCACTACGCATAGGCCATGTACCGTCCACAGAAAATCCAGAGCGAATCACTGCGTCTAGGAATGTCTCCCAGCCAGTGTTGCCGATACCTGCTCCGTCCTTGTTTTCTGATTGCTTAAAGGCATAGTAAATAGTAACAGGAAAAGCAGGATGGGCCTTCTTTGCGATTCGCTGCAATGCCATTGTCATTCCATTCAAAAAGAAAGTTTCCGCCTTTTCCTTGCCCCCGTGCCGATACGGCGAGGCTACTAGCTCCTCAGCTTTTGGGACGACCATCGTCGCAAACAGGCCTGGAAAAACGTCCTTAAGAGTGCGTCGTAGCCACACAAAGAAAAAATCTGACAGATCGGCGTAGCCGATATTGTCATAATAAGGTGGATCTGTCGATACGATTCTTTGAATGGCCAACTCCCCTTGCATGGCGTTCTCCATCAAAGCTTTACCATTTCCTCTTTGCGGCAACTTACCAATGCATTTGACAATGAACTCTACGGCAGGCTCGAGGCCGCCCACTACATTGTTCAGTACAGCGGCTTCAGGAAACTCCCAAGCCATTGCGATGGCTTGTTTGCTAAAAAGATTCATAACCTTTTCATTGCCCGATACCCATCTTGTGCAGGAATTCGAGAAATCAGCCGAACGATCAACAGCAAATGACAGATATGTTCCTACCGCGTCCGCGTATTCGGATGCCGCGGTTCCGTCTTGGCACAAGGGAGCGCCATTGTGCTGCATTCCCGAAGCCACGGCGTCGAGTCTTATCCTCTCGCGAGCTTCGCCAATCAAGTCTGAAAAGGTAGTCAATGCTACCAGTTGACGGTTGGTAAAAAGGTCGGCAAAAGTGGTCAGCCCGTACAAAGGCACCCAGATGGCTCGAGGATCATCCGGAAGATCTTGTTTCGGTTCCCAGTTTGGTTTAGCCTCAGAAACAATCGACTCATGGTCAGATGTTGGGGTAAGGTAGACGCGCTCCCGATCGCCTTCAGCAATGATCGCCATGAGACGCGCATTCATTTGTCCGGCGATTCCTTGGGACTTGATGTAGTCGGGAGACATAGGCACGCCGGACATCACACATTGGAAATTCGAGCCACGCGAAAGCTTGGTACCTTTCCGGGCCGTAAGGGGCGGTGTTCCCACTTTGACCGTGAAATTGTAGCCATCCTTCTCAATTATGGGCTCGACGTATGCCTCCTTTCCCTTCTTGTTGGATAGTACAAATTTCGAGGCAAGTGGCACTTCCACATTGGCGAAGGCCGGGTTGGGGCTCCTGACCGTACGCACCCACAACCAGGCAATGACGGAGAGCTTGCGGCCAACGTAGCGTTTCAGGTCTTGGCGCTCTTCTGCCATTGCCGGGGTAACCTCCACTTTTGGATAGAGATGACCGATGCGTTTTTCGGCCTCGTTGCGTATCCACTTGCCGTAATAGCGCACATCGTCGGCCAGACCACTTGTGCCCTTCCAGGCCGCATGGATGCCTCCTTGGCTTGCGTTGCGCTCTGGGTTGACTGGCGGGCAACCTGCAAATTTGGGCGGGATTTCAATCATTGCCTTGTTAATTAAAACGGCGACCGGGTTCAGATCGCTGGCGTAACTATCTAATCCTAGCCGTTGGGCCTCCATGGGGATCGCCCCGCCGCCGGCAAAAGGGTCATGGAAGGCGGGCAACCGCTCTGGATCGAAAAGTTCAGCGGCACGCGGGTGGTTGCGGTTGTCGGTACAGGTTCTGTGCCAACTCTTGCGGATCTCGGATCGTGCCTGCTCAAATACACGCTCGTCTGTCGTATTTTTCCATTGCACAAAATCCCTCATGATTCGAAAGAGGCGCTCTCGTTCAGTTGCCTGCTCCACCTCACTGGGGAACTCTTCGGGCAGGTCGGACGGGTCGTCCACCAGCTGAGCGAAGAGAACGGCGCGCGCCGTAGCCAAAGGTTTACGTGACCACCACTGATGAAGACCTCGCGGATGTGCACCAATGCCAGGCATCTTCTCGTGCGCAGATGCAGCGTTGATGGCGTCGAGCGGCAGGGCGACTTCAATCAGCTTTTTTCGCGTTCTTAATTGCTCCACGTTTATACCTCACTTCCAGGAGAGTGACCGCGTCAGTTTGTGACGATCGGGTTTGGTGACTCGAGTTAGCAAGTAGCTGTCTCGTGTCAGAAAAATGCCTGCGCCCTGGCGGGTGCGCGGCTTTCTGTCTCTCGCGTACTTCTTCAAGGTGGTCGTCGTTGTCTAAGCCATCAAAAGTGGCGTGCAGTCTCTCCATGTAGTGATAGGCAGCAGTCCAATTTCGGATCATTAGACCATGTTTGATTGGCGTAAGCATGACTTTGACTCAGGCGACAATGCCGAAACGGTTGCGAAAATGTATTGGGACAGTGATCTGGCTTCGGTCCAAAATACGCATAGATGCTTCTGGACGGAACTCTGTAGCGCCCCAGTATACTTTGGACAGGGCTCAGATAGTAAGTCCTCCCCTCTGTCCGACTTCTCTTAACTACGCGGGTTCCTTGGCGCGCGCAAGCAGTTCGGCGAAATTGTAGTTGACGCTGGTTACGCCGAAGTCCGGTTCACGCTGGAAGGGGCGGCGCAGGTAGTGGACGCGGTGGTCGTCGCCGTCGAGAAATTCGACGATGGCGAGGATGTAGGCGTCGGGCTTGTTGAGCGAGTATAGGATCTCGTTGCGGGTGACGGTGATGGCGGGCGCGCCGCTGACGCGGCCCTTGACTTCGAGGAAACGCAGGCGGCCACTGGCGGGATCGCGGCTTTCGATGTCGTAGCCACGCTTTTCGAGCTCGCGGTCGGTCGGTTCGTTGCCCAGGCTGCGTTCCACGTCCATGATGATTGCCCGGGCGCGGGCGGCGGCGGCCTGCGTGTCGCTCGCTACTTTAGGCAGGGGGAGCGGGGCTTCGCCTGCCATTGACTGGAGCAACCCAAGCGGGACGATCAGGGCCGCGCCGAGCACGACGGGGGGCCGGGGCGAAATCTGACGCTCCAATTCGATTTCGGCGAGCCGTTTTTGCAGGCGTTCCTGGAGGCGGTCGGCGCGCTGGCGGGCTTGAGCGGAGTTGAGGCGGGCGTTGGCGCGGCCGGATTGCTCTTGCAGCTTGAGGTCTTCGGCGCGGCGGTCCCAGTGCGATATCTCCATGGTCAGGCGGGCCTGGACGGCGTCGCGGGTTTTGTCGAGAAGCGGTTGCCTGGCGCTGCGGATTTCGTCGACGTGTTCGGGCACGACGCTGGCGACAGCGTAACGTTGGGCGGTTTGCTCCAGATCGGCGCCGATCCAGGTGCATTCCGGGCGCGCCAGCAGGGCTTCGTGGCCCGGTTCGTGGGCGGCGAGCGGCCGGTAGTCGAGATAGGGGGCGTATTCCATGTGGCGGGTGGTGCCGGCCGCGTCGAGCTCGACGTAGAGCATGCGCTTGGAGATGACGCGGCGCGTGCCGGCGCGGGTGAGGCTGGCGTCCTGGATGGCGTGTTCGAGGAAGAAGAGGACGCGCGGTTCGATGCCGGGGTCGCGCTCGTCGACGAGGACGGCGCCCTGCTTTAGCAGGTCGCGGTGGCTTTTGAGCGTGCTGTCGATGACGGCGTCGAGCAGGGGATGGCCGGGACAGACAAAGGCGGCGGGAGGATGGCTGTCGTTGACGGCCAGTGACTTTTCGAAGACGATGCGTTCGTAGCGGCGTGGCACGGTCATGCCGGCGCCGACGGTGCGCTCGCTGTTGCGCAGCGGGGCGGGCACGTGGGTGATTTCAAAGCGGCGGCTCTCGCGCTGGCGGGCGCGGCCGCCCACACGCTCGAAGGCCTCGAGGAAGAAGGACTCGATATAGTGGGGTTGGAGACGGCGCGCCTCGGCCCGCTCCATGCGGGCGCGGACACGATGCACGCGGCTGGCGTCCATTGAGTCCGGCGTCAGCGAGCGCACTTCGAGCAGATCGCGCAGCTTTTCTACATCGAAGGCGTTTTCGACGGTGGTGGTGAGCTTGGCGCGCACGTTTGGCTGCTCGCCGTAACGGATAGCATCTACGAGCAGCTCGCGCAGGGGTCTGCCGTCGAACTGCATTTTGCCGAGGACGTCGAATACCTGACCGCCGAGGGTCTGGCGCGCCTGTTCCAGCTTTTCCAGGAGGCGTCCGTATACGTCGCCCTCGCGGGTCTCGGAGGCGACCAGGTTCCAGAGATGGCAGACCTCGGTCTGGCCGATGCGATGGATGCGGCCGAAGCGCTGTTCGAGGCGGTTCGGGTTCCAGGGCAGGTCGTAGTTGACCATCAGATGGGCGCGTTGGAGGTTGATGCCCTCGCCGGCGGCGTCGGTTGCCAGAAGGACGCGCACTTCCGGGTCGTGGCGGAAGGCCTCCTGGGCGGCGTTGCGGTCCTCGCGGCGCAGGCCGCCGTGGATGACTACGACGGCCTGATCGCGGCCCAGGCGGCCGGCGATGCGCGTGTGCAGGTAGTTGAGGGTATCACGGTGTTCGGTGAAGATGACCAGCTTCTGTTGGGGCGAGGGCACGGGTTCGGAAATCGTGCCGGCGCCGTAGGGAGCGGGGTCCTCGGCGAGCGTGCTGATGAACAGCTTGTCGAGCAGCTGTCCCAGTTCTCGCCACTTGGTATCGCGGCCGCCGCGCAGAACGCGGCCGGCCTCCGCTTCGAGGGCGTTGAGGGTGCCGATCTCCTGTTTCAGCTCGTCGATGGTCTGGGCAGCGGTGGCCTGATCGAGGATCTCGCCCTCCTGCGCCTCGACTTCGCTCTCGGGGGCGTCTTCCAGGTCTTCGAAGTCTTCGCTGTCGAACGTTAAGGTGGCCGGCGCGGCGACGAAATCGGCCTGGCCCTTGCGCTGCAGCCCCTCCACTTCCTGCAGGCGGCCCTGCAGCCGTTCGCGACGGCGGCGCAGGGAGCTGTAGATTGCCTCGGGCGAGGAGGCGAGTCGGCGTTGGAGGATGGTGAGGGCGAAACCGACGGCGCCGGCCCGTTTGTCGTTGGCGAGCGCATGGGCGCGGTTAAACTCTTCGCGAACGTATTGGGTTACGGCGGTATAGAGCTGCTCTTCCTCGGGCGACAGTTTGTAGGCGACGGTGTAGGCCATGCGCTCGGGGAAAAGGGGCGTAGTGTCGAACTTGCGCAGCTTCTCTTTGACCATGCGGCGTATGAGGTCGGAGACGTCGACGTTGTGAACGCCGTCGCGGAACTTGCCCTCAAAGCGATCGCTGTCCAGCAACGCCATGAAAAGCTGGAAGTCTTCCTCTTTGCCGTTGTGGGGCGTAGCGGTCATCAGCAGGAATTGACGGGTCAGGTCGGAGAGGAGCTGGCCGAGGCGGTAGCGCTTGGTGTAGCGCGGTTCGTTGCCGAAATAGCTGGCCGACATCTTGTGGGCTTCGTCGCATACGACCAGGTCCCAGTCGCAGTCGCGCGCCTTCAGTTTCTGCTGCACCTCCTCGTCACGCGAGAGCTTGTCGAGGCGGGCGATGACGAGGTCGGTTTCGAGGAACCAGTTGCCGGTGCGGGCGGCTTCGAGTTTGTCGTTGGTGAGGATTTCGAAGGGCAGCTGGAAGCGTCGGTAGAGCTCATCCTGCCACTGTTCGGCCAGCGCGCCGGGACAGACGACGAGGCAGCGCTGGAGGTCGCCGCGGGCGATGAGCTCTTTGATTAGCAGGCCGGCCATGATGGTCTTGCCGGCGCCGGGATCGTCGGCCAGGAGGAAGCGCAGCGGCGAGCGGGGCAGCATGGCCTCGTAGACGGCGGTGATCTGGTGGGGGAGAGGCTCGACATCGGAGGTATGGACGGCCAGCAGCGGGTCAAAGAGATGGGCGAGGCGGATGCGCTGGGCTTCTGACGCGAGGCGGAAGAGGGCGCCGTCGCCGTCGAAGCTCCAGGGACGCGCCTGCTCCGCAACCTTGATGCGGGATTCATCCTCGCGGTAGAGGAGCTCGTTGGCCACCTCGCCGGTGGGCGTCTTGTAGGTCAGTTCCAAGGCGGCGTCGCCGTACCATTGCACGTTGACGACGGTGACGAGGCTGTCCGTGAGGATGCCCTCGACGGCCGCATTGGTTGTGAGGTCTTCCAGTCTCATATTTCGGGATGTTCGATGTGGGAATATCCGGCCAGAACATTGTGCTGTCGTATGACATAGCATGTTCTGTCATGGATGATGCTACTCTACATCGGCACTGAAGGTCAACTTTTCGAAGCCTGGGACCATGCCCGATCTAACTTACGGCATGGGCATATGCTGGAACATCTGAAGATGGAGTACACTATTGCGGAACTGACTTTATCGGATTGCCATTGACCACCAGGACCTGAATATGCCTTCCACGCTTGATACATTTGTCAACCCGCCGACGGAGTTTTCGGTGCTGCCTTTTTGGTTTTGGAATGATGATTTGGATGCTGATGAGATTCGGCGGCAGATTGGGGATTTTGAGGCGCATGGGGTGCATGGGTTCATAATTCACCCGCGGGTGGGGCTGCCGCGCTCTTTGGGGTGGATGTCGGAGGCGCTGCTGGAATTTTATGATGTGGCGATCGAGGAGGCGGAGCGGCGGGGGATGCAGGTGGTGCTGTACGATGAGGGGATGTATCCATCGGGGTCTTCGGCGGGGCAGGTGGTAGAGGAGAATCCGGGCTATCAGACGCGCTGTTTGGCGGCGCGGGGGTTGGCGGAAGGGGAGGAGCCGACGCTGCAGGCGGATGAGACGCTGGTGGCGGTGGTGAGGAGGCAGGGCGGCGAGCGGTTGGCGGTGATCGACCGCAAGATGGACGCGTATATTCGGGGGCTGCATTATATTGACGGCGGGCCCGAAGAGGATGAGCCGCCGGCTGGGGACCTACTCAATCCGGAGGCCGTGGCGTGCTTTATCCGGCTTGTTTACGATAAGTTCCATGAACGGTTCGGGGCGCATTTTGGGGGGCTGATTTCGGCGATCTTTACGGATGAGCCGAGCCCGGTGGGCAAGGCGCGGGAGCGGGAGGTGTGGCCGGGGACGACGGGGATTCTGGCACATGTGAACCGGCTGCTGGGCTATGATTTCACGCCGCATTTGGCGGCGCTGTGGCATGATGATGAGCCGGACGCGGAGCGATACCGGGCGGATTACGAGCGGGCGATCGCGCTGCGGATGGAGGAGACGTGGTACGCGCAGTTATATGACTGGTGTACGGAGCATGGTATTGCGCTGACGGGACATCCGGCGAAGGCGGACGATTTGGGCGCGGAGCGCTATTTTCACATGCCCGGCCAGGATATCGTGTGGCGCTGGGTATTGCCGGACGATCCGACGGCGCTTGAGGGGCCGCAGTCGACGCAGGGCAAATGCGGCAGTTCGGCGATGATCCATACGGGGCGGCGGCGCAATGCGAACGAGCTGTGCGGCGCCTTCGGACACGAGCTGACGTGGGAGGAGATGAACTGGCTGGCGGACTGGTGCTTTGTGCGGGGCACGAACATGCTGTTTCCGCACGCCTTCTACTACAGTGTGCGGGGGATCCGCTGGGATGAACGGCCGCCGGACGTGGGGCCGAACAGCGCGTGGTGGGGGCGGTATAAGAGCTACGCGGACCGGTGCCGGCGGCTGAGCTGGCTGAATACGGACAGCCAACATGTGTGCGGGGCGGCGATCCTGGGCAAGGTGGACTGGTTGCCGTGGGAGCCGGCGAAGGTCCTGTTTCAGCACCAGCGCGATTTCAACTATGTGGAGGAGCGGCATCTGTGGGAGGACGCGGTCGTGGACGCCGACGGCATCCACCTGGCCGGTATGCGGTACGGGGCGGTGCTGGCGATGCACGAGCCGGATGCGCGTGCGGGGGAGGCGCTGCTGAGGCTGGAAGAGGCCGGACGACTGCTGCGGTGCGGCCCGGAAACGCCGGCAGGGGAGATATTGGGTTTTGTCGATGGATTGGTGGAGGCGGATGTCGTTGTCGAACCGGCGGCGCCGGCGCTGCGCGTGCGGCGGGTGCAGAAGGGTGGACGTGACTGGTGGATGCTGATTAACGAGGAGGGCGCGTCGCTGGCGGGGCAGGTACAATTGGAAGCGGAGGGCCCGTTCCTTCAGCTGGACCCGTGGACGGGGCAGGGTCGACCCTGGGAAAATGGCAGCAGGATTTCATTCGACGGATACCAACTGACCGTCGTCTGTACAGATGGGGCCAACGCCCAATAGCCCCTGGATTGGAAAATAAAAAAGGGAGCGACTCTGAGTTTTGCCGCCCGCCCCAGGTTCTGGGGCTTGGCGACAAATAAGTCACTCCCTGCTATGACAAACGGACCGATACTCAGGCCACGCTCTGGCGCCTAACAACGTTGCTGGCGGCAGGGCCCTTCGGGCCGTCCTCAATCACGAATTCAACCTGATCACCTTCCGCAAGACTGCGGAAGCCCTCCGACTGGATGGCGGAGAAATGCACAAACACGTCGGGTCCGTCCTCGCGGGCGATGAAGCCATAGCCCTTCTGATCACTGAACCACTTCACCGTACCGACTACTGTTTCACTCATGGTGAGTAAACTCCTCTGCTAACTGCGACTACCAGATAAGGCGCAAAACAACCCGCGCACTGACTGGCGATACTACATGAAAAATGCCCCCTGCCCCATTGCATGTGGGGAACGTCCCAACGTAGAGCTGTCAGAACACAAACTGGTTTTGCTGCATATAAGCATACTTCAGGCTGGGACGCTTGTCAAATTGGGTAAAAGGTAGATTGATACCACTGCGCGCGGGATGGATTGATGAGCCCGGAGGGTGGTCCAGATGGACTGCAAACAGGAGGTAGGGTAGACTGGATGGCCAGGCGCGTTGACAGTTTCCTGGTGATGCGCAATTGGCGCCGTCCGCTGTCGATGATCCACCGATTTCGGGAGATCAACCATAATGTATTCCGTACTGGCCGTCGATTTAGACGACACGCTTCTGGAAGATTCCACGACGATTTCGGCGCGCACGATGGCTGCGTTGGACAGTTGGCAGGCCCTGGGCCGCAGGATCGTGGTTGCGACCGGACGCCCGCCGCGTTCGGCGAAATCGATCCACTCTTTTCTGAACGACTTTCCCATGATCTGCTACAACGGTGCGTGGATCGAACTGCAGGGCAACGTTCTGTTTCAGTCGACGATTCCGGTAGACGATGCCCGCCGCATCGTCGGCGCGATCCAAAGTGGGGCGCCCGGCTGCCGGTTGGGGGTCGAAATTGACGATGCGCTTTATGTTAACCGGGAGGTTGAGTGGCCGGGAGCCCATTTTGTCAGCGATGTGCTGGCACATACCGACCGCCCCGCGGCCAAGATCCTGACTTCGTTGGAGGAGCTGGACGCGGCGCAACCGCTGTCGTTGAATGGCCAAGCAGTTGTGGGGAAACCGTCGGAGACATTGCTGCGCGATCTGCCGAGGACGAGCCGCGCCTTGATATCGCCCAAGTATGACCTGGTTCAGGTGATCCCGTGCGGCACATCGAAGGCGGCGGCGCTGCGCTGGCTGCTGGACCGGTGGGGCGTTGGCATGGAGGAAGTGATCTCGTTCGGCGATGACGTCAACGACGTGGAGATGATCGCCGAGGCGGGGCTAGGGGTGGCGATGTCGAATGCGGTGCCGGAGGTGAAGGCGGTAGCGGACCGGATGACGGGCGGTAACAAGGAAGACGGGGTGGCGGTTGTGTTGGAGGAGTTTTTGGGTTGAGTGGTTGAGATTTTTTGATTTCTGATTGTGACTACCGCAATGCGGGTGCTAGAATTCAATGCATTGAATTCTACAAAAAGGGACCTGATTCGATTTCAATGGCCCTGCCACTGCGGATCACAGAATGACCCCTGCAGAACACCCCACAGCAACTGAGAGCATCCTACAGGTCGAGGGCGTAACCCTCTCCTTCGGTGGTACGACTGTACTGGACGAGGTCGACTTCGACGTGCGTCCGGGAGAGATTCGCGCCATAATCGGCCCCAACGGCGCGGGCAAGACTTCGATGCTCAACTGCATCAGTGGATTTTACCGCCCGCAGCAGGGCAGATTGGTCTTCCAGGGCGAACATGACCTGACCGGCGCCAGAAGGGTGGCGCAACTGGGCATCGCCCGCACTTTCCAGAACATCGGTCTCTATACTTACCTGAGCGCGCTCGACAATATGTTGGCGGCGCGGCATATACACATGCGCCAGAATATGCTGGCGAGCGCACTCTTTTGGGGCTTTGCGCGCAAGGAGGAGGCACGGCACCGGGCAGTTGTCGAGGAGTTGATCGACTTCCTGGAGATCGCTCACATCCGCAAGACGATGGTGGGCGCGCTGCCTTACGGGCTGCGCAAGCGGGTCGAGTTGGGTCGGGCGCTGGCGCTGGAGCCGCAGCTGCTGCTGCTGGATGAGCCGATGGCGGGCATGAATGCCGAGGAGAAGGAGGACATGGCCCGCTTTATCCTGGACATCCATGAGCGTCGCGGGGTGACGATTATCCTGGTTGAACATGATATGACACTCGTGATGGATATTGCGGACCGGATCGTCGTCCTGGATTTCGGCAATAAGATCGCTGACGGCGGGCCGGACGAGATCAGGCGCGACCCGGAGGTTATACGCGCCTATTTGGGACAGGCGAGTTGAATGACTGAGACGAACGGCCCCGAGACGGTTCCCCAACATTTCTTGCGACAGGTCAGATCCCGCGGCGCCGGGGAGGTCGCGCTGCGCGACAAGGAGTTCGGCATCTGGCGGGAGTTCAGCTGGCAGGAATCCTGCGAGCAGGTGCGGCAGTTTGGCCTGGGTCTGCGGGAGCTGGGCCTGGCGCGCGGTGATCATGTCGCGACGATTGGCGACAACGACCGGCAGTATCTGTGGGCCTATCTGGGGCTGCAGGCGGTGGGGGGCGTGCAGGTGGGGTTGTTCACCGACGCGACCGCTGAAGAGGCCGCTTATATCATCGACCACAGCGACGCCCGCTTCGTCCTGGCGCAGGACCAGGAGCAGGTGGACAAGGTGCTGGCGGTGCGGGACCGCATTCCCAAGGTCGAGCGCGTGGTTTACTGGGATGAGCGGGGGCTGTGGGAGTACGACGATGCCTGGCTCACCAGTTACGAAGAGGTTTGCCGGCTGGGCGGGGCGCTGGCCGTCCGGGAGCCGTCACGTTTCGAAGAGGAGGTGGCGCGGGGGCGCGGCGCTGACCTGGCGATTCTCAGCTACACATCGGGCACGACGGGCCGCCCCAAAGGCGCGCTGCTCAGCCACGAGAACATACTCCGCTCGACCGAGGCCTTTACGCAGGTGGAACCGCTTTACGATAGCGACAACCATGTAAGCCTGCTGCCGCTGGGCTGGATCGCTGAGCACGCGTGGGGCGTTGCGCCGCATTGCGTGCATGGCATGGTTTTGAACTTTCCCGAGAGCCCGGAGACGGTGCGCGAGAACGTGCGCGAGATTGCGCCGCAGCGGGTGCTTTACAATTCGCGGCTTTGGGACGCGCTGCTGGGAACGATCCAGGTGCGGATGGCGGAGTCGTCGTGGATCAACCGCAAGCTGTACGAGATTTTTCTGCCTGTGGGGCGGCGGCTGGCGGACAGGAAGCTGGCGGGCGAGACGGCATCGCCGGGGTTGCGGCTCGCGTATCAGATCGGCGACTGGTGCCTCTTCCAACCTTTGCGGGACAAACTGGGGTTCACCAAGCTGCGGGCTGCGTATACGGCGGGCGGCGCGTTAAGTCCGGATGCGATGCGCTTTTTTCACGCGCTGGGCATCAACCTGAAACAGATATATGGATTAACTGAAGTGACCGGAAGTGGTACAATTCATTGGGACAATGACATCAAGATTGCCAGCGTTGGGCGGCCTGGGGGCGGCGTTACCGTGCGCACGGCTGAGGACGGCGAGATCCAGATTGGCGGTCCAACGGTGTTTCAGGGTTATTACAACAATCCGGAGGCAACGGCCGAGGCGATCATTGAAGAGAACGGCGAGCGCTGGTTTCGCACAGGGGACGCGGGCCACATCGACGAAGACGGCCACCTGATCTATCTGGACAGGTTGAATGATATGATTACGCTGGCCAGCGGTGAGCGGTACGCGCCGCAGTTCATCGAAGGGCGGCTCAAGTTCAGCCCCTACATTCTGGACGTGATGGCTGTGGGCGGGCCGGCGCAGGAATACGCTACCGCCTTGATCATTATCAACTTTGAAAATGTGAGCAGCTGGGCGGAAAGACAGGGCATTGGATTCACCACGTTCGCCGACCTTGCCCAGAAAGAGGAGGTCTGCGAACTGATCCGGCAGACGGTGGTGGAGGTGAATGCAGAGATGCCGCCGACGAGCAGGGTGCGGCGGTTTGTGCTGATGCCCAAGGAGTTTGACGCGGACGAGTCCGAGATGACACGCTCGCGCAAGTTGCGCCGCGACGTCCTTTACACGCGCTATGACGAGATGATCGAGGCGATGTATGCAGAGCAGAAAAGGATTCAGGTGGAGACGCCGGTACGCTACCAGGACGGCCGTGAAGGCGTGATTGAGACGGATCTGCGAATTGTGGACTGCAGTGGTCAGTGATCAGTGGTTAGTGGTCAGTGTGCGCCGCCGAAAATCAGGTGGGAGCGGGTGGTTTAGCAGGGGATCAGATGACATCCTTTTGGTCTTATAGAGAATCGATTGTCCGGTGGAAATCGATCGATTTAGCGATGCGATTGCCCGAGCTTACGGGGCGCTTACTTTTCAATTGTTGCCGGGAAGTACGATGAATTGGCCCCTGGTACCGCAACAGTTTGTAACGGGACTTCTCAACGGCGGGACGATCGGCCTGATCGCCCTGGGGATCGTCCTGATCTATAAGTCGTCGGAGGTGTTCAACTTCGCGCACGGCCATCTGGTGATGTTTGGCGCTTTCCTGACGTGGTGGTTCACGGGCGGTGGGGCAGAGCCGGGTGGGGCATTGATCGACCTGCCGCTGTGGGCGGCGCTGATCGCGGCGCTGATCGCGTCGATGGGAATCGGGCTGCTGATCGAGCGTTTTGCGCTGCGGCCGATGACCGGGCAGCCGCTGCTGGCGATCATGCTGATGACGCTGGGCCTGGCGCAGCTGATTGAGGGTGTGACGGCGATTCTTTTCGGCGTGGAGTTGAAGAGCAACTTCCCGGCGCCGTTTTCGCCCAGCGACGTGTTGATCATTCCCTTTCCCGGTGCGTTCGGCGATGCGATCCGTCTCAAATATACGCTGGTGGCAACATTTGCGGTGGCGACCCTGGCGGCGACGCTGTTCATCTGGTTTTTCAACAACACGAGAACTGGTTTGGCGATGCGGGCGACTGCGGAGGACCACGAGGTGGCCCGGTCGGTCGGTATCAAGGTCAGACGTGTTTTCGGTCTTTCATGGGGTATCGCCGGGGTGATCGCGACGCTTGGCGGCGTCCTGCTGGCTACGGTCAGCGGTGTGAGCTTGAACCTTTCGACGGTGGCGTTGATCGCGTTTCCGGCGATTCTGCTGGGCGGGCTGGAGTCGTTGGGCGGCGCGTTGTTGGGGGGATTCGCGATTGGGCTGGTGCAGGCGCTGGTGCAGGCTTCGCGGTTGATCGAGGTGCGGAATTCTTCTGAGATCGCGCCCTACTTGTTGCTGCTGGTGGTTCTGCTGATACGTCCGGAAGGGTTGTTCGGGCAGAAGAGAATCGAGAGGATATAGCCGGTGGCGATGCTGCGCCCTGCGGGGGACTTTGACCGCTCTTATGAGCAGGATATGGCGTTGTTACGCCAGCCGTGGCACTACTGGCTACTGGGAGTCAGTTTGCTGGCGGCATTCACGCTGCCTCTGTGGGGCGACGCCTACCTGATCAGCACGGCCAATCAGATCGCGTATACGGTCATCGCGGTGCAGGCCTGAACATTCTGACCGGCTACACCGGCCAGATCTCACTGAGCCAGGCGGCCTTTATGCTGGTGGGCGGTTACGCGTCGGCGCTGCTGGTTATACACGCGGGTCTCTCCTTCTTCATTGCGCTGCCGCTGGCGGCGCTTGTGGCCGGCGCGATTGGCCTGATCTTCGGCCTGACGAGTCTGCGGGTGAAGGGCTTCTACCTGGCCTTCGCGACACTGGCGGCCCAGTTCATCATTCCCTGGCTGAGCCGCCACACGTTCAAGGCGTATCTTGGCGGCACAGAAGGCGCGATCGAAGTTCCGCTTCCACAGCTGGGCGGAGTGAACTTCGGCGAGGTCAGCAACTTCTACTATATCTCGCTGGTCGTTCTGTTGATCACGACTGTTCTGCTGTTCAACATTTCGCGCACGCGGCTGGGGCGGGCATTCGTGAGCGTACGCGACAACGATTTGGCTGCGGAGTTGCTGGGCGTCAATCTTTTCACGTATAAGCTGCGGGCTTTTTTCATCGCGGCGATGCTGGCGGGCCTGGCGGGCGCGATAAAGGCGCACAGCCAGCGGGGGGTTGGCACCGAGTTCGGTTACAGCCTGAACGAGTCGATTATCTTTCTGGGGATGCTGGTAATTGGCGGCCTCGGCACCAATCTGGGCCCGTTTTTGGGGGTCGCCTTCATCGTATTTTTGGAGGATATCTCCAACTTGCTTGGTGGAATGCTGGCGGCGGTCTTTCCCGAACTGTCCGGCCAGCTGCTGACGTCGTTCCGCCCGATCTTTTTCGGTTTGGCGCTGATGCTGTTCTTGATCTATGAGCCGCGGGGACTGGCGCACCGCTGGCAGCTGCTGCGAGCAGGGTGGCGGCTGCGTCCTTTTTCACGTTGACGCGGTCGATGATGTTGCGAGGGAGGCAAGGCGATTGGGGTAACCGCGGCGTCTTTCCATTTACGCAGTGTAGGATGCATGTGGAATGGAGGTGAATTAAGAGTGGGAATATCGATTTCGAAAGCGACCGGGCGCCCGTTGCTGGTTACACTCTTGCTGCTCTTTGCGCTGCTGACGGCCGCTTGCGCGCCGATAGCGGCCGAGGAGGCGGCAGCGACGCGCGCGGAGGAGCCGGCAGCGGCGCGAGACATACCGATGGCTATCGCCTGTGAGAACAACTACGATGGCGCCAGCCTGACGATCTATCAGCAGGCGGGGCTGACCGGCCCTCTGTCCACGTTGATGGGGAGCGGCTCGGTCAGCGGTACGAGGGACGCGGTGGAACAGATAAATGCGCAGGGGGGCGTCTGCGGGGTCATGTTGGAGATGCGGGTCGAGGACACGCAGTACGCGCTCGAACAGGAGGTTGGCGTTTATGAGCAGTTCCGCGCGGAGACGCCCAAACCGGTATTCGTGCTGACCTACAGCAGCGCGGCAACGATCGCGCTGAAGGACCGGGTGGTGGAGGACGGTATCGTCAACCTAGCCTCCGGCGTGAACGCGATGGGCCTCTATAACCCGGCCGATGGATTTACGGTGGGCACAGTGCCGATCTACTCCGATCAGTTCGCCGGCTTCCTGCAGTTCGTGTATGACAACTGGGCCGACATCAGACCGGAAGGCGCAGGCGATGACATCACTGTGGGTGTCATTGGTTGGGCGAACGCCTTTGGCGCGGGCGCGACGACACCGGAGGCGCTGGCTTTCGCGGACTCGCTGGGTATCACGGTGCTGCCGCTGGAGGCACAGCCGATTGACCCGTCGGCGGACGTGACCGGTCAGCTGCAGAACTTGCTGGTCAATGGCGCGAATGTCATCTACATGCAGTCGCTCTCCTTCAGCATCACGCAGGTAATCGGTACGCTGCACGCGCTCGGTTTCTACGATCGGGTGGTGCTGGGCAGCGTGAACTGGGGCATGAACCGCGACGTGCTGAATATCCTGGGCGAGAATGCCGCGCTGGCCGCGGGCTACTACGGGGTCTTCCCCTATTTGTGGTGGTCGGATACGGATGAGCCGGGCGTACAGCAGGCATTGGAGACATTTACCGCCAAGGAATATCCCGATTCGGACAAGGCATTCACCTATCTGCTCACGTACAGCGCCATATTTGGAATTGCCGACATTCTGACGGTTGCGATGAACAATGTTGGCTTCGACGGGCTGAACGGAGCCGAATTCCTCAAGGCGATGCAGCAGAAGGGGACGATAAGCGCGGCCGGTGTTTTTGAGATGAATGTTGAGGGCAGTAATCGTGCGCCCAACCGGGCGCAGATCCGCCAGGCGCAGATAATGGCGGATGGGAGTATCGACTTCGTCGTAGTTCAGGATTTTGCGGCCCTGCCGGATACAAGGCCGGCGGCCGAGTAGAGTCTTAGTAAACTGTC
Source organism: Caldilineaceae bacterium (assembly GCA_965207495.1). Taxonomy (GTDB): domain Bacteria; phylum Chloroflexota; class Anaerolineae; order Caldilineales; family Caldilineaceae; genus Bin5. Next base: position 5,202,500 of record OZ242287.1, read on the forward strand.
GGAAAGAGTCGAGTACAGAGGAGCGTCTACAATGAAGAAGACTTTAATGATCTCATGCATCTTGGTATTTGCCCTGCTTGCGGCTGCCTGCTCACCGGTGCCGGCAGAAGCGCCGATGGCGGCAGAGGAGGAAGCAGCGCCGGCGGCGCAGGCGGAGTCGGCGGCGGCACCAGAGGCGCCGATGGAGATTGTATGCGAAAACAGCTATGAGGGTGAGACCCTCATGATCTACCAGCAGGCGGGGCTGACCGGCCCACTGGCCACGCTGATGGGAACGGGATTCATCGGCGGCACGCAGGACGCGATCGAGCAGATTAACTCGGAGGGCGGTGTCTGCGGCGTGATGTTGACACTGCGGCTGGAGGACACGCAGTACGTCCTCGAACAGGAGGTCCAGGTCTACGAGCAGTACCGAACGGAGACACCCAAGCCTCTGTTTATCACGACGAGCAACAGTGCCGCGGCGATTGCGCTGAAGGACCGGGTGGTTGAAGACGAGATCGTCAACATTGCCACCGGGGTCCATACGCAGGCGCTATACGACCCGCCCGACGGCTACACGGTCGGCATGGTGCCGATTTACTCGGACCAGTTCGCCGGCTTCCTGCAGTTCGTGCATGACAACTGGGCCGACATCAAGCCGGAAGGCGCGGGCGATGATATCACGGTGGGGGTGATTGGATGGGCGAACGCCTTCGGCGCGGGCGCGACCACACCGGAGGCGCTGGCCTTCGCCGAGTCTTTGGGCATCACCGTGCTGCCGCTGGAGCAGCAGCCGATTGACCCGTCGGCGGACGTGACCGGCCAACTGCAGAATCTGCTGGTCAATGGCGCGAATGTGATCTACATGCAGGCGATTTCGTTCAGCATCACGCAGGTGATTGGCACGCTGCACGCGCTCGGATTCTACGATCAGGTGGTGGTGGGCAGTGTGAATTGGGGCATGAACCGCGACGTATTGAACATCCTGGGTGCGAATGCGCCGCTGGCCGCCGGCTACTACGGGGTCTTTCCGTATCTGTGGTGGACTGACAGCGATGCGCCGGGCGTACAGCGGGCCCTGGCGTCGTTTGACGCCAAAGGGTATCCGGACACGGATAAGGCATTCACCTATCTGCTCACGTACAGCGTCATGTTCGGGATCGCGGACATTCTGACCGTGGCCATGAACAATGTCGGCTTCGACGGTCTGAATGGGACCGAGTTCCTGAATGCGATGCAGCAGATGGGGACGATCAGTGCTGCAGGCGTGCTTGAGATGAAAGCCGATGGCAGCAACCGTGCGCCGAACAAGGCGCAGATCCGCCAGGCACAGATGATGGAGGACGGCAGCGTCGACTTCGTCGTGGTGCAGGACTTCGTGACCTTGCCGGATACGCGGCCGGGATCAGAATAATTACAGTGGATAGCGGATAGTAGATAGCGGATAGTGGATAGTGGCCTGGGGAGAGCATTCAGACTGTCCCTCTGGCCACTGTCCGCTGGATTCCAGATGCTGCAGATCAGTAATATCGAAGTTGTTTATAGCGATGTAATCCTGGTGCTGCGGGGCATCTCGCTGGCGGTGCCGGAGAAGCGGATCGTCTCTTTGCTGGGAGCGAACGGGGCGGGTAAGTCGACGACGCTCAAGGCGATCTCCGGCTTGCTGCGGACGCAGCAGGGCGAGGTTACGCGGGGCAGCATCGAGTGGAACGGTGAGCGGATCGACAGGAAAACGCCGGACGAGATTGTCCAGATGGGGATCGTGCAGGTGCTGGAGGGGCGGCGGCTTTTCGAGCACTTGACGGTCGAGGAGAATCTGCGGACAGGCGCGATCTTCCGCAAGACCAGCGAGGCGGCTCTACGGGGGGACCTGGACGAGGTTTACGGCTATTTCCCGCGTTTGGCGGAGTTCCGGCGGCGCACGGCAGGCTATCTATCGGGCGGCGAACAGCAGATGGTGGTGATTGGCCGGGCGCTGATGGCGAAGCCGAAGTTGATGCTGATGGACGAGCCGAGCCTGGGGCTGGCGCCACTGCTGGTGCAGTCGATTTTCGAGGTGATCCAGCGTATCAATGCCGAGTCGGGCGTTTCGATGCTGCTGGTCGAGCAGAACGCGAATGTGGCGCTTCGTTCGGCTTCGCACGCCTATGTGATGGAGACGGGCCGCATCGTGCTGGACGGGCCGGCGGAGCAGCTGGCTGAGAACGCGGACATCAAGGAGTTCTACCTTGGCCTGACACAGGTGGGGGGGCGCAGGAGCTACCGGGACGTTAAGCATTACAAGCGGCGTAAGCGCTGGCTGGGGTAGAACTGCAGAAGTCAGTGGTTCGTGTGCAGTGGTTTGTGATCAGTGGTCAGTGGGGTGCCAGCCGAGGGCTGGCGCCACTTCTTTTGCGACCTGTTCGAGCATCTCGAGGATTCTTTCGAGGGGTGGGTGGATGGGGTCGAACTGGAGGATGAGGTCGGTGGTGTAGGGAAGGACGCGGTCGGCGGCGAGGCGCGCGGCGACGTCCTCCGGCGTGCCGTAGGCGATGTGGACACGCTGGCAGAAGCCCTCGGGGGTTAGATCGGAGGGGATTCCCCCCATCGCGTATTGTTCGATCTGGTTCAGAGCGTCCTGGCGGCTGCTGCCGAGATAGATGCCGCGGGAAAGGCCGATGCGGGGCGGCAGAGGGCGCTCGCCCCAGGCCTCGCGAAAGGCGATCGCTACCGGCTCCTGCTCCTGGCCGGCTGCCTGTTCTTCGCTGCCGACAAAGCGGCTGAGGAGCAGGCCGGCGTCGTTTTGGGCGGCGTACTGCGCGCCGCGAATGCTGAGTGCGCTGAGCCAGAGGCGGTCGCCCAGGGTGGGTGCGGGGGGCCGCAGGCGCTGGCCGTCCGTTCCCAGGGTTTCGCCGGCCAGGGCCTTTTTGAGGGCGATGAGGGCGTCGGTGGTGCGCTGGTGACGGCTGTTGATGTCGATATCGAAGGCTTCGAATTCGTCGGCGTCGCTGCCGCTGCCGACGCCCAGTTCGAGGCGTCCGCCGCTGATGGTGTCGACGACAGCGGCGTCTTCGGCGACGCGGAGGGGATGTTCAAAGGGCAGCACGATGATGGACGTGCCCAGGCGCAGCCGACGCGAGCGTGCGGCGACCGCGGCCAGAAATGGGAACGGGGAGGGCAGCATACCGCCCAGATCTTTGAAATGATGCTGGGCCACCCAGATTGCGTCAAAGCCGAGCCGGTCGGCGGCGTCAAAGATCTCGAGGCTTTCCCGGTAGGCCTGATCGGCGTCGGCGCGGCCGCGCAGGTGGCTTAGGAAGCCAAGACGGAAGGGGTTCGGCATAGCGTAGCTCCTCGATTTATCCTCACGATTTCTTCTTTACTCACCCAGTTTTCTTTGTTCCAGCGCCCGTTGCCAGGTATCTGTATCCACGTTGCCGCCGCAGATGACGACGGCCAGGCGTTTCCCGGCGCGGCGGTTTCCCATTTTCAGCAGGCTTGCTACAGCTACGCCGGCGGCGCCTTCGATGCAGTCGCCGATTTCATGGTAGATGAGGCGCATGGCGGCGGCGATCTCCTCCTCGCTGACGGTCAGCCAGTGATCGACATGGTCGCGGCAGAGGTCGAAGGTGAGGGAGTGCGGTTCGATGCCGCCGGCGCTGCCATCGGAGAGGGTGGGCAGGCTTTCGGTCTCGACGATGCGGCCGGCGCGCACTGAGGCGAGCATGACGGCGGAGTTTTCGGGCTGGCAGCCGATGGCTTGAATTTGGCTGCCTGAGCCTTTGAGATAGCTGGCGATGCCGCCCATCAGGCCGCCGCCGCCGACGGTGACGAAGACGGCGTCCAGCTGCGGCTGCTGGTGCAACAGTTCGACGGCGATTGTGCCCTGACCGGCGATGATGTGCGGGTCGTTGTAGGGCGAAATGAAGAGCTGGCCGCTTCGCGCGGCGGCTTCCCGGGCGCTGATCTCGGCGTTAAGGGCGTCGCCGGGGACGCGGCAGAGAGTGACGGGAAAGGCCTTCAGTTTTTCTACTTTGCGGGGGGAGGCATCCTCTGGCAGATAGATTGTGGCGGCGACATCGAGCTGGGCGGCGGCGCGGGCTACGGCGAGGGCGTGGTTGCCGGTGGATGCGGTGACGACGCCGCGTGCGCGCTCCTGTGTCGAAAGGTTGAGCAGTTTGTTGGTTGCGCCGCGCAGTTTGAAGGAGCCGGTATGCTGGCGGTTCTCCAGTTTGAGGAGGACACTGGCGCCGGTGCGTTCGGAGAGGGCGGGGGAAGGGAGCAGCGGCGTTTCGACGATGTGAGGGCGGATGCGGGATGCGGCCCGCCGGATCGGACTGGAAAGGTCGGTGAGAGTGGCGGTCATAGAGGCGTCATGGGGCTCCACACTTTCCGATGCGGCGTTATTCACGGCGCCATTTGTCTGCTGGCGTTGGGGGGATGCGGCCATCTCTTGCGGGTTCCTTGCCCTGTCAGGCGTTAGTGCCCTGCTGATGTGCTAGAATGAAAAGCTGTGTGACTGACGTAATTCTATCATATTCTTTCCCACCGGCCCGTTGGGACCGATCGCGTTGCGTTCAGGTCATCGTGGCGGCGGGCGCACTCCGACTGGACTGCGCCCTGGCTCCGGGCGGAAAAGATTCGCAGGGGACCCCTCTTACATCATGCGTATTGCGATACTTTCAGACATTCACGGCAACTGTGTTGCACTGGACGCGGTGCTAGCCGATATCGGATCTGACGAGCAGGAGGCGGTTGACGGGTACTGGATTCTGGGGGACCTGACGGCGGCGGGCGCGCAGCCGTTGGAGGTGATGGAGAGGGTGCTGGGTTTGGCCAACGCGCAGTTCGTGCGGGGCAATTCAGAGCGCTATCTGACTACGGGAGCGAGGCCCCTGGCGACACCGGTGGCGGAGGTGACGGACCTTGCGTTGCTGCGCGCCTGTGTAGGGATTCTGGAATCGTTTGCGTGGACGGCAGGGGCGATGGCTGCAGGGGGCCATCTGCCGTTTATGTTGGGTCTGCCGCTGGAGGAGAGGCTGGTGCTGCCGAATGGCGCACGCGTTTTGCTGGTGCATGCGTCGCCGGGGAGAGACGACGGCGACGGATTCGTACCCTGGTACAGCGACGGGGAAATGAGTGAGCGGATGAAGGGTTGCGATGCTGATCTCATGTTTGTTGGCCACACGCACTGGCCGCAGAATTTTCATCTGGACGGCGTGCATGTGGTCAACCCGGGCAGTGTGGGCAACCCGCTAATCCCCAGTTTGCGCGCGACCTATGCGGTGCTGGAGGCAGACGGGAACGAATACCGAGTGGAGCACAGGGCGGTGGCGTACGACAGGAAGCTGGCTGAGCGGAAGGCATGGGAGGTGCAGCATCCGCAGGCGGAGTATATCAGCAGCTTTCTGCGGGGGGAACGGGTACGAACCTACGGCGAGCCGGAGGTGCTGCGATGAGCGGGCGGCCCGGGCAGTTTGGCTTTGCGTATTCGAGTATTTTTCAGGACGAGAGTGTGGTGCGGGCATACCGGTACCGGCCGCAGTATCCGGCGGCCACGTTCGAACTGCTTGCTGGTCTAGTGCCTGAGAGTTGCAGGCCGAGGGCGGTCCTTGATGCGGGTTGCGGGACTGGTTTTGTGGCGCGTCCGCTGGCGCGGCTGGTGGACAGAGTTGATGCGGTGGACTTTTCGGGAGCGGCTATTCGGGAGGGCAGGCGGTTGCCGGGCGGCGATCGCCCGAATTTACGTTGGATCGAAGGGCCTATCGAGACGGCGGCTGTTGAGCCGCCCTATGGTCTGATCACGGCGGGGGCCAGTCTGCACTGGTTTGATTGGGATGTGGCTTTCGCTCGCTTCGCGCGGCTGCTGACGGCGGAGGGGCTGTTTGTCGCGGTGGGGATGGACCATGAGAGGCCGGACTGGATGCGAGAGGAGCTGGGTCCGGTGCTGGCGCGCTATTCGATGAACAAGGAGTTTGCGCCGTACAGCGCGGCGGGAATCCTGGCAGAGCTGGAGGAGCGGGGACTTTTCCGTTTGATGGGCAGCGCACAGACCGACACGATCGAGTGGCGGCAGCCTATTGGCGAGTGGGTGGAGAGCATCCATGCGCGCAACGGCTTTTCGCGGGACCGGATGGACCCGAGGGAGGCGGCGGAGGCTGACGCGCTATTTGCTGAGATCGCGTCGCGCCATGCGGATGGTGGGGACGGCATGATCAGGCATCGTTACGCGGGCAAGTTGCTGTGGGGGCGGCCGTTGCTACCGGAGGGTTAGACGGGGCGTGGGAGCGTTCAGGCCCACAGGACGCCGTCCTCATCGCGTTCCAGCTCCTTTTCTGCGGGGAGGGCGTTGGCAGCGGCCTGGGCAGGCTGCTCGTGCTCGAACCACTGGCGCCACTCGGCCGGCGCGTTGATGTCCTCGCCGCCGTGTTCGGTGCGGCGGGTGCGCACGCGGAGCATGAGGGGCGTGTTGACGCTGGCGCCGCTGACGATGACCTGGCCTTTGCTGAGGGCGGGCAGCTCTTTGAGCATATCGCGGCCGACGCTTTCGACGGATTCGGCGATGCGGTTCTGGTCGATGGGGTTGGTTATGCGCATGATGCACTGGGTCATGCACTGGCTCAGGACATCGCCGTCGAGGCGGCCGGGGCGTTGGGAGATGAGGCCGACGCCTACGCCGAACTTGCGTCCTTCGCTGAGGATGGTCTTGAGCACGTCCGAGCTGACGGCTTCGGCGTTGGCGGGCGCGAAGTTGTGGGCCTCTTCGAGCAGGCAGAAGACGGGGAAGGGCAGGTGGTTGCGGTCTTCGCGCTGGAGTTTGCCTTTCTCGGTGTCGATGCGGGCCTGGTAGACGCGGCGCAGGAGGGCGGCGACGATCACCTGTTGCTGCCGTTGTTCGACTTCATTGAGCTGGACCAGCGTACACATCCCCGGCTGGAACAGTTCATCCAGTTCGATGTTTTCAAAATCGTGGAAGATGCCGCTTCCGCCCAATGCTGCGCTCAACCGCCAGATGAGGGCGCCGGTAGTGGGGTCGTCATCATTTGATTCATCCTCTCCCTGCGCACTGTCCCCTACCTCGCGCACAGCCATGTAAAACTGCTCCAAGGTGTATTTGTCTTCGCCCCAGGTACGTTGGGCGTATCTGAAGGCGCGGCCCAGTTGGTAGTGCATCTTTTCGGACAGGTTGGTCAAGAGATAGCGCAGGTCGGGCAGGGTGAGGCTGCTAATGCGGACGCGCAGATCCTGGGGGCGAAAGATTCGCACCCTCGGGCTGTAGCCACTGTCGCGGAAGTTCTCCAGATTCTGAACTTGCTGCAGGGTATCGTACTCGCCGTGGGGGTCGATGACGAGGACTGAGGCGCGGTTGTAGGGCATCAACAGCTCTTCGAGGAGGACGCCGGCGAGGTAGCTTTTGCCGCTGCCGGTGCTGGCGATGATGGCGAGGTGGGTGCTGGTGAAACCGCGCACGTCGAGTGCGACGGGCACGGCGTCGGGGTCGCGGCTAAGAAGGTCGCCGATGTGTGCGCTGCCGAGCTGGCCCTGACGGCCGCGGCTGAGCAGGTCGGTGAGCATCCCGTCCTCAGCAATGAAGATCGACGCGCCGCCTTGAGGGGGGACGCGCGGGTTGGTGAAGTCCTGGAGGCGGTCGTTGTAGTAGCCGAGGACGGTGACTGTGAGCTCGAAGAGTTCGGTGGCGTCGCTTTCGTAGCCGAGCATGGCGGCGACGGTTTGGGGGGGTACGGCCGGGTTTGCCATGAACGTATCGGGGAAGAGCTTGACGGCGGCGCGGGCGGTGATGCGGCCCAGGATCTGGCGTTGGCTGCCGTCGACGGAGGCGGTGTAGTAGACGAACTCACCGTGTTTCAGCTGGCGCTGCGGGTCGGGCGCGATGAATGTGTATTCGTGGAGGGTTTCTCCGGGTCCTTTAACTGTACCGACGGCTGAAATGGGCATAGTTGGTCAGATTTGTCAGGTGATGGCTGGTCACTGCCCGGCTCATCCGGCCGGTTGCACAATGGACTTCCAGGCTACGTTGTCGCGCATGACCTGGAGGATGGCCTTTTCGTGGGGGAAGAGGCTGCCCAAGCGGTCGATGATCTCCAGCAGGAGGGCGGGGACCAGCGGGTTGTTAAGCGCGAGGAGCGCGGCGGCGTAGCGCAGGGTCAATTTGTCGCGCGGGTCGCGATGGAACTGCCGGACTTCCCCGTCGGTCAGTTGGCGTACAGTGGCGTTGACCTCGGCGGCCAGCCGGGGCGTCCCCTGTTGGGGGCCGGCGTCGTCTTGCCAGCCCAGGGCCAAGATGCCGACCAGCATGGCGGTCTCGTCGATCAGGTCGGGGGTGAACACGGCCTGCTCCGATTGGGAAGTGAGGCGGGGGCCCAGGTTGGTAAAGTTCGGATTGATGAGAAGTGTGTTGTAGATGACGCCGATCAGGCATGGGGCGTCGGCGGCCGGAGCAGCGGCGGGCTGCTGGGGCAGGTCGATGGCGACGAAAGCGCCGAAGGCATAGGCGTTGGGCGCGGGACGCTGCTCGCGTTCGAAGGGGCTGGCGAGCTGGCAGACGTAGTCGATATGTGAATTGGAGTTGACGATGATGCCGATCCGGTCTGTCATGTGTATATTGAATCAGAATATTTGTTCGATGGCAAATCGAGAGGGGGCGGAGTTGTATTCCAGATTTGGGGTGGGAACAGCTTGGCGGGAGATTGTGCCGGCGGTGGCTGGAATTGTCTAGCGGTTCTTGGAGAGACGTGGGGCAGGGTGCAGGCCTGGCCTTTACCGGGGGTTCCGTTGATTAGGGGGCACAGGGCAAGCACAGTGCAGGTATAGGGCCTGCCCCTACCGGAGCGTTTGGGGGGAATACTGTTGGCTTGGCAAGATGATGGCGAATAGCCAGCACGGTGGCTAGTAAGGGCGGGGCGTTGCGGGGGCGCAGCCCCTGCACAAGGGAGGGCCGAAGGCCCGGACGCCCAAAGGCGAGGAGAGAGTGAAGAGGAGTGAGGAGAGAGTTTAACCGATTGGTCTGTCCGAGATGGGAACTGGAACTGACGGTGGCTTGGTTGCAGCAAGAGGTATGCGAGAGTTCGCTCCCATTTTGGGATGCACCCAGGCAGATTAGCAGGGGGTGGGCGGCGCCTGGGGAGCGGGGCAGGCGGTAGATTGCAGGTTACCGGGCGTTAGCGGCCGCCCATGCCGGAGAGGGTGATTCCCTCGACGAAGCGTTTCTGGGCGAAGACGTAGACGAGGAGGACGGGCAGCAGGGCGATGACGGAGCCGGCCATGAGCAGGTGCCAGTCGGTGTTGTACTGGCCGCGGAAGGTGGCGAGACCGACGGGGATGGTGCGGGTGGCGTTGGAGTTGGAGACGACGAGGGGCCAGAGGAAGTCGTTCCACGAGCCGAGAAAGACGAAGATTGTGAGGGCGGCGAGGACGGGCCCGCTCAGTGGCATGATGACCTGCGCCCAGATGCGAAAAGAGGAGGCGCCGTCCATACGGGCGGCCTCATCCATCTCGACGGGGATACCGCGGAAATATTGACGGAGCAGAAAGACGGCGAAGACGGAAAAGGCGGTGGGGACGATGAGCGCGTAGAAGGTGTCGAACCAGCGCAGGTAGCGGACGAGGATGAAATTGGGGATCATGGTCACGTGGAAGGGGATCATGAGCGTGGCCAGGTAGACGAGAAAGAGGGCTTCCCTGCCGCGGAAGCGTAGGCGGCCGAAGGCGAAGGCGGCCAGCGAGGAGGTCAGGATCTGGAGCGTGGTCACGCAAACGGCGACGAAGAGGCTGTTAAGGTAGAAGCGTCCGAATGGCATCGCCTGCACTGTGTCCAGGTAGTTCCGCCAGACGACAGGGTTGGGAACGAGGGAGGGGGGGTAGGTAAAGATCTGCGGAGGCGACTTCAGCGAGGTGGCGAGCATCCAGCCGAATGGCAGCAGCATGCCGAGGCTGCCCAGGATCAAGGCAACGTGAAGCAACAGGTGCCCGTTTTTGAATTTCGCGCCTGTTGCGGCTTCGGGGCGCAGAGAGGCAGGCGTAGTTGTGGTCACGATTCCCCGCCGGCTTCGTAGTGCACCCAGCGTCGTTGGAGGCGCGTCTGCACGAGGGTAAAGATAAAGATGAAGATAAAGAGCACCCAGGCGACGGCGGCTCCTCTGCCCATGCGTTGGAATTCGAAGGCCATCTGGTAGATATAGTAGACGATTGTGAGCGTGGCCTGGGCGGGGCCGCCCTGGGTCATCACGAAGGCCTCGCTGAAGAGCTGGAAGGCGCCGATCATCTGGATGACCATGAGGAAGAAGGTCGTAGGACTGACCATGGGAAAGGTTACGAAGCGGAAGCGCTGCCAGGGGCTGGCTCCGTCGACCTTGGCGGCATCGTACAGTTCAGTCGGCACGCCCTGCAGTGCGGCCAGGTAGATCACCATAGTAAAGCCGGTGTTCTTCCAAAGAGTCAGGATAACGACGGCAGGTTTGGCCCAGTCGGGATCGTTGAGCCAGTCGGGGGGGCGGACGGGGAGGCCGGTCGTAGCCGCCAGTTCCCAGACAGCCGCAGCCAGGATGCCGAAATCGCGGTTGAAGAACCACTGAAAGACGAGGGCAGCTGCGACGATTGTCGTCACAACCGGCATGAAATAGATCAGGCGGTAGATTTCGAGCCCGCGCATGCCCTGGTTGAGCGCAACCGCGAGCAGGAGGCCGAAAGCGAGTTGAAGGGGGACGATGGTGACGATGAAGTAGAAGGTGTTGAAGAGGACTTTGCGAAAGACGCGGTCATTGGTGAGAAGCTGCGTGTAGTTCTCGATGCCGACGAACTCGGGCGGGGAGAGCAGATTCCAGTCGTAGAAACTGAGTGCGAGGGATGCGATCACCGGAATGGCGACGAAGATCAGGAAGCCGGCGAAGCTGGGCAGCAGGAACAGATAGGCTTCCCACTGCTGGTCCGGCCGGTAACGGCGCCAGCGGGACACGGAGGTTTGCGAGGAAACGGAGGCGGTCATAGGAGCAGTGGATAGTGGATAGTGTCCAGTGGCCAGTCCTGGGACTGGCCACTGGTACTAGTCACTGCGTATTACTTAGGGAATCCGTTGTCGGCCAGGAAGGCGTCCACCTGCTCGCAGATGGCAGTCAAGCCGTCCGGGACAGAGACCTCACCGATGAGGATTTGTTGGCGGCCGGGGCTGATGAAGGATCCGTTGATCTCGCTCCATTCGACAAAGTAGCCGATGCGGCCCATGCGCGCGTTTTCGCCTTCGGTGATGAAGGCCTGGCGGTTGGCAGGCGGCTGGCCACTGTTGAGGAAGGCGTCGGATTTGGCGGTGGACTGCAGGGCGGGCAGGATTTCGCCGGAGGCGGTGTAGATGCGCTGGCCGCCGTCGGTGCTCTGGAGCCAACTCAGGAAAGTCCAGGCCTCGTCCTTGTTGTCACTGAGCGCGCTCATAACCCAAGCTGCGCCGCCGGCGGCGGAGGCACGCTGGCCGTCAGCAGGAATGGGAATGACCGAGACATCGTAGTTCATGCCGGCGGCGTTGAAGGCAGAGACGCGGCTGGCGTTCTGAATAATCATCGCGACCTGACCGCTCTGGAAGACAGCGGCGTCACCACCGGCCTGGCCCATGTTGGATGGAGGCATGAAATAGTTGCTGTCGAGCATGTCCTTGAAGAACTGCACGGCCTCGACGGCTCCCTCATCGGCCAAAGCGCAGCGCGAGGGGTTGCGCATGTCATCGAGAGCGGTGCCGCGATTCTGCATTATCCAGATCATCCACTTGCCGCCCTCCATGCCCAAGGCATAGCGGTTGACGCGGCCGCTGTCATCGACATCGGTAAGCAGTTCTGAAACGGCTGCCAGATCGTCCCATGTCCAGGTATCATCCGGGTAGGGGGCGCCGACTTCGTCGAAGATGTCGATGTTGTAGTAGAGCACCTCAAGGCCGATGTCGCGCGGGAAGCCGTAGACGCTGCCCTCGTACATGCCGTACTGCAGCAGAGACGGCCAGTAGTCGTCTGTGTTGTAGCCGCTGGCCTCGATCCAGGGGTCAAGGTTTTCCAGCACGCCCTGCGAGGCATAGTTCACGATGGGCGAGAGGAACAGGACGTCGGGGATGACCGACGAGTCACCGCTGGCCCAGAGGGTCTGGATCTTGGTGAAGTAGTCGCCCCAGGGTTCGGCCAGAATCTCGATCACGATATCCGAGTTCTCTTCCATGAAGGCATCGGCCACGGATTGGTGGGTGGCTACCTCTGAGGGGCTTCCCCACATGGCCCATGTAATGGTAACCGGGCCTTCGTCGGCCATCTCCATGCCGCTATCTGCTGCCGGTGCGATGGGGGCGCAAGCAGAGATAAGCAAGGCGGCCAACGCCAAGACGATCAGCGCTGTGAAACTGAAACGGTTCTGCCATTGTCGAATCTTCATTAGGTTCCTCCCTAAGTACATCTGAAACTGCGAATGAATGGTCGCATGCACTCCTGCTCTGGAGGAGCGCGGTGGGGTTGCGTCAACTGCTGAAATGCCGCGAGTAAGCGCGGTCTGCCTATTGTACAGGATTCGAGATTGCGGTTCAAACGCAACTTTTCCTAGCCCCGCTCTCTGTCGGGCTGCCAGCGTGATTTACCAGGGTCAATTGACTTCTTTCCGGGCAAGATGCTTTCAGGAGGACTGACGGCGCAGTCGGGCCAATTCGGCTTCGATCGCCTGCAGCCTCTCTTCTGCCTGAAGGCGGGCGGCTGTTTCGGCCGCGGCCGCGGCAACAGCGGCCTGATATTTCAGAAGCACGTATCCCCGATATACTTCGTCAAGGGCGAGCTCTTCCAACTCCGGCAATTCATAGAGATGCGGGAGCCGAAACTGGAAGCCTGGCAACAGTTGTGAGCGGATCACCTCGCCGGCATCGGGTTCAATCTCTTCATATTGGCCTTCCGGGGTGAGGCGGTAGAAGTGCATGTGTTCGCCGGTGGGGTCGAGAATATAGTACTCCTGCACGCCGGCCAACGCATAGTCAAGCCTTTTCTCTTCGGTATCCCGTAAAACTTCGACTTGCGTGGAATCGGACAGGAACTCGACAACGGCGTCACATACACCTGCAAAGGAGCGCTGGTCTACCCGTCCCCAGGAGACGGGGTTGTTATTTAGAATGATGCCGATGTCCGGCTTGCGCACGGCTTTGCGAACCCCCGGCGGCTCGGCTGCGTCCTCCATGGTGAGGACAAAGCCAGTCTCCATATTGATCAGCTTGGCGTTGTCATGTGTTTTGACATACTGATGGAGAAGGGCAAGGAACCAGAATCCAAGATCGAGTTGCGGCGCGTTGGACGAGGGCTTTGCCTCCAGTATGCCGTTGTTCCATTCATAGCTGACGTCGATGTCGGGGTAGGGATTCTCGTACCATTTGTCCCAGTATTCTTGCAAGGTGACATGACGACCTTCGTCGGGCGCGAGTGGATTGACCGGCGCGGCACTACCCTTGGTCTGCTCTTTCTGTTCCTTTTGCAGATCATGCAGTGCTTCTGCAGATCTCATGCATTCTCCTCTTGCTCCGTCAGGACGAATCTTAACCCTTGGGCAACTGCCGGCTCTGTGTGGATTCTTACACAGTTCGCGTGACAGATTCCGGCCTGCGGCAGGGTGTCCTGTGCGGCCTGCTACTTTTTGCTTGCGGCCAGCGTGCGGCGGATCTGATCAAGGTGGGCTTCGCCGTGTTGGACGTAGAGTTCGAGCTGTCTGGCCAGGGTGACGGCTCCGCTCTCCGGGTGCTGGCCGGTGCGCTGCCAGGCGTCTTCGGGCAGGTTTTCCCAGAATATGACCCAGCGGGCGTGGAGCGCTTTCAGCAGGGCCAGGGAATCGGACAGTTCGGCGTTGCTGCCGTCGGTAAGCAGGGCCCATGCGCCCTCGTCGTAGGGCTTTAGGGTCGGATTGTCTTCGGTTGCCATGAGCTTGCAGCGCACATAGCTGTTAATGTGTGAATCGGCGATGTGATGGACGTTCTGGGCCACGGTCCATTCGTTGGGCAATGGTTGTGCGGTCAGTTCTTGCGGTGAAAGCCCGGTTATCAGTTCTTCGACCTGCTGCGGCAGGCGGCGGATCTTTTCGATCGCTTCTTCACGGGCGCCAGGTGCCGGCATGTATGTTATTCCTCATTGACAGGGTAGGTGTTCTGGACAGACGCTAATGTATGCGACAGCATTTTACTCCTGTCGCAGATCTGTTCTGGAAACGGTCAGCCGCTGCCCCGCTGCCGGCGCTGACACGGTTGACCATTCCCCGTCGGGCCAGCGGATCAGGAGGAGGCTGGGTTGGGATTCGGCGGGAAAGCCAAAGTGGAGCTGGCCGGGGTCGCTGGACAGGTAGCCTCGGGTTACGCGCACGTCGCGGCGCAGGCGGCCGGCGGGGGTTTCGAGAATGGCGGTTGCGCCGATGGCTGCCGGGTTGGCGCTGCCGGGCTGGCGCAACTCGACCTGTAAAGAAGCGCCGCCGCAGAGGCGATTTTCGAAGAGCTGGGCATTGCCGCGCAGGTTGTTGACGACGATATCGAGGTCGCCGTCACCGTCGAGGTCGCCCTGGGCTGCGCCGCGTCCGCCGCGCTCGCTGCCGAGGCCCCAGTCGGGCATGCGCTCGAAACGGCCGCCGGTGTTACGCAGGGCCTGATTGCGCTCGACCAGTTCATGGTCTGCCATGTGGGCGAAGGTCGTGGACTCGGCGAAGCCGTTTACGATGTAGATATCGAGCTGGCCGTCCTGGTCCAGATCGCCGAAGAGGCTGGACCAGCTCCAGCCGGTGGCGTCGAGCTGGCGGTCGCGCCCGAGATTTTGGAAGCCGCCGTCCTGGTTGGCGACGAGGAGCATGTTTTCCATGCGTTGTGGGTCGCCGGCGGGCAAGGGCGGGTGTTCGGCCTCCATGAGCGGCGCCCAGGCGCGCATTGTTTCGGGGTTTGTATCGGGCGGCTTCATGTCGCTGGCGAAGAGGGCGGTGCGGCCGGAGTTATCGACGTCGGCGAGGTCGAAGCTCATGGTACTGTGGGTCGTCTCGGGGAAGATGTTGGCCAGATGCCAACCGTCAGCGTCATTGCGCCAGAACTGATCGGGCAGGGCGAAGTCGTTGCCGACGAGCAGGTCGGGGCGGCCGTCGCCGTCCTCATCCCAGAGGGCGATGGCAAGGGCCTGGGCCTCTGTGGCGAGCCGTTGGGCGCGAAAGCCATTGGGCTCATTCCAGTGGATATAGACGCCGGCCTCATCTTTGAGGAGATACTCGCTGCCCAGCTCGGTGAGCAGGCCGATATCATAGGAGGCGGTGACGGCGTCCAGATCGCCGTCGGCGTCCAGATCGGCCCAATCGATGGCGTAGGCGGGCTTGGCAAGGCCGTTGACGAACTCTTGTATGAAGCGGCCGGGCTCGTTCGCGGCCAGGTCGGGGCCGCGGTTGCGCCAGAAATTTATTGCGCCGCCGACGCGTGTCAGCGCGAGGTCGGTCCAGCCGTCCCCGTCGATATCGACGGCGGCTACGGCGCGTGTGCGTCCGACCGGCATCTGCTCCTGGCGGAAGTTCAGGTTCCCTTCGTTCCAGAAGATGGAGTTGGGTTTGTCGTAGTTGCCGAGGACCAGATCAAGGTCGCCGTCGTTATCGAGGTCGTTGATGGCAACACCGGCGCCGTTGGCTTCATACATGCGAATGATGCCGTCGGCGGTGGTGGTGATGTGGGGGAGGTCGTGGGTAACGAACTGGTCGTCACAGAGTTCGACGTTGGGCCCGACCTGCTCGACCTGGACTGAAGCGGGCACTGTCAGGTTGAGGAGATCGTAGTTCGGGGCACAGCCGCTGAGCGCGAGGCAGAGTAGGGCAAGCAGAACAGCGGCGGCCGGGGTTCCGAAATTGACGGTTTGCTTGTTCGAAATAGCGGCAGAAACGTGTTGCCCATTCCCATATTCCTTCACGGATCTGTCTCCCAGTTGTGCTGAAAATAAAGTCATGTTGCGTTGTATCCAGTATATGCCGAAGGAAGGCGGCTGTCAACGAGTGACGAGATCAGGAATTGTACCGATTTGGGTACCATGGGGACCAAGAGATTTTTATCGAGGACTGCTTTTGCAGGCTGTTGGCGGCGTTGCTGGGGAAGAATGGACACGGTGGCGAGTAAGGGCGGGGCGTTGTGAACTGCAGGGGTTAGGGGCTGGGGGCCAGGGGATTGAGACAGTACATGGGGGGTAGCCACTGTTGGCTAGACATGTTGCTGGGGAAGAATGAACACGGTGGCGAGTAAGGGCGGGGCGTTGCGGGGGCGCAGCCCCTGCACAAGAGAGGGCCGAAGGCCCGAACGCCCAAAGACCAGGAGTGAGTGGAGAGAAGTGAGGAGAGAGAAAGACCTGTCTCTGGCGGGTTCAGAGGGGTGAGCACTGGAGCGCACTTACGGGCGCATGACGAGACGTGTACGGCCTCTGTACGAGTTGCCGGGGACGAACGGGAAGCGCGCTTTTGCTTGACATTCCACTTGCCCGGCTCAATGTTCTTGTGTATTCTATCTCGGCTGAAATGCAGGAAACGCCTCATTCGGTGGGGCGTGGCTGTGTTCGGCCCGTGTTCACAAACCTTTAGCGATAAGAAGAAGAATGTCGAAATTAGTCATTGTAGAGTCGCCGACGAAGGCGAGAACGATTCGCGGATTTTTGCCTAGCGGATATGAAGTGAAGGCCAGTATGGGCCATGTGCGGGATCTGCCGGCCTCTGCGGCTGAGATTCCGGCGAAGGTGAAGGGGCAGCCTTGGGCGCGGCTGGGCGTGAAGGTGGATGAGGCGTTCGAGCCGCTGTATGTCGTTCCTTCGGACAAGAAGAAGGTGGTCTCCGAGCTGAGGTCGGCCCTGAAGGGGGCGGATGAGGTTCTGCTGGCGACGGACGAGGACCGGGAAGGGGAGAGCATTGGCTGGCATCTGTACGAGGTGCTGAAGCCGAAGGTTCCGGTCAGGCGGATGATTTTTCACGAGATTACGAGGGAGGCGATTGAGCAGGCGCTGAATACGACGCGTCCGATCGACAACGACCTGGTGCGGGCGCAGGAGACGCGGCGCATTCTGGACCGTTTGGTCGGGTATACGATTTCGCCGCTGTTGTGGAAGAAGATCGCGCCGAAGCTGTCGGCCGGCCGAGTGCAGAGTGTTGCGGTGCGTCTGCTGGTGCTGCGGGAACGGGAGCGCCGGGCATTTGTGAGCGGCTCCTATTGGGATTTGAAGGCGCAGCTGAACAAGCGACCTGACAGAGCGGCCCACCGTTTTGGGGCCACGCTGGTTTCGGTCAATGGGACGCGGGTGGCGAGCGGGCGGGATTTCGATGAATCGACGGGACGGATCGCGGCGGGCAAACGGGTAAAGACGCACTTTAGTGAGGCAAGCGGGGATGTCCTGCTGCTGGATGCAGAGCAGGCGAGGGTGTTGCAACAGCGTTTGCAGGATGGCAGTTGGGTGGTGCACTCGGTTGAGAGCTCGGAGCAGACTCGTTCGCCATCTCCGCCATTTACGACGAGCACGCTGCAGCAGGAGGCCAACCGCAAGCGAGGCTGGGCAGCTCGCCGTACGATGCGGGTAGCGCAGTCTCTATACGAAAATGGCTACATTACTTATATGCGTACGGACTCGGTCCATCTGAGCGACGAGGCTGTCAATGCGGCCCGCCGGCGGGTGCAGGAGCGATACGGAGAGCAGTTTCTGACGCCGAAGCCGCGCCGCTACAGGACGAATTCAAAGGGCGCGCAGGAAGCGCATGAGGCGATCCGTCCGGCGGGCAGTAGGATGCGCCCGGTGGACACGCTTCCGCTTGGGGGCGATGAGGCCGCGCTTTACGACATGATCTGGAAGCGGACGGTGGCGACGCAGATGGCGAACGCGCGCTTGCGTTCGACGGTGGTGATGATCCGGGCTGCGCGCCAGCAGGAAGTGGGCGGGGCCGCGGCGGTGGAGGCGATATTCCGGGCGTCGGGTCGGGAGATCCTGTTTCCCGGTTTCTTTCGGGCCTACGTTGAAGGCTCGGATGATCCCGATGCTGCGATTGAGGACCAGGAATCGCCGTTGCCGGCGCTGGCCAAGGATGAGGCGGTGGACTGCCGGGAGCTGGAGGCGGTCGGGCACGCGACGAAGCCGCCGGCCCGTTACACGGAGGCGGCGCTGGTCAAGGCGCTGGAGACTGAGGGTATTGGCCGCCCGAGTACGTACGCCACGATCATCGACACGATTCAGAACCGCGGATACGTCTTCAAGCAGCGCCGGGAGCTGGTGCCGACGTTCGTTGCGTTTGCGGTCGTCCAGCTGTTGGAGAAGAATTTCGAGGAGTTGGTGGACTTGAAGTTTACGGCGGAGATGGAGCAGACGCTGGATGACATCGCCGAGGGGGATGTCGACTGGCTCGAATATCTGAACCAGTTTTATCTGAGCGAGCAGGGGTTGGAGAACCAGGTCCGAGAGAAGGAGAGCGCGATCGATCCGCGCAATGCGGGCCAGGTCGACTTTCCCGATCTGCCGGTCGAGGTGCGCATTGGTCAGTTTGGGCCGTTTCTGGCGCGGGAGGTCAACGGCGACAGGCAGACGGTGAGCCTACCGGAAGATCTGGCGCCGGGGGACTTGGATGCGGCGGCGGCCGAGGCGATGGTGAGTGCTAAGCAGGAAGGGCCAATCGTCCTGGGGAAGGACCCGGAGAGCGGCCAGCCGATCCTGGTTAAGGATGGTCGTTACGGCGCGTATGTGCAGTTGGGCGAGGACGGAGAGAGGGCGCCGAGAGGAAAACCGGATAAGCCTGCTGGGCCGGTCGATATCAACGGGGCTACGGCCAGGGAGCTGGCCACGCTGCCGGGCATCGGCCCGGGATTAGCCAAGGGGATCATTGCAGGCCGGCCTTATGCGTCGGCGGCGGAGTTGGAGCGGGTTCCCCGTATGAGGGCTAAGATCGTTGAAACGCTGACGCCCCTGGTTGTCGCGGGTAAAGGCAAGCCCAAGGCGGCGGACGCGCCTGCGGAGAAGCGGCAGAGCAGGTCGGATGGGAGACCGAAGCGGGTCAGCCTGCTTAAGGGCATGACGATGGAGGGGGTGGACCTGCAGACGGCGCTGCAGCTTTTGAGCTTGCCGCGGTTGCTGGGCACACATCCCGAAGACGGCGAGGAGGTGCGCGCCGGTGTGGGGCGATATGGGCCTTATGTTGTGCACAATCGGAAGTTTGTGAGCCTGAAGGCGCCGGACGACGTGCTGGAGGTGGATTTGCCGCGTGCGCTGACGTTGATCAAGGAGGCGCCGGACCGGAGAGGGGGCAGTTCGTCGCGCACGGTACTGAAGGAGCTGGGCGCGCATCCCGAAGACGGCGACCCGGTGCGCGTGCTGGACGGGCGTTATGGTCCATACGTCAACCATCAGAAAACGAACGCCACTCTGCCAAAGGATGCGGATCCGCAGAGTATTACGTTCGAGCAGGCGATGCAGATGTTGGCGGAGAAGGAGAAGAGTGGGAAGGGAAGAGGCGGAGGCCGCAGGAGGAGAAGGTAGTTCGGTTCTCCGTTGCAGTTTCAAGGGAGGGATGGATTGGGTTGGTCGAAGCAACTTGGAAAAGACAGCCGTGGGAGCCGGCCGCGCTGTGTGTTGCTGGTGGCCGGCGACAAGGAGTCGGTTGCTGCGCGGCTGACCCAGTTGGTGGGCGTTGATGGTGTCACAGTTACGGGTGACGATTCATGGCAGCCCAGCGGGAAACCAGTGCAGAAGGAAGACGGCACTTGGGATGCGACGCCTGCGGAGGAAGTGGAGTTGGACAAGCCAACGGATCTCCTGCCGCCTCCTACTCGTGCCGAATTGACGGACTGGTGGCTGGCTGTCTCTGAGAACGATCCCAGGACGCCGAATTGGGACATTGCCAGTACTTGTACAGTTCAGGGTAAGAAGGGGCTTGTACTGGTCGAGGCGAAGGCGCACTGGAACGAGCTGGCCCGGTCGTCAGAAGGGAAACGGTTAAGGAGACCTGCCTCTGATGGTACGCTGGCCAATCACGAGAAGATCGGGCAGGCGATCGAGGAGGCGGTTATTGGTCTCCGATCGGCGACCAGCGGCAGTTGGCGTATTGCGCGGGACAGTCATTACCAGTTGTCGAACCGGTTTGCGTGGTCGTGGAAGCTGGCCTCTCTGGGTGTGCCGGTTGTTCTGGTTTATCTGGGATTCCTCTATGCTACGGATATCGCGAAGGGCGGGAATCTTTTTCATTCCGAGGAGCACTGGGAGCGGGTCGTTAAGGGCCATTGTGAAGGTGTAGTAGACAATACGTGTTGGGGCACGCGGCTGGATGTGGATGGCGTGCCTTTGATTCCTCTGATTCGGGCCATTGTTCAGCCTTTTCAATACCTCGAAGGTTGAGGCCTGGACCTCACAGAACTAACCGTACATTGACATCGGCCAGCCGAGCAGTGCGTCGTGGATGACGACCAACGCCTGGCTGCAACCTTGGCATCCTTACAGAAGGAGACTACTACGTGAAACGCTATATTACGGCCGCCTTTGCGGCCATAATAGTGACAGTCCTGCTGACGTCGGCTGCGGTCGTGTTGGCTCAGGATGAGGAAGTCACGCTTACCGGTCTCGCCGAACAGGTCACCGGCTTGGCCGAGCAGGTCACCGCCCTCGTTGATCGCGTCACCGCTCTTGAAGGGCGTTTGGCGCCAGCGATGACGGAAACCGGAGTCTGCGTGCAATACGCCGATGGCCAGATCCAGCGCGAGACGGTCACCGCCTACCTCGCCACCTTTGAAGAGGACGTGGACAGTGGCTTAATCTCGCTTGAGGCTGTGCATTACGACAGCGATAGCGGGCTGACCACCTACAATTTCGAAGAGCTGTTTACCGACCGCACCGTCACGGAAACATGGAACGGCTGCGAATTCGTCGGCGTTGGTGAGTGGGTAGAGGAATAGTCAGATCTTTACCTAGTCCGTCCTCAGTGGATTGGGACGAGCGAGGGGCACTCGTCTTGCTCCTCGGCACTTACTTTTCAGAAAAGGCAACGCTCTAACACCCTTCCGCCTAGAGATGCGGAGCCCGTAACTCACTGAGCTGGATCTCCCAGCGTATCCGTTTTCTTCCCGCCAAAAGGTTTTGCGAGTGGTGCGACGCCTAGTACGGTCTGCCTCGTCCCGAAAGCGGCAATCTCGTGCGCCTACCGGACGGGGATCTACAGCCCATTAGTCTGCCGCGAGC
This sequence comes from Caldilineaceae bacterium, assembly GCA_965207495.1. Classification (GTDB taxonomy): domain Bacteria; phylum Chloroflexota; class Anaerolineae; order Caldilineales; family Caldilineaceae; genus Bin5. The sequence goes on from OZ242287.1 coordinate 5,223,667, forward strand.
GTACCAACGCCACCGTGCCGTTGGAGACGGGCCTCCCGAGTGTTGCGCTGGAGCATACCTTGCAGATGTTGAGGGAGCGAGAGAGCAAGGAGAATGGACTCGGCAGTAGGAAAACTACAGAGCAACTCACGGAATCGGAGGAGCGAGTTTCATGGATTGGTTGGATCAACTAGGACAAGATAATCGTGGGAGCCGACCCCGTTGTGTGTTGTTAATGCATGGTGACAAAGAAATGGTTGCCAACCGGTTGACCACATCGGTGATACGCCTCCCTAATGAAGTGGTAATTACGGGTGATGACCTTTGGATGCCACGCGGAAAAACATCCGTAAGTGAGGCGCGCCTTAGCCAGCTAGTGAATCTCTTGGAACCCGCCTATGGAGTCAAGCGTACCTTGGAAATACAAGAACAGTTTAGGGTTTGGTGGAATCCAGAAGGAGGGAATACCCCAAACTGGGACATCGCCAGTTCATGCAAAATCAGGGGCACACCTGGTTTACTCATCGTTGAAGCAAAAGCGCACGGGTGTGAACTAAAAAGCCAAGGCAAAAAGAAGCTTACCAAGAGGGATTCTTACCGCCGTCGAAAAAATCATTTGTGCATACGTTTAGCAATTGCTGAGGCAGCCAGAGGCCTACAGTCAGTCACCGAACATTACTGGAAAATATCGCGAGACAAACATTACCAGATTTCCAATAGATTCGCCTGGTCCTGGAAGCTGGCAACCCTTGAGATTCCCGTCGTTTTACTTTACTTAGGCTTTTTGGATGCAGAGGATATGGCCGATGACGGGCCGCTGTTTCGATCCGAGTTGGAATGGGAGCGTATTTTGAAGGATCATAGCCGAAGCGTAGTTGACCAGGATTGTTGGGGAGAGTGGCTAAGTGTGAAAGGAGTGCCACTTCTACCTCTGATCCGGTCGTATGATCAGCCCTTCGAACCATGTGAGGACTGAGGCCCGAGCCCCATCACATTAAGTGAGCAAAGACAACGGCCAACCAAGCAGCGCGCCGCCGATGACGACCCAGGCGGAGGTGACGCGCCAGCGGAGGACGGCGGCTGCGGCAATCAGGGCTATGACTGCGGCAGGCCAGGCTGTGACGATGTCTCCGGTGAGGCGCACGAGGACGGCGGCCATGAGGCCGACGGCGCTGACGTTAACGGCGTCGAGGAAGGCGCCCATCCATGCTGAGCGGCGCAGGCGGGGGACGATTGGGTTGAGGATGGCGACGAAGATGAATGAGGGCGCGAATATGGCAGCGGCGCTGACGGCGGCGCCGGGGATGCCGTAAAGCACGTAGCCGATGAAGGCGGCGGTGGAGAGGACAGGGCCGGGCGTGAACTGGCCGATAGCGATGGCGTCGAGCAGTTGCTGCTGGGTGAGCCAGCCGTACTCGTGGACCAGGTCGCCTTCGAGAAAGGCGACGAGGACGTAGCCGCTGCCGTAGAGGACGCTGCCGACCTTTAGGAAGAAGAGGCCGAGCGCGCCGAGGGTCAAGGCGGGGGCGGTCGCGGCCACGATCAGCGCCGCCCACTTGAGCGCCGACGCGGGGGACTGGCCTGCCCAAGGGAATTCATAGCCGCTGTCCGGCAGTGCCAGCAGGGCGGGGGCGGCGCCGCTCCAGCCGACGATGGCGCGCAGGGCGAGCATTCCCAGCAGGCCGCCTGCGATCAGCGACCAGATTACCGGCGCGCCGAGGTAGACGGCGGCGGCCACTGCGATACCGACAGTTGCGAGGGCGATACGGGTGTGCGCGGCCTCGTTGGGTTTGGAGGCTGTTGTGCCCAGCCGCCAGAGGGCGCCGAGGATGACTGCCAGGACGGCGGGTTTGACGCCGGCGAGGAAGGGCTGGACGGCGGGCAATGTACCGAACTCCACATAGATCCAGGCGATCAGCGTGGAGAGGAGGACGGCAGGCAGCACAAAGGATATGCCGGCGGCAATCAGGCCCGGCCAGCCGGCGCGCTGATAGCCGATGTGGATCATCATCTCGGTTGAATTGGGGCCGGGGATCAGATTGGTGGCGCCGACCAGGTCGAGAAAATGTTCCCGGCTCAGCCATTTGCGCCGGGTGACGGCCTCGTCTTCGAGCATGGCGATGTGGCTGGCAGGCCCGCCATAGCCGATAATTCCCAGTTTCCCGCACAGTTTGACGACTTCAGCAACGGTTCCGTTAGCCAATTTCACACCTTCTTCGCAGTATGGATTGCGCCCTTCGTCCTGGGGGGGGGGGAGATTGCCAGGAACTGCCCGCGCATACAACTCGTTGAGACTATATTGTCGAAATGGTGGAATCAGACGGAAATGTACCGAAATGCATGTCGTTTGTCAACGTCCGAGCTACAGGGGCGCTGTAGGAGACGGGACGCGTCGCCGGCGTAGCTCCGGTCAGCCATTTCGGTTGCAGAGGCCCGGCAGCACTGAGGCTGCCAGTTCGGATCAGGCGTCAGAGGGGTGCCGCCGGAGAGTGCGGCAGGGAAACGGGATGTTGACCGATGGCAGTGATGGCCATATACTCTAAAATTGGACTCTGTGTCAGGTGAACTCCGCAGTCCAGCTATCGAGAGATGTCAGGCAGTTAAGCGGCAGTGTTGAACCGAGCAGTGTTGAACCGAGCAATGTTGAATCGACTGGGCGCCATCCGAGAACAGATTGAAAGGCATCTGCAACCTGGATTGCAGGTCATTCGTGCGCGCGTGCGAGGGATGAGCGCGGCCAGCCGAGCGGCTGATATCAGGGAGGCGGTAACGAACTTGCGGGCTCCTGGCCGGCTGCTGGTAACTGTGCTGCTGGGCTTCGCGGGTGTGGCGGCGGCCACGTCGATTGCGAGTTTTGCGAGCGGGACAGAGGGGACAGGAGAGATTGGGACCGTCTCCGAGACGCAGCTGCAGCCGGCGGCGGAGCAGCCGGACAGCCGCAACGGCTGGCTGACGGTCGCTATCGACACCTCTCTGCCTGAGCGCTATTTCGGTCAACTGCTCTCAGCGGCCTTCGCTTTGGAGGAGATTGAAGCCGGGGGCGTTCGCAAGACTGTCTTTTTGCTGGACCAGCCGCGTAACGCCGACGTGCAGATCCGCCTGGTGGCCGGGGCGGAGGCGTTGGGGAGTGTGCTGTACACGCGCTACCTGGCGCCGGTGGCGCCGTTTGCCACGGTTCAGGATGAGGTATCGATGGCAGAGCTGACGCTGCGCTGGCAGGGCAGAGGAAGCGGCCCGTTGATCATTGATGCGGACTACGTGTCCGAGCTGGAGGCTGTTTTCGGTGAGGAGGCAGCCGACTCGGTTCAGACCGCCAGCGGCAACGCCCTGCCTGCGGTGTTGGAGGCGACTGCCGGCGCGCTGGGACTTGTGCCCTTTGAAGGCCTTACGCCGGTCCTGAAGGTGATGAGACTGAACGGCGACAATATTCTCAGCAATACGTTCGATGCGGCGGCTTATCCGCTGACGGCGGTGGTGTCGGCATTTGGTACGGATAGGGAAGCCGTTGCTGCGGCGCTGCGTCCGCAGATTACGGAGCCGACGAATCGCAGGGCGGACGAGTTGACGACCCTGATCATGACCGGCGTCACGGCGATGGCGCGCGTCACAGCGGCTCGGATGGAGGCGAAGGGTTACGAGTACCCGTCCCAGGTGATCTCGCCGACGCTGCGTGCAGCCGACATCACTCATATCAGCAATGAAGTGCCGTTTCTGGAAGGCTGTGACGTCGACCCGACTTTGAACAACATGATCTTGTGCAGCAGCCCGGCCTATTGGGCGGCGCTGGAGGCACTGGGTACCGATATCGTGGGACTGAGCGGCAACCATGTCAACGACTTTGGCCAGGAAGGCGCGCGGCAGTCGATTGGCTGGTATCGGGAGAACAGGATCCCCATCTATGGGAGCGGCCTGAATGAGGAAGAGGCGTGCGCGCCGCTCTTGTTTGAGCACAACGGCAACCGTTTCGCGTTTTTTGCGGCGCTGGCCCACTATCCCAGTTTTGCCTGGGCGACGGAGGACAGGCCGGGGGCCTGCGACTATAATGGCAACAAGGCGCGCATATTTGCCAAAATCGCGGCGCTACGCGACGAAGTCGATGTGATTGCGGTTGAGTTGCAGCATGAGGAGATCTACAACCCAGGGCCGATTTTCCGGCAGGTGCAGGATTTCCGCGAGCTGCGAGCGGCCGGCGCAGATATTGTCACCGGTGTGCAGAGCCACGTGCCGCAGGCGATGGAGCCGTATGGGTATGGGCATGAGGAGCCCGGCATCATCGTCTACGGATTGGGCAATCTGTTCTTCGATCAGATGTGGAGTTGGCAGACGCGCACTTCATTGATTGCGCGCCATACGATCCATGACGGCAAGGTGATCAGCACTGAGATACTGACCACGGTGTTAGAAGATTATGCGCAGCCGCGTTGGACGACGGAGGTTGAACGCGCTGATCTCTTGCGGCAGATTTTCAATGCAGCGCCGTCGCGCTGAGGATGGCCTCGGTTGGGCGATGTGTATATTGAGAACTGCTTTGGGGGTGGACCGAGTCGTGAAACGTATGCGGCAGGCGGCCTATCCCGTTCTGGTAACCCCGCGAACGCCATAGTTTCCTGCTGTGCGCATAAACTCCTTGTAGGGTTCGCAAATTCTGCTTGCGTCGTTGTGAGCGATTTGGAATAGCGACGCAATTTCCTCGTATGTAAGCGGATTGGTAAGGCGCACTCCCAGCGTCAGGATGGCATCGTCTACAGGGTCGGCGAGCCTGTCAGCGCCATTCACGATCTGCTGTTTCTGGAACATTTCCCTCCCACTGTTGCCGAACGCGGGATTTTCCCACATGGCGCGCGGCCGAACTGCCTTGCGCGATGATCGTCGCGTATAGGTGAGGGCAGGGCTGTCTTCTCCCGTCGTGCGCAGCATCTCCTTGTACGGTTCGCAGATATCGTTTACATCGTCGCGAGCGATGCCGAAAGCGGATGCTATTTCCTCGTACGAAAGCGGATCGCGCATGCGCACGCCAAGCGTCAGGATGGCGTCGTCAACATGGTTGGGCAGTCGGACCTCGCCGCTGACAGCTTGTCTGAGGGACTGGCTTTGCGGGTCCATGGCAGACCTCCTCGGGATAGGAGCGGCGAACTGACGTATTCTCATGCCGGACTCCGTCCAACATTGTGGTCTAAATGGATTCAGGAACCAAATCGCGTTTTTCATGGGCGGGAGGCACCATCCTGGCGGAGTTAACCGACACATCCGGGTGTTCACACTGTGTGTTCACTATTGTGTTCACTAAGCGAGGGTGGCTTGCGGGCTGTGTTGCTCAGCGGGCTGTGTTGCTCAGCTGGATGATTTGGCGCCGGCATCGCGCTTGAGAGTTTGGAGCAGGACGCGTCCGGGGCCGCGCAGGTTGGTCATGAACAGGCCTTCGCCACCGAAGAGCATTCTGCGGCAGCCGCCCTCGCCGCGAACGTCATAATCGATGCCGGCGGAAAAGGCGGCCAGATTGCCGGTGCTGACGAGGAGTTCTTCGCCGGCGGCCATGTGACGCTCGGAGAAGTCGCCGCTGCCGTGAACGAGCGCGATGCCGTAACCGGAAATTGTCTGCAGAAAGAGGCCGGCGCCACCGAAAACGGCTGCCCCGGCGCGGCGGGCGACCGTCACGGTGATATCAACGTCTTCGCCCCAGGCGGCGAGAAAGGAGCCGCGCGTTGTCGTCACAGGGCCATCACGTTCAAGATCCCATATTTCCAGGTGGCCCGGTGCGTTGGCGGCCAGGAGTGCGTACTGGTCCTCGGCTTTCGATTCCAGATATGTCAATGCGATGCCCTCGCCTGAGAGGCTGCGTCTGAGAGCGCCGCCAGCGCCGCCCGGCAGGCGCAGGCTCCATTGCATCTGGGGGGAATAGGCCATGAGGGCACCTTTGCTGACCCAGGCGTGTTCACCCGGGGCGAAAACGAGGCGTGCGGACTGGGCTATTTCACCGCTGATGCTATACTGCATGGTGCAGCTCCTTTCTATTTTCAGGCTGGGAGAGGAAGTACGAACTATGTCCAAGCGCAAGGCAAAGAAGTCGGATCGCAACAGTTCCGGAAGAGCGGGATCGCGGCTCGTCTATTCGACGGACCCGGTACCTGAGCCTGAGCAGAGTCCGCCGGCGCTGCCCCGCAACCCGGCCGCGCCCTTCGCCGTTCAGGGGACGCAACCGGTGCGTGTACGCCTGGAGCGGAAGGGGCGCAAAGGGAAGACGGTTTCGATCGTTACGGGAATAAAGAGCCCGGATGTGGGCAAGCGCGCCTTGTTGAAGCACCTGAAAGGCAAGCTGGGAAGCGGCGGCGCGGTCAAGGGCGCCGAGCTCGAAATCCAGGGGGACCAGAGGGAGAGGCTGGTTGCGCTTCTGAATGAACTTGGGTATCGGGCCAAACAGGGCTAGAGCAAGGCGTTTCACGGCGGTTGCCGGAATCCGGCTGCGGCGGTTCCGGTTATCGTAGATTGCGGCCGACGCTGGTTCCGCTTTCTACGCCCTTGCCGTTGCCGAATGCGTCGGCGCGGCTGTAGGGATGGATTACGACATTGCGGCCCAAGCGGCTGGCGGCGGGCACGACGCTGCCTTTGCCGATGAGGGAGAGTCCGGTGTTGAGGCGGGCCGGCAGCTCGGGATTGGGGTTGTTGCTGTGCGAATGGCCGACATGCGCGTCCTGGCAGACGCGCACTTCTTTGTCGATCACGCAGCGCTCGACGACTGCGCCGGCTTCGATGATGGTATCGTTGAGGATGACACTGTCGCGGACGACGGCGCCCTCGCCCACCTGCACGCCTGGAGACAGGACGCTGCGTTCCACTGCGCCTTCTATCTGGCAGCCATTGGATAGAAGCGTCCCATCCACGTCCGCGGCCGGCCCCAGCTTGACCGGCGCGCGCTCCTGGCTGCGGGTATGCACGACCCATTCCGGCGCATAGAGGTTTAGCGCCGGCTCCTCGGCCAGCAGGCTCATATTTGCATCCCAGTAGGCCTGAACGGTGCTGGCATCGGCCCAGTAGCCCGGATAAGTGTAGCTGTTGACATGGCCTTTGGCGACCAGCCCCGGCAGGATATCGCGGCCGATGTCATCGCCGCTGCCGTTGCTGAGGACGTCCACGAGGTAGTCGCGGCTGAAGACATAGACGCCCATGCTGGCAAGATTCTGCTGTGTGCGGCGCGGTTTTTCCTGAAACTCGACGACGCGGTTGTCTGCATTCTGCGAGACGATGCCGAAACGGTGGGTTTCGTGGCGGCTTACGCGGCGGACGGCGATGGTGACGGGGGCACCGGCGCGCAGATGGTGCTCAAGGAAGGGACGGTAGTCCATCAGATAGATATGTTTGCCGGAGAGGATGAGTACGCACTCCTCCTTCTGCTGGATTACGTAGTCCAGGTTACGCCGGATGGCGTCGGCGGAGCCGCGTTGCCAGTCCCCGTAGGGTCCGCCGCGGTAGGGTTGCAGCAGACGGACGCCGCCGCTGGAGCGGTCCAGATCCCAAGGTTTGCCGATGCCGATATGGTCGTTGAGGCTGCGGGGCCGGTATTGGGTGAGCACGGCGACATTGTGGATGCCGCTGTTGACACAGTTGCTGAGGGAGAAGTCGATCAGGCGGAACTTGCCGGCGAAGGGGACGGCCGGTTCGGAGCGGATCTCGGTGAGGACACTGAGGTCGGCGTTATCGGCGCCGGCCATGATCATAGCGAATGCAGAAGACATAGGGAGCGATCCTCGCGGTCCGTTTGTGTAGAGGTGCAGCGGGAAGGCTATACGGTTTGCCCATCCTCCACGACGAGGTTCGGTGGAAAGTCCTGCTCGCCGCTGTCGCTGTTGACAATTACGTTTGTGCCAATTTGGGCGCCGTCGGGAATAAATGCGCCTTTGCCGATGACGGTATGGGCGCTGTCCAGTTTGTCGGGAAACTGCTGGTTGGGCGGCGGCGCGTCCGAAGTGGCGCAGCCGACATTGGCCCCGAACCCGACGATGACCTGCTTGTCGATGATGACCCGTTCCACGTGGGCGCCGGGGCCGATCCAAGAGTCGTTCATGAGGATGCTGTCCTGCACGACCGCGCCGGGACTGACATAGACGCCGGGGCTGAAGATGCTGTTTTTGACAGTTCCATGCACTTCACAACCGTTCGACACCATACTCTGCACGACCCGTGATTGGGGTCCGAATTTGGCAGGCGGACGTTCCTCTGAGCGGGTGGAGACGGGCCAGTTGTCGGTATAGAGGTCGAGGGCCGGGTTGGGTTGGAGCAGTTCGAGGCTTGTCTTCCAGTAGGCATCTACGGTGCCGACGTCGACCCAGTATCCGGTGAAGGGGTAGGAAAGGACGCGGTCTCCGGCGGCGAGCATGGCGGGGACGACGTGCTGGCCGAAATCGGTGCGGGGGTCGTCGGCGCCTTTTTCCTGGAGGCGTTGGGCCAGAACGCGGCTGTTAAAAACGTAGATGCCCATTGATGCCAGATTGCTGGTTGGCTTCTCCGGTTTTTCATAGAACTGGACGATCTCATCCTCCGAGTTCGTCTCCATGATTCCGAATCGGTGCGCCTCCTCGATCGGCACGGGCATAACGCCGATGGTCACGTCGGCACCCTTGCGCTGGTGGAAGTCCAGCATAGGGCCGTAGTCCATCTTATAGATGTGGTCGCCGGAGAGAATCAGGGCGGTGTCGGCATTGTATTCGGCGAGGAAGTTCAGATTTTGTAGAATTGCGTCGGCGGTGCCGGCATACCAGTCCTGTTCGCCGCGGCCCTGATAGGGCTGCAGGAGGCGGATGCCGCCGTGCTGGCGGTCGAGATCCCAGGGTTTGCCGATGCCGATGTGTTCGTTGAGACTGTGGGGCCGGTATTGGGTGAGGACGCCGACGGTATAGATGCCGCTATTGACGCAGTTGCTGATCGTGAAGTCGATAATGCGGAACTTGCCGGCAAAGGGAACCGCGGGTTTTGCCCTTTTTTCGGACAGGACGGTGAGACGAGTGCCCTCTCCGCCAGCCAGGATCATAGCAACGGTTCTCATGGGCGACTTTCCAGGCGGCTCCTGTGTGGCGAGGCGATTATACGATCTTGAAATTGGGTCTATCTTATCTGAAAGAGTGTGAAAGACCAATAGTCATTCGTAAGGTATGAGTGAAGTACGCTTTGGCTACGGGCACAGACAGGGACGGGCGCTTCTGGTATGGGGGCCTTCGCAGCAGGGCAAGGACTCCGGGCGCCTTCCAGATAAGCTCGTACTTGGGTTTTCTTGCCTGCATCTCTATACTTGACGTTTGAGTTTCCAGAAACAGGCCCCTGTTTGGAGACAACCAGCCTGAATTTTTGGCCACCTGTGGCGTGTGTGCGGACTGATGTCGTGCAGGGGAGCTTTCTCCGGCCAAAACGTAGACAGTCAGTCGTATCCAGTGCAGCCTGGTTCGACAGAGGCGCGCCCCATGATGGGAGGCGCCGCACTGGCGGGAGGTCCTAGAATGAAAGAGAGAGTCTGAAACGTCATCTCCGAGGGAACATCCAGCCGGCGCTGCCGAATCAACAGAGACCGAACGCATCCGCCTCGCACTGGTAGCAGGGGGAATCCTGTTCGTATTGACGCTGGCCGTCCTATTGCTGCGTCTTCAGCGTTTAGATGAACTCCCGTTTGGGCTCCATCATGATGAAGGGGCACATGGCATGGATGCCTTGCGGGTGTTGCAGGGAGAGCATGCTGTTTTCTTTCCTGCAAACAATGGGCGCGAAGGACTGATTGTCTATACGATTGCGCTGGCCATCTCCTTTTTGGGGCGCACGATGCTGGCTCTTCGTCTGCCCACTGCTCTAGCCAGCGCGGGCACAGTCTTTGTTGTTTTCTGGCTGGGGCGGCTGCTCTTTGGCAGAGATGAAAGCGAGAGGGCGACACCGTGGCGCGGCCTGTTGGTCGGTGGAGTTGGGGCCGGTCTGCTGGCGATATCCCTCGGCCAGACGATTATTGGGCGTGCGGCGCTCAGGGCCAACTTCCTGCCACTGTTTCTGTGTCTGTGTGTGGCCTTGCTCTGGTGTGGGTGGGAGGGTAGGAGCTGGCGGCGGGTTGCGCTGGCGGGGGCGTGCGCCGGGCTGCTGCCATACACCTATCTTGCGGCGCGTTTCACACCTTTCCTGTTTCTCATTTTTGGTCTGAGTTTTCTGCTGCCCTGGGGCAAGTGTAGAGTTCGCTTGCGGGCTGAGCTACCATGGGCGGGCCTGTTTCTGGGCGTGGCCGGACTGGTTGCGGCGCCGATTCTCGTTCATTTTGCTTTACATCCCGAACATTTTTTTATCCGCAGCGACCAGCTATTGGTACTCCAGTCTAATCGGAGTCAGGGAGAACCGCTGGGCGCCTTTCTGGGCAATGTATGGGCACATCTGTTGGCCTTAGGTTTTCGCGGCGATCCGAACTGGCGGCATAACTTCGCCGGTCAGCCGATGCTGAGTCCATGGGAAGCGTTCTTTTTCTGGCTTGGCGCGGGGTTGGCCGTGTGGCGCTGGCAACGGCCCGCCTACCGACTGCTGCTGATCTGGCTGGTGGTCCTGGCTCTGCCGGCGATGCTAGCCAGGGATATTCTTGTTCCCAACACGCTGCGTATGATCGGCGCGGCGCCGGCAATCTATCTGCTCGCGGCAATCGGCGTGTGGGAGACATTCCGTTTCTTGCAGGTGCGGTTTTTCGGGGACTATAAAGGAATAGCCGCCATCGGACTGGCGTTTGTGGTCAGCGGCACAATACTGATTCAGGGTGTTGGCACACATCGCACCTATTTCCAGAGGTGGGCGGACGAGCCGGGCGTCTATCATGAGTATGCAGTGGGTTGGGTAGATTTGATTCAGGTGTTAAGCCTGGAGCCGCCCGATGCGGAGATTGTCTTTTTGATCCCCGATGGACAGCGCCATAAGGCATTGGCAGAGGGATTTCGTAGTCCAACTTTCGAATATCTTTATCAAGGCGCGGCGCAAGTCCACCTTTTCCATACGGCCATGCCCAACCTGGCGCAGCGGATCGAATCCACGCTTGCAGACCTGGGGAACATATCCACTGTAAGAGTTGTGGACTGGGACACCGAGGCTGCATGGACAGGCGATGAGAGCGATCGCTTTGCTGTTCTATTTGGCAAATATGGACGTTACCTGGGCAGTGACGCGTACGGCAGCTTTCAGGTTCATAACTACACGGACATTGCGCTGGATCGTCCGTGGACATTCTATGAAAATCTGGAGCCGCTGACAGTCTATTACGATGGCGACATCTCTCTTGAGGGACTCGCCCTGGGCCAGGGCATGGAGCAGATGTCATCGCAGCAGCTACTCGACCTGGGGCAGGATCGATCTTTGTGGATGGCCCTGCAGTGGCGAACTGAATCCGGGTTAGATGTCGACTATGCTATATCCCTCCGCCTTTACAACGCTGAGGAGGAAAGGTCTTACCAGAGGGATATTGTCCTTTGGAAACCGAATCATACGCTCACCGGGAGCGGAGGGACATCCGAACTGTTCGATACCCTGATCCAGTTTGATTTCCCGACAGATCTCCCGCCCGGTGAGTACGAGTTGCGGCTGGTCGTTTACAGCACCGAGACCCAGATACCGACGGTCGAGATCGGGGTGTGGGAGCCGGAGTTGACGCTGGCGCGCCTGCACCTGGAGGAGGGCCCGTGACGGGAAGATGCGGAGGCGTCAGCAGTTGATCTTCTGCTGTTGGGAAGGGGCGGCGTATTCGCCAAGAGCGCAAGATTCATAGGCCATCACAGCCGAAAAATCGTGCCCGGTGGTGGGTCCGGCGCCGCTTCAGATGCCGGAGCAGCCATCGACTTAAATGAAGTCGATCGGGACGATGGCAAAAACAGTCCGGCGCCCTGGAATCGCAAAGTTGATGATTTTCTGAAGTGGCGCGATCGTTGGACTGTCAGGCTTTGCGGCTGGTGCGGGACCGATCAACCTGTCGCCGGTAAGTATGCTTTGCGGGCCTCGCCAATCAGATTCAGGTAACGACCCGATCAAGAGCAAATGCACAGTAGTGGAAGAGCATTGCAGGAGAATTCGATGCGCTCGACAGTCATATATGCTTTTCTCGGTATTGTGATCCTGTCCGGGTCGGGGCTGCGCACGTGGAATGTCAACTGGGACGGGGGGATTCATGCCCACTCGGACGAAAGAGTAACTGCATGCATCTACGCGCCGGCGATTGGTTGGCCTTCTTCAATCGACGAGTTTCGCAGTCCCCGGCGTAGTCCACTTAATCCCATGTGGGACTCAAGGAACGCCCGAAGCCGCCTCTTTCCCTACGGCCATTTTCCCCTTTACTTGGGCGTCCTCACCGCCGAAATGCTGAGCGATCTAGCAGGGGCAGCAAGATTGCTGCCCCTCCCGGATAGGAACATTGCGTTGATGGAGCAGGCCAATACGACCTGCGAGGGCACGGCCTTTGCCGGCAGGCTGCTCATGGCTCTGCTGGATACAGTGACGATCATTCTGCTGTTCCTGGTGGGACGGAGGCTGTACGGCGCGGCCGGAGGCTTGCTGGCCGCGGCACTTTACGCCTACACCGCCCAGGCGGTTCAGTTGAGCCATTTCTTCGCCATTGACCCCGCGGGCACGACCTTCGTTGTGCTAGCAGTCTACGGCGGCGTGCTGATGGTTCAGGACCGCTCCTGGCGGGGTGTGCTCTACGCAGGGGTCGGGGGGGGGTTGGCGATTTCAACAAAGTTCAGCATGCTGCCGATCCTGGCCGTACCGATCATGGCGGCTCTGGTTGTCCTTTGGCGGACCAGAAACCGTCCCCAACATGCGAACGGAGAAGGGCGAGACTCCTCCGGCCGCAGCGCCGCCGGACGCATACTTGTCGGCGCGCCTGTGGCGTTGCTGATTGCCTTTGCGGCTTTTTTGGTCACCAGCCCCTACGCTGTTCTCGACTGGGTGAATTTCTTACAGTCCACTCTCGTCTTACAGGGGCGCATGGTGCGCGGGGTCGCTGATTTACCTTTCACGCGCCAATACCGCAACACAGCTACTTATCTCTATTTCATTGAGCAGCAGGTCTTGTGGGGGATGGGTTTGCCGCTGGGCTTGATCGCGGTGGCGGGCAGCGTTTGGGCGCTGGGGAAGACAGTTCTGCTGCGGGCCAAACCCGGCGAGTTGATCGTGTGGGTGTGGTTGGCGCCCTACTTTGGCATTACCGGCGCCTTTCTGGCCAAATTCAACCGCTATATGAGTCCCGTCCTGCCCTTTCTCATGCTCTTTGCCGCAGGCCTGATCGTTTGGCTCTGGCAACTGGGTGCCAAGCGACATCTGCGCCTGGCCGCGCGTGTGCCGGCTGCGCTCCTGTACATTGTCGCGGTCGGAGGGGGCCTTTTCTGGTCGCTGGCCTATGTCAACGGCGTGTATGCCCACGAGCACACCTGGATCACCGCCAGCCGATGGGTTTATGCCAACGTGCCGTCCGGCTCGGTGATTCTGTGGGAGTGGTGGGATGATCCTCTGCCCAAGAGCATTCCCGGCGCGCCGGACATGAACATGGAAAGCCACGGACTACGTCACATCGACTGGTTGCCCTATGAAGAAGACACGAAGGAAAAATACGACATCCTCCGCAAGAAGCTTCAGGAGGCGGACTACGTTATCTACAGTTCCAAACGCATCTACGAAAGCGTTGACCAACTGCCTGAACGTTATCCGATGACTATCCGTTACTACGAAATGATGTTTGGCGAGGAGCTGGGCTTCGTCCATGCGGCCGATTTTACGTCTCCGCCGCGGTTGTTGGGTCGGGCATTCCCCGATCAGGATGCCGACGAAAGCTGGAGCCTGTACGACCACCCGCGCGTATCGATCTTTGTCAAACAACGGGACCTGAGCGAGGCCGAGTTCGATGCCCTCCTAGGGGGGAGCTGGGAGGGGGCGATTCCTCTGTATACAGGAAGGGACTCTTCGTCCAACTCAGTTAGGAACCTTTTGGATTTTCTTTCCGGCCGCCTTCAACTGCTGGTTCACCAGAATGTCCAGCCACTCTACGAACATCTGGAGCCGCTGGCAGTCGAATATGATGCGGACATCAGTCTTAAGGGCGTTGCTCTGGGCCAAGGCGAAGAGCAGCTGTCACTGCGGCAGCCTTTCAGTCCGGAACGAGACCGTTCTGTGTGGATGGTCCTGTTATGGGAGACCAATCCGGATACGGATTCCGATTTTGCGATCTCGCTGCGCCTGTACAATAGTGATGGCGGAATGTCCTACCAGATGGATGATGTCCTGGGGAACGCGAATCAGGCGCGCACGACGCTGTGGTCTGCATATGAACCGGTTGAAACGCTACACTACCTTGAATTTCCGGCTGATCTCCAGCCGGGCGAGTATGAGCTGCGACTGATTGTATACAGCACCGAGACCAATGTACCGACTGTCGAGATCGATGTGTGGGAGCCGGAGCTGCTGATGGCGCGCCTGCAATTGGACGATAGCCCGTGAATCACAAGCGAAACAGCGACGATTGGCGGTAGCAGTCTGGCCAGGTCGCGGAAGAAATCGGAATGGGGGGCGCGAAGAGGTACCACGAGAATGGGGCAAGAGTAAGGCGAGAATGAGGGAATACATTGAGGAAATTCAAAGGTGTCTGAGAGTTCAACTTCGGGGCAACAGCGAACAGGCGCTGCCGGGTCAGAGGGAGGCGAGCGTCACCGGTTGAAGCTGGTGACGGGGGCGGTCCTGCTGGCACTGGCGGTGGCGGTGGCGGCGCTGCGTTTGCAGGGCCTGGACGAGTTGCCGCCGGGACTGAATCGGGATGAGGGCATAGACGGGGCGCTGGCACTACAGGTTCTGCGGGGCGAGCACGCGATGTTCTTTCCTGTGGACCAGGGTCGCGAGCCGTCGGCGATCTACGCGCTGGCCCTGTCGACGATCCTGTTTGGGCGGACCCTTCTGGCTATGCATCTGCCGACGGCCCTGGGCAGCGCGGGGCTGGTCTTTGCCGTATTCTGGTTGGGAAGGGTGCTGTTTGGCAGGGGTGAAGGGGGGCGGCCGACGCCCTGGCGGGGTCTGCTGATCGGCGGCGTTGGCGCTGGGTTGATGGCAGTATCCATCAGCCAGACGATCATCGGGCGCACGTCGTACAACAAGGTCACGCATATGCCCCTGCTTCTTGTCCTGGCGTTTGCGCTGCTGTGGCAGGGGTGGAGGGAGAGAAGCTGGTGGCGGATTGTACTGGCAGGGATTTGCACAGGGCTGTTGC
The DNA here is from genome assembly GCA_965207495.1 of Caldilineaceae bacterium. GTDB lineage: Bacteria > Chloroflexota > Anaerolineae > Caldilineales > Caldilineaceae > Bin5. The sequence continues at coordinate 5,238,887 of OZ242287.1, forward strand.
CGTACACCTATATCCCGGCGCGTTTCACCCCGTTCTTGTTTCTGCTCTTTGGTCTGAGCTTTTTCTTTCCTCTCGGCTCCTTTTCCAGGACAAGAGTACGGAGGGAACTGCCGTGGGCGGCAGTTTTCATTGGCGTAACCGCGCTGGTTGCCGCGCCGATTCTGCTGTATTTTGCTCTGAATCCTGAGCACTTCCTTATGCGCAGCAGAGAGGTCTGGCTGCTGCGCGGCGGCCAGGGAGACCCTTTCAGTTCCTTTTTGGGGAACGTTTGGGATTATCTGTTGGTCTTCGGCATTCGCGGCGACCCGAACTGGCGGCACAACTTTGCCGGTCAATCGATGCTGAAGCCATGGGAAGCGATTTTTTTCTGGCTGGGCGTTGGATTGGCGTTGTGGCGTTGGAAGCGGCCCGCCTACCGTCTGCTGCTGCTCTGGCTGGGTGTGCTGCTGCTGCCGGCCATGCTTTCCAGGGACGATATTTTGCCTCACTTCCTGCGCATGATGGGCGCGACGCCGGTCATCTATCTGCTGGCGGCTGCAGGATTCTGGGAGGCGGTGCAGTTCCTGTGGAAGCGGCGCAACGGCTTGCGACTGCCCGCCGCGCATGCCGTTGGGCAGAATGGGAACCGGGTAGCCGTCGCGTTTGGGCTTGCGGTGGGCGGGCTGATTCTGGTCCAGGGGGCATTTGCGTACCGCACCTATTTCCAGACGTGGGCGAATCTGCCCGAGGTCTATGAGGCGAACGAGACGGAGTGGGCGGAGCTGGCGCTGACGCTGAACGCGCTGCCGCCCGCTACGGGGGTTGTCTACCTGCTGCCGTATACGATCAGTGAGCATTTCAGTTTTCAGTATCTGTATGAAGGAACAGCGCCAGTTGATGTGATCTCAGCAAGTGTTCCCTACTTGCCGCACGAACTCGAGTCTGCGCTCGCGGCATTGGGGGACCCGGCAACGGTGAAGTTTGTAGACTGGGAAGACGACCGTGTCAGCGGGGATACGCTTGCCGAGCGACACGCGGTCGTTCTTCTTGGCAAGTATGGGCGCTATGACGGCGCGGAAGAGCATGGCAGCTTTCAGGTTCACGGCTTCTCCGGCATTGCCTCAGATCGCCCGTGGTCCTTTTACGAGTATCTGGAGCCGCGGAGAGTAGACTACGATGGCGGTATCTCTCTGCACGGGCTTGCTTCGGGCCAGGGCGAAGAGCAGCTGTCGGCGGAGGAGCCGCTCAGTTTGGGAGCGGATCGCGTCTTATGGTTGGCATTGCAATGGCAGACGGCCCCAGATTTGGAAATCGACTATTCGGTTTCGCTGCGTTTGCACAATGCGGAGGGGGGACGGGTCTATCAGAAAGATTCCGCCCTGCTGGACGCTCGCCACTGGCGCACTGGCCGCTGGGCAGCTGATGAGCGGGTGGATACGGTATTCTACCTTGATATTCCGGCTGATCTTGCGCCAGGGGACTATGAGCTGCGGTTGGTTGTCTACGACTCGGCGACGCTGAGCCCGACTGTGGAGCTGGGCGTTTGGGAGCCGGAGGTTGCGCTGGCGCGGGTGCGGCTGGGCGATGGTGGTTGAGAAGAGGTGACTCACAGTTCAGATTGGCGCGTTCTTGAAGTTTAACGCCTGAACCGCTATACTTCGTTGTTGGGCTGCAAAACCGGCCTTACAGTGAGTGCCAGCGAAACAGTGGGTGTCAGCGAAGATTTGGATCAAAAGGACCTTCACTCACTCTGCAGGCCGTCAGTCTGCATGACTTTCCGGTTTGGCGTGCCGGTTGTTTTTGTTGGGCACGGACCGTGAAAACGCTCTGCCGGCGCTGTAATTTCCCACGTGCAGAAGGGCGCTGGGTCGACTAATTCAGGCGGGACGCCTGCGTTTCCAGGAGGAGGAAGACGTGCTGTTGCGAAGGACCCAAACTGCTTCATTTTGGCGCGATCAGTTCAGAGTATCCGATGAAGATTTGGATTTCATCCATGAGTTGATCCTGGATGCAGAGTCGCCGATGACGACCAGCCACCTAGCTCTGCGCCTGATCCAGGAATACCAACGGCGCGAGACAGCGCGGATGGAGTCGGAGCTGAAAAAGGGCGCGGTCTACCAGCCCCAAAACCTGTATGATGTTGGGGAGACCCTGATTTTCCCCGCCATGGACTTTCTGGTGGGCGAAGTCCTGGAGACGCGCGCCGGCCAGAACCCGGAGCACGGCGCTTTTGACGTTATCAGTGTTGGATTCGCCGACACGGGAGAGACACGGGAATTTGCGTCCAACCTGCAGACGGGCCACCGGCTCAACGCAACCAATGGTCAGGCGGCAGGCGATGAGGAAGAACTCCTTTCGGCCGAAGAGATCCATTCTCTGTACCAGGAGGAGATCGAAGAGAGTGTGCTCTTTGTCCTGAGTGATGGGGAACGAAACGAAGATTTCGTGGCTATAGACGATTACTGGCTGCTGGCCGACATGCTGGCAGAAGTTCATGTGGGTCATCTGAACATCGCCGAGGCGCTGCTTGAGATGCAGAACCGGCCGATGTCACCTGAGGAGCTGCTGCCTGAGCTCGATCTGCAGTCTGAGGATGTTGCGCTGCCGATGCAGGTTATCAGCGTGAACCACGCGCTGGGAAAGGACGAACGCTTCGACCAAATTGGAAGCGGCGGCGGCCCCCTCTGGTTTCTGGCGCGGCTGGAACCACCGGAGGCGCAGACCATCCCTCCACTGCTGCGACCCAAGATAGGGCGCTACAACCGGGCCATCTTGAGTGTGGAACTACTGCAGATGGAATGGGAGCTGGACGACGAATGGGGCGAGAGCGGCGCGAGCACGCCCGTCTCGTCGGTCGTGCCCAGCATCAGCTTCACGCTGACCTTCCCGCACTGGCTGTACGGTACGCTTCCGCTCAGCAGCCGCACGCGTGCGCTCTTCCCGCACAGTGCGCAGGAGCGTTCGATGGTGACGCTGGTGGACGGCCGTTGGGGCAATCGCTACACGGCTTGGGTGGTTCATAACGGGCGCTACGTATGCGGCCTGAAGGATTGGATGGTTGCGCACAATCTGCCGGTGAGCGCTCAGATCACGCTGGAGCGGGCCGAAGGGCCGGATGAAGTGATCATTGACTACCGCCCGCGCAGGATGAGACGGGAGTGGAGCCGCATTGCGAAAGTCGATGCGGACCAGCAGAGCTTCGGTCTCGAAATGAACAAGGTGCAGATCTCGTGTGAGTACGATGAGAACCTGATTGTGTCATGCGACGACCGGGAAGGGTTGGAAGCGTTCAACGCCGGTTTGGAAGGCAACGACGATGCGCTGGAGCAGATGGTGGAGGTGATCGTACCGGAGATCGCGAAGCTGAACCCGCAGGGCACAGCGCATGTCAAGACGATATACAGTGCGGTCAATATGTTCTGGCGCTGTCCGCCGGGACCGGTCTTTTATACATTAATCAGCAATCCCCGTTTCCAGGATGTTGGGGATGGATTCTTCAAGGTAAGATGAGGATGCGAAGCCGGCACTAGGCGCTTTTCACCGGCTTTTGACCATCGAGGAGGGATACGTAGGAGATGACAGCGGCAGCGTCCAAGCAAAAACTCAAGTGGTTCCGACCGGACGTGAACACAAAGTTTCACATCGACTATCATTGGTGGGAGCAGAGCGGACGGAATTTCCGCCTATACCTGCGCGATCAGTTGTGCACGGAGTGCCGGGACAGGTTCCAGGACCACAGAAATACGGAAGATGTGGATTGGATCGATCCGGAGACGGGGGAAGTTCACCGAACTGATGCCCTGTGGGAGTGTCTGCGCAGCCGTTGCACCAAAGATCCGGACTATATCAACGAGCATCTTTCGCTCACGGCGGCCTGTTTCCGCGTTTTTCTGGCCAACAACAATACGCCGTTGAGCCCATCTGAGTTGAACCAGCTCCTCCCGTGGAAACCGGCTCGCACCATATTGCAGACGCTGGGCGGGCGCGTCGTCTACCTTGGTCTACGACCGGTGCGCGACTAGAGAAGGGTCTGGAGAAGAGGGAGCGGACTTCTCTTCTTCCAGATCAGTTGCGGCGGTCCCTTTCCGTCCCATTCCCCGCCCTCGCCAACAGATCCTGCGCGGCGCGATACATTGGCATATCCACCATTTTGCCGTCGAGCACGCAGACGCCGCGCCCGGCCCGTTGGTGGGCCTCGAAGACGGCGATGAGCCGTCGCGCGGCTGCCACTTCCAAGAGGTCTGGCGTGAAGGCGCGGTTGATTATCTCCACCTGGTGAGGATGGATCGCCAGTTTGCCGCGGAAGCCCATTTTCTGAACAGTTTCACATTCGTCGGCCAGCCCTGAAAGGTCGGCAAGGTCGGTATAGACGGTGTCGATTGCCTGCAGACCGAAGGCGGCCGCCGCGGTGACGAGAGCGCTGCGGGCGTAGAAGACCTCCCACCCTTCACGCGAGCGCTGCGCGCCGATATCGCCGGCAAAGTCTTCGGCGCCGAAGGCCAGCGCCACGATCCTGGGATCTGCGCGGGCGATTTCGGGCAGATTCACCACCCCTGCGGCACTCTCCACGATCGGCAGCAGCCGCGCAGTTCCAACGGGCATTTCCGCCGCGCCTTCCAATTTTGTCAACTGTTCGGCCACGCGTTGCAGGTCGGCAGCGGACTCGACTTTTGGAATCACATAGACCTGGGGCGCGGCGGCGAAGGTCTGGAACAGATCATCGGGCCAGGACGGGCTGTGGACCGGGTTGATGCGAATGCAGCGCAGGGGGCCGTCTTGCGGCAGCGCCCGGAAGGACTCGACGAGAAGCGAGCGGGCCTCCTGTTTGCGGCTGTGTGCAACCGCGTCCTCGAGGTCGGCGATGATGGCGTCGGCAGGCAACCCGGCGCCCCTGGCGATCTTGCGGGGCGAATCGGCAGGCATGAAGAGAAGTGAGCGCAGTGGCAGCGTCATGGGCAGGCTCCGAAGAGGCGGGTGAGCGTGGTGGTGTGGTGATTGCGTACGGGCTATTCGCTGGTTTTTCTATTTTACACGGTTTGGGCGCATATGGCAGGTTGTGTCGGAGTGACGGGGCCGGTGATGGGACGCTGCTGCGTTAAACGGGTCCAGTTTGAAGAGACAGTCACAGCACAGATATTCCAGCGCTGGCCACAGAAATTTTGGACTCCCTCTCTCGAACTTCGATTTCATTTTGACAGCGCCGGCGTTCGTTCGAACCGTTCAACGGCGATTTTCCTAACAGCCAGCGCCACCATTGCACCGAGCAGGCCGCCGAGCATATCAACGCCGATGTCAAAGAGGTTGTCCGGGTGTAGTACGCTCTGCCTGCTGAGCAGCTGAAAGCCCTCCTGAAGGATGGCGGCGCCGAGCACGAGGGCAAGCGTGAAGCCGATGCGCCGGGCGAGCGTGCCGGACAGACGCTGCACCAGTAGGGCGCCCAGAACGGCGAATAGCAGAGTGTGCATGACTATGTGCATCCAGGCGGGACTGAACAGCGTGTTGAAGAGCCGGTAGGCCATGGGCGAGGGCCGGACAAACCAGGCCATGGGCATTAGGATGCCAAGAATCCAGAGAATCAGGAATAGATTCCGCTTCATTTTTCTCCTTTCACTTCTTTTCCCCTCCGGTATAGCGAAGAAGGCCGATACCATTGTTAACTGAAAGACATCGATCCCGGTTCCCGGAATGCCGGCCGGGGGGCCGTTTGGGATCCCAGGCTTCGCGGCCTTGAAGTTCGTCTCAGGAGCCCTGCCGACCAGGGTATACTCGCCCTGAAAAAGGAATAGAGGTTGCCCAGATCCTGTGCCTATGCTAGACTTCGCGCATTGAAATTCGGGCCCCGCCCACCGCGATCATTTTGCCTGTTAAACAGCAGATGAAGGCGCTTCTACGCTATCCGCGGTGAGGTGGGGGAATCCGCCTTTTGGTATGGCCGCAGATGACTGCGGTTGTCGGGACAGCTGGCGGTTTGGAATAGGGGAAAACAGGTGTTTCGACGTAACGAACGGCCGCAGCCAGATGCCATCGAGGTCATCATCGGGCCCAGGGCCACCTACAACGGCGCATTGCGCAGCGACAGCAGCATTCGCATCGACGGTGTGGTAGAGAGCGGCCTGCTGGAAACGCTGGCCAACGTCATCCTGACGGAAGCCGCCCGCGTCAACTGCGAAATTCGGGCCCGGAACGTGAGTATTCGGGGCTATTTTGACGGCGTCATACGCGCAGACCGCGTCGAGCTGCTGGCGGGCTGTTACGTGCGGGGCGCGCTTCATGTGAACAGTTTCCTGCTGGATGAGGGGGCTACCCTTGAAGGGGAGCTGCACATGCGGGGCGAGAATGCAGAGGAGCCGCTGGACCTGCCTTCAGATACGGAGACGCCGGTGGTCCTACCGGGCGCCCAGTCGCAGGAAGAGCCGGAATTCAGTTAGCGTATGCTCGCAACAGGGACCAGACCAGTTTGTCTATCGGATGGAACAGGGCTGGATGGAACAGGGCCTGCAGGCGCAGCGGAAAACAGCGCGCAAAGCTGTGGAAGCCAAGGTTTGACCCCTTATATTTCAGTTGGATTGTCTGGACCGGAGCCGCGTTCGCCAGAGCGGGGAGAGTGACGGTACCACTGCTATGGACTGGCTGCTGATTGTCGCCGGCGCGCTGCTGGGTTACCTGCTCGGGTCGGTACCGGTAGGCTTGCTGTCCACCGGCATATACGGTGTGGATATCCGCACAGTGGGCAGCGGGCGCACCGGCGCGACCAACGCGTGGCGTGCGGCCGGCTTGAAGGCTGCCATCCCGACGCTGTTGGGCGATGCGCTCAAAGGGGTGGCGGCCGTGCTGCTGGTTCGCTATGCGGCGGGGGCGTTTCTGCCTGAAGTGGATGCGATCGCGGTTGCTGCGGCGGCGGCGCTGGCGGGGGCGTGTGCGGTGGTCGGTCACAACTGGTCTCTCTACCTGGGCTTCAAGGGAGGGGCGGGCGGCATCACGACTGCGGCCACCATACTGGCGATTTCGCCGTTAATCGGCGGGGTCGTCTGCCTGGTCGGGCTACTGCTGATCTGGTGGAGCCGCATGGCCTCGATCGGGACCTACAGCGTGAGTGTGACTTCGTTGGTGTGCGCGCTCGTCTTTGCGATTGCCGGTCTGACCCCCTGGCCCTATGTAATATTTGGCCTCATTGCCTACCTGGCCGTAACTATTTCTCTGAGCCGCAATCGCCAAGCGCTCAAAGATGGGGAGGAGCGGGTGATTACGCTGTGGTAATCGTCCGTTTTCAGGGACATCACCATACTACCTTTTTTGGACAAGATAGTTCAACCTCGGTATAATTTTTGAATAAGGAAGAGGCTCTTCATACACATGAAAGGCGATAAAGATGGCTGAACGCAAAAAGTTGACAACCGCTCATGGAGCGCCAGTTGGAGACAATCAGAACTCATTGACCGCCGGCCCGCGCGGTCCACTTCTCATGCAGGATTATCAACTCCTGGAGAAGATGGCCACCTTTAACCGCGAACGCGTCCCGGAGCGGGTCGTGCATGCCAAGGGTTCGGGAGCCTACGGAACCTTCACCGTTACAAATGATGTCACGCGCTACACCAAAGCCAGGATATTTTCTGAAGTAGGTAAGCAGACCGACTGTCTGCTCCGCTTCTCGACCGTCGCAGGGGAACGCGGCGCGGCAGACGCTGAGCGCGACGTGCGCGGATTTGCTGTCAAGTTCTACACGGAAGACGGAAACTGGGATATGGTTGGCAACAACACCCCGGTCTTCTTCGTTCGCGATCCCTACAAATTCGGCGACTTCATCCATACCCAGAAGCGCGACCCCAAGACAAACATGCGCTCCAGCACAGCTATGTGGGACTTCTGGTCACTCTCTCCCGAAAGCCTGCACCAGGTCACCATCCTGATGAGTGATCGCGGTCTGCCCCAGGGGTATCGCTTTGTCAACGGCTACAGCAGCCATACCTACAGCTTTATCAATGCCGAAAATGAGCGTTTCTGGATAAAACTCCACTTCAAGACCATGCAGGGCATCAAGACGTGGACCAATGCCAAGGCGGCCGGGATAGTAGGGCAGGATCGTGAAAGCTCGCAGCGAGACCTCTTCGAAGCCATTGACCGTGGAGATTATCCGAAATGGCGCGTCTGCGTCCAGGTGATGCCGGAAGAGGATGCTGAGACCTACCGCATCAACCCCTTCGATCTGACCAAGGTCTGGCCCCATGGCGACTATCCGCTGATAGAAATCGGCATCATGGAACTCAATCGCAACCCTGAAAACTACTTCGCGGACATCGAGCAGGCCGCGTTTGAACCCTCCAACATCGTTCCTGGCATCAGCTTCTCGCCAGACAAAATGCTTCAGGCGCGGATTATGTCCTACGCCGACGCCCATCGCTACCGCATCGGGGTCAACTATGCCGCGCTTCCGGCCAACCAGCCCCAATGCCCGGTTCACACCTATCACCGCGACGGTAACCTGCGTTCTGACGGCAACTTCGGCGGTGCGGTCAACTATGAGCCTAATAGCATGGGAGGACCGGTCGAAGATGCCAGTCACCTCGAGCCGCCGCTCAAGGTGTCCGGCGATGCTGACCGCTACGACCATCGCGTCGGTAACGACGACTATAACCAGCCCGGCAACCTGTTCCGTCTGATGAACAATGACCAAAAAGAGCAGCTGTTCAGCAACATCGCCGCCGCGATGGATGGCGTCCCCGAGCGCATCCAGCTGCGTCAGCTAGTCCACTTCTATAAGGCCGATCCGGACTATGCATGCGGCGTGGCCGGAAAATTGAACCTTTCCCACGCCAGCGAGCAGGTCGCTGCCCTCGCGGACCTGTCTCTGGATGAACTGATAGCGCAGACAAGCGCAGAAGCATATTCGGAACTGGCAACGCCGGAAACGTCGCTGGCCAAAGCCGCCGACTGACCTCCCAGCAACGTATGCATTGAGGTCATACGCCAGGGGGAGAAGGTACACGTACGAATAGGCCTGATTTTCATTCACCGCCGCGTACAGAGCCGACCGGGAAATCGGTCGGCTTTTTCGCGTCTGGGGCAGCGATACGGGGAATCTGCAGTCGTTGGACATCGTCCAATCTTGTGATCGCCATTGCTGCCGATTCAGCACATATGATCCAGGTGTGCTTTGGTTAGGTCTGTCTGTGTTTTGCAGACGATAGAGTTCCCCATTTTTGTCAGAGAGGAGAGTTTCGTGCAGGTAGTAAAGAGTTATCCGGACAACATGTTTTGTTGGGTGGACCTGGTCACGACCGACGTTGCCGCGGCCAAGGAGTTTTGCAGCGGCCTTTTCGGTTGGCGCTAATTTGATATGCCCGCGCCTTTGGGCTACCACTACTCATTGTGCCAGATTGACGGCTACAACGTGGCCGGACAACCACCTGCCCCGTTGTTGTATCGACTCTGAAGCGGTCAGAACGCCCCCGGATGGTATGTCGGAATTGAGCGCCCTGGACGTCCTTGCGCCCGTATCGGCGCACCATGTAACGCAGAATGGCTTCTGGCCCGTCCGGGCTCTTGTGGAACAGGGTAACAAGGCTTGTGCGGTCGGAATGCCACTTCAGTTCCCATCCTACGGCATCGGGTATGTCGTGCCCGCCTGCTGTTGCCCCCAGCAAATCTTCCAGGAACACGCCGGGCGCGCCTGAGCCGTTGTAGCGTGATTCCTCCGGCATAACTTACGGGCCGTGTGCTATCACGGCCCGGACTCGCTCAAAAAGTTCTTTGCGCGTGCGAGGCGGTCTGGATGGAAACTGTGTCACCGGATCATCCTCCTCACCTTGTCGATGCCATCACGGGCAAGGGCGCAGTAGTCCTTCGATATGTTCATCCCAATCCACTGCCGCCGCTCCAATTCTGCCGCCGTTCCTGTTGTCGCTGAGCCAATAAACGGATCAAGTACAATTTGTGCGGTCGTAGAACCGATTACCCGCTGGGCGAGCTCTACAGGAAAGGGTGCAAGATGCGGATTGTCTTTGTCCTGAGGGATAGTCCAGACATCACACGCATTCACCAGACCTCTAAACCCTACTCCTGCGCTGGGTGGGTGCATCCCAGATTTCGGGTTTTGACATGACTGCCCTAGCCTGATACACTCGGCGATGAAAGATATTGACCACTTAGGTATAGCAGTCCAAGAGGGCAAAGGGGAGGTCACTATGAGAGCCGTCGTGTATCAGGGTCCGTTCAGCGTTGCCGTAGAGGAAGTTCCCGATCCCGAGATAATGCATCCGAATGACGTAATCGTCAAGATTACTTCGAGTTGCATCTGCGGCTCCGACCTGCACATGTATGAGGGTCGGACTGCGGCCGAACCGGGCATCGTCTTCGGACACGAGAACATGGGTATAGTCGAAGATGTCGGGTCCGCTGTGAAAACCTTGTCCGTAGGCGACAGGGTCGTGATGCCGTTCAACGTCGGCTGCGGCTTCTGCAAGAACTGCCAGCGGGGATTTACGGGTTTCTGTCTCACGGTCAACCCTGGATTTGCCGGCGGCGCGTATGGATACGTGGCAATGGGACCATGGCGCGGCGGGCAAGCCGAGTACATTCAGGTGCCTTACGCGGACTTCAACTGTCTGCCTCTTCCGTCCGGGGATGCGTTCGAGTGGGATTTCTCTCTTCTGGCGGACATATTCCCCACGGGTTATCACGGCACTGAGCTTGCCGACGTGAGTCCCGGCGAGAGCGTCGCCGTGTGGGGCGCGGGACCGGTCGGTCTGATGGCCACCTATAGCTGCATCATCAGAGGGGCGGCAGAGGTCTATACCATCGATCACGTGCAGGAGCGGCTGGACAAGGCCAGCGAGATTGGCGGTATTCCCATCAATTTCGATGAAGGCGATCCCGTGGAGCAGATCAGGGACATGCGTAAGGGCGACGGTGTGGACAAGACGGTCGACGCTGTGGGCTATCAGGCCGCTGCGCAAGGATCGTCCGCCGCCGGAGGCGAGCAGACCGAGATTCCCAACGTGGTTCTAAATCAGATGATCGATCTTATCAATCCCACAGGGATCATGGGCATTCCGGGCCTGTATGTGCCATCGGACCCCGGTGGAGTGGACGAGGGCGCCAAGAGGGGCTCTCTGGCCATCAACTTCGGGAAGCTTTTTGAGAAGGGTCTGAAGCTGGGGACGGGTCAATGCAACGTGAAGCAGTACAACGCCTACTTGCGCGACCTCATCATATCCGGCAAGGCCACTCCCAGCTTCGTTGTGTCCCACGAGGTGCCGCTGGACGACGCCGCCGACGCCTATGACAAGTTTGACAAGCGCATCGAAGGGTACACCAAGATCCTCCTGAAACCTTAAACAGAACGCGCTGGTTCGTTCCCGGGCAGCACGTACTTAGAGAATCAGGGGATGTGGGTGCGGCATCACACCCACACCGTTCCCCGGCCCGCGTGTGATCACTCGTGCTGCAAAGCTTCTCTCTGCATGTTCGGGAACGGCACGCGCGCTTCAAGCGCAGGCAGATGCTAAAATAGCTTCCCTTGAAATTCAACTACGAGATTGACAGGCGCAGGAGGTTGTGTCATGCGGGTAGGCAGCGAAGGGCATTCATACGACTGGATCGACAATTGGGCGAAGCTTCCCGAAAGTGAAAGCTCACGCAAGGGATGGGCGCATCCGGGCATCGTTGTCACGGAGTCGGGAAACGTTATGACCAGCCACCCCGGCGATCCGGAAGTGATGACCTACGACGGGGACGGCAATCTGATTTCCTCGTGGCGCGGCGACTTTGCCGAGGCGCATGGGATCACCCTCATCAACGAGGACGGAGTCGAGTATCTGTGGATTGTGGACCACGGATCCAAGAATCACTATCTTCACGGCTACCAGAACCCTCCGGGCGTGGGCGAAGCGCACGGTCAGGTATTCAAGACGACATTGGACGGTGAAGTGGTCATGAGGCTGGAGACACCTCCCCTTCCCATGTACAAAGACACACGCTACTCCCCCACAACCGTCGCGGTGAACGAGGAGCGTTTTGGTGGCAACGGCGACATCTGGGTGGGCGATGGGTACGGCGCGTACCATGTCCACAGGTTCACGAAGGATGGCGAGCATGTCAGCAGCATCAACGGCGAGGAAGGGGCCGGGGCCTACAACTGCCCGCACGGCATCTTCTTTGATTATCGCAAGTCCGAGCCGGAGCTCTACGTGGCGGACAGGGCCAACGACCGCGTACAGGTCTACGACATGGAGGGTGGATTCAGGCGGATGTTTGGTGACGGTTTTCTGAACACGCCCAGTTGTTTCGCGACACATGGCGATCTGATGATCATTGCCGAGCTTCGCGCCCGCCTCGTGGTCACCGATATAAACGATGAACTGCTCACGTACCTCGGCGACAACAAGCAGGTGTGCGATGTTGAGGGCTGGCCCAACAATGTGAACGAATCGGGGCAGTCAGTACGCACGAGCCACCTGGAGACGGGCAAGTTCAACAGCCCTCACGGTTTGGCTGCGGACGCCAGCGGTAACCTGTATGTGGCCGAATGGCTCATTGGGGGCAGGGTAACCAGACTGAATAGGGCCTAAGCGCCCTGGGGACGCTTTGCGTCGCCGCCTGACAAACGAGAGTAAGCCACCACACGTCCTGCCGGAATTCCAGCACGGTGGCAAGGGGGACCGCACGGTTGTGGCGGTCCCTTTTCTTTGCTTCTGCGGTTACGCGCCAAGTTAGCGCGGCTTTTCCCCTCTTACCAACCCTTCTATAGTATCCCGGATTGCGCAGACCGCTTAGCGCGGCCGCCATCGCAAGGTGAATCCCCACTGGTTTGAGGACAACTACGGCGAGTTCGTCAACGGCCGCAACCAGTATTGCTACATCGACGGCCATTGCGAGGTGGATATGCCGTTGGGCGAGGTTTACGTGGAGATCACCAAGGGCTATGAGACGGCGCCGATTCGTAAACAGGTGACGATTGCGGCTGACACTGACGAAGTGGTCTTCGAGTTGAAACGGGTGCTGCCGTGGCGGGAAAAGGGCTGGGTGACTGCGGATACGCATATTCACTTTCTTAGTCCTTCGACTGGCCCGGCGGTGGGAGCCGGCATTTTCAGCGACATCTGGGTGCATATTGTAGCAACGATTGTGGGCGGCGTTCTGGCCGGAGTGCTTTACCGCTACTGCCTGGAAGAGGCATGATTCCAATTTGCGACCACACAGAGCCGATCGGGAAGCCGATCGGCTTTTTCGCGTCTGAGGCAGAGTTCAGGGGAACATGTCGTTGCTGGACATCGTCCAATTGTGTGATCGCCAGAGTTGCCGATTCAGCACATATGATCTAGATGTGCTATGGTTAAATCTGTCTGTGTTTTGCAGACGAAAGAGTTCCCCATTTCTTTTTAAAGGAGAGAGTTTCATGCAGGTAGTAAAGCAGTATCCGGACAACATGTTCTGTTGGGTGGATCTGGCAACAACTGACCCGGCCGCGGCCAAGGAGTTTTTCAGCGGTCTTTTCGGCTGGGAGTACTTTGATATCCCGACGCCGATGGGCACGCACTACTCGCTGTGCCAGATCAACGGGTACAACGTGGCCGGCCTGAGCAACTTGCCGCAAGAGATGATGGATCAGGGCATTCCGCCGATCTGGTCTTCTTACATCAAGCACGACGATGTCGATGCCGTGGCCGAAAAGGCAGTTGCGGCCGGTGGATCGATTGCAGTGCCGGCGATGGATGTCATGGATTCAGGACGAATGATAATTATCGCGGACCCGACTGGGGCGATGGTCGGTCTGTGGCAACCGAAGGAGCATATTGGCGCCCAACTGGTCAACATGCCCAATGCGCTTGTCTGGACTGAACTGCAGACGAAAGATGTCGACACCGCGCGCAGTTTCTATGGGACGGTTTTCGGCTGGGGCCACGACCAGGATCCGAACGGGTATCACCTTTTCAAGTTGGGCGAGCGTATGCAGGCCGGCATGTTGGAGTTGGACGCCTCGTGGGGTGAGATGCAGCCCCATTGGGGGGTCTACTTCATGTCGGAAGATATAGAGGCGACCGCGGCCAGAGCAAAGGAGCTGGGCGGCGCAGTTCTTGTTCCGCCGACCGATACGGGCACGGTTGGCCGCTTCGCGGTCATCCAGGATCCGCAGGGCGGAGTCTTCACGTCGATGCAGTTTGACGGCCCGGTTGATGCGCCGCCAGGGTACTAGAGGATTTGTGAGAAGGGACGCTGCGTTCAGTTGAATTGCGTAAGCGGGGCGTCCTGGTTTGGGAGAGGTTTTGCGTAAAGGGAGTGGGACCGCGCGGCAGTGCGGTCCCACTATTTATTTCAGCGGAGGCGCGTCGTGCAGGGGGCTGCCCTAGATTATTGGGTAGATGTTGCCTGTAGCAGGACTTGCAGGATTTCTTGGGATTTTCAGGATGGCTGACGAACAGACAAGTGCTGCTGGAGGAATCTGTTGGGGCGGGGGTTAGTGGCTGGAGGCCAGTGCGGAGGCGGGAAGAGCATTTGGAGGGGGCGTTGCGAGGGGTGTCCCTCTGCACAAGGGAGGGCCGAAGTCCCAGACGCCAAAACTGGAGTGGTTAGAAGCTAGTGCGGAGAGCGGCGGGAGATGCTTTATGTCGCAGGATGAGACTTTGCTGGGTAGACGCGAATTGACTGTGGCTGAGTAGATACAGGCTCACTAGTACACTGGTTTGCCGCGGCTGTCTTTCGTCAGCGGAACCTGGAAGCCGGCTTCTGTTTGCCGCCATGCCCTCGCGTGCCTGTGCCCCGCCAACATCATTCCTTTACGTCATCCGGTCGCCTGATCTGAAGGGCATGCCAGTGCCTTCGAAAGCTTGTTGAACCCGGATGCCGATCAAGGGAGGCCGACGCCCGTCTGGGTCCATCTGCGTACACGCTTCATATCGGCTTCTGCCTACGTACTGCAGGCAGCCGAATTAGACCGAAGCAGGCCAAGCTTGAATCGCCTCACGGAGGGCAACTCGGCGACCCATTCCTTGTAGGCCGAAGCGAATGCGGCGTTCTCGGCGGCAGTCTCGCCGAACAGGACGAAGGCAGACGCTTGCGAGAAAGGGCGGCTGGGAGGGTGGGTTATTCTTTATCGAGGCCCCACCTTATTTCCCTCACAAGTTTGTCAAATTCCGCTTGTGAATATTCGCGGTCGAACTGTCTCAAGATCAGGTGTTCGATCTCCTTTGCCAGCGTCCACCCGTTGCGCGCGGCCGAACGCAGCAGGAGGCGGTATACATCGTGCGGCAGATCGATCGTCACATTTCTCTTAATACTCATGGTTCACCATGCCTGATGCGTCAAATCATGCTTCTTGACCTCTGGGAAGAAGCAGGGCTTGTCGAAAACGGATTTCGGTTCTGAATTCATCGATATACCCTGGAACAGGCGCCGGCGGGCGCCGCCCGCAACCGCGGCCGTCAATGAAGAATATAGGACTGTCGTAGTCTTGGGATCGCACTAGCACCGTGCATTTTCCGGGAGCAGTTGCTATTATAATTGGTACAATTGATATATGTCAATAGGTATATAATAATGTAGAAAGTGTCCCTTTTCAAGACATTTCCGTAACTTTATTGTCCGTATGAATCAGACTTTTCATTGACTTTCTGTGTCGTTCAGCTGTAGAGCGAAGATTTGGTACCAGGCGCACATTTACTTTTTAACGTTTTGACGTTAACTGCGAAGGGGGTAGAGTAGCGAAAGGATCTGAAAACTGATAAATGTGTGGTGTGCACACATTGTTAACTTCTTGATAGTTCAGAGGTAAGCAGGCAGCAGTACGGCAGGGCGAATACATCGTCATGACTCAACAACATCCCGGGAAAGGTCGAGATTTCACAGCTTGGCTTTTGGCACATCGGGCCACAGCGGCCGATTTCCTTGCAGGCTGGGGGGAAGAATTCAGGGAAGTCGATCCTGGTGAACTGCGTTACCCAGCGACGAGAGCCGTTTGGGTACGGTGGTTCATTTGTGCCGCCTGCGTATTTCTGCTGGTCTACCGAGCGGAAGTCAGCGGCAGGTATACGGGTTACGTACTGTGCTTGATTGTCTTGGTAGGGTCCAATGCTTTCATACACTACCGCGTCCATTCGAGCCGCGATGTGACTTTGAAGTTGATGTTGGTTTTCAGTGCGTTGGACGTTGCCCTGATTTCAGTGGCGATGGCGGTCGGCGGCGGGTTCAGCCAAGTCTTCTTCTATCTGCTGTATTACCCCACTCTGGCCTGGTTCGCAGTGTTCTTCAATTCGTTCCGACTGAGTTTCGGGTGGGTGACATTGGTGGCCGTCATCTACACCATCGTGAGCCTGACGGTCGGGGGAGGACTCGATCTAGAAGCCAGAGAAGATAAGTCGTTGATTGCCAGGATCGTCGTCATGTACGCAGTCGTGTCCTCGGTCAGTCTGCTGGCCAGATCAGAAAGGCTCAAGAGGCTGGAGGCGGTGGCGCGGGAGCGGGAGTTACAGCGGCAGCGGATCGAGATGTCGCAGACCATACACGACACGACCGCACAATCGGCCTACACCTTGGGGTTGGGCCTCGAGGACGCCATCGAGAAGGCGGAGAGGTCCAGCCCCGAGTTGGTTGGCAAGCTGGAGGCGATGTGGTCCCTGACCAGGTCGACGATGTGGACGCTCAGACACCCGATAGACGGAGGGCAGATTTTCAGCGGAAGTACGTTGAGCGAAGTTCTGGCAGCGCACGTCGACACCTTCACGATGATCACATCGATTCCGGCGGAACTGGACCTACAAGGAGACGAACCGCAGCTGTCCACAATAGCGCGCAGCCTGCTGTTTTCCATCGCCCACAATGCGCTGACCAATGCCTTTCGGCATTCGGAGGCTGAAAGTGTGACGATCTCACTGGCGTTCGGGGCGGATGTTCTGCATATGTCAATTTCTGACGACGGGGTCGGGCTTCCCGACAGTTACGCCGTGCGCGGCCACGGCTTCAGGAACATGAGAGCTGACGCAGAGCGCATGGGCGGCAGTCTGGATGTTGTATCAGATGGCAACGGTACGACGGTTTCTTGCACCGTACCCAGTGGACAGAATTAAGGAGGCCGGCGGGTGTCATCGGAGAGTAGAATCAAGGTGATGATAGTTGACGACCACGCCATCGTTCGGGAGGGGATTGCGGAGGTGCTGGAGCAGGCGGGCGACTTTGAGGTCGTCGGGCAGGCTGGGGACGGGGAAGAGGCCGTGAACATGGTCCACAAACTGCGCCCGGACGTGGTCATCATGGACATTCTGATGCCGGTAAAGGACGGCATCGCAGCTTGTCGGGATATCGCGGCGGCCTTGCCAGATACGCGGGTCCTCATGCTGACCGCCTCCAACAGGCATGGCGCAATCGTGGAGGCGGTCAAAGCCGGAGCCATGGGATACCTTCAGAAGTTATCCGGCAAGGAGATGCTGCTGTCCACGGTGCGGGAGGTTGCCGCCGGTGAGTTTCGGGTGCAGGGGGAGGCAGCAAGGAAGCTGGTCTCAGGATTGAGTAGTGGTGGTGTCCCGAATTCTCCCAGCGAACGGGACCGGTTGACGGCACGTGAACGCGAGATACTCAGGATGTTTGCCCGCGGTATGTCTTACGCGGAGATAGCGGAGGCACGGGGCAACAGCAGTCCTTTGACGGTTCGGAACGCGATCTATGCCATACGGCGCAAGCTGGAGTTGGGGTCGAGGCAGGAGATGGGGGTTTGGGCAGCACGCAGCGGCCTGTTGGACGACGACGAATTGACATGAAACGGTGAAGGAAATCATTGTCTCGTTTGCTGCGCCCAGTTGCTTAAATTGCGAAATTGGGAATTGGGTAAGTGAGGCGAACTGGCTTAGAAAGGGAATTGATGTAGAGGAGGCTGTAACGGGACCACTGTATGAGTAAAGGGGGGAGAACGACGCGGTTGGCGTTCTCCTCCTTTTTGCGCCAGCGGGGACGCGCTGTACAGTCGCGGCTTTTTCTCTCATTCAGATACCTGCTATAGTATCACGAACGGCGCGGACCGCGTTGAGCGGGAGCGCCACCACCCTGAACACCCTTTCGAATTATTGCACCAGGAAACAAACGGAATGTCCTCTCACTCGATGCTCGGCGCTTACGGCTCGTGGGCGGCTGCCCTTGCCGGTGAAGGTCCCAATTTTCTCTCATTCCGCCACACGCATTGGGCGGACCCGGCGGCGTGGCGGCCGGCCGCGCGCCAGCGATTTCGCGAACGGGTGGCAATGCCGGACACGGGCGGCGCGGCGGATAGCCGGACTGAACGCCGGTACGAATATGACGGGTTGGAGGTGGAGGAGCTCTCGTGGCAGCTACCCTACGGCCCGCGTACGGAGGCAGTATTGCTGAAACCGGCGGGTGCGCGCGGCCCGTTGCCGGGGGTGCTGGCCCTACACGATCACGGCGGGCACAAGTTCCACGGCTGGCAGAAGATCACGCGGACGGACAGTGAGCAGAACGCGGTCAACATCGACCACCAGGCGCGCGCCTACGGCGGCGCGCCGTGGGCCAATCGGCTGGCCAAGCGGGGGTATGCGGTCCTGGTGCCTGATACGTTCGCTTTTGGCAGCCGCCGCGTCCGCATCGCGGACCTGCCGGCGGCAATTCGCGACGGGATGGACGAGCAGGAGTCGGAAGACCCGGAGTACATCGCCGCTTACAACCGCTGGGCGGCCGGTCACGAGTCGATCATGGCGAAGTCGTTGCTCAGTGCGGGGACGACGTGGGCGGGGGTGTGGCTGGCTGAGGATGTGCATGCGTTGGACGTGCTGTGCGCGCGTGATGATGTGGACGCGGATCGGGTCGGTATAGGCGGGTTGTCGGGCGGGGGGCTGCGCACGGTCTACTTGGGCGGGCTGGAAGACCGGGTGCGCTGCGCGGTCTGTGTGGGCATGATGACGACGTGGCGGGACTTACTGCTCAACAAGAGCCATACGCATACCTGGATGATCTACGTGCCGCATTTGCCGACGGAGATGGACTACCCGGACATTCTGGGGATGCGGGCGCCGCTGCCGACGTTGGTACAGAATAATACGGAAGACCCGCTGTTCACGCTCGCGGAGATGAGGCGGGCTGACGTGATGCTGCGCCAGGTGTACGAGAAGGCGAACGCGGCCGAACAGTACAACTGCACATTTTATGCCGGCGAGCATAAGTTTGACATTGCAATGCAGGAGGAGGCGTTCGACTGGTTTGACCGTTGGCTGGCGCAGTCCTGACGCACCCAGGTTTGGATAGAGCAGGCAGACGAGACAGTTGCATCAACCGCCGCGAGGCGCGGCAGAAACGGAGAGTCCCATGAACCCAGTCTCCCCACACTTCACGCCCGTTGATCTGTCGGATTCCTTCAATACCGGACGCGCCGAGCTTCCGGAGACATTACGCGTTCCCTCTTTGCTTGAAGACAGGGCGGGATCAACCGCATTCAACGGAATCCCCTTTTTACTCGGGGGATTTGAAGGCCCCGCGGCTATTTTGCTGGACGGGGAAGCGGTAACCGTCGAACTGGAAGGAGAATGCGCCACCTACGCAGTTTTTCTGCATGCGGTGGCGGACCGCGTCACCAATTATCTGGATGGCTTTGCCGACTTCGCGCAGGACGGGAACGAATTGGGCGAGCATGTCTCCTCCTACGTCTTTGAATACGAGGACGGTAGCCGCCAGGAAACGGCGGTCCGACGCCGATTTGGTATTCAGCAGAGTCGCGTTGTGTGGGGAGGCAGCCCCTTCGAAACGGTTCCGGCGGCGAAGGCCACTGTCTTCAATTCGGCGACGGAGGAGACTCAGTTGGGGCGGGTCCCAAGCACCGACTACGGCCGCGGCGAAACGCGCACCAGTTCGGGGCGCGATCAGATGGAAGAGAAGATGTGGCTTTACGCTCTTGAGAACCCGCATCCCGACAAGCCGATCCGCCGCCTGATTTTGCAGCCGCGCAACGAGGGGTCAACCGTTTACGCTATCAGCCTGACGAACCTGGATGAGCATCCTCTGCGCCCGGGCGTGCGCCGCAAGCTGCGGCTGACGCTTCCGGAGGGTGTCGAGTTCAACGCGATTGACGAGTACGAGGACCTGGCTATCGATCTGGGCTATGTGATGTCGGCGCGCGCAGCGTTTGACTATGAAAGCGGCCGCTGGCTGGGTGAGGAGGCGAACGTACAGCCCGCGGTCTCACAGCGGGACCTGATCATCGAGTACAGCGCGCATCCGCAGGCATGGCTGCACGTCGGCGTTGACAGCGACGAGCCGATCGTCTATGACCTGTCGCAACTTGAAGGGGGCCAAGCTTCTGACACCATCGTCGGGGTGGCGCCAGCCCACCGGCTGGTCGACGTGCGGGTGGTGCAGAAGGGGACCAACAACCTGGTACCGGTGCGCATTCATTTCCACGGTGAGCACGGCGAGTATCTGCCGCCACGCGGCCGCCATCGCAAGGTCAATCCGCACTGGTTTGAGGACAACTACGGCGAGTTCGTCAACGGCCGCAACCAGTATTGCTACATCGACGGCCATTGCGAGGTGGATATGCCGTTGGGCGAGGTTTACGTGGAGATCACCAAGGGCTATGAGACGGCGCCGGTCCGCAAACAGGTCACAGTTGCGGAGGATACGGATGAACTGGTGTTTGAGCTGGAACGGGTGTTGCCGTGGCGGGAAAAGGGCTGGGTCACCGCGGATACGCACGTTCACTTTCTGAGCCCTTCGACTGCGCTGCTGGAGGGTCAGGCCGAGGACGTGCATGTCGTCAATCTGCTGGCCAGCCAGTGGGGCGAGATGTTCAGCAATGTCAGCGACTTTGACGGCAGGACAACTCTGGGGGCGCGCGAGTTCGGCGGCGACGGCGAATTTCTGGTGCGGGTCGGGACCGAAAACCGGATGCAGATCCTCGGACACATTTCGTTGCTGGGCTACAACGGTAAGATGATCCACCCGCTTTGCAGCGGCGGCCCGTCGGAGTCGGCACTGGGTGATCCGCAGGAAGTGGTGATGGCCGAGTGGGCGCAGAAGTGTATCGACCAGGGTGGGCTGGTCGTGATGCCGCACGCGCCGAACCCGCAACTGGAGCGGGCGGCGGATATCGTTCTTGGCCTGATCCACGCCATCGAGATGATGACTTTCAACCCCTGTGAGCGAGAGCTCAACCCCTACGGTATCGCCGACTGGTACCGCTACCTCAATCTGGGCTATCAGCTGCCGATCGTGGGCGGCTCGGACAAGATGGCTGCTTCATCGCAACTGGGCGGCGTACGCACCTACGCGCATCTGGGTGAGCGGGAGTTCACGTACGAGAACTGGATGGCGGCGGTGCAGGCGGGCAACACCTTCATGACGATCGGTCCGCTGGCGGAGTTGACGGTTGAGGGCGTGGCGCCGGGCGGGCAGGTTCAGTTGCCGGCCGGCGGCGGGAGTGTGGGCGTCGACTGGCGGGTCGAGTCGGTGCTGATACCGATCGAACAGGTGGAGGTCGTACAGGGTGGGTTGGTGGTGGACCAGATAGACGTGAAGGGAGAATACAGCGCGGCCGGCAGTGTGCAGGTTGCGGTTACGGGTTCATCGTGGATCGCGCTGCGGGTGCGGGGGAGTTATACCGGCGCGGCGGGCGAGATCGCGGCGCACACGAGCGCGGTGCAGACGTTGGTGGCGGACAGCCCGCTTTTCAATGAGCCGGACGCGTCGGCGGTGTTGGAGCAGATTGAGGGTGCGATAGCCTATGTGGACACGATCGCGCCGCGGCCGAACGCGCAGCGTTTTCGGGAGATGCGGGCGGTGCTGGAAGCGGCACACAACCGGCTGCACCAGCGCATGCACGCGCACGGTATTTTCCACGAGCACACGCCGGTGCACGGGCACGAGGACGACGGTGGTTAGTGGTCAGTGGTTAGTGACGACTCTTATGGGCGATCTTTGATTGGTGTTGGGCAGTTGACGGTGAGCACGATAGGGGTCGGAATTTAACAGTTAAGGGGCGCGCGTGTTTGGGGTTTGGTGACAGGTTAGCGTTCTGGTGGATATTCTAGACGAGTGATAGGGACGGAGACATGGCAAAGATTCGCTGGGGAATCGTCGGTTGCGGGGACGTGTGCGAGGTCAAGAGCGGGCCCGGGCTGTACAAGGCCGAGAACTCGGCGCTGACGGCGGTGATGCGGCGGAATGGGGCGCTGGCGGCTGACTTTGCGCGGCGGCACGGCGTAGCGCGCTGGTACGATGACGGCGACAGGCTGATCAACGACCCGGAGGTGGACGCGGTCTACGTGGCCACGCCGCCGGACACGCACATGGAATATACGTGCAAGGCGGCGGCGGCGGGAAAGCCGGTCTATGTTGAGAAGCCGATGGCGCGCACTTACGAAGAGTGCCAGACGATGATTAACGCCTGTGAGACTGCGGGCGTACCCCTGTGGGTGGGCTATTACCGGCGGCGGCTGCCGAAATTCCTCAAAGTGCAGGAGCTGCTCGAGCAGGGCGCGATCGGCGATGTGCGCTCGGCGCTGATTCGCTATTACCAGCCGCCCAAGCCGAGCGACGCGTTCCCGGACCAGCGCAGCTGGCGCGTAAGTCCGGAGATCGCGGGCGCGGGCCTCTTCCTGGACCTGGGCTCCCACATGCTGGACATTCTCGATTATCTGTTGGGCCCCATCAGCCGCGTGCAGGGGTTCGCGGCGAACCAGGCGGGGCTTTACGACGCCGAGGATGTCGTCTGCGGCAGTTTCACGTTTGAATCGGGCGTGCAGGGGACGGGGACGTGGATGTTCACCGGGTTCGAAAACCTTGACTGGACGGAGATCGAGGGCACGAAGGGGCGCATCGGCTATGTCTGTTTCGATGCCAGCCCGATCGCGCTGACGACGAGCGCAGGCACCGAGGAGATTCCGGTTACGCAGCCGGACCACGTGCATCAGCCGCTGATTCAGACCATCGTGGACGAGCTGAATGGAAGCGGGCAGTGCCCCAGCACGGGCGTGAGCGGCGCGCGCACATCGTGGGTGATGGACCAGATGCTGGCGGAATACCGGCAGAAGAACTATGGATAGTCGTAAACGAATAGAAACAATGGACGGCGAAGAATGAGACTAAGCAGCCAGGCATTCGGCAGGACAAAGAGCGGCCAAGGGGTCAGGCAGTATTCGCTGGCCAACAACACGGGCATAGAGATCGATGTCCTCGACTACGGCGGGTTGATCCGTACGCTATCGACCCCGGACCGCAACGGAGAGGCAGGGGATGTTGTGCTGGGCTTCGACACGCTCGACGAGTACCTGGCGGGGCATCCGTACTTCGGCGTACTGGTTGGCCGCTGCGCGAACCGCATCGGCGGCGGGAGTTTCGAGCTTGACGGTGTGCGTTACCAGCTTGCGCGCAACGTCAACGACGACCACCTTCACGGCGGAGAGGGCGGGTTCGACAAGGTCGTGTGGCAGGCGCAGCCTTTCCAGAACGAACGGGAGGTCGGGCTGCTGCTCTCGCACGACAGCCCGGACGGGGAAGATCATTACCCGGGGGCGCTGGAGACGACGGTGAGGCTCAGCCTGAACGATGACAACGAGGTGCGTCTCGACTACCATGCGACCTGCGACGCGCCGACGATCGTCAACCTGACCAATCACAGCTATTTCAACCTGGCCGGTCAGGGCAATATCCACGACCACATTGCCATGATCGATGCCGACGCGTTCACGCCGATGGACGACGCGCTGATCGTGACAGGTGAGGTGAGGGACGTGACCGGCACGCCCTTCGACTTCCGCCAGCCCACTGCCATCGGCGCGCGCATCAACGCCGACGATGAGCAGATTCGCGCAGGCGGCGGCTACGATCATAACTTCGTTCTCAACGGAGAGCCCGGCACGCTGCGGCTGGCGGCTCGCGTGTTTGAACCGGGCAGCGGGCGGGTGTTGGAGGTACTGACAACCGAGCCGGGGGTGCAGTTCTATGCGGGCAACCAGATGGAGGCGGCGATCACGGGCAAGGGCGGCCAGATTTATCCTCACCGCGGCGGGTTCTGCCTGGAGACGCAGCACTTTCCGGACGCGCCGAACCAGCCGGACTTTCCGTCGATAGTTCTGCGGCCCGGCGAAGAGTATACGCAGACTACTATTTTCCGATTTTCGACCGAACAGTAGGCCCGGATTTGGGGCGAAGCGTTTCAGGACAGAATCCGCTTCCTGTGTGCGACTGGTGAAGGGGGTAAAGATGGAAGGGCACGCATCCGAACTGACTGC
Organism: Caldilineaceae bacterium; assembly: GCA_965207495.1. Classification (GTDB taxonomy): domain Bacteria; phylum Chloroflexota; class Anaerolineae; order Caldilineales; family Caldilineaceae; genus Bin5. The sequence continues at coordinate 5,263,081 of OZ242287.1, forward strand.
GGCGATGACCTTTGATGCGAAACGGGCGATCCTGAGTAAGCGGGATATGTTCCGGCCGCTGGCTGTGCAGCGCACCGAGGGGCTGGCCGACGCGTTGCGCAGAAAGAAGGTGCGCGCGGAGACGCCGGTGCTGGTTCTGGAGCGGGACGGCGCGGCGCTGACCCTGCTCACCAGCCAGATGATCTTCCATCATGTTGCGCAGGGCGAGTGGAACGGGACACCGATTCTCGCCACCTTCTGAGCGCCTTGCAATAGCGGCGTCAGTCTGACGCCGGTCATTGACGGGGAGACTTACACCTTTGCGACGCGGGGCCTGTATAACGGCATGTCGTTGATGGGTGACCATCAGACCGGCTCTTATTGGGATCACGTAACGGGCGAATGTCTGCACGGTCCGCTGAAGGGGCGGCGTCTTGAACTGGCGCCGCTGCGGCATATGCAGGTGGACCAGGCGCTGGCACAGTTCCCGGATGCACGTATTGGGTGGTCGCGGCTGCCGCTGCCTTTTGGTTTGGCGACGGGCCTGATGAAGGTCTTGGTGCGACTGACCAGGGGGCGCTTTTTGCCGCCGCGTTTTGCGGGTTCGATGGGCGCGGAAGACCCGCGGCGGCCGCGCCTGGAGATGGGCTTGGGGGTCTGGACGGACAGTGTCAGCCGGTTTTATCCGCTCGGTATTCTCAAGGCGCGGGACGGCGTGTTGTTCGATGTCATCGACAATCGAAACATGCTGATCTACCTTGACCCGGCATCCGGTACGCCGACGCCGCTTTTCGCCGATGGGCAGGATGCCGAATGGGATGGCAGCGACCTGCGCATGGCCGACGGCGCGATCGTACGCAACGGCAGGCTTTACGATCCTTCGGGAGAGGAGTTGCCCACTGAACAGCCCCTGCACCTTTTTGCCCGCTGGTACGGTTTCTCGCTTACTTTTCCAGGTTGCGAAGTTTACGGGGACGCTGACGCAGTAGCCAGATAAGGTCGGCGCAGCTGTCAACCGAAGTTTGCAGGCGCAGGCCTTGCAGGACCACACTCTTGAAGGAGAAGCCACACTTTGCAACTCAATCTTTCCGGCAAGACAGCCATTATCACGGGTGGCAGCGCGGGCATCGGACTTGCATGCGCGCAGGCGCTCTACGCTGAAGGCGTCAGCGTTTTGATCGCGGCGCGCGACGAAGAACGGCTGGCCCAGGGCCTCGCCGCGATCGCAGACCATGCGCCGGAAAGCAGCGCCAAGGCGCTCTCGGCAAGCGCGGACGTGAGCACGGCCGAAGGGGTCGAAGGCGCCGTCAATCGCGCGCTCTCCACGTGGGGTCACGTGGACATCCTCATCAACAACGCCGGCTCGGCGCCGAGCGGTGACTTCTACAGCCTGGGCGACGACGCTTATCACGGGGCATGGGATTTGAAGCTGCTCGGATATATGCGGATGGTGCGGGCGCTGGCACCGCAGATGAAGGCGCGGCGGGAGGGACGCATCGTCAACATTGTCGGCGCGGCGGCGCACAACCCCACGCCGTCATTTCTGGCCGGCGGCACGGCCAATGCGGCCATCATCAACTTTACAAAGGGCATATCGCAGGATCTTGCCCCCTACGGCGTGCGCATCAACGCGATCTCGCCCGGCCCGGTGAACACGGAACGGGCGCGGCAACTCGCCCGCCAGGAAGCGGCTGCGCAGGGTATTTCGGTGGAGGAGGCCAGCGCCCGCCGCATTGCCTCGGTGCCGCTGAGCCGGATGGCGGAAGCTGACGAGATCGCGGACATGGCCTTGTTCCTGGTATCGGATCGGGCGGCGAGTATTACCGGCGCAGAGGTTCTCATTGATGGAGGGACGACCGCAAGTGTCTGATCCGCGGCGCGCCCCGGCCCCGACGGCCACAGCCCCCAGTCCTGCCGAAGGCGCGTACCGATGGTACATTCTGGTGCTGGCCGCGCTGACCCACACGCTGGTTGTGGGCATGCCGATGATGTCGCTGCCGGTCCTTTTCGACGAGATTGGCACTGAGCTTTCGCTGAACCTGGTGCAGATTGGATACGTCTGGGGCGCGGCCTCGCTGTTGGGCGTAGCCATGAGCCTGACCGGCGGCGTGATTGGCGACCGCATCGGGGCGCGGCGGATGCTGGTGATCGCGTGCCTCCTATCGGGCGTCACCGGGGCAACACGGGCGTTTGCCAGTGACTACGCCAGTCTGACGGTGACTGTTCTGGTGGCTGGTCTCTTCCCGATGGCGGCGCCGATGAACGTCCACAAGACGTGCGGCGTTTGGTTTTCGGGGAAGCGCCTGGGCATGGCGAACGGCGTGGTGTCGGCGGGCATGGCCCTGGGCTTCCTGGTCGGCTCGCTGATCAGTGCGACCTTGCTTTCGCCGCTGCTTGGGGGCTGGCGGAACGTGCTCCTATTCTACGCGATGCTGGCGCTGATCGTCGGAACGTTGTGGGCGTTCACGAGACCCGGGCCGGATGGCGACGGTCGGGGGGCTGTGCCAGAGGACCGGCCTTCGCTGCGCGAATCATTGCTGCGCGTCGCCCGTTTGCGCAACGTGTGGCTGCTGGCGGTGGCGATGTTTGGCATCGGCGGCGCGATTCAGGGGTCGCTCGGGTACCTACCTCTCTATTTGCGCAATGAGGGTTGGGAGCCGGGCGCGGCGGACAGCGCCCTGGCCAGTTTCCATTTCGCGAGTCTGCTTTTTACAATTCCGTTTACTCTGCTGTCCGACCGGTTGGGGGTGCGCCGCCCGTTGCTGCTGGCGTCGGCATTGATGTTAATCGTTGGCTTCGGCCTCCTTTCGTTCGTACAGGGGCTCATAGTGTGGCTGGCGATTGTTTTCGCGGGCATCACGCGAGATGGCTACATGGCGACGATGATGACACTGATCATCGAACTGCGGGGGATTGGACCTGCCTTTGCCGGGACGGCCACCGGGTTTATCATGGCTATCTCTCGGATTGGCTCTGTGGTCGCCCCGCCGATTGGCAACAGGCTGGAAGCGATGGGCGCGGGTGTACCGTTTCTGTTCTGGACGGCGCTGGCTTTGATGGGCTTTGCGGCGCTGACAGCAGTGCGGGAGGAGAAGGGGAGAGAAGCTGTTGATGACTAATGGGCAAGTGCGACGCGGGCTGATCGTGACCGGTCGCTGGACTCAAACGATCCAATTGTCCACAACGGTGGTCTAGCCAGGGCGGGGCGTTGCGGGGGCGCAGCCCCTGCACAAGGGAGGGCCGAAGGCCCGACCGCCCAACTGCAGTGGTCAGTGATCGGTGGTCAGTGGGTGCGGCAATCAGTTGAGGATGGGTGTGAAGCGAAGTGGGGAGAGAGGCGCTTGTGCAAGTCTTAGTCGGATTCGCGATTTGACTGTGGCTGAACAGGTACTTTTTTGGTGATGACACTCGATGGTAGGCTGTACGGACTGATGCTCTGAGGAAGGATTGGGAATAAGAAATAGGGAGGCCAAGAATGACAACTACAGTTTCTGCTGGCGCTTTTCAGCGCATTGCAAGCGTCACCGAAGTCAAGAAGACCGGTCTGCATACGGTCCAGCTGAACGGGCACGTGATTGTGCTGGTGCATCATGAGGACGAAATCTACGCGCTCGACAACCGCTGTCCGCATATGGGCTTTCCTCTTGACAGGGGCAGCGTGCATGATGGGATTCTGACGTGCCACTGGCATCATGCCCGTTTTGATCTTTGCACGGGGGGTTCTTTTGATCTGTGGGCGGACGACACGCCCAACTTCCCGGTGGAGGTGCGGAACGGTGATGTGTTTGTCGATGTCACGCCGCGGCAGGATCCGGTGGAGCACCAGCGCAAACGGTTGGGCGTAGGGCTGGAGCGGAATCTTTCGCTGGTTGTGGCCAAGGCGGCGATCACGATGGTGGATGAGGCCGGGGACACGCTGTCTCCGTTTGCAGCCGGCCTGGAGTTCGGGGCTCGTTACCGCATGGAGGGTTGGGGACAGGGGTTGACGATGCTTACGTGCTTCCAGAATCTCCTGCCGAGCCTGGGACGCGAGGACCGGGCGAGAGCTCTGGCGCACGGGCTGGCGGCGGTTGCGGCTGATTCGGCCGGCAGCTCGCCGCGTTTTCCTGTTACGCCGCTGCCGGACGGCAGCCCGGATCTGGCGACATTGAAGCAGTGGTTCCGCCGCTTTATTCTGGTGCGCGATGCGGAGGGTGCGGAGCGGTGCATCATCACAGCGTTGGAAGCTGGAGCCGGTCCGCAGGAGATGGCAGATATTCTGTTCAGCGCGGCGACTGATTTCCGCTATATCGATGTCGGACATCCGCTGGACTTTACCAACAAGGCATTCGAAGCGCTGGATATCGTAGGTTGGGAGCAGGCGGAACGGGTTTTGACCAGTCTGGTGCCCGGTTATGCTTCGGCGCAGCGCATGGAGGAGTCTAACGCGTGGCGCAATCCGATCGATCTAATCGATCTGCTGGGCGATGCGCGGGAGCAGATTCCGGTTGCCCTCGCTGCGGGCCAGGCGCTGCGCGGCACTTGGGCGGGGCGCGCCGAACTGGTGCAGGTGTTGCTGACCGATGATCCGCACGCCATCGCCGAGGCGCTGTTAGGGGCGCTGCAAGCCGGGGCCAGCGAGGTTGAATTGGCGGCTACGGTCACCTATGCGGCGGCGCTGCGCATTGCGCGCTTCCACACGAGCAACGAGTTTGGCGACTGGGACACGGCGATGCATACGTTCACATTCTCCAACGCGGTCCATCAGGGTCTGCGCCGTCTGGAGGGGTACGGGCCGCCGGACGAGTATCAGCTGTTGCTGCGGGGCGTTTTCGACGCGGCGATGAGCATCTATCTCGACCGTTTTCTGAACATTCCGGCGGCGAGGCTGCCGGCTGCCTCCGGCACGAATGGCAAAGCGCCTGAGTTGCCGGCGCTGGCGGGGCTTCTGGACCAGCAGCAACAAGTGAATCAGGCCGGCAATGCGGTGGGCGGCTACCTATTCGAAGGCGGCGACGCGGCCGCGCTGCGGGCAGAGCTTGGCGCGCTGCTGCTGCGGGAGGACCGCGACTTCCATACGATTCAGTGTGTGGAGGCGGCTTTCCGTCAGCATGATCTGCTGTCTGCCGACCCGGATTCACAGGAGGAGGCGGTGCTGGTGCTGGTGGCAGCGGCCCGCTACCTGGGCGCACATGCGCCGACGATGCGCGCCCAGGGCCAGACCTTTGGCATCGCCCGCCGGCTGCACCGCAATGAGAAGCTGTTTGAGGGAGAGTAGAGCTCACTACAGAGCGGTGAGGATGTTGGGAAGAGAGGCAGTTAGCCTCTCTTCTATTTTTGTAGGGCTGAAGCCGCGGGTTGCGTGCCGCCACCGTTTGGGAGGAATGCGTGACAGAAAAGATCATGACGCTTCATCCGGCTGGAAAGCAGGGCGTCAATATCGATAAGGGCAAGTATGACATGGTCCGAAAGGCGATTGAGGAGACGCTGCAGGCGCAGCCGGGGATCACATTCAGCGGACTGACGGACGCGGTGGGCGAGCGGATTGGCGATGTCTTTGATGGCTCGGTCGGTTGGTATGTGGTATCGGTCAAGCTCGATCTGGAGGCACGGGGCGTGTTGGAGCGGGTAGATGGCCGAAGTCCGCAGCGGTTGCGGCTGGTGGAATAGGTAGTCGCGGTGCGAATTGTTGAGAGATCTTTATTAGGATCACTATGTCAGCGCTGCGCATCTGTGAGAAGGACGGGTATGGATGACGACTCTAACGTTAGAGGTCTCGGATTCTCTTCTCACACGCGCCCACGAAGCGGCCGAGGCGCTAAATCGCCCTTTAGAGGATGTGCTGGTAGGGGCATTGGCGGTCGGCTTACCCGATGTACATGATTCCCCTGCCTCGGTACGCAGTGAATTGCTGAAGATGACTTTTCTCGACGAAGAATTACTTTGGCAGATTGCAAAGGATGAAATTGCATCCGCCGAACGGCAGGAGCTTCAGATGCTCCTTGACGTGCAGCGACGCCCCCTTTTCCCGCAGGAACAGATGCGTCTCCAGGAATTGCGGGAAAGTTACGAAAAGGCAATGCTACGAAAAGCGCGCGCCTATGCGCTACTGAGTTTGCGTAGCGGTCAGCCGCTTCTGGCTGCTCTAGACATGACTGATTAGCCAGAAGGCACTGGATACTGGCAGGATGGCACCCACCCCAGATGGATTGATAGATCTCCGGCGCGCCTTTCAAAGTCATGGATCTTTTCGGACGTTGTATTGCAGCTATCCAAGCGGCCTATACCAGGCTGGCGCTTAGACTAACCAATGCCAATTTATGATGCCGTGGTTGTCGGGGCCGGGCCCAATGGGTTGGCGGCCGCGATTACTTTCGCTCGCGCTGGGCACTCGGTCCTCGTTATCGAGGGCAGGGGCACGATCGGTGGGGGGAATCGGACTGCCGAACTAACATTGCCTGGCTTCCGGCACGACGTGTGCGCGGCGGTCCATCCTCTGGTAGTGGGCTCGCCCTTTCTGCGCAGTTTGCCGCTGGAGCGTTACGGAGTCGAATGGGTTGAGCCGGAGATTGCGGCGGCGCACCCGTTGGATGACGGCACGGCGGTCGGGCTCTATCGTTCATTGGCACAGACAGCGGCGTCTCTTGGTGGGGATGGCCAGAGTTGGACGCGGCTGATTGGCCCGTCGGCGGCTGACTGGGACAAACTGGCGCCGATGGTGCTGGGGCCGCATCCTGTGGGCGTTGATCTGCCGGCACTGATTCGCTTCGGCATGGCCGCGGCCATGCCCGCTCATCTTCTTGCGCGTTTGTGTTTCCGTGAAGAACGAGCTAGGGCTCTGTTCGCCGGGCTAACGGCCCACTCCTTTCTCAGTTTTCGCCAACCGTTTACTTCGGCCTTTGGGATGCTGCTGGGGATTCTGGCTCACGCGGTTGGGTGGCCCTTCCCGCGCGGGGGGGCGCAGGCCATAACCGATGCGATGGGCGCGTATTTGCGCGCTCTGGGCGGCGATATCGTAGCAGGCTGGCAGGTGCAGTCGCTGGATGAGCTGCCTGCGAGCCGGGCCGTTCTGTTGGATGTGACGCCCAGGCAAGTATTGCGGTTGGCGGGGACGCGGCTGCCGGCCGCCTACCGGCGCAGACTAGAGAGATTCCGTTATGGTCCGGGTGTGTTTAAGGTGGACTATGCGTTGAGCGAGCCTGTGCCGTGGCGTGCGCAGGTATGCCACCGCGCGGGCACAGTACATCTGGGAGGCACGCTGGCGGAGATCGCGGCCTCGGAAGAGGCGACGAGCGGCGGGCGCATTGCGGAGCGGCCCTATGTGCTGGTTGCGCAGCACAGCCTGTTTGACAGGACGCGTGCGCCGGCGGGCAAGCATACGTTGTGGGCCTATTGCCATACGCCCCATGCCTCGACCACCGACATGACGGCAGCGATCGAAGCGCAGATCGAACGGTTCGCCCCCGGTTTTCGGGACACGGTTCTGGCGCGATCGGTTATCAACAACGCCGACTACGAACGCTACAACCCCAACTATGTGGGCGGCGACATCAACAGCGGCGTACAGGACTTTCGCCAGCTCTGGACGCGGCCGCTGCTGCGGTTTCCCCCGTACAGCACTCCGGTGGCCGGACTGTACCTCTGTTCCGCTTCCACGCCGCCCGGTGGCGGCGTCCACGGTATGTGCGGATTCAACGCAGCCCGCGCGGCGCTAAGACGGCTTTAGGGTGGACGGCGGTCTTGCCTATTGACGCGCCGTTCAGACGACGTCGCCTTGCAGGCGGGATTTCAGCTGCTCCCAGGGGCTACCCTGCAACGAATCGAGTGCGTCCTCGGCGTGGCCTTCCTGTTTGCGGAAAAGGATGTTCAGCCGGTCGCCTTCGTATTTGGCGCCGTCGATCTTGAGCCGGGCCAGGCCGATTGGGAGGGCGATATTGCGCTTCCAGTTGCCGATGCGGACGATGAGCTCGTCCACGACACTGCGGTGCAGGTTCACCTCTTCTTTGGCGACCAAAGGCAGGGCGATGCTGAGGATGTAGTGACCGTTGCGGGCGAAGATTTTCTGCGGTTCCCCTTGATAGAAGAGGCGGGTGGGGTCGCCTTCGCCCCCGCGCTCCAGATCGTCTCCAAAGATGGTGGCGGCCATGCGCCGGAGCATTTTCTGGCCCAGCACTTCCTCCTGAAAGAAGGGGATGCGGGAGATGGGGAGCGGCTGGAAGGCTTCTTCAACGAAGGCTAGATTGCGCCGCTGCGCTTCGATCCAGCCACTGAAGTAGGCATCTTGCAGTTCTTGCGGGAAGACGCGATTGCAGACAACGGAATCGACGGCATAGCCATAGAGGTTGAGGTAGGCATAGGCGCGCTGCGCTTCCTTTATGACCATTTTCTCCGGGTTGATCACCAGGCGCATACTGCTGACCCGGCTGTCGCTAAGAAGGAGGCTGGTACGCTCGAGGACGTTCACCAGATCTTCGACGCTTTCGAAGAGGCCGTCGTCCGGCAGCGGGATGTCGCTCATACGGGACACGATAGGCCGTGCGATCTGGAGCGTGCGGCGTTCGAAGGGCATAATCTTCTCGATATACCAGCGGGCGATATCGGGAAAACTGAGCAGCTGCAGAGTGGAGCCGGTCGGCGCGGCGTCGATAATGATCGTGTCGTAGTCGCCGCTGTCGGCCAGATGTGAAATGTGCATGAGGCTGGCAAGCTCTGCCATGCCGGGCAGTACGGAAGTTTCTTCGGCGACCAACGAATCCATGCCGCGCCAGGAGAAGAGTACATTCAGGTATTCCTGCACGCGCCCCCAGTACTTATCCATTTGATGGAGCAGATCGATCTCCTGCCCCCACAGATTTGGCGCCAGCTCCACCAGTTCGCTGCCGATGCGGGTGTCAAAGCTGTCGCCCAGACTGTGGGCGGAGTCGGTGCTGAGGACGACGGTTCGGTAGCCCAGTTCAGCGCATCGCAGTGCGCAGGCCGCGCTGACACTGGTTTTGCCGACTCCGCCTTTCCCTGTATAGAGAAGAATTCGCATCAAAATCACTCCGTGAATTCGTTTGCGAGCGGGCGTTGCGTTTTTGGTTGGTCATGTACAAAAAAGTACGCCGCAGGGCCGAAATGGTTCCCGACAATGTCCGAAACCTGGGGCGGCCGGTACGGCGCAATGCTGCTGCAGAGTCAGTTGTGGCAGTTGCGGTGTCTGTACTTCAGTTGACTCTAGTCAATACCCTCACGAGATCATGGGCGGGGCTACCCTTCTCGCGGCGTTATTTTCGTCGGTGGTATCAGTCCCGGCATCGTCATCGGCGTCCTCTTCCCCCTCTGCGGGGAGGATGTCCACGAGCGCCGCGAGAATCCAGAAGCCATTTTCGAGCTGTAACCATTCTTCGTCATCGGACCGATCGACGAGGGTCAACTGTGTACCGGCGGGGGCGAAGTCGACAATCGTTGCATCGAGGCCGGGGCCGTCGCGCAGATTGGAGTCGGTGTTTACGGTTGCGAACAGAACCGGTGTAATCTCTTCCAGTGTATCCTGTTCGTCTTCGTCAGTTTGCTCTTCTTGCAGGTCCTCGTCGGTCTGCGTTTCCTGTTCGTCCTCGTCAGTCTGCTCTTCTTGCTCGTCCTCGCCGGTCTGCGTTTCCTGTTCGTCTTCGTCAGTTTGCTCTTCTTGCTCGTCCTCGCCGGTCTGCGTTTCCTGTTCGTCCTCGTCAGTTTGCTCTTCCTGCTCGTCCTCGGTTGTTTCCGCGGATTCTACGGGCAGGTCTGCGGGGACATTGGCTACAAGAGCGGCGGAGATCCAAGATCCATCTTCAAGTTTCAGCCATTCACCGGTTTCGTCCTGGCCCACAATTGTCAGTACCTGGCCGTCCTCGGCGCCGTCCACCCGTTCAAATTCAACGCCCGGCCCGGCGCGCAGGTTGGCGCCGAGGGGGGCAATGACGACGGGTTGCGGTTGCTCAGCGTCCGTCTCCGACTGTTCTGTTTCTGGCGCTGTCTGTTCGTCGACCGTATCAGACTGCTCTGTATCGGTTTGTTCGGTGTCTTCCTGCGTCTCTTCTGTTTCTGCCTGTTGTTCGTCGGTGCCGGTTTGCTCGGCTTCCTGTTGCTCTGTGTCGGCAGCAGTCATCTGATCTGACAGGCCGTCCTCGTCGACAACAGGTACGTCGACGGCTTCAGCGACGAGGGCGGCAAAGAGCCAGTCGCCGCTTTCGAGCAGATACCATGCGCCATCGATGGAAATACCAACGATGAGAGCTTCTTCGTCGAAATTGATGCCCCCGACGCGGTCGTATTCGACGCCGGGGCCGGCGCGCAGGTTGGAGTCGGCGTTGACAGCAACGCTGACAGGCAGGAGCTCTGTCGATGGCGAATCTGATTCTATGTCAGAAGGCGGCACCGGCTCTTGAGGGTCTTCAGCAGGTTGCTGCGTCTCAATTACTACGATAGAGACCTGGTCAAGCGGGGCTTCGACGAGGTCAGCGGCGTTAATCCAAGTACCGTCTTCCAGGCGATACCAGTTCCCGGTGGGATCGCGGCCGTTGACGTCAACCGTTCCGCCTGCTGCCACGAGCCCGATGACGTCAGCATCTTCGCTGGGAGCGGAGCGCAAGTCGGCTTGGCCAGCCTCTGAGACTGAGACCGAGATGATGGTTTCGGGAGCGGGGGTCTCTTCATCGTCGTCGGAGCTCATTGCCGGCGCGGTAGTCGGTGTCGGTGAAGGCACGGGCGGCGGCGTGGCGGTAGGGGGCTCGGGCTCTGGCGTGGAAGTAGGCGCGGTGGACAGCGCGGCGTCAGGTGTAGGCGTTTCCGTAGCTGCAGGTTCAGTGGGAGGCTGCACGCCGATTCCTGGCACCAGTGAATCGGTGAAGGATCGCCACTGTTCACGCAGCACTTGCGGGTTGGTGATATCTCGAACTGGCGCAGGCAGGAGCTGGTGAAGATCAGGCGCGAAAAAACCGGCCAGCAGTGCAAGAATGAGACTGAGCCAGACGATACTTACGAGAACCGCGGCGATTCTCTTCAAAATTCCTGCCATTAAGCTTTTCTCGTCACGTGATATGAGTGAAATGAATGGAAGAGACCATTCTTCGGCCCGACCGATTCGGCCTTCGACATTACGGGTCGGGGTGCGAAGGAGTTTTGCATGAGAAAAGCTTCAGTACAGTGCTTACGGTATGGTGAAAAGAGAGCCATAGATAATGAAGGGTGGCTCTCAGATATCCGGCGGTTTTCTACAGAAATTTAGTGTAGCATAACACGAAATTGTCTACAATTACGCTATTTTGGTGGGTATTGTCCCATATATAGTGCCGCTTTGAGGGAGTGGCTGCCTGGGCCAGCAGGTGCGCAAGGTCTTCTAAGAGAATTCACATTGATTGGAATGGCGTGCGCTGTTTGGAATGGCGTGCGCTGTTTGTAACGGCGCAGCCGCTGTCTTCGTCCTGCAAAGTTGGACAGGTCAGGAGGCAGGGAAGACAACGCGTTCTTTTTCTTGGAGCGGGCCTGACCGGGGAAATTGCTGTGTAGAGGCCCAATGCACATGGAATGCTAACTTTACCGCAACATAAACGCAACTTTCCAATGTTAGACTACTTTCGAGAGTAGAGAATCTGATGCCATGTCGATGATGCGCTGTCGATAAGAATTCTGTAAGGAGAGAAAGTATAGAATTCGTTGACTAAGACTGCTATACTTTAGACAGTGTACAGTTACTGAATCGGTTGTCGGGACGAACCGGAGCAGTTTTTGAAAACGAGTCTTTTGCGGCACAGATTTTATACAGGTATGGCGTAGGTAGTGGCTGATGTCCGGCGGAAGTGTCCTATTTGCCCGCCCTAGCTGGCACCCTTGTATGAGCCCGGCATTGCGGCGCAGCCAGAAAGGATGTGATATATGTTCAATAATTCCTATCGACACACTGTAGCGGACGATGTTCTGGGCCGAAAGCCTGAACTTTTGCAGACTTTGATGGATCTTCACAACGACGACCCGTCTTTCGGGAAGCATGTGCGCATGCGCTCATATCGACCGCACGAGGTTGTTGCCGATGCGACTGCTCTGAAGAGAGAGATGTTCGTGCTCATGCAAGGCAAAATCAACCTGGTGTGCCCAAATCAAGAGGGACGCCGGCTGGTGATAGGCAGCTTGGAGCCGGCGGCCATTTTTGGCGAGGGCGCATTGAACAGGCCGCAGGAGGCCAACGTTTTCGCGGAAGCGGACACTGATGTGGTGGTCTGGTCGATTCCGGCAGCCGAGGCGCGAAATATGACGCTTCAGTATCCCATTTTGGGATGGGGAATGCTGCAGACGTACGGCAGGCGGCTCCTTCAGGTAGAGGACAGGCTGGAAGATGTTGCCTATAAGAAGCTGCCGGAGCGGCTGGCGGCACTGCTGGTTGAACTGTGCAGCGACACGGAAGAGACAATTCAGGGAGTCAGTCATCAGGTTCTTGCGGACCGGCTCGGAACATATCGAGAGACGGTCAGCGCCATCTTGCGGGATTTCAAGCGGCAGGGTCTGGTGGAACTGGGGTACCGACGAATTGGAATTCTTGATGTTGAGACGTTGAAGGAGATCGCCGGCATCTGGGAGTGGTAGAGGCGATAAGCGGGGCAGCGGCGACGCCTGGTTGACGCTGCCCCGCGGCTGCCGGTGTTCGGAGGCGGCCGGGAATCGAGATGACGGCGAGTTGAACGACAGTATTCCACTTGTTGCAGGTCCCACGACAGGGGGCTGAAGTTATATTGAGAATGTGCGCCTGTCGGGCCTCGGTCTCCAGTGGATTGCACCCCGGGTTTTGTATAAGAATCTGAAATGGGGTTGATTCTCCTTGTGCGGCCAAGTTCACCGGCGGCGGAAGGCGCCGCGCGGCGAATTTGGGTTGCAATAAAGAAATGGGGGCATCTTGGATTTGGGGTGGGAACAGTCTGCCGGGGAAATGATGCAGGCGGTGGCTGGAATTGTTTATTGGCTCGTGGAGGGACGGGGGCAGGCGGCAGGCCAGGTCGGTTGTTTGGGGGTACAAGGCCTGCCCTTACAGGAGATTTGAGGGGAAAGGCGGGAGTGGGCGCTGGGCGGGGCGGGCGCAGCGAACTGCAGCGGTCAGTGGTCGGTGGCGCGAGACAGCAGGTGGGGGGTAGACACTGTGGGGGGTAGACACTGTTGGCTGGACACAATGCTGGGGAAGATTGAGCAAGGTGGCTGGCAAGGGCGGGGCGTTGCGGGGGCGCAGCCCCTGCACAAGGGAGGGCCGAAGGCCCGAACGCCCAGATGCGAGGAGAGAGTGAAGAGAAGCGAGGAGCGGGTGAGACCGTCTGTTCTGCAGGGGATTGGAACTGGAACTGACGGTGGCTGGGTTGCAACAAGAGGAATACGAAGGCTCACCCCCGTTTTGGGTTGTAACTAAGAAAAACCGTAGTTGACGTATTCCGAAAAGGCTGTTATACTGTTTGTCGATACTGCAGGTTTGCCTCCGCCCTAAATGTCCGCTTCGACTATCCAAACAGAACTTAGTAAAGTAGCCGGCTTGCTCTATACGCAATTGGCGATGATCGATTCAGAATGGCCGAGCAGAGCGGATGGCGGTCGCGGATAGGTGGTAGAAGCGGCTGATGAACCGTCAAGCGCACCTCTTTCGCATTTACCCAACCCTGGCGTAAGTCAATTCACTAAGAAAATCTGTCCGAATTCGGGCAATCCCCAAAGAATGTATAGTGCAGACTGATCGTATTCACGACTTGACGACAGCGCGCGCTTTCAGCACTCTCACTCGTATGCAAATGAAACTGTCCTATTGCGCAAGCAATGTGTGACTTTTTGTTGAGCCTGACAAGGAATGAACTATGGAAACGTTTAGTATGACAATGGCCGAATTGGAGGACTGCACTCTGGATGAGCTCAGAGAGATAGCGCGCTCCTTGGCTATAAGCGGATATACCCGCTTGAAGAAACATGATCTAATCATTCTGTTATTGCGGGCCAACGCCGAAAAACAGGGATATATTTTTGGAGGGGGAATCCTGGAAATCGTACAGGACGGCATTGGTTTCCTCCGAAGCGACCATCTTCTGCCGGGACCGGAAGACGTATACGTCAGCCAGAGCCAGATTCGTCGCTTTGGATTGCGAACGGGAGATCTGGTTGTTGGCCAGGTACGGCCGCCAAAGGACACGGAGAAGTATTACGGACTGCTAAAGGTGGAGGCGGTGAATGGCCTTGACCCTGAAGAGGCCAAGCGGCGTCCGGTGTTCGAGAAGCAGACGCCGATATTCCCAGACGAGCAGATCTATCTGGAAACCAAGCCGAATTTACTGGCCACCCGGATGATCGACTTGTTGTCGCCAATCGGCCGCGGCCAACGCGGAATGATTGTCAGCCCTCCCAAAGCTGGCAAGACGACCATTTTGAAGCGCATCGCGAACGGTATGTCGAGCAATTATGACGACCTGCATTTGATGGTCGTGCTGATCGGTGAGCGGCCCGAGGAAGTTACGGATATGGACCGTTCTGTGGAAGCGGAGGTCATCAGCAGCACTTTTGACGAACCGGTCCAGAACCATGTGCGGGTAGCGGAAATGGCCTTGGAACGGGCCAAGCGCCTGACTGAGGGCAACCGCGATGTGGTGATATTGCTGGACAGCATTACGCGCCTCACCCGTGCGTATAACTTGACAGTGCCTCCGTCGGGCCGCACGCTATCGGGCGGGATCGATCCGGCGGCGCTCTATCCACCAAAGCGGTTTTTTGGGGCGGCCCGGAACCTGGAGGAGGGGGGCAGCCTGACAATTGTTGCGACCTGTCTTGTTGAAACGGGCAGCCGGATGGATGATGTCATTTACGAAGAGTTCAAGGGCACGGGCAATATGGAGTTGCATCTCAACCGGCGCACGTCGGAGCGGCGTATCTTCCCGGCCATTGATATTGAGCGGAGCAGCACGCGAGCGGAAGAGAAGATGCTGGAGCCGGAGGTGCTGGCGAAGGTCTACACATTGCGTCGGATGAGCGATGCCATGGGAGGCGGCAACGAAGCGATTCTGCCGATCCTGGAACGCCTCAGCCGGACGCGAGACAACCAGGAATTCCTGGACACGCTTATCAAGTAGACATGTGGGCAGGTGGGTCGGCGCCCAGCGCGGAACACCGAGGGAACATTCGAAAGCCGGGCCGGCAGGGGGTCTGACTGGCGGTCCGAAACTTGAGTGGCTGGGATGGGCCTTGTAGAACGGACTGTTTGACAGAAAAATGACGCTTAACCTACGTTTTCCCTACGGTATCCGACCTTACTGCATTTGAAGGGGAAAAAACTGAGTTGAGACCTAAGATCTAATTTGTACAGTCTCCAATTTATCTCTATAATGGCATTCTTGAAGGGAATCGGGCCGTTTTGAGTTCTTGAATGGCCGACGGCTCGCTCTTGGCTGTGGAAGAAGTAAATCCGAAAGCATCCTACCCCCACCCCGCAGTTTTTTGAGGTTTGCGTTTATTGTACATTGTGGTACAGTTTTGTGCTGTACCCTTAGTCTTGGGCAGGTTGTATGCTTAAGAGCAAAGAGCACGTGGAACAACGTAGATTCAGTTATCATACTTTCCGCCGATCAAGCAGTGCTCCACCATCGGATCAGGAAGAGTATCAGACCTCCACCCCCAGCAGTCTTTCAGATTTTAACCCCAATCCATCACAGAGCCAGATACATCAGAGTTCAGAAGTTGCGGCTGAAGCCGCTCTGGACGAGGGAGCGCCGGGACTTGCCGATGCGGCAGGCGGGGCGTTTGAGAATCTGACTTCAGGCATACAGAGCTTCCTGCGCGAGCAGGTCGCGCCGGTCCGGCTTGCCAGCCATCTTGCCGTTTTGGTGGTGGCAGCGATAGTGATTCTTGTCAGGCGAGTGGATCCCCCCGATTGGAATTTCCCGTTGCACACTCTGCCGGTGGATGTTCCGCTTGTGGAGAGTGCCACTGCGGACACACAGTCGGCCCGCCGCAATCCGATTGTCGAAGTTAGCAATGCACTGCAGCGTGCGGTACTTCCGTTCACCCGGGATACCGAGGAGCCGGCCGTTGCTTCGGCGGGTGTACAAGCAGCGGAGGGGGAACCGGTTGCGGTTTCTGTTTCGTCCAGGATATTCAGTATCCAGGTTTACGAAGTGTTGCCGGCTGACAATCTGCAAAAGATCGCTGCCCGATACGATCTCAGGCCGGAGACGATTTTGTGGGCCAATCCAAAACTGGAGTCAAACCCAGATCTGTTGTGGCCCGGCCAGCAGTTGATAATTCCGCCAGTGGATGGCGTGATGCACGTGGTTCGAGCAGGCGACACGCTTTCAACTCTGGCAGTGAAATACAAAGTATCGGTAGAAGAGATAGTTGAGTTTCCTCTGAATAATCTGGAGTCGGCGGCCACCCCGATCAACAACGGCAGGCAGTTGATCATTCCCAATGGCACCAAGCCTTATGTCGCCCGGCAGGTGGCAATGTACCGAGGTCCGGTCCCTGCAAATGCGGTCAGAGGTTCCGGAAGCTTTGCCTGGCCAGTCAGCGGCCATATTACGCAGCAGTTCTGGCACGGCCATCGAGCGATCGACGTTGGGGCCAGGGCGGGCGCGCCGATCGTGGCAGCCGACAGCGGCTATGTCGTTAAGGCATCACACGGCTGGAATGGCGGTTATGGCAGGATGGTCATGGTCGATCATGGCAACGGCTTTATCTCGCTGTATGCCCATATGAATACGGTCTACGTGCGCCAGGGCGAGAACGTTGCCAAGGGCGAACAGTTGGGTACGGTAGGCAATACCGGGCGTTCCACGGGGCCGCATCTGCACTTTGAAATCCGACAGAACGGCGCCGCGCGCAATCCATTCTACTTCCTGCCGTAGACAGAACAATTACAATAGAACAAAAGGTCCGGCACATGATGCCGGACCTTTTGTTGTTTTCTAACAGGCTCTCAGCGACGCAGGCTTCCGAGATGACAGAGGCAGAGTTGTGAACCTTCCAAGCCGCTATCACGGAGATGACGGTGAAGAAGCACAGTAGGAAGAAGCACAGTAGTCCTGCTTTGGATTTCAGAGTTGCTGAATGCCGCCTTCGGTCAGTTTGCGGGGATCGAGCAGATCATCCAGTTCGCCGGCGCTGAGATCGGTCATTTCGAGGGCGACCTCCTTGAGGGTGCGTCCCTGCGCGTAGGCGGTTTTGGCAATCTGCGCGCCCAGTTCGTACCCTATCACCGGGTTCAGGGCGGTAACCAGAATCGGGTTACTGTCGACGAGGCGGCCGATGCGCTCTGCATTGACAGTAAAGCCGGCTATGGCTCTGTCTGCCAGCAGACGGCTGGCGCCGGCCAGGATCGAGATGCTCTGCAATAGATTGTAGGCGATGACGGGGAGCATCACATTCAGCTGAAAACTGCCCGACTGACCCCCGATCGTAATCGTTACATCGTTTCCGGTAACCTGAGCGGCAACCATGGTCACCGCCTCGGGGATGACAGGATTGATCTTGCCCGGCATGATGCTGCTGCCTGGCTGCAGGGCAGGCAACTCGATCTCCGCGATGCCGGCAATCGGCCCGCTGTTCATCCAGCGTAGATCGTTTGCCATCTTCATCAGCGAGGTCGCTACTGTCTTTAGTTGCCCGCTCGTCTCCACTGCGGCGTCCTGGCTGCTCAGACTTTCGAAGTAGTTTTCGCTTGTTCTGAACGGCTGACCGGTCATTTCGGCCAGTTTGGCGGCTATGCGTTCGCCGAACTCGGGATGGGCGTTGATGCCGGTCCCGACAGCGGTGCCGCCCTGGGCAAGTTCTGCCAGCCGCGCCAGCGCGTCGCGCAGCCGACGCTGGCCTTTGTCGATCTGGTTGCTCCAGCCACCCAACTCCTGGCTTAATCGGATAGGCATGGCGTCCATCAGATGGGTGCGCCCGGTGGTGACGATGCCGTCTACCTCTGCGGCTTTGGCGTCGAGGGCGCCCTGCAGATGCTGGAGAGCCGGAAGGAGTTCCTCGACAACGGCGAGATAGGCGCTCAGATGGATGGCTGAGGGAATGACATCGTTGCTACTCTGGCCCATATTGACATGATCGTTGGGGTGGACGCTGCGTCCCAGCATGCGGGATGCCAGCGTAGCGATGACTTCATTGGCATTCATGTTTGTGCTTGTGCCTGAGCCGGTCTGGAAGATGTCGAGGGGGAAGTGGGCGTCGTGGGCGCCGTGCGCGACTTCGGCGCAGGCGCTTTGAATTGCCGCGGCCGTTTCGGCATCGAGCTCGCCCAGGTCGAGATTGACAGCTGCGGCCGCGCCTTTGATCAGCCCGACTGCGCGGATGAACTGGCGGGGGAAGCGGAGTGGACTGATAGGGAAGTTGTCGACGGCCCGCTGGGTTTGGGCAGCGTAGAGAGCGTCTTTGGGCACGCTAACCTCGCCCAGGCTGTCATGCTCAATGCGAAATTCCTGACTACTCATAGGTACTTTCTACTCCAATCAGTTTTTTGATTTCGGAAGCTAACGTTCGCCGCGCATATAGGGCAGGCCGAGCGCTGCCGGCGCGCCGAGACGGCGGCTAACGTTTTCATAGACGGTAATGAGTGTGAGAACAACGACTGTCAGAAGGTAGGGCATCATGGCCAGCATCGCGGCGGGTATGACCCCGCCCCCAGCCGCCTGCAGCCGAAACTGAATTGCGTTGACCCCGCCAAAGATGAGGGCGCCAAGCAGCGCCCGCGCCGGATCCCAGGTGGCGAAAATGACGAGAGCGATGGCGATCCAGCCGCGTCCGCCGGTGAGGTTTTCAGTCCAACCGGGGGTATAGGCGAGGCTCAGGTGGGCGCCGCCCAGGCCCATGAGCATACCGCCGCCGATGGTGGCCAGATAGCGAGTGCGCGTGACGGAAATGCCCATTGCGTCGGCCGTGTCGGGGTCTTCGCCTACTGCGCGCACGTTGAGCCCGAGCCGGGTGCGATAGAGCAGGAAGGCGGAGATGGGAACGGTCAGATACATCAGGTAGACGAGCAGGTCCTGGTTGAAGAGGGCCTGGCCAAGCAGCGGAATCTGACCGAGAGCGGGGATCGTCATTTTGTTGAACTTGGGGCCGACCAGGCCCACGAGCGGGGCGCCTTCCGGGCCGAGGCGCTGGCCGAGAAAGCTGCTCAGGCCGATGCCAAAGAGCGTGAGCGCAAGGCCGCTGACGACCTGGTCGGCCCGCAGGGTTACGGACAGGAAGGCGTGGATGGAGGCCAGCGCGCCGCCGACGACGACAGCTGCCAGTGTGCCCAGCAGTAGACTATCGGTGTGAAAGCCAACGGCAAAGGCGCTAACAGCGCCCATGATGAGAATGCCTTCCAACCCGAGATTAAGAACGCCGGCCCTTTCGGTGTAGATTTCACCGACTGCGGCAAAGACAAGAGATGCGCCGGCCTGAATTGTGACCGTCAGGATGGAGATAAGAAGGGCGAGTTCCATTGTCGTTACGCTTTCAGATGCGTGTTAAGCGGCGGCGAGCCGCAGTCTGCTTTCGCCGGATTGTGAACAGAATCTACCGGCATATAACGGGAGATAGGGATAGTTTGCGTCTGTCTAGTCGGCTCTAGTCGGCAGGCGTCGGTCCGCCGGATGCGGGTGCAGGATTCGCAGCAGACCGGGGTTGCGTACGAATCACGCGCAACCGGTAGTTGATAAAGACGTCGGCGCCGAGTACGAAGAAAAGTATCGAGCCCTGGAGCACACCTGCGACGGCGGCCGGCAGCCCCATGGTAATTTGCAACTGATCGCCGCCGGTGCTGAGTCCGGCAAGGAGCAGGCTGACAAGCAGGATGGCCCAGGGGTTCAGTTTTGCCAGCCAGGCCACGATGATTGCGGTAAAGCCGTCGCCGACTGCGATCCCATTTTGCAGCCGGTGTGCGACACCGGCCACCTGGCTGAATCCGGCCAGACCCGCGATGCCCCCGCTAACAAACATAACCAGCAGCACATTGCGGGCGATACTCATTCCTGCGTAGCGGGCGGCGAGCGGGTTCTTGCCAATCACCTTGATCTCCAGGCCCCATTTGGTACGGTCGAGGACGAGCCAGAGCAGAAAGGCCGCCAGGACCGCTATCACGAGGCCGTAGTGGACCCGTCCCAGGTCGATGGGGAGGCGGGGCAGCCAGGCGTGCTCGGGGAACTGGGCGCTGCCGGGGAAGCCAAAGCCCTCAGGGTCTTTCCAGGATCCGGTATAGAGATATTGCATCCACAGGAGGGCCACATAGTTGAACATGAGCGTTGTGATGATCTCGTTGACGCCCAGGGCGGTTTTGAGAAAGGCGGGGATGAGACCCCAGATGGCGCCGGCGACGAAGGCGGCCACGATCATGGCCGGCAGGAAGGTCCATTGCGGCATCCCACCGATGAGTTCGGGCAAGAAGAGGGCGACCCAGGTTGCGGCGATGATGCCCCAAACGAACTGGCCTTCGGCGCCGATGTTCCAGAACAACATGCGAAATGCGATACCCACGGCCAGCCCGGTAAGCATGAGGGGGATGGCGCGCAAAAGGGTCTCGCTGATATGGTAGCGCTGGCCGAAAGCGCCCGTTGCCATGGCCGCGTAGGTCTCGAATGGATTTGCGCCGAATATCCAGAGTAGAATGCCGCTGAAGATGAGCGCGAGACCGAGGGCGATCAGGGGAAAGAGGAACTCTACGTGGCGTGGACGGCTCAGGCGTCTTTCAAGAATGAGTTGCATAGCGGAGTCTCTTTGTACGCGACTTTCCTGCGCAGAATTGTTTCACATTTGCACGATCACGCGCTATCGGGCTGCCGGGCTATGTGGATTCGGTCTCTTCCACGGGCAGGGCTACGAAGACGGTTGTGCCCTTGTTGACGTCGCTGCGCACCCAGATTTCGCCTTGATGGGCCTCGACGATGGCCTTGCTGAGAAAGAGACCGAGACCGACGCCGGCCGTTCCGCGGCGGAGACCGCTATCCACGCGGTAGTAACGTTCGAATATTTTGGGGAGTTCTCTTGCCGGGATGCCGATCCCCTCGTCGGCGACATAGAGCACAAGCCGGCCGGTCTCGCTCTCTTGCTGGGGCTGGTCGTGCCAACCGCCGATGCGAATTACGCCGCCGTCGGGTGAGTATTTTATGGCGTTGCTGAGCAGGTTGGTGAAGACCAGGCGCAGGCGTTCCTCGTCGCCGTAGATGACGGGCAGGCCGGGGGGCAGGTCGAGTGCGATTTCATGGGTGTCGGTCTGTGTGCGGTAGTCCTGCGCGACCCGTTCGAGGAGCCGCCGCACTTGCAGGTGGGAGCGCTCGAGCCGCAGTCCGCCGGCCTGGATGCGGCTGACGTCGAGCAGGCTGTTGATGAGCGCCTCCAGCCGGTCGGCCTCTTCTTCGATCACCTCGAGGCTTTGGCGGGCTGTCTCGGCATCCCAGGCGGCGTCGGGCCGGGCCAGCGTTTGCGCGTACCCTTTGATCAGCGAGACGGGCGTCTTCAACTCGTGGCTGATGATGGAAGTAAAGGTGGATTTCATTTCCTCTTCTTCGCGGAAACGAGTGATGTCCAGCACGCTGGCGATGATGTTCACGAGCCGCATGCGCTCGTCCTTGACCGGGATAAAGGTTACGGAGACCGAGATCTGGCCCCCTTCGGGCAGAACGATGTCTCCTTCGCATTGGGCGCCGCTCTCTGGCAAGGACACCAGGTCGTAATCGGCGCTGAACAGATCTTCTCCTTGCAGATTGAGGAGCGGCAGGACCTTTTCGCAAGGTTGCCCGACCGCCTCATGGAGTGCAATTCCCGTCATGAGGGAGAGGGGCTGGTTGATGACCTCCACCTGTTTGTTGGGCGCCAGGATCATCATGCCGTTGACGCTGTTTTGAACGATCATCGACAGGCGGCTGCGCTCGGTGGTCAGCTGCTGGTAGAGGCGGGCGTTGCGGACGGCAATCGCGGCCTGGTCGGCGAACCCCTGCAGAAACTGCCAGTCCAGCGGAGAAAAGGCAGAGTCGCCGCGGAATAGATAGATTACGCCGAGCAGGTCCTCTTCAAACAGGAGAGGGAGGCCGATCACCTGGCCCAACTTGCTGCCCAAAGCCGACTCTATTTCGCGAACGCGTTGTTCTATTTCCTGCTGGTAGTTTTCGCCCAGCGAGAATTCGGCCGCGAGGGCGCGCCCGGCGTCCCATTCGCCGACCATGGCGCGACGGCTTGTTTCCTCTTGGGCCAGTCGATCTTCCGATGGCGGCCAGGACTGCGAGGCGATTTTGAGAAGGGGACGAAACGCGGGCAGGAGCTGGCGTGGAATCCCGTAGGATGCGCGGATACGAAAGGGTTCGTCTTCCTCCACGGTGCTGCGTCCGTCTGCCAGGGGCACGACCGCGGATACGTCATCGAGCACGATCACGCCGGCAGGCGCGGCGAGCATTTCGGCCGCGCTTTCGAGGATCAGACGCAGCAGGCTGGGCAGATCGAGACGCGAGGTCATCGCCCGCGTAATGCGCAGCAGGTATTCTCGTTGACGCAACTGGTAGGTTGCCATCAGCGCCGGAACGTTCATGGTAAGAAAATAACAGAGCGGGAAAGTAAAGTCAACGATTCGGGGAGAGGGGGCGCGTCGGTGCTGCCTTTTTTGACGTCGGGCCTGCAGTCGCTGCGCCGCCTCAAGGTTTTCGATCAGCATTGCGTGAATACAGGCAGGTGCAGGAACTTGGTAGACGGTTACTGTCACGCCGACGATGGCCCCGTATATATTTCCCATTCCGTGGCCGGCAGATCTTTCTTTCCCGTGTTGGGATGCACCATTTGGGATCCTGAGGGGGCGTCCCAGATTTGGGGTGGAGGCAATCTGGCGTTGGTTTTATGCCAGCGGTGGCTGAAACTGTTTGCATGCATTGCGGAAGGTAAAGGGCAGGCACAAGGCCTGCCCCTACCGTTGTGTGCGGTAGGGGCAGGCTTCGCGGCACTACGTGGGTGCGCGACTGGTGGCATAAACACAGTACCAGCGCCGCGGCGCCAAAGTGGCAAGGTGTATTGGAGGGCGTTGCGGGGGGTTCCCCCCCGCACAAGGGAGGGCCGGAGGCCCGACCGCCCAAATGAGCGGAGAGGAGTGAGGAGCGGGAGTTACTGTTTCCACTGCCGCGGATTGGATTGCGGAGTAGTAATGGTTTTGTTGCCGTCAGCGGTGCAGGAGAACTCACCCCCATTTTGAACTGCACCAGAACCTGAAATTGCGCTTTTGACTTTCAGGCAACTGTAGTAGAATTTGGCTGCCCAACAATTATGCAGTCTATTTTTTTTCTGCAATGTGTGCCGATGGAGCGCAGGCGTCAGCGGGGCTACTGCTCTCTCCCCCCGCCGGCCGCATTGACCGCTGCATAGGAACTTGGCCCCCAGAATCGCCGTGCGCCAGATGAGAGTGTGTAGACGTGCCGGAAGGTGAAGCGCCTTGCTCTTGTTCATTGTCAAACGTCTATTCCTGATGGTCCCTACCCTTGCGGTCATCTCCGTAATTTCCTACATCATCATCGAGTTACCCCCTGGAGATTACGTTTCAACCTACATCAACCAGTTGACTGAGACTGGCGATGTTCCCGACCATGTGATCGAGAACTTGCGCCACCAGTACGGGCTGAACCAGCCCTGGTACGTCCGCTATTGGAAGTGGATGACGCGCTTTGTGGGCGGCGACATGGGCTACTCGCTGGCCTGGCACCAGCCGGTCCGGGACTTGATCGGTGCACGGCTGCTCCTGTCCATGATGATTTCGTTTCTGTCCCTGATGTTTACGTGGGTAATGGCGTTCCCGATAGGGATCTATTCGGCGGTCAGACAATACTCTTTTGGCGACTACTTCTTTACCTTCACCGGGTTTTTGGGTTTGGCCATCCCCAATTTTCTGCTGGCGCTCATCCTGATGTACTTGGCCCACAAGTATCTGGACACCGGTATTGGCGGCCTATTTTCGAAGGAATATGACGGCGCGCCGTGGAGCTTCGGCAAGTTCATCGACCTGTTAGAGCATCTGGCCATTCCCATTATCATCATTGGGACAGCGGGGACGGCGGGTACGATTCGCGTGATGCGCGCGAATCTGCTGGACGAGCTTCAGAAGCCTTATGTCATGACGGCGCGGGCGAAAGGCTTGCAGTACTGGAAGCTGATCCTGCGTTACCCCGTCCGCTTGGCGCTAAACCCATTCATCTCAACCGTGGGCTGGGTGCTGCCATCACTGATTGCGGGCGAAACGATCGTGTCGGTCGTGCTGTCCTTGCCAACGGCCGGCCCTCTTTTTCTACAGGCGCTGCTGGAAGAGGATATGTACCTGGCCGGTTCATTCGTCATGCTGACGGCAAGCCTGACCGTGGTCGGCACACTGCTTTCGGACATTCTGTTGGCGGTCATTGATCCCAGAATTCGCTACGAAGGAACGGTTTGATGCAGTCGCAGATGTAGAAGTCTCTGACGGACGGTTACTGAATCCCACTCACAGGAGCGCGACAGCAGCTATGGATGCAGTGAAGGCAGGCCCGTCTGAAGCCGAGGAGTTGGCCGATCTGTTGCTGGAAGATGTGGACGACGAAGTCGAGGAGGCTTACTATCTGGCGCCTCCTCTTGTACTGACATGGCGCAAGTTCCGCAAGCATAATTTGGCCGTGATTTCGGCATTTGTACTCCTGATACTCTACCTGCTAGTTCTCTTCGCGGAGTTCATTTCTCCTCATTCGCCTCACGAACGTTATGTCGAGTATGCGCAGGCGCCGCCGCAGCGCCTGCGTTTCATTGACAGCGAGGGAAAGTTCCATTTGCAGCCGTTCGTTTACGGGACTGAACAGCAGATGGATGACAAGTTCATGCGCACTTACCCGCCGATCACAGACCAGATCTATCCCGTGCGCCTCATTGTGCGCGGCGCCCCGTATAAGATGTGGAACTTCCTGCGGACAGACGTTCACCTGTTCGGCGCGGATCCGGAGGCCCCGCTGTTCCTGCTTGGAACGGATGGCGACGGTCGGGACCTGCTGTCCCGGCTGATCTTCGGCACGCGTCTCTCGCTCTCGATTGGACTTCTGGGCGTGGCGCTGAGCTTCCTACTCGGCATCATTATTGGCGGTATATCCGGCTACTTCGGCGGTCTGACGGATACAATCGTCCAGAGGTTTATCGAGATTCTGCGGGCATTCCCCAGCCTTCCACTGTGGATGGCTCTGAGCGCGGCTTTGCCGGCCAACTGGTCAGTCGTGCGCGTCTATTTCTTCATTACATTGATTCTGTCGATTCTGGGCTGGACGGGCATGGCGCGGGTAGTGCGGGGCAAGTTCCTGGCGGTTCGCGAGGAGGCGTTTGTCAAGGCCGCTCGACTGTCCGGCGCCAATACGGCCTGGATCATACGCAGGCATCTTGTGCCCTCATTTATGAGCCACATCATCGCTGTGGCGACTTTGAGCGTTCCGGGCATGATCATTGGCGAAACGACGCTCAGCTTTCTGGGTGTCGGGCTGCGTTCGCCCGCCATCAGCTGGGGCGTTCTGCTCCAGGACGCCCAGCAAGTCCAGGTGATTATTCGGCTGCCTTGGATGTTGCTGCCCGCCGTCATGGTGGTGGTTGCCGTACTCGCTTTTAATTTTGTGGGCGACGGTCTGCGCGATGCGGCTGACCCCTATCTATAGGAGCCATTGCGGGAGAGGGATGCATTGACGGGCAACCTACTCGAAGTCAGAGAACTGAAGACCTACTTCTTCACCGATGAGGGCATCGTCAAAGCTGTCGACGGAGTCAGCCTTGACCTCGCGCGCGGTCAGACGCTGGGCGTGGTGGGCGAGAGCGGCTGCGGCAAAAGCATCACCGCACAATCGATCATGCGAATCGAACCGACCCCTGGCAAGGTGGTTGGCGGCGAGATTCTCTGGCAGCGGCAAGAGAACGGATCCCAGACAGATCTGGTGAAGCTGGAGCAGGACGGCAGCGAGATAAGGGCGATACGCGGTGCCGAGATCGCGATGATCTTCCAGGAGCCGATGAGCTCCTTCAGCATGGTGCATACAGTCGGACAGCAGATCATGGAAGCGGTGCAGCTGCACCAGGATGTGAGCTCGACAGATGCGCGCGACATCTCGGTCGAAATGTTGAGCAACGTCGGCATTCCCGATCCTTTGCAACGGATCGACGAGTATCCCTTCAGGCTCAGCGGCGGGATGTTGCAGCGCGCCATGATCGCGATGGCCCTCTCCTGCAACCCCAACCTGCTCATCGCGGATGAGCCGACGACTGCGCTGGACGTGACGATCCAGGCCCAGATCCTCGATCTGATGAACCGCTCGCAGGAACAGCTGGGCATGGCCATTATGATCATCACCCACGATCTGAGTGTGGTGGCGGAGATGGCTGACATCGTGGTGGTAATGTATTGGGGGCGCGTGGTTGAGCAGGCTTCGGTCAGGACCATCTTCCGCGCACCAAGACATCCCTATACAGCTGGGCTGCAACGGTCGATTCCCAAGTTGGGTGATGTCAAGAAGGACCGGCTCAGTTCGATCAGGGGCGTTGTGCCCGACCCTTTCGCCAACTTGCAAGGCTGCCCCTACCATCCTCGTTGCCCTGATGCCGTGAAGGGCGTGTGCGACGAGGGTTTGCCGCCGGCGCTGGTCGAGATTGAATTGGAGCACCATGTGGCCTGTTTTCTTTATCACGAAGAGAGGGTAGAGCCTGCGTAGGGCGGAGCCAGACCAGATGAAAGAAGTCCTCTTAGAATTGGTTGATGTCAAGAAGCATTTTCCCGTCACACGCGGCGTGTTCCAGAAGGTGATCGGTCACGTCAAGGCGGTCGACGGGGTCAGTTTTGCGATCAGGGCAGGTGAAACGTTCAGCCTGGTCGGGGAGAGCGGGTGCGGAAAGACGACGATTGGGAATTTGATCGTGAGGGCATTGCCGCCCAGCAGCGGCGAAATCCTGTTCCGGCACAACGGCGACCTGGTGGACCTTGCAAGCCTCTCGGAGCAGGAACTTAAGTCGCGGGGTATTCGCCGGGCGATGCAGATGATCTTCCAGGACCCCTTCTCTTCGCTGAACCCGCGAATGCGCGTGCTGGACGTGGTGGGCGAGCCGCTCATCGTCAACGAAATCGCCAAGGGTAAGGAGCTGGAAGATCGCGTCAGACAGCTGCTCGGGCAAGTGGGACTGAAACCCCACTACCTGAAGCGCTATCCCCACGCGTTCAGCGGCGGGCAGCGACAGCGCATCGGTTTGGCCAGAGCCTTGGCGCTCAATCCCAGCCTGATCGTCGCCGATGAACCGGTGTCGGCGCTGGACGTGTCGATCCAGGCGCAGATTCTCAACCTTCTACAGGATTTGCAGGAGGCGTTTCAGCTGACATTTCTCTTCATTTCCCACGATTTGAGCGTCGTCGAGCATATCAGCGACAGGGTGGCGGTCATGTATGTGGGAAAAATTGTGGAACTGGCGGAAACGGAGCCACTCTTCCGTCAGCCCATGCATCCTTACACCGAGGCGTTGCTGTCGGCGGTACCACGTTCCGATCCGGAGTCAAAGAAGGAACGAATTCTCCTTTCAGGCGAGGTGGCGGACCCAGCCGATCCTCCGCTGGGCTGTGCCTTCCACCCGCGCTGCCCGTATCAGATCGAACGCTGCGCGAACGAGGAGCCGGTCTTGCAGGAGACCAAACCCGGTCACTTTGTCAGCTGCCATCGCACTGAGGAACTGCAGTTGACAGGGGTAGAGCCAGTCCAAGTGGGCTGAGCACCACAGAAGGAGGTGATGCATACTGCTCAATCGCGGTCAACATTCAACGCCAATTAGGAGAGGAGCAGCAAGCATGAAGAAAGAGATTTTTGCCAAGCGTGACATTTCACGGCGTGAGTTCCTGCGCGTTTCCGGTGTGGCCGCAGCTGGCGCGGTGCTTGTCGCCTGTGGAGGAGGAGAGCCGGCGGCGCCGGCCGAAGCGTCGGCAGACACGGCAGCAGAAGAATCCGCGCCTGCTGCGATGGAGAGCGCCAGCGGCTTCAGAGAAGCCCCGATGTTGGCCGAGATGGTTGCCAGTGGCGACCTGCCGCCCATAGATGAGCGTCTTCCCATCAACCCGCTGGTACTACCGGTAATCGACGGAATCGGCAAGTATGGCGGCGACATCAACACCGCAGGGCTGCGTCCGCCTCCGTTCAACGGCTACAACCTGGGCAACTTCTCTGGCCAGACACTGGTCTTCTATGCCTGGGGCCTGCGCGGCGACGTTGGCGAGGTTGTGCCGAATATCGCCGAGTCTTTCGAGATCAACGAAGATTCCTCCTACTTTAGGGTCCACCTGCGAGAGGGCCTGAAGTGGTCGGATGGCGAGCCGTATGACGCTGACGACGCGGCGTTCTACTGGAACAGCGTGCTGCAGAACGAGGAGTTGCGTCCTGTCAAGCCGCCGGTGTACCTCAACTCGGACGAAAACCTGATGGAGTTCAATGTCGTCGACAATTTCACGATTGAATTTGTCGCGGACACGCCAAAGCCGTGGTTCATGGACCGGCTGGCCTCCTACTGGTCGGGCGGCGATTTCTGCCGGCATCCCGAGCACTACATGAAGCAGTTCCACCCGGACTTTGCGGAGGAGGAGGATCTCAACGGCCTGGTGAGCGATGGCGGCTTCAACAGTTGGAATGAGTTGTTCGGCCACAAGGTCGGGCCTCATAATGTTGAGGGGCAGATCATGAAGCCCTACTTGCAGGGCTTCATCCCGACGAAGGTCGCTCCGGATACGCCACCCTGGATCTGGGAACGCAACCCTTATTTCTGGGCCGTAGACGAAGAAGGCCAGCAGCTTCCTTACATCGACCGCATCCTGCACACGCAGGTTAGCAAGGAAGTGCAGGAGTTGCAGGCCCTGACAGGTGACCTGGAGTATGTTTGCTGGCTCGACTTCAAGTTGCTGCCGGACTTTCTGCAGGCGGAGGAAGAAGGGAAGTTGCGGGTAGTCAAGTACTACTTCCCCGGTGACACGATGCTCAACGTCACCTTCAACTTGCATACCGAGGACGAGGCTCAGCGAGCGATCTACCAGGATCTTCGCTTCCGCAAGGCGGTCTCACACGCGATCAACCGCGAGGAGATCGACCAGCTGAACTACTTCGGCACGGTCAGCCCGTCGCAGCCGATGCCGCCGCTGGGGACGCCGACACGCGCGGCAACGGAGCATCTGGCTACGCTTTACACCGAGTATGACCCGGATATGGCCAACTCGCTGCTTGACGAGATCGGCCTCGACCAGCGCAACGCCGACGGCTGGCGGCTGCGCCCGGACGGAGAAGAACTGTTCATTAACTTCGTCCACTACGGGTGGACGGACGACACCGAGCTGGTGGTCGATCATCTGCAGCAGGTTGGCATTCACGCCACCAACAATTTCATTGACAGCCGACTGTTCTGGGAACGGATGCGGGCGATCGACTGGGATGCTCTGACGATTGGTGGAACGCCGACACACCCCTACATTCTGACGGCTCGACGCGGCTTCGTGCCCGAAAAGAACGCAGCTCCTTTCCCGCTCTTCGGCCTCTACCTGGAGACGAACGGCGAAGAGGGCCTGGAGCTCACGGGCGGGCCATTAGAGAATCAGGAAAAGTGGCTGGCGCTTCAGTCAGAGACCGACCCGGAGCAACAGCTCCAGTTGGTGATCGACATCGTAACCACGGCCCGTGAGGAGCTCTGGAATATCGGCACGACGACCATGTCTCCGATTGTCGGCGTCGTGGACCCGTCGATCAAGAACCTGCCGGATGAGATGTTCCTGGGCTGGGACAACACGATGGCCGATGTGTACCGACCAGAGACAATGTTCTTTGACCGGTAGTTCTTTGATCGGTAGTTCTTTGATCGGTAGTTGTTTGACCGGTAGTCGGCAACGGTAAATTCGCAATTGCGCCAATTGGAATAGAACGCAGCGGGAGGTCTTTCGGGGCCTCCTGCTCCGTATGAGGGGCTTAATCTGGCTATGTCTGAAACAGCGCAGAACATTGGGGGTATCGGACCTCCTGAGGAGCAGGGGGATGCCGGGCAGCTGTTCTACCCGCTCACTAATGGGGCAATCGACAACTGGCTTTTGGCGGGTCCCCAAGCCACGCCGCTAACTGGGCCGGCATCGCCCACGGGAATCGGATTGAGCACTAATTCGAAAGATGCGCAGGATCGCTTTTATTCGATGCTGCGCGCCGCCCGAAGAGCGCACTCATTTCTTCCTTATCCGCGTACGGACTCAGAGCGGCCCGGCCCTGCGAACGATCCAGGGACTCTGGCGGGGTGGAGAGAAGACGCTTCCGGCGCGCCGGCGGAAAGGGACAGTTTTCAGCTTGGCGAAGGTACGCTGACCTGGCGAGCCTACCGCTGTCTCGACGACCACTTTATCGACCTAGGGGGTTTCTATCCGACCTGGCATTACGTGCAGGCATGGGCCTGCGCCGAACTGGTTTGTCCAACAGCACAGAAAGCAGAATTCGTGGTAAATGTCTGCGGCGCGGCGGCAATCTGGCTGAACGGCGAGCAACTGCTGCTGCAGGAACGGCCCAGGCATAGCCATCTCTTGACTGTTGAAGCTCAGCTCCTGGTGGGCCACAACCAGATTTTGGCCCGTCTTGACACGGCAGCCAAGGGCGACTCGCCCCAGCGGTTCGGGCTGTCGATTGCCGGTAATCCTGAAGAAGGCTGGTCGGTCTGCCTGCCGACCCGGATTGCGGCGCTGGACCGGCGGCGGAAGTTTGAACGATTCTTCGAAGATGCCTGGCTGGACCGCTATCTCTATACTGCCGAGGACAACGTGCAGGTTTGCTGGCCCGATGAGTTCGACAGGCCGGAAAGCACTTCGGATACTGACATGGAGTTGCGCTTGCAGACCCCCAACGGGCGCATATACATGATGGCTCGATCGCCTTTTCCCAAGAGCGGAGAGGCCGACGCCACGGTGGACATGGGCACGGCAAGGCGTGCGCCGGAGGGGGCTTGTGAACTGCAGCTCATGCCTGGTCCGGAGGAATACGCCATCGGCGGTATGCGGATGCGACGGAGGCTTCACTTGCACGTCAGTAAGAACCGCTTCTCGGACCAGCCGGCAGAGCTTGGCGCCTATCCGCAGCGCAGAATCGAAGCCCTGCTCGATGCCACCCGGAGGCAGGACAATCTTTACTGCGAGGTTGCCAGGATGGCGCTGGAACGATGGTCACAGGTCCGAGTTGCCGCAGTGCAGCAGACTATCACCAACCTGATGGAGGACGCGGCGGGCGGCGCCTGCACGGTCGTCGGTCTGCTGGGCATGTTGGCGCGATACGGCGAGAACAGTTCATTTCCGGTCGACCTCAAGAGGGCCTTGGCGGAGCAGTCGTGCCGATTTCCATTTTGGGGGGAAGGAGAACACTGCAGGGAGACAGGAGATTGGGGCGAGAGCGAGCAGATCCTCTACTTCGTGGCGCAGATCCTAGCCGGGCAGCTCTTCCCGGAGCGAGAATTCGGCTCCAGCGGGGCGACGGGGCTCCAGTTTCGTGAGGAAGGTGAGCGCAGCGCCGCAGCATGGTGCCAGGAAAGGGGCAGGTTTGGCTTTGCGGCGTGGGACTCATCGAGGATGGTTGAAGCCAACGTGGTTGCCCTGATCCATTTGGTTGACTTAGCGGAGAACGAAGAGGTGCGCGAACTGGCCGCAGTCGTCCTGGACAAGATCTTCCTCGGCATGGCCCTGAATTCCTTCCGCGGCGCGTACGGTTCCACGCAGGGCAGGGCCGACAGTCTTTCGGTTCGCAGTGCACGCATCGCGCCGTCGTCCGGCATCTCCCGCTTGCTGTGGGGCATGGGCGCCTTCAATGAGCATGTGATGGGCAGCGTCAGCCTCGCCTGCTCGGACATCTATTTTCTGCCGCCGATTATTGGAGCAATCGCGGCCGACCAGCCGGAAGCAGTGCTGAATCGGGAGCGACACAGCGCCGCGCCCTCGGCTGAGGGAAAACTGAAACCTGCGTCGTGGGAGGTCAACAAAGTAACCTACAGGACCCCGGATGCGATGCTCTGCTCTGCGCAGGATTACCGGCCGGGAGAACCAGGGGGCCAAGAACACATTTGGCAGGCAACCTTGGGGCCGGAAGCGGTGGTCTTTGTCAACCAGCCGGCCTGTCTGAGCGAAGTCGAGGCGCATCGACCGAACTGCTGGCGCGGGAACGGGAGGTTGCCGCGCGTCGCGCAGTGGCGGGACGCGCTTGTCGCCGTGTACAACTTTCGCAACGTTGACGGCGTTGCCGACTTCACGCACGCCTACTTTCCGGTTCATGCGTTTGACGAATATCGTTTGCGGGAGGGTTGGGCGTTTGCCCGCAAGGGTGACGGTTACCTGGCATTGACGGCAGCGCAGGGACTGACCCTGACGGAGCGGGGGGAGCAGGCCTACCGGGAGCTGCGCTCTTATGGCCGGGAAAACGTTTGGTTGTGCCAACTTGGGCGGCGGGCTGAGGACGGAGATTTCGCCGACTTTCAGGCAAGGGCCTTGGCGCTACATGTGGAATTCGCCCAGTTGGCCGTCAAATTCGTAACCATGCGTGATGAAACGCTATCGTTCGGGTGGACGGGGCCGCTGAGCGTTAACGGCGGGGAAGAGGCAATTTGCGGATTCAGACAGTTCGAGAATCCTTACTGTACGGTTGAACCGGGCGCATCGCAGATGGAGTTGATCCATGGGAAGGACGCGCTGCGGCTGCACTTTGTCTGAGCCTGCTGCTCGCAACCTCACGTTCCCGCTTGATTGCGGCGCATGATCTCACACGTTTCCTGCTTGGTCGATGCCTGGTGGCCTGGTAGGGGAAGAATGTGGGCGTGGACAGTGTCGATTTTCCACACTTTCTGGGGAAAGAGTGCATCCTCCAACTCCCCCGGGGACGCGGGCGCCCATTGCGCGCCAGTCCTGCGAGTGCTGTGCGCCGCACTTGGAGCCGGCCGAAACGCGAAGCGCTAACGGCATCTTCAGCACGCCTGCCTATATGGCCTGCCACTTGGCCATCTGGTTGAGAATTTCATCGCCGGCCCGCCCCATGAAGTCGCAGTACGTCAGCTCCGCTGCCACGTGTCCGGCGCTGAGAGTATAGCCGACCGCTGTGCCGACGTTGGCGCCTTCGGATGTGGGGGCGTTGAAGGACCTGTGGTATGGCAGGCACTCGGTTAAGCCTCGATATACTCCAACAGCGCCAGTCCCGGTTCTCCTCGCCAAAAGCGATCATTGCAGGAACTTCGCAGAAGCGGTGAACCCTCGCTTTGAAGAGCGCTTCAGCGGCGGCGACGGCTCCGAGTCCGGACAGGGTTTTGCCCTGCTGGTTGATGCCGAAGCACTGCTTGGTCCGCGTATGCTGCTGGCGGCTCTCCTGGCGGGGGATGCGCACTTCCGGCTTGTTCTCTGCCATCCGATCGCGCGCCTGGTCTGAGACTATTCGCGCGCCGAAGGCGGAATAGCCCCTGGCCAGAATCTCGCCGTGGCTACGGTGGGAGCCGCTGATGGAAGCTCTGGCCGACGGCGACCGCCTTGTGCCCGACCGAGAGATGGGCCGGACCGCGATGGTCGTAGACGATGCCCGGGTAGGTGCCTTCGCGCTTGATGCGGTCGAGCACAGTTTCGAATTCAAGGATACAGACTATGTCCCGATAGATGCGGAGCAAGTTTTCGCGGCCAATGAAAAACCCCTGTGTCCCAACAGGAAAGGGTCAGGATTCAGGGGTAACTTTTGTTCTTGCGACAGAGTCGACTCGGACTCCCGTCTAGTTCTCGGTAATCATCGAGATGACGCCATTCTGATAGCCGATGACGTAGACGTTGCCGTCCTGGTCTTCGCCGATGGCGCTGACTGGAACGGCCGCATTGACAAGTAACGGGCTGTGCCACTTATCCTGGGGGCCGCCTCTCAACCCCCAGATTTGGCCGCGGCAGAAATCGGCGTAGAGGAAGACGCCTTGCAGTTCGGGCAGGCCGGGTCCGCGATAGACGGCCCCGCCCACGACTGCGCATCCCAGATCGTGGTTGTATTCGGCCACGGGCGGGATCTGGCCTTCGGCGCTGCATATCCAGTGTTCGATATCACAGGGTTCACCCTTGACGCAACCCCATTGCTCGAAACAGATGCTTCCTTCGGTGATACGCCATCCGTAGTTTTCGCCCCCGGTGCTGGCTGCGGGCTGAAAGCTCACTTCTTCTATGGTGATATTGCCGACGTCGGGGATGTAGAGATCGCCTGTCTGGCTGTCGAATGCGAATCCCCAGGGATTACGCAGGCCATAGGCCCAGATTTCGCCGCGATAGCCTTCAACCTGCGTAAATGGGTTGCTGGCGGGGATGGCGTAAGGCTTTTCGCCGGACTCAACATCGATGCGTAGTATCGTGCCCAACAGTATGCTTGGGTCTTGCCCTCGATTGTCAGGATCGTTGAACGCGGGGGCGCCGCCATCGCCGCTGCCGATGTAGAGGTAGCCGTCATTCGGACCGAAGAGGAGGCGCCCGCCATTGTGCGTATTGTGCGGTTGCTCGATCGTGAGCACGATTTCCTCGCTGTTTGGATCGGCTGTGTCGGGATCAGGGGTTGTTTTGTAGCGGCTGATAACGGTATGGCCATCGCCATTGGAATAGCTGACATAGAAGTGCTGTTTGGCGCTATAGCCGGGCGGAAAGGCCAGATCGAGGAGCCCGCGTTCGCCGCAGCAGCTGACCCTCTTCGAGATATCAAGGAAGGGCGTTTCGTCCACAGACCAGGCGGCCTCACCGATGGAGGCCGTGTCTCTTCTCAGAACACGGATGCGTCCCGCCTGTTCGATCACGAAGATCCTTCCGCTGTCATCACCGGCGTGCGTAAGCTGCACAGGCAGGTCCAGTCCGTCGGCGATCTTGCTGAGTTTGAATGCCGGCGGGGGCGGATCACCGGAGGGAACGCCGAACACACGCAGTTCGCGCCATGCGACCCAACTCGGGCTTTGAACAGTGCGAACGTAGACCTCGTTTACGCTGCGGGGGGGATCGATTGTTACTTCGAGCGTTTGCCCATCTTCGGTTTGTTGGTTAATGAGCCGCGCGTAGAGCGTGCGCGTGCCTGAACTATCTCCCAGCCAGAGTTCATGCGTAGTTGGACCGGGAGGCGCCTGCGCGATGACCATTTCGACTCTGTCGACGAGGTACTGGCCATCAAGAGCAATCCGAATCCACCCCAGCGGAATGCGTCCCGAGTTCCAGAGTGATTCTAGATCGCCATCGACTGCCAGATGCGCGGTCTCCTGCCCAGACGAAGGGACTACCTCCCCTGAGGCGGCCACGTTATTTGACGACAGCGGCGTTGGGGTAGGGACCTCCGGCGCAGCGGTTGGCGTGCTTGTTTCAGCAGTAGAGGTTTCGGCCGTGGGCGTAGCAGTGGCCGCGGTCATCGTGGATTGGGCAGGAATGGGACTCGGCGCACAGGCGGCAACCGCCAACAGTGCCAAAAGGCCAATTGCCGCTATACAGCAGTTCTTCATCGGTGTTTCACTCGCTGGGTGGGGTTGGGATCCTTCATATTGCTACGATCCTAGTCGGTCAGGAGGATTCTGCCAAGAAACACAGAGGTGGACTAGCTTGCTTCGTTCTCGGGTTCAGTGCTTGATCCATCGTGCTTGATTCATAACACCTGACACATGGAGTCTGAAACATGGTGCTTGAGCGGCGGCCTATCAAGGACGCCGCTAATATGTCTTTATTTTGAAGATGGCAATGGAAAGAGCCGGCGAGGACAGGTTGCGACCGTCGTCAGCCGCCGAAGGCATCGGGCAACAGGGCGCGCACGGTCGTGCTGCGGAAGTTGCCGGCTGCATCACTGATATAGACATCCATCTCTGCGCCAAGTTCGATCATCACCTGGCGGCAGAAGCCGCAGGGCGAGCCGCCGTCCACGGTAACAACGGCGATCGCACTGAATTCCCGTTTTCCCTGGGCGACTGCGGACGTGAGCGCGACCCGTTCGGCGCAGATCGTTCCTCCGTAGGAGGCGTTTTCGACGTTACATCCCGGGATGATTTCGCCGTCTCGTGTCAACACGGCGGCGCCGACGGCATAGTTACTGTAGGGTGCATGGGCCTGATTGCGGGCGGACTGTGCTGCTGCAACCAGTTGTTGCGGAGAGACCGTCGGGGTCACGATAGTGTCCTTTTTGTGAGCGGCAAATTTGAGCCAGGGGCGAATACCAATTTGTCAGGCAGCCGACTGAAGGTATTCGGAGCTTGTCGAATCCTCGGCCTGCTCCTCGACGCCGGGCTGGTTCAAGGTCTGCGCACCGTTCCCTGCGCTGTGGACCGGTTCGACGCGTACCTGTTCGATACGGCGGGAATCTACGGACAGGACCGTGAACCGCCAATCATGGAACTTTATGCTTTCGCCCTGCTCGGGAACGCGTCCAAGTTGGCTGTAGATGAAGCCACCGAGGGTGTCGATATTCTCGGGGCCGGCGGACAGGTCGACGTCGATGAGTTGGGATACTTCATCGATATCGTAACGGGCGTTGAAGACGTAGATTTCGGGCGCCAGTTTTTTCAACTGGGGCTCTTCCGAATCGTACTCGTCCTGGATCTCGCCAACGATCTCTTCGAGCAGGTCTTCGATGGTAACGAGGCCGGCTGTCCCGCCGTATTCGTCAACGGCCAGGGCCATATGGATACGGTGGGCCTGCATTTCCTCGAACAGTTCGTCAAGTTTTTTGCTTTGGGGCACGAAGTAGGCCTCCCGAAGCAGTTGACGAATGGAGATATCCTGGCTCCCATCGCGCAGGCAGAGCAGGAGGTCTTTGGCGTAGAGTACGCCGAGCAGATGATCTATGCTGTCGTCGTAGACGGGAATGCGGCTGTGTCCGTTGCCGATAATCAGGTCGAGAGCTGCGCTGAGAGGCGCATCGGCTTCTACGGCCACCATATCGAGCCGCGGCACCATAATTTCGCGCACAGTCGTTTCGCCGAATTCAAAGATGCCGGCGATCATCTGCTTTTCGTCTTCTTCGATCACTCCCTCACCTTCGCCCACATGGATGAGGAAGCGGAGGCCATCCTCGCTCAGGAATACGCTTTCGGCGGTCACTTCGTCTTCGTCACCGCGGGCGTAGGCGGCCAGGCGGCGCAGGAGAAACGATAGGGGGGCGAGAATTGCAGCGACGAGGTCGACGACACGGGCGATGGCGAGCGCGACCGTTTCGGGCTGGCGCAGAGCCCAGCCCCGGCTGATGACCTGCAGGGCGAGAAGGAGGAGCCAGACCAGACCGACTGAGGCGCTGACCCCGACGTTGGACCACTGCAGGAGCATCGCCACGCAGACGGCCATTGAGCTGGCCGCGATGTAGGCAAGGCTTTTGAGTATCAGGAGGGTGGAGAGAAAGCGGGCCGGGTCGGAGAGCATTCGGTCGATCAGCTTTGCCCGCTGATTGCC
Source organism: Caldilineaceae bacterium (assembly GCA_965207495.1). GTDB lineage: Bacteria > Chloroflexota > Anaerolineae > Caldilineales > Caldilineaceae > Bin5. Next base: position 5,300,444 of record OZ242287.1, read on the forward strand.
GCTGGCGAGAAGTTCTCGCATACGGCTTCTGGATGCTGCCGACAGCGATACTTCTGCGGCAGAGACAAAGCTAATCGTCAGTAATGGCAGCAGTTGCGCCGCGATCAGCCATGCAGGTTCCACTTCCACTATAGACTCCTTTTTCTACGTTGCCTTGCGCCTCGCCGGGCATTGCGCAGGCAGATTGACGGAAAAGATTCGTCCGAGGTGCTGGTGTGGCAGCTTATATGTTCGTCGGTTTGACCGGTATTACTCATTCGACTCAGGCTGTATGGCGTTTTCGGCGGCAGGGGGGCGCTTTGCGGGCACGCCGTAGACGAGCGTGTCCTCCTCTACGTCGCGAGTTACGACGGAGCCGGCGCCGGTGCGTGCGCGTGCGCCGAGGGTAACGGGGGCAACCAGGAGCGTATCGCTGCCCAGGAAGACGTCATCGCCGAGCGTGGTGCGGTTTTTGGAGACGCCATCGAAGTTACAGGTGATGGTGCCGGCGCCGACATTAACATTCTCGCCGACGGTGGCATCGCCAATGTAGCTGAAATGGCCCATTTTGACGCCCTTGCCAAGCCGGCTGTTCTTCACTTCGCCGAAGTTTCCCATGTGTACGTCTTCGCCGAGATGGGCGCCCGGCCGCAGATGGCCGAAGGGGCCGACTTCGCTGCCCCGGTCCATTCTGGACTGTTCGATGACGCTGTACTCAACGCGGCAGGCATCTCCGATTGCGCTGTCGACGATGCGGCAATTGGGCCCGATGCAGCAGCCGGCGCCGACGGTTGTGGCGCCCTGCAGGTGGGTTCCCGGAAGGATGGTCGAGTCCTGGCCGATGGTCACATCGGCGTCGATATATGTGGATGCGGGGTCGACGATGGTCACGCCGGCGAGCATGTGGTCGGTGTTGATGCGCTGTCGCAGGGCATGTGCGGCGGCAGCCAGCTGGCTGCGGTCATTGATGCCGAATGTTTCATCAGACTCGGCTGCAACTGTTTCGACGTTCTGGCCCTGTTCGACGGCGATTGCGAGCATATCGGTCAGAAAGAATTCCCCGGTGGAGCTGGGCGTCAGGAGGGAGATATTTTCCCATAGCCATTGGGCGTTGAAGCAGTAGACACCGGGATTCAGTTCGCGAATCGCGAGCTGTTCGGGCGTGCAGTCGACCTCTTCGACGATTGCGCGGACGGCGCCGTTCTCGTTGCGGACGATGCGACCGAATCCCTGGGCTTCCTTGCGTTCGACCGTAAGGAGAGACAGCGCGGTGGCGGGGTGCTGCCGATGAGGGCTGCCGGTGCGGCGTTGCGTCAACTGTTTGAGTGTATCGGGCCGCAGAAGGGGCATATCGGCGTAGAGGACGAGGACCTGGTCGGCGCGTTGATAGAGGCGTTCTTTTGCCTGCATCAGGGCGTGTCCTGTGCCGAGAAGCTGTTCTTGCAGGCTGTATTCGACGCGGTCGCCGAGGTAGTCCTGCACCTGTTTTCGCGCATGGCCGACCACAACGACCGGCCGCAGATCGGAAAGCCCGTCAACCGCCTGCAGAGTCCACTCGATCAGAGGCCGGCCGGCCAAGGGATGGAGGGATTTGGACAGATTCGATTTCATGCGGGTGCCGTGCCCGGCAGCCAGGATGACGGCAGCGACAGACATTCAGGATGCTCCTATGCTCCAGGGAAAAGAAGAGACGCGCGCAAAGAAGGCCTGGGCCAGTCGGCCAAGGCGGTAAGCGCGTCGGTCAGATGGTCAAGCGCGGGAGGGACGGCGAATTTATGCGAGGATAAGAAAGGTAGTGAACCGGGTTCTGGAGGGTTGTCATCCATGAATTATATCGCAGACGGGGGCAGAGTTGTGTCTGCGCACAGTTTAACACAAATGAGCAGGTTGTCCAGAGAAGCTTTCATCGGTGGAGTGTGAAGAAAAGAGGAGGTTGGCAGCGGTCTACTCTCACACGGGGTCGCCCCCGCACTACCATCGACGCTGGTGGACTTTACTACCGGGTTCGAGATGGGACCGGGTGTCTCCCCACCGCTCTTGCCACCAACTCCTCTTTACTTACGCAGGGTTAAGGTTGCGAGTGGTCTTGCTGAGCATGCAGTGATGCACATGCTGGTTAAGCGGCATTGCCGTTGTGCTGCTGCGCTGCCGTTATGAAGCTGCGCTGCGGCGATGCCGGTGTGCGTATGATGATGCCACTCGCGTGGCACACTAAGAACTGAACAGGATAAAGAAGTACTGCTGTCGGCGCAAGATATACATGATACAGGTTAAGCCCTCGTGCATTAGTACGGGTTCGCTTAAGACCTCTCAGCCCTTACACGTCCCGCCTATCAAACTGGTCGTCTACCAGCGCACTTACCAGACTTTCTCTGTGAGGGAACTTATCTTGAGGCTGGCTTCCCACTTAGATGCTTTCAGTGGTTATCCGTCCCAGACTTAGCTACCCAGCTATGCCGTTGGCACGACAACTGGCACACCAGCGGTCTGTCCATCCCGGTCCTCTCGTACTAGGGACAGATCCTCTCAATTCCCTTGCGCCCACAGCGGATAGAGACCGACCTGTCTCACGACGGTCTGAACCCAGCTCGCGTGCCACTTTAATGGGCGGACAGCCCAACCCTTGGGACTTGCTCCAGCCCCAGGATGTGACGAGCCGACATCGAGGTGCCGCACCTTCCCGTCGATGTGAACTCTTGGGGAAGACTAGCCTGTTATCCCCGGGGTAGCTTTTATCCGTTAAGCCACAGCCTTTCCACTCAGAACCGTGGGTTCACTAACGCCGACTTTCGTCTCTGCTCAACATGTCCGTTTCGCAGTCAAGCTCCCTTATGCGTTTGCACTCTTCAACTGGTTTCCATTCAGCCTGAGGGAACCTTTGCGCGCCTCCGTTACCTTTTGGGAGGCGACCGCCCCAGTCAAACTGCCCACCAGACACTGTCCCCATACCGGGTCACGGTACAGGTTAGAATCAAAACTCAATCAGGGTGGTATTTCACCAGCGACTCCACCGATCCTGGCGAACCAGTTTCACAGTCTCCCACCTATCCTACACAGAGTAAGCCCTAATCCAATATCAAGCTGCAGTAAAGCTCCACGGGGTCTTTTTGTCCTGCTGCGGGTAAGAAGCATCTTTACTCCTACTTCAGTTTCACCGGGCCCTCCGTCGAGACAGCGCCCCACTCGTTACGCCTTTCGTGCGGGTCGGAACTTACCCGACAAGGAATTTCGCTACCTTAGGACCGTTATAGTTACGGCCGCCGTTCACCGGGGCTTCAGTTCAAAGCTCTCACCTCTCCCCTTAACCTTCCGGCACTGGGCAGGCGTCAGCCCGTATACGTCGTCTCTCAACTTCGCACGGACCTGTGTTTTTGGTAAACAGTCGGCAGGGCCTTTTCTCTGCGGCCTCCTCAAGCTCAGGCACGTCTGTACCCTCACTCTACCGAGGCGGTCCTTCTCCCGAAGTTACGGACCATTTTTGCCTAGTTCCTTGACGAAGGTTCTCCCGTCCCCCTTGGTGTTCTCCACCTGTCTACCTGTGTCGGTTTGCGGTACGGTCGCATAGGTCTCACTAGAGGCTTTTCTCGTCAGCTTGGGTTCAATCACTTCCACCTAATAAAGGCTCGCCTTCACCCCTCAGCTCAGACGGTCTTTTAACCCCGTCCTCAGCGCCTACAGGCTTGGCACCAGCTCTTCCAGCCGCTGGCTGACCTACCCTTCTGCGTCACCCCTTCGCTCATACAACCTGATGCGGTACAGGAATATTCACCTGTTATCCATCGGCTACGCCTTTCGGCCTCGCCTTAGGTCCGACTAACCCGACGCGGATTGACCTCCCGTCGGAAACCTTAGACATTCGGGGACTGCGGTTCTCACACAGTTCTCGCTACTCGTGCCAACATTCTCGCTTCCATACCCTCCACGACTCTTTTCAGTATCGCTTCAACGCGCATGGAACGCTCGCCTACCTCTCACAAATACCCGAAAGTATCTGCAAAACCGTAGCTTCGGTGGGTGACTTAAGCCCCGTTATATTTTCGGCGCAGTATCACTTGACCAGTGAGCTGTTACGCACTCTTTCAAGGATGGCTGCTTCCAAGCCAACCTCCTGGCTGTCTCTGTAACACCACTTCCTTTCCCACTTAGTCTCCACTTAAGGACCTTAGCTGACGGTCTGGGCTTTTCCCCTCTTGACCACGAAACTCATCTCCCGTAGTCCAACTGCCGTTCTAAAGCATAGGCATTCGGAGTTTGGTTGAGTTCGGTAAGCATTTCGCCCCCTACCTCATCCAGTGCTCTACCTCCTATCCTCAACAAACGACGCTAGCCCTAAAGCTATTTCGGCGAGAACCAGCTATCTCCAGGTTCGTTTGGCATTTCACCCCTATCCACACCTCATCCGAGCACTTTGCAACGTACACCGGTTCGACCCTCCACGAAATTTTACTCCCGCTTCAGTCTGGACATGGATAGCTCACCTGGTTTCGGGTCTACTGCCAGCAACTCTTTCGCCCTATTCAGACTCGCTTTCGCTTCGGCTCCGGCTATCACACCTTAACCTTGCTACTGACCGTAACTCGTTGGCTCATTCTCCAATAGGCACGCCATCACCCGGCCGGGTTACCCCGGCATCAGGCTCTGACTGCTTGTAAGCATACGGTTTCAGGATCTCTTTCACTCCCCTATCAGGGGTCCTTTTCACCTTTCCCTCACGGTACTTGTCCACTATCGGTCGCCAAAGGTATTTAGTCTTGGAGAGTGGTCTCCCCAGCTTCTCACAGGGTTTGCGTGCCCCGTGATACTCAGGATACCGACCAGTCCTTCCCAGATTTCGCCTACGGGACTCTCACCCTCTCCGGTCCGCCTTTCCAGTGCGGTTCCGCTATCCGGTCCAAACCTTCCGTCGGTCCTGCTACCCCGCACCAGCTTGCGCCGGTACGGTTTGGACTGCTCCGCTTTCGCTCGCCACTACTAACGGAATCTTTTCTTTTCCTCCGGGTACTTAGATGTTTCACTTCCCCGAGTTCCCCGCTACGCAGCTATCTTTTCACTGCGCGCTGCCCTGGCATTCCCCAGGGCGGGTTTCCCCATTCGGATATCTGCGGATCTATGCCTTACCACAACTCCCCGCAGCTTTTCGCAGTGGTACACGTCCTTCCTCGGCCTTTGGCGCCAAGGCATCCTCCGTATGCTCTTCGTAGCTTAACCTGCTGTGTATCGAGCAACGACCCGAAGGTCGCCGCTCCCTTCTTATTCCTACAGCAGTTCTTCTCTATCCTATTCAGTTCTTAATGTGCCATGCCTGCTACTTCGCTTCACAACAGACCGGGACTGTACAGGCCCCTGGCTTGCTGCCATCGCCGGCTTCAGCTTCCCTACCGCTTCCACCACACGACTGTGGGCCTGCGTGGACTCGAACCACGGACCCCTGCGTTATCAGCACAGTGCTCTAACCGACTGAGCTACAGGCCCTCTCTCCACTTGCCCTGCCTTCACTTCAGAGGCACGTTAACCCCTGAAAAGTGACAAGATAACCGGCCTTTCACAGACCTTTACTTCTCTAGACGTCTCCGCTTCCTCAACAACGCAGCAACTGCTATGCAGCAACTGCTCTGCCTCCACGGTTTCGCCTTCGCTTCCTTAGAAAGGAGGTGATCCAGCCGCACCTTCCGGTACGGCTACCTTGTTACGACTTCGTCCCAGTCATCAGTCCCACCCTAAACAGCTCCCTCCTTGCGGTTGGGTCACCGTCTTCAGGTCTTACCAACTCCCATGACGTGACGGGCGGTGTGTACAAGGCCCGGGAACGTATTCACCGCAGTATTGCTGACCTGCGGTTACTAGCAACTCCGACTTCATGCAGGCGAGTTGCAGCCTGCAATCCGAACTATGACTGGCTTTGATGGGATTCGCTTCAGGTCTCCCTTTCGCTTCCCTTTGTACCAGCCATTGTAGCGTGTGTGTAGCCCTGGACATATAGGCCATGCTGACTTGACATCATCCGCACCTTCCTCCGGCTTGTTACCGGCAGTCTCGCTAGACACTTGTAACTAGCAACACGGGTTGCGCTCGTTGCGGGACTTAACCCAACATCTCACGACACGAGCTGACGACAGCCATGCAGCACCTGTGTACGCTGCCCGAAGGCTCGTTCCGGTTTCCCTTCACTACTACGTACATGTCAAGTCCAGGTAAGGTTCTTCGCGTTGCATCGAATTAAACCACACGCTCCGCTGCTTGTGCGGGCCCCCGTCAATTCCTTTGAGTTTTAGCCTTGCGACCGTACTCCCCAGGCGGTGAACTTATCGCGTTTGCTCCGGCACAGACGGCTTCTACACCGCCCACACCTCGTTCACATCGTTTACAGCGTGGACTACCGGGGTATCTAATCCCGTTCGCTACCCACGCTTTCGTGCCTCAGCGTCAGTAAAATGCCAGGAGGCCGCCTTCGCCTCTGGTGTTCTTCCCGATATCTACGCATTCCACCACTACACCGGGATTTCCGCCTCCCTCTCATTCACTCTAGCCATACAGTTTCTAACGTCCTCTCCCAGTTAAGCCAGAAGCTTTCACGCCAGACTTGTATCGCCGCCTGCGCACCCTTTACGCCCAGTAATTCCGGATAACGCTTGACACCTAGGTATTACCGCGGCTGCTGGCACCTAGTTAGCCGTGTCTTCGTCCTGGGGTACCGTCCTTCCTCTTCCCCCAGATAAGGAGTTTACAATCCGAAAACCTTCGTCCTCCACGCGGCGTTGCTGCGTCAGGGTTTCCCCCATTGCGCAATATTCCTCACTGCTGCCCCCCGTAGGAGTCGGAACCGTGTCTCAGTTCCCGTGTGGCTGGTCTTCCTCTCAGAACAGCTATCGATCATCGCCTTGGTAGGCTTTTACCCCACCAACCAGCTAATCGACCGCAGGCCCCTCCCAAATCGCCTCAGCTTTCCTCACCGAAACCACCGTCTCGGCGAGATTATGCGGTATTAGCCACAGTTTCCCATGGTTATCCCCCATTTCAGGGCAGGTTACCTACGTGTTACGCACCCGTTCGCCACTCTCCACGGCACTATATCACCGAAGCAATTAGCACCGCTTCCCGTTCGACTTGCATGTGTTAAGCACGCCGCCAGCGTTCATCCTGAGCCAGGATCAAACTCTCCGTATTTTCGCTGCCGTCACTCTCGCATACCTCTTAAACCCAGTACACGATGAAACAACAACACTTCTACGCAAAGCTCATTAAAACTCTCCGTCATTTCGCTCCCAAACCACCCCGCACCCCAGCTATCGCCGGAACACAGAACAGTCGAAAACGACTGACAGGTCTGCTGGACTCGCTTATCTTGTCACTCTTCAGCTGTTAATGTGCCGTAACTGCGTACTTTACTACAAGTACATTGACCTGACAAATCGATTTCGATTCAGTGCAGGTTTCCTCAATATATCACACAGCGTTAGGCCTGTCAAATAGGATTCGGGTTGAATTCAATGCAAACGCGCGTCCCGATTGGGGCGACCAGGCAGCCCGCGGAGGGGGGCCAAAGGGGAGTACCCACACGATACAGGCAGACGCAGGCGGTGTTGTCACAAGTGTACGCAGGCCCTGGGTGAGGGCTTGTCAAGTCGATCCAAGTCGACGCAGGTCGACGCAGGTCGACGTAAGTCGACGCTTTTTCTTTTTTTTTCGGCTTTTGTCTGAACTTTGTAGCCGCATCCTCACCAGCTTTGAAGGATGGTAGGCGGTCAGATTGTGGGCCATTCACAGACTTAGACCGATGCAGTTGCCCTGGAGTTGAAATTCATTTGTTCTGCATCGCCATCAGGAGGCCGCCTGTACATAGTTGGCGACTATGTTGGGGACTATGTTGGGGACTATGTTGGGGACTATCCGATTACGATCAGGACGGCGTCCTGCTCGACGCTCTGACCGGCGCTGACTTCCACTTTGCGTACTACGCCGGAGCGGACGGCGCGGATTTCGTTCTCCATCTTCATTGCTTCGAGGATCATGAGCGGTTGGTCTTCGATAATCTCATCGCCATCCTGAACCAGAATCTTCACAATCATACCTGGGATAGGCGCTCTGACGGAGAGATCACCCTGGGGCAGGGCGGGCCCTTGGCGGGCTGCGTTGAGGCGGCGTGTGCGTTCGTCTTCGATCTGCACGCGGAACTGTTCACCGCGGAGGGTCACGTCGTGACTGCGCGGGGTTTCCTCTACTAAAATCTCGAAGCTTGCGTCGTCGAGGAGCAGGCTGTAGAGCTGGGTGACTCCGCTCTGCTGGAGATCAACGGTGATTGGCTCGCCATCGACCAGGACTTCGTCTTCGTTGATTTCGATTTCAAAGGTATGGTCGCCGACACTGGCAAAGTATTTCACCACCGTCCTCCCATCGTGCTCACGCGACCGGCCTGCTTCCATGGGCTGGTCGTGTCGCCCTCGCCCCCGCCGATATTGACAGCGCGGCGGCCGGCGTCGTGTGCAACGAGGGCGGCGGCCACGGCTGCGATACGCGCCTGCTCGAGATCGGGTTCGTTCTTCGCCACCAGCCGGCGACGGTCGAGGAAACCGGTATCGAAGGTTCCCCAGATGAACTCGGTGCTGTCCATGATCTCCTGGTGGAACGGGATCGACGTTTTGATTCCGCTGATGCGGTATTCGTTGAGTGCGCGGCGCATACGCAGGATGGCTTCGGCCCTGTTTTCGCCCCATACGATCAGTTTGGCGACCATTGGGTCGTAGAAGAGGCTGACTTCGTAGCCCCGGTAGAGTGCGCTCTCGACGCGCACGCCGGGCCCGGTCGGCTCTTTGAGGTAGGTGACGACGCCGCTATTGGGCATGAAGTTGTTGAAGGGATCCTCGGCGGTGAGGCGGCACTCGATCGACCATCCTTTTGGTCGGATATCTTCGGGCCGGTAGCGCATGCGGCGGCCGGCGGCTATGGTCAGCTGCTCTTTGACGATGTCGACACCGGTCACAAATTCGGTAACGGGGTGCTCCACCTGCAGGCGGGTATTCATCTCGAGAAAGTAGAATTTATCTTCAACGGGGTCGAACAGGAATTCAATCGTACCGGCGTTGACATAGTTCACAGACTCGGCGGCGGCCACTGCGACCCGCCCGAGCTCCTGGCGCAGGTTTTCGTCGACGGCCACGCTGGGGGCTTCTTCGATCAGCTTCTGGTGGCGCCGCTGGATGGAGCATTCGCGCTCGCCGAGGTGGATGGTGTGCCCGTAACTGTCGGCCAGGATCTGCACCTCGATATGGCGGGCGCTGGAGATGAATTTTTCGAGGTAGACCTCGCCGTTGCCGAAGGCGCCAACGGCCTCCCGGCGTGCGGCCAGGAGTGCGCTGGTGAACTGATTGGGGTCATGAACGACGCGCATGCCTTTGCCGCCGCCGCCTGCGGTCGCCTTGATCATGAGAGGGAACCCGATCTGGACGGCGGTAGCTTTCAGCTCGTCATCTCGCAGGCCTTTGGGCGATCCCGGGACAAGCGGGACGTTATTTTTGGCGACGGTTTCGCGTGCGGTCTGTTTGTCCCCCATCTTGGCGATGGCATCGGGTGACGGCCCGATGAAGGTGATGCCGGCGTCGGCGGAGGCGGCGGCAAATTCGGCGTTTTCGGCCAGAAAGCCGTAGCCGGGATGGATCGCATCGACGCCGGCTTTGCGGGCCACATCGATGATTTTGTCGATGCGGAGGTAGCTATCGCGGCTGGGGGCCGGGCCGATGTGATAGGCCTCGTCGGCGTAGCGCACGTGAAGGGCAGTCCGGTCTACATCCGAGTAGACGGTGGCGGTGGCGATGCCTCGTTCTTCGCAGGCGCGCAAGACGCGCACGGCGATTTCACCTCGATTCGCAACCAGAACTTTTTTGAACATGAGCAGGTCCTTACTTACTTACCACTATATCAAGAGTGCAGGCCCACGGGACGAAGAGAGTTGCCTTGGGTCCCGTCTCTCTGCTCGTTTCGTTTTCGGGGCAGGTGCTTGGCCAGTTTGAAGGGAGGGCTAGTTCCCAGGCCGTGGTATGAGCCCGGCCCGACATGGTGCAGCTTGGGCGAGTCTATACTATACGCGCGCATCAGATTCCCTGACGATGGACTCGAGCCTGAATCAGAAGCCGATCGCTGGTATAGGGCGTTGGCGGGATTTCGCTGCTCGCATGCCAGGTGCCGAAGGCACTGTCGTTGGGCGAAAGAAGCAGGCGGCGAAAGCCCCACAAGGTCAGATCGACGGTGCGTCCTACCGGTGAAGAGAAACTTTCCTCCACAATTGCCTGCACGGGCGCATAGCCGGCGGCGTAGCGGGTTTCCCAGGTTCCTTCGGGGAGGACGCCGTCTTCATTGGGTGCGCAGGCCACGCGCAAGGTAACGGTCCCGCAATTGACCACGACCACGGCCATTTGGGCGCTGCCGTATTCGATATCGGCCTCGACAATCTGGCCGGCAAAGGCGTAGAGGGCGGGGCCGATCTGTGTGAAACGGGGCGTGAGCGGTTCTTTCTGCACGGCGTACCAGGGGTCCGGGCCGGGCTGGGGCAGCAGGACGCCGCCGTCGAGCACGGCTGTCAGGGGGAGACCCTGTTGCAGTCGGGGGAAGCCCATGAGCGCAAACTGTTCGGCAGAGAGCTCAAACTCGATCCGGGGCAGTTTTTTCATGCTGCCTGTGAACGGCCCAGGCCCGGCCTGATGCTGTTCCGACGCAGTGGTCTCGCCGGTCATGCGGTCGGTAATTGTTTCTCCGTTTGGTTGCGGCTTTGAATTCACAGGCGTAGGACTCACAGGGGGATATTCCCATGTTTTTTCGGGGGGAGTCGATCGCGTTTGTTCTGCAGCATTTCGAGTGCGTTGATCAGGCGCGGCCGGGATTCGTGCGGCTCGATGACGTCGTCGATGAATCCGTTGGCAGCGGCGATATAGGGGTTGGCGAAGCGTTTGCGATAGTCTGCGACCAGGTCGTTTCGCTTGGCAACGGGATCCTCGGCAGCGGCGATTTCGCGACGAAAGATTACATTTACGGCGCCCTCCGGCCCCATCACGGCGATTTCCGCCGACGGCCAGGCCAGGACGAGGTCGGCGCCGATGTGGCGGGGGTTCATGACGCAGTAGGCTCCGCCGTAGGCCTTACGCACAATGACGGTGAGCTTGGGAACTGTCGCTTCGGAGAAGGCGTAGAGAAGCTTGGCGCCATGGCGAATGATGCCGCCGTGCTCTTGATTGAGACCGGGCAAGAAACCGGGCACATCTTCGAGGACGACCAGCGGGACATTGAAGCAGTCGCAGAAGCGGACAAAACGGGCCGCTTTCTGGCTGGCGTCGACATCGAGGACACCGGCGAGGACGGCCGGCTGTTGGGCGACGATGCCAATGGTGCGGCCGCCCAAACGGGCGAAACCGACCATCACGTTGCGGGCCCACTGCTCGTGGACCTCGAGGAACTGCCCGTCATCGACGATACGCCGGATGATCTCTTTCATGTCGTAGGGCCGGTTGGGGTTATCCGGCACAATTGAATCCAACTCTTCATCCTGGCGCAGAAGATCGTCGGTGGAAGGCACGACTGGTGGATCTTCCATATTGTTGTTGGGCAGATAGCTCATCAACTGCTGCACGATGAAGAGGGCGTCTTCCTCGTTTTCGGCGGTGAAGTGGGCGACGCCGGATTTGCTGCCGTGGATCGACGCGCCGCCCAGCTCTTCAAAGGTGACCTCTTCATGGGTGACCGTTTTGACCACATCGGGTCCGGTGACGAACATGTGGCTTGTGTCTTTGACCATGATGACGAAGTCGGTGATGGCGGGCGAGTAGACTGCTCCGCCGGCGCAGGGCCCCATTATTACACTGACTTGGGGGATAACGCCGGAAGCCATGACGTTACGGAAGAAGATGTCGGCGTAGCCGGCCAGGCTGAGGACGCCTTCCTGGATACGTGCGCCGCCGGAGTCGTTCAGGCCGATAACGGGGGCGCCGTTTTTCATGGACATATCGAGGATTTTGCAGATTTTGGCGGCGTGATGGCGGCTGACACTGCCACCGAAGACCGTAAAGTCCTGAGAAAAGACGTAGACGAGGCGGTCATCGATTGTGCCGAAGCCTGTGACGACGCCGTCACCGGGGATGCGCTGCTCGTCGAGGCCGAAGTCGTGGCTGTCGTGGGTGACGAGCGCGTCGACTTCACGAAAACTGCCTTTGTCCAACATCAACTCGAGCCGTTCGCGGGCGGTTGCCCGGCCCTTGGCGTGCTGAGTTTCGATCCGTTCGAGGCCGCCCCCGAGTTTGGCCTTGTCTTTGCGGCTGCGCAGATCGGTGATACGGGGATCGATTGTCGAGTCAGTCAAGACAAACTCCTCTATCCTATCGTTGTTCGATTTGCAGATGTGCCTGGCTTCTCAATCGCTACCCACGGCAGATTATGAACGCCGGGCGTGAAAGACGGGCGATTACGGTGCCGAGGCGTGTGTGACCGGTCATAATCCTGGGGCCTTAATGAACAGCCGACAGTGGACCTTGCGGGTGGTGCGGCCCAGGCACTGTTACCAGTGTTCATAGCGTGATTGTACCTGTCAGGAGCAGCAGTCCAACCAGGACCGGTTGATGGATCACATAGATGACCAGGGAGTGACGGCCAAGAAACTGCAGAGCAGTGAATGGGAAAAACTCTCCGAAATTGGGCAGCGGCAGTTTGCGCGCGCCGCCTTCATAGAAAACTGTCCCCACGAAGACGCCGATCAGGAAGACGGCAAACCAGTGGGGAAAGGGAAAGTAGTCGGAATAGTAGTAGCCAGGCGGTTCTATGCCGAGCGGAACGAGCCAGGAGACACCGGCGGGCGCCTGCACATTCAGGAACTGCAGAAGATAGCTGAGGGCATAGAGCACGGCAGCCACCGAAAGCGTCAGCCATCGTTTGTTCAGCAAAGGGATCGAGCAGATTATCGATGTCCCGATCAGATGCAGCACGCCGAAATCGATGGGCGGAAGAACGGCCACCCGCATTACCAAGGAAAGTATAAGTCCGATGCCGAGGATTTGCAGCCCGCGGCGCGCGATTTTCCAGGCCAAGCCATCGGTCGACCCGGTTCTGAACTGTGCCCGATTGTAGCTCAGAACTACCGAGACGCCGGCGAGCGAGATGAAGGAGGTGGCGGTAAATCGCTGGAAATAGAACCAGAAGCCCTCGTGCAGTACGAATGGAAAGCCGCCGAAGTTCCGCAGATCGAACACCAGGTGAAAGATGACCATGGTGATGATGGCTACGCCGCGCCAACTGTCAACCTCCCAGAAGCGGTTGACGACGGGCGTTGTCGGGGCGGGGACTGTCTCGGCGGCGCGGCTCTCCGGTCGATCCCGCTCGTCTATCTGTTTATCCTTTTCGGTCAGTTCGCGCTGGACTGTCGCAGATTCTTGTGTCATTTGGCGCTTTCAGGTCCCGGCAAAGCTGCAGATGTGCGCAGCGGCCGCGCACTTGAAACAATTCACAGTTCCTGCGAGAATCAAAGGCGGCTACTCGCACTGGCCCTCCCGACGCCGCGTGAACCGGTTTACAGCCGTCAGTACGCAGTGCCGTCAGTACACCGTACCCATCAGTACACAGTACGTTGACAGCGTGATGGCGTAGCGCACTGTAAATTATCACTGTATATTATATCGCATACGGCAAACCCGGCGCTCCCCAGACCAACGGCAACGCGCGCATACATTATCGTCATTGGTGGGATGGGCGCAGGAACAGCGTCTGAGCGTGGTCGGCAGGCGGCAGTTCGTGGGCAAAGAGCGGATACCCACCACTCACCACTTTTGACTGCTACAGTGCGCGAACATTCTACACGATAGGACAGGAGATCACAAGGAAATTGGACCAAGCGGAAACGGCTCTTTCGGGCGCCGAGTCGGGGAAGAGCGATGGCCGCCACCCGTTGGGGGCTGCACCGGGCTGGATTGAGAGAGCACGAGCAAGGCTGAGCGCTTTCGAAGGGCGAAGGTCGCGCCGCCATATGGGGCACAGTATAGAATTTCATCATTCTGTGCCCAGCACGATGCCGATCGCACGCGGGATTCTTGAAGAGCATGGGAACAGCGCCGCGGGCGCGGTGGTCATTGCCGACCATCAGACGGCCGGGCGAGGCCGGTTGGACCGCGGTTGGGAAGACGCGAGCGGGCTCGGATTGCTTGGCAGCTATATTCTTTGCGGTGAGCTGTTGCCGGAGCATCCTTCGCTGGCGGTGATGCTGGCGGGCCTGGCTGTGCTGCGGGCGATCGAGGAGAGCTGTCCACAGCTGAAGGAGCGCGTGCGTCTGAAGTGGCCGAACGATGTAATCGCAGTGGAAGACGGCGGCCCGGTCAAGCTGGCGGGCATTCTGGTGGAGAGCATCTTTGCGCAGCAGGCGCTCAGCGGCGTCATTCTTGGTATTGGTGTCAATGTCAATCAGCGTCAGGAGGAGTTGCCGGCTGTACGCGCCGGCGGGCTGCCTCCATCCAGCCTGATGCTACTGGGCCGCGGCGGCAGTCCTCCCAGTGCCGGCTCAGCGCCGATCGAGAGAGAGGATTTGCTGGTCGCTCTATGCCGGGCGCTGGAGGATCTGTGCGCGCCGGGCTCGCGTCAGTCTGCGGAGGCCGTCCACGCTCGATGGCAGCGGGCGCTGTACGGTATGGGCGCTGAGGTCACGGCCCATACCGCTGACGGGCCGGTCCACGGGCGGGCGGTTGGCACATCTTTACAGGGGGCGCTGCGGGTGCGGATAGCCGGGGGAGAGACGGTCGAGATCCACTCGGGAGAGGTTGTTTTCAACTGGGCCAGCGCTGGCGGCGAGGGGTAGACGGCACTGGGCAGGCACAAGGCCTGCCCCTACGAGAGTGGTTGGAGGGAACACTGTTGGCTAGACACTTTGTTCTAGACACATTGCTGGGGAAGAATGAGCACGGTGGCTAGCAAGGGCGGGGCGTTGCGGGGGCGCAGCCCCCGCACAAGAGAGGGCCGAAGGCCCGAACGCCCAAATAATGGGAGAGCGTGAAGAGAAGAGAGTTAAACCGATTGGTCTGCCGATGAATGGAACGTGAATTGACCAGGGTAAGGTTGCGACGAACAGAATTCGATAGTTGAGCCCCATTTTGGGATGCACACGATGATTGGTCTTCTCTGGCGGAGAGGGTATCATAAATTGTATTGGCCCTTTTTTTCGCGGCTCCGCCAACAACCCGGTTCCTGCTATGAATCTATCCTCTGAATCTCCGGTCCGATTTCAACTCGTGCAGACGCCCGAACCGCGGTACACGCCGCGCGACCGGCCGCGCGGGGCACCGGAGACGCAGCAACGCTGGATGGCGCTGGTGATCCTGATTGCGTTCGGCTGGCGGATGATTGGCCTGATCGCGCGCAAGCTTGGCCAGGTGGAGCAGGAGACGATCGAGCTGGCGGCCGGGCCGGTGGAGGAAACGGTTGGGGCGCTGGCCGCGCCCGTGCAGAACGGGATGTTGTATTATCTTCTGATCCGTCCGTGGATCCAGTTCTTCGGGACCGATCTGTTCGCGCTGCGTTATTTTTCGGTGCTGACAAGCGCTATCGCCATCGCCCTGATGTGGCAAGTGGCCCGCCGGATGGTGCCGGCAGTTGGCAGCACGCTGCTGAGGAATTTGCCGCTGCTGTCGACACTTTTTCTGGCCTTCAATCCGTTACAGCTCTGGTACAGCCAAGAGGGGGGCCGGTACGGGCTGGTTGTGACGCTGGCGTTGTTCTCGAGCTGGGCCTGGCTGCAGGCGATGTGGTACAGCGGATATGGACGCTGGTTGGGCTATCTGCTGGTAACGTCGATTGCGATCTATACGCAGACGTTGACTGCGCTGCTCCTGCCGGTCCACATTGTCTGGTTCTTGCTGGCCAACCCGCTCAACCGGCAGCGCTGGCAGGGATACGGACTGACGCTGATCGGATTTGCGCTTCCGATTCTGCCGTTGACGGCGTGGGGCAGGAACATGCTGGCCGGGGTTTTTGGTGGGTTCGAACAACAGGGCGGCAGCGCGCTGCAAGATGTCGCGGCGGACCTACCGGTCACGCCTCTGGCGGAGATGGCGCGCACACTGCTTCTGGATAATGCGCAGGGTTTGCTGGAGCCGCTTTCGTACCTGTGGCTTATTCCGATCTTCTTTCTTGGCTTGACCGGTCTTCTGGTTGGGTATACGGAGTTCGGAGGGCGGATTGCCAATGTGGGGATGTTGGCGACCTGGCTGGTTCTGCCGGTCCTGCTGCTCTATGCCATCAGCCGGTTCGCGCCGGCGATGGTGCAGCCCGCGGCCCAGTTCGGTGAGAGGGCTGCGCGGTTCGAGGGGATTATCTGGATTGCGCCGGCGTTTACGATGTTCGTGGCGCTGGGGACGCAGGTAATGCGCCGCGCTTACGGGCGGGTGGGCAACTGGCTGGCGGTCGGGATGATCGTATTTGTCATCGTATTCTGGGGTTACAGTTGGTGGGAACACGGCCAGCGGCCGATCAATGTTCAGTCGGGCGCGGCTGAGTTCACACCGGACTCGTTGCGCGATTATCTGGAGCTATAGAATGTATCGAGGTTCTGGCGGCCGGGGTTGGAACGCCCTCTCGCGCGGGCAGCAGATCGGGATTGGTGTGGTAGGGATTCTGGTCTTGTATGCGCTTCTGACCGGGGGCGGTTCGCTGGGGCGGTTGAGCGACCCGCTGTGGCTCGTCACAGTCGCGGTTATTATCCTGGTTGCCTTACCCGTTCACGAAATGGCGCATGCGGCGATGGCGGTGCAGTTGGGCGACCCTACGCCGCGCCAGCAAGGGCGCTACACTTTCAATCCTGTCGCCCATATCGATCCTTTTGGCGCGCTATTGATCCTGTTTACCGGATTCGGTTGGGCCAAGCCGGTACAGTGGAATCCCAACAACATTGATGTGGACGTTCGGGTGGGGACAGTTCTTGTGGCCGCTGCCGGCCCTGTAAGCAATCTGCTGCTGGCTGCGGTGGGCGCCTTCCTTGTCCCCTTTGCCGACATTCCCATGTTGGAGCGATTCCTGACCTTTTTTGTCTGGATCAACACGCTGCTGTTTGTATTCAATTTGATACCGATTCCGCCGCTGGACGGCTCCCATATTCTGTTTGCCCTTCTGCCCGGAGATCATTTCGAACTGCAGATGGCCCTGAGCCGCTTCGGCATACTCATCTTGCTGGCCGCGATCTACCTCGGACGCGGGGTCATCACCGGCGTGGCCAGCGAGATCGTCAGGTGGCTGTTTCTTGTTTTCGGGAGTTGAAAGGGCAGTGGATAGTGGTGGCGGGGAGCAACTCGCCTCCATTTGGGTGGGCGGCGATGATTGAGTATGATGGGGCTGCGGGGGCTAGACTGGAAGGACAGATGCAGGGAACGGCCGGCAGGACTTTGCGGCGCATACGGCAGTTTGTGCGGGGCATTACGGCTTCGGTTTCGGCTGAGGAACTGCAGCAGGCAGCCCGATTTCTCCCACCGGCGGGGCTGGCCCGCTTTCGGCAGATGCCGGTGGATGCCCAGCGACACAGTCTGAACGTTTTGGAAAGTTTGCGGCGCGCGGGCTGGCAGGATCAGGACCTGTTGGCGGCGGCGCTGCTCCACGATGCGGGCAAGTTGGCGGCCGCGAAGGCGGGACTGTCGTTCAACGCGTGGGTGCGGACGGCGCTGGTGCTGATGGATGCGTTAACGCCGGGTCTGGCCGCCCGCATGCGTGTCGAGGATGCGACGGGCGGCTGGCGCTATCTGCTACACGTCCATTTGACGCATGCGCGGATTGGCGCGCGTTGGGCAGAGGCGGATGGATGCAGCCCGCTGACCTGCTGGTTGATCGCCCATCATCAGGACAAGACGGGGCAGGCGGACGCCGCGTTGCCCTCGCCAGGCGGTCCGGAGCCGCAACGGCCGGCAGAAGAGCGAAGTCGGCTGCTGACGGCGCTGCAATGGGCTGACGGCCAGAACTGATTGCGGCCGGCGGCGGTTTTCTTATTGGAAAGAGGCCAGGTTGGCCCTCGGTTCGGGACGGTGGCGCGGGTCATGCCGGGACGTGATTTCTATAGCATTCAGGAAAGCAACTTATGGCAGAGACGACAGCAAGAATCACGATCGTTGGGCTGGACTTGATTGGAACCAGCATCGGTCTTTCCTTACGCGAGAATGCGGGCAACTACCAGGTGATCGGCCACGACCGCGAGCCTTCGCAGATGAACGGCGCGAAGCAGTTGGGTGCGATCGACTCGACCACATGGAATCTGCATTCGGCTTGCGACGGCGCGAGCCTGGTCATCGCCACCGAACCTCTATCAGAGCTGCCGGAGTTTTTGCAGCACATTGGTGAGGATGTCGCTGAGGGCGCGGTGATCCTGGGAATCGGGGCGGTGATGCAGCCGGCCCTTCAGATCGCGTCGGACAACCTGCCGGAGGGCATTCATTTTGTGGCGGGGCGGCCGGTTTATGTTGACGTCAGCAGCCAGCCGGAGCCGCGCAGCGATCTGTTCAAGGATTGCACATTCTGCATTGGCGCGGGCACGCAGACGGCGTCGAGCGCGCTGGAACTGGTGAGCAACCTGCTGGCGAGGTTGGGCGCGAAGCCCCTCTACATTGACCCGCTCGAACATGACGGCATTGTGGCTTCGGTGGACCAGTTGCCTGAAATCCTGGCGGCTGCTCTTTTTCAGGGCGCGTTTGAGGCGCCCGGTTGGAATGAAAGCCAGAAACTGGCTGGACGCCGTTTCGCTCTCAGTACATCGTTGGACGCAAGCGCGGCGGAACTGGCGGCGGCGCTGTTCGCCAATCGCGATACGGTTTTGCAGCGGATGGACCATCTTGCTGCGCTACTGGAGTCGTGGCGCGGGCATCTGTCCGCCGAGGACGCCAAACCGCTGGAGGAGGCGCTGGATGGTCTGGTGGATGGCCGGGCAAAGTGGGAGAGAGATGCCAAGCTGCGCGATTGGGACCGTCTGTCGGAGCCGACTTCACGCGAGGATTACGGCAGTACCCTGGGCCAGATGTTTTTCGGTAGTCTCCTGCGCGGGCGGGCAGGCCGCCGCGACCCTGGACGCAAGGATAGAGATACAGAGGCGAAGCGGCAGGATCGCGGGGCGAAGCGGTAGCATTGCAGTCTACGAGATCGAGTCGCGGTCCAACTTCGAGTTTCGAACGACCTCAAATCTGCGGCATTACAAGCTGGCGCCGGGCAAGGAAGTCCCATTCCTCCTGACGCTGACCCGATGCGCACTGCGCGACGGGAATCAGCAACCCATTCATCAGGTATCAGACACCTCCTGAGTGAGTTCGTACTGCGCGCGACGCAGCGCAGTCGATACGTTTGCGCGTGCATTCCAAGTCTCGGATTCGCCGCTGGGATGGGTGCATCTTGGATTTGGGGGTGGGAACAGTCTTGCGGGGAAAATATGCTGGCGGTGGCTGGAATTGTTTAGCGGCTCTTGGAGAGATGCGGGTCAGGCGCCAGGGCCAGGCTATACCGGGGGTGCGTTGATTGAGGGGGCACAGGGCAGGCACAAGGCCTGCCCCTACAGGACCTTTGAGGGGGAAGGCGGGGGCGGGGAACTGCAGTTCTTAGTAGTCAGTTTTTAGTTTTTGGTGAACTGCGAACGGCAGTGGTTAGTGGTCAGTGGGTTGAGACAGCAGGTGGGGGAGGAGACACTGTTGGCTAGACTCATTGTTGGCTAGACACAATGTTGGCTAGACACAATGCTGGCTAGACACACTGTTGGCTAAACACACTGTTGGCTAAACACACTGTTGGCTAAACACACTGTTGGCTAAACACACTGTTGGCTAAACACACTGTTGGCTAAACACACTGTTGGCTAAACACAGTGCTGGGGAAGAATACACACGGTGGCTAGCAAGGGCGGGGCGTTGCGGGGGCGCGGAACTGCAATTCTTAGTGAACTGCGGACGGCAGTGGTTAGTGGTCAGTGGGTTGAGACAGCAGGTGGGGGAGGAGACACTGTTGGCTAGACACACTGTTGGCTAAACACAGTGCTGGGGAAGAATACACATGGTGGCTAGCAAGGGCGGGGCGTTGCGGGGGCGCGGAACTGCAGTTTTTAGTAGTCAGTTTTAAGTTTTTAGTGAACTGCGAACGGCAGTGGTTCGTGGTCAGTGGGTTGAGACAGCAGGTGGGGGAGGAGACACTGTTGGCTAGACACACTGTTGGCTAGACACAATGTTGGCTAGACACAATGTTGGCTAAACACAATGTTGGCTAAACACAGTGCTGGGGAAGAATACACACGGTGGCTAGCAAGGGCGGGGCGTTGCGGGGGCGCGGAACTGCAGTTTTTAGTAGTCAGTTCTTAGTGAACTGCGAACGGCAGCGGTTCGTGGTCAGTGGGTTGAGACAGCAGGTGGGGGAGGAGACACTGTTGGCTAGACATTATGCTGGGGAAGAATACACACGGTGGCTAACAAGGGCGGGGCGTTGCGGGGGCGCAGCCCCTGCACAAGGGAGGGCCGAAGGCCCGGACGCCCAAAACTGCAGTGGTCAGTGGTTAGTTGTCAGTGGTCAGTGAAAGGGCAATTCTTCGGGGATGGATGTGAGGACTGGACACGGTCCAGTCGATACCGGAGGTAGAAGAGAGTTCACCTCTGTTTTGGGATGCACCCGCCGGTGGGGGCGTTGTTGACGGTACAGTTTTCTTACACTACACTGAAATATTATAATGACTTATGGGTCCCATAATTTTGGGGCGCGGCACGCTACGTATTTTGGAAGGAGCCCTGCAGAGATATGAAACGGAAACAGCGCTTTGCCCTTGTCACAGTCACACTGGCACTGGTATTTGCCTTCATAATAGGCTACTCGCACACTTATGCCCAAGGGCAGTTTCCCGGCTATAAGTCTACGATTCAGTCCTATAACATGAGTGAAACGACCGCCAATATCATCCTGGCCTTCTACCGGCAGGACGGCAGCCTGGAGAAGACTCTGACCGATATCATCGAGCGGGACCGTTCAAAGATCTATTTCACTCTGCCGGTGAATGAGGGATTCAGCGGATCGGTTGTGATCTCATCGGATCAGCCGGTCGCCGCGCTGAGCAACATGATGAACAGCGCGCTGTCAGCGGGAGGGACGTACGTAGGAGAAAGTGAGGGCAGCACAACTGTCTACCTGCCCTTGCTCATGGTGAATAGTGACGGCTTCAACAGCTGGTTTGCTCTGCAGAATCCCAACCCGTCATCTACGAATGTGACGGTGAACTACAGTGACGGCATTACGACGAACTTCACGCTGGCGGCCTATGCATCGCATAATTTCTATCAGAAGCAGGAGCCGCACACAAGCAGTCTCTTCTCGGCCAAGGTGACAAGCGACGAGCCGGTTGTGGTTGTGGCGTTTCTGGAGGATTCGGCCTCGATGTCGGCCTACAACGGCTTTGCCAGCGGGGCGGTCAACCCGGCAATTCCATTGGTGAATGCCAACAATAACGGCTTCAACACCGACATTCAGATACAGAATACGGGCGAGTCGGAGACGAGCGTCACGGTGTCCTACAAGCCGTCGGCGGCGGGCAGCGCGTGCACGGAAACGCAGACGATCGCTGCGGGGCAGACGGTCACTTTTGCGAAGGGTGCGTTTGCGAGCGGCGCCAGTTCGACTTGCGCGGGCGGCGAGAGGTTTATCGGATCGGGTTATGTCACCACAAACAGCGCGAGTCAGCCGCTGGCCGCGGTTGTCAGTCAGCGTTCCGGGAGTTCTCCGCTCACCCAGTTTGCGTCCTACGGCAGTTTTGACCCGGACGATGCCACGCAGACTGTGCGCATGCCTGCGATCAACGACCGCAACGCCGGTTTTTTCACCAGTATCAATGTGATGAACGTAGGGTCGGCAGAGACCGCGGTGGAGTGCAGTTTCACCGACACGACCTACACGGTCACCGGGACTTTGCAGCCGAATGAGACTTTGACGGATTTGCAGGCGAACAAGATCCAGGACAGCTACGTGGGCAGCGCCACCTGCAGGGCTACGGCCACCGGCGCCAAGATCGTCGGTGTGGTTAACCAGTTGAAGACCGGCGCCACGGACGACCAGTTCCAGGTTTACGAGGCGATCAACCAGTAGCGGGAGAGGGTGAAGGAACGCGTTTCAACGCTGGTTGCGGGAACGGCCTATGAAACGTCAGGCGGTAATACTGGTTACGGTCCTGCTGCTATTGGGATGCAGGGGAGGCGACGGGGAGAGAAGGGCGGCGCAGAGCCTGCCTCCGGCACCACCCAATGGGGTCAACGCGACGCAGGGTGGACAGCCAGACAGTTTATCGGCAGAGAGCTCGACAACTTCCTCGCCCGGGACCACGGCTGGCAGCGGCACTCTGACCGGGGTACTTCTCCTGAGAACGGAGGACGGCCTGCAGCCGGTGGCGGACGTCAAGCTGGCGCTCGGTGAGACGTTGAGCGATGATGAGGGCACGGAGTGGGTGGTCGCCTACGACCCTTCGGCGGCGCCGGTTGCCTATACCGATGCCAGCGGCCGCTTCGTTTTCGAGGCGCTTGAGTCGGGGCGGTACGGTCTCATTCTGGACATCGTGATGAGCTCCTTCCTGTTGTACCAGGACGGTACGAGCAGCGCAATCCTCTTTGACATTACAGACGGTGAAACGACGGATTTGGGCAGCCTGGAATACACGGAGTTGCCCCTTCCCCAGTGATACAGATGAGGGCTGACAGACGACGGCTGGCCGCCTGTTATCGGGAAGAAGAGCCGTCGAAGAGCCAGGTCCCCTTCCAGTAGATCTCATCGACAAAACCCAGACGACGGTAGAACTGAACCGGTGTATCGGCCGGATCTGTGGCGATCAGGAGCGATCGTTTTCCCAGTGCGTAGGTGTCTGCGATCACGCGGGAGAGCAGTTGACGTGCGATGCCCTGATTGCGGTAGGGCGCGCGCGTCGCCAGGTTGAAGATGTAGCGGTCGGGACCCTCGAACCATCCGATGATGGCGGCGGGTTCAGCGCGGATGTGGGCGATGAGGAAGGCGCCGCCGGCATTCAGCTCGGCTTGCCGATTCTCCATTTCGGCCTCGACGGCAGCCGGGGCCGGCTCCTCTTCGCTGCCGGCAAAAGCCTTTAGTTTTGTAACAGCATAGTCAGGAAGGTTGGTGTGCGTAACCGGCTCGATCCGCGCCGGGCCCGATCCGGCCTGGGGCGACACGCCGGTATTGACGTGGGCCAGATAGAGCATTGGTGCGCGGCGGATGACGCCGACCCGTTCGAGGGCGGCGGAAAGCCGCGTGTGGACGGTTCGGCCGTGGGTGAAGATGTGTACCCGGCGCTCGCCATAGAAGGCTTTCACGTCTGCGAGAAAGGCGCGCGCTTCTGCCGGGTCGAACGGTTCCAGGATGTGGATGTCGCAGTAGTTGGTCTGCTGGTTGCGGCTGTAGTAGCCGAAGCGCCGGCGCGTTACGACCTTACCGAGGGCCGGGAAGTCCTGGATGTACCAGGAGCGCACCTCCTGGACGAGATCGTCGTGTGCGGGATGGCGGCTTGTCATTTGCGGAGCGAAATGCTAAGTGCGGTGCCGGCAGTGGTTTGCACGGCTGCCGCACAGTTCAGCCGACTGGCGCCGGCGTCTCTTCGGCCGCGGGGAGGGGCCCCGGCCATGACACGTCGGTGACGTCCACTTGCTCCGGTGGGAAGGCCGTGCGTAGTTCGCCGTTGCGGAGGACCCAATAGTATGACTGAGGGTACTGGCGTCGACGGGTTATCTGCGGTGTGGAGTAGACGCCGGCGATGGCGATGCGGCCGTGCGGGCTGGGGTTGGGCGGGCTGTAGTGGCAGATGGAGCTGTGCCAGCAGACGACGTCGCCCGAGTCCAGCTCGCAGTGTTCAACACCGCTGTCGGCGATCATTTGCTGCACTTTGTCCCTGGGCAGTTCGCCGTGGATGCTGTCCTCATAGAGGACGTGGGGGATGATGCCCAGCTTGTGGCTGCCGGGGATGAACTGCAGGCAGCCGTTTTCGGTCGTCGCGGGGTCCAGAGCCATCCAGAAGTTGAACGGTTCTGTTTCGCCGTCGCGCCAGAGGCCGTTGTCCTGATGCCAGGGTGTGGCGCTGCCGGTGCGGGCGGGCTTGACGAAGCAGCTGTTGAACTTGAGAAAGATGGTGTCGCCCAGGAAGTAGCGGGCGACGGAGGTCATCGCTTCGCTGCCGTAGTAGTGGTGCCAGATCAGTGGGAGGCGGGGGCCAAAACCGCTGAGCTTGCGGAAACGGGCAGCTCGCGCCTGCGGCGTGTCACCCATCGGGTCCATGGGATCGGCGTCGGTCTTCAGGCCAGGTTCAGGCCGCAGAAGGAAATCCTTGATCACGCCGCGCAGTTCGATGGCGTTGTCTCTGGGTATGGCGCCGCGGATGGTGAAGTATCCATTGGTCTGCCAGTCTGCCAGTTGCTCCTCTGTCGGTTCCCAGTTGTTCACAGGTTCCTCCTACTGTTGGCGGCCCGTTTGCAGCGATCACCCGCCAGCAGTGTCAAGAGCTACTATGTGATCAGTCCCTTGGCGCGAAACGCGGTCGCGAGGCGACGGATCCCTTCCTTGATCTCTTCGGGCTGGTTGTAGCCGAAGCAGAGGCGGGCGCAGTTGGCGCCGGAAACGGCGTCGGGGGCAAAGTTTGGGCCCGGAAGATAACCGACGTCGTACTCTTCGAGAATGTCGTCGCGTACGGCGACCAGATCGACGTGTTCGGGGAGCTGGAGCCAGATAAAGAGCCCGCCTTCCGGACGGCTCCAGGTGGCGCCGCTGCCGCTGAAATTTTCGTCGAGCGCGTCCAGAATGGCGTCGCGGCGGTCTTGCTGGATGTCGTTGATTTCCTCGATGTGGCTGTAGAGGTGGGTGGTCGAGAAGCGATGCACGGCCCAAGAGGCGAAGGTGTTCACGGAGCCGCCGCTCTTTGCGCCGATCGCGCGTTCGAGGAAGGGCCGGGGGCCGGTCAGATAGCCGAGCCGCATACCGGGGGCGATGATCTTGGAAAATGAGGCGACGTAGAGCACGCGGCCGGTCTCGTCGAGAGAGTGGAGCGAGGGTATGTCGGTGCCTTCGTAGCGCAGGTCCACATAGCAGTCATCTTCGAGGATGGGCACGTCATACTGCTGTGAGAGGGCGACCAGGGCTTTGCGGCGGGCGAGGGTCATGGTCCAGCCCTGTGGATTCTGGAAGGTGGGCACGGTGTAGATCATCTTAGGGCGTTTGCCCTCGGTGCTGGCGGTGCGGATGGCCTCTTCGATGGCGGCGGGGATCATGCCCTCTTCATCGGTGGCGACGCCGCGCAGGTCGGCGTTGAAACGGCGCAGGGTATTGAGGGTGCCGGCGTAGACGAAATCTTCGGTGAGGACGACGTCGCCGGGATCGAGGAGTGTTTCGGCAACCATGTGGATGGGCTGGCTGGAGCCGTCGGCGAGAATGATGTCGTCGGCGGTCACGTTGATCGCTCTGTCGCGTTGCAGCTTGGCGGCCACGAACTCCCGCAGAGGCGTGTAGCCCTGGGGATTGGCATAGAGGGAGAGGTCGCCGCCTTCGTCGTCCATCGCCTGTTTCAGGCCATCGAGAAGCCCTGCCAATGGGAGGGAACCAGGATCGGGATAGGCGACGGCAAAGTCGTAACGGCCGCGTTTCCCCTGGCCAAAGCCCTTCGGCTCTGCCGCGTTGCGGGCATACATTCCAGCCCAGGTGAACTGCTCTGCGGGTTCGCCGCCTGAGCGCTGACTGTTGGTTGACATGAGCGAATCTCCACTGTCGTGTATTCGGGAGGTTGATGAGGATTGAGGTAAGAAAGAGGGTAACCGCCAACAGGCAAAAAAGCAATTATGCGGCCCGATGCGCAGTTGTGTGGGAGGCTTGAAACTGCGATAATGCGGAACTGCAGTGGTTAGTGGCTAGTGGTTAGTGGTCAGTGGAAGGTGAGTGCGGCAATTGGTTGCTGATGAGAGTAAGGCGGGGCGAATTGACTATGGCTGAATCGTTACAAAAAGACAAGGAACGGGCCCGATGACGACCTTTGAAAGCTCGAGACAACTGATCGCTGAGGCTTCGCAGTCTCTGCCCGGCGGGGTGAACAGCAATTACCGGTTGGGGATCGCGCCGACGCCGCTGGTCTTTGAGCGGGGTGAAGGGCCATACCTGTACGACGCGGACGGCAACCGGCTGATCGACTATTACCTGGGCATGGGCCCGATGATTCTAGGGCACAATCCGGCGCCGGTGTTGGAGGCGGTGCAGAAGGAGCTCCAGTCGGGGATCCTGTATGCGGGGCAGAGCCGGATCGAGCAGGAGGCGGCGAGGCTGGTGTGCGAGATGGTGCCGTGCGCGGAGCGGGTGCGCTTCAACTGCGCGGGCAGTGAGGTGGTGCAGGCGGTGATACGGTTGGCGCGGGCGGCGACGCAGCGCTCGGTGATCATCAAGTTCGAGGGTCACTACCACGGTTGGATGGACAACATATTGTGGAGCATCGCGCCTACGCCGGACGAGTACGGTCCGGAGGAGGCGCCGAACGCGATACCCGCCAGCGCCGGACAGGACCTGCAGGCCGGGTTGCACACCGAGGTGCTGCCGTGGAACAACCTGGAACTGCTGGAGAGGCGGCTCGAACGCGGGGATGTGGCCGGGGTGATTATGGAGCCGGCGATGTGCAATACGAGCACGGTTTTTCCGGCTGACGGGTATCTGGAAGGCGTGCGCCGTGCATGCTCCGATACGGGCACGGTGCTGATTTTCGACGAAGTGATCACCGGCTTTCGGGTTGCGCCGGGCGGCGCGCAGGCCCATTTTGGGGTGACGCCGGACCTGGCGACGTTTGGCAAGGCGATCGCGAGCGGTTTTCCGGTCTCCTGTTTTGCCGGGCGCGCCGACCTGATGGACCTGTTTGTCAGCGGCGGCGTGATGCACGGCGGCACGTTCAATGGGCATCCGGCGTGCATGGCGGCGCTGGTGGCGACGCTGAATGAACTGGAAAAGCCGGAGACGTTCGCCGCGCTCGACAGGCAGGGAACGCGGTTGATGGAGGGCATGCGAGGGGCGCTGGACGCGGCCGACATCGCGGCGAGGGTTGAAGGTTTTCCGCAGGCCTTCCACGTAGGATTTGGCGTGGAGGCGCCGGTCACAGATTATCGCAGCTCGTTGCAGGCGGATAAGGCGCGCTATGTGCGCTTCACCGAGGCTCTGCACTATCGGGGCGTGCGCGCGCTGGAACGGGGGGCCTGGTTCCTGTCGACGGCGCATACGGCGGATGTAGTTGACGAGACGGTTGCTGCTGTGGCCGCGGTGGCGCGGGAGATT
Source organism: Caldilineaceae bacterium (assembly GCA_965207495.1). Lineage (GTDB taxonomy): Bacteria > Chloroflexota > Anaerolineae > Caldilineales > Caldilineaceae > Bin5. The sequence goes on from OZ242287.1 coordinate 5,327,714, forward strand.
TGAGGAAGCTTCAGGCGGCTGCCGGGACCTCCCCCGGCCACTAATCGGTGATCACTGGCCGCCATCTTTCCAGTAGAGCTCTTTCAGACGGCGAATGTATGCCCGGTCTCGTTCCTCGACGGCTTTTTCGAAGTCGGCGGGGTCCAGGAACCAGGGCTGCCCCTTCAACATCTGTTCGCGGAGTTTTTCATTTTCGATGGCGCGGGGATTGCGCGCATCTTCGGGCCATTTCCAGATGCCGGCGAGGTCGTAGTGCATGAAGGGGCCTTCGTGGGGCATGCGGAAACCGAAGGTGGAAACGATCCCCAGTTCGATATCCTCAGCGCTGGCCATGCCTTCGGCCCACAGCTGGCTGGCCTCCCTCGCCATTGCGTGCTGAATCCGGTTGATAAGATATCCTGATTTCTCCCCGCGCACACGGATGGGGATTTTGCGGGCGCTGCTCAACAGTTCGCAGGTGAGCTCGAAGGTCTCGTCGGTGGCGCCGGGCCCTTTGGCGACCTCCAGGCCGGGGACAATATGCGGCGGCGCGAAGTAGTGGGTGAGCACCAGCTTGTCCTGGCGGCCGATGTGGGCGCCGATGTCGCTGAGGACGAGGCGCGAGGTATTGCTGGCGAGAATCGTATGGGGCGGGCAGAGTTCGTCGAGCCGTTTGAACAGCGCCTGCTTGTCGGGCAGCCGCTCGACGATCGCTTCGGTGATGAAGTCGCACTGCCCGGCCAGTTGCGCCAGGTCGGTGGTGGTGGTGATCCGGGCCAGCGTTTCCTCGGCGCGCGACTGGCTGATCAGTTCGCCCTCGACAAAGAGCTGGAGCGCGTGGGCGATGTTGGCCCTGGTGCCGGTCAGCGCTTCGTCATTGAGGTCGCTGATGATGGTGGGGTAGCCCCAGAGCGCGAAGTTGATGGCGATGCCGAAGCCCATGGTGCCGCCGCCGACGACGCCGACGGTTTTGATATCGGATAGCTGCATGGTTTCGTCTCCGGTCTTCAGCGGCCGTTGACCAGTAAGATTCCCCGGCCAACGGCACTTGGATACTCGCTACTACCGTTAGCTACTGCCGTTAGCCAATGCCAGTTCGCGCAGCGGCTCAAGCTGGCCGGCGTGCATCGCTTCGTGGAAGACCAGATAGAAATGCAGCCGCTGATCTACGGTGACCCCCTTTTCCTCATCCAACATTTCATCTAAGCGGGATTCCGGCATCTTGTCGAGGGCGGTGACGACCTGGTCAGACAACTCGTCGAGACGCGCCAGGATGGTTTCGAGGGGGATGGCTTTGTCGGGGTCGGTCAACGGTTCGGAGCCGAAGCCGTAGAGGGCGAATTCGTCTTCGTCGGGCTTGCTGACGCCGTCGATCACGCCGAGGTACTGCGCCCGATAGACCATAATATGGCCGAGGATCCAGTTCATGCAGTTGGCGGGGATGGGCAACTGCAGCATGCTGTCGGCATGGGACAGGCCCTCGGTCTTCTGCTTGATCATGTTATTGACGGTCCCGAGCATGCTGACATACAGGGTTGGGCTGTGCACAAGCAACTCCTTTCTTAACTAGATCTGACTGGTTTTTTGCGGTGGGTGCAGGTCACTATCCACTGACCACCGGTCAATCATATATGTTTTCCATTTGCCAGGCTTCAAGCGAAACGATGCGGGCGTCCTGGCCCTGCGAGCGCAGCGAGACGCCGATGCTGTCCTCCCGCTCGGGGTAGACGCGCGTGGCCACGCACTGCTTGCCGTTGACGAAGACTTCGACGACGCTTTTGTCGACAAAAACTCTGAGGCGCAGCGGTTCATCCCTATTGAGGAAGACCGGTCCGGTCTCCGGCGCGCGCGAAAGGACGTCGGGCGCGAGGGAGGCGTGGGAGGCGTCGATTGAAATGAGGCTGTAGGTGGCCGCGGCCAGCTTTTCCCGTTGCTCGTCGCTGAGGAGACTGCTGCTGAAGAATCCGGGCCCAGCGCCGTCGTTGACGGCGGCCAGCATGTCCCGCATCCAGCTTTCGGACAGCTCCCAGTAGCGGAAGCCGCGCTCGCGATAGAAGGCGATACGGGTGTACTCCTCACTGCCGGGGGAGCGCAGCACATTCAAATCGATTAGCGGCGCGTCGTTGTCTTCGATCTCCATCATCAGCTCGATCGCGTTTCCCCTGATGCTCCCCAATACGATCTCTTGATTGGCCGGCAGGGTCAAATCGGTGATCTGCCGGTGCTCCCGGCGCAGCGATTCGACATCGCCAGCGGGTTCGACCAGCAGCGTGTCGCGGCCGATTTTGTCGGTTCCCTGCAGCGTCAGGCGGCGCGGCAGCGTCATGATCTGGTTCCAGCCTTCGGTCGGCTTGGCCGGGTTCATGTTGAAAATGACGTTGACGCCGCCATTGCCGTCGGGCGTTGCCGATGGGGCATGGACGCCGCCCGGCTCGGAGGCACCGAAGTTGAAATCATGGTGCGAGGTGACGACGAACTTGTCTCGTTCGGTGTCATAGTCGCCCAAGAGGGCCTGACCGCCGCTCATGTGGCCGTAAAAAAGGAGGATGTGGCGGTCGCCGATTGGCCAGAAATAGGGGCAGGCGCCGTCGTCGCCGACGAGAGTGAAGCGGTCATCTTCCACAAACGGGTGCAGATAGTCCCAGTCGACCAGGTTCGACGAGCGGAAGAGGAAGTTGGCGCGGGTGCGCCGGCCGGAGGCTGCGTGGGGCAGGATACTGCCGGAAAGGGCGTAGTAGTGGTCCCCTTTCTTCCAGATGCAGGGATCGAAGACCCGATAGGGCAGGGGCGAGCCGTCGGCACTGGCCTTGGGAATGACCGGCGCGCCGGTGAGCTTTTCCCAATTGAGCAGCAGGGGATCATGCGAGACGGCCACCATGTTGCCCACCGTGGTGCCGTGATACATGGCGATAACTCGATCCTCTTCGACCAGCGCCGCGCCCGAATAGCAGCGTTCCTCCGGATTGGGGTAGATGGCATAGGGAAGGTCCTGCCAGTGGATGAGATCATCGCTGATGGCGTGGCCCCAATGTTGACGCGGGTCTTCGGGCGGGCAGGCCTGGTAGAAGAGATGCCAGCGGTCCTGCCAGAAACAGAGTCCGTTGGGATCGTTGAGCGTGTTTTCCGGGTTGACATAGTGGTAGATGGGCCGGTGGGGGTCGCCCTGGTAGCGTTTGCGATAGGCGAGCAGCCGCTGCATCAGGGGATTTGTCTCCAGCGCGGCCTCCTGCTCATCCAGTGTCCCGGGAAAACTGTAGTGGGGCACAAGGGAGGTGTTATCGGTTCTCTCGACAGCGCTCATGGATGCTTCTTCCTTCCGCGGCTTGCAGTTCGTGAGCAGTAGTCCCTTGCTCGATCCCAGAGGCGGCGACGGATCACTGACCGGAACGGTTCGCCAGTGCCTGTTCGTACAGCGGCTCGAGCTGCCCCACGTGATAGGCTTCGTGGTAGACAAGATTGAAAAGAAGGCGTTGCGCCACGGTGACGCCTTGCCCCTCATCCACGAATTCTTCCAATCGGGAATCCGGCATCTTTTCGAGCGCGGCGGCGATCTGCTCGGACAGTGTATCGAGACGCGCCAAGAGGGTTTCCAGAGGGATGGCTTTGTCGGATTCGGTCATCGGTTCGGAGCCGAAGCCGTAGAGAGCGAACTCAGCCTCGTCGGCTTCGCTGACGCCGTCGATGACACCCAGGCATTGCATGCGATAGACCATGAGATGGCCCAGAATCCAGTTCATGCAGTTGCCGGGGAAGGGCAGCTGCAACATGCTGTCGGCATGGGTCAGGCTCTCCGTCTTCTCCTTGATTACGTAATTGCTCGTCCCCAGGATGTTGTTATAAAGGGTCGGCAGGTGCATTAATTTCGCCTTTCACAGAACTATGGGACCATCGAAATGTGACGGCCGCGGGTTACGAATAGATATCTGCCATCTGCCACGCCTCGAGCGAAACAACGCGGGTGTCCTGCCCTTGCGAACGCAGCGAGACGCCGACGCTGTCTTCGCGGTCGGGGTAAACGCGCATGGCCACGCACTGCTTGCCGTTGACGAAGACTTCGACGACGCTTCTGTCGACGAAAACCCTGAGATGCAGCGGCTCATCCCTTTCGAGGAAGACGGGCGCGGTCTCCGGCGCGCGCGAACGGACATCGGGAGAGAGGCTGGAGTAGGAGGAGTCAATGGAGATAAGGCTGTCGGTGGCGGCGGCCAGTTTGTCGCGCTGCCAGCCGTTGTACCGCTCCCAGTCGCGGAAGCCGCGCTCGCGGTAGAAGGCGATGCGGGTGTACTCCTCTTTGCCGGGGGAGCGCAGCACGTTCAGTTCGACCAGGGGCGCATCGGTCGTCTCGATCTCGGCCATCAGCTCGATCGCGTTTCCCCTGATGCTTCCCAGTACGATCTCCTGGTTGGCCGGCAGGATCATGTCGGTGATCTGCCTGTGTTCACTGCGTAGTGACTCGACATCCCCTGCCGGTTCGACCAGCAGGGCGTCGCGGCCGATCTTGTCGGTCCCCTGCAGTGTGAGGCGCCGCGGCAGCGTCATGATCTGGTTCCAGCCCTCGGTCGGTTTGGCGGGGTTCATGTTGAAGATAACGTTGACGCCGCCCTTACCGTCCGGCGTGGCCGACGGGGCATGGACGCCGCCGGGCCCGAAGGCGCCGAAGTTGAAATCGTGCTGGGAGGTCACGACAAATTTGTCGCGTTCGGTGTCGTAGTCGCCCAGCAGGGCCTGTCCGCCGCTCATGTGGCTGAAGAAGAGGAGAATGTGACGGTCTCCGATCGGCCAGAAGTAGGGGCAGGCGCCGTCATCGCCGACGAGCGTGAAGATGTCGTCTTCTACGAACGGGTGCAGGTAGTCCCAATCGACCAGGTTGGGCGAGCGGAAGAGGAAGTTGGCGCGTGTGCGTCGGCCGGAGGCTGCATGGGGCAGGGTGCCGCCGGAAAGGGCGTAGTAGTGGTCGCCTTTCTTCCAGATGCAGGGATCGAAGACGCGGTAGGGAAGCGGGGAGCCGTCCTCGCTGGCGATGGGTATGACGGGCGCGCCGGTGAGCTTCTCCCAGTTGAGCAGCAGCGGATCCTGCGAGACGGCCACCATGTTGCCCACCTTGGTGCCGTGATAGATGGCGATCACGCGATCGTCCTCGACCAGCGCCGAGCCCGAAAAACAGCATTCCTCGGGGTTAGGATAGATGGCGTAGGGCAGGTCGCGCCAGTGGATGAGGTCGTCGCTGACGGCGTGGCCCCAATGTTGACGCGGGTCTTCGGGGGGATAGGCCTGGTAGAAGAGATGCCAGCGGTCCTGCCAGAAGCAGAGTCCGTTTGGATCGTTGAGCGTGTTTTCCGGGTTGACGTAGTGGTAGATGGGCCGGTGGGGATCGCCGTCATAGCGCTGGCGATAGGCGAGCAGCCGTTGCATCAGGGAATTGGTCTGCAGCGCGGCCTCCTGCTCGGCCAGCGTTTCGGGAAAACGGAATTGGGGCACGAGGGAGGTGTTATCGGTTCTTTCGGCGGCGCTCATTGGTGCTGTTTTCCTTTCTTGGCTGGCGGCTCGTAATCCGTGGCTGGTTGCGGGTGAGCGGCCGCTGTTTACTGGCCGCCGCTGTTCGGCAGAGGATGGGGCTGGACCAGAACACCACCGTTCTCATAGGACTGGATGGCCGCCCACGTGTACTCCAAGGTAGCAAGGGCGTCGCGGCCCGAAGCCCGCAGTTCACTTTTCGGAACTCCGTTGCTCACATCTTCGAGAAAGGCGTGGATGCGAAGGGGAAAGGTCTGGTCGAAGTCGGTGATGCCGCTGTTGGTGACCTGAGGCGGCGCGGTGCCTTCGGCGGTGGGAGCAGGCCAGTATGTGATCTTTTCGATGCAGTTTTCAATGCAGAATGTGCCGCGGGTCCCGCCGACTTCGACGCTCCACCAGCCTCCGTGTCCGAAGGTGGCGTCGCCGCGCTGGCTGAGGAGATAGCCGGCGGCGCCGCTGGCAAACTGGAGGTGGATGCTGTTGACGGAGAGCATGGGGTCATCGGCCTCTACGCGGAAGGCGGGCCGGCTGAGAAAGGCCTGGACGTGGGTCACGTCGCCGCAGAAGTGGCGCATGATGCTGAACGGGTGGGCCAGGAAGGCTTTCACATGGAAGTAGGGGAAGCCGGCGACGTTGGGCGCGCTGCTCTTGGCGTAGGTATGTTCGCCACCGTTGAAGCCCATCTTGTGCAGGCAGTAGAGCGGTTCGCCTATCTGACCCTGCTCCATGTATTCACGGGCCTTGTCCGCCGGGGGCGTGAAGTAGTGGTTGAGGTTGCAGCCGAGGTAGAGGTCCTTTTCGGCGGCCTTGGCCACCATCTGGCGCGCCTCTTCGATCTGATTGGAGATCGGCTTTTCGACCAGCACGTGCTTGCCGGCTTCGAGGGCTTCCATGGTCGGCTCAAAATGCCAACTGCCGTTTTCGGCGCCGCCGGTGGAGACATCGACGATGTCCAGGTCTTCGTGCCGCAGCATATCGGCGAGGCTGGTGTAGCCGCGCACGCCGTGCATTTGCGCTGCCTCGTCAGCGCGCTCTTTGATTAGATCGCAGACGGCGACCAGTTCGGCGAGGGGGTCCTGCAGATAGGCGCGTGCGTGTCTCTCACCGATGCCGCGGGCGCCGACGATCCCGATCTTAAGTGTCATTTTCCTGTCCTACGATTTCATGTAAAGGCGGCGGCGAGGGTCCATGTGCCACGAACCGATCACGTTTGCCGATTGTATGGAACAGAGGCGTTTCTGCGTCTTCAACCTTACACTGACTGCAACCATTCTACAAAGGTTGAGTCAGCAAAGCGCTTCGGGATTTCCCAGCCGCTCTGTTGCCAGATCCGGCTTCAACCGATTCAGTTGGTCTGTCCTTGTCGACGCAGAGAACATCGGGAAACAGACTGAGAATCTGGTTGGGGAAAAGTGACTGCCTGCCGTTGTGTTGGGTGACGGGGCCCCGGCGGTCGGAAAGTAAGAGTGGAACAGGACAGGGTTGACATCAGCGAGTAGAGAATAGATGACGGTGCGGCGTTCTGCCAGGCCGATCGGCCTATTGGAGTTGCACTCTTCCCAAGGTGGTTTCTGGTTCCCACACGCCGACTTCGACAGTCGGCGTCGATGTCTCCACGTCGTAGACGACTATCCGCAATTCGTATTCACCCGCGGCCAACTCATTCGGGATTTCGAGATCGAAGACTGTACCGACCGGTTTGGACGTCCACAGACTCGTGGTAAGCAGATATTCATAGGGCTTCCTCAGGACATGATCCGTTTGAAAGACCCTGGCGTCATCATCGTTGTACAGGCGAAGTGATATAGAGTAATCAACCGCCAGATCCGAAGCGGTTTGCCACAACATGCCAACCAATAGAGAGCGACTTTGCTCTGCGTCGACCCGCTGTGGCCTCGGCATTTTAACTCGACTCGAACCCAATGCCAGCCCTTCCAGCGTGATGCCGCCATCATAGACGACTGGACTCGGCAGGTCTTCGAAGAGAGTCCAAGGACGATTGAGAGAGATATCCACGTAGGAATCGACATGGATGCTGTCGAAGGTTTCAGTGCCGTCATATCTTCCGTACTTGTCGAGAAGGATGGTGAGAAAGTCGGCTCTGAAGTTAGCCCGCCACTCGATCGTAGGAGACCAATCAACCCAATTGACAACTTTCACAGTAGAAACTGTCCCCAAGTCCGTCAGCAGTGCCTCAATCTGTTGGTCCAAGTCCTGCACCTCAGTAAAGATCCTCGTGAAAGGTGTTTCGCCTTGGTACAGATAGTCAAAGGCATCATGTCTATTGGCAATGAGGTATATTGTGTCTTTCTCCGCGGGTCGTTCGTTAAGTTTCTGGGCGAAGACTGGCCAGATCATATTGTAGTCGTCGTGAATCCCGGCTATTCCCTTGTCAAATGAGGCTCGATAGGTGATTGTGCCCTGAATCAGAAACATGATGACGATAACCGTGCCGAAGAGCGAAGGCCAGTTTTTCACTCTCCCGGACATTCGGGATGCTGACCACTGGAAGGTCTCCCACACGCCGACTGCCGCCAGCAGATAGATGGCTGGCACTGCGCCGACCATGCGCATCGTGTTCTTTGCATCGGACAGAAATGCGGGCATAAACAGAAGCCCCACCCAGAGGAGCAGCAGACGGTACGCCGGTCTCCGATTCCACTGCCAGATCGCGATCCCCACGCCCAGCCAAAAGAAGAACGCTTCCCAACCATTCAACATAACGGCATGTTCAAAAGGGGAGCAGCAACCGGCCAGGAGGCGTACGCTAAAGGTGGACAGAACCTCCCACACATTGGTTACCAGGACCTTCGCCAATGTCATCATCGTTGCGTCTTGAAAATCGCGAAAGACGAAGAGGGTCTGGATACGGTCATTGAGGAATAGGTCGGGGTACAGAATGTAGTAGAGAAGAATTGGCGCAGCGACCAGCCCGGCAACGGCGGTGAAGGTGGCGGCCCACGGCAGTTCTGAACGTATTCTCTTCAGGGACATAGAACGAAATGGAAGCAGAAAGCTCATTCCGAAAAAGAGGAGAAGCAGAGGAACAAAACGCGCAGGGTAATATATGTAGGGCAGTAACCCCGCGCAGGCGCCGGCCAGACCAACTCCCCACCATTGCCGGCGAGTCCAGCCCCACCACAGAAGAGCCAGACAGAGGGCCAGGAAAAGTGGGAGAATGCTGCCCCGGTATGAAGTGCGTCCCAGGATCGTCTGGCCAAGCGACACGGCCAAAAGACCTGCTCCAGCGGCCCCAACCACCAGGCCGCGCCACCAGGTCTCCCGCCCGTTCTCGTCCCTTCCAAAGAGCAGTCGACCAAGCCAAAAGACAACAAAGACGGTACTTGCGCTGGCCAGGGCCGTGGGCAAACGAAGCGCAAGGGGAGTACGCCCCAGGAGTTTCGTGGTCAGGGCTATCAGATAGACGCCCAACCCTTCCTTGTCGCCAAATGTCAGGGCATGTTCACCCTGAAGCACCTGCAGGGCATATATTCCGTTCCACCCTTCATCGAACTTCAGCCCGGGCTCAAGTTCGTGAAGTCGATATAGGCGCAAGAACAGAGCGGTTAGAGCGAACGCCAAGAGAACCAGGAAAGACGTTCGCTCTAACCGGTTCGACCTGTTTCGGATCATTTAGGGCCGGAATCGCAGATCAAAGCGTGCTATATTTAGAGGGCTGGCGCGGCCGAAGGTCTGCTGGCTTCAGCCGCTTATTTCCTTCATTTGCCACCCGCGGCAATTATGCCACCGCGGCGGTGAAGAGCGCCTTCAGGTAGCCGATCGAGTAGGCCCAGCCGACGTCGCGGGTCTCGTTGTCGCCGGGCAGGTCGGGAATGTGGTCGGGGTTGATGTAGCCGCTGAAGCCCACGTTGCGCAGTTCGCGCAGGATGCGGGCCATGTTGAGGTCGCCGTCGTCGAGCAGGGTCTCTTCGAAGCCGCTGGCAGTGGCGAGGCTGCCGCGTACATTGCGCATGTGGAGCATGAATATTTTGCCCTTGCGCCCGTAGTTGTTGATCTCGTCGATCACGAGTGAACTGCCGCCGGCCTCGGAACGGGTGCCGATGCAGTAGACGTAGCCGACGTTGGGGCTGGGGAAGGCGTCGATGATGCGGTGGAAACCGATGCCGCCGAAGGGTGTATCGACGTTGGGCGTATCGGACGGGTGGACGGCCAGCTTGATGTCGTATTCCTCGGCGATTGGGGTCAGGCGTTCGAAGGCATGGCAGAAGCGGTCCCACCAGCGTTCCAGTTCGGCGCGCGAGGGGATATCGTGTGGTCCCTGCACGAGGGTCTCGGCGCGTGCGATGTAGCCGCCGCGATGTTTGGTGCGGTACTGCTCCATCATCTGCGGGAAGACGTCCCCTATCACGCGCTGGCGGGCGATAGGGATGCGGACTTTGCCGTAGACTTCGAGAGCCTTAGCGGTGTTGTCCAGCTCATCTTCGGCGCCGACGCGCTCGTCGATGTAGGTCTGCGTAAGGGTGGGGAGAGTCACGCGGTTGATGTCGATGCCGAAGGAGCGCACCCGCTTGCGCAGGGCGCGCACTTCATCCAGGTCCGGGTAGCCCTGTTGGGTGACGCCGGGCATGTCTGTGTCGCCTCCGAAGTCGATGGCGTCGGCGCCGAGGGCCACTTTCTGGCGAAGCCATTGGTCGGTTAGCTCTGATTGGTGCTTGAAGATTGAGACGCGCAGCATGTTTTTGTCCTTTGCAGCGGTTGGCGCGGCGGCTCCAAGAGGTGCTCAGGTTGATTTGGAGTTTCCGCGCAGAGATTGAATGAGCGCCAGTCAGCACGCGTTCAGTTCAGCCGTGATATTGGGGCCCAGCTCCATACTTCCCATTTCTGGCTCATCAGAAATCGCCAGATGTAATATGTCTTCCTGCTCAGAATAGACCATCTTCACCTTGTTCAATGATATATCTCGCTTTTGCGTTGCCGCATCTCAAAAGCGCATGTCACAGAGTTCTTTGATTTCATTGATGGCCAAACCCCGCCACCCTTCCACTTCAGGTCTATGGCTATCATAGACGTCACTCAGGTCGATCCGCTTCAGTACGGGTCGCATCCCCACTGCTGCTGCTCCCGTCAACTCCTGGCTGCTACCGTCGCCGACATAGATACATTCTTGGGGATCTATCTGCAGTCGTTGGCAAGTTCGTTGGTAGATGGGGCTAGAGGGTTTTTTGATCCGTTCTTCACAGGAGAAAACTGGGACGTCGATGAAACGAGACAGAGGAGACTTCGGGAAGAGCAACGGCACTGCCGGAGCGCAATCGCTGATAAGGCCAAGCCGCAGTCCGCTTTTTTTCAGTATGTCCAATGTTTCGAGGACCTCTGGATCAGGTACGATTGCTTTGGCGATGAATTCGAAATGAAACGCGGCAGCCTGTGCAATTTGGGTCAGATGCGCTTGAACGCCAGCGCGCGCGCAGACGTCAGCGACTAGATCCTCATAGGTATTGTAGCGGCCGAGGCAGCTGTCGCGATATGTTTCGCCCATGAGCCGCCAGAATTCGGTGTAGGGAACGCGGACGGCCGCAGCCATTTGTGCGTTGACCTGGTCGTAGTCCTGGCGTGTGAAGCCGTTGACCAGGGTGCCGAACAGGTCGAAGATGAAGGCTCGAAAGGGCATTCCTTCGCTCAAGGGTAATCTTGCGTTCTAGGAGGTGAAGAAATCGAAGACGTTGGCCAGGTTGGAGGTGCTGGACTTGTAGATCTCGGTGTACTGGCAGCGAGTACAGGTGACGGTGGTGAATTTCTTGTTCTGGACGTCGAAGATCTTGGCAAGCGTGCCGCCGGTGGCCTGGAAGATATCGGTCTCGAATTCGAGGTTATCGCATTTGGGGCAGGTCCATTTTTCGTGGCGCATGGTTGTTGGTCTCTTATTCTAAGATGCTCCAGGGATGAGCGATTTGTCAGTGTGTCGTTGCTGAAGGACTCGTCACGAACCGTTTCTACTGTTCCGAGTTCAGAAAGCAGTTAGGGGACCCATCTCTTACGGGGATGGGCGGGAACAGAGCCTTGCGCAAGAATTTCACAAGCCGGGTCAGCGCATATAAAGCGATTGGGACGATTGATCTCCTCCGACACTTTCGCTACAGTACCGACATTTGATGGCCTCCGCTTTGATCAGTTCGGCGCAGTAGGGGCAGTACTGCATTTCGCCGCTCTGAACCAATCTTTGCTCGAGCACTGGCTGATTTTTGGAGACTGCAAGCGACATGATGAGGCCCAGCGGGCCCAACAGGAAACCGAGGAGAAACCAGCTGCACCCGCTTCTTCCTTTATTGTTGGCGACCATCGCGCTGACGATGCCGGACAGAAGCCAGATAGCTGCGAATGAGGCACCGGCAGTATACGCTTCGGTTGACTGGAGTATGGCGGGTAGATCGATTGGTGGTAATTCCATTGTTGGTTCCTCTTGATAGAAATCATCGGTTGCCCAATTCTCAAACAGTACTCACAGACGGGCCCAACCCTCCAATCTCCCCGTTATCTGGAAAGAGTGATCTGAAGCCGAAGGCGTCCCGTCATCAACTGTACTGACTGGTCAGCTAAATGTCTTCGTCCTTAGCGCGTAGGGCAGTCGTGCTGTGCACAGACACTTAACTAGCCGCAGTCGACCCCTGTATACGCTCAATCAGGAGGACATTCACTAATGTCTCAATCGACACGCCTTTCTCATGAGCGCTTCGCATGAGTTCCTCCGCTATTTCAGGGAGAATTGCGACGCGGACTGCTCGCTTTTGCGGCGTATCGAAGCGAAACCACTCCCCATCGTCTTCCATGAAGTCCGCTGTATCTAGGTTATCCCAGAATGCAGCTTCCTCCTCATAGCTCTTGAATTTGGGAACTTTCAGTTCTGTCATTTTCTCAGTCTCCGGAAGCTTCTCTTTTCACGGTCAGTCATGTCTCGAGCGGTAATAGGCTTATAGACTGAGTCTTCGATATGTTCCAGTACGGCAAATAGATACCGCCCGTCTCTAGACTGTCCGTAGAGACGATAGCGGTTGCGTCCTTGCCGACGGGCCAAATGAAATGGATCTTTGCAGGCTTCCCAGACCTCATCGGGTTCCACATCATGATTGGCGATGTGGTCAATACGATAGTCGTCCCAATCCAATTCGCTTATGTACACGCGATACCTGGGCCACCTTATGTCCAGATTGTGGAGCAAATTGACCCCGACGAAACGGCCCCTTCTCTATGCATGGGGCCCACTCAATTTCCACTTGGACAACCAAGACTCACAAAGACGTCAATTGGGCGAAAGATGAACATGCTCCTGCTGAATAGTCCGATATATATTATATTCGTCCATTACTGGAGAGAATCATAGCCGGAAAATGCCGTGTTTGGACTCTGAAGTGAAAGGGATACTTACAGGTACAAACGAAGAGGGTTTAACCGTTATGGCAGCAGAGGAATCTGGAGGATGAAAATAGAGTAAGACATCAATTGTTGTTGTACCGATTAGAGGGAGTTTCCGAAGGATGAACTGGATATTGTCAGCGAGTTTTGATCCAACTGGTGCGATTTTTTTTCCTGGAAAGACATCCCGTAGCTCGGAATCATATTTTTTCACGAATCGTTCCCATTGACCATCATATTCGACATACCTCGCACGATACCAAGCAAAAACTCTGTGCCTAATAAATTGCGCCCTATCAAGAGTGATTGTAGTTCCATCTACTTCCGAGGAGGCGTGCCACTTTGCTTCGATCGGGTAAATGAAATCAGGCGTTGCGACGATTACATCGAATTCACCGAATTCCGCGCGAGGAGAGGCGGGATCATAGGAGGCACGACGCCCAAAGCTGGGGCGGTAGAAGATTGTCGCTTCATTTGGATCCGATTTGTCGCTCAAGTGAGCGAGCACGACATCGAGTCGTTCCTGAAGCGCCCAGTACGTTAGAAAATCTTCACCGTATGCAAACCATTGAGCCATAGTTGATTGTACTGCGTAGTCGGACCACTAACATTACTTAGCGATCTACATCTTACCACATACTCAATCTAACCTACCGGTTTCGAGAGTAGACTCGATAACTCACTGTAGGCCTTACCGCTGACTATACGCACATCCATGCCGGAGGCTATTGCGAGTTCATTTGGGTACCGGAGATCAGAGAAGTATACTGAAAGTGACGTACACTCCACAGCCTGTTTGGGAAACCTCTCATGACACTGACAGATAAAATCGCCATTGTAACCGGGGGTGCGGTCGGGATTGGCGGCGCCATTGCACGGCGGCTGGCCGCTGACGGGGCGAAGGTGCTGATCGCCGACTTCGTGCCGGAGAAAGCTGCTGAAAATGTGGCCCGCATCGAGGAGAGCGGCGGCACGGCTTCCGCCTACGAGGTCGACATTTCGCAGCCGGAACAGATCCGGCCGATGATCGAACATGCGGTTGAACTTTGGGGCGGGCTGCACATCCTGGTGAACAACGCCTGGGGGACCCTGGAGCCGGACGGGACGGCAGTCACATTGACTGAAACGGCATTCGACCGGGCGCTGACAGCGTCGCAGAAGGCGGTTTTTCTGAGCGCGAAGTTTGGCGTGCCGCACATTCAGGAAAGCGGTGGCGGCAGCATTGTCAACATCTCTTCGGTGCATGGACAGTTGGTGGCGCCGTCGAGTCTCGCCTACGAGATGACCAAGGCGGCGCTCATCGCGATGAGCCGCCAGATGGCGCTTGATTTCGGACCGATCGGTGTGCGCGTCAACTGCATCTGCCCCGGCCATATCGTCACCGAGCGCCAGGCCGAACGCTGGAAAGTCAACCCTTCTCTGCTGCGCTTCTTCGACCAGCACTATCCTCTGCGTCATACGGGCGTGCCCGACGACATCGCCAACGCGGTGCGCTTCCTCTGCTCGGATGAGGCCGCGTTCATCACCGGCCACACGATGGTCGTGGACGGCGGCATGACGATCCAGTTGCAGGAGAACCTGGTTATCGATACGGCCAGATATTTCCGGGATAACCCGGAGACCGACCTGGAAACCTAGTAGCCGATTCCCCGCAGATAGACCACCATTCCATCGCTTCGTTCGGCCTCGCTCATGGGATCTTCGCGGCCGGGGACCGGCTGGCCGGGGCAGGCAGTTACCCAGCGGTCGTATTCGATTTCGTCGAGCACGTTTTTGATGGCCGGGAAATCAACGTTCCCGTGTTCCCCAACCTGACACCACTGCGGATCGTAGAAGCCGTCGGCGCGGCGGGTGGTGGTGGCCCAATCCTGCAGATGTACATAGTTCAGCTGCCCGCTGAAATCGCGCAGTGACGCAACGGGGTCATAGCCCCAAAGCTGCGCGTGGGAGACGTCGATGCACAGCTTGGCGTTGCGCAGACTGTCCATGTACAGGTTCCAGTGGTCGATGGAATCGACGAGTAGATTGGTGTGGATATGGTAGGTCAGCTCCAGGCCGAACTGGGCGGCGTAGTCGGCCCACTCGTCGGCGCCTTCGGCGGCCGCTTTGACGTCATCGTCGCTTACGGGGCGGTCGTCGGGTTTGCCGCCGTTCATGTACATGAAGCAGTCGCAGCCCATCTCGGCGGCGAACTCCATCCGGCGGCGGTTGACTTCGACGTTTTCGCGGTCGCGGCTGTCGGGCGTCCCGTTGGCGGTTAAGACGACGAGCGGCATGCCCGCGTCGTCGCAGACGCGACGCAGCCGCGCCGGTGTCCCCATCCAGTTGAGGGGCAGTCTGCTCTCCCAGCCCTGCCAACCGGCTTGCGCCAGTCTGTTCAGTGCCGGCTCAAGTTCAGGATTTTGCCAGCGCAGGGTGCTGTAAGCGAGCTTGTAGCTCATGTTGGATCTCCTTTTTGTGCGGCATTGTACGCGGCCGGTTTTCAGTCGTTAGGTCAGGTGGCTGGCCGCCGTTGGCTGTTTACCGGCCACCGGCGTTCATATCATCGCGGGGTTGGTATCCGAGATGGCGCCGGGTCTCGTCGAGGCTCCAGGCCATACCGGTGTTGGCGGACATGCCGTTGACCACGATGGCCGGCGCCGGCCATCCGCTGGAGTCGGCGTTGGCGGCCCGTTCGAACAGGTGCACAAAGTCCCGGTTGGACAGCCACATCAGGCGGAACCAGCGTTCGGCGCGGCGGTATCCTTCCGGGTCGGGGTGGGATTCGGCGGCGCCGCTTTCTGCCCTCGGTTCGCCGGTGGCGTTGAGTGTTTCGGGCCGGTTGGGGCCTGGCTGGCACCAGCCGATGCGCACGCTCACAAAGGTCGTGGAGCCATTTGACTGCGCCCCCAGCGCCTGGCAGATGCGTTCCCCCACCATTTTGGTTGTTGAATAGGCGGTGGCGTCGAGGGGCGGGTCGGTCTCTGCCCAGAAGGTGCCAACGCCGAGGGGTCGGTCGGGGGTCAGCGTGCCTGGGCCAACGGTGGCGGCCAGGGGGTCGTCTTTGTAGCGGCCCATTACGTGATTGGATGTGGCGAAGACGAAGCGCTCGACGGCAGGGCTGCCGGCTGCGGCCAGCGCCACATTGAGGGTCATGTCGATGGAGACAGCTGCTTCGTCCCAGCTGGCGTCGGGGTAGGGATTGTCTGCGGCGAAGTGGACGACTGCTTGCACGCGATCGAATGCATCGCGCCAGCGGCTGTCGCGGGGATCGGTGAGGTCACATTCGAGCAGTTCGATTGCCGGCGTCGTGCCTGTCGTATTTTGCGCGGCGGCGTCCTGCAGTGCCTGCAACTGATCGGGAGACGGCGCACGCACGTCGAGCCCGATGAGTAGCTCGCAGGGGCTTGTGCGGGCCAGGTGCAGCAGCAGTTTTGTGCCGAGATTGCCAAGTCCGCCGGTAACTGCGACGGAACGAGAGGAGGACATTGGGCCGCTATTTCCTGTCGTCGAAATGTGCTATCAGTAACTCGCAACCTGCGCATCAAATCAAAAGGCGGGCCGGTCAACACATGGTCTCCCGACCCGCCTTTTTGGACAATTCGGCGGCCAGTGTGGAATCTGGCCGCGAGGTACTGTGAACCGGCTGCTAGGCGCCGTTTTTCTCCCAGATTGCTTCCAGCAACCGGGCCGGCGACATTGGCAGTTCGGTCGGTCGCACGCCGACGGCATCGTAGATCGCGTTGGCGAGTGCTCCGGCGGGTGGGACGATCGGCACTTCGCCCACGCCGCGCACACCGAACGGATGGTCCGGGTTGGCGACCTCGACCACAACGGTCTCTATCATGGGCAGATCGAGCGCGGTAGGCATGCGGTAGTCGAGGAGACTGGCGTTGAGCAGGTGGCCCTCGTCGTCGTAGATATACTCTTCATTCAGAGCCCAGCCGATTCCCTGGACGACACCGCCCTGGATTTGGCCTTCAACATAGCTGGGATGGATGGCCTTGCCCACATCCTGAACTGCGGTGTAGCGCAAGATCTCGACCTTCCCCGTCTCCGCGTCGACCTCTACGTCGACAATATGGGTGCCGAAGCAGGGCCCGGCCCCGCCCGTGTTCATGGTGACGCTGGCGGTCAGGGCTTCGTAGCCGCTGGACAGCTCCTGTGCGGCCTCTTTGAAGCCGAGGCTGTGGCCGTTGCCGCGGAACTGGCCGTCCTGCCAGGCGATGTCAGATACTTCCATTTCCCAGTAGTCGGCAAATTGATCGCTCATCTTCCTGCGCAGCTCCAGGCCCAGCTGATGGGTCGTAACGCCGATCTTGTGGGTGACGCTGCTGCCGCCGGTGCCGCCGGTGTAGCCGATCGAGTCGGTGTCCACGACCTGCGGGTTGATGTCTTCGGCTGCGACGCCGATCGTCTCGGCCAGCATCATGGCGGCGGAGGCGCGCGTGCCGCCGATATCGGCGGAGCCTTCGAGCAGGTTGACGGTGCCGTCGGCATTGACGACGGCGGTCACGCTTGAAGGGCCGGCCCCATTGAACCAGAATCCGGATGCCACGCCCCGGCCCCGATTTGTGCCTTCGTTCGGGGTGGCGGTATGGGGATGGTCGATGGCGGCTTCAACGGTCTCTTTATAGCCGATGCGACTGTATTCGGGCCCGTCCGGGCGGCGGTCTCCTTCCTGGGCGGCGTTGATGTGGCGGAATTCCAGCGGGTCGATGCCCAGTTGCTCGGCCAGTTCGTCGATGACCGTCTCCGAAGCGAAGGCGGCATTGGTGCCGCCGGGGGCGCGGTAGGCGCCGCTCTGGGGGCGGTTGACGACGACGTCATAGCCGTCGATGCGCAGGTTATCGAGCTTGTATGGCGAGAGAATTACGCCGGCGCCGGCGCCAACGGGGGAGCCGGGATAGGCGCCTGCCTCGTAGATGAGGTCAGCTTCGACTGCCGTGATGCGGCCGTCCTTCGAGGCGCCCATCTTCACTTTGATGTAGCTGCCCGAGGTGGGGCCGGTCGCCTGCAGCACTTCGGTGCGGGTCAGCGCCATCTTGACCGGGCGGTTGCCGCTTTTGCGAGAGAGCAGGGCTGACGGAAGGTCGGTGTAGGGCGTAAATTTGCCGCCGAAACCGCCTCCGATCTCAGCCGGCGTCACTTTCACCTGGGAAACGGGCACCTGCAGGAGGGCCGATACTGAATCCCGGATCTGAAACGGTCCCTGGGTGCTGGTCCAGATATGAATCTGGTCGTCGGACCGCCACTGCACAGTCGAGGCCTGCGGTTCCAGATAGCCCTGATGGACCATTGCGGTTGTGAACTCCCGCTCGACGATGGCATCGGCTGCTTCGTACCCGGCTTCGAGGTCACCGCGTGCGTGGCGGAAATGCTGAGCGACATTGGTCGGTTTATCGCCGACATCGCCCAGGGCGGTGGTGCGCAACTCATCGAGGAGGATGGGTGCGTCGTCTGCCATTGCCTCGCGCACATCGAGCACCGGTTTGAGGACCTCGTATTCGACATCGATGAGGCCGACGGCCTCTTCGGCGACGTGGATGCTGGTTGCGGCCACGGCAGCGATGGCGTGGCCGTGGTAAAGGACCTTGTCCTGGGCCAGCATATTGGCGCTCAGATACCTCAGATTGACGGCGTCTTCGCCCATTTCCTGAATTTTGTCAGCCGCTTCTGCGAGGTCGGCCGTGGTAACGATTGCGGCGACGCCTGGCAGTGCCTCGGCTTTGCTGGTATCGATATTCAGGATGCGGGCGTGGGCATGGGGACTGCGCAGATACTTACCGTACAACATTCCCGGTACGTTCTGGTCGGCGGCATAGCGGGCTGCGCCGACAACCTTATCGGTACCGTCGTGCCGAATGGGCCGGGTCCCCACTACCTTGTAGTTTCCGGACAGAGCTGAGTTGCCATTTTCAGCCATAGATATCTCCTTAAGAGTTGGTTACAGGTGGAAGGTTGCTTTCTGGACCCTGCAATTTATCACCTTCGAACGGTTCGATCGTTATGCAGGATGTCCCAACTGGATTTACCAGCTTCTTTCTGTTCGAATGCAAATTGCCACAAGGATGCGACATTTGACATATGAATCGGATTGTACTGATCTTCGTCGGCTCCGTCAAGCGATTTCCTTGTCGAGACGTTCTCGGCGTGGGGGCCTGTTGCTGGCGGATTGGTGTTCAAGAATCTTGTTGGCGCAGTCGGGCCAGTTCGGCTTCCAGCGCGCGTGCCCGTTCTTCGGCTTCCTGGCGGGCTGCAGCTTCAGCAGCCGCCTGCTTTTCGGCAACGTATCGAGCGGTTACTGCTGCCTGGTAGCCGGGTATGACGTATCCCGCGTATATTTCGTCCAGAGCCAACTCCGCCAAATCGGGCTGCTGCCACAGGTCTTGAAGCCGGAACTGGAATCCGGGTAGCGTCTCTGAGCGGACCACCTCTTCGGTGTCGGGATGAATTTCTTCGTAACGTCCCTGCTGCGAGACAAGTTTGTAGAAGTGCATGTGGTCGCCGCTGGGATCGAGTATATAGTACTCCTTCACTCCTGCGAGCGCGTAGTCTCGCCTTTTCTCTTCAGTATCCCGTTCAGCTTCGGCCTGGGTGGAGTCGGAGAGCGCCTCCACAACCATGTCGCAGATCCCTGCAAAATGACGTTGGTCAATGTGTCCCCAAGACACTGGGTTGCTATGCAGAATTACACCGATGTCCGACTTGCGCACGGCTCCTCGCTGTCCTGATGGTTCGGCGGGGTCGGAAATGGTGAGGACAAAGCCGGTCTCCAGATTGATCAGGTCTGCAATCTCGTATGTTTCCAAGTAGCGGCGCAACAGGTCGAGAAACCAATTGTAGAGGCTGAGTTGAGGCTTATTGGGCAACGGTTTTGCCTCCAGCCTGCCGTTGTTCCATTCATAGCTGACGTCGATGTCGGGATAGGGGGTTTCGTACCATTTGGCCCAGTACTCTTCCAGAGTGACGTAGCGGCCTTCGTCAGGGGCAAACTCATAGTTGCGGGGAAGATCCCGGCCCCCGCCGCTCTGGATCGGCGCGGAACGTCGGCCGTTGCCCCGGTCGCTATTCGTGTTTTCCCGGTGACTGTCGTGCATCACCTCTCTGGAGTTCATACTCCCTCCTGCGGCCCTGCGCGTTGCAGACAGCACTGTGACGATTCTAACACGAGTCCTGCGGCGAGGGGTAACGGACGGTCTTCCGCCATCTCAAGAATTGTACGAAAGGGGCAGCCACAGTGAATGGAAAATGAGTGACGGGAGCCGCTCCACAGCGACACAGGAACTGGTATGCGATGAACCTATGCTTCAAACCGGCACGTCAGGCTGACAGCCTCAACGGGAGGCGCGATTTCAGCCTCTAATGATGATGAGCGTAGTGGTGCGCCAGGAGATCCCTGCCGAAATCATTGGCCGGATCGCGCCAGACCGAGTGGATGTGATTGGCGTCGTTTTGGGTGTTATCGTATTCACAGATGAAGCGCGGCCCCTGGATGCGGTAGTAGTGCCCCTGCCTCTTTTCCAGCCCGCCTGCCCAGGCAAAGTGGATTCCGCCGAGGCCGTACTCGCCGAGGTGGTGCCACTCTGTCTCTGCCAGTTCGTCCGGCATACGATGGATATACTCGCCGATGAGCGCCAGCAGGATTTCCTGCTGCTGGCCGTTCATGCTATTGCGGCAGAGGCCGCGGGGTGTTTCGGAATAGCGCAGGGCCTGGACGTGGGAATCGTCTACGCCGTGGGCGTTTTTCCACAGTTCCAGGTCGGGGGAGTTGCCAGGCATTCGGAAGGCGCCTTCCACTGCCTGGGGAAGATTATAGAGTACGTTGTCGGGCGGCGCGGCGGGAGAGATTCTGGCGATAGCGAGGGCTTCCTCGTCAAAGGAGCGGACCAGCTCCCGGGCCAGATCTTCGACACCTGCGAGAGGGCGGAGGGTGGCCGCCGGGCTGAAAGGCGCATCGGCCGGGTTCGAACCGAAGAACATCGGCGTGGGCGAGATGATTTTGCCGTCGGCAATCGTGAAATTGAGGGAGATATGGTGGCCTTCGAAACGCCAACCCCACACGCCCTTTTCATCCGGGCTGTTAAAGATTGTCAGAAAGTAGAGCTGTGGATCGCGGCCGGGATGTGTCCGCTCCCAGTCTTCCAACATGTCGAGTGCGTTCTCGATTCCCATCACGGTGGAGGCGGTAACGAAGGCGGCGCGGCTGAGGCCGGTATTTACCAGCTGCAGGGCCTTTTGCCGCTGCGGGAATGTCATTTCTGAGAGAGAAAGCCCCTTGCGGAGAATCGGTGTGTAGTGCCAGTTTGTGCGCTCTTCCTGGTCGTCGAAGGGAACGACTGCCCTGTGTTTCTGGTCTATGGCGAGGCAGGCCAGAAATGCGGCCGCGGCTTCGCCCATGCGCCGGACGACGGTTTGGGCGCCAGCGCCAGTCAAGGTATCAGTTGTGTTTGTCATGCGTGCATCCTTTGTGCGAATATCTGCGGATATCCCGGTGCCAGCGACCGGATGCCAAGTGCGCCCAATCGTACCTTAAATGTGTGGATTGCTCAACAAGCGGAACTTCAGTATGGGCTTGTCGCAGATTGCAGGAGAAGATTGACTGATGCAGAATGTCCAGGATTTCGGCAGCACGCCTTCGATGCCGTCGACGTCACCTGTAGTCCTTTCCGGTCCTACACTCGCCATGCCGCGCTGAGCGTACGCTTCTGGACACGATGCGGGCATAGGCGAAACGCATTTGGCATGCAGCAGCCGTACGGCCACGGGAGAACCGAGCGGGGGCGGCTATCACAGGGGGGCGTTGCGGGGGGTGTCCCCCCGCACAAGGGAGGCCGCTTGCGGCCGACCGCCCAAATGCTGAGAACGAGGAAACAGAAGTCAGGGATGAGAAAAGCCTCTGTGCGCTTCGCTCGGGATCGCGATTGCAGGGAGGATGGTGACGGCTGCGCCGCCGTTCGGAAAGGGCGCGAAAAAAGTGCTCAAGGTTCGTTAAAAACAGTGCTTCCCCGAAAGGTCTATGTTGGGTATAATACCCCCGCCCTTATCGATTTCCGTCTATCGCCTGGAGGGGATATCTGGAAATCGAACTTATAGGTTCAGTGGGCCATCGGACGAGATATGGAAGAATCTCCTACCATGGTGCTCCCCCTGCCGGACGGCTACGGCGCCCGGCGGCGGAATGCTACAGAAAGAAGAGTGCAACAGATCGTTGAGCTGGTGGAGGAGACTCGCCACCTCTTGGTATTGATGCACAACGATCCGGACCCGGACGCAATTGCGAGCGCGCGCGCGATGGAGGAGATGCTGCGTGTTCATGCTCCGAGGACGCGCGTCACGCTGGGACACGGCGGCATCATCGGCCGGGCCGAGAACCGTACGATGGCCGATGAGATCGTGCCCCACAAGGTCCGCATTTCGCAGCGGGCGGCGTCGGAGGAGATGAGCGTATATGACGGTGTGATGCTGGTCGATACGCAGCCTGTGGCGGCCAACCATCTGCTGTGGAGCACAAACTACCCCGGTGAAGAGGTGCTGGCCGCGATCGATCATCATCCGCCGCGGCGCAGCCAATTGCGAGCCAAAGTCCACGACGTACGTCCGGATGTGGGCGCCTCCTCCACGCTATTGTGCGAATATCTGGCGGTGGCGGAAGTGCCGATCGACACGCGACTGGCGACGGCCCTCTTCTACGGGATCAAGTCGGATACGATGGGCCTGAGCAGGCACACGTCGGCCCTGGATATCTGGGCGTACTCGACCTTGCGTCATCTAGTCGAGACTGACCTGCTGAACCGTATTGAACATGTGCAGGTTGCGCGCACATATTTTCGCAGCATAAGCGATGCTTTAGCCAACACGACAATCTATACGGTCTCCATGCCCAGCGCGGTCGATGAGGAGGATGAAGAGGAGGCGGAGGAGATCCTGGAAGAGGACGACGCGGACGGATATAGGTCCGACCTTGAGCGATTCGATCTTGATATCATCGCGCTCTCGCGCATGCTTGCGCCCGGCAGTCCCGGGCCGCCGACAGGCCTGCAGGATGAGGGCGAGGATGCGGACGGGGGAGACGAAGAGTCGGAAGAAGAGTCTGAGAGGGCGGGCGATATTGCCGTCAGCCTGCTTTTTGATATGCCGCGGCCCGATATGGCGGCAGAGGTGGCGGATCTTTTGATGCGCATGGAAAATGTCGCATGGGTCGTTTGCCTGGGTATTTTCCAGGACCAGGGTGTGATGTCGGTGCGGGCGGCAGATTCGAACGCCAGAGCCGGTCGGCTGGTGCGCATCATTGCGGGCAGGAACGGCTCTGCCGGGGGCCATAACACGATGGCCGGCGGACGCATTCATCTTCCCGATAAGACGCCAGCAGAGCGGATTGCCGAGTTGCATGCGCTGGTGCCCAGATTTCTCAAGGAGTTGGGCGCCGGCGACGACATGGGCGTCGCACTGCTGGAAGCAGAATAGAGTCAGATTGTTGGCACGCACAAAAAGGGTTTGAAGGAGTTTCTCGATGCCGATCAGCGCCCCATCTTTGGGGGATGAGGAAGACAGCCGCGATCCCCGCTTTCAGGATGACGACTTGTACGAGTCTGAGAGCCTGGCGTTTCCCGGACTGACGCCCGTCCAGGCAGAAGCCGTTCTCAAACGGCTGGGGGCGGGCGTGGTCGAGAAGTTGGCGCTGGTTGAGGGTATCGGCTGGCAGGCACGCATCGAGCCGGTCCAAGATGGCGTAGAGATCCATTTCCGCGCGCATGACGAACTGATCGACGATCTTCTGCGCCGTTGCGAACAGCAGGCAGAACGAGAAGCGTGATTGGTCGTCGCGCAACCGGTTCGTTGTCTGAACGCAAGGCCACTTGTCGCGCCGGCAGCAACATCGCCTTCATCAAGTATTGGGGCGTTGCCGACGGCGCCGAAGATTTAAACATCCCACTCAACAACTCAATCAGCATGACCCTGGCGGACGCGCACACAACCACGACGGTCGCCTGGGACGATAGCGCCTGCCTCCCAGGGGACACGGTTGTTATTGACGGCGTGCAGCTGGAGGGCCCTGGTGCAGAGCGAGTTGTGGCCCACCTCGACCGGTTGCGCGCCCTTGCGGGCGTCTCCGACAGGGCTCGCGTTGTCAGTAACAACAATTTCCCGATGGCATCCGGTATCGCGAGCTCGGCCAGCGGGTTTGCCGCGCTGACCTTGGCCGGGGCTGCGGCGCTGGGTCTCCGGTTGGACGCCACGCGTCTGTCCGCGGTGGCCCGTCAGGGGAGCGGCTCGGCCAGCCGCAGCCTGTTTGGCGGCTTTGTCGAGTGGGAGCGGGGGTGGGGGAGAGGAGAGAGTGAAAGCAGTTCACTTCTCGATTCTCGGAGTGTTGCGCACCAGATTCACGACGAAGAGCACTGGGCGCTGCGGGATGTGATTGCCATCGTCAGCACCGGGGCAAAGCGGGTCAGCAGCAGCGGCGGGCACCGTTTGGCGGCGACGAGCCCTTTCAACGCGGCGCGCACGGCCTGCGTCGGGGCGTGGCTGGAGACCGTGCGACGGGCCATTGCCGCGCGCGATTTCTCGCTGCTCGGGCCGGTCCTGGAGGCGGACGCGCTGGCGATGCACGCGGTGATGATGACGAGCGCGCCGAGCCTGCTCTACTGGCAGCCGGGCACGCTTGAGGTGCTGCAGGCGGTGCGTGCCTGGCGCGAGGAAGAGGGCGTGCCGGTCTATTTTACGATCGACGCCGGGCCGAATGTGCATCTGATGTGCGAGGCGGACGCGGCCGCGGAGGTGGAGCGGCGTGTGGGTGCGCTGCCGGCAGTGCAGCGAGTGTTGACGAGTGGTCCCGGGACTGGTCCACATTTGTTGGAGGGGCATTTGTTTTGAGGGACCGCGGGAAGAGGCTTTCTCCGGTTCGATGGACCACGCCGGCGACATTCAGTCGTGTGACAACGCTGTCAGCGAATCGTGGGCCCATTTGCAGACGACTGAAGGCGAGACGGGTCTCTATGCCGATTGGGCCGCCTACGAACAGGCGTTGGAGGACCTTTGCGTCTTGGTTCAACTGGAAGTCCACGCTGAAGTCGTTGGGCTGGTGCGCGTTGGGCCGGCAACCGTTTCCGAGAGGGCCAATGGTGGCGATACTTCCGTCGTTTTCGGCACAGAAGTGCATTGATTGAATTCGGTCACACTCCGACCTCTCGGATTCCTCCTCACTTTGGCCTTTGTACATAACCTCATTGCTGACCTAGAGAATCCTGCGCGGGGAGGAGCGATCCGCGTTCGAACCGCCTATGAGCATAAAGGGTACAGTGGGAACACTGCCCACGGCGATGATCGCACCGACAGCCGGCGCGTTTCCGGTGAGGAGCAGGAAGAGCCAGGGAAATGCGATCAGGTCGAACTGATCACCGATGGCGGATAGTGTGCCCGCCCCCCAAAGCAGGCGGACGTTGCGCGTTCTGAGCAGTTTCCACAGCGTGTTGTCTCTGGCCCCTCCATTCGTTCCTCTTTGTCCGGTATCCAACCTGATCTCCTGCGTTCCGAATTTGAAAGTCTAGATATTCCGTTGGAAAGCCTGTCTCGCCAAATCTCTGATGAACGTACGCGAGGCAAGGGGCGCAGCATCATTTTGCTACTGAGCCGCTGTCCACGGCATACCATGCGCCCTAAATCAGCAGGTCTACCGTTTGAACGTTCCAGGCGGCAGGTATGTCTTGAGCAAACACTCCTTGTGACTTCAAATCTCGAATGTTGCCATAAAGTCTGTCAGACTGATGCTCGTAGGCTTTGGCAACCTCCGTAAATCCTATCATGTCCGGGTACGACACCAGGTAGGAGTACCGATCTCTGACGGGCGCCAGACGTTCATACATCATTCGCAGGCACTCTTCGGGTCTCATGTCCGTCTGCAAGATTGAGTTGAGCGCTTTATCGATCTCGTGCAGAGCGTCCGGCGCGATTTCGCTTAGCGTAGCGCCAGGGTTCGTTGTCGGGACTCGGCAAGAGGGCGTGAGGACCATGAATCGAGCAGCTGATTCTGGATGTCAGTACAGAGAGGAGAAGCGGGGGAGCTTGGATGCATCCCAGGTTTGGGGTGGGAACAGTCTGGCGGGGAGATGATGCCGGAAGTGGCTGGAGTTGTCTTCCGGCACTTGGAGTGACGCAGGGCAGGGGACGGTCCTGGCCTTTACCGGGGGATCAGTTGATTAGGGGGCACAGGGCAGGCACAAGGCCTGCCCCTACAAGTACGGTTGGGGGAAAACTGTTGACTAGACACACTGTTGGCTAGACACCATGCTGGGGAAGAATACACACGGTGGCTAGCAAGGGCGGGGCGTTGCGGGGGCGCAGCCCCTGCACAAGAGAGGGCCGAAGGCCCGAACGCCCAAATGCTAAGGAGAGAGTGGAGAGGAGAGAGGAGAGAGTGACATCGATTAGGCTGACGGAGATTGGAACTGGCACTGACGGTGGCTTGGTTGCAGCCAGAAGTATACGAGAGGTCACCTCCTTTTTGGGATGCACCCGGCAGCTTCGCGGACGGGCGCGAAATGACGAGATCGTGTACAATATGCGAATCTTGCCGGGCCTGGCTTGCCGCGGCTCTGCTCGCCGCCACTTTTGTCAGCAGCGCTCTCCTGGCCAATCAACCTTGTGGACGATGGCTTGTCGGGCCGCCGGCCCGCAGATGGAGACGCAGCAGATGCCCTCCAACGAATAGTTTGTGAATGTACTGGGAATTGCCGCCGTTGGAAGCCATTTATGACTCGAGGCGGCGATTGGCGATTGGATTTGTTTCACTGTAGTGCAGCGTTGGCCTATCAGCGGGCACAATGATATCCCCCTTTGGATGAACGCTGTGAAAGGCACAGTTAACTGAATGTCAGAAAGTCAACATGAGAACCGTTCAGGCGGCCTTACCGCTGTCGATGACTTTACCGGTACAGGCGAAGGCGGCGTTGGCGCAGTTGTACGGGATGACCAGGGTCTGATACTGACCGACAAGCCGGAGGAAACGGCGGTCCTGGTCGGCATCAGCCTGGCTGGTCAGCCCGGTATCCTCTCCATGGAGGACTCGCTCAGCGAACTGGCCTTGCTGGCCGGGACCGCAGGACTGGAGGTGGAGGGAGAGCTGTCGCAGCGGCTGCAACATCCCCACCCGGCGACCTTCATCGGCGCCGGCAAGCTGGGCGAATTGAAGACGCTGGTCCTGGAGTTGGGCGCGAATGTGGTGATATTCGACGAAGAGCTTTCGCCGCGCCAGCAGCGTGAAATCGAGCAGGTGCTGGGCCAGGAGGTCAAGGTGATCGACCGCACCGCGCTGATCCTGGACATTTTCGCCCGTCATGCCAAGACCAAAGAAGGGGCAGTGCAGGTGGAGCTGGCGCAATACGAGTACCGGCTGCCGCGGTTGACCCGGGCTTGGACGCACCTGGCGCGGCAGGCCGGCGGCCGGGCCGGCGGCGCGAGCGGTGGGGTAGGTGTACGCGGACCCGGTGAAACCCAGCTGGAGGTAGACCGGCGAGAGATCGGCCGTCGCATTGCCCATCTCAAGCGCGAACTGGAGGAGGTGCGCAACCACCGCGAACGCTACCGACAACGCCGGCAGAAGTCAACGACGCCGGTTATCGTCGTGGTTGGCTATACGAACGCGGGCAAGAGTACGCTGCTGAACGCGGTCAGCGGCGCCGGTGTGCTGGCCCAGGACCAGCTGTTTGCCACCCTGGACCCGACCACCCGCCGCGTGGAACTGCCGAGCACGCGCACGGCCCTGTTCACTGATACGGTCGGTTTCATCCAGAAGCTGCCGACGGCGCTGGTGGCTGCGTTCCGGGCGACGCTGGAGGAGATCACGGAGGCAGACCTGTTGCTGCACGTGGTGGATATCTCGCACCCCAACGCGGATGAGCAGGTAACCGCGGTGGAGGAGATGTTGGAGGAGTTGGATGCCGGCGATAAACCGCTGGTGACGGCACTGAACAAGATCGACCTGGTCGAATCCGAAAGGCAGGGGGAGCCCGGCCTTGCGGCACAGTTGCGCCAGGCGCTGCAGGAGTACACGTCTCCCGTGCAGATCAGCGCCCGCACGGGGGCAGGCATCCCGGAACTGCTGGCGGAAGTAGACGGGAAGCTGAAGGAAACGATGACGCCGTTGCGGCTGTTGCTGCCTTACAGTAAGGGCGACCTTGTCTCGCTGATGTATGAGCACGGCCGCGTGGAACGTGAGGAATTTACCGAGGAGGGGACACTGATCGAGGGCAGGCTGCCCGCCCATCTGGTCAGCCGCGTGCAGTCATGGAGCGTGGCGGGCGCGGACAGCGTTCAGGCAGAATCGCAATAGAAGGCCAGTCAGTGCGCTGAAGGCCGGCGGACAGCCGACAGTAATCGAAACATACAGCAACGGAAAGCCCAGAGGAAATGAGTAAACCCACAGTTGTCGTAACCCGCCAGTTGCCGCAGGCGGCGATCGAGCCAATCCTGGAGCGGTGCAATGCCCGTTACTGGGACAGCGAAGAGCCGATCGCGCGCAGTACGCTGCTGGAGTGGGTGGAGGGCGCAGACGGACTCTACTGTCTGTTGACGGAAACAGTTGACGATGAACTTCTGGACGCGGCGGGGCCCGGGCTGCGGGTTGTGGCCACAATGTCGGTTGGTTACGATCACGTGGACGTGGCTGCGCTGCGCAAACGGGAGATCCTCTTGGGGAATACACCGGGCGTGTTGACCGAGACGACGGCAGAGCTGGCGCTGGCCTTGTTGCTGGCCACGGCGCGGCGGCTGCCGGAAGGTACGCACGCGGTGCAGAGCGGGACGTGGCCCAGTTGGAGACCGATGTGGCTGACGGGTCGCGACATACACGGAAGCACGGTGGGGCTGGTGGGCCTGGGGCGGATTGGCGCCGCCTTTGCGCGTATGCTCGGCGGCTTCGGCTGCCGCCTTCTGTATACCGGACCGAGAGAAAAGCCGGAGGCGGCGCGGGAAGTGGGCGCGACATTTGCGCCGATGGACAGGCTGCTGCAAGAGAGCGATTATGTGGCGGTCCATTGCCCGCTTAACGACCAGACCCGTTCCCTGTTCAGCGCCGAGGCCTTTCGCAAAATGAAACCGACGGCTGTCTTTATTAACACCAGCCGGGGCGGCGTCGTGGACCAGGAAGCGCTCTATGACGCGCTGGTGCAGGGCGAGATCGCGGCGGCCGGGTTGGACGTCACCGATCCGGAGCCTCTGCCTGCGGACCACCCGCTGGTCTCGCTGGATAACTGTGTCATACTGCCCCACATCGGCAGCGCCACGATCGCCACACGCACGAAGATGGCAGTGATGACAACCGAAAATCTGCTTGCCGGTGTCGAGGGCAGGCCGTTGCCGAACCCGGTTGCGCTGTCGTAACAGTGCTGCCAGGAGCGATCCGGGGGCAATCGGGGCAGGTGAAAGAGTGTTACAGGATTTGCCAAAATAGTATACAGTAACTGATACCACCAGTAACGGTTTCGCAACCGAACGGAAAGGGATGTCGCGGCAATGAGTAAGCAGACGCTAACTATCACCGATAATCGCACCGGCCAGACGATAGAACTGCCGATCGAACATGACACCATTCCGGCCATCGGCCTGCGCCAACTCAAGGTGCAGGCCGACGACTTTGGCATGATGGTGTACGACCCTGGCTATACGAATACAGCGTCCTGCAAGAGTGGTGTCACCTTTGTTGACGGAGACAGAGGCATACTTCGCTACCGGGGCTATCCCATCGAACAGCTGGCGGAGAAAAGCACATTTCTGGAGGTGGCGCACCTGCTGCTCTTTGGCGAACTGCCGACGGCAAGCAAACTGACCGACTGGAATGCGCGCGTGATGGCGCAGACGCAGATCGACGAGGGCCTGAAGGCGTTGCTAAAAACTTTTCACGCCGACGCCCATCCAATGGGCGTTCTCATCAGCGCAGTCGCAGCGATGTCCACTCTCTACCCGGAGTCCAAGCAGGTCCACGACAGCCAGAACCGCATGCAGCAGGTGCTGCGAATTCTCGGCCAGCTGCCCACAGCGATCGCCTTCGCCTACCGGAACAGTCTCGGCCGGCCGCCCACTGATCCCGACGGCGCCTTGGGCTACAGCGACAATTTTCTGCATATGATGGGTCTTTCCGGTGACGGCGGCGTCGATCCCGTTCTGGCAAGAGCGATGGACGTGCTGTTCATTCTACATGCCGATCATGAGCAGAACTGCTCGACCTCGGCGCTGCGCAACATCGCTTCCAGCGACGCGGACCCGTACTGTGCTATCGCGGGCGCGGCCGGGGCCCTGTACGGCCCGCTGCATGGCGGCGCGAACGAGGCGGTCCTGCGGATGCTTGCCGAAATCGGCAGCACAGAGAACATCCCGGCTTATCTGGATAGAGTGAAAAGTAGGGAGGTGCGTCTGATGGGGTTTGGCCATCGGGTGTACAAGAACTACGATCCCCGCGCCCAGATCGTCAAGAAAATCGCTTATGAAGTCTTAGAGGTGACAGGCACTAACCGGTTGATCGATATCGCGGTCGAGTTGGAGGGGACTGCCCTGGAAGACGACTATTTCGTCTCGCGCCGGCTCTACCCGAATGTAGACTTTTACAGCGGTATCATCTACCAGGCGATGGGGTTTCCAGTCGAGATCTTCCCGGTACTCTTTGCGCTGGGAAGGGCGCCGGGCTGGCTGGCGCAGTGGATGGAGCTGATGGGCGACGAGGAGCAGCGCATCGCCCGGCCGCGGCAGATCTATTTGGGTGAGGCTGAGCGCCCTTACCTGTCTATGGACGAGCGCGGCTAAGGACGGCAGACGGCGACCAGCGGCTACGACCTCCGGGTCACGAGAGATCGCCGTGGCCGCGCCAGAACCGCTCCACTCTCTCCCGCACATGGGGATAGTTGCTGAGGTCGGAGTCCTGGCGCAGAAGGTCTTGCGCGGCCTCCTGTGCCAGATGCAGTGTGGAGAGATCGCTGAGGTTGGCCAACTTCATGTCAGGCAGGCCGCTCTGACGCGTACCCAGAAAGTCCCCGGGACCTCGCAGTTCCAGATCCTTTTCCGCCAGGATGAAGCCGTCAGTCGTCTCCGCTAAGGCATTGAGACGTTCGCCCTGCGCTTCGCCCTTAACCCGACTTATCAGCGCGCAATAGCTTTCGTGTCCACCCCGACCCACACGGCCCCGAAACTGGTGCAGTTGCGCCAGACCGAAGCGCTCGGCATCCTCGATCAGCATCACGGTTGCGTTGGGAACGTCCACGCCGACCTCGACGACACTTGTACTGACAAGAATATCGAGATCGCCACCGGCAAAGGCGCGCATCACCTCATCCTTTTCGGCGCCTTTGAGACGGCCGTGGAGCAGGCCTACACGCATATCGGGGAAGACCTCTTTGCTCAGGCGGGCGTGGGCGTCTACGGCCGCGCCAACATCCAGGATTTCACTTTCCTCGACCAGGGGATAGATGACGTAGGCTTGACGGCCTTCTTGCACCTGTTTGCGCACAAAACTGTAGAGGCGTTCCCTGTCGGTGGGCAGAAACCGCTTCGTTTTGATCGGCGTCCGCCCCGGCGGCATCTCGTCGATAACGCTGACATCGAGGTCGCCGTAGACGGTGAGGGCCAGGCTGCGGGGGATGGGTGTGGCGCTCATCACCAGCAGATGGGGCACAGCTGTTTCTCCGCCCTTGTCGCGTGCGGCTGCCCGTTGTCCGACGCCAAAGCGGTGCTGTTCGTCCACCACGACAAATCCCAGGCTGGCAAAATCCACATTCTCCTGGATGATCGCGGTGGTGCCGACCACGACTTGAACGCTGCCGTCTGCCAGTCCGGCGAGGACCTCTTCGCGCGCCTGCCCGGTGACGCGACCGGTGAGGAGAGTGACCTTCGGTGTAGCGCCGCCCGGCAGTTGGACGCCTGCCAGCAGTTCGCTCAGGCCGCGGAAATGCTGCTCGGCCAGAATTTGCGTGGGCGCGAGCAGGGCGGACTGGAATCCGTTGGCGGCGGCGATCATCATTGCCCCGGCGGCCACCACGGTTTTGCCGCTGCCGACATCACCCTGGACGAGCCGGCTCATCGGCACGCGACGGGCCAAATCCTGCCGCAGTTCGTCCAGCGTCCGCTGCTGAGCGCTGGTCAGGGCAAAGGGCAGTGCCGTGCTATAGTCTGCCAGCAGTGCGTCGTCGACGGTCATTTCATGGGCGTTGAGGTGCTGAATCTCCTGCCGGCGGCGCTGCACACCCAGCTGGAGATAGAAGAAGTCGTCAAAGATTATGCGTTTGCGGGCGTCGTCAAGCTGTTGCGGCGTCTCTGGAGAATGAATTTGGCGGAGTGCGTCGGTCAGAGGAATCAGACTGTATTGGCGGGGGAGCGGTTCCGGCAGGGGATCGCGCAGGGATGGCAGACCCTGCCTGAGGGCTTGTTGCACCTGCCGGCTGACATCGCTGCTGCGCAGACCCGCGGTCAGTCCGTAGACAGGCATGATCGGTCCGTCCTTGATGACCTTGGGACCGATTTCTTCAAAATAGGGATTCTCCAGGGTCTTGTTGCCCATATACAGGCCGACGACGCCGCTCAGGCGGTAGGTCTTTCCGATCGACAGGCGGTTCTTCAGCCAGGATTGGTTCCACCAAGTGGTACGGACCGTGCCGCTGCCGTCACTGAAGTTGGCCTGCAGGATCTCCTTCTTGTAGGCAAATTTGCGCTGACTGAACCCGCGTAGATTGGCGATGATGGAGAGGCTTTCCCCTTCTTCGACATCGGCGATGGGGCGCACGCGGCTGTAATCATCATAGCGATGGGGCAGATGCCAGATGAGGTCCTCCACGGTCTCGATTCCGAGGCGTGCGTACTGCTCTGCTCTCTTTGCGCCAATCCCTTTCAGATCGGTTATCGGTCGATTCAAGGTGTCGGGCGACGCCGGCGCTTCAGTTTCAGACGCATCGCTTCTTGGCGATTGTTGATGCGCCGTTCTGGTCGCGGCCTCGGTGCGGTTGCTGGCCGGGGCTGCTTCAGGTTGACGGGCCTGCCTTTGGCCGATCTGGTCCACATTTTCCAAGGCGGGATCCGGAGGCGGCAGTTCATCCAGCAGTTCGAGGAGGGAGTTGAGTAGCCGCGCCCTTTCGTCGCTATCGGCATCGGCATACTGTGACAGCCGTTCAAGGATTTCCTGGAGCATTCCCGGCTGGACCGCATCGGCTCTGGCGTCGGCTTCCCAACGTTCGCAGAAGGCTGCCACCCCGCCGGCGAAGGCTCTCTCACGCCAGCGGGTCTGGAGCTCCAGGTTCAACAGATTGCGTAACCGCGTAAGAGCTCTCTCAGCCATCGTCAATCAAGCCCCTCGTATACGATGACTCCCATCACATTGGGTCCGAGATGGGCTGCCAGGCTAGGTGGGTAGCGCCACACATTAGCCGAAATATCCGGGAGTCCTTCCGCCAGACGCTCCAGCAGGTGTTCCTGGGTCTGGTCATAGCGATGCTGAATGAGCCCGACGCGTTCGTTTTGGGCGAATTCTGCGGTATAGTCGTACAGTTTTTCGGCGACATCTTCCCGGGTCTGTACCTTTTCGAGCGGGATGAGCTGTCCGTCTTCCATCGTGACCATCGCTTTGATGCCGAGCATCGTCCCCAGCACGCTCTGGGCCGCGCCCAAGCGGGCGCTGCGTTCCAGGTAGTACAGCGTTTCGGCGAAGAAGGTCACGTAGATGTGGGGGATGGCCCCATTCACGAGGCGGGCGACTTCATAGAGGTCGGCGCCGTCATCGGCGGCCCTGCCGGCCAGTTCTGCCAACATACCCAGCCCCATGGAGGTGGTCTGGCTGTCCATTACCCGGATACGATAGCGTCCCATCATCATATCGGCTGCCTTGCGCGACTGACTCCACATGGGGCTGAGAGCACTGCTCATGTGGATGGCAACGATTTCTTCGGCATCCTGGCCCAGCTTTTGGTAGACTTCCATGAGGCTGCTGAGCTCCGGGGCTTCCACTTCCGGCAGCAGTATGCGGCCGCCGGACTGGTTTTCCCGGATCAGTTGAAAGAGCCGGTCGGCGCTGAAGTCTTCTGAATCTTCATAGCGGTCCCGCCCTATCCGCAGCACCTGGGGGACCACTTCGATCGAGTATTTTTCCAGGACGTCGGCGGGAATGCTGGCGTCACTATCGGTAACAATTCGAACCTTGCTCACGGAAGATGCTCCAACTTTTGACAACCGTACAGCCGTATGATAATCTCTGACAATTCAGTGATACGTGTTCATTGGTTGGACGTTGGTTGGCATTTACTGACCACGGGCCAATGGGGAACCGGAGGAAACAGATCATGGCGAAATGCCAAAAATGCGGCAAGAGTCCTCAGTTTGGAAACAACCGTCCCTGGTCCAGAAAGGCCACACGACACAAGTGGAAGATCAACATTCAGAAGGTTAGAATCATGGAAGACGACAGGCTGGTATCTCGCCGCCTCTGCACCTCTTGCATTCGATCGCTTGCGAAAGCCTGAAATCCCCCGTTGTAACATCTTAGTCAGACCGAAATCAGCGTTGAGCCGTTGTGCTCGACGCTTTTTTGTGGCGCCGGCGACAGTTCCGCGAGGGAGGACACCGGTCTAAGATTCTTCGGCATTGCGTAACTGACCACAGCCGGCATCGATTTCAATGCCGCGGCGGATACGCACAGTTGTCGAGATGCCGCGCGCCAGCAGAATATTGGCGAAACTTTGGGTGTTTTTGTCGCTGGTCGGCTGAAAAGGGCTGTCGGGAATCGGATTCAGGGGGATCAGGTTGACATGGCACAGGATCCCTTGCAGCTTGTCAGCCAGGTCCTCGGCCAGAGCGGGGCTGTCATTTGTGCCCCGCATCAGGGCGTACTCAAAGGTCACACGGCGATTGGTCTTGGCAATATAGCGGCGAACAGAGGCCAGCAGGTCATCGACCGGATAGCGCCGGCTGGGAGGAACGAGTTTGCTGCGCAGGGCGTTGTTGGGGGCGTGTAGGCTGACGGCCAGATTCACCTGGAGCCCTTCATCTGCCATGCGGTCGATCATCGGGATCAGGCCTACGGTACTGAGCGTAATATGACGTGCGCCGAGGGCGAAACCGTCGGCGGCGGTCAGTCGGCGGATGGCCGTCCACACATTCTTGTAGTTGTGCATCGGCTCGCCCATCCCCATAAACACGATGTTTGTCACCGTGGTTGGCCGCTGCACCCGCATCTTTGGCCTCTCGTCGGCATCGAGCAGATAGCGGGCGAAAAACAGGACCTGGGCCACAATTTCGCCTGCGGTCAGGTTACGACGCAGGCCGCCGCGGGCGGTGGCGCAGAATGTGCAACCCATGGCGCAGCCGGCCTGACTGCTGATGCAGAGTGTGCGCCGCCTGTTATACAGCATCAGGACCGCCTCGACCGTCTCCCCACCCGGCATCTGAAACAGAACTTTCTGGGTGTCCCCGGCCTTGGAAACACGCTGCGTAACCGGCTGTAGCGGCATGATCGTTGTCGTCGCAGCCAAGCCTTCGCGCATGGCCTGCGGCAGATTCGTCATCTCGTCAAAGGAGCGAGCGTATTTCTTGTAGATCCACTCCTCGATCTGGCGGATGCGATAGGCAGGCGTCCTTGCAGGCTTGCCGTTGGCGCGCCTTTGGTTAGTTGGCAGCGCATTGACGACGTCGGTAAGCTCTTGCGTCGAGCAATCCAATAGGGAAGTGCTGTTTGGGGAAACGCCGGGCGGCGTGAGCGGAATGGTGTTCATCTTTGCAATTGTAGCGCAGCTATTCAGTTGCGGTCAAAAAGTGGGCTGATCGCGCCTTCTCGCGGTGGTGAAGGGCGACCGGATGCTCGGGCGCGCATGGAAGGTTCAGCTATCGGCCTGCCGGAAAGCGTCGAGAAGTTCGGGCAGCCCGGGTAGAATCAGGTCTGGCCCGGGCACGACTGTGCGGAACTCCTCCTCCGTGGTGATGCCGGTCAGCACGGCGGCGGTGGGCATTCCCAGCTCGATGGCGCCGGCGATGTCGGTTTCGAAGCGGTCGCCGACCATCAGTGTTGAGGCAGCGTTCGTGCCGAGTTTGTGCATGGCCTGTTGGAACATGCCGGCGTTTGGTTTGCCAATGACCGTGGGCGTGACGCCGGTGGCCGCCTCCAGCAGGGCCAGCAGTGCGCCGGTACCGGGAATCTGTCCCCGTTCGCTGGGGAAGGAGGTATCGCTGTTGGTGCCGACAAAGCGGGCGCCGGCGCGTATGGCCAGGGTGGCGTCGGCGAGACGCTCGTAGCGCACACTGAAGTCGATGCCGGAAACGATCACGTCGGCCTTTCGGGCATCTTCGACCAGGGTGATGCCCTCCTGCTCCAGCGCCCAGCGCAGGCCGTCCTGACCGATCATGAAGACGCGTACGCCATCGGGATACTGCTCGGCCAACCAGCTGGCGGTCGCCAGGGCGCTGCTGAGAATGTGCGTTTCGTCGGAGCCAATGCCCATACGGGCGATCTTCTCGACGAACTGAACCGGTGTGCGCGAGGAGTTGTTGGTAACGAAGAGCCAGTTTCGCCCGGTCGCCTTCAGATAGTCCAATAGTTCCTGAACGCCGGGCAGGGGCTCCTCCCCAACATAAACAACGCCGTCCATATCCAGCAGAACGGCGCGTACCTTTTTCAGACTTGCTGTTTGTGCCATGAGTGGACTGTACGATCCTTTCAGCTGGTCGTCAGAGATCGACTCCGACGGGCGGTGTGCGGCGGCAGACAACGCCGCTCATTCCCTGCTCAGTTCGCGCTGCTCCGCAGATCCTGCACATTGAGTTGCAGAGAGCGTCGGCCCTGCCATTCGTTGACTTCGAGATGAAAAACGATATCGATCAGGCTGCCATAGTGGAGGTCCGGGGCAAGGCCGCCCAGGCCGAAGCCGATCCCGTCCAACACTTGCGAATAGTCGTGGCCGTCGATCGCCAACTTCAGATGCTTACCCCCGCCCACGGTGCGAGCGCTGCGGACGCGGCACTGGCGGCATAGGAAGAGACCGGGCTCGTTCATCTGGCCGACCGGCTCCATCCTGGCAAGCTGACCTTGCAGTGCCCAGTCGATCTGATCGACAGTCAGCTCGGTGTCGATATACAGGGTCGGCCGCAGGTCCTGTAGAGGGTCAAGTTCCTGGGCGGCCATCTCTGTGAGGGCTTCTTGCAGCGCCGGCAGCTGCTCTGTGCGCACAGTGAAACCGGCCGCGCGGCTGTGTCCGCCGTGGCGCACCAGCAGCGAGCTGACCCGGTCGAGTGCGGCGATGATGTTGAATTCGGCGATGCTGCGGGCACTGCCGCGGCAGGTCTCTTCACCCTGTTCGATAACGATTGCCGGGCGGTAGAACTGATCACTCAGCTTGCCGGCGGCCAGCCCCACAATTCCGGATTGAAATTCTTCGCTGGCGACGATCAGAATCGGTGCAGTGGTTGGATCGAGGCTGGCGATCTCTCTTTCGGCGACTGCATGGGCTTCGGTCGTGAGTTCCTGGCGTTGCTGGTTAAGGCGTTCCAGGCCGGTTGCCATTTCATAGGCCGCTTCGTATTCTTCGCAACGCAGGAGGTCATAGGCCATCCTGGCGCTGGCGAGGCGGCCGGCGGCGTTGATGCGGGGGGCGATGCGAAAGCTGATTGCGGCGCTGTCGACCCCAGTCGGAGGAACCGAGGCCATTTCCATCAGCGCGAACAGCCCCACGCGTTTGCCCTGGCTCAGTTCCGACAGCCCCCGCCGCACCAACGAACGGTTTTCGCCCCGAAGGGGCATCAGGTCGGCCACAGTGCCGATTGCCACCAGGTCGAGAAGGGACAGCTCCTCGGCCGCTGCCTCGTCCTCTGAGAGACGGCTCCAGGGCTGCTGAGAAACGGCCCGCAGGAGACCCTGGGCGAGCCGGTAGGCAACACCAACGCCTGCCAGCGGTTGAAACGCCCCTGCGGGGGCGTCACGTCGCGGATTGATGACTGCCAGCGCGGGCGGCAGGTCGGGCCCCAGTGTGTGATGGTCGGTGAGAATGACATCCATTCCCAACCCGGCGGCTTCCACCACTTCTGCGACGCTGCGAATGCCGCAGTCAACTGTAACCAGCAGAGTGGCGCCCTTGGCGGCGATAGAGTTGAGCGCCTCGACATTAAGACCGTAGCCCTCATCGACCCGGTTGGGGATGTAGGCGCCTACAAGGGCGCCGGCGCGTTGCAGGGCCGTGGTCATCAGGACCGTGGCTGTGACGCCGTCGGCGTCGAAATCTCCGTAGACGCAGATAACCTCTCGGTCCTCGATGGCCCGTACGATGCGCGCGACGGCGGGCGACATATCGGTCAGGCGGAAAGGATCCTCCTGGACCGCGTCCTCGACCTGCAGGAAGGAGGTTACAGCGGCCCTGTCGTGGAGGCCGCGATTGTATAGCACCTGCAACAGAGCTGGATGTTCGTGGTTGCTCTCCAGGAAGCTCTCTGGCGCAGGTGGATAGAAGTTCCAGTGTTTGTCAGTCGCCGACAAGGTGGGCTCTCCACCAGGAGGGGATGGAAAAAGTGCACAGAGTTCAATTATAGTCGAGAGCGCAAAAATGGGGAATTTCCCACCCTAATCCGGCTGGGCTACAATAGGGATCCGGTCTGAACCAGTTACCTTTCTAACCCTTACCGATGTCCGCCACTTCTGAACGATTGCGCCGCCTGCAGGGTTTACGCAGCGGACGAACTGCCGCTGAAGCGGCCGAAACGCGCTTGCAGGCACTGCCCGAGGCGTCAGCGGCCGATCGGGAGACCGAGCCTGCCCCGATCGAAGCGCTGGAGGCGGGTGAGACTGTCGAGAACAGCGCCGGCCAATGTTATCTGGTTACGCGCCATTGCTACCCAATGGGAGGGGAGGAGAGTCAAGCGAACCCCCTGCGCGAACCTTCCGCGCTCGGAAACCTCTTGGAACGCGATCCGTCAGCTCTGGCTCCGCTTTACCCTGCTTACGGGCTGGAGCGTTGCCCTGATTTTCGCAGATCGGCATTTCTGGACATTGAGAGCACCGGTCTGGGCGGCGGAGCCGGCATCTACGCCTTTATGGTGGGCGTTGGAACTTTCGAGCCGCAGGCGGGGCATACAGGCAGTTCAGGGGACCGTCTGAACTTTGTGGTGCGCCAGTTATTCATGCGCCATCCCGGTGAAGAACCGGCCTTGCTCACAGCGCTTGCGGACCTGTTGCAGGGATGCGAGAGCCTGGTGACCTTCAACGGGCGCTCCTTCGACGCCCCGTTCCTGCGCGGGCGGTACCGGTACGCAAGCCGCTTTCTACCCGCCGACGTCGGCCCGCCGAAAGCGCTGGACGATGGGGCCCCTCATCTCGACCTTCTGCACCCGGCTCGGAGGCTATGGCGCAAACGCCTGGGCAGCTGCGCTCTCACCAATCTGGAAAGGAGAGTTCTAGGTTATTCCCGCGCAGAGGACGACGTACCCGGCAGCCTGATCCCTCATCTTTACGCCGACTATCTGTACGACGGCGACGGCCGTATGATGCAGCGCGTCTTCTACCACAATCGCGAGGATATTGTCTCAATGGCCGCGCTGACGGAAGTGGTCTGCGGTGTCTTTGCCGATCCGAGTGAAGCCGGCGCCGGTCATTTGCAGCCTCTCGATCTGCTCAGCATGGCACGGTTGCAGGCGGAACTGGAGCGCCTGGACAGCGCGGAATCGTTATTCCGCGCCGCGTTGGACCAGCTCAGCGGCCGCGCGCACCTTGCCGAGTCGTTTGACGGATTGGGCCGCTTGCTCAAACGACAGCATCGCTGGGAAGAGGCGACAGCCGTGTGGCAGCAGTGGCTGACAACCGTGGGGGGCCCGGACAGCCGTCCCTATGTGGAACTGGCAAAGTTCTATGAATGGCGGAGCGGGGACTTGACCCAGGCTGCGATGTGGACGCAGTGGGCACTGCACGAGCAGGAGAAATCCTCACCCCAGAGCCGTTCGCCTGAGACCCAATCCGAACTGCGCCACCGGCTGGCCCGTATAGAGCGAAAGCTGAGCGCAGGGGAGTGAGCAGGGGGGTGAGCAGGCCGGCGCGATGCACACGGATGCCGCGGCGATGCAGGCAACACGCGCCGGGGTTTCGCGGGTGCTGGCGGGTGCTGGCGCGATTCGGAGGAATCGCAACGGGCCGCCCATATGTGGCCAAACGGGCGGCGCTTTTCTTCTGCTATCCGAAAGAAAGGGGGGCGTGGCAGTACGGAGGCAAAGTGAGGTCTTGCGGCTATTCCGAGGCGTGCTGCAAGCACAGCGTGCGATCTTCGTTCACCAAAGCCAACGGAGCATACTTAGGAGGGCCGTTTCCCTTTCCGGAAAATCTGGAGAGGGTACGGGGGCCGTCAGCTTTCTGAGCGTCTGTGCTCTGCAAGCAGGCTTGGCGCCGGGGCACCGGTTGACGGTCAAAACTGATCGGGTTCCGCCAAATAGGCCGTCAGATGGAGCTACTTCATATGGCCCGGTGACGACCGCTCCCGGCATCTTCGAGTCCGCTGTCGATTGAAGTTGCGCCAGGCCTGTTCGTGCGCCCCTCGGTTCGCTTTGCGGACCACTGGGTCGATTCGACCGAAAGTCCGAGCCCTTCAGAAGAGGCCCCGCCTCCGATGGTCGGCCATTCCTCCTGATCGGGGGCGCCCATCTTCATCTCGCCTTCGAAATAGCCCCCTTCTTCGACGATAAAGGATGCAGCGTGGGACTGGCCGCGCATTTCACCGGAGGAGCGCAGGTGCAATCGTTCCTCGATGAAGACGTCGCCGGTGACGGACCCGGCAATTTCGATGTTTCGGGCACGCACGGTGGCCGAGAGCGTTGCATCTTTGGCAACGATAACGGTTCCGCGGCAGTCGATCTCGCCTTCCAGGGTTCCTTCGATACGCAGATCTTTTTCTGAACGGAATGTGCCGGTGAAGTAGGATTGGGGTCCTACGATCGTGTCGGCTGTTCCTTCTTCGGGCGGCGACTCCTGTCGCTGCGGGCGGGGTTGCGCCGGCTGCTGACCTCGGTTGGCGAACGGCGCGTTTTCTCGGCGGTTCCCACTCATCTGTCTACTTCTCCTCTCATACGATTCGTTCGTTTTGGCCGTAACGTCTTCCTGCGTCAGCAGGGATTCCCTGGATACCGGGGTTGGAACCTCCACAGGCGGAGGTTCGGGCACCGTCGATTCGGGAGGGGACGGTTCCGGCAGAATAGACGACGGTGTTTCGCCCGAGGCAGTTTTCGGTGTAGTCATTTCATCCATTGTGGATTCCGGCTCGCCCAACACAGGTTCGGGCGGCGGTGGTTCTGATATTTCAGGTTGATCCGGTGATTCCATTGCAGTCTCCGCATAAACATTATCGCCATCGTTTTCAGCAGGCTCTTCTTCTACAGCGTTTTCGCCCCCAGGCTCGTCATCGTCCAATTCCTGGAGATTGCGATAGAGCCACTGTAGATCCTCTTCGTCCTGCTTCTTGCCACGTTTGAAAAGCGGCATACTTTGCTTCTCCTTTCTAGCCCAGCTCCCCTTCAGGTTGGATTCGATGTCGATGTATTCAAGGAAGACACGCAGCAAAATCCCAGTATCATTCTATTATACAACGAAAAGGCAAATGCACACTTTCCGCGTTTTCGCAAGCGGTATAAACTGGTAGTTTCCCACAGCCTGGCAGGCGATCGCACCGCGTCTGTCCTTGACATGCGTTCGACAGCAACCCTATACTACGTTTCACTTTCACAGTTTATCAAACTAACTTATATACCATGCCAGTCTACGCCGATGCCGACCAACTCTATCGAGTCCTGCAGCGCGTTTTCGAGAAGGTGAAGGAACGTCCTGACGCGATCGGGTCTTTTACCAGCAGCAATCTGGTCATCCGCCTGCGGTTGACCGATCCTGATGCGGAGGTGCTGCTGGATGGCCGCCAGCCCCCCCTGGAGGTTTTCTTTGGGGCACGGCCAGGCAAAGCGGACCTGGAATTGACGATGACGGCCGATCTTCTGCATGAAGTCTGGTGCGGCCAGCGCAAACTGAAGGATGCCTTTTTCGGGGGTCAGATCCAGTCAAGCGGCAACATCTTTCTGGCCATGAACCTGACCGATCTGTTCCGCGAGGCGGAACGGGCCTACGCGCTTGAATTGGGAAACGAGAGTGCATCGCGCGGCGCGCATTCTGGGGAGGATTCGCCCTCCTGAGAGCCGTTTTTTGAACGTTCTGTAGCCGCCCCAGGCAGGCGTCAAGAGGGCCAGCCTGGCATAGACGTAACAGGTTCTTCTTTGACACCCGATTCGGGCACAGCTATAATTGGATACAGCATCACCTGACCACCGCCTAGTCTGATAGCCGGAGACGGATTACCAACCCCTGCAAATGAGCGTAACGGAAGAAATCAAAGCTCGGATCGATGCCGTAGAGTTCATTTCCCGTTATGTGCCCCTGCAACGCGCCGGCCGATCATTCAAAGCCTGTTGCCCCTTTCATCAGGAACGTACGCCCAGCTTCGTCGTTTTCCCCGAAACCGGCACGTGGCGCTGTTTCGGTGCATGCAGCACAGGCGGCGACGTATTTTCCTTCCTTATGCAGAAGGAAAACATGGATTTTCGG
Organism: Caldilineaceae bacterium; assembly: GCA_965207495.1. Lineage (GTDB taxonomy): Bacteria > Chloroflexota > Anaerolineae > Caldilineales > Caldilineaceae > Bin5. Next base: position 5,370,129 of record OZ242287.1, read on the forward strand.
GAGGCTCTGCAGGCTCTGGCCCAGGAGGCCGGCGTGCAGCTGCCCGAAGAGACAGATAAGGGCGATTACCGCGGACGGGATCTTCTGTACGAGCTGAACGACAAAGCGGCCCTCTTTTTCAGGAACCAGCTTCACCGCAACCAAGGCGCGCAGCCGGCGCGCGACTATCTGCAGCGACGAGGCATCAATGCCGAGGTTGCCACCCAGTTCCAACTCGGTTTTGCCCCGGACAGTTGGGATGCGTTGCGCGACCATCTGGTACAGGCCGGGTACGCCCCCGATGTCCTGCACCGGGCCGACCTGGTCAAGCATAACGTGGAACGCGACTCCTATTACGATTCTTTTCGCAACCGGCTGGTTGTACCCATCCACGATCGCCAGGGCCGGATAATCGGCTTTGGGGGACGGGTTTTGGACGATTCACTACCCAAATATCTGAACACGGCGGAAACCCCTCTCTTTCACAAATCACACGTTGTATACGGGCTGGACAGGGCCTACAGAGCTATCCGCCAGGCTGACAGCGTCGTTGTTGTCGAAGGGTATATGGATGTGATCGCCGCTCACCAGTTCGGCTTTGAAAATGTCGTGGCCTGCCTGGGGACAGCCTTGACGGAGGAGCAGCTGCGCCAACTGCATCGCTATACTGACAACTTTATCCTGGCGTTGGACGCGGACACGGCCGGCCAGCAGGCAACGCTGCGCGGCCTGAACCAGGCGCGACAGGCCTTGAAGAGGAAGGCCAAGCCGGTCCTTACTGCGACGGGGCGCATACATGTAGAACACCGGCTCAGCGCCAACCTGCGCATCACCACACTGCCGGAGGGCCGCGATCCCGATGACATTATCCGCCAGAGTACCAGTTCCTGGCAGGAGCTGGTCAGCACGGCAACACCCCTCGTCGACTATTATTTCGGGATTGTATCCAAGCAGTATGACCTGGACAGCGCCAGAGGCAAGGGAGAGGCCGTAGCCGAGTTGACCCCGCTCATTGCGGAGTTGGGCGACGAGGAGGAACAGCAGCATTATATCCAGCGCTTGAGCCGGCTGGTGCGGATTGAGGAACGGACGATTGAGCAGCGTGTGAAGGCCAGCGCCCGCGAGCTGCGGAATCCACCACAGGAGGGCCGCCACCGGCGTCGGTTCACCCGACCGCAGAGTGACCAGGCCGCGGCGGAGGTGGAATCACAGACGGATTCGGATTATGTGCCGCAGGACGAGGACACCGACCTCGGCTTTGCTGCCAGCAACCAGGCCAATGGGGAAACGCTGTCATCGCCGCCGCCAGACCTGGCAGCTATTGTGCCGGAGGCGAAACTGGAGGTCTTTCTGCTGGCCCTGCTGATCGACGAGCCGGACCTGCTGATATGGCTGGCAGAGAAGTCGCAGGAGTTGGAGATCGCCCCCCTGAGCGGAAATGATTTTCAGCAGATCGAATACCGGGAGATCTTCGGTGCGTTGCGGCGCTTCATCACCAGCGATGAACTCTGGGATATCGGCGCATTTCAAGAAACCCTCAGCCCCACCTATCACCCAATCCTATCGCAGTTGACGACCCATATCCTAGCGATGCCTGAGCGGGAGCAGGGGGTTATTCAGAGTGCATTGCTCAAACTGCTGATTCGTCTTCGGTATGCGCGGCTCCGAGAAAGTCTGTCGGCAATGCAGTTTCTGTTGCACGATGCACAGGAAAACGAGAACCGTGAAGCGATTCTGGAGTTTTCATCGAACATAAACGCCAATCGGCGCGACCGTCATCACCTGGAACACGTAATGGCGCGTAGTCTCCAGGTCTCTTACGGAGTCACCCGAGCAGAATCAGGCATCGCTATCGCCTGAGTTCCCCCAAAACAGGTGGAAAAATGGCACCCAAACGCAGTGCGTCAAAGACGAAGCCTGCCAGCGCCTCGGCCAACTATCCAAGTGCCGGCAGCGAGCTTGATGAGCACAACACACAGACCGAAGAGTCAGTTGAAGAGGCGGACCTGTTGGCGGAGACAAGTGAAAGTGAGGAGAACAGCTCCCTTCCTTCGCTTGATCGCGATCTGAAGCTGGAAGAGGAGATTGAGCAGGAAACGCAGATCCCGGTAGAAAAGATAGTAGAGGATGTAGAGGAGGCCGGCCAGGCCTTGGATCCGATGCGTATGTATCTGAGCGAGATCGGCCGCCACGACCTGCTGACCACCGAACAGCAGACCGCTCTGGCCATACGAATCCGTGACGGTTTGGAGGCCGAAGAGCGCCTCCAACAGGCCACTGCCGACGGCGATGAGCCAATTGCCGAACTGGCCCCGGAAGAAATCGAAGAGTTGAAGGCAACTATCGCGGATGGCAAACTGGCGCAGGGGCAGCTGGCCCAGAGCAATCTGCGCCTGGTCGTCAGCGTTGCAAAACGCTATATTGGCCGCGGCCTGAACTTTCAGGATCTCATTCAGGAGGGGAATGTCGGCCTGCTGCGTGCGGTAGAGAAGTTCGATCACACGCTGGGTTTCAAATTCAGTACGTACGCCACCTGGTGGATTCGCCAGGCTATCAGTCGGGCAATCGCTTACCAGGCGCGCACCATTCGCATTCCTGTGCATATGGTGGAAACGATCAACCGCCAGACGCGCACCGAAAGAGATCTGCAACAGGAGTTGAAGGGCGGAGAAGTTACCCCGGAAAAGATAGCGCTGGCGATGGGCTATCTGGAACCGGATGTAACTGCAGAGGTGAACCAGTTGATGGAGGAGGAGCAGCCGATCACGGGTGACCTCAAGGCCGTTCTCGACCAGGCTGTATCCAAGGTGCAGCGCATCCAGCGGCTCAGCCGGGAGCCGATCAGCCTGGACATGCCGGTTGGGACCGAAGAGAACAGCTTCCTGGGCGATTTCATCGAAGACGAGAGCATGCCAACTCCTGTCGATTCCGCCAGCCGCAGTTTGCTGCAGGAGCAGATGAATGAAATCCTGAATGACCTGCCTGAGCGGGAGCGAAGAGTGCTCAGTATGCGCTTCGGCCTGGAGGATGGTACGAGCCAGACATTGGAGGATGTGGGTAAGGAGTTTAACATCACGCGCGAACGTGTGCGCCAGATTGAGGCGAGGGCTCTGCGCAAACTCCGCCATCCTCTGCAGAGTCGAAAGTTGCGGGATTATCTGGGCTGATCGTCTGCAACAGACCCGTAACGGCAAGGTCGGAATTTTGACAGTTGACCGGCCGGATTGGTAAACTGTCTAATCGTTGTCTTGATGGATTCCGCCATCTGCGGGCCCCAAGCAACCACTGAAGGAATAGTGTGATCCTCGGTAGCTCAATCGGCAGAGCATCCGGCTGTTAACCGGAGGGTTGTTGGTTCGAATCCAACCCGAGGAGCCTGAATATACGAGCGCCGTTTCCGGCAGCCCGGCAGTGCATGCGAAACCCCGGCAGGAGATCCCTTCGGGGTTTTGTTGTATCTGGTGTGAGTTCTGGATTTGACGCGGCCTCAAAGACACTTTTCCACTCTCCAGCTGTACATTTGCCCGAAAAGGAGACCAAGATATGGGTTCAGACAAGTTGTATGAAGCCGCTTTTCCCTATGCGGAGGATGTCCTGGCGCTGCCGGTGGAAGATATCGATCGAGCTTCTGCGTGGTACCGAGACGCGTTTGGACTCAAGGAGGTCGAACGGAAGGATAGTCCTGTGCCGACGGTCATCCTTGAGCGCGACGGCGTTCGCATCGGGTTCGCCGTAAACGGCGGTGATGCCAGTAATGACGGGGCGGCTATTCTGGTAACCGACATCCACAGAGCACGCCAGGAGGTGGAGGCCAACGGGGTCGAAGTCGGGAACTGGCGCGTGGACGAGATGGATGGAAAGAAATTCCAGGTCTTTTTTGTTATCGCTCCGGATGGGCTCTGCTACTATTTTCACCAGCCAATTGGGGCCGGCGAGAACGGCTAGACGAACAGATAGGGGAGGGGCGAAAAAACTGTTACTGAGGCGACTGTGTCAGGCAAAACAGTTACAACAGCAGCAGAACAGTTACATTGCGCCACCCATCAGACAAAACAGTTACAACAGCAGCAGAACAGTTACATTGCGCCACCCATCAGACAAAACAGTTACAACAGCAGCAGAACAGTTACATTGCGCCACCCATCAGACAAAACAGTTACAATCCCAACAGTCCGGGTGGTCAGTTCAGTTGTCGCCCGACTCTCGGCCCGTCGTGACGCAGCTTAACGCGCACTCCGGTTTCACGTTCGAAGCGGCCGGCCGGGGAAGTTGCGCCGCAAGAGAGTCGCGGCCAGAAGGCGGGCAGGGCTGTCCGCCTTGGCGCTGCGAGTGCGCGAGACCGGCCTCAGCCGATTACCGGCGCGACTGTACCGGCCATCAGCATGAACCCCAGCGCAGCCAGCACGGCCATCATCAGGATGATTGTGTTGCTGCGGCGCGTCGCGGCCCGCTCGGCAGCCAACTCAGATTCCAACTCGATCCGCGTCATCCTCTTGATGTCCTTCGCCATGATCTCTCCTCCTGGTTACCCGCCTGGCCGGCTGGATATCATCTCGTAGTTTCAATATAGCACAACTGTTCTGGTATGTCAATACTCAGTTTCAATTTGGTGCACCTTAGATTTGGGGCGGGAACAGTCTGGCGGGGAGATCACGCCGGCGGTGGCTGGAACTGTTTAGCGACTCTTGGAGAGACGCAGGGCATTCGCCAAGCCCTGGCCTTACTGGGGAGTCCGTTGATTAGGGGGCACAGGGCAGGCACAAGGCCCGCGCCTACAGGTCCTCTGAAGGGGAAGGCGGGGGTGGGCGCTGGGGGGGGGCGCAGCGAACTGCAGTGTTTAGTGGGTCGTGGCATGAGAAAGCATATAGAGGCTAGACACTGTTGGCTAGACACTGTTGGCTAGACACTGTTGGCTAGACACAATGCTGGGGAAGAATACACACGGTCGCTAGCAAGGGCGGGGCGTTGCGGGGGCGCAGCCCCTGCACAAGGGAGGGCCGAAGGCCCGGACGCCCAAATGAGAGGAGAGAGTGAAGAGGAGAGAGGAGAGAGTGACACCGACTGTTCTGGCGGAGAATGGAACTGGAACTGACCAAGGTATGGTTGCTACAACAAGAAAACGGTGGTTTTCCCCTATTTTGGAATGCACCCAGATTTCAGTTTGGTTCGCGGTTGCGATGGGCGGCGGCGGCGAATATCGTGCGAGCCTTCGCAACAGGTGACGCCAGCGTAAGCCTCACTACAGCCCAAGGCCTCCTTTTGCGGCATAATTGGCCTATGTGCGGCAGGCAGATTGCCTGTTGACGAAGTGTAGACGCAGATACAGTACATTGGTGCACAGCGGCGCGACGGATTCGCGGCTTATGGTTGTCCGACCACTGGCCACCAGTGTTTTCAACACGAAGGGGGAATCCCATGTTGAGGAGTAGATGGATCCAGCTAGGCGGCCTGCTCATGATCGCTACGATCATTCTGCTGGCCTGCGTCCCAATCGCGTCGGATGAAGCGCCGGCGCAGCCCGCAGCAGTGGCAGAAAGCGATAGCAACGAAGCGGTGACCGCCGACACCGACAGCGGCGACACGGACAGCGACGGCACCGGCGCTCAGGCGACGGCCAGCCTCAACGCGGGCGTGCCACAACTGAGCAGCGATCTGATCACGGACGGTGTTTCGCCTCCGTTCCGTACGCGCGGTTTTTCTACCGACTTTTCGCGAAGGACGGTGGAGTGGGATTCGATCCTTTCCGGCGGCCCGCCCAAGGACGGTATCCCAGCGGTCGACAATCCGGAGTTTGAGTCGATATCGGCAGGGGATGAGTGGCTGGAGGCGCTGGATCCGGTTATCCTGCTCAGCCACGGCGATGAGGCCCGCGCCTACCCTCTGAGCATCCTGATCTGGCACGAGATTGTGAACGACGAAATCGACGGCCAGCCGGTTTCGGTCACTTTCTGCCCGCTGTGCAATGCCAGTATCGCCTTTGACCGCAACTTTGACGGTCAGGTCCTCGATTTTGGCACGACCGGGCGGCTGCGCAACAGTGACCTGATCATGTATGACCGTCAGACGGAGACCTGGTGGCAACAGTTCACGGGAGAAGGAATCGTTGGCAAGTATGCCGGCGAGCAGTTGAATTTCCTAACCAGCCAGGTCCTCTCATGGGAGGACTTCAAGGACGCTCATCCTGATGGGGAAGTGCTGGCACGGCCGAACATGCCCCGCAACTACGGATACAACCCGTATGTGGGCTACGACAGCACATCGCGGCCCTTCCTGTTCCAGGGCACACCGGACTCCCGGCTGGCGCCGGCCGAGCGTGTTCTCGGCCTGACGACGGAGACCGATGCCATCGCCTATCCTTTCACAGCGCTGGAGGAGGCCGGCGTCGTTCAAGACTCGTTCGGCGGGGTTGAGCTTGCTATTTTCCACAAAGCCGGGCTGGCCAGCGCGTTAGATTCTTCCGTGATCAGTCAGGGCCGCGACATCGGCGCCGTATCAGTCTACGATCGCCAGGTTGGGGACCAGCTCCTGACCTTTTCCCCTAACGATGACGGCACTTTCAGCGACGCGGAGACGGGCAGCACCTGGGACATTCTGGGAGAGGCCTTCGACGGCCCCCTGGCGGGCGAGAAGTTGACCCCGATCCTGCATTTCGATCACTTCTGGTTTGCGTGGGCGGCTTTCTTCCCGGCGACGGAGCTTTACGGTTCAAACTGAGATCAGCAGCCTGAGTTCAGTAGCCGGCGGTCAGCGGATTGGCTGGCCGCCGGCTTTCTGGTTCTTATGGCTGCCAGCAGCTTCCGGTTAGGGACAGCTCCTGGAAATTCAGGGGGGTTACGCCTGTCTGATCGAGCCTGACTCGATAGCGACGCCAGGGAAGATAGAAGTAGGTATACCCGCGCATGCATACCTGTGCCTGCGGCTTTTCGTTTTCGCCGAAGGCATCGGGGGCCTCCACTGGGACGTAACGAATATCCTCCAGGGCGAGGCGATGGACCCACAGGCCTGTTACCCCGTAGGTGGTTTCGGCGGCGCGTCGGGCATTGACCGATAGGCGCAGCTGGTCGCCTGATACCTGTGCGGCAGGCGGGCTGAGGTAGCGGGGCAGTAGACCCCAGGACAGGAGGACGAACGTCACAAAAGACAGCAGCCGAAAGCGAAGCCCCCTCTCACTTAGCTGGACAGCCTCGCTCAGGATACGCCAGAGTACCACACCGCCGAACAACAGCAACCACAGCAGCAGCAGGTTCAGGAGAAAGTCGCCGATATAGATCTGCACTGATCCGGCGGTGGAAAGTGTTGCGAAGGGGAGAGGGAAACCGACGCGGCCGGGACAGAGGTCAATGCATCCGGCGCTGTGAGGGGGGACGACGAACAGATAGTAGGCCGCCACGTTTAACGCCATACTGAATAGGAGCGTGCCGGCAAAGATAGCATACCAGCGGCCCGTTTGCTGGGTCCACCAGATCACGAGCAAGGCACCCAAAATCAGACCGACAATCCCCAAGATCAGGTGTGTGATGCCGGCGAAATGGATGAAGCCGTCAGGCCAGATTGCAGTTGCTACCGGCCATTGACCACGCATCACCGTCGAATCCGAACAGGACCGGAATAGCGCTGCCAGCAGAGGAAGATGCGGTCATAGTATCCTGGCAGCTGGCCCCGCACTTCGGGCCGCCCTGTACCTGTCCACTCCTCCAGCCGTGGAACCCGATTTCCCGATCTGGCACTGATCAGAACTGAGCCGTCGGCGCAGGCGGCGTAGTCCCCGACCACATCGCCCAGCGGGTAAAGATAGGAAGAACGGGCTGCGGACCCCGTCTTGCGCAGGTCCACTTCAGTGATACCGAAAATCTCCAACGAGAAGACGCCCTGGGGTGAAAAACGGCTGCGGGCAAGGAGGATCCGGTCATCGTCCCGCCAAGCCACTTGCGGGGCGAAGAACTCGAATTTTGTCTGTGTTTGGGCGCTCAGCCGGCCGCGTGCGCCGGCACCATTGGCAGCCATCTCCCGCGCCCACAGCTGGTTGGCGGGGCGCACAAAGCCGACAGTCAAGCTCGGGTGCTGCGGATCATAAGCCAGATGGGCCAAACGGCGGTTGTCGGGGCTGAGCTGGAACGGCCCGCGATAGATGCCCTCGGGCGCCAGCCGGCTCACGTCGATTTCTCCCTCTACATTCAGATCGACGCGGTACAGTCCGGTATACTGACGCCCTGCATCCAGATTGGCGGTATCGATTACGAAGGAACGTCCTTCTTCGGCGCGGGCCAGGACTGCGATGAGCGTTGGTTGGGTTGAGATGCTGGCACTTCCTCCCAACAGGGACGTATCAGCCTGCACGCGCAGAACGATCTCGCCATCCTGGCTGTCGTAGTGCCATAGCCGCCACTGAGCCAACCCGACCTGCGGCATCTCGATCCACCAGATATCGCCGAGCTCGTCGGCTACGATTCCCCGCACGCCGTTGAAGGGATAGGCCTGGAAAGAGAGTCCGATACCGTCCCCGCGCACATAGAGGAAGCCGTTTTTGTCGGCGGGCGTGTTGGCATCGGGAATTACGAATCCTTCGGCGCCGTCGAAGACTGGCAGCACGCTCTGCCCGGTTTCGCGGACCACGGTCACCACGCCGTCCTGGTGCAGGAGGAAGACGCCGGGGTCGCCGCGCCTCCCCAGCAGTGCAACGGCTTTGTCGCTCTCTTTTGCGGCGCCGAAGGTCGGCACATCCATGCGTTTCACGCGCTCGAATTCAGGAGGAGCGACGACGCGCATGCTTGAGACGGTCACACGCCCGCTCTCTTCTTTGCGCCCTTCCACATAGACCTTTGTCCCCGGCCAGAGGAAGTCAGTACCGGCGTCGAGCCATTCACCCCTGGAGGCCCCCAAGATGCCGCTCCACATCATAATCTGCTCTGCAAGCGGGTCGATATCCAACAGCAGAACTTCACCGCCATCGGTGCGAACGGATAGCAGTTCGGCAGGATCGGCCGGATCCGTCTCGTCGAGTACGGTCGCGACGAATTCATCGGCCTGTGGAGGGGGGGCCTGCGCTGGTTGCAGGTCTATGGCGGACAGTTCTGTGGGTATGTAGTCCTCTGTTTGCGTCGAAGCAGACCGTGTGGCAGTCGGTGTGGACGTGGGCTGTGGGATCGGCGTTGGTGTCGGTGTGTGCGTGTGCGTGGCCGTGGCAGTCGGCGTGTGTGTCGGCGTGGGCGTTGACGTGGGCGTCGGTGTTGGTGTGAATGTTGGTGTGAATGTTGGCGTCGGTACGGCCGTCGGGACCTCTGTTTCCGTCGGTGCGGCTGTCGCTGTTGCCGTCGCCGTTGTCGTGGGCCGTGCTGTCGGGGTGGCAGCAAACGCGGCCGACGCCAACTGGGCTGCTGCAGTCGGCAGCGGCGTCACTCTAATCCCGATTCCGGGCGGGCGCGAGCCGAAGGGCCGGATGCGGATGCCCTCATCCGTATAGTTCAGCAGCGTCGTCAGATCGCCGTCGATCTCCAGCAGCTCAAGGGCCATCCAACCTTCTTCGCCGTCCAGATCCGTCCTCGGATCGGTTACTTTCAACAGGACCCAGGTACCGCTGGCAATGATTCCCCCAATGGTGACCTCGACATCCTGGCCGAGGCGAGCCAGTACGTCATCCTGTGTGGTAGGACCGGCCCGCAGACGGGCGGGGAACAGAACGACGCGCCCCGTCACATTGTCAGACGCGCCAATTTCGATTTCCGAAGGGAAGACACTGATCGGCACATAGAGTTCCGTCGCAGTCGGCGTCGGCGTGACCGTCGGTGTCCAGGTTGGTGATGGGGTCGCCGCCTCGGTTGATGTCAGTGCCGGTACCGGGCTGCCTGTGGCCGTTGCGATCGAAGCGGAGACGTCGGTAGGCGTAGGGGAAACAGTTGGGACGTCGGCTTGGACGGCCATGGCGGCAGGGGAGGGGGTAGCGGTAGGCGTGTTGGTTGACGGTTCCGATTGCAGCGCCGCAACATCGGTCGATCTGCTGTCGGCCGCTGGCAAGGCGGCTGGATTGACGTCGCGCAGCAGAAGCAACAGAAGCACAAGCAGCGAAACGACGATGGCGAAAACTACGCCGGCCGCAAGTGGATTCCCCCATATCAGACTTCGCCCGGCGGCCAGAGCTTTCCCAAAACGCAGGAAACTATTGTTCATGGGCCGCGCTCAAACTGCGAAGCGGCAGCACATTTCTCAGGATTCGACGTCATTAGTTCTGTACTGTCACTGTCACGCTACAGGGTCGCGGATAGTTGCCCGTGGTATCGACCACAACGACCCGAATGACATAGGCGCCGTTCGCCATGGCAGAGCTGTTCAGATTGCCGAGAAGCCCGCCGACCACTTGGTTTTCAGCACCGTCAAAGTAGTTGAAATTCTGATTGGCGCCGCTAGGCGCAAACTCCAGCTTGTAGAAGGAGAATTGATCGTGCTGGGCTGTACCCACAATAGGGACCTGCCCGCTTACAACCGCCCCGTTTCCCGGCGACAGTATGACTGAACGTCCGTCGGGACACAGTGCCGGAGAGACGGGAAGGGGATTGGGCGCGGGATCAGACTGCTCTGGCTGTGTATCCTCCTCCTGGTTGTCCGGCACAGGTGTGGAGACAACGATTCGGGTTGGCAACGGGGTCGGCGTTGGTGGCTCCGGCGTGAATGTCGGCGTCGGAAGCAGGGAAGACAATGATGTATTTGGAGATGTTGAGGAGCCGTCTGGTGATGAAAAACCTGAGGATGACTCCACCGCGAGCATTGCCTCGCGCAGCGTTGTGCTGGCGAAATAGGTGAAACCCATTACCACAAGCATCAGCAACGCTGAGAGGAAGATACGATAGAGATCGTCTATCGCCTTGTCCCGCTCCAGGGAAAAGACGGCCTGCCGCCGCTCGGCGCGCACCTGCCACGTGCGATACAGTTGAAATAGAGCCAGCAGACCACACGTTGCATAGATATAAGGTGCAATGTTGGCAATGGCCTCAACCAGAAAACCCATTGGCAGTTATTAGACCGGGACGCCAGACAGACTAGCTGGTTGCCGCGGACAACAGATCCAGGCGCAAGATGGCAACCAGGAGGAGATGGAATAAACCCTATCCAAACAGTCTACCGTAGCCGCGTAGTTCCGCCAAAAAGATCTGAATTCTTCGGAGGGAGAAGCTTGGGCGTGTTGGCTACGTCGCGGATGCGATCCTTGACCGCTTTGCCTATTCCCTGTCGTTATACTATCATGAATAGTCTATCCCATTTGCCCGTATCGGAAGGCTTCGGAAAGACATGTCCATGGATTTTGACTTCGTTTTTCGCTCGCGCCGCAGCAACGTCCTGGCGCGCAATGGAATGGTTGCTACCAGTCAACCGCTTGCTGCCCAGGCCGGATTGTCGATCCTACAGGCGGGCGGCAACGCGGCTGACGCCGCCATCGCCACAGCAGCAGCCCTGAACGTGGTCGAGCCGATCTCCACCGGCATTGGCGGCGACTGTTTCGCTCTCTACTGGGATGCCAAAACGGAAAGTGTGACCGCGCTCAACGGGTCTGGCCGATCGGCAAGCGCGGCATCGATTGACGAACTGGGCCGTCTCGGCTATGCCCGCATGCCCCAGTTTACGGGCCACAGCGTCAGCATACCCGGGACCGTTGCCGGGTGGAGCGATCTGCTGGAAAAGCACGGTGACATGACGCTGGCGGATGTACTCAGGCCTGCCATCGATCTGGCCGAAGAGGGCTACCCCGTCACCGAATGGATTGGTCGGGGATGGGCTGGCCAGGCAGCGAAACTCCGGCGTTCACCGGACTGGATCAGCGGTGACCTGGATAACGGACCGGAGCAGCTCAGCGGTCATGAGCTTCTCATCGACGGCTGCGCGCCGCGGCCCGGGCAGGTGATGCGCATCCCCACATTGGGCCAGACGTTGCGGGCTATCGCTGCCGAAGGCAAGGGAGCGATCTACGCCGGGGAATTTGCTGACAAGCTGAGCGAGCACGTACAGCGCTACGGCGGTTGGATAACGCCGCAGGATATGGCGGCCCATACGAGCACCTGGCAAGAGCCTATCACGGCCGATTTTGGCGATGTTCGCCTATACGAATGCCCGCCCAACGGGCAGGGTTTGGCAGCCATCGTCGCCGCCAATCTGGCGGACGGCTTCGACCTGGCGGAGATGTCCAGCGTTGACCGTTTGCACACGCTGGTGGAGTGTATGCGCATTGGCTACGCCGAGGCCCAGCGATGGGTCTGCGACGTCGATGTGGTCCCGATTCCCCTGGGCACGCTCGCCAGCCGGGCCTATGCAGATCAGAGGCGCGGGGAGATCGACCCGCGGCGTGCGGCAGCGTCGGTTGCCAGCGGTTATCCGCTGGCCGGTTCGGATACCGTCTATCTGTCCACTGCGGACGGCGAGGGGAACGCGTGCAGTTTCATCAACAGCCTCTACCAGGGAATGGGCACAGGGCTGGTGGTGCCCGGGAGCGGGGTCAGCCTGCAGAACCGGGCCGCGCTCTTCGTACTTGATTCCGACCATCCCAACTGCCTGGCTCCGAATAAGCGCCCCTACCACACGATCATCCCGGCGATGTCGACCCGTGGCGGCGCGCTGCATGCCAGCTTCGGTGTGATGGGGGGCTATATGCAGCCCCAGGGACATCTGCAGATGCTGGTCAACATGGTGGCCCTGGACATGAGCCCCCAGCAGGCACTGGACATGCCCCGTTGGTCATTGAGCGGCCCGCATGCAGGATTGGGTGCGGAGGAAGGCGGAGGCCGGTTGTCGATCGAAGAAGGTTGGGATTACGATGTACTGGCGGAGATGTCCCGTCGCGGACATCAGGTGGTGCCGGTGAACGGCGCGGGTCGCGGCGGTTTTGGCGGCGGTCAGATAATCGTCCGAGATCCGGAGAGTGGTGTCCTGACCGGGGGGAGCGACCCGCGCAAAGACGGCTGCGCGGTCGGCTGGTAAAGAGAGAACTGCGGCAACGGTAAGAAAGCCCCAAGCAACAGGCAAGTCCGAGGTTATTGAATGGGTCAAGTTCCCACGGTGTCACTTGCACCGGTTCGTGAGAAGATGAGACGCGCGGGTCTGGACGACCTGCTGATTCGCAGCTTTGAACATTACTACGACCAACTCTGCGCCGGCGCCACAGGTTATATCCCCGGCGCCAGCGCACGCCCACCATCAGATATAGCGGACAGCTCTACGGCCACTGGTTTCCATGAAGAGGGCCTGGACGCGCTCAGCCGGCTCGTCGTCGTGAAACTTAACGGCGGCCTGGGCGCGACGATGGGTTTGCAGGGGCCGAAATCGCTGTTGATGGTGAAAGACGGGTTGCGCTTCCTCGATGTTATCGTCCGCCATGTCCTGCACCTGCGCCAGAAGATGACAGCCCGACTGCCCCTCATCTTCATGAACAGCTACAGTACACAGGAAGCAACCGAAAAGGCACTTAGCGCCTACCCGCAACTCGCCAAAGGCGAAGCTGGCAGCCTGCCTCTCACCTTTCTGCAAAACAGGGTACCCAAAATCTGGCAGGAGACTCTGCAACCCGTGGAGTGGCCTGAAGACCCGACCAAGGAGTGGTGTCCACCCGGACACGGTGACATCTACCCCACTCTGCACATGAGCAGCCTGCTCAGACGGATGCTCTCTCGTGGGTACGAATATATGTTCGTCAGCAACGCCGACAACCTTGGCGCAACTGTCGACACCGATATTCTGGGGTATTTCGCGGCGCGCCGCCTACCCTTTCTCATGGAAGTAACCGCTCGCACGGCGGCCGACCGCAAGGGGGGCCACCTCGCCCAGAGCCCTGACGGCCGGCTCCTGCTGCGGGAGATCGCCCAGTGCCCACCAGAGGAGGTCGGGCAGTTTCAGGACATCGACCGCTACAGACTGTTCAATACCAACAGTCTGTGGATTCACCTGCCCACTTTGCGAGAGCTGCTGCAGGAACGAGACGGTTTTCTGGATCTGCCGATGATCGTCAACAACAAACCGGTGGACCCTTCGCGCCCGGACTCCCCACCGGTCTACCAATTGGAAACCGCGGTTGGCCTGGCGATCTCGGCATTCGACGGCGCGCAGGCGATCCAAGTGCCGCGCGACCGCTTTTTACCGGTCAAACGATGTAATGATTTGCTTGCGTTGCGCTCCGACGCCTACCGGCTGAGCCCGGATCAGTGCGTCGGTCTGGATCCGCGGCGGGGTACTGGTCGCTTCCCTGGGGGCTCCCCCTTAGTCGAACTGGACGACCGTTTCTACCAGTTTATCGATCAGATCGAGGAAAGGTTCCCGCACGGGTCGCCTTCCCTGCTCCGGTGCCACAGTTTTTCCGTTGCAGGCCCTCACACCTTTGGCGCCTCTGTCACGGTGGAAGGCGACGTCAATCTGTCAAACAGTTCGGACACGCCGGTCGTCATCCCTGACGGTACCCACCTATCCGGATAGGCAGGCTGCCTGCAGCTGGTGGATGTCCGGCCGCGTTCGGGCGGGCGCTAGCGGTGCCGCTTGCGCATCTGTTCCAGCAACAGCGACTTCCCCTTGTGGTAACTGTGCCATAGCAGCGGGCTGGGCGACCAGTCCCACGCCCCCGTATGCACGGCCATACGGGCGGCAAAGCCTTCCTTAAAGCGCCATACGCCCTGGAGAGGATCGTTCGGATCATCCGGGTGCGTCGGCGCCCCCCACCAATCGTAGACCGCGCTGCCCTGAGCCCTGGCCCACTGGAGCGCCCGCCACTGTAACAGATAGTTGGGCATGTCGCGCCGCCGCCGGGCACTGCTGGCCCCGTTGAAATAGAGAGTTTGGCGACCGTGACGGAGCAAGAACAACCCGGCAACGGGCTGAGACTCCTGCGGATGCTCGGCCAACAGCAGCGCGCCGCCGGTCAGGTTCCCCTCGTCCTTCTGCATCTTCAGAAACATACGCCACAGGGAATTGTAGTAGGCGAAAGGGCGGATCAGAAAGCCATCTCGGGTGCTCGTCTCCTGGTAGAGTCGGTAGAAGGCCGGCATATCTGCCAGATCGCCGCAGCGGACGGTCACCCCCCGCCTTTCGGCCAAGCGGATGTTATAGCGCCATTTGCTCTTGAACGAGGCCAGCAGTTCTTCATCGGGCCGGGTGATGTCCGTGAGGCCGGTGTTCTTGAACTGAATCTGCTCCGGGCTGTAACGCCAATCGCGCTGGACCAGCAGTTGCTTCAGGCGGATCCCTTCGCCATCCTCTTCGCCGACATCAGGATCGATTTTCACCTGAAGGCAGCCCCGCCGCCGGCACAGCTCTTCGATTTGCGCCAGTACCAGCGCAGCTGCTTCGTCATCCGACCAATCCAGCAAGGGACCCTTGGGCACGTAGGCAACGCGCAAGGGCACCGCCGGCGTAGGCTGCCGCGACAGCCACTGAAAGGCTCCCAAGGTGCGACCGCCCCGCAGCAGGCGCCAACGCTCAACGCGCCAACCGCTGCCGGCTTTGACGGCGCCCCACGACCAGCTTTGCAGCACGTGGCTCCGGTCGGGCGGCAGCTGCGTCAACAGTTCCTCCCAGGCCGCGGCCGTCACCACCGGTTCGATGGCTACCCCAGCAGAAGGAGGGGAGGAGGTCTTCTCTCGCTCCTCCTGCCTCTTTGCCCCGTGCCTGTTTATTGCGGCCCGGTCCTTCGCCAACAGCGCGCCCCGATAGAGATCATAGACCGGCCGCCGTAAGGGGAGATCCCACGCGCCGACTGTGCGCTCGAGGGCGCCGCCAAAGCCCTGTTTGAAACGGAAAACGCCCCAAAGATTCCCAGGGGGAAGCGCGTTCAGATCGACCGGCGCCTTCTCGGCGGAAACGGTCTTGCGCCCTTCCTCCCAGAGTCCGGTGGCGATGGTGCCGATCTCGTCGGGGATGCCCCAGAGATCATAACGTGCGCAGCCGCGTTCCTTGGCCCAGCGCATCGCTTCCCACTGGAGCGCGTGATTGGGCATCAGGTTGCGATGGCGGTTGTTGCTGGCCCCCCACAGATAACAGGCTGTCGAACCGGCGGCAAAGACAGCGATGCTGGCCAGCGGTTCGCCCTCATACGAAGCCAATAGGAAGGCGCCCCAACGGGAGGCCAGAAGTTCGTAGGCGTCCCGGTAGTAGGCGGGGCTGTGGACGGAAAAACCGTCCCGCTTCCCCGTCTCTTCCATCAGTTGCTGGAACTGGGGCAGCTCATGCGCTTCGAGCTCGCGCACGCTGACGCCTTTGCGTGCGGCCAACCGGATGTTGTAGCGCCACTTGCTCTTCATTTGTGCCAGGATCGTATCGGCGTCTGGCTGCAGATCGATGACAACGGTGCTGCGAGGCTGAATCGTTTGGGAGCTGGGATGGAAGCCGGCCGCACTAAGATGCTGCCGGTTTGCTGCCGTGTCCAGCAGATCCGGCTCGATCTTCAACGCGAACGCGCCCTCCTGCCGGGCGACGTCGCACATGCGCGCCACGACAGCTTCCGTCTGCGACGCGTCGGACCAGTCCACAAGCGGGCCTCTGGGGACGTATGCCAGAACCTGGCCCATGACTTTACGAAAGAGGAGCATGGCCCCGGCTTGTGTGGGGCCGTCGGCCGCGGATTGAGGAAGGTGAGCGCGTCTGGCCCACCAGCCGGAGCGGCATTTCAGGTCCGCCCATTCGCTCGTCTGCAAGAGATGGCCGGCCGCATGGTTGCTGACGAACTCATTCCATTCTGCTGCTTGATCTGTCACCGCTCCCCCTGTCACTGCTCCCCCTGTCTTCCCACTGGCATACCCGGCCAGGAGACATTGGCCCTGAATGCGCTCAGCTTGCCGCGGCCCATCATTCTTCCGCGTAACAGCGCTGCGGGGCTGGCGCTATCTCTCGATCATACCATACTGATCAGAACAGAATGGAACGCCAGCGTCAATCATTTCTCGCTGCCGCCTCGATCCACCGAAGGGACAGCGGCGCGCGCACAGCGACGCGCTCACAGCGACAGTCTTACTGGCCCACCGCCAGGGTGGAAATGGTCTAAATTTGACACGGTTACTGCTGACTGCTATCGTCAAATCCGTGTCATCCTTGTGTCTGCGTTCGACGGCAACTGCACCCAGGCTGATTCCTGCTGCGTGCAGGAGATTTTGTTCGCTTGCCTTCACCACGGGAGTTCAGTGGAGAAGGAAGTGGGTATTGCAGAGGGATACGCAAGCGCAAAATGGGGCTTTGCCGCGTGCCAGTTTGCTCAACGCAGAGGCTGCGCTGCTGCTGGGTATTCTACTTCTGGCCGGTTGCGGCGGGTCGGCTGCCGGCAGTGCGTCATCGTCCGAGACAGCCGTCGTGACGGTCTTCGCGGCCGCGTCTCTAACCGATGTCTTCCAAGAGGCAGCCGGTTCGTTCAGCCGCAGCGGCCATACAGGTAACGTCGAATTCAACTTTGCCGGTTCCCAGCAGCTGGCCGGTCAACTGCGCGAAGGGGCTCGCGCCGACATTTTCGCTTCGGCAGACGAGATGCAGATGCAGACCGCAGTCGAGGCCGGACGAATCGAAGAGAAGAGCGTGAAGACATTCGCTTGTAATCGGTTGATAATCGGCTACGGCCGCGGGGTCACGGTTGAATCGGTCGCTGCGCCTGGGCTCGAATCTTTGCTGAAGCTGGCCCAGCCCGGTCATAAGATCGTTGTCGGGGCAGAAGCCGTGCCAATCGGGCAGTACACGCGGCAGTTCCTGGCCAGTGCCGAGCAGGACGACCGTTTTGGGCCCAGTTTTCGCGCCGGCTTCGAGGCTAACATCGTGTCAGAAGAACAGAATGTTCGGGGCATTCTCAGCAAACTGCAGTTGGGCGAGGCCGATGCCGGTGTCGTCTACGCCAGCGATCTCGTTGGTGAAACCGAGCTGCAACGCGTGGAGATTCCAGCCCATCTCAACACCTCAGCAGTCTATCCGATCGCTCTGACGCGGGACAGCAGACAGCCAGAGCAGGCCGCAACCTTTGTCACCTTTTTGTTTTCTGAAGAAGGCACCGCTGTGCTGGAATCGCACGGCTTTTCGACCGAATGCCGGGCTGAAGTCTCCAGGGGGGCCACAGCGATAGCGGCTCTAGAGGCATTGGACCATGAGAACGACTGAGGCCGCTGAGGCGATGCGCCTCCCCGTCGACCGGGCGCGGGACGACCAGCGCGCCTCCAGGCGCCTGTCGCGACCGGGAACTGCTCTCTTCTGGGCGGCGGCGCCCATGATCCTGTTCCTGGCCCTTCCTTTGCTGGCACTGATCTGGCGCACAGAGTTGACCGACATCAGCACACACCTGGCCCAGCCTGTGGCTCGCCGGGCTATCGTGCTGAGCCTATGGACATCGGCCACTGCCACGCTGCTGACGATCGTTCTGGGCACGCCGCTGGCAGTGCTGCTGGCGAGGCGGCAATTTCGGGGACGCCGGGCGCTGGACACGCTGATCGATCTGCCCACCGTCCTGCCCCCCGCCGTTGCCGGGCTGGCCCTGCTGATGGCTTTTGGCCGCCGGGGAATGTTGGGGCAGGGGTTGTCGGTGGCGGGAATCGAGATCGCCTTTACTTCGCTGGCAGTCATTTTGGCGCAGCTTTTTGTCGCTTCCCCCTACTATATCCGCGCGGCGATCGGCGGTCTCAGTCGCAGCGTAGTCGAGCTGGAAGAGGCGGCATCATTGGACGGGGCGGACGGACGGCAGATCTTCCGCTATGTAACGGTCCCACTCGCCCGCGCCTCATTGCTGGGCGGGCTGGTCATGACGTGGGCGAGGGCTCTCGGTGATTTCGGGGCTACCATCCTTTTCGCCGGCAACTATCCTGGGCGCACGCAGACGATGCCCCTGGCCATCTATATCGGTTTCGAATTGGATCTCGACGTGGCCCTGGCCTTGTCGGTCGTCCTGATGGCGACAGCGTTCGCCATTCTCTTACTCGTGAAGTGGCTTCTGGGGCGAACCGGTTAATTGCGGCCCGGGTATTTTTGCAGTCCGGTTTGACGCAACCCAGTCTTCAGACCCTCATATTGGGGTTCAAAGAGGCGCCCGGGACAGGAAAGAGTGTTGAGTGTACCCCGCTCTGCACGCACCACGGCCGCTGCTCAACGCGTCATCAGATGACTCACAGTTCCGACGACATCCAGATCATCGAAGCGGTTCCCAACTTTTCGGAGGGCCGTCGCGCCGATGTCATCGACGAGCTGGCGGCGGCAGTGCAGACGTCGGGCGCCCGGCTGCTCGATCGCACCAGCGATGCAGACCACAACCGCACCGTTCTCACGGTTGCGGGCCCGCCAGAGCCGGTTCTGCAGGGGCTGTTCAACGCGGTCGGGGTGGCTGTCGCCTTCATCGACCTCCGGCGGCATCGGGGCGTCCATCCCAGAGTTGGCGCGGCCGATGTGGTCCCGCTTGTACCGATTCGCAATACTTCACTTGCGGACAGCGCGCGCCTGGCCCGGCAACTAGGTCGTCGAATCGGTGATGAGCTGGATGTGCCAGTCTACCTCTATGGCGAAGCGGCCACGAGACGGGAACGCCGCAACTTGGCCGACATCCGGCGCGGCGAATATGAGGCCCTGGCCCGGAATATTCACGACCCGCGGCGCGCGCCTGATTTCGGCCCTGCCAAGGTGGGCCCGGCGGGCGCGGTCGTCGTCGGGGCCAGGCCTATACTCGTCGCCTTCAACGTCTTCCTGCGCACAGCCGATGTAGCCATCGCCCGAGCAATCGCCCGCCAGATTCGCGAGCGCGACGGCGGGCTGCCGGCGGTCAGAGCCCTGGGCCTCCTTGTCGATGGACAGGCACAGGTCAGCATGAATCTTGTCGACTATCGAGCCACATCGCCTTATGCGGCCGTCAATGCCATTCACCAGCAGGCCGCCCGCCATGATGTTGCGCTCGACCGCAGCGAACTGATCGGCCTCATTCCACAGGGCGCCCTGCCAGGAAACGAAAAGCCGGACGCGGATAGTGAGGGAGGATCTCATTCGACTGACGCTCTAGCGGCCGCAGCCGATGCGCTCCTGCTGCCGGAACTGAGGCCAGACCGTGTGCTGGAAGTTGCGCTACGCCGATTGTAGGCGGAAGAGAGTGCAACTGTTTTCTGCTCGCTCAGTCATCTTCGGGTGAGGGCACAACCGGCATAGGGTGCACGGATTGTGAACACCTTTGGCGTCATATTCACGTTTTGCCGTCGCCCAGTCAGATCCCAGATGACCTCCGATGGACAGTGAACGGAGAGGGCGGGTTCAGACAATCGCTTTGGCTAAAGCAGCATGCCATGCTAGAATCAGACGCACTTAGAGCAGACCGTTCCGGCTGTGAAATCTGCATGTTGTTGGAATACCTTGATTGCCTGTTCTGCGTTCCGCGACAGCCAATCATCCCAATGCGATCGCATAGTTCACAGTGACTTTTTCGCTCACATTTGCCGCCCGCGGCCTTCTCCAACCGTATGTAGAGTTGAGCAGCGGGTGAACAGCAACTCAAAAAATGCAATCTCCTCGCCATGTCGTCTGGTCAGATTGGATTGAGAGCAGCGGCTCCCCGTCGACGCTGCCAACGAGCGGGTTGCCCTCCGCGTCCGTTCCGTCTGCAAAGGGGATTGATCTCGCGATTGTCATTGTCAATTACAACGGCAGCGCTCTCCTGTCCGGATGCCTGACATCCGTGTTCGCCTCTGCCGGCGACTTCTCCTACACGGTCTGTGTAGTTGACAACGGCAGCAGTGACAACAGCGTCGCTGTGATGGGCGACCGCTTCCCGCAGGCCGGCCTGATCGTTTCCGAAACCAATGGCGGCTTCAGCGCAGGTAACAACCTGGCTCTTCGCCAGCTCGGCTTATCAGACCGCCAACCACTGCGCAACGGGCCTCTTCCCCGCTACATTCTCCTACTTAACAATGACACTGTTCTACCGGCGAACGCATTGGCCGAAATGATCCAATTCATGGACGAGCGTCCCGACCTCGGTGTAGCTGGTCCGCGAGTGCGCCGACCGGACGGAACGCTCGATCTGGCCTGCCGGCGCAGTTTTCCCACGCCTTGGGTGAGCTTCTGCCGCATGACCCGTCTGAGCCGGCTGTTTCCGCAGAGCAAGCGTTTCAACGCCTACAATCTGAGCTACCTGCCGGAGGATGCAGTGCATCCGGTGGATTCGGTTGTGGGCGCCTATATGCAGGTGCGCACGCAAGCGATACTGGAGGTCGGGCTCTTGGACGAGTCCTTCTTCATGTACGGTGAAGACCTTGATTGGGCAAAGCGAATCAAGAGCGCGGGCTGGGGAGTCTGGTACAACGGCAAGGTCGAGATCACACATGTCAAAGAGGCCGCCAGCCGCAAAAGCCGTAAGGCCCGTCGCGCCTTTTATGAAGCGATGTGGATCTTCTATCGTAAGCACTACCGGGCCAACAGTTCATGGGTGCTGGACAAACTTATCTGGCTCAGTATTGCTCTGATTGGCGGCCTGGATATTGCGATCCGGCTGTGGAAACTACGCCAGGAGCGGATCTAGCACAGTTTCGCGTTACCGGCACGATCACAAACCGGTCCGCCAGAATTTCGTAATGTTGGTTGTCGACAGCGATTTGCCGCCCACCGCTGGTCTCAAGCGATAAGCACAATGTGGAAGTCACCTGTTCAGCCGACAACAGATCTTGAGGAGCCTCTGACAGAACCGCGGCCGGCCGCGACTGCGGCCGCGGAAGATGCAGATACGGCTGAACAAGACACATACACCAGTCCAAACGGAAGATACTCGGCCCTGCGCGCCCAGCGGCCAGGCGTGCCAAAACGCGCCCAGCTTGTTTTCGCGCTCTCGCTGGCGATAGTGGATCTGGGGTGTACGTGGCTGGCTTTCTTTCTGGCCCACCGGCTCACTGAGATGAACCTGACGCCGCGTCTGATGGAGTTACAGCCGGATATCATTGTCGGCCCATTCGTGGAGTTCTTGCCACTGCCTCTGACACAGACGCTGGTGCTGCTGTCGCTTTTCTCTTCACAGCGCATGTACCAGCGCCGCCGGCCGCTCGGACATCTGGATGAAATCTTTCGCACCGCAAAGCTTACGACACTCTGCACGCTCCTGACAGTCGCGCTGGTGAGCCTTTTTCTTCGGGATTTCGTGTACCACCGCACGTTCCTGGGTTATGCCTGGTTGTTGAACATCATCATCTTGACGATTGGCCGGATCTTGCATGCGCAAATACAGTGGAATGCCCAGGCAAGAGGAATCGGCGGCGACCGGGTTCTGCTCATCGGCGGCGGCGACTCCGGGCGCATGATTCTGCAGAGAATTCAGGCCAATCCAAAACTGGGCTTTCAGGTGATCGGGATCGTTGATAACAGCAGTACACGCTCCATTCTGAACGTGCCGATTCTGGGCGGTGTCGCCGACATCCCCAGAATTATTGACGAATTTGCGGTTGACGAAGTGATCATCGCCCTGCCGGAAAGTACCCACCAGGAGTTGATCGGTATTATCAGCCTCTGTGAACGAGAAAAGGTCGGCATTCGCGTACTGCCGGATGCGTTCGGGATTATGGCCAGTGAAGTGACGATAGGCTATCTCGGCGGGTTGCCCCTGGTCACAGTGCGCGACGTGGCTCTCCAGGGTTGGCGACTGACACTCAAACGCGGGATGGATCTAGTGGGCAGCGCTATCGGATTGGTGATAATAAGCCCCTTCCTGATGTTGGTGGCGCTCTTGATCAAATTGGACAGCCCCGGGCCGGTCTTCTACACACATGAACGGATGGGGCTGGATGCGAAGTCATTCAAGATTCTGAAGTTTCGCTCGATGCGGGAGGATGCTGAGAAGTCTGGGCCGGGCTGGACCGTCGAGAACGATCCCCGGCGCACCAAACTTGGCGCTTTCCTCCGCAGTTCCAATATTGACGAACTACCCCAGTTGATCAATGTTCTCTTTGGCGAAATGAGCCTGGTTGGGCCGCGCCCGGAACGACCGGTTTACGTGGAGCAGTTCCGGCAGATGATTCCTCGTTATATGGACCGACACCGTGAAAAGGCCGGCATGACCGGCTGGGCGGCGGTGAACGGGCTGCGGGGGGACACGTCGATCGAGGAACGCACGAAGTACGATCTCTGGTATATCGAAAACTGGTCACTGGCCCTGGACTTCAAGATAATCATTCGCACGCTGGGCCAGTGGCTGCTCGGGACAAACAAGAACGCCTATTGAAACAACACGAATTCCTTGACAACCCCCTACCCGGTTTGTTACACTTCTTACTTGGTTTGCACTCCCATCACAAGAGTGATAAGAGCATTTTCAATCGTCTGATCGCTGCCAACAGTTCTCCCGTTCGACTTGCCCTCCAAGTGCCGCACCTTCAGCGCGCCAGAGGGAAGGCAGACAGACGGCAATCGCATCTGCCAGTAGGTCATGACCGAATTGCAGTTGAGCCAGCGCCGTAAACAGGTGCTACGGATCGTCATCCAGGAATATGTGGAGAATGCCCAACCGGTGGGCAGCCAGTCGATCGCGCAGAAGTACGATCTGGGCGTCAGTGCGGCAACGATCCGCAATGACCTGGCAGCGCTGGAGAAGGCCGGGCTGCTGACCCATCCGCACACCAGCGCCGGCCGCATCCCCACCGATGGCGGCTACCGCTACTTTGTGGCCAATCTCATGGCCCATACCGATCTGCCCTCGCATGAGCGGCATATGATTCGCCATCAGTTCCATCAGGCCCGGCGGGAGATCGATCAGTGGTTGCGTCTCAGCACGGCAGTCCTGGCCAAAGCCTCCACGGGTGCGGCGCTGGCGACCTCCCCGCGCTCCACTTCAAGCCGGGTCAAACATCTGGAGTTGATCGGCATTCAGGATACGGTAGTTTTGCTGGTCCTCGTGCTGGCCACCGGCACACTGAAACAGCAGTTGATCACGCTGGAACAGCCAATCTTTCAGGAGGAGCTGAGCCGGGCAAGCAACCAGCTCAATGGGGAAATCTCCGGCACAACAGCTGCCGATCTGCCGGAAAAGCTGGAGGAGTTCACCGGCTTTAAGCGCGAGGTGGGCGAGCTGGTGCTGAACACGCTGCTACAGTCGGAGGAACAGATCACCGACCGCGTCTATCGACACGGGCTGGCCCAGGTACTGGCCGAGCCTGAATTTACCGACGGGCCGCAGGTGAGCCGGATCGTGGAAGTATTCGAACAGCGCACGTTGCTGCAAGAGATTTACGATGATGTGATGGAGTTGAGCGACGTACAGGTGATGATTGCGGGCGAGGGCCGCTTCGGCGACATGCAGGACATCAGCCTTGTCCTGAGCCGCTATGGTGTACCCAATCGGGTCAGCGGCATGCTGGGCGTAGTCGGCCCGATGCGAATGCCCTACGGTCGGACAGTCGGGGCAGTGCGCTACGTCGCCACACTTCTGAACGAACTGATGCACCAACTCTACGGCCAGAGCCGTTAGACAACATATTTGCGTAACAGGATCATCAATGAGCAAACAGGAAAAACGGGAAAACGCAGCGGTAGAGCCAGACAACGGTCAGGTGCCTGAAGAGGCAATTCTGGAGGCGGAGGAGCCTGACACGGGCGATGTGTCCAACAGCGAGGAGGCCGAAGAACGGGACGAGACCCCCGAAGTGACGATCATGCGGCTTCAATCGGAGTTGGAGGAGGCCCAGGCGCAGGCCGCCAACCACCTCGACAAGATGCAGCGCACTGTCGCTGAATATGAGAACGCGGGCAAACGCCGCGAACGGCAGAACGAGGAGCGCATCAAGCGCGCCACGGAAAGCATGATGCGTCAGCTGCTACCCGTTCTCGATGACCTCGAGCTGGCCTTTCAGAATGTGCCCGACGGCGTGCCGGGAGAGGACCAGGCCTGGCTGAAGGGATTCGAGCAGATTCATCAGAAACTTCTGGAAATACTCGCCAGTTCAGAGGTCGCACCACTGGCCAAGAGTGGTGAATTCGACCCGAATCAACATGAAGCCATCTCCAATGAGCCGAGCGAAGATGTACCCAGTGGGCACATCATCCAGACATTACGCACCGGCTACCGCATTCAGGACCGGATACTGCGCCCTGCGCTTGTCCGCGTTGCGCAGTGAATAGCTGGGCGCTTTCCTTCTTCCTCTAAATGGTTGCCCTAACCCGGTCCGCCGCGACCAGCCGTCTTCGAGATCCCCAGCAGGGCATCCGCCCCTTTGACGTTGGGCGCGATCTGCGCGCCGTTTCCAGATTGATAACCGAGGCTTTCGCCGAAGAACTGGATGAACAGGGTGAGGCTGCGCTGCGCGAGCTGCGGATTCTCGGGTATATGAGCTGGCTGGTGCGGATTCTCTACCGCAGCACCGGCGAGTTTCGGAATGTCTTCAACGGCTTTGTCTGGGTAGAGAACAGGCGGGTTGTGGGGAATGTGACCGTGCAGCGCGCGGCCAGCGGCAGCGGGCGGTGGCAGATCGCAAATGTGGCCGTCTCTCCGGCTTGGCGCGGGCGCGGCATCAGCCGCGCCCTGATGGAGCATGCCCTGGACTATATCCGCGAGATGGGCGGGTCCTGGGCTGTTCTGCAGGTACGCGGGGAAAACGAGATCGCCCACGGCCTCTATGAACGGCTTCGTTTCGAGAACATGGGAGGAACGACGGAACTTTACGCGCCGGCTGTGCCGAAGTCGGTCGCGATGCCGGTTCTTTCGAATCTACTGCCGTTCTCTCCAAATGACAGCAACCTTCTGTATGATTTGGCCACCAGCCGTCCCAGCGCGGAATTCCAGTGGTGGCGGGCCGTAAGGCGAGACGACTTTCAGGTCCCGCTCGAGAAGCGTATTGGAGAGTTGGTGAGCAGGCTGGCTGGCCGCCAGCGGATTCACCGTTATGCCATTCGCGAATACAGAAGCCGCTTTGAAGGCGCAGTCCAGGTGACCGCGCGCTGCTGGCAAGGGGAGCACAATATCCGCCTCTGGCTGCGGCCCGACGCCCAGGAACAGTATGCCCAGCCGTTAGTCTTGAGCGCACTGGCCCTACTGCAGGAGAGTCCCCGCTGGCCATTGCGGGCGACTGTGAGCACACAGGACGAACTCGCGGCGCAGACGCTGCTGGAGCACGGCTTTTCCGTGCGCAGCACTTTGTACACGATGCGCCTGCGCATGTAGGCTCCGATGAAGCTTCTGTTACGGCTGGCCGGGAACGCCATCGCGCTGTATGCGGCGTCAACGCTGATCGACGGCATTCAGTTCGGCGCAGGCGGCGAGGTGGATCTCGGCAGCCTGCTGATGGTCACCCTGATCTTTGGCGTTATCAATGCGGTCATCAAGCCGTTTGTGAAAGTTGCGACCTGCCCGGCCTACCTGGTCACCCTTGGCCTGTTCACCTTTGTAATCAACGCCCTGATGCTCCTTCTGACCGGCTTGCTGGCCGGTCTGTTCAATGTCGACTTTCAGGTGGACGGCTTTGGGCCCGCCTTCCGGGGCGCCATCGTCATCAGCTTGGTCAGTTTTCTCCTTAGTCTTTTCATATCCGCTGAGAAAAACGACAAAGACTAACTGCATTTCACGCGCGGCGCCGCGCGGTGACCTGCAGCCGACCTCCTCTTCAAGTCTCAGTTCAACTTACCCCCGAGGCATACCATGCGTGCCACCTTTCTCCACATGGCTGATTGCCATCTCGGCTATCGTCAGTACAACAGCCGGGAGCGTCAAAACGATTTCACCCGCGCCTATCTCGAGATTATCGATGTGGCCATCGACAGGAAGGTCGATTTCGTCCTGCTGGCCGGTGATCTCTTTGAAAAACGCGCCATCGATCCACTCACCCTCGTCCACGCCATTAACGGACTGGAACGGTTGAAAGAGGCGGGCATACCCTGCCTGGCTGTGGAAGGCAACCATGAACTGGCCTACTTTCGCGACAGTATAGGCTGGGTCCGCTTTTTGGCCGAGCGGGAACTGCTGACGCTGCTCAACCCAAAGATTGACGGAGATCAGATTGGGCTCCCACCCTGCGACAGACGCGGAGGGGCTTATGCGGAACCTGTTCCGGGCTTGCGGGTCTACGGTATGCGCTATCTCGGTAGTGCGACGGCAGCGGTCGTTCAGCGTTTGGCCGACGCAATCGGTGCGGTCGACAGAAAGGGGGTCGAGTACACGATCTTCATGGCGCATGCAGGCGTGGAGGGGGTAATCGATCGCGCCGGCGGCGCGATCAGCCACCGGGAGCTGGCGCCCCTGCGCCCCCATGTGGACTACCTGGCACTGGGACACATCCACAAGTCCTACGAGTTCGACGACTGGATCTACAACCCGGGCAGCCCGGAGACAAACTCACTTATGGAGGCGGACTGGCAGGAGCGTGGATATTATCTTGTGGAGGTGGATACGGAAGCAGAGCCAAAGCACCGCCCCGCCTTGCACGCCAATCCCCGACGTGCGTTTGAACGACTTTTCTTCAAGGTCGACGCGTGCGAGACACCGGCCCAACTGCTCGAGGCGTGCCAAGGCTATGTTGCGCGGCGGCGGCGTCAGTTCATAGGTAAAAAACCGGTGGTTGAATTGCGCCTGAGCGGCGTGCTTCCTTTCGACCGCGGCGCGCTGAGGTTGGATGAGATTGAGCGGATGATCGAAGAGCAGTACCAACCGTTGCTCTGTTTTGTGCGCGACGGGACGAGGGCGTCGGAGTTCGCGGTGGGTGACGATCAGCAACTCAGCCGACCAGCTCTGGAGCGGCGCATAATATCCGACCTTCTCGAACGGGACAACCGCTTCCGCGCCCGCAGCAGCGAGTGGACCGAGCTGGCGCTCTCTATAAAACAGCTGGCCGTCAGCGGCGCCTCTGCCGATGCGCTATTGGAGGAGCTGGAAAGAGGTAGGGAAAGGGTCATTCAGGGAGAAGAGTTGCCATGTTGATCCGTTCGCTGACCCTGGAAAACGTCAAGAGCTACGAAAAGGCAAGGGTTGAATTCACCGCCGGCACGAATGCAATCGTTGGCCCCAACGGGACGGGAAAGACGACGATCCTCGAGGCCATCGGCTTTGCGCTCTTCGATCATCTTCCCTATAGCCAAGCTGATTTCGTGCGTGCGGGAGAGAGGTTGGCGAACGTAGCGGTTGATTTTCTCAGCGATTACGATGAGCGCGTCTATCAGGTCATGCGAAGCTGTGGCAGTAGTAGCGTCTATACGATCGTGGACCCGGAACTCAACATACGAATATGCGAGGGCAAAGCTGACGTCATGCAGTTCTTGCGTCTGCATCTAGGCATCGACCCTGACACCGAGCCGGAGGATCTGTTCAGGAACGCTGTTGGCGTTCCCCAGGGCAGCTTCACCGTCTCCTTTCTAGAAACGCCAAGGATCCGCAAGGAGATTTTCGACCCGTTTTTGAAGGTGGCTGAGTACCGCCGGGCATGGGAAAGGCTGCGCGAGCCGCTCAGTTTGCTCAACCGGCGCCAAAGAGATCAGGCGGTTGAAATCAGCGGGCTGGAGGGTGAACTGAAGCGGCTCCCAGCTACGCAGTCTGAAGTCGAGGCGCTGACCAAGCTCATAGACAGCGCGGATTCCGAACTGCGCGCTGCGATGGCAGAGTTATCGGCGGCCGAATCCGCCCGGCAGGCTATGGAGGCGAACCTGGAACGGCTGCAAGAGTTGGAAAGCATGGTACTGGTGCAGCAGCAGCTGGTGGCCGAACAAGAGCGAACGCTGGCTGCGTCGCGGCAACGGTTGACAGAGAGCAAGGAGGCGGCGGCAACTGCGGAAGCCAACCGGGCCGGCCATGAAGCCTACGGCGCGGCGCTGCTGGCACAACGGGCCGTGAATGCACGGATAGCGCAGCGCCGGCGGCTGGATGAGGAGCGCGCCGGCGCCCAGATGCTGTTGGCGCGGGCGGAAACGCAGGAGGACTCCCAGGAGCGCGCGCTGGTTGAGATCGCGGAGGCAGAGAAGACGGCCGCGGATCTGGCAGATGGGGCAGCTGAGCAGGAACGGTTGGAAACTGAGCTGCGGGATGCGCAACGGGAGGCTGATCGGTTGAAAGACGCCGGCGCTCGAGTACAGCGGGAGCAGGCCGCCGTCAACGCGGCGCAGGCTCGGCTGGACAGTTTACGCAGGGAGTTGGGCCAGGCCCAGGAGATTGAAGCATCGTTGGAACCACTGCAGGCACGCCTGGAAACTTTGCAGAGGAAGAAATCAGCCGAACAGGCCGATGAGGCCCGAATACAGGTGGAACAGAAGACGGTCCGAGAGCAGGGCCAGCAGTTGCGGGCGTCGGAAACATCTCCAATCTGTCCCATCTGTGAGCAGCCCCTGTCGGCGGCCAATCGTCAACGGCTGCTCGACCGCCTCCGCACGCGCTGGGTGGAGTTGAACGAGGCTTCTCAGGCCGCTGCGGAGGCGGTCCGTGAAGCAGAAGCGGAACGGGAGCAGACCCGCGTTACCCTCAATCAGCGGGAACAGACTCTGCGCACACTGCCGCGACAGAACGCAGTCGAAACAGCCGAAAAAGAGTTGGCCGATTTGAAATCCCAACTGACCGAAGCCAGCAGTGCGATTGATACGCTGAGACAGGCGCCGCACCGGTTGAGGCAGCTACAGGATGCATTGAAGACGCTGGGCGACCCACGGCGACAACGAGATGCGGCCCTCCAACAGGCACGGGGGCGAAAGCGGATAGAAGAGACTTTGCTGCAGCAGCGGGCGCAGGCTGAGGAGCAGCGTAACGCGCTCGCGGCGCTTGACAAGCAGATGGCAGAATTTGCCGACCTGGACACTGAGACGGCCCAAATCTCCTCCCAATTGGAGAAGTTCCAGACAGCCGACAATCTTTACCGGCACAATCAGGCCGCAGCCGAAGCCCTCCCCCAGCGCCTGCATGAGGCTGCTGAGGGAGAGAAGGCGCTGGAGGCCGCGCAGGAACGTTTCGCGAGTGGGAAGGCCCAACTGGCAGCGGGCGCGAGCGACTTCGACGAGGGACACTTCCAGGAGGTTGTTGCCAAGGTAGACGAGCTCCGCAGCCGCAGTGTGCGGCTGGAGACTGAATTGGGCCAGTGGCGTGAACGCCTTACGCGGGCGGAGGAGGAGGTCACCCAACTGCGGGCCCTGGAGAGGCGGCTCACCGCTGCCCAATCCCGGCACGAGCGGCTGGCGGAGCAGGAGGAACTGCTACAGTTTCTGCGCACTGTCCTGCAGGATGCAGGCCCGTTCGTGACCAAGGCCCTGGTCCAGCAGATCAGTTACGCTGCCAATCAGTTATTCGGCCAGATAATGGAGGACTACACGCGTACGCTGCATTGGCAAGAGGACTACGGGATCACCCTGGAGACGGATGGCCGGGAGCGAACCTTTGCGCAACTGTCCGGGGGCGAGCAGATGAGCGCGGCGCTGGCGGTACGGCTGGCCCTGCTCCAGGAGATGAGCGATATCGGCGTAGCATTCTTTGACGAACCGACAACGAATCTGGACGATACCCGCCGCGGTGCGCTGGCCAGGCAGATTGTGGACGTACCTGGGTTCGAGCAACTCTTTATCATCAGCCACGACGACTCGTTCGAACAGGCTACGGAGAAGCTGATCCGGGTGGAGAAGCGAAACGGGGCGAGCGAAATCCACTATGAGTGAGACAGGTTGACAAGAGTTGGAACTAGGCGGCTGCAACCAAGAGCTGCGCGGCTTTGGGAATCCCTCCCAGGGACGCGAACTCTTCCTGCAGGCTGGCGGCGTTCAGACGAGCGGGGGCGCCGTCTGCCAGTATCTTTTGCAGGGCTTCGACTGCCAGCGGAACGGTGAACAGATTGGGTGGGATGTGGTATCCGACGCCGCTGCGCGTGACCCCGCTGGCCTGCCGGGCCTGGTCGGCGGCCTTTGGCACGACGATTTGTGGTATGCCATGGGTAACCAAGGCGTGGGTCGTACCGGCGCCGCCATGATGGACCGCCGCGGTGACGCGGGGCAACACCTCTGCAAACCGGACCCTTTCCACCAGAATGGAATACTGCGGCAGTCTGTTCCGCAGTGCATCGACCTCACGTTGAGACCAGCCCCCCTCTGTGCCAGCGGCGCCAAAGCCTCTGCCGACCGCCAGGATCGGTACGCCCCCCACCTCTGCCGCGGCGCGGGCCGCGATTAAAAAGAAATCAGTGTCCCTGGTAAATGCCGTACCAAGGGTGATGAAGATCCATGGTCGATCGCTCGGAAGTTGGTCGAGCCAGGTTGATTCGGGCGGCAGGGGAGGAGGAGCGATCCCGCCGACCATTCGTGTCTGCGGCAGCAGCCGCGCGCCGGCATACCAGCGGGGGCTCCAGTAGGTCAGGTGGAGGGAGGGCGAACGCAGAGCCGATGGACCGTCCACCGCCCAGTTGACGCCGTTCACGCCAAAATCGGCAAGCAGCGCGCCCACTCGCGCCTGAGCCAGTTCTCCGACTGCGCCGGGCGCGTCTCCTTTGGGGCTTGGTGATAGGGTCTGCATGGCCGGCCAGCCGGCGACCGCGAAAGGCACGCCCAGGCGTTCGGCGGCGATGCCGGCCGCGGCGGTGAACATCTCGCTGACAATCAGATTCGGGCGAAAACGCTTGGCTACTTCGACAAGCTCGAGCGTTGCCGCCCGTACACGCTCCACGTCCAGCCACTGATCCAAAGAGCGGACCATGCGCAGGCGCTGGAACTCCTCTTCTGAAGCCGCGCCTTTCTGAATGGGAGGCGGCGGCGGCCAGCGCCAGCCGGTCTCCTGCAGGACATGTACGGGAACGCCCTGTGCAGCGAGCTGGCTTTGCAGTTCACGGCCTGTGGCCCACAGGACCTCGTGACCCGCCCGCATCAGTTCGACAGCCGTGGGCAGATAGCCGCCCCAATCCAGGTGGCCTGCCAGTTGGGCGGATACACATAGAAAGCGCAAGCAGCACTCCTCAGCCACCGCAGCCGGGAACAAGACGGAACAGCCCGCCCGCGCCGGTTCCGATCCAGACGGCGCCGTCCGGGGCGGTCGTGACCGCTTGCACGGGCCAATTGTGCATGATCCGTTCGGCAATAACCTGGCCGCCCGCGTTCGCCATCCGGAACAGACCGGGTTCGCGCCCGTAGTTGGCGAAAAAGATGGTGTCGTAGGCCCAGGTGATGCCGGTAGGTGCGGCCGAGTTGGGCAAGACCAACACAGGAGCGGTCCACCAATCTTTGTTGACCCCGCCCAACACCAGCGGGAAGCCGTAGAAGGGGGTAGCGTTCACGTCGCCCGCATTGGCGGCAGCGGATAGGGTACGCGGGTCGAGCAGGTCGACCTCGTCTCCGGCGTTGAAATCACCGTGCACGTTGGTGGCGCCATTGTCGGTAAACCAGATGCGCCCGAACGGGTCGACGGCAATGCCATAGGGGTTGCGTACACCGCGCGCCGCGGTCTGAAAGACGCCGATAGAGCGTTCGGCCAGCAGCCGGTCCAGCCGGGCGCGTACGATGCGGGCACCGAAGGGATTGCCGCCGGCAGCCACATTCGTGGCCAGTGTTTCGGCAGGAAGGTCGCCATCATGAAGAACGATTATGCCATCCGCATAGCCGTCCCGGACACCGCCGGCGGAGATATAGAGCCAGCCATCGCTGATCACGAGACCATTGTTGGCATGGAAATCCTTCCCGGAAACGGCGAAGCCGCCGGCCAGAGGTTCATATCCGCTGCCGTCGACGATGCGCCCCACTTCGCCGGCCCGATTCAGGTAGAGCGCGCCGGCATGCCAGGCCATACCTGTGACACGGCTGGATTCGCGCAGGATCTCATAGTAGCTGTCCCGGGAAACGCTGTGCCAGATGACGATCGAGCGGCTGGCATGGTAGGGATCGTACAGGATATTGGGATCGAAGTTGCCGGTGGCCGGGTGGTCCAGAGCGATGAACAGTCTGCCGTCCGGGGCAAAGTTCAGAGCGGTGATACTGTGTTTGTCCTGAAGTTTCTCGGCCAGGAATTGCTCTGCACAGAAGCCACCCAAGGGAACCAGCCAGGGATCGGATTCGGATGGGGGGCTCAGATTGAGAGGAGCGACGCGAATGCCAACACTACCGGCAGCCACACCCCGCCGTGGGGCGGCGGCACTGTTTTGCGCATTTTCTTCCGGTTTGGCTTCGGCATTACCGCCCGCATTTGTGTCATCGCTGGTTTCAACACTGTTGGCGGATTCGCCCGAGGCCGGAGGTGGCGCGGCACTCGGCGTCTCCACTTGCGGCAGATATGCAGCGATCTGTTCGGCACTGGGAACGAGCGCACAACTTGCCGGTAAAGCGAGTTGTGCGCTGACGTAGGGAACTGTACCGCCATCCTGGGCACATTCATTGGGGGCGCGGGTGAAATCTTCCCCCGACAGACGCAGCCACATTTCGGCAACGGGCGCCGGTTCTGTGCCCTGCCTGTTCGCGCCGCCCAGGATCCAATTGTAAATCAGTGCTTTGTCGTCATTACCGAGCTCGCCCACCAGCGGCATTTCCCCGGACCAGACCTGTGTCCAAAGCGTGGATGCATTCGGGGCGCCTGGTTGCACCACGGGTCCGTTCAGTCCGCCGACCATCAATGGCTCATAGTCAGTCACTTGCAGTTCCGCCTGCTTCACGGCAGCGCTATGACAGGCGCCGCAGTTTTCTTCAAGAAGCGGCTGAATGTCCTCATCGAATCCCGGCGTTGATATCGGGATTCGGCCGAGGGAGCGGTCGAGGGAGATAAAGGGAAGCTCTTGCTCCTGGCCGAAGACCGCCTCAATGCGTACCAGTGTACCAGCGGGCACGCGGCCCAGACGGCAGCCTTCGAAATGGGGTCGATTGCGCACGTTGGCGTTGCGTTGCAACACCGCATACACGGGCTGGCCCCCGGCAAGACAGGAGATGGCTTCTTCCATACCATGAATGAGTGCAATGTCAGAAGTGCCGCCCATCGGATCAGGGTGTGCCGCAGGGGGCCGCGGCCGCTTTTTTTCAGGATTGACAGTTCCAGCGGAGTCGGCGGCGTGGGAGGTGAAAGGGTCGATCGGTTGGAATACACATGCACTGAGAAACAGAACCGCACAGACGAGTAGTGGGATGGCAGGAAAGGGGGATGGATGGCGGCGATGACTCATTGAAAGAGAACCTGTACGCGAGGCTGCATTGGGGGGGCGCCCTCATTCCTGGAAATGCTGCGCCTGGATGAGTTCCTAATTCCCTGAGATTGAGTCGGAGACCGCCGATATCTCTGTCAGCGTGCGACGCGCGACAGAGATGTCTTTTTGAATCTGGGCGACGAGCTCCTCCAAACTGTCAAAACGTTGCTCGTCACGCAGTCGAGACACAAAGGAGATGGTGAGTTCCTGTCCGTACAGTGTGCCGGACTCACCCACCGCTGGATAGTCGAGAAGATGGGTCTCGATGCGGCGCCGGCGTCCGTCTACAGTGGGCCGCACGCCGATATTGGTTACGCTGGCGCGAGGGTGGGGCGAACGACTGTCCGGCGAACGACTGTCCGGCGGATATGCCCAGGTCACGTATACCCCATCGGCGGGGATGAGCTTCTGCGGAATGGGCCGGATGTTCGCGGTGGGCACGCCGATTTGACGCCCGCGACGTTCTCCTTCTTCGACGACGCCGGCGACCTGGTAGGGCCGACCCAGCATCTGCGCGGCATCCTGTACAGCGCCAGCTAAGAGTGACTGACGGATCTGGCGACTGTGGACCTCTCCCTCCCCACATGTGAACGGCTCGATCACCGACAGTTCATAGCCGAGCCGTGTACCCAGCGCCCTCAAAAGGTCAACATTGCCACTGCGCCCCCTACCGAGCGCGAAGTCGGGCCCCACGATCAGCCGGGAAAGGCCCAGGCGCTCGACGAGAAGCGTCATGAACTGCTCGGGGGTCAGACTGGCGAAATCCATATCGAAGGGCTGAATGATCCCCAGATCAAGACCGAACGGTTCGATCAGGCGCAGACGCTCCTGTGGCGTTGTCAAGAGGGACAAGGTAAGTTCTGGCCGCAGCACGGCCATTGGGTGGGGATCGAACGTGAGCAGGGCTGTCTTGGCGGCGGGAGCATGGCGCTCCGCTTCAGTCTGCAGGATGCGCAAGAGAGCCTGGTGGCCCAGATGCACACCGTCAAAATTTCCTATCGCCAGAAAAGTTGGACCGGGAAACCGGAGAGATCGCAGATCGCTGCGCCAGATTCTCATCTCAAGTCAGTTTCTGGTTCTTGACGTGAATTCCGTTTGCCACCCATGCTCTCCGGTGGTTTGCCCGGTAGGAACGCAGGCGTCCTACCTGCCCCTACGCGATACATGTTGTAGAAAGTAGCTGTTATTCAAACTATACGTGCATTCGCCACCAGTGGCGGCCAACTAGGAAAGACTACCTAACTGCTGGGCCAGCCACTTTTCGGCTTTCCATACAGTGCCGTCTCCGTTGCCTTCGACTGCATGGGCGCGTGCAATTCCCAGGAAGCGGCCACGGTGGTCATAGGCGGCCGCGAGCCCACTCCGGCGCCCACCTTCCGATCCGCAGGGGCTGGGCGTGGGTGTGTCATGGGCAGGGATTGCGCGACTTTGATAGATTTTCTGCCCGTAACCCAGCCGGAGTTGCTCCTCCTCACTGACGGTGAGGCGGGGCATTCCCAGACCAACATCGGGCGCCAGCAGCAGTTCGGTCAGCCTGCCGGCGGCCCCCGCGCTTTCGATGGCAAGCAGTTCTGACGCGTCGGCGACGGAAAACGGACCAGCTTCCAATCGACGCAAGTAACTCAAGTGGCCCGCGGTACCCAACGTTTGCCCCAGCGCGTGTGCCAGGCTGCGCACGTATGCCCCGGCGGAACAGCGAATCCGGAGGGATATCGTTGCGGGCGGCACAAAGGAAAGAAGCGCTATCTCGTGAAAGGTAACCTCTCGCGGCGCCACATTTACAGCCTCGCCGCGCCGGGCTTTGCGATGCAAACTCTCGCCGCCCTGCTTCAGAGCGGAGTAGACCGGCGGCTTCTGGGAAATCTGGCCGCGGAAGTCAACCAGAGCAGCTTCCACGTCGGCGTCGGTCAGAGACGGAACCGGAGCCTGGGTGACTGTCCGGCCGACAGCGTCGTAGGTATCGGTGGCGTGTCCCAGCGTTACCCGGGCTTCGTATGTTTTGTCATGCCCCTGATAGTACTCCACAAGCCGCGTGGCAACGCCCAGGCACAGTACGAGCAGACCGCTTGCCATAGGGTCCAGCGTACCGGTGTGGCCGATGCGTCTTTGGCGACTCCAGCGCCGGACGCGCTGCACAATGTCGTGGCTGGTTGGCAGCTCCGCGGAGACGGGTTCGACGTTCCTTTGGGAGCTGGGGCGGCCCGGTTTATCGACAAGGAGGATTCCGTGAAGATCGGTCATGGTACTGGTTCGTTGACGGCGCCGCCCCCTGTCCCTTACCCGCTATCGCCATCAATACACTGGAAGCGCAGTTCGTGCAGCGCTTCCACAACGCGGGCCGAGACCTCTTGCAGCGTGCCGGCAACCGTGCAGCCGGCTGCCGGTGGATGACCACCGCCGCCAAATGCAAAGGCCACCTGGCTCACATTAAATCCTGGCTTGGCCCGAAAACTGCATTCGACCAACTCCTGTCCGTTTTTTGCATATCGTTGAGCGAAAGTAGCGCTAATGTCGGCCTCTCGGACGGTGACAAGGAAGTTGGCCAAGCCGTCGCTCTGGTGGGGTTCGACACCACTGCGCTGCCGGCTCTCGGCGCTGAGAGTCGCCCAGATGATGCCATCGTCCATGTGCACATTAGCCAGGCCGGCCCCCCACAGCTTTATGAGGCTGAAAGACCTACTGTCCAGGGTATTCCGAACGATGTAGTCCAGATTTGCGCCGGCGTTCAACATCCGCAAGGTCGCCTGCATGACATTCGTATTGGTGTTTGCGGTCCGAAAACAGAGGGTATCGGTCACGATACCGGTCAGAAGGGAGACGGCAATCTCTTCAGATAGCGGCACATTCAGGGCATCGGCCAGGTGAACAAGCATCTGGCATGTGGCGGCGCAGCCTGTATCCACCCAGTTCTCGGTGCCGAAGAGGGTATTGGTAATATGATGGTCTATGACAACAAGGGGAACCTGATTGTGGATATCAGGTCTGTAAACGGTGCCCAACCTGTCGGTGCTGGAGGTGTCCAGGCAGACAATGAGATCGTAACTGTGGGCGATCTCCGCCGGTCCGATGATCATCTCCACGCCGGGCATAAACTGGAACTCCGACACCGCTTCGTCCTGAAGGGCGAGTGTCGGCCGTTTTCCCAGCGAACGCAGAATGCTGCCCAAGCCGAGCAGACTGCCGACCGCGTCTCCGTCCGGGCTTACATGGCTGAGGCAGAGGATGTTGTGGCTGGATTCCAGGAGACTGAGCAGGAGAGGGGGCGGCGGGACGCCCACTGGGCCGCATACAGCACCCTGCTTGAGCAGGGACGCGTTCGGGGTCATGCATCCTCTTTCTGTGCATCGATGGAGGAGAAATCCGAGGAAGAGAGAGAAGAAGACGGAGGTGTAAGAGAGCTGCCTGCGTTCTGTTGACGTATCTCTCGTTCCTCGGCGATGCTCTGCAAAAGTTCATCCACCCGAGCGGCCTGCTCGGGGGAATCGTCATAGTAGAAGAACAGCTCCGGTACGGCGCGGAATGTTAGGCTCTGGGCCAGTTGGCGTCGCAGGAATGGGGCAGCTTTCTTGAGTTTGGCAAGGACCACACTGCGTTGGATATCGCTATCCTGATGGATGTAGACCTTGGCCACGCGCAGGTCACGGCTGACCACTACGTTGGTCACCTCCAGCAGTTCCAACGCCGGATCATCCAGTTCGGCGCCGATCAAGATAGATAGTTCCTGATAGAGCAGTTCTGCTGCCCGCTCCTGACGAATTGAGGTCGTCATATTTTACATGCCGTCAATCGTTCGTTCTGGTTGTCAGACACACGAATCCACTATAAACCATAAAGCGAAAAGCAAAAACTATTATCGCACCTGTTGCCTTTCGAAGACCTCAATGATGTCCCCTTCCTGGAGGTCCGTATTGACACCGGCCAGGTTAATGCCGCACTCATAGCCGGCCCGAACTTCGGTGACATCTTCGGTAAAGCGTTTGAGGTTTTCGATGGATGTGGTGATGACAGTTGCGTCGTTACGCATCAGCCGCGCCTGGCTGCTGCGTTTGACGATTCCGTCCAGGACCATGCAGCCGGCAATCAAGCCGCCGCGACGCACGCGGAACATCTCACGCACCTCGGCATGGCCGGTGACTACCTCTTCGAAGATTGGGTCCAACATACCGGTAATCGCCAGGTCCACATCTTCGATCAGATTGTAGATGATCTGATAGTGCCTAATTTCTACGCCGGACTGTTCTGCACGCACCAGAGCGGCCTTGTCAATGTTCACACCAAATCCGATGACGATCGCCTGACTGGTTTCGGCGAGCATGACGTCCGATTCGGTAATGTCACCAACCGCCGATTGCATGATCTTGACTTTGACCTCATCGTTTTCAAGCTGTTCGAGACTGTGAACGATTGGGGCCAGCGACCCTTGCGCATCGGCCCGTACAATAATATTGAGGGTTGTGGCTTCGGCGCCTTCGGCGCGAGCGAACATATCCTCCAATGTCATCGGCAGGGGTGAAGCATCCAGGATATCTTGAGCGGTCTGGTTTTGCCTTTCCTCGGCAAGCCTTCGGGCCGCTCTGTCGTTCTTCGTCACTGTAAAGACCTCACCGGCGTCTGGAACGCCATTGAGTCCCAGAATTACAGTCGGCGTACTCGGGCCGGCCTTCTTCAACTGATTGCCCTCATAGTCGGACATTGCCTTGACACGTCCCCAGTTTTCGCCGACGACCAGCGAATCCCCGCGTTGCAGGGTCCCGTTCTGCACGAGCAGGGTTGCAGTGATCCCGCGCTGCTTTTCCAATTGGGCTTCGATCACGGTGCCGACACATTGTCCATTAGGATTGGCGCTGTGCTGGTCCAGTTCGGCGACGACGAGGATATTTTCCAACAGGTCGTCGACACCGTCTCCGTTGAGCGCGCTGATGGGAACCGTAATGGTTTCGCCGCCCCATTCCTCCGGTGTCAGGTCTTCGGTTGACAGATCCTCCATGACACGATTTATGTTGGCATTGGGGCGGTCGACTTTGTTGATGGCGACGATAATAGTGACGCCGGCCGCTTTGGCGTGACTGATCGCCTCCCGGGTTTGGGGCATAATGCCATCGTCGGCGGCTACGACGAGGATGACGAGGTCGGTTACCTGTGCGCCGCGGGCACGCATTGCAGTGAATGCCTCGTGGCCGGGCGTGTCCAGGAATGTAATCTTATTGCCGTCGACTTCGACTTGGTAGGCGCCGGTATGCTGGGTGATGCCACCGGCCTCGGTATCCACCACGTTGGTGCGGCGGATACGATCGAGGAGCGTCGTTTTGCCGTGATCCACATGGCCGAGGACCGCTACGACAGGCGGCCGGGCCACGAGACTTTTCTCTGCCTCTTCGGCCACGATCTCCTGGATCAATACCCGTTCTTTTGGTCTTCGATCCTCGTCGGGCGCCTCTTCCGGCTCTTCGTCCTCCACGACCGGCCAGAGCACCTCGATTCCGAGTTCCTCACCCACGATGGCGGCTGTATCGTGGTCAAGAGTTTGATCGATGGGCGCCATGATACCGAACTGCATGAGCACTTTGATGAGATCGATGGGGCTGCGATCCATACTTTCGGCCAATGCTCGGACGGTTACGTACTCCTCCACGACGATGGAAGAAGGCAGCCCAGCGGCTTCACCATTGGGGGCGTCTTCAGCCGGGCTGCCATTCTGGACCTTCGTCGGATCTTGCGTTGCGGCTGCCATTTTGGCCTTCCTTTCATCTTTCGTTTTCGGTTCCCAGTTCTACATGCCGCCATGCGGTTGAAAACTGACAGCGAAAACGTCCCTCTGTCTTCAGAGAGGAGGAAGCTGAGAGGCGTTCACGCTCCGAATTGCGTGTTCCTTCTCAAACTTTTCACAGGTTTTTGGCTGGGACGGAATACATCAACAGATGATGCGAAGGAGGCCGGAAGCGGGGAGCCAAGAGGTGGTTACGGTGGACACATTAGTCGTTACACGACCACCCCCCTCTTCCCTGCAGCCTTCCCCCTCTCCATCCCAAACTGCAATACAGCCAATGTTAGCCCACTATGCCGACACATGTCAGGGAGTGGACAATCGGCTTGCGTTCATTGAAAAATCCCTGTCAATAAGCGAAGTTGCCCTCACTTTGGAATGTTGCATCTGCGTTGGGCAAAAACGCTTGAATCGCCTGCTAAGTAATCACAGCCCTCCCCTCAATCGTACAGTTCGCAGTTCTGACAATCCGCGCGCAAGGTAATGACGTCAGGGAGGGGTTTCAGTAAGTGAGAATTAACTGTTTAGTTGGCAACACGCTCCTTGCTGCGCGGTCTCGTCCGACATTTGTATCAGAGTTGACACGGACGCAGACAGTGTCAGCAGGTCTTCGGCGCTGATTCTTGTACGCAGCGCTTTCTGTATCAATGAACCGGCCAGCGCCTTTTCCCAACAGGTGACCTGCGGGTGGACGTAGGCGCCGCGCCCGGCCATTTTGCCGGTTTCATCCAAGAGGACTCCGTCAGCAACGCGCACGAGCCGAATCAGGTCGCGCTTGCCATCAGACGCCCGGCAGGCGATGCACATTCGGTGGGGGGCCTGGAAAGCGCCCCGCCGCTGTTTCGATTTCTTCACCCGTTTTGCCATCAATTATTGGTGTCGCCTGGCGAGTGAAATATTTCAAGCAGGAATTACGAACCAGCAGCCACCCTATAGGTCAAACTCAGCGTCTTCAAGTTCGTCCAAGTCGACGTCGAGGCCCCGCGCGCGGCGCGTTCTCTGACGTTTTGGCTGCCTCTTCGACGTTGGCTGGCCGCCGCGACGGGCCTTTGTAGGTCTGCCTTCCTCCTCGTCAGACTCCTGGCTGGCGTCTTCGTTCGCAGCCAGGGAATCGAGCAGTTCCGGGGGCACCTCAATGTCGTCGGGTGAACCGATGACAGGGCCTGACGAGCTTCCCTGCTGGCGTGCGGCCATACGCTGGCGCAGCATATCAGCTGTAATAACCTGGGGCAGCTCTTCAGGTCTGAGAGGCCGTTCCGGCGCGGGCTCTTCCTCTTCCGCTTGCGGCGGCAGTTCCGAGGGATGGAGGGCGGGCTGTGCGCTCTCTACTATTGCATCGGGACTTGCATCGGGACTTGCATCGCCCTCTTCTTTGGCGTCATCCTCGCCGTCCAACGCTTCGCCGTCCAACGCTTCGCCGAATGTAACCGGCTCTGGCTCATCCACGGCGAAATCTTCGAAGGCAAGGCCAGAGGGCTCTTCTTCCTGGACGGCCGCGGCGGCGCGCTCGAATGCGCTCAGCGCCTCCTCGGGGTCTACGCCAATGCCGCGTCCTTCTTCTTGCGGGGGGATGGCTTCGGGCCACTCGGCAGCTGTGCCCTGGTCGGCCGATCTGCTTGCTGCATCGCGTCTTTGCAGCAGTTCAGCGGCCTGGCGGAAGGTGTCTTCGCTCGCTGTAGACTCTTCTTTGTCGCGCAGGATCTTCTCCGCCATACTGAGCAGGTCCTGCTCACCGGCGGCCATCTGGGCCTGCTCGGCCGCCAGCAGATCCAGTCCTTCTGCGTGGGCTTCGGTCTCGCTCTTGATATCGATCCGCCATCCCGTCAGCTTGGCTGCCAGACGGGCGTTCTGCCCTGCCTTGCCGATGGCGAGGCTGAGTTGTCGATCCGGGACGATGACGATAGCCGTTTTGATGTTGCTGTCTTCTTCAAGAATTACACTCTGCACCTTGGCCGGCCCGAGGGCGCTGGAGATGTAGGTGCGAAGATTGCCGCTCCACTCGACGACGTCGATCTTCTCGCCCGCCAGCTCGGTCACGATATTCTGAATACGCATGCCGCGCATGCCCACACAGCTGCCCACCGGGTCCACGCCGGGCAGTGTGGCCATCACGGCCACTTTACTACGGGCGCCCGGTTCGCGGGATATGGCTTTGATCTCGACAGTGCCATCCCGCACCTCCGGGATCTCCTGTTCCATCAGGCGACGCAGGAGGTCGCGATGGGTACGGCTCAGCTTGATCATCGGGCCGCGACTGCTGCGGTGCACGTCAACCACATACAAGCAGATATAGTCGCCGCGGCGCAGGTTCTCAGACGGTATCTGCTCCTCTCGGGGCAGCAGGTTTTCGTGCCTGTCGTCGATCAGGATGGTGACAGCGCCGGACACGAGATCGACGCTGCGGACCTGGGCAGTGATCGTCTCGCCTACTTTGTGGACAAAATTCTCGTAGACTGTGTCGCGTTCGGCCTCCCTAATGCGCTGCAAGATCACCTGTTTGGCGGTCTGGGCGGCGATACGGCCAAAGTTTCCGGGCGTATTCTGCACCATAACGACATCGCCCAGTTCGGAAGCCGGCTCCACCATTCTGGCATCGTCTAACAAAATCTCGGTATTCGGGTTGATGATATCTTCGACAACCTCTTTTTCCGCGAACACCATCATCTCGCCCGAGGCCCGGTCCACCTGGGCCGTGACGTTGGCAACGGAGCCGTAATTGCGCTTATAGGCCGAAATAAGCGCGGCCTCGATTGCGTCAAAAATCACCTCATTATCGAGGTCTTTATCCGCTGCAACCTGATTGATCCCAGCGATGAGTTCTTTAGTCATTTTCGTTCAACTACTCCTGAAAACTCGACAATTCGGCTTATTGTCCGCTGTCGGACGGCCGGAAGATGAAAGGCGACAGCGGAAAAAGCAAGGCAGGTAGCCAAGTGTTCCGAACAGGTATGGCAGGCAACGATCCCGTAGAACAAGAAAAGTGGGCGGAACCCACTTCAGAGACACAAATCTATCAAATCACACAAGCTCATGCCGATTGCGAGCAAGTATAGCAGATTGCCGTCCGGAGAGCAACTCCCGTTAGCACAGGGGTAGCCCAAAATAGG
Source organism: Caldilineaceae bacterium (assembly GCA_965207495.1). Lineage (GTDB taxonomy): Bacteria > Chloroflexota > Anaerolineae > Caldilineales > Caldilineaceae > Bin5. The sequence continues at coordinate 5,413,016 of OZ242287.1, forward strand.
GTGTGTTCTCGTATACCTCGAGCGCGATAGACCAAGGTGCGCAGTCTGTCAGTCTGGGTGCGCCCGAAGCCGGACTGCACTCAGGTGGCCCACGAGAGGGGCCCTTACAAGCATTTGCGGTAGGGCGGTACTGGTCTGGTTACTGCGCCTGGTTACTGCGCCTGATCACAGGAAGTGCCGGGAGGAGGGAGTCTGGGCAATGAGGCAGACGCCGGCTTTTCGCCAGCTTTAATGCCGCCAGCAGGTCGTTTAGAGCCCGGCCGGTCCCAGGGAACGGACACCGGGGCAACAGCTCGAAAGCATCCGTTCAAAGGCATCCGTTCAAAGGCATCAGCTCAACGGCAGCAGGGGCTGCTCCGAGCTGCGAACAGGGCTGTCCGGCCCGCCTTACCGGATCGGCACATGGTGGCGGGCGATGATGGCCTGCCCGTCTTCGCTGAGTACAAAGTCGACGATTTCTCGTATCGTCGGGTCACCGCTTTGCCGGATGAGCAGGTACAGGGCCCGCGCCAGCGGATACTGGTGATTGACGAGGTCGGCGTCAAATGGTACCCGCCCTTCGACAGAGACCGATTTGACCGTTCGCTCAGCAGTACCGGTATCTGAGGGGGTCTCGCCATCCGCCGCGGGAGGCATCCCGATCTGCGAAAGGTACGCAGGCGTGACATAGCCGATCGCGTCGCGGTGGGCAGCCACATACTCCACGACGTTGCTGCTGGTGGACATGACGACCGCAGTCAGAGCGACCCGGTCTTCGTCCATGACGCGTTCTTCGAACAGGTCCCGGGTGGCGCTGCCACCCTCCCGGCTCACCAGAAGCACATCTCTGGCAGCGCCGCCAACTTGCTCCCAGTTCAGAGCGCGGCCTCTAAAGAGGTCCCGAACCTGGGCGAGTGTCAGTGCCTCCACCGGATTATCGGTGTGAACGACGACCGCGATTCCATCCAGCCCGACCGGTATGCGGACGAGCCCTGCTGGTGTGTCAACGTCCGGATAGATTGCTGTGCTGGCGGCGATGTCGACCTGCCCGGACGCCAGCCACTGTTCTCCCATCCGGCTGCCACCGCCGAGCAGAGTGAACTGCACGTGTGGATTGCGCTCGCTGTAGGCGGAAGTCAGTTCGAGCAGCAAGGGACGCATTTCGGTTGAACCGGCGATCGTCATTGTGACCGGGGCAGGGGCGAGGGTAGGGATTGCGCCGTTCCCCCGCGGCAATGCGCAGGCGGAAAGCAGACAGCCCGCCAGGATCAGCCATAAGAGCAACCTGCTGAGAAGTTTGGGATGAAGGTTTCCCTGGTGAAAGTTCATCGGAGACCCAGAGCAAAGAGTGATAGAACGACAATGCTGACGAGCAGACAGTAGCCGGAAAACAGATAGAGACTGTTGCGGCGCACATATGCCAGCAGGAACCGTATTGCGGCATACCCGCAGATCGCGCTGGTGATGAAACCGACCAGCAGGGCCGGCAGTTCGGCTAACACAGCCGATGGCTGGGTAGCCAGCGTGTCCCCGACCTGCAGCAGACCGGCGCCCAGGAAGGCCGGCGCGCCCAGTAGAAAGCTGTAGCGAGTTGCTGCTTCGCGGCGCAGGCCCTGGGCCATGGCCGCGGAAATAGTCGTCCCACTGCGGCTGATGCCCGGCGCCAACGCCGCGGCCTGCGCCAGACCGATGAGGAAGGACTGGCGCAGCGACATTGCCGACAGTGGGGCGCGTACAGCGACATTGCGGGACATCCATTCACTGCCGGCCAGCAACAGGGCCGTCACCGCCAGAAAGAAGGCGGCCGCCGGCGGCGTATGGTAGAGCCGCTCCAGGGCATCCTTGAACAGCAGTCCGGTGACGGCAGCCGGAACCGACCCCAAGACGATAAACCAACCCAGACGGGCGTTGACATCCGACAGTGAAGATATCAGCCCTCCCGTTTTGAGAACTTTAGAGAGGCTGCGAAGGGTAGCGCGGACAATGGCGGCAAAGTCCCGCCCAAAGACAGCCAGGATCGAGAGAAGCGTCCCCAGATGCACGACTGTATCGAAGAGAAGCGATGAAGACGGCCAGCCGAACAGCCAGGGGACGATTACAAGATGGCCGCTACTGCTGACTGGCAAGAATTCGCTGGCGCCCTGCACGAGACCCAGGACAAACGCTTTGAAAAGGTCAAACATAGAGTCACAGTTCTTCGCTTGTGTACGTCAGCGACGGCAAAGGGGGGTGTCTTCTGGCTCTCCGTCGCTTTGCAGACTGACTTATGGTGACGCGCCCGGCATTGCCTCTACTCTCCGCCGGCGCTGTTCATGCCGAACCTGCTGATCGGTTATTCGATAGGCATGCAAAAACCGATTCCGGAAGGGTGCGAACGTACCTTGCGCGATCTCCGCTCGAATCTGCTCCATTAACTTTAGCATAAAGTGAAGGTTGTGGATCGTCGCGAGGCGCAGGCCGCTGATTTCACGGCTGATAGTGAGATGGCGCAGGTAGGCGCGGCTGAAGGTACGGCATGTGTAACAGGCGCACGCCTCCTGGATGGGGCGGTCGTCTTCGGCGAATCGAGCATTGCGGATGTTGAACCGGCCGGTCGGTGTCAGCAGTGTGCCGTTGCGTGCGATGCGGGTCGGCAGCACGCAGTCGAACAGATCGACGCCGCGCGAGACCGCCTCGATGATGTCTTCGGGCGCGCCGACGCCCATCAGATAGCGGGGCTTGTTCGCAGGCAGACGGGGACAGGTTGCGTCGAGCGTACTGTACATCTGCTCTTTCGTTTCGCCGACGGCCAGCCCGCCGATGGCATAGCCGGAAAAGTCGATCCCGGTCAGAATCCTGGCGCTCTCTGCCCGCAGTTCCGGATAGATGCCGCCCTGCACGATACCGAAGAGGGCCTGGTCGGGACGAGAATGGGCGGCTTTGCAGCGCTCGGCCCAGGCATGGGTACGCGATAGCGCCTGGGCCAGATAGTCCGGATCATGGGGATCGGCACACTCGTCCAATACCATTGCGATATCGGCGCCGAGCCGCTCCTCGATTTCGATCACTCGTTCTGGCGTAAAGCGGTGGGCCGAACCATCAATATGGCTGCGAAAGGTCACCCCATCGGCGTCCAGCTGGCGCCGATGGGCCAGACTGAACACCTGATAGCCGCCGGAGTCGGTCAGAATCGGGCCGTTCCAGCCCATAAAGTTGTGCAAGCCCCCGAGGCGTTCGATGCGCTCGTGGCCGGGACGCAGATAGAGATGGTAGGTATTGGACAGGAGGATGGACGCGCCCAACTCCGTCAAGTCGCGCGGTTCCAGTGTCTTGACGTTGGCAGCGGTACCCACGGGGGCAAATGCCGGCATCTCTACGGGACCGTGGGTCGTGTGATAAGTGGAGCGGCGCGCTTGGCCGTCTGTCGCGTGAATCTGAAACGTGAACTGTGCGGTCACTTCAGCCTCAAATCAGGTTGGAAACAAAAAAGCAGAAAAAACGCTATCGCATTCCTCCTGCTTTGTCAATGCAGTTTCTTCAAAAGGACTTAGCCCAAACCAGAACGAACCGAATTCAGGAACGTCGTTGGCGTAGACGGGCCAGTTCGGCTTTCAGCGCCTGCACCTCTTCTTCGGCAGCGCGTCGGGCGGCCGCTTCGGCGTCAGCGCGCTGCTTCGCGGCGTCGGCACGCTGCGCCTCGGCGTCGGCGCGTTCTTCCGCCTTTTCAATTCTTGACTCAGCGTCCCGCAATTCGGGAACGACATAGTCCGAATACACAACGTCCCGAGCCAGTTCCGCCAGGCGAGGCTCTCGCAGCAGATCTTCACGGCGGAACTGGAGGCCGGGCAACACCTGTGAACGGATCACCCCTTCTTCGTCCGGCTCGATCTCTTCATAGTCCCCCGCGACGCCAAGCCGGTAGAAATGCATGTGCCTGTCGGTGGGGTCAAGGATGTAGTATTCCTTCACCCCGGCGCGGGCATACCCATCTCGTTTTTCTTCAGTATCCCGCTTGACCTCCGCCGATGTCGAGTCGGACAACTCCTCCACGATCATGTCGCAGACCCCGATATAGGAGCGTTGATCATTCGCTCCCCACGGCGCCGGATTGTCGTCCAGGATAATGCCGATGTCAGGCTTGAATACCACTTCCCACTTATCCGAAGGCAGACTTTCATCTGGGACCGACATGTAGGCGCCGGTTTCCAGGCATAGTATCTTTGCAATGGGATTCACTTCGAGATAGCAGCTCAGGAGGCGAAAGAACCAGCGATACTGCTCGATCTGGGAAAAATTGGGCCAGGGTTTGGCCTCCAGAATGCCGTTATTCCATTCGTAACTGACGTCGACATTCGGGTGAGGGCGTTCATACCACTTCTCCCAATACTCTTCCAGAGTAACGCGGAGGCCGTGGGCGGGCGCCCAGTTCTCGATGCGCTCAAATTGCGAAGGGGCGGCAATGTCTGCAGGCTTGTCGGACTGCGGGGCGCCGTTTGCCTGGGAGGACTCCGCCTGCTTCTGCGGCATGTTGTGGACGATCTCTTTGGGGTCCATGCATTCTCTTCTTCGCCATTGGAGGCTTCAATGTGCGCCGCAACGCTATACGGAGAGTCTACCACCTCCCACTGGGCTGACGCAACGGCGCCCGGCTTCATGGGCAGGGCAAACGCTTGACAGTTCGGACGCCCCAATAGCCAGCGATTGGCAGCCACACAGTGCGCTCCGACCCGAGTCAGGCCGCTTGGGCGAAGAGTTTTTCCTGGGAATTCTCCCCGGCTTCGGTGTCCTGCGCGGCCTTATCTTTGGCTTCTTCTTGCAGCACAAGATTGATGGGCAACCCGGTCTGCTCCCGAATCATGCTATCGATCTGCGCGGCGATATCGGTTTTGTCGCCGAGAAAGGCTTTGGCGTTTTCCCGGCCCTGTCCCAGGCGAAGATCGCCGAAGCGGTAGAAGGCGCCGCGTTTTTCGATGATGTCGAAATCGACGCCCAGGTCCAGCAGGTCTCCCTGCGTACTGACCCCTTCGTTGTACATGATGTCGAACTCGGCTACCTTGAACGGCGCGGCCACCTTGTTCTTGCGCACCGTCACACGCGTCCGGTTGCCGATCACGTCACTCCCCTGCTTGATCGACTGGATCCGCCGCACGTCCAAGCGCACACTGGCGTAGAACTTCAGCGCCATGCCGCCTGACGTCGTCTCCGGATTGCCAAACATGATCCCGATCTTCTGACGCAGCTGATTGGTGAAGATCAGGCTCGTGTCGGTCGTCTTCACCGCGCCCACCAGCTTGCGCAGGGCCTGGCTCATCAGCCGCGCCTGCAGGCCGACATGGCTGTCCCCCATCTCGCCTTCGATCTCCGCACGCGGCACCAGCGCGGCCACACTGTCCACCACGACGATGTCCATCGCGCCCGAACGCACCAGCGCTTCGGCAATCTCCAGCGCCTGTTCCCCTGTATCCGGCTGCGATACGTACAGATCCTCGACATTCACTCCGATCTTGCGCGCATATCCCGAGTCCAGCGCGTGCTCCACATCGACAAAGCCGCAGACGCCGCCCAACCGCTGCGATTCGGCGACGGCATGCAGGCACAGGGTCGTCTTGCCCGAGCTTTCCGGGCCGTACACCTCGATGATACGCCCGCGGGGAATGCCGCCCACGCCCAGCGCGATGTCCAGGCTCAGGCTGCCCGTCGGGATCGAGGCCACGTCGAGCCGGGTTGACTCCCCCAGCCGCATGATGATCCCATCGCCATAGCGTTTGTTCAGGTTGGCAATGGTTACTTCCAGCGCTTTGGCCGGCCCACTATCGGCTGATCGTTTTTTCGTCATCGTTCTCCCTTACGGTCTGTTATCGGCATCCATCGTCCTGATTGGCGCGCCTCTTCTGAGCGGAGGCGCCAGCTTAACTCCCGAAAATACTGACTGAATTCATTATAGAACATGTGTTCAGTTTCTGTCAAAACAGCTTCACGGCGGGGTGCATCCCAGATTTGGGGTGGGAACAGTCAGGGCGGGAGATTATGCTGGAGGCAACTGGAACTGTTTCCCAGTTCTTGGAGAAGCGCAGAGCAGGCACAGGGCCTGTCCCTACCGGAGCGGTCGAGGCATACTGTTGGCTAGACACCTTGCTCTAGACACCTTGCTGGGGAAGAATGAGCACGGTGGCTAGCGAGGGCGGGGCGTTGCGGGGGCGCAGCCCCTGCACAAGAGAGGGCCGAAGGCCCGAACGCCCAAAGGCAAGGAAAGAGCAAAAAGGAGAGAGGAGAGGAGGGCGGAGTGAGAGGCCCCCTCGTTCGCTTTACGCGGCGCGGCGAACTGGCTAAGGCCAGGTCGAACTGACCCTGGGTGATTCGACCTCCTTTCGCGGCAGCGGGGGACAACGGTTGCCGTGCGCTATGCGGAGACGCGAAGCGGACCGGAATCCGTCATTGCGGGCGCAATTCGGGATCTTTCGTTATCCAATTCTTGTCTTTTGAAGGCAACAGCGACTATAATCCTCGCGCGATTCAGGTCTCCTCATCCGGACTACAGATCTCATCTACTTCAGACGTGTATAGGAAAACCTCCATTCCCACTTCAGAACTGACCCTGCTACTGTGCCCAACCGCGGCGCGTCATTTGGACCTGGCATGAGTGTAAATCGTCGAAAACTGAACAGAGCCTGGGAAACGCTGCGGTCGTTGCCGATCCCTGCCATCGGCTCCGATCGCCTGGTCGACCTGCATGATGACCTTTTGTATTACGACACGGTGATTGCGCAGGAGATGCGGGAGTATCTGCGGGGGCGTGTCATCAATCGCATCCGCGTGCAGATCGACTGGGAGTTGGAGGAGACGCTGCGGTCGTTCAAGCCGCAGTCATCAGCGGAAATGGAGTGCAGGCGGGAGCTGCTGCGCTACAAACGCCGCATTGATGACGTGGTGCGCCAACTGCTTCTCGGCCAGCCGGACGAACACCCTCTCGAATAAGAAAACGACGGCTTTTCCCTTTTCAGCCCTCTAAGCGATATCCCGTAGCAGGAGATCATCGACTGTTTCCCGGCGCTGCGCCAGTTGCGCGGCTCCGTCGCGCAGCATCACTACGGCCGGCCGTAGCGCTCCGTTGTAGTTGCTGGCCATCATCAGCTGGTAGGCGCCGCTGACCGGAACAGCCAGCAGTTCCCCGGTTTTGATTTCGGGCAGAGGAAGGTCCTCGATCAGGAGATCGCCGCTCTCGCAGTATGGACCGGCCAGCCAGGCGTTTTCTGAAATCGGCGGCCTGTTCAGCGGGTCGGTGACCGGCAGGGCAGAATAGCGCGCCTGGTAGAGGGCCGGGCGAATATTGTCCGCCATCCCGCCATCGAGCAGAAGCCAACGCCGACCCCCTGCTTGCTTGACAGTTCCCACATGATAGATGGCAACGCCGGCGCGGGCGACAAGGCTGCGCCCCGGCTCCACCTGCAGACGGGGCAAGGGCGAAGAAAAGGACGACAGGTTCTCTGCCAGCGCGGCCGCGACTGTCGCGACGTATGCTTCGATCGACTGATGGGGGAGATCCGCTTCGTGGTAGGCGATGCCCCAGCCGCCGCCGGGACTGAGCGCCTGGGGCCACCAGTCGAGTTCGTGCTGCAGCCGGCCGACCAGGGCGCACACCACATCCAGAGCGGGCAGGACCTCTTCGGCGGTGTGGAAATGCGATCCCTGATGGAAATGGAGCCCGGTCACGGGCAGTTCATTCCGCTGGCAGAAAGCGACGGCATCGACACATTCATCGGCGTCCATCCCGAATTTGCTGTCGTGCTGACCTGTCTGGCGGAACTGATGTGTGTCGACTGCGTAACCAGGCCGTACCCGCAACCAGAGGGCGGGCGCAGGGCCGCGGTCATGGGCCAGCTGAGCGATGCGTTCCAACTCCGGCAGGTTGTCGACGACCAGCGTGCCTGCCTGTGCGAGTCCGGCCTGAAGGTCCGTCCAGCTCTTGTTCACGCCGTGCATCAGAATCTGGGCGCGCGGGACACCGGCAGTATGGGCGATGTGCATCTCACCGATGCCGGTGCAGTCCAGGAGCAGGCCGTGCGCCGCCATTAGACGGGCCATGGCCAGATTGAGAGATGCTTTGCCGGCGTAGGTGATGCCGGCGGGTCCGGGATAGTGGCGACTGAGGGCGTCTTGATAAGCATAAACAGCGTTGCCTATGGTCTGCTGATCATAGACATAGAGTGGTGTTCCAAATTCGGCGGCCAGCCCGTTCAGGTCGCGGCCGCCAACGTGAAGAGAGGGTGCGCCATGCTTGTCGGGACTCAGCGCTACGGTGTCGGGGAAGAGTGAGAGACGGTCACGATACATGGCATGAGCCTTTTGGTCAGGTAAACTTCGGCGGCGAATGATATTGTTTCCGACAGCGGTTTGACAGCCCGAGGACAGCAATATGCAAGATCTACAGGAGGACCAAGAGGATTCCGCCGATAGTGATCAGGCCCCCGACGATGCTGTTGAAAGAAGGGATCTCGCGCAGAAGGAGCGCACCCAGCAGCACGCCGCCCAGCACCTCCTGCGTGGCGATGAGATTGACATAGGTGGCGTTTACTCGCCGCAGGGCCGCGTTGTAAAGGGTATGGCCGACTGCCAGTGGGAAGACACCCAGGCCGACTATGCTGGCGACGGCGGGCCAGTCGAAGCTGCCGGGGCTATGGGACGCAACCGCGGCGGGAAGCAACCAGAGCGCAGCCAGCACGTAGACTGCGCCGGCATACACCAGCAGAGGAAAGCGTTCTCGCTGGCTGCGGCCGGCTATGCTGTAGACAGCGTATGTGATGGCGCTGCCCAGAGCCAGCAGATCACCGATCAACATGCGGGGGCTGAAGTTGTAGGACGCGCTGCCGCTTTGCCGAACGAGCGCCAGTACCGGCTCGAACCCGGAGAGGACGGCCACGCCCAGGACAGCGACGAGGATGCCCAGCCATTTGCGCTTCGACAGCGGTTCCCGGAGCCAGAAACGGGACAGCAGCGCGACCCAGATGGGGGCCGTATACATAATCGCGAGACTATTGGTTATCGTCGTAAACTCGAGTGAGTACGCGTAGAAGAAGAAGTGGAGAGCGGCGACCAGCCCGACGAGGACAAGACGGGGCCAACCGGACGCGAGGAGGCCGCGCCCATTGGGAGCGGGCCATGCCCCCCGACCGCGAATCAAGACCGCGCATGACACGACGATGCCGGCGACCAGAAGACGACCGGCTGCGATCTCGAAAGAAGAAACCGAGCGGGCGGCCCACCTCACCAGCACGGGGCTGGTGCTGAAGAAGATAACGGCAATCGCTACCAGGGCCAGCCCGCGGCGTTCTTCGACTGTCACGAAATTGGTCCGGACTGTACGCGGGCGTTAAACCCGCGCTTCCAGGGGTGGAGATCTCTTGGCCGTTCTAAGGAGCGGCGGGCGTAATCGCCACGTAGACCAGGCTCAACACCATGCTGAGCGCAATCAACAGGCTGAGAAAGTAGAAGATCTTTTGGCTGCGGCTCAAGCGGCGGCGTCTGCCCTGTCTACGGCTCATGCGCTGTCCCTTTCCGAAAGAAATTCAAGTAATGGGAGTGATGAACACTTTCATCGAGATTTAGAATGAGTCCCATAAACCAGATGAATCATAGTCGAAATTGTCCTGTGAATCAAGGTGCACGGGTATCTGAATCGTTACGGCGCTCACTCGATGCGAAGAGGGCCGAGCAGAAGCCGGTCTTCTTGCGCCGGGTTGATCCTGTCGAGGACGCGCAGCCGCCGAAAATCGGGCCGCGTGTAAAGCCCGATCTCGACCTGATACAGTCCGGGGGGCGCGTCGGGCGGGACGGTGAATGTGTGCACGGTCGCGACAGTCTCACCGGCGGCCCAGGCTTCCGTTGAAGGAGACGGTTGCAGGTCGACGCCGCCGAACATCTCGAAGTTGTCGGTCAGCAGGTGCGCGAAGACGGTATACGATTCAGCCACCGGCCCGGATGTCGTCCAGTACAGGGTAACGGTCATCTCCTCGCCGGGAACCGGGGTACGGCTGCTGAAGCTGTAGCCGGCCAGGGTAACATTGTCGGCAAACTGCACGTGAACTGGGACGGGGATGCTGTGGCCGCCGTCTTGGGAGACGTCGGCCTTCCCGCCAGGTTGGCAGTCCGAAACGGCGAACCCGGCAGGGCAGATGGTCACTTCGCCGAACGTATAGCTTGTGCCGCCGTCGACTCGAGGCAGACGTTCGCCGCTGTGGTGGTCGTAGAAGCCAATCTGCCAGCTGGCCCGATTCGGCGCATGGGCCGTCTCCGGAATCGCAACGGTATAGCTGTCGTGCAGAATGCGGCCTGGCGTCCAGCCGCTGGTCGGGCGCAGCCCGCCGCCGGGCATCGAATCCAATTGGGCGACGGTCAGACCGGTGCCGTCCACGAGATGGATGAACAGGGACCAGTCATCGGCCAGCGGGGCGTTGGTCATGAACGCCAAGTCGACCTGGACCTCCTCGCCGGGGAACGCGGTTGGCACTTGAGGGTCTTGTTCACCGGCCTGCTCTTGCAGACCGTCATACGATGCGGTCGCATGTTGCAACTGAATCTCGGCGTTTCCGGCGAGAAAGAGGGAGAGAGGAGTCAAAGAGGCCGCAGTGTTCAGAACGCTGTCAGGAACTGACATCGGTGGGGGCGAGTAGGCAGGACGGAGCAGAAGAAAGGGTGTGGCCAGCGTGAGAAGTCCGAGGGCAGAGGTGACACTCCAGCCGGCTCTATAGCCGAATCTGCGGCCGAATCTGCTTCCCCATCCCGTCCAGCCGAGCGCCCACAGCAGGGCCAAAGCGGGCAGCGCGGCGAAGAAGTAACGACCCTGGGCGGCAGGCGCCACCCGCATGAAACGCAGCCAGGAGATGGTGAGAACGAGCAGCCACAGAAAGATAAATGCATGAGGGACGTAGCGGTCTATACGGCGGGTAAAGCCGGCGCGCGTCCACCGGACAAGATGAAACAGTAACCCAAGCGCAACAACAGCCGCGACGACACGCAACGCCAGATAGACCCAGGCCGGATAAGGCAGGTTGAGCCAGCCGAACAGCCCCCAGAAGGAACGTTCCAGGCCCCCCAACTCACTCAGGATCTGCAACGGGCCGGCGGGAATGACCCGCAACAGGATATTCGCTTCCCACATTTCCCAGGCCAGGGGGTCGCCATAGAGCCGCCAGTTGCGAAAGTACCACCAGCCTGCCAGCAGGACCGCGGGAATGGCCGTCCACATGGCGGCATCGAAGATGGGGCGAACGGTGCGGTTGCGCCAGGCCAACCACATTATTGCAGCCGCGCAGACGCCGGCCAGACCCAGCCCGCTCAGTTTGGAGAGCAGCGCCAGCCCAAGCGCGGCGCCGAGTTTCAGTAGGCTGCTTCTTTGCGGCCGACCTCCTGCCACCAGTATTTCCGTCAGTTGCCAGAGGACAAGCGCGGCGGCCGCGGTGACGGCGTTGTCGTTGCTGACGGATGCGCTGATGAAGGCAAATTGGGGTAGTACGGCGGCGAAGGCCGCGCCGAGCAGGGCATCCTGCGGGGAGAGAAACAGGCGAAGCGTACGGTAGACCGCATAGACGGTCACCGCGCCGAGGAAGACTGAGAAGAGACGGGCGACGTGCAGGGCCAGGACCGACTGGCGCCAGGGAAAGCGTTCCGCCTGCCGGTGATGGATCAGATAGTTACGGTTGATGGCCGTATCGGGTTGACCGATGGCGCGATGAGGATTGGCGCGCGTGAAGAGCTCAGGGAAGTCGGACTGATCGATCAGCGCGGTGAGTAGGGCCGCGCCGGCGTAGTAGGCGGGCGCCTGTGTCCCTTGCTGCCGCCAGAGCGCGCGCGTATTCGGTTCCGCAACGGGCAGCGCCCGCTGCGTCACCAGATGTTGAACAAAGGCGAAATGCCAGATTTCGTCAGGCGCTTCAAAGGGAGGGATGACAAAACTGAACAGGCTGGCAAGAAGGAGGTAAAGCGCCAACAGATGGCGAATCGTGGGACGAACAACAGGGAGTGCAAAAGTGATTCGGCGCGGCGCCTTCCCCGTTTCACGGGACTGGGACATTTACCTGGAACTGGCTTTCGGTATCTGTTCTCCTGACCCGGACAACTTGTGAGCACCTGGGGAATTCGTTTCCTCCGCGGTGTTGCCGTTCTGCTCTTGTCTCTCCACCTCTAGTCTCTCTACATTGACGCTCCTTGTAACCCGTTTTGGCGGTCGCCAGAAGAAGAGATAGTAGAGCCAGCTCTTGACAAATTGGAACCAGACATCCAACACCCGAAAGTTGGACTCGCCATTGGAGCGCACATATTCGTGGGTCGCGACTTCGCAGATACGATATCCGCTACGCACCGACTTGATGACCATTTCCTGCTCGATCGTGGGGATCTCCGATTCCAGCGCCAGGCTGCGCGCCACCTCAGCCCGAATCGCGCGGAACCCATTCTGCGAGTCGGTCAGGCTCAGACCTTGGGTGTAGTTGATGCTGAGCGTGATCACCTGGCTGCCAAAGAGACGGACGAACTGATTGATGGTGGCGTGCAACTCGTCGCTGCCTCCCAACATGCGGGAGCCGGAAACGTGGTCGGCGCGGCCGTCGATGATCGGCTGGACGAGCGCCGGAATATCGCGCGGGTCGTGCGAGCCGTCTGCGTCGATAAAGACGAGGATATCGCCAACAGCGTGGGCGATGCCGACGCGGATGGCATCGCCTTTGCCTTTACCGTTATCCAGCAGCACTGTCGCGCCCAGTTCGGCGGCGATGGCCCGCGTATCGTCGCTGCTGTGTCCGTCGACGACCAGCAGTTCGTCGGCATAGGGCGCGGCCCATTCGAGCACCGGCCGGATGTTGCGGCCCTCGTTTCGGCAGGGTACGATCACCGAAATTCGGACCTCGCGCCCATCCGACGCCTGGCGGTTTATGGCAGTGGGCCGGGCGGGCTGGGTATACCAGTTGGGCAGGATATCGGTCACAGATCGTCTCAGGAAAGCGTAAAGATGGAATGGCCGCCGTTAGGCAGGCCGCTGGGCCCTACTTTATCAGCATTCAATAACGATGCCAAGCCCCAGCGCCGGCATTCCGCAGGAATTGACCGGCAACAGACGATGCATTAGAGTGCAAATTCGCCTGTCTCTGATCGCAGATGCCCCTGCGGTGGACGACAGGTACAGGCGGTCCAATTGACCGGAGCGGACGACCATGACCATGAGTGATCCTATCAGAGCAGCGGCAGCGGCGGCGCAGGTCGTCGGCATCGACCTGCAAGAGGGCATACAGATCATCGGCGCGGCGCGGCTGGCCGGTCGCCATCATCCGCCTTTCGATCTGGGACAGCCGGCGCTGGTGCTCGAGATGACCGATGTGCCGACTGCGCAGGCGGTCGGTGCTGTGCTGGGCAATGCTTACCCAAGCGACCACCCGCTGCAACTAATCTGCCTTGAGGGGAATGGGACTCCCTCTGCGCGCGTTTTACCGCTGGCAGATCTTGTTACGTCAGCCAGCGTTGGCGAGGGCGCCTGCCTGCATGTGCCCGCAATGCCCCATAGCAGCTATGCCGATCTGCAGGAGATAATGGCACACCTGCGCGCGCCGTACGGCTGCCCCTGGGACCGGGAGCAGACTATGGCGAGCACGCGGTCCTATCTGCTGGACGAGGTAGCGGAGACGCTGGAGGCGATGGATTCCGAAGATGAGGCGCATATCGCCGAGGAGTTGGGCGATGTACTCGGAATCATCGCGATGATCGCGCAGATCGCGAATGAAGAGGGCCGGTTCCAGATGGCAGACGCGGTGCGGTTGAGCGTCGAGAAGCTCATCCGCCGGCATCCTCACGTCTTCGGCGAAGACGACATCGACGATATGGAGCATCTGTTTACGCGCTGGGAAGAGATCAAGGCGGAGGAACGGGCCGCCCAGGACAGACCGGCGCGGAGCCCGCTGGAAGCCGTGCCGGCCGCATTGCCGGCGCTGCGCAAGGCGCGTGAGATGCAGTCCAAGGCCAACAAGGCCGGTCTTCTCGACCGCGTAGCGCTGGCGCAGAGTAGCCCTGAGTTGGAGAGCCTGCTGCCGGAGGGCAGCGACGAACAGACACTGGGTCTTCTGTTGTGGCGGCTGGTCGCTCTGGCGAACGTGCGCGGGCTGGACGGGGAGGACGCGCTGCGCGCCTTCATAGGGCGCTGGCGTGCAGAGCAAACACCCAAGAATGAGGGCAGAGGAAAGTGAGCCTGCCAGCATAGCAGTTCACCCGGTACTCACTTCTGATTCGGCGCGTGCATCCCAAAATGGGGGCGAACTTTCTTGTACCCTTGGTATCGACTAGCCCGTGCCCAGTCCTCTCATCCGTCCCAGAAAAATCGCCCATTCACTGACCACTAGCCACTGACCACTGCAGTTGGGCGTCCGGGCCTTCGGCCCTCCCTTGTGCAGGGGCTGCGCCCCCGCAACGCCCCGCCCTTGCTGGCCACCGTGCTGGCTCCTCGCCATCATCGTGCAAAGCCAACAGTGTTCCCCCCAACCGGTCCCCCAAACGCTCGCATAGTGGCAGGCCTTGTGGCAGGCCTTGTGCCTGCCTTCGACCTCCTTTATCAACCGACCCCCCGGCAATGCCAGGGCCTGGCGACTGCTCCGCGTCTCCCCAAGAGCCGGTAAACAATTCCAGCCTCCGTCAGCACAATCTTCCGCCAGACTGTTTCCATCCCAAATCTGGGATGCACACGATTCGGCCCATTCTTTGAAGATTGGTGGCCGAACATGCTATACTTTGGCGTGCTTGCTTGCCCCGGTAGCTCAGTGGATCAGAGCATCTGACTTCGGATCAGAGGGTCGTGGGTTCGAATCCTACCCGGGGTGCTCACGTTTGCGGCCTTTCTGAGGCTGAGTGGATTCACCGCTGTTCAGATGCCGCCCCGCGCGCGCCCAAGTTGGCGTTGCGATGAAGGGGCGGCTTTTCATTGGTCTCTTCGCTACTACAGTGCCGTCAGCACCTGCTGCAGCTATAACCAATAGAGACGGCCGGCCGGTCACCAACGCAGTCGTACCCAGGGCGGGGTAGAATGTGCCTGGCCCACCCCACTCGAAGGCAGTTCAGCCCAGCGCGTGCGCAGGACGATCTCGTTCAGCACCGGTTGCAGCGCGGCGAACTCGTCAGCGAGAACGCAGAAGGCGATGACGAGAAGCCTCTCACCGTCCGGGGACAGAAGAACAACCTGCCATATTTCACTCGCGGTCGCGTGTTCACGGTAGCGGATCGATACGACCTCTTCGTAGAACGGCCTGAGACCCTGAACCAGCTCTACGCTGGCAGGCTCGATGCTGTAGGCGTGCTCGGCGGCCGCCTGCGCATAGCGCGCCAAAGTCACCCCTTCAGCCGCAGCAGTGAAGACCAGCATGAAGTTGCTCGACACGCTGTCCGCCGGTGTTGACTGAAGGCCCAACCCGATGACGGCGTCGTCGCGGCGAACACTCATCGCAGACACCAGTTCCCCCATCTCCGCAACGCCAATTCGCTCGCCTTCCCGGCCTTTGACGGCGGACGAAAAAAGCGACAGGTCGACCTGCGAGGGATGCGCCGGGTCGAAATAGTGCCAATCCGGTGGATAGGAGAGCGACAGACCGCGGGCAACATCGTCATAGGTCAGCCAGCCCGACGGGTCCGACTGCAGCGCACGCGCCGCGTCGGCGGATGGCTTCACGAACCCGCCGTAGACCCACGCCAACTGCCCCTCGTATTCGATCTGCCACCAGTCGCCGGCTGCATTCGTCGTGACCGCAGGGTACTGTTGCCCCTCCTCGACCGTGCTGATAGTAGCATAGTCGGTGCCTGGGCCACCGCGCACATACATGGTGCGCGTGATCGTCAACGTCGGACTGACCAGTGGTTCGTAGGCGGGATGGTCCAGCCACTGCACACGCCGCACGATGTCGCGCAGAAGCGGCTCCAGCCAGCCGTCGAACTCGCCACCCCGTATATCGAAGGTGAACAGAAGGAAGGTCCCAGCGTCCGGGGAGAGCAGAACAACCTGCCAGCCGACCATCACCGTGCCCGGGCGAGCGATGACCTTGCCATCTTCGACGATGGCGCCGCCGCTGCGGTACCGGACCGATGCGGCGTCTTCGCCCCACGGCCGCAGACCGGGCCCAACCTCGACGCTCTCCAACGTCTCGGTTTCAGACTCATCCCGTTGCGCGGCCAGCTGCAGCGCATACTGCTCCAGTGTTCGTCCTGCAGCCTTAACGGCGCGAATGACAAAGCGGTTGTTGTAGATAGAAGGCGTGTCCGGCGCGTACTGGAATCCATATCCGACGAACTGGCCCTCCTGACCGGCCGCGGTCAGGGAGTCGATGTGTGCTGCCTGCCGTGCGAGAACAGCTCCGGCGGCAGCCGTGTCACCCATCTGCGTCTGGAGGGAGGAGAGCTCCTCTTTGGAGGAGGCGTAAAACCATCCCTGCGGATGGAATATCCTGAGGCCGCGCGCCGCGTCCTCGATCGCAGGCCAGCCCTGGAACGGCCCTCCTGAGAGCGCCGGTGTGTCTCCGACCGGAACCACCAACGGATTGTGGACCGGCATCATCGGTAGTGCTGGCCGGGTGGAAGAATGGGACTCGATTTCGACCCAGCGCGTGCGCTGCACGATTTCACGCAGCATCGGCTGCACTGCTGCGAACTCGTCGACGTGAACGCTGAAGGCAAGGACGAGAAGCCGCTCTCCGTCCGGCGACAGTTGAACTACCTGCCATACTTCGCTCGCGGTCGCGTGCTCCCGGTAGCGGACCGATACGACCTCTTCGTCAGACGGTCTGAGTCCCTGCACCAGCTCAACGCTGACAGGCCCGATGCTGTAAGCGTACTCGGCGGCCGCCTGCGCATAGTGTTCCAGCGTCATCCCTTCAGCGGCCAAAGAGAAGACCAGCATGAAGTTGCTCGAGGCAATGTCCGCGGGCCCTGACTGAAGGCCCAACCCAATCACGGCGTCGTCGCGGCGCGCACTCATCGCCGAAACCAACGCCCCCATCTCCGCTACGTCAAGCTGCCCGTCATCGCGACTCTTGACCCTGGCCGAAAGGAGCGACAGGTCGACCTGCGCAGGTCGCGCCGGGTCGAAATAGTGCCATCCCGACGGGAAGGACAACGAGAGACCGCGGGCACTATCATCGTATGTCAGCCAGCCCGACGGGTCTGCCTGTAGCACATTCTTCGCATCGGGGGACGGCTTCACGAACACGCCGTAGACCCACCCCAGCTGCCCCTCGAATTCGATCTGCCACCAGTCTCCGGCTGCATCTGCGCTGACCGCAGGGTACTGTTGCGCCTCATTGGCCGTGCCGACAATGGGTTGGTTAATTCCCGGCGCCTCGCGCACAAACATGGTGCGCGTGATTGTCACAGTGGGGGAGACCAGAGGCTCGTAGGCGGGATGGTCCAGCCACTGCACACGCCGCACGATGTCGCGCAGAAACGGCTCCAGCAAGCCGTCAAACTGCTCGCCCCATATATCGAAAGTAAATAGCAGGAAGGTCCCGCCGTCCGGGGAAAGCAAAACGACTTGCCAGCCGGCCACCTCCACGCCTGGGTGCCTGACAATCTTGCCTTCTTCGACGGCGGCGCCGCTGCGGTACCGGATCGATACGGCCTCCTCACCCCAGGGCCGCAGACCCGGCCCAACCTTAACACTTTCCAACTTTTCGACTTCCGACTCTTCCAGGCGGGCGGCTGTCTGCAGGGCAAACTGCTCCAGCGTGCGTCCCGCAGCCGGTATCGCACGAATGTCAAAGCGGTTGATGTAGGCCGGTGTTGTGTCCGGGGCAAACTGGAAACCGCGGCCAACGAATTGGTCCTCTTGCCCTGACGCGGACAGGGAGTCGATGTGCGCAGCCTGCTGGGCGAGCACGGCTTCGGCCGCGGCCGTGTCACCCATCTTCGGCTGGAGGGAGGACAGATCCTCTCCGGAGGAGGCGTAGAGCCACCCTGGCGGATGGAATATCCTGAGTCCGCGCGCCGCATCCTCGACCGCGGGCCAGTCCTGGTATGGGCCCCCTGAGAGGGAAGGTGTATCTCCGACCGGTCTAACAAGGGGATTGTGAATTGACAGTATCGGGACCGCAGTCCCAGGATCCGGGGGTGTTTTGGAGGCTTGCTGCGGGACCCCGATATGGGTTGTGAGCACCGAGCGGGCTTTCGAGACGGCGGCCGATTCGGCGACGGCCGCTATCTCTGGTGCAGCGGCCGCATCCGGTCGGGGAGACGCGTCGGGCCCATACGCGGCCAGAGCAATAGAGACGCAGGCCAGTACGGTCAGGAGAAGAAAGCGAAAAGGGGACATTTCGAACGTACTCCCTGCAGAGAGGTCAGTGAACAGCGTTCACCCCGGTTCAGAAGCGGAGTGTCTGCCTACCGAGCTTCTTCCGTCTGCTCGACTGTGTCCACGAATTGCCCGAAGACCCATCCGGGCTGCCCGTGATTGTCGATCTGCCACCAGTTTCCCACCACATTTCTGCCGGTGATCGGATACTGATACCCAGGTACGGTCGTGTCGATGACAGGGAAGCGACCGCCAGGACCGCTATACACGTTCATACGGCGGCTGAAGGTCAACACTGCTTCAGTAGCCGGCAGCAGAGGAGGTAGCGGAAATCTGGCCACGATCTGGACGCTGCCCTCGTTGACCAGCTCAACCAGGTCGTCATATACCCACCCTGGCCTGCCGTTATCGTCGATGCGCCACCAGTCGCCGGCCATATTCCTGCCAGTAATCAGATACTGGCGTCCAGGTACGACTTCGCCGACGATAGGGTGGCTGTTGTCCGGCCCCGCGCGCAGGTTCGCTCGCCGGTTGACACTCATCGCCGCCTCAGTCACCGGCAGTACAGAAGGTGCGGGGAATCTGACGACGGCCACCTGCGCGCCCCCCACGGCAACAGGTGTGACCAACTCGCCGAAAACCCATCCGGTCTGGCCATGTTTGTCGATCTGCCACCAGTCGCCCGCCTGATTTTTGCCCGTGATCAGATACTGCTGGCCGGCTACCGCCACACCGATTATGGGGTTACTGGCGCCAGGGCCGCTGCGCACATTGACGCGCCGGTCGATCATCGCCACAGGAATCGATACAGGTGCGTCGGGGATATTGGCAGCCGCAAAAGGATCGGAGACCCAGCCGGGCTGACCGTCATAGCTGATCCGCCACCAGTTTCCCGTAAAGTCTCGTTCCAGAATCGAGAACTGCTTCCCGGCAGCAACCTTGCCAATTATGGGACTGAATGGGGCGGGCTCGTTATGGACGTACAGCGTCCGATTGGTAACTGTTATCGGACCGACCGCGAGTTCTGACCCACGGTGGTCGCCGGCCCACTGCACGCGCCGCACCATTTCTGCTAGCAGCGGCTCCGACTCTTCAAACATCTCGCCGAGGACGGAAAAGGTCAGAACAAGCAGATACTCGGCATCGGGCGAGAGAAGAACAACCTGCCAGCCGGCTTTTCTGGTGCCGGTCAGAATGGATTGGGAGGTTGTCGGGACAGGCACAGCGCCACGGAATCGGATCGAAACGGCTTCCTCCCTGTGGGGCCGCAACCTGGTGAGCAGATCGAAGCTGTCCACGTCGATCCCGAACTTCCGGTCCAGCGCGGCGGCAGCGCCTTGCCCGAACTCGTACAGTGCGAGGCCTCTTGCGGGGAAGATTTCCACAATTACGCTGTTGGCATGCAGAAGTTCAGGAGGATCCTGCGGGAAGGCGAAGCCAGCGCCGATCAACGAACTCGGCTGTACGCTCGACTGCAACTCCATCAGTAGATTTACGATTTCAGCTCTGCCCAGTGCTGCCATGTCCTGCTGCAGGGCAGCGAGTTGCGTACCGTCGAAGAAGAGCCATTCCGGTGGGTAAAGTATCGTCAGACCATGCGCTACATCTTCGAACGCCTGCCAGTCTGCCGAGACCTCATAGGATTCCGGAGCCGCCGCCTGCGGGGTGACCTCTGATTCTTGTTCGCCTGGCGCCGGTGTGGACGCAGGGGAAGGAGACTGAGAAAAAGGGAACTGCAACGAAGAGAGGAATCCGCTTGATGTTGCGTCAAGCTTGCCGGAGATTACGGGCGCGTTGTGGCTGGCAAGCGAGACCCCGCGACGAGCAGTAGTTGAATCAGAAAGCAACTGTGATTCAGGGGCCGCTCGAGCGAACCAGCCCACGCAAAAGAGGCATAGTGGCACCAGGTATAAAATTGCCCGCATACGTGCTTCCAGACCTCAGTTATCCGTGAGTTGTGATATGTGAACGGAGGATTCCACGAACCACAGTTCACTCGAGCCACTGGACGCGCTGCACAATCTCTGTCAACAGCGGCTCCAACTCCGCAAAATCTTCGCTGCGGATACTAAAGGTAAGGACGACAATCCTCTCTGCATCCGGTGAAAGAACGCCCACCTGCCAGCCAACGATTTCCATATCCGGCTGATTGAAAAGGGCGCCTTCTGAACGGTAACGGACCGATGCTACCTCCGCGCCTGCGGACCGCAGACCGGCGACCACTTCGGCGCTGTCCACCTCGAATCCTACCATGCTGCCCAACTGCGCAGCGATCATTTGCGCGATCAGTTGCAGTGGCAGTCCTTCGGTGTGGAAGAAGATAGCGTTGATGTTATTGACAAACCTGGTGTCAGAGGAATTACCGACGGCGAATTGGAAGCCCAGACCGACATAATGGTCTTCCTGCTGTATCGCCCGTGCGGATGTTGCCAACAACGCCCTGATTTCGTCGCTGCTGGCCCTTTCGCCCAACTCCTCCAAGAGCTCCGTCAACTTTTTCTTTGTCGGATCGACGAACAGCCATCCCGGCGGATAGGAAATAGACAGCCCGCGCGTCTCATCGACATAAGTCTGCCAGTCGGTGGCGGTCAGCGGGTGCGGGGTAGCAAATCCTGGCGGTGGTGGTGGATCCGGATCGGCGGTGGCCGGCGGCGGAGGTGGATCCGGCGCGACAGTGGCCGTCGGATCCGGCGTAGCAGTGACAGTTGGCTCCACAGTAGCCTGTGGTCTACTTTGCGCTGACGAAGCCGGCAGCTGTTCACTGGCGGGCGGCGACTCGGGTTGGATGGGTACGCAGCCGGCCAGGACAAATGCCATGCAAACCGACGCGAGCAGGAACAGACGGGAAACCCCCTGCATGCGCTTCGTCGCCTTCTTAACCAGACCAGCGGCTGCGGCCATCGCAGAAACTGGTCTGCGTCCGCTAAGCACTAACCATTTCTCGAAGGCAGTTCTGCAGGAACTGACCGGTATAACTCTTCTCGACAGACGCGACCTGCTCAGGGGTGCCCTCAGCCACTACGAAGCCGCCCTTGCCCCCGCCTTCCGGCCCCATGTCGATCACCCAGTCGCAGTTCTTGATCACATCCAGATTGTGCTCGATGACCAGTACGGTGTTGCCCCGGTCCGCCAATTCGTGTATGACGCCGAGTAGCTTGCGCACATCTTCGAAATGGAGCCCGGTCGTCGGCTCATCGAGGATGTAGAAAGTGTTGCCGGTGTCGCGGCGGCTCAGCTCTTTGCTCAGTTTGATTCGCTGCGCTTCACCGCCCGAAAGCGTGGTCGCCGGCTGTCCCAGGCGAATGTAGCCCAGCCCGACCGCCATCAGCGTTTGCAGGCGGGAGCGAAGGCGGGGGATGTTCTGGAAGAAGTCCAACGCCTCTTCGACGGTCATGTTCAAGACATCGGAGATCGATTTGCCGCGGAAGCGGATTTCGAGCGTTTCGCGATTGTAACGGTCGCCGTGACACTCCTCGCAGGAAACGTAGACATCGGGTAGAAACTGCATTTCAATCCTGATGATGCCGTCGCCGCGGCAGGCCTCACAGCGGCCGCCCTTTACGTTAAAACTGAAGCGTCCCGCCTTATATCCGCGGGCTTTTGCTTCGGGGATGCTGGCGAACAGTTCGCGCATCGGTGTGAAGAGTCCGACATAGGTTGCCGGATTGCTGCGCGGTGTCCGCCCGATCGGGCTCTGGTCGATCTCGATTACCTTATCCAGATGCTCGATGCCCTCAATTCTCTCGCAGCGGCCAGGGCGCGCCTTGGCCCGGTAGAAGCTCTGTGCCAGCCGTTTGTAAAGCACCTCCACCACCAGGCTGGACTTGCCGCTGCCGCTCACTCCGGTCACCGCGATCAGCCGGCCCAACGGGAAGCGTACATCCACCTTTTTCAGGTTGTTCTCGGTGGCGCCGCGTACATGCAGATACTCTCCGTTTCCTTCGCGCCGGTCCATCGGTATCTCGATGAGCCGCTCGCCGCGAATGAACTGCGCGGTCAGACTTTCCTGGTGTTCGACGAAGGCATCCCGCAGCGCAGAAACGACCACCTCGCCGCCGTGTTCACCGGCGCCCGGCCCCATATCCACAACCCAGTCGGCCGCGCGGATCGTCTCCTCATCATGCTCGACCACGAGCACCGTGTTTCCCAGATCCCGCATTCCCTTCAAAGTGTTGATGAGCCGTACATTGTCTCGCTGGTGCAGACCAATACTCGGCTCATCCAAAATGTAGAGGACGCCCATCAACTGGCTGCCAATCTGCGTAGCCAGCCGGATTCGCTGCGACTCGCCGCCGGAAAGAGATACGGCGGTGCGGTTGAGCGTCAGATAGTCCAGCCCTACGTTCACCATGAACTCCAACCGCGCTTCGATCTCTCTCAATACCTGGCCGCCGATTGCGAGCTGGCGAGGGGAGAAGAGCGGTTCGGCGCCGTTACGCCCTGCGGCCGCCTTCACCCAGATCAGTGAATCGCTGACGGACATCGCCGTAATGTCATGGATGCTCTTGCCGGCAACCGTTACCGCAAGCGCCATTGGCCGCAGCCGCCGCCCTTCGCATTCGGGGCAGGGGTTGATGCCCATGAAATCTTCCAGCTTGTTACGGATCCAATCGCTGTCGGTTTCCCGGTAGCGCCGCTGCAGGTTGGGGAGCACACCTATATATTGCGTCTCGTAGTTGCGCTCGTAGCCGCGGGCGTTGCGATAATGCACGTGCACCTTTTCCCGCCCCGGCGGTCCGAACAGGATGATATCCCGCTGTTTGCTGCTCAACTCTTTGACCGGCGCGGTGCGGGGAATCGAAAACTGTTGGCAGACCGAGCGCAGTAGCTGCTTGTAGTAGCCCTCGTCACCGTTACCGGGGTTCGCGCCTTGCCAGGGCCGCACGGCTCCTTCGGCAATGCTGAGATCACCGTCCAGAATCAGGTCGGGGTCGAATTCCTTTTGTACGCCCAGCCCGTCGCACGATGGACAGGCCCCGTGCGGGCTGTTGAAGCTGAAGGTGCGCGGCTCGATCTCGGTAAAGCTGAGGCCGCAGCGCATGCAGGCGAAGTGCTCGCTGAAGACCCGGTCGTTGGTGACCTCGCGCAGGCTGCCGTTGCCGTCAACGGGTACGCGCTTCACTTCGGAAACGATCGCTGAGCCCTCGCCCAGTTTGAGCGCCGTCTCCACCGAGTCGGTGAGCCGCGTGCGATCGGTGCCCGGCAGCACGCTCCCGGGGTCGTCCGGGTCGGACCGCTCTGCCCGCACGATGATGCGGTCGATCACGGCTTCGATAGTGTGCATCTTGTACCGATCCAACTCAGGCGCCTCGCCGACCTCGAACAGTTCGCCGTTCACGCGCACACGCACATAGCCCTGCGACTGCAGGTCGTCGAAGACGCCTTTATGCTCGCCTTTACGATCTTTGATGATCGGGGCCAGAATCAGCAGACGGGCGCCCTCCTCCATCTCCAGAATTGAGTTGACGATCTGCTGCGGCGTCTGCTGGGTGATCGGGTCGCCGCACTCGGGGCAATGGGGCTGGCCCACGCGTGCGAAAAGGAGACGCAGGTAGTCGTAGACTTCGGTGACGGTGCCTACGGTTGAGCGGGGATTGCGCCCGGCGCCCTTTTGGTCGATTGAAATCGCGGGGCTGAGTCCTTCGATCTGGTCCACATCCGGCTTTTCCATCAAGCCGAGGAACTGTCGCGCATAGGAGGAAAGAGACTCGACGTAGCGGCGCTGCCCTTCGGCGTAGATTGTATCGAAGGCCAGGCTGCTCTTGCCGCTGCCGCTCAGCCCGGTGATCACTGTCAGTTTGTCACGAGGGATCTCCAGATCCACGTTGCGCAGATTGTGCTCGCGTGCGCCGCGTATGATCAGCTTATCAAGCGCCATGCAACCTCCGGGAAGTTTTCAGTTTCTTGTCCTCAGTTGTCGGGCTGCCGATCGCGGCGCCCACCAATCGCTTAACCCATGAACAAATGTTCTTTGATGGGCCAATGGTACCATGATTGGTCACAACTGTCCATAAACCGAAAGCATATCATACCAAAACGTCCCGACTCTTGAGAAAGTGTTGGGGCGTTCCGATTTTTTGCCAAACGTGGGGAGAAACTCTGGCGTTTCGCCTGGGAATTACACTGGAGGGCGGGACGATCTCCTGGTTTTCCGAGTTGGAAGCCCAAATAGACCGGCCTGATCGCTGTGCTGTGCAATATGTCTACGATCTGTCTACGAACTGCGAACTGCGTTAAATTCCGCCTTCACTCCTGGTGCGTGGAGTGCTGCCAGGTCGGCTGCGGCTGCCAACGCGGCGGATCGTAAAAGGGTCGCAGAGAAGGGTCTTTGTCCCACTCGAAGGCGAAACGAATGCGGGTGGGGTGGGCAGCTTGCAGGTCATCCCAAGGGAGATCCTGCGGCGCAAACCAGCCTACGTCCAGCGTCTCCCGAGTGACGATTGGGGTTCCTTCGACGTGGCGGGCGGCAAAGAGCATGCAGTAGAGATGATGGAGACCGCCGCCGCCGTGATAATTGTTGTCGAACATGCCGAGGAAACCGCTAAGAGCAACGCGGCAGCCGGTCTCTTCCCATACCTCGCGCACCGCGCCCTCCGCCGGTAGTTCGTTTACCTCGCACCACCCGCCCGGCAGCGCCCAAAGTCCGTTGTCCGTCCGTTGGATCAGGAGGATGCGGCCTGCGTCATCGAAGACGGCAGTATCCACCACTGTATACGGAGAAACGTAGCGCGTATCATCGAAGAAGTGGCGCTGGATTTGCGCCAGCGGACGCGCGTCCACCAGGGCTGTCAACTCGGCACACAGAGCCAGCATCTCCTCGAAGGTTTCGGTCTGGTAAGGATTGTCGGCAAATCGCAAGCCGTTGTTGCTCAGCGCACGCAGCTTTCCGGCAACATGCAGGATAGTCTCTTCCGGCGACCCTTCTTCCATAATTCTCCCGTCGTTCGTTCCCATCATCACTCCCACTCGTACAGTCAGATAGGCCACTAATTCAGTCGGCCATCAGCCACTGCTATTCAGTTCCTTCTCCATGGCCAGAAGACGCACCAGGCGCTTGCCTGAACGGATGCGCTGGGCCTCGCCGGTCAGGGTAAAGCCGAGAGATTGGAAAAACCTGAGCGCGCCGGGGTTGAACTGCTCGACGCCCAATTTGGCCTCGCGCACACCACCTTCTGCAGCAAGCCACGGCTCCAGCAGGGCCCAGGCACTGGTGCCCACCCGCTGCCGCTGGAATGGCTCAGCCACCATCAGTATGCCGATATATGCTGTTTCGGGGTCCGGCCAGTGCAGGCGGAAGTCGATCAGGCCCACCATTTGCGCACCGGCTTCGGGGTTGCCCGGTTCATTCGCGGCGACAATCCCCAGCCCCATACGGCCCGCTTCCCCCTCGATCGCTTGCAGGTCACGCGCCGACTGACCGGCGGGCGCCTGGGCCAGATGATACATCGCCCAGTAGGCCGGGGACAGTTCGTATACCCGTTGCAGCGCGTCGGCGTGCAACGAGGCGTCCAGGGGAATCAGAGAGATGGAAAGCGTCATGACGGCAGGGGCGAGCGGCTCGCGGCAAGCGCCTCCACGCTGCGCCGCAGCCCATTCCATTCGCCCTCGGCGCGCTGCAGATCGGTCGCGAGCGTCTCCAGCTTTTCCCGCTCAACGCGCACGAAGCGGGTGTAGGGCGCAACTGCCTCGCGGATGCGCTGCACACTGGCTGTCAGCTCCGAATCGAACTGCTGGCTGATGGCGGTGTCAAGCCGCCGGCGCAGGTCGCCGATGCGGGCGCGCAGCTGGGCCTTCACCTTTTGCCGCCGGTAGGGAAGCACGTAGAGGCCGAGAGCGGCGAGGGCGCTGGCGCCGAGGACACCGGTCACATCGAGGAAGGTCGTATTCAGAATTACCACGAGGATCGCGCCGAGGCCGATGGCGCCGGCTTCGACCGCGGCCGTTTGCAGGATAGCCCGCTGCACGTCCTTGGCAAGCTTCAGCGCCTCGGCCTCGCGATCATAGGAGTCGACCACCTCCTGTGCGCTGCGGCCAATGCTCTTGAGCAGATTCTGGCGGTTGAAATCGAATTCGCCCCGCACATGGCCGATCATCTGGTCGGTGTGCTGGAGTGAGCGCCGCTCGATGAACTCCATCACCGCCTGCCACTGGCGGTGGTCGCGCTCGATCAGCCAGTCGATCAGTTCGTCGACATGCCGCTCGACCGCCCGACTGCTGTCGGCCAGGACGCGGCGTTCGAACTCGCCTCGCAGGCGCTCGCTGTTGACCAGTTCGACGATACGCGTGATGCGCAGATTCTCGTCGAAGAAACGGTCGCCGCGCTCCGCCATTTCGTAGAGGACGTTATCGACGCGGTCGCTCTGGTAGCGGAAGTCGCGCTGCATATCGTTCTGGTAGGCCGCCAGCTGCTGGTCGATGGCGTCCAGCGCCTGGAAATCGCCCTTGAGCAGGGACTGTCGCTGCCTGATCACTTCCTGGTAGTTGGCGATCAGCGCGGCCGCGATACCGACCGGGTTGGAGAGTTGCAGCCGCACGCGCTCTCCGGCGTCGAGAAAGTCAAGAATGTACTGCTCCAGTGGGCCGAACTGACTACGTTGCCAGATCGAGGCGTGGGAGGATCTTCTCGAGTCTTCTGTCTCCTCGTTAATCTCACCTGACTGCTTGGCTTCCAGCGCGAGGCGAGCGCTGACGGCGAAGATAGCCGGCGCTACGCCAAGCAGCTCGTGGGCGTTCCGGCGCACGAATTCGAGCACTTCTTGTTGCTCCGCTTCGGTGGTCAGCAGCTCGATCTTGTTGACCACGATCACGATCTTTTTGCCCCAGTCGCGGATCTGCTGGAGGAAGGCGCGCTCCGATTCACTGAAGGGCCGGTCCGCGCTGGTGACGAAGAGGACGAGGTCGCTGCGAGGCACGAAATGCTCGGTCAACTCCTGGTGCTGGCGGATGACGGCATTGGTGCCCGGTGTGTCGACCAGATTGACCTCCTGCAGCCAGGGAACGGGCAGACGGCGCACGGCCATGCCCTGGTCAGCGCCCGGCTGCTCGACGGCATCGCTATGGCGGATCAGAACCAGTTCGCTGGTGGTGGGCACGACGCCTTCGGGCAGATATTCTTGCCCCAGCAGCGCGTTGATGACCGCGCTCTTACCGGCGTTGAACTCGCCCACCACCACCATCAGGAAAAGCTCCTCCAGTTGGGCCAGTGCATTGCGGATCAGCCCAAGGTCGGCGTCGGGCGCGTCGAGGCGCGCGAGGGACACCTGCAGGTCGCCCAGCAGTTGACGCTCTTTCTGTAGAATTCGGCCCTGCTCAGCGGTCAGTACCTGCTGCACGCTCTTTCTCAATATATGCTGATATCCATGTCGGACGCGGCACGGGGCATTCTAGCACAGGGGCGCTAGCGTTCATATCACCGGGCAGGTGATGGGGCGGGCATAATGGAACAGGGCGAAGATGACGGTAGGACAATTATTGGCGGGTTCATGTCCACGTATCTCTACGAGTGTTACATGAGAGACTATGAGAGCTTAAATGAAAAAGTGGTGCGCAAATTAATCTGAGTCAGTAGTGTCCCCTTCTAGTATTCCAATACGTATATGAGCTCCATGTGGCATCAGCACCGGTGCAAGGGGCGCGAGGTGGAAGCCAATATCCAAGAGAACTGGAATAGTTTGAGAATCTGGTATAACGTTTCCCTTTGACATGAATTAAAACGAATGAGATTCTCTCTTGACAATTCTTTTTACATAGATTAAAATTGGGAACAGTTTATAATCAGGTGTTCTGGGGCTTTATGAAGGTCTTCAATACTCCGCAAATTGAAAAGGCTTACAAGAAGTATACCGACGCCATCGGCCCGTTGCAGAACTGGTATCAGGAAGTTGAAGAGGCGGACTGGGACACACCGGCCAAGCTAAAGGAACGATACCCGAACGCCAGTATTATTCGTGGAGATCTTGTGGTCTTCAACATCAAAGGCAATCGCTACCGGCTGGTCGCGAGAATCAACTTTCGCAGGCAGTTGGTATTCGTAAAGTTCTTTGGCACGCATAAAGAATACGACCGCATCAATGTCGAGGAGGTGTAATTCAATCCACTTGGAGGACAGTTTCCTTTTGGAAACGACTACAGAAGGCGAGGAGACAACGATGAGCAGTGTTATCAAGCCAATTCGTACAGAGGAGGATCATCAGCGTGCATTGGCGCGTATCGATGAGATCTTCGACGCTGAAGAGGATACGCCCGAGGGCGACGAGCTTGATGTTCTTGTGGATCTTGTTATGTATTACGAATCCAAAACGGTGGACATGGGCTTCCCCGACCCGGTTTCTGCCATCAAGTTTCGCATGGATCAGGCCGATTTGACGCAGCGTGACCTAATACCCTACATAGGCAGCCGGGCTAAGGTATCAGAGGTCCTGTCTGGCAAGCGGGATCTCACAATGTCGATGGCGCGCGCACTGCACCAAAATCTAGGAATACCGGCCGACGTGTTACTGCAGAAACCCGGCGCGGAGTTCGATTCATTGTTGGAGGAGATCGACCCGCGCCGCTATCCCTTGAAAGAGATGATGAAGCGCGGCTGGATTCCTCAGTTGTCCGACATGGCCGACCACGCCGAAGAGTCGATCCGCGACCTGATCGAAAGGGCTGGCGGATTGCAAGTCGCTTCCGCTCCACTCTACCGCAAAAACGGCCACCGGCGTCTCAACGCCAAAGCCGACCCCTACTCGCTCAGGGCCTGGTGCTGGCGCGTGCTAGGTGTTGCCAACGAGAACCCTCCCCAAGCCGATTATCAGGACGGCACGGTAGACCTCCAGTTTATGCGGGATATTGCTCGACTGAGCGTCTACGAAGACGGTCCGCGGCGCGCACAAGAATTTCTGGCCGATCACGGGATCGCGCTCGTGGTCGAGCGACATCTGCCGCGTACCCATCTGGACGGCTCGGCGCTGCGCCTGGGCAATAGACGTCCGGTCGTCGGCCTCACCTTGCGCTACGATCGCATCGATAATTTCTGGTTCAGCCTGATGCACGAATTGGCGCACGTTGGTCTGCATATGGACAACCACGAGGATGCACCATTCATCGATGACCTGTCGTTGCACGTTACGGACCCACTTGAGAAAGAGGCTGACGAGCGGGCACAGGACGCGCTGATCCCGCAGGAGATCTGGGAGTCAAGTCCGGTTCGAGACAGAGCCACCGTGATGACGGTCTTTGATCTCGCCCAGGAAGTGGGAGTCCACCCGGCGATTATCGCCGGACGTGTACGCCACGAGAAGGGGAATTACCGGCTGCTCTCGCAGTTGGTTGGGAGCGGGAAGGTTAGGAGGCAGTTCGAGAACTGATCTGTCCCGTGCTGGTCTGTTACGGGCACTGGAGCAGTCCTCGAGCATGAACACAGAGTGCCTGAATCGATGTACAGTTCCGCTCAGAACATCCTGAGAAGAATTTCGACAGCGCGAATGCGATGAGGTTTTGAAATATCTTTCTCCATGCACTTTGCCCGTTGCAACCGCATTTAGAAGGAAACCCGCACGCTAGGGGACCTGTGGGACTCCCTGCTGCCCAACCCCATGGAGCTTGCTGTCAGAAACACGGAAATATAGAGGTGTGCTGCAAATGAGAATCAAATCGATTCGCATGAGGAACTTCAAGAGATTTACCGACTTGATGATTCGCGATATTCCAGAGTCTGCGAAGCTGGTTGTCGTAGTGGGGCCAAACGGTTGTGGGAAATCCTCCCTGTTTGACGCTCTGCTCAATTGGTATCGATATAGTACGCAAAGAAGTAGTAGCGAAGAACTGTACTATCGCAAAAATCCTGAAAAGCCATTTCAATGGGACCGAAGCGTGGAAGTGATGCTTCACAAGGAAGTTGAGATAAAGGAAGTTGAGATAAAGGAAGGCTGCATATATGTTCGAACTGCCCATCGCAACGAGCCGGATTTCTCAATTCAGAATTTTCGCAAACCTGAGAATCCGGTAAATCCGTTCTATGGCCGACGCCTCATTGACGACGATAAGAGCGTGGCATCGAACTATCAGAGGCTTGTATATGATACGGCTTCGGAGCTCTACAATGAGGAGAATGATGAGAGATCGGTTCGAGAACTTAGGGAGGAGTTGATCGGGGAAATTCGCAAGTCAATGAAGAAAGTTTTCGACGATCTCCTGTTGCACAGCATTTCCAATCCTTTTGGTTCAGATACCGATTCGGGTACATTTTACTTCGAAAAGGGTGCGACAAAGTCATATCACTACAAGAATCTTTCCGGAGGGGAAAAAGCGGCGTTTGATCTTCTCTTAGACTTGTATCTAAAGAGGAAGTATTTTGTTGACGCTGTTTACCGCATAGATGAAATTGAGACTCATCTTCATACGAAAGTTCAAGGCGTTCTCCTTCGCGAAATTGCCAATATTGTACCTAATGATTCACAACTTTGGGTGACAACTCATTCGCTTGGTGTTCTCAGAGCAGCACAAGAAATGGATGCAGACTCCCCAGGTTCAGTTTGTATTCTAAACTTTGCAGGCATTTCCCTTGATGTGCCAAGTGAACTCAGCCCAACCACTCTTGGTAGAGCATCTTGGGAGAAAATGCTTTCAATAACGCTTGACGATCTTTCGGACAGAGTTGCTCCCAAATATGTCGTTGTATGCGAAGGCTCCACAGTGGGGAATCGGCGCCAGGACTTTGACGCGGATATCTATGAACGGGTTCTAAGAACTCACGAGCCTAGTATTGTATTTGTATCTGGTGGATCGTCCCAGCAAGTTGCGGCTACGGGAAATTCTGTTCGACTTATATTGGAACGTATTCTTCCTTTCTCGAAGGTTATCTCTCTCGCCGACCGGGACAGCAAAAAGCAAGAAGAAATCGCCGAATATGAGGGGATCGTCCTTCGAGAACGAAACCTTGAGTCTTACTTGCTCACGGATGAGGTGATCGAAAAGCTATTGAAGCAAGAGAACAAGCTATGTCTCCTTGAGCAAGCGTTGACAGTAAAGTCTGACGCGCTCGAAGCGAGCACAAAGAGAGGCAACCCTCCTGATGATCTAAAGTCAGCCGCCGGACAGATTTATGTAGGTCTGACAAAATTGCTAGAGTTGGAGCGTCCGGGAGGTGATAAAGATGCATTCTTGAAGTATACATTGGCCCCGCTCATCACTCAGGACACCGAGACCTACCAGAAACTTAATTCTGAAATTGTCGACAGGGTTAAGTGTGAATGAACAGGATCACCGAGACTGACGTCGAGTATTCTGCCCTTGCCCGGCTTACTCTCTTGACTGGCAGACCGCGCCTTATGCAGTTCCTACGCACTACCCTACTGGCGGGGGTAATGGCAAAACAGGCGAGGGCGCCAAAGCTGGTCTACGCTGAATGAAAGTGCACTCTCAATGACACCTGTACGATATCACTCTGGACAGTTTCCACCACAAGATCTGGACCTTCAGAGGTTGCTGCCGCTAATCGGCCCGGCCCATGCCGAGGTAGCCAGATACGAGGGGATGCTCAAAGGGCTACCCAATGCCAATGTGCTACTTTCCCCCCTCGCCTCACAAGAAGCTGTCCTGTCCAGCCGCATAGAAGGTACGCAGACGACCCTGACCGAACTCCTGACATTCGAGGCGGAAGGAGACCTCTCGGACGAAAGCACGCCGGCAAAAGCCGACATTCGTGAGGTACTGAATTATCGACTTGCCCTCTATGCCGCAATCGACAATTTGAAGGAAATCCCCCTGTCACAAAGACTCATCCGGCAAACACATGAGGTTCTGATGCAGGGCGTGCGGGGACATAACAAAGGGCCTGGCAAATATCGCCGCCTGCCCGACACCTGTTGGATCGGACCGCCAGGTTCAACGATTGAAACGGCTCGGTATGTCCCATGTCGAGTGGAAGAGTTGAACTCGGCCATGGATGCCCTGGAGTCTTACATGCACGCAGGAGCTCCGGATACCCTTGTGCAACTTGCCATCGTCCACGCAGAATTCGAAGCCATCCATCCATTCCTGGATGGCAACGGACGGATGGGTCGGTTGATCGTTCCTCTCTTCATGTTTACCAAAGAACTCTTATCTTCCCCAAGCTTCTACATCAGCGAGTATCTCGAGAGTCATCGTGATGAGTACTACGATCGTTTGCTTGCGGTGTCGCGCGACAGTGACTGGAACGGATGGTGCGCCTTTTTCCTGACCGCGCTGACAGAGCAGGCGCGTGCATATCAGCAGAAAAGCCAGGATCTGCTAACTCTCTACAGCGAACTCAGAGACCAAGTCGTGGAGGTCATCCCATCCCAGTACAGTGGAAGAGCACTTGACTGGATATTCAATAGGCCGATTTTTCGTTCAGTCGACTTTGTAAACGGCGCCGGCATCCCCAAGTCTACTGCCCAGCGGTTGCTTAACCTTTTCAAAACGCGCGGCTTGTTGAAGGAGTTAAGGCATGGTGGTGGCCGCCGCTCTTCTATATTAGCGTTTCCTGAGTTGCTCAACATCGCAGAAGGACGAAAGGTCTTTTGAGTTTCATCTGTTGAACTCAAAAGACGTTGAGATTCAAAAATGGCGTTTTTTGAATCTCAACACAGTTTGCTATGCACAGATGAACAACATAAAACGGACTTGCGCCAGATTACGCCCGCTTTCTAAGTGACCTCCCTCACTGAAGTCCCCCATCGAACATGCGGCACTCCCGTCGGAAGGCGGAGCAACGGCCTGAGGCGCCAGCGGCAGACCCAAGCCTCACGGAGCTACTCACCTCCGCATCAGCCCCTCCAGCCGCCCCTTCACATCAGGCCACTCGCTCTCGATGACGCTGTAATAGACCGTATGCCGGTCCACGCCGTCACGGGCAATGCGGTGGTTGCGCAGTGTGCCTTCCTCCACTGCGCCCAGCCGTAGAATCGCGCGCCGAGACCGTTCGTTGCGGCTGTCCGATTTGAGCGAGACCCGGCGCGCCGCCAGGTCATCGAAGGCGTGCCGCAGCAAAAGGTACTTGCATTCGGTGTTCACGCCGGTCCGCTGCCAGGCGGTGCCGTACCATGTGAAGCCTATCTCCAACGTCCGGTGCTCGCGAACGATGTCGATGTACGCGGTCGAACCCACCGCCTTGCCGGTCTCCAGGTGAATTACTGCAAAGGTGACGCGCGTCCCCGCTGCCAACTCCTCTAGGCATGCCTGGATCAACCCCTCAGCGTCGGAAACACTGCTAAGAGCAGGGCGGGCCGAGTATCTCCATATCGATTCCTCCGCGCCAGCTGCATACAGGTCCGCGGCATGCGCCAGCGCGATTGGTTCGAGGCGCACCAGGTTGCCGGTCAGCGTCACCGGTTGTGGATCAAAGATTGTCTTCGTTATAGCCATGTCAGATTGTAGTAGAGTAGGTAGAGTTATTCTATCGAATTACGAAATGGTAATGGCAACCGGTCCGCCAGTCAACAGACTAGCGGTAACCGGATGCATTTCAGAGTAAAGGTAGAATCTGGGCGTGTCTCTGTACAGTTGCACAGGCTGAGAGCGGGAGGCCCGTGCTCCCGGGTGAAAGTCCCCGGTTCTGGGGACATCCTGAGTAGGTTCAATTTTGCGAAATATCGCCCTATCCTGTACAATCCGGCTTGCTCAGGATGCCTGCATCCGTCTCCCTCGACGACATTCTAAAACGCTTCACATTCTAATACGCTTCACATTTCTAACCACACTTCAGATGAAAAGGAGCGAGAACTCTATGAATCACAATACCACTCTCAGCCGGCGCCGTTTCCTGCAGTGGAGCGCGGTCGGCATCGGCGGCGCGGCCATTGCGGCCTGCGCTGCGCCCGCGGCACCGGCCGCCGCGCCCGAAGAGGCGGAAATGGCAGCCGAAGAGACTGTCACGATTTCCTGGTGGCACCAATGGGGCGGCACCACCGGCATGGCCGCCATGGAGGGCGTCGCCGCCGCCTTCAACGAGGAGGATCGCAACGTTAAGGTCGAACGCCTCCATGTCACTGAAATGAACGACAAGCTGCTCGCCGCCATTGCCGGCGGGACACCGCCCGACGTCGGCGTCTGCTGCGTCCAGTACGCCGAACTCTATTCGCGCGGCGCGGTCATGCCCATCGACGACCAAATCGACAACAGCGACGTCATCGGCCGCGACGACTTTGTTCCCGGCCTGCTCGAATCGATGCAGTGGCAAGGCGAAACATACGGCGTGCCCGGCTTTGAGGCTGGTCCCCGCTACGGGCTCATGTACAACAAGGCGATCGTTGCTGAAGCGGGTCTCGATCCTGAAAACCTGCCCCGCACCTGGGACGAGATGTTTGAGTGGCATGTCGAGCTGACCAATTTCGACGATGCCGGCAACGTTGAGATCGTCGGTTTCGACCCCCGCGACGCCACCGCCGGCAACGGCCCGGCCACCAACATCCCCCAATTCTGGGCGCTCACATACGGCCTCGACATGTGGGACGACGAGACCAACGCCTTCAACTACGACAACGAGCTCTTCGTCAGCGCTCTGAATACGATCAAGCGCTTCACCGACCACGTCGGCGTGCAGCAGATGGAGTCCTTCCGCTCCAGCTTCGGCGGCTGGACCCAAAGCCCGTCCTCCTCCTTCCCCAGCGGCGTTCAGGCCATGATTGTTACCGGCTACTACGCACCCGGTGAACTCTTCCACTCCGCCCCCGACAAGGAGTTCGGCGTCGGTTGGGTCCCCGTCTCCGCAGACCGTAGCGACATCACCTTCCAGAACGTCGGCGGCCATCCGATGTACATCCCCAACGGCGTCACCAATGTCGACGCCGCTTTCGAGTTCATCGAGTTCTGCTCTGAGGAAAAGGCTCAGAACGTCATTTTTGACAGTACCGGCTGGCTCGGCGGCCGCAAGGCTCTCTACGACCCCGACCTGCCCAAATACCAGCGTTACGAAAACCTGGACTGGTTCCTGCGCTCGGTCAACGAAGCCGATGAACTGTGGGCCTGCCCGGTCATCCCCATCCAGGGCTTCGTCAACCAGCAGCGTTCCCGCACCTACGAATCTGTCATCTTCGGCGACAAAGATGCCGAACAGGCCGCCGCCGATATGCAGGCTGCCTGCACGGAAGAACTGCTCAAGCAGTTCCCCGAGTTGGTAGGATAGCAAGAGGCGAATTATTCTAGTGGCTGGCGGTTGGAAAAGACCGCCGCCAGCCACTGAACACGGGCAACGAAAATGCCACAGCACTGGACTCCCGCCCAAACGCGCAGCCTTCTCAAGGGGCTGGCCTTCATCTCACCTTGGCTGGTGGGTTTTGCCGGCTTCGTCCTCTACCCGATCGCGGCCTCTGCCTATTTCAGCCTGACGCGCTACGATGTCCTGCGCCCGGCCCGCTTCATCGGCCTGGAAAACTACGTCGAGCTGTTCACCAAGGATGAGACCTTCCGCACCGTGATCGGCAACACTGTCTACCTGGTGGTGATCGGCGTGCCGGCCGGGCTGGTGGCGGCCTTCCTGCTCGCCAGCCTGCTCAACCGCGATATGAAGCTCCGCCCCTTTTTCCGCACCATCTTTTTCTTGCCGGTGCTGGTGCCGGCCGTAGCCTCCGCCGAGGTGTGGCGCTGGGTCTACAACACCAACTATGGCGTGATCAACTCATTCATCAAGAGTTTGGGTTTGGCGGTCATCCCCTTCATCTCTTCCGTGGAGCTGGCCAAACCCTCGCTGATACTCATCCACGTGTGGGCGCAGGGCACTGCCATCATCATCTTTCTGGCCGCACTGCAGGACGTCCCCAGATCGCTGATGGACGCCGCCGAAGTCGACGGCGCAAACCCCCTGCAGCGATTCTGGCACGTTACCATTCCTATCTGTACGCCCGCGATCCTGTTCGTGATGCTCACCGGCATGATCGGCATGTTCCAATACTTCACCCTTGGCTGGCTGCTAACCCAGGGCGGCCCCAACGAATCGACCGAGTTCTTCAGCCTCTATCTCTACCGCAACGCCTTCCAGTTCTTCAAGATGGGGTACGCCTCGGCCCAGGCCTGGATTCTTTTCATCATCATTCTTGCATTCACTCTGCTCATCTTCCGCAGCTCGGCCCGCTGGGTCTACTACGCCGGAGAATCGGATTAACCGCAAGGGCTAAATGCCCGCAAAAATCATGCAACAAGCCGAAGCCATCGCCAGCAGCCCATCACAGCATCCCTCGCTCACACAGAGCACGCCTTTTAAGGCTGTACAACGCGCGCTCTTTTACGTGATGATGGTTGCGCTGGCGCTCATTTTTGCCGGGCCCCTGCTGTGGATGCTCTCAACTTCATTGAAGACGGATCCCCAGGTCTACACCGTCCCGCCGATCTGGTTTCCCAATCCCATGCGTCTGGTCAACTATCCGGAGGCGCTCTCGTCCCGCCCCTTCGGCACGTATACGTTTAACACGCTGAAGTATGCGCTGGGCGCGGTGGCCGGCGCGTTGCTCTCCAATACGCTGGTCGCCTACGGCTTCGCCCGCATCCGCTGGCCCGGTCGGGATATTTTCTTCATCATCTGCCTTTCTACAATGATGATCCCGTTCCAGGTGCGCATGATTCCGCTCTACCTCACTTTCAAGAATCTCGGCTGGCTCAACACGTATCTGCCTCTCATCGTACCGACTTTTCTTGGGGTGAACGCCTACTACACATTCCTGTTGCGCCAGTTCTTCCTCACAATACCCAGCGAGCTGTCTGATGCGGCGCGCGTCGACGGCTGCACTGAACTGGGCATCCTTGTTCGTATCATCCTACCCCTGGCCAAACCCGCCCTGGCGGTCATCGGCCTGCTCCAGTTCATGTTCGCCTGGGACAACTATATCGGACCGTTGATCTACCTCAATAACGAGTCCCTGTATCCGATCGCGCTCGGCCTGCAACAGTTCCGCACCATGTTCTCGGAAGAGCTGATGTGGCCCTACATGATGGCGGCCAGCACCGCCGTGGTCGCACCTGTCATCATCCTCTACTTCTTCGTCCAGCGCACCTTCGTCGAGGGCATCTCCATCACCGGCCTA
The DNA here is from genome assembly GCA_965207495.1 of Caldilineaceae bacterium. Classification (GTDB taxonomy): domain Bacteria; phylum Chloroflexota; class Anaerolineae; order Caldilineales; family Caldilineaceae; genus Bin5. Next base: position 5,450,297 of record OZ242287.1, read on the forward strand.
AAAGGGTAAGAGTAGTAGCTAGCGGTTAGAGACCTGTCCTGACCGGCGGCGTTTTCGCGCAACAACCTCAAATTCAAAGACCAAGGTGAAGAACTATGCCAACCGACACCCGGCCCAACATCCTCTTCATTTGCGTGGACCAGTGGCGAGCCGACGCGCTCAGTTTGACCGGCCACCCCGTCGCCGAGACGCCCCACCTGGACAGGCTGGCCCGTGAGGGCATCAACTTCACGCAGGCTTATGCAGCCACGCCCACGTGTGTGCCGGCGCGGGCGACGATCTTCACCGGCCTCAACCAACGCCACACCGGATTTGTCGGCTATAACGACCAGATCGACTGGCACTACGACTGCACGATGCCCGGCCTGCTGGCGGATGCCGGCTACCATACGCAGTGCGTCGGCAAGATGCACACCCACCCCTCTCGCAATCTGATGGGCTTCCACAACGTAGTCCTGCACGACGGCTACCTGCACCGCGAACGTTCCAAGCGCGACGACTACGGGCTGGTCGACGACTACACGCCGTGGCTGCGGGAACGGTTGGGCCCGGAAGCGGACTACATCGATACGGGCGTGGGCTGCAACGGCTACGCGGCGCGTCCCTGGGTCTACGACGAGATGCTGCACCCGACCAGTTGGGTCACAACCATGGGCATCGACTTCCTGCGCCGCCGCGACCCGACCAAACCATTCTTCCTGATGCTCTCCTATCACCGGCCGCACCCGCCGCTGGACCCGCCGGAAGCGTTCATGGACCGCTACATGACGAAGCCCCTGCCGGACCCGGTCATGGGAGACTGGGCGCCCGACTCTCTACCTGTGCGCGGGCTGGACAGCCCGATCCCGACCGATGCGGCCCAGCGCGACTATGCCCGGCGGGCCTACTATGCCCAGATCAGCCATATCGACTACAGCCTTAACCGCGTGTTCCAGGCGCTGTTTGAGAACGGCGAGCTTGACAACACCGCCATCGTCTTCACCTCGGACCACGGCGAGATGCTCTACGACCACAACCATGTGGCGAAGGGGTATCCTTACGACAGTTCGGCGCGTTTGCCCTTCATCCTGCGACTGCCGCACGCCGGCAACCCGCACCACCAGGCGAGGCAGGCGGATGAGCCTTTACGGGAGGTGAATCAGGTTGTCGAGCTACGCGATCTGCTGCCGACCTTCTGCGACCTCGCCGGTTGCGACACGCCCGCGCACGTCGATGGCCGCAGTATTCTGCCGCTGGCCCGCGGCGAAACTGGAGGCTGGCGCGAGCATTTGCACGGCGAACATTTCCTGCAAAAGGACTCCAACCAGTGGCTGACCGATGGCCGGGAGAAGTATATCTGGTACAGCCAGACAGGGCGCGAGCTGCTCTTCGACCTGGAGGAAGACCCGACCGAGCTTCACGACCTGGCCGCGGCGCGCCCGCAGCGCATGGCTTTCTGGCGCGAGCGGCTGATGGCAAAGTTGGATGGCCGCGAGGAGGGGTTTGTACAAAACGGGGAACTGGTGAGCGGCATGCCGCAAAGCCCGACGCTGGTCGACGCTGGACACTATCGGGAACGGTGAACAAGCGGCTGGCGGTTAGCCGCGACCGCTAGTACACGGGAATCCCTTCCCGCCTCAAGATGCGATGCACGTTGGCTGCGGCCAGGGGATACTTCTCGTTGGGCAGGTGTTCGAGCATCATGTAGCCGTCGGGATGCTCCTCGTGCCACAGACGCAGCGCGGTCCCCAGGTCCAGCTCTCCCTCGCCAGGGACCTCTTCATCCATATGGATCACGAAACCGTTGCGCACACTGATATCCTTACAGTGCCCATGCGCGCTGATCGGCCCCATACATTCGAAGATATGGCGTAGACGGGCCCCGCTGTCATAAACCTGGTGCAACGTCGCCGGGCCTGTCTTATGTCGGCGGGATCTCGCTGCTCATGCTGTTGGTGCGCATGCTGGCCCGCGGCACTATCGTCGGCATCTTGCTTGGAGTCGTCTGCTTCAAGCATGTAATGCCCATCGCGTTCCCGTTCAGCAGAAACAAGCCAGCTTTCAGCGGTGTCATCATCAATAACCCCCAGGAATAGGTTGTCACCCCCGACATCCGGATCCGGCCCGTGTTCTCCGGGCCCGATTGAGTCAAATCACACACCACAGCCCAACAGGAGAATTCTCTATGAAGCGACCCCTCGCCATCATCGCGTTGCTGGCATCTGTTCTCCTGTTGCCCGTTGTCCTCCGGGCCCAGACTGCGGACAGGTCGCCAGCGCCGAGTGTGAACGTCAATCAGGATGACAGTTCGATCGACGTGAGTTGGCGCGCGCTCGAGGGGGCGTCCCGCTATCAGCTCTATGTGTGGACGGAGTCGGACTCATGGCAGCAGTTGGACGACGGCGACTTGACCGACACCAGCTTCACGCACGCGGACCTCGCAGTCGGGACCACGTACTGGTATACGTATCGCGCCGTGTTCTCGTCGGGAGACACGAGCGCATGGTCCGACTACGGCTCTGCGACGGTCGCTGACGCACTCGCCACACCGGTCCTGACAGCGTCCCTTGACGGCAACGCAGTTTCTCTCAGTTGGGAGGCAATCTCCGGGGCGACCCGCTATCAGCTCTGGGCCTGGGACAACGTCAATCTCTGGCAGCTCCTAGACGACGATCTGCAGGAGACAACGTTCAGGCATATCAGCATCGTGCCCGGCACGACCTACTACTACGCGACACGGGCCCTGGATTCAGACGACAACAGCAGCGCCTGGTCCAACTACGCGTCTGTCCAGATACCGGCGAACGTCGTTCCGGAGAACACGCCCACACCCACAGTTACGCCGACGGCGACGGTCACTCCGACGCCCGACCCGAACGCTACCGCAACGCCGACGCCCACAGTTACGCCGACGGTCGACCAGGATTCGACGGGACCGCCCGGCATCACCATCGCGCCGGAGAACCGCTGCACGACCTACGATTCGGACGAATATCCCTACCCGCAAAGCGTGGAAGCCGATATCGTCGGCGGGATGGGCGGCCGCATATACGGGCCGTATACCGGCACCTACTTCGACAATACCGGCCAGACCGATATCGAGCATATCGTGGCGCGGTCGGAAGCCCACGACAGCGGCATGTGCGCGGCCAGCGCCAGCACCAAAAGCGCGTTCGCCCGCGATCTTCTAAATCTGACTCTGGCAAGCCCAAGCGTGAACCGGCGCCAGAAGGTCGCCAAGGACCTGGCCGAATGGCTGCCGTCTCTGAATCGCTGCTGGTATGTCAATCGGGTCGTGTCGGTCAAGCGCAAGTACAATCTCACGATGGACCAGGCCGAGGCCTCGAAGGCGCAGGAGGTCCTCGCGAGCTGCAGTTCGACGTCGATGATATTCGCAGCCCTTCCCTCGACAGCGACGCCTACTGCCACAGCCACGCCCACTCCGACAACGGACCCGGCCGCGCCCACGGCTACGCCGACCCGACGACAGACCCGAGCGCGGCTACGGCCACGCCGACACCGACGCCAACGGTCGACGCGCTCGCCATGTGGGACACCAACGGCAACGGCCGCATCACCTGCGCCGAGGCGCGGGAGCACGGCATTCCCACGCCCATCAGTTCAGATCATCCGGCCTATCCGTACATGAACGACCGTGACAATGACGGCATGGTCTGCGAGTAAACATTCACTATCAAGGAGCCAATTTGATACGAATCTCTCACAACTGGCCCGCAGCGCACTGCCTTCTGGCGCGAGCGGCTGATAGCGGATTTGGATGGCCGCGAGGAGGGGTTTGTTCAAAACGGGAAGCTGGTGAGCGGCATGCCGCAAAGCCCGACGCTGGTCGATGCTGGACACTATCGGGAACGGTGAACAAGCGGCTGGCGCTCAGCCGCGACCGCTAGTACACGGGAATCCCTTCCCGCCTCAAGATGCGATGCACGTTGGCCGCGGCCAGGGGGTACTTCTCGTTGGGCAGGTGTTCGAGCATCATGTAGCCGTCAGGATGCTCCTCGTGCCACAGACGCAGCGCGGTCCCCAGGTCCAGCTCACCCTCGCCAGGGATCTCTTCATCCATATGGATCACGAAACCGTTGCGCACACTGATATCCTTACAGTGCCCATGCGCGCTGATCGGCCCCATACATTCGAAGATATGGCGTAGACGGGCCCTGCTGTCATAGACCTGGTGCAACGTCTGAAAGTGGTTCACATAGTCCATCACGACCCGCATCCGCGGGCTGCCCACATCACGAATGACGGCGCGGTTGAACTCCGGCGAATTCATAATCGTCAACAGATGCGTTTCAATGGCGACCGTCTGGCCAATCGCTTCGGCCGCCTCGGCCAGCCAGGAGAGGGACTCCAGCAGCACCGCGCGGCGCCATGGCCTGTGATTCTCCGGGTGGGGGCTGTATGAGCCATCGGGGCTGAGGCTGCCGGTACGGATCAACGCCGCATGGCCGCCCAGCTCGTGCGCAACGCCAAAGCCGCGACGAATATCATCCAGCAGCCGTTTGCGCGCCTCGTCGTCCGGGTCGAAAAGGCATTCGCGGAAGCCGATACCGACCTGCACAATGTCCATGCCCTCGTCGGCGAAAAGCCGCCGTACCCGCTGCCAGACCGGCGCAGATGCCGGAGGCGAACCGGTGGCAGAGACGGAGAGACCCACACCAGTCAGGCCCAACTCCCGGATTGCAACCAGATGCGGACCGTGAATATCGGCGGGATCTCCGGGCAACATGCCGACAACGCCTAACCTCATAAGACAACTCCATTTCTTGATCGGTGACCAGCGATGCGGCCGGCCACCAGATGCGCGCCAAGACCTGCTAAGTTGACAATCGCGTTACATACTGTAGAATCGGGGCGTTCCCACCCGAACATATCAGCAGATATTCTTGAAAAAAGCAAACGGCCGGCCCGATGCTTGCAGACGGAGCCCGCGCCCTGAGGAGGAAACAGTTGGCTGGAAAGGAGAGCTACCCTCCCGACCTCGCGCGAGTACTGGCCCATATCGATGCCCACCGGCAGGCGTTTATCGACCGGCTGCTGGCCTATGTCGCCCGGCCCAGCATCAGCGCCCACGGGGTCGGCATCCAGGAGACGGCCGACTCCCTGTTCGGCTACCTGCAGGGGCTGGGCATGGACGCGCGTTTGCTGGAAGGCGCGGGCTGGCCCTTCGTATACGGCCGCTACGGGGAGAATCCACACGCGCCGACGGTGCTGCTCTACGGCCATTATGACGTGCAGCCGCCCGATCCCCTCGACGCCTGGCACTCGCCGCCATTTGAACCGGAGATACGCGACGGCCGCATCTGGGGGCGGGGTGTGGGCGACAACAAAGGACAGCACCTGGCACAGCTTCTGGCGATCGAGTCGTGGCTTGCGGTCACCGACGGCCTGCCGTGCAACGTCATCGTCCTGTTGGAAGGCGAGGAGGAGGTCGGCAGCCCGCATATCAGCGACTGCGTGCGCGACCACCGCGCTCTGCTCGCCGACGCCGACCTGGTGATCACCGCAGACGGCCCCGTGCACGAGAGCGGGCGACCCTGCATCAAGTTCGGCCCGCGCGGGATAGCCTCGTTCGAACTGCGCGCGGTGCACGCGCAGCGCGACTTTCACTCCGGCAACTGGGGCGGCGTCGCGCCCAACCCGATCTGGACACTGGTCCATCTGCTGGCGACGATGAAAGACAGCCGCGGCACAATCACCATCGACGGATTCTACGACAACGTGGTCCCGCTCAGCCAGCTGGAGCGTGAAGCGTTGGATGCCCTGCCGGTTGATGTGGCGGCAGTGATGGAGGGCGCCGGCCTGGCGCGCCTGGATGAACCGCAGGAACGGCCCTTCTTCGACCGTCTGGCGGCCTGGCCGACGTTTACGGTCAACGGCTTTCACGGCGGCTACGGCGGACCTGGGACAAAGACGGTCCTGCCCCACCAGGCGACGGTGAAATGCGACATGCGCCTGGTCGAGAACCAGCGCGTCGACGAGATCCTCGACAAAGTGGAGGCGCACGTCCGCCGCCACGCGCCCGAAGTGGAGGTGATCCGCCAAGGGGGCATGGAGCCGTCGCGCACGCCGCTGGACTCGCCCTACACGCGCCCGCTGCAACAGGCCTTTCGCGCCGCCCAGGGCATTGACCCGCTTCTCATCCCGGCGATGGGCGGCAGCCTGCCCGACTACGCCTGGACGAAGATTCTCGGCGTGCACTCCTTCACCACGCCATACGCCAACCATGACGAATCCAACCATGCCCCCAATGAGAATCTGGAGGTGGCGCGCTTCATCGCCGGCATACGCACCGGCGCCGCGGTGCTGGCCCATCTGGGTGAAGAGGGTTAAGACGTTTGCACCAGAATGTTTCCGAACTGCATCGTTCAGTGACAATCCATAAAAGAATGCGAAATTATCGAAAGGAACTATCATGTTACGTATAGGTATCATCGGATATGGCCGCCGCATCGCGGGCATGGCCAAAGGGCTGGATATTTTCGACATCCCCTACCGGGTGACGGCCGTCGCCGACCCGGGCAGCGAACGCATCCAGGCCGCCAACGACCCTTTCCTCGCCGATACCCGCTTCTACAACTCGGCAGACGAGCTGCTGGCCCAGGCCGACGAGCTGGACGGCATCATGATCGGGACCCGCTGCAATCTGCACACGGAGATGGCGCTCAAAGTAGCCCCCACGCAGCTCCCGCTCTTCCTGGAAAAGCCGGTCGCGATAACCTTCGATGAGGTCCGCCGCCTGCACGCCGCCTACAAGGACTACAGTTCGCCCACCGTGGTCTCTTTCCCGCTGCGGCTCAGCCCGGTCGCGCAAAAGGTGCGGGAGATCATCGAATCGGACCAGGTCGGCAGTATCGAGCAGGTGGTCGCGTTCAACGATGTCGGCTACGGCAGCGTCTACTTCAGGAGCTGGTACCGCAACTACGACCTGGATGGCGGGCTGTGGCTGCAGAAGTTCACCCACGATGTCGACTATATCAACTACCTTGTCGACGCGCGCCCGCACTGGGTTAGTGCGATGAACTCCCGCCGCGTTTACGGCGGCGACAAACCTTGGGATCTGCAGTGCAAGGATTGCCCGGAGCAGGAGACATGCCCGGAAAGCCCGTTCGTGCGCTTCCGCACCGGCTTTGAAGGCGGCCGCGTCCGCTTTGCCGAAGAGCAGGTCTACCGCGACGATCAGTTCTGTGTCTTTTCTGAGGGACATCAGCTGCAGGATAATGGCAGCGCCATGTTGGAATACGAAAACGGCGTCCAGGCCAGCTACACCCAGAACTTCTTTACCCGCTATCGTGGGGCCCGTCGCGGCGCTCGCCTCTACGGCTATCGCGGCATCATCGAGTTCAACTGGAACGAGAACTTTATCAAGATCTTCAGTCACACATCGCCGGTGGTGGAGACGATCGACTTCAGCGGCGACATGCCCCACTTCGGCGGCGACCGCGAGCTGAGTTTCGACTTTCTGATGGCGATGCGGGACCGGCGGCCCTCGCGCAGTCCGATTGACGCCGGCATACTCAGCGCCCTGACCTGTCTGTGGGCACGCGAATCGGCCAACAACCGCCAGGGCTACGAAGTGGTCATGCCAGAGGCGGAAGCAGTGGCCGCAGGTTAGTGGTCAATGGGTACAGTGAACCCTTCACAGTAGGTCAGAGTAGCAGTAAGAGCAGTCCGACAAGGCCGATCAGGCCGGAGATGTGGTCGATCTGGAGGATGAACCAGAGCGCGAGGCCGTGCACGGCGATGCGTGCGGCCCACACGCCCCAACGGTGCGGCGCCGCCGCCAGCGCCGTGATCAGCACGAACCACAGGTATGGAGTCAGCAGACCCCACTCCATGCCTGTGCGCAGGAACTCCCATCCCGCCCAGACAAGAGAGAGCGCCCGCAGCCCTGTGGCCGCGCCGGCCCGGGGATAGGCGGCCGCCAGGTGCGCCAGCCACGTCCAGGGTGCGGCGTAGGACGCGCCGATGAACCAGCAGGCGCCGACGGCGATAAGCCATTCCAGCGTGCCCGCGACCAGCGGCGCGACCGACATCTGGCACACGAGACCCCAGCCGCGGTCCTGCTGTAACAGGGACCTATAGGTAGCCACGTATCTCCTCCAGGGCCTCGTCGCCCAGCGATTTGGCGGCGCTCGCCATGTAGGCCAGCTGCTCCGAGACCAGCGACGAGAAGGCGAAGAAGAGATTGAAGGCCCGCAGCGGCGTGGTCAGGTAGAAGCTGGCGTCGGTCGCCATGTCGAAGATCTGGGACGGCCAGTAGAGCGCGATCAGGAAGGACATGCCCGACCACTCTTTGGCCAGCTTGCCGTACTCGATCGTAAAGACCGAACCGTAGTTGGCGCTGTTAAACTTGAGGCTCTTGCGGCCGATGATGGAGCCGAACAGCCAGATGTAGAACCCCACGCCGGCCATGTAGGGGTTGGTCTTGGCGCGGTAGGCCATGCCGCTCGACACCATCTGGATGCCGGTGGTGAGCATCCAGATCAACAGCGTCATCATGACGCCCCAGTTCGAGATCGGGTTGTTGAAGAGATAGAAGAGAGTGTCCCCCTGGATGCGCCCCTGCACCCATCCCATGCTTCCCAGCAGGTCGGCCACGAACATGGCGGCCACCAGCGCCAGAATTGGTCTTGAGGAGAGGAGAGCCACACGTCCAATCGAAGTTTTGGCGATATCGCTTTTCACGGGTCGCTCCTTGCTGTTGGGTCGAGCCTTTTCGCCTGCGGCGGAGACCGGTGTTTCCCGGGCCGCGAGGTCATGTTCCAGACATATTAGCACGTATGTTCTAAATTGTCAAGAGGGGATCTTCCATTTTTTCGATGGATGTCTAAAAAGGAAGTCGTTGCCCTGATGCTGGAAAGGGGAATCGTAGTGCAGAGGTCGCTAAAGACTTCGCAGTCCAGCGTATTGGCGGGACGGAGGTAGTGATTTGGTGAGGGCTGACCTGCTTCCTTTTGGAATCCAGGCGGGATTTGAGTTGAGGACGCGAGCTTGCGGCAGTCGTTGCCTGCGCTGAAGATTTGGGGTATGGTAAGCGGCACTTGAACTTCTGTGGACGAGCACGCTTACTCTCGATACGATGGACGAGGCGTGCAATTCAGTTAGCGACAGATCTACAGTCCTTGCCCTTCCAATCGACACGGAAGGATTGATATGACTCGAGTTCAGATCGAAATCCCTGATACAGACCGCGAGCGTTTCGTTCGTCAAGCGCGTCGGGAAGGTATGACACTGAGCGCTTGGCTGCGTGCCGCCGGCCGCGCACGCCTCGAAAATCAGTCGCACACCAGGCCTTTCGCCTCAAAGGAAGATGCTATGGCGTTCTTCCGGGCGTGTGACGACCTGGAAGGCCCCGAAGTGGAACCAGACTGGGACGAACATCTGCAGAACATCAACGCGTCGCGCACAAACAAAATGGCGGGTAAGTGATTTTTGTCGATACGAATGTATTCATTTACGCAGTAGGCCGGCCCCATCCGCTGCGCGACCCCGCCCGGGAATTCTTTGCCAATTGCGTCCGAGAGCGCGCTCAGCTATATACTTCGGCAGAAGTCCTTCAAGAACTGATACACGCATACATCCCTGCTGGAAGAATTCAAGCCCTTGACGCGGCGCTGGCGTTAGTGTCGCACGCCAATGTCGAGGTATGGCCGTTGGAGAAGGCGGACGTGGCTCTGGCGCGACAACTCCATGACCTGCATCCCTCTCTGCAAGCCCGCGACCTATGCCATTTGGCGAGTTGCCGGCGGCGCGGCGTGCAAGAAATTAAGACTTTCGACAAAACTCTTGCCAACGTGAGCAGTTCCTCATTTGGCTCGTAGAAGCGAAATCTCCCTCCCGCTATTAACGTTTCAAGGCCCAAACGTTAATAGCGCAATTCACTATTCAAGTTACGTGAATAAGGGTTGACCACAGAGCGGCGGGGCAGGGCAGGCGTCGGCACTCTTCCAAACGCGGCCCCACCCCTACCCTCAAACACTGATTGACACCATCCCAAACCCGTGTTATCGTCTCCCGCAGTGCCCCATTACGATTTCAAGTAGGTCCTCAAAGCAGGCCGCAGCCGCAATCGCTAGCCCGACACAAGTTCTTCGAATAGTCTGCCAGTGATGGTCGATTCTACGTTTCCATATCACCATTCAAAGGAGAAACGCAAAATGACACAACGCGCAATGAGCCGACGTGACTTCATGCACGTGGCAACCGCAACTTCTGTCGGCGCCCTGATCGCCGCCTGCGCACCTGCTGCCGCACCGTCGGCGGGAGATGACGGAGGCGGTTCAGCGGCAATGGAAGAGGTCACCATCGAGTTCTGGGTGAACCAGCCGATGGCCCGCTCTGAAGGGCTGTGGGATACGCTGATGGCCGAGTATGAAGAGCTCAACCCCGGCGTCACCGTTTCCTCGCTGATCATCCCGCACGGTGACTACGAACCCAAGGTGCTCACCGGTCTCGCCGGCGGCACCGTCGGCGACCTGCTGGACGTCCATCCCATGCACAACGCCACAATGGCGATGCGCGGCGCGCTGATGCCGCTGGATGAGTTGATGCCCACGCTCGGCGTCGGCGACGACGAGATGACCAAGGCCTGGGACTACAATGTCTGGCGCGGAAAGCGCTGGGCCATTCCCCGCTCCGACAACCCGACCATTATGCTCTACAACCGCAGCATGGTCGCCGAGGCCGGCATGGACGACCCCGCCGAGCTGTGGGCGGAAGGCAAGTGGGACATCGAAGCCTTCGACAACACCATGGACGCTGTCAGCGGCGGCGAGGGCGAAGATCGTGTGTACGGCTGCGCCCTTCCCGGCGGCGGCACAATCCGCATGCAGTGCGTCTGGATCTGGGGCAACGACGCCACCGTGTGGAATGCCGACGAGACAGCATCTGCCTTCAACAGCCCGGCGGCGCTCGAGGCGTGGGAGTACATGACCGGCGCCGTGGCCAGAGGGTGGGCGCCCACCCCCGCCGAGAGCAACATCCCCGGCGGCTGGGTAGCAATGATGGGACAGCGGCGCCTGTGCATGCAGTGGCCGGGCGCACAGTTCGTCCTCGGCGGCCAGGCCCAGTTCATTCCCGAAGACGTTATGTCGGAGATGCAACTGGTGCCGCTCAATACGCTGTGGAACGGCAACCGCGAAGTACGCAACGCCACCAACTCCCACGGCATCTACCTCCAGACCGACCATGTTGACGAATCGTGGGCCATGTGCCAGTACCTGATCTCGGATGAAGCACAGTTCCGCATCATCCGCGAGCGCTGGACGTCGCCGATGGTCAAACGCCATGCCGAAAGCGAAGCCTGGCTGGGCAGCCTCGAACCGAACCTTGAGACCGCCGAGATGTGGGAAGACTCCTTCAACAACATCCGTGCGTTCTCCCATCTGCCGCGCCAGCAGGAGATGGACAACCTGATCCAGGCCGCCAAGGATCGCATCATCCTCGGTGATGCCACGGCGCAGGAGGCGATGGACGATGTTGCTGCCGACGTCGACGCCATCATCGCCGAAGTGGAAATAGAGATCCAGGAAGCCGGACTGTAGAAAGTGATCAATGGATAGTGGTCAGTGGTCCGTGAAAGCCACTGACCACTATCTGTCCTTCATCGCGGGGAGTGGCTCATGGCAGACGCCGTGCCGCTTGGGGTGAGCAGCCCTGTACCGACCAAAAAACCGAGATGGTCGCGCAAAGTCAAAGCGGACAACATCGCCGGCTATCTGTTCCTGGCGCCGTGGGTAATCGGCTTCCTGGCCTTTATCGTCGGCCCAATGCTGGCCTCCGGCTACCTGTCGCTGACGAAATATTCCGGTTTCGGCGCCGTCAAATGGGTCGGTTTCCAGAATTACGACAAGATCTTCCAGGACGATCTGTTCTACGAATCGCTCTACAATACCACCTACTACGCCTTTCTGGGCGTGCCCATCCAGTTGCTCGTCGCGCTGTGCCTGGCGGTGCTGCTCAACATGAAGGTGCGCTACGTCAACGTCTTCCGCACCGTTTACTACATCCCCACGGTTACACCGGCGGTCGCTAACGTCTTCCTGTGGGTCTGGATCTTCAACTTCGACTTCGGCCTGATCAACTCGCTGCTGCGCCTGGTCGGGATCTCGCCGGTCAACTGGCTGTGGGATCCGCAGATCGTCAAACCGGCGCTGATCCTGATGAGCCTGTGGTCGGTGGGGCAGCAGATGGTAATCTTTCTGGCCGCGCTGCAGGGCGTGTCCGAAGAGTTGCTGGAGGCGGCATCGATCGACGGCGCCAACAACTTCCGCCGTTTTCTTAGGATCACGATCCCGCTGATCAGCCCGGTCATCTTTCTCAATCTCCTTATCGGCATTATCACCCTTTTTCAGACGTTCACGGTCGCTCTTATCGCCACCAACGGCGGACCGATCAACTCCTCGCTCTTTTACGTGCTCTACATCTATCGCAAAGGGTTCCAAAGCTTTGAGATGGGCTTCGCCTCCGGGCTGGCATGGATCCTATTCATAATAATCATGGTGATCACCGCGCTCCAATTCTATTTTGCACGAAAATGGGTCTATTATGAGAGCGGCGCGCCCAGCTAGTTCATAGTTTTGAATCTCTAGTTTTTGGTAACTGCCCAAGGCCCGGTCGCCTGCCGTCATTAAGAACCAATAGCCACTGAGGTTTACGCGTGGAACGAGAAGAAAGGTATATCGGGTCGATATCCGGCAGATTAATGGCCTACCTTCTGCTGGCGCTGGGGGCGATTATCTCGCTGATGCCGCTCTACTGGCTGGTCATGACCTCGCTTCGGCCCGCAGGCGCGGAATTCACCTACCCGCCCGAGTGGATTCCCTCCTCCTTCCACCCGGAAAACTATGGAATTGCCTGGAATCGCGCGCCGTTCTGGCTCTTCACTTTCAACAGCATTTTGGTCACCTTTCTGGCCACGCTGGGCACCCTTCTCACCGCCTCGATGGCGGCCTACGCCTTTGCCCGCATCCCCTTCTATGGGCGAAACGTCTGGTTCGCGCTGACGCTTTCGACGATGATGCTGCCGTGGGCCGCTACGCTGATTCCGCGCTTCCTGCTCTTCAAGTTTATGGGCCTGTTCGATTCGCTGTGGCCGCTTTTTCTGCCCTTCTGGTTCGGCGGGGGAGGCTTCTATATCTTTCTTATCCGCCAGTTCATTATGACCCTGCCGGTCGAGATGGAAGAGGCGGCCGTTGTGGACGGCGCTTCACGACTGCGCGTCTATCTTATGATTACGATGCCGCTGACCAAGCCTGCGATCGCGGCGGTGGGCGTTTTTTCCTTTATCCACCACTGGAACGACTTTATATCGCCGCTGATCTTCACCAACCGGGAAGAGACGCGCACGTTGGCGTTGGGTCTGCGCTACTTCGGCGACGAGCAGTTCACCGAGTTCCGGCTCATCATGGCCGTCGCCACGCTGATGCTTGTCCCCGTCCTCGTCGTCTTCTTCGCCGCCAACAAGTATTTCGTCTCCGGCGTCGCCCTCTCCGGCTTGGCCGGACGCTAGATCAACGCCTGGTACCGAATCTTCGATTCTGAGTGCCGTCTGCGGCAGCGGAACCGCCAATACCGACATCCGACAACGAAAGATTTCTGGAGTACACACTATGCAGAGTGCAAACGGAAACGAGGCGCCGACCGACCGCAGGGCGCTGACCGAAGAACAGATCAACCGCTTCTGGATCGACGGCTACCTGACGATTGGCAAAATCCTGGAGGATGACGAGATCGAGCAGTTGCGGCAGGAGTATGATCACGAGTTTGAGCGGGCGCGCAGCGGCAGCAATCCCCGTTTCCGCAACCTGTCGATCGGCGATACCGACGACCTCGAGGCCAAGAACCAGGCCGAATCGCAGATGCTCCAGATCATGCAGATGTGCGAATACAACATCCACTTTCGCCGCCTGCTCTACGACGACCGCATTCTGGATTTGGTCGAGGACCTGATCGGACCCAACATCCAGCTTTTCCACGACCAGGCCCTCTTCAAGCCTGCCCACCATGGCGGGCCGGTCCACTGGCACCAGGACAACGCCTACTGGAAGTGCAGCCCGCCCAATCTTGTGAGCTGCTGGCTGACGCTGGACGATGTGGACATTCACAACGGCGCCATGCAGTTCCTGCCGGGCACACACTTCCGCTCTGAAGATCACGACGAGGCGACGGACGAAAGCGTTCTGCTGGACATGGGTGACAAGGTCGAGCAGTCGAAAGCCGCGGTCATCGCGCTGCCGGCCGGCGGGGTGACACTGCACCACTGCCAGACGCTGCACTACACCGCGCCCAACGTGACCGACCGGCAGCGCCGGGCCTTTGCCATCCACTTTATGAACCCCGGCACCAAGTCGCTGCGCGAGATGGAGTATCTGGAGGTGTCGTTCGAGCGGCCGATGCTGCGGATGCGGGTGTGAGGTCAGTTTTTAGTAGTCGGTTTCTAGTTTTTAGTGACGGCAAGCGGCCGAGTCTCGGGCAGTAATCTAGCACTAACGATTCGGGGCTGCCTGTATTAGCAGCTGGGCAGGATCGATTCTCGGAGGACAGACAATGCAGACCGCAAATGGAAACACGACGGCGGTCGCGCGCAAGGCGCTGACCGAAGAACAGGTCAACCGCTTCTGGACCGAGGGGTACCTGGGCATTGGCAAGATCCTGGAGAATGACGAAGTCGAGCTGTTGCGCCGGGAGTATGATCACGAGTTTGAACTGGCCAACAGCGGCCTTCATCCCAGGTTTCGCAGCCATGCGATCGGCGATACCAAGATGCTCCAGATCATGCAGATGTGCGAATACAACATCCATTTTCGCCGCCTGCTCTACGACGACCGCATCCTGGATATGGTCGAAGATCTGATCGGGCCGAACATCCAGCTTTTCCACGACCAGGCGCTTTTCAAACCGGCTCGGCACGGCGGCCCCGCCCTCTGGCACCAGGACAACGCCTACTGGCGCTGCTCCCCGCCCAACCTGGTCAGCTGCTGGCTGACCCTGGACGACGTGGACCTGCATAACGGCGCCATGCAGTTTCTGCCGGGCACGCACTTCCACGCCGAGGACCACGAGCGGCTGGCCGACAACAGCGCCCTGCTCGATTTAGGGGACAAGGTCGACGATTCGAATGCGGTCGTTGTCCCCCTGCCGGCCGGCGGCGTGACGCTGCACCACTGCCAGACCCTGCACCACACCGCGCCCAACAAGACCGACCGCCAGCGCCGGGCCTTCGCCATCCACTTCATGAACCCCGGCACCAGATCGCTGCGCGATATGAAGTATCTGGATGTATCCTTCGAGCAACCGATGCTGCGGATGCGTGTGTGAGGTCAGTTCCTGGTAGCTGGTGACGACACGCGGCCTCGCCGCGGCTCGGCCGGGCTGTTTAGACGACTTGCAAAAATATCTGTGTTTAAAATACCCGTGTTTCCAGTTTTGACACCGGGCCGACCGGTCTGGATAGGAAACGAGACGTCCATACAAACTCACTTTGAGGAGGAATTACACAATGAGTAGAGCGGTAGAAGGAAGAGGCTCCAGTCGACGAGAATTCCTGCGCGCCGGCGCTTTGACGGTGGCCGGGATCACTGTGGTTGCCTGTGCGCCGGCCGCGGCGCCGGCGGAAGAGGCAAGCGGGTCGCAGGCGCCAGCGGTGACGAAAGCATCGGTTGCGACCAATGATTTCGAAGCCGCGTACGAGGAAGTGGGCCGCCAGTGGGAAGGCACGCTGCTGCGGGTCCCGGTCGGCGGCGTCGGCCACTGGGCCGTCAATGAGGCGGCGTCGGCTCGCTTTACGGAGCTGACCGGTATCGAAACGGAATGGGAGAACAATCCTTACGACCAGGTCTATGACAAGACCTTCCTGGACCTGGGTTCGCAGAGTGGCACCTACGACATCATCGACCTGAACTTCGCCTGGTTCGGCCAGTTTATCGCCACCGACGGTCTGCTGCGGCTGGAAGAGTATGTGAACAACCCTGCCTTCCCGCCGATCGACCTGGACGCCTTTGTCCCGGCGGTGTTGGAAGTGTACGCCAAATGGGAAGGCGACCTCTACGGCCTGCCATGGCTGGGCGACGCCATGATCTTCCCCTACAACCAGACCCACTTCGAAGCTGCCGGTCTGGACCCGGATGCACCGCCAACGACCTGGGACGATGTGCATTCGTTCGGCATGGAGCTGACGCACGATGACCAGTACGGCTTCGCGCTGATGGGCGGCCGTCAGATCCAGGCGATGTGCACGTATGCCGCGATCTTCTTTGGGCTGGCGAATAAGGGCTTCTATAACGACTCCGGCGAGCCGCAATTTGCCAGCGATGAAGGGTTCGAAGCGATGGAGATCATGGCAGTGAAACTGCCGGAGATCTCGCCGCCGGCGGCTATCTCCTGGGATATTGTGCAGGCCGCGGAAGCGGTGACACAGGGCACATGCTCGATGGAGATCCAGTGGCCCGGCATTCTGCCAGGATTGATCGCCGAGGATTCGCCGGTGCACGGACAGATGGGGTTTGCCGCGCCCCCCGGAGGCACGCCGTTGGGCGGCCACGGCATCGCGGTTTCCAACTACTCACAGAATAAGGACGCAGCGTATCTGCTCTGTCACTACCTGGTTTCACCCGAGATCCAGCGCCAGTATGTGAGCGAGGGCTACGCCATCACCCTGACAGATCTGTTTGAAGACCCTGAAGTCCAGGCCATCAACCCCTACCTGAAGACGATGGGCGATGCCATGGCGATCGGTCTGAGCTGGCCGCGCACGGAGGAGACCAACGAGGTCTTCGATATCATGGTCAAGCACATCAACGCAGCCATCACCGGAGAAGAGGCGCCGGATGAAGCAACCCAGCTGATGAATGACGAAATTCTGGAGTTGCGCCAAGAACGCGGCTACGTCAGCTAGTCGATAACCGGCCGCGAGACCACGGGGAAACGGGCTGCGATGACATCCGGCGAACCGCACGCCTCCTTCGAACAGGGAAGCATTGCACAAGGTCAACAGGGGCAGATCCGTACAGCTGACGCCGAAAAGCGAAACCGGCTGTTGGGTCTGCCCCTCCACTATATCCTGATCGCGCCCACCTTCCTGATTGTTTTCGGGCTGTTGGTCTATCCACTCGGATATGCGATCGTCCTCAGCTTTTCCAACAAGATCCTGACAGGTTCAGTCCCGTTCAAATGGGTGGGGCTGGAGAACTACTTCGATCTATTGGAAATTGAAAGCGAAATGTGGACGTCGGTCTGGGTCACCTTACGCTTCGCGGTGGTGGGGGTCCTGTTCGAATTCATCATCGGGCTCAGCCTGGCGATGCTGCTCAACCGGGAGTTCAGGGGCCGTACGTGGCTGCGGGTGGGGCTGCTGGTGCCATTGATGGTGCCGCCGCTGGCGTCGGGGCTCATCTGGCGCATGATGTATGATGACGCGTTTGGTATCTTTCCGTATCTGATCCGAACTCTGGGCGCGAATCCGCCGATCTTTCTGGGCGATCCGGATTATGCGCTGTATGCCGTCGTCGCCACCGAGGTGTGGCGCTCGAGCCCATTCATGGTGCTGATACTGCTGGCTGCGCTGCAGGCCCAGCCTATTGAAACGATCGAGGCGGCGGAAGTCGACGGCGCCAGCGCTTGGCAAGTCTTTCGCCTGATTACGTTGCCCTTCATCACGCCGGTCATTATTGTGGCGCTTCTCTTCCGCACGGTCGACTCGCTGCGCACGTTTGACCTGATCTTCCTGTTGACGGCCGGCGGCCCCGGTACGACGACCGAAGTGATCAGCATGTTTATCTATCGCTGGGGATTCCGCCACTTCAAACTGGGCTTTACCTCGGCCGCGTCGATCCTGCTGATGATCGCTACGCTCATGATCTGCATCTTCTATCTGCGCATGTTGGTTGTGCGCCAGGCCGAAGTCCAGCTAACCGAGGAGTAACCGGCAGAGCCGCCGCCGCCTCTCGACTTGAAATTGGTTTCCAATGAGACAGTCCACCATGCGCGCAATCAACCTCAAACGGATTCGGAATGTCGCCATGTTCTTTGTGGTGGCGGCTGTCTGGATCTTCTATTTTTTTCCGATCTATTGGATGGTGACCACTTCCTTCAAGACCCGCGTGGATACGTTCTCGATTCCGCCCAAACTGTTTTTCTGGCCTACGCTCCAGTACTATATTAGCAGTTTTACCGACCCGAAGTTTGTGAAGGTGGTACAGAACAGTCTGATCATCACGGGCACGACGGTCCTCCTTTCGCTCGTTTTGGGCGCGTGGGCGGCCTACGCCTTTGCCCGTTTCCGTTTCAAAGGTTCGCTGGTGATGAGCTTCTCGCTGATCATCGCGCGCATGATGCCCCCGATCGTTTTCATCGTACCGCTTTATCTGCTCTTCAACTCGCTCCAATTGCGTAATACGCACATCGGACTGATACTGATCTTCACCGTTTTCAACCTGCCTTTTACAGTGTGGATGCTCAAGAGCTTTTTTGAAGAGGTGCCGATCGAACTGGAAGAGGCGGCGTGGATCGACGGGGCATCGCGTCTGCAGGCGATGGCCCGCGTCATACTGCCGCTGATCGCGCCGGGGCTGGCGGCGACCGCCGTCTTCGCGGCTCTGCTCGCCTGGAACGAGTTCCTGTTTGCGCTGCTCCTTGGCGGCCCCGGCACGACGACGCTGCCTGTCTTCCTCTCCGGCTTCCTGGGAGAACGGGACGTCGAGTGGGGCGACATCATGGCTACGGCGACGGTGGCAGTATTGCCCCCCACGCTGCTGGTGATGCTGGTGCAGCAGAATCTGATCAAGGGACTTACGCTGGGCGCGGTGAAGGGATAAGCATCGGAAGGGCCCGCGACGGCCTGATAGCATGGAGGCCCGATAGCATGGAGGACTGCGAAGAATGACACAAGCGACTGCCACTCAGACGCCGGCAATCGTCGCCGGCGTCAACATTGATGAACTGATCACCCCTGACGTACTCACAGAGTATCGCGAACGCGGCTATTGGGTCAGCCCCAAGCTGTACAGCGATGAACAGATCGCCGAAATGCGCGCGGCCCAGCAGCGCATGTGGCAGGGCGAACACGATTCAGAGATCCCGTCGCAGTACGGCGCCCGCGCGGTGGAGCCGGGCTCGCCGGACGTGCGCCAGCAGTGCAACGCGTTCTGGCTGAGCAATGCGATCCGCAATGTGACCACGAGCCCGCTGCTCGGCGCCATCGGCGCCCGCTTTATGGGCGTCGACACGGTGCGGCTGTGGCATGACCAGGCCGTCTACAAGCCGGGCATCGGCCCTGACGGCAAGGACGAGACGGCCGGCAACATCGGCTGGCACCAGGACTACGGCCACTGGAAGTCGTCGAGCACGTCAAATATGTGTACGGCCTGGATCGCGCTGCAGGACACCGACCTGACGAACGGCGGCATGCGCACGATCGTCGGTTCGCACAAATGGGGACTGCTGGAGGACAGCGACACGTTCGGCCACAAGGACCTGGACGGCCTGCAGGCCCGCTTTGCCAACCAGGACATCAGTGGCGACTGGCTGGACGAACCCTGCATCATGCGGGCGGGCCAGGTGAGCTTCCACCACGCGCTGACGCTGCACGGCTCCGGCCCCAACCTGACCTGGGAACCGCGCATGTGCCTGATCTCACATATGATGCCGGGCGACACCTCTTATCTGCCCGGGCGGCAGCAGCATCCCAACCTGGTCTTCCTGGGCCCGAACGCGCAGAAGGGAGCGCCCTTCGCGGGGCCGTACTGGCCGCAAATGTGGCCGGTGGGCGAGTAGAGAGTAAAGAGAAGTGAGGAAAAATTGAACGGCGAGGAAACAGCATAGAGGAGTGAGGAGAGAGTCCCTCACTCCTCCTTTTTTTTATTCCTCGATTTCGCCGGTCGCGCGCAGGAGAGTCTCTTGCACGAGGAGCTCGTGTGAGTACGGGCGGGCAGCCGGCTGTTTCCCCTGGATAGTTTTCAGAAAGTCGATTAGTTCCAGGTCGTACAGCCCCTGGCGCGTCTGGATCTCGATGGGGACCATCGTATCCCCTTCATCGTAGCCGCCCTGGGCCTCGGTCAGGCAGAGCCGGATCTCTGTAGCCGGCTCGAGCGGTTCCATGATGGCGCTGCCGCGGCTGCCGTAGACCTCGAAGCGTCGCGCAGCGGGCCGCGTCTCCATGGCCGAGGTATCGACCAGCGCCATCGCGCTTTCGTATTCGAAGACGCCGAGGGTGTTGTCGGGACATTCTTCGACCAGGCCGGTCTCGTTGCGCAGAAATGCGGTCACCCTTTGCGGCCGGCCCAGCAGCCAGACGACCTGATCGAGCATGTGGCAGCCGAGCTCGTAGAAGACGCCGCCGAGATGACGGCTGACGTCGCGACGCGCCTGTTCGTCCATCGCCGTGCCGATGCGGGTGCGCAGCGCGAAGATGTCCCCCAGAAAGCCGGACTTCACCCACTCGTCGATCTGCTGGAAGCCGGCGTGATAGCGGAACATATAGCCCATCTGGACGGTCAGCCCCTTCTGCTCGGCCGCCGCGATTGTGCGCTGCCACTGGGCCCAGTCGTCGCCGGCCGGCTTGTCGTACCAGACGTGCTTGCCCGCCTGCACGCAACGCTCGGTCTGGTCGAGGCCGTGATGCGTGGGGCCTTCCGACGCCACCATAACGATGCTGTCGTCGTCGAGCATTTCGCTCTCGCTGCCGAACCAGTTGACGTTCTGGTAGGGGCCGTCGGCCGCGGCCATGGCCCGGCGCCGCTCTTCATCGGGCTCGAGAACGCCGGCCAGCTCGACGTCGGGACTGTCGATGATGGCGCGCAGCTTGCCCGCGGCGTGGGCGTGCTTGGTTCCGTATTGGGCTACACGAACTGCTGTCATGTTTGTGGCTCCTGGGCTGTTGAATGCGCTGCCTCTTGCCTATTTTGGCGCTATTTGGGGCGGCAGTTCAACTTTCTGCGGCTGTCCGGTGTGCACCGACTCGATGATCTTTTCGAGGACCAGTGTGGCGACGATGCCGGGATAGGCCGGCACGTAGGGATCGGTATCGTTGCGGATGGCATCGACCAGCAGGGGCATGCGGTCGACAAAAGGCGGAGAGAACGACTCGGTGGTCAGTTCACCGCTGACGGGATCGGGCGTGGTGATGGTGGCGCGGCTGAAATGTTTGTCGAGAACCGCGCTCTGCTGGCCGTCGTTGAAGGTGGAGAACCATTTGGTGAGCTTTTCGCTGAAGCCGGCGTCGCTCATCAGATAGGTGGCGACCGAACCGTTGGCGAAGCGGATGGTGGCGGCGACGGTGTCGATGATCTCGGGCGAGGCGAGCTGGCCGGGATGGGTCACCTGGCCGCCGGTGGCGGAGATCTCGGCCGGCGGCGAGTCGTGCATCCAGCAGAGCAGGTCGGCCAGGTGAACGCCGACGTCGAAGATGAGGCCGCCGCCGATTTCAGGCAGCCACTGCCAGCGCTTAAGGTCTTCACGGCCGAGCATGACCTGCGCGTGGCTCACCATGGCCGGTTGGATGCGGCTCTTGATGGCGCGCGCCGCCCCCGAGAAGCGGATGGAAAAGTTGATCATCAGCTTCTTGCCTGCCGCCTGCATCGCTTCGTAGATGCGCACACAGTCTGCCGTGGTCATGGCCATCGGCTTTTCGAGGTAGACGTGTTTGCCGGCCGCCAACGCGGCCAGGGCCAGCTCCGCGTGGGTGCCGTGCGTGGTGGCGATGGTGACGATCTCGATACTGTCGTCGGCAAAGACGCGGTCCACGTCCGTCGTGTAGTAGCGCCCTTCGAACTGTTCGTAGTAGCTGCTGGCGGCCTCTTCATTGATGTCGCAAAAGCCGTGCACGTCGATATCCGGTGTCCCGACGGCCCACCGGGAATGACTCCTGCCGACGCTGCCGCAACCGATAAGGGCCCAGCCAAAGGGCTGCTCGTGTGAACTGGTCATGCTGCCTTTCTCCTTCTGCATTTACGCGCGCTCGCGGTTGTGTTGGCTGTGTGAACGACCTGGAGAGATGTGTGTACTGGACAGGAAGTATTGTGCGGTATTTGATAAGTAAAGACAAGTCTCTTGAAGGTCAGGGGCGCATCCCAAAACGAGGATAAACTCTCTTATACTTCTAGCATCGACTAGACCATATCCAGCCCTCACATCCATCCCCGATAGATCGCCAATCTACTGACCACTGACCACCGACCCCTGACCACTGCAGTTCTGGGCGTTCGGGCCTTCGGCCCTCTCTTGTGCGGGGGCTGCGCCCCCGCAACGCCCCGCCCTTACTAGACCACCGTGCTGATTCTTCCCCAGCAACGTGTCTAGAGAAAGGTGTTTAGCCAACAGTGTCTACCCCCCCACACGCTTTCTCAACCCCCCAACCACTGCCGCTCGCAGTTCACTAAAAACTAAAAACTGACTACTAAAAACTGCAGTTCAGGGCTTCCAGAATCTTAATCAGCGTGTCAATCCGGGGGTTGCCTTCTTCCGAGAGCGCCCGGTAAAGAGATTGTCGCCCCACACCACTCACTTCGGAAACCGAGGACATCCCTTTGGCGCGTGCTACATTGCCTAGGGCTTTGGCAAAATACTTTGGGTCGTTTTCCGCCAGCGCCGCGTTCAGGTATTCGACTAACGCTTCATCGCTGTCCAGGAAATCGATTACGTCATACTTCTTGAGTGTCATCGCTGAATTAGGCACTTTTCGGGTTCATGGGGAATGTAAATGGTCACCGATGAATGATTATCTGGAACGTCAGGCGTTCCTGATTCATCTGTGTAACAGAAATCCGCGGGCATCCCATCCAAAAGAAAAGCGACTAGG
The DNA here is from genome assembly GCA_965207495.1 of Caldilineaceae bacterium. GTDB lineage: Bacteria > Chloroflexota > Anaerolineae > Caldilineales > Caldilineaceae > Bin5. The sequence goes on from OZ242287.1 coordinate 5,473,089, forward strand.
TTCGGGGGATAGGCCCCGATAGGAGACGCTTAGCGACTCTTCCCAGACGCACCCGAATCATACCACTGGAACCGGTGATGTCAAGAGATTTCGAGTGGAGGGTGTGTCCCAAAATAGGGGTAAACTCTCGCAGACCTCTGGTATCGACGAGACCATATCCAGACCTCATATCCATCCCCGATAGATTGCCTACCTACTGACCACCGACCACTGACCACCGACCACCGACCACTGCAGTTCTGAGCGTTTATCTGAACCGTGACTATTGGAATTTAAGGGGAATTATATACGTAATTAGGAACCGAAACGGGGACACTCTGCGTCAAAAAAGTGACCGTTTCCGGTCACTTCGGGAAAGAAGGTAAAAGTTTTGCACCTTAAAGCTTGGCATTTCATTTTGCATAAGTGTAAAGTCTTGCATTTCCTCTCTCTAAGGTATTCCAATTTCTCTGAATTATAGTATTGTGGATTATATTTTGCTCATTTTACCTTTCCTCTCTAAGAAGTAGATAGATGCGATGGCAGCCACCAATGGAACCACAGCGATTGTTGTTGAAAGAGTAAATAAAACATCTGCCATCGAATGACCTGAGTGATAGACCAAAATGTACATAGGGGTCGTATGAAACACGACTGATAGAACAACACCAATTACGAAAAAGCGCGCCTTCCCTTGACTGGCGCTGCGCATGACAAGCAGGGATATTCCTACATTGTAAACCGTGACAAGGATTCCGAAATGCCATACTGCCGTCAAGGATATAGACGGAAAGGTTCCGTCGGCGATATACCATCTAGTAAGGGTCACTGCTGATACTATGACGGAATACAAGATCCCAAACGCAACAGTGTCTTTCCAATCGAGAGAAACATACCTAAACAGGAACCATTTTACCCCTTCCTTAAATGCGTCTCGCACGAGCCACTGAATTATCCGAATCACAATAAACGAATAAGCATTGTTAGCGATTATCCCCACTGCAGAGTCAAAGCCAAACGACAAGATAGTGTCTAGTTGCGGGCTGATTATATTAACAACGACAAAAACAGCCGAGGACATAGCTAACACAGCCCATTTATAGCCAGACGCCTTGCCCCAGGCCAGTATCACTACTGCGTGAATACTGATCAGTAGAAGGTTTAGGGGCAAATATCCGAGATAGGGCATCACTTTCCTTTGGTATTGATTAGACTAGAAATTAGAAGGAACACCAGAATCAGTACCAACGTAGTTGTTGTCACCTGTCCTTTCAGTGCCAAAACCCCCCCCCCCGCCTGATTTCCGGCGGGGGGGGTTGGTTGTTATCTTGGTTCTATTCTTAGCTCTACTATTCACCAGACTGTTTTTCGCCGGTCGGGGTTGGTCGCATCGTAGCCGTGACCGTAGGCGTACCCGTAGCCGTCGGCGTTGGGTCTGGATGTAATCCAGTACCCGTAGCTGTGGCAGTCAGGGTCGGTCGCAGCGTAGCTGTAACCGTAGACGTTGGTGTACGAGTCTCTACTGGCCCAGGGAATAGCGGCGGGGGTGTTCCTCCCGGCCCTAGCCCGTCATGCCACTCGACAGTGCAGGCACTGGCTAATACTCCCCACAGAAATAAGGATACAATCACGGGTGAGTACTTTCTGATCATTGCTCCACCCAGTTGAGTCCCACGCCCTTGCATCTGAACGTGGAGTTCCCTTGAAGCGTGTGATTCACAAATTCGACCCGCATGTTGAAAAGGTCACACGCTCTACGTGACCTGTGCCAAAAGGCACGAGGGTACTACTATGTCGCTTCCTAAAGCGCCCCTAATGTAGGCAGGGGAAGCTGTCTTTAAGTACACCATGAGTTTGTTGCTGACGGGCGCAACTACTGGTGGATGACTTCCCCAAAAATGCAGTACTGCCCGCCCTCTAAGCGTCACCAATTCCGGTAATTGTCCCCGTTTCGGTCTCTAATCATGTATATAGTTCCCAATTTAAGGGATGGACAGGATTGTAGACAACGGATCGATTCCTACGCGGTGGCCATTTTTCGTCGGACAAAAGGCCATATTGTAAAAGCCCGACATATTGGGATCCACGCGCGCAATCTACTTTTTGCTTTTCTGACCTGATCTGTAGGACTCGGTCTCTTCGACAAACTTGGCGAGGGGTGTCAGCGCGGCGACTTCGGCGACCAGGTCGAGCGGCAGGTCTTCGAGCTTGCGGAAACGAACGCAGGATTTGCCCATGTTCATCTTCTTGCCGCTGGCGAGATAGCGCTCCTTGAACCAGTCCGACAGCGATTCGTCGGTGTAAACGGAGGTCAGGTAAAGGGACATGTACTGCTTCTGTGAAGCGAGGGCGATGTACATCAGCCGCTGGCCGTTATAGGTCTCAGGGACCACGCTGCTGGGCACGACATAGGAGATCATGCCGTACTGCATGACTTCCTCGTAACCGTCCGGCAGGTTGTCGAGGATAACGCTGCGCACCGCGGAGATGGCCTCGCGCCTGGTGGGGTCCAGTTCGGTCAAATATTCTTCTGGAGTTTTAGCGTCGCTCTGCATCTTCGGATTCCCTCCGGGATAATTGTCAGTCTCTAGCCCTCTGGCAACAAAAAAGCCTTAATCATTTCGCGGACCGGTATGGAACAGCGCCGTTGTCCCTGACCACTACCCACTGACCACTGACCTTTAACCACTGCCGTTCCCCCATTTTATCAGTGGCCGGGTGGGGAGCAAGTCTGATGGGGTGCGGATCATATGCTGGGCGTGCAATGCCGGTTTCAATGGTTTGTTGTGGCGGCAGCAAGCGGTTACAGTTGGTCATCCACGAAGGGCAGGAAGTCACACGAGAAGAGTTGAAGGCTGGAGGGGAAACCGATGAACGAACTAAGCGGTTTGCAGAATTTCTCGCTTGAAGGCGATCAGGTTGCGCTGCCAAAGGGAGCCTGGGCACAGTCGCACCGGCTGAACGTGCGCTGGCGCGGCAGGGACCTCACCGCGCTGAGCCAGGGCGCCTTTCGCGCCTACCTGTACCCGGTCTACACGCCGGCCGGCTTTGCCGTGACCAGCGAATCGCCGCTCGACCATCCGCACCACAATTCCCTCTGGATCGGCGCCGACCACTTCAACTGCTATCTGCCCTATTCCAGCGGCGCGCTGGAGGAGGCCAACTATAGCTTCTACGTCAACGACATCTTCCAGGGCCGGGCGCCGGGACGCATTCTGAGCGTGGAGGTAGACGCGGAGGAGTTGGCGGCCGACCATCTGCGGCTGGTGCAGACGCTGCACTGGCAGGGCCCGATCGAGTGGGGCGCGCCGCAGCGGCGCACGCTGGCTGTCGAGACGAGGACGATCGACATCCGCCCCGGAGAAGTCGCCAACCTGTTCGACGTCCGCACGCAGCTGCGCCCGGCCGAGTGGGATCTGCACATCGGGCCGACCCGCCACGCCTACTTCGGGCTGCGCATGACAGAGCCCCTGCGCGTGACCAGCGGCGCCACCATGGTCGATTCCGAAGGCCGCACCGGGGCCGCCGCCATCAGCGGCCAGGTGTCGGACTGGGTCGACTGTTCAGGCACCGTCGCAGCGGGAAGGCGGGCGGGCGGGGCGCTGTTTCCGTATCCGAGCGCGCAGGGCTTCCCCTGGTTCGTGGCGGACTGGGGGACGCTGACAGTGAATCCGCTGGCGAGCAAGGGATATGCATTAAAGCAGGGGGATGTGCTGGACTTTGCGGTGCGCTTTGTGGTGCATGACGGCGACGCGGAGGAGGCGGATGTGGCGGGTTTATGGGAAGCTTTTGAGAGGGAGGGACAGTGAGTTGGCATGCACGCAAGCCTTTCGCCAACTCGACACAGGTGCCAATCTTACTTGGTCTGGTGGCTAGTCAGACATAAAGCACATGGAGTGAATGATGGGCAGGAGATGGTCGGTTCAGGATGCCAAGTCGAAGTTTAGCGAGTTGTTGGATGCCGCGCTCGCCGAAGGGCCACAGATCGTGACCACGCGCGGGGTCGAAACTGCGGTGCTCCTTCCGATCGAGCAGTGGCGGAGGCTTGAGCAGATGACCAAGCCGGACCTGAAGGAGCTGCTCCTCGCCCCTGAGGCACGAACCGATGACCTTACGCCGCCGCGCCGGCAATCTTCATGAACCGGCTGATTGTGGTCACTCGGAATGTGAGTGACTTTGGTCAGTTTGGCGTGGAATTGCATAATCCCTTCGAAGCATAGGGCCACTGACGACAACGAGCCAGAGACACCACGCGACTCGGTCCGGCGCGCCGGCGCTCTAGCGGTTTACGCGACTGAGTTGCGGCGCGCGGGCGAAACCTCTTTGCTGGAGGCAACTGATGAGTCTGAATATCAGCGACCCTGAGACCTGCCGGATGGCCGATGAATTGGCCCGGCTGACGGGAGAAACCACAACTGGCGCGGTTACAACTGCGTTACGCGAGCAACTGGAACGCGAGCGACGCAAGCGAGACGCCACGGTGCTGGCGCAGGAACTGCATACCATCGGACAACGCTGCGCAACTCTCCTCACGCCGGGGCCGGCTGCAGTCGAGCACGGGGACCTGCTTTACGATGAGAGAGGTTTACCTAAGTGATCATTAGAGATCGCGTCGTCCTAATGCAACGAAAGATGGTTGGCGCTAGGAACTGGAACAATGAACCCTCGCCTGGCCGTATCGACCTTTTGGTCGAATTTGAACCAGACCGCATTCCCGGACTACTGGACGTCGCCGGCATGTAGCAAGCACTGTCTGATCTGTTCGCGGGTCGCAAAGTCGACCTGAGGACTTCTGAGGACCTGAGTCCTTATTTCCGGAAGAAAGTTCTGAACAGGGCGGACGTACAATTTGCGAAAAGGTGACGTAATCCGCCTAATTCCTACCAAGACTGATTTCATATCTTTACAAACTCCCTCTTAGGGCTGGGCACTCGCTTTACTTCTTCCGTACCATTCACGATTCGCCTCCACACGTCCGATCAGCGTTCAGAGACTCCCAACCCGCTGGACCGGAATCATTCCCCATAGCCCGATTCGAACTACAAACAAGATGAATGTTGGAGTTCATGCTGTGTATCGTTTTATGATACACTTCGAGTATGGATTCGCATTGAACATACTGCTTCTCATTGGGAAAACTCATGCCGACGGTTGTAATGGAGGGCCAGTTTCGTTTTGTTGTCAATACAAGAGAAAACAGTTTTGAGCCTCCTCATGTTCACGTCTGGGTCGGCAGTGAAGACGTGTGTCGCATTGAGTTAAACGGAGGCGCCTTTATGGAAAATCCCCCTGCCGGAACCTATAGGGACATAATGAGGGCCTACGCCAGACATGCTGAAGAGATCAGGAAGGTGTGGGATTCAATTCATGGAGGGAACCGATGATTGGAGCCGTTCTCGTCAAAAACGCCAATCGAATGATGACAATCGCCAGCCCTTTGGAAGATGGCATCGAACTGAGTTTCGCCGACGGTGCGAAAGGGCTCATTCCCTACGCCGCTCTCCCTGAGATCGGAGAGCGTGCCGCGCTGTCGACCATGAAGTTGCCCAACCCGTACGAGATAATTCTGGAGACGACCCAAGGCGAGACGGTCGAGATTCCCTGGGACTTTGCCCGTCACTACTGTGACGCGTCCTATCGCCCGACTGTTGAGGCCATAGCTATGCGGGGAAGGCAAACGCTTGGGCAGCGCATTCGGCGGCTGCGCAACGCTGCCGGTCTGTCGCAGGTTGCGCTTGCCCGTGAGGCAGGTATCGGACGGGTGACACTGGTGCGGCTGGAGAAGGGTGACCAGACGCCGAGATACAAGACCCTTGGAGCAATTGCCAGGGCGTTGGGGGTAGACGTTTCGGAGCTACTGTTGGAGCCGGGGTTGCTGCGCTGATGGCTGCAAGAGAAAGTGAGCTCGGCCTCAAGAATGGGACCACGAGCAGTGGCTTGAAATGGCACTGTTCGCCGAATGAAATGAAGATTTAATCAGGTGGCCAAGTTACTGTAACGAATCACTCGGCGACTGGTAGAATCCGTCTGGAGGAAGTTCTCATGCCATTTCGTAGCCCAGTGATTGGGAACAACCACATTTTCCGCTAGCATCTAGAGAAAGGTGTAAGGAGATGACACTACAGGGATTGTTCATCAGAGGAATTTTCAGCAGTGTTCTAGAAGAGATCAGGCGTACGCATTTGGTACAACCAGATCGGACCTTGTATTTGCAGCCCTACAGCGGGGATACCATCAGGATGCTCAGAGACAACCCACCCACGATTAGTAACCCTGTCCGACTCTATTTGTCCACTTCCGAGGACCCAGCTACTGTTTCTTATTCAGCGGATATCGTCGGTTGGGAAAACAAGCTGGAGTTAACTCAGTCAAAAAAGCTGGAGATAGAAGCGATAATCAAGTCATTCCAGCCCCGCGAAAAATGCCTTTACGACAGTTCAAAGACGCCTGGGAAGCCGAGTCTGAATCTGGTGCATATCCAGAGACTAGTCATATTATCTTCTCCATTTAGTGTCACTAATTTAATCAAAATCAGCGACGGCAAGCCATGGTCCCCCAATAAGACATCACCGGGCGGGTGGTCGCGTGTTCGGCTAGTGTAGCGAGGGTATGCAGTTCGAGCGCATGTGCGGGATGGGGCGAGGGGTGAGTGAATTGGTAGGGGTCTGCGTAGGCACTCCCCTTTCGTTGTCTCATTGTTGGGACCGACCATATCTATTGGTCCGCCCATACAGAAGATGACTTACGGCCTATCAACTCATTAGCAATGTACTCATAGGCACTCGCAGGCTCCAGATGAGAACCTGATATGTGAGATATCAGTTGACTGAATAGATAGGCAAGATGAGTGCCCTCCATTGAACCCTCTCCAGACCCAATCAATTCCATAAAACACCAACCATAATCACTGCTATTGACCTCATTCGGATATTTATGTGTCCCTCCCGGTCTATGACGGTCAGCGTATGCGACAATGCCCTTATTCAAGAATATGGCCACGTTCGGTAACTGTTGGACATCAGTCGAGATCAAGATGTTCCTGATTTTCCCAAAATCGAAGTCGCCGCCATCTACACATAACAAGAACGAGTAGAGATTATTCAGGTATTTGTTTGAGCTCCCCAGCGTCATATCTCTTATGGTGGAGGTGTCATTGATCCCTTGGAATACCGTATTCTCGACGAGCGGACGGTTCATCTGGGAAATAGTGGCCAGCGTTTTATGAAAGCGTCTATAGTAGTCTTTTGCATGATAGTAGGTAGATTTCACTTCACCTATCGCAAGGACGGAAGTCGCAGGGACGTACTCAGTTCCGTCTCTTGTGGTGAGTAATGATGGCAAACTGAAATTGTCGGCAACGATGATGTCTAGTTGAGGACTAACACGACGTTCCGAGTCAACCAAATGCCCGTGTGTGACGTAATATCTGGGCGGCAACATCCGTTTCAGGTAATCACGCACTGTTTGTTCGACTTCGTTGCCGGCTGCCCTGATGTCTGATCCGTGTACGACTTGTGCCTTTTCGCGCGCTATTGCGAGGTCCTCCGCCTCCGATGCGAATATTCTGGCCAGGTCCAAAGGCTTTGCCATTTTATGGCCTCATAGTTTCGCTTGTTTTTGCCAAGCGGCGTCTCGTCCAATGCCATTCACATGGTTTGAGGTCAACAATCAATCCTGAGTCTCCCCGTCGCCCATTTGCCTTTCGAACGCTTGACGCACGAGTCCCATCACATATGGCAACTCGTCAAGGCTTCTAAAACTTACGTCCACGTCGCCATTACCCCACCGTCCAAGATTGGTTACATCTTCTGCCAGCCCTCTCGGATCATGGACCTCGTGAAATTTCATGTTCAGTGATAGTTTCAAGCGGGAGGCCTGTGGAATGACATCGACGAAATTGGTCTCAGCCTTGAATGCTATGTATAACTTCAGGAACTCTTCTGAGACGCATGGGTCAATGTCGAGCACCGCTCTTCTTAGTTCCTCAAAGAGCTGGCGGGAACTACTACCTTCGTACAGATGTGGATGATCCGTGATAGTGTAGCTCTTCGTCCCGTTCTTTGTACCGACGGAATAAGCGGCAAGAATATCCGCGCCTAGTAACGGCGCTACCCAAACCGTAAGTGCCTTGCTTGCAAGACGATTGGCACGGGCACAGATCATTTCCTCGTTCCACTTATCCAGTTCGCCCAATCCTTCATTCAAGCGCAGAGGACTTTCCCGAAATCCTCCCTTCATATCACGCTTCTCGACAAATGGACGATCCCTGTATTCCGCGTTGTAGCCTGTGAGAGTCAGATTCCCAAGAGTATGCAACCAAGTCTCTTGCACCCTTTTCCACTCTTCCCCCAGCGCGTTGTGCCACGCACCTGACAGGTTTTCATTTTGGGGCAAAATGTGCTCAATTGTGTACTCGCCCACAGGTACAGGTTCTTTCCGATCATGATTCTCAAGTCTCCGCAGCCAATAGCTGGTGCGGTTGTTGTAGAGATTTCTCATCTTTATTTCACGCGAAAACTCCTCATCATTTGGGAATCGACGATAGGACGGTAACCTTTGGAAATGAACAAGCATGCTTTCCAGATAGCGACTCTTGTCCAATGAGCGGCCAAAAGTAGCGAAGGTCTTGTTGTGGGAGTTTGTTGGAATGGAACAGACAAGTCTTCTAAAAACGTAACTTTCGATGTAACGCACTGCTTCGACGAAGTCATCAAGCGGGAGCCTGCTTTTGGAGTAATCGTCGTAGAGTTCCAAAAGCAGTGGATAAGCGACATCCACCGTTAATTCACGGAGATCGCGGAAAGCAGCCGCGAGGCGACGTTTACTCTCCTTACCAAGTGCCATTGCGCAGTAGTAATTGGCAAACTCATGTAAATCTGCAAGCAATGAATCAATCGATCCGTGCTCCTTGCTTTTGGCGAAAAGTTTGAATGCTTCATAGACTTGGCCTATTTTGGGAATGTCTCCCGTTTTGAAGGTCAAGTAGTGCCGCATAAAGGCGTCAAAGTGTTTGGTATAGGCTTCCTGGCCAAAGGCTTGTTCCATGGGTCGCCAGTACTCGTTGTAAAGCGTCTCTTGGTGGTCGGGTTCCAGCCCCATTAGCACATAGTTGCGTATCAAGTCTGCTTGACTCAGGTCGAGCCCGGTCGAGTTCATGCTCTCAAATATCAGTTGTGGGTTGTCGTGTTCGCGGCTCAAGGAGATGTCGACCAGTATGAGTTTATCCAAACCTTTGCAGAGCGGGGTGACATCTTCACCGAGGTCCTTGACTTTCCTCACAAAAAAGTCGAAATTGTCGCGAACACGCACAGAAGATTCCTGGGGCAGTTGTTTACGGTTAACGATAGCTAGAAGGGTTTGCTCGTCGTTTTGCGTAAGTAACAGCTTGTAATGTTTCTTGCCAGCCTCCTCAGGATTGAGCAAGTAGTAGTTGCGGAGTTTCCTGGCTGAAAAGCCATCGATAGGCTCACTTTCGCCCAATTGACGCGCCAATGCCTCAATGAGTAGTGAGATCGTGGTGAGTCGCTGTTGTCCGTCGATTACCTGGAGCGGCGATTGGCTTGCAACCTGGTACAGGCCCTTTACGATATAGACAATTGAGCCGATAAAATGGGCAGGTACATTTTCGTCGTTGCCCGCTCGCAAGATGTCATCCCATAGCTGTCTGCATTGCGGTTCTGTCCAGGAATAGGTGCGTTGATATATAGGAATGATGAACTGAGTTGATTTCCTGAGAAACTCCAGTAGATTGACTTCAGATGCTTTCACCTATAAGCCCCCTTTTATATGGAGAAAGATGCCTGGTTTCCAGAACTGAAACACGAACCAAGATTCACTAAGGAGTGATGCACGCTGTGCGTGGTGGGACAGATCAGTGCCTATGAAACGGGGAGGTCTCTTGACCTCAAAACTGGTGTAGGCAGTCCCCTGGATGCGAGTGAATGTAGTATCATGGTGAAATCTACTCTACCATAATCCGGACGACGCTAATCAATATGCCTACCCTAAATCTCAAACCCACCCATAAGTCTGTCAAGACCTACTACACCGCCCTCGACCAATTCGCCAAGCTTAGTGTCACCCATGAGACTGCGGTGCGGGCGGCATTTCAGGCGCTTCTGGAGAATTGCGCGCGGCAGTGCAAATGGACGCTGGTGCCGGAGTTTGGGGTGAGCACGGGGCGGGGCAAGCGAATTGTGGTGGACGGGGCGCTGGTGGACGACTTCCGGCTGACGCACGGCTACTGGGAGGCCAAAGACATCCACGACGACTTGCCGGCAGAGGTGGACCGCAAATTTAAGGCGGGCTACCCAACAGACAACATCCTATTTCAGACGCCGCAGCGAGCGATGCTGTGGCAGAACGGGCGTCTGGTGCTGGATGCCGATCTGACGGATGCGGCCCAGCTGATCGAGACGCTGCAGATGTTCTTCAGCTACCGGCCGCAGGAGTATGCCGCTTGGGAGGAGGCCGTCGCCCAGTTCAAGGACAGGGTCGCGGACATCGGGCAAGGCCTGGCCCAGCTGATCCAGCAAGAGCGGAAAAACAACCGCACCTTCACAGCTGCCTTTGCCGAATTCTTGGAGAAATGCCGCCAGTCGATCAACCCGAACCTTGCCGAGGAGGCGGTGGAGGAGATGCTGATCCAACATCTGTTGACAGAGCGGCTCTTCCGCACGGTATTCAACCGGCCGGCCTTTACCCGCCGAAACGTCATCGCCTTCGAGATCGAGAACGTGATTGACGCGCTCACCTCCCACTCCTTCAGCCGCGACGAATTTCTCAGCAGCTTGGACCGCTTCTATATCGCGATCGAGCGCACGGCCGCCACCATCAGCGACTTCTCCCACAAGCAGCATTTCCTCAACACCGTCTACGAACAGTTCTTCCAGGGCTTTTCGGTCAAGGTGGCAGATACACACGGCATCGTTTACACACCGCAGCCGATCGTGGATTTCATGGTGAAGAGCGTAGACGAGATCCTAGAACAGGAATTTGGCAGTTCGCTAGCGGACGAAGGCGTGCATATCATTGACCCGTTCGTGGGTACGGGAAACTTCATCGTGCGCATCATGCGCGAGATCCCGCTCACCGCGCTCGAACGCAAATACGCTTCCGAATTGCACTGCAACGAGGTGATGCTGCTGCCCTACTACATCGCCAGCATGAACATCGAGCACGAATACTACGAGGCCACCGAAATGTACGCGCCGTTCGAGGCATCTGCTTGGTGGACACGTTCGAACTGGCCGCGGAGAAACGCCCCCAACAAGCGGGTATGGTGTTTTTGGCGGAAAACGCTGCGCGCGTGGAGGCTCAGCAGAAGCAAAGTATTACCGTCGTTATCGGCAACCCGCCCTACAACGTCGGTCAGCTCAATGAGAACGACAACAACAAGAACCGTAAGTATCCGACGATGGACAAGCGAGTGCAGGATACCTATGTGAAGGACTCCAAAGCGACGCTCAGAACCAAGCTTTCTGACCCATATGTAAAGGCAATCCGCTGGGCCTCGGACCGCATTGACGAGGAAGGGATTGTCGCCTTCGTGACCAACAGTAGTTTTCTCGACGCAATGGCATTTGATGGGATGCGCCAACATCTCGCAGATGACTTCGATGCCGTTTACATCCTTGATCTGGGTGGAAACGTGCGCCAAAATCCGAAGCTCTCAGGCACAACGCACAACGTTTTTGGCATTCAGATCGGCGTCAGCGTCAATCTTTTTGTCAAGAATGGCGGAAAGGCAGATTCCCAAACCAGAATGCATTATGCCTGTGTCGATAGATTCTGGCGCAAGGAAGAGAAATACCGCTTTCTCGATGATAAGGAAAATTTCGGCAAAGTCGAATGGGAGCCGATAACGCCCGACAAAAAAAATACATGGCTGACAGAGGGGCTCCATTCTGAATATGAGACCTTTATCCCTCTGGGAAACAAAGAAACAAAGGCGAGAAAGGGGGAGTCAGAGGATGTAATATTCAAGACATTTAGTCTTGGTGTAAGCACGAACCGCGATTCATGGGTCCGCAACTTCGATGGGAAAGTTCTTAGAGAGAACATGCAGCGGACAATCGATACATACAGAGAGCACCTGTTCAAATGGGACCGGCGTCAAGATCAGAGTGCGAATGTAGATGATTTTGTGAGCTATGACGATAAAGAGATCAGTTGGAGTCGAGATCTGAAAGCCAAGCTAAAACGCGGCAGAACCGCTGAACACTCTGAAAACAAAGTGAGAAACTCGCTCTACCGTCCGTTTACAAAATCAAACCTATACTTTGACCGTGTGATGAATGATATCGTAGCGGTCTTCCCCTCAATCTTCCCCACAGAAGAAACCGAAATTGAGAACCGTGTAATCTGTCTCACATCCGTTGGCAACAAGAAGCCATTTCACTGCTTAGTGACACAGCTGATACCGGATCTTCACCTTACCGGCGACTCACAATGCTTCCCGTTCTACACATACGACGAGGAGGGCAGCAACCGTCGTGAGAACATCACCGACTGGGCGCTGAACCGCTTCCGCGTCCGTTATCGCGACGACACGATTGCCAAGTGGGACATTTTCCACTACGCCTACGGGGTCCTACACCATCCCGGCTACCGCGAGCGCTATCAGGCCAACCTCAGACGCGAACTGCCCCGCATCCCCTTCGCGCCCGATTTCCGCGCGTTTGTCGAGGTGGGCGCCCGTTTGGCCCAACTTCACGTTGGCTACGAAGAACAGCCGGAATACCGGCTCCGACAGCTCGAAACACCGGACGAGCCGCTCGACTGGCGCGTAGAGAAGATGCGGCTCTCCAAGGACAAGACGCAACTGCGCTATAACGACTTTCTGACGCTGGACGGGATCCCTACCGAAGCGTTTAACTACCGATTGGGCCACCGGTCGGCGTTGGAGTGGATTATTGACCAGTACCAAGTGAAGACCCACAAACGGAGCGAGATTGTGAACGATCCGAACCGGGCGGATGATCCGCAGTATATTGTGCGGCTGATCGGGAAGGTGATCAGTGTAAGTTTGGAGACGGTGAAGATTGTAGAGGGGTTACCGGAGTTGGGGGTACCTAAAGAATAGGGGCAAAAGTTAGTCGCCAAATTCTGCACAACAACCAATGTAGGCCTTCGTAGTCACCATCCCCGACGCCAAGGCAATTGAACGGAAGTGGGTAAGAATCTCGTGAAGCTTCCAGATTCAGGTAGATGTGCCCCTTGTGGGCCCAAATCGTGTGTTATAATAGTGTCCGAAATGAGTTGCGTTTCCTCTGACCCTGAGAAGCCACGACTCCCGCCAAAAGAATATCTGAAGCCGAAGGAATGCCGCTGTACGTCTGTGAGTCGCCCATTCTTCATCTTCCGATACCCAACAGAGACGGCGAAGAAACGTCTCCGAACTCAAGCACGCAAGGGCCGAAAAAGAAGGATACACGCCGACAAACGCCGACATAATCCGTCGCAACCCGCCCTAACCCAAGGCAATTGCAACCAATCGGAACAAACCTCGTGAGGCTGCCTGAATCGGCTGGAGGAACCGTCTGCGAAATCAAGAAAAAAGTCCAAAAAAAAAGAAATCCCGTCGACTTGGATCGACCTAGATCGACCTAGATCGACTTAGATCGACTTAGATCGACAAAACCAGGATAATTGCATTGACTTGGGAAGAGGCCTCGATAGGCTGCCTGAATCGAATAGGCCCCCCTTTTGGGCCCACAAGGGGGGCCGCTTTGTGGACATTCGAGGCGCACAAACTGAGAAGCAACCGCTCTCGCCCAAAGAAAATCTGAAGCCGAAGTAAGGCCGCTGTAAGTCTGTGAATTGCCCATACTTCATCTGCCGATACGCATCAAAGACGGCGAGGAAACATCTGCGAACGCAAGCATGTAGGGGCCGAAAAAAGAGGAAACACACCGTCATAGTCCGTCGAAACCCGTCCCAACCTAAGGCAATTGCAACGATTTGAAACAAACCTCGTGAGGCTGCCTGAATCGGCTGGAGGAACCGTCTGCGAAATCAAGAAAAAAGCCCGAAAAAAAAGAAATCCCGTCGACTTACGTCGACTTGCGTCGACTTGGGTCGACCTAACCCAGGATAGTTGCATCAAATTCGGACAAGGCCTCGAAAGGCTGCCTGAATCGAAAAAGTACCCTTGGCGGGCCCACATTGTGGACATTCGAGGCGCACGAAGTTGAATAGCCACCGCTCTCGCCCAAAGAAAACCTGAAGGCGAAAGCGGTCAGCTGAAACGCAGTGAAATGCCCCCAAAACGTCCTCCTGGAATCCATCAGGGACGGCGAGGAACTGTTCAGTAAGACGCAAAATAGCGTCCCAAAAAACGGAAAATGGCGCGACATACGTATACATTTGTATACATTTCGCGACATTTGTAGACATTTCGCGGCCAGAACACGGGCAAGTGAATCCAGTAAATACGAGTGCACGTTGACGTTTGTCACCAAAGCAATTAGCGGGAGAAAAATGCTCTTTCGCGGAGGGCCGCGCAGCCACCCATAGAAAATCCGTTACGCCTTCGGTGTTCCTGGCCGCCCTTCGCATGACTTCGCCAGTCGATTGGTTCTGTCTACTGCAACACGCAAGCGAGGAAAATCCCTGGCAGTAACTCTCGTCCAACGCTCATACGAGACATCCGGCATCGGCAAGGCCCCAGTCACAGCCCATCAGGCAATTTCCGTGAACTGCGGCGCAGACAACACCAAAACGCTCGTAAACGCTCATGATCTCTCGTAAACGCTCGTCCTACGCTCATACGAGACAACTTGCATCGGCAAGGCCCCAGTCACAGCCCATCAGGCAAATCCCATGAACTGCAGCGCAGACAACACCAAAACGCTCGTAAACGCTCATACGAGACTACCTGAGTCGGCAAGGCCCCGGTCACAGCCCATCAGGCAAATCCCATGAACTGCAGTTCAGCCAACCTGTAAACGCTCGTAAACGCTCATGACCTCTCGTAAACTCTCGTCCAACGCTCATACGAGACAACTTGCATCGGCAAGGCCCCAGTCACAGCCCATCAGGCAAATCCCATGAACTGCAGCGCAGACAACACCAAAACGCTCGTAAACGCTCATGATCTCTCGTAAACTCTCGTCCAACGCTCACACGAGACTACCTGCATCGCCAAGGCACCGGTCACAGCCCACCAGGCAAATCCCATGAACTGCAGCGCAGTCAACCCGAAAACGCTCGTAAACTCTCATGATCTCTCGTAAACTCTCGTCCAACGCTCATACGAGACAACCTGCATCGCAAAGGCCCCAGTCACAGCCCAGCAGTCACAGCCCAGCAGTCACAGCTCATAAGGCAAATCCCGTGAACTGCTGCGCAGACAACCCGAAAACGCTCATAAACTCACGTACAACATTCGTATCGACCCGCCCGCGCCAGCGAGACACCCGCCATCCTGAAAATCCAATAAATCCAGCAAATCCTGATTCAGACAATCTCTCGAAAACACTCGTAAACGCTCATGAACTCTCGTAAACTCTCGTCCAACGCTCATGAACTCTCGTAAACTCTCGTCCAACGCTCATACGAGACGACCTAAGTCGGCAAGGCCCCAGTCACAGCCCATCAGGCAAATCCCGTGAACTGCAGCCCAGACAACACCAAAACGCTCGTAAACGCTCATGATCTCTCGTAAACTCTCGTCCAACGCTCATACGAGGCTACCTGAGTCTGCAAGGCCCCAGTCACAGCCCATCAGGCAAATCCCGTGAACTGCGGCGCAGACAACACGAAAACGCTCATAAACGCTCATGATCTCTTGTAAACTCTCGTCCTACGCTCATACGAGATAACATGCGTCTCTTTTACATAAACTATCCTTCAGACAAGATTCTCCAGACGGTGTCTGGCAAATCAAATGGCAGTTCCATCGAAGTGCAGTTGAAGGAACTTCTCACAGCTTTCCCTCTGCCCTGGTCTGCTTACGTGCGGTTGCTGACGGTCAAAAACGTGCATGCGCGTGAATTCTATGAGGAAGAGGCATTGCGGGGAGGATGGTCGATTCGTCAGCTTAACAGGCAGATCAATTCCCAATTTTTCGAGGGCACCGCACTGTCCAAGAACAAGGCGGCCATGTTGGCGAAGGAGGAAGAACCTCATCCAGAAGACCTCCTGATCCCACAAGAGGCGATAAAAGACCCGTTCATTTTTGAGTTTCTCGACCTGTAAGACGAGTACGCCGACAGCAGACGATCAGACAGAATGAGAGAGGCAACACGTGGGTAAACGGAGGAAATGCTTGGCTAAATGCACAAGCAGGGACACTCCACTTGGCTTTATCGTGCTCCGCGTGCCTGGCCCCCCAATCACTAGACGACGAAATTAGAAAACAGGGCGCATCCGGTCCGGTTGGGTGACATCCCCGCCGCCGGTGTGTCTTGACCCGTGTATGCATCGCCTTTATAATCCACTTGTAACGAAATTCACTTGCTTTTCGCCCTGCGGTAGGGTATATTTGGAGTACGGTGGGCAAATGGACGCATGGGGCGTTCCGTTTTTATTCTGTACGCGACCCACGGTCTCAGGCTTGTGTGGAGACAGGAGTCGCGGGAGCATTTGACAGGGATCCCGGCATGGCATCACTTCCGCCCAATTTTCAGCAGCTGAAACAGGACCAACTACGACCTTTTCTGCACGACGAGATCAACGTTCCCGATGAACTCGAGGCGAACGTCCTGATCACGACGGTGGACAAGATATACAACTGGAGCCGGCGCTCGAGCATGTGGCCGCTTCTCTTCGGGCTGGCCTGCTGCGCGATCGAAATGATCGCGACGGCCGCAAGCCGCTACGACCTGGCCCGCTTCGGGATGGAGGTTATGCGGCCCAGCCCCAGGCAGAGCGACCTGATGATCGTGTCCGGCACGGTGACGAAGAAGATGGTGCCGGCGATCGTGCGCATCTATAACCAGATGGCGGAGCCGCGCTACGTGCTGAGCATGGGCGCCTGCGCAACCGGCGGCGGACCCTTCAAAGAGGGCTATAACGTGGTCAGCGGCATCGACAAGTATATCCCGGTCGACGTGTATGTGCCGGGCTGCCCGCCGACGCCGGAAGCGCTGATCTACGGCCTGATGAAGATGCACGAAAAGGTGGACCGCCAGAGCGTAGTGTCTGTGCCCTGGTACCAGAAGGACTCGTCGCAGTTTGTGCCGGTGCCGCGGCTGGGGCCGGACGTTTTCGACCCGCGGCAGGTGGAGCTGATCAAAGACACGACGCTGAAGGCGGCTTCGAACGGAGCCGCGGCTGCCAGCAACGGGGCCGGCGCCGCCGCGAGTCAAGCGCGCGGGCCGGTGGAGCTGTCCGAAAAAGCGATAGCCCGCATGGACGAAGCGAAGAGACGCTGGCGCGCCAAGCAGGGGAATTGAACGGCAGTTTCTAGTAGTCAGTTCTTAGTTTTTAGTGCACTGCAGGACCGGGCTACTAGGGACGCGAGAGATAAAATTCAGATATATTGAGAGTGTGGAATGACGGAAGCAACTGCTGTGGCGGAAGCGCCCGCTAACAATTTGGGGCTTGAACAGGATATGGCAGACGCGGTCCTGGGCACGTGGGCCGAGGATACGGAGACGGCGGTCGTCATTGCGCCGGACAGAATCCTCGACGTGCTGACCCGTCTGCGCGATGCGCATGGCTACGACTTTCTCTCCAGTCTGACCTGCGTCGACTACCAAGGCTACGGCGGCAAGCTGCGCGGCGATATCGACGACCGCCTGGAGGTCGTCTACCACCTCTACAGCACGAGCCGCGGCGGCGGCTCCGTTGCGCTGCACGTGCGCGTGCCGGAAGACGATACCATCCCCAGCGCCACCTCGGTTTTCCCGGGCGCGAATCTGCAGGAGCGGGAAGTCTACGACCTCTACGGCGTCAAGTTTGAGGGCCATCCCAATCTGCGGCGCATCCTGCTGTGGGACGGGTTCAACGGGCACCCAATGCGCAAGGACTGGCATGAAGCCTACTACGAGGAGGACGCCAAGCCGTTCCGCAGCCGCCATCCACAGGGCGATTACGCCTTCGTGGAAGACAAGCTTCCCTGGTCCAAAAACACGACCTATCCGGCCGGATGGGACCCGGACTCGTGGGAAGAGGCTGTCGCCTATGTGCCGGTGAGCCAGGCGCCCCAGCATGAGGACGGGGCGCACCTGGATACCGAGAGCATCGTGGTCAACCTCGGCCCGCATCACCCCAGCACGCACGGCGTGTTCCGCATGCTGACGCGGATTGAGGGCGAGACGATCCTGGCGCTCGAGCCGGAAATGGGCTACCTGCACCGCAATCACGAGAAGATCGGTGAGCGCAACTCCTGGCTGATGAACATGCCGTTCACCGACCGGCTCGACTATCTGAACTCGATGAGCAACAACTGGGCCTACGCGCTGGCGGTGGAGAAGCTGGCGAACATCGAGGTGCCGGAACGGGCCGAGTATCTGCGTGTGATCATGGCGGAGTTCACCCGCATCGTCAATCACACCTGGTCGATCGGCTTTATCCTCAACGACCTCGGCGCGCTGCAGACGCCGGCGCTCTACGCCATCGAAGAGCGGGAGATGATCCTGGACCTGTTCGAGGCGGTGTCCGGCGCACGCATGATGTGCAACTACATGCGCTTTGGCGGCGTGGTGCGCGATCTGCCGGAGGGCTGGCACGGGCAGGCGGCCTATCTGGCCAACGAACGCCTCCCGCGCGCGCTGGACGAGCTGGACACGCTGCTGACCGAGAACGAGATCCTGAAGGCGCGCGGCCGCGGCGTCGGCTACCTTTCGGTCGAGGACCTGATCTCGCTGAGCGTGAGCGGGCCGATGATCCGGGCCGGTGGGCTGGCCTACGACATCCGCAAGGCCGAGCCGTACGGCATCTACGACCGCTTCGATTTCGACATCCCGACGCTGCCGAACAGCGACATTTACGACCGCTACTACATCCGGCTGCTGGAGGCGATGGAGAGTGTGCGCATCCTGCAGCAGGCGCTGCGCGATATGCCCGAGGGCGAGACGCTCGGCGGCAGAGGCGGCTACACGCTGCGGGCGCCGGAAGGCGAGGTCTACGGCCGGCTGGAAGCGCCGAAGGGTGAGCTGGGATTCTATCTGGCCAGCGACGGCAAGACGCAGCCGTGGCGCTATCACGTGCGCTCGCCCAGCTATATCAACCTGAACGCGCTCGGCCCGATGAGCGTCGGCTACAAAGTGGCGGACGCAATCGTAATCCTGGGCGCCATCGACATCGTGCTGGGCGAAGTGGACAGGTAACTTCAGTTTTGAGTTTCTGGTTTCTAGTTTTTAGTGACTGCTCCGGAGTGTCTGGCCTGCCGTTACTAAAAACTAAAAACTAACGACTAAAAACTGCACTTAGGAGTTTACCGTATGTTTGGGACAGGGCTTCTAAAAGGACTGGGCGTGACTTTGAAGCACGCTCTGGATACGTTTGAGGACGACCGGGAGAGTGTGCCCGACCGCTACCGGGGCAGCATTGAGCTGGGCAACAACCGCCGCGTGATCAAGCAGCCGATCGACCAGGAAGGGCTGCTGACGATCCAGTATCCGGAAGAGAAGCGGCTGCTGCCGGAGCGTTTCCGCTACATCCCGATGCTGATCTGGGACTCGGAGAAGCAGGAGGACCGCTGCACGGCCTGCGGCATCTGCGCCAAGGTGTGTCCGCCCCAGTGCATCTGGATCGTGCGCGACAGCGACGAGAACGGCAAGCCGGTCACGCGTTGCTCGGATTTCTACATCGACGCGGCGGTCTGTATGAGTTGCAGCTTCTGTGTCGAATTCTGCCCCTTCGACGCCATCAAGATGAACCATGACTACGAGCTGGCGGTCTATGATCGCTATCCGCATCTTGTCTATGATATGGCGGAGCTGACGGTGCCGCTGGAGTACTACGCGGCGCTGTGGCCGACGCAGTACGAAGAGGAGCAGGCGCGGCGCAAGGAAGAAGAGGAGCAGAAGCGCAAGCAGGATGAAGAGAAGGCTGCCAAGGCAGCGGCCAGAGCCGCAGCCAAGAGTGCAGCGGCCGCGGACGAGTCGGCTGCGAAGCCGAAGCGCTCGGCCGCAGAGCTGCAGGCGCTGGCCAAAGAACGGGCTGCGCAGCGCCAGGCCCAGGGTCAAGCCGTTGACGGCGGCGGCAGCGGTGACGACGAAGCCGACGCCAAGCGGGCGCGCATGGAGGAGTTGAAGCGCAGGGCCCAGGAGCGGGCGCGGCAGCGTAAAGAGCAGTCCGGAGAGTAAAGCACTGCGATTTCTAGTATTCAGTATTTAGTAGAGCCATTTGGTCGAGTCTTTGGCGGTTACCGAAAACCGGCAATCAGAGACGCCTGAATAGAGGAATGCACGATGACGGTTAAGATTACATTTTACGGACATGCGACGTTTGGAGTGGACGCTGATGGGACGAAGCTGCTGATCGACCCGTTTCTGTCGCCGAACAACCCGGTCGCGCCGGCCGACGCGACCGCGGACAGCGTTGACGCCGATGTGATCATTGTGACGCATGGGCATGCCGACCACATGGCCGATGCAGTCCCGGTCGCCAAGCGCACCGGCTGCCTGGTTATCTGCAACTTTGAGATCGGTGACTGGTTGATGGCGCAAGGCGTAGAGAACGTTCACCAGATGCACATTGGCGGCGGTTACAACTTCGACTTCGGCCGCGTGAAGCTGACGATTGCGCATCACGGCAGCGGTCTGCCGGACGGCAGCTACGGCGGCAATCCGGCCGGTGTTCTGGTCCATTTCAATGACGGCACCGACGTCTACTTCGCCGGCGATACCGGCCTGACCTATGACATGCGCCTTATCGGCGACGTGGGCGGCGTGGACCTGGCGGCGCTGCCGATCGGGGACAACTTCACAATGGGGCCGGACGACGCCATCCAGGCGGCCCAGTTCGTAAAGGCGAAGAAGGTGCTCCCCTTCCACTACAACACATTCCCGCCGATTGAACAGGATGTCGAAGCCTTTGCCCAGAAGCTGCTGGACGAAACCGATATTGAATGCGAGATTCTGAATCCCGGCGACAGTATGGACGTATAGAGAAAGGACAGTTGCCGAAGCGGGCGTCTTTGAAGTTGACATACGCCCCGGCGCTGGACGATGCGCCATTGTGAGGTGAGTTGGACGAGTGAAGGGAGGACGTATGGTTGATGTAAATGATGCGGTGCTCGACGGAAAGGCGGAGTTGTTCTTCCCGGCCTACCTGATCCCGTCGTTGCGGGATCTGCGCGGAGACAGCTGGCGTGAGCTGGTCGATCGAGTTTCCATGTTGCCCGATACGCACCCGGATAGTCTGGCTTTTGTTCTGATGATGATCAACCTGGGCGACTGTATGAAGTGTCATAGCAACTACTATAAGTTCCTGCGGGGCTGCGCGTTCTGCTCGCTGCAGACTATCCGCACGTACAAAGGGACGGACGCGGACCTGCTGCGGCTCTACAGCAACGCGCAGGAAGAGATCGACCGCCAGCTGAGCGGCTTGGGAACACTGACACTGGCCGCCTGAACGGCCTGTTGTGCGGGGGGAGGCAGCGCTCCGCGAATTGAGATAGACCAGCGCCTTTGTGCGCTGGTTTTTTCTTTCACCGGCGGATTGGCTAGCGGCGGATCTGGGTCGTTGTCTGAACACGGAAAACGCCTTAAACCCTTTTGGTCCGCGGCGGACGCGGAGGGGCGCGGAGAACGCCTTAGACCCATTGATCCGCGGACAGGGCGCAGAACACTTTTTGTGGTCGACGCTGATTATGGTCTTGGAAGACGAGATTAAGGCGAGAAACGGTCTCATTCTGACCGAAGCCGTCCTGCTGATGTTGCACCTTGGGCAGGATACTCAGGATGTCAATGCTGCCTGGCAGCACAGCGGTTCACAGCAGGAAAGAACGTCAATGGGTTCTCAAGAAGAGGGACCGGTTCGCATCGCAATTATTGGCGGCGGGGTTGCCGGTCTGACGGCGGCTTATGAACTCGCGGGTGACGGCGATGCGGAGGTGCATATCTTTGAGAACGGGCCGGAGCTGGGCGGGCTGGCGTCGGGTTTCAAGGGGCGGGAGAGCTGGGATTGGCCGCTGGAGAAGTTCTATCATCATCTCTTCACCAACGACTACGATATTCTGCGGTTGACCGAGCAGATCGGCGCCGACGATCTACTGCAGATCCACCGGCCTTCGACCGTCATGCACTTCCAGGGCGGGAACTATCCTCTTGACAGCCCGGCGCACCTCCTGCGGTTTCCACACCTGTCGCTGCCCGAGAAGCTGCGCATGGGCCTGGTGCTGGCTTATCTGAAGTACCATCCGCGCCCGCCGTGGCGGGTCTTTGACCGGCTGGTGGCGGATGAGTGGCTGGCGCGGTGGATGGGAGAGACGGCCTACGGCAAGCTGTGGCAGCCGATGTTGGAAGGCAAGTTCGGCCCGTTTTTCGAGGATGTCAACCTGGCCTGGTTCTGGGCGCGGGTGTACAAGCGGACGCCGCGGCTCGGTTACTACCAAGGAGGTTTTCAGGCGTTCGTGGACAGGCTTGGCGCGGCGACGCGTGAGCGGGGCGTGACGATCGAGACGAATGCGCCTGTGCGGTCTGTTTCGCCGCTGCCGGAGGGCGGGTTCCGGATCGAGAGCGGAGAGAAGGGCGAGGCAGGCGAGTCCCCGCATGCCCGCGATTTCGACGTCGTCCTTGCGACGGTCAGCCCAGGGCTGATGCAGCGGCTTGTGCCGGCGCTGCCGGCCAGCTATCTGGCGCAGCTGGGTTCGCTGCGGCACATGGGGGCGGTGGTGATGACGGTGGCGCTGGACCGGCCTCTGCTCAAGGACACCTATTGGGTGAACGTGCCGAAGGCAGAGGGACTGCCGTTCCTGGTGCTGGTCGAGCACACCAACATGATCGACCCGGGCCACTATGGGGGCGATCACCTGCTCTATCTGGGCGACTACCTGGAGCCGTCGCACCATTATTTCTCGATGTCGCAGGAGGAGCTCCTGGCGGAATTCCTGCCGGCGCTGCCGCGCTTCAACCGCGAGTTCCGGCCGGAGTGGGTGACGGGCGCGTGGCTGCACCGGGCTACGTATGCGCAGCCGGTGCCGGTTCGGGGCTACGCTGAGATGATCCCCGATCTGCGCACGCCGTTGCAGGGACTGTACTTTGCCTCGATGAGCCAGGTGTACCCGTGGGACCGCGGCACAAATTACGCGGTGGAGATCGGGCAGCGGGCGGCGAGAATGATTGTGGAGGATAGTTCTTAGACTCTAGCTTTCAGTTTTTAGCAGACACCGTTGGTTGACGCGCCCGCGCTTAGGCGATGGGCCGCTTGGTCTGGGCTCTTGTTGCGGCAGGGCGGGGTTTTTTGACAGGCGCGGATGGGAAGAGTAAGGTAGCGACAGGCATTCAACATACAGGCACGGCAGTTTTACAGAGCCTGGCGGGATTCGAAGGATAGGAACTGATTATGGCGAGTGACAATGTGGACGACGCCGGCGATGCTTCGGGAGGGGTCCCTTTCGACCCGAGGATTGAGGCGAAGCTGGGGATACCGATCAAGAATATTGTGGCGGTTGCAAGCGGCAAGGGAGGTGTCGGCAAGAGCACGGTCAGCGCGAACCTGGCGGTAAGCCTGGCGCAGACGGGCGCCGCGGTGGGCCTGCTGGACGCCGACATCTACGGGCCAAACATCCCGATGATGATGGGCGTGGAGGCGATGCCGCCGGTGGAGGCGGGCAAGCTGATCCCGGCAGAGGCGCACGGCGTGCGGTTCATGAGCATGGGCTTTCTGCTGCCGCCGGAGCAGGCGCTGATCTGGCGGGGGCCGATGCTGCACAAGGCGATCCAGCAGCTGTTCAGCGACGTGCGCTGGGGCGAGCTGGACTATCTGATCGTGGACCTGCCGCCGGGGACGGGAGACGCGCAGCTTTCGCTGGCGCAGATCGCGCCGCTGACAGGCGGGTTGATCGTGACGATGCCGCAGATGGTGTCGGTTGCTGATGCGCGGCGCGGCGCGGCGGCGTTTGAGCAGCTGGAGGTGCCGATCCTGGGCGTGATCGAGAATATGAGCGGGGAGGTCTTTGGCAGCGGCGGCGGCCAGACCGCGGCGGGTGAACTGGGGACGGAGTTACTGGGCGTCGTCGCCCTGGAGTCCGCAATCAGCGCGTCGGGCGACCGGGGCAGGCCGATCGTTGCGGCCAACCCCGCGGGCGCAGCCGCGCGCACGTTCGGTACGCTGGCGCAGAAGGTAGTTGCGCAGCTGCGGGCGGTGTCGGGAGGCAGTCAGCCGCAGTTGAAGATCGTTTGACACTACAGTTTTTAGTTATCAGTTTCTAGTTTTTTGTGAACACCTCTCGAACTCAATGGCTGGTCGGTTGGGGGGTAGTTTCTTGGGGGCCTTGTTTCGAACTGAATTTGAATGTGTGATGGTTGGAAGGGCACGACGATACAGGAATAGCTGGTAGCAACTGCTATAGAGTGGAAAGCACACCCGGTAGACGTCGAGGAGGTTGTCGTCCGCCGGGTGTGCTTTTGGAGCAACAGAGGAAAACACGACCTTTACTGCAGGGCGTCGACCTCCTGAAGAAGCTGCAGCGTGCCTTGCAGGTCGTCGAGGTCGGTCAGGTCGATATCGGGTGTGTTGACTTCGGCCAGGGGCAGGAGCCCCTCGGCGGTGGTCGGCACGCCGGAGACAAGGGGATATTCGTTGGTCTGTTCTGAGAAGTAAGTCTGCGCCTCGTCCGAGAGCAGGAAGGCGACGAAGGCCTCGGCTGCGGCCTGGTCTTTGGCGGTATCGAGAATGCCGACACCGGCGACATTGATCATTGCGCCGGCGTCACCGGCGGACGGGTGGTGATTCGCGGCCTGGAAGTCGGGATCCTCGGCCAGGAATCTGTAGAGATAGTAGTGATTGACGAGGCCCAGTTCGATCTCGCCGCGGCCAGTGGCCTCGACGATCGGGGTGTTCTTGGCATAGATCTGCACGTCGTTGGCGATCATGGCTTCGAGCCATTCGCGAGCACCTTCCTCGCCTTCAAGGACGCGGACGGCGGTGACGAAGGCCTGGAAGCTGCCATTGGTGGGCGCCCAGCCAATCTTCCCCTGCCACTTGGGTTCGGTCAGTTCCCAGATGTCGTTGGGCAGTTCGTCCTCGTTGACCATTTCGGTGTTGTAAACGAAGACGCGGGCGCGTCCGCTGACGCCGACCCAGTCGCCGCTGCCACTCTGGAAGCGGGGATCGACCCGGTCCAGAACCTCTGTGGGCAGCTGTGTAAAGCGCCCGGCCAGAGCGAGCGCGCCGAGCGCGCCAGCGTCTTGGCCGAAGAAAATGTCGGCGGGCGAGTTCTGTCCTTCTTCCATAATTGTTGCGGCCAGTTCGGCGGTGCCGCCATAGCGTACATTGACGGTAACGCCGCTGACTTCCTGGTAGCGTCCCAGCAGGGGTCCGACCAGATTCTCGTTGCGGCCTGAGTAGATGGTCAGCTCTGTGGCTTCTATGGCACTCTCCGATTCTGCCGGCGACTGAAGCGGCGTACAGGCGGTGAGGAGCAGGCCGGCCAGAAGGACCAGAGCAAACTGCACCCTACCGATACTCTTGACAAACATGAGAGACTTCCCCCAGTCTTAAGTGTTTTGGGCACGCCTTCGCCAAGGAAGGCCAGCCTCGGACCCGGTCTGCGTTCCGTCCGGGTCCGAGTTGGCAGACGGGCCTGTATACAGATCCGCCCTGCAAACAGGTACACGCTGGCACTGCCTTGTGCAATGCCGCGCGCCAAAGAAGTCTAGCACACATAAAGGCTGAAATCTGGCGAAAGTGGAAGCAGTTTTTTGCGGCAGGCGTAAAGGCGGCTGTTAAGGTAGGTTTACTGAGGATTTAACTTCCGTTGCTTAACTGCAGTGGTCAGTGGTCAGTGGTCAGTGGTCAGTGGTCAGTGGTCAGTGGCCAGTTACTGCGCGGGGGTTCGACACCGGTCGCTGGCCTCAAACTTAGAAATTTCTGCGATGGCTGGGCTTGCAGAGGGGGGCGTTGCGGGGGGAATCCCCCCGCACAAGGGAGGGCCAAAGGCCCGACCGCCCAAAAGCGAGGCGTGAGCAAAGAATAGTGAGGAGAGAGAAACACCTTTTCTCTCCTCACTATGGTTCATGAATTGGCTGTGGCTGAGTAGTAACGCCTTTAGTGACCCCAGTCGTCTGTTGGTGCCGCGGTGACGGAGGTCAGGCCGGAACGGGCGCGTGCACGGAATGGGAGAGCAGGCGGTATTGGGGGACGCGCTCGGTGTCGGGTTTGCGGCAGCTCAACGGGATAATGAACTCGGATTCTTCGGCGAGGACGAAGAGCTCGTGGACGAGGTCGTCGCCGTTGGAGCGGAAGCGGCAGGTCCATACGTCGTCCTGCTGGTTGGCTTCGAGGAGGGAGAAGGCGTCGAGCGATTGCTGGTGCGTTTTGGCGCGCAGGTAGTATTCGGCGGCCTGGACGGGCGCCTTGTAGCAGGAGCGGCCGCGATAGTGGTCGAGGGCGTAGACGTCGCCGGCGTTGTAGGAGTCGACGATGGCGGTGGCGTCTTCTGCGCCGAGGCGGCCGTAATAGACGCCATGCGGCAGGACGATCATGGTGGCGGCGAAGCGGTGGCCGCCGGTGTGGGTGGTCTGCCAGACCTGGTCGCCGGCGTAGGCGGACATGGTGAGATAGACGGGCACGCCGAGTGTGGCGCAGCAGCGATCGCGGCTGCCGTTGGTGCAGACGAGGAAGAGCGGCTCGTCGTGTTTATGGGCGGCGTAGCGCTCGGGCGCGGTGCGTATCTCGGTCACCATGGCGGGCAGATCCATCGCGGCCAGGTCGGTGAAGGCCTGCAACTCGAAGCGATAGAGGGCGGCGACGTCCTCCTGGGAGAGGCCGATGAAAAAGCTGATGGAGGAGCCGTTGCGGGACTCGCCGTGTTTGATGAGCTGGAGGCGGGCGCCGGGCGTGGCGGCGACGGCTTGCTGGAGGTGTTCTTTGAGCGCGTCGTCGAGCTTGCTCTCTTCCATGGCTTTGCCGCCCCAGACGCCGGGGTATTCGAGCACAAACCAGACGTCTGTGCCGTTGCCGGCTGTACCGTAGATGGCTTCACCGGAGGTGTGCGAAAGTTGTGAACAGACGTGGCCCATTGTCATTGTATGTCTCCCTGGAGTTGGCGCTTTTGAGAATTTCTACCACGAACGGGCACGGGGCGCAAGTCAGTTGTTTCCGTCGGCAGTTGCGTGTTCGCCGGTGTGGCGGGGATCAGCGACCCAGAAGGCCATGAGCAGGACGCCGAGCAGGCCGGCGGCGGCGCTGAGGGCGAAGAGATAGCCGTAGCTGAAGGTGGCCAGCCAGCTGCCGACAAGAGGGATGACGACATTGATGGCGCCGATGATGGAGTTGGTGATGCCCACGTAGGTGGGGCGCTGCTCGGGCCCGGTGAACTCGAGCACGATCATGAGGCCGGAGATGAAGGTGGCGCTGAAATAGACGCCGAGGAATACGAAAACAAGGTAGTAGAGGAACGGCAAGGCAGCGAGACCGGCGATGACATAGCCCAGGGAGGCGGCAAGACCGCCGAGCACGAGCGCAAGTTTGTGTCCTTTACGGTCGGCGAGCAGTCCGAACAGGAGATTGCTGGCGGACTGGCCGACCAGGAGGGCGACGGTGTAGCTGCCGACGGTGCCGCCGGTTACGTCCCATTTGCTGATGGCGGCCGCTGTGACAAAGGCCATGCCCATGCCGCCGACGGCGAGCAGACCGCGGGCGATGAGGAAGCGGCGGAAGTTCTGATCGCGGCGCAAGATGCGGCCGAGCCTGGTCCAGATGCGGAGGCGGTTTTCGGCGGTGCGGGGGACGCGGCGGACAGGTTCGCGGGTGAGGGCGAGGACGGCCCAGCCGAGGAACATGAGGATGGTAGCCAGCCCGAACAAGATGAGGAAGTTGCGGGGGAAGGGCAGTGTCTCGAGGATGCGGCTGCTGCCGATGGCGCCGAGCGCGCCGGTGATGCCGCCGACGAACATGGTCACGCCCATGAGGCGGCCGCGGCGGGTGGCGGGAAAGCAGACTGCGAGGAGATCCTGCCATGCGGGCGCGATGATGCCGGCGCCGAGGTTGTAGATGGCGAATGCGAGGAGGAAGAGGGCGAGAGCCCAGGAGGGAGAGTTGACTGCGAGAAGGGCTGTTGCGGTGAGGAGGACGAGCGGCATGCGTTCGAGGAAGAATCCGAGGTTGATCAGCCAGGGCTTTTTGCGGTCGGTGCGTTCGATCGGGCCGGCGCTGAGAAGCTGGGGGAAGAACCAGCCGCCGTTGGCGATGACTGCCAGCAGGCCGAAGTAGAAGGGGTTATCGGTGAGCCTGCTGACGAAGAAGGGGAGGATGGTGGTGGCCGACATGAGGCTCTGGGCCAGAAGGAAGAGGGAGCCGTCGATGACGTTGACAGAGAAGTTCCAGTTGTAGTTGCGCCATACTTCGGCTTCTACGTCTTCATCGGAGCGGACGGAAGTTGGCAGATCGACCTGCAGCATGCGGCGCACCATGGCGATGGCGAACCGGCGGGCAGGGATTATGGTTCCGAGCATCGGGGATTCCGTGGACTGCAGTGGTCAGTGGTCAGTGGTCAGTGGTCAGTGGTCAGTGGTCAGTGGTCAGTGGTCAGTGGTCAGTGGTCAGTGGTCAGTGGTCAGTGAAAGTATAAGTTGGTTCGGGGTCCTGCGCTACTTTGTGGGGACGTGTATAATTGTGCGGCGCTCTGGTGTTGGGGAGGGCGAGGAGGGGTGGAGAGGTCGGTCTCTATACTAAACAGGGAAGTGAGTGTGAACTGCCATGCTGACTCTTGTCGAGAAGCTACTTTTTGTGGCCGCGGTTGCGGTGTCGATCTATCTGAGCTTTGTTCAGTTCCGGCGCGTTTATGATGTGGTGCGGCGGGGGGCGGGGGAGTTGCCGACGCGCGGTGAGGTTGCGGGGCGGCTGTGGCATGCTGCGGGCAGGTGGCTTACATTCGGCAATATGTGGAAGAGCCGCGATGGGGCCGGTGTCTTTCACGCGCTGATCGCGTGGGGGTTCGTCTTTTATCTGCTGGTGAATCTGGGCGATGTGGTGCAGGGCTTTTTTGCGGTGCGCTTTCTGGGCGAGGGTGCGGTTGGGGCCGCGTACCGTTTTGCGGCGGACATCGTGACGGTGGGGATATTGGCCGGCATGGTCTATTTTCTGGTGCGGCGCTTTGTGGTGCGCGAGCGGGCGCTGGGCTATAGCGAGAATGTGATGCTGGTGGAGAAGGTGAAGGCCGGGGGGATCGGGCGGGACTCGCTGCTTGTGGGGATGTTCATTTTGCTGCACGTGGGGTTCCGGCTGGTGGGCGAGAGTTTTGCGATCGCGCTGGAGCGGCAGGCGGCCGGTCATGGGGATGCGGCGCAGCCGTTCGCGAACGGGATGAGCCTGTTGTGGGGTGGGATGGACGCGGCGGCTCTGACGGTGGGGCAGCATGTGGGCTGGTGGGTGGCGCTGGGGCTGGTGCTGGCGTTTGTGCCGTGGTTCCCGCGCACGAAGCATCTGCATCTGATCATGTCGGGCGTGAACTTTTTGGCGCGGCCGCAGCGGAGCTCACTGGGTGAGCTACCGCCGTTGGACTTTGAGGACGAGACGATCGAGGAGTTCGGCGCGGCGCGGCTGGAGCAGCTGCCGTGGCCGCATTTGGTGGACGCGTACGCGTGCATTATGTGCAACCGCTGCCAGGATGTGTGCCCGGCTTACGTGACCGGCAAGGAGCTGTCGCCGGCGGCGCTGGAGGTGAACAAGCGCTATGCGATCAACGAGCGGGCGGCGGCGATGGCTGCGGGCGAGGAGACGCCGCCGCTGCTGGAATACGCGATCAGCGAGTCGGCGGTGTGGGCGTGCACGGCGTGCGGCGCGTGCGTTGACATCTGTCCGGTGGGCAACGAGCCGATGTTCGACATCATGCATTTGCGGCGCTACCAGGCGCTGACGGAGAACAGTTTTCCAGGGACGCTGCAGCAGGCTTACCGGGGGATCGAACGGCAGGGGAATCCGTGGAATCAGAGTGCGCGCGAGCGGTTGGCGTGGGCGGAAGGGCTGGCGGTGCCGACGGTGGAGGAGAAGCCGGATGCCGATGTGCTGTGGTGGGTGGGCTGCGCGCCGAGCTACGATCCGCGGGCGCGGGAGACGGCGCGGGCCTTTGCCAAGGTGCTGAACCACGCGGGCGTGAGTTTCGCGGTGCTGGGCGAGATGGAGAGCTGTACGGGCGACGCGGCGCGGCGTTCGGGGCGGGAAGACCTGTTCTGGGGGATGGCGGAGAGCAATATGGAGGTGCTGAATGAAGTAGCGCCGCGGCGGATCGTGACGACGTGCCCGCACTGTCTGCACAGCATCGGCAAAGAGTATCATCAGTACAGCGGAAGCGAAGAACCGCCGCAGTGGGAGGTGATCCACCATACGCAGCTGCTATCGGAGCTGGTGGCGGACCGTAAGCTGGAATATAACGTTGAGCAGGAAGGGGTGGTTACGTTCCACGATCCCTGTTATCTGGGCCGGCATAACGGGATTGTGGACGCGCCGCGGACTTTGCTGGAGGCGGGCAATATCGCGCTGGAGGAGATGCCGCGACACGGGCAGCAGAGTTTCTGTTGCGGGGCGGGCGGCGCGCAGTTCTGGAAGGAGGAGGAGCCGGGCGAGCGGGCGGTGAGTGCGGAGCGGTATGCGGAGGCGCGGGCGACGGGCGCGGATACGGTGGCCGTGGGCTGCCCGTTCTGTTTGACGATGATGTCGGATGCGGCGAAGGCGGCGCAGGAGGGCGTGGAGGTGAAGGATGTTGTTGAGTTGATTGCGGAAGGATTGGACAGTTTCTAGGTCCAGGTGGCTTTTTGGAAGTTCGTTCATTATTGAACGAGGACGGAATGACTGCTGGCCGGTTCGGGATGTTTCTGGCTTGAGTTTAGAGATAGACAGAGCGAACGATCCGCGAAGGGGCGCGAAGAACTGCCTTTTTGAACCACGGAGGGCCACAGAAAACCACGGAGAACACCTTTTTTGGTCCAGGAAGGCCTGCTGGACAGAACCTTTGGGGTTGAGGTAGGTCATGGTCGTTGGCTAGGGAGGGAACGGTGCATTTTTGTCTGCGGGCTCTTGAACTGCAGCGGTTAGTGGTCAGTGGGTTGAGACAGCGTGGGGGGAGACGACACTGTTGGCTAGACATTTTGCTGGGGAAGAATTAGCACGGTGGCTAGCAAGGGCGGGGCGTTGCGGGGGCGCAGCCCCTGCACAAGGGAGGGCCGAAGGCCCGAACGCCCAAAACAGCAGTGGTCAGTGATCAGTGGTTAGTGGTCGGTAACTGCGCGATCAGTTGCGGGCTTGGGGATTGGCTTGGGGGGGGGGTCAGCAGAGGAAGGCTGCGAACCTGGAGGGGGAGGCGATGAGGGTTGCGGTCTGGTAGGCGGTGTAGAAGAGGAGCGCGCAGAGGAGGGTCCAGGAGAGGCCGCGGACGATGCGGGGTTCGCGGACGAGGGGCTGGCGGCCGAAGTTGAGGACGGAGGGCGGGCGGTAGCGGGGCAGGAGGCCGATGGCGATGATGACGCCGCCGACGAGGCCGCCCATGTGGCCCCAGTTGTCTACGTTTGCGACCGAGAAGCCGAGGACGAGATTGATGACGAGGATGGCGAGCGCGGACTGGAGCATCGACTGCCCCTGGCGGCCCATGTTATCGCGGAAGCGATAGAAGTAGATGATGGTTGCGCCAAGCAGGGCGAAGACAGCGCCGGATGCGCCCGCGGAGGGGGCGGGCGAGAAAGCGAAGCTGGCGATGCTGCCGAGCAGGCCGCCGAGCAGGTAGATGGCGGTGAAGCGCAGGTGGCCGAAATGGCCTTCGATGATGGGGCCGAGCCAGAAAAGGCCGATGAGGTTGGAGATGAGGTGAATGGGGCCGATGTGGAGGAACATGGCGGTAAAGAGCCGCCAGTTCTCGCCTTGCATGATATGCCAGTTGGACTTCATGCCGAGGTCGCAGAGGACGCGCAGGTTGGTGGGGCCGTTCCAGACGCCGTATTCGAGCAGACCGTAGATGAAGGTGGCGGCGAAGACGAGGAGGTTGACGGCGATCAGGGCGCGGCTGACGCGCGGGCGGACGAGGGGGATGTAGAAGGTCGGCGCGGGCGGCGGACCGTCCGGCCGAGGCGGGGAGTTGAAGAGGTTTTTCACGTGTGGGCTACAGATCTACGGGCGACCAGTCTACGCGACATTTTTCGGCTTGAATGATGCTGATCACCTTGTCGACCGTCTCTTCCTGGCGGTCGTCGCGGTTGACGACGACGTACTGGAAGTTTTGCAGTTGCTGCAACTCTTTGCGAGCGGTGGCGATGCGCATTTTGAGCCTGTCGGAGGTCTCGGTCTTGCGCTCGCGCAGCCGCCGCATCTGCTCCACTTCGTTGTCGGCGACGAGGAAGATGGTCACGGCCTCGGGTATGAGACGGCGGATGGTGGCGGCGCCCTGTACGTCAATACGGAGGATAACGTCTTTGCCGCTGGCGAGGGCCTTGCGAACGTGGGTTTTGGGGATGCCTTTGTAGTCGCCGTAGACGACGGCATATTCCAACAGTTCATTGGCGTCGATCATTTCGGCGAATTCGCCGACGGAGACGAAGTGGTAGTCGACGCCTTCTTCCTCAGCTGGGCGGCGGGGCCGGGTGGTGGCGGTTACGACGAAGTGGAAGGGGAGGTTCCGCTGCTTCATCAGCGAAAGGATGGTGTCTTTGCCGACGCCGCTGGGCCCGGATATCACCACCAGAATTGGACGGGGTTGATTCTGCTGGTTGTAGATCGGAGTCACATCATCCTGGATATCGAACATAGAAGACGCATCCCATTGGAGTTTTGAGTTTCCGGTGTTCAGTTATCGTTAGCGGCACGGGAGAGGCCGCTTGCTGACTGAGAACTGACTACTGACAGTTAGAAACGAAAACCACTCTGGCAGGCATCACCATCGCTTTGTGCCGGGCATTTCGCTGGATATAATGATGGGCAGCCGAACGTCCATACTGAAATAAGGTGCGAAATCAGTATAGTGCAGATTAATGGTGAGCGAAAAATCGGGAGCGTAAACGTTGCGCGGTGGGGGCGACCGGCGAAGGCACGGGAGGGGTTCGTGAAGTGGAGGATGGAGGATGCGCCGCAGCAGGATAGGGAGGCGGATGCAGGTGGAGGCTGATGCCGATTTACGAGTATTACTGTTTTGACTGCAAGAAGCGGGTGAGTGTGCTGTTCCGCACGATGGCGGAGGCGGAGGCGGGGGCTTCGGCGTGCCCGGAGTGCGCGGGGCAGCGGTTGCGGCGGCTGATGAGCCGGTTGCGTGTGCTGCGCTCGGAGGAGAACCGGATCGAGTCGATGGCGGAGGACTCTTCGCTGCTGTCCGGGTTGGAGCAGGAGGACCCGCGGGCGCTGGCGCATTTCATGCGCAAGATGAGCGATGAGACGGGTGAACCGCTGGATGGGGAGATGGATGAGGTGGTGGACCGGCTGGAGTCGGGGGAGAGCCCGGAGTCGATTGAGTCTTCGATGGAGGACGGCAGTGATCAGTAGTCAGTGGTCGGTGGTCAGTGAACTGCAGAACAGCTTAACACCTTTTGAACCACGGAGGGCCACGGAGGAACACGGAGAACACCTTTAACACCATTTTGGCTGCGGGGAACGCCTTTCACACTTTTGTTTTGTTGATGGCTGCTTAGGGACATGGAGAAAACCCTCATGGGATTGGGAGGGTTTTTTTGATTGGGGAGGTTTGGGCGTAGCGGGGGTTTAGATCTTTTCGAAGTGGTCGACGGGGACGACGAAGATGGTGGCGCCGCCTACCTGTTTTTCGACGGGGGTGGGGATGTGCATTTCGCCGGGTTCCATGACGGGCGGGAGGGGTGTTACGTATTGGACGCGGCTGGTGCAGCTTTCGCGGAAGACGGTGAGGACGTCCTCGACCTGTTCGTCCTGGACGCCGCAGAAGATGGTTGCGTTGCCGATGCGGAGGAAGCCGCCGCGGGTGCCGGTTATGGTGGCGGAGTAGCCGCGGCGTCCGAGACGGTCGAGGAGGTTGGGGCTGTCTTCTTCGTTGACGATGGCGATGACTAACTTCATGTTTTTAGGTTTTGGTTTCTAGTTGTTGGTAAACCCACTTGTACGGGACAGGTTGCTGCGTGCCGGACCGGCTGCGCTTGTGCTACTGGCGACCTGTTGTTGTTACATTCTTGAACAGTCTTTTTCTTTCGTCAACTTCGCTTAGTGGGCGGCGGCCGCAACTCAGCGCCGGGGCTGTGGATGGGGACGATGACGGCCAGCTGGGAATTGCTTTCCCATTTCCCATACCGGTTGATATGTCTCTTCAAAGAGGTCTAAGGCCGTACTGCGTAGGCCATTACGGATTGACCTCCTGTTCGAGCTCTCGACTGCCGATGCTTTCCGGCTGGCTCATGGGAGGGCACCCGAATCATATCTCATTTTGGCTACTTCTGTCTATGTGGTATGTGTGGTCATTTGGCGGCACTTGTAGGGAGTAGGGGTTGTATTCGGGACGGGCGGAGCCTGGGCAGGTCTGTGTCCACGGGATCCTGGCGGGTATAGGGCCCAGCGACGAAGGGCCAGGCTGGGCTCAGGCGACGGCGTTGCCTAGTCATTTGCAGGCACCTCACTCTCAAATTGGGACAGGACGACTGAATCCACTCCTTCTTCTGTGAGGATTTTGGGCGCGCCCTCGAGGCTTGCGTCGTAGAGGCCGGCGATGAGACGCAGCGGACCGGGGGGCAGGGTTGCGGGCAGTTGGAGGGCAGTGCTGCTGAATCCTTCTGCCGAATTCAACTGCAGAAATGGGTCTGCCTGGGAGAGAATGCCGCCGGACTCGTTGAGCAGGTGGACGAATATCTTCTCCCCGCCGGTAAGTGTTTCGTGATTTCCCCTCCAGTCCATGTGTATGACGAGAATGCCGGCGGCGGTTATTTTTGGCGGGCTCACTTGGGCTCTGGTCAGCGTAACGCCGTTTTCGAACGGTGCGTCTACCTCTTGCCAGCCCTGGGGGTCGGGTCGAGCGTAGAGGTGTACGGGAAAGTTGCCGACTCGCTCCTGCAGAACCATGTGGAATCCGGCGGCGAGCGCATCTGGGGCGATGCCGGTGGCATCCCAGTTGGGAGCGGGTGCGGCGGGCAGAATGACACGGAATACGCTGTCTTGGATGATGGAATCGACGACCTGCGCGGCGCCGTCGGCGTCATGGGGCTTGGGGGGAATCATGAACTGTTGGACATCGCCTTTGTAATAGTACTCGAGGGTCGGGTCGGGAAAGTTGGCGGCGATACGGACGTCTTGTGGCGGCAGGCCGATGCTCCAGCGATCCAAGGTTTCGGCCAGCGCCCGCCATCCCAGTGATCTGTCTTCATAATAGTGGTTGCGCAGGCTGTAGAGGTTGGCGGCAAGGAAAAGGATTATCAGCACGGCGGCAGAGATGCGGCCGAGCGGGATGCGCGCGAGAGGCGTGGCGGGATCAGAGGCGGAATCTTGCCCGCTGCTTGCGCCGGCTTCGCGGTCGACCCAGTAGCGCCAGCGCCAGCCCAGGTGCGTATCGATCCAACTGCTCATGCTGGCCGCGCTGACGGTTATCAGCAGGAGGAATGGCGGCAGCGCGGCGACCAGGTAGCGTTCATCGAATATGGGACGCTGGCGCGCGCCGAACCAGGTCGCCAGGAGAGGGATGAACAGGTAGAGGAGCAGGAAGACGGTTGCGCTTGACTGGCCGGGAGGTGTCTGCTGTTGGTCTCCTGCGCCATTTGGGGGGCTTTCGCCGGTTTGGGTCTCGGGGTCGCCCGGTACGGTTTCGTTGCTGTTTTCGGCGCTGTTTTGGTTGCGGAGGCCGAAGAGGAGTCCGGCGACGATTAGGGACCCGGCCAGCAGCCCGCCGGCGAATCGCCAGATCGGATGGGGGACCATTTCGCTCAAGGCAAAGACGCCGAGAGAGCGCCACAGCATTGCCCCGAAGGCGGGGGAGTCGCCGTTACCGCCGTAGCGGATAAGGGTCTGCCAGGCGCTGATAAACCAGGGCGCGCATAGGGCAACGGTCAACAGTTGGGCGAGGCTCCAGCGCGTCAGCAGTGCGCCATCGCCGGAACGCAGCGTAAAGATGAACCGGCCGGCGGGGTGAAGGGCGCGGCGCGTCCAGACGTTGCGTAGCAGCAGGAAGAGGACAAAGAGGTTGTGCGCCAGAATGACGAATGCGGCGTAGTAGTGGACCTGGAGGGCGACAGCTGCGCAGAGGGCGTAGGCTGCGGGAACGGGCCAGAGCTTGGGCTGGCGGACGACCTGCAGGGCCAGGACTGAGGCGGCCGCAGTGAGCGCCAGGCTGAGCGAGTACATCCGGGCATCCTGGCTGTGCCAGATGGCGTAGGTGTTCAGGGCCAGGAGCAGGCTGGCTGCGAGGGCAGTCGGGGCGCCGAGGCGAAGCTGCCTGGCCAGACGGAAGACCAATGGGATGGCAAGCGTGCCCGCCAGGACGGGGATAAATCGCAGTGCGAACTCGTTCGTTCCGGCGACCTGGAGCCAGGCGTGCTGCAGGAGGTAGCTGCCAACGGGATGCGGTTCTCGCAAGGACAATGTTCGGGCCACAATCTGGGCAGGGGCGTGCAGGCTGAAGAAGAAGCCGAAGCTCTCGTCCCCCCGAAGTTCGCGAAAACCGAGGCGGTAGAGCCTCAGTAGAAAGCCGAGCAGGATAACTGCCAGCAGGGCGCCGCGTTGGAGATGCACGTTTGACAGCGCGCGCTGGCCCGCGCGTTGCAGATGCTCGCGGGGGAAGGCGGGAGCGGTGGGGCGTTGGGCCGGCTTGCGCTTGATTCGGTCAAATGCTTCGTGGGCGCGTCGCCAGGCGGTTTGCGCCGCGGCCAGGAGTTGAGAGCGCAGGGCGATGAGCAGTCCGAGCCAGGCGATCGCGCTGACTGCCAGGCCCCAGACTACGCTTTGGGGTCGATAGACCAAGTCGAGGATGCCGGATCCGGCGGGCACGGGTATGGCGAGGAAGGCCCGATTGGCGCGGGCCACAGGGAGGGACTGTTCACCTTGCCAGCGGGCCTGCCAGCCGGGCAGCCACTTCTCGCTGAGGAAGAGAAGGCCGGGTTGGGCGCTCTGGATGCGGATACGGAGATGGCCTGCGGCAACGCGCTCAACCTGCAGGTCGGCCTGGCCGCCGTCGCCGAGCGTCATGCGCCCGTCCTGCCAGGCGCTGCCCAGGGCTTGGGCGTGGGAGGGGGCGATCAGGAGCTCGTCGCGGATGTTGAAGGCGGGGTCGGCGAGCAGTGTAAGGGCTTCGCTGTCATCGACAACGCGCGCGCGCTGCGTCCACCACAGCCGGGGGGCAATTGCGTTGAGCACGTGAAGGTAGGTGGTCGAGGTTTCCGGCCGGGGGAATTCGGCCAGTAGCTGGCTTTCGACGGGCAGTTCGTGCCGCCAGGTGAGAACGGTGCCTGTTCCGGTCAGCTGCCACATGCGATCGAGGGGGAAATCGGTGATAAACGCGTTGTATTTGGCGTGGCGCAGGGGGCTTTTGCCGAGGACGTCCTCCCAGCCGAGAAGCAGGCCGCTGTTGCGCGAGACGCGGTGCTCGTTGTAGACGCGGGGCGGGAGGGAATCGGAGCGCGCGGCGAGAGATTGGGAGGCTTCGAGCGCGGCCGCGGCCTCGGAGGGCACGAGCCCATCCCTTACGCGTGGACCGAAGGAGAGGTTTGTGGCGAAGTTGACAGTGAAGAGATCGACCAGCACCAAGGGGATCAATAGGATGAGACGCGTGCGGGCGATCGGTTGGTCGGACAGCCATTTGGCGCGCCCGAGACGGGGTCCGGCCAGGATGGCGAAGGTGAGGGCGATGAGCAGTGCCGTCGCGGCGGGCGGGAGCAGGGCCGCGTCGGGGATATCGGCGCGGGCGGGTAGCTGGCGCCAGACCCAGAGGAGCGTCAGGCCGACGGCGATGGCGGCGGCGAATCCGTAGCAGAGGGTTCGCCGCTGTTGTGCGGTCAGAGTGGGCAACAGCGCCATGCCATAGCCGCTGAGGGCGCTCAGCGAGAAGGCGACCAGGACGATGGCCCGCTCCTGGCCTCGAAAGAGTTCGCCGCCGGGCGTGAACCGATAGAAGAGGCTGTAGAGGGGCAGTCGGCTGCCATAGGAGAGCAGGAGAGCAGCAAGCCCGCAGATGACGAAGAAGAGAGCAGCGGCGCGTGCGTGTGGATCGGCCCCCGGCAACGAGAAGTTTGAAGAGAAGAGGGCGGCGACGGCGATAAAGGCCAAGCCGAGCGCAACCACGCCCACGTATTGCGGGGAATATTCCGTGAGCAGGCCGGGCAGGAGGTACTGCAGGGTATCCCGCAGCGGGAAGCCGCCGCCGGCCTGTTGGAAGGTGAGGGAGGAGCGGACGGAGTGCTGCACGAATTCATAAACCGGCCAGAGCTGCGCCAAGGTCAGGATGACCAGAAGGGTGACATAGGCCGATACCATGCCGGCGTAGAGCAGCGCTTTCGCGGCGACGGCCTTGTACACGTCCTTGCTGGCAGGGCCGGCTGCTCTCTGCCTGCTCAAATCGCTGACGCATAGCATCAGCATCCAGCCGCCGACGGCGTAGGAGAGGAACAGGAAGGTCTGGGGATGGCCGCCGAGGAAGGCGATCGCGTGCACGCCGGCGGCGGCCAGCCAGCGTTTCCAATGGGGGAAGAGGCGGCCGCGAACGGTAGCGGCGGGCGGTGCGCGTTCTTCGCCGGCGCTGGATTGGGCGCTCTCCTTGTCCGTGCTACTTGCTTTCGGCAGTAGCAGAAGTAGGATTGCGGGCAGCCAGACGACGACGCGCAGGATGCCGAGCTGCAGGGGCACGTAGCCGGTGAGGTAGCCGGAGAATCCGAATACGGCGCCGGCGATGAATGCGGCCATTTGCCTGCCGGTCAGGCGACGGACAAGGAGGTAGGTGAAGAGGCAGGCAAGGAATATGTGGAGGGCGGCCTCGGCCTGGAGGAAGTAGAGCCTGCCGGCGGGGCTGCGGTCGAAGCTGGTGAGGAGGAGGAGCGCGTTGCTGACGGGGTAGAACACGGCGGATTGGGCGTCGGCGAGGAAGGGGTGGCCGGCGAAGGTGTGCGGGTCCCACAGGGGCAGCCGCAGCTCCAGGAGGGCGGACTGTTGGAAGAGGCTGAAGGGCAGGAAGTGGCGGGTGAAGTCGCTGTCGGGGAAGGCGGTGAGGCCCAACAGGTGCGGCGCAAAGAAGAGGAGGACAAGCGCGGCGTAGGCCGGTGCGACAGGAAAGGCCGGCGGCCGGAGCGGGCGCTTCGGCTGTGTGTGGCTGGCGGTCATAGGCGGGTGAGCGCGGTTACGGGTTCCAAGGCGGGTGCGGCCGCTTTGGGGAGGGGGGGATTGAAGTGCGTCATTTACCGGTTTGTCATATCGACAGTTTCGCTTCAGCGGCTGGGGGCGAGGGCGGGCAGTTTGGGCTGGACGGCGCGGACGATGTCTTGATGGACCTGGTCGCGGGGCTGGCTGGCGTCGATGACGGCCCAGCGTTGGGGCTCATGCGCGATGAGTTGGCGGTAGCCGGTTTCCACCCTTTGATAGAAGGATAGCTCCTGGGCGTCGAGGCGGTTCCAGTCGCCGTCGGCGCGGCCGCGGTTGCGGCGGATGCCGTCTTCGGGCGGGATGTCGAGGTAGACGGTCAGGTCGGGTTGGAGGCCGCCGGTGGCGTAGGCGATGAGGCGCTGGAGTTCGGCGATGTCCTGTTGATGGCCGTAGCCCTGGTAGGCGAGGGTGCTGTCGGCGAAGCGGTCGCAGAGGACGGTTTTGCCGGCGGCGAGGGCGGGGCGGATGACCTCGGCGACGATTTGGGCGCGGGCGGCGTTGAAGAGCAGGGTTTCGGCGCGGGGGTGCATTTCGGTGTGGGCGAGGTCGAGCAGGAGCTGGCGGATGCCGTCGCCGATGCGGGTGCCGCCTGGTTCGCGGGTGGTGAGTACTGTGCGGCCGGCGGTGCGCAGGTGGTCGGCGAGCAGGTGAATTTGGGTGGTCTTGCCGCTGCCGTCGGAGCCTTCGAAGGTTACGAACATTTGATAGATGATATTCAAACAGCGTCCGGCGGTCAGGACGGGCTGAAGATGCGGACGCAGCGGTGCGGTTCGCGGCCGTAGCTGTGGCTGATGAGGTTGGCGGTGCGGGCGAGCTGGTGTTGCTGGCTGCGGATGGAGGCCGCCTGGGGGCTGAGCTCGACGGATTTTTCGCCTTTGAGGAGGCGCTGGATGGCGTGCTGGGTTTCGCGCATGGCGGAGTCGAAGATGAGGTCGGGGTCGTCGCGGCGGAGTTGGAAGACGTCGAGCAGGTAGTGCTCCATCTGGGTGACGGTGTTGCTGCGGAGGACGTAGACGGGCACGTTTTGGCGTTCGGCGTCGGCGATGGGCTGGGGTTTCTGGCGGAAGTAGTTTTTCAGGGTCATGACGATATCGGCGTTGCGCAGCTCTTTGACGACTTCGATGGGCACTTTGAGATTCTGGGCGGCGGTGCGCAGGCGGTTCTGGCCGATGCCGTAGGGGAAAACGCGCACGGCTTTGCGTCTGCCGTCGCCGTTGGGTTGGGCGGCGCCGTCGGCGATGTCTTGGGCGAGCTGGGCGGCGCGTTCTTCGGTGCGTTTGCCGCGCTGGCGGCGGCGGCCGCCGCCGGTTTCGGGGCCCTGGCGGCTCTGGCCGATGCGGCCGGGCTTTTCCTGGTTTTCGACGGATTCGACGTGGACCTGGTTGTCGCTGTTGACGTAGCGGATCTCGGGAGAGAGGGTCCAGCCGCGCAGGAGTGAGTCGACG
Source organism: Caldilineaceae bacterium (assembly GCA_965207495.1). Taxonomy (GTDB): domain Bacteria; phylum Chloroflexota; class Anaerolineae; order Caldilineales; family Caldilineaceae; genus Bin5. The sequence continues at coordinate 5,513,903 of OZ242287.1, forward strand.
GCTTCGGCGACTTTGTGGTGGACGATCATGCGCTGGCGTTCCTGGATTTCGATGAGGACGTCGAAGGTGGGCGGGGCTTTGCGCTCGAGGACGGTTTTCTGGGTGCCGCGGCGGCGGGCTTCCTCGTCGGACAGGGTGACGGTGTCGATGCCGCCGACCAGGTCGGAGAGGGTGGGGTTCATGAGCAGGTTTTCGAGGGTATTGCCGTGGGCGGTGCCGATGAGCTGGACGCCGCGTTCGGCGATGGTGCGGGCGGCGACGGCTTCGAGCTCGCGGCCGATTTCGTCGATGATGATGGCCTCGGGCATGTGGTTTTCGACGGCTTCGATCATTACCTCATGCTGCAGGGTGGGGGTTGCGACCTGCATGCGGCGGGCGCGACCGATTGAGGGGTGGGGGATGTCGCCGTCGCCGGCGATCTCGTTGCTGGTGTCGACGATGACGACGCGTTTTTTGTCGCTGAGGACGCGCGAGGCCTCGCGCAGGAGGGTGGTCTTGCCGACGCCGGGGCGGCCGAGGAGGAGGAGGCTGCTGCCGCTGGTGATGATGTCCTGGATGATGTCGATGACGCCGTAGACGGCACGGCCGACGCGGCAGGTGAGACCGATGACGGTGCCTTTGCGGTTGCGAATGGCAGAGATGCGGTGGAGGGTGCGTTCGATGCCGGCGCGGTTGTCGGCTCCGAAGTCGCCGATGTTGTCGATGACGTGCTGGAGGTCGTCGCGGGTGGTCTCTTCGGTGCTGAGGCAGACTTCGCTGTCAGGGAAGCGCGCTTCGGGCAGGCGGCCGAGGTCCATGACGATCTCGATGAGATCGCTGGCGCGGCCGAGCTTCTGCAGTGAGGTGCGGATGCGTTCCGGGAGGACGGCTAGGAGTAGGTCGAGGTCGTCTGCGATGCGTAGGGTCATTTGAGTTTTTGGTTCTTAGTTTCCAGTTTTTAGTGACACCGCTCGTGCGCGGTGGTTGGTCAAGACGGTTGTCTGATGGTCTCGGATGATGTTGATGTCAGTGGCTCCCGCGGGTGCGATGGTCGGTTGCGGGGCGGGTGGATGTGGGGCGATGGCGGCGGTGGGCGCAGGCTTCGGCGTAGTGCAGGCCGTGTGTGTTTGATTGCCGCCCGTTGTTCGACAAATGGGTTCGGCGGCGTTCTGTTTTAGCGCCGCCAAGGTCCGGCAGATTGAGTCGGCGGCGTTCAAATTTGGGGATGGCGAGGGAGCCGGGCACGGCATCGCGGACGGCTTCGAGTTTGGGCATGCGGTGGTCGACTGTACGGCGCTGCCATTGGAGGATGTTGCGCACCATTACCATTCTGTCGGTGAAGGGTGCGAAGCCGTAGTCGCCCAGGTGGGCGTTGAGGCCGGTCTGGTAGGCGCGCACGCCGATGTAGGCGCGGTGGACGTGGGGGGCTTCGTCGATGCGCTGCAGGGCGAAGTCGAGCAGCTGGCGGGCGTCGTGCGGGTCGGGATTGTTGGTGTCGACCCAGAGGCGGATCCAAGCGCTGCGTTTGCCCCAGAGGATCTGGAGGGAGCCGGCGAGCCCGGGGCCGCGGTCGTCGTCGAGCACGTAGCCGGACATGGGGACGTGGTGCGGGTTGGTGAGGATGGGCGGGATGCGGTCCTCGTCGGGCTGATTGGGGGCCATTTCCAGCTGCTGGACGGGCATGGGCGTTATGCGCTGGTAGAGTTTTTCCAGGTCGGGCGCGTCGGCGGTCTGCTGGGGGCGCACGTTCGAGTTGGACTGGGCGAGCGGCGCGCTGTCGAGGCGCCAGACGGTGACCTGGGTAAGGGGCACGAAGCCGGCCTGTCTGAAGGTATTGACGAGGAGGGGCTGGTCGGGCAGGTCACTGAAGAGGCGGCAGACGTTTTGGCGGAAGATGCTTTTGGCGCTGTAGGTGAGCAGCTTTTGCCAGATGGCGGGGTGGCCCTGGGGTGCGTCGAGGGCGGGGGAGAGCAGGGTCACGTCGGCTTCGTGGGAGTGGGGGCGGATGCGCAGCTGGATGAGACCTTCGCGGGCGAGGCCGTTTTCTTCCTGGCGCAGGACGTAGGTGAAGGAGCTGTGGCGGTACCAGGGAAAGCAGGAGCGGAGTGCGGTACGCACAGGTGAAATTGATTCCAGCAGGGTGCGCTCAATCTGGAGAGGCGAAGAAACGTTGCGCAAGCGCTGCAGAAGCAGGGCATCGCCTAGGTAGAAGGGGCGGAACGACAAATGGGCGTTCTCCTGAACGGATCGCGGTACGCGTTTGGGGGTATTGTACTTGATTGTGGGGGGCCTTGCAAGTGGGTATTCAGATATTGGTTGCGTCTTGTTGTGGACGGAACTGATTGATCGGCGAAGGGGCGCGAAGAACTGCCTTTTAACCACGGAGGGCCACGGAGGAGCACGGAGAACTGCTTTCTGTCCACGAAGGACCACGAAGAACTGCTTTTTTAGCCACGGAGGGCCACAGAGGAGCACGGAGAACTGCTTTCTGTCCACGAAGGACCACCAAGAACTGCTTTTTTAGCCACGGAGGGCCACGGAGGAGCACGGAGAACTGCTTTCTGTCCACGAAGGGCCACCAAGGACTTTTTTCTTTGATCCGCGAAGTCACGCGAACGGGCGCGAAAACAACGAGGGCGTGTCGGGGTTTGCTGGATTTTTGGGGATGGCGGGTGTCTGGTTGGAGCGGGCGGGTCGATACCACTGCTTTACGAGAATGCTTTACGAGCGTTCATGAGAGTTTATGAGCGTTTACGAGAGATTGGAGGGTAGATTGGGGTGGGGGGTGGTTTGGCGCGGTTGGCTGGGGTGTTTTGGGGGTGATGACGGGTGGGCGGGGCGGTTGGGGGGCGATTTTGGGGGATGAGGGGGTGAGTGGGGGTGAGTGGGGGTGTTTGGGGGTGTATTGGGGCTTGGGAGGGCTGTTGGCGGGTGGGTGGAGGGTAGGGGGATATGGCCGCTGCTCTTGGGGCGGCGGATTTCTGTTATATTTTATTTAATTTTGTTAGGTTCCTGGCCTGTTATGGCCAGGCGGGTGCTGACTGAGGCATTGCTCCGTAGTGATCGGCAGTTATTGATGCAAGGTCCGAGGCAGGGGCTCGGTCTGCAAGAGACGGGTTGTTGGCCAGTTCGGCCACTTTCTTTTGGTGCACTTCCTGGAGCTTTTGGAGCAGTTGGTTGACCTGGCTCAGTCGATTCTCCAGAGTTTCTGCGGAGGGGGCGGCGCCGGGTGCGTCATACTCTGACGTCAGGCTGGCTTTGACGCAGGCGGGCGGCAGGGACATGGTTTGGCCGGTCAAGGGATCGCGCGGGGGGTCGGGCACACGGTTGGCGTAGACCAGTGCGAGTTCGGTGCGCTCCTTCATGTCGACCAGTTCCATTGCAATTTCGGACATATCATCCAGTTTGAAAGGATCATCATCATCCAGGATTTCTGCCCATTCGTCGAGGTCGGCCTGTGTGTAGTTGCAGGAATGACGGTAGCCGAAGCGGCGCCGACCTTCTTCGGTGAGGACAGTTTGTGGGAGTTCTTGGGGGTGGGACGGATTTTCGATGTGGGCGAGGCCCTGGTCGATGAGGTACTGGCTGCGGTACTGGTCCTGGCGGGCGGCGTAGTCATCGGCGGCTTCGAGGAGCTCGAGGTTGGCGTGGATGCCGGCGATTTCGGCGGCGGCCTGTTCGGTCTCTTCGAGGCGGATGGTATCCATGTCTTCGTCGGCGAGGCGGTAGAGGTCGATTTTTGCTTTGGCGCCGCGGCACATGGCGGAGAGGGCGGCGGGTTCGAGGGTGCCTGCGAGGACGCGGGCCATGGCGTCATCGATTTGGTCGATGGCTTTTTTGAGGCGTTCGGGGATGCGTTTGTCGAGGCGGGCGGCGGTTGCGGAGTTATGGCCGCCGAGGGAGCGCCACTGGTGGGTCTGGTCGGGCGGCGGTCCGTGGGCGATGCAGTAGCCGTCGTATTGGGGCAGGCCGCGGCCCTGGCAGGGCGAGCCGTCTTTTCTGATACCTTTACAAAGGGTTTTGGCCATTGGTATGGTCCTCCATGGCGTGTGGGCGCCATCCATCGTGTGTGGGGATGGATGGGGGAATTTGTTGTACACGCCCGGCCCGCCAAATAGGAATTCATACCTGCGCGAGGAAAGATGCGAGGTAGTGGAACTATTGTACTGTTTGGTGGGGGGTTTGTCAAGGGGGTAGCAGTTTTTAGTAGTCAGTTTTTAGTTTTTAGTGGGCTGCATTGTTTGTTGTCTGAACGGGGATTTGGGGGGATTTGAGGGATGGGCTGCAGTTGCAGGCGAACCGGCTCTTGGCCGCCTTATCATACGGGGACGGGGGCGGTAGAGACGGGCATGGCGGAAGACAATCAGAGGCACACCTTCGCTCCGCTAATTCTAACGGTTCCGGCGCGACGCGAAAGGAGTAGAATGCCGTGTGTCGAGAGCTTTTCTTGACCATAAGACAATGCCGCGACTTGCTAGATTCACTGCTATTCAATCGAGCATAGTTCGTGGTCCAGCTTTTGGGGCCAAGTATAATACGCTAGAAAGTCACGTAGCTGGGATGACGCAGTCACCGGTACATGTACCGGCGACTGCTTTTCTCAGGAATGGTGCTCACTTGTCTATCTTGAACACGGGTTCACTTACGATTTCGTGTCCAGAACGATAGGTACGGGGGGCTGACCGCAACGAAATGCTCCCATGAGCCAGGCTCGGGGTTGTCCACTTTCATCCTATGCTCGTCAAAAGCAAGAATCTCGAAGCCATTAGCGATGAGGCCGTTGATGAACGTTCGTATGGTATGCCTGAATTCGCGCGGGCCCGGTACCTCAGCCATCGAGCCGTCTTCGTATTCGACGCTCCAGTTCTCGTTGCCGTAGACCGCTACTGCGTCAATCTCGCCGTCGACGTAGATTGAATTCAAAGCATATCCACGGTCGGGATCGTAATTGTCAGCGTCCATAGTCTGGGTGAATGGGTTGTGCCACTGGACGTAATAGAGTCCACCACCTTTCAAGACGCGGCTAACCTCGGCAAATACAGTCCCTACTTCAGGCACAAAATTGATTGAATAGGGCTGAAAAACTATGTCAAAGTGATTGCTCCCGAATCGGGACAGGTCGCGCATGTCACCTTGCTGTAGTTCGGGAGACAGTCCGTAGTGTTCGGAGACTACCCTGTCCTGAGCCAGCATCTCGTCCGACAGATCATAGACGGTGACCTGCGCGCCTAGTAGGCCAAATGCAGCTGACTGCTGACCTCCGGCTCCGCCAAGCAGCAGGACACGGCTATTCCGCACGTCCCCGAGTAGCCCCGATTCGTCCACCATGGCCCGTGCTGATTCATTGTCTAACTCCAGGTTGGGCCGCGAGAATGGTACGCCTGCGAGTACAAGCCCATTCCAGCGTTCTCGATTTAGCTCAAATAGATCATCCATTTCCCATTGCTCCAATAGTGATGTGTGGGAATACGCTTATTCAGAACACGGACTGAGGTATTTTTGCAATGAAGGACTATAACAGAAAGACGGGATGAGTCATAAACAGTTCAGTTCTGGATTTCAACTCAGAATGGGGTGGATCCAGGGCAGGCGCAACTTTTTAGAACGGGGCTGGAGGCGCGGTGCGGTTCAGGCGGGCAGGAGGGCGGGCGGGTCGGTGGCGTGCCGACCCGCCTTTTCTATTCCGGTTCGTTTTGCAGGCATTCGGTGAGGGCCATTTCGAGCATTTCGTAGGTTGATGGTTCGGTTTCGATTTGGTTGTTGGCGGCGGAATCTTCGGTAAAGGCGGCTTCGAATGCCTGGGAGAAGAGGTGGGCCATTGCCAATATGCCGGCGAAGTAGATCGACATGGCGACAATCTCGCTGTCGGAGAAGTCGGGGCTGTCTTCCTGGTTGTTCACATCTGCCAGCATGCAGGCGTTGAGCTCGTCGAGGCGTTGGGCATACTGTTGGATGTCGTCGGATTCGTCGGCTTTGGCGAGCGCGCTGGCGAGGTCGGAGAAGCCGGCTTTGGTCTCGGCGGCGGCGGGCTCTGGGGGGGTAGCGGGGATGGGGACGCAGGCTGACAGGAGAAGGGAAAGGGTCAGGATGATGGTGAAGATTGGGTGTCGTTTCATTGGATTTCCTCGGGGGTTTCTAATCCAGGTGGGCGATGCAGTCGCCATCGAACTGCTCGGGCCCTGGTAGATGACAGGAGCACTTGTCTTTTCATGCCCTTTTGGATAGGACGCCGGCCACGGTGTGTTCCTCCTGGCTTGCGGTGGCGAGGCGTCGTCCGGCGGCAGGGCTGGGTGGGTCGTGGAACTGGGTGATGGCCGCCGGGGATGTTGGCCTACGCGACGGAATGTGCGAGGCCTGCAGGACAAGCTTATGAGGCGTATTGGGCGATGTCAAGGCCCAGTATTGGGCACTTTTGTCTGGAGTGGAATTTGGGTGATGGGCTGTGATTGATGGAATTGTCTGAATCAGGATTTACGGGATCTTGGGGGATTTTTGGGATGGCGGGCGGGCCGAAGCGTTGTCGCGGCGTCGTGCGCGGCGGCCGTTCTGCCGGTTCAGGCGGCTGGCCGCTCCGGCCGCTGCCGGCTACTCACATACAACGCCGTCGCTGTCACCGTCTCTCATGTATTGATAGGCGGGATGGCTGCGCGGGACCGGTGCGATGCCGTGCCGGCGGGCTTCGGCGCAGGTGATGCGGCCGTTGCCGTTGTCGTCGTAGCAGCCAAGTGGATTGCTATCGCAGTTGCCGCCCGCTCCCGACGCCGGCGGTGGCGTTGCGGTTGGAGGCGGCGCCGGCGCGGAGCCTGGGTCGGTAAACTGCATGGCGGTGCTGCTGCAGCGAGCCAGCACCCGTTCAGCGGCTGTGGCCTCGGCCCGGTCCATCGTAAGATTGTACTTGCGTTTGACCACCACGACCTGGTTCACGTACCAGCACTCGTTCACGGCCGGCAGCCACTGGGCCACGTCTTTGTCGACCTTCTGGTGTCTGTTCACGCTGGGGCTGGCCAAGGTGAGGTTGAGCAGGTCGCGAGCGAATGCGCGGCGGGTGTTGCTGTCGGCGGCGCAGAGGCCGCTGTCGTGGGCTTCGCTGCGGGCGACGACGTGTTCGATGTCAGTTTCGCCGCGGTTGGCGAAGTAGCGGCCGGTGTACGGGCTGTATATGCGGCCGCCCTGTTGGGCGATGATCTGGGGCTCGACGCTTTGGGGGTAAGAATAGTCGTCGGCGTCGTAGTGCGAGCAGCGATTTTCGGACACGATTGTGATGCCGCCCAGATTGCCGCCGCTGCTCCCGCCCGACGATGATGCGGTGGCGGTGGGAGGGACAGGCGCGGCAGTGGGCGGAATGGGTGTGTTGGTGGCTGCGGGAGGAACAGGCGTGGCTGTGGGGGGAACGGGCGTGGCTGTGGGGACGGCCGGGATGTCGGTTGCGACAGGAATGGCGGACAGTTCATGGCTTACGATCAGGAGCGGCGCGTAGACCCAGCCGCTCTGCTCGTTTACGCAGCAGAACTGCAGCCAGGTGGCTCTGAGGCTGTTGGCGGGGTTGCGGGCGCTGATGTCGAAGCGCTCGCGCTGGGCTACGGTGCCGATGATCGGGTATGTGTTTCCGGGCCCTGTGCGCACATTGACCAGCCCGGTGTTGACGATGAAATAGGGGTCGGGTTCGGGTGTGTGGGTCGCGGTGGGCGCGCTGGTGGCTGTTCGGGTCGGTCTGGGCGTGCGTGTGGCCGTGGGTGCGGTGGTCGGTCTGGGCGTGCGTGTGGCCGTGGGTGCGGTGGTCGGCCTGGGGGTAGGCGCGGCCGTGGGCGCGCTGGTGGCAGTCGATGTGCGGGTGGGTGCGCTTGTCGGCGAGGGCCCGGGCGTGTTGGTCAGGGTGGGCGTTGGGGTCGGTCCGGACGCGGTGGGCGTGCGGGTGGGTGTACTGGTCGGCGCGGGCGGCGGCGCGGCAGGTGTGGGCGTGGGTGTCATGGACGGAGGTTCGGGTGCGGGCACGGCCCTGCCGGTGTTCGCCTCTTCGAGCATTTGCACGCGTTGCGCCAGCTCGTCGACCTGCGTCGACAGCTCGTTGATCTGTATTGCCATGCCCGCCACCGTCGCTAAGAGTGCGACGAAGGCGATGAGCGCGATGAGAATTGCGACGAATCGGAGAAAACGCTTCATGGATGTCCTGCTTTGTGGCGCCTTGCGATCCGGTTATCCGAAGTGGCATGCGAGCGCCTCTTCCATCCAAGCGCGGCCGGGACCGGACTTGGTGGTCTCTTGCGCTGCGGCGAGCTGTCAGAACTTGCTGTGGGTGCTGTGCGGCGGCGAGACCAGCTGTGCACTGCACAGACACCAAGAGAAGATGAGGACAGTAAGGGCAGTAAGGGCAGTGGGAAACGTGAGGTGCTTCAGAGGCTCCTCTTCCCAGGCCGGGAATTTGCACACACATTACCCAATTCCACATTACCCAATTCCTGGGCGGCGGACGGGCTGCCTTGGCGCAGTTCCATGCCCTGCGAACGGTGACGCCAGCGGCCAATCGGCCCGAATCGCAGAGTGCTATCACGCTTAAGGAACCGAAAACGGCGCTAAAGGCGCCTCGGGCATGAAAAAGTCTGACCAGTATCGGTCATATTAACCGATATTGGAAACTTATTGACAATTTGGGCTATTCCGGGCGGTGAGGGCGCGGAACGGCAGTTTTTAGTAGTCAGTTTTTAGTTCTTAGTGAACTGCGGACGGCAGTGGTCAGGGGTCAGTGGTCAGTAACTTCTGCGGTTGTAGGTCGATGGTTAGCGGGTTGAGACGGCATAGGGGGGCAAACACTGTTGACTAGACACGTTGCTGGGGAAGAATACGCACGGTGGCTAGCAAGGGCGGGGCGCGGAACGGCAGTGGTCAGCGGGTTGAGACGGCATAGGGGGGCAAACACTGTTGACTAGACACATTGCCGGGGAAGAATACGCACGGTGGCTAGCAAGGGCGGGGCGTTGCGGGGGCGCGGAACGGCAGTTTTTAGTAGTCAGTTTTTAGTTTTTAGTGAACTGCGGACGGCAGTGATCGGTGGGTTAAGACAGCAGGTTGGGGAGGAGACACTGTTGGCTAGACACGTTGCCGGGGAAGAATACGCACGGTGGCTAGCAAGGGCGGGGCGTTGCGGGGGCGAGGAACGGCAGTGGTCAGTGGTCAGTGGTCAGTGGTCAGTAACTTCTGCGGTTGTAGGTCGATGGTTAGCGGGTTGAGACGGCATAGGGGGGCAGACACTGTTGGCTAGACACGTTGCCGGGGAAGAAAAAGCACGGTGGCTAGCAAGGGCGGGGCGTTGCGGGGGCGCAGCCCCTGCACAAGAGAGGGCCGAAGGCCCGAACGCCCAAAAATGCGAGGAAAAAGGGAAGAGGAGTGAGGGTAACCTGCGCTCGGCTCACTCAGGGTTGCGGAGAGGGCGTATGGCAAGGAACGGGTCGGAACGACACACGAACTGTGGCTATATGAGGGCGAGTCGCTGGGAGAGCGCAGGCGGCGATTTGAAGCGTATCACTGCGACCACGAGTAAGGGAGGCGGCCAGGCGGTCGCCGTGTTGTTTACTGACAGTCCATCAGGGGGGACCAGTCGAATCCATTGGGGATGGTTATGGTATATCCGCTCAGATCCTGGCCCGTCACCTCGATGCGGAGTTCCTGACCTGAATTCTTCACTACCGTCTTGTCATAGCCGGCAAATCCTGCTATCGAACAGGCAGTCCACCATTCGGCGGGTTCGCCTCGCCATATCCCCAACGTGAAGTAATCGGCTGCTTCCAGCAGGCCGGGGTCGACAGCTTCCACAATCCAGAATCTGCCGTCCAAGCCGGTCCGTTTCGCTACCACATCCGGATAACGACGAAGCGGAATAAAACCGTCGCCCTTGCGTCTCCAAGCTGACAGCGTGACCCAGACTTTGGGCATCGGATTGCCTCTGTCGTCCAACACCCTGCCCCTGATAGAGAACTGACTGGTCTTGCAAAAGTCGGGCAGGGTCGGGTTGCCCAGATAGTGTTGAATCAAGCGGGCCGCTTTGCTGTCGTACTCCGACAGGTCTTGCAATCCGAATTTAGTGCGAAACAGATCTGGCCGAAGCCAGTGTACGACCATTTCGGCCCAGTATTCGTGGCTCAGGGTGGATTCATAGCCAGCCCAGAGTTCAGCCTTCATCGCGCTCAGGTAGGCTTGATTGCGGGCCTGCTTGAATCCGGGTTCACGCCTGGCCTTCCAATCTTGTATAAGAATCGCCTCGTCTAAAGCGTGGGCTATCTCATGAATCAGTGTCTCGTTGCAGAGATAGATTGTCATTGCGGGCGCAACCACGGCATATCCATACGATGTCTCCGTGAACACTCCCTTAAACTTCGAATCAGAATAGTCGGCAAATTCTGGCAACTGCGAAAGCCCACCCCTTTGTCTGTCGTATAGCAGTATCCTGGTGTTCTGCGATGCCAGCACGTCCAGCAGGTCAGGACGGTCGGCGACCATAGCCAGAAGGGTGGCCTGCGTGCGCCGCAGTTCCTCGTCCGGGACTGTTTCTGGGGCTAGTATCGGTACACCGGCTGCATCCAGGTATTTCTGGTAATAGGGGTCTGCATTCAGGTGGGAGGGCGGCCCGGCGCCGGTGTGATATGCATTAACCAGGCTGCTGTGCAACCAGCCTGGTGTGTCTCCGTCCAGACAACAGAATCTGTACCATCCGTCTGATTCTTCTACCACTTCGTCCAGCCGGTCGCCAGCCTGAACGTTTCCGATAATGTCGTAGTCCATTCCGGGCCCTGTGCGGACGTTTCCGAGCTCGACATGGACCACCAGCACCTTGCCGATGGTGATCCTGGTGGGGGTAGGGACAGGTGTCGGAGTCGGGCTGGCAGTCTCCATTTGGCTGCGTTGGACTTGCGCTTCGTTCTGGTCCGACGATGGCTCGACCTGGTTTGCCGTTTGGTAGCGGTCTACGAACTCCTGCAGCAGTGCCTGCATGTTGGTTTCGAAGGTGTGAATCAGGTCTTCTGCTCTGGTCTCGTAGCCAAGCTTAATATTTTTCCAGTCCAGAACAGTCGGCAGAGCCAGGAGCCGATTCGCTATGGTTTCTACATTTTCTTTTGTGTTTTGGGCCAGGGCAGTGGACTGCTGGATGGAGATTGATGGACTGGACAGATAGAGGGTCAGGTAGATGGCCAGTGTTGTCAGGAGCGCGAATCGATATAGCCGTCTCATTCTGAATGGCTGACGACTGCGGGCAGCGCCGAACCCCAGTCCACATCTGACGCAATGGGTCTCGTCGAGATGGTTGGGCTGGCCGCACGGGCAGTGCTTGATGCCGATTTTCCAGTCGAGTTGTACTTTTCTCGGGCTCATCATGGTATCGCCTGTACCAGATGTAGACGAGGGCTGATGGGTGTCTGTTCCGTGTCAGGGTGAGTGTAAGGTAGTGGTGCAGGTTTTGCAACGCTTTGGGGGGGTGGGGGTTGTGTGAAGCGGGGATTGGGGGTATTCAGGATGGGAGGGCGGGGGTGTCTGGGGGGATAGCAGGGATGGGGACGCAGGAGGTCAGGAGGAGGGCGAGAGTTAGGGTGATGAGAAGGACTGGTTGTGGTTTCATCGGGGGATTATATCCTTTAGTGCCACTCTCGACTGGAATTACGATAGGGGGAAATTCTAGGCAATTTTCCCCCTATCTAAACCATTCTTATTTGTCAATTCGCCTCTCCTCAATCCATTCGTCAAACTTACGTCGTTCCTCTGCTAGTTCATCTTGTTCTAACTTTCTTTTGAGAGCCATCCGCTTCTGCGCTTCTTCCTCTTGTCTTTGTCTTTCTGCAATCTCTTGCTTTTCCTGTGCCTGGCGCTCCAACTCCTGTTTTTCCCGATTTTGAAAGTAACATCCGTCCTGCTGGCATCGTTCAGGAGAGTAACATTCTCTATCCGAAACGTTTGGACACACTGTTTTCTCGGCCTCTCTCACACACTGGGGACAGTTAGGGTCGTCAGTGAAGTCAAGGTACTCCCCGTGTGTGTTACACCAGTATGTAGAACATCTGTCACACGGGCCGTACTCCTCTCTGGTGACTGAACGAACAGTGAATCTTCGATGATGAGGGTCCTTAGACAAATACCAATTCCCCGTGAGCTGATCACAATGAGGACAGATGTTGGCCAGGTATTTTGCTTTGGCATCACGGCTAAATCGACGCTCCATTACTACGCCGTTGGCCTTGATAAATTCCAATTCTTCGTTAGTGAAGCCAATCTCCGTGCCACTCAGAACATTGTATCCCAAAGCAATATCGTCTTTGTACCCTACCGCAACGGGCATGTTCTTTTTGCATTGCCAGCAGTCAATTGTGCTGACAGTTATGGTTCTCCTGGGGAGTGGATGTGAACACTCATCGCATTTCGGTCTTTGGCAAAGCAAGGTGTGGGCGTCTATTTCTAGCCTTTTGGCCCTTAGGTCTTCCAGCCTAGCTTTTACTGTAAGTGAAGTATCTAACGCTTTGTTCTTTCTTTGGCCAACGAATTCCTTCTTGGCATTCAGGTGAAACTCGATTACTTCGATCCCATTCCTCATTGCATAGTCATGAACATTTGACTCGGGTTTATGGCTGTCAACGATCTCAACGAACCGGAGAACATTGTCATTTGAGCCATAAATTGACAGGTCAGGTCGTACAGGGCCGACCTGTTTGTTTCTTACCACCCTGCTAGCGCCTTCTACCAAATTGATTTTCAGTTCGTCTCCACATTCATTACACCTGCCCGTTGCATGTAGCGTCGCGTCGAGATTTTCCAAGATGTGCCGCTCGAAGATCGAGACAGCCTGCTCGTGGACGCTTTCGTTGTTCTGTCTATCCTTGGTCATCTCTTGGCCTCTATCTTCTTTTGCGAACAAACGTTCAAATCACATTATAGTACATTGGCCCAAAAAATAGATCCCTATGGGTGGGATTCCTTGTGGGTCTTCTGTTGAGGTGGCTAGTAAGTATTGACTTAACGAATTGGGATAAGACTTTAGATTATGAGTAGATAGGGGTTAGATCCCAGAAGAAGCGTTCACCTTCAGGAAAGGTACATGAAGTGCCGACCCAAACGGACGCGGCCCTGTGAGTCAGTTACGACGGATCACTATCCGACTAAGAATCAACTCCCCAAGGGTTGGTGAAGGATTCCATCGCCATTTCCTTTGCCTTCTCAGGGTCTAGCTGGGCCAACAGCAGATCTTCTATCACCTCTTCAAGTGTTTGGTTGTGAAGTCTCATCCTGAATTGAGCTACTCCCATTGCCCGGATTGACAGGCTGATTGTCTGAGGTTCACCCTTTTCCGAACCATCGATTATGTGCATTTCTGTTCTCCGTTGTAGGGGGTATGGCTATCCTGTTCAAATCTTTCAGTGATTTACGCTCTTCAACTTCCTTATCGGCGTTGTGCCAACCTTGATGATAACCACCTCTTTGGGCAACGATAACTTGGAGGACTATTTGAAAGCCCTCTAAGGTGTAGTGGAGACCGGCGTTACGAAATCGTCTCGCATACGGAAAGCGGAGGATGATCCATTCTCAATGAGAAAGTCGAGTAGGAAGAGAACAGCGTCTCGAAGCTTGCGTCGACGTTTCAATTTCGAGGAGTGCCGGTATACGTACCTCTGGAGTAGGATTTCTAGGCAGAAGATGGTATTCCCTTCCAATGCCATTTGTGATGAGTCTGCCTGCTGGAGTCGCTGCGCGATGCGGATGAATGCATCTGGGAGCGACTTCTCGCCAATTTGGTACAGGAAGGAAACATAGGCGCCTAAGACTCTCGAAGATAATGGCAAACTTTCAAACAGTTTGTGAATGTGTTGTGCATTTCCTTCCAGACTCGGCCAGTGTCGCACGTTGTCATTCCAAAATGCCCCAAGAAATATTGCTGAGATCATGTCGCGCCCGGCTGCGTGCTCACCATCAAGCCCTACGACCCATCGAGCGTTTTGAACTTTGTCCGCAAATAGCTGCCAGAGCGACCAGAATTGCGTGGTATTTGGTTGGCGATCTTCAATGCTGATTAACCCACGGACCAACCAAGGAACTTCTCGCGGATCACGATCAATGGAATCCAGAATGGGCTGAAGGATTTGAGTTGCCGCTGAAGATGGAATTTGAAGTAGGAATTCCGGTAGCAACTGCTGTAGTTCAGCCTCCGATTGGTAGTCCCTTTCGTGAGGGTCCTCGTCAGTTCGATTCCACCACTTCAAGAGCGTGTGTGAAAGCCGCGAAAATGCCGCGATTGCCGCAGGCTCGTCGGGAGCTTGGCCCAAAATCACCAGAATCCGCTTATTTGCGTTTACCCCGAAACTTCGGGTCGGGTCGAATTCCAGGTGTGCGTTATCGGCGATTTCATCCAATTTGTAGAATCGGTTGCGCACGATTGATGCAGCTTTTTTCCCAATTGCATCAATACCCCTTCTTTCCGGATAAGCGAGTATTGAGTCTGCATCGATGTCGCGTTGTAGCAGTATTGCCTCTGTCGCTAATGCGTTAACGCAGCGCAGAGCCAATTCCCGATCAATGGTCCACAGATGCCTCCCTGTCCCCGACGCTGCGTACAAACGTACCTCGTCGACTGCGTGTGTCAACGCAAGTACCAACGTGTGACGTACTCGGGTACGTTGCATGTCGGAGAGTGTCTTTCCAAAGAGAAGAGGTAGCGTCCAGGCGCAAGGACGGTCGGCAGCCATGCTATTCAGTTGCACACGCGAAAGGCCATCCCAACGATCCGCTGTGCGCTCTATCTCCGAGCAGATGATATTCACGCACCAGTCCCGTTCGTCGTCCGACATCTCATCCCAGTGATCACGAACACAAACGGCAGCGACAAAACCAGGTCCGTCCCGGCCCCATTCGATCTCATCCCTGCTGCCAGCGACATCTGCTGCAATTCGGTCCCTAGTGAACAAGCGGCGGATGCGGTCCTTTAGTGACGCCGCTCCGTGAAGGTCACTGACAGCAACTGTGCGAGCATTCTTCAGTTTTTGTCTCCACTCAGCAGGGACATGAGTTGTACTTTCTTCGCGCTTGAAGACAGTTAATCCCCAATTTTGAAGTTTACTCCGTGCATTTATCGACTGAAACTGCGAGTCGTTTTGTCGAATCATTTCCTGAAGATCGGAATCTACCTCGCCCGGCTTCAAGTAAATGTGTGTCCTACTGTCTTCATGATAGTCGGGACTTTCAGAAGTTATATGGGAGTCGGGTGGATCCTCTTCGATTGAATAATGCCGCATATCCATGCGGTGAAGCGCGAGCCGCCAACTTCGATCATCTTCGCTCTGTCTCTCTGGAGGTGGCATCTCTGCCAAATGTCTGTCAATAATAGTATGAACACGAGGTGCTAGTGGCCCCAATTGCAGATTCATAATCGCCGACTCTAAATCATGTCGCCGGTGAGGACGCGCATCCGCTTTCTTACGCTCATCTTCATAGATTTTCTTTCTGTTGTTCAATGAGGGAATCATTTTCGCCAAAACAGACGGCGCTTGCACCTCGCTGGCCAGTCGCCTACGGTCGAGTTGGATGCATATGCGCGACTGAAGTAAGACGATGAGGCTCTCACTTGCCTCATGTGGAAAGGCTGTTGCAACACTAGCCGCGACTGCGGTGAGCGCGGCCGATTCGCTTCGTCCAAGGATGCTTAAAAGTGTTTTATCTAATTCGTGTGGGTCTGACTCCACCAACTCCAATATCCAGTATTCCAACGCCATCAGGATGGACAACAGAACATTGGGTCCAACCGAGATTCCCCGGTACAACATCCAGAGTCGTTCGTTACACCACTGCGTCCGAGAAGTTCCGTCCGACAAAGTAAGCTGTATCTCAGAAGGTGGTTTGACACCTCTTGCCCGCACTCTGGGACGCGCGTACCAGTCCGCACTGTGGTTAAACACCTCAATGATAAAGTCGAGACCTTCCTGGGGATGATAGCGGAGTAGCGGGAGAAAGACACCTTGGTACGCGCTCGCTGGGAAATAGCCGTGGCTTCTGAAAGCCTTAATTCCGAACAGAGTTTCCAGGCCCAGAGAGCTCACGTAGTACCGTTCGGATTGAAGGTCTGCTTCGGAGCACAAGAGGTACTCCTTGGCAACCGAAACGATAAGTAAAGGCATATCTCGGGCTGCAGGCATGCCATGCATTTCTTCGAAGATGATCTTTCGGAAGTCCTCTGCCGTGTGGTCTCGATTCTCGTCTTCAGGTGAGCCGCGCAGTAGGCCCGCGAAACGTTCGCGATCGGCACTCGGAATCTTCGCGATAACCTGTAGGATATTCTTCCTTTGATCATTTGATCGGTAGCCATCGAAGTGCGGCAGGAGACCATGTGCAATAGCGGCAGCGGCTTCGAATCCTTCCGGATATGGATTTTGCCAGCTAACGCCTTGCCCCCAATCCTCTAAAAGGCCCAGTAGAAGAGGTGAGTGCTGTGGGACTAATGACATGAGATGGGTCTGCGCCAGCCGCATAACACTTGCCCAGGCAGGACCTTCCGGCGCATTGAACAGTGATGTGGAAGTAACTGACGAGTCCAGCCCTACAGGCGTGGTTACACAAGCGACCCTCAAGAGATGAATCAGCCGACGGAGAAGCTGACTATCGTTTGCCATGAGTTCATCAACGTATTTCTCCAAGAACTCCGATGAGCATGGTGATTGCAGTAGGGATATGAGCGTGTCGTCGAGAAAGTGGGAAGAGATCTCACCTTCACGTATGACAGCCTGGAAAAGTTCGTCCGCAGCTTCAGGATTCGACTCTACGAGTTCAGTGGCCCACTTACGGTAAGTCCGCCGTACGGCAGGATGTGTCCCAATTGCAGCGGATAGAGCTTGGAGTGATCCTTCACTCTTGAGGTACTGCTTTTGGATCCAGTGTAAGATCGCCCAATCCTCAATGACATCGTGGGCGGGCGCTAGTAGCGAATCGCTCTCTTGAGAATGCACTATGAGAGAATCGTTCTGGAGTTCTTGAATAGCTTCTGGTTCAAGGTCGTCGCATGTGACGTACATAGTGAGTGCCCGCGCCCGCCGTAATGCTACCTGCTCGAACACCTTCTCTCTCCGACTAGGCATGCTGTTGACTCGACGATGGTCAACGCGAACGATATCTCTCCAGACCAGTGTCCTGAATGCCCGTTCGCTTTGGGGTAACGGCCGATCTTTTGACCACTTGATGCTCAATGCCTTGTCGAGAAAGTATGGGTTACTCAAAACCTGGCGCAGTGCTGCATTGCCCAAGGGGTAGGTCAGAGATGGATGGACTGCTTTGACTTTATCCAGATCCTCGCTATCGAGTGGTGGCATCGTAAAGACGGACTGGCTTACGTTGATAGGCTGCAAAAAGGCAGACCTCACAAGGTCCGCTGAGTAGTCTCTGCAAGTCAACAGGAGGCGCCAGCTGTTGTCTTTTGCTATAAGCGTTATTAGGTCATCGAATGCCTCACGAGAGGACTTTTCAAGAAGCCGTTCGACGCTTTCAACCAACAGTATTTTGCGTTCCTGACCTGCCAGGATAGCACTGAGCTTCGCGGCGGTTGTCGGCACCTGGATAGCCTGCAGTGTCTCGTCGAGGTGGGCGTGAGCGAACTCTTCTCCTCGAAAACTAAAGGCGAAGTAACCGGCATTCTCGAGGGTGGCGAAGACATCTTTTGCGATAACGGACTTTCCGCTACCCGCCGCTCCAGAGATCAGGACGACTTGGTTCGATTCCAGTTGATCAATTGCCTGCTGCACCAGACGGTTACGATCAAGATGGACGTCACCGATTGTTGAACGGATTCCATCTAATATGGGCGTGGCGTGATCACGCAGCGCCTGCAACGCATGCTGGTCTGTGTCCCCGATCGGGGTATGACGTTGTCGCAACTCCTCGGGAAGATCCCCGTACTGATAGCCGCGTGCCTCCGACATTCCTTCACCGGCTTCACGAAGAAGGGCGTTCCATGTGTCCCTTGCGATACCAGACTCAGTAGGGTCCGTCGCCGTATAAGTAAGAAGGTTCTTTATTGTCGATTCGGCGTGACCTGACGCACTAGACAGATCCAGACTAAATACATGCAAGACACGGAGAAACGGCCAGACTTCACTTACGGAGACATCCCTCCCTTCGATTTCACCGACAATCTTACGGACTTCGCTGCAATACTGAACAGATTTTCTGTTAATGAATCCAGGTGTATCCAGACGATGTTTGAAATCAACTTCGTCGCGAGAGGCGCGGGCGCGGTTCAAAAGACTAGAGAAGTGTTGGAGGAGGTTTGTAGTCCCCAAGAATGTAATGAGGGCGAATCGATCGCGGGCCGGGGAGAATTGCTGGGAATTGTTGAAATCCCTCCAGAAACCTTGTATAGCTCTCTTACAGTCGGGATCCTTTGCGCTAACCCTGAAGGTTCGCTTAACTTGGCAGGCTAGTTTTCGGTGTTTCCCCGAGCCGTCCCGACAGCAGATCAAAGAGTCGTCCGTATGCCAGCCGAGATGGCTGGTTTGAAAGTGGACCTCTTCCACAGCACGGTCGCCCAGTAACGGCGGGTACGCCCGCACTAGAAGAAGAGTGAGCCAGTAGGCATTGACATGCTGCTCAAAGATCGTACCCGCTCCGCCTGTGGAGATGGGACTTGAGACACGAGGTTCACTCATCTGGCTAAGCCTTGATTCGGACCCTCGAATCGAGAGTTTGTAACTTTGCCTTCGCGTGTGGGGTGGCAAGTCTCTCCCAGTGTCTTCGACCTGCTGTCGATCCGTTCACAACCCCGTACGATACATGCGGTCTGGAGGTTGAGCAGGGTATTGCCGAACTCGGGGTGGATGCGGTAATCGGTATGGCTGGTCTCGTCCTTATTGGAGGGGGCGTCGAAGGTGAGTTGCTCGCGGGGCTCCTCGGTCAACCTATTCTTGAGACGCTGGACAGCCTGGTTGTCGAGTTGATCTTCGGCTGGGGCTAGGCTGGGTGCGCGGCGCAGTTCTTCGTGGTGTAGGTTATGCATACCGACGAGGAGACGACAGCAGTTGCCTTCGCCGCCCGGCCAGTTTTCAATGTATTGGTCGATAGAGCGCCAGCCGCGCAGGTTGAAGAAGCCGACGCAGAATTCGGCGCGATAGGCATGTTGGACGGTCTCGGTCAGGGGGTCGAGGAGGTCGTTGTCGATGTTGTCGAAGATGCGGGGCATCGGGGTATTGTTCCTCTGTTGGCGGGCGCCGTCATCGTTCCTGGCATATATTTTCGGATGGAATCCTTGAATTAGACTGGAGAGAATTGTAGCACATAAGGGCTGTTTATGCCAGCGAAATGGAGGTGGAGGTTGCCCTTACGGAGTGATCCCCTACACGCGTGAATAGACCTGCGAACGCCGCCCAGGCAGTGATCTGCTCCTAGGTTCCCCTGCTCACGCTGACAAGGACTTACAAGGCAAACACAAGGGTTACCCCTACATAGTTCCCTCGCGCACGAGGGGATAGACCGCAACCTATCTTTTTTAAATCAATACGAATGAAATTGCCCTGCACACGCGGGGATAGACTTGCCGTTGATCAGGCACGGTGTTTCCGTGGCTGAAAGGTCATGGTGCTACTGTAGCATCGAGATGGCTAACGATGCGTTATCTTCCCGTCGGGGAGTCTGGAGATAAACTCGTCGAGAAACGATTCAAAGCGGTCCCAGGGGAGATTGGGGGCGTGGAAGGGTGGCAGAGTTATGTTGTTGAGTCGGAACTGTTGGCATTATCCTACCTTTCCGCGACAAGCTTGATGGCCTAGACGGCCACGTCGGTGTCGGTGTCGCCGGCGGCGAGGGCGTTGTAGTAGGCGAGGATCATTTCTTTGGTGCGGAAGGTGCCGAAGGCGGCTTTGTCGTGGCGGCGGACGATGGGGAAGGTGTCGAGGATGTAGGCGGCGTCTTGGCGGGAGAGGCCGTAGAGGTGGAAGTAGAGGGCGTCGAGGCGAGCGCGCAGGTGGCGGCGTTTTTCTTCGTTCCAGATGAAGGGCGGGCCGTCGTAGCCGAGGTCGCGGGCGAAGGGGGCCATGTCGTGGGCGGTGTAGGTGAGGCGGAGGACGTGGTGGCGGACGAGGTCGCGGGCGGTGGTGGGGCCGAAGGCGCGGTCGTAGTCGGCGGGGGCGATAACGGGGAGTTGCTCGACGATAAAAAGGTTTAATGTCTGGCCGTGAACCTTCTGTCTGGCGACGAAATCAAACGCCATGCAGTTGAAATTGGCCACCAGAAGCGCGGCACATTTCTTATACCTCGCCGTCTCTTCTTCAACCTCGCCTTCAACTGGAGAAAAAATAGGTATCTTGTTTCCGAAAGCCGCTCTGGGGAACAGAGCGGCTATCATCGTTCGATGGTTAGTCGAGGCGGTGATATCTTTGAATCCTAGCGTCCATGGCAGCGGCCAATGCCAGTCGAACGATTCAGTGCTTACCCAAAACTGCGGATCAGGTACCCATTTAGGGTTGGAGTGCTCATCAGTAGTGGCAATGCGCGGCTGAGCAGGCCGATTGAGATTCTCTGGATTGACGATCACGCTGGCTGCGCGGTGATCGAAGGCCTGCACCATCTTTCCTTCGTAGAGAGGCAAGTATAACGCCTCTCCCTTCTTCCAACGGTTACCCTGGACGGGGTAGAAACCGTCGGCTTCGAGTTGGGCTGCGGTGCGGAAGAGATGGGAGTCGGAAGTCATATTGAAATGCCCCTGCATGTAGCGCACGGGCCAAGTCTTCTTCTCCTCCCCTTTTGAACGGTCAACTAAGACAGGATGGCGCCCGTAGATGCCGCGCGTGATCTCGGCGTCGCGTCGGCTGCGAAATACTGGCGCCGTGCCGGTATTGGGGTTGACACGTGTAAAGTCGTCCGCGGCCAGGGGGAAGCAGCGATCCGGGTCCTCAATGGCGACGGTGTCGTGGAGAAAGAAGGCGCAGTCGGTTTGGGCGAAACGGCGCTCCTCACCGCCGAAAATGAGGGCGCAGAACTTGAAACGGGAGTCGACGTCGGGGAAAAAAGGCGGCAGATCGGTTCCCAAGCGGCGGTTTTCAAAGTCGAACAGACCGCCAACGCGTCCGCTGGTGGAAACCGACTTGAAGAAACGAGAGGCGGTCTTGTCGGCGTAGATACCGGAAGGTGTCAGCAGTCCTACGATCCCGTCAAGCTTGATCAGGTGCATGGCGCGCTCGACGAAGAGAGAGTAAAGGTTTATCCTGCCGCCGCTGAGCAGAGGATATTGGCCCGAAGTCCTGCAGAATTCTCGCATTGCAGCGGCGGTGTTGCGGACCAGCTGATACGCCAACGCAGTTTCGTCACTTTCCTGAATCCGCTGCCTTATGAGAGCCTTTCGCTTTGCGCCTGTCGTCGCATACGCAATTTCCTCGTCACGCAAAACGAAGAACTCGACCTCCTGTTGCTCGATACGATCCCAGGGGGGGTTGCCGATGATGGCGTCGAAGCCGCCAGTGGGCTGGTCGTCCTGCCAGCGGCGCCAGACGCCGGGGAAGGCGGCTTCCCAGTGCAGGAAGCTTTCGCGGTCGGCGATCTCTTTGGCGCTGCGCCAGATTTCGGTGAAGGCGGGCCATAGGGTGTGCTGCCGGACCGGGTCGGCGGCGTCTACGCTGTCGGGGCCGTGGGAGAGCAGTGAAAAGGCTTTTTCCGCCTGCGAGACGATTATCGCCTGGAGCGGCGCTTCGAACTCGGCACGCTGCCGCTTTTTCATGCCGGCGGCGAGCCAGTTGACGCCGCAAAGTGTAGTGAGCAGACCGCGCAGGGCTGACGTGGTCTTTTCGACCTCGCGAAACAGTGTGGCCGACTCCTCGACCTGGGCGATGTCGGCGTCGGACATCTCTTCGATACGTTGCATGCCCCCGGTTGCGTTTTCGGCGGCCTGGATGGCGCTGGCTGAGGTGAATCCGCCGAGGCGGGACAGCTCCTGGGTGGCATCGTGGACGCGCAGGCCGATGAGCGAGTCGCCGCAGCGCAGGTGGTGGTCGAGGAAGGAGAGGGGCGCGCCGACGGTGAAGCTGTGGAGCCAGAGGGAGACCTTGGCGAGCTCGACGGTGAGCGGGTTCTTGTCGACGCCGTAGATGCAGCGTTTGAGGACCATGCGGCGGATGATGGCCTGGTCGGTGAGCTGGGGCTCGTCGATGACCCAGTTGGCGGCGTGCGCCCGCGCCAAAATGTCCTCGCGGATGGCGGCGATGCGTTCAAGCAGCGGCGATGTGTAGACGTCCTCCAGCCAGGGCGCGGCGGTGGGCGCGTACTCGACCAGGTCGGCGATGGCGTCGGAGAGGTAGTCGACGGCGGTGACGAGGAAGTGGCCGCTGCCCATGGCGGGGTCGAGCACTTTGAGGTTGAGCGCGGCTTCGGCGGGGTCGAGGCGGCGGAGCTCGGCAGTGCGGTCGGCTTTGGCGCGTGTGTCGCTCTGCAGGGCAGCGGCTTTGGCCTGGAAGGCAGTTTTGCGCTCTTCCAGCAGGGGATTGAGTGTGCGCTCGACGATGAGATCGACGAGCGGTTGGGGCGTGTAGAAGCTGCCGCTGTCCTTGCGGGCGTAGCTGTTGGGGCGGACGACGATCTGGCCGTCGGGGGTGCGGGCGGGTTCGCGCTCGAGCAGGCGCTCGTAGATGGAGCCAAGCTGCTGCACGGTCATGTCGCGATAGTTGACAAAGCGGCGGCCGGATTCGCCCCTGGTGCGGCTGAGGTTGTGGATGATCGGGGCGAGCACGGTGTCAGGCAGCTGGACCTGTTCGAGTATGGGCGCGGCTTGCTGGGCGAAAAGGCCGCCGTTGTAGGGCGGCAGGCCGATGGAGGCGTCGCCCGCGTCGACTTGGCGGCAAAGCGTGGCGATGTGGTTGTAGTAGTTGCTGGCGATGTTGGAAAAGGTGTCGCGGGCGGACATGCGTTTGTCGATGTCGTCGCGGACGGATTTGCGCAGGCCGTAGTCGTCGTAGCGGCTGTCGTTGACGGGTAGCAGGTCGCGGTCTTCGGCGTAGAGGAGGAAGAGCAGGCGGTATAGGAAGATGAGGGCGGCCTGGCGGACGTCATCCAGCTCTGCGCCGCTCTTGTCGGCGAGGGCGCGGATGAGGTCGGGATAGACTTCGTCGAAGACAGTGCCGGACAGATCGTTGGCGACCTGTTCTTCGTAGCGGCGGCCTTCGGCGATGGCGTCTTCGAGGAAGCTGGTCTGGGCGCCGTGTTGGGGGCTGAAGGCGGGTCGACCGAAGAGGAGGCGGAAGGTGCGCAGGCGATGGGCGTCGTCGTCGGCCTGGACAGCTGTTTGAAGGTCGATTTCGTGGTAGCCGCTGGCGCGGGGGAGGGCGCGGCGGTCGTAGAGACGCCAGATGCGGCCGTTGGTGAGGATGCCCCAGCGGATGCGGCCGTCTGAGTTGATGTCGGCGGTGGCGAGGTAGCGGAGGATCTGGCCGTGGGGCGAACTGGTCTTGCCGCGTGCGTCGAGAGGCTGGTTGAAGCGTTTGCTTTCGGCGACGGCGAGGGCGTCGGGGTATCGTTTGGGGGCGGGTTTGGCGGCGGCAAGGTCTTTGGATTGGGCGTCGCCGAAGAGGAGGTGGTCGGGGATGTCTTCGTTGTGGTCGCTGCCTTGCTGGGGCAGGTAGTCGGCCCAGCCGAGGAGCTCGAAGAGGGGGCGGATGAGCTCCTGCTCGGTGGAGGCTTCGTTGATGGTGTGGAAGTTGGCGGCGTTCTCGATGAGGGCTTGCGCGTGGGCGCGGAAGGAGTCGAAGTCGGCGGGTTGGGAGAGGGATTGCTGCCAGGCGTTGGTGTGGAGGATACCTTCTTCCAGGAAGTAGTTTGTGAACAGTTGACCGGGCATTGTTAAGGGCTTGTGGCTGGCGGTTGTTGGTGGGTGGACACTTGGGATTGGGCGGGGGAATTGTCGCACAGGTGGGTTGATTTTGCTAGTGGAATGGGGGTGGGGGGTTTCGCGCGGGCGCGGGGATGCGGGACCTTCTGATCCACAATCAGACGCTCTGCCTCTGGTTTCCGGTACACGCGGGGATGGGCCGCAAGGGCGCCCACAAGGGGCGCCCCTACGTGGTTTTTGGGCAGACGGGGATTGTCCTGCCGGTAGAGTCAAGGGGCTCATGGGCCCGCCTGGGGTGGTCAGGTTTTTTGCTGGAGGGCGTCTATAAGGGCGGCTAGTTCGGCGGGCTCCATTTGGGAGGATTTGTTGGTGCGGCCTTTGGTTTGGGTGTGGACGAGCTGGGGGCCGATTTGGGGCCAGTCGTGGCCGTGGAGGGTGCGGCCGAGGGTGTGGAGTTGGTGGAGGGAGGCCTCTTTGTCGGGGTCTGGGTCGGGCTCTTGGACGGGGTTGGATAGCTGCGGCGACGGTATTACTAGTGCGCCTTCGGGGGGCGAGGGGCGGCTAATCTTGAGGTAGTGCTCGCCGTATGTGCCGTCGCCGAGGTTCACACTGTACCAGTGATCTCCCTGTTTTTCGCGGTGGGCGGCGCGGGTGCCGTCTTCGAGATAGATGTGGGAGGGCCAGCCGGCGTCGTTGATGTCCCAGGTGCAGGGGTAGCCGCAGAATGTGGGGAGCTTTGATGGGGCGGGCTGGGGGCGGGTGCTGGCGGCGGTGAGTTGTTGCAGGTGGTGGAGGAGCTGGTCGAGTTTGGTGTCGAGCTGGTGGATATTCTGTTGGATTTGGACTGCCCATTCGGGGGTATTGGCAGACATTCTGTTTCCTTTCTTTTTGGTGGTGGCTACGACATTCGGGCGCGGCTTGGATTGACGCGGCGGCGGGATGTGCGTGCCGGGGTGGACGGGCGCTTGTTGTGGGCCTGGGGGATAGGCGCTCCGTGTTTTTTTGGGTTTTCTTATGTGGCCGGAGGTGGCCGGTTTATGGGTGAATTATATCATGGGGAACGGCAACTTCTTTTAACCACGGAGTACGGCAACGGCAACTTCTTTTAGCCACGGAGGGCCACGGAGGGGCACGGAGAACGGCAACTGCAACGGCAACACCTTTTTGTCCACGAAGGGCCACTAAGGGCCACGAAGAACGGCAACTGCAACGGCAACTTCTTTTAACCACGGAGGGCCACGGAGGAACACGGAGAACGGCAACTGCAACGGCAACACCTTTTTGTTCACGGAGGACCACGGAGAACGGCAGGGGTTAGGGGGTGGAGGCACTGTTGGCTAGACATTTTGCTGGGGAAGAATACACACGGTGGCTAACAAGGGCGGGGCGTTGCGGGGGCGCAGCCCCTGCACAAGGGAGGGCCGAAGGCCCGGACGCACAACTGCAGGGGTCAGGGGTCAGGGGTCAGAGAGGAGAGTGGGAGAGGATCTTTGTTGGCATTGTCGGGATTTGATTTTGTGATCGGTGGGTGACAGATTTGGGTGGATGGTGGTGAGGTTTGTTTGCGAGGAGGCGACGGTTGCGGGTAATGTCAGTTGTGCGGGTGCCAGGCATAGTAAGGAGCAGTTGACAGATGAGAACAGTATACGTTTCGCGCTGGGCGCGGGTGGGATGGGTTGTGCTGGTTTTGGGACTGGTGCTGGGCGGCGGGTGTGTGCCGGAGCAGATGGTGGTGAGCCCGCTGGGGATGGTGGTGGTGGGGCCGGGGGAGGCAGTTCATATCCGGTCGGTGGAGGCGCTGACGGGGATTGGGGAGCTGGGGATTCCGAGGCAGCGGGCGGTGGCGATGGCGATCGCGGATTACGGGCCGATTATGGGGCATCGGGTGACGATGGGCGCGGGTCTGGATGCGCAGTGTTCGGCGGAAGGGGGCGCGGCGGCGGCTGAGACGGTGGTGGGCGACCGGCGCGTGGTGGGGGTAATCGGGACGTCGTGTTCGGTGGCGGCGGTGGAGGCTTCGCCGATTTTGAGCGAGGCGGGGCTGGTGATGGTCTCTTCGTCTAATTCGGCGCCGTCGCTGACGTCGGACCTGCGGGGCAATGCGGGGGCGGATTATCATGCGGGCTTCTACCGGGTGTCGAGCAACGACCTGTATCAGGCGCAGGCGGTGGCGGCGTTCGCGTACGGTGAGTTGGGGCTGCGCAAGATGGCGGCGATGCATGACGGCGGGCCGTTCACGTCGGGGCTTGCGGGCGCGTTTGTCGACGCGTTCGAGGCGCTGGGGGGCACGGTGACCCATGTGGCGGAGGTGAGCAGGGACACGACGGATATGGTGCCGGTGCTGACGCGGGTGGCCGCGGACGGGCCGGAAGGGCTGGTATTTTCGCTCTTTCCGGAGGGGGCGGGTCAAGTGGTGCGCCAGGTCGGCGGCGTGGCAGGGATGGAAGGGGCGGCGCTGATCACGGGTGTTTCGTTGATGTTCGCGGAGTTGGAGTCGGTGGATGTGTATCTGGCGGGGTTGGAGTTCAGTTTTGGCGATAGTGTGAACGCGGCGACTGGCAGGAGCGGGGACGGGGTGTACGCGGATTATACGGCGCGGTATGGTGAGGGCGCGAATCCGGCGTATGTGGCGCTGGCTTATGATGCGACGACGCTGTTGTTGCGGGCGATCGAGGAGGTGGCGGTGGCGGATGGGACCCGGCTTTATATTGACCGCGCGAGGTTGCGGGAGGCTTTGACGAATACGGCTGATTTTGCGGGGATTATTGGGGCTATTTCGTGTGATGGTTTTGGGGATTGCGGGACGGGGCGGATTCATATTTCGCATTATACTGATGCGTCGGTTGGGGATATTGCTGAGGTGCCGGTGGTGTATCGGTATGAGCCTTAACTGCAGTGGTCGGTGGTCGGTGGTCAGTGGTCAGTTTTTCGTAACGCCATTTGCGTGGGGTGTTGGGATATGGGGGGAGTTGCTTTTTTGTCCGGGGAGGGGCGCGGGGGACGGCAACGGCAACATCTTTGAACCACGGAGGGCCACGGAGGTGCACGGAGAACGGCAACTGCAACGGCAACACCTTTTGTCCACGGAGGGCCACTAAGGGGCACGAAGAACGGCAACTGCAACGGCAACACCTTTTGTCCACGGAGGGCCACGGAGGACCACGGAGAACTACAACGGCAACGGCAACACCTTTTTGTCCACGGAGGACGCGGAGGGGCGCGGGGAGGTGACATTTATGTTTAGTTGGAATGATTTGACAGGCAGGTGGAGGAGGAGGGGGCTGTGAAAGCTATGACTTGTTGGCGGCGGGCGGTGGTGGGGTTGGTTTTTGTGTTGCTGGTGGGCGGGGGTTGTGTGCCGGCGGATTTGGTGGTGAGTCCGCTGGGGATGGTTGTGGTGGGGCCGGGGGAGGATATACAGATTCGGTCGATGGAGGCGCTGACGGCGACTGGGAAACGGGGGATTCCGAGGCAGCGGGCTGTGGCGATGGCGCTGGCGGACTATGGGCCGATTCTGGGGCATAGGGTGACGATGGGGGCCGGGCTGGATTCGCTGTGTACGGCGGCGGGGGGCGCGGCGGCGGCGGATACGGTTGTGGGCGACGGGCGGGTGGTCGGTGTCATTGGGACTTCGTGCTCGGTGGCAGGGGTTGAGGCGGCGCCGATTTTGAGCGAGGCGGGGCTGGTTATGATTTCGTCGGCAAATACGGCGCCTTCGCTGACGTCGGATCTGCGGGGCAATGCGGGCGTGCATAACTATGCGGGCTATTACCGGACGGCGAGCAACGATCTGTACCAGGGACAGGCGGTGGCGGAGTTTGTTTATCATGAGCTGGGTCTGCGCAGGATGGCGACAGTTGATGACGGCGGTCCCTACACGGCAGGGTACACGGGCGCGTTTGCGGCGGCGTTCGAGGCGTTGGGCGGCGCGGTGACGACGGCGGCGGTGATCAGCCGAGGGGACAGCGATATGACGCCGGTGCTGAGCCGGATTGCGGCGGACGGGCCGGAGGGGCTGTTTTTTCCGGTATTTCCGGGAGAAGGGGCGTATATTGCGCGCCAGGTGGGGCAGGTGGAGGGGCTGGAGACGTTGGTGCTACTCGGGACCGATTCGCTGCTGCTGGCGGCGCCGGAGGTGGTGGGCTTTTATGTGGTGACGCCTGAGCTGCGTTTTGGGGGCAATGTGAACGAGGCGACGGGGAAGAGCGGCGAGGAGGTGGTGGCAGATTATGTGGCGCGGTACGGGGAGGCGCCGACGACGGCGTCGTTTGTGCATGCGTATGATGCGACGACGCTGCTGCTGCGGGCGATCGAGGCGGTGGCGGTGGCGGATGGGACCCGGCTTTATATTGACCGCGCGCGGTTGCGGGAGGCTTTGAGTGGGACGCGGGATTTTGAGGGGCTGATCGGGACGATTTCTTGTGATGGGTTTGGGGATTGTGGGACGGGGCGCGCTTATGTTGTGCAGCATACGGATGCGGCGGTGACGGATATTCGGGCGTTGCCGGTGGTTTTCTGGTATGAGCCGTAGGGGCGTAAGGGCGGTTTTTAGTAGTCAGTTTTTAGTTTTTAGTGAACACCAGTCTTAGGAGATAGTTTGACGCGGGGGACGGCGACTGCAACTGCAACACCTTTTAGCCACGGAGGACACGGAGGGGCACGGAGAACGGCAACGGCAACGGCAACACCTTTTTGGAACCACGGAGGGCCACTGAGGGACACGGAGAAAGGCAACTGCAACTGCAACGGCAACGGCAACACCTTTTGTCCACGGAGGGCCACGGAGGACCACGGAGAACTGCAACGGCAACAGCTTTTTTTGATCTGTGGAGGGGCAGGGAGAACTGCAGGGTTTAGGGGATGGAGACAGTGTTGGCTAAACACCTTACTCTAGACACGTTGCTGGGGAAGAATACGCACGGTGGTCTAGTAAGGGCGGGGCGTTGCGGGGGCGCAGCCCCCGCACAAGGGAGGGCCGAAGGCCCGACCGCCCAACTGCAGGGGTCAGGGGTCAGGGGTTAGTGGTTAGTGGTTAGTGGTCAATAGATGGTGGTGGGTGGATTGGGAGGGAAGGGGGGGCGGGGGTTTAGCCTGTCAGGTGGTAGATGATGTAGAGGGGTTGGGTTGCGTCGTGGATGATGAGCTGGCCGCCTGGGTACATTTGCATGATGGTGTCGATTTCCTGCATGTAGGGGCCCTCGAGGAGGTATGTGACTGGGCCGGGGTCGAGTTTTTCGAGGTCGAAGGCGCCGAATTCGTGGGAGCGATCGATGCCGCGGTTTTGGGCGTAGAGGAAGCGGATGGTCTCGTAGCTGAAGGTGCGCTGGCCGGAGTAGTAGTAGATTGTGCCCGGGTCGTCGAAGGCGTTGGCTGTGTCGAGGGCTTCGAGGTAGTAGTGGGGGAATGTGAACTGGAAGGTGGAGCTTTGGGGTAGTTCGTTGAAGTAGTAGTTGAGGTTCCAGTTTGCGCCCAGGAGGAGGACGGCGGCGACGACGGTTGCGGCGGCGGCGCGTCCCCACTGGCCGAAGTGGCGGCGCAGGGTGTCGGAGACGGATAGGGCGCCGATTCCGGCCAAGGCGAATACCCAGGGAATGGCGATGATGGTGCGTCGCATTGCGCCGCTGGACGGTTCGGTCACGACGAGGGTCAGGAGTGCGAAGAAGAGGGCGAGGGCGGCAAAGAGATGGGGCGGGCTGCGCCATCTTTTGATGGAGACGAACAGGCCGATGTATGCGAGCAGTGCGACGCCGAAATCGAGTGCGCCCTTGCCTCCGGTACCGTCGACGGCGTCACGCCTGGTGTTTGCGTAGAGATACTTGAGGGCGTACCCGGCGCGCTGGGCGAGGAATCTCACATTTTCGAAGGCGCTGCCTGCCTCGGAGAACTCCTGGTGGTTTGCGACTGAGCCGCCCAACATGCGGACGAAGTATTTGTCGGGGGAGTCGAGTATCAAGGCGACCACGGGCCAGGCGACGATTAGGGCGCCGGCGGCAAAGAGGGCGAGAGAGGTGAGTTTTGCGCGGGGCGCTTCTTTGTGCAGGAGCATATAGGCTGCGAGCATGGCGGCTACGGCGGCGATGAAGAATGGGTAGGCGAAGTAGGTGTAGGGCGCGAGTCCGAGGCAGGCGCCGGCCAGGAGCCAGGTCCAACGCCATTTGGATCTCATGGCCCACAGGAGTGCGGCGGCAGCGAGTGTGGCGACGAAGGCAAGGGAGATGAGCCCGAATCCCAGGCGGCTGAAGTGGAGGTGCCAGTAGCTGAAGGTGAGGGCGGTGGTACCGAAGAGGGCGACCCAGCGGCCGAACCCCAACCGCAGCAGGAGGTGCGCGGCGGGAATTGTGGCGATGCCAAAGAGGGCCATGGAGA
The DNA here is from genome assembly GCA_965207495.1 of Caldilineaceae bacterium. Lineage (GTDB taxonomy): Bacteria > Chloroflexota > Anaerolineae > Caldilineales > Caldilineaceae > Bin5. The sequence continues at coordinate 5,544,063 of OZ242287.1, forward strand.
GGCGGACAGAGAATTTGGAGACGTCGAAGAGCCAGATCAGGAGGGCGGTGAGGTAGAAGGGCCCGGTGGCCTGGCCCATGGCGGAGGTGGTGTAGGGCCCGATCCAACCTTCCTGGAGGATGCGCAGGCCTTCGATTCCTGTCCAGGCTTCGTCGCCGTGGAAGCCGGCCGGGATCTCGTCCAGACGGTATACGCGCAGGAACGCACCGACGGCGGTCAGGAGAAGGAGTGCGAGCAGCTCCCAGCGGTTGCGTAGGGTCCACTCTTTGAGGAACTGCCGCGACCACTGCCAGTTTGGGAGGGGTGTGAGCCAGACAAGCCCTTGCCGAGGCGCTATTTTGCGGGACTTGGGGAGGCGCTGTCGGAGGCGGTCGGTGAAGCCCGGCGCGCTTGAATGGGGGGCGGGATCATCGTAGAGCGGCGCGCCGCAGGCATCACAGTATTGATGACCGCCGGGGTTGTCTGTACGGCAGTGGGGACAGATGGTGTCTGCGGGCCGGCCGCAGCGTCCGCAGAATTGGGCGTCGGTGCGGTTGACGTATTCGCAGGCCCTGCAGAGCCATGGTTCCAGTATGGGGCTCATTTCGTCTTGTTCGGCTGCAGGCAGTGTCATTTGGGCAGTGTTGGGCAGCGGGAAGCGGCTTTTTGTGTGAGTCTATTATTATACCAAGAGTTTCGGCGCGGGCGGTATAACTGCAGGGATCAGGGATCAGGGGTCGGGGGTCGGTGGATAGAGGGATGGATTACATCGGATTTTGATTCTTGACGGTATCATAGGAATCAGGAGCTTCTGCAGCGGCAGAAGCAGGCGCACATGGCATGAGGAACGACGGCAGTTTGAGGAACATCGGCAGCTTGAGGAACGACGGCAGCGTAAGGGACGACGGTGCGGCTTGTCGATCAGTTTTTTCCTTGCAGTCTTGTGTGCGGGATCATTCTTGAGACCAAAGGAGCGATCAAAGATGATTCTTCGGAGTAGTTTTGAGGACCTTGGCGAGGTGGTGATGCCGGCGTGGAAGGGACGGCAGTGCCGTATGCATGCTTTTGACCCGAGTGCGCCGGTTATGGAGGCGGGTTTCGAGGACTATGTGGATGTTGTTGCCGCTCTTGTCGATGCGGCAGATGTGCGCGGGACTGAGGCGTACATGACGGTCGATGAGAAGATCGTTGCGCCGCAGATGTCGCAGCGCCGGCCGGGGGCGCACGTCGAGGGTCGACTTTCGCCCAAAGATACGTGGTGGTGGCATCCCGAGCCGGGGCGGGGATCCTCTTCCAAGAGAAGGCCGGTTGACAGGATGGCGGTGATCGTTACTGCGAGCGTTCCTGGATGTATCGTTTATCCGGGCGAGTTTGAGGGCGAGCCGAAGAGCGATGGGGACCTGGAGCATATCCGGGACCAGTTCGGAGAGGGGCACCTGCTGGCGGCGAATCGGGCGTTTCTGCTATCGCCTGACTGTGTGCATGAGAGTATGGTCTTCGCGGAGCGGACGAAGAGGACTTTTGTGCGGATTGCCTTTGGGTAAGGCGCGGCGTTGGCGATGCCAACGGAGAGCCCTGCATGGTGGCATGCAGGGCTCTTTTTTTATTGGCGTTCTATTGACGTCGTAGTTGCCCGTTGGCGGGTGGGTGGGGGATGGGGCCGGCGACGGGCGGTGGGGTTATTCGTGCTGGATGTCGTGGTTGAACTGCCAGGGGATGCCGAATTTGTCGACGCAGGCGCCGAAGTAGGAGCCCCAGAACATGTCGTCGAGGGGCATGGTGACAGTGCCGCCTGCGGAGATGGCGGCGAAGAGGCGGTCGGTCTCTTCACGGGAATTGGGGTGGCAGGAGACGGAGAAGTTGTTGCCGGGCTGGTGGGGCGGGCTGAAGGAGAGTGAGGTGTCGCTGCCCATGAGGACGCTGTCGCCGACGGGGAGGCTGACGTGCATGACGCGGTCTTTTTCCTCATCGGAGACGGGCATGTCGTCGGGGCCTTCGGAGAAGGTGGAGATGTGGATGAAGTCGCTGCCGAAGGCGGAGCGGTAGAATTCGAAGGCTTCGCGGCAGTTGCCGTTGAAGTTGAGATAGATGCTGAGTGTCATTCTTTTCTCCTTGCTGGTTGGTGTATTGGTGCGGCGCGGCGGGCCTGGGTCATGCTTGTTGGGCGGCGGCGCGCGCCGGTTTATCATTACTCGGCGGCGCTTGCGAAGTCGAGGTGGTTGAACACCCAGACGTGGCCGTCGAGGTCCTGGAAGTTGCGGCTGTAGATGAAGCCGGCGTCGCTGGGTTCGCTGACGGGTGTTGCGCCGGCGGCGATGGCGAGTTCGGTGCGGCGGTCGACTTCTTCACGGCTGTCGAGGGCAAGGGCGATGATGGATTCGACGTTCTGGTCGTTGTCGACGATCTGTTTGCCGGGCAGGCCGCTTTGGAAAAAGTCTTCTGTCACTAACATGACGAACGTAGTGTCGCGAATGTTCAGACAGGCGGCCAATTCGCTTGTGTATTGGGGGTAGACGTCGAACCCGATGTGCGCGAAGAAGCTTTTGGCGCGGTCGAGGTCACGAACGGGCAGATTGAAAAATGCCTGCTGGACGTTTAGCATGGTTGTCGCTCGCTTATGTAGTTATGGTGATGCTGGGTTTAGTGGTGATACGGGGCGCGGCCTTGCGGGCCGGTATCACTGGGGGTTAGCTTTTGTGTCCGTTCATGGCTTTCTCCATACGCTTGGCATCGACGGAGAAGATTTCCCAGACGTGGCCGTCCAGGTCCTGGAAGGCACGGCCGTACATCCAGCCGGCGTCGGTGGCGTCTCTACATTCGCAGCCGCCGGCGGCGAGGGCGCTGGCCATGGTCCTGTCGACTTCGTCGCGGCAGTCAACGGAGAGGGCGACGACGACTTCGGCGCTGTGTTCGCTGTCGGCGATTTTTTTGCCGGGGATGAATTTTTGGAAGTATTCCTGCCTGAGCAGCATGGCGAACATGTTTTCGCCGATGATCATGCAGGAGGCGTGGTCGCCGGTGAACTGGTCGTCGAAGGCGAATCCGAGTTCGGTGAAGAAATCTACCGCGCTGCAGAGATCGCTGACTGGTAGATTTACGAAGATACGTTTAGCCGTTTTCATTGCGGCTTTGGACCCTTTCCTGTACAGAAGGTGTATTTTTTAGGATAGGCTTCCCATGATACACCAGGATCGCAGGCGATGTGAAAGTGGGGAAACGCTTGAGTGCGTTAAGTTATGAGTTTTTAGTTGTCAGTTTTTAGTTTTTAGTGAACGTCGTTCGGCCGGGGCAGAGGGATGGTTTTTGGGATGCGCGGCTGGGGTCGATTTATTTGACATTCGGGGCGGAAGCTTTTATCGTTTGGGGGGTGCCGGCGCGCTGTGGGCGTGGGGGCACCGGTTTGGGGCTATAGCTCAGTTGGGAGAGCGCTACAATGGCATTGTAGAGGTCAAGGGTTCAAGTCCCTTTAGCTCCACCAGACTGGAAGGCGGGAGGTCGTTTATCGGGCGTCATGTCGTACCGGGGCGGAAAGATTTGACCGGTTCCGGTCAGTTCTGATAAACTGACTCTCCTACCCCGCGGGTGTGTCACACAGATGGGGATAAGTGGGAAGCCGGCGGTTTTGGGGCTGTAGCTCAGTTGGGAGAGCGCTACAATCGCACTGTAGAGGCCAGGGGTTCGAGTCCCCTCAGCTCCACACGGCAGGCGGGCGGGATTTGCGATGGGGGCCCGGGCCGGGAAGGCGGAAGGAATTGAATATTGGGGCTATAGCTCAGTTGGGAGAGCGCTACAATGGCATTGTAGAGGTCAAGGGTTCAAGTCCCTTTAGCTCCACCAAAGAAGAGAGCGGCCGGCGTATTCTGCTGAGGTTTTTGAAACGTTCAGGAGTGAGCGGAGTGGCCAGTAAGAGGACGAAAGGAGCAGGAAAGGTTGCAGAGAGGGCAGCCGAAAAGCAAGCCGGCGCGAAGCCGGTTCTTTTGTCTGGGGGCAATCCGCAGATAGCGAAGGCGGACGGGGATGCGCCGGTGCAGGCCTACATTGGGGCGATGCCGGGGTGGAAGAGCGAGCTGGGGCGTCGTCTTGATGCGTTGATCGTGCGCGAGGCGCCGGGCGTGCGCAAGGCGGTGCGGTGGAATTCGCCCTTTTACGGCATTGAGGGCCAGGGGTGGTTTGTGAGTTATCACGTTTTTACGCGTTATGTGAAGTTGACGTTCCTTCAGGGGGCTTTGCTGCAACCTGAGCCGCCGGGCGCGGGCAAGGACAAGGACGCGCGCTGGTATGACATTTACGAGGGCGAGTTTGACGAGGCGCAGACGGCGGAGTGGGTTCGACAGGCTGCTGCGATACCCGGTTGGGATGGGTTTGACACGCTGACGAGTTAGCTTGGTGGTTGTTTGCTGTTGTGGGTTGAGTAGTTGTTGGTCCGAAAAGGTGCCTGTAATCCGGTAGGCGGGAGGTTTCTCGGGAGTCTTTGCGGTGTGGGTTAACCGCCGCTGCTTTGAGGAATCTCCCAGCGAAAAGTTCGCCGTGCAGTTCCCTTCGCGTTAACGGACTGTGCAGATTCGGGTCGTTATGCGGACGGGGATGAACTAGCTGGATTTGGGGTGAATGTTCGTGGAAGATCAGCGCAGGCACGAGTTGAGGGCCCGGTTCCGGGCGTTAGCGGAATATTTGAACCGGCAGTTGCATACGGGCCGGCTTGATGAGTGGGAAGATCTGGACATGACGATACCCCAGATCAAGACGCTGGTTCTGCTGGAAGAGGTTGGGCCACTGCGTATGGGCAACATTGCCAGTTACCTGGGGCGAGCGCTTTCGGCTACAACTACGGTTTTGGACCGCTTGGTAGAGAAAGGGCTGGTGGACCGGGTTTCTGATACGAGAGACCGGCGGGTCGTGATCTGCAGATTGACTGAGTCGGGAGAGCAGGCGATAGACCGGTTCTGGCAGATTGGGCAGGAACGGCTTGACGGGTTGGCGGATCGGATGGATGATGAGCAGTTGGAGACGGTGGTGAAGGCATTGGAGGCGATCCGCCAGGCAGAAGATGAGTTGAAGAGATCGTATGCCTCGATGCAGATGAACGTAGAGTAGTGTTGGCCGGCCGGCTGAACCCTTCCCCCTTGCAGGTATTGAATTGTCGATACGACGGGACCGGAGACGGAGCCGTATTTCCTGTTGCCGGCTGGCCCGGCAGGCGGGCCGTGACGGCGGCCTTGTTGGTCCCCCTTTTTCAGTTGTCCGGCGCGGATTGTCCCCTCGATTGACGCGGACGGATATTCCTCAATCTCCTGAGCTTGTTGCCAATCCGGCGAAAAAGTACCTATAATGGTCACATCAGGATGGCGGACGCCTTCCATGCGTTTGCGGTAACCTCCTACGGAAAAACGAGCACCTGAATTTGCAGCGAAAGTCATTCCGTGTAGGAACGCTGCTGATCGGGCGTGTGCGACCGCGTTGCGGCTGATTTGGGGACGGGCCGCAGCTACAGTGTAGTGCGCGAAGGCGGGCGTCATACTGTGGTTGCGACCGTCAGCAAGGGTGCGGAGATTCGCCAGACAAAGGAGGAAGTAGCGATGATGACAAAGCGCTGTTTCGGTTCTGCAGTTTTGCGGTTGGTCGGCCTGCTGGCGGTTCTGATCTTTGTCGGCGCGTGTGTGCCGGTGGATTATGAATCTCCCGCTCTGGGAACGGTGGTGGTCGGCAGCGGTGAGGATATCCAGATTCGGGTTTTGGGGGCGCTGACGAGCGCCGGTGAATTGGGTGTGCCGAGCCAGCGCGGCGCGATGCTGGCGATCGCGGACTATGGGCCGATCAAGGGGCATGGTGTGAGCATGGGCGCCGGCCTGGACTCGCTGTGCAGCGCGGCGGGCGGCGCGGCGGCGGCAGGGACAGTACTTGGCGACCCGCGTGTGGTTGGCGTGATTGGGACTTCGTGTTCGGTGGCGGCGGCGGCGGCCTCCCCTATTTTGAGCGAGGCGGGCCTGGTGATGGTGGCGCCTTCGACGACGTCGCCGTCGCTGACGTCGGACCTGCGGGGCGGGGCGGGGTCGAACTATCATCCTGGATATCATCGGGTCGCCAGCAATGATCTTTACCAGGCGGAGGCGGTGGCCGACTTTGTTTACAACGAGCTGGGGCTGCGCAAGATGGCGGCGATTCATGATGGGGACCCGTATACGTCGGGCCTGACGGCGGCGTTCAAGGCGGCGTTTGAGGAGCTGGGGGGCACGGTGGCGGTGGCGATGGTGAACAAGGGGGATACGGATATGATCCCTGTTCTCACCGAAATCGCAGCCGGCAGTCCCGAGGGCCTGTTTTTGCCGATCTTTCCGGAGGAGGCCGGGCTGATTTTGCGCCAGAGCGGCGAGGTGGACGGCCTGGAAGGGTTGGTGCGAATTGGGGGCGGAGGCCTGCTGGTCTCTGATTTCCTGGCGTTGCCGGAGTCGGAGGGTTTCTATTTTGCGGGGCCGACGTTGGACTTCGGCGAAAATGTGAACGAGGCGACGGGCAGGAGCGGCGACGAGCTGAATGCCGCCTACCTGGAGCGGTACGGTGAGCATTCGACGTCGGCTTACCTGGCGCATGCTTATGACGCGACGACGATTCTGCTGCGTGCGGTCGAGGCGGTGGCGGTGGTGCAGGGGGATGCGCTGTTTATCGACCGGGCGAGGCTGCGTGAGGCGCTGGGCGGCACGAGCGGCTTTGGCGGCATCATCGGCGCGATTTCGTGCGACGGGTTCGGTGACTGCGGCACGGGCCGCATTCAGATATCGCAGCACACTGATTCGACGATGACCGACGTTGAGGCGTTGCCGGTTGTCTACCGCTACGCGCCGTGAGCGCGGCGGCCAACTGGAAACTTTTCAGACAAAGGAGTCATGATATGACGAAGAGAGACCGCCCGCGCAGTGGGCTGTTGCGCTGGCCCATTTTGGTGCTTGCGCTTCTGCTGAGCGGCGCGTGCATCCCTGAGAATATGGTGGGCAGCCCGCTGGGAACGGTTGTGGTGGGGCCGGGTGAGGATATCCAGATCCGTTCGGCGGCGGTGCTTTCGAGCATCGGCGACCTTGGGTCATCTACGCAGCGGGCGGTAGCGCTGGCGCTGGCCGATTACGGGCCGATTAAGGGGCACAATGTGTCGATGGGCGCGGGTCTGGACTCGCTGTGCACGCCGGAGGGCGGCGCGGCGGCGGCGCAGACGGTGGTGGGCGACCGGCGCGTGGTGGGCGTGATCGGCACTTCCTGCTCGGCGGCAGCGGTGGAAGCGGCGCCGATTCTGAGTGAGGCGGGGCTGGTGTTGATTTCGGGAACGAACACGGCGCCTACGCTGACATCGGACCTGCGCGGCAATGCGGGCGCCAACCATTATGCGGGTTATTACCGCACGTCCAACAACGACCTTTACGAGGCGGATGCGGTAGCTGGGTTCGCCCACCACGACCTCGGCCTGAACGATGTGGCGGTAGTGCATGACGGCGATCCGTACACTTCGGGCCTGGCCAACGCGTTTGCGGCCGCGTTCGAGCAGGGTGGCGGCACGGTCACGATCGCGACGGTCAGCAAGGGGCAGACGGATATGATGGCTGTGCTGACCGAGGTCGCGGCGGCTGGCCCGGACGGTCTTTTTCTGCCGTTATTCCCGGACGAGGCTGGCGAGATCATCCGGCAGGTGGGGCAGGTTTCGGGATTGGAGGACGTGGTTCTGATTGGCGGCGCGGCGTTGGTGGATTTCGAGTTCCTGGCGATGCCGGAATCGGAGGGGATGTACGTAGCCAGCCCTGAGCTGCAATTCGAGAGCAGCGTAAACGAGGCGACGGGCAAGAGTGGAGGCGACCTCGCGGCGGCCTATGAGGAGAGGTACAATGAGGCGCCGGGCTCGGTGTACATGGCGCACGCGTATGACGCGACGACAATGCTGCTGCGGGCGATTGAGGCGGTTGCGGTCGTGCAGGGGGATACGCTTTATATCGACCGGGCGCGGTTGCGGGAGGCGTTGACGGGCACGGCGGAGTTCAGCGGTATTGTTGGCGAGCTTTCGTGTGACGAGTTCGGCGACTGCGGCACGGGCCATCTTCACATTGTGCATCACACTGATTCCACGATCACGGACGCGGCGGGTTTGGAGATCGTCTATTTTCATCGTCACGATGAGCACGAACATTAGATGCCAGTTTTTGGTAGTCAGTTTTTAGTTCTTAGTGAACGGCGCTCGAACGGGGTGCCGGAAATGAGGGAAACAGTTCGCCGGCTTCACTCAGGTTCGCGGACTGACCATGGCTTAGTCGTTAGGAATAGAGGTAATTGAGATGGGTGGACGTTGTAGATGAAAGAGGTGGCGCTGTATACGGACGGTGCGTGCAGCGGGAATCCGGGGCCAGGTGGATTTGGGGTTGTGATGCTATTCGGCGGGCACCGGAAGGAGCTGTGCGGCGGATATCGGAGGACGACGAACAACCGGATGGAGCTTCTGGCGGTGATCAGAGGGCTGGAGGCCTTGAAGGAGCGATGCAGCGTCACTTTATACAGTGACTCGAAGTATGTGCTGGACGCGCTGACGAAGGGTTGGGCGCGCAGGTGGCGGGAAAATGGCTGGCGCCGCAACAAGAAGGGTGAGCCGGCGGTCAATCCGGACCTGTGGACGCGGCTGCTGGAGCTGTGTGACGGGCACGAGATGCGTTACCAGTGGGTGAAGGGTCATGCGGGCGACCTGGAAAACGAGCGCTGCGACGCGCTTTCGACGGCTGCGCTGGCGGGGCCCAACCTGCCCGTTGACGAACAGTATGAACGGACGGAGCGAGGGCCGGACCCATCGCTTTTTGATGCGGCGTGATAGACGCCGTGATATGGGCATAGCGAAACCATTTCATTGCGGCCCTATGTACTGGATGGCCGCAGTGGGTTGCGCGGAAGCAATCAAGCTACAAGAACAGGCATCCACTGTTCAGTAGTCGTGTCGTGCAGGCAGTGTAGTCGATCTGGCTTCCTCCCAGTTGATGCTACGCGTTTGGCCGGCGCGCGCTGAAATCAGAGACGAATCAGCGCTATGACCAGACCACCAATTCCCAGAGATCCGGAGGAAGTTACGGCCCGGTGGATGCAACAGGCATTGGCCGCGAGCGGCGCGTCCGATCTTCCCCCTGTCGAGGAGATCGCTTGGGAGGAGATCGGTAGCGGCGTGGGCTTCATGGGCACGATCTTGCGCTGCCAGTTGAGGTATGCCGAGCCGAGGACGCCGGCTGAGCGGAATGGCTGGGCTCCGGCAACGGTTATCGTCAAGTTGCCCAGTCCGCTTGCCGCGAACCGGCGTTTGAGCAAACGTCTGGGATTACATAAACGGGGATACGACTTCTACAGGTTGATCGCGTCGCAGGCGCCGGTACGGTCGCCGGCTTTGCTCTATGGTGATTATGAAGCCGGCAGCGATCGGTTTGTGCTGGTGCTGGAAGATTTTGGGGACTGGCAGGCGGTGAGCCATTTTGACGGCGCCAGCGCGGAACAGACCCGACATGCGATCCGTGCGATCGCCAAGCTGCACGGTACCTACTGGAACAGGACTGATCAGCCGCCATTGAACGCGTTTACCGACGCCTTTTCGCCCAGACGCAGAATGCTGATTCAACTCGTCTACCTTGCGAACCTTTCGACCACGTTCGAAAGGTTCGGCAGGTTTTTCTCGGACGATATGCGTCGTCTGGCGGAAACCTACGGTTCGCGCATCGACAGCCAGATCGTTCGTGTCGCGGCCGGGCCGAAGACGCTCAGCCACGGCGATTTCCGGTTGGATAATATCTTCTTTGCGGCCGACGGCGGGGACGAAATCGCGATGATCGACTGGCAGGTGAGCGGATTGAGGAGCCCGCTCTTTGATGTGGCCTATTTCCTGGTGGGGAGCGTTACGACCGAGGTGCGCCGCCAGATCGAGCGCGAAGTGCTGGAAGAGTATACCGAAATCATCGGTGGGATGGGGGTGCAGGGGTTCACGTTTGAGGAGTGTTGGCGCCTGTACCGCGAACATTCGCTTGCCAACCTGCTGGTGATAGTCCTGGCCTGCGGCGGTCTTGCGCTGAAAGACGAGGCCCGCCGGCAGGTGGTCGAATTGGGTCTGCAGCGTGTGCTGGCGGCGATTGAGGACCTGGATGGCGGCGCGTGTGTGCCGGGGCCGGTGCCGTTGTTCAGTCGCGGGGGGGCGTTGGCGGCGTTTTCGCGGGGTGCGTATGGTGTGGTGAAGGCGTTGCGGGGGTAGGGGGATTGGGGACGACAGAGGCCGATATCGGATGGGGCACGGGATGCACGCTGACTTCCCGTCGATCTTGACGAACTATGCTACACTTGTTCTGCCAAGATCAGAGGAGAAGATCGCATCATGCCATCCGAAAACAAGACCACGGCAGAGACCGTAACGCCTACGGATAAAGACCTGATACTTCTATATCACACCTTTTGCCAAGAGATGTGGTGTGCCTCCTGGTTGGCCGATTCCGAATCCATGCGCGATCAGTTTATCCTCTGGCTGCGAGAGAAATATGCGTCAGCGCCGAACCGAATCGATGAATGGGAGGCGCGCGCTTACGAGATCGAGGCGTTGCCTGCACTCCGGGAAATGTTTACAGATGCGCTTGGACTGCGTATTGAGGCGTCTGAAACAGCGGTGCCGAGAGTGGCAAGTGTGGAAATCAGCGAGGACAGAGTGACAGCGCGTCTCATTGATGGGCGAGTGATTTCGGCGCCGCTGGCCTGGTATCCACGGCTGGCCCATGCTGCGCCGGATGAGCGCAACGGTTGGGCGTTGCACGGGGGTGGGCAGCGGATCCACTGGCCTGATCTGGACGAGGAGATCAGCATAGAGGGAATGCTGGCGGGACAGCGGCTGGGAGAGAATTGGCGGTCATTCAGAGATTGGCTGGAAGTGATCAAGGCCGTGGAAGGAATGGAGATCTTCGAGGTGCGGCAGGCTGAAAAGAAGAAGGCGGAGGCTGGAGGAGGCAGTTAGTGGTAGTGGGCCATGCACGCCACTTGGCACTTCAGGGCGCATTATTATCTTGAAGAGTTGCTGGGGAAGACAGATAAACTTGGCGACTCGGGGAGAATTGCGTGCGGAGATTCGGCCCTATGCAGAGCAAGAAGCGCGCAATGACTGGCGTGCAACGCAAGCAGCGTGCGTGGCATGGCCAGCATTGAAACAAATTACGCCCGGCGCTGATAGCTGCATATGCGCCGACCGATTGTCTTTGAAACGCCTTTCAGGCTATGATGGTGGACATACAGACGGAGGGGAAGAATAGAATTACTTTCCCTGCTTCTGCTTAGGAGGAACCACCATGCTTGACGTACAGACCAAACTTACATACGCCGACTATCTAAGGACGGCGGACGACGAACGCTATGAGCTTCTCAGCGGAGAGTTGGTAATGTCTCCATCCCCCAGAGAGATACACCAATACATCCTGGGGCGGCTGTTTCTCCGGTTGGGCACGTTCATTTATGGTCGCAACCTGGGGAGAGTCTATTGTTCCCCCTTTGATGTCGTACTATCGGACACTGACGTGGTGCAACCGGACCTGCTGTTCGTTTCCAGAGGACGAGAGAGCATTATCACGGCGGAAAACGTCCGGGGCGCACCGGATCTGGTGGTCGAAATCCTGTCCCCCGCTACAGCCGAGCGTGACAGAACGCTGAAGCTGGACCTTTATGCACGCTACGGGGTACGAGAGTACTGGATTATAGATCCTGATGACAGGAAGATTACGCTTTTTCTGCGAGGCGAGAGCCGCTTTGAGGTCGTGGACAACTACGAGGAGGAGGAGAGTTTGCACTCACCCACGCTGGCTGGGTTCAGTATTGCGTTGGCTGAGATATTCTGAGACATAAGCGAGGGGCGGGCTTGCCCCAAATCGATGCAGTTGCCTTGAAATAGAAAGGCCCCGCTGTGGACAGCGGGGCCTTTTGTATTTCTTTATATGCTCTTCTTAGGGAGCGACCGGTCTACTGCGTGACGTGGGGGACGCTTGCGAGGGAGCCGATCAGCTTTACGGAGCCGCGGTGGACCCAGACGGGTGCGTCGAGGCCGGGGACTTCGATGCGGAGCCATTGGGGATCGGGGCCGATGCCGGTGATATGGGCCCATGTTCCCTTGGGCAGGATGGCGGTCGCGCTGTACTCAGTGCCCGGACCGGACCGGGCGTAGACGGCTCCCGGCTGGACAAGTACGGCCGGCTGCGCCGCGACTTCCGCGGCGGTGACGCGTCTGACGCCTTCCACGGAACCTCGCACCTCGGTCATGTGGCAGTAGATCCAGACCAGTGCGTTGTGCCCGTCAAGCTCCACCAGAATCCAGTCGCCGGTGGAGTCGATGCCATAGATGCGTGCTTGGGTGCCCTGCGGCACGACGGCTACGACGTCGTAAGCCAGGCCCGGGCCCGAGCGCACGTTCATGGTGATGGGCTGGGTTACGGCGATGGGCCGGTCATCAGCGGCGGGCGGGAAGAAGTCGGTGACGCCGTAGCGGGGGATGCCGGCGAGCGAGCCCACGGCGACTTTGACAAAGTCGCGGATTACCCAGACGGGCTCGTCGAGGCCCGGGACGATGACTTGGTACCAGACGTTCGGCGGGCAGTCGCCGACGGCGATGATTTCGGCCCAGGTCCCTCGAGGGATCGTGGCTACGATGTCGTAGGCGAGGCCGGGGCCGGAATAGGCGTAGAGGGCGTAGGTCTGGGTAAGGGCGGCAGGCTGCTGTGAGATTTCACTGTCGGTGATGCGGAGGACGTTGACCAGCGGGCAGTCGACCTGGACCAGTTCGCGGTAGACCCAACCGAGGGAGGTCAGCCCATCAAGTTCGACCAGCAGCCAATCGCTGTTGGGGTCGATGCCGACTACCTTGACCTGCGTGCCCTGGGGCAGGGTAGTAAGGACGTCGTAGTCGATGCCGGGGCCGATGCGCACGTTCATGACCTCAGGCTGGATGATGGCGATCGGTCTGCTGCCGGTGGCGCCGGAGATGGGGAGCTTGGCGAGTTCTTCGGCGGAGACGGTAGGCACGTTGGCGAGCGACCCTTCGACGGTGGCCAAGCCCTGGTGGATCCAGACGGGGATGTCGAGGCCGGTGATTTCGACCTGGTACCATTCGCCGCGGGGGTCGATGCCGATGATGTTGGCGCGCGTGCCCTGCGGCAGGGTGGTGATGACATCGTAGGCTAAGCCGGGCCCGAGGCGGGCGTTCATGCTTACGGGCTGGGTGACGGCCTGGGGATAGTCACCGGGTGTCATCGTCTGGCGGAGGGCGGCGAGCCAGTTTACCAGTTGGCTGTGTTCCTGGCAGCTCCAGACGGTCCGGTCGCCGGCGTAGTGGTCAGGCGTGTCGTTGGTATCGTCGCCATCGGTGTCGTCGTCGTCAGTGTCATCGTCGTCAGTGTCATCGCCGTCAGTGTCGTCGCCGTCGGTGTCGTCGCCGTCGGTGTCGTCGCTGTCGGTGTCGTCGCCGTCGGTGTCGTCGTCGTCAGTGTCATCGCCGTCGCTTGTCGGTGTCGGTGTCGGTGTCGGGCTCCGCACGTCGGGCGTCGCATCCGGACCGTTCGGGTTACCTATGTCAATTATTACGATGATCTCCCAGAGATCGTCCGGCAGCTCACTCGTAGGCGGGATCGTGGGCTCTCCCGTAGGCGTGGGTGTCGGCGTAAGCGTTGGGACCAGGGAGCCTGATGGGGTAGCTGTAGCTGTGGCCGTGGGCGTTGGCAGGCCGGAAGCGGTCGGCGTATGCGTTGCGGTCGGCGTCGGATCTTCCTGCGTTGGGGGGGGCGCAAAGGAGATATCGGCTGTAGGCGTAGGAGTGGGTGCCGGCACTGTGGTGGCCGTGGCGGTTGGCGTAGCGGTATTCGTTGGTTGCTTCTGCACTGGTGGCTGATTTTGCGGCGGGGGCTGTCTTCGCCGCGGCGGATCCGTGGCGGTTGCAGTCGGCTCGGGCGTGTTCGTATTGGTAGTCGTGGGCTCGGGTGTGTTGGTAGGCGTGGCCGTCGGCTGCTGTTGCGGCGGTGGCTGGTTTCCCCCCGGCGGATCATTTGGCTCCGGTGTATTCGTGGAGGTCGCGGTTGGATCGGACGTTTCGGTAGGCGTGGCCGTCGGCTGTTGTTGCGGCGGTGGCTGGTTTCCCCTCGGCGGATCATTTGGCTCCGGTGTATTCGTGGCGGTCGCGGTTGGTTCGGGCGTGTTGGTGGCCGTGGACGTATTTGTAGGGGTGGCCGTAGCGATTGGATTCTTCTGCGACGGCGGCTGGTTTTGCCGCGGCGGTTCATTTTTCGGCGGTTTCCCGGCGGTCGCGGTCGGCGTGGCTGTTTCGATGGGGGAGAGTGATAGGCCGACGACCTGGAAGTCCTTGGTTGCGGTGTAGGTAAAGCCGCCTTCGCCGATAAGGGTAACGGTCACTGTATATGTGTCGACCGGGCAGGCGGCGGTGATCTCGCCGGGGACTGTAATTTGGCCCTCGCCATCGAGGTCGCCGGTATACTGTCCGTTTCCACCGAGTCCTGTCCCTTCACAGACATCGACGTCGTCGCCGTTAGTATTGGTTACGTCGGCGCGGTAGTGATAGTCGTCCGAGTCGTCTATGCCTTCGAAGATCATGCTGAAGGGTTCCTTCTGGCCCTCATCGATGACGGGGGTCAACCCTTCGATACGGACAGAGGGCGGAGGCATAGGTGTATTCGTCGGCGTGGGTGTGCTCGTCGGCGTGGACGTGTTGGCGGGCGTAGGCGTTTCGGTGGGTGTGGCTGTGGCTGTCGGTGTATGCGTTTCGGTAGGTGTGGGCGTTGCGGTCGACGGGGGATCGACGGAGATGCCACAGTTGCAGGCAAGTGGAATCTCCTGGGTGGAGCCGTCTTCGGTATAGGTGATTGTGCACTTGACGACATAGGAGCCGGGCGCACAGTTGCTGTTAATGCTCAGGGGTATGGACCCTGTGGTACTCCAGTGGCTGTACTGCGAAGGGTTGAACGTACGGACTGTGCCAAACCCTTGCCCTTCGCAGTTGTCGGCGTCGGGGCCGTCGGCGCTGCCTTGCAGCAGGTCGAAGCGGTAGGTGACGGTGGTGAATGTGTCGTTCGAGTCACAAGTGCCGTCGTCGTTCTGATCGGCGCAGGGGAAGTTGGCGAAAAAGATGCTGATGTTCAGATCTTCCCCTGCCGACACGGAGCCGTCCAGCGATTCGAAACCGGCGTGCGGTTTGAGATCCTCCTGCGCGGGCTGGAGATCCTCTTGCATTGCGGGGGCGAAGGTTTGGATCTCCGGGGGATTGGGCCCGAAGGAGATAAGGGTCAGAGCGAATAGCAGCAGAATGATCGCCCCGATCAAGGTAGTAGCCGACTGCTTCATTTGCGGCCTCTTTGCCACACCGAAAGTTCGGCGAGGGTGCATGTTCATATCGGTTTAGCCTTCTGGTTCCGAGTATGGCACCTTTCCAAGATCGGAACTTACTCTGCTGATGGGACGTGCAGTTGGTGCGGAATGTTCCGTTTTCGGGGATCTTCAGAGAGTGAGTTTTTGCTGCCGAAAACGGTGACCTGGCGGCAAGTTCCTGGGCGGCGGCGGGAAGGGATGCGGACAAAGAGAAGGCCCCGCAGTCGACTGCGGGGCCTTTGTCATGCGTTACTGTGACAGCGGCTCAGGAGGGTGGATCAACCGGGGCGGGCCGGCTATGGCGAGAGTTGGGGGAGCCCTGCGAGCGAGCCGATTATCTTGACCAGGTCGCAGAGGATCCAGACCGGTTCGTCCATGCCGGCAACATGGATCAGAACCCATTCCGACCGCGGACCGATGCCGACGACCCTGGCCCATGTCCCCTTGGGTAGGATGGTAACGGCGTTGTACTCCGTGCCCGGACCGGACCTGCCGAAGACCGCTTGCGGCTGGATGAGGGCGGCCGGCTGCGCCGTTATCTCCGCCGCAGTGACCAGCCTGACGCCGACGAGCGAACTCTTCACCTGCGTCATGGGGCGGTAGACCCACAGCAGTGAACTGTACCCGTCAATCTCCACCAGTAGCCAGTTTTCGCTCGGGTCGGTGCCGTAGACGCGGACCTGCGTGCCCTGCGGCACTTCTGCAACGACGTCGTGTTCCAGGCCGGGTCCGGTGCGCACGTTCAGTGTGTCAGACTGGATTACGGCGATGGGGCGTTCGTCTGGGGCCGGCGGCGTGAAGTCGTTGACGCCGTAGCGGGGGAGGCCGGCGAGGGAGCCTACGGCCACCTTGACGAAGTCGCGCACCACCCAGACCGGCTCGTCGAAACCTGGAACGATGATTTGGTACCAGACATTGGGCGGGCAGTCGCCGATGGCGATGATTTGGGCCCACGTCCCACGGGGGAGGACGGCGACTCTGGCGTAGGCGAGGCCGGGGCCGGAGTAGGCGTAGAGCGCGTAGGGCTGGGTTATCGCGGCGGGCACCTGTGAGATTTCGCGCTCGGTGATGCGGCGGACGTTGACCAGCGGGCAGTCGACCACGACCAATTCACGGTAGAGCCAGCCGAGGGAGGGCATCCCTTCCGGTTCGACCTGCAGCCACTCGCTGCTGGGATCGATGCCCACGACTTCGACCTGCTTGCCCTGGGGCAGAGTGGTGAGGACTTCGTAATCGAAGCCGGGGCCCAGGCGCACGTTCATGACTTCTGGCACGATGAACGCAATCGGTCTGCTGCCCGGTGCGCCGGATATCGGCAGCTCGGCGAGGTCCGCGGCGGGGACCTCGCGGACGCTGGCGAGCGACCCTTCGACGGTGGCCAGGCTCTGATAGATCCAGACGGGGAAGTCGAGATGGCTGAGCTCGAGCTGGTACCATTCGTTGCGGGGGTCGACGCCGATGATGTTGGCGCGCGTGCCCTGCGGCAAGGTGGTGATGACGTCGTAGGCCAGGCCGGGCCCGAGGCGGGCGTTCATGATCTCCGGCTGGGTTACGGCCTGGGGATAGCTGGCGGCTGTCATTGTGCGGCGGAGGGCGGTGAGCGAGTCTATCAGGGCGCTGAGGTCACGGCAGTCCCAGACGGAGCGGCCGGCGGCGTAGTGGCCGGGCCAGCCGCTGCCGGTGTCGTCGGTGGCGCTAGTCGTTTGCGTCGCCGCGGTCGTCGTGCCGGTGTCCGCGCCCGCATCATCACCGGCATCATCACCCGCATCGACGTCATCATCATCGTCAACAGATATGATTCTGTCCGGGAATTCGCCGCTCAGGTCATCTGTGGGCGTGACGGTGGGCGTCTGAGTTGGGCGCGCGGTGGCCGTTGCGGTCGGCACAGGCGTCGCGGTGGCGGCAGGTTGTTTCTGCTGCGGGGGCGGCGAATAGGACACTTTTGCCGTTGGCGTGAGTGCCGGCGCGGCGGTGGCGGTCGGTACGGGCGTGTTAGTACTGGTTGGCGCCGGCCTGGGTGTGTTGGTGGCGGCTGGCTGCTGCTGGGGCGGCTGCTGTTGCCGCGGTCGACTTGTGGCGGTCGCGGTCGGTGTGGGCGTGTCAGTTGCGATGGGAGATTGTGAAAGTGCGTTGACCTGGAACGCCTGGGTTGCGGTGTAGGTAAAGCCGCCATCGGCCATGAGCATGACGGTCAGTGTATATGTGTCGGACGGACAGGCGGCGTCGATCGCGCCGGGGACTGTAATCTGGCCGTTGACAGCCCCTGTGAGTCCGGCTGTGTACTGATTGGCACCGCCGAGCCCCGTTCCTTCGCAGTCGTCCACGGCATTGCTGTCTGCATTGGTGACGTCGGCCCGGTAACCGTAGTCGTCCGAGTCGTCTATGCCTTCGAAGATCATGTTAAAGGAAGCCTGTTGGCCTTGATCCCAGTTGGAAGACAGACCTTCGATCTTCACGGAGGGCGGCGGCATTGGCGTAAACGTCGGCGTGGCGGTTGGGTCCTCTGGCGACTGTTGCACGGAGTCGTCGACTGTGGGCGTGGCTGTGACTGTGTTGGTGGGCGTCACTGTCGGCGTAGCCGTGGCCGTGGTGGTCGGTGTAGGCGTATCTGTTTCAACGATGGACGGCGCTGATTCGAGGACCTGGAACGCTTGGGTGGCGGTGACCCCGAATCCGCTGTTGGCCATGAGCGTGACGGACACTGTGTATGTACCGGCCGGACAGGCGGCGTCGATTACGCCTGACACTGTTTCTTGTCCGTTGACTGCCCCTGTGAGTTGGGCAGTGAACTGGCTGTTTCCGCCGAGACCGGCCCCTTCACAGTCATCTGCGGCGGCGCTGTCTTCTGATTTTGTGACGTCGGCGCGATAGCCATATTGGTCCGAGTCGTCCAGATCTTCAAAGACCATGTTGAAACCCGTCTGCTGGCCTTCATCGAAGGTGGAGGGCAGGCCGTCGATCCGTACTGAGGGCGGGGGCATTTCGGTAGGCGTCGCAGTTGACGTCGGGGTAGCGGTTGGATCGTCCTGCGGCGAGTTCTGGCCGCCACCATCGACAGTCGGCGTCGCTGTCGGCGTGTTGGTCGCTGTCGCTGTCGGTATGGGGGTGTGGGTGGGCGTGGCCGTTGGCGCCGGTGTATATGTAGATGTAGAGGTGGGCGCCGGTGTGTTTGTGGGCTGTGCGGGTATGATTTCGAAGTTTGCAGTTGCAGTGGCGACTACAGTTTTGTTGGATTCCTTCAATTTGACTTTCAACATGTACAGCCCAACGGGGCAATCGGTGGGTGTAGAAACCTGACCCCAATTAATTACTCTCCTGACTCCTGTACCTTTGGAAAAGGAGCGAGGCCCGCCGATCCCCGTTCCTTCGCACTGACTTACGCGTCCGGTTTCAGGAGGACGCTGGTGAACTTCGACTTGGAAATAACATGGGTCATCGAACGTTGTATGGTGCGTGCCCCCGTCATTCTTGTCGCAGGTTATGTCCTGAAAGTTCGTGAAAGTGAGCCGCGCGTGGATGGGAGTGCCAAACTCTTCTTTGGAGTTATAGGTATTGAATTCGATCGCTACAGCCGGCTCGTTCTGGCCCTGCAAGGAGGGGGCCTGGGCCTCGATGATTGGGGTACGGGGAACGAAAGAGATGACGGTCAGGGCAAATAGTGCCAGTATGCCCACTCCGACCAGTGTGATGATGGACTGTTTCGAAATCATTTTCTTCTTCTCTGCTTCTTTTCAAGAAGCGTATCCGGGCTATTCAGTTCGGCCACCCCGCATGGTCGCTTCAACTTGCCCGAACGCTTGAATTTGGTGTTATACATGGACCCTGGACCTTGAACTGCTTGCGAGATCGGATCTGTGTCTGCCGATCGGACGTGCAGTTGGCACAGAATGTTCCACTATTGTTGAACTATTTTTGGGAAAGGAATTTGGCACTGTGCGGACGCTTTTGGGAGGATAGCGTCCGGGAAATGGGCACGGAGTCCGGTTGGCTATTTCAATTCCTGCCAGGCTGAATACGATGATTCAGCGACGGGCCTGTATCGCTTGGTGTGGGTGCATCCCAGATATTGGGGTGGGAACAGTGTGGCGGGGAACTCATGATCGAGTGGCTGGAATTGTTTATCGCTCGTGGAGAGACACAGGGCAGGCACACTGCCTGCCCCTACAAGACCTTTGAGGGGGAAGGCGGGGGTGGGCGCTGGGTGGGGGCGCAGCGAGCTGCAGTGGTTAGTGGGTCGTGGCACGAGACAGCATGTGGGGGGCTAGACACTGTTGGCTAGAGACAGTTGGCTAGAGACAGTGCTGGGGAAGAATACACACGGTCGCTAGCCAGGGCGGGGCGTTGCGGGGGCGCAGCCCCTGCACAAGGGAGGGCCGAAGGCCCGACCGCCCAAATGCGAGGAGAGAAGAGAGAGGAGTGAGTGACTCCGATTGGTCTGCCGGAGATTGAGACTGGAACTGACCGTGGCTTGGTTGCAACAAGAGGTATACGAAAGTTCACCCCATTTGGGGATGCACCCCTCAGGGTGCGCATTGGGCAAAAGGAAAGCCTTGCTGGTGTGAAAGCCAGCAGGGCTTTTTGAGGAGACACTTTTGACGAAAGTTCGGAGATGGGGGGTCGAGGGAGGCGCCTGGGGTCGCTTACTGTTGGTCGGTCTGTGATGATGATGAGGGTCGACTATCTTCCGGCATGGTTGTGGGGATCTCAGGGAGCGAGCCGGCGGCGATCTTTGCGTGGCGGCGGGCAATCCAGAGCGGCGCGTCGATGCCGGGAATCTCGACTTCGATCTGGATTTGGAACCATTGCGCGTGCGGGTCGATGCCGACGATCTTGACCCAGGTTCCTTTTGGCAGTCTGGCGACCGCCGGGTAGTCCTCGCCCGGGCCTGAGCGGGCTAGCAGGGTTGGCGGCTGGGTGATCAGCGCGGGCCAGGCCGCGATTTCGCGCGGGGTGATCCGTCTGACGCTCACCAGCAGACCGTCGATCCAGGTCATATCGCGCAGCACCCAGGCGAGGGTGTCCAGACCTTCTATTTGAAGCTGGAGCCAGTTTTTGGTGGGGTCGATGCCGTAGATTTCGCCTGAAACGCCTTGGGGCACGGTGGTGATCACCTTGTAGTTCAGACCGGGGCCGGTGCGCACTTTCATGCTTTCCGACTGCGCGATCGCCAGAGGTCTGACATATTCCGGTCCCGGTTCTGGATGCATCGCGTTTTCGCCGGTCGCGTGCGGTGGGAACCTCCCCAAGAGACCGCCGGCCACTTTGGTCTGATTGCGGGCAACCCAGAGGGGCTTTTTCAGTCCGACGACTTTGATTTGGAACCATTCTTCCTGTGGGTCAGTGCCGATGATCCGGGCCCAGGTCCCCTTCGGCAGGATGGTGTCGGCCTCGTGGTCTGGACCCGGCCCGAGGCGCGCGTGCACGTTGCGGGGTTGGATGATCATGGCGGGCAACGCGGCGATCTCGCGTGTGGTGATGCGTCTGGCGTTCACCAGTGAACCGACCACCTGCGTCAGATCGCGGTAGATCCAGGCGAGGGTGTCCAACCCATCCAGTTGGACCTGGAACCACTTTTTGTCCGGGTCCATGCCGTAGATTGCGGCCTGCGTGCCCTGGGGCAGGGTAGTGATCACGTCGTATTTCAGGCCCGGTCCGAGGCGCACGTTCACAGTTTCGGGTAGGGTGATCAGATAGGGCTTGGTTGCGGGACTCGGGCCCGGCCGGAGCAGCTGGGCAAGCTCTTCTGTCGTCAGCTGTCTGTACCCTCTGACCGAGCCGGACAGCTTGACCAGGCTCTGGTGGATCCAGGCGGGCCCATCCAGAGCGGAAAGCTCGATCAGGAACCACTTGTCTTCCGGGCCGAGACCGAGGATTTTAGCACTCGTTCCATGCGGCACGGTGGTGATCACGTCGTAGTTGGTACCGGGCCCCACGCGCAGATGTGAGATTACGGGCCATGTATGGGCTGTGACGGTGAAAGCGCCGGCGGGGTAGCGACAAGCTCCGTCCAGGGACCCGACCAGAACTGTAAGATCGCTGCGAATCCAGACGGTCCCGTAGACGCCTTCGATTTTGACCTCGTACCAGTCGGCCCAGGGGCCGAGGCAGATGATTTGGGTGCGCGTGCCATTTGGTACGGACCTGACGATTTTGTATAGGGTGCCGGGCCCGAGGCGTACGTTGGTCCGATCAGGCTGGGTGATCGCAAACGGCCCTTTAGGCGGGGGAGGCTCTTGCGTGGGTTCGGGAGGTATTGGGGTCGCCTCGCTCCTTGGGGTCTGGGTGTCTTGGGACGTCTGCCCGTTGCCGCCCTGGCCGCCGTTGCTGCCGCCGTTGCTGCCGCCGTTGCTGCCCCCGTTGCTGCCGCCGTTGCTGCCCCCGTTGCTGCCGCCGTCGCTGCCCCCGTTGCTGCCGCCGTTGCTGCCCCCGTTGCTGCCGCCGTTGCTGCCCCCGTTGCTGCCGCCGTTGCTGCCCCCGTTGTTGCCCTCGTTGTTGCCGCCGTTGCTGCCCCCGTTGCTGCCCCCGTTGTTGCCGCCGTTGCTGCCCCCGTTGCTGCCGCCGTTGTTGCCGCCGTTGCTGCCCCCGTTGCTGCCGCCGTTGCTGCCGCCGTTGCTGCCGCCGTTGTTGCCCTCGTTGTTGCCGCCGTTGCTGCCGCCGTTGTTGCCGCCGTTGTTGCCGCCGTTGCTGCCGCCGTTGTTGCCGCCGTTGTTGCCGCCGTTGTTGCCATTGCTGCCGCCGTTGCTGCCGCCGTTGTTGCCCTCGTTGTTGCCGCCGTTGCTGCCGCCGTTGTTGCCGCCGTTGCTGCCCCCGTTGTTGCCGCCACCACTGCCGCCACCATTGCCGCCGTTGCCTGGGGTCGGGGTTGGATTGGGCGGAGGTGGGTCGCCGACAACGAAGTCGACGGTATCGGTGAGGGTATGGGTCTGGTTTGTGTCGGGCTCGGTGTAAGTGACGGTGAGAAGGAGTGTGTAAGGGCCGGGCTGACAATTTTTGTCTATGCGAAGAGGTATAACACCAACCGTTCTTTCGGAGTTGTAGAAGGAAGGCGCAAATATGCGAGCACTGTTCAACCCCTGCCCTTCGCAACTGTCTGCGTTGGTCCCACCGGGGCCGCGGGTCAGCACGTCGAAGCGATATGTTACGGAGGTGAATTTGTCCTGATAATTACACTTGCCGTCATTGTTCTGATCATTGCAGGGGAAGTTTCTGAGGAGGAAGCCGGCTTGTAAGTAGTCTCCCGGCAGCACGGCGTAATCTATCAGATCAGAACCTATGATCGGAGAGGGGGATTGGGCGTGGGTTATCTGCGCGCGCAGCAAGAATGCTAAGGTCAGGTGGCAAAAGAGCAGCGCGGAGAGAACGAAAGTCGTTTTTCTCAGACGCATTCGATTCTACCTTACTACGCTCTACACAGCGGGCTCAGCTGCCATAGCTAATACCGGGAGGGGCACAAATCACGAAACTGCGGTGGCAGACTTTGGGGAGATTGGTATAGTCGTAGCGGCTTATCAGCCTGCGAGCGGCCGACTTAAACACTCGATCTGCACTACCGTATCCAGTCTGTTCTTTCCCGTCGAATATAGTCTCCTTTATGGATCGACGAAAGAAAAGTAAGGGAGGTTGCCATTCTTGATAACTTTTGACCAAAGTACCCGAATTCAGTTTCTTTCTGGCATGCTGATCAGTAAGGATAGATGCCAGTATAGGGTAAAGCCCAGTCGCTGACAATGCCCGACCGCGGGAACCAAAGAGGTTTCATCGGCGAGGCGAAGTCCTTGTTTGCCGTCAACCCAGAAACTGCCAACAGGAGAGGCCCCAGGGGGTGCATTCCAGATTTGGGGTGAGAACAGTTTGGCGGGGAAATTAAGCCGGCGGTGGCTGGAAATGATTACCGGCACAAGGAAAGACGCAGGGAAGGCAGAAGTCCTGGCTTTAGCAGGAGGTCCTTCGATCAGTCGATTAGGGGTGCACAGGGCAGGCACAAGGCGTGCCCCTACTGGAGCGTTTGGGGGGGTAGACACTGTTGGCTAGACATGTTGCTGGGGAAGAATGAGCACGGTGGCTAGCAAGGGCGGGGCGTTGCGGGGGCGCAGCCCCTGCACAAGGGAGGGCCGAAGGCCCGAACGCCCAACTGCAGTGGTCAGTGGTTAGGGGTCAGTGGTCAGTGGTTAGGGGTCAGGGGTCAGTGGTCAGTGAATGGGCGATTTTTCGGGGTTGGATGTGAGGACTGGATACGGTCTAGTTGATACCAAAGATACAAGAGAGTTCACCCCTATTTTGGGATGCACGCCCCCGTTGTCGTTTTTGACAAGGGGGCCTTCTGATATGCGATCGCATTATTGCTAACGGAGGCGGCAGTTCGGATCGGCGTGTTTGCTCAGCGGAAGTCGTCGTCTGAGTGCGGCGGCGCGACGGCGAGTCCGCCGCTGGTGGACGTCGAGCTGTAGGTGCCGGCCACGCCGGGATCGATCTCGACTTCGGCGACCTCGCGGCCGGCTGCGTTCGTTCCGCACCAGGCTGAGATGTAGCTGCTGCCGCTCAGGGTGGTGAAGCTGAGGCTTTTAGAAGTCGCGCTCAAGGCGGTAACGGCCTGGTCCAGAGAGATATAGACGTTTGAGCCTGTGTTGGCGCGGTGGTAGAGATTGTATAGCTGTGCGCAGGCGATGGCATCGAGCCAGCTGACCTCGAGAGCGGTGCCGCCGGCGGGCGGGAACGACAGATTGACTGTGATTGAACTGGTCAGCTGTTCAACTGCCGGCGTCGGGGGTTCGGCCACAGTGATCTGTATCAGCCCCGTGAGCGAGCCGCCGGCTACCTTGGTGAAGTCGCGGTAAATCCAGACGGGTTGGTCGAGGTCGTCCAGCTCGACGCGGTACCAGTCTCCCTGGATGTCGATGCCGGTGATTTTGGCCCATGTTTCCTGAGGAATGGTCGCGAGAATGTCGTAGGCGAGGCCGGGGCCGGCGCGGGCATTGAGCAGGGCGGGTAGGGTGATCGCGGCCGGCAGCAGCGCCAGCTCGTCCTCGGTTACCCGTTTGACGCCGGCCAGGGAGCCGACGACGGTGGTGAGGTCCTGATAGACCCAGACGAGTGTGTCGAGCCCTTCCAACTCGATCTGGAACCAGTCGTCGTCGGGGTCGATGCCGTAGATGCGTCCTTGCGTGCCTTTGGGTACGACGCGAACGACGTCGTAGTCGAGGCCGGGGCCGGTGCGCACGTTCATGGTGATGGGAACGGTGATGGCCAGCGGGACTGAGCCGACATTGGCTGCGGCGGGCGTTCCGGTAATCTGTGCTATTTCTGCGGGCGTGTAGCGCTTGACGCCGGCGAGCGAACCTAAGAGGGTAGTCAGGTCCTGGTAGATCCAGGCCTGCCCGACGACGCCTTCGATCTCGACCTGATACCAGTCGTCGTCGGGGTCGAGGCCTACGATCCAGGCGCGCGTGCCTGCGGGCACGGTTGTGACGATGTCGCATTCCAGGCCGGGCCCGTTGCGCACGTTCATCTCGTCCGGCAGGGTGATCGCTATCGGATGTTGTGACTTCTGTTGCGACATTTGCGGCGTGAAGTCGCCGACAAATGAATTGACCTGGTTGTTGCCCAGGTTGTTGCCGTTGCCCTGGCGGCCGTTGCCTTGGTCTCCTTTGCCTTGGCCTCCGTTGCCCTGGCCTCCATTGCCCTGGCCTCCATTGCCTTGGCCGCCGTTGCCTTGGCCGCCGTTGCCATCACCTGTCGGCGTTGCCGTCGGTGTCAGGGTCGGCAGCAGCGGATCGCGGGTCGACGTTGCCGTCGGTGTCGCCGTCGGTGTCAGGGTCGGCAACAGTGGATCGCGGGTCGGCGTTGCCGTCGGTGTCAGGGTCGGCAACAGTGGATCGCGGGTCGGTGTTGCCGTCGGTGTCAGGGTCGGCAGCAGCGGATCGCGGGTCGACGTTGCTGTCGGCGTTGCCGTCGGTGTCAGGGTCGGCAACAGTGGATCGCGAGTCGGTGTTGCCGTCGGTGTCAGGGTCGGCAACAGTGGATCGCGAGTCGGTGTTGCCGTCGGTGTCAGAGTCGGCAGCAGTGGATCGCGGGTCGACGTTGCTGTCGGCGTTGCCGTCGGTGTCAGGGTTGGCAGATTCGGATCCCGGGTCGGTGTCGGTGTCGGTGTGTGTGCCGGGGGTGGTTGTGGCTGGCGTGTATTGGTCGGTGTCGGGGTCAGTGTCGGCAGATTCGGATCCCGGGTCGGTGTTGGCGTCGGTGTGTGTGCCGGGGGTGGTTGCGGCTGGCGTGTATTGGTCGGTGTCGGGGTCGGCCGGTTCGGATCCAGAGTCGGGGTCGGCGTCGGTGTGTGTGCCGGGGGTGGTTGTGGCTGGCGTGTATTGGTCGGTGTGGCGGTCGACCGGCCCGGGACGACTCTGAAGTCTTTGGTATTGGTGGTTGCTACGGGCTTTAGAAAGGGAGCCAGGGTATCTGGGTCATCGTCACCAGTGGAACCCATCAGAATAACCTTCAGCGTGTATTCACCCACAGGGCAGTCCGGGGGGACCTGGTTTTGGCTGTAATCGATTACCCTGGAGTTACCAGTGCGCGGCGAAAAACTGCGGTCGTGACCAAAATCGGATCCTTCGCATTGTTCTACGCGATTAGCAGAGTTGTTTGTGTCTGCATTGCGCGGGTACACCTCGCTGCGATGAAAACAGGCGCGCAGGTTGCCGAAATCGATAAAAGAGAGATCGGCTTCACAGGTTACGCTCTGGATATTCCCGAAAGTATATTGTGCAAAGAGTTGTTCTCCCTGTTCCATCCGCCCTTCGCCGGAGGCATAGGATGAAGAGAAGCGAATTGACACTGTTGGTGGGTCCTGGGCATAGGCGATCTGTGCCCGGGGCGCGGAGATTGCGGCCAGGGCAACAAGCAACAATACGCCCACCCCGACCAGGGAGACGATTGTCAGCTTGGTTTGCATTCGCAATGTTTTCACTTCTTTTACCGGCAAACTTTCCTGCAGAGCGCGTAAGGCGCGAACATTTTCATGGGATCCAGCCGACGGCCTGTTCACCGAAAGTGGGGCAGTTTCGGGGCAGGTTGCCGCTGGCGCAGGGTTATATAGGACCCTGCTGGCGGCCTGGTGAAGCGATGATCGGCGGATCGCGATGCTAAGTGTGCGTTATGTGATTGTCGGATTAAACGGGAGCGGGAAAATGAGCCGCTCGAATTAAAGAACGGGTAGGGCGGGTGCCGGCGATAAGAATGAAACCGGAGGTACGCCTACTGGTTCATAGGGGCTGTAGTTCGGGGTCATGAATTTGCCTTGTCCGTACTCGCGCGGTCGTACTTGGGGGGACCGTCTGCGAGCAGCATAGGGCCCTTATCGGGCGCTGACGACGGCGGCACCTGGACCGGATGCAGTCATGCTGCAAAGGTCGCTTTGTCAAACTCTCAAACCAAAAGAAGCATATGATGAAAATGAACACCTGCCTCACGACGCGAGGGCCAGAGTAAAAATCGTAGAACGGCACATCATTACTGTCAAGCTTTTGAACACTTCTCATGGCGTCGACATTTGCAGAGGGCGCGACGGGATCCGAGGTCAGATTGGCGGCGGCGGAAGGCCGTTTTCCAGTGTAGTGGGCTGGAATATCGGGTGGGGCGCGCAGGCTTCGGGCATTTCAGCCGGCGCGTCAGCGTGGGTGCCAGAGAAGACGTCCGTTTACATCATTGGTAGATCGTAGAAGCATCGTTGATCATTAGTAAGAGTGCTTCTTCTTTTGACCGATTCAGGCCTTCAGAAAGTGGACCGATTCCGGTTCCATGGGTCTCGTTTTTCCGGTTGAAAAACGGAACTGCAGTGGTCAGTGACTGCGGCGATTGATTGAGGATGGATGTAAAGAGAAGTGAGGAGAGCGTGGCACCTTTTCTTGCCTCATACAGGGTTGCGGATTCACTGTGGGTGAGTCGTCGCTGGGGGTCGAAGGCGTTTTGGAAGGGGCAACATTCAGAGTGGGAGAGAAACAGGGCGATATTGAGAGTGCATTCAACCAATTTAAGAGGCCCCCGCTGTCGTCATTGACAACGAGGGCCTTCTGGTATGCACTCGCATCGTCGCGTGCGCAGATTGCTGTTCAGTTTGGTGTATGCGCTCAGCGTGAGCCGTCGCCTGTGTCGGGCAAAGTGGCGAGCCCGCCGCTGGTCGTCGTCGAGCTGTAGGTGCCGGCGACGCCGGGATCGATCTCGACTTCGGCGACCTCGCGGCCTCCGGCCATCGTCCCGCACCAGGCTGAGATGTAGCTGTTGCCGCTCAGCGTGCTGAAGCTGAGGCTCTTCGAGTTCACGGTCGAGGCGGTGGCGGCCTGGTCGAGCGAGATGTAGGTGGTCGTGTTGGTGCTGGCGCGGTGGTAGAGGCTGTAAAGCTGGGCACAGGCGCTGGTATCAACCCAGCTGACTTCCATGTCAACCCCGCCGACCGGGGGCAGTGACAGGTCGACCGTGATCGAGCTGGTCAACAGCCCTAACGTCGGGGACGACGTCCCTCCCAACGCAAGCTGGATCAGACCCGAAAGCGTGCCGCCGGCTACCTTGGTGTAGTCGCGGAAGATCCAGGCCGGTTGGTCCAGGTCGTCCAGCTCCACGCGGTACCACTCTCCCAGTGTATCGATACCGGTGATTTTGGTCCACGTACCCTGCGGTATGGTCGTCAGTATGTCGTATGTGAGGCCGGGCCCGGCGCGGGCGTTGAGAAGGGCGGGTTGCGTGATGGCGGCGGGCAGCAGCGCCAGCTCCTCCAGGGTTACCCATTTGACGCCGGCCAGCGAGCCGATCACCGTCGTCAGATCCTGGTAGACCCAGACGAGCGTGTCCAGCCCTTCGAGCTCGATCTGGAACCAGTCGTTGTTCGGGTCGATGCCGAAGATGCGGCCCTGTGTGCCTTGGGGCACTACCCCGACGATGTCATAGAGCAGGCCGGGGCCGGTGCGCACGTTCATGGTGATGGGCACGGTGATGGCCAGCGGCACTGAGCCGTCGGCGCCCGGCGTGCCCAGCAGCTGCGCGATCTCTTGCAGGGTATACAGTTTGACGCCGGCCAGCGAGCCGATCACGGTGGTCAGGTCCTGGTAGACCCAGACGCGTGTTTCGAACCCTTCCAGCTCAATATGGAACCAGTCGTCGTTGGGGTCGATGCCGTAGATGTAGCCCTGCGTGCCGGCGGGTACGGTGGTGACGATGTTGTAGGTAAGGCCGGGGCCGGTGCGCACGTTCATCAGCTCGGGTATGGTGATGGCCAGGGGCGCGGTTCCGTCGCCGGTCGGTGTGCCGGTCGTCAGCTGTGTTATCTCCAGCGCTGTGTACTGTTTGACGCCCACCAGCGAACCGACCAGTGTTGTCAGGTCCTGATAGATCCAGACCTGGCCTTCGATGCCGTCGATCTCGACTTGGTACCAGTCGTCGTTGGGGTCGGTGCCGACGATGGTGCCTTGCGTGCCGGCGGGCACAGTGGTGACGATGTCGTAGGTCAGGCCCGGGCCGGTGCGCACGTTCATTATTTCGGGGATGGTGATGGCGAGGGGCGTCTGGGATTGCGGTTGCGACGTTTGTGGCAGGGGCGTCGGGTAGCTGATGAATGACTGGACGACGACGCCTCCTTGTTTATTGCCGCCCTGGTTGCCGCCGTTGCCACCGTTGCCTTGGTTGTCGCTGCGTCCCTGGTTGTTGTTCTGGTTGTTGCCGCCATTGTTGCCGCCGTTGTTGCCGCCATTGTTGCCACCATTGTTGCCGCCGTTGCCTTGGCCATTGCCGCCATTGTTGCCGCCATTGTTGCCACCATTGTTGTTGCCGTTGTTGCCGCCGTTGCCTTGGCCATTGCCGCCATTGTTGCCGCCGTTGGCCTCTTCTGTAGGCGTTGCTGTCGGGGTTGCGGTCGGCGCACTCGGATCGATGGTTGGCGTGGCCGTCGGGGTCGCAGTCAGGTTGTTGTCGTCCTGTGGTGGCGGCAGTGGATACTGCGGATCGATGGTTGGCGTCGCGGTCGGGGTCGCGGTCGGCACATTCGGATCGATGGTCGGCGTCGCCGTCGGGGTCGCAGTCGGCTGTTGTTGTGGTGGCGGTTGTGGCCTGCGGGTCGATGTGGGTCGAGGAGTATTGGTAGGTATGGCCGTTGGTGAGCCTTCGATGACTGTGAAGTCTTTGGTGCTTGAGTATATTGGTGTCTTGTTTACGTTGTCATCGTCACCAGTGGAACCCATCAGAATAGCCTTCAACGTGTATGTACCCACAGGGCAGTTTGGGGGCACCCGATTATGGGAAAAACCGATTTCCTTGGAATTACTATCGCCTCTCGAAAAACTGCGGTCGTTGCCGGAATTTTCGCATGATCTTACGCGATCGTCTTCGTTGTTTGTATCTCCGCCGCTTGGGTACACCTCTATGCGATAAAAGCAGGGGCCGTATTCGCCGAAATCGATGTAGGACAGATCGGCATCACAAGGTAGGGTCCCGATATCGTTGAACCTCAGTTTCACAAAGAGTTGGCCACCCTGTTCCATCCGCCCTTCGCCGGAGACAAGGGTTGAAGAGAAGGCAATTGACACTGTCGGTTGAGACTGGGCGTAGGCGATCTGTGGCCGGGGCGCGATGATAAAGGCCAGGGCAATAAGGAATAGTGCGCCAGCCCCGACTACGGTTACGATCGCCAGTTTGTTTCGCATTCGCATTGGTTTTGCCTCTTTCCTGTCGGCGAGCTTTCGTGCCATAAGGCATAAGAATGAACGATTCCATTTGATCGTGCCGATGGAGTGTTCGCCGATTTCGGAGGCGGTCCGAGTGCTGTTGACGCTGGCTCCAGATCATGCGGAGATGTGACGACAGACACTTAAAGACCCTCACTGCGAATCAAGTGCATCCTAGTCAGTTATGCAGTTGTCAGATGAACGGGGAGCGGGAAGAAAAGCCGCTCGAATGAAACAGCGGGTTGGGCGCGTTCCGGCGATAAGAATGGGACCGGAGGCGCGCCGTGTGCGTTAGAGAGGATGTGGACCGGGGTCGTGCATCCACCTCAACTGCACGCGGAGGGCATTTCCTGGCGGCCGATTTTGTGCGGTGGTTGCCCGCGCGAGTGCGCCGATGATGACGCTGTCCGCGCTGCATACAGTCACACCGCTTTGGCCGCCTTTCTGAGTTGTCGAAATGATAAGAATAATGAGAACAGATCCCTGCGACGCAACGCGCGCGAAGGGATCCTGATCGTAGATCGGTGTTATCGCCGCTGTCAAGACCTAGCTCAGGATTTCGAGCGCTAATGTGCTGCGGGATGGGGGTGGGATCAGAACGCCGAATCGGGCCCTTGGAGGCCAGTATTCCAGTGTAATGGAGTGGTGGAGCGTCGAAATTGCGTAGGGATGGGGCAAGGAAGGCGGCGCGTCAGCGTCCGCGCACCAGAGGAGGTCCGTCAGTATCGTAGATGGATCGTAGACAGATCGTTGATCATTTTTGCGCGCGTTTTCATCCCCGCCCTATCAATTCAGATTTTGCGGGGAAACAGACGTCTTATACGGGGCGCGAGTAAGGCTGGTCTGTCGCGCCCCGTGGGGGTTTGCTGGTTTGCGCTGGCATCATTGCGAGCGCAGTTGACTGTTCAGTTCGGAATGACGGCTCAGCGTGAGCCGTTGCCTGTGTCGGGCACGGTCGCGAGGCCGCCGCTGGTCGTCGTCGAGCTGTAGGTGCCGGCGACGCCAGGGTCGATCTCGACTTCGGCGACCTCGCGGCCCGCTGCCATTTGCCCGCACCAGGCTGAGATGTAGCTGCTGCCGCTGAGGGTGCTGAAGCTGAGACTCTTCGAGTTCACGGTCGAGGCGGTGGCGGCCTGGTCGAGCGAGATGTAGGTGGTCGTGTCAGTGCTGGAACGGTGGTAGAGGCTGTAGAGCTGGGCACAGGTGTTGCGATCAACCCAGCTTACTTCCATGTCGACGCCGCCGGCCAGGGGCAGTGACAGGTCGACCGTGATCGAGCTGGTCAACAGCCCTAATGCCGTCGGCGTTCCTCCGAACGCAAGCTTGATCAGCCCCGATAGCGAGCCGCCGGCTACCTTGGTGAAGTCGCGGAAGACCCACACCTGTTGGTCCAGGTCGTCCAGTTCCACACGGTACCACTCTCCCAGCGTGTCGATGCCGGTTATCTTGGTCCATGTGCCTTGCGGGATGGTCGTGAGTATATCGTAGGTCAGACCCGGTCCGGCGCGGGCGTTCAGGAGCAGAGGTTGCGTAATCGCAGCCGGCAGCAGCGCCAGTTCCTCCAGGGTTACCCATTTGACGCTAGCCAGCGAGCCGATCACGGTGGTCAGATCCTGGTAGACCCAGACGAGCGTGTCCAGCCCTTCGAGCTCGATCTGGAACCAGTCGTTGTTCGGGTCGATGCCGAAGATGCGGCCCTGTGTGCCTTGGGGCACTACCCCGACGATGTCATAGAGCAGGCCGGGGCCGGTGCGCACGTTCATGGTGATGGGTACGGTGATGGCCAGCGGCACTGAGCCGTCCGCGCCCGGCGTTCCCAGCAGCTGCGCGATCTCTTGCAGGGTGTACAGTTTGACGCCGGCCAGCGAGCCGATCACGGTGGTCAGGTCCTGGTAGATCCAGACGCGGGTTTCGAACCCTTCCAATTCGATATGGAACCAGTCGTCGTTGGGGTCGATGCCGTAGATGTAGCCCTGCGTGCCCGCAGGCACGGTGGTGACGATGTTGTAAGTAAGACCGGGGCCGGTGCGCACGTTCATCAGCTCGGGTATGGTGATGGCCAGCGGCGCGGTGCCGTCCCCGGACGGCGTGCCGGTCGTCAGCTGCGTTATCTCGAGGGCGGTGTACTGTTTGACGCCTGTCAGCGAACCGACCAGCGATGTCAGATCCTGGTAGATCCAGACCTGGCCTTCGATGCCACCGATCTCGACCTGGTACCAGTCGTTGTCCGGGTCGGTGCCGACGATGGTGCCTTGTGTGCCGGCGGGGACCGTGGTGACAATATCGTAGGTGAGGCCGGGGCCGGTGCGCACGTTCATTATTTCGGGGATGGTGATGGCGAGGGGCGTCTGTGTTTGCGGCTGCGACGACTGCGGCAGGGGCGTCGGGTTGCTGATGAATGACTGGACGTTGACGCCGCCCTGCTTGTTGCCACCTTGATTGTTGCCGCCATTGTTGTTGCTGCGGCCCTGGTTGTTGTTCTGGTGGCTATTCTGCTGGTTGCTTTGGCCGCCGTTGCCCTGACCGTTGTCACCTTGGCCGTTGCCCTGACCGTTGTCACCTTGGCCATCGCCCTGACCGTTGTCGCCTTGGCCATCGCCCTGACCGTTGTCATCTTGGCCATCGCCCTGACCGTTGTCGCCTTGGCCATCGCCCTGACCGTTGTCGCCTTGGCCATCACCCTGACCGTTGTCACCTTGGCCATCGCCCTGACCGTTGTCACCTTGGCCATCGCCCTGACCGTTGTCACCTTGGCCATCGCCCTGACCGTTGTCGCCTTGGCCATCGCCCTGACCGTTGTCACCTTGGCCATCGCCCTGACTGTTGTCGCCTTGGCCATCGCCCTGACCGTTGTCGCCTTGGCCATCGCCCTGACCGTTGCCCTGATTGCCATCCTGATCGTTAGTCGGGGTCGCAGTCGCTTGCTGTTGCTGTGGCGGCTGCTGCTGTTGTGGACGTTGAGTAGGCTGTGGCGTCGGTGTTGCGACGGAGACTTGGAAACTTTCAGAGTCTGTAATCAAGTTCCCGGGGTACTCTACCGTGAGGTTGATTGTGTAGGAGCCAGGTTGACATTCTGAACTGATACGAATGGGACTGGGACCGGTCGTTCTCCAGTGACTGTAAGCTCCATTTAGCGGCCGCGGAGTGTGAAGCCCCGAAGGGCTGCAGGCGTCTGAGGCGTCTGGATTCGGGCCGCCGGAAAACGTGAACCAGTATTCAACGTTAACGAAGTTGTCTTCATAATTGCAACCATCATCAGGGTTTGAGCAGGGCAGACTGTGGAAGAGAACGCCGACATCCAGGTATTCTCCCGGCACCACGGTTGTGTTCACCAAAGAGACCTCCACATACGGATCGTGCGGGGCCCCATCCGGCGGTTGTGAGGAGGCGTAGGCTGTATGAGTGTGGAGTGTGAAGATGACGGCCAGGACACACAGCAACAGTGCGCCCGCGCCGATTACGGCGACGATCGACAGTTTGGTTCGCATTCGCATTGTCTTTGCCTCTTTCCTGTCGGCGAGCTTTCCTGCCAAAAAGCATAAAATTGAACGATTCCATTCAGTCTTGCGGATGGAGCGTTCGCCGATTTGGGAGGCAGAGACAGAAAGACTTGCACTTCGATACCAGTGCATCCCAAGGGTTATGGAGTTGTCAGATGATTGGGGAGCGGGAAGAAAAGCCGCTCGAATGAAACAGCGGGATTGGCGCGTACCGGCGATAAAAATGAAACCGGAGGCGCGCCGAGTGCGTTAAAGAGGATGTGGATCGGGGTCGTGCATCCACCTCATGCGCACGTGAGAATGTGTTTTTTCTGGCAACCATTTTTGTGCGATTGTTGCCCGCGCGTGGTCGTCGATGATGACGCTGTCCGTTCTGCACGCAGTCATACCGTTTTGGCTACCCTTCAGTATTTTTGAACCAACAACAGAATAATAAACAATAATAATGCAAATCCACATAATTTTCCTTACAATTTGTCATTGAAATACATGTAAAAATACACAGAAAAGGGATCTGATCGTAGATCGGTGTACTGTAATTGTCAACCTTCTGATCCGCACATCGGGCGCTGAATTCTTTGGGGCTCCCAGTGGGATCGGAGGGAAGATTCGCGCTCTCAAAGGGGCAGTTTCCAGTGTAGCGGACTAGAGGGGTGTCGGAAAGGTGTAGGCAGAGGGCATGGAAGCCGGCGGGATACCGGCCGCGTAAGGTCGGCATCCCGACTATTTCGTAGGCAAATCGTATACGGATCGTGGATCATTTCTGAGTATGCTCTCATTTGGACATTGGACATTCCACTAGGCGGGAACCAGACACTGTGTTAGAGGCGCGTCCAACTAATGCACAGGCCCCCTGTCGCCATTGACAAAGGGGACCTGTGCTGGTATGCACTCGCATCGTCGCGTGCGCAGATTGCTGTTCAGTTTGGACGGCGCGTTCAGCGCGAGCCGTCGGTTGCGTCGGGCACGGTTGCGAGCCCGCCACTGGTGGACGTCGAGCTGTAGGTGCCGGCCACGCCGGGATCGATCTCGACTTCGGCGACCTCGCGGCCTCCGGCCATCGTCCCGCACCAGGCTGAGATGTAGCTGTTGCCGCTGAGTGTGCTGAAGCTGAGGCTCTTCGAGTTCACGCTCGAGGCGGTGGCGGCCTGGTCGAGCGAGATGTAGGTGGTCGTGTCGGTGCTGGCGCGGTGGTAGAGGCTGTAAAGCTGGGCACAGGTGTTGCGATCAACCCAGCTGACTTCCATGTCAACCCCGCCGACCGGGGGCAGTGACAGGTCAACCGTGATCGAGCTGGTCAGCTGACTTACCGCTGGCGGCGGCGTTCCTCCCAATGCAAGCTGGATCAGACCAGAAAGCGAGCCGCCGGCAACCTTGGTGTAGTCGCGGAAGATCCACACCTGTTGGTCCAGGTCATCCAGTTCCACACGGTACCACTCTCCCAGCGTGTCGATGCCGGTGATCTTGGTCCATGTGCCTTGCGGGATGGTCGTCAGTATGTCGTATGTGAGGCCGGGCCCGGCGCGGGCGTTGAGAAGGGCGGGTTGCGTGATGGCGGCGGGCAGCAGCGCCAGCTCCTCCAGGGTTACCCATTTGACGCCGGCCAGCGAGCCGATCACCGTCGTCAGATCCTGGTAGACCCAGACGAGCGTGTCCAGCCCTTCGAGCTCGATCTGGAACCAGTCGTTGTTCGGGTCGATGCCGAAGATGCGGCCCTGTGTGCCTTGGGGCACTACCCCGACGATGTCATAGAGCAGACCGGGGCCGGTGCGCACGTTCATGGTGATGGGCACGGTGATGGCCAGCGGCACTGAGCCGTCGGCGCCCGGCGTTCCCAGCAGCTGCGCGATCTCTTGCAGGGTGTACAGTTTGACGCCGGCCAGCGAGCCGATCACGGTGGTCAGGTCCTGGTAGACCCAGACGCGCGTTTCGAACCCTTCCAGTTCGATATGGAACCAGTCGTCGTTGGGATCGATGCCGTAGATGTATCCCTGCGTGCCGACGGGGACGGTGGTGACGATGTTGTAGGTCAGGCCGGGACCGGTGCGCACGTTCATTAGCTCGGGTATGGTGATGGCCAGGGGCGCGGTTCCGTCGCCGGTCGGTGTACCGGTCGTCAGTTGCGTTATCTCCAGGGCGGTGTACTGTTTGACGCCCACCAGCGAACCGACCAGCGTTGTCAGGTCCTGGTAGATCCAGACCTGGCCTTCGACGCCGACGATCTCGACCTGGTACCAGTCGTTGTCCGGGTCGGTGCCGACGATGGTGCCTTGTGTGCCGGCGGGTACGGTGGTGACGATGTCGTAGGTGAGGCCGGGGCCGGTGCGCACGTTCATGATTTCGGGGATGGTGATGGCGAGAGGCGTCTGGGATTGCGGTTGCGACGACTGCGGCAGGGGCGTCGGGTAGCTGATGAATGACTGGACGATGACGCCACCTCCTTGTTTACTGCCACCCTGGTTGCCACCGTTGCCACCACTGCCTTGGTTGTCGCTGCGTCCCTGGTTGTTGTTCTGGTTGTTGCCGCCCGGTTGTCTGCCTTGGTTGTTGCCCTGGTTGCCGCCGTTGCCTTCAACTGTAGGCGTTGTCGTCGGGGTCGCGGTCGGATTGTCGCCGTTGCCACCGTTGCCCTCTTCTGTAGGCGTAGTTGTCGCCGTCGGGGTCGCGGTAGGGTCGTAGTCGTCCTGTGGTGGCGGCAGTGGATACTGCGGATCGATGGTTGGCGTCGCCGTCGGAGTCGCGGTAGGCACATTCGGATCGATGGTCGGCGTCGCCGTTGGGGTCACGGTAGGTACATTCGGAACGATGGTCGGCGTCGACGTCGGGGTCGCGGTAGGTACATTCGGAACGATGGTCGGCGTCGCCGTCGGGGTCACGGTCGGGTTGTTGCCGCCTTGGTTGCCGCCATTGCCCTGGTTGCCGCCGCCCTGTTGTCGCGTTGGCGTCGGAGTACGGGTCGGTGTAGATGTAACGATGGGTGTCGGGTCTGGCTCCACGTTGACTCCAAAGTATTCGATCGCGGAGGCCACTTCCACTTTGTTGGAACCCATCAGGATGGCCTTCAGAATATATTGTCGCCCTGTCGGACAACTAGAGGAAAGCGTATTGAAATCTTCTACATGACTGATTCCCTCGCCTTTCGAAAAGCTGCGAGGCCCGCCCAACCCCTGTTCACATTCAGAGGCGCGATTATTGGTGTCACGATAATATATCTCGGTGAGATGGTAACAGGGGTCAGGGAAATCTACACTGTGTTCGTTCCCATCGTTCGCATCGCACGTAATACTTTGAAAATTCCTGAAGGTGTATCGCGCCAAGGGCTGGCCCGGTGTCGCCTTCCCAAAGGCGTGATTCAGTTCAATTTGCACCGTCGGTTGGGGATTCTGGGCGTAGGCGACCTGCGGCGGGGGCGCGAGGATAACGGCCAGAGCAGCGATCAACAGTGCGTGCAGCCCGACTACGGTGACGATCAAGAGTTTGGTTGGCATTTGCATGGTCTTTGCCTTTCTCCTTTCGGCGATCTTTCCTGCCATAAGGCATAAGTCGTAAACAATTCCAGTCAGTACTGCTGATGGATCGTTCGCCGATATCGGAGGAAGACAGATCAAGACTCGCGCTGCGAATCCAGTGTATTCCAGCTTGTTATTAAAATGTCAGATGATCGGGGAGCGGGAAGATAAGCCGCTCGAATGAAACAGGGGATTGGGCGCGTGCCGGCGATAAGAACGGGGCCGAAGGCGCGCCGTGTGCGCTAAAGAGGATGTGGATCGGGGTCGTGCATCCACCTCGTGCGCACGTGAGAAGGGGTTTTTCTGGCGACCGTATTTGTTAGTGGATGTCCGTTCTGCACGCAGTTATACCTCTTTGGCCGTTCTTCAGTACTTTTAGGCACTTGATAATCGTACGAATAAATCCATACTAGACCACATGAAGACCTTGTGTTCTCCAATAAATGTGGAGAGTAGAATATCGTAAATCGATGTATTTTCACTGTCAATCTTTCTGATCCGAACATCGAGTGCTGACACGTTGCAGGTGCGCGTCAGGATCAGAGTGTGGATTCGCGCCCTTAGAAGGCTGATTTCCAGTGTAGTGGACTGGAGAATCGTTGGGATTGCGTAGCCATTCAGCATGGAAGCCAGCGCGTCAGCGTCCGCGTTGGAGCAGGGATCCGTCTAAATCATTGGGGTATCGTATACAGATCGTAGATCATTCCTGAACTTGCATTGATACATACATTAACCATTCAGACATGCGGGAAAACAGGCGCGGATGTGAGGGGCGCCAATAAGGTTGATATGTCGTGCCTGGAGGGGCCGCTTAGGACTATCGCGGCGGCCACTGGACACGGCGGCCGCGCTCTTCATAGGCGATATTGAAGGGTGGGGTGAAATCGTTTATCATCCTCGCAGCCGCTGCCTGAACTATGGGATATGCAGTTGCGCAGTGAGTTGTGTTAGAGGCGGCGGAGAGCGGAGCTACCCCCGGGAGGGATGATTATGGGTGACTGCAGATACTGCGGGAAGTCTGCCGGCTTCCTGCGCAAGGAGCACAAGGCGTGCGCGGCGGCGCATGAAGAAGGGCTGGCGCGTATTGGCAAGGCCTGTGTGGCGGCGGCGTTGTACGGGGTAGATGCCGACCGGCTGACCGACAGTGTGCGGTCGATCGGAGCGGAGGCTTTTATCGACACGTCGGGGGCGGCGATGACTGCTGCCCTGGCGCGGGGCTGGGGGGAGGCCGTCACGGCGGCAGTGGATGACCACTTCCTGTCGAACGAGGAAAAGCAGGCGCTCGACCGCTACCGGGCGCAGCACAAACTGAGCGCCCACGATCTGGATAGCAACGGACAGTTTACGGTATTCAGGATGATGAATCTGCTGAATGCGCTGAGCGAGCAGGGGGTTGTGCCCCGTTGGGACCGGCGGCGCGTGCGGCCGCCATTCAACCTGATGAAGAGCGAGGAGCTGCTGTGGTTGTTCGCGGGGACCGATTACTTTGAACAGGTGACGCAGCGGGAGTTTCGCGGGGGATCGTTGGGCGTGAGTTTTCGCGTGGCCAAGGGCGTCTACATCCGGCCGGGCGCGTTTCGGGGCCGTTCGGTCGCGACCAGCTCGATGAAGCATACCGATTCGGGCGTTATTGGGATTACGACCAAGCATATTTATTTCAAGGGGAACAGCAAGAGTTTCCGTGTGAGGCTGGAGAAGATCGTTTCGTTCGATCCGTATCGGGACGGGCTGGGCATTATGCGGGACACGGCGAGGGCGAAGCCGGAGATATTCAGGATGGGCGAGACGGATGCCTGGTTTCTGCTGAACGTTATTGACGCGGTGATGAGTCTGGACAGGGTTAAGCTGCCGAAGGCGGGGGATCCGACGCTGGACGATATTGTTGACGGGGATCTGGCCTAACACGTGGCTTTACGGAGTCGCCGGCCGGTGAGTCGGCGGCGTATCTTGCAGTCTGCTGACGCATAGATTGCCGCAACTGCCATTTTGTTACAGGGCCCTCTGGCCTCGCACGACCGTGACTTCAGTGGAATCCCCGGTCTTACGGTTGTACAGGCCGCATGAACTCTTCCTCTGGCCGGTTTGCGCCCTTGCGGGTTAGGGCGTATGATTGCGCGGTTAATTAAACAGTTTAGTAAACTCGTTAGCGGCCGCAGCTGGCATAGGCCGAAAACGTGTGAAAGGATCGTTGACTACACGTGGCTGCGCAAAAGCGGGCGGAGAATGAGTTGCGTCCGGTCCGGTTTGAACTCGATTATATTCTGCATCCGGAAGGTTCGGTGCTGATCAGCATGGGGAACACGAAAGTCCTGTGTAATGCAACGGTTGAGGAGCGTTTGCCGCGCTGGCTGCACCGGTCTTCGCACCGGCACGGTTGGGTGACGGCCGAGTATGCGATGCTGCCGCGCAGCACGCATACTCGGGTTGATCGGGAGACGATGCGGCCGAAGGGGCGCACGCAGGAGATTACGCGGTTGATTGGCCGCAGTCTGCGGGCGGCGGTGGATCTGGACAGGCTGGGCGAGCGCCAGATCGTGGTTGACTGCGATGTGATCCAGGCGGACGGGGGGACGCGCACGGCGGCGGTCACGGGCGGGTATGTGGCGCTGGCGTTGGCTATCAAGCGGCTGGAGCGCAAGAAGAGGGCGAAGCCGGGTACGCTGATCCGGCAGGTGGCGGCGGTGAGTGTGGGCATTCTCAACGGGAAGGCGTATCTGGACCTTGACTACCAGATGGACCAGAACGCGGACGTCGATTTTAACGTGGTGATGACGGACAGCGGCCAATTTGTGGAAACGCAGGGGACGGCGGAAGGGGAGCCGTTTAGCAAGGGTGCGTTCAACGCGATGCTGCTGCTGGCGGAGATGGGGATAGAGGAGTTGATCCGCTTGCAGAGGGGCGCGCTGGCGGAGGCCGGCTTTTAGTTTTCGGTTTCCAGTTTCTAGTTTTTAGTAGCCGCTTGACGCGTACGGGCAGTGGCAAGCGGTTGTTCGATGAGAGCTAGACTGTGAATACGGGACGCGAGAGAGGGGTATGGGGTATTGAGCAGGAAGAGGAAGCGGGTGACGTTGCGCGATGTGGCGCGGCAGGCGGGTGTATCTCCGACGGCGGTTTCGTTCGCTTACAATGCCCCGCACCAGTTGAGCCAGGCTACGCGGGAGCATATCCTCGACACGGCCGAGCAACTGGGCTACCAACCTCATCCGGTGGCGCGTACGCTGGCGACGGGGCGCACGAATGCAATCGGGCTGCTGGTGCCGACCAGTCTTAACTGGATGTTGCACGATCCTCTTTTCACGCATTTTCTGGGCGAAGTGGGTGCGGCCTGCGACCGGGAGGAGAAGCGGATTCTGCTGGCGTCGATGCATGAGGCATGGCGCAGCGAACCGGGTCCGGACAGCGAGTCGGTGGAGCCGATTACGTGGCTGGCGTCATTTGCGGTTGACGGTTTTTTGGTGCTCAGCATAGACCGGGCCCACCCGTTGACGGAAGCGTTACAACGGTCGCTGCGGCCGATTGTTCTGCTCGACAGTTCGGACAGCCTGCAGGCGCCAACTTTTAACATTGACGACCAGGGCGGCGCGTATGCGGCTGCGCAGCATCTGCTGTCAAAAGGGCATCGGCAGTTCGCGGTGGCGACGATGACGCCGCGACGCGACGGTGTGGTGATTCCCACGATAGAGCGCAGGGTGAAGGGATTTACGCAGGCGGTGGAGGAGGCCGGGCTGCCGACGTCGGCGGTGCAGATCGTGTATGCGCGCGGTGTGCGTTCGGCCGGGCACGAGTCGTTCCAGAACATCTGGCAGCTGCGGAGGCGGCCGACGGCGGTCTTTTGTGTGAGTGACGTGCGGGCGCTGGGGATTCTAAACGGTGCGCGCAGGGAGGGGATCTCTGTGCCGGAGGACCTGGCGGTGGTTGGATTTGGCGATCTGCCCGAAGCGAGCGTTTCGAGTCCGCCGTTGACGACGGTTCACCGGGATATGGACAGCCAGCCGCAACTGGCGATTCGCACTTTGTTAAACTTGATCAGTGAGCAGATCAGTGAGGCGGATATAGAGTCGCCGCATATTAGCGCGACGCGGCTGGTGGTTCGGGAGAGCAGTTAGGACTGCGGTTTTTAGTTTCGAGTTTTTTGGTTTTTAGTAACCCCGCTGGTACGCGGTAGTTTGATACATGGAGGGCCGCGAAAAACCTCACCTTTTGAACCTCTTAGTGCCGTAGAGAATACCTTTTGATCAAGTGAGGGCCGCGAAGAGCGGCTTTTTTTGTTCACGGAGGGCTGGGGGGAGGGTCTTCTGAGGGTGGTGGTGTGGACTGTGGTTGCATGATAGGCGAGGCGGGCCGAATCGGATTTACAGCCTGGCGATTTCGGGACGGGCGTCGCCGTTATGGGGGCGGCCGAGGACGGCGCCGATGTCGTCGCCGCGCTGGACCTGGTAGTTTGGGATGTTGGAGAGGGCCAGTTCGTGGGAGAGCTCCTGGTAGGGCTCCTGGCCGCCGAATGTGGAGCCGTCGACGACGACGGCGGTGCTGTGGACGCCGCGGCGGCGGATTTCGCGCAGGGCGCGCACCCAGGCGGGGTCGGGGTCTGAGGTGATGGCCAGGATCATATCGTTGCGATTGAGCCGCACGCCCTCGGTCACGATGAGCTGGTCGAAGGCGATTCTGCCTTCGGCGGAGACGACGGCGAGGGCTTCGAGCATTTTGCGCATCTGGCGCTCGCCGCGATCGATTTGCAGGAGGTAGCGCTGGCTGCCGTGCCAGATGAGGCCAACGGCGCGGTTGCGCAGCAGGAAGTAGCGAGCGATGCTGGCGGCGGCGGTGACGGCGTATTCGAGTGTGCTGGGGGCCAGCTGCAGGGCATCGTTTCGTCTGCGGCCGCTGAGGCCGAAGACGCCGGCCTGCGGGGGTGTCAGCTCCCAGGGGAGGCTGTGGGCGGCGCGGCTGTGGAGATCGAGAAAGAGCCAGATATCTGCCGACGGGTCCAGCTCGAACTCTCTGGTCATGAGGCGCCCGGTGCGGGCTGTGGACAGCCAGTGGATGCGGTTGAAGCTGTCGCCGGGGGCGTATTCGCGAATGCCGGAGACGTTGGTGGTGATGTATTGGGCGCGGCGATTGAGCGCTTCGCCACCGGCCAGATCGGCAGCGGGCGGCTGAAAGGCGGAGAGGGTGACGGTGGCCGGATAGACGATGAGGTCGCTGGTCTGGCTCAGTGTCTCGTTGATGGAGAAGAGACCCAAGGGGTCACCGCTGAGGAGACGCATGGGGCCGAGGCGGTAGTAGCCGCGCTGCTGGCAGTAGGTCCGCACTTGCCAGCGATGGTGGGCGCGGCCCTGGAGGTGGCTGACGACGCGGCTGGCGCCATGGAAGGGGACGGTGGAGAAGTCGCGTACTTCGAGCCACAGTTTGGGGAACCGTCCATGATTGCGCACTTCGAAGCTTTCTTCGAAGTGCTGGCCGACCTGGCTGCGGCGGGCACGGGTACTGCGATTGATATGGATGGCGCGGGTGCTGGTCCAAGACCAGAAATAGCTGAGTGCGAGGATGCCGCTCAGGAGATAGGCGAGGTTGAAAGCAAGGGGGCGCCCACTGTTGAGGGCAAAGCCCCAGGCGGCGACGAGTGCGGCGAGAAGGAAGAGGAGGCGTGAAGACATTAAGGGCGGTTTCTAGTTTTTAGTTTTCAGTTGTCGGCGTCATTGCGCCCGTTGCCGCGGTGCTTCGACTGGGACTCGAAAACCAAGGCAGGCGTTCAGGCGGCTCTGACGCGGCTGCCGGGTACGGGAGTATGGGCGAGCGCGTCTTCAATCACCTGGGCGGCGTCCACATTTTTGATGCGAGCGGAGGGGCTGACGATCAGCCGGTGGGCAAGCGTCGACTCGGCAAGGAGTTTGACATCGTCGGGCAGCACATATTCGCGTCCATCGACGGCGGCCCAGGCGCGGGCGGCGCGGAAGAGGGCCAGGCTGCCGCGAGGGCTGGCGCCGAGGTAGACGTCGGGATGGTCGCGGGTGGTGGCGACGAGGTCGACGATATATTCTTTGACGCTGTCGTCGACATACATATCGCGCACGGCCTCCTGGGCCTTTGAGAGTTCTTCGACGGAGACGGTAGTCTGCAGGTTGTCGATCGGGTGCATGAGGGCCTGCAAACCGAGGATGTTGATCTCGTGCGCCTTCAGTGGGTAGCCCAGTCGGATGCGCATCAGGAAGCGGTCCACCTGGGCTTCCGGGAGGGGGAAGGTGCCCTCATATTCGATGGGATTCTGGGTGGCCAGCACCAGAAATGGGCGGGCCATGTCATAGGTTGTGCCGTCGACGGTGACCTGGCGCTCTTCCATCGCCTCGAGAAGAGCGGACTGTGTTTTGGGCGTGGCGCGATTGATCTCGTCGGACAGGACGATCTGGGCCATAATCGGCCCGGGCCGGAATTCGAATTCGAGTGTTTTCTGATTGAAGACGCTTACGCCGGTTACATCGCTGGGCAGCATATCGGGCGTAAACTGAATGCGGCGATAGGTGCTGCCGACGGTGCGGGCGATGGCTCGCGCCAGCATGGTTTTGCCGACGCCGGGCACATCTTCAATAAGCAGGTGGCCCTCACACAGCAAAGCCACGACGGTCATGCGGATCTCGCGATCCTTGCCGATGATGACTTGCTCGACGTTGGCAATGATGCTTTTGGCGACGTCTTGCACTACTTGCATGGGGATTTCCTCTTGTCAGCTATTCATGGCGAACGATCCGGGCCCGGCTGGGTTCTCGCGGTTGCAGAGGGGCTCTGCGGCAGTACACGCTATCCAGACGAGGCGGGACACGGGCAGATTACTCGATTATGACTCATAGTGCGAGCAAAGCGTGTACGCCTGGCTCCAAAGTCGTCGACATTGGCGACGTATTATGCGGTTCACACGGGACTTGACAGAAAAGCGTTGCACCCAAATTGCCGGAAACGCCGGAATTCGGGCTTAGTTTACAGTATTTTTGGGCAGAAAGACAATACTTCGTCAGGTGCAGACGCAGTGGAAAATGTTGGCAGCGG
This sequence comes from Caldilineaceae bacterium, assembly GCA_965207495.1. GTDB lineage: Bacteria > Chloroflexota > Anaerolineae > Caldilineales > Caldilineaceae > Bin5. The sequence goes on from OZ242287.1 coordinate 5,588,181, forward strand.
CTTGCGGTTGAATGCGGCGAACGCTAGTCACGGGCTTGGAACGGCTGTATAATGACCGCTTATGGCGTTGCACGATTATCCCCGCCCTGCAGACGACACAGGTATTGGCATCCACTGGTGCGCCGGCGTGAGCGCGGCGGCGCCGGAGATGGTGGAGACCTTCTGGCTGCGGGAGCTGATGGAAATGGGCGTTAAGTGGGTCAAGATTGCGGACCAGCGCGGTGCGCTGGTGTTGTCGCGGGCGCTGCTGGCTGCGCAGATTATGCCGATCGTCCAGATTGTGCGAGAGGCGGCGGGGCCGGGGCGGCTCTCGGCGGGGGAGCTGGAGGAGGTGGAGAGGCTGGTCGAGGCCGGGGTGCGCTACTTTGAGCTCGACAGTGAACCGGACGGGGCCGCATTCTGGGGGCGGGAGAGGCTGCCGGAGGATGCGCTGGCGGTGACGGCGCGGGCGGCGGCGGCGAATATGGAAGCGATCCTGGAGCGGGGTGGGCTGCCGTCGATCCCGGCGCTGACGCCGGAGGGGGACTGGCGGCTGGCGGAGGAGATCGCGCGCGTTGGGGGCGAGGCGCTGTTCGACGGGCCGATCTGGCTGGCGATCCACAACTATGCGAGCAACCGTCCGCCACACTATCCGGGTGACGTGGGCGACGCGGCAGGCAGCGGGGGCGCGCCGACTGGGCGCGAGTTTTACGCGGCCCTGGCCGCTGAGGCGTGGCAGGGCCGGCCGCTGGGTGAGGTCGACGACGCGGGCCGCCAGCCGGCGGACGGTGGGGAGCAGCCAGCTGGGCCTGATGACGACGCGCGCGACAGCTGGAGGGCGGCGGCCGCCGGGCCGACGGAGGGGCAGGCGCGGGGCGTATACTGGCGGGCGTATGAACGCTTGAACGAGGAGGTGGAGGGGTTGATTGGCCGCAGTCTGCCGATCCTTTCGACGGCCGGCGGTTATCTGATGAATGAGAGCGCGGACCCGCGCTACCCGGCGACGACGCAGACGCTGCATGCGGCGCAGACGCTGGAGATCTGCCGAGCGATGATGGGGACGAGCCGCCACACGCCGCCGGCGCCGGACTACTATTTCTGCACGGCCTTCTGGTTGCTGGCGCATGACGCGCTGCAGGGCGAAGGCTCGGTTGACGAGCAGAACGCCTGGTACAGCCCGGCGCATCTGGCGGGAGGGCGAGAGGAGAGGCGGGAGGAGAGAGAGCTGGTGTCGCTGCCGGCGGGGCCGGTTCCGATCGCGGAGACGTTCGGCTGGTCGACGTTGCCGATCGTTACGCTGCTGAAGGCGGAGCCCAAACGGCCGAGGGCGCGGGAAAGGGGAGAAGCGAGTCCGCCTCAGGCACCCGTTGCCAGCGCGCGCTACGGATTGCGGCCGACGGGGGATGGTGTGTTGAGCGGTAAGGTACGGGGCGGGGCCGGCGCGCAGGTACGGCTGACGCACAGCGACGGGTTCGCTTACGAGTCGATCGCCAGGACAAGCGGCGTTTACCGTTTTGTGAATCTGCCGGCGGGCCGGTACAGCTTGGAGGTGACGGACCCGGCCGGCAGCCGTGTGGAGGCGATCGATATTGGGCCGGCCGAGGAGGCGGTCTGCGACGCGGCGGCCTACGGCTGGGGATATGAGATCGATCAGCAGGCTGTAGAGCGGGGCCGCATGTTGTCTTTCGGCGTGGAGCTTTTGCCGAACGACGATCCCGGCACGCTGGCCCTGCGCATCAGCGACAGTGAGGGAAAGGGCCGGGTGGTGCCCCTGGCGCGTAGAAGCCAGGAACTGACGGCTTCGTGCGTGGTGGGTCCGCTGGAGGCCGACAGCTACCGGCTGGAGGCACTGGGTCTGCAGAACAGCGGGCCAGCGCCGCTGAAGTGCCAGGTCCCGATTGACCGGGGGATGGCGACGCGTGTGCTCTTTGTCTATTCCTATGATGAGAAGAGAGCCTCGGCGCAGGGGTCGGCGATCAGCGGTTCGGTGGAAGGCGGGGCGGGCTGCACGGTGCGGCTGCGGGCGGAGGAGCCGGGGGAGGGCCCCGGTGAGCGTTTTGCCGAAGCGGACGAGACGGGGGGCTATGCCTTCAGCGGTCTGGCGGCGGGCAGGTATTTTGTGGATGTGAAAGGGAGGCGGCTGCTCAACTGGCCGCTGCCGATTGATCTGGATGGGCGCAACGAGGTCGGCTGCGATCTGTTGCTGCTGGCGGAGGATGCGCTGCCGGCGCGGCCGGACCCGGCGTCGCTGCATGGGCGGACGCAGCCCGGCGCGGCTGCTGCGCCGGCGCGAGTTACGCAGCCGGCGGGCGGGTCGCAGGCTGCGCGACAGGTGGCGCTGGTGGACGCGCAGGGGCAACGTTATGTGACACAGGTGGAACCGTCGGGCGAGTTCAGGTTCGACAGTCTGCCGACGGGCGACTATGACTTTTACGCGGACGGTTTTGGGGGGCGCGGGATCCACCTGGAGGCGGGAGACCGGCTCAGCATGCAGCTGTGGCAGAGCGAGGCGGGATGGAGCCAGTACACGCGCATTCAGACGGCCGCGGCCATACCCGGGATGATCCGGGCGCAGTGGGTGGAGCGGCAGGCGCTGACGATCATCGTGACGGACGGGGGCGGCGGCGAGGAAGAGCAGCAGGCAGGCGGGGCCGGGGAGGGCGAGATGCCGTACCGGGCCGAGTTTGGACCGTTTGCACCGGGCGTGTACCTGGTGCACAGTCCGGAGCTGGCGGTGAGCGCGGAGGTGGAGCTGGTGGCGGGTGAAGCGGCGGTGGTTTCTTTTTTGCGGTTTTAGTTTTTGGTTTTAGGTAACTACTAGGCCGCATAAAGTGTGTGTCTTGACCAACTCTTCGTCTTCGCCGCCAGTCAGTCTTTGTGATGGCGTATTCGGTTGGCAGCCGCCAGGTTGGTTGGGGCGCACTGTGGGCATGCCACGATGGTGGGGAAGAACCAGTACGGTGGCTAGCAAGGGCGGGGCGTTGCGGGGGCGCAGCCCCTGCACAAGGGAGGGCCGAAGGCCCGGACGCCCAAAGGCGAGGTGAGAGGGAAGAGAAGTGAGGAGTGAGAGATCCCTTCCGCACTGCTCGATACGACCGCGTTGTCATTGTAGTTAACGGAATTTCGCAATCGCATATGGAACTTACTGTGGTTCAGGTGAACAAAAAGGGGAGCGGTAGGTCGGCGGCCCACATATTGCTTTTACTGTTGCTTCTTGGTGTGGCGCTGCTGCTGGCCGGCTGTGGAGGAGATGAAAGCCCGGTGCCGGCGGGTGAGGGCACGGCGGCTACGGTGGCGGTGACGCCGCCGAGGCCGATCTTGCGTTGGATGGGGCCGGCTTTTGTGCGGCCGGTGGACAGGGAGCTGGTTGCGCGCTGCGGCACGGAGGTGGGGATGGCGATCGAGCTGCTGCCGGCGCCGGCCAATCCGGTGGACCGGCTGGGGCTTTACTTGCAGTTTTTGCCGGCGGAGTCGGACGACATCGACCTGATCGACTTTGACGTGGTGTGGTCGGGGACGCTGGCGCAGCATCTGCTGGACCTGAACCCGCATCTGACTGCGGAGGAACGGGGCCAGTACTTCGCTATCTACCTGGAGAATAACAGCGTGGGGGAGGCGCTGGTCGGTTTGCCGCTGATGGGGGACGTCGGGCTGCTCTATTACCGGACGGACCTGCTGGAGAAGTACGGCTTCGATGGGCCACCGGTTACGTGGAGCGAGCTGGAGGAGACGGCGGCGGCGATCCAGGCGGGGGAACGGGAGGCGAATGCGGAGTTCTGGGGGTATGTGTGGCAGGGGAATGTGTACGAGGGGTTGACGGTGAATGCGCTGGAGTGGCAGGCGAGTATGGGGGGCGAGCTGATCGTGGATACGGAGGGGCGGCTAGCCCTGGACGACGGCGCTGCGGGTGTGCTTGACAGGGCGGCGGCGTGGGTGGGCGAGATCAGCCCGCCGGGGGTTACAGCGTTTCAGGAGGAGGATGCACGCTGGATGTTCCAGAACGGCAATGCGGCGTTCATGCGCAACTGGCCGTATGCGTACGGGCTGGGGCAGGCGGAGGACAGCCCGGTCCGCGATCTGTTCGGCGTGACGCGTCTGCCCAAGGGGGACGGCCCGGACGGGCGCCATGCGAGCGTCGTTGGGGGTCAGCAGATCGGGGTGAGCCGTTATAGCCGCTATCCGGATGCGGCGGCGGATGCGGCCCGCTGTCTGACGGACGCGACGGCGCAGCGGCGGCGGGCGCTGGCAGATGGAACGCCGCCGGCGATGGCGGCGCTGTACGAGGATGCGGATGTGCAGGCGCGCATTCCGGCGGCGGCGCAGATCGCGGAGAGCCTGGCTGAGCACGCGGTGGCGCGGCCGGCGGCGACGACGGGCGGGCACTATACTGAGATTTCGCTGGTCTATTTTATTGAGGTGAACCGGGTGCTGACGGGCGAGCAGGACGGGGCGAGTGCGGTGGCGCGGATTGGTGAGCAGGTGGCGGGGTGGGTGGAGTGAATCTTTGTAGCGACTGGTACCTTATTCTTTGACCTAAGACTTTTTCCCCTCGGCCACCTAAAACGACTCCCTCACTCTCCTTCTGATTCTTTCATCGTCTCACCCATTCCAATAGGACCAGCAGCGCGAAGAGGGGGAGGGCGGCCATGCGGCGCCAGCGCCAGGGTTGGCGGGCGAGGCGGTATAGCCATTCGAGGCCGAGGCGGCGGAGCCAGTGCGGGGCGCGGGGGGTGATGCCGGCGACGAAGTCGAAGGCGCCGCCGATGCCGAGGGCGACGGCGACGGGCAACTCCTCTTTGTGTCGGTGAATCCAGAGATCCTGGTGGGGATGGCCGTAGGCGACGAAGAGAAGGTCGGCGCGGGCGGCGGTGAGATGCTGGCTGATTTGGGGCCAGTCGGTGTCGGCGGGCGAGCCCCCGTAGGTACCGGCGACGGGCAGGCCGGGATAGAGGCGGGCCAGCTCGGCGGCGGCGCGTTCGGCTACGCCAGGGGCGGCGCCGAGGAAGAAGACGCGCCAGCCTTGCGCGGCGGCCCGTTGGCAGATGTGGTGGATGCCGTCGGAGCCTGTTACGCGTTCGTTAAGGCTCACTCCGGCGAGGCGCGCGGCCCAGAGGACGCCGACGCCGTCGGGTGTACAGAGGTCGGCTGCCGCCAGCGCCTGGGCGAAGGTGGGATGGCGGCGGGCGGTCATGATGAATTCGGGGTTGACGGTACAGACCTGGCGGGGGAAAGGCGAGGAGCGGGGCATAAGGCGTGCGGAGCGAGTTTGCCCGCCGCTGATATCATCTCCAGAACGGTTGTCGGCGGAAGGGCTGGTGTGCTCAGTCTTCTCACTTCTCTTGGCTCTTTCTTCGGCCTGCGCTTGCGCGATCCAGCTGCTGATTGCGTCAAGGGTCTGCTGGAAATCGACGCAGTCGACTCGCACGCCCAGAATCTGTAGTGATGCCCAACCCTGCTCCCGCTGAGAGCTCATTTTTTGGCGGCGGCCTCTTCGAGCACAGCCAGCGTCTCGCGGGCGGCTTTTTCCCACGAAAAACGTTTGACATTTTCATGGCCTTTGGCGATCAGCTCCTGGCGCAGGTTCTCGTCCTGGCTGAGGCGCAGCATTGCGGCGGCGATTTCGTCGACGTTTTCGGGGTCGACGAGCAGGGCGGCGTCGCCGGCGATTTCGGGCAGGGCAGAGTTTTTAGCGCACATAACGGCGACTCCTGTGGTTTGGGCTTCGAGTACGGGCAGGCCGAAGCCTTCGAATAGGGATGGGAAGGCGAAAAAGAGGGCCTTTTGCATGAGCGCGGCGACGGCCCTGTCGGGCAGGTAGCCGGGGAAGTGGACGCGGTCTGCCAGACCATGGGAGGCGGCGTGGCGTTCGTACTCCTGGCTGAGCCAGCCGCGGCGGCCGGCGAGCACGAGGTCCCAGCCGATTTGCTGCTGCTTTATGAGGCGCGCGAAGGCGTCGATGAGGCGCAGCAGATTTTTGCGGGGCTGGATGGTGCCGACATAGAGGGCGAAGGGCCGTTGGTAGACGGGCGCGGTTGCGGCGTCCTGGGTAGGACCGGGGTCGTGTTGGACGGGCGTGCGTGGGATGGGGGCCTCGTGGATGACGCGGATTTTGGCTTCGGGCACGCCGTAGATGCGTTGCAGGTCGGCGGCGGTGTGGCGGCTGACGGCGATGATGCGGTTGGCGGCGGCGGCGCTCCAGCGGGTGGAGAGCTCGAGATAGAGGCGTTGCAGGAGGGTATGGGAGCGGGGGAAGTAGCGATAGCCGATATCGTGCAAGGTGACGACGGTGTGCGGGAGGAGGGGCCGCGGCAGGAAGGGGACGACGTGGGCGGGCACGAAGAGCACGTCAGGCGGGCGGCGGCAGAGCTCCCAGGCGAGGGTGCGATGGGTCCAGAGGCGGTTGCCGGGCAGGGTGCACACGGTCAGGGCGCTCTGGTCGTGTGGGGGCGGGGCGGCGCCGCGCAGCGCTTCGGCGGTGGGCTCTTGCGGCGCGTAGAGGCGGAAGGAATGGTGATCGCTGGGTGCGGCGAGCATGTGGCCGATGATCTGGCGGGAATAGAATTCGGTGCCGGTGGGCTCGGTGCGCAGACTGCGGGAGGCGTCGATGCCGATGGAGAGAGGAGAGAGTGAAGAGGAGGGAGGAGAGAGAGTTTCCCGTCCTTCGCTCCCCGCGTTTCGCGTTTCACTTCTCACTGAGGACTCCCGGGCGTATTCCAGCTGCGGCGAGCTCTTGTGGGCCGATTGGTCCTTCGCGGAGGAGAATTGGGTGCGGGCCGCTGAGGTCGAGGACAGTGCTGGAGTGGGCGAGGGGGGCGGGGCCGGCGTCGATGAGGAGGGAGATGCGGCCGTCAAGCTGGTCGAGGACGGCTGCGGCAGTGGCACAGGGGGGCTGGCCGCTGCGGTTGGCGCTGGAGGAGGCGAGGGGGCCGACGCGACGGGCGAGGGCGCGCAGGAAAGGATGCGCGGGCAGGCGGACGCCGACGGTGTCGCCGGCGGCGGTAAGAGCTGGCGGCAGGTGGCTGCGCGCGGGGAGTACGAGGGTGAGCGGGCCGGGCCAGTAAAGGTCGATGAGGGCCTGGGCCCGGAGATTGTCCCCACCGGCAGCGCGTACAACGGCGTTTGTCTGCTCTGCGTCGCCCAGCAGTACGGGCAGCGCTTTCTGGCTTGGGCGCTCTTTGACTGCGAAGAGCCGGTCGATGGCGGCGGCATCACTGTAGAGACAGACCAAGCCGTAGACGGTATCGGTGGGGACGCCGATGACGGCGCCCCGCTCCACGGCGGCGGCTGCCTGGTCGAGCGCGTTGGCTTGGTCAGCCGCGATCACGACTGTCATCGGTTCTGCTCCGCTACAGACGGTAGATTTCGGTGCGCAGGCTTGTGCGAGCCGGGCGTGTCTGCGCCTCTGCAATGCGCCGCGCAGTAGTTTTTGCTTTACTGTGCGCTGTGTATACTTTACAGTGCCCTGTGTATACTACTTACGGCTTAAGCGTACGTCAACAATCATTGCGATATGAGAGACGAATACCCATTTGACGATCTGATGGTGCTGATCAAGGGTGCCGGCGACCTGGCGACCGGTGTGGCCTGGCGGCTGCACCGCTGCGGCATTCCGGTGGTGATGACCGAACTGCCCGTCCCGCTGACGGTGAGGAGGGCGGTGGCCTTTGCGCAGGCCGTGTATGACGAAGAGCATGAGGTGGAAGACGTCACGGCGCGCAAGGCGCTGGTGGCGGACGTGCCTGATGTGCTGGATGCGGGGGAGATCCCGGTTCTGGTGGACCCGGAGATGGAGGCGATCGACGAGCTGGCGCCTTCGGCCGTTGTCGATGCGATCGTGGCGAAGTGCAATACGGGCACGACGCTGGAGAGCGCGGAATTCGTGGCGGCGCTGGGGCCGGGTTTCGAGGCCGGCGTTGACTGCCACGCGGTGATCGAGACGAACCGCGGCCCCAACCTGGGGCGGGCGATCTGGGAAGGCAAAGCCGAAGCCGATACGGGCATGCCGGGCGCGATTTTGGCGCGGCCGGATGGGCAGGGATCGGGAGAGAGCGGCGATCGCGGCTCGGGAGACGATGCGGCGGCGCGAGTGCTGCGTGCGCCGGCGGCGGGCCGTTTTCGGGCGCTGGCGCGTATTGGCGACTGTTTGGCGTGCGGGGAACCATACGGCGCGATTGTGGATCCGTCGGGCGAGGAGACGACGCTGCTGGCGCCGTTGGCCGGCGTGCTGCGCGGGTTGATCCATGAGAGCGTAGCGCTGCAGCCGGGGCTCAAGATCGGTGACATCGATCCGCGCGGCGACCCCGAGTACGCGTTCCGTTTATCGGATAAGTCGCTGGCTGTGGGCGGCGGTGTGCTGGAGGCTTTTTTGCACTGGCACTTTGGCAGAAGCGACGACAGCGTCACTGAGGAGTTGGGATTCTAATGGACGGCAGCCTCTCCCACGGCCCTCCCGAGCAGGGGGGCATTCAGATTTTTCCTGTCCCCGGCATTCCGCTGGTGCAGCCGGGCGATGACCTGGCGGCGCTGATTGTGGACGCGGCCGAGGGCGCGGGACTGCGCCTGCTGTCGGGGGATATTCTGGTGGTGGCGCAGAAGATCGTGAGCAAGGCGGAAGGGCGGTTGGTGCGGCTGGCGGATGTGACGCCGGGCGAGGAGGCGCTGCGCCTGGCGCAGGAGACGGGTAAGGACGCGCGGGTGGTGCAGGCGGTGCTGGACGACAGTAATGCGGTCGTGCGGGCGCGTGCGGGCGTGCTGATCGTAGAGCAGAGCAGCGGCTGGGTGTGTGCGCACGGCGGGCTGGACCATTCGAATGTGGCGCCGGAGGAGGAGGAGACGGTGGCGCTGCTGCCGGCGGACGCGGATGCCAGCGCGGCGGCGCTGCGCGGCAGTATCGGGGAGATGACCGGGGCTGCGGTGGCGGTGCTGATCAGCGACAGTCACGGGCGGCCGTGGAAGATGGGGACGGTTGGCATCTGTATCGGCTGTGCGGGATTGCCGGCGCTGTGGGACCAGAGGGGGTTGACGGACCTGTTCGGATACGAGCTCGTGGCCAGCGAGGAGTGCATCATCGATGAGCTGTGCGCGGCGGCGACGCTGGTGATGGGTCAGAGCAGTGAGGGGCGGCCGGCGGCAGTTGTGCGCGGGTACAGGCGGCCGGATGTAGCGGATGCGCCGGCGCGGTCGATTCAGCGGCCGGCGGAGAAGGATTTGTTTCGGTGAGGGGGGTGGAGGGAAAAATAAAGAGGAGCGAGAGAATCTCACTCCTCCTGATGGTACCCCCGACAGGATTCGAACCTGTGCTCCCGGCTCCGGAGGCCGATGCTCTATCCACTGAGCTACGGGGGCGCGGCGTAGAGAGAACGATACCACAGCGGCTGCTCCTTCGGCAAACGACATTCGTATATACGGCAGGTGGGGCCTGAGCGCGTTGGCCTGTTGAAGAGGCTGTGCGCGCGAGTGCATCCCAGATTTGGGGTGGGAGCAGTCTGGCGGAGAGATTACGCCGGCGGTGGTTGGAATTGTTTACCGGCTCTTGGAGAGACGCAGGGCAGGCTGCAGGCCTGGCCTTCCGGGGGGGTCCGTTGATTGAGGGGGAACAGGGCAGGCACAAGGCCTACCCCTACAGGACCTTTGAGGGGCTGGGCGGGGGCGTTGCGAACTGCAGTGGTTAGTGGGTCGTGGCCGAGACAGCATGTGGGGGGGTAGACACTGTTGGCTAGACGCATTGCTGGGGAAGAATACACACGGTGGCTAGCAAGGGCGGGGCGTTCCGGGGGCGCAGCCCCTGCACAAGGGAGGGCCGAAGGCCCGAACGCCAAACTGCAGTGGTCAGTGGTCAGTGAATGGGCGATTTGTCAGGAATGGATGTGAGAATTGACACGGTCTAGTCGATGCCAGAGGTAGAAGAGAGTTCGCCCCCAGTTTTGGGATGCGCCCTCGTATATGGGACAGTCGGGACCTGAGCGCGTTGGGCTGTTGAAGAGCCCGTGCGCACGATTATAGATGACTTTCCGTTCTCCCTGTGCTATCATTTAATGTAATTGTCAAAAATCGGTTGCCAGTTTTCAGGTGCTGCGCGGCCAGCGGAATTTTGCACCAACCTCCAGCCACATACTCGGGCCTTTGCAGGTGCGCAGTCGATGCGTTTGCGGGGGCCTTCGACCACCTTTCTTAAGGAACGCGCCACCGTGTCAACGCCAGCAGCAGTTCGGGTACAGTCTTTCGGCACGACCGTCTTCGCCGAGTATTCGGCCCTGTCACTTGAATACGATGCGATCAACCTGGGGCAGGGTTTCCCTGATTTTCCCGCGCCGGATTTTGTGATTGAGGCGGCGCGCACGGCGCTGGCCTCCGGCTACAATCAGTATGCGCGCAGCGCCGGCCATCCGCGGCTGGTGAATGCGCTGGCGGCGGTGTACAGCCCGGTTTTCGATCGCGAGTTGGACCCGTTGACGCAGATCGTTGTGACCACGGGCGCGACGGAAGGGATCTACGCCACGGTGCAGGGGCTGGTGAACCCGGGCGATGAGGTGATCCTGATCGAGCCGTTCTACGACAGCTACCCGCCGTCGGTGATCATGGCGGGCGGAACACCGGTCTATGTTCCGCTGCGGCCCAAGCCCGGCGCCACCAGCGCGGCGGACTGGCGGATCGATATGGAGGATCTGCGGGCCGCGATCAGCCCGAAGACAAAGCTGCTCATTATTAATACGCCTCTCAACCCGGTGGGCAAGATGTACAGTCGTGAGGAGCTGCTGGCGCTGGCGCAGGTCGCGCAGGAGCATGATCTGCTGGTGCTGAGCGATGAGGTCTACGAGTGGATGACCTACGACGGCACGCCGCACGTGCGGATTGCGACGTTGCCGGGCATGTGGGAGCGCACGATTACGCTGGGCAGCGCGGGCAAGACCTTTTCTGTGACCGGCTGGAAGATTGGCTGGGCGATTGCGCCGGAACCGCTGGCGCACGCGGTGCTGATGGCGCACCAGTGGATTCCTTTTGCGGTGACAACGCCATTGCAGGAAGCGGTTGGCGCGGCCTTTGAACAGGTGGAGGAGCGCAACTACCTGCATGAACTGAGCGTTATGTACCAGGCCAAACGGGAGATCCTGCTGTCGGCCCTCAACGATGTTGGATTCCCGCCGTTGACGCCCCACGGCAGCTACTTCATTCTGGTGGATACGACCGATTTGGACGCGCCTCTGCCCACGGACGACCTGCGCGACGTGCAGATCTGCCGCTGGCTTACAAAGGAGATCGGCGTGACCGCGATCCCGCCCTCCGCATTTTACAGCCCCGAACACAGCCACCTGGCCTCCAATGTCGCTCGCTTCTGCTTCTGCAAGACGGATGCGATTCTGGAGGCAGCGGCGACGCGACTGCGCACGAATCTGTAACCCCCCTCGGCCGACAATCGGAGTCTCACAGCCGGTGGCTGCACCGGCCACAAGAGAGTGACCGCTGGATACTGACGGTTGGACATTGACTGCTGGACATTGACCACTGGACATTAACCACAGGGAATTGACCACAGGACATTGGTGATGGAACTACAGGTAGAGCAGGGGAATATCGCTGAGAGCGATGTCGATCTCATTGTCGTCAATCTGTTTGCGGGTGTGACTGCTCCTGGGGGCGCGACGGGCGCGATCGACCGCGCGCTGAATGGGGCGATCAGCCGGCTGATCGCGCAGGGGGATTTCAGCGGCGAGGCCGAGACGACGGCGCTGCTGTATGCGCGTGCAAATGGCGGGGAGGCCGGGGATGAACCGGCTGAGCCGGGCGGGCTTACGGCGCCGCGGGTGCTGATCGTGGGTCTGGGCAGCAGCGAAGGGTTTGGACTGGGCGAGATCCGACGGACAGCGGCGGTGGCGGCGCAGGCTGCGGCCAAGTTGAAGGGCGTGAAAAGGATGGCGACCATCGTTCACGGCGCGGGCATCGCGGGTCATGACGCGGATGCGGCTGCGCAGGAGGTGGCGCTGGGCACGCTTCTGGCCAGCTACCGGCCGAAACAGTACGGTCGCGAGGCGGCCGAGGCGGGTTTGGCGAGTTGTACGGTGGTAGAGTACAGCGCGGCCAAACTGGAGGACGTTGCGCGCGGGGTGTCACGGGGCGAGGCGATTGGCCGCGCGGTCTGCAGCGCGCGCGATCTCGTCAACGAGCCGGCGAACGTTCTGACGCCGGTGGAGATGGCGGCGCGGGCGCGGGCGATGGCGTCCGATGTTGGTCTGCAGTGCACGGTCCTGGACGAGGCGGCGATGGAGGCGGAGGGCATGGGGATTCTGCTGGCGGTGAGCCAGGGCAGCAGGAATCCGGCCCAGTTTGTCATTTTGGAGCATGCGCCGGCCGAGAGTACAGAGGCGCCGCTGATTTTTGTGGGCAAGGGTATTACGTTCGACACCGGCGGCATCAGCCTCAAGCGCACGGGCGGTATGTGGGCGATGAAGGACGATATGGGGGGCGCGGCGGCGGTGATCGGCGCGATGGAGGCGATCGGGCGGCTTGGCGTCCCACGGCGGGTGATCGGCGTGGCGCCGTGTGTGGAGAATATGCCGGACGGTGATGCTTTCCGGCCGGGCGATATCGTCACGGGGATGACGGGCAAGACGGCGGAGATCATCAGCACGGACGCGGAGGGGCGGCTGATTCTGGCGGACGCGCTGGCGTACGTCGCGCGATGGGACCCGGCGGCGGTTGTGGACCTGGCGACGCTGACGGGCGCGATCGGGACGGCGCTGGGAATGTACATACGCGCCGGTCTTTTCAGCAACGACAGTTCTCTGGAAGAGAAGTTGATGGCGGCGGCCGACCACAGCGGGGACCTTCTGTGGCCGTTCCCGATGGATGCGGCGTATGAAAAGCCGATCAAGAGCGACATGGCTGAGGTCAAGAACAGCGCGGGGCGGGCCGGCGTGAGCAGCAGCGCGAAGTTTATCGAGCATTTCACTGAAGGCTACCCCTGGGCCCACCTGGACATTGCCAATATGGTGCTGGCGGACAGCCGGATCAATGCGGAGACGCCGAAGGGTGCGACGGGATACGGCGTGCGGTTGCTGGTCGAACTGGCGGAACGATACGCGGCCGCCTCCTGACCTGTCGTCGCTGGCAGCTGAGCGAGCGGCAGGAACGGGAAGCCGGTGACTGAGGATTGTAGAACTGTAGGAGAGACAGGTATGCGGATGGAATTTTTGCGGCGGTTTGGTTGGGGTGTTTTCGGCGGTCTGTTTCTGGCGGGCGCGCTGCCGAAGTTGATGCTGGCCGCGGGGACGGAGCAGACGGTTGGGACGGAGATTACGACGGTGGTGCCGGCGATGGTACCGTTGCTGGGAGCTGCGGCGGGAATTGAGCGCCTGATGGAATTGGGCTGGCATTACCTGGAGTGGGGCGCGCTGCGCTTTTTGGGCTGGCGGCCCAGCGATCTCAAGTCGCCCGGCTATATCGCGTTCAAGCGAAGCACCAGCCTGCTGGCGGGCATTTTCCTCGGCGTTGTGGTCTCCAACTACAGCGGCATGCGATTGATGGCCTATCTGGGCCAGACGCTGCCGGGTTTTCTGGACCAGGTGCCGGACCTGTGGGACATTCTGGTTACAGGGCTGATGATCGGGGCGGGGACGAAGCCGACGCACGATTTGTTGGGGATAATCACCCAGGTGAAGAATCTGATCGGCAGCACGGCTATGAAGCAGCGGGAGGAGGCCGGCGCGGCCCTGGCTGACAGTATTCTGAAGCTGCGGCAGGCCGATGCTCCGGCATCGTACCGGGTGGATGTGCCGGGTGTGGGCGCGACGCAGGTTCCCGGTGCGCCGGCGCAGGCCCAGCGTAACCGGATGCTGGATGAGAGCGGCGGCCGGCGCCGCGAGCGGAATATCGACCGTTATGCGAAGGCGTTGCATGATAATTTGTATAGCGGGAATTGAGGGGCGAGGGAAGGCGAGAGTACCGGAACGATGAACCCGCAGGTGTCGATATCAAAGCGTTCACTGAACGCCTTCTGTCAGGAGAACGGCATCAGACGGCTCGCGGTCTTCGGGTCGGCACTGCGGGATGACTTCGGTCCCGAAAGCGATATTGGCCTGCTCGTCGAGTTCGAGCCGGACCGAATTCCCGGACTGCTGGGCGTCGCCGGTATGGAACTGACCTTGTCCGAACTTTTCGCGGGACGGAAAGTCGACCTGCGTACAGCCGAGGACTTGAGTCCCTACTTCCGGCCGGAGGTTCTGGCCAAGGCCGAAGTTCAATTTGAGCAGGCATGACGAAATTCGCTTGCGCCACATGATCGAAGCCGCATCTTAGAGAACCAACCCAACCCAGAGGAAGCTGACCGCCGTCTTCCGGGCCAGTATTGTGGGAATGCGAAACCGGCTTGTCCACGCTTATTTCAGCATCAACCTCGAAATCTATTGAAAGACCCTGCAGGAAGACCTTCCAAGCCTGATTGACCTGCTGGAACGAATTGTACCCCCCTGAATCCTGCCAAGACTGACAACAGGTTAAACAAAGTCGACAGAATCCACTCCCCGTTTGCCCGCCGCGCGACCGGGACCAATTGGTCCGCGCTTTGGAACCAGGTTGGCGGGCACCCCTGTTACATCGACCCCTTCCTGTACACTGTACAGCCTAAGCCGGCTCCACGAAGACGCGTACATCTTAGAAGCTGCCTGAGGCGCCCAAGTCGGTCTCGTCCTGGGGGGGGTGCTGGCTGACGTTTGCGGCGGTCGAGGCTGTGTCTGTTCCTCATGATGCCTAGGGCGAGGACTGTGCCGGTCATGATCTGTTCGGTGACACGGGCGGTCAGCTTGACTTCGCCGAGCTCGTTGCAGACGTGCAGCCGGGCACCTTCCTCGATGCAACCCACGGAGACGTCGTGCGAATGGGCAGTTGTTCTCTCGGCGCGGTTACAGAGTGGGGACGAAGTGCTGGGCGGGAGCGCTCCGTTGGTGGATGGATAGAGTGGCGGACGGATTCGTGTCCGACCAGGGCTATCGTTGTAGTCAGGAGTCTACACAGGGATGAAAAGGGCCAAGCAGACGGCAATATCAGACCGCTTGTGACATCTTCTCCCTCTCTAAACGATACTACCCCGTCAACCCGCACAGTCCCTGAAGGCGAAAACGCCGGACCAGGTCTCACTGTCCTGATCCGGCGTTTCTGTTTTTGCTTTACTATTCTGCTGCCGCAGGCGTTAGCAGATCAGAGGGTGGGATCGTTCCACCAGCCTGAACCCTCACTGCTGTAGCATGTGTGGGGGTTTTGCTGTCACGCTGCTAAATCTATTGTACCGATGTTGAGGTGATTTTGCGTGAAATCATTGGGAGCGTTGTTTGAGGTGCTGCTCCCCAGAACCGGCAGGAAGGCGATTGTCATTGCTAGCAACAGTACGATCAAAACGAGGGCGAAAGTTATCCGGCGATTCAGTGTCATGACAGTCATTGTCATTCCCTCCTGTAGTAGTAACTTTAGTGTATAGAAGTAATTCTAATAGTCAGGATACAGGATGGGCGTGCGCTGGTCTACCTCATAACAGAACAAAGATTGCAGGTTGTCATTTGTGCAATTTGTCGGTCTGTGAAGGTTTCGCCTGCAGCAGCGGAACCCAGTCGGGCGACTGGTTCATATCGACCACGAGTTTCACGGTCATGGGAGGGAAAGCGGGACCTCCCTCTCTTCCAGCCTCCATGCCGCATAGGCTAACGATTGGTCGATATCTTCTCGTTCAAGGTACGGGTAGGCTGCCATGATCTCACTGGCTGACCGCCCGGCTGCCAAAAGGCCTACGACGGTTCCAACCGTAACCCGCAGTCCCCGAATACATGCTTTGCCGCCCATCACGGTAGGATCGAAAGTGATTCTTGGGAATGCTTCCATACTCCAGCTTTGCGTCATGTCTTCCACTCCCTGCCTTCTGCGGCCAACATCAGGCAATAGCCCCCTGGTTCCAATTTAGCGTCGCAAAACTCGGCTGCTGTGTTAATCCAGTGGCTGGCGACCTGCTGGTGCTTTGGAAGGCAATTTCCTGCGTATCGCCGTATACCGTGCAGTTCTGGCATATGGGCCACGAAAGTGCCGTTAGCACTGCTCTAGTGGTTAACGGTTTGTATTTTGGCGGCTAGTCAGCCAGCCACTACCCATTACGCCGGTTCGACGAAGACGCGGACGTCGTAGAAGCTGGCTGAGGCGCCCATGTCGGTCTCGTCCTGGGAGGTGAGCTGGTTGACGTTGCGGCCGTCGGGGCTGTGTTTGTTCCACCAGATGCCGGGGGCGAGGACGGTGCCGGCCATGATCTCTTCGGTGACGCGGGCGGTGAGCTCGACTTCGCCGAGCTCGTTCCAGACGCGCAGCCAGGCGCCCTCCTCGATGCGGCGCGTGGAGGCGTCGAGCGGATGGATCCAGAGGAGGGGTTCGCGCTCGCGGCCGCGGAAACGCTCCAGGTGTGAGAAGGAGGAGTTGAGGAATGAGTGGGCCGGCGGCGAAATGCAGGCCAGGGAACGCGGGTCGGGCTCTGGCGGGGCGTCGCCGTTCTCTGTGGCGGCATCCAAAGCCGCTCTCTCCCCGCTCTTCGGGGGGGTGTAGGTGGGCAGGGGGTCGTAGCCGTCCTGCGCCATGCGTTCGCTGTAGAATTCGCACTTGCCGCTGGGTGTGGGGTAGTTGCCCTCGGCGAAGGGCAGGTAGGGCTGGGGCAGGTTTAGGCGCACGAAGCCCTTTTCCAGCAGGGCATCCCAGGTGACCGTTTCGTAGATAGGATGGTGCTGCGCTTCTACGAAGTTACGCAGAATCGTCTCGTCATCTTCGTAGAAGCCGCTGTCGGTGTAGTCCATGGCTTGCGCGAGGCCGCGGAAGATGGCGCTGTTGGGCCGCGCCTCGCCCACGGGCGGGATCGCGGGCCGGTTGAGCGCCATGTAATGATGGCCGTACATCCGTTGCAGATCCCAATGCTCGGCCTGTGTGGTGGCGGGCAGAACAAAATCTGCGTAGTCTGCGGTGTCGGTCTGGAAGTGCTCCAGGACGACGGTGAGCAGGTCCTCGCGCGCCAGCCCGGCGCGGACCGACGACTGGTCGGGCGCGACGGCGGCGGGATTGCTGTTGTAGACGAACAGGGCTTTGATGGGCGGGCCGGCCGCATCGGGCGCGGGCTTGCGGTCCACGGGCCGGGGCGCGTAATGGGAGGCGGCGATGCGGGTCCGGTCGAGGCTGAGCGCGTCGCCGAGGCGGTTCATGTTGATGGTGCGGGGGATGCGTCCGGCCAGCAGGTCGGGCCGCTGCAGCCCGCTTTTTTCGAGGTGGCGCAGCTGTCCACTGACGCTGAGCTGGATGCCGCCGCCCTGCTCCCGCCATGCGCCGATAAGCGCGGGCAGACAGGTGATGTTGCGCATCGCCATGCCGCCGCCGTAATGGCGCTGCATGCCGTAGTTGACCCGGATGGCGGCGGGTTTTGCCGTGGCGTAGTCCCGCGCCAGCTCGCGGATCCGCTCCGCCGGGATGCCGGTGATTTGGGCCGCCCGCTGCGGGGGCCATTCCTGGACACGTGCGGCCAGCTGCTCGAAACCGACGGTATGCGCGGCCACATAGTCGTGGTCGTGCAGGTCGGCGTTGATTATCTCGTGCATCATTGCCAGCGCGAGCGCGCCGTCGGTCCCGGGGCGGATGGGCAGCCATTCGTCGGCGGCCTTGGCGGTGCGGGTGTTGGCCGGGTCGATGACGATGACGCGTGCGCCCTGTTTGCGTGCCTGCTGGATGAACGGCCACAGATGCAGGTTGCTCGTGAGGGTGTTGCTGCCCCAGATCAGGATGAGGCGCGCGTGCGCGTAATCTTCCGGCTCGATCCCCATCGTTGCGCCGATTGTATAGAGATAACCTTCGAACCCGGCCTCGGAGCAGATCGTGTACGCCAGGCGGCTGGCTCCCATCTGCTGGAAGAAGCGGTCGGACATGCAGTGTTGCTGCAGAAGGCCCATCGTACCGCCGTAGGCATAGGGCAGAACCGCTTCCGGTCCCCATTCGCCGATGACGGCATGCAGGCGCGCCGCGATCTCCGCCAGCGCTTCGCGCCAGGAGACGCGCTCGAAGCGGCCGCTGCCTTTGGGCCCGACGCGGCGCAGGGGGTGGGTCAGCCTGTCGGCGTGGTAGACCCGCTCGAGATAGCGGTCGACCTTGCCGCACAACGTGCCCTGCGTGACTGGGTGATCGGCGTGGCCCCAGATATCCAGCGCGCGCTCGCTCGTGCGGTCCACGGCAATCTGCCAGCTGCAGGTGTCAGGGCAGTCGTGCGGGCAGGCGCCGGTTACGATGCGGACGGACGGATTATTTTCATAGAGATTGAGTTTCGACATGGAATCGGCTCATAAACGTTGGTGGGCAGGGAGAAGCCCGTTACGTTGGGCGTCGAGCTGCTGCTGTTGTTGTTGGGGCATCAGTGTAGCAGTGAAATCGTGCGGGGCGAAATTGGCCTGTGACGGCCCGGATGGATATGATAGGCGGGTTGCGCTGCGCACGGCGCGCGCGGTGCAGGGAAGTATATCATCTGCATCGGTAGCTACTTGTCTTTAACCGGTGTGTGAGCACCTTGAATCAGTATTTGCAGGACTGTGGTGCGTGGTAGCAGTTTTTGGTTTTTTGTGAACTGCGAACTGCAGTGGACAGTGGTAAGTGGTAAGTGGTAAATGGCTTGAGACAGCAGGTGGGGGAGGAGACACTGTCGGACAGACAGCCTGCTGGGGAAGAATGAACACGGTGGCTAGCAAGGGCGGGGCGTTGCGGGGGCGCAGCCCCTGCACAAGGGAGGGCCGAAGGCCCGACCGCCCAAATACGAGGAGGAAGTGAAGAGGAGAGAGCGGCATTTCCGGTGATCATGCAATCTGCACAAACAAATATGGACAATCGTTATTCGGATTGTCCATGAATGCGCCGTAAGTGGCAGGGTATACTACTGTAGTTATCGTTCCATCGTCTTATTTTCAGGTCAATAAGGACCCCACGCCATCTCTGAAAGGATTAAGTGAGGAATGAAACTCAACGTAAGTTCAATTGCCGATCTGAACAGTGTGATTCAGGACAACCACATTCAGATGGTGGATGTCAAGTTTACCGATCTGTTCGGTCAGTGGCACCACTTCACAATGCCGGTTGAGGAGTTTGATGCGGATGATGCGGTCAACGAGGGGCTGGGCTTTGACGGCTCGTCCATTCGCGGCTTCCAGAGCATCGAAAACAGCGACATGGTACTGCGGTTGGATCCCTCAACTGCGATTATCGATTCGGTTTGCGCCATGCCTACACTGAGCGCGATCTGCAACGTCCACGACCCACTTTCGGGCGCAGCTTACAGTCGTGATCCCCGCAACGTGGCCGGCAAAGCGGTCAGCTATGTCGAATCCGATGGTATTGCGGACACGATTTTTGTCGGGCCGGAAGCCGAATTCTTCATCTTTGACGGTGTCTCCTATGAGTCGGGCCGCCATACGGCCGGATACTACGTGGACAGTGTGGAAGCGCCATGGAATTCCGGTGAGCTGGGGTTAGGCCATACGGTCGGACTGAAGAGGGGTTACTTCCCGGTTTCTCCTTATGATACGCTGCAGGACGTCCGTTCCGAGATGACGCGCAAGATGATCGATGCGGGTATTGATATCGAAGTGCATCACCACGAGGTGGGTACGGCAGGCCAGGCTGAGATCGACATGAAGTTCAAGCCGCTCCTGCAGATGGCCGACCAGGTACAGCTGTACAAATACATTATCAAGAACGTTGCCAAGGATCACGAGAAGTCGGTCACGTTCATGCCGAAGCCGCTTTTCGAGGATAACGGTTCGGGGATGCACACGCACATGAGCTTTTGGAAGGACGGCGTGCCTCTGTTCGCCGGTGACCAGTACGCCGGACTCAGCGACATGGCCCTGTACTTTACGGGCGGCCTGCTGAAACACATCAATTCGCTGCTGGCCTTCTGCGCCCCCCTGACCAACAGCTACCGCCGCCTGGTTCCGGGCTATGAGGCCCCGGTGGTCGTGGCCTATTCGGCCCGCAACCGTTCTGCCGCCTGCCGCATCCCGATGTACAGCCATTCACCGAACAGCAAGCGCATCGAGTTCCGCTGCCCCGACCCCGGCGCGAACCCATATCTGGCCTTCGCGGCGATGGTGATGGCCGGCATGGACGGCATCAAGAACAAGATCGACCCGGGCGACCCGGCCGAGATCGACCTGTATGAAGAGGATGTCCTGAAAGAGGTGGAGATGGTGAAGGGCAGCCTCGGCGAGGTTCTGGACGCGCTCGAGGAAGACAACGCCTACCTGCTCGAAGGCGACGTCTTTACCCCGGATCTGCTGGATTCGTACATTGAGTACAAGCGGTTGGAAGAGGTGGATGCTGTCCGGCTGCGCCCGCATCCGCAGGAATTCGTGATGTACTACGGCATCTAGAAGCGTTGGACCTATACTACTTAACAACAAGGGGGCGGCGCGGCGCATTGTGTCTGCCCCCTTGTTCTTTCATACTAACGGTTGTACAGTTTTCGGTTTTCAGTCTCTGGTTATCGGTGACCGCTCGCTCAATGGATGAGAATTGATTACTGGAAACTATCTGAAAGGGGAAGGCAGATATGCTTTTGGATGCATTTGCAGACGAAAAACTGATGGAGACGCTGGAAAAGATTGACGACACGATCAAGAGACACAACGTGCGCTTTGTGCGTCTTCAGTTCAGCGATATCGTGGGCATCGTCAAGCAGGTAACGATCCCGATTGAGCTTTGGGATCGCGCGGTTGAGAACGGTGTCTGGTTCGACGGCAGTTCGATTGAGGGATTCGCGCGCGTCGCTGAGAGCGACATGTATCTGGTGCCGGACCTGGATACATTCATGCCGATCCCCTGGGAGATGGAGCTGTCCACCGCCCGCGTTGTCTGTGATGTTTTCACTCCGAGCGGCGATCCTTTTGCCGGCGATCCCCGTCACATTCTGCGCCGGCAGTTGAAGCGGGCCCAGGGGCTGGGCTTTGATTTTCTCGTCGGTCCGGAGTTGGAGTTCTTCCTTTTCCGGCGCCACCAGGATAACAGCCTTTATCCTCTGACGCCCCATGACGAAGCGGGCTATTTCGACGTGAGCTCCGATTCGGCGCATGGTGTGCGCCGTCAGATGGTGGATGCGCTGAACGCATTGGGCATCAAGGTCGAGGCATCCCACCACGAGGTCGCCAGCGGGCAGAATGAGATCGACTTCCAGTACGGTCCTGCGCTGGCGGCGGCGGACAACACGATCACTTTGCGAACAACGCTGAAGGCGATTGCGCAGAAGAACGGGCTGCACTGTACCTTTATGCCCAAGCCGATCACCGGGGTTAACGGTTCGGGGATGCACGTTCATCAGAGCTTGTGGCGTGTTGGTGAGGAAGAGACCTGCATGTACGACGCCGATGATGAGTACGGCCTGAGCAAGACGGCGCTGCACTTTATTGCGGGCCAGCTTGCGCATGCGGCGGCGATCACGCCGATCATCGCGCCGCTTGTGAACAGCTACAAGCGGTTGGTGCCCGGTTATGAGGCGCCGGTCTATATCTCCTGGGGCCGTACAAACCGCAGTGCGCTGATCCGCATCCCGCGCACCAATCCCAACCGAACGCAGAGTACCCGTTGCGAACTGCGCTGCCCCGACCCGAGCGCGAATCCCTACCTGGCGTTCGCGGTGATGCTGGCGGCGGGCCTCGATGGCATCGAGCGCAAGCTGGATCCGCCGATGCCGGCCGAGGAGGACCTGTACCAGATGAACGGCGACCGCTCCGGGCTGGAGACGTTGCCGGGCAACCTGGGTGAAGCGCTGGACGCGCTGCGAGAGGACGAGGTGGTGCAGGACGCGCTGGGCCAGCACGTTTTCGAACGCTATGTCGAGGCGAAAAACCAGGAGTGGGACAGCTATCGCAATTTTGTGTCGCAGTGGGAGCTGGACCGCTATCTGGGCGTCTATTAGCGAGTGGCGGCCTGTACATTCCACAAGCGGCTTTGTCCGCTACCGGCCACATCCCCGCCCGCTTGGCAACCTTGGCAACGGGCATGTAAGCAAACCGAGCAGGAGCTGAGATTCCCGCGAACGTCCCAAACCGGCGCGGGAATTTTTGCGTGCGCAGAGCAGCGCGCGTGTGCGAAGGCTTGGGCCCCAAGTTACCCTCTTTGCGTGTTAACCCCTTTTCGTGTCTGCCCCGTTGTGCGTCGCACGCCCGGGGCTCTTCTTTTCTTTCGCCGTTATCCAACCGCGCCGCGTCCCGATTGCGAAAACAGCATAATGGGAAAAAGTGGACAAGCGGGCCATTCAGAGGTACAATGAAGGCGAATAACTGAATCTGAGGAGCGAGTGTGGCCGCCGACGCGGGCGTTTGTGCAATTGAGGCGGCCGAAGGGTGAACGATTAAGGGCTCCCCCACTATTTCGTCCTCTGCTCGCCCTGCGCGGATATGTTGAACTTTCACAGAAAAGAGATTCTTTTTCGCGCTGGGAGCTGTTGCTGCCCGGCGTTTTTGTGTTAGATGAAATTTACGGCAACGCAGGCGTTTTGTCTGCATTGCCTTTCAAAGGAGAGATCGAATGACCCAAACGGATGTAGCACTTATTGAAACGGACCGTCCGCGCGAGGACGATACCGACACGACGCAACTGCGGATAATTCCACTGGGAGGACTTGGTGGAATCGGGAAAAACATGATGCTTCTGGAGTCCGGTGAAAACCTTCTCATCGTCGACGCCGGCCTGATGTTCCCGGATAGCGATATGCACGGCGTGGATGTCGTGATACCTGAGTCCGAGTATCTGCTTGACCGGCTGGACTGGATTCGCGGCATTGTGCTGACGCACGGTCATGAGGACCATATCGGCGCGTTGCCGTATCTGATCGACCAGGGTCTGGATGCGCCGGTCTATGCGACTGCGCTGACGAAGGGCCTGCTTCAGGGCAAATTATCGGAGCATGGCTTGCTGGCCCAGACGGAACTGCATACGGTGACGGAAAGTGATGTGATCGGGCTGGAGCCGTTTAACGTGGAGTTTTTCCATACCTGCCACAGCTTCCCGGACAGTGTGGGTGTGTGTGTTTCCACGCCGGCGGGCCGGGTTGTCCTCACGAGCGACTACAAGTTTGACGATACCCCGGTGGACGGCAAGTTGACCGAGGTGGACAAACTGGAGCGCTGGGGTGACGAGGGTGTGCTGCTGTTGCTGGGGGACAGTACGAATATCGAGGCGGAAGGCAGTACGCCCAGCGAAACCAAGGTGGAGGAGACGCTTGACGGCATCTTTTCGCAGGTGGATGGGCGGGTGATTCTGGCGACTTTTGCCAGCAACATCAGCCGCGTGCAGCAGATCATCACAATTTCGCGCAAGCATGGACGGCGGGTGGGGATGATCGGGCGCTCGATGATCAATAACGTGAAGATAGCGATCGGTCTCGGCTACCTCGATATCCGGCAGGATGAGCTTTTGACGGCCAAGGAGATGGAGGAGCTGCCCTCGCACCAGGTGACGATTATCGCCACCGGCAGCCAGGGAGAGCCGACCAGCGCCATGGTGCGCATGAGCATCGGGGACCAGCGGCAGATCAGTCTGCGCAAGGGCGATACGGTCGTGCTGAGCGCGACACCGATCCCCGGTAACGAGGAGTTGTTCAACCGTACTATTGACAATCTGTACCGCCGCGGGGCGCGGGTCTTCTATCACGAGCTGTCGGACGATGTACACGTGAGCGGGCACGGCGGCAAGGAGGACTACCGCCGGATGCTGGAGCTGGTGCGGCCGCGCTATTTCATCCCCGTGCATGGTGCTTACCGGCATCTTGTCCTACACGGAGAACTGGCGGAGGAGGTCGGGATCGAGCCTGAGAACGTCTTCGTCGTGGAGGACGGCCAGGTTGTCGAGTTCGGCCATTTCGTGGATGAGACGGATGAGATCGAGGCGCGGTTGGGCGAGCACGTGAGCGCCAATCACGTTTTTGTCGACGGGTTGGGCGTGGGCGACATTGGCAGCGTTGTTCTGCGCGACCGGCGCCATCTGGGAAGCGACGGCTTTCTCGTTTGTATTGTGGCGTTGGACGAGTTCGACGGCTCGATTCTTTACGGTCCGGAGATTATCAGCCGGGGATTTGTCTATATCCGGGACAATGAGGGGTTGATAATGCGGGCGGAGGAGATTGTGCGAAACGAGGTCAAGGGCAAGGCGACGCCCTCGGTGCTTTCGCGGCGCGTACGCAATGCACTGGCCAGCTTCTGCAGCAATGAGATGGGGCGGCGGCCGATGATCCTGCCGGTCGTGATTCAGGTGTAGGCGGGGCAGGCGGTTGGTGGTCCCGGAAGCGAATGCGCGGTCAGACCAGGGCTTGTTGACGTTTGCCTGAACCGGGACTTAGAGGAGCAAGAGTGGGTCCTTCCACGAAGGGCCACTAAGGGCAACGAAGAAGACCTTCTGGGATTGACACAGAACAGGGTCGTCGGTCACTGGAATCGCGAGAGAGGGTGCGATTCCAGTGGCAGGCGGCCTTTTTTTGACTTCATGTAGATCTCAAATGAGATCAAGAGCGTTGGTCAAGGGTACGTAAGTTGTGGTAGTGCCATCTGACAGGCTCGGTTTGTGTAAGAAAAGGAAGCAAAGATGGTTTGACCGGATATGGAAAAATGGGGACAGACGCTGGCTGACTTGCGGAGATTGTCGGTGGAAGCCAGAGATGCGCGCAGCCGCGAACGTTTTCTGGCTCTGTTCATGATCGCAGGTAAGCAGACGAGTGCCTGTGCCTGGGCGCGGGAATTCGGACGCACCAAGGAGACTGTCTTGCGTTGAGTACATCGCTAAAGTCAGTTTGGGCCCAAGACCGTGTTCTATCGTCACTCGGGTGGACGTCGCCCTTTTTTGGCCCAGAGCAGGTCAAGCAGCTCGTGAGCGTAATCTGTGAGACAGAACCTGTATAGCATGGACTGCCCGGTCATGGACTCTTAACCGGGTATATGCGAGGACCTACGATAGCCCAGGTGGCAGGGCAGGCGTTTCAGAGTGTGTTTCAGTCAGTGCTGAATCTGCTTCAGTCCGCTGGTCCCTTCTCTCAAGGGTCAACTCGCTGAAACAGTGTTTAAAACGGGCGTAGCGGCCCCTAACAGAGAGACTCGCAGTTCCTGTTGACATAATCCCTGCAAGCTCAACAACCAGATCTATCTCTCAATTGCAAACGACACTTTCAGCATCGCTCCCACCTCTACTTCGGAAGCATTGTTATCCAGTGTAAAGGCGGTCCGGCTTATGAAGTCGGACAAGGAGGAATCTCTGCATTGAGGAGGAAACATCTCCTCTGAGACGGCGATGATCTCTTCTCCCAGCGGCAGGTCCAACAAACGGGAAAGGCGGCTTGCCCGTCTCTTGGCATCGGCGTACGCATCCAGAATCGCTTCCTCCTCAAGAGCGTAGCAGTCTTCCACTATGAACGTGACTTGCATGGACAGGAGCGCCGACGACTGCTGCCCTTGTAACTCATTTTGCAACTCTTGAAGGAATTCATGCAGGGTGCTGGGGTCGTCATAGATAAAGGAGACCTCACTCGTCGGGTTCGTGGGAGCGAAGAGGCTGTAGGCGAAGTGTTTGGTCTCCACAGTCTCTTCTCGTATCCCTTTTTCCAGCAACAGGGCACGGATATTTTCGATTTTGTCCGGTTCGACCATAGGCATGCCAATTCCAACGCCTGGAAAACCAGGTTGAGACCCCAGAGTCAGATAGACTCGCGCCGCATCAGGTGGTACGGAAGCGTATCCATAGCCGGTGACGGTAATGCCAGACCGGCCATCTACAAGTGTTCGGTCATCAACATCATCGTCCAATGCAGGCGCGGCGTAGCCGTTTACGGGCGCAAAGAAACAGGCCAGCACGATGAGCGAGTTGATCAGGATTTTGGTCATCAGTTGCTCCTTTCGACTTTCGGGGTACATCTACCAAGGCACCAGAAAGGGTACAAAAGGTTGACGTATGGCTCGAAGTCTTGCTTCTTGCCGCGCCCGCCTCATCTGGTTGCGTTTCTGCCAGAAGGCCAACTGTTCTGCTCTTGACTTCCCAGCCAACTGATGATAGATACGCGCTGCGCCGCGGCGTTTAAGAGCGACACATTCCGGTTCACGGTTCGTCATGTTGTATCACCGCAAGAGGGGAGTAAATGTCGGCGCGGAAGACTCAGGTCAAGCACTCCCCCGAAGACGGAGGTGTCAGCGTCCACTCTTAACTGCCGATTGGCCACCTATATGGCATCCTTTCACGACCGGTCGCGTGCTGGTGGGCTTCCTGCCATACTATAGGGTGGGGGGAGTCGGAAGTCAACCTTCGGGCGTTATGGCCCAGGCGCCATGGCGAGGGGAAGGTGATATTGTCTGAACTGCAGTTTGGGGGATTCAGGAGATGGGCTGCAGTTTGGGGCGCCGGCGGCGGGATGAGGCGGGTAGCCTGTCTGCCGACCTGACCGGCATGGCCGCGCTCATCGCAGCCCGCAATAGCCGCTGCTCTGGCCTTCCTGGCGTTTATACGGTCTTTCAGCATTCGTCGCCAGCGGCCAGCCTTGTCCCTGTCAAGAGGTTCAGGGGGTACGCCAAGCGATATGAAAGAGGGGGGGTGAGGGTATCCTCATGTCTGAAAAGGCGCTCAGAGCGGCATTGTTGCTGTCGGTTATATTGATCTGGCTTTAGATCGCATCGCGGCGGCCTTTCTCTGCGTAAGCGCCGGCGAAACACTGGCAAATGCGACATTTTGGCGTTTTTGCGGATGTGGCTGTCGCAGATGGTTAGTGTGCCGGGCGGTAGGAACGAGTTAATCCCGCTCCTTGAGGACGGGTGGCCAGGGCCCTCGCGGGCGCTGCTCTTTGAACCGCAGCAGTGCATCATCTTCCAGTCAGACCTTTTCGACAGTACGTCTGATGTCTGGTGGTCTTGTCATAGGGGCCAACTACAGTTTTGATAGAGGCCAAAAGGAGTTTGGATTGTGACTAAGAGACATGTCACCGACAGAATCAGGCAGAAGATCGTAGAGACGTTCCGCATTTCTGGCGATGACGAATCCAGGAAGGGGAAGCCGACCTTTGGCTATTTCATTTCTTGGACTATTGGCATTCTCTTCTTTCTGTTCTGGTTCTTCGTGATGCTAGGACGCAGAGGGGGACAGATTAGCAAAATAGAGCTCTGGTTTGTTGCGTATATTATTGAAGGGTACGTGGAACCATTCTGTTTTGGTGGGGGCATATTTGTTGTAGCGGCCCTTGGGCTGGTTGTTAGCTTAGTCTTCGTCGTGCGTGACTGGAAAAGGGAAAGACGCAGGCGAAGACAACTAAAGGAGAAATGATCAGAAACCTCGGCCTGGCCTGCTTTCCCTCCTGTCAAGAAATTCAGAGGTAGGCCAAATCCTATGTAAGGGGAGGTAGCCAGGCCGCCTACGGGAACTGCTCTTTGATTCGCAGCAGTGCGTCATCCGCCAGTCAAACCTTTGCGATGGAGGGCTTAGCGCTTCGTGGTATAGCCGTTGGGGTCAGTTATATCTGCGGCGATGGGAAGACGCCGATCATTCGGTTGCAAAGCGCGGGCATAACGTTGGGTTTCAGGGCTTCTATGCATCGAAAATTGATTGGTGAAATCGGCGTTCATTGGTATACTTTGTTGGGAACGTTTGTTCTTCCCTCGCGTAACGAGTAATGCATATTCGGATCTTCATTGGTTCGGGCGGTTGCCCGCCGCGGGCCGCGAGCTACTACTTCTGATATGGCAGCCAAGAAACGTACGAAGAAGAAAGCAGTCCCGCAGAAACAGTTTTTGGCCGGGTTGGGGGCGATCGCCCGCGTGGAGGTTATCGGCCTCAGTCTGGTGTTGATTTCGGTTTTCACGCTGCTGAGCCTGCTGACCGATTCGCGCGGCAGTGTTACAGGGCTGTGGATCGATCTCCTGCGTTTTGCCACGGGTGACGGCGTGGCCGGCGTACCATTGCTGACCGGTTTCCTTGGCCTGTGGCTGGTCCTGCGCGCCATCGAAGGGTCGAAACGCGGGAGCTCTGCGTCTCGAAACGGAGGGCGGTCGGACGGTGAGTTGCCGATTCTGCCGTGGCGGGTTCCTTCGGGCCTGCTCCTGATCTTTCTGGCATACATTGCCGCCATCACGCTGTTTTTGCCGCCAATGACGCGGGCGGCGCGCGTCCTCGACGGGGGAGCGGGCGGCGCGCTCGGGCTCTTGTTCGCGAATGCGCTGGGGGATGGGCTGCCCGGCTGGGGCGGGTGGTTGGTAATTCTTGTGGTGGCGGTGTCCGGTTTGACGCTGCTCACCGGCCGCCGATTGTGGGATGACGTCTGGGCAGGGGGCGGCGCGGTGGGTCAGGATGTCCGGGGAATTCTGCAAGAGCTGTGGCGGCAGGAGAGGCACAGAGAGCTCTTCAGAACCAGGAAGCTGGCCAAGAAGGAGCGAAACGGGACTCACGCTCCCGCTCCTCAGTCCACTCCGCTTTCGCCCTTAACGCGGACCAGCCGCCCTGCCGAAGGTGCGCCGTCGATGCAGGCGGAAGAGATTGCCGATACTGATGGTCAGGTGGCGGCGATGGGCGCAGAGCGACACCAAAAGGACAGAAACGGGAAAGTTGAGCCGGCGTGGGAGCTGCCGCAGCTGAGCGATATGCTGGACTTTTGGGACCGGTCGATCGACAGCGACGATCTGATCCGCTACCGGGGCCGGCTGCTGGAGGAGACCCTGGCGCTGTTTGGCGTCCCTGCAGATTTTGAAGGTGTCAATGCCGGCCCCACCGTCACGCAGTATCTGATCCGGCCGGGTTATACCGAGCGCACGGTGCGCGGGGAGACGAAGCGCACCAAGGTGAAGGTCAGCAAGATCGCCAGCCTGAGCAACGATCTGGCCCTGGCGCTTGCGGCGCGCACGGTGCGGATCGAGGCGCCGATTCCGGGGACGAGCTACGTCGGCATCGAGGTGCCGAATACGGAAAGCAACAATGTCGGCCTGAAGGAGTTGATGGAGGGCGAGGAGTTCGAAACGATACAGGCCGGGGGCCGCCTGCCGATCGCGCTGGGCGAGGATGTGCGGGGCAAGCCTGTGGTCACCGATCTGGCGCGGATGCCCCATCTACTGATCGCCGGCGCCACGGGGACGGGAAAGTCGGTCTGCATCAATTCGATCGTCGGCTGTCTGCTTTTGACGCACACGCCGGAAACGCTGCGTCTGCTGATGATCGATCCGAAGATGGTCGAGCTGACGGTCTACAACGGGACGCCGCATCTTCTCAGCCCGGTGGTGACCGACGTGGACCGGGCCGCGGGCGTGCTGTTCTGGTGCATCAAAGAGATGGAGCGGCGCTATCAGTTGCTCAACAAGGCGGGTGTACGCGATCTGGAACGGTTCAACGCGTATCTGCGCAAACTGGGCGAGGAGATCCTGCCTTACGTGGTGGTTATCATCGACGAGATGGCCGATCTGATGATGGCTGCGCCGGAGGAGGTGGAAAAACATGTGATCCGGCTGGCGCAGATGGCGCGCGCTGTGGGCATTCATATGATCATCGCGACCCAGCGGCCCTCGGTCGATGTCATCACCGGCCTGATCAAGGCCAATTTCCCGGCCCGCATCGCTTTCGCGGTGACCAGCCAGATAGACAGCCGGGTGGTGCTGGATGTGCCGGGTGCGGAAAATCTGCTGGGACGGGGCGATATGCTGTTTATGGCGCCGGATGCAAGCAAGCTTGAGCGGATGCAGGGCGCGTTCCTGGATGATGCGGAGACCAACCGCATCGTCCGCTATTGGCAGAATTTCCACAATCTGGAAACCTACATCCAGGAGCAGGAGAAGAATGGGCCGGGGCGAGACGAAAGCGAACAAATCCCACTTTTCACGCCTGACTCCCTCTCTTCGCCGATAGAAGAGCGAGAGGCGCCAGCGGAGGAGGGCTCCCCGCAGAGAAGCGAGGGGGAATCTCTCCAACTCCTCGAGCAAGATGATGGGGAGAGCGGCCTACGTGATGAGACGCAGGACGGCGAGGGCCGGGACGGCCTTTTCGACGAGGCAGTTCAGGTTGTGAGGGAGGCCGGGCGCGGGTCGGTGACGATATTGCAGCGGAAGCTGCGGGTCGGCTACAACCGCGCCAGCCGTCTGGTGGATCAGCTTGAGGCAGCCGGCATTCTGGGGCCTGACCGGGGCCGGAGCCAGGGGCGGGAGGTCTATCTCAAGGCCGCGGGTGAAAGTGACCCGGAACGCGGCGAAGAGAAAGTACCCGCGCCGCTTGCTGCTTCTCCTCCTCTCGATCATGACAATGGGGCCGCCGGCAGTGGGCCCACCGGCAATGGGTCCGTTGACGATAATCCCATCGACAACGGGTCCGTGGACAGTGGGCAGGCCGAGTTGCCGCCGCCTACCGAGAAGGACGACGCTCCGCCCCGGATCTGGATGTAGCGCAGCGAACAACCCACAACAGGAGAATATTCAATGAGCCAGAGCGTAGCCCCCGCGCGCCCCACGTGGTTGTCTGACGAGATTTACCCCTTTGAAAGCAATTTCTTCACGACTCCATCCGGCCACGAGATGCACTACATCGACGAAGGCGCGGGGGAGCCGATCGTTTTCCTACATGGCAATCCCACCTGGTCATTCGAATTTCGGCATCTGATCAGCGATCTGCGGTCGCAGTACCGATGTATCGCGCCCGACCATATCGGATTCGGGCTGTCGGCGCGCAGTCAGCGACCGGCCGACCACCGGCCTGAAGCCCATGCGGAGGCGGCGGCGGCTTTGCTCGACCATCTTACGGTGCGGGACGCGACACTGTATCTGGTGGATTGGGGCGGGCCGATTGGGTTGGATTTCGCGGCCAAGCACCCGGAGCGGGTCAAGCGGCTTGTGATTACGAACACGTGGTGCTGGCCGGTCAGGCGCGACCCGCACTATGTGATGTTCAGCTTTTTCATGTCCAGCTGGCTTGGGAAATACCTCATTAAACGCCACAATATGTTTGTGAACAGAGTGCTGCCAATGGCTGTCGCCCAGAAGGAGATTTTGACTGCGGAGGTGATGGCGCACTATCGCAATGCGCAGCCGACGCCTGAGGCGCGGTCTGCTTGTGCCGCTTTCCCAGGGCATATCATCGGCGCGAGCGACTGGCTGGGGTCGATCTGGGATGACCGGGCCGCGTTCACCGCGAAACCGGCGTTGATTTTCTGGGGGTTCAAGGACATCGCGTTTCGGGAGAAGGAATTCAACCGGTGGAAAGCCGAGCTAGCCGACTTTGAGGTACACGAGTACAAGGATTGCGGACATTTTCTGGCCGAAGAAGCGCCTGACCGGATGCTGCCGGCGCTGCACGCGTTTATGGAGCGGACCCTGTAACGCGATGGCAGGAATCGTCAAGTTGCCCGCTGTCCGGTATCGACGTATCAGCCCGGGAAAAGAACGGTTCCGTTGAGAGTCGGCAGTTTCCGTCGCAACAGCCAAGAATTGACTACCAAAGAGGATTCCTTTTGATACCACGGTCTTTTGCAACGATTTCGCGATAGGCGTACTGGAGTTTCGTTGAAGTTTATGAAGTTTGCAGCCCATTTGTTGGGAAGGTTTACCAATTCGGGTCACATCTGCCCTCACACCATGCTGGCGAAAATCTACTATCAGAACGAACTCACGACCTGGCTTGACTTCTGAAGTCAACTCAGTTTCAATCCAAGAGTTTCCTAATGAATTCTGCTTGAAAAAGACAGGTGAACTCGGTACAGCGGAAACGGAGGTGTAACAATGGCTAGGGCCGATTTGCTCGTCAACTTAGTAAAATCAGGTAGTAAGGGAGATCACTCTAGATTCCGTCGAGTCGTAGAGGGGATAATTGCCGAAGAGCGAGAAAAAAGGCATTTTATCCTTGCGGATCGATTGTCCGCGGCTATGCGTGAGAACGGCCCATTGCCCCCTGCCCCAGGCCGAATCCTTGACGGCAGCATTGCGTCGTTACTGCACCATCGAATTCCTGAGCGACGACTATCGGAGGTAATTCTGAGCGACCAGAACCGGAGTGTGATATCTGAGATTGCAGAAGAACATCACAGAGCTGACCTTCTCAAGAGCTATGGCCTTGTGCCGCGCAACCGAGTCATGTTTATAGGCCCACCAGGTAACGGCAAGACTACCTTGGCGGAGGCTCTAGCATTTGAGTTGATGCTGCCATTACTCATCGTTCGATATGAAGGCTTAGTCGGTAGCTTTTTGGGAGAAACGGCCTCTCGACTACAAAAGATTTTCGACTATGCCCGGCAACAGAAGTGCGTACTCTTTTTTGATGAATTCGATGTAGTGGGAAAGGAGCGGGGGGACACACACGAGACTGGTGAAATAAAACGGGTCGTCAGTTCCTTGTTGTTGCAAATCGACGCGCTCCCTAGCTATTCAATTGTGGCAGTGGCGAGCAATCACGCGCAACTCTTGGATTCAGCTGCATGGCGTCGCTTTCAGGTCCGTATTGAGTTGCCTCGTCCCACCAAAGCGCAGGTTAGCAAATTCATTCAGGACTATGAGAAACAGACCTCCCTCAAATTTGGCCTGTCGGCAAGAACTATAACCGATAGAGTCGCTTTTGAATCCTTCTCCGCAGTTGAGGACTTTTGCCGCGATGTATTTCGAAGGGCGGTTCTTGAAAGGCAGCAGGACAACGCAAAAAAGATAACTGAGAACAAAATTCGTCAGTGGCGCACACAGCTGAAAATAACCTCCAAGGCGGCCTCATACAGATAATGCCTGAACGACCACTTCTCATGTCCCCATATCCGGAATCGGTAGATAGACCGAGTGGCTCCGGTTTCACTCCCCAAACACCTCCTCCGTCAAACACGAGAGGGCAAGCAGAAAGGATTGAAGAGCAGTTTGCTCGGGTCCGGTCGGCTTTCGTGTCCGACGAGCCAGGGGACGTGGAGCGGGTGCTCGTTATGGAAACTTCTAGTCGAATAGATAGACTACAAAACGCAGTGAGACAGGTTGAAGGACTGGAGTGGTTGGCTGAAGTAGACGTAGATGATATTGAACTGTACGACCTCTACGATGAGGAAACGGGGAAGAAAGTCAAGGGGGGACGCTTTTATATTCTTTCCAGCAACAGACAAGCTACGGATAGATTGCTCGGACTTTGGAATATGTATAAGGAGGGGAAGCAACTTCCGCATGGCTTAGGACGATTCAACCGCGTCTTTCCCTTCCTTCTTTCTTTACGGCGTTGGGATGTAAGAGACAGACTGAGAGACACAGGTATATTGAACAGGTGGAAAGAGGACTTTCAGGCCAAAAAAGGGACCAGTTCTGAAATCGAGTTTGAAATTGAATTGCATTATTGGAGAAGCGAAGACAAACGTAGAAGTAGCTACCAGGAAGTTGTACAAAAGATCGAAAGCGCAGGCGGCAGCGTTGGTCAATCCATCTGCATGGAGGACATCGCTTTTCATATTCTGAAAGCTAAGCTACCTGTCAACAACATCGAAAGAATAATAGACCATGACTGGGAATTAGATGAATCCGTAAGTGAATTATCTCCCATTTTCCATAGCGACTCAGTAAAGTATTTTAGACCCGTTGGACAAAATATTGACACCGAAGGGGAACTCAAGGATTGCTCGCTAGAAGTAGGTATGACACCCATTGATACCAGCAAGCCTCCGGTGTTGGCGCTTCTGGATGGGGCTCCCTTTTTGATGCATGAGTCGCTTGATGATCGCATCATATTTGATGATCCGGATAATTTTAGAGAGGCATATCAACCTCTGGGACAAAAGCATGGCACAGCAATGGCATCGCTCATTTGTCATGGAGATCTTAGTCGAAGTCAGGCCGAGATCGAGTCTCTGACACGTCGAATTTACGCTCGTCCTGTATTGAGGCCGCACCCGTATCTTTATCCTCATGAAGAGGTGATACCTTCCGATATTTTCCAGGAAGATATTACAGAAAGGGCGGTCCGAGAAATGTTTGAGGGTGAATCTCCGCCTGCCCCCAACGTACGAGTGATAAACATCTCCCTCGGGAATACCGAACAGCAATATTTGCATGAGATGTCACCTTGGGCAAGGCTCCTAGATTGGCTTTCGTTCAAATACAAAGTGTTGTTCATAGTCAGTGCTGGAAACTGCAGGGAGGAGATTCGGCTGACTCATCCAGAAGGTATGCGTCAGCCTTCCCTATTGGATAACAAAGAAAAAATCCTTCGTGGAATTGACGAAAATCAAAGAAATCATCGCTTATTGTCTCCGGCTGAATCGATGAATGCACTTACAGTGGGAGCTTTGCAAGGAGATTCATCGGGCGAATTGAATTCTTCCACTCGCGGCATTGACCCTGTAAGCGACATGGACTTACCTTCGCCGTATAGTCGTATCGGGCCAGGCTATCGGGGTTCAATAAAGCCCGACATTTATGCGCAAGGCGGCAGGCTATTGTACGACAGGGATCCTAACGATGACGAGTTGCTTAACCCTGTAATGTCTGATGCGCCTCCTGGTGTACTAGTAGCTTCTCCGAGTTCCAGCAGGCCTGAGATTCTATCAAATTCCACTTACAAAGCGGGGACAAGCCACGCAGCAGCCATAACAACCCATTGTGCAGGTCATATTTTTGAGGTGTTGGAAGAGCTTAGAAGTGAGCATCCAGATAGGATTTCATCCGCTTTCGATGCTGTGTTGATAAAAACACTGTTAGTCCATAGTGCTTCACAGGCCCAGAACCGCTTGGCCTATGAACATTTGAGAAAGCCAACAAATCAAGCGAGATTTCCTCGATACCTCTCTAGATATCTTGGATTTGGAAATATTCGGGTTGAGAGAGTGCTAGAATGCACTCGGACAAGAGCTACAGCTGTCGGCTTTGGGACCCTAGAAGACAAGAAAAGGCACCGCTTTATCTTTCCATTGCCTGTGGGTGCTGATATCCATGGTTATCTGCGACTGACCGTTACTCTTGCGTGGTTTTCTCCCATCAATCCATTCCATATCGGGATGCGTCGAGCAAGGTTGTTTTTCACAGGGCCTGTTCTGAAGGGAAAAGAAGGACAGCATCGACAAGAGAGTGACTGGCAACAGGTGCGTAAAGGGACGGTTCAGCATGAGATATTTGAAATGAAAAAGAGTAAGCTAACAGGAAATGAAGTAACTACTAAGCCTGGTTGTAGTCAGGGATAAAGGGTTGGCCAAGAAAGGCGTTGTGGATGGCATCAATTGCGTTGAAGCCATGTTTACGAGCAGTAGAGATATAGGAACGCAGTGCACAGAAGATGTGTGCCCCGTCTTCAGTGCGAAAGCAGCCGGATATCTTCTGTTGGACCTTGATCATGCGTACATCTCGTTCGACCAGGTTGTTGTCAAAAGGGATGCGGAAGTCATACATGAAGGCTAAGACGCCAGCCTTGTGTTTGTGCAAACGGTCAAGCAGGTTTTTGGGCGGCGACTGTTTGGGTCGGCCGATCGGTTTGCGTTTTGGCTTAGGCGGGGCAGGGTTGTCGGCAAAACCCTCGGCAATGAGCGCATCGTACTCGGCCTCGTAGTAGGCCAGACGGTCTGGCGGCAAGGTCGTGTGCCGTGTTGAGGTTGATGCGACTTCGTCTTTGATGTCGCACAACAAGCGCTTCATCTTCTTGGCCCATGCCTGGTCGTACTGTTCGATGATGAAGTTGAGGTCGCGCAGGTGATGGACGTTGCAGAGGCTATGCTGACAGTCGCTAAACTTGAAGTAGGAGCGCCAATAATCATGCAGAGCAACGCCTTTGAAATGGGGCAGGACGCCTCCGGCTCGCATGCCGATATGCCCGCGTTTGGCATGGACGTGGTACTGGGTCAGCCTTTCTGTGCTGGCCACGTGCAACCACTGCAACCGCTCTACGACACGCATGCCGCTCTCATCGAAATGGACGACAGGAGCAGCAATCAGTCGTTGGCGAATCTGGGCCAGACTCCCCTGTGTACGCTTGGCAAGTTGGCGAACAGCGGCGAGTATCACCGGCTCCGAAGGTGCATCCCCGTAGAGCGCAGTCAGCAACTCTCTGATGCGGGCGAAAGGGATGAACTGTTGGCTGTAGAGGTAGCAGGCAAACGCCTTCAGACGCAGACCATACTGGGTCGGCTGCGTAACGTGAGAGGGAAACTCTCCCTTTACGCTCGCACCACAACCAGGACACTGCTTGACTTCCGCCTGATGTTCCGTTACTTCGATGCGGGCCGGCGGAACGTCGAACACCTGCCGTTTCTCTTGCCGCGTGACTGCTTCCGCTCTCAGATCTGTCTGGCAGTGCGGGCAATCCGCCAGCTCATGGACGATGACATGGTCCGGCTCCGCCACCTGCATCAAGGTGCGCCCTTTGTGCCCGCGTTGCCCCCCACGCGGCCGCTGCCCAGAGCGGCGCAGACTCTTGCGCCTGCCTTTCTTCGGACCATCGCTGCTCGGCGGCTTGCCGCTGTTGTGACTGTCTTTCGCCAGTTGATCCTGCAGCTTCTGGATCAACGCCTGTTGTGTCGCAGTCTGTTCCTGCAGCACGCGGAGCATTGCCTGCTGCTCTGCCACTTGCTGACGCAAGGCACGATTCAACGCAAGGCTTTCCTGATATAGCTGCTCTAGTTGATCACGACTCGCGACCATGGATTCACTCATGCCATTTACTCTACTACAAACAACAAATTTTCGGCACTGCCTTCCTGAGACTAGGTAGGCTTAGTAGTTACGAAATGAATTAGAACTCTTCGTCGAATGTGTTGCTGACGCCGGTACTCTTGATGACGAAATTCCATATGGCTTGGCTGTTACCTTGGAAGTTGCGGACCAGGAAAAAATCAATCTTTACGAATTGGTTAGAGAGGGAATAAGATCTCACGTTAGAGTAGAAAGTGATGGTACCGTCTAAAACTAGCCCCAAAAGCATGGGAATACAGGTGCATTTGGCCGGACTTCGCGAACGGAACTAGGACTTGCATCCTGGTCCAATGGCGAATATGAATCCATTTCCAGATTCCAGTCTTACATAAACTATCCAAACGCGGCGTCCACAGAAAACCAAGACTCAAGAACCACATAAGAGCTGATGAATCGCAAACGGATCGCCGCAGCAGTTTTCGGACTGGCACTCGCGGCCGGCGTCGGGCTGGCTATCCTTTTCTTCACCACCCGCGTCCCGGACGCTGACAGCCTGCCGGATGAGGCCGCGGCGCGGCTTGAACAACTGCAGACTGTCCAGGGGCGGCTGCAGCTGGGGAAAGATGACCAGCTGCTCGAGTACGAGCTGTGGGTGCAGCGGCCGCGGCATCTGCGGGCGGAGGCGGAATTGGAGGGTCTGGACCGCAAGGCGGTCTATATCATGACGTTCAACGAGGAAGAGGCGTGGACGTATGACCCGTTGCTGGACCTCGCCACGGTGACCGACCGGACGGAAGGCGCGCCGGCGGCGGGATCGCGTTACGGCACATCGCTGCTGGAAACGATGCCGGATGATGTGCTGGCTGCGCTGCGGGCGGGTGCGCTGCAGATTGTCGGCGAGGAGGCGGTGGCCGGCCGCAATGCGCTGCGGGTGCAGGTGCAGTTGCCGCCTGGGCAGAGTCCATTGGACGAGGCGGGGGAGCAGATGACCGTTTGGCTGGACAGGAGCACCTACTATCCCCTGGCCATCGAAGGTAGTACGGGGTTTCGCATGCGGTTCGACTTCATCAAGTTCGATGAGGTGATCGATCCGCGTACGTTTGTCTTCTTCCCTCCACCGGGCGCGACCGTGCGCCGGATCGGTGAGTAACGGGCCGCCGCGCGCGGAAGAGCGCGCAGAGATGCCGCGGGGCTTTGCCCGTTTTCGCAATATCCTGGCGGCCTGTATCGCCACCCGCCTGGCAGTCGATACAACTACACAGCTTTTCTTCCCCTTCCTGCGGACGGTTGCGCTGGGGTTGGGGATGGATATCGTTGTCCTGGGCCGTCTGGTCAGCCTGCGCAGCCTGGCGGGTTTGAGCGCGCCCCTGTTCGGCACGGCGGCGGACAATTTCGGCTATCGCCGCATCATGCGCCTGTCGCTGCTATTGATAGCGGGGGGCATGTTTTTGCTGGGCAGCGGCGCCGGGGTCTGGTCGGTCGTTGCCGGTATGATCGTGTCGGGAGCGGGGTTGACCGGCTTTCTGCCGACATGCCAGGCGTATATCAGCGCGCGACTGCCGTTTGCGCAGCGGGCGCGGGGCATTGGGATATTGGAGTACTCGTGGGCACTGGCGGGCATTATCGGTCTGCCGCTGATGGGCTTTCTCTTTGGCCGTTTCAGCTGGAGACTCCCATTCTTCGTGCTGGGTGGGGCGATGCTGGCGGGCTGGGTTTTGATTAGACTTTTGCCGGAAGCGACGGCCGGCGTCCCGGTGATGGACCCCGAAAGGGCGCGGCGTCGGGAAGCGGCCCGAAAGAGGCTCAGGAGCCGCTCTTTCACTCCTCTACTCTCTTCCCTCCCCCCTCTACGCGCGCCGACTATTACAGGTCTCTTCGATCTCGGCCCAAACTGGCGCCCGGCCCTGGCCGTTATCAGCGCAAACGCGCTCTTCTATTTCAGCCAGGTGCATATCCTGATAGCGCATGGCGCGTGGCTGGAAACCGAATACGGACTGGTCCCTGAAACCCTGGGCCTGGTGGCCTTTGCGCAGGGCGCGGCGGACCTGTGCGGCAGTGTGCTCGTCTCGCTGATTACGGACCGGGTCGGCAAGAAGCGGGCCGTACAGGCCGGCATGCTGGGATCGCTGCTAGTCTACATGTCACTGCCGGTTATCAATGTGGGGCTGGCGCCGGTGGTTGCGGCTCTGGTGGTGCTGCGGTTCGTGTTCGAGTATGGGATTGTCAGCGCGATCGCTCTGATCAGCGAGCAGGCGCCTGACCGGCGGGGCAAGCTGATCTCTCTCTCGGTAGCCCTCAATCTGCTGGGCTCCACGTTCAGCGGATTTACGGGACCGTGGATGTATACCCGTTTCGGCGTGTGGGGGCTGGGGCCGGTGGCGGCGGTGGGTACCCTTTTTGCGTTTGTCCTGTTGACGGTTTGGGGGCGCGAGTCGGGCTGACGGCTTTCGGTAGCATGTGACACAGGGGGTAAGTCATGGGGGTTCTCTACCGACCGGACAACGGGGTGGCGGGTGATTTCATCCCCTTCTATTGGGAGGGCGACTACCACCTCTTTTACATCAAGGAGTATGGGGCTGAGACCGGCCACGGCCCGGGCAGGCCCTGGTTTCACCTGGTGACGCGCGACTTCGTCAACTTCGAGGATTGGGGTGAGGCGATCACGCATGGCGCCCCTGATGAGCAGGACGTCGACGTTGGCACGGGCTCCGTGATCGCGGGCGACGGCATCTTCTACATCTATTTTACGGGGATCAATCCGTCCTTCGCCGGGACCGGCAAAGCCGCGCAGGTGGTGATGCGCGCCACCAGCACTGACTTACGCACTTGGCACAAGGATCCGGACTTCAAGTTCTTTGCGCCTACAGAGCTTGGATATGAGCTGGACGACTGGCGCGACCCCTTCGTGTTCTGGAACGAGGCGGCCGGGGAATACTGGATGCTGATGACGGCGCGGCGGGATAGCGGGCCGGTTCGCAACCGGGGCTGCATCGGCCTGGCGGTCAGCTCCGACCTGGTGAACTGGGCGGGGCGGCCGCCGCTGTGGGCGCCGGACGAGGTATGGGCGCATCCTTGCCCGGACCTGTTCCATCATGGCGACCGGTGGTATCTGATCTACTCGGTCTCGAGGGAGTGGATAGCGACGCACTACCGGATGGCGGACAGTTTGGCGGGGCCTTGGATGTCTGCAGCCGACGATATGTTTGATGGTCTTGTCTACGGCGCAGCCAAGACGGCGGGAGACGGATCGCAGCGTTACATCTTTGGCTGGCTGCCGACGCGGGCGGGCGAGTCGGACGACGGCGACTGGGAGTGGGGCGGCAATCTGGTCGTGCACGAAGTTGTGGGGCAGCCGGACGGCTCGCTGACGGTTCGCATACCTGAGACGGTCGCCGGGGCCTTCAACAGACTGGCGCCACTTCTTCCCAAACAGGTACTCGGCAACTGGGAGATCCAGGGAGAAAGCGCGGGGACATCTGCGATGAGCAGATACGCGCTGATGACGCTGGGGGAGATGCCCGACGAGTGTCTGATCGAGACGACTGTGACGTTCGAGCCAGGGTTGACCAACTGCGGCCTGCTGCTGCGCGCCAGCGACGATCTGGAGTCCTACTACCAGGTGCGGCTGGAGCCGGGGAGGAACAGGGTCGTGCTGGACCGGTGGTCGCCGCATTTCAGCGTAACCACGACGAATCCGCCCTTTATGCTCGAACGCAGCGTCGTGCTGGAGCCGGACAGACCGATAAAGGTACAGCTGCTGGTCGACGGGTCGGCGCTGGTCGTCTATGTCGACGGGCGGGTGGCGCTTTCGGGCCGGATTTATGACCGGCGCGGGGGGGCGCTGGGCCTCTTCGCGACCGAGGGCGAGGCCCGGTTTGACGGGATCAGGATGGCAACCAGATAACTTTCTGCTGCGGGCGACTCGATGGCAACTGTCTTCTTCTTTTCCACAGGCGCGACCTTGCGCCGTATTCATGACTAGCCAGCAGCCGCGCGCAGACGAGCCGCGGGGGTTCTCCCAGTTCCACCGCATCCTGGCGGCCTGTGTCGCCACCCGGATCGTCATCGACACATCGATCCAACTCTTCTTCTCTTTCCTGCAGGTAATCGCTTTGGGGATGGGCCTGAATGTTGTCGTTCTGGGGAGGCTGCTGAGCCTGCGCAGCGCGGTGGGGTTGAGCGCGCCGCTGTTCGGCAACACGGCGGACCGGTACGGCTATCTGCGCGTCATGCGCGTGGCCCTTGTATTGGCTGCGGCAGGCACCTTTCTGCTGGGCAGCGGGGGCGGGTTCTGGACGGTAGCGGCGGGGATGGTCCTTTCAGGTGTGGGGTTGACGGGCTTCATGCCGACCGTCCTGGCGTATATCAGCGCGCAGCTGCCTTTTGCGCAGCGGGCGCGGGGCATCGGTATTCTGGAATACTCGTGGGCCCTGGCGGGGATCTTTGGCCTTTCTCTGATGGGTCTCCTTTTCGACCATTTCAGCTGGCGGCTTCCTTTTTTCGTTCTGGGTGCGGCGATGCTCGGGAGTTGGGCACTGCTCGGCCTGTTGCCGAAAGCGAAGAGAGGCGTAGAGGCCACAGCGGGCGCGGACAGCGAAGCGGGCGGGCCGGCGGAGGCGACCGCGGCAGTTGGGGAAGGCGGGGCAGGGAAGGCTATCGGGAAGGAGAGGATACCGTCTTACACCGCTCGCCTCTCGACCATCGCGCCTGGCGCAGCGCGGCACATCGCGGACCTATTCGATCTCGGTTGGAACTGGCGCTCGGCCTACGCGGTCATCGGCGCGAACTGCCTCTTCCTATTCAGCCAGGGCCACGTGATGATTGCGCACGGCGTCTGGCTGCAGAGCGAATACGGTCTGACTGCGTCCGGCTTGGGGCTGGCGGCACTGGCCCAAGGTGCGGCGGACCTGGCCGGGGCGGTTCTGGTCTCGTTGATCACGGACCGGATCGGCAAGAAGCGATCGTTTCAGGCGGGGATTCTCGGTTCGACGCTTTTCTTCGGCCTGCTCCCCGTTGTCAATATCGGGCTGTGGCCGGTCATGGTTATGCTGGTGCTGCTGCGTTTTGCGTACGAGTACGGGCTTGTGAGCGCCATCGCGTTGATCAGCGAACAGGCCCCGGACCGGCGGGGCAAGTTGATGTCGGTGACGGTAGCGATCAACCTGGTGGGCATTACGTTCACCGGGTTTACGGGGCCGTGGATGTACACCAACTTCGGCGCGTGGGGGCTGGGGCCGGTGGCGGCCGGTTGTACGCTGGCGGCGTTTGTCCTGGTGACGGTGTGGGGACGGGAATCGGCGGGAACTGCGGAGGTCAGTGGATAGTGGATAGTGGATAGTGGTCGGTTGCAAGAGACTTTGTGGGGGGTAGACACTGTTGGCTAGACACTTTACTGGGGAAGAATGAACACGGTGGTTAGTAAGGGCGGGGCGTTGCGGGGGCGCAGCCCCTGCACAAGGGAGGGCCGAAGGTCCGACCGCCCGGAACCGCAGTGGGCAGTAGTCAGTGATCAGCGGTTAGTGGCTGGAGTCGGCGCAGGGGTCGGCTGGAGACAACGATTTGCGCCGTTCAGGTTAGACGTGCCATGATGATTTTGCTTTCGCCATCAGACAGTTCGGGTAGACCGGGGCCCGCTGCACGGGCGGCTGTGGTTGTCCCGCACACACGGTACTGAGGAATTTCCACATGAACATTATCTATTTGCATTCGCACGACACGGGCCGGTATCTGCAGCCGTACGGGCATGCGGTGCCCGCGCCCAATTTGCAGCGGTTGGCGGAGGAGGGCGTTCTCTTTCGGCGGGCGTTCAGTGCGGCGCCGACGTGCTCGCCGAGCCGGGCCTGCCTGCTGACGGGCCAGAGCTCGCACTCCTGCGGGCAGCTGGGGCTGGCCAACCGGGACTTTTTCCTGCAGCATCCGGAACGGCACCTGGCGAACTTTCTGCGCGGTCATGGCTACCGCACGGCTCTGTGCGGCTTTCAACACCTGACGCTCGATTCACGTACGCTGGGCTACGAGTGGATCGCCGAGGCCGACACGCCCGGGTCGCGGGGGCCGGAGTACAGAACGGAGGCCGCGGTCGAGTTCATCAACCGCGAGCATGACCGTCCCTTCTTCCTCACTGTAGGCTATTCCGAGACCCACCGCGTCTTCCCGGAGCCGAGCGAGGAGGAGGACGAGCGCTATACGCTGCCGCCGGCGCCGCTGCCCGATACGCCGGAAACCCGCTACGATATGGCCTCTTACAAGCGCATGGCCAAGATCCTGGATGACCAAGTGGGAATCGTTCTGGAGGCGCTGGAAAAGGCGGGCCTGGCCGAGGATACGCTGTTCATCTACACGACCGACCACGGGCTGGCCTTCCCCAGCATGAAGTGCACGCTGACCGATCACGGTTTCGGCGTTTCGCTGATCATGCGCGGGCCGCACGGCTTTGGCGGCGGCAAAGTGGTGGACGGGATGGTTTCGCAGATCGACATCTACCCGACACTGTGCGAGCTGCTGGACGTGGAGCCGCCGGCATGGCTGCAAGGGCGCTCTGTTGTGCCGTTGGTGGCGGGTGCGATGGATGAGATCAATGAGGAGATCTTCGGAGAGGTGAGTTATCACGCGGGCTATGAGCCGAAACGGGCGGTGCGCACGCAGCGCTGGAAGTATATCCGGCGCTTCGATCAGTGGGCGACGACGACGATGCCGAATATCGATAACGGGCCGAGCAAGCAGTATCTGATGGACAACGGCCTGGCCGAGCGCAGGGTGCATGAGGAGGCGCTCTACGATCTGATCTATGATCCGAACGAAGCCTGCAACCTGGTGAACGATCCTGCATACGCCGAGCCGCTGGCTGAGATGCGCGGCCGGCTGTCGGCATGGATGGAGCGCACCGATGACCCGCTGCTGAGGGGCCCTGTGCCGATGCCGGAGGGGGCTTACGTGGACAGCCCGGGCGACGCCCACCCGGGTGTTTCGGAACGGGACTCGGTCAGCCGGTGGCTGCGGCGGGAGAAGCTGGACATTCGGGGCTAGTTTGGTGTGATCAGTGGCCGGTAGCTGGCAGCCGGTGC
This sequence comes from Caldilineaceae bacterium, assembly GCA_965207495.1. Taxonomy (GTDB): domain Bacteria; phylum Chloroflexota; class Anaerolineae; order Caldilineales; family Caldilineaceae; genus Bin5. Next base: position 5,631,829 of record OZ242287.1, read on the forward strand.
AGCTACCGGCCGCCGGAATTACTTTTCGCCGAGGGCAAAGACCAGCGCCTCGATGAGGAGATCGATTTCGGACTCGGTCGCCACGAGCGGCGGGGCTACGATCAGGATGTTGCCGAGGCCGGGAACGGTGTTGCCGTTGCGTCCGAGGATGACGCCGGCCTGTTTGCAGCGGCCCAGGACCGCCAGCACTTCGGCGTCTTCGAGGGGCTGCTTGGTCTCCTTGTCGGCGACCAGTTCGACGCCCAGGAGCAGCCCGCGGCCGCGGGCTTCGCCGACCCACGGGTGCGACGACAGATTCTTTAGTTGAGCCAGCGCGTAGTCCCCCACGCTGCGGGCTTTCTCCACCAGACCTTCTTCTTCCACGATCTGCAGATTGCGCAGGCCGACGGCGGTGCTGACGGGATGGCCGCCGAAGGTGTTGATGTGGCGGAAGTGGCTCAGGTCGCCGGCCTCGCCCATGAAGGCGTCGAAGATGTACTCCTGCACGGCGGTCGCGGCGAGGGGCATGTAGCCGCTAGAGAGCCCTTTCGCCATGGTGATGATGTCCGGCTTTACCTGCCAGTGGTCGTGGCCGAATAGTTTGCCGGTGCGGCCGTAGCCGGAGACGACTTCGTCGAAGATCAGCAATACGCCGTACTCGTCGCAGATTTCGCGCACGCGCGGCAGGTATTCGTCGGGCGGGACGAGGACGCCGCCGCCGGAGATGATCGGCTCCATCAGGACTGCGGCGACGGTCTCGGGACCTTCATAGATGATGGTCTCCTCAATGGCCTGGGCGCAGGCGATGCCGTGCTCGGACGCGGTGAGTTTGGGGTGGGCGCGGTAGGGATAGGGCGGCGGGACGTGGATAAAGCCGGGCGCCATCGGCCCGTAGCCAATCTTGCGCTCGGCCTGGCCGGTGGCGCTCATCGCGGCGAGCGTGTTGCCGTGGTAGGCGCGGTGGCGGGAGATGATCTTGTAGCGGGTGGCGCCGCCGGGTTTGCCGGACTGCAGGTGGTACTGGCGGGCGAGCTTGAAGGCGGCTTCGTTGGCTTCGGAGCCGCTGGAGGAGAAATAGACGCGGCCGGGCCAGCCGAGCATTTCCAGAATCTTGTCGGCCAGTTGTGCGCCGGGCGCGTGGGTCATGGTGGGCGCGAGATAGGGGAGCTCGGTCATCTGGGCGGCGGCGGTTTCGGCGAGTTCGGTGCGGCCGTAGCCGATGTTGACACACCAGAGGCCGGCCATGGCGTCGAGATAGCGGCGGCCCTGGTCATCTTCCAGGTAGCAGCCATCGCCGCGCACGATGAGCGTAGGCGGGGTGTCGGCCAGCGGTTTGTGCTGGGTGAGGGGATGCCAGAGGGCGCGGACGTCGAGTTCGGAGATGGAAGGGGCAACGGTCATTTTTGTTCTCGCTTCTTCTGTGGAGTTGGTATCGTTTATGGTGGGATGATACCAGCATCTGGCGATCCGGTCTACAATGGGCCGGAGGCTTATGTAGACGCAGCCCCTGAGTAGTTTCTAAAGCCAAATAGGCGCCGGAATTAGAAGTCAGAGTGAGCAACAGATGTCGTGTATGTTCGCCGCAGATATGATAGAATGCGGGAAATCGCGCATGGATGATTAGGACCTTTCCACTCTGAGTCAGGGGACTCACAGGCAAGATCTGTCGGATTAGAGAAAAAACGGGGGCGAAGATGGTACCTACACAGATACTGTTGACAGAGAATCAGGCACGAATTCTGGAGCAGATAGCCTCGGAAAAGGAAACAACCGTAACTGAACTGATCCGCCAAAGTATCGATGACATGATTCGACACCGAAAGGATTTTGATGGCGGCAAACAGATCGATGCCGATCGAGAGGAGCGTAGGCGACGCGCTCTTTCCGTTGTTGGGGCGTTCTCCAGCGGTGTGGACGATCTTTCCGTGAATCACGATAAGTATTTGGCCGAAGCATATGCCAACGCAGACGGCGATGAGTAATGGTATTGGTCGATACCTCCGCGTTGATAGCATTGCTTAACAGAGAAGACCGGTATCATGACGACGCAACTCTGGTCTGGAGGCGTCTCGTCTTACAAGATGAGCCGATCATATGTACAAACTATGTCGTTGTGGAAGCAGTTGCACTCGTTCAGAGGCGCCTCGGCTTAGCTGCGGTGCGGCACCTGTTGCAGGATCTGATTCCTTGGCTATCTATTGAATGGGTGCAGCCCGACATCCACGAAGTGGCTATATCAGCGCTACTGGCCGCGAACAGCCGTGGGCTTAGTATTGTCGACTGCGTCAGTTTTGAGGTAGCACGTAGGAAGCGAGTCAGAGCAATATTTGCTTATGACCGCGATTTTGTTGAGCACGGTTTTACTCCCATAGATTAGCCACAAATCCCATTTCAGGAGGAAGAAATGACTGAGGATACCATCCGCGTCGGCGTTGTCGGCGCAGGCGCGAACACGCGTGACCGGCACATTCCGGGCTTGCAGGCGATTGAAGGCGTCGAGATCGTCGCGGTCTGCAATCGCAGCCAGGCGTCGGGCGAACGGGCCGCGAAGCGGTTCGGCATCGGGCGGGTTTGCACCAACTGGCAGGATATTGTGGAAGCGCCGGACGTGGACGCGGTAGTAATCGGCACGTGGCCGTACATGCACCGTCTGCTCACGGTGGCGGCGCTGGAGGCGGATAAGCACGTGATGTGCGAGGCGCGCATGGCGATGAACGCGTCGGAGGCCCACTGTATGTACAGTGCGCTGCGCAGCCGGCCGCACCTGGTGGCGCAGATTGTGCCGTCACCGTTCAGCCTGCGCGTGGACCGCACGATCCAGCGGTTGATTCGCGACGGCTGGCTGGGAGACGTGCTGGTGGTGGACATCCACGCGGGCGGCGCCTTCATTGATGAAGACACTACGATGCACTGGCGTCACAATATGGACTTCAGCGGGCTGAACGTGATGTCGATGGGCATCTGGTATGAAGCGATGATGCGCTGGGTCGGCGAGGCGAGCAGCGTTTTCGCCCAGGGCAAGACGTTCACGCCGATGCGTCAGGATGAGCAGGGGCGCGTGATCGGCGTACGCATCCCCGATCATATCGACATTATTGCGGACCTGGCGTGCGGCGGGCAGGCCCACATTCAGGTCAGCAGCGTCACCGGCTTGGGCGAGACGTCCTCGGCGACGATCTATGGCAGCGAAGGCACGTTGCATTTCGACGGCAGTGCGCTGACGGGCGGACGCCGCGGCGACAGCGGCCTGAGCGAGATCGAGGTGCCGGACGACGAGGCGGGCGGCTGGCGCGTGGAGGAGGAGTTTATCAGCGCGATCCGGGGGCAGGAGGAGATCACCCATACCGATTTCGCCACGGGCGTGAAGTACATGGAGTTCACCGAGGCGGTCTATCGCAGCCGGCAGAGCGGAGGCGCGGTGAGCCTGCCGCTGGTGTAGAGGCGGCCACCGAGCGCGGGCCAGGAGAAGAGGGGGAGACCGATGAAACGATACGGAATGGTCATTCGGGTCAGGCCGGAGTTGGAGGACGCGTACGTACATCTGCACGCGAACACCTGGCCGGAGGTCCTGCAGAAGATCAGCGACTGCAATATGCGCAACTACACGATCTTCATGCGGGACGGTTTTCTATTCGCCTATTACGAGTATGTGGGGGACGATTACGAGGCCGACATGGCGAAGATGGCGGCCGATCCGGTGACGCAGGCGTGGTGGAAGCTGACCGATCCCTGCCAGGAGCCGGTGGAGAGCGCGGCGGAGGGGGAGCGCTGGGCGGAGATGGAGGAGGTGTTCCATCATGACTGAGCGCAGGCGCTATGTGGATACGCACGTGCATTTCTGGGACAGTACGGTGATCGACTATCCGTGGCTGGAAGGCGCGCCGGCTATCTCGCATCCGCATCTGCCTGATGACCTGGAGCGGGCGCGCGCCGGTGTCTCGCTGGAGCTGGCAGCGATCGTGTTTGAGGAGGCCGACTGTCTGCCGGCGCACGCGCTGCGAGAGGCGCAGTGGGTGACTGAGATGGCACAGGCGGAGCCACGTATTCGCGGCATCGTCGCGAGCGCGGCTCTGGAGGACGGTGAAGGCGCCCGGCCCCTGCTACAGGCGCTGGCCGAGTTGCCGCTGGTCAAAGGCATCCGCCGCTTGATCCAGGACGAGCCGCTGGGCTTCTGTACTGCGCCGGACTTTGTGCGGGGCGTGCAGTTGCTGCCGGAGTACGGTTTCAGTTTCGACCTGTGCATCTACCATCCGCAGATGGGGGATGTGCTGGAACTGGTGGGGCAGTGCCCGGATGTCACTTTCCTGCTCGATCACATCGGCAAACCGGGCATCGCGGCCGGCATTATGCAGCCGTGGAAGGACCAGCTGCGCGAGCTGGCCAGCCGCCCGGATATTCACTGCAAACTCTCAGGCGTGACAACGGAGGCGGACCATCAGAACTGGAACCGGGATGAACTGCGGCCGTACATCGAGCACGTGCTCGACTGTTTCGGCCCGGACCGGGTGGTCTTCGGCTCCGACTGGCCGGTGGTCGACATGGCTGCGGACTATGTCACCTGGTTTGATATCGTGCAGGACAGCATCAGCCATTTGAGCGCGCAGGACCAGCAGAAGATCATGCATGACAATGGAGCGCGTTTTTACCGGCTGGAGATTTAACTGCAGTTTTTAGTAGTCAGTTTTTAGTTTTTGGTGGAGATCCCGGAGGGGACCGAGATCCTGCCAGGAGAGAGCCCGCGGTATACGCTTGGTAGCATATTGGACATATATTCGTTCTTCGTTTTTTGTGCTTCCTTGTGTTCTGCGGGAACGCTGTTACGAAGAACTGAAACATAAAACTCAGAACAATTGCGAGGAGTGATTCATGGCCTATACACCCAAACCGGAAAATAAGTTCAGCTTCGGTCTGTGGACCGTCGGCAACATTGGGCGCGACCCGTTTGGCGACCCTGTGCGGGAGGTGCGCTCGCCGGTGCAGCTGGTTGAGCTTCTGGGAGAGGTCGGCGCCTGGGGCGTCAATTTCCATGATAACGACCTGGTGCCGATTGACGCGACGGCGGCCGAGCGCGACCGGATTGTGAGCGACTTCAAGAAGGCGCTGGACGAGAACGGGCTGGTCGTGCCGATGGCGACGACGAATCTCTTTACGCACCCGGCTTTTCGGGACGGCGCGTTCACGAGCAACGACCCGGAGGTGAGGGCGTATGCGCTGCAGAAGACGATGGCGGCCATCGACCTGGGCGTTGAGTGCGGCGCCAGCACGTATGTCTTCTGGGGTGGGCGGGAAGGCACCGAGACGGATGCGAGCAAGAGCGCTGCCGATACGGGCAAATGGTTCCAGGAGGCGCTCAACTTCCTGTGTGAGTATGTGATGGATCAGGGCTATGATCTGCGCTTTGCGCTGGAGCCGAAGCCGAACGAGCCGCGCGGCGACATCTATTTGGCGACGGTCGGGCACATGCTGGCGTTCATCGAGACGCTGGACCATCCGGAGATGATCGGCGTGAATCCGGAGGTGGCGCACGAGCATATGGCCGGCCTGAACTTCACCCATGCGGTAGCGCAGGCGTGGAACGCGGGCAAGCTGTTCCACATCGACCTCAACGATCAGAATCTGGGGCGCTACGATCAGGACTTCCGCTTCGGCAGCCACAACATCAAGCAGGCGTTTTTCCTGGTGAAGTTCCTGGAAGACGTGGGCTACGACAACCCGCGCCACTTTGACGCGCATGCCTACCGTTCCTCCGACTACGAGGACGTTAAGGCGTTTGCGAGCGGGTGTATGCGCACCTACCTGATCCTGAAGGAGAAGACGGAGCAGCTGCGCGAGCACGAAGAGATCCAAGCGTTGTTGGCACAGATCAACGCTGATGACGGCTCGATGGACGGTTTCAGGGGTGGTTATTCCTCAGAGAAGGCGGCGGGCCTTAAGGCGCATGCCTTTGACCGCGACGAGCTTGGCCGCCGCGGTAAGCCGTATGAGCGGCTGGACCAGTTGGTGGTTGAGCTGTTGCTCGGTGTTTGAACGGCAGTTACTAGTTTTCAGTTTCTAGTTTTTAGTGACACCATTGCCAACCAGCAGTTCACTGAAAACTGACTGCTGAAAACTACAAAAAAGGGGTGCTAGAAAAATGTACTTGATTGGCATCGACTCCTCGACCACGGCTACGAAATCCCTGATCATTGACGGCGACGGCGAGATCGTCGCGGTGGGCGCGGCCGAGTACCCGTTTGAGACGCCCCATCCGCTGTGGAGCGAGCAGCACCCTGATTTGTGGTGGGACGGAACGGTGCAGAGTATGCGGGCGGCGCTGGAGCAGTCCGGCATCGACCCGGCGGAGGTTGGCGCGGTGGGGGTGAGCGGGCAGATGCACGGGCTGGTGCTGTTGGACGAGGAGGGCGAGCCGCTGCGGCCGGCCATTCTGTGGAACGACCAGCGCACCGGCAAACAGTGCGATGATATGCGCCTGTGGTTGGGCAAAGAGAATCTCGTTCGCATAACTGGCAACGACGCGCTGGCGGGCTTCACCGCGCCGAAGATTCTGTGGGTGAAGGAGAACGAGCCGGAGATCTACAGCCGCGTCCGGCAGATTCTTCTGCCCAAAGATTATGTGCGTTACAAGCTGACCGGCGACTTCGCCACCGACAAGGCGGGAGCGGGCGGCACATCGCTGCTGGAGCTGGCGACGCGGGAGTGGTCGCCGACGGTCCTGGCCGCGCTCGAGATCCCGCCGCAGTTTCTGCCCCCCACGCACGAGGGCACGCAGGTGACGGGTGTCATCTCGGCGGAGGCGGCGGAGGCGACTGGTCTGCGCGCGGGCACGCCGGTGGTCGGGGGCGGCGGCGATCAGTCGGCGCAGGCTGTGGGCGTGGGCGCGATCGAGGAGGGGATTGTGGCGCTGACGCTGGGCACGTCGGGCGTCGTCTTCGCGACCGCAAACGAGCCTTTCTACGAACCGGAGGGGCGCCTGCATGCGTTCCCCCATGCGCTGCCGGGCAAGTGGCATCTGATGGGGGTGATGCTTTCGGCGGCGGGCAGTTTGCGCTGGCACCGGGATACGCTGGCGCCGGGCGTGGAATTTGACGACCTGGTGGCGCCGGCGGAAGAGGTGCCGATCGGCAGCGAGGGGCTGCTATTTCTGCCCTATCTGACGGGAGAGCGGACGCCGCACCCGGACCCGTTCGCGCGCGGCGCGTTTGTGGGGCTGACGGTCCGCCACGGGCTGCCGCATATGACGCGGGCGGTGCTGGAAGGCGTGGCCTTTGGCCTGCGCGACAGTTTCACGCTGATGCAGGGCGTCGGCCTTGGCGAAATCCGCCAGGTGCGGGTGAGCGGGGGCGGCGCGCGCAGCCGGCTGTGGCGGCAGATCCTGGCGGATGTGATGGGCAGTGAGCTGGTGACGGTCAACACGACGGAGGGCGGGGCCTACGGCGCGGCGCTGCTGGCGGGTGTGGGCGCGGGCGTCTGGCCCGATGGCGAGAGCGCGTGCGCGGCGACCATCCGCGTGACCGGCTCGACCACGCCCAACGCGGACGCAACGGCCGCTTACGATAGCTTCTACGAACTCTACCAGGGCCTCTACCCGGCGCTGCAAGCAACGTTCGATGGCGTGCGCCAGCACGAGGAGTGAGAATTGATGGATAGGGAGCGGGGCGTGGTGGTTGTTCTCTCTCTTCTTCACTCTCTTCTCCAAATTTGAGGAGATGCTGTGCGCGCACAGTTGCTCTATGCCGTCTATGTTCCCACCTTTATTCTTGCTTTTTGCCAGGGGATGCTGGCGCTGCTTCTGCCGGTCTATGTGATCGATCTGGGGCTGTCGTTCAGCCTGATCGGTCTCGTTCTGGCGGGGTACGGCATCGGTACGCTGATCGGCGATTTGCCGGCCGGGGGAATTCAGGACCGCATCGGCAACCGCCTGTCGATGACGATCGGCATCTGTGTGATGGGGCTGGGGATGCTGGCCCTGAGCCAGTTCGAGCGCTTCTTGATGCTGGTGTTGTGCGGGATATCGATTGGGGCGGGCGCGGCGTTGTGGAACGTTTCCCGGCACGCGTACCTGGCCAACAACACCCTCAACGAGAGTCGCGGGCGGGCCATCTCAGTTTTCGGCGGCGTGAATCGGATTGGCATGTTCGCCGGCCCGATTATCGGCGGCTATCTGAGCGCGGAGGCGGGTATGCAGACGGCGTTTGCCTTCTGCGGCGTCATCGCGTTGCTGGCGCTGACATTTCCGCTTCTGTTCGTGCGTAGCGGACATGGCGAGCTGGCGCCGGACGAGAGGACGTCGATGGCCGTCTCCTACCGGCGTATGCTCGCGTATCTGCGCAGCAATGCCTGGCTGGTGACGCCGGCCGGCTTCGGCATGATCTGTGCGCAGACGATCCGCGCGGGCCGACAGACCATCATCCCGCTCTACGCGGCCACGGTCCTGGGTCTGGATGTGGACAAGATCGGCCTGGTGATGGGGATCGCGGCGGCGGTGGATATGTCGATGTTTTATCCGGCGGGCTATGTGATGGACCGCTTCGGGCGCAAGTTCGCCTACGTACCTTCCTTCTTGTTGCAGGCGCTGGGGATGGCGCTGGTTCCCCTTACAGGCTCCTTTGCGACTCTGCTGGCGGTCACGTCGTTGATCGGTTTCGGCAACGGGCTTGGCTCGGGGACGATGCTGACATTGGGCGCCGACCTGGCACCGGCCAAAGGTGAGGGGATGGGCGCGTTTCTTGGGCTTTGGCGGTTGATAGGCGATACCGGGCACACGGGAGCACCGATTATCGTTGGCACGATTGCCGATGCACTGAGTCTGGTGCCGTCGATCTACGTGATCGCCATCATCGGGTTGGGATCTGGCTCGATCCTGGCGTTGTTTGTGCCGGAGACGTTGAAGAAGGCATCGGCGGTGGGCGCGGAGCCGGCTGCTTCGGGGTAGGGGGGAGTTAATGACGAGGGCGGTGGGTTTATATCCTGTTGTTTAGAATCGCATTCCATTGAAATGCCCCTGCACGCGCTCAGCGACTTGCTCCCCAATGCACTTGAGTTCGCAGTCCTTTTTCGGGGCCTTCACCATAATTCACCATTGACAGCTGACTATTTGCAATTATATTGTAGAGTAAGTGACTAGGCCTTGTCCCGCCTTTGAGTCAACATATAAGAGAAGCATGCTTTCTGCCTGTATTGTTGGGCGGAAGTGAATGGATGGATGGATGTGAAAAACTCGGCTTCCAACCGTTTACGTGTTTCGCGAAAGAATCTCAACAGCAGAGTTATTTCCTCAGCGAAACACTAGGAGAACATAAATGGACATCGTCTTACAAGCTGAAGAGCCACCGCTGCGTCGGGATAGTTCAGGAGGACTTCGTATTGGCGAGTCTCGCGTATTGCTCGAACTGGTCATTCACGCTTTTGAAGACGGAGCTACACCTGAAGCGATTGCTCAACGATACCCGACTGCGACGTTAGCGGATATCTACAGTGTGCTTGCCTACTACTTACGCCATCGGGAAGAGATCAGCACGTATTTGGCGGAACGCGAGGAAAAGGCGAAAGAGGTGCGCAAGCGCATCGAGAGCGGGCAGAAAGACTTGGCAGAGTTGCGGAAACGTCTCCTGGCACGTCAGCGCGCCGCCTTAGCCTGAACCGTGTTGCGTCTCTTGGCTGACGAAAACTTCAATGGAAACATAACCCGCGGTCTTTTGCTTCGTGATCCCAATATCGACCTGATTCGAGTCCAAGATGTTAGTTTATCAGAGGCAGAAGACCCGCCTATTTTAGAGTGGGCCGCTGTGCACAGTCGTATTGTGTTAACTCATGATCGGGCGACAATGCCAGACTTTGCATACGACCGAATCTTTGCCGGTCAGCAGATGCCTGGCGTCTTTGTATTGAATGAACGTATGCCGATCCGGCAGGCGATCGAAGAGTTGTTGTTGATTGACGAGTGTAGCGACCAGGAAGAATGGTCAAACCTTGTCGTCTATCTGCCTCTATAAACTGATCGGAATTCAGGGACGAGTCGCCATCGGCTGGGGGCGCCAGTAGCTGAGCGAACGCCACAGCCATTCAATGGGACCGAAACGGTAGTAGCGCAGCCACAGCGGTGACACCACCAGTTGGACCACCCAGATCGCGACGACAATGCCGATCTGCCCCACCCTCTCGACAGAGCTGAACAGTCCCAGACCGTGGCCGTAGAAGATAGCCGTGGCCAGGATCGTCTGCAGCAGGTAGTTGGTCAGCGCAGTCCGACCGACTGCGGCGAGCGCATTCTGCAGCCAGGGCAGTGCGCGCGACTGGGCGAACATCATCAGCAGACCGATATAGGCGGCGCTGACAGATAGGCTGCCCCAGTAGTTCGCCTGCGCGCCGAGTCCGAACTGCGAAAACTCCATCGTCCAATTGTGAGCAAAGTTCTGGATAACACCCACGCTCACGACCGGCAGGCCGATGGCAAGGCCCAGGACAACCATGCCGAGATAGAAGCGACGCGCGCGTTTGCCCGTCAGCACCCCCCAGCGGAAGAGGGCCATCCCCATCAGCATCAGGCCGCCGGCGCGCCAGAGCCCCCAGAACAGCAACCCGACCGTTTGAAATTCTACGCTTCTGGGCACGCGGGCATCCATTTGCGCCAACCAGCCGCCCCGATAGGCGGCCACCTCCGCGTCGATTGTTGCGGCAGCCGGCCGCCAGTCTGCCTGTAGCTCCTGTACCGTCTCCGACGGAATGAACTGCATGCTTACGCCCGTGCCCAGCCACAGAAAAGCAGGGATTGAGACAACGAGAATGCCCAGTGCCAGTTGCCAGCGGGGCCGCAGCCGGCGCAGCCAGTAGACCCAGAAGCCGCACAGGGCATAGGCGACCAGAATATCTCCGGTCCAGAGCAGGTAGGCGTGGGCCAGGCCGATTAGCAGCAGCCAGAAGGTGCGGCGGTAATGCAGGCCCCAGGCGCGCTGCCCGCGCGCGTCCAGCTTTTCGCTCATGAGGACGATGCCGGCGCCGAAGAGCAGCGAGAAGATGGTCATGAACTTCTGATCGGCAAAGATGTGGCTCAGTGTCCAGACCCAGCGGTTGGCCCCGGTCAGATCGCCGTAGACGGTCGGGTTGGAATAGGCGGCTGCGGGCATGGCGAAGCCCTGGATGTTCATGATCAGAATGCCGAGCAGCGCGAAGCCGCGCAGGATGTCGATGGCGACGATTCGTTCTGACGCGCGGGTTGGAGCGGTTACGGGTGGGGCCGGGCCAGAGGACATACACATTCCTTCCAGGAAAGAGTGAAGAGGAGAGAGAAAAGAGAGCGACGCTGACTCCCTTCTTTGCGCTCCTCGACCTTGGTGGAAGAGTAGGAGATATTCCTCCCACTATACGTAGGCGTGCAGGTTTTGTTGCGGCAATCCGAACCCGTTTTCGGTGTCGGAAGGATATGGTGTTGGGGCGATCAGATGGGCTGCAGATTGGCTTTGATTGAGGTCAGCACGTCGTCGAACATGGCTGTTGTGAGACGGCCAGTGTTGGTGTTCTGGCGGCTGACGTGGTAGGAGGCGTAGAGGTGGGGCAGGTCGGCAGAGAGGTCGTGCGCGGCGCCGTGGGTGAAGGTGAGACGGGGGAGTTCGTGGCCGAGCTCGCGCAGGGCGCGCAGGTAGCCGTCGAAGGCGATCTTGCCGAGGGCAAGAACGGCCTGCAGGCGCGGCAGGAGGGCCAGCTCCTGCACGAGCCAGCTGCGGCAGTTGTTCAGCTCGGCGGCGGTGGGCCGGTTTTTGGGCGGCACGCAATAGGCTACGCCGGTCATGTAGCAGTCGATCAGTTCGAGGCCGTCGTGCCGGTGTGTGCTGGCGGGCCCGCTGGCGAAGCCGGCGCGGTGCAGGGCGGGGTAGAGAAAATTGCCGGAACCGTCGCCGGTGAAGGGGCGGCCGGTGCGATTGGCACCGTGGGCGCCGGGGGCGAGGCCGAGGACGAGAAGACGGGCGCTGGGGTCGCCCCAGCCCGGTACGGGCTTACCCCAATAGGTCCAGTCGCGGAAGGCCTGGCGCTTTGTGGCGGCCACTTCTTCACGCCAGGCGACCAGGCGCGGGCAGGCGCGGCAGGCGACGGCGGCTTCGTGCAGCGTGTCAAGGGAGTCGAAAGCGGGGTGGCTGCCCGTCGGATCGTTGTGTGGCATTCATTTTCCCCTGAGCGGGCGGGCATCCAGGAAGAAGCGGAAACCGAACAGTTACAGGGTCCGGGCTTCTACCAGCTGCTCGGCCTCTGGCGTGTCCTGGAGCTCGTTGCTCAGGGGGCGGCCAAAACCGGGTGCGCTGATCTCGAAGACGTCGCCGGGCTCGGTCTGGATGCCGGCGGCGAAGCTGAGCGTGGCGGTGCCGTAGTAGTGCAGATGGACGTCGCCGGGCGTGCGGAAGGGCGCGTACTTGAAGTGATGATGCTGGATGTTGGCGAGGCTGTGCGTCATGTTGGCCTCGCCGGTGAGGAAGGGGGCGGACCACAGTTCGCGTCCGTCGCGCAGGATGCGAGAGGTGCCCTCGATGTGATCGGGCGGGTCGCCCAGGAGCAGCTCCGGCCCGCAGGAGCACTGTCGCAGCTTGGAGTGGGCGAGGTAGAGGTAGTTCTTCTTCTCCAGCACGTGATCGGCGAACTCGTTGCCCAGGGCAAAGCCGACGCGCAGGACGGCGCCGTCGTCGCCTATCACGTAGCAGCCGACGAGCTCGGGCTCTTCGCTGCCCTCGTGGGCAAAGGACGGCATGGTCAGCGGCTGTCCCGGCGGCACGAGCCAGCGGCCATCGCCCTTATAGAACCACTCCGGCGCGACACCGACCTGTCCGGGCGCGGGTTTACCGCCTTCGAGCCCCAGACGGAACATGCGCATTGAGTCGGTCAGCGTCGCTTCATCTTCGACGTTAAGATTCTGGTGCATGGCATCGCGCGCCTGGGCGCTGCCGAGATGGTCGAGGCCGGTGCCGCTGATGACCAGGCGGGTGGGGTCGGGGTGATCGAGCGGCGGGAGGAGCCCGCCGGCGGCCGCGATCGGGGCGTATTCGGCCCGTTGATCGCCCAGACGCTCTTCGACCAGCTCGGTCAGGGGACGCCGGCTGCGCCCGGCTTCCTGGGCCAGGTCGTAGACCCGTTCGGTCCCGTTGAGAACGTGCAATGTGTCTTGGCTCTCGACCATCGCCACGCGGCGGTCACCGTCCTCTGTGCGGTACTGCACCAGTCGCATCTTATTTTCTCCTCCACTGCTTTGTTGACTGACCGCCTCTCAGTAGCCAGGCGAACGGCCTCTCTCTGTTGGAAACTTACAGCTCATGTGCGTTCAATCTGAAAACCGACTTTTGTGCATTTCGTATTTCGTATTGCGTATTGCGTATTTCGTAAAGGCAGACATGACGGGCGCGATGTCGTTGCGTGATGCGCGGGAAAAGAGTTGGTGTCGAGCAGGACTTGCATTAATTACTGCTTTTCCCACTTAATTGCATCCCAGGCGACTTTGCGGGAGAGGTAGGTCTCGTAGGTCACGTCGGAGAGGGAGATGTAGTCCTCGCTTGTGCCGCTGAAGGTGTAGGTGCCCAGGGAGACCCACTGGTCGGCATGCTGGGACTGATCGACCTCGCGCAGGGTAAAGCCGCCTGAATGGGATATCCAGTAGCGGGCGTTGCCGGTGGTTGCGTGGTTCGAGGGGATGTAAACGAATACCTCGTAGCTGGCCGCTTCCAGATCGGGAGACCATCTGCCCCAGTTGTAGCCGGTGCGGGTTTTATCATTGTTATTTGTCCAGTAGAGGTGGTCGGCGTGGCCTTCGGTCTCCTCGTGCCACGTGGTTGCCAGGCCGCCCTGATGGAATCCATCATCCTGATCGTCTACCTGCACTGTGATCGGGGTGGGGGTTGGCGAAGGGGAGGCGACCGGCGTGGCGACGGCTGTGACGGGGGTCCAAGTCAACTTCACCTGGGCCATCTCCTCGTGTTCATAGTATTCGAGAACGAGATTGACAGAGCCGCCGTCGTGTTGCAGCGTATACTGGTATGATGTCGCCGGGTGATCGCTCCAGCCGTCGATCCGTTTTTCGCTATCGATAAAGAGGCGCACGCCGTCGTCGGAGACAACATCGAAGCGGTAGTTTCCCGCTGCTAGCGATATCTGTGCAGTATAGCGGGCCGAGAAACTGTCGTTGTTGATGGTTGGCGACGCGGGCGACCCGGCGCCCCAATTGTGGTCAATTACGGACTCCTGGCGGGCGAGCGCGGGCGTGCCGGTAAGGGTGCGGTTGTTCCAGTAGAGCGCTTGCCAGACGATAACGGGGGTGGATGTCGGCGTCGGCGTAATCGTGGGCGTGGAGGTGGGGGTTACCGATGTTGCCGGGGTGGAGGTTGGCGCGGGCGTGTACGTAGCCGGCGGTGTTGCGGTCGGCGTGGCCGTGGCAAGCGCTGTTGTCGTCGCTCCCGGCGTGGCCGCGGGATCCGGGGTTGACGTCGGCGTTGTTTCCAGCCTGTTCCAGGTCAATCTCGCCTGCGCCTGCCCCGTTTCTTCGTAGTACTCCATGCGCACGGTGACGGCACTGCCGTCCAGGTAGATGATCTGGGAGTAGGTGGTCGCGGTCTGCACCTGCCAGAAATCGATCAGTGTTCTGTCGCCGACCAGGAGGCGCACGCCGTCATCGACCGTGGCGGTAAAGCGGTAGTCGCCTGCCGGGAGCTGGAGGGACCTGCTCCAGCGCACAGAGAATCCATCCTGATTGAAGTCGGTGAGGGGACTCTCGTAGCCCCAGTCGAAGTTGAGGCGGGCATCGCCGCGCGTGGTGTGCGGCGTTCCGGTGAGCGAAGTGTTGTTGTAATACTCGCCGCGCCAGTAGGTCGTGGGCAGATCGGGCTCCTGCTCCCAGCTCACTGAGATGGAGGCGGCGCCGGTCAGTTCAAAGTACTCGACGCGAATGAGGTGCTCCCCCTCCGACAGGGGCAGTCTGGCCTCGTAGGAGGCTTTCGCCTGTTCGATCCAGCTGTCGATCTTCAGAACGCCGTTGACCCAGAGCCGCACGCCGTCATCGACTTCGACGGTAAAGATGTAGTTACCGGCATCCTCCGCGGAGATGGTGAGATGGCGCTCCCAGCGGGCTGAGAACCGGTCTGCGGAGATACCCGTGCCCGGCGAGCCGTCGCCCCAGTCGAAATCCAGCGTGTCATCTTCACGGGTGATGACGGCATCGCCGGTTAGCGTTGTATTGTCCCAGTAGTCGGCGTCCCAGGTTGTAGTTGACTCATGGGCAAAGGCGTCGGCGGAGTTGAGCGCGATAACCGAGAGCGCGCAGAGACCCAGGAGGACGGCACAGCAAAGGATACGTCCTCCTACATCATTGCGCCCGTAAAGGCGGGCGTATAGCCAGGAAACGCCGACTCGAATCCGGTTATCACTCTGCATGGCCTTCTCCTCGTAGTGGTCTGGGGCCATTAGTCAGTTTGGCCGCCGTTTTCTCCAGGATTTCGACAGGTTTGCGCTGAATCCGGATGTTCGGAGACGGGGCGGCAACCTGACGACTGGGCGGCGGCCAAAGCAGAACCAACTCCACGGACCACTATTTGTTACCCAACTTTGTCAGTGTGGGAATAATTATACACCATGCGCCGAGATCGATCTATAGGCTGCCACGCAGTCCTTGGGTTCGGTAATGCTGAACGCATTACGAATTACCCGTTCGCTGTGCTATCCTAACAGTCGCATTTTACCCTTTCTGAACGTGTAATTTTCAGCGCCCGGCAACCTGAAAACGGAGAGCCGGAAAACGGTTCTGGCATGCATTTTGACGCATTGACGCTGGCTGCGGTGGCCGACGAGTTGAGAGAGACGGTAGCGAGCGGCCGGGTACAGCAGATCGTTCTGCCGGACAGCCGCAGTGTCGCCCTGGAGGTCTACGCCAACCGGGAGCGGCGTCATCTTCTGCTCTCGGCACATCCTCAGGCCAGCCGCGTGCATCTGCTCGAGCACAAGCCGCGGCGGGGGGTGGCGAAGGAGACGCCCCTGCTGCTCCTGTTGCGCAAGTACGTGCGCGGTGCGCGGTTGGCGTCGGTGGAGCTACCGGCGCCTTTCGAGCGGGTGCTGTTTCTGGGCTTTCACCATCCCCAGCACGGCGCCACGACGCTGGCGGTCGAACCGATTGGGCAGCTGGGCAACGTGATCCTGATGAACGCCGACGGCAATATACTGGATGCGCTGGTGCGGGTGCCCGCGGGGGAGAATGCCCAGCGCGTGCTGTTGCCGCGGCGGGCGTATCAGCTGCCGCCTCCGCAGGGCAGGCTGCCGCCGCTGGGGGATAGCGACGAGCCGCATGGTGAGGCTGGTCGGTCTGCGGCAGATGGGGACAGCGCGGGCGAGGCTCAGGCCCAGCTGCTGTGGCGCAGCCTGCTCAACCGTTTCGCGGGCGTCAGCCCGACTTTGGCGAGGGAAGCGGTTTGGCGGGCAAGCGGAGACGCCGGCGCCCCGTTCACAACAGAGGCGTTTGCGGAGGCGCGCAGGGCCCTGGGCGAGCTGTGGTCGGCCGCGGCTACGGGTGCATGGACGCCCGGCATCGCGGTGGATGGCGAAGAGGGCGTGGCCGCGTTTGCGGTGTACGAGCTTCACTTTCGCGGCGAGTTCGTACAGACGGAATCGGTGAGCGCGGCGGCGGCGGCTTTCTACGCCGCGCAGGAGCGGGACGTTTCCTCTTCGCGGGACGAGTATGCAGGCGTGCGGGGGGGCGTGGCCGCGCTGGTGCGGCAGGCGCAGGCGCGTGTGAAGAGTCAGTTGCGCGCGATAGCCAAGGATGAGCCGGGCCCGGGTGAGCCGGAACGGGTGCGCGCGCAGGCGGAGTGGCTGCTGGCCCTTTCGAGCCAGATCACGTACGCAAACAGGCCCGGCGGGCAGGAAGGATTCAGCCTGCAGGATGGTCTGGCGGCAGTGAGGCCGGGCCCGAACGGGCAGATGCAGCTGGTCATTTTCGCGGCCGGCGCCGATTTCGGACAGCCGGGGGAGAAGAAGCCGGGCGCGGAGGAGGGCGATCTGATCGTCCCGCTCGACCCGAAACGTACGCCGGTTGAGCAGGCGGAGCGGATGTTTGACCGAGCGGCCAAGATGGAACGGGCCGCCCGCATTATCCCCCGACGCCGGGCCAGGCTCGAGGCGGACCGGGCCTACCTGCAGCAGCTGGAGAGCGATCTGAGCCTGGCGCAGGACCAGCCGGAGATCGTGGCGGTGCGGGAGGCGCTGCGGGAGGCAGGCTATCTGCGGCAGCGCCGGGGCAGGCAAGAGCAGGCGCCGAGGGACCGCTCGCGGCCGCTGCGTTATCTGTCGCCGGAGGGCTTTCCGATCCTGGTGGGGCGCAACGCCCGCCAGAATGAGATCGTTACTTTCGACGAGGCGGGCCGGGATGACCTGTGGCTGCACGTGCGCGACGGGCCGGGGGCACACGTCGTCATCCGCTGCGGCGGGCAGCCGGTCCCGGAGTTGACGCTGAACTTTGCCGCGCGGCTGGCGGCCTGGTATTCGGGGCAGCGGGGCAATGCGGGCGTGGCTATTGCGATCACGCCGCGGCGCTTTGTCACGCGCATGGCGGGTGGACGGCCAGGGCAGGTGAATTACCGCGGCGAGGAGACGATCAGCGTCGCGGCTGAACTGCCGGCGGAGAGTGAGCAGTGGCTGGCGGCGCGGAACCGCAGTGGATAGTGGATAGTGAACTGCCGCCTAGTTACTGTGTTGTCAGCGATAGTTGGCGTTTGCCTGAACTAAGACAGGCGAGAGCAAGACCTAGTCTATCCACTAAGGGCCACTAAGGGGCACGAAGAAAACCTTTTGGGGTTGAGGCAGAGGATGGTCGTCGGGTATGGGGATGACGCTGTTGACGTATTGGTACTGCCGGCAGGTGTAGGGCGTAAGTGTTACTTTGAAGAGGATTCTCCGAAAGTCATCTAATCCCAGACACGGTTGATTTTTCAGGCATACGGGACACGGACACATGGACTTGAGTCGACTTTGTATTCACACGTTTACAACCAAGCCGTGGCCGATTGAGACGGCGATCGAGCGTTTCAGCGCGCACGGCGCCGCCGGGATGACGGTCTGGCGGGACGCGCTGGAGGGGCGGGATGTCGCGGCCGCGGGCAGGCAGATCCGCGATGCGGGGATGGAGGTGGTCTCGCTGTGCCGGGGCGGGTTCTTCCCGGGGGAGACGGAATCGGCGCGGCAGGAGGCTCTTGACGACAACCGCCGGGCCATTGACGAGGCGGCAGCCCTGGGCGCGCCGCTGGTCGTGCTTGTGTGCGGGGCGGTGCCGGGCCAGCCGCTGGACGTCGGCCGCGGCCAGATCCGGGACGGGATCGAGGCGGTGTTGCCGTCTGCCGAGGCTGCGGGGGTCAAGCTGGGCGTGGAGCCGCTGCATCCGATGTACGCTGACAGCCGGTCGGCCGTCAACACGATGGGACAGGCTAACGACATCTGCGCGGGCATCGACTCGCCGTTTGTGGGGGTGGTTGTGGACGTCTATCACCTGTGGTGGGACCCGGATTTAGAACGGGAGATCGGGCGTTGCGGGCAGATGGGCAAGCTGTTCGCCTTCCATGTGTGCGACTGGCGCACGCCGACCGAAGACCTGCTCCTGGACCGGGGGCTGATGGGCGAGGGCTGCATCAACATCCGCCAGATTCGGGGCTGGGTTGAGGAGGCCGGGTTTGACGGGTATAATGAGGTTGAAATCTTCTCAAACCGCTACTGGGCGATGGACCAGGAGCAGTACCTGGAGCGCGTCGTAGAAGCCTACACAAATCACGTTTAATCTTTCCGGCTTTTGCAGGCGCCGAGCAGACGGCGTTGCATAGGCCTAAAATGGTCCTTAGGGGCCGCGCATTTATGGGAGCACTTCCTACCTATGGCAGAGATTGCAGTTGGCGTAATATTGAACGGCGTGACGGGGCGGATGGGGACGAATCAGCATCTGATCCGTTCGATACTGGCGATCCGGGAGCAGGGCGGCACGGTCACTGCGGACGGGGACCGGATCATGCCGGAGCCGGTGCTGGTGGGCCGCAATCCGGACAAGCTGCGACATCTGTCGGCGGCGCACAATGTGAGCAAGTGGACGACCAATCTGGACGAGGCGCTGGCGGACGACCATAACAGCATCTACTTTGATGCGCTGGCGACCAACCTGCGGGTGCCGAATACGTTGCAGGCGATCGAGGCTGGCAAGGCAGTCTACTGTGAGAAGCCGACGGCGGGCAACATCGAGGATGCGGTACAGCTGGCACAGGCGGCGAGCGACGCGGGGGTGAGCAACGGCGTTGTCCAGGACAAGCTGTTTCTGCCCGGTCTGCTGAAGCTCAAGTACCTGATCGACACGGGGTTCTTCGGCCGCATTCTGGCGGTGCGCGGCGAGTTTGGCTACTGGGTTTTCGACGGCAAGGACCAGCCGACGCAGCGGCCGTCGTGGAACTATAAGAAGTCGGAGAGCGGCGGCATTGTTCTGGACATGTTCGCGCACTGGCGGTATGTCATCGACAACCTGTTCGGGCCGATCAAGCGGCTTTCCTGTATCGCGGCCAACCATTTGCCGGAACGTATCGACGAGGAGGGCGCGCTTTACAACGCCGACGCCGATGACGGGGCTTACGCGATGTTCGAGCTGGAGAATGGAATCATCTGTAATTTCAACTCCTCGTGGTGTGTACGCGTGCGCCGCGATGACCTGTTGACGATCCAGGTGGACGGCACGCGCGGCAGCGCGGTGGCGGGGCTGCGGGAGTGCGCAATACAGGGCGATTCGTTCACGCCGAAGCCGGTGTGGAACCCGGACATTCCGCAACCGATCCCTTTTTACGATACGTGGCAGTGGATGCCGAACAACAACCCCTTTGAGAATGCATTCAAGATCGAGTGGGAGATGTTCCTGCGTCATGCGGTGAAGGGGGAGCCGTTCCCGTATACGCTGATGGAAGGGGCGAAGGGCGTGCAGCTGGCTGAGCTGGGCTATCAGGCCTGGCAGGAGCGGCGCTGGGTGGATGTGCCGGAGCTGGACTGCAGTGGATAGTGAAACTGCAGTGGTCAGTGGATAGTGGATAGTGGTCAGCAACGGCGCGGGGGTGCGGACTCTGTTGGCTAGGAACGTTGCTGGGGAAGAATGAACACGGTGGTCTAGTAAGGGCGGGGCGTTGCGGGGGCGCAGCCCCTGCACAAGGGAGGGCCGAAGGCCCGACCGCCCAAAGAAGGCGAGGAGAGAGAATGTCGCAATCTATCGCACTGATGGACCCGACGCCTGCAACGGATATTGCGCCGCCGCCTGCGTTTCACATTATGCTGAAGCCGCGGGGGGCGATCTGCAATCTGGACTGCCATTACTGCTACTTTTTGAGCAAGGAGTTCATGTACCCGGACAGCGAGTTTCGCATGTCCGAGCCGATGCTTGAGGAGTACACGCGGCAGTATATCGAGGCGCAGCAGGTCCCGGAGGTGACATTTGCGTGGCAGGGGGGCGAGCCGACGCTGATGGGGCTGGAGTTCTTCGAGAAGGCGGTCGAGTTTCAGCAGAAGCACAAGAAGCCGGGCATGCGGGTGGAGAACGCGCTGCAGACGAACGGCACGCTGCTGGACGATGAGTGGTGCGAATTTCTGCACCGGAGCGATTTTCTGATCGGACTGAGCATGGACGGCCCGCGCAAGCTGCACGACTTTTACCGCGTGGATAAGGGCGGTCAGCCGACGTGGGAGAAGGTGATGCGGGCGGCGCGGATGTTGCACAAGCACAAGGTGCGCTACAACATCCTGACGACGGTGCACGCGGCCAACGCGCCCCATCCGCTGGAGGTTTACCGTTTTCTGCGCGACGAGGTCAAGACCGATTTCATGCAGTTTATCCCGATCGTGGAGCGGGACAACGACACCGGCTACCAGGAAGGGGACACGGTCAAGGATCGCTCGGTCACGGCGGAGCAGTACGGCGACTTTCTGATCCAGATCTTTGAGGAGTGGGTGCGGCACGACGTGGGGAAGGTCTTTGTGCAGATCTTCGACGTGGCGCTGGCCGGTTATGCGGGACACCGGCCCGGTCTGTGTATTTTTGAGGAGACGTGCGGTTCGGCGCTGGCGATGGAGCACAACGGCGATCTTTTTTCGTGCGATCACTATGTGGAGCCGGACTACCTCTTGGGCAACATCGAGGAAATCCCGCTGATCGAGATGGTGGGCTCGGCGCGGCAGCAGGAGTTCGGTACGCATAAGCGGGACAGCTTGCCCAACTACTGCCTGGAGTGCGAGGTGCGCTTTGTGTGCAACGGCGGCTGTCCGAAGAACCGTTTCATCAAGACGCCCGACGGTGAAGAGGGGTTGAACTATCTGTGCGCTGGCTACCGGGCCTTTTTCAATCATGTGGGCCCGTACATGAACTTCATGTCCGATCAGTTGCGCCGGCAGCAGGCGCCCGCCAATATCATGCAGTACCTGGCGGAAGAGGACCGTAAGCTGAATGCGCGTTTCGCCGGGACCAAGCGCAACGATCCGTGCCCGTGCGGGAGCGGCAGGAAGTTTAAGCAGTGCCACGGCCGCGGGCGAAGCGTGGAGCGGGCGCAGATGGTGTGGCCGGTTTCGGGTCACTAGCGGGCGCTATTTTCACCGCTCACAGGTCGGCGATTTACGGTTTTTCTTTGCGTGTATTTTTGCCCGTCCGATCTTGTGGACGCGCGCAGGGCTGTGCTATACTGTCCAACTGCGACGAGGGAGAGCTTGTCTGCTCCCTCGTCCTTTCTGTTCGCAACACAGTGTTGTGGACCTTTGTCTGAACTGCGGTTCTTAGTCGTTAGTTTTTAGTTTTTTGTGCTGCTTCTTGGTTGAGTTCGGGGCGGTTACTGAGAGCTGGGAACCGAGGACTGGAAACTTACCCAAGACATTGCTCATGGAAAGGAGTAAAAGGGTAGATGAACACGTACGAATTGGTGTACATCATCCAGCCCAATCTGGATGATGAAGGTGTCAAAGCCGTGGATGACCGGATCAGTCGGGCCATCGGCGGCGAAGATGGGACAATCGACAGCACCGATTATTGGGGCAAACGCCGATTGGCCTATCCCGTCAAAGGCCACTTTGAAGGACACTACATTCTGTATAACCTCTCGATGCCTCCCACCGCGGTGCAGAACGTTGAACGACAGTTGAGGCTATCTGAAGATGTATTGCGTTTCCTCTTTGTCCGCGTTGGGGACTGAGCCAAAAGGAGCATCGAATGTCTGACGAAAACAGAGTGAACGAAGCCGAAGCGAACACGGAAGAACAACCGGTTGCCGGGACGCCCACGGGTGAGGATGCCCCTGTGCTCGATGAGAGCGCGGAGGAGGGCGTTGCGCAGGCCGTTGCCGATATGGATGGAGATTCTGAGGACGCGGCTGTAGCTGAGGTTGAGGCTGAAGCAGTTGCTGAGCCTGAGGCTGAAGCAGTTGCTGAGCCGGAGGCTGAAGCTGTCGCAGAGGCTGAAGTTGAGGCCGCTGCTGAACCGGAGGCTGAAGCTGTCGCAGAGGCTGAGGTTGAGGCCGCTGCTGAGCCGGAGGCTGAAGCTGTCGCAGAGGCTGAAGTTGAGGCAGTTGCTGAGCCGGGGGCTGAAGCTGCCGCAGAGCCGGTTGCTGAAGTGGCTGCGGTGTCAGCGGATACGGATAGCGGCCAAGAAGAGCAGCAGGCTCGCACCCTCAACCGCGTTGAGGGGCCGGCCATATTCAACCGCGCCAAGCAGGGCAATCAGCGCAGAAATCCCCGTCACGTTGGCAACGACGTGCGTATCGACGAGATCGATTACAAGAACATACAGGTTCTGAGCCGATTTGTCGATAACTACGGACGCATTCACAACCGCCGCAAGACCCGCGTCACGGCGAAGCTGCAGCGCAAAGTGACCAGGGCGATCAAGCGGGCCAGGCATCTGGCCTTGATGCCCTACACAGGCGAACATATTCGCATCACCGGCAGACGCGGTTGATCGATCCATGGCCAAGAAGCGCAGAAGAAGAAGGCAGGAAGAAGCGCCGCAGGTCGAAAATCGGCGTGAGGTCCGCCTGCGCGCCCGCGAAAGGGAGCGCAACCTGCGACTCACCGCGATCGTCGGCGGACTCGTGGGTGCGGCGCTGGTGCTGGTCCTGTATGGTGTGGTCAATGAGTTGATCATCAAGCCCAACAGCGTGCTGGCGCAGGTCGAAGACCAGACGATCGTCACGCGGGACTTCTGGCAGCAGGCGCGCTTGCGCGAGAGCGAGCTGGAGAACCAACGGTTGCGGCTACAGATATTTGCCCAGCAGTTTGGGGATTCCAGCCTGTTCGCCTCCCAGATCGCTTCGATCAATGCGACGCTGGCGAGCCCGCTGACGCTGGGGACACAGGTCCTCAACGATATGATTGAGGGGGCTGTCCTGCAGATCAAGGCGCCGGAAGTTGGTGTGTCGGTGACCGATGAAGAGGTGGAAGAGACTCTGCGGGAAGAGGTGGCGCTCGGACAGGGCGCGCTGACGGTACCGCAGGCCACTTCAACCGCGGACGCCAGCATTGAAGCGACCGCGACCGCGGAATCCTTTACGCCAACACCGGTCCCTTCGCCAACGCCGACACCGGAAGACAGCTCGGACAGCGCGCCGACGGCCGATGCGGCCGTCGCGGAGGCAGAGACTGTGGAAGAGGCGCCCACGCCGGAGCCGCCTACGGTCCTGACCGACGCCCTGTATGAGGAAGGGCTGAGCACCCTGGAGGGGAATCTGCGCGAGAACGCCGGGATGAGCCTGGCCAGCTATCGCGAGGTGATCCGGGCGCGTCTGCTGCGTACGAAAGTGTCGGAGACGGTCAGCCGGGACCTGGTATCCACCACAGAGGAGCAGGTCCGGGTGCGCCATATCCTGATTACCGTCGACCCCGAACCGGAGCCGGCTGGCGAAAGCGAAGCACCGGCTGACGAGGCGACTCCCGCCCCGCCTGGCAGCACAGAGGAAGAGGCTGAGAGCACCGTCGCGCCGGCGGCCGAGACGCCGCCACCTTCGCCCGAAAGCACGGACGAAAATGGCGAGAGTACAGGCGCGCAGGCAGCCGAAACAGCGGCAGAGAGTGCTGCGGCAGAGGGTGATGCGGAGGATGGTGGGGTCAGCAGTCCGGCCGCTCCTGAGATATGGAATCCGGACGCCAACGGCGATGGCCGTGTTGACGACGCCGAGGCGCTGGCCTTTGCGCAGGCGCTGCATCAGCGCATACTCGACGGCGAGGATTTCGCGGACTTAGCGCTGCGGTTCAGCAACGACCCGGGCAGCGGCTCTCAGGGCGGTGAACTGGGCTGGGCCGGCCGCGGGCGCTATGTGCCCGAATTCGAGGAAGCCGCGTTTTCGCTCGGGGTCGGCGAGATGAGCGCGCCGGTCAGGTCGAGCTTCGGCTATCACATCATTGAGGTGCTGGAGCGGGACGATGAGCGGCCGAAGGAGGAAGCCAGCTTGCAGCAGGCGTATGCCGAGGCCTTCCAGACTTGGCTGCAGGAGCAGGTACTGTCGCTGAACATCGACAGGCCGGACGATCTGGCCGCGAAGTTGCCGCGCAATCTGGGGGCTTCGGACGACCAGTAGGTTGGGTCTGCTGCCTTAGTCGTTTCGCAGTCAGGCTGTAGGATAATCAGAGAAATCAGGACGCCGGGCGCAATGTTCGGCGTCTTTCTGTTTTTGGGATTATACTCTTCAGCAGAAGGAATGACTTGAGGACTTAAAAATCCTTGACACGAGTACCTCTGCAAAGTATATTGTAAGTGTGTCATTCGAAGTAATTCCAGTGTGAAGTATGTCCAGGCTGGACAGGAGACAAGACGATGCCCCACGCCCCATCGTCGAAAGACGGAAAGCGCGCGAGCGTCCTCATTGAGCCACGCGTGACAGCACCCAGAAAAGTTCATGAGGTTATTCCAGAAGGGCAAGAAAAGGCGGCTGAATTGCTTACTTCTGACGGTGACAGGCCAAGACTCCGACCAGAAATCATGGGCCATTTCTGGGGCAGTGTGAGACGCTACTGGAGACTAGGTGAATTGTTGGCGCGATGAGCCGTGTCTTTCCCACCACAGAGGAAGTCATTGCCATACATGACATCTTGATCGATTTATTTGGTGGGTCACATGGCCTTCGTGATAGGGGGCTGCTAGAATCTGCTGTGATGCGGCCCCGGGCCGGGTACTATCGAAACATTATAGAGGAAGCAGCTGCACTTATTGAGAGTCTGGCCCTAAATCATCCCTTCGTAGATGGCAACAAGCGAACTGCCTTTTTCACCGCTGACGTGTTCTTAAAGGCAAATGGACATTACATAGACTGCCAAATCGACGAAGCCTACGAATTATTCATTTTTCTCTTTGAAACAGACTCTTTTCGTTTCTCAAATCTATGCGAATGGCTGGAAGAAACCGTCAAGCGCCGGCCGATAGATTAACATTCGACTTCAGTTCAACTTGACAGCGGAGGCGCCACATTGCAATGGGCGCCTCTCTTTTTTGGCTCAGGCTCTGGCTCTCACCACACCTCTCCGCTACTAAATCAGACATACAAATTTATTGGCGCACCGCTTCTTCGGCGCCGGTGGCGAGGCAGGCGCGGATTTGGCTGATGAGGGCGCCGGCCTGGGGCCGGGTCAGCATCTCCAGGGTGCGCGGGCGGGGCAGGTCTACGGGGATGAGGCCCTGCAGGCTTCCGGGCTGCCCGCTGAGAACGAGCACGCGATCGGCGAGGAAGACGGCTTCCTGGATGCTGTGCGTGATCATGAGTGCGGTCTGCTTGCGGTCGCGGCAGAGGCGCAGGAGCTCCTGGTTGAGGCGCTCGCGTGTGAGGGCGTCGAGTGCGCCGAAGGGCTCGTCCATCAGGAGGAGCGCAGGGTTTGGGAGGAGAGCCCGCGTGAGCGTGACGCGCTGGGCCATGCCGCCGGATAGCTGGGACGGGTAGGCGTCGGCGAACTTTTCCAGGCCCATCAGGGCAAGGGCGGCGTGGGCCCGTTCGCGGTCCTGCTTGTCGGGCGGCTTGTGCAGCTCCAGGGGGAGCAGGACGTTTTCGAGGGCAGTGCGCCAGGGCATCAGATTGGTGTTCTGGAAGACGAACCCGATCTGCGGCTGCGGGGAGTGCACTGGGTTGCCTCTGAACTGGACCTGGCCCGTTGTGGGCGTCAGGAGGCCGCCGAGAATGCGCAGGAGCGTCGATTTGCCGCTGCCGCTGTCGCCGACCACGCAGACAAATTCGTGCTGCTGAAGGGAGAGGGAGACATCCGCCAGCGCGGGCGTGACGCGGTTGCGACGGCTATAGGTGTGGCTGACGTTGTGCGCCTGAAGTAGTGGTTCTGTCATCGGCGGTCAGGGACAGTGTTGCCGGCGGCCGGTTGTGAAAGGCCGGCCGCGGGGCATGTCACCGTCGGGAATTCCCCGTATTGAACTCTCACTGTACGAATTCGTTGGTGTACATCTCTTCGGGCTGGACGAGCCGGTCGACGAAGCCGATACGCATGAGGAGCTCGGCGACGGTCTGCCATTCGGCGTCGGTGGTTGCGCCGGGCGCGCCGTCCGGCCGCGGCTGCCAGAAAGGAAGCGAGGCGTCGAAGACCAGGCGGTTGGCGGCTTCGTTCTCTCCGCCCGCCTCCGGCACGAAGATCAGAGCGATTGCGAAGGACTCGTCCGGGTTGGCGAGGGTATATGCGACCGACTCCTGCAGGGCGCGCACCATGGCCTCGACCAGCTGCGGTTCCTCCTGCAGGGTGCGTTCGTTGGTGACGAGCCCGTTGGCGGGGATCTGCAGGTATTGATCGAGGGCGATCTGGACGGTTTCGATGCCGGCGTTGCCGAGCACAACGGGCCCGTTGACGGCGTAGTCCACGGCCGCGTCGACCAGGTCCTCGCTGACGGCGGAGGCCTGGGTGAAGCCGATGCTTTCCATCTGAATGTCGGCTTCGGTCAGCCCGGCCACGTCGAGGAGGGCGCGCAGCGCGATGTAGGTGGCGCCGAAGGGGCCGGGCACGCCGATTGTGCGGCCGGCCAGGTCGGCTGGTTCGTGAATGCCGGCGCCGGCCTTGGCAAAGACGGTGACCGGGTAGCTGGTATACCAGTTCACCACGTACCTTACCGGCAGCTCCTGGGCGCGGCCGAGCACGAGCTGGTCGCCGCTGGCGATCATGAACTGCATCTCGTCGGTCGCGACCAGTTTGAGATAGTCGTTTTCAAAGCCGTAGTCGAGCGAGAGTTCGACGCCTCTGGCTGCGAAAAACCCCTTTTCGATGCCGACGTAGAAGGGCGCGAACTGGACGTTGGGGATGAAGCCCACGCCCAAGGTGATGGGGCGCAGGCTCTGCGGTTCGGCTGGCGTGGCGGGTGCGATGGGTGCGCAGGCGGCCGCGGCGGCGATCAGGAGCGGCAGGAGGACCCATATCAGCAGGCGGGGCAGGCCCGTTGGGATCCCCGCTGCCGGGCGGGGCGGAAGGGAGCTCGTTCGTGCTGTTGAATGGCGGTCAGTGTCGTGTTTCATTCGTTCCTCTGTGCATTGGCAGATGGGAGATTTTCTGTGCCGGGTAGCCGTTGCGGTGGAGGGGGCGTTTCTCAGTCGCCGCCCTTCAGGTCGAGCTGCTTCCAGCGGAGGAGATAGCTTTCGAGCAGTGTGAGGCTCCAGTACATCGATTGGGCGAGGAGCACGATCATGAGCACGGCGACGAAAATCATCGGCGTGTCGAGTACGCCGCGGCCCAGGTTGATAAGGAAACCCAGCCCTACGTCGGCGCCGACGAACTCGCCCACGACGGCGCCGACGACGGCCAGGATGACGCTCAGCTTGAGGCCGCCGAAGATGACGGGCAGGGCGGCGGGCAGCTCCAGCTTCAGGAAGTGCTGGCGGCGGGTGGCGCGCAGCGAGCGCATCAGCTCGCGCAGGTCCGGGTCTACGTTGCGGATGCCGACAACGGTGCTGACCAGGGTGGGAAAGAAGACCATGATGGTTGTGACCAGCACTTTGCTGAGCAGGCCGCTGCCGAACCAGATGACGAGGAGCGGGGCGATGGCGACAACCGGGATGGTCTGGCTGGCGACGAGATAGGGGGAGAGGATGCGGTCGAGGGTGCGGCTGCGTCCGAGCCAGTAGCCGAGCAGGAAGGCCAGGGTGAGGCCTATGAGGAGACCGGCGCCGATTTCGGTGGCGGTGGCCCGGGTATGGCGCAGCAGCGTGCCGTCGGCGGCCATGGTGAGCGTTTTCTGCAGTACGTGGCCCGGGCGGGGCAGGATGAAGACGGGATAGTCCTGCCAGCGGACGAGCGCCTCCCAGAGCAGCAGCGAGACGGAGAGCACGAAGGGGAAGGCGGCGAGGGCAGGATGGCGGGCGACCCAGTCGCGGACGCGGCCGGCTGTGCGCCTGCTTTGGGGCGCGGGTTGTTCGATTGCGGGCGGCGTTCCCTGGTCTGTGCCGTCATCGGCCGGCGCGCCGGGGAAGAGAATTGAACTGTCCTTCATCTTCCTGCTTTGCCCTCAGAAAACAATGAACCCGAAGCGTTAAATTGCTTCGGGTCGTGTAGGCAGTGCGGCCACTGCATTTTCGGCGTATGCCGAGAGCAGCCACCGGCAGCGGTTGGCGAGCGCGTCGGTCGCGCGGAATGCGCGGCCTCAAAACAGAACGGCCCGAGATACAGAACTCGTACCCCGGGCGTTGCGCGCAGCAGCCACTGCGAATAGCCAAAGAGAATAGGAACAGTACACGCAATGGTACTGCCCACGCTCTTTGCACCTTCTCCCATCCGGACTATACCGTCGGCGTCGGAATCTCACCGAACTCTGCCTTGCGGCTCACGGGCTTACCAGAGAGTCTTGCTGCTCCGTTGGTTGAGGGTGCAGCGCATCGCTCTGGCTCACCGCCGGTCGGGAATTGGGCCTGAGCGGCCCTCACCCTGCCCCGAAGGTAGGTTATGCGGTTGTGGGAGTCATTATGGCAGAACCTGCCCGCGCGCGTCAAGTCGGGTGCGGCAATAGGGGCATCCCAGATTTGGGGTGGGAACAGTCTGGCGAGGAATAAATGCCAGCGGTGGCTGGGATTGTTTACCGGCTCCAGGAGAGAGAGCAGGGGTTTAGGGGCTGGGGGCCAGGGGTTAGGGGGCACTGGCTGGAGCCAGCAGGTGAGGGAGGAGACAGCAGGTGAGGGAGGGGACACTGTGGGGGAGGAGACATTGTGGGGGAGGAGACATTGTGGGGGAGGAGACACTGTGGGGGAGGAGACATTGTGGGGGAGGAGACACTGTTGGCTAGACGCAATGCTGGGGAAGAATGAACACGGTGGCGAGTAAGGGCGGGGCGTTGCGGGGGCGCAGCCCCTGCACAAGGGAGGGCCGAAGGCCCGGACGCCAAACTGCAGTGGTCAGTGGTTAGTGGTCAGTGGTCAGTGAATGGGCGATTTATCGGGGGCGGATGTGAGGACTGGACACGGGCTAGTCGATACCAAGGGAACAAGAGAGTTCACCCTCATTTTGGGATGCACCCGCAGCGATGGGGACAGGAGGATAGGTAGAAGGGCAGGCACAAGGCCCGCTCTTACATTTCGGGCCGTGGTATGGGTAACTGCTGCGAAAACGGACTAAGCGTCGGCGGCGGGGAGGGTGACTGCGGCGGGCGGCTCTTTGGCGTCTGGGGCGGCGTCTGGGGAGGCGTCGGGTTGGGGGGTGTCTTCTATTTCGCGGAGGTGGGGGAAGAGGATGACCTCGCGGATGGTGTCGCGGTCGGTGAGCAGCATGGTGAGGCGGTCGATGCCCATGCCGAAGCCGCCGGTGGGCGGCATGCCGTAGCTGAGCGCTTCGACGTAATCGATGTCGATGGGGTGGGCTTCTTCGTCGCCCTGCGCGGCGCGGTAGTTTTCGTCGAGGAATCGCTGCAGCTGGTCGACGGGATCGTTGAGCTCGGTGAAGGCGTTGCAGAGCTCCATGCCGGCGGCAAAGCCTTCGAAGCGCTCGACGAGGCGTTCATTGTCGGGCATGCCTTTGGCGAGCGGGCTGACTTCGCGCGGGTAGTCGATGAGAAAGGTGGGCTGAATCAGTTTGGGTTCGCAGAATTTGGAGAGCAGCTGGTCGACGAGTTGGCCCCAGTTGTCCCCGCCGGCGGCGTCGATGTCGCGGCTGCGCATCTCGGCGCGCAGGCTGTCGGCGTCGGTGAACTGCTCGTAGTCGATGCCGGATGCGTCGAGGATGGCCTGGCGGAGGGGGAGGCGCGGCCAGGGAGGTGTAAAGTCGATGGTGCGCTCCTGCCAGTTGACGACGGGGCTGCCGGTCACCTGTTCGGCGGTGAAGGCGACCATCTCTTCGGTGCGCCGCATGACGTCTTCGTAGTCGACGTAGGCCTCGTAGAATTCGAGCTGGGTGAATTCCGGATTGTGTTTGAAGCTGACGCCTTCGTTGCGGAAGTCGCGTCCGATTTCGTAGACGGCGGGGAAGCCGCCGACGATGAGGCGCTTCAGGTAGAGCTCGAAGCTGATGCGCAGATAGAGGTCCTGGTGGAGCTGGTTGTGGTGTGTGACGAAGGGCTGCGCGGCGGCGCCGCCGTAGATCGGTTGCAGGATCGGCGTCTCGACTTCGAGGAAGCCGGCGTCGTCGAGGTATGTGCGCAGGGCGCGCACGACCACGGCGCGGTCGCGAAAGAGATTGCGCGCATCTTCGTTGGCGAGCAGGTCGACATAGCGGCGGCGGTAGCGGACTTCGGGATCGCGGACGCCGTGCCATTTGTCGGGCATGGGTTTGAGGGTTTTGGCGAGGAAGGTGATCTCCTGGACAGAGATGCTCAACTCGCCGGTGCGGGTGACGGTGAGAGGGCCGCTGGCGCTGATGAAGTCGCCGAGATCGATGAGGCGCTTCCAGACTTCGTTGTACCAGCCGTCGGGTAGGCTGTCGCGCTGGATGAAGAGCTGGATCCGGGCGCTGCCGTCGTCGAGGTCGGCGAAGCTGACCTTGCCCATCACGCGGATGCGTTGGAGGCGGCCGGCGATGGAGACGACCGGCTGCTCGTCGGCACCTTCGTCATAGAGGGCGCGGGCGTCGGCGATGGTATGGGAGCGTTTTACGCGTGCCGGATAGGGGTCGATCCCGCGGGCGCGCAGGGCATCCAGTTTCTGGAGGCGGCTTTGTTCCTGGTCGCTCAGGTTTTCGGGGTCGAACAGTTCGCTGGCGTCTCTCACAGTACCTGTTCCTGGCAGGGCGGCCGGGGTTGCGGCAGGTTTACGGGCAGAGGGGGCCGGTTATTCGACGCGGACTATCCTGAACTCGATTTCGCCGGCCGGGGCGGCGACGCGCACGACGTCGCCGGCGGTGTGGCCGATCAGCGCCTTGCCGATAGGGCTCTCGTTGCTGATGCGCCCGTTGCTCGGGTCGGTTTCGGTCGAGCCGACGATGGTGTAGATCTCTTCGTCGTCGTAGCCGTCTTCTCTGACGACAACGCTGCGGCCGAGGGCGACCAGGTCATCGGACGTCTGGGTATCGTCGATAATCTGGGCGTTGTGGATTTTGACCTTGAGCTCGCGGATGCGCCCTTCGACGAAGGCCTGGGCGTTTTTGGCTTCGTCATAGCCGGCGTTTTCTCTGAGGTCGCCTTCGGCCTTGGCTTCGGCGATCTGCTGGGCGATCTGTTGCCGTCGTTCACCGACAAGATAGTCCAGCTCTTCCTGCAGAGCATCGAGGCCGCTTTGGGTCAGATAGACAGGACTTTCACTCATTGTTCTTTCTCGCTGATTGCGCGGAGGGCTCTCTCGCACAAATAGAGAGGGCGCGTGCGATGGAGGAAAAATGCCGTCATCAGCAGCGACCCCTGGAAAGTAAACGCCGACCCGGATCGTCAGGTCGGCACTCGATCTGATAGGATTATACCTGAATTCCGGATAAATGCAAACCCAGTGGACAGTTGTTGTACAGTTGAAACAGGGGTTGAGCAGGGGCACCAACAAGGGGCGCGCCAGCGGGCATTTTGAGCAGGGGCGGGAAGGAAATTGTACAGTGGATGTGCAATTCCACTGCTCTGGATTCGCTCGTCCTGGGGGAAAAATTACACAGTCGATGTGTAATTGCGCTGCTGTGGCAGGCCTGGCACGGGGGGACAGAAATTACACAGTCGATGTGTAATTCTACTGCTGTGGCGACCCTCGCACGAGGGGACAGAAATTACAGAGACAGTGCGTAATTTTCGGGGTCACAGATACGCTCGAACGGGGTGGGAAAAACTTTTGGGGAATTTGTATCTTCGTGATGTTCTTTTGGTTTCATATTGCAGGTGGGGATTGACCTCACGGGCGCCGCTACCGTTTGTAAGGGCATAACCAGCATTGGGACAGATCCGATACCGGGACGTCGTCGAGATACGAAAGTCCTGACACTCTTTTCATCCGACCGCATGAACTTCGATGGATTTGCGCGTTTCTACGACGGGGATTACCGCGACTACAGCGATGATATTGCGCTGGTGCTGAGGACGGCGCGCGCAGCCGGCCACTCCGTGCTGGAGCTTGGTTGCGGCACGGGCCGCGTGCTGCTCCCGCTGGCGGAGGACGGCTGTCATGTGATCGGGCTCGACACGAGTGCGGCGTTGCTGGCGATCGCTCGCCGCAAGCTTGCGGAGCATGGCTATGCGAAACAGGCGGCGGCGGACGGCTCTCTGAAGGTCAAATTGGTGCAGGGGGATATGACAGACTTTCAGCTGGCGGAGAGGGAGGTTGACTTCGCCTTTGTGGTCAGCAATACGCTGATGCACGTGACGACCCAGGCCAGGCAGCTGAAGGTGCTGCAGTGTGCGCAGCGCCATCTGCGGGCGGGCGGGCTGCTGCTGATCGATCTGTTCAACCCGGACATAGCTTATCTGGAGGCGATAGCGGGCATTCAGGAGCTGGCGGACTGGTGGGAGGACGGGGAGAGCGGCGCGACGGTGTTGAAATGGTCGACCCGCACTGTGGAAGCGGCGCAGCAGATACAGGAGACAGTTTTCGTTTACGAGGAGGTGTTTGCGGACGGGCGCAACGCGCAGACGCGGCTATCCTTTCCGCTGCGCTTCTGGTGGCCGGATGAGGGCGCTATGCTGCTGGAACAGGCAGGGTTTGCGGTGGATGAGGTGTGCGGCGATTTCGACGGCGGCCCTTATGGAGCTGACAGCGAGCGCCTGATTTTCATTGCGCGGAAGAGGTGAATACAGTAGAAAAGATAGGGAATTACTAACTTGAGTTCACAGCAATTTTTGTTAAGATTTGTTTAACGTCTGATTAACGTTTCCCTCGAATTTTCCGGTTAATTGCACTACAATCACGTAGAGTCTGCACCAGTGGGCCTCTACGTGATCGCGGGCGCGTTTTCCTTCAAAATCTGCGTCAAGAGTGCCTTGATCTACTACCCCTTTTGTGGTATAACCAAGAGTGCAGCTACATCTTGTGTTGTACAATCACGATTGCAATTTACACTAGATATAGTCAGAAGAAGACATGACTTATACCATATGTTGTGTAGGGGTAGTTTGATTTGACCAGTTTGGAGGGAGGATGCTAGACTGCATTTGTGATTGGTTAGGAGAATGCAGAGCGACCGATTTTCGGTCCGTGGGAGGAAAGAAATCGGTCGCTCTGGCTACTCTTCGGGTAGCGTTCCTGTTGGGCAGGTGCACGGGCTGCCAACCCGTGTATTGAGGGGTTCGAGTCCCCCGCTACCCTCTTGTGGCCCAGTAATTCAGAGGAAAGAAATCGGTATGCCAAGCCGTATGTCGGGGGTTCGAGTCCCCCCTGGGCCACTTTTCTATCTGGAAACTCGTAGAACTACTCTGAGTAGTTCTACGAGTTATTCCCTATACTATATCTAGAGTATAACAAGTGTGCGACTTGATTGCAAATTAAGAATCGCTTTTAGAATTCCTTTTACAAGACTTAGGAAAGGGCTTCGGGTCTGAGTTGAGAGTCATACCTGGGGGGTATTGGACGACACGTTTGGCATTACATTTCCTGCAACGCTCGTACTCGATGAACCCATTCGTGAAATCGCGATTCGTATGCGTTATCTCGCCCAGTCGTGTCTACGATGGGCGTCTTGATCTTCCATTTTAAGGTCACCTCTCTTTTGGCCTTGTAAGTATCATTTATCATTTGTTCTCTTCTTCAATCTTTCTCATCCACTCGATAAGTCCCCCTGATTCAAATTTTTCAAAATGAGAAAGACAGCTTTCTGGTTGGTTACTCATAGAACCTAACAGAAGAGGTTTAGCCAAATACAGAACCATTGTGGCCTGAAAAGCCTCTTTATCACTAAGATCCTTGTACTCACTAAACTCCAATTCTCCCTCTCTCACTTTACTTAATGAATATTGTTTGAGTTCAAGGGCAGTCTTTTTGGCACTACTATCCAATACGGATATCCAATCACTTGCATTCTCTTCACAGTATCTTGTTGTAGCCTGTGAAAACATCCATATGTCTTCTTGATCATACTCTGCCTCGCTATCTTCGAACACGCAGGACAAATATTCGTATGGGCTACCCATCGGACATTGAGGGAGGTTAGGTATACTTGAGGGCAGTATACAGGCTGATATAAGCAGAAGGGTAGAGAGAACTACAGCGAAAGATTTTGGCCCAAACATAGCGGAGCCTCTTTGCTGAGTGAGTGAAGGGACGCTTGCCACAGCAGTCTCTATACACCTTGAATCAACAAGGAGGCGCAATGCGCCTTCACTCGAATTCAAGAGTATAGAAAAGCCCGTGTCTCCACGGGCATACTGCTGTGGCAAGTGCCACGGTATTCTATTTGTAAGGCACTGTCAACTAGCGGGAACTAAAAAGCCACCGTCATTTTGGCGGTGGCTTTGGCTTTTCCTGCTTCGCCTTTTTCTTTTTTCTGTGTTTGCTAGGTCTGAAGGCTAGCACCTTAAATCGAGCGTTGCGTGCCTTATGGGACGTACTGGATTCTAGCGACGTTCAAATGGAGGATCTAGTCATTGTAGATTCACTGAGAATAGGCATCAAAGTAGTATCGGCCTATTCATGCTCCAAATGGACCATCTGGATCTCAACGGACCCCTGTATCCTCTAAGGCAGATTCTTTCCGATAAAAGCTCCAGAGGAAGGCAAGCAGTTTCAGGCGCCCAACATTGCAATCGGAGCTTGTATCTACACAGCCGGGGGCGTAATTCTTGATTGGCAGACGCTACTGTCTTGCCTACAGGTCATTATCGTCATCTTGATCATTTTGCGAAAGCGAGTCTATGAGACCGTTCAATACGACCAAGATTACAATGATAGCACTGCTGAAAGTATTGAAAGCCTTCGCAAATTTTCGGGGGCGAGCCCACCAGAAGAAAAGAATAACGCAAGAAAGGATGTACCACTTTCTGTCTATCTCGACTTCGTTGAGTATCGTAATCAGATTTTCGATCGATTCGAAAAAAACAAGCATAAGAGATCTCCCGTCTCAAAAGAGACTTCACACTGGTATTGAACCAGTTCCGGTCTTTTCCTTGACGGAAGTGCGAAGCTGTGGTAAGGTTCTATCAATCGTCGCGCTTTCACATAGCGATTGATTCCATCAAGGAAGAGCACTGGTTACGGGCCCTCTACCCCTACCGCTAGTGCTCTTTCTTATTTTGATTACAATATATGGTACCACACCGTCTATGTCTTTACAAGTGGCGTCTTGAACAAATGATCTAGCAATCGCCTCCCCCACCCGCATACAGACCCAATGATCCGTTGTGAACCAAAATAGTAAAGTTCCGGAAAAAATTAACGGCCAGTGGTGTTTCAAGCCACTCGCCGCTACAAGGGTCAACATTCGCTGTAGCCGCAGATATGGCATTTGCGGCAGCCTTCGACGTTGAGGAAGGCGGCTTCGCCGCAGTCGGGACAGAGGTCACCGATGGGCAGCGCCAGCTGTTCGCCGGACACGGCCTCGTTGTTTTCGGGCAGTTCGCTGAGATGATCGGAAAGGACCTGAGCGACGCCGTCGGGCAGGCTGCGCACGCGTCCGACACCGAAGCCCAGTGGCCGCCCGCCGCCGATGCCGGCCATCTCGTCGATGACCCAGCGCAGCCGTTCTGAGGGCGGCAGGGCAGAGGGCATGCGCAGCGCCAGGCTGATGAGGCGGCCGATCGATTCGCTGACAGCGGTGACGTCGCTGCCGGCCTTGCCGATGTTCAGGAAGACCTCGAAGGGCTCGTGGTTCTCGTCGCTGTTGATGGTTATGTAGGCGGTGCCCAGGGGCGTCTCTTTGCGGTAGCTGTTTCCCTGCAGGAGATAGGGGCGCGGCCGCTTGGTGAAGACGGCAGGATATTCATCCTGTGAAAGCGCTGAAATGGGTTGGGCGCCGTTGCTTGAGGGAACGCTGTGCAGATGTTCGGACGGCTCTCCCTTTCTGTCCTTGACCGCCTTCGTCTCCAGGACGACCTCCTGGCGGCTGCCGGTGACGTAGACTGTGAGCCCCTTGCAGCCCAACTCCCAGGCCTGCACGTAGGCCTGCGCCACATCATCTTCGGTTGCGCCTTCGGGGAAGTTGCAGGTCTTGCTGATGCTGTTATCGATGAAGGCTTGGATGGCGGCCTGCATTCTGACGTGCTGCTCGGCGGTGATGTCGCTGCTGACGACAAAGGTGTTGCGGAAGTCCTGGGATAGCTCTTCGACTTCCTGGCAGGAGCCCGTTTCCGCCACCCGGTGGCGAATTGCATCGGCCTGCTCGGCGCTGAGATCCAAGCGCTCGAGGGCTTCTTCGAAGAGGGGGCTGGTGTAGGGCAGCTCTACGTCGTTGTCTCCGTCCTTGAAATGGCGGATATAGCCCAGTGCGAAGACCGGTTCGCAGCCGTAGCCCTCGCAGCCGCTGACGGTGGCGATGGTGCCGGTGGGGGCTACGGTCGTCTGGGCGGCATTGCGGATTCCGTACTGGCGAATACCTTCGGTGACCTGCTCCCAGTTGAGCGCGGGCCGACCCCAGTTGCGGCGATGCGGGGCGAGCGGCCGCGGCGGTTTCCATTGCATTCCACCGAGCTGGTCGGCGTCGTAGATGCTGCCGGCGTAGGCGAGGAAAGGCTGGCGCTCTGCGGCGAGGTCGACGCTCATCTGCATGCAGTGGAAGCGCACGAACTCCATCACCTGGGCGGCGAACTCCTGGCCCTCTTCGCTGCCGTAGCGGATGCCCAACTTATACATCAGGTCGCCGAGGCCCATGATGCCGAGCCCGATGCGACGCGCCTTGAGGGCAGCCTCTTTCACGACAGGGACGGCGGGCAGATAGGTGTTGGCGCTGACCACGTTGTCGAGGAAGTGGGTGCTTTCGCGTACGGTTTTGCGGAGGGCATCCCAGTCGACCGCAGTTGTGCCGGCGCTATCGGTAGTGACGTGCATGCCCAAGTTGATCGCACCCAGGCAGCAGTTCTCATACGGCCCGAGCCACTGTTCGCCGCAGGGGTTGGTGGCTTCGAGGTCGTAGAGGTGGGGGACAGGGTTGCTGCGGTTGGCGGCGTCGATAAAGAGCGCGCCGGGTTCGCCGTTATGGTGGGCGTACTTGATGATGGTTGCGAAGAGGTCGCGCGCCCTGACTGTCCTGGAGACGGAGCCGTCGCGGGGGTTGCGCAGGTCGAAATCGCCATCTTCCTTCACGGCCTGCATGAATTCGTCGGTGATGGCGACGGAGATGTTGAAGTTGGTTAGTGCGCCCTCTTCAGCCTTGCAGCGGATGAACTCTTCGATGTCGGGGTGGTCGACGCGCAGGACACCCATATTGGCGCCGCGGCGGGTCCCGCCCTGGGCGATTTCGCCGAAGGCCTGATCATAGACGCGCAGGAATCCGACCGGGCCGGTTGCGCGGCCGGCGGATGTATGGACGATATCCTTTTGCGGGCGCAGGCGACTGAAGCTGAAGCCGTTGCCGCCGCCTGTCTGTTGGATGAGGGCAGCGACGCGGAGGGTGCTGAAGATGCCGTCCTCCTCGCGGCCCATATCATCCTCGATGGGCAGGACGAAGCAGGCGGCCAGCTGGCCGAGGGGCGTGCCGGCGCCGGTGAAGGTGGGGCTGTTGGGAAAGAAGCGCAGATCGGTGAGGAGATCGTAAAAGGTCCTAGTGGTTGCTGCGACATCGCCGCCGTGCTCTTCTTCCACCGCGGCGATGTGCCTGGCGACGCGATAGAACATGCCGGCGGGGGTCTCCAGGAGCCTTCCATCGACATCCCGACGCAGATAGCGGCGCTCCAGTACTTTCAAGCTGTTTTCGCTTAGCTGGATTGCGCCGTCGTCCACATACGCCGGCCCGGAGACTCTTTGCTTCTCGCCTTTAACGACTTCAAAAGTCGTGAAAGCCTCTCGTCCGGCTTCGTCGCTACGAGTGACAGTGGTTTCAAAGGCGGACATAGGGAAAGTCTCCTCACTAAGAAAGAATTTAGAAAAAGATAATGCTGAGAGCCTGATTGACAAGGATCAGACTAGGACTGTAAGTTACCAGCGACGCGAAACACTGAAAGTCAAAGGAAGCAATCGCAAGATTTGCCGAAGCCGTTCTTGAGCCTCTCGGACGATATTCGTGACTTCCCCAACAGCCCTTAGGACGCCTGACTCGTATTATAAGTTCAAAACTAGAGCCAATAATTCAAGAAATCGGATAACGATTCTTCTGGTTCGTGGGTCGCTTTCTGAGCCCTGCAAGGGTAGATTGCCCTTTACCTCAGCGACTGCTGAACTGGCACCTACTCACCCGCAACCAAATATTACGCAGAGTCCTCGTCGGAAGATTCCTCTTGTCTAGCCCGCAGACGACCTTTCTCGCACATCGACACGGCCGGCGTCATCAGCCTCCAGGTCGCTCCGCCCCATTAGCCGATCAACCTCGGAACGAATTTCGCTTAAATCGCTAAAGTCCAAATAGACACTGGCGAAACGGAGGTAGGCGACCTGATCGACTTCAGCCAGTTGGTCCAGCACGAGATTGCCAATCACTTCACTTGTGACTTCAGCGCGCCCCAACCGTTGAATTCGATCCTCGACGAATTTGGAAATGCTTTGCATGCGCTGGCTGCTGACGGGCCGTTTGACAGAGGCGATACGGATGCCGGCAAGCAGTTTTTGAGAATCGAAGGGTTCACGATTGCCGCCACGCTTGACGACGAGCAGGCCGGGCGCAACATGCTCGTAGGTGGTAAAACGTTGCTCACAAACAAGGCATTGACGGCGGCGACGGATGGTCTCTTCCCTGTCGCGGCTATCGATCACTCGGTGTTTGCCGTGTCCGCAGTGGGGACATTGCATCAGCCGTTCCTCGGTCAGTCGGCGTGGTCGGGGTAGGGAGCACGCGTGTCTCCCTGCTTCGTTCTGGTTCAGGCAGTATTCAAATTGACCTGCGCAAACAACTGCTGATAGCAGTTCGTCGTCACTAGCTCAGACTCGCGGAGACCGCGCGCGGTCCTTGCAAATGCCTTTCGCACTCACGTGGAAGGACTACATACTGTATTAGGTCCTTTTGGGAAACACAATATGTAGTACATATTACTTGCACACTATGTACTTCAGTCTATCTTATCCTAATGATAAGTATTGGGTTTGCTTATAACACCTTTCCAGTAGATGCGCAAACAGGACCGAGGGCTATCGCGAACTTCGCAGTCGCAGCGGACTGTCTGAGTTTGGCCCCAAAAACTGCACCACGAGCTAAGGTGTAAAATGCAACAGTTCACAATTCTCGTGGATGGACAGTATTATAGTCAAGAAACGGAAGCGACACACGGCGGCCTTCAAGTGAGGCCCTGTGTCTGGATGACGGCGATACGTGAAGGGAGACCCGGCGCAAAAATGGGGGTGTTTTTCTGAATTTTTTCAAGAATATGTCCGCTTTGTCCGCTCGAAGGCATGTTTTTGGGAGATTTAGAGTGGATTCAGGTTATCTGTCGAAGTTGTCCATGATTTTGTACAGGGCGGTAGAGGCGGACAGTTCGTTCCTTTTGGCGGCCGTCGAGTTGATTGTGTTGACCCGCGCCGGGCGCACTCAGGCGCGGCTGGTTCTAGCTGCAACGAGGAACGCGGCAGACTGCTCGGGGATAGGGCTGTGAAGTGGAGGGATCTGCAGTGGACAGGGGGTGAAGGATAGCGCCTAGTTGGCTCTGAATAGGTGTAATCACAGATCAGGTAAACGCGCGCAGGCGCAGTCGACACGTCGTGTGTTAGAGTCGGGGCAGGGATTTGGGCCGGCTTTGAAGGGCCAGAGTTTCAGGATGGTCTTGCGAAAACAGACGGCCGCTCGCATCTGCATATCAAACACTCGTGCAAGCGCTCAGCAAGTGTTTGCACGATAAACTCTATATAACATTTATTTCATATGCCCAGGCGATAAGGGCCGCACCGTTGGACAGCAGCCTCCCAGCCCGATACGATTTTCTCTTTCGTCTTCGACTAACCGAGCCGCAGTGGGTGAATGGGAAAGTCAACGCCCCTTTTTTCCCCTCTTGTGGTCCAAAGATTGGAACTCACCAAACAGGTTTAATTCATTCTGGTCCATGCATATGGAGCGATACCACGGCACCCACCCTCCCATCAGTCCTGAGCATCGGGGCCGTTATGTGATTGAGTTGACTGGCCGTTATAATGACCGCCCGCCTGACACATATGCACAGTTGGCACATGTGGTGCAAGTAAAGGATGGTGAGCAACTGCCTTATCAGGACTTGATTGCTCGTGGCTCGGCACACTAGGACCGAGTAAGGGGGAAAGATGAAATACTTCAGTGA
Source organism: Caldilineaceae bacterium (assembly GCA_965207495.1). Lineage (GTDB taxonomy): Bacteria > Chloroflexota > Anaerolineae > Caldilineales > Caldilineaceae > Bin5. The sequence goes on from OZ242287.1 coordinate 5,672,507, forward strand.
ACAGGAGATCATCGAAGAGGCAATAAGAATTGTAGCCGAGAAGAGTCCTCTCTCTACCGACGGGACATGGCTTGAAGACGTCACCGTCGCGGTAGGCCCTCACATAAAGGAATGGGACATTGAAGAGTGCTATCTCTGGTCGCAATGGCCTGAGCGGGCGTACCATTTCCCGGACACGACAAAAGTGGACGTGGGAATCGATGCCGTCGCCATCCGTCGCAGCGACCGCCAGCATATCGCCATCCAATGCAAATCTCGCCAACTGGACGAACACGGCAAGGGCGAACCAATCGCCAAAGATGAAACGGATAAGTTTGCCAGCGCGTCGTCCAATCCTGAATTTTGGGCTGAGCGATGGATTGTGACCAACGGCGACACACCGTTGAGCAGTCACGCCAAACAGGTTCTGTCCATGTCCGTCAGGCCTGTCAAGATGGTCAACATTGCCATCGACCTGCAACGGCAGCGGCAAACGTTCACACGTGAAGAGTGCCCGCACTGTCTGCCAAACCCCGACGGCGAACCCAGAATCCAGACCAAATCCTGTATGCAGGATGAAGTCGTTGCCCAGAGCGTCCGCATCCTCAAAGAACACGCACAAACCGAAAGCGGCGGCCTGCCCCTAGGTCAGGCGCGCGGCAAAATCATTCTTCCCTGCGGAACCGGCAAGACCCGTATATCGCTGCGCATCATCGAAGAGCTGACCCCGAGAGGAGAACTGTCCATCGTCCTCTGCCCTTCCATCGCCCTCGTTGCCCAGATCAGGCGCGAATATCTTCAGTACACCACAGTTGGAGTCAGGGCGCTTGCTGTCTGCTCCGACGACACCGCCGCTAACGACCCAAAAAAGGAAGGAATCAAGAACACCGCCAAAGACCCCACCGCCGACAACAGCTACGTCAGCGCCGACGAGGTAAAGGGCAATGTAACAACCGACGCAAACGAAATCGCCGAATGGATATGTCAGGGCGAAGGCGGCAGCGACATCAATGTCATCTTCGGCACCTACCAGAGCGGGGCCAAAGTCTCCCAGGCGCTTGCAATGGCCGCGGCCGAAGCTAAAGTGCTTGTCGCTGATGAAGCGCACAGGACAGCGGGCTTGCGCCGCAAACGCACAGCCAAAACCGACCAGATTTCGCCTGAAGAGCAGCGTATTCGGGATTTCACCCTTTGCCACGACAACGACGCCTTTCCAGCCACCTACCGCGTCTATCAAACCGCCACGCCCCGCATCTATGACACAAGCAAAACCCGCAGCAACAATGCCAGCGATTGGATAGTCCGCTCCATGGACGATGAGACCGTCTTCGGCGTCGAGCTCTATCGCAAGAGCTATGTCGAAGCCGTTCGCAACGGCTGGCTGGCCGACTACCGCATTATCGCCCTGGCAATCAACGACCCTGCCGCCTATGCCGAAGCTAACGCACTGGCGCAGAACACCAAGAGCAAAGGCAAAAATGCCCTGACATCAGCCAACTACCTGCGCGGTCTCGCCTTCGCCCTCGCCATGGGCGGCGCCACCCAGGACAAAGGCAACGGTGAAGTCGTCATCAAGTCCTGTATTGCATTTATGAACACCGTAGATAAGTCGAAGAATATAGCTGTGGACTTGCAGACCAAAGCCGTGCGCGATTGGATCGATAAGTGGTTGCTGGATAACAGGAAAGATCAGCTTGCAGCCAGCTATACCCTGGAGCACCTTGACGCAACCAGCAACGTCACAACCCGTGAGAGCGCCAAACTAAGGCTCGCTGACGCCAGCCAGCAGGAACCGCACGGTATCATCAATGTCGGCATCTTTGGCGAAGGAACCGACTCCCCTTCGCTCAATGCCGTCGCCTTTCTTGAACCCAGAAAAAGTCCCATCGACGTCATTCAGGCCGTCGGACGCGCCATGCGCACCGCACCGGGCAAAGACTTCGGCTATATCATTTGCCCCATTTTGATACCTCCCAACGTAGACCCCGAACAGTGGCTGAGCAGCAGCGACATGGACGACGGATGGCAGGAACTGGGCCAGATACTCCTCGCCCTGCGCGCCCATGACCAGAGAATTGAGGACAAGTTGGCAGATCTACTCTATCTTTACGTCCCAGAGCCTCCCGAAATAGAGCGCACCATCGTCGCTGTCGCCAGCGGGGAAGAAAAACGCATCCAGTACCGCCAACACGACGGCCCTCCAGGCAAAGCACAAGAGGCTGTCGAACGCGTACTCGATGGCCAAAGTACACTCGTCAAAGAGTTTGACCCCATCACAGAACCGGATAAGTCCGGTCCCAACGACGGGCAATACAGCACATCTCACAACAATATGCTTCTCTTGGGCGAGACAAAACCAGCCGCACTTCAACCCCAAGAACCCTCGCTGGTCGTTACCGGCAAGAAGAACGGAGACGGAACGATCGAGCTGCGCCAGGACGCCGTTGCCCGCGCCAAGCCGGCGTCCGATGGCACACCCGGAGCTGTCGACATCCGTAAAACTAAGGCCAAAGCCAAAAAGATGATCAACAATGGCGACGGCATTCGACTTCAAATAGGGGACAAAAAGAAAGCGCCCGGCAAAACAAAGGAAGAGAAGGCCGAACAGTCCGCAATGCAGATGCTTCTACTGAGCGGAATGAGCGATTACGGAAACGCCATCAAGATGAACCTGCTCGCTAAGTCCGGCCTCAGCGACAACCGCATCCTGCGCGACTTGAACATCCTTGAATCCAGTGTCACCGAAGCCGCTTTCCACCTGCGCACCGACGGACTTTCAACAGCGCTCGACGAACACTTCGGGCTGGACAATTTGAATCCCAGCACACAAAAAAAGCAGGCCGACGGTAGCACCATTGCAACACTCCTTATGATGAACGCCGCCATGCTGCACCAGCGCATCAGCGAGGGGCGGTGGCTCTCAGGCATTAACCCCCTCACCGCCATCAAAAACGATACCAATGTCGTCCGGCGCATGAGCCGAGAGTGGGCCCGCATCATGTCGCACGACTTTCGCCCCATATTGGAGCCCGCCCTCGAAGCCATCTATGCTATCGAAGAGACCGGCAAAACCGGCGGCCTGGAACGTGCCCTGCGCCACATCGCCGCCGAGGCCGAACGCATCGCCGACACCTACGCCGACATGGGCGCCGACCACGCCGGCCCCCTCTTCAACCGCGTCATGGGCAACCAAGCTAGCGACGGTGCCTATTTCACCCGGCCCACCGCCGCTTCAATCGCAGCCCGCCTCACACTCGACGCCTGCGGCGACGTTGACTGGTCCGATCACCGCGTATGGAAAGATTACAAAATAGTCGATCTCGCCTGCGGCAGCGGCACACTTCTCGCCGCCATGCTGACTGAAATGAAGCGCAGAGCCGGAGCGCGGGGAGCGAGCAACGACCGGCTGGCAGAGTTACAGAAACTGGCCGTTGAGGACACCATTAAAGGCCTGGACATCAATCCGGTCTCACTGCAATTGGCGGCATCGCAACTGACCACTGGAAACCAGGAAATCCGCTACCGCCGTATGGGCCTGCACCTCATGCCCTACGGTCCTCATCTCCATAACCCCAAGCGTGTCTCCGTCGGCACTCTTGAACTCTTGGGCCAGAGGGCCGTTATTCCGAGAGACAACGACTTGGGCCTTGCCGATGATGAAATTGTGTCGCGGCTCACATGGAGTCCGTCCGATGACACCGAATTGGAGGATGCAGTCTCCGCTGCCAAGGACGCGCGTATCGTCATTATGAACCCGCCGTTTACCAGCCGAGCCAAGATGGGCGAGAAATTCCCAAAGGAGACGCAACGTCTGATGCGTTCTCGCGCTGACATGATGGAGAAAATTCTGGTGGGAGTCGATCCCGGCCTGTCCGAATTCGTGGACAGGAATTCCATCGGACCGCCTTTCGTGGCCCTTGCGGAACACTTACTGAAGCATCGCAATGGCGTGGTTTCTATGATCAAACCGACTACCGCCCTTTCCGCCACTTCAGGAATGAAGGAACGCAAAGTGTTAGCGAAACGCTTCCACATTCACACCGTGCTGACCTGCCACCAGCCCGGCAACATCAACATGAGCCAGAACACAAACATCAACGAAAGCATCATCGTCATGTGTCGCTATCAGGGCGCCTCCAAACCACCCACCCGTTTCATTCACCTGGACAGGATGCCGATAAACGAGGGTGAGGTTGAGGATCTGCACAACTGCCTGTTGGAATGCAAGCAAGGGCAGATGTCGAACGGCTGGGGCGAAGTATCGCACTGGCCCGCCGACCGCATGGAAGAGGGCGATTGGACACCGGCCATCTGGCGGTCTCCTGAACTGGCAGAGGCAGCCACTACGTTTGCCAACCACTCGGACTTGCGAACAATCAACGATGAACCTGGCCTGTCGGTTCATGCGACAGGCCGTGTTCTGCGCGGCTCATTCGAGCGCGCAGAACACGGCACACCCGGCAGTTTCCCGATTCTGAAGTCGAAAGGGAGCGAAGGCCAACGGTTCATACGAAGTACGCCCGACGAATACTGGGTACCCAAAAAACGGGACGAAAACGAACGCCGGCGAAACGGCGGTTCCTACCCCGAAGCGGACAAGATTCTTGAAAAGGCCGGATACCTGCTGATAACCGCTGGCCAACGCAATAGTACTTCTCGCCTAACCGCTACCGCAGACAATGAGAAATTCGTGGGCAACGGTTGGATGCCAGTAACAGGGCTCTCGCCGAAAGAAGCTAAGGCAATCGCTGTATTCGTAAACTCAACGGTAGGACGTCTGCAACTGATGCGAAACCCAGGCAAGACTCTGGCCTTCCCCACATATAGTGCTGAAGAAGCAGGCAACATCAGAGTCCCCGATATCAAAGACATTCGCATATGCCAAATCCTTGCCAATTGTTGGGAGCTCACAAAAGAGATGGAGGTGCCCCAGTTTCGCGACGGAGAGTGCGAAGTCCGTGTCCTCTGGGACAATGCCGTCTGCGAGGCGATGGGCTGGGCTCCGGAAGAACTGGCTCGACTGCGAGAACTACTGAACAACGAACCGCACGTCAGGGGACTCGGCTACAATCAGTATGCAGACGAAATTGAGGAGGGGAACCTCTCGAAGGACGGTCAAGAGATCGATTAATGGGTGATGCCTCAGACTTACTTTAGACATTCGCCAGTAAGTAGAATGGGGGTTTAAAAGAAAATTAAGATCGGAAATTCTGTGTAAACAGGATTGGCCAGATGCTCAGGGAGATTCACCGAGGAACTCATCACAGTCCGCCTGAAGTTCCCCACTCAAGAAGCCTCCATTGATTATCTTGAGACCCTGTGCTGGCCGGACAAGACCGTCTGCCCGGTATGCGCCACAAGCTCCATTCGTTCGGACATCGAAGAAGAAGCTGTGGGTTCGAGTCCTTCCTGGGCATCTATTGCCACCCTAACATGATTCCGTTAGAGAGTCGATAATCAAATGTTTGAAAGTTATTAGATCGGCGCTATTTGCCTTGACTTCCCAGACCTCAATCCGTAGACTAGGTTCATGCGGCACTGACGTCAGGCTTATTCCCCCGGGCTGATTAGTCGAGAAGGGAGGTTGCTCAAAAATACATACGCCCTTGTAAACAGACCCGCAGGAGGCGAATAAGGAATCTCGGCCATCAGTTGACCGTCAACCTGGCCATTGAATAGAATTGCCGCGATTCTGTCTCTTGCGTCCTCGAAGTCGTCGACAATTATGTGGAATATCCACTGATTGCCCTTGTGTCGGTAGCTGCACCTAAACGTGGGCCAGGTTTCGTCAGGAGATTTAGGCATGAGAAAGATGAAGTTTGAAGTGTACCAAGATGACGCCGAAGAATGGCGGTGGCGCCTTCGTGCCACCAACGGCGAACCGATAGCCGATTCCGGCGAAGGATACGCCAGCAAGCAGAGTTGTGAACGCGGTATCGAGCTGGTGAAGTCAGGGGCCCCTGATGCGGAAATCGTCCATCTCGAAACGGCGAACCGCTGATCAAGAGAGGCGGCGTCCTTAAAGGGACGCCGCCTTTGCACATCTACGTCTTTTACCGTACCATCATGTACGTCCTCGCAGTACAAGAAGTACCCCTGTCTGTACCCCTTATGCTTCCAAGAATGTGACTTCATGGATGCAGGAAGGAGGTGGATTATGCAGACACTCCTACAGTGTCTCGTGTTGCTAGGGGCGGGCCGAAGATGCCAAGGACATTGTTACATGCCTGCCCCTGCACCACCTTTCCAGGTCGAAATTCCTACTGTCTAGAAAAGGATAGCAAAGTGGCGGCCGGCACCGCCCCATTCCCCTGAATTTCTGCGCGCGAGGAAAAAAAAGAGAGCCTCGGCAATGCCGGGCTCTCTGGATTTTCTTATTGTAGGAAAACTTTGATCTGGGGCGTTACTGGCCGTTGTTGTTTTTGGCGCGGCGCAGAAATGCCGGGATGTCCAGGTCTTCGCGGTCGAAGGAGCGAACCGGGAAGTCGATTGGATCCTTGGGTTTGGGCTGCGACTGCGGCTGCGACGGGGCGGGCTGGCTCGGCGGGGGTTGGGATTGGCCGGGCTGTCGAAGGCTGCCGGTGGCGGGCTGCCGGGTCGAAGCGGGCGGCTGTTCGGGACGCCGGTCCTTGTCGAAGCCGGTGGCGATGACGGTCATGTGGAGCTCGTCCTTCATGCTTTCGTCGATGACGGCGCCGAAGATGATATTGGCTTCGGGGTGGGCGTTGGCGCGGATCATTTCGGCGGCCTCGTTCACCTCGAACAGGCTCAGGTCGTCGCCGCCCTTGACATTGAAGAGAATGCCCTGGGCGCCTTCGATGGACACATCCAGCAGCGAACTGTGAATTGCCTGCGCGGCAGCTTCCTGGGCACGGTTTTCACCGTTGGCGCGGCCGATGGACATGAGGGCGGCGCCGCCGTCGAGCATGATGGAACGCACGTCGGCGAAGTCCAGGTTGATCAGACCGGGCACGGTGATCAGCTCACTGATGCCCTGAATGCCCTGCCGCAGCACATCGTCGGCGACGATGAAGGATTCGCGGATGGCGGTGGTCTTGTCGAGGATATGCAGGAGCCGGTCGTTGGGGACGGTGATCAGCGTATCGACAGATTCGCGGAGGCGGCCCATGGTGCTTTCGGCGATTCGTCGGCGTTGGGTGCCTTCGAAGGTGAACGGCTTGGTGACGACGCCGATAGTCAGGGCGCCTGATTCGCGTGCGATGGAGGAGATGACGGGCGCTGCGCCGGAACCGGTACCGCCGCCCAGACCGGCGGTCACGAAAACCATATCGGCGCCTTCGAACAGCTGCTCGATCTCTTCGCGACTCTCTTCGGCCGCCCGCAGGCCGATTTCGGGCTTACCGCCCGACCCCAGGCCTCTGGTCAGTTTGTCACCAATCCGCAGACGCTGTGGTGCGTTGGAGAGCATCAAGGCCTGCGCATCGGTATTGACGGAAATAAACTCTACGCCTTGAACGTCTGCCTCGATCATGCGGTTGACCGCATTCTGACCGCCGCCACCAACGCCGACAACCTTTATCTGGGCAAAGTTGTCTACAAATTGTGAGGCGCTACTCCGTCTCGTCATAGATTGATCTCCTTTAACCGCTGGCAGACAATGTCAGGGCCGCTTTTGATTTTTGCACGTTTCCTGCGGTACCAAAAGCTGCGTTCTCACCGCTGTGTCAGAATTGTTCCATCGTACTACACCTGAATTCGATTGCAAAGTCAGTGAATTAGGGTTGTCCCTGCAAAAGGTCCCGGATGGGTCGGTATTTCAGGCGGTAGCGGGGACGAATACTCTGGAGTCCGCAAATATGCCGTAACCGGTTGCTGCCGGACTGATTTGGGACTGAATTGGGGCTAAATCTGGACTATTTGCCTACGATCCATCTACGAAATAGCCGCTATGCAGTGCCAGGCGCGTACAGGACAGTAAATGCCAGGCGATAAGGGGATTTTTCGCCGTCTTTGTTGCGGGGCAATTTTTGCGCGCGCGGGAGTATGGGACCCTGCCAAAACCCTTCCAATCTATTCTAGGCAATATACCTACGATCTATCTACGCCAACTGCGGACTGCGGCGGATCGCTCGCGGAGACGCAGTGGGGGGACGGGAAATTCAACGGATTGTGCGGTCGATTTCGCGGCAGGCACACGGGGGTCGAGCGTGCGGTTTGACGCGGTTGTCTCTCAACCTGAGGTCGCGCTGGACGTCCAGAAGGCGGCGTTGCCTCAATCCGGCAGCAGGCTCTTGAGCCAGCCGCCGACCTTGTCCAGGATCTGGCCGTTTTCCGGGATCATTCTCTGCATGGGGTAGTGGATTGCGCGGGCGTCTTCGTAGAGGGCCCAGAGCAGGAGGCCGGCGGCGGTGGCGAAGGCGGGAGATTGCAGTTCTCTGCTCAACCCATGGACGGCGGGATGATCGACGGGGCTGCCGATCCGCACCGGCATGCGTAAGATTCTGCGGAACAGGTCGACTGCGCCGGGGAGCTGGCTGGCGCCGCCGGTGAGGACGAGCCCTGCGGGCACCATGTTGCCGTAGCTGCTTTTGGCGATGCGGCTCTGGATGAGTTCGGCGGTCTCTTCGGCGCGCGCCTGCAGGATCTGGCTGATGAAGCGGCGGCTGAAGGTGCGCTCCGGTTTGTCGCCGAAGACGGTCGCCCAGACCTGTTCGTCGGCGGCGATTCGTTCAGGTTGCAGATGGCCGTAGCGCAGTTTGAGTTCTTCGGCCACTTCGAAGGGGGCGCGCAGCCCGATGGCGACGTCATTGGTCATGTGGCTGCCGCCGACGTCGAGGACTTCGGTGTGCCAGAGACCGTTGCCGCGAAAGAGTGCCAGGTCGGTGGTGCCGCCGCCGAGGTCGGCCATGACGACGCCCATTTGCCGCTCTTCGGAGGTGAGTACGGCCTCGCCGCTGGCGAGTGGCTCGAGGACCAGTTCGTCGATGTCGATGCCGTGGGCGAGCACACACTGGGCGAGATTGTTGATGGCGTTGATGGTGCCGGTAACGATGTGGGCGTCGACTTCGAGGCGGCTGCCGAGGATTCCCAGGGGCTGCTGGATGTTTTCCTGTTCGTCCACCTTCCAGTGGCGGGCGATCACGTGGATGATCTGCCTGTTGGCGGGAATCTGAACGGCACGGGCACCTTCGAGGGCGCGCTGCATATCGTTGCCGGTGACGCCATGGCGACCGTCGATGGGGCTGATGCCGGCGCTGTTCGAGGTGGCGATGTGGTTGCCGGCGATGCCGAGGTAGGCACTGGTGATCTGTTCGCCGGATTCCTGTTCGGCTGATTCCAGCGCTTCGCCGATGGCGGTGGTAACCTCGGGCACATCCATGACAACGCCGCGGCGCAGACCCCTGCTGGGCGTGACGCCGCCGCCAAGGACTCTGACGGCGAGATTGCCCAGATTGTCATGAATGACAGTGCCCACCAGCGCGCAGATTTTTGTGGTGCCGACATCGACTGCGGCGATAATCTCTCTGGTCACAGACAGTTTCTCTGAAAATCGTGGTATTGGATCAAGACCTATTGGTCAGCTGGCTTATCGTCATAGCTGCGAGTGAAGAAACGGTTTGGTACCGAAACATTGAGGGTAATCGCTTCGTCTCCGGCTGCTTCCAATTGTGGCATGAGCGATTGCAAGGCCGTCCACTTTTCTTCGAATTTGTATCCGTCTCCCCAGTGGACCCATACCTGAGTAGACGGCAGGCTGAAATTCAGGCCGTAACGAGAATTGTACCAGAACTCAGAAACGGTGGAAAGACGATTTGACAGAAACATGGCAGAAGTCAGGATCCGTTTATCGATTTGAGGGACGCCGGCCACGTTTGCAATCCGCGCCTCGGCCGAGGGGTCGATGATCCGCAGCGTCGGCTGTATCTCCAGCTCGCGGGGCGCGAGAGCCATACCGTCCTCCAGCAGCCAGTACTCCTGCTGCTCGGTGGCCCAGAGCGCGACGGGGAGCGCTTCCTGAACGGTGATGTTGATATGGCCGGGCCAGCGGATTTTCACATCGGCAGCGGTGACGTAGGGGTGTGTCATCACCTGTTCTTCTATTTTTTCCGGATCCAGCCAGAAGATACTCCAGCTGTCGATATCGGAGGCGGCGAAGAGCTCCTCTTGCGAAAGGTAGCGGGCTCCATCAAAGCTCACATTTTCGCTGTAGATGTAGAAGCTTTCGCTGGTGTACAGCCAGTACAGCGCGGCTGCGACGGCAGCCAGCAGGATGAGACTGATTGTTTTGCTTGGGGCCAGACCGGAAAAGCCGGGGAAGAGGGTGGTGGCCTGTGCGCCGGCAGGGACGGGGAGCGTTGACGGTTTGCGCTTTGCGCTCTCTTTGACGCCCTGCTTCGACCGGCTGTGTCGCAGGACAAAGGCGTGCGTCGAGCGCAGGGCCGCGGTGAAGCGGCGGCGGGTTTGCGCGTGGCGGCGCCGCCGCACGCGGTTGGGCGAGACAGCTTTACGCGCGGCCTGTGATCTTCGTTTCTGTTTGCGCCCTGAGTTGAAGGCAATTTGCATTGTGCTGATCTATTGTGCGTTCAAATTGAAAACCCGACTCTTGGGCATTCGTATTGCGTATTACGTATTACGTATTGCGTAGAGGCAGACATGAAAGGTGCGATGCCGTCACGCAGTTCGCAGGGAAGTCTTGGTGTCGAACGGGATATGCATTAATTATACTGCCTTAGTTATGCTGAATTAATTGTACTACTCTACAGGTCATTCGCGATCTTCACTACGCGCCGCGGACGGCTGGCGTTTGTGTCAGCAGGCCGGAGCTAGCGACGGATCCGGTTTTGCCGGCGGTCGGTGTGCCGTTCGAGCGCCATATCGACCAGGCTGCCTACCAGTTCGGTCAGGGGAACGCCGCTGGCTTCCCATAGCTTGGGGTACATGCTGCTGGCGGTAAAGCCGGGCATGGTATTCAGCTCGTTCAGAAAGAGCCGGCCGTCGGCGCCCAACAGAAAGTCTGCCCGCGCGAGGCCGGCGCCGTCAAGCGCCTGGAAGGCACGAACGGAAAGAAGCCGGATTTCGTCTGCCAGGGCGGGGGGGATGTCGGCCGGGATCAGAAGGCGGCTGCCTTCGTCCAGGTACTTGGCCTCGTAGTCGTAGAACTCATTGGCCGGAACCACCTCGCCGACGACGCTGGCGCGGGGGTCATCGTTGCCGAGGACGCTGACCTCCAGTTCGCGGGCGTCGTGCACCCCTTCTTCGACCAGCACTTTGCGGTCGTAGCGGCAGGCGAAGTCGATGGCGTGGGCGAGCTCGGCCCGATCTCTGACTTTGCTGATGCCGACGCTGCTGCCCAGGTTGGCCGGTTTGACGAAGAGGGGATAGGGCAGGGCGGACTCCAGGTCATCCAGGAGATGCTCACGCTTGATTTGGCGTGCGTCGGGGTCGGAATCCCGGCCTTCAACCCAGTTTCGGCGCAGGAGTGTGCGGTAGGCGACCTGGGGGATGCCGGCGGCGGCAAAGAGGGCCTTGGCGGTGATCTTGTCCATGGCGACGGCGCTGGCGAGGACGCCGCAGCCTACGTAGGGCATCTCGAGCATCTCAAGCAGGCCCTGCACGGTCCCGTCCTCACCGTAGGGGCCGTGGAGCACGGGGAAGATCAGGTCCACCGGGGGCAACCGCTCGCTGTGTTGCATAAGCGGGGGCTGCATAAGCGGGGGCTGGGGGGAGCGGGGCGCGAGGGGGGCGGCGTGGGCCTCCTGCATCTTGGCATGGCCGTTGTGGCTCGCCTTGCTGCTGGTCAGCTGCGCGAGGGGGTCGGCGCCGGTGAGCCATTCCCCGGTCCTGGTAATGCCGAGGCGCACGGTTTCGTAGCCGGCGTCGTCGAGGGCGCGGATGACCGTCTGGGCGCTGAGCAGGGAGATTTCGTGCTCTCCGCTCTTGCCACCGAAGAGGACACCTACGCGTACTGGATTGGACGTCATTAGAGTCACCATTCTCCGATTTTCTGAAGTTCGGGCTGCAGCTCGACGCCGGTGCGGCGGGCCACTGCCGTCTGAACGTGTTCGATCATCGCCATGACATCGGCGGCGGCGGCGGCGCCGACGCCGCCGGGATTGATGAGAAAGTTGGCGTGCGTGCGGCTGACCTCGATGCCGCCGAGACGAAACCCCTTTAGCCCGGCTTCTTCGATCAGGCGACCGGCAAAGTCGCCTGGCGGGTTGACGAATGTGCTGCCCAGGGAGGGCTCGACCGGCTGTGTGGTGCGCCGATGGCCGAGGAAGGATTGGGCGGCGGCGCGGATGGTATTGCGGTCGCCGGGTTGGAGGCGGAAGTTGGCGCTCAGGAGGACGGGTCCGAAGCCGGTGTCGGCAGTCCCTTCCTGTTTCAAGCTGCTCTGCCGGTAGGCGTAGGCGAGGTCTTCGACGCGGTAGACCTGGATATCGCCGTTGTCGTCGAGCAGGAGAACGTCCCAGAGCGAGTCTTTGACTTCGCCGCCGTGCGCGCCGGCGTTGTTGACCACGGCCCCGCCGACGGAGCCGGGCACGCTGACCGCCCACTCCAGCCCGGTCAGCCCGGCGTTGATGGCGGTGCGGGCGGCGCCGGCCATGAGGGCTCCGCTCTCGGCGTAGAGGAAGGGGCGGGTGTCCTTGGGGTAGTCGCAGCAGGGGGCATCCTGCACCTGCACGTCGTTGCAGCGGTTATGGATTACGAGCCCGCGAATGCCGCGGTCGCTGATGAGCACATTGCTGCCGCCGCCCAGGACGAGGTAGGGCAGGTCGTTGGCCCTGGCCCAGCGCGCGAGTTTGAGCAGCTTATGCGTGTCTGCGACAGTGGCGAAGTAGTCGGCAGGGCCGCCTATCTTGATGGTCGTCAGGCTAGCCAGCGGGTGGTCCGGCAGGACCTGCACGCCGAGGGCCTCGATCTGTTCGAGGGCGGCGGCGCGGATCTTGCTCTTTGGGCGGGCCGGGGCCGTTGCTGGCGTCATGATGTCGAGTACGGTCACTTTGTGATCAGATCCCACGTAAGGTGCGCAGTTGTTTGAGAAGGCGGTCGAAATCGAGCGCGGCGAAATCGCTGGTGTCGACGTGAAATACGGGCCCGCCCAGATCCAGGGGGCGGTTGCGCCGCGCCAACTCTGCGGTGTCGAACTGGCCCAGCCGCAGGCGGTCGACATGGCCCGGGTGTCGTTCGCCGTTGTCGACCCGTTGGGCGTAGCGCTGACGCAGCAGGTCGGCGCGGGTGGACAGGATGACCTGCGCCGGCTGGAAAGGGTGGCGCGCCTGCAGTGCCTGGAAGCGCGGGTTGGCCCAGTCCGGATCGAAGGGCGTTTCCACGAGGAGCGAGCAGCGGGCCTCCAGCAGGCGTTCGATAAGCAGATAGACGAGCTCGTAGGTTGCCGCGCCCAGGCGCTGCGACCAGGCCGCGGTTGACCAGCCCAGCGTTTCGAAAAGCGACTCCTTGAGGTCGTCGCGTGCGATCAGGGGCAGATCCAGAGCCGGGGCCAGTATGCGGGCCAGCGTCGTTTTGCCGGTGCCCGGCGCCCCGCACACGATCAGGACGAGCGGCAGCACATTCCTCCCTTTAGCCATCGGCGCCCAGTCTTTCCAGGAGCGTTTCACCGATGCGGTGGCTGGTGCCTGCGCCCAGTGTCAGGACGACGTCGCCGGCGGTGACTTCGTGGTGGAGAAACGCGCTCGTTTCCTCGACGCCGCCGCTGTGACGGATCGAGGGGTGGGGGCTGGCGGCGGCGACTTCGGCGGCGGCCAGGGCCCGGTCGCCGCTCTCGCGGGCGGCATAGATATCGGTTACGAGGACAGCGTCGGCGTTGTCGAAGCTGCAGGCGATCTTGTGCAGCATTGCGCTGGTGCGGCTGAAGGTATGGGGCTGAAAGACGGCCCAGATACGGCGTTCGCCGAAGCGGTTGCGGGCTGCGGCCAGGGTCGCCTGGATTTCGGTGGGATGATGGGCGTAGTCGTCAATGACGGTGACGCCCCGCCGCGTCCCCTTCAGCTCAAAACGCCGGCCGATGCCGGTATATTGGCCCAGGGCTGCCAGGGCCTGCGCGGCCGGCACGCCACAGCGGCGGACGGCGGTCACGGCGGCCAGGGCGTTACGCAGGTTGTGGATGCCCGGCGCCTGCAGTTCCAGGTGCCCGATCGACTTCCCTTCGCTGTACACAGTGGCGGCATAGCCGCCGCTTGCGCCGACGGTTTCAGCGGCGGCGCGCAGGTCGCAGCGGTCGTGCAGCCCGTAGGTCAGCCAGGCCGGGCCGCCTGCGGTTGGGCGTTCTGTGCGCAGCGATTCGGCGCCGGGGTCGTCGCCGCAGGAGACGACGCAGCCTTGGGCGCGCACCTGCGCTACAAACTGCCGGAAGGCGTCGACAAAGCTGGCCGGCGTCGGATAGCAGTCGGGATGGTCCCACTCCACATTGGTCACCACGGCCACCATCGGGGTCAATCCGTGGAACATGCGGTCATACTCATCGGCTTCGATCACGAAGGCGCGGGCGGCACCGGCGTGGGCGTTGCCGAATCCGGGCAGGTCGGCGCCGATGATATAGCCGGCGTCGCAGCCGCTGGCGTGCAGCGTCTGCACGATCATGGCGGTGGTCGTGCTCTTGCCATGGGTGCCGGAGACTGCGATGACGTCGCGGCCGGCGAGAAGCGGGCGGAGAAAGGACTCTCGTTTGACGACCGGTATTCCCAGCGTCTGCGCGGTCTGGCGTTCCGGGTTGGATTCGTCAACGGCGCTGCTGATGAGGACCACGTCGGGGCGTTTGTGGTCGGGCAGCTCGCTGAGCTCTGCGGCCGCTGCCTGACGCCCGAAGATATCGGCGCCGGCGGCGGCCAGCCGGCGTGTGCGTTCGCTCTCCTGGCGATCGCTGCCGCTGACGTGTATGCCCTGTTCGAGGAGGACGTGGGCGATGGGGGAGAGGCCTGCGCCGCCTATCCCGATCATATGCACGCGCGGCCGCGTGTCGTCGCCACCTTTTCTGGGTGGAGAGGGGTCCAGCGCTTTTTGTATCCGCATTTGCCAGCTGTCAACCGGCATTGCTGCCTCCGTGGCTGCGCGGCTGTGCAGCCGGTGCGCATGCTACGCTCATCTATGCGTCCTCATCCTTGTATTCTCATCGTTGTATTCTCATCCTTGCATTCTCATATTTGCACGCTCATCCCCGCACCCGCATCAGCAGCAGAATGGCGATGGGAATTACCCACGGCGTCGGTGACGGCATGACATTCTGGGGTAGAAAGCGCACAATCTCGAGTGCGATCGGCGACAGTTCCGGATTTATCCATCCCAGGTTTGAGAGGGGATAGCCGTAGATGTGCTGGTAATACCAGAGGCTGCCACTGATCAGGTAGCCGTTGACTGCGCCGACCAGGCAGCTGAGAATCGCGCCCTGGGGCATCGGCCACTGCTGACCGCTGAAGGTGATGACCCGGCCGGCATAGCCGGCAAAGATGATAACGACAAAGGTGACCAGGTAGAAGTTGCTCAGAAACAGCTGCTGTGCGCCGACATCTCCGGCCGAGAATACCATTCGCCATACACTGTCCAGTATTGGATTGAGACGATCCTGGACGTAGAGCAGCAGAAAGATGGCGACGATAATGATCATGGACCTGCCCAGTTCGCGTGCATAGCCCTGGGCAAGGCCAATCATTGTTACGATGCCGGCGATAGAGCCAAAGTAGACTTCGATCAGACCCATAACGGTTCAGTAATCGTACGTGTTGCGCGGATGGCGGTAAGGCGCTGCATGGCTGAGTTCGCGTTCGATCAGGTCTGGCCGCCGCGGCGCAGGGTGCTGATCACCGCCACGAGCAGCACCGTCAACGCGATCGCGGCCAGGATAGGCTGTTGGGGCCCCAGTGCCACCCAGAGATCACCAAAGCCGGCGTGCATCAAGTCGGTCGCGCTTTGCAGAAGGCCCTCGACGCCTGTGCCGGGGGATGAGACCGACGTAACGCCGACCTCGGGGATGAAGGCCATCAGCCGCGGCGCAAAGGTAGGGATGTAGAATAGTCCGTTGCCAACGCCGAGAATGGCCGCGAGGAGACCGGAACTGCTCAGGCTGTCCGGGATCGCCTTATTGGTGAGCAGGTAGGTAAAGAGCAGCACGCCCGACCAGACGAGAAAGGAGACGGTCGGCTGGTCGGCATCGGAGAGCCATTCGGAGGGGCCGAGGGTGTAGACCGGCTCGCCATTTCCGTCGGCGTTGCCTGCGCGCAGCGAGGCCAGGAACTTTGCGCCCACAGTGACGACACCAAAGACGATTCCCAACACTTGTCTGATGATTTCCAGGGCCAGGCCCTGGTTTGATTGCAGCAGGAAGAAGCCGCCGACAGAGACGACCAGCACCGACAGTTCTCTGAACAGGCCGCGCCGGAAGCCGACCCAGGCGAAAAGGAGAACGTAGAATACAAATGCAACTGTGCCTGGCGTAGATTCACTCATTTTTATACTTTCATCCTATTTGTAGGGCGTCCTCTGGGTCTGCCACCCTGCTTTGCAGTCACTCTTGTGGTCGCAGTCCAAAATTCCGGCGGCCGGTGAAGCGTACTAGCCATGGGCCACGAGCCGCTGAAGTTCGCGGGCGATATTGTCTGCGGCCTGGGGCTTGGCCAGTGCGCCGACCGCCGTGCCCATAGCGAGCCGTCGACTTTCATCGGCCAGCAGCGCTGCGATGGTCGGTTCCAGCTTTTGGGCCAGCTGATCGTCCTCGATGATGATCGTGCCGCCGGATTCGGCCAGTTTTTGTGCGTTGGGGCGCTGGTGGGAGCCGGCGCCGGGCAGCGGCGCGAGGACCGACGGGAGGCGCGCCAGGGGAAACTCGGCCAGCACGCTGGCCCCGGCACGGGCGACCGCCAGGTCTGCGGCGGCCAGCGCCCAAGCCATCTCTTCGTGCAGATAGGGGACGGGATGGTAGCGGTAGGCCAGGGGGTTATCCCAAAGGGCAGGCCCTTCCTTTTCCAGGAGAGGCCAGTCGCGCGTTCCGATGACGTGCAGGATCTGGCAGGCGGGCAAGAGGGTCGGCGCGGCTTGCCAGACGGCGCGGTTGATGGTGCGCGCGCCCTGGCTGCCGCCGAAGACGAGCAGCAGGGGCAGTCCATCCTCCAGATCCAGTCCCAGTTTGCGGGTCAAGAATTGACGGGCTGTCTGTCTGTTCGCTGTCGCTTTCAGGAGGTCGGCGCGAACGGGGTAACCGGTGACAACGGCCTTTTGGCCGAAGAAGCCGGCCACCTCGGGGAAGCTGACGGCGACGCGCTGGGCGAGGCGGCTGAGCCAGCGCACGGCCAGGCCGGGTGTCATGTCGGGCAGATAGATCATGACGGGCACAGACCGCATTCGACAGGCTATGGCGACCGGCGCCATGACGTAGCCACCGGTGGCAAAACATGCCTGTGGGCGGAACTCTTCGAGAATTTGCAGAGACTGGCTTATGCCTGCCAGCGTTTTGGCCAGATTGCGTGAGGCCATGAATGGATTGCGTCCTCGCAGCGCGCCGCTTTGGATGTCGTGGAAGGGGATGCCGGCGTCCTGCACGAGCGGGTGCTCGATGCCGGCCTGGCTCCCCAACCACAGCAGGGCAGGGTTACCCTGAGCGGTCGCGGCGGTCTGCGCGTTGGTTCTCAGTTGTTCGACGACGGCGAGAGCCGGGTATACGTGTCCCCCGGTTCCACCACCCGATATTAGAAGGCGCATGGGCTGTCTGCCCTGGGGGGCCAGAGGATGCCCCGGATCTGGTTGACTTGAAAGCGTTGGCCAGGCCGCCGCGAATACGGTCGCCCGCGGAAGGGTGAGGGCGTGCGCCGGCTTCGCGGCGACGGGGCGCGGCGGGCGGGGGTTGACCGCGATAGCGGCTGATATTGAGCAGAATGCCGGCAGCGCCCATGGAGGTAACGAGAGAGCTGCCGCCAAAGCTGACGAAGGGCAGTGTTACGCCGGTGGGGGGCGCGACGGCGACGGCAACGGCGATGTGAATAATGGCTTGCAGGATGATAAGGGCGGTGATGCCCACTGCCAGGAGAGATCCAAAGCTGTCGGTCGATTCGCTGGCGATGCGCAGGCCGCGATATACGAAAAGCGTGAAGAGCAGGATCACCAGGAGCGTGCCCAGCAGCCCCATTTCCTCGCCGATGACGGCAAAGATATTGTCGGACCAGCTCAGGGGCAGGTTTCCGGGCAACTTTTCGGTACTGTTGCCCAGCCCCACGCCAAGCGGGCCGCCTTTGACGATGGCCTGACTGGCTTCGCGGATCTGCCATTCGGAGCTGTTCAGGGGGGACTGGATGGATTCGAGCAGTGCGCTGACGCGGCGGCTGGCATAGCTGTTGCGGGTGATGACCAGCCAGAAGGTGACGGCGGCGACAAACCCGCCCAGGATGAGCTGTTTCAGCTCGGCGCCGGCGAGAAAGAAGATGATCAGCGCGGTGGCAACGATCAGGATCGTGGTACTGATATCGGGTTGGGCCACGATCAGCCCGGTCACGATCCCCATGAGTACGCCGAAGGGAATGAGGCCGTAGTTGATATCCTTGATTCGTTCGCCTTTGCTGGCCAGCCAGGTGCTGATGTAGATGAGGACGATCACTTTGACCGGCTCACTCGGCTGAACGCGGCCGCCGGGGAAGGCGCGGGTTGCGCCGAAGCGGGTCTCGCCGAGAAAGATGACGGCTATCAGGGAGATCAGCCCGATGGCCATCAGCAGTATGCTCCAGCGCTCCCAGATGCGGTAGGGGACAATGGCGGCGCCGACCAGCGCGACCAGACCGACGCCCAGCCAGCGGAGCTGCAGCAGTACGTAATAGAAGGGGGACACCTGGTTTTCGAGCGCCCAGGGGTAGCTGGCGCTGAAGACCATGACAGACCCGAACAGAATCAGGCAGGTGAGGACGGTGGCCAGCGCCCAATCGAAGCTGGTCCCGAACCTACCGATCTGTTTGGCTTGACTGACCTGAAGCGCCATTGTCGTTCCTTTAACTGTCGTTCCTTAACTATCTGCGGCAACGTGCAGGCGGCCGGCAGCGTGCGGCCGCCGCTAGCCGCTGGCCACCAGGTTGCGGAAATGGTCCCCGCGCTGTTCAAAGTTTTTGTAGGCGTCGTAGCTGGTGCCGCCCGGGGAGAAGAGCACCACCGTACCGGGCGTGGCGGTCTGTTTTGCCAAGACGACGGCCTCGTCGAGGCGTTTTACAACGGCGCAGCAGGGGGCGGAGATGCGCCGGAACGAGGCCCGTTCCCTGACCTTTTCGGTGATCATGGAGCCTGCTTCTCCGAACCCGATCAGGCATTGGACGCGGTCCAGGACTTCGTCGGCGAAGGTATCCCAGGGGAGATTCTTGTCTTGGCCGCCGGCGAGAAGAATGAGCGTCTGCGCGCCTGGTGGGAAGACCTGGAGCCCGGCGACGGCCCGTTCGGGCGCGGTTGCGATGCTGTCATTGATCCACAGGACGTTGTCCTTGGGCCGCATCTCCTCCAGCCTGTGGGGTACGCCGGCAAAGGAGCGGGCAACGCGGCCCATGGCCTGTGCGGATGCGCCGGCCGCGCCGCTGACGGCGGCCGCGGCCAAGAGGTTGGCGATATTGTGCTCGCCGCGCAGTCGTACATCGGGGCGGCGGCAGAAAGAGCGGCCTTCATAGAACAGGTCTGCGGTCGTTGCGGATGCCCAGGCGCCGGCGGCCGGCCGCGGCCCGGTCTCGGAACTGTGAAGCGACACGCGCTGGATGCGGCTGGCGGAGGTGGAAAAGGGAATGATCGGCCGCTTTTGGCCGAGGGCGGAACGGCATTGCGCCAGGAGGGAATCCAGCTCCCATTTGGGGGGGACCGGCACAGTGTCATCCCAGCCGGCCATGCGGCTGGCGACGGGATCATCGGCGTTGAGGACGACTACGCTGGTCGGCTTCAGATGGCGCAGGAGGTTGGACTTCGCCTGGGCATAGTCGGCCATCGATGGATGCCGGTCCAGATGGTTGGGCGTTATATTGAGAATGGCGGCCACGTCCGGGCCCAGCTGGTCGAGCGATCCGTAGGCGACTTTGGGGTCGAACAGCTCGAGCTGAAAGCTGCTCAGCTCGAGCACGATCATGTCATCTTCATGAATCGCGCTTAGGCGGTCCAGCAAGGGCGTACCGATATTGCCGCCGACGTGGACAGTATGGGCGTCTTTGAGGGTTTCCTGCAACATTTCTCCGACGAGCGTTGTCGTTGTAGTCTTGCCGCTGCTGCCGGTGATGGCGATGACAGGGCAGGGGGCCAGCTGCATTGTGAGCAGGCTGTCGTTGCTCAGGGGGATGCCGCGGCGGACGGCATCCTGGACGAGCGGCGATTGGAGGCGCACGCCGCCGCTGAGGCAGAGCAGATCGCAGTCATCCAGCAGGTTGGGAGGATGGCCGCCCAAGGCAAGCTTTACCGGCAGATCACCCAACCGCTCCAACTCCTCGGCCAACTTCTGGGCGGTCGCGACGTCGCTGATGGTTACGTTTGCGCCGGCCGCGGCGAAGAAACGGGCGAGAGCCAGTCCCTGGCGGCCCATCCCCAGGATGACGATATTGCGTTTTTCAAAGTTGAACTCTTCGTCGTTGGCAATCATGGTATCGTTCTCCTTGCGGCTGCCGGTTTGCGGTCAAGGCTCCGTCCCCCGGCAGATACGAGGGACTGAAGGCCGGCTGCCAGGAATGGAGGCGCCGCCGGCATGAAACGGATGCAGACGGCGGTTACCCGTTCCACAGCGCCAGGGCCACGCCCAACATTCCACTCAGCACACCGACTATCCAGAATCTCTCTTTGACCTGTGTTTCACTCCACCCCAGCAGTTCAAAGTGATGGTGGATGGGCGTCATCTTGAACAGGCGGATATCGCGGCCCATGTAGCGGCGGCTGAACTTTGCGGAGGCCACCTGTAACAGTACGGAGACGGTTTCGGCGACAAAGACGAAACCGACCACGGGCAGCAGCAGCCATTGCCCGGTCATCAGCGCGACCAATGCCAGGGTTGCGCCCAGAGCCAGGCTGCCGGTGTCACCCATGAAGATCTGTGCCGGGTGGGCATTGAACCAGAGAAATGCAAAGAGCGCTCCCACCATAGTGAAACAGAAAGCGGCCAGATAGGTCTGCCCCTGTCTGTAGGCGATTAGTCCATAGCTGGCGAAGGCGATGCCGCTGATGCTTCCGGCCAGGCTGTCGAGTCCATCGGTCAGGTTCACGGCGTTGCTGAACCCGATAATGATGAAGATGCCGGCGGGAATGAACAGCCAGCCGACCGAGACCCACTCGGGAATGCCGGGCACGCCTACATAGTAGAGATCGGGCGGCCCGTAGTAGAGAATGCCGACGATAATGGCGGCAAAGATGAACTGAAATCCGCTCTTCATGCGGGCCGACATGCCTTTGCCCCTGCCGCGGAGTCCGAGCCAGTCATCGGCGGCGCCGAGTGTGGCGTGCGCGGCCAGGCAGAAAAAGAGCAGCAGTGTACTTTTGCCGATCAGGGTAAAGCCAAGCAGGTTCGCCAGATTGAGCGCGCCTGTAATCAGCAGGACCGGCACGACAAATAGCAGTCCTCCCATCGTCGGCGTGCC
Organism: Caldilineaceae bacterium; assembly: GCA_965207495.1. Taxonomy (GTDB): domain Bacteria; phylum Chloroflexota; class Anaerolineae; order Caldilineales; family Caldilineaceae; genus Bin5. The sequence goes on from OZ242287.1 coordinate 5,694,025, forward strand.
GGTCTTTTCCTGGTGCGAGTCCGGCCCTTCCATGCGCACCTGTTTGCCGATGCGGTAGTGTTTCAACAAGGCGATCAGCGGCTGTCCCCAGATCACGGCGATAAAGAAGCTGAGCGTTCCGAGCACCAGCGGAGATTCCATCGATGAGCCCCTTACCCTTCCAGGAGGCCGCCGCCGACCTCATTGTCGGACATTGTGCGGCGGGCTACGTCTGTGGCTGCGGCTGTTGCCGGCTCTTGTGTGATCTCGGGGACAATTCGTTCCATCCCCACGGCACGGCTGCCTTTGACGAGCAGCAGGTCGTGCGGTTGTGCCAGTTCCTTCAGGATGTGTATGGCCGTCTCAAAATCGCCGGTTTCGTAGACGGCTTGGGAAGGCAGGCCTGAGCTGCGGGCCTCGCCGGCGATGAGACGGCCCAGATCGCCGACTGTAACGAGCAGATCGGTTACGCCGGCGGCATGAGCGCCGACCTGTTTGTGCCCTTCGGTAGTGAAGGAACCCAACTCTCTCATGTCGCCGAGAATGGCGATGCGGCGTCCGCCGCGGTGTTGTTTGTGGTGCTGGTGTTCCTGGTGCTGCCCGTTGTTGGATTGCGGCGTTGTTTGGGCGCCGGTTTGGCGGCGGGTGAACAGGTCGTCCAGCAGATTGAGTGCGGCCACGGTACTGACGGGGCTGGCGTTATATGTATCGTCGATGACGGTGCTGCCGTTGATGCCGGGCATCACGACGAGGCGCAACTGGCTGGGGGCCCGCTGGAGGCCGGCGGCGATATCGTGCCAGGAGAGGTCGCTGACGATGGCGACGGCGGCTGCGCCGAGGGCGGTATAGACTGAATGTCTACCCAGGATGGGCAGTTGCAGGCGCTGGCTGTGGATGTTTCCGCATTGACGGCGGTGATGGAAACGGAAGCGGATGCCCTGCATGCCCAGGCTTTCGATTTCGTCGGCCCACAGATCGGCTTCAGGGGTGAGGCCATAGAAGAAGGGCCGGGCATCGGTGGCGTCCGCCATCGCGGCGACGCGGGCGTCGTCCTGGTTCAGGACGGCTACGCCGCCGTCCTGTGCATTGGGAAGCGCCTCTACGAGCTCGGTTTTGGCCTGCGCGATGCGGTCGATGGTGCCCAGCCGCTCCAGATGGGTGGGGCCGACATTGGTCACGAGGCCGATATGGGGCCGCGCCAGTTCGCAGAGCAGGCGGATCTCGCCGAGGTCGTACATTCCCATCTCCAGCACGGTGCGCTCGTGGCGCGTGTGCAGTCCGAGGAGAGCGAGCGGCAGCCCCTGTTCGCTGTTGAGGTTGCCGGTGTTGTGATGGGTGTTGAAGCGTTGGGCGAGGACCGATGCGGTCAACTCTTTTGTGCTGGTTTTGCCTACGCTGCCGGTCACGCCGACCACGCGCAGATCGGGGTGGGTGCGATGCAGACGCTGAAAGAGGCCGGCGGCCTGCAAAGCTGCGCCGGCGTCGGGGACGATGTAGGCGACGGCGCGGCCGGGGTCAAGGTGTTTGGTTTCGGCTTTCACCTCGTCGATCTGTTCGCGCTGGCGGCAGTCGACCAGGAGGGCGCCGGTATCGTGCAGCTGTTCAAGGCCGCGCTCTTCGCAGATGATCAGTTCGGCGCCGGCGGCCAGGGCCTGACGGATATATTGATGGCCGTCGGTGCGGGCGCCGCTGAAGGCGATGAAGAGGGAGCCTGCTTCGACATCGCGGCTGTCCAGCACTGCGCTGCTGACAGGACGGGGCGCGAGCGTCTGCGGCGGGGGCGTCCTGGTCAGCGCCTGCCAGAGTGTATGCTGGGTTATAGCGGTCTCAACTTTCGGTCGGTCTGCCACCGAATCAGAATCCTTTGAACAGAAGTAATCCGTCGCTGCGCAGGTTACCGGTCAGAGAGCTCTGCGACCGGTTCTGCCGGCGGCACGGTTTCCTGGCACTCGACGGCGGACGTACAGGCGTAGCTCTGACTGTCGTCCGACAGCCGGACATCGTCCGGCGGGATGTTCATGTGCTCGAACAGGCGGTGGGCGATACGGCTGAAGATGGGCGTGGCGGTATAGGCTGCCCAGCGGCTGATGCCGGGGTCGGGCCGGTCGAGCTTGACCAGCATGACAAACTGCGGGTCGTCGGCCGGCGCATACCCGATAAAGCTGGCGATGGTTTCGTCCTGGATGTAGCCCTCGTCGGTGGCGATTTCGGCGGTGCCGCTCTTGCCGGCGATGCTATAGCCGGAGACCTGGGCCATCTGATTTCCCGTATTGACGACATGCACCATCATATCTTTCATCTTGATGGCTGTTTGCGGCTGGATGACCTGGTAGACCATTGTCGGTTGGGTCACCATTGCGTAGTCACCGGCAACGCGGCTGTGCACGATGTACGGGCGCATCAGTTTGCCGTCGTTGGCGATGGCGGCGACTGCGCAGAGCATCTGAATGGGGGTAACGGCAATGCCCTGACCGAAGCTGTTGGTGGCCAGGTCGGATACACCCCAGTTGGGGGCATCGGTGTTTCTGACCTGGCCGGCCACTTCGCCACTCAGGTCGATGAGTGTGTCAGCGCCGAAGCCGAAACGGGTTACATAGTCGTAGAAGGTTTCGGCGCCGACCTCCTGCGCGATCTGGACGGTGATCACGTTATTGGAATGGGCCATGGCATCAGCGACAGTCAGTTCACCGACAGCTTTGCGGTCACTGTTTTGGACGGTGTGCCCCTCCACGGCGATGGCGCCGCTATCGACGAAAACGGTTGAGGACTCGACTGCGTCGATGTCGAGGGCGGCGGCGACGGTGATCAGCTTGAAGACCGATCCCGGTTCAAATTGGGCGCTGATGGCGACATTGGTGAAAGTGTTGGGGTCTCCGTCTTCGAAGCCGTTGCCGTCGAAGGTGGGCCAGTTGGCCATCCCCAGGATTGCGCCCGTTTTGGGGTCCATGACGATGACGGTGCCGGCCTCGGCACGGTAGAGACCGACCCCCAGGCGCAGCTCTTCTTCGATGATGTGCTGGATGGTGCGGTCGATGGTCAGAACCAGGCCCTTGCCATTGCCGCTGGGCAGAAAGCGGAGGACGTTTTCGTCCAGTTCTGAACGGGGAAGCTGGTTGCCCGGTGGAAGACCAACGCCATCACTGGAGAGGAAGTTCCGATAGTAGCGTTCCAGGCCCAGCACCGGCACGCGTTCGGCGTTGAGAAATCCGAGAACCTGGCTGGCAAGGATGCCCTGTGGATAGAAGCGCCGGGGACGGGCGGCGATGTGGATGTGCTCCAGCAGGAAGTCCCTTTCGGCTATTCGCTGCTGGCGTTCGGCGAGCAGCTGTTGCCCCTGGTCAAAGTCGATATGCGGGGCGATTATGAGGTAGTCGCCGTCGCTGTTTTCGGTCAGCAGGTTTTCGATTTGAAGAGGCGGGACACCGATGCTGGCCGCGAGCCGGAGGGAGATGTCGCCGAAACTGCTTGGCGGGATGAATTTGGGCGTTGCCGTGATGCGGTAGGTGAAGCGGTCGGCGGCGAGCAGATTGCCGTCGCGATCGACGACTACACCCCATGAGGTGGTGTCGTCGACGGTATTGCGTCCGGTCACCACAGGCTGGGGGGGCTCGTACTGTTGCCAGCCCATGACCTGCATGTCGAGCAGCCGCAGGACCAACAGGACCAGCGGTCCGGTCAGCACGACACCGATGAAGCCGATACGCCAGATCTTGGAGAGGTCCTCCGCCACGGGTGGCTGTTGGAGATGCTCCTGTTCGAGGGGAGCGCGATCGGACGCTGCCCGATGAAGGGCGCCGTCTTCGGGGCCGCCGTCTTCGGGGCCGCCGTCATCGAGAGCGCCGTCTTCGAGGCCGCGGTCAGCCCCAACTTCGGGGCGCTGGCCGGAGGCGAATATAGGGCCGAAACCGTGTCCACGTTCGGGACGAGCGGCTCGGTTCCGTGCACGCATGCGGGACATCTCCAAGAGTACGGTGGCCAGGACGTTCGGGCCACAAACATTCATCGCCGCCGACCCTACGTTCGGGCACTTGGCGGCGACGAAAGGGGCGGCGGTACAGGCGGCGGCAGTTATCTGGGCTGTTTCAACTGGCCCAGGAAGAAATCGCTGGCCCGTTCAAGCAGCGGGTCGCCCCATTGACGGACAGACTGCCAGCTTTCGTTGATCTGTTGTTGCCAACCGGACAGATACTGCTCGAACTCGGTTACGGGGAGTCGTTCGGTCACAGACCAGAAGGACGGCTCGTCCGCAGCGGGTAGGCCCGTCTGGGCATCAACGGGGGGCGTCGTGCTGGGGGCCCGGGGCTCTTGGGCCGCTTCCAGGCTCCCTGCGGCAGTGGCAGAAAGCGTTGACTGTTCCCCTGCCTGGGTGGATGGTTGATCAAGGGCGGGGGCACTGTCTGCCTGCTGATGGGATGGCCGGCTGCCGTCCGATCCGGTGTTACCGGCGGAAAGAGCAGGGTGGGCGGTCATGCCATGCGGATTGGGGACGTAGTTGCGTTGCAGCGCGGGACGAAACTCGAGTTGGACGGCGCGCAGCTGGACGTGTTCGAGGGTAGTGCGCTGGCCGATTTGCCACAGCAGCTCAGCGTTCTTCTGCTCGACGAGGCTGTACTGGACGCGGAGCGCCTCCAACTCTGCGCGGGCCTGCGTGATCCGAAGCGAGGTCCAGACCTGAACAACGGCCAAGACGCAGACGGCGGACAGGGCCAGCACAAAGAAGAGGTATCCCCTCAGCGTTTGCGGCAGGGGGACGAGATCATCGAGCCAGACGAGGCCACGCAGAACCCGGAAACGTGACAGATTGGATGATTGCATGCTGTTTGGGCCCAAGTCGCCGTCTTCCTTCAGTCCTCCCTGGTCGACTGGGCGCCAAGCCTGCTCGTCATTATTGCGCTGCGCCCGCGGTTGTGAAGGGCGTCCGGCGCGATGCAGATTTACGGTCGGTGTTGACAATAGCTTTGTCCTGCAGAAACGGTCATTATAAAAGACACGCGCAATGGGCAAGTGGGCAAACGGATCAACTACTGTTCAGGCAATTTTTCGGCGATGCGCAGCTTGGCTGAACGGCTGCGGGGGTTTTCCTTGATTTCAGCGGCTGCGGGCACAATCGGCTTCTTGTTGCATAAGGCCAGAACGGGAATCTGCTCCTGTCCTCCGGCCGGCAGGGTCGGGTCGGGCCGGAATTTTCTGGCGTTGTCACGCATCCACTCCTTGACCAGGCGATCTTCCAGGCTGTGAAAGGCGATGATGGCAACGCGTCCGCCGGGCCGCAAGAGTGCGGGAATCTGCGTCATGGCCCGCGCCAGCTGTCCCAGCTCGTCGTTAACTGCGATGCGCAGCGCCTGGAATGTGCGGGTGGCCGGATGGATTTTCTGTCTGCCGCGTGAGCGCATTGCCCTGGATACGATGTGTGCCAGTTCGGCGGTAGTCGAAACCGGGCGACTGGCTACGATGGCACGCGCTATGGAGCGGCTTTGTCGTTCCTCTCCGTATTGGTAGAGGATGTTGGCGATCTCCTCCGGACTGCTGTTGTTAATCAACTCGGCTGCACTGAACCCGGTAGAGGGGTCGAAGCGCATATCGAGCGGACCGTCGTAGCGGAAGGCGAAGCCCCTGGCCGGCGTATCCAGCTGAAAGCTGCTGAGACCCAGATCCAGCAGAATGCCGTCAACTTCTGTAAAGCCGTGCTGGCGGGCTGTTCGTCCTATCTGATCGAACGGCGCCTGTGCCACGCTCAGTCGTCCGGCGCTGATTTCGCCGGGAAAGCGTTTCCGAACCCGGCGGATGGCTGCGGGGTCTACGTCCAACCCCAGTACCTTTGCGGCGGCGCCGCCATCTGCACGGGAAACCTGGTGCGCCTCTGTTCGGGTGAGGCGGGTCTGTCGCAGCAGGAGCTGGGTATGGCCGCCGCCGCCCAGAGTGCCGTCGATGAAGCGCCCGCCTGGCTGGACGTTGAGGCCGGTCAGCACTTCATCCGCCAGAACGGGGAAGTGATGGAGGCCTTGCGGTTCAGAGGGGGCGCCTGGCATGTCTTTGGCGGGTCGGCGCGGTAGCGCGGGGTCTTTTGCGACCCCATCTGCGCGGCCTTGGCAAGAGCCCGGGAATGGTTCAGACTCCCAGGGCGGCGAAGAGATCTTCTCCGAGCTGTGTAGGTGTGAGCAACTGTTCCTCCCACTGGGCCGGGTCCCAGAGTTCGATATAGGTATTCATCCCGGCGATAATGATTTCGTTCTCGATTGCGGCGAATTCGCGCAGGCGCTGGCTGATCAGGATGCGCCCCTGCCGGTCGGGTTTCAGGTCTTCGGCGGCGCTGAAGAGTGCGCGGCGCAGTTGCGCTGTACGCGAGTCAATCAGGGGCAGGGCGCTGACTCGGGCGGCGACATTCTGCCATTCGTCGAGCGGCATTGCCATGAGGCAGCCGCCGGTGGGGTTGCGCGTCACCACGAGACCGGGCATGAGCCGGTGGCGAAATTTGGCGGGAATCGTGAGCCGCCCTTTGCTGTCCAGGTTGTGACTGAACTCACCGAGAAACATAATTTTCAGAGTCGTTGCCCTGTGCGCATCCCATTCGGGCCGGGGCGCATCAGACATCTCGCTTCAACGAATGTGTCAGGGAACTTCGAAGAGTATTTCGGCGGCAAACAGGTGGCCGAGCGCTCGATACGAGATTTCTTCGGGATGTTAGGGACGGTGTCCCACTTTCTCCCATATTCTCCCCTAGCAAAAACGATAGCACAAAACGTTTTCTGATAAAAACGGGTACGGACCGACCTGAAAGGCGGTTGCGCGTTGTTTTTCGTATGAAGAATGGGGCATTCGAGTGTTGAAATTCTGTTGCTTTGGCGCGCTCCTTTTTGTGGTCGGGTGGAGGCGTTGGGGCCCGGTATCTGGCGCTTTCTTCGCCCAATTGTTATCTGGTGGGGGCGTATTTCTGTCGTTCGGCGGGGCGGCATGGGGATTGCTGAAAACGAGGGGAGGTTTCGGGCGATCTGAAAGCGGCGCGCGACGATTACGGGACGGATCTTGTGTGCCGGTTCACAAGGGCGGCGAACAGGCCCTTTGTTTTCGTAGGCATATCGTATGTAAATTACAACGCATTCATATCGGGTCGGTTTCGGGGCGTAGGGAACGGCAGGGGAACTGCGGGGGGAACTGCTGGGGTTAGGGGCTGAGATAGCGCGTGGGGAGGAGACACTGTTGGCTAGACATTACGCTTGGGAAGAATACACACGGTGGCTAGCTAGGGCGGGGCGTTGCGGGGGCGCAGCCCCTGCACAAGGGAGGGCCGAAGGCCCGGACGCCCAAAGGCAAGGAGAGAGTGAAGAGGAGTGAGGAGTGAGAAAACTTCGGTCGCCTCGTTCAGCGTCACGAACTGACCATGTGGCGAACAGACTGTGTCGCGAACTGATTGGGACTGAGTGGTCACGAAGGCGGGTTTGAGCCGTCGGAATGGGCGTAGTTCAAAGTGAGTGTCCTTGCACAGAAAGGGGCGATCCAGCCGGCATTCTTGGTGGGGCGAGAGACCTGGCTGCGAGGTCTGTCAGTCTCGGTGACCCCAAAACCGGACACTCCCCAAAGTCGGGGACGGCCAACGCCGGTCGAAGGAGGCGAGGGACGGGAAAGAGAATGGGAAATGAGAATGGGGTCAGGCAGAGTTCGTTGCGCTCATCGATTGTCCCAGGGATTGATCACTTTATTCCCGGTCGCCTCGAAGTCGTCCACATTTCTGGTCGCAACCGAAGCGCCCCGGCAGCGGGCTATGGCCGCTATCTGGCAGTCGGCGTGGTTGATAGGCCGCCCAACGGCGCGGCGAGCGGCGGCTATTGCGGCGTAGGTGTGGGCTGCGGGGCTGTCAAAGGGAAGGATGCGTCCATCAAAATCCTGGCGGAGCATCGCCTCCACCGCGTCAAGAAGTCTGTCGCGTCTGCGACCAGGTGGCAGAATCTGGACGCCGTACAGCAGCTCGGCTTGGCTGACGGTGGACAGGTACAGGTTTGGAGCCGCCTGTCCAGCCACCCAATTGACAACGTTGGAACTGGGGTTGGGGCGCATCAGCTCAGAGACGACGTTTGTGTCCAGGATGATCATTCTTCGTCATTTCAGTCGAGTCGAGGCGGTTTGCGCATCGGTGAACGGGGAGGGATGTCGAGCTCGACCCCGCCCAGGGGCTGGAATCTGGCGCGAATGGCACGCGCAAGGTCTTCGTGGGCTGGGGGGTGGTGATAGAGAGCGGTTCTCAGGATGTTGCGGGCTTCTTCTTCCATGGAGCGGCCGTTCTCAGCTGCCCGGATACGCAGCCGGCGCTTCAGCCCTTCTTCGAGGTTACGCACGGTTATGCTGGCCATGACATTTCTCCTTTCCCTGTGTCACGCTATTATAGCATGATTGCATTGCTATCACATCAGCAGGTCCTATGGGTGTGTATCCCAGATTGGGGGTGGGAACAGTCCGGTGGGGCGTTTTTGCCAGCGGTGGTTGGGGTTGTTTACCGACTCTTGGAAAGGCGGAGAGTAGACGCCGGGGCCTGGCTTTACCGGGGGGCCCGTCGATAAAGGGGGCGCAGGGCAGGCACAAGGCCTGCCCCTACCGGAGCGTTTGGGGGGCATATTGTTGGCCAGACATTTTGCTGGGGAAGAATGAACACGGTGGCTAGTAAGGGCGGGGCGTTGCGGGGGCGCAGCCCCTGCACAAGGGAGGGCCGAAGGCCCAGAACTGCAGTGGTCAGTGGTCAGTGGTCAGTGGTCAGTGGTTAGTGGTTAGTGGTTAGTGGTTAGTGGTCAGTGGTTAGTGGATGGGCGATTTTTCGGGGATGGATGTGAGGGCTGGGTGCGGTGTAGTCGATACCAGAGGTACAGGTGAGGTAACCGCCGTTTTGGGAAACCCGTCACCGTCCTGATATTGACAGGTTCCGGCATATGCATTATACTTTGACGTTCAGGGTAATAACTGGTTAGCTCGGTTCCGTTGGTCGGTTTCGGGCCTCGCATTGTGCGGGGGAACGGCACCAGAGCGAATAGATGTGGCGTGATCTCCGTCGAGGATTTCGGCGGACGTGACGTTCGCTGCGCATTTCGCGGCGGGTGAATATTATGCTGCACATTTGGTGGGCGAACGGTTCGGATGCGGAGAAGGTTCGCCACGAGAGGCGTTTTCATCCCTATTTCCCCATTCCAGAGATTCAGTCCGGTTTGATGGTTATTCGTGCAGGTTTGGAGGATCGGCGGCTGTTTACAGCTAAAGGAGCATGCGCTATATGATTGATAGTGCCGTTGGAAACGGTGTTGGCGCCAGGACGCAGAGGAAGTCGTATTCACGAACTTCCAATCTGATTGAACTGCCCCGGCTCATCGAGATTCAACTTCAGAGTTTTGAGTGGTTTCGCTCCCAGGGTCTGAAGGAGCTTTTTGAGGAGATTTCGCCAATCGTCAGTTTCAACAAGCATCTTGAACTGCATTTCGGCGATTTCCGCTTCGATGACGCCAAGCACTCAGAGGAGGCATGCCGGGTACGGGACATCACCTATTCGGCGCCGCTGTGGGTTGAGGTAAGGCTCGTCAATAACGACACGGGGGAGATCAGCGAGCAGGAAGTTTTTATGGGTGACTTCCCGCTGATGACCGATTCCGGCACTTTTATTGTCAACGGTAGTGAGCGGGTGGTGGTGAGTCAGTTGATTCGTTCGCCGGGCGTTTACTTTACAGTTGAAGAGGACCGCAGCACGGGTAGGGACCTGACCGGCACCAAGTTGATTCCTCTGCGGGGCGCGTGGCTGGAGTTCGAGACGAGCAAGCGGGATATCATCAGCGTCAAGGTTGATCGCAAACGGAAGTTGCCGGCCACGATTCTGCTGCGGGCGATCGGTTTCGGCACGGATGAGGAGATCAGGGAGCTGTTCTCCGATGTCGACGACAATGACGACCACCCGTTCATCGAGGCGACTCTGGAGCGGGACCCGACGGCGAATCCGACGGAGGACCGGCAGAAAGGGATCGACGACGCGCTGTTGGAGTTTTACAGGAAGTTGCGGCCCGGCGATCCGGCGACGTTGGATAATGCGCGGAATTTTCTGCAGAATCTGATCTTCACGTCGCGTCGTTATGATTTGGGGCGGGTGGGCCGATACAAGCTCAATCGCAAGTTGGACCAGGATAAGCCTCTCTCGACGCGCATTCTGACGAATGACGATATTGTGGCGGTGGTGCGGCGCATCATTGACATCAATAATGGGCGCGAGTTACCTGATGATATAGACCATCTGGGGAACCGGCGCATCAAGACGGTGGGCGAACTAATTCAGACCCAGCTGCGCATCGGTCTTTTGCGGATGGAGCGGGTTGTGCGGGAGCGGATGTCGATCCGCGAGCCGGAGCAGGTGACGCCGCTGAGCCTGATCAACATTCGGCCGGTTGTGGCGGCTACGCGCGAGTTTTTTGGCAGCAGCCAGTTGAGCCAGTTCATGGACCAGACGAACCCGCTGGCGGAGTTGACGCACAAGCGGCGTCTGAGCGCGCTGGGCCCTGGCGGTCTGCGCCGGGAGCGGGCCGGTTTCGACGTGCGCGACGTCCATTACAGCCACTATGGGCGCATCTGCCCGATTGAGACGCCTGAAGGCCCTAATATCGGGCTGATCGGCTATTTGGCGACCTACGGGCGCATCAACGATTTCGGCTTTATCGAGACGCCATACCGGCGCGTAATTAACGCTGTCGAGAATCAGGTCGAGGCGTTGACAGGACGCGTCCTCGCCGAGGATATCAGCGACGCTGACGGCGGGGAGGTTATTGCGGAGAACGGCGTTGACGTGACGGCGGAGCTGGCTGAACAGATCGCCGCTGTCGAAGGCCTGAACGAGGTGCGGGTGCGACCTTTTGTTGGGAGGGACGTCACCTATCTGAACGCGGATACGGAGGAGCGCTCTCCCATCGCGCAGGCCTCAACACCGCTGGACAATGCGGGCCATTTTCTCAACAGGCGACCTTCGGTGCGCCAGGCGGAGGAGTTCCGCTTTGAGGATCCGCAGCGCATCGAGTATATGGACGTGTCGCCGAAACAGGTTGTCGGCGTTTCGGCGGCTTTGATTCCCTTTTTGGAGCATGACGATACCAACCGTGCGTTGATGGGCTCGAATATGCAGCGGCAGGCGGTACCGCTGGTGCAGCCGGATGCGCCGATTGTCGGCACCGGTATGGAGTGGCAGGCAGCGGTTGATTCGGGCCAGGTGGTCGTTGCGCGCAAGGCGGGTGAGGCAGTTCGTGTGGTGAATACGGAGATCGTCATCCAGGAGGATGACGGCGCCGAGCATACGTACCCGTTGCGCAAGTACAATCGCAGCAATCAGAGTACCTGCATCGATCAGCGTCCGACTATCCAGAAAGGGGACTTTGTTGAGGCAGGCGCGGTGCTGGCGGACAGTTCGTCCACGCAGAACGGTGAGCTGGCGCTGGGGCAGAACGTGCTTGTGGCCTATATGAGCTGGGAAGGCGGCAACTACGAGGACGCGATCCTGGTCAGCGAACGGCTGGTCGAGAACGACAAGTACACGTCGGTCCATATTGAGAAGCACGAGATCGAAGCGAGAGAGACGAAACTCGGCCCGGAGGAGATCACGCGAGACATTCCGAACGTGGGTGAGGATGCGTTGCGACATCTGGACGAGGACGGCATCATCCGGATCGGCGCTGAGGTTGCCGCCGGCGACATTCTGGTCGGGAAGATAACGCCAAAGGGCGAGACCGAGCTGACGCCGGAGGAGAAGCTGTTGCGGGCGATTTTCGGTGAGAAGGCGCGTGAGGTAAAGGATAGTTCCTTACGGCTTCCCCACGGGGAGCGGGGTAAGGTGGTGGATATTAAGGTCTTCACGCGTGAAGATCATCAGGATATGCCCGCCGGGGTGGAGATGATGGTGCGCGTGAGTATTGCGCAGCGCCGGCGTCTGACCGAAGGCGACAAGATGGCCGGGCGGCATGGCAACAAGGGCGTAATTTCCCGGGTAGTGCCGGTGGAAGATATGCCCTTCCTGGAGGACGGCACGCCGATCGACATTATTCTGAATCCGCTGGGCGTACCGGGGCGCATGAATATCGGGCAGGTGCTGGAGACCCATCTTGGGTGGGCGGCCGACCGCCTGGGCTTCATGGCGGAGACACCGGTATTCGACGGTGCGAAGGAGGACGAGATCGAGTCCGAGCTGGCGCGGGCCTGGTTGATTGATCGGGCCTGGCAGGATATCACGCAGCTGGCGTGGGCGTCTGTGCGGGAGCAGGAAGTTGAAAGCGAAGCGTTGATGGACGACAACGATGCTCGCCGGCTGTATCTGCTGGACTGGCTGGAGCCGCGCGGTTATGACCCTGAAACGCTGTTTTTCGACGACGAGTACGCGCGCAGTTCAGCGCTGGCCGAATGGCTGAAGGACAGGGGGTATGAAGCGGAGCTTGTCGTTCCGGAAACCCGTTCGGATGTTTCGGACCAGTATGCCCGCTATGTTTCGTTGCGGGAGTGGATGCTCTTTCACGGCTTTGCGCAGGACGGTGAGATCCTGACGGAGACTGCGGACGATCCCATCCTGCTGCATCTGGAGGCGGGTGAGCTTTTGGAGGAGACCCTGCTCGAGGGGTTTGAAGCGGCGGCGCAGGGGCACTCGAGAGAGGTTGGCTGGCCGCTGCCGACGACCGGTAAGCAGAAGCTTTTCGATGGCAAGACGGGCGAACCCTATGATGCGCATGTAACGGTTGGGATCGCGCAGATGCTCAAGTTGCATCACCTGGTGGAGGATAAGGTTCACGCCCGCAGCACGGGTCCTTACAGCCTGGTCACGCAGCAGCCGCTGGGCGGCAAGGCGCAGTTCGGAGGTCAGCGATTCGGTGAGATGGAGGTCTGGGCGCTGGAGGCATACGGCGCGGCCTACACGTTGCAGGAGATGCTGACGATCAAGTCGGACGATACGACAGGGCGGGTGAAGACGTACGAAGCGATTGTAAAGGGTGATGAGATTCAGAGCCCCGGTGTGCCGGAGAGTTTCCGGGTGCTGGTGAAGGAGTTGCAGAGTCTGGCTCTTTCGATTGAGGTCATAAACGACAAGAATGAGGTGATTCAGCTCGGCAAAGATGAGGTTGAGGACCGTCTGCCGCATCTTGGCTTCAGCCTGAACGTACCCAGCCCGATGAGCCGCAGCAGCGAGTAAGGGCGCCGCCAACCGAGGCCGCCGCCGACCGCATCTGTTGTGCGCCTGACGGCGGGCGAAACGCAAAGGAAGGAGCCATAATGGAAGTACGAGATTTTGACGCAATTCGCATTTCTCTTGCCTCCCCGGACCAGATTGATGAGTGGAGCTTTGGCGAAGTAACGAAGCCGGAGACGATCAATTACCGCACCCTGCGACCGGAGCGGGACGGTCTGTTTTGTGAACGTATTTTCGGGCCGCAGAAGGATTGGGAATGCGCCTGCGGCAAGTATAAGCGGGTGCGCTACAAGGGCATTGTGTGTGACAAGTGCGGTGTGGAGGTGGCGCCGCAGCGTGTGCGCCGCGAGCGCATGGGCCACATACAGCTGGCTTCGCCGGTCAGCCATATCTGGTATGTGAAGGGTGTACCCAGCCATCTGGGGCTGCTCCTGAACATCAGCCCGCGCCATCTGGAGCGGGTCCTGTACTTTGCTCAGTTCATCATCACGGACGTGAACGAAGATGCGCGCGGGCGGGCGATTCAGCGCCTTGAACGAGAGGTGCAGATGGGGATAGCCCGTCTGGAGAACGAGGCGCAGGAACATATAGACGCGGTAGAGGCCGGTGCGCAGAGCCAGCTTGACGAGCTGGACGAGGACGAGCAGGGGCAGATTGCGCGGCTGGATGAGCGCATCAACCGGTCTTCGTCGGAGACGATCAGCCAGGCCCAGCGGATTCAGGACTGGATTCAGAGCAATCTCGGCAAGAGGGCGCCGGAAGACAAGTCGCTGGACTGGGTGGAAGAGCCGATCATCGCGGCCAAGAAGATGGTGACTGCGGATCATGAGCGGACAATAAACGACCACGTACAGGAACGGTTGGACACGCTTCAGTATGAGTCGGACGAGGAAAAGACAGATATTCGGGCTCAGATCCAGTCCAAGCAGACGTACGTGCGCCAGGAGTTGGAGGGGTTGCTGGAGAAGTTGCGGGACGATGTGGCCGAACACCGGGACCGGCTGCAGTCGAGCTCGGAAGAGCAGTTGGACGAACTGAAGAGCATGCACGATATGCAGCTGCTGACGGAGACCCGTTATCGCGAGCTGGCGGATCGCTGGGGCAACATCTTCAAGGCAGGCATGGGCGCCGAGGCGATCCGGGATATTGTTGCCAAGGTCAATCTGGATTCGCTGGCCCAGGAACTGCGCAAGGAGATTTTCACGACCAAGAGCAAGCAGCGCCGCAAGAAGGCGGCCAAGCGTCTGCGGGTTGTGGAGAACTTCCGCAAGAGCGGCAACCGGCCGGAGTGGATGGTGCTGACGATTTTGCCGGTGATTCCGCCGGAACTGCGTCCGATGGTGCAGTTGGACGGCGGGCGCTTTGCCACCAGCGATCTCAACGATCTGTACCGGCGGGTGATCAACCGTAACAATCGTCTCAAGCGGCTGCTTGACCTGGGCGCGCCGGATGTAATTGTCCGCAACGAGAAGCGTATGTTACAGGAAGCGGTCGATAGTCTGATCGACAACGGGCGGCGGGGCCGGGCGGTCAGCCGCAGCGGCAAGCGCAAGCTCAAGAGTCTGAGCGATATGCTCAAGGGGAAGCAGGGGCGTTTCCGCCGCAATTTGTTGGGGAAACGCGTCGATTACTCCGGCCGTTCGGTCATTGTGATCGGTCCGACGCTGAAGCTGCACCAGTGCGGCCTGCCGAAGAAGATGGCTTTGGAGCTGTTCAAGCCGTTCGTGATGCGGCGCCTGGTGGAGGACAACTATGCGCACAACATCAAGAGCGCGAAGCGGATGGTAGATCGCCAGCAGTCCGAGGTGTGGGACGAGCTGGAGGAGATCTGCAAGGAGCGGCCGGTGCTGTTGAACCGTGCGCCGACGCTGCACCGCCTGGGCATCCAGGCTTTTGAGGTCACGCTGGTAGAGGGGAGCGCGATTCAGCTGCACCCGCTGGTGTGCGATGCGTTCAATGCAGATTTTGACGGTGACCAGATGGCGGTGCACGTGCCGCTGAGCCAGTCTGCGGTGGAAGAGGCGCGGCAGTTGATGCTTTCGAGCAAGAATCTGCTCAAGCCCAGCAGCGGCGAGCCGATCGTCGGCCCCTCCAAGGACATGGTGATGGGTGTCTACTACCTGACGACAGAGGAGGACGAGGGGAAGGCGGACGGGGAGCTGCCGCTGTTCAGCTCGATGGATGAGGCGGAATACATCTTCAGCCTGGGCCATATCAAGTTGCGGGATTCGATTCGGGCGCGTTTTACGACGCGTTTCGACGTTGAGCCGATCGAGTCGATGGAGGTGAGCGAACGGGTGATGGACGCTTTGCAGGAATACGGCGTCGCCACCGTCGGCGAACTGATGGACATGTATGCCCAGGGCGAGCGGCATATGATTCAGGAGATTCCGGCATTTGGGCAGGCCGCGATGAGTGAGGTGCGGGACGGTCTGCGGGAACTGAAGCTGTTGGGGGCGGCCTGGCCGCAGGACCGGATTTTCCGCACGACGATTGGGCGAATCATCTTCAACCGGGCGCTGCCGGAGGAGTTGTGGTTTGTCAACGAGCTTCTGGACAAGAAGGGTGTCAATGAGGTCATTGACCTGTGTTACAAGCACCTGGGCCGGGAGGTGACAGCCGAGACGGTAGACAATATCAAGGACCTGGGCTTT
Organism: Caldilineaceae bacterium; assembly: GCA_965207495.1. Taxonomy (GTDB): domain Bacteria; phylum Chloroflexota; class Anaerolineae; order Caldilineales; family Caldilineaceae; genus Bin5. The sequence goes on from OZ242287.1 coordinate 5,709,835, forward strand.
GAGTACGCGACCCGGTCCGGCATTACGATTGCGGTCAGCGATATTCAGGTGCCGAATGAGAAGGACGAGATCGTTGAGCGCACTTCCGAAGAGGTGGCGGAGGCGGAGCGCCAGTACCGGCGCGGCCTGATCACCGAGGAGGAGCTGTACGAGAAGACGGTTGAGCTGTGGACACGGGCAGCCGACGAGGTAACGGCCGAGGTGCGTAAACTGCTCAGCCCGCTTGAGGGGCTGGGGGCGATGGCCCACTCCGGTTCGACGAAGGGGGGAGTCAATACGGTGCGGCAGCTGGCCGGTATGCGCGGTCTGATTGCCGGCCCGAACGGGCGCATCATTCCTTTGCCGATCCGCTCCAACTTCCGCGAGGGGTTGACTGCGCTGGAGTATTTCCTGAGCACGCACGGGGGGCGCAAAGGGTTGGCGGATACTGCGCTGCGCACTGCGGACGCGGGGTATCTGACGCGTCGCCTGGTGGACGTGGCCCAGGATGTGATTGTGACCGAGGATGATTGCGGTACCAATGCCGGCATCTGGATCGATGCCGGGAGTTCGAAGGCGATGGGCGAGAACTTTGCGGACCGCGTGGTGACGCGCACGCTTGCTTCCGCGATCCGACATCCCGATACGGTTGAGTTGCTGCTGGAGCGGGATACGGTAATCGACGAGGCTGCCCTGGCGACAATCGAGCGTCATGAGGTGACGAGGGCGTTCGTCTTCAGCCCGCTGACGTGCGAATCCCGCTTTGGCCTTTGCAAGAAGTGTTACGGCACGGACCTGGCCCGAGGGGGAACGGTGGAGCAGGGTGAAGCGGTGGGTATTATCGCGGCGCAGTCGATCGGCGAGCCGGGTACCCAGCTGACGTTGCGCACGTTCCACACCGGCGGTGTGGCCGGGAGCGATGACATCACCCAGGGTCTGCCGCGCGTCGAGGAATTGTTCGAGGTGCGCAACCCCAAAGGTGAAGCAGTCATCAGCGAGATCGACGGCAAGGTGGATATCTGGTGGGAAGGCGATCAGCGCATGCTGAAGGTAAGCCGCACCGAGCTCAAACGGCGGGAGATCGCGATTCCCGAGGGATTTGAGCTGATGGTGGATTCGGACGACCGGGTGCAGGAAGATACGGTCATCGCCCGCAACGGGGACGAGGATGCACAGGGCGTCCTGGCGGGCATGGAGGGCCAGATATTCGCTGAGAACGGTCAGGTCATCATTCGCCGGGAAGACAACCTGGTATGGGAGACGGATATCCCGGCCAATGCCCGATTGCGGGTGGAGAAGGGTGATGAGGTGAACGCTGGCGAGCAGCTGACCGAAGGTTCGAAGAATCCGAAAGAGATTCTGCGCATTCAGGGCCGTGAGGCGTGTCAGCTCTACCTGTTGGAGCAGGTGCAGCAGGTTTATCGCAGCCAGGGCGTTGCCATCCACGACAAGCATATCGAGGTGATCCTGCGCCAGCTGCTGCGTCGGGTGATGATCCGTTCGACCGGTGACACCGAGTTCCTGCCGGGCGAGCTGGTGGATCGATTCCACTTTGAGGATGAGAACAACACGACGATCTCCGGCGGCCACCGTCCGGCTAAAGCCGAGCCGGTGGTGCTGGGGTTGACGAAGGCGGCCTTGAATACGGAGAGCTTCCTGGCAGCGGCGAGCTTCCAGGAGACGACGCGCGTGCTCACCGATGCCGCGGTGCAAGGGCAGCGGGACGAGTTGCGGGGCCTGAAGGAGAATGTCATCATCGGCAAGCTGATTCCGGTCGGGTCCGGTTTCCGGACGCGGCGCCTGTGGGAGGAAGAGAAGCAGCAGGCCGTAGAGCAGCTGGCCAAACAGAACGAGAGCGCCGATGAGGGGCTGAGCGAACTCGAGTTCGAGCTGGATGAACCCGATCTGGATCTGGCCGATCTCTCCGGTTTGGCGGAGATGGGGATTGGCCCGCTGGGGATGTTGTCCGGGTTTGGGGGCGGTGTCGACGATGAGGAGTTGGACTTCGACCTCAACAACCTGAAGGATGAGGAGAGCGAGGAGATCAACGTCGACCTGGGCTAGAGGTCAGATGGTCTGTACAGATGCATGTACAGATATGAGTGCAGATAAGAGTGCAGACAAGGGTGGAAGAGCTAGCTCTTCCACCCTTTTTCTTTGTGCTGGTGACGGCATTGCTGCGGCAGTGGCTGGGGGGGGTGAGCGGCTGGGCATGTTCAGGCGTTCACTGGCTGCATAGGAACGCAGAACTCGGTTCGTTCTCGGCTTGCTTTCCGAACTCTCGTATTCTGTCGGAGAACGCTCGTATAGCGCACGTGTATGGGCTTGCAGTCTGGCGGCGAGGATTGGGCGCCATTGTGCCCGATCGGCTGCATCATCAGTGCCAGGTTCGTGCGGGTGCATCCCGGATTTGGGGGGGAGCAGTCTGGCGGGGAGATTATGCCGGCGGCGGCAGGGATTGTTCACCGGCTCCTGGCGAGACTCAGGGCAGGCACAGTGTAGGTACGGGGCCTGCCCCTACAGGACCGTTTAGGGAAATACTGTTGGTTAGACACTTTTCTCTAGACACTTTGCTGGGGAAGAATGCGCACGGTGGTCCAGCAAGGGCGGGGCGTTGCGGGGGCGCAGCCCCTGCACAAGGGAGGGCCGAAGGGCCGACCGCCCAACTGCAGTGGTCGGTGGTCAGTGGTCGGTGGTCAGTGGTGAGTGAATGGGTGATACACCTGAATGGGTACCGTGATTTGCTTTCAGCAGCATGATCGTGATATAGTAGAGTACTGTCTTTACGTGGGCTACGAAGACCTTCAGGGAGGAAAGATTTGCCGACGATAAATCAGCTGGTCCGCAAGGGCCGTAAGACGAAGCCGAAGAAAGAGACCGCACCGGCCTTGCGCTTTACGCAGAACACGTTGACCGGCCGCACGAAGCGGGTCAAGCAGGGCAACCCGCAGAAGCGGGGGGTATGTACACAGGTGCGAACGACGACACCGAGGAAGCCCAATTCCGCTCTGCGTAAGGTAGCGCGTGTGCGCCTTACCAATGGTGTTGAAGTGACGGCCTATATTCCTGGTGAAGGCCATAATCTCCAGGAGCACAGTGTGGTTCTGGTCCGCGGCGGTCCGGTGAGGGATTTGCCCGGCGTGCGTTATCATATCGTGCGCGGCGCGCTGGACAGCACCGGGGTCAATGACCGCAAGCGAAGCCGCAGCAAATACGGTACCAAGAAGCCGCGTTAAGCGCTGACTCTGGGGAGGCAGGACGGGTAGTGTGGGTTCTTCCTCTGGAGGCGCGCGTGGCGCAAATGATGGAGATGGAGTAGGAGAATGCCGCGACGAAACCGGCCTGAAAAGCGTCAAATTACGCCCGATCCCCGGCACCACAGTGTTGTGCTGGCCAAGTTCATCAACAATTTGATGGAACGGGGCAAGAAGAGTCTGGCCGCCAGGATAGTGTATACCGCACTGGATACCGTAGCTGAACGCACCAATCGTCCACCACTGGAAGTCTTCGAAGAGGCGCTCAGGAACGCCACTCCACTGGTTGAGGTCAAACCGCAGCGTGTAGGTGGCGCGACCTATCAGGTTCCGATGGAGATCCGCCCTGACCGGCGGCAGGCCCTGGCCATGCGCTGGCTGATTCAGAATGCCAGGGGGCGGAGCGGCCGCAATATGGCCACTCGGTTGGCGAATGAACTTCTGGAAACGTCGCGCGGTGAAGGACAGACCGTGCGCCGGCGTGAAGAGACGCACCGGATGGCAGAAGCCAATCAGGCCTTTGCTCATTTTGCCCGAAGGCGCTAGGTATTTTGCCTTCATGGCAGCATAGACAGTTGAATTGGTAGTTCCTGATGTGTCCGGCGCCCTGGCTGGGCACAACTTCGGAGGAATCCGGCCCATTCGGGTTTGGAACTTCTTCTGAGCCGAACAATATACGACGAATTCGAGCCAAAGGGTGATGTCGCAAACGCGGTCAGCACTCTGCTGGGTGAGATACGACGCTGCCGGATTAGCAGGACGCCGGATTAGCAGAATGCAGGCGCCCCTGCTCAAGAGGGGCGCGTGGGTTTGCGGCGCCAGCGGGACGGTTGCGTCGTCTTTTTGTCGGAGGGCAGGGGGAAGACGGTAGCGGCAGGCCGTTCGTGGAGGACGGGCTGTGGCGGGAAAGCGAAAGCAACGATGCCGTGAGGCAGGTTGCCTATTTTGAGTGAACGGGGCGCGACGGTGCCCCCCAAGATAAGATCAGGTGAATTTGATGAGTCAGGTACCATTGGATAGGATCCGCAATATTGGAATTATCGCCCACATTGATGCGGGCAAGACGACGACAACGGAACGAATTCTGTTCTATTCCGGCCGTATACACCGCATGGGTGAAGTGCATGAGGGGACGGCTGTCACGGACTGGATGGCGCAGGAGCGGGAGCGCGGCATCACGATAACGGCGGCCGCGATTACGGCGAACTGGGTTGACAGCCGCAGCGGTGAAGAGACCCAGATCAATATTATCGACACACCGGGCCATATCGATTTTACGGCCGAGGTGCAGCGCAGCTTGCGCGTACTGGACGGCGGCATCGTCGTTTTTGACGCGGTTGCGGGTGTCGAGCCGCAGTCGGAGACGGTCTGGCGGCAGGCGGACACGTATCATGTGCCGCGCATCTGTTTTGTTAACAAGATGGACCGAATCGGGGCCGACTTTGATCGTACGGTGGGCATGATTATCGACCGTCTCGGCGCGGACCCGCTGCCGATTCAGCTGCCCTGGGGCGCGGAGGAGAATTTTCAGGGGGTCATCGACCTCTTTACGATGAAGGCCCTGCGCTACAGCGACGCGCTGGGCGCGATGCCTGAAACAGCCGAGATCCCGGAGGAAATGCGGGAGGCTGCGGAGGCGGCGCGGGCGACGATGGTTGAGCGGATTGCCGAGACCGACGAGGAGTTGACGACGCTGTATCTGGAAGGCGAAGAGATCAGCAACGAGCAGCTTATCAAGGCATTGCGCAATGCCGTCGTTCGCAATGATCTCGTGCCGATTCTGTGCGGTTCGGCGCTCAAGAACAAGGGTGTGCAACCGCTTCTGGATGCGACTGTTCGCTATCTGCCCAGCCCGTTGGATGTGCCGCCGGTGGTTGGCCTTGATCCCAGGACAGAGGAAGAGAAGATCCGGTTCGCCGACCCGGAGGAACCGTTCGCGGCGCTTGTCTTCAAGATTGTGACGGACCCGTTTGTGGGACGCCTGGCCTATGTGCGCGTCTATTCGGGTACATTGGCGTCGGGCAGTATGGTCTACAACGCCAACAAGGGCCGGCGGGAACGGATTGGCCGGCTTTTGCAGATGCATGCCGACAAGAGGGAGGAGATCGAGGTTTGCCGGGCGGGCGACATCGCCGCCATTGTCGGCCTCAAGCAGAGCCTGACCGGTGAGACGCTCAGCGACCGCAGCAATGAGATTTTGCTGGAGACGATTGAGTTTCCGGCCCCGGTGATTGGGATCGCGGTTGAGCCGAAGTCCAAGGCGGATCAGGACAGGATGGCCGACGGCCTCCTGAAGCTGGCCGAAGAGGACCCGACCTTTCAGGTGCGATATGATGATCAGACGGGGCAGACGGTCATCAGCGGAATGGGTGAGCTGCATTTGCAGATTATCGTGGACCGTCTGAAGAGAGAGTTCCGGGTGCAGTGTAACGAGGGCCGTCCGCAGGTGGCCTACCGGGAGACGATCACAAAGGCGACCCGGGCTGAAGGGCGGTTCGTCCGTCAGACGGGCGGCCGCGGGCAGTTTGGCCACGTCTATATCGAGCTGGAGCCGAATGACGAGGGTGAGGGCTTCGAGTTTGAGGACAAGATCGTGGGCGGTTCGGTGCCCAGAGAGTACATTCCTGCGGTGCGCAAGGGTATTCAAGAGGCGATGGAAAGCGGCGTGCTGTCGGGTTACCCGGTGGTGGATATTCGCGCCGCGCTGGTGGACGGCAGTTATCATGAGGTGGATTCGAGTGAAATCGCCTTTAAGATAGCCGGTTCGATGGCGTTCAAGGAGGGCATGTCGAAGGCGGGCCCGGTCCTGTTGGAGCCGATTATGATGGTTGAGGCGGTCGTGCCGGAGGAGTATGTCGGCGATATTGTGGGCGATTTTTCGAGCCGACGCGGCCAGATCGAGGGGCTGGACGCGCGCAGCAACAAGGTTACGGCTGTGCGGTCGGTCGTGCCGCTGGCGGAGATGTTCGGGTACGCGACGAAGCTGCGCTCGATCACCAGTGGGCGGGGCACGTTTACGATGCAGTTCGACAGTTATCAGCCCGACACGCAGAAGTCGGAGGTAGGGACGCCGCGGCGGGAATACGCCTGAGTTGGATGGGGCCGGCGCATTCGGATTGGCCGATTCAGTCGGGTCCAGACTTGTCAACCGTTTGGACATTTCGTATACTGTTCAGGTTGCAGAGGCGGCGTCTGTGCTGCCGTGGAAACGGTTTTGGGCGATTCGATGCGGGAATGGGATTTCGTCTGAAGGGCTGTGGTTGCAACGATCTGGAGGGTTGCCCCCGGGCGGCAGTTGGATCGTGCGGGCGGGTGTATAGGGAAAATTTCCAGCCTCGTTGCGAGGCTGCTTGAATGTGCAGAGTACAGACGTGAAACAGTCAGGAGAAAGGAAGAATGGCGAAGGCAGTATTTGAGAGGACGAAGCCCCATGTGAACGTGGGGACGATTGGGCATGTGGATCACGGTAAGACGACGCTGACGGCGGCGATCACGAAGGTGTTGGCGCTGCGCGGGATGGCTGATTTCAGTGCGTTTGAGGCGATCGACAATGCGCCGGAGGAGAAGGCTCGCGGCATTACCATCGCCATTGCGCATGTAGAGTATGAGACGGAAAACCGCCACTATGCGCACGTGGACTGTCCTGGACATGCCGACTATATCAAGAACATGATTACCGGTGCGGCGCAGATGGACGGCGCCATTCTGGTGGTGGCTGCGCCGGACGGCGCCATGCCGCAGACGCGCGAACACATTCTGTTGGCGCGGCAGGTGGAAGTGCCGGCGATGGTCGTCTTTCTCAACAAGGTCGACATGATGGAGGATGAGGAGTTGCTGGAGCTGGTGGAGATGGAGTTGCGAGAGCTGCTCGACACCTACGAGTTCCCTGGCGATGACATCCCCTTTGTGCGCGGCAGTGCGTTGCATGCGCTGGAGAGCAGTTCGGACGACCCGGATGCGCCGGAGTATGAGCCGATCTGGGAGCTGATGCGTGCGGTGGATGAGTATATCCCCACCCCGGTGCGTGAGATCGACAAGCCCTTCCTGATGCCGATTGAGGATGTTTTTTCGATCAAGGGGCGCGGCACGGTCGTGACCGGCCGCGTCGAGCGCGGTGTCATCCATCCGATGGAAGAGGTGGAGATTGTGGGTGTGAAGCCGACGCACACGACCACTGTGACCGGTGTCGAGATGTTCCGCAAGCTGCTGGATGAGGGGCAGGCGGGCGACAACGTTGGTTGTCTGCTGCGCGGCATCGACCGTGAAGAGGTGGACCGCGGGCAGGTGCTGGCCAAGCCGGGCAGCATCTTGCCGCACACGCGTTTCAAGTCCGAGGTGTATGTGCTGCGCAAGGAGGAGGGCGGACGGCACACTCCCTTCTTCAAGGGCTACAGGCCGCAGTTTTACATCCGCACCATGGACATCACCGGTTCGATCGACCTGCCCGCAGGTGTGGAGATGGTGATGCCCGGCGACAATGTGACGATGGAGGTCGAGTTGATCTCGCCTGTTGCCATCGAGACCGGCGGCCGTTTTGCCATCCGCGAGGGCGGCCGCACCGTCGCCGCAGGCGCAATTACCGAGATCATCCAGTAACATACTGGATAAGTAGAGACTGTCCGTAAGAGATCGATGCTTGCGGACATTTTAGGCGAGTAGCTCAACTGGCAGAGCGGCGGTCTCCAAAACCGCAGGTTGCGGGTTCAAGTCCTGCCTCGCCTGTCAAAGAATGACCACCGGCAGCCGCGCGGTGGTCATTTGCCGCCTAACAAGGCCGATGGCGCTGCATGCTGGTCGATGAGGAAATAGGATCTGGGGCGCTGTGATCACAGGCAAGTGTTCACACACCGAACGGAGTCAATCGTGAGCCGGTCAACAACTGTTCAAAGGTCTGATAATGCGATTGTGCGGTACTTCAAGGAGACCCGCGCTGAGATTGGCAAGGTTACCTGGCCGACGCGCGAGGAGGGAACGCGCCTGACCGTCGTTGTGTTGATAGTCACCACAATCGCTGCGCTGGTGTTGTTTGCGGTAGACTCGTTTTTCAGTTATCTGGTGACACTTTTTCTTCAGGTATTTTAGGCAGCATCTGAGGCGCGACCACCATTTTCGGTAGAGGAAGAGCCGGTTGTGGCGTGTGACGCGCAAGGAGGGATTTGTGGGCGACTTGACGAATGCAGACGTCGACGCTGAACTGCAGGAAGAGGGAGCGGATTCTGCGCTGGCAGAGGATGAGGCGTCCGCGGCAGATGAAGAGGAGTTGACCGGCCCGAGACCGGAATGGTACGTGGTGCACAGCTATTCGGGCAAGGAGAACAAGGTAAAGAAGAACCTGGAACACCGGGCGGAATCGATGAACATGACCGACCGGATTCTGCAGATAGTTGTACCTACTGAGACCGAGATCGAGATCAAGGATGGCATCCGCCGTGAGGTAGAGCGCCAGGTTTTTCCGGGCTATATTCTCATCGAGATGATAATGGATGAGGACAGCTGGTATGTGGTGCGCAATACGCCGGGCGTAACCAGTTTTGTGGGTATGGGGAACAAGCCGAGCCCATTGAGCCAGGACGAAGTGAACCACATTATGAGCCGCATCGAGTCGGACGAACCGCGCGTCAAGGTCAGTTTCGACGTGGGCGAGCGGGTGCGGATAATCGAAGGCCCGTTTGCTGAATTCACAGGTGTGGTCGACACGCTGGAGCCGGAGAAGGGCAAAGCCCGGGTCATGGTAAGTTTCTTCAACCGGGAGACGCCGGTGGAGGTGGACTTCCTCCAATTGGAACGGGATACGTAATAAGGAGAAGCAGGCGAGATGGCGAAGAAAGTCAAGGCAGTTGTGAAGTTGCAGATTCCCGCCGGCAAGGCCAACCCTGCCCCACCGGTAGGCACGGCGCTGGGCCCGCACGGCGTCAATATCATGGGCTTCTGCAAGGAGTATAATGCGCGTACGCAGAGTCAGATGGGACAGGTCGTTCCAGTCGAGATCACGATTTTCCAGGACCAGTCGTTTACATTCATAACGAAGACACCGCCGGCGTCCGAACTGATCAAGAAGGCGGCCGGGATCGAAAAAGGCAGCGGCATTCCCAATTCGGAGAAGGTGGGCGAGATCACGAATCAGCAGGTGCGGGAGATCGCCGAGGTAAAACTGAAGGACCTGGGCAATATCCCGATAGACAGCGCCATGCAGATGGTGAGGGGGACGGCTCGCAGTATGGGTGTCACGGTTGTCGACTGACGATAGCTGCTGAAGAGATTGCGGCCCTGCAGAGATCATTAATTCATAGGTGGGAGGGGCCCACACCGGCGCCCCGTTTGCACCACAAGGAGTGAAATATGCCCAAACATGGCAAGCGCTACAACGCAGCGCGTAGCAAGATTGACCGGAATACGCAGTACCAGCCGGCAGAGGCCGTTAACCTGATGCGGAACGGCGCCACGGCCAAGTTCGATGAGACGGTGGAGGTGCATCTGAGCACGGGTGTTGACCCCCGTCACGCGGACCAGCAGGTGCGGGGCGTGGTGACGCTTCCCCACGGCACCGGCCGCGTGGTGCGCATTCTGGTTTTTGCCGGCGGCGATGGCATCAGCGTGGCC